>NZ_SJSK01000001.1 GCF_004331645.1 Pedobacter frigiditerrae
ACAGGCACCTGAGAAAGGCGATGCACATGCCAGCCCTGGCGGCAATAAGACATAACAGGGAGCATAAGATGCTCTTTGTCCGCCTGGTATCGGGCCATGGCATAAAAATGAAGTCAGTGGTAGCGGTGCAGAGAAAAATACTTGAGCTAATCTACACCATCTTTAAGACAGACAAGCCCTTTGACAGGGATTATGTAAGAATAGAAGTGCCAGAAGCATTAAATGGTTAGAGCAGCCATTACATAAATGAACTGCTCTAATGAGGCTAGCTTAAAGCTGCCTTTGAAGAAATAAAATTAGAAAAAACATTTGGATATTAACACAGAATCTTCGGGAGTCGAAGACAAACTTCTTTCCGTGTCCTCACCAACCCAAACTAAGACCTGAATTATTAATTGCCATAAGGTATTTGAAAAGCAAGTGTAGCAGTCAAATTCACGTTAGTCGGGCTATTGCTTCTCCCGATTTAACATCGGGATCCGCTGCTATCCCGACTGCCTGCCGTGACAGGCAGGTTTAGCATACCAAGGTCTGTGCAAAATTTAGGGTTGCAAGCTGCCAAGAACTACTGCCTCTGTTAAATAAACCTGATTGAAGCGATAGCTCTTGAGCTGAAAGCGAAAAGACTAAAGCTGAAAGCAGGACTGCATTAGCCAAAAACTACTGACAATGTTTTTCAAACCCTAATCGCAATACGCTCTACTCAATTCTATTTAATCGCACTAATCTTAGCAACAATTGCTGTAATCAATAATCCGAAGCAGCCAATAACCGCGTAAGAATAACGTAAGCTCGACAGAGCAGAAATGTAACCGATTAATGGTGGTCCCATTAAAAAACCGAAATAACTTACCCCAGAAACCATGGCGATGGCAATACCTGGAGAAACTTTGGTATTTGTACCAGCAATACTATAAACCATAGGCACAATACCGGAAACACCGATACCAACCAGCATAAATCCAATAACAGAAGGTATTAAAAATGGGAAAATAACAGAAGTAAACATTCCAATGGAGATAATTACACCACTTACTTGTAATAATCTTTTTCGTCCGTAACGTGCTATTACTTTATCTCCAAGGAATCTACCTGTCGCCATCATGATCATGAAAGAAGTATAACCTAAAATGACCAAGGCTTGCGGCGCTTTTACTATATCTTTAAAGTAAACGCCACTCCAATCGAACATTGCCCCTTCTGTTGCCATGCTACAAAAACCAATAATACCTAGTTGAACTAAGACCCCTTGAGGTTTTGTAAACAGCTTTGATTTTTCTGTCGAAGTTGGTTTTTGGCCGCCCAATAAATAGCGATAATTAATGGCAATATGCATCCAAGCCAATAAAGCGATTATACAGAAGTGAATGTAGGGAGAAAGCTCAAGGTTAATCATTAATAAACCAATTAAAGCTCCTGAAAAACCACCAACACTCCAAGCGCCGTGAAAGGATGTCATAATGGGTTTACCGTAGTATTTTTCTCCAGAAACGCCTTGTGTATTTAAAGCAATGTTACATAGGTTACCTGACACGCCAAATAGAAATAAACATAATGCTAATTGCCAACCAGCAGTTGCCAAGCCTATAAAAGTTAAGGCTAATGCGTAAAGAGGCGTTGCTATGGTTAACATCCTTCTGCTTCCAAAAATAGTGGTTAACCTACCAGAGATAGGCATGGTTAACAATTGTCCTACTGGCAATGCCAGTAAAATACTTCCTAACGCTGCATCTGAAAGTTGCATTGATGCCTTTAAATCTGGAATACGGCTTGCCCAAGAAGCAAAAACAATTCCTTGTCCGAAGTAGAATAAGGAAACCGCTAGTCTTACTCTTTTCTTGCTGTAAGGATGGTCTTGAAAAGGGTTTTGAAGAACTGGCGCTTCTATAATTTCTGACATAATGAGTTAGGGAAAATAATTTATGCCAAAGGCATCCCTTCGGGACAAAGTTCTTGAAATCTAATGGTAAAAGAAAGCGGTTTTTATCATTTGGATATAATAAGTGTAATGTCAGTCTGAGCTTCCCGAAGTGTCGGGAAGCTCAGACTTATAGCTCAATAACAGAAAAGCCAGTAATTGCTTACTGGCTTTTAATGAAATTTATCTTTTCCGGACTTTAAAACTTTTCCCAAAGGGATGCCTTTGGCAAGGTCTTCCAGACTCTTTTTATTACAATTTATTAGGTTGATAAAACCTAACCGTTCCATCTTTTTCGCTTGACACAATTAGCAAACTTCTACCATTTGGACTATCTTTTGGTTTTACAAACATTATACCCTCTGGTTCTTCTCCTGTTTGAAAAAGCTGTACAAATGTAGGTTTGCTTGGAATACTAATATCATAAATGGCAACCATATAAGATCGCTCCATACCAATAAAGGCTAAAGTTTTTCCGTTTACTTTGGCAACTGTAACCCCTTCAACTTCAACCCCTTTATTATCTGAACGATCATCATCATATTTACCTGCATTAATAACGCGTTGTTCTAAATCTTTACCAATATTGGCAACTAATATACCTGTTACTGCATTAATAATACTTACACTTCTACCTCCTGTGGCATACAATTCATCAAAATCTCCATCACCATCAATATCTCCATAAGCTCTAGTTACGGTTAATCTGCCAAGGTTAGCATCTAACTTTAATGTGGCAGCTGTAGGAAATTTAACTGGATCTAATGTTAGGTCTTTTACCCTTACCTCTTCGTTAAAGCCTGCCCAAGCACGAGTATCGCCTTCATTAGCCAAGGCTAAATATTGGTTGTCATTAACTGAAAAGTATGAAATTGCATCTGGCAAATAGAAAGCCTTAATCGGCCAAGTGCCTAGTTGACCAACCTTAGCATCTTTATCACTTACATCCCAAGCATTATCTGCAAGACTAATATCTCTTGTGCCCAATGGGGTTATTTTAGTTACTTTCCCAGCAACGATATCTACCTCTGCTACCGCGTTATTTTCTTGCAAGGTTACAAATGCTTTTTTTGAATCTGCTGATACCGCAACATATTCTGGCTCAATATCTTGTACAAAGCTAGCATTTGGGCCGTAAATTCTTAAACCTGCTACTACAAGTTTTGCTTTATCAACTACAAAATCAGCAAAACCAAATGTTTTAACAGTATAATTATTTTTTACATCGATAATTGAGATAGTTCCTTCTGGATCGATTGTGTAGTCGGTATTAGGTTCGCCTTCGTTTGCTGAAATGATATAACTACCATCTGGACTAAAAGTTACCATATCTGGCATAGCACCAACGCTAATCTTTTTTACTTCTGACAAGTCTGATGTTTTTAACACTACGATATCACCATTGGATTGAGGCGTTACACCGTTTAATGCAATTGCCAATAAGCCATTGCTTACCGCTACACTATTTATGCCTGCGTTACTTGCATAAGTTAACGTTCTTGATTTAGTAACGGTTGGGTAAGCACTTAAATCTACTACTTCTACTTTTGTACCACCATCATTACTAACCACAAATAATTTTTTGGTTGATGGGTCGTAAGCCGATATTTCCGAAGCCGTTGCTCCACCTAAGTCAATCATTGCTATTTCAGAAAAACTATCGATTTTTTCAGGGACTATTTCTTCAGTATCTACATTAATTGGGATTAATGGGTTGTTCTTTTTACAAGATGTAATTGCAATTGCAAAAAATGCAAGCGCAGTAAATAGTTTCGTTTTCAGGGTCATTTTTTATCTGTTTATCTAACCGCAAAAATATTCCCTGTCGCTCAAACCTATATTTGCTATAGGTTATCTTTATATTAATTTTTGACCATAAAAAAAGCCAGTAATTAATACTGGCTTTTAATCTCATATCTCAAATCTAGCTTCTCACATCTTATATATGTATCGCTCTATTCTCGGTTGCCGCCATTGCAGCTTCTTTTAAAGCTTCTGTATAAGTTGGGTGAGCGTGACAAATTCTTGCAATGTCTTCTGCAGATGCACGGAATTCCATTGCAACAACAGCTTCGGCAATCATATCTGCAGCACGAGGACCAATCATGTGTACGCCTAGAACTTCATCAGTTTTTTCATCTGCTAAAACTTTAACAAAACCATCTGTATCCATACTTGCCTTTGCTCTTCCACTTGCTTTGAAAGGGAATGAACCAGTTTTATATTTCACACCAGCAGTTTTTAATTGCTCTTCAGTTTGTCCAACTGAAGCAACCTCTGGCCAAGTGTAAACTACTCCTGGAATTAAGTTATAATTAATGTGTGGTTTTTGTCCAGCAATAGTTTCAGCTACATAAATACCTTCGTCTTCAGCTTTGTGAGCTAGCATGGCACCAGTAATTACATCGCCAATGGCATAAACACCAGGAACTGATGTTTCCAAATGTGCGTTTACAGGGATTTTCTTGCCTCTTTCTTCAACTGTAATTCCTATTTTATCTAAACCTAAACCTTCGCTATATGCAGTTCTTCCAACCGCTACAATGCAGTAATCTGCTTCGAATGATACAGCTTCACCTTTAGCATTGTCTGCAGTAACGGTTACTGTTTTGCCTTTAGTGGTTGCTCCAGTAACTTTGTGTCCCATAAAGAATTCCATTCCTAAAGATTTCTTTAAAACACGTTGTAATTCTTTACCTAAACCGGCATCCATTGTAGCAATGATAGATGGCATGAACTCAATTACAGAAACTTTCGTTCCTAAACGAGCATAAACAGAGCCTAATTCTAAACCAATTACGCCACCACCAATAACGACCATCGTTTTTGGAACTTCTTTAATGTTTAAAGCTTCTGTAGAAGTAATGATACGTTTTTTATCGATTGGTAAAAAAGGCAATGCAGTAGGTTTTGAACCAGTTGCAATGATTACATTTTTAGCTGATAATGTTTCTGTAGAACCATCAGCTTTAGTAACCAAGATGGTGTTTTTATCTACAAATGAGCCTACACCTTCAAATGCATCAATTTTATTTTTCTTAAAAAGATAAGTGATACCAGCAGTATTTTGAGAAACAACATCATCTTTACGAGCAATCATTTGTTTCATGTCAACTTTTAAATCTTTTAAGTTGATACCATGAGTTGTAAAAGAATGTGCAGCGTTATGGAAATGCTCAGAAGAATCTAACAAAGCTTTTGACGGAATACAACCTACATTTAGGCAAGTGCCGCCATAAGTCTTATATTTTTCTACTACTGCTGTTTTCAAACCTAATTGTGCACAGCGAATGGCACCTACATAACCGCCCGGACCGGAACCAATTACAACTACATCGTATTGCATATCTTTTTTAATTTTTATGTGGCTAAGTTACGGATTAGTTTTATTGTTGTAAAGTTGAAATGTTGGAAGGTTGTAAAGTTCGGGGAGAGATTGTTGAATTGTTAGATTGCTTGATTGTTGAAATTAATCTCAATACGCAATACGCATATCTCAATACTCTATTCCATCACAATCTTGATACTTCCTACGGAATACATGTTACAGTTAATATATTTATACTTTATAAAAAACCCCATAAAATGATGAAGCGTTTTATACTTTCAGCCCTCCTGTTATTCTCGGTTTTCACGGCATCTAATTTAGATGCGCAAGAAACTGATTCTGCCTATGTAAGAAGTCATTACACTAAACTAGAACGACAAATTGTGATGCGTGATGGTGTGAAACTCTTTACATCTATTTATTTACCTAAAGACCAAACTAAAAAATATCCTTTTTTAATTTCGCGTACACCTTATACTGTTGCACCATATGGCGAGGATAAGTATAAATTGAGCTTAGGTACTTTTCCTGCCTTGATGAGAGAAGGTTTTATTTTTGTTTATCAAGATGTACGTGGTAAATGGATGAGTGAGGGAACGTTTGAGGATGTTAGGCCGCAAACCACACAAAAAGGCAGCAAAGCAATTGATGAAAGCACAGATACCTACGACACCATAGATTGGTTGGTTAAAAACATTCAGAACAACAATGGCAAAGCTGGTATTTCAGGTATTTCTTATCCTGGCTTTTACTCTACAACCTCCCTACCTAATGCACACCCTGCATTAAAAGCTGTTTCTCCTCAAGCGCCTGTAACAGATTGGTTCATGGGTGATGATTTTCATCACAGAGGCGTGTTATTCTTAAATGATGCTTTTAGATTCATGAGTAGCTTTGGTGTACCTCGTCCAAAACCTATTACGCCAGATAAAGGCCCAAAAGGATTGGTATTTCCAATAAAAGATAATTATCGTTTTTATTTAGAAGCTGGTTCGATTAAAAACCTAAAAGACAAGTATTTTGCAGATAGTATTAAATTTTGGAATGACTTATTTAAACATCCAAACTTAGATACCTTTTGGAAAGCTAGGGTAATTTTACCTCATTTAACTAATGTAAAACCTGCGGTAATGGTTGTGGGAGGTTTTTTTGATGCAGAAGATGCTTATGGAACATTTGCTACCTATAAAGCTATCGAAAAACAAAATCCTGGCGCTAATAATATTTTAGTTGCCGGACCTTGGTATCATGGTGGCTGGGTTCGCAGCGATGGTTCATACTTTGGCGATATTCAATTTGGTCAGCCAACAAGCACGTATTACCAACAGAACATTGAGCTTCCATTTTTCAAATTCTATTTAAAAGGTGAAGGCAATTTTAATGCTGCAGAAGCTAACATTTTTGTAACGGGCAGCAATGAATGGAAGAAATTTAAAACTTGGCCACCAGCAGAAACAGAAAGCAGAAATTTATATTTACACCCTAACGGGAAGTTGGCTTTTACAAAAGTTGGCAGAACAGATAGCTGGGATGAATATGTTAGTGACCCAAATGCTCCAGTTCCTTATCAGGATGGCGTGCAAGACAGAAGGACAAGGGAATATATGATAGATGACCAACGTTTTGCAGCTCGCAGACCAGATGTAAAAGTTTATCAAACAGATGCCTTAACCGAAGACATTACTTTAACCGGGCCAGTTTTAGCTAATCTTGTAGTATCTACAACTGGAACAGATGCAGATTATGTCGTAAAACTGATTGATGTTTATCCAGAAGATGCGCCAAACCCAGCACCAAACCCTAAAAACTTAATTATGGGTGGCTACCAAATGTTGGTTCGTGGTGAAATTATGCGTGGAAAATATCGCAATAGTTTCGAAAAACCTGAAGCATTTGTTCCTGGTGCAATCACAAAAGTTAACTATCCCCTCCCAGATGTAGCACATACTTTCAAAAAAGGGCACAAGATCATGATTCAAATTCAAAATTCTTGGTTCCCTTTGGCAGATAGAAACCCTCAAAAGTTTATGGATATTTACCAAGCACAACCTGCAGATTTCCAAAAAGCTATCCATAAAATTTATCATGACACCAATAATAGTTCATTCCTAACAGTGAACGTTCTAAAACCATAATAACACCAAATGAAGAAGATCATTCTCTTAATCTTAGTTCTTTTTTTAGCCAACTATGATGTAAGTGCACAGTTAATGGCTAGTAAAAAGACATACACAAGAGCGGACACCTTACGAGGAATGCTTACGCCTTTGCGCATGTGTTATAATATTAATTATTACCATTTAGATGTGAAAATTAATATGGATGATAAATCTGTAAGTGGCAGTAATGAATTTAAGTTTACAGCTACGCAAGATTTTAACAAGTTACAATTTGATCTGTTTGCGAACCTAAAAATCGATAAAATCATTTATAAAGGAGCAGAAGTCCCATACACTCGCGAATTTGGGGCTGTGTTTGTAACCTTCCCAAAAACCATTAAAAAAGGAAGCAAGGATAGTTTTACGGTTTGGTATAATGGCAATCCGCCAATTGCTCGTAACCCACCTTGGGATGGCGGTTTTATTTTCAAAAAAGATAAATCTGGTAATCCGTTTGTTTCAGTTGCTTGCCAAGGTTTAGGTGCTAGCGTTTGGTGGCCTAACAAAGACCATCAAAGCGATGAGGTTGATAGTATGCTAATTAGCATCTCTGTTCCAAAAGATTTGGATGAAGTTTCTAATGGTCGTTTACGTAGCATTGTAGAAAAACCAGATGGCTATAAACAACACAATTGGTTTGTTGCTAATCCAATTAACAATTATACCGTATCATTTTACATTGGCAAATACGCACATTGGACTGACACCTACAATGGTGAGAAAGGACCTTTAACGTTAGACTTTTGGTCGCTAAAAGAAGATAGTGCAGTTGCTCGTCCACATTGGGATGCTGATGTAAAACCAATGATTGAATCTTTTGAACATTGGTTTGGCCCCTATCCTTGGTATAAAGATGGCTATAAATTAGTTCAAGCACCACACTTAGGTATGGAACATCAAAGTGCGGTTGCTTACGGCAATCAATTTAAAAAAGGTTATTTAGGCGGTGATATGTCTGGAACTGGTTATGGTTTAAAATGGGATTACATTACTGTTCACGAAAGTGGCCACGAATGGTTTGCCAATAATATTACCACAAAAGATATTGCCGATATGTGGGTGCATGAAGGTTTTACCACTTATTCTGAAGCACTATTTACTGAATCTACCCAGGGTAAAAAAGCTGGAGAAGCCTATTTAATTGGCTTACGCAAAGGAATTGGCAACCGCTCACCTGTAATTGGCCCATACAACGTAAACAAAGAAGGCGATGGTGATATGTATCCAAAAGGTGCTAACTTAATACATACCATTCGCCAATTGGTTAATGATGATGAAAAGTTCAGAAGCATATTGAGAGGGTTGAATAGTACTTTCTATCATAAAACCACAACATCTGCAGAGGTTGAGGCTTATATTGCTAAACAGAGTGGATTGAAATTAGATAAAGTTTTCGACCAATACTTACGCTATTCAAAAATTCCGGTATTAGAATATAAAATTAATAATGGCGTATTATCTTATCGTTGGATAACCGATGTGACTGGATTTGATATGCCTGTTAAGGTTTCATTAAAAGCGGATGAATACACTTTAATTAAACCAACAAACGATTGGAAAACGATTAAGATTGATGCATCAGTAACTATGGATAATTTTAAAACTGAAAAGAATTTTTATGTAAAGACTAAGAAGGGAGAGTAGGGTTAACTGTATAAATCGATTAATTGGTTAAGTACATTGTACAGTTAAACAGTTAAACAATTAACCAATTAAACTTTTTTTTCCTCGCCATGCAACTTTTACCTTACAACACTCGTCTTATAAGAAAACATTAAAACCATGAAGAAAATATTCCTATCATTTAGCTTTATTTTGGTTCTTGCTTGCTTGAACCTTGAGCCTATATTGGCAGCTTATCCTATAGTTATTGGCAAATCTAAATTCAAAAAAGAAGATAGAGATGTAAAAAATTTCAATGGTGTTGCTGCTGGTGGACCAATCGATGTAGTAATTACTTTAGGAACTACAGAAAGTTTAAGATTTGAAGGTGATGCAGATGCTATAGCTACTTTAATTACCGAAGTAAAAGGCAATGTTTTAGTAATTAGACCCCAAAATAGCTGGACTAGCTGGGCTAGAAAATACGAGAATAAAAAAATAACAGCCTATGTTTCGGCAAAAACAATTCGCAGTTTAACGATGAGTGGTAACGGAACTATGTCTGTTAAAGGAAACATAAAAGGAACAAGCTTAGCTTCTACCTTAAGTGGTTCTGGCAATATTACCGCAGCAATAGATGTTGATAGCTATACTGGTGTAATAAGTGGCTCTGGAAATTTAAATATCTCTGGCAAAGCTGATAAAGCAACAGTTACCATTAGCGGCTCTGGTTCACTTACTAAGAAAGGTTTGTCTGTAGGCTCATTATCATCAGTAATTAGTGGCTCTGGCTCAGTAAATGTTAATGCAGAAGACCATATCGATGCTGTAGTTAGTGGCTCTGGTAATATTAATTACAGTGGCAACGCTACAGTTGAACAAAGAGTAATTGGCTCTGGCCGAGTAAGAAAAATATAACGCTTTTAACACACACAAGAAAAAGCTCAAGCTTCCCAAATTTACCGGGAAGCTTTTTTCGTTTAGTATGCGTCATTGCGAGCCTCTGTTTTTCACAGGGCGTGGCAATCTCCTTTCTTCAGGCTGAACTTTGGTTGGCATTATCACCACAAGAATAATAATACCAACCACAAGACCAATAGATTTATTGCCCTTACAATTCTTGAACAGTTGCAGAGAGTTTTACATCAGATGAACCAGTAGTAGCCTTAACAGAAACTTCAGGTATAACAACCTTTACCTTTCCACCTGTAACCGTTACCTCAATATTAATTGGTGTACCGATATAAGCGTAAACTGTTGTTGAATTACCTGCAAAAAGTTCAACGTGTTTATCTGTTGTAGATGCTCCAATACCAACCAATTGATAAGTTCCACCAGCGGTTGGAGTAGTTTTAAAAATAAGATTTAATGTGTTTACGGTTGGGCTTGTTAGAATGGCGTCTGCAAAAATTGCAATCACTCCAGTGCTTCCCCCTCCAGATGTGGCGCCTTTACTTGTATAAGCTACTTTATAGCTATTGGCTCCTAGTTTCCAATTCCCAGCAATTACTGTATTTGGAATGATTTCATCTTCTCCGTCTTTTTTACAACCCGGTGTAAAAAGAATAACTAATGCAGTTAATGCAAATAGCGATGTTTTTAATATTGTTTTCATCTTCAATAATAAATGTTTGTGATAAATAACTATATCACTAAGGAACAGCTATTTGAAAAAGTGAACAATACCACCTTAACCGTATTTTTTCATTCGGTTAGTGGGTATACTAACATACTTACTACAAGGGAGTATTAAATTTTCTTGTCTTTAAAATCTGCGAATCTGCGGCTAACTATTATTTAACATATGGGTGGTATTATCGCCAACAAAAAAATAAAGCTGCGAATGCGGCTAAACCTTAAATTGAAATCCCAATGCTGTAAATTCTCTAAATACATAATCGTTTGGCTAGCGCCATCTAAATCATCTCTTCCAGTAGTATGAATGGCCGATAAATCAATAAATCTAACTTTTGTTACGTTTTGAATATAGAGTTTTTGATGGTCTTATGATGCTCAAAGAATAAAGGAAAGCCATTAGCTATAGAGGATAAATAAATTAAAAGCTGCCTCAATTGTTTAATTTGAGACAGCTTTATAAAAACATAAGATCCCTTTTCTAAAAAGATCCAGCAATAGCTGTAGCAATTTGCAAACCTCCTGTACATACATTGGCAACTGTCATTACAGTTACCGCTGCTGCTTTTGCATCTGGCTCATCTATGTTTACCGCAATAGAATAACTGGCTCTACTAATATATGAAGTAACGTTACTGGTTTCTTCAAGTATAGAAGCAGTCCGTTCTGAACTTGACTTTTCATTGGCCATTTCCTGAAAGTGAAAAACAGAACAGGTTAATGCCGGCAAAATGAGTATCAAATTAAAAATTGCTCCTGTTGCCCTACCATCATTAACTCTTAGCACTCCAGAAATTCCTTGGCTTGAACCAAAATAACTTTGGCCCGGCCCACTAAAAATCAACTTACAAAGTATGCTAATACCTGTTGTAGCAGTATTCACAATTGAAACAGCCGAATTTTTAATAGGCACCAAAGGCACAAGCACACCCGCAACACCATTGGTTGCTGCAGCTAAAAAACCCAATACCGCAGACCATGTGCCCCACTCATCTTCATTTGACCTTGATGAGGCTTCCTTAGCAGAAACGGCTGCATATAAAAAGGTAGCAATTCCACACC
Organism: Pedobacter frigiditerrae; assembly: GCF_004331645.1. Classification (GTDB taxonomy): domain Bacteria; phylum Bacteroidota; class Bacteroidia; order Sphingobacteriales; family Sphingobacteriaceae; genus Pedobacter; species Pedobacter frigiditerrae. The sequence continues at coordinate 11,705 of NZ_SJSK01000001.1, forward strand.
CGGTATGGCAAAGTATATAGATCGCTTTGTCGTATTCTGCGGGGAATATAATGGATGATGAATTTGGATCAGTGATCAAGTCAGTTTGAGGCTTCCGAATAGCGGCTTTTACTTCCTCCAACGTTTTGGCACTTTGTAAAAAAGCAGAATATTCGTCGTCTTTAAATGGTGCATCACCATATGCAATTTTGTAACCTAAAGTAACTGGTACTGCGGCAATATAACAGATCAGGTCTAATATCGACAATTTTGGAACACCAAAATATTCGAGAATATCACTGAGCACAGGCACATAGATTGGAGCATCTAAAATCTCTAGGGCTGCATTTGCCAATTCTGCAATCACATCAAATATGGTTCCCACTATATTCCGTGTAGTTTCTAAAACTCCACTTACCACAATGCCAATAATTCTTTTAAGGATTTCTTCCAAAGTTAAGTTAGCGTAGTCTTCTGCCAAACGTTGTACCTGGTGCATTACCTTCTCCAAGATAACACCTTGTTTTACCAAAACATCTACAAAAATATCGATTGGCGTTTTGTTCGGTTCTACTGTTGATTGCAACCACTGGGTAACTACATTGCCAGCATTTTCCTGAAAATGTGTGGAAAGTAAACTGCTGGGCGCATCCTGTCCCTCGGACGGCTTTGATCCAGCGTTAGTAGGTGAAGTTGCAGAATCTCCAAGCCCATTAAAATTGCCCATACCTGCCCAATCGTTAACGGCGGTTACCAAGTTCTGCATTTCTGTATCAAACTTTGTTTTTGTTGAAGCAATCTGATTTACTTCATGCTGAAGGTACAATTTGGTCAGGTGTTTCAAAACGCCTTTTGTTCGTGAAATATCTTTCCATGCAAACAAAAACTCAAGGTATTTGATCAGATCTTCAATAGCAGTTTTAATGGCATCATATAACCATTTAACGGCACTAACTACTTTTTCAACGCAATCAAGTATACCTTGATAAACTTTCCCGGCAATTTCTACTACAAATCTCCATGCGCTCGAAGCTGCATCATAGATTACATCCACAATATGGCTAATACCAGATTCAAGCCATCTAAAAAGATCTCCAATATCAGATAGAATCGTATTTCCATAACCTTCCAGGTACATCACATTCCCACCGTTGGCATTCATCTGCAGCAATAAACCTGGTCTAGCCTTGAACATACTATCCGAAACGTTTTTATAGGCTTTATGGATATTGATGTTTGATTTTGCCACTGCTGCCAAATCATCACTACTCACATCTGATGTCACGAGTTTTTTGGAGCTTCCATCTGGATTGGTAATGGTCGCATCTTTAAGTTTATCACCAGTATTAAGCGCTCCTATTTTATTGATCACTTTTTCCATTGGATTAATTGCCACCGACGTACCAGCTTCGTCAGAAATAATCAACTGGATACCTGATATGTCTTCAACCTCATCAATCACGGTAATTACGCCTGACGAATCTGTAACTACAGGAATTGGAGTTGGTGTTAACACATAATATAAATTATTAACGGTTACCGGCATTCTGGCACTCGCTTGTAGATATAAAGTTTTATCGGGTAGGGTTTGATCATTGCCGTCTGTAAGCTGAATTCGGGTAGTATACGAACTGATACTCTTGGCCTTTTCGTTTACAGGCGGTTTTAGGGAAATATCTTCAAAATTCCATAAACTGGTTTCTGGTGATTGAACGGCCTTTTTCAATTGATTACCAGCTACTGCAAAAAATGTATTGGCAGAATCGGTGATGTTAAGGTATGGAGAAAGTTGATTTACACCTGTAAGGATGGGTAAAGGATAAGTCCAGAATGTAGCTTTGTTTATATTTTCTCTGAGGCAAGAGGTATAAAAAATCTGATTTGCACGGTTCATCCCCCAAATTACAAATTGGTCGGTAGTTGCAAATGCAAATAGATGGGTAACACCTTCAAACAGGTCACTCTGTTGAATCTGCACACCTTTTGCATCATTTTTTTGATTGTCAGTTGCAAAATAATACAAGGCTTTATCTGCCGCAACAAACAGGTCAGTTTCTCCATGTTCAGTAGCTGCAACAGCTATAGCACTAGCGCTAGCTGGCATAGTTAACCTAGTAATTGTTGGCGGTGCCTCAGGATCAAAGGGATTATATAATGGAGCATAAAGCAGTTCCTTTCTGCCATTAATGGCACCTAAAGTATAAATTGCATCAACCCTAGCATCTTTTTTTCTGCCTAGGCAACTCTGAACTCCGGGATCAAGATCGCCCCCCATTACAAGGTTACACCAATACTTTCCCTTCTTTTTATTGGTATCGATATAATAACGTTCTAAAAAGTTGGAAGGAAGTGCGAATGTTTTTCGCGAAATATCTACAACAATATACTGTTCGGTTTTGGATTCGGCGATGTAAAGGTGTTCAATCTGCACTTTAATGTCCTTCTGGCTAGGATCATCATAGGGAACAAGCATCCAGTTCACATTTTCGGGAGTAATTGCTGCCGCTGAGGCTGGATTATTAAGCGATAGATATAGATAATCTTTCTCATTGATGGTAACTGCTATCGCTAGATCAATTTTTTTACTGCTAAAGTTTTGTGATACCGCAAAGGTTTTAACTTTGATGGCTGCGTTGCCCTGGACCGTTGTTAAACCACTACTTAAATCGGCCTGTGCCCAGCCACTTTTTGTACCAGGTATTTGTTCGGTTAGAAAAAATACATTATCGGTGCTAATTGAAAAAAGTAGTGCATTACCTTCAGTAGTTTGTAATGCCTGAAATTTTTTTTGCGGCGAAACTACTGTAGTTTGTTTAAAATTCACCATTAACTCTGTAGAGTAGGTAATTTTTTTTTCTGACATTTTGATAAAATTAGTCTTGTTAAAAATGAACAAAGGCATCGATCTGATAAAACAAACCGTTTGGATGCCTTATGATAAAGGCTATGCAGGCTCCGATTTTAGCTGTTTGCATTTTGCAATTTCTGCATCCATTCGAGCATCTTCTTCACTTGCCTGTTTTAGCAGGATAGCGATCTCCTTCTTAGTAGCATTGGGTTCAACATACAATACTTTTGATGTTAGATCTTGAAAATCAGAAAAGGCCGCTTCTCTAAAAACAAATGTTTTCCCACCTGGGAAAACCCATGATCTAGAACCATTTAACATCTGTTTGATATTTTTCGATTCATTTGTGATCAATTTTTCAACCATTGGCTTGATGTTCCCTTTAACCTTCTCAATCATTCCATCAATTTGTCCCATACTGATAAACTTAGACCAGAAACTTGTACTGATTGATTCAGATTGATCATCAACTTGTGGTTCAGCCTGATCAACGGTTAATGAGCCATATTCATCAACTCCTATTGCATAAACTGTTGTTGCTTTGTACTTTGCAAAGTTACCATCAGCAACGGCCGACATTGAATTCAAGTGCATGTGAACCGTAATTGTCGTTTCGGTACGGATCTTTGTCGCCTCTAAAAAAATATCTGATTGCACAGAATAGCTAGCACTCATATTACCCCACGTACCATAAACCCCACAATAGGTAGTATCACTGCTTGAATCATGTTTGCTATAGTTATAAGTTAAAATATGGGCACTGCCATTGTTAACAATGTTATACGTTTTTACGGTATCGTCATTTACAAAATCCCAATAAAATGTAGATTTAATACAATCACAATGAAATCTTACTTTTGGTTGTTTAGAAGTATAATGTAAGTTGGGTGATAACAGGTGGCTCAAAAATGCAATAAATGTACCTCGATTTACAGCCATTACACCTGCATGTTCCCTTACCCTTTCTTTCTCAACCCAATTCCATGTAAACTGTACCGGTGCTGGCATCAAGTTATTTTTAGCCATAATGAGGTAATTAAGCGTATAGGCATTGTAATCTTTAGTAGGCTTTCCTGCTTCATCTCTGTAAGAGCAAATTTCGAAATTCATATCAGTTGGGATCACAGATACATTTTTCGGAAATGGTTCTTTTGAAACTACACTAAAGCCCAACATCACTCCGCCAGTTTTACCGATATCATTGATGTATCCTTGTATAAAAAATGTGGTCAGGTAAAAATAGGCAGCACTTTGTTTATCCAGTCCTGAAATTAAGGGCTGATCACTCATACCAGCACTATTCAAATCAAGAAAAAGCTGTTGCATACTGAACATATCTTCGCCAAGATTTTTAATATCTTTTTGCGTTTCTTCCGGCAGTTCATGCATGTGGTTGTGGATATTGTCTGTTCGCATATCAAGATCTACCATAAAACTGAATACCCAAGGCGCATCACATTTAGCTTGGTCAAGGTTAATCCATTTGGGTTTACCGTAGGTTGGCTGCTCAATTGCGATGATCTTAAAAGTTTTGCAAACCATGTTGTAGGTTACATACGAACCCTCTTTATTAAACTCGATGACAGCAGGGATTTTATCCAAATCAAATTTGGGCAATCCAATTTCAACTATAAAAGCAAACATAAACATCTCCTCTTTAAGTTTAGCAAAACGGGGATCTGTTGTTGGTGTATCTTCTGGGATCTCGAAAGGATCAAATCCTAACTTTTCCCTTAATTTGTCAAAATCACTAATGATTGGTGATTCTGTTTCTGGGTTAAATACATAGGCTTGGATAAAAGGCTTACCAACATATTTAGAAAGCCATTCTTTCATTGTCGCGTTTATAGCAGTTTGGGTAGTTGCAACTACCATATCATATCCATACTTAGGATCTGACAGATTTGATTGAGAAGCACTCATAAGGAGTTTTGGTTTAAATTTTCAATAATTTATTAACCTAGAAGACATTGAGATAAAAATCCGATGGGTTAACCCAAATCTCAAACTAAAACAAAAGAATCAAAAGGGTAAAAATAGCTTTATTATCACCTATTTTAGGGCATAATAAAACCATAGATATAGCTAATTCTTACCTCAATCAACCCTTTGTAAGTTAACTTTGCTTATAAGATTTAGCATCAAAGAAGCATAATCTTGGTTATGAAATCATATTTAAAAAGTTAAATTATATTCCTTTAGGCTACAGAATGAAAAATAAGGGACAGCAGGGTTTGCCACACCTTTAAAAGAATGCCATAAAAATTAAATTATCAGAAAAAACCGAGAAAAACTATGTGTCTAACATTCTAAAACTGAAATCCCAAGGCCGTAAAGTTTTCCAAATATCTTATTGTTTGGCTTGCTCCGTCTAAATCATCTCTTCCTGTGGTGTGAATGGCAGATAAGTCGGTAAATCCAACCTTTGTTGTATTTTGAAGATAGAACTTTTTAGTGAAGTGAAACTTCAATCCTGCCTTTGCAGAAATGCCGTAACCAGCTATATTCCAGAAGTTATTTTCGCCAACTCCGAACAAGCGCACATCAGTTCTAGGTATCATTAAACCAACTCCCACACCAGTTTCCATCGTTAACATGTTTTTTTGAGATTTAGCTACCCAGATGTCATCATAACGTTCTAATTCTGTGCTTACATAATTAAAACCATCCGTATGCTCAAACTTCAACATATCAGCCTTAACAGTTAACGGCGTATTGTTATAGGTGCCTGCATAAGCACCTGTAGGTATAGCTGGATTAGAAATCGTAGCACTGATATAACCATCTACATTTACTGTTTGAGGCACATCCATTACGTATTTCATATGGTCCCACCCTAACGAAATACTATAATTATCCTTAATAAAATAGCCGAAACGGAAATTGAATTGTGGCGTAGTTAGCTCTAAAGGATTAATATAATCTGTAGAAATTTCCGATGGTCTATCTTTCGCGGTAATATTTTTTAAAGTGAAATTATATCCCGGACCTTTGAAATTTAAGTCGCTAGTATCGTACCATGAAAAATTCCATCCCCAATGTACAAACCATTCACCTTTACGAGAAAAGTTCCTGCTAACAGTATTGTTAAAAAGGCTTTTGCCAATTTTTGGCTGATTAACTGGAGGGGTAATGATTTCTTGGGCGCTAACTTTTCTACCGAATAGTAAAGCAAATATTAGTATAGATGAACGTTTCATTTATCCAAAGGTGATTAAAAACATTCTTTTAACAACTTAAAACTATAAAAATGACTTTTAATTCATTAAAACCTTGTGTACAAGGCCAATTGAGCAACTCTATTTGAGGTATTTCTAGCCGACCCATTTATATATTGGTTTAAATATCCTGCTTCCAAATCTATATGTTTAGAGAAACGATAACCACCAGCTATGTATAGCCTATTTTGATCGAACAAACTGTTGTTTAGAAGTTCTTTGTTCTGTACATTCAAAAATACTTCATTTTGCAATGCAACAAAAGGTCCCTTGCTAAAAACATCTACCTTGCCTTGCAAGGGCTGCAATAACCTGACAAAATAACGGAATCGTTGCGCAAAGATTTCATCACCATTGGTTTGTTCTATGAAGCGTTGCTCTAATCTCGCCCTATGGCTTACAAAACTTGATTTTAGTTTATGGGTAAAAATATACTGTTCCCAAATCCTATTCTCTGTTAAAACGGTATTTGAAGTTCCTATTAATCGAGTATCAGTAGTTGCATATAAATAACCAGCTGTTACATTATTTCTATCGTTAATGTAATAAGTTATCCCTGGTCTTACCAATACATTTCTAACATATTCCCAGTTATCTGAAGAACGTACTTGTACATCTAAATGCAAGCCCCATTTTTCACTCAATTTCGTACTATTCAATAAAAATAGCCACCCAGAATTTTGTATTGTAGTTTGTGCCGACAACTTTCCCATTGCCATCAAAAGCAATAAACTTAGTATTATTTTCTTCATTTAATCTTTCTAAAAAGAAGTTCAAAAAAAAGCCCTAATGCAAAACATTAGGGCCAATAAATTTATATTTTAATTATACGCCCAGTAATAATCTAGCAGGATCTTCTAATAATTGTTTAACTCTTACCAAGAAGCCAACAGACTCACGACCGTCGATAATTCTGTGGTCGTAAGATAAGGCAATGTACATCATCGGACGAATAACTACTTCTTTATTCTCGGCAATTGGGCGCTCAATAATATTGTGCATTCCTAAAATTGCAGATTGAGGTGCATTGATAATTGGAGTAGACATCATCGAACCAAATACACCACCATTGGTGATTGTAAATGTTCCACCTGTCATTTCGTCAATTGTCAATTTGCTATCTCTTGCTTTTGTAGCCAATTCAATTACAGTTTTTTCAATCTGTGCCAAGCTCATGCTTTCTGCATTTCTAATAATTGGAACAACCAATCCTTTTGGTGCAGAAACTGCGATAGAAACATCCACAAAATCATTGTAAACAACTTCTTCACCTTCTATACGAGCATTAACCGCAGGGAAGTCTTTAGCTGCTTCACAAACTGCTTTAGTAAAGAAACTCATGAACCCTAAACCAACACCATGTTTCTCTTTAAATTGGTCTTTATACTTAGCCCTTAAGTCCATGATTGGCTTCATGTTTACCTCATTAAATGTGGTTAACATTGCTGTTTCATTTTTAACAGTTACTAAACGTTTAGCAACTGTTTTACGTAAAGGCGACATTTTTTCTCTACGTTCACCTCTAGAACCTGCAACTGCTGGAGCTGGAGTAGTTGCAGCTTTCGGACTAGTAGCTTTCGGACTTTCGGACTTTAAAGCATCCTCTTTGGTAATTCTACCATCAACACCTGTTCCTTTTACTACGCCTGCATCAACACCTTTTTCTGCCAAAATTTTAGCAGCTGATGGCGATGGAGTTCCAGTTGCATAGCTTTCGCCGGATTTTTCAGCAACTGGTGCACTAACCTTATCAGCAACTGGTGCTGCTGGAGTTTCAGTTTTTGCTGGTGCTGCAGCTGCTCCACCTTCTTCAATTGAACAAACTACTGCTCCAATTGGTAAAGTATCGCCTTCGGCAGCTACAATTTTTAAAGTTCCTGCTTTTTCTGCTGTTAATTCGAATGTTGCCTTATCAGATTCTAACTCTGCGATGATTTCGTCCATTTCAACAAAATCCCCATCGTTTTTAACCCAACGTGATAAAACTACTTCTGTAATCGATTCGCCAACTGGCGGAACTTTTATTTCTAAACCCATATCTTTATTTATGTTGTAAAGTTTTAAGGTTGAAATGTTGCAACGTTGAAATGTCTCACATCTCAAATCTCACATCTCAAATCTCTTTTAATCTATATTTACTAATTTTTTGGTTGCTTTTGCCGCAGTTTCTTTTACCTTCTCAGTTACAGGAACATCAAAAGCACTCGCAATAATGTAAGCTTGCTGATTGGTATGTTGTTTTGCATAACCTGTAGCTGTACTGCTGCTTTCTTTTCTAGAAATAACATCCATTTGGCTAAATGAAGTTTTTCTTAATTTACGCAACAAGTATGGCCAAGCCCCCATATTTTCTGGTTCTTCTTGAACCCAAACCGCATCTTTTGCATTTTTGTAACGTTTGTAAACAGCTTCCATTTGGTCTACAGGAGTTGGATACAATTGTTCTACACGTACCAAAGCAACATCTCCCTTCGCGTTTGTTTTTTGTGTTTCTAATAATTCGTAATAGATCTTTCCACTACAGAAAACAACACGTTTAACATCTGCTGCCTTTACGTTTGCATCATCAATTACTTCTTTAAACTTACCTTCTGTGAAATCAGTAAGTGGGCTTACGCAAAGCGGATGACGCAATAAACTCTTAGGACTGAACACCACTAAAGGCTTACGGAAATCACGTTTAAATTGACGACGTAAAGCATGGAAGAAGTTAGCAGGTGTTGTACAGTTAGCAATTTGCATGTTGTAATCTGCACAAAGCTCCATGAAACGCTCAATTCGAGCCGATGAATGTTCCGGACCTTGACCTTCATAACCGTGAGGTAACAACATCACCAATCCGTTCTCTCTTTGCCATTTTGTTTCTGCACTAGCAATATATTGGTCTACAACAATTTGAGCTCCGTTAAAGAAATCACCAAATTGAGCTTCCCAAATTGTTAAGGCATTTGGATTGGCCATTGCATAACCATATTCAAATCCTAAAACACCGTATTCAGACAAGTGCGAATTGTAAATATCAAATTGTGCTTGTTGATCAGAAACATTTGCTAATGGCGTGTATTCTTCTTCAGAATCTTCTAACGTTAAAACCGCATGGCGATGAGAGAAAGTACCTCTTTTTACATCTTGTCCACTTAAACGAACTCTTTTACCTTCGGCCAATAAAGTTCCGTAAGCTAATTGCTCGCCCATTGCCCAATCAAAAACATGGGTGGTTGTTGCCATTTTATTACGCTCATCAAATAATTTCTCAATCTTTTTGAAGAACTTTTTATCAGCAGGAAGTGTAGAAATTCTTTTGGCTACTTCTAGTAAGGTTGCTTTCTTTACAGAAGTATCTGGAGAAACATCAAAATCTTTTGCTGTAGCTAACCGCATGTCTGCCCAAGCGCCACCAAATTTAACATCACTATAAGTTGATGTAATTTCTTTAGCTTCATTTAAACGCTCTTGTAAAAGACCTTTAAACTGTTTTTCCATCTCCTTAGCTAAACCAGCTTCCAATTCACCAGTTTTAGTCAATTTTTCGATATAAATATCACGAGGATTAGCGTGTTTCTCTATTGCTTTGTATAACAATGGTTGAGTGAATTTAGGTTCATCCGCTTCGTTGTGACCAAATCTGCGGTAGCATAAAATATCAATAAACACATCATTTTTATATTTCTGACGATACTCCATCGCTAAATTAATAGCATAAACCAAAGCTTCTACATCATCTCCATTTACATGGAAAACCGGCGATAAGGTTACTTTAGCAATATCCGTACAATAAGTACTAGAACGGGCATCTTTATAATTCGTTGTAAAACCAATTTGGTTATTAATTACTAAATGGATGGTACCACCAGTTTTGTAACCTTCCAAACTAGCCATTTGTATCACTTCGTAAACAATTCCCTGGCCAGCAACAGATGCATCACCATGAATTAATATTGGTGCTAAGCGACTATTGTCGCCACCATATTTAAAATCAATTTTAGAGCGAGACATTCCCTCAACCACTCCATTTACTGTTTCTAAGTGAGATGGATTTGGGCATAAGCTCAAGTGAACATTTTTACCTGCATTAGTTGTTACGTCTGTTGAGTAACCTAAGTGATATTTCACATCACCTCCAAATGGAGAATCTGCGCTGTAACCTTTACCTTCAAACTCTGCAAAAATATCCTTATAGGTTTTTTGCATGATGTTTGCCAATACATTTAAACGACCGCGATGTGCCATTCCAATCACAAACTCTTCAATACCTAATTCAGCGCCTTTTTCAATTACCGAATCTAAAGCTGGGATAACTGCTTCTGCACCTTCTAATGAAAAACGTTTTTGCCCCAAGAATTTAGTGCCCAAAAAGTTCTCAAAACTTACGGCTTCATTTAATTTAGTAAGGATGCGTTTTTTCTCATCAATAGAAAACTTAGGCGTATTGCGCTCGCTTTCCATTTTCTGCTCAATCCACTGTAAAATTTCTGGAGTACGAACATATTTATATTCAGCACCAATAGAAACGCAATAAGTTTGTTCTAGAAAAGCAACAATATCGCTCAATTTTGCAGGCGCACCAATACCGGTTTCAATAGCAGAATTAAATACCGTATTTAAATCGGCTTGTGCTAAACCAAAATTCTCAATTGCTAAAGTTGGTGTATGTTTACGTCTTTCTCTAACTGGGTTTGTTTTGGTAAACAAATGACCACGTTGACGGTATCCGTTAATTAGATTTAGAACGTTAATTTCTTTTAAAAAATGTTCTGGTGCCTCAGTACTAACTGCTGTAGCATCAGAGGTTCTGCCAAAATCAAAGCCTTCAAAAAATTTTTGCCACCCAAATTCAACTGAATTTCGGTCTTCTTTATAGCTTTGGTATAAGGATTCTATATATTCGGCGTTGGCGCCATTGAGATAAGATAAGTTATCCATTTGTGTATTATTTTCGATAAGTATTGCAAAATTAGGATTTTACCTTAAAAAATGGCAATAAACTTAACAATTAAATTAAATAAAAAGCCACTTTTTGGTTACCAGAAAAGTTAAGCCCTAACAGGCTGACTATAAAGACCTTTAGGGTCGACGATTTTAAGCAGTTTTTCAAAATTGAAACTGTTAGTTAAACGTTGGTCGTTTCCAACACCAGCTATATTTGCCCAATTCCCCCAGTTGCTTGCAGGATTATAATCAATTAGTTTTTCTTCAAAATATGCTGCGCCCATTACCCAGCTTAAACCTAATTCGTAAACTAAATAAGTAGCTACTAATTGTCTGGCTGCATTATTAATATAACCTGTAGTATTTAGCTCATAAATCATTGCGTCTACCAAAGGCTGACCAGTATTTCCATTTTTCCAAGCTTGTAATAAATCATTATCTACCTGGGGCAAGGCTTGCAAGTTAGCGGCAAATCCAGCTGGTTTAAAAAATGTATTTCTATATTTCTTAAACATAAAACGATAATAATCACGCCATAAAAGCCCTAAAACAATTTGGTTAAAATAAGGCTTTAAACCATAATTAGCTTCTGCCTCCTTCATCTTCCAATAAACCTCCCTCGGCGACAGACAACCCAAAGCTAGCCAAGCGGAGAGCTTAGAAACGACCTCGTTCTTTTTTAAAGATGCATTAGACAAAGCCATATCTTCACCAGCATGCAAGAAATCGTGCAAATGTTTAAACGCCTCCTGTTCACCGCCCTTAAACTCAGAATTCTCAGTCAAACCCTGCAATTCTTCATTTATGATGAGGTTGCTTAGCTTCGGTAATGCGCCCCAATCTTCAACACTAACAAAATTGATTTTTTCTGGTGTTAAAAAGCAAGGTTTTACAATAGCATCACGTTCCGTTTTCTTTTTAAATTGAGCAAAAACATCAGGTATATCCTTTATCGGAAAAGGCAAATCTTCCTTGTTATAAAGCGTGTGACCAATAAAATGCTTTAAGTTCACTTTCTGTTTCCAAAGTAAATCTTCAACACCAGTAGACACGGCAGTTTCTTCGCTAGCTACTTCCCTATGGTGATAAACTTCTGAAATTTCATATTGCGCTACAAGAGCTGGCAATAACTCTTCAGGTTTACCTTGTGCAATTAGAATGTCGCCACCAAGTTTTTGAAATGATTGACGGATAGACTCAACACTCTCTATTAGAAATTGAGCTCTGGTAGAGCCCGTTTTGATGGTATGGTACCGAGAATTCTCAAAATGACGAGGGTCAAACACATAAACAGGTAAAATTTCATCGGCTTTTGCAATGGCTTCCACTAGCATTTCGTTATCATGCAGGCGTAAATCATTCCTAAACCAAACTAAAATCTTTTTGCTCATATCCGTAGCCATTTATATTGACTTGCAATTTGCACAAAATCTTACAATTACAAGTCCTGCCATCTTATTTTTTACATACCGATAACACATTCTAATGGAAAAGGGAAGATGCTTGCCTACCGGACAGGCAGGTAAGAAGGAAAAAGGAGTTGCATATCACACAGAAGCTCATTAAGCAAAAGAGGGGACCATAGCAACATTGAACTAGTGAACAAATGAACCATCGAACTATAAAGAAATTACTATCTTTCGTAAACCAAAACCAAACATTTACAGTATATACAGTATGGCAAAAAACATTCTCATCACAGGTGCAACTGGTTTAGTGGGCAAACAACTTATTCCTGCATTGCAAGCAGAAGGTTATCAAATTTCTATTTTATCAAGAAAACAAGCATCTATAAAAGATGTAAATGTATTTCTATGGGATGTTTATAAGCAAACCATAGATTCAAATGCGTTAAAGGACATAGATACAATTATCCACCTAGCTGGCGAAGGTATAGCAGATAAAAAATGGACTGACGAAAGGAAAAAAGAAATTATCGACAGTAGGGTTTTATCTACCCAACTTTTATATAAAACCATTAAAGAAACAAAAGCCCCAGTAACTACATTTATATCTGCTTCTGCTGTTGGTTTTTATGGCGATAGAGGTAATGAGATTTTAGCAGAAACAAGTGAGCCTGGAGAAGGTTTTTTATCAGAATGCTGTAAGTTATGGGAAAATGCTGCAACCGAAGGAGTTGAATTAGGCATAAGGGTAGTAAAAATTAGAATTGGTCTAATATTAAGTAAAGAAGATGGAGCTTTAAAAGCAATGGAAACCCCAATTAAATTATTTGTGGGCGCACCTTTAGGTTCAGGCAAACAATGGATGCCTTGGATACATTTGGATGATATCGTTAAAATCTTTATTAAAGCAGCAGAGGATGAGAAAATGAATGGCCCTTATAATGCTTGCGCACCCTTTCCTGTTTCGAATAAATTTTTAACAAAAGCTATTGCAGGAAAAATAAATCGCCCTGTTTGGCCAGTTCATATCCCTAAATTTGCCCTCAAGGCTATTATGGGAGAAATGAGCATTTTACCTCTAATGAGCAACAACACCATTGCCAACAAACTTTTAGAGGCAGGTTATAAATATACTTATGTAAATTTAGACGATGCTTTAAATTCAATTTATAACTCTCCAACCCACTAAAGGAGGAGTTACAAGTTTACAATGAAACAAAATAACATACCATCAAGAAAGTCCCCTTTAGGGGATCAAGGGGCAGAAATTAGCATTTGTTGGTTAAGAAGAGATTTACGACTAAAAGATAATGCCGCTTTATATTACGCCTTAAAAGGAAAATATCCTGTTTTAGTTTTATTCATTTTCGATAAAAATATCCTTAATAAACTAGAAAATAAAGCCGATCCCCGAATAACATTCATTTATCAGACCTTGGTCGATATTCAAGAACAATTAAAGGAGAAAGGTTCTTCAATGTTATTGAAATTTGACACGCCAGAGAAAGCGTGGCCAGAAATTTTAAGTGAATATAATGTTAAAGGTGTTTATGCAAATCACGATTATGAACCTTATGCTACAAAAAGAGATGATAGTTTAGGCGAGTTTTTAAGGAGTGAGAATATACCCTTGAAAACTTACAAAGACCAGGTTATTTTTGAGAAGAATGAAATTGTAAAGGATGATGGAAAGCCTTATTCTGTGTTCACACCTTACTATCGCCAATGGCTAAAGAAGCTGAATGATTTTTATGTTAAATCTTATCCCACTGGTAAATATTTAAAAAACTTATTTCAAACCCCTTCGCTTCCATTTTCAACTTTAAAAGAGCTAGGGTTTGAAAAATCACATCTAGGATTTCCATCTAATAATTTCGAGAAAAAGCTAAAAGATTATGATAAAGAACGCGACTATCCTGCTAAGGATGCCACAACTCATATTGGTTTACACTTAAGGTTTGGCACCATAAGCATACGCGAGGTAGTTAGGGAAGCACAAGATCAAAGAGCAGATAAATGGCTCTCTGAATTGGCTTGGAGAGAATTTTACATGATGATTTTGTGGCACCATCCTCACATTGTTGATCACGCATTTAAACCTGCCTATGATAATATTAAGTGGCGAAATAATGAAACTGAATTTAAAGCTTGGTGCGATGGCAAAACAGGTTACCCAATAGTTGATGCTGGAATGCGACAATTAAATGAAACTGGTTTTATGCACAACCGTGTAAGGATGGTGGTAGCCAGCTTTTTATGCAAGCACCTTTTAATAGATTGGCGTTGGGGAGAAGCTTATTTTGCAGAAAAATTGTTAGATTATGAGCAGGCAAGCAATGTTGGTGGTTGGCAATGGGCCTGTGGATCTGGTAATGATGCTGCACCTTATTTCAGGGTTTTTAATCCAGAATTACAGCTTAAAAAATTCGACCCTAAAATGCAGTATGTTTATAAATGGGCTCCTGAATATAAAAATGCAATACTACCTATCCCTATAGTTGAACATACATTTGCAAGAGATAGGATCTTGGCAGCATTTAAAAAAGCATTGACATAAAAAAGCCATCAACTTTCGGGTTAATGGCTTTTAGAAAATATTTTTAATTTAATTAGTTACATCAACTAATTCAATATCGAAATCTAAAACTGAACTTCCTGGAATACTTGTTTGGGCATCAAGTCCATACCCTAAATTTGACGGAACAAAAATTCTAACTTTTGCGCCCTTCTGCATGCCTAACAGTACCTCCCAGCCCTTAATTAAACTTACTAAAGGAGATGAAATTGTAGCATCTCCGCTTGTATCAAATACGGTTCCATTTAGAGTTCTACCGGTGTACTTCACGGTAATTGTTGATGATATATCAACAGACGTTCCAGTTCCTGGTGTTTTTACAATATAATATACTCTTAAAGGACTTTTCGTTGCCGTTAATCCTTTTGCAGCTAAAAAATCAACAATTCGTTTATCATCAATTTGCCATTGAGTAGGTAAAACTTCCGTAGTAATATCTGAAATGATCACCTCATTTGAAGGTACAGTTGCATTTCCATTTTTACCGTAGGCTAAATAAGAAGGTAAAATTACGCGAACCTTTGCACCTCTATTTGCACCTTCCAAAGCCGTTCTATAAGAAGAGGGACTAATATAACCCAAGTAAGTTCCTTCATTATTATAAGCTGCTGTTGTGTAATAGTTTGCACCTCCTAAAGAACTTATGGACAAGTTATAAAAAACAGAGTCTTTATTTAATAAAGAAGCACCAGTACCTTGAGTTACTAATTGATAATAAAATCCTGAAGGATCTTTAGTCATCGTTAAGTTATTCTTTTTAATGTATGCCTGTATTTTTGCATCATCAATACTTTCGATGGTTTCATATTCCTTTTTACAAGAATTAAAAAGAACAAGTATGCCTAACAAGGCTAAAGTGTATGTAGTTAGTTTACGCATTTTTATATTATTGTGCACCAATTAAATCTATTGTAAAATCTAAAACCGAATTTGCTGGTATTGATGAACTTGGTGATGTATTTCCATAAGCCATGGCCGAAGGTATAATTAATCGTATTCTTCCACCTTTTTGTATCAATGGAATACCAATTTGCCAGCCTTGTATTAAATTACCCAATGGAAAAGTAGCTGCTGCAGCTGATTTATCAAAAACGTTTCCATTCAATAATCTTCCTTCGTAGTTTACTGTAACATTTGTCGAGCTATTAATCACCGTATTTCCTGTACCTGGAGACAAAATTTGATAATAAAGGCCTGAGCTATGTTTTACAGCAACTATACTGTTTTTAGCTATGAAATCTACAATTAACCCGTCGTCAATCTTTGCTTGTTTTTCTGCATCATATGAATCTTTTTTACAAGCGGAGAAAGCTCCAACAATTAAAAAAAGACCAATTATCATTCTGGTTTTTAACATAATTGCACAAAAATAAGCTTTTATTGCTGATGGCGCAATTTTTAACCAAATTTAACAATTTGAAAAAAGTGGAAGGGTAGGAAGACGAAAGATTTAAGGTTTTATTATAATGCAAAAAATGGTTTAGAGTTTAGCTAAATGCTCAAACTCTAAACCTCTACACCCTCAACATTCAACCTTAAAAAACATATTTGTTCGCTTCTATAATTTGCTGCGCCACATTCTGACGAGCTTGTTTTACATTAAATGGCTCCATTTTGGTAAACCTACGTAAACCAACCAACATCATTCTTTGCTCATCTCCTTCTGCAAATGCCCATAAAGCTTCTTTACCGGCTTTTTGCGTTCCATCAACTGCTTCTACAAAGTAGATTTTCATCATATCTATCTGACCTTTGCAAGCTTCTTCGCCTTTTAATGAAACTAATTTCTCCGTTCTTAACATAGCTGATTCAGCGATATAAACATAACTTGCCATATCGGCAATGTTCATTAAAATCTCTTGCTCTTTAGATAAGCTCATCATCAGCTTTTGAACCGCAGCACCTGCTACCATCAAGGTGGCTTTCTTTAGGTTGGAGATAATTTTTTTCTCTGCCGCAAACAAGGTTGTATCCTCTTCTCCAAAATCAGGAATAGACATCAGCTCTGCTGCCACAGCTGTTGCAGGTGTCATTAAATCTAGCTCACCTTTCATCGCACGTTTCAACATCATGTCAACTGTTAAAAGTCTATTGATTTCATTAGTACCTTCGAAAATTCGATTGATTCGGGCATCACGATAAGCTCTATCCATTGGCGCATCGGCGCTAAAACCCATACCGCCATAAATCTGAACACCTTCATCAGTAACATAATCTAATACTTCAGAACCCCAAACCTTTAAAATTGCGCATTCTACAGCAAATTGCTCGGTAGATTTCAGCTTTGCTTTACTTGCATCCATTCCGCCTGCAACCAATTCATCATAAGCATCATCAATATTTTGTCCAGCTCTATAATTTGCAGATTCTACAGCATAAATCTTAGCCGCCATCTCGGCGATTTTAAATCTGATCGCACCATATTTAGAAATCGGCCTATCAAACTGAACACGCTCATTGGAATAATTTACAGCCTGGTTTAAGACTTCTCTACTACCACCAATTGCCGCTGCTGATAATTTTATACGACCAATATTTAAAATGTTAACTGCTATTTTAAAACCATTTTCTCTATCAGAAAGCATATTCTCAACCGGTACGTGGCAATCATTAAAAAATACTTGACGAGTTGACGAACCTTTGATACCCATTTTATGTTCTTCTGGGTTCATGGTAATACCCCCAAAATCTTTTTCTACAATAAACGCAGTTAAGTTTTTATCGTCATCAATTTTTGCAAAAACAATAAAGATATCAGCAAAACCTCCATTGGTAATCCACATCTTTTGCCCGTTGATGACATAGTGTTTTCCATCTTGCGTTAACTTAGCTTTTGTTTTACCAGAGTTGGCATCAGAGCCAGAATTTGGCTCAGTTAAACAGTAAGAAGCTTTCCATTCACCAGTCCCGAGTTTAGGAATATATTTAGCTTTTTGCGCTTCATTACCATAATAAAGGATGGGCAAAGTGCCAATTCCAGTATGTGCAGATAAAGCAACCGCAAAAGAATGACCAGCACCACAAACGTCAGCCACCAACATTGAAGTGTTAAAGTTCTTACCAAAACCTCCGTATTCTTCAGGAATAGATACACCTAAAATGCCCAATTCTCCAGCTTTATCCATCAATGACGGCATTAATCCTTCCTCTTGCGTATCAATCCTATCTAAAATTGGATTAATCTCTTGCACCAAAAAATCACGACAAGTCTGCGCAATCATTTGCTGCTCTTCATCAAATTCCTCAGGAATAAATACATCCTGGTAAGTGGTTTCAGTAATTAAGAACTCGCCACCTTTAATTGTTTTTTTGTCTGTAGTTTCCATTTTAGTATTGTGTAGTGAGTATTGCGTATTGCGACAATACTCCATTAATAATCCATTAAATAAATTGCTATAACCTATCGACTTTGTCTCAATACGCAATACGCAAATCTCATATCTCTTTAAAAAACCTCAAATATCCCAGCCGCACCCTGTCCAGTTCCCACACACATGGTTACCATTCCGTATTTTTTATTTTGTCTTTTTAATTCGTTAAATATTTGGACAGATAATTTCGCTCCCGTACAGCCAAGTGGGTGACCCAAAGCTATTGCACCGCCATTAACATTGATTTTACTTTGGTCTAAACCTAATGTTCTGATGATTGCTAAAGACTGAGATGCAAAGGCTTCATTTAGCTCAATTAAGTCCATATCATCTTGTTTTAAACCTGCTTGTTTTAATGCTTTAGGAATGGCCTCAATTGGACCAATTCCCATGACACGTGGTGGCACACCTGCTACACCATAACTTACCAAACGAGCAATCGGCTCTGCACCTAATTCTTTCATTTTCTTTTCAGAAACCACTAAAACAAATGCTGCTCCATCTGATGTTTGTGAAGAGTTACCTGCTGTGATTACACCATTTGCAGCAAAAACTGGTTTTAACTTTGCCAAAGCTGCAACGGTTGTATCTGCCCTCGGACCCTCATCAGTATCTACTACGTAAGAGCGGGTTTGCTTTTTCATATTCGCATCTAAATAGTTTTCGTTTACCGTAATTGGCAAAACACCAGCTTTTAAATGACCATTTTTAATTGCCTCAATAGCTTTTTGATGCGAATTAAAAGAGAACTCATCTTGATCTTCTCTATTCACATTGTATTCTTTAGCAACCGCTTCTGCCGTTAAACCCATTCCCCAGTACCAATCTGGATTAGTTTTTGCCACCTCTGGATTTGGCACTAATTTCCATCCCCCAAATGGCATACCCGACATTACTTCCACACCACCAGCAACAATACAATCTGCCATACCAGCTTTAATTTTTGCTACTGCAGTTGCAATGGTATCTAACCCTGATGCACAATAACGATTAATGGTTACGCCTGGAACTTTATCTGTATCCAAGCCCATCAGCGAAATCATACGGGCAATATTTAAGCCTTGCTCTGCCTCTGGAGTTGCATTACCTACAATTACATCGTCAATTTGCTCCTTATCCAAATTCGGAACCGAAGCCACCAATTCTCTAATTACATTTGCCGCCAATTCATCAGCCCTTGTAAAACGAAATACACCTCGTGGTGCCTTGCCTACAGCTGTTCTAAGTCCTGCTATTATATATGCTTCCATTTATTTAGTATTGAGTAGAGCGTATTGCGTATTGAAACAATGAGCCTACTTGTTAATTTTATTAATGTTATGTAGAGCGTTTTGTGTATTGAGACAATGAGCCTACCTATTAATTTTTACTTATTTTAATGCTGCTTGAAGTTTATAATTCATTTTTTGGAGTTCATCTATATTATCTAATAGCTTTTCACAATCAACTTCATTTATAAATCCTAGCTTTTCAGCAATAATCATTTGAGTTTGTAACTCATAGGAAGAGCCATTTGCAATTCCCAAAAATTGTCTAAACTCTCCTTTAGTATTTCTTCCTGCTCCTTCAGATATATTTGATGGGACAGAAACTGCGCATCTTCTTGTTTGAGACACAAGTCCAAAACGTTCATCTGAGGGGAACTTGGCAGAGATTTCATAAACTTTTACAGCTAAATCAATCGCTTTTTGCCAAATTTTAAGTTCTTTAATATTGTGCATAATTTTAAATTTTCAGTTTTGCACAATAGGGATGTCCTTAACTTTATTAAACTATTTCCAACAAACTTGTCTCAATACTCAAATCGCAATACGCAATACCAATTTTAATTTCTCAAAGGTTTCCCTTTCGTTACAATGCTCTGTATTCTCTCTAAAGTTTTTCTTTCTCCACAAAGTGATAAAAAGGCTTCTCTTTCTAAATCCAACAGGTATTGTTCGGTAACTTCTGTTGGCGATGATAAATCTCCACCACACATTACCCAGCCTAATTTCTCTGAGATTTTTTTATCGTGTTCTGAAATGTAGTTACCAGAATACATGGTATTTGCACCGGCATAAACAATTCCTAAGCCTTGTTTACCTAAAACCTTAATGTCTTTTCGCTGAACAGGCTTAGTATAACCTGCATCTGCCAGTTCAATTGCCTTCGCCTTAGCATCAGCAATTAAACGGCTCCTGTTCATACTAATGGCGTATTTATCTTTTTGTAGATAACCCAATTCAAATGCCTCAACCGCAGAAGTAGAAACTTTAGCCATTCCTATAGTCAAGAAACGGTCTTTCATGGTGTTCTGCACAATTTGATCTGCTTTATATTCATCAGATGCACGTAAAGCAAACTCTTTACTTCCACCTCCACCCGGAATAACACCTACGCCAAACTCAACCAACCCCATATAAGTTTCTGCATTTAATTGCACAAAATCTGCATGCAGACTAAATTCGCAACCACCACCTAAGGTCAGATTATGAGGAGCAACAACAACGGGAATTGAGGAGTAACGAATGCGCATTGATGTATTCTGGAACAATCGAACAGCCATGTTTAACTCTTCCCACTCTTGCTCAACTGCCATCATAAAAATCATGCCCACGTTAGCACCTGCCGAGAAATTAGCTCCATCATTGCCAATTACAACCCCACGATAATCCTTCTCTGCCATATCAATTGCCTTATTAATGGCTGATAAGGTATCTCCACCAATGGTGTTCATTTTAGAGTGGAATTCTACATTTAAAATCCCATCACCTAAATCGATGATTGATGCCCCACTGTTTTTCCAAAGCACTTTATTGGCTCTTAAATTATCTAGGATAATAAACTCATCTGTACCTGGAATTGCCTTATAGCTTTTAGATGGGATGTCGTAATATTTTTTAACACCATCTTCAATTTTATAGAATGAACTGTGTCCGGCAGCCAACATTTCGCTTACCCAAGCTGCTGGTGTATGCCCGTATTGTTTCATTCCATCCAATGAAGCCTGAATACCAACAGCATCCCAAACCTCAAACGGACCTAGATCCCAGCCAAAACCCGCACGCATTGCATCGTCAATGCGATACAATTCATCAGAAATTTCTGGAATGCGGTCTGAAACATATTCGAACAAACCAAAGAAAGAAGCCCTGAATAATTCACCCGCTTTATCTTTACCAGTTGCAAAAATTTTCATTCTATCCGCTACTTTTTCAATAGTTTTAGTTATTTCTAAAGTGGCAGATTTTACTTTTTGTTGGGGACGATATTCTAGCGTTTTTAAATCAAGCGCTAATATTTCTGTTTTGCCGTCAGGCGATTTTGTCTTTTTGTAGAAACCTTGTTTGGTTTTATCCCCCAACCAATTGTTAGCTTCCATTTTCTGAACATATGCTGGAAGTTTGAACAAATCATGTGCTTTATCATCCGGACAGTTATCATACAATCCTTTTGATACCTTAATCATGGTATCTAAACCCACCACATCTGTTGTACGGAAAGTTGCAGATTTTGGCCTACCTAAAGCCGGACCAGTAAATTTATCTACTTCCTCAACCGTTAAGTCCATTTTCTCTACCAAATGCAATAAAGACATGATAGAATAAACACCAACCCTATTGGCTATAAACGCAGGCGTATCCTTACATAAAACAGTGGTTTTACCTAAAAACTTATCGCCATAATGCATTAAGAAATCTACCAGTTCTGGCTTGGTGTGTGGTGTTGGAATAATTTCTAACAGCCTTAAATAACGAGGCGGATTAAAAAAGTGTGTACCACAGAAGTTAGCTTTAAAATCATCGCTTCTACCTTCAGCCATCATGTGTATTGGGATGCCCGAAGTGTTAGAAGTTACCAAAGTACCTGGCTTGCGGAATTGCTCTACTTGCTCAAATACCTTTTGTTTAATACCTAAATTTTCAACTACAACCTCAATTATCCAGTCGTAATTGGCAATTTTAGCCATATCATCTTCAAAATTACCGGTGCTAATTCGCTTTAAAACGCTTTGGGAGTAAATGGGCGATGGGTTTGTTTTAACAGCAGTTTGCAAAGCTGTATTTACAATACGATTTTTAACCGTTGGATGAGTTAAAGCCAATCCCTTTGCCTGCTCTTCGGCACTTAGTTCTTTTGGAGCAATATCTAAAAGCAAAACCTCTACACCAATGTTGGCAAAGTGGCAGGCAATACGAGAACCCATAATGCCCGAGCCTAATACAGCTACTTTATTTATTCTTTTCATCATTCTCTTTTATAGTTGCGTAAGCCAAGGTTAACTGGTTCACTTTATCTAAGGTTGATATCAATTGTTCTTTTTCTTTCGGGCTTAGTTTATCGTTCAAATATTCATTGAAAGAAACCACAACATTTCTTGCCAATTTTCTTTTCTCTATACCAAATGGTGTTAGGAAGACCTTCACGGAACGTTTATCACCTGTAGAAGTTTCGCGGTAAATTAAGCCTAGCTCTTCCATATTGTTTAACATTCTGGATAAACTTGTAGCTTTAACACCAAGTAAAGCCGCCAGGGCCGAAACCGCTGTCCCTTCTGCTTCAATGTTAATGAGTACATATCCTATGGCTTGTGTAATTCCAAAGCCACCGGCAATTTGGTTATAGGTATTGGATACGTTTTGCCATACCACCTTTAAAAAATAATCTACTGTTTCTTTCTGCTTCATTAATTACTATGCTTGCATAACAAATTTATAGAATTAGATTTTATGATGCAAGTAGAAAATGAAAATATTTTTTTAAGAAATTATTAGTTATCCAGGGGCACTGCCTGTCCCAACTTTTCGGGAAAGCAATCTAATAATTGAATTCTTTAGAAGCGCAATTTTGAAGCACTGATCAATGTTTGTTCCTATCCCAAAGGGACTTCTTAGTAAAACGGAAAGAAGGGTTGCATTTGCCGAAAGTTGATGCGTTGTTTTACTAAACTATTCTATAAATAAATTTGTCACTCAGAGTGCAACAGCTTATCTCGACTTCTTCGAGAAAGGATCTATTTAGAGGCAATATGCTCAAATAGATTCCTCCAAAGTCGGAATGACAGATTCCCAACCTTAAAGTCCGAGCCACAGGCTCGAACTAGCAATGAGCTATGGACCACAAGCTATCAAACAAAAAAAAGCGCCCCGATTAACGGAACGCTTTCTATTAAGAATGAGTTCTACTAGTACAAAGTAAATTCTACTCTTCTATTTTGTTGGCGACCTGCAGGGGTAGCATTGGTAGCAATTGGTTGACTTTCGCCATATCCTGTTGCTTCAATTCTACTTGCATTAGCACCTTGAGATACTAAATAAGCTTTAACCGATTCTGCTCTGTCTTTAGATAAACGTAAGTTTAAAGCATCAGAACCTGTATTATCTGTATGACCAGCTAATTTTAAGCTAAAGTTTTTCTCCATCAATAAAGCAGCAACTCTGTTTAAAGTAGCATAAGATTTTGAACGAATTGTTGCTTTACCTAAGTCGAATTCTAAGTTAGAAATTGCATCAGCAACAACTTTACGATCAGCCTCAGTAACAATTACTCTTTCTGTTACTTGTGGCGCAGGCACTTTTAAAGGACAACCAGAACCGTCAACAACAGTACCTGCAGGAGTTCCAGCACATTTGTCTAATTTATCAGCAACACCATCACCATCACTATCTTTTAATAAGTCATTCATTTCTGAACGCAATTTTGCGTTTTCAGCTTTCTGTGCATCTAAATCAGACTTTAACGCATTTGCAGTATTCTTTGCAGCAAGAGCCTCATCATAAGTAGCAGCAGTAGGGCTATAGAAAGCCAATTGTTTTCCTTTACCCAAAGCAAACTCTAAACCAGCGTAACCATAGCTATACCTATCGTTACCACCTCTTGCATAACCATCAAATTTATCTCCGTCAACAAAATTCATTGTCCAACCTAAATCTAGGTTAATTGCATCAGACAAACGAAATTTTGCACCTGCACCAACTGGGATAATTAATACATCATCCGTTGCATTTTTTACAGACACAGCGCCTGGGTTAGATACTGTGGTAGCAGTGTAGTTAGCAAAACCTCCACCTGCCGAAGCATATAATTGCGCATTGTTTTGTTGTTTAAACATACTCCAGTTAACTAAATTTACTTGAGCACTTAAACTTGCAGAATAATTTAAATCTGTAGAATAAGAACTAAAAGGAGTTACATTTAATCCACCGTCATTATATGGCTTTGAATTGTCGGCTCTAACTTCACCTCTTTGTCCATCAATTTTTAATGAGAATGCAGGTGTAATTTGTTTTTTAATGTAAAGACCATATCCAAAGTTGTAATGTGATTTAGTGAAATCATATTGACCACCTATCGGTGAAAATTGCGATAACACCCCACCGGTTAATCCGATTGACCAAGTTCTAAATGGTTCTGAGGTAGTTGTTGTAGTTTCTTGTGCCATTGCAGAAGAACCAATAAATAAACCAGCTAAGGCAACTGGCAAACATTTTAAAAATTTCAGTTTCATAATATTGATTTTGTAAATAAGCGTTCTTGTTTATTTACAAGCCTTTAGGCAATACCCATACCAAAAACTGGCGTGCCAAAATATTTCAGAGCCATACTTCACTAAATCACAGCAGGTTACAACTCATTTAATCATTTAAAAAATTGTTAAAAAATGTTAAATGCTGTGTGCTTTGCTATACAAAATCTCGCAAAAAGTGTTGGAGCGCAGTGAAACAACCAAATACCCTTTTTGTTTGAATTAAGGGTTTTCTCCTGCAAATTTCCACTTTGTGCTAAAATTCTCTGGCAATAATTGATTAGTTAAAAGTGCTCTAACCATTTCTACAGGCATATTGTTCTCTTTTAGAATTTTATCGTGAAATTGAATGTTACTCATTTTACCGCCTATTACCAATTCTTTATGTAATGCTCTAAATTCTAGGCCACCTAGCATGTAACCGATTTGATAAAGCGGACCATAACCACCTGTAAAAGAACGGCGAACTTCTGCCTCTGCATTTGCCCTTTCAAAACCAACTCGCTCTACTAAAAAGTCTATACATTGTTTTGGTGTCCATTTCCCTAAATGATAATTCATAGAGAAGATAATTCTGGCACAACGGTGCATTCTCCAGAACAACATTCCTATTTTATCTTCTGGGGTTTTCGCGAAGTTTTTATCCCACAATAACATTTCCCAGTATAGCGACCACCCTTCTGTCCAGAACGGCGTACCAAAACCCCTGCGATAAGGTTTATATCTGCTTTGCATGAAATATTGTAAATTATGACCTGGGATTAATTCGTGAAATACCACAGCCCTGGAAAAGTGACGATTGTTTCCTCTTAGCGTCATCATTTTTGCGTCTTCGGTCATGTCTTCTGTCGGATACGCGATAAGTACAGATTCTCCACCCAAAAAGAATGGCGCAAATTGTTGTTCTTTTGGCGTCAACATTCTCATTCTCCAACCTTCTTTCGCCAATTCAGGAACTGTGATTAACTTGTTTTGCTCGACAAAATTTATCGCTTCATTTGCCAGTTCATAAACCAATTCTGGCTGTTTACCAAGCGCTGGATAATCCGTTTTAACTTTCTCTAAAGCTTTTTTCCAATCTTTACCAAAACCCATTGCTGTTGATGCCTTGATCATTTCCGCATCACACCAAGCAAATTCTCTCATTGCAATTGCTTCAATTTGCTCTGGCGTATAAGCTATCATCTCATCTTTCAACAAGTCTAAAAAGGAAGTTCTTCCAATCGGATTTCCTAAAATCCCGCTACCATCATCTTTTGCCA
Organism: Pedobacter frigiditerrae; assembly: GCF_004331645.1. Classification (GTDB taxonomy): domain Bacteria; phylum Bacteroidota; class Bacteroidia; order Sphingobacteriales; family Sphingobacteriaceae; genus Pedobacter; species Pedobacter frigiditerrae. The sequence goes on from NZ_SJSK01000001.1 coordinate 37,798, forward strand.
TTGATAATTTAGCAGTCTTCCCCAATTCAGTTGCATAATTTCTTAATGCATTTAAAACATCAGGATAGACACTTTTAGTTCCTTTGGTAAATTGTGGGTCATAGCCATCATAGAACTTATAAGCTTCAGTAAAAACTTCTAAGTATTGGTTTACTGTTGCCTGTGCCCAGCTAGCCTGTAGTGGCGTTAACTTTATCTGTTTATCATTTACATCTTTACTAACCTGATTAATTTCATCTTTTAATTTGTCGAATATTTCTGCTGTAGTTTTGCCATCTTGTTGTTTTCCAACTCTTCTTTTCTGTTCAAAGTCAATAATTGTCTTTGCAAATGGGATTGCAAACTTTGTGTTTTTGAAATCTTCATTCGCTTGTTGCAGTGCTCTAACATCTACATTAATGTCTCGTTTCAGCAATGTGTAATCAACTCTCTCATTTACATTCAGCTTATCAAATGGAAGGGCTTTTAACTTGGCTAACCAAGTGCTATAAAATTTATCCATCCGCTGGAAGTATTCTTCAGAACGTTTTAAAGTATACTTACGAGATAGCATATTTTCATCAGACTGATACTGATTGATTAAAGCACTTACAATACTTGCATCGCCACTAGAGCCTATTGAATTGTTATTTTGAGCACAAGAAAGTTGAATGCTTAACACTAAAAGCAAAACAGAGCAGAAAATTTTATACATGACAGCTAATTATATTTTTGATGAATTTAGTCATAAAATAGATGAGGTCAATGCAAAATAAAGGTTACTTGTTTGAGGTTTACCACATAGGGACATAGGTTTAGAAGCCTTGTTCTTTTCTATGTACAGCTGTATAATTTAAATAAGTACCGGTTTGTGGAGACACTAACCGATAGGCAAGTCACAAACCTATTCCCTGCTCCCTATTTCCTATTTCCTGTTCCCTGTTTCCTATTTCCTGTTCCCTATTTACCAGCCCACCGCTTTATCATCTCCCCTTGGGTCGGCACCACCTTGATAGTAGCCCCATTTCGTTTTTAAAATGGCATCTACCCTACCAATTGCTCCACGAGTAACGATTTTGTAGCCTTTAGCTTTAAGTCTTATGGTTGTTATACTATCTAGTGCTTTTTCTTCTACATCTACTTGGTCTGGCAACCATTGGTGATGGAATTTTTTAGCATTAACTGCAGCTTGCATTGACTGGTTAAAATCAACTACGTTTAAAATAGTTTGAAAAACAGACGTGATAATTGTTGAGCCACCTGGCGTACCAACTACCATATATAACTGGCCATCCTTAGCTAAAATAGCAGGCGTCATTGAACTTAACATTCTTTTATTTGGTGCAATTGAATTGGCTTCTCCACCCACCAAACCATACATATTTGGTGCTCCGGGTTTTACAGAGAAATCATCCATTTCGTTATTTAACAGAAAACCGGCACCTTTAACTACAACACCTGCACCATAAGACCCATTTAAGGTTGTCGTGATAGAAACTGCATTCCCGGCTTTATCTACAATAGAAAAATGTGTTGTTTCTGGATGTTCTGCAGGAGGAATTTCTCCAGCACTAATCTCTGCACTTGTGCTCGCCTTATTCCAATTGAATGAACTCATCCTTTGTTTGAGGTAAGCATCTTCAATCAGTTTTTTCTGTGGTACGGGATAAAAATCTGGGTCGCCTAAGTGAGCTGCCCTATCTGCGTATACCCTTCTTTCTGCCTCAATCATCACTTGAACAGTAGAATCTGTATTAAAACCCCATTTTGACAAAGGATACGGCTCAACAGATTTTAGTAATTGGATTAAAGCAATTCCGCCACTTGATGGAGGAGGCATTGTAATTACCTCATATCCCCTATAGTTCCCAGTTACTGGTTTACGCCAAACGGCTTTATAATTTGCCAAATCTTGTTTGCTAATGATACCTCCACCACGATGCATTTCGGCAACAATTGAATCTGCCACCGCACCTTCATAAAAACCATTTCTGCCCTGTGATGCAATTAACTTTAAGGTAGTTGCCAATTCACTTTGCACCAAAACATCACCTTCTGCCCAAGGTGTTTCTTTTAACAATGCCGTACCTAAGGGATTTAATTTTTTAAATCTGCCTTTTAAACCATTAAGCTCCTTTGCTTGTCTTGCCGACAGCTTAAATCCTTCTTCAGCTAAATGAACTGCGGGAGCAATTAGATCTTCCCATTTTAAGCGACCATATTTTAGATGTGCTTCTACCATTCCAGCTACAGAACCTGGAACACCAGCCGCTAATTGTCCGTATAAACTTTTATCTACTATCGGATTACCGGCTGCATCCAAATACATATCCCTTCCGGCGTTTGCCGCAGCCTTTTCTCTAAAATCTAATGAATTGATTTCGCCTTTAGCAGAGCGATAGACCATAAAACCACCACCACCGATATTACCAGCATTTGGATATACAACGGCTAACGCAAATTGAACAGCAACAGCTGCATCTACAGCATTTCCTCCTTTTTTAAGGATATCTACACCAACTTCCGAAGCTATTTCGTTGGCAGAAACCACCATTCCGTTGTAATATTCGCCACTATTATTTTTACCTAGATGACCACCCGCACAACTAAAGAGCAAACTAATAATCAATAAGTAACTACCTATTTTTATTAGGCTAAGATTCTGGCTTGTAGTTTTCTGCATCCTTGTAAATTTTATCGATGGTATTTTTATTTTTTTCTAATATAACTTTACGTTTAAAGCTTAATTTCGGTGTTAACTCTCCCCCATCTATGCTAAACTCTTTGGCTAACAGCGCGAAACGTTTAACCTGCTCCCATTTGCCAAATTCTTTTCCAAGGTCGGAAATTATGCCGTCATATTTAGCTAAAACCTGCTCATTTTTAATCATTTCTTCATTGGTGGTATAAGCAATCCCTTTATGAGCACACCAAGCTTTTAAAGCCGGAAAAGTAGGAACAATTAATGCCGCTGGGAATTTCATGTTTTCACCCAATACCATTATTTGTTCTATTAAAGGAGATTCCTTATACCTGTTCTCTAACATTTGTGGAGCAACGTATTTTCCTCCAGCTGTTTTAAAAATCTCCTTTTTACGATCCGTAATTTTAAGGAATTTACCATTTAAAATTTCGCCAATATCGCCCGTGTGGAACCAGCCGTCTTTGTCGATGGTTTCGGCAGTTAAATCGTCTCTCATATAATAACCTTTCATGATGTTATGACCACGAGCTAAAATTTCGCCATCGGCAGCAATTTTAATCTCCACTCCCTCAATAGCTGTACCTACAGTACCAAACATTGTTTCTCCAAAATGATTTACGGTAATCACAGGCGAAGTTTCGGTTAAACCATACCCTTCAAAAATCGGCATACCTGCTGCCCAAAAGATCCTATTCAATCTTGGGTTTAATGCTGCCCCTCCAGAAACGATAACAACAATGCCACCTCCTAAAGCGGCTTGCCATTTCTTAAATACTAGTTTACGGGCAATCGCTAACTTGAAATTATACCACCATCCATTGTCATGATCAAATTTTTCAGCTAAAGCTAAAGACCAAAAGAAAATTCCTCTTTTAATCCCTTTCAAATCCTTGCCCTTCTCCATGATCTTATCATACACCTTCTCCAATAACCTCGGAACGGTAGAAAATGCATTGGGTTTTACTTCTTGTATATCGGCAACTATGGTATCTATGCTTTCGGCATAATAAATAGAAACACCACCGTAGGCGTATAAATAAGAGACTAAACGTTCAAAAATATGAGAAAGAGGTAAAAAACTTAAAGCTTTATCTATTCCCGGCGGTAGTAAAACGGATGATTTAATGAAATTTTGAACTAAATTGTAATGTGTTAGCATTACACCCTTTGGTGTTCCTGTTGTTCCAGAAGTATAAATGATAGTTAAAATATCTGCTGCGCTAACTGCATTTCTATAGCTTTCTAAATCAACATTGGTTGATTTTCCAGTCTCCACTAAAATCTCCCAGTGGGTTGCACCTTCAACTTTGTTAAATGAAAAAATCTGAATTGGGTTTTTAAGCTGAGCAGCAACAGCTTTTACTTTTTTGTATATCGCTTCATCACTTACAAACACTGTGGTTATTTCGGCATTCTCGATAATGAATTTAACATCATGTTCTGCTAAAGTTGGGTATAATGGGATTTGATAAGCACCAAGCTGCATAATGGCGAAATCGCAGATATTCCATTCAGGCCTGTTTGCCGACATGACCGCAACCCGAGAACCTTTGCCAATGCCAATAGTGGTTAAACCACGACTTAAATTATCTGTGGTGTCACAAAACTCTTGAGTGCTATATTTTTTCCATGTCCCATTTATCTTTCCGCTAACAAATTCTTGCTTAGGGAAATTTTCGAGATTATACTTTAAAAGGTCGAATACTCTTGTTATGACTGTAGACATGGAGTAAGTTATTAAATTTGGCTAGATGGTTAACAACAAGTGGCTTTGTTTAATTGCTGTTTCTCAAATCTAATAAATTATCTTTTCTGCAACAACCGATTTTAAATTTATTCTGCATGCATAGTAATTTATTGCTTATTTGTGAGAAATTTACTATGTTCACACACAGATTCTTTCAAGGAACTGCTGTTTTAAAGCAACGTCTTTCGAACAACGCTGGGGGAATCAATAGCCTGGTCCTTTAAAACCATTAAGGAGGTCTTTGGTTGGTGACACAAGGTCGACATCAACTTTCCCAATCAAGAAAATGCCCTCATCACAATTAACGTATGATTAATTTATTATCCAATCGCGGTAGTAGCGTTCTGGTATTTATGGTTACAGTTTACAGGGTGATCACAGGGTCATAACAAGGTCAAAACAGGGTCATTACTAGGTTGGTTACCTTGTTAACTCCTAATTAAATACCTATGAACTGCGTTTAATCTATAGTTAAAATAAGGCCGCTGGTGAAGTGAAGGTATAAAGGAGGTAAACGCTAATGATAGCGATATTAATAAACAAAAAAGCCCCGATTATTCATCGAGGCTTTCCTTAAACTTTCAGCTCTTTACTTATAACTTGCTGCTAATTTCAAGGCATTGTAAGCATTTACAATTCCACCACTTACACATAAATCAGCAAATGGAATGCTCACTGTATCTGCACCTTTCATGGTAGAAACATTGTGGTTAACTTTTACTACAGATTTCATGATGATATCTTTCACTTGTATTGCTGTTAATTTTGGATAATAAGAACGAATTAAAGCCGCTAAACCCGCTACTACTGGTGCTGCCATACTTGTTCCATCTTCTTCAATATATTTATTATTATCAGGCACAGTAGAAAGAATTCTAACACCTGGCGCAAAAACATCAACTGTTGTTTTGCCATAATTAGAAAACGCTGCTTTTAAAGTTTCATCATCTTTTGGTCCAGATGCACCAACCGTAAGCCAAGAACTGGCAATGCTACCATCTAAATATTTTGCCGTAGGGAAATTGTTTTCTACATCAACATCATTGTTATCATTACCTGCTGCGTGTACTAACAAAACATCTTTACTTACTGCGTATTTCACAGCTTCATCTACCACTGCTTTATCCCAAGAGTAAGATTTACCAAAACTCATGTTTAATACTTTTGCACCATTGTCTGCCGCATAGCGGATGGCATTAGCTACATCCTTATCACGCTCATCACCGTTTGGTGTATTGCGAACACCGATTATGATTACATTATCTGCCACACCTTTAATACCTATTGTGTTGGTTCTATCTGCACCTATAATACCAGATACATGAGAACCGTGTAAAGCATCAGGACCTTTAATGTCATTATTGCCATAAAAACGTTCCTTGCTATCATTTGGATTATCTCCAACAATGCTTCTTGGATCGTAATCTATATTTAAATTATAATTTACCTGTCCCGTCGCTTGTTTTAAACCTGCTTCGATTTGAGTGTCATAAAATGTTTTGAAATCCATTTCATTTAATATACCCAAAACTGCTGCTTTAATACCTTCTTCTTGTTTGGTTGTTGCTTTAAAGGCTTCGAAATCTTTTGCAGTTGGATTTTCTTTTCCAATCTTTTTAACCACTAGGTCTAAATAATATTTAAACCCAGTTATACCTTGCAAATCACTTTTTGCAGTAGCCAATTGTTTTTCTAATTCAGTACGGTTATTTACAAAAGCTTCATAAGCTGCTTTATCTTTAACTGTAACTGTTGAAGCAGTAATACCAGCAAAACGGGCATTGTCTCTGCGCACTAAACGCGTAAGTTCTAATGTTTCAAATTCTACTGATCCGGTTTTTCCGCCAAGAAAATTCCAACCGTGAACATCGTCTACATAACCGTTTTTGTCATCGTCTACACCGTTACCCGCAACTTCCTTTTTGTTGGTCCAGATTACCCTTTTTAAATCTTCGTGGTTTAAATCTACCCCGCCATCTAATACAGCTACCAAAACAGGAGTTGATTTTTTACCTTTTAAAAGTTCTTTATACGCCTTTTCTGTGCTGATACCAAAAGTTGTATCTGTTTTAAGATCTAGGTTTTGCCAGTTGGCTTTTTGTTGTGCAGATGATAAAAGTGGAAGCGCCGCTAGGAGAGCAAGCGATAATAATTTCTTAATGTTCATATTTTAATATTAGTAATGGAAAACGTGTTTGGTTTGCTATTATTATTTAGTTCTCAACAATGATACCATAATTGCTAAGGAGCCCAATTAAACCATTAGAAGAAAATTTGGCTTTTCTTAGCTGGTTTTTTTCTGGGTCGATGGTAAAATTATAAGAAGAGGTAAAGTTTGCACTATTTAAATTAGTTCTCATAAATACAGCTGTATTTAAATCACAGTTTTCGAATTTTGCCTCACTTAAATCTGCTTCAGAAAAGTCAGCTCCTTTTAAAGAGCAATCCTTGAACTTACTTTTTTTGTTTTTCTTTCTCATAAAAGCAGCATAGTCTAAAACGCAATTAGAAAAATCTACACCAAAAAGAAAGTCTTTTGTATTCGAGAAATCTACGCCTACCATTTTACAGTTGATAAATTTTACGCCATCAAAACCGATGGCTCCAAATTTGACCATACTGAGATTACAGTTATCGAAATTACATTTGGTAAAATCACAACCATAAAAATCTGCTTCGGTAAAGTCGCAATTTTTAAAGTTACATTCATCAAATTGGGTTTCTTTTAATCCCTTTGGTAAGAATGAAATTTTTTCGAATGTTTGGTTTATGTGATAAATACTTTCTTCGACAGACATTTTTACGATTGAGGGTGCAAATTAATAAAAAGTATAAAGTATTTAGTAGAAAGTATAAAGACATTGTTCAAAAAAGCACTGTCTTTTGTTATACAAAGCTGATTGAAGAGATAGTTTCCGATTTTACATTGGGGCTAAAAGCGGGAAGCAGGACTAACGCTAAAATGGAATGCTGGATTTGCTTTTCTAATAATTAACCACATAGTCATATGGTAGGCAACTACTTCCTACGGACTTCCAGACATTCGGACTTACGGACTAAAAGCAAACAAAAAAGGATGAACAATTTGTCCATCCCTTTCAAGTATTAATTTTAGCACTTAGGCTACTTCTTTTTTATCTAATAGTTTTTTAATTCTATTTTCAATATCATCCAAATCAAATGGCTTACTGATGTAATCATCTGGTGTTGCCATTTCGCTCATTTGTTTACTACGAACGTTGGCAGACATTACAATTACTGGAATGTGTTTGGTAAAAATGTCATTTTTTAAATCGTGACAGATTTCGATGCCGTTACCATCTGGCAACATTACATCTAAAATGAAAAGGTCTGGAATCGAATCCTTTAACTTGCTTTTCATTTCTGCAAAGCTTGATGAAAGTTGTAATTCATATCCTTCATCTTTTAATAAAAACTCGATGATGTAACCTATGTCTTTATCATCTTCTAAAATGTGTATACGTTTTTTCATTTATTTAAGTTTGTTTTTTTTGCAATTTTTATTGTCGCTTATGGAAGCAATAAATGCTTTCATAAATATGGAAACACATTAACAAATAAAATTGTTTGAACGGATAGAAGAAATATTTTTAACTTATAGTTTTATTCTTCCTTATAATTTAAAGCGCTATAGCCATAAGCACAAAACAAAAGCATTATTGCACTAGAAAGCCAAAGCATGTTATAGCCTAATTTTTCTACTAAATAAAATCCTGCAGCTGGAGTAATTTGCGCTATTGACCAAGCTATAGAAAAACCTGCTGCATATTGCCCTCTATTAAACTCATTGCTTCGTTTAATCACAAAAGTATTAATGAAAGGCATAGAAAACATCTCTCCAAAAGTAAAACCAATTACACTTAACAACGCTAAAACAATGGGCAAGGATTTTGGTATCATTAAAAAAGAAAATGAAACACTAACTATTAGAACACCTGTTACGATGTAGAATTTTGGGGATCTTCTATTCTCTATTTTGCTAATCATAATCATTTCTAGCAGAGCGATAATAGCCCCGTTTAAGCCTAAAATTAAACCAATCTTAGCTTCGTCTATATGCCACTCTTGTTTAAAAAATACTGGAACTACCCTAAACATTAAGAAGAAACAAGTCGCAAAAACAGTTGTTAATAAAACAAATTTGATGAATAAAGCATCTTGCCAGGGCTTACGTACCATAACATTTTTTGCCTTTTCAATTGCTGCTTTTCTAAATCCCTTTACCGTTGGCAATAGTAAAAATATACCTATACCAACCGCAATACTTACTAATCCATCTACTATAAATAACAACTTATAATTAAAAGCAGCAATAACACCACCTATGGTAATGCCAAACGAAAAGCCAATATTGGTTGCCAATCTATTTAATGAATAAGAACGAGTTTCTTTCCCAGGCGCAGAATAAGCTGCAATTGCAGCAAAGTTAGCAGGGCGAAAAGCATCGTAGAAAAAGCTGATTAATAATGACATGACACAAAGCGTAGTAAAATCATTCACTTGAGCAAACACCAAGAAAAGAGCGCCACCAATTATTGACGAAAAGATTTGAACTGGCCTAAAACCAAACATATCCGTCAACTTTCCTCCTGCAGCTGCACCTAAAATAGCACCAACACCAAATAAGGAAATGATAATTCCAGCATCAGATTCTGGGCGATGTAAAGATTGCGTAACATACAGCCCCATAAAAGGTACAGCCATGTAACCACAACGATTAAGCAAAATTACACAGCTCAACAGCCAAGTCTCTCTACTTAAACCAGAAAATGAGGCTTTATATGCGTTAAAAATGGAACGAAACATGATGATTTGGCTTGAAACCAAAAATAGACATTCGGTTGTAAAATCCTATCCATAATTTCTGTATTTTTGAGTTCGCCCAAAAATTCGGGTCATCAAATCACAACACATGTCTACAGAAATAAAATGCCCTAACTGCAACCATTCTTTCCCTATTGAAGAAGTAATGGCTGAAGAATACAAACAAGATTTACGTGAGAAAATGGTTTCTTTTACCAAACAAAAGGAAGAGGAATTTCAGAAAAAAGCAGAGGCATTTGAGCAACAAAGAAAACAACAAGAAGAGGTTTTTGACAAACAAAAGAAACAGCAAGAACTGGCCTTTGAGCAAAAACTAGCGCAAGAGAAAACTGCTCTACAAGCTTCCATGGCAGAAAACTTACGTAAAACAATTAGTGCCGATTTTGAGAATAAACTAAAAATGTCTGAAGATGCCAACAAGGAAAACGAAGAAAAACTAAAGTTGGCTCGTGCTAAAGAAATAGAATTTTTAAAAGCAGCACAAGAATTAAAGATTCGCGAAGAAGAATTGGAATTAAGCATTCAGCGTAAATTACAAGAACAACGTGAGGAGTTGGTTGCACAAGTTCGCAAGCAAGAGTTGGAGAAAAATAACTTAAAAGAAACTGAACATCAGCTTCGTGTAAAGGAATTAGAAAAACAGCTAGACGACCAAAAGAAACTAGCCGAGGAAATGAAGCGTAAAGCCGAACAAGGTTCTATGCAATTGCAGGGTGAAGTTCAAGAGTTGATTTTAGAGGAGTTATTGCGCAATACTTTTCCGTTTGATTTAATTGAAGAAGTTGGTAAAGGTGTGCGTGGTGCAGATTGTGTGCATAATGTGCGTAATCAATTCGGACAGGAATGCGGTCGCATAATATATGAAAGCAAACGCACTAAAGATTTCTCGATGGAATGGATTGAAAAATTAAAAAAAGACATGCGCAGCATGGGTGTTGATGTTGCGGTAATTGTAACGCAATGCTACCCAAAGGGGATGGATTGTTTTGGGGAAAAAGATGGTGTATGGATTTGCTCTTTTGATGAAGTTAAAGCAGTTTCTTACATATTAAGGGATGGAATTATCAAACTTTTTGGTGCTACAAAATCTCAAGAAAACAAAGGTGATAAAATGCACATGCTTTATGATTACCTAAACGGCAATGAGTTTTCTGAACAATGGAAAGCGATTCGTGAAGGTTTCATGAGCATGAAACTATCTATTCAGCGTGAACGTGACGCGATGGAACGGTTATGGAAAAGCAGAGAGAAACAATTGGAAAAGGTGTTACTAAACGCAGCTCATATTCGTGGTTCTATCGAAGGTATTTCTGGAAATGATAATATTCAATTAAGCTTAGGTGAGGATGATGATTTGTTGTTAGATTAATTTAAGGGTTAACCGCAAAGAGCGCTAAGATTGTTTTTCAATTTTTAACCACCTAAGAGACCAAAGGACACCTCAGAAACCTTGTATGATTTCCATGCTAGATTAATATGCCATTTACATTCTCACATCCAGCAATTGTTTTACCGCTAAGTTATTTACCTAAAAGGTGGATTTCATTGACTGGGTTAGTAATGGGTAGTTTAACACCTGACTTTGAATACTTCATCAGGATGAGAATCAAAAGCGAATATAGCCATACATTAGGTGGTTTGTTTTGGTTCGATTTACCTCTCGGTCTTTTATTAGCCTTTCTATTTCATCTTATAGCACGAAATGCATTGATAGGAAATTCACCTATCTTCTTAAAAGGCCGGTTTTCGGTATTTAAAGATTTTGATTGGATAGGTTATTTTAAAGAGAATTGGATAATTGTATGTTTCTCAGTATTAATTGGTGCTTTTTCACATCTATTTTGGGATAGTTTTACACACGACACTGGTTACTTTGTTAGGAGAATGCCTCTACTTTTAACAATGATTAACTTTTTAGGCTTATCTATTTCTGTTCATAAAATCATCCAACATTCAAGCACAGTTGTTGGAGCAATAGTGATTTTATTTTCAATTCTAAAATTGCCTAAGCAAGAAGTGCTAGGCAAAATCAATTTTAACTACTGGTTATTAATTCTCTGTATTAGCTTATTGATTGTATTGCTTAGAATTCTTTGTGGGCTTCCATTTCAACAATATGGAAATGTTTTGGTTACAGGAATGTCTGGGCTAATGATTTCATTAATATTAACACCAATTTTAATGAAAAACAAGTCAATTTAGGCTTTTAGAAGGTAACCATCTAAGAAATACTTGCCCGCGGCAGGCAGGCAAGGACAGCTAAGTTTTTTGCTACTAATTTTTAACCACCTAAGAAACCAAAGGGCACCATAGAAAAATTCTTGCACCAAGAAAAATTATATTTTCTTATATTCCTTATATGGTTGGAATATCTGAACCATATAAGGAATATAAGTTCATTTAAGCTAAAAGCGAGGTTACCTAATAAACTTAGGTCTTCTCAGGTTTCTTAGGTGGTTCAAAAACCTATAACTTCTTAACCATCCAAATATCGCAACCAAAATGGCCTGAGTTACCTAATGGCGAACATTGATGTTCAAAACCCATACGCTCATACATACTTACAGCTTGATTAAGTTCTGGCATAGATTCTAGGTACATATTTTCGTAACCAAGTTCCTTTGCCGAAGCGAAACATTTATCCATTAATGCCTTACCAAAACCTTTCCCCCTAGCTTCTGTATGTAGATAGAGCTTAACCAACTCGCAAGTTGCTTCTGGCAAATTAGCTGTTGGGAAGACACCGCCACCACCAATTATTTTACCATCTTCTTCTAAAACCCAATAGGCAGACTTTGGATTTTCAAATACAGTAGAAAGATGGTCTGTGCTTTCGTCAAAATAAGCGGTACCCGGTTTATTAGCTTTAAATTCTGTTAAAACTGCTTTTATTAATTTGCCAAGTTCGGCATCATCACTTTTTTGAATAGGTCTAATTATTGGTTGCATTTTGTAAAATTAAAATTTAACCACAGATACACACAGATAAGAACAGATGTTAAAATAATGTATTGTATCTGTGTTCATCCTTTGTATCTCCCGCAAAATCGGGACAGGTGTGGTTTATAAAACTCCTCCCATAAATGGGTCACTAATTGAGTCTTCCCCAGTTTCTACGTGACCGCCGTAATGTTTTAAAAAATCATTATTGCCAGCAACTGAAATTTTGAAATCGTACCAGCCTTTACTTTTTTGCAAGTTTAGTGAAACCGTTTTTTGGCTATTTGCAGTAATCGTTATTGTTTTAGTGTTGGCTTTGTAAACATCATCTTTAATTAAAATTTGTAATGCGGATGTTTCTTTATTTTCGAAAACCAATTGAACATTACCAGTAGGCTTTTTAATCACTCCACTTACTTCATAAAGGCATTCTAAACTTAAACTAGGGTCGGCTTTTGAGCCATTAAACTCTCTGTAAAAACCATTTGGTCCATTTACAACAAGGTTATAAACCTTATTCTCAAAGTTGTTAAACTCCCAAGCATCAGTTAAATCATCACCAGCTTTTACCGCATAAGCCCAGGTTCTGCCCTTGTCTTTTTTATAAGTTCCCTTAGTGTAAACGTTAAATGGCGCTCCAGCTGATTCTAACTTTTGGCCGAATGCAGTTTTTGCAGCTTTAAAATTTAGCTTTATTTCTGTTTTTTCTGCATTTAAACCACCATCTACAAATAATTGATAGGGTAAAGCGCAAGCCAAACGAGTACCTTTTTCTTGGGCTGGGGCAAATTCAGACGCTTCTTTATCAAAGGGTAATAATGTATTTATTTTATCAACATCAGCTTTGTTTAAGGCTGCTGGTGTTACTTGTGCAGGCTTTAATTTTGCATTCTGAATTCCAGTAATTACTTTTTCTTTCTTCAGCCTTGCGGGAACATTTAAATTCTCGCCCTTGTAAGGTCTAAAAACAGAAGTTAAATCGCCACAAATCGCTCTGCGCCAAGGGCTAATTGTATCACTTTTAATTGCTTTTCCTGTTTTATGACTTAAAAATTTCTCTAAAAACATCAAAGAAGAAGTATGGTCGAAAACTTGTGAATTCACATAACCACCTTTACTCCAAGGAGAAGCAACCATCATTGGCACACGATAACCCAAACCAATCGGACTATCCTTTTTATATTCATAATCTGCCCAGGCGGTTAAACCATCACTAGTTTTTCCCGTAGAAATATCTTCCGGTTTTGGCGCAACGAATGGTGGTAAGTGGTCGAAATAACCATCATTTTCATCGTAAGTTAAAATAAAGATGGTTTTTTTCCAGACCTCTGGATTTTTAGTCAAAATATCTATCGCCTCAGAAACGTACCAAGTCCCGTATAAGGGTGAACTTGTATGATCAGAAAAACGTTGTGGCGCTACCAACCAAGAAACGGTGGGCAATTTCCCCGAATCAACATCTTTTCTAAATTGCTCAAAAATATCTTCTTGCGGAATATTTAATGTTTCTTGTTTGCCAGCTTCATTTGTAAACGTAAATGGTTGCAGCTTTAAATAATCTGAATTATCAATATTAGTAGCAAAAGCTTTATCGATTAAGTTTTTTTCTCGTTGAGGTAGTTGGTTATACTTCGTTAAAACTTCTTCCGCTGTTAATGCAGGGTGACTCGTCTTATCTCCATTTTTACGGAAATAAGCTGATAACTTTACTTGATGACGCTTTACATACTCTAAAGGATTATCACCATAATTTCCTAACCAATCATCTATTTCTCCCTCTGGCAAATTGCTGGTCCATATTTCATTTTGGTAAACTTTCCAAGAGACGCCATTATCTTCTAAGATTTCTGGAAAGGTTTGCCAGTCTACAAATGCATTATCACGAGATTCTGCTTGCGAATTATTTACTGCAGCAATAGAATTTGCGTTTTGCTCGGGGCGAATTGTACCTGTCCAGAAAAACAATCTATTTGGTGTTGTGCCAGTTAAGGACGAACAAAAATGATGGTCGCAAATGGTAAAGGCATCTGCCATTGCGTAATAAAAAGGAATATCTTCTCGCTGATAATAGGCTAAAGACATCAGCGATTTTACGGGTACCCATTTATCATATTTACCTTTATTTCTGGCAGCAACTTGGTCGCTCCAAGAATGTGGCAAACCACCTTGCCAAGTAATTTTTGTTTTGTTAATGTCAACGTGAAATGGCGCAAATGTGTTTCCCTTTTCATCGTTCTGTAACCAAACCTTATTCTGATTAGGCAATGTTTTGGCTCTTGGGTCATTAAAACCACGAACACCTCTCATTTTACCAAACATATGGTCGAAAGAACGATTTTCTTGCATTAAAAAAACGATATGCTCGGCATCATAAAATGTACTGCCAGGTTCTGCATTTATTGCCATTGCCTTTTGTATAGACATCGGGATCACATTCGCCGCACCAAAAATACTTGATAATAATGCTGCTTTTTTTAGAAAATCTCTTCTTGAATCCATTAATATAAATGTATAACGATAACCGCAAAGACGCAAAGTTTTCGCAAAGAAAAAGTTAACGAAAGATTCGTTTTTTTTATTTCAAATTCCTTCCTTCGTAACAGATGCTGAAATAATCCCGATAACTATCGGGACAGCATGACGTAACTAAGAATTTAAAAACAGGTTACTTGCCAGGTTCTTTGCCACTCGCCATTTGGTTCAAGGAAAACTATGCCTTCTTTATCTCTCAGCTGTTGGTTATGGTTTATGCCATCGGCGATGCCACACCAAGGCTCTAAGCAAACAAAATCTGCATCTTTTGCTGCCCAAATACCGAAATATGGGAAATCCTTGAAATGAAAATCTAGTCCGTTATAATTTTTAGTGTTGAGTATGGATATACTATCACTCTTCAGGTTTTTAATCACCAAGGCATCATCATAAAACAACTCATGTGTTAAGGGCAATTTTCCCTCTTCTAGTTTTATGGTTGTTGTATTGTCAGAAATCAGGTTATCTATAATATGATGAAAAGTGATTTCTTCATCCTTGTTAAACAGTAAGTAATAATCTGTGTAAACGCCTTGTTTATTTAAGGGTGCAGCAAATGCTGGATGAGCACCGATGGAAAATAAAAGTTCCTTATCAGACGGGTTTGAGACTTCATAAGTACAACATAAACTTGCACCATGAATTTTATACCGAATACTTAGTATAAATGCAAAGGGATAAACCTTGAATGTAACTTCACTATGTTTTAATGTGAAAACGATTTCTTGTTCATTAACATGATGATATTCGAACTCCATATCTCGAGCAAAACCATGTCTAGGTAAATGATAGTTTTCACCTTCAAACTGATAAGATTCATATTTAATTGCGCCAACTATGGGGAAAAGGATTGGACTAAACTTAGCCCAATAATTCGCATTACCGCTCCACATGTATTCTGTTTCGCTGTCAGTTCCTTTAATACTTTGCAGCTCTGCCCCTTTTGCAGAAAAAGAAGCAATGATATGTTCATTCTCAATAAAAATCATGATGTGTTAAAAATAGAGAATTGAAACCCGTCAACCTAAAAAATTAACAATAAATAACAATCTATCCTAAATTTTTTAAATAATCCTTAGCTTCCGCAATAGCTTGGATACAAATAGTCGTTATGAAATCCATTTTTTCTTTTATTTCCTTTTCATTTGCATTTTCATAAGCTTCAAAATCCATATATTTTGACAATTTATCATCTAAGCCCATAATAGATATGCTCGATTGCATATGATGTAACGTTTTTTTAAGGTTTTCAAATGATTTTAGTTCAAAATAGGTTTCTAGGTCAACCAAATTCTCAGGGATAATTTCTATAAATAGTGTTGTTACTTTCTTTTCATATTCAAGATCTCCCAAACTTATTTCTTGCATATAGCTTAAATTAATAAGCTTAAATTCAGGTTGCTCTTTCATTATTAAAGTATTTGCACTCTTTTATTTAATGATGCCCTAAAACTATCAGAAACAGGTACAAAATTTCCATTGATAATTAACGTGCCACCTTCAATTGTATCTATTTTGCTTACATTAATAATAAAGGAACGATGCACCCTTAAAAAAATGTGTTTGGGCAATTTATCTTCCACAGATCTTAAAGAAGAATGAATCTGATAAAACTTATCCTTTACTTGAATTTTAACATAATCACCCATAGCCTCGAGAAATAAAATCTCGTTAACATTAATTCTCCTTACGGTAATGGAGTCTCTTATAAATAAAAAATCATCAGCCTGTTGATTAAGTTTTTCATTTTTCTGTTGAAAAACTTCTTTTGCTTTTTCTATGGACTGCAAAAATCTGGAAGGTGAGATGGGTTTAGTAATAAAATCGACAACCTTTAAGTCAAAAGCATCTACTGCATAATCTCTTTTGGAGGTTGTAAAAATAATCATGGGTTGTTTCTGCCCTAAGCTTTTTGCCAATTCAATGCCATTCATTCCAGGCATTTCTATATCAAGCAATAATAAGTCTACAGAAGTTGTTAAGATCTTATTTAGGCCTTCTTTTGCACTGGCACATTCGGCGATTAAATTTAAAGATGGATCTAAGGCAATTAACTGAATAAGCGTAAGCCTAGAAATTTGGTTATCGTCAATTATCAAGCAATCCATTTGCAATATTTAGCCTAACCCAATGTAATATTTTAATCTTTAAGAAAATACTTGAGTTTTGTTCAATCTGTTCATTTATTTTTTACGTAGGTTAAGTATTACAAAAAATTAAGGGTAGAAATTACATTATTTAATGGAACAATCTAATTATCAAACCTGAAGTAAAACGATTTAAAACGCGATTTAGCGGTAAAATTTTAATTATTAAGAAATAAGTTTTACTTTTGTTCATTCTGTTCATTTTACATCCCCAAAATGAACAAAGAATTTTTAACGACTAAAAATTATCGTTCAACGTGCGTAATTGCCTTTGTAACTACTATATCTATTTACGTTTAAATACTCGAAGTAATTTTGCTTCAACAAATTAATTAATTAAAAAAATTAGTAAATCCTTATTATGAAATCAATAACAAAAATTGCAATTCTTTTTATTGCCCTATTATCTTTTACTGTTGCTTCTGCACAAAACTCAATGAAAGCACCTGTTCGTTTTAAGCTAAAAAACGGAATAACTGTTATAGTAGCGCAGAACAATGGTTTAGGTAAAATATACTCGAGATTAACTATTGAGAATCAGACTTGTGGAAATAAAGTAATTGCACAAGTATTCGAGAACTATTTAAATAATAAAGCGACTAAATTTAACGATTCGATGTCTGCTACTGGCGCAACTTCATCAAAAGTAACCTTTGCTTATAATGAAGCTAATACAGCAACCAACACTGCTAATTTTGAGCCTGCCTTAAATTATGTTTCAACTCTTTTCTTAAATCCAACAACAGCTAAGCAAGCATTTGATGAAATGAAATCATTATATACTGGAAACAAAGCTGATTTAGATTCAATTACAGCTGCAGATGTTCAGGATTATTATAATAAAAGCTTTAAAGCCAGTGATACTTTCATCACCATTGCTGGCGACATCACCCCTTCTGATGCTAAAGAAATTGCTTCAAAAGCATTTGGAAGCTGGAATGTTGTAGCAACCTTATAAGTTATCAACAATCATTTTTTTAAAGCCAGATGTTAGGGTGTCAACAACCTTTCCATCTGGTTTTTTGTATATAAAATAGGCTTCAATATCTTTTTTCTGTTCTACGAACTTTAAAGCCTTTTCTATACCCATTAACATAAGAGCATTATCATAGCCATCTGCATCTATTGCTTTTTTAGCAAAAACAGTAACACTGATCACTTCATTATTGATAGGATAACCGGTTTTAGGGCTAATGATATGACCATAATTTTTGCCATTATAAGTGATAAATTTTCGGTAATTACCAGATGTTGTAATTGCACCCTGCGTAAAAGAAATGATGTGTTTGATATTAGCATCGGTAAAAGCATTTTCAGACGGGCCTTCTATTCCTATCTTTATTGGTTTTCCATCTGGCTTTGGTCCTTTTGCACTCACCTCACCTCCTACCTCTACAACATAAATATTAATGCCTTTTGTTTCAAAGAAATCTGCAATAACATCTACCGAGTAACCCTGCGCAATTCCATTTAAGTCGATCTCTATATGGTTATTTGCCTTGCTTAAAAAGTCTTTCCTCAATTTAATTTTGTTCATTCCGATAGTCTCGGATAGAAATGCTTTTATTCTTGAAGTATCGGGAGTTTGATTGGCCCCATCTTTATAAAAGCCCCACAACCTCATTAAAGGCTGAAGTGTAATATCAAATAGACCATCTGTTTCCTTATTGATCTGAAAAGATTTGACCAATACGTTTTTCATGTGCGTATCAATCTTAATCTTCCCCATTGGCATTTTATTAAACTTGCTGATGGTTGAATTTGGCTTATACAAAGACATTGATAAGTCGATCACATTTAAGATGCTGTCAATTTGGTTTCTGGTAACCAGGCTATCGTCTGCGAAATAATTGATGGAATAAGTTGTGCCTTGCGCAAATCCTGTTATTTTGAATTCACGCAAGGAAGAACTTTTTGTTGCCGATAGGAAGGCAACGGATAGGAATAAGATTAAATATTTGAAACAATTATGCACTAAGAAAGCACCTTTGTTTTCCCTGGCATTGCAACAGGATAAAGTCCATTAGCATCTGGCAAAACTTTAGGCATTGCATCCCAAGTTAATTTTTCTGGGAACAAGCTGTTTTCTGCTTTTAATGCCTCATCCCATTTAATTACTTCTCCAGAATAAGTTGCATACCTTCCAGCTATTGCTGTAAAACAACTGTTAGCCGCTCTTTCTGCATCCCAAAACTTATATTCGTTACCAGCAATGGCCGCAAACAATTCGTCATGTTCTGTTTGATATGGGTTGGCATTTCCTTTTGTATTATGACTGAAGATTTCTTTTCCTTTATGGTCCCATAAAATCCCACTGTTATTTGCAGAAAGGTAAACCTTACCTTTTGTACCTTGGAAACTTTCATCAACACGATTGGTTGTTCCTTCGAAGTGACGGCACTGACTATGAATTACAGAACCATCTGCATAAGTTAACTCTACAGCGTGGTTATCATATATTTCTCCGTAATCTTTACCAGTTCTCCAAGCTCTACTACCGGTTCCTTGAATAGAAACTGGTGTAGCATTTTTTATCCAATTGGCAATATCGATATTATGAACGTGTTGCTCAACAATATGGTCGCCACAAAGCCAGTTGAAATAATACCAATTTCTCATTTGATAGTTCATTTCTGTTTGACCAGCAGTACGAGGTTTTACCCAAACACCACCACTATTCCAGTAAACCTGTCCGCCGAAAATATCTCCAATAGCACCATCTTGAATTCTTTTGATGGTTTCCCTATAATTAGTTTGATACCTACGCTGTAAACCAACAACTACATTTAATTTTTTCTGTTTTGCTAATTCGGCTGCTGCCAAAACCTTTCTTATTCCAGGGGCATCAACCGCAACAGGTTTTTCCATGAACACATGTTTACCTTGTTTTACGGCTTCCTCAAAGTGCATGGGTCTAAATCCTGGTGGCGTTACCAATAACACAACATCTGCTAGTGCGATTGCTTTTTGATAGGCATCAAAACCCACGAACTGACGTTCTTTTGGAACATCAACCTTTGCGCCAAACTTAGTAGAAAGTGCTTTATAGCTATTATCTAAACGGTCTTGAAAAGCATCGGCCATTGCCACTAACTTCAAATTAAATTTAGTGTTCAGCGCCTGAAAAGCAGCTCCTGTTCCTCTATCTCCACAGCCAATTAGTGCAATTTTAATGGTATCATCTACAGACGAGTTTACGCCCGCCCATGAATAGCCGCTCATTAATACACCACCAGCCACTAATGCAGAGGCTTTTAGAAACTCTCTTCTTTCGTTTAGTGTTTTGTTGTTATTTGTCATTAGTTCTCAGTTTAATATTTGGTTATTTTTGGTTAATAATCTGCTATAGGAGCTTTGTTGTAATAAGCCTCAATTTCTTCTTTTGTTGGCGTTATCAATGGCCTAACTAATCTTATCCCTACAAATGGCGCTTCAGGAAACCACCAATTACTCTTTGGAATTTGAGGGTCTATTTGTTTCCAAGATGGGTCTGATGCTTTTCTTGCAGCAGAGCGAAGTGCCTTTGCATCATCATCATAAGCACCACCACGAACAACTAAAGGATATAATTTATCAGGTATTGCAACTGGGTTCTTCACTTCAGTTTTACCTAAACTTGCATAAAAATCTGGTTTGTATTCGTCGTAAGTCCACTCGGCAACATTGCCCAACATGTCATACAAGCCCCAAGCATTTGGTTTTTTCAAACCTACTGGATGGGTTTTCTTTTCACTATTGTCCACAAACCAAGCGTATTCATTTAGTTTTGAGGCATCGTTTCCAAAATGGAATTCATCCATACTTCCCGCCCTGCTTGCATATTCCCATTCTGCTTCTGTTGGCAAACGGTAGAAAGCACCTGTACGCATATAAAGCCATTTACAAAACTGGATGGCGTTATATTGAGTCATACCAATAGCTGGTTGCCCTTGTTTACCCATTCCAAAAGTCATATCTAGATAAGGTTTTGTGGGTCTGGTTACTGCATCAACTTGCGGAGGAACGGGTGTTAAGCTGTTAGATTTTTCGTAATCTCTATAAAGAAATGGTTCATAGATATCCCAAGCTACTTCAAATTTACTCATCCAAAAAGCATCTAATTTTACTTTGTGAACTGGAAGTTCATCAGCATTTCCTTTTTTGCTTCCCATTAAAAAACTACCTGCCGGAATGGCTTGCATATCAAAAGAAAGCTTTGTTCCATCAATTTTTTGCTGATAAGCTGCCTGTTCTTGTGCTTGAGATTGTAACGTAATAAACATCAAGCAGAATAAAATGCGCACTTTATAATTCATGGCACTAAAAATAGAAAAAGAAAATCGTAATTAAATGCAGATATTAACTAAGCATATACATTTCTTAATATAAGTAAATGAAATAGCAGATTTAAGTGGCATCTAATTGAGTTGATTAGTTGAGGATTTGGTTAGAGGTTAAGGACTAAGGTTTAGCGTAGAACTTGAGTTAAGTTAATAACCATTCACCATAACGGGCAAAAAAAAGCAAAAGTGTCTAGGGATTATGTATATCAATGGTAAGAAGAAAACACCAGCTACCTATTAGTTTAGATTTAGTGGCAATAGCACCATTCTACGTTCATCCTTCGTTTAAATAAATTCTCTGGCTAGTCTTCACTCAACCCATAATTATATCGCTTGCCACACAATATTTGGGATTGATGTATTGATCGGAGTTGATCCGATCCTCTTCCCGACACATCTACATAAATATTTTAGAAACAAAAAAGCCTCTCATTTTGCAATGAGAGGCTTTTGGTGGGAGCTGAGGGGTTCGAACCCCCGACCCCCTCGGTGTAAACGAGGTGCTCTGAACCAGCTGAGCTAAGCTCCCTTTTATTTTTCCCTTAAAAAATGAAATCCTTCCTTCGTTTTGGGAATGCAAATATAGTGTCTTCTATCTGTTTTGCAAAAATAATTTCACTTTTTTTAAGAAAGAATGTCTTCCAACACCTGATGAGATTTAATTTGACCGAACGACGCCGTGTGTAAAGTATAGTAAACCAATATTTTATCTAACAAAAAGCGACGAGTAATGTTGTCTATTTTTATTTCAAATAATTTTTCAAAAGGTGTATTAAATAACAACAAAAACCAGTCTGCATCTATTTTGTCCATAAAATATGGATGAATTGGCATCACCGAAGTAAAGTCTCCTTCTTGTAAATCGAAGTATTTTTGGTCATTTCGAGTTTGTGAATGAGGAGCAAAACCTAAAAACCTAGATAGCTTTAATAGAAATGCCAAATGAAAATTCACGCTAGGGTCATCCGTTTCATCGAACCAACTAATGGCATTGTAAATAAAATTAAATAAATTTTCATCTGCATTTTGCTGACGAATACTTTTATATAACACCTCATTCAGGAACTGAACAATGGTGTTTTTAATCACATGATATGGAATAGAACGAAATACGGGCGATGGTCTTGCTTCTGCCACTCGTTGTATTTGGGTATTTATTTTGTGATAAACAACCATATCTAATAAATGTAATGGCTGTAGCAAATTCATTGGTATTTTCGCCTTTGGCTTTTTTACCCCATTTATTAAATAAGATTGGATCCCAAATTTATCTGTAAAAACCTGAACAATCACACTACTTTCACTATACAGCGTAGTTTTCAAAACTATTCCTCGGATTTTGTGCAACATTATTAAATAAGTTTTGGCACAAAAATAATCAACCCAATTACCAAAGCCATTAAACCGCCGATTAAAACCGCAGCAGAAGCTACATCTTTAATTGCTCCAGCTTTAGGGTTTTGCTCGGGCGAAACTAAGTCTACTAGAATCTCAATAGCAGTATTTACCAACTCTAAAATAACAACAACAGCAATTGCAATAGCTATCCATAACCATTCGTATGAATTTAGTTTAAAATATAAACCTAAAAGCACTACCAAAACTGCTGCCAGGCAATGAACCCTAAAACTCAATTGTGTTCTAAAAGCATAGGACAAGCCATTAAAAGAATAGATAAAACTTTTTAAAAACTTCTTCATTTAACGCTAAAATACATCAAAATAATGAAATCAGATATTGTTCAATTACTACTGAACAAACAATAATCCTCGTTTAGTGTTTAATTTAACACAAATTAAGACATAGATTTTGCAATCAGCCATTTTTATAGTTTCTTTACTTTTTTAAACAGCAGTTGATTATGTGGGCTAAACTCTCTAGAGCTATACTTCAAAACCGAATCCTTCTCGTACTTTTTTTCCTAATTGCCACCGTATTTATGGCTTACCACGCCAAAAACCTGAAGCTATCTTATTCTGGCGCAAAAATTTTACCCTTAACAGATTCTGTTTTTATTAAATATAATGCCTTCAAGAAAACATTTGGCGAAGATGGAAGTGTAATGGTTTTAGGTATTCAAAGTGCCGATATTTATAAAAAAGACAACTATAACAAATGGATCCAACTAACGGATGAAATCCAAAAATTAAAAGGAATAAAAGGTGTATTGTCTATCGGAAAGTTATTCGAATTACAAAAAGACACCGTTAACCAGAAATTTGTAGTTAGCCCAATTCCAAGTGGGTTTGTAAAATCGGATTCAGAAATGGACTCGATAAAACGCAAAATACAAGGAATGCCATTTTACAATGGACTATTATTTAACAAAGAAAGTAATGCTACTTTAATGGCCATTACCTTCGATCCTAAAATATTAAACTCAGTTAACAGGAACCCAATATTAAAAGAGATAGAAGCAAAGGCTGATGCGTTTGCTAAAAACACCAATATCCTAGTTCATAAATCTGGTTTACCGTTTATCAGAACCGCCACAAGTAAGCTTGTGTCTAACGAATTTGTGCTTTTCTTAGGCTTATCAATCCTAGTTTCAGCATTGATATTGTTAATTTTCTTTAGGAGCTTTTACGCGGTTTTCTTCCCAATCTTGGTTGTAATAATGGGTGTAATCTGGAGCATTGGCACCTTGGTTTTATTTGGCTATGAGATTACCATCTTAACTGGATTAATTCCACCATTGATTGTAATTATAGGTATTCCGAATAGTATTTTGCTCTTAAATAAATACCATGGGGAACTTAAAAAACACGGCGACAAACAAAAAGCATTAAGCATTACCATAGAAAGAATTGCCGTAACTACATTAATTGCCAACGTTACTGCAGCCATTGGTTTTGGCGTTTTATACTTTACAGGAAGTGAATTGTTAATGCAATTTGGAAGTGTTGCTGCATTAAATGTAATGTTCACTTGGCTAATGTGCTTGTGTCTAATCCCAATCATTTTCAGTTATTTGCCAATGCCAAAAGGAAAAGCAAATACGCCACACATCCCTAATTTCTTGGATAAATTACTAGAGAAAACAGATTTGCTAGTCCAAAATAAAAGTGTGCTTATTTATGTGCTTACTTTTATCATATCTGTTATTTCATTTATTGGAATTTACAAAATCAACATTAATGGATACGTGGTAGATGACTTACCAAAAAACTCCCAAATATTAACAGATTTGAAGTTTTTCGAGAAGAATTTTGAAGGCATTTTACCATTAGAAATCAGTATTGATACCAAAAAGAAAAACGGAATTTTAAGTATTTCTACCCTCAATAAAATTGATAAAATGGAAAGGATGATTGCATCTTATCCAGAGTTTTCTCGCTCAATTTCATTAAATACTGGATTGAAATATGCGTCTCAAGCATTTTACAATGGCGATTCTGCATTTTATCGTCTACCAACAGATATTGAGAAAAACTTCATTCTAGCTTATGCGGCCAACTCTGGAAAAGGAAATGGCAATATGTTAACCAACTTTGTAGACAAGGATAAACAGACGGCACGTGTAAGTTTTCAAATGGCTGATATCGGCTCGAAGAGATTAGACGCCATATTGCTAGAACTAAAACCTCGCATTGATTCTATTTTAACTCCAAAAAGATTTGATGTTCAGTTAACTGGTTCGAGTATTATTTTCTCAAAAGGGACTGATTATTTGTTAAAACACCTATTTGAAAGTATCGGCCTTGCCATAATTTTAATCTCGCTTTTACGCCTAGCTCAGTTTAAAAGCTTGGGCATTATGTTTATTTCCTTGTTGCCAAACATTGTTCCTTTAGTTATCACAGCAGGACTGATGGGATTCTTCAATATCCCCTTAAAACCTTCTACCATATTAATTTTTACTATCGCCTTTGGATTGGCATCTGACCAAACCATCTATTTCTTAACTAGGTACCAGCAGGAACTAACTTTAACCAATTACAGTGTCACCAAAGTAGTATCAGATACCATTAGAGAAACTGGAGTAAGCATGACGCATATTGCTTTGATCTTATTTTTTGGATTTGGTATTTTCACAGCGTCCACTTTTGGCGGAACAGTGGTTTTAGGCTTATTATTGTCGATAACGCTATTTGTTGCCTTGGTTTTCAATCTAACTTTATTACCTGCATTAATGCTTTGGTTAGACAAAAAGAAAACTCGCAAATTAATTCCAGCAGAAGAAGCGGCTAAAAACGAAGATTTAATTGACCATTAAGCTCAAATGATTTTTAGAGAAGCCACCATACAAGACATCAAACAAATTCAGATCGTTAGAAATTCGGTTAGGGAAAATACTTTATCTGACCCTAACTTAGTACCTGATGCCGACGTAGAAGATTATATCTTAAATCGAGGTAAGGGTTGGGTGTGTGAAATCGGTGATGAAGTTGTAGGTTTTTCAATAGTTGATTTGAAAGAAAATAATATTTGGGCATTGTTTTTAGTTCCTAAATTTGAAGGGCAAGGAATTGGAAGAAAACTTCACGACATCATGCTAAATTGGTATTTCAATCAAACAAATACAAATGTTTGGCTCGGGACTTCAGCAAATACTAGGGCTGAACAATTCTACAAAAAAGCTGGTTGGAAGATAATTGGAACACACGGAAAAGGGGAAGTGAAATTTGAGATGACTGCTAGTGATTGGAAAAAAGTAAACAACAATAAAACTGATTAGGCCACATTTTCGCCATCTAATGGTTCTTTAGCTGCAGGCTTTAATTCGACCTCCTCACCTTCGTTATCTACTTTTTTGGCAAATAAAATTGGATATAGGAAAATTAAAGAACCCAAAATTAAAAATCCGCCTGAAAAGCCCAATACAACATTACTTCCATCGATATGCTTGCTACTCATAACCTGAGCAACGATAAGCAGAATGATTCCTAAAACTATTGCAATTACACCTTTTTTTAACCTTAGAACCTTTATCATAACCCTGAGCTTTAGATTTTCTTTCTCTTTAATATGCTCATGATAACAAAGATTAACCCAATAAGTTCTAATAACATGGTAAAAATAAGTACCGCAATAGTTAGTGTTTCGTTACTGTTTTTGAGCAAAATCGCAATAGGCATTAATACTACTGCGGCAACCATAAAAATAAGTCCGGTTTTTAGTCGTTTTTCCATAAAACAAATTGACTTCAAAACTACCAAAATTCATTCTAAAACCTTAGCTTTGCATCCTTTAATTTTTGAAGATACTTGATTGATGTATAGGGAATTTAAAACTTTAGAACTAGCTAAAATAGGAGAAGAAATACTTAAGTTTTGGAAAGATGAAATGATATTTGAAAAAAGCATTTCAACTCGCTCAAAAGCTAAGCCTTTTACTTTTTATGAAGGTCCGCCTTCTGCAAACGGAATGCCTGGTATTCACCACGTTATGGCTCGTGCTATTAAAGATATTTTTTGCCGTTACAAAACCCTTAAAGGTTATCAAGTTAAACGCAAAGGCGGATGGGATACGCATGGTCTTCCAATAGAGCTTGCAGTTGAGAAAAAATTAGGCATTACCAAAGATGATATCGGCAAGAAAATTTCTGTCGAAGAATACAACTCTGCTTGTAAAGAAGAGGTAATGCGCTATACAGATGTTTGGAACGACTTAACCGAAAAGATGGGTTATTGGGTTGATTTACAAAACCCTTACGTTACTTACCACAATGAATATATCGAAACCCTTTGGTGGATATTAAAATCGTTCTACGAAAAAGGATATCTATACAAAGGATATACGGTACAACCTTACTCACCTGCTGCAGGAACTGGATTAAGTTCTCACGAATTAAACCAACCTGGAACTTATCGTGATGTAAGTGATACGACTATTGTTGCCCAATTTAAAGCAATTGATGAAACTTTACCTGCAGCTTTAAAAGCATTTGGAACGGTTTACTTTTTAGCTTGGACAACCACTCCTTGGACTTTACCAAGTAACACTGCTTTAACTGTAGGTCCAAAGATTGATTATGTTTTGGTTAAAACTTTTAACCAATATACTTTTGAGCCGATCCAAGTAATCTTGGCAAAAGCTCTAGTAGGCAAGCAGTTTGCTGGTAAATACTTTTTGGTAGCTGCTGATGAAGATTTCACCAACTACAAAGCTGAAGACAAAAAAATCCCTTATCAAATATTAGGCGAATTTGTTGGCGCAGATTTAGTAGGCATCAAATACGAACAATTATTGCCTTATGCACTACCTTACCAAAACCCAGAAAATGCGTTTAGAGTAATTTCAGGAGATTTCGTAACTACGGAAGATGGAACTGGTATTGTTCACACTGCTCCTACTTTTGGAGCTGATGATGCTAGAGTTGCTAAATTGGCAACGCCAGAAGTTCCACCAATGTTGGTGTTAGATGATAAAGGCAACGCTGTTCCTTTGGTAGATTTGCAAGGGAAATTCATCGCAGCCTTAGGTGGAAATTATGGCGGAAAATACGTTAAAAACGAATATTACGCAGATGGAGATGCTCCAGAAAAATCTGTCGATGTTGAGTTAGCTATCCAATTAAAAGAAGAAAACAAAGCCTTTAAGGTAGAAAAATACGTTCACACTTATCCTCATTGCTGGCGTACAGATAAACCAGTTTTATATTATCCATTGGATAGTTGGTTTATCAAAACAACCGCCGTTAAGGAGAAAATGGTGGAATTGAATAAAACCATTAACTGGAAACCTGAAGCTACCGGAACGGGTCGTTTTGGCAATTGGTTAGAAAACTTGGTTGATTGGAATTTATCTCGTTCTCGTTATTGGGGTACGCCATTACCAATTTGGCGTACAGCGGATGGCTTGGAAGAAAAATGTATTGGCTCTATAGCAGAGTTGAATGCAGAAATCCAAAAATCTATTGACGCTGGTTTCATGCCTGCTGGTTTTGAGCTAAAAGACATGCACCGTCCTTATGTTGACGATGTAATTTTAACATCAGCCAAAGGCGAAAAAATGACTCGTGAATTAGACCTTATTGATGTTTGGTTTGATAGCGGTGCAATGCCTTATGCACAGTGGCACTTCCCTTTTGAGAACAAGGAAGAATTTAAAAATGCTTATCCTGCAGATTTTATAGCCGAAGGCGTTGACCAAACTCGTGGTTGGTTCTTTACTTTACATGCTATTGCTGTAATGTTAAGCGAAAGTAGTGATGAAATTAAAGCCATCAACAAACACGTAAATAACTTAGGTGTTGCTTATAAAAATGTGGTTTCTAATGGATTAGTGTTAGATAAAAACGGCAACAAAATGTCTAAACGTTTAGGCAATGCTGTTGACCCTTTTAGCACAATTGATACATACAGTGCCGATGCTACGCGTTGGTACATGATTTCAAATGCATCTCCATGGGATAACTTAAAGTTTAGCCTAGATGGATTAGATGAAGTTCGTCGTAAATTCTTCGGAACACTTTACAATACCTACTCTTTCTTTGCGCTTTATGCAAATATCGACAAGTTTGAAATTGACTTAGAAAATCAAACTCCAATTGCTCAACGTAGTGAATTAGACCGTTGGATTTTATCATTGCTTCAAACATTAATAAAAGAAGTTGATGAAAGTTACGAAGCTTATGAACCTACAAAGGCAGCTAGAGCTATCCAAGCTTTTGTTGATGAACACTTAAGTAACTGGTACATACGTTTATCTCGTCGCCGTTTCTGGAAGGGCGAAATGACGGAAGATAAAAAAGCAGCTTACGAAACTCTGTTTACTTGTTTAATGACTATTTCTCAAATCATGAGCCCAGTTGCTCCGTTCTTTGCAGATTGGTTATACATCAGATTAACAGAAGCAAATCCTGAAGTTCATACAGCAAAATCTGTTCACTTAACCATTTGGAGTGAAGTTGATGAAACATTAATTGACTATGATTTAAATGAGAGAATGGAATTGGCACAGAACATTTCTTCGATGGTTTTATCACTACGCAAGAAAATGGGCATCAATGTTCGTCAGCCTTTAGCTAAAGTACTTATCCCAGTTTTAGATGATAATTTCCAAGTAAAGGTTGATTTAGTTAAAGACCTAATCTTATCAGAAACCAACATCAAAGAAATTGATTTCATCAAGGATACTGCTGGTTTTATCAAGAAGAAAGTAAAACCAAACTTTAAAGCTTTAGGTGCTAAAGTTGGAAAGGACATGAAATTGGTAGCCGAAGCGATTAATAATATCTCACAAGAAGATTTAGCGAAGTTTGAAAAAGAAGGTTCAATCTTGATACCTGCCCGTCCGACAGGCGGGCCTGATACTAGCTACTCGATACTTTTAAGTGACGTCGAAATCATTGCTGAAGATATCCCTGGCTGGCAAGTGACTAATATGGGCAACCTAACAGTGGCTTTAGACATTAGTATTACCACAGAGTTGAAACAGGAAGGCTTATCGAGAGAGCTGATTAATCGTATTCAGAATTTAAGAAAAGAGTTGAATTTTGAAGTTACAGACCGCATTACTGTAAATTTACAGTATGATAATTTAATTGCAGATGCAGTGATGCAAAACAAAACTTACATTTGCGCTGAAATATTAGCTGATGATATTATATTGTCAGACAGAATAGATAATGGAAACAAAATCGTAATCGAAGATGTTGAACTACAGCTTTTGATTGCTAAACAATAAATTAAAATGGAAAAAACTGAAAAAACCCGCTATTCAGACAGTGAACTACAAGAGTTTAAAGAGCTAATCCAAGGAAAATTAAAAAGTTCAAGGGAAGAGTTTCTTTCACTTACTTCGTCATTAAGCAGTCCAAATTCTCATGGAACTGAAGATACTTCTGGTGCTTATAAAACATTAGAAGACGGTTCTGCGACATTAGAAAAAGAACAAATTAATCAACTAGCTGCTCGTCAAAAGAAATTTATCGATAACCTAGAGGCTGCTTTAGTTCGTATCGAAAATAAAACTTACGGAATTTGCAGAGAAACTGGAAAATTAATCCAGAAAGAACGCTTACGTGCTGTACCTCATGCAACGTTAAGTATGGAAGCTAAATTGAAACAAGGTTAATGAAAGGCTATACTAAACCCTTAATACTTATAATTTTAGTACTTATTGCTGATCAGGCTTCAAAAACTTGGGTTAAAACCAATATGAGCCTGCAACAAGAGTTTAAAATTATTGGCGACTGGTTTATCATCCACTTTACCGAAAATAACGGTATGGCATTTGGATTAGAATTTGGTGGCGAATTTGGTAAGCTTGCACTTTCTTTATTTAGAGTTTTTGCGGTTGCCGGTATCGGATACGGTTTACACCACCTAATTAAACACAAATATCATCGTGGATTAATTTTAAACGTTGCCTTAATTTTTGCAGGTGCAGTTGGAAACATCATCGACTCTGTATTTTATGGTAAAATTTATGGTTACGCAGGTTGGTTGCATGGTCAAGTAGTTGACATGCTTTATTTCCCAATTATAAAAGGTCACTTTCCATCTTGGTCTCCCTTTTGGGCAAACGAGCCATTCGAATTTTTCCGTCCGGTATTTAACTTAGCAGATGCTGCAATTTCTGTTGGTGTTATAGCCATTTTAATCTTCCAAAAAAGTTATTTTAAGGAAGAGGTTAAAGATGAAATCGGAATTAACAACGAAACAGTAGAAGATTAATTAGATTACGATTGTAGATATATCCCAAAGGGATGCATTTGGAACGATTTAAGATTTTACAAGCCACACAGCAAATTGTTGTGTGGCTTTTTGTTTTAGATGATTATATTTGATTCATAACCAAATTTAAAAATGATGAAGAAATCAATCCTAATTCTTACACTAACCATTTTAATTAGCACTTCTATAACCTTTGCACAAAAAAGCCTATTTGACGGCAAATCATTAGCCGGTTGGCACAGCGATGTTCCAGCAAAAGATAAAGACCCAAATATTAAGCCTTCCTTTATTATCCGTGATGGAATGTTGGTAAGCTTGGGCGACCCACGAGGCCATTTGATTACTGATGCCATTTATCAAAATTATCGTTTAGAAGTTGAATATCGTTTTGCGGGTAAACCAGGTAATTGTGGCGTATTGGTTCACGCTTCTACGCCAAGAGCTTTATACGGAATGTTTCCAAAATCTTTGGAGGTACAAATGCAACATCAAGATGCTGGAGATTTTTGGTGTATTGAAGAAGATATTACTGTTCCTGACATGGAGGCTCGTCGTGGGCCAAAAGATACTTGGGGAGTTAATGGAAATAAGGCCAGAAGGATTAAAAACCTAACTGATGGAACAGAAAAACCATTAGGCGAATGGAATACAATGGTGATAGAATGTTATAAAAACAATGTAAAAGTTTGGGTAAATGGTGTTCTAGTTAACGAAGGAACAAACTGTACGGTTGACAAAGGTCAGATTGCTTTACAAGCCGAAGGTTCTGAAGTTGAGTTTAAAAAATTAATGTTGAAACCAATTAAAAAATTAAGCAAATAGTAATTAAACCACATAGGCAGATAGTAGACATAGGCTTGAAAATTACACTGTGTTTTCTATGTATCTATGTGGTAAAAAAAGAACCTTATCGTTCCGAAACCACCGCCCTAAAACAATATGAATTTCGACTTACAACCTACGCTTGAAAATGAATTGATAAAAATTGTTCCTTTGCAGGAAGAAGATTTTGAAAAATTATATGGAGTAGCTGCTGACCCATTAGTTTGGGAGCAACATCCAAATAAAAACAGATATCAAAGAGAAGTCTTTCAGAATTTCTTTAAGGGTGCGATGGAATCGAAAGGTGCCTTTTTAATTACAGAAAAGGAAACTGGAAACGTTATTGGTAGCTCAAGATATTATGAATTAGATGAAGAAAATAATTCAGTAGCAGTTGGCTATACTTTTATTGGCAGAGCTTATTGGGGCAAAGGACATAACAAAGCGTTAAAAAAATTAATGTTCGATTACGCTTTTCAATTTGTAGATAAAATCATCTTGCACATTGGAGAAACTAATTTCCGTTCTCAAAAGGCTACAGAAAAACTAGGTGCCAAAAAGATTGATACAATTGAAGTTGCCTATTATGGAGAACCTGTTAAAACCAATTTTGTTTATCAGGTTGACAAAGAAGATTGGATTAAAAATAGTCTTTAATTCTATTTTTAGAAGAGCAATTGCATTAGAAGATTGAATGCAAGTCCCACCCCTCATAGCAGCAAAAGCCTTCGTTTATAAACCTGATGGATTGAGCACGTAGTAGCAACCTCTTTGGTTGCTTACGGAGTAAAACGGACAGCAGGACTCTCCTTTAATAGCTGCACCATCCCTGCTTTTCTAAAAAAATAAAACTTTTATTACAAAATAAACTTTTGAAAATGTGCGCATTAAATCAAAAATGAAATTTGTTATGTGGAATTGGTATGATTTTTACATCTAACCTAAACACACAAAAAGAATAATTATGAAACGTTTAATAACATTAGCCATTATTGCCCTATTTAGTATGAGTGCAATGGCACAACAAGTAGATTTAAGAAAGAAGATTACCGTTAGTGGTTCTGCAGAAACTGAAGTTACGCCAGACATTATTTATTTAAGTATTTCTTTAAAAGAATATTTAAAAGATAATAACAGCAAAAAGAGAGTTGAGATTACAGAATTGGAAAACCAGCTTTATAATGCTGTTTTAAAAGCAGGTATTGCGAAAGAAGATTTAATGGTTAACAACGTGTCGAGCTACAATTATATAACTGAAAAAAAGAAAAACCCTGATTTTTTAGCGAGCAAACAATACCGTTTAAAGGTAAGCGACTTGAATAAGTGGAATGAAATTATTGGTGCAGTTGACCCAAAAGGTATTTCATCAACTAGTATAGAAAGTTATGATTACTCTAAAATTACAGCGCTTAAAAAAGAGTTGAAAATTAAAGCTTTGCAAGCTGCCAAAGAAAAAGCACAATACATGGTTGAAGCTTTGGGAGAAAAATTAGGTGGCGTAATTGATATTCAGGAAATAAATAACGAAGCTTACCCACAACCAATGTACAGAGCAAATGTAATGATGATGAAAGCCGAGGATGCTAGTGGAGCTGCTGCTCCTGAATTAGATTTCAAAAAAATAAAGCTGAATTATGTAGTAAATACAGTTTTTGAAATTAAGTAATTGCCCATTTCAGTAGACAACTATTAAGAATAGAATAATTGTAGTTTTAACAAAAGCTTAATATCAATAAAAAATAAGGGATTTTAAAAAAAGAGAGACCTACCAAATCAATTTGGTAGGTTTTTTGTTTATATTGAAATACAAACCTTAAAAATTATAATCATGAAAAAATTTATTTACTCCCTAGTACTAGTTTTTACCTTAGCAGTTAGTACAACAAATGTTTCGGCAGCAGACAAAAAAGAACCTAAAACAGAAATGACGGCTGAGCAAAAAGTTCAGTTTGATAAAATTGTAAACAGAGTTGAGGAAATCCGTAATATGGATAAATCTAACTTAACTAGAGAAGAGAAAAAAGCTTTACGCAAAGAATTAAGAGAAATGAAAGATAAAGCTCGTGCTTTGTCTGGCGGTGTTTACCTTTCAGTTGGTGCAATTATCATCATCATTTTATTATTAATTTTAATCTTGTAAGAGAAACACAATCCTATCATATAGAAAAGGGCCTCGATGTAAAATCGAGGCCCTTTTCGTTTTTGTATATTTCGTCATTTCTACGCAAAGAGAAATCTGTAAGTTCACAACTATAAGCTGAACATTTTACAGAAATAATAATGTAACAGATCTCTCGTCGCTCTGTTCTGTTGAGACGACGTCATTCGCTAATCTATAATATCAAATCCTGTATATTTTCTCAGTACTTCTGGAATGACAATTCCATTTTCAGTTTGATAGTTTTCTAAAATTGAAGCAACAATTCTTGGCAATGCCAAAGCACTTCCATTTAAGGTATGCGCTAATTGAGTTTTACCTTCCTTGCCTTTAAAACGAATTTTAGAACGGTTACTTTGGAAAGTCTCTACATTTGAAACCGAAGAAACTTCTAACCAACGTTCTTGTGAAGCACTCCATGTTTCCATGTCATAAGTCATGGCAGAGCCAAAGCCCATATCACCACCACATAAACGCAACACACGATAATGTAAACCTAACTTCTGCAGTAAACCTTGTACATAAGTACTCATTTCCTCAAGCGTCTCGTAAGAGCGATCTGGATGAGTAACTTGAACAAGTTCTACCTTATCAAATTGGTGCAAACGATTTAAACCACGAACGTGTGAGCCATAAGAACCTGCCTCACGACGAAAACATGGTGTGTATGCCGTGTTCTTAATAGGTAAATCTTCTTCTTTTAAAATTACATCACGGTAAAGGTTAGTAACTGGAAC
This sequence comes from Pedobacter frigiditerrae, assembly GCF_004331645.1. Classification (GTDB taxonomy): domain Bacteria; phylum Bacteroidota; class Bacteroidia; order Sphingobacteriales; family Sphingobacteriaceae; genus Pedobacter; species Pedobacter frigiditerrae. The sequence goes on from NZ_SJSK01000001.1 coordinate 72,354, forward strand.
CTCTGCAGTTGGAATAAGATACAAATCATCTACAGTTGAATGATACATTTGTCCTTCTTTATCTGGCAACTGTCCGGTACCAAAACCAGATGCGGCATTTACCAAATGAGGAACTTGCATTTCTTTATATCCAGCAGCAATTGCTTCATCTAAGAAAAAGTTAATTAATGCACGTTGCAAACGAGCTCCTTTTCCTTTGTAAACAGGAAAACCTGCTCCAGTAATTTTAACACCTAATTCAAAATCGATGATATCGTATTTAGCCGTTAACTCCCAATGAGGTTTAGCATCTGCAGGTAATTTTGCAGGCTCACCGTGTACCAAAACAATTTCGTTCTCTTCTGGCGTAGTGCCTGATTTTACCAAGTCGTGAGGTAAATTTGGCAATTGAACAAGTAAGTTAAACTGGTTTTGTTCCAATTCGGCTAACTTATCTCCAAGTGTTTTAATGCTGTCTTTATTAGAAGTAGTTTGAGCTTTTATTGCTTCTGCTTCTTCCTTTTTGCCATTGCGCATTAATTCGCCAATCTGTTTTGCAGCGCTATTAGCTTCTGCTGAAAGATTATCTAACGAATTTTGAGTTTGGCGACGTTCTTCATCTATGGAAATGATTTGGTCTACCAATTCGGGTTGCTTAAAATTACGCACATTGAGGCGCTCTAAAACTTTCTCTCTATTTTCGCGGATATAGTTAACTTGCAGCATTATTTTATTTTTTTACAAAGATAAGATTGAATTACGAATTACGACTTACGATTTTAGATTTTTAATCGTACTATAATAAATCGTCATTCGTAAATCGTAAATCGTAAATCAAATGACTGGTAAACTATATCTCGTACCTACGCCGATAGGAAACTTAGAGGACATGACCTTTAGGGCTATTCGTATTTTAAAGGAAGCGGATGTGATTTTGGCTGAAGATACCCGAACAAGCGCACCAATGCTTAAACATTTTGGCATCGATAAAAAAGCTTATTCGCATCATCAGCATAATGAACACAAGGCTACTTCTGAAATTATTAAATTTTTAAAAGATGGCAAAAATGTGGCTCTAGTATCTGATGCAGGAACTCCAGCCATCTCTGATCCAGGATTTTTTCTAGTTAGAGAAGCCTTAAAAAATGAAATAGAAGTAAACTGTTTGCCAGGGGCGACAGCTTTTGTACCTGCTTTAGTTAACTCCGGTTTGCCTAGCGACCAATTTGTTTTTGAAGGGTTTCTGCCGGTAAAAAAAGGCAGACAAACTCGTTTAAAGTTATTGGCAAATGAAGAAAGGACGATGATTTTTTATGAAAGTCCACATCGGTTATTGAAAACATTAGAAGAATTTGCTGAGTTTTTAGGTGAAGACAGGCAAGCATCGGTTAGTAGAGAATTGACTAAAATTTATGAAGAAACTGTTCGCGGTACAGTGTTAGAAATAAAATCACATTTCGAAAACAATATATTAAAAGGAGAATTCGTAATTTGTGTTGCTGGCTGTGAAGCAAGTAAAGAAAAATCAAAGAATAAAGACAAATACAAACAAGAAAAATAATGAACTCAATAGATAGATTTTTAAGTGACGAACAAGACCCAAAGGCTGTAGAAAAGGTAATTGGGAAATTAAATGATTTATTAACCACAGGGGAAGAGCTTTTGTACTTAGCTGTACAAAAAAAACCTGCTGTAAACTTGTTGCCAGATAGCATCGCCATAAGCAACAAGCGTATTTTCTATTGTGAGCCAGGAAATTTAGGTTTAACAATGAATTTTAAAGATATTTCTTGGAAAAACATAAAAGAGGTTTCGTTTAAAGAAGAGTTTTTCGGCTCTAAGTTTATCTGCGTACCGCAGCATGGCGAAAATATTGTTACTGAGTTTATTCCTAAAGTTCAAGCTAGAAAACTACATCAAGCTGCAAATGAGCAGTTAGAAGCTTTAAAAGAATTAACTAGACAACAGAAACTGGAAGAGAACCGCGCTTCAGCTTCTGCCATAAACTTACCTCCTGTTCAGGGTATATTCGAAGCCCCAATTGAAATTGAAGAAGCAGTTGTTATTCAGCAGCCACAAATTGAAGAAGCAGAAGATGAAACCACTTTAAAGCTAAGGAAACTAAAAACGCTTTACGATAAACAGTTGATCACTCAGGAAGAATACGAAAGTAAAAAATCGGCTATTTTAGATAGTTTGTAAATTACCCGATTCCGTCACCCTGAATTTATTTCAGGGTCTGGGATGAGGGAGCAAAACACCAAAAAATGGAAAGAGGGGGCTGTGTTTATATATTAACCAACTTTTCACATACAGTTTTATACATTGGTGTAACCTCTGATTTATATGCTAGAATTATTGAGCATAAAGAAAAATTTTATCCAAACTCTTTTACTGCTAAATTCAATTGCAATAAATTAGTATACTATGAACAATTCAGTACTATAGAGGAAGCCATTGGAAAAGAAAAACAATTAAAAAATTGGAAACGGGCATGGAAGATTAATTTGATAAATGCTGAAAATTCCAATTGGGAAGATTTGTTTCTAAACTTATAAATCGCCTTAAATCATTTTGAGGGTCTGTCTTCCCAAAAAGGAATAGCAGGAAAGATGCTGAAATAAATTCAGCATGACGAACACTAACAAAAAAATGAAAAAAAACTATCTCTTAGCCTTACTTAGTGCCTTTTTAATGTGGTTAGCTTGGCCACCAAATGTTTGGTTTGCTCCATTACTTTTAGTAGGCTTAGTTCCATTGTTTATTGCATTGGATAATGTTGTTGCTCCAAAAGAAAAGACAACTGGCAAAAAAGTTTTCTTAACTGCTGGTCTAACTTTTTTAGTATGGAATACAGCAAGTATTTACTGGGTTTATAATGCCATAAAAGCATACAATGGTTGGTTAATTGCTATTCCAGTTTCATTAATTCCATTTGGATTAGGTGCCTTATTAATGACATTCGCCTTTTGGTTGTATTATCAATTGAGAACTAAGATAAATCCGATAATAGCTTATGTAGGCTTAATCTGCTTTTACATTTCGATGGAATACTTACACCAAAGTTGGGATTTAGCCTTTCCTTGGATGACTTTAGGTAATGGTTTTGCAGGAATGCATCAACTAGCGCAATGGTATGAGTACACAGGGGTTTATGGTGGTTCAATCTGGATTTTATTAAGCAATATTTTGGCGTTTGAAACTTACAAGGCCATAGTTAGGAAGGATGCAAAGCTAGTCAGATTCAGTGTTAGCTGGATATTAGTTTTAGTTCTGCCCATCGGATTTTCTTTATATCAATATAATAAATATGAAGAAAAATCTGTTCCTGTAAACGTAGTTGTGGTGCAGCCAAATATTGATCCTTATGATAAATACGGCTCCGTTTCTACTAATGAACTGAACATTCTTACTCATTTATCAGATTCTGTAGCACAAGTAAATACCGAATATTTTATTTGGCCAGAAACTGCCATACCAAGATATGCTGATGAAGAGAAAATCCGTAGCAATCCAGATTTTTTATACGCACAGCAATTTTTAAGTAAATACAAAAATGGAACATTAATTACCGGAATAGAAAGTGTTAAGTTTTACAATGACAAACATACTCTCTCTGCCAAAGTAAATTCAAATGGGGGCTTTTTCGATAATTATAACACCGCAATGCAAGTAGAAAATTCAGCTGAAGTTGAGTTTTATCATAAATCTAAACTAGTTCCGGGTGTAGAAAAAATGCCTTTCCCAAAAGTATTTTCATTTTTAGCACCAGTTTTTGAAGGTTTAGGTGGTAGCGTTTCTGGTTGGGGTTGGCAAGAAAAACCAGGCGTATTTTATTCACAAAGCGGAATTGGCGTTGCTCCGGTAGTTTGTTACGAATCCCTTTGGGGAAGTTGGATTGGCGAATCTGTTAAAAATGGCGCTCAGTTTATTGCTATCATTACCAATGATGGTTGGTGGGGAAATACATCTGGCAAAGACCAACATTTATTGTATGCCAAATTAAGAGCAATTGAAACTCGAAGATGGGTAGTTCGCTCGGCAAACACTGGGATTTCTGGGTTTATCAATCAGAGAGGAGATATTACAAATAAATCTACTTGGTGGACAAGGACTGCTTTAAAAGAGAATATCAACCTAAACGACAACATCACGACTTATGTTAATACTGGAGATATCTTGGCACAAATTTGTTCGATATTAGCAGTTTTACTAGCACTAATTATTCCTTACAAAAAATGGGTAAAAAATTAATTATCATCTTCTTAATAATTGGATTAACCACCAATTTAAAAGCACAAGTTTATCTAGACAATCTCTATAAGCAAGCTAATGAAATGGCAATTTCCGTTTCAAAAGGAGATTATAAAACGTTGCTGAAATACACACATCCAAAAATTATTAAAATGATGGGTGGCACTGAAAAAGCAGCAGCAACGCTTAAACAAACAATGACAGGTTTAAAACAACAAGGTTTTCAGTTTGATAAAATTTCAATTGGCAAAGTTGTGCAGACCATTAAATCCCCAAAAGATATTCAAAGTATTGTACCTCAAATATTAGATTTAAAATTTGGGGCAAAAACGATTCACTCTAATAGTTATTTGTTCTCTATTTCTTATGATGGTGGTAAAAATTGGTATTTTTTGGATACCGGAACTACACAAGAAGCAGACTTGAGAAAAATGTTTCCTGAAATTAACTCTAAATTGGTTATACCGAAATCTAACAAAGTCATTAACTAAGCAGATGAAAAACAAAAAGAATTTAAGAATAGTTTTACTGCTTGCAATGGTTGCTTTAAACATTGGTTGCGACCAAGTTTCGAAATCCATCATTAGAAATAAAGTTGATTATAATGAGAACATCAATATTATTAAAGACCATTTTATCATTACTAAAGTAGAAAATACAGGTGCCTTTTTAAGTGCTGGCAATAACTTGCCAGATGCAGTTAGATTTATCCTGTTAACCATTTTACCTGTAATTGTTTTAGGCTATGCATTATTCTATTTGCTTTATAAAATCAATTTACCTAAAGCAATGCAAGTTGGAATGTGCTTTTTAATTGGCGGAGGAATTGGTAATATCTACGACCGAATTATTTATGGTTCAGTAACCGATTTCCTTCATATGGACTTTGGCTTGTTTAGAACTGGAATTTTCAACTTGGCCGATGTTTCTATCATGATTGGCATAGGGATTCTTTTGGCTAATTCCCTTAAACAAAAAGTAAGAGTTTAAACATCTAAAAACCAAATAGTTAAACCGATATTTATTTTTTATATTTGAAATTCATCTACAGAAAAATAAACATTATGGAAAACAAAAATCAACAACCAGAAGAAGAAAAAGGCTTTTTTGACAACCTATCAGATAAACTTGAAGAGCTTAAAGACAAGGCAGAAGATCAATTTGAAATATTAAAAGATCAAGCAGAAGGCAAGTGGGACGAGCTTAGTGAAGAAGCCAAACAAATGGCTCTAGACGCCAAAATTAAACTTTCTGAATTGAAAGAAAAGGCAGAAGATAAGTGGGAAGACCTTACGGATAATGATGAGACTACTCCAAATAAAGTTTAATCTTTCAACAAAGAAGCCTAACATATGTTAGGCTTCTTTGTTAATCCATATATTTTCCAACAATTGGCATTCTCCTCCCCATACCAAATGCCTTTGGAGATACCCTTAAAATTGGTGGGGTCTGATACCTTTTAAATTCTGCCAAGTTTACCATTTTCAAGATACGCTTAACTAAAGCTTCATCAAATCCTTGAGCAATAATTGCTTTAGAACCCTTTTGCATTTCTATATGCTGAAATAAGATTTTATCGAGAATATCATAATCAGGTAGCGAATCAGAATCTTTTTGGTCTGGCCTTAATTCAGCAGACGGTGGTTTAACAATTGTATTTTCTGGAATAATCTCGCTATCCCTATTAATGTATCTAGCCATCTCAAAAATCTGAGTTTTATATACATCGCCAATTACACCAATTGCACCACACATATCGCCATATAAAGTACCATAACCAACAGCACACTCGCTTTTGTTAGACGTATTTAATAAAATATAGCCAAACTTGTTAGACATTGCCATCAAAATAATTCCTCGGCAGCGAGCCTGGATATTTTCTTCTGTTAAATTCTGTGCTAAGCCAGTAAATGGTTTTGCCAACATGTTATCGAAAGCATTCGCAGCTTCTTTTATCTCAATAATTTCGTGTTTGCAACCTATGTTCTTAACCAAATCCAGGGCATCTTTTACAGAATGGTCTGAAGAATATTTAGATGGCATTAAAACTGCCATTACATTTTCAGCACCCAAAGCTCTGCAAGCTAAGGCACAAACTATAGCAGAATCAATTCCGCCAGACAAACCTAAAACCGCTTTGCTAAATCCAGATTTTTTGAAGTAATCTTGAATGCCCAGAATCAAACCATCGTGTATCTGACTAATGTCACTTGCTCTTTCTGGTGCTGGATATTTATTTTTTACATTTTGAATTTCATCCAAATCAAATACTTGAAGGTCTTCTTCAAAATATTTCATTTCTGCTTTTACCTCGCCAGTTTCATCGAAAACTAAAGAACCTCCATCAAAAATAATCTCGGTTTGTGCGCCAACTTGGTTTACATAAAAAAGTGGAAGTTTATATTTTTTCGCGTTATCTGCCAATACCTGAATACGGTCTTCATCATGACGATAATTGAAGGGAGAAGCAGCAATGTTTATCATCACATCAGGCGATTCCTTAATCAATTCATCCATCGGACAAGAAACATATAATGGATTATCATTAATGTTCCATAAGTCTTCACAAATGGTTAAAGCAATCTTTTTCCCTCTGTAATTAACACACTCAAATTTTGTATTGGGTTCAAAATATCTATACTCGTCAAATACATCATAAGTTGGCAACAGTGCTTTTTTTACAATATTTTGAATCTTTCCATCAGCTATAAAATAGGCAGCATTATACAAATCCTTTCCCTCAATTAAGGGATTTTTAATGGGTAATCCAACAATACAAGCTATATCAACACAGTGTTTTGCAATTTCTTGAGCCGCATTTTCACATAGTAATATAAAATCTGTATACTCTAAAAAATCCCTGGCAGGATAACCACAAATTGCCAATTCTGCAAAAACTACTATATCTGCACCTTTCTGTTTTGCAAGAGAAATATTTTCGATAATGTGTTTAGTATTATTTTCGAAGTTACCGACGTGATAATTAAGTTGGGCAAGTGCTATTTTCATTAAAATAGAATTGAGTATGGAGATGTGAGATTTGAAACTGGATTTAAAAGAATACGCCGAAATTAATAGCTACAAAATGGTTCTTAACGCTGTAACTGTTATCAGTAATGTTGGTAAAACCATTGTTTAAGGTTAAACCTGCCATTACACTGGTTTTATTGTTAATGCTAAATTCACCTCCACCACCAATAATCAACCCGGCTCTATATAAACTAGTCCAATCAGATGAATTTACATTATTAGCTAATTCAGTTCCATTGCTTTTTGCATCTTGTCTGGCACTTAATCTAACATCATTCGACAAACCAAACTGACCAAACCAGCGAACTCCATTCATTTCGCTAGTTTTTAGCTTAATAGTTAAAGGGATTTCAACGTACTGCATCATGTATTTTAGATCGTAATCTGTTATTGCGGCACTTATGCCATGATGAGGTTGTGCATTTACCTCTGTACTTTTACCGTTAATGGTGGTTATAGTTAAACCTGTAGAAAAACTATAATTCTCTGCAAAATTAAAATCGCCTATTAAACCATAAGAAAATCCTAAACTAACCCCATTGCCCTTTCCTCCTTCAGCCTTAATAAATCCAAAGTTTGGATGTGCAGTTAAACCTAACCTAAAACCATAATTGCCTATCCTATTTTCTTGGGCAAATAGATTAACAGTAAAGAGTAAGAATAGTATTGCGATTGCTGCTTTTTTCATCTTTAAGTAGTTTATTTTAATGGTGTATTTATATATTTGACATCAATGAGCTATAACGTAAAATATCTTTCTAGAGGGATGCCTTTGGCACAAATTTATCTATTTTTTCTTTGCCTCGCTGTTATTTCTTGTAAACAAAGCAAAAAGCCAGACGTTAGCAACATCAAGTTGGATATAAAAATACAACGTTTCGACAAAGATTTATATCAAGGAAAAAATAAAGACATTAAACAAACCAATATTTTTTTACATCAGAAATACGGCTTTTTTTATGATGATTATACGCAAAGAATGGTTGGCAACCCCAGTTTACCAAATGCAGCAATAATTGAAGGTTTATATAAAAGTAAACCTTATGCAGACGTAAATAAGGAAGTTGATAGCATTTTTCCCAATTTAACAACCGTCGAAAAAGACTTAACGGAGAGTTTCAAATACATCAAATTCTATTATCCAAAAGCTAAAGTTCCACGTTTCATTTCCTTTATATCAGGTTTTGCTTATCAAATTCCAGTGGGAGATAATTACATTGGAATAGGTTTAGATATGTTTTTAGGGCCAAACAGTAAGTTTTATGAAGCAATTGTAGCCAGCTCGCCAAAGTATTTATCAAGGAGATTTACTCCCGCATACATTGTACCCAGAGTTACTGAAGAATATGCCAAACAAGAACTTTTCGTAGCCAATCGTGAAGACCAAACCTTATTATCTAAGATGATTTACGAAGGTAAAATCCTTTACTTTTTAGATAAGGTTTTACCAGAAGCAACTGGTGATACCGTTAAAATTGGTTATACCGAAAAGCAATTAACCTGGTCTAAACAATTTGAAGGAAATATATGGGCTCTTTTCTTAGAAAATGATTTAATTTATCAAACTGACCCACAAAAAATCCAAAACTATTTAAATGATGGTCCATTTACAGCTGGAATTGGCGAAAAAGGTTATTCAGCTCCCAAATTAGGCGTTTTCGTTGGCTGGCAAATTGTAAAAAAATACATGAAGGCAAATCCTGATATTACCTTACAACAATTAATGGCCGACCAAGATGCGCAAAAGATATTAACCAAAGCTAAGTATAAACCTAAAGAGAGTCAGTAGTTTTGAGTTGGGAGTTTTGGGTTGGGAGTTGGCAGCTTGCAATGCATCAATTAAACAATCCAGTAATCCTACTAATGACACAATTGAACAAATGAACCAATGACACTAGTTAAAGAAAAAAAGAAAATCGGCATCGTCTTATCTGGGGGTGGCATTAGAGGTATTGCTCATTTAGGGATTTTAAAGGCTTTTACAAACCTAGGCATAGAGTTCAGTCACGTAAGTGGAACAAGTGCAGGTTCAATTGCTGGTTCTTTCTACGCTGCCGGAATTGATCCAGAAGAAGGATTAAATATCTTCATCAAGACCAGATTACTCAGATTCATCCGTCCTGCCTTAGGCTCATTAGGTTTAATTAATATTGAGAATGTTAGGGACGTTTTAAAAGATTATTTCCCACATGATAAAATCGAAGACCTTAAAATTCCATTAACCATTTGTGCCACTAACTTCAGCGAAGGCACTTTAGCTTATTTTACCAAAGGACCATTAATTCAAGCAATTTTGGCATCTAGTTGTATTCCTGGTATTTTTAAGCCCATTATAATAGATAATCACATGTATGTTGATGGTGGAATTTTAAACAATTTCCCAGTAGAGCCATTACTTAATAATTGCGATTATATCATAGGCTCATCGTGCAATCACTTAAAACCCGTAGAAAAGATTACCAAAATTGCACATTTAATGCAAAGAGCGGGGATCATGTCTATTAATCATGACATGGAGCGTAAAGCTAAATTCTGCGATTTAATGATAGAGCCAAAAGGAATGGGCGAAATCAGCACCTTCGATATGAAAAAAGCTGAAACTATTTATTGGTTAGCCCATGAAGAAGCACTAAGAGCAATTAAAAATAGTGAGAGTTTTCAGGAGTTGATGAAGGGATAATTTTATCCGTCACCCTGAACTTGTTTCAGGGCCTAGCTTGCATGTCAAGTAACCGCTCCTCCCGCAGATAACGGGAATTTCGCAGATAAAAAGAAATCTGCGTCATCTGCTAAATAAGCGGGCAATACTTACAGAGGCAGCGCCACCAACCTTGTCCCCTCCAAAACCGGAATCGCCTTGCACAAATCCAATCTCAAGCAAAACTGTACATCTTCATCAATATTCAATGCGCCAGCCTCTGGCTGTCAGAAGATTTGTGCAAATAAAAACCCAAAATCGCTTTTAGTCATTAAATTCTTCAGGCGCTTAGGCATCTTACAATACAGTCATCATGCTCTTAACTTAAAACTGCCCTGAAAAGCTCCATTCCTATTTTTTGAAATTTTTATGACAATTTATTTGCATAATTGTATCGAAGATTTTACCTTAGGAATAGGTATTGCCAGCACAGCACATAACAGTTATTTAATTTTTTAACCTATTAAAACAAAATGTATAACTAAATAAATTCACCTAAATCACTAACCCTAAAACAAAAACTATGAAAATTCTAAAATTAAGCCAAACATTTATTGTTGCTTTAGCGCTAACTACCACGTTCTATTCGTGTAAGAAAGAAGTACCTACAGCAAGTGAAGAACTAGAGCTCACGCAAGAACAAAGTAACAATCCTCTTGGAGACCTTAAAATCTGTACAGAAAGAACTTTGGATGGCGTAACCCCAAGAGGCGCCGTATTGCAAGCTAAAAAATGGGTTCCCGGAACAACATTAAAAGTAAGCTTAAATGGTGGCACATCAGCAATTAGAGCTAAAGTGATTCAGTTCGCCAAACAATGGGAAACTTATGCTAACATCAAATTTACTTTTGTTACTAATGATAGAACCGCAACCATTAGAGTAGGTTTTAAAAGTGGAGACGGCTCTTGGTCTTATCTTGGCACAGACGCTAAGTTAATATCTAAAAGCAGTTCAACTATGAATTTTGGTTGGTTAACCGCAACAACAGCAGATTCAGAATATAGCCGCGTGGTGATTCACGAATTTGGCCACGCTTTAGGAATGATTCACGAACACCAACACCCTTTAGTTGCTATTCCATGGGATAAACCAGCTGTTTATGCTTACTATGCTGGCGCTCCAAACTATTGGTCTCAAGCAGATGTTGACAACAACTTATTTGCAAAATACAGCACTGCACAAACTAATTACAGCGCTTACGACAAAGCTTCAATTATGCACTATGCTGTTGACAATGCATTAACAATTGGCGATTTTGAAGTGGGATGGAACACTGTTTTATCTCCTACCGACAAAGCATTTATCGGTACCGTTTATCCTTTTTAATATCTCTATGAAAAAAATACCTAGTGGTTAAATTACTGCTAGGTATTTTTTTTTCTTAATATTACCGTATGCTATTTTTTTTACGAGTCCAGCAGCTTAAACCTATCTTATTATTAATAACCTTAATGGGTTTTAGTATAATGGCATTAGCACAAGCAGATACTTTAAAGAAATGGAATATTAAGCCTTTTGTAGGCTTACATAATACTAACTGCGACTGGTCTATCGCCGGAAATTCAGCTGGTAAAAACCCAAATATATTATCAGAATTAATTTGGGATAACCTTAAAGGATTTGGCTTTGGAATTGAAGTAAAATATACGCTTCCAAAAAACCTAAGCTTAAAAGCAAGTAGTGAATACTATAAGATTAAAAAAGGCCAAGCAACAGACACAGATTATGCCGATGACAATAGAGAAAGTCCTTTTTACAGCGACGTCCTCAATGCAGATAAAGGCCATTTGTTTAACTCCAGCTTACATTTGAGCTATCAGGCCTTAACATTTGGTAAATTAAACATTAGTCCAATTATTGGCATAGCATACAACCAACAAGAATTTCAGCTATTAGAAAGCATAAACAACCCAAGCACAGCAGGATTAAATTCTACCTACAAAGTAAAATATAGGGGCTTTGATTTTGGCACTGCTATAATCTTTAAAAATAGATTATTTAATTTAAGTCTAGAGGTTTTAGGAGGTTTCTACAAGTATGGTGCAGAAGCTAACTGGAATTTGATACCCGACTTTGAGAAACCAGTAAGCTTTATACACAAGGCAAACTCCTTTAAATTAGCTGGAGACTTAAACCTATCCGTACCTATCAATAAGCAATTAAAGGTTGAATTAGATTACAAAATACATCAAATGAAAACACATGCTGGTATAGACCGAGCTTTTTATATTAATGAGGCACCAAAAGAAACCCTTTTTAATGGCGCAACTTTAAACACTAATGCACTATGCTTAGGGCTAAGTTTTAACTTTTAAATAGAGGCACCAATTTTTCTCCCTCTAAAACCGGAATCGCCTTACACAAATCCAATTTCAAACAGAACCGTACATCTTCTTCAATATTCAATGCCGCCAATCTATGACTGTGAGAAGATTTATGCAAATAAGTTCTCAAATCATCCTTAGCCATTAAATACATATCCTCTGCAACAACACAAGCGTCATCGCTATGCGTAAAATCATTACGTAAAACATTTACCACGGCACCAGCAAACAAAGTGTCTTCTAGGTTAAAATTATCCTTCCAGCCAGAGCAAAGCAACAGTACATTTTTATCTTGGGCTGTTAAATAGTTGCAAAGCGAAGTCAGGTTCAAGAAAGAACCAACTACTACTTTATAAGCACGCTCTTGCGCCATGTGCATAGCCTTTGTTCCATTAGTAGTAGTTAACACAACAGTTTTACCACCAACCTTTTCTTTTGTATAAGAGAACGGCGAATTACCAAAATCGTAACCAGCAACCACTTCTCCATTTCGTTCTGCAGCCAACAAAAAACCTTTGTCTGCATAAGCCAAACAATCTTCTACGTGAGCAACCGGAATAATCGCCTCAGCACCATTATCAATACCATAAGTAATTGATGATGTCGCCCTTAAAATATCAATCACTACAACAATGCTGTTTTCAATATTATATAAGTGTAATAAGGCTGGCGTTAGGCAAACTTCAATGGTTCTAGACATATTTTGAGTATCAAGTATAAAGTATCAAGTATAAAGACAAGTTCATCGATACCCCATCTTGCTACTTGATACTCGCTACTTTTATCTATTTATAAAATGGAAACTTAACTACTTTAGCTTTAATCTTGCTATTTCTAATGTCGATAAAGATTTCTGTGCCTTCCTTAGCCAGTTCTTTAGTTACGTAACCCATACCAATTGCCTTTTGTAAAGATGGCGATTGCGTACCTGAGGTAACCTTACCAATCACATTACCTTCTGCATCTACAATAGGATAATCGTGACGAGGAATACCTCTATCAATCATTTCGAAACCAACTAATTTACGTGTAACACCAGCTTCTTTTTGAGCTTGCAAAGCCTCAGCATTTGTAAAAGGTTTAGTGAATTTAGTAATCCAGCCTAAACCAGCCTCAATTGGCGATGTTGTGTCATCAATATCATTACCATATAAACAGAAACCCATTTCTAAACGCAAAGTATCACGAGCCGCTAATCCAATTGGTTTAATGCCATATTCAGCACCTGCTGTAAAAATTGCATCCCAAATTTTATCTGCATGTTCATTATCAAAATAAATTTCAAAACCACCTGCACCAGTATAACCAGTTGCAGAAACCACTACATTATCAACACCAGCAAAAGTTCCCTTTTTAAAGGTATAATATTCCATCGAAGCCAAATCGATATCCGTTAAACTTTGCAGTGCATCTGCAGCTTTCGGCCCTTGAACAGCTAATAATGAAGTCTGATCAGAAATATTATGCATTTCTACATTTTCTGTATTAAACTGTTGTATCCAATTCCAATCTTTCTCAATGTTGCTTGCATTAACGACTAAAATGTAACTTTTCTCATCAATGCGATAAATCAATAAATCATCAACAATACCACCATCCTTGTTCGGCAAACAAGAATATTGAACTTTGCCATCAATCAATTTCGAGGCATCATTACTCGTTACCCTTTGTATCAAATCCAAGGCATTTTCGCCTTTCAAAATGAACTCGCCCATATGGCTTACATCAAAAACACCAACAGCGTTTCTAACGGTAGCGTGTTCTACATTAATGCCTTCATATTGCACGGGCATATTATAACCAGCAAAAGGCACCATTTTAGCACCTAATGAAATGTGTTTCTCTGTTAATGCGGTATTCTTCATTTATTTGGTTTTATATATAATCAAAAGCCAACTGCTAACTTTCCCAAAGGCATCCTTTTGGAAAAAACTGTTAACCGCTAACCGAATAAGTGCCAAAAATACTAAGAATAGCGCAATGTTTTTTACCTTTTTGTCATTCAGAGCGCAGCGAAGAATCTATGAGTTAAAATTTCATTTAAAATCACATCTCCTCTACTTAAATTTAGAAAATGAAAGCCCCTTTTCCATTGCATTTGCAGCCCCGCCTTTCGTTGCAATATTTTTTTTGAGATCTATCAATTCATCCGATGAATATAGCCAGCAATGCAAATATTCATCGAATGAAACCTTGGCAAAACAAAAAGTATTTCCACTGCAATCGGGTTTAGAGAACGAAGGATTGTAGCTCTTTGCGGTTTAAAAACCTAATTACTACATAGCATTTCGTCTAACTGTCATTTCGAGGTTGTAGCCCTAGGGAATTTCCTTTGGTTAGCGTAACTCCTACCCACTTATAATCTGCGAATCTGCGGCTAAAAACAACCTAAGCTGCCCTCAGATTTCTTTAGATGGTAAAAAAATTGCTATTTGTAAGCTGCAATTCTTATCATTGGCAATCCAAAACAAAAAAATGAAAACACTTCTCCTCCTCCTAATCTTTTTCTCCCTAACTACTTTTGCACAACAAAAAACAACCATACCTTTTCAACTAACCGAATACAATAACCTTTCTGTTAAAGCTGTCCTTAACCAAAAAGACACCGTTCAGCTAATGTTTCACACAGCAGCTAACGCAGTAACTCTAACCGAAGAGGTACTTCAAAAAATAACCAGCTTAAAATTCGACAGAACAGATAGCGTTAAAAGTTGGGGCGGCAACGATAATACCTCAAGATTTAGCAAAAGCAATACCTTACAAATAGGCTCATTGAAATGGGAAAATGTACCCATTTGGGAAAACAAAAACTCTGGTCAACATACAGATGGCAAGTTTGGTTTAGACCTATTCGAAAACAAAACCATCGAAATAGACTTTGATAAAAAAATATTAATTATCTATGCTAGTTTACCTAGCAAAACCAAAAGATTCGAAAAACTCAAACTAAGCTTCCAAGATGAAATGATGTTTGTAGAAGGCAATGTGGCAATCGGCAACAATTACTACAAAAACAAATTTTTAATTCATTCAGGTTACGCTGGTGCCATATTATTCGACGACCAATTTGTAGCCACCAATAAATTAGGCGAGCAATTAAAAGTAACCGACGAAAAACAATTAAAAGATTCATTTGGCAATATCCTAAAAACCAAAAAAGCAATCATCTCAAATTTTAGCCTTGGCAAAATAAAACTAAACAATATACCCGTTGGCTTTTTCGAAGGCGCACTCGGCCGACAAAAAATGAGCATCATAGGCGGAGATATCATTAAAAGATTCAACATCATCATCGATGCTAAACGAGAATTTATTTACTTAAAAGCTAACAAACTAAAGGGCTTTGTTTATTCGAATGTTTAGAAGATTGTATCATCCTTGATGTCTTCCGATTTATCGTAGTATAATCAAAAGGCCGTGCTTTATCGGTTGGCGTCACCTTAGCTGTTTGACGATGTTAGTGCAACGCATTTCGAACTATTTGATAAAAGCGGATATGCTATAAAGAAATAAAGGAAGCCGCAAAAGCATTTATAGAAAGTAAAAAGCCAAAGACTTAGTTCCATCGTTGTTCTTTTATGGCAAATGAACAACGAAAGACGAGCAACAAACTACCCCTTCATTAACACCTCGTAAATAGCCAACATCCGCTTTGCGTTGCTATTAATTTCGTGGTCTCGTTCTACAGTTTTACGAGCGTTTGCACCAATCTCCAGCCACTTATTAGGTTGCGTAATACATTGCAAAATAGAGCGGTAAAACTCATCTGGCGTATCTGCAATTAAGATATCCTTACCATTTTTGCAATTAATCCCTTCAGCTGCCATACTTGTAGCAATAATACATTTCTGCATCGCCATCCCTTCAATAATCTTAACTCGCATACCACTTCCAGAAAGCAAGGGCACAATCATAATGGCTTTAGAATTCATGAACTCAACAGCATCAAAAATTTCTCCTTCAACTATTAAGTTCTCAGAATCATAATCGAAAAACTGTTTTTGCATATTTCTTCCAGCAATGTAAAAACGAAGTTCTCCACTCAGCTTTTCTATATCAGGCCAAATCTCATCTAAAAACCATTCTAAGCCTTCTTTATTTGGTCGCCAATCCATTGCACCTAAGTGAAATAAGGTAGGGAAACTCGTTTTAGTGACATCAACATTATACCTTTCAAAATCTATGGCAACGGGAAAAACATCTAGCCTTGTCTGGCATCCCATCAATAAAATATTCTGTCTATCGGGCTCACTTATAGAAAATACCTGATGAAAACGATTGATTTGCTCAGTTTCATAAACCTTTAACCTTCTAGATAAAAACTCTAAATATTTTTTTCTAGGTGTAAAACGCTCCAAGGTGGCTAATTTTTCCCATACATCAAATTCAACGTGATGAGCTCTGTATACTAACTTTGCTTTGCTATTTTCTTTTACAATATCTAGATACGGAACTACAAATAACCCTTCAAATTGAATGATATCAAATTCTTGTTCACGTAATAAGTTCTCTAAAAGCTTGGCGGCATCATCATCATAAAAACGAGAGACGTTATAAGATTGATTAGAGAATATATTGAAAAATGCACCCCAAACATTTACATCAATATCTAAGCTAAAAGAATGAAAATTGATTTGATCAAAAACAGGATCGTAAATATCATCTACGTCTATATGATCTTTTGTTGGATTTATACTGAATAGGGTAATTTCAGTTTCTAATGTTAACAGGCCCTTCACGGTATTATAAACCACAATTGGATAGCCGCTATTAGGCGGAAAAGGAACACGACCAGTTAAAAAAAGGATTTTCACAATGTGAAATTACAAATTAAACTTCTTCCTGAAAAGAAAGAGTTAATTGAGGGTCGCTTACATTAAAAGTTTTACGATGGAAAGGGGATAAACCAATTTCAACTACCGCATTTCTATGTTCAATAGTTGGATAGCCTTTATTCTGTTTCCAGTTGTAATGTGGGTAATCTTGATGAAGGTTTGCCATATATTCATCACGATGTGTTTTTGCCAAAATAGATGCTGCGGCAATATTTAAATATTTACCATCACCCTTCACAATACAGCAATGCGGAATATCTGCATATTTTTTAAAGCGATTGCCATCAATTACTAAATGCTGTGGGATAAGCATCAATTTCTCTATTGCTCTATGCATCGCTAAAAAAGAAGCATTTAAAATATTAATTTGGTCAATCTCTTCATGATCTACAAATGCAACCGCCCAAGCCAATGCTTCTTTTTCAATAATTGGCCTTAGCTTTTCACGTTGTTGATGCGTTAATTTTTTAGAATCATCTAAACCTTCTAAATAAAAATCCTTTGGCAAAATTACAGCAGCCGCTGATACTGGACCGGCCAAACAACCTCTTCCAGCCTCGTCGCAACCAGCTTCAACTAACTCTATATGATAACAATTTAATAACACCTTACAAAGTTAATATTTATCGACTATAAAATTTGGGGGTAACAAATTATAACTAAGTTTATATACAGATAATTAACCATTCAAATATTAAACTATAATATCATGAAAAAATTATTTACAACATTAGCTTTAACATTATGTATTTCTTTAAGTGTTTTGGCTCAAGTATACAAAGCAAGTCAAACCTCAACAACTGTTAAAGAAACTAGTAACCCTGTTGCCAAACAAGCCGCTCCAGAAGGACATTATTGTAGTTATTGTAAAATGAATTATCCAGAATCTCATTTCCCTTGCATCATGAAAGCTATAAAAGGAAAAGTTGATGCCGCTGGCAAAGTTACTTTCACTGCGGGCGGTCCAATTGGTGGTATTGTAGTAAAAGGTGGTAAAAACCCAGGAGGAAATTTAAATGTGGTAACAGGCGACAATGGAGAAATAGAATTTAATAATCCAACTACTGGAAACTATAAATTTGTTATTTCTTTACCAACTAATAATCCGAATACCCGACAAGCTGGCACTCCAATTGGAGGAATAATAGTTAAAGGAGGTAAAAACCCCGGCGGACAAATGTTTACTGTAGCTACAAATTCAAACGGAGAGATTGTGTTAAATAACCTAGAAGCTGGCAACTATA
This sequence comes from Pedobacter frigiditerrae, assembly GCF_004331645.1. Lineage (GTDB taxonomy): Bacteria > Bacteroidota > Bacteroidia > Sphingobacteriales > Sphingobacteriaceae > Pedobacter > Pedobacter frigiditerrae. The sequence continues at coordinate 90,719 of NZ_SJSK01000001.1, forward strand.
AATTTGTGGTGATGGGCTCAACCCCACAAGAAAAATCAGTATCTAACACCTATAATTCCATCTCAAAATCTAATTAAGTAATGCGTTATAATGAAGAATTAGCCTATCGCGTTAGCGAATTACTTTCCCATCTAACAGATGTTGAAGAAAAGGAAATGTTTAGTGGCTTAGTGTTTATGGTTAATGGGAAAATGTGTGTAGGCGTTTCAAAAAATGAATTAATGGTTAGAATAAATCCTGATTCATTTGATGAAATTGCAGACATGGATGGTTGGCGACAAATGGTAATGGGCAAAAAGCCAATGAAAAGCTATATACAAGTTGCTGAAGATGTCCTTGTAAAAAATGAAGATTTAAAATTTTGGGTCGCCTTAGCTTTGGCCTTTAACCCGCTTGCCAAAGCATCGAAGAAGAGATAAGGTTTACTCAACAAATAAACAACTCAACACCTAAACAATTTAAACCGTTACATTCTGTCCCTTTACATCAAAAGCATCGCGTAAACCTATTGCCAACAAATTAAAAGCATAAACTGTAAGCATTATCGCTAACCCAGGTAAAACAGCAAGGTATGCTGCATCCATAATGATATAACCATAATGTTCTTTAATCATGGTACCCCAACTAGGCATAGGCGGTTGTGCGCCAAAACCTAAAAAGCTTAAACCTGTTTCTAATAAAATAGCTGAAGCAAAATTGGCAGATGCAACTACTAATATTGGGCCCGCAAGATTAGGTAAAATATGTTTTGATAGGATTCTGAAAGTCGAAAATCCTAATGCATTGGCTGCCTCTACATATTCTACTTCTTTTAAGGCCAATACTTGTCCACGAACCAAACGAGCCACATCTACCCAAGTAGATAGGCCAACAGCAATGAAAATTTGCCAAAACCCTTTCCCCAAGGCAAATGAAATAGCTATAATTAATAATAATGAGGGTAACGACCAAGTCACGTTCATAAACCAGCTGATAATAGCATCAGTTTTACCACCAAAATAACCTGCAATAGCACCCAAGCTTACTCCAATAATTAAAGAGATTAAAACAGCTATTAAACCCACCGAAAGAGAAACACGAATACCTAAAATCAACCTACTTAGGTAATCTCTACCATAAGGGTCTGTACCTAAATAAAAAGTCTGTTTGTAAATATTACTTTCTTCAAAAACTGCTTGTTGAGTCCCCATTTTAGAAGGCAATAAACATTTCGGACACAGTGATTTTAATTCGTATGTCGTTTCCTTTGGTCGTTCATCATCTCCAATGTATTCTTGAGCCAAAACTTTATCATTTACAATACGATAACCTGTAATGGGCATGCTCTTGAAATTTGCAGGCTGACCAAAAAGCATTTTCTCAAATACATTAACCTGCTTTATTTTATCATTTTTACTGATGATTAAAAACTGAAAAGTTCTGCCCGGTTTCTTTTTGTTTAGGGCTAGATTGATAGTACTAGCATAAGGAGTTTGGTCTGGTGTAATTATATATCCTAAAATTCCAATTACCATCATCAAAGAAATAAAAATCAATCCCCCAAACGCAAATTTATTGCGCTTAAATCTATTCCATATTTTTTTTGAAGGACTGTTATTCATTTTATTATTTAACCATTCGGCCTTTCCAATTATACTTGCCAGAATTACCTGCTAAACCAATGTATACAAAATAAACTATATGCATTGGATTAAGCAATGGCAATAGAAACAATAGTGATTTTCTTTTAAAGAATTTAGTTACATCATATAGAAAAATAAGTTCTATCGTCAGTTTGCAAATTAACTGAAACAGCAGAAATTTTAAACTTATGTCTGTAAAAATGACAGCCAAAATGGAATTAACAATAATGCTAACATTAAACAACCAAATACTTAGACCTAAAGCAATAACCAATTTATCTTTATACCTCGTTGTTTTAGATGCCCAACGTTTGCGTTGTTGCAGAAATTCTTTAACATTAGGTTTTGCGTGGGTATAAACTATTGCATCTCTATTTTTTAAGAAACCTATCTTGCCTTCATAAAGTGCAGCCATTTTATGAAGTAACAATTCATCATCCCCTGATGCTAAATCGTCAATTCCTTTAAAACCCCCAACTGCAAAAAAAGCCTCGCGTTCGTAAGCTAAGTTTGCCCCGTTACAAGTACTAGGATTGTTATTGCCAATAGTAGAGGCACCTAAACCAATTAAATAAGAAAACTCTAAAGTTTGTAAGTTTTCAAATAAGTTTTTTTCCTCAAAATAGGCCACGGGCGATGAAATCATTTTATGCCCATTCGCTTCATAACAATTAACAATGGTTTTTAACCAATTTTTACCCATCCTGCAATCAGCATCGGTAGTAATGATTAGTTGACCAGTAGCTTGTCCAATTGCTGTTTGAATTGCTTTTTTCTTGTATGAATTTAAGGCATTTGCTTCATTAAGTTGTATCAATTGAACGCCTTGACTAGTATAAGAAGAAATAATAGCCGAGGTTTCATCAGTAGAATGGTCATCTATAATGATTAGCTCTATTAAACTCTTATCATAGTCTTGAGCTAGAATATCATCAATGGTTTTGCCGATTTTATCTTCTTCGTTACGTGCAGCAATTAATATGGAAACTTTTGTTGTAGGCTTACTTTCATTCCACTTAAAATATGGAATTTTAGCCCATCCTCTAATAAACGTACCTACTACAAATAAATAAATAAAGGTTAAAAAAACGGTAAAATAACTAAGTGCGCTGACTACTTCCAAAGAATTTTAATTTAAAAACAAAATATGAACCTAATATAGCAGGAATAATAAGATTGATGAGCCAAATGCTAGCAGTTACTGCAATTACTGCTACAATGTTAGAGGTTACAAAGCCAAAAAAATAAGATGCCGTAAAACTTCTAATCCCAACATCGAACAAATCTAATGAGGGTAATGATGATTGTACAAAGAACAAAATACTAACCAGCATCATCACATCCAATATATGTAGTTCTGGAATTAACCACTCAAACATAATGTAGTACTGGGTACTAAAAACTAAATATCTAGCTAAACAAAACAACAATATTCTTAATAATTCCCTCTTTTTATACCGAGCTAAAATCGAATAAAATTTCTTGTATTTCCGAGTAAAACGGATAGAGAGTAATATCCCATTTAACCATCTTATATTAAAGAAAAATATAATGAAGGAAAGGCAGAACCCAATGGAAATTACACAAACAGCTAAAAACAATCGATAATCAATTGGTGTAAATCTATAAATGAAAACAGTTACAGCAATTGCACCAAAAATATTAGTTAAAACTAACTGACCTATTTGACCAACTGTCATGGCGACTACGCCAACAATTCTTCTTTTCGGTGAGAGAAAAAACACTCTTCCTCCATATTCGCCGATACGATTTGGCGTAAAAACTGCCCATGTTAATCCACAAAATACAGATTCAATAGCCAACCATAAACTAATTGGCTCAACCTGTTTAATTAACCTTTTCCATTTAACAGCTTCTAGACCCCAATTTAGTAACATCAATCCCACAACTGTGGATATAATAGTCCAAATCTGAACTTTAGGCATTGAGTTTAATAACGATATAAATTTCTTTAAATCATTGTTAGCAATCAGTTTTACATAGATAAACCAGAATGCAAAAACTACAATTGAGACTTTAAGAAGGATAGAAAATATTTTTTTGTATTGAGGTGTCAAATTTTTACTTTTTGTATCTGCAAATATGCTTAATATTGTTTTATGTTGGCTGAAAAAAAGGAACGCATAATTATGGGTATCGATCCAGGTACAGCAATTATGGGTTATGGTATAGTATTAGAGAAAGGAACAAAAATAGAACTAATAAGTTTGGGTATTGTGAGAATGGATCATTTGGATGATCATTTTTTAAAGCTTCAACGCATTTTTGAAAAAACAATTGCCCTTATCGACGAATATAAACCAGATGTTTTAGCCATTGAGGCTCCATTTTATGGCAAAAACATACAAGTAATGTTGAAACTAGGTAGGGCTCAAGGCATTGCAATGGCAGCTGCTTTATCAAGAAATATTTCGGTAACCGAGTATGCTCCTAGAAAAATTAAACAATCCATTACCGGAAAAGGAACAGCAAGTAAAGAACAAGTGGCTGCAATGTTACAAAGGTTATTAAACTTTAAAGAAACGCCTGAGTTTTTAGATGCAACTGATGGTTTAGCTGTTGCTGTTTGTCATTCTTTTCAGCGGATTAGCACCAGCAATACTGGCAAATCTTATTCTGGTTGGGATGCTTTTGTAAAAGACAATAAAAAGAGAATTAAGTAAACTTCAAATAGTTAGACCTTTATAAAAAAGGTCTAACTTAGTTATTATAATTGCAGATTGTCTCTATTCATTTGGAATTAGATATAATATCAAACTATCTCTCGAAATGGAGTTATAGTCATTACTTTTCCAATATTCATCAAAATCAATTGCTAAACTTTTAAACCCATCTTTAGTTAGCAAAATTTTTGCATTAGGGCATTTTGGCACACAACCTACAAATTGGCTAGCTCTAAAAAACCCTTTTTCATTTGAGTAACAACTGTCTTGGGCTTTGTTATTTAAAAGAAGTACTACTTTAACTTCTGCCAAAGGAATATTGGTCTTTGAGTTATAAATATAACCATCACCCCCAACAATTCCCTCACAAGCAAGCATTATAGTTAACAGTCCAAAAAATACAATTGTAAATATTGTTCTTTTCATTTTTAGGCAACTATCTATACTTTTCTCCTTCTCAAATAAGCTTTAATCCCAAAAAACAATCCCAAACCAATTGCTAAGAAAGGCCATAAGGTAGATACACCCAAGATAAACTCCTTAAGGAAAGACCATCCTGCTACAATACTCAAACCTAATCTTTGGAAGAAGCCAGGGCGATAATCATATAAATTATCATTACCAACAATCAGCGTTTTAACCGTATTATCTTGGTAGAAATTTAACGTTATTGTACTGAACTTAACCCTACTATCAATGTTCATGTTCTCAATTTTCTTGTCCACATAATCATCTTTAATGTTTAAAGAAGTCTCTACGTTGTTGCCTTGTCTTTTAGCAGTTTTATTGATTGTATTTACGGCATCAACTCTATTTTGTGCTTTTAATTTATTAGCAAGATAAGTAATGCTCTGGTCGTCCATTTTCATAGCTTGGTTATCTACAAAAACGGCCATCTTTGCTACAGTGTTCGTAAAATCATCAAGTTTCTCTGAAGGAATTTTAGCAATCACCAATCCTTCTTTTCTGTAAGCTGTAATCTCTTTTAACGAATCAGCAGAATATTTTACCTTATCGCTTTCTTGAATTGAACTGTTAATGGAGAATTCCATCACTGTTCCGCCTTGTGCCTTAATGGTGGCGCTCAGTTGTTCTTTAGTTTGTTGAACATCTTTAACCCTAAAACGCATATCTGCGGTTTTAATAATCTTAGGGGCTGCGGTGGTATCAGCAGCATCGGCTATTACTACTTCTTTACTAACTGATTCATCAGCTGCATAATCTTTTTTCTCTGCGTTACAGCCAAACATTAACCCAATGATGGCAATACAAAATAAATACTTTTTCATACTCTATAGTTTTTTGGTTATAAAACCACCATCTGCAACTACGTAAAAAGACATAGTATACCCATAGTTGTTTCAGGAATAAAAATTGATTTTATTTATTTACCGGCCGGTATTGCTTAATGCCAATATGATGCAGAAGTAACCTTAGTTCTTTGCCTGTAACAGAAATACTACAAAACAAAAAGTCTACACTAGTTAAAACTAATGTAGACCTCTACGTATAAAACGGTATATTTATTTTGTGTTCAACATCTTAAAAACTGCCTTACAGCATACCCAAGAGCCGATAAACAAGACTATCCAAGATGCAATAGAAAGTGCCGTAGAATCGAAAGCAAAACGTGCGTAAACTCCAATCATACTGATTATAATACCAACTAATAATAACTTGTAAATTGATGTTTCGTTAGCGGCTTTCATGCTTTTTTCTCTTTCTTCAGATTGATTCATCTTCTTTTCTTTTTAAAATTGTATGTGCAAAAATAAGATTTATAAACTAAAAAATACAACAAATTAATAAGTTTTCAATTTATCTAATCGTTGTTTTCCCCTATCGGCCTCATTCAATTTTTCTCCCTTATACAAAAGTTTTTCCCAATCGCCATACATAGGATTTGGCAATACGATAAACTTCGTCCCGAATAAGCTCTGCATTGCATTAACTTGCTCTCTTGTATCCTTTCCTTCTCGATAAAAAACATTGGAAAAGTCACTTAGATTATCACCACATAGCAACAAAACATTGTACTTCTCTAATATTTTTTGGCGACGAGGTTCTTTATCTGAAGCGGTAGTTTTTACCAATAGATGGGCTTCATCCGCATTCGGAAATCCAAATTTTTGCAGGTTCTTTAAAGTACCTTCGTAATCGGTTTTTTCTCTATTTGTTACATAAAATGTTTCAACATTCTTACTGGCAGCAAACTTCAAAAATGCTAAAGCTCCAGGGACTGTATCCGCTTGCGCCAAAGCAGTCCATTCTGTCCAATCTGCAGGTAAATAACTCACTCCTTTTTTAATTTCATGTCCTTGAAAAGCAGAATTATCCAAAACAGTTTCATCTGCATCTACAATTACGCAATTTGGTTTAGCATTCGCTTGATTCCATAAAGCTTCTTTTAAGGACAGCCTGGCAAAGTTGTAAGCCTGAAAAGCTAAAGCGCTGTACTCGCCACTAAACTGCTGCCACAGCACTGCATTTGTATAATCCCTTGCTGGTGTTAAAGCTTGTGCAAAAGACAAGATGGGAAGAATAGCCAGCATCCAAATTAAAAGGTATTTTTTCATAACTATTTTCAATTTAATCAAAGATAAAGTTTACAAATGTCTTAAAACAAAAAACCCTTATCAATAAAGATAAGGGTTTTTATAATCAAGTCCCCTTTAGGGGATTTAGGGGTTATCCATTAAGCGCAGCAGCACCACTCACAATCTCTGTCAACTCTGTTGTAATTGCAGCCTGACGAGCTTGGTTATAAGCTAATTTTAATGCTTTAATTAAATCGCCAGCATTTTCAGTTGCTTTATCCATTGATGTCATACGAGCACCGTGTTCTGAAGCATGAGAATCCAAAACTGCTTTGTATAATTGAATTTTAATCGACTTAGGAATCAATTGAGTTACAATCTCTTCTTGGTTCGGTTCTAAAATATAATCAACGTTTGTAGTTTTAGCATCTGCAACTGGCTCAGCTTTTGGCAAAGGCAACAACTGTTCTGAAGTTAAAATTTGTACAGCAGCATTTTTAAACCTGTTGTAAACCAATTCTACTTTATCAAAATCTCCTTTAGCAAAACCAGCCATGATAGCGTCAGTTATCTTGCTAACGTTATCAAAGTTTAAAGCAGAATAAACCTCGGTATTGTTTCCAATAACAGTGTAATTACGCTTTTCATAAAAATCTTGAGCTTTTTTCCCAATCGCAACTATGCTTACGTTACCATTTTTTAGTTGCTCACTATATTTTTCGGCAATTAAGTTATTAGTAGCTTTAATTACGTTCATGTTAAAAGCACCAGCTAAACCACGGTTTGACGATACCACAACCACTAATACTTTATTTGGTTCACGTTCCTGAATATAAGGAGATGATGAACCTTCTAAACTTGCAGAAAGATTTCCTAAAATCTCTTTCAATTTAGTAGCATACGGGCGTAACTGAACAATAGCATTGGTAGCACGTTTCAACTTTGCAGCCGAAACCATTTTCATGGCTTTGGTAATCTGCTGGGTAGATTGTACCGATGATATACGAATTCTTACTTCTTTTAAATTAGCCATCTTTTAGTATTTAGAAGTTAGTATTTAGTACTTAGACATCTTATCTAAATACTAAATACTATATACTTCCATCTAAATTAATATTTACTTGAAATCTCTTTTGCAACTCTTTCTAACACTTCAACTGCATCATCTAACTTACCAGCTTTTAAAGAAGCTAAAGCCTCTGGATGACGTAATTCTAATGCTTGTAAAAACTCTGCTTCAAATTCTTTTACCTTGTTTACAGGAACCGAACGCATTAAGTTCTTAGTACCTAAATAAACAATCGCAACTTGTTTCTCTACAGTAAATGGAGTAAACTGAGCTTGTTTTAACATCTCTACGTTACGAGCACCTTTATCTAAAACAGATTTTGTAGCTGCATCTAAATCAGAACCGAATTTAGAGAAAGCCTCTAACTCACGGTATTGGGCCTGGTCTAATTTTAAAGTACCAGCTACTTTTTTCATTGATTTAATTTGAGCATTACCACCCACACGTGATACCGAGATACCTACGTTAATTGCCGGACGAATACCTGAGTTAAACAAGTTAGACTCTAAGAAAATCTGACCATCAGTAATCGAAATTACGTTAGTTGGAATATATGCAGAAACGTCACCAGCCTGAGTTTCGATAATTGGTAAAGCGGTTAATGAACCACCACCTTTAACAATACCTTTTAATGATTCTGGTAAATCATTCATTGCTTGTGCAATCTCATCGTTAGAGTTGATTTTTGCAGCTCTTTCTAACAAACGACTGTGTAAATAGAATACGTCACCTGGATAAGCCTCACGACCTGGAGGACGACGTAATAACAATGACACCTCACGGTAAGCTACAGCTTGTTTAGACAAATCATCATAAACAATTAAAGCTGGTCTACCAGTATCACGGAAAAACTCACCAATTGCAGCACCAGCAAATGGAGCATAAAACTGCAATGGAGCAGGTTCAGCGGCAGATGCTGCAACAACAACAGTATAAGCCATTGCACCGTTTTCCTCTAAAGTACGAACAACGTTTGCAACAGTACTTGCTTTCTGACCACAAGCTACATATATACAGAATACAGGATTACCTGCTTCGTAAAATTCTTTTTGATTGATGATGGTATCGATACAAACTGCAGTTTTACCAATCTGACGGTCACCAATAACTAACTCACGTTGACCACGACCAATTGGAATCATTGCATCAATTGCTTTGATACCTGTTTGTAAAGGCTCAGTAACTGGCTGACGATAAATTACTCCTGGCGCTTTACGCTCCAATGGCATTTCGTAAGTCTGTCCTAAGATTGGTCCTTTACCATCGATAGGCTCGCCAAGTGTGTTTACAACACGACCCAACATACCTTCACCAACTTTAATAGAGGCAATTTTTTTAGTACGTTTAATAGTATCACCTTCTTTGATTTCGTCAGATGGGCCTAACAAAACCACACCCACGTTATCCTCTTCAAGGTTCAATACAATACCTTGCAACCCGTTAGCAAACTCAACTAACTCGCCACTTTGAACTTTAGTTAAGCCGTAAACACGAGCAATACCATCACCCACTTGTAATACGGTACCAACTTCTTCAAGTTCAGCTTCTGATTTAAAGCCTGACAATTGTTGTCTGATAATTGCCGAAACTTCGTCTGGTCTTACCTCTACCATAATTTTTATTTTGATTTCTTTTTGAAAATGTAAATCTTGTACTCTTTTGTTATTTCTTCCGATAGCTATCGGAACCCGCTTTCCGCTTTACTTCGTGTCCGCTTCTCCCGATAGCTATCGGGACGGGTTTATATTTTACGTTCAGTAGTTCTTAGCTCGCTTTTAACGTGCCGTAATAGACATCCCTTTGGGACAACTAGTAAACTCCTTGCGCAAATTCTTTTTTCAATTTATTTAAGCCGCTAGAAATACTAGCATCAAATTGTTTATCGCCAACTTTTAAAATAAAGCCACCAATTAATTTTTCGTCAACTTTTTCTTTAACGATAACTTCATTAGCGCCTATTTCTTTTTTAACCAAGGCAACAATTTCAGCTTTAGTAGCATCATTTAATGCAATTGCAGATGTTACCTCTGCAGTTACAATACCTTTAATAAAATTGTATTGGTTAATGAACTGTTTAGAAGTTTCAAATAAAATTCCTGCTCTACCTTTATTAACTACCAGTTTCAAAAAGCTTTGAGTAATTTGATGAACCTTGTTACCAAAAACATCATTCAAAATACCTGCTTTTTTATCTAAAGGCACAATTGGATTTTTTAAAATCGCTTCTAGTTCGCTGTTGTTATCAACAACTTGCTCAAACAACACCATATCATTCATCATATCCTGCAAAGCATTTTGCTCTGTAGAAAGGTCGATTAATGATTTTGCGTATCTGCTTGCTGCTTTACTTGACATATTTTTTTAGTTTGGAGTTTAGAGTTTGGAGTTTGGGTTAAGCGCCCAGTCTCAATACTCAATACTCAATACTCAATACTAGTTTAACTCCACATCTTTTAACAGGCTGTTAACCAAATCCTGTTGTTTTGCTTTATCATCTAATTGGCTACGTAAAACACGCTCTGCAATATCTAATGATAAGGTAGAAACCTGTCCTTTTAATTCAGCCAATGCTGCTTTCTTTTGATTTTCAATCTCGATACGAGCTTTTTCAATCAATTTAGCACCTTCAGTTTGTGCTGAAGTTTTAGCTTCATTAACAATGCTATCTTTAAGAATTTTAGCTTCTTTTAAAATTTCATCACGTTCTGCACGAGCTTGTTTCATTAACTCTTCATTTTGAGAAGTTAAACGAGCCATTTCTTGTTTTGCTAACTCTGCTTTGTTTAAAGCATCATCAATAGATTGCTCACGTTCTTTAATGGCAGCCAATACTGGTTTCCAAGCAAATTTGCTCAAAAGAAACATTAACAATAAAAATGCTATTGTTTGAAATACAACTAAACCAACTTCAGGTATTAATAAATCCATTTCTGTATATATTATAATTTTTCTTGTTTCAAATAATAGCCATTCTGTAAAACAATCTTCTACAGAATGGCTAGGTGTTATTACATTAACGCAACAACAACCGCGAATAAAGCAACAGCCTCAACGAAGGCAGCAGCGATTAACATCGCAGTTTGAATTTTTGAGGCAGCTTCTGGCTGACGAGCAATACCGTCCATCGCAGAACCACCAATACGTCCGATACCTAAACCAGCGCCAATCGCAGCTAATCCTGCACCTACTGCAGCAATACTTCCTGTAATCATGATTTTATATATTAATTGTTTTAAAAAATATTCTAATTAGTGGTGGTGTTCTTCTACTGCCATTCCAATAAACAAGGCAGATAGAATTGTAAATATAAATGCTTGAATAAATGCAACCATTAATTCAATTCCTCCAATAAAGATGGCGAATGGAATAGATGCTGCAGACACCCAAATACTGTTAAATACGAAGATTAAGCAAATTAACGAAAGTACTAAAATGTGACCTGCTGTAATGTTTGCAAACAAACGTATCATTAATGCAACTGGCTTGGTGAAAATACCAATCAATTCTAATGGCATTAAAAATATCTTCATTGGAACTGGTACCCCAGGCATCCAAAAGATGTGTTTCCAGTAGTGTTTGTTACCATTAAATATCGTAATTAAGAAAGTAGTAACCGCTAAAACCATAGTTACGGCAATATTTCCTGTTAAGTTAGCACCACCTGGCAAGAAAGGAACTAATCCTAACATATTATTAAACCAGATGAAAAAGAAAACGGTTAAGAGATATGGCATGAAACGCTCATGCTTATGACCTAAGTTTGGCTTCGCGATATCATCACGAACAAAAAGAATGATTGGTTCTAACCAAGACTGTAATCCTTTTGGAGATTTACCATGGCGTTTTTTATATCCATTAGCAACACTAATAAATACCACCAATAATAGAACCACCGAAAGTAATAGCGTGCAAGTATTTTTAGTCAACGAAAAATCTAAAGGACGAGCATTTTTTGCATGATGTTTTTCATCCAACTCTACATACTGACCATGTTCGTTAGCAGTTGCAGATGCCAAATAAATCTTCTCGTGCATTTTAACAAAACGTTGACCGTCTTTTTCAACTACAACTTTTGCATCATCATCATGATGAAAATCACTAGCATTAAAGGTTACAACTTTACCGTTTGCATATAAGACAACTGGCAAACCGATATAAGTTTCACCAATTACATGCCAACTGTGAGAATCAGCGATGTGGTGCAAGGCAAACTTACCAATCTCAAACTTTTTCTTTTCTGTTGTTTCAGTATGAGCCTCCTCAGCTTTATGAGTAGTATCTACTTGTGCTTTTGCACCAAGAGAAACCATCAAAAACGCCGAAAAAAGCGTAAAAACAACAATTAACCTTCTAAACTTAAACTCAAAAACGTGGCTACAATCCATTTACTCGCAGATTTTTACTATTTATTTTGGTGGCGCAAGTTACGTAACAAACCGTATATTTCAAAGAAGGTAAACAATAAATATAAAGAAAAAAAGTTGAAGATGAAAACTAAGTCTTTTTCTTCAGCATTTAGGCCGTTAACTAAACCGTTTTTTTTAGTATTTAAGCTGTAAATCAGCACAAAAGCCATAGAAAAAAGCATCTTCACTGCAATTGAGCCCATAATGGCTAAAACTCCAGTTTCTGGATTACGTTTGATGCCTATTAAAGCCAAAATGTATGCAATAAAAGTTAGTCCGCCTAAAAAGCCAAAAACCACCCAAAACTTATTGGCCAATAGTTTTACATCGGGAAAAAGATGTGGCAATGATAAGGCTATACCAGCAAGGAGCGCTGTATATAGAATGTAATATAAAATGAAACGTTGTATGCCCAAGCCTTTAAATTTTAGCAAAGGTAATATTTAATTCGTTTTTCTTTTTTGGAACTTTCCAAGATTTTGCCAAGAATCACTACCGCTGTAATACAAACCTTATTGAAGCGAAAATCCTGTTTTGTCATCCTGAGTTTGTCGAAGGATAAACAGATTGAAGCGCAAAGAAGGGCTAAAATTGCCAAAAGCTCTACACATCCGTTTTCAAACAAACTTAATTATTGTCTTTATTTAAAGAGCGCACCACTTGATACAAAGAAATAATAACACTTACCAAACCCAGTATGGCAGTGAATATAAACTTACTGCTTTCCCTATGCTCATCTATTTTATAACCAACGAAAGAAAATAGGCCAATTGTAGCCAACATTTGGAAAGCTATGCCACTATACTTTGCAAAATTGGTTGCCTGTTTTTTCGGCTGATTGTCTTGCTGGTTTGTCATATTAAATTATCTGGATAAAAATATACCTATTTATTAAGAATTAATGGGCGAATAAAATATTTTTGCATACATTTTGTTATATTGTATTCATACACAACCTATAGATTCTTGAACAATCTTTCGAAACTTAGTTTTAAATTCTTTTTAGCTTGTCTAAGTATCACTATCTTGTATGCTTGTTCTACGCAAAAAGATAATCCTACAAACAGGGGTTTACAAAACCTATCTGCTAGGTATAACTACATCTATAACTCAAATGTTTTATTAGATACTTATCAGGATGATCTTTCTCAGACCTACCAGGATAAGTTTGATGAGTTTTTGTCAGTTTATATTGCACCTACAACGGCCGATTTTATGACTACAACTGCTCCTGTTGGCAATGTTAAATCTTTAGATGAGATTACCCAAAAAGCACAAATGATCATTGCTGAAAAGGGTTTGAGCAATTATGTGGATGAGGCTTATATGCTATTGGCTAAAACCAATTTTTATAAAGGAAGTTATTTTACGGCCACAGAATATTTCGATTATACAGCAAAAGCTTACCAAAAGGATAAAAAAGTTTATCTAGCTGCTATGACTTGGAAAGCTAGAAGCTTAATGCAACTTAACAACTACGAACTTGCAGCTAAAGTTTTAGATACGGTTAAAATCACATTAGATTCTGTAAAAAATGAAAAGGCTGAGCCATTAGCTACTTTAGCTCAAATGAGCATTTATCAAGGAAAGTATAAAAATGCAATTGGCTATCTTGAGCAAGCCATTAAGGAAACCAATAAAATGGATAGCAGAACTAGGTGGCCTTATATTTTGGCTCAACTTTACGAACGAGAAAAGGAATACCCTGCAAGTGTGGGATATTATACCAAAGTTGAGAATAGCAATGCCCCCTTTGAAATGTATTTTAATGCCAAGCTAAGTAAAATTAGAATATACGATTTACTAAATCATCAATCTTATAATAGAAACCAGGCTTTATTAAAATTATTAAAAGACGACAAAAATTTCGATTATACAGACCAGATTTATTACGAGGTAGCTGAAGATTATTTCGGCGACAATAATTTTGCAAAGGCAGAAGAATATTATAAGATATCTGCTAAAAACAGTACACGTAATCAATATCAAAAAGGCCTATCTTATTTAAGATTAGCAGAGCTTAACTTTAAAAATTTAGGAAATTATGTAAGCGCAAAACTATATTATGATAGTGCAGCCACTACTTTACCCAAAACTTACCCTGGTTATGAATCAATTTTAAGAATAAGTCAAAATTTAGAGTACTTAACACAACGTTACCAATTAATTGCAGAGCAAGATACTTTGCAAATGATTGCTCGTTTACCGCAACAAGCTCGTGAAAAAAGAATTAATGAGATTTTTGAGCCAAAGGTTATCCCTAATGCAAACATAAAGGCAAACAATAGGGAAGTTAAAAACGATGATCCTGATAAAACTCAAAAGAACGGCACTTTCTATTTCAATAATATTTCTGCAGTTAGCCGAGGTTTTACTGATTTTAAAAAACGCTGGGGAAATAGACCCTTAGAAGACAACTGGCGCCAAAGCATCAAATCATCACAACAGGTTAATCAACAAAACCAAGCTAATGTAATCGATAATAATCAAGGCGCGGGAAATGGCCAATCTGTTAATGAGGGTATAAGTGTAAAAGTTGCTGCTTACACAGCTAAGCTACCCTTAACAGCTGACTTGCTACAGAAATCCGATCAACAAATTATTGATGCCTATTTTGAGATTGCCGCCTTCTATCAGCAAGTATTGGGCGATGAAAAAGAAGCGATTAAAGTTTATGAAACATTGCTAGCTCGTTACCCACAAAACAACCACTTAGATGCTATTTATTATAGCTTATATTTAGACTACAAAGATACTTATCCCGCAAAATCAGAAAGCTTTAAAAACTTGGTGTTGGCTAAATTTCCTGGCTCTGTGTATGCTAAAACTATTCTAGACCCCAACTTCTCCGCAAAACAGAATGCTTTAGATGCCGAAGTAAATAAAGTTTATAATACTGTTTTTGCCGACTACGAGAAAAAAAACTTTACATCTGTAATTAATGCGGTTAACGAAACAAATGCTCGTTTCCCAGGAAATTCTTTACAGGCACAGTATGATTATTTAAAGGCAATCGCCATTGGCAGAACACAAAATGTAGATAGCTTATTACTAGCTTTTAATAACATTTTATTTAAGTACCCAAATGACCAATTGATTAATCCATTAGTTAAAGATCATTTAAAATACATTGATGAAAATATCGCTGTATTTAAGGCACGAAAAATTGCGCTAATAGATTTTGACCCAACTGAACCTCGATTTATTGCTCAGCAAAACACAGTTGCTGTTCAGAAGCCACAGCCTATTAAAACAGAGCCAGCAATTCCTGTTGTGCAACCAGCTATTGTAGAACCTAAGAAAGAAATAATTGCAAATAATCCACCCGTTAACAATCCTGTACAGCAAGCACCAGTTCAAGCAAACCCAATTAATGAACCAGCCAAACAAGCTGTAGCAGATAATTTGTTCAGCAAGGCTGAATCGAATATATATTATTATGTAATTGCCGTTAATGATATGAGTTTAAGCGTAAGTTCATCTCGTTTTGGCGTAGGGCAGTTTAACAGGGGGAATTATTCTGGCACTGGGTTAAAACATCAATTGCAAGAATTACAAGAAGACCAACTTATATATGTTGGAAATTTTAATACGCTAAGTGAAGTAAAAACCTATTCTGAAGGCATTACAAGTCAATTAACAAGAATTATGAAAGTTCCTACCAGTACTTATAAAGGTTTTTATATTACCAAAGAGAACTTCGATAAAATAAAAAACAGAGAAACATTAAATAGATATCTTGAGTTTTTCAAGGTTAATCATTAAGAGAAATGCGTAAATCACCTCTATCACCAGAAGATATAAAGAAATATAACCGTAGGCTTTGGAAATTGCTCATCGGTGGAATGGTATTTTTTGCTCTATTTATTGTTTTAATAGGCTTTGGCCTTTTTGGCGATATTCCATCCTTCAGAGCTATTGAACATCCAAAAAGCAATGAGGCAACCGAGATTATTTCAGAAGATGGAAAAGTTTTAGGAACCTATTTTGTTAAAAATCGTTCTAATGTAAATTACAGCCAAATCTCTCCTAACGTTATTAATGCGTTGATTGCAACAGAAGATGTACGTTTCCTTTCACATTCAGGAATAGATTTTAAAAGAACATTTACCATTTTTGCTTATATCTTAATTGGCAAAAAACAAGGTGGAAGTACAATTACACAGCAATTAGCTTTAAACTTATTCTCTGATGAAGGTAGGCAAAAGAACTATTTAAAGAGGGTAATCCAAAAGTTTCAAGAGTGGGTAATTGCAGTAAAACTGGAAAGAAACTATACTAAGGAAGAAATCATCACCATGTATTTAAATACGGTTGATTTTGGAAATCAGGCATACGGAATTAAGTCGGCTGCAAGAGTTTACTTTAATACCACCCCAGATAAATTAACTGTTCCTCAAGCTGCTGTTTTAGTTGCCATACAAAAAGGTGTAACAAGATATTCGCCCACTAGAAATCCAGCAAGAGCCTTGGCAAGACGTAATACCGTGATGGCATTAATGGTTAAAGCCGATTTATTAACACAAGCAGATTTCGATGCTGTAAAAGACAAACCTTTAGACCTACACTTTAATGCAGCTACAACTAACGAAGGAATTGCACCTTATTTTAGGTCTGTTTTAAAATCTGAAGTAAAAAAGATATTAGAAGAACGATCTATAACTAAAAATGGTATTCCTTATGACCTAGATAGAGATGGATTGAAAATCACAACCACTATCAATTATGACATGCAAGTTTATGCAGAAGAAGCCCAGAAAGAATACATGAAGATTCTTCAAGCACAATTTGCAAGAAGTTGGAAAGGCCGTAATCCATTCAAAGGAATGGAAATGCAGATTGAGCAGGGTGTAAAACGTTCTGATCGCTACAAAGCTTTAAAACTGGAGGGAAAATCTGATGAAGAAATCAAAGAAGATTTTAATACAAAAAGTATGCTTTCCATTTTTACTTGGAAAGGAAATATAGACACGTTGATGAAACCCATCGACTCTGTTAAATATTATAAGTTGTTATTGCGCAATGCGATGATGGCTATGGATCCAAAAACAGGCTACATTAAAGCCTGGGTTGGCGGCATAAATTTTGAACATTTTAAATACGACCAAGTAAAAATGGGCACCCGTCAGGTGGGTTCAACCGCTAAACCTTTTACCTATACTGTAGCAGTGGAAAATGGAATATCTCCTTGTCTAACTGTCCCTAACGTACCAGTTACCATTTCCAATCCTGGCAGTGAAGATTGGACACCGCGTTCTTCTGGAACTTTACCAGGCTCTATTACCTTACAAAAAGCATTGGCTTATTCTCAAAATTACATTGCCGCTTACTTGATGCAACAGGTTGGTGCCGACGCTGTGGCTATTCAAATTAAAAAGATGGGTATCACGTCAGATGTGCCCGTTGTCCCATCAATTTGTTTAGGCTCTTTTGATGCTTCAATTTATGATATGGTTGGTGCTTATGGCGTTTTTGCCAATAGAGGAGCATGGACACAACCTACCTATATTCTAAAAATAGAAGATAAAAATGGTGTGGTTTTATATGACAGTAAACCTGTTATCAAAGTTGTCATGAACGAAGAAGTTGCTTATGTAATGACCAGAATGCTAAAAGGTGTAATTACTGGAGGTACAGGCTCTAGGTTAAGCTATAAATATGGTGTAAATGCACCAACCGGCGGAAAAACTGGAACAACGCAAAACAACTCTGATGGTTGGTTTATGGCAATTACACCAGATTTAGTTGCAGGAGTTTGGACCGGTTGCGAAGACAGAGCGTTTCATTTTACAAGTACAAGAGATGGAGAAGGGGCTAATTCTGCCCTACCTATTTATGCTGGCTTTATGAAGCGAGTTTATGCAAATCCAAGCTTAAAAATAAGTAAAGCCGATTTCGAACCACCGAAAAGTGGTGTATCTATTGTTTACGATTGTAATCAATACCTTCAACAAGAACAAGGAACAACAGAACTTGACAAAAAATTAGGTTTTTAACCGTATCTATCCTAAAGGGAACCCCACATTTTTTCAATAGATTTGTAGTCTAAATGAGCAGTTTCGATTATAAAAAGGCCTTAGCCGACATTCCGCACAAACCTGGTGTTTATCAGTACTTTGATACGGATGATTTGCTTATTTATATAGGCAAGGCTAAAGATTTACGAAACAGAGTAGGTTCTTATTTCAATCAAGACAACCAGTTTAACGGAAAAACGCGTGTACTGGTTTCTAAAATTAGAAGAATAAGTTTTACCATAGTTGATACAGAGATTGATGCCTGGCTACTGGAAAATAGCCTGATTAAAAAACACCAGCCTCGCTACAACATCATGTTGAAAGATGATAAAACTTATCCATGGATTATCATTAAAAAAGAACAGTTCCCACGTATTTATTGGACTAGGAAGTATGTTAAGGATGGTTCAACTTATTTTGGCCCTTATGCTTCTGTAGGAATGATGCACACCATCTTAGACTTAATAAAGGAGACTTATACTTTAAGAACTTGCAACCTTCCATTAACTCCTCAAAATATAAATGATGGCAAGTTTAAAGTTTGCCTAGAATATCAAATTGGTAATTGCAAAGGTCCTTGCCAAAATTATCAAACAAAAGAAGATTACGATCAAAACATTGATGAGATAAAAGACATTCTGAATGGTAAGATTGGGAATGTAATCCGTAGCGTTAATCAAGTTATAAAAACTGCATCCGAAGATTTAAACTTTGAATTAGCTCATTCCTATCAACGAAAGTTAGGTGTTTTAGAAAAGTATCAAAGTAAATCTACAGTTGTAAATAGTGCCATCACCAATATTGATGTGGTAAGCATTGCATCTGATGAGCGATATGCTTTTGTGAATTACCTAAAAGTGATGAATGGAAGCATTATTCAGACCCAAACCATTGAAATTAAAAAGCGCTTGGATGAAACTGACGAAGAGCTTTTAACCATCGCTATCACTGAATTTAGGACTAAATTTAAAAGCACCTCAAAAGAAATTGTTGTTCCATTTCCAATTTCATTGGTTGATGAGAACATAAAATTGATTGTTCCAAAGCTTGGAGAGAAAAAGAAGCTTTTAGAACTCTCTCAAAAGAATGTCTTATTCTTTAAAAAGGAGAAATTAAATCAATATGAAAAGCTAAATCCTGATTTAAGAACCGATCGTATTCTAAGTCAGATGCAAAAAGATCTGAGACTAACTCAATTACCTCAACACATAGAATGTTTTGACAACTCTAACTTTCAAGGCAAATACCCAGTATCTGCAATTGTAGTATTTAAGGATGCTAAACCAAGCAAAAAAGACTACCGCCACTTTAACGTAAAAACCGTTGAAGGCCCAAACGATTTTGCTACAATGGAAGAAGCGGTATATAGGCGATATAAACGAATGTTGGAAGAAGAAGGTACATTGCCTCAATTGATTATAATTGACGGTGGTAAAGGCCAATTATCATCAGCAGTAAGCAGTTTGAAGAAATTAGGTATTGACAAGAAAGTAACAGTAATCGGCATTGCCAAAAGATTAGAAGAATTGTATTATCCAGGCGATAGTTTCCCTTTATATTTAGATAAAAAATCGGAGACCTTAAAAGTTATCCAGCAATTGCGTGATGAGGCGCATCGTTTCGGAATTACATTTCACAGAAAGAAAAGAGATCAAGGCACACTTAAAACAGAATTAGAAATCATACCTGGCATTGGAAAAACTACGGCCGATAAGCTTTTAGTTAAATTTAAGTCTGTTAAAAGAATTAAAGAAGCCAAAGAAGAAGAGTTGGCTCAAGTTCTAAATAAAAAACAAATCGTCGCTTTAAACGACTATTTCAAGGCATAAAAAAACCCAATGTTTTCACATTGGGTTAACAAACCTCTTTAATAACTAGTATTCCCAAAGACCTTGCTCAAAATCAGCAATGTATTTTTTCCAACGCTCTGATTCCAGCAACTGATCTTTTGAGTTTGCCAAGTAGTCTTTAAATCTTTCATCAGCTGTATTAGAAACCTTAGTGATATTGCTGAAAAACAATCTTCTTACAAAAACATCATCAAAGTTAATTCCAGAGTTGTCATTGTTATTGTTTGCAACTTTAGTTTTTACCAAAATATGCCTTAGATCATCAAAATATAACCAGCCAACTGCAGGAGTTCCTAAAGTATCAACTTTTGGTTTTCCAGATACAGGATCTATTACTGGATTACCATTGTTATCTTGCGGGAAACTCAGTTGCATAATAACTGGGGCAACACCAACAATACGTGGTTCAAAGATCCCTCTTCTTATATCTAAAATCCAATCTTCCTTAATTCTTAAAGCGATAAAACGCGATTTAAAAAATTCGTTATCTGCTCTGTTCACTTCATTTGTAGCTGGATTAACACCTAAAAATGCACTATCAACAGCAGAATTAGAATTCGTTTTTGCAGCAGCATCTTTTTTCTGGCTAATTGGATCACCTTGGAAATCTTCATCATTAGGTGAATATAAATCCAGTTCCCCATCGTTAAGTGCCTTATAGATAACGCCTATTAAATTTACTTTTGGAGATGACATAATTTCGTTTCCGCGATCACGAAGATCAATTTCACGCCAAACCCTCTTTGTAAAGTAAACATCTTCCTTATTAACCACAGAATAAGGCACAACTGTATCTGCTACATTCTCTTCTCTAAAGATAAAACCATCTTTTTTTGGAAGTTTTTTCTTTGGAACAACTGTATTACCTACTGGTGGATTACCAGGAGTTTGAGCAAAGGCAAAAACCGTAGCTAAAACAAATATGGAAAGAAAGAGTATTTTTTTCATGGTATCTTAATTTACGACAAATGACATCGAGTTCAATGTCGGCGTACGTCCATCCGGCATTTGAGCTTGTACATTATCAATTATTATTCTAGAGTTAAAAGGTAAGTTAGCCATTGCTGCTTTTGCTGCACCACTAAATGTATCACCAGTACAATAGATAGTTTGAGGTTCTTGCCTAGGTTTAATAATTACCAAAGTGAACTTAGTAACCCTAACTTTTACATCAAATTCAAAATTATCAATAGTTGCGTTAATTGTTTCAGATGGGACCCTACTTCCTGAAATAATACCTCCAGTTTTACCTGAGATCCTAGCCATTGGATTGGGAATTGGTTTTACTCTAAAAGCATTACTACCTAAGCCTAATGATTTTCCATCTACAGTTCCCGACACATTAATAGTAACTTGTTGTCCAACCATACTGCCCGGAACATTCACTATAAATTTACCAGCACCTCCAGACATAGAACCGCCTGAAATACTTGCTTTAATACTTTCTAAAGAAAAACCTGGAGCAGATACCGAAAATGGATTTGGAATACCTGCGTAAATAACGTTAAGGTTAGTAGATGATACAGTTGCTGAAGGTTTAGCTACTTGATATGTGATTGGTTCGGTATCATAAGTTTTAATTTCTCCATCTGCTTGTTTAACTCGAATTGTACCTTTCCAAGTAAATGAACCAACACTTCCAGTACCACCAGTATATGTTCCTACCCCATCCTTTACAGCTAGAGAACTTCCCCCAACTGTAATACTTGGGTTAGATTTAGAATCACTAGCAGTTAAGAATACTTCCGCTTTATAAGGCTGACCTTGAATTACATAGCTACTAGAAGGAACAGCGACTGCTTTAAATTTATCTAAAGTCATTTGAGTCGGATTTAACTCACCAAAGATTTTTTTAACAACTTCGGCTTCTGCATTTTGCAAATCAGCTTGAATTTTAGTTAAAATAGTATTGGCAGCTGTTAGTGGTGTTCCCTCACCAAAGTTAATATCTTCCCAATTGCTTTTTCCACTCACAGCTTTTTTAGGATCTAATGCTTCTAATGAGAATGAAACATTTCCTCTATCTTTTGGATCAAGCAAGGCAATTAATTTAGCTCTTGTTTCATTAATTTTAGCTTTTAGCTTTTCTCCTTCTTTTTGATTAATCATGATTTGTTGAGCAATATCCATATTATCTCTCAACATTAAGTCGCCGGTTTCAGGGTTTATCCCCTCTCCTTTGTCCAAAAACTCATCTTTTAATCTCTGAATATTCTTATTCAATTCATCAGCATAACTTTTAGCCTTTTGTGCCTTATCCCAAAGAGGTTGTGCACGTTCAGGCTTATTTTTTAGTTCCGTATCCCGGAATGAGTTAAAAAGCTGATCTAAGCTAGAGCTTACATTAGTTTTAGAAGCATCTAAACTATCATTAATATTCTTAAAAGCATTTAAGATTGTATCTGAAACGTTTAAGGCAAGCATAGCTAATAATACCAGATACATGATATTGATCATCTTCTGCCTTGTCGTTTCTTTTCCTCCAGCCATGTTTAATTAATTTTGCGTTTACGATTAATATAATTTGAAATTAATTAAATACGAGGTTGGTTCATGGCGGTTAACATATTGCCATAAATTGCGTTTAAAGACGCTAAATTCTTAGCCAATTTACCAACTTCTTCCTTGAACTGTTTCGAATCTTCCATAGATTCGTTAAAGTTGCCCATGGTTAAAGCAAGGTTTTGATAGAACTTATTCATCGATTTTAAGTGAGCGCTAGAATCTTGTAGTTCTAATTCATACACAGCATTTAAAGCAGATAGGTTTTTAGCTAGATTATTTACCTGATCATGGTAAGCTTTAGAGTCTACATTACTTTCACCCATCTCCACTAATTGAGCAGTTGCTTTACCAAAAGCAGAACTCAAATCATCAAAACTTGCCGAAGCAGTTTTTACTTTTCCAGTAAATTCATTTGTTGCAACAGCAGCATCAGTTACATTAGAAATGGTAGCCACTTTATCTCCGAAAGTACGTAATCCAGTACCTAAGCTTTCTATCAATTCAGGCCCAATTTTCGCATCTGAAAGCATTTTATCCAATGCTCCAGTTGAAGAAAAACCTGAAGAAGCAACTTGTTGTTGCTTAACAACTTTATTGGCTTCTACGCCGTCTCCCAATTCTGGATATACTTTTTCCCAAGGCAACTCTGGTTCTGGCGGAAAAAATCCTGTTAAAAAGAATAATATTGCTTCAACCCCTAATCCAATACCAATGAACCAGTTAGCTAATGGACCACCCAAGTGAAGAATTTTTGCTAAAGCTCCAATAATTACGATACTCGCACCCCATGAAATTGCTACGTGTAACCAGCCTGGTTGTTTTTTTGCCGCCATAATCTTTTAAAAGTTTGTTTTATTTTTTTGAGTTGAATTTTAATTTAAGGAATTACCAGGAAAATCAGACACACAACGGAAACCGATGTAAGATCTTGCCTTATCCTGATATTCATACGTACCAACAGAGTTTTGCAAAAATATACTCATGTCTTTCCATGATCCACCTCTTACCACTTTTGCTCCTTTTGCAGTACTCGTGTAGTTGGGGTTAAAATCTAGTAATAAAGCAGTTGCAGATTTATTATATGCAGTCACCGTCCACTCAGCAACATTACCAGCCATATTATATAAGCCATAATCATTTGGAAGATAAGCACGAGCATCAACAGTATACATACCTCCATCGTCAGATAAGTTACCCCTACCAACTTTAAAGTTTGCTTGTAGACATCCCTTTGTATTCATGATGTAAGGACCTCCCCATGGATATTTAGTTTTAGTCCTTCCACCTCTCGCTGCATATTCAAATTCTTGGTCTGTTGGCAGTCTATATTTTAATCTACTGTTTTCAGGGATTTTACGTGCAGCAGCTACATTCCTGTATAATCTTGTTCTCCAATTACAAAATGCAGTTGCTTGATCCCATGTAACGCCCACTACAGGATAACGATCATAAGATGGATGGTTAAAATAAGCTTCAACCATTGGATCATTTTGTGAATACGAATAGTCCAACTTCCAAACCATTGTATCTGGATAAACACTTATTGAAGCATGTTCATTTGTTTTTCCAGGAGTTGGATTATCCTTATAGCTTTGGATAAAATCTTGTCTACTCTTACTTGGATCATTTGCGCCAGCTGCAGCTAAATCAAGATCTAAATAACTGTAAGCATATTTTAATTTCCTAACATCAATTTCATTTTTACCAGGTAGCGCATCATTACCAGCATAATACATATTTTGTAACCTAGCTTTAAAGGCACTATTTCTTCCCCAAAGCACATTTCCATTACCAACAGTTCTCCAGTTGATATCCTGTTGAGATGTAGTTACAGCAGGTCCGCCGGCAGTAGCTGCAGGAACAGGTTTAAAAAGTGTTGGCGCACCAGATGGGCCTAATGAATAAACTGCAACAGAGTCTCTAACCCAATTTACAAACTGCCTGTATTCTGCATTTGTAATCTCGGTTTGGTCCATATAAAAAGCACTGAATGATGTCATTCTAGCTTGATTTCCTGAATAGAAACTCATATCCTCATCAGATGTGCCTATTAATGTTCTTCCTTGAGGAATAAAAACCATACCTAAAGGAATGGTCTTATTCTTGAACTTTCTATTGTATGCGCCTACTAATTCACCTTGAGTACCACCACCACCACAGCTAGCAAGAAATCCACAAACAATGAAAAAACTTAGAAGGTATATCTTTCTCATAAAATCAGTTAATGCAATATCTTTTTTATTTAATAGCAATTTTATCGAATATCCTTGATATAAACAATTATTTGGGCAAATAAAACCTCAACCATTTTATTCAAAATACTTTCTCGATTAAAACTTAATAACAAGTTATTGAAAATAAATCATTTATTGAAGTTTTTCACAAAAAAGAAAATGTGCCTTTTAAGCACATTTCTCTGTAAAAGACTGTTAAGTAACGTTAGAATCTTCTAAAAATTACTTATTAGATTTTTTTATATAATTTTCTATAGCCATAATCATAGATGGAGCTGCAGGACTAGGAGCAGCAATATCGACAATTAAACCAGCATCAGTAGCTGCTTTATTGGTATTTGAACCGAAGGCCGCAATACGAGTATTATTTTGCTTAAAGTCTGGAAAATTAATATAT
This sequence comes from Pedobacter frigiditerrae, assembly GCF_004331645.1. Taxonomy (GTDB): domain Bacteria; phylum Bacteroidota; class Bacteroidia; order Sphingobacteriales; family Sphingobacteriaceae; genus Pedobacter; species Pedobacter frigiditerrae. The sequence continues at coordinate 116,040 of NZ_SJSK01000001.1, forward strand.
AATGATTGAATACTGGATGGGCTAAAGAAACCAATTACGTCATAAAAAACTTCAGCCAAATCAGACAAATCACTTACTACTGTTCTAAATAAAACAGCCTGAGTAAAATCATATCCATTTTTTTGCAAGAAGTTCATCGTGTCTTCCGTAGCGACATCAGAGCATGGGTACAAGAATTTCTCAGCAGCATGTTTCTTCAAAACTTCAGCTAAATCAGATGCAGTTTGCTTACCAAAAAATATCTTACGTTTTCTGTATTGGATATATTTCTGAAGATATAAAGCAGTTGATTCAGAAATACAAAAATACTTCAGCTCAGCAGGTACATCGTATCTCATTTCTTCACAAATTCTAAAAAAATGATCAACCGCATTACGGCTAGTAAAAACAACTGCTGTAAAATCAGCTAAATTGATTTTATCTTTTCTGAAATCTCTGGCAGGAACACCTTCAACATGAATAAAAGACCTAAAATCTATTTTCACATTATACTTTTTTGCCAGATCAAAATAGGGCGACTTCTCTGTTTCGGGTTTTGGTAAAGTGATCAGTATACTTTTTACTTTACGTAACCTATCTTCGTTCTTTTCCTGCATTTTAACTAATTACCTCTTAAAATCCTATTGCCTTGATTAATATTAATATAGGGCAAATTTCGAGGGTGCAAAAGTACAAAATTAAATACACTTTTGGAAACCTATAATTAGATAAAATATTTATCCCTGCCCTAATAAACTGAAAAATGAATATAACTATGATCAAAATAATCGCAATTGCAATGTATAACCGCCCACTTTTTAAGGGAGATAAGGCAAATGCGACCACTAATGGAATAAACAAAAGAGAAGTATTAAAGTAACTTAAATATAATATAGATACATATTCTCCAATCGGCTTTTGAATGTCAAAAATAAACCCTAACAATCTTAACAATACAATTTTTAGCACATACAACACTATGATGAGGGCAGAAACCGTAATAAAAAATTGAAACCCATTCTTAGCGTATTCTAATCCTTGATATTGAGCTACCAAGTAAAAAAACATCCCGATGGTAAAGCCAAATTGTACGAAAAGAAGTAAAAACGGCCATGAATTAAACAGATTATCTTCTTTATTTAAATTGCTTAATGCTCTATTACTAAAAAAAGATTCCACGATGGCAATGAGCTGTTTAGAAAAGGTATTTTTTAACACCGCAAACATCACCAGCAGGAGAGAGACAAAACCCAATACCCATATTTCGCCTCTTGGCAACACCTCTCCTTTTTGGCGAGGGTCATTACTAATTGTACTTAGCAAAAAATTTTCAATTAAAGTTTTAAAATCACCTTTCTCAAAACCAAAGCCCATTCTTAAGCTATCTGCAATTTGTGCTTTAGTTAGCGAATCTAGTGGTCGTAAATTTTGTGGAGTAATTGTATCAATCGGAGCAACAACTACAGAATCTAAACTATCAGTATAAAGGGCATTTTGTTGTAATGTATCCGATTCTAATTGAGTTTGATTTGCATTAAGGAGCAATACAAATCCTCCTAAAATAAAAAACACAAGCAATATTATCCTTTTATACATTCTTATTATGACGAAATCAATATCGTTTTCTGAACTGCAAATTTAAGCTTTATCTTTGGTTTTATATTAGGGCCTAAATTAATTTATCTTTGCGCAATGGCCGGCATCTACATTCACATCCCTTTCTGTAAAAAAGCATGTACTTATTGCGATTTTCATTTTACTACATCGCTTAAGCATGTTGATGAAATGACTGATGCCATTTGCACAGAAATAAGGCTAAAAAAAGATAGATTAAATGGACAACAAGTAGGAAGTATCTATTTTGGCGGGGGCACACCATCTGTTTTGCCATCTACTTCATTAGCAAAAATTTTCAATACACTTATTGATTGTTTCTCCATATCAGCCGATGCTGAAATTACCATTGAAACAAATCCAGATGACTTAGATTCGAAAAAAATCAGTGAATTGCGCCAGCTTCCTATTAACAGATTTAGCATAGGCATTCAATCTTTTTTTAATGAGGATTTGATTTGGATGAACAGGGCACACAATGCCGATGAAGCAGAAAGTTGTATAAAAAGAAGTCAGGACGCAGGTTTTGAGAATTTAAGCATTGATTTAATCTATGGATATCCTTTACTAACCGATGAGAAATGGTTGGCGAACATCAACAAAACCATCGAATTGCAAACCCCGCACATTTCTGCTTATTCACTAACAGTCGAAGCGAAGACTGCATTGGCAAATGCCATTCAAAAGGGAAAACAATTAGGGCTAAATGACGAGCAAAGTGTATCTCAGTTTTTAATATTAACTGAAAAATTGGCCAAGGCGGGCTTTGAACATTATGAAATCTCTAATTATAGCTTGTCAGGAAGATATGCCATTCATAACACAAATTACTGGAAAGGCATCCCCTATTTAGGTATTGGTCCATCAGCACACGGATTTGATGGCTTTAATAGATACATCAATATAGCTAATAATGCAAAGTACTTGAATTTATTAGCTGATAAAAAACTCGCGGAAACAGTTGAAGAATTGAGTGAAACCGACCGGTTTAATGAATATATCATGACTTCTCTTCGCACCACGTGGGGAACAAACTTGAATAAAATAGATGATGATTTTGGCAATCAGTTTTCAATCCAAGTTCAAAAAGACATTAAACCATTTCTAGCCAAAGGTCATTTAACGCTGACTGATAACATTATAAAATTAACAGAAGCTGGAAAATTATTTGCAGATGGCATTGCTGCCGAACTTTTCGCAGAAAACATAGATTAATTGTAATTGCATAATGAACGATAAAATTGTCTGGATTACTGGCGCATCTTCAGGAATTGGAGAAGCTTTAGTTTACTCGTATAATTCTCTAGGCGCAAAACTGATTATATCTTCACGCAATCGCGATGAACTTTTGAGAGTTAAATCTAACTGCACGGATAATATCAATATTCATATTTTACCTCTTGATTTAGAAGAAAATGAGTCCTTGCCTAGCAAAGCTGATGAAGCAATCCGCATTTTTGGAAGGATAGATATCTTAATTAATAGTGGCGGAATTAGCCAAAGAAGTTTAGCGCTCGAAACCGATTTAAAAACCGAGCAACGTTTTCTCGACATCAATTTTTGGGGAACAGTTATTTTAAGCAAAGCCATTTTACCACAAATGATAGCGCAAAATAGTGGAAGTATTGTTTGTGTAAGTAGCTTAGTAGGCAAATTCGGAACTAGATATCGCTCCGCTTATGCTGCTTCAAAACACGCCTTACACGGCTATTTTGATTCACTTCGCATTGAACTTGATAATTCAAATATTCAAATCATGTTAGCTTGCCCCGGTTTCATCAGAACAAATGTTACAATTAACGCTTTAACAGCCGATGGCTCTACACAAGGCACAATGGATGATGCCCAAGAAAATGGAATGTCGCCAGAAGAATGCGCCAAACAAATGATAAAGGCTATCAACGCTAAAAAGGAAGAAGTTTACATTGGCCGAAAGGAAACAAAAGGAGTATTACTTAAGCGTTTCTTTCCTAAATTATTTTCGAAAATTATACGTAAAGCTAAGGTGACTTAGTTCAGTTAATTTTTAATTATCTGTAAACCAAATGTTTAAAACTAAATTTTATTTTTTTCAATCCATAGGATTTTATTCTCCGTAAGTGCTTCATATCAAAACTAAATTATATGAAAAGAATATTCTTATCCCTATTTGTCATAGCAGCTATGGCATTCTCAAGTGAAGTTTACGCACAAAAAAATCCGATGGTTGGTGGTGCAGCAATGTATGCCAATAAAGATATTGTAGATAATGCAGTAAACTCTAAAGACCACACTACATTAGTTGCAGCGGTAAAAGCGGCAGGTCTTGTAGAAACATTAAAAAGCGCAGGACCATTTACCGTATTTGCACCAACTAATGATGCTTTTGCTAAACTACCGGCCGGAACTGTAGATATGTTGGTTAAACCTGAAAACAAAGCGACATTAACTACAATTTTGACCTACCATGTTGTTGCTGGTAAAATGGGCAGTAAAGAAATTGCTGCAGCAATTAAAGCTGGTGGTGGCAAAGCAGAATTAACAACTGTACAAGGCGGAAAATTATGGGCTTGGATGGAAGGAAAAAGTTTATTGCTTAAGGACGAAAAAGGTGGTACAAGTAAAGTAACTATCGCTGATGTTTTTCAAAGCAATGGTGTAATTCATGTAATTGACACTGTTCTAATGCCAAAATAAGCAGCAAACCGGCTTAATTTATTTGCTTATAAAAAAGCGTTTCGACCAATGGTCGAGACGCTTTTCTATTACTAGAATTTACATCGAATTATCATAGGCTTAACATTTATGAGATTAATCATATTTTTTTTAAATTTTAATTTACACTTTTGTATGTAATAGGTTGAAGAAGCGTTTTCTTTGCCTAAAATTTACTTTATTGCACATTATGAGCTTTATTTTAAAACCTGTTGACACTGTAGAAACCATTAGCCCAGAAGATTTTAAAAAAAATTACCTGGATCCAAGGAAACCATTAATTATTAAAGGATTAACTAAAGATTGGCCGGCTCGTGAGAAATGGACAACCGATTATTTAAAAGAAATTGGTGGCGATATAGAGGTGAATTTGGTGGACAATTCTAAAGCCGACCCAACCAAGCCAATCAACGCTTCTATAGCTAGCATGAAGTTTGGCGAATATTTAGATTTGATTAAAAGAGAACCTACCGAACTTCGTATTTTCTTCTTCAACTTGTTTAAACATGTACCAAGCTTAATCAACGACATTAAAATTCCTAAAGATTTAATGGGTGGTTTTATAGAAAGTATGCCAGCAATGTTTTTTGGCGGCTCTAACTCTGTTACTTTTTTACATTACGATATAGATTTACCACATCTTTTCCATACGCATTTTGGCGGAAGAAAACACATCATTCTATTTGATAATAAATGGAAAGAACGTTTATATTGTTTGCCAAATGCCACTTACGCTTTAGAAGATTATGATGTTGCCAATCCGGATTTCGAGAAATTCCCAGCTTTAAAAGGTGTAGAAGGTTATGAGGTTTTCTTAGAACATGGCGATACTTTATTTATGCCTACAGGGATGTGGCACTGGATGAAATATGTTGATGGTTCATTCTCATTAAGCTTAAGAGCTTGGGATGCATCTTTATCTAGAAAAGCTGCCAGTGTATTTAATTTAGCAATAAAAGGTGGTGTAGATAGTTTGATAAAAATGGTTTTCAAAAAATCTTATTCAGACTGGCGTGAAAAGAAAGCCGTTCAAATCGCTGAAAAAGCATTACGAAAAGGACTTCCAAGATAAATTATTTCTTTTTAAGTAAAACCCAATGCAGATCTGTAATCTATTGGGTCAAGCGTAAAAGTTGGGGAGAACCGATGCATATATCACTGATAGTTTCAACCCAAACAACTCTAGATCTAAACCCATAAGGCTATTATTCGACGCTTGGTTAAACGAAGGATGAACGTAAGATGAACGAAGGATGGACGTAGGATGGTACTACTACCACTAAGCCTAAACTACTACACTGCACTTCTCTAACTATAAAACCCCTCTGGAATTTAAGTATGGAGAAGAGTATGGGACCCTAGCTCCCCCAGATTTTATACTTCATCCAATCTTTCCTCATCAATCGGGTTTATTTTAGAAAGCTTTTATTCCAAAGGAACTCCCTTGAAGCTACTATTAAAATTCCTTGCCCCTAAATAGCAGTGTAACTTTGCACCTAAACCTTTAACGAACAACTCGTAACTAATTATTTGTATATTTCAGTTTTAAATGATAAAACTGAATGGCCAAAAGCTTTAAAATAAATCAACAAGTTAAAAAAGGCTTATATGCCGCCATTGTTGTGTTTTTAGCTTACACAATGATCTTCGGCTTCAGGAAATCATTTACGGTTGCTACGTTTGATGGATTAACTATAGCGGGTTACAGCTACAAAACGGTTTTGGTCATTAGCCAAATGTTAGGTTATCTATTGGCCAAGTTCTATGGCATTAAATATATTTCTGAGCTAAAAAGAACTGGCAGAGGGAAAATTATTTTAATGCTTACAGCAATAGCCTGGCTCAGTTGGTTGTTTTTTGCAATTACTCCTTTGCCCTATAACATTATCTTTCTTTTCATTAATGGCTTCCCATTAGGCATACTTTGGGGCGTAGTATTTTCTTATGTCGAAGGTCGAAGAAGTACCGATTTCATTGGTGCAACTTTAGCCGTTAGCTTTATTTTTGCAGCTGGTTTTGTGAAATCTGTAGGTGCCTGGTTAATGATTACTTATAAAATCTCAGAATTTTGGGTCCCTTTTTACACCGGACTTGTATTTTCTATCCCATTAATGCTTTTTGTTTATTTAATGGAAAAAATACCCGCTCCCAATGCAGACGACATAAATCATAGGGCTAACAGAATTCCAATGTCTGCAATTGACCGCAAAAAGTTTATTAAGGAGTTTTTAGGTGGTCTGGTTGCCTGTGTAATCATCTACTGCTTTGCAACCATCTTTAGAGACATTCGAGATAATTTTGGAGCAGAAATGTGGAAAGAAATGGGGTATTTTAATCAAGCTGCAATATTTTCTAAAACAGAAACGCCAATAACTTTAATTGTGCTATTACTTATTGGTAGTATGGTATTAATTAAAAACAATTTCCTTGCGTTAAAAATCGCTCACATTTTTATACTCATCGGATTTTTAATAGCTGGTACTTGTACAATATTATTCAAAGAAAACTACATCACTCCTATTTGGTGGATGACCTTTGTTGGTCTAGGTCTTTATATGGTCTATATCCCTTTTAATGCAATATTTTTCGATAGGCTCATTGCAACTTTTAAATATGCGAGCAATGTAGGGTTCTTAATTTATATAACTGATTCATTTGCCTATGTTGGCAGTATCGGTGTTTTATTAAGTAAGGAATTCTTTAAAATAAAACTAAACTGGGTCGAGTTTTTTTCGCAAAGTGTTGTGCTACTTTCCATTATTGGAAGTATTTTAACTTTATACTCTCTATACTACTTTACCAAAAAATACAGGAAATTAGTTAGCTAGAGTGGTCTACCACAACTTTCCAAAAACCATCAATTTTACGGAGTAACAAGGTGAAATAACCTTTCAGCTCTGCCTTTTCTTGTTTTACATTCCAGCTGCCCAAAACGAAAGCTTTGTCCTTTGTTAAAAATTCTACTTTTTTAATTCCGAAAGTTAAATAACCCATTGTTGCTTTATCTGGATAACCTTTTTTATAATTTTCTAAGGTTTTTTGCCAGCCATAAGTCGGCCCACTTTTACCAACAAACAATAAACTATCACTTTTCCAATAACCTTGCATATAAGCCTCAACATCTCCTTTGTTCCACTCTGCACGTTGTTTTTCCAAGACATTAAGTATGGCTTGTTTTTCTGTTGACTTTTGAGCTTTAACAGCAAAAGAAAAAGCGATTAGCACAAAAAATATGATTTTTTTCATCGCTAAATTTATACATTTAATCTATATGAAGAAAACCGTTGTTACAATTGGCGAAATTTTATGGGATGTTTTTCCAGAAGGTAAAAAGCCTGGTGGTTCATCTATGAATGTTGCTTTACATTTACATAAACAAGGTTTAATAACTCAATTCATTAGTGCCATAGCCGATGATAAAAATGGAAAAGACCTAATCGAATTTCTTGCTGAAAACAATTTTTCTACTTACTTAATTCAAGTTAATGAACTTCCAACTAGCACCGTTGAAGTAACATTAGACGAACAGCAGCAAGCAACCTATGAAATTGTAGAACCTGTAGCTTGGGATGCCATCGAACTTTCCGACAGCTTAATTTCAACTGTTCAAGCTGCTAATGCATTTGTGTATTGCAGTCTAACTTGTCGCAATGAGAAAAGCAAAAACACTATTCTATCATTGCTTAAATATGCAAAGCTGAAGGTTTTCGACATTAATCTTCGTGAACCTTTTTATACAATAGAAACGCTGAAATTATTATTGAATGAGGCTGATATTTTAAAAGTAAATGAACACGAATTGGTTTACTTAAAATCTGCTTTAAATTTATCAGGAAATACTGATGAACAACTGTTGAAACAATTGAGCAATCTATTTCAAATTAAAATTATCTGTTTAACTGTTGGCGAAAAGGGTGCTTATGTTTTACAGCAAGATAAACTTTATCATCACAAAGGTTACCAAGTTAAAGTTGCTGACACAGTTGGAGCAGGCGATTCATTTCTTGCCACTTTTATCTCAAGTTACTTAAATGGCTACCCGATGGACACCATATTGGATAGAGCTTGTAAAGTTGGTGCCTTTGTAGCTTCACAGGTCGGTGCTAATCCTGTTTACGGAGACGAAGTTTTTAATTAACTATTCTATGGTATTCCGTTAGTGCCAAAGGCATCCCTTTGGGAGGATTGTTAGGGTTTAGTGCTAGTTTTCCCGGCACCGCAGCGAAACGAAGCTCTGAAAAGCCCGACCCTTGCGTAGCTTTGGAAGCCTGCCTATCCGGCAGGCAGGCGCCCTACTCTGTTTTCAGTTGGCAGTCCCCAAGTAACAATTGGCGACCCCTATGCTTCTTTTCAGCTTTAGTCTTTCAGCCTTTAGCTTCCTCTAAATATGACATCAGGCTTAAAATACTCTAGTGCCAAACTTTTAACTTCGGAATATCGTTTATCATAAACATGAGAGGATTCCAATTTTCTAAATTCTTGCCTAATAAATTGCCTAAAGGTGGTTTTGATGAATTGCTGAAGCTTTTCACAGAACTGCTAAATTATACCGCAGGTGATGCCGGAGAAACTTTGGCCTGGATGAACGAGCTTGATAAGCAATATAAATTTACCAATAACGAATACGGGATGGGTAATTTTATTGATGACTTGAAAGACAAGGGATATCTGAAAGAGGAAAATGGCGAAGTAAAAATCACAGCAAAAACAGAGCAAACCATTCGTAAATCTGCATTGGAGGAAATTTTTGGCAAACTTAAAAAAGCTGGAAAGGGAAATCACAACAGTAACATCTCGGGAATTGGGGAAGAGAAAAATGCAGACAGAAGAGAGTATTCATTTGGTGATAGTTTAGACCAAATTGATATGACGGCGTCTATCCAAAATGCTCAAATTAATCATGGCATTGGCGATTTCACCTTAACTGATAGGGATTTAGAGGTTGAAGAAAAGGATTATAAAACACTCACTTCAACAGTATTGATGATTGATATTTCGCACTCCATGATTTTATATGGCGAGGATAGAATTACCCCAGCTAAAAAAACAGCAATGGCTTTAGCTGAGCTGATTAAAACAAAATACCCAAAAGACACTTTAGATATCGTGGTTTTTGGAAATGATGCTTGGCCTATTACCATTAAAGATTTACCATATTTACAGGTAGGCCCATATCATACTAATACTTTAGCAGGTTTAGAATTGGCAACTGATTTACTGCGAAGAAGAAAAACCCATAACAAGCAAATTTTTATGATTACCGATGGCAAGCCAACTTGCTTAAAAGAGAATGGTCGTTATTATAAAAATAGTATGGGCTTAGATAGAAAGGTAATTGGCAAAACCTTAAATATGGCTGCGCAATGTAAACGCTTAAATATTCCGATTACCACTTTTATGATTGCCCAAGACCCTTATTTACAACAATTTGTAAGGCAATTTACGCAAATTAATGGTGGCAGGGCATTTTACAGCTCATTAACTGGCTTGGGGGAATACATCTTTGAAGATTACATTAAGAATAGAAGAAAAACATTTAGGGGAAGCTGAAAGTCGAAAGCTAAAAGACCAAAGCGAAGAACCAACTAGAAAGTATTAAACTCAAATCTACCTTCGGACTTCCGTACCTCGGACTTTCGGACTAAAATATTATAGCATCTATGCAAGCAACTACACTAGGTCAATTAAAGGCCAGCAATTATAAATCACTAAGCGTAAAAGACGAATTAAGAAAGAACTTAATTACACAATTACAAAATAAGGAAGCAGGATTTGAAGGAATTTTAGGCTACGACGAAACCGTTATCCCTGAACTACAAACCGCAATTTTATCTCGCCATAATGTTTTGTTGTTGGGTTTACGCGGTCAGGCAAAAACTAGAATTGCTCGTTTAATGGTTAACTTATTAGATGAATATATTCCTTACGTAACAGGAAGTGAGATTTTTGACGACCCATTAAATCCAATCTCATGGTATGCTAAAAATGAAATTGCAACCAAAGGTGATGACACTGCTATATCATGGCAACACCGCAGCGAACGTTACACTGAAAAATTAGCGACACCAGATGTTACAGTTGCTGATTTAATTGGTGATGTAGATCCAATTAAAGCGGCTACATTGAAATTAACATATAATGATGAACGAGTAATCCATTTTGGCTTAATACCTAGGGCACATCGCAGTATTTTCGTGATTAATGAATTGCCAGACTTACAAGCTCGCATTCAAGTAGCCTTGTTTAACATGTTGCAAGAAAAAGATATTCAAATTCGTGGTTTTAAATTACGATTACCTTTAGATATTCAATTTGTATTTACAGCAAATCCAGAAGATTATACCAATCGTGGTAGCATTGTAACGCCATTAAAAGATAGGATTGAAAGTCAGATCTTAACCCACTATCCTAAAACGATTGAAATCTCTAGAAAGATTACTTTCCAAGAAGCCAAGTTAACTGCCGAGCAAAAATTAATTGAAGCTGACGGATTAGTTAAAGATTTGGTTGAACAAATTGCTTTTGAAGCTAGGAAGAGTGAATTTATTGACCAAAAATCTGGCGTATCTGCTCGCTTAACTATTTCTGCTTATGAGAATTTAATTAGCAATGCAGAACGAAGAATGTTAATCAATAATGAGCAATCTACTTTTGTGAGATTGGCAGATTTAAGCGGCATCATTCCGGCAGTAACTGGTAAAATAGAATTGGTTTACGAAGGTGAACTGGAAGGTCCTGCGAAAGTTGCGCATACTTTAATTGGAAAAGCCATTAAACATTTATTTGCAAGGTATTTCCCAGACCCAGAAAGAGCTAAGAAAAGCAAAACAGCTAATCCATATACCAAAATAACGGAATGGTTTACTGAGGGAAATACAATAGAAATAGCTGACGATTTAAAGTTAGCGCAATACAAACAAGCTTTAGTGGGAGTTGATGGATTACACGAATTGGTTCAAAAATTTCATCCTAAATTAAGCGAAAACCAAACTTTGTTATTGATGGAATTTGTATTACACGGATTAGCGGAATTTTCTCAGGTAAGCAAAAATTACTTAAATAGTGGTTTCGGTTTTGCAGATATGTTCGACAGCTTATTTAATGTTGATTTAGAAGATGAGGACGAAGATGATTTTAGATAAACTTGTAACTAAAACCTACTATTAGTTTCTAAAACCAATAATATCCACCATTCTTAAATTATGAGATTACTTGTTCTATCCATTCTTAGTTTACTTATACTGCTGTTAGATTTCTATTGCTACAAGGCAATAATTTCAGTTTTTAAAAAATGGTCGCCAAAAACCAAACTCGGTTTTGCAATCATTTGGTGGTCAATTAATATATTATTGATAATCGGTGTTTTTGCTGCTATTTTTCTTAATCTATTTTTAACTGCACGAGCAATTATTCTGGTTGCGTTCTTCTTGCTAACAGTTGGAAAAATTTTTATGCTCCCATTTCTCTTAATAGACGATTTAAGGAGATTTTTTATTAAATTAAAAAGACATAAAACTCCTATTAAAACTACTAAACAAACAATTGGAAGAGAACCCATTAGTCGTTCTTCTTTTTTAGTAAAAGCTGGTTTAGTTAGCGCAGCTGTCCCTTTAAGTTCGTTAAGTTGGGGTATTATTTCTGGCGCTTATGACTATCAAGTTAAACACGTAAAACTGATTTTACCCAATTTACCCAAAGCCTTTGATGGTATTAAAATGGGACAGATTTCTGACATTCACTCAGGTAGTTTTTACAACAAAACTGCTGTTAAAGGTGGTGTAGAAATGTTGTTAAAAGAGAAACCAGATTTCATCTTTTTTACAGGAGACTTAGTAAATAACTTAACGAATGAGGTAAAGGACTACCAAGATATATTCGCTAAAGTAAAAGCACCATTAGGTGTTTATTCATCTTTAGGAAATCACGATTATGGCGATTATTATTTTGGAAAGGAAAGTTCTCCTGCTAAGGTTAAAAACTTAGAAGATATGATTAAGGTTCATCAAATAATGGGTTATGATTTGCTGATGAATGAAAACAGGAGATTAAAAGTTGATGGAGAAGAAATAGGCATTTTAGGAATCGAAAATTGGGGAATGGGTCGTTTTCCAAAATATGGAAAAATGGAACAGGCTGTAAAAAACACAGGGGATTTGCCTGTTAACCTTTTATTATCTCATGACCCATCACACTGGCGTGGAGAAGTTTTAGAGAAATATCCACAGATAGATGCGATGTTCAGCGGGCATACACATGGGATGCAATTTGGTGTTCGATTAAAAGAAATGCAGTGGAGCCCTGTTCAATATATCTATAAAGAATGGGCGGGGCTTTACCAAGAAAAACATCAACAACTTTACGTAAATGTAGGTTACGGATTTTTAGGTTATCCTGGCCGTGTAGGAGTTTTACCAGAAATTACGATATTTGAATTGAAACGAGCTTAACTATCCATCTGCTAAATGATTAAAAAAGCATTCTTTTCTACCTTAGATTTCCTGCTTTTTAGCAATCTTTTTATTGCTTTTGGTGCTGTTGCGCAAGGTTTGGTTACTTATTACCTATTAAAAGTTCCCATTGACAAATATGTCCTGATGTTTGTCTTCTGCTCAACATTGTTAGTTTATAATTTGAGTATGCTATTGGCCAAACCGAAAGAGCCTCAAAAATCTCCTTTTAAAAGGGTAAGATGGATTTTCTCTCATCTTAGGCTAACTATATCCATTACCCTTATAGCAGCACTCTGCATCATCCCTATTGGCTTATGGTATTTGAGTTTTCAATCTCAACTATTAATGGGGTTTGTAGGGATTTTAGCTTTAGCTTATAATTTTCCTTTTTTAAAGTTGGATGATAAAAATATTGGATTAAGAAATATCCCTGGCATTAAATTATTCCTAATTGCGTTTGTATGGTCAACAAGCTGTGTGCTTTTGCCAATTGTACAAGTAGAAAGCACTTATGGAATTGCCGTTTCTTTAAGTGAAACTTTATTATTGGTTGCTAAACGTTTTTTATTCATTTGTGCCATTACTATCCCTTTTGACATTCGCGATTTATATCAAGACAAATTATATGAATTAAAAACAATCCCAGTAATGTTGGGCGAAAAAAAAGCCTGGATTTTCTGCCAAGCTTTATTAGGTACCTGTTTAATTTTACTTATTCTTTTTACAAAAAGCATCAATCTAGATGTTATTGGTTTGGCTTTAACCCTTTTCCTAACGGGATGGCTAATCTTTAAATCTAACTTAAAAAGAAACGAATATTATTACTTCTTCTTTTTAGATGGAACAATGATTTTGCAATTCTTGATTTTGTGGCTATTGCGATTCTTTTAAATATAGTTTTGTCATCCTGACAACGGAAGGATTTCATATAAAATCCCTTATGAGATTCTTCGCTGCACTCTGAATGACAAATCGATTATCCAGCATTAAATCGATATCCAATTCCTCTAACGGTTTGTAACAATTGAGGATTATCTGGATTAAGCTCTATCTTTTTACGCAATCTAACAATGTGCATATCCAGTGTACGGGTATTTACATCTGAATTATAACCCCAAACTACCAACATCAACTCATCACGGTTAATTACCTTATTAGGATTACGCAAGAAGTATAACAATATTCTGTTTTCTAATATCGTTAACTCAATCTTCTTGCCATCACGGAAAAGTGTATGAATATTTGGATGATGTTCCATATTCCCAAAACGATGAATCTCAGAACGATCATTGTTAATTAAGAATTTAACTTTGCTATCTAACATTGCCACTAAAACATCCATATTAAAAGGCTTTGTAACATAGTCTGATGCGCCAAAGTTATAAGCATCAATTTTATCTACATCTTGAGCTTTAGCGGTCATCATGATCACTAAACCTTCATAGCCATTTTTACGAACTTCTTCGCAAACTTCAGCTCCCTCTTTACCAGGCAGCATCCAATCTAATAACACAATATCTGGCTTTTCAGACATAATGGTATCTACAGCAGTAACACCATCACTATTCTCTAACACTGTATATCCTTCAGCTTGTAAACGATGAACTACTAAAAAGCGTAGGTTCTCGTCATCTTCAACTATCAGTATTTTAATTCCTTTCGACATATTTGTTTGTTTTAAGGTTGTAAAGTCTAAAGGTTGAAAAGTTGACTAGCAACATTACAACTTTACAACTTTACAACATTTCAATTATTATAGGGTAGTACAATTTTAAATTCTGTTCCTTTATCTACAACGCTCTTTACAGAGATTTCCCCATCCATAAAATTAACGAGTTCTTTACAGAAAGCCAAACCTAAACCAACACTTCCATTTTGATTATATCGGTTTTGAATGCGATAAAACTTTTTAAAGATATTATTTATTTCTGATGATGGAATACCAATACCTGTATCCTTAAATCTCAACACAACCCTATCTTTTATCATTCGAGCTGTAATGTGTAACTTCTTTTGTTTTGGAGGCGAATATTTGTAGGCATTTTCTGCTAAATTATCAAAAAGGCTACCTAGCAAAACTGGATCTGTAATAAAGGTTGTAAAACCAGAAGTTTCATAACTAATATCAAAATCTGGATGTTTTAAGGTATGAACCTCTATTGTACTTTCTATAAAATCAACTATATTAATCTCATCCTGGTTTAAAGTAATAGCTTTATTCTCTATCTGTGTAAATGCCAATAGTTTATTCATTAAACCGTTAAGCTTATCGGCCTCTTCATCTAAAATTCTACCGTACATCTTTTGTTCGCGTTCAGACAAACCCGATGAACTTTTGATATTATTCCCTGCAATTTTGATAACACTTACCGGTGTTTTAAATTCATGCGTTAAATTGGTTACAAAATCATACTGCAACTTAAACATCTTATGGTTAATATTTAAATTTCGGTAAATTAGAAAAGCAACCAAAACCAATACGCCATAAAACAACAACAACAATGCTGCAATTGGCAAGAAATAACTAAAAATCTCCTTTTTTACAAATGATTTAGCAGAGATAAAATAAAGCTTATAATCTGAAAATGGGCCTCCTAATGTAATTTCTCCAGTTATGTAATCGGAAGATGTATCTAATGGGTCATAGGTAACAGGTACAACGCTTATTTTTTCATAAAGCAGCGGCCTGGTATTTTTTATCTTTAACTTACTTGGGTCCAATTCAAAAGAAAGCATATCTTGCTGATAAACTGGATCAGAAGCTAGTTTTCCGGCAATCATCTTCTTGTAAACCTTTAAATCTTCAAAATTGGGAATATTGAAATAATCAATACGGTTAGACCTAATATTCGTAAAATTGCTAAATAGTTGTTCTTGAGTTGGAATTTTTGCAGTGTCTAATTTTTGAACGTAGGTAATTAATTTTAATGAGAGTTTATTAAAATCATCAATATCTGCATTATTAATTACGTCGTTTTCTCCAAATAATTTAATAGAATCTTTAGGTAAAGATCTTGCAAATTGAAATACACTTTTTGTACCAATTGAACAATCTCCATAACTTATTCCACTTTCCTCGTATTTAAGGTTTTTTACTTGAGCATCGTAAAAAACAACCTTTTCAACAAATGAGTATTGGAGTAAAATTGTATCCGTAAATTTTGATGCAGTTGCAGAATCTAAAAACCCGTTATAGTAAGAAATTTCTGGTAATTTATTTAAAAAGAAGTCATTATAAGGCTTAATACTTTCCTCCAAAACATTAGCTTTTGCTGAAACAAAATCGTTTTCAATATTCTTTTTGCTGAAGTTGTAGGCTAAAAAAAGCGAAAGCACAAAAATGATAGAGATTAAGCCTATAAAAATTACTATCAACGTAAAATTCTTGCGATAACCACTATCTTTTTCTGAAACCATTTTAATTTTAAAAGGTTATTTCTTTTTCAAATTACTTTCCAAGAATTGCTCTAAAGCGGTATAAACCTTCTGCCTACTTTCTTCTCTATTAGCCGAGAAAAAAGCATCATCTTTTTCAAGATAGGTTACGTTAATATTGCGTTTTTTTAATTCCTTAACAAATTGTATCGCATCATTTGAGTTAATTCTTGGGTCTTTAACATTCTGTGTAATAAAGATAGGGATGTTAATCTTATCTGCATGAAAAACTGGCGATGCTTGTCTCATATAGTCAAACTCAGTATCAGGGTTACCAACTATATCATAATACATCTGTAAATTAGATTTTAAAAATGGAGGTATAGATTTAATGTAACTTAATAAATTAAGCACCCCAGAATTTGAAGCTGCACATTTGTATAATTTCGGACTTTGTATAGCGCTATTTAAGGCAATAAATCCACCAAAACCATTTCCATAGATAGCAATTTTTTGAGGGTTGGCAATTTTTTCACTGATTAACCATTTCACCCCATCATCAATATCATCTTGTATTTTGCCACCCCATTGTTTAAAGCCAGCTGCATAAAAATTCTTTCCATAACCGGCAGAGCCTCTATAGTTAATTTGCAAAACAGCATAACCTCTATTTGCCAAAAACTGCACTTCTGCATTGTAGCCCCAAGTATTTCGCAGCCCAGGGCCGTTATGTGGCATAACAACAACTGGCAAATTCTTAGCATCCTTATTTAAAGGCAAGGTGAGATATCCATTAATCTTCATTCCATCTCTAGTAGAATAACTAATAGGTTTCATTTCGCACATTTGCTCTTCTTTAATTGAAGAATTAATATCACTCAGCTTTTTTATCTTCCCTGTACTTGCAATATATAAATAGTATGATCCTGGATTTCGGTCAGTAAACGTTCTAATTACAAATACATTTTCGTTTTTATCTCTATCTAAAATTCTCGACTCTGTTTGTGGCAACAATTCATCTATTTTTTGATAAAGTAACTTGGCCTCATTATCTAAATAGTGTTTCTCTTTTTTCCAAGTTTCGCAAACTACATAGGCTATTTTCCCCTTTTGTCTTGAGTATTGAGCATCAACGACATTCAAAGTATCATTGCCAAAAAGTATACTCTTCTCCTTGCCTGTAATACAATCTAATTCTACCAAAGCACTTTTATCCCTGTTAACATCAGATATTGCATAAATAATGTTGGGTTTGTCCTCAGCAAATGCGACAGGCATTAATGTTGTTCTAAAGTTAATTGTAAGTATGGCCTTAAATTTTTGGAATTCATTCTCACGATACCACAAAGTTTGATTTACACCATCGCTTGAAACCGCCATCCTTAATTTACCTTTTGAATCGGTCATCCAATTGGTAATATTACCCGGATTTTGAGCAGCCATTGACATATTTCCATCCCTTACATTTAAGCGATAAACATCAGATACAGTAGAGTCTCGCTGATTAGAAAGAATCAATAAAAATTTATCGTCTATCAATTGATCCTCTAAAACCCTAATCCTGCTTTTTGCATTGGAATTTAACTGCCTCTCATTTGCTCCCTGTTTATCAATAATAAATAAATCAGATTGAAATTTCTCTCCTGCTTTTTCCTTGTAATAAATTAATTCATTGTTACTTACCCAAGAGTAGAAGCTAATGTTTTTCTCTTTTAGATGGGTCAATTGTACTATTTTCCCAGTAGCAATATCCTCAACAAAAAGGTTTTGTTTCTTATTTTCCAATTTCAAATAAGAAATGCTTTTGCCATCCGGCGATATGCGATAGGTAGCCTTATCTTGCGACTTAAAAAAATCATTAACAGGAATAACCGCAACCTTTTCTTCCCTGTTACAGGCAAAAAGGAATGCGCTCAGCATCATAAATAGAAATTTCTTAGTAATCGTCATAGTTATAGTACCGTACAAAAATACACAACCCTACTTGCCAATAGCAGTAATTATTAATATTGTTACTTATAACAAAATAGTGTTGTGGGTTCAATGTAGCAACATTGCTTTTATTCAAATAATTTTATAAGTAACATTTAGAATACGCATTAACAATTTTCGTTATTTTAATAAAAACGTTTAAATGCTATTGTAAATCATTAAATTTAAAGCATTGGTAAATCATTCGTTTCTAATGAAAAAATTATTTTTAATTATATTTTTTGGTTTTTCATTCATCCTTTTGAGAGCTCAAGACAATATGGATGAGGCATTAGCCTATCAATATTACCAACAGGGAGAGTTTGAAAAAGCTGCCGTTCTATTAGAGAAATTATTCAATAAAACTAAAAACGACAGCTATTTTGATTTATACTTCTCATCTCTTATTAAGGTTAAAAAATATACTGAAGCAGAATCAATTCTTAAAAAACTAATTAAACAATATCCTCAAAAATCTCAATATGCAATTGCATTAGGCAGGGTTTATCAAGAAAATGGTCGCACTGCGGATGCTAACAAAATATTTCAAGAAGCCATTAATAACACGCCTAAAGACGAAAACAAATTTAGGGAAATGGCGAATGCATTTTACAGATTCGAGGCTTACGACATGGCTATTTCTGCCTTTTTACAAGGAAGAAAGATTTTTGGCGATGAGCAGATGTTCCAATTTGAGCTTTTAAGCATTTATCGTTTTAAAAAAGACAAACAGATGCTCATACAAGAATATATTAATGTATTAGCAAGCACACCTCAATTATTACCTCAAGCTCAAGGAGTCTTAGCTTCGGTATTTGAAGACAATGCAGATTATCAATTATTGCAAAATGCATTGTTAAAGAAAATTCAAAAAGACCCACAAACCGAGATTTATACTGAATTATTAACCTGGCAATATATTCAGCAGCAGCAATATGAAATGGCATTACGTCAGTTAATTGCTCAAGATAAACGCACCAAAGGTGATGGTAATTTATTGTTTAACACAGCATATACTTTCGTTTCAAACAAGGCTTACGCAACTGCTATTAAAGCTTACGAATACATTTTAACCAAAGGCGAAGAAAATGAACTCTATCTTGCCGCCAAAGTTGCCTTAATTAACGCCAAATATGAATTGGCCATATCTGGCAAATACGAGAAAGTAGCTATTCAAGCCCTTGCTGATGAATACTTGGAAGTTCTGGCAAAGTATGGAAGAAACGGACAAGGATTAGTTGCGCTAAGGAAGCTAGCAAATCTACAGGCTTACTACCTTAACGATTTAAAAAAGGCAGAATTAACCTTAGAAAGTGCCTTACAAACTTCAGGCATCTCACAAAGTGATGTAGCTCAAATAAAAATGGATTTAGGTGATATTTATGTTTTAACAAAACAGCCCTGGGAAGCTATTTTAGCGTATGAACAAGTTTCTAAGCAATTCGAAAATCAACCATTAGGTAATGAAGCTAAATTTCGCTCAGCTAGAATTTTCTTTTACGTAGGCGATTTTAATTACGCCAAATCTCAAGCCGATGTTTTAAAGGCATCAACATCACAACTAATTGCCAATGATGCTTTAAATTTAAGTCTTTTAATAAACGATAATTTACAAAGCAAAAATGATAGCCTTGCACTAAAAATGTATGCTGATGCAGAAATGCTGCAGTTCATGAATAAGCCCGATCAATCCTTAATTAAACTCGACAGTATTAATATTGCTTATCCGAATAATAGCCTAGCTGATGATATTTTGATGGCTAAGGCTAAAATATTTATCAAAACAAGTGATGTACCAAAAGCAGAAACCATGCTCAAAGAAATTATTGCTAATCATCACGATAGCATTTGGACAGATGATGCCTTATTTATTTTGGCAGATTTATATGAGAAGAAATTAAATAATCCCGAAGAAGCAAAAAAACTCTTCCAACAATTGATGAACGATTATCCCGGCAGTATGTTCAATGCCGAAGCCAGAAAACGTTTCAGAAACATACGAGGTGATAATGTAGGCACTTAAAAAGTTTAGAGGGTTTAGTTGGTGAGGCGGTTAGGCGGTTAGGCGTCGAGATGATCATCAACTTAACAACTCCACTCCTTAACATCTAACCAAAATATTTTATCTTTGCCCTATGTTATTATACAACGTTACTGTAATTATAGAAGACGCAGCTGCAGAAGAGTGGTTGCAATGGATGCAAGAAATCCATATCCCAGAAGTAATGGCAACTGGAAAGTTTGTTTCCAATCGCTTGTTAAAAGTTTTAGATTCTCCTAACGAAGGAGTAACTTATTGCATACAGTATGTAGCAGAAAACTTAACCGAGTATGATGATTATCAATTAAATTATGCTCCAACATTACAAGCAGATTTACAAAGCAAGTTCGAGAATAGGCACGTTGCCTTCCGTACTTTAATGGAGTTTGTTGGATAAAGAAATCTATAATTTTAGAATTACGTACAGCCAAATCGTCAATCGTAACTCTAAAGTCTAAAATCAAATTTATTGTTTAATCAAATCGTACAGCTCATCCAATTTAGGTGAAAGTACAATTTCAATTCTACGGTTTTTACTACGGTTCTCTGCAGATGTATTAGGATTTAGAGGTTGATACTGCCCTTTACCTGTCGCTGTCATTCTTACACTTTCTACCTTTTGTTCTTCTGTTAAAAAGCGAACTACTGAGGTAGAACGAAGCACACTTAAATCCCAATTATCTTTAATCTGCCCTAAGTTATTTATCTTCTGAGAGTCCGTGTGCCCTTCAACTGCAATATTAATTTCTGGTTGTTGTTTCAATACTGTAGCCAATTGTGTTAAGGCTTGTTTTCCTTTCTCATCTATAATGATACTCCCCGATGGAAACAACAATTTATCTGTTAATGAAACATATACTTTACCATTTTTAATCTCAACCGTTAATCCATTTTTAGTAAAGCCTAATAATGCTTCTTGTAACTTAGCCTTAAGTTGGTTTGTTGCCTCATCTCTCTTACGAAGAATCTCCTCTACTTCTTTTAAACGTTGTTCGCGTTTTTTCAAATCATCAGATAGCTTATTTAAGTTTCCAGAAAGCTTATTGATCTCTGCAGAGCTGTTATTGCGCAATTTTGCATAATTAGCCTCCATTTCATTATGCTGGGTTCTTAAATCATTCAATTGGCTGTTTAAGTCGGATGTATCCTTCCTTAGACGAGTAATGCGTTGCTCTAAGCTTTCTCCATTTAATTGAGCTTCAGTTAAGGTTGAATTTAAAGAGTCTTGTTTCGCCAATAAGGCTTTATATTTTTTAGGAGATAGAATTACACAAGAAGTAATTGTTGAAGTGATTAAAAATAGGGCTAGGGCAAAAAAAGCATTCTTCATTTAGTAGTTGAGTTTGTTAAGGTTAATCGGTTATTTGGTCACTCGGTTAATTGTTAAGTTCACACTATCATTCAGTTAACCAATATCAGTAGCTTTTCTCAAAAATAGAACAAAAGGTTGAATAGTTTTAAAAGCAGTTATTAACTTATTAACGATTTCTGGTTTAAAAAATTCTTCATCCTTAATTTTATAAATGGCAATAAAGCTTTTTAGTTTCAACAAATCAATTTGTGGGTGATCAACATCATAACCTTTTGGCGCCTTTTTCAATTTATCTTCTTCACTTAATTTATAAATACTCTTGAAATCTTTTGCATTAATTATCTCCAAAAATTCTGAGGCACCATAATCAATTTCTTCTCTAATGCTTTTCAAAACTGGCGCTTCTGGTTGCCAAAATCCTACTCCAAAAAAACAATTATCTGGTTGTAAGTGCAAATAGTAACTAGGCGTACGTGGCCCATATCCTTTTACATCAAATGCAATTCCATAATTCTTTTTGTAAGGATCTTTATTCTTACTAAAACGAACATCCCTATAAATACGCATCAATGCTTTTTTAGGCTCAGTACTTGCAGAATAGGCTGGGTCTATCGCTGCCAATTCTTTAATCAGCTTTGCTATAAAAGGAAACAAATCTTCCTTCGCTTCTTCGTATAAATGTTTATTTTCTGCAAACCATTCACGATTATTGTTTTCCGTAACTGCATTAAGGAAATCGAAAGTTTTTCTGTTTAACATTAAGTTCAATTGGTTAATTGTTTAAACTGTTTAATTGTGTTGTCTACAATTGTAAACTAATAACTGCAAACTAACTATGGTTTATCAAAGATTGGATTATACTTTATTTTAGGAGATAACCAATGCAATAATATGATACGTGAATATCGATAATTTAAGGGCGATAACAAAAGTGAACCTAAAAAAATTACACCAACATACAACCACAGCGAATCAAAATCAAGCCTACCACCAGACAAATAATAAGTGGCAAATCCCATTGAAATCATTTCTATCATATTCATGGCATAGCTTACGTACATAGCCGCATAGAAATAACCTGGTTCTATCTCAAACCTTTGGTTGCAGTGCGAACAACTATAATTGGTACGTTGAATATTAAAACCGTAAATATTCCCAGTAAAAATATCCCCTCTTCTACATTGAGGACATTTACCTTTAATGATGGCATAAAACTTACTTGTCTTTTTTAAGTCGTTGCCCATAACAGAAAAATAAAAGGATTAATTACTAGAGGTAGAAGTAACTTTTTTACGGTAGTTCTTGTACCATAACACACCAATCCCTGCAATTAAGATATAAGGAATTGCCAACAGGTAAATAATACCGGAGTTTAAACCTTTACCTTGTGTATTCCCATTTTTAGTCCCTTGTTCGGCGCTAATGGTACACATAGAGCATTGTGCCTTTACCTCAGGTATAATAATTGTGGTGGCCACAAGAATAAATAAGATGCAAGTAATTTTCTTAAACATTGATACAAAGGTAATGATAAATTCTAGGGTGAGTTTTAAAATTTATGTCATAAAATCAGTATGGACAAGGGATCTGTATAAATTTACCTAATCTGCTAGACTTCCTTTTTGCTAGTTATATTTTAATGTTTCAGCTAAGAGTATAATATGGAGCAATCATTAGGTAAACAACAACACCAGTAACAGCTACGTATAACCATAATGGGAAAGTGATTTTAGCAATCTTTTTATGTTTATCAAATCTTTGAGCCAAAGCCCTTACATACGTTACCAAAACAAATGGGATTGTTGCTATTGATAAAAGTATGTGGGTTAATAAGATAAAATAATAAACATATTTTATTGTTCCTTCTCCGCCAAATTTTGTAGACGGGGTTGTCATGTGATAAGCGATATACATTAATAAGAACAACAACGAACAAACAATAGCCAATTTCATTAAATTTTGATGTAATTGAATCTTGCCACTTTTAATTGCTAAAACTGCAGTTACTAAAAGTATTGCGGTAATCCCATTTATTGTTGCATAAATAGGTGGCAAAAAGTGTAGTGGTTGGGCATTTGGTATTTTAACGAAAAAAAGTACAGCTACAGCAACAGGTATTGCTATAGACAATAAAATAATCCATTTATTATATTTTTGTTCGATTGGGGTGTTCATATTAATATCTTAACTTGTTTAGCCAAACTTTATTTGACTTTTGACTATCGTCCGTCTTTTATGTTTCTTAATTCTTCAGCAACCAATACCTTGACTTCATCATCTAATTTTGATAATGCTTCTTGATTTGTTGCTTCATAATAACCTCTTATCCTATGTTGCGAATCTAATAACACAAACATATTACTGAAAGTAAATTTGGCCTTGCCATTTTCAATCACCTTAAGTGCATCTAATAACAACCCATTTTTGATAAGTTTATTTACTTGAATACTGTCTCCAGTTAATAAATCCCATTTTCCAGCATTTGCGGAGATATTTTTTGCGTATTCACCTAGGATTGCAGGCTTATCATGTTCCGGATCTATACTTAATCCTATAAAATGAATCATGGTGTTTTTTTCATACACATTAGCAAACGTCGACATCGCTTTATTTGCAAAATTAATCCCACCAGGGCCATTAGTGTAAAATAGGTTAAGCAATACTATCTTTCCTTTATAGTTTTCCCACGTTAAAGTATCAGCCTTTTGGTTTACTAATTTGAAATCTTCAACAACATGATAAACGGTATCTGGAATTTGCTTACCCCTAACTGTATGAAAAGTTGATGCTACTTTTTTTGGGCCATAAATAGCTAATGGTTTGTACCTATTTTTCCCCTTTTCTTGTAGTAAATAATATAAAAATCCCGGTACCGCTAAAATGGTTACCAGGATTAATATTTTTTTTATTGGATTATATTTCATCAAGCTTATAGCACTTGAGGCATATGGTCATGTATGTAACCGCCTTCAATTAGCATTAAAACAATGAAATAAATAATAAATATAAAAGAAACGGACAATGCCAATTGCAATCCAAGTTTCTCAAATTTTAAGTGCATGAAATAAGCCACAATATAAAAAGCTTTCAACAGGGTTAAAGCGATATAAAGTGTGTTACCAATTAAAATCGCATGGTCTCCAAAGTAACCAGCAGGTTTAATCCATAATGCGATGATAAACTCGATAACAGTAATAAATAATAGGATAAAAAATACTTTCCAGATTCTCCCTTTAGTCATTCCCTCCTGGTCACCATGACCATGATCTTCTGTTGTATGTACGTTATGTTCTGACATGATAATATTTTAAATGAATTATAATTAAACTAAATAGAAGAATGTAAATACAAACACCCAAACTAAATCTACAAAGTGCCAGTATAAACCAACTTTTTCTACCATCAAATAATGACCACGTTTTTCAAATGTTCCATTAATAGTCATACATAAAATGATGATATTGATAACTACACCACTAAATACGTGAAAACCGTGAAAACCTGTAATGGTAAAGAATAGATTTGCAAATTGTTGTGCTGCAACTGTAGAAACAGGTCCTGTAAAGAAATGAGTTAATTCTTTAGCCGTGGGAATTGATCCCCACCAAAAACCTTCATGATGTAAATGCGTCCATTCTATTGCCTGACAGCCTAAGAACATGAAACCACCAATAATGGTAGCCACCATCCACCAAATTACTTCTTTTTTAGCTCTTCTGTGTCCAGCTTCTACCGCCAAAACCATAGTTACAGAACTCATGATCAAAATGAAGGTCATGATACCCACAAAAACCAAAGGGTACCCGTGATCTGCTATGCCCGGTATAGATTGAAAAACCAAATCTGGCGATGGCCAAGTAAATTTAGTGAAACGTTGTGCACCATAATAAACCAATAATGATGAGAATGTGAAGGCATCTGATAATAAGAAAAACCACATCATTATTTTACCATATTCTACCGACCATGGCGAACGTCCGCCTGCCCATGGAGTAGTTTTAACTTGGTCTAATTTCGATAATGAATCCATTTAGTAATAGTATAATAGTTTGTTAAAAAATCTAACTGTTCAAAAGTAAAAAAACATACAGATATATCCATAATATATCTATAAAATGCCAAAAAATTGAAGTAATTTCTTGACGATAAACCGCTTTCTCTGTTGGAATGTTCTTGTATGAACCTACCAAGCTATTTAATATAAAGCAAATCCCTGCAAATATGTGTAATAAGTGAAATCCTGAAACAATATATATCAAGGAAATAGCCGCATTATTATTAATTAAAAATGCCCCACTTTGATATAAACTTGTCCAAGCCTGAAACTGTAAAAAGCCAAAACCTAAACCTAAGGCTAAGGTAATCCATAAAAACAACTGTTGATTAGCCTTATTTCCATTTCTAAGTGCCCTTGATGCTAAGTAAAGTGCTATACTGCTTGCGACTAAAACTACTGTACTGTAAATAAAGGCATCTGGTAATACTAAACCATGCCCTTTACCCTTAGATGCAGAAAATACGATATAATAACTTGTCCACCCACCAAACATAATAGTAGAGGAAACCACAAATAACCAAACCACAAACTTTTTGGGTTTGGCATCAAATTTTATCTCTTGTTGTTGCAAAGCAAACTCCATTTAAATATTGTTAAACGATTAAATCAAATAATAAAACCAATTGTACTAAAGGGATGTAAAAGAAAGAACAAAACATCACTTTTCTAGCACTTGGCAAATCCATCTTTACCATCATTTGGTAAGCAAAATAACTAAATGCAATTCCAGCTATAATTGAAACTCCAGCTATATAAAATCCGCCAAAGCCCAAAAATGTTGGTAGTAAACTCACTGGTATTAAAATCAGTGTACTGATAAATGTAAATACAGCACTTGTTTTATCTCTTTTTTTAGTAGGCAATAACCTAAACCCTGCTTTTTTATAGTCGTCATCTAATACCCAAGCAATAGACCAAAAATGAGGGAATTGCCAAACAAATTGTATCAAAAATAGAATAATGGCGATTTGATAATCTACTGGTACGTAACCAATTTCAGATTGCCCACCAATGGCAGCAATGTAACCGATAAGTGGAGGCAATGCGCCTGGAATTGCTCCAACAAACACCGAAATTGGCGATTTTTGCTTTAATGGCGTATATGCAAAAGCATACAGTAGAATAGAAAATACAGAAATTAACCCTGTTTCTAAATTAAGCTTGCCTAGTAACCAAGTACCCGCAATACCCATGATTAATCCCAAAACCAAACCCTGACCCGTCGTCATTCTACCAGCTGGCATCGGACGGTCTTTAGTTCTGGTCATCAATTTATCTAAATCTACCTCAATGATTTCGTTAAAACAGTTAGCTGCACCGGTTACTAAAAAACCACCAACAATTAATATCAACCAATTGTCCCAATTAATCCCTGCAGCAATCCCCCTGTCAATCTGTATTTTAGATCCAATTAAAAAAGTAACTGAAGCGGAAAACACAACTAAAAATGTTAGTCTGAATTTGATCAATTTCGAGAAGTCTGAAAAAAACTGTTTCAATTTTTTAATTGGTTAATCCCGATAGCTATCGGGAAGGTTTGTAAGTTGCCGTACGGTAAACTAATAGGTATAAATAATATTGTAGGCTAAACAATATTGTTGCAAATAAAATATGTATAGCTTGTGCGTAAGGTGGTAATGAAAGATAAGAAAGTATAAATCCGGTAGCTATTTGTATGATTAAAATAACCATGATGTAATTCGCCGTCATTAAAGGCCAAGCTTTACCACTAAATCTATCGATAACCATTTTATAAACTATAAAATTACAAACTGCTACCAATATGGCTAAATCTCTGTGCCATGAAAAAACAAAACCCACCTTGGCAACCCAAGTATTTCTATCTCCAAAATTTAAAGATTTCGCTATTGTATCTATACTTTCCCTAACTTCTGTTCCTAATACAATCTGTGCTATTGTAATTATAATAGTAAAAGCCAAAAATCCTTTTAGCCATAATATGCGATACATGATCACGCTTCTTTCCTTATGCAGTTGCTTAGCATAATTGTAAGTGTATATCAATATTCCTAAAATAACTAGGGCTAATAACATATGTACCGTTACCACCCATTGAGTTAAATTAGTAGAAACAACTATCGAACCTAACCATCCCTGATAACCTATAATTAAAATATTCAGTATACTTAATACTATAATTCGCTTAGCTGTCTTTTTATAAACAAAAGAGTAAATCGCTACCAATATTAAAAATATACCCAAAATTGCCCCCACTAACCTGTTTGCATATTCAGTCCAGCTTTTAGCTGAATTAAATTCCTCAGGCACAATTATACTTTGATCGTGCCTAATGCTTTTTGCTAACTCGGGTTTACCCATGCTTTCTAAGTATTTAGCAAACTTTTCGTTCTTTTTAATTCTACCCGCAACATATTTCTCTTTATAATCGGCAGGTAAATCTTTTACAGAAGTAGGAGGTATATACTGATCAAAACATTTAGGCCAATCGGGACATCCCATTCCAGAACCAGTACTGCGAACTATACCACCAGCCAAAATAACCAGTAGTGTTACAATAATAGTAATGAAGTTTAATCTTATAAATCTATTTTCAGATTTAGCAATCATTGGGTGTGATGGATTTAAAAAAACAAGGTATCTGTTGCAAGCTATTTTTAACTTCAGCAGATACCTTATTCTATATTATAAACAAGCTAAACTTGTTTATTCTGCTTCTTCTTGAGTTGGCTTGTTAACAGCTTCCCAATCTTTTTGAACCTTTTCTGCTTCAGCATTTCCTTCAAAATCATGAGGCAAATTAGAGCTCATTGTTTGAGAGAAAGGAACTGTTTGCGGAATGAAGTCATGTTCAGCACCAGGCTTGCTATAATCATATGGCCAACGATATACTGTAGGGATTTCCCCCGGCCAGTTACCATGTAGATGCTCTACCGGTGTAGTCCACTCTAATGTATTAGCTTCCCAAGGATTTTGAGGTGCTTTTTTACCTTTAAATATAGAGTAGAAGAAATTGAACAAGAAAGCAACTTGCGCTAAAGCAGCAACAATTGCAGCCCAAGTTACAAATACGTTAACTGTTAACCATTTGTTCATGAATTCGAACTCTGTAAATGCATAGTAACGACGAGGCACACCATCTAAACCTAAAAAGTGTAGCGGGAAGAATACCAAGTATGCACAGATAAACGTTAACCAAAAGTGCAAATAACCCAATTTGGCATTCATCATTTTTCCAAACATTTTAGGGAACCAATGATAAACACCTGCAAGCATACCAAAAATCGCTGCTGAACCCATTACCAAGTGGAAGTGGGCAACTACAAAGTATGTATCGTGTAAGTTAATATCTAATGCAGCGTTACCTAAGAAAATACCAGTTAAACCACCTGAGATAAAGAATGAAACTAAACCAATAGCAAATAACATTGCTGGCGTAAATCTGATATTACCTCTCCATAAAGTAGCTAAATAGTTAAATGTCTTAACTGCCGAAGGAACTGCAATAATTAATGTTGTAATCATAAATACACCACCAAGTAAAGGATTCATACCTGTTACAAACATGTGGTGACCCCAAACGATGAATGATAATGTTGTAATACCAATTAATGAATAAATCATTGCATGGTAACCAAAGATTGGTTTTCTAGAGTTTACCGAGATAATCTCTGATGAAATACCTAAAGCTGGCATAATTACGATATATACCTCTGGGTGACCTAAGAACCAGAATAAGTGTTGCCATAAAATTGGCGAACCGCCCTCGTTTGGAAGTACTTGAGTACCCATTACGATATCTGATAAGTAGAAACTTGTACCAAAACTACGGTCAAAGATCAACAATACAACACCAGCAACTAATACTGGGAAAGATAATATACCTAAGATTGCTGTTAAGAAGAATGCCCAGATTGTTAAAGGCATTTTCCAAAGATCCATACCTTTAGTACGCATGTTTAATACAGTAGTAACGTAGTTGATACCACCCATTAATGATGATGCCACAAATAATACCATACTAATTAACCATAAGGTCATACCCATTCCAGAACCTGGAATTGCAGTAGGGACTGCCGATAGTGGTGGGTAGATTGTCCAACCAGCACTTGCCGGGCCAGTTTGTATAAAGAATGAACCCATCATGATTACACAAGCACTGAAGAAGAACCAGTAAGAAAGCATATTCAAGAAAGGTGAAGCCATATCTCTAGCACCTAGCTGTAATGGAATTAATAAGTTACTAAAAGTACCACTTAACCCTGCTGTTAATACAAAGAATACCATGATGGTACCGTGAATGGTTACTAATGCTAAATAAAAGTCTGGCTTAATTCTGCCGCCTTCAGCCCATTTACCTAAAAATGTTTCTAAAAGAGGAAAACTTTTATCTGGCCAAGCCAATTGAAGTCTAAATAATATAGATAATCCCATTGCAATAACTGCCATTATGATACCAGTTATTAAAAACTGCTTAGCAATCATTTTGTGATCCTGACTAAATACGTATTTAGTTAAGAACGTTTCATGGTGATGACCGTGATCATCGTGACTATCGTGGTGGTGTGTATCTTGTAGTGATATAGTTGACATAATAAGGGCTCTCCAGTATTATTATTTTTTTAAAGCGATTTGATTTGTTTTTACAGTATCCTTTGCAGTTGTATCAGCTTTTGCTGGTGCTGCAACTGGTTCAGCAATTACAGGAAGATTAAATGCTTTTCTTAAATCATTTGTTAAGTAAGGGGTTTGTTTTACAACCCAAGCATCATACTCTGCTTGAGTAACTACTCTTACAGGTTTCTGCATGTTATAGTGGTTTGCTCCACAAATTTTAGCACAAAGCAATAAATATTTAAAACTAGGATCATTAGTTTTAACCTTCATTTGTTCTGTAGTAATGGTTGGTGTGAATTCGAAATAAGAAGTCATACCAGGAACAGTATTTAACTGCACTCTAAAGTGAGGCATATAGAAACTGTGTAATACATCTTTACTTGTTAAAATAAAACGCACTGGTTTATTTACTGGTAAAACAATCTCATCACCAATTTGATCATCTAAACTGTTTTTGTCAGTAAAATCGATACCTAATGCGTTTATAGCTGTTATTTTTTTATAGTTCTTTTTACCTACTACTCCATCAGCACCTGGGTAACGAATATCCCACTGGAATTGAGATGAAGTTACTTCAATACTTAAAGGTTTGTTATTTGGATCTTCAATTTTATAGAATATTGATCTCCAAGTTAAGAAACCCATTAATACCAATACTGTTAATACTAAAGCCGGAATAATTGTCCAAACACGCTCTAATGCGTTATTATGAGGATAGTAATAAGCTTTTCTATTGTTGCTGCTTTTGTAGAAATAAGCAAAAGCAAATAATACAATGTGAGTTAAAATAAATACAATAGTGGTAATAATCAACGTAATGTTAAACATTTGGTCAATTTTCTTACCGTGTTCTGATGCTGCCTCAGGCAAAAGCATTTCGCCATGAACCGTATATTCCCAGTACACACCATACAAACCAACTACTAAGAATATAGCGAAAATGATCCCGTTAACTTTATCCCAGTTAATTGATTGTTTGCCTTGCGTTTCTTGCGTTAATTCATAAACTCTTAATGCCTTTCCAACTATTGCAATGAATAAACATAACAACAAGAACAGCAATATATAGAATAAGGTCGATTTATATATCGGTCCCATATCTACTGGTTTAGCCGTAGCGGCAGCGGCTGCTTCTTGAGCGAAAGCACTGGTATTTGCAAATACAGTAATTAATACTGCTAAAGCCGCCATTGTTTTATTACCTATTAATTTTTTTAAACTCATTTTCTTAAATTAGTACGTTGTACTTTTTTAATATTAAATTATATAATCTTAAACCTATCTATTACAAATGGTGGTTTAAACTTTCTTGTAAAAACGGATGATTCTTAGCAATTAATGGTTTTTTGCTTAAAGCAGTTAATACAGTAAACGTAAACAAACCTACAAATCCTAATGCTGTCCCGATTTCAATGATGCCGAAACCAGCACCATCTTTAGTTCCAAATTCAAATACACCTGGCATAATCATTTGGTAATAATCTACCCAGTGACCACATAGAACCACAATACATACTGTCAATAAAACATTCTCACTTCTCTTATTGTCACGATCCATTAACAATAACAATGGTGATAAAAAGTTCATGATTAAATTGATATAGAACCAAGCTTCGTAGTTATTGAAACGTTTGTAGAAATATACTGTCTCTTCAGACATATTTGCATAGTAAATCAATAAGAATTGAGCAAACCATACATAAGTCCAGAAAATAGAGAAACCAAAGATAAACTGACCTAAATTATGTAAGTGGCTATTGTTAACCCAGCTCATGTAACCTGCTTTTCTTAACAAGATAATGATTACCGCTATTGTAGCTAAACTACTTACCCACATTGCGGCGAAGTTATACCAACCAAACATAGTTGAGAACCAGTGAGCCTCTAACGACATGATGGTATCGAAAGCAAATATCGGAGTAGTAAAACCGTAGATTACTAAGAAAATACATGAATACTTAAAACTCTTTTGATATGAAGATAAACCTCCATTTAAGTCTTCGTTGTAAGACCATTTAGTAACGAAATAAGCAAATAAGCTATATGCACCTAAGAAAACAACTTGTCTTCCCATAAAGAAAGGTACATTTAAGAATGCTGATTTACCATCGATTAACTTATCATAATCTGGAGAACTAGGATCAGTTAATCCAGGTGCATTCCAGTGATGATACAAGTTATGAGTGTACAAGCCTAAGCCTACAACAACCAATAAAATGATTACAGCAATTGGCAAAGTCTTAGCCATTGCTTGAGGTACGCGAAGAATTGAGGCAGACCATCCTGCTTGTGCAACGAATTGAACAGCTAAGAAGAAAGCTCCAGACATACATACACAGGCAAAATAATATGCCATAAGTAACAGGTTGGCAAAAGTACGTTCGTGACTTACTTCATCTCCCATAAAACCATAAGCAATAGCACCAATACCCACAAGGATACCGATAATGCTTAAGGCTTTTACCTTTCCTGTAAACTCAAATTGTTCACTTAAATTATAATGATGAGTTCCCATTTAATTTGCTTTTCTTATTTTATTTTTTGTAATTGTTGAACATACATCACCACTTTCCATCTTTCAGTTGGCGTTAGTTGTGAAGCATGAGATCCCATTGCATTTAAACCATACATAATAGTATGATAGACTTTTCCAGCTGGCATAGTGTTCATTGCACCGCCACGAGATGAAACCGCATCAGCAGCGTGGTAAGATGGAACTCCAGATATACCTTTATCCAATTTCACGATATGACCTTGTCCATCACCTTTTTCTCCATGACATGGCGAACAGAACACGGTATAGAAGTGTTTACCTTCTAATAGATTTTGTTCTGTTAATGGTAGCGGATTAACTAACGCTGCTGAAGCTTCATAACCTTCTTTAGTATTAGCCAGTTCATATTTCACAAAACCAATTGGATCGGTGTTAGCTGGTGGAGTTTGAGCTGTAGCTCCGTTTGCAAAGTTTTTGTTTGGTTGATCTTGATTATAAGCAATCGGATCATACATATTTCTTGCATACTCTAAACCAGTACTTCTTTTATCGCTGCATGCCGAGAGCATAACAACAGAAACAAGTACGATTAATGTAGCGTAAACTATATATTTCTTATTCATAGCTGATATACTTCCTTTCATTATGCTTTACTTCCAAAGCACCTGCGCCTTTTAATAGTTCGTCAATTTTTGCGTGTTCTGCATTTTCCTTAGCATCGATAGCGATGATAAAACGATCGTTTGTTGCACGCAAATCCATAACTCTTGGTGCCCTTCCCGGAAACAAGTGGGTTGAAGCGTAGTACGATCCTACAAGGCCAAAAGCACAAAATAGAATAGTTAACTCAAAAGTAATTGGAATAAAATCTGGTAATGCAAAGTGGGTTTTACCACCAATGTTAATTGGCCAGTCTACCGTTGTTGCTAAAAACACACAGCTTAACATTGTTATTGTTCCGGTAATTCCGAAAAAGAATGCTGCGATATCTAATCTAGATCTTTTAACTCCCAATTTTGCTTCGATGCCGTGAATAGGCATAGGCGTATATACATCATGTATTTTGATGTTGTTCTCCTGTAACTTATCGATGCCATGCATCATCTCGTCAGGATCACCAAAACTGCCTAAAATATATTTGATATTACTCATTGTTATTTTTTTGCGTAATCTTCTAGGTTAACACTATCAAACTTTTCTAAAGACCCTACATAGTCTGCAACTTGTTCCTTATCTAAGTGTCCTTCTTCAATCAATTCTTTCTTAGCTTGCTCACTTGCACTCTTCAATAATAACTTTACCTCTGCAATTGCGATAGATGGTAATACTCTTAAGAATAACAAGAACAAAGTAAAGAATACACCAATTGAGCCAACAAATACACTCACATCAACCCAAGTTGGTGTAAAATCTGTCCAACTTGATGGTAAATAATCACGGTGTAATGAAGTTACGATAATTACGAAACGCTCGAACCACATACCTATGTTTACTACAATTGATAAAATCCAGGTAGCTGCAATATTAGTACGAATCTTTTTGAACCATAACAGCTGTGGAGAGATCACGTTACATGTCATCATCATCCAATATGCCCACCAGAATGGCCCTGTAGAACGGTTAATGAAAGCATATTGCTCATATTCTGAACCAGAATACCAAGCGATAAAGAACTCTGTTAAATAAGCTACCCCTACAATTGAACCGGTTAGGATGATGATCTTATTCATCGATTCGATATGGAACATGGTAATGTAGTTCTCTAGACCTAATACTTTACGTACAACTAATAATAAGGTTAATACCATGGCAAAGCCTGAGAAAATTGCACCAGCCACAAAATATGGAGGGAAAATGGTCGTATGCCATCCCGGAATTACCGAGGTTGCAAAGTCCATTGATACGATAGTGTGTACTGAAAGTACAAGTGGAGTTGAAATACCTGCTAAGATTAATGATACCGCTTCAAAACGTTGCCAAGTTTTAACGTTACCATTCCATCCGAAAGAAAGAATAGTATAAACTTTTTTACGTACACCTGCAGCTCTATCTCTAATTGTTGCAATATCTGGTAATAAACCTGTGTACCAGAATAATAATGATACTGAGAAGTAAGTAGAGATTGCAAACATATCCCATACCAATGGAGAGTTAAAGTTAACCCAAAGTGAACCAAATTGGTTTGGCAATGGTAATACCCAATAAGCCAACCATGGTCTACCCATGTGAGATACTACGTAAGTTGCGGCACAGATAACAGCGAAAATGGTCATCGCCTCTGCTGAACGGTTAATGGAATTTCGCCAATTCTGACGGAAGAGTAATAGTACTGCAGAGATTAGTGTTCCTGCGTGACCAATACCTACCCACCATACGAAACCGGTGATATCCCAAGCCCAACCTACTGTTTTATTTAATCCCCATGCTCCGATACCGAACCAGAAGGTATAACTAACGGCAACCACCCAAAGTGTAGCGCCACAAAGTGCGACGATAAAGCCAATCCACCAAGCCCTGTTCGGCTTGTTTTCTACTGGTAGTAAAATTTCATCCGTCATTTGTGCGTACGTGATGTTTTTACCAGTAATTAATGGTTCTCTTAAAATTGATTCGTTATGTCCTGACATAATTTATATTGCTAAGTACTGCTTACGCGTGTACTTCTTTAGTTTCTGAATCTATATTTCTAATTTTTGTCATATAACCAATACCTGGTTGTACGTTGATCTCCTCTAAAACATAGTAGATACGTTCGCTCTTCAATGCTTTAGCAACTTCTGAATTTGGATCATTTTTATCTCCAAAGATAATTGCATTAGCAGAACAAGCTTGTTGACAAGCCATTTTGATATCTCCATCTTTTAAAGCACGTTTCTCCATTTTAGCTGTTAATTTACCAGCTTGGATACGTTGAATACACATAGAGCATTTTTCCATTACCCCTCTAGAACGAGTAGTAACATCTGGATTTAATACTAATTGTGTAAACTCATTATTTAAATAGTTATCGAAACGTGAATCATTCCAGTAGTTAAACCAGTTGAAACGACGAACTTTGTATGGACAGTTGTTTGCGCAATAACGTGTACCTACACAACGGTTATAAGCCATGTGGTTTAAACCATCTGATGAGTGTACCGTTGCCAATACAGGACAAACTGTTTCGCACGGAGCGTGATCACAGTGTTGGCACATCATTGGTTGGTGAACTACAGAAACATTGTTCATTTGATTTTCTTCCAAATGCGCAATTTCTTTCTCTTTAGTTACTGCATTAGATCCTTCTTCGTGACCATGAGCTGCTTCTGCATGTGCAGCAGGCTCTTGGTTATAGCTGTAGTAACGATCAATACGCAACCAGTGCATCTCTCTACGTCTACGAACCTCGTCTTTACCAACAACAGGAATGTTATTTTCTACGTTACAAGCAACAATACAAGAACCACAACCAGTACAAGCATTCAAATCGATTGCCATTACCCAGTCATTACCTAATTTCTCATATTTATCGGTAGTCCACAAATCGTAAACTTTATGTTTATGGTGGTTACCAGAACCTGCAGCAGGATCTTTTAAGTAATCTTTTAAAGTAGTTTCACGAATGATATTTCTTCCTTCAAAAGAATAGTGAGTTTGTGTTTGAGCTAATTCCTCTCTTCCGCCAGTTGATGATAAGGTAACTGTAGTAGCATATTTTAATGTGCCATTACTGAAACTTACAAAAGGGAAAGCATTTTTACCTACGTTGTTACCAGCTTTACCAGTTTTAGTACGTCCATAACCCAAGGCAATAGAAGCAGTTCCCATTGCTTGACCTGGTTGAATTAAAATTGGAAGATCAATACCGTATCCTTTTTCGCCTTTAACAGTTAAGATATCAAATTCTTTATATCCTAATTTTTCTGCTTGCTTAGGAGCTAAAGCGATATAGTTATCCCAAGTTACTTTTGAAACTGGATCTGGTAATTCTTGCAAGAATGCATTGTTGGCATGTTTACCATCACGCATTGGAATACTTTCGTAAACTTGTAATTCTAGTCCGTCATTACCTTTTGCAACTAACGCTTTGCTACTTGCAGTGATTGATGAAGCAACAGCATCTAATGACATACTGAAGGTATAAGCACCTGCAGTTTTAGCGGTAGCACTAAATACACCTGTTTGTAATAAATCGTTCCAAGTTTTGCCTACAACTGGTAAAATGTTTTTCTCCCAATTGTTACGTACATATTGGTAGTAATCTTGAACAGCTGCGTCAGACCAAATTAATAAGCTTTGCTCTGCTTGACGAGAGTTAAATACAGGATTAATGGTTGGCTGAACGATTGAGTAAAATCCTTCGTAGCTATTTGCATCACCCCATGATTCTAAATAGTTAGGCGTAATAGCAACAACATCACAAAGACCAGCAGTTTCATCATCTCTATCTGCAAAAGATACTTTTAAAGCTACTTTAGCCAATGCATCAGTAAATGCTTTATTGTCGATGGCATCATAAGCTGGATTTGAATTCAAGAAGAAAACAGCAGCAACCTCGCCTCTATTCATCTCATTGATTAATTCAGCAAATTCTGCATCATTACCTTCGTAACGTTTGCAAGCATTATCTAAATCAATTGTAGTACCATAACTACCAATAGCGGAGTTAATGGCATTTACTAAAATCTGGGTAGATACATCATTAGAACCAGAAACCACTAATGATTTTCCTTTGTTCTGTAATAATTCTTTTGCAACTAATTTTAAGGCTTTATCTGCTGTTACATTGTTACCCAATGAACCACCAGCTAGACTTCCACCTGTAATCGCATTATATAAGG
The DNA here is from genome assembly GCF_004331645.1 of Pedobacter frigiditerrae. GTDB lineage: Bacteria > Bacteroidota > Bacteroidia > Sphingobacteriales > Sphingobacteriaceae > Pedobacter > Pedobacter frigiditerrae. The sequence goes on from NZ_SJSK01000001.1 coordinate 153,443, forward strand.
TAATTAATGCTGGTCCTTCCTCCGATAATTTAATTGGAACACGGGTATCAGCATTGGTACCTGTTAAACTCATACCAGCTTCAAATTGAAAGTGGCGAGACATTTTCTTTTTCTCTAGTGACTTGTAATTTCTATTAGCAACATATTGAGCAGTGAATTCTTCTCCGCTAATCCAAGTTCCTAAGAAATCTGCACCGAAACTTACAATAAGGTCTGCTTTATCGAAGTTATATTTTGGCAATACCGCTTTACCAAAGCTATTTTCATTTGCCTTGATGATACCTGTATAAGATACAGCATCGTATTGTACTAATTTTGTAGTAGGATATTTAACAGCAAAATCTGCAACAACTCCTTTAGCCGATGGGCTATTTAAGCTAGAAGAAACAATACGAATCTTTTTGCCAGAAGCTTGTGCTTTATTTAATTCGCCTTTAACAAACGTATCTAATTCAGACCAACTAGTTTTAGCTTTCTTAAGAGAAGGATCTGTTAATTTAGATACATCATATAAATCTAAAACTGAAGCTTGTGCTTGTGCATCAGTACCAGTACTAAATACACCTGCATTTGGATTAACCTCAATTTTAATAGGGCGACCAACTACTGTTTTTACCAATACGCTTTGACCTTTAAAAGTCGAAACGTAGAAATTTGGAATACCCGGAACAACCTCTTCTGGTCTAATTAAATAAGGAATTGATTTGGTTACAGGTGCTTTTTGGCAGGCAGCTAAAGTTACTGCACCCAACCCAAAGCCTAAGGCTTTTAAAAAGTCGCGGCGTGGTGTAACTGTACTTAATCCTGCCTCACTTAAAACATCTTCTATTGGAAGTGGCTCTGCAAATTCGTTTTTGTTGTTTTCAACAAAATCGGGAGTGTTTTTATACTCCTCTAAGCCTTTCCAGTATTTTTTATTGCTTTCCATTTAAGCTATATTACTGTTTATCGAACGTTCTTACTAAACTCTATTAATTAATAATGGCACTTACCACACTCTAAACCACCTAGCATTGCTGGAGTGATTTTTTCTCCTTTTTTGATTTTCTCGTGTGCCTCAATGATTTTGGTATAGAAGGCATCATCTTTTTTGCCAGAAATATCAGCGTCTTTATGACAGTTGATACACCATTTCATTGTTAATGGCGAATACTGATAAATTTCTTCCATTGTGTTAACTGGACCATGGCAAGCAAAACAAACCGGATCTTTAGGGTTAAGGCCTTTTTCTTTACGGATAGCTGCTTCACCAACTACTACGTGCTGAGAGTGGTTGAAGTAGGCGAAATCTGGCAAGTTGTGTACACGTACCCACTCGATTGGTTTTTCTTTAGTTTTATCGTATGTCTGTTTATCAGCATCATAACCTAAAGCATTATAAATCTTCATGATCTCTGGAGAAATCTGACCATCTTCTTTTCTAGCCTGTACGTTTTTGTGACAGTTCATACAAACGTTTAAAGAAGGAATAGTTGAGTTTTTAGACTTAAATGCACCGGTGTGGCAATATTGACAATCGATTTGATTGATACCAGCGTGTAATTCGTGAGAGAATTTAATTGGCTGTACTGGTTGATAACCTGTGTGAACACCTGTTTCCCACATGCCCATCCAACCGAACGAACCAAGTACCATTACCAAACACAAAACGAAGAAGAATACGAACTTCTTGTTTTTGAACAATCCTTTAACACCTGCAGCTAAAGAAACGTTTTCTTCTTCAACAACTACAATACCTTGTTTTTCTAGAATTAAACGTTCTAACATTTTTACTGCACGGCCTAAAACAACCAATACAATAATAGATAGTACGATAATTGCAACGATACCCAAGATAGAAAGCCCTGAAGCACCTTCGTCTTTTACCTCTGCGCCAGGAACTACAGCTACTTTTGGCTCACCTTCTTTAACGTAAGCCACAATGTTTAAAACTTGTGCATCTGTTAAAGTTGGGAAAGCAGTCATTTCTGAAGGCTTTAACTTTGACGCTTCGATCGCTTGTTTATTGCCTGAAGCAATTAAAGCTTGATTATTTTTAATCCATGGGATTAAAAACGAATCATCAAGTGTTTTTACCAATTCTGTTAATGCCGGGCCCGTTCCATCATGATCTAATGCGTGACAAGAAGCACATTTACTTTTAAATAAAGTCTTGCCTTCCACTAAATCAGTTTGTGCTTGCGCTCCAGCTACCATTAAAAAAGATAAAGCAGCAAAAATGAATGCGGACTTTGAAACTTTCTTAAAAAATAATGAGATATTCCTCATAATGAGTGTTTTATGCTTTTTATTGAAATAAATTTTAAATCTAGACGATGTTGTGACTGGTATCGCTCTTGAAGATTTGAACAAAAGTAAAATTTATTAAGTTACCAATGACATATTAATGACAGTGAAATACAATTTATAATCATTCTAAATTATTGAAATTTCAGCTTTAAACGCAAAAAAATCAACAATTTTTAAATAACTGTTGATTTCGATAGTCTTAAGTTTTCAAAAAAATTTGGAACTTAATATGCCAATAGTTAATAGACCATGAACCATAGCCTATCAACTATTAACTAACGAATTACATTTTCAAAATCCACGCAAAAATCAATGGAGCTACGATTGTTGCATCAGATTCTACAATGAATTTTGGTGTATGAATATCTAATTTGCCCCAGGTAATTTTCTCATTTGGCACTGCACCAGAGTAAGATCCGTAAGATGTAGTAGAATCTGATATCTGGCAGAAATAGCTCCAAAAAGGAATATTTTCCATTTCCATATCTTGATATAACATGGGCACAACACAAATTGGAAAATCACCTGCAATACCCCCACCTATTTGGAAAAAGCCAATGCCTTTACCTGCTGAGTTTGCGATATACCAATCTGCCAACCAACCCATATACTCTATACCACTTTTCATTGTGATTGCTTTTAACTCACTTTTCATTACATAAGACGCAAAGATATTTCCCATTGTAGAATCTTCCCATCCTGGAACAACAATTGGTAAATTTTTTTCAGCTGCTGCCAACATCCATGAGTTTTTAGGGTCAATTTCATAATATTGCTCCAAATCGCCACTTAACAACATTTTATACATGAACTCATGTGGAAAGTATCTTTCGCCTGCAGTATCTGCGTCTTTCCATATTTTATGGATGTGTTTTTGCAAACGACGAAATGCTTCTTCTTCAGGGATACAAGTATCGGTTACGCGGTTGTAATGGTTCTCTAATAAATCCCATTCATCCTGTGGACTTAAATCACGATAGTTTGGAACACGTTTATAATGTGAGTGTGCCACCAAGTTCATGATGTCTTCCTCTAAGTTTGCACCTGTACATGAAATGATAGCCACTTTATCTTGTCTAATCATTTCTGCCAAAGAAATACCCAATTCTGCAGTACTCATAGCACCTGCAAGGGTAATCATCATTTTTCCACCTTCATCTAAATGGGTTTCATAACCTTTAGCGGCATCCATCATAGCCGCAGCGTTAAAATGAAGATAGTTAGTCTCCATGAATTTCGATATCGGTCCTCTTGTCGTACTCATTTCTATATTTTTATTGTTCGGCTGCAAAAGTACAGTTTTTAGGTTAACTCCAAAAGTTCATTGGTTCATTAGTATTATTGTTCACTTGCGCAGTTAAACTGTGCCATTGGCATCTCTATGGAAAAAACGGTAATCATAAACTGCTAACTGAATTAGTTAAATACCTAAGTACAAAACCATCCTTAAAAATAGATTAGCTAACTATCTCTTAGTCTTCCCTTAGTCCCCATACTTATTTCATTCGTATTATAGTCTTATTGAGTCCGAGTCTAAACCATAATCAATCCGCCTCAAGAGCACAGCCGATGCGGACTTGATGCGGTCTTGCTAAGGGTAACATACGACTAAGGTGCAATGACAACTAAGGTAAGACAGACTATGACTGCAATGAGCCTTAATCTGAATTATACCTATCAAGCCAATTTTAATCCCTTTAACAGGTTTGTGATGTGAGCCTAAAAGCAAGCTCTTTCAATAATTAAACATTTAAGCAATAATTCCTTTACTTTGTGGCGATGAAAAAATTCTTAATCCTTTTGTTGTTAACTATTTTGGTTAATCCGCTTTTGGCGCAAAAAAAACTAATTCAAAAGTTATTGTCTAATGAAAAAGACACTACCCGCAAGGCCAGCTTTATGCCAATTCCAGTATTGGGCTATGCACAAGAAACTGGCTTTGAGTTTGGTTTAGGTGCACTTTATTCATTTTATATGGATAGAAAAGATACAACTAACCGTAGTTCTAACTTTTCTGGAACAGCATCTTACTCTACCAAAAAAACATACAACCTAACTTTAAAAGGTGATGCTTGGACACCAGGCAATAAATATCATTTTATTGGAGAACTTAAATTCAGAAAAACTCCATTTAACTTTTATGGCTTAGGAAATAATACTAATCAAAAAGATGAAGATAGGTTAGTACAACAGTTGATGAAAATCCAGCTTGATGCGGAGAAGACATTTATTAAAAATGCTTACACTGGACTTTCTATAGGATTTGAAGATTATAATTTCACAGATAAAGTTGCAGGTGGAATTTATAGTACCTCTCCTATTTTATATGATAGAGCTGGTGGCTCAGTATTATATTTAGGAGTGTCTCAAAGCTATGATACTAGAAACTCTAACAATTATCCAACAAAAGGCTTTTTTGGAAGAGTAACTTATCAATACGCACCAGACATTTATGGCGGCAGTAATTTTACTGGCAGTCAGGTAAAAGTCAATGTGCGTAATTTTTGGTCTTTGGCACCAAAAGTAGTTTTGGGTGTGCAAGGTCTATATCATACGGTGCAGGGAGATAAAACGCCTTTCTATTTGTTACCACAATTGGGTAACGACGAAATGATGCGTGGTTATTATACTGGTCGCTACCGCGATGAGAATTTATTGGCTGCCCAAGCAGAACTGCGTTATCGCTTCATGAACAGATTTGGCATTGTTGCCTTTGCAGGCGGAGGAAAAGTATTCGCCAACGGCAATTTCTCCTTACACGATTTAAAACCGGATTATGGTTTTGGCGGAAGGTATTTCTTTGATACCGCCAAAGGCTTAAGTGTTCGTTTAGATTATGGTGTAGGGGAGAAAAAAGCTGACGAAAAACGCCAAAGTGGAATGTATATTAGTTTGGCGGAGGCGTTTTAAATGTAAAATTTGTCATTCTGAGCCTGCGAAGAATCTCTATTTGTGAATTCATCTTTTAGATCCTTCCTTCGTCAGGATGACAAAACTCAAATTAGTGGCTTTCATTTAAATTCTTTATCTCTTAGAAAATTTTCACAATTTAGCCTTATCCGCATTTGGCTAAAACCAGCTATGCTCAAATGGTTCATTATGAAAAATTTATTCCTTTTACTCTTATTACCGCTCCAACTTTTTGCCCAAAAATTTACGCCAGCAGAAATTGCAGCTTACCAAGCGCAAGCTAAAAAGGTAAATATTATAAGAGACAAATGGGGAATTGCACACGTTTATGGCAAAACCGATGCTGATGCAGTTTTTGGTTTGTTATATGCACAATGTGAAGATGATTTTAAACGTGTAGAATTAAACTACATTGAAAAACTAGGCCGACTGGCTGAAATTAATGGGGAATCTGCAGTATTTAACGACCTTCAAATTCGATTGTTATTTGATAGTACAGAAGCAAAAGCCGATTACGCCAAGGCACAACCTTCCTTTAAAAAATTGCTTGATGCCTATGCAGCTGGCATAAATTATTACTTATATAAAAATGCAAAAGTTAAACCTGCATTACTAATTAGGTTTAAACCTTGGTTTCCTTTAATGTGGACAGATGGAAGTATTGGCGCTATTAATACCGCTGACTTAACCATTGAGGAGCTAAAGAAATTTTACACCGGTAATCATTCGCCAACAGCTTACATACCTGTAATTAAAGAGCAACATAGTGGATCAAATGGTTTTGCTTTTGCCCCTAGCATGACAGCGTCTGGCAATTCCATTTTATACATCAATCCGCATACTACGTTTTACTTTAGGCCAGAAGTGCAAATGCAAAGCGAAGAAGGCTTAAATGCCTATGGTGCAGTAACCTGGGGGCAATTTTTTATTTATCAAGGTTTTAATGAACATCTAGGCTGGATGCACACCTCAAACAATGTTGACATAGCAGATATCTATGCTGAGAAAATTATTAAAACTGATAAAGGTCTATTTTACCAATACGATAAAAAGAAATTTCCTGTAACGCAGAAAAAGATAAACATTAGCTACTTAGATGGAACATCCCTAAAAACCAAAACCTTTACTACCTACTTTACCAATAATGGCCCTGTTATGGCGATAAGAGATGGTAAATGGATCAGTTTAAAAGCTAAGAATAGAAATGCACAAAGTTTGGTTCAAAGTTGGGTACGCACCAAGGCTAAAAATTTTGAGGAATATCAAAAAGCAATGGATTTAAAGGCGAATGCTTCCAACAATACAGTTTATGCAGATGCACAAGGGAACATCGCCTTTTGGCACGGCAATTTTATTCCAATAAGAGATACAAAATATAACTGGAGTGAGGTTGTAGATGGTTCTACATCAGCCACTGCTTGGAAAGGCATGCACAATGTGAAAGATATGGTTCACGTTTATAATCCCGCAAATGGCTGGCTGCAAAACTGTAATTCTACTCCCTTTAGTTCAGCAGGAAAAAATAGTCCGATAAAAACAAATTACCCAAGTTATATGGCGCCAGATGGCGAGAACTTTAGGGGAGTTGCAGCAGTTAAATTATTAAGTAGACCTATTAAATATACTATGGAAAAGGTTATTGAAACCGGCTACGATAGTTATATGCCTGGTTTTGAAGTTCTAATTCCAGCTTTATTAAAAGCTTATAATCAATTGCCACAAAGTGATCCATTAATTGAAGAATTAAAAGCTCCTATAGCTATACTTAAAAACTGGGATTATAGATCTGCTGAAAATTCTGAAGCTACAACTTTGGCGATGGAGTGGGCACCAAGATTAAATTCTGCTATTCGTAAGGTGTATATCAACCCAGGTGATAAAGACCAGGTAGAGGCAACAACAGAGTTTGCTAAAAGTGCCAGGCCAAATGATTTATTAGATCCTTTAAAAGCCACCATGGCAGATTTAAACAAACGTTTCGGCAAATGGCAAATTGCTTGGGGAGAGTTGAATAGATTTCAACGTTTAACTGGAGCTATTAAGGAGAAATATGATGATAACTTACCTAGTCTGCCAGTTGGATTTGGCTCGGCAATGTGGGGCCAATTAGGTTCTTATATCAGCAATCCTTTTAAAACCAATAAACGTTATGGCTATAGCGGCAATAGCTTTGTTTGTGTGGTTGAATTTGGCAAAAGGATAAAGGCTAAATCTATTTTAGCTGGCGGAAATAGTGGCGACCCTAACTCCAAACATTTTACAGACCAAGCGTTAATGTACACCAAAGGTGAGTTTAAAGATGTGTTGTTTTATAAAGAAGATGTCTTGAAACACGTGGAGAGAAATTATCAGCCAGGGCAATAAGCAGCCTCTCCCAACCCTCCCCAGAAGGGAGGGCTTTGCAAAGTTTAGTAATTGAAAAGAATTAGTATTTCATATAAGCTGCGCCAACTGGTTGTGCAACTTTATAATTCTTAGAAATCAAATCAAATTCTATTACATCTCCATTTACTTTATGGCCATTTTTATCTGTAAAAGTTGCCATATGAGCTGTAATAAGATTAGAGTCCTTTTCAACTTGCATTACCCTTCCTGTTAAAGCATAACCATCTACGTTTAAATTTACTTTACCACTTATTAGTAATATTTTATCCAGCATAAGATTCATTTTTAAAGAATCATTATTAGTTTTTAATCTTTTAACTAGTTGGTAGGCAGCAGAAATAGTTGGATTTTCAATTTCTGGAGATTTATTTACAACGTATAGTGAAGGTATTGTTGCCTTTGCTGCAATATTTCCAGATGCAGCAAGCGCTTTATAAGTTCCTTTTTTTACATCATATATGATAGATTTAGAAACAACTTTGTCTCCATTTTTGAATTGAATAGTTGCAATTTTAGCTGTAATTATTCCATTATTCGTATCCCAAGTTATATCTTCTGCCTCTAACTTAACATCTCCAATCTCCATAATGCCCTTTTTTATGTAAGTGATGTTATTTTTTGTGTCGACATTCATGGTTGCCGAGGATATTAGTTTTGGTTTAGATTCTAACTTTGCAGGAGCAACACCAACACTTTTTAAAACAGTTACCTTTTTTGGTTTAATTGCTGGGTATTCAGAATCAAACCAAACTTCCGTTTTTGGCGCATACAAACTTACTTCGTCGCCAGCTTTAAATAAAAGAGCCTTTGCTTCATCCCTACCTATGTAAATACGGTATAATTTATTGTTGGATTTTAAAATAAACCCATCTAAGGTTGGCAAACCACCAATTTTTACATAATTCAAGGAATTAACAGTTCCTATTAACGTTTGCGACTTAAAGCTTTTAGATTCATCCGTTAACTTTTTATATAACTCAGAATTTTTCCAGGCTGTATATTTAACATTAAACTCTTCATATGATTTTTTAAATTTAGCTCGCATCTCTTCCGAGGCTGGTAGTTTTTCTTTGTAAACCAAAATACCTGCTACGATTAATTTTGCCAGTTCATCTTGCTTTTTTTCGTTAGTAATAAAATCAAAATCACTTTTATTAGTTAAATAACCCATCTCTAATAGGATACCTGGAATTGGCGATTGATTAAGCAATAGAATATTACTAAGTTTTGGCTTGTTATTGACTTTAATCCCTGTTATATTTTTTAACTCCTTGTATAAATAATAGGTAATACTGTTTGATTTTGGGAGCTTTAAATCGTTATTATAGCTTCCCGATGTTATCATCTCAATTCCATTCGCTGTCGCTTTAAGTGATGAATTTAAGTGTAGCGAAAGAAGTATAGTGCCTTCAGCTTTTGTCCTGTCGTTTATACTTACATTTTCATCACTAGGTCTAGTAGTTACTACTCTAATTCCACTAGCTTCGGCAAGAGCTTTGATTTTATTAGACATTGTTAGTGTAATATCTTTTTCCGTATAGCCTTTTACTTCGGCCCCTTTATTTTTACCACCATGACCCGCATCCAACACTAGCGTAAATACTTTTTCTTCATTTTTGGCCGAAGCCAAAACATCAATAACATCAACTGTAAAACCCCATAACAAACCTAATCCGATAGGTAATGCCAACAAATACATTAATTTTTTCATATTCTTCGATTTTGAATTAAACAACATTTTTATCCTTTCCTTAATTGGACTTTTCACAAAATTGTGTACTAGTGGCATTTCGCTTTTGCTAATGGCCAATCTTAATAATAGACCAGCATATTCAGGTGTTCCAAAGTTTTGAGATGTTGTTTCGTCAGCCTCAAATTCATGGGCTTGTTCCAAAGCCTTGTCATACAGGTAAACTACAGGATTAAACCATAAAACTGCTTTTAAAATCATCAAAATGATTTTGTCAATAGAATGGAACTGTTTGGCATGTACCTCCTCGTGCTTAAGCAGGATGCTAAGCTCAGTTTCTGTCAAATTCTCTTCATCTATAAAAACATAGTTGAAAAATGAGCAGTTGGTAAAGCCTTTTGCCTTCGAAACAATTTTTAAACCGTTGATTTTTTCAACGCTGTTTTTAGTGTGCTTAACCAACTGAAACAATCGCCAGGTGGCAACAAATAACAAACCTAAAACTATCAAAAAGTATAGATAAGGTAATAGCGAATAATAATCAAAAGCTTGTTCTAAGGGTACGGTTAACTGATTTTGAATTGGCGCTTCAAAGGTCTGCTCTGTAATTGTAGCAACCGGACTAATTTCTGGGGTATTTACTACTTCAGCTTGTACGACCTCTCTTTCAACTGTGAAATGTAAAGTGGGAATGATGAAACTAATCATCAATGTAAATAACAGGTAAAAACGATTGATCTTAAAGAAGGTTAATCTTCTTAACACGATTAAATAAAATGTAAAGAAAAGCATTGTGCATGCACTAACTTTTAAGAAGTAATACAATGGTTCCATCATCAGGATTTTTTATTGATTAATGCCTTTAACTCTTCTATATCCTTTTCGCTTAACTTTTCTTCTTTTACCATGAATGATAATAAGCTACTAGGCGAATTATCGAAATAACCAGCAAATAATTTAGAGAAGGTAGTTTTGGTATAATCTTCTTTTGTAATGGCTGGAAAATACTCATAGGTTTTGCCATAAGCTTTATAGCTCACATAACCTTTTTTTTCTAAAAGCCTAACAATTGAGGAGATGGTGTTATATGGAGGTTTGGGTTCTTCCTCTAATTCATCTATGATATCTTTAACAAATGCATTTTGCAGTTTCCACAAAACTTGCATGATGCGCTCTTCGGCCTTAGTTAATTCTTCCATAAAATAAAGATATAACTAAACATTCAGTTTTACAACTGATTTTTAAGTTATGTAATTGAAAAAGCAGTTAGTAATTTATAACAGACTGATTATAAGCTTAATAATTTTACAAAAGCAGTCTAGACATATTGAGTTTCGATAAGACGATTGACGAAAAACGAATCTAAAACTTAATCTTAAAATGCTCTTTAGCCTGTCCTTTTTTGAAATAAACTAATCCAATCCAAAATAAATCTATAGTTATCGTAACCTCTGGATGGTTTTTGATTTCTTCCCAAGCTTCTTTCATTCCTTCACTCCAATAAATATCATCAAATATTAATAATGAGTTCTCGTGGATTTTTGGTAAACACCAATTGAAATAATTTAATGTTGCTGCTTTGGTATGGTTTCCATCTACATAAACAAAATCGAGTTTTTCCGAATTTGTTATTGCTTCTGGTAATAAATCATTAAAATTTCCAATCTGCAAGTCGATATTTATTAAGCTTAAATCAGTAAAATTTTGACTAGCAACTGCAGCGGTTTCTGGGCAACCTTCAATGGTTAATACTTTGGCTGTAGACTGGGCTTTGGCTAAATACGCACTTGTAATTCCCAAACAAGTTCCCAGCTCAATCATATTTGAAGGATGTTGATTTGCTGCTAAACGATAAATCAGCTGTGCTAAACGAGGCGCTTTTAAAGCATTTTTTGCAATCTGACTTACCTTTTTTGTTCGATTCTTATTTAAGTGAGAACCAGCACCTAAATCGGTAACAGTAATTAACTTATGGTCATTTAAAAGTTTTTTTCGCTGTGCCTCAATGTCATCATATACTTTTTTATTAGAAAAATCGTAAATTACCTCATCAGTTAACTTATATACAAACGGCGAATGCGTTCCGTGCCTGCTGTTTGCAGTGAGGCGATGCTTTAGATAATCGATAGCAAATTGAAATACCATAGCCGCAAAAATAGCTAAACTGAAAATTGTAATTTGCATTTTTAATGGAAAATCTTGCAGAAATTAGTGCCTTAGTCAAATTATTAGACGATCCTGATGAAGAAATCTATCAGCATGTGCAACAGCGCCTGCTAGAATACGGTAATGAGGCTATCGTTTATCTAGAAAGTACCTGGGAACAATCTTTGGATACTTTATTGCAAGAGCGTATAGAAAATATCGTTCATACCATTCAATTTAATAATATTAAGGAAGATTTAAACTTGTGGTACCAAAGCGGTGCGTTTGACCTTCTACAAGGCGCTTTAGTTATCAATCGCTACCAATATCCAGATTTAGATGAACAAGCCATCATTAATCAAATTGAAGAGATTAAACGTGAAATTTGGATTGGGATGCAGCATGAAATGAGTTCCATAGAGAAGATTAAACTCATTAACCACGTTTTTTATAATCAATATGGCTTCATCGGTAATACAAAAAACCACCATGACCCGCAAAACTCTTACTTAAATCAGGTTTTAGACAGCAAAAAAGGAAATCAAATTTCATTGGCCATTATTTATGCTACGCTTGCCCAAAAACTTGATATTCCTGTTTATGGCGTTAATTTACCACAGCATTTTATTTTAGGTTACATAGACGAGAGTAATGCTGAAAAAGAATACGGGGTTCTATTTTACATCAATGCTTTTAATAAAGGCGCCATTTTCGGCAAGCATGATGTAGATCAGTTTTTGCGCCAACTAAATCTAGAGCCGCAGCCAGGCTTTTATTCACCTTGTAGTAACACAGAAATTATTCGTCGTATTATTCGCAATTTAATCTCTGCTTATGAAAATTTAGGGGCTGCAGAAAAGGTAGAAGAATTAAAACAGTTGCAAGAGATTTTAGCGGAGAACGACCTATAAATTAGATTTCGGCAGGTGGAGACACCAGCCGATAGGCAATAATGTTAGTTCTGCTTTACTGCCTATCTTTTATGATTGTCCTTCGACAAGCTCAGGATGACAATCATAAAAAGTTTTTGTTCTAATTGAGGTTTGGAAAATGAGATGGTAGGTGGGAACACCAGCCATTAGGCTTCTGGTTTTCTATATACTATGTTCCTATATGGTTAAACCAATCTTTCACAGCCACTTATTAGCGGTCATCCAGTTTTTTAAACTTTCAAACCAATCGTCTTTTGTGGTTTTATTGTACATTCCAAAACCGTGACCACCACCTTGGTAAATGTGCATTTCGGCGGCAACCTTATTCTTTGCCAAGTTTGCATCATACTCCAAGCTATTTTTAACGGGTACTGCTCCATCGTTGTTTGCATGCACCAAAAATGCGGGTGGTGTTTGTGCATTAATATGTAATTCTCCTGAAAAATACCTTCTTTGCGCATCAGTAGGATTTTCACCTAATAAGTTCTTAACCGAGCCTGCATGAGTGTAAGATCCGAAATTAATTACTGGATAAATTAAGACTGAAAAATCTGGTCTTAAGCTAACCCCCTCTTGATTTTGCACTTTAACGTCGTTATAATGAACGCTTAAACTCGATGCAACATGACCACCTGCTGAAAAGCCCATAATGCCAATTTTAGCAGGGTCAACATTCCAAACATTGGCGTTTTTACGGATTAAATAAATAGCTTGTAGTGCATCTTGCAAAGGACCCATCGATTTATCTTCCATAATGGCATCACTTGGTAAGCGATATTTTAAAACGAAAGCAGTTATACCTAAATCGCTAAATCTTTTTGCCACTAGTGTACCTTCCTTATCAAAAGCTAAAATGGAATAACCTCCCCCCGGACAAATAATAACGGTCGTTCCATTTGGTTTGGCAGGCAAATAAGCTGTTAAAGTTGGCGTTACCACTTTGCTAACCCTTGCAACACCATCAGTTCCGTTAACAGTAGCTTCAACATAATCTGAAGGTGGTGTTTTTGCACCAGGAATTGCTCCTTTATAAAGCGGAATAACTTGTTGAGCATTTACTTCCATCACTACAAAAAGAAAAAATACAAAAATGGATAATCGTTTCATTGAATAATTTATTACAGTTTAAATGTATTAAAAATTAATGTTATTGCTGAATTCGATGATTGTTGAATTGCTATATTGTTTAATTAATACCTTCTCAAATCTTCCCAAAGGGATGCCTTTGGCTCACATCTCAATACTCATATCTAACTAAACTCCATCAAATAGGCTTTCAAGAAATCATTAATATCTCCATCTAAAACTGCTTGTGGATTTGAAGTTTGAAAATTAGTCCTATGGTCTTTTACTCTTCTATCATCTAACACGTAACTTCTAATTTGCGAACCCCATTCAATTTTCTTTTTAGAGCCTTCAATCAATGCTGTTTCTTCATCGCGTTTGCGCTGTTCTATTTCGTAAAGTTGAGATTTCAGTAAGCGTAATGCATTTTCCTTATTCTGCAACTGCGACCTTGATTCTTGGTTTTTAATAATAATACCAGAAGGTTTGTGGTATAAACGAACAGCCGTTTCCACTTTGTTTACGTTTTGTCCACCTGCACCGCCTGCTCTAAAAGTTTCAAACTCCACATCTGCAGGGTTAATGTCTATATTAATGGTATCATCAACTAATGGATAAACATACACTGATGCAAAAGAAGTGTGTCTACGAGCATTAGAATCGAAGGGCGAAATCCTTACCAAACGATGTACCCCATTTTCTCCTTTGAGGTAGCCATAAGCAAACTCGCCAGCAATTTCTATCGTTACCGACTTAATGCCTGCAACCTCGCCCTCGTTATAATCTTGTTCTGTTACTTTGTAGCCATTTTTCTCTGCCCACATCAAGTACATCCGCATTAACATGTAAGCCCAATCGCAGCTTTCTGTTCCGCCTGCACCAGCAGTAATTTGAACTACAGCATTTAAAGAGTCTTGCTTGGTTTTGAGCATATTTTTCAGCTCCAAGTCTTCAACTTCCTTTAAACTTAAATCAAATTGTTCTTGTAATTCTTGCTCTGTGGCATCGCCATTCTGGAAAAAGTCAAATAGCACTTCAGCATCTTCTACAGCGGCATTGGCTTTTTGCCAGCCATCTGTCCATATTTTTTTAGCATTAATTGCTGCAATATGTTTTTCTGCTTTTTTGGGATCGTCCCAAAAATTTGGTTGCAAGGTAAGTTCTTGCTCAATACGAATATCTTCTAGTTTCTCTTCAACGTCAAAGATACCTCCTCAGCGACGTTACCCTGTCCCTTAAATCCTGTACTTGTTCTTTAGTCATAATGGCAAATATATAAAATGGTTTTGAGCATGGCGATAGGCATTTTGCGTCATACTTACTATTTCTTCATTGACATATAATCTAGTGTCAAATTACATAAGGCTTTTACCCCTAATGTAAATCCACTTTCATCTAAAAAGAAATCTGGTGTATGATGCGATGGTGCTTTTAAAGGATCTTGGTCTTTTGGCATTCCGCCCAAGAAGAAAAACAAACCAGGTACTTTTTCTTGATAAAAGGAGAAATCTTCGGCACCAGTAACGGGAGCTTTTAATTTTACATTGGCAGCACCGGCTGTAGATTGTAAACTTGGCAGCATCTTTTCGGTTAAGGCAATGTCATTAAACGTTACAGGATAATGTGCACTGTAAGGAATAAGTACTTCGACTTTTGCCCCTGCTGCCTCACCTGTTTTTACAGCAATCATTTTAATGCGTTCGATGAACATTTTTTCATCCTCGGGTGTAAAGTTTCTAACTGTACCTAGCATTTCCACCTTCTCAGGAATAATATTAGACCGAACCCCACCTTGTATAGAACCAATGGTTACAACCCCAGGGTTTTCAGTAACATTTAAGTTTCTGCTTACAATAGTTTGCAGACTATTTATGATTTGTGCCGAAACCACAATTGGATCTACACTGCTCCAAGGATAAGCCCCATGTGCCTGTTTACCTGTAACTGTAATCTTCATATCGTTAACAGCTGCCATTGTACCACCCGGCCGGTATGTAATTTGACCAACAGGCGTTTGAGAATTGATATGCAGACCAAAAACAACATCTACTTTGGGGTTTTGTAAAACACCTTCTTTAACCATTAACTCTGCCCCACCTTCTTCGCCAAATGGCGCCCCTTCTTCTGCAGGTTGAAAAATGAACTTAACAGTTCCTGCAATGTCTTTTTTCATTCCTGCCAATACCTCGGCTACCCCAATTAAAATCGCTATGTGACTATCATGACCACAGGCATGCATTACACCCACTTCTTGTCCGTTGTATGTTGTTTTAACTTTAGAGGCAAAAGGCAATGGCTGCCTTTCTGTTACTGGCAAGGCATCCATATCTGCTCTTAAAGCTACAACTGGGCCAGGTTTGCTACCAACTAAAACGCCTACCACTCCTGTTTTAGCAACTCCTGTTTTAACTTCTATTCCTAGGCTTTTTAAATGTTTAGCTATAATTTCCGCTGTGCGTACTTCGTTATTTCCTAATTCTGGATGTTCGTGAAAATCTCTTCGCCAATTGATTACTTTTTCAGTTAGAGCATCAGCACGTTTACTTACCTCCGCTTTCTGAGGATTATTTTGAGCGCTCAGTAATAATGGAGAAGCTAAGAAAGCTAAAAGAAGAGACGTTTTCATAAAAATTGGGATTATTAAGGCAAGATAAATAAAAGCCAATAAAAAAGCCGAATTCATTTACAATGAATTCGGCTACTCTAAATATTTAGTTACTTAATTGAACAAACCCTTCAATTTATCTAACACGCCACCGCCTGCTGGCTGACCTGCTTGAGCTTGACCACCACCATTAAACATACTCATTACATCAGTTAAATCAAATTTGCCATCGGCACCACCAGCAAACTTGCCTAACATATCTTGAATATTAAATGAGCTATCATTTGGATCGTTGGTTTTATTAACCAATTTACCCATGATAACCGGAATTAATGATGCTCCAATAGATTTTGCCATTTCTGCATTAATGCCAAAACCAGCCAATTTATCTGTAAAGCTTGAGGTAGCTTCCTGTACTACTGGATTTGCTTGAACAGCATCTGGTTTATTAAAAACATCTGCTAATTGAGAGATTTTTCCAGTACTGATTTGTTCTTTTAAAGTATCAAAAATTGATCCTGAGGCTGCTTGAATTGCAGCTTCATTGTGTTCGTTTGGCACTTGACCATTATTTACAATTAGTTCTTGCGCATTATCCCTTACAAGTTGTTCCAGATTTTCTAGCATGATATTTGGTTTAAGTTATTTACTATTTACTATTTTTACGTAACTAAACAGTCAATTATGCTTCCAAAAATAGATTTTACCACAACAACTGCGTATAAATACCTAGCAGATCACTTTATAACTATCAATGAAACTAGCCTAAAGGATTTATTTACCCAAGATGGGGAACGTTTCGAAAAATTCTCCATTTTATTTGAGGATATTTTAATCGACTTTTCTAAAAATAGGATTAACGACACTACACTTGCCTTACTTATTCAGTTGGCTAATGAGTGTAAGTTAGACGAAGCCATAAAGGCGATGTATGGCGGTGATAAAATCAACCAAACTGAGGATAGACAAGTTTTACACATCGCCCTGCGTAACCAAGGTAATAAAGCAATTTTAGTTGATGGTAAAGATGTAATGCCAGATGTAAACGCTGTTTTGTCCAAAATGGAAAAATTTAGCAACGCTATCATTTCTGAAGATTGGAAAGGTTATACTGGCAAAGCAATTACAGATATCGTAAACATAGGTATTGGAGGTTCAGATTTAGGTCCGGTAATGGTAACGGAAGCTTTGAAAGCTTACAAAACCAGGTTAAACTTACATTTTGTTTCTAATATAGATGGAACGCATTTAGCGGAAACATTAAAAGGAGTCCACCCAGAAACGACTTTATTTTTAGTAGCCTCTAAAACATTTACTACTCAAGAAACTATGACCAATGCACACAGTGCAAGAGAATGGTTCTTAAATAGTGGCGCAAAAACTGAAGATATTGCTAAACATTTTGCGGCACTTTCTACAAATGCAAAAGATGTATCGGCTTTTGGTATTGATACCGAAAATATGTTTGAATTTTGGGATTGGGTTGGAGGTCGATATTCTCTATGGAGTGCTATCGGTTTGTCAATTTCATTAGGCATTGGCTTTGATAATTTTAAACAATTGTTAGCTGGTGCACACGCAAGTGATGAACATTTCCAGAACACTCCTCTTGAACAAAATGTTCCTGTAATTTTAGGCTTATTAGGCATTTGGTACATCAACTTTTTTGGTGCAGAAACACAAGCAATTTTACCTTACGATCAATATATGCATCGCTTTGCGGCCTACTTCCAACAGGGAGACATGGAAAGCAATGGTAAACACGTAGACAGAAACGGAAATGTTGTTGATTATGAAACTGGGCCTGTTATTTGGGGTGAGCCAGGAACTAACGGGCAACATGCGTTTTATCAATTAATTCATCAAGGAACAAAATTAATTCCTTGTGATTTCATAGCTCCTGCACAAACTTTAAATCCTTTGGGAGATCATCACCCTATTTTGTTGTCTAATTATTTTGCTCAAACTGAAGCTTTAATGAATGGAAAAAGCCAAGAGGAAGTAGAAGAAGAATTAAAAAAAGCTGGAAAGTCTGAAAGTGAGATAAAGGAATTGGCACCGTTTAAAGTATTTGATGGCAATAGACCAACCAATTCTATTTTATTGAAAAAGGTAACTCCATACTCTTTAGGAACCCTGATTGCTTTATATGAGCACAAAATATTTGTACAAGGCATTATCTGGAACATTTTTAGCTTTGACCAGTGGGGAGTTGAGTTAGGCAAGCAATTGGCTCAAAAAATACAACCAGAGTTAAAAGATGATGCAGAAGTTACCTCTCATGATTCTTCTACAAATGGATTGATTAATCAATATAAGAGCTGGAGGTAATTTTAGATAACTGTTGAGTCGTTTAGTTGTTTTTTGTTAATCAATTCAACTCAACAGCTTAACAACTGTACAGCTCAACAAATTTAAGAGTCGCCATTTAGTTGATTTTATTCAATTGAATGGCGATTTTTCTTTATATGAAATTTTTATTCATAAATTTCTTTATAATCTAGCAACCTTTCTTAAAAAACTGGCGTAACTGCAAATATTAAACAACCTTAATTGAACATATTTTGCTAACACCCGAACTAATCAATGGCTGTATCAATAAAGACAGAAGGAGTCAGAAAGACCTCTATCGGCTTTATTATGGTTACTCGATGCGAATATGTTTACGCTATGCAAAAAACAAAGATGAAGCGGTTGAGATGGTTAATGATGGATTCATGAAGGTATTTATGAATATGAGCAAATACGACAATCAACGCTCATTTAATGCTTGGTTAAGCACCATTATGATTAATACATCAATTGATTGTTACAGAAGTAGAATTAGAAAGATAGAAATGGAAGAGCTAAATGCTAAGCACGAGGTGGAAGATAGTGAGAACATTCTTTCCCATTTAAATTATGAGGACCTCATTAAGCTGGTTCAAAAACTCTCATATGCTTACAGAACAGTTTTTAATCTATTTGCAATTGATGGTTTTTCTCATGAAGAGATTTCAGAAATGTTATCAATTTCTGTTGGCACCTCTAAATCAAACTTATTTAAGGCTAGGGAAAATTTAAAAAAGATGTTAACTGAAACACCAAACCCAAGCCTACAAAAAATTAACTATTAAAATGAAAGAATTGAACGATATAGACTTTGATAAAGCCTTTAAAACTAGGATAACTGAAGAGTTACCCGAGTTTGAGGAAGAATCATGGTTAAAGATGGAGACGAAACTACGCAAAAGGGAGCGACTTATTTATTATAGATATGCGAGTATTCTATTGCTGCTACTTTCATTTGGAATGGGTTTCTATTTATTGAATAAAGACAGTAAAAACAAAGTTGACACCATCGTTTCTGAAAAACCAGCCGTTGAGCAGCCTAAAAATATCGTGAATGATCTTAATCCATTAAGTAAATCTGAAGAGTTAGAAATTACTCAGCATAATAAAAAAGCAAACAATAATTCTTATCAAACACTAAAAAATCAATCATTGAGTGTTAATCCAATTGATGGTGCTCCTGTTAAAAACGAAAAATTCACACCAATTGAAAGTGTGATAGTCCAAAACTCATCAAATAGTAACGCTACAAAAAAGCAAGATATAACAACTGGAATACAACAACCAGCTAATCAAATTCTACAAAATGTAATTGCCAATTCTACTACTAATGTAGATAAAATCGATACGCCATTAACCAAATCAAAAACAGAGTTAACTATAAAAGGAAAAAAGAAAATACCTATTAGTGTAGCTATCGTAGCGGGTCCAGATTTCAGCTCTACTAGTTCTCTAATTGGTGGCAAAACGGGAGTAAGCATTGGTGCTACGGTTGCTGTGGGTATAACGAAGAAATTAAGCATACAAACTGGAATAAGCTTTGGCAGTAAAAATTATTCTAGCAGTGCATATGATTATGTATTTTCTAATCCAAATGCTAATAAAGCTAATTTCTCGGGAATAGAAGCTGCTTGTGAGGTGGTAGAGATTCCTTTGAGAGCATCATATAACATTAGTGAAAACCAGAAAAGAAGCATTGAATTGAATGCTGGTCTTTCAAGCTATTTAATGATAAAAGAGAATTATGTTTTTAAGTACAATAAAGAATTAAATAGAGCAGATAGAATTACTGATGTGGCCAATGCCAATCAACATTACTTAAGTGTGGTAGAGTTATCTGCAACTTATAATATCAAGCTAAAAAACAAAAAAATCGCCTTCGGTATCGAACCTTATGTTAAAATTCCAATATCGGGAATTGGTGAAGGAAACGTGCCTTTAAAGTCTAGTGGTGTATCCTTAAAACTGCGTTATGATTTCAATAAAAACTAAGTCTCTGATTTTATTTCTGCTAGCCTTTAGCTGTGCAACTTCCACAAATGCGCAAACATTTATAGGAAAGAACATCAAGGTTAACATTTTCTCATCAACACCTGTTGAAGATATTAAAGCGGCTAGTTCTAGTGGAACAGCGGTGCTAATTGCTCAAAAGCAAGAGCTTGCCATACAGGTAAACATAAAAAGTTTGGAATTTGATAAAAAGTTAATGCAAGAGCACTTCAATGAAAATTATATGGAAAGTGATAAATACCCTGTTGCTAAGTTTAAAGGAATTATAAGTCCAAAAATCGATTGGACAAAAGATGGCGAGTACAATGTTACGGCAAAAGGGACATTAAGTGTACACGGAGTAGACCAACCTAGAAACATAATAGGAAAAATAACCATCAAAAATGGAGCTGTTAATTTATTCTCAACTTTTGATGTGGCTTGTGCCGCCCATCAAATTAAAATACCAAGTTTAGTTTTTACCAAAATAGCAGAAGTAATTAAGGTAACAATACAAGGAACATTAACCCCTCTAAATAAATGACCATGAACAAATCGAAATTATTTATTTATCTCTTTTTAGTTTTGCTGTTTTTAGTGGTAAGAGCAAGTGCTCAGTCTGCAGACTCATTGCTAAACACACTTGATAGCTCTAAAAAAATTAACAAGGTTGAGTCAACTTTTAAAGCTACTCACATTGTATTGTCTCATTCTACTGAAACCCAAAAAAAACACGATTTAGATTTAAGAATCCGTCATCATTTTGGAGACATTGGAGGTGAATTTGGAAGTGCACATACACTTTATGGATTAGATGTAGCTACAGACTTATTTATTGGATTAGATTATGGCGTTAGTGATAAACTAACAATTGGCATTGGTAGGAGTAAACATGATGAGCTTTTTGACTTATACATTAAACAAAAATTAATACAGCAACAAAAAGATAGTGGATTACCCTTTAATTTGACATTTTTAGCTCAAGTAGGCTTGGTGGCTCGAGCACCTTTTGCAACTACAGAGTTTGCCAATTATGCAGACCGATTAACTTATTTAATTCAACCCATTATCTCAAGAAAGTTTTCATCTAGGGTTTCATTGCAAGTTATGCCTTCTTACTTAATTCGCTCGGTAAGTGCTGATCCTAATGACCCAAATAATTTATTTTCTGTCGGTTTTGCCGGAAGATTTAAGCTCACAAAACGACTTTCATTTGTAGCAGATTACACCTTGATTAATGGACTCTCAAGAAAGGATAACTTAACTACTCCTTTATACAATCCACTAGGTGTAGGCTTAGAAATTGAAACTGGTGGACATATTTTCTCACTCAATTTTATGAACTCAGAGTTTATAACTGAAAATAATTTCATAGCTAATACCAAAAAATCATGGACCGATGGTGGGGTCCGTTTTGGCTTCACCATATCCAGAAATTTCAGCTTATTCAAATCCAAGAACAAGGATCCTAATACAAAATCAACTATTTACTAAAAACTAAAATTTTATGGAACGTAATGAATTTATCAAGTCGTTAGGACTTGGGATTGCATTGGTATGCACTGGAAGTTGTATGACTGGATGCGGAAGTAAAGGTGATGACCCTACTCCTTCACCTGGTGGTGGTGGTGGCGGAGGTGGAGGCAGCGCTGGCACAAAGGTTAATGTAGACTTAGGTTCTCAATTATTAACGGTAGGTGCATTTCTAGCGTCTGGTGGTGTTTTATTTATTAGAACTGCAACTGGCAATGCGGCAAGCTCATTTGTTGCCACGCAAGCTTCATGCCCGCATCAAGGAGGCGCTCTTAACTGGGTACAGGCTAGCAATGTTATACAGTGCAGTTTACACAGTTCTAAGTATACAACTACTGGGAGCATTGTAGCGCAGCCCAATGATGGAGGCACTACTTCAGCATTAAAGGTATATGCATTAGCTGTATCTGGAACCACGCTAACTGCAACAATTTCATAGTTTGGAGGTTAATCTGCGAGGATGTTATTTCTTGTAGATTAACCTTTTTTTAATTTCATTTATGGATTCCGATTTATTTTATAATCATTAGTGAAAGTCAACGTTTTAGTTAAAAATTAATTGGCTATATTGTTAATCATTATATCATTCATTTTATGAAATTAATACAAAAAATAGGAGTATTTGCTGTAAGTATGGTTGCTTTAAGCGCCAATGCACAAACTGACAAGGCTACTACCACTAGGATTGTGGAAGAGAAAAATTATGTGTTTGTTGCTACAAATGCAATGCCCTTAAATAGTACTGAAATTAATAATATCATTAGTAAAATGCCGGGAGGAAATAATGGAGGAAATATCTCACTTACAGGCAGCAATTACGATGTTGAGGTATCCTCGGATAGTTTAGTTGTTTATTTACCTTATTATGGAAGATCTTTTTCTGCACCAATGAACAATGATGAAAGTGGATATAAATTCAAGGCGAAAAAATTCACTTACGAAATAAAAAAACGCAAAAAAGGTGGCTGGGATATACAAATAGCTACAAAAGATGTAAAAGATAACGTAAGAATGAACCTAAGCATTAGCGAAAATGGTTACGGAACTCTCAGCGTAATGAGCAATAACAAACAATCTATTTCTTACAATGGTTATTTAAGCGAGCCTAAGAAAGCAAAGATTTAAAGATTATTTGGCCGAAGTATTATTGAGTTTAATTTCATAAAGCTTTGGCCATTTTTTACCCCCAACAAATAATCTTTTTCCCTTGGCATCCCAAGCTATCCCATTTAAAACGTTATTTTGCTTCTCATCATCTGTTTTAAAGAAATTTTGAGGTACTAAGGCTGATAAATCTAACTCCGCTTCTACCATACCTGTAATCGGCTCAATTCTTACAATCTTGCTAGTTAAATACACGTTTGCATAAATCTTTCCATCTATATATTCTAACTCATTTAAACTTTCTACTGGGCCAATTTCATTATAAACCTCTAAATATCCTTCTTCCGTAAAAGTATTCGCATTCATTTTCCAGATACGGTTTGTTCCATCAGTTCTAAGAATTTGTTTACCATCAAACGTTAAACCCCATCCTTCTCTACTGCTTCCGTACGGAAATGTACCTATTTGTTTGAAGGTTTTCGCATGGAAAATAAACCCAATACTTTCTTGCCAGGTAAGCATGATAATTTTTTCGCCTATTTTTAGCGAACCTTCACCAAAATACTGAGGATCTAATTTTGTTTTCTGCAGCGTTTTACCAGATTTTAACTCAACCCATTTTAATTCAGATGCACCCTTTTCTCCTGTGCTTTCTAATAATTTACCATCTACATAACTTAAGCCTTCTGTGTAAGCAGTAGTATCATGAGGAAATGAGTTAACCACATTATAACTTAATTTAATTGGAGCTTTATTTGATTTTAAAACGATATTAGTTGAGATGGTATCTTTCTTTTCACCCTGTGTTACAATTGCACTTATCATTCTGTAACCTAAAGGCAATCCTTTTGTGGGTAATAAAATCGAATCTGCATTGCTTTTGGTAGAAATAACAGTACTATCTATTAAATAAACAACATTGCTAATTTTTGCATCTTTTGGTGCATCTAGCTTGATTTTAATTTCGTCGCCAGCGTTAAAATTCTGACCTTGGTCTGGTGCACTAAAGGTTAAGCTTATTTTCTCTTCATCTTTACACCCAAAGGTGATACAAGCTAAAATAATAAAGCTGACAAATATTACCCATTGGGATAAAAATGATTTTTTAGGAAGGCCAGAATGCATCTTCAATATGTTTAATGGTATAATTATTTTGTTTATCAAAAAGAACTGATACGATATCAAATCGGATTTCTCCTTGATGGCTCATCAATTCTATATATTCATTTGCTGCTAAATCCATTTGTTTCTGTTTAGCCAGACTTACAAAATCTTCTGGTAAGCCAAATGAAACCGAACTTCTTGTTTTAACTTCTACAAAGATGATTTGTTTTTTAAAATATGCAATTAAATCAATCTCAGATTTTCCATGAACCCAATTTTCATCTAATATTTCATAACCTAATTTCTCTAAGTATTGTTTTGCAATAGCTTCGCCTTTAAAACCTAATTCGTTGTGTTGAGCCATTTCAAAGTATATAGTAGTTAGTATTTAGTATAAAGACATCGTATCTACCCATAACCTACTTCACTATTACCGAACCCAAAAATCTTGAGATTTCTTTTTCTACATTTTTAATAAAGGCATATCGTTGCATCAAGATTTCTTGGTTTGTTGCATCGTTCTCGGCTTTTATTTCCTTTAATAAATCTAGTAGAATTCTATCAACTTTACGTTTTTTAAGGTGATACAATCCGCCTAAAATTGTTGCTTTTAGATTTACCGTTTCATCACGAACATAGATGTTGTGCTTGTTATACCAATTCTCACTTAATGTGTATGGCGAACTAGAAAGCGTAATCGCTAAATCAGCTATTTCCCTATCATCGCTTTTTATAAACTGGTTAGCTGTTGGCAAATGTCCATCCTCAATTTCAGTTCTATAGTGGTCTATAATTCGTTTACAAAGTTTATTTTCAAAAGTAACGTCTGTTAAATTCTGCATGATAAAAGAACCGATGTACATGTTATCGATCTTATCCCAACTTACCAATTCGTGCCCAAACGCTAAAAGCAAACGCACGATTTCCTGCTCTTGTAGTTCGTCATCTACTTCTACAGCAGTTGCCATTTGCTGTTCAGCTTGTCCAGGTTCATCCGACATCAAATCTGCCGGTGGCATATCTGGATGTTGTTGATATTGCCTACCCTGTGGAGCCGAAGCCTTCTTCAGCTTTGCTGCTCGCATGGTATTGAGCTCGCTTAGTAAAACCCTTTCTTCAATTTGGAGAAGGCTACTACATTCACGAATAAATACTGAAGCTTTAATGTTATCGGGAATTTTAGCGATGCTCTCTACAATATCACGAATAATGCCCGCCCGTTTTATTGGGTCCGTTCCAGCCTCTGCTAGGAGGATATTGGCTTTGTATAAAATGAAATCTTTACGATTATCTTCTATATAAGTTTTGAAAGCGCCTGCACCAACTTTGTGCATGTAAGAATCAGGGTCATCCCCCGCTGGGAAAGAAACAACTTTAACGTTCAATCCCTCTTCCAAAATCATATCCAAGCCTCGTAAAGATGCTTTTATACCTGCCGCATCTCCATCATAAAGAATGGTAACATTTTGGGTAAAACGACCTATTAACCTAATCTGCTCTATGGTTAAAGATGTTCCTGAAGAAGCGACAACGTTTTCAATATGCGCTTGATGTACAGAAAGTACATCGGCGTAACCTTCAACCAAATAGCAGTTATCTTGGTCGCGAATGGCTTTTTTAGCATGGAACAAGCCATAAAGCACATTTGATTTATGGTAAATCTCACTTTCTGGTGAGTTTACATATTTCGGAACATTTTTATCTGTTTTTAAGGTTCTGCCTCCAAATCCAATTACTCTACCCGTAAAGTTATGAATGGGAAACATGACGCGGCCTCTAAACCTATCGTATAACTTGCCCTTATCATTTCTGATGGCTAAGCCTGTTTTTTCTAAATACTCTTCTGCGTGTTTATTTTTAACCGCGTCTAGCGTTAAGGCATCCCAAACATCGGGTGAATAACCTAGGTTAAATTTCTTAAGGATATCCTCTCTAAAACCACGTTCTTTAAAATAGCTCAACCCAATAGTTTTACCCTCTTGGCTATTCCACATTTGGTCTTCGAAATAGTTAGCAGCAAACTGAGAAACGATGTATAAACTCTCTCTTGCATTTTGAGCTTCAACATCTTGAACGGATTCTACCGTTTCTTCAACCTCTATATTATACTTATTGGCTAAAAATTTAAGTGCTTCTGGGTAAGAGTATTTCTCATGCTCCATGATAAAGCGAACAGAATCTCCGCCTTTACCGCAACCAAAACACTTATAAATTCCCTTAGTTACAGATACGTGAAATGATGGCGTTTTCTCTCCGTGAAATGGGCAGTTGCCGATGAGGCTTGTACCGCGTTTTTTTAAATGCACAAAATCACCTACCACCTCTTCGATGCGGGCGGTATCCATTATTTTGTCTATCGTTTCACGGTTTATCATACCCCTAATCCCCTAAAGGGGACTTTCCTTTCTATCGTTAATGTATATTGTAAATTTCATTCCCCCTTGAGGGGGTAAGGGGTTATTTAATAAAAGGCAACATTTGTTCTGATACAAATCTATTTCCAGTGTCGTTTAAGTGTACCTTATCGCTTGTTAAAATACCTCTATCTTTATCTTCAGTATTATTTGCAACTTCATAATCTAGAAATGCTTTTCTTAAATCGCATAGCGGAAGATTATTTTTCGCAGCCAAATCTCTAATGCCTGCTGCATATTTATCTAAATCGCCATCAATTTCGTTAGTACCATTTTTCCTTTCTCCAATTACTGAAGGGGTACAAAGCACAACTTTACTTCCGGTAGCTTGAATTTTATTAATTAGTGCCTGATAAAACTTTAAATATTTATCGTAATCGGTTCCTGTTTTCGCACCCAATTTATGCCAAACATCGTTTATACCCACATAAATGAAAACTAAATCTGGCTTTTTGTTTAGCACATCATCTTCCATCCTTAAATAAAGGTCGTACACTTTATTACCGCCAATACCTGCGCCAATTAATTCGAATTTTGTAGTATCTAAAGACTTTTTAAGTAAGCTAATGTAACCATTTTTCCAAACGCCCATTTGAGTAATGGAATCACCAAAGAAGATTACTTTTTTAGGTTTAGGTTTCATCGCTGTAGTTAAAAATAAAATAGCAATTACAGCTATTAAACTTCCTGATTTTAAATATTTGTTCATCGTTTTCTATTTGGTTATTTTAAAATCTAAATCTTGAAAATCGAAGCTAAAGTCTGTTAAAGGAGATATGGCTGTCATTTTAAACCCATCTGGCTTTGCGGCATTATCTAAACTAAAACTAACAAATGCATCTGCATCTAAGCTTCTATCGTACCATTTAACAATAAAAGTATTGCCTTTGTAATAGGTCATATCACCTTTTAGTTTTGGTGCATTTTTCGCTTGAAAATGCATTTTCCCATTTACTTCACTGATGGTAACTTCTCCAAACCAAGCATCTTTAAAAGTGCCGAAATAATTTTTTACATCAGGTTTTGCTGTGTTTATTTTTTGAATAGCGGCAATATCTGCCCAAGTTTTATCTACAATTTGTTTGGCTTGTTTCTCGTTTGCCAATCTGTTATCGTTGTACAATTTAATTCTATCAGTCATTTTTGTATCTAAATAACCATCTTTAATAGAACTGGTAATTGAATTAAATGCGGCACCAGATTGCTGATTAGTCAATACTATAATTCCCAATTTTAATTCCGGAATAATAGTTACTTGAGTTACAATTCCCGATAACCCACCTGTATGTGTTGCTTGGAATTTCCCTTTTACATTACTTAAAAACCAACCCAAGCCATAACTATTGAAAGCACCTTGAGCGCCACCACCATTAATAATTGTTTGTGGGGTCCAAAGTTCTTTTGCAACAGCAGGACTGAATAATTTTTTGTCTAACGCTTCGCCATATTTACCGCCATTAATCATAGCAGTTACCCATTTGCTCATGTCAGTTACGCTAGCGTAAATTCCTCCTGCAGCGTTTGCCACTTCTCCAAAACTTAAGCCAACTGGCAATAATTTATCTTCATAAGGAGCGTGACCATCAATTACATTAGATTTATCCTTTAAACGATACCAACTTGCAGCGGTTTTATTCATCCCCAAAGGTTTAATGATTTTGGTTTCGATAAAATCTTCATAAGTGATGCCAGAAACTCTTGCCACCACATCACCTGCTACGATATACAATAAATTATCATAATCGTATTTGGTACGGAAAGAAGAAACAGGTTTTAAATAACGTAGATTATGTATCAATTGCCTCTTATCAACGGTAGATGAATCTGGCCAAATCATTAAATCGCCCGCACCTAAACCCAATCCACTTCTATGCGTTAACAAATCTCTTATGGTAAACTCATTGGTTACATAAGGATCGTACATTTTAAATTCTGGAATTATATCGGTTACTCTTGTATCCCAAGATATCTTTTTCTCATCTACCAGCATTCCTAAAGCCGCAGCCGTAAATGCTTTGGTATTTGATGCTACACCAAAAAGCGTATTTTCATCAACTTTTAAATTGGATTTAATTGAACGAACACCATAACCTTTAGCGTGAATTACTTTGCCATCTTTAATAACTGCAACAGCAATACCTGGCACATTAAAAGTAGTTAAGGTTTTTTCGGCTATACTATCTATTTGTTTTGATGTTAAGACTTGAGCCTTTAAACCAACTGTAGACAGCAATGCAATAACCAAAAACCATTTGGCTTTAATGCGATAAAATGAATGCATAATTTGGATTTGTTTAAACGTTTAAAGATAATAATCTTTTAGGTTTTTGCTAGTCATGAAACAATGCTATTACTTGCTTTTACCTAACTTATAATCTTTGTGCACGATTAAAAAACTAGCTCGTTCTTTCTTTTTAAATGGATAGTCCCAATTACCCTGGTAAGTGATTTTTGTTGGCAGCTTAACTTCATCGAAATAACTCATTTCAATATTCATTTGCACATCAAAATCAAATAACATGTTGCTGTATTTCATATCTACGTAACGACCTAAAATTTGAAAATTTCTTTTATCAAAAATGGTTACCAATTCTTTAATCATTAACCCATCTTTTGTCCAACTGCTTATATCTGGCTTTACCGAGACTTTAAAACGATACACAGGAATTGAATCTAAATAAGTTCCGCTATAAAAAGTATAATCATAGTACTGGCGCATATTTGCCGTAAATATTTCTGTTTTACTTCCTATAAAAGGAAGGTTTTTAATTGGCCTGCCAGGATTAAATATTAAAGTTTTAAGCTTGTTTTTATAACTTTCATTTGTTCCTCCTTTTCCATCACCTGATGGTGCATTCGGAACAAAATCTGAATTATAAGCATTCATGAAAATGTAATCGAACATTTCTACGGTATACAACTGGTATTTACCATTCTTTTTAAACACATTCCCACTACTCTCCTTTACCAAATATTCCATTTTGTAAGGTCCATCGTTATTATGTTTTATTTTACGGTAAACTTTTCCATCAACCTTGTTCTTTTTATCATAAGAAAAGATGCGATTTTCTGCAATGAAAGAATACTTTTTCATATCACGAAATGCTTTGTAAAAACTGGTATCGTTAATTACAGCATTAATGAAAGTTTCAATATTTAACCGTTGGCCTTTAATTACAACTACAGAATCTAATTGAATGGTTTTAATGGTATCGGGATTAAATCGCTCTATTTGCTGACTTTTAGCATTTAGCAGGAGAGACGTTAAAGCTATCAGTAGAATTAGTTTTTTCATTTGCTTAGAAAAAATTGTTGAATAGTTAGAAAGTTGAAATATTAGAATGTTTTTGGGTCCATTATCTTGCAAATCCCATAATCCTTAAATCTAGTTCCCTAGTTGTTTTAAAGCAATATATGCCATTAACCCAGTAGAGGTTTTAAGTGCATCTTCATCAATATCAAAGTTTGGTGTATGTACAGAATAAGTAGTCCCCTTTTCTACATTTCCAGTCCCTAGACGATAAAAACACGCATCCGTTACCTGAGAATAATAAGCAAAGTCTTCGGCTGCCATCCAAATATCTAAGTCTATAACGTTTTCTACACCTAAATATTCCTCTGCACAAGCACGAGCATTTGCAGTTACCTTTTCTTCGTTAATTAAAAATGGATAACCTCTATGAATATCGAAAGTGCAACTACCACCCATACTTTCGGCAATACCTTCAGCCATTTTTTTCATTAATCTATGCGCCTCATTTCTCCATTCTTCGTTTAAGGTTCTAAAGGTTCCTTCTAATTTAACCTCATTCGGAATGATGTTGGTTGCACCATTTGCATTTACTTTTCCAAAAGAAAGTACAGATGGTAAACGTGGATCGGCATTGCGGCTAACAATTTGTTGCAAGGCGACGATAATATGTGCTGTAATTAAAACAGGGTCGATGTTTTGATGAGGTTGTGCGCCGTGACCACCTTTTCCATGAACAGTTACGTATAGTTCATCGGTTGATGCCATGTAAATACCCGAGCGAAAGCCAACTTTTCCAGAATCGATTAAAGGCATTACATGTTGACCAACGATAGATTGAGGTTTAGGATTTTCTAAAACACCTTCTTTAATCATGATACTTGCCCCACCAGGCAGCAATTCTTCAGCAGGTTGAAAAATCAATTTTATTGTACCTGCAAATTCATCTTTTAATTGGTTTAAAATATAAGCCGTCCCTAAAAGGGATGAAGTGTGCACATCGTGGCCACAGGCATGCATTACACCTTGATTTTTGGAGCGATAAGGTTTATCGTTTGCTTCATGAATTGGTAAGGCATCCATATCAGCACGCAGGGCGATGATATTATCTGATGGAATATTTCCCTTAATTAAGCCAACAACTCCTGTATTCGCCATATCCGAATATTCAATTCCCCATTTGTTTAACTTTTCTTTGATAAACATTGAAGTTTGAAATTCTTTAAAAGAAAGTTCTGGGTTAGCGTGAATGTGTTGACGGTAACCAACAACATCATTATATATTTTAGCAGCTAATTCTTGTATTTTTTGTTTCATTATGTGCTTGGGTTAATTGGGTAATTGTTTAAATCGGTTAACTGAGCTTAAAAATCAATTAACCAGTTTTACAGTTTAAACAATTAACCTTCATTTATTCGTTTCTTCCAAATCTGGAGCATTAATTTTTTCTCTAAAAATGAACAGTGTTGGAAAATTTGCTCTTAACTCTGTTAATAGTTTTTGGGCTTCCATTCTTGTTCTAAAGTCGCCTACTCGTAAATAATAATTAGGTTCCTTGTAGCTAATGTAGGTCATTATTTTAGGGTAGAGGGCTCTAAATTTGCTTTGTTCGTTAAAAGCTTCTCTCCTATCTGACCCATAAAAAACCTGTACCCTATAGCCCATTCCATTGAATATTACAGGAGTAGTAGGATTGGTTGCGGAAGGTCTTTTTATATTTAATTCAATCCTCTTTGCTATTAAACTATCAATTAATGGGTCTTTAATGACTGTAACTTCTCCTTTTGTTTGAGCAAAGGATTGCTGAAAGCAGAATAAAAAAAGTATAGATAGAAAAATTCTCATCATGATCACTTACTGGATTGTCAATTGTTCTCTTTTTAATGACGGGATAGTACTATAAAAAGAATGCCGAACTTTTTGCAAAATTCGGCATTCTTAACTTGTATTACAAATTATGCATTTGCACCGTGACAATTTTTAAATTTCTTGCCGCTTCCACATGGGCAAGGTTCGTTACGACCAACGGTTGCTTCTTTACGAATTGGCTGTTGAGGAACTACTTCCCTTGTATCTTCCATCGGCATTGCACTACTGCTAGATTGCTCAAACTCTGGCTTAGACATTTGCAATTTGCTTTGTGTACGTTTAGGCGCTTGCACTTCTCTTACATCTTCAGCATCTTGCTGAACTGGAATACCACCTTTATATAAGAAACTTACTACTTCTTTATTCACCACATTTAACATGCTTTTGAATAAGTTGAAAGCTTCCATTTTATAGATAATTAATGGGTCTTTTTGCTCATAAACAGCATTTTGTACAGACTGTTTTAATTCGTCCATTTCACGTAAATGCTCTTTCCAGCTATCGTCAATTAAAGCTAAAATGATTGTTTTTTCGAAGGCTTTAGTTACCTCACGACCATTGTTATCAATTGCTTTTTGTAAGTTAACAGGAACTTGAATATGTCTAATTCCATCACTAAACGGCACTACGACTTGCTCAATTTGTTGTCCTCTCTCTGCATAAACTTGTTTTAAAACTTGCATAGACTGATTAATGATCCCTTCAGATTTACGAGCATAAAATGCTGTAACCTCCTCAAATAAAACATCCGTTAGGGTGTGAATATTTTTAGCGTTAAAGTCATTCTCTGTAATTGAAGTATCTGAAGAGAAATTTTTGATCACTTCTAATTTGAAACCTTCATAATTACTTTGCTCCTTGTATTCAGTTACAATATCTTCGGCAACATCAAATACCATATTGTTCATGTCAACATCTAAACGGTCGCCGAACAACGCATTTCTACGTTTTGCATAAATAACCGTACGTTGCGAGTTCATTACATCATCATACTCTAACAAACGTTTACGAACACCAAAATTGTTCTCTTCTACTTTTTTCTGAGCACGCTCAATAGAATTGGTAATCATTGAATGTTGAATTACTTCTCCATCTTCGATACCCATTTTAACCATGATATTAGAAATACGCTCTGAACCAAATAAACGCATCAGGTTATCTTCTAATGAAACGAAGAACTGTGAAGTTCCTGGGTCACCTTGACGACCCGCACGACCACGTAACTGTCTGTCTACACGACGAGATTCATGACGTTCGGTACCTACAATTGCTAAACCACCAGCTTCTTTAACGCCTGGGCCTAATTTGATATCTGTACCACGACCAGCCATGTTTGTTGCTATAGTTACCGTTCCTGCCTGACCAGCTTCTGCAACAATATCTGCTTCTTTTTGATGCATTTTAGCATTTAACACATTGTGTTTAATACCACGAAGTTTAAGCATACGGCTTAACAATTCAGAAATCTCAACCGATGTTGTACCTACCAAAACTGGGCGCCCAGCTTCTGTTAGTTTTACGATTTCCTCTGCAACTGCATTATATTTTTCGCGAATGGTACGATAAACATAATCTTGCTCATCTTTACGAGCCATTACACGATTGGTAGGAATTTCTACCACATCTAATTTATAAATTGACCAGAACTCGCCAGCCTCTGTAGTTGCCGTACCCGTCATGCCACAAAGTTTGTGGTACATACGGAAGAAGTTTTGCAAAGTGACAGTTGCATAAGTTTGCGAAGCATCTTCTACTTTCACATTCTCTTTAGCCTCAATTGCTTGATGCAAACCATCAGAGTAACGACGACCATCCATGATACGGCCAGTCTGCTCATCTACGATTTTAATTTTACCTTCATCGATGATATATTCTACATCAATTTCAAATAAAGTGTAAGCTTTTAACAATTGATTTACCGAGTGAATACGTTCTGCTTTAACAGAATAATCACGCATCAGGGCATCTTTTTGAGCAATTTTCTCTTCGCTGCTTAAATCAGATTTTTCAATCTCAGCAATTGCTGTACCTACATCTGGCAAGATAAAGAAGTTTGCATCTTCGCCCTGTTGGGTAATTAACTCAATACCTTTTTCTGTTAACTCAACTTGGTTGTTTTTTTCATCAATATAGAAGAATAACTCAGAATCTACCTTAGGCATATTCTTAGATTGGTCTGCCATGTAATGATTTTCTGTTTTCAATAAAGTCTGCCTTACGCTTCCCTCGCTTAAAAACTTAATTAAGGCTTTACTTTTTGGTAAACCACGGTGCGCACGTAATAATGCTAAGCCACCTTCACCTTCTTCGGTTCCAGTTTTACCATCATTTATTAATTTTTTCGCTTCATTTAATGCTGATGAAACAAAGGTTTTTTGGGCATTAACCAAACGCTCAATACGAGGTTTTAATTCGTGAAATTCATGTTGGTCTCCAAAAGGAACCGGACCAGAAATAATCAATGGTGTACGAGCATCATCAATTAATACTGAATCGACCTCATCTACCATCGCAAAGTGCAATTTGCGTTGCACCAGTTGATCTGGTGTTTGAGACATGTTATCACGCAAATAATCGAAACCAAATTCGTTATTTGTACCGTAGGTAATATCGGCTAAATAAGCATCTCTACGTTGTTGCGAATTAGGTTCGTGTTTGTCGATACAGTCGACCTTTAAACCATGGAACTCAAACAAAGGTCCGTTCCACTCACTATCACGGCGAGCTAGGTAATCATTTACGGTTACAATGTGAACCCCTTGACCGGCTAAAGCATTTAAATAAGCAGGTAATGTACTTACCAAGGTTTTGCCCTCTCCAGTTGCCATCTCGGCAATTTTACCACTATTTAAAACCATACCACCTATTAACTGCACATCGTAGTGAACCATATTCCAAAGAACTTCTGTTCCAGATGCATCCCATTTGTTAGCCCAAAGCGCTTTATCGCCAACAATTTTCACATTGCTTTTGCGAGCTGCATAATCTCTATCAAATTGTGTTGCGGTAACTTCTAAATTCTCATTTTCGCTTAAACGACGAGAAGTTTCTTTAATGGTAGCAAAGGCTGATGGCATAATTTGCAACAACACTTTTTCTAACTCAACATCACGTTCTTTACCTAATGCGTCAACCTCATCATACATCGCTGTTTTCTCTTGCAATGATAATTCTTGATTTTCTGCCGCAATTTTAATATCAGCTATTTTAGTGTCAATATCAGATAATGCATCAGCAATTGTTGCTTTAAATTCAGTTGTTTTTTGACGTAAATCATCATTACTTAATGATGAAAGCTTTGCGTACTCTTCATTTATTTGTTGTACTAAAGGCTGTAATGCTTTAATATCTCTTTCTGATTTGCTTCCAAATATCTTGGCTAAAAATCCTAACATGTTTTATTTATTGTTAATTGTTAAATTGTTTTATTGTTGTAAGGTTAATGATAGCCCTATAAGTTAAGAGACCATTAGCTCCTTCATATTTCATCAGTCGTAAATCGTAATTCAAAAATCGTAAATCAGAATTACAACAACCAAGCCATTGCTTAATACTAAGCCAACTTGGCAGTTAAGGAATAAAATCCCTTTCCCTCATCAGATTGATGGGGATTTATATAATAAATGGGGAATTATTAAGGGCTATTGTTTTTTGGCTTTTTCCTAATCGTTAAATCTGCAACGATGTGGTTATATGCGATGTGTTTTGCAACTTTAATTTCTGGCATGATGCCAATTAAAGTCAATTCACTATAGGATAGAAAAAATGGATTTCTTTGTTCTTTATGCTGATTAGCATCTACACTTACTACGTGCGAATCAATTTCTGTTTTATTGCAATAACGCTCTGTTAATAGTTTTAACCTACCAACATCTTCTGCTTTTGCGAGATGGGTAAGGCTAAAAAAAACTAGCGATATGGCTACAACGTGTTTCATTCTTGCGGCAAATCTAATTTTAATCTTTTACATACAGAAATTTGAACCTATTAAATATTTCTTTAGACCTGTTTATTAATTATTAACCAATATCAGCTAATGATACTGATAAACCAGACCGCCAAATATTTTAATCAAACAATATAACTAACTTTAAACCAACCGAAAAACTCCAAATA
The DNA here is from genome assembly GCF_004331645.1 of Pedobacter frigiditerrae. Lineage (GTDB taxonomy): Bacteria > Bacteroidota > Bacteroidia > Sphingobacteriales > Sphingobacteriaceae > Pedobacter > Pedobacter frigiditerrae. The sequence continues at coordinate 189,174 of NZ_SJSK01000001.1, forward strand.
ATGAAAACCATTAAATCTCGATTTTTGCTTTTTTCATTATGCATATTGTTTTTATGTAGCTCAAAATGCAAAGACAAATTTACGCTAAACCTAATTAAAGAAGAACTACCCGCAATTACTCAAACGGGTGCTAACACATTTGGCTTTCTATTAAATGGAGATGTTTGGCTACCAAAGGCCGCATTACTTCAGCAAAAATTAGACCTTTCTTATGATCCCAATTACAAAGGAGGCACATTGAATATTATCGCTAAAAGATATTTATCTTCTACAGATATGATGGAATTAAGTATAGGATTAATAGGAGTTGATAAACCAGGCAAGTATGACTTTTCAAATAATGGTGTTATTTATAGGGATCAAAAATCATCTTGTTACTATTTTGACAACAGAATTGTATCTGGCTCAATAACCATTACCAAAATAGATTTGACAAAATTCATCTCTGGTACATTTGAATTTAAGTTAGAAAAACAGAGCTGCTCTATCATAAATGCTACTCAAGGTCGTTTCGACTTAAAAATCGAGTAAACATCTAAGATATTCACTGAATAAAATCTACATATCATCAATGAAAAACTTCATTAAGATTTATCGACACATTAGCCTTTTTTACCGATACCTTTTAAATAGCCACTAGAAAATCTTCCAATTTTACATCTTCTACTTAAAGTTCATTTCAAAATTATGTCTAAATTGTATGATGTTTAAAAGCCAGCGATTTTTTAAATCCTTACAATTATTAATCGTGGCATCGCTTTTAATACTGCCCTTATTAATTAGCGAAGAAGGTTTAAATAGCATAATAAGTACTAAAGCCGTTTTTAAGTATTCAATATTCTGCTTTATTTTTTTATCCATTCATTTTCTACATCGTTATTTATTATTCCCAAAGCTTTACGCAAGGCGAAAAACAATATTATACTTTACTAGCCTATTATTTATTCTGGCTGCATTAATTTTTACAAGGCCATTTGACCGCTTAATGTTTGAATTGAGGCCAAAGCCTAATCAGGTAGACGCCCCAAGAAGAGAACCCCCACACTCAACCGAAAATAGACCACCGATGGGAAATGAGAGAAGAAGTGGGCCAAAAATTGATGTTTTAAGCGTTTTTCTTTTTTTAATCATCATCACTATTGAGGTAATTATTGAAACAAACAAGCAATTAAGCTTAACCACACAAAGAGCGATAAGTGCCGAAGCGCAAAAAACAGAAGCTGAACTTTCCTTTTTAAAAGCGCAGGTAAATCCTCATTTCTTGTTTAATACGTTAAATAACATTTACACGCTTGCCATTATTAAAGATGAAAATACAGCGCCTTCTATTATGAAGCTGTCGAACATTATGCGTTACATTACAGATGAGGCGGGCAATGAATTTGTAAGCCTAAGAAACGAGGTTGATTGCATAGAAGATTTCATCGCACTGCATAAATTAAGGTTAGGAAAAAAAACGACACTTAATTATGAAGTAAAAGGATTTTTAGATGCAGAAAAGAAGATAGCCCCTTTAATATTAATGGCTTTTGTAGAAAATGTTTTTAAATATGGCATTAGTAACCACAGCAGTAATAAATTAATTATCAAATTAGCCATTGAGGATAACATTTTAAATCTACTCTGTCAAAATTCAATTTATCCTGATAAGAAAGACACTGAGAGAAGCGGTATAGGTTTAACAAATACCAAAAAGCGGTTAGATTATATTTATCCCAACAAACATATATTAGAAATTAATGATGATGATAAATTGTTTACAGTTAAACTAACCATCCATTTATGATGAGTAAAACATTACGTTGTGTTGTGGTAGACGATGAGCCTTTAGCCATAGAATTGATTAAAAGTTATATCGATGTTTCTCCCCAATTAACTTATCTAAATGATTTTGAAGATGCAATTGCTGCAGCTGAATATTTAAACCTAAACAAAGTTGATTTACTATTTCTAGATATTAATATGCCAGATATTTCTGGAATAGATTTATATCGGTCTTTAGTAGATAAACCAATGGTGATATTTACAACGGCTTATAAAAATTATGCTTATGATGGTTTTGAACTAAACGCAATAGATTATCTCTTGAAACCTATTGAATATATCCGTTTTAAAAAAGCTGTAAATAAAGCTTTTGAATATTTTCAGCATCAAAACAAAATAGAGGTAAATACTGATGAGAGTATTTTTGTTCACTCTGAATACAAACTCGTTAAAATAAACCTGAAGAACATTTTATACTTAGAGAGTTTGGAAGACTATGTTAAAATACACATGGTGGATGATACAATGATTTTAACCCTAATGCCTCTAAAGAAAATGATAGAAAAATTGCCAATTGATAAATTCAAGCGCATTCATAGAAGTTTTGTAGTGTCGGTTGCAAATGTTAAATCGGTATTAAATAGAAAGGCTAAATTAGCTACTGGCCAAGAACTACCAATAAGTGACACTTATGTAGATTTCATTAATGACTGGAAGAATCAGTAATAAACTCATTTAAAACATTTTAACAAAAATTAACATCCCAATTAATTTATCGACACAAACAAGCTGCCTACCGACACATTCTTGTTACAAAAAGATAAACACTCCATCTTTGGATTTGAATTAACTATTTAAATCTGTCAAAATGGAAAGAAAAAACTTTTTAAGAAGCTTGGTAATTGGAGCAATTTCCACCCCTGTAATTTTAGAGGCTTGCAAGAAATCGAGTACAACAAGTTCAATTGGAACAACTACTACTCCAACAGGAGGTTCTTCTACTGCATCTTGTTCTGTTGCACCAACAGAAACGGAAGGCCCATTTCCAACACATACGCCATCTTCTTACGTTCGTAGCGACATAACAGATGGCAAAACCGGTTATAAATTAACTGCAAAAATTGTAATTGGCAACAGCAATAACAATTGTAATCCATTAGCTAACGCGATTGTAGATATTTGGCATTGTGATGCAGAAGGAAATTACTCTGAATATGGTGGAAGTGGGATGCAAGCCACCAACTATCAATCCGTTCACTTTTTAAGAGGCAGACAAACTACTGATACAAATGGATTGGTAACTTTTACTTCTATCTTTCCGGGATGGTATAGTGGAAGAGCAACTCATATTCACGTTCACGTTTATAATGCCGCTGGCACATCTTTAAAAGTTACTCAAATTGCATTTCCAGAAGGTACTAGTTCTGCTGTTGCCGCTGTAAATGGCTATTCAAAAGGGATGAGTGGTTATACTTATAACAAATCTGATAACGTTTTTAGTGATGATAGCTCAGGAATTGAAATTGCAACAGTTACAGGTTCTACAACTGCAGGGTTTGTGTTGAATATGCAGATTAGTGTTCCAGCTTAATAAAATATTTGTTTGGTTAGTTAAAGGTGTTGGTTCTCATTCCAGCATCTTTTTTAATTAATTACAATATGGAAAAACGCATCATCACTCTGTGCTACAGGAAAATAATTGATATAAACTGTACAAAAGCTTGGGATAAGTTAGTATTTGAAGATTCTTACCAAGAGTTTAAACTGCAAGCTCAATTTTATAATCAAGATAAAAAATATAACACCTTTTCTGAGCTCATCTACAATGTAAAAGGCTCAGAAAAGCTTCATTTTTTGGTAAGTGGAGCAATTATAGATTATTTAAGACAGTTAAATGATGTTATTCCCGAAATTGCAAATAACATTGGTAAGCCATTTTTAACTTTTAAGCAATTCAAGTTTGAAATTATAAACTCTGATTTAAGGAATATCGACAAACACGTTATTGCTATCAATTTTTATTCGGAACCATTAATTTGGCATGACACCATTGCATCTTATTTATTGACTTCTCCATTAACAGCAACTGAGGGTGATATGTTGACAGATATGTTTGCCATTCAGCCTTTCTTAACTATACATTCTATAAAATGATGATGAAATCTGTATCAAAAGGTAAGATATTTCTCGCTGACCAAAGAGGTTTAAAAGAAACCAATAAAATAAAAAGGTATAGCACATTCAATTTTGAAGGTTTTAAAACTCCTGATAAAACATCAGTTGGTAAACTTTACATGTTAAATGATGAGATGTTGGCTGGTTATCAAAAAACTTGTTTTGAAGTAGATAGGGATAGTTACATTATCATTTTACCAATTACAGGCGCAGTTAATTATTTAGACGATAGTGAAAATGAAACTGATGTAGATGTTGAAGAAGCTGTTATTGTATATGTAGAACAAGGTGCAAATATTACCTTAAGTAATCCATTTGAGAGTAATATCGTAAATTATTTATGCATTGGTATTGATGCGCAAGAGCCGATGGAAAACAACCCACAGTTTTCTAGTTTCGATTTATCCATTAAAAATAAGTTACATAAAATTAATGTTATTGAAGTTCCTTTTATTTTAAATATTGGAAGATTTGATGGCAGAAAAGAAGTTAATTACAATTTAAATAAATCAGCCAAGCTGTTTGCCTTTGTAATTACAGGTGCATTTGAAGTTGATGGAAGGTTACTCCATGAAAAAGATGGTTTAGCGCTATGGAATACTGAAGAAATTGAATTGGAAGCGTTAAGCAATAATGCTGTTATTTTAGTTATTGAGCTTAATTAGTATCAAGTAGTAAGTATCGAGTATCAAGATTTCACTCAACTTCAATAAAAAATCTGCGGCCAACTCAATCCTATCTCAAAATTCAAAAACTGATATTAATGTGAAAATCATCCTAAACGGTATGAGCATATTATTATCTTTGCTTCCATGAATATTCTATTGTTAGGTTCTGGCGGAAGAGAATGTGCTTTTGCTTGGAAAATGAGCCAATCTGCTCACTGCTCAAAATTATTTATCGCTCCTGGTAATGCAGGTACAGGTGCTTATGGCAAAAATGTAAACATCAATCCAAATGATTTTGAAGCTGTAAAAGCATTTGCTTTAAAAGAAGGTATTGAACTTTTAGTGGTTGGACCAGAAGAGCCTTTAGTAAATGGCATTCATGATTTTTTTGCAAATGATGAAGCTTTAGCAAACATTCCAGTTATCGGACCTAAAAAAGAAGGTGCAATTTTAGAAGGCAGCAAAGATTTTTCTAAACAGTTTATGGAGCGCCATGGCATTCCTACGGCAGCTTCCAAATCTTTCACTAATGAAAACTTAGCAGAAGGATTAGCTTATTTACAAAATCACGCTACACCAATCGTGTTAAAAGCTGATGGCTTGGCTGCTGGTAAAGGTGTTTTAATTTTAGATAATGTTGCAGAAGCGCAAGAAGAATTAAAACTAATGTTAGGTGGTAAGTTCGGCAATGCCGGAAGCACTGTAGTTATTGAAGAATTTTTAGCTGGAATTGAACTTTCAGTTTTTGTACTAAGCGACGGGAAAAACTATGTGATTTTGCCAGAGGCGAAAGATTATAAAAGAATCGGCCAAGGCGATACGGGTTTAAATACTGGCGGAATGGGTTCAGTTTCTCCAGTTCCTTTTGCTAACGAAGATTTCATGGCCGAAGTTAAAAGAGACATCATTCAACCAACAATTGATGGTTTATTAAAAGATAACATTGATTACACCGGTTTCATTTTCTTCGGCTTAATTAAAGTTGGAGATAAACCTTATGTAATAGAGTACAACTGCCGAATGGGCGACCCAGAAACCGAGAGTGTAATCCCTAGAATAGAAAGCGATTTAGTGGAGTTATTTATCGCCTGTGCGGATAAAAAATTAGACACTTATCAGTTGTCAATTAGTCCTAAAAATGCAGCAACTGTAATGATTGTTGCTGGTGGTTATCCTGGAGATTATGAAAAAGGAAAAGCAATATCTGGCATTGAGAACTTACGTAATTCATTAGCTTTCCATGCTGGAACAACGTTAGAAGGTGGACAAGTTAAAACCAATGGCGGGAGGGTAATTGCAATTACCAGTTTACAAGACGACCAGTTTACCGCATTGCAATGTGCAACAGGAGATGCAGGTCGCATCTATTTTGACGGCAAATATTTTAGAGAAGATATCGGTTTTGATTTGATGTAAGCGCGTATCCTCCTCATATCGACGAAAGGAGATATCAATATGTTTTATTTCCTAGATTTCTCCCAAAGGTCGAAATGACGGTTTTTATATAACAGAAAAGGCTTCGAGATACTCGAAGCCTTTTCTGTTTATTTTAAGATGAACTATTTAGATTTAACCCCTAAAAGTTCTTCTAATTTTTTGTGTAATGCTTCACCTCTTAAACTCTTTCCTACAATTTTGCCTGTAGGGTCAATTAAAAAGTTTGCTGGGATACCTTGAATACCATATAGGTATCTAGCGTCATTTTCCCATCCTTTTAATTCAGAAACATGCGTCCAAGTTAATTTGTCTTTTTCGATTGCTTCTAACCACTTTTCTTTGGTGGTTCCTGTAGTACCTCCATCAAAAGATACACCAAAAACGGTAAAGTTTTTATCTTTGAATTTATTAAAAGCTGCAACTACATTTGGATTTTCCTCTCTACAAGGACCGCACCAAGCTGCCCAAAAATCAACCAGCACATATTTGCCTTTAAAATCTGACAGCTTCACCACTTTTCCTTCAGGGTCATGCTGCGCAAAATCTGGCGCTATTACACCTATTTGAGTCTTTTTAGCACCTTCAATTGTACTGGCAATATTCTTTCCTAAAGCAGATGCTCTATATTCAGCAGCATATTTTAAAAATTGTGGCTCTACAATTTTTGGATCAATATCATATCCCATTGAAGACCTAAAAGCAACTAAACCCATGTAAGAGTTCAAGTTTTCTTCAGCAAATTTCTTAGTTAAAGGTTCTCTATCCTTATTGGCAGCAGTGTACTTAGCCATGAAAGGTTTCATAAAAGTTGTATCTTTTTTCTGCTCTGTTGTATAAGCATTGTATTCCTTCATGTAAATGGCAACCTGATCGTTCATTGGTTTAAACAATGTGATATATTTTGCATTGTCATCATTCACTTTAGAGCCAGTAATTTTTGCATATTTGATAGAATCAGCTGCTTCAACTTTTATAGTTGCTTTTTCAAGAAATACGGTAATTACATCTGATGGGACACGTTTTTTAGGGTCAACGGGTGTTGCGTCATGTTTAACTCTAATAGATGCGGAAGTTACACCATCAACAGAACCTTTGAATTCAAATGTTCCATTTTTTAATGTTGCAGAATCTGTAATGCTATTTGTGCCTACTTTATAAACTAAAAATGCTTTTGCAGGTTCATTTAAAGTACCAACCTTACCTTGAATGGTAAAAGCTTGCTGCGCCATTAAACCTAGTGGTAAAAGGCAAAAAGCAGATAAAATTAATTTTTTCATTATGTATTTATTAGGGTTTAGGGGCTTAGATTATAAGCAAATATAAAAAATCTGCACTTTAAAAAGATGATTCAATTGTAAAATTATCCTAACTTCTGATACGTTCGCCACCATAAATCAGGCATTTCGCCATTAACAGCAGTGTTGTAATCATCGTATCTACAAGGCACTAAGTGATATCTTTCATTTTTTGAGATGCCAGAAGGATAAGGAACTTGCATCCACCAACGGTCTGAACGTTTGCTTTTCACAAAATTCATTTCGCCTGAACCGTCTTTTAAACTTGCTCTGTAAATGATATATTGAGATTTTGGAGTCAATGGAAAATCTTGTTTACGGTTATAAAATCCATCAATAAAATACCAAACCATTTGCGCTAATAACATCGCAGTTTGCCCATTTCTATCGTATGCGGGATTAAATTCATAAAAACCGATAGAGGTTAATTTATCATTCATTCCTGCATAACGAGTAATTCTACAAGCATCCTCGCCATAAAAACCATTCGGACCAGCATTAATATTAGCACCAGCATCTCCAGAACGAATAGCGCCCAAATCGAAACTAATCATATTTGCATTGCGAAGAATTGGCTCTGTTAAGGTAATGTCTGGTAAAAATTCTCCTAAGCGATGAACATCAAAATAAAGCTTATCCATTACCCTCAAACTATCTTGATTTACAAAATAAGTTTGATAGCCAATATTACTATAGTTAAACAAAAAGTTAGGTTGATGAAGGAAAATCTTGCTTAAATACGAATTTGAAGTTGTTGCAACTCCTTCATCTTTATCTTCATCTAAATCGAACTTAGAATCTACAACTACTAAATCAACTTTTTGCTCTAAACTTTCATACGCCATGTATTGTGCATAAGTTAAATCTTGTCCACCGCCAATAATTACAGGCAAAATATTCAATTTTATCAGCTCTGCCACAACAGTTTTAACCGCGAAATAAGTATCTGAAACTTCTTTACCAGCAATGATATTTCCTAAATCGATTATTTTACTGATAAAAGCACCCTCGTTTAAGGCATAAAATTGTTCCCTAAAATGGTCGGCACCTAATGCACAACCATTATTATTTATCGCACCTCTATCATCTTTTACCCCAAAAATGGCAATATCAAACGCTTTATCTTCCAATTCTGGGAAACGTTCGGTATAAAAATTTGCCTTTAACCCTAGCTGACTAGTTAAAAACCCCTGCTTGGGACTAAACTTTTCTGGGTTAATTGGCGAAAAAAAATCTGATAAAGACATAAAAGCGGTATAAATGTTTGGCATCAAATATCTATTTTTGGGCGCATATATTAATGAGCTATCTAAAAAAAATACAATGATACTGGTAACCGGCGCTACAGGATTTTTAGGTGCAGAATTAATTCATCAATTAACAGCTCAAAATTTTAAGGTAAGAGCGTTAAAAAGAGAGACTTCTAAAATTCCAATTTTATTAAAAGATAACCCGCTTATTGAATGGTATGTTGCCGATATTAACGAGCCAGAAAGCTTAGCAGATGCTTTTGAAAATGTAAATCAGGTTTATCACTGTGCAGCTTTTATTTCCTTCGACCCAAAAGACAAAGCAAAATTGCTAAAAGTAAACATCGAAGGAACTTCAAACATTGTAAATCTTTGTGCTGATTTTAACGCTCGATTAGTTCACGTAAGTTCAATCGCTGCGTTAGGTAATGCCAAAAAAGGAGCACAAATTACCGAGAAAGATTTTTGGGAATATGATTCAAAAGTTCATGCTTATGCCATTTCAAAATATGAAGGCGAAATGGAGGTTTGGCGTGGCATAGCCGAAGGTTTAGATGCAGTTATTGTAAATCCGGCAGTAATTATTGGTAAAAATGCAGGATTCGAGGGAAGTGGTGCAATTTTTAAATTGGTTAAAGAAGGTTTAAAGTTTTATACGGATGGCGCCACAGGCATCGTTGATGTAGAAGATGTTGCCAAAAGTATGATTGCCTTAATGACTAGTGAAATTACTGCAGAGCGATATACTTTATCTGCTGACAACCTGAATTATAAAGATTTTTTTGCCGAAATTGCCGATGGTTTTGGAATTAAAAAACCAAGTACAGAAGCTAAACCTTGGATGCTGGACATTGCTTGGAGAGCTGCAAAATTGGCTTCTATTTTTACTAGAAAAGCCCCAGCTTTAACCAGAGATGCCGCTCGTAGCAGTTTTAATTTGAGTTATTACAGCAATGAAAAAATTCGAACTGCCATAAATATTAACTTTAAACCACTAAAACAAAGCATCCGCGAAGTTTGCGAGGCTTTGAAATAACGCTAATCAACCCGACAGGATTAAAATTCATCATTGAATGCAGAGGGATGATGAATTTTAATCCTCAAAGGCTCCAGCTGACAATTAAAAACAAAAAACAACCAGGTGAAACCACAGAACTATTATATTATCGATTTTGACAGCACCTTTACGCAAGTAGAAGCTTTAGATGAACTGGCTCGTATCTCTTTAAACAAACATCCTGATAAGGAAGCAATCTTTAAAAAAATTGAAGATTATACCAACTTAGCAATGGAAGGAAAGCTTTCATTTTCTGAAAGCCTGGCAAAACGTGTTCAATTATTAGAGGCAAACGAAGACCATTTAAAGCAACTAATTACTCGTTTAAAAAAGAAAGTTTCCGCTTCCTTTTCTCGTAATGCGGCATTCTTTAAAAAACACGCTGATGAAGTTTTAATAGTTTCTGGCGGATTTAAAGAATTCATTACACCCGTTGTAAGTCAGTATCATATTAAAAAAGAGAATATTTACGCCAACACTTTTGTAACCACAGGTGATGGAAAAATTATAGATTACGACCACTCGAACCCTTTAAGTGAAGAAGGTGGCAAAGTAAAACTAATGCGCCAAATGGCTTTAGAAGGAGATTTGTATGGCATTGGAGATGGTTATTCTGATTATCAACTTCGTGAAAGTGGATTGATAAAAAAATTCTTCGCCTTTACAGAGAATATTGCTAGAGAAAGTATTGTTTCAAAAGCCGACCACATTACACCAAGTTTTGATGAGTTTTTGTACGTAAATAATTTGCCAAGGGCGATATCTTATCCGAAGAACAGGATTCTTTGCTTAGTTGTTGGAGACATTCCAAAAGAAAGTATCGACCTTTTGAAGAAAGATGGTTTTTCTATTAGACATAAAACCTCTTTCGAAGAAAAATATGTTGCCGATGTGGGAATGATTTTATTAGCGGATGGCGAGAAAATTGAGCAAGAAAAGCTAGAACGTGCAGTTAAGCTAAAAACCATTGGTTATTTAGGAAGTGCCAAAAACAAGCTTTCTTTTCAAACTTGTACTGATATGGGTATTGTGGTTTTCGACGACCCAAAAAGCAATCCGAGGAGTGCATCTTTTATTCCGAAACGAGTTATTGATTTTATGAATAAGGGAACAACTTATATGAGCAGCAATTTCCCTAATTTACAATTGCCGGCTATTGATAAATCGCACCGCTTAATTCACATCCACAAAAATGTACCTGGAATTATGGCGCAGATTAACACTATTTTTGCTAAGCACAACATCAACATTGTTGGACAATTTTTAATGACAAACCCTACATTGGGTTACGCCATAACTGATATTAATGCCGAGTATGATAAACAATTGTTTAAATCGTTAAAGAAGATTGAGAATACGATTAAGTTTAGAGTGCTGTATTAATTAACCATATGAAATTGAACATGGATTTTAAAACTTGGAAATGGGCTTCTTTCATTAGCGTAATTATAGCCAGACCAAGTTAATTGATTAGTAATAACTTATCGTTGCATTATGTGCGACCTGTATTTTCATTATTACTAATTTTAATTAAGCCATGGATTTTACACCACAAATAAAAGACAAACTAGATAAGCTTCAAGAAAAGTATGAAGCAATGGGTCAAGATATGGCATCTTACCTAGATGGTTTGTTGTACGCAGATTTTTTAACCTATTGGGATTATATCCATTTAGATACTTTACTGAGCCTACAAAGCCCAAAAACTCCTTTTCCTGATGAAGAGATTTTTATCATGTATCATCAGATTACGGAATTATATTTTAAACTTTCTTTACATGAATGCAGGCAAATTGCAGAACACACTGAATTAACTGTGCAATTTTTTACAGAACGCGTAAAACGGATTAATGCCTATTTTAATGCATTAACTACTTCTTTTGAAGTAATGGTTAATGGAATGGAGAAAGAACAGTTTTTAAAGTTCAGGATGTCTTTATTGCCGGCAAGCGGATTTCAATCTGGCCAATACAGAATGATAGAAATTAGCGCTACAGACTTTACACAACTGGTTGATAAAAGTCAAAGAGAAACCCTAGCAAACAATACTATCGAAGAAAAATTTGAACATATTTATTGGAAGTTTGGTGCTACAGAATTATCTAGTGGCAAACAGACATTAACCTTAAAGCAATTCATTAAAAAATACGCGGCGCAGTTTCTTGCCCTAGCCAAAGAACGCGAGCAAACCAACTTCTCCGCTTTATATCATCAATTAAAGAAAAAAGGAGAAGACGTGAGCCAACTGGCTGAAGAATTGAGAAAATTAGACCTTTATGTAAACGTAGAATGGCCATTGTCTCATTACAAATCCGCTGTGCGTTATTTAGAAAAAGACCCAACAGATATTGCCGCAACTGGCGGAACAAATTGGCAGAAATACTTGCCTCCGCGTTTCCAAAAGCGAATTTTTTATCCCTTTTTATGGACGGAAGAACAGATGGAAGAATGGGGTAAAGGTTGGGTGCTTAGTGTATTACAAACACTTCGAAACGAAAAATAAATTGGGTTTAAATACGTTTTTTCGTACTTTTACATCAAATAAATACTTAAGGCAGTGATAGATACTTTACAAATTAAGATTACAGAAAGCAGCAATCCGAGATTAGCTGAAACAGAATTTAAAGACATACCATTCGGAAAAATTTTTACAGATCATATGTTTATGGCCGATTTTGAAGATGGAGAATGGAAGAATTTGCAGATTCTACCTTACGGACCAATTCCAATGAGCCCTGCAATTTCTGCTTTACATTATGGTCAGGCAATTTTTGAAGGAATGAAAGCTTATCGTTTGCCAAATGGCGAAGTAAGTGTTTTTAGAGCGGACAAAAACTTTGAGCGTTTTAATATTTCTGCTGATAGAATTGCAATGCCAACTATTCCAGAAGAGATTTTTATGCAAGCTATTTCTGCCTTAATTAATATTGATAAAGGCTGGGTGCCAACGCAAGAAAATTACTCTTTGTATTTAAGACCTGTAATGTTTGCAACAGATTCAGCTTTAGGTGTAAAAGCAAGTGATACTTATAAATTTGTTTTATTGGCTACTCCAACTGGCCCATATTACACTAAAGCTTTAAAAGTTAAAATAGAAACAAAATATACTCGTGCAAACGAAGGTGGAGTTGGTTATGCCAAAACTGCCGGAAATTATGCTCGTTCTTTATATCCCTTTGCAGAGGCTCAAAAAGAAGGTTTTGACCAATTAATTTGGACAGATTCTGCTACGCATACCTTAATTGAAGAATCTGGTGCAGCCAACGTAATGTTTGTTTTAGATGGCAAATTAATTACTGCTGCTGTAAGCGAAACCATTTTAAATGGTGTAACTCGTGATACCATTATTGCTTTAGCAAAAGATAGAGGAATTACTGTTGAAGAAAGAAAAGTAACCATCGCAGAAATTGTGGAAGGTGCTAAAAACGGAAAATTAACTGAAGCTTTTGCAGTTGGTACCGCAGCCACCGTTACTCAAATTGGCGAGATTGGTTACCAAGGCGAACTTTACAAATTAAGTGATGCCAGCACTCGTACTATTTCTACAGGTATTGCCAAAGAATTAAACGACATTAGAAACGGTTTAACTGAAGATAGATTTGGTTGGAACTGGATAGTTTAGGTTTGTCATCCTGACGTGGACCGATCCGATAGCTATCGGATTTATATCGGTAGCTTGCCGAAGGAATTATAGATAAAATTAACCGCCTTATATGCCAAACATATAAGGCGGTTTTGCTTCTAGCGACGTCGCTGTTGTTGCTCTTTTTGTTCTATTCGAATTTGCCTACGTCTTCTGCGTTCGTCCCTGTCATCTTTCATCTTTTCGAACTTGGCAACTTGAGCCTTAATTTCGGCTTCTTTTTGTGGCGTTACGCCAACACTATATTTTACCCCTTGAAAAAGGGTTTTCCAGATGAAACTAAAAAATGATGCTGTTGGTTCCCGTTTAAAATTAATGGGTGCAGACGTATATTTTCCATCGGCAGTTGGATTATCAGAGTATAAAACCAACGCATTTGCCAGTATGGAAAGCAAGCCTTTTTTAACTAAGCGTTGTTTCCCTTCTTGCTTTTTTAATAACGCTACAGACAAATCATTAAACTTAAAGTCAACTTTTCCTTTCGCAACATCCTGATTTGCCTTAATATCGAATGCTAAACTTTTAATATCTCCTTTATTTACTTGTACCATTCCCAATGGTTTAACAATCTGGTTTAATTTTCTACCATCTAGGCCTGTAATTGCTCCTTTGTAATCAAAAGCACCAATTGGCGAGGTTAAATAAAACTTAAAGTTGATGTTTAATTTCCCTTGTCCCATTACATAACTTACCAAATCTGCCTGCATAATTGGGTTAACTGCTTTTATTTTCTCTCCATTGGTGGTATTTGTAATGACTCCTGATGTTCCTTGAAAGTTAATTTTGCCTCGCTGCAAACTCTTCTTGTCAAACTCGGCATAACTCACATCAATATTACTGAGGTTAATTTTTTTGATGGTCAATTGTGCGTTTAATTGTTGTAATAGTTGATGCGGAAACCTTCCTGTTTTATCTTTAACCAACTTAGGGAACGTATTGTTATTAAACACATTTACACTTCCATCTGTAATTGTCATTTGGCTGGCAATTAACTCTCTTTTGCGTATGTAGGCAGGTAAATCTAAGCCATCAAGGCTGATGTTATTGAGTTGGATGTTAAACCTATCCCTTGCATAACCAGCTACTTTGGCAAAGTCGGCTTCGCTATAACGAGGCACTAATCCAAACTCCTTAATGTTTACTTTTCCGCTAGACGCGGTAAAATCTAATTGATTAACATTGATGTGATACATACTATCGGGTGTTGCGTAAGCATAGTTTACCACATTTACATTAATGTCTTTTAGCAAATAGAGCCTTGTTTTATCTTGGGCAGAAAGCGAATCGATTAACCAATCTTTTAGCGTAATACTTATGTTTGCGACAGAATCTACATCTGCCACTGGCCCATTATTATTTACGTATTTAAATCTAGCATTTCTAAAATCCACCACTTCTACCCTTAATGATTTGAACATCTTTTTGATGTAATCGTAAGGAGAAACCCTTGGGCGTGGGGGTCTGTTGTCATTAAAATCGAAGTGTTTGTTAACCATGGTGATGTCTGGCTTATCAAACAACAATAAATCTACATCCACCTTTTTATTGAAATAGATAGTAAATGGATGGAATTTTTTAATAGCCAACTCCTTTAAACGAATATAATAAAGATTGTTTGGTGCTTTTTTCGCTGCTATTAAAAGCTTAAAAACATTGGTATCTGGAATGATTTTTACATCACTTATAGTTGCAGAACCCGTGATGAAATTGGTATGAATTTCAGAAAAATCTACACTGTACAAACCATTAGTTGATTTCTGCACCAACTCTTTTAGTTCAGCCTTAATTAAGGGTTTAAACTTTACACTGATGTACCAAGAAGCACCAACTAAACTTAAAGCAATGAATAATAATATTCCTAAAACCCACTTTATAACTTTAAATTTTCTTGGTGCCTTATCAGCCATATTTTGAACATTTGTTTATGTGTTCCAATATAGTAAAATGTAGCGGTTTTTGAACCAGCTAAGAAAATCTTAGATTTCTTAGATGGTAAAACAGTTATTAGTTCTTAGCCTTTTCTGCTTTTCGTTCTGTTCGTTTTTTTATTCGCTCTGCTTTTTTGCTGGGAACTGGTTCTTTCATGGGCTTTACCGGAACAATTCCAAGTCCAACGCTTTCTCGTATACCTATAAAAACACTCTTCCACATTAGGTTAAAAAATGATGCCTGAGGAACTCTTGTAAAAGTAATATTAGCAACTCTTAGAGGTTCGTCCTTTGTAGGATTATCGTTTTTAATTAACACTGTGTTTGCCAAAAATGATAATAAGCCTTTCTTTTCCTTTACCCCATTTTCATCTTCTTTTAGAAGGTTAACTTTTAAATCGTTGTAAGCGAATTTTACCACACCGGCACTTCCTCTTTCGTTCGCATTAATGGTAAAATCTACACTTTTAACACTTCCGGTATTAATAGAAACCAAACCCAAAGACCTAGAAAGCGGATTTAATACCTTCAAATCAAACGGACTTACGTGCCCCATATAGCTAAAAGCAGCATCTTTTGAAGTTAAATTGAAATCGATTTTAACATTCAATTTTGCTGTTCCCATTACATAGGTAGTTAAATCTGCATAAGCGTGATTTCTCTTAGTTAATCTTAAAGAATCATTGGTTATATTTAAAATTTGTCCGCTTAAATTATCCAGTTTTAAAGTTCCACGTTCCTTAGTTTTTGGGTTATACTCTGTGTAAGCAATATCCAGTTTATTTAAGGTTAAGGTATCAATCAAGGTTTCTATACCTAATCTTTTTAACGCATTGTGCGGATAATTTCTTCCCTTGTTAAAACCTGCAGGTGGCAATTCCCTATTTAAAAACACCGCAACTTTTGCTGGCCCTATGTTTAATCTCTTAGCGTGTAAATTTCCATCATTATTTAAGGAAATGAAGTCTATTCCACTAAAACTTAACTCATCAAACTTCAAATCATAACGGTCCTTTTGTGCATTGTATTTTCTACTAAAAGCCAAGTCTGGATACATCGGAATTAGTTGAACACCAACAACTCTCAACGTTTTTTTATTCAAGGAACCTCTTACCGTATCCACCTTGATGGTGTACATTTTATCCGTTGTTAAAGAACGATAATCGGCCATTGCAAAGGCAATATCTTTAGCGTGAAAAACCCTGGTTGTATCAAATTGCGCTAATGAATCTATTAAAACATCTTTCACATTAATACTCAAATGTTTAACGGCATTTAATTTTTTCGAACCGTTGTAATAATCAAAATCAGCATCAATTACTTTAATATTTAAAACTCTAATTGATTTTAATGACTTAGAAATTTGCTGGTATAATGTTCTATCATCATCAAGTGTATCAGTTCTTTTAGGCACTTTATGATAAACCATATCAATGGATGGATTATCCAATATGATATCATTCATGATAATTTCCTTACTGAAATAAGCCTTCAAAACACTTACTCGTTTCAGGTTTAAGTGCGCCAGTTTAATTCTAAATAAATGCGCTGGTGCTCTTTTTATCGATTTTAGCTGATTAAAAACTGTAGTATCTGGAGTTAATTTAATACTATCTAAAACGATGGTTCCAGTAACCAAATTTAAATGGATATCTTGAAAATCAATTTTATATAAATGATTAGAACCTTCGTAAACGCCGGCTTTAATTTTTTCTGTTAATAGCGGTTTCCACTTTGCACTAAAGTAAATGGCAACTCCTCCAATTAAAATAATAAGCGTTAGCGAAATACCTCCTACCCAAGTAAGTATTTTTTTTGTATTGCGTTTTTTAGCTGGCATAAAATGATTTAAGTAATAACCCAAATCTTAGCCGCATTGTTTGAATTTTGTAAGGAGAGTTATTTTTGATGCTGACAATTTGTCATTTATAAATTATATTTTGTATTTTTGAAACCCCAATAAAATTGAATAATTGATGATTGATTTACAGCTTACGGAAAAGAAACACGATGAAGAGCGCCAGGGAGAGGCTTTACTTTTAGAAACTCCAAAAAAAGGCGACGGCAGAAAACTGTACATTGAAAGTTATGGTTGCCAAATGAATTTTGCAGATAGCGAAATCGTTGCATCAATTTTAGCTGATACAGGTTTTGAAACTACTGGAGATTATCATCAAGCAGATGTTATTTTCATCAACACCTGTTCTATTCGCGAAAACGCTGAAACTCGTGTTCGTAATCGCCTCTCACAATTTGGTGTAGAGAAAAGAAGAAACCCGAAATTAATTGTTGGCGTTTTGGGCTGTATGGCCGAGCGTTTAAAAGCTAAATTCTTAGAAGAAGAAAAATTAGTGGACGTGGTTGTTGGTCCAGATGCTTACCGTGATTTACCTGGGTTAATTAGCCAGGTAGAAGAAGGACATAAAGCAGTAAACGTAATTTTATCTCGCGAAGAAACTTATGCAGATGTTAGTCCGGTTCGTTTAAATAGCAATGGCATTACTGCTTTCGTAACCATTATGCGTGGGTGTGACAACATGTGTTCTTTCTGTGTTGTACCCTTTACTCGTGGTCGTGAGCGCAGCAGAGACCCATTTTCTATCATTAACGAATGTAAAGATTTATTTGAAAATGGCTATCGCGAAGTTACTTTGTTAGGGCAGAATGTTGATTCATATCATTGGACAAAACCAAAAGCTGACCAAGCTATAACAAATGATTTGGCCGACGAAATGAATACTTTAACCGGCGATGCCTTATTGGAGGCTTTAACTAATAAAACCGATTTACCAGGAACACGTAGAGATGAACACCTAATTGCGGAAGAGGGATCGATGAACTTCGCTCAATTATTGGCTTTGGTTGCTGAAATTAGTCCGAATTTACGAGTTCGTTTTTCTACTTCACATCCAAAAGACATTACCGACGAAGTTTTATACACCATTGCTAAATACGATAACATTTGCAATTACATTCACTTGCCTGTTCAATCGGGTAATTCGAGGATTTTAGCTTTAATGAATCGTACTTATACCCGCGAATGGTACATGAACAGAATTGATGCCATCCGCAGCATTATACCAGGTTGCGCCATCTCGGCTGATATTATCGCAGGGTTCTGCACCGAAACAGAAGAAGAACACCAAGATACGTTGAGCATTATGGATTATGCGAGATACAATTTCGCTTACACCTTCTCCTACTCAGAGCGCCCTGGAACTTTGGCTGCTCGTAAATACACAGATGATGTTCCAGACGATATTAAAGCCCGTAGATTGGCAGAAATATTCAAAAAACAGCAAGAAGATTCATTGGCTTGCCTAGAAGATTTTGTTGGTAAAACAGTTAAGGTTTTAATTGAAGGTTACTCTAAAAAGTCAGACAAAGAGTATAGGGGTCGAAATGACGAAAATGCGATGGTTGTTTTTCCAGTTACCGATTCAGTAAAACCAGGCGACTATGCAAATGTTTATATAGAACGTTGCACATCTGCTACACTTTTAGGAAGAATAGCCTAAGCTTAAAGAACAAGGATAAAGAAGCAACAATTAGCAATGCCGTCTTGATACTTGATACTAAATACTTGATACTAAATGGATATACAAGATATAAAAAATAGGTTCGGGATAATTGGTGGTTCGCCGCTGTTAAACCGTGCTATAGATACTGCCAGACAAGTTGCCCCTACAGACATGTCGGTATTAATTACCGGAGAAAGTGGTAGTGGTAAGGAAGTTTTTTCTCATATTATCCATCAAATGAGCACTCGTAAACATGGTGCTTTTATTGCGGTAAACTGTGGTGCAATTCCAGAAGGCACAATAGATTCAGAATTATTTGGTCACGAAAAAGGCTCTTTTACTGGCGCACATGAAGCTCGTAAAGGTTATTTTGAAGTTGCCAATGGCGGAACGATATTTTTAGATGAGGTTGCCGAATTACCATTGGGTACACAAGCTCGTTTGTTACGTATTTTAGAAAGTGGTGAGTATTTACGTGTAGGTTCTTCTAAGGTTCAAAAAACAGATGTACGTATTATTGCGGCAACAAACGTTGATGTTTATAACAGGGTAAAATCTGGAAAATTTCGTGAAGATTTATACTACAGGTTAAACACTGTTCCATTGCGCATTCCGGCTTTGCATGAACGCAAGGAAGATATTTATTTATTGTTCCGTAAGTTCTCTGCAGATTTTAGCGATAAATACCGCAGTCCGGGGATTCAGTTAGAACCAGAAGCCATTCAGATTTTAAGCAATTACAGCTGGCCAGGAAATGTTAGGCAGTTGAAAAATATTGCAGAGCAAATTTGCGTTCTAGAAAAAGACAGAAATGTAAGCGGACAAGCTTTGTTAAATTATATTCCGAATGAACAAGGAAGTAATTTACCGATGACGCTTAATGGAAACAGCAAAGAAGATTTTTCTGAAAGAGATATTTTGTACAAGGTTCTTTTCGATATGAAAAAGGACATGATGGAGTTGAAAAAATTGGTAGCAGAGATTATTCAGAATGGTGGCAATACATCGCATATCATGGCAGACAACCCTCAGTTCATTAATCAGTTATATCAAGAAGTTGATATGCCTAACAACAATGAGTCAACTTTAACAATTAAACATCCATCGCAAAATGCGCCAACAGAATATAACTATGCACATGATGCCGAGGAAGTTGAAGAATCATTATCCTTAGTAGATAAAGAATCTGACTTAATTAAAAAAGCATTAAAGAAACATAAAGGCAAACGTAAATTTGCTGCACAAGAATTGGGTATTTCAGAACGTACATTATACCGTAAGATAAAAGAACTTAACCTATAACCATGAGGAAAATCATATTCATTTTAGCAGTTGTTATTTCACTAAGCGGGTGTTATACATTTAAAGGTGCTTCTATCCCACCAGAAATGAAAACAATTAACATTTCACTTTTCGAGAACAAAGCACCCTTAGTAATCCCAACTTTAAGTAATGATTTTACTGAATCCTTAAAAACTTATATCCGTAATCAAAGTAATTTAACTATTACGCAACAGCAAGAAGCAGATGCAAGCTTTACGGGTGAGATTGTAGATTACAACATTAAACCAATTGCCATACAAGACAACACCAGACCGGTTGCTGGTGCCAATCGCTTAACCATAACTGTTAAAGTTAAATACATCAATAACATTAAGGACCATGAAAAAGAAGGCTTTGATGAAAGCTTTACAGCTTTCACAGATTTTTCGTTAGCAGGTCAATCTTTGCAATCCATTCAAGATAAATTGATTAAGGAAGTAAACGTAAAGCTTACCGAAAATATATTTAATCGTGCTTTCGCACAATGGTAACAATATCACATTTCAATTATTAACTTAGCAACATGGAGCTAGATCTACATACTAAACAACACCTCGCAAATTTATTGGCAAAACCAGTTATGGTTTCGTCAGCAGATACCGATTTGTTGTCAGATTTAGTTAAAAAATATCCTTATTATCAGCCTTTACATTTATTATTAGCTAAGGCCAATGCAAACGATTCTACTTTAGCAACTGCAGCTTTATATAATGGTGGTGCTTTGTTGCATCAAGTCATTTATCAAACAGAAAGTTTAATTACCAGCAAATTAAATTTAGTTCCTGTTGACGCCATCAAGGCGGATGAAAATCAAACCTACGAGCAGATAGAAAGTGTAGAAGATTTGGAACTTGCCGAAACTTTAACAGATGAGCAAGAAACTTTTGAGGAAATCACTGAGATAAAGGCAAGTCCTGTAACTGAGGATAAGGTTGAGACTGAGGTAGAAGATGAGGTTGACGAAGAAGTTTACGAAGAAATAGCTGAGTTAAACATTACTCCGGCAGTAGAACCTGAAAAAGAAGAGGAGAAAACTTTTGAAGAAATAGCTGAAGTTGACACTGCTGCTTTTGTTCCTGTTTTAACTAAGGCTCAGGACGAGATTAAGATCAAAGATGAGGTTAAGGAAGAAAGTTTGCCTGATCAATTAGCAATAGAAAGTATTGTAGCATCAGACTTTTTTGCATTCGAAAAAAGCTTTACTACTGAAGTTTCCGCGACACCAAAAAGCGAGACTAAAGTATTTACACATCCAGAAGAGTACGACCAAGAAGCAGAAGCGCAAACGGTTAGCAAATACGATGATGATAAATTGCCTTATACCTTTTTATGGTGGTTAGCAAAAACACGTGCAGCGCATGAGCAGATTTTTCAACCTTATGTTACGCCGAAAAAGACTAACAACACTCCTGCTGTTCAAGGCGAATTACAGCAACAATATGTGGAGCACATCTTCCATTTGCAAACACCATTTAATATTGCCGATGAAGCTAATAAAGGACCGCTAAACAAGCAAATTGTACATAAAGGGACCGATATTATAGATTCGTTCATTAAAAACGAGCCACAAATAAGACCACCAAAGGCAGAGCAAATCAACAATGAGAACAAGGCAAAGAAAAGTGCCGAAGACCATAACGATCTAGTTTCAGAAACTTTGGCGGCAATTTATATCGAGCAAACGCTTTACCACAAGGCTATAGATACTTATGAAAAATTAAGTTTGAAATTTCCAGAAAAAAGCCGTTACTTTGCCGACCTTATTCAATCTCTAGAAAAGAAAATTTAACAACATAAAATACCATGGTAACCTTTTTAATCATTTTATTAATTATTTTTTGCATCGCATTAGGCGGATTTGTTTTAATACAAAACCCAAAAGGTGGTGGTTTGGCTACTGGCGGTTCTGGCAGTAACATGTTTGGCGTACAACGTACTGGTGATGTTTTAGAAAAAGGCACTTGGGTATTGTTAACCTTAATTGTAGTTTGTTCATTAGCAATTACCACTGTTGGTAAATCTGGTGGTGGTGCATCTGCAGGCGCTTCTAAAATTGACGATAAGATCAGCAAACAAGCTAATCCTTCTATTTTGGGTGGCGGTACTAAATCTGCTACACCAGCTGCAACTCCTGCAAAAACTGCAGATACTACTAAAAAATAATTTCATTAAACGAAATAGTGAAAACTCTTGAGCGAAAGTTCAGGAGTTTTTTTGTTTTAGAAGTTCGTCCCTTGCAAACAGGAAAGCCGAACGGCAACTAATCGTAAAATAATATAAAAGCGTAACCCTATTTAACTAACGCTAAGACGGATCACTTTCAAAATCTGTGAACCAATTCCATATCTATTTTCAATTAGGGTAACCTTAGGTTTAACGATAACCGAATAGATTTACCACTTACCTCAATGTTACTCTCTTACTATCTAAGTCCATAGTAAGTCCATATATAATCCATACTAAGTCCATATATTAATAATAAAACTTGGACTTTATATAGATTTTATATACATTTATGATGAAGATTTATTACAGCAATGTTCCTGTGTGATAATTCTAGTTATTAGCGAGCGTAATAATATCTACCTAGTCCACAACTTTTGCACATGATCAGCTAAGATCCCAGCCAAGCTTCAGACTACACCTAATATTGCTATACCTAGGCGCCTATAAAAACGAAGGATAAACGTAAGATGAACGAAGGATGGACGTAGGATGGAACTTGTAACACTAAGGCTAAACTAATGTAGGGTTAACCTTTTGCCACATTGCCCCTACCCTAAGCTCCAAACACCTTGATTCGCATTTGTCAGTTTAATCTCTGGTGGGTATTATAACTATCAGTGTTCGGAAGATTAAAAACTAACCACATAGGCACATAGTTGATACAGAAGAAACTGCTCAATCCTATGTTTTCTATGTCTCTACCTGCCGGCAGGCAGGTGTGGTTAAAAAATCATTAATAAATTTGTTCCGAACAACTGTGGTGTTATCACCAATCAGATGTTCTAATTATACAAACTATTAGCCAATCTAAATCTTATACAATCGCTAGCGCAGCGTTAATCGTTTTTTTAAGGGCTGTAGTTATAACCTCTTTATAAGCATTAAAATTTTCTTCTTTTGCTAAATCTGTGTCGCTTTCTTTTAGCGTTTTTTTAGCCAGCTTAATAGCCTGTAATTCTTCAGTGTAATGACTTGTAAATACCTCAGGCTCTTTGTTCTTTAAAATTCTAATGGTATGAGAATACTCTTCATGAGTATGTAACAATACATCAAGACTTTTTTCGATGTAAATACTAACTCCATTTAGCTTAGCCAATAGCTTCTCAAGCTTTACTCTTTCTTTTGTGTAACCCATAATGATGCAAATATACACTCTATCAGTAAATTAAATTCTTAATCGAAATAAGTTTAATTTCATTACGATGCCCCGTCGAACTGAATATGAGGGTAGTAAATAATATTAACCTCTGGTTGGTGGATCACCAACTATACTTACCGATAAAAAAAATAGTGGATTGGTGATAATACCAGCGAAAAGTAAAAATACCTGCTATCGCATTACGATGCCCTCCCGATAACTATCGGGACGAGCTGAGCATGACGGCAACAGTAACCCCTATTTAACCGAAACTATCTTGAAATAAGCTGAATGATCCAAATCATCATGTTACATTTTTTGGTTAAGGGCAAGAAATTAATAAGGCTACCTCATCATCACTTTTTTTCCTGTCTTGGCAGATTCTTTTGCTGCATTTAAAATCTTTACTACAATTAAATTGTTTGCTAATGATGATAAATCATTTACAGGTTTAATTTCCCCTCTTAAAACTGCCGTAACATAAGGCACATAATCTCTGTAGTTTTTTTCAGACTGCTCCAGTTTTAGGATGTCATAGTTATTATTTCCGTTTTTGCTACGCAAGGTATTTCCATTTACAGCCTGTAAATAACCCTTCTTGCCAAAAACCTCTAAGTCCTTAATGCTAAATGGCCAATTCCATGATGCTTCAACAATTCCAGTAGCATTTGGGTATTCTAAAATAATGGTAGCATCATCATCTACTTTAGGGTAAACAGTAGGTTTGATTTGATGCGTAACCGCACTAACAGAAATTGGCATTTGATTATTCATTAACCAAGTCATTAAGTTAGCGCCATAACAACCAAAATCTGTTAAAGCTCCTGCCCCGTTCTTTATTGGGTCTGTTAGCCATTCTAAGAACTCAGCACTGCACCCTATTTCTTTAGGCCCTTGATGTCCATCGTGTACTATCATTTTTACTACATCGCCAACTGCATTTGCCTTTACTTGTTGGTACACATTTTGATTGCTAGCATACCAAGTAGTTTCATAATTGGTTAATACCTGTATGCTATTATTTTTGGCCAAGGCAACAATTTCTTCAGCATCTTTTACGGTTGTTGCCAATGGTTTTTCTACCATCACGTTTATTTTTAGAGGCGCACAAACTCTAACTACATTAATATGTTCAGAAACCGCATTAAATGCCATTACCACTTCTGGATGCTTATTTTTAAGTAAAGCTCGCAAATCTTTGTAAAACAGAGAATCTGGAATTTGATAGCTCTTTTTGAATTTGGCAACTAGGACTGGATTAGCTTCGGCTATGCCTAAAAGCTTTATGGTTCCTTTTTTATAATGCTGTAAAATTCCATAAATATGATCATGACTTAGCCCAGCAATAGCAACTTCTAGTGGTTTTACCTCCTGAGCTTTTATTTGGCTTAATGTAACCAATAACGCAATTAGGAATAGTATTTTTTTCATTTTGAATTATTTATCAAGTAAATGTTAATTAGGCATTTCAAAAGAAGGCGGAACGGCATCTTTATCCGCAGCCCATATCTTGTTAGGATTTTTGCCCATCACTAATTCCAAAACTCCTCCTTTCATTAATTCTTCATGGCTAAACCATGCTTTATTCCAAACCTTCCCATTTAATTTAGCGCTTTGAATGTACTTATGACCCGATGAATAGTTTAAGCAACTAACCGTAAAAGTTTTTCCATTACCCAAATCCAAGGTTGCTTTTTCAAAAACCGGACTACCTATTACATACATTGGTAAGCCTGGTGTAACGGGATAAAAACCAATTTGAGAGAAAACTATAAAAGAAGTCAGTCCGCCTCCATCTTCATCACCGGGTATACCCATTAAATCATTTCTAAACCATTGGTCAAGCAATGTTCTAACTCTTTTTTGGGTATGCCAAGGTTGTCCAGCATAACTATACAGATATGGGATATGCATGGCTGGCTCATTTCCCATAGAAAACTGGCCAACATTACCTGTATGATCGGCATAAGTTTGATAAAAATCTGGACGACCTCTGCCCAACGGTGTACTGAACATATTTTCTAAAGCACCAATAAATTCATCTTTTCCTCCAATCAAGTTGATCAAGTCTGCAATATTGTGTTGTACATCAAAACGAAAAATATATCCTGTGTTTTCATCATAGGCGTCTCTACCACCAACTGCTGGCGGAAAACGATAATCTAAATTTGGCATGAAATTACCAGTAGAATCTTTAGGGTGAAAAAACTTGGTTTCAGGGTTAAACACCTTACGATAGTTTTTACTGCGAAGAGAAAAATAATCAGCATCTTTTTTATCACCAATTGCTGAAGCAATCTTAGAAAGGCACCATTCATCATATACTGTTCCCAAGGTTACAGCAATAGGTTGTCTACGTTCCCAACCATGCACTTCTGGTACAGTTTCTTTTTCACCAGCAGCCAAAGAAGGGAAATAACCTTTATCCTTATAAAATTGATCTAATATTCCGGCTGGTTTTGAAGACCATGGCGCCAAGGTTTTTTCTGTAATTGCTGCCTTAGCCACAGCATAGGCTTGTTGTAAGTTAAAGCCTTTTAATCCTTTTGCATTCGCATCTGCAACCATAGCTACCGCATGGTTAGCATTCATTCTTCTGCTATCTCCTGTTACTTCTGGAAAATTAGGCATCCACGCTTTTGGCATTTGCTCTGTCATGGTAACATAAGAGTTAATCATATCGCTTTCCATTTTAGGTTCTATAATAACGCGTAGCGGATGCGTAGCCCTATAGGTATCCCAAATCCAGTCATCTGTATAAAAATTTCTACCACCATCGCTATGCACCTTGCCGTCATAAGCACTATAATAATTTCCATCTTCAGATATAGAAATCATCCTCTCATAAGTACGATAAAGTGAGGTATAAAAAACCACTTTGGCGTTTTCATCCTTTCCGGTTATTTTAATTTTATTAAGCGTTTTATTCCAAATATTTTTACCTTGTTTAGCCAGAACATCCAAATTGTAATCCTTGATTTCTCGTCTTAAATTTTTCTTTGCTTGCTCAACACTAATAAAAGAAATACCATAACGCACTTTAACATTACTTGTATTTACTGGAAACTGAATTACATAAAAGGCATTATTACCTTGTGTCGCATTATTTTCAGATTCAATCTTATCAGCCTTTTGTGTACCAATAAGCGCTGGTTTAACATCCGTTTCTAAATAGATGTATACTTTAGTTTTATTGTCTAGTTGTTGGTAACCACTTATGCTGTGGTCTGTTTTGGTTAGCTCTCCTCTTTTTGTATTGATGATGAGATAAGGAGTCTGTTTTTTATTAGCAAAACCGATAGCGTACATACCAGATTGATGCGATGGAGCATACTTCACATTAACATCTATTTCATCTAAATCTACACTGTAAAAATAAGGCTTGATCATTTCGTTATCATAGCTCAATCTCATCACACTTTTAATATTAGCAATTGATCCTTGGTAAGGACTAAGGTTAAAAGCCGAACTACCACGATGACTGGTAACCACCAATGGTAAACCATATAATAGATTGCTTGTGTAATTTTCTCTTTCGGGATATACACGTAACATGCTATTTGGCAAATGTACCGTTGGATAAGTGGGAACCAATAGATGACTAATGTTACCTATATAGGGATTTACATAATCAACTGGGCTTTTTTCAAGTTGGGCAAAGAGATTTGATGCCATAAAAAGCAATAGCACAAACCATCCTAGAAATTTAATTCTTCTCATACAATCAAATGTATAAAATTAGATTTTAGTTTATAAAACGATTTAGTAATTAATCTTACAAAAAAAGAAGCGTGAAAACCTTAGTTTTTTGTCCTAAGATTTTTTTGTTTCCTGCCAGTCTGACACCTGAAATTATTGTAAAAAACCATAAACTGACAGCAAATGCAAATTTGACAATCAAAATAGTCTTGGCACAAAAACTGATTAATCCAATTCATCGTATTATATTGCGAATTAATTCAATTACAAAAACTAAAAAATAAAAGTATTTATGGCTTTAAACTTTAAACCTAATGCAGACAGAGTAGTTGTTGAAACTGCTGCTGCAGAAGAAAAAACAGCTTCAGGTATCTATATTCCTGATACCGCTAAAGAAAAACCACAACAAGGTGTTGTAGTTGCAGTTGGACCAGGTAGATATGCAGACCAAACCGGAAGTCTGATTCCTTTAAGCGTAAAAGTTGGCGATCAAGTTTTATACAGCAAATATGGTGGTACAGAAGTAACCATCGAAGGCACAGAGTATTTAATCATGAGAGATTCTGACATCCTAGGAACTCTTTAAGAAACGTTGTAACGTTGCAATGTTTAAACGTTGTAATGTTAAGATGAAACATATAACCGTTGGACAAGAAAATATTTCAACTTTCCAACATTAAAACATTCAAACAATATTAATAATGGCAAAACAAGTAAAATATAACGTTGAAGCACGTGACGCCCTGAAAAGAGGCGTTGACATTTTAGCGAATGCAGTAAAAGTAACTTTAGGTCCAAAAGGTCGTAACGTAATTATCGATAAAAAATTTGGTTCACCAGCTATCACTAAAGATGGTGTAACTGTAGCTAAAGAAATCGAATTAAAAGACCCAATTGAAAACATGGGTGCTCAAATGGTTAAAGAAGTGGCTTCTAAAACTGCAGATATTGCTGGTGATGGGACTACAACTGCTACTGTTTTAGCTCAAGCAATTATCACTACTGGTATTAAAAACGTTGCTGCTGGTGCAAATCCTATGGATTTGAAACGTGGTATCGACAAAGCTGTTTCGGCAGTTGTTGCTAATTTAAAAGAGCAATCTCAAGCTGTTGGTGATGACAACAATAAAATTAAACAAGTTGCTTCAATTTCTGCTAATAACGATGATGTTATCGGTTCATTAATTGCAGAAGCGATGAGCAAAGTTGGTAAAGATGGTGTAATTACTGTTGAAGAAGCAAAAGGTACAGAAACTGAAGTTAAAACAGTAGAAGGTATGCAATTTGACAGAGGTTATTTATCTCCATATTTTGTAACTAATGCTGATAAAATGGAAGCGGAATTAGAAAGCCCTTACATTTTAATCTACGACAAAAAAATCAGCAACATGAAAGAATTGTTGCCAGTTTTAGAAAAAACTGTTCAAACTGGTAAACCGTTGGTTATCATTTCTGAAGATTTAGATGGTGAAGCTTTAGCTACATTGGTAGTTAACAAAATCCGTGGTTCTCTGAAAGTTGTTGCTGTTAAAGCTCCAGGTTTTGGTGATAGAAGAAAAGCAATGTTAGAAGACATCGCTATCTTAACTGGCGGTATCGTTATCTCTGAAGAAAGAGGTTATAAATTAGAAAATGCTGATTTAACTTATTTAGGTTCTGCAGAGAAAGTTGTTGTTGACAAAGACAATACTACTATCATCAATGGCGCTGGTCAATCTGAAGACATCAAAGCTCGTGTTGGTCAAATCAAAGCTCAAATTGAAACTACTACTTCAGATTACGATAAAGAAAAATTACAAGAGCGTTTAGCTAAACTTTCAGGTGGTGTTGCTGTACTTTACGTAGGTGCTGCAAGTGAAGTAGAAATGAAAGAGAAAAAAGACCGTGTTGATGATGCTTTACATGCAACTCGTGCAGCAGTAGAAGAAGGTATTGTTGCTGGTGGTGGTGTTGCATTTATTCGTGCAGTTGCTGCTTTAACTGACCTTAAAGGTGTTAACGAAGACGAAAACACTGGTATCCAAATTATTCGTCGTGCTATCGAAGAGCCATTACGTCAAATTTGCGAAAACGCAGGTATTGAAGGTTCTATCGTTGTACAAAAAGTAAAAGAAGGTTCAGCAGATTTCGGTTACAATGCTCGTACTGATGTTTACGAAAACTTAATTGGAGCTGGTGTTATCGATCCAACTAAAGTATCACGTGTAGCCTTAGAAAACGCAGCATCTATTGCAGCAATGTTATTAACAACAGAGGTTGTTTTAGCAGATGAGCAAGAAGAAGCTGGTGCTGGTGCACATCCTCCAATGGGTGGCGGTGGCATGGGTGGAATGATGTAATTCAAACCCCTGAATCCCCTAAAGGGGACTTCCATAATTCACATAAAAACCCCCTCAAAACTTATAAGTTCTGAGGGGTTTTTCTTTTAACGACAATTTCACCAATTCAAAATTAAATTTCAATAGATAAATGGCTATATTTGGGTACCTATTGTTTTACCGTGAAATTAGTCCGAATACTGTTCTTGAGCATATTATGTGCTGTGGCATTCCCTGTGTTTGCTCAGCTTAACATAGGTACAATAGATCCGGGCCCTTATTCACCCGGTAGCACTATCGCTGCTACTTTCACAATAGATCCTGCTACCTGTATAGCTCAAGGAAACATTTTTAGACTCAGGCTTTCTGATGCTAGTGGAAATTTTGCTCCAGGAGTGGTAATAGGAACCTATAATTCATTCTATAGCACTTTTGTAAATGGGATTATTCCGGTGGGCACGCCAGCTGGATTGGGCTACAAATTAAGGATAGAATCATCTTCACCAGTTTTAACTACAGCAGTTTCCAATTCTTTTGTAATTGGAATTGGTAGTGCTGTTGAGGCTAAAATTACTTCAGTACCAATAAGTGCCGCTAACACCGAGACTTTTGGTTTATGTGCAGGTAAAAACAACAATAATTTCGCACTAACTAACGAATCAACTGCTGGGACTATAGTAAGTGCAACAATTACAAATGAAATTTCGGGAGGAGCACCAACAACTTTAGCTTTCCTAACCCCAAATCAAATATTTACAGCTGGTCTAGCGCATTATACCCTTGTAACTAAGGCTTTAATGCTGGATGGAAGAGTTGCAACAAAAGCATATTTCATTATTAATAACCAAACCGTAACAGCCTTTTCAACTAGTGGGAACAATGTAGTTTGTTTGCCTCAGGGAGCGTTAGAGTTTAGCGTAGATTACACTGGTACTGCTGGTATTCAAAAAAACTTCCCAGGAGACACGTATGTAGTAAATTGGGGGGACTTAACAACTACTACCTATACTTTATGTGATATTATTCAAAGTGGAGGAAAAGTTTCACATGTTTACACACAATCGTCTTGCGGAAATGTTTTCAGCGGATCCTCGGGCACAGAATACAACGTTTTTGCCGTAAACATTAGCGTCGAAAATCCATTTTGTGGAAAAGTGGGTGCTGCCATTTCATCAACAGCAAAGGTTATTGCTAAACCCATAAACTCGTTTACAACAGTAACACCATCGTGTACTAATACAGCCGTAACATTTGTCAACACATCTTTACAAGGCGAAGATCCCAATACAAACTCTCCTGGTTGCACGCCGAACACTGTATTTTATAATTGGTTTGTAGATGGGGTTTTAGTATGGGCAAATCGACCTATATCGGATAATCTAGTTTACACATTTACTACTAATGGCACCCATACTGTTAGACTAGAGTCAGTAAGTTCTGGCACCTGCGATGCCGATCCATTTGAAATGTCTATTTGTATTCAAGACTCTCCTAAACCATCATTTACGCTTCCCTCAGCTACAATTTGTTTGGGCAGTTCCATTATTCCAACAAACACCTCTATAGTTGACAATACCTGCAGTAATACTGCTAATTATTCTTGGTCTGTATCACCTTCTACAGGTGTATCTTATGGAGGTGGTACAAGTTCATCAAGCCAACAACCAGAATTTATTTTTGGTAATACCGGGGTTTATCAAGTTACCTTAACTATTAGCACACCTTCATGTGGTTCAGTTAGTACTTTATCTCAAAGAGTTGTAGTAAATGAAGCTCCTACCGCCACCTTATCTCCAAATGCAGCGCTGTGTAGTATTAACACCTACGATTTTAACCCTACAACACCAGGACCTACAAGAACTACTTTCTCGGGAACATCATTTGAATTAGCAAATACCTATACCTGGACTATTACTGGTGGAAATTTTGCTTTTACAGGGGGCTCAAATCAGAACACGAAATATCCTTCAATACAATTTCTAGACTATGCAACCTATACAGTTTCTGTAACGCACACAAACAACTGTGGATCAGTAACCGTAAATCAAACCATTTCATTTACACCGGCCCCAACAGTAAATGCAGGAGCGGACCAAGCCATTTGTTTTAATGATATAGTTAACTTAAATGGTTCGGTCACAGGAACAGCTTTAACACGAGTATGGGTTGGGGGATCGGGAATTTTTAGCCCAAATAGAAATGATATAAATGCAACTTATACACCAAGTGCCGCTGAGAAAGCGATAGGACAAGTAACGTTAACATTAAGAGCAACTACCACTTTACCTGCTCCTTGTGATGTTATAGACGACAACATTATTATTACCATTAAACCATTGGTTACTGTAAATAGTGCCAATACAAAATCGATTTGCACAGGCACTGATGTTGCCTATGCTCCAACTTCAGCAACTGCTGGAGCTACGTATGCCTGGACAGCAACTGGGTCAGCTAATGCTGGAGGCTTCACAGCAAGTGGAAGTGGAAATATTAATGATATTTTAACAAATAGTAATCCTACCTCAAATGCAACAGTTACTTATACAATTACACCAACCGGCAATGGTTGCTTAGGAGTTCCATTTACCTTTACCGTTACAATTACCCCAAATCCTATTGTAACCCCAACTGCTGTTAGCCTTAATATTTGCAGTGGACAAAGTGCAGCCATTACTTTAGCGTCGAATTTACCAAATACTAAATACACTTGGACAAGCGCTGCCACGGTTGGTGTTTTAGGGAGTAGTACTAATTCAACACCTACCTCAGCCAATACAATTAATGATATTCTTGTTAATAACACAACTACTTCTGGAACTGTCGACTATACCATTACCCCAATTTCAGATGAAGGATGCCCTGGAACTCCAGTAACCATAACAATTACTGTTGAACCTCAGCCAACCACACCAGATGCAGGTGCAGATGAAAATATTTGTAATGCAACAAGTTTTACACTTAAAGGAAATCAACCTACAGTTGGCACTGGCCTTTGGACACAAGTAAGCCCATTCCCTGGTGTAACTTTTACAAATCCTACTCAATTTGATGGTACGGCGAATGGCCTGCTTCCTGGCAACACCTATATTTTTAGATGGACGATTACTGGAGCGGCTAGCTGCTCTCCAAAAACTGATGATGTTTCCATTACGATAAATCCAATTTCGGTAGGTGGTACAACAGCAGGATCCGCAACAGTTTGTGCAGGTATTAATACCGGCACCATTACATTAAGCGGGCAAACAGGTAACGTTATAAGGTGGGAGAGTTCAACAGATGGTGGCGTAACTTATCCAAATATAATTAATAACACTACAACATCACTAACCTATACCAATCTTACCACTACAACCTATTTTAGGGCAATTGTGCAAAGTGGCGTTTGTGCCACAGCAATTTCTAGTGCTGCTATCATAACCGTAAACCAAGGTGCTGTTGGTGCCATTGCAGGCCCAGATCAAAATTTATGTAGTGTAACATCTACCGTTCTGGCAGGAAATGACCCTTTAACAAACACAGGTTTATGGACCATCATTTCTGGGCAAACAGGCACTTCTTTTGTTGATGCCAGCAAATACAACACTGCTGTTAACGGATTGGTTGCCGGGCAAACCTATAGTTTCCGTTGGACAATTTCAGGTTTGGCTCCCTGCCCTGCAAGTAGTGATGATGTAATTGTAAGAATAGACCTTCTATCTGATGGTGGAATAACTACGGGCAGCACAGCTGTCTGTGCCGGCAATAGTAATGGTCAAATCACAGTAAGCGGTCAGGTAGGAAGTATTGTAAGATGGGAAAGTTCTACTGATAATTTTGTAACTACTACCATAATCAACACCACATTACCGACAATAAATTACACCAACCTAAGTACAACTACACAATACAGGGCCATTGTAAAAAATGGCAGTTGTGGTGAAGCTATTTCTACAGTAGCAACGGTAACCGTAAATCAAGGTGCCGTTGGCGCTCTTGCAGGCCCGGATCAAAACTTGTGTAACGTAACGTCAACTGTCTTAGCAGGAAATGATCCCTTAACAAACACAGGATCATGGTCTTTAACTTCTGGGCAAACTGGTGTTACATTTGCTAATGCAAGCCAATTTAATACCGCAGTTAATGGATTAGTTGCTGGTCAAACTTATACATTCCGTTGGACAGTTTCTGGCCTAGCTCCTTGTCCTGCAAGTAGCGACGATGTAGATATTAAGATCGACCTCCCTTCAAATGGAGGCATGACGGCGGGTAACACTTCCGTTTGTGCAGGAAATAGCAATGGCCAAATCACAGTAAGCGGGCATGTAGGGAACATTGTAAGGTGGGAAAGCTCTACAGACAACTTCGTAACTACCTCGGTAATCAATACAACATTACCATCCATCAATTACGTAAATCTAACTACAACCACACAATACAGAGCCGTAGTAAAAAATGGAAGTTGCGGAGAGTCACTTTCTACAGTGGCTACTGTAACTGTAAATCAAGGTGCTGTAGGGGCCATTGCAGGCCCAGATCAAGATTTATGTAATGTAACATCTACTATTTTAGCTGGTAATGACCCTTTAACCAATACTGGCTCTTGGACATTAATTTCAGGACAAACAAGCGTAACATTTGCTAATGCCAGCCAATTTAACAGCGCAGTTAATGGATTAGTTGGTGGTCAAACTTATATTTTCCGTTGGACAATTTCTGGTGTAGCGCCATGCCCTGCAAGTAGTGATGATGTTATGGTTAACAATTTATCAGCACTGCAAAATAACATCATTTCCACTTCAGCTACTACTAATTGTACTGGTCAGGCAATTACCTTAACAGGAAGTTTACCAACTGGTGGAAGCGGAACTTACAGTTATGTTTGGCAGAGTAGCCCAACAGGTGCCGCACCTTGGACAACCATAACCGGACAAACTGCTCGAGATTTAAATATAACTGTTTCTGCAAATTTATCGTACCAAAGAATTGTAAGCAGTGGTGCGTGTTCAACAACAAGTAACATCATCACTATAATTGCCTTACCTCCTATTGCTAATAATACCATTGCTGCAGATCAAACCATTTGTTTAACAACAACTCCAAATACAATTACAGGCTCTCAGCCAACTGGTGGAGATGGAACTAGTTATACTTATAGTTGGGAACAAAGTACAGATAATGGAAACACTTGGTCTGTTGTACCTGGCATTAATACACAAACTTATAGTCCACCTGCCATTACGCAAACTACATTATATCGTCGCTTGGTTGCAAGTTCAGTTTGTGCTGGTTCATCACAAAGCATAAGTAATTTGATTAGAATAACCGTTAACTTAAACGCCAGAGCAGAATTTACCTATACAAATGATATTGGTTGTAACCCTTATTTAATAGATGATAATAATATCAAAGCCATTCCTTACCCAGCCCAAAATGCAACATATACTTGGTATGCAAATGGTGTAATTATTGGTACTGGATTAACTTTCCCTGGCTATACGATTGCTACAGATAACGCAAGTGTAGTTATAAGATTAGTTACTACCAGTAGCCTTGGTTGTCTCTCAGATGAAATGAGCCATACCTTTACAACTAGGCCAAATGTTACTGCATCTTACACACAATCTACTGCTCAAGGTTGCGGGCCATTATCTGTTACTTTTACAAATACCACTGCTATAACAGCAGGATTTACATTTGAATGGCGAATAGACAATGTACTTGTTTCCGTTACTGCAGATCCTGGCACACTAACATTTCAAGCAGATCCAGCTGGCAAAGACAAGGTATATAACATCAGTTTAAGAGTTACAACACCTTGTGGTTCTAACACCGCAACTTCAACCGTAACAGTTAGACCAATGCCAGTTGCAGCATTTTTACCTTCTACAACAATCGGCTGTTCTCCTCTTGCTATAGTCTTCAAAAACACATCGCCTGGCTCTAATACCTTTTATAGTTATGATTTTGATGATGGCACTACATCTCCTGCTACAACAAGCAAAGCAGATGTAAGCCATACTTTCATAACAGATGTGGTCAGAGATTTTAATGTAAAAATGACTGCTACGAATGAATGTGGAACAGATGTAAGGAGCATTATTATTAGGGTTTCGCCAAATACAATTACCCCTGCCTTAACCGTAAACGGAAATCAACTGAGGGGCTGTGCTCCCTTTACAGTTGACTTCATTAACAACACAAAAGGAGCGAGCCAATTTACTTATACTTATGGAGATGGCGTTGTGGACATAGTAAACACCTTACAAACAGAAGTTAGATCGCATACTTTTACAAGGGCTGGAACTTACACAGTTACCATGGTTGCAAATAATGATTGTTCAACGGCTTCATCACAAGTAACTATTATTATAGATCCTCAACCAATAGTTGCTTTTAAAGCAAACATAACTACAGGTTGTACTGGTTTAGCGGTTAAATTTACCAATAATACAGTTGGTGCAGTTAGTTACGCTTGGGACTTTGGCAATGGTAACACTTCTCGTGATGCAGAACCAATATTCACATTTAATACCATTGGGCAGCATGACGTTACGTTAACTGCCTACAGTGACAGAGGTTGTCCAACTGTAGTTACAATACCAAATTACATTACAATCGTAGCTCCACCAAATGCTGCATTTGCAATTTCCCCAGCAGCGGTAACCAGCATACCAAATTATACTTTCAAGTTTACAGACGAGAGTACCAATGAACCCCAAACCTATAAATGGAGCTTTGGCGATGGTGACATTTCCTTACAAAGAGATCCTTCACATACTTATCGAGATACAGGAACTTATTTGGTTACCATGAGAACTTACAATGAATATGGTTGTGTAGATAGTCTTCAGAAATACGTACAAATTGTAGGTGTTCCGGGTTATGTGTATGTGCCAAACTCATTCATCCCGGGAGGCACAAGCTCTGAATTGCAAACTTTTACTGCCCTAGGTTCTGGCATTAAAAGCTGGAAAATGCAGGTATTTAACAAGTGGGGGCAGGTACTTTGGGAAACCACTAAGCTAAATGATGGCAAACCTGTTGAAGGATGGGATGGAAACTATAAAGGTATGCCCCAACCCCAGGGAATTTATTTCTGGAAAATAGATGTAGAACTGGTTAACGGCACAGAATGGAAGGGAATGACTTTTGGGAAATCTGTTCCAAAGCGAACGGGCGAAATATATTTAATTAGATGATGAAAAGGATTTTTGTGGCGATTTTAAGTATTGGTTTTTGCTTTGGGTTTTTAATCACCAAGGCTCAGGACCATGTATTCTCTCAGTTTTTTAATGCGCCCATCTATTTAAATCCATCACTTACTGGTCAATTCGATGGCGATTTAAGATTAAACATGATTTATCGAAACCAATGGAGTTCGTTAGGAGGGGATCTTTCCTACATCAATGCATCTGTTGATGTTGCTGTACCTAAACTTGCTGGTGGTGTTGGTCTATCCTTTAATAGAAGTAGCGAAGGCGTAGCCTATCTTACAAAAAACAACGTTGCCGCCACTTATTCTTATAGTGTTGGTGGCGATGAATTCTTAGCATCTTTCGGTATACAGGCAGGCTTTACTAATAGAAGCATAGATTGGCGAAAATTAGTATTTAGTGATCAATTAGATAGAAGAATAGGTTACGATCCAAGCATAATTTCTTCCGCTCAATTACCAGAAGTTTCTAACCGCTTTTTCTTTGATCCCGCAGCTGGTGTAAATTTTGTTTACCGCAATGCGATGCTAGGGGCATCAGTTTATCACATTAATAGACCAGACGAATCTTTTAGCGGCACACAAGCAAGGCTACCAGCCAGATTTGTAATTAATGCCAGTTTTAAAATGCCTTTAAGTTATAATTACAATTATTTGGAAGACGAAGGTGCTTTTTTAATCCCTTCTGTAGTTTATTACAAACAAGGCAATGTAAGTTCCATTAGTGCTGGGGCACAATTTAAGTACAGAGGTTTTAATGCCGGTGCTTGGTACAGAACCAACCAACAAGGAGGTTCAGATGCATTTGTACTTTCGCTTATTGTAGATGTTTTTCTGCAACGTAGAGATACCGAGAAAATAAGATTTGGCGTAAGCCATGATGCCACAACCTCAAAAATCAATTACACCAATACCAGTGGTACAACTGAAGGTAGTATTGGTTACGAAAAGTATTGGGCAAATAGTACCCGAACCAAAAAGTACAATGGATTAAGGTGTTCTGCTTTTTATTAATCGTGATTAGTTAATTTAAAAAATGCCAAAGGCATTCCCCTTAAGCAATGTCCTTAAACTAAGGAAACAAAATTAAAAAAGATGTCATCCTGAGCGTAGTCGAAGGAATCTTTTTTGATTTTTTAGCTGAATTAAATTAGTCTTCGACTACGCTCAGACTGACAACACCTCTTAACTTACTGCCATTGCCCCTTGGAACAATGACAGCATTTCATAGTTACTGAAGTCCCGCCATACGCTAAATCTTTTTGTTTACCGTCATTTCGACTGCAAGGAGAACCCCAAAGGGCTCAGCGAAGCTAAATCTGTATGTTGGTGATCAACTAACCTAAACCCTGAGGCAAAAACAAAAAGTATTTCTGCTTCTATCGGGTTTAAATACCCGAGGCAGCGTTTCGATAACGTGAAGTAATAAAAATAGCTAAATAAATTTGCGTAGTCAAATGACTTCACATATATTTGTAGTCAAATAGCTACATATGAATTTAAGAAGAGATATTTTTCAAGCCATCGCAGACCCAACCAGAAGGACTATCCTGCTCCTATTGGCATCCCAATCAATGACAGCTGGTGCAATTGCTTCCAACTTCGATACAGCCAGACCAACTATTTCCAAACACATTCAAATTTTAACTGAATGCGAACTTTTGCGCCAAGAACAAAAAGGAAGGGAAATTTCTTACCACTTTAATCCAAACAAGATGAAAGAGATTGCAGAGTGGTTGCTCCCATTTGCCAAAATGTGGGATGACAAGTTTAATAAATTGGAGGCCGTAATGAAAAACTATAAATCGTAGAAATATGGAACTAAAAACAAAAATCCACGCAGAAGATGGCAAGCAAGAAATCGTAATTACCAGAGAATTTGATTTGCCTTTGCAATTGCTTTTTAAAGCTTATGTAGAACCAGAAATTGTTGAGCAATGGATGGGTACAAAAGTGCTGAAACTAGAGAGTAAACAACATGGTTCTTGGCAATTCGAAACGTCAAATCCTCAAGGAATAGTGGTATTTAGAGCAAATGGTACAATCCATGAATTTGTTCCTAACCAAAAAATCACTCGTACTTTTAAAATGGAGAACACGCCAT
The DNA here is from genome assembly GCF_004331645.1 of Pedobacter frigiditerrae. Taxonomy (GTDB): domain Bacteria; phylum Bacteroidota; class Bacteroidia; order Sphingobacteriales; family Sphingobacteriaceae; genus Pedobacter; species Pedobacter frigiditerrae. Next base: position 227,912 of record NZ_SJSK01000001.1, read on the forward strand.
TTCCAGTTCAACTTGAATTTTTAGAATTTGAGCAATTAACCGAAAGCACCAGCAAACTAACCATACACACCGTGTATAAATCAATTGCATTTAGAGACCAAATGTTAGCGTTACCTTTTGCTCAAGGCTTAAATATGGCGCATAATCGCTTACAAGAAATCGTAAATAAATTAAAATAACATATCATGACAAAGAGAAATAAAATTATCTATTGGGTAGCTACAATTTGGCTTGCGCTAGGAATGTTATCAACCGGAGTTGTACAACTCATTAAAATGAAAGAAGAAGTCGATATGATGACTCATTTAGGTTATCCATTATATTTTCTAACGCTATTAGGCATTTGGAAAGTCTTAGGTGTTATAGCCATACTTATTCCAAAATTCCCTTTATTAAAAGAATGGACATATGCTGGTTTTTTCTTCGCCATGTCTGGCGCTATCTTTTCTCATCTAGCTATTGGAGATGGCACTAAAGATTTTTTCGGCCCCACATTATTGTTAATCTTGATTTTAGTATCTTGGTATTTCAGACCTGATGATAGAAAAACCATTTCAATTAAACCATAAAAGAACATGAATCCGAAGGTTGATTTTTACTTCAATAAATCTAAGTGGCAACAAGAACTAACACAGTTAAGAACAATTGCGCTTGATACTGGGCTTACTGAAGAATTGAAATGGGGTTGCCCTTGTTACATGCTCCAAAACAAGAATATTGTGCTGATACACGAGTTTAAGGAATATTGTGCTTTCCTCTTTTTTAAAGGCATTTTATTAAAGGATAGCAAGGGCATTTTAATTCAACAAACAAAAAATGTGCAAGTAGCGCGGCAAATTCGCTTTACCAATCTTTTAGAAATAATAGAAATGCAAGATACCTTGAAAGCCTATATTTTTGAAGCCATCGAAGTAGAAAAAGCTGGGCTAAAAGTACCTTTGAAAAAGACTGAAGCATTTGCCATTGCCGATGAATTTCAACATACGCTAAACACAATACCAGCTATAAAAACTGCTTTTGAGGCATTAACACCAGGCAGGCAGAGAGCGTATTTATTACATTTTTCTCAACCTAAATTAGCTAAAACTAGGGAATCGAGAGTTGAGAAATACCTGCCCAAAATATTGGACGGCAAAGGATTAGATGATTAACAAAGTATCAATACCATGAAAAATAAATTATCACCAGAACAACATACAGAGCTAGTAAACCTATTAAAAGCTCGCTTTGAGAAAAACATGAATCGTCACAAAGACATTGTGTGGGATAAAGTACAAGCTAAATTAGATGCTAGTCCTGAAAAAATGTGGTCGTTAGATGAAATGGAAACTACGGGCGGAGAACCGGATGTTGTTGGTTATGATGAAAAAACCAATGAGTTTATCTTTTATGATTGCTCTGCAGAAAGCCCAAAAGGACGCAGGAGCATTTGTTACGACCATGAAGCTTTAGAAGCAAGGAAAGAACACAAACCTGAAAATAGCGCTATTAATATGGCTGCAGGTATGGGAATTGCACTTTTAACAGAAGAACAATATAGATCATTGCAACAGTTGGGCAATTTCGACTTAAAAACATCTAGTTGGATAGTAACCCCTCCCGCTATTAGAAAATTGAAAGGTGCACTTTTTGCAGACAGACGCTATGATACTATTTTTGTTTACCATAATGGCGCAGAATCTTATTATGCCGCCAGAGGGTTTCGTGGCTCATTGAGAATTTAAGTAACTATAAAGTTTGCTGTTCGAGATTTGTCCCGAAGGGACTCCATTGGAGCAATCTCGAACCTCCTATCTCTGGATTTTCATCCACCAAAATTTAGGTATCCTTAAAACTTTACACCCAAAACACACGTTATTTAAATATTAATTTCGAACTTGTTTTTCAACTCGAGTTTACTATTTATGGATAACATTTTACAAAACAGTCATTTCCTTACGCAGAGCGAAGTCAACAAATTTTTAATAGCAACGTTGCTTTGCGGATTAATTGGTTTAGAACGGGAGTTTAGAAGCAAGCAAGCCGGATTAAAAACAATGATCATGATTGGTTTGGGCTCTACCCTATTCACCATTTTATCTGTGAAGATTGGCTTAAATAGTCAGGATAGAATTGCATCTAATATTGTAACCGGAATTGGTTTTTTAGGTGCGGGTGTTATTTTTAAAGAAGATAATCAAGTAAAGGGCTTAACCACAGCTTGTGTAATATGGATAGTTGCGGCAATTGGAATGGCGGTGGGCAGCGATTATTACGAACAAGCCATCGGTGTAACATTTGTAGTTTTACTAGCGCTATTAATATTCCCTTATGTAGAGAATTTTGTAGAGCGTCGTTTTACCAAAAGAACTTACCGCATTGTAAAAAGATATGAAAATGAAAGTTTAGATGATTATGAAGAATACATCAGAAACTCCAAATTAAAATTAAGCAGGGGCAAGCAAGAATTAGCCAATGGCATTATCAGCGGCAGCTGGACTGCAGTCGGCAGCCCAAAAAACCATCAAAAATTTGTAGACAGAATGCTGCAGGACACAAAAATTATTGCGTTTGATTTTTAAGTGCTGAGAAAAAAACATCTTTTCTTACTTGAAGGGCTAATAACTTTTCATCAACAACCATGGTATGAGACCAACTGTCATGCCAGGGCTTGCATGGATTACCAAATGCACTAAATGCATCAAAAGGAATCGCTCTAATAAAATTTCTAATAATGGCTTTTCCGATACTTAAACTTGAACCATCCTCATCAATTACCCTAGTTCCTGTAATTAGTTTACCTATAGATTTGCCTTGAGAAGCAATTTCAGTAAAAGACATTATAGTACCATAAAATATCATACCAACTATTCGTTCTGAAAGCCCCCCGATACTTGATCCTGATATGAGACCTGGAGATATAAGTTCAAGTGTAAAACCCATCAAAAACAAGACCGTAAAAACCACAACTGAATCTATGAGATAGTTGATAAATCTTTTGCTCATACTTGCTCTACAATATTCTAAATTAAGGCTGTTTTCCTTGAATTCCATTATGAGATACGCTATTTAAGGTTAGTAAATTGCTTTAAATTAGTAAAATATTCCTTTATTAATCCATCTTAAAAACCAAAGTATGTTTCAAATCCTTCACTCCTGTTGGCAAAATGATTTCTAAATTATTGCCTATCTGTTTCCATTTCAAGTTTGATTTTAATCCTAACAATGTTAGTTTTTTAGGCATTTTTGGTGGCGATTTAATTGTAACTTTTGATGAAGCTACATTTTTATCATCTATTAAATAAAGTGCGTAAATATTCCCATTTTTGCTTTTAGTGAAACAAACATTTTCGGTTTTGTAAGGAGCAATTGGTTGAGTAGAATAAATGGCTTCTTTGTTAATTGCCATCCAATTCCCAACTTCTGTTAACCTTTGTAAAACGGGCTCAGGGAATGTTCCATCAGGTTTCGGGCCAACATCTAGTAAGAAGTTTCCGCCTTTGGCAACAATATCCACTAATAAGTGGATTAAAGTATTGGTACTTTTATAATTATCATTTGGCACATAACCCCAAGCATCACCCATTGTCATACAGGTTTCCCAAGGATAATTTAATGGCTTTTCGGGTATCTTTTGCTCTGGTGTTTGGTAATTCTCATATTCGCCATGAACCGTTCTATCTACCATAATTAATCCAGGCTGTTTTCTCCGTGCCATATTGGCTATATTAGGCATATTTATGTCTTGGTCCCAAGCTGGAATTGGTGCACCCCAAGACAAAACCTCTTCATTAACCGTTGCTTTTGGCCTAACCCAACCTCCATCTAACCATAATATATCTACTGAGCCATAATCACTCATTAACTCCTCAATTTGGTTATAGGTAAATTTCTTAAAATTATCCCAGCGTTGTGGATGCAAGCGAATATCATAATTGTTATTCCTGTCTGGTGTTGCGTATCTCGGCCACCAATAGTTTTCATTATGCCAATCTGGTTTAGAAAAATAAGCACCAATCATAAATCCTTCTTTTCTAAAAGCCGAAAAAACTTCTTTGGTGATGTTGGCTTTAGCATTTGTGGCAAAAGGAACATCCCTCCCAGTAATTTTGTAATCTGATTGCTTAGTGTCAAACATTGCAAAGCCATCATGGTGTTTGGTAGTAAAAACCACATATTGCATCCCTGCTTTTTTAGCATAACTAGCCCAAATAGTCGGGTCAAAATTTACAGGATTAAACTGTTTATTAAGGTCGAAATACCATTTTTTATATTCCTCATAATTTTTGGTGCTATCGCGAGGAATCCAGCTTGCATCTTCAGAATTTATGCTCCATGATTCTACAATCCCGGGAATGCTATAAATTCCCCAATGCATAAACAGGCCAAATTTTTTATCTCCCCATTGGGATAATTTAGCCGCCACTTTTTCATCGGTTGGTGCTTTGTAGGTTTGAGAAACCGCTAAAAAACTGATAAAAACAAGACAAAATATAATAATTATTCTATTCATTTAAACGTTCTAAACTTCGTATCACAAAATACACAAATATCATTAAAAGTACATAGCTTTGTGCCCATGCCAAATGAACAAATTTCAGTTTTCGATATTTTTAAAATAGGGATTGGTCCCTCAAGCTCACACACTTTGGGCCCTTGGAGAGCCGCACAACAATTTACTTCATCTCTAAAAAGAGAAGGCTTATTAAACGAGGTTGAGCAGGTAAAAATATTACTTTATGGCTCTTTAGCCAAAACTGGAAAAGGACACGGAACAGATATTGCTATTTTATTAGGTTTAGCCGGCGGAGATCCTGTAACCTTCGATGTAAATGCGATCGACAGTACAGTTGCAGAAATAAAAACAAGTCAGAAGTTGTTGTTAGGTGGTGAAGAAAACATCAATTTTTCATATCATGATGATTTGATTTTCCTTTTTATGGAAAGTTTGCCTTTCCATCCCAACGCAGTTACTTTTCAAGCTTTTTTAAATACTGGCAAAGCCTTTTCTGAAACTTATTATTCTATTGGTGGTGGTTTTGTTGTTAAGGATGGAGAAAATGGTAGTGAAAAAGAACAAGTAGACCTTCCTTTTCCTGTAGAAAAAGCAAGCGAACTTTTACACTGGTGTTTATCTACTGGCTTAAAAGTGAGTGAAGTAGTGATGGAAAATGAAGCTGCTTGGCGACCAGAAGCAGAAACTAAAAAAGGCATTCTAAAACATTTTCAAGTGATTAAGGAATGTATTTATCGCGGTAGCCATACAGGTGGTTTTTTACCTGGTGGATTAGATGTTGCCCGAAGGGCATTAAAATTAAATCAACGTTTAATTAAAGGTCAAACTTACACAGATTACGACTCTTGGGTTGCAGCCATTAGAAACGGAGGCAATGGTTTCAATTATATTTTAGACTGGGTAAGTTGTTTTGCTTTGGCAGTAAACGAAGAAAACGCCGCTTTTGGAAGAGTGGTTACCGCACCAACAAATGGTGCTGCTGGCGTAATTCCTGCTGTTTTACAATATTTTATTACCTTTTGCGATGGTTATGATGAAGATAAGATCATTCAGTTTATTGCTTGTGCATCTGAAGTTGGTAGTATCTTTAAAAAAGGCGCAACTATTTCTGCAGCGATGGGTGGTTGTCAGGCTGAGATTGGCGTTTCATCTGCAATGGCTGCTGCAGCTTTAACAGAAGTTTTAGGTGGCTCACAGCGTCAGGTTTTAATGGCTGCAGAAATAGCAATGGAACATCATTTAGGCTTAACCTGCGACCCAATTGGCGGCTTAGTTCAAATTCCTTGCATAGAACGTAATACCATGGGTGCCATTAAGGCGATAACCGCAAGTCAATTGGCGTTACAAAGTAATCCTGATAAGGCAAAAGTAAGTTTAGATGCCGTAGTAAATACGATGTGGGAAACCGCTTTGGATATGAACTCTAAATACAAAGAAACTTCTGATGGTGGCTTGGCAACCAATATCCCATTGAGTTTGCCGGAGTGTTAATTTGGTTCATTAGGTTAAGCGATCTATCTTTTAGAGCTCGAACTAGTAAATTTCTCCCAATCGGAATCATAAATTGATATTAAACCAATCCAGAATAAGTTAAAACCAGCCACCAAGTCCCGGTAGTTAAAAAGGACAATACAATGCCAATTCCAACCACTAAATTAGATACTTTTGGATTGAGGTTATATTGATCTGCCACTAAGCCTGCAGTTAATAAAGTTGGCATTGCCATCTCAAAAATGGTAATTTTGGTAATTATCCCTGTTAAGCCAAATATCAATGCTATAATTAGAACAAGCATCGGTGCAAGTATTAACTTGTATATTAAAGCAATGCTGATGTATTTCAATTCAGAAAACCAGCCACCAAATTTTAATTGTAAACCGATAGAAAATAATGCCAGAGGACCAACAGTTCCTGCTAATTTATCGAACAAAGGATCCAGTACTGAGACATCAAGAAATCTGGGTAAAACTAAAGCTAACACACAGCCTATAAACGGAGGAAAAGTCAATACTTTTTTTACCACCAGCCCAACATTTAATTTCTGGTCTTGTGAAGATTTTATGGCTACAATAATACCAATTGTAGAAAGCAAGGTAAAAGTAATCTGATCACAAATGATGGCAATCGCTAACTCCTTTTCACTAAAATAGGCCATTATTAATGGAAACCCAATAAATGAAGTGTTACTCAATGAACTAGTCAGCTTCATGCCTCCAGCAGTTGCTAAACTCATTTTAGGATTTATCCTTTTATAAAATGTGATGTATAGCCAACCAAAAAGCCAAACAAAAATAGGTGCAAGTATCGGTAGCAACAATTCTCTCGTAAAAGTTATATGCGGTAAATATTTAAAAGATACTGCTGGCAAAGCGATATAAATAATCCAAGCATTTATTCCTTTGTGCGCATCTTTTGGCAAGACTTTATTCTTTCTGAAAAGAATCCCTGCAATAATGCATAAGCCTATAAGAATAAAGTTTGCCATATCATCCGCAAATATAGGGTAATTGTCATTCTGTGTAAAATGAAGGATTGTGTTTTATTCAAACCATAGGTCTTTATTTCCTTTCTACATGAAAATTCTACACAATCTTAGAAACCCAAAACACCTTAAAAAAATATCCTTACTTTTAAGAATGACGAAATACTCTTTATTATTTATTGTTGTCATTTTTTTTGGATGCCAACTTAAAGAAACAAAAACAGTTGAACATGGCAATGCAAGCTTGGTGTTTGACTTTGATGAAGTTGTACATTATCAAACTGACATAACAGACAGTCAGCTAAGAGATCTTTTTCAAAAGGAAGAAAAAAAATTGGAAGTAAAACAATTTGAGGATATTCTTACTAGCGAAGGCCCAGAAAAAATTAGTGATAAAAATTTTATAGTTGACATCAATCTAAATTATCCTCTAAAAACCAAAATAGAGAACAGATATTTTAATTTAATAAAAGACTTTTACACAGTTAGACCTCATAGAGAAGTTGAGGTAAATGCTTGTGCTCCAATTTATCGCGACATTTTAATTTTTAAGAAGAAAGGTAAAATCTTAGGAGTTTCAAAAATCTGCTTTCAATGTGGTATTCAACAAACCATTGGAAGTTTAAAAAACACTGAAAATTTAGCTCAAAATGGAGATTGGAATGAGCTAAAACGAGCATTAAAAATCAAGGAAGATATTAATTCCAAAAAGATTGAAAACCAAACATTACTTTATGATACTTTAGAATTTAATAAAGACATGAAAGGAAAATTGCTTTCTGAAAAATTTAAATCAAGTCAAAGTGAACTGGGATTTTATGAAAAGTTCATTAAAAATGCAAATGTCAACAAGGAAATAACAATCTCAGAAAAACATACGAAGACCAAAATAAAATATCTGGGTAAAATAGTAGACCTTAAAACTCACAGTTCATATCATATTATCACAAATTTTTCGATAATGGGAATTGGGCAAATGTTATCTCCAAGAGGTAGAAGCGAGGTTGCATTTGTAGATGAAACTCAAAACACGATTATCATTTATAATTTTACAATGCCTGATGAATTACCAAAGTCAATAATGAATAATGCCCTTTACTTCAAGTATGAAAAAACTAATATTGGCATTTTTATATCAGGTGGACTTCCTTATGAATTATGTATTCCTGAAATTGGTTGTAATTGAGATCTCCAACACCTTTTTACACTCAACCTCAATTAAATCTGTTGCCTAGCCTTTATCGCCAAGTATCTATTCACCACATTTACAGTTAAATTTTGCGGTGGGGTTAACATACTTAAAATACCGTGTTTAGTTAATTCTTTAACCATCAATTTCTTTTCAAAGGCAAATTTTTCTGCGATGGTTTTAATGTAAATGCCTTCTACATTTTCTGCGGGTTTTTCGCTTAAAGATTTTAAGGTAGTATTTTCAAAAAACACTACTAGTAACAAATGGAATTTGGCAATACGTTTTAAAAATGGAAGCTGCCTTTCTAAAGCACTCATACTTTCGAAATTCGTAAAAAAAACAACCAGGCTCCTTTGCTTTAACGTTGCCCTAATGCTAATGTACAAAGCTTCCATATCTGCTTCTAGATAACGCGTTTTTTCTTTGTACAACACATCCATGATTTTGTTCAGTTGCATTGGTCGACGGTCGGCAGGCACAATACTTCCCGTTTTTTCTGCGATGGTAATCAGCCCCGCTTTATCTTCTTTAATTAGTGCCACACTACTTAAAATCAAACTGGCATTAATGGCATAATCGAGCAAACTTAAACCTTCAAAAGGCATTTTCATTGCCCTAGATTTATCAATTACACAATAAACATGTTGTGCTTTTTCGTCGGTATAAGAATTAACCATTAAATCGCCTTTGCGAGCTGTGGCTTTCCAATTGATGGTTCGATAATCATCTCCTGGAACATAATTTTTAACTTGGTCAAATTCCATGCTATGACCAACCCTTCTCATTTTTTTAATCCCGATATCGGTTAAACGATTAGAAACAGCCATCAATTCGTATTGCCTCATCTTTAAAAAAGACGGATAAACTGGAACGATTTTATCGCCAGTAATGTTAAATCTTCGGCTCACTAATTTTAATGGCGATTGAACATATAACCTGGTTAAGCCAAAATCATATTCTCCACGTTTGGTTGGACGCAATAAATAACTGATCGACTTTTGCTCACGACTCGCTAAACTAGTGGTAAACCATAAATCACGTTTTTGAAATTGGAAAGGAATTTCATCAATAATCCCAATACTAACAGGAAAACCATAGAAATTCTCTAGATAGATTTTAAGTTCATTATCATCGCCATTACTTAAACGCTCAGGTACTTCTCGCCTTAAAAAAACACCTCTTTCGGTTAGGTATAAAAGCAATAAATCAACAAAAACTAAAGCCATTAAAACTGCAAACACGAAGTAAGGCAAGTCGCCTAAAATTGGTATAAAGAAAGAAAATAAAAACAGTGTTACACATACACCAATGGCGATGAATAATCTTGTGCCTAAAAATAGGTCTGTATAATATTTTCTAAAAAAGTTCTTCATTCTTTCATTTTTCGTCATATCGACAGAGCGCAGCGACGAGATATCTGTTTTATAAATACCCTTTAAATTAGGCAGTGGTTAAGACAGTAGAGATTTCTCCCTGAGGTCGAAATGACGATATCTTTCTACCTCGGTACCTCTATCTTTTTAATAATCTGTGCTACAACATCGCTTGTTGTTAAACCTTCCATTTCCTTTTCAGGACTTAACATAATTCTATGCGCTAAAACTGGCGCAGCAACTTTAATAATGTCATCAGGCGTTACAAAATCCCTACCTGCCATTGCAGCAATTGCTTTTGCACCATTAATCATTGCCAAAGAAGCTCTTGGTGAAGCACCCAAATACAACGATTTATTGTTACGTGTTTCGTGAGTTATCTGCGCTGCATAGGCCAATAATTTAGGCTCTACAAACAATGCCTTAATTGTTGCCCTTAATGATTTGATTTGCTCAATTGATAGAACTGCTATAATCTCATTTAATTGGTCGACAGTTTTTAGCTGGTGCTGATTGGTTAAAATCTCAATCTCCTCTTCCAATGTTGGGTATTTAACTTCAATCTTGAATAGAAAACGATCTAACTGAGCTTCTGGCAAACGGTAAGTTCCTTCTTGCTCAATTGGGTTTTGAGTTGCCAACACCATAAACGGCTCTTCCAAAATATAGGTGTGTCCATCTACCGTAATTTGTCGTTCTTCCATTGCCTCAAATAAAGCAGATTGAGTTTTTGCTGGTGCACGATTAATCTCATCTACCAAAATGATATTACCAAAAATCGGCCCTCTCCTAAATTGAAATTCTGCTGTTTTCGGACTAAACACTGCTGTACCTAAAACATCAGAAGGCATTAAATCTGGTGTAAATTGTATCCTAGAAAATGTTGCTGAAATACATTTGGCAACCAACTTGGCACTTAATGTTTTTGCAACTCCTGGTACTCCTTCCAATAACAAATGACCATCCGCCAGTAAGCCAGCAATTAGCAAATCTATTGTATCTTTCTGACCAACAATAACTTTTCCCAATGATTGCTTTATTTGCTCTACAGCAGCATTCAATTGTGTTAAATCGGTTCTTTGATTAAACATTTCCTGTTCCATATTTATTGGTCTTGTTTATAAAATTGTTCAATTATTTTGTTTAACATGATCAGCTGTTGGTCCCTAACCATACCACCTGCGTTAAGGTAAATTATTTCAGTAAAGAGCTCTTCTATCACTTCCTCAGTTGCTCCAGAAACTCTAATTAATGTTTCCTTAAATTCTTGGTTAATATTGATGGTTTTTAACCTGTATTTACTACGAATATATTCCATCAAATAAATCACCTTTTTCTCAGCAATATCTCTATTATTTCGCTGTTGATAATAAACCCTACCAACAACACTAACAAATTCAACCGAGGTATTTTTTAACCTATCAATTACTGGAATAACTCTTTGTCGCCTTTTAATTTCAAAAAGCACAAACACAACTAAACTTAGCAAAGCGATGTAATACGCCCAACGCAATTGATCGTACTCGAAAAACACCCTTAAAACCGATTTATTTTGAGAAGCAGGACGCGTAAAATGTTCATCCCAAATTAAATTTTTCGTCTTTGGCAAATAAGAAAGTGCTTTTGAGGCATAGTCCAAGCCATCCTCTCTGAGCAAACTATAGTTAGTTAGCAACTCTGGATTTGGCAATATAAATAAGGAACCACTTCCATATTTATATTGAATAAAATTGGCAAATTTCTTTTCTTTTTGCCCCAGAACAATGGCTCTAGAAGAATCCACTTCGTGAAAATACTGCTCGCTAATCCCCTTATCAAAGTAATAATCGTATTCTCTGTTTAAACTAGGATTAACAAAATTGATTGGGTATTTTCTCTTATTCTGGAAGTTAAAATTAGAAGTAATATTGATTTTTAAAGTATCGACCAACATCCCTTGAATATTAGAAGCTGCAATGAAAATATTATTTCCAGCTTCCATGTATTTTACCATTTCTTGGTAATCGAGTTTGTCTACTTTTAAGTTAGATGCGATAATGAAATAATTAGATTTTCCTTCAGGTCTCCCTTTAATGTTGCTGTAAACCTCGTTGTCTACAGTTTTTACTTGAACACCCGGAAATAAATCGCCAATTCTTTGACGCAAAATATAGGTGCCAAATGGAATTTTATCTGCACTTAAATAAGATGGCGACCAATCTGTTGGTTTTGGTTTAAAATATTGTGCAACAAAATAAATGACCAATAAGATACTTCCAAAAACTAAATATTTCCTGAATCCTTTCATTTTGTAGATTGGTTAAAAGATTGAAAAGATTCGTTAATTGGTTCGAAAGTGTGCTTATCGATAAAAAATTCTCCGTACCAAATGTATTCGAATTGATTGGTTAGACTGGTGAATTCGCTTTTATAGTTTTCATTGGTCAATTCTGCAACATAGGTTTGATTGGTTTTTTCTAATTTCCAATCTATTAAATTTCTATCGGTTAAATGTTTTAAGGTTCTTAGGTATAAAAGCCTCACCGCCAATCGGTAATTGCCATTTTCAATGGCTTGTTCTAATTGACTATCAAAATCTATTTCGTGAATGTTCTCCAAACTCTCTTCATAAGGAACTTCCACTCCTTTAGACTTTTTTGTTAGCAGTTTCAAATCCAAGCCAATTATTTTGATGACCGCATAAACAACTCCAACAACCAGCAAGGCAATCAGCAGATATTTAATAATTCCTCCAGAAACTTCCCCATTTAACAACCTACCTAACAATCGCCAAAACCAACGCCAAAATTTATCCCACATACTCATGCTGGCCGGCGCAACATCATCGTAAATAAACTCCTTTTGTTTGCTGTAATTATTAACCGCTTGTTCATCTACAGTTCTTAATTCAACCTTAGAACTATCTATTTTTAATACCAAAGGTTTCTTAACTACTTTAGGTTTGATGACAGTTTTTGCAACTGGTTTTTGCAAAGCCGTAGCTTGGGCATTAAAGGCCCCTATAAAAAGCAAGAAAAAAACCAGTAGTAAACGCATGCTAATATTCTTCTGGAGTTGAGTTTTCTGGTGCTGCAGTTTGACCTAAACTTTCTATTCTGCTCAATAATCCAGTGTTTTCTTTACGTTCTACCAAGTTGAAATAAATAAACGTTGTGCCTATGATTGGAATAACCATAAAAACTTGTGAAAGTTGTTGCGCTAATGAAGTAACAATGGCGTAAGTTTTAGTAATTGGTTGCTCAACATGAGTAAAGGCACTTGCCATGGCAATAATCATTGCTGGCACTTGAATAACATAAGAGCAAGCAGCTGCAATAATTCCTATTACAATCATTGTAGCAGCAGTAATCCACCACTCGTCAGCTACCAATTTAAAACAACGATTAAAAGAATAGCCTAAGCCAGCATTCTCTATCACCATAATTGGATAGAAAAGTGAAACCGCCGGAAAAACCCAAATACCTGGAACCAAACATAGGATAAAACAAACAATTAAAAACGCTGTCATTAATATTCCACTTCCCATAACTCTAAAAAAGTAAAACTTATAGTAAGCCCAAACTTCATCTACCGTTGGTGCCACATTACCTTTTTGAATATAAATAGAAATATAACTTAATACGGTTACATAAAATGATGTATAACTGCAAACCATAAATATGATAACGAATAAGTAACCCAAGCTAAAATTATAAAGCATTGCAAATGGACTATTTATCGTCCCTCTTTTTATACCTTCCATTGCGCCAACAATTTGCAATTGTGCCATAATAGAGCTAATTAAACCAGCGATTAGAAAGAGACCACAAAGGTATAGCACCGCTGTCATTAGCGGCTTAAAATTCTGCTTTATAAATAAAAAGGTATCACTTATGATTTCTCCGAATTCTCTTCTTTTTTTAAACTCTACTTTGTTTTCCATTTTAAATGTTTTGAGTGCGTTTATGCAATTGTATTGGGTAGATGATGACATACCAAACCATAAAAAACAATGAACTGCCTAGTATGGCAACGCTTAAATATATGGGCATTTCAGTGTGTCTGGTAATATAGCTTTCAAAAAATGCCGCTAATAAAATAATAGGTACAATGCCAATTGCAATTTTTGTGGCATCTTTTGCACTATTTCTAAAAGCAACCAGCCTTGTATATGTTCTAGGAAAAAGTAAACCATGACCTAAAACCAAACCTGCGCCACCAGCAATAATTATAGAAAGAATTTCTAAGGTTCCGTGTATCCAAATCACTAAAATAGATTGTGTACCCAAACCTTTACTGAAGAAATAATATTCAAAAGCGCCAAGCATTATTCCGTTTCGTAACATCATAAAAACTGGACCGATAGAAAACAATGCACCGCTAACTACAGTAAGCAATGTTACCCAAACGTTGTTACTTGCTATTTGAAAGAACATCTCTAATTCACCTTGCTTTTTGTAAACTCCAAATGGGTCGCCTTTGGCAATATTATCATTGGTCATATTTACATAACGGTCGCCTAAGATTAACCTTAAAAAGGTATCATCATATTTTGCCGAAATGGCACCAATACTGGCTGAGATGATAAAAAAGATAAATGAATATAAAAGCTGCTTTCTGTATTTATAAAAAACCAAAGGCAATTCATGTTTCCAAAACTTAATGAAACGACCAGTTTCTTCTTTTTTGTTTTTATAAATGGCTTGATGTAAAACTGAAGCAATGCCGTTTAAATAGGCTGTAGTTTGAGACTTTGGATAAAAAGTTTTTGCGTAAGCTAAATCATTGGTAATATCTATAAAACGATGGGCTAATTCATCAGGATTTTCCGTACGCAAAGCTTCATAACTCTTCCATTTTTCAGAATTCTGCTTCACAAACAGCGCCTCTCTCATAAATAAATTACCCAGTTTAAATTTCCGTTAAAATAAAACAAAATTTCTATTAGTCAATAAAAAAAATCCTTATTATTGAGACTATGGAAACCGTTAAAGTAAATACCAGTCAGCATGTAGATATAGATTATCCAGTAGCCGGATTAGGCGAACGTGTTGGTGCCAGATTAATTGACCTTGCCCTGCTGATTTTTGTGCTGATTACTTTTATGATTATCTTCTCTATGACAGGAATGTTAGATGGAAATGAAATGACCATGATAGTTTTACTTGTTATTTATGGCGCTGGTTTTGTGTTCTACGATTTACTTTGCGAAATCTTTATGAATGGCCAAAGTGTGGGCAAAAGGCTATTAAAAATTAAGGTCATCAGCCTTGATGGCTCGCAACCAACCTTAGGTCAGTACTTTATGAGATGGCTTTTTAGAATTATTGATTTTACGCTTACCTCTCAAGTTGGTGCATTGATATGCGTAGCAGTTACCGAAAACAAACAACGTATTGGAGATATTGTGGCCGGAACAACTTTAATTAAAACAGTGCCAAGAACCAATATTGGTCACATTGCTTTTCATCCAGTAGCCGATGAGTATGTAACCACTTTTGATAACGTTCATCAATTAACAGATAGAGATATTGAATTGATCCATGAAGTTTTAAATACTTACTATAAAACTTTTAATGCCGATTTAATTTACCAAATGGCAAGCAAGGTTTCTAGCTTGTTAACTATTACTATACCAGAAGGCATGAATGAAATGGATTTCTTGAAAACAATTATCACTGATTATAGCCATATTACTTCTAGAGCAGTTTAAGATATTTACAATGATTTTTTTGCGGTCAATAACACTGCGGCCTATTCACCATACCAGAGGGACGCACGCCATCTGTTGCTATCAATAGAATATTTGTTGAAGCAACTCCAGAACCTACGAGAATAATTAGGATATAGCTGTTATTTAATGTAATTGCTGAGTTGCTACTTTATAGATGTAATTGGTTAAAATGATAAATCCCACTGCTAAATAAACCAACTTTAATATTTTCGAATTTCTATCCCATTTAAAAACATAACTCGAGACGCCTATTAAAACACCTAATAAGAAAGGGACGGCAGGGGGATAAAGATGAAAGCTTTTCTCGAAATCGCCTTGTATTAGAGCCAAAATAGAGCGCTGAAAACCACACCCCGGACAATCTAAATGGGTAAGGTATTTAAATGGACAGGGTATTAAAAAACTATCGGCTTTGCTTATTACAAAAGACAAAGCCGATAATATATAAATTGATAATAGTTGCAAAATTATTTACGCTTCTGGAGTTGCTGGTGGCTGATT
The DNA here is from genome assembly GCF_004331645.1 of Pedobacter frigiditerrae. GTDB lineage: Bacteria > Bacteroidota > Bacteroidia > Sphingobacteriales > Sphingobacteriaceae > Pedobacter > Pedobacter frigiditerrae. Next base: position 243,668 of record NZ_SJSK01000001.1, read on the forward strand.
AAAAGGGTCGTTTGGATTAAAAGGATTTTTTCCAAAACCTGTTTGAGCTTCGGCAGCCGATGGGCCAACGTATTTAGCGCTTCCAAATCCTAAAATTGGCCAAAAGATAAACGGTAAAAGAAGCATGCCAACCGTAAAGCCCTCTTCCTTACCGAAACTTTTACTTACTAAGTTAATTAACCAAACAGAAAATACAATGTTCACACAAGGAATCAAACACCACAAGATCCAAATTGTTGGTTTCCCTACAATTTCAATCATAATCAGGGTATTGTAAATTGGGATAATTGCTGCCCATCCTGGTTTCCCAGCCTTTTCGAACACTTTCCACATAGAAGCAACCATAAGTACAAGGATTGCTAAATAGATAACAATGAAGGTTATACCAATACCCGCTAAGATACCAGTACCTTCCGAAGAATAACTTGATGAATAATCCATAATGTTTTTTGTTTAGTTTATTAGGTTTTAATTTTCAGTTATAATAAAAGTATAACATTTAAATTAAAAAAGAATGTTAATTAGATAAACATTGTCAAATGCAATATGGCTAAGGACTTCTCGCTACAATTTGTCGTACCCTAATTGATTTTCATTTTTGGCCATACACAGTACGTATGCCTTTTTATATCGCTTAACCTAGAGCCAATCCTTAGTCAATACTCCCTTAGTCTTAACAGGGTCTTTAATCGTATGTTCGTCTTAGCAAAACCGCGTCTAGTCCGCGTGTAACGTGGTCTAGACGCGGATTTATATTGTACTTGTTGCGGATTAGATAGGTCGATGAATGGGAGTGAGCTCGAATGGGTACTACCTAACCCATAGCTGAGCACTCAATTATCCTTAAATAATTAGTGAACATTAAACTTCCTTTATTTCAGGAATTAAAGAAATCGTCGTGAATTGTTGGGATCTAAGGAGCTTAATTTGTAAGGATTAAATTGTTTGCTTTGTGGAGGCATTAAATAGGCACTTGCCTTACTACCTATATGAACTTCAACATAAAGTAAAAAACCTACAAGTTTTTTTTTAAAAGTTCTAAAATGAATGTACTATTTTAACGAAGAAACAATCTTCGGAAATAATGCGGTAGCCCACTCACTGTACATTTTACCAGAGGGATGCAAGCCATCTTTAGCGATAAGAGAAACGTCTGTTAGAGCAAGCCTTGAACCTGGGGTAATGTCTGTATAGCTAATACCCATCGCCAAAGTTTCTTCTTTATTGATGGCGTTAAAAGCATCAATCTGTTTTGAGATTATTTCAATGTCCTTACCGCTATTCTTTCCAAATGGAGTAACTCCCCAATCGGGTATAGAAACTACAAAAACCCTACTTTTATTTCCCTTTGCAAAACTTAAAGCGGTTTGCAATAGGTCCTTAACCTCTTTACGATAAGTGGTTTCAGGATATCCTCTATATTGATTATTAACACCAATAAGCAAAGTAACCACATCATAAGTTTGGCTAATATTTTCTGCTTTTATGGCTGCTTGCAGTTCATCAGTTGTCCATCCTGTTTTGGCAATAATTTTCGGGGCACCAAAGCTAAACCCTTGTCCTTTTAATTGCGAAACTAATTGATAAGGAAAAGATTCTTGCGCTGTAACTGCTTCTCCAATGGTATATGAATCGCCAAGAGCGAGGTAAGTTAAGAAATTTGAATTATTAATAGGTTTGGTTATCATATGCTGTGTTGCACTTTTTTCACAACCCAATAATAAGCATAAAGAAAAAAGAATAAAGTGAAATTTCATCTTTTAACTTACGAGAAAAAATAAAGTGGAGATGTTAGCTTATCTAAGCTTCTGTTGATTAAATTAATTGCATTCTAAATAGTTCTGCAATATGATTTTTCAATTTGCCTTTAACCTCTTCCATATCCAATGCCCTGCCTAACTCTCTTTGCATAGAGGTTACATCCTTATCGTCTATACCGCAAGGCACAATGTTTTTGAAATAATCTAAATCTACATTTACATTAAATGCAAAGCCATGCATGGTAACCCATCTACTGCAACGAACACCCATTGCGCAAATTTTACGAGCTTTTCCGTTATCAGCATCTAACCATACACCAGTATAACCTTCATATCTTCCTGCGGTTATATCATAATCTGCTAAAGTTAAAATTACAGCTTCTTCAAGCGTTCTTAAATACAAGTGTATATCTGTAAAGAAATTATCAAGGTCTAATATTGGATAACCAACAATTTGGCCAGGGCCATGATAAGTAATGTCGCCTCCACGATTGATTTTATAATAAGTAGCTTTTTTCTCTATTAAGCCTTGCTCATCCAATAATAAATTCTCTGGATGACCACTTTTACCTAAAGTATAAACGTGTGGATGTTCGTTAAAAATGAGGTAATTTGGTGTTTCAAGTGTTAAATTTTCAGTCCTATTTTTAGATTTAATTGCAACAGTTTTAGTCAGAATTTCCTCTTGCCTATTCCAAGCATCCTGATAATCTGTTAAACCCCAATCTATAAACTCAACCTCTTTATTCATCTCTTAAGCTACAACGTAACCTAGCATGTAGCCATCGCTAGTTTTAAAATAATTAACTGTCAACTCCCTACTTCCCTCAGGCAACTCTACCGTGGCTTGTAAAGAACCTTCATCTTTTAACTTAAATGGTTTAATATGGATGTGCTGTTTAAATTCTAGACCTTTTTTCCCATACCATTTATAAATGGCCTCTTTGGCACACCAACTCACATATAAACCATTCGTGTTATCGCCTATTTGCTTTTGGGCTAATTCTATATCCGATAAAAATTTATGCTTAATGCTTTTAATTTTCATTTTGATCAACTCAATATCAACACCTACTTTTTTATCCCGGCTGATAATAACCGCAGCATAATCAAAAGAGTGACTTAAAGAAATATGTGTTTCAGAGTTTACCAAATAGGGTTTACCATGATCGTCCATCTGGCAATCGATATAATCCGAAGTATTCAACATCGTTCTCAATAACAACCGTGTACTAAGCCAATGTAATGCTCTTTTCCCGTTACTTAAGGATTCTATTACATCCAATTCATGCTGTTTTAATTGCAAACCTGAAAGTAATTGTTCTTCAGTCTCATCAATCTTCCATACAGAAAGCATGGTCTGATCATCAATATTTTTACTAAAAACTACTGGCATCTCTTATTTAGAAAATCAATACAAAAGTATCTTAAATTAATCATAATTTAGTCCAAAATTTTCGTAAAATGATCCTCTCTGATAAACGTATACTAGATGAAATTGATAAGGGCACTATCATTATAGAACCTTTTAACATCGAATGCCTTGGCACTAACTCTTACGATGTGCATTTAGGCAAATATTTAGCTACTTACAAAGATCGGGTTTTAGATGCAAAAGCACATAACAAGATAGATCATTTCGAAATTCCAAAAGATGGTTTTGTACTACAACCTGGAACTTTATACCTAGGCGTAACATTAGAATACACCGAAACACACGCACATGTCCCTTTTTTAGAAGGCAAAAGCAGTACTGGTCGTTTAGGAATAGACATTCACGCAACTGCGGGAAAAGGCGATGTTGGTTTTTGCAATACCTGGACTTTAGAAATATCATGTGCACAACCTGTACGTATTTACGCTGGAATGCCAATTGGCCAGTTAATATATTTTGCTGTTGATGGTAATATCGAAAATATGTACAATACTAAAAGCGATGCCAAATACAATAACAAAACTACAAAACCGGTAGAAAGTATGATGTTTAAAAACAGCTTTTAAAAAATCAACTAACTTTTTAATTCATTAATTATAATAAAGCCTTAGGTTTTTGTAACTTAAGGCTTTATTATAATAGCCAAATGAAAAAAAAGTTAATCATCCTTTCTGTTGCACTGCTCTCTATCCTTAGTTTTTCTGCTTTTATCACAGATGACGACCCAATAACAGCTCTTTTAAAAAAACTAGATGAATTTTCATCAAAATATGCGCAAGAAAAAGTTTATCTACACTTAGACAAACCTTATTATGCAATAGGTGATAACATTTGGTTTAAAGCCTACATTATTAACTCTAAAACGTCAGCGCCTTCAACACTGAGTAAAATTCTTTATGTTGAGTTAATTAATGAGAAAGATTCTATTAAGAAGCAGCTTAAATTACCTATGGAAAGTGGGATTACAGCTGGAGATTTTAAGCTTACAGATTCATTAAGTGAGGGGAACTATAGAATTAGAGCTTATACACAATACATGCGTAACGCTGGTCCTGAATTCTTTTATGACAAAACCATCAAAATTGGTAACTCTTGGGCAAACAAAGTGTTTACTAAAACCAATAATGTTTTAAGCACCGAAGGAACTGCTGAGAAAGTAGCCACAACAATATCGTTTACAAGTAAAGATGGGGTGCCCTACATTAGTTCAAATGTTACTTATGAAGTGCAATTGAGCAATAGAAGCGTAGCAAAGGGGAAAGGTGTTACAAATTCCAAAGGAGAAATAGTTGTAAATTATACTAATACTCAACCAGATGTTTATAAGTCAGGAAAAATCATAGCCACAATAACCTTAGAGAACAACAAAAAAATTGTTAAAATAATCCCTGTTAAAACTACATCTTCAAATATTGATGTTCAGTTTTTTCCAGAAGGAGGAGGATTGGTTGAAGGATTACCGACAAAAGTTGCCATAAAAGCCGTTAACAGTAATGGCTTAGGCCAAGACATAACTGGTAAAATAATTGATAATGAAGGCACAGAAATTTTAAGTTTCGAAACCACTTACTTAGGTATGGGTTCTTTAATACTAAATCCATTACCAGGAAAAATATATAGCGCTAAAGTGAAATTTGCAAATGGTAACGAGAAAACAATCCCATTACCTAAACCCGCACCTTCAGGATATGTACTTTCGGTAAACAACACAGATACATCAAAAATAGCTGTTAAGGTATATCTATCTCCAGACTTGATAAATAAAGGGGAACTAAGTTTGGTTGGCCAGCATAATGGAAGTGTTTATTTTTCAACTAGAATTCCAACAGGAAAACAACTTGTATCTGTTTCCATTCCAAAAAATGAATTTCCTTCGGGCATTGTTCAAATTACCTTATTCTCACCAGAAAATTTACCAGTTTGCGAACGTTTGGCTTTCATTAATAATGCTATCGATAAAATTGATGTAAACGTTCAGAATTTAAATGCCAACTATGGCAAAAGAGCGAACGTAAGTGCAGATTTAATGGCCACCAATGTAGGAAAGCCACTTCAAGGCAGCTTCTCAATCTCAGTTACCAATACAGCAGCAGTAACTCCAGATTTAGAAAATGAAAGTAATATCTTAACTAGTTTGTTATTAACATCAGACTTGGTTGGTTATGTAGAAAAACCTAACCATTATTTTTTAGATAATACTATGAAAACTAGAATAGAGTTAGATAACCTATTACTTACACAAGGCTGGAGAAAGATAAACTGGAAGAATGTGGCAAGTGGTCAATTTCCAGCCATCACTTATCAGCCTGAAAAGGGTATGAACATTAGTGGTACCATTACAAAGGGCGGCAAACCAGTAGCTAATGGCAAAGTTGCTTTGTTTTCTAACTCAGGAGGTTTTTTCGCCACAGATACGGTAAGTGATGCAAATGGTCGTTTCAACTTTAAAGACATCATTTTTGGTGATAGCGTGAAGTTTATTGTTCAGGCAAGAACGAGCAAAGAAAACAAAAACGTTGAAATAAATCTAGATGTACAGCCCGCACAAATTGTAACAGTTAACAAAAACACCGGAGATATTGAGGTTAATGTTAATGAATCGATGATGGAATACCTTAATCAGAGTGATAAATATTTCAACGAACAAGTAAAAAGAGGTTTATTAAATCGCACCATTTTGTTAGATGAGGTTAAGATTGTAGAGAAGAAAAATCCTGCTCCAAACTCTTCAAATTTAAACGGTGCAGGGCGGGCAGATTTTATTGTAACGGCTAAAGATTTAGAAACAGCTTTTTCTCTTTCACAATACATACAAGGTAGAATTGCAGGCGTAACTGTAACTAATGGTCAAGCATTTTCAATGAGAGCTGGTGGGAGAAGCCCGATGGCTATTGTTTTAGACGGAATGAATATGGGTGGCGAATTCAATATGGATGATATTCCAGTAAACGATATTGAATCGGTTGAAGTTTTAAAACCCGGTGCAAATACTGCCATTTATGGCTCAAATGGTGGTAGTGGAGTTTTGGTTATTACCACTAAAAGAGGTGCAGGAACAGAAAGTAACTATAATAGATATTCTCCTGGAATTGTAACTTATTCGCCAAAAGGCTACTATCCAATGAGAGAGTTTTATTCTCCAAAATATACTGCAACACCAGACCCAAAGCCAGACTTTAGATCAACTGTTTATTGGAATCCTCATTTAGTTACTGATCCTACTGGAAAAGCAAACTTAAATTATTTCAATACTGATCAAGCAGGGACATACAGAATTGTAATTGAAGGAATAGATGTTGAAGGAAATTTGGCTAGAAAAGTGGTGACTTACAAAGTTAATTAAAAATGAAAAAAAAGATTGTCATTTGCTTAATATGCACGTTAAGTCTATTTAGTTTTTCGGCATTTATTATCGATGATGATCCTATAACTGCTCTTCTTAAAAAATTAGAAGAGTTTACGAAAAAATTTCCTCAAGAAAAAGTCTATCTCCATTTAGATAAGCCTTACTACGCTATAGGCGATGATATTTGGTTTAAGGCTTATGTAATTGACAGTAAAACATCTGAACCAACTTCAATCAGCAACATTTTGTATATTGATTTAATTAATGAAAAAGATTCATTGACGAAGCAATTGAAGTTACAGATGATTTCTGGAATTGCGTGGGGTGATTTTAAACTGTCAGATTCGCTAGCAGAAGGTAATTATAGAATAAGAGCGTATACACAGTGGATGCGAAACGCAGGATCTGATTTCTTTTTCGATAAAAACATCAAAATAGGCAATAGCTGGGCGAATAAGGTTTTTACCAAAACCAATAATTCGTATAGTGTAGACAATAATATTGAAAAGCTAAAAAGTACAATACAATTTACAAATAAAACCGGAAGGCCTTATAATAATGCGGTTGTTGCTTTTGAAACACGATTAAATAATACAGTTGGTAGCAAGGGTAATACGATAACCAATGCAAATGGAGAGATTACCATCGAAACCATAAACAAGGAACTCAGCGTTAAAAAAACTGGACTTATAAAAACAACGGTTTCTATGCCTGATGGCTCTAAAGTTATCAATACAATCCCTATTAAATCTGTTTCAACTGCTGTTGACGTTCAATTTTTTCCTGAGGGCGGAAGATTGATTGAAGGACTCCCCTGTAAGGTGGCCTTTAAAGCGATTAATAACAACGGTATTGGAGAAAATGTTAGCGGGGTAATTATAGATAATGAAGGACTGGAAGTTTTAACTTTCGAGTCTACCTATTTGGGAATGGGTTCCTTTTCTCTTAATCCATCAGCAGGAAAAATCTACATTGCAAAAATAAAGCTGGCAAATGGCATGGAGAGAATAATTAAGCTTCCAGTAGCAGAAGATGGCGGTTACACATTTTCAGTAAACAACCTTGATACTGCAAAAGCATCCGTAAAGGTTATGCTTACTGAAAATCTATTAAATAAAGGAGAATTGAGTTTAATTGCTCAGCACAACGGAGAAGTGTTAACGACAACAAAAATTTCAACCACAAAACAAATCTCTACAGTTGTTTTACCGAAAGCAAAATTTCCTTCGGGGATCATTCAACTTACGCTCTTCTCGCCAGAAAATTTACCTGTTAGCGAACGGATAATCTTTGTAAATAACTCAAGTGATAAGATCAACTTAAGTCTTAATAATTTTAAGTCAGTTTACACAAAAAAGGGGAATGTAAATTTTGATATAGTTAGCTCAAATAATAACCAACCTGTTCAAGGTAGTTTTTCTATAGCCATTACAAACTCAGAGGTTATAGCAACAGACTTAGATAACGAATCCAATATACTAACTAGCCTACTGCTTACCTCAGACCTTAAAGGCTTTGTAGAAAAACCAAATCATTACTTTTTAAATAAAGAAAACACAACAGCAATAGAGCTAGATAATTTATTACTTACCCAAGGATGGAGAAAGATAGATTGGAATGAAATAAATAGCCCCCCATTACCTGCAACAGGTTTTCCAGCAGAAAAAAACATGAGTATTAGTGGCTTGGTAACAACTAATGGTAATAAGCCTGTAGTTAATGGAAAAATAACTTTACTCTCTACATCTAAGGGAATGGTAATGGCTAGTACAGCAACTAATGAAATGGGTCGTTTCATTTTTGATGAAGTTAGTTTCGGAGACAGTATCAAATTTATGTTGCAGGCCAGTAATAAGGAAGGGAAAAAAGACGTTAAAATCGCCTTAGACAAGTTTCATGAGCAACCTATAAATAGAAATGTAAAAATTGGGGACATTGAGGTTAATGTGAATACATCAATGATGAAATACCTAATGGAGAGCGGTGATTATTTTGACGAGCAATATAAAAAGGGTTTCTTAAATAGGACAAATCAACTCAAGACTGTAAATATTGTAAAGAAAATTGACAAAAAAGATAGCGCTTCAGTCAATAGTTCAAATTACAATGGCCGGGGCAATGCCGATAAGATTATTACCGCAAAGGATCTCGAGAACTCATTTTCGTTAGCACAATATATCGCACAAGGAAGAATTATGGGTGTTGCAGATAGCTCAGGTTATCCATTTTCTACCAGATTGCCCATAGGGTCCTCAAAAGTACCGGGTGAACTTCCAGATGTAAAATTGTTGGCAGTTTCACTTGACGGGATGCTGCTTGGAAATTTCTCATTAGATGATATACCTATTGGTGAGATAGAAAGTGTTGAAGTGTTGCAATCAGCTGGATACATTGCTGCTTACGGTTCCGTTGGACAGAATGGCCTGCTCATCATTACCACAAAACGAGGAAAAGGAAGAAAAATGTCTGAAATTAATGCCCCAGGAATTACCATTTTTACTCCAAAAGGTTATGATACAACTAGACAATTCTATTCCCCCAAATATGACACAAATCCTGATAAAAACCCTGACTTACGCACAACTATTCTTTGGAACCCAAATGTTGTAACAGATGCTACCGGAAAGGCAAATATCAATTACTATAACACAGATAGAGCAGGCAACTATAGAATAGTAATCGAAGGGATAGATGTTGAAGGAAATTTGGCTAGAAAAGTAATAACTTATCAAGTGAATTAAAATGAAAAAAAGGATTATTATTTGCTTGGTATGCGCATTAAGTTCATTCAGTTTTTCGTCTTTTATTGCCGAAGATGACCCTATAACTGCGCTTCTTAAAAAATTAGAAGAGTTTACAAGGAAATATCCGCAAGAAAAGGTTCATTTACACCTAGATAAACCATATTATACCATGGGCGAAGATATTTGGCTTAAGGCGTATGTAGTAAGTGCCGAAAAAAATGAACCTTCAAACCTTAGTAAGATACTTTATATTGATTTGATAAATCAAGAAAATAAAGTTGCTAAAAAATTGATTTTAAACATTGATAGTGGGAAAGCGCTGGGGCAATTAACAATACCAGACTCAATAGCTTCTGGAAATTACAGAATAAGAGCATATACCAATTATATGCGCAATTTTGATAATAATTTTTTCTTTGAAAGAACGATTAGCTTACAAAACTTGGCAGAAATCAATAAATCAAAACCCATTAAGGACCATAAAAAGAATATAGACCTTCAATTTTTTCCTGAAGGTGGAAGTATAATTTACGGTATAAGAAGTAAAGTTGGGGTTAAAGCAATTGATGAAACTGGTTTTGGAATAAATGTTTCTGGATATATTATTGATGAGGCTAAACAAAGGGTTGCTGTGTTTGAAACAGAGCATGCAGGTATGGGGATTTTCGCATTAAGCCCTGTTAAAGGCAAAACTTACCAAGCAATTGTAGTTAATGCCGATGGTAGCACTTCCTCTTTTAATTTTCTAAAAATTGAGGAAAGGGGCTACAGTTTGTCAGTCAATACTTCTTCAGAAAATTTAACCATAAAAATTGCTTCCAGTTCAGATCTAGTTAATGGACAAAAATTAAATCTTATAGCTCAATGTAATGGAACAACATATTTTACCTCAACAACAAATTTTGATAGTCCAATTTTCACAGCTACTATAGCAAAATCTAAATTCCCCACTGGAATTATTCAGTTTACACTATTTGAGAATCTAACACCAGTTGCAGAACGTATAGTTTTCATTAACCATAAGGATCAATTAAAGATTAGCCTGTCTGAACTAAAGACTGTAGTTCAGAATAATCAAAGCACCTTAAACTTAACATCAACTGATGTTAACAACAACCCAATTGATGGTAATTTTTCGATTTCTGTCGTTGATGAAAGCAAAGTTATATTTAATGAAGATGATGAAAATACAATCCTTTCTAACCTATTACTTAGCTCAGACTTAAAGGGGTTTATCGAGCAACCTAATTATTATTTTAACAATATAAATCCAGGTAAAGAACGTCAATTAGACAATCTTTTATTAACACAAGGTTGGAGAAGATTTACTTGGAAAGACCTTATTAATAATAAAGATCGAGCTATAACTTACAATGTTGAAAAAAGCCTAGAAATTTCTGGCTTGGTTACAGATTTAAAAAACAATCCAATTGCCAATGCCAAAATTGTATTAATGTCTACAACAAATGGTTACGATATGATTTTAGATACCACCTCAAATCATGTGGGTAGGTTTTCCTTTGATAGATTAGATATACCCGATTCTATTAACTTTATTTTGCAGGCAAAATCGACTACAGGTGATAAAAATGTCAAACTTATATTAAATGAAGGACCGAAGATTGACGAGAAAAAACAGTTTAATATTCAGTTTGATATTCAAAGTTACATTGACAATGCAAAAGAACAATACAATGGAATTTATGAATCTAGCCCAGAAGGCATTAAACTTAAGACTGTTAATATCAATAAAAAAAAGGACCTAAAACCAATCGTAAACATTCCCAATTCAAAAAGCAGAAATGGAAGTGCTGATTATGTAGTTCCAAAAGAGCGCTTCAAAGATAAAAATGGGACTATGTTCGAACTGTTTTTTGGTGTTCCTGGGGTAAAAATAGTAGAAGGTAAAATCATAAGAACAATAAAGAATACCACATCTATAGCGCCAAATTTTAAAGGTAAACAACAGCCAATGTTAGTTATTGTAGACGGTTCTCCTTTAGCATCTCAGGAAGCACTAGGTTGGATGCAAGCTTCAACAGTAGAAGGCATAGAAGTTTTAATCTCAAATTACAATACAGCAATTTATGATGATGGCTACTGGGGTGTAATTCTCATTACCACTAAATCTGGTGCAGTGGAACCAGTCATTAATGACCCTTCTTTCACGACTTATAATACGGCTCAGCTTTCTAATTATGGTTTCTCCAGCCCAAAACAATTTTACACTTCAAAATTTGACCCTAAAAATAAGAAAGAATCTAATGCATATACCTTAAGAAGCACAATCTATTGGAATCCAAACGTTAACACGGATATTAATGGAAAAGCAACCATTAACTTTCCTAGTTCTAATGCAAAAAGTTATCGAGTAATAATAGAAGGGATGGACAGCTTCGGCAACTTAGGCAGAAAAACATATACTTATCAAAAAAATCATAAAACACTATGAAAACTAAGTTTAACCTAATTGTACTCTCCTTATTAACAATAATCATATTCGGTTTTAAAATTGACGATACACCACTGGAAAAACTGCTAAAACAACTAGCGAAAATAACGGCTACATACCCTCAAGAAAAAATCCATTTACATTTCGACAAGCCCTATTATGTTATTGGTGAAGACATCTGGTTTAAAGCTTATGTTGTAACTGCCGAAAAAAACGAGCCATCATTGCTCAGTAAAGTTCTTTATGTTGATCTAATAAATAACAAAAATCAAATCCTAAAGAAATCAACTATTTCAATGGATAAGGGTTTTGGTTATGGGAATTTTAGCCTCTTAGACTCCCTTGGTTCTGGCACCTATAAAGTAAGAGCATACACTAATTATATGCGCAATTATGATGACCAATTCTTCTTTGAAAAATTCGTCACCATTGGAAATATCTTAGACCCTATTATTGCAAATAAAACAAAAGAAAAAAAGGTAGATCTTGATCTTCAATTTTTTCCAGAAGGGGGAAATTTAATTAAAGGTATTAGAAGCAAAATTGGGGTTAAAGCTGTTACTTCTGATGGATTGGGGGCTAATCTTTCTGGATACATCATCAATAGAAATAAAGAAAAAGTTGCAGAATTTAAAACTGTACATGCCGGAATGGGCATTTTTGCGTTAACTCCGCAAGCCTCAGAAAAATATACTGCAATTGTAACATTAGCAGATGGCACCAGTAAATTATTCGATTTACCATCCGTTATGGAGACCGGGTATGCTTTAGCTGTTAATGCGATAAGTGATAATATTAATATTCGGATATCTAGCACAGCAGACCTAGTAGATTCAAAGGATGTGTATGTAGTAGCACAAGCTAACGGAGTTATTTATGCTTCATTTACAAGCAAGGTAGATAAGCCTTCTTTATCTGCAAGTATCCCAAAAAAGAATTTTCCAACTGGCATGGTTCATATTACGCTTTTTAATTCCATTAGCAAACCTGTTGCAGAACGATTAATTTTTGTAAACCATAACGACGAACTCCGCATTGAAATCAAGAATACTGAGAATGCCATTATTAAAAAGAAGTCTACCATAAATATGGTTGCTACTGACATTTCAGGAAACCCTGTTGATGGAAGTTTCTCTGTGGCCGTAACTGATGTTTCAAAAGTTGCTATAAATGAGGATGAAGAAAAGACTATCCTATCAAATCTTTTATTAACATCTGATTTAAAAGGATTTATTGAGATGCCAAATTATTATTTTAATACTGCCAATGCAGATAGAGAAAGTCATTTAGACAATCTATTGTTAACGCAAGGCTGGAGACGTTTTCTTTGGCAAGATTTAATCAATGAAAAGGATACAGAAATAACTTTTAGACCTGAACAAAGCTTAGAAATAGCAGGAAAAGTAAGCTCACTTGGTAACAAACCGATGCCAAATGCAAAAATAACTATGTTTTCTAAAACAAAAGGCTATCCTCTTTTACTAGACACGGTTTCTGATGCTAATGGGAATTTTGTTTTTGATATGCTAGATATACCTGATAGCGCTGCATTCATTCTGCAAGCTAAACAAGGAAAAGACAATAAAAACATCAACTTAAAAGTTAATCCTTATCCTGTAATTAACAACAATAAATACACTGGCAATGCAATAGATATTTCAACATATGTGGAAGACACAAAAACAATGTTTAACGAACTTAATAAGTTCAATTTACTTGACAAAGGAATTTTGCTTAACACCGTAAATATTGTTGGTATAAGAGCGTTAAAGCCATTAATTAACATTCCAAACTCTGCAAATGCCAGTGGTGCTGCTGATAGGGTAGTAAAAAGTGATCAGTTAGCATATGAAACTAACATTTTAACTGCCTTTAGTAAAATTGGTGGGGTTTTAGTAAAAAATGGGATGATTTATAGGGCATCTAATAGGACCATCTCTTTGACACAATCTGCTCAACCTATGCTTATCATATTAGATGGGGTATATGTTAAACAGGCAGAACAGCCGGGATTTATATCTTCAATGAATCCTCTTGATATTGAAGGGATTGAAGTTTTAACAAGCAATTATAATACATCTGTATATGGAGAAGACGGATATTGGGGCATTGTTTATATTACTACAAAAAACGGAAGTACAGGAGTAAATCCGCCATCAACTAATACCACAAGTGTCAGGAATCGTGGCTTTACAATCAAAAAAGAATTTTATTCACCTAACTATGATGACCCAAAAATTAATCAGCAAATGCTAGATTTAAGAAGTACAATATATTGGGATCCAAATGTAAATACTGATGCCAAGGGGATTGCAAATTTCAGTTACTTTAGTGCAAGCAGCCCTACAACCTATAGAATTATTATAGAGGGAATGGATGCCTTTGGGAATATTGGCAGAAAGATATTTACTTATAAAGTTGGTCAACCTAATTAATAGCTTATGCAGTACAGAATTAAACTTTTTCTCCTGTTCATTCTATCTTTTACGCTACTTGGGATTAAAATTGATGAAACTCCGCTTGAAAAGTTATTGAAACACCTTGCCAAAAAAACTTCAAATTATCCGCAAGAAAAGGTTCATCTGCATTTAGACAAGCAATATCACGCCATAGAAGAAGATATTTGGTTTAAAGCACAAATAAATTAGTTTTTTATGAAAAATAAAATCACCATTTGGACATTGAGTATACTTACGATCTTCTTGCTGAGTTTTAAAATTGATGAAACTCCACTTGAAAGGTTACTGAAACATCTTGCCAAAATAACTGCAAATTACCCACAAGAAAAGGCTCATTTGCACTTAGATAAACCCTATTATGCAATAGGTGAAGACATTTGGCTAAAGGCTTACTTGGTAACGGCAGAAAAGAACGAACCTTCATTGTTGAGTAATGTATTGTATGTTGATTTAATCAACAGTCAAAATATGCTAATGAAAAAAGTTACACTTTCAGTAGAAAATGGGATGGCAGCTGGCAACATAAATTTAATAGATTCACTAACCTCTGGCACCTACCGCATTCGCGCCTATACAAATTACATGCGCAACTATGCCGACGATTTTTATTTTGAAAAGTTTATAAAGATTGGAAATATCTTAGACCCAATTACAGCCACAAAAATAAAGGAGAAAAAACTTGACTTAAGCATCAAATTCTTCCCAGAAGGAGGAAACTTAGTTGCAGGTATTAGAAACAAAGTAGGTGTAAAGGCGGTAACTTCTGATGGTTTGGGGGCTAATCTTTCTGGGTACGTTTTAAACAGAAACAAAGAAAAAATTGCAGAATTTACTACAGAAAATATGGGTATGGGGGTTTTTGCATTAATGCCAATAGCTAAAGAGAACTATACTGCTTATGTATTAATGACTGATGGAAATTTGAAATCATTTAACTTTCCAGAAATTGCAGAAAGTGGTTACGGTTTAGCAATTAACACAGTTGATGAAAATATCAATGTAAAGATTTCATGCAGCCCAGATTTGGTAAATGGAAAAGAAATGTTTGTTGTTGCACAATCTAATGGCGTAATGTATGCTTCTTTTACCAGCAAAATAGATAATGCAGTATTTACTGCTAATATCCCCAAAAAGAGTTTCCCTACTGGTATAGTTCAGTTTACCTTATTCAATGCAGAAAGCAAGCCTGTTTCAGAACGTTTAATTTTTGTAAACAACAATGATGCTTTAAAAATTGAAGTTAAAAATTATACTAGCGCTATTACCACTAAAAAGAAAATGGATCTAAGTTTGTTTGTAACTGATGCAAATAATAACTCTATCGATGGTAATTTTTCAGTATCAGTAACCGATGCAGAAAAAGTACTGGTTAATGAAGATGAAGAAATTACCATCATGTCAAACCTTTTATTAACTGCAGACCTAAAAGGATTTATAGAAAAACCCAATTATTATTTCAATCTAGCAAATCAAAATAGAGATAAGCAACTCGATAATTTATTGTTAACCCAAGGTTGGAGAAGATTCAATTGGAATGATGTAAACAACCAAAAAGAGCCCGAAATGACCTTTAGACCAGAAAAATCGTTAGAAATAGCTGGCAAGATTACTTCTTGGGGTAACAGGCCTTTGTCAAATGCCAAGGTAATCATGTTTTCTAACAGTTCATCTTATAGATTCAACTTAGACACCTTATCTGATATCAAAGGTAATTTTGTTTTTGACAAGTTAGCTATACCAGATACGGCTACATTTATCTTACACAGCAAATCAAGCAAAAACAACCCGAAGATAAATATCATTGTTAACGATAGGGCTCCAATAATTGATCATCAATACATTGGTAATTCCATCAATATGTTGCCTTATTTACAAAGCACCAAAGAAATGTTTTTTGAACTAAATAAATTTAATAAGCTAGATAAAGGCATTTTATTAAAGCCTGTTATTATTACTGGTAAAAGAGCGCTAAAACCATTACTTAATGTGCCTAACTCTGCAAATAGAAGTGCTGCCGCAGACTATGTAATTAAAGGTGATAAGTTAAAATATGAAACAAATATATATTCAGTTTTTACTAGGGTGCCTGGTGTAATGGTGGTAAACAATATGATTAAACAAGCTGCGGTTAGAAGATCATCAATGTCTATAACTAGTCAGCCACCTATGTTATTAATTATCGATGGCGTTCAAATTAATCAAAGAGATTTTCCTGGCATATTACAGGCAATGAATCCCCAAGATATAGCTGGGATAGAAGTTTTAACCTCTTTGTTTAATTTATCCGTCTACGGATCTGATGGCGCTTGGGGTATTGTTTATATTACTACGAAAACAGGAGGTGGACCTGTAACCAATGTTCAAACAAATTTGGTTAAAATTAGCAGTCGTGGCTTTACTGCTACTAAAGAGTTTTATTCCCCTGATTATGATGACCCAAAAACCAATCAGGAAATGCTAGACTTGCGTAGCACCATTTATTGGAAACCAAACTTAAACACAGATGAAAATGGTAAAGCAACTTTCAATTTCTTTAATGCAAGTACACGAGGCACTTATAGAGTTACTGTAGAAGGGATGGATACTTATGGGAATATTGGCAGAAAAGTATATACTTACCAAGTAAAACAAAACTTATGAAAACAATAGAAGTAACTGTCAAAGATCGATTGGCAATCATCACATTAAATCGAGGTAAATCAAATTCTTTAAACCATGAAATGGTTACCGAATTAACCGATATATTGCAAAGCATAGAAACTGACGCAAATATTGGGGGGGTAATGATAACTGGAAAAGAACATTTTTTTTCTGCAGGATTAGATCTAATAGAATTATACAACTACAATGAGGAGGAGGCCAAAAGTTTCTGGTATTTATTTCTCAATTTTGTGTCCAAAATAACTGCTTTTAAAAAGCCTTTAGTTGCCGCGATAAATGGCCATAGTCCTGCTGGCGGTTGTGTAATTGCACTTGCTTGCGATGCACGTGTGATGGCAGAAGGTAAATATATCATCGGTTTAAATGAAGTACCTGTGGGAATAATTGTTCCAAACAGCATTTTTAATCTTTATTCATTTTGGCTTGGAAAAGCAAATGCCACAAGAAGTTTATTAGAAGGGAAATTATTCAATCCTGAAGAGGCACTAGCTATAGGTTTAATTGACGAAATTGTTAAGCCTGAAAGTATTTTAACTACTGCAGAAAGAAAAGCCAGAAAATATATGGCGTTTGAAGGAAACACTTGGTCGAAAAGTAAAATTAATATCAGAAAAGACCTAATTAACTCTACAAGTTCCGATCAAACTGCAGATTTAGAAATTATGCTCAAACAATGGTGGTCTCCAAGCACAAGAGCCATTTTAAAAACAATTATTGATAGTCTACAAAGAAAAGCTTAATAGCTTTCAATTGGCTATTTTTAGTTCTTATCAACCTATCTAATTACTTTATACTAATACTAATTAAATGTTTAATCAACCAATGTTAAGAGATGATGCCTTAAAAGGTAAAACTATAGTTGTTACTGGTGGCGGAACTGGGCTTGGAAAAGCAATGGGCACCTACTTTTTAAAGCTTGGCGCTAATCTGGTGATTACTAGCCGAAAACTAGAAGTCTTGCAGAAAACTGCCGATGAAATGGCGGCTGAAACTGGCGGAAAGGTTTTAGCAGTACAATGTGATGTAAGAGATAACGAACAAGTAGAAAATCTCTTGATTAAAACGCTAGAAAAATTTGGCAAAGTTGATGGTTTATTAAATAACGCAGCTGGCAATTTCATTTCTCCAACTGAACGTTTATCTGCCAATGCTTTTTCTACCATTATAGATATTGTGTTAAAAGGAACCGTTAATTGCACCTTGGCTTTTGGCAAACATTGGATAAAAGCTAAACAACCCGCAACTGTACTAAATATTGTTACAACTTATGCTTTTACGGGTTCTGCTTATGTAGTGCCATCTGCTTGTGCAAAAGGTGGGGTTTTGGCATTAACAAGATCTTTAGCTGTAGAATGGGGTAAATACGGCATTAGAACAAATGCAATTGCACCAGGCCCCTTTCCTACTAAAGGTGCATGGGATAGATTACTACCTGGAGACTTAGCTGAGAAATTTGACTTCAAAAACCGCGTTCCGCTAAATCGAGTTGGTGATAATCAAGAACTTGCAAACTTAGCCGCATTTTTAATTAGTGATTTTTCTAGTTATATTAACGGGGAAATTATCACAATTGATGGTGGTGAATGGCTACAAGGTGCTGGGCAAATGAACGGATTAGAAGCCATACCAACCGAAATGTGGGATATGCTAGAACAAATGACAAGATCTGCTAAAGGAAGTTAGCTAATCATCCGCTATGAAGAAACTTAGATTGACGCTCTTATTTTTAACTATCATAGCGCCTTGTTTACTATTTGCACAACAAGCTAACCCTCTAATCAATAAAATTGAGGCCTATCGCAGGGTTTTCCCTACAGAAAAAATTTATTTATCCTTTGATAAGCCTTACTACAACGTTGGCGATACACTCTGGTTCAAGAGCTTTTTGCTCAACGGAGACCACCAGCTAAACAACTTTACCGATAAAATTTATGTAGAGCTATTTAATGATAGCCTCGCCCTTGTAGAAAACAGGGTTATTGCCTTAAATAACGGCTTGGGCTACGGGGATTTTGGTTTGGGTAACAACCTGAAAGAAGGTACCTATACTATCAGGGCTTACAGCAACTGGCAACAGAACTTTGGGAGTGAGTATTTTTTCGAGAAAAGTTTTTATGTGGGCAGGGCCGATGAAAAAACCTGGCTATTGGATTCCTATCAAAAGCTCAATGCATCAAGCGATAAGAAAACACTGGATCTAAAAATAAGAATAACCAACATTAAAAATGAGGCTGCCGGGCTTAAAGATGTAGAGGTTTACCTGATGAATGATAAAAAAAGGTTGATGCGAGCCGATTTACAGACCAATATAAACGGAACTATAGAAACTCAAATCCCTTTGGGAGAAAACAAGCTAACCGGCAATTATAGCTTCCTCATCATCGATAAAAAAGAAAAATCAAGGCAATTAGCCCTACCCATCATCCTGCAAGATGCAGGCCAATTAGATTTGCAATTTATGCCAGAGGGCGGAAATATGGTAAACGGCATATTTGCAAGAGTAGCCTTTAAAGCCATTGGCGCTGATGGCTTGGGCAAGGATATCAAGGGCAAGATTGTAAATCAGAATAATGAGGAACTGGTAGAATTTGCCTCAATCCATAAAGGGATGGGCAGTTTTTATCTTCTGCCTCAAAAAGGGATAAGTTATTTTGCAATTTACAAGCTTGGAGGCAAGGAAATCAGGCAACAGGTACCGCTGGCAAAAGATGATGGGGTAAGTTTAAGGATTGATCATTTATCTAAAAAAGATTCACTTTATGTTTACCTGAAGGCTAGTGAGGGCCATCGGTTAGATAATTATTTGTTAGTTGCGCAGTCTGCCAATGAGATTATAATAAGTGCCGCCATCAATCTGAAAAATGGGTTCAGCACCTTAAAGCTTCCTAAAAAAGATTTTCCAGACGGCATAATACATTTCACCGTTTTCTCTCCAGTACAAAACCCCATTATCGAACGTCAGGTTTTTGTTAACCATGATCAATATATCAGCCTTGCTGTAAAAGCTAACCAAAATAGCTATGGGGCAAGAGATAGCGTTGCCCTAGAATTAGTAGCAACAAAAGAAGATAGAACTCCTTTAAGTGGTAGTTTTTCTATCTCCGTAACAGACGACAGCCAGGTTAAGCAACAGGATGATGAAAACATAGTCAGTTATTTCCTGCTAAAAAGCAATGTAAAGGGAAATATTGAAGATGCGGCCTGGTATTTTAAAGACACTGAACCTGCAACACTTTTGGCCCTTGACCATTTATTGTTAACACAGGCTTGGATAGGCTATAATTGGGATGAGCTAACAAAACAAGATTTAGCACCAAAATACAGGGCAGAAAAAGGTAATAACATAACAGGGCAATTAACAAATCTGTTGAACAAGCCGGTGCCAAACATAAACCTTACGCTTATGTCTATGGGCAAGAATATTTTTGTTACCGATACCATTAGCAATCAAGAGGGCAAGTTTCTTTTTAAAAATCTTCCACTATTGGATAGCGCAGCCTATACCATCAAGATTAAGAATGCAAAAGGTAAGACCTCGTTGGCAAGAATAGCGGTTGATGAATTTAAAAGTGCTCCAGATATCACCTCGAATAATTCAGTTAAACCTTGGTTTGTAAATCCCGATAGTACTTTATTAAAGTATTATACAAACAAACAATTAGCAAAAAAACCGATAGATATTTCAGCACTTAAGCCTGAAGGTAATTTGCTTAAAGAAGTTGAGATAAAAGGGCAGGCAAAGCGAGAGATTTTTATGCAGAAAAGTGCTTGGGATGCCAACTTGAAGTATAAAATAGACGAAGAAGAACTAAAAAAGAACCTAAGGAAAAGCCTATTGGATCTATTAAAAGAGAAGATTTCAGGTTTTACCATTGGCAGTTTTTATGCTGATGGGGCTTTTGGCATAAAAGATCATATAGTAGAAGGTGTAAAATATCCACCACCTTCTAGACCACGCAGGCACGAATTTAGTAACTTTATGATTGGTGGGTATTTAATTTCTCACGTAATAATTGATGGCACCAATACACATCTAGTTTCGACAGGAACAGACGACCAAATAGATAATGTTCCTTATCAATCTAATCAATACCAAGTTAGTAGAACGGCCCTTTTTCCAGAAGTTTTCGTTATAAATATTATGATTTTTAATGCGCTCGGAGCAGAAGATATCAAAAACATTAATGTTTACAGAGGCATTAGTAATTATTATTTAGACATAACCACAAGAAGTGGCAAAGGACCTTGGATTACTAATACGAAAGGAGTGTATGTTTACAGACCAAAACCCCTGTATCTGCCTAAAGAATTTTATAGCCCAAAATATACACCCCAAAGTTTAACACCCGATTACCGGTCTACAATTTTTTGGGACGCTAATGTGGTTACAGATGAAAATGGAAAGGCAAGAATATCATTTTATACGGCAGATAAGCCTAGCACTTACACAGTAAAAATTGAGGGAACTGATTTAATGGGAAGATTTGGCTATCAAAAAAGCATTATCAAAATTGTAAATAAAACAGAATCGAAGTAAAATATTAAACTGCTCCTATGAAAAAATTGTTGATTACTCTTTTCGTTTTATTTTGCATTTGCAACAACTTAAAAGCCCAGCATTTTAACAATTTGTCAAATAAGATTGATGTTTTTAACAAAATTCTGCCCGTCGAAAAATTATATCTCTCATTTGATAAGCCTTATTACAATGTTGGCGATACGGTTTGGTTTAAAAGCTTTTTGCTCAACGGAAATCATACCTTAAACGATCGCACCGATAAAATATATATTGAGCTCTTTAATGATAGTTTGAACTTTGTAGAGAATAGGGTTATTGCCTTAAACAATGGCCTGGGCTATGGAGATTTTGCATTGAAAAACAACTTAAAAGAAGGTAGTTATACCATCAGGGCCTACAGCAACTGGCAGCAAAACTTTGGAAATAATTATTTTTTCCAGAAAAGTTTTTATGTTGGCAAAGCCAATGAGAAGACCTGGTTATTAGATTCTTATCAAAAGCTCAATACATCATCAGCTAAAAAAACATTAGATTTAAAAATAAGAATAACGAACATTAAAAATGAGGCCGCTGGACTTAAAGATGTAGAGGTTTATCTGATGAATGATAAAAAGAGGCTGATGCGAGCCGATTTGCAAACGAGTATAAATGGAACAATCGAAACACAAATCCCAATGGGAGAAAATAAGTTAAATGGGAAGTATAGTTTCATTATCATTGATAAAAAAGACAAGACAAGAACATCTACTTTGCCAATCCTTTTGCAAGATGTAGATCAGCTTGATTTACAGTTTATGCCCGAAGGTGGATTTATGGTTAATGATATTTTCGGTAAAGTAGCTTTTAAAGCAATTGGTGCCGATGGCTTAGGCAAAGACATTACTGGAAAAATCGTAAATAGTAAAAATGAAACTATTGCAGAACTAAAACCTACCCATAAAGGAATGGGCAGTTTTTATTTGATGACTAAAAAAGGAGAAAACTATTTCGCTGTCTATAATTTAAGTGGTAAAGAGCAAAAACAAATGCTGCCATTAGCAAAAGAAGATGGCACTACATTAAGGATTGAGCCTTTTTCCACGAAAGATTCAATATACATTTACATTAAAGCAAGTGAGCAAAAGCGATTAGAGAATTATACGTTAACGGCCCAAGCAGGTGATGAAAACATACTAACCACAGTTTTAAATTTAAAAAATGGCTTTAGTACTTTAAAACTTCCAAAAAAAGATTTCCCAGATGGAATTATTCATTTCACTTTATTCTCGCAAGAGCAACAGCCTTTAAATGAGCGTCAGGCTTTTATTAACCGAAATCAGAAAATTAAAATTTCTGTTGAACCTAACAAGAACAGTTTTGAACAAAAAGATAGTATCGCAATAGAAATAACTACTAAAAAAGAGGATGGCTCGCCCTTGAGCGGCAGTTTTTCTATAGCGGTTACAGACGATGGCCAAGTGAAACAGACCTTGAATGAAGATAACATCATAAGTTATTTTTTGCTGCAAAGTAATGTGAGGGGATTAATTGAGGATCCATCTTGGTATTTTAATGATGAAGAAACACATACATTACAAGCACTAGATCATCTTCTTTTAACACAAGCTTGGGTGGGTTATAATTGGGACAAAATCTTATCGCAAGCTCACAACCCTACTTACAAGGCAGAAAAAGGTAATGTAATTGAGGGAAGGTTAACGAATCTAGTTAAAAAACCTGTGCCAAATATTAACCTCACTTTGTTATCATTAGGTAGGAATATTTTGGTAATGGATACGATAAGCAATGCTGATGGAAAGTTCTTATTTAAAGACCTCCCCTTGTTAGACAGCGTTAGTTACACTATTAAAATTAAAAACGCAAAGGGGAAAACTTCAACAGCTAACCTTGCACTAGATGAATTTAAACCAGCAGCAGATATAACTACCATCAATCCGATAAGACCTTGGTACGTAAATTCAGATAGTGTAACCTTAAATTATTATAAACATTCGGGTATAGTAAATCGTAAAACTCCTGAAAGGCTACAGTTAGAGGGCAACATGTTAAAGGAGGTTATTATAAAGGGACAAGCCAAAAGAGAAGAATTTATGCAAACCAGTGCTTGGGATGCTAACTTAAAACTTAAAATAGATGAAGAGGAACTAAAAAAGAATCCACGGAAATCTCTGATGGATTTATTGAAAGAGAAAATTGATGGTTTTACTATAGGAACTATGTGGGCAGGACAATGCGGTGGAAGAACTGTACGCCATGATTTTACCAATTTTTTGGTCGGTGGTAACTTGATATCCCATGTTGTTGTAGATAACGTAAATACTCTAGCTTTAACTCAATACATTGAAGACAATTATAATGAAACTGGCGTAAGTAAAACAAGCAAATATCCAGATGTATTTGGAGTTAACAACTATATATTTAATAAATTAAGCGCCCAAGATATTGTGGAGATAAATATTTACAAAGGCTGTGCTTATTACTTTCTAGATATTAAAACACGTAGTGGAAAGGGGCCTTGGATTATTACAGCAGATGGAGTTTACGTATTTAGACCACTCCCTTTATATATTGCAAAAGATTTTTACAGCCCAAAATATGCTGCTGGTAAAAATTCACTGACAGATTACCGGTCTACCATTTATTGGGATGCAAATGTGGTTACCGATGAAAATGGAAAAGCCAAAATATCATTTTATGCAGCAGATAAACCAAGCACTTATACTGTTAAAATTGAGGGGGCAGACTTATTTGGCAGGTTTGGTTATCAAAAAAGTAATATAAAAATTGTAAACAAAACAGAATCTAAATAAAATGAAATCTTTATTTAACCCTCAAGAACGCCAAGAAATAATTGATCGAATAACATCGCTAAATGAAGACAGCGAAAGAGAATGGGGCAAAATGTCAGCTTCACAGATGTTATTACATGCTCAAGCACCTATAAAAGTTAGTATTGGAGAGTTGAAGTTGAATACCAATTTAATCTTTATGATTTTAGGTCCAATCATTAAAAAGAAATTAATGAAGGAAGAATCATTTGAGAAAAATCTGCCAACTCATAAGAGTTTTATAGTAAGCTTTGATCCAAATTTAGAGGCCGAAAAACAAAACCTCATCAACTTAATTAACAAGTTTGACGCTCAAAAACACAACCTTGCCATCAAACATCCAATTTTTGGTAAAATGAGCACACAACAATGGGATGTTCTATTATGGAAACATACGGATCACCACTTACGTCAATTTGGAGTTTAAATTTTAAAAATCACCTCCGTTGCACCAAAACCAAATTTTTCTTTTTGGGCATCCATAAAAGTTCTCACCTGCGGATGTTTGCTTATGGCTTTGTGAATATGATGCCTTAATGTTCCATTACCTACACCATGAATAAATACAATTGATGGCATTTGATGAACAATGGCCGCATCTAGCATTTGCTGAAAATACGAAAGTTGAATATCAATAATTTCAGATTGACTTAAGAACTGATAATCGTTTCTTAGTTTTTCGATATGTAAATCTATTTCTATTGCAGGTTGTTCAACCACAGGTTTACTAGCTGGAGCTTTGAAAAAACTTTCCTTTAATTTTTTCGCATCAATTAATGGAACTGGTTCATCTAATTGTATCAGCCATGCGTATTTGTTAATTTCTTGAACTTGTTTTTTAGCGCCACTAAAATCCTTTGCCTTAAATTTTCTAGTTAAGCTTATCGGCTCTTTTGGTTTAATATTCCCCGTTGTGAAATACAAAATTTGAAATATAAATTCTGGCCACACTTCTAGATCTCCCAAGTTGGCACTATATAATTGCGTACTTGTTTTTGGTTGTATCGTGCTTGCAAATTCTCCCTTATAAATTCCCTTTTTATCTGTTTTTAAACTTAACAATAGTTGATAGGAAGTATTATTTATCAAAGTGAAATGAGCAACAGCACTTGCTTTTGAGTCTTCAGCAACTGCCAGAAAAACACCAACTTCTTTAAATTCTTCATCAACAATAATTGGTTTTTGATTATCACCGTGTGACACAACGGTTGAATGATGACCGTGTACGTGGGTTAAATTACTTATTGCCACTGGGATTTCGAAACCATCTGTATCTGTTACGCCTAAAGTTTGCGCATCAATTACACGAGTAACATATCCTTCTCTCTTTTCGTCTACAAAACGAACAAAATCACCTAGTTTGAACATAAATTGTTTTATTGTTAAATTGCTTTATTGTTGGGTTACTGCAAATCGAAAGCTACTCACTGATTACCATCTAATCAAAGCACTTGCCCAAGTAAAACCAGAGCCAAAAGCAGCGAGACAAACTAAATCGTCTTCTTTAATTTTGCCAGCTTCCCAAGCTTCGCATAGGGCTATTGGTACAGATGCTGCTGTTGTATTTCCGTATTTCTGAATGTTATTAAAAACCTTATCGTCGCTTAAGCCTAGCAATTGTTGCACATATTGGCTGATGCGCAAATTGGCTTGATGTGGAACTAATAAATCAATATCTTCTGCTTTTAAGTTGTTTGCTGCTAAAGCTTCCCTAATTACTTCTGGAAATTTCACTACAGCTTTTTTAAATACGGCTGGGCCATCCATATAAGGCAAGGCCGCGCCACCTTCTAATTGTTCCGTGGTCATAAATAAGCCACCTAACTCTTGTTCTGGATAACCAGGTTTTTCTGGCAACCACTTATTTGCCGCAGCACCTGGATAAAACATAGCCAAAATTTCAGCATCAGCGCCATCGCTATGCAAATGTGTACTTAAAATTCCTTGACCTTCTTTTTGAGTTGGTTGTAAAACCACAGCTCCTGCTCCATCTCCAAAAATCACAGAAACATTACGGCTGCGTGTTTCAAAATCCATGGCAAAGGAGTGTTTTTCTGAGCCAACAACCAAAATATTTTTATACATACCGGTTTTAATAAACTGATCGGCAATGGATAATGCATATAAAAACCCAGAACATTGATTACGAACATCAAGCGCCCCAATCTCCTTCATTTTCATTTCACGTTGCAATAAAACACCACAACCGGGAAAATAATAATCAGGGCTTAAGGTAGCAAAAATGATAAAATCAACATCCTGAGCAGTAATTCCAGCTCTTTCAATGGCATTTTTTGCAGCTTCAACCCCTATTGTCGTGGTAGTTTCTCCTAATCTATCTGCAAAGCGACGTTCTTTTATGCCTGTACGTTCTTGAATCCATTCGTCATTTGTTTCCATGAAACGAGATAAATCATTGTTGGTATACACATTCTTAGGAACATAATAACCAACGCCTGCGATTTTGGAGCTTTGCATAAGTTTTAATTTGGATAACAAATGTAACGAATTTGGTTAGATGTGAGAGATGAGATATGTGAATTGCATTAATCTTGATACTAGATACTAACTACTTGCTACTTTTCATTATTTTTGTACTATGTCAACAGAAACCAAGGAAGAAACATTTACACTAGAAGAGATTTTAACCTCTTTAAAAACTGTTCATCGTTTAATATTATGGAATGATGACGTAAATACTTTCGAGCATGTAATTTGGTGTATGATGAAATATTTAGATTACAGTGAAACACAAGCCGAAAAAATTGCTTGGGAAGTTCACAACAAAGGTAAATGTGCTGTATTAGAAGGTTCTTTTACAGAAATGGAAGTTTACAGAAAGATTTTACAACAAGAAGGATTAATTGTTTCAGTTGATTAATATTTTCTTTTAGCATAAAGGGGGTTACCCTATAAGTATGGTAAGTCAATATAAGCGTACGCTAAACATATACCTTCTTAGATGTCTTACATGGTTTAATCTTGAAAACTAGTTCAACTGTTTCAATAATTCTGTTAACTCTGCCTGTGTAGCTTGAGTTTTATCTTTCGCATACCAACCGTGTAATTGTTCTGCAACTAATCCAGTATCTTCAATTTCTTGTTTCCATTGCTTTAGTAAATTTTGCAAAATTTGTGGTCTTGGGCCCCATTTCGGTAAAACTGGATTTTTATTTTCATCCAATACCAAAAGCACAGGAATTGCTCTTCCACCATTGGTAAGATAATTATCCATCAGCTCTAAATTCTCATCCCTTAATACAATTTTTAAAGAGAATTTTCCATTTGAAGCTGCCGCAATCTTTTCTATTACAGGCAAAATCTGTGCAGCATCTCCACACCATCCTTCGCTAATAACCAAAAAATTGTAGCTTGATTTTACATTTAAAATTGCCTCAAGCAAATCAGGGTTTAGAACAGTCGTTTTTTCAACTCTGTTCATTCTTTGGATGTTCATTTTGGTATAATGCAACATTCCAAGTGAATGGTCATCACCTGTAGTTTTGTTTTCTAAAAATAAACTGTTGATTAGTTCACGATAACTTGAATAATTCGTTCCGTTATCAAAAATATTACTGTAATTGAGCATAAAATAGCTGTAATAAAATAGTTACGCCTCCTTTTTTTAAACCATCAAAGCCGACCTTTGTCAATTCATAAGGAAAACGGAAAGATAAATTTAAGATGAGACACTTTACTACCAAAGTTCTGCTATTTGCACTAGCATTTTGTATAATCACTGTAAAAATATTCGCTCAAAACACAGGCGAAGGTAAGATTAGCGGAAAAATTATAGAAGCCGAAACAAATCAAGCAGTTCCATTCGCTGCAGCTATACTATTAGATAAAAGAACGAAAGCCACTGTAAAAATTGCTCAAACAGATGCTGATGGTAATTTCATTTTGACAAATTTACCAAAAGGCATTTATACTTTTAAAGCCAGTTACGTAGGCTTTCAAACTATGGTTAGAGACTCGGTTTCTATATCAGAAGCTGTTAAAACAGTAGACTTTGGCACCATTAAAATGAAACCAGCCAAAGGCAATTTACTAAGTGAAGTAAAAGTTACTGCCCCAAAAACCACAATGCAATTGGGCATTGATAAAAAGGTTTTTTCGGTAGACCAAAGTTTAGTAAGTGAAGGTGGTTCTGCATCAGATTTATTGCAAAATGTTCCATCCGTACAAACAGACATAGAAGGAAATGTAAGTTTGCGTGGTTCTGCTGGCGTTAGGGTTTTAATAGACGGAAAACCATCATTAATTGCTGGCGGAAACGTTGCTCAAATCTTACAATCAATTCCTGCTAGTTCAATTGAAAGTGTGGAATTAATCACTAATCCATCTGCAAAATACGATGCAGAAGGTCAATCAGGCATCATCAACATTGTTTTAAAGAAAAATAAAAAACTTGGTTTTAATGGTTCCCTTGCCCTATCAGCTGGCAATCGTGATAACTACAATGCAAACACCAGTTTAAGTTTCCAAAACAGTAAGATTAATCTTTATGGAAATTATGGCTATCGTTACGGCAATCGTATAGGTGGTGGTTACAATAACATAGATTACATTAACCCTATCAATCCATCTATACCTACTGGTTTTGCCGACCAACTTTCTAACTCTAACGATTTAAATAAGAGCCATAATTTAAAAGCTGGGATTGATTACTATTTAGCCGAAAAAAGTGTGGTCAGCTTTTCAACGGGTTTTAATTTAAGAAATGAAGATGAAAATGAGTTCTTAAACATTGATAAATTAGGCGCCACAAAAAATCCTCTTGAATTAAGTAGAAGAAGAAATGTAGAAAACGGAGATGGAAAAAGTGTTGACTTGAACCTAGATTTCTCTCAAAAATTTAAAAAACCAAAAGAAGAACTAACTATAAATCTAGGTTTTTCACAGGGCGATAATGACAGCTTTCAGATTTACAATACAAATATCTACAACACTAACGGCACAACGGTTAATAATTTAGAAGTACAACAAACCGATAGGTCAAGCTTCAACAGAAACCATAACGCCCAATTAGATTATACCTTACCAGTTGGAAAATCAGGTAAAATTGAAGCAGGTTTACGTAGCCAAGTCCGTATTTCAGAAAGTTCTACCTACGCCGATGAATTAAGCCCAGTTAATGGTCAGTTTAACTTTAATTATGCCTTGAGCAATGAGTTTAACAATAAAGACCAAGTACATGCTGCTTATGTTAATTATCAAAATCAGATTAATAATTTTGGTTATCAAGTTGGTTTAAGAGCAGAAGATGCAGCCTTAGATACCCGCTTAGGGGCTTATGACATTAATTCTAACCTTAATTACATTCCAGGCAGAGTAGCATATACACGTATTTACCCAAGTGTTTTTTTAACTCAAAAACTTAAGGGCGACCATCAGTTACAATTGAGCTACAGCCGTAGGGTAAATAGACCTAGAGGCTGGGACACTAACCCTTTCTTAGATGTATCTAATCCGTTAAACTACAGGCAAGGAAATGTGAATTTATTACCTGAAGATGTACACGCTTTTGAGTTTAGCCATAGTAAGTTTTGGAAAAAGTTTTCATTGATATCTTCAGTTTACATGCGCCAAACTAATGATGTAATTCAGCGTATAAGAACCGAACCAGACGCAAATGGGATTACTATTACAACTCCTCAAAACTTAACTAGAAGTATCAATAGCGGTTTAGAGTTAATTGGAAAATTTGATTTATTCAAATCGTGGAATTTTACAGCAAACGTTAATCTTTACCAAAGCAAAATAAAGGGAGTACCTGCATTTGGCATAGTAGAAAACTCGGGTTTTAGCTATAATACCAACCTAACAAACAACTTTGTATTACCTTACGGCGTAACTCTTCAGCTTCGAGGAGAATATCGTTCTAGGGAAGTAATGGCACAAGGCATAAGAAGAGCAATGTATGGTGTAGATGCTGGAGCTAAATACGATTTGAACAAAAAAACTAGTTTAAGCCTTAACGTTAGAGATATCTTTGCAAGCAGGAAATGGGAAATGCAAACTATTGGATCAACCTCTATTGTAGATTTTAGTCGTTTATTTGGTGGCACACAAGCAAATTTAACCTTCTCTTACCGCTTCGGTAAAACCGATTTTAGTTTTAAGAAAACTAAAAAATCAGACGAACAAGGTTCTCGTCCAGATGAAGAATCATTTTAAACTTTTATATTAGCGCTACCTTGAAAAGATTGTCCCCACTTGTTTTAGCCTTTGCCTTTTTAAGCTTTATGTCCTTCAGTGTTAATGCTGCAGAAAAAGGCATTATTAGAGGTAAAGTTATTGAAGAAGTGGGTGCATTACCCATTCCTTATGCCGCAGTTTCATTATACGAAGGAACAAATGAACAAACACTTTCTATTACACAAAGTGATGAGAATGGTTTCTTCAAAATCGGCAATTTAAAAGTGGGCACTTACCGAGTAAAAGTTAGTTATGTTGGCTACACCAATCTTTTTGTAAATGAAATTATCATCACCGAAAAAGATTTCGATAAAAACCTTGGAAATTTAAAACTGGCAAGCGAGCAAAGCAATTTAAATGAAGTGGTAATCACCGCTCAAAAACCTCTAGTAGAATTTGGAGCCGATGTAATTACCTATAATGTGGGTTCATCTGTTTTAGCTGAAGGAAGTACGGCTACAGATGTGCTTAAAAACGTGCCAATGGTACAAGTAGACATTGATGGAAATGCAACCATTTCTGGCAAAAGAAGTACAAGGGTTTTTATTGATGGGAAACCATCTGATTACATGACATCGAACATTGCCGATTTGTTAAACGTGTTGCCATCAGATGCAATTGAGAAAATAGAAGTAATGACAAATCCACCATCCAAATATTCTGGAGATGGAGAAGGCATCCTTAATATTGTAATGAAAAAAGGCTTTAAAGTCGGTTTTAATGGGAATATTGGCATAAATGCAGGTTTACAAGGCAATACAAACACCAATGCCTTTGCTTCTTATCGTGGTAAGAACTTCAACATCAACGGCGGCGGAGCATATCGCCAAAATATTGGCAAAGGCAATAGCGAGAGTTATAGAACAAATATTTTTCCTGATACAACATTTTATTATAACCAGTTTAACAACAATAGAAATGAGAATGAAGGTGGTAATTTCAGGGTAGGTTTTGACTGGGATATTACACCAAAGCAAAGTTTACGTCTTTCTACAAACTATAACGTTAACAGTACCAATAGCCTTTCTGGAAACGATTTTTATTATTTAAATGAAGAACAAATTGCCACTCGTTTACGCAATCAGCAAAACCTTGGCGATGGCAATAGCAATAACTTTGTTTTTAATGCCGATTATAACCTGCAAACAGATACAATTGGCGGTAAAATGACCATCGGTGTTACCATTAATACTAACTCAAATAACGATTTTCGTTCTTACAACAGAACTTATGCTTTTCCTGTAAACTTAAATCCAAGTTTACAGCAAAATGATAATCAAACTGGCAATGATGGCTTGACTTTTAATTTAGATTACGACAAGCCTGTTTTTAAAAAACGTGACCAACTAGAATTCGGTCTTGCCTATAATTATCGCAAAAACGACAACGATTTATTAGTTCAGAACTTCAATTATCAAACACAAGAATACATTACCAACCAAAAGCTAACCAACAAGTTTTTTTACAACGAAAACATTTTATCAGGTTATGCTTCCTATAATTATCGCAAAGGCGGTTGGGGTTTAAAAGGTGGCGTAAGAGCTGAATATACTAATGTTAACTTCGATTTGTCTACTGGTTCTAGCTACAATGTGAAACCTTATTTAAGTGCATTTCCGAGTGTTTCTATTAATCGTTTTTTTAAAAAGAGATATAACTTTGGCACAACTTATAGCGTTCGCATAAACAGACCAAGGGAGAATACATTAAACCCACAGGTTAACAATGCAGATACCTTAAATATTTCTTATGGCAATCCAGATTTATCTCCGTCTTATACCCATCAAATGGATGTAAGCTTTGGTGCCTTCGGATTAAAATGGTCGTTTACACCACGTATTTCTTACTCAACAAGTAGCGGGGTTATAGAAAGATATAGAATTGTAAACCCCAATGGTATCTCAGAAAGCACATTTGATAATGTTGGCACAAACCAATCTTTTGCCTTAATGTTAATCGGAAACTTCCGCCCCACCAATAAGATTTCTACAAATGGAAACTTTAGCGTTATCCAAAGCAAGTACAGTTCTTCTTTAAATTCATCATTAAATAGAGATGGTTTAAGTTTACGAGGTTCATTAGGTATTTCGATGCAATTACCTTACAAAACTGCATTCGAATCTAACTTAAACTACGCGAACAACATCACAGCCCAGGGTAGAAACAAAGGTTCTGTCAATAGCAGTTTTGGCGCTAGAAAAAGTTTCTTTAAAAATACATTAAGTGTTAGGATTAGTACGCAAGATCCATTTGGCAGAAAGAACAACAATTCCTTTAACCAAGGTTTAAATTTCATATCTCAAAGTTATTCCACTAATAATTCTAGCAATGTAAACTTTAGCTTAAACTATCGTTTTACTAAAGTAAAAGTTAATAAAGTAGTTATCCCGCCTGCACCTAAGCAATAATTTTTTTAACATTAAGGTGAGAAGAATAATTATTGCTTATTAACCTTAATTTCTTAATGTTAAAATCTAGAAATATCAATTGCATTAGAAAAACAAGTTGTTGTGATAATCGGTTAAAGTAGTCGGGCTTTTCATTTCAATCTTTTTGTGATTCGATAGGCTCAGCATTACAAAAAGGATTTTCATTACAATCCCGTTTATTAAACCTAGGTCTGTACAAATATGTCTGGTTGCAATTTGCCAACCCCCAGTACCGTTAAAATCATAGACCTGTCTCGATAGCTATCGGGAGTACGAATACCGTCCTTCACGGCAGTAAGAAAAGCCTGCCTACTGGACAGGCAGGCAGGACAGGTTAAGCCAAAAATTACTGTCATTGTTTTTCAAAATTGAAAAATCTAGAACTAAGACTTCATAATTCTCTGTATCTTGCGCTTATGAGCACGGATAACCCTTGGAAAGTTTTAAGCAGCCAAAAAATTTACGACAACAATTGGATTACTTTAACAGAATATCAAGTTCTTAATCCTGCTGGTGGACCAGGAATTTATGGTGAAGTTCATTTTAAAAATTTTGCCATCGGCATTTTACCTTTAGATGAAGAGTTAAATACTTGGCTTGTAGGACAATTTCGTTTCCCAACAAAAACCTATAGCTGGGAAATTATTGAAGGAGGTGGAGCTTTAAATGCTGACCCAATAGAAAGTGCCAAACGTGAGCTCGCAGAAGAAAGTGGGCTTACAGCACAACATTTTACAGAAATCCAGCGAATGCATTTATCTAACTCTGTAAGCGACGAATTTGCAATAGTATATCTTGCTCAAGGTTTAACCGAAGGCGCATCGTCTCCAGAAGATACTGAACAATTGGTTATTAAAAAAATGCCGTTTGAGGATGCTTATCAAATGGTTTTAAATGGCGAAATTACTGATAGCATAAGCGTTGCAGCAATTTTAAAAACTAAGATATTAATACAAGAAGGTAAAATTTAAATCAATGAGTAAATTTTTAGGCTACATATTTGGCCCTATTTTTAACATCGTATTCTTTTTATTTTTATGCATTTTCCATCCTATACAATGGATTTGCTTTCGTGCTTTTGGTTATAAGGCACACAAAGTTTCTGTAGATATTTTGAACTTCTTTTTAACCTACTGCAATTGGGTTTTATTTAACTCGGTTACTTTTAAAAACGACCAAAACCTGCCAACAGACAACCCAATTATTTTTGTGGCCAACCACCAAAGTATGTATGATATTCCAGGTATAATCTGGTTCTTGAAACAACATCACCCTAAATTTATTTCTAAAATAGAATTAACCAAAAACATCCCTTCCATTTCTTATAACCTCAGAGTTGGTGGCGGTGCAAATATTAATCGAAAAGATAGCAAACAATCTATTTCTGAATTGATAAAACTGGGCCGTAGAATGAAGGAAAATACTTGGAGTACCGTGATATTTGCCGAAGGCACTAGAGCCAAAGACGGCAATATAAAACCTTTTAATGTGGGTGGAATTGCAACCTTGTTAAAAGTAGTGCCCGATGCTTTAATTGTTCCAATTGCCATTGAAAATTCTTGGAAAATTGTGCGTTATGGAAAGTTCTTTTTAACGGTCGGCAATCCAATTAAATGGACTGTTTTAAATCCAGTTAATAAAGCAGATAAAAACGCTGAAGAAATAGTTTTAGCAGCAGAAAATGCGATTAGAGAGAAACTGCATCAGGCTATTCGTTTACCAGACTTAGATACAAATAGTATGAAGTCATAATAAAACCACCGATAAAATATACTCTAAAATTTGTGTCTATCTGTGGTTAATTTAAAATATACCATCCCATGAGAATTATCAAATACCTTTTAATTGGTTTTTTAGGTTTTAGCCTGAGTGCAAATGCACAAAAGAAAATTGCAGAGAACACCTTGCTTTGGGAAATATCTGGTAATGGATTAGCAAAACCATCTTATCTTTTTGGCACTTATCATTTTGCCGACAAAGGTTTTGTAGACACGATGAAGGTTTTAAATGAAAAATTTATTGCCGCAGATATTGTTGTTGGAGAATTAATAATCACTAAGGAATTAGCCATTAAATTAATGCCCTATATGATTATGAAAGGTAATTCTTTAGATAAATTATTGAGCGCTTCGGAGTATAAATTAATTGATGATTATTTAAAAAGCTTGGGGAAATATGAGCTTAAAATGTTCAATGTATTTAGTCCGATGGCAGTGCAGACAATGATTATTCAAATGACATCTCCAGTTACCTTTACCGATACTAATCCTGCTATCGACCAATATTTTCAAGACTATGGCAAAGAAAACAACAAAGAAGTAATTGGTTTAGAAACATTAGAAGAACAAGCTCAAATTCTATTTGGCAGTAGCTTAGAAAGGCAAAAAGAAGTGTTGGTTAAATATGTTAAAGAGGCAGATAAAAATAAGGCTGAAAGCAAAAAGCTTTATGAAGATTACATTACACAAAACTTAAAAGCGATAGAAAAAACCTTCTCCAAATTAGATGATTTCACTCCCGAAGAAAACAACAGGTTATTAAAAAACCGTAATATAAAATGGATAGAAAAACTGCCTAATTTAATGCAAAACAAAAGCCTATTTATTGCTATCGGCGCTGGACATTTAGTAGGTAAAAATGGACTAATTAAAGGTTTTCAAGCTAAAGGTTATGCGGTTAAACCTGTTGCGACGAATTAAATATGTTTTGTCATTCCGAGGCACGAGGAATCTATAAAGAAGAGTTCATTCGATAGATCCTTCGCTTCGCTCTGAATAACAAACTATAATTAAATATTCTTCCCGTCAATCAATTTAAAAAATTCATCTCTGTAAGTATCTCCTATTGGAATAATTTTAGAAGCAATTGAAATACGACTACGTTCGATACTTTCAATTTTATCAAGCGAAATGATGTATGATTTATGAACCCTGATGAACTCTCCTTTTGGCAAGGTTTCTTCCATCTTTTTCATATTCTGTAAAGTAATTACTCGCTCTGTTTTAGTAAAAATAGAAATGTAATCTTTTAAGCCTTCTATGTAAAGAATATCATCCAATTCAATTTTCTGAATTTTATGTTCTGTTTTTACGAAAATAAAATCTTGAACAGGCCCATTATTATGATTGTTGTTTTGTGGCGCAACAGGCTCAGGTACTACAACCGCGGCAGGTTCTGATTTTAGTAATTGGTTGTGAACTTTTTCTACAGCCTTGTAAAAACGGTCAAAAGCAATTGGTTTTAAAAGATAATCAGATACATTCAAATCATAACTTTCCAATGCATATTGAGAATAAGCAGTTGTTAAAATATAGTTCGATTTTCCACTAGCAATCTTCAAGAATTGAATCCCAGTTAAATCTGGCATTTGAATATCTAAAAACACCAAATCAATTCCACCAGCTTGTACCAATTGTAAAGCTTCAATGGCATTTTCGGTACGTTTTACCAGTTGTAAAAAGGGCACTTTAGAAACGTAATCCTCAATAATGTCGAGCGCCAATGGCTCATCGTCAACAGCAATACATTTTAATATCATAAGTCTAGCATCAATTCTGTAGTGTAATGTGTAGCCGAATTTACAATATTTAATTTATACCTATCGGGATAAAGCAACTGTAACCTTCGTTCTACGTTATTTAAACCAACACCACCCATGGCATCTTTATTGGTTTTACTCTTTTTATTACTCACACTAAAGTGAAGTATTTTTTGGTTGGCAATAATATTAATTTTAATTGGGTCTTCTGGCTCATTTGCAACGCCATGTTTAAATGCATTTTCTACGAAAGAAATTAATATTAATGGCACAATTTTTTGCCCGTCAATTTCTCCATTTATGGTAATTACAACCGAAGCACCATCTTTAAACCTTAGCTTTTGGAGTTCTACAAAGCTGGTTACATATTCCACTTCCTTACTTAAATCTACCCAACTGTCATTACTTTCATAAATCATGTAACGCATAATTTCAGAAAGCTTTAAAATCGCATCTGCGGTTTTTTCAGATTTTTGATAGGCTAAAGAATAGATATTATTTAAAGAGTTAAACAAGAAGTGAGGATTCAATTGAGATTTCAGGAACTGTAGCTCCATGTCTTTTTTCTCACTTTCTAAATTACGTTGAACCTTCTCATTAGAAAACCAATCTACAGAAAACTTAATGATACAGCTAGTAACTAATATAAAACCCGATAAAAATGTAGACTTAAATAAATATTCATTAACTGAAATGGTATGGATTTCACCTTTATCAGTTCGAAACTGCAATAAATCTTCAGGGTTTAAAACTGCTATAACTAATTTAACAACTACAGAAGCAGCGATTAAAAATAAAAATGCAAGTACATAAAGTAAATACTTTTTACGTTTCTGTATAAGTTCTGGAATTAAAAAAATATAATTAATGTAAAATGCAGAAAGATTCAAAATACTAAACAGACCATAAGAGTAGATAATATCTTTCGTAGTAGGCCTTGTACCAATAAATATCATAGATAATGCTATCCCTAGCATCAGCAACCAAAATATAGAATGTGCTATTATTGCACCTTTACTTTTCATAAACTCTAATTATTTAAAATGCCTTTAATTACATCCAAAGTAAATATATCATTTATTTTACGAGCTTACTTTCGACGAACTGGCATTTTTTTTCTACCAAAAGGCTAAAACTGCCAATCAGTTGCAAAACTAGCCTTTTTAACCGTTTATCTAAGATAAAATGCACTTGGTCTAAAACATTTTAGCAGGATATTTTAAATTATTCTATTTGTTCAACAAAACAAAACAACCTAGAAAAAAGAACCTTAAAATAAAACGAGTTATGAAAAAGTTATCAAACGTATCGCCATTCTTACTTTTATTATTTCCAGTATTTGTAATGATGTTATTTGCTTTTGCCACAAGCACAAATAACACGCAAGATGATGAGGCAGTTGTAAAAACAGCAGCTCCAACATCAAACACAATTGTTAAAGCTACTGCTGCAATCTTAAAATAAGCATGAGCAATTTCGCAATAGAAACAGTAGGCTTAACTTATAACTTTGGCGCACAAACCGTTGTTAAAGATTTATCGCTACAAGTACCACAAGGAAGTATTTATGGATTTTTAGGTCCTAACGGAGCTGGAAAAACCACAACCATAAAGATCCTGTTAAATCTTTTACAATCTCCATCAGACCAAGTATTTATTTTTGGGAAAGAGATCAATTCAAATCGCATTGCGAGCTTAAAACGCATGGGTGCTTTAGTAGAGCAACCTGCAATATATGCACACTTAACAGGAAAAGAAAATCTAGTTAATCGTTGCATACTTTTGGGAATTAAGAGAAGTAAATGTGCCGAAATGTTAAGCTTGGTTGGCTTAACAGACGCTGCTAATAAAAAAGCTGGCAAATATTCTTTAGGGATGAAACAACGCTTGGGAATTGCCTTGGCCTTAATATCAGATCCTGAATTGTTATTGTTAGATGAGCCAACTAACGGCTTAGATCCTAACGGGATTATTGAGATAAGAAACTTGATGATTGAATTGACAGCTAAACATGGCAAAACCATTTTAGTATCAAGTCATTTATTAGCAGAAATAGAAAGAACTGCAACTCATGTTGGCATCATAAATAAAGGACAATTATTGTTTCAAGGAACGATAAACGAATTGCATGACTTAAGCAAACCATCAGTAAAAATTGAGACCGACAACCAAGAAAAAGCTATTGAAATTTTATCAAATGCAGGGGCAGAAATTGTTCAAAAAGATGGACAAACGGTATCAGTAATTTTCAAAACAAAAGCTGATATGGGAACAATGAATACATTGTTGGTTCAAAATGGTGTAACCGTTTTTTCTATTGGCAAGGAAAGAAAAGACCTTGAAAATTTATTCTTAGACATTACTTCAAAAAATTAACAATGCACTCATTAATTATCTCACTACAGTCCGAATTTTATAAATCCAGAAAAACGCTAGCATTTTGGAGTTCAATTTTATTGCCTT
The DNA here is from genome assembly GCF_004331645.1 of Pedobacter frigiditerrae. Taxonomy (GTDB): domain Bacteria; phylum Bacteroidota; class Bacteroidia; order Sphingobacteriales; family Sphingobacteriaceae; genus Pedobacter; species Pedobacter frigiditerrae. The sequence goes on from NZ_SJSK01000001.1 coordinate 282,502, forward strand.
TATTACTTTGCATAGCAATAAGTTTAGGATTTATTTTTAAGTACCAAGATTTAATTAAACATCCGCCTCAGATACTTTGGTTTTACTTTATCTCGCCTATTTCAGGTATAATGGGTTCATTATTGTTACCTATTTTGGTAATCTATAATACATATGCCGTTACCAATATGGAATATAAGGGTGATACTTGGAAAAGCTTATTCTCTCTACCTTTATCCAAATTATCAATATATACCAGTAAATTTCTATACATCATATTTTTAACCTTTCTAACGATGTTTCTGTTTGCACTCTTGATTATAGCTTCAGGACATGCAATTGAGTTAATAAGACCGCAATTAGAGTTTGGGGATTACAATCCCAATGAGCTTATATTCAAAGCATTTGGAAAGTTATTTTTATCATCAATAGGCATTATCTCTATTCAATTCTTAATGAATATCATGTGGAATGATTTCCTTAAGCCATTTGGACTAGGATTTTTGTTAACCATTATATGTTCCATTATGGCCAATGTAGGGTGGAAATATGCGGTATATCTGCCTTATAGTTTTCCTAGCTTAACGGTAATGAATATCATGAGCGCTAAAAAAGGTGCAGAGTTAATAATCTTTGATCAAGCAATAATTAATAGTCTTATTTGTGGAGCCGTAGTATTTATTATAGGGTATTTTATAGTCGCAAAAAAGACAATCAAATAAAGAATTTAGTTTAGTTTTTAGTTAAAAAGGGTTTGGTGGATGCTACCCTTTTTTTATGCCTTTTTATTAGACAAATTAAACAATCTTATTCTTCAAATCCTTATACTTAGACCTGCCGATTGGTAATTGCTCTCCGCTTTTAAGCAATAAGCTATATTTACTTCCAGATTGAATTAAAATCTTTTCTGCTAGTTCTAAAGAAACCAAATAAGATTTATGGATACGCTCGAATGAATATGGCAAAAGCTGTTCTAAAGTTTCCAATGATTTATCATGCAGTTCTTGCTTTCCATTACGTAAATGCAGCTCGCTATAAATGCCTGCCCCTTTTATGAAAAGCAGATCTTCAATATCTATCAATTTAATGTCTCCTGCTTTTTTTACAGCTAGAAATTTAAGCAACTCATCAGTAGGTTTTACATTTGCCTTTATTCTTTTAAAAGCCTGGGCTAATCTAATTTCATCAAAGGGTTTAGGCACAAAATCTAACACACCATATTCAAAAGCCATAATTGCCTTATCTGTGTTGGCAGAAACAATTATGGTATGAAAAGATTTTGAAACAACAGATTCTAGTAAATCAAAGCCATTTTCTCCATTCAAGTTTAAATCTAGCAACAACAAATCAATCTCATTATTTTCTATATATGCCATTCCTTTCTGCACAGAATCGCAAATAGAAATAGTAGAGTTCTGCTCAAAGTAATTACTTGCCATTCTTTCTAATCGCTTAGCAATTCTAGCTTCATCTTCAATTATCAACACTCTCATTTGGTATAAATTTTAATTGTGGTCATCCAACCTTGAGTATTTTCATGTGATGTAAATTCCCAATTTTCAGCATAACTTTCAGTTAGTCGAGCTTTAATATAAGTAAATCCATTACCTCCATTTCTTGGTTTAATTTTAACCCTGTTATTTGCAAAAGTTTCAAAAGTATATTGTTTATAATCAGCTCCTGCTGAAAACGAAAGTTTAAACTTCATGCTTCCATCTGCAAGCGGACTGCTGTGTGTTATTCCATTTTCTAAGATGGTATGTATCAATGCGGGCGGAATAAATTCACTTTCATCGATATTATCTTCTTCCCATTTATAGTTTATTTCTTTCCGAAACTGCATAACCGACAAATGCTTTTTACAGAGCTCAATCTCTTGTCTAATAGGGATCAACGCCTGTTCTGATATACTGTTCATGATATCAAATTCATCAGCCAATGCTTGTATAAACGCCGTACCTTCTTTTGGAGATTCTTCTACCCAATCCATTAAAGAAGTTAAAGTGTTTTTTATGAAATGAGGCTGAATATTCTTTTTAATCAATTCTAACTGCAATTTAGAAGAAAGCAATAACGATGATTGATATTCTTCTTCTATCACCTTCATTTGAATGGTGTGCAAATAAAGTATGCACAAAACAATAAGGGAAAAGCTAATGAACAAGCTAAAATCATAAAATAGGAATTGATTAATCAATAACCTTAAAAGCAAAGCTATCAGTACAATCAGGGCTCCTTTTTCTTTTTGATAGATACCCCTAAAAACTACGATTAAAGACGCAATCCACATGGCTTGGCTATAATAATAGGCAGTTATATCATAATGCCCAAAGTTTAAAATATAGATGGCAACCAATGAGATAAAAAGCAAGCTCATTAATATTTTCTTCCATTTAAATTTAAATTGAATGGTAAAATATAAGGGAACCAACATGGAAAGTGCAAAAGTTAACCAACCTATCAATTCCAATCGCAAGAAAAAACGTGTATAAGGAATTTCTATATAAAATTTGATATATTCTAAGATCAGCAAGGCGAAAAATAAAAAACAGATAACCGAAAAAATCAGAATGGTGTATTGTTTAACCCTGCCATTGATAAACAAAAAAAGATAATATATAGCCGCAATTAGAAAAGCACCTGCAATCAAATTCATAAATGAAGAGGCCTTTAATGGCATTTTAAGTAGGTCATCGTAAGTACTCAAGCCTGCAGAAATATCTCGCTGAAAATTCCCCAAATGGGCTTGTGAGGCCCGAAGTGCAAGTACGTGGCTTCCGGTTTGAGCCAACGAATCTGGTATGCTGTAGTAACTTGTTGCTGCGCCTGGTATTTCTGCCTGGTTAAGCATACTGACCTGGCCGTTTTTACCTATCAATTTGCCGTCCCAATAAACATCAAAAGCACCAAAAGCCTCTATTTTTAGTCCCAGTAGCCCTAATGGTTTTTTGGTCAAATCTATTTTTAACCTTACCCAAAAAATATTGTTTTTAGTATCACCACGTGCTGTTGCCCAGCCTTTTTCATTAAAATCCTTTTTTGCCCATGATAGGCTATCACCTGTTTTATATACTGGCGGATAATCCTTAAAACTAATTTCTGGTCTATTACAAGACAAGAAGATTAACGACAAAAAAAGAAAGAGGTAATTCTTCATTTACCAAAGATAGGATATAGAATTTGTAGAAAAATGCATTTCAAAAGGATATAGAGCCGTTCACATAGTTTTCTAAAACTTGAAGCTTTTTTGCCACTAAACTTGTGCCATGAAACAATTATTTTTATCCCTGATCATCCTGTTGAGTTATTTAAATAGTAACGCACAGCAAGCAAGTACTTCTTCAAGAACGGTAGCCGGAATTGTAAAAGAACAACAAGATAAAGTTCCAATTCCTTATGCAACTGTACGCATAAAAGACACATCAACGAAGCTTTTGGCAGCAACCATTACAGATGAAAAAGGAATGTTCAAGTTAGAAGCGGTTTCAAAAGATAGCTTAATCATAGAGTTTTCATTAGTTGGATACCAAACCTTGGTTAAAACCTTAACCAAATCTATATCAAGCCTTAATTTAGTGATCATTCTTCAGCCAGATGCTCAATTATTAAAAGAAGTTGCTGTTAATGGCGAACAACCATCTATTAGCTTAAAGCTCGATAAAAAGGTGTTTCAGGTTGGAAAAGATATTTTATCACAAACTGGCTCTTCCTTAGATTTACTAAATGGCGTACCATCTGTAAGTGTTAGTCCTGCTGGGGGTGTTAGTTTAAGAGGAAACAGCAATGTATTGGTATTGATAGACGGGAGGCGTTCTGGATTTACACAAGGAAATGCATTAGATCAATTGCCAGCAGACCAGATAGAAAGAGTGGAGGTTATTACCAATCCATCTTCAAGATACGATGCCGCAGGTTCTGCAGGGATCATTAATATCATTTTAAAGAAAAATAAAAAATCTGGATTAAATGGCCAATTGAGTTTAGTGGCGGGTGTACCAAATGAAACCAGGATTACACCAAGTTTAAACTATAAATCGGCAAAAATTAACTTGTTCTCTACCTTCGGCCTACGTTATTCAGATTATGATGGACTTTACATTTCAGATCAGTTTACCAATGATGCAGGAACTACTAACTTGCTTCATAAACGACAAGATGAGGATAGACATGACGATGCCAAGATGTTATACTTTGGAGGAGATTTTCTAATCAATAACCACAATACCATTACCGCAGCGTTTTTAAATAAAACTACAAACGACCATGATAAAACGAGCTTGCAATATGATTATGCAAAAAAGGGAAATACATTAGATAGTATATTATTGCGTAAAGGCGAGTCTTGGGAAAAAAGGGACTATAATCAGATAGAATTTAATTACACTAAAACCTTCAACAAGCCTAACCAGAAATACACTGTAGATATGCAATATGATTTTTGGAACAGTGATAAAGATTGGAGCTTATCTACCCAAAAAACTTTGCCTAACGTTACAACTTTCCCGGGTGTTAGAACAAGTTCCATTGGTGCGAGTAAAGATTTCATGTTGCAAACAGACTATGTGCATCCATTAGACAGCGATGCAAATCTAGAGTTTGGCATTAAAGCTGAAAAACGTAGTGTAACTAGCGATTTTAAAGCAGAACGACAAAATAATATCAATTGGGAGATATTAGATGGAATTAATAATGAGCTTATTTATGATGAATTAATTGGAAGTGCCTATATACAATTTGGCAGCAAATGGAATAAAATAGCTTACCAACTTGGAATGAGAACCGAATTAACAAAAATTGGTTTAGAAGATAGAGCTGGAACATTTAATAGTGATAAGAAATACACTAGATTTTTTCCAACGCTTAACCTATCTTATCAGTTTAATACGAAGACAACTATTCAGGCTAGTTACAGTAAACGTATTAACAGGCCATCACTTTTTGCATTATATCCATTTAATGAGCTAACAGATTTCAATTCGCAGTATGTTGGTAATCCGGACTTAAATCCATCTTATGCTGATGTTGTAGAATTGAGTTTTTTAAGCAATTGGAATAAATTCACATTCAATCCTTCATTATATTACCAAAACAATAAAAACATTACTCAAGATTATACCTACAGAAACTCGAATGGTGTATTTATTACCACGCCTATTAATATTGATGGAGAATCACGCAGTGGATTAGAACTTTCTTTATTGTACAACCCTTATCGTTTTTTACAGTTTAGCATGGAAGTTAATGCCTACTACTTTACCCAAAAAGGATTTTATGCCAATCAGGATTTTTATTACAACGGCAACATTTTAACCAGTAGAATAAGCACGCAAATAAAGTTACCTAAAAAGTTAAGTTTTCAAGGTCGATATAATTTTACAGGCGCCCAAAGTAATGCTCAAAGTAGAACAGCAAGCATCCATAACATAGATGTTGGAGCGGGAAAAACATTCTTAAAAGACAAAGCAACACTATTGTTTGATGTTGCCAATCTATTTAATTTAAGAAAATTTGAAACAACAACAACAGGTAACAATTATTCGCTTGTTCAGGTTAACAGTCCAAACGCAGCAAGGTATCGTTTAACGTTTGTGTATAAATTAAATTTAAAGGAGAATCAAGGTGCAAGACAAGCTAAAGCGGGAAATAGGAATTAATTAATATTTGTCATTCCGACTTTGGAGGAATCTGATCGAAAGAATTCTTAATCATAGATTCTTCGCTTCGCTCTGAATGACAAAACCGCTTTTACTTTGACAAACCATTTGCATTGAGTTTATAAGTTTGTCAAAGTAATTTACCTCCCCGCTCTTGGAGTAATCACTAAACTTTCGTGCCCATTCTCATCTACAGATTGTACACCGAAATAATAATTGTCTTTTGAGTAAGCAAGCGTTGCTGCATTCTCTTTAACAAAGAATTTTTTTTCCCAAAATGGACTTGTGGTTTCACGCATCAAAACGTAATAACCTATTGGAGTTTTCCCTTTTGGAGCATCCCATTTTAAGGCAGTTTTATTAGTTAAACCAGCGGTAAGCACTACTACATTTTCGGGTTCTTGAGTTGATAGTGCCAAATTAGACATAACAGATAAGTTCATTCTGGTAACCTTCTGTAAATAATTATAATCTACATATTCTGGCAAATCGCCAAATTTAAAACCATTTTCTGTTCTCACGTCTTGGTGTTGTCTATTAAAATCTTCATTCATCTCGGTAATCCGCACTGCGGCAAAACCTTGTTGAGAAAAAGGTGTGTGATCGCCTCCACGTAAAAAGCGGTCTCTTCTATAAATCAGTTTTACTTCTAGTTGATCTACATATCGCTCTGCAACCTCTTTAATATATCTGGCTGCCTGTCTGGCTTTTCCATCGTTATCTGTGCCAGCAGATTGCCTTGCTGCAACTTGCGCTGGTGTTTCCAAGGGAGATACTCCTTCACTAAACACACGTACACTTTTATTGTCTTTAATGTCGGTCTCCATTCCGTAAGAGTTGCCAACTATATCGTTATTCATCAACAAGTGAACCTTCCAACCTTCTTCCTTTGCTCGTTTTGCCAAATTTGTGGCGCCATATAAACCTTGTTCCTCACCAACCATTGCCACAAAAACCAAGGTAGAATTGAATTTTTGTTTGCTCATTATCCTACACATTTCCATTACTGCGGCAACACCAGAAGCATCGTCATTTGCGCCAGGGGCAAAATCTTTAATGTTCATCACATCAGTTACCCTAGAATCATAATGACCTGAAACCATTAACATTCTTTTATCATTTGGATCTGTACCCGGCAAAACTGCTACAACATTTTTAAGCACAACCGGGGCAGTTATCCTTCTGCCATCTGCAGGTTGCGTAAAAGTATCATAAGAAACTTGAAGCCTATTCCCGCCCGCAACACCATATTTTTCAAACTCACTTTTAATCCAGCTTCTGGCAGCGCCGATGCCTGTAGTTTTACTCAAAGTATCACTTAAGGTATGACGAGTTTGAAAGGAAACTAATTTCTTGATTACAGATTCTAAGTTAGAAGCCGAAACTTCATTAACTAAAGCACTTATGGCAGGATCTCTGCTAATAGTTTGTTGAGCAAACAGCCTTCCAGAAGCTAAAAAGATAAAAACTAAAGAGATTTTAAAATATTTCATTCTAATCATAACAGGGCGTGTAAAAATCTGAATAGAAAGGTACAATTATTTATGATTAACTGTAAATTGACCAACAATAATGATACTTAAAATCGCTTAACAACTATTAAAACTATAATTATGATGAAAAAAATTACTTTTAGTGCATTTGCTTTGGGCTTATGCTTTTCTGCGTTTGCACAAGAGCCAGTAAACTCGGCCGCTGTGGCAAAAATTAGAACAGAAGGATTGGATAAATCTAAAGCATCTGAAATTGCTTACCAGATTACTGATGTTGCAGGGCCACGCTTATCTAACTCTCCAGGCTTAAAAAGAGCACAAGATTGGGCAGTTAAATATTTCAATGAAATGGGCTTAAAGAATGTTCATTTAGAAGCTTGGGGTGATTTTGGTAAAGGATGGCAAGTTGATAAATATTATGCTGCTACAACCAAACCTTTCTACCGTCCAATTATTGCTTCTCCAAAAGCTTGGACACCAGGCACAAATGGCCCAATTAAATCTGAAGTTATTTTAATTAAAGCTGATACAATAACTGATTTAGCAAAATATAAGGGCAAGCTAAAAGGTAAAATCGTAATGATTGAATCTGCATTGGTACAACCTTTAAAGAATACCTATAAGGCCGATGCCGTTCGTTATACAGATGAAGATTTAGAGAAAATGGCTGCTGCTACTCCTCCAGCTGCTGGTGGTGGGCCAGGAAATCGTCAAGGAGCTCCAGGTGCAGGTAACAACCAAAGAGCAATGATGATGAGAATGATGGGTATGAGAGCTGCAATTGACAGTGTATTATTAAGCGAGGGCATTGGATTAAAATTAACTTACGCTCGTGGAAGTCACGGTACTTTCTTTACTAGCAATGGTGCTTCTTATAAATTAGATGCTAAAGCGGTAAATCCAGAACTGGAAGTAAGCAGTGAAGATTACCTACACATTTTACGTTTATTACGTGGCGGAGAGAAAGTAGAAATAGAGGCTGAAGTTAAAACTTCATTTTATGATAAAGATCCAAAGGGTTACAATGTAATTGGAGAAATTCCTGGTACAGATCCTAAATTAAAAGATGAAATTGTAATGTTAGGTGGCCACTATGATTCATGGCACTCTGGTACTGGCGCAACTGATAACGGCGCAGGATCTGCAGTTATGATTGAAGCAATGCGTATTTTAAAAGCTATCGACTTTAAACCAAAACGTACCATTCGTATTGCTTTATGGAGTTCAGAAGAGCAAGGTCTATTCGGATCAAGAGGTTATGTAAAACAACATTTTGCAGACCCTGCCGACATGAAAGCTAAACCTGAACATGAGAAATTATCTGCTTATTACAACCTAGATAATGGAACAGGAACAATTAGAGGTGTTTATTTGCAAGGAAATGCTGCAGTAAAAGACATTTTCCAAGCTTGGTTAACTCCATTTGCTGATTTAGGTGCTAAAACAATTACCATTAGCAATACTGGTGGTACAGATCACCAAGCTTATGATGGTATTGGCTTACCTGGCTTCCAGTTTATTCAAGATCCAATGGATTATAACACACGTACACACCACTCTAACATGGATACGTTTGACCGTTTAGATATGGATGATTTGAAAAAGTCTGCCACTATTGTAGCTTCTTTTGTTTATCATACTTCAGAAAGAGCTGAGAAATTGCCTCGTAAAGCAATGCCTACACCAGCACCTGCAAGACCATAATTAATTAATCACACAGTAAAGAAGTCCCTAGATAAAAATCTGGGGGCTTCTTTATTATATCGTGAACATCCGCTCTTTAAAGGCCCACACTACTAGTTGATGAGAGTTCTTTAGACCAAGTCTTTTTACCATATTCCTGCGATGTGTGTTAACGGTAAGCTCACTTATAAATAGCTGATTACTAATCTCCTTGCTATTATTTCCCATACATACCAAATGCAAGATCTCTAGCTCCCGTTGGCTAATTTGTTCTTCTTTATAAGATATGTCTAACGTCATAAATCTATTTTTTAAACTTTTAGAGTGCTTGTTAAATATGTCTTTACGATTAAGACACTTAAACCCATACCTATCACTAAATCTATAATTAGACAGTTATCCCATAAGCTTCTGTAAATGCCATTTGAGCGTAAGGGATAGATGCATAAGCATAACCATTATCCCCCCAACTTGTAGCTCCCCAACTATTCCTTATAATCAAACGATCTACTGTGTAACCTACAATGGCTACTGCATGTCCACCTTGTTGAGTATCCTCCAAATAAATGTCCAGATTCCCATTAGTAACGCCAGCATTTTGCCAAGTATCATCAACATCTAATCGTACTAATATTGGTCCATTGCCTGCAGCAATCCACTCTTTCCAAACTCTAATCTTATCTACATTATTTTGGCCGAGATTAAAATAATTCCTAATGCGAAAACGAGATGCTAAGGCATAAAATTCATTCTCATCTCCCATAAACGATTTATTACTATCAAATGGCAAAATTTGATCAGTTACACAACCATACTTTCGGGCAATATCTAAGGCGGCTTTTAAGCTAGTGCCAGAAACCTCAATAAATGTAGATGGCCTTTCGTTAAACTCATCGGTTTCTTTTGCCGACATCCATATAAACCTTACAGATAACAGATTTTTATCCCCCAATTGTTTTTTCTTTACAAAATGCCAGCGTAGCAATGCATCTGCAGTCGCCCATCCCACACAGGAGCCAGTTTGTCCTTGGTCGTTAATTTTCCACCAATTTTCACGTAAATCTACTGATGCTGGGATTGCAGTGATAGGTTTTGCAAACTTTGCGGCTATGGCATCTTTAAAATTCCAGTCATTTTTGGTTTCTTTTGAAGGAATACAATTAAGTATTCGTTTTATAGTTCTTTCTCTCATGTTAAACTTTTTGGTTAATTTTTTCTTCTTTAATTAGCAATAATTTTGTTTGATTTATTTTGCCAAGCTATCACCCTTTGGTTTTAAGCCAGCCCTTCTTACATTTACAAGTTTCATCATCACTTCGAACCAAAATGGTGCTCCCATTGAGATTGCAATGGCTCCAATCATAAGCCCTAAAAAAGAAACCAAATATTCATAGCAATACATATTCCTCCTTAAATTGGTTCTTTCATCAAGTACTTTAAATGGATTTTTTGTCCAACCGAAAATCAACTTATCGCTTGATATATTTTTAATCATTGAGCTAGCAAAATAATATTGTTCTTCATTATATTTTGTGAGCACCTTGTATTTCTCAGAATCTCTTTCATTTTTTAAAGAGTCTACGTTGATTTTTTTAGTTGCAGTATCCTTCAATATTGAATCATATTTCTTATCAATTTCATTAAAATGCACATCTACTTTACTCAAATAATAATCTTTAACTACATCTGGCTGATCTACCAATTTTTCTGCTGATGAAACTAGACTAGCTTTTAATATTGGATCATTATGTATGGTTTTGATAATCCTTACCATATTTAAATTAAATGCAAGGGCAATGCAAATGGCTATTATTCGCGTAACCCACCTATACTTGTTTTTATACCAGCCACTGACCCTATCCATATATTCATTAAACCATTTTTCTACATTAGCCTGTAGTTCATTTATATCTTTAGAACTATTTGCCAAAGTTTCTAATAATTTAGGTAAGCCATCTTTAATTAGAGTATTAGCTTGTTGATTTTTTAAAGCAGTTAATCCATTCTTAAAATCAGCAAATAGATCGTTCGTTCTCGCCCCGCTCTTTTCGGCAATTATATCTATCGTTGCCATCGCAAAATTTGTAGCAGGTATATAAGATGGCAATTTGTCAGCATTTTCTTTTAGCTTATTTAATTGCGGATGCTTCAAAAGCTCGCTACTTACAATACCCATTAATTGTTGTAAAGATTGCTTTAACATTTTACCCCTAAACTTTAGGTTAACGGCAATAAGCTCTTGAATTACATACGTTACAGTGCTAAACACAAAGAAGATTAAAACAACTGCAATACCCGTCTCTAAATAATTATTCATAATGATATTTTAAGTAATTAGAATTCGAAGATTTAATAAAGGAATTTATAAAGTAATGCCTATTTCTTAAACTGTGTTTTGTTTATTGATTAGTTTATCACTGACCTCAAAACTTGGTTAGATTTCGGAGGGTTTAGCATACAGTAGCTAACTCATACGAAGCATATCGGTCGCTTTCTCCCCTAAAAGAATTGCAAGAATGTTGTCCCAAACTTTACGGTAATCATACCGCCATATTCGACTTTATTAAAATCGTCTGTACCCGCTGTTCTAACACTAAGAAATGGAGATATTCCAATTTTTACATTTGGATTGTCTTTTACCAATGGATAGAAGAATACCCAGCTTTCAAGTCTCAATCTATTTAGATTGTCAAACGGATTGTTTGTTCTTTTCTTTCCAGTAAAGTCATAATAGATAGTTGGTGAATAACTGAAACTACCTTTGCCAGGATAAATTTGCAATGAAAAGGCAGGGGAAAATGTTGGCTTCACACTCGGAGCCTCAACCACAAAATTTGAGGTTGTTATAACTCCATTACTATTTATGGGATTTACAACACCAACTTCATTTGCAGCTTTCCAGTCGTAAGAATACCTAAGTCTAAATTGCGGGGAAAATTGCTTGGCTTCTGTTTTACCTTTTGTAAAAAAACCGATATACTTTAATTCAAAAGCATATGAAGTTTCACCAATTTTTTGTTCATTAGATTTAATGCCAGTCGGATAATACTTGAAGACAGCCGACCCATACTCAAATTGTCCATTGACTGAATGTCGGGAGATTCCACCATTTTCTTCCGTATTGTCTTTTGTGTACTGTACTGATAAAATGCCCCTCCAGGTTGAAGAAAATCTATCAATCTGTAAAATATTATCTGATTTAGACGTCAGAGGCATTCTAATAGATGGTCTTATTATGAATGTATTCCCTTTCTCAACTTTCTCCCAATTTAATTCTGGCCCAGCTTCAATTTGTCCTTCTTTGATTGAAGTTATTCCATTAATAAATGGCAAAATTTTGAACTTTGCATCTTGAGCAAACCCAATAAATGGAAAGAGGATTAATAAGCTATAAAGTAATTTCTGTTTCATAATAACCTCCTTGTAATTTAAATGTTAAACTTTGGTCTTCAGCTATTCCTGGCAAATCAAGACTAAGTTTGAAAGTAGCATCATCAATGCCTACAACTCTAACTTTAATTTTTACTTGTGCATCAGGAATTTTCCCCGTCCAATTTCTCTTTTTTGCCCCATCAGATTGAATTACTTTAACCCCGTTAATGAAAGCATAAAATAAGGTGATTCCACCGCTGACTGGTTCAAGTGTCAATGAGAAACTTCTTGTAGCTTCCATTGATAGCGTTACATTCTTTTGCTTTGCCATATTATTTAATATTAATTGTAGTGTTGTTGTCGTTTGGGTGGTTTGCCGTCAGTTTTCAGTAAATCCTTAGTACACTAATCTATTTTCATTTTGCTTAAATCAATTTACATATCCAAAACTATTTAACTAACCATCGAAAAAAATGCATTTACTACCCTTTTTAATAGGGTATTTCTACGGTACATCCAACCGTAGTTTCACTGTTGTTAATACACTACTAATTATTGAGATTTATAAATAATTAAACCTTAACAATCATTTAAATTAAAACAATCATGGAGATTCAATTAAACAGTGCAAAACAAAAAGGCTTTATTAATCCTGCCGGCCCAGTAAACAAAAAAATGGTCAAGGACATGGTACAAGCGTATAGAAAGAAATACGAAATCATTGGAGATCTTTTACACTTTTCTCATTTCGGAATTGAAGAAATTTTAAAGCTTTGCATTGATAATGGGGTATTAGATAAAAACGTACTTTCAATGGTTAAGCCAGTTCCCGCGGACTACGAAGGTTTTGGAATCAAGATATATATTGGCAATCACTTTAACCAAACAACTTGCCCATCAAGTAGCCTTCATTATGAAAAAATGAATACAACAATATTGTGCAACACTAAAATTAAAAGTTCAAAAAATCACTTATATTTAGATATGTTAACTGATAATAAGGATACTGTGGCCATATCAACTGGTGGAAATGGGCTTGATCAAACTGCAATTTGCAAACCAGATTGCGCAGGTGGACAAGTACCTACTCCTCCAGAACCAGCTGATGGCTATGATGTAGGTCAATAAAATTTATGCTAAAAGTATTAGAACTGCCTTATGCTTTGATTATAGAATGGATGTGCTTAATTACATCCATTCTATTTTTAAGAAATGTATATCCAAAATTTTGGAGAGTATTTATTCCATTCTTGACATTAACAATTGGAGTGGAAAGTTATGGCTATTATACAGCAATTATGCTGCCTAAAGGATTAAGTAATGCATGGTTATATAATCTTTTTCTGATCGTTTATGTTATATTTTATACTTGGATTTTTTCGAGAATTATTCCAATACCTGGCATTAAAAAAATAGTTGCCGCTTTTTTAGCAATTATCGGAGGGCTTTACTTTTGGGAATTTAATTATAATAAAGGATTGAATGAACTTTTTTTTTACAGGACAAATAATTTTTTTAGTGTAGGGGTAGTTATCTTTTGCATTAGTTATTATTTCAGTTTATTCAGGCAGCTAGAATATATAAATATTCTTGAACAGCCAGAATTTTGGTTTGTTTCAGGCTGTTTAATTTTTTACGCAACAAGTACTTGTGTAAATTCCTTTTTTTCTGAATTGATTAAAATTAAAATTATTGGGAACTTTCGTCTTAGATATTTCTTAATGTGTTTTTTAAGTTTAATAATGTATAGTTGTTGGATTAAATCATTTTTATGTTTTCGGAAAATTCAGAACTCTTTACCCCAATAATTATTCTTTCCTTAATATTTTTGATCATCTGTTTAAGTCTGATCTTCATTATTGTACTTTATAATCAGCGAAGAAAATTGCATATAGAAGAAAAAAAAGAAATGAACCAAAAGTTCGAATCAGAACTCCTCAAAACTCAAATAGAAGTACAAGAGCAAACTATGCAAACTATCGCTTCAGACTTGCATGATAATATAGGGCAATTACTTAGTCTAACTGCTCTTACATTAAATTCAATCAACTTAAATGAACCTCAACGCCTTGAAAAAAAAGTAACAGAATCATTAAACTTAGTTAATAGCTCTATAAAAGAATTAAGAGGATTAGCAAAGTTAATGTATGGCGAGTTTATTGTGCAAACAGGTTTAGGGAATGCCATTAAACAAGAATTAGATCGCTTAAAAAAGATAGGAAACTACAAGTTAAAAGTTAAAAATAATCTCATTAACATTGACATTTCCTCTCCCAACAAGGACCTTATTATTTTACGTTTGCTTCAAGAAATCATCAACAATATTATTAAACATTCAGAAGCTACATATTTAGAGTTTAGCATATATATTATAAATGAAAAAATATGTTTAAACATACAAGATAATGGCATTGGGTTTGACACCGAAAATGAAAAAATGAAAAAATCTGGTATGGGATTAAATTCTATGGCTAAAAGAGTAGCTTTAATCAATGGCGAAATACTAATAAAATCAACCCCATCAACTGGAACATCAATCTCTATAGAGATACCTTATCCTTAAGCCATGGAAAACGAAACTATAAATATTGCAATTGTTGATGACCACACCTTATTTCGTTCTGGCCTAGCTAGCCTTTTATCAGAATTTGACGAAATTAATGTTGTTTTTGAAGCTACAAACGGAATAGATCTTCAAGAAAAAATCGTAAGCTATCCAAATACCCAACTTGTTTTAATGGATATCAATATGCCAATTATGGATGGGTATGCCACTACAAAGTGGATCAAGGATACTCTGCCTCATGTGCATATATTAGCATTGAGTATGTTCGAAGATGAAAAGGCAATTATTGGTATGTTGAAAGCGGGAGCTGGTGGTTACATGCTAAAAGAGTCTAAACCTTCTGAACTTCTCACTGCAATAAAAACGACTATAGAAAAAGGTTTTTACATTAATGATTTAGTCTCTGGCAGGCTTTTGGTCTCTCTAAAACAAGAAAACACAAAACCTATCTTTTCAGAAAAGGAATTGACATTCTTGCAGTTTTGTAGCACTGAGTTAACCTACAAGGAGATTGCATCAGAAATGAACATTAGCCCACGAACTGTAGATAATTACCGTGAATCGCTTTTTGCCAAACTAAATATAAAATCAAGAACAGGCTTGGTGGTTTACGGTATCAAAAATAATTTGATAAAGATTTAGATTAGTATTTTACAGTATAATCAGTTTATTATAGAAATTTCTTGATACCCTTTCAATTTTCGTATATTAGTTTAATCAAAAGGATATGTCCTAATATCCAATGTTTAATTTCCAAAATCGAATTTATTAGAGTCCACATCAAGTCCACATTAACTGCGCCTCAAGTCCACGTTCAGTCCACCCCTCCTTCGAGCTTCCTTCGTCTGTTCTCCCAGTTCCCTCCCATATTCCTCTGCAAAAATACTAGTTTTAAAGAGCGAGACACGAAGGAGACACAACCAAGAGATATTAGAAGGCCTACTGATGGAAGGTTAAGGGTTGACAAGCCATAGAGTAGTATTACAAATCAAATTCTTGATGCCTATCAGGAATTTCTACATTATTAAATCCTTTTTCAAATAGTTTTTGCTTAAAAACCTGCTGCACGTCATATTCACCATGTACTAAAAATACCTTCTTAACTTTTGAAGCCTCTTGGCAAGACATAAATTTCAACAAATCTTCGTAATCGCCATGCGCACTCATAGACTGTATGCTTTGCACCTCTGCAACTACCTGGAATTGTTCACCATAAATACTTACTTGCTTTTCCCCATTTTTCAATCGACCGCCTAATGATCTTGGCTCACAATAACCCACCATTAGAATGGTGTTTTTACTCTCGCTGATATTATTTTTGATGTGATGCTTAACCCTTCCAGCCTCAGCCATGCCAGATGCCGAAATAATAATACAAGGTTCTGGTTTATCATTTAAAGCTTTTGATTCCTCTCCATCTTGAACATAATGCAAGTTCTTAAAATCGAAAGGATTATCATCAATCTTTAAAATATCCAAAACCTCATCGTTATAACCTTCTGCATGCTCTTCAATTATTTTTGTGGCTTTAGCCGATAATGGACTATCAACATAAACTTTTACATCAGGTAGCTTACCTTCCAAATCGAGATTATTTAAAACATAAAGTAACTCTTGCGTTCTGCCAACACTAAAGGCTGGAATAATTACTTTCCCTTTTTTCTCTACACAAGTTTTTAAAATTACTTGTAAAAAAGCTTCTTCTGTTGGTTGGGCATCCTTATGTAATCGATCTCCATAAGTAGATTCAAGTAATATATAATCGGCTTGAGGAAATTCTTGTGGTGACCTTAAAAGTAAATCTCCATACTGTCCAACATCACCACTAAAACATAATTGTGTTGTTTTACCATCTTCAATAATCGTTAAATTAACAGAGGCACTACCGATAATATGCCCCGCATCTATAAACTCTAAGGTAACTTCATCGGTTACCCTTGTTTTATTTTTATATTCAACAGCCACAAAATATTCCATAGCAGTTAAAACATCTTCCTCCTCATATAAAGCCTTTTCTAAAGGTAAACGACGTTGTTGCCTTTTCTTATTTTCATATTTCAAATCGCCGGCCTGAATTTTTGCAGAATCAAGCAATAAAATCTTACTTAATTCTTTTGTCGCCTGGGTTCCAAAAATCACACCTCTAAAGCCTTGTGCAACCAAGCGAGGAATTAAGCCGCTATGATCTATATGTGCATGAGAAAGAATCAAGAAATCTACCTCAGCCGCATTAAAACCAAACTCATCATTTAATTCATCCGTTTCTTGTCCCATGCCCTGAAACATTCCGCAGTCTAATAATATTTTCGTTCCGTTGTTTAATGTAATTAAGTGCTTGCTTCCCGTAACGTTACGGGCGGCGCCATGAAAGGCAATTTTCATAAGTATTTGGTTTATTTTTTAATATTAAGAAAATAATTGCTAAAAAATTTTGTAAACTAAAATATTAGTTTTAAGTTTATGTAAAATAATTGAACATTTAAATCAATATTTACTTTAACGCTCACAATATATACATAAACAACAATTATCATGGAAATTAAAGATTTAACGAAGGCAGAGGAACAGATCATGCAAATTGTATGGCAACTGGAAAGTTCATTCGTAAAAGAAGTAATGGATTATTTACCAGAGCCCAAGCCAGCTTACAATACCGTATCCACAATTATTAGAATATTAGAAGTTAAAGGCTTTATTGGACATGAAGCTTATGGAAAAGCCCATAAATATCATCCTTTAATTAGTAGAGAAGAATACAAAAGACATGCAACTGAGAAGTTATTAGGCAATTACTTTGAGAACTCGGTAGAAAGCATGTTCTCTTTCTTTGTGAAGGAAGAGAAATTAGATTTAAGTGATGTGGATGAAATTTTAAAGATGATTAACAAATTTAAAAATAAGCCAAAATGAGTTGGGCACATTATCTCTTGCAGGTAAATATTTACCTGGTCATATTTTATTGTTTTTACAAACTGCTTTTAGATAGAGAGACTTATTTTGTTTTAAATAGGTTGTATCTTGTTTTATCAGGGTTATTCTCTTTGGCTATACCATTTCTAAGATTCGAGATGTTTAGCGAAAAGGCAGTAAGTGATAAACTATACATCAGCGTTAGCGAAATAAATACAATAGTAAGTAATTATGCTATTATGCCGCAAACACAAGAGCAATATGACTGGGGTCGGTTAATCGTTATGATATACTTAGTAGGCACTTTTATTTTCTTGCTTCACTTTGCCTATCAACTATTTGCAATTAACCAGCTTTTTGGCAAAACAGATTCAAATGTTGCATTCTCTTTTTTTAATAGAAAATCTGTTTCCGAAAACTTACCCGAAAGAGCTACTGTAGATTTGCATGAAGATATCCATGTAAAACAACTACATACCATTGATGTGATTTTCTTTGAGATTTTAGGAATAATAATATGGTTTAATCCCATTATCTATTTGTACAAAAAATCTGTTAAAAACATTCATGAATATTTAGCAGATGAAGCAGCTGCAAAGTTTCAAGGTGATAAAGAAACCTATGCCTTGTTATTATTGAGCCATGCTTTTGGGGTAAAACCAAATAGTTTAACCAATGGCTTTTTAACAAAATCAATGATCAAAAAGAGGATTTTCATGTTGCACAAACAACGTTCTAAAAAAGCTGCAATTCTAAAATATGGACTATTCGTTCCGTTGTTTGCAATTACTTTAGTTTTATCATCCGCTACTATTCGTAAAAACAATCAAATTTTGGCCGTTGCCGAAAAAATACCTTTAAATGAAGCTAATGATGTTTTTACACAAGTAATAGAGCAACCTTTAAGTGTTGTTAATCTTGCACCTCGAACTACAAAATTAGATCAAGTACAGGTTCAAGCACTCGTTGTTAATAACACAGAAACAAATCCTTCTAGTTACAACAGCATAAATGAAAAAGAAAATGCTAATTCTTGGAATGCATTTTACAAATATCTTGGAGATGGCATAAAATATCCAACTGAAGCCGTAAAGAAAAAAGTACAAGGAAATACGGTAATAAACTTCTCTGTTAGAAGAGGCAAAGCGATGGATATTGTAGTTCAAAACGAACTTGGATCAGGCTGTGATGAAGAAGTAATTGAGCAAATCACAAACTATGATGATTTCTTTCAGAAAGATGGTGATTATAGTTTAAAAGTAACATTTAAACTTGAAGGCTCCGATGCTCAAATGAAGAACGAAAATGCATCTACCGACGCCGAAAAAACATCGATGTCTAATTTGGTCATTACAGCTTACGCACCAAAAGAAGAGGTGACAGATCAAACTGTTTACAATTTTGTTGCCATGTCTAACCCACCAACATACCCTGGAGGCCTTGCAAAGTTTTATGAATTCTTAGGTAAAAACATAAGATATCCTCAATTTGCAGCAGATAATGATATTCAAGGAAAGGTACTTGTTTCGTTTACAGTTGAGAAAGATGGTTCCCTATCAGACATTAAAGTAGAGCGAAAACTAGGTTACGGTACTGATGAAGAAGCTGTAAGGGTTTTAAAAACAAGTAAAAAATGGTTCCCTGGTATTCAGAATGGCAGGACTGTTAGGGTTAAATATAATATTCCAATCAGCTTCGCATTAGATCAGAGTAAAAAAGAATCAAAACCAGTCTCATTTGCATCGATACGCACAAAAAATTATACCGGTGGAGAACCTCCAATGGTTATTGTTGATGGAGATACTAAAGATGGCGATTACTTAAAAACGATGGATGCCAATACCATTGAAAGTGTAAGTATTGTAAAAGATGCAAATGCATTAGCATTATACGGAAAAGAAGGAAAAAATGGTGTTATCGTGGTAACTACAAAAAAACCTAAACTAAAACTAATTACGGCTACCCTAACTAATAGAAATTAAGCTTATGAAAAGGATTATTTATTTATTGTTATTTATTTTAGTAGGCTCATTTCAAAAGGCTTATACGCAAGAAAACAAAACCGCAAAGACAAGCGACTTGGAAAAGTTCTATAAATTTTTAGGTGAAAATATTAAGTATCCTGAAAAAGCAAGATTAGTTGATGCTCAAGGAAATAGTTTAATTCTATTAACAATTAGTGATGGAACTCTCAAAAAATTCACCGTCACAAATGCAAATCCAGAACTAGGGTTTGATGAAGAAGTAACACAAAAGCTTTTTGCCTATAAAGATTTTTCGAAGTTACAAAGTGGCAATTATGCATTGGTTACCTCGTATCGAATTGCAGATTCCAAATCTCCTGTAAAAAACGAAAATTACCTTATACCTAAAGGTTACTCAGAATTAAAATTAGTAATTATGGGCTTTGGAATGAATAAGGTTGGGGCAATAGATACTGCGCAGGCTAATCCTAAAAGTAAAAATGGGTTCAAGGTTAACTTCACAAGGGGTTCTCTTCAAAATTCAGAGGGCAAACATCCTTTAGTTATATTAAACGACGATGTGATTGAGTATGATTTTATGAAGAATATTGACCCAAACAGCATTCAGTCTGTTAGCGTTTTAAAAGATGCTGCTTCTATTCTAAAATACGGCGAAGAAGGGAGAAATGGTGTAATTATTATCTTAACCAAAGACTATACCCCAAAAAAGACTGTAAAATAAATCTTAAAACTTAAAAACTAAGACCATATGAAAAAGCTAATTTATTCATCGCTAATTGCGGTGTTACTGCTAACATTTTGCCAAAAATCTGCAATTGCGCAGGATGATGAAAAGATTTACAATTTTGTTTCTATAAAAAACCCTCCTACTTATCCAGGTGGCTTGCAAGCATTTTACAAGTTTTTAGGCGCTAATATCAAGTACCCAGAAATGGCTGCTAAAAACAATGTACAAGGTAAAGTTTTAGTGTCTTTTGTAGTTGAAAAAGACGGATCATTAACTGATATTAAAATTGAGCGTAGCCTTGGGTCCGGAACAGATGAAGAAACCATTAGGGTATTAAAACTATCAAGAAACTGGAATCCTGGAATTGAAGATGCAAAACCTGTAAGAGTAAAATATAACATTCCTGTGAAGTTTGCATTGGCAGGAGGCAAAGCTAATGCTAACACAACAAATACTGTTAAATCTACAGACGCAGTGGTAGAAGACAATACCGTATATAATTTCGTATCAATGGAAAATCCTCCAAAATATCCTGGTGGACTTGATAAACTGTACAAATTCTTAGGCGAGAATATTAAATACCCAACAGAAGCGAAAGAGAATAAAATACAAGGGAAAGTATTAGCTTCATTCACTGTACTAAAAGATGGTGCGCTAGCAGATATAAAAGTTGAACGCAAATTAGGTTACGGAACAGACGAAGAAGCTGTGAGGGTTTTAAAACTTTCGAAGAAATGGGAGCCAGGCCTTCAAAATGGGAAGCCAGTAAATGTTAAATATAATATCCCTATCTCATTCAACTTAGCAAAATAAAGCAAATACCTTTTTAACCTGATTATACTCAACAAAAAACCCCAACCTAATTGGTCGGGGTTTTTCGATTATTAAACTCCTTTGTCTCGGACATTTAAATCTAGTAATTTAATAGGAAAAAAACAAAAACAATTTTCAGTTAACAGTTTGCAGTTCAATACTATTAACTATTAAGTGCCAACAGACAACTCAATTACCCTTCTTCTTCGCTTATAAATTTAGCTGAATAGTAATCTCTATTCATTCGAGCAATGTTCTCTAAAGAAATCCCTTTAGGGCATTCAGCTTCGCAAGCACCTGTATTTGTACAGTTACCAAAACCCTCAGCATCCATTTGAGCAACCATATTCTGAACACGTTTGTATCTTTCTGGCTGTCCTTGTGGTAATAATGCTAACTGAGAGATTTTTGCAGATACAAATAACATTGCCGATGCATTTTTACAAGTAGCCACACAAGCTCCACAACCAATACAAGCTGCTGCTTCAAATGCTGCGTCTGCCTGTGCCTTTGGAATTGGTAGGTTGTTTGCATCTTGTGCATTACCCGTATTTACCGAAATAAATCCACCTGCTGCGATAACTCTATCAAATGCAGATCTATCTACCGTTAAATCTTTAATTACAGGAAATGCTTTCGCTCTCCATGGCTCAACTACAATGGTATCTCCATCCTTAAATGAACGCATGTGTAATTGGCAAGTAGTTACTGCATCTTTTGGACCGTGAGGGCGACCGTTGATAAACATTGAACACATACCGCAAATACCTTCGCGACAATCGTGGTCAAATACAATTGGATCATCACCTTTTGTAATTAAATCTTCGTTTAAAACATCGAACATTTCTAAAAAAGACATATCAGGAGAAATATCAGCAACTTTATAGTCAACCATTTTTCCTTTGTCTTTTGTGTTCTTCTGACGCCAAACCTTTAGCGTTAAGTTCATATTTCCTGTACTCATTGTATAGAGATTTAAGTAGATAGTAGTTAGTAATTAGTAGTTAGAAAGCATATCTAAATACTAAATACTCCCATTCTAAATACTATTTATAACTTCTTTGTGCTATTTTAATATTTTCGAATTTCAATTCTTCTTTGTGAAGCTCGAAACTTCCATCACCTTTATTTTCCCAAGCTGCTACGTAAGCGTAGTTTTCGTCGTCACGTAAAGCTTCTCCTTCTTCAGTTTGATATTCTTCACGGAAGTGACCACCACAACTTTCATTACGATTTAATGCATCGATACACATCAACTCACCTAACTCTATGAAATCTGCAACACGACCAGCTTTTTCTAATTCTGGGTTGTATTCATCTGCTGATCCTGGAACACGAACATCACTCCAAAAATCTTTCTTTAATTGTTGAATTTCTGCAATGGCCGACTTTAAACCTTCAGCATTACGAGCCATTCCACATTTATCCCACATGATTAAACCTAGTTTTTTGTGGAAGTGATCTACAGATTTAGTTCCTTTAATTCCAATTAAAGTATCTAATATTCCCTTTGCTTTAGCTTCTGCTTCAGCAAATGCTGGATGATCTGTTGGGATTGCCTTAACAGAAATTTCTTTCGATAAATATTGTCCGATAGTATATGGAAGAACAAAATAACCATCTGCCAAACCTTGCATTAAAGCCGACGCACCTAAACGATTTGCACCGTGATCTGAAAAGTTAGCCTCGCCAGTACAATATAAGCCTGGTACAGTTGTCATCAAGTTATAATCTACCCATAAACCACCCATTGTATAGTGAACAGCTGGATAAATACGCATTGGCGTTTCGTAAGGATTCTCGCCAGTAATCTGTGCATACATATCGAATAGATTGCCATATTTTTCTTTAATAACAGCTAATCCTAAACGCATACAGGTTTCTTTATCTGGATTATGATTACCAGCTTTTGAAGCCTCTATTTTACCATAACGCTCTGTATTCGCTTTAAAATCTAGGTATACGGCTAATTTAGAAGCACCAACACCATAACCTGCATCACATCTTTCTTTTGCAGCACGAGATGCCACATCACGTGGAACCAAGTTACCAAAAGCAGGGTAACGGCGCTCTAAATAATAATCTCTTTCATCTTCAGGAATTTCCGAAGCTTTACGAGTATCATCTTTCTTTTTAGGAACCCAAATACGTCCATCGTTACGTAACGACTCAGACATTAAGGTTAATTTAGATTGGTGATCTCCAGAAACTGGAATACAAGTTGGGTGAATTTGAGTGTAACAAGGATTTGCAAAAAATGCCCCTTGTTTATTCGCTTTCCAAGCAGCAGTTACGTTACTTCCCATTGCATTGGTAGAAAGATAGAATACGTTTCCGTAACCACCAGTTCCTAATACCACAGCATGACCAAAGTGACGTTCCAATTCTCCTGTAATTAAATTACGAGCAATGATACCACGAGCTTTACCATCAATTTTAACAACTTCAAGCATTTCATGGCGAGTAAACATTTCTACTTTACCCATTCCAATTTGACGCTCTAAAGCAGAGTATGCGCCTAATAATAACTGTTGACCAGTTTGACCAGCTGCATAAAATGTTCTTTGAACTTGCGTACCACCGAATGAACGATTATCTAACAAACCACCATATTCACGAGCCAAAGGAACACCTTGAGCCACACATTGATCGATAATGTTTGCACTAACCTCAGCTAAACGATGAACGTTTGCTTCACGGGCACGATAATCTCCACCTTTAATGGTATCATAAAATAAACGATAAGTGCTATCGCCATCATTTTGATAGTTTTTTGCGGCATTGATACCACCTTGAGCAGCGATAGAGTGTGCTCTACGTGGCGAATCTTGGAAACAAAAGCATTTCACTTTGTAACCCATTTCTGCCAAAGTTGCAGCTGCTGACGCCCCGGCTAAACCAGAACCAACTACAATTATTTCTAAACTTCTTTTGTTAGAAGGGTTAACCAAAGGCACAGACGATTTAAATTTCGTCCATTTACTGGTTAATTCTCCTTCTGGTATATTTGAATTTATTGCTGACATTGTATTTTAGCTTTATTCGTTCAAAATTATTTATAAACCCCAACCAAAGTAAATTGCAATTGGCATTAAGGCAAAAAGCAACGGAATGATGATAGAGAAAGCAACACCTAAAGATTTAATGATTGGTGTGTATTTTTTGTGGTTCCAACCCATGGTTTGAAAAGTTGAAGCAAAACCATGTAATAAGTGATATGCTAAAGAAAACATAGCCAACACGTATACAATTACACGCCAAGGCTCACTAAATTTAGCAAACATTACTGCGTATAAATCCTCATGGCCTGCAGCATCTACTGGAGTATTTCCATTAAAATGCTCAATACCTGTAAAACGAGATACAATCCAAAAGTCAGACAAATGCACAACCAAGAACATTAGCAATAATGTACCTAACAAACCCATTGAACGAGAATACCATTTACTATTAGCATTACCATCGTTATAAGCATATTTTACAGGCCTTGCAGCTTGATTTTCGAATGTTAATCTTGCACCTTGTATAATGTGCAACAACAACCCTAACATTAAAACTACCTCCATCGCTCTAATTATCCAATTGGTTGCCATAAAATGAGCACCTTCATTAAACAACACTCCCGTTTTGTCAAAAAATACAAAACAGTTCAAGAAACAATGCACAAGTAAAAAAGAGATTAGAAAAAGACCTGTAAGGCCCATTATTAGTTTTTTTCCTATTGACGAGGAAAAAGCATTTGCGATACTACCCATTAGCTTTTATTTTTTATTCAGTTAATGCAAAAGTATTTAAAATATGAATTAAAACGGGATGTGTTTCTATAAAATCATAATAAAGTGGTTATTTAGAAACATTCTAAAAAAAATTGCAATTTCAATTATAAAATATCAGCTAATGAAGAGGTTAAGAAAAAATTTAAGGACAAAAAAAGGGAGCAATAATTAAATCGCTCCCCTCAGTTATAACAGGTATTTATTAATTATTCCCATTGAAAGAGAACGTATAAGTCCCTCTATCTCCAACACCAGAAATGGTTGTTTTTCCATCTTTTGATGAAGGCAAGGCTTTTTCTATATCAGCAGCACTGTTAACTGGTTTTCCATTTACAGTTGTAATAACCAGTCCCTTGGTCACATCAAAGCTGTCAAACAATTTACCTTGTTCTACATTAGTTACCACAACGCCGTTAGTTACACCGTATTTAGATTTTACAGTTGCAGAAGCGGGCGCAAAACTTGCGCCTAATTTACTAATAGAAGCACCAGTAGGTTTACCAGCAGTAGATGCTAACGTTACTTTACTTTCTGGTTTTAAAGTTACATTTACATTTTTGGTTGAACCATCAGTTTTTAAAACGGTTAAAGCAACTTTGTCACCAGGACGCATGCGACCAATTTTTTCTTGCAAATCTGGCGAATCATAAATTTCAACACCTTCTACCTTTTTAATGATATCACCTTGTTTAATACCAGCAGCTTCTGCTCCACCATTTGGCACTACTTCATTCACATATAAACCGTTAATTTCATTAATGTTTAATTGTTCAGCAGCATCTGCGTCTAAAGCTCTAAATGAAACACCAATGTAACCACGTTTTACAGCACCATATTGTTTAAAGTCTTCCAAAATCTTTTTAGCTAAGTTTACTGGAATTGCAAAACCATAACCTTCATTTCTTCCAGTTTCTGAAGCAATAGCTGCATTAATACCAACCAATTCTCCATTTGCATTAACTAAAGCGCCACCACTGTTACCTGGGTTAATGGCCGCATCAGTTTGAATATAAGACTCGATAGAAGTATTTGCTGGGCGTTCTGGCCTTTTACCGGTTCTTTGATATTCCATCCACTCTTCTTGAGTTGGTGTTTGATTTTGTCTATCTAAAATACCAATGCTACGAGCTTTTGCACTCACAATACCAGCAGTAACGGTAGTCTGTAAATCTAAAGGAAAACCTACAGCCAAAACCCATTCGCCCACTTGTACATTATCTGAGTTACCCATTTTCACAAATGGCAAACCATCCACATCAATTTTAATTAGTGCTAAATCTGTATTTGCATCCTTGCCAATTACTTTGGCAGTTACTTTACGTCTATTAGCTAAAATAACTTCAATTTTATCAGCATTATCTACTACGTGATTATTGGTTACGATATAGCCATCGGCTGTTAAGATTACACCCGAACCAGACGCCGCACTTGGCTGACGTTGTCTACGGCCACCACCACCAAACATTTGACCGAATATATCTTCCATACTAGAACCACCTTCATCAGAATTAGCTGTTTTAGTACCATAAGTTGTTTTAATATGAACAACCGCTGGAGAAACAGCTGCTGCTGCTTGCACAAAATCTACTGTACCTGCCGATGATATTTTAATTGGGTTATTGGCAAACATCATGTTCTGCTTTTCAGTTAATGAATAGCCATCGTTGTTGCGCTCTAAAAGTTTATAAGCGCCAATTGCAACTGCACCTCCCACAAATGCAGTTAACAGCATTAATCCTATTTTTTTCATTGCTTATATATTAATTATCTTTTTTACTAATGATTTACTCAAATTTAATACCATATAAACGATATTTGTATACTAAACACATCCAAACTTGTGTTAAAAAATGTTAAATCAAATTTAACAAACGATTTAGCATTTTCAACGAACAAATATTAGATGCCAAAATGAAGAAATAATGAACATTAAATTCTCAAAATATCAAGGTGCTGGTAACGATTTTATTTTAATTGACCATCGTGTTAATGAATTAAAAAACATTGATAATAAGCTTGTATCGCAACTTTGTGACCGCCGTTTTGGTATTGGGGCAGATGGTTTGATGTTTTTAACCAACCATAAGGATTACGATTTTGAGATGGTTTATTATAACTCAGATGGCAATGTTGGCAGTATGTGTGGCAATGGAGGCCGATGTATTGTTGCCTTTGCCAAACACCTAGGCGTAATAACAAATGAAACTAATTTTTTGGCAGTTGATGGTCCACATTATGCCAAAATTACAGCAGAAGGCAATTGGGTAGAACTGCAAATGATTGATGTAGATACGGTTAAAACTGACGGAAATGCTTTTGTATTAAATACTGGTTCGCCACATTACGTTACAGAAGTTAAAGATTTAGCATCGCTAGATGTTTTTACAACCGGTAAAGGGATTCGAAATAACGATACCTATAAAACTAATGGAATTAATGTAAACTTTGTAGAAGATAAAGGCGACCATCTGTTTGTACGCACTTTTGAGCGTGGCGTTGAAGATGAAACTTTTGCATGTGGCACTGGCGTAACCGCTGTTGCAATGGCAATGGCACAACAAAAACAACCAGGCCATATCGAAACTCCAATTGAGGTTTTGGGTGGCAAACTGAAAATCAACTTTGATTATGATGGCGCTAAATTTACAAACGTATTTTTATGTGGGCCAGCAGAAAAGGTTTTTGAGGGAGAATTGTCAATATAGATTTGTCATTCAGAGCGCAGTGAAGAATCTAATTTTAGTAAAATAACCGCAAAGAAGAGAAGGGCGCAAAGTTTTTTTCGCTTATCGGCCGGTGTCTCCACCGGTCAATAAGAATCTTAACCTACTTTCGTTTTAAGATGTCCACTCAAGCTGATCATGAGGTTCTGGAAAAGATTAAATATTGCTTTTCATTCCATCTTCCCTTTCCCATCTTATATTTTCCATTTCCTTTAATTTCCTTCTGCTAAATAAGCGGCAATACCAATCTTTATTTCTCCAAAGCCATAACTTTTACCTAATGCATCACGTACCTCATTTAGCTTCATAGATTTTAGCTTTGCGATTACGCTGGTAATTTCATCTAATCGTTTAGCGGGTACAAGTTCAGTTGCCTTTACCTCTTGCCTAGCAACAAAATGTGCCAAATGACCTTCAATTGTACCAATAGTCATTTTTCTTTCTGCAGCAATTTCAGTCATATTTTTGCCTTGCTTAAATAAAGCCAAGGTAATTTCTTTTGTATCTTCCTTTGGCTCTTTAGGCTCCTTGATTTTTTTGGCAGCTCTAATTCTCGAGTAAACATCCTCACCTGGCGGCTTAAATTCTTCCTTATTGGGCAAAGTATAAGCTGTTTTTATCTGCTCTGCTCTTTTAGCACTATCATACAAAGCTAGCACATCTTCCTTTTTTAGCTCTACCCCCTGGTTTGCTGCTGCGAGCATTGCTTTTGCTTTACGAATCCTTTTATATTGCTCGTAAAACATCGCTTCCATCTCTAACAATTCGACTAAATATTCTTTGGTTTGCTTTTGAGTTTTAACCACTTCAATAAGTTCGAATATAGAACCGCTCATTTGCTGTAGTTGCGGATTAAAATAATTTTCTGCCGCTTGTGTCCTTTCCAAAAGCAAGTTTAAACTTTCGGCGTTGCCCGCTATAAATAATTTTTCAATTTGTCTTAAAAACTTATCTGCATTAACCTTTAAGGCCATTAAATCTTTCTGCAGTTTTGTTGCCCAAGACAAATGTGTCTGTTTCATAGAACGTTTTTCATCTTTTGTATAACTAAATACATGTTCGAAAACATACACATCCAATACAGAAAAATTGAAGCTTTGTAATAAGGAATGGTTTAGAAATGCATCGCTCTCCTTTTTAATTTGTATGGTTAAATCTTCTTGCTGTTCCTTTGTTTTAGCAAAATAAGTTACGTTTTGGTCTTGTCTAATTCCTCTCCCAGAAATTAAAGATGTTAGAATCAAACCTTTCATGGAACGTAAGCGAGAAAGCGCTACATAGATTTGTCCTGGCGCAAATGCATCGCCAATATCCACAATTGCTTTGTCGAAAGTTAAACCCTGGCTTTTATGGACAGTAATTGCCCAAGCCAATTTCAAAGGAAACTGAGTAAATGTTCCGGCAATTTCTTCTTCTATATCATTAGTAACCTTGTTGGCAGTATACT
Organism: Pedobacter frigiditerrae; assembly: GCF_004331645.1. Taxonomy (GTDB): domain Bacteria; phylum Bacteroidota; class Bacteroidia; order Sphingobacteriales; family Sphingobacteriaceae; genus Pedobacter; species Pedobacter frigiditerrae. The sequence goes on from NZ_SJSK01000001.1 coordinate 311,630, forward strand.
TGATGTTTTTCCAAGTGTATTTCTCGATAATTATATTTTGTCTTGAACCATCTGCTTCTACTTCTATAACCTCATCGGTTAACTTTTTAACGATAGCAATTTTTCCGTTAAAAAATCTTTGCTCTCCAGTCGGGTCATTCTTGATAAACATAACTTGCGCACCAACCTTTAGCTCTAGACTTTTTTCTGCCGGATAAGACCCTTCACTAAATTCTTTATCTATTATTGCATTATAGAAGTAAGACTTTCCTGCTAATTCCTTTAAACTATTTCTGTTAAGCGTATCTGCCTTATTATTATGCGTTGTTAAGGTGATATAATTATCAGTCAATACAGGTCTATAGTTTTCTTTATAGTAAGTTTTAAGTAGAGCGATATCCTGTTCTGTTACTTGATTATTCCTCAGGTTATTTAATAAGTGAATAAAAGTTTCATCTGCTTGTCGATAAATTTTCTCTAACTCAATATAAACAGGTGGATTTTTCTCTAAAACTTGCGCATCGAAAAAGAATGCACTTTTGTAAAAAGCACTTAACAAGTTCCACTCTGTGTTTTTAACAACTGGAGGCAATTGATGTAAATCGCCAATAAACAAAACTTGCACACCGCCAAAGCTTGCAGAGTTGTTTTTGCGGATATAACGCAAAACCATATCAATGGCATCCAATAAATCTGCCCTTAACATACTCACTTCATCAATAATCAACAATTCTAAATCTAACAAAATACGTCGCTTGGTAGCGTTCATATTTAAGTGTTTGATGATAGATTTTGGAGTATTGTAATGCTGGTATTCTGCAACATTAGTTGTTAGCACAACCTTTGGTAAATAAGTTCCAAATGGCAATTGAAAAAGTGAATGAATGGTAACCCCTGCTGCATTAATTGCAGCAATACCAGTTGGGGCAACAATTACTGCCTTTTTATGTGTTAAGGAAATAAGGCTTCGAAGAAATGTAGTTTTACCAGTGCCAGCTTTACCAGTTAAAAAAATATGTCTCGAAGTTAAATTTATAAACTTTGCCGCAAGTTGGGCAGGCTGTAGTTCTTCTATGGGTTGTAACATTTTATTCTATAAATCACAGGTTGTACAATATACATTTTCCATTTCTAATGTTACTGTTAAATAGTTCATTATTTTCCAAATTCACAGCCAAATGGTATGAATACTAGTTATAGGTTTTTTTAGCGTAATAGAGTTGCTACGTTTGAGCTAGAAATAACTATATGTATCGAAATTATTTGCATGTATATGATTAAACCAAATGTTAAATATTGTTATTTAATGTTAAAATCTTACAACTAAATTTTTAGTATTAAAGATTTAGTTATACATTTAGAAGACCAAAACAAACCTAATAATGAAATCTATAAGCCTGGCCATTGTGCTATCCTTATGCTTTTCTACTATGCTATTTGCTCAAAATCCTTATACCATCAAGGGGATTGCTGCTGATACTGCTAGTAATGCTAAGCTTCAAAACGCAACAATTAGCATTTTAAATGCTAAAGATTCTACACTTTACAAGTTTACAAGAGCCAAAGCAGATGGTACATTTGCAATTAGCCCAATGAGAAAAGGAAATTTCATTTTGCTACTCACCTATCCTGAATATGCAGATTATGTATCTCCATTTGCATTAGATTCTGTTAACCGCAGCTTTGATTTTAAGCAGATTAACATGAAATCTAAAGCGAAATTGCTAAATGAGGTTATCATTAAAGGGCAGGGCGCTGCTATTAAAATTAAAGGGGACACCACTGAATTTAATGCAGCAAGTTATACCATACAACCCAACGACAAGGTAGAAGATTTACTTAAAAAACTACCTGGTATACAAGTAGATAAAGATGGTAAGATTACTGCACAAGGAAAAACTGTACCTAAAGTTTTGGTAGATGGTGAAGAGTTTTTTGGCGATGACCCCACTTTAGTAACCAAAAACATTAGAGCAGATATGGTTGACAAGGTCCAGCTTTTTGAAAAAGCAAGTGACCAGGCTGCTTTTACAGGTGTTGATGATGGACAAAAGACTCAAACGATTAATATCAAACTTAAAGAAGATGCTAAAAACGGTTATTTCGGTAAAGTAGACCTAGGTGGAGGAACAGATGATTTTTACACCGCTCAATTACTTTTCAATAAATTTAAAGGCAAAGAAAAGTTCTCATTTTATGGAACAGCCAGTAATAATGGCAAAACAGGATTAAGCTGGCAAGATAGTGATAAGTATGGCAGTAGCGGTGGTGGCGATGTACAGTTTATAGATGGCGGTATGATGATTACTGGCGGAGGAAGGGATGAGTTAGATTCATGGGGAGGAACCTATCGCGATGAGGGAATTCCTGTTGCAAGAAATGGTGGCGCACATTATGAAACAAAATGGAATAAGGATAAAGAATCTATTAACACAAATTATAAAGTTGGTTCTTTAAAAGTGAATATTATTAAAAACACACTTTCACAGCAAAACATCCCAGACAACTTTGTAAATAGAAATAATGACCAGACAACTGAAAACTACATATTTAGACAAAAGTTAGATGCAACTTATCAAATTAAGCTAGATACGACTAGCAATTTAAAAGTTACTGCAAGTGGAACATTGAAAAATAATGAAACTGAAAGTATTTTTAATACTACTGGAAGAAGAGAAGATAATAGCTTATTGAATACTGAAATACGATCTAACAATAGTGAAGGCAATGACAAAATATTTAATTTATCAGCCTTATATACTAAAAAGTTAAAAAAATTGGGCCGTAATTATTCACTTAACCTAAGCGCTGCAAGAACAGAAACTGATACTGAAGGTTTTTTATATTCTGAAAATGTGGCTTACAATCTAGATAAGTCTATAAAAGAATCTATTGTTACTGATCAATTGAAAGATAATAATATAGAAACCGGCTTATATTCTGCCAACTTTACATTCTCAGAGCCAATTAACAAAAAACTTTCTCTTGTATTTAATTATGGCTTAAGTTTAAATAGCGGAAAGGCAGATCGTAAATCTTTTAATCAATCAATTCCGGGAAGATACGATGTGCTTGATTTACAGTTTAGCAATAACTTTACAACAGATCAGTTATCTAATCAAGGCGGCGCAACATTTAGCTATAAAAACAAAAAGACTGTTTTAAGTGGTGGTTTAAAAGTTAACAATATTAATTTTGATCAACTAGATGTTTATAATGATGTGCGCTATCAAAGAAATTTCTTTAACTGGATGCCACAAGCCAGGTATCAATATAAGTTCTCACAATACAAATCCTTGTCATTAGGCTATAATGGGCGCACCAGTCAACCAAGTGTTTCTCAGTTACAACCTGTTAAGGTAAATGATGATTTGCTAAACATTCCTATAGGAAATCCTAACCTGAAGCCATCATACAACAACAATTTCAGTATTGATTACAACTCTTATAAAGTTATCTCTGATCAATACATGTATGGTTATGCCAGTTTAAGTTTTGTAAACAATCAAATTGTAAATAATACGACTTTTGATAGTACTACAGGAAAATCTTCTTATCAGTTCATTAACTTAAATGGTAAAACCCCATACAACTTCTATGGATACCTTGAGTTTTCGAGAAAGATAAAAAAACTGGGTTTTAGTGGCAATTTTGGGCTAAATTTAGATGGAAGTACCTCCTATAGTTACGTTAATAATACGCTTAATAAAACAAAAAGTAATAGCTATGGCTTTACTATAGGTGTAAATAAATATGCTGAGAAAAAATTCAGTTTCAATCTGCGTTTTAGTCCAAGCTATGAAACACAAGAATCATCATTAAACGAAAACGTTAATAGTAATGGTTTAGCAACTAGCGGCTACGGTTCATTTACTGTTTACTTACCAGGAAAGGTACAGATAAGCAGTGATGCAAATTATAAATACAATGCAGCAACAGCTTCGTTCGATCAAAGTTTTGAGCAAATGATCATTAACTCTACCATTAGCAAAACATTCCTAAAAACGGATAACCTTAAGTTAAGTATTTCAGGAAATGATATCTTAAATCAAAACAGAGGGTTTAACAGGTATGCTAGCGCAAACACTATTACTCAAACAAAATTCAATAATATTAAACGCTATTTTATGTGCTCTGTAATTTGGGATTTCAATAAAATGGGTGTAAAAAAATAATCTTTCATCACAACTGAAATGAAAATATATCAATTTATTATAAGCTGTTTAGTTCTAGGATCGCAGACAGTTGTTGCTCAAAATGCTCGTTTTACCAATCAAGGAGTAATTGAATATGAGAAAAAGGTTAATATGTATGCTTTAATCAAAGATCAAGTAAAAAAGAATTCTGACAGAAGTTATTATGCACAAGCCTTTGAAGATTATCAAAAAAAGAACCCTCAGTTTAAAGTTTTAAAAAGCACCTTAAAATTCTCAAAAGAACAAACCTTATTCACCCCAATTGAGGAGGATGTAGTTGGAAGTGGATTTTTCGATTTTGAATCTGCAAATCAGCATAATACTACGGCTACAAATACTAATGCAGGTACAGTTATATCTCAGAAAAAAGTATTTGAAGAAACCTATCTATTAAAAGATAGCACCCGCAAGATTAATTGGAAAATTACCAATGAGATAAGAAACATTGCTGGATATGACTGCAGAAGAGCGAATGCCTTAATAATGGATTCTATTTATGTTGTTGCCTTTTACACAGAAGAAATACCTGTATCTGGTGGACCTGAAACTTTTTCGGGCTTACCTGGAATGATTTTAGGGGTTGCTTTACCTTATGAACACATTACATGGTTTGCAACTTCTGTTTTAGACCAACCAGTAACAGATGATAAATTAAAAGCTCCAGTTAAGGGAAAACCTGTTGATAGCAAACAATTAACTGCAATCCTAAAAGCTGCCACCAAAGACTGGGGAGAATGGGGTCAAGATTCTTTAAAGGCTTTTCTACTCTAAAAACCCCTTAAAATATAAAAAGGTCGTTATCCATTAGGGTAACGACCTTTTTTAATCTTTATGTATTCGATTAATTAATCAGCAATTTATAGCCTTTTCCGTGTACGTTTAAAATCTCCACTTTTGGATCTTCCTTAAGGTACTTACGAAGCTTACTTAAAAAAACATCCATACTTCTGCCATTAAAATAATTATCATCATGCCAAATACTTAACAAGGCCTCTTCCCTTGTTAAAACAGTATTTTTCTTTAAACAAAGTAATTGTAAAAGCTCAGCTTCTTTAGTTGAGAGTTTCTGCTGCTTTCCATCAAAATGTATCAGTTGAGTAGTGTAGTCAAATTTGTAGTTCCCAATTTCAAATTGAGTTTGTGCTGGTTCACTTGCAGTCTCTTTACTGGAAACTCTTTTTAACAAAGCATTTATACGCAACAACAACTCTTCTATCCGGAAAGGTTTGGTAATGTAATCATCGCCTCCCAAATCATAGGCGGAAGCTTTATCCTCCATCATAGCTTTTGCAGTTGCAAAAATTATTGGCACATTTTGATTTATCTTACGGATATCTTTTCCCAATGTAAAGCCATCTTTTTTAGGCATCATTACATCCAAAATACAAAGATCGAAATTCTGCTTACTAAAGGCTTTTAATCCTTCATCACCATCGGTACAAAGCACCACATCAAACTTACCTTTTAACTGCAAATAATCTTGTAGTAACATCCCCAAGTTAGGGTCATCTTCAACCAATAATATTTTCTTCATCATAATTAATTGCTTTGTTTAAACGGTAATATCACTTCAAATGTTGTTCCTTTATCCTTCTCACTATGCACTTTCACCAAACCATTCATTTCATTAACAATATCTTGTACATAATTTAAGCCTAGGCCAAAACCTTTCACGTCATGTAAATTCCCTGTAGGAACTCTATAGAATTGATCAAAAATGCGTTTAGTTTGCTCTTTGGTCAATCCAATACCTTCATCACTAATTTCAATGTACAAATTTTTGATGTTACTTTTGGTGCTGATATGGATTTTTGGTGTATCTGAGCTATATTTATTAGCATTGTCAATCAAGTTGTAAATCACGTTCGATAAATGTAGTTCATCTCCCATGATCACATCCTCTGCAGCGTTAAGATCCAATGTTAAAACTGCATTCCTCTTTTGCAATTGTAAACTCATGCTATCTACAACGGCCGTAATCAAGTCATTTACATTTACTGGATTACATTCAAGTTTAATTTCCTTTTTCTCTAACCTTGCTACGCTTAAAACTCGTTCAATATGATTACCCAATCGTACGTTTTCATCATAAATAATATTAGCCAACCGGCTGATTCTATTTTTATCTTCAGTAACCTCTGGATCTTTTAAAGCTTCACTAGCAATCATGATAGTAGCAACAGGAGTTTTAAACTCGTGTGTCATGTTGTTAATGAAATCTGTTTTCATCTCAGATAATTTTTTCTGTCTGATGATAGCATAAATTGTATAAGCAAAAATCGAAATAAGTACTAATAACAAAGCAACAGATGATGCCATAGAGACAAACATATTGCTGAAGATTAAGGAGCTTTTTTCTGGAAAATAGACATAAAGCAACCCTGGATCACGAATGATATCCTGATTAAACAAGGTAAATCGATATACGTTAGTAGGCAGAAACTCCCCCGTCTTTTGCGATGCATTCTGATAAATAATAGAATCTTTATTTGCCAGCTTAACCCAAAAATCATAATCAATCGTTATGCTTTTATTCAGCAGCTCTCTTTTAATAAGTGTATCTAAATGCTCTTTGCTAGGAATCCTTTGAATTAGAGGAACGTCCTTGTCGGCCATTTCTTTAGCAGCATCCTGAAAAACACTTACACTCTTATCGTCTAAAATATTTATCGTATCCGCACTTAAGTCCTTCAGGGCTTGTTGGTATCTCCTTTGTGCAATTGCATCTTCAATTTTAAATTTCTTAGCCATCGTGCTATCAACAGTAGCAACCGAGACTGATAAAGGCTTTGCATTTATAGGATTTTGAACTAGGTATCTTATGGTATCAGGTAGCGAAGCTGGAGTTAAATTAAATGTTCTTTCTCTGTTAGGATTATATCTTAATTGAGCAATCCTTTGTTTAATATTTCCATTTACATCTCTAGTTTCATCTAAAAAAAATACGATACCTGAGTTTTTACTTAGATTGACATACTCTTCCTCAGAAATCACTATCGCATCTCCAAAATTCATTTTTATCAGTTTGTCCTGATAATTAAGTGCATCTAAAATTTGCTTAAATTTCTCTTGGTTTCTTTTCTCTTCTTGTAAACTGAATTTTTCTTTAAGGTCAACGTACTTTTGTGCTCTTTGTAAATCACTCTCTTTCCTTTGAACCTCAAAATCTAAATCCTTCTTTTTGATATGATTAACTGCATTTTGCTTTTGAACTTTATTAACAACAGCATTTAATGCCTGATTAACATTTTGTTCGAAGAGCTTAGAATTAAGTTTGTAAGATTCCTTGATGTAATACAATTGCATTACAAATACACCTAGCAATGCTAGTGTCATTAAAGCGGTAATTAACCAAAGGCTTCTCTTCTTCATTTTAAACTATTCAAAAATAATCAAGAATTAAGCAAATGGCCTTGTTTTAACACTTTTTAACACAGTAACAGCCAATGTATTAAAGCAAAAAAGCTCCCGAAAAAATTCGAGAGCTCAATTAACCTGTTTTCTTAAAAAAGATTTTTACTAGAATGGAAGGTCATCTTCCTCTCCTGCTTTAGCACTTAAATCTACAGGAGCTGCATATTGTGGTGCCGCAGGAGCTGCAGCAGTATTTGTTAAAGTTGTCAAGCGCCAAACTATTAAACTGTTAAAATAAGTTGTAACGCCTTCTTTATTTGTCCATGGGCGACCGCGTAAGTTGAAAGAAACTTCAACTTCATCACCTGGCTTTAAAGAATCAAATAAAGCTGTTTTATCTTGTATTGCTTCAAACCTAATAAACTCAGGATAGGTTGGGTTCTCTGCGTATTCTATAATTAAATCACGTTTTTTAAACGTGTCACTCACTTGTTGTAAAGCACCTATTTCGTGCACCTTGCCTTTAATTTCCATTTCAATACTAATATTTGTTCCTAAATCAAATCTCTAAAATTTTCTTGATAATCCTACATCAAGTTTTCCACACAATTAATAGTTAAGTAATTAAATAATAACGACAATTTGTTAGATATCATACACTAAAACTCCTTTAAAATTAATTCTGTTTTTTATTGGTAACTTTGCCCCAATATGATGCAAGTTTTCCAAACCAAAAGCAAGGTAATAATTACCTGCAATAAAAGGCTATCGCCTTATTTACAAGATGAAGTTACAGCTTTAGGCTATGAAATTGTAAGGTCTTTTCCAACAGGTGTTGAGTTAAATATTACTTTAACTGAATGCATAAAACTGAATTTGAATTTAAGATGTGCTAGTCAGATTTTATATTGCATAAATAGCTTTAAAGCAAACACGCCTGATGAATTATATACTGCTTTACTTACCATAGAATGGGAAGAATTGATAGATTTTGCAGGCTATTTCTCTGTAACTTCTAACGTAGATAATCCAACTATTACTACACCCCTTTTTGCAAATTTGAAAGTAAAGGATGCAATTGTAGACCGTTTTAGAGAAAAGAAAAACATCCGTCCTAACTCTGGTTCTGACGCCAATAAAACCGTTGTGCATTTATATTGGAAAGATGATGATGTTGATATCTTTTTAGATACCAGTGGCGAAACTTTAGCAAAACATGGCTATCGTAAAATCCCAGGAAAGGCACCTATGTTAGAAGCGTTAGCAGCAAGTACAATCATGGCTACTCAATGGGATCAAAAATCTCCTTTTGTAAATCCGATGTGTGGTTCTGGAACTTTGGCAATTGAAGCAGCGTTATTAGCAACTAATCGCCGACCAGGTTTATTTAGGATGAATTATGGTTTCATGCATATTTTGGGTTATGATGAAGAAGTGTTTTTTGCAGAGCGAAGAATATTAAAAGACCAAGTAATTAAAAATGTCGACCTACAAATTATAGCTTCAGATATTTCTGAAGATGCAGTTGAAGTAACTCGTAGAAATGCAAAAACCGCTGGCGTAGACACCTTAATTACTTTTGAAGTGTGCGATTTTGAAGAAACACCAGTTCCAGAAGGCGGAAGAGGAGTTGTCATTTTCAATCCCGAATATGGAGAGCGTTTAGGTGTACATAGCAAATTGGAATTGACCTATAAACGCATTGGCGATTTCATGAAGCAAAACTGCAAAGGCTATTTTGGGTATATTTTTACGGGAAACCCAGATTTAGCTAAAAAAATTGGACTTAAAGCTGATAAAAAAATAGAGTTTTACAATGGGAAGCTGGATTGTAGAATGTTAGAATACGAACTTTATGATGGCACCAGAAGGGCTGAAGATGAAAGACCTAAACCTAAATTAAGTTAAAATTATCTGAAAAATAATCAAAACTGTTAGCACTCCTTTTTCGTTAATAGGTTACATCAACCTAAGTAAAAATGAAAGATAAAGTAAAAGCAGAGATGCAAGCCGTAGCTGGCAACATCCGGAAGGTGAGGGAATATCGAAATTATACTCAAGATTATTTGGCTGCAAAGTTAGATATATCGCAAAATGCTTATAGTAAAATAGAGCTAGGTTACAGCAAGATTACTTTAGATAGGTTATTTCATATTGCCATCATTTTAGAAGTAGAAGTAACTCAATTGTTATACTTCAATAAAGCAGAATTTGAAAAGTAAGGTTAACCTTAACTTTTCAACAAACGCCCTTTTTAAATTTTTTCGAGATAACTTGCACAAAAATTCTTCTATGCAAGCTATCATCGACCAAACCATCAACTTTGTTAAAATTACGCTCGCCAATGCCGAAACCGGACATGATTGGTTTCATATTGAGCGAGTTTTTAAAACTGCTCAAGCCATTAATGCGAAAGAAAAAGGTGATGAATTAATTGTAGCATTAGCTGCTCTTTTACACGATATTGCAGATAGCAAATTTAATGGTGGTGACGAAGAAATTGGCCCTCAAAAAGCTGGTGATTTCTTAAAAAGCATTGGCATAAGTGATGACATTATTTTTCACGTACAAGAAGTAATCAGAAATTTATCGTACAAAGCCAGTTTAGGAACTATTACTTTTAAATCAAAAGAGTTAGATGTAGTACAAGATGCTGATAGATTAGATGCAATTGGTGCAATTGGCATTGCGAGGGCTTTTACTTATGGAGGTTATAAAAACAGAGTTTTATACGACCCATCAATTCCTGTTAATTTAAATATGAGTAAAGAGGAATATAAAAATACCACTGCGCCAACTTTAAATCACTTTTATGAAAAGCTTTTGTTGTTAAAGGATTTAATGAAAACAGAAGCGGGAAAGGAAATAGCAGAGCAACGTCATCAGTTTATGCTCAATTATCTCGAACAATTTTACGGTGAATGGGAAGGTAAACGCTAAAAAAATACCCATGAATAGGTATTGTTAGGTGAAAATGCTTTGGGTAATTTTAAATAAAAAATGTTACCATATAGGCTTTTATATAGCAAAAACTCAGTACTTATCTTAGCAATGATTCTCATTCCAACTTTTGGAATGGATATTATGTTTGTCATTCTACTTAATCTTCCAAAGGACTTACCAGATTGGATAATCTACGGCCTTATCGTTTTCTTTTTGATAGTATTGGTCGTCTCTTTATTGCTTATGATCAAAAAATGGCTTAATGTACCTTGCAAAACCTTTGTTAATGAAAGTGGAATAAGCTTTAAGTTTGAGAAGAAGAATTTTTTCTATAAGTACAATACCTTTTTTTCTGGCTGGGAAAATGTAACCAACATTTCAGATACTGCTTATAATGAACAAGGTAATTTTTATCAAATCACTTTTAAAAATCCAAGTTTTACTGCCAACTTTAGTGCTATCAAAACTGAAGAAGAAGATGCAGAAAAGTTCTTTAATGAATTAACTTATTATCAAGATTTATATAATCTATCACACCCTAAAATTCCAATTAGCTCTAAGAATTTCTACGAAAGTACCTTGGCAAGAATGATTACTTTGCTATTTTATATTTTAGTTATCGCAATACCAATGGTTTATTTCACTACTGATAAGAATATAGACTGGTGGCGTGTAATTTCTCTTTTTTGTTTTGGTAGCATTTGGGTTGGTAATTATTACAAAAACACCAAAAAGCTCTATTAATTTACTAAATATTTTAGTTTTTGTTTGCTATTTTTGATAGTAAATTAGATTAAGATGTCGGAGAGATTAAGAGAGAAGTTGAGTATCCTTGCTGACGCAGCCAAATACGATGTTTCGTGTTCATCAAGCGGAAGCGATAGAAAAAATACCAATAAAGGCATAGGCAATGGGCATCATTCAGGCATTTGCCATACTTATACTGAAGATGGAAGATGTGTTTCTCTTTTAAAAATCTTACTTACAAATCATTGCATTTTTGATTGTGCCTATTGTGTTTCCAGAAAAAGCAACGACATAGAACGAGCAGCTTTTACGGTTGACGAGGTTGTAGAATTAACAATGAATTTTTATCGCAGAAACTTCATTGAAGGCCTATTCTTGAGCTCTGGCATTTTTAAAAATGCAGATTATACAATGGAAAGGCTTTTAAGAGTTGTCAAAAAACTTCGTCTTGAGCAAAACTACAATGGGTATATCCATTTAAAAACAATTCCTGGCGCAAGTGAAGAATTAATTAAAGAAGCGGGTTTATATGCCGACAGAATGAGTATTAATTTAGAAATGCCAACAGAAACTGGATTGAAGTTATTAGCTCCAGATAAAAGCCATAAAGATGTGATTAAACCACTCGGTTTTGTTCAGAATCAAATTGTACAATTTAAGGTTGAAAAAAAACTAATTAAAAGCGTTCCTAAATTTGTTCCTGCTGGACAGAGTACGCAAATGGTGATAGGTGCCACACCAGAAACGGATAAAGAAATCATGTATACCGCCGATGCCTTTTACAAAAACTTCGCCTTGCGTAGAGTTTATTATTCTGGCTATATTCCAATTAGTAATGATACTAGAATGCCAATTTTAGGCACCCAACCTCCCCTATTAAGAGAAAACAGATTGTATCAAACAGATTGGTTAATGCGTTTTTACGGATTTAAAGTCCAAGAAATTTTAAATGATGCCAACCCGCATTTAGAGATTGATATTGACCCAAAATTAAGTTGGGCACTAAGAAACTTGAAGCATTTTCCTGTTGACATAAATACGGCTCCGTATCGAATGATTTTAAGAATTCCTGGGATTGGTGTCATGTCCGCTCAAAAGATCGTCCAAGCTCGTCAGTTTGGGAAATTGCATATTTATCAATTGAAAAATATTGGCGTGGCTTACAGTAGAGCTAAACACTTTATTAAATGTGCCGATACTCCTTTTCAAATGAAAGATTTTCAAGCCACTCAAATCAAGGCATTTATTTTAGCAGAAAGCCAGAGTAAATATTTAAAAACAGATTCCAATCAACTAATTCTATTTAAATGATTTATGTTTTTGACGGAAGTTTAGAAGGTTTGCTAACTACTGTTTTCGAATGGTATGAACGTAAACCAGGAGAAGTAATATTAAGAACTGAGAAGTTTTATCAGCCAGATGCTTTTACCGAATCCTTTCCAATTCAAAACGACAGGACAAAAGCCGATAGAGTTTGGGCAGCTTTGCAGAAGAAACTGAGCAAAGAATGGGTTAGGAAATTTTACTGCGCCTATCTTTCTGAAATTCCTGAAATTTTCAACTCTCTTTTTCTCTTTACAATTTACATTTTTCAAAATCCAGCAGGTGCTGAAAAAAACTATGGAAATGATCACGTATTGGCATTATCGAAAGCTGCCAAGAGTGTAGAACGAGAAAAACACAGAATGGAAGCTTTTATTAGGTTTCAACATACAGCCGATGGGATTTTCTATTGTGGCATAGACCCAGATTTTAATGTTTTGCCTTTAATTCTCAATCATTTCAAAAATCGCTATGCAGATCAAAAATGGATTATTTACGATTTAAAAAGGCATTATGGTTTATTCTACGATTTAACTGTGGTAGAGGAAATTACGATAGAAATTAATCTTCAAGCTTTAAAACAACCTGCTGCTCATCAGTTAAATGAAAAAGAAGAACTATACGCTCATTTGTGGAAAGATTATTTTAAAAGCACCAATATTGTTTCTCGAAAAAACACAAAACTTCATATTAAGCATGTGCCAAAAAGGTACTGGAAATATTTAACCGAGAAGCAGTTGTAATAATGAATAATGAGCAAAGACTGATTTCCACTCTGTTAACAATTAATTAACCTTAAAACTGTAAATTAGCTCTATGAAGCTTAGCGTACTTGTTTTAATTACAGCATTAGCTGTAGCACTTTCTATCGGATTAGTTAATTTCTATTTTCAACATAATCTATATTATTTGGCTGTTTCTTTTGGGATATCATTTGTAACCAGTTTTTTGGTTTTTTATTATCTTTTCGAAAAGTATATATATACCAAAATTAAGCTGATTTATAAGTTGATTCATAACCTAAAACTAGGGAAAGATTTAAAAGAAGCTTTAGGCGAATATGTAAGTTCTGACCCTATAAATGATGTTGAGGCTGAAGTTAAAGAATGGGCAGGCGCAAAAAAGAAAGAGATAGATTTACTTAAAAAACAAGAGCAATTTCGTAGAGAGTTTCTTTCAAACGTATCTCACGAGTTTAAAACACCTCTTTTTGCCATTCAAGGTTACGTAGAAACCTTACAAGACTGTTTGCTTGACGATCCAGAAATGGCAATGAAATTCTTAAAAAAAGCTGAAAATAATATTGAACGATTGAGCTACTTGATTAACGATTTAGATGCTATATCCAAGCTAGAAACTGGCGAAATGCCTATCAATTATCAAAAATTTGACTTTGTAGTTTTAGCTAAGGAAGTAATGGATAGTTTAGAAGATACAGCACAGAGGCATAAAATAAAGCTTTTCTTTAAAGATAAGTACACAGGCCCCACAATGGTTTTTGCGGACAGAGAAAAGATAAGGCAGATATTAATTAACCTATTGCAAAATTCTATTAAATATGGAAATGAAAATGGATCTACAGCTGTTAAGATTTTTGAATTACATGACCAATTTTTAATTGAAGTAACAGACAATGGAATTGGGATTGAAGAAAAACACTTAACAAGATTATTTGAACGTTTTTACAGAATAGATTCACATCGATCTAGAACAGAAGGTGGTACAGGACTGGGTCTAGCTATTGTTAAACACATTCTTGAAGCACATGAGCAGACCATTTCTGTTCGTAGCACACCAAATATTGGAACTACTTTTGGCTTTACCTTACAAAAAAGCAATTAACTAATAATTTAAAATAGTTATAAGAGTTAACATTAACTTAACATACTAACTTTAGCTTTGCAGCATATTTAATTTAGTATGAATAGTATATTTAGCTTCTTTACTCCAAAAGACAAAAAATTTCAACCGCTTTTTGAACAAGCAGGAACAAATGTTGTAAAAATCTCTGAAGCATTATTGGTTGCGGTAACTACTAATGATTTAGAAAAAAGAAAAGAAGCCATTAAGGAAGTTGAGCGTTTGGAGCATGTTGGAGACGACATTACTCACACCATCTTCATAGAGCTAAGCAAAAACTTCATCACTCCGTTTGATAGAGAAGATATTCACTCTTTAGCAGCCGCCATTGATGACATTGCTGATTACATCCATGCTTCTGCAGGAAATATTGAATTGTACAATGTAACTAACATCGGCGATGCCATGGTTAAACTGGCAGAACTTTTAGTAGAAATGTGTGGCGATTTAGAAAAAGCGATTAAAGAATTAAGAAGCTTTAAAAACATAAGAGTTATTGCTGATGCTTGCGTTAGGATTAATAGTGCAGAAAACCAAGCAGATTACGTTTGTAATTTAGCCATTGCTCGTTTATTCGAATTTGAAACCAATGCAATAGAATTGATTAAACAAAAAGAGATTTTACAAACCTTAGAAATTGCAACAGACAAATGTGAAGATGCAGCTAACGTATTGGAATCTATTTTGGTTAAAAACGCTTAAATATGACTTTAACCCTTCTTTTTGTAATTATTGGTTTAGCACTAGTTTTTGACTATATCAATGGTTTTCATGATGCTGCCAATGCAATTGCTACAATTGTTGCAACCAAAGTTTTATCTCCATTTCAAGCGGTTGTTTGGGCTGCATTTTTTAATTTTTTAGCATATTGGGTGTTTGGTTTTGGTGTAGCCGATACGGTTGCTAAAACTGCCAACACCATGGAAATTAACCTTACCGTAATTTTAGCAGGTGTTATTGCGGCTATTATTTGGAATTTATTTACTTGGTGGTTTGGTATCCCTTCTAGTTCTTCACATACTTTAATTGGTGGTTTTGCTGGTGCAGCAATTGCCCACGCTGGATTAAGCGCAGTTAACTGGTATAAAGAAGGTAAAGCTGGCGAAATGCCAACTGGCGTATTAGTTATTATTGGATTTATCGTAATTGCACCCTTTATTGGAGCAATCATCTCCTACTTTATATCCATTTGGCTCTTACATTCATCCAAAAAGAGTATTTGGCCCAAAGTGTTTACGCTTACTTTAATGGCCATAACAGCTTGGTATATCTATAACCAAATGTTGTTCTATAATGAAATTAGGCACCCAAGATTTGAATCTCATTTCTTAAGTGTAATGTTTGAATCGCATAACATTAAATGGCTACTTGTATTCTTTATAGTATTCTCTATTAGTTTCTTCTGTTTAATTTTTAGCAGTTTAAATCAAACTCAATCTACGGCTTGGTTAAGAAAAATGCAGTTATTATCATCAGCTTCATTTAGTTTGGGCCATGGCGGTAACGATTCGCAAAAGGTAATGGGAATTATTGCGGCAGCTGTTGTCGTTTATATACATACTAGTGGAGTATCAATGGATGCTTTGCCTAGTTGGCTGCATGTAGCATTACCTTCTAAAGGACCAAATGGTGAAGAAATTGCTGGTCAGATGCCTTCATGGATACCATTAGCTTGTTATAGCGCAATTGCAGCAGGAACTTTAAGTGGTGGGTGGAAAATTGTGAAAACAATGGGCTCTAAAATTACTAAAGTAACTCCATTTGAAGGTGTAACGGCTGAAACTGCTGGTGCATTGACTTTATATTTTACAGAACATTTAAAAATTCCGGTAAGTACAACTCATACAATTACAGGTTCTATTATTGGTTCTGGTTTAACAAAAGGTGTTTCTGCAGTTAAATGGGGCGTCACGGTAAAGCTAATTTGGGCTTGGGTATTAACTATTCCCGTATCGGCAGCGTTAGCAGCTTTAATTTATTACTTACTAAGCGTTTTCATTAAATAGTTAGTTTAAGGAAACTACACAATGTAAACTGATCTATAGCATTTTCTTCATTTGTTTAGCAACTTCTTGTGCATCTGGATTATCGCTTTTAGCTAAATCCTTAGCAATATTTGTACGGTTTTGATAGCTATGGTTTTGACTTAGCTTGAATACGTTATTAATGGATTCTACTTTAATTTCAAAACCTACAATTGCCTTTAAATTGTTTTCAATATAAACATCATCCATTTTGTGAAATGCCGCAGGACTAGATTTTGGGTCTTCGAAACTATCTGTTAAATGTTTGATAACGGCTCTTGTTTCATCAGCATTCATCAATTTTATTTTGCCTTTGCATTGTACTGAACTATAATTCCAAGTAGAGGCAACTGCCGGATTTTCGTAAACCGAAGCACTCACATAACTATGAGCTCCTGTAAAAAGCGCCATGACATTTTCGTTTTTAGCATAAGCTTGATGATGGTCGGTTTTTTTCATGATATGCCCTACCAAACGGATGCCATTTTCATCTTGATAAATGTGAACAGGTATTTGAGTTACTACAGGAAACTCTCCATCATGACCAATTAAGGTTATAAAAGAATGAGCTTTCATGAATGCCAGAACTTTATCGGCATCTTTCTCTTCAAATTGAGAATTTTTATACATGATGTTAAAATTGATTGGTAGCCTACAATCTACCTTTGATAAAAATAAGTTAAAACTTAATGCTAAGTTCTACTATGTTACTTGAGGTTGAAGATAAAGTCCATTTTGGCCCTTCATTAATTAAGCGAACAGCTTCATCATTTTCGGCTTTGGTTAAACCTTGAAGTATTTTAATGTTACTTGGCCGTCCATTTTTTTGAACTTTAAAGGTCAATTTTACTAATTTACCAGTAGTAGCTGCTCCATTTTTTAGTAGCTTATTGTTTTCAACTAAATATTTCGAAAAACTTAACCACCCTTCAAACGGTATTGGGCTTGTATTTTTGTACGTTCCATAACCAACTACTACGTTTTCATTTTGAGCATTTTTGTTAGCTTCGAGCTCAACTTTGAAAGATTGGTTACCATTTACTTTTACTACTTGAGACGCAAAGCCAGGATAACCTATAGCTAACTGTTGGCTTTGAGTGGTATCTGCCCTTAAATGAAATTCCCCTTTAGTATTTGTGATTGTACTCACATCGCTATTGGCCAAAATAACATCAGCACCTTGAATTGGCATTCCGTCGTATTTCGAAACAACTTTGCCATTAATATTTGGGTTAAACTTTATACCTTCTGCTTTACCTACTAAAATTTCATTTAACGCTTTTACTTCTTTCCTTTTAGCTAATGCATCATTTATTTTAATCTCTTCATTTACTACTGCAGATTGGGCAGCTACAGGAACTCTAGCGGCAGAAACAACTGGTTTAGCTGGAGCGGCAACAACCGTTGGCTCTGGTTCTTGAACAAGTGGTTCTTTCCTATTGATTTTTGCCATACTGTTAGCTTTTGAATTAGCTAGCGCCTTATCAATTTCCATCTCAACTTTTGGTACTGGAGGCACAGGAGCCGCAGGTTTTATTATTTTTGTTTCCGCAACTTGTGGTGCAATATTTACATCAACCTTTTTAGCTTGTTGAGCCTCAAATTGTCTGCGGTTATTTTCCTTCATCCAGAATAACACACTAACTGCAACAAAAAGAACGGCAGCCGCAGCAGCTATACTTAGTCTTTGTGAAGTAAGTGTCCAACGTTTTTTCTCAATTGGTTTTTGAGCAATTCGCTCTTGAAGTTGTTTTTGTAATAACGATAAAGATTGAGAACGTTTTGGAGATTGGCTTAACCCAGCTAAAGCTTCGGCTACAAAGGGGTCTTCGAGTGAAATACGCTCTACCTTATGCATAGTTTTGGCATCAAGCTTACCATCAAGGTAATCTTCCAATACATCTATATCTAACCACTCGTTATAGCTCACTGTTTTTCTCGATACAAATTTTCAAATTCCTTTTCCCATTTTGAATATAACTCTTTACTTTAAGCATATCGTATCCGGTAATATCCGCCACTTCCTTATAACATTTCTCCTGCAAATAAAACAAATCTACACTTTTCCTTTGCTCTTCTGGCAGGGTTTCCATGCATTTTTCCATCACTGTTAACTGGGTCTCTTTCGTATCATCAATATCTAGATGCACAAAATCTCCATTTTCCACAAAATTATCTTCCATTGCTATTGTCGGATTTTTTGCAGACTTTCTCAACGCCATTAAACAATGATTTCTGGACAAAACGTGTAACCAACTTTTAAAGTTTTGAACTTGATGAACTTTCAATTTCACCACTAATTCTTCAAAAATTTGCATTACAGCGTCCTTGCTTTGCTCTTCATCCTTAAAATAATTAAAGCAAACCCCAAAAACCAGGTGCATATATTTATTATAAAGAGTCCCTAGCACTTCTAAATCGCCACTTTGCTGATAAGTGGCTATGAGCGATAAGTCGTCCTGCTCATTAATTTTAGATGTGTTCTTTATAAACTTCAATTGGGTTACCGGCTAAATGTTGTTCAAGTATAAAAAATATTTTCCGATAAGGATATGGAAATCTGATAAACCTTACATCAATAGTTAAAACCCAAACTTATGAAAAAAATATTGACCATCATTTTAGCGTGCTTCCTATTTGTAGGATTTAAAGCTGCCAACCAAAGAATAATTACAGGTTTAGTAACAGACAGAGCAGATGGCCTGCAAATGGTTGGTGCAGATGTTAAAAGTTTGCCGAGTAATAAAGCTACCATAGTTGATATGGCTGGCAAGTTCTCTTTAAAAATCCCTATAACTGATACAGCAATTTCAGTTTCCTATTTAGGATATGAAACCCAAATTATTAAACTAAGTAAAAATAGCAATTACAACATTTCGATGACGGCAAACAGGCAAACACTAAATGAAATAGTAGTTACAGCTGGAGGATTAAACTTAAAAAGGCGTGAACAAGGAAGCCAGTCGACTACAATTTCAAGTCAAGAATTAAAAAATGCTAAACCCTTCAGTGTCCAATCTGCTTTGTCAGGTAAGGTTGCAGGACTATCTGCTAAATCAAATTCTTCGATAAAAATAAGAGGTAATAGTTCTGTTCAAATCATTAACAACACAGAAAGTTATAGTACTATCAGCGAAATCGGTTTTCGCAAAACGGATAAAGACCCCCTCTCAACATTTTCTATTGATGTAGATGCTGCTGCATATAGTAATGTTCGTCGTTTTATTAATAATGGCGGCTTACCCCCAAAAGATGCAGTCCGCATTGAAGAAATGGTAAATTATTTTGATTACGATTATGCACAGCCTACAGGAAAAGACCCAATAAATATTGTTACTGAAATCGCTCCAGCACCTTGGAACCCTAGCCATAGGTTATTGCATATTGGTTTACAAGCGAGAACTGTTTCAACTGAGAAATTACCCGCATCTAATCTTGTATTTTTAATTGATGTTTCTGGTTCAATGAGTGATGCAAACAAACTTCCTTTATTAGTTTCGTCTCTTAAACTACTAACCGACCAACTAAGGGAGAAAGATAAAGTTGCTATTGTAGTTTATGCTGGAAGTTCAGGTTTGGCTTTACCCTCAACTGCTGGCGACAATAAAACTGCCATAAAAGAAGCATTAAATAGATTAAATGCAGGTGGTTCTACCGCTGGCGGCGCTGGTTTGGCTTTAGCATATAAAGTAGCATCAGAAAACTTTATAAAAGGCGGCAACAACAGAATAATTCTAGCCACCGATGGTGATTTTAACGTTGGTCAAAGCAGTGATTTAGATATGCAAAAATTAATTGAAGAAAAGCGTAAAACCGGGGTATTTTTAACTGTTTTAGGATACGGAATGGGGAATTACAAAGACAGTAAAATGGAGACGCTAGCTGATAAAGGAAATGGAAATTATGCTTATATAGATAACATTTCCGAAGCTAAAAAAGTATTGGTTAATGAATTTGGAGGTACATTATTTACAGTTGCAAAAGATGTAAAGTTTCAATTAGAATTTAATCCTGCTAAAGTTCAGGCTTACCGTTTAATTGGCTATGAAAATAGAATGTTAAATAGCGAAGATTTTAATGATGACAAAAAAGATGCTGGCGAAATTGGCTCCGGGCATACGGTTACTGCACTTTATGAAATTATCCCAGTAGGTATAAAAAGTGAATTTATTGGTTCAGTTGATGCTTTGAAATATCAAAGAACTAAGAAAAATGTGGCAGAAAATGCAAGTGATGAAATGTTAACCATCAAATTACGCTATAAGGAACCTGATGGAAATACAAGTAAACTAATCCAAGAAACCGTGATTGATAATATAGTAAAGAAAAACATCACAATGAGTAGCAACTTCAACTTTTCTGCAGCGGTGGCCGAATTCGGCATGCTTTTACGCCAATCTGATTTTAAACAACAAAGTAATTTTGAACAGGTTATACAATTAGCCGAAGGTTCTTTAGGTAAAGACAAAGATGGCTATCGTTCAGAATTTTTAAGATTAGCAAAAGCGACACAATTAATGGCAAAGGATTTGCTTAGTATTGCAAATAGAAACGGTATTGAAGAAAATAAAAGATAAAATTTAATTCTTTTCGTTTAAAACACATAAAATGGAAATGATGAAAAAAATTAGCTTATACTTCTTTGCACTGGTTATTCTTAGCTTGAGTAGCTGTGATGTTCAAAGTCAAAATGCTATTGGCGGCATATTAAAGCAAATTCCTATGGGAGGAACGCCAACAACTTTAGAGATAAGTTCTGGTTTAAAACAAGCCTTAGAATTTGGAACAACAGCAGGAGCAGATAGACTTTCAGCAAAAGATGGCTTTTTTGGCAATTTAGCTGTTAAGATATTATTCCCAACAGAAGCACAAAAAGTAGAGAAAACCCTACGAAGTGTAGGTTTAAATTCACTTGCAGACAATGTGATTTTGAGTATAAATCGTGCCGCTGAAGACGCTGCAAAAGAAGCAAAGCCGATTTTTGTTTCTGCAATTAAACAAATGACGATTGCTGATGCAACAAATATTTTATTAGGCAATAAAAATTCTGCTACGGAATACTTTAAACGTGTAACTACAGCACAGCTGATGGAAAAATTTAGACCAGTAATTACAACGAGTTTAAGTAAAGTTGGCGCAACTAGATATTGGGGAGATGCAGCTACAGCTTATAACAAAATACCTTTGGTTAAACCTGTGAATACAGATTTATCTACTTATGTAGCACAAAAAGCAATAGATGGAATGTTTATTCAAGTAGCACAAGAAGAACTTAAAATTAGAGATAATATTAGCGCTCGTACTACTGGCTTATTACAAAAGGTATTCGGCTATGCGGATACGAAGAAATAAGAGACTTGTTTGCTAAGTCGTCGTTTTGTTGAGGCGCCTAAACACCTTATCGAATAGTCAAATCAAATAACTAACACAAATGTGGATTTGTGGATAAATTATTATCGAATTAAAACTAAAGAATTGCTAGCTTGTTCTATCAAAAACAAGGAACCACAATTTGATAAAAAAGTCCTGTGAACGGGCGATCCGTGAAGGGCAGGCACACCATAAATTAACCTAGTTAAGATAAAGCTTCGATTATAAATCGGGGCTTTATTGTTTTGAGAGTAGCCAAATAGTGAACATAACAAAGGAGTTTATTGAGACCAAGTGTAATTTTTTTACCTATCTTCCTTGGTCATTTATCATACTGCTCTTAACGTAACGCTAAGGTCCCAACAACCCTTACCTAAACCTTAAACGCTATCTCTCGGCACCTATAAAGACGAAGGATGAACGTAAGATGAACGAAGGATGGACGTAAGATGCTACCATCAACACTAAGGCTAAACTAACGTATGGCTGGTGCTTTCGCATTACCATTATCCATACCCTAAGCAGCTTAATTCGTTTTTTAATACTTTTTTGTTATGCTGAGCACTTCGACTACGCTCAGTGTGGCAGCACAAAAAAGATTACATTGATAGCTGGACTAAATATCCCCAAAACAACCGAACCCTGCTTTTCTAATTCTTATCCTAAACCTCCCATTTGTTTTTGGCCTTAATTTAAGGTACTTTTATACAGTATTTTACAACACGTAACATTGGATTTTAAAGATTTTAATTTTAACCCCGAACTTTTAGAGGGTTTACTGGCAATGGGTTTCAAAAACGCAACGCCTATACAACAACAAGCCATTCCGCTAATTTTAGCTAAAAAAGATTTAATTGCTTGTGCACAAACTGGAACAGGAAAAACAGGTGCCTTTTTATTGCCCATCATGAATATGCTTACCGAAAACCACGATAGGCACAACACCACCTTGATTTTAACACCTACAAGAGAACTTGCGCAACAAATAGATTTACAGGTTGAGGCACTTTCTTATTTCACCAATATCAGCTCATTAACGGTTTTTGGTGGCGGCGATGGTATTGCCTACGAACAGCAAAAACGTTCGATGCGTGAAGGTGTAGATATCATTATTGCTACACCTGGAAGGTTAATTGCACATCTTTCTAGTGGGCTTTTAAAAATGGACCAATTACAATACTTGGTATTAGATGAAGCTGATAGGATGTTGGACATGGGTTTTTACGAGGACATCATGAAAATAGTTGGCTACCTACCCAAAGAACGCCAAACGGTAATGTTTTCGGCTACCATGCCCCCTAAAATAAGGTCTTTGGCAGCTACACTATTAAAGGACCCAGAAAATATTAGTCTTGCCATTTCTAAACCTGCGGAAGGAATTAATCAGCAGATTTATTTTGTACATGATGAGCAAAAAGTATCTTTATTAACAGAGATTCTTAAACCTGCTACCTATAAACGCATTATTGTATTTGCAGGACGAAAAGAAAAAGTGAAGGAACTTGGCAAAGTTTTCAAAAAACTTGGTCAAAAGGTTGCCGCGTTTCATAGCGATTTAGAGCAAAAAGATCGTGAAGCGATCATGCTTGATTTTAAAAATAGCAAACTTGATGTTTTAATTGGAACTGACGTTTTAAGTAGAGGTATTGATGTAACAGGTATTGATTTAGTAATCAATTTTGATGCTCCACAAGACCCAGAGGATTATATCCATAGAATTGGCAGAACGGCAAGAGCTGCCACAACAGGAACTGCAATTACGTTTGTAAATAATAAGGATAAACGCAAATTGGCTAATATTGAGAAACTAATTGAGCGTAAGATTGATCGCATTGAATTACCAGCACATTTAGGTGAAGCACCTAAAGACGAACCTGCTGGCAAAGACGAAAAACCTTACGTAAAGAAAAAAAAGTTTTTTAAGAAGAAGCCAAAGGCGAGTACTTAGTATATAGTAGTTAGTATTTAGAGAAAATAAATCTAAGACTCCTTGTCTAACCACTAAATACTAACTACTAATTTCTTATCTTTAGTTATGCAAAATCTACCGCCATTAGCAGAACGGATGCGCCCTCAAAATCTGGACGAATATGTTGGTCAAAAGCATTTGGTTGGTCATGATGCGGTATTACGCAAAGCGATAGAAAGTGGTCAATTGCCATCAATGATTTTCTGGGGGCCACCAGGAGTTGGCAAAACTACTTTAGCCTCTATCATTTCCTTAAGTTTAGATAGACCTTTTTTTAACCTCAGCGCCATTAATTCTGGCGTTAAAGATATTCGCGAAGTTATTGATAAAGCCGCTGCCCTTAAAGACAGTTTCTTAGGATTGCCTATTTTATTTATTGATGAGATTCATCGTTTCAGCAAATCGCAACAAGATAGTTTATTGGGTGCTGTAGAACGAGGCTTAGTTACCTTGATTGGCGCTACAACAGAAAACCCAAGTTTCGAAGTTATTTCCGCTTTGCTATCTCGATGCCAAGTTTATATTTTACAAGCTTTAACAGAAGATGAACTTGCTGGCTTATTACAAACAGCAGTTGAAAAGGATGTCGTTTTAAAGGAAAAGAAAATCAAAATCAAAGAACATGAAGCTTTAATTCGTTTATCTGGTGGTGATGCCCGAAAATTATTGAACGTATTAGAAATTGCTGTAAATGGAATTGGCGGCAATAAAATTGAACTGACAAACGAGAATGTCCTCGCCCATGCACAACAAAACCTAGCTTTATATGATAAGGCTGGCGAGCAGCATTACGATATCATTTCTGCCTTTATTAAATCTATTCGTGGTAGCGACCCAAATGCAGCTGTTTATTGGTTGGCGAGAATGATTGAGGGTGGTGAAGACCCATTATTTATTGCCCGTAGATTATTGATTTTAGCATCAGAAGATATTGGAAATGCCAACCCTAATGCATTACTTTTAGCAAACAACTGTTTTACTGCTGTAAATGTGATTGGTTTTCCAGAGTCTAGAATAATTCTATCGCAATGTGTAACTTACTTGGCTTCAAGCGCTAAGAGTAACGCAAGTTATGAAGCCATAAATAAAGCACAGGCTTTGGTGAAACAAACTGGTAATTTACCAGTCCCATTACATATTCGCAATGCACCAACAAAGTTGATGAAGAACATTGGTTATGGAAAAGACTACCAATATGCTCATGGATATGAAGGTAATTTCTCTGAGCAGGAGTATTTCCCAGAGCAGCTAAGTGGAACAAAATTATACGACCCGGGCAAAAATCCGGCAGAAGAAAAATTGAGAGAGAAATTGAAACAGAATTGGAAAAACAAATACAACTATTAATATGCTATCAACTTTTTTAAGCCATCAATGGAAAGATTTTTGGCGTAGCCGAAACAAAGCTGGCAGTATTGCTGCTCAAATTCTACTTGGTTTTTTTATGCTCTATTTCTTAGTGGCGGCTATTGGGCTTGGCTTTGGAATGAGTTACCTCATCCAAGAATTCTTTCCCAGCAAGAATGTTATTGTAATTTTTAACGGGTTTATTTTATATTATTTCTTGTTTGATTTAGGTATTAGAACACAAATGCAAGAACTACCAACACTAAGTATAATTCCTTATTTGCATTTAAATATCAGTAAAAAGACAATCGTTAATTTCTTGAACATAAAATCGTTGTTCTCGTTCTTTAATCTTTTGCCATTGTTTATTTTTATTCCTTTTAGCATTATTAAAATTGGGACAACTTATGGCGCAATAACTGGGATAATGTATATCGTATCTATTCTTTCGCTTACAGTTTTCAATAATTATTTGGTGCTGTATCTAAAAAGAAAATCAATAAATAACATTGCATATTTCGGTTTAATTATTGGTTTTGTTGCTGTATTTGCTGGTCTGGATTATTACAACATTGTTTCCGTAAGGGCTGCATCAAACTTTATTTTTATGACTGTTGTAAAATATCCTTTCTTAGGATTGGCATTTACTTTAGCAGCGGGAATAATATTCTTTATCAATTCTATTTACCTACGCACTAATTTATATACAGAAGAGTTAAGTACAAAAGATGATAAAAAAGTAAGTACTGATTATGCCTTTTTAAATCGTTATGGTAAAGTTGGTGAATTGGCAGCATTAGAATTAAAATTGATTTTAAGGCATAAGCGTTCTCGTGGTTCTATCTTTATGGGGTTTGCTTTTCTCGCTTATGGCTTTATCTTTTATAAAGCACCTATGATAGCGAAGGACGAATTTGGAAAAATGCTTTTTGCTGCACTATTTATGACAGGCATTACCATCATTTCTTACGGACAGTTTATGTTTGCTTGGCAAAGCACTCATTTTGATGGCTTGCTAGTCAACAAGATTGATTTCAAGAATTTCATTAAGGCTAAATTCCTATTGTTTACCATTAGCTGTACTATTATAACTCTTTTGGCCAGTTTTTATGGTTTCATGAGTTATAAGCTTTTGTTGATGCATTTGGCAGCTTATCTCTATAACATCGGCTTTGCTACAGTAATTGTACTTTATTTTGCTACAATGAATTATAAACGATTGGACCTTACTAAAGGTGCGAGCTTTAATTGGCAGGGTGTGGGTGCCACTCAGTGGATTTTGGGCCTGCCATTTATTTTAGTTCCAGTTTTTATTTATTTACCTTTTGGCATATTAAATAAACCTTATTGGGGTTTAGCAGCCATTGCAATTTTCGGATTAATTACATTATTGATGCGTAACTTCTGGATAAACTTACTAGTTAAAAGATTTGAGAAACAACGTTATAAAATAGCTGAAGGCTTTAGAGAATAAGATATGTTAGAGATTAAACAATTAAAAAAATCATACGGTGGTCGCACTGTAGTTGACATTAAAAGCTTGAACATTCGTGCAGGCGAAACCGTTGGTTTAGTGGGTAATAATGGTGCAGGAAAAACAACCATGTTTAGAATGTTGCTTGATTTAATTAGACCCGATAGCGGCGAAGTTTTATCAAAAGACCAAAATGTGGCCAATAACGACCATTGGAAAGATTATACCGCTTCTTATTTAGATGAAGGTTTTTTAATAGATTATTTAACTCCAGAAGAATATTTCATTTTCATTGGTGGCTTACATCATTTAAGCGTAGCTGATGTTGCTGATTATTTGAAACAATACGATGAATTTTTTAATGGCGAAATTTTAAATCGAGGTAAATATATAAGAGATTTCTCTAAAGGAAACCAGAACAAAGTTGGCATTGCAGCAGCGCTGATGCAAAAGCCTGAGCTTTTGGTATTGGATGAACCTTTTGCAAATTTAGACCCAACTACGCAAATTAGATTAAAGACTTTGATTAAGTCCTTAAAAGCGACACATCGTTTAACTACTTTAATTTCTAGTCACGATTTAAATCATGTAACTGATGTTTGTGATAGGATTATCCTTTTAGAAAAAGGGTTAGTCATTAAAGACTTCCATACAGATGAAAATACATTGAAGGAATTGGAAGCTTATTTTGCAGAGTAAGCTCCCTTCACCCACTCTTA
Source organism: Pedobacter frigiditerrae (assembly GCF_004331645.1). Classification (GTDB taxonomy): domain Bacteria; phylum Bacteroidota; class Bacteroidia; order Sphingobacteriales; family Sphingobacteriaceae; genus Pedobacter; species Pedobacter frigiditerrae. The sequence continues at coordinate 338,935 of NZ_SJSK01000001.1, forward strand.
AAAGAGAAGGCTAACAGATTAATGTATAGAATTATGGTCAATCGGATACCCAATTTGAGGTATAAGATTGGCCATTTTATTTGATTAAATAAAAACTAAGATTATAGATTTTCAATTTAAATCGCTGTGTGACAATAAAAAAGAAGGCTTTTTACAACAATCGAATAATTAGTGCTGCACTTGGCACTAGGTTTGAATAACGCTTATTACTAAATTAAATTGTAATAAAATGATGACTTCAAAATTCAAAATAGCAACATTAAGTATTGCCCTATCATTAGGAGCAATGACATTTCAAGGTTGTGATAGTTTAACGAACACACAAAAAGGTGCTGGTATTGGCGCTGCAGCTGGCGGTGTTATTGGCGGTATTATTGGTAAAAAAGCAGGTAACACTGCAGTAGGTGCAATTATTGGTGCTGCTGTTGGTGGTACAGCTGGTGGTTTCATTGGTAAAAGAATGGATAAACAAGCTGCCGAAATTCAAAATGCAATTCCAAATGCGGAGGTAATTCGTGAAGGTGAAGGTATCATCGTTAAATTTGACAGTGGTATTTTATTCGACTTTGATAAGTTTGCTTTAAAAGATGCTGCTAAAACTAACATCCAATCTTTAGCTACTTCATTGAATCAATATCCAGGTACTGATATTAAAGTTATCGGACATACAGATAGCCGTGGTACTGAAGAATATAACATGACACTTTCTCAAAAGAGAGCTGCAGCTGTTAAAGCTTATGCTGTTTCTCAAGGTGTTCCTGCTTCACGTTTAATTACTGTTGGTAAAGGTTTTGCAGAGCCAATTGGCGATAACGCAACTGAAGCTGGTAGAGCAGAAAACAGAAGAGTAGAGATTGTAATCGTTGCAAACGATCAATTGAAAAAAGAAGCTGCTGCCTCAGGCAAATAATAAAATTTATATTTACCTATATAAACTTAAAAGCCCCGTTGCATTAATTTGTTTCGGGGTTTTTTAATGTTAAATTTAGCGTTAACGATGGAAGCGGCATCCTTTTTGGCTATTATCCTGAGTGTAATCGAAGGACAGCTAAAAAGATACAGCGGACAGCGTGTTAAAACGCCCAAATTATTAATCGCAAATTAGACCCTTCGACTTCGCTCAGGGTGACTAACAACTTTAAGAATAAATATCCTCGAAATAAGTTATTGCTAAACCTTTAAGCAACAACTCTTGCTCCATTAAAGCATAAGATGGGACCGGCTTTACCAACTTCCAATGTGGCCAACCATCCTGGTCTAATCCTTCTAATTCGTAAAAACCCATTTCACTTAACAAACGACAAGTTGCAATATGCATTAACTCTTCTTTTTGCCTTTTACTGTATTTACCTGGGCCTTTGCCTAATTCTTGAACGCCAATTAAAAACAGAATCACTTTCAAATCTGGTGTATCAGAATCAAATTCTTCAGAAATTTTTTTCTGTAACTCTTTCCATTTAGCGTGTATTTCTGCTGGCTTCATGGTACAAATATACTTTTATGACAAACAGTTTAACGCACATATAAGTCAAATTTTTAGCTTTGTGTCATGAACAGTAAAATCAACACTGGCCTATTGGCTTATGGTATGTCTGGCAAGGTATTTCATGCACCATTTGTAAGTACACATCCAGGTTTCAATTTAAAAGGTATTGTAGAGCGAAATCGTAAAATCGCTCAAGATGATTACCCAGAAATTATTAGTTATAACAGTGTTGAAGAATTGTTAAATGATGATACAATTGATTTAGTTATCATTAACACACCCAATAACACACATTATGAATATGCTAAGCAAGCATTAAAAGCAGGCAAGCATGTTTTGGTAGAAAAACCATTTACTGCTACTACAGTACAAGCAAAAGAACTATTCGCTTTAGCAAAAAGTGTAGGTAAAAAAGCCTTCATTTATCAAAATAGAAGATACGATAGTGGTTTTAATGCAGTAAAAAAAGTAATTGAAAGTGGCAAATTAGGCAAATTAGTTGAGGTTCATTTTCGTTATGATAGATACAGGAATGAAATAAGTCCGAAAACTTTTAAGGAGGAATTAGTAGAAGCAACAGGTTTGCAATATGATTTAGGTCCACACCTATTAGACCAAGCTATTGCTTTATTTGGCAAGCCAGAAAAGTTTAATAAAATACTAAGCAAAAATCGTGTTAACACAAAGGTTGATGATTACTTTGCTATCCAATTGACTTATCCAAATGAACTAAATGTTTTTCTTACAGCAAGTATGTTGGTTGTAGATATCCAATCCGCATTTGTGGTAAATGGAATGATGGGTTCGTTTAGCAAGAACCATGCTGATGTTCAGGAAGCACAATTACTAAAAGGAATGAAACCAACTGAAGATGGTTATGGGATTGAAAATCCTGATGATGCGGGGAAATTAACATTGGTTACTGAAGATGGTGGAAGAACGGCAGACTTTATAGCTTCAGAAAAAGGAGATTATCCTGGGATATTTGAAGCTGTTTATCAGAACATAGTTAACGAAAAACCTTATCCAATTACAGAGGAAGATATTTTAACACAATTGGAAATATTGGAGAGTTAACCCCTAAATCCCCTAAAGGGGACTTTATAAATTCTTCATCAGCGCTGCTAAAAATTCAGTGGGTACTTCTAAGTGAGGGATATGCCCACAGTTTTCAAATTCTATAAGTTTAGCATTAGGAATTTTAGTGGCTGTTTCCTTCCCTAAAATTTTATACCGACCGTGTTTGGCTTGTTCTTCTAAACTTAACAACGCCTTGCCTACAATTGTTTTATCTTCCTTGCCAATAAACAAAACTGTTGGCACTTTTAAATTGGCAAATTCATAAACCACAGGCTGTTCAAATATCATTGTAAAAGTCATTGCTGCAACTTTAGCATATCGAGGAAAATCTGAGCTAAAAGTTGGCCCTGCAGCTATACGAACTAACTCGTCATATTCTGATTTCCACTTGGTGAAATAAGAAGTTTGATAATATTTTTTAATGCTTTCTGCATTAGCTTTCAACTCTGTTTTATATTGTTGCTGTGTATTGATGTAAGGCAAGAACGTTTTGTAATCTTCTAAGCCTATAGGATTTTCCAATAATAGCTTCTCTGTTTTTTCGGGAAAAAGTAAAGCAAAACGAGTAGCTAACATTCCACCCATCGAATGCCCTAAAATTGATGTTTTTTGAACACCAAGACTATCCAACAGTTGCTTATTCCATTTAGCCATTTGATGAAAACTATAATGTATAAAAGCCTTTGACGATTTACCAAAGCCGATTTGGTCAGGCACAACAACTCTGAATCCTTTTGCTGATAATACTTTAATTACGTTAGTCCAATAATATCCTCCAAAATTTTTACCGTGAAATAAAACGACTGTTTTACCATTTGAGGTTGCAGCTGGTGCAATATCCATATAAGCCATTTTTAAATCTTGACCTTCAGCCGGGACATTAAAGAACTGAACATTATAAGCATATTTTACATTTTCTAAAGTAATAGATAAAGTATCTTGTTTTTGAGCTAAGACATTCATTCCGAAGGATAGACAGATAATGGCTAAGAAAAATGGTTTCATATTTATTAAACGTTGATAAAAGAAAACAATGATTACTCTTGATTGTGTTAAATTTAACCATTATTTATACTTTTGCGCCACCAAATAGAAATACATGACAGTTTACGAAATCGGTTCTGGGCAATTATCATTGTCCACTATTGAGCTAATAATTGAAGAAAATTTAACTATAAAATTATCTACTCAAGCTATAGAACGCATTGAGAAATGCAGAAAATACCTCGATGATAAATTAAGCAATAACGAAGACCCGATTTACGGTATCAATACTGGATTTGGCTATTTACAAAACGTAAAGATTGAGGCAGAAAATCTTACTCAACTTCAACATAATTTATTGTTATCTCACGCTTGTGGAACCGGGCAAGAAGTACCAAATGAGGTTGTAAAATTGATGCTGCTGTTAAAGATACAATCGCTAAGTTATGGTCATTCGGCTATTGCCTTAACAACCGTACAAAGGCTAGTAGATTTTTACAACCACGATATTCTACCTATAATTTATACACAGGGTTCTTTAGGTGCATCTGGCGATTTAGCCCCATTGGCACACTTGGCATTACCTTTAATTGGCGAAGGGGAAGTTTATTATCAAGGCAAGAAAATTACCACCAAACAGCTTTATCAAAATTTAGGTTGGTCGTCTTTAACCTTGCAGAGCAAAGAGGGTTTAGCCTTGATAAATGGAACACAGTTCATGAGTGCTTATGGGACTTTCTGTTTGCTAAAAGCCCAACAGTTTTCTGTGTGGGCTGATGCAATTGCTGCCATTTCAATAGATGCATTTGATTGCAGAATTGACCCATTTTTAACTTTGAGTCACCTCATTAGGCCACACCAAGGGCAAATTGCCACCGCTGCAAGTATTAATAACTGGCTAGAAGGAAGTGAATTAATTGCTAGAAAAGGCAAACAAACCCAAGACCCTTATTCTTTCCGTTGCGTGCCACAGGTGCATGGTGCAAGTAAGGATAGTATCAATTACATTAAGTCTGTATTTGAAACCGAAATGAATTCGGTAACAGATAATCCGAATGTTTTTCCTGATGAGGATTTAATTATTTCAGCTGGCAATTTCCATGGACAGCCTTTGGCGTTAACATTAGATTTTCTGTGTTTGGCATTGGCCGAATTGGGTTCTATCTCAGAACGAAGAATTTTCCAATTGATTTCCGGAACAAGAGGACTACCTCCATTCTTAGTTAAAAATGCTGGATTAAATTCGGGATTAATGATTACTCAATATACAGCAGCCTCAATTGCAAGTGAGAATAAACAATTGTGTACACCTGCTTCTGTAGATAGCATTGTGAGCAGTAACGGACAAGAAGACCATGTAAGTATGGGGGCAAATGCTGCAACAAAATGTCTTCGCGTTTGCGATAATTTAGAAAGAATTTTGGCTATAGAACTCCTAACAGCAAGCCAAGCACTAGAATTAAGATTGCCAGAAAAATCATCAGTTAAAATTGAAAAATTGGTGAATGATTATCGAAAAGTTGTTTCCTTTAACGAGGCTGATCGGATTTTATCAACTGACATCAAAGTGAGCGTTGAGTTTATGAGGGATAGAAAAATCTAAATAGTCATCGGATGAATATTGGTTGCATTGCCCATATTCATCCGATGATTAAAACTTACTTCTTATACATTTGGTTCAAATTAACCGCAGGCATTTGCACCTGAGTTTCGTCTGAAAGTTTACCTGAACAGTTTGAAACCTTAATATTTCCCAATTTCACATCGGCTATGCCATTTGTAATCAAGCTCAAATTGTTAATGGTGTATTTGTTCTGAACATCACGGTCTCCAATAAACTCAATTTCACATTTACCATTAGTGGTAATTGAAACATTCTCAAAAGAACTCTCTTCACTATAAAAATTAGTGTTGTGCAAATCTAATTTAATAGATTTAATATCATCTTCCCTAAAACGAATACCTTCAACATCGGCTGTTTTTACATTTAATTGTTTAATATGTGTTTCAGAATCAAATGAAATACCTGTAGATTTTTGAATACTTAAACTTAAAGTATCTGTTACAGCCATGATGTTGATGTCATTTGCATTCGACACATTTAAGCTCTTTATAGTTGGAGAATAAACATAAATGTTTATATAATACCTGTGTCTATTTTCTTCAGATTTAGGTTTATCTTTAATTACAATCTGTAACTGACCATTTGTATCAACGGTTGCAGTGACTAAACCTTTTAAATCATCCTGGATTTTAACGCCGAACTTATCGTCTTTAATAAACTGTACATTTAACACCATTCCTTTAGCATCTGCAATATTAACAGATTCAAATGGAGATGAAATAGCTAAGCTTTCCATATTTTTAGTGGGTGTGCTAAAATTTTCAATTTTAAGAACATTCTCTTTGTAAGTTCCAGTTTTATACATTGTTGCAGATACAAATATCATCCCAAAAAACGGAATTAAAATAAGTGAAGCTGCAAAAGCGATTAATAATTTATTACTTAATTTCATCTCTTTAAGGATTAAAAGTTTCTTTAACAAAAGTGTTGTAGCGAGTTTCTAATTCATCAAACCCGATGTTTAACAAGTAAACATTTCTAAAAACTACAGGTAGTTCTTCTTCTATAAATTGTGTTTTTAGGTAGTCCTTTACATTTTTCAATGCATCTTCGGCTACGAAAAACCCAATACCCCTTTTGTTGCTAATTATATTTTTGTTCTGCAGTAACTCGTAAGTACGCATTACTGTATTCGGGTTTACCTCTAGCGTTACTGCCATTTCCCTAACCGAGGAAACTTTCTCGTCTACTTTCCATTTGCCAAGTAAAATATGCTCACAAACGTAAGCTGCTATTTGAAGGTATATTGCCTTGTTATCTCTAAATTCCATATCTATACCGTTTAAAATTAAACCTCTTTTTCTTTAAGGCGTACATAAGTGATGCTCCAGAATATTGCAGTAAGAGTTACTATTAAAAGTACACCCAACCATTCTCCTGTATTCTGCGACATATGGTTCATGTTTCTGTTTTCTTGGTCAATCATAATCTTCCCTTCAAATAACCACTCACCTGACTTAACTACAATGGCAGTCCAGATTCCCGAGAAAATCATTACACAAATTGCAGTTTTAATGTAGTGGAATTTATTAAAGAAGATTGAACCCAATAAGAAAACACTGGTCACAAAAAATGGGAAGAAATACAATGGAAGAAATTTATCACGACCACTATATTTGCTGAAAAAGTAAGCGATGTGATCAATACTTGTTATTTCCTTACCATTGTGTACATAAGGTGTAATTTGTTCTACACTGGTATACATTCCTCTTAGTTTTGATACGAATGCCAAGTCTGTAATGTAAAACAAGAATAAAAAACTTACGATTGACAAAATTGAAGTAAAGAAAACTCCAGTTAAAAACTTTTCAAAAGTTGAGGCTGGTATCAACAAATCAATAATCGCCTTTGGTTTTTGACCCAAGTGTGCAAAATAACTACTTGCAATTATACTGATAAAGATGAAGCCGAAAATTAAAAATAAGGGCTCTCTAAAGTTCAGGTCTCTTGGAGAAAACGAATCTGCGTAAGTGAAGGCTTTCCATAAGGCGAAACCATAAAATGCAACGATTACACCTAATGCAACCAATAAGCTGATCAAATAAATTTTGCCAAATTCTAGCCATTGTCTCTTCAACAAAAGACCAAAACGTTGTATGTTAAATGTGTTGTTCATGTCTGTTTAAGATTTAGTTAAAAATTGGTTTTAGTTTATTTTTTTCCGCCAATACAGCATTAAATAGCAACTCTAAGTCGAGCTTACTATCTTCTTTATGAAAGTTTGGCATTACGGCATTGAAACCAGCTAGTGATGGCTCTGAATAGATTACTGTTTCATCAATTTCTTTAACTCGTTTAAATACCAATTTGTCAGTAATCTCTTCTACCGATGCTTTTAAGGCAACGCTATTTTCATCAAGCATAATCACTGTATCAATTAGGTTATCTAAATCTCTTACTTGGTGCGTAGAGATGATAATACATCTATCTTCTGTTAATGCCGATGCCATGATTTTACGAAATTGTGCTTTTGAAGGAATATCCAAACCATTTGTAGGCTCATCCATGATGATTAGTTTGGCATTTGTAGCTAAGCCAAAGGCGATGATTACCTTTTTCTTCTGACCATAAGACATATTAATTAATTTCTGTCCTACCGGAATATCAAACTCTGCTAACAGGCTCGTAAAATAAGGATGGTCGAAGTTTGGGTAAAAAACTGCATTTGCTTTTACATAAGCATCTATTTTAACCGATGGCAAATAAAACTCTTCTGGAATAAAACAGATTTGCTCTAATAAAGCAGGTTGACGCTTTGCAGGATTATAGCCTAACACATCCATACTTCCGCTTTCAGCGTACACCAATCCGGCTAGGTTTTTTAATAAGGTTGATTTACCAGCACCGTTCTTGCCAAGCAATCCATATATATGACCATTGCTTAATTGCATGCTCAAGTTTTTGAATAACAGTTGATGTTTGCTGTAACCAAAATTTAGGTTGTTAATTTTAATCATTCTCTACTGTATTAGTTAAATAATACACTAAAGTATGAGCTATTTTTGAAACCACCAAATTATTTGTGATTTATTTTTCTTTTTATCATTCTATTTTGTCATTCTGACGAAGCCTGCCTACTGGACAGTCAGGGAAGAATCTCATTAAAGGAATTCTGAACAGAGGTCCTTCGCAGGCTCAGGACGACAAATGCGCATTAAAAAAGCCACAAATTCGCAGATTTAAAATCTGTTAATCTGTGGCTAATAATTTGTTTCGGTCGGTGAGGCAACAACCGATAGGCTGCAGCTTTGCAAACCAATGAACAATTGAACTAATGAACTAGTGATCCAATATTTACAAAAGAGGAACGCTAATACCCAAGCTCACGTTTCTTCCTGGATTATAAATTCCTTCTGGTTTATATCTACTTTGGTGATTGTAATAAAGTTTATCAGTTAAATTTTGTCCGGTTAACCAGATATTGATTTTACCATTTTTAACTTTTAAAGAAGTTCCGATACCTGCATCTAATAAAGTATAACCATCAGTCTCTGTCTCAAAACTATCAAAGCGATTTTGTTTAAAAACGTTTGTAACTCCAACTTTAATAAAGCTATCGCTTAATCCTTTAATTGTTGGCTCAAAACGTAATTCATTATTTAAACTAGCTGCTGGTATAAATGGCAATGCAGAATTATCTGCTAAGTTTTTTGCCCGTACGTAAGCAAATGTGTTTTCAAAGTGAAGTGATTTAATCAAATGGAAATCTATAGATGCTTCTCCGCCTAAAAATTGCGCATCAGTTTGCACAAAACGATATAGAGGTAAAATACTAGTTGTTCCATCCTCTTCATCATACGGGATAGTTTCATTATTGAAATTACCTGGATAAATGTAATTGTAAATGCGATTGCTATAAGCATTCAATCCTAAGGTTACTTTCTCCGCATTATATGCTAAACCTAAATCAAATTGCAAACTTGTTTCTTGCTTCAAATTGCTGTTTCCAACTTCGTATCTAAAAGTACCTTCATGTTTACCATTTGCGCCAAGTTCGGCAATATTTGGCGCCCTAAAACCAGAACCCACATTTCCTTTTAGGTTTAAGTTTTTAGCCAATTCAAAAGCAAAACCTAGCGAGCCAGAAATATTTGAGAAGTTGTTGTTAAAAGCTTTAAAAACTTGAGTTCCATTTTCAAATAAGTCAGCACCATCTATATTTTTATAATCATAACGCACACCTGCATTTAACGCACCATTTTTAAAGTTGCGTTTCAAATAGGCAAAAACTCCTATATTATCACTCACATAATCTGGAATTAAAAACTCATCGCCAGCATTTACATTGGTTTGATGCATTCCTTGTACACCAATTGTTGGCTCCCAAGTTCCACTGTTGGCGAAAGAATATTTAACATCATAGGTATAAGAGTTTAATCCTAAATTTAATCCAGGTTCATCCTTACTTTCTTCAAATTCTTTACGAATGTTTCTTTGCAAGGCCAAGGTGGTTTTCAATTGTCCACCGCCTAAAAGGATGTTACTATTTATTGCAGCACGATAATGATTAATGTTTTGAAAAGGTAATCCTAGTTTTCTTGTCCTAGCATCACTGTTTGAAATTACATTACCATCTTCATCTAAATAATCGCCATTAGCATCTGGACCTTCCTCTACTAAACCAACATTGGTATTAAATCTCGATAAGCTTAAATGCGCATAACCCCAAGTTTTATTTAAACCAAGCATTGTGCTAAAATTAGTCTCGTTAAATCCCGAGTTCGGTACTGTTTTATCTTTGTAGCTAAACCCGTAAGCATTTTTGTAAGAAACACGACCGCGATAAACAAAACCATTTGTATTGCCCTGCAACATTAAAGAAGAAGCAGTTAAACCGTTATTAGTTCCATGGCTAGTTGTGAAATTTCCATTAAAATCTCCTGCTGGCGGCACCAAATCATCAATAATATTGATTACCCCACCCAAAGCATCAGAACCATAAAGTAAACTTGCAGGCCCTTTTAAAATCTCAATTCTATTGGCAGAAAACTGGTCTACTTCTGCGCCATGTTCATCGCCCCATTGTTGGGCTTCTTCTCGTGCTCCATCAACAATAGTTAAAACCCTGTTATACCCTAAACCTCTAATTGAAGGTTTTGAAATAGCGCCACCAGTGGTTACTTGAGAAATTCCAGGAACTTTAGAAATGGCATCAATAATATTTGTACCAGCAGATTGAGCTAACTTTTCTCGATTTACAGAAACTACTGCCAAACTATTTGTTTTGTTATTAGAGCTATAAGGTGTTCCGGTAATTACTACCTCAGCGCTTTCAATAACAGAAGATTCTAAAGCAAAAGTAATTTCTTTAGCTAAGCTTAAATCTACTTGCTGAGAAGTAGTTTTATAGCCAACGTATCTAACCTCTACCAAAAACTTTCCTTTTGCCGGTACATTGGTAAAAGTAAACTCTCCATTTACATTGGTTGTAGTGGTGGCTTTTAAATCTGAGATATAAACAGTAGCGCCAGAAAGTGGCTCTTTTGTATTGGCATCGGTAACCTTCCCTTTAAATTCTGCTAAAACATTGGCATAAGTTGGTAGGGTAAAAAAAGTAACTAGTACAACCAGTAATAGGTGTATCTTTTTCATAATAATATATTTAAGATAAAGAGGAATAGCTGAAGCCATCCATTTATCGAACAATTAGACAATAAATTTTTAGTAATTGCGTCACCCTGAATTTTTCAGTAGCTTCTATTGAATTTTTGACTTCAAGAAAGCTTCTCTGCTTATTTCAGGGTCTTTGGTGATTTAACAATGCATAAAAGATGCTGAAATAATCCAGGTAATTATCGGGACAGCATGACGCCTCTAGAAGTATTATGAAAAAACTGGAGGTCCTCTTAGTGAGGTAGAAATCAGTTCGGTGTATGAACTGGTTACAATTGGTATATTTTTAGACATCAACTTACTATTTAAATAAGTGATGAAAGTTGCACTTGAAATGGTATAATTTTTCTCGAAATGAGCTTTACAAATTAAACAGGTATCTGCATTGGTTTTAACGTGAACCTTATGTGTGCAGTTTTTCTCGACTGAACTAGTAGCGACCTCTGCGTGATGATGCAAAGCGCTCCAAGGTGTAATGGCAAGGGAAAATACCCAAAGCATCACCAAGGTTAAAATTCGTTGAATATGTAAACGTCTCTTTTTCAATTTCTTTGACAAACCTAAACAAATAACAATAATTTTCTACATTTGGCTTGTAACATTGCCTTGATATGACCACAAATATAAACGAAGGTTTAAACCTAAAAGTTAAGAACACACCAACGGGAAGTACATTAACCTGTAAAGGTTGGGTACAAGAGGCAGCATTAAGAATGTTGTTAAACAACCTAGACCCAGAGGTTGCTGAAAGACCAGAAGATTTAATTGTTTATGGCGGAAGAGGAAAGGCCGCTCGTAACAAAGAAGCTTTAGAACTAATTATTAAAGCCTTACAGAACTTAGAAGATAACGAGACTTTATTAATTCAATCGGGTAAACCAGTAGGTGTTTTACCAACTCATAAAGATGCACCAAGGGTTTTAATTTCTAATTCGCAATTGGTTCCAAAATGGGCAACACAACAACATTTTGATGAGTTGGAAGATAAAGGCTTAATGATGTACGGCCAAATGACAGCTGGTTCTTGGATATATATCGGCTCACAAGGAATTGTACAAGGCACCTACGAAACCTACTCGGCACTTGCCAAAAAACATTTCCAAAGTAATTTAAAAGGAACGTTAAATGTTACTGCTGGTTTAGGCGGAATGGGCGGCGCACAACCTTTGGCCATTACAATGAATCAAGGAGTTTGCCTAGCGGCGGATGTAGAAGAATGGCGAATCAAAAAGCGCTTAGAAACCAGATATATTGATGAAATTTCTTATGATATTGATGAAGCAATCGACAAAGCATTACAATACAAAAAAGAAAATAAGGCACTTTCAATTGGTGTAGTTTGCAATGCAGTTGAGCTTTTGCAGCGATTAATTGATAGAAATATTGTTCCAGATACATTAACCGACCAAACTTCTGCACACGATCCATTGATTGGTTATTTCCCAGAAGGATTAGGTGTAGCTGAAGCAAATGTATTAAGAACTGAAAACCCTACCGAATATACCAAGCATTCTTACGCTACAATGGCTAAACATGTTCAGCAAATGCTGGAGCTACAAAAACGTGGCGCAATCACTTTCGATTATGGCAATAACTTGCGTGGAAGGGCTTTGGAAGCTGGTGTTAAAAACGCTTTCGATTTTCCTGGCTTTGTACCTGCCTACATTCGTCCTTTATTTTGTGAAGGAAAAGGACCTTTTAGATGGGCAGCCTTAAGTGGCGACCCTCAAGATATTTATGAAACCGATAAATTGATTTTGGAGTTGTTTCCAGAAAATGAAAGTTTACGCCAATGGATTAAAATGGCTCAAGAACGAATTGCTTTTCAGGGTTTACCTGCCAGAATTTGTTGGCTGGGGCAAGGAGAAAGAGAAAAAGCTGGCTTAGCCTTTAACAAATTAGTAGCCGATGGAAAAGTGAAAGCGCCTATTGTTATTGGTCGCGACCATTTAGATACGGGCTCTGTTGCTTCTCCAAATCGTGAAACAGAAGCTATGCTTGATGGCTCCGATGCTGTTGCAGATTGGCCAATTTTAAATGCGCTGATCAATACTGCTGGTGGTGCAAGTTGGGTTTCTTTGCATCATGGTGGTGGTGTTGGCATTGGTTATTCTATTCACGCCGGTATGGTTATCGTTGCCGATGGAACTGAAGACGCAGCAATACGCATTAAACGTGTATTACATAACGACCCTGCAATGGGCGTAATTCGCCACGCTGATGCTGGTTACGATATTGCAAAAGATACATTAAGAAAACATAGATTGGGATTGAAGTAGACTCATCCTGAGCTTGTCGAAGGACAATTGAAGAGTTTTCGATTACGCTCAGACCGACAATTCTTTAATTTTTCCAAAAATAATATTAAGTTTGCCTTAAGGAAATGGTGTCTTCCTATTTGAACCGCCCTAAAAAGCTGATGACGCCTGGTTATGAATGTAAAAACATTTAATCAGGGTATTATGTCATTAAAAAAAGAAAAATCGATCAGCAAAAAAATCAATCTTAATATTTTAATTTTTTTCAGGAAATATCCTGCTATTCCATACATCTTAAAATGGCTGTTTATCAGTTTAATTGTAGGTGGCTTAATTGGCACAGCATCTGCCGGATTTTTGCAATCTTTAGAATGGGTTACCAATTTCCGAGAAAATCATATATGGATAATTGGCTTTTTACCAATTGCAGGTTTGCTTATTGGCTTGCTCTATTATTATTGGGGCAAAGATGTTGAAGCAGGTAACAATTTATTGATTGATACCATTCATGAACCCAAACAAATTATTCCTTTTAAAATGATGCCCTTTGTGTATTTGGGCACAATGGCTACACATCTATTTGGTGGTTCTGCAGGACGTGAAGGTACTGCTTTACAAATGGCAGGTGCAATTGCCGACCAATTCAGCAAACCTTTTAAGCTGTCTTCAGATGAGAGAAAGATTTTAATTATTGCCGCAATTGCTGCAGGTTTTGGATCTGTTTTCGGAACACCTTTGGCTGGCGCCGTATTCGGAATGGAAGTCTTTTTAATCGGCAAATTAAAATACGATTCGATTTTTCCTGCATTTGCATCAGCAATCATTGCAGATTTAGTTACTAAACTTTGGAATACACACCATACCGTTTATCACATAGACTTTGTTCCAAATGTTTCTTTCTTAAACCTTATTTATGCGATAATTGCAGGTGTTATTTTTGGCTTATGCGCCGCAGCATTTAGCAAAACCTTGCATTATGTTGGTTCTATTTTCAAATCGAAAATAAAATATCCTCCACTTAGACCATTAATTGGAGGTATAATCCTGGTAATCATTATTTACCTTTCAGGAACTACGAAATACATTGGCTTAGGTATTCCAACCATTGTTGAATCATTTAACCAACAATTACCAACTTATAGTTTTGCCATAAAAATGGCATTAACCATACTCACTTTGGCTGCTGGTTTTAAAGGCGGCGAAGTAACTCCACTATTTTTTATTGGCGCAACCTTGGGCAGTGCTTTATCGTTATTTTTGCCGTTACCCGTTGGACTTTTAGCCGGAATGGGCTTTGTTGCTGTTTTTGCTGGTGCAACCAATACTCCTTTAGCTTGTATATTTATGGCAATGGAGTTATTTGGTAGCGAATGTGGAATATATGTGGCCATTGCTTGCACTATTTCTTACCTGCTTTCTGGCCCCAATGGAATTTATGGCAAACAAGCAGTAGGAGAAGCTAAACATAGTAGATTTAAGAACTACATCAATAAGCGAATCAGCGAGATTTAGTTATAATAAGCATCAAATAGCTTATTTCTAAATTTATATTCAGGGTCATATTTTTTCTTTAATTTGAAAAATTCCAAGGCATTAGGATATGCTTTCAAAAATTGTTCTTTACGAGCATAGATTTGATATGGCAAATAATAAGAACCTTTTTCGACTATTGAAGCATCAATTAATTGACCTGTCCATATTTTTACTTTTTCTTTATCAGCATCTAAAACTCCTTGTTTATAATAAATTACAAAAGCAAAAACTTCAGCCTTTGCCCAAGCCATCTGTGAGCCAGGGTCGCGATTTGCATGCCTAATTGAAATATTCATTACGTTGACTTTATTCTCTTTCAAAACCCTAATCATTTTTGGATAAAAAGAACCAAATTGCGCTATAGGAACAAAGTATTCTTGCAGTACATAAGTAGATTTCTCACGAGAACTTGGTTCCAATTCTGCCACATCATAAGTCGCCTCATAATTTCTCCACTCAACTACGTTTCCAGAATAATACAATGGATTAATAACATCCTTTCTTAACCATTTTCCAAAGCAAGAATTTGAAACAGTTTTTATCGCGAATCGATTCATCACATAACTACCATCATTGGGCTTCAACCTGTCTTTAATTGTCAATTCCTTATCTGTTTTCATATAAGAAATTGCCCTAATCTCATCAAAATCCCTAGGGTAAATATCTGCGTTATGAAAAATTACATCTGAATTGTTTTTTATGGTGTTTGAGAAAAAATGATTGTATCCACTAATCTTCATTACGGTATCTTTCCGTTCTACTTTACAATTTTCTGTTAATGAAAGGGTAACTTCTGTAATTACCCCAATACCACCATATCCTCCAATTGCAGCATAAAAAATTTCTTGATTTTGGAATGGGCTAGCGGCTATCAAATCACCATTGGCTAGTAAAATTTTTATGCTTTTAACTGATAAAATAATTGGGCCTTGTCCAACATATCTGCCGTGTACATTTACACTTAAAGAACCACCAACAGTGAAATTTGCATAAGTCTGCATTATTTTAACCGACAAATCGTACTTGTCTATAAATTGAATTAATTCTCTCCACCTTATTCCTGCTTGAACTGTAATTTCTTTTTGCTCTTTCGAAAAACTAATAATACGATTGAACTTACGCATATCTATTTGGATTGTATTCTCAGTTGCAGTTTGTCCACCCATACTAAATCTTCCTCCGCCTATAGAAATTGTTCCTTTTTGATTTTTAACAACACCTATAATTTCTGAGTTAGTTGTTGGCACTACAACTCGCTGAACCTTTATTGGGTTAAGTTGAGAAACATCATTAACAATATTTTGTTCTTCTTTTGGGTTATCAATTGAACAAGAAGAAATTATTAATAGAAAATAAAGTATCGATAGTCGAAAATATTTTTCCATAATCCAATATCAATAAATTTCAGGAAATTACAGCTCATTTTATTGCAAATTCGTGATAAATAAAATCTTAATTTTGAGTGCTTTCGCAAACCAACACCACATTTTTTACGTTTTTAAATAAAAAGAAAATGGCAACTCAGGCGCAAATCAAAAAAGGTTATATCGATTACGTTTTAACACATAACGAGCAACCTAAATCAGTTTATAGTTTTGTTAAGAAATTAAAAATAACAGAGGCTGATTTTTATGCTTTTTATGGTTCGTTTGAAAGCATTGAAAAGAACATTTGGTTTGAGCTTACTGTAGAAACCATTGATGAGATTCAGAAACAAGAACTTTGGGAGCAATATTCGTCAAGAGAGAAAATATTATCCTTCTTCTATAGTTATGTTGAGTTGCTGAAAAGTCAAAGAAGCTTTGTAATTTATAGTTTGAAAAAACACGGCATTAGGTTATCAACTCCTGAAGTTTTATCGGGGGTTAAACCGATTTTCGAAAACTTCGCAGAGCAAATTATTAATGAAGGTTTGGAAAGTGGCGAACTTGCCGAACGCAAATTCTTTAGCAAACGCTATAAAGATGCACTTTGGGTTCAATATGCATTTATCTTAAACTTTTGGGTAAATGATGATAGCAATGGTTTTGAAAAAACAGATGAAGCCATTGAAAGAGGCATTCAAGTTACGTTCGATTTATTTCAACGTTCTCCAATAGACAACCTTTTCGAATATGGAAAATTCCTTTCGCAAAACGGAAAGTTGAAAGAAAAGATGGGATTTTAGGCTAATGAAGGCACAAGAAACAATGCCTACCACCAAGGTAGAGCGCTCGGCGAAATTTGTAAAAACAGGTTTCCAGATTGGTGGAAATTACATTAAACATTATTCAAAAAAAATCTTCAATCCAGAGCTTAGTCGCGATGAATTGAATGAAGATAACGCATCAGATATATACAATTCTTTAAGTGAATTAAAAGGTTCTGCATTAAAGATTGCACAAATGCTCAGTATGGATAAAAACACCTTGCCAAGAGCTTATGTAGATAAATTTACGCAATCTCAATACAACGCACCTCCATTATCCGGACCGCTAATTGTACGCACATTTACCAAGAGTTTCGGCAAGACACCTGAGAAAATATTCGATAAATTTAACATCAAATCTACTCACGCTGCCTCAATTGGGCAAGTCCATGAAGCTGAGTTAGATGGTAAAAAACTAGCCATTAAAATTCAATACCCGGGTGTTGGAGATAGCATTTCATCTGATTTAAAATTGGTTAAACCTTTTGCTTTCCGGTTATTGGGAATGAGCGAAAAGGAGCTAAATATCTATATCAAGGAAGTTGAAGAACGCTTATTAGAAGAGACAGATTATGAGCGTGAAGTTCGCAGTTCAATGGAATTTGCTGAAGCTTGTAAAAATTTAGATAATGTTGTTTTCCCTAATTATTACCCAGCCCTTTCTAGCAATAGAATTATTACCATGGATTGGATTGAAGGAATGCATTTAAAAGAGTTTTTAAAGACAAATCCTTCGCAAGAATTAAAGAATAAAATTGGTCAGGCATTGTGGGATTTCTATAATTTCCAGCAACACGAATTAAGAAAAGTACACGCCGACCCGCATCCAGGAAATTTTTTAATTACCAAGGATGAAAAGTTAGGGGCCATAGATTTTGGCTGTATTAAAGAAATGCCTGATGATTTTTATGAGCCATTTTTCTCGCTAACCTCTACAGATTTATTTGAGAATAAAGAAGAAACCATCAAGGCTTTTAGAAAACTAGAAATGATTTTGGCAAATGATACGCCAGCACAAATTGAATTCTATTACAAAGCCTATAAGGAAATGATTAGCCTTTTTGCTAAACCATACATCACTCCAACCTTTGATTTTAGTCAGAATGATTTTTTTGAAGCTTTATACAGCTATGGCGAAAAGATTGCTAAAATGCCAGAATTTAAACAAGCACGTGGTGTAAAACATTTCATTTACATTAACCGTACAAATTTTGGCTTGTACAATATTTTGAATGAACTAAAAGCAACAGTCAAAACAGATACTTTTAAACCTCACGTTTCTAAAAGTTTTTAAGCAGCTCATTTCGAGTAGTTTTTGAAAAGCAATATTGTTGTCAATCTGAATGGTCTTGCCCCGCTATTCCTGGCCGGCAGGCCGGCGCTTTGTTTCACTTCGTGTCGTGCTCGCCACTATGGTTTAGGAAATAGGCCTTTGCAAAGAAACCGTTCATAGCAGCAAAACCCTGCGTAAATTAAACCTGACAGCAGTGGAAATATCCCGATTCTTCATCGGGAATTGTAACGAATGGCAGGACTAACATTAAAAAGAAACTCTACTTTTGCTTTTCAAATTATTAACGATTTAAATTTTGTCAAAGCTCCAAGTATGTTGTTATAACTTTAACAAAGTTCATCAAGTTTAAAACCTAAACATCGTATCCTTTCCGCCAACTTTGCCACCAAAATTTTGGATATTATAAGTGAGGGTCAGCAAGCCGTGTCTGCCAATATTATTTGTTCTTAAATCTCTTGCAGTGTTTTCAGTAATGTAAACATAACGACGGTTATTAGTATTTAAGATATCGTTAACAGATAATTTAAGTTGCAACCTATCATTTTTCATAAAAAGTGTGGTAACTGCTGCATTCCAAAAACTGATGGTATTATTTTGCCCATTAAGCGTTTGGGTGTTGTACTGTAAACGGTAATTGGTTTCCCAAACTACCTTTTTAGGTATGCGGATAATTAATTCGGTATCACTTCCGTGGTTGTAATAATTTAGATCCCTAAAAAAGTTATCGGTGTAAAAACTTTTGTTAAAACCGAAGCTGTAAGTTTCTCCAAACTCAAGTTTATCATTCAAATTAATTCTTCCACCAATGCGGGGGCCGCCATTAATGATCTTGCTCTCGCTAATAATGTTATTTACTATGACGTAACTTTTATTGTAATTGCCCCAATAACTAGCACTTACGGTAAACTGTTTTTTTGTGCTTTTAAAATCTTTAGAAATACTACCATTACTGTGAAACTGCCAAATACCATCTCGATTAACCGGTGTTACGGTTTGTACGCCACCATCGCCAATTACTCTCGACATAATTACACCATCATTTTGTACGCTACCACCTAGGTACAAGTTATAACTCAATGTTTTTTGTGTATCGTATTTGTACAAATTCATATTTACCTGATGTGTTTTGGACGGTCGTAAATTCGAATTACCATTTTGAATATAGAATTGATTAGTATTGTTTGCAATTGGTTGCAAATATCTTACATCGGCCTCTCTAAAAGATGGCGAATAACTAAAGTTTAAATTTTTATACCTTATGGTTAATTGCGGGGCAAAAAAATTAAAATGTTGGTCGAAGTTTTGGTTATTGGTAAACTCATTTTTTAAATCAATAGTATTAAAAACAAAACCTGGCTGAATATTTAAGTCTTTAGTTATGGCCCATCGTAAACTTACTCTGTTGTTGGTTTTATAACCACTTTGATTTACTGTTTCGCTAAGACTAGGCACTGCCATATCATAAGCTTGATTGTTCGGGTTTCTGAAAAAAGTAACCAAAGCGTTTTCATTGTCTATATAATTAGCGCTACTTGCAATGCTCAACGTTAAAACTTTACTAAGCGGTTCGCTGTAGTTTCCGTTTAGGTTAATATTAAAATTAAAAATGCTATTATCCCTTAGTTGATCTAATAATACAGTTGGACTTTGTGGGAGGTAGAAATTGCTTTCGTTAATATTAAAATTATCTGTTAGGTTATCTCTTTGCGACACATTTAAGGTAAGGTTTAGCGACCTGCCTTTTTTCTTAAAGTCTTTCCAAAGGTTGGTGCTAATGTTATAATCAGTAGTACGCCCTTTTAATTTAGAAATGTTATTACCTTCACTTTCAAGCTGAAAATTGTTGTTAAAAGTTGAGGTAACTAAAGTGCCATCGTTATTTGCAATACCAATTGAGACGTTTGGTTCGATAATTAGTTTTGTTAAACTATCTAATTTTGCTTCTATTTTGCCACCAAAATTATGGCTATAATTTATATTGTTTTGCAATGATTGACTGTTTGTAAATAATCGCCTGTTACCCAGCATTTGGTCTACATCTGTTTGTGTATCATTAAAGTTATCGCTATAACCTAAAAAGTATTTCCCATTAATCTTCAATCCTTTTTTAGTAATCGTATTAAAATTAGCTCCTCCACCGGCTGATTTTTGTACCCCACCATTCATAGAACCCCCAAAGGAAATTCCGTTTAAAGAAAAGCCTCCGTCTGAATTAACTGAAGTTGAGTTTACACCTGATCTTGAGAAACCTCCAATACGCATTACATCGCTAATGCTAAAACCAGGCTTGTTTACATTATTGCCATAACCTAAAACACTAACTTGTGTGGTATCTCTAAAAAAATTCATAATACCACCAGCTTCAAAAAGTTCTTTAAAACCACCACCAGCATAAATTTTACCAAAAGCACCACTTTTAATTGCTTTCTTTAATTTCAGATTAATGATTTGTGGTATGTTACCTGCTACCACATCAGGATCTCTCCGCTTTGCCTCAGGATCATCGCTTAATTGCACTTTATCGATAATGTTTGCAGGCAGATTTTTAGTCGCTATTTGCTGATCTCCACCAAAGAATTCTTTTCCGTCAACTAATATTTTACTAACGGATTTTCCATTAACCATAATTGCCCCATTTGCATCAATAGCTACTCCTGGCAACTTTTTCAATAAATCTTCAACTACAGCACTTGGCAAAGTTTTAAAAGATTCGGCATTAAATTCTATGGTATCTTTTCTCACAATAACTGGTGGCCGCTCAGAGAGGATGACTACTTCATTTAGATTGTTTCTTTTTTCTGATAAAGCTAAACTTCCAAAATTTACGTTTGGCTCAGTAACGGTTATAGAAACCTCCTTACGAACAATGTTATACATCCAGGCATTAATTACCAAACGATATTTTACGCCAATTTCAAGATTATTGATTTTAAAAATTCCCTTATCATCTGATAACTTATAAGTACTTAAAACGGTATCTGCTCCTTTAAAAACGGAAACAGTAGCATAATTTAATGTGGTTTTTTGATTTGCGCTATCTACTAAAACTCCTGTTACACTACCTTTTTGGGCAAACAATAAATTGGCAGTTAAAACTAAGGCAAGGCTAAATAAAATTCTCTTCATAAAATGAGATTAAATAAGATAAAATAAATAGAAGACACTACACTTTTAAGAATGTTGCATCAAACCTAAAAAAATAGTTGATTAAAATAATGATTTAACAGCTTTGTTACGAAACTCTTCGTAGATAAGTTAGCTCATTATTTAACGAGGATGATTATCCCTTGAGGATCGTTTTAGGAAAATGTAATAAAACTAGGAGTTGCCGCAGGTTAATAAATATCAAATCTGCGAATCTATGGCTAAAATTATCAAGCTAATAAAACAACTTTCCGATGTAATAGTTAAAATCTACTTCAATGTTATCTTTTGTTGCTCCTGCTAATTCGATTGGTTTAAATGCAGTTGTTAAATTATAGAATTTAAAATCTCCTCCTTTTACCTTCAACCTAACAGGCATATCAAATCCTTTAACATCGGCAATCCAACGAGCAGTAGCCTTACCATCTAAAACCCTTATTTCAAGAATTGGCAAGTTGGTATGTTTTAAATACTGGTCGAATACCTTAGTAAAATCCTTCCCAGATTGTTTGTTGATGTAACCAATTACATCTTCGGCATTAACTGTAGAATGATAAAATTCTTTATTCAAACCTCTTAAAATCGAACGCCATTTTTCATCATCATTAATAACGGTTCGCACCATATTCAAGAGATTTCCTCCTTTCGGGTACATATCTCCAGAGCCTTCCCTATTCACATTGTAAATCCCTTGAACCGGTGCCTGATTTAGAATGGCTTTTCGTGTGCCTTCAATATATTCTTGTCCGGCTTGTTTGCCAAACATACTTTCTGTAAATAATGATTCAGAGTAATTAGTAAAGCTTTCATGAATCCACATGTCAGCTAAATCTTTTGAGGTAATGTTGTTACCAAACCATTCGTGGCCACTTTCGTGAACAATGATGAAATCCCATTTTAAACCTATTCCAGTTGTAGACATGTCTCTGCCTAAATAACCATTTTGGTATTTATTGCCATAAGCAACTGCACTTTGATGTTCCATTCCTAAATGCGGGCTCTCCACTAATTTATAGCCGTCTTCATAAAATGGATAAGGACCAAACCAATACTCAAAAGACTTTAACATCGGTTTTACGTTAGCTGCAAATTGAACTTTCGCTTTCTCTAAATTTTCTGGCAATACCCAGTAGTCTAAAGTTAACTTGCCTTTTTCTCCTTCGTAAATATCATCAAAATGAACAAAGTCGCCAACGTTAAGTGCAACATCGTAATTGTTAATTGGGTTAGACACAAACCAATCGAAACGAGTGTAACCATCTTTTAGTTCGGTAGTTTTTCTTAATCTTCCATTAGAAATATCCTTTAAGCCCTTTGGCACACTTATGCTAATTAACATACTATCGACTTCATCTGCCTGATGGTCTTTATTTGGCCACCAAATACTTGCACCTACACCCTGACAAGCAGTTGCTATAAATGGTTTGCCTGCTACATCTTTTGCAAATACAAAACCACCATCCCAAGGGGCTCGTTTTGCAATAGTAGGATTACCTGAATAATATACGGTGAAGCTATTTTTACTACCTTTTTTTACCAAAGGAAAGTTTACAAAAACAGCATTAATTTCTCTTTTAAAGGTTAAGGATTTGCCTTTATAAATCACCTTTTCTACTTTAAAATTGGCAAATAAATCGAATTGTAACTTGGTAAAATCTCTAGTTGCTGTAAACTTAAACTCATTAGAACCGCTAATTGCCTTTTTATCAATATCTATTTTTAAGTCGAGGTGATAATAATTAATATCATAACAACTTCGCATAGGCGATAAATAACCACGAAGCGAGTCGGCCCTGCCATATTCTGCTTTTTCTACCAGTAATTGCGCATTGGCAGATAAAGTGATAAGAAAAATAAATGCAAATAAGTATATATTTTTGGAAAGTGTTGAGCTTGTTTTCATAAAAACCACCTGTTAAAAGACAAGCCAATTTAGGGAATAATTATGAAAAGACTTTCCTGAAATTAATCGGTATTAAACGGATATTAACTCTGGAGTTAACCACATAGAAACATAGGTAACATAAAAAGTAAATAAGCTTTAAAATATTACAGCTAATCCCATTTCCTTTATGCTCTTGTATCTGATAGTTCTTTTTAACGCAGAGAGCGCAAAGTTTTCGCAAAGTAAACTAAGCACAACTTCTTATCCCATTAAATCCCTCTAGCTTTTTTTCTTTGCGCTTTCTCTGTGTTCTTTGCGGTTAACCAAAGAATGCTTACAACAAAATCTTACTACTCACTTCTTTATCAATGGTAATATAACCAGGATATTTCACCAATCCGCCACCAACCATAATAGAAGGACGAATTTTTAACGTAACTATCCCTTTCTTTTCACTTCCAGAATTAGCCGCTTTTACAAAATCTGTAATATCTGAAAGCGCTGTTCCGTCTGACAAAAATTTATAGATATTAGCGTTTAACTGAACAGGAACATTGGTGGTCTGACCAGCATCAATGCTTACCTTTTGGTCAACCGTTCCGTTAGCAATTTCTTGCTTGTTAATTAAGATGATATAATCGAAATTATTAATCGCCGCTAAAGTTGACGAAGGATTAGAAATCTGCAAGTTTAGTTTTGCCTTTAGAGGAATATCCTTTCTTAAATAACCTAAAGCTAAGGAAGGCAAGCTGCTCAAGTCAATATTATTTCCTTTAATTAATTTCTGCACATCAGCACCACCAACTGTAATATTTGTTGCATTTAGGAGCTTATAATCGCACTTTTCTAATGCTTTAATTTGTTGCGCTTGTTTATTCACACTGCACGCTGATAATCCTACAACTAACAGGCAACCTAGAAAAAATCTATTCATCATTTTATAACGGTTATTTAAACACAAAGGTATAATCAACTATGGTACCAAAACTATTTTTGCTTAGTTAAATTGTTACGCAATTGAAGATTTATCACCCTTGGTTGTACTAAATTTTAATTAATTTAGTGATTTAAAACCTTGTATGAAACGCTTAATTTATCTTATTGCCTTTTTAATTTTTCCTGCTTTTTTAAAAGCACAAATGCAACAATTAAATGCTGCAGAAATTGCTTTGGGCATTGCAAAACTGAATGTTAAAGGTAGTGTTTTATATATCGCAGCTCATCCAGATGATGAAAACACTCGCCTGTTGGCTTATTTAGCTAAAGAAGCAAAAGTAAGAACTGGATATTTATCCTTAACCAGAGGTGATGGCGGACAGAACTTAATTGGTAACGAACAAGCAGAACTTTTAGGATTAATTAGAACGCAAGAATTGTTAGCGGCCAGAAGAACCGATGGAGCCGAACAATTTTTCACAAGAGCCAACGATTTTGGCTTTTCAAAAACATCAGATGAAAGCTTTAAAATTTGGGGCAAGGAACAGATTTTGTCAGATGTGGTTTGGGTAATTCGCAAGTTTCAACCAGATGTTATCATTACTCGTTTCCCCGAAGATGCACGAGCTGGCCATGGCCATCATGCTGGTTCGGCTATCTTAGCTAGAGAAGCTTTTGTAGCAGCGGCTGATAAAACTCGTTTCCCAGAGCAATTGAAATATGTAAAAGTTTGGCAAGCGAAGAGAATATTATGGAACACCTTTAATTTTGGTGGCAACAACACCACTTCTCCCGACCAACTGAAATTAGATGTGGGTTTATACAATCCATTATTAGGAAAAAGTTATGGCGAAATAGCTGCAATCAGTAGAACAAATCATAAAAGCCAAGGTTTTGGCTCTACCTTACAACGTGGCGAAGCTTATGAATTTTTCACTCCAGTTGCTGGCGAGCCGGCTAAGACTTCAATTTTTGATGGCATAGATTTAACCATAAAAGATAAAGCAGTTGAACTTTTATTAAGCGAGATTAAAAAGGAATATAATGTAGCGGCACCAGAGGCTATCCTGCCCAAATTACTTCAACTCAAAAAACTGACCGATTCAAAAGATTTTAATCATCAACTTTTAAATGAATTGATTTTAGCAACTGCCGGATTTTGGACCGAAGCCGTTACAACAGAAAATGCTTATGCCCTTGGCGATAGCGTTAAGTTTTCATTAAACACCATTTATAGAGCTAAAACCAGTTCCCCTTTAACAATTAAAGTAGATAATGTTTTTGCACTTGAAAATAATAAAATGCAAAGCCTAAGTATGAGCGCAAAGGCAAATGCAATTTCACAACCTTATTACCTCGAAAAAAATCATCCTATAGGAAGTTATATTATCGATAATCAAACCGATATTGGTTATCCTGAAAACCCAAAACCATTTGCTTTACACCGAACCGTTACCATAAATGGCACTGATATAAGTATCGATATTCCGATTTTATATAAAAATACAAATCCAGTAAAAGGCGAGCGTTATCAACCACTAGTTATTGCACCTGCAGTAACTGCCACGATGAGCGAAAAAGCTTATATCTTCAGTAGCAATTCTCCTAAAACAATTACTGTTCAATTGAAAAATTTTCGCAATAACAGTACTGGTTTTATAACGCCACAATTACCAAAAGGATGGAAAAGTAATCCAGAGAAAATAGATTTTAACCTAACCAGAAAGGGCGATGAGCAAAACATTAGTTTTAGCATTACTCCCGGAGGCGATATAAACAGCGGCAATATTACGCTACAAGTTAATACCGATGGAAAAATAGATGATAAAGGTCTAAAAATCATCAGTTATGAACATATCCCAACAATTACAATCTTCCCTCAAGCAACTGCCCGACTAGAAAAGATAGACTTAAAAATTGCAGGGAAAAAAATTGGTTATTTAGATGGCGCCGGAGATTTAACTGCTGATGCCTTAAAAGAAATGGGTTATCAGGTTACTAATTTAAACCCTGCACAAGTTTTAACCAGCGACCTGTCTACTTTTGATGCAATTGTGGTTGGTGTTCGTTTTTATAACATTAACGATGATGCAAAAATTGTTCAGCCAAAACTATTGGCTTACGTTCAAAATGGCGGCACTTTGTTAATTCAATACAATGTAAACAATGGATTAAAATATTCAAACTTTGGACCGTATCCATTTAAGTTGGCTAACAAAAGGGTAACCGAAGAAGATGCAAAAGTTAACTTCATTAACCCTAAAAGTGCTGCTTTAAATTATCCAAACAAAATAACTGAAAAGGATTTTGATGGCTGGATACAAGAAAGAGGATTATATTTTGCAACAGATATAGACCCAAAATATGCAACCGTTTTGAGTATGAAAGATACTGGAGAAACTGAAAGCGATGGCTCCTTATTAATCGCCGATTATGGCAAAGGAAAATTCGTTTATACTTCCCTAGTTTTCTTTAGAGAATTACCGGCTGGTGTGCCGGGCGCTTACCGTTTATTCGCAAATTTATTAGCTCCGAAACAACCCTAAAAATGGAAGACAAACAAACAGAAAAAGACCTTCCACCATTTGTGAATACTTGGAAGCAGTTTTACTTTTTATTAGGTTTTTGGCTCGTTTTACTCATTGCTTTGTTTTACGCCTTTACTAAATATTTCGAATGAGCTATATAGATTGGGCCGTTTTATTCACCACGATATTAGCTATCGTTGGCTACGGCGTATATAAAAGTCGTGGTGCACAAAGTATGCAAGCCTACCTTTTAGGCAACCAAAGTTTGCCATGGTACACGGTTTGCCTTTCGGTAATGGCAACTCAAGCCAGTGCCATCACATTTCTCTCGGCTCCGGGCTTGGCTTATACATCAGGCATGAGTTTTGTTCAGTTCTATTTTGGTTTGCCATTGGCAATGATTGTATTGTGTATCACCTTCGTACCCATATTTCATCGATTAAAAGTTTACACCGCCTACGAATATTTAGAACAACGATTCGATTTAAACACAAGGGCATTAACCGCATTTTTATTCTTAATCCAACGTGGATTATCTACTGGAATTACAATCTATGCACCATCCATTATCTTATCTACTATTTTAAATATCGACACCACGTACACCACCTTATTTATTGGCGGATTAGTGGTTTTTTACACCGTTTATGGCGGAACAAAAGCTGTTTCTTATACCCAGCTTTTGCAAATGAGCATTATTTTCTGCGGTCTTTTCGCTGCCGGAATTATGGTTGTTCATCTCCTGCCGGGAGATGTTGGTTTTACAAAAGCCATCAGCATTGCTGGAAAAATGGGAAGAACAAATGTGATAGATTTTAGTTTCGATTGGAATAACCCTTACACTGTTTGGAGCGGGTTAATAGGAGGATTTTTCTTGCAACTATCTTATTTTGGTACCGACCAAAGTCAGGTTGGAAGGTATTTAACAGGTTCATCTGTTAGTCAAAGTAGATTGGGTTTATTGATGAATGGTCTGGTTAAAATACCAATGCAATTCTTGATTTTGTTAATCGGCGTTTTGGTTTTTACTTTTTATCAATACAATAAAGCACCTATCTTTTTTAACAGTTATGAGTTAAATAAACTAGAGGCAAGTCCGTACAAAGCAGAGCTGAATAAAATAAAAACCGATTACAATTCAGCATTCGAAAGCAAGCAACAAGAAGTAATTAAACTCGATAAAGCACTTGAGGCCAAAGATGAAACCTTAATTAATCAGCAAAGAACTGCCGTTAAAAAAGCCGATGAAGAAACAAAAACCATTCGCAAAAGCTTAACAGAGCTAATGTTAAAGAATGATGCAAAAGCGAGCACAAATGATAACAATTATGTCTTTTTAAGCTTCGTTACGCAATATCTGCCAAAGGGATTAATTGGTTTGTTAATCGCCATTATCTTTTTAGCTTCGATGGGTTCTACTGCAAGTGCCTTAAATTCATTGGCATCTACAAGTGTGGTAGACATTTACAAACGATTAATCAACAAAGAAGCAACTGACCAACAATATGTTAAAGCTTCTCGTTGGGCAACCTTAATTTGGGGTGCAGTTTGTATTGTGATGGCTTTATTTACTAGCAAAATCGGCAACTTATTAGAAGCCGTTAATATTTTAGGTTCCTTTATTTATGGAACAATTTTAGGCGTTTTTATTGTTGCTTTTTACATTAAAAAAGTACGTGGAAAAGCCGTTTTTTATGCCGCGATTTTAACAGAGGCTATAGTATGTATTATTGGTTTTAACGAATGGGTTGCTTATTTATGGCTAAATGTAATTGGCTGTTTGTTGGTGGTGTTTTTTGCTTTAATAATACAGAGGTTATTGAAAAAGAAGACCGTTGAGTTGGAGGTTAATCATTAAAAACTACTCTTTAAAGCATCTTACGGATTTGAAATCCGTTGTTATCACATAATTCGAAATGCGCTAAGCTAACCTCTCAAACAGCTGTGCGATTATTTCACTTATATAATTCAGTTGATTAGATTTACAGGATGATTTACAAAGTCTCTACGAAAGGCAAAATATATAGCCTGAAATGGGTAATATTATTTTCGTTTCTTTTGATTCCTATCTTATTTATGCCATTATTTATGGAATCGCAAAAAGGAAAATTAGTAATTTTGTTCTGCATTTTTATTTGGCTCTTGTTTTGTTTTCCACAGCTAAACTTGTTTTTACAGTACCGAAAGGTGACCAACTATCAAAGCATAGAGATTGACTATCACCAAAAAACTATCTCAATCTCAAAAGATGGTATACAGCTCGAAAAAAATTTCTCTGACATCAAAAGACTTGCCTTGCATAAAGCTAAAGCCCCATTTTTCGCAGGGTCATGGTGGCTTACCATTTGTAGTGAATTCTATTATTATAAAATTGATTTCGCTGAAGAATCGTACTACTTGACCAGCATATTATTCCCAACTCCTTCGTTAAATGGAGAAAAACATTTTTACGAATCATATATGGAAGTTACTACAGCTTATGCCAACATAAAGAAGACAATCGGATAGATTTGAACTAACTTACCTCTTACTATTCTCGAATGCACCCCACTACATCTCGAACAGAAATTTGTGGGAATGAAGCGGAGTAAACAAAAAACCGTTCCAACACAAGTTGAAACGGTTTAGCATATTAACTCAAGAATTAGAATAATGACTCAAGACTTACTTTTTCGTCTCTGCCAATAGTTGTGTGTTTAACCTGATGTACTCATCATTTTTCATTGTAGTTGCTAAGGCGATACCAGCTTTTGCGCTTTCAGCAGCACCAACTTTATCACCAGATTTTAACTGCATTTTGCCTAACCATAGTTTAGTCCAAGGCATTTTAGGCTCAGCTTTATCAGCCTCTACCATCCAACCTAAAGCAGTTTTTAAATCTTTTCCATTCGTAAAATAATAAATCGCCGATTGCATGTAAGGCTTTTTCTCACCTTTCATAGCCTCCGCAATATTAGCCATTGCTTTTGCATCAACATCCGTTGTTAAATTTACTGCAAAAGACATGTTCTCCCACGTTAATTGCAATTGAGCTTTGCTTTCTGTTACGTTCGCAAACTGCATCGTTAAAGTTTCTACTTTATCTTTCAATGCATTAGTTTTCACTTTTACACGCAAAACATCATCCTTTTGGTCATAAGTGTAAGCTCCCCACTGTTTAGCAGTTTTACTAAAAATAACTGTCCATTCTTTAGCATTAGGAATAGAGAACAAACCATATTCGCCAGCTGGCAAATCTTGTCCTTCTATTTTAACAGCATCAGTAAAAGTGATAATGGTAGCAGCATTTGCCCCTGTTCTCCAAACCTTGTCCATTGGTTCCATTCCGCCGAATATTTTACGTCCCTTAACGCTTGGTCTAGCATAGGTCAAAGTAATTTTTCCCAATCCAAATTCTTGGATTATGGTTTGTGTACTACTTGGTGCTGGTAGTTTCAGTTGTGCGCTTAGGTTGTTATTGATACCCAAAGCCACTAAAAGCAATACCATAGTTTTGATTGTAAATTTCATTTTGTTTGATTTTAAGTTTGACATTTAAAATTACAATAATAAAGTCTCAAAATTAATTCAATCGCTAATTGAATGTAAAGAAATATAAGCAAATCGAAATTTCTTAAGCTAAAACCTTAGATTTATAGAAATCAGATTCCGTTAACCAAAATTAAAATGATAATGAAAAGGACAATTAAATCAATAGCTACTTTATTATTTGTAGCTACAATTTCGGCAAGTGCATTTGCACAAGAGACCAAGGCTCCAGCTAGTCCACCCGCCACAGCTACAGGAAAAATTGGCGATGCAACAGTTACTATCAACTATAGCAGCCCAGCAGTAAAAGGTCGTACAATTTGGGGTGGATTAGAGAAATACGATAAGGTTTGGCGTGCTGGCGCAAATAAAACTACAACTTTCGAAACTGATAAGGACTTAACGGTACAAGGTAAAAAATTGCCAGCAGGTAAATATAACTTCTTCTTAATCCCTAAAGAAGGTGGAACTTGGACAGCTATTTTCAATAAAGAAGTAGCAAATACAAACCCTTTCAATTACAAGGAGGCTGAAGATCAATTGAGAGTTGATGTGAAAGTGAAAGCGTTAAAAGAAAATCAAGAAAGATTAGTTTACAAAATAGACAATAAGGGTTTTGCTCTAGAGTGGGAAAAAGTTTCAGTTCCACTAGCTGTTAAATAATATAAAAAACTTAAGCAAGCCTCGTTGGTTAAATCCCTGCGAGGCTTTTTTATAAATGGAAAACAGAACAATCAGTATTTTAGGATGTGGATGGTATGGATTAGCAATGGCAAAAGCACTCGTTGTTGCTGGGTATCATGTTAATGGCTCTACCACTAGCACAGAGAAGCTAGAAACCTTCAGCAAGTTTAACATACAACCTTACTTAATAAATTTTGATGGTGAGTCTGTCAATTATGATGAAACATTCTTTAACTGCGATGTTTTAATCATCAGCATTCCCCCAAAAAGAAATGCCCAGGCAGATTACCCAAGCAAGATTAAAAACATCGCAATAGCTGCTGAAAAGGCTAAAGTGAAGCAAGTTATTTTCATCAGCTCTACCGGAATTTTCCAAAATGGGAATTTTATTTTAGATGAAGAAACTATCCCAGAACCAAACACAACAGCTGGACAAGTATTATCGGAAGCAGAAACAGCTTTAAAAGGAGCCCAAGCTTTTACTACAACCATCATCCGCTTTGCCGGATTAATTGGACCAGAAAGAAATTTAGCCAAACATTTTGCAGGTAAAACTGATATTGCCAATGGTTTGGCACCAATTAATTTAATCCATTTAGACGATTGTATAGGCATTACGAAAACAATTATCGAGCAAAAAGCCTTTGGCAATATTTACCATGGCGTAACACCAAGTCATCCTTCTAGAAAAGATTTTTACACTAAAGCTTGCTTAACAAGTGGTTTTGAAAAGCCCCAATTTATAGATGAACTTTTAGACTGGAAACAAGTAGAAAGTAAAAATGTAGCTAGAAATTTAGCTTACCAATTTAAGATAGAAAATTGGATGGAATATGTAGGGAGCGTTTGATGAAATATAATAATCTTCGTCATATCGAACGCAGCGCAGCGAGGAGATATCTGTTCACTAACATATCTTTTGCAGATAACTCCAGAGATTCCTCCTCGTGAAAAACTCGTTCGGAATGACTCACGCAGATATAAATCCATAAAAAAACTTTGACAAAAACCTTCTTGTGTGTTAGGTCTTGTCAAAGTAGAATTATATAATAGCCCAATGAACCATTGAACTAATGACTAATGACTATTACGCTGTAGCTAACTTCGCTACGTTACGATAAGGGAAAGCATTAAAAATGTGTCTTCTTGCAAATCTTCCTGGAGAATCAGCATTTACCAATTTAATGTACATTGCTCTTGGCACATCAAAATATTCGTAAGCACTACCATCGAAGAAATCGATACGTAAAATCGCATCTTTAAACTGAAAATCTTGAATGTTAGAGGTAGTTGTAGTCTGAATATATTCGTCTTTAGCATGCTCCAAAGTTTCTGGTGCAATACTCAATAAAAAATTATACGCTTCAATAATTTCTTTACTTTTTTCTTCTGCTTCTAAGTGCTTTTCAGCATCTGAACTAAACTTATCAGGATGCCAATCTTTCATCAAGCCTCTGTAAATACTCTTGATTTCTTTTAGCTCTGTAGCTTTAGTAACACCTAATGTTTTTCTGTAATCTCCAACTTTCTTCATAAACCTTTTTTATATGTTATTGTTTATGAAACGATTGCAAATAATCAAAGCGCAAACCACAGGGAAACAATTTTTGTGCAAAGGTACAATTAAATAAGCAAAATTCTAATAGTCGGTTAACTAATAGTTATTTGCCACTTATCCAAAGTGCAATATCACTAATCAATTGTTCAGATACGTTTACAGGAACTTGATATTGTTGGGTATATGCCTTTTCTGTTTGTGGACTTAACAAGTGATTTAATTCTGGATAAAGTTTCAACTTCGCATTTGCTGATTTACCTAAAGCAGCGTTCCAGATATTGAAATCTGCCATAGCTACTTGAAAATCATTCCCCCCTTGGAAAACTAAAATACGTTGTTTTAATTTTTTGGCTGTAGCCACTTGGTCGTAAGCATTTAAATCTACCCAATAAGCAGCTGGCAAACCTAGGATAACAGAATCAGGTTTCATATTTGGCGCCAGTTTAACCAATTTAGCAGCCTCAATTTCCTTAATTGCTTCACCAAGTTTTACTTGTGTAGCTTTCGTAGTGTCTTTTGCAAGTTCTACGATGTATTTATTCTGATCAATTATAATATCAGCTAATTTTCTAGCCGGTGCAGCAGCTAAGATAATACCCTTTATACTTGGCGCAAGTGTTGCTAAACGTGGTGCTAGCATCCCTCCTAAACTATGCCCTAAAACATAAATACTTTTTTGGTCTGCACCCATTATGGTTTTTGCCATTGCAATTGCTGCAAGAGCATCATCGGTTACTTCTTCCTTAGCTGTAAAAACTTTATTAAATTCCCCGGCATAAACTAAGGTCCTTTTCACGTAACGTACACTTGCAATACCTTTTGAAGCCAAACCTGTTGCAATATCTCTAAAAGGTTTATTTGGACCAACTGTTTCATCCATATCGCCAGGGCCAGAACCATGAACCAAAACCACGACAGGGAAATTTGTCTTGTTTTTAGGTGTGGTAATTATCGCTGCCAACTGGTGTCCAGGGGTTTGTAAATATACCGATTTTTCAGTGTACAAGGCAGTGTCTGCATAAGCAGGTTTAGTATAAGTCGCAGCTTTTGGAGGCATAAATAAACCTACAATTTTCTCCTTCTTGTTAAACATTAAAACAAAATTTTGCTCTGCTTTCTCAAATTTACCCTCTACGGTAACCGCATAAAAATCTCCTTGAACTTTACTAGAGATCGCATCTAAGATTTCGGGCTTGCCTAAGTTGGTGGTAATATTATCCCAAAGTTTTTTTAAGTTATCTGGTGTAATTTTTGCTTGTTCGGCTTCATCAAAAAATAGATGTGCGGTGTCATATTTTGCTTCGGCCATATAAATAAAAAACGAATTAGTTTTGTTAAATAAGCTAATTACGTTTTGTGAAAATCCAATGGTGCTAACTAAAAGCAGGGCAATTACTAAAAAGGCTTTCTTCATAAAATTTTATAATCATCGCATAAGATGACAATCAAAGTTAATATTATTTAAACCGCTTTAATGTTAAAAATTGTGAAATAAAAAGCGCCAATCAAACAATTTGATTGGCGCTTAATTATTAGGACAATATTGTTTATAACAACTCTGCTTCGATAGTAATTGGTGCATTCATTAATTTAGAGATTGGACAATTAGCTTTTGCATCTGCTACTAGTTCTTCAAACTTTTCTTTTGACAAACCTTCTGCCTTTACTTTAACTTCTAAATGAATACCTACAATTTCTCCTTTTTCTGGATTTAAATCTACAGTTGCTTTAGTTGTAATGTCTTCTGGAGTGATATTTTCTGCTGAGATATTAAAGCTTAACTTCATGGTAAAGCAGCCCGAATGTGCTGCAGCAATTAACTCCTCAGGGTTTGTACCCACACCTTCTTCAAAACGACTTTTGAAAGAATATTGTGTATTACTTAATGTTCCACTTTGTGTGGTCAATGTTCCTTTTCCATCTTTTCCGGTGCCATTCCAAACGGCAGTTGCGTTTCTTTTCATATCAAATTCTTTTTTTAGTAAAATATAAACTAAGGCAATTTTTTTATTGCCTTAAAAATCTAAGGATAAATTTACAGCTTTAAATTGACAAATAATTTTTGCAAAAGTTATCATTGCATTAAATATATTTGTGTTACAAAAATCATCACTTTGGCAAACAAATCTAAGTACAAAAACATATTAGTTATAGAAGATAATCACGCTATTCTAGATGTGATTACTTTGGTATTGCAAAGCGAAGCCTATAAGGTTTCAGGCTTAAATAAAAGTGTTGACATGATGGAACATATCGATTCCTTTAAACCAGACTTATTGATTTTAGACATCATGTTACCCGATGGTGATGGTCGCGAATTGTTAGGACAATTACGTAATAACGAAAAAACAGCTCACATCCCTGTTTTAATGATTTCTGCAAAATACACCACAGCAACTTTTCAACAAAACACAGAACATAAGCCTAACGGATTTTTAGCTAAGCCTTTTGACATAGATGATTTGCTAGATAAAATCGAAGGTATCCTTGCCGGAAAGAACTTCTAAATTTTTGCATACATTTATGCAAATCCAAAGGTGATGATAGATAATGAACAACTAATCCATAATTTTTACACTAGTTTTAAAAATAAGGATTACAAGGGAATGCAAGCTAGTTACGCAGACAATGCAATTTTTAGCGATGCTGTTTTTAAAAATCTCAACTCCGAGCAAGTAAAAGCAATGTGGGAAATGCTAGTTGTCAAGGGCAAGGATATGAGGCTTGAATTTAGTAGAATTACCGCTAATGAAAATTCTGTAACTGCCCACTGGGATGCTTATTATACCTTCTCTGCCACTGGCAAAAAGGTTGTTAATAAAATTGATGCTATTTTTGAAATTGAAAACGGAAAAATAATTAAACATACGGACAGTTTCAATTTCCATACTTGGTCTACCCAAGCTTTGGGAATTAAAGGTTTTCTTTTAGGATGGACACCCTTTTTAAGAAAGAAAGTTGCTGCACAAGCAATGAAAAACCTAGCTAGCTTTATGAAGACCAAATATTAGTGATTTTGCTTTCACCAAATTTTAAAATGCTAAATGAGCTGAAAGAATCCCTTTCTCCATTGCTAATCATTAACAACACCTCAAAAGGAATTACATTTAAAATCTGTAAACTAATTTTGATAGCCATTCTCTACTAAAGCAACCATAGTTTAACAATAACTTAATAACTTGTGCAGTTCTTTAATGGCACAAATGACCTTAGTCTAAAGTTGATTCGTTCGAGGTAAGTCCATAGTAGGTCCATATATAGTCCATAGTAAGTCCATATTTTCTAATTAAAAGTCGGACTTAATACAGACGTTAAATGGTTTTATAATGAAGGTTTATCGAAGGAGTATTACCTTTAGGTTAAATGATGCCCGGTAGAACCTACTGAAGATGCTATGGTCGTGACATTATGTCAAATGATAAGAAAAAAGGAAGGACACGGGACAAAATCAAGTTAATGTCCCTAAAGAGTATTTTAGTGAGTGTAAATAATCATTTTGCTGGGACCACAACCTTTGTAAATGACTCCTCAAATTCAGCAAGGACAAATCTAATTTATAAAAATCAAGCGATTTTCTTAATCATCTTAATCCCTTAATGTTAAAGCCCTTTGCCTAATTGTCCAATAATGGTTTTAATACCTAATTTTTGTTGTTCACCACTTTGCATATCTTTTAAAGTTAGCAAGCCACTTTCCATTTCATCACCACCGATTAAAATCACATAAGGAATATTCTTGTCATGTGCATAGCTCATTTGCTTCTTAAGCTTTGCTGATGATGGGTATAACTCTGCTGAAATATTTGCTGTTCTTAATTGTTGCAAGATAGGCAAAGCATAAAGCTCTGCTGCTTCATCAAAATTACTAATTAACACTTTTGTGCCTTGTGCTGCAGAAGCAGGAAATAAGTTTAACTCTTCTAAAACATCATAAATTCTATCTGCACCAAAAGAAATCCCAACACCCGTTAAGTCTTTTAACCCAAACATCCCTGTTAAATCGTCATAACGACCGCCTCCACCAATACTTCCCATGGTAACTTCATTAGTTTTAACCTCAAAGATACAGCCAGTGTAGTAGTTTAAACCGCGAGCTAAAGTGATATCCAATTCGATAGTAGTTGCGAGTTCTGAGTTGTCGGATGTCAACTTTGAAACATAATCAAAAACTTTTTCAATTTCCTCAATACCCTTCAATCCAATTTTAGATCTAGTCCCAAAAATAAGTCTTAGATTATCTAACTTTTTACCAATTGTAAATCCTGTTTGGTCTGCAATAAGAAATGAAAGTACTTCTACAGCTTCCAATTCAGAAAACCCTGTCTTTATTAATTCATCAGTAACACCTATATTCCCTATTTTATCTAGTTTATCGAGAGCGATGGTCATCTCCATAAATTTATCTGTCTGACCAATGGTTTCTGCTATACCATATAAAATTTTGCGGTTATTGATTTTAATATTAAAATCTTTTAAGCCTAATTTGCTTAATGCTTCGTGATAAATTAAAATAAATTCTGCCTCATTTAATAAAGATGGGGAACCAACCACATCGGCATCACATTGGTAAAACTCTCTATAACGTCCTTTTTGTGGCCTATCTGCCCTCCAAACTGGCTGAACTTGGAAACGCTTGAAAGGAAAAGAAATCTCGCTTTGGTGCATCACCACGTAACGAGCAAACGGAACAGTTAAATCGTATCTAAGCGCCTTTTCAGAAATATTTTTAGCTAAAGTAGATGATAATTTCTCTAAATACCTTGGTATATTTTTAACTGTATTTAAAAATTGTCGTTCATCGAGGTTCTCGGGCATAAAACCAGAGGAATCTTCAAATTTCTTTAAAAGATATAGTGCTGTTTCAGCATTAAACTTAATCCACTCTTCGCCTAATTTATATCTAAAATCCAAATCACTTAAATAGTTTCCACTATTTAAAATCTTAAAAATCAGTTTATCACCTTCATCTCCATACTTACCAGTTAAGGTTTGCAAGTTTTCCATGCTTGGCGTTTGTATTTCTGCATAGCCATATTTTTTGAAAACCGTTTTAATGGTATCGAAAATATAATTACGTTTCACCATTTCTTGCGGCGAAAAATCTCTTGTTCCTTTTGGTAAGCTTGGCTTGGTAATAGACATGGCGCAAAAGTACAAAAAAGATTAAAGAGCAAGGAACAAGGATTTAATATTGGTTCAGAAGCGCAAATTGCTGCGGCTAACTAAGACCAGTCCTGTCATCCCTGCTTGTCCAGCAGGCAGGCGTTTTACTTCGTTCGCTCCTGTCGGGGCTATGAACTTAGGTTTGTGTAAGGAAACCCCTCATAGTTGCTCCAAAGGAGTTCCTATGGAACAAAGACTTGCATAAAATAAACCCAATTGTCTTGGAAATTTATCAATATTAGTCTGAGCCCTGTCGAAGACCAATTGAAAGATTGAAACAAAAAGCCCCAAAGGGGTGCCTTCCCAAATTCTAAACCTTTCTCAACGGCAATCTTTTCCTATAACTCAATTGTCGCCATATCCATTCAACTGGGCCATAATTATATTTAGACAACCACCATTTACTGAAATAGACTTGCAAAGTATATACAAGGAGAGCTAGCAATAAATAAAACCAAATTGGCATCGTATTCCAAACACCAAACCCAAAACCAGAGAAAATAAATAATCCAATTAGGTTTTGTGTCATGTAATTAGTTAAGGTCATTTTACCCATCACCTCTAAACTTGCAAAAAAGCCTTTAAGCTTTCCCGTTACATATAACCAGCAAATTGCGCTTGCAATAAATAGCATTGAGCTTAAAATTAACCAATACCCAAGTTTATAATGTTTAAGAAAATCCCATTTAAAATATTTAACTAGTTGAAAGAATATGGTTAAAAAAATCGCTACAGCCAACGAAATCCAGAATGCTCTTTTGATGTATTTCAATTTACTATTTAAATTATTAAAGAAATTGATCTTATACAAGCTAAATCCCCATAAGAAGCAGCAAAACATCACTACGTGAACTGTATACAAATAGGGTTTACTTATCATTTCTGCAAAATAGGTTCCCTTTAAACCAAACCACAAAACATTTAATAAGTTATGGCTTCTATATAAGGGAAATAGCTTTACAAACACATTCTGACTGTCATTAGACAAGGTATTTACATATGCAGATATCGCCGGAATAGCAAGCAATAAAACAATACTGGTAATGAAAGCTGTTTTTGCAGAACTTCGATAAAAGAGCAATAATATTAAACCTAATATGGCGTAGTCCTTTAAAATATCTCCAAAGAATAGGGCGCTGTTTATAAATGCCAAAACCAATAACCAGAACATCCGTCCTGCGAAAAAGCCATAAGCATTATGCCCTTTCTCTTTCACATTATTCATTAATACAGCGAAACCATAACCAAATAACAGACTTAATAAAGTCCAATATTTTGCAGCAAAAACAATACTTGTAAAATACATTAACACATTTGTTAATGTATCTGGCTTAAAGGTTTCCCAATTTCTACCTAAAGTGAAAAAATCAAAATAGTTCATTAAAACCACACCCAAAAGTGCCCAACCTCTCAATACATCTACAATTATGGTTCTTTGATTTTGCTGAATTGGCTGGTTTAGGGACGCTTCCATTTGAGGGTTAATTTAGTTTAACTAAAGGTATATTATTTTTAATAAATTGACAATCAGCACAAACTAAAAAAGCTACCCTTTTGAGGTAGCTTTTAAGTTTTATTTCCGAGATCCTTCGACAAGATACCGATGTAAATCGGCACAAGTCAGGATGACAAATTTATAGACTATGCTAATAATCTAATTGGTTCTTCTAATAATCCTTTTAAGGTTTGTAAGAATTGTGCTCCGGTAGAACCATCAACCACTCGGTGATCGCAACCTAAAGTTAACTTCATTACGTTACCAGGAACTACAGCTCCATTTTTAACTACCGGTACAGCTTGGATAGCACCTACAGACAAGATGGCTCCATCAGGAGAGTTAATGATTGATGTAAATTCATCAATACCAAACATACCTAGGTTAGAAACCGTGAAAGTACTTCCTTCCCAATCTGCTGGTTGTAGTTTTTTAGCTTTTGCTTTAGCGCCAAAATCTTTCACTTCAGCAGAAATGTGAGATAATGATTTACCATCAGCAAAACGAACAACTGGCACTAATAAGCCGTCTTCAACAGCCATTGCAACACCAATGTTAGTATGCTCATTGAAACGGATTTTATCTCCACCCCATGATGAATTAACAGCTGGATGTTTTTTCAATGCAACCGCTACCGCTTTAATTACGA
This sequence comes from Pedobacter frigiditerrae, assembly GCF_004331645.1. GTDB lineage: Bacteria > Bacteroidota > Bacteroidia > Sphingobacteriales > Sphingobacteriaceae > Pedobacter > Pedobacter frigiditerrae. Next base: position 378,564 of record NZ_SJSK01000001.1, read on the forward strand.
TATCGTTGAAGGAAACCTTAACTGGTGCAACTGCATTGATTGCAGTACGGGCAGTCATTGCGTTATCCATATCAATACTAACAGTTAAGTAGAAATGTGGTGCAGTAAATAGACTTTCTGCTAAACGTTTTGCAATTACCTTACGCATTTGCGAAACTGGTTGCTCAGTAAATTTAACTTCGCCAACGTATGTTGGAATTACTGGAGCTACTGCTACTTTCGCGCTTTCGGACTTCTGACTATCTGCTTGAGGTGCAGCTGAAGGCTTAAAGTTTTCTATATCTTTTTTAATGATACGGCCACCCTCTGCACTACCAGCAACTTGTGCTAAATCAATTCCTTTATCTTTTGCAATTTTCTTAGCCAAAGGCGATGCAATGATACGACCACCATTTGAGCTTGTTGTTGCCGGAGCTTCTTCTTTTGCAGGAGCAGATTCAGTTTTAGTTTCTTTTACAGGAGCATCAGCACTTTTATCGGCTGTAGGTTTTGCAGGAGCATCGCCATTTGCTAAAATAGATGAAATATCCGTTCCTTCTGGACCAACAATAGCGATGATACCGTTTACTTTTGCAGCTTCACCTTTATTAACACCAACGTGTAATAAAGTTCCTGTTGCATAACCCATCACTTCCATAGTAGCCTTATCGGTTTCTACATCAGCTAAAATGTCATCATCTTTAACTTTATCACCAACTTTTTTATGCCATTCGGCTATAACGCCTTCAGTCATTGTATCACTTAGTAATGGCATACGAATTACCGTTACACCTTTTTTACTTAATTCTTCTTCACTTAAACCACCACCTTGAGCAGGAGCTTCAGTTTTTGCTTCTTCCTTAGGAGCTTCTTCTTTCGGACTTTCGGTCTTCTGACTTCCCGACTCAGCCTCCAAAGCAGCTTTATAATCTTCGCCTTCTTTACCAATAACGGCAATTACAGCATCAACCGGAACAGCTTTACCTTCTTCAACGCCAACAAATAATAACGTTCCATCCCAGTAAGATTCTAAATCCATCGTAGCTTTATCAGTTTCTACTTCGGCTAAAACATCACCGCTTTTAACTTTATCGCCCACTTTTTTATGCCACTTTGCCATTACCCCTTCGGTCATGGTATCGCTCATTTTGGGCATTTTTACTATATCAGCCATTTATATATATCTATTGAAATGCGTTCTTATTAAATTTCTTGGTAAGGATAGTCGGTTTGCACATAAACATCTTTATAAAGTTCAGACGCATCAGGGAATGGAGATTCTTCAGCAAATTTCACTGACTCGTCAACAATCTCTTTTACTTTCTCTTCAATTGAAGTAATCCAAGCTTCATCAGCATATTTCTCTTTCAAGATCACCTCTCTTACTTGCTCAATTGGATCTTTCGCTTTATATGTTTCTAACTCGTCTTTAGTTCTGTATTTAGCAGGATCAGACATAGAGTGACCACGGTAACGGTAAGTCCTCATTTCTAAGAAAGTTGGCCCTTCGCCTTTACGAGCACGTTGAATTGCTTCATCCATTGCGTTGTGCACAGCAATTGGGTCCATTCCATCTACTGGTGCACATGGCATATCGAAACCTAAACCAATTTTATAGATATCGCTCATATTAGTGGTACGCTCAACAGAAGTTCCCATTGCATAACCGTTGTTTTCACAAACAAAAATTACTGGTAATTTCCATAACATTGCCATATTGAAGGTCTCATTTAAAGCACCTTGTCTTACAGCCCCATCTCCCATGTAACAAATATTTACATTATCAGTTCCTTTGTATTTTTCTGCAAATGCAATACCTGCACCTAAAGGAATCTGACCACCAACAATTCCATGACCGCCATAAAAGTTGTGTTCTTTGCTAAAAATGTGCATTGAGCCACCTTTGCCTTTAGAGCAGCCAGTAATTTTACCATACATTTCGGCCATGATGCTATTTGCACTAACACCTAAAGCTAAAGCGTGTGCATGATCACGATAGGTTGTAATCATCGAATCACCTTTTTGCATAGCTGATATTGCACCTGCAACAACCGCTTCTTGCCCTATGTATAAGTGACAAAAACCACGAATTTTCTGCTGTCCATATAACTGCCCGGTTTTTTCTTCGAATTTGCGCATTAGCAACATCGACTCAAACCACTTCAAATAGGTATCCTTATTTATTTCTACTGCACTCATGTTGAGGTATTGATTTTTATTTTACGAGAGCAAATCTAATTTTTTTTATGCAATTTCTGATATGATTTAGTGTAAAAATATCCTTGTTAAACCAATAATAACTTGTTAAAATCTATTTTGTTATCATAATCAAACTTGTAATCGTCTTTAACACGTTATTAATATTTTTTTCTTTTAACAATCTGCAATAAATTTTAGCATCCTTAGAAAATAATGAAGAAATTAAATTTTGTTTAGAAGAATAGCTTTCCATTAGGTATTTTATTAAAAAAATAATTTAAAATCTTGAGCGAAATAATAATATAATTACTCCGATTTGGAGTTAAAATGTTAATAACTTTTACAATTAAGTTAAAACATTTGGATAACATTTGTAAATCACATACTTTTGTGACCTGACAATAAGCCCGTAGTGGTGTACGTTTAAGTGTAAGTATTATCTAACCCAAACTTAACAGTATAACATGATAAAAAAGTTTTTGTTCTCTACTTTAATCGTTCTTTGCAGTTTCTCTGCTGTTTTTGCTCAAAAGAAGACTAAAGAAACAAACGTTGAAGACCCTGATAATTTAGCCTCACAATATTTTTCTCAAGTAATGGGTGTTGCTGTAGACGCAACCGCTAACTTAAAATTATACAAATTTATTTACGAGTGGATTGGAACTCCTTACCGTTTTGGTGGTAACACTAAAAAAGGAATTGATTGTTCTGCTTTCGCAAAAACCATTTACGAGAAAGTTTTTAACACAACCATTTTACGTAATTCTCGTGATATTTTTAGCATGGTAGATCCTGTGTCTAAAGATGAGTTAAAAGAAGGTGATTTAGTTTTCTTTAAAATTAAAAGCCGTAGTATTTCTCACGTAGGTGTTTATTTGGGCGATAACCGTTTTGCACACTCAAGTTCTGGTGGAGTTAAAATAAGTAGCCTAAATGACCTTTATTATAGCCGTTATTTTTACAAGGGCGGAAGAATCCTTGATGGTGATAAAAAAGATTTTGTAGAAGAATAATATTAATTTACGATTTTAGATTAAAAAGCATATAGTCCTTCCCAGTTATTTGGGAGGGATTTTTTATTAAAACATAATGAAGAAATTTTTAAGCATTGCTTTTTTAACTGTTGTTGTAGCTTATTTTTTAATAAGTTGTCAAAATAAAAGCGTTGCAATTGTTCCCCCAACAAAGGTTGATACCCCAAAGCTTAAGAAATTAAAGGATACGATTAGCATAGTTGCCGTTGGCGATATGATGTTAGGTTCCGCTTATCCAAGCAAAGTTAATCTTCCTTCAGATGATGCAGTTAATAGTTTTGTAGCTGTTGAAGAATTTTTAAAAGGTGATATCGTTTTTGGAAATCTGGAAGGCTGCTTTTTGGACAAAGGGAAATCAACCAAATGCAGTGACCCACATAGCACCAGCTGTTTTGCCTTTAGAATGCCCGAAAGGTATGCAGGAATTTATAAGAAAGCTGGCTTTAATGTATTAAGTATTGCGAATAACCACATCGGCGATTTTGGCTTAACAGGAAGAAAACGGACTACTTCGATATTAGATTCCCTACAAATTGAATATGCAGGATTACAATCTAAACCATTTGCAATTTTTGAAAAAGACAGTGTGAAATATGCCTTTTGCGCATTCGCCCCAAATGACAATACGGTTTCTATCAAAAACATTGATAGTGCTAAAATGTTGGTTGCCGAGCTTAAAAAACAGGTTGATATAGTGATCGTATCTTTTCACGGGGGGGGAGAGGGCGCTAAATTTGAACACATTACACGCAAAACAGAAGTGTTTTATAATGAAAACCGTGGAAACGTGTATGCCTTTGCACATGGTGTTATAGATGCTGGGGCAGATGTAGTTTTAGGTCATGGCCCGCACGTTACAAGAGCAATGGAAGTTTATAAAAACAAATTTATAGCTTACAGCTTAGGCAATTTCTGCACTTATGGAATGTTTGGACTAAAAGGCCCGAATGGATTTGCTCCTCTTTTACAATTAAAAGTTAACGCCAAAGGCGATTTTCTTTATGTTGATGTAATTTCTATTAAACAGGATAAAGTTAACCGATTAACGATTGATGAAAATTTTACAGCATTCAAAAAAATACAAACTTTAACCAATCTCGATATTCCCGAAAATCAGTTAAAGTTTGAAGGTAATGGTAGGATAAGTTTAAAATAGGTTAAGCTTCGTCTTTTGTATTCCTCACTAGGCTTATGCCCGAAACAAAGAAAATTACACCTATAATAGCTGCCACTACTAGACCTCTTGTACCAGCGCTCTGCTGTACAAAGCCCCATCCAGCATATATTAAACCTATTATACCTAATATGGTTAATATCGTTCCAAAAATTCGTTTTACATTCATAGTTTTAGATTTTACAGGAATATAACAGCGAATTATACTTTTTGTTTGGCACCCTAATAGTTAGTACAGATTATAACTTTAAGCCGTAAAATTTCAGCTATGTCCATCCTTTTTATAGGTGCCTAAATAATTATTTATTATTCATCACAATTAATAGTAATATTGATTAATAATTAAATCAAACAACCATGATGTACATTCCATACATTTTACTTTTTTTCGGACTAGTAGTATTATTCAGTTCATTTGTAACTGTTAAACAAGGTACAATTGCAGTAGTAACTATTTTTGGCAAATACCGCAGGCAATTAAGACCAGGATTAAGTTTAAAAATTCCTTTAATAGAAGTTCTTCATTCAAGGATTTCTATTCAAAATCGTTCGGTTGAGCTTTCTTTTCAAGCGGTAACACATGACCAAGCCAATGTATATTTTAAGGCGATGTTACTTTATTCTGTTTTAAACCACGATGAAGAAACCATTAAAAATGTTGCCTTTAAATTTGTTGACGCAAACAACTTAATGCAAGCCTTAATACGTACCATCGAAGGTTCGATTAGAGCTTATGTAGCTACACAAAAACAAGCTAACGTATTAGCACAAAGAAATGAGATTGTAGAACATGTAAAACACCAAATTGACCAAGTTTTAGAAAGTTGGGGTTACCATTTACAAGATTTGCAATTGAATGATATTACTTTTGATGAAGAAATCATGCGTTCGATGAGTAGAGTAGTTGCTTCCAATAACTTAAAAGCAGCGGCTGAAAATGAAGGTCAAGCTCTATTAATTACTAAAACTAAAGGTGCAGAGGCCGATGGTAATGCCATTAAAATTGCTGCAGCAGCAGAGCGTGAAGCTGCTCAATTACGTGGACAAGGTATCGCTTTATTCCGTGCAGAGGTTGCTCACGGTATGACAAAAGCTGCTCAAGAAATGGAACAAGCAAACCTTGATATTTCAGTAATCTTATTCACCATGTGGACAGAATCGATTAAACACTTTGCTGAAAATAGTGATGGTAATGTGATTTTCTTAGACGGAAGTACAGAAGGGATGAATAAGACGATGAAAGAAATGATGTCTATGCAGATGGAGAAAACAAACAATAAGAAATAATAGTTAGCTGGGTTAATCACAAATCTGTTAATATATTAAGTTAGCCAGTATTTGTCAGTCTGAGCGTAGTCGAAGACTAATTTAAGTGTAATCCAAAAAGATTCCTTCTACTACGCTCAGGATGACATCTTTTTGGATTACATAAAATCTCTAAAAACAAAAAAGTCTGGGCAAATTGCCCAGACTTTTTTTATGCTTAATAATTTCTATTTATTAAATGTTGATGTATTACTAGTCAGCTTTGTGCTTTCAGTTAACTTCATCAAATCAACCATAATTCTTAAACTTTCTTCTTGTATAAAGTCGAAGTTGTCTTCTTTGGTAATTTTATCGCCTTTTTTAACTGGTGCTAAACCTCTAGACGCTCTCAATTGGTTTAACCTAACCAATGCTTTAGTTTCCAATTCATCACGCTCTGCTTTAAGCTTAGCTTCATTTAAAGTAATTGCAGTTTCATCATCACGTTTCTTAGAATCTAAGATATCTTGTTGCAACACTTTATAATCTAAAGAGCTTGCCATTCTTTGATCATGCATCTTCATTAAACTTGCTTTTATGCCGCTTAAATCTGCAACTTTAGTATAGGTTGATGATTTAATGATATCAAATGGCAAAGCCGATGGTTCAGTATCTTCACCAATTTTATCCAATGGATAAATAGATGGGAAATTAAAATCTGGGATAACGCCTTTATGTTGTGTACTGTTACCATTAATACGATAGAATTTACCCATTGTTAAGTTAATCTGACCTAATTGAGGTACACCATCTTTATCAACAATTACCGTACTTGTAGTAACAGGCTTACCTACCTTTTGCGAGGTTGTAGTTTCTTGCACTTTAGTTTTGTTTGCTGCTAAAACAGACATCATTTTTTGTAAAATAGATGGTTCTACAATTCTATTTAAATCTATGGTAGATTGTACAGTTCCTTTACCATAAGTTTGTGTACCCATTATAATACCACGACCGTAATCTTGTATTGCACCAGCAAAAATTTCAGAAGCTGAAGCGCTTAAACGGTCAATCATTACACCAAATGGACCAGTCCATGCTGCACCTGCGTCTTTGTCTTCATCAACATTTACATTACCTCTAATATCTTTAACCTGTACTACCGGACCGTTATCAATAAATAATCCTGTTAAGTCAATAGCTTCAACCAATGAACCACCGCCGTTAGATCTTAAATCCATTACAATAGCATCAACTTTGTCGATATTTTTTAATGTATCTATTAATAAACGAACATCACGAGTGGTGCTTTTATAATTTTTATCGCCAGCATTATAGGCTTTAAAATCTGCATAAAAGGCTGGCACATCAATAATTCCTATTTTATATGGCTTGCCATCAGATTGAATAGTTTTCACTGTTTTTTTAGCAGATTGGTCTGCCAAGATTACTTTATCTCTTACCAATGTAATGATAACTGGCTTAGAAGAAAGCTCTTGACCATTAGGTATAATTTTTAATCTTACGGTTGTACCCTTTGGACCTTTTATTTTTGCAACAGAGTTATCAATCCTCCAACCAACTATATCTTCAAACTCTCCATCTACACCTTGCGCAACAGCAACAATTCTATCTCCAGCATTAATTTGTTTACTTTTAAAAGCTGGCCCACCTGGAATAACATTTACAATTTTAGTAACCTCATTATCTAACTGTAATGTAGCTCCAATACCTTCCAAAGAACGAGACATTTCTTGGTTAAACACCTCAGCGTTTCTTGGGTTAAAATAGTTTGTATGTGGATCAATGGCTTCTGTAAAAGAGTCCATTATAATTTGAAACACATCTTGGTTGTTAAATTTAGCCGATTGAGTTTTTAAACTTTGGTAACGCTTAGTTAAAGTCTCAATATTTTTCGTTTGATCAGTACCAGCAATTTTCAAGTTAACTAATTCGTATTTGACTCTACTTTTCCAAATGTTGTCTAAGGCAGCGGTAGAAGTAACCCATGGCATTTTTTCCCTGTCATAAACATAAGTGTCGTTCTGATTAAAGTCGAACTTGTTTTTAATTTGAGAAATAGAATAATCTACACGTTCATTATATCTTTTTAAGTAAACGTTAAAAATATAAAATGGCACACTTAAATCTCCGATTCTAAAATCGTCATCTAAGGTTGTTCTGCTTTTATCAAATTCTTTAATGTCGCTTTCTAAGAAATAATACCTAGAAGGATCCAAAGCCTTGATATACCTATCTAAAATAATAGATGAGATAGAGTCATTAAGGGGAATCTTCTTATAGTTATAATTTTCAATTAAGGAAACAACTTGTCTAATAACCAAACTTTGTTGATCATCTGGTTTTATGTTTTGAACACCATCAACCAATTTTTGGGCCTTTGGCGAAGCGCTACACGCCAACGCCGCGGCAGTAAACGTAATCATCAATACTCTTCTCAACATCTCTTTTACTTGTTTAAAATTCATTCTTATAAAATCATCATCCAATATGATACCATTTTTTTAAATAAACAAAAAAGATACAGATTTAGTCTGTATCTTTTTTGTAAAGTTTGTAAAGTTACTAATACGATTAAGAAACTAGCTTGCTTTTAATAGCCAACATTACTAGGCCAACAATGCTCTTCACCTTCGTTTTTTTGAAGATATTTTTACGGTGGGTTTCTACCGTACGCTTACTTATCGCTAAATGAGCAGCAATATCTTCGTTACTAAACTCTTGAGTAATGAGCTTAATAATCTCTACCTCACGCTTGCTTAAAATATCAATTACTTTAGTACTTGTTTTCATATTCATAGCGTTTTGGTTTGAGATTGTTAATTATTTAAATTCATTTAAAAAGTTGCGGAGAATTTTCCAGATCCTAAACTGCAATAAATAGCACTTGTTGTTGTAGCATCAAACATTTCGCATAAAAAAGTGCCTTCAATTTTGTCTGCACTAATTGCTGTAATAATTACATTGCCACCTCCATTATTTGTAGTCGCATAAGTTTTACCGCCTGTTGTAAAAGTTGCTGCTCTTGTAGCTGTTGTTAAAGTAAATGTCCCGGCCGCAGCAACATTATCTACCTTAATAACAAGGTTTGTACTATTTGGACCTAGCGCTGTAATGGTATAGTTAGTTCCAGATTTAACAGCAGTGGCTGATGTTGCTGTCCATGCAGACGCAGCGCCATTTGCCAGTGTTAGTTGTGCACTAGCAGAGCCAGTTGCTTTTACGGTTTCATCATCCTTTTTACAAGAAACAAATACCGTAGTTAAAATTGTGAATGCCAATAAAATGGTTGTGATTTTTTTCATTTTGATTTTCTTTTTATATAACAAATGTTAAAAAAAGCACTTCCCTTATCAATACCTTAGCTAGGGTATATTCATCTACCCAACAGCAGGTACAAGACTAAATTATCTTATGTTCGTAAGCATATTTTAACAAACCAACAATACTTTGAGTAGCGGTTTTTCTAAATATATTTTTACGATGCGTTTCAACGGTGCGTTCGCTAATAAATAGCATATCGGCTATTTTCTTGTTGCTGTGCTCGCACTCTATTAGGCGAATAATTTCTACTTCCCTATTGGTTAGATGAGAACCTTCCTCATCATTTTTAAATGATTTCATTAATTCTCTTGTTACCTCTTCTCCAAAAAAAGTTTGCCCATTAGCTAACTTTTCCAATGCCTCTAAAAGTTCTTGTTTACCTGTATTTTTAAGAATATAACCAGAGATACCTGCATCAATCATTTCCTTAATAACCTGTCTTTCACCAAACATGGATAGAGCAAGCACCTTAATGTTTGGGTATTTCTTCTTCACATTTCTGGTAAGCTCAACGCCAGACATTTCGGGCATATTGATATCCGTTAAAAGAATATTAACCTTTAGCTCATCTAACATAGATAACACTTCCTTAGGCTGGTTACTACAACCAACTATGGCATATTTTTCTTCATTGTTGAGTAATGAACGTAAACCATCAACCACCAGTTGATGATCATCTACAATGAACAAATTTGTTAAGAGTGTATTTTCCATCTTACTAATTTACAAAGGAATATGTATAAATTTCATACTATGTGGCATGAGGTATTTATCGTTTAAAATATTGTTTTTATTTATCTTTATTTCATCAATCATGGTGATTGTGTTAAAATTATATTTATGTATTTCGTAGAAATCCAATTATTTTTATTAGATCTAGTCTCAACAGTTGGCAACACCATAGTAGATGATCTTAACGGTTTAATTAGGTAATTAAATTAAGGCTGGAATAGTTATCCAGTCTTAATTCATCAAGAAAACGGAATAAAAATCGCCACCAATGTCCCTTTACCCGGACTTGATGAAAAATCTACTGTTCCCTTTAAATACATTACCCTACTTCTAATATTTTTTAAGCCAATGCCTTCAAACTTTTCGATTTGTGTGGCATCAAAACCTTTTCCATTATCTTCTATCATTGCATTAATCCCATCTTCATCTTTAGTTAATTGAATATCTAATGAGTTAGCACCAGCATGTTTTATTACATTGTTTACCGTTTCTTGTATTACCCTATATAAAACGGATTCTATATTTTGATCTAGTCTTTCTTGAAGTCCAAATGTTTCAAGTTTGATTTTTAATTTTCTTGAATCTATCTTACTGATAAAATCTCTTATTGCAGATGTTAATCCGGATTTTAACAAGACGTTTGGTGCCATCTGATGTGAGATTGACCTTACCTCTTTACAGCTTTCGTCTACTAGATTTAATGTCTTACTGAACATCTTTTCACTTTTTACATTTTTAAAGCTTAAATCTTCAGTTAATGCCGAGAGGTTCATTTTTACAGCAGAGAACATTTGCCCCAAGCCATCATGCAGCTCTTCAGAAATTCGTTTTCGTTCATTCTCTTCGGCATTTAACACGGCTTTAGTAGACAAGTCTTGTTGTTTGATTACCTCATCTTGTAAACGAGTTTCTTGTTTTAATTTGTAGCGATTATAGAATAGATAGCCAAGCAGAATAGAAATTAAAAGTATACCGATAATTATTGCTAAAAAGATATTTCGTTTAAGAAGTTCTAGTTTTTGCACTTCATTTTGAGTAGCCAATAATTTAATCTGCTGTTCCTTTGCTTTAGTTTCTATTTGTTTTTGCGCAATTAGCACCTTGTTTTTTTGAAGAATTAAACCTTGCTCATTGATCTGGAAAGCTTTTTTATCGTTTTCTAAACTTTCATTTTCTAATTCTAATTTGTTTTTATTTAGTTCTAATCCCTGTATCAGGTTTTGTTTATCCAACAATAATATTTGTTGCTCTTTTTTTTGAGTTTGATAAATTGTATTTAATTCATTAATATGCTTGTTATTATTCTCATTTAGCAAGCTATCTTTAACTACAATGTATTTTTTTTGGGCTTTAATGGCTTTGTCAGATTCATTAATTCTAATGTAATATTCTGTTAATGCTTCGTAAGCATTTCTTTTATCAACTGCAGATTTTTGATTAATAGCAATACTTAATCCCTTATCAAGATCAGTTTTGGCTTGGCTTAGCCTATTTAGTTTCAACAATGATTTCCCATGGCCAATATAAGACGCAGCAATGGTCTTCTGTAAATTTATAGCCTCATGTAAACTTATAGCCTGAACAAAATTTGTCTCGGCCAGTTCAAAATTCCCTTCTTCAAAATAAAGGTTTGCAAGTTTTGATTGGAATATAGCCAATGAACGTTTGTCTTGATGCTTGTCTGCTAAACTTATTGCCATTTTTTCATATTCAATTGCTTTCTTGGCATCGTTGATACCTGAAAAATAAGAAGCATACAAATCATAAGTTATGGCAATATTTCTACCATCATTTAGTTCCTTGAATTTTTCTAGGCATAGGTCGATGTATTTCTTCGAATTTGAAAAATCGTTTTTTTGGCTATATAATAAAGCCAATTGTTGATAAGAATAAGCCAAACCCATCTTATTATTAATGCTTTCATCTATTTTTATCTGTTCAAAAATATAGTTAATGGCTTTTGCATTATTTCCAACATATCGATAAACAAAAGCTAGGTTACCATAACCTAATGACTGTCCTTTTTTGTCGTTATTTTTTTTGCTGATTGCTAAAACCTCTTCATATTTTTGAATTGCTTCATCGGTTTTTCCTAAATCTATTAAAACATTGGCGATATTATTAATGGCCTGGGTTGTTAAAACATTATCTTTTATTTGAATCGACACTGCCCTAAATTTCTCAAAATTAGATAATGATGAGGTATAATTACCCTTGTAGTACATCATTTGTCCTAAGTAATTGTAGCCGATGGCCAATTCTTTGAAGATTTTATGTTTTGCAGAAAAGGTTACTGATTTATTAGCATATGCAGTTGCGCTGTCTAAATTAATTTTAAAATATGCTGATGAGATTTTGTTAAGATTTTGAGCTTGCTCTGGAATTGCCGATTTTTTAAGCGACCTCCTCAAGCTATCCAAAACCTTTTGATCTTGAGCATTTACTTGATAAGGTGCTGTTAAACAAAACAATAAGAGAGTAAGCGCAAATTTCATTAAGGACGATTAAGCACTCAAATGTAGCTTATTTAGCCTCAGTACATATACCCATTTGTAGGTATTTTTTAATGCTAAAAAGGAATAAAAATTGCAATCAATGTTCCTTGTCCTGGCCTTGATGAAAAATCTACTGTACCCTTCAAAAAACTTATACGAGTACGGATATTTTTTAGTCCAATCCCTTCAAATTTCTCAATTTGATTGGTTTCAAATCCTTTCCCATTATCTTCAATCATTGCGTTTATACCGTCTTCATCTTTATTTAATTGAATATCTAAGGAGTTTGCACCAGAATGCTTAATTACATTGTTTACTGTTTCTTGTATCACTCTGTATAAAACGGTTTCAATGTTTTGATCTAACCGCTCTTGTAGCCCGAAAGTTTCTAGATTAATTTTTAGCTTCCGAGAGTCAATCTTATTAATGAAATCTCTAACCGCAGCTGTTAATCCTGATTTCAGCAAAACATTCGGTGCCATTTGGTGTGATATCACTCTAACTTCCTTACAGCTTTCATCAACTAAATTCATTGTTTTACTAAACATTTTCTTAGCGTGCTCATCTTTAAAACTTAATCCATCTGTTAAAGCAGATAAATTCATTTTAACCGCAGAAAACATTTGACCTAAACCGTCATGCAGCTCTCCAGAGATTCGTTTCCGTTCATTTTCTTCGGCATTTAATACTGCCTTTGTAGCCAAATCTTGCTGGGTTATTACTTCCTCGTGCAAACGTGCGTCTTGTTTAAGTTTATATCGATTGTAAAAAAGGTAGCTTAATAATATAGTAATTAGCAATGCCCCAGCAATAATTCCGAGGAAGATGTTTCTCTTTAATAACTCCAACTTTTGAACATCATTTTTTGACGCTAATAACTTGATTTGTTGTGCCTTTGCCGTAGCCTCTAATTGTTTTCTATCTAAAAGGATTTTGTTTTTTTGAAGTAATAAAGTTTGAGAACCAATCTTAAATAAATTCTTTTCATTTTCAAGATCTTGGTTTTCTAGTTCAAGCTTGGTTTTATTTAGTTCTAATCCTTGGATAAGGTTTTGCTTATCTAACAATAAAATTTGTTGTTCTTTCTTTTCTGCTTCATATTTTATTCTGATAGTATTTATTTGTTCTGATGATTCTTTATTAAACAAAATCTTAGATAAACTATCTTTTAATACAAGAGAATTGTAAGAATCATCATATTTACTGATATTTTTATAAATCTCTGCTAAAGAAGAATATATTCTCACTAAACTGTATAAATCTTTAGTTTCTAATGCTAAATCCTTTGCATTTTGGGTATACTTCAGTGCTTCATAATACTTCTTTTGGTGAAAATAATTTCTACCCATATTTTGATATATGTAGGCCAAATTGGTTCTATCACCAAAGCTAATAGCTAGCTTTTCAGCTTTTTTATAATATTCGAAGCTTTGATCATCGGTATTGTCTAGGCTCCAAGATATCATTCCTAAATTTAAGGTAATTGTTATTTGAGATTTGACATTATTTAATTTTTCAGCAAGAGCTAATCCCTTTAAATATGTTTCTTTTGCAGCTTTTTTATCCTTCAATTCGTCATAAGCAACGGCTAATGAATTATAGAAATTTGTTTTTAGTGATAACTCATTTACTTCATCCGCCATTGCGATGGCCTTTTTCAAATAGTCTACTGCACCTTTAGAGTTGTCTTGTCTGATTAAAATATTTCCTATATCACCATAACATCTTGCTATGGCAGATTTGGAATTAATACTTTCATAATATTTTATAGCTTCAAAAATAGTCTGCATAGCTAATGCATATTTACCCATTTTACCATAAGGCATATTTTTATTTTGTTTAGCCTTTGCTATTGTAAGTTTATCTCCTATTTTTAAGCCAATTTGTTCTGCCTTTTCAAAAAAAATCAAAGAACTATCTAGCTTACCACTAAAATTGTAAATAATTCCCTTTAGGTTATAAATTGAAGCCTCTTCCAATTCTAATTTATATTTTCTTAAGGAAACAAGAACAGAATCTGCTACACGATTTGACCTTTTCATATCTGAAAAAACAATATCTTTTGCCAAATTAATCTGAGCATTTATCTTGCTTTTTATTGCTACAGTCTGTGCAACCGAATTGAAGTTCACAAAACAAAATAAATAAGCAAAAATGGCAATTCTAAATTTAAACATTTGATAAAAATTATAGACATTCCACAAAAGAATGCTTAAAGCAAATATCTAAAGCCGTTAATGTTTATGAAATACCCCCTTATGGGTATATTTAGTGTGTTTAAGAATTGCTGGATACATAGTTTATCTCTTTGAAGAAATAACAGTTATTGTTTTTTAAAATTAAATTTTAAATACTACTTTTAATTTGGTTAATGTAAACCCAACTAAAACTTTGTATTATGTCATTAGAAGGACTAAATTCTTTAATTCAGCTAGAAAGCACTCGTCTTGAAGCAGACGAAATTATTGATTTGATGTGGTTATTATGTATGAGTGGCTTTTAAAAAGCAAGAGGGTTAACTAATGTTTACCCTCTTGTTCATTATAATATTATCTATATGATAATGTCCATCTTCTCTCACTCCAATAACATAATAGCCATTTTTAATATAGAAATCTTCTTTGCCTTTAATAGTATTTAGTTCTATTAAATGATAGCCTAAGTTATCGGCAATTTTTTCATAATAAGCCAATAAATCTGAACCAACACCTTTCATTCTACAAGTTTTATCGACACCCATCCATGCTATATTCGAAACTCCAGTAACAGATTTAATAGCGATGATAAATCCTATGACATTATTGTTTTTATCTATGGATATAATAACATCATAGATCCTTTGGTATTCAGGTCTTGAAAAATTCTCCTTTTTGTGAAGTATATTAACAAAAGTATAAATATCATTTTTGTGAAACTCCGTGAATTCAGTATTCATTACCTCTGCAAATAACTCATAAAAGCTATCAACATATTCCGCAGTTAGTGCTATTATCATTTCCTAAAAATTATTTCTTCCCTTGTTTCTCTGCAATAATAGAGCGATTGCTCTTAATTTGTTGAGTAAATTGGGTGATTTTAGAGTTTTTAGCTAGCAATTCTGCCCTGTTTACATCTTTGGTAGCCAAATTATATTCTTTCTTTTTGATTTTTATGGCAGCAATACCTAATACCGAATCAATATATGAAGTATTATTTTTTAATTGTTGCGCCAAAATTCCCTGTTGGGTATAAAACCAAAGGGACTGCGTAAGTTTATTAGCAGCGAAATAGATTTTACCCAGTTGATTATAAGATGCCATTTGACCAGACCTACTGCCAATTTTAGAATAAGTTTTTAAGGCTGCGTTAAGCACAACTTGCTCTGCTTCTGTATAACGAGCAAGCAACATATGTAAATTACTCATTCTAAGCAAAGTAGCACCATAACGACTAAATTTTCTATCATTATTATATTCGAATGCGGCTTTACCAAACAAGGTTAAAGCTTCATTTAAATCGCCACGGCGTTCATTCTTTTCTGCATCTGCAAAAAACTCGTCACCAGTAGATTCATCAGTATTTGAAACTGCAATATTAATTACAGGAGCCGCAACATCTTGAGGTCCGGAATTTACATTCTGACCAACAGCATTAGAAACAAAAAAGAAGCAAACGAGCGCTAAACAAATTTTATTCATCCGATAAAGATATGTAAAATTTTAGTTAAACACTTGCAGATTACCGTCGAAAGATGCCCAAACCATGTAAGGATGCGAATAGCAATGATAAATTTCACCTTTGGCTGATATGCCCACAATACCTGCAAAACCATCGAACGATTTTAACTCAGCGAATGATTTATCGCAAGCAGCTTTTAAGGTAAAACCATCGGTAACACGAGTTACAATTTTAGCAGCTAAAGCACCGCTCACAATATCTTCTCCAACACCAGTACAAGAAATACCAGCGAACTCATTGGCAAAGTTCCCAGCTATGGTTGCTGAATCGCTTACCCTACATGGGATTTCAAAGCCTTTTCCACCTGTAGAAGTGGCAACAGCCAGATTTCCATCTGCATCCAAGGCTACACAACCAACCGTTCCTTTTCTTTCTTGTTGATTTAATTTTTCTTGATATTCTGCTTGTCGCTGGGCGGTAATTGGATTAAAATATTCAAATCCATAGTCACGAGCAAAACTTAAAGCGCCTTCACCACTTAAAACCCTATCATCATAATTCAAAAGCTTTTCAGCAACTTCTATTGGATTTTTAACATCTTCTAGGTTGATGACACCACTAAATTTCTGGGTTTTACCATCCATTAACGAGGCGCTTAAACGCACTTTTCCATCACTTTGTATTTGAGAGCCAATGCCTGCATTAAACAACTCATTATCTTCTAATAGCGCAACAGTATATACTACGGTTTGCAAAGCCGAATGTGTTTTTAAATATTGATATGCTTTTTCAACAATTGAAGCCAATGCATCTTGTTTGGCTTTTTTTGTTTCCTGATTGGTAGATGATTCACTAAAAAAACCACCGTGTATAATAACCTTCATCTAGTATTTGGTACTTAGTATATAGTATTAAGACAGATTTTTGTAAACTGAATTATTCTGTTGGAACAACTTTTGGATGATGAATAACTAGTTGATGATTGGTTAAATCGTAAATATCTCCATCGCACATTACATGCACAATCATATTTTTTATAGAAACCGGTTGCCCCATTTCTACATCAGTTAAGTTTGTATCAGCCATATGTCGACCATCAACTAAAATAACCATTCCAGAACCAATAGCTTCCATTGTATTTCCTTGAATGTACAAGCCAGTATCTTCACCCAAGCCAATACCTAATATACCAGGGTTACTTGCTGCAGCATATAATAAACGTCCAATCCTACCTCTTTGTACAAAATGAGTATCTACAATTACATCATCTATAAAACCTAATCCGCCTGTAATTTTTACCTCACCTTTTAATAAGGCATCCTTACTGCTTCCTTGGTAAATCATGTTTTTAGAACTTGCCGCAGCACCTGCTGATGTACCAGCAATTACAAATTCTGTGTTCTGATATTTATCTAGCAAAACACGATGAATTTCTGTTCCTCCGAAGATAGAAGTCAAACGTAATTGGTCTCCACCAGTAAAAATAATTACGTCTGCTAATTTAATTCGCTCTGCATATTCTGGCTTATTGGCTTCTTCTCTACTTCCAATATTCATTACACCAACATCATGTACATCTAACTGTGCAAATGCCTTAATGTATTCTTCGCCAACTTTTACAGGAATTAAAGATGCGGTTGTCATGATCTCGAAACGAGAATCATTCCCTTTGATAGATTCTGTAGTAATTCTTTTTAAAATTCCACGCTCAAAAAAGTTCATGTTTTGTGGCAAACCGAACTGCGTTTCTGCAAAACTTCCGGTATTTATTGCACCGCCAATTATTATTAATTTACCTTTTGGAGTCATTCTTATGGTCTAGATATCTATTAAAATGCCAAATATATGCCATTAGCCCAACTAATTAACATTATTTTTATCAATATTATAGTTTTAATTAACAATCCAAGTCGTTTTTTGTACTTTACACTAACATTAAAACAAAAACACTTGTTAAACTTTTACAAGGCATAGCCCTTTAATTTGAAAAATATTTTATACTTTAATTTTTTCTTTGAGACAAGAAGCTCTACTGAGCTTAACGCTCCTTTTTACTACCATTTTAAAATAAGACAACGATGAAGATATTAGGCATACAAGTGCTAAGAGGACCGAATATTTGGTCTATAAATAGAAAAAAATTAATCCAAATGCGTTTAGATTTGGAAGAGCTTGAGCAACGTCCAACCAACGTTATTGAAGGTTTTAGAGAAAGGATTGAAAAACTAATTCCTAGTTTGCAAACCCATCGTTGCTCTAAAGGCGCACCGGGCGGATTTTTAACACGTGTTGAAGAGGGAACTTGGATGGGCCATGTGATAGAACATATCGCATTGGAAATACAAACCTTAGCCGGAATGGACACTGGTTTTGGTAGAACTCGCCAAACAAAAACCGAAGGAATTTACAATGTTGTTTTTAGTTACCTAGAAGAAAAAGCTGGTGTTTATGCAGCAGAGGCCTCAGTAAACATTGCCGAAGCCTTAATAAATGACAAGGAATATGACCTTGAACATGACATCCAAAGGATGCGTGAACTTAGGGAGTCTGAAAGATTAGGACCAAGTACTGGTTCTATTGTTGATGAAGCCATTGCAAGAGACATCCCTTGGATAAGGTTAAATAAAAGTTCGTTGGTACAATTGGGTTATGGTAAAAACCAAGTTCGTTTTAGAGCTACCATGACAGAAAGAACAAGTAGCATTGCTGTTGATATTGCAGGTAATAAAGACGAAACAAAGCGGTTATTGAGCGATGCAGCAATTCCTGTTGCTAAAGGTGTTACTGCATCAAGCCTAGATGATGTTCATGATGCTATTAAAAGAGTTGGTTTTCCATTAGTATTTAAACCATTGGATGGAAATCATGGCAAAGGAGCAACTATTAATGTAAAAAATGAAGATGAAGCAATTGCAGCTTTTCATTATGCAAAAGAATATTCTAGAAGAATTATTATAGAGCGCTTTATTACTGGACATGACTTTAGAGTGTTAGTAATAGACCATAAAATGGTTGCTGCTGCTTTACGTGTGCCAGCTCACGTTAAAGGCGATGGAAAAAGCACTGTTCAAGAATTAATTGATACGGAAAATGAAGATCCTCGTCGCGGTTATGGCCATGAAAATGTGCTTACAGAAATTACCGTAGACCGTGATACTGAAGATTTATTAGAGAAAAAAGGATATACATTAGAAACTGTAGCACCAAAGGGAGAAATCGTTTACTTAAAATCTACCGCCAACTTAAGTACTGGAGGTACTTCTATTGATGTAACTGACCAAGTTCACCCTCAAAATGTTTTTAACTGCGAGCGAATTTCTAGAATTGTAGGCTTAGATATTTGTGGGATTGATATCATGGCACAAAATTTAACGGAGCCATTAACAGAAAATGGTGGCGTAGTTTTAGAGGTTAATGCTGCTCCAGGATTTAGAATGCACTTAGCGCCAAGCGAAGGCTTACCTCGTAATGTGGCTGCTCCAGTAATTGACATGTTGTATCCTCCTGGAAAATCTGCTCGCATTCCAATTATTGCTGTTACAGGTACAAATGGCAAAACCACAACTACACGTTTAATTGCTCATATAGTAAAAAACAATGGTAGCAGGGTTGGTTTTACCACATCTGATGGGATTTATGTACAAAACACCTTGTTAATGAAAGGTGATACAACTGGTCCGTTTAGTGCTGAATTTATTTTAAAAGATCCTACTGTAGAAGTTGCGGTTTTGGAAACGGCCAGAGGCGGAATTTTACGTGCTGGTTTGGGCTTTAACAAATGTGATATTGGTGTAGTAACTAATATTCAAGAAGACCATTTGGGTATTTCTGATATTGATACCTTAGATGATTTAACAAGAGTTAAGGCTGTAATTATTGGAGCCGTTAAGAGAAGTGGTTGGGCTGTATTAAACGCAGACAACTCTTATTGCCTTAAAATAGCCCAAAGCGCTGATTGCAATATTGCTTACTTTAGTATGGATGAAAAAAACCCAGTAATTAAAGAGCATAGTAAAAAAGGAGGAATTTCTGCTATTTATGAAAATGGTTATATAACCATTAAAAAAGGAGATTGGAAAATCCGTGTAGAAAAAGCAACACATATTCCTTTAACCTTTAATGCCTCTGTTGATTTCATGATACAAAATGTGTTAGCCGCTACTTTAACTACATTTTTATGGGGATACAAAACCGAAGACATTAGGATGTCTTTAGAAACATTTATTCCTTCTGCTGCACATACACCAGGTAGGATGAATGTGTTCAAGTTTAAAGATTTTAAAATCTTAGTTGACTTTGCTCACAACCCTGATGGTTTTAACGGCATTAAGGCTTACTTACAAACCGTTGCTGCGACAGAACATATTGGTGTAATTTCAGGCACAGGAGACAGAAGAGATGAAGATATCATAGAAACAGCTCGTATTGCTGCTCAAATGTTCGACAAGGTTGTAATCTGTCAAGAAAAATATCTTCGTGGTCGCAAACAGCAGGAACTAATAGACTTATTGGTAAAAGGCTTGAAAGAAGTAAACCCAAATATCCCAATTGAGATTAATAATAATGGGGAAGACTGCATGAAGAACCTCGTTAACAATGCAAAATCTGGTTCATTCATCACCATTTTAAGTGATACCATTGATAATGCCATTCATAAAGTAACTTATTACTTAGATAAGGAATTAGATAAGAAATAATCCCAACAACGAAGCTTCAGTAAATTGGAGCTTTGTTGTTTTAGACTCATTATCAATTCGTATTTTAGAATAGGATGAATAGATGTTCCAAATAAACATTATAGGTATTGATTAAATAAATACAGATTTTTTTTACATTTATCGAAACAATAACGCACAATCTATATCTTAATACAAGATTAAAATTAAACTATGGCAAAAGAATCATTTAACTGGAAAGGTCTTTTCGTTAATGAAGACACTGATAAAGAAAAAAACGAAAGCCCAGAACCTGTTATTGCAAAAGAATTAGAGAATAAATTTCCAGATCAACAGCAACAATATTTCACAGAGAACTCTTTACCAAACCCCTTTTTAACTGATATTTTAGCAGTTTATGAAAAAGGTTTTGAATCTCTTAACGCTCAAGGGTTTGATTTTTTCGAACTTTATAAATCTGTGATGGCAGTTGGCGTAACCAATCCTCAAAGCTACAAGATGGCCTTTACAATGGGAAAAACCATAAACCCTAGTTTAACAAAAGAATTTCTTGTAGATAAAGCCAAGTTTTACATCGCTGAAATTGAAAAAGTTCATAGCAAATATGATACTGATGGTAAAACTAAAAAATCAACATTAGACACCAATATTTCTGCTCAAAAGCAATCATTAACTAAATCTATTACAGACTTAGAATCGAAAATAGCTCAGCTACAACAAGAATTGGCAACAAAAAAGGCAGAGCTTTTAAAGGTAGGTGAGGGAAATAGAGAGCAATATTCTGAAATTCAATTAAAAATAGAGGCTAATAACTTTGCTAAGAATAAAATTCTTGAATCTATAAACACAGTGTTAACAGGAGTAAATCAATATTTATAATGGATAAGTACGAACAAGAAAAGAACACCCTTTTATCCCTACCAATATTAAAACATTTTGATGAAACAAAAGGAGAAATAGCCTTAAAGGCTGGGGCACTAAAAAAAGGTGAGAAAGGTTTGTTTTGGGTATTAGCCCTTGGACTTTTAGGCGTTGGGGGTTATCTAACCTGGACCTATATCATCCCACCGCTTTTTACAATGCTTGGTCAAGCGATTGCTATCTCTGCAACTGGTGTGTTTTTGGTCTTTTTGGTGATGATGTATCCAGTAATAATGAAAGCGCTTCGCTTTGCAACAAAAAACATCCATAAAGCTTTAATTCAGAGTAATCCTTTTAATGAACTAAATGAGCAAAAGGAAAAAATGATTAAAAATCGTGAGGTTTTTAAAAACACCAAAGCCAAACTAAAAGGGCTTAAAAACGAGATGGAAATTGAGGCCAATAAGGCGGAAAAAGAAGCGAGGGTTTTCCAAGATGATGTTTTAAGCTTACAAAGACAAGCTGAAAAATTAAAGTCTGCCATGGATGAAATGGTAAAACAAGGTGGTGTTGCAGCAAAAGATACTGATGAATATGTTGCATTGCAAAGTGAATTGGCCAGAAAACTTAGCGACTCTCAAAGAGTATCTACACAATATGAGCAAAGTAAAAACTTTATTCAAAAATATGGCGTGAGGGCTAATGTTTTAGGTAAAATGGATAGAAAACTTACTTTAGCAGGTACTGCTATTGATATTAAAATTGCAGATTTTGATGCTACAATAAGGATGCTAGAGAAAGAATATCAATTCGCAAAAAATGCTAAAGAGGCTACCGAAAGCGCAAAAAGTGCAATGATGTTTACCCAAGATTGGGAACTAGAATATGCACTGGAAGTTGTTACCTCTACGATTGCGCTAGATATTGCTCAAACTTCTGAAAACCTAATAGACATTGATGCCTTAACGTCTAAATATTCTGTAGATAACGATGAATTATATTCTAGATTAGACACTTTAGCTGACCAGATTAAAACTGGAGATAGTGTAGTACCAGACTCAACAAAATATAATAATCCAAACTATAAGCTAACTAAGGAAGAAAAACTAAATAATGGTGGTTTTGGAGAAATTTTTTAATCTACCAAATAAGCATCAGGTACCTTTAAACAAACAAAAACTAAAATGGGAAAAATATTAAGAACGCAGAAATTAACAACATTTTCAGAGCTATTAATTGTTATAGCAGTTATTGGGGCTATTTTGGCTGGTGTATATTATGCGTCGCCAGGGATAAGAACATCTATATCCAAACAACTATCTGGTATGGAAGTTAACCAAACAGATGTTAATAATGTCACCAATGCCGAGAAAATTGAAATACCATCTAAAGACATTTCAACTGAAGTAAGCGAAAAACCTTTGGTTAGAATTGCTGGTTACGCCTGGAATGCACAATCAGGAATTATTGTTGCTAACGGCGGCCCAAAAACAACAAAGGGTTCATTAATGGAAAAAAACGGAGTGAATCTTGAGATTATTCGTCAAGATTGGCTTTCGGAACTTCGCAACATGCAAATGAAATTCATCGAAGAGTTTGATAAAGGTCAAGCATTCCCTAGTTCTGACAAAAGTATTTTTGCAGTAATGATAATGGGCGATGGAGCTCCTTTCTATATCAGCTCTGTTCAAAAAGCTTTAGACGAAAAGTATGGTAAAGATAAATACCATTTACAAGTAATGGGCGTAGTCGGTATGAGTTACGGTGAGGATAAATTAATCGGCCCACCAAGCTGGAAATCTGACCCTAAATCTATGAAAGGTGCTGTCATATCTGCTGTGTTAGGTGATGGCGACTGGGTAACAACTGTTAACTATTGTTTCGCAAATGGATTAAAAGTAAATCCAGACCCTGCTACTTACGATGCAGATGCAGTTAATATCTATCCGTCAGAAAATGATGATTACATTAAATCTGCAGAAGAACTAATCAAATCTCAAACTACTGGATGGACTGTTTCTTTAAAGGAAGTTGTAAATGGCAAATTAACTGGCAAGACAGTAAGTAGAAAAATTGATGGCTGTGCAACTTGGACTCCTGGAGATAAAACGGTATTCGACAAACTTTCTGGCTTTATTGATATTGTTTCTACTAAAGAGTTTAATAACCAAATGCCAACTGCTGTAATTGGTGTTAAAGAATGGGCTACTAAAAACCCAGAAATTGTTTCTAACATCTTAAAATCTGCGCTTGTTGCTTCTAACCAAATCAAAAATTACGAAGATTGGAAAGTTAGAGCTTCAGAAGCAATTACAGATACTTATAAAATGGAAACACCAGAATACTGGTACAAAATGTTTAAAGGTCAATCTGCAACTAAAAATGGCTTAACCTACAACATGGGTGGTTCAAAAGTATTTAACTACGCTGACGCAATGCAATATTTTGGTTTAACTGATGGTGTTAATAGATACAAATCTGTATACAATCAAGTTTCTGGCTATTTAAAAGACTTAAATCCATTCGGCTTTAATGAAAACGTTGGAGAGGTTGTACCATATGACCAAGCTGTAAATTTATTCTTCTTGAAAAATATTAATGATATTGAGTCTACATCAGCTGATAAAGCAGATTACAGCAACCAGGCTACCGAGGTTGTAGCTTCAGGCGAATGGAAAATCAACTTCAATAGTGGTAGTGCAGAAATTTCAAGTACTTCAAGTAAAGAAGTTGAAAAAATTTATAACCTATTGGTGCAAGCAGAAAATACAAAACTTACCGTAGTTGGTCATACAGATAATGTAGGTAATCCTGCTGGCAACTTAGCGCTTTCGAAAAGTAGAGCACAAGCGGTTGTAGATTATTTAAAACAAAAAGGGATTCCTGCAAGTCGTTTCCAATTGGTAGATGGCAAGGGGCAAAATGAACCTCTTTCGGACAATAACAGTGCTGCTGGTAAAGCCTTAAATAGGCGAGTTGTAATTACCTTATTAAAATAAAAAACTTAAAGGCTATCTAAACAATAGCCTTTTTAAATATTATGATAAAATTCTTAACTCCTTTTGAAAAAATTTCCAAGAGCAATAAGACCATAATTTTGGTTTCATGGATTGTACTTATTATTGCTATTTGGTTTATTGGTACTTCGGGAACAAAACATTTGTTCCCTTCTCCTGCCCAAGTTTTTAGTGGCTTTACAGCACTTTACAATGAGGGTTTGGTAGAACATATCTTTAATTCGTTAAAATTATGTTTCCTTTCTATTTTTTTGGCTGTAGTTATTTCAATGCTCTTAGCTTATACTTGGCCAATTCCAGTACTTAAACCCATATCAGAATTTATAACAAAGTTTAGGTTTTTACCCTTTACGGGCTTATCATTTTATGTAGCATTGCTAGTTCATGACGCAAGAAATATGCAGGTATGGATTTTGGTTATATTTTTAACCACCTTTTTAACCACATCGCTAATAGCTGTTATAAAAGATATACCAGAAGAAGAGTTTGACCATGCTAAGACTTTAAAGTGTAGCAGATGGGAAGTGCTTTGGCAGGTAATTATATTAGGTAGAATAGACTATGTGATAGATGTAATCAGGCAAAATCTTGCCATTGCCTGGATGATGCTTGTAACAGTAGAATCAATTGTTGTCGCGTCTGGCGGATTAGGTTTCTTGATTAAAAATTCAGATAAATTTATGAACCATGGCCGCATCATCGCATTGCAAATCATCATTTTAATTATTGGTTTAGGGCTGGATTCTGGAATCAATTTTTTAAGAAAAGCAATCTTCAGATACTCAAAAATTTAATGTATGAAACATCAATATAAAGAAACTCTTTTATACATAGAAAACCTTAGCGTAGCGTACGATGACCATGTAATTATAAAAGACATTACACTTACAGAAAAAGATGTAGTGCGTGAGGGTGTAGATCACACTGGGCAGGTAATTGCATTTGTGGGCAGGTCTGGTAGAGGCAAATCTACTTTTTTTAAAGCCATTACTGGTTTAGTGCCTGTAAAAACAGGCAAAATTTTGATTAAGGATTTTGAAGCAACTGAACCTAATATTGCAAAAGTGGTGAAAGAAGGCAATATTGGGTTTGTAGATCAAAAATACACCTTGTTTAGGCATAAAACTGTTCAGCAGACTTTAAAATTTGCGCTTAGAAAAACTTCACTTACCGAAACGGAAAAAGAGGCTAAAATAAAAGAATATATAGAAAAATGGGGTCTTGATACCTGCGTTGATAAATATCCGAATGAACTTTCTGGAGGACAAAGACAAAGGATAGCCATCATCGAACAACTTTTCTCATCAGATCAATTCATTGTTTTGGATGAGCCTTTCTCTGGTTTAGATGTTGGCAATATTCAAGAAGTAAAAAAATCTTTTGAGTTGCTAAGCAGCACGTCAGACTTTAATACCGTTATTTTCTCTACCCATGATATCGAATTAGCAATTGAATTAGCTCAAACAATCTATGTAATCGGTTATCCAACAATTAATGGCAAAAAAGAGGCCTACGGAACGATTGTAGCTAAATTTGATTTAAGAGAATTAGGTATAGCTTGGGAGTTATATGGAGAAAAACATATCAAGCTATCAAAAGATATTATTCATCAAATGATGATTTCTTAAAAGAAAACCTTTGAAAAAACAAGATCCAATTTCGTTTTTAGAAAACTCCTTTTTGTCTATAAAAGAGTATTTAAAATCTGCGGAAATTAGTGGTGATAAACTAATTATTACAGCAGAGTTTATTCAAATACTTGAGCAAGAGACAAAAAAAGTATTAGCACTTTGTGCGATACTAAATCAAGACGATGATTTTGTGAATAGCATAAATACTGAAGTAAACCGAAGTAATAACCTGCTGTTAAAAGCAGAGCATTTTTTCATTTCAGACCTGATAACAGCTTATCAACAAAACGAAGCTAAAGAAAGTCCAACATCAAGATTTGTTTTGGCCTATTATTATGATGCCTTAAGAAACAATCACTTTGCTGATGTAGCAGGAATTGCTGAATTGAACAAATTAGTTACTAGCGAAGAATTTAAGGTTCATTTACATAAAATAAAAAAAGACAATACTTTTTCTACAACCAAAAATCACTATTACATTGTATCAACTTTAGCAGGAAAAAAAGATAAAAGGCTTGACATTGTTGCTAATCAAATTCAAATCTTTTTAAAGTACGCTTACAATTTAGACTTTTCGAACACTAAAGAATTAAATGTTTTTTTAAACTTTGAACCATCTAAATTCAAGAGCAAATATCAAGCAGCTACCATAGCCGATGATTCTTTAGAAAAAGTAATGAAAGAGCTCAATGAGCTAGTTGGTTTAGAAAATGTAAAAAAAGACATAGAAGAGCTAATAAACTTACTCGAAATACAAAAAAAACGTAGCCAAAAAGGGTTGAAGAACATCGAAATATCCTTGCATACTGTTTTTTTAGGACCTCCAGGCACAGGAAAAACCACTGTCGCAAGATTATTAGGCAGGATTTTTAAACACTTAGGATTTCTCTCTAAAGGCCAACTTTATGAAACTGATAGAGAGGGTATGATAGCAGGATATGTCGGACAAACGGCTACAAAGGTTGATAAAATAATAGAAGAAAGTATCGGTGGTGTATTGTTTATTGATGAAGCCTATGCTCTCACACAAAATACGTTCGGCAATGATTATGGTGCAGAGGCCATAAGTATCTTACTTAAAAGAATGGAAGATAAAAGAGATGATTTAGTTGTAGTAGCTGCTGGGTACACTGAACCCATGAAGCTCTTTATTGAATCAAATCCAGGATTAAATTCAAGGTTTAATCGCTACTTCTCTTTTAAACACTTTTCTCCAGCTGAGTTATTTCAAATTTTTGAAAACTTCTGCAAGAAGTCTGATTTTATAGTTTCCAAAGATGCTGAGGATAAATTAAAAGATACTTTTGATTTATTATACTCTAAAAAGGATGATGGTTTTGGGAATGCAAGGGTTGTAAGAAATCTATTTGAAAAATGTGTTCAAAATCAAGCGAACAGAATCATTAAGCTAAAAAAAATTAGTCCTGAGATTTTAAAGTCGATAAGCGAAGAAGATATACCAGAACCTAAAGAAACAGAAAAGATAGTTTATTTCTCTAACGAAGAAGATAAATAATCATTAAACAAAAAAACCATCCCAATTAATCAGGATGGCTTTTTGCTTCAGCGAGTTTTATTATGCTTGGGAATCTCTCAATGCTTTGATTTCATCGTGAGACACTCTTAATTGGGCTTTTTGTTCGGTTATTAAACTTCTCAAATCAGCTGATAAATCTTCTTCGGCTAGTGCCATTTTATATGCTTTTTGAGCCGCATCTTCTCCAAACTCACAATTGTTTAAAACTGTTTTACGGTCGTGGCCTGTAAAAACTGCTTTAACGTCCATCCAAGCTCTGTATATTTTTCCTGAATTAGTGGTTCCTTCTTCTGCTTCTTCACCTAAAGCTTGCACTTCAGTTGCTAATGCCATTTTCAATTTATGGCTCTCACCAATCATTCTTACAAATAAAGATTTCAAATCCGAATCTTCTGATTTTAGCTCTTCAATAGCTTTTTCATAACCTGCAACTCTATCGTTATTTATTTGAATCAGGTCGTTTAAAATTTCTGCATTTACTGTTCTCGTTTCCATATTTTTTAGTTTTGATGTGCCTAAAGAACATTAGCCATAAATAAAAGTTTAAAATAACTTAGCGCATTTAGGAATACCAAAAGCTTTATATATTTGATTAATTATCATATTAAAAATGTACAATGTTTTCCCAAATTTTCTTGAAGAAGGTTTTCAGTTGCGGCAAATAGTTGACGAGGATATTAATAAGATTTTTCTAGGCCTTTCACATCCCGATATTGTTAAATATTATGGCGTTAATTATAGCAGTTTATATGATACGCAAGAGCAAATGAAATGGTTTGCTGAACTTGAGGAAAGTGGAACTGGGATTTGGTGGGCAATAAACAGTCCTCAAAACTCTGATTTTTATGGTGCAATAGGCCTTAATAACCTAAGCAAAATTCACCAAAAGGCTGAGATTGGTTTTTGGCTACTCCCAGAATACTGGGGAAAAGGCATAATGAAAATAGCTGTAGACTTAGTTTGCAATTATGCATTTAAAGAGTTGAAGTTACATCGCATAGAAGCTCTTGTTGAAACAGAAAATAAAAATTCAAAGAACTTGCTAAATAAGTTAAGCTTTAACCACGAAGGAACCTTTATTGATTATGAAATTAAAAATGGAAACTTCATAAGTCTAGATTGCTATGCAAAACTTCATTAATCATCTTAAAAAATACATTACTCTCAATGAAGATGAATTGCAGATTCTATCCTCTTATGTGAAAACAGTTTCTTTAAAAAAGAAGGATTTTTTACTAAAGGAAGGGCAGGTTTGTAAAGCCAATTATTTCACGGAAAAAGGTCTTTTAAGGATGTATTTTATTAATGACAAAGGCGTAGAACAAATCACTCAGTTTGCATTAGAAAATTGGTGGATATCAGATTACATGAGTTTTACTATGCAATCTCCCGCTCATTTCTATATTCAGGCCGTAGAAAATTCTGAAGTTATTGTAATAGAACATCATAAACAAGAAGAGTTAATTAAGCAGTTGCCACAGTTAGAAAAATACTTCAGAATCATTATACAACGAGCTTACGCAGCATCTCAAATGAGATTTAAATACTTTTACGATTATTCTAAAGAAGAAAACTACCGTCAATTTGTTTCCTTATTTCCAGAGTTTGTTCAACGCATACCTCAATACATGTTGGCTTCTTATTTAGGTTTAACGCCAGAATATTTAAGTGAGTTAAGGAAGAAGGGATAATTTCCTTTACTTCAGAGAACACAAAGAGTTCACAGAGTAAAGAAGAACTAGATAGTCTCTTGTTCTATATAAAAAACGCATTTTTTACTTTGGGTAAAACTTAGCCCTTTTCGCTTATTTATTCATTTCTTAAACTAGTTTAAGTTTTTTCATACAGCTTCGGTTTACCTTTGATTCATCATAAAACAATTAAAAAATGGAAACAAGAATAAACATTGGTCAAATAGAACCGTTAGCTTACAAAGCACTAATGGGTATCGAAACTTATTTAGCAGCAACTTCACTTAATAAAACTCATAAAGAATTAATTAAAATTAGAGCATCTCAAATTAATGGTTGTGCATTCTGTATCAATATGCACACCACAGATGCTAGAAAGCATGGAGAAACAGAGCAACGTATTTACTTACTAAATGCTTGGAGAGAAGTAGCTAACCTTTATACAGAAGAAGAAAGAATTATTTTAGCACTAACTGAAGAAATGACTTTAATTGCAAATGGTGGCGTTTCTGATGAAACCTATAAAAAAGCAAATTCATTTTTTGATGATAACCAACTGGCCCAAATTATGATGGCAATTATAGCTATTAATGCCTGGAACAGAATGGCAATTGCTACCCAAATGCAACCAGCTTAGTTCTTTTGTCATTCAGAGCGAAGCGAAGAATCTTAAGCGTTAAATTCTTCGTTCCATTACCTGCACTGAGACTGAAATAATGCATTTCGCATTAAGATACCCTATCGAATTGGGTATGACGAACGACTATATTTTCGATAAAGGCAAGTATCCCAAAAAGATTTCATCTTCTTGCAAACCATTAGCAGGAGTAAACTTTAAGGTGTATTTGCTTTTTGTTTCTTTTGATAAAATATCCTTGATTTCGAAAATATCATCCACATCTACACCGAACTTATCATCTATGTGAGATGTTGCACCTTTAAAGCCAACGTGTTTGTAAAATGCAGTTTCCTTAGCTTCTTTTATGGCAAGTGCTTTTTGATCTGAAACCGCTAACATCTTATAATGAAGTTCTTCAAATTCATCCTTTTTGTAACCACCTAAATTCATAAAGAACAAACTTCTTATCTCAGTTTTATTTTCTTCTTCTTTAGCAGTTACTTCAACTTTATAGTCTCCAACCTTGTTCACAATTCTGTAAGCATCAACATGGATTTTACCTTTTGCTTCTGGCCAAAAAGCTAGCATCTCTGGCAATAATTCTTTAACAGATGTACCAATGCCAAAGAATATATCATGTTGCTCTATATTTCTTCCCATTGGCGTTGCGCCTAGTAATATCATAAATAACTTCGGAGTTTGCATTGGCTTGTGAAATTTGTATGAGATAAAATTAAAACATTTAAATTCACTTAACGTTTTTAAAAAACAAACATTTAATATGCGTTTATTCCAAAATCCACCAGATGGTGGTTCACTCTACACTGAAACTAATCTACAACAACTTTTTCCTGAGCCATTAAACGCATTAACATCTTGTTTTTTCTTAGGAATAGCCATTTATTGGACATTTAAATTAAGGAAAGAACATAAAGCTCATCCGTTTTTAACTTACTGTTTAATCCTACTTTATATTGGTGGCGTAGGTGGCACAACTTATCACGCCTTTAGAAAATGGAATATATTTATCATGATGGACTGGCTGCCAATCATGTTGCTCTGTGTTTCTGCAGGTGTATATTTTTTAGCAAAGCTGATTAAATGGTATTTCGCACTTTTATTTGTATTCGCTTATCTAGCTTTTCAATTCTATTTTAGAAGTACAATGTCTGGAAACGATATGCAATTATTCATCAACATTAACTATGCAATGATGGCAGCATTAGTTTTATTACCCGTTTTAGGCTATCTAATTCGTAGTAATTGGAAAGATGGAAAATGGGTAGGTTATGCGCTTATCTCTTTTGTAATTGCACTTACATTTCGCATTGCGGATAAATGGGAATGGTTAAATACTGGCACTCATTTCCTCTGGCATACGTTCGGGGCAATAGCTTCTGCCTGTATGTTCTATTATATTTATTTAACTGGCGTGAAAGAAGAAATTAAGAATAGATTGTAGGCCCTGGCTAATGAACCAATGATACTAGTGAACTAATCTATTTCCACTGATTAATCAATTTCTTACACCTTGCTTCCACCTCCTTAAATACAGGTTCAAATAAGTGGTTATGGTGATAAGGATCTATAACTTCGCCTTCATCAGCTAGAAAGAAGCTAACTTTTTTGCGTTGCTCTTCTGTTTTAGCTAATCTTAAAACATCCTTATAGTTGTTTTTATCCATTACCAAAATATGGTCAAACTCGTCAAATAAATGACTATCAAAAAGCCTTGCTCTTTGTGCAGAAATATCGTAGCCAAATTCTTTTGCAACTGCAACACTTCTCTTATCTGGAGCACTACCAATATGCCAATCTCCCGTTCCTGCAGATGCAATTTCCCAACCTAAGTTTTGTTCGTTTACTAAATGACGCATCACTCCTTCTGCCAAAGGCGAGCGACAAATATTACCCAAACAAACCATTAATATTTTCAATGTTATTTTGATTTTGAAGCCAAATAAGTAGATACTAGGGCATGCTTTTCTCCATTACTTGTTATTTCTGAAGTGTGAATTAAAGAATTCCCTTTTACTTTTAATATAACAACAGTCCCTCCAGTGTTCCCGTAGTCTAAAGTAACCTGGTCACCCTCTCTTTTCCATTTTTGTGATTTTGTATTTGGTATCATATCGCAAAGCGACCCATTAGAACTAAATTCAAAAAGACCACTCTCATAAAATACATAAGTGAAGTTCTTTGAACACCATTCAGGATTTTGCAAGCTTAAATAATTAGTGGAGGTTTTGCCGTTAATAGTAATTGCCGGAGATATAACCTGAGCTTTTAGCACCCAGTTATAATCGGTTATATTTGCTGTAGTATTATCCTTTTTACAACCGATGGTTAGGAAAATTAATGCTAAAACTAAAAATGCTCTCATATTATATTTAGATTTTATAACCAATACGAAATCTTGGAAAGAAACGCTACAAGAACAGCACAATTAAATAAACCCTAATTCCTATTTATAAATATCGTTTAAAATTTTCGCTAAACGAACGCCTCCTTTTAAAAGTTGTTCATTCACAGTGCCAATCCAATCGTAATTATACTTATAGCTTAATTTATCATCATTTTTAATACCAGTTGCATATATCTTATTACAAATACCATACGATTCCCAAATGCAATCTTTTAAGCTAGCTTTTTGCCAGTTGGCAATTTGCAAAGTTGTAGGGTGATTAATTGCTTTTGTATATTCTGTATAACTTAATTGCTGAAAATCTATCAACTGCTCGTCCCAAACCTTGTGTAAGTTTGACTTTTCGCCAAACCATAAAACCTGCACTTTATTTCCTCCTAAATCATCTTTTCTGGCAGTGTGCATCGGCTGATTCATATCCCCAATTAAATGGATAAGCATTTTTAATGCTAATGTTTTTTGTGCCAATGTACTCTTCTTGTTTTTCAAAACAACAATCATCTCATTGGTTTTGTTATAAACATTAGCACTAGGTTGATTATCTAAATAACTAAACAAATCCGTTTGACTCAAGCCTGGATTCAAATTTACATAATGCCAGCTACTCAAATAACTATAAGAACTATCAGACCTCACAAAGTCTGCCCAATTTGCCGATAGAGCTATACTTTCTGTTCCCAAAATTTGTTTAATAGCTGCTTTAGCTTTCATCTGTAAATAACTGTCAGCAATTTCACCAACAATTCTATGTCCTAATGCACCCCAAGCACTTGCTGTAATTGGCACATAAACCAAAGCAAAAACTACAACTAACTTTTTAAATATTGATAATTTCTTCATTCTATAATTCTTTAGGCACACAGGTAATTTTTTCTTTCAAAACCAATGCACATTCTCTTTGGTCATTCAAACTCTCTAATACCAAACTGTTTGCACCAGATGACTTAATCTTAAAATTAGTTAAATACCTTCCAGTCCTGTAACAGCCAGAAACCTTTTGCTTGTAGTTATCTTTTGTAAAAGTTCCATTTAGCATTAAAGTATCGCCTTTAACAACGTAAGTCCCTTTTGCATACTCTTTCCAGACCCCTTTATTAAAGCATGAATCCGAATAATAATTTACTTTCGAAAAAGTCGTCAAATCCACATAAAATGAATCGCAACTTATTTTAAAACGATGTTGGGTATAAGTTAAAAGCTTACTGGAATTTGCAATACTATCTTGATTCCACACCCCTTGTAAAAGGGCTTCTCCCTTGCCTTGTACATTAGGTAAACGGCTGCAGGAAAAGAAAAAAGCTGAAAGACTAAAGACTAAAGCGAAGAAGTATGTTCTCTTAAAAAAAAATGTCATCATTAAATATTTACGACGTTATGTTTTGCAACTTAATATTGCTTTCGGCTTTAGTCTTTCTGCTTTTCGCTTAATTATTTAAGGCTTCCCACCATATCTTCTGGCTTAACCCATTCTGTAAATTGTTCGTCAGTTAACAAACCCAACTCGATGGCTGCCTCACGTAAAGTTTTATTCTCTTTATGTGCTTTTTTAGCAATTTTAGCTGCATTCTCATAACCAACATATGGATTAAGTGCTGTAACCAACATCAATGAATTTTCCATGTGTTGTTTAATTACAGGTTTATTTGGCTCAATTCCTTCAGCACATTTATCGTTAAATGATACACAAGCATCACCAAGTAAACGACCACTTTGTAATACGTTAGCAGCAATAACTGGTTTAAAAACGTTCAATTCAAAATGACCATTGCTACCACCAATACCAACTGTTACATCATTACCCATAACCTGTGCGCAAACCATAGTTAAAGCTTCTGGTTGTGTCGGATTCACTTTTCCTGGCATGATAGAAGAACCGGGTTCGTTATCAGGGATAATGATTTCTCCAATTCCGCTACGTGGACCAGAACTTAACATTCTAATATCATTGGCAACCTTCATTAAAGAAACAGCCACACGTCTGTAAGCGCTGGAAAGCTCAACCATCGCATCATGCGCAGCTAAAGCCTCAAATTTATTCGGAGCAGTTACAAAAGCCAAACCCGTTAATTCAGCAATTTTTTTAGCTACCAAAACATCATAACCTGCAGGTGTATTTAAACCCGTACCAACAGCTGTTCCGCCTAAAGCAAGCTCGCTTATCATTTGTAAAGCATTTTTAATTGCCCTTAAGCCATTTTCAATTTGTTGTACATAACCAGAAAACTCTTGCCCTAATGTTAATGGAGTTGCATCCATAAAATGCGTTCTACCCGTTTTTACAATATCATTCCAACTCGCCGCTTTTTTAGCTAAAGTGTTCCTCAATTTTTCTAATCCAGGTATCGTAATTTCTACAGCTTGTTTGTAAGCAGCAATATGCATTGCAGTTGGGTAAGTATCATTACTCGATTGAGATTTATTCACATCATCATTCGGGTGCAACACTTTTTTATCATCAGCTAAACTGCCACCATTTAAAACATGAGCCCTGTTTGCAATTACTTCATTTGCATTCATGTTGCTTTGCGTTCCAGAACCTGTTTGCCAAATTACCAATGGAAATTCCCCATCTAATTTACCTGCAATAACCTCATCACAAGCACTAGCAATTAAATCTGCTTTATCCTGAGACAAAACACCCAACTCTGTATTAGCCAAAGCCGCAGCCTTTTTTAAGTAACCAAAAGCATGTATAATTTCCTTCGGCATACTGGCTTCCGGGCCAATTTTAAAATTATTACGTGAACGTTCGGTTTGTGCTCCCCAATATTTGTCAGCAGGCACTTGCACCTCGCCCATGGTATCGTGTTCTATTCTGAAACTCATGATCTTATTATTTTTTGACCAAATTTAGCATTTTTAAAATTACAGCCTTTTAAAAGATGATAGAGTTTTGTAAAATAATTATGAAAAGCAGGTGCAGTAACATTTTTGAACCTTGAGCCCCGCTTTACTCTCCCAATGTAAAATCGGGATCGTGTCCGCTACAAATCGCCTGCCTGCCGGTAGGCAGGGGTTTAATTAGCACCAGATTGTGCAACTATTTAAAAACAAGTCGCCAAAATCCTAATCTGCTTTATAAAATGTGGCAATGTTTAAAACTCTTTTGCGTTTAAAAAAGCAATAATCCTTAATTTGCAAGCTTTTAAAACCTGTTTATCTATCTACATGAAGTTTCGTCTACTAATTACAGCGCTAGCGCTTACCATTATATCCATCTCATCTTGTACCACCAAAGAAGAAAAAGCTAAAAAGGCAGCCGCCGATAAAAAAACAAGAACCAAGGAAGACGATAAAGCTGATAGTTTAGTAATTACTTACGACCCTAAAAAAGGCGACCAATGGATTGCCGGCTTTGCTGATAATTTGCACAAAAAATACGGCTTCAATGGAAACATACTGGTTGCTAAAAAAGGTAAAATTATCTATCAAGGCGCTAAAGGCTGGGCAGATTACCTTCATCGCGATAGTTTAAAAATAGATTCGGAATTTGAACTAGCTTCTATTACCAAAACTTTTACTGGCGTTGCGATTATGCAACTAGTTGAAGCAGGAAAGCTAAAATTAACTGACGATGTAAAGAAGTTTTACCCAAATTTCCCTTACGATGGCATTACCGTAAAACTACTTTTATCCCACAGAAGTGGAATGATGAACTATGTATATTTTATAGATGACATTTGGCGTAAAGAGAAAAAAGACCAGAAAAAAGGCGTGTCAAATAAAGAAGTGATGGATGTTATTGCCGAAAGAAAACCAAATCCATACACCAAGCCAGATAATAGGTTCCATTACAACAACTCTAACTTCATGGTGTTGGGTGCAATTATAGAAAAGGTTACTGGAAAAACCTATGCTGAATACATGATGGAGAACATCTTCAAACCAGCTGGAATGAAACATACCCACGTTTACTCTACTACGGTTTACCCAAAAATCCCTGTTGATGTAGTTGGTCATGACAGAAATAGTTTCAAGTACTCAGTAGCGCAAAACTTTTTAGATGGTCCAGTTGGCGATAAGGGAATTTACAGTACAATTCATGATTTGGTATTGTATGATAAGTATTTGAAAAACGAGAGATTGCTAACCAACAAGAGTTTAGATTCTGCTTACGTTGGTCGTAATAAACCAGTTAATGGTCACTTTAATTATGGGTATGGTTGGCGTATGTTTGATGGAAAAGGAATGGACAAAGTTGTTTACCATACAGGTTGGTGGCACGGTTTCCGTCACATTTATATCCGTGATTTAGATAAGGATATTGTGGTAATTTTCTTAGGCAACAAAACCAATGGCAGCTTAATGCATTTAGATGAATTATTTAAATATCTAAAAATGCCAATCATTAGAAAAGGCGCTTACACTGGCTTAGGTAGTTTGCCAGGTAGTGATGAGGATTAAACCCCAAAGCCCTTAAGGGGCTTATGAAATCTTATCAAAAGCAATTGCTCTTGTTCTTTTATCAATGTAATTTTTCAAGAGCACATTTTCTGGATTACCTAACATGGCATCTTTTTCAAAGATATCGATCACGGTATTTCTAGCTTCTTGTAAAATGATTTGGTCTTTAGCTAAGTTTGCCATTTTCAATTCTAAAACACCACTTTGTTGTGTACCGGTTATATCGCCTGGCCCTCTAAGTTGTAAGTCAATCTCAGAGATTTCGAAACCATTATTGGTCTTAACCATTGTTTCTATCCTAAGCTTAGAGTTTTGGCTGAGTTTATTTCCAGTCATCAAAATACAAAAAGACTGTTCAGCCCCACGACCAACCCTACCCCTTAATTGATGCAGCTGCGAAAGCCCAAATCGCTCTGCATTTTCTATAATCATTACAGAAGCATTTGGCACATTTACCCCAACTTCAATAACGGTTGTGGCCACCATAATCTGGCTTTTGCCCTGAATAAATTGTTGCATTTCAAATTGTTTATCAGCGTTTGGCATTTGCCCATGCACAATACTAATTTGATAATTTGGCAATGGAAACTCAAAACGCATTTGTTCAATTCCTGCTTCCAAATGCAATAAATCAAGTTTCTCACTTTCTCTTATTAACGGATAAACAATATATACCTGCCTCCCCTTGGCAATCTCCTGTTTTATAAAACCAAACATTCTCAGTCGCTGACCCTCAAACAAATGTTTAGTTTCAATTGGTTTTCTTCCAACAGGTAACTCATCTATTACAGAAACATCTAAATCACCATATAAAGTCATCGCCAACGTTCGTGGAATTGGTGTCGCTGTCATCACCAAAATATGAGGTGGAATTACATTTTTACGCCAAAGTTTAGCCCTTTGCTCAACTCCAAAACGATGTTGTTCATCGATAATAACTAAACCTAAGTTTTTAAATTTAACTTTATCTTCAATCAGCGCATGCGTACCAACTAAAATATCTATTTCACCGTTTTCCAACTGTTCGTGTAAAATAGTCCTTTGTTTTTTAGTTGAGTTTCCAGTTAATACAGCAACATTCACTAATTCACCTTTTAGTAAATCAACTAATGACTGATAGTGCTGTCTAGCTAAAATTTCGGTAGGGGCCATCATACAGGCTTGGTATCCGTTATCATTTGCCAATAACATACTCATTAAAGCCACTACTGTCTTTCCACTTCCTACATCACCTTGTATTAGGCGATTCATTTGACTTCCCATTTGGGTATCTAACCTAATCTCTTTTATAACACGCTTCTGTGCATTTGTTAAATCAAAAGGCAGCATTATGTTGTAAAAAGTGTTTACACGCTCTCCAACTGTATTAAATAACGCTCCTTTGAACTTTAAACTTCGCAGTTGTTTATTATAAAGTAATTGGAGTTGGATAAAGAAAAGCTCCTCAAATTTCAGCCGCCTTTCCGCATGTTGCAACATTGTTGTATTTGAAGGAAAATGAACATTGATTAAAGCATCTTTTCGACTAATCAATTTGTATTTATCCAAGATATATTTTGGCAGTGTTTCCCTAACTTCATTAATATGTAATTCAATAATGTGATGAATTAACTTCTGAATTCCTTTACTGTCTAAAAAACTCTTTTTGAGCTTTTCTGTCGAATTATAAATTGGTTGCAACGTTAGGTTTCCCGTTATGCTAGTTTGTCTTGGATACGGCTCTAGATCTGGGTGAGAAATACTAAAGCTGCCATTAAAGAATGTTGGTTTGCCAAAGGCGATGTATAAACTGCCTCTCATGATGTTATCTTCAACCCACTTTAAACTTTGAAACCAAACCAGTTCCATTGTTCCAGTATCATCAGTAAATTTGATAACAATTCTCTTTTTGTGTTTTTCGCCTATGGTTTCTTTACTAATTACCCTCCCAATAACTTGTACCAATGGCATATCAGGATTTAACTCGTTAATTTTGTAGAAACGAGTTCTATCTATATACCTAAAAGGATAATGATTTAGTAATTGCTCATAAGTGCACATCCCCAACTCCTTTTGCAAAAGTTCGGCACGCTTAGGACCAACGCCTTTTAAGTAAACAAGAGGAGTATCTAAATTTGAAGCAAACAAAGTAATCTTATTTTCTTTTAAAAGTAAAGATATCTTTTATCAAGTTCCAATTAAATAGAAAAACTGCAAATAGCAATAAAAGATAAGCCGATAACTGATGAAAGCTAATATGTTCATCAAAATATAAAACAGCAACTGTAAACGCAATAATTGGGTTTAAATATATAATTACACCCAATGTTGAAGATGGAATTCCTATTAAGGCATACAAGCTCAAAAAAAGAGGAATGACTGTAAATAATGCTGCAATAACTACAATGTGCCCCCAAAACCATCCCCCTGTTGGGAAACCTTGATGATGATAAATATAGAATGGCAACATTAAAACAGCTGCTAAAGTAATTTGACAGGCAAGCACATTTAACTTATCTAAGTGTTGCATTTTCCTTTGGATAATTAAATAGAAGGCATAAAGCGCTGCTATAATAACAGACCATAGCACTTCTATAAAAGAACCCGTTGCTAACATGATTATGCTAAGCAAGGCAATACCAAGTGATATTAATTTAATTCTAGAAAGCTCTTCCTTTAAAATAATGAAACCACCAAAAGCTGTAATCAGTGGGCATACCATATAAGCGAATGCACCCGATTTAATACTTACATTATTAATGGCGTAAATGAATGTATACCAATTTAAAGTGAGTAATATCGTTGCACCAATAATTTGCCAAAAGATAATTTTCTTTTGCTTTGGCAATACCGATTTAAAATACTGAATATCCTGTTTTAGATATTTTCTTCTGAATAGTAAAATGGCAATCCATATTACTATCAAAGAAGTAAATGTCCTATAATACAATATTTCTTCTGAAGGATATGCCTTTAGATTCCTTAATGGAATTGAGAAAAACCCCCAGATGGCAACAGAAAGAAAGGCTGCTAATAAATAACGTGATTTAGATTTCAACGAAATTTAAGCTTTGTATGCAGTGATTGAAATTTCTACATTAACACCCTTTGGCAAACCTTTTACCGCAACAGTTTCACGAGCTGGATAAGCAGATTCGAAATAAGAGCCATAAACTTCATTCACTTCAGCAAACAAAGCCATATCAGATAAAAATATAGTTGTCTTAATGATATGTTCAAAGGCGTATTCGGCTTCCAATAAAACTGCTTTAATATTGCGCATTACTTGATGCGTTTCTTCTGCAATAGACACTATGTTTAATTCTCCATTCTCTGGGTTAATAGCAACTTGTCCTGACGCAAATAAAAATCCATTTGCAACTATTGCTTGGCTGTAAGGGCCAATTGGTTCTGGGGCACTGTTAGTATAAATTACTTTTTTCATCTATTTTCTTATTGTTTTTTAAAAGTGATGAAGCCCTGCCTACCGCAGGCAGGTACTATGATTATTTTCTTACTGCTAAATTTGAAAATCATAATGTTTCATTTCTTATTTTAATAAAAACCATTGTATTAATTTCCAACTAATTCCTCCTACAAATAATATTATCGCGACAGCATTGATAATATGCATTATCTTGATATTAATATTTGTTGCCCTATTTGGATCTTGTTTTCTGAAGAAGTACATATTGCAAATGTAGGTATAAAAAAAAAGAGCCCCGAAATTTCGGGGCTCTTTTTATATCGAATTAAGAAAGATTAGTTTCTTGAAGTCTCAACACGACGGTTTTGGATACGACCTTCCTCAGTATCGTTAGAAGCGATTGGATTAGCTTCACCTAAACCTTTAGCAGTAACTTGACTAGCATTAACGCCAGAGTTTACTAAGTAAGTTTTAACAGAATTTGCTCTATCTTTAGATAATTTCAAATTGTAAGCAGCAGTACCTTCGCTTGAAGCGTAACCTTTAGTAGTTACTTTACCACCGTTTTCTTTCAATACTGAAGATAATTTATCTAAAGTAGGGTAAGATTCAGTTTTTAATACTGATGAGTTGAATTCAAATTGAATGGTTTCGAAACCAGTTACATTTGAAACAGTTTCAGTTGGAGTTGAAGTTACTGGAGCAGGAACTGGAAGAGGACAACCTGAACCATCAACTTTAGTTCCAGCTGGAGTACCAGCACATTTATCAAATTGATCAGCAACACCGTCACCATCAGTATCTTTTTTCAAATCTTCAACAGATTTCTCAACGTTAGAAACACGGTTTTTCAATGCTTCAACTTCTTGACGTAATGTAGGGTCTTTTAATTCATCATACATTAAAGCAACTGGGTTAACCCAATCCAAGTTTGGCTTAGCTTTAGAACCTAAAGAGAATTCTAATCCAGCAGAACCGTAAGAGAATTTATCTTTAGAAGTACCGTTAGCATAAACTCTATCTACGTTATCACCATCAACAAAATTAGCAGTATAAGCTAAGTTGAAAGCTACACGGTCAGAAACTTTAAATTTAATACCAACACCTACAGGAATGTAAGCTTGTTTGATATAGTCATTATCACCGTTTTCACCATATTTACCTGAGTTATCTACGGTTGTTCCATTAGCTTGAGTTGTAGTTGGATTGAAAGCCATTAAACCATAACCAGCACTTACGAAAAAGTTAACTGAGTTCTCACGTTTTAAGAAATCAACAGTACCAATATTAATAACACCTCTTAAATCAGCTGCATATTGAATTTTAGTTTCGAAATCTTTAACACCATTTAAAACACCGCCAGCAGCGTCTTTATTAGATCCTGATAATTTACCACGCATAATGTTACCTTCTAATCCGAAAGCATGTGATAATTGTTTACGTAATGAGATACCGTAACCTAAGTTAACATCCCAATTAGTAAAATCATTTGTACCACCAGTAACAACAACTGGAGATAAAACACCAGCATTAATACCCAATGACCAAGTTCTGTACTGAGCTGTTCCGCCAAATACCTTGGCAGAAGAAGAGGCCGGAGCATCCTGAGCATTAGCAAGAGTAGAAACTCCAACTAAAGCTACTAGAGAGGCTGCAACACCCTTTTTTAAAGTAGAATAATTCATAATTTTCTTTTTTAAGGTTAAACAAATATTAATTGTATAATTTTTTGTAAGACAAAATTAAACAAATTTTTATAATCTCAAAACATTACACAAACTCTGTTCCAAACTTCAAAAATTTAGTTCATTTAATTACATTTGAATAATTGATCTTCTAATCAAAGTTAATAATTACATGAAATACAAGCAAATAAACAATTCTCTATTTATTAAAAACCGAGAAAACCTAAAACATCTATTAACACCACAATCAGTGGCTATATTTCATTCAAACGATGAATTTCCTAGAAGTGGTGATCAAAATTTTCTTTTTAAGCAAAATCCCGATCTATTTTATCTTACTGGCATAGACCAAGAACAATCTATTTTATTGCTTTTTCCCGACTGTCCTAATCCTTTGTAT
This sequence comes from Pedobacter frigiditerrae, assembly GCF_004331645.1. Taxonomy (GTDB): domain Bacteria; phylum Bacteroidota; class Bacteroidia; order Sphingobacteriales; family Sphingobacteriaceae; genus Pedobacter; species Pedobacter frigiditerrae. The sequence continues at coordinate 420,773 of NZ_SJSK01000001.1, forward strand.
AAAGAAGTCCTATTTTTAAGACAGACCAATGACTACATAAAAGTTTGGGAGGGGCATAAATACACAAAAGAGCAAGCACAACAAACATCGGGCATAACTAATATTTATTGGCTAGAAGATTTTGACAACATTCTTCATAGCATAATCCACTATGCTGATCATATTTTTCTTAACACAAACGAAAACGACAGGTATGCACATACCGTACCCTATCGAGACATTAGATTAATAACCGAGTTAAAGAATAAATATCCTTTACATAAATATGAAAGGGTTGCACCTTTAATGAGACAGCTACGTGCCATAAAGTCAGATGTAGAGGTAAGTCTTACCCAAAAAGCTTGTGATATTACAAAAGATGCTTTTAATAGAGTATTGAGATTTATGAAACCAGGCGTAATGGAATATGAAATTGAAGCAGAGATTATACACGAATTCATTAAACAAGCTGCCACCGGCCATGGCTATAATCCCATTATTGCTTCAGGCAATAACGCAAATATTTTGCATTATACAGACAATAATCAACAATGTAATGACGGAGATTTAATATTACTTGACTTTGGAGCTGAATATGCAAACTACAATGCAGATATGACAAGAACGATCCCAGTTAATGGAAAGTTTACACCAAGACAGAGAGATGTGTACAATTCAGTTTTACACGTACTAAATGAGTCAAAAAAACTAATGGTTGCAGGAGCAATTTGGAATACCTACCATGAACAGGTTGGTGAGATCATGACTGAACAACTAATTAAGTTAAAGTTAATTTCTCCTACAGATGTGAAAAACCAGAACCCATCTTACCCGGCATATAAAAAATATTTTATGCATGGCACGTCTCATCATTTAGGCATAGATGTACATGATTTCGCGGGGCGATACACTCCTTTTGCTGAAGGTAATATTTTAACTTGCGAGCCTGGAATTTATATTCCTGAAGAGGGTTTTGCTGTTAGACTAGAGAACGATATTCTAATTACAAAGGATGGAAATTATGATTTAATGGACAATATTCCAATAATTGCAGAAGAAATAGAAGAAATTATGAATGCCTAAGCCAGTCTTGGGTAAATTGGTAAACATTAAAATCGGGTTTTAACAAGGCTTCTTTCACATCGTTCAGAAGCTTTGTTTTATCTATACCCTTTGTTTTTTGGTTTTGAATAATTTTATAAGCTTTATCAGCTATTAAAAATTTTCTTTTTTCATTTGTGTAGCCTTTTTCTTCTAATACCCAGTCGCATAAATCAACTAAACCTATGTTTTTATCGGCAACAGTTTTAAAAACCGGAATAGCTTGATGTCGCTCATTCACTAACTTTTTAAGGTTATTTGCAAAAACATCTGCTCCTTCTCTATCTGCTTTATTTACCACAAACACTTGAGCAATTTCCATTAATCCAGATTTAATATTCTGAATCTCATCACCAGATTCAGGAACTAAAACAACACAAGTTTTATCAGCCAAACCAGCTATTTCGACTTCAGATTGCCCCACACCAACCGTTTCAATGATAATTAAATCAAATTTTGCTGCCTTTAAAACATCAACCATCTCCAATGTTTTAGGAGATATTCCACCTAAGGCCCCTCGAGTTGCAATGGATCGGATGTAAACATTAGGATTGTTAAATTGCTGAGACATCCTAATTCTATCACCCAACAAAGAGCCAAAATTAAAAGGTGAGGTTGGATCTATAGCTACAATAGCAACCTTTTTCCCAGCAATTAAAAGGTTATTGGTTATTGCATTTACCAAGGTGCTTTTACCTGCTCCGGGAGGCCCTGTAACTCCTAAAACAAGAGTGTCTTTAATTTTTAAAGATTTAAGCAGGTCAGCTGAAGGTTCAATATCATTCTCTACCAAGGTTAATGCCCTGGCAATTATTCTAAAATCGCCTTCTTCAATTCCTTTTTTTAAATCCTGATGCAAGTTCATTTAATACAAATAAACAGAATTTTATGAGTTTTGCTATTGATAAAATTATTAAAATTTACAGTACACAAATTCTCATTTAGCTAAACAAGCCACAAAAACCGTAACTTTGCTTTCTTTATTCTAATAAATGAAAACTTATTTTAGATTATTATCTTTTGCAAAACCTATAGAAAAGTTTGCTATTCCATATGTTATAGCAACCTTATTATATATTGTTTTCAACACATTTCTTTTCACCTTACTAGGGCCATTAATGAATACGCTTTTTTTACCAGAAGAAGCATCGAAACCAGTTAAAATCACAGAGCCTACCTCATCATTTGATTTTGTAAGGAAATTTGGAGATTATATTAAAGACATCATCGCAACTCATGACAAAATTTACGCACTTGAGGTAATCTGCGTTGTTATAGTCATAACAGTATTTTTAGCCAATCTTTTCAGGTATGTATCTCAGAGGTATATGGAAGATTTAAGGGTGCATACCTTACTAAATTTAAGAAAGTCTGTATTTAACAATGTGATGAACTTACATGTTGGATATTTCAACAATGAAAGAAAAGGTGACATCATCTCTAAAGTTGCATCTGATGTACAAGTAGTTCAATTTACCGTTACCAATACCTTACAAGTTGTTTTTAAAGAACCTGTGCAACTCCTTTTCTGGATTGGTGTTTTAATATCAATATCTATAAAATTAACTCTTTTTTCTCTTCTAGTAATTCCAATATCAGGTTTTATCATTAGCAAAATTGTAAAAAGACTCAAACAACAAGCAATGCTTTCGCATGAGTCTTTTGCTAAGATGATTGGTTTTTTAGATGAATCATTAAGCGGGATTAAAATTATTAAAGCTTTCAATTCCTCTGAAAGGATTAAATCAAAGTTTGATGAAGAGAATAAATTTTATTCCTTCATCAACAGGAAAATGATAAGAAGGCAACAATTGGCTTCTCCTGTATCTCAAACACTTGGCGTTTTTGTTGTTGTATTCATTTTATTATATGGAGGTGTCCAAATTTTAAGCGGAGAAGGCGACCTTACCGCTTCAGATTTTGTGGTTTACCTGGCAACCTTTTCGCAAGTAATGCAGCCAATTAAAGCTATAACAGATTCTTTTAGTGGCATACACTCAGGAATAACAGCAGGCGAAAGGGTTTTAGATTTAATTGACACTAAACCAGAGTTAACAAATAAACCTGATGCTTTTGCGCTTGAAAATTTCAATAATTCATTAACATTTGAAGATGTTTCATTTAATTACGGAGATAAACAAGTTTTAAAAGGAATTAATCTTTGTATTGAAAAAGGTCAAACTATTGCTTTGGTAGGACCTTCTGGTGGAGGAAAAAGTACATTAATGGACTTAATTCCTCGTTTTCATGACCCTTTATCTGGAACTATAAAAATTGACGGACATAATTTTAAAGACTTAACGGTTGAAAGCATTAGGGGTCAAATGGGAATAGTTAACCAAGAATCCTTTTTATTTAATGATACGATTTTTAACAACATCGCTTTTGCAAAACCAAATGCTACAGAAGAAGAAGTTATTAATGCAGCTAAAATTGCCAATGCACATGATTTTATTCTGAACACTGAAGAAGGCTATCAATCTACTGTTGGAGATAGAGGTAATAAATTATCTGGTGGGCAGAAACAAAGAATCTGTATTGCTAGGGCGGTCTTGGCAAACCCACCTATCATGTTATTAGATGAAGCAACTTCAGCCTTAGACACAGAATCAGAAAAATTAGTTCAAGAAGCTTTAAACAATTTGATGAAGAATAGAACATCAATTGTTATTGCGCACCGTTTAAGTACTATACAACATGCTGATAAAATTGTTGTTATTGAGAATGGCATGGTTGTAGAAACCGGGACACATACACAGTTAATAGCACATAAGGGCTTGTATAAAAGATTAATTGATATGCAGGCATTTAATGATTAAGAGGTATGACCGAAAATTTATACAATAAAGCAAAGGCTCTTAAAAAGGCTACTTACGAGTATGAGTTTTCCATTTGTACATTAGTAACTAGAAAAGATGAATACAATGAGATGGTTGATTCATTTCAAAGGAGTGGCTTTACTGATGACATATGTGAATTTATATATGCTGACAATACTAAGAGCAATCTTTTTGATGCATACGAAGCAATAAATTATTTTTTGCGTCAAGCGAATGGAAAGTACATTATCCTTTGCCATCAGGATATTTTAATAAACAAGGATAATGTTGCTGATTTAAAGAAACGATTATCTGACCTAGATATCAAAGATCAAAATTGGGCAATTTGCAGTAATTCTGGTGCAGCTGGACCAAACCATGTGGTATATCATATTTCTTATCCTGATGGAAGCTTTATGAACAAAGGGAAATTTCCTTTAAAAGTTTCTGCTATTGATGAAAATTTCATCCTTGTTAAAAATGAAGCGTTCCTAAAAGTATCCAATGATTTAAAAGGTTTCCATTTATATGGTACTGATTTATGCTTACAAGCAGAATTAAATGGATATTCTGCATACGTAATTCCTTTTAACTTAACGCATAAAAGTCTTGGCAATAAAAACGAAGAATTTTATGTAATTAGAAAAAAGTTGATTTCTAAGTATGATGATTTCTTTAGAAATAGATGGATACAAACCAATGTATCAATTTTTTATCTTTCTGGGTCCATTTTCAAATTGTTCTACGGTAATTCTATAACCCTTTTCTTTGCAAGAATATTTAATGGCATTAAAAAGAAGATCTGATGAGTCAACATACGAGTTTAGTTTCTATCGCCCTGTGCACGTATAATGGAGAGAAATACCTAAAAGCACAACTGGATTCATTAGTAATTCAAGATTACCAAAACTTAGAAATTATCATCGTTGATGATTGTTCTACTGATAATACAGTTAGCATAATAAAAGAATATCAGAAACTTCGCTCAAACATAACTCTCTATATTAATGAGAAGAATTTGGGATTCAACAAAAATTTTAAAAAAGCTTTAGAAAATTGTAAGGGTGACTATATAGCTTTTGCTGATCAAGATGATATGTGGGAGTTGAACAAGATTTCCAAAATGGTTGAAAACATTGGGGATAATCTCTTAATATACCATAATTCTGCCTATATAGATGAAAATGGTATTCCTAATGGATTATCAAAAAAGTCTCATCATAAATTTGTATCTGGCGATTGTGCTATAAATTTCTTGTATTATAATTGTGTTTCGGGACACGCTTGCATGATTAATAAGGATTTATTAGAGACAACACCCCCATTTCCCAAGGACTTTTATTATGATTGGTGGTTTGCCTACACTGCTGCAAATACCGGGAGGATTAATTTTTTAAATGAAAGTTTAGTAAAGCACCGAAAGCATAGTAACAGCTCTACAAGTGCAGACCATACAGACCCTAGAAGTTTAAGGTTATATCAATTTAAATTATTTTTAGCTCACCCAATGACAATTGGATCAGTGAAAGAAATGCTTCTAAAGCTAATTCATAATTATGAGGAGTTGAGATTCAAGAAATTTTCCTTAAAATTGTTCTCAATTCTAATTAGAAACGCTCATCAATTATTTTACATCCGAAAAAAATCAGTTTATAGCAGATTAAAATTTTTGATAACCGAGAGCACACAACACCAATAATACCTTAATAATGGACAACATTAAACCAATTGCTTTTTATCTTCCTCAATACCATCAAATTAAAGAAAATAACGAATGGTGGGGCGAAGGATTTACTGAGTGGACAAATGTTAAAAAAGCAACACCAAAGTTTAAAGACCATTACCAGCCTCACATTCCCATTAACAATAATTATTACGATTTGAGTGATAATAATGTACTTGAGAAACAAACTAAAATAGCTCAAAAATACGGTTTACATGGTTTCTGCTTTTATCATTACTGGTTTAATGGAGAACTGCTATTAGAAACACCTTTACATAATCTATTGGCTAATAAAAGTCCAGAATTACCATTTTGTCTATGTTGGGCAAATGAAAACTGGACAAGAACGTGGGATGGTCAAGAGAAAGAAGTTTTAAAGAAACAAAACTATTCATTAGATGATGACTTAAAGCACATTAAGTATCTAATGCCATTCTTTAAAGATGAACGATATATTAAAATTGATGGAAAACCTGTTTTCTTAATGTATAGAACAGAATTACACCCTAATATTAAAGAAGCTTCTGAAATTTGGAGAGAAGAAGTAAAAAAAGCGGGGTTTCCTGATTTATATTTGATTAGAGTAGAGAACTTCGAAAGAAATATTGATCCTGTCTTACATGGTTTTGATGCAGGAACAGAATTTGCGCCAGATGGAAAATATAGTGGCGAAAAAGCAGCAAAGAAAAATATGCTTAGTTATTTAGTGAGTAAAATGCTCCATAAATCGAGCATTAAAAGATCTGCTAAATTTACCAATAAGGTTTTTTCATACCCTACATTGGTTAATAATATGATTAACAAGCCAAAACCAAACTACAAATATTTTAGATGTATTAGTCCGTCTTGGGATAATTCCGCTAGGAGAAAGGAAAATGCTACAATTTATATAGATTCGAACCCAAAATTATTTGGTACCTGGGCTAAAAAGATGGTCTCTTATACCAAAAATAATTTCCCCAAAAACGAACAGTTTTTATTTATTAATGCATGGAATGAATGGGGTGAAGGTTGTCACTTAGAGCCAGATGAGAAAGTAGGCTATGCTTATTTGGAAGAATTAAAAAAAGCAGTCACATAATTTTTATGAAATTTGATTAGATTTTTTTAAAAAAATCTTAATTAGATGCAGGTATAATTTTAGAAATAAAGTCCATTTTATGACTCTAGATTTCCTGCTCTGCATTAGCATTGATTTAACTTCTTCGAATTTAAAGTCCTCATCCCTCATTCTACCCATCATACTCCTAAATCCTCTTTTTTCTAAAAGCAAAATTTTATGATCGGGTAAACTAGCGGTATCAATCGGCAATTTAAAGCTCCATTTAGTATGAACTTTGAGAATCTCTTCCAGCCAGGTTTTATCTGTATAACCCTCCGAAAAATGCTCAATCAAAATATCGAATGTTACACCAATTTCAAATTTTTGACCTATTCCCAAAGAAAAATCTAAATCATAACCATGGAATTTTTTTAACAGTTTTTCATCAAACGGATAAGTAGCTATTGCCATTTTTGTGCAACATAGCCAAACTCCATCAATACTAGCCACATTTATAAATTTCTCATTATGTGGATTTGAATATAGTAGCTGTTTCTCTTTATTAGCATATTTGTAACGTTGTATAATATTGAAGTTAAGTAATTCAGGGGCTTCATTTTCATAACAATACCAACTGGAAGGCGCCACTGATTTATATTGAGATCCAGCAACCCCAATTAAACCAAGACCTGAGTTACTATTAAAGAGATTAACTACAATTTCTCCCCAATTTTTTGTTTTGATCAGCAAATCTTCATGCATAAAGCATAACAGATTATATTTTGCTTTTAAAGCGCCGTCATTGTATAATTCGCAAATCCCTTTTACTCCCTTACTATTTTCTATCGCAATAATTTCAAAATCGACACCAATTGTTAGGGCAATATTTTCTTCTAACCCCGCTAAAAGTTCTTGGTTTACTGATGCAATTATTATAGAAATCATTTAAAGCAAAACTAATCTTTATAAAATAATATTTTCATAATGGCAATAATTATATTTGTTACTATATGGCTATGAATTATGATTACCTCATTGTTGGTTCAGGGCTTTTCGGAGCAACATTTGCACATCAAATGACTAAAGCAGGTAAAAAATGTTTAGTTATTGATAAAAGAGAGCACATTGGAGGAAATGTTTTTTGTAAGGAAATTGAAGGTATAAATATCCATTGGTATGGCCCACATATATTTCACACTAACGATAAAGAAATTTGGGATTTCGTTAATTCATTCGTCGAATTTAATAGATTTACCTATTCTCCAGTAGCCAATTACAAGGACACAATGTACAGCTTGCCTTTCAATATGAATACCTTTTATCAACTTTGGGGAGCAAAAACACCAGAAGAAGCTAAGTTGATTATCAAAACCCAAGTTGAAAACAACCTAGTTAAAAAACCTAAAAATCTTGAAGAACAGGCACTAAACTTGGTGGGCACAGACATTTATACAAAGCTCATTAAAGGTTATACAGAAAAGCAATGGGGAAGAAAGGCTACTGAACTACCTGCTTTTATTATCAAACGCTTACCTATTAGGTTTACGTTTGATAATAATTACTTTAATGATAAATATCAGGGTATTCCTATGGGTGGTTACAACAAACTCATAGAGGGATTGCTTGAAGGTATTGAGGTAAAGTTAGAAACAGATTTCTTTTTAGAAAAGAAAGAATTAATGAAACTTGCTCCTAAACTTGTATATACTGGCAAATTAGATGAATACTTTGATTATTCGTTAGGACACTTACAATATCGCAGTTTGAATTTTGAGCATCAAATATTAGATGCCGAAAACTACCAGGGAACTGCTGCTGTAAATTATACTGATTCTGAAACCCCCTATACTCGTATAGTTGAACATAAACATTTTGAATTTGGGAAACAGGCGAAAACTGTTATTACGAAGGAATACCCTTTAGAATGGACACCACAAAATGAACCTTACTATCCAATAAACGATACAAGTAATGAAGATCTAGCAAATAAGTATAAAAAGTTGAAAGAACTAGAACCTAATGTTATTTTTGGCGGCAGACTAGCAGAGTACAAATACTATGATATGCATCAAGTAATTGGAGCTGCCCTTCATACAGCAAAAAATGAATTAAATGTACGATAAAGACCTAACCATTTTCAGTGTTTTCCATAAGGAATATCCCGTTCCAAATTGCTCTTTCATTAAACCTATACAAGTTGGTAAAGACAAAAGTCAAATTGATTTAGGTTTTTTGAGTGATAGTGACGGAGAAAATATCTCAGATAGGAATAGTCGCTTTTGTGAAACCACTGCATTATATTGGATTTGGAAAAACCTCGATAAAATAGACAGCCAATATATAGGTTTATCACATTATAGGAGATATTTTAGCTTGCCAGAGGTAGAGATAAAGCAAAATTTCTGGCGGCAAAAAAAAAATCAAGTTAACTCAGATGCCTATATTAAATCTTTATCTGACGCTAACCTAGATGCAATATCATCACCAATGATCAAAAATCATCTATTAGAAAAATTAAACAAAAAACAAATTGTGCTAGCTAAGGCGAGCAGTGTGGGTTGCTTAGGCGTTTATCCTTTGAATATTAAAGATCAATTTATATATTATCACTTGCGAGAGGATTGGGCTCTTTTTGAAGAGGCCTTAGAAAAATTGGCACCAACCTATTTTGAATTTGCAAAAACCTTCTTCTCATCAGGAAATACCATGCATTGCTATCATATGTTTACGGCTGACAAACAGTTTATTGAAGCTTACTGTTCATGGCTATTTCCAATTTTATTTGAGCTTGAAAAAACCATCAAAGTTAGTCCATATGCTTATCAAAATCGTACAATAGGTTTTTTAAGCGAGCGTCTCCTTAACCTGTATATCTATAAGAAACAGCTGTCTATTTCAGAAATGCCTATAGTTTATTTTACCTAGAACCAATTGACCATTTGAATTTAGTCTTTGAAATAAGCTTAGCAAGCAATAAGGCCAAAGTATAAGTAAAAATGAATCTCAACAGCGAATAACCAACAACACTTACTGCTGATATACTATTTAAATCAAGATTAAAAGGTCTTACAATTTCAATCAATATCCAATCTATTAATATTTGATGAAGCAGATATATCCCAAAGGTAGTATGTCTAGGATTTAATGTATTTTGTACACCTTTCATATCTCCCATCTTTAACAATAGCGCAAACATTCCAAGAGAGTAAAATATATTTGTTATCCGCAATGTGTTAAATGGATCTGTCATCCCTAAATCCATTAAGTGTATAGTTTCTAATGTGCTCAGCACAAAGAGAACAATATTGACAATTATGATTACAGTAAATGAAAGCTTGTTTAGTTTATGCTTTACCTCAGCAAAGTTCTTATTCAAAAAAATTCCCAGCCAAAGATAAAATACAAAGCCAAATAAAGCAGTTGTATGTTCTACTGGTATCCACCCATAATAAAGATTTATGCTATAAAAAAAAGACATAAAACCCAAAATCAAACCAAAAACCCATTTATAAATGTATTTTTTAAAGATGAGCAAAATGGCAATACAGATTAAAAAATTGAGGATAAACCAATAGTTACTATGAAAAATCACTCGAAAAAACATCCCTATAGTTGCATCGTACCAATCACCCGGAAGGTTTTTTGAATCGCCTGATTTTAAGAACATAAACACACGCTGACCGATACTTATTGCTAAGTATATAAAAATCCAAAACAGCCAAGGGCCAATTGTATTCTTAAAACGGTTTCTAATGTATTGTAAGGGGGTATATTCAGTAAATTTATGATTAATAAGGAAGCCACTAATAAGAAAGAAGGCAATAGTTGCAAACTTAAACAATTGCATGTATCCTGCCTGGATTAATTTATCACTATAGCTGTCATACTTTAATAACCAAAAAGCAGAACTATGTTCAATAACAATACCCAACATGGCAATGCCGCGAATAGAGTCTATAAAATCGAAATTTTTCTTGGGAGTTTCTAAAGTGGTGATGGTATTAGTCATTAATTAATTGACGGGATTTAACTCAATAGGTTTAAAACAAAAAAGGGAACGATACAAATATCGCTCCCTTATATTTTAAGAATTAGAAATGTTACAATTTACGTTTCACCTCTACTTGTTCGTACGCCTCTACAATGTCTCCAACCTCAATATTGTTAAAGTTTTGGATGTTTAGACCACACTCGTAACCTTTGGAAACTTCCTTAACATCGTCTTTGAAACGTTTTAATGAAGCTAGTTCTCCAGTATATACTACAACACCATCACGCACAATACGGATTTTGCTGTTTCTAGTAATCTTACCGTCTAATACCATACAACCTGCAATGGTACCAACTTTAGTAATTTTAAAAGTTTCTCTAATCTCTACGTTAGCCACAATTTTCTCTTCAAATTCTGGAGCCAACATACCTTCCATCGCAGCTTTAATCTCATTAATTGCATCGTAAATAATAGAATATAAACGAATATCAATTTGTTCAGCCTCTGCTAATTTACGAGCACCTGGCGAAGGGCGTACTTGGAAACCGATAATGATTGCATCTGAAGCAGATGCTAATAACACATCAGATTCTGAAATTTGACCTACAGCTTTACCAATAATATTGATTTGGATCTCTTCAGTAGATAGTTTCAACAATGAATCGGCCAATGCCTCAATTGAACCATCCACATCACCTTTAACAATTAAGTTTAACTCTTTAAAGTTACCAATTGCCAAACGACGACCAATTTCATCCAATGTAATATGTTTCTGCGTACGCAAACCTTGCTCACGCATTAATTGTAAACGTTTATTCGCAATCTCTCTTGCTTCAACCTCACTCTCCATTGCGTTGAATTTATCACCCGCTGTTGGTGCACCTTGCATACCTAATACTTGTACTGGTACAGATGGGCCAGCTTCAGAAACTTTCGCACCACGTTCGTTAAATAAAGCTTTAACCTTACCACTATAACTTCCTGCCAAGATTGGATCTCCAACTCTTAATGTACCAGCTTGAACCAATACTGTAGTTACAATACCACGACCTTTATCTAAAGTTGCCTCGATAACCGTACCTGTTGCACGTTTATTAGGGTTAGCCTGTAATTCTAATAACTCAGCTTCTAATAATACTTTATCTAAAAGCAAATCAACATTTAATCCGCTTTTGCTTGAGATTTCTTGCGATTGGAATTTTCCACCCCAATCTTCAACCAAGATATTCATTGCAGATAATTGTTCTTTTACTCTATCTGAGTTAGCACCTGGCTTATCTATTTTTGTAAATGCAAATACTAAAGGTACTCCAGCAGCTTGTGCGTGATTAATTGCTTCTTTAGTTTGAGGCATCACTGCATCATCCGCAGCAATAACAATAATTGCAATATCCGCTACTTTGGCACCACGAGCACGCATCGCTGTAAAGGCTTCGTGACCAGGTGTATCTAAAAAAGTAACTTGTTTGCCAGAGTTAGTTGTTACTTTATAAGCTCCAATATGCTGTGTAATACCACCGGCCTCACCTGCTACAACATTCGCTTTACGAATATAATCTAGCAATGATGTTTTACCATGATCTACGTGACCCATGATGGTTACCACAGGAACCCTAGTCTCTAAATCTTCAGGTGCATCTTCTTCTTCAATTACACTATCAGCTTCTTCATCAGCTTTTACAAACTGAATTTCATAACCAAATTCATCAGCAACAATGGTTAAAGTTTCTGCATCTAAACGCTGGTTAATAGAAACGAACATTCCTAAGCTCATACAAGTACCAATAATTTTGGTAACTGGTACATCCATCATATTAGCCAATTCATTTGCCGTAACAAACTCTGTAACTTTTAATACTTTAGATTGTAATTGCTCTTCTGCTGCTGCTTCCTCTGCAGTTAATGCAACATCATCACGTTTTTGACGACGTAATTTTGCTCTTTGTGCAAATTTACCAGATTTACCTGCTCCACTTAAGCGAGCAAGTGTTGCTTTAATCTGATCTTGTATTTCTTTTTCTGTTGGTTCTTCTTTAGCACCGCCTGTTGATGGGGCACCCGGTCTAGCATTTCTAAAGTTTGGACGACCACCAGCCGTATTGTTGGTATTATTTCTAAAATCTGGTCTATTAGCTGGGACACCAGTACCTGCAGGGCGAGGAGTTTGTTGTCCTTGTTGCTGAGGTTGGCTTTGTCCACCTTGATTACCACCTTGTGCTTGTTGAGGGGCATTTGGCCCACCAGGAGTTTTCTTGCGCTTGCGTTTACGTTTCGCGGCTTCACTATCGCCAGATGATGCTACAGGTTGGTTTCTACGATCAGGAGTTGTTGGCAATACAATTTTACCAATAATGTTTGGCCCTGATAATTTAACCGAACGAGCTTTAATTACTTCATCCTCTGCTGGAGTTTCTTTAACCTCGGCAACAGGAGTTGGGGCAACTGGTTCAGCAGCTTTTGGTTTTTCTTCAACCTTTACTTCTTCAACTGGTGCTTTTACTTCTGGAGCAGGTGTTTTAGCTACTTCAACAGGCGCAGGTTTCTCTGCAACTGGCGCAGGAGCTTTTGGTGCTTCGGGAGCTGGTATTTCTTTTTTAGCCTCAACTACAGGAGCTGGCTCTTCCTTTTTATCAGGACGAGTTTTACTATTTAAGTTGCTAAGATCTATTTTACCAACAATTTTCACACCTGGTAAAGAACCTTCTTCTTCTTTAGCAACAACTGGTTCAGGAGCCTTAACTGGCTCAACTGGTTTTGCCTCAACAGGTTTTTCTTCCTTAGGCTTCTCAACCGGAGGAGTATATGAATGAAGATTCTTGATTAAGATACCTTCGTTTTCAAAATCTTGTTTTTTACTAGGCACCTCAGGAGCTCTCTCAGCTGCTTCGGGTTCGTCACGACGTATTTTACCTATAACTATCTGATTGGCTTCTTCTTTTACGATTTTATCCCCCTGAAACTCTCTCATCAATGTATCATACATTTCTTTAGAAAGTTTTGTAGTGGGCTTATTTTCCACAGCAAAGCCCTTCTTACCAAGAAATTCTACTGCTGTAGCAATTCCTATGTTAAGCTCTTTGGCTGCTTTAAATAAAATTACGGCTTTGTCGTCTGACATCTATTATCCTATTTTTTTACTAATTATATACAAAAGTAACGTTTATTCCTTGTTTATTCAAGCATACAACGTTTATTCAAATTCCGACTGAAGAATACCAATTACTTCTTTAATTGTTTCCTCTTCTAAATCGGTTCTTTTTACTAATTCATCAACAGATAAAGCTAATACACTTTTTGCTGTATCACAACCAATAGCTTTCAATTCATCAATGATCCAGCTATCAATTTCATCTGAGAATTCTTCGATATCCACATCTTCATCTTCTTCGCCAGCTTCACGATAAACATCAATTTCATATCCGGTTAATTTACCTGCCAATTTAATGTTATGTCCACCTCTACCAATTGCCAATGAAACCTGATCTGGTTTTAAGTAAACCGAAGCATGTTTTGTAGCGTCATCCAATTTAATAGATGTGATTTTTGCAGGGCTTAAAGCACGTTGAATGTATAGTGAAACATTATTTGTAAAGTTAATTACATCAATATTTTCATTTTTTAATTCTCTTACGATTCCGTGAATACGAGAACCTTTCATACCAACACAAGCACCTACTGGATCAATTCTATCATCATAAGATTCTACAGCAACTTTAGCACGCTCTCCTGGTTCACGAACAATTTTCTTAATGGTAATTAAACCATCAAAAATTTCTGGAACTTCAATTTCGAATAAACGTTGCAAAAACTCAGGCGCAATCCTAGAGATGATAATTTTTGGAGTTGCATTAACCATATCAACTTTAGAAATTACAGCACGAACCGAATCTCCTTTTTTGAAATAATCAGCCGGAATTTGCTCTGTTTTAGGCATCATTAATTCATTGCCTTCATCATCTAATACCAAAGTTTCTTTTTTCCAAACTTGATAAACCTCACCGGTTACAATCTCGCCAACTCTATCTTTATATTTTTTGAAGATTTCGTCTTTTTCTAACTCTAAAACCTTAGAAACCAAAGTCTGACGAGCAGCTAAAATCGCTCTTCGACCAAAACTTTCTAATGTGATTTGCTCAATGTAGTCATCTCCAACTTCCATATCGGCATCTAATAATTTCACTTCTGCAAGTTCAATTTCTAGATCATCATCCTCAGAAAAACCATCCTCCATTACTTTCCGAGTTCTCCAGATTTCCAAATCCCCGTTATCTGGATTCACGATTACGTCACAGTTTTCGTCTGTGCCATATTTTTTACGCAACATACTGCGAAATACCTCTTCCAGCACACTAATTACTGTAGGGCGGTCGATATTCTTGAAGTCTTTAAACTCCTGAAATGAATCGATTAAGTTAATATTGCTCATTTTTTTATTTAAATGAAATTAAAACCTTTGTTTCTACTATATTATTAAATTCAATTTGGGCTTCTACCAGTTGAACTTTTTTACCTTTTTCTTTTACTTTTTCTTCTATTATAATTGCAGTATCGTTAACGGCAAGCAATTTCCCTTCTTTCATTTTCCCATCTGCCAACTTAACGCTCAAATCTCTGCCAATGTTTTTATCATATTGACGATTTAATAAAAGCGGCTCACCAACACCAGGGGATGAAACTTCTAAATTATAAGCTTTTTCAATCGTATTTTCTTCTTCCAAATGAAAGCCAACATGCCTGCTAATTGCCGCACAATCTTGTATGCTTATCCCCTCATCACCATCTACGTGAATAATCAACTTGTTATTTGGCAACATTTTTATTGACACCAAAAACAATTCAGGTTTGTCGGCAATCTTTTCTTCTACAAGTTCTTTAACTCTTTTTTCTACCTGCATATCCTAATTTGTTGTAAAAGAAAAGAGGGGACACTGTCCCCTCTTCTTCCTCTATTACGGTGCAAATGTACGAATTATTTTTTCAAAATCAAAAATGCATTTGAAAATGAGGACAATACCTACCGCTGCAATATTTGTTGTTGCGCTTTTACCTTAAAGCCAACTTTAGATTTTATAATTTCCTTACCACTTGCAAAGTGTGCATTTAGTATTGTTTCTACTAAATATACCTTCTTTCTCTCGAAGGGAAAATTTGGGGTAAATATTAAACTATCACCTGCTACGCTTAATTTTCCGGGCCATTCTATTTCCATACTTGTCGAATCGTCTTCAGCAGGGGTCCGCAAAACAGAAACTAATTTTTGGTAGTTGCTATCTGTATTGATATTAGCTTTAAGTTGATATAATCCTGCTTCATTAATATTGGCAATAATAATGCTATTGCTATCAGAAGAAAACCGAATAGATAGTGGCTTGCTATTTGTAGCGTTACAAGCAATTAAAGCAGCACAAATAACAACTGCTAAAAACTTTATATATTTAAACATATAACTAAATTAACATTATGAAATTAATACTCGAAATTTTATTAATGGGCTTGGCAATGATGCTTGGCTCTTACCTTGTGCCTGGTGTAAGTGTTGATGGCTATGGAAGTGCAATTATTGCTGCAGTTTTAATTGCCATTGCTAATGCTACTATCGGATTATTATTAAGGGTTTTTACTTTCCCTCTAAATGTATTAACACTTGGCCTAATCTCATTTATTATTACTGTATTGATGATTTTACTGGTGGATAATTGGATGACTGGGTTTAATACATCAGGATTTTTAGCCGCCGCAATTTTAGCAATTGCAGTTTCTGTAATCAAAATGATTTTGGATTCTATTTTTGGAGTAGATAAAAAGTAAGTCTAAAAAGGATTAACCACAAAAGCCACAAAGAAATATTTTCCTTGTGGCTTTTGTTTACAAGAACCAATTCTCCTTCAGGAGATTTAGGGGTTATTTACTTAGAATACTCCTACTAATTACCATCTTTTGTATTTCTGATGTACCCTCGTATATCTGCGTAATCTTCGCGTCTCTCATCATTCTTTCTACGTGATATTCTTTCACAAAACCATAACCGCCGTGTATTTGTACTGCCTCAACAGTAACATCCATTGCTACTTTACTAGCAAATAACTTAGCCATAGAACCTGCTAAAGTATAAGATTGACCTTGGTCTTTTAACCAAGCTGCCTTGTAAACCAACATCCTCGCTGCTTCAATTTGCGTAGCCATATCTGCTAATTTGAACGCAATTGCCTGATGGTCTGAAATTGGCTTACCAAAAGATTTACGTTGTTTCGAATAGGCTAAAGCCAATTCGTAAGCACCAGCAGCAATACCCAATGCTTGCGCAGCTATGCCGATTCTACCACCTTCTAAAGTTTTCATTGCAAAAGAAAAACCGAACCCGTCATCACCAATTCTATTCTCTTTTGGAACTTTTACATCATTAAACATTAATGAATGTGTATCAGAGCCACGAATTCCTAATTTATTTTCTTTCGGACCAATGGTAAATCCAGGTGTTCCCTTTTCTACAATAAAAGCATTAATCCCTTTATGTCTTAATTCTTTATGGGTTTGTGCAATTACTAAATATGTACTGGCAGTACTTCCATTTGTAATCCAGTTTTTTGTGCCGTTTAATAGGTAATAATCACCCATATCTTCGGCTGTAGTCTGTTGAGATGTGGCATCAGACCCTGCTTCTGGCTCAGATAAACAGAATGCGCCAATCTTTTCTCCCGACGCCAACGGCTTTAAATATTTTTCTTTTTGCGCTTCATTTCCATAAGCTTCTAATCCGTAACAAACAAGCGAATTATTAACAGAAACCACAACAGAAGCAGACGCATCAACTTTTGAAAGCTCTTCCATTACCAAAACATAAGAAACAGCATCCATGCCACTTCCATTATACTTTGGATTTACCATCATTCCTAAAAAACCTAACTCCCCTAGTTTTTTTACTTGCTCTGCTGGGAATTTTTGATTTTCGTCTCTTTCGATAACACCAGGTTTTAACTCAGTCTGCGCAAAGTCCCTTGCCGCCTGCTGTATCATTACTTGTTCTTCACTTAACTCAAAAAGCATAATTAAAGTTTATAAAAGGTTAGCGTTGCCAAATTTAGTATTTCTTAATGAAATTACTATGGCTGCATAGTAATTTTTTAATCAAATTTATAATGCTTTATTTAAACAAGCTTCAAGGGTTTAGTAGGACAAAAGCATTGCAAAACAACAAAGTACTCCCTACTTTCGCTTTACGCTCCAGAAGAAAATCAGGATTCGTGTTCGCTAGAATCAACCTGCCCGCCAGACAGGCAGGACTTATTTCAAAGAGGTTTTTTGCTATTATAAGAGTTTCCCTACCTAAACACTACAGGTTTAACTTAAATAAACCTGACATAAGCGGGTGCCATTTTCTGGCAGAAACGGTGGCAGGACAAATTATCCGAAAAGCAGGGATTATGCTTTTTAAATAAGAAAAATTTTTAGGTTGGTGAGAAAAGATCACTACCAGAACATATGGAGTAATTATACCTCAATTGTCTGCCAGAGTTAACCCATATTAACGATAACCGAATGGGGCTGCCTTTGCCGCGATTCCTTAATAGTGAGAATGGCGTATCGTAGTATTGCCTTGATCTTAGGTAACTCCATAGTAAGTCCATATATTTATTGCATAATCTGGACTTTACATAGATTTTATATACTTCTATAATGAAGGTTTGTCGAAGAGATGTTTCATTGATGATCCGTCTTAACCCATACTTGGTCATGGGTAGCATAAAGGATAAATTAATTAATAGAAAATCAATAATTTTCATTCTACCTCCATCTTCCTCTATGGCATTACTCAGGCCCTATCCTAAACCTATTCTTTTGTCTCCTAGTTGTACTATAGTCTCTAAGAACTAAGGCAGTATAGGCGTATCACTATTGGACAGTTAAGGGGAGACTAAGGGAAGGGTGGATATAACTTGGACTTGACTTGGATATAACTTGGACTTGACCTGGACTTGATGGATTGAAAAGAAAGGAGGTGAAGCGCTTTGAGCGAACTCGATTGCTAGAAGAGCAATGTTTATGCTAAGATAAGAAAATTACTACCGATTATTTACTATTTATTTTGGCTTTACTGGATGTTGTTTACAATGCAATATTTATCCCTCTGGCAACTGGTTTAAAGAGCAACCTGCAACTTTTCTATAATATCCATCCTTATAAGCCTATTCTGACCATGGCTGCCAGATTAATATTCTACTGACAAATCATTATGAGTTAAAAATGCTAGGTTAGCTTAAGATTGTTATTTTTGTTTAAATGAATCTGGCTCAACAAATATTGTTTTTCTTTAGTGCTTTAGGGGTATTTAATGGTTTTATAATCAGTATTTACTTGCTATTTTTCAAAAAAGCCAAATCAACAACTTCTTGTTTTTTAGGTTTATTGCTTTTGGCGCTTTCCTTAAAGATTGGAAAGTCTTTTATCTTTTATTTCTACCCTTCATTGCCCGGTATTTATATCCAAATAGGTGTTTTGGGAAGTTCTTTTGCTGGACCATCTCTGTTTTATTTTATCAAATCGACATTAGGTCAAAGCGCCAAAATTACCTCCATCCATAAATGGACTTATCTGTTTTGGTTTATGGCAATTGTAATTGCCAGCATCATTATCCCTTATGATAATAGGCCTGATATATGGAATAATTATATCGGAACAATAATTTCTGCTCAATTCACTATTTATATTATACGATCAGGTTGGTTATTACGCAATATTTTCTCAAAGCTTTTTAATGTTAAGGAAAATACCTCCTCAACAGAAAAATTATTATTATCTGTATTTATAGGTAATCTAGTGATCCCAGTAGCATTTAAGCTATCTGTTTTCTCATTTTTTAATGGGCCCTGCATTAGTGGGGCCCTATTTTTCTCTCTTATTCTTTATCTAAATGTTTTCTTATTTATTAGCAAAAGAAAAACAAGCAGTTTTTTTTCAGATAGTCAAGACCCAGAGCGTTATGCCAATAAAAAAATTGAAGATGAGCGGGCGCTTGTATTGAAAGAGAAACTTACGCAAATCATATTAGAACAAGAACTCTATAAAAATCCTGACCTTAAGCTCAATGACCTTGCTCAAAAGATCAACATTTCAAGTCATCAATTATCACAACTTCTTAATGATAACTTAGGTAAAAGTTTTGCGGCCTATATTAATGAGTATCGTATAAACGAAGCTTGCCAGCTGATTGCTAACAATACTCCTATTAAGTTAGAAGTAATTGGTTATGAGGTTGGGTTCAACTCAAAATCTACCTTTTATGCTGCTTTTAAAAAACACACCCATACAACCCCTACGCTTTATAAAGAACAGTTATCAACTATTTGATCACATAAGATTTGTCTGAATTTATAATTCAGAACTCCCAAATCTGAAAATCAAAACCTATTCTGGCCTCTTCGCTTCTAGTTTTGGAACATTCCATAAAACCAAAACACATGAAGATTAAATCGGTATTATTATGCTTTTGCTTGTTTACAGGCACATACTTACATGCACAAACTATTAAAGGAAGACTGGTTGATGCAAAAACCAATCAAGACGTATCGTTTGCAAATTTAACATTGGTATATCAAGACCAACCAACCCTGATTAAAAATACCAATAGCGATACATTGGGTTTATTTGAATTTAAGGAGGTACCTAATGGGAAATACATTTTATCTGCCACCTTAATTGGCTATCAAAAGCTGCATAAAGAATTAACCGTTAATAAGGATGATTCAAGAACCTTGGCACTAGGTAATGTTTTAATAAACGAAGATCTTAATCTACTCAAAGAAATATCAGTTACTAGCGGAACCCCAAACTTTAGTGCTATGAATGGCCAAATAAAAATTGGTATTGCTAACAATCCTTTTTTTAAGTCTGCTTCTAATTTAATGGATGTACTTAGAAAACTCCCTGGATTACAAATTAACCAAGACGGAACAATGTTGATGGCCAGTAGAGCTACCCCAACATTGTTTGTTGACGGAAAACCGATAAATATGAATAATGATGAAATTCAGGCTTACTTAAACAGCTTAGCTCCTGAAATGGTTGAATCCATTGAATTAATTAGCCAGCCCTCCTCAAAATATGATGGCGAATATCAAGGCATTATTGACGTTAAACTAAAAAGAAATCAATCTTTAGGGTTAAAAGGAATATATAATGCTAGGTTTCAGCGAAACAACTATAGCTTACTCGACAATAACCTATCGTTTACTTATAAAACAAACAGGTTTATCTACGACTTAAAATTGGGTCATATCACTGGAAGCACCTTTTACAAATACTATGCATTACAGTACTTGCCTAATAGAAATGCCATGACTACTGATACACGAACCGTCACTTCCAACCAGAACTTTAATGTGCAGGCAAGAATGGCTTACGAATTGCAAAAAGGACAAAGTTTAGAGGTCTTTGCCCGCACCTTTCAAGTTGACAGAAATGCGGTAACAGACAATCAATTACTTACACAAACTAGCAACTTAGCACATAAAATTGCACATGTTAACGGCAGCAATAATGCATTACCCAAACAGCATAATTACGCAGGTGGACTTAATTACGATGCTAAGTTTAAAAATAGTGAGCTTCATGTAATTGCTTCTTTGGCTCAAATAGACAGTCGACAAACCGAGGACATTCAAAATTGGAATGAATTGAGCAATGAACGGCTAAATTATTGGAAAACCAATTCTACGAACAATATCTTGATCCACACTGCACAAGCAGATTACAGCCAAGCCATAGGAATAGCTAAATTGGAATTTGGTAGTAAATTTGCCTACACTACTACTCAAAATAATCTTCGCTATTACACTTTGGTTAATGCGGTTTTTAACTTAGATGCCCAGCGTAGTAATGAATTCCATTATCGTGAATATATTACCGCCGGATATCTCTCTTATCTAGGCAAATGGGATAAAATCAATTATAGCTTGGGTTTAAGAGCAGAATATACACATACAATGGCCAATTCGATAACGACCAATATGGCTACAGAAAGAAGGTATTTGAAATGGCTGCCTAGCCTCAACATTACTTATAGTATTAACAATGTTGAGCAACTTAGCTTCAGTTACAGTAGGCGGCTAACAAGACCAACTTTCCCAGCTTTAAATCCCTTCCGTTTTTACTACAGTCCACGCCATTATTGGATAGGAAACCCATACCTACAACCATCAACAACTAATCTTTTCGCATTGGCGTATAATAGGAAAGCGATTAACATTTCATTAAATGCTGGACGAGAAACAGATGTCCTCGCCCGTTACCCCGAATACAATCCAGCTACAAATGAACTAATTTTTTTAGGTCGAAATCTTCCCTACAGAAATTTTGCAAACCTGCAGTTAAGTTCACCCTTAATTATTAATAAATGGTGGCGAATGAACAACAATGTTGGGTTTTATTACAACAAGGAGCTAACTCCTTACTTCAATCAAACCTACCGTATTGGTGTATTTAACTATACGATTAACGGCAGTCAAGTTTTCAACTTAAAAGATTGGTTGTTGGATGTTGGCTATAGTTACGAATCAAAAAGTGGCAACGGTCTTTACATATTTAAACCTGTTTACGGAATTGATTTTGGTTTGCAAAAAGCTTGGTTCAAAAACAAGCTCAACACCAAGCTTACGCTTTACGATGCCTTCGACAACATCAAAAGAAGATTGATTTTCAGGGAAAAAAGCATTATTAATAATGATATGTATCATTATTTTGGCGCACAACGCTTGGTTTTTAGCTTAACGTACAACTTTGGCACCTCTACTTACAAAAGTAAGGAAAACAAAAGAAGCGAGGAAGAGAATAGAGCCAACTAAATTCTACAATTATTTTAGCAGACGATTATTGTCGTCTGGGAAAACAAGAATTGGCTGATATTTTTTTGCTTCTTCCATTGGCAAAGAACCATAAGACATAATAATCAGAATATCTCCAACCTGCACTTTGCGAGCTGTAGCTCCATTTAGACAAATCATACCACTACCACGTTCACCTCTAATTGCGTAAGTTTCAAAACGTTCGCCATTGTTATTGTTAACAATTTGAACCTTCTCATTAGGAATGATATTGGCTGCATCTAATAAATCTTCATCTATAGTTATGCTACCAACATAATTTAATTCTGCTTGTGTTACCTTAACGCGGTGTATTTTCGATTTTAAAATCTCGATAATCATTGTGCAAAGCTATGAATAAAGTTTTACAGTTTGGAGCTGCAAGTTCTCAGCTCAAAGTCAAAACTTAAATCTAATTAAGAAGCATATTATCGATTAAACGAGTTTCACCTACTTTGGCAGCAACAAGCGCTATTGGATTTTTAACTTGTTTATTAGCAATTGGCAATAAAGTTTCGCCTTCTGCAATGGTAAGATAATCTAATTCTACACCAGGCATCTCATTAATCATTGCCTTAGCTTTTAATAGCAAGTCAGTCAAATCAGATTTGTTGAAATTATCTGCTACATATTTTAATGCCCTGCTTAATATTAAAGAATGTTCCCTATCTGTTTTAGATAAATGAATATTTCTAGAGCTCATGGCTAACCCATCATCTTCTCTTATAATTGGACAAGAAACTATTTCAACGGGCATATTAAAATGCTTCACCATTCGTTTAATCATTAGCACCTGCTGGAAATCTTTTTGACCGAAAAATGCAACATCAGGCCCAACTGCATCAAAAAGTTTCTTTACAATTTGAGTTACACCTTGGTAATGGCCTTTCCTAAACTCGCCTTCCAATAAAAACTCAGCAGCTCCTAGGTCAATATACCAATTTTCTGGTGTTGGAAAACTAGGGTACATTTCCTTTACTGTTGGCATAAATACAAAATTACATCCCGCCTCTTGCAGCATTTTAATATCATGTTCAAGCGGACGTGGGTATTTTTCTAAATCTTTTGGATCTGTAAATTGAGTAGGATTTACAAAAATACTACATACAACAACATCAGCATGCTGTTGCGCAATCTTAATTAATGAGAGATGCCCTTTATGTAATGCACCCATGGTAGGTACTAACGCAACTTTAGATTTTGCCATTTGTAAAGGCATTAACAACATTTGTAATGCTGAGATTGTATTTGTGATTTCCAAATTATCAATTGGTTTTTAAAGGCTCAAAGTTGAACAATTATCTAAAACTTACAAAGCCTATTGCACAAGTTATTGATAAATGTTAATATTATTCGTACCTTTGCACCTTGATAATCTTTAAATTAACATAATTTAATATACACTATGGAGATGGCAAAAACGAAGCTACTGATTGTTACACACGAGATGTCGCCTTTCCTCGAACTTACTAAAATTTCTGAAATTACCCGTCAACTGCCTCAAGCGATGCAAGAAAAAGGATTCGAAATCCGCATCTTGATGCCTAGGTTTGGTAACATCAATGAAAGAAGAAACAGGTTACACGAAGTTATTCGATTATCAGGAATGAACATTATTATTGATGATAATGACAATCCGCTAATTATTAAAGTAGCCTCAATTCCTGCCGCACGTATGCAGGTTTATTTCTTAGACAACGAAGATTATTTTCAAAGAAAGTATGTTTTTAGAGACAAGGAAAACAAATTTTATGCAGACAATGACGAACGTACTATTTTCTTCTGTAAAGGAGCATTAGAAACTGTTAAAAAATTAGGCTGGGCACCAGATATTGTTCATTGCCATGGCTGGATGACTTCTTTAGTGCCTGCTTATATTAAAACTACTTATAAAAACGACCCAACATTTAAAAATGCCAAAGTTGTTTATTCGGTTTATGAAAACTGTTTTACAGAAACTTTAAATGCTGATTTGCACAAAAAAGCTGTGATGCAAAATATGACTGAAGAAGATACAAAAGCATTTATTAAAGCAGATAGTAATAGTTTACACATTGGAGCCATAACTCATTCAGACGCAGTAGTTTTAGCTGATGAAAAGATTGACAATGATGTGTTAAAATTTGTTAAAGATTCTAATAAGCCAACTTTAGCCTTTAATTTAACCGAAAATTACGAGAACTTCTTCAGTTTTTATGAAGAAATCTCTGATGAAGAATTGGTTTCAGTAGCTTAAGAAGCATTATTTTAATAACAAATATGAAATTTATAAAACTAGACTTATTAACCCTGTTGATAAGTCTTTTTCTTTTCGCTTCATGCGAAAATTCCTCTACAATTGGTTTAGAAGTTGACCCGAGTATCGCTGTACAAGGAGCTTTGGTTGATACTATTACCATTAGTTCTAGAACATTGAAAGACGACATTACATCTACGGTAACTGCCGCTAGATTTCCAATGGGATTTTTAAAAGACCCTATATTTGGCACAACAGAATCAAGCTTGGCTATGGCAGTAAACCTGCCAGTGGATGCTTACAACTTCGGGACAACACCTGTTGTTGACTCAGCTATTTTAGTTTTAAAGTATGGTGGTCAATTTTATGGAGACAGTACCGCTAATTACAGTATTGATGTTCATCAGTTAAATGTAAATATATCCAGAGAAACTTCTTTTTTAAGCGATAGAGATTGGTCTTATTCAACACTTTTAGGCAATAAAACTGGTAAATTACGTCCAACAACAGCTTATAAAGTAACAGATGTTGTTGCGGGAAAGGCAGACACACTTAGAACAGTTAGTCCTCAAATAAGAATACCTTTAGATAAAACATTTATTCAAGAAAACATTGTTAATATAAGTGCAGAGAATTTAAAATACAATGCAAATTTTACAAGGTTTTTTAATGGCTTACATGTACAAATAAACAAAACAAACTCTACCGGTAACGGTGGTATAATGTTTTTTGACTTTGGTAGTGCTTCCTCATCTCTTGTTTTATACTATAAAAAAGCAAATGTAAGCACTGGCTTAAAAGATACGGTTTCTATAGATTTTCCAATAGTAGCTAGCACAAATCCAGTTGCTGCAACAATTAAGCATGATTATACAGGCACACCTGTTGCCACACAATTATCAAATCCAAGTATACAATATCCAGTTACATATTTACAACCACTATCTGGCCTAAGGAACAAGATCTCATTCCCATACTTAAGCAAATTTGCTGCAAGCACAGGCAAAATCGTAGTCAACAAAGCTGAACTTGTTATTGACCTAAGTTCAGGCTCTGATGCTATTCCTTATAACGCTGCCCCTAGGTTAGCACTTTATAGGTATGACATTGCTGAAAAAAGACAGAATTTACCAGACAACAATGCCGGATCTTCAACTTCAAGCCCTGACCCTCGTTACAGTGGCACTTTTGGAGGTTATTACAATGTTTTAACTAAACAATATATTTTTAATGTTTCAGCATACGTACAAGACCTTCTGGATGGCAAAACCATAGATTATGGAACCTTCTTAGCCGCTACACCTTCAACAGAATTTGAAGTATTTCCTTCAATAGCAACAGCATCTAGAGCCGTTATTGGTTCATATAAAAAGAATCCAGTTGCTGGTGATAATCTAATGAAATTAAATATTTATTATACCAAGATAAATTAGAGATATAAATAATTTTATAACTTCTAAAATCCCTCGGAAATTAACTATTTTCGAGGGGTTTTATTTTTCAAGAACTAAAAGGACTATATATGTGTGGAATTGTAGGTTATATTGGCTTTAGAGAAGCTTGGCCCATTGTAATTAAAGGACTAAAAAGATTAGAGTATCGTGGATATGATAGTGCTGGAATTGCCTTAATTAATAATGGCGATCTAAATATCTTTAAGAAAGCAGGCAAAGTTAATGAACTTGAAAATTTTGCTGAAGGGAAAGACTTAGCGGGAACAATTGGGATGGGCCATACTAGATGGGCTACACACGGAGCTCCTTCAGATAGAAATTCACATCCTCATACTTCAAACAATGGTAGGTTATCCATTATTCATAATGGCATTATAGAAAATTATGCTGTTTTAAAAGAAGAGCTTTTAAGCAGGGGGCATATTTTTAATAGCGACACTGATACAGAAGTATTAATTCATTTAATAGAAGAGATTTACAAGAATGAACATAATGATTTATTAGAAGCTGTTAGACTAGCATTAAAGGAAGTTAGTGGGGCCTATGCTATAGTAGTAATGGATCAAGATAATCCCGACCAACTGATTGCTGCTAGAAAAGGAAGTCCAATGGTAATTGGAGTTGGCCAAGGAGAATATTTTATCGCTTCTGATGCTACACCAATTATAGAATATACAAAAAATGTAATTTATCTTAACGACAATGAAATCGCATTCTTAAAACGCGATGAATTGATGATAAAACGCTTAGACAATGTTGTTCAAACACCCTATATACAAGAACTAGAACTTAAGCTTGAGATGCTGGAGAAAGGTGGTTACGATCACTTTATGTTAAAAGAAATCTATGAGCAACCCCGTTCGATTAGGGATTGTTTGAGAGGAAGGATTTATCCAGAAGAAGGTAAGGTTCAACTTGGAGGTATTAAGGAGTTCGTTGATAAGCTTAAAAACATTGATCGTATAATTATTGTTGCCTGTGGCACATCTTGGCATGCTGGCTTAGTTGGTGAATATTTAATTGAAGAATATGCTCGTATACCCGTTGAAGTGGAATATGCTTCAGAATTTAGGTATAGAAATCCAATCATAACCGAAAAAGATGTGGTAATTGCGATATCTCAATCTGGAGAAACTGCAGATACAATGGCTGCAATAGAAATGGCTAAAGAAAAAGGTGCAACCATTTTTGGCATTTGTAATGTAGTTGGGGCTTCAATCCCAAGACTTACTCACGCAGGGGTTTATACTCACGCGGGGCCAGAAATTGGAGTGGCATCAACTAAAGCATTTACTGCACAGGTTACTGTATTAACACTAATAGCCTTTTATATCGGTCAGCAAAGGGGAACAATTACCAGTTCTAAATTGATTGAATTATTAACCGAGCTTGATTCTATTCCCGATAAGATACAAATCGCCTTAAAATCTAATGATATTGTTAAGGAAATTTCTGAGAAATTTAAGGATTCTAGGAACTGTTTATTTTTAGGGAGAGGAAGCGGCTTTCCAGTTGCGCTAGAAGGCGCATTAAAACTAAAGGAAATCTCGTACATACATGCTGAAGGTTACCCGGCGGCAGAAATGAAACATGGCCCAATTGCCTTAATTGATGAGGAAATGCCTGTTGTTGTGATTGCAACTAAAAACTCATCTTATGAAAAAGTAATTAGTAATATTCAAGAGGTTAAAGCTAGAAAGGGTGTAGTTATAGCTATAGTTACAGAGGGGGATATTGAAGTAAAAAAAATGGCTGATTATTGTATTGAAATACCTGATGCAAATGAAGCATTTTTACCATTACTTGCAACTATTCCGCTTCAACTATTATCATATCATATTGCTGTATTAAGAGGTTGTAACGTAGATCAACCAAGAAATTTAGCAAAATCTGTTACAGTTGAATAAGAACAAAGAAGCCTCAAATTAATTTGAGGCTTCTTTGTTCTTATGGTCTTTTCTAAAAAGGGAGATCGCCAGTTTCAGCTACCGAATCATTGTTTGGACTTACGTAATCATCTTCACTTTTTGGAGTTCCAGAGCTAACAGGCGTATTTTCAAAATCACTTTTCCTACCTAGCATAGTAAAGTTTTCGGCTACAACTTCTGTTACATATTTCTTTACCTTCTCTTTATCTTCAAAAGAGCGTGTTCTTAATTTTCCTTCAATATAAACTAGCTTTCCTTTCTGAAGATATTTTGATGCTACTTCTGCCAAACCTCGCCATAGCACAATATTGTGCCATTCTGTTTGTTCAACACGTTTACCATCTTTGTTATACGTTTCTGAGGTTGCTAAAGGAAAGCTTGCAACTGTTACACCACCTTCTAGATGTCGAACTTCTGGATCCTTACCCAGGTGCCCCACTAAAATAACTTTATTAATACCGGACATAGATTAAATATTTGGTTTGTTTTGCAAATACAATTCAAAAAAATCACTTATAACTTTCGGATGAGGCAGAACTGCAAAATCCTCAACCATAACCGATTTAATATCTGTATGCATATTAAAGTTAATCATATAATTTTCTAAACCAAAAAAATGAACATATATAATTTGGTGAGTTAAAATATGTTTTTTTTGCATCAAAGATTTGATTTTTATATCGTTACCAAACATTTCTTTTACTGTATCATTAAACTGTGTAACATTTAAGCCTACAGGTCCACTGGTTTCAATCAAAGGAAAATCATACATCTGCTGCCAAACATCCCCTGGCTTTCGCTGTTTAATTAAAATTTTATCGCCTTGTAATGCAACAAAGTAATTAAACCATCTTTCTCTTACTTTTACCTTTTTAAGCTTAACTGGCAATACATTCACTTTGTGATTTTTAAGTGCAAAGCAACCAACTTGTAATGGGCAAATACTACAACTAGGAGATTTAGGCTTACATTGTAACGCACCAAATTCCATTATCGCCTGGTTGTATACTGATGGTTTTTGACCTTCAATTAGACTTTGAGCAAGCGCTGAAAATATTTTTTTCCCAGTTGTAGAGTTAATTGGTTCTTCTATTCCGAAGTATCGAGATAGCACCCTAAAAACATTTCCATCTAAAACAGCTTTAGATTGATCATTTGAAAAAGAAGATATGGCTGCTGCAGTATAATCGCCTATTCCTTTCAACTCAATCAACTTATCATAATCTTTTGGGAAGTTACCACTATGCAATTCCATTACTTGTTTAGCAGTAAAAAGCATATTTCTACCCCTAGAATAATAACCTAAGCCTTGCCAAAGTTTTAAAACTTCAGTTTCAGTGGCACCTGCAAAAGTTTTTACCGTTGGAAAGTTTTCCAAGAACTTGTTAAAGTAAGGCAAGCCTTGCTCAACCCTAGTCTGTTGTAAGATGATTTCAGATAACCAAATTACATAAGGATCTGTTGTACTACGCCAAGGAAGATCGCGTTTATTAATTTTATACCATTTTATTATTTCGGTTTGGAAGCTCATTTCATCAAAAATACAATCAAAACTTGTCATTTTATTAAAACTTGCAGTGACATGATGATTTTGATTGTAAATAAATCATCTTTTATTTTCCTATCTCATTAAAAAGCAATACTTTTGCAACCCCAAAACAGTTATAATATTAAATACACAATAACTTAATAAAATAGAAAAATATGACTAAGGCAGATATTATTTCAGAAATATCAACAAAAACAGGCATTGAGAAAGTAGATGTACAAGAAACAGTTGAGGCATTTTTCAAAGTAATCAAAAACAGTATGATTGGCGGCGAGAATGTATATGTTAGAGGATTTGGAAGTTTCGTTGTAAAAAAGAGAGCACAAAAAACTGCTAGAAATATTTCTAAAAACACTGCTATCATTATCCCAGAGCATTTTGTTCCTAGCTTTAAACCTGCAAAAGTATTTGTTGATAAAGTTAAAAACAACTCTAAAAAAGTTAAAGCAGAAGCTTAATTCATTATGTTAAACAATATCCGTTCAAAACAAGTTATTCTTATTATTGCAATATTATTGCTTGGCGGATTTTTGTTTACTAGAGACGTTAAGGGCCTGGTTAAACCAAAAGATGAAGCTGGACAAATACCTACAAATGGACAAGCGACTGCATCATCAACCCCGCAAATAACTATCGAAGAAGTTTCTACTACTGCAAAGAATTTAGTGAGCAGTGCAACTGCTAAAGAAATTATTGCGTTAGAGAATTCTTATAAAAGTGCTTCGGAGGGAGATAAAATTACAAACGCAAAAACATTAGCACAGAAATGGGATGATGTTGAGCAATCTGTTCCAAGCGCAATGTACTTAGAGGTTGTTGCCAATAATGAAGGTACACTTTCAAATTGGTTAGATGCAGGAACTCGTTTTTTGAAAGCTTTTGACAACACCCAAGACAGTTTGATACAACCAGCTATGTTACAAAAGGCAAATAATGCCTTTACAAAAGCATTAGCGATTGACACCAGCAGTAACGATGCAAAAACTGGTTTAGGCATTACCATCGTAAACGGCTTAGGTGCTCCAATGAGTGGTATCGCAATGTTATTGGAAGTAGTTAAAAAAGATCCAAAAAATTTAAAAGCGAACATGAATTTAGGCATGTTCGCAATCAAGTCTGGTCAGTTTGACAAAGCTATTATTCGTTTTAACGACATTATTAGCAATATTAAAGCTACACCAGATGCCTATTTTTACTTAGCTACGGCTTATGAAAATCTAGGAAAAAACACAGAAGCAATAGACGCTTATTTAAATAGCAAAAAATTAGCCGCCAATCCTACATTATCAGGTTTTATAGATAAAAAGGTGGCTGAGTTAAAGAATAAACGTTAATTAACAGAATTAATAAAAACATTAAAAACTTAAAATTATGCCAAGCGGTAAAAAAAGAAAAAGACATAAAATGGCTACGCACAAACGTAAAAAACGTTTAAGAAAAAACAGACACAAGAAAAAATAGGATTTTCCTATTAGTGCTTTGGCCAAAAATAAATGTTTCTTAAATAAAGCATTTATTTTTGGATTCAATGTTTTTTGGTCCATGTGTAATAAGGCATTAAATTGCCTTAAAATCTGTAGCTTTTGGTAAAGGAATTAATAATCGATTCTACTCCTACGGGAGTAACCATAGCTTTAATTGAAGATAAATACCTTGTTGAGCTTCATAAGGAACACATTAACAATAATTACGCCGTAGGCGATATTTATTTAGGTCGCATTAAAAAAATTATGCCTGGCCTAAATGCTGCATTTGTTGATGTTGGTTATGAGAAAGATGCATTTTTGCATTATTTCGACCTTGGCCCACAAGTACAATCTTTGATAAAGCTTACTAAAATTAAGCGTAACGGCACAGTCAATGGAACTTTATTAGACAATTTTAAATTAGAAGCCGACATTAATAAAGCGGGTAAAATATCCGAAATTGTCAGCAAGAATTTGATCTTACCTGTTCAAATTGCTAAAGAACCAATTTCTACTAAAGGCCCAAGATTAAGCTCTGACCTTTCTATAGCAGGAAGATACATTGTCTTAGTTCCTTTTTCGAACGTAATTTCGATTTCTAAAAAGATTAAAAGCAATACCGAACGTAATCGTTTAAAAAAGATTATTGAAAGTATTAAGCCTAAAAACTTTGGAGTAATCATTAGGACTGTTTCTGAAGGTAAAGGCGTTGCCGAATTACAAAAAGATTTATTGGATTCTGTATCCAAATGGGAAAACTTTACTAAAAAGTTACCTGATGCAGAGCCTTCTAAACGTGTTTGGGGAGAGATGGATCGTACTTCTACCCTAATCAGAGATATTTTAAGCGCTGATTTTACAAATGTTTATGTAAATGATGCAAATCTGTTCGAAGATATACGTTCTTATGTACACGAAATTTCTCCAGAAATGGAAAAAATCGTTAAACATTACAAGCATAAAGAGCCAATTTTTGAGCATTTCGGCGTTGAAAAACAAATTAAAAATGGCTTTGGCAAAACAGTAAATCTTGCTGGCGGAGCTTATTTGGTAGTAGAACATACTGAGGCTTTACACGTAATTGATGTAAACAGCGGTAATAGAACTGCTAGCAAAGAAAATCAAGAAGAAAATGCTCTTCAAGTTAATAAAGAGGCTGCAAAAGAAATTGCTCGTCAATTGAGGTTGAGAGATATGGGTGGTATTGTGGTTATCGATTTTATCGATATGCATAAACCGACCAATAGAAAAATGCTCTTTGATTATTTACGCGATTTGATGTTGTTAGACCGTGCTAAACACACCATCTTACCTCCAAGTAAATTTGGTTTAGTGCAAATTACTCGTCAACGTGTTAGACCGGAGATGAATATTGTTACGGTTGAGAAATGTCCAACTTGTGATGGTACTGGAGAAATTAAAGCCAGTATTGTTTTAATGGATGATATTGAAAGTAACTTGACATACATTTTGCAAGAGCAGAATGAAAAGAATATTACACTTTGTGTACATCCATATATTGAAGCCTTCATTAAAAAAGGATTAGTTTCTTTACAGTGGAAATGGTTCTTCAAATTTGGACAACGCATTAGGGTAAAATCCATGTCTTCTTATAATTTAACTGAGTTTCATTTTTTATCTTCTAAAGACGAAGAGATTAAATTGTAAACCTTAAATCCCCTAAAGGGGACTTTATAAAACATAGCCTAGTTTCAAATTGAAATTAGGCTTTTTTTGTTTAAAACTTAATCCGATTATTCCATTGATTACATTTAAATTCATGTTTCAAATCGTTATTCATAAATCTCTACCTGCGGCAGGCAGGCAAATTGTAAATTAAATTGGCTAAAACTAAATCTGCTTATTTCTGTCAAAGTTGTGGCTATGAATCTGCCAAATGGCTAGGTAAATGTCCATCTTGTAACCAATGGAATACTTTTGTTGAAGAAGTTATTGACAAAGGTGTTGCAAATATTCCCACGTGGAAATCGCCTTCTGGCACACAAAGATTAAGCAAGCCAAGCAAGGTTGAAGAGATTTTGAGTGCAACTGAAGAAAGAACCAGTACTGGAGATGCAGAATTAGATAGAGTATTAGGAGGTGGATTAGTTGCTGGCTCTGTTATTTTAATTGGTGGAGAACCCGGAATAGGCAAGTCGACTTTAATGCTGCAATTAGCATTAAATGTAGCTGGCAGAAAAATCTTATATGTTTCTGGTGAAGAAAGTGAGCAACAGATTAAAATGCGAGCAGAGCGGATTACTGCAAATCCAAAATCAGATTGCTATATACTTACAGAAACATCAACACAAAACATATTTAAGCAAATTGAGCAATTAGAGCCAGAAATTGTAATTGTAGACTCAATACAAACTTTATATTCTGCTCATATCGAATCAACTCCAGGGAGTGTTTCTCAAGTAAGGGAATGCACGGCTGAATTATTACGTTTTGCTAAAGAAACCAACACTCCTGTATTTCTAATAGGCCACATTACCAAAGACGGAGCCATTGCAGGCCCAAAAATTTTAGAACACATGGTGGATACCGTTCTTCAATTTGAAGGAGATAGGCATCATATCTATAGAATTTTAAGGTCGATTAAAAATCGTTTTGGTGCAGCCGCAGAATTGGGAATTTACGCTATG
Organism: Pedobacter frigiditerrae; assembly: GCF_004331645.1. Taxonomy (GTDB): domain Bacteria; phylum Bacteroidota; class Bacteroidia; order Sphingobacteriales; family Sphingobacteriaceae; genus Pedobacter; species Pedobacter frigiditerrae. The sequence continues at coordinate 454,564 of NZ_SJSK01000001.1, forward strand.
CAGAGCAGCGGGTTAAGGGAAGTTTCCAACCCTTCGGAAATCTTATTAAGTCAAAGAGATGAAGAGCTGAGCGGCATAACAATTGGTGCTACTTTAGAAGGCGCTAGACCAATGTTAATCGAAACACAAGCATTGGTTAGCGTTGCCGCCTATGGAACTCCTCAACGCTCTGCTACAGGCTTTGACACAAAACGAATGAATATGCTTTTAGCCGTTTTAGAAAAGAGGTGTGGATTTAGGTTAAGTGCAAAAGACGTTTTCCTAAACATTGCTGGTGGCATAAAAGTCGAAGACCCTGCAATTGACCTTTCAATAATGGCTGCTATTATTTCTTCTCATGAAGATATTTTTATTTCTTCTAAAATCTGCTTCGCGGCAGAGGTTGGTTTATCTGGAGAGATCAGGGCTGTTAATAGAATAGAACAAAGAATTTCTGAAGCAGAAAAGTTAGGCTTTGAAAAAATCTTCATTTCTAATTACAACCTAAAAGGATTAGAAAGGGGTAAATTTAAGATAGAAATTATAACGGTTAGCAAAATTGAAGAAGTGTTTTCTCTACTTTTTGGGTAGACTTTTGAATATTAATATTGGAATGAATTTCCCACTTTAAGATAATTCGGGAAATAATTCCACGTCCTTAACCAAAGAATGCGTATTCCTTTTTGCGGTTAATTTACATAAACATCAAACTATCAAACAATTGCAGACGATTAATTAAAATATGAGAATTTGGGCAAATAATTGCCTGATGTTTTGTGTTATTAGTTCCAGTGATGGATGCTAATAAAAACAATAGGGATGATTAACCTCACTGCTGGAAGCAGTGGGGTTTTTTTCTGAATAAAATTTACCAAAAGAACATTGCCTACTTAGAAGGATTTTAAATACTTTTGTAATAGATAAGAAATTGAGTTATATCAAATTAAATAAATTGAAATGAAAAGAATTATTTTGAGCTTGGCTTTATGCCTATTTACTGCTTTTGCATTTGCACAAGATGCTTACAAAGGAAAATCTTTTGGAGAAGGGGTTAAAAAAGGAGATGTAATAACAACCGCACAGGTGGAATCTACTTTAGGCGATAAAACTAAAAAAGACATGAAGGTAACTGGGTTAGTTACTTTAGTTTGCCAGAAAAAAGGTTGCTTTATGAATTTAGAATTGCCTAACGGTAAAACTATGTTTGTAAACTTTAAAGACTATGCTTTTTTTATGCCAAAAGACTTGGCAGGGAAGAAAGTAGTGATTGATGGCTTTGCCGAAAGAAAAGAAACATCCGTTGAAGATTTGAAACATTTTGCAGAAGATGCTAAAAAATCAGCTGAAGAAATAGCTAAAATTACACAACCTAAAAAAGAAATTGTGTTTGAAGCAAAAGGAGTTGTAATTTTGGAAGATTAAAAAGGTTCTCCTTTTTAGTATTGATTGATTTGAACCCTGTTGTCTCCGCAACAGGGTTCTTTTTTTGTAGCTAATTTTTGTAACAGCTAAACCAATTATATATCTTAATACTATATTTATATTTAACCTAGACTTAAACAAACAAAAATGATTATTGTAGCAGTAATTGCCATCCTTGTATTAATTATTGGCATAGGAATTTATAACTCATTAATAAGTAAGAAAAATCAAGTTGCCAATGCATTTTCTGCAATTGATGTAATGCTTAAAAAACGTTTTGATTTATTACCAAACCTTGTTGAAACCGTTAGGCAATATATGCAATACGAAGGCGACACCTTAACCAAAATCACTGAATTAAGAGGTAAAGCTTTGGGTAGCAATGTTAGTGAAAGTGACAAATTAGCTTTAGACCAACAAATTGGTTCTGCAGTAAAAGGATTAATGGTTAGTGTAGAGAATTATCCAGACCTAAAGGCAAATACCAACTTTTTAAATCTACAAAGCACTTGGACAGAAAGTGAAGAGCAAATAGCCGCAGCTAGAAGAAACTATAATTCATCTGTTACTACTTACAATAACGCTGTGATGATGTTTCCAGGTAATATGTTTGCCGGAATGCTAGGTTATCAGCCGATGCCAGTTTTAGAAACAGCAGAAGAAGAACGTAAGAATGTGGACGCTAAAGAACTTTTCAATAATTAATGGCAGTCAATTTTGTAATAAGTCCAGCGGTTCAAAGCGTTCTTGAGGAACTAGAAATTCAGCGAAAAAAAATTGTTTCGACCAATTATAAAGGTTGGGGCTTAATTCTAGGCGGCATCTTATTGGCTTTTCCTGTTACCAATTTTGGTGGGTTAATTGCTGGTTTATTAGTTGGTGCCGCTGCTGTAATTCCTGGCGGAGTTATGCTGTACAAAATAAGTGATGATACCGCTCAATATAAAAGTAGATTTAAAAAAGAAGTAGTTGGCGCTGCATTAAGTTCGGTAGACCAATGTCTAACTTTAGACCCTACAAATGGAATATCTGAAGCCGAATTCACCTCTTCTCAATTATTTACAACTGGCATAGACCGTTACCATACCGAAGATTTAATTTGTGGTAAGGTTGATAAAACTTCATTTTATTTCGCCGAAGTTCACGCAGAATATAAAACAGAAACTCGGACTAAAAACGGTACTCAAACCACTTGGCATGACATTTTAAAAGGTATTGTCTTTACTGCCGATTTTAACAAAAACTTTAATGGAGTTACCGTAGTACGTCCAAAAGATTTCGGTTCTTCAATAGGTGCATGGTTCTCTAAAAACATATTTTCTGTTGGCGATAAAAATGTTGTTGAGTTGGAAAATGATGGTTTCAACAAAAATTTCGTGACTTACAGTACCGACCAAGTGGAAGCTCGTTATATTTTAACTCCTGCAATGATGGAAAGAATTAACGACCTTAATCAGCGTTCTGCTTACACTGTTTCACTATCGTTTATCAATTCCAGTATGTACGTAGCTTTTCCGCTAGATAAAAACTATTTTGAAGCTCCAGTTTACAAAACGTTATTAAGGGCTGATTTGCTAGATGATGACATATCTATTCTAGGTTTTATGTATGATATTGTACACGAACTAGATTTAAATACCAGAATTTGGACTAAACAGTAATCCTTCGACTACGCTCAGGATGACATTTAAGCTTATTTGAAAAGCAAAAACAGCATTCCATTTTAAGGTTAGTCCCGCTTTTGCTTCTCCCGATGAAAAATCGGGATTCGTGCAATCGAGTTTAGTTTACGGAGGTTTGTGAAACTATGTGCGGTTCCTTGCACAAACTTAGGTTAAATAGCCCAAATTGAAGCGACATCCTTTTTTGTCATCCTGAGCCTGTCGAAGAACAAAAAAGATATAGCGGAAAGTTGGACTGCCTTTAATTGTTGTAGTGTTATTGCGCTTCAAAAAAATCGCTTTAAGATTGCTTCGTTCCTCGCAATGACGATATCGTTATAACAAAAAATCCCTCAACTTTCGTTAAGGGATTTAGTTTATAGACTAGTCTTCGACAAGCTCAGACTGACATTCCTTTTTTTATTCTATTTAGACAAATACATCGATTTATCCTTATATAACTTACGGAAATATGGGTCTTCTAAGTCTTTAATAAAACGAATTGATTCTCCTGTAGATTTCATTTCTGGACCTAATTCTTTCGTTACTTCAGGGAATTTATCAAAAGAGAATACAGGTTCCTTAATAGCATATCCTTTTAGTTTGCGAACAATTGTAAAGTCTTTCAATTTATTTACACCCAACATGATTCTTGCAGCAATATTAATGTAAGGTACATCATAAGCTTTTGCAATGAATGGAACAGTACGAGATGCTCTAGGATTTGCTTCAATTACATAAACTTTATCGTTCTTAACAGCAAATTGGATGTTTAATAATCCGATTACATTTAAAGCTTTAGCAATCTTCTTAGAGTAAGTTTCCATGTCGGCAATTACCTTTTCAGATAAGCTGAATGGTGGCAATACTGCAAAAGAATCTCCCGAGTGAATACCTGCTGGCTCAATGTGTTCCATTAAACCAACAATGTGACAATCAGTTCCATCAGAAATCGAATCCGACTCTGTTTCTTCTGCTCTATCTAAAAAGTGGTCGATAAGTACGCGATTACCAGGCAAATCTCCCAACAATTTAACAACTGCTTTTTCTAAATCCTCATCGTTAATTACAATGCTCATTCCTTGTCCGCCTAATACGTAACTCGGACGAACCAAAACTGGATAACCAACTTCGTTTGCAACTACGATTGCCTCTTCAGCATTTTCTGCAACCCCATATCTTGGATAAGGAATATCTAATTCTTTTAACAAGTCTGAGAAACGACCACGGTCTTCGGCAACATCCATATCATTATAAGCAGTACCGATAATTTTGATGTTGTTCTCGTGAAGTTTTTCAGCCATTTTAAGCGCTGTTTGTCCACCTAATTGTACAATTACACCAATTGGATTTTCAAGTTCTATAATCTCACGTACATGTTCCCAGAAAACTGGTTCGAAGTATAATTTATCGGCCATGTTAAAATCTGTAGAAACCGTTTCTGGATTACAGTTAATCATAATCGCTTCGAAACCGCTCTCTTTTGCAGCTAATAAACCATGTACACAAGAGTAATCAAATTCTATACCTTGTCCAATTCTATTTGGACCAGAACCCAAAACGATTACCTTTTTCTTATCAGATACGATTGATTCATTTGAACCTAACTCATCGCCATCTGAAAGTATCTCATTACCAACCAAAGAAATTTGGATTGGAGATTCTTCAAAAGTTGAGTAGAAATATGGTGTTTGTGCCGCAAACTCAGCTGCACAAGTATCAACCATTTTATAAACACGTTTAATGCCTAATTCTTTTCTGCGGTTGTAAACATCATCTTCTGTAACATTACCTAAAACATAGGCAATTTGAATATCAGAGAAGCCTCTTTGTTTTAAATTGAAGAAGAAATCTTTTGGTATGTTAGTTAACGAATAACGTTTAAGTTCTACTTCTATATTTACTAATTCTTGAATTTGAGACAAGAACCATTTGTCAATTTTAGTAACCTTACGAATAGATTCTAAAGGAACACCCATACTCATTGCATCTTTAATCAGGAACAAACGGTTCCAGCTTGGATGCTCTAAGCCATGCATGATTTCTTCGATATTTCTTTTTTGTCTGCCGTCTGCTCCTAAACCAGCTCTACCAATTTCTAAACTCTGACAAGCTTTTTGTAAAGCTTCGATAAAGCTACGGCCAATTGCCATTACCTCACCTACAGATTTCATCTGCAAACCAAGTTCTGTATTAGCACCTTTAAATTTATCGAAATTCCAACGAGGAACTTTTACGATAACGTAATCTAAAGTAGGCTCAAAATACGCCGAAGTTGTTTTAGTAATTTGATTTTCAATCTCATCTAAGTTGTAACCAATTGCCAGTTTTGCAGCAATTTTAGCAATTGGATAACCAGTAGCTTTACTTGCTAACGCTGATGAACGAGAAACACGAGGATTGATTTCGATAGCGATGATATCATCATTATCTGGATTTACAGAGAACTGTACATTACATCCGCCAGCAAAATTACCAATGGCACGCATCATTTTTATAGCCTGATTACGCATTTCTTGGTAACAACGGTCCGATAAAGTCATGGCTGGAGCAACAGTAATTGAATCTCCAGTATGAATTCCCATTGGGTCGAAGTTTTCGATAGAACAAATAATGATTACGTTATCATTTCCATCTCTCAAAAGCTCTAACTCATATTCTTTCCATCCCAAAACGGCCTTTTCTACTAAAACTTCATGGGTTGGAGAAGCTTCTAGTCCACGTTTTAATGCAGCATCAAATTCTTCTTTTTTATGCACAAAACCACCACCAGAACCACCTAATGTATATGATGGGCGAATTACCAATGGGAAACCGATTTCTTGAGCGGCTTCTTTACCTTCTAAGAATGAGTTTGCAATTTTTGAAGGCGCAACACCTACACCAATATCAACCATTAACTGGCGGAAAGACTCCCTGTTTTCGGTTTTCTCGATTGCAGCAACATCAACACCAATGATTTTTACACCGTGTGCCTTCCAAATTCCACGCTCCTCTGCATCTACACAAAGGTTTAAGGCAGTTTGACCGCCCATTGTTGGCAATACAGCATCAATTTTAGGTAAGTTTGGATTAGTTGCGTGGTCAGTTAAAATTTGCTCAATCGAATCTAAGGTTAAAGGCAACAAGTAAACATGATCGCCAATAACTTTATCCGTCATGATGGTTGCCGGATTAGAATTGATGATTGAAACCGTAATTCCTTCGTCTTTAAGAGAAAGTGCGGCTTGAGAACCTGCATAATCAAATTCGCAAGCTTGACCAATAATAATAGGTCCTGATCCAATAATAAGTACTGATTGTATAGAGAGATCTTTAGGCATTGTGGGTTTTTAAAAAAGTCTAAAGTAAAAAGTCAAATTCTGACTAATAGCTGGGAGAAATCCTTGCTACGATGTATTAAAAACTCCCACAGCTCTGTCGGGATGCAAAGATAGGTTTTTGAATAGAAAAAAGCTTGACTTTTTTGAAATTTATTGCAACAAAAAAGAGGACATTAAGCCCTCTTTCTTTTTTAACACACACAATATTTCTATTGTAATAACTTTATCTCTCCAATATCTGTTGTTGCACTATCTGTGACTGCTACATTTTCTACCGAAGTATCTTTATAAGGTGCATTTGCTTTTACCCAAACGGTATATGTTCCCTTTTTTACTTTACTAAATACAAAAGCTCCATTACTTATGGTACTCCTTAAAGTATCTGTTCCTGCAATTGCAACAACTTCTTTAGCACCTTCTGCTGGTGTAACTTTTCCTTGTATGCCACCTTCTTTGATAGAGCCGAATGCAAATAATCCTAATGATAAGCCTGCAACAGCTAAAATTCCTAAACTCGCTCTTTTCATGATAATAATCTTTAGTTTAATTTCTATTAATTAAGCGTAATTCTATTTTCATTTCAATCTGTTTAAACTATAATAAATTAACATCCTGTATGGGAGATTGTTTTAATTGATTTTGAGTTTTACTACGAATGAGACTTATTTAAAACTGTATTTAAATTTCAACAATAGTTTAAAAAACAAGACAATATTGATTGATTTTTTACAAAAAAAACTTTTAAGCCCAATGATTGTTTGTAGTATATGAAAAAAATAATTTTATCATTTGTAATAATATCTAGCCTTTTGGCAGGATGTGCAACAGTACAGTCAATCATTAAATCTACCTTCCCCTATACTTCGAGTTTGATTATCCCTGCAAGCTCAAAAATAAATACAACATTAAGCGCTACAAGCTCGGCAAGCAGTTTTGACCAAATCTTTGGCAATCAAAATGGCACCAATTACATTAAGGAAGTAAGGATAGCATCAGTTAGGTTAGATGCAAGTAACCCTACAAATCAGAACTTAGGGGTTTTTAAATCCGTAAAAATATTTTTAGTTAATGGCGCTGGGGCTGAAGTCATGGTTGCGTCAAGAAATGATGTCTCAGAAAATATTGGCAACAATCTTGTACTAGACATAGACAATTCACGTTTTGTAGATGAATATGTGAAAGGGAATAACTTAAGAGTGAGAATGGAATACACTTTAAGAAGTTCTTTATCAAGTGATGTGAGCGTGAGGGCCGCGATTAATTTTAATTCAACGCCTAATACTAATTAGATTAAAAATTTCCTCAACAAGTTTGAGGATTCTTCATAAATAGTTTGTTTGGTTTATTGTCCGGTAGGCGTTGTTTCCTATCGGACTTTTTTGTTTTTAAGATTTTCCTTAAATTATAATTCAGTCTTAAATCTCACATCTCAATACTCATATCTATTTTATACTTTTGAAACATGTTATTACTGGCAATTGGATTTAGCGAAAGCATAAAACAGTTTCTCTTTGGGACTGGTTGGTTAGAGTGGTGCGGTGTATTTACTGGAATTCTTTGCGTGTGGTTAGCGGCTAAAAACAACATTTGGAATTGGCCAATTGCTTGCATTAGTGTAATTATCTATGTTTTCATATTCTCTGAGGGTAGACTTTATGCAGATGCTGGCTTGCAAGTTTATTTCCTTTTAACAAATATCTATGGCTGGTATTATTGGAGCAAGCAAAAAGATAATCCTGAAAAAGAGCAACCAATTATAAATATTACTAAACAAGAAGTCATCCTCTCAATTATTGGAGTAATAGTATTTACTTTAGGACTAGGTTTTACTTTATTCCATAAAACCAACGCGTCATTTCCTTTCGTTGATAGCTTTTGTACAGCCTGTAGCCTTATTGCACAAGTTTTTCTTGCTAGGCGTGTTCTACAGAATTGGTTAATTTGGATATTTGTAGATATTATTTATGTAAGTGTATATTTTTCAAAAGACTTGTATGCAACAGGGTTGATGTATGCTTTATACATTGGCATTGCCACAATGGGTTATTTAGATTGGAGAAAGATTTATCGTGAACAAAACAATTAAAAAGATAGCAATTGTTGGCCCTGAAAGCACGGGCAAATCTACCATATCCATCGCATTGGCAAAACATTATAATGTGCCTTGGGTACCTGAATATGCTCGTTATTATTGTGCAGCCTTAACAAGCGATTGCACTTTACAGGATGAGATTAATATGTTTCACGGGCAAGTTGCATTAGAAGAATCTATTTTGGCAACGGCCGAAACTGAATTTATTATTTGCGATACAACCTTTGCTACCGTAAAAATTTGGAGCGATGAGTTTTTTGGAGAAACACCTCAAGTTGTTTTAGATGGCTTGACAAATCGTCCTTATGATTTCTATCTTTTACTAGATATTGATTTACCTTGGCAGGATGACCCTCTAAGAGATTTTCCGCATAAGCGTGATTATTTTATGGAAATTTGGCATAAAGAATTAAAAGCATTAAACGCAAATTATAAAGTAATTGGAGGTATTGAAACCCGATTACAAAATGCGATTTATGCTATTGATGATTTCTTAAGGACCTAACAATCAGTCATTATAATACTATTTTCAAATCAATTTCTTAATCTTAATCCTTTTACATTACATTTGCACCATCAATAAGGGGTGCCTTGTTTTGTAAAAAACACAAATAAAGGCTGAGAACATACCCATTTTAGATGGAAGAGGGAAAATGTAAGATGGAAAAGGGAGACCTTCAGCCTTTTTACTTTCAACCGTCAACCTCTAAATGCACCTGATCCAGGTAATGCTGGCGTAGGGATGGTTTATGGAGTTTAACTAATTCGGAGGTAACCCCAGTTTCCGAAACGTTTAACTAAAACAAAAAATACAAATTGAAAAATTTAAGATTATTGGCATTATTTGCCATGCTGTTGCCTTGTGTTGCAATGGCCCAAATTACTGTTAACGGAAAAGTAACCGAAAACAATCAAAAATCTTTAGCTGGAGCAACAATCAAGTTAAAAAACAAAGCAGTAACCATTCTGAGTGACAAAAATGGAGACTATACCTTAAGTGTATCTCCAGGCAAATACACTCTTAGTGTGAGTTATTTAGGTTACAAAACCGAAGAAAAAACTGTTGATTTAAACTCAAATACCATCATTAACTTCAGTTTATCTGTACAAAGTTTTGTAGGTGATGAAGTGGTGGTAAGTGCTACACGAGCATCAAAAAACACGGCCACAACCTATAAAAACCTTGACAAAGCTGCATTAGATAAAAACAATCTTGGGCAAGACCTCCCATATTTATTAAATCAAACACCGTCGGTTGTTGTGAGCTCTGATGCTGGTGCAGGGATCGGTTATACAGGGATAAGGATTCGTGGAAGTGATGCAACAAGGATAAATGTAACGGTAAATGGCATTCCGTTAAATGATGCGGAAAGTCAAGGTAGTTACTTTATCAACTTACCAGATTTAGCTTCTTCTGTGGATAATATTCAGATTCAACGTGGTGTTGGCACTTCTACAAATGGTGCTGGTGCTTTTGGCGCAAGTTTAAACATACAAACTACAACCAGAAGAGATTCTGCCTATGCTGAAGTAAATAGCACTTATGGTTCTTATGAAACTTGGAAAAACACAGTTAACATCGGTTCAGGACTGATCAATAATAAATTTAGTTTTGATGGTCGCTTGTCAAGAATTAAGAGTGATGGTTATGTGGATAGAGCCTCTTCAAACTTAAAATCGTTTTTCGTATCTGGTGCCTATTATGGCAAAAAAGATATTCTTCGTGCCAACGTATTTAGCGGCACCGAAAAAACTTATCAGGCATGGAATGGTATTTCAGAAGCGCAATTAATAACCGATAGAAGACATAATGATTTTACTTACGATAACCAAACCGATAACTATCAGCAAGACCATTATCAGTTATTTTACACCCGTAATTTAAGTAATCAGCTTGTGGCGAATGCAGCACTTCATTATACTTATGGAAGAGGTTATTATGAAGAGTTTAAAGAAAATCGCACATTAGCAGACTATAACATTGCACCTGTCGTAATTGGTGGCACTACTATTACCGAGTCTGATTTAGTAAGGAGATTATGGCTTGATAACGATTTTTATGGCGTTACCTATTCCTTAAACTACACACCAAAAACCAACCTAAACTTTATTTTAGGTGGAGCTTATAATGAATATGACGGAAAACACTTTGACGAAGTGATTTGGGCTAAGTATGCAAATTACGATGCAAGTGGTTCAATGATACACAGATATAATGATAATGATGCTTTTAAAACTGACTTTAACATTTTTGGAAGAGCAAATTATCAGCTAGATAAATTTAACATTTTCGCAGACCTTCAATACCGCCATGTTTACTATTCATATTTTGGTAAAGATCTAGCTGGTAATCCTGCACAACAAAATGCAACTTTAGATTTCTTTAATCCAAAAGCTGGTTTAACCTATAATATTAACGAAAAAAGTAATGTTTATGCATCTGTTGCTATTGGAAACAAGGAGCCAAATAGAAGAGATTTTACTGATTCTAATATAAACAGCAGGCCAAAATCAGAAAATTTAACAGATATTGAAGCTGGTTATAGAACACAATTTAACAACCTTTCATTTGGGATTAATGGCTATGCCATGCTTTATAAAGACCAGTTAATTAATACTGGAAAACTGAACGATGTTGGAGGACAAACCAGACAAAATGTGCCAGATAGTTATAGATTAGGTATTGAATTTGATGGCCGTTGGCAAATATTAAAAAACTTTTATTGGGCAGCAACAGCAACATTAAGCCGTAATAAAATAAAAGAATTTAACGAGTACATTTATGATGAAGACCCTGCTGCATTAAATCCAACAGTAGTTAACACTTATAAAAACAGCAATATTTCTTTCTCTCCATCGGTAATTGCATCGAGTGAAATTGGTTATGGACTAATTAAAAATGGTGAAATTGCTTTCATTAGTAAATATGTTGGCAAGCAAAATTTAGACAATACGTCTGCAAATAGCCGCACATTATCTAGCTTTTTTGTAAACGATATTCGCCTAAGCTACAATACCGCTTTTGCAGGTGTTAAAAATGTGGGCTTAACTTTATTGGTAAATAATGTGTTTAGCACACTTTATGAAAACAATGGAGGTTCTTACAGTTATCTTTACGGCGGAGTTCTAGATCGTGGTAATTATTATTATCCACAAGCAACACGTAATTTTTTGTTGAGCTTGAACGTTAAGTTTTAACCTATTTAATAACTTGTCATTGCGAGCTTTGCGAAGCAATCTTTCTTGCCAAGATAGACTGCCACGTCGTTCCTCCTCGCAATGACTATTTGATTGCTATGAAAAAATACATCGAAAAGCTTCATTTCATTACACATAATATTCCACAAAGTTCTCATGTAGAACAAGTTCAAGTAGCCTGTGAAGCTGGGGCAAAATGGATTCAATATCGCTGTTTAAGCAAAGCTGATGATGAACTTTTAGCCGATATTAATGCCATAGCAGAAATCTGCGATGATTGGGGAGCAACTTTAATCGTAACCAATCACATTCACTTAAAAGATAAGGCCGATATTCAAGGTTTTCACATTGAAGATATGGATGCTGATTTCATTGCCCTGCGTAAACAAATTGGAGAAGAGTTTACTTTAGGAGGTTCTGCAAATACTATAGAAAATTTAATTCGATTAGCAAATGAAGGTGCAGACTATGCAGGTTTCGGTCCGTTTAAAGTTACCACTACAAAACCTAACGACTATCCATTACTTGGCGTAGAAGGTTATGTTGATGCGATAGAAAAATCGAAGGCTAAAAATATACATTTACCCATTTTAGCGGTTGGTGGAGTTACTTTAGCAGACATTCGCCCGCTTTTAGACACTGGGATTTATGGTATTGCAGCATCCTCAGCTATCAATCAAGCGGAAAATATGTACGAGGCATATCTCGATTTCTATAAGGCTATTATTTGAAATATAAAACCTCGTAGGTTTTGAAACCCACTAGGTTTATTCCTAGATTTACTATATGGTTTATTTCATTAGCGGTTTAGGTGCCGACGAAAGGGTTTTTCAGTTTCTAGATTTATCCAAAATTGAACATCGATTTATTAAATGGAATAAGCCTAGAAAAAATGAAAGCTTATTTAATTATTGCCAAGAACTCACTGAACAAATAGACAAAACTAAGGAAGTAATTCTGATAGGTATTTCTTTCGGAGGAATTATCGCTCAAGAAATTTTGAAAATTCTTGCCTGTAAGAAAGTAATCATTATATCCAGTGTAAAATCTAAAAGTGAATTTAGTTGGCAGCTCAAGCTAGCTAGTCGATTACAAATCCATAAAATTGCCCCACTTTGGTTGCTGACTTTGAGTAATTTACTTACTGCAGATTATTACTTCGACACAAAAAGCAAGGAAGAATCTAAATTACTTCATCAAATCATTAAAGACACTAATCCAAATTTTTTAGTTTGGGCAATTCATCAAATAATGAATTGGGATAATGATAAGCACTCAGAGAATTTAATACATATTCATGGAACATCTGATAAAATATTTCCAATTAAAAATATCCAAAATGCAATAGAAATACCAAATGGAGGTCATTTTATGATTGTAAATAAAGCTTCTCAAATAGAACGGCTTATATTTGATAGCATTAAGTAACACAATATGGAAACCAAACAGACAGACATTCTTAATTTAGATGATGTTAAATTATTGGTAAATGACTTTTATGAAAAAGTTCGAGATAATGAATTATTATCACCTGTTTTTAATGGGGTTATTAAAGATAAATGGCCCGCACATTTAGAGAGAATGTATGGTTTTTGGCAAACATTATTATTGGAGGTACCGGCCTATAGTGGAACTCCTTTTCTAAAACATGCAAAACTTCCAATAGAGAAGGAACATTTCGATACTTGGATTAGTTTATTTAATGAAACTGTTGATGAACATTTTACAGGCGAGAAAGCTAGTGAAGCTAAATGGAGAGCGGCAAGAATGAGTGAGATGTTTCAATATAAATTGGATTATTACAAAAACAATCCTGCACAACCACTAATATAATTTGCCTTGGAAGCATCATCAGTTATAGTAGAAAAAAAAGATCCTTTTGCCTCCTTACGTTACCGCGAATTTCGCTCTTATTTAGGAATGCGCTTTTTCTTTACGTTTGCCTATCAAATGCAGGCGGTAATTATTGGGTTTCATATTTTTAAAATAACAAAAGATCCATTGGCACTAGCTTTTATTGGTCTTTGTGAGGCTATCCCTGCTATAAGTATCGCTCTATATGGTGGATATGTAGCTGACAAAACTGAAAAGAGAGGATTGCTTTTAAAAATATTTTCTGGTGTATTTTTATGTTCACTAATTATGTTAGTGACTACCTCTAATAAGATGCATTCTTATGTTCCAACTAGCTTTATCATTCCGATTATGTATTTTATGATATTTGGGATAGGCTTAGCAAGAGGTTTTTTTGGACCAGCTACTTTTTCTCTAATGGCTCAAATCCTACCTAAACCTTTATACCCAAACGCAGCAACCTGGAGTAGCTCTAGTTGGCAAATGGCTTCCATTGCAGGACCAGCAATTGGGGGTTTGATTTATGGGTTTTACGGAATAACTATTACTTATCTTGTTATTATAAGTTTTATATTTTTTGCTTTAGTCTGCATCTTCTTTTTGAAACCTCATCCACCAACCTTTATTCCTAAGGAAAGTATTGTTAAAAGTTTAAAGGAAGGCATCAACTTTGTTTTTAAAAGTAAAATGATGCTCGGTGCAATGAGTTTAGATTTATTCTCTGTATTTTTTGGAGGTGCTGTGGCTTTACTGCCAGTATTTGCAGATGAAATTTTGCGTGTTGGTTCTGAAGGATTAGGATTTATGAGGGCCTCAGCTTCATTAGGTTCGGTATTAACCATGTTGCTTATGACTAGGTTCTCACCAATGAATAGACCTTGGAGAAACTTGTTAATTGCAGTTACTGGTTTTGCAGTTAGCATTATTTGTTATGGTCTATCTACCAGTTTCTATTTGACTTTATTCTTTTTATTCTGCGAAGGTGCGTTTGATAGTGTAAGTGTAATCATTCGCTCTACTATTATGCAATTGCTTACGCCAGACCAAATGAGGGGCCGTGTTTCGGCGGTAAATAGTATGTTTATTGGTTCATCTAATGAGATTGGAGCGTTCGAATCTGGCTTAACAGCAAAACTCATGCGAACCGTTCCTGCTGTAGTTTTTGGAGGAAGTATGACTTTAGGGATTGCAGCCATTACCTATTTTAAAACTAAAAGTTTGCTGCCATTAACCTTAAACGATATAAAACCAGCAGATAAAATAGAAGAGCAGATTTAAGGTTGTTTCCTTACATTTGGCCAACCATCTTTCCAATCTAAAACTTCAATCCTCAGTTTTGATTTGCCATTATCTTTTGCATCATATCCATGGAAAATAAGGTAATCTTTTCCTTCTATATGGTAGACGGCGTTATGCCCAATGCCATGCCAGTTTTCATTTCCAGCTAATAAAATCGTTCCGCCTCCATTTGCTAGAGGAATATTTAATTGATCAAAATAAGGGCCTTGAACATTTTTAGATCGACCAACAATCAGTTTATAGGTACTTGCTTCACCCTTGCAGCAATAATCTATCGAAGCAAAAAGATAATAGTAATCATTCTTCTTAAATATGAAAGGTGCTTCAATTGCATTATTGCCAGATTGTCCTTTTTTCTTTTGACTTGCGATGGTTTCAATTTTGTAAATGCTGGTATCAATACTTAACAAGTCTTTTGTTAGTTGCACCATTTTAATTCCGTCCCAAAAAGAACCAAATGTCATCCAAGGTTTACCGTTATCATCTATAATTACATTTGGGTCAATTGCATTCCAATGTGTTTTTCCTGGCGTAGATTCAATGACCTTTCCATGATCTACCCATTTAAAACTTGAATCTGATGGATTTAAGGTTTTGTTAGTAGCTACCCCAATTGCGGAAGAGTTTTTGCCAAAAGTAGAAACCGAATAAAACAAATAATACTGATTGTTGTGATAAGAAATATCTGGCGCCCAAATATGCCCTTTAAACCCAGGTATAGATTCTACAGCCCAAGTTTGAGCCGTTGCAAAAACTGGCCGCTCTAGCTTCCAACTTAGTAAATCTTTAGAACTTTGTACCTTAATTCCGTTTCCAGTACTAAACAAATAGTAAATACTATCTTGTTTAATCATTACTGGATCATGAACAGAAATACCTTTTTGAGTTGATTGAGCCTTAACACAAGCAATGCTAAACAAAATCAATATTGTAAAAAGGTATTTCACTAAATGCAATTATCTTTCGCCCACCTGTTGTCTCCACATGGCATAATACAAGCCTTTTTCTGCTAATAAATCTGCGTGTTTACCTTGTTCAATAATATTTCCTTTTTCTAAAACGAAAATTCTATCTGCATGGCGGATAGTTGATAATCGGTGTGCAATTAAGATGGTAATTTGACTGGTTATATCAGAAACCTCGCGAATGGTTTTGGTAATTTCTTCTTCAGTAATCGAATCTAAAGATGATGTTGCCTCATCAAACACTAAAATATCTGGATTACGTAATAATGCTCTAGCTATTGATAAGCGTTGTTTTTCTCCACCCGAAACCTTTACACCACCTTCACCAATCACAGTATCAAGTCCTTTATCGGCACGAGCTAATAAATTCTGACAAGCTGCCTGATGTAAAACTCTCATACAATCTTCATCACTTGCACTTGGTTTTACAAAAAGTAAGTTTTCTCTTATCGTACCAGAAAATAGTTGAGTATCTTGAGTTACAAAACCTATTTTTTCACGTAATTGATTAAGGTCAATTTCTTTACCTGAAATTTGATTGTATAATACTTTACCCTCCATTGGTTGATACAAACCTACTAAGAGCTTTACCAAGGTAGTCTTTCCAGAACCCGATGGTCCTACAAAGGCTATGGTTTCACCATTATTTGTTGTAAAACTGATGTTGCTTAATGCATTGGTTTTCCCAGAAAGATGTTTGAAGTTTACATCCTCAAAAGTTAAAGTACTAATTTTTTCAACCTTAATTGGGTTTAATGGTTTATGTTCTACAGGTGTGCTTAATATTCTTTTAAAGTTACCTAATGAAACCTCTGCTTCTCGCCAAGCCAAAATCACTGTTCCAATTTCTTGAAGCGGACCAAACAAAAAGAATGAGTAGAATAAAAATGAAAGATATTGCCCTGGAGTAATATTATTTTCGAAAATAAGCATTAACAGTACTACAATCATCGTACTACGCACCAAATTCACGGTAGTTCCTTGCACAAAGCTCATACTTCTAACGTATTTTACCTTTTTAAGCTCAAGACCTAATATTTTATAAGTTGTATTATTTAACCTCCCAATTTCTTGATCTGCGAGACCCAAACTTTTTACCAACTCTATATTACGCAACGATTCAGTTGTAGAACCAGCTAATGCTGTGGTTTCAGAAATTATTGAACGTTGTATTGTTTTAATTTTTCGACTCAAAAACCAACTAATAAAACTGATAATGGGAATTGATGCAGCATAAACTAAAGTTACTTTATAACTAATAGATAGCGAATAAACAATAACGAACATCAATCCAATAAAACTGATAAAAAGAATGCTAATAAATGAGGTGATAAATTTTTCGCTATCTGTTCTTACTTTCTGAAGGATAGAAAGAGTTTCTCCACTTCGTTGATCTTCAAATACTTGATACGGCAACTCCAAAGAGTGTTTAAGCCCATCTGCATACATTTTTGCCCCAACCTTTTGGATGATAATACTGGTAAAA
This sequence comes from Pedobacter frigiditerrae, assembly GCF_004331645.1. GTDB lineage: Bacteria > Bacteroidota > Bacteroidia > Sphingobacteriales > Sphingobacteriaceae > Pedobacter > Pedobacter frigiditerrae. The sequence continues at coordinate 471,843 of NZ_SJSK01000001.1, forward strand.
TAATCCTGAAAGTTTTTAGCAATCCTAGATACCATGGCCACACCAATTGCAGCCCCAACTAACTTTAGAACACCCATTATGTAAGCCTCCTTATTAGATTGGTATAAACCTGCCTTTGTGATGAACCTATCCATTAATTTCCCTGTAATAGCAGGATCCATTAATGAGAAGCCGATGTTCATAGCAGCTAAGCATAAAGCAAGCACCACTAACCATTTATGTTCTTTTAAATATTGGAGCAGTAAGTTCATTTTTTTTTATTGTTTGGGTTGCAAAAATAAACAAAGGGAATGAAGCTTAGCTACATTCCCTTTTAAATTACATTTAGACTATACTGAGATTAGATGGTCATGATATCTTTTTCTTTTATTTCTGCGTGTTTATCAACTTTAACAATGTAAGCATCAGTTATTTTTTGAACCTCACCTTCGCCAGTTTTAATCTCATCATCAGAAATACCTTCACCTTTTAATCTTTGGATTTTACCGTTTGCATCTTTACGAATATTACGAACAGTAATTCTTCCTCTTTCTGCTTCTTCCTTAACTTTTTTAACCAAATCTTTACGACGTTCTTCTGTTAAAGGCGGTACAACCAAACGGATAATTATACCATCATTCTGCGGGTTAATACCAATATTAGCTTCCATAATTGCTCTTTCAATTGGAACCAATAACGATTTTTCCCAAGGTTGGATAATTAAGGTTCGAGCATCTGGGGTTGTAATTCCACCTACTTGTGCCAAAGGAGTTGGGTTGCCATAATAGTCAACCATGATTCCATCTAACATTCCTGCTGATGCTTTTCCCGCTCTTATTTTAGTCAATTCTGCTTCACAATGGGCAATTGCCTTATCCATTGTTGCTTGTGCGTCTGCTAATTGTTTCTTTATGAGGTCATTCATAATTTGTAGTGTTTGTACAAAAATATAAAAATTAGTGTTATTTAGCTACAGCTGTTAGCATTTCTAATTCGTAAGCTAAAAATCTTCCTTTTGAAAGTTGTGTTGTTCTCTTACCGTTTTCAAATTTAAATTCAGTTTCTACTAGCCATTCTCCAAGGTTGTGCCTAATGTAGGTTTTAGCAGTATCAAGACTATTTATTATAACTAAAGGAACAGTTACCCACTTTCCCTTTTTAAATTGCTCACCTTCTCTTTTTATAAAATTTGCTGGCGTTAAGGCTTCGAATCCAAAAAAATAACTCCCTTTTTCTAGGTAAAAATTTAAGCTCTTCAAATCAAATTGCAATTTCTTCTTATCCATATTGCCAACAATACTTTCATTAATTAAGGCTTTGCCAGGCTTCCCATTATCATCTTTAAACAAAACAAATCTATAATCACTAACGTTCGATTTATCTTGAACTTTAATTGGAAAAGTAAGTTTATTTAAAAACCCAGCACTATCTACCTTAATTTGAATAACCTTATTTAAGGCAGCGTTTGAAAAATTAGGGTAGCTCCAAAAACGATCAGCTGGCGTATTTTTAATCTTTAAGATATTTGACTTTGCATAGGCAACTACAACATCTTCTAATTCGTTTAGTGCACTTTTTAATACAATCTCTCTCATACTGTTAATTGCTGAATAAGGCAATTTTACATCTTCGAATCCTAGCAAGTGAAATAAATAACTAGCATTTTTATTTAAGGAAATTTCTGAAAAACCTTCATTGTTGGTTATTCCAATCAATGAATTATCCTTTTCAACCAAAAAGATAGAAACGTTTGCTAATAAATTACCTGATTCATCTTTAACAACAATTTTTTGTGCAAAACAGGTATTTAATAACAGAAGAAAAATAACGAAATACTTCATTCAGAAATTAGCCCATTACTAGCGTTCCAATCTCTTCGCCTTTGGCAATTTTCATAAAGTTTCCGTTTTTATTCATGTCAAACACAATGATTGGAACTTTATTTTCTTCGCAAAGTGTAAAGGCTGTCATGTCCATTACATTTAAGCCTTTAGCATAAACTTCTTTGAAAGTGATTTCTGAATATTTAGTAGCATTTGGATCTTTCTCAGGGTCAGCAGTATAAATTCCATCAACGCGAGTTCCTTTTAGTACCACATCTGCAGAAATTTCAATAGCTCTTAAAGCAGCAGCAGAATCTGTTGTGAAATACGGATTTCCTGTACCAGCACCAAAAATAACTACACGACCCTTTTCAAGGTGACGAACAGCTCTTCTTCTTACAAATGGCTCACAGATTTGCTCCATTTTAATAGCTGATAATAAACGGGTTTTTAATCCAACTTTCTCAAGTGCATCTTGCAAAGCCATGCTATTAATAACAGTGGCAAGCATTCCCATATAATCGGCTTGTGCTCTATCCATTCCAGATTTTTCTGCACTTAAACCTCTAAAAATGTTTCCTCCACCAATTACAATTGCAATTTGTAAGCCTTTGTCATGTACAGCTTTGATATCTTCAGCGTATTGTTTAACACGCTCATTATCAATTCCATATTGCTTATTACCCATTAACGATTCGCCACTTAGCTTTAGTAAAATCCGTTTATATTTCATGACCTCAAAAATATTAACAATTTTTTACTTAGCTACTATGGTTTTTAATAATTGATGTAATTATTTAGTTGTGGATTAATTCTCCTTTCAAAGTTATTTCTTTTAGGTTCAGTTCTTTGTCTAAAACCAAGAAATCTGCTTGATAACCAGACTGTATTTTTCCTTTAAATTTATTCTCTCCTATTAATCTTGCCGGATATAACGAACTCATCTTAATTGCGTCTACTAAATCAATATCACAATGATTTACGCAATTTTTAACGGCTTGCAACATGGTTAAGGATGAACCTGACAATATTCCGTCTGGCATTACAAATTTATCTCCTAGTAAACGGTGTTGATAAGGTCCAGATGAACATTCCGTGACTGCATCTGTAATTAAAAACATTCTTTCTTTTAGCAATTTCTGACTAAACTTTATCACTTCAAAATCCACATGATTACCATCTGCAATGATGCTTGCCATCGCTTTATTATGATTAAAAACTGCTGCTGGGATACCTGGCTCTCTATGATGTATAGGAGACATGGCGTTAAACAAATGTGTTGTGGTTTGTATGCCTAAATCATAAGCTGCTTTGGCTTGTTTAAAATTGGCATCGCTATGCCCCAGAGAAACTACAACATCATTATCCAAAAGGTATTGAATAACTTCTTCATCTTGTATTTCTGGCGCTATGGTCATCATTTTAATTATACCGTCGCCAAAATCAATTAGTGCTTTAACCTCATCCAGTGTTGCCTTACGAATGAATTCGCTTATATGTGCTCCTCTACGCTTAGCATTTAAAAATGGCCCTTCTAAATGTAATCCCAAACAGTTTTTAGCTATTTTCCTATGGTCTTTTGCAGATGCAATACAAGCATTAAAAACCTCAGGCGTATTTGTTGCGATACAAGCCAGAAAGCCTGTTGTTCCTTTTTTTAACAGATTATCTTCTATAATCGTAAGTGACTCTACAGTTGGTTCTGCAGAAAACAATCTCCCTCCAGCACCATATATTTGAAGATCTATAAAACCAGGAATAATCAGACTTTCTCTATCAGAAACAATTTCTGCCGTTGTTACAGCTTTAAATTTTCCATCAACAATTTCTAGCTTTTCTAATGGTTTTATAGCATCTCCATCAAAATAGTTATAAATATCAAACGTTTGCGTCATGTTAAGCAGCTAGTTTTTACGAAGGTAATATTTTAAAATTTTATATTGCTTCTTACAAATCCCACAATATGAATACCGAACAAAGCTCAAAAAGAAGAAATTTTCTTAAAACAACATTGGCTCTAGGTGCTACAGCATTTATCAACCCAATACAAACAATGGCAAGTTTGCCAGAAAAGGTAGATGAGTTTGCAATTGCAGTTGGACCTTATTTACAAACTAACTTTGGCAATGAAATGACCATTTTGTGGCTGACCAACAAAGTAGCAGCTGGTTGGGTAGAATTTGGAGAAGACGTAAATAAGTTAAATCGAAAAGCATACGGAAAATCAGAGTTAGGATTAAAGGCAGCCAATAGCAAACTGAATTGCGTTACACTTAAAGGTCTAATTCCCGGCAAAACTTATTACTATCGCATCTATTCTAAAGAAATAAAAGATTTTCAGCCCTATAAACTTACTTATGGAAATACGGTTAATTCTGAAACTAATAGTTTTATAAATACCGATATCTCTAAAAAAGAGGTTTCATTTTTAATGCTAAATGATATTCATGATAGGCCTAAATCTATTCCCTTATTATTGGATTTAGACAAGGGTAATAAAAATGACTTCATCTTTTTTAATGGGGATATCTTCGACTACCAAACAGACGAGCAGCAAATTATAGACCACATGTTAAAGCCTTGTGTTGATTCATTCGCCAAACAAACGCCTTTCATTTATGTAAGAGGAAACCATGAAACTAGGGGTAAATTTGCAAGAGAATTTCCTCAATATTTTAAACATGTTGGTCACGCCGCTTTTACTCTTGGTCCTGTTCGTTTTGTAATTATAGATACCGGTGAAGACAAAGAAGATGCACATCCTGTTTATGCTGGCATAGTTGATTTTGATCAATACAGAATTGATCAAGCTGAATGGTTAAAACAGGAGATCAAATCAAAGGAATTTAAAAAAGCTCCTTTCAAAATAGTATTAATGCATATTCCACCTCGTTTTTCTGGAGATGCACATGGGCCAAAACATTGTACAGAATTATTTGATCCATTATTAAATCAAGGAAAAGTAGATTTGGTTTTAAGTGGGCACACTCATAAGTATATGGTTCATCAGCCCAATAAAGAAGCTAATCATTATCCATTAGTAATCGGAGGTGGACCCAAAGACGGGAATAGGACATTAACCAAGATTACTGTAAATTCAAGTGGACTAACGGTAAAAATGCTTGATGATTTAGGTAAGGAAGTTGGCAGCTATACTGCCAGAAGGAAATAAAAAAAGGGTCGGTTAAATTAACCGGCCCTTTTTTATTTCATATAATTATGGATTAAGCTCCTAATTGTACTCTTTTGAAAGCTGTAACTGTTAAACCTTTAACAGTGTTGTCTAAGAATTTACGAACATCTACCGAACCGTCTTTAACAAACTCTTGGTTTAATAAAGTACTGTCTTTGTAGAATTTGTTCAATTTACCAGCAGCGATTTTTTCAACCATTTCTTCCGGTTTACCTTCTTGACGAATTACATCTTTTGCAATTTCAATTTCACGCTCGATAGTAGCAGGATCAACACCGTCTTTATCAACAGCAACTGGGCTCATTGCAGCAATTTGCATTGCAACATCTTTACCAGCTTCAGTAATATCTACGCCATTAGCGCCTTCAAACACTACTAAAACACCCATTTTACCGTTAGAGTGGATATAAGAAACGATTTTTTCGCCAGATACATTTGCGTACTCTTGGATAACGATTTTCTCTCCGATTTTACCAGTAAGTTCAGTTATAGTTTCGGCAACTGTACGTCCATCTTCTAATGTAATTGCCGATAATTCTTCCGCAGTAGCTGGATTATTAGCAACCGCAGCAGCTAGAACTGCCTGAGCTAGGTTACGGAAATCTTCAACTTTAGAAACTGGTTCAGTTTCGCAAGCTAAAGCAACTAATTTACCATTTGTACCATCTGCTGAAACAGCGATTGATACTAGACCTTCAGAAGTAGCATTACCAGAACGAGCGGCAGATACTTTTTGACCTTTTTTACGCAATAAATCAACCGCAGCTTCGAAATCGCCATTAGCTTCTACTAAAGCTTTTTTGCAATCCATCATACCAGCGCCAGTTTGTTGGCGTAGTTTATTTACATCTGCGGCAGTAATTTGTACTGTTGACATTTTGTATGTTTTTAATTTTTTATAAAATATTATGGGTTGAAGATTACAAGGCTATGGGTAAACCCGTAACTCATAACTCTCAACCCACAACTTAAATTATGCTTCTGTAGAATCTTCTGTTGATGCTTGTGCGTCAGCAGTTTCTTTTTTAGTTGGTCTTTTCTCGCCAGCAGCTCTAGGCTCTTTTGATTCTGGAGCATCAGCAGCAGTTTTAACAGCTACAGCTTCTTTTTCAGCTTCATCATCTTTTTCACGTTTGCGCTCGTCTAATCCTTCTTCAATTGCTTTAATAATTACATCTGTAATCAATAAAATTGATTTAGTTGCATCATCATTCGCAGGAATTGGGAAATCGATGTTAGATGGATCAGAGTTAGTATCAACCATTGCAAAAGTAGGGATGTTTAATTTCATCGCTTCTGCTACAGCAATATGCTCTTTTTTAACGTCGATTAAGAAAATTGCAGCCGGTAAACGGTTTAAGTCTGCAATACCACCTAATAAACTTTCTAATTTGATACGCTCACGTTGAATCATCAAACGCTCTTTTTTAGAAAGAATTGAGTAAGTACCGTCTTTAGTCATTTTATCGATGGTAACCATCTTTTTAATTGACTTACGTACTGTAGCAAAGTTAGTTAACATACCACCTAACCAACGCTCGGTTACGAAAGGCATGTTTACTTTTCTTGCTTGCTCAGCAACGATTTCTTTAGCTTGTTTCTTTGTAGCTACAAATAAGATCTTACGACCTGATTTTACGATTTGTTTAATCGCTGCTGCAGCTTCTTCGGTTTTAGTTAAAGTTTTGTTTAAATCTATAATGTGAATCCCATTGCGTTCCATAAAAATATATGGTGCCATTTTCGGATTCCATTTGCGGGTAAGGTGACCAAAGTGTACACCTGCATCCAATAAGTCTTGATATGTAGTTCTTGCCATTGTGTTTGTCTCCTTTAAGATTAACGTTTACTGAATTGGAATTTCTTACGTGCTTTTTTACGTCCTGGTTTCTTACGTTCAACCATACGCATGTCACGGGTCATTAACCCTTTAGCACGTAATGCTGGTTTTTTCTCAGCATCTAATTCAACAATAGCCTTAGCGATTGCCAAGCGAACTGCTTCTGCTTGTCCTTTTACTCCACCACCGTTTACATTTACGTTAACATCATATTTACCAGTCAATTCAGAAACTTCGAATGATTGGTTAACAATGTATTGTAAAGGTAATGTTGGGAAATATACTTTGTGATCTTTACCGTTAACGGTAATGGTGCCGTTGCCTTCTTTTAAATAGATACGGGCAACTGCAGTTTTTCTTCTACCTGAAGTGTTTGTAACTGACATTTCTTTTCTCTTTTAATTAAAGTGTAATGGTTTTTGGTGATTGTGCTGCATGCGGATGCTCCGAACCAGCGTAAACAAAAAGATTGGTGTACAATTTTTTGCCCAATTTTGTTTTTGGTAACATACCACGAACAGCCTTCTCAACTACGCGAGTAGGGTGTTTTGCCATTAATTCTTTAGGAGAAATAAATTTTTGACCACCTGGATAACCAGTGTAAGAAACATATTGCTTATCGCTTAATTTGTTTCCTGTCAATTTTACCTTGTCTGCATTAATAACGATAACGTTATCACCGCAGTCTACGTTTGGGGTAAACTCTGGCTTGTGTTTTCCTCTAATGATCATCGCGATCTTAGAAGACAAGCGCCCCAAAATCTCTCCTTGTGCATCAACTACAACCCACTGTTTGTTAACAGTTTTGGCATTGGCAGAGACAGTTTTGTAACTTAACGTATTCACTTGCTTTTATTTAATTTGTTAAAAAATATATTAATTCCCTGTTTTTTAGGGACTGCAAAGATATGGAGAATACTTTAATTGTCAAAGAGTTGGCAGAAAAAAAGTTAGGCATTATGAGTTGCGGGTCATGAGGCAAGGGTGGATTAAATAGAAAAATGCTTATAGACAATTAATTAAGCCGTTTTTGAAAAGCAATTTCGGCGGCTTTTTTGATTGTTTGTCTAGCTTTATGCTGTATCCTCGATTAAAAATCGGGGTATGCCGCTTTATCCAGATAAACGCGGCAGGTGTACTATAAAATGATCGGTCTTAGCCTTTCAACTCTTTATAATTCTTCAGAAAGTAAATTATAATGTGCGTTAAAACAGAAACACAAAATACAACTCCAATAATTAAGTACGTCAAGGTATCATTACTCATAAAATTATATTCTATTGCAGGACCAACGATATTGAAAATGCCATAAATTATGGTCCCAATAAAATACAAACCCCAAGCCCCGGTTAAATAATGCCAGACTTTCCATATGTAGTTATCTAATTGATAACTCCTCAAACAAAGCCAGCTAAACACTATAATTACAAATATGCCAGCAGTAGAATTAAAAGTTCCGCTCTTTAAGTACACCAAGAGATAAACAACGGCAAGTATTAGATTGAAATAGGATAGTTTTTGAAGCATACAAAATGTTAAGCAAAATCAAATTTGTAATTATTAAAGAACAATTGCGTTTTAATATTGTTAGAATTTTATAAAATCTACAATTATGACAAAGCAAACAAAAATCTTAACTGGCCTATTGGCTGGCGTTGCTATAGGAACAGCAATCGCATTAGTTCTTTCATCAGATAAAAATGATGAATTTAAGCAAAAGGCAACAGACTGGTTTTGTGATTTACTAGACAGTTCAAAAGACAAACTTGCAGCTGTTACTGGACTTGTAAAAGATAAAGTAGCAAAAGTTAACGTCTAAATTTCGGCGTTAACTAATCCAAAACTATCTTTGAATTATGGATGTTTTTGGAAAAGCACTAGCTGACTTTTATACAAAAGGGAAGTCTGATATTCTGTGGCTACACAATTCATATAGTGAGCCTGAAGAAATGCCTGTCGATATTTTCTTTAGAGATGAGGATGAAATGCCTCCATTGGAGCATTATGCACTTTCACGTTGCTATGGTGATGTTTTAGATATAGGCGCTGGTGTTGGCAGCCATGCATTGGTTTTAGAAGAATTAGGGCACAAGGTTACTGCTATTGATATTTCGGCCGGTGCCGTAAAAATAATGCAACAACGTGGTGTTAAAAATGCATTAGTTCAAGATGTTTTTACTACAACTGAAAAGTTCGACACTCTTTTATTATTGATGAATGGCATAGGTTTGACAGGAACCTTGGCTGGGTATGTTGATTTTTTACAAAAAGCAAAAAAAGTAATTAACCCTGATGGCCAATTACTTTTTGATAGTTCTGACATATCCTATTTATATGAAGACCTAGAGAAACCTTCCAATCACTATTTTGGCGAAGTGAGCTTTCGTTACGAATATCGAAAGAAAAAAGGAAATTGGTTCAATTGGCTGTATTTAGATCAAGGAACATTAACTCACCTTGCGCATCAAAACGGATGGCACTGTGAAATTATTTTTGAAGACGGAGAAGATCAATACTTAGCGAGACTAAAATTAATTAGCTAATCAGATTGCTCTTCCCAAATGCAAGCAATATTTATAATAGTTTGCACTGCTTTTTCCATATCCTGTACCGAAACCCACTCTTGCTTACCATGAAAAGCATGTTCACCTGCAAAAATATTAGGACACGGTAACCCCATAAAAGATAAACGAGAACCATCTGTTCCGCCTCTTATGCTTTGTCTTTTTGGAGTTATTCCAGCTCGTTTAATTGCTTCTATCCCATATTCAATTATTTGAGGATATTTATCCAAAACCTTTTTCATGTTGCGATATTGCTCACTTACTTTAAACTCGTAAGTAGAATTTGGATAAAGTTTAAGCACATCCTTTACTATATTTTCTAAAGTTTCCTCATGGGTCTTTAATAAGTCGTCATCAAAATCTCTGATAATAAATTGAGCTTCTGCTTGTTCTGCGCTACCATGGAAACTAACAGGATGGATAAAACCTTCTTTTCCACTAGTTGCCTCTGGTGTTAGTTTATCTTTTGGCAAAGCCGATAAAATATCTGCCAATGCTTTAATAGCGCTTTCCATTTTCCCTTTTGCAAAACCCGGGTGAGAACTAACACCATTTATAATTAAATTCACACCATCGGCAGAAAATGTCTCATCTTCAATAGAACCTAAAGTTTCTCCATCAACTGTGTAGGCAAAATCAGCTCCAACCTTCTTTAAATCTACGTTTTCTACACCACGCCCAATCTCCTCATCAGGTGTAAACAAAATTTTAATTACACCATGTTTAATGTTTGGATTTTGCATTAAAAAAGTCGCAGCTTCCATAATTTCTGCAACACCCGCTTTATTATCTGCCCCTAAAAGAGTTGTTCCGCTTGCAGTAATAATATCGTTTCCAATCTGATTTTTTAAATCTTTATGTTCACCCAATCTTAAAACAATCAAATGGTCATCTGGCAAAATTAAATCTTCACCATTATAATTTTTATGAATAATCGGTTTTACGTTCTCTCCACTGCAATCCGGTGAAGTATCCATATGAGAACAAAAACAAATAACAGGAACTTTTTTGTCGGATGTTGCAGGAATTGTAGCATAAACATACCCTAAACTATCTAAGTGTGCATCAACAACCCCAATATCTAGCAATTCATCGACTAATATCCTCGCTAAATCATTCTGTTTTAATGTTGAAGGAAAAGATTCTGAATTTGAATCAGACTGAGTATCAACTTGTACATATTTTAAAAACCTATTTTGTAGCTTTTGGTCTTTGTTTTGATAATTACCCATAGTTTTCCAAAATTAATACTTATAAATACAATAAAGATTATAATTTTGCAGTTAACACAATAAAAACAAGGACTTTGAAGAAAGCTATTCTAACAACTTCACTTTTACTATCTACATTAATTGGATTTAGCCAAATCAATTTCTACAAATTTGCAGTAGGTGTTGGTCTTGGAACTAATATTTCTTACGCAGATGTTAGAGAAAACAGTCAAGGTTATAGTGGACATATAACGGCTGATTATAATCTTACTCCTTTCTTAACAGCCGGATTAGAGATTCAGGCAGGGCAAATAAGAGGGGGCAATATTATAACCAATCCCCATAATCGTCAATTTAAAAATAACTATAAAGGTTTTTCACTTAACGGCAGAGTTGCTTTAGGTCAATTTGTTGGGTACTATAGACAAAGTTTTTTAAGTGCTATAAAAGGACTATATGTTGGCGTAGGCCTGGGTGCAATAAGCAATAACATGGCTTACGTTGTACGTTACAAGCCAAATACCCAAACTACTAATCCGCCACTTGGCTATAAGTTCCCTGGAGAAGATAAAAGTGTAAATCTTTTAATGCCTCTCAATTTAGGGATGAACTTTTATTTTAAAGATAGAGATGACCAGTTAAGATATATCATAAACATCAACTATCAAGGTAATTTAACCTTTGGCGAAGGATTAGATGGTTATAATGACCCTATGGCTAAGTTTGAAAATGATGCCCCAGATATGTACACTGTATTTTCTGTTGGATTTAAATATAATTTTGGTCCAGTTGGTATTTCGAAACGAATATTTGAAATTAATTAAAATCACTTGAAGAAAATAACATCCCTATTATCCCTACTTTTTTTAAGTTCTGCGCTTTTAGCTCAAACCAACTTTTACAAATTAAGCATCGGCGCTGGCGCTGGAGGAACTTTAGCATTTGCCGATTTACAGAAAAAGACACTGGGCTTTGCAGCTTATGGTTCATTAGACCTTCAAATTACTCCATACATTACCTTGGGAGGAGAACTTCAAAAAGGTGAATTAGCAGGGGGTGATATAACTTTTGACCCCAATAATAGACAGTTTATAAATTCTTATAAGGCCGCTATAGGTAACCTGAGAGTACAACTTGGAGAGTTTTTAACCTCATATCAGCTACGTAATAATTTCCTTTATAATATTAGAGGTTTATATGCAGGTGCCGGGGTAGGTATAATTAGTAATAAGATATCTAACGTAAGATATTACGGCAACAATTTTTACCCAGGAGCCGACTACAGCAAAGAAGGTATTGTCCTTTTAAACTTCGGTATTAACTTCTACATACCAAATCAATGGGGGCTTACGCGTTATGCTATCAATCTAAACCTTCAAAATACAATGGCTCTTGGAGAAGGCATGGATGGCTATGAAAGCATTGGTACTAAAAGCAAAGATATGTATAGCTTTTTATCTCTTGGTTTTAAATATAATTTTGGTCCAATGGGGTTAGACAGGAGAAGATAATACTTCTGCAATTAAATAAAAAGGGTAATTTAGAGGATTGATTTAGCTTACTTTTTTATGAATAAATTATCTCTCTTTTTAATACTTTTTATCTCAATAAATTCTTTTGCCCAACAAACTCCTTTTGAGAAAAGTGGTAAAAAAGAAACCACCACTTACGAAGAGTCTATTTCATTTTATGAAAGCCTTGCCAAGGCCTATCCGCTACAAACAAAATTATTTACTTATGGCAGCACTGATTTCGGTAAGCCTTTGCACCTGCTAGTTTTATCAAAAAATAAAATCTTTGATCCTGTTTCACTGCGTAAAAGCGATAAAAGAATCTTATTAATTAACAACGGTATTCATCCAGGTGAACCTGAAGGTATAGATGCAAGCATGTTATTTGCTCGTGATTTAATGAAAAACCATAAGTTACCTGACAATGTTGTCATTTGTATTATCCCTGTTTATAATATTGACGGAAGTCATAATAGAAGTGGAACATCTAGGGCTAGCCAAAACGGGCCAATTGCATATGGCTTTAGAGGGAACAGTAAAAACTACGATTTAAACCGGGATTTCATTAAAACCGATTCGAAAAACTCTCAGGCTTTTCAGCAAATATTTAACACTTGGCAACCAGAGATTTTTGTTGATACACATACCAGTAACGGTGCGGACTACCAGTATACGATGACATTAATCCCAACCCAAAAGGATAAATTAAATCCGATTTTATCTGGCTATTTAACCAAAACATTAGTGCCTGATTTGTATAGCAAAATGAAAAATGTTGGCTATGAATTAATCCCTTATGTTAATTCCATCAATGAAACTCCAGATGCTGGCATTACAGGTTATATCGAATCTCCACGTTATTCAACTGGTTATGCAGCTTTGCATAATTCGATTGGCTTCATGCCAGAAACTCACATGCTGAAGGATTTCGATAAACGTGTAGAATCTACCTATAAATTATTGAATACTTATGTTGATGTAATTGTAAGAGATGCAAAAATTATTGGAGAAAATAAACGTAAAGCAGATGAATTTGTGGCAAGCCAAAAAGATTTCCCATTAGACTGGAAATTAAATCGCTCTGTTTATGATAGCATTGAGTTTAAAGGTTATGTTGCCAAATACAAACCTAGTGAAGTTAGTGGTACGGATAGATTGTACTATGATAGAAAAGACCCGTACACAAAAAAAATAAAATACTGGGATAAGTTTGAGCCAAGCTTAACAGTTACTAAGCCGATTGCTTATGTAATTCCAAAGGCTTGGGATAAAGTAATCGCTCTGCTTAAATTAAATAATGTTAAAATGCAGCAATTAGCCACTGATGTAAAGTTAGATTTAAATATGTATTACATTGGCGAAATGAGAACCGGAACTAGGCCGTATGAAGGTCACTACCAACATTCTGGTGTAAACCTAACCACCGTTAAACAAGCTGTTCAGTTTTACGCTGGTGATTATGTGGTTTACGTAAATCAAGCCAACAATCGCTACATTGTAGAAACCTTAGAACCACAAGCAATTGATTCGTTTTTTAATTGGAACTTTTTCGACTCAATTCTCGGTCAAAAAGAGGGGTATTCAAGCTACGTTTTTGAAGATACTGCAGCAGATTTATTAACGAAAAATCCTGAGCTTAAACAAAAACTAGAAGCAGAAAAATTGAAAAATCCAGACTTGGCAAAAAGTGGAAGAATGCAGTTAGATTTTGTTTACAAAAATTCTGATTACTTCGAAAAAACTTATATGCGCTATCCAATTGGAAGATTGCAACAAGAAACCAAATTAAATTTAAAATAACATGATGCAATACTTAAACGATACTCCGGTAGCGTCAATTATATTCGTTTTCACACTTATTACCAGTGTTTATGCCTTTAACGACGCAACCGTTTATGGTAAATTTATGCTGCATCCATACACGGTAAGCAAGGGCAAAAAACTTTACACCTACATCACAAGCGGCCTAATTCACGCCGATTGGACGCACCTTATTTTTAATATGCTTACATTCTACTTTTTTGCTTTTCCCTTAGAACAATTGCTAGGGCATTGGCAATTTGGCTTGTTGTATATTGTGAGTATGGTTTTAGCCGATATTCCATCAGTATTAAAACACAAAAACGAATATAGATATCATAGTTTAGGTGCTTCTGGAGCAATTAGCGGTGTATTGTTTAGTATGATTTTATTTGCGCCATTTATGCAGATTGGTATCCTTTTTTTACCTCCACAATTAGGAATTTGGGCTATTATATTTGGTCCCTTATATTTATTTTATTGTTATTATATGTCTAAAAAATCCAATGACAATATTAATCATGACGCACACTTTTTTGGGGCTTTAGCAGGTATTTTATTAACCGTTATTTTATCTCCCGGAATTATTTCAGATTTTATTGCTCAGATTATTACTAAACTAACTGGCGGGTAAAAAAGGTTCATCGAAATAACTCATTGGAGCTGTTGGGTCTTTAATGATTTCAAATAAAGTATGTCCCCATGGTTTCCAGAAATTTTCTAAAACCTGTCCATAAGTTTTATTTGCCCAAGTATCAAAAAGAGGCTTATTTTGCATTCCTTTTAATGGCATAGCATCAATATAAATTATATCTTCAACGAGCATAATATTATACTCTGGTAAGCGATTAAATAAATATGCAGAGTAGAAAAACCGAGCAGCTATTTCTTCGAACTGTTGTTCTGAGAGCTTTTTATCCTTTATAGAATCAATTATTTCTTGGTGGTATCTTTTGTTGGTTCCATTATCTTGCAAACAAGCAATAATTCCAAAATCCTTAAATTTTAAAGAGAAAGTTAAAGTGTTAATCTCATCTCTAAAACTGAATGGTGTATTTTCATTTTCTAACGGCACAACAATGATAGACCAAGGTGCAAAATCTTCTAAAACTACTTCGCGGTAAATGCTTTGCAACATGGTATGCAGGTTGCCAAACTTATGCATTAAGCCTTGCGACATGTTCATTCCATCACCACTTAACTGTTGTAAACGAATGGCCCCTTGCATCTCTATATACAAAAAGCTATACATCAATTTACCAATCCAATTAAACAAATCTATTTCTGGCAAAGCAGATACACCTTCATATCCTTTACCAAAAGCTAAGGCAACTTTATCTTCCAATGGAGAAATAAAGTTGTCGAAAACAGTGACATTAGCTGGAACAACCAAACTTTTATATGTCCTTATGGTTTCATCTAACAATTGAATTTGCTCATTACCGCTAAGGTTTGCCATACTCAAAAGCCAATCTGGCAAAACATTTACAGTTGCCAAAGGCGATAAAAAGGTATCACCACTTAAAAAGCATTTGTTATTCTTAAAATCGAAGTTTTTGAATGGATTGTATAACGCTGTATTCATTTCTCCAAAAGTAGCCAATAAATTGATTAGGTAAATCAATACCAAGTCAAAAGGTAAATGTTGGCAGAAGAGTATTTACCAACACGATAAGTAAACTTAAACTTTTAAAAATACCACTTATCCTTAACCGGATGATTAGCAAAAGTATATTTAAATAGGCTTCATCCTACGTTGATCCTTCGTTAATCCTTCGTTTATCTTACGTTATAATAGGCTCGTTAGTTTAGCATTAATGGCTTAGTTCTTTTATATAGACCCAATAGATTTGCTATTTGATAGTTAATGGACAAACAATAAAACTGCTATAAACCGAAGAATCTCTAAATCATAAGATTTAGAGATTCTTCACAAAGCTCAGAATGACAAAACTATTAATACTTATTATAGAAATAGCTAATCTCATCAACCAGTTGGGCATAAATTGGTTTGGTAAACTCTACAAATAATGAAGCTGGTGCCGGAGGCAATAACTCTCTCCTTTTGGTCATCTGTAATTGTTGGCTAGTCAAAGCTCTTTCATCTCCTTTGTAAGTCGCCCAGTTATCTTGCCACACATAAGTTCCTGGTAATCTTTGTTGGCGGATTATTTTATTAGATGGATAATCAATAATAGTCATGGCCAATAAACCTGAAGAAGAAACTTGCTTATTGAAAATACTCAATGTTGCTTTTACTGTTCCATAAACTTTTCCATTTGCTCTGCTATCGCTAATTAAAACACTGTCTTTTTTCAATTTCTCTACTCTTTCCTTCACATAGGTTTGTCCAACAATAAAATCATCAAAACTTAAACGTAATACTTGGTCTGGAGTAATTTTCTGACTGTTTGCTTGTTGCTCTGAATAAAAAATCACAAATCTATTTTGTTGGTAACTGCTGATGAAATCACTCACTTGTTGTTGAAAATATTGATTGCTCAATTGATAGTAACCGCTATTTACTTTTACAGGTTGCACCACAACTTTAACAACAGCAGCCCAATAAGCATCATCCATTTTATTCTTAACATCTCTATAGCTTGGATAAAAATATTGTGCTTTTTCGAAATTAAAATAAGCATTTTTAGCACTAACACGATTATTTTCGTTCATCTGGTTTACACCTAAAGTATAACGGACCTCCGCAGCTTTATACTTGCTATCCTCAACTTCATTAATGTATTTTTGAGGATTTGGTATTAAGCCCAAAGCAACTGGCGATCCATTTACTTCATCACTCAATTGGTTAATTTTTTGATAGTGAGCCAATATCGTTTCCCATCTCAAAACATCAGAAGAAACCTTTGCTTCATCAATTTTACGCAAGTGTTCTTTTAATGCCAAATCATAAGCAATTGGCAAAACATACATTGCTTCTGCATTTTTAGGCGAACTCTTTAAGCGATCAACCGATTTAAAAACAGATTGATCATAGTTTCCTTTTTGTAATGCATTTTTTCCGGTGGTACATCCAACAATTAGTATGGATAAATAAAGAAAATACCGTAATCTTGAAATAGTTTTCATGGTGATTTGTTTAGCGTTAACAAATATACTATTGGTACAAATACCTTTTATAAACAAGACGACATCAAATGACAATAAGTTGCAAGGAGTTTGAATTAGAATTAAAACATCCCTTCTCGATTTCTAAATTTACGAGAACAAGTACACCTTTAATGCTCCTGAAGCTAAATTACGAAGGTTATATTGGGTATGGCGAAGCAAGTATGGTTCCTTATATGGGCGAAAGCCAAATTACTGCTGCTTCATTTTTAGCAAAAGTAGACTGGAATAGGTTTCAACACCCGTTTGATTTTGCAGCAGTTCATCATTATTTGGATGAAATTGAAAAAGGAAATCCGGCAATAAAAGCTGCAATAGATATAGCTTTGAATGATATTAATGGTAAAATTTTAAATCAGCCTTGCGCTATAATTTATGGTGCTGATAAAGCTAAAATGCCAATTACTTCATATACACTCGGTATTGATACGCCTGAGATTTTAAAAGAAAAAGTGGCTGATGCCAAAGGCTTTAAAGTGCTTAAAATTAAACTAGGTAGAGACAACGATAAGGAATTAATTCAAACGATAAGAAGTGTAAGCAACTTGCCTTTATATGTTGACGCCAACCAAGGCTGGAGCAATAAAAAAGAAGCAATAGACATGTGTTATTGGTTGCACGACCAAGGCGTTTTATTAATTGAGCAACCGATGGATAAAACGAACCTAGAAGGAAATGCTTGGCTTACGCAGAGAAGTCCAATACCGATTATTGCAGATGAAGCTGTACAACGTTTAGCAGACATGGATAATTTGAAAGGCGCTTACCATGGCATTAACATTAAGTTGATGAAAAGTGCGGGAATGTATGAGGCACATCAAATGATTTTAAAAGCCAGAAGTTTTGGAATGAAAATCTTGATAGGTTGTATGAGCGAAACTTCTATCGCCACATTAGCTGGTGCAGCATTAGCCCCACTTTGCGATTGGGCAGATTTAGATGGTCCTTGGCTAACTAAAAACAATCCTTTTGATGCACCCGCAATGAGAGATGGACGTTATGTTTTAAATGACTTGCCCGGTTTGGGATTGACTGGGATTGATGAGGAGTTGTTTGGATAAGAGAATAGATTGATAGTTAATAGATCATCATCCATTAACTATCATCCTACTTCTTTAAATCTTTATTTACGCTTTTAAGTAATTGCACTTTAACATAAATAAACGCAACAAGCGTTGCTGCAAAAAATGCGACAACCAGTGGACTTTTATTACTGTAGGCCCATCCCATTCCAAAAATAGAAAAGATGATTCCTACATTAAAAAGTACATTTAAGATAATTTTTTTCCTCATAAGATCAGGATTTGAGGATTAATAAGATAAGGCATCCAAAAATTAAAATCCTATTAATATACAGGCATATTTGGATCAAAAGCTTCTTGCCAAGCTAAAATACCCCCTTTTAAATTGTATAAGTTATCAAAACCATGCATTTGCTCTAGTTGCATAATTGCTGCAGCACTTCTTTTACCACTACGGCATTGTACAATTACAGGCTTATCTGTAGCAATTTTCTCAGTTTCAATTAAAATTCCACCTAAAGGAATGTTTAAGCCATCTAAGTTTGAAGTTTCATATTCGAATGTTTCTCTTACATCGATCAATTGAAAATCTTCTTTATTATCTATTTTTTGCTTTAGTTCTTGTACCGAAATTTCTTTCATGATTTTATATTTTTCCAAATATACAAAAACCAGTTTTACAGGCAAATGGGCAAAAATGGTTTAAAAGTAAAAATCCCGACTAAATGAATAATCGGGATTAAATTTCTTTGAGTGTTAATCTAAACTATTTCGATTTATCGCCGGCCATTGCCTTGTTAGTTGCAATTAGATTTTGTGTCATTTTAGCATTATAAGAAATTTCTTGTTTTAAAGCCACAAAAGCATTTTTAATATAAGCCATCGATTTTAATGCTTTCATTGCTTTCATCACACCTGCACTTTTAATTTCTCCTGGCATGGTTAACAATTCTTTAGAAGATTTTACTAACTCCACACCCATGGTTACAAACATTTTAGATAACGCAATTAATTGGTCTGGTTGTATTGGTGTAACGTTAGTTGCTGGGTTACCATCCATTGTTTGTCCAGTTACACTAGCATAAAACTGAGGGATAGAACCCCTAGTAGTTTTCATTTGGTCTATCAGTTTTGCAGCCATTGTTGTTAAGGCATCTAAACCCCCAATACCTGTCTCTTTTGGGGCTTGCAATTTATCTACTTTGGCTAATTTTTCTAAAAAGTCTTCTGATTTAGACAAGGCTAATAAAGCTGCACGTTGAGTTTTTAATTCGTCTAACGACAATGTTTTTGAATCTGTAACCTCTGCTGGATTTTCAGTTACGGTTTCGTCTTGAGCATTTACAGCAAAGCAAAATGATAATGCGAGTACTGTGGTTAGTAATAATTTTTTCATGATGATTAGTTTTTGTTTTGGTTGAAGCTATTATGAATCTTAATCATTGCATTTTGATTGTTAGACCATCATAGTTTCATGATGATTAATTTTTTGATAAATATCAGCACAACAGTAACTTACATCAATACCCTAGTATCGGTATTTTCATCTACCCAACAGTACGTAGATAATTTTCACCTAGAAATTATTAACGGCTTTCTCGTTAATGAAGGAGCTATTATTCCTTATATGATCAAGGTTGGTTCATAGCTATTTCAAGCTTATTTGAATGAAAGATTAGAAATCCCTCTGCTTGTTAACTTAAAAAAACATATTAGTCATTATTAGACTAATATATTAGCTGATTTTTTGTAACAAGTTGCCTTTAAAAGCGTTTAATAACTAAATCTTGATTAATTTGCTGCAATTATGAATGGCATCTCTCGTTTCTTTTGGTTCTGCTCTGGAGCACATTTAACCACCTTAGAAAAACACCCTACAGAACATAACAAATATTTAGGCATAGGCGCTACCATCTTCTTTACAGGGTTATTTGCTGCATTATCTGGGGGATACGCTATGTATTTCGTTTTTAAAGGCGGGGATTTCGCTTGGCTTTTCGCCTTGTTTTTTGGAATAATTTGGGGCTTAGCTATTTTTAATATGGATAGGTATATAGTATCCAGCATTAACAAAAATGCTACAACCAACAAACAAATTTGGCAAGCCACACCACGTATCCTCTTAGCAATCATGATTGGGATGGTTATTTCTCGCCCATTGGAATTAAAGATTTTTGATAAAGAAATTAAGGAACGCTTAAATGTAAGTTACCTAAATGGCCAGCGTTCAAAAATCGATACCTTAAATAAAGCCTTCGATAAAAAATATACTATTGAAATTGGCAAGTTAAATGATGCCAAAGCCGAAAGAGATTCATTAGCCGCAGCCATCAAGTCTGATAGACAAAAGCTAAACTTTGAGATTTTTGGCAACAAGACTACCGAAACGTCTGGTGTTATGGGTTATGGCCCTTATGCCAAAAGAAAGGAAGCAGAGCTGAAACAACGCGAACAAAACCTAGATACATTGACAAAAGATGTTCGACAAATGGAAAAGTTTGTTGATGGGAGAAAACAATTCGATGGTTTAATGACCGAGAAATTGTACACCACAAAACAATTAGATAGTTTAAGTAATATTGCTGGTTTTGCAGATAGGAACTGGGCTCTGGGTCAGTTAAGTTTTAATGTTGACGGCACTAGAGATACCAATACAGCTATTGCTGTAACGTTTATTGGCTTGCTGTTTATCTTCTTTGAATGTTTACCTGTTTTTGTAAAGTTAATGAGTAGCCGCGGACCGTATGACCATGCGGTTGAAAACATAGAAACAACCCAGGTCCATTTATCAGATAAAGACAAAGAATTTGAGCTTGAAGTAGCTGATGGCATTCACGAAACAAGGGTAAGTACTGAAATAGAAAAGCGCAAAGAACAAATTCGAAATAGAGCTCGAAGAGATTTAAATTCTGAAGAATCTTAGCTCCAGAAATTTATAGTATGATCTTGCCTTTTGTAGATAAAACACTTAAAAACAAAAATATGTCTTCTAACAACTTTAAAATTTCTGAAATATTTAATGCATTAATCGATTGGATTTTGGCTTTATTGTTTTAAAAGATGTGGGGAAATAATCTCCTAACCGTAGTTTCTGGTAAACAGCACACTCATTTTAATATTTAAAACAAATTTCTAATTCTTTGCAACTATACTTCAGGGTCCATCGTCTATTCAGTAATAATTTCCTCAAAAATTCTGCTTTTTTTAGGGATTAACGCTACCTTAAACCCGTATTTACACCAATCCTTAAATAATTGGGATATGTGCTAACAGAATTAAGAATCCTAACAACTTATTATAATGAAAAAAACACTTTACACCTTATTCTTAGCTTTTGCAGCTTCAGTTGCATCGGCTCAAGATATCAATAAAATTATTACCAAGGATTATGTAGACCACTTAATTAAAACGCTAAGCAGTGATGAAATGCAAGGTCGCAGAACCTTTACACCAGGCATCGATAAAGCTGCTTCGTTTATTGAAGGCGAGTTTAAACAAATTGGTTTAAAACCTTTAGCAGGTGCTTCAGGTTATCGCCAAACTTTTTATAAATATCAATTCAAACCTGTATCTGCAAAGGTAACCATAGATGGGCAAGCAGTTCCTTCTGAAAACATTGTAGTGGTTGGCCATAACAATGAGCAATTATCTTTTGACCAAACCAATAGTGATGGTTTCATCAAACTTGACCCAAGTAAAGATTTTATAACTCAATATAGAGGTTTAGCAAGAAGTGGTAAGAAACAATTGGTTTTAGTTGATGTAAATTTTGTTGATGCCTTTAACAGATTGAAAGGTCAGGCAGGAAGAGCTGTTGACGAAAAAGACTTAAATCCTGCAAAACCAAGTGCAATAGTTTTTGTGTTGGATAAAGACACCGTTGCTAAAGATTTTAAGGTTGAGTTGAAAAATGAAATCGTTAAAATGCCTTTGTTTAATGTGGCTGGCATTATCCCTGGAAAATCAAAAGCAAAGGAATTGGTGATTTTCTCTGGACATTATGACCATATGGGAATTGTAAAGGCTAAAGATGGCGACAGTATCATGAACGGTGCGGATGACGATGCATCTGGAACTTCAGCAATGATTGCCTTAGCCAAATACTACAAAAAACTAAACAACAATGAGCGTACGCTAATCTTTGTTGCCTTTACTGCAGAAGAAATTGGCGGTTTTGGTGCTCGTTATTTCTCACAGCAATTAAATCCAGATGATGTAGTTGCCATGTTTAATATTGAAATGATTGGAAAAGACAGCAAGTTTGGCAAAAATACTGCTTTTATAACTGGTTATGATAAATCAGATTTCGGACAGATTTTACAGAAAAATTTAGCTGGCACTGAATTTACTTTCCATCCAGACCCATATATTAAAGAGAATTTATTTTACAGAAGTGATAATGCAACTTTAGCAGCATTGGGCGTTCCTGCCCACACTATCAGTACAGATAAAATAGATGTTGATCCTTATTATCATCAACTAACTGACGAGTATAAAACATTGGATGTAGAAAATATTTTATCAACCATTAAAGCTATTGCAAAAAGTGCAGTAAGCATTGTAAAAGGTATTGACACACCAACTCGTATCCCCAAACTGGGACAACGCTAATAAGCTAGCCAAAAATTAATAAGTCAAAAAGCAGCCACAGATTTGCAGATTTACTTCGACTCCGCTCAGGATGACAATTTGCTAATCTGTGGCTTAAATTAAACAACACAAAATGAAAATTTTAAAATCTTTTAATCGCTCTCTTATTGGGTCTGCAATTTTAGCAACTCAATTCATTACTCCAGCTTTTTCCCAAAATAATGAGACCTTATTATTGCGGAGCCCATCAGTAAGTGCAAATCATATTGCATTTGTTTATGGTGGCGATATTTGGGTTGCCAACAGAGATGGAAGTAACGCAAAAAGACTTACCGTAAATCCTGCAGTTGAGCAGAGTCCTGTATTTTCTCCAAATGGAAAGTTGATTGCTTTTTCTGGCAATTATGATGGAAATAACGATGTATATATTATCCCCGTTGAAGGTGGTGAGCCAAAAAGAGTAACTTATCATCCTAATGGAGATGCTGTAAAAGGTTGGTTAAGTAACGATGAATTATATTTCACTTCTACACGCGATTACAATTTCGCATTAAGCCCAAGAATGCACAGCATTAACATTGATGGCACTAACGAAAAAGCACTGCCAATGCCAGAGGCAGTACAAGGCTCGCCATCGGCTGATAAAAGATATTGGGCATACATTAAAAACACTGATCCCACTGATAGGGCAAATGTCGCATTTAAAAGATACCGTGGTGGCGGTATGCCTCAGGTTTGGATTTTCGATACACAATCAAAAAACATTGAGATTATTCCGGGCACTGGAACTAACAATGTAAAACCACAATGGCTTGGCGATAAGGTTTATTACTTATCAGATAAAGACTTAACCTTAAACCTTTATAGCTATGATACAAAAAGTAAAAAGGTAGAGAAATTAACCAATTACAAAGATTACGATATCAAATCTTTAGTTGCAGGAAATGGCGCATTGGCTTTTGAACAAGGTGGAAAAATTCATCTGTTAGATGGAAAAACAAATAAAGTAACTGACATAAGTATAAATATTCAGGCAGACGCTCCTTACAAACGCCAGCATTACAATGATTTAGCAAACGACATTCGCAATTACGATACCTCTCCAAAAGGTGTTAGGGCTTTATTTGAAAGCAGGGGTGAAATCTTCTCTGTTCCAAAAGAAAAAGGTGATGCAAGAAATCTGTCTAATTCTCCAGGCAGTTATGAAAAATATCCAGGTTGGTCGCCAGATGGAAAATACATCTCATATTTATCTGATAAAAATGGAAAATATCAATTGGTATTGCAAAATCAAGTAACTAAAGGTGCACCAGAATATATAGACTTAGGAGATACACATTTCTATTTCCAACCTACTTGGTCGCCAGATAGCAAAAAGCTTTTCTATAGCGATAGTCATTTGAATCTCTGTTATATAGACATTAATACACGCAAACCAGTTCTGGTAAAACAAGATAAACTAGGTTCACACACCAATAGAACTTATAATCAATTGCAACCAGCTTGGTCTACAGATTCTAAATGGATTTCTTATGTGGCAACATTACCAAATACGGTAAGTGCAGTTTTTCTTTTCAATATTGAAAAAGGAACGCACACACAGATTACTGATGGAATGAGTAATGCTGCAAATCCAACTTTTAGCAAAGATGGAAAGTATTTATTCTTTATGGCAAGTACCGATGTGGGTTTAACAAATAGCGGTTTGCACATGTCTGCCTATCAGCGCCCAGTTAACTACACTGCCTATGCTTTAATTCTTTCTAAGAAAACGCCTTCATTATATAAAACAGAAAGTGATGAAGAAACTGTAAAAGCAGACGAAACTGAATCTCCCAAGAAAGAAGAGCCTAAAAAGGAAGAGCCTAAGAAAGCGGATAAGGATAAAAAATCGACTCCAGCAGTTGCTGCTACAACACCACTTAAAAAATCTGTAGAAATTGATTTAGATGATTTAAGCAATAGAATTATTGCATTGCCTCTTACAGGTATATCTGGACTTGATGGTGGTGTAGATGGTCAGTTATTGTTTGTTAAAGGTGGAGAATTAAGTGCTTTGGATTTAAGCAAAATGGAAAGCAAATCTTTAGTTTCTGGTGTGTTTGGTGCAAATGTAAGTGCTGATGGAAAGAGCATGATGTATGCAATGCGTGGTGGATATTACATTGTTCCTGCTGCTCAAAAACCTGCAACGTCTGAAACTGGAAAAATTAAATTAGACGGCATTAAAGTTCTGGTAGACCCAACTGCAGAATGGAAACAAATGTTTAATGAGGTTTGGCAGATGGAGAAAGAATATTTCTATGCAGAGAATATGCATGGTGCAGATTGGCCAGCTATTAAAGTTAAATATGAGAAGTTTTTACCTTATGTAAATCACCGTTCAGATTTAGCTTATTTGTTTAATGAAATGATGGGTGAAATGGTTGTTGGGCACAACTATATTTATCCTGGCGACGAGCCTACTGCACCAGCAGTTGGTGTAGGTTTGCTTGGGGCCGATTATACGATTGAAAATGGTTTCTATAAAATCAGCAAAATCTTTAATCGTTTAGATTGGAACCCAACATTTAAAGCTCCATTGGCAGAACCAGGATTAAACATTAACGAGGGAGATTATATTGTTGCCATTAATGGAGTTCCTTTAGATTCTAAAACTTCTATCTACAGTCTTTTTGATTTTAAAGCAGGTAAACAAGTAGCTATTAAAGTAAACAGCAAACCAACTTTGGTTGGTGCTAGAGAAGTTGTTGTGGTGCCAATTTCTGCCGCTGCAGAAATGGAATTAAGAAAAATGGCTTGGGTTGAAAAGAACCGTAAAAAAGTTGATGAATTAAGTGGTGGTCAAATTGCTTATGTGTATATGCCAAATACAGGTCAAGACGGCTTCACTTATTTTAATCGTTACTACTTCTCACAAATGGATAAAAAAGCCTTGTTGCTAGACGAACGTAATAATGGCGGTGGTTCTGTTGCCGATTATGTCATCGATTTATTAAGTCGCGAATTGGTAAGCTATTGGGCAATTAGGGATGGTAAAAGTTTTACCACGCCAGGTAATGGTATTTTTGGGCCAAAGGCGATGTTGATTAATGAAAATGCAGGTTCTGGTGGCGATATGATGCCATATATGTTCAAAGAAAAAGGATTAGGCAAATTGGTTGGGCGTACAACGATGGGAATTTTGGTAGGTATTAGTGGTTATCCGTCGTTATTAGATGGTGGTAGCATTACCTCTCCAAACTTTGGAATTTATGATACGAGCGGTAAATGGATTATAGAAAACGAAGGTGTTGCACCAGATGTTTTTATAGAGCAAACTCCAAAAGATTTATTAGATGGTAAAGACCCTCAACTAGAACGCACCATCAAATTGCTACAAGATGAGATGAAAACCTATAAATATCCTAATGTTTCTAAACCAAAAGACCCAATTAGAGGGCATTAAAAAAGATAGCAGTTTCAGTTGGCAATTGTTAACTGAAAACTGTTAACTGAATTGCAGTTCCATTACAAAATCATCCATAACGAATCCGTTGCCAATATCTATGGTAACGGATTCGTTTATTTTAAAGCCACTTTTAAGGTAAAAGTCTTTCGATTTATTATTCTTGTTTACGTTGAGCTCAAGTGATTTCCCGCCTTTGCGTTTAGCTAAGTTAATTACTTCATTCATTAATATTTTGCCCACACCTTTGCCATGCATTTCTGGCAACACATAAATTTTGTGCAGTTTATATATATCACTTTCTGTATCTACAATAGAATAACAAGCAAAACCTACATCCTTATCTTCTTCAGAAGCCATTAAAAAAACATAACCTTTTTCTAACTGAGTTAACAATTCGCCTTGGTTATACATCAGTTTGAGCATGTAATTTATTTGTTCTTCGCTAATGTATTGTCCATAAGTATTTGGCCAAATTCTTTCTGCTAAATCTGCCACTATCGGCATATCTTCGGTTTTACCTCTTCTTAAAAGTATCATAACAATTCTGTCAAAAACAAATATTCGGTTATAAATTCAAAACTCACAAAACCGTCTTTCATTACCTCAAAACTTCCCTCGTCAATTGGTTTTAAATTACTGGTTTCGAAATAAGAAATGATGTCTATTTTAAAAATTGTACCAGCCGGTTTCCAAACACTAAAACCAGGTTTTACAGGATAACTCTTCTCAGTTTCTGTAAATAGAACAATGTCTATTTCTGTAATTAGGTGTGCTAAATCATCAAATTTATTTTCTTTACTGATGATGTTTACTGCCGGGTATTTCTCTGCTACCAAATATTTAACAACTGCTTGCAAGCTTTCTGTTGGAGAGAGAATCCATTTTGTGTTTTCCTGAATGTGGGCGCTTTCTTCGTTTCCAATAACCACATCTACCTTTAAACCCAAAGAGATTGCTTTTTCATATTCGCTACTTGCCACTAATAAAGTCGGGCTCCATTCTAATAACTGGCCAAGATACTCCTCGTTAAAATTGCCTAAATGATGTATATATAAAGCTGGCTCTTGTTTTTCTCTTACAATGTGATGTGATGACATAAAGCGAAGTTAAATTAATTTTAGATTTACCAAACTTGTCTCTTGCAGATGATGCTAATTACGCAGATTTTGACCTGACTTTATCTGCGTGATCTGCAAAATCAGCGGGCAATAATTAAGTTAATTCTCTTTTATAAAAGAAGAATTCTTAAAAGCATTCAACAAATTTTCTTTATCAGTTTCATTGTTATAATTAATATTCACGCCAAAATCATAACCTTTTATCAATTGGTTAAACATAATTTGATTCATTAAAACTTCACCAGTTGGCCCATAAATTTTAATGTTAAACGTCTGAAAGGTTAGCCCAGCTATTTCTTCCTTTCCTGACAAGGTATCAATTTTAATCTTCTGATTGGTGTAAGTATCGAATATCAATTTTTTAATCAACTGATTATTGACTAGGTAATCTCCTGCCTTTTTTTCCGCGTAAGGCTCTATCGTTGCGCCAAAAGAATTGAATTGATTTTTCTGAAAATTAACTAAATGCCTTAAGCTGTCCATTTTTATATCGCCTTCGGCAACTTTTCCAATTGCTTCTTTTCCCTTTTGCTCGTTAGCTGCAATTCTAGATTGGCTTAAAGACTGAAAACCTGCTGGAATTTCAATTGTCCAACCAATTTCCTCATTAGTATAAGTTTCAAGTTTTGGTTTTTCTTGTTTGGGTGATGAATTACAGGCTATAAATATGGTAATCACAGCAAAAATAGAGAATAGGATTGTTTTCATAGAAATAGGTTTGACTAACCGTAAATTTAAATAAATTCTGTATTTTAGTGTTGATGAGCAAAAGTAAATTCGAAATTAGCAGAGAAAGTGGTCAACATTTAAGGCTGGCTGCATTAGTAGGTAGTTGGGATGGCAACACTCGTACTTGGTTTGAGAAAGATATATTGGCTGATGAATCGCCGATGCGTGGAAAAATAACCCTATTAATGGATGGGCGTTTTCTAAACTATGAATACGAAGGCACGTTAAACGGTAAACCATACGAAGGTAGAATGACCTGGGCTTATGATTTAGGTAATGAGAAATGCCAATGCAGCTGGATAGATACCTTCCATATGGGAACAGCCATTATGCATTCTGAAGGCTCGGAAACTGGAAATGGTTTTTCGGTTACTGGCCAATATGGTTGGATTGGAATTGATGCGCCTTGGAGCTGGAGAACAGAATTAGAGATTATTAACTCAGACCAATTTATATTGAGGGCCTATAATATTTCGCCAGAAGGAGACGAGGCAAAAGCCACAGAAACCATTTATCACAGGATAAAGCTGTAGTTTCGGTCGGTGAGACACCAACCGATAGATGCTCAGTGTTCAACTCCCTCACTTCTGGGGTGGGGTAAGGTGAAGCTTAAAAAAAGTGGATTTGACATCCATCAAATCCACTGTGGTAACCAAAAAAACTAATCTAATCTATCCCCTGCTAATACTACCACCGATTTGAGTTACTACGTTGGTAGTAGTAAAAGTAGTTCCTTGCGTACCAGAAGTATAAGTTCCAGTTAAGTATAATCCATAAAAGTTAGTTGCTTCTGCAGAAACACTTCCGCCAGTATAAACTGTATAGGCGGTGCTTGCTTTTAATTTAGAGCTAGCATAAACTAATGTTGTATAGGCTTTTGGAGCTAAAAATGTGAGTGCTTCTGTGCCGTCTGCCGCTTCAATATGTATAATTTTGTTTGCTGCACCACTTCCCATAACCACACTTCTTACTGTACTTACGCTTGCAGTTGGTCCGCTGGTTGAGCCTGCAATACCTACCACCAATCCACCTGTTATTTTTAATGTTCTCGCATCGCAATCTATACTAGCCTCCGGAGAATTTGCGCCGATTACTACAGTTTTGCCTCCTGTTATTGTTAAAGTTCCATTAGAATCTATCGCATCATTATTTGTAGCATAAGCATAAATATTTCCTCCGTTTATATAAATTGCTTTTGCAGCGTTAATTCCATCATCGTATGTGTTAATAGCAATTGTTCCTTTGTTAATGGTTAAAACCCCTTTACTTTCAATGCCTTCACCTTTGGTGGATGTTACTGTAATTGTTCCTCCGTTTATAGTTACATACGGAATAATTGTCGCGTCGGCTCCTTCATAAGATGCAGAAATTCCTTTATCAACTGTTGTTGTGGTAATGGTACCATCGTTAATAATCACGTGGCCTTCATCTGCCTGAATTCCATCGCCCGTGGCTGTAATTTTAAGAGTTCCTCCGTCTATGATAATAGCATCATTGGTATGAATTCCATCTGAAACGGCACTTGTTACATTAATATTTCCTTCAATTACTCTTAAATAATCATCACTTGCGATGGCGTGTTTACAATTGCTTTTTACATTTAAAGTTCCAGTACCCAAAAACACCATTTGACCTTCACTAAAAATAGTTCCCTTCGTATCCTCAGTTGAAGTTGCATAAGTTGTGCCATCTGCTAAAGTATTTGTGGTGCCCTCTTTAACTTCTATAAAAGACCTCTTTGATGATTGAATATTTATCGCAGGACCATCATTATTAGTTATGGTTGCTCCATTTAAAGTTAGTTTGAATTTTTTATCGCTGTAAACTTTAACAGAACCATTAGTGGTTGTCCCTGAGATTTGAAAATCAACGCCAGTAGCTGTTGAGGTAATGATTACATCTCCTCCACTTTGTGTAATGGCAACACCAGAAGCGGATAAAGGATTAGTAATTGTAATTGTTGTGCCAAATGTGATAGATACCACACTGCCAAAAGTAGAGTTGGCTATTAAATCATCTACATTTGCGCCAACTTCTGTTGAACCTTCGGCGATGCCAGAAGTAATGCTTGTGTTATCAATTACAGAAGTTTTACCTGAACCTGTGGTTGTGGTGGAGATTTCGGTAGTACTAGCCGTCGTGCTGCTTTTTTTGCATCCGCTAATAAAGATTAACAAGCCGATCATCATTGCTGCCGCTAATACAAAAATATTAGTCTCTATGTTTTTCTTCGAATTCATGTACTTAAATATTAAGGTTAAACATTTGATGTTTCAAACATAAATACTTAAATATTTAAAAAAACTAAGTGTCGATAAAGAAGAATATTGTATCGCTAAGTGACTTTAATTTAACATCTATTAACAAAATTTTAATGAATAAGTATCGTCATACTGAACTTGTTTCAGCATCCAGCTTCTAGGAAAGCGACCTAAAGCAATTCAAAATCCCCAATTACAGTTTCTACCCCATTAACCATAATTGATAATTTATGGTACCCAGTATAAAATTTTCTAGTGGTAATTAACTTAAAGCTTTGCCTACGTTTTACTTTTATCTCCGCACCTTCGGGATAAGATTTCTCGTTGATCTTAAAAACTTTACCAGCTAAGCCACCATTATTTTTCAAGTAATAAAGCGTGTATTCTAACCTGATGTAACGCTCAATTTTATCTTCATTTTTAATGATGAAAGAAAACTCCACCTCGCCACCAATATTAATTTTTGGCGTTTCAATCTTAAAATCAATAACCGATAAATGCGTAGCATCTAAACCATAAAAACTTAAAATTTCTGGGTGCCCACTTTTCAATAGACTTCTGCAAGCATGTTTAATAATCGCATCAGTTTCTTTGCCCAAACCTTTCCATTTTTTGGCAATACCGATAACAACTTCAGGATTATCTTTTGTGATGTCGTTTAAATTATTGGCAACACTTCGCCTTACATATTCAGATGAGTCGTTCTTTAAGTTTTCTAAAATTGGAAGGATTAGTGCAGGGTCTTTTTTTAGTGCCGGAATTGCTGCACCCCAAGGTAATCTTGGTCTGCTTCCTTCACTTGCAAAACGGCGAACGTGATGGTTTGCGTGTGTTGACATTTTCAACATTTCATCCATCATTTGATCGCCATATTTTAAGAGAAATGGCCTCACTGCAAATTCTGCACTTATAAACTGGGTTAAAAACTCCAAGGCTATAACAGAATTTTCAAAATCATCTAATCCATAAGTGGCTATATAATCTGGCAAAAACATAAATACCAAGCCCTGTTCTCCAAAACCATCTGCTCTTAATTGCTCAACAATTAGCTCCATCAATTTTGCACTTTCTGCAAAATCTTTTGGCATAAAACCATGAAGGACTCTTGTTGTGTGCTGCACTCTTTCTTTCCATTCCATTTTATAAAAAGCATCCGACAAAATAGATTTCATGAATTTTTCAGGCACAAAATCAGGTATAACTTTTTCAAAGCTAGATGCCAATCTTTCGAAAAATGGTTTATTATAGATGTCTTTAATTAATCCCATAAGGAAAATGATTACATAGATTTAATTTGATTGCACAGATGGGAATAAACCATCAAGACGTTTGGAAAATTAAGCAAAGAATTGGAGCAGTTACAAACAAGATTTCAACAAAAATCAGCTATAGAAAATTTACAGACTTTACTAACAATTACGCAATTTTCCATTATGGTTATTCTTTCAAAACCTTAATTACATTACTAATTAAATGATAGCAAAATACCTAATTATAGGTATTTCTTTTTGTTTTTAATATGTTGAGATTTAGTAAATAAAATTAACTAAAAACCAAATTTGAATTAACCCAAGCGATAAAGAGAAGCTAAACATCCAATAAATGGATTGGTAACAAACTCTTATTCGTAAACACTGGCTCTCAAATCCAGTAAATTTTTATTTTATGGAAAGACATTACTGTCCTTTATGGGCTAGTTTTTGGTTTCATCATAAGTGTTCAAATTGCAACACTTGAAATTGGTAAAAACCGATTACAAACTCCTATACCTAATAATTTTAATGCACTCAAATACTAAAAATCATGAAAAAAAACTTACTAATTATCGGACTAATAATCTTTGTAATGCCGCTTTCTTATGCGCAACAGATTAAAAAAAATAGCGATAGCGTTTCTGCAAGTTACAAACGTAGTTCTCTTTATACCTTAATGACAACCAACTCGTCAAGAGAGTACGAAACAGACATTCAAAAGTACTTTGTTGATAGGGTTTTACCAGATAAATATAACAACCATAATTTAAGTGAAAGATATATTGAAGCTTCAAGCGCAAAAGACGAATTAACTAACATCAAGAACTATTTAGCAGCTAATAAAATTGCACAGAAATTAGTAGCCAAATGGTTTAATCGAAGTGAAAAGGGAGGCTTTAATATGAATTTGATTAAAGAAAGAGGGTTCTATGACGCAAATATTTTAAACATTGAGGTTGCAAAATCGAGTAAAAGGGGTTTATCTGCCTTGGCTGATGCGGGGGAGGAACTAATCGGTAACACCTTTGTATTGGTAAACGATTCTAAATATACCAATAAAGAAGAAGTAGCGGGTAAAGCCAGGGCGCTCTTAGGCGCCTTTGCTTCTAAGCTTGGCGCGGTAGGCAGTCAATTAGCCGATCAGGGGTTAAAAACCTTTGGTAAAGGGTTTGTTGTGGCTACTCACTCACATTTGTTTAAACTGGTGTGGAATGAGGAAATACAAAGCAGGTTTTATAACGAGCTATGGGCTGATGACAAAACCATAACGCCTGCAAAAAAACTAGCTTTTGATAATGCCGATTTCTTTAAACTAGAATATATTGGCACTGATAAATCATTTGCTGATGTACAGTCTACAGCATACACAACCAAATCAAATAGCGAGTTAATTGGCAGAGCGACAGTAAAATCAATAGAGAATGTAATATCTAAACTACAAGGTGAATATGATGTTTTTAAAACAAAAATGCCATTGTTTAGCATTGAACCATTAACCGCAAAAATTGGCTTAAAAGATGGTGTAACAGAGAAAACTAAGTTCGAAGTTTTAGAACAACAAGAAGACGAAAAGGGCAAAACAAAGTTTGTACAAATTGGAACCCTAAAAGTTGATACTAAATATCCTATTTGGGATAATAAGTTTGCAGCCGACGAGGAAAATCCTAATCAAAAAACTGACAAAACCTATTTCAAAAAAGTAAGCGGTAAAGATTTTTATCCGGGTTTATTAATCAGACAGGTTAAGTAGCCTAATTCTTGAATTGAGCCTAAATTTCACATCATTAATCCATTACTAACCATCATAAAAATGAGTATTAAATCAGTTCTAATTATTGTCCTTACCACAATAACATTTGTTGCAAAGGCACAACAAAAATTTACAAAAGTTAAACCCACCGAAGAAGATAAACAAACCTATGCTTGGAATTATGAGATAGAATGTGCTGGCGTAGGTACAGACGGAATGTATTTGGTAAAAGTTTACACCATCTCAAGCAAATCAAAACTAGATCTTGAACAAGCGAAAAAAAATGCTGTTCACGGTGTAATTTTTAAAGGATTTCCTGGTAAAGATGGGTGTAAATCTCAAAAAGCCATAGCCACAAACCCGAATATCGAATATGAAAAAAACGATTTCTTTATGAACTTTTTTCAAGATAACGGGAAATACATGAAATACGTTAGCTTATCTAACGCAGGCCAAATTGATGCAAAAGATACCAAAAAAGTAGGCAAAGAATTTAAGATTGGTGTAATTGTAACCGTATCAAAAGATGCATTACGCAAAGATTTAGAAGAGGCAGGAATTATTAGAGGGTTAAACTCTGGGTTTTAAAAAAATTAAGATGAAACCATCATGATCTTCAAAATCATAGCTAATGAACGAATCATGTTAGCTTCATCACAATTAAAAACAAACCGAGTTTACGAGCTCGTTAATACAAATGTAAACCATCAATAAGACATTAATAATTTATACAGGATGAAAAAATTAAAATTATTGGCATTTATAATAGCCATAATAAGCTGTTCATGCAGTCAAAAAGTAGTTTTGGACAAAGGCAACTATAACTATCAAGTTGCAGGAATTAGTACCGATGGTAATGGCCGTTTAATTGTAAAATCATTTGCAACAGGCAGAACCTATGAAGAGATTAAAGTTAACGTATTAAAAAAGGTAATTAGAGAAATTGTTTTTGTTGGTATTACCAATGGCAACAATGCCATGTTTCAAAAACCAATTATTACCGATGTAAGAGTAGAAACTGATAAGCAGGACTATTTCTTAAAGTTTTACACTTCGTTACTATCAACACAAGACTTTGTAAGCATATCAAGGGAATTTGCAACCAAACAAGAAATTAAAATGTTAGAAAAGACACAAAATTTGGCGCTAGGTTTTGAAATTTCAGTTGATAGATCGCGAATAAAAGAAAAACTCATGAATGAGGGTATAATTAAAAATTAAGTGATATGAAAAGAAAAATACTTCTGGCTATAACGATAATACTTTTGCATACACAGGTATTTTCGCAAGCAAAAAAACCCCGTATAATGATTGTGCCCAGCGATGCATGGTGCATAACTAAAGGGTACTATACCTCTTTTGATGATCAGGGCACAAAAAAACAAATACCTGATTATAAAAAAGCATTTCAAAACGATCTTGATTTGAAATTAGTGATTAGCAAGATTAATGGCGTAATGGGAGAGAAAGGCTTTCCTTTAATCAGTTTAGAGCAAACATTAAAAAGCTTAGAAACAAATAGTGCCGAAGATGCCATATTGACTTCAAAAACAGGGGGAGGTGTAACCGAATCGCCAATTGATAAGTTACGTAAAACAGCAAAAGCGGATATAATAATGGATCTTTCTTACCGGGTAAACGAAAGTGGACCAAAAAAATATGTAAGTTTTATACTGGCTGGGTTAGACGCTTACTCAAATAAGGAAATTGCAACGGCAACGGGTAATGGCGCACCCTCTTTTTCTGTTGATGTGCCTATTTTACTTGAGGAGGCAGTTCTCAATCACATGGATAATTTTAGTAATTCATTACAAAAGCACTTTGATGATTTGTTTGAAAACGGTAGAGAGATTTCTATCTACGTTAAAAAATTCGATACTTGGTCTGGCGATTTAGAAAAAGAATATAACGGTGAAGAATTGGGAACCCTGATTGAAAATTGGATGAAAGCAAATACGGTAAAGGGGCGCTTTAGTACTGTAGATGCTACTGAAAACCAAATGCATTTCGATCAAGTACGCATTCCGCTTTATGATGCTTCAGGTAATGCTATCGATGCTAGAGCGTTTGCAAGAAATCTACAAAAATTCTTAAGTGCGGCTCCTTTTTCAATTGTAAATAAATTGATGACAAAAGGACTTGGTCAAGCAGTAATTGTTTTAGGAGAAAAATAAACTAAACGAAAAAACATGAAAAAATTATTATTTTTCTTACTTGCCTTATCGCCTGTTTTTGGTGTTTTTGCTCAAAATAGCCAGGGTAAGGTTGATGATTTTGGAAGAATTACCTTAGCGGCCTATGTTCCAGAACAAATTGATGAAATGCCGGTTTCGGCTAGAAGCATTTTGTCTAATAAATTAAGCCAAATTGTTACGGAAAGTGGTATGGGGGGAAGCGCCATGAACGAACGTTTTATCATTACAGCAAATGTTAGCGTCATGTCTAAAAACATAACGGCAACAGCGCCGGCTATGCATGCCTTATCATTAGATATTACGCTTTACATTGGCGACGGTATTGACGGCACAAAGTTCTCAAGCACATCAGTAAGCGTTAAAGGTGTTGGAGAAAATGAAACTAAAGCCTATATCTCTGCCATAAAAGGTATCAATGCAAACAATAATGCCATTAAAACATTTATAGAATCTGGAAAGGCTAAAATTTTAAAATATTACAATACCAAATGTGATTTTATTATTAGCGATGCACAAAGCTTGGCTAGTCAGGGTAGATATGAAGAAGCTTTTTATAAATTATCAGGCATACCAGAAATTAGTAAAGATTGTTATAACAAGGCAAGATCTATCATTATCCCTATCTACAAAAAGCATAGAGATAAGATCTGCCAAACCAGATTAATGGAAGCAAAAACAATTTGGGCGGCAAGCCAAAATTATGATGGCGCTGTCGCTGCGGGAGATATCTTAAGTCAGATAGATCCAACTTCTGCTTGTTATGCTGAAGTGAAAAAATTTGTTGCTGAAATTGCTAAGGGTGTGAAAGAAAAAGACAATAAAGAATGGCAGTTTATATTTAAACAACAGCAATTAGATTCTGATGTTCTTAAATCAGCTTACAGTTTGGGTATGGCTTATGCCAATCGTCAACCGCAAGCTGTAGTTTATAATGTAAAGGGTTGGTGGTAAATTAGCGTCTCTCAATTTAAGGTTAAAAATCTAGGCTAATATTATTAGTCCTAGATTTTTTGCTTTGAGACCAGTAGATGCATAAAAAAGATTTTCCTAGGAACGAGAGTATAATGAATAACCCTTCTAATAGATTCTTCGCCTCGCTCTGAATGACAAAAGTGGTTAAACTCCGCTATTCACAAAAAAGCCGCCATCAACATTAATAACCGTTCCCGTTACAAAAGCTGAAGCGTCGCTTAACAACCATTGCAAAGCACCAATCAATTCATCGGTATCACCAAAACGTTTAAATGGAGTTTGTTTAATTACCAAGTTACCACGTTCTGTATAAGAACCATCCGTGTTGGTTAATAAAGCTCTATTTTGTTCGGTTAAAAAGAAACCAGGGGCGATCGCGTTCATCCTTACTTTATCACCAAAACGATTAGCCAATTCTACGGCAAACCATTGCGTATAACAGTCAATTGCTGCCTTACCCATGCTATAACCCAAAACCCTAGTAATTACTCTTTTAGAACTCATTGAAGAGATATTTACAATACTCCCTGTACCTGCTTGTAACATTGCCTTACCGAAAATTTGAGTCGGAATTAACGTCCCCCAAAGATTTAATTCCATCGCTTTGCGCATGCCGTCAACGTTCATCCCGAAAATATCATCGTCTTTCATGATAATAGCCTCAGGTATATTTCCTCCGGCTGCGTTTACCAAGCCATCAATTCTTCCAAAAGCTGCTAAAACTTCATCTCTGGCTTGCTCTAATGCTTTTTCATCAAGTACATCAGCAATTAATGCGATTGCCTTACCGCCGTTTCTAATCACTTCTTCAGCTCTTTCATTGGCAACTTTTTCATTTCTTCCTAAAATCCCAACCGTTCCACCCGCTTCTACTATCCCTTTTATAAATGATTTTCCTATGATTCCTGTTCCGCCTGTCACAACGATTACTTTTCCTTCTAAAGAGAATTTGTTATTCATTATTTATATTTTTAATCAATTATTTACATCAATTTTCTAAGGTAGTAATTCTATTTTAAAGCACTTATTTCTACGTGGCTAAAACGCTAATAAGGCAACTATATGGCTCTCAAAATTGGTGCTAAAAAAGTAAAGTGGAAACTTCCGAATCATTACTATCGACCAAATATTTGGGGAATTAGTTTTGCCCGCTGATGAACGCTAATCTCGCAGATAAAAGAAGATTAGGATTTACCAAATAGAATGCCTTCGCCAAAAAAACATCTGCGCAATCCCCAAAACCTGCGGGAGAAAATATAAGCCCTCTGATGTACGCAAATTACGAGATAAAAGAATATTATGATTCGTTATGTTTATAAACGCTAGAAAAAATCTGCGGGAGAAAGGAAAACTTACTTCTTAATCAGCATTAACATTTCCTTTGCGAAGCGGACACCATATGTAGTTGCAGAAGGGCTATCGAAATGCGTAGTATCTCCTTTATGGGTTAAACCTTCTGAAGTAACATAATTGGTGAGCTTAATTTTTTGAGGAACCTGATGCAATACCTCATTAATTAACTTATAGTTATCACGATATTGACCTAGCTCGCCAACCACAAAAGGTAAGTTTGGATTATTGGTTTCTTTACGAACTCGTTCAATTAAAGCAGTTAATTTTTCTAAGTAAACCGCAGCAGATTTAGGATTACTGTCTGATTCTCCCTGCAACCAAATTGCTCCATTAATTTTCCCTAGTTTCATAGCTTCCTTTATCCTTAATAAGGCATCATCATAAGGATGTGTGTTGGTAGATTTATCAAAAGCACCAGGTTCCCATTTAGCAATTGATGTTCCACCAACCGCACAAGGAACTAGATAGATGGAATCTTTCGGAAAAGCATCAGCCAATGCTGCACCAAATGCTAAACCCGGACCAACGCCTGCTACCTTTGGTTTATCGAAATGGATTGGATGTTTAGCAGCAACCCATTCGTTATTTGCATTGAGCATTAAAACCCTAGTATGTTGCAGTTCTTTATATTCATCTGTAATTACACCACGACCAGCCATATTGCTCTGCCCCATTAACAAATAAATTTGCTTCCTCGGCTTCTCTGACCAATTTTTAAGCCTAAAACTAAAACAAACTAATGTTAACGCAACAAATACAAGGTATTTCATAGAATTTAAATTTTTAGCTAAACTATTCTACCCATGAAAGGATCTGTTTTGGTTTCGATGCCAGTTTCTACCCTGCCAGCAAAACGCTCCTCAAATATTTCATGGTTAGCTAGTTTTACCGAAAAATCGTACCAATTAAAAGATTTCTGTAGGTTTAAGATTACCTGAGCCATACTTTTTGCAGCTACTTCCTTCTTAATATTTGTGGTTTTATAAGCATTATCGTTAATATTAAAAGTATGAGACTTCGTATCATTGTTAACCAAATTAACAATGACATTTCCTGTAAGCTTTGTTGCATTTCCTTTTACCTTTTCAAAAGTGCAATCAATTTTTACAAGCGAATTGTTTTTACTGCCCATAAACTCTCTGAAAAATCCATTTGGTCCATTTAAACGCAAATGATAATTGCCATTTTCAAAAGCAGCTAGTGGCCAGTTGTAGGATAAACTATCACCAGCTTTTACCGCAAAAGACCAATTTTTGGCTAGCTCATTTTGTGGGCCAAATTTAACTGGGACCGAAACCGTGAAAGGAGATCCGGCAGCACTTTTACCAAAAACCTCATTTCCAACTGCAAATTTAATCGCGATATTTTTTCCATCGTTTGTTAAACCGGCATTGGCATATAACTCATAAGGCAATGCGCTAGAAGAACGGATTCCTTCTTCTTGAAGACTAATTAATGATGGCTTTACTTTTATCGCTGCTATTTCCTGTGCCGAAAGTTTTTTCATTGCAGCAGGCTCTTGTTTAAACTTAGCGTTAAAAATAGTTTCTACATTTTTATCCCTGTCTAAGAAAGGAATTTTCTCCAATGGTGCGCCATTATATGGTGTAAAAGCAGAAGTTAAGTCGCCACAAATGGTTCTTCTCCACTCGCTAATATTGCTACTCCTCACTTGTTTCTTAAATTTCTGATTAACAAAAGTTTCTAAAAACTGTAAGGTAGAAGTATGATCAAAAACCTCTGAGCAAACCTTTCCTCCTCTGCTCCAAGGAGAAGCAATCATCATTGGCACCCTAAAACCTAAACCAATAGGCGCTTCTCTTGCTTGTGTTTTTGGAATGCCCTGCTTAATTTCATTTGCTAATCTAACGTGTTCAATCTCAGTTTCAATTCCTTCAGATACTTTTCCTGTTTCAGGTAGTTTTTGGTCGGGAATAGAGAAAGGAGGAATATGGTCGTAATAACCATCATTTTCATCATAAGTAACAATAAAAATGGTTTTTTTCCAGACAGCTGGGTTTTTAGTGAGAATATCTAAAATCTCAGAAACGTACCAAGCTCCATACCAAGGTGCGCTAGGATGGTCTGAAAAGTTCTGCGGACCAGCTAACCAAGAAACGGTTGGTAGTTTTCCTTTATTTACATCATCTCTAAACTGGTGTAATAAATCACCCGCCGGAACTGTTGCCTTACGTTCTACGCCATTATCCATATAGGTTAATTGGGCAATTTTTCTATAATTAGGGTCCCCAATATTAACGGTAAATGCATTGTGATAAAGGTCTTTCTGTTTTGCCGTTAATTTATCATAACCTTCCTTGTTCCATTTTGTTAATTCTTTTCGGGCATTATCCAAAACTTCCTGTTTCGTTTTTAATGCTTCCCTAGCTTTTACCGCAGCTTGTTCATCTGCCGGACTTGCCTCTTGAATTTTATCTATTTCTGCTGGCAAAGTTTCTGCTTGGTTTTGCAAGCCTTTAATATATCGCGCTGAGAACTTTACATTGTAATCCTTAAAAAACTCTAAAAGATTACAACCATAATTAGCTAACCACGCTCTTTCTTCGCCAACAAAACCGCCTCCACAACTAATTTCATTTTGATAAAATTTCCAAGCAATATCGTTTTGTGATAACAACTCTGGAAAAGTTTCCCAACCTAATGTAGCATGTGCAAAATCTGTATTTCTAATGTGAGCTTTCGGAATTCCATCCGTATCATGGGTAATTTTACCCGTCCAAAAGAAAGAACGGTTTGGTGTTGTACTGGTCATCGCCGAGCAAAAATTCTGATCGCAAACAGTAAAGGCATCAGCCATGGCATAATTAAATGGAATATCTTCTCTCGTGTAATAACCTAATGTTAAAGGCAAATCGGCATATTTTTTATTGCCAGATTTCTTGGCGAGCAACCACTTATCATACTTACCAAAGTTATTAGCATCAACCTGACTTGCCCTTGAATGTGGCAATGAACCCATCCAAGTTATTTTGGTGTCTTTAATATCTAATCTAAATGGCGAATAGGTATTTCCTATGGCATCGGTTTGTAACCATACTGGATTTTGATTGGGTAACCTGATTGCTCTTGGATCGTTAAATCCTCTTACGCCTTGCAAGGTTCCAAAACAATGGTCGAAAGAACGATTTTCTTGCATTAAGATAACAATATGCTCTGCATCTAAATACGTACTGCCCAAAGCCGGATTGATGGCCATTGCCCTTTGAATTGCTGGAGGCAAAATATTAGCCATCATTGCGCCGCCAGATAGTAATGCTGCTTTTTTTAGAAAATCTCTTCTAGAATCCATTTCGAAATAATATGAAAGTTAAATATACCAATTCTTTGATTTTTTATCCAGAATGACTGCCTTTTATCAAAGAAATTACACAAGTGAAAGTATTCGAAGTTATTAAATCGAAATAAATAGAAGTTTAAAATAAAAACATCATTGTGTAAATAAGAATAGAGAGCCACAAATCAGCAGCTCTCTATTCGTCTATTAAAGATTATATATCGGTTAAAATGATACCAGTTAATCAGCGGGCAAAGAATTAATACCCCAAGCCGTATTTGGTTTTGGCCCCATCTGTAAAACAAGTTTTCCGCCTTTAAGTAATTCACTAGATCTGAACCAAAAGTTATCTAATGGTTTTCCATTTAATGTGGCGCTCTGAACGTACTTGTTCATTCTTGATGCATTAACCGCCTCAATCTGAAAACTTTTACCTCTACCATATTTTTCGCCCAAATTAATGGTTACATTTTTAAAGATAGGACTACCAATTTCATAGATGGGATTTGTTCTAGTTCCTCCATCTATTTGAAAAAGGCCTAAAGCGGCCATGATGTACCAAGAACTCATTTGTCCTTGATCTTCATCTCCCAAATAGGCGTTAGCAACATCATAACCGTAATATCTATCTACAATAGATCTACTCCACTCTTGTGTTAACCAAGGTTGTTTTACCCAATTAAATAGAAAGGCAAAGTGCATAGACTGCTGATTTCCTTGTGTAACTGGATAATCCCAATATT
The DNA here is from genome assembly GCF_004331645.1 of Pedobacter frigiditerrae. Classification (GTDB taxonomy): domain Bacteria; phylum Bacteroidota; class Bacteroidia; order Sphingobacteriales; family Sphingobacteriaceae; genus Pedobacter; species Pedobacter frigiditerrae. The sequence continues at coordinate 513,625 of NZ_SJSK01000001.1, forward strand.
GATCATTAGGCGCATTGAAACGCCATTTAACACTTTCGTTGAATCCCCAACTTAATCGCTCCTTAAAACGATCTGTCCCTATCATTTTTGCCAACCCATTTACATCTTGCGGAACAAAAAAAGTAAGTTGCCAAGCATTTCCTTCTACATAATGTTCGTTTCTTCCCGATTGGAAAGGGTCAAAATCTGGAAACCAAGAACCATCAGATTTTCTCATCCTGGCATAACCACTTACGGTATCAATTGCATTTTTCCACCAGTTGGCTCTTTCAGTATATTCATTGTATTTAGCTGTTTTGCCAATAGACTTGGCTAGTTGGGCCAATGTCCAATCATCATAAGCATATTCTAAGGAATTCGAGAACCTTCCTTTATCATAGGGCACATAGTGATATTTCATGTAAGCTTCGAAATCTTGATTTCCGGCAAGTGCTCCTCCAACTTTAGTTTGCGGAGTTGATAAGGTTTTATCCGCAGCTGCGAAAGCTTTATTTACATCGTAATCTCTAATACCCATTTGATAAGCGCTCACAATTAAAGGCACTTCGTGTTCGGCCACCATAACTGGAATATATTCCATACCAGCCGGACCTTTAGCCAACCAACCATTTGCATCATACATTGCTAATTGAGATTTTACCCATCTCGACGACCACTCTGGTGTAACTAAATTCCAAAACTGGTTTAAATTCCAGAAAGTATTCCAAAAAGCATCACAGCCCAAGGCAATATCATTAGGGTTGCTAAATTGCTGGATTTTCTCTGTTGCATCAACCCATTTTCCATCCACATCGCTAAAAGTATTTCTACTACAGATAGCTCTGTACATATTGGTATAAAACCTCACTTTTTCCCTTCTATCATTGCTGGTCGTTTTTACCCTGCTTAACAGCTCATTCCAAACAGTAAGTTGATTGTTTTTAACTTTCTCGAAACTCCAACCAAACGGATTGCTAATTTCTGTTGTCAAATTCTTGGCAGCTCCTTCAACACTCACATACGAAATCCCTGTTCTCATTTGTACCACCTGTTTTTTCCTCGTATCAAACTCTACAAACGCACCAGCATCTTTTGGGTCTTTAATGTTAATTAGGTTTTCTGTTCCAATCTGGTCATCAATCCAAGTACCGAATTTTTTAATGGGCTGATCAAATTCTATTACAAAATGAACAATATATTCCTGTTCGCTAGAACCTGCTTGAGCAATCCAAACTTGAGGCGCAAATTGTTTACTATAACCCTCAATTCGATAGTCACTTACTTTTTTTAACGTTACTTCTGCTAAGTTGTATCTATTTTCTGCAGGAGTTTGCAGATCAATCATAATCCTAGAATCTGTTGCTTTAGGATAAGTATACTTCATGAAACTTGCCCTAGACGTTGCTGTAACTTCAGTTTTGATGCCGTAATCTATCAAATCTACTTTGTAAGAACCCAAAGGGGCTTCTTCAGTAGATTTATCTATCCTAGAGCGATAACCTTCTCCTGGTGCGCTTCTTTGATCGCCAACCTTAATCTTTAATGGCCCATTAACAGGCAACATCCCTAAACCACCCATGGTCCACTCATGTATATGGCTAAAAGCACCAATACTTTCAAATGTTGGATCATAACCTGCTTGCCAACCTGCATTTTGGTTATCAGGACTTAATTTAACCATGCTAAAAGGCATCCATGGCCCTGGCCCAATCATCCAACGAGAGTGAGCTGTTCCTATCCTGGTATCTACATAACTAGCAAATGAACCTAATGATTTTGGCGAACGTGAAACCGCTCCACTTTCAATAACAATGCCGTTTGCTAAAACCTCATATTTGCTTCTTTTAAGTGTAGCAACTGCTGACATTGGCACTTCAAACTGATAGCGCCCTGTTTCTATCTTTTCTTGAAAAACTTGTTTTCCATCTAACTTGACAGTTAAATTAGGTTTTCCACTTAGGTGTTCTACATCTACCAATAAAGGCTGTAAGCGTTTCCCATTTTCTATAATTTCATAGTTCGCGGCTTCAATGGATCTTGCATAAGCAATTTTAGGAGACTTAACAATAGTTTCAGGAGAGCCTTCTAACCTTACTTGATCGAAAACCAGCCAAGAACCATCAAGCGAAGTAAGTTGAATTTCATTTCCGCCATTATGTAAAGCTCCAGCTTTAATAGGAATCTCTATCACATATTCTTTTGCAGCTGCCATATCTCCCGCCACTACATTGCTTTTATCGCCTTTTGGCAATTGCCGAACCGTTCCTTTTCCGTTGATGTTCACTTTGAACAATGGCGGCTTTTCGCCATTGTATCCAATTAAATCAATTACCAATTTGAATGGCTTACTTGCTGAGGCATTTCTTAAATCAAACAAGATGTTTAATAAATGAGACCTTATCCCTGCGGTAGGCGCAGTACCACCCCAACTGTCTTTTGGACCAGGCAATACATAAGGGAAATCCTTTGCTGGATTTGAATAACCCACCAAATAATATCGATCTTCCCAGCCAAAATCATATTCTAAAAATTTCTTATAATCTGCTGGAGCCAAAGCTAGTCCTGATGTTTGGTTATCAGATTTTCCAATTTCCCAGATTAATTTATTTTGTGCAAAAACACTTGAACTAATGGTCATTGCCAACAAGAAAGAAAGCATCCTTAATGGCTGAAAACGCAAGTTAATTGATTTAAATTTTATCATCTTTAGTATTGATCTTTTGGATTAGTTCCCATTTGTAAAGTTAATTTTCCTCCATTTTGTAAATCTTTTAGCGAAATAAATGGAGTAGATAATTGTTTCCCGTTTAAAGTATAAGATTGTACATAAATACGCTCAGCTCCGTTATTTTTCACTTCAATTGTAAAATCCTTACCACTAAAATATTTCTTATTCCCTTTGATCTTTATTTGATCAAACAGTGGACTTCCCAAGCCAACTTTAGTATCCGGAGCAGTAAAGCCTTTTACATCAAACAAACCCATGCTAGAAATGACATACCAAGCGCCTAATTGCCCTTGATCTTCATCTTGTCCGTAACCATAGCCATGAATACCATCTGTTCCGTAAAACTCATTGCAAATCGTTCTCACCCATTTTTGAGTTAGAGAAGGTTTACCAGAAAAGTTAAAAAGCCAGGAGATGTGCAAATTCGGTTGATTACCATGATTATATAATCCCTCCAATCCAGAAAAAGCATCGAGCTTAGTACCACCACCAAAATTATTTTTCTGGGAGGTGGAGAAGATACTATCTAAGCGATTGTTAAAATTAGCCTTACCCATTTTTTCAATTAGGGCTGCTGGATCATGCGGAACATAGAAGGTATATTGCCAAGCATTACCTTCTTGAAACCCTCGCCAAGCTTCACTTGGCTTAAAGTTTTCTATGAATTTACCATTCTCCCATTTAGGGTGAATCAAGTTCAATTTTGGATCATAAAGCCGCTCCCAAGCTTTAGATAAACCCATTAATTGTTGGCAGTCGCTTTCTTTGCCTAAAACTTTTGCCCATTGACCAACGGCATAAGCACTAAAAGCATACTCTAATGTGTGGGAGGCAGAATATTGCCATCTTTCTCCACCACCTTTGCCCTTGTCTAGGTGAGGCACATAACCATATTTAACAAATTGGTCTACATCTAATTTCCCAGCACCATGTGGTCTGTCTTTACCTACCAACTCATTCTTTAGGGAAGCCTCATAAGCCAAATTCACATCAAAATCTTTAATACCAGCCATATAAGCACTGGAAATAGCTAAACTTACAAAGTTGGTTCCTACACCAGATACATACCTGCTATTTGCAATTCCATCAGCCAACCAGCCCGAATCCTTATAAACTAAAAGTTGGCTTTTGATCCAATCTGAATAATATTCTGGATAGGCTATCGCCCATAATTGCGTCAAGTTCCAAAAGCCGCCCCAAATGGCATCTGTATTGTAGTGATTGTGTATTGGTTTGTTATTCGCATCCAAAGGAATTTGCCCTATTCCGCCATCGTTTTTTGGATAGGCACCATTTACATCGCTAGCTAAACCTCTTCCCAAAAGCGCATGATATAGTCCCGTATAGAACTTAACCATATCTTTCCTTTCCTTCGACTGTACTTTAATTCTACCTAAATAACCTGCCCAATTCTTTTCTGCAGTAGTTTTTGCTTTATCAAAAGAAAGTTTTTTGGCTTCAGCATCGAGGTTCAGTCTTGCATTTTCAATTGAGGTGTAAGATAAACCTGCCTTTATGGTAATGCTTTCTTGTTCTTTTGTAGAAAATGTTAAATAAAGTCCTGCGCCTTTTCCTGCTATCTCAGCTTTTCCCTTAAAAATTTCTTCTCCCTTAAATACGCCATAAGCTGATGGCTTTTTATCTAGCGCAGCTGAAAAATACATCGTTACTTCTGCACCAGGTTGATATTTCTGAACGTAAACAGGAAGTGTAGTTACGTAACCTTCTATCTTGCCATCGGCTGTTACATAAACTTTGGCATCCTTCACCTCGCCACCTTCTCCTTGTTTATGCCCTATATCAAATAAGATATGAGATTCTTGCGAAGCAGGGAAAGTATAACGATGAAATGCTACTCGTTGAGTTGAGGTTAACTCTGCTTTAACTTGATAATCTTTTAACAAAACTGAGTAATAACCTGGGCTTGCTATTTCGTCCTTTCTATCAAATGTAGAACGATAACCATTTTCTGGTGTTTCTAATTTTCCGGCTAAGGTTTGTAGCTTTCCTGTTATTGGCGCAAACACAACACCACCAACTTGAAATTCATGGAAGTTGGCAAAGCCTTCAATGGAGTTATGACGTTCATCATACCCAACTGCATCCCAGCCATGTGCATTACCATAAGAGCCATTAGTTGATGGTGCTGGTTTTGCCATTCCAAAAGGCACAGCCCCTGGGGTAAAATAAAACCATCGGCTATGCGCAGTTCCAATTTTCGGATCTACATATTGCAGTAAATCTTTATCAGATTGCGCATTCGCCTCGGTTAACCCAACTATAAACAATAATATAAATAAGATATAATTCGTCTTTTTCATGTTCATCATACTAAAAGGCTTTTGTATAGGCGTGCATTATCTTTCCAATAACTGGCAGCACCCATTAAGGCTGCTTCCTCACCTAAAACCGCCACCTTTATTTTTATTTCTGGAAATTTATCTTGAATATTCGTCAACAATGTTCTTTTAAAAAGTCTAAAGCTTTTTGCAATATTGCCACCCAATATCACTACTTCTGGATGTGCAAGGGAGGCAAACTCAATTAAAAAATCACCTAGGTTATTCCCAAATTCATTAAAAATTCTTTTCACCCTTGGGTCTTTACCTGCTAGCTCTGCCAATTCTTTAACGCCATTGATATTAATACCTGTAATCTTTTGGTAAACCACCTTGTTGATAAATAATCCTCAGCAATGCCTTCCTTAAAAGGATGTTGCCAAAGGTTAGCGTTACTGGCCTTACCATTATTATAGGTGCAAGTACCGAGACCAGTACCCAATGTTAAACCAATTACATTTTTAAAACCACTAGCCGAACCACCGAAAACTTCCCCTTGCAAGAAAGACGCTGCATCATTAACCATAGAAATGTCTTTAGGTTCATTCTTAAGTTTTGCTGCCAACAATTCTTTGATGTTAAGGCCGTACAAGTTTTCGTATTTATTTTGATTCTTTATCAAACAAATCCCCTTATCATAATCAAAAGGGCCGGGCATGGCTAGGCTCACTTTATTTACGTTTTGGTCTTGTTTTACTTTTAAGATTGCTTGGCTCCAAACTTCTACTATCTGCTCATGAGAACCGTGAGAATCAACCTTTTCACGTATAAATGAGCCTGGTAATATCTTTTTCTTCTTTAAATCAACTAAGGCAGCCGTAATGTGTGTTCCACCTATGTCTACACCAATTGCTATTGAATCATTTATCATCTTATAACACAAATATTAATGAACAAAAACTTGATCTTCTCCCTTTTCCTTCCAATCATTTTCTATCTGTTCTAAAGATTTCCCTTTAGTTTCTGGCAGCAATTTATATACTGCTACAAAGGCTACTAAACAGAAAAAAGCAAAAAACCAGAATGTACCTGCACTGCCAATTTCTTTTAATAAAATAGGGGTAATCTGTCCTACAATAGTGTCTGCAACCCACATCACCATGATGCTAATTGCCAATGCCCTTCCCCTAATAGCACTTGGGAATATTTCTGATGCCACCACAAATTTTAATGGCCCTATTGAAAAAGCAAAACAAGCTAAAAACCCTAGTACGCAGATTAATAACCAAATACTCGTTGTTGCTTCATAATAGAAACAAATTCCTGTTAAAACTAAGGTAATTGTTGCGCCAGCTGTTCCAAATAAATACAATGGCCTTCTTCCCCAACTGTCAACTTTCCATATGGCAACCAGTGTAAATAACATATTGGCAACACCGAAAATAACCTGACTAATTAAGGAGTTACTTAAAGAAATACCTGCATTGCCTAAAATGGTAGGTCCGTAATAAATGATGGCATTGATGCCACTAAACTGAGAAAACAAGGGCAAAAGAATACCAATTACTAAAGCTTTTCTAACACCTGGTGCAAACAAATCCTTGTAAGATCCTTTCTCATTTTTATTGTTTTGTTTTGATAAACCTGATTCTATTTCGGCTTTAGGTTGATTTGTTATTCTACTGATAATAGTTACTCCTTCTGCGGTGCGACCTTTTTGGATTAACCAACGTGGGCTTTCTGGAATCATCAATAAACCAAAGAAGAATAGTAGCGCTGGAATTACCCCCAGGCCCAACATTCCACGCCAAACTTCTGCGTTAAAAATATTAGTTAAACCAGATGTGGTAAGCTCTTGCACAGAAACCCCACTTAACAATGCGGCATTGCTTAAATACGCGACTAGAATTCCGAAGGTTAATGCAAATTGATAATAGGTAACCAATCTGCCTCTAATTGCCGATGGAGCAATTTCAGAAATGTATAACGGCACTACATTAGATGCAATTCCAATACCAATACCACCAATTAACCTGGAACAAATAACGCCAGATAGATTTGGCATAATTGCGCAACCTAAAGCAGAAATGATGAATAAAATAGCAGTTAGAATCAGTGGTTTTTTACGCCCCAATCTATCACTTAACTCGCCAGAAAATGCTACACCAATGATACAGCCTACCAAAGCAGATGAAACAAACCATCCTTCTTGAGCTGCAGACAATGTAAACTGTTTTTGAACTAGTGGTAGTACACCTGAAATTACAGCCATGTCAAACCCAAAGAGAAAACCTCCAAGTGAGGCGACCAGCGTGATGGTTAAAAGGCTAATTCGTTTTTGTTCGTTATTCATAAATTTATATTTAGAACTAATTGTTATTTTCTTATTGGAGACATAGATGGCGGCGCATCAGTTGGTTTAACTCCCCATTTCATATTTGGTGTAGCACCCATCTCTAAAGTTAAAGTACCCCCATCAACTAAATCAGCATGGTAAAACCAAGGTTTAGTTAAGTCTTTACCGTCTAACTTGGCAGATTGAATGTATCTATTGGTAGCTGAGGTATGCTTAGCCTCAATCACAAACGTTTTACCTGAATAATATTTATTATCCAAAGCAATGGTAATCTTGTCAAAGATCGGACTGCCAATTTCATAAAACGGTTTAGCCGAAACTCCTCCATCTGTTTCAAATAAACCCATAGCCGCCATTACATACCAAGCACCCATCTGTCCCTCATCTTCATCTCCAAGCCAGCCGTGGTAAGGTGTTGAGCCATAGTACCTATTCATGATTTCTCGTGTCCATTTTTGAGTAAGCCAAGGTTTGCCCGAATAGTTAAATAACCAAGCTGCTTGCATGTTAGGCTGGTTTCCGTGATTTACAGGAACCAAATCATATTGATCTCCTTCTGCATTAAAGTTATATTTTACTGATCTCTCAAAACCCTCATCTAAGCGGTTATTGAATTCGTCTTTACCCATTAAATTAATGATGCCTTGCACATCATGTGGATTGAAAAAGCTGTATTGCCAAGCATTGCCCTCTAAATAACCCGAGCCACTAAAACTTGTGCAACAGAATGGAGTCCAATCTTTAACCCAGCTGCCATCTCTGTTTTTCATCCTGATATATTTGGTTTCAGGATCAAATACATTTTTATAATTACCTGCTCTTTTTAAGAACATCTCGTACGAATCTTTTTTCCCAATTGCCTTTGCAAATTGCGCTACGCACCAATCGTCATAAGCATATTCTAAGGTATTTGAGACTTGTCCTTCTTCATTGGGCACATAACCCAACTTCATGTAAGAATCAAAGAAGCGGTTGCCTGCAAATCCATTTTCTGGAGTTTTAACTCCTGTTGTGGTCTGTTGATGTAACATCGCTTTATACGCTGTTTCAATATCAAAATCTCTTATCCCTTTTTGGTAAGCCCCAACTATTAAAGGGATTTCATGAGAGGCTTCCATGATACCAGAATATTCAATCCCCGCCGGACCTTTTGGAAGCCAGCCACCCGTTCTATAAATCTCAATAAGAGACTTTGCCCAGTTGCTGGTTATATCTGGATTAACAAGTCCCCATAGTTGGTTTAAATTCCAAAAAGTATTCCATAGTGCATCTGAACCATAAACAGGTGAATTGGCTTGTTGAATTTTCTCATTCACATCTACATATTTACCATTTACATCACTCCAAGTGGTGCGGGCAACATAAGACCTATAAAAGTTAGAGTAAAATTTCTTCTTATCCGTCTCTGTTCCCCCTTCTACTTTGATCTTGCTGAGCATGGTGTTCCAAACGTCTCTGGCATTTGTTTTTACGGCATCAAAATCCCATTTAAAAGGATTCATTTCTGTTTCTAGATTTAGTCGTGCCTGTTCTATGCTTACCAAGGAAATCCCCGTTTGCATTAAAATTACGTCGCCAGCATTTACCTTAAAATCGGCAAATGCACCAACCCGTCCTTTTCCTAAAACCTGTTTGATTTCTTTTTGAACCTTATCACCATTCCAGCCCCCAAAACTCTTCATTGGTTTATTAAACCTAACCACAAAGTGGACGGTATATTCGTTCCAACTCCATTTTTGATGGGAATAGCCTTCAATCTCCGTGTCAGAAATCTTGGTGATTTTTGCATCTAAAATTGTTGTTTTAGCCTCTCCAGGTATATCTAGATCTAAAAGGATGTGGGCTTCATCGTGCGCTTCAGGATAAGTGAACCTAAAAAACCCAGCCCTAGTGGTACTGGTTAGTTCTGTTCTAATGTTTCCATTCATCAAGGTAATCCCATAATAACCTGGCTTTGCAACTTCAGTGCTTTTATCAATTCTTGATCTGTAACCCGATGTCCACCCTGTTGTTGGCGCATCAGCAGCACCGCGATAAGTGCTTAACAAACCCACCGTAGGCATTACCGAAAGTCCAACCATTGTCCATGAATGTACATGGCTAAACCCACCTATGTTATTTAAAGAATATTCATAACCAGATTTCCAAACATCGCCTTGGTTATCTGGGCTAAGCTGTACCATTCCAAAAGGCATTGTAGCTCCAGGATTTAACATCCACCTAGATTCTGATGTACCTAGTAGCGGATCGGCATAATCAACTGGCTCTTTTTGCTGCGCATAGAGAGTTAAAGCCGAAAACAGCATCAACAAGAAAAAAGGTAATTTTTTTAGGTGCATTATTTTATGATCTTATTTAAACAAGCAAATTTGCGTTATCCTTAACAAATGCCTTCACCACTTTTGCCCGTCCTTTTCCATTATTTAAAATGGTATAACTTTTAGCTGCTGCGGGTATTACAAAGGTTTCTGCATAATTGAAATTCATTTTAGTGCCATCTAAAGTTTCTACCGTAACCTCGCTACCTTCAACCAACATTAAAATATGGCAAACATTCGCAGTGGTTATACTCACCTGTTCATCAAATTCAATGCGGTGTACATCATAAAAATGTGCTTCATGAGTTGGCAAATGGATAATTTCATAATTTGCACCACTTTCAATTACCTTAGGTTTAGCTATTAACTCATTTTTAACCTTTTCTCCTTTTCTTTCAAATTTAAGGTTCTTAAGTGCATGGTCTATATTGATTGGCCTTGGATGTCCGTCTAGTCCCATTCTCATCCAATCGTACATTTTAAAAGTAAAAATATAGGGGGTTGCACTGATCTCCAATACTAAATTATTAGCCCCGGCACTATGCACCGTACCATTCGGAATTAAAAATAGATCATGTTTGTGGGCAGCTAACTCTTGAACATATTTTGTAATGTCTATTTCCTTGCTCTCTTCTTGACTATATGCTAATTCTTTTTCAAAAGCTTTTGGGTCTATGTCTTCCTGAAATCCTAAATATACCTTTGCATCATCTTTACAATCTAAAATGTAGTAGGTTTCATCTTGAGTAATATTTTCTCCAAATTCCTTCCTAATATAGTCTAACGATGGATGGCATTGAATAGATAAGTTTCCACCATCAAACGTATCTAAAAAATCAAATCTAATTGGGAATTCAGTGCCAAATATTGGTTCGTGTTTACCTAAAACAGCTGAGGCTTGCTGGTACATTAAAAGATCAAATGGAACCTCTAGCAAATTACCATCACTTTCAAAAAGAACTCCATTTTCTGGCACGATTAATTCGAATGACCAGGCATAGTTTACTTCATCCTTATTTAATCCTTCAATTTTTTCTTGCATCCAATGTCCACCCCAAGCACCCGCTTCAAACCAAGGTCGCACACGAAAAACAGATTGACTCATTTCCTTTAAGCCTTGCTGCACATCAGCATTAAAGGCCCAATTGATTGATTCTTTCCATTGTGCATCTGCCACAATGCTTATTTCATTTAAAATGTTTTGTTTATGATTGTTTAAAACTACCCAATCTACAAAATAAGATCGCTTATAGGCTTCCGCTGCACCATCAATCTCATCAGCCCCAATGTTGGTGATCGCGCCTGCACGAAAACGGTATTGTATTTCATTCTTTGGAATTTCGAGATAAACCAAAGGCGAATCCCAATTTAATAGTGCAGCGCCAACTCCCATGGCAATGTTAACCTCGTATTTTTGATCTACCGGTAAACTTGAAAGCTGAGCGGTATTAAAAAAATCTGAAATTTGTAAATTGGTTTTTGTGCCCCAAACACTTTTAGCTTCGCCTAAAAAAGGAGTGACTAATCTTTCTATATCCTGACTGTCTTTTAAATGATCAGCTAAGTATGTCCATTTTACAGTAATGCCTTTTTTGGTTAGCTCATCGTCAATTGCGGTTTGAACAACATTCCAGAAAACACCATTAAACCCATCAATCCTTACCGTTTTTTGTTCAATTATCCAGTTAACCAAGGATGCATAACCATTGTTAATTTTTCCGCTCCCTAATGAATGATAAGGATATATATCGTAACCAGTATCTTCATTTTTCTTTTGGTTAATTTGTTGTGGCAAAATAGTTTCGGAGCTTAATCTCCAATTATTAATTATCGGCTCGCTCTTATCTAATACATTAGTATTCAATTCCATATCAAGGTATTCCTCTTAGTTTCTGCTGCTAAACAGCTGTAATTTAATCAATATTAAACCTTATTTGCGGGAGAATTTCCCGCAGATGAGGCTTATTTAGTCGTGGTAATTAATTTGGTATCGTTACCGATTTAACTGTACTGTAGTTATAAAGTCTAGAACCAATTCGAGCTCCAACCCTTAAAAACATCTCCCTCCCTTTAGGCAATACCGGGCTTGCCACACTATTGGTTACAGTTAATGCCGGGGTTGCAGGCCTAGTGAATAGCGTGAAATTGGTGTTTCCAACATATTGTGTATTGTTAAGGTAAAGTACACAATCGCCAATGGCTTCTTGGTACGACGCATTGGCTGTACCTCTGGTTATGGTGTATTGTGCATTGATTTTTCCAGTTGCCGCGTCATAAGTTGGTTCCCCAACCCATTCTATACGAAGAAAGGGTTCAACAGAAAAATTAACTTCTGTGGTGCCACCCTTAACCTCTACCACTTTTGGCGTAGGTGGCACAAATGCACCTTCTGGAGTCATGGTATAAGTTGCGGCAAAAAGCTTGGTATTAGTAAAACTACCATCTTGCCTCGACCCTAAAAATTGAGGGGTAGCGGTTGGGCTGTAACTGGTTTCTACTAGTCTAATTCTGGTTCCGGCAGTCATTGAGCCATCCGTTGTTGTTACTTCTGTTTGAATTGCTTTCCCTGTTCCAGCATCTGTTACCACCCCTTTTACGGTTTGGTCTGGAGCAGCATAGTTATCGTATTTGGAACATGAGCTTGCTGTTAATAGGGCAAGGCATATTGCGATATAATAGGTTATTCTTTTCATCTTTTGAATTTTTAAATTACCAACCTGGGTTTTGTACAAGGTTTAAACTTTTAGCAATTGCTGCAGTAGGAATCTGATTATAATACCATCTGGTTTGGAAGGTATAGTTTACACCACGTTCTTCATTTCTCACATCCAAAATGTACTTACTTTGATCTTGCAACATGATTGGTATAAGTGCTTTATAAATGGTGTTGTTTTGCTCTAAATTTGCAATGCGCCATCTTCTCAAATCCCAAATGGTTTTGTTCTCAAAAGCCAGTTCTCTTCTACGTTCAGTTCTAATGTCGTTAATGTTGTTAATTGCAACATAAAGTGAAGCTCCTGCACGTTCCCTTATCGAATTAGTTAAGGTTAAGGCCTCGGTAGCATAAGTAGCACCTTGTCCTAATAGGAATAATTCATAAGCAGCTTCTGCCTTGTTCAATACAACCTCCCCATATCTAAACTCAATAAACTGTTGGTCTGAGCGGTTAGGCAATGTTTCTGCTTGAGGTTTTTCTGGACTTAAATATTTCCTTACATAAAAGCCTGTATAAGTACCTCCAGTTGCATTTGCAGCAATTGCGGTGTAAATGCCACTTGCGCCAGACCTAGTAATCTTTGCTCCGTTTGAAAGTGTTACTAGATTTGCCGCATCAAGGTTTGCCGCTACAGTTGCTGACCCTAATAAAGTAGCAGGATATGCTGTACTTGCATTTCCAGGGGTTAGGTCACTTAAACCTCCTGAAGAAGATCCTGTGAAAACACCTCTACGTACTTCAATCTGAACACTTTTAAATAAATCACCAGGCAGTATTACCGTAGCTCTTAGTCTTGGCTCTACATTGGCAAAAATATCCATGGTGTTGGTATAGGTTAAATATTTACCACCAGCATCCATCGTTTGGATTGTTCCGTCAGGGTTTTTTGGGAAACCTTCATACATTTCTACCAAGTTTAAGGTTGGTAAGGTTTCTGATGAATAGTTTCCTTGTGGACCTTCCCATTGCTTAGGCACATTTAATGCATCATACATATGCGTCAAGTCTGGATATTTAAACTGTCTAGCAAAAATAGATTCTCTATTTGCAGATGAATTATCTAGAAAAAGACTTACAAAGTTTTGATACTGTGCTTCTTTATCCGTTGCCGACCATTTATTTTTATACAATGCATATTTGCCGTTTAACAAATTCGCTGCATCATAAGCCGCTTTAAAATAGGTAACTGCTTTTGAAGCCGGCACACCGCACAAACGGATACTGCCTGTGGTTAAGTCAATGGTATTGTACTTTGCGATCGTGCCCGCATACAACATTGCTCTTGATTTTAGTGATGCAGCAACATATTTGTTCGCTCTATTAGATTTATTGGTTTCTGGTAAAGTAATATAAACTGCATCCAATTCTTTAGCAACAAAGTCCCAAATGGCTTCCTCGCTTGAACGTGGAATTTTAAGTTCTTCAATTTCCGAAGCAAGCTCAGAAATAGTTTCCCCAGGTCTTGTTAATAATTTATCAACTAACGGAACTCCTCCATAACGTTTAACCAAAGCAAAGTAAGTAAAGGCACGAACAAATTGAGCTTCTGCTATCCACATTTGAACCTGCTCAGGTTTAAAATTGCTTGCATAGGTTGGCATCGTAGCGATGAAATAATTACAGTCGCGGATTAATAAATAGGCTGCGCTCCAATAGTTGTGTGTTTCTGTCACATTACCTAAATCCCTGCTCACGGCCTCGCCGCTAATGGCGTGTGGCGAACCTACTTGACCAGTTTGGTTAAAAGCACCAACTGGGTGATATTTAAAATCTTCAATTGGCATGGTATAGTACATTCTTGACACATAAGCATCAACACCCGCTTCTGTAGTGAATAGATCTGCATCCTGAACAATGTTTACAGGTGGCACATCCAGTTTCTGACAAGCTGCAAATGATGTCATCACCACAGCTAATAATATATAAAGTTTCCTTTTCATAACTTCTATTATAATTTAAGGTTAAGGCCAAAAGTGAATTTTTTATCCAATGGATACACATAGCCAAAATCACTTGATGGGTGTTCTGGATCTAGGAACTTAAGATCGGTAACCGTAAGTACGTTAAATGCATTGGCATAAAACCTTAATCCTTTTACTCCTATTCTGTTAAACCACTTTTGCGGTAAACTGTAGCCTAGTTCAATGGTTTTTATCCTGAAATATTTGGCATTCTGTGCATTAGCCAAAGTATTGGTAAATGGTACCGTACCAGTATAAGCGTAATAACCTGGTACCCACTTTGTGTTTGGATCAAATGGATCTGCATTAGGGTCTTCAGGATGGTACCTATCTAAAAATTGTTTTAAGGCATTACCCCCAGCCCAAAGTGGTGTATTCAATTGCTCAAAGTAAGAAACATATACATTTCCGGCACCGCTAATGGTTGTACTAAAATCCCAGTTTTTATAAGCGGCATTAAGCGTTAATCCATAAGTTAAAGTAGGTAAGCCTGAGGTAGAAATTGGATGTGAATCTTGTGAACTAATCACACCATCTCCATTCCAATCTTCATACCTGTAATCGCCCACAACAGTAGTTCTTGAAGCATAAATTGGACTGTTTTTAATTGCTTGATAATTCTCAAACTGACCACTTGTTCCATAGCCCCAGTATAAGTTATTCCAGCGATTAGCTGTAAAGTTGCTGTTTTCCCAATTTAAGTAAGAGTTTCCAGCTCGTGCTTGTACACGTGTAGTGTTCATGGTACGGGTAATGCCCATTATACCCTTAACGCTATAAGAAAAATTACCCAATTGGTTACGGTGGTTAACCTCTAAATCGATACCTCTTGAGCGATCGCCGTTTAAGTTTTCTTGAGGGAAATTAACACCTACAACATCCGGTAAACTGTTGGCTTGGGTTCCCAATAAACCTGTTCTATTTCTTACAAAATAATCAACTGAAAATCCAAGTAATCCATTCCACATTTCAGCATCAACACCAATGTCTAACTGTTTCGCTGTAAACCAAGTGATAATTGGGTTGGCTAAACCTTTACTAGAAGCACCAGTAACGTATACGCCATTAAATACCGAACCTGTAGCAGGGTAGTTATAACCGGTGATAAACTGATAGGCTGCTGCTGAATCGTCACCCTGTTCGCCATAAGAACCACGAATCTTAAAGTTGTTTACGAATTTAAGCGGTGAGTTTTTCCAGAATTTTTCTTCAGACAAGCGATATCCAGCTGAAGCATAAGGGAAGAATCCCCATTGTTCGTTTACTGAGAATTTAGATGAACCATCTGCCCTAAAACCTACTTCAGCTAAATATTTTCCATCATAATCATAAGTAAACTTACCTACATAAGAAGCAGTTTGATTATTGAAAAGACTGCCTTGAGCAGTTGACATGAAGCCTTGCTGGTCGGTAGTAGAACCTGCCAATAACTGATCAACAGGTATGGTTAGGTTTCGCTGTGCGAAAAAGTTATCTCCCTTTAAGGTGTTTCGCTCATATAATGCAAGTGCGCTGATATTGTGCGAACCGAATGATTTGGTATAATTTGCCGAAGCTTGGAACAATAGACTTGGGTACTCATAAAACTCTCTTCTTAATGTTGATGGAGAGAACTGAGCTTCTGGAGCGTAAGTACCTGTTGCAGCAGTATAAGTATAAAGGTTATAGGTTTTAGTATAATATTTGTTAGTGGCGATTTGATAATCGTAACTAAATAAGCCCTTTACGCTTAAGCCTTTTAAAAATGGTGCATCATACTTTAAACTGGTAGTTGATTGGAACCATTTGTTCTGAATGTTACGATAACCACTTATATCAGCATTTGCATGTGCGTAAGCGTTTAACGAACTAGGAACCTTTGCTAAATAAGCCGGATTGTTATTTGCAAAAATTGGCTCTGTTGGTGCTTGGTACCAAGTACTTCTAATTACCCAATAAGTATCTTCCTTTAACTGATTCTTTTGATCAACGATACCTGTTAGGTTCACGTCAAACGTTAAGTTTTTGTTAAGCTTAGTTGTTAAATTTGCCCTAAGGTTATAACGGTTATAGTTTAAATCGCCCGACTTGAAAAACCCTTCTTGATCCTGAACGCCTAAACTTGCGTAATAATTGGTGGTTTCATTACCCCCTGAAGCACTGATATCATGTTGAGATTGAGGAGCGGTGTACCTTAACACAGCGGCATTCCAATCGGAAGCTACTTTAGTACCATTTTGATAGGCCGTAAAATCAGCTGGCGTAAAACGAACTGGCCCTTTGTTATAGGAACCAGTACCCCCTAAGTGCAGTGAATATTCATTAGCCAAAGTCATGTATTCGAAAATATTAACCGAATTAGGCATGAATGATGGTTTTTGAAGCGAGTACGAGCCATTATAATTAAGCTCTACACTTCCCTTTTTACCTTTTTTAGTGGTAATTAACACTACGCCATTTGCAGAACGCACACCGTAAATAGCGGCAGAAGCATCTTTTAACACGGTAATGCTTTCTATATCCTCAGCACTTAAACGAGAGAAGTTATTTCTAACCACCCCATCAACAACCACTAATGGAGAGCCTAATCCCCTTACATCAAATGAGGTATTAAAAGCCCCTGGCTCACTACTGTTCTGCACTACACGTACACCAGCAATTTTACCAGTTAACATGTTTTGAACGTTTTCATTTTTGGTGGTTACAATTTCTTTTGCCGTAACCGAAGATACCGCACCAGTTAAAGTAGCCTTTTTCTGAGAGCCATAACCAACTACAATTACTTCACTTAAATCTGATGAAGTAGAGGTTAATGTTACATTTAACTGTGTCTGGTTACCAATAACAACTTCATTAGCCTTATAGCCAATCATGGTAAACACCAATGTTTCGCCAACTTTAGCGCTGATCGCATATTTTCCATCAGGCCCTGTTGTAGTTGCATTCGTTGTTCCTTTTACGGTAACCCCAACTCCCGGAAGTGGCCCGGTTTCATCTTTAACTGTTCCCGTTAGTTTCACGGTGTTTTGAGCATAAGCTGATCCATAAATACAGCAAGCCAAAAAGAGAGAACAGGCTAATAGTTTAAGTGACTGCAACTGATGGCGCCAATGGCTTTCTTGCAGTTTAGAATTTTGCGACAGCAAACTAGATTGGTTCAGTTCTTTTTTGCTGAGGCGATTAAGTAAAAATGATTTCATAATTAATAATGCTAGCTCAATTGATTAAATATTTGAATTTGATTTAAGATTTGGCATTAATAGCACATCGGAAACTTGTACACTGTTCTCATGGCCTGTTTCCTTTCTTTTTGAATAAGGTTTTACCTGTTTCATACTGAGGAGATTAAAGTTTATACATTGGTTATGTACAAACATATAAACATTCTAATTAAAAACAAATATTTTTTTACTTTTGCTATATTATTTTTTATTAGCTTAATGGCTTGTTAACATGAAGGTGAAATTCTCTATCGACCATAAAAGTCATATTCCATTGCATATACAGGCAGAGGAATTATTGCGGAACCTAATTAAGGACCCACAGTATGCCACAAAGTTCCTTCCCAATGAAGTTGACATGGCTAAACAACTTGCTATTTCTAGGACAACGCTAAGGCAAGCCTTAAATAAATTAGTGTACGAAGGGCTGCTAATCAGGAAAAAAGGCGTTGGAACCAAGGTTGCTGAGGTTTCTGTAAGTTCAAAATCTAATAACTGGCTAAGCTTTTCTCAAGAGATGCAAGCCAGAGGCATTCCAATCAAAAACTTCGAGCTCCATATCAGTTGGGTTACCCCTGATGAAAAACTAGCTCACTTTTTTGACATCAGTACCGATAAAAAAGTGTTAAAGCTAGAACGTTTAAGAGGCCGACTGGAAGGGCCATTTGTTTATTTCATCTCTTATTTCCACCCAAGGGTTGGATTAACGGGCGAAGAAGACTTTAAACGACCGCTTTATGAAATCTTAGAGAAGGAACATTCTGTTGTTGCCAATTTATCTAAGGAAGAAATTAGCGCCAAGGAGGCCGATAAGTTTATCAGTGCCAAGCTAGAGGTAGAACCCGGCTCTGCTATCTTAGTGAGAAAGCGTTTTGTTTACGACCAAGGGGATAGGCCAATTGAATTTAACTTAGGTTATTACAGGGCAGACAGCTTTGTATATACAGTAGAAAGCAGAAGGGATTAGCAATTAATCCCTGTTTTAAGGATTAGCCCCTTCAATCCCACCAAGCTAATAACTAACATTAATCACTACCGGATAGTGATCTGAAGGTAATTTCCCATTAAATGTTTGCGTTAAAATACCATAGCGTTTTACCTTAAATTGTTTGGTCACAAAAATATGATCGATACGGGCATTGCTATTGTTACCGCCAATCTTAAAACCATTAAAAGTTGGGCCGTTGGCCAATTTAACAGGCGATAAAACATAGCTGTCTTTTAATAATCCAGATTCGTTTAACGTAAGGTAAGCGCCCGAATCTTGATTTGCGTTAAAATCTCCAGTCAAGATTGTGGGTTTACCACCAGTCATTTCCTTCATTTTGGCCATGATCAGTTTAGCACCTTCACTACGTGCCAAAACACCAACATGATCCATGTGCACGTTGAAAAAGTTAAATACAAAGCCCGTTTTTATCTCCTTAAATTGCGCCCAAGTGCAAACACGGGTCAATGCCGCATCCCAACCCACATTAGGGCTTTCTGTGTTTGTAGCCGAAAGCCAGAAATTACCACTTTTTAGGAGTTTAAACTTGGCTTCCTTATAATAGATGGCAGAGTGCTCGCCCTTTTGGCCACCATCTCTACCCTCGCCAATCCATTTGTAACCGGGTAAACTATCCGCTAGGTTATTTAGCATGTGATAAAAACCTTCCTGCACACCAAAAACATCTAAATCATTGAATTTAATCAGCTGTGCTATAACAGGATAACGTACTCGCCAGCCATTGCCAGCTATAGAATCTGTCTGGTTATCATAACGTAAATTATAAGAACCAACGTTCATTTCTTGGGCGAAAATCGAACCCGATAGTGACAATAACAGGATGGTTATAAAGGCGAAACGTTTCATTATTTAATTTTTTAATATTCAATTGGACATAAAATCTAACAAGCTTTCAAACCTGGTTTAAATCTTATCTTTATATTTTAGTTGTAAAGCTTTTAGTCGTTCTTTTAAGGATTTGATCAGCGTTGCCTGTTTCGGATCATCATATAGGTTATGCATTTCCATTGGATCCTTTTTCAGGTCGTACAATTCCCAAGCATCCACAGGATCATAAAAACGAATCAATTTGTATCGCTCTGTTTTAATGCCATAATGCCTGGTTAAACCGAAAGACTTTTCGTAGTAATGATAATAAACCTCTTTTCGCCAATCTTCATCTTCACCTGTAGTAAGCAGCTTTTTCATAGATACACCTTGCATATCTTCAGGTACCTTGATCCCAGAAAGATCCAACAAAGTCGGTGCTATATCTAGGTTAAGCACGTATGAGCTTGTTTTTCGCCCTCCTTTAAAACCTGCAGGATATTTAATCATCATCGGCGTTCTAAATGATTCTGTATACATGAAACGTTTGTCGTACAAACCATGTTCGCCCAAGTAAAAACCTTGATCAGACACATAAACAACAATCGTATTTTCTGACAGATGTTGGTCTTGCAGGTACTGCAGCACCCTCCCAACATTATCATCTAACGAGTTAACCACCCTTAGGTAATCTTCCATGTAACGTTGAAATTGAAAGCGTACAATTTCATCCTTAGTTTTTAAGGTCTTAAAAATTTCATACTCTTTCTGGTAAGCGGCATCCCAAATCTTACGTTCATCTGGCCTTAGGCGCTGTATTTCTCTTTGGTATTCGGCGGGCGCCCAATCATTCACTTTGTTAACGGGACAGGTATCGCAAGGTATTTTACTATCGTAACGGATGTCTAAATGATCCTTCATCGTTACCTGCTGAATTTGTAAGGCTTTTCTGTCTTTGTAATCATCATAAAAGTTAGATGGGAGCTTGAACTTCGTATCGTTAAACTTTTCTAAATACTTTAATGGCGGCATTACGTTTCTATGCGGCGCCTTGTGGTGCAACATCAAAAAAAATGGCGCCTCGTCTTTATTCTTGGTTACCCAATCTAATGCCACATCGGTAATTACATCCGTTACATAACCCGTATAAGTGGTGTCTTTACCATTCTTTTTAAAGCCAGGATTGTAATAGTTTCCCTGGTCTGGTAAGATATTCCAATAGTCGAAACCTGTTGGTGTACTAAACAAATGCCACTTACCTACTATCGCAGTGCGATAACCATTTCTCTTGAAAATTTTAGGCAGTGTTTCTTGCGCACCATTAAAATAAGTGCCATTATCCTTCATTCCATTGAGATGGGAATATTTTCCTGTTAACAAAACAGCTCTGCTCGGGCTACAGACTGAGTTAGTTACCGCAGCTTCTTTCATTAACATCCCTTCCTTTGCAATCCTATCAATGTTTGGGGTATGAATTAATTGAGATCCATAAGCACTAATGGCTTGATAGGCGTGATCGTCTGATACGATAACAATCACATTTGGTTTTTTAAGCTGACTTTTTGCCGTTAATGCCCCGAACGACATCGCTATAAAAAGAAGAGCGCAAAATTTGGTAGAGAAAATTTTTCTATTTGCGTTCATGTCATTTAATTCTGCAAAAGTTGGTTAAACTTTGATAATATGTCTGTACATACAAATATATTTATTTAAGGTTGTTTTGCAAATTTTTAGAGAATAATATGAACATACTAATCTTATGTTTGAACCTGTGTTCGATGCGGCTATACTCGTGAAGGAATTTCTCCTGTTAACAATTCACAAAAGATTAATGAATACAAAAAAAATAGGGTATACTAATAAGCTTTTGTAGCTAGTCAGCTTATCGTCTTCTTAACATTTACCTTTCTTGCCTTAACTTATCGCGGTGCATGGTTCCCCAATCTGCCAAGGCGTGTAATACGTTGCTTAAACTGCCTGCATATTCGGTCAATTGATATTCTACCACCACGGGTGTTAACTGATGATGAACTACCCTTTTAACAAAGCCATTTAATTCCAATTCTTTTAGCTCTGCAGAAAGCACACGAGCAGAAATGCCAACAACGGTTCTTTGTATCTCGTTAAATCGTTTGCTTCCATCCCTCAAACTTGAAATCACCCTTAGCTTCCACTTTCCGCCAATTACATACAAGGCATCACCTATCGGATTTAGAAAGGCATTACAGTCACCGTGTGTTTCTTCTTTTTTCATAATTAATTGAATATCAAATTACTATACAAAATATTACCACTAACCTTTTGTATACTACTAATATTTTATAACCAAATGTAAATAGATTTGTCGACATAAATTACATAAAACAATGAAAAAGATATTACACATTATTTCTAGCCCTAGGGGAGCGGCCTCTTATACCATCAGATTAGGAAATGCCATTATAGATAAACTTCAATTAGCCTATGCCGATAGTACCGTTAAGGAATTTAGCTTGGTTGAAGAGCGTTTTCAGCATTTGGAAGAGGCGCATTTAAATGCTTTTTTTGCTCCTGTAGAAAGTAGGACCCCTGAAAATTTAGTTGCCATTGAACACTCTGATGCAGCCATTGCAGAAATCATGGCCGCAGATATCATTGTATTGGGCGTACCCCTTTATAACTTCGGTGTACCTTCTAACTTAAAAGCTTGGATAGATCACATCAGTAGAGTGGGTGTAACTTTCAAATACGATCAAAATGGCCCAGAGGGATTAATCAAAAACAAGAAGCTTTACATCGCTTTTTCGGCTGGAGGAGTTTATTCTGAAGGCCCGATGGCGAGTTATGATAATGCCGTTCCTTATTTAAAATCGGTATTTGGCTTTTTAGGTATAACTGACATTACTGTTGTTCGCGTAGAAGGCACTAACATCCCGGGCATTCAGGATAATGCTTTAGCGAAAGGCATTGATAGTATTATTGTCAATTAAAAGATTTCCCCCCTCTCTCTTTACATAAAGAGGAGGGGTATCATGTCTTGAAGGCCTATGCCCCTTTTCCGTTTCGCCAATTTACGCTGATGCTTTTTGTTTGGTGGCGATAAAACATAAAAAGGAGTCAATTGTCCCTTTATCGGTTGTTGTTCGGCTCATTTCCGTCCTCTATTCGCTCTTTCCTTATACCAGCTTCGTAACACGGTCGTATCGGCGTCGTATCCTGTTCGTCTCTTCTTCGGCAAATCGTCGAATTTGGGGATGGCGAACATAACCTAAAGCGAACCTTAACCGAGCTCTTCACGAACTCTTCACGGACTCTTCACGACTCTGTCACGACTACAAGTCGCGGTAAGGTCGCCGTAATGTCGCCGTATGGTCGCTGTAAGCATAGTGAAAATTTTTGGAATTGTGGCGGAAATGCCGTAACTTGAGGTTGTAATTTAAATATACGTTTTTTATGGCAAAGGCACGTTCAATTATCAAATTAAGTGGCACTATAGGGGATATCACATTTGTGGACAGCAAGGCTTATGGTTTCCACAGCAGGAAAAAAAGAGAATTCTGGGAGAAATCTGATGGCATGATTGCCAGCTCGACCAATCAATCTGAAGCTAACTTGATGGCGAAGATCATTTTTGATGCGGTTAATGAATTTGCACCTGGTTTTAAGAATGGCGAGTTCTGGAGCAGATTGGTTTCCGTTTTTCGTCAACAGAAAAAAGCTGGCGAAAATTATAACTATGCAGGCTTTAAGGGAATGGAAATGAGGTTAGACTATCCAACATCTAAACAGGGGAGGTTTTTGTTATTTGGCAATAAAAATGACGGAACGAAGAATGATGTTGTAAAGCTTAACTATTACTTGAACCATACAACGGGTTATCGATTGAGCATTTTACGCATTGCCGCCGATGAAACTTTATTGGTCCCTTTTTCAATTGAAAGGTTGGATGCAGAAATTAAGGGTGGGGAAAAATCAGGGGATTCGATTTTTGAGTTTACAGCTTTGCCCGAAGGCGCCCAAGCATTATTCGTATTGCAATGTGACCAGTTTAACGATGGAAAATCGACTGGTTTGTTAAAGGGAAAGAGTGTTGTGTTTTTGAAAGCTAGTTAGTTTACCAAGGATTTTACCATTTCAATACATTTGTCTAAATCGAAGGGTTTTTGTAAAAATCCATCTGGGCAAACATCCTCGCTCAAAATTGTTTTGTATTCCATTAATCCTGAAATTAACACGATTGGAATGGCTTGTGTTTTGTCCATGGATTTAAGTAAGCTACAGATGTACCTGCCATCATTACCATTAAGGAAAACATCCAATAAAATTATATCTGGTTTAAATTCGTCGATTTCAGTGAATATACCCTTATGGGTATTCATTGTTTTTACTTCATACCCTTCTTCTTCAAATAGCATTGTCACGGGTTCAATGCTTAAAGGCTGATCGTCAACTATTAAGATTCTCTTTTTCATTTAATTAGGGATAAATATAGACTACTGTTTATACTAATACAAACATTATACCGCATAAAAAAAAGATGGCTTTTGCGTGGCAATTGTTACTCTTGACAATCATTTCTGATTTAAAATATAGCTTTCGCGTTGGCATTTAGGAATATTGGCTGTTAAAGCTTACTTTTACAAGCTTAGCTTAACGAAAGCAGTACAATTTTGGGAGGTCGAACAACATTATTTTGGTTTCTGACCGATTGACAAATCCATTCCATTTTATTCATATCGGAATCTTGAGCTTAGATTGCTATATGGCAATTGTAGCTAACAACCATTGAATAATATAAGCTAAAAACATACAGGGCTATCAATCGCATGTCTTTTCTGATCACAAAGAAATTTCCGATTGTTATTTCTAGACAACAAAACACAAACACGAATACAAAAATATGATGACACAAATAAACCTTTATTACCCACTTTGGAAAAGATACCTCCCAGTATTTGCTATCCAAATTAAAAAGGCAATAACTGAAGAGCAAGAAATTAGCTTCACTAAATCTGATTTACATAGTTTAGGCAATAGAAATAAGGCAGATTACTCATTCAGTTTAGAATTGGAAAATGGTAAGGTAAAAAATAACATTTCAGCTTCTGCAGTAGCTAGAGATTTATATGACGTTTTGCTTAGCAGCCCTAAAATAAAGGAATTATTGCAAGACAATCATTTTAAGTTCAGTTTGGGCAAGGCTTATGTTTTAAAAATTACTTCGCTTAAAGAAGCAATTATTGATGCGGAGTAATTAGATTTATATAAAGTTGAGTTAGATATTTTTATATATTTGCGACCTGATTGGTCCTGTGCCAATTGTTGGCAGGATAGCCGCAAGAAATAGAGAAAAATACCTGAAATCAGGAATTGGCAAAGAATTTTTAAAATCTTTGTAAGATAATGGTCCCGTAGTTCAACGGATAGAATAGAAGTTTCCTAAACTTTAGATATGAGTTCGATTCTCGTCGGGACCACATTTAAACCCATGCTATTCATATGTATGGGAAGATTATTCAAAAGCCTTCAGATGAAAATCTGGAGGCCTTTTTGTTAGCTTTGAAATACACATATTGTTAACAGCCAATAAAATACCCCTGGCTTCAGGGTTTTACTACAGGTTAGCGCCCGTAAAGTTCATGATGTTTATAAAGCTCATGATCTGGATTGGAGGAAACTAATTCTTCTACCCATTCTTTCAGGTATTCGATAAACGGAATTAGTTTCTGCCCGGACTCCGTCAAGGTATATTCCACTTTTGGGGGCACTTCGGTATAGACTTTCCGGTGAATGAGTTTGTCATTTTCAAGCTCCCTTAAAGTCTGTGTAAGCATTTTTGGCGTGATTCCGGCAATCAATTTTTTTAACTGGCCATAGCGCGAAACCCCATGCGTATGAATACTGTACATAATGCGGCCTTTGTATTTTCCACCGATTCTTTGAAAAGCGAAATCTACACAGCAATCGGGTGTTGGTTTATTAAGTGTCATTTTTAAGTACTTAATTATCTGATAATCATTATGGTATATTTTGGGTATGTAGGGCACTAAAAAGTGCATACTTGATGCAAAGGTATAAACAATTCAAATTTGTACCGAAAATAAATTTAGTCATGAAAGCAATCGTATTAAACGGAACCGGCGGCCCCGGAAATTTGATATTGGCAGAGATCCCGATACCATCTATCAAAGAAAACGAAGTTTTAATAGCAACAAAAGCGATCAGTATTAACCCGGTAGATGCCGCGGCGACGAGGATGCCGGAACTCTTAAATTATGTTTACCAGATCAAAGGCGACGAAAAACAGATTGTGTTAGGCTGGGATGTAGCGGGTGTGGTTACAGCAGCAGGCACTGCTGTAACTCGTTTTAAAACGGGAGATGAAGTCTTCGGTATGGTCAAATTTCCCGGGCAGGCCAATGGTTACGCCGAATATGTAGCCGCACCAGAGGGAGAACTGGTGTTAAAACCCCGGAATATCAGCTTTAACGAGGCTGCGGGCGCTACATTGGCCGCTTTAACCGCCTGGCAGTCGCTCGTAACAAACGGCAACGTTAAAAAAGGTGATAAAGTAGTCATCACCGGAGCATCCGGTGGTGTAGGTCACTACGCTGTTCAGATCGCTAAATATTTTGGGGCGTATGTTATCGCTGTAGCTTCTGCAGCCAATAAAGATTTTGTATTGAGCCTGGGTGCAGACGAATTTATCGATTACAAAACCCAGTCTTTTGAAGATCATATACAGGATGCCGACATTGTCCACGATGCTGTCTGGAGCGACGATGTACACCACGTACAGCGCTCATTAAAAGCGATCAAATCAGGCGGGAAACTTTTAAGCCTTATCGTAGATTTAGATGAGGATATGCAGCAAAAATTAAAAGCTAAAGAAGTAGCCGGTATGCGGGTATATGTGCAGGCTAATCGGGATGATTTACAGACAATAGCCGATTTGTTGGAAAGAGGCGCTATCAAAACCTACGTGTCTGCTACATTTCCATTGGAGCAAACAACGAAAGCGCACGGATTGATCCAAACTAAAAATGCAGTAGGAAAAATTATCGTAACCGTTTAATTTAATAACATTTCAAAGCGGGGCTGATCAATAACGATCGCCCTGCGTTTTTTTAGATGCTAAATTAGAGACCATGGAAAACGAAAATTTAATAAAGATTACCGCAGTCATAAAAATTGATCCTGCCGAAAGACGACACTTTGAAAATATGACGAATGAACTTAAAAAGATTGTTGCCGGCGAAGGCTCATCAAAAGTGCTGGCTTATGACTGCTACTTTAAAGATCCGAGTTCAGATGAAGGTTTGATCATTGAAGCCTATTCGGATGAAGCCGCATTTCTAAATCACCTCAACCTGATTCAGCCAGTATCAGCACAATACAACATATCAATAGACGTACTTGATTTTAGTATTGCTGGCCAGCTATCCAATGCTACCGTTCAAATGTTTGCCGCTGTCTATAAAGAGAAATTTGTAAATTATAGCTGGCGTCTCTAATCTTGGCCTGTTTGATTTATACTGTTGCTATGTCGGCGATAGCCTGTGGTTGGTATTATCACCGCACTATGTCACTCGTCAAACCTGCCGCACGATGCAAATCATCCACAAAAGAGATTGAAATTGGTGTCACCTCAAAGGCTTCATGTAAAAAGCGGAGCTTTTTATGCGAATGGGGAGATTGGTTGGTGATAACACCAACCACAATGAGAACCTGGCCTAATTACCTCACTCCGTATCTAAATTGAACTTTTATTAATTTTCAGCCATAAATTTGTATATTTCAGTTGTAAAACACCAAAGACTTATTCTAAATAATAATGGTTGTTGTAACAAATAAATTCGTCTAAATTGGCATATACTAAAGAAGAGCGAGAAAAAAATAAAAGCATCCTTTTGGCTACACTTAACTATCTTCTTGAATATCATTCAGGCGATATGGTTTTTGATGATTACAGCCCTTCAAAAGATTGGTATTTAGGTGATATAAAAAAAACCGAACTAGACATTAAAAAATATAGGTCAAAGCAAATCAAAAGACGTTTAGATATGCATATCTCACTATTAAGACATCATTACGACCAGGGTTTGAATAACTATATCAAGGAAAATACAGGTTACAACATTGATATTTTTGAAGAATTTAAAATTAATGTAATGCCCATTATTTCGAAAGGACGCATTGTTGATAACGATGTTTATCTGATAGAAAATTATCTAAAAGCTTATGGAACACATCCAGAAGAGCAGGAGAATGTAGATCTTTTAAAAGGGTTATTAGCAAAACGTGAAACTGAAATAAGTAGATTGAAAGCCCTTGGTGGGCTCATTACTATTGAAGGTTACAGTGTAGTACAAGGAAAGAATAGTTGGACAATGAATGCGATTGATTATCACAAACTTAGTAAGAAATGGCTGTTGTGCGAAGAAATAGCACCAAATGGTTTTTGTAAATTAAGCGTACAAATTAGCGGGAAAGGAGAGCATGCTTTGACTTATGTTAATATATCATTACGTGGAGGAGTTGGTGGTGTTTATGGTGCTAAAGGAGAGAAATTGCCAATTAAAGTTTACTGGAAAGATGATCACAATGTTATTATTGAAACTAAAAAGGAATATAAGAGTATTTTTAGGTATAAACAGGTAAGTAGTTATGGCGAATTGGTTAAAATTGAATATCGTTTTGCCTAATTAAAAGCATACAAGACATCGTTGCAAAATCTTATTGAAAGTAAATTATGGTAAAAGAGTTCGATAATCGTCTCGTCGAGATACTCAAAATCTATCTTCACGTCCAGAATGTCAATAATCAACTGTAAATCTTCAAAAAAAGAGTTTGAAATCTGTTTCTTTGAGAGCCACAAACAAGAGCCACCAATTTGGTGGCTTTTTTAGTTCGAAGGAATTTGTATATGGTTGGTGAGCGCCAATCAAGATGAACATATTGTTGAAAGGGATAAAATAAATTGACATAAAATCATCATCTGTTCATTTATTTCATAAAATTGGACATATAGATATAAGAGGTTTTTTGATTGAGTTATTAATTCTTAGAACTTAGTCTTATAAAATTCTTAATATCTTACGCATTGAACATCAGTTTAGAATAATGAGCAAAATAAAACAGAATAGAACTTTTTTTGATTTGTTTGGAACTAACCGACCGGTACTGAAAGTAAAATTTGATGTGAATTCTACTAAAGAGGCAACGGAGGTTGAGATTGAAAATAAACTCGATAAAAATATTGATGCAAAAGGATTAAGGGATCTTGAAAAACTATGTGTAAATCCTAACTTAAATGAGTTCTTTAACTTTTATGCTAAATGTAACGGTTTCAGTTTAGGCATGCCTGTGCTTCCAAAAAATGCGCAAACAAGACCTTTGCTATCACAATTACCAGTTAACGATCTAATAAAGTTTACCGAACTATATTTGCCAAAAGGAAAATTAGCAGGGACAATTGACTTTAATAAAACTAAGACACTTTATAGAGGTGAAAATAAATGGTTAGCATTTGCTCAGGTTGATGGCGGGCCAGCTTGTTTAACTATTTTTTTGGAAGGGGAATATGCAGGCAATATATTTTTATTAAATCCTCAGCCTCATTTTAATACTCTAAAACCAATCGCTAAAACATTTGATGGTTTTTTAGACCGCATAGCAAAAGATCCTGCTGCCTTTTTTAAGTTAACCAGAGCTTATATTACTATTATCGGACGAGATGGTCAGAATTTTGGATATTTACCAATAGCGTATGTCGATAGTGGGGGCATCTTATTCCCTGACAAAGGGGAGAAAGTATCACTAGAAGAAATACGTACAGAAGCAGATAAAACTGGTGAATATCATGAGAAAGGGAATAAATGGTGGCGGTTTTGGCAAAACTAAAATTCCCCTCTTTTATCAAAAAAGTTTGAAATCCGTCTCGCCGAGATATTTAAAATCATCCTTCCTGACCCAGAATATCAATAATTAACTGTAAGTCTTCTAAAAAAGAGTTTGAAATAGGTGTCTTTGAAACCACAATTAAAAGCCACCAAACGGTGATTATCCCTTATTAGATTCCGTTATACATGTCTCATCAAGGTTTTTAAACAAAGATTCAAATTCCAACCTGTTTTTATTATCTATTGAGAATCCATTAGGATATTTATTTTTTAATTTTTGGATAAAGCATATCATGTATTTGTCTTTTTTAGCTCCCGCCATATCCTTAGGTAATTGTTCCAGAAGAAAAAGTTTAAATAACGAAATGTTTTTTTCACTCCATGATGGTATACCCATATAATTTGCTTCGGCAACACAAATATTAATCATAGATAAAAAATCGGACTTTTGTTCCTCTATATTTTGGGTGCTGACAGAAATTCCATTCGGGTATTTGGCTTTGTACCGTGAAAAAGCACATGCTGTGATAAAAGCCTTAGTTTCTTCGGATATATTTTTTGGCAGATCATTTAATAATCTATCCTTGACATATTTTTCGTTACTTAAGTTCCAAGGTACTACTCCTTTTATATTAGGGAGGCATTCACCAGCTATTTTTTTGTTGATGTCACCAAATTTTTCTTTGCTTGTGCTTAACCCGTTTGGAAACTGGGCCTTTAATTTAGCAAGCATACAATTAGAAATACTTGTAACCTCACTGCTGCTAAGACCAATTTCTTTAGCCATCAATGTATAATAGCCGAGCACATATTTGTCCATACTGGGCGACCATTTAATGACTACATCTTGGCCTAAAGATTTCTGTGAATAAAATAGACTTGCTAGAACAAATATGCCAAATACAAGAACAGACTTAAATTTCATTAGAAAAGGATTTTGTTTCGAATTTAATAGAATAACTTGATACAAAGGCGCAAATGACCAATTAAGCGTTTGAAATAGGTTGCGTTTTTAGTTCGAAGGAATTTGTAAGGAAAATCTATTTAATAAGCAGTCGCTTCGATATACAGACGTAAATGGGGTAAGGGAGAAATACTATGCAGACCTGTTAAGTTTTAAGCAGCGTGAATGGAATAAAAATTCAAAGTTCTCCTACAACAGGGCTTCTCTTACTAAGGTTAGGGATTATACGATGTACCAGAATGGATTTGTAACCACAAGAACCACCGACCATGCTTTTGGCGATACCCGATTCATGGAAAAGGTATTGAGAAACGCATTTAAAATAAATGGCTATTGGATCAGCTCGTATTTTATGTTCCGTAATTCTGATCGTTTCGAGCCTTAGCTTAAAATAAGGGGATCAAAATGGTTTGAAGCTACTAGTGAAGCTATTTGAATTAACCAATTGGATAAAAACATTCAATAATTGGCTGCAAATCTTCCAAAAAATAGTTTGAAATAGGTGGCTTCGGGAATACACACCAGGGCCAACAAGCTAGGAGAAAAAATAAAAGCACCTTGAATATCTTAACTCTGAGCAAGGAGAATTCGTAAATAGGGTTGGAAGAGATAATAATACTTGCCAATTTTGTAAAAAGTAGACAATAGAAGATATACACAATTACATTGCGACACCTTTTCAATGAACCCTTATATAAAATTAATAAAGTACGATACTAAGCCTTCAAATGATGATGGTTTTTAAGCTGGCTCTAACGCCTTACCTTCATTATCAAGTGCTCTGTTTACTTGGTCTTTATGTTCTAGAGTAAACGAAAGTGCTGTTTTCACAAACTCATTTAATGTCATATTGTGAAAGGCAGCAAAAAGTGATGCCTCTTTATGTAAGTTTGACGGAACTCGTACATTAAAAGTACCTTTAAAGGTTTTATCTGGATTCTTTCCAACTTCTATACAGGTCTCCAAATAATCTTCGACGGCTTCCTCAAAAGCAGATTTAAGTTCCTTTACGGAAGATCCTTCAAAACTAACTAAATCGTTAATCGCAAGAATCTTCCCGTAAAAGATTTCATCAGCAGCACTGAAATGCACTGATGCATAATAGTTTTTGTGTTGTAAGATGTCATTCATCCTTTATGTGCTCAATGGCTTTTAAATGTGCAATCACATCACGGATTGCATATTCTTTAACAATATTTGACGGGTGGGGTTTGTGAAGGGAAATAATGTGCTTCTTTTCATCTGCAAATTTCCTCCTTGAACCGCCGGTCTTTCCGCCTTTAATTTCTCTATAACCATAGTAAGAAAGTATCCTTACCAGTTCGTCCCAGGTAAAGTCACTTGGAACTGACAGTAATCTGCTGAGTAATTTTTCATTACGTGACATACGCGTCTTGTTTTGTTGTTCGATCTTTTCATAGTAAAACTCCCTTCTTTTAAATACTTTATAACTTCTCTATGGGATAACAGCCGCAGCTACTACTGCTTATAGAACAAATGTAAGCTTTAGTTTTGATATTTGCAACTATAAATTAGTTGCAAATATTTTAATGACTTCAGGTTGTTTATTTTCTAATTCTCAGCCATTCTGCGCTATTGAAAATCCAAATAAGACACAAGTTATCTAAAACAGAAAAACCAGGGGAAACCTTGCGTTTAACCCCTGGCATTCTTACTAACCAAATGTATCTTAATTTTTTATTTTAGCCCTTCAGCTACGCCAACATAGGCTGGCTTTCTTATCAATCCTTCTGTCCATAGACCAATTGGCTCTCCTGCTCTCCAGCTTGAACTTGTTGGACTGTCTTGTGGAGCCCATATGGTGATTCCGTATCGCTGTGCTGGCGGAATAAGTTCGAAATATTTCTTTACCACATATTTGTACATCTCTGCCTGCGCTGCGTATTGTTCTTTTGTTACAGCTGGTGTTTTGATGTTGCCCGCAAAGCCCATGTCTAATTCAGATATCTTGATCAGTTTACCTGTTGCTGCCAACAGGGTGAACATTTCATCAATTTTCGCTTTATCTGAAGTAGCTACGATGTGCATTTGTGTTCCAATCCCGTCTATTTTTGCTCCTTTATCTTCAAGGTATTTTACATATGCGATTAGACCTTTACATTTATCAATGCTGTATTCTAAATTATAATCGTTGATAAAGTGGATATCCGTAGCATTACCGTATTGCCTAGCCAATTGGAAGGCTTTTAAGGCATAGTCTTTTCCTAAATAATCTTGCCAAAAGAATTCGTCAGCAGCAATGGTGGTTCTACCAACTGCTGTTTTAAGTTCGTAAGGCTTAGCATCATCCATGGGTTCATTTACCACATCCCAAGCTTTAACGTAGTCTTTAGAAACAGTCACCATTCCCTTGATCCATTTGTCCATGGCCTCGGTTAATATGGTTTTCTTCTGGTCGGCAGTTTTCTCCACAATGGTAGTTCCACCAAGTGGATTGTATTTTTTTAAGGTGATATTATCAAAATAGAAATTGGTTGCTGTTTTCCCTAGGTTAAAAGCCACACTTCCGCTTGTGGCCATGTCTGCTGTTACCGTGATCTCTTTTGTATAAGTTGTCCATGTTGGTGTTGAGGAAATTGTACCGAAGAAATCCCAGTGTTTATAAGCACCAGGGGTTACGTGAGCTTGTGTAGAATAAGATGCGGCCACATCTGAACGTACATTTAGTTTGAGCTCGTATTTCTCCCCTAACACCACTCCAGGAAACTTGAGAAACAATTGCGCATCGTAATCATTGGTACGGACTGCGGCATTATTGATTCTTAATGCCCTGCCTGTTCCATTGAAGCCTTCGCCTGCTGCTGTAAAAGACATTACTGCGTTGGTATTGGATTGATAAACGGCTGCATTGTCTGTTTCAAAATCAGCACCTATCACTAAATCCCAAGACGGGCCACCCGATGATGGAATGACTACTGGAGCGATGATGCTTTTCAAATAGGTTGCATTTTGGTTGGCATGCCAAGCGAGTGTGTGCCCGAAAACAGAAATCCCTGCCTTAGAAGCTGTTTCCAACAATGTTTTCACATTGGATAGAGCCAAACTTCCATCTGCCTGGACAACAGCACCGTGTTTCATTTCATAGCCTAAGGTAATCTCATCGAAATTGCTGTTGATAAGCCTATACATTACCCCCTTACTTACATAGGCTTGCAATGAAGTCCCCGCCCCCAATTTGAATTTGGCATTTGTTGTGCGGTTGATGTATGTTTTTAATGGTTGATAGGCATCGATTTGCTCCTGAGCAGTGAAGCTGGTTGGCTTGTCTACATTAAAGTCAAGCGACTCATATTTATGACAAGAAGCAAGCAAGGTTAGCCCAGCCACGCCCATTGTGATGTTGAATAATCTTTTCATTTTTTCTGGATTATTAGATAAAATTTATTTACTTGATTGGTGTAAATGTCTCTGCCTTTACGCCACGGTCACGCATGACAAGTGTGTCTAAAGAATTAATAGTCCTATCACTTAGGTCAATCTGATAATTTAGGTAAAGGGCATCACGATCTTGGCTACCCCAACTGTTCTTCTCGCCTCTTTTTACAAATTTCCCTGTTCCTGTTGCCGTAAAGCTAGCATCGCTAGCAGCTACAGAACAATTTCCGTTAGCATCAAATGTTAACAATAAGGTTTTATTAATACTTGTTCCGCCAGCTACCTTAAATACCACAGGAAATTCTGCCTGGGTTAGCGAACGGGTATTTATCTTGTTGACTTCATCTTTCTCTACGTATTGCATGTGTCTAACTATCGATTGGTTTAAGGCCGTGTTTCCGGCTTTGCCCACCACATTGTCCTTACCTCTACGTAAGTAAAATCCCTGCCACGTATTAATGTACCTAACCGCATAAAGGGTATAATTCTTAGTCTGCAAGATTGTTTTATTTTGATCAACGTCTGTCATTTTTAGTGGAATAACATAGGTTGTACCTACAGACAATGGGTCTGCAAAAAAAGCATCGGTCAATTGAATATCAACACCACCGATTAGACTTCCTTTTGGAATTACGATTTTGTTAGATGCGAGTGTATAATAGTTAGCTGGCATCGGCCTTACGGTTCCACTATAAGGAGAGCCATAGGTTAATCCTTGCGTCAGTGAATTATCGACACTAATTCCGATATTGATATTTTCCTTGTTGGAATAAACTCCTCCAACAGTGCCCATGATCTGGAGTCTACGCTGGTTATCAAGCGTGGTATCAAAAATGTCCTCACCCATTGTGATGGTTCTAATTGGTGACTGATAAGCGAAATAAACAGTTTGCGTATCGTAATCCGGAAACTCCATTTCTTCATTTTTGCAAGAACCTAGTGCCAGTATAAGCACTATTATCATATAATATTTATTTTTCATCGTTTCGTTATTTATTAATGAAGTACATGCCAGAGGGCTTACCATCCTGTATTCTGTTGTAAAGAATTATACTTTAAAATTTCGCTATAAGGGATAGGACCAAATCTCATGTGTTCTTGATAACTCCTCGCTTCTACATTAATTTCTTGATAGGCGCCTTGCGAAATACTCATGCCCTTTACAGGTTCATTTAAAACTGCATTCCACCTGCGTAGATCCCAGAATCGAAATCCTTCGAAGGCTAATTCAAGTCTTCTTTCATTTCTGATCAATGTTCTCATGGCATCCTTATCAGCTTTAATTGATTCTAGGTAAGCATCGCCATTGGTAGTACCTACACCAGCTCTTGCACGAATGGCCTTGATGATATCATAAGCGGAGTAGGCGTTGCCACCATTGGCCATTGGACCCCATGCTTCATTTGCCGCCTCTGCATAAATTAGAAATATTTCTGTATAGCGGATATGAGGTCTGTAATGCTTCTGGTTATTTACTGTTGGGGTACGACTTACATCATGCCTTAACAGTTTTTTCATGTAATAACCTGTCCTAGTTGAT
Organism: Pedobacter frigiditerrae; assembly: GCF_004331645.1. GTDB lineage: Bacteria > Bacteroidota > Bacteroidia > Sphingobacteriales > Sphingobacteriaceae > Pedobacter > Pedobacter frigiditerrae. The sequence continues at coordinate 548,759 of NZ_SJSK01000001.1, forward strand.
ACTTCTTTCCTATTTAACGCATCGTCATTTGTAGCCACATCTAATGTGGTATTGATTACCTTATTTGTAGATCCTGCTGTGTTTCCGTTAAATAAGATATATTTTGTTAAACGTGGGTCTCTGCCAGTATATGGCGCATTAGGATTATATCCACTTGAAGTGGTGTTGGTAATTGGATATCCATTTGACATGGGGAATGAGTTTACCAAGTTTTGAGTAGGATTTATACGACCTTGACCTGATAAGGTTGGTGGATAATTAGCTGCCTCTAAATCACTATTTGAGCCCACATTGGTACGCCAAAGGACTTCTCTAGGGTTTGCACCTGATGCCAATGCATCGATTTCGGCTCTATTGTCATACCAAGTAACGCCATTAGGGTCTAAGTTAGCAAGCCATCCATTAAGTGCCAATACCTGGGCAGCATAATTTGCAGCATCAATCCAAGTGGTTGAATTGCCTGCGCTGTAGGCTGGACTTGCGCCCATTAATGCTACTTTAGCACGAATAGCTTTTGAAATACGGCCAGTCATGCGTTGATTAAAGAACTTACCGAAAACCCTATTGTAGGTTTCTACCTTAATGCCTGCATATTTTGCTGGGATTTGAGTAGTGTTACTGATATCGGCATAATCTAATGGCAGTAATTGCTCTGCTTTATCTAAATCGCTATAGATTTGTTTAATACAAGCATCGAAAGTTGCCCTAGGTTGATTGAAATCAGAAGCTGGGGTTTCTGGTTGAAGCACCAAAGGGAAACCATATAAAACGTTGCCAACTTTTCCGGCGTGTGCCTGTAGCATGTAAGACATTAGATATGCTCTTAACGCATAGGCTTCTCCTTTTTGGCGATCGTTAAACATGGTATTTAACATTGGGTCTTTAGAGTCCCATAATACCTTATCGGCCTCTGCCAAGAATAAATTGATATACTGGATACCTGCTCTGGCATTTGTCCATTGATCAAGTGGGTTAAATGCAGCAGACCATTGGCCTGTAGCAATTTTTCGGTAATTGTTATTGATGTCATTACTTACTGCATCATCTGTGGCTACATCATTAAAAGACCAGCCATTTGAGGGAAGTCGTGTGTAACCGTTTAGCAATAACCCGTGGGCAAGTGCTGGTTCTGTGTAGATATTCTCAAAGTCTCCATTATTTTGGGGAGCTGGGTCGGTAAATTTTTTACAGCCCGAGAGCACAACAACGACAACTATAAATCGTATTAATATTCTGTTCATCTTATCTAATATTATATTCAATTAAAACATTGCCTTTACACCCAGGTTATACAACCTGGTTTGTGGAGCACCACCTAAATTCATCTCTAATATTTCCTTTTCCTTTGCAACGGTTAAAAGATTAAATCCGGCTACATACACGCCCAATTCTTTTAACACTTTGCTTTTGAAAACTTTATCTGGAATGGTGTAAGAAACTTGAACCTTAGACAGGTCGAATCTGTCGGTGCTATACTGCCAAAAATCTGAGGCTCTAAAGTTGTTATCGCCGTTTAAGGTAGTTAAACGAGGGAAAGTTGCCGAATCCTTGGTTTGAGTGGTCCATCTGTTTCTTACTACTGCTGAATATTTATCACTTCCATTTACCCAAAAGTAGTTGTCGTTTTTCATGGCAATTCCGCCGAAACGACCTGTACCCAAAACAAATAAAGTAAGGTTTTTCCATTTAGCGGTTAGGTTTAAACCTGCAGTAAAAGGAGCGCCAAACCATCCTCCGCGACCTAAGTATACCTGGTCTTTATCGTCAATGATTTTATCGCCGTTTTGATCGATGTACTTTATATCACCAGGAGCCAATGCCGAACCGAACGCTGGTTTTGGACCATTAATTCCGTCGGCAGCTGCCACTTGGCTTGCATCCATATAGAACCCATTGCTCTTTAAGCCCCATATTGCATCTAGTGGTTTACCAGCGCGGTATTGATAGCTGTTCTCATAAGTTAACAAATCGGCACGTTTGGTTGCCTTGGTGGTGTAATAAGTTCCAGAAGCACCTACTGTCCATTGAACCGAACCTGTCCTCTGGTTAAAGTTTACGTTAAAATCTAAACCTGTACGCTGATCGCTATTGTAATTGCTATAAGGAACAAATGAAGAACTTGGAAAGCCTGTTGTAAAATAATTTGGATAGAGAACGTTAATTTGTCCAATGATGCCTGTGATGTTGTTTCTGAAAACATTAGCACTAAAATCTAATACGTTTTTAAACATTGCACCTTTAATACCAATACTGATTTCTTTCCTTTGAGCAAAAGTTAAGTTCATATTAGTACCACGGCGAGAATCTGTAGATTGTGTTCCTACGCCGTCATTCCAGCCGTGCCAGGTACCACCAGTTGCTGTATAGATACTTTCGTAGGCAAAATACTCATCAAAATCTAGGTCTGTATTTAAAATCCCAGCAGATGCCGTAAGTGTTAAATCATCAATGAATGAAACTTTTTTAAGGAAAGATTCTTCCTTAAGCTTCCATCCAATAGTAGCTGCTGGAGAGAAAGCAATTCTGTTTCCTGGAGGCATTTTTGGCGAACGCACCAGTGCACCGGTTAGCTCAACAAAGTATTTCTTGCTAAAATCATAATTTAACTGAAGCCCTAAATTAGAGTTTGTTGTTGGCTGATAGATCTCAGATTGCGACTGGCGATAAGCTGCTGCCAATAGTATAGCTGAGATATGATGATTATTGCTAACTGTTGTATTGTAATTTAATTGACCAGATAGGGAGATAGTTTGTCTGTAATAACTATCTGCTATGTTTTGAACGCCTGTTTTAGTGTCTTCGCCCCAACGAGTTAAACTCCCGATTTGCGTAGAACCAGCATAAGTTGTCCAGTTTGGTTGGTAAGTTGCATATCCATTTCTATAGCCTTGGTTGTACCTGTTTAAGTAATCAACTCCCATACTGGTATTAAAGGTAAGTCCCTTTAACAAGCCATTTAAATCTGCATCTATCCCTGTGGTAAACTGAAATTCACGTTGAACAAACCTATTGTTACCACCTGCATAAATTGCGGCAAATGGGTTAGTTTGGTCTAATTGTGTACCACCAAGTATATACTTACCATCTATAATGGTCGCATTTTTAATCATTGCCTTACTAACCTCATCACTTGCCTCTATCATGCTGATAGGAATTAGTGGCGTAAATAAATAAGGGCGCAAGGTTGCTGCACTGCCCCAATAATTGGTATTTACACCACCTCCGTTAGAAAACACAGCACTTGCATCTACTCTTGCCTTTAGGGCTTTTGTAAGTTGCATGTCTACATTACCACGGATATTAAAGCGCTCTGTGGTGTTATTCTCCATTGCTTCTCCGAAATTTAGTAGAGAGCCATTAGAAATAAATCCTAGGTTAGTGTAATAACGAGCACGATCATTACCACCAGAAATCTCTGCAACGCCATCATAGCGAGCATAGCTACTTTTTAGGTATTCTGATGAATAATAATCTACACTTGGATAACGATAAGGATTAACTCCAGAATGGTTATAAATTGTTTCTGGCGTATAGGTAGCCGCCAAGCCATCGTTAACTAAAGCCTCGTTATATAGGCTCATGTATTCTGATGAGCCTAAGTATTGAGGGAATCTTTTTGGAACGTTAAGTCCCATATTTGAGCGTACATTTATTTTTTGCTTAGTTAGCCCACCTCTTTTTGTAGCTATTAAGATTACACCTTTAGCACCTCTGCTACCATATAAGGCAACTGCTGAAGCACTTTTCAAGAATGTAATTTCCTCTATTTCATTTGGTGTGATACTTCCCACGTCACGTGGTACCCCATCAATAAGAACCAAAGAAGAGTTCATGCCCCAAAGATTGTTTCCATTAAAACCAGGTGCAAAAGCTTCCATTCCATCTAGGCCATAGGTGGTAAAGTTTTTCTCAAAAAGTTTTGCCAAATTTACGCTTGATACGCCAGCGGGAAGATCACTTCCCTCCACTTTCTTGAAACCGACATTTACAATGTTTTCCTCATTTTTTAAGGTGACTTGCTTAAGATCTGCTGTTGCAATTACTAATGAGTTTTGGTATCCTGTGGCGCTAACCGTAAATGCTGCATTTGCGGCAATTGACAATGAAAATTCGCCAGATTGATTTGATATAGTTAGCACGTCACTCCCTTCGACACTTATTGTAGCTCCTTTGATTGGATCTCCATTGCTGGCACGGACTACGGCTTTTATAGGTATTTTAACTGCTTCTTGACCCTTGAGTACGCTGACGAATAGCGTAAAAAAGGCACACAGCATTATTCCATTTCTTAAAAATTTCATCATTGTTATATTTAATTATTTATGATCATGAACTACCTTACCATCCAGGGTTTTGTGCAAACTCCTTATACATATTTACATCTGCTCTTTTTAATGGCAGCCAGTAATGCTTTTCAGTAAATGGTCTTTGTAAGATTACACGCTCACGATAATTTACCACTTTGTTTAATTTGGTATCGGCAGCTGGGTTTAAGGTAGCAGCTCGGTCAAATTCTGCTGCAGTTTTTAATGTATATGGCACCTCAGCCAATAAGCGCCAGCGGCGAAGATCATTGAAACGATGTCCTTCAAAGGCAAGTTCAACGGCACGTTCACGTCTTACTTCTTTCATGAACTCTGTAGTTGAGCCTAGAAACTGTGCGGCAACACGTCCAACACCTGCTCGATCACGGATTACATTGATGGCATCAACGGCTGATTTACCAAAACCATCTGTAGTTGCGGTTGCAGATTCGTAACCTGTAGCAGCTGCTTCAGCATACATTAGGTAAATGTCTGCCAAACGCATGTACGGAACTTTAATGTTCAAGTTCTGTCCATAATTCCAACCCTGATCAAAGTTATTGGCAGTTCGAGGCACAAATTTGAACATCAAATATCCTGTTCGGCTACCAGAACGGTCGTCTCTATAACTTCCGCTTGTAAACAAGTTGGCGTAACGATGCGCCTCCATGTTAGCCGCAAGTGTTCCCTGTACAACCTTAACCCCATCATAAATGATATCGTTATAAAACCTAGGGTCGCGGTCACGCCATGGCGATTGTGGGTCATATCCAGAACCACTAGGATCTGCCGTTGCAGAATTTGCAATAGGCAAACCGTTTTTCATCCCATAATAATTAACATAGTTTGCGGTAGGGGCAAACACTAGCGCATCAGCACCTACAATTGCAGGGGTATATTGTTTCGCCGTACCATAGGTAGAGCCATGAGCACCCCAATATGGACCAGAGAAAATCGCTTCAGTACCTCCTGGCAAGGCGAAGTTTTGTCCCATGGTGTAAAAGTTGGTGCTGTATTGATTAAATGGCAACAACTTGTGAGGGGCAGCACCACTTTCTGTTAGTTTTAACAGTTCGGCAAATGCTGCTGCAGCTTTTTTACTTAGTTCGGCATTATAGGTTTTGCTGCCTGTAGACTCGAAGTTCATCAAAGGACTTGCTGCCCAAAGATAATTTTTGCCTAAATAGCCCAAAGCCATGATTTTGTTGATACGTAACTGATTTTTACCAAGCGTTTGAATTCCTGCTGTGGTATTATCCCAGTTAATTGGTAATAAATCAGCGGCTTGTCTTAAATCTAGCGCTGCCTTTGCTGCACATTCTTGGTATTTTAATCTTGGAAGCCTAAATGGCTCATCAGAAGGTAATACTTTATCTATATATGGTAATCCGCCAAAATATTGAATCAGCATGAAATGAAACCATCCACGGAAAAACAAAAGCTGACCCTTGATCAAATCACGTTCTTCTGGTGTTGCATTTACCATTAAGTTCAGATTCTCTAAACCTAAATTGGCCTTACGAATTCCGTACCAAGCTAGTGGGTATAGGCCTTTGGTAAATCTGTCGTTGTTGGTATTGGCACCGGCATTATCCATAAATCCCGCTCCCCAACCATCAAACTCTCTTTGCCAGCCCCAAAAATCGCCATTATCAATTTTATTAACGAAGTGGAAATTTTGTACCGTTGATTGGATTTCATCTTCACCCCAGTTAAAGCTATTTGTCCAATAGCGATTGGTAAAGTCTGGAATGCAATTATAAAGTTCTTCTGTATAGCCTTGAAAACTTCTAAAGTCCTTGAAAGCTGATTCAGCAGATACGATTGCTTCTGGATCTCTATCCAAATATTTTTTACAGGATACCATCCCGCTTCCTACCCAAATAAATCCTATCATTAATAGGCATTTTGTATATTTTTTCATAACAATCTCGATTAGAAAATAAAATTAGCACCCAGGTTATATCGCTTTACAGTAGGGTAAGCTCCTTGAGATGCCCAGCCTTGTCCGCCTGCACCTTGATAGTTGGCTTCCCTATCATCAGGCATCTTGGTCCAAACATGTAGGTTGTTTCCGTTTACAAATACACGTAAACTAGATATACCCATTTTTTTAATCCAGTCTTGCCTAAATGTGTAAGCCACCTCAGCATTCTTTAGCCTTAGGTAAGATCCATCAAACATGAATCTGTCTGCCCTGAAATAATCTGCCGGGGTAGATTCCCACCTTGGCATTGGGCCATCTGGGTTTGTATTGTCTTTAGACCAGTAACTTCCCTCATCATAAGCCACTGTATTTTTTCCTGAGAAGGATCCCAATACTACTTGACGGGTAACATTATTTACACCATAAAACTGTGCAAATACGCTAAAGCCTTTCCATTCGAAACCAATGGTTGCATTGTAGGTGTTTTGTGGCGCTCCAGAATATCCAAATGGAATATTATCATTGGCATCAATTATCCCATCTCCATTGTAATCCACTATATGATAGTTTCCTGGAATTTTTTGTTGGTCATTTGCATTGTGCATGGTACTTCCATAAAGCTGATCCCAAGTATTGTAATAACCTTGGCTTACGTAAGAATAGGCTTGCCCAATCTGTTTATCAATAGGTTTCGAATAAAGTGGTAATAGTTGAGCCACATCTGCATCAATTACCTTGTTTTTGGCATGGGTATAGTTGATATTACTCCATACCGTTAGGTTTTTATTTATTTTCTTGTTAATGCGAAGATCAATTTCATAACCCCTTGACTGCACCTTACCTACGTTAAAAGTAGGCGGAGAGGCTCCATAATAACTCGGTACCGCCCTGGCTGTACCTGTTAAGATGTCGCTACGATCATCTTGGAAAAAATCAACACTTCCAGAAATCATATTTCCAAAAAAACCGAAATCTAGTGCAATATTCTTTTTCACTACTTTCTCCCAACGAACATTTGGGTTACCCACACCAGTTTCTCTATACCAGTTGTATGGACTTTGTTCGGCTGCTTCACCAGTAACACCTAGTGGTGTAGTTCCACCGAACGCCCAGTTGGTTAAAAATGCAAATCGAGGGGATCCACCATCATCTCCAATCTCTCCATACGACCCACGTAATTTAAGTGAGCTGATGAATTTTATAGGTTTCATGAAAGCCTCTTCAGAAATCATCCAGCCAAGTCCGCCAGAAGAAAAGAAATCAAAGCGGTATTCAGGACCAAATTTTTCTGATCCGTTGTAGGCACCGTTATATTCTAAGCTATATTTACCTTTGTAATTATAAGTTGTACGAAACACCCAATCTTCTCTATATGAAGGGATGATACTTCCGATAGCGCTATTATCTCTACTCCAAAGCCCCATAGCGGTAAGATTATGGTTCTGTGCAATTGTTTTTGAGTAGTTCAGTTGTAACTGAGTAAACATTCTACGATAGGTAGCGCCATCATTTACATCACCTGCTCTACTTGACCACCTTACGCTTTCACGCCATTCTAATTCGGTGGCAGCATCCTTGGTCTGCGAATAACTTACCACTCCAGTTTCAGGATCAATATATTTACTTAGCGTTCCGTTATTCCTGTCATCTATTCCACGACCAGCTTCAATAAAAGTATTATCTATAGAAAGCGTTCCTTTAACATTAAGTCCTTTAACCAATGAATTTAAACTTTGATCTAGGGTAAAATCTGTAGTGATACGAGAGGTTGTGGTTTGTTGAAGACCACTTGTAGATAAAATACGAACCGAGTTTAAGCTTTGTTGTTCGTTTGGCTTATAGAATCCCCAACTTCCGTCTGAATAAACAGGAAGATAAAGGTTTGGAGCAGCAGAATAGGCAGCTGTCCAAGTGTTATAAGGATTTACATCAATCCATGGCCTACCAGACAAACCTCTAGAGCCAGAAATATTAGCTCTTAAAGTAGTAGAAGGTGTTAATTGAAAATCTAAGTTACTTCTAACGTTTAATCTTCTAAAACTATAACCTGCACTATATCCGCGGTCGTTCTCAAATCTTCTAAAAAGATCGGCCTCATCAAGGTAGTCTACAGAAGAAAAGTATTTTACAAACGACGTGCCTCCGCTTACATTTAGATTTGCATTGTAAGACATTGCGTTATCGCGGAACAGCGTATTTACCCAATCGACATTAGGATAACGTTCTGCTTCCTCCAAATTTGCAGGAGAACGGTACTTTTGCATTACAGCTTCTGGCAGATAGGAGGTCCAAGCCCCAGGAGCAAGTGCTAGCTCGTACTCAATGGTTTTATTTCGAGCTTGAAACATGTTATACGAATCAAGTTTACCTGGCAGTTTAGAGGCTGATTTCATGGTTGTGTTGGCAGATGCCCTAATTTCTGCTTTTCCATCGCGGCCTCTTTTTGTAGTAATCAGGATAACGCCATTTGCACCTTTTACCCCAAATACAGCAGTTGCTGATGCATCTTTCAATACAGAAACTGATGCTACCGAGCTGATATCGATATTGTTCATCGATCGCTCTACGCCATCAACTAAAATAAGTGGGCTTGCATTGTTCCAAGTACTTCTACCACGAATAAGAATTTGTGGATCTTCCTCACCAGGCATACCCGTACTAGCTGTTGTAATTACACCTGGTAAATTTCCAGTTAAGGCTGCCCCTAAACTAGATACCCCACCGGTTCTTTCTAGTACTTCGCTTGTAGTTTGTGTAATTGCCCCAACTACACTTTGTTTCTTTTGCACACCGTAACCAACAACGATTACTTCGCCTAACTGGTCGGTATTGTCTTTTAATGTTACTTTAACAGTTGTTTTGCCTGCCACATTCACATCTTGGGTTTTCATACCCACGTACGCTACAGTTATGATTTGTCTGTCGGCAGTTACCTCTATAACAAATTCGCCGTTTGCATCACTTTGTGTCTTAACACTGGTACCTTTTAAGGTGATGGTTGCACCAGAAATAGGACCCTGTTCATCAACTACAGTTCCTGTTATTTTTCGTCGCTGTTGTGCCGCAGCATGATCAACCAAAAGTAAGGAAGCCATTAGTGTTAAATAAATTACGAGCAGCGCCTGCTTATACCTCCAATACTTGGAGTGCACAGCAATACCCGTTTTGGTATTTTTTTCCATTATTTAAATCGTTTAAAGAGAAATAGAACTTGGATAATTATATCAATCCGAATTTAATAGGATTATAAAAACAGAGATTTGTACCTGTTTTAGCTGGGCAGGGGCAGATTTCTCCCGCGGTTAGATAGTAGTTTTTTGTCATAGTATTAGGTTTATATTTTGGTTTTTTGATTGATTAGTTTAATGCATTTAAAAGGTTCTCATGCATTGATGTCCGCTGGGGACAGAGACGTTAACTTGGTGCTGTCATTGAGTTCGGTTCTATATGGTTTATATTTTTGGTTACAGCTAGATAAAACCATTTGAGAAGGATACGCTCTTCATCAATTTGCATATTGATTGAAGCTATTATCGTCTACACATAATTAGCAGTGCTAAGGTCAAATTCTTAACTCAAGTGCATTGCGTTCCCAAAATAATGAGAGCGATCGAATGAAATGTGTTAAGCGACTGATTCATAAACTGCTGCTAGGAAATGTTTTGGTCTATATTTAGTTTAACGAAACTAGTACAGCTACAATTTTTATGATAGCACAATTGTTCAAATTTATACCCTGTTTGTTTAAGGATGCAAAAACAGCATTTAAAGCATAATAAAAGGGGTTTTATTATAAAAATGTTCTATAATTATTGAACAAATGAGATGAAAACCTATATAAAAACTACAAATTTCGCATCCATTTTAACCAAAGTCTAACGTTCTATCTTTAAAATTAGTCGGCATCGGTTGCACGGAAGCTTAAAACTGTATAAACTCCTTCATCAAGAAAACATCGAATTATAGCCCTAAGCGTACATTTAATAATGTTACATTATTTATTCAATCGGTTGCATAGAAATACTGATATTTAAGAGTCGATAGTATTATCTACTTATTTATATATATAAAGGAGTCTGCTTTATATGGGTTTTTAAAAACTTAAGGGCGCCCAAGATTAGCATATTGCGAATCGTTCAAAACATTGGATTTATACTTATATGAAACAAAGTACTTGCCCCCCTTTTTGCTGGATAAGTATCGATAAAAACAAACAATTCATTAAAAGGGTAAATAGCTATCGCAACTTGTGTAAATGTTCAAATGTACTAGTAAAAATGATGAATTAAACCATTCGAAAAGTGTGTAGGTAGATAAATTCGCAATGTTGATTTAATTAATAAACTGACCAAAATATGAATGTGAAACTGAACAAATTACAATTAGGCATTTTACTGCTTTTTATAGGAACCTTATTAATATCAGGCGTTAAAAAAACAGATGGACTTAAAGACTATTACAAAAAATATTTCCCCATAGGAGTTGCAGTTAAACCAAGCGACCTTAGGGGCAAAGAAAAATCACTGATCCTTGAGCATTTTAATAGTATCACTGCAGAGAATGCGATGAAAATGGGCCCAATACATCCTGGTGAAAACAGGTATTTTTGGCCAATTGCTGATTCGATCGTTGAATTTGGCGTTGCGAATAAAATAAAAGTAAGAGGACATTGTTTGGTATGGCATGCACAAACACCATTCTGGCTTTTTAAAGATTCAATAGGGCAGCCAGTTTCAAAACAAGTTTTGTTAAGCAGGATGAAAAATCATATCGAAACAGTGGTATCTCGCTACCGCGGAAAAATATATGCATGGGATGTTGTAAATGAAGTGATTGCAGATGATACTAGTTACTACCGTAAATCGCAATTTCTTAAAATTGCTGGAGAGGATTTTATAGAAGAGGCCTTTAGATATGCCCACAAGGCAGACCCTAAAGCCATCTTATTTTATAATGATTACAATACTGAAAACGCTGCGAAAAGGGATAAAATTTATAAAATGCTTAAAAACTTATTGGCTAAGGGAGTGCCCATACACGGTGTAGGGTTGCAAGCTCACTGGTCGATCAATAGCCCTACTAGAGCAGAACTTGAAAAATCTATCGAAATGTTCTCTTCATTAGGTTTACAGATTCAGTTTACCGAACTGGATATTTCTGTTTATGCCGGAAGACAGGGTGGACAACTCATTACTGGCGAAAAGAGCATTCAGCCTACTACGTTTACTCCAGAGATGGAACAAAAACAACTCGAGAAATATCAAATGATTTTTGAGGTATTTAGAAAGTATAAAAAAAATATAACCGGTGTTACTTTTTGGAACCTATCAGATAAATATAGTTGGTTGGATGGCAGGGGCCGAAAAAACTACCCCTTACTTTTCGACACCGAGCTAAAGCCTAAGAAAGCCTATTACGAAGTCATCAAATTCTAAAATCAATAACCCTTATATAATAGTATGAAAAGTTTACGAGCCATTTTATTTTGCTCAGCATTGCTGTTCACAAGTTTACCTTCATTTTCACAAGACCCTGATTTTTATATCTTCCTATCTTTTGGTCAATCAAACATGGAGGGAAGTGCTGCTTTTGAAGCGCAAGACACTATCGATATAGATAAACGCTTTCAAATATTAGAGGCGGTTAATTGTGCAAACTTGAATAGAACCAAGGGCAACTGGTATACCGCAGTACCTCCTTTGGCAAGGTGCAAAACAGGGTTGGGTCCAGTAGACTATTTTGGCCGAACGTTAGTTGCCAATCTTCCAAAAAACATTAAAGTAGGTGTAATTAATGTTGCGGTTGGTGGTTGCAAAATTGAACTTTTCGATAAGGACAACTATCAATCTTACACGGTAACTGCTCCAGAATGGATGAAAGGAATGCTGAAGGAATATGATGGAAATCCTTATGGCCGCTTGGTAGAAATGGCAAAAGTTGCTCAAAAAAGTGGCGTAATCAAAGGAATTCTGATGCATCAGGGCGAATCAAATACTGGTGATAAAACGTGGCCTGACAAGGTTAAAAATGTATATCAAAATCTATTGGCAGACCTTAACCTAGACGCCAAATCTATTCCGTTACTTGCTGGCGAGGTAGTAAATGCGGATCAAGGTGGTGTTTGCGCTAGCATGAATGCCATCATTGCAACCTTGCCTCAAACCATTCCCAATTCATATGTAATTTCTTCAGCTGGTTGCCCAGACGGACCTGACAACCTTCATTTTTCTGCGGAGGGCTATCGCATGTTGGGAAAAAGATATGGCACAAAAATGTTATCCCTTTTAGGTTACCAATTGAAAGAATAAGCACATAAAGATATTTACCCACTATCCAAATCAACACTTTTCAAATGCTAGACGACCATGCATTCAATAGTTTGATGAAACCTTAGAAAGAATACCTATGAACCGACCAACTATCAGCTGTAGCTATGTTATAGCTATATTTCTCATTATAATTTTAGGGGCATGCAAAACCAAACAATCAGCCCTAAACTACCAAGATGATCCTCGTGGATTAAAAGATTTTTACAAAGACTATTTCTCTATTGGTGTTGCTGTTGGCAAAAGAAACCTAGCTGGAGAAGAAGCAATGCTCATTAAAAAACAATTTAATAGCGTTACGGCAGAGAACGACATGAAAATGGAGATGATGCAGCCTGTTGAGGGAAGATTTAATTGGTCTACAGCCGACTCAATTGTAAGTTTTGCCATGAAAAATAACATTAAAGTGAGGGGACATAACCTTTGTTGGCATGAACAAGCTCCTTCTTGGTTTTTTGTAGATAAAGATGGAAAACAAGTTAGCAAAGAAGTGCTTTTACAAAGGTTAAAAAGCCACATCGACGCAGTAGTTGGTAGATATAAAGGAAACATATATGCATGGGATGTGGTAAACGAAGCCATTGATGATGATTCGACCAAATACCTTCGTGACTCTAAGTGGTACCAAATATGTGGAGAGGATTTTATCATTAAAGCTTTTGAATATGCACATGCTGCAGATCCAGATGCAAAATTGTACTACAACGACTATAATACCGAACGTCCTGAAAAAAGAGAAAGGCTTTACAAGCTCCTCAAAAGTTTAAAGGAGAAAGGTGTTCCAATTGATGGCGTAGGGCTACAGGCACATTGGTCGATATATGAACCTACTGAAAATGAGCTGGTCACTGCAATTGAAAAGTATTCGTCTCTAGGGCTCAAGATTCAGTTTACGGAGCTTGACATTTCCGTATACCCATGGGAGAAATTTAAACGTGCAAGAGGCGCAAACGAACCTGATGAATTTACACCGGCATTGGAAGCCCAGCAAATGGCAAAGTACAAAATGGTATTTGATGTGTTTAGGAGATACAAAAATGTAATCACGAATGTTACGTTTTGGAATATTTCGGACCGTAGAACCTGGCTTGACTCTTACCCTGTTGCGGGAAGAAAAAATTATCCGCTATTGTTTGATGCTCAATTTAAGCCGAAAAAAGCTTATTGGGAAGTAATCAATTTTAAGAAGTAAAAACTATTTGCTGGTTTAAATGAATCTTAATATAGTACTGAAATGAAAAAGAATATTTTAATTGCGATATCGCTAGTATTTAGCTGTTTTTGGGCAAGCGCCCAAAACCCTATCATCAAGCACATCTTTACGGCAGATCCCGCTCCAATTGTTTACAGAGATACCGTTTTTCTATTTACTGGTCATGATACGGCGTCAGTTTCTGCAACTAATTATAAGATGCCCGATTGGCACGTTTTCTCTTCCACGGATTTAGTTAACTGGAAAGACTATGGAGCAGCCCTTTCTCCCAAAACCTTTTCATGGGCAACGGGTGATGCCTATGCTGCACAATGTATAGAGCGAGATGGCAAATTTTACTGGTTTGTGTCTACCTTCCATAAAAAGGATGATAGAAGTAATGGCGGAGCGGCTATAGGTGTTGCCGTTTCTGATCATCCTACTGGGCCTTATAAAGATGCCATTGGAAAAGCCTTGGTAATTAACGAAATGACCACAGACTTAAAACATGCTTGGGATGATATTGACCCAACGGTGATGATTGATGATGATGGACAGGCTTACATGTTCTGGGGAAATGGGAGTTGCAGATGGGTAAAGTTAAAAAAGAACATGATTGAAATGGATGGAGAGATTACCATCATCACTCCGAAAAACTATATAGAAGGACCTTGGGTATACAAAAGAAATGATCTTTATTATTTGTTATACGCAAGCAAAGGCACCAAGCCAGAGATGATTGAATATTGTACAGCTAAAAGCATTACAGGGCCCTGGACTTATCAAGGCATTATACAAGAAAACGTACCTAATAGTTTTACCACTCATCCTGGTGTGTTAGATTATAAAGGTAAATCTTATTTCTTTTATCATAACGGCTCGTTGCCAACTGGTGGAAGCTACAGACGGTCTATTTGTATTGACGAAATGTTTTATAATGCGGATGGTACGATAAAGAAAATTGTTCAAACGGCAACGGGCGTTGCCGTAAAGTAGATAAAATCAATCGATGACAAGCTATTATACAGGATAGTTAGTCCGACGCTCTTGCTTGCCTCGGCCCTTGACGGCCGAAGGGTCAAGTCCTTTTGGCTTGAACCAAAAGGACCAAAAGTTCAAGGCTGTGAATCATTACTAGGATTACGCTATCCAAACTTTTATGGGGACAGAAAAAGGTCCGAAGAAAAATCGGACTGCTTTCTGTCTTGGGTTGTGGTTTTTGTAAGGTAGTGGATAAGTTTGAATGCGTTCTCCGTCGAAATGATTCAAGGCCGTGGCGTAGTGGGTTTGGCCTGTGTGAATTTGATGGGTTGCGATTTGCTTAACCCACCATATTTGTCATTGATAGCTTGACTAGGTATCGTAATGCACGTAACGTTTTTTTTCTAACGATCTGTGTCTAAACGACCAAAAAATTCCGTTTATTTCGGCTGGTGTCTCACCAGCCGATAGGAATTCGAAACCCATACCTATTTTTTCACAAACAAGAGTTGAGAAAAAAGATACAAATCATTTTTCCAAACCTTAAAGTCGTGCTTTCCGGGTTCTTTAAAGAAAATATGTGGCACTTTATACTCAATCATGTAATCCCTGGTGCGCTCGCTAATCCCAAGTAAGCGATCTTCATCTCCACAGGAAATCCATAACAGTTTAATTTGATCTTTTGCAGTGGCAGGATTGGGTAGCAACTGATCTGGCATTTTTGTATTAGGTGCAGATGAAAAACCACCAATCCAAGCGAATGTGCCTAAATTGCCCAGTCCAAAATTTAACGATTGTCCACCTCCCATAGATAATCCAGCAAGGGCACGACTCTCTCTATTACTGATAACAGGATATTGTTTTTCTATGAAAGGGATAAGGTCGTCTAGCAAATCACGTTCGAAATTAGCAAAAGCAGCCACTTTATCTTTTGCCATGATATCTCCCGTGGCACGGTCGTTCTCCATCGCTCTTCCATTTGGCAACACGATAATCATGTCTTTTACTTTCTTCTGTGCATAAAGATTATCCATGATTCTTTCTGGCCTTCCCTGGTTTAACCATTCAAACTCATCGCCACCTATTCCATGTAATAGATAAAGCACTGGATACTTTTTTTGTTTGTTGTAGTTTGGCGGAAGATAAACCACAGCGTGACGTTTAACCCCAACGGTTTTTGAATCATAAGTAATGGTATCTAATTTACCATGGGCGATGGAAGTGTTCAATTGGTCAAATCCTTCGGGAGCTTGGCCTGTTTGAGCATTAGCTGCACCTAGGCAGATCAATAAGGCTATTACTGTAAATAGTGATTTTTTCATAACAATATATTTAGTTTTCTTTTTTATCAATGATAACATAGCTTTTTCCAGGCGTCGTCATGAAATCGTACAGCCAGGTGTCAGGGGTTTCTATCTTCAGGTCATTGATTGTTTCGGCCATTATTGCTTCTTTAATCATTGCACCCTGATTCAGTTGATTTTTATTCTGTCCAACTGCTTTTTTAACCATTTTATTTAAGGCTTGCTGGTTTAATCGAAGCCTGCAATTGCCGCCTAAAGCTGAGTAAATAACCAGTTTGGTAATTTTTTTACCTTCCCATTCTAAGTCTATCTTAAAACCTCCTCGTGCCACTAAACCTTGCACATTCCCCTTGGGCCAAGCATCAGGTAATGCGGGTAATAGATAAATGGCTCCATCATGACTCTGTATGAGCATTTCTGAGATTCCTGCAGTACAACCAAAATTACCATCTATCTGAAATGGAGGGTGTGCATCGAAGAAGTTGGGATAGGTTCCTCCAGATTGTTGGGTAACGGGCTTAATCTGATCTGTAATTAATTTATAGGCATGGTTTCCATCAAGCAATCTTGCCCACAGGTTAATTTTCCAAGCCATCGACCAACCAGTGGATACATCTCCTCTATAAAGCAGAACATTTTTAGCTGCTGCAAATAACTTAGGATTTTGAAATGGGGAAACCTGATTACTTGGGTACAAACCATATAGATGAGATACGTGTCGGTGGTTATCTGTAGGTGAATCTAAATCTTCTAGCCACTCTTGTAACTGCCCATGTTTACCAATTTTCATTGGGGGTAGCTTATCCTTGAAAAGATTTAAGCTGTCGACAAACGAATGGTCAACCTTAAGTTCTTTTGCGGCCCTTGATGTATTACTAAACAAATCAAAAACTAGCTGATTATCCATTGTTGCCCCAGAAGTTACAGAAACAGCTGTTTTGCCGTTTAAATATTCATGCTCTGGAGATACAGAAGGTGATACAACTAGCCAATTATGATCTGGATTAGTTTGGAGCGCATCCAGAAAATATTGTGATGCTGATTTCATGATTGGATAATATTTCTCCAAAAAAGCCTTATCTCCAGTGTACAAATAATGTTCCCACAAGTGTTGGCAAAGCCAGGCGTTAGCGGTTGGCCAAAGCCCCCAAAATGCACCATCTACTATCCCCGTACTACGCCAGATATCGGTATTATGATGTAACATCCATCCCCTTGCGCCATACATTTGCTTTGCTGAAGCTATACCTGTTACAGAAAGATCTTTAATCATGTTAAACAATGGGGCATTTAACTCCGAAAGCTGGGTAACTTCACTAGGCCAGTAGTTCATTTCTGTGTTGATGTTAACCGTATATTTACTATCCCAAGGCCCTTTTAGTTCGCCATTCCAAATCCCTTGTAAATTGGCAGGCTGTGAACCTGGCTGCGAAGATGAAATAAGCAGGTATCTTCCAAACTGGAAATAAAGTTCGGCCAGTTGCGGATCATTTCCATTTGCAAACTCTTGAATGCGGATATTGGTAGGCTTTGCCATTGCTTTAGAAGTTCCAAGATCAAGCTTAACACGATTGAAATAATTCTTGTAAAACGTGCGATGCGTGGCCAATAATTCTTCTACATTTTCAAGATGTCCATTATTGAGCGTATTTAATGCTCGAGCAAGTGGATCTGCCGATAGGTCCTTATAATTAACAAAATTAGTGGCGATGGCTAGGAAAATGATTGCTGTATCTGCGTTTTCAATCACAATACCTGAACTGTCTACACGAGAAAGACCTCCTATTGTTTTTGCTCTTGCTACTACATTGAACTGTACTTTACCTTTCTGATTCTCATGGTCGCTTCCTTTTCCATAAAGTATTAAATCTTTATCCTTAGCGTACATTTTCTGCGCAAGCGGACTTTGTAGCTTTGCTTTAAAATTAATTGAATTGCGATGGTCTGCAGTTAACCTGGCTACCAATACGTTTTTGGTGAATGAAGTAAAATACTCCCTTTTAAACCTTATCCCATTAACTGTATAGCTAACTGTTGCAATTGCGTTTTCGATATCTAGGTCTCTATGATATTTTTCTGCACGTTCATGACCGGGGAAATCAATATATAGGTTACCCGCCAATTGATATGGCATTCCGCTATTGCCTTTTGGCCCCAGTTTTTGGTTTGCCAAGGTTTGCGCTTCTACATACTTTTTTTGGTTCAATAAACTCCTAACCTCATTGATAGCTGTTTTCGCTGCCGTATCAACATTGTTGTTTGGTCCACCGCCCCAAATAGTCGTCTCATTTAGTTGAAGTCTTTCTTGTTGTATTCCTCCAAAAACCATTGCCCCTAAAAAACCATTACCTATAGGAAGTGCTTCATTCCAGTTTGCGCTGGGTTCATTATACATTAGTTTATACCTTGTACTCCCTACAGGTTTAGAGAAGTATGGTTTTTCTTGTGCGAAGGAAAACGAGCCACCACTTAAAAGGCCAATCAGCCAACAATTCAGGAACAGCTTAAGAGTTGTATTCATTACTTTAAATTCTTGATCTACTTTGTGTACAATTTATCTGCTATGATTGGATTTATTTTGCTTTCAACTGCCACCAGTCGAAGTCAAAAAGATTTTCTTTGCCTCCTTTAAATACCAGATATACATCGTGTTTTCCTTTTATCTCTTTAAGGTTACAAGCTATCGTTTTCCAGGCTTTACTTGCGCCATTGCTTTTCACATTCAGGGTGCCTAATAAGATTCCAGCCTTATCATCGATT
The DNA here is from genome assembly GCF_004331645.1 of Pedobacter frigiditerrae. Classification (GTDB taxonomy): domain Bacteria; phylum Bacteroidota; class Bacteroidia; order Sphingobacteriales; family Sphingobacteriaceae; genus Pedobacter; species Pedobacter frigiditerrae. The sequence goes on from NZ_SJSK01000001.1 coordinate 567,553, forward strand.
CTTATCTCAATACGTCCACCCGAAACAGCCGCAATATTCGCTTCGAATTTTTTGGCGCTTTTACCAAAATCTACCCCACGTACTTTGATGAAATCATTATCATTAATATTGGTAACATACATTTGGTTTGTGCTATTATCCTTTAGTGTGTTAACGCCCTCTGACCAATTAATGGTTTCTGCCTCAATACGGTTGAACGGATTAAATGAACCTACTTGGTTAACTCCGGTCTCAGACCACCAAGGCACTTCAGTAATTGTTCCGTCTGGATTGTATTTCAGTTCTTCTATACATACAGACCGTCTTTCGTGATGTAGATCCGCAAGCATAAAGTTTAGACGAAAATTGAAACCAAAAACATAAGATTTGCCTTTGTAATCAATTATTCCTGGATGATTGCCGCTCGATTTTCCGTTTGGTTTCATGATGTATCCTTTGTATTCCCAAGGACCGGTTGCGCTGTTGCTCATGGCATATCCGATGCCTTCTGGGCAGCAGGTAGAGGCATAACTCATGTAATAGTGGCCGTTTCGCTTGTAAGCCCAAGGCCCCTCCTGATAATGGTATACATCTGGGGTGGTTTGGCCTTTTGCCTTACCTACTTCTGGAACTTTGACAATCTCCCCAGAATAGGAGATCATGTCTTTGTTCAACTTCACATACCATAAGCTTGGGTTGCCCCAATATAGGTAAGCCTGCCCATCATCGTCAATAAACACACTAGGATCAATAGTGCTCCAAATATCATCACCTCCAACTAGTTTTTTACCTAAAGGATCTTTAAATGGCCCATAAGGGCTATCGGCCACTAATACGCCGATTCCACTTCCCTGCACGGTGCAATACAAGTAAAACTTGCCATTTCGCTCTATGCATTGATGTGCCCATGCTCCGTTATCTTGTCTTCCCCAGCTAAAGCTTTTTAAAGAAGCGACTACACCACGATCAGTCCAATTTACCATATCGGTTGAAGTGTACAAAAGCCAGTCTTTCATCAAGAATTTCCCCATTCCTGGGCCTGCATTATTCTCATCATGTGTGGTATAAAGATAAACTGTATCCTTATGTACCAATGGGGCTGGATCTGCAGTAAATTTTGTCTGGATAATGGGGTTCTGAGCCATTGCAGATAGCGATAATGCAAGTATCATTAAAGCAGAAAGCTTGCTGATTCTATTTTTCATTCTTTTTTTATAATCTTGAATAAATTAAAACTTTACAGCTATTCTCCGCCCCATATAAGTAATTTCTTTATGATCATTTTTAACACCTGTTTCCGTACTTTGATCTGCCATTACCTTCAAAATTTTGAATTTACGACTGCTTAACATTCCAGGAAAACTACCTTTGCGATCTGCTATACTTAGTGTTTTGGTTTTGTTATTCCAATTAAAATTGATTGTTGCATAAATTCCTTTTTCATAATTATAATTGTCATTTTCATCTTCGTATAAAGTGAAGCTTCCATCGGCACCTTCATATATCCTAATTTCTAAATTATCCCAATTTTTTTCAGAGGCATATTGCACATCGGGACCTATTGGGATTATGCTACCAGCTTTTACAAATAAAGGAATGGTGCTTAAAGTAGTTGTTTTTAAAACTTCCTGACCGCCATTGTGCATTTGGTTGGTCCAGAAATCATACCAAGCTACGCCAGCTGGCAAATACACTTTCGTAGCTTTAGGCTGGGTAAAGGTTTCAGTAACGGTTGCCTTTTCTTTATCATTGTCTTTTTTGTTCCAACCCGTTTTTTCATTCGTCTTTACAATGGTTTCGGGTGTGTATTGTGCATTTATTACTGGTGCTACCAAAATAGATGGACCGAAAAGATATTCATTGTTAATATTTGAAACATTCTTATCCTTACTAAAATCCATCATCAACGCTCTCATAAATGTTGATTGCTCATTCGTAACCTCCCGTGCTGTAGAGTAGATGTATGGCAGTAAGGAATAACGTAGTTTGATCGCGCTCTCTATGGCATTATAAACGGGTTCGCCTTTTTCCCCAAACTGGTAAATTTCTCGTGGAACGTCTGTACCATGCGAACGCATCATTGGTGTAAACGCTCCAAATTGCAACCAGCGCACATAAAGCTCTTGAAATAGCGGGTTCTTAGCGCCCGAACCATCGTTCCAACTTTTGTTGTATCCGCCAGCAAAAAAACCACCAATGTCGCTATTCCAATAAGGGATGCCACATAATGAGAAATTTAAACCGGCGGGAATTTGGTTTCTTAGCGACTCCCACGAAGAAGTAATGTCACCCGACCACGTATTTGCTCCATAGCGCTGTTGTCCGGCAAAAGCAGAACGAGTTAAGATAAACACACGTTTATCGGCGCTTGCTGCACGCTGATGTTCAGCAACACCACCTACAGCCATCAAGGGGTAAGCATTGCGTACTTTACGAAAAGAACCCAAATAGGTTTTGGTATCCATATCGGCAGGTTTAAAACTGAGATGGTCTGGCTCGGTAGAATCCATCCACCAACCATCAATCTTGCGAGAAAAAAGTCCTTTGTTCAAAAAATCCCAGTAAATATCTCGTGCTTTTGGGTGATAAGCATCGTACACTCGAACACCCGAAGGATAATTCATGTTTGGGGGCCAAGTTTCCGAGCCTGACTCTGGCCATGTAGCAAAATTGAAAAGTGCTCCAATACTGTCTAGCTTATGGTATTGTTTGGTTGCAGGTCCAAATGAAGACCAAATAGAAATGATAAGATGAGCATTAAGATTATGCACATCATCGACCATTTTTTGCGGGTTTGAAAACTCGGGATTGAGGAAATCCATGGCATTCCACAAATAATTGTTCCCCCAGTATTGCCAATCCTGTATCACCCCATCAAGCGGAACCCCAAGTTCCCTATATTTTTTAACTACACCTACCAACTCAGTTTGGCTTTTATACCGTTCTTTACTTTGCCAGAACCCATAAGTCCACAATGGAAACATTGGCACCTGCCCAGTCAAGTTTCGCATACCAGCAACTACTCCGTCAGCATTCCCGCCGTACATAAAATAATAATCTATGCCATCGCCCACTTCAGAACTAAAAGAAGTTTCCTCTGCATTGTCATTAAAAGTAGTGGGAGAATAGTTGTCCCAAAATAATCCATAACCTTTTATCGACTGAAAGAAAGTAACGAAGTCCCAGGTATTGTTCTGCACCATCCTTATCTTTTGATTTCTTTGCGATAGTTTGCCATTTTGAAGAATACCCAATCCATAAATAGGTTCCTCCTTTTCAAGTACAAATGACTGGGCAACTGTATATGTTTTTGTTCCGGAATCGGTAAAATCGGTAAAAGAAGATCCTGCTCCTTTTTCATTGAGTAAAGCTGTACCATCTGGCCTTCTGAAAGTAACTTGACCGTCTTTCAGGTTTAGGGTTGCCACCAATTCCTTACTGGATATTAGAAGCCTATCTTTATTTTCTTGAATTTTTATTGGTGTTTTTTCAGGTACCTTTATAACAGATAGGCTTTGCTTAGTGAAGGTGTTGCCTGCTGGCCATTTTAGAACCCTTACAAGCGTAGGGCTATAAAACTGAATTTCAACTGTAGTTTGATTGATGGTTGCTTTGGCTCCTAAGGTCGTTTTTTCATAACGTTGTGCTTTAGTAGGTAAAAAAACCATCATCAAAGCAGAAAAAAATAAACAAATACGGATCATTCTATTAATTTATGATTAGGGATATAAGGTCGATATTTATATTATTAGTTTAATGTGAGCATATGGATAGAAAAGGCTCTTAACAGTCTTATTTTGTCTCAATTCTAAAATAATCGAAATCTACGTAGCCACCAGTGTTTTCAACGGCATAATTGAAAAGGCCGAATCGATAACCTATAAAATGAGGCAGCGTATATGACATCTGTAATGGCTCACCAATAGATTTCCAGGTTTTACCATCGAAACTGTAGAAAAAATAGCCTTTATCTGTGCGATTCTTAAAGTCGCAATGTGCTTTTAGAAAGACTGTTTGTTGCCCATCTGGAACTTCCTCTCCTTCAACAGTACCTTTTTGATCACTAACCATTACTACTTTCCTCTTTCCGTTATCGTTTTTTACACCAACCCAGCCGTATTTGCGCTGCAGGAGCATTAATCCAGCCCTATCTCCACTTTTCATATTAGCAATGTCCATTGAGATTGTACCCGAAGAAACTGGACCGATTGTACGTTGAGTTAAAGTGTTACGAGCTAACAAAATGTTTGTATCTATTCTTGAAGTAGTAATTCTTAAATATCCAGGGCGTTTGTTTACAGACCAATTTTTAGGGTCAGGATTGTGGTTCCATTGCCAAACCAAGGGAAGCAATGGTTCTGCTTTAGTGCGATTAAACTCATCTGACGCCACTATGCCAGGAATCAGTCCTTTGCTCGCTGGGAGATCAAGTACCGCTGGAACTTTGCCATTATCTCCCAATACGGGCCAACCTTCTTCCCAGTTCACTGGAACCAAATACGGAATGCGACCAACCGAACCAAAATCCCTAAAAAGATAGGAGAACCATTTTCCTTCAGGGGTATTGATTAAGCCACCCTGAGCTACTCCCAAATCTTGGAGCGCTACTCTACCTTCATAAGGACCGGTAAGGTTATCTGAACGATGAATCACTACCGTTCTCATTCCATTTTTTGGCCAGGTGATATTAAAGATGTAGTATTTACCATTGATTTTGAACAGTTGAGAACCCTCTGAGGGTAAGCCGGTATTTGCACCCGCTGGAAGACTAGCATTTTCGATGATTACTTTAGGCTTTGAACCTATTTTAATGGCTGATAAATCAGCATTTAGTTCAACAAGGATAATTTTACCCGCACCATATACCATATAAACACGACCATCATCTTCAAAAAACAAAGAGTGATCATGTAGTGATGGCTTAAATGAAACGCATTTCCAAGGCCCCTTTTCAATATTTTTAGTGCTATAGATATAGGTTTTCCCCGTTGTTCCAGAAAAGGTGCTCACATAATAAATCCCATTATGATAGCGAAGGCTACTTGCCCAAGACCCTCTCCCATAATCCCATTTTCCGTTGGATAAGGTAAGTTCATCTGAATTTCCAAGTGTATCATAAGCATAACTTACTATTTTCCAATTTACAAGGTCTGTAGATTTCATGATGGGCACACCTGGATTCATGTGCATCGTGGTACTGCTCATGTAATATACCTTACCTACCCTAATCATTGAGAGATCGGGCACATCGGCATATAAAACAGGATTTTGTGCTTTCTGAGCTTGAATATAGCTAATGCTAACCAGAGAAAAATAAAGCAAGAAAGTGAATCGTTTAAGTTTCTTCATACAGCTTATAAAAATTTGGAAAGGTTTTACACTTAGGTTATCCAAAGCTATTTACAAAAAAGTTAAACCTACCTAGCGCTTTGTTCAAATCTATGCGATGAATGTTTTCTCGTCAAAATTGTCACCCTGGCTTTTTAAGTAAAATAAATCAAATGTAATAGTAAATATGACGAAATAGACTAGTGACACAATCCCTGTCTCAATAATTTAGTGGAATTGATTTAAACACCCAAATTGAATACTTTATGAACATCAAAGCAATTTTTACAATTCTTATTTTTTCCCTATCACTTTGTATAATTAAACCTAGCTACGCAGATGATGTAATTGTTGGCTACCGACATTTAGCAGACCCAGGCACACTAGTTTACAATGGAAGGATATATCTGTATGCTTCTAATGATGACGACAATACCTCAGAAAAAAATAGTGGCTATAAAATGAAATCTATTGTTTGTGTTTCAAGCAGTGACATGAAAAACTGGACTGACCATGGTGTAGTTTTTGAAGCACCAAGAGACGTGGCTTGGGCAGGAAGAACTTGGGCGCCAGCAGCAGTGGCTAGAGATGGAAAAATCTTCCTTTATTTTGGAAACGGTGGAAATGGTATTGGTGTAGCTACCTCAACTAGCCCGACAGGTCCATTTAAAGACCCGATTGGGAAGAAACTTGTCGAGACCCAAACACCAGGTGTACTTCCTGCACCAAATATGTGGTTATTTGACCCGATGACCTTTATTGACGATGATGGCCAAGCCTATATGTATTTTGGTGGAAACGGCGATAGCAATGTAAGGGTGATTAAACTGAATAAGGATATGATTAGTACCGATGGCCCCGCGATCTCAATAACCGCACCAGCATTCTTTGAGGCTTCTTGGATGCATAAAAGAAATGGGATCTATTATTTTTCATACTCAACCAATCCGCGGGCACAAATGCGAATAGATTACATGACCAGTAAAAGTCCTACCTCAGGCTTTACCTATGCCGGCATTGTTGCTGCACAGCCCCCAAAAAACAACAATAATAACCATCAAGGAATATTTGAATTTAAGGGCGAATGGTATCATGTTTACCACAATAGAAAGGTGGCCTACGCCTTGGGCATCCCTACCGAGTTTAAGCGCAATTTGGCGATAGAAAAACTAAATTATAAAGCAGACGGTACCATTGAGCAAGTAACCTATACTGAAGATGGGATATCGCAGGTTAACGGACTAAACCCTTACGAACGTGTAGAAGCCGAGACCATGTACACACAACAGGGTGTAAAAACTGAGGCTTGTAGCAATGGAGGCTTAAACGTTACCCATGTAAAAAATGGAGATTGGATTAAAATCAAAGGAGTAGATTTTGGAAAAAAAGGTGCAAAGAAGTTTAGCACTTCTATTGCCAGCACAGGTAGTAACAACACAGTTGAATTACGTTTAGGTAGTCCAACAGGTAAAATAGTGGGAAAAATGGCCGTTCCGAATACAAGTAATGGTCAAACTTGGAAAACGGTTAGCTGTAAGGTTGATGGGGCGATTGGACTACAAGATCTTTTTATAACCATAAAGGGGTCGGAAACGCCTGAGGTAAACATGGATTGGTGGGAATTTTCGGCGAAATAGTTATGGCTATTAAAAGATTAGTACAATTATGCGCTTTCGCCAGTTTTATTGGCTCACCTTTCGTAACAATTGCTCAAAATCCAATTGTCCAGGCTGTATATACTGCAGATCCAGCACCATTGGTATATAAAGACACTGTTTTTCTATATACTGGTCATGACGAAGACAAGTCCACCTGGTTTACCATGAAAGATTGGCGTGCTTACTCTACGGTTGATATGGTCAACTGGACAGATCGCGGATCGCCATTATCACTCGAAACATTTAAATGGGCTAACAAGGATGCTTGGGCAGGGCAGTGTACCTTTAGAAACGGAAAATTCTATTGGCATGTTCCCGTAAATCAAGCAAATGGAAAAGGAATGGCAATTGGAGTTGCGGTATCTACAAGTCCAACTGGACCATTTAAAGATGTACTTGGCAAGCCATTGGTGCACAGTGGCAATGGAGACATTGATCCCACAGTATTTATTGACGATAATGGCCAAGCTTATTTGTATTGGGGCAATCCTTACCTAAAATATGTGAAACTGAATGCCGATATGATATCCTACTCTGGCGAAGTAATCACCGTTCCCCTAAACAAGGAAGGTTTTAGTGTTCGTTATAAAGATGCAGACAAACGACCTTCAGCTTATGAAGAAGGACCTTGGCTACATAAACGAAAAGGATTATATTATCTGTTATATGCAGCCGGGGGAGTTCCAGAACACCTTGCCTATTCTACCAGTAAAACTGCAACAGGTCCATGGAACTACAGAGATACCATCATGACAGTCATCAAAAAAGGAGGGGCATTTACCAATCACCCCGGACTAATTGACTATAAAGGGAAGTCTTATTTCTTTTATCACAATGGCGCCTTAAAAGGTGGTGGCGGATTTAATAGATCTGTTGCTGTGGAAGAATTTACTTTTAATCCAGATGGCTCCATTCCCAGAATTGAGCATACGGTAACTGGTGTTAAGGCAATTCAAACATTAAATCCATATCAAATTACACAAGCCGAAACCATTGCCTGGCAAGATGGAATTGAAACAGCATTTGACCCCAGTATTGGTGTATATGTAACTGATATTAGTGCTGGAGATTATCTAAAAGTGAGGAATGTAAATCTTAGAAAAGGACCAAAATCGATTGAGTTAAGAACTTCCGCAGCATTAGAAGGTACGAGTATCGAAATAAGAACAGATAGTTTAACCGGCCAAACAATAGGCACTGTTATACTTAAACCAGCAACAAATAAAGAAAAATGGATTACCCAGGTATTTAAGACAGAAAAAGTGATTACGGGGATTCATGATCTTTTCTTTGTTTTCAAAGGTTCCAACGGCAATCTTTTCAACTTCGATTGGTGGAAATTTAACTAGCAATAAAACAAATGAATATTCTTAAAAAACTCATCCTTCCTATTTTATCGCTATTGTGCATAAACAGTTTTTCACAATCCGTATATACGGTAAGCAGTCCCGATAAAAAAATTGTGCTGAGTTGCGATATGAGCACCAACACCTATCATATTGTTCGAAATGGCCAAATTGTTCTCCGCAAATCTAAACTTGGTTTAATAAGAGAAGATGAAGATTTTTCCAAAAACTTATTCGTCTTAAAAGTATCTGAACCCAAACTTATTGTAGATAACTACAGTATGGTTAATGCCAAAAAGAAGAACATCTCTTATCGTGCCATGCAACGGATTATAGAGACTAAAACTAAAACCGGAAAAAAAATGAACATCACATTTAGGGTTTCTAATGATGGCGTTGCCTTTCAATACGAATTCCCTGAGCGTAGCACCGACATCAAAAAGATAACAGCAGAGGCGACCAGTTTTCATTTTGTAGAAGGAACCAGGGCTTGGCTTCAGCCTAAGGCAGAGGCGCAAACAGGCTTTGAGCATACCAATCCTTCTTACGAGGATTACTATCGAACTGATATCGCCACCGGAACATCATCTCCAGGATCAAATGGATGGGTGTACCCAGCATTATTTAAATATGGTGAAACTTGGTTGATGGTTACTGAAACTGCATTGGGAAGAGGTTATTGTGGTACCGCATTGCAACAGCATTCGCCAGATAGCGAATACAAAATAAACTTTCCCCAGCCTGCAGAAGTATTTACCAATGGCAGTGCAACCCTTCTTCCAGAATCATCATTACCCTGGAAAACACCTTGGAGAATAATTGTAATAGGAAGCCTAAAAAGCATAGCAGAATCTACACTAGGAACGGATTTGGCCCTCCCGCAAAAGAAAATGGATTTCTCGTTTGTTAAACCTGGAAAAGCATCATGGAGCTGGATCTTAAAGAAAGATGATTCTACCGTTTATAAAGTACAAAAGAAGTATGTAGATCTTGCTGCGGATATGCAATGGCAATATTGTTTATTGGACGCCAATTGGGATCAATCAATAGGTTATGATTCTGTTAGGGTTCTAGTGGAATACGCGAAGAAGAAGAACGTAGGGTTACTGTTATGGTATAATTCTGCTGGAAGTTGGAACACCGTTAAGTTTACACCAAAAAATAAACTACTTAATCATGCCGATAGGATGAAAGAGTTTGCCCGTTTAAGGGAAATGGGCATTAAGGGTCTAAAGATTGACTTTTTTGCAGGCGATGGTCAGTCTATGATCAATTACTACGAAGATCTTTTGGAAGATGCGGCCAGTAATCAGTTAATGCTCAATTTCCATGGTGCAACACTGCCAAGAGGGTTACAGCGCACCTATCCCAATCTGATGACTGCTGAAGCTGTGCATGGTTACGAAATGATTACTTTTTCCCAATCCGCAGCAAATCGAGCACCTGAACATATGGTACTCAATGCACTAATTCGGAACAATTTCGACCCGATGGATTTTACCCCGATGAACCTTTACAAAATTCCGAATATCAAAAGGGCAACCACTCCATCATTCGAGCTTGCAACGGCTGTAGCATTTTTGTCTGGCATACAGCATTATGCAGAAAGCCCAGAAGGAATGAATTATGTTTCGACTGAAGTAAAAGATTTTTTAAGAAATCTTCCGAACAGCTGGGATGATGTGAAACTAATAGAAGCCGAGCCAGGAAAGTCATTTGTAGTGGCCAGAAAAGCTGGTAACAAGTGGTATATAGCAGGTTTAAATGGAGAGAAAATAAAAAAGACATTGGACCTTGACTTGTCATTCTTAAAAGGAAAGCAAGCAGACCTGATTACGGCAGAAATAGGGGCCGACAGCAAACCTAAATTTTTAACGAAGAAAATTACCGTCAACTCCAGCGGAAGAACAACTGTTTCTTTGCAAGGAAATGATGGTTTTGTAATGATATTTAACTAAAACCAGTATGCTAAAACACCTTGTTTTTTGCTTCGGCTTTATAACAGTTTTTAATTCAGTTAGTGCCCAAAACCCATTAATTAATAGCCAATATACTGCAGATCCATCTGCTAGGGTTTTCGGTGATAGGGTGTACATTTACCCTTCTCATGATATCATAGCAACAAAGGAAAAAGGAAGACTGGGGTGGTTTGCAATGGAAGATTATCATGTCTTTTCATCTGCTAACCTTATCGATTGGACAGATCATGGTGTAATTGTAACGCAAAATAATGTCTCTTGGGTAAAACCAAACAGTTATAGCATGTGGGCACCAGACTGCATAGAAAGAAATGGGAAATATTACTTCTACTTTCCAACAACTCCAAAGGATACCATTGCTTATGGTAAGGGGTTTACCATTGGCGTAGCAGTTTCCAATAGACCTGAAGGTCCATTTATACCGGAAAGTACACCGATTAAAAATGTTAAAGGGATAGATCCAAATGTCTTTATCGACAAAGATGGGCAAGCTTATCTTTACTGGTCAGGCGGTAACATATACGGCGCAAAACTCAAAGAAAATATGCTAGAGCTAGAATCAGAAGTTAAAACGCTTGGCGATTTACCTACCAAAGGACTTAAAGAAGGCCCTTATATGTTTGAACGTAATGGGCTTTACTACCTTACCTACCCACACGTAGAAAACAAAATTGAGCGGCTTGAATATGCCATTGGTAAACATCCCCTTGGTCCGTTTAAAGTAATGGGTGTTATCATGGATGAATCTGCGACAGGCTGCTGGACCAATCACCATTCCATTATCGAATTCAAGAAACAGTGGTATCTTTTTTATCATCACAATGATTACTCTCCAAATTTTGATAAGGCTCGATCTATACGAGCAGATAGTTTAACATTTAATGCAGACGGAACTATTAAAAAGGTTATTCCAACTTTAAGGGGAATTGGAGTTATTGATGCTAAGAAAACGATACAATTAGACAGGTATTCTCAGATTAGTTCAAAAGGTGTGAGTATCGATTTTATAGATACTGCAGATAGATTTAAGGGTTGGAAAACAGTTTTTACCGAAAATAATGCATGGTTGCAGTATAATACTGTTGCTTTTGGTAACAAGTCGTTGCACAATGTAAAGTTGAAGGCAAAATCAACTAAAGAGGTTTTAATTCAAATTCGCATTGGGAAACCTGATGGTCTTATGATTGCAGAAGTAAAAGTGCCGCAAAGCGAAAGCTTTATTGAAGTTAATGCTCCATTGTTAAAACGACAAACTGGTATTCAAAATCTATTTATAGTAATGAAATCTAATGGCCATACTGAATTAGATTGGCTAACTTTCGAATAGCAATTACACCACTTTTTGCTCTAAATAGGATCTTGTCGATTGCCTATCCACAATAGTGGGTTCCACTATAATTTGTGTAAGCTTATCATAAGGATTTGCCTGTTTAATCATCTCTAGAAAAAGCTTTACGCACTCTTTGCCAATTAAATCTGGGTGTTGGTCTACCGTAGAAAGGCTGGGACTTACGTAAGAAGAAAAAACTTCGTTTGCGAAACCCATAACCCCGATTATTGGCGGTTCTAGACCAGCCTCTCTAAGTTTGCGAGCAACGCCTAAAGCGGTAAAATCATCTCCAGCAATAATTGCATCAGGTCTATTCTCATTTCTAAGTAGCTTGCTCACCCCAAACCTTCCATCTTTAATAGAAAGGCCGCCAAGAATGATATCCTCTTGGTAAATAGCCATGTTATTCATCCGTAACGCCTGTTTGTAGCCTTCTAGTCGTTCACCAAAAATTTTAATCTTATGACTGGTGGTTACAAAGGCTATTCTTTTATATCCTTTTTCAATGAGATGGCTTGCGGCTAAAAAGCCTGCCCTAAAATCGTTAATGGTTACAGTTGGTACTTTAAGGCTATCGTGTACCCTATCAAAAAGTATGAGTGGTTTATTCTGATTAATCACCTCTTGGAAATGGGAAACATCATCAGTAGTTTCTAAGGCAAGTGAGGCCATTATACCATCAACCTGTGTTTCTAGCAGCGTATTCAACCCCTTAACTTCCTTAGACCGTGATTCGCTTGATTGACATACAATGATGCTATAACCACTTTCCTTTAGCTCATCTTCAATGCTATGGATAATGGATGCAAAAAAATGGGCCTCAATGCTAGGCACAATTATCCCAATGATGTATGTTTTGCCAGATTTAAGTGCGGAAGCCAATTTATTAGGCCTATAATCAAGTTTGGCAGCCATGTCTACAACGGTTTTTCGCGTACTTTCGCTAGTTCCTGGAAAATCCCTTAATGCCCTCGAAACGGTAGAGACGGTTATGCCCAACGCACTAGCAATATCGTATATGGTAGTTAGCTTTTTCAATTTTTTGTTTGGGTTATTTAACTCTGTTTACACTAGCAATCTTGCTTTCTTGATATCTATTGATGGGCCTTATTTATTATAAACCGCATCATTTCCACTATAATCTAGCCATTTGTACGAAGCTATATTTTTAGATGGCTCTCCAGATGAGGTTGCATACAATGCGAAAAGTGAGCCTACAAATCCACCAGCAGTTTGCGTACTTAAGAACTTCCCATCTGCTTTATCCTTTAGTAATTTCCATTTGCCAGAATTTTCTGAGAAATGAAAGCTGTAAAATTCTCTTTGCGCCTGGATCTTAAACTGAACTTTCTTGCCGCTAATTGGTGCTTCTGTTATCAAATCCATTGTCTTCGTTTTTGGATTACCTTGATAGAGTTGTACAACTTGTTTACCTTCTTTAATCGACTTACAGATGTAATAAAAATTGTATTCTCCTTGAAAGATGAGCATTCCAGCCTTTTCATTGGGTTTTTGTGCCTCAAATGTCATCTCTGTGGTTGCGCTACCGGTTAAATGTTGCTGCCTTTTGCCAATAAACGCTGGGTTTCCTAAGCCCATGCAAGTTTCAGGTAGCAATTTCATGGTCAATCCGTTTACCTTATCTAACTTATACCAACTTGTATCGTTAGTTCTCAGAAACAAAAGAGATTGATCAATCTTGTTTTCGAAAGTGGTCCTGTAGGCAAAATTCCCACTTTGTGGTGGTGCAGTCTGTTTTACTTCTTTAAAACCAGCATTAAAATGGTAGGGTATCTCTTTTTGGTCAGGATTGATAATTGGCCAACCATCTTCCCATTTTACTGGCGCAATAAAGGTTTCCCTACCCGTATTGTAATGGTTACCTTCATAAGGTCTAACAGCTAAAAAAACTGCATAGGTTTTGCCATCTGGCCCTTCAACAAGTTCGGCATGGCCAGCAGAGGTAATCGGGTCTTTCCGATTGGGATCCAAGTCTCGTTGCGTTAAGATTGGATTTTTCTCATAAGGTATATACGGTCCTGTCGCATTTTTACTTCTCAAAATAACCTGTGAATGATTTACAGAAGTTCCCCCTTCTGCAGCACAGAGATAATACCAATTCTCACGCTTAAAGATATGTGGTCCCTCAATCCAAACAGGTTTTTTACTAATGTCTACACCTCCATTTACCAATTGTACTTCCTCGCCTATTACATTGAGCTTTACTGGATCAAATTCAAATGTGCGTATGGTACGGTGGCCAGGATAAAGCGATTTATTACCAGGAGGGTCACTATTATAGACAATATAAGCCTTGTCTTGATCGAAAAACAAGGAAGGATCAATTCCTCTAACCTTTGGAAGCCATACCGGATTACTCCATGGGCCTGCTGGGTTTTTAGCCGTCATCACGAAATTTCCATTTTTATCGATATTGGTACAGGTCATGTAATAAGTACCCTTAAAGAAATTAATGGACGGAGCAAAAAGCCCCCTAGAGGTTTGGTCGCCAAAAAAAGTCATTTGAGATGGTCTATCTATTACATTTCCAATCTGTTTCCAATTCTTCAAATCCTTGCTATGAAATACTGGAACACCAGGAAAGTAAGCAAAAGTGGAGTTTACTAGATAGTAATCATCACCCACTTTAGTAACGCTGGGATCTGGATAAAACCCAGACATGATTGGATTTGTGAATTTAATTTGTGCCTGACATAAACCTGAGTACAGGCCAATCAAAATCAAGATAATTTTTTTCATATATTATTTCTATGGGAATAGCTGTGCCCAAAGGGACATTATTTGTATTAAAGTATGGTTATGGTTTTTTTAAGAAGATTGCCAGAAGTTGGGTTCATTTCATCAGGTTGTGACCCTCCAGCACTTATCACGAGTTTACCCTTTATCACCTGAGCAACCCCATCTTCTTTGATGAATGAAAGTTCCCTCGGCGAAAGGCTAAATTTTAGAACTTTACGTTCTCCAGGCTTCAGCACAATCCTCTCAAAACCTTTTAATGTTTTTATTGGAGATTTAACCTTTGAGTTCGGATTGCTGATGTAAAGCTGGACCACCTCCTCACCAGTAATATTACTTGTATTGGTTATCGCTACGCTTAAATTTAGCCTGGCACCTCCCTTAATCTGGGCGGGCATTATTAACTGCTCATACTTAAATGAACTATAGCTAAGTCCATATCCAAACCCATAAAGCGGTTTTCCAGAAAAGTACCTATATGTTCTGCCAGTCATTGAATAGTCTGAAAAGTTGGGTAAATCTGAATCGCTCGCATAAAAGGTAACAGGTAGTCTTCCTGCTGGATTATAGTCTCCAAAAAGCACATCAGCTACAGCAGTGCCGGCAGATTGCCCTCCATACCAACAATTGACTATGGCCGGAATATTTTCGGCTTCCCAAGGAATTGCAATGGCGCTTCCTGTCATCATTACAAAAACCACTGGCTTTCCTGTACCGTGCAAGGCTTTCATTAAATCGGTTTGTACTTTTGGCAGCATGATAGAAGTTCTATCGCCTCCGCTAAAACCGGGAAAATTAACCTTCATTTCTTCGCCCTCGAGTTGCGGAGATATACCGCCTACATACACAATTGCATCTGCATCTTTAATTCTTTCTACCAAGGCTATGAAGTTTGTCTTTTGGTAATTTCCAGCACTTAGCTTAATATTTGCTTTACCGTCGCCCTGCCAGTATTCTAGTACGATTTGGTAAGATTTACCTTTTTGTGCCAACAGTTTGTATTGTTGCGCTCCCCATCTATTTCTTGTCCAAGCATTAATCACTTCCTTACCATCAACCTTGAAACGGTAACCATCATCACCCTCTATTTCGAAAGTAACTGGACCATCTGCATCTGACAAATAGTTAGTTGTATATCTTGCTGAAAAATTCCTGGCAACTATACCTTCGCCTACTTGCTGTCCTTCTTGCCAAGCATGTTCTAAACTTTGTTCTTGCCTTGAAACAGGATTACCTTTCAGTTCATTATTTGCAAAATATTCTGCCTTAAAACCTTGCTTTCCATCAAAGCTGCATTGATTTGAATAGTTTCTATAAGCCAAAAGCGTATCATTGGTAAAGTTAATTGCCTTTTCATATACCACATTAGCATTGGGCAGCTTTTCTTTAATACCTTGAAGAACCGTTTTAAGTACAGAAGGCGTACCATTGTAATTACCTAGTATGGCGATTGGGTTATCAGCATTGGGACCTAAAACCACTATTTTTTTAACCGACTTGCTTAAGGGCAAGGTGTTGTTTTTATTTTTGAGCATCACTATTGATTGCCTAGCCATTTTCAGTGAATGGGCTTTGTGTTCATCGCTTTCAAGTACCGAAGATGAGGTTTGAGCATATTTAACCATCTCTTTTGGGTCGAACATACCTAGCTTGAACCTAGTCATGAAGAGGCGTTTTACAGAAACATCAATTTGGGATTCAAGCAGTTTACCTTCTTTAACCGCTTTTACGAGAGATTTGTAGGCGTCGGTTCCACATTCTACGTCGGTTCCATGTAAAACTGCATCTGCAGAGGCTGATGCAGCATCCTTATGTGTTTTGTGGTTCTTAAAAAAATCATCTATTCCCCAACAATCTGAGGTAACATATCCAGTAAAGTTCCATTGTTTGCGAAGGATATCTACCATTAAAAGATCACTGCCACAACAAGGTTGAGTTTGAAAGGCGTTATAGGCACACATTACTCCTTCAACCTTACTCTCTACCACCAATTTTCTAAATGCCGGCAGATAAGTATCCCATAAATCGTACTTGCTAACTTCTGCATTAAAGACATGTCTATCAGGCTCTGGCCCACTGTGTACGGCATAATGTTTGGCACAAGCGGCAGCCTTTAGATATTTAGGATCATCACCCTGTAAACCTTTTACAAAAGAAGCACCCATTACCGATGTCAAGTAAGGGTCTTCGCCATAGGTTTCTTGCCCACGGCCCCACCTTGGATCTCTAAAAATATTGATATTTGGTGTCCAGTAGGTAAGGCCAACATAACGATCTCCGCTACGCCCCATTTCTATGGCTTTGTTATTTATTGCTCGCCCCTCCGATGCAGAATAGTCTGCCATTTTAAATAAAGACTGTTTATCGAAAGTTGCGGCCATACCAATTGCTTGGGGATACACAGTTACTTTGAATGGAGTTCTTGCAACTCCATGAAGCACCTCGTTCCACCAATCATAAGCAGGAATTCCCAATCTAGGAATGGCTGGAGCTGCATTAAGCATTTGTCCTACTTTCTCTTCCAAGGTCATTCTAGAGACAAGGTCATCAACCCTCTTCTTAAAATCGAGCTTAGTGTTTTGGAAAGGGTATTTGTTCTGTGCAATTACTGATAATGGTAGAGCAAGGAATAGACAGAGCGATATTTTGAGTTTGAATTTCATTTTCCAATTGATTTATTTGCCATTGTATCGGTTTATCTAGCGGGAATTAAGCCTTTTAAGCACAAATATTGATTTTCTCCTTTAATGCAATATGCCAAACAAGTAACAGGAATTTTTTGTAGTAATGGTCCATACGTATATTTGATTTATCCAAATCTAGTCCATGTTCAATAAATTGAATAGGTGATTTGTTCAAGAATAACCCACAAATGTTTTCTCTGTCAACATTGTAGGTTATTGTTACGAATGATCTTTTTTATCCTTGCGCTTTGCATTGATATATTCTGAAGGAAGCATATTAAATTGAGCCTTAAAAAGCCTTGAGAAATAACTAGGCGTACCAAATCCTGTCATGTATGCAATTTGTGCAACATTATAATCACTTTTTTCCAATAGCTCTACAGCTCTTTCTAATTTAACTGATCGGATATACTCAATTGG
Source organism: Pedobacter frigiditerrae (assembly GCF_004331645.1). Lineage (GTDB taxonomy): Bacteria > Bacteroidota > Bacteroidia > Sphingobacteriales > Sphingobacteriaceae > Pedobacter > Pedobacter frigiditerrae. The sequence continues at coordinate 585,034 of NZ_SJSK01000001.1, forward strand.
TGTAAGACCAGTTATTTCCAATAGCTTATGATATAATGAGCCTCTGCTCATTCCAACATGCTTACTCAATTCTTCAACAGATAATTCTGGATTATTTAACTTCTCGTCTATATACTTTACGATTTTGCTCAATAACTTAACCTCGCTTGATTCGATTTCTATTTCCTTGGATTCAACTTTGACTTGTTTTGAATAAGCATTCTTTACTGATCGGTTGAACAGTAACAAATTCTCAATCTTTGCTTGTAGAATATCAAAATTAAAAGGCTTGGTAAGGTAATCGTTAGCTCCAGACTTCAGGCCTTTTATTTGGTCCTCTTCTCCACTAATTGCTGTAAGTAGAATTACGGGAATATGGCTGGTCCTTTTGTCGGCCTTGATTTTTTGACTAAGTTCGATACCGTTCATTTCTGGCATACTGATATCACTTACCACTAACTGAGGGTGTCCAGAAAGTGTTTTTTGCCATCCTTCTTTCCCATTTGATGCTTCAATAATTTGGTAATAGGGTTGTAGGCTATCCCTTAAATGGAATCTAAACTCTTCATTGTCCTCTACTAAAAGAACAGTTGCTATTTTTCCATTGGTAACTGCCGAACCTTGGTCAACTTCCGATTGGAAATCAGTCATCTCACCCAATACATAGTCATTGTTTTCAGAGCCAGATACTTGCTCTTGCTCTATTATCTCTACGGGTAGGGAAACCAGAAAAGTAGATCCTTTGCCAAGTTCACTTTCCAATGTGATCTCGCCTCCATGCAATTCTATAAATTCTTTCACGATCGACAATCCAATCCCACTTCCTTGATTTAGAATCGAACTTACATTATTACCCATAAAGAAACGATCGAAGACCTTAACCTTGTTCTCAGGGGCTATCCCAATTCCCGTATCCGAAACTGCAATATCAAATATAGGTTTGGAGTTGCTAGGTGAAATTTGCAATGACATCCTTAAACTGACCGTTCCACCTTCTGGTGTAAATTTGAAAGCATTAGAGAGCAGATTGAATATAATCCGCTCCATTTTATCCTGATCAAAATAAGTTTGTAAACTAGGCGCATCACTGCTCACTTGAAGAGAGATTTTTTTCCGATCGGAAAGGTCTTGAAAAGCTTCTGCTGCTTCCTTAACAAAGAGGATTAAATCGCCTTGGCTCAGGTTCAATTTCAACTCTTGTTCTTCCATCTTTCTAAAATCGAGTAGCTGGTTAACAAGGTTCAGCAATCTACGGGCATTCCTCTTGATCATTTTTACCTGGCCAGATACATATTGATCTTGCTTAACAGAAAGCAATTTATCCACAGGGGCTAATATGAGTGAGATGGGTGTTCTAAACTCGTGGCTTAAGTTAGTGAGGAACTTGATTTTTTGTATGTCTAATGCATGTGCACGTTCTGCTTCTCTTTGCTGCTGAAGTATCTTTTGTTGGATATTGATTTGCTCTTGCTCTAGCGCAAGTTGCCGTGTTATGCGTTGAATTCCTCTTCGTCTAATTGCAAATAACATAGTGCCAATTGCAATTACGTAAAAAGCATATGCATAAACAGTGCGCCATAGAGGGGGCTGCACATGTACGGATATAGAGGTTACCTTATTGCTCCAGGAACCATCGTTATTACTTGCCCTTACCTGAAAAGTGTAATTGCCTGGGTCTAGATTGGTATAATAGGCTGTCTTTTCCCTTTCTACGTAATTCCATTTATCCTCAAGGCCTACAAGGCGGTAGGAGTAATTGTTTTGTTCAGGAGCTGTATAGTTCAGAGCTGTATAGCCGATGGAAAAGTTCTGACCGTAGTTTAAATCTATTTTTTTTGCAAATCCAATCTGTTCTTTAATAGGCGATTTTTCACCGGGAAGCACTACAATGTTAGCGACCTTCAGCTCAGTAAGCAACACACTTGGGGCAGTTTTTGTAGCAGGTAAGTCCCTTGGAAAAAAGTAATTGAAGCCTTCTTGTCCACCAAAATAAAGTTCTCCGTCTGAAGTAGTAGTCCCAGAGCCTAGCACAAATGGGCTATCTTGTAATCCATTAGGGCGACCAAAGTTTTTGATTTTCTTGGTTTTAGGGTTAAGACTGCTAATTCCCCTATCCGTACTGAACCATATAACCCCAGCGTGATCTTCGAGTATCTTGTAGACAATTGGGCTTGGAAGACCATTCGATTCGTTGAAATTGGTAAACCTACCAGTTCGAGGATCAAAAAAATCTAAGCCTCCACCATCTGTGCCTGCCCATAAATTGCCTTTACTGTCATGCAGTAAACTCAACACCACATCATTAGAAAGCCCACTATTTGCCTTATTATATAGTTTGAACTTTCCTGTTTTATGCTGATAAACGGCTATTCCAGTTCCATTGGAGGCCAACCAGATGTCTCCTTTGGCATCCTCTGAAATGGCACGCATGTATCCATTGCTTGGCAGTAACATAGGAGGGATAAGATAGGTTCCATAACGTGTAAAAAGATTGGTCTTTGGATTGTATACATTAACTCCATTTCCATTTGTACCTATCCAAATCATTCCTCTACTGTCTTCTTTCACGAAGAAAATATCATTCTGGCTCAAATCACTGGCTAAAGGGCCAGCTAGAAATTGCTTATAGCTTTTTGTTAACATATTATAACAGAATAGCCCATCCTGATAAGTCCCTATCCACAAAAAACCACGAGTGTCTAAGTCAAGTGCAAGTATGGAAAGTGGGTTCCCAGAATTATCAATCTTGCTCTTCACATTAATATGTTCAAAAAGCCCACTGCTCCTATCAAAATAATGCACTCCACCTCCATCTGTGCCAATAAATAGCTTACCTTTTTTATGTTCTACAAAAGACGTAACAATTGGAGATCTTAAACCTTTGGGATCAAAGGGACTGCTATGTTTTAGATTAAAAAGAGCCAAATTTGGGTCCAACTTATTCACTCCACCCTGAAAAGTTCCAAGCCAAATTATCCCATCTTTGGCCATACAAATGCTTCTTACAGATTTATGGCTCAAACCGAAAGGCTCTCGTCTGTTAGGTCGAATGTTAGAGAAGGTTTGTGTTTTAGTATCGAAAATACTCACTCCCTCTTCTGTCCCGATCCAAATCTTGCCTTGTTTGGCTAAGCTAGTCTCGTAAATTAAATTATCCGAGAGCTGATTACTACTTGGTTGCAAAAATGCCTTAAACTGACCATTTTCGCTTATCAACATATTCAGCCCTCGGTTAGTGCCAAAATATATACGACCACTTTCATCTTTAATGATCGTGCTAATGCAATTGTTACTAAGACTGTTTGGATCTGATGGGTTATGAATGAATTTCTCGGTTATGCCAGATTTTAAATCAACTGCTAAAAGGCCCACATTTGTTCCAACCCACATCTTATTACTGTTTCCCTGAGAAAATGAGAGCACGCTAGATCCATTTCCCATAAAGGTATTGATCCCAACATTCCTTACCTTAAATGTCTTAGGGTTAATTATTCTATATCCACCAAAGGTGCCAACCCAAATATTTCCACTCTGATCCTCATATAGGGTCAAAACATTAAATTGACCAGTCCGACCAGGTATCCCATCACCAGTAAATGAGGTAAATGTATTCTTTTTAGAGTCATAGAAACACAAGCCTCCGGCACTTGTTCCTACCCATAACCTGCCTGATTTATCTTCTAAAAGGGCAGTTACGTTATTGGAAGGAATACTTGTACTATCCTTGCTTTTATTGGTATATACTGTAAAATTGGTGCCATCAAATTTGTTAAGGCCATCGTTGGTACCGAACCAGGTTAGTCCATTGCGGTCTTGAAGAATAGTATTAACTGTATTTGATGATAATCCATTCTTGGTGGTTAGCGTAATGAAATTTGGAGTATTTTGCCCCAGAGCTACATTACACATTAATAACATAGCAATAAAGAGTAATATTACGCTTGAATTAGCTATTCTTTTGAACATCATAACTTAGGGATCGAAATACAAACGATTTGTGCTTGAAATGAAACGACTGTACAACTACCTAGCTGACCAAGTCTTACATTAGATTGATATTTGGTAAAATCTGAATTTAAACCACTCATATATTTGATATACACATTATTTTGGGTCCGTAGCTTTATTCTCTGCCACGGCAATCAATTTTAAAATTTACTGCAATACTTGTCGTAGTTTTCAATGCTCATACTATATTCGAAGATACGCTATCCAAGAGAAAAAATTATTTACTAGGACAACTCCTTTTTTAATCGGAAACAATTTATAGATGTGCTAAAAAGATTAATCCCAATTTAATCTCTGTTAAGGTATCTTCTTTTTCTCAAATCTCCATTTTGGGTTTTTGGACAATCCAGCAGGCTCACCTTCAAAAACTTTAGCTGCTTCCTTATCTCCCTTTAACTGCCATTTATACCATGAGATGGCCAACTTAGCGAATTCACCTCCATGATGCTCACGATAGGTTCCTCCATGCCCTACATCCATATTTGCCATAAAAATGGGTACGTGATTGATTTGCTGATAATCATCCATTCCATTGTCATAGGCGATATCCTTTACTCCACCCAAAATATACAAAGTAGGCGAATGGATTTTTTTCAAGCTTTCCTTAGTAAGTTTAGGCATATTACTAATACCATTGCCTGGAGTTTTAAAAATACCACTATTGCAAACCACTACTGTGGTAACTCGAGCATCAGACGCAACCTCTAATGTCTGCAAGCCTCCGCATGACATCCCACTCACCGCAATTTTCTTTACGTCAATCTTATTATAATAAGCGCTTTTTTTATCATTATTCTGTGCAATAGCCCAATTAATTGCATCGGTAAGCTGAGATGAGGTTGATTTTCTGTTATCAGTTTTATCTTCAGAAATAGTACCTATTGCCACCACTAAAAAACCGTAAGACGATACTTCGGATAAAAAATTCACATGCTCCCAAGGCGAATTGGCACAAGCACCATTTCCCCATACAATTATTGGCAATCTATTTTTGGTGTTAAAGAGATTTAGATTTTTAGGATGAAATACAGTATGTGTGGGAAGTGTTGTCTCGACTGCCATTATAGCTTTGTAGGGACCTGTGCCACCATCTTCGACAACTGCTTCAGTGTCTTTAGAGGGTGTAGTTTTTTGCTGTGCGAAGGTTTTTTCGGATATTCCCATGATAACCAAGACAACCCATGCGACGGCTAACATTTTCTTAAACATACAATTCATTTATTTGGTTTTTATGCGGATGATTTCAAAAAAGCTTTAACATAGGTTTAGCTAATTTTCCATGTAAGCTTCTCCTTAATGGATCATCTATGATAAATATATAATAGATTACCATTAATGTAAACTCATTGAACATTATTACTACTGTTTTGACGAAATGTATTGGATGCTGAGAGATGGCACTCGCTTATTTCATCCATTCTGGCCTAAACAAAAAGCCACCAAATTGGTGGCTTTTTGTTTTGAAAGTAATCTAATTTAGTTTGGTGAACTACAGCCAAGGTAAAAAGATCTAGCGGGTAGCATCACATACACCTCTAAAATAACCTACAGATTCAGCTATTCCTGCTAATGGGTCTTTCATGTCTTTTTCGTACTCCAAACTACAAGAGCCTTTGTAATTAACCTTTCTTAACATTTTTACGAATGCCGGAATATCAATCACCCCACGACCTAGTTCGCAAGTGGTACCCTTATTTGCAGCTTCAGTTACATTCTTTAAATGCATGTCAAAAATCCGTTTTGAAAACTTCTGAAGGTCTGCAACTGAATCTCGTCCATCTCTTTTGTTATGTCCCATATCAAAGCATATACCAACGCGTTGATCTAGGTTTTTAATGAGGTTATAAATGCTTTCTGCATTTGGATATAGCTTGTCTTCGGGGCCATGATTATGGATGGCATAGCGAATATCATATTCTTTTGTTTTTTTGGCAACGTATTCCAGATCGGCATGGGCTGGAATACCTATCAACAAATCAACACCAACCCTTTTTGCGTAATCAAATGCTTTGTCAATCTCTTCTTTAGTTTTAGTGTATATGGGGCCCACAGCATATCCTACTACATTATTGTCCTTCAATTTAGCATGAAAGGCTGCAATTTCTTCTGTTGTACTTTTAAAAGGCAAATGAAAGTCTTTGATACAGAGATAATGTACATCAACCTTTTTCATTATTTTAAGTGATTCGTCAAGGTTAAAATTAAGAAAGCTATAACCTGCGATCCCTAATTTAAAAGAGTCTTCACCTGCGACATTACGTGCAACAGGCTCCGCGAAAACTGATGGGATATTTATCAGTGTTGCTGCAGTTACGCCCAATATTCCTTTTTGTAAAAAATTTCTTCTTGTAGTCATCTTAGTTCTATCTGTTTACTAAAGTTAATATTTAAATTGATGTGGTTCAAAATCAGGGAACGAAAATGTAGTAGCAAAATATCAACTTCATACTGATCTTAAGTTACATTTTTAAACCTCTTAGTTATATCTACACGCTGTTATTAATGCTCTTAACTATTCTAGCATTGGTAATTTTAAGTTCTAACATAAGGAGTAAGAAAAACAGCATTGCCCCGACAAAAACCGGACTCATTTCTTCAAAGATGTACGTGCCTTTTAATAAGCCAACAAAAGCTGTTAAAATCCCCATACTTAAAATTAAACATATGGTAAAAGGTACTGCACTTAATCTAATTTTATAAGACGTTGCCAACTCATCTTTAGGCAAGTTGATGATTAGCTTTGGCAACATGAACTCTAAGGAGGTTTTGGTTCTTGTAAAGCTTAAAGATTTCTTGCTTTCAAAACCTAAAAAGTCTTTATCTCTATTGACGTCAATTACCGATTTTTGAAAATCTAATACCGTTGTCTTCTTAATGGCTGATTTTCTTAATGCAGTTTCGATTTGATGTTGTGTAACATCATCAGGGAAGGTTATTGTTTTAAAATATAGCATATTTAGTTTACGGAATTGGTCAGTAAAACTAATGTATTTTTCAAACAACTTTATGATTTGTTAGATTACCATATTGATCGAAATAACTTCTACCTTGTAGCAATGATCAATTGTCTAATTGCGCCCAAATGATAAGCTGCGTGAGGAACTAGTGCTAAAACACCTTGGTTAAATTGTTCACTAGACCAATCTTTTCTCTCTGCTATTCCGTTTTTAAGGTCTTGATAAGCCTTAAGTAAATCTTGTTGCAGCTTCTTCCATTCTTCTTCATTTACCTGTTTAACTTTCCAGCTTTCAGCCCAATCTGGTGAAGGCATTTTTCCATTGAAGAATTCGAGTGCCACGCGAATGCTCCACCTTAAGTGCTCAGTATGGGCAGCTATTGTAGAGCCACCTTGTACTGTTGAGGTCGAGGCTTGTTTCGCATCAACTTGATCAATTGTTTTACTAAATCCATATCCTGGTTTTTGATCTATTACCCAGGTTTCATTGCCTGTAGAGCCAACATAAAGTTCTTCAAGCAAATTAAGTAGTGATGAGATAATTGCTTCCATGCTATAATAACCATCATCTTTTTAAAAAGTTTTATATTGCAAAAGCAGAACCTCATTAAGAATTAGCCAGCATATCCATCCATTAAACTCTTCCAAAATGCCCAACCTCCTGCATAATTCATCAACAGGTGTAGTAATCCAAAAATTACTAAGGCAAAAAAATAAGGCTTGCGAAAACTACCATTTCTTTTATCATCCCAAATTAAAATTAATAAGGTTATTTCCACACAAGCGAAACTTACATTAAGAGTTTTGGTGAAAGTGTCTAAAAACGGGATAAAAAACAATAACCTTGTAATGGCAGGAGGAAGTAGGGTAAGGATTGTACACGCCATGTAACGAGCATGCAAATGAATGCATTTACCATGATATAAGCTTAATCCAAAAAACAACAGAAACTGGATCAGCGAGTAAAAATCAATAAATGAAAGTCGATAAACTTCGCCAGGTGGGTAAAAATCTTGGCGTTGAATCATCATTTGAATCATTTTTAATCCACCTAAAACTAAAAGGGGAACTAAAATAATTGAAGCAATCCACCCTAATTTGCGATGTAGTTTTAGCTTCCCATACTTATACAATAAAGGTTGAACGATTAGCAAGGCAATCCATAATCCAGCAGTTGCGCCATGGATATGATGATAAACTGTTGATGCACCTAGTCTGGCAAAATATGTAGTTGAAAACCCAACCCAGGTAATGAGTATCGCCAATGCAAAAAACCAAGATGCATAGGGATATAAAATGAATTTTTCTTGAGGAGGCGTCATGTTGATTTTTAAATCTAATATAATGATTATCAGCCATTAAATGAATTACAAAAACCTCAGTTTCTCCTCCTCCAGATCTAAATTCAGTAAATGTTTACGAACAATATCTTCATCGAGCGTAGCTTCTTCATTGTTTTTTTGGTGTAGCCATTCTCTCTGCTTGCTTAAAATATCTAAATAAATAACCTTACACGCTTCTGCCATTACCATATCATCGGCTAATCGACCTGCGTCTTCCCATTTTCTAGACATTTGTTGCAATACTGGGTCGGTTTCCAATTGTTCACTATAATTCGTTCGCAAATGAAACAAGGCATGATCGGCTAACTCTTTTCTAATGTGATGATAGACCTCATCTTCAGACAAGTCTGTTTCTAAGTTTGGTGTGATTAACTTTTTAATTAAATAAGGCAAGGTTAATCCTTGTAGCAACAAGGTTAAAAGGATTACAATAAAAGTGATGAACAGGATTAAGTTACGTTGCGGAAAGGCAGACCCATCTGCTAATTGAACAGGAATTGATAATGCCGCAGCTAAAGATACCACACCTCTCATCCCTGTCCATCCTAATACTAAAGGCACTCTAAAACCCGGACTACGGGTATCTGCAACAGTTATGAAATTTCGCATGATTAAGGTAACGATCACTGCTCCATAAGCAGATAAAATTCTACCTACGATAAGCACCAAAGTGATCAACAGTCCATATCCAATAGCCGATGAAATACTTACACCTTCATTCCTTAATCCTTCTGTGATTTCTGGTAATGCCAACCCGATTAATATAAATACCAAGCCATTTAACACGAAACAAAAACTTTCCCAAACATTTACGCCTCGCAATCGGGATGTGCTACTTAAAAACAAATGCCTTTTATTTGCTAAAAGCAAACCACCGCTTACTACAGCCAATACGCCAGAGCTATGGACTTCTTCTGCGGCTATGTACATTAAGTAAGGCGTTACAATAGATAATACAATGTCTGTATTTGCGTCTGTAGGTAAATATTTGTGTGCTTTCATGAATACAAAACCAACCAATAATCCTATTCCTACACCACCTAATAACATCCAACTAAAACTTAAGGCTGCTTCATACCAAATAAATTGTCCTGTTGCCACGGCTATCATTGCAAAGCGGAAGATAATTAAAGAAGATGCATCATTTAACAAACTTTCTCCTTCTAAAATAGACGACATTCGCTTGGGTACTTTTACAAATTTTAAAATTGCCCCAGCACTTACCGCATCTGGCGGAGATACAATGCCACCTAATAAAAACCCTAACGCCAAAGAAATACCTGGAATAAAATGATTGGCTACAAGGGCTACGGACATCGCCGTTAGGAATACCACAACAAAGGCAAAACTTAAAATGATTCGTCGCCAGTGCCACAACTCTTTCCATGAGATAGACCAAGCCGCTTCATATAATAAAGGGGGAAGAAAGATGATGAAAATAAGTGCTGGGTCGATGTGTATGATGGGAATACCTGGGATAAAACAAATCCCTAATCCTGCTAAAACCAAAAGCACCGGATAGGCTACTTTAATTTTATTGGCTAACATAATCAATAATACGATGGCGATTACGAGGCTTAGGTAAAATGTGAAGTTTTCAATCATTGGTGGCAAAACATTAATCTAGTAAAAGGTACAGGTTTTTATAGAATTATGCTAATCGACCTACAATGATTAACTTTGTACTGTGGAACTGGAGTTTTATTATAAAATAATTTCGAAATGGTTTAATGGGGCAGTAGTGATGATGGCCCAATATTTTCTATTTACAGGAATTGTTTTTCTGACCTTGTATGTGTGGAAAAGAAAGAAGTTTTGGCACACCAAAATTCAGCAGCGTTATCCACAAAACAAACACGTTTTTCTTGAAATACGTTACTCCATTTATACTTTCCTGATTCTAAGTGCTTTTATAGCATTTGTAATTTGGGCCAATAAAAACGGCCTAACAATGGCTTATAGCCCGATAAGTAAATATGGTTATGGCTATTATTTCTTAAGCTTTTTAATCATGATTATTATTCATGATACTTATTTCTATTGGACGCATCGTTTATTACACTGGAAACCGCTCTTTAAGTTTGCTCATAAAACACATCATAAATCTATAAATCCAACCCCTTTTGCGGCTTACTCATTTCACCCTTTTGAGGCCATGATAGAGATGGGAATCATGTTGGTACTCGTTTTTACCATTCCACATCACATCTCTGTAATTTCTGTTTTTGGTATTTATTCTTTAGTGATTAACGTTGCTGGCCACGCTGGTTTTGAGTTTTTACCAAAATGGTTTGTTCGTCATAAAATATTTAAGTGGCACAATACCTCTACGCACCATAACTTACATCATACACACTTTAAAAGCAATTTCGGGTTGTACTTTACTTTTTGGGACAAGGTGATGAAAACTGAGCATCCAAAATATGAAGAGGAATTCGAGAAGTTAGCCGATTTAAGAAATCAAGCTAAAGAAGTAATCGACGAGTCTTCCATAGGGCAACGGAAGGCTGTGTAAATTTAGTCGACATGCAATTATAAGTTAAGATTTATTATTTTTGCATTCCCATAAAACACCATCAATGTAGGATTTAATTTCTTTTCGCGAAAAATCAAGAGAACCCGCCTCAAAGGGATTCTTTAATTATTCATTTTTAAGAAAGAAATCATGCTTTATCTACAAGGTGTTACCTATATACACCCTAATAGAGATTTATTATTTAGTGATGTAAATCTCAACATAAACAAAAACGATAAAATTGCATTAATTGGCAATAACGGTACTGGGAAGTCTACCCTTTTAAAAATCTTAGCAGGAAAACTACAAGCTACTATTGGTTCATTAAAAACTGGTGAAGACCCTTACTATGTTCCTCAGCATTTTGGTCAATTTAATAATAATAGCATTGCCGAAGTACTTCAAATAGCTGATAAATTAACTGCGCTTGCTGAAATTTTAAAAGGCCATGCAACTGATGAAAATCTAACTGTATTAAACGACGATTGGACAATTGAAGAACGTTGTGCAACAGCTTTGGCTTATTGGAACTTGGCCAGTCTAGACTTGAACCAACCACTAGAAACACTAAGTGGCGGCCAAAAAACTAGGGCTTTCCTTGCTGGGATTATTATTCATCAGCCTCAATTAGTTTTACTAGACGAGCCCACCAATCACTTAGATAGTTATAGCAGAAATACGCTTTATGATTATATCAAATCGACTAAAAACACCTTAATTGTGGTAAGCCACGATAGAACCCTACTTAACCTACTTAATTGTGTTTGCGAGTTAAGTAAAAACGGTATAATAAGTTATGGTGGCAATTATGACTTTTATACAACGCAGAAAGCAATAGCGATGGAATCTTTAAATCAGGGGCTAAGAAACAAGGAGAAAACACTCCGAAAAGCGAAAGAGACAGAAAGAGAGTCGATAGAAAGGCAGCAGAAATTAGATGCTAAAGGAAAGAAAAAACAAGAAAAAGCAGGGCTGCCTACCATTTCGATTAATACCCTTAAAAATAATGCGGAGAGAAGTACAGCTAAACTGAAAGGTGTTCATATCGAGAAAATAAGTAGCATAACAGAGGAATTACATCAGCTCCGCCTAAACATCCCCGATAGGGATAAAATGAAAGTGAATTTTATAGACTCAGATCTTCATCAAGGAAAAATTTTGGTTAGTGCCAATGCTGTTAACTTTGGATACAATCATCAATTGCTGTGGAAAGATGATTTAAGCTTTCAGATTAAAAGTGGTGATCGCATTGCCATAAAAGGGACAAATGGATCAGGAAAAACAACATTAATCAGGTTGATATTGGGACAAGTAAAACCGATTTCGGGAACATTAGAGACCATTACCACTAAGGCAATTTATATCGATCAAGACTACTCATTAATAAATAATCAATTAAGTGTTTATGAACAAGCGCAAAGTTTTAATACAGGAGCATTACAAGAACATGAGATAAAGATTAGGCTCAATCGCTTCTTATTTACAAAGGAATATTGGGATAAACCTTGCAGTGCGCTTAGTGGTGGTGAAAAGATGCGTTTGATACTTTGCTCATTTACCATTAACAACACTGCTCCTGATCTTATCATTTTAGATGAACCAACCAATAACCTAGATATTCAGAATTTAGAGGTTTTGACGGATACGATAAATGAATATAAGGGAACGCTATTAGTGGTTTCTCATGATGAATACTTTTTGAAGCAAGTAAACATTGAACTTACCATTAACCTCTAATCAAATTCTGAATTTATAAAAAAACCTTCCAGTGAAAACTGGAAGGTTTCAGAGATTCAATTCAGCATTATCTCACTACGCTTCCGTTATCAAACTTGGTAGTTGGCGCAACAAAAGTTAGTTTACCTTCTGCATCTTCTGCCATTAAAATCATTCCTTGTGATAGAATTCCTTTAATTTCTCTTGGCGCAAGGTTAACCAATAAACTCACTTGTTGTCCGATGATATCTTCTGGCTTGTAATGTTCAGCAATGCCAGAAACAACAGTTCTTTCATCTAAGCCTGTGTTTACAGTAAGCTTTAATAGCTTTTTGGTTTTATCTACTTTTTCTGCCGCTGTAATGGTTGCCACACGAATATCCATTGCACCAAATTGGTCGAATGTGATGTTTTCTTTTGCAGGCACCAAGGTAGCATTTGCTTGTGCATTAGCGGTTTTGCTATTATTTAATTTATCTATTTGCGCTTGCACTTCTTCATCTTCAATTTTTGCAAATAGCAAGGTAGGTTCATTTAATTGGTGGCCGCGAGCCAGTAAATTAAGGCTCCCAGCATCTTCCCATTGGTGACCGCCATAATTTAACATCTTCATTAATTTATCGGCAGTAAATGGCAAGAAGGGCTCAATCAAAATCTCAATATTTGCCGCAATTTGTAATGAAATATGCAAGATAGTTCTTACCCTGTCTTCATCTGTTTTAATTGCTTTCCAAGGCTCTGTGTCAGCTAAATACTTATTACCTAAACGAGCTACATTCATCACTTCACCCAATGCTTCTCTAAACCTATAGTTTTCTATGGATGCACTAATTTTAGCAGGATATAATGCCAACTCATCAATTACAGCCTGGTCTTGCTCCGTAATTGTCATAAGCATAGGCACTTTTCCATCAAAATATTTATGCGTTAACACTGTAACCCTATTAATAAAGTTCCCTAAAATGGCCACTAACTCGTTATTGTTACGAGCTTGAAAATCTTTCCAAGTAAAATCATTATCCTTTGTTTCTGGTGCTGTAGCGGTTAACACGTAACGCAATACATCCTGCTTATCTGGAAACTCTAACAAATATTCATTTAACCAAACAGCCCAGTTTTTAGAAGTCGATATTTTTTGTCCTTCTAAGTTTAAGAACTCATTTGCCGGAACGTTATCAGCCAATACAAATCCACCATGTGCCATTAACATTGCTGGGAAAATAATGCAATGGAATACGATATTATCCTTACCAATAAAATGAACTAGTTTAGTAGAATCATCTTTCCAATATTCTTCCCAACCACACTTATCATCTTCCATTGGGTTAATGTAATACTCATCCGCTTTCGGATTCCAAACGTCTAGTGTAGCGTAATTACAAAGCTCTTTTGTTGCAGAGATGTAACCAATAGGTGCATCAAACCAAACATATAAAACCTTTCCATCTGCTCCTTTTACTGGTACTTTTACACCCCAATCTAAGTCTCTAGTCATCGCCCTTGGTTGCAAACCTGCATTTAACCAGCTTTGGCATTGTCCATAAACATTTGGTCGCCATTCTTTATGACTTTCGATATAACTTCTTAGTTGCCCTTCATATTTATCTAAAGGTAAAAACCAGTTTTTGGTTTCCTTTCTAACAGGTGGCTCTCCAGACAACGTAGATTTTGGGTTAATTAAGTCTGTTGCGTTAAGTGTACTTCCACAGTTTTCGCATTGGTCGCCATAAGCATTCTCATTGCCACACCTAGGGCAAGTACCTATAATGTATCTATCTGCCAAGAAAGTTTGCGCCTTCTCATCATAATATTGTTCGGTAACTTCTTCTGTAAAAACACCATCATCATGTAACTTCTTAAAAAAAGCAGACGCCGTTTGGTGGTGAGTTAAGGATGAGGTACGATGATAAATATCAAAAGACACGCCGAACTCCCTAAAAGAATCACCAATAATTTTGTGGTATTTATCTACAACTTCTTGTGGCGTAATTCCTTCTTTTTTGGCTTTTAAAGTAATAGGCACTCCATTCTCATCAGAGCCACAAATAAACTTTACATCCTTTTTATTGCTACGAAGGTAGCGCACATAAGTATCTGCAGGCAAATAAACACCGGCTAAGTGACCAATATGCACTGGGCCATTAGTGTAAGGCAAGGCTGCCGTTACCGTATATCTTTTAATTTTATCGTTATCCAAAACTATTTATTTATTTTGCAAAGATATTGATTTTACCTATGATTAAACAGCCATCTTATTTAAAAAAGGGCGATAAAATTGCGATTGTCTGTCCAGCTAAAAAACTACCTAAATCTATTGATAGTGCTATTGAGACCTTAAAAAGTTGGGGTTTGGAAGTTGTTATTGGAAATACAGTGGGTGGATCATACCATCAGTTTTCGGGAACAGATGAAGAAAGAGCGGCAGATCTACAACAGTTTTTAGATGATAAAAGCATTAAAGCAATTATTGCTGCTCGTGGTGGTTATGGCACTATCCGGATTATAGATTTGCTTGATTTTACCATCTTCAATGAAGAGCCAAAATGGCTGGTTGGCTTTAGTGACATTACCATTTTGCTTTCTCACGCATTGGCGGATTTAACTATTCAAAGCATACATGCGCAAATGCCTTATACTTTTGATACCAGCACGGCTGAAGCTTTGGAAAGTTTAAGAAAATCACTATTTGGGGAACCACTATCTTACCATTACACCAGCGAGTTTAGTAATCGTGAGGGTAAAACGAAAGGGATCTTAATTGGTGGTAACTTGAGTTTATTAATCACCGTTGAAGGTTCTGTTTCTGAAATGAACTACGATGATAAAATTCTTTTTTTAGAAGATGTTGGTGAACATGAATACTCTATTGATAGAATGATGCGTTTGCTTAAAAGAAAAGGCAAGCTGAACAAACTAAAGGGATTAATTGTAGGTGCTTTTAATGAAATTAGCGAAGAAAAAATTCCTTTTGGGCAAACACCTGAAGAAGTGATTTGGGAATTGGTAAAGGAATTTGATTATCCTGTTTGTTTTAACTTCCCCACAGGACATATAGATGATAACCGAGCAATGGTTGTTGGCAAAAACATATCGCTTTCTGTAGCTAAAAATGATGTTCAATTAAACTATTTATAACATGGCAATTTTCGAGAGTTTAGGTAAATACCGCAATACTGGATTATTAATTTTAAGAGTTGGTTTAGGTGTAATGATGATGGTACACGGCTTACCAAAATTAATGGGTGGCCCAGATGGTTGGACAAAACTTGGTGCAAGTATGAAAGTTGTTCACATTGATTTTTTACCAATGTTATGGGGTTTTATGGCCGCAGCTTCTGAAGGTATTGGTGGTTTCTTATTGATTCTGGGTTTATTCTTCCGTCCTGTTAATTTACTGTTGGTAATTACCATGATTATTGCTGCGTTAGTTCATTTTGCCAAAGGCGATGGATTGGATGGAGCTGGCCATGCTATAGAGTTAGGCATTGTGTTTTTTAGTTTGATTTTTATTGGCCCAGGAAAGTATAGTATTGATAAGAAGTAGCAGGAATAATTATACTAAAAAGCCCAGCTTACAAATGTAAGCTGGGCTTTTATTTTAACAAACTAATTTAGTTCTGTATAATTAATTTGCGTATCCAGGGTTCTGCTGAGGTTTTAACGATGGATTAGCATTTAACTCAGCTTGAGGAAGAGGGAATACCAATCTGTTATCTCCTACTGGAAGATTTAAAGCTACCCAATGACCATTTGTTGCTGTTCTCACGATAGGTGTTTTTGTTCTCAAAAGATCAAAAAACTTATGACCTTCACCATAAAGTTCTTTACCTCTTTCTGCTAAAATTTCATCAATTAGCGCTTGTCCAGTGTTTAATGAAAGAAGAGTACCAGGTATAGCCCTAGCTTGTATTGCTTGTAAAGCAAGCTTAGCGGCTGGCTCATTAGCTACACCTAATCTAGCCTCAGCCTCTGCTTCAATTAGATACATTTCTGATGAACGAATTAATACCGTGTTAGTTGCAGCAGAAGTTCTAAAGTCGAATTTATTAATTAAATAACCTTCTGGACCTCTTCTTGCACCTAATACGCCATTAACTAGAAACTGTTGCTTACGGATATCATTTGCAGCAAAAGAATTGAAGAATGCATCATTTGCTCTAAAACTTGAGTAACCAATATCATAAGGATCATAGAACGAGTGAACGTTAAGGAAGCCTTGGTTATCATCAGTTCTAACATTAATCGCATAGATCCATTCTGAAGTTGGCACTGTGAAACCTGTTAATAAAGCTGCACCTGTACTTAAAGTTTTACCTGTTCTCGCTAATTTAGCATATTTACTTGCTTCAGTATAATTACCCATTGTTAAATAGATTCTAGCCAAATAACCTTGTATTGCAGCTTTTGTGAACCTATAAACACTTGTTTTTGAAGTTGGAATGTTAGCTTCAGCAAATAATAAATCTGTAAGAATTTGAGCATACACTTCTTTAACCTTGTTTCTTAAAGGAGGCACATCAGTTGGTCCTAATGGCGCCAAAACCAATGGCACACCCAAGGCTTCTGGATCAACCGTATAAGGTTTACCATACCATCTTACTAGATTAAAATAAGCTTCAGCTCTTAATGCTCTTGTTTCTGCTAAATATGCTGTTTTTTGAGCAGCTGTTAATGGAGAAGTAGGAATGTTTAACTCAAATTGGTTACAACCTGCAATAATTCTATAAGCTTGTGTCCAATAGGCTAAAGGCTCGTTAGAAGTATACGTTTGTGAGAATTGGTAGCCTGTAACAAAACGGCCATAATTACCAGCGCCACTAACCACCAATATATCATTCCCCTTAATGTCAGCAGTTAAGATCATGTCATTAGTATATGAACTTAATGTAGTTAGGTCATAAAGCCCTGTTAATCCAGATGCAATCCTTTCAGGACTAGTAAATGCCTCACTTGCTTTGATTGAAGTAGTTGGTACGACCTCTAAAAATTCCTTTTTACATCCTGTAGCAATTGTCGCTAATAATAGGGATGTATATATTGTGATTTTATTTATCTTTTTCATATCTATCTTATATATTAAAATCCAACAGTTAACCCAACAGAAAGTGTTTTAATGTTAGGGATATCATTGTTACTCGTTCCATTAATTGCTTGTTCAGGATCCAAACCTTTATGCTTAGCTAAGGTGAAAGGGTTTTCTGCCATAATAAAAATACGTGCACTGCCTAACTTCGCTTTCGCGGCCCAGTCTCTTTTAAGCTTATATCCAAGTGTGATGTTTTTCACTCTGATATAAGAACCATCGTGTAAATACCTAGTAGAAGGACTATTAGAGAAATCTGAGTTAACAGGAACAAATCTTGGAATAGTTGAAGATGTATTTGTTGGTGACCAAGCATTTAATACCTCTCTAGACAATTGCTGTCCAGGAGTAATGCCATTATGCGTTAATGTTTGCTCAAGCGCATCGTAAACTTTCCCTCCATAAGAGAAATAAGTAAATACGCTAAAATCAAATTCTTTATAGGTTAATGTATTGTTAAAACCACCAAAGAAATCTGGTAATGCCGAACCATGTGTATTATATAATTTTGAACTTGCATAAGTTTTGGTAGTAATCTTATTTCCGTTTGCATCATCCATGTACCACATCGCTCTACCATCAGTTTGATCTATCCCTGCATATTCTCTTAAATTCCATGCATAACGGTCTCCACCAACTTTTAGATTATATTGTCCATCACCAACCTCAGCTTGAGATAGTTTTTTAATCTCGTTATTATTAGTAGTTACGTTTATAGACACATTCCAGTTGAAATCTGAAGTAACAATTGGCGTACCTCCTAAAGTAACCTCAAATCCAGAATTGTTTATTTCTGCTAAGTTTGTATTTAAACTGATAAACCCCGTCATCCTACTCAATGGTTGAGCAAATAATAAACCTTGAGATTGTTTCTTGTAGTAGCCTAACTCACCATTAATGCGGCGATTTAAGATTGAAAATTCAATTCCAATGTCTGTCGTGTTATTTCTTTCCCATTGCAATGCATCGTATGCTAATTGACTATAAACTGCTCCACCTGTTCCTTCATAAGCACCTGTTAACGAATATAATCCTTGTGCTGCATAACGACCGATCTTATTATTACCAGTTGTTCCATAACTTGCACGTAATTTCAATTCATTAATGAAGCTTAAGTTACTCATGAATTTTTCTTGAGTTACTCTCCAAGCACCACCTAACGACCAAAAATTACCATATTTTTTATCAGGCCCAAAAACAGAAGAACCATCACGTCTGAAAGTGGCTGAAAAATAATATTTATTGGCAAAATCATAATTTAATCTCGAGAAATAAGACGCGAATCTTTCTTCAGTAACACCAGAAGTAGTTCCTGAACCTGGAAGTGCAGCATTACCTAATTCTGTTTGTCCTGCAAATGAGAATTGTGTTCTCTCGGCAGAAAAAGTATCATATGTATTTTTAAATGCTTCTTGACCTAATAATACATTGATGTTATGGCTTCCTATGCTTTTATCATAAGTTAAGGTATTAATGTAGGTTGTAGTTATATCTTCTTTAGAATAACGATATGCTCTACCTTTTACGCCTACTCCATTACCATGCTCTAAATTGTAGAATTGGTTTTCTCTAACTCCTGTATAATCTAAACTTACCAATGATTTAGCTGTAAATCCATTTAAGAATTTTGCTTGAATGTATGGTACTGAATTGATACGTGTTGTTTTAGACAGATATTGATCCAGTTCATTTAATCCAACTGGATTAAAATCAGGTGAAACTGGGTTGACGTAATTATATACAGGCTTACCGTTAACATCATAAGTTACATTACCATTAGCATCTCTTACATATAATGAATAAATGTTTGAGTTAATGTCTGCAAAACGAACAGGATTCGCTCCGCCACCAGCACCTGCAGGCGTATTTTGAATTGAATTTGCCAAGGTATTATTGATACCAAAAGAGATTGATTTGTTTACATCACTTGAAAGATTAAACTTTCCTGTAAATCTTTTAAAATCTGAACCAATAACAATACCTCTTTGGTCAAAGTACCCGCCTGAAACATAATATTTTAATTTTTCGGTACCGCCACTAGCAGAGATATTCGCGTCTTTGGTAATTCCTTTCCTTAAAACAGCATCTCTCCAATCTGTATCATACAATAAAGCTGCGCCAGGAGCTAGAGCTCCACCACCTACAAATGGATTTAAGGTATTAAAAGGATTTACACTTAGTTTAGTCCTTGTATTGGTATTTGCAGTAGTTGCTGCTGCAGCTGGTGTCGCTCCACCTGCGATTGCAGTTGCATAATAGCTATTGAAATATAACCTGTAATATTCTTCGGCATTTAAAGTTTCATGCTTATCAACTGCTTGAGCAGAAAAACCTCCCGAAACACTTGCGCTAAATTTAGTTACACCAGCCTTTCCTTGTTTAGTAGTAATCAAAACTACTCCGTTAGCAGCTCTTGATCCATAAATAGCAGCTGCAGAAGCATCTTTTAAGATAGTAACCGATTCAACATCATTTGGATTTAATGTCGCCATAAAATCTGCTGTTTGTGCAACACTTGTTAAGTCTGTACCAGTAGACGATATTGCAACACCATCCACCACATATAACGGTTCAGCGGATTGTGTAATTGAACCAATACCACGAACACGAATTTGAGTTGATGCACCAGGCTGTCCAGAAACACTGCTTGCTTGAACACCAGCAGCCGCACCCTGTAAAGACTTTTGGAAAGACGTGGTAGGTCTGCTTTCGAAATTTTTAGCGCCTACCACTGCCGCAGAACCAACAAAACTTTCTTTTTTAACAGTACCATAAGCAACTACCATTACTTCTTGTAAGTCGTTTGTACTGTCTTCTAATGTTGCGTTAACAACATTACTTGTTCCAATAGTTAATGATTGATTAGCATAACCTAATGAAGAGAATTCTATTATTGTAACTGAAGCAGGAACGCTAATACTAAAAGTACCATTTGAAGCTGTGCCCGTTACGGCATTTGAACCTCTACCTTTTACAGTTACACCAGGGACAGGCAGTCCCGTTTTGTCTTTAACTGTTCCAGTAACCGTTCGGTTTTGTGCAAATGCCACAGAAAACAGCAAAGACAAAACGAGAAGGCTTTGTAAAATTTTTTTCATAAATAATTAATTTTTGTGTGAAAAATGGTTGTTTTTGGCGAATTTTTAGATCATTTCATTCGAAATTGATTTTGAGAATTATCATCTATTAAATAGATCAATCAAGACGAGTTTCGATCCCTCCACGCCTAATTCTTGTCACCTTTTGATAATGACAGTTTTTGTATTGGTAGTGTATTTTAAGTTAGTATTAAGTTAATTAACCACAAGTTTGCAAAAAAAATGTAGCTAAAACAAATTAATTGTAACATTTTCAGCACAAACCAAGAAAAATTACTGGCTACAATCAAAGTTCATCAAAAATTCACAAATAGTTAATAGACGATGTTTTGGCGTTAGCATCAATACTAAATCGATAAAGTTTCATTAAGCTTTATCGATTTTATCTTGCTTATGAAATTAGGGACACTAATAAAAATTTACAAAAGGAAGACCTTTTCAGATTTAATTCACCAAAAACAATGCGTTTGTGAACATTTGTTTCCCATTTTCCCAGAAGGAGCGAAATAAAACATCGGTTCCAAGATAGATGATATTTCCTCTACCAGATTCTTGAACGCCATAAAGCAAGCCTGTAGCCAATTTCTTTTTTACTTTTTCTCCCGCAACACCAGCTATATAACTATTAGCTTTTAATGTGCCAACATTCCATCCATTTTCTAAAGGTTCGTAAATCTTCTCGTCTGTTTTTAGCGTGTAGTAGAATTTTCCTAAGCCCAAAGCCAATGGATGTGTTTGGTCTATAGAAACCTTATATATAGCTCCAGGAATTGAATTTTGTAAATCGTCTTTATCTTTCTCAGCATACCTTCTTTCATTTATATCTTTATCCTTCTTTTCAGGGTATTCTTTTTTCTTGATATCAAAAGGTCTTTTACCAACTAATGAGCTAATCGCATCTTCCATTAATATCAATTTACCTCCTGCCGTAATCCAACTTGATAATTGCTCTGCTAATTTTTCGGTATATGTTCCATCAGGGAGGATTAAAGTATTAATTTTATTGATATCTAGAAAGCCAGCATTTTGAACACTTATTAAGGTAATTGGATAATCCAATTCTTGTTCAAAGAAATGCCAAACCTCTCCAACTCCTTGAGAAGAAACTTCTTGACCCGTTACAACCGCAACTTTTGGCGTTGTTAATAGTTTATATACAGAAGAACCAAAATCCTTTCCTTTTTCTACATAACCACTTGCTATAGGATATAAGGAAACGTTATTACCTTTTGCTATTTCCGAAAGAATCTTACTGAAATCTTTAATACTCTTCTCATTTTCTGTTCTGTAAACCAATAAAGAACCAGCAGGATAAACTTTTCCGCCAATTGTGAATGCTTCTTCAGCTATGCGAACCTTAATGTTTTGCTTTTGCAGGGCGATTAATGTTTGTGCATCCTTAATAGAGTTCCAAGGCATTACCCAAGCATAAGGTTTTGCAATTGCGGGTATACTTTCTTTTTTCTCTTCAATGAAAGTATATGTCCCTATTAACGCTTCTTTAACAGCATAAGCATTTAGTCCGTATGCATAAGGCAAAGCCCATGCAGTAATATCATAGGTGTTAGAATCTGTAACCATTGTTTGTGGTTCGAAGAGCACATTTGCCAAGACAGAACTAGGCTGCTGCAAATTCACAATCAAATCGTTTCTTTCTACTTTAAAATTTTCAAGCTTTTGGTTTTCGTAATTGTAACCATTTAAAGTTCTATCTGCACCAAAGGCAAACGCTATATGATTTCTTTTTAAGAGTTCTGCCATTTTACGCAAACGTTCTATGTTTTGCGCCTTAACAATATATGTCTTGTAATTTCCTGGAGGAGTAGCAGTGCTTTGCTCAAAATATTTTTTGAACTCGGTCAAAAGCTTTTCACTGTGTGTAGATACCGTTTCTAGCGTAGCTATTGAAGTAGTAAAGTGATGGTCAATCCTGTCTTTTAAGGTAAGCGTATCTCCATCTGATGTGATAACCGCAAGACCAGCCCTAATTCCACCTTGCTCATAAGTCATTCCTATTGCCCCATTATATAAAGGATAAGTATCTCCATAAGAAGGGTATAATAAATCGAAACGTTCTTTGGTAAAATATTGCCATCCATTTTCATCAAAGTATTTTGCATTATTTTTTCCGACAGTAACCTGAAAATCTCTTTGCCAGGTGGTTATATCTTGATGAACAGGTTCTGCGGCAGGGGCAAAATAATAAGGTTCGTTATAACTTTGCTCGTGAAAATCTACATGAACTTGTGGCATCCATTTATGATATGCTACCAATCTTTGTTGCGTTTCTATTTGTGTTTGCCAAGCCCAATCTCTATTTAAGTCGTAGTAATAATGATTAGGTCTTCCTCCTGGCCAAGGCTCGCTATGTTCGCGAGCAGATGGGTCTGGATTTGGAACTACCCCACTTACCATATTAAAATTACTTACATATCTCTCTCTTCCATCTGGGTTTAAACAAGGGTCGATAATCACTACTGTGTTTTTTAACCAATCTTTAACATTACTCTCTTTAGCCATTGCCAACGTATAAAGCACCCTCATTGAGGTCTCGGTTGAGTTAGCTTCATTACCATGTACGTTATAACTTAACCATAAAATGGCGGGTTGTTTTGTTGCTTTTGCAGATTTTTCTGCATTGGACAAAGCCAAATTATTAGTTCTAATCTGTTCTAATCTATCCATATTTGAAGGATCAGATATTACCGCTAACAGTAATTCTCTTCCTTCATAAGTTTTTCCATAAACTTGTAATTGGATATTTTTATTAGCTGCAGCAACCTTTTTAAAATAATCCACCACCTTTTGATGCGGTGTAAATTTACTGCCCAAAGGATATCCTAAAAATTCATCTGGTGATGGAGTTTGGGCTAAAACAGTGGTTGTACCAAGGCAAACAAATAAAAGATAGAGCAGATAATTTTTCATATAAAGGGAATATTTACCAATAATACTAAAAAGAATATTTTATTTGTCTTTGCATTTGTAATTTTACGATTGAATTTATCCGCTTTGCACAATGGCAAATACCGAACAGCTTTACAAACACTATTTAAACCACCCAACAATTTGTACAGATACAAGGACCATTACCAAGGGTTGTTTGTTTTTTGCGCTTAAAGGTGAAAATTTTGATGCCAATACTTTTGCTTTGCAAGCAATTGAACAAGGAGCTGCTTTTGCAATTGTTGACAATGAAGAATACGCCAAAAATGATCAATGCATTTTAGTTCCTGATGTTTTAACAGCGTTACAGGACTTAGCCAAACACCACAGAAAACAATTAACCATACCAGTTATTGGCTTAACAGGCAGCAACGGAAAAACAACTACCAAAGAGCTTATTAGAGCAGTTTTAGCAGAGCGTTTTAAAACCTTTGCTACTAAAGGAAATTTAAACAATCATATTGGTGTGCCCTTATCTATCTTATCTATGCAAAGTGATATAGAAATTGCGGTAATAGAAATGGGAGCAAATCATCAAAAAGAGATTGAGTTTTTGTGTGAGATTGCACAACCAACTCATGGCTTAATTACAAATGTGGGTATGGCTCATTTAGATGGATTTGGGGGATTTGAGGGCGTAAAAAAAGGAAAGGCTGAGTTATTTGCTTATTTAAAAGCCCAGCATGGTTTTGCTTTTATTAATCGCAATAACCCTTATTTACTAGAGATGAGTGAACGTGCGGATTTGAATAAGGTAATTTATTACGGTACTGAAAAAGAAAATGCAGTAAGTGGCGAGTTAAAAAATAGCGACCCACTTATAGAGTTTAACTGGAGCACAAAGGGTAAAAACCACGAAGCTAAAGCAAACCTTACTGGAACATACAATTTCGAAAATATTTTAGCAGCAATATGTATCGGGAATTTCTTTGATTTAACGCCTTCTCAAATCAACAACGGCTTGGCAAATTATTTCCCGACTAACAATCGCTCTCAATTAACAAAAACAGAGAACAATACTTTAATCTGCGATTTTTACAATGCAAACCCAAGTAGCATGACAGCGGCTTTAAATAATTTAAAAGCTTTAAGTGCTGAGCACAAAATTGCCATAATTGGTGATATGTTTGAGTTGGGCGCAGAAGGACCAGAACAACATGAAATAGTAGTTGAGCTTGCCGCTCAAAATGAATTATCAACTTTGTTTATAGGCAAGAGCTTTTATGAGTTTAAAGATAAATATCCCGGTCAGTTTTTTAGCTCTCCTGCTGATGCAGCCAATCATTTGCAAGACAATCCGATTAAAGGCAAACTAGTTTTACTAAAAGGAAGTAGGGGAATGGCGCTAGAACAGTTGTTACCTTTGCTATAGGTTGTTTTATTAAATCATTCTTAAGCAAAAAGCTGCAATCGTTTGAATAAATTTATTCCTGTAGCTATGGCTAAGTTTATAATTATGGTTTCTGATTCATTCTTTCCAGTGCAGATTTTATGTCTTCTTTTACATTTTCAGGTGTATTAACGTCTAGAATCATTTTGCTTGCAATTACTTTAAATTTGTCTAACTCTTTAGCTTTTATGTAAATGATTGCCTTTACAAAATCTTTCATATATGCCTTTTTCGAATCAAACTGTATCGCTTCAAATTTTTTCAAAACTGGGTCTAATTTTCCTTTTTCTAAAAGAATTGGCCCCAAATTCATCATTGCGTTACAAATTTGATCAAGATTTACTTTGCTTGGTGTATTTACTATTAAGAGGTCTAATGAAGTTATAGCATCGTCAATCCTACCATTATCCAAACCATACTGTGCTTTAAAATAGTGCAATACAAAAAAGGCTTTTAATGGAATATATTTATCCAAAATAGTTTTTACTTTATCGAAGTCGAGTTTTTCAGCATCTCCTTGTGTTTTATCTGAAATAGCGTAATCTATCGTTAATCCAATTAAACGTTCTTCAAAATCTGCTTTGGTATATTTGCCAGAAGCAGTAATCTTCGCTTCGCTTTTTGCCAAATAAGCCAAAGCCTTTTCATCTGGCAATGTATTAATTGGCACCATTATCAAATCAATTAAATCAGCATTAGCTAAAATGTCTGCTTGTTTTGCTAAATAATCCGAGCCTAATTGGTCAAAATCTTCATCTTCAAATGCTGCTGCTTGTTCGGCAAATTTTAAGAATTGAGCATTACTTAATTCTAATGCTTTCTTTTTTAAAGTATAATACTGGGTGTTTGGGTCTTTAGCATTTTTACCTAAGTCTACAAATTCCTTTGCTTCCAAAAAGCCAACTCCTTTATGCAACAACACCCCTTCAGTATCTATATACATTAAATTAGGATAGGCCTCAACCATATATTTCTCTGCCAATGTTTTACCTTCACCTTTTTCCATGTCATATTTAACATTGATAAAATTGGCATTGTAGTAATCTGCAACAGCTTGATCTTTGTATGTTTCAGCATCCATTTTTTTACATGGACCGCACCAAGTTGCATAGCCATCTAAGAAAATCATTTTCTTTTCTTTTTTAGCTTTTTCTAAAACAGTTGCCCAAGTTGGGTTCTCTAAAAAAATGATTTCAGCAGCAGAGGCTGATACTGATATAATGAATAGGCAAATTGCCGTGAACAATGACTTCATCTGAATTGGTTTTATGCTTTCTGTTTGGTTAGCTAGTGCAAATTAGCGTTAAGATTATGGATATAAAATACCTAAAAACAGGTATTATTTTGCTTGAGTTTTGGCTACTGCTATTCCTGCGTCACTAATGCCACTTAGTGGATTATCACGCATATTTTGTTCTATTTCTATTTCGTATTTACCGGGTTTGGCAAAGTGATAATTTGTTAATAAGGGGAAATTATAAGTAAAAATATCTCCAGAGCCTCTACCCAGCCATTCGCCATCGGCTTTTGCCAATTTATATTGATAGCGATTATTTCGATTTAAGCCTTTTCCCTTAATATGTACAATTACATAGATATTTGAATAGCGATAATCTGCCGTATGGCGAAGTTTAAAATACAAATTATAAGGTTCGTTAATGTCTTTAACCTCCACAGTTGCCTTAACACTTTTTGCATAGGCCCAATTATTTTCTGGCATAGCCTGATTGGTATCTACTAGGTTATCATTAACACAACCACCAAGCAAAATGCTAAATGCTGCTAAAAAACATATGAACCTTAATTTATGCATTGTACTATTCATCGCCTTTTGGGGCATTTGGCGCTTGATCTTTAGACTTGTTTTTATTTCGATTTTTATTCCTGTTTTTATTGTTTCTGTTTGGTTTTGGCCCGTTTGGATTAGTAACCTCACTTTTCTCTGCAACAGGTTTTTGAACAGCCTGATTTGGATTTGGCTTTTGAGACTGTGGTCTTTGCTGTTGTGCTTGAGGTGGTTTGTTTTGTGCCAAAGGCACTCCTTTGGAGCTGACGGGCTTGCTCTGTTGCGCAGCCTTAGGCTGTTGTGGTCGTGTTTGTTGTGGCGCATTTCCCTGAGGCTGATTCCTGTTTCTATCGTTATTACGGTTATTGCGATTGTTACGGTTTTTGTTTCTATCGTCTAGCCTTGTTAAACTATCCTGACCAACTACATTTTCATAATCATGAACTTTTTCAACTATTGTTGTTGTCTTTAGTTCAACTGCTTCGTCCTTCAAATTAACTGGCTTTTCTCCTTTTTTATTCATTGCCATGATTTCTTTCACACGGTCAACTTTTAAAGGAATCCAATCTTCTTGATTGGCATAACTAAACCACATTAATTTTTTGAAGATGTCTGTTTTTTGATGGCGAGCAACCCCAACTTCTGTTTGCAAAGCCTCAATGCGATCTGGAATATCTTTTAAAGCATCCAAATAAGTATCTAATTCATAATTTAAACAGCATTTTAACTTACCGCATTGTCCAGCAAGTTTTAATGTATTTAAGGAAAGATTTTGGTACCTAGCCGCAGCTGTAGAAACTGTTTTGAAATTAGTTAACCAAGTAGAGCAGCACAATTCGCGACCACAAGAACCAATTCCGCCTAAACGACCCGCCTCTTGACGCATACCAATTTGGCGCATTTCAATTCTAATACGAAAAGTTTCAGCCATTTTTTTAATCAACTCTCTAAAATCTACACGACCTTCTGCTGTATAAAAAAACGTAGCTTTTGTTTTATCTCCTTGGTAATCTACATCGCTAATTTTCATCGACAAACGTAAATCTAATGCCAAGGTACGGGCTTTATGCATGGTTTCCCATTCCATATCTTTTGCCAGTTTCCATTTATCTACATCAGCCTCTGTAGCCTTACGATATATTTTACGAGTAACTTGGTCTAGTGGCGTTTTGCGGCGTTTCATTTGCATGCGCACCAATTCTCCCGTTAAGGAAACGTGGCCAATATCGTATCCGCCAGTTGCACCTTCTACCGCAACCAACTCACCAATTTCAAGGTAAATATTATCGTTATTTAAAAAGAATTCTTTTCTAGCGCCTTTAAATTTTACTTCAACAACTTGAAAAGGTATATAATTAGATGGCATATCTAAATTGGATAGCCAATCGTGTACTTCCATTTTTTGGCATCCACCAGTAAGGCATGAGCCATTACTTTTGCAGCCAGAGGGAGCGCAACCGCCACCTGTAGAACAACTTCCACATCCCATATTAATTGTATATATGTTGAGTCCCTTTCGGGAACGTTTTAAACTTAATTATTTTAACTAATTGTAAAGATACATCTAAAAACAGAATTTTTGGATTCGCATTCCGCTCGATGTGGTAATGTGCTTTCTCTAATTCGTTAATTAATGCTTCCACCATCCCCAAATTTAACACATGGGTGGATAATTTTATTGCCACCTCTAATGTTTGATGAGGCAATTTAACCAAATCATCAGCTCCGCTTAGCAGCAAGCTACATTCGCGTAAAAAGTTGATGCCATATTTTAAAAAATTCTTTTGATTTTCTCTACCCCAACTTGCAGCAGTATCTGTAAAGGCAATCATTGCTGGTACTTTATTGCCAAAACCCATACGTAACCACTCTGCAAAATAACTTGCGTTGTTGTTAGGTGTATCATTTAACATCGCCTTGGCTTCAATCAAATTTCCATCTGCCAAAAAGCTATATTCAGTTGCTTGATTTTCAGACAAGGCAGCTTTGTTAATTAAATATGCTTCAATTTCTGTATCTGGTAATTTCGGAATTTTAACAATCTGCGTGCGAGATAAAATAGTCGATAAAATCTGTTCTTGATTTTGAGCTACTAAAATAAACAGGGTGTTTGCAGGCGGTTCTTCAATTATTTTTAGCAGGGCATTTCCCTCCCTATCTAAAAATTCTGGCAACCACATGATTAAAACTTTCGTGTCTGCCTCAAATGCTTTGTAGCTTAATTTTTTGATGATATCATGACACTCTGCAATGTTAATATTTGCTTGTTTATTGTCTGCACTTAGCTTTGATCGCCAAATATCCAAATTGAAATATGGGTCTTCCAACAATAAACTTCTCCATTCTTCTAATACATCAACTGCGATTTTCACAGCAGCTGAAGCAAAAAATGGATAGGAGAAATGTAAGTCGGGATGAATATATCTTTCGTACTTTCTACAAGAGGAGCATTCTCCACAACTATCTGTAGGTGACTTATTTTGACAATTTAGATATTGTGCATAAGCAATGGCCAATGGCAAAGCACCGCTACCCTCTGGAGATAAAAACAATTGCGCATGACTAACCCTGTTCTCTACAACGGTTTGTATCAATTGCTTTTTAATGTCTTCCTGACCAATTATCTCTTTAAACTGCATTGGTGCAAAATAAGAAATAGATGTGAGAAATGGTATAGCGTATTGCGATTTGCGTATAGAGAAATGGTTTGATTCCTTCTAGTCTCAATACGCAATACTCAAATCCCAATACGCTTTGTAAAATATTAGTTGATATATCAATTATTGATTTGGCATTTATAAATTTGCTATAGAATTATGGAAAAGTTAAACAACACGCTGCTTTATACTTTAGATAAATGCTTTAGGACCTATAATCAATTTGCACAAAGAAATGTTCGCAAAGCTGGTTACGACATCACTATTGACCAATGGTTAATTTTAAAAAGTGTTGCCGAAAATCCAAATATCACACAAAATGATATAAGTAAAATAGTATTTAAGGATAATGCTTCCATTACTAGAATCATCCAATTATTGATAAAACAAGATTTTTTAACTAGAGAAATTCATCCCTCTGATAGGAGAAGGGTAAACTTAACACTAACCGAAACTGGGAAAAAGATAACAATTGATGTAAATGAAATCGCCTTGCAAAATAGAGCTGCCGCACTAAAAGGTATTGATGAAGAATCCATTAAACTGATGAGGGATTTACTGCAAAAAGTAATAGGAAACTGTAATAATGGCTCTTAGTCGAGTCAGATTTAAACGAAACACACACCATACAAATGAAATCTATTTTTAAAACCTTATTGTTGTTTTGCTGCTTAGCAATTAACAATAACTTATTGGCACAAACCAAGCCAATAAATATTCTTGTTTTAGATGAACAACAGAAACCAATTGAAAATGCAACTGTAGAATTACGCAAAGCTGATAATCAGGCTTTGGTTAAAGCTGCAATTACGAGCAATAAAGGCAGTGCCGATTTTCAGGTAGCTGATGGGAAATATATTGCAAAAGTAAATGCTTTGGGTTATGCTATTAAAAATAGCGAAGCGTTCCAAATCCCTTCTGCTACAAATAGCATTGTTGTAATTTTATCAACAAGCAGCAAGAACCTAAATGAAGTTACAGTTACATCACAACGACCATTTGTACAAAGAACACAGGGTAAAACTGTGGTTAATGTTGATGCGGGAGTTACGAATGCGGGCACAACAGTTTTAGAGGTCTTAGAGAAATCGCCAGGTGTTATGGTTGATAGAAATGGCGGCATCAGTTTACAAGGTAAAGCCAGTGTTTTAGTGATGATAGATGATAAACCGACCTATCTTTCTGGTGCAGAATTGAACAATTTGTTAAATAGCATGAGCTCTTCTCAAGTTAATCAGATTGAATTAATTACAAGTCCTTCAGCTAAGTATGATGCAAGCGGAAATGCTGGCATCATCAATATCAAAACTAAAAAGAACAGACAAGAAGGTTTTAATGGCAATTTATCAACCAATGTTGGACAAGGAAAATATTTAAAGAGCAACAACTCTTTAGTGCTGAATTATAGGAAAGGAGTTTTTAACACATTCTTAAATTACAGCTATAACTATAACAAGGGTTTCACCTCTATTTATGCTGATAGGAAGTATTTCGACAATAATGGTGCAATAGCGGCGAGGTTAGACCAGCCATCTTATTTAGGGAATAAAGGCAATAACAATACGCTAAAAACTGGGATAGATTTTTACGCATCGCAAAAAACAACTTTAGGCTTAACACTTACAGGAACAATTGTACAACGAAGGGGAAAAGGTGATGCGGTTGCAACTTGGCTTAATGCTCAAAATGTAGTTGATTCTGCAATTACTACTTATAGTGGAAGTGATTTTAAATTGAGAAATGGTGCTATAAATGTTTATGGAAGGCATAATATCAACAAAACTCAAGACATTGGCTTTGATGTGGATTATTTGAGATACGGAATTGATAATGACCAAAATTTCCAGAATATAAGAACAGGAATGGTAAATTATAACCAAGGTTCAAGAGGAGATATCCCTTCTAAACTGAAAATATTTGCAGCAAAGGCCGATTATACTTTACAAATTGGAAAAGATGCAAAGTTTGAAGCAGGTGTAAAAACATCAAAAATCAATACAGATAATACAGCTGCTTATGAGTTGTTTGATGGTGCCAATTGGAAAGCTGATTTAAAGAAAAGCAATCACTTTTTATATGAAGAAAACATCAACTCTGTTTACACAAGCATTGAGCACAAAATTAATCGTTTAAGTTATCAGCTGGGTTTACGTTATGAAAATACGCAATACGATGGTAACCAGCTAGGAAATTCAGCACAAACTGGAAGTATATTCTCTAAAAAATATGATAATTTGTTTCCATCGGGCTATGTTTCTTATCAGGCAGATTCTGCCAATTCGTTTTCTTTTACCTCAGGGCGAAGAATTGACAGACCAGCTTATCAAAAGTTAAACCCGTTCGTTTTCATTATTAACAAGTATACTTATCAAAGAGGAAATCCGTTTTTCTTGCCACAATATACTTGGAACTTTGAGTTAAGTCATTCATTTAAGCAAGTATTAACTACTGCCGTTTCCTATAGTAACATTAAGAACTATTTTTCACAATTATTCTTATCAGAAGGAAACGATATTTTGGTTTACACGGAAGGAAACGTGGGACAAATGTACAATCTAGGTGTTTCTGTTTCTACGCAGGTTTCTCCTTTTAAATGGTGGTCCTTAACTGCACAAAGCAACTTTAATTACAAAAGATTAAGTGGTTACCAAAACGTAAATTATAAATCATCCGTTAAGCAACTGCACACTAGTATGAACAATCAGTTTAAATTAAGCAAAACCTTAAACGGAGAAATTTCTGGCTTTTATACCACTAAAAACCGCAATGATTTACAAGAACTATTATCGCCAACTGGCCAGTTATCTGCTGGTTTAGCAAAAACTGTTTTAAAAGGGAAAGGCACTATCAGATTAACAGCAAGAGATATTTTTTACACACAATCTATGGAAGGTGTAACAGATTTTCCGGGTGCGAGCGAGTACTTCATTTTATGGAGGGATAGCCAAGTTTTAAATGTTGGTTTTAGTTACCGATTTGGTAAACCTTTAAAAGCTGCGAAACGTAGTACCGGTGGTGCTGGCGATGAGATTAATAGAGCAGGGAGCTAATCAGTTTTCAGTTGGCGATTTTCAACGAAAATTTGAATCCAATTAACCTACCAATAGCGTTATGGATTTTCCCGCATTCTTCTATCCGAAAATGCTTGAATCACATTCGCTTATACTGGGCTTCGCTTACGTTTATAAGGTCTCCTCAAGCGGTATATAAACGGCAATATAACGTAAGATAAACGAAGGATGAACGTAAGATGAACGAAGGATGATTAATCAACCACTGATATACAATACCACAACGAGTGATCAAGACCGATTCAATAGCTTTCTGTTTTTCTTGGGATTGACTAATTTTTCTCAAATTATAATCAGAACTTAGGTATTTAAATAACCCACCTAAATGAAAGAAGAAAAGTGGCTATTGAGAAAAACCTCAGGTTCAAAATCGAAATACAAAGTTAAGGGCGATTATGCTGATGACAAGGTTTCGGACTTAAACCTGCTTGATGAGTTACCAATACGAGAAAGCATTAAAACATCACGCTCTTTTTTAGATACTAGCTTGGTCAAAAAGTGGCTAAACAATTATATTGACCAAGATTTTGATTTCATTTATGCTGAATTCATCAAACGAATACAACCTAAATATTTAGAAGAATACAGAGAATGCATATTCTGGTATACTGAGCCAAAATCTAATGTAAGTTTTGATGAAGATGGAAATGTTTATGGAAAATTTATGGGTAAAGTTGTAAAGCTGCCCAACAGCACCACAAGTAAATTTTATGTTGACCCAGCAACCAATTTACTCAAAAGAATTCCCGAACATCAATTTAAAAGGGAAAAGATTACCTATAAGGATTACTGATAATTAGCTAAAAATTCAGTTTCGCTAAAAGTCTTATCTTTGGCAGCTATGGCACGTATCCTTGCTTTTGATTATGGCACCAAACGTATCGGCATTGCCGTAACAGACCCTTTGCAGATTATTGCTACAGGATTGGATAATGTACACCCAAAAGACATTGTAGACTACCTTAAAAAGTATTTGCTTACAGAGCAAGTTGAGGCTTTTGTAATTGGCGACCCAAAACAAATGGACGGCACCCCTTCAGAATCTGCTCAGCATGTAAAAGGCTTTTCTACCATTTTAAAAAAGAACTTTCCTACTATTCCACAACATTGGATTGATGAACGTTATACTTCTAAATTAGCTACACAAACGATCATGCAAAGTGGGCTAAAAAAGAGCGATAGAAGAGATAAAGAAAGGGTTGACACCATAGCTGCCACAATAATTCTGCAATATTTTATGGAAAAACCACGTTTATAAGCAAAATGATTAGCGAAGAACTACAAAACTTACTCTTAAATTATTGCGAACCTGAAGACGAATTACTTCAGCATATTGACAGGGAAACCAACCTAAAAGTTTTAATGCCCAGAATGTTAAGCGGGCATTATCAAGGTAGGGTTTTGAGTATGTTAAGCAAGATGAATAATCCTAAAAGGATTTTAGAGATTGGTACTTTTACTGGTTACGCTACCCTGTGTTTTGCTGAAGGCTTAACAGAAGATGGCATTATTTATACTTTAGATATTAATGCAGAACTAGAAGATATGGTTCGTGAAAATTTCGCTAAATCACCTCTAAATTCTAAAATCAAATATATTATCGGCGATGCCCAAGCAACATTAAAAACCCTGAGTGAAGAGGTTTTTGATATGGTGTTTATTGATGCCGATAAAAAAAATAATGGCACTTATTACGATTTGGTTTTTGACCAAGTTAAGCCCGGCGGAATTATAATTGTGGATAATGTGCTGTGGAGTGGAAAAGTGTTGAACAACGCACAAGATAAAGACACCAAAAACATTAGTAATTTTAATGACCAGATTGCCACAGACAGCAGGGTTGAAAAATTAATTCTGCCAGTGAGAGATGGTCTTTTTGTAATAAGGAAGAAGTAGTTTAACTGTATAATTGTTTAAACTGGTTAACTGTTAGCATCAATTAAATGATCAGATAATTAACCGATTAACCCAAAGAAATGAAAAAAATATTTACTTTCTGTTTATTCATTTTAATTCTCTCGAAAGTTAAAGCACAATCTACCGAAGATTACATTGCTGAGCATGTTAACCATGCACAAGAGTTAATGAGGATTCATCAATTACCTGCAAGTTTAATACTGGCTGTTGCCATACATGAATCTGCAGCAGGGAAAAGCAAGATTGCCAAGTATTTAAATAATCATTTCGGTGTAAAAGGAGAGAATAGTAGTGCCGAAATAAGGTCTGCTTATCGCGACTACCCGACAGTAGATTCTTCTTATAATCACTTTGTTTCTTTTTTACATAGCAGAACTTATTTTAATGTATTATTTGGTAAATATGACCAATACGATTTCAGGAATTGGGCTAGAGGTATACAACGTGGCGGTTATGCGCATAGCAGAACTTGGTCATCTCAGGTTATTGCATTGATAAACAAATACCAGCTTTATCTTTATGATGAAAGACCGGATGATTATACGGAACCCGTGCCGCCTGTTTCAGAAGTTGCAGTAAAAAAAACAACTAGTAGAGGCAGAATAAAATCATCAACCAAAAAAACAAATATTTATACTGTTAAAAAAGGCGATAACTTAAATAAATTAGCCGAACGAATTGGAACCACATCCGCAGCATTGATGAAGAAAAATGGATTGAAATCAGCTGCGCTACAGCCTGGTCAGAAACTTAAATTATAATGAAGAAAACCCTACTATTTTTGGCTGTTGCCATTATCTTTTTTAGTTCTTGTAAATCGAGGCAATATAGCCGCAACAATAAACAAATTGAAAAGGCCGCAAATAAAGAAAATCCGAATTTTACTACTTATACAACCCTTAGTTATATAGCCGCTTTTAAAGCAGTGGCGATAGAGGAAATGAATAAGTATGGAATTCCGGCAAGCATAACCCTAGCACAAGGAATTTCCGAATCTGGCAGTGGAAATAGTAGTTTAGCTAAATATGCGAATAATCATTTTGGTATTAAATGTACATCAGATTGGAAAGGGAAAGCCTATTATAAAGATGATGACCAATCTAACGATTGTTTTAGGGTCTATAAAGATGCTAGAGAGTCTTATAAAGACCACTCTGAGTTTTTAAAACGTAAACGTTATAGCTTCCTTTTCGAGTTGGATAAAAACGATTACAGAAACTGGGCAATTGGTTTAAAAACTGCTGGATATGCAACCAATCCAAAATATGCTGATATGCTGATTGGCATTATAGAAAAGTATAAGTTAAATCAATACGATTCACCAGAATCTGAAAGTGAGAAAGTTGCCAGAGAAGACCGAGTTTTTACGGAGATAAATGCAAATATTCCAGTTGAGAAGAAAAAGTTTGCACCTATTGAAATTGCACCGAAGGACCCGCCTAGTGCTGCGATCACTACAGCACCAGCTGATGGCTATTATGTGGTAAAACAAGGCGACACTTTATTTAAAATCTCTCAACTTTTTAAACTAACGGTTGATGAATTGAAGGCTTTGAATAAAATGACCGACAACAACATCAAAATTGGTCAAAAACTATT
This sequence comes from Pedobacter frigiditerrae, assembly GCF_004331645.1. Taxonomy (GTDB): domain Bacteria; phylum Bacteroidota; class Bacteroidia; order Sphingobacteriales; family Sphingobacteriaceae; genus Pedobacter; species Pedobacter frigiditerrae. Next base: position 621,098 of record NZ_SJSK01000001.1, read on the forward strand.
GGTAGTTAAATAATGTTAATATAAACAAACCTTATTTGCTTATATTGTAGTTTTGTAAGCTAATGAAATCTTTAAGCCTATTTCTATTAATGTTATGCTGTTGTACTCAACTCTTTGCCCAAAATAAAACGGTGCAAGGTTTTGTGGTAGACAAAGATAGCAAATTGAGATTAGCGAAAGTTTACATTTACAACCCGACAACCGACGAAGGAATTTACAATAACAATAAAGGAGAGTTTACAGCAACTGCAAAGGTTGGAGACACTTTATTTGCAGCCTTGAGTGGTTACGGAATGGATACAGTAATTTTCAAAGGTCAAAGTGCAATAGCATTTCAACTAAAATCTTTAAGCATCAAACTAAAAGAAGTTAAAATTTACGGTAAAACGCTCACTCCTCAAGAACAATATTCAATTCTTAAAAAGGATTACAAATATCAGTTAGATAAAGGAAGTACTAAAGATTTATTTACTATGGGCCTCAATAGAGTTGGTTTAGGCATTGATGCGATCTATAACCTACTTAGCAGGCAAGGAAAAAATGCAAGGCATTTACAAGCAATTTTAGAACGAGATTATCGAGAAGAAATCATAGATTATCGTTTTAAACCAGACTATGTTAAAGCACTAACATCGGCCAATGATGCAGAGTTAAAGGATTTTATGTCGCAGTATCGCCCAACTTACCAATTCACCTTGTCTGCATCTGAATATGCTTTTGTACTGTTCATCAAAAACAGCTTTGCGTCTTATAAAAGAAACCCTTCTTTATTAAGATTGCCAAGTTTACCTAAGGTAAATATCCCTAATTTGAGTTATCAAAATCAATGAGGTATTGGTTGTTAATTTTACCAAAACTGCCAGCTAACGCGATGGCAATATTTCCCTTCATTCTACTTAAAAACTCATCACAACAAAAAGATTTAGTGTTACTTAATCACGAGAAAATTCATTTACAACAACAATTGGAATTATTGATTATTCCATTCTATTTGCTCTATTTGTTGAATTACTTTATCAACCTTGTTAAATATAAAAATCACTACCAAGCATATTATAACATCTGTTTTGAAAGGGAATCTTATCATTTTGAGGAAGATTTAAATTATTTATCTAAAAGGAAATTATACAATTGGACTAAATTTCTTCGTTAAATGCTCGGAAGATGGTTTAGGATAATGCAAAGGCGACAAGTATAAAAAACTTTTATTCCGTTTAATTTTTGTTTTTCTTTGCAATAGAATGAAGAAATTACTGCTTGCCTTTTTAACCATATCTGCCTTTTCTTTTCGTTTAGCTGCTCAAGAAGTAGACACTGTTCCTATTTCTACTAAGGGTTTAGATATAAAGTTAAAACGCAGTCCACTTCCATCTCGAATTGGAACAATACAATTTAAACCAGTAAATTTAAGTCCGGCATTGGTTAATGCCAAGGTAAATTACTGGAAAACCAGGACTTCTGTTGGAATAAATATTAATCAGGCTGCGTTTAGCGATAATTGGAAAGGTGGTGGTGTAAACTCTTTAGCCATAGGCGGATTAATTAATTACAAAGCAGAATATAGCAAAGAAAGCTATAGTTATGCAAGCGAAGTAATTTTACAATACGGTAAGGTTAAAAACAAAAGTCAGTTACAAAAGAAAACAACAGATAGGATATATTGGGATAATAAAGCTGCTGTACAATTATCTAAAAATTGGTATTTCTTTGGTTCGATGAATTTCGAGTCTCAATTTGACAAAGGCTTTTCATACAGTAGAGATGCACAAGGAAACGAAAAAGAAAACTTGCTTTCGAAGTTTATGTCTCCTGGTTATTTAACAGAATCAATAGGTTTTGAATATAAGCCAAATAAGTTTTTCTCTACCCGAATTGGTACTGGAACTGCCCGACAAACATTCGTATTAGATACTGCGCTTTACCGAACTAATCCCAAAAATTTCGGGGTAGAAAAAGGCAAAACAATTAGAAATGAGTTGGCATTTCAAGTGGTGATGAATTACGAAAAAGAAATTTTCCAAAACGTAATGCTAAAAACCAAATACAATATGTTTATCCCTTATGATAATTTTGGGCATATTGACCATAGGTTAGATATTAACGTAATTGCTAAAATTAACCGATTTATGAACGTTTCTATTACTGGCGTTGGTTTATACGATAGAGATACCGATTTAAAAATACAAGGCTCACAAACCTTAGCGCTTGGGTTGGTGTTTGCTTTCCCTAGGTAAGCTGTAGTCCAAAAAGGGATGCTGAGATTAATCTCAATTCACACATTGAATTAAATACCATGAACTTAACCTTAAAAGCCTTTTTACAAGGATTTTTGCTTTGCCTTTTCCTAACAATAGTAACTTTATTAATAAAGATTTACTGGTATAAAGCAGTTATTCATTTAGACTGGACATATTATTTGGGACATTTAGCTATATGTTTAATATGTGGTTTTGCCGTTATATTTATTAAGAGAAAGAAAAAGTAAGCTTCATAATTTAATAACTAATTAAACGGACTGGTATTTATTTTCAAAATACAGAAAAGGCACTGATTAGAATAACATATCCAAATCAAGTCTGCGCCTTTTCTGCTAAAAAATTTAATAACTCTATCCTTTCTTCTTCACCAAGTTTAAGTAATCGATGTAATACAATATCTTGATAGATAAACTATTGTTTTGTGGGCTAGAAAGAATATTATCAAAGTTTCTGCTATAGCGCTTGGTTAAAAATTTATCATTTGTTTCTGCAGCATCTTTGTAGGTAATGCTTAGCTCACTCCCAGGAGAGAAAACCCAAGAATACGCTAAATCTATATTAAAAACATTATAGTTTCTATCCACATTCTGTAAAGCTGGTCCAGTGTAAGCGTTTAATCCGCCAGCATTGTTTAGTGCGTAGAACTCTTTGTTTCTTCTATCAGACCAATAATGCCTAACCCCTAAACGAATGCCCATTTTATTACTAAAACTATACTTGGCATCCATTGTATTTTCAACTGTGTTTCTATCATATCTAGAGAAAACAGATTGAGCGCCATTAAAGCCAACCCAGTTTACAAAGTTGTAACTCGGATTAAAATTAAGGTCTAAACCAAAAGCTAGTTTATCGCTTACCCTATAGTTTTGAAAAAAGTAATAATTGTAACTAACCCCATCAAACATTGCTCTTTTAATTCTGACTATGTTTCCTCCAAAATTGTAAGCTTTTGCTCTATTTGGATTAACATAAATAGCCAATCGATAACTTTCTGGTGCTTTGTAAACTTGTCCGTTTCTAGATTCATAAAAATCATTAGATTCTGCTAGCCAATTCGCATTTAGCTCTGCAGACCATTGGTTTTTAAATTGAACATATACGCCTGGGAAAATACCCAGACTTTGAAAATCGCCAGGTTTAAATCTTCTTGAATATTCTATTTCAGTCCAAGCTTGAATAGAGTTATACCATTTACCTGGTTTATACTTATTGTAAGCGATATTTATTGACTGGTCAAGAAAGTTATTATTGGTGTAAAAACCCATATCTGATGGGTCGAATTTGGTGTCTGCAAACTCCTGCTCATAATTAAAAGTAAATGTTCCGCTTTTCTTTCCCAATTGAAATTGATAGCTGTAACCATTTCGGTTTTCTTTAATTGGGTCTGCAGTAACATAACTCATTTTACCTGCTCCATCAATAAAATAGGCGTTCTTTTTATCATTAAAATTGAATAAGGCTGCACTTACATTTGCATCATAAGCACTTCCTTGCCTTAAAACATTGGTGTTGATTACACTAATAGAGCTGTTGTTTTTTAAGGTTTGGTCTAAAACAAAAATATTGTAATTGGTTAAAGGTTGACTTTCAAACTTGCTTCTATTTCCAGCTAAATCTTCAACTTCTGTATACATGTTATTAGTTATGGCATTAAAAACCCCAATGCCCAAACCTTTAGCCGTACGCCCAGAAATTTTTGTAGCATTTAGCACTTTTCCTTCTTGTGGGTCTTTAATTACTTTATCGGTAGACTTTAGTTCGCTTTTATTGAAGTAAGATGGGATTGACCCAATCCTTTTGGAATAAAATAAATCACCCTTATTAAATAGCTCTGTTCCTTCCGTAAAAAACTGACGGTTTTCATTAAATTTTACCTCAAATGGCGTCAAGTTCAGAACCCTATAATCACTTTGTACCTGTCCAAAATCAGGTATTAAAGTCATATCCAAAGTGAAGCTTTGATTAATACCGTACTTCACATCCATACCACCATTTATAGTTGCTTGCGTATTTTTTACGCCAGGCGTGTTGTATGGATAATGACTAATCAAGGTAGAAACATAAGGAGAAAAAGATAAACGCAATGGCGCCTTGATGCTTTTAAAACCTTCTAAAACCCCGCTCTGGTTAACAAAACCATCAACCTTTGGGTCAACGAAATTCCAAAATGTTTGGCGATTGGTTCCTGTACGTTTACGAGTAATATTCATTCCCCAGTTCTGAATATCTTTACTAGAAAATCGCAAAGCGGAATAAGGGATTTTAATTTCTGCAGTCCAACCTTTATCATCAATTGTTACTTCACTTTCCCAAACAGCATTCCAACTTTCGTCCTCTCCTGCGATAAGCGAGTACTTTGCATCAAACTGTACACCAGCTGCAGTAACGAAAAACCCATAACCATTTACCCCATCTAGGAAGGTGTCAAATACTACACCTACAAAATCTGCATTACCAATTTGGTCTCTCGAAACCAATTCATGCACAACGCTATCTGGTTTATCATACATTCTGGCCGAAACATAGATGGCATAGTCATCGTATAAAAACTTTACTTCTGTTCTACCTTCTTTAGTTTCTACACGTCCCGGAACTGGCCTTAATTCAATAAAATCTGTTGCTATTGGTGCTGCATTCCAAACCGCATCATCTAAAAACCCATCTATTTTAGGGCTTGTAGAAGTTCGTTGCACTTGTACTTTCTTTTTTGGCTGTGCATTTTGAGCTAGAGCGGTGGTAACGCAGAGCGCCAATATAAGGCTGGTAAAAATAAATTTCATTTGTTTGTTTGATTAAAGATTAGACACGGCTAATTAGGTAAATGTTGCATCGTAACAAAAATATATTTTAATACGTGAGCAATTTTTTGGCATAGCGATACCTGTGCAACTAAAAAATCTTTTAGGAGCATGGTACTTAAACAAATTTTGTTGGGAATTATAAAGATAGATTGCTCTGAAATTATCAAAGCAATCTATTGTTGATTATAGTCCTAAAACGACTTTCTTTTCGACATATTTCTCAATAGAAGAATAATTATGTCCTTTCTTTTTCATTTCAGCAATATATGTAGGCGTAGTCCCTGTTGCTTTTGCGCTTACCACATTTTCAACGGTAAGGTTTTTAAAGCCAAGTTTTTTATACTCATTATAGTCTGCTGCGGTTATGCCAAGGGCTTTCATTCCCAGAAGATCTTCAGAATCTAGTTTACCCAAACCTAGATCTTCAAAGCTTTTACAATACTCTGGTGTAATGCCTAAGGATTTCATTCCTAAAAGTTCTTCATCAGTGAATTTAAAGCCTGCAGCAGTAAATGTTTTTACAAATTCTGCAGTAATGTTCATTGCTTTTTTTGCAATAGCCATTCCTAATTCGTCATCTTCATCATCTCCATTGGTCTTATGGTCTGTTCTTGTATTAATTTTTGGAGATTTAACTCTGGTGGGTGCCATTTCTTTATCACTGGCATTTTTAGCATTTCTTAAAAACTCACCATCAATTCCTTGAGCTTTAAGTGTAATTAATTTACTAGCTGTAATGTTTTTATAGCCTGAACTTTTAATATCTTTTATAAAAGCAGCATCAACATTTAGCGCTTTTAATGGAATAATATCTTGAAGGCTTAGATTATCTAATCCAGCGTTTTTTAATGAAGCAATGTATTCTCCAGTAACCTTCATTGCGCAAAGCGGAATTAAATCATTTTTAGAAAATTGAGTGTAACCTTGTTTTTTAAGCATTGCAATGAAATCCTTTTTAAGTTTAATCATATAAAAAACCATTCCATCTTTTTCTTTGTTTGCGGTTACACCTTCCTTTTCTAGGAAGTTAAAGAAGTTATCATCTACTTTAAATTCATAGTTTCCCATTCCTGCATTTCCATCAAATTTGCCAATAAATTGGATGGTTCCTGCATCTCTTGTTAACGAAAAAGTTCCTTTTTCTGCTGTTGGTAAATTTTTAAACTCTGATAATAAAAATTCGCTATTGCTGTAGTTATTATTACCTTCTTCATCCTCGAAACGGATGTTAATTTTGTCATTTTTTATTGTTGCAAACCAAGTTCCCTTGTTGGAGATTTGCATAAATTTATTATTGTTTTTTGCGTTAGTTTTAGTTGATTTTCCGAATGCAACTGGCTCGTTAAACAAAGAAACGCACACTAATAAAAGCGGAACTATACATAGATATTTCCATGTAGAGTTAATATTTGATTTTTTTGAGTTCATCATGAGTAATCTTTTTTTAAGAATAGATTGATTGTAATTTGTTGTTAAACTTGCTGGAAAGTTTGGAGCCGAAACCTTTACCAAACTCATTTGATAACTTGTTGGCTCAATATCAGAATGTGACAACAATTCGTTGTCTGTTAAAAATTCTAGGTTATCTTCCATCGCTTTGCGATAAAACCAAGCGAACGGGTTAAACCATTGGAAAATTAATGCCAATTCTGCTAAAATAATATCGTAGCTATGTCCTTGCTGAATATGGATTTTTTCGTGAAGGATGATTTGGTTATACGTATCCCAATCATATTTTTCTGGATTGATAAAAATGTTATTGGCAAATGAGCATGGAGCCTGCTCACCAGAGAGCTCAACAATTCTAAATCTTCCATCCTGAATAAATGGTCTTGAATAACTTTTGTACAATAAAATGCAAAGTTGAAACAGAAAGTTGATGCCAAAAACCGCAACACCTAACCAATATGCCCAAACTACTACGTCTAGTAGTGAAACATCTTTAAAGAACGATTCTTTTGTATTGTTTTCTTTTGAAGAACCTGCCTGAACAGTTTGAGTCGTTTTTGAATTTACCGCTTGTTCTGAACTTTGAATTTTTGTTTTAGATTCAAATATCGATACTTCGATATTTGCCTTTCTAAACGACCATTGTTGGGGAACTGGAATTAATGGCAAACTAAAAGACAGAAATAAACAGCCTAATAAAACAAATCTGTTTAACGGAAAGAAGGTTTCTTTCTGTAACAATACTTTATAAAACAAGAAACATCCGGCTAGAATAAGCGCAACATTTAAGGCATAGAAAATCATGGCTTTTTAGTTTTAATAAGGTTTACGATTTCTGTTAATTCATCTTCAGAAAGATTCTGCTCTTTAGCAAAAAAGGCAAGCATACGTGGGTAGGAATTATCAAAATATTGACTTACTACATGTTTTAATGCGTGTTTTTGATATTCTTCTCTATTAATTTTTGCAAAATAGCAAAACATATTACCTACAACATCATGTCCTAAAAATCCCTTTTCTTCTAGAATTTTTACCATAGTTGCCACACTATTGTAATGCGGTTTTGGTTCCGGAAGCATTGGAATAATATCTCTGATAAATGCTTTTTCCACATCCCAAAACGCTTGCATAATTTGTTCTTCTCTTTTTGCTAGTTTTATCATCTCCATAAAAATTATACTCAAAAGTAATACTAATTAATTAATAACAATACTAATTGATTAGTAGATTAGTAACTTTTTAGTTACGTTTTAAAATATAGCCCTTGAGATCTCCTCAAGGTTCTTTTATAGTTGTCAAGTATTAGGTTGGCTTTCCGTTAATGATTGTAGCGAAATCCTTTTTGGCTTTCAATAAATTCAATTTTTCAAAAAAAGCCAAAAAGATAAACCAGAAATAGTATAAAAACGACCAAAACAGTTTTCAATTTGTCATAAAGTGATGCCTTTGGCACAGTTAACAGTTACTAAGTCATTGTGGGCTTTTACCTTAAAAATTAATATCTTTGCGCTTTAAGAATTAGACAAATTATGTTTGAGAATTTACAGGATAAGCTAGACAGGGCATTTAAAGTTTTAAAAGGACAAGGAAGTATCAGCGAAATTAACGTTGCTGAGACCATGAAAGAGATTAGAAAAGCTTTATTGGATGCCGACGTAAATTATAAAACAGCTAAAACCTTTACCGACGAAGTAAAAGAAAAAGCATTAGGACAAAACGTACTTACTGCTGTTTCTCCAGGGCAATTGCTAACCAAAATCATGAATGATGAGTTGGCTGCCTTAATGGGTGGAGAGGTTACTGAGCTTGATTTAAAGAATAATCCTACTGTTATATTAATTGCGGGTTTGAATGGTGCTGGTAAAACTACTTTTACCGGTAAGCTAGCTTTACACTTAAAAAGCAAAGGTAAAAAGCCTATCATGGTAGCTGGCGACGTTTATCGCCCTGCTGCTGTTGACCAATTACAGATTTTAGGCGAGCAAATTGGCGTTCCGGTTTATGCAAACATTGCATCTAAAGACCCGGTTGCCATTGCCTTAGAGGGTATTGCAGAAGGTAAAAAGAACAACAATAATGTAATCATTATAGATACAGCTGGTCGTTTGTCTATCGACGAAAGCTTGATGAATGAGATTTCTGAGGTTAAAGCACAAACTAAACCTCATGAGATTTTATTCGTAGTAGACGCGATGACTGGCCAGGATGCGGTAAATACAGCCAAAGTATTCAACGACCGTTTAGATTTTACTGGTGTTGTTTTAACAAAGTTAGATGGCGATACTCGTGGTGGTGCTGCTTTATCTATTAAATCTATTGTAAACAAACCAATTAAATTTATTGGTACTGGCGAAAAGATGGAAGCACTTGATGTGTTCTATCCAGACAGGATGGCATCTCGTATTTTGGGAATGGGTGATGTTGTTTCGTTAGTTGAACGTGCTCAAATGCAGTTCGATGAAAAGGAAGCTGCTGAATTACAAAAGAAAATCCGCAAGAATAAATTCGATTTCAACGATTTCTACAACCAGATTCAACAAATCAAGAAAATGGGTAATATGAAAGATTTGATGGGAATGATTCCTGGTGTTGGCAAAATGATGAAAAATGTTGACATTGAGGATGATGCTTTTAAAAATGTAGAGGCAATCATTCAGTCGATGACTCCTTTTGAAAAAGAAAATCCAGATAGCATTCAACAAAGTAGACGTATGCGCATTGCAAAAGGTTCTGGCAATAAAGTTGAAGAAGTAACTAAGCTGATTAAACAATTTGAAGATATGCGTAAAGTGATGAAGCAGTTTTCAAATCCAGCAGCTGCTGCAAAAATGATGAAAAATATGCCTAAAATGCCGCAAGGTAGAATGTAGGCTTAAAAGATAAAAGCTTAAAACGATACACATAAATCCCGTTGCAAAAGCTTCGGGATTTTTTTGTGGGTTTAACACCATCTAAGACAGTTAAGAAAATCTAAGGCTTAAGATATAGAAAGAATCGTTCTAGTGAGATAGTGGTTTTACCGCAAACTAAGATGCCCTTAGATTTCTTAGATGGTTAACTTTATTTATTTCTAAAAAAGAAAAATTACGCCGTAATAATTAAAGAATTTTCCCTGTAGTTTCAATTTTAAAAAGGAATCTATAAATCTGTTTTGCTTTGCATACATTTAAAATTATGCTTGTAAAAACCTATGGAAGCGCCGTTTATGGCGTAGACGCTTTAACCATTACCATCGAAGTAAGTATTGTAAGTGGCACCAAATATTTTGTGGTCGGCTTGCCAGATAACGCAGTAAAAGAAAGTATGTTTCGAGTGGAAAGCGCTATTCGAACTTCAGGCTATCACATGCCCAGACAAAGGATTGTGGTTAACCTCGCCCCAGCGGATATAAGAAAAGAAGGCTCGGCTTACGACTTACCAATTGCCATAGCCATATTAGCTGCATCAGGTCAGGTAGAAGTTGAGGATTTGGACAAATACTTTATCATGGGTGAGCTTTCCATGGATGGGGGGTTGCAAAGTATAAAAGGTGCGTTGCCAACTTCTATACAGGCTAGAAATGACAATTTTAAAGGTTTCATATTACCTAAAGTAAATTCTAGAGAAGCTGGCATCGTAAATAATATTTTGGTGTATGGAATGGAAACCCTAAAAGAAGTAATCGACTTTTTTAATGGTAAAGAGAAACCTGAACCTGTTGTTGTAGATACACATAAAGAATTCTTTAATCAGATTAACAGTTATGAACAAGATTTCTCTGATGTAAAAGGTCAAGAAAACATTAAACGTGCTTTAGAGATTGCCGCTGCTGGGGGACATAATGTGATATTGATTGGTCCGCCAGGAGCTGGAAAAACGATGCTCGCCAAACGTTTGCCAACTATTTTACCACCATTAAACTTAAATGAGGCTTTAGAAAGCACCAAAATTTATTCAGTTGCAGGGAAACTTCCTGTTGCCAATGCGTTAATGACGGAGCGACCATTTCGCTCACCACACCATACCATTTCAGATGTTGCTTTGGTTGGTGGAGGAATGAATCCCCAACCAGGAGAAATATCTTTGGCACATAATGGTGTTTTGTTTTTGGATGAATTACCTGAGTTTAAAAGAACTGTTTTGGAAGTAATGCGTCAACCTTTAGAAGATAGAAAAGTAACGATTTCTAGAGCTCGATTCTCGGTTGAATATCCATCTAGTTTCATGTTGATTGCTTCCATGAATCCTTGAAGTTGCGTCGATTATTCTCCGCATTTAGGAAAGAAGATGGGAGAAAGGACAGCGCAATGTCGATGTCTTCTTTCCTGATGGTGATGCCGTCGGTAATGGTTTCGACGATTGCACGCTTCTTGTCAAACGGCATATCAGCCCATTGATGTGAGAGCTGTTGCGCCTCGTCCAGCACCGTGTCACTTGAGAGCAACTGGATGGAAAGAAAATCAACCTCGGCCTGAAGCTCGGGTATTGCGTCATCCAACTGCGCAATGCGAACGTTAATCGGTTGGCAGTGTTCCGCAAACTGTTCTTTTGAAAGTTCGTCTTGGAGACGCATCTCTAAAAACGTTTCAAACTTCTTTGCGAGCTTCTTTCTTTCGCTTACCGTTTGGGAAAGGAGCGCACTCTTTTCCTTCATGATGTTGTCGGATTGAGCGAGAAAATCCTTTGCGTTGATGCCCTGCAAATACTCCGTCAGATACGTCTGATATATTTCATCAATGTCATCAACCGCAATTCTCTTTTTACACACCTTGCAGGCATATACCTTTGAATTGTGGAAGACGTACATTGTCTTTCCGCATTCGCATTGTATATATCCCGATAACAGATACACGGCTTTCTTTCTCGTCTTCTTGCTCTTTTGTTCCTGCTGAATGAGAATTGAGTTTACCTGGTTCCAAAGCTCTTCCGTCACGATTGCAGGACAGGGGGTAATAATCCATTCGCTTTCTGGCTTCACTATCCATTGCTTCTTGTCTCCCAAGCTCTTGGTGTAGTTTGCTTTGCGCTCGCCTTTGGCTGTGGTATCGCGAAGCAACCTGTCCACCGTATTATCAGAAAAGTGTGAGCCGTTTCGGGTGCGATAGCCTAGTGCGTTGAGTTCATTGGCGGTCGTTTGCTTGCGTTGTGTCTTGAGAAATATCTCATACATCAGTCTGCGAATTGGTGCTTCTTTCTCGTCAATGACCAGTTGTTTGTCGTGCCACGCATAGCCGTAACTTGCTTGTCCGCCTAACGGCTTTCCCATTTTTGCACGGATTGGCACGGATGCGGCAACCCTGCTTGAAATTTCTTCACGCTCCCATTCGGCCATTGCCGAAATGATAGTGAAAAACAATCTTCCCGCTGGACTGCTCGTATCGATTTGCTCCGCTAATGAAATCAGGTCCGCCTGTTCCTTTCTAAAGATTTCGGCGAACTCCAATAGTTCCTTGGTGCTTCGGGCAAGGCGGGCAAGTTTTGAGAAGACCAAGCCCTCAATGTGTCCGCTTCGCACGTCCTTGAGCATTCTTTGTGTTTCGGGGTGGTGCATAACCGCCTTTCCGCTGACGGCATCAAGCCGATAGACTTCAACAACGTGCCAGCCTCGCAAGTCCGCATAGGCTTTTGCACGCTGTTGGTGGTGTTCGGGACTTTCGTCCTTTACTTGCATGTCGGTGGATACCCGTATCCAAATGCCAACTTGTTTTGGCTGTTCCATTCATTTTTTGTTTAAGTGAATTTTCAGTTAATTGAATATACTAGTTTTTAAGAACTGTATCTACTTGAAAGTGTATGAAAACAGACGAAATAAATATACTACCCTTAAATTTAACTTTAGATAAACTTTTGTTCAAGAATGCAAAGCAGAAATTTGGTATTAATATTGTACCCACAGAGAGACAAGCTGTCTGCGTGTTTTCATGGCATGAAAATATATCAAATGCTTGATAATAAAGTCTTGTATTGGGGTTAATGGCCATTGATGTTAATCCTTATAGCATCGTTGTTTTTGAGCTAGATTGTCAATGCAAAGAAAAACGTAGCTTCTAAAAGCTACGTTTGAATTTTTCGCTATTTGATTGGGAACTATTCGGGAATTTTCATGAGTTGTCTTTTATAGAACAGATGCGCACTCAATACTGCTTCGTACAGTTTTGTACTGTAGTTGCGGTAGTTGTTTGTACGGTTCTCGGGCAAAGAACCGAGGTTAGGATATATTTTGAGAGTGAACTTTATGAGTTCATCGGTTCGGCGCAATGCCATTCGTTCCTTTATCTCGCGCTTGGTGATGTAATCGTGTTCGCAACCATACTTTAATGCAAGCCGTTCAATTCCTCTTATGATGCTTTTGATTGGCTTATCATGCTTGCTCAATGGAGGCACTTTAATGATTATTCCCGTCACCTCGGCTTTTTCCACGTAGTGGCGGTACAGCTTGATTATTGCGTTAAGCTTTTTCTTAGACCAAACCGCATCAAAGTTGTGCATTTCTCGACTAAGCAGCACACCGTTTTTAATCACCGCTATTCCAGTGCGTGTAGTGCCAACACTAATCCCTAATATCGTCATCGGTATTGAAGATTGAATTGGTAACAATGTTCGTGAACAGTCTTGCCCGTGTGGTGCGTATTGAATGGCTAGGCAATGTTACGACGTGAGTAAGTGTTGCGAGGAGGTAATCACGGGGGTATTTCTTGGCACAATGCAGGTAAAAAGAGAGTGATTTGCGGTCTTCCAGAGCATTTGCCATATCCTCCGCTAGCTGGATTTCCTTAGGAGTGTACATATAGCTTCGTATCAGTCCCATAATGTAATGTTGTTTCCATAAGCGGTTACTTGATTATTAATAATAATGTCCGCGATCGGACGACCGTTCTTTTTTTGAGATTACGAACGAACGTTCGTAAGGCGATTTCAAAATTTGGGCGCAACAAAGCGCAGTATCCGTTAAAAGATTTTAAAGAAGGGCTAATATTATTTAATTGAGAGGTGTATCGCCTTGTTGGTCGACAAATCTTTTTTTGGCATCCAGATAATACTGCGGATACAAGTCCCTGACTTCCTTTCCGTAGAATGCGCATAATTTGATTAATGCAATCCCGCTTGGCATTTTTTTGTCATTCTCCCAATGCCATAGGAGTGTAGCGTTGCAATGACCTAGTTGCCTGGCAACCTGTCTTTGATTAAAGCCCGCATTTTGGCGAACTATCTTTAACATATTTGGATAATAGGTTTTCGGATAATCCACAGCAATAAGAATATTATTGTTCGTAGTATAAAGTAACTACCCTCAAATTTACCTAAAGATAAACTTGAGGGTAGTTAATAATTAGAAATCATATAAATGCGTTCATTCTAATCATGTTATCTAAATTGTCGTTAACAGTTGCATCTTTATGCGTTCTTAAATATTTTATATTACCAACTTCGATAATTTCAACTTTTGCTCCTGTTTTAAATGCGGCCGTGTGATAGTCCCATCTTAGTGTCATGACGATTTTGCCCGCTTCTATTAACTTTACAACCTCTTCACGACTAGTCTTTACCCCACGGTTAAACCCATCTGCATCATTTGCATGCAAAAAAACATGAGATACAATCTTCGACCCATTATGGGTTGTTTGCCAAATTCCTGATATGTAAAAATTTATTGTGTTTGCCATTCTTTTAAATAAAATTGTGTGTTTAAACTATAAAGAGCCGTGTTAATATCACGGCTCTTTAATGGATTATCCCTTTGGAGGATGCGGGTCATTACCGTACGAATTTCTGTCACGGATTTGCCCATTAGGCCTGTGAATAATTGTTTCAGACCGCTGATTAATTGCTATTTCTCTAGCAATTCTTGTTGCCTGAGCTTGAGTTTCTGCAACTTTGGTAACTCTCTCGTTACCCGCACCGCGCACCGCCCAACTTCCGTTGTGAGGTACGACATGTTGATTTTTACCCATTTTCTTAATGTGTTAAGGGTTAAACAATGAAAGGGCGAGCAAATGCTCGCCCTAATTAATTAAGCGTAGGCTTCTAGTCTCCAAGTAGCATTTTTACCGTTATAAGGCGGCATTGTGTTACCCTTTGCAATAGGCGCAGTTGTAGTAGGCGTACCCACTACTCTCCACACTCCACTCTCTGGACAAGAATGACCTGTGCTTGCTGTAGTACCGATTGGTGCTTTCATATATGTATGATTTGCTTCTCTCCATTGTTTTTAAAGGTGGAACACATTAACCCTTCTAAGAAAATTTGGTAATCCAAGAGAAACAAGTTATATTCGTATACCACTACGATGGAACTTTGTTTCCCTCAAACGCCAAGCCTCTTTTCTTTTCGATGGCTTGGCTTTTTTTATATTTCTAAAGTCGATATTACAATAGCCACTTCTTCATCATAAATACAGTACAAATATAAGTTCAAAAATTTATATTCAAAATATTTTTTGACTTTTTTTAAATTTATTTTGTCCGCAAATGCGGACATTTTTTGGAACAAAACAATTTTATAACGTTATTTGTATTAATTATGGAAACCCGTAAATTGTGTTAGCAAAAGAAGAGCAAGATATTTTTTATAAAAAGCTAGGTGGACTAATCCGTTCTGCGAGAAAAAACGCGAAGTATAAACAGGAGTTTTTAGCAATGGAATTAGGCTTAACTAGGACATCTTTGGTTAACATTGAGCATGGAAACCAAAAGATACAACTTCATGTCCTGTTGGATTTAGCTAGAATAATTAATGTTGAAGTTACAGAGTTATTACCTAAATTAGAGAACGACAAATCATTAGACCTAAATAGTAAGTTCGAGGTAAATCTTTCTAAAGAAATTGAACAGAAATTCGATGACCGTGACCTAGCAATGCAAAAATTAAAACATTTCTATAAAATCACCCAATATAAAAAACGCTAAATGTCTTTTTACAAAGCAAATATCGGCTATTATAATAAGCTTTCAGAAACCGTTAACGAGTTGTTAGCTAACGCTGGAGTTATGAAAGCCCCTGTTCCCATAAAACAAATCGCGGCAATGTGCGGAGCTAATGTCGTTGGGTATGATTTTGGCGGAGAAATTTCTGGGGTTTTGGTTGTTGAAGAAAATAAATATACAATTGGGTTTAATACCGAAAACTCTAGGGTAAGACAAAGATTTACTATAGCCCATGAACTTGGACACCTAAAACAGCATGTCAACCTTAATAATAAAAATGAGTTTTTTGTCGATAGAGACTTCATTGTTAAATTTAGAAGTGACATAAAGTATAGCCCTAAAGAAATTGCTCAGGAACGACAGGCTAATGCATTTGCTGCAGCTATACTAATGCCAAAAGAATTTATACTTCATGAAATGAAAGACCCTAAATACAAGGAACTACATGAAACTAATATAATAGAGGAATTGGCAAAGGTTTTTGAAGTTAGCGTACCTGCCATGACATATAGGCTGTCCGATTTAAATATTTATAGATACTAACCTATTTCCATTAATATTTTTCATCCGTAAACTTAGCATATTTCCATTCCAAATGTTTAGAAAAACCATCTAAGTCTGGAAAAATTGAAAAATGATTTATTCCCAACTGCGCCAATTCTCTTCGGATAGTCCAAAAATGCTGACCTTTTATGTAAACAGGAAATAATTTTTTCTTATACTTTGAGTTAGTATTAAGTGGAATGAACCTATTGTCCGTGACAATTATTCTATGTGCTGTAAATATTCCTGCTTGGGCTGCAATACGTCTACTGATCATCGAAGACTTAAATATCTTTGTTGTAAAAGTATTCTTAAATGGATCTGGTAAAACTGCTTCATCTGAAATAAAATCTTCCTTACTTGGGAGAAAAACCCAAACCACACCATCTAGTATTTTCCCTTTATCATCAGTTTTTGGTGGTTTACAAACTGCAAACCATAAACCTATTAAGGCATTGCTCGACCAGTCTAATAGTCTTGTAGGCAACCCATGATGTTGAGCTAGAGCCAATAAGTCCCATGGATTGTCTGGCTTAAATTCTGATAATGGCAATATTCCTCTTTTAAATTCTGTAATTAAAGAATGTTCAACCTCTTTGATTGAGGACTTTGCTCTTATTGGAATTCTCCCAAGTTTTGGAATTAATGGCCTATCACAACTTTGTCCTCTAAAAAGGATTTCTGAACTACCATATATCATATCGAGGCTATCAAAATGCTCAATATATTCGGAAACACTCTTTATATATTCTTTAACCACATATTTAATTTTAATCAATATTAAATATAAGATTTTAATTAATAGCTTCTAAGCTGATTTTCATTAAACTTGGTTCTAATGTCTTCGCGCAGTCTCCGCACGACGCGAAGTATGTCATAGAAATAGCTACATTCCTTAAATTCCTTATAGGTTTTTATTGGTTCCAACGTATGCTTATACTTATCATACAGTTTTTTCAACTCTTGTATTGTAATAAACCATTCTAGCTTGGAAATTAAGAGTGTTTTTTCCTTAAGTTCCCAGTTCCAACCGAGCGTGAGACATATGCCTTTTTGTTCACAAAACTCTCCATTTTTAAATCGTTCAACTACGTTCGTCGCAAAAACTAGCTTTTCAGAAAATTGCCCCAGCCAGTCATTGACATTGCTTTCTAACTTCTTTTTCTTGTCTATTACACGATTAAGAACAGCCTCTTTTTCGGATTTTTTCTCCAAATATTTTTCTTCGGAAATAGCTTCACTAATTCGTAAGTCGAGTAACTTGTCTAATTCTCGAGCTAATCGCTGTTCATAAGAAGCGATTTGTTGTAATAGCTTCTTATGTTTGCTCACTTCTTCATGATAATCCTCCTTTATAGCTTCTATAGCCCAATCTCTAAATTTTGGAATAAGAGTGCTTGTTTCCAGTTCTCTTATTATCATTTCCTCCATTTCTATCGCTTTTGTATACTCTTTTTCTGTGCATTTTTCCCTGCGCTTCGTGCAGTGATAAAAAACATAGCTCTTATATTCTCGAGTAGACTTAATCATTTTGGTCTTTTTTGAAGCGGTTATGGCACAACCGCAAACCCCACATTTGATAAAGCCAGCAAAGGGAAATTCATGCCTTTTTGGTTTCAATTTTCCCTTGCGACCCAAAATTTCTTGTGCTTGCTCAAATTCTTGGAGCGTAATCATTGGCTTGTACACTCCTTTATATTGCTTGCCCATATAACTGAAATATCCGTAATAAAATGGATCGGTAAATATTCTGTACAGGACACTAACATGTAGAGGACATGGTGCTTTTTTACCACTTTGGCGCGTTCTAAATCCGTATTCGTTGTTGAGAATGTCGGTAATAGCAGGAGTTGTGTATTGCCTAGATAAAAGCATTTCAAATGCCTTTCTTATAATATGAAAGCGTTCGGGGTCTTCGATGATTTCATTCGTTCCGTGGATAGAATATTTCGTATTTAGATAGCCTAACTTAGCTAACATTGGAGGTTGCCCCAATTCACATTTTTGTAATAACCCTCTCTTAACTTTTACTGCCAAATCTCTACTGAATTGTGTCGCAACACTAGCTTCAATACTTAGCAATAATCCGTTATCTTCGCTTCGATATTCCTTGTAAGGTGTCCAAATTGACTGTATCGCACCTGTTTGTAATAAATACTGGAATTCTCCCGCCTCCAAATGGTTTCGCATTAATCTATCTATGTGCCAAACCACAATGCCCGATGCTTCACCCTTTTTAATTCGGTTTATCATATCAGTATAAAACGGTCTATTAAAAGGTATGGAGGCAGATTTTTTATCTTGAAATGAATGGGTCACATTCAAACCTTCTCTTTCGATGACCTTTTGATTATCCTTCAATTGCCCTTCAATCGACAAAACCTGCCGACTATCTCCTTCGGTTGATTTTCTAGCATATTCAAAATAGACAATTTTTCCTTTATTCATTAAAACGCAAAGAGGGAGCAACTAAAAACACTTTTGTCTTTGCCGGACTAAATGTTAGTTGCTCCCTCGCTGGGTACAAAAATATTTTTTGTTGTTCACTTAATCCGGCATATCATTTATATCAGTTTCCTCAACTTTCGCAAGTGGCTTAATGCAGAATGAAACATATTGTAACAGCAATGAAGCTTTAAACTGTGCTTCTTTTGCTGTTAGCAAAACATTAAACTCATCCTCGTATAATTTTATAAAACTTTGCAGCTGGTCAGGCTTGATTTCCATGACTTATATTCTTGCAGTTTTTTGATTGTATTTTTAGTACCCTTTAATTTATCCCTTGATAAATTAAAGGGTACTAAAAATAATTCTCTCACTCCCGTATTCTGTAAGCGTGTACGAATACCACCCATTCACACCTATAGCACGGACAAACTGGCGCAACAGAGACCAGTTATTTGGCATTAAACAATTAGACCGTTTGCAACATATTTATTGTCTCGGAAAGACAGGAACAGGTAAAAGTACTTTGCTCGTGAATATGGCATTGGATGATATTTACAAGGGAAACGGAATTTGCGTCATTGATCCTCACGCAGACACTGTAAACACATTAATTAAGAAAATCCCTGAACACCGAAAGGAAGATGTCGTCTATTTTGATGCGACGAACTTAGACACACCACCTACGTTTAACCCTCTTTATAACGTTCCAGAACATCAGAGGCAATTGGTTGCATCAGAAATGGTTTTGACCCTCAAAAAGATATTCCACGAGAATTGGGGTAATAAGTTGGAATATATATTGCGCTTTTCCATTCTCACTCTTCTTGATTATCCAGATGCTACACTATTAGACATTCATGCCTTGTTGGTGGACAAGGAATTTCGCTCAATGATTTTGAAATATGTTAAAAATCCTTATACTCATTCCTTCTGGGCGACCGAATACAACGCCTACACCCCGAGCGTACAGGCGAGCCAAATCATGCCGATACTCAACAAGATTGGCATTTTCCTCGCAAACGATACATTACGAGTAATTATGGGAGGGCATAAAAGCATTTCTATCGAACAGTGTATGAATGACAATAAAATATTGCTCTGCAATCTTTCCAAAGGTGAGATTGGTGAAGATATCTCCACCATACTTGGAAGTTTTCTTACAACATGCATTCAAACTAACGCTATGAGGCGAGCGGAAAAACCTTTAAACGAACGCATGCAGTTTTATTTGTATATAGATGAAGCCCATTCATTTCTCTCATCATCATTTGCCACAATGCTTAGTGAAGTACGAAAATATGGTGTTGGCTTATTTCTCACACATCAACATTTAGAGCAACTAGAGGATGGTGTTAGAAGCGCAGTACTAGGAAATGTCGGGACTATTATCTGTTTTCGTTTAGGATTGAAAGACGCAAAAGTTATGGAAAGAGAATTTTATCCAACCTTTAATCATGAGGATTTTATCAATCTGCCTAGATATAATATTTATATAAAGTTGCTTATAGATGGGACAAGTAGTAAAGGTTTTAGCGCGATAACCCACCTTGAAAATTGATATAGTTGACTTTAATGGAATGAAACAGTATAAATAAAATTAAACAGAACTCTATTAATTTATTAATATATTAGAGTAATTGTTTAGCTTCTAATTAGTTAAAAATATATTATGCTTATAGGTATCTTCTCAGACGTACACGATAATCTTGAAAATCTTAAAAGAACATTGCTGTTTTTTAACTCACGTCAAATTTCAACTCTCATTTTCTGTGGCGACTTTTGCTCTCCTATTCCCGCAAGATTAATGGGTGCCTTTGAAGGAGAAATACACTGTGTATTTGGTAATGGTGACGGAGATCGTTTTACTATTTCGAAATTTGCCAATAACGAATTTAAAAATTTGAAATTGCATGGCGAACATGCTGAGCTTAATTTTGGAAATGCTAAGATTGCAGTAACACACTACCCTCTTTATGGGAAAGCCCTTGCTTCAACTGGTGATTATAATGCGGTCTTTTCTGGACATACCCACGAAAAGAGTGAGGAAAGAATTAATGATTGTTTATGGGTAAACCCTGGTGAAATAATGGGGTGGAAAGGAACTCCTACATGTGCTATTTATAACACAGAAACTAATGCCGTTGACTTTTTCGAAATATAATAGCTATTAAAATGAACGTGCTACTCGACGGCGATATTACTCAAACAAAATTAATTGAATTTTGCGCCGAAACAGAAGCATTGTTGAGCTCAGCTCTAAAAAAAGTAGACAAATTTTCCGATTGTAAAATACATACTTCTTTAGATTTGGGGTTTCCACACGATTTAATTAGGATTGCGGGAGGATTTCCAACGGGTTCCTTTGTGGAGTGGAAGAGTACTGTGCCTTTTATTCCCGTTGATACCACAGTAAACATCTGTACGGGCTCAATTTTTGAAATAACTGGAGATATAAACTATTTTAACAAGTTCAGTTTCGATAATTTATTAAAATCATTAACTACCTCATCCTATATTTTCAATTTTAATAGAGGAAATCACTTTATTATTATTGCCCAGAGTTCGTTGACAAAAAAATATTATCTACTATTACATTCATCAGCATCTGAATTCAAAAAGCAGTTCAATGGGCTTTATCCGATAAAAGGCAACTGGTTTTATAATGATATCAAAACCGTTTCCAATGGCTCTAGATATTTAAGATATATCGATGGTCACAAAGCTGAACTATTTGCGAAAGTGGCAGAAGGAATTAAGCAATATAATTGTATTAGACACGAATTTATAGCTGAGACTTTATTAGGGGCAAATGCTATCGTAAATAAGGTTGACCATTATCATCATTACTATATGCCCGATAGTTCATCTGTTATGCTTGGGAGTTATTTAGCAAAAGAAAATGACACTTATCCAATTTTTACTAGCCCAGGAAATCCAATATTTATATATCAAGTGCATAAACATGCATTAAATGAGATATCCTTCAGGAATGAGGAATATTATTTAGTCCCACATGGGTGGGGAAAGATGTCTAAAAACATTGATACTATGAAGATAGATTTAACAAATAATACGTTTACATTGAATAATACTGAATTACAAATACAAGATGATGCAAGTCTAAGAGATCATGATGATTTATCATTGAGAAATTTTTCTGTAGATCCTATGTCTGAAGATTTTTATTTTAAACTGATTGGTGCCAAAATTAAAGGTATAGTTGTAGACCGCTTAGAACAAAAAATATCTTATACAAAGCATGGCTTTAAGAACTGGCAAATTCTTAACCCTTAATAATTCAATAAAATGAAGCAAAACCCCAAAGACATAAATAAATTTATCCTTTTCGTGGTAATTGGTGTATTTGTTTTTACTCAAAGCTATCTAAAACCACTTGCAGGAAATATTTATTTACTTTTTATTGTAAGTTATTTAGGCTCCCTAGGCTTCTATCACGTTTTTGTTATTGTTTTATATTGGCTAGTAAATAATGTAAGTTTTTTACTAAAGATTTATTACAATAGGACCTTCTTAAAAGGAATATGGTCATATAAATATACCCTTAATAATAAAGTTTATTTCGGTATATGGAATATTAATCAAGATTTAAACGGCATTTTAATTAATGGATATGGAATAAATATCGATGGAAAACCAAGGTCAGATGTAAGGTCAGTATCTCAACTAATCTACAATAAAGGAGCCTTTGATATAGTAAATTCTAGAGAGGATTTAATCGAACCTGAAAAAGAAAATTTCTCGAAGACGACCCTTCACCCCATCGCTAAAAACTCTAATGGCCTATCAATACCATATCCTACGTCTAT
Source organism: Pedobacter frigiditerrae (assembly GCF_004331645.1). Lineage (GTDB taxonomy): Bacteria > Bacteroidota > Bacteroidia > Sphingobacteriales > Sphingobacteriaceae > Pedobacter > Pedobacter frigiditerrae. Next base: position 643,327 of record NZ_SJSK01000001.1, read on the forward strand.
GAGAGCTAGGACTTATATTTATGGTGGTCGTCTTTCAGGAACAATTCACGTTGATGTTCTATTTGAAAAACATGAAGATATAAAGTCAGAAGACGATGTTAGGATTAAACTTATTGATGAAATCAAACAAAATTATAACCCTTCAATGTATGAATACTAGGATATCCAACCTATTGTATTTCCAATTTCTTTTTCCGAGATTTAAGTAACGCTCACTTAACTCTCTCAACCCATGGCAACAGAAAAATCAATTGTTGCGCATTCTTCATTTCATTTTGAAGACCTGCAACTCTCGTCACAAAAATTCTATCAATCAGTAGAAGACACTCTCAACAGTTTCGAATACCCCAATCTTCGTGTCACACGGGTAAATCTCTCTGAGGGTACATTTATCACCAGTTCTCGTGAATACTTATGTATTCAGCATAAAGAACATCTGTTTTATGTTTGTGCTGCACCTTTTGGACGAAGCTATTTTATTTCATGGTGGCTGAAAGAAGAATTGAGCCTCTGGACGTTCATTTTAAGTATCATTCCTTTTTTTGGAGAGCGATGGGCTAGAAACAGTATGAAAAAAACATTCTATCAGCAAGACAGCGAAGACTTGTTTTTACAAAGTATCAAGAAAATAGTCGAGGCACTTGTTGAGAAAGTAACTAGTGACAAGGGATTTCGTTTAGCTCAAGCCTAAAGTGTTTCTTTCAAAACCAAAGGCTCTCGTTACCCAATTTTATGATTGGGAAATTCGAGGGCGTGGCTGGATGCGTGCGCCCGAGGCTGTAGAGCTTGAACCGCCGTTTTATCCATTCTTTGAGCATTATGTGCCCGAAGCCTATATTGATGACGGCAAACGCCCGACAATACTTAGCACGTTTGCGGACTTGTTCAGAAAAAACACCACACCAAAAGGCTATGAATACAAACCGCCCGAGTATGACGTATTTCCATTTATAGATGATGTTTCTTTAGTAACGTTCAGCATCGTGTTTCCGAAGCACCACAAACTGCGTTCGGAAAGCATGGAGCATCTGTTACTGATGATTTCAAAAAGCACATACCCGACAAGCTTCGAAGTTATAGCAACAGCCGAATATATCAAAACACAGCTTGTTTGCAGGGCTGGTGATAAGTTTTATATCTACGGACAGATAAAGGCATTGTTCCCTGAATGCATTGTGCAGGAGCAACCGCCTGAAAGCCTTACAGAACCCGACAAACTACTAAACATAGTTGAGTACGCGCTGAAAGAAGAGTTTATGCGACCGCTCGCAACCCCAAAGGGTTATGACCACGACCCGCTTCTAAGCTTCTATGCCGTGTTGGAACAGTTGCAGCATGAAGAGAGGGTTGTATTGCAAATACTCTTTTCAGGGCTTGTGAATGACTGGTCTAAAAGCATTATCAATGCCGTGTCAGACGGACACAACACTTCGTTTTTCATCGATGCGCCCGAGATGCCCAACTTGGCAAAGGAGAAGCTCACGCAACCGTTGTTTGCCGTGGCCATTCGGGTCGCCGTGCAAGACTATCACTATGACAATATTAATAGAGTGCAAGCACTATTAAATACCGCTTTGTGTACCGCCAGTGCATCAAATCATAATAGTTTAAAAGCCTTTGAGGATGCGGAGCTTGAAGACCTGTTGGATGACTTTGAGCTACGGCAAACGCACCGTTTCGGAATGCTTTTAAACATTAAAGAACTTGCAACCTTTGCCCATTTTCCAACGGGAATACATTCACATAAATTAGTACGGGATGCGAAGAAAACCAAAGGCGCACCGCTTTCGGTTGTCGGGCATCAATATCAATTGGGAGTAAACATTCATCAAGGGAAAGAAGTTGCCGTTGGCATCAGTCCCGAACAACGGCTTCGCCACCTGCACATCATAGGCGCAACAGGCACACGCAAGTCGAGCATGCTTCTGCACCTTATCAATCAAGACATTGCAAACGGAAACGGCTGTGCAATCTTAGACCCTCACGGAGATTTGATAGAAAACATACTGCCGTTTATTCCTAAAGAGCGAATAAAAGATGTTGTACTGATAGACCCCAACGACAGGGAGCATCCCGTGGCATTCAACATCTTGTCCGCACATTCGGAAGTGGAGAAAGAGGTATTGGCAAGCGATTTGGTGGCGCTCTTTAAACGCTTTAGCACTAGTTGGGGCGACCAGATGAACAGCGTTTTTGCCAACGCAATCATCGCATTTTTGGACAACACCAAAGGCGGCACATTGTTAGACCTGCGCCGTTTCCTACTTGAAAAAGACTTTAGGGAACAAATACTTTCGACCGTTACAGACCCCGACATTGTCTATTATTGGCGCAAGGAATTTCCTCTTTTAAAAGGTGGTTCTATCGCTCCGATACTTACAAGGCTTGATACCTTCCTGCGCCCGAAACTAATTCGCAACATGGTGTCGCAAAAGAAAAGTTTGAACTTTCAGGCGTTGATGGACAGCAATAAAATCATTCTCGTGAAATTAAGCGAGGGCATGATAGGAGCAGAAAATAGTTTTCTTATGGGTGCATTTATCGTGTCCAAAATTCAGCAGTCCGCAATGGCAAGGCAAGCGCAAGAAAGTGCTGAACGCACACCGTTCTACTTATACATAGACGAATTTCAGCACTTCATCACGCCCTCTATGGCAAACATGCTGAGCGGTGTCCGTAAATACGGTTTAGGCTTAATTTTGGCGCATCAGGACATGGCACAGGTTGCGAAATACGACAATGAACTTGCTGGCGCATTGCTTTCCAATGCCGGCACAAGGGTATGTTTCAGACTGGGCGATACCGATGCCAAGAGGCTGGCCGAAGGCTTCGCATCATTCGGAGCGGACGACCTGCAAAACCTTTCCCCAGGAGAAGCGATTGCCCGAGTGAACAGAAGCGAGGATGACTTTTCACTGATTGCTTCCTCATTGCGTGCAACAGATGACAAAGGATTTGCGGATGAAATCATTGCGCATTCAAGAACAACCTACGGCGCTACTATTCCCAAAGAAGAACCAACATTTGACGAGCCGAAAGTTACGCAGTCCGAACCCATTGTTGAAGACACCCAAGAACAACCTACTAGGCAAGAAGAAATTCCAGTGCCGTCAAAAGCGCCTAGTCAGCACCGCTATCATCAAGTTTTGATAAAGAAAATGGCGGAAGCCAACGGATACAGGGCAACGATTGAAGCCCCCACGCCTGACGGAAAAGGACGGGTTGACGTGTTGCTTGAAAAAGACGGAAAAATAATTGCCGTGGAAATATCCAAATCAACGGAAGCGACGTGGGAGGTGCATAACATTGAAAAGTGCCTGCAAGCCAATTACACAAAAATATTTGCCTGCATCGATAACACAAGTACACGAAAAGCGGTTATTCAATCCCTAAATCCAATACCGCATAATGTGCAAGTCGATACCGTTGAAAGCTTGCTAGTATTTCTGCAAACAGTATCGAAAGAGAAGGAAGAAAAGCGCGTGAAGGGCTATCGAGTGAATGTGCAACACAGAACGCTCACGACCGATGAACAGAATACGAAGCGAGCGATTATAGAAAGCATCGTAAAGAGTGGGAAGAAAAAATAATTTTGAAGTATTTTTATATATTAGATAACCAGTTACAAATCAAACGTTAACAAATCTATGGGTGAAAACAACCAAGTACGCTCCGCCGTCTCAAAAATTCTAGAGGAAGCAAAGGCTCCGAATGTTTCCGAAAACACTCTCGAACAAATCGTGAAAGCATTATATGAGATAAAAGACCCAAATGCTGTTGACGTCATCTTACGGGTAGCTCCGTTCTTAGGCCTTACCTTCATAACTCTAAAAAACTCAGTCGATTTTGGGGAAGCAGATTATTGGATGAAACAGCTAATCGAAATACTTAAAAAAAGAAAGTGATGCTAGAAGAGGTTGAACTGAAGATTAAAGACGCCTGTGACACATTTACACTCGCAGTCAGGGCGTTGAGCATTAGGTTCGCTGATGAAAGCATTGACCTAAAACACAACCAAAACCAAATTGCCGAGCTAATAAAATCTCATGCAGATACCGCAAGTTTGATTAATAATGCCATTATCACTTTAAACGATGAATATAATCTCTTTGAGGATGATAATGTTTGTAATAATTTCACTGCAACCATAGTAAGTTTTCTGCAGCCATCTTTTGGCTTCCTAGACCTCATCAAGATATTCAATGAAAAGACCGGGCAAAATGTTGCATTATCAATCGGTCTTTTCACGATTATTCAAAATTTCATAAATACCTTTTCATCTTCAGAAAAGATAAAAGAATACAAGAAACAATTCGCAGACAGAGGCATAGACATAAATGGTTTTAACTCAAAAATTCAACGTCCAATGGCACAAGAAAACAGAAAGAATATAATAAGCATCGTAATTGGGACAGTAGTAACCGCTGTAGTTATAGCCGTTTACTTTTTCACGCCCGATAAAACTCAATCGGAGGGTTTCAGTACCGTTCTGAGAATTTTACTAGCATTAGGGGTTGCGGGACTTTCTGCGGGAATAATCGGGTCATTAACCATTAAGACTACTCATACTTTGGGGCTTTCTGCCACAGGCGGCATGGCTATTTTTGTTTTGATATATTTTTATAATCCAGTAGGACACAATAGGGAAAATTTCAACACCACCGTCTTCTTAAAAGATAATAAGAACGAAAACATTTATTCTGATGAGCTAGGCTTAAAGCTGAAGCTAAATGACGACTACATAGCAGGCAATATGCTTACCAGCAATATGGGCTATTTATTCAAGACTATTTCAGAAACCTTTAAATCTAAACCTGTGGAATTATACCTAAAAAGTGATAAATGGGTATTTAAGAACCTTACCAAAACCACTACAGTAACGCTGGAAGAAAATAGTCTTTCTGTTCCAGTGGTAAGAGACAGCACCTCGTTAATAATAACTGGGAACGTCGGCAGCGCTGACGAACCCCTTGCAAATGTTAAAATATTGGTTGATGAATTTCCAGAAATAACCGCGAAGTCTGATGAAAGCGGCAATTTTTCAATAACCTTACCAAAAGATTTTTTCGGAGATGAGGTCAAAATTCACTTTTCACTTCCAAATTATATAAATAAGCAGGAACTTTTTAAGATTAATAAATTCCAACGAATTATCCTTGCCCCAAAAGAAAAAGTGTTATTGCCCACCTACGGTTAAGGCTTATCTTACAATTATCACTACCTAATTTTTAACGGTACATTACATATCCGTCTTGGGCAATGATGAAAACATAATCTTACTTTTAATAAATCTTGAATAGCGGAAAGAAGAGATAACACACAAGCTACAATACGGCGCACTGTCGTAGTAACAAGGGCGTAAGTATCATTACAGATTAATTATCTTGGGCTTTTGCCTCTTGGCGCATAAGTTCTTTTGACTTCAAATATCCGTCAAGACCCATCATAAAGCAAGCGCAAAGCGCAATTACGCAACAAATCTTATTGAAAAGATTTGCCCTGTCCCAAGTATGAACAATGTAGCTCCCATACACACCAAAGATTATAACTAGACCAAGTTGAACCAATATCATTTGACGAATTTAAAAATAAAGTTGGAAATTGAGAGTATTCTTACAGCGATATAGTGCGTTCTATCTTCATAATTTCTTCACACGAAAATGCATTTCTTTTGGGTAAATTGCAACAAGAATTTTACCCGTAACCCCTCTCAACAATGCCTCTAGAACCCACACCTTCCGACACTGGACGTGAAAAAGTCAATTGTCCCAACTGCAAACAGACAACAGTCCAAAGAATCCCTCGACCGACACTTTTCAAGATACTTATGTGGTGGAGTTCGTTGCGACGGTTCAAGTGCTACAACTGTTACAACAGCTTTTATGCGTAGGACTATTTTTTCATCATACTATCGAGCAACTTAACAAGCCTCGCAATTTCCTCGTCTTTAGATTTAATGATTTGCTCGTACAGTTCCTTTTGTCCAACTACCAAAGTCTCAATGTTGCCAAAAAGAGTTCCTTGATTTTGCTCGAAGTTGATAACGGCAGGCACTTGTCCCATGATATCCATTGGACTAACCTCTAGCACCTCGGCAAGCTTCTCCATCATTTCGGCAGAAATCTTGATTTGGTTGTTCTCATACTTAGAGTAAGTATTTTGAGCGATACCCAGCCTGTTTGCAACGTTCTCTTGCGACAATCCGCGCAGTTCACGCACTAGTCTTAATTTCATGCCATACATAACCCAAATATATTAAAAGTTATCATTAGTACGAATAAAGTATCATCATGGGTGGTAGGTTTTAAAATGAAAGTTCTTGAGTTTTACACCGTAACCAAACCCCAAACTTTATGAAAAAATTCATTACCTATCTTATCGTGGCGTGCGCCATCGGCACATTATCAAGTTGCGCAACAATCCTTACCAAAACCACACAAACCGTGAAAGTCATTTCAGACCCGCCGAATGCGGACGTTGAAGTAAACGGTGTAGCGAAAGGCAAAACGCCTGTTGATGTAACCCTTAAAAAAGGTTTTACAGGAGAGCAAATCGTAGTGAAAAAAAGCGGTTATCAAACCGCCACCATAGCGCCAAAAACCGTGTTCAATCCAGTTGCCGTGCTGAATATGCTCGGAATGCTGGGGTGGGCAGTCGATGCCGCAACTGGAGCAATGATGAAGTACGAGCACAAGAATTATGAGGTAACGCTTAAAAAACAATAAGGAAATGAAAGTATATATAGTAATCGCACTAATAATCTTTTCTCTTGTTTCCTGTAAGAAGGAAAATAGTTCATCTTCAGCCACGAAAGTTGAATTACTCACTAAAAAATCGTGGGTGCAAACCTCTAGCGAAATATACAATGACGGTATAAGCAAATGGGAAACGTACAATTCATCAACTCCCCGTGTGCAATATTATTTTTTCTATGCTGATGGAACAGCGGAGCGGAAAGAGAATACAGGCGGTACTACCTATACGGTCATCAGCAAAGGAAGTTGGAGTTTTGCCAATAACGAAAAGACGTTAAAGCACTCCTTTTTTACGGGGATGCTTGACTTGTCAATCGACGAGCTTTCCGAGACACGGTTGCAACTTTCGGGATTTGAGACTGGCACTAATGGCGATAAGTTTAGATATACGTACGTGCATCCGTAATAGTTATAAATAATGTTAAAACAGTCGGGGGCATTAGGCATAGTCCAAAGTTATAGGCTTATCAAATGAGACAATCCCGCTGTTTTATAAATCAAACATAATTAAAACAGTGGGTGCTTTAGTCGTCGCTCAAAGCTTTGAGGCTTATCGGATGAATTAATTCCACTGTTTATAAAAGACAAACGACAGGTAGCATTATAATACATCTGAAATCTCAGGATTTTTGCAAAGAGGAAAGACCTGTCGTTTTTTGACAAAGATGGAAGCAACAAGCAGAAAAAAGAACTACACGTATTTTATCGGAACGGACGTTTCAAGAAACAAGCTTGACCACGTAGTAATGAAAGGAACAACGGTGCTGTTCCATCGAGAAATTAAAAACAACGCCGAGGAAATAACTGCGTTTATCCAAGAGCTAAAAGCACTGACGGGCTTCACGGTTTCAAAAGCCGTGTTTGCCATGGAACATACGGGAATATACTGCAATCATCTCCTCAACTGCCTGAAACGGGTCAAGGCAAACATTGTGCTCGAAGGCGCATTGCATATCAGGAACTCGCTCGGAAACATCAGGGGCAAAAACGACAAGATTGATGCAAGGCGCATAGCCGAATATGCGTATAAATCCCGCGACCATTTGCGACTATGGATGCCCAAACGGCAGGTACTGGTAGAGCTTGCCAACCTCTCAACCATAAGAACCCGCTTGCTCTCCCTGCAGGTCGCAATCAATGTCCCGTTAAAAGAGCAATCCACTTTTATAAAAAAGGGTGTGGCAAAAAGCAGTGTGAAGTTATGTAGTAGGAGCATAGAGGCGTTAAAAGCGGACATTGAAGAAGTTAACATAAGCATTGCAAAGCTCATTCGGGAAGATGAACGGCTTAATCAACTAATGAAAATAGTAACTTCCGTTCCTTGCATCGGACCGATAACGGCGGTTCATCTGCTCGTCTGCACGAATGAGTTCAGGGACATTAACAACCCGAAGAAATTTGCCTGTTATGCGGGAGTTGCGCCGTTTTTGAAGTCATCTGGAACGGTACTGGGAAAAGCAAGGGTTTCTCACATGGCTAATAAGAAAATGAAGTCCTTGTTGCATATATGCGCGATGGGCTCGGTTAAAAACGTGCCAGAGATGAAGGCGTACTATTTGCGTAAAACCGAAGGAGAGGGCAAACAAAAAATGCTTGTGTTGAACGCAATTCGCAATAAGCTAATTCTTAGAATTTTTGCTTGCGTTAATCAGGACAGGAGTTATCAAGCTGTGTATCTTCGCTCGCCAACAAATGAAATTAATAGTTCAAGCGAACGGTAGAGGCATCAACCTTCTAGCAATCTGCCAAACGCCTTATAGCTTAATCCATTTTAAAAATATTTGCATGGAAAACTCTAGTTATGTTCTGTTTAAATTTTTACTATTTTACAAAGGATTGCAAGATTAGATTTATTGGTAATAAATGTCAGATACTAAAAGACCTCCATATTCCTGTTATGTCATTGATGACGAGCTTCATTCTGTTGAGGCAATGACTAATTATGTAAGTCGTGTGCCAGAGCTTTCCCTAATGGGCTGTTCGACAAATCCGATGGAGGCGTTAAGGGAAGTAAGCGAGGGAGTAACTCCAGACATCATATTGTTGGATGTTGAAATGCCTCAAATTTCGGGCATTGATTTAATCGAAAGGCTTCCTAAGGAATCAGTTATTATATTGATAACTGGTCACTCAAAATATGCACTCGATGGCTTTGAAAAAGATGTTGTAGACTTCCTTCTAAAGCCCATTTCCTTCGACCGTTTTACCAAGGCAATAAATAAGGCGATAACATTTCTTCAGCAGACCCTGCGCTTAGAGAGCTCACTCTTCGTTAACCTAACAGGTGGGGCTGACCTTTTGCCAATCAAGATTAATTCGATACTGTACATCGAGGCACAGGATCACAGGATGAACATCTGTACTTTGGAGGGCAGTCATCTTGTAAAAATCAGTATGAAGCACATTCAGGACAAGCTTTCTAATGAGATGTTCGTTAGGGTTCACAGGTCATTCATTGTCAACGTTAACCATATCAAAACCATAAATAAGAGCTTTATGCTTTTGACTGGGGATATAAAAATCTCAATCGGAGAGGCATATAAGACAGGGCTCTTTGAACTCATCAAGCAAAACAAATAGGCATTCACGTATGGAATTTGCCTATTGGCGATTTTTTTACATAAAGTCAAAGGACTAGGCTATCTTAGTAAAATGAAGAACATACTAATTACACTTTTGCTATGCGTTGCATCTAATATCTGCTTTTCTCAGTCGCAAGCCTCTGACGCAATCAAGAAGTCGTTAGTTGTAGACCAGAAGTTGTTTCATTCCAATGAGTTTGAAAAAAAGAGTTTCCTGTTTTTGCTGACACTTAGTATAGATAGTAACGGAAATGTCGATTCGGTCTCCCATTCAGAGAGCGACGTTTTTTCTAAAAAGTTGATTGATATAAATAAAACTATACGTAGACTAAAAAGCGATAAAAGCTCTTTTAAGGAATATAAGAACCAAGTTTTGGTTATCGGCATCAACCTGATGCGTTCTGATGCAGAACGTACCTCCTTAACAGACCTCAATAAACTATATACCAGCTTATTGAAAAGCACAGAGAAATACAAAAAAATTACTTATCTGGATTCTCTGTTGATAGTAATATAAGGGTAACTCGCCATTCTATTTTATCTCTATATATCATCACTGCGTTCAAGATATTACCGCCTGAATACCAAAACAAACTAAATAATCACTTAAAAAAAGAAAATGAAAAGAACCCATTTATTATTAATTGCCCTCATTGCAGTATTGTTTGCCTGTAGCAAAGACCTTGTCACAATGAAAGATGCTCAGGTAGTATCATTTGCAAATGCAAAAGCGCTCGTGGGAGAAGATAAGACTATTATGCTTAGCTCGGTATCTGTTGACCCTTTGTTTCAGGATTATCTGAGTACACTAATGGATATTCAAAAAACCCATAATGAACAACTTAATAAAGCTCAAAAGTACGATGCAACCAAGTGGAAACCCGCCGTCCAACCAAAGACTGAAACTGAATACATCAGTCATCTTAAAAGCCTTGGTTTCTCTAACCCAGAGCTGATACTTGCTAAGTATAAAGAGGCAAATGGTAAGCTTGCCAAATTGTATAAAAAATATCCCAATTTCTCAAATAGCCTGAGCAAAGAAGAAAAGGAAGAGTTTTTCAAGAAAGAAACGCTTAAATTTTTATCGAAATGAAAAGCAGAGTAATCCTAATCGTATTCATTGGGTTATTTTTAAGCATTAACAACGCAAACGCCCAATCGGTTAACAATTCTACGGTAGAAAAAGTCAGCGTTGTCGGCCCTCCTCCTGAGGTTCCCACTTGTTTGAGCCAGTTCAATTCAAGAATGGAGATGACTTATAACTTATGGATATTAATGATAGCGGTTTGTGATGTCACTTTTCCGTCAGATCCCGCAGGTCTTACCGAATGCAAAATATTGGCTGACGACACTAACACCGCGATGCTTATGGCTGATTTAAGTGCCTTTAATAGGTGTAATGACAAAGCGAGTGAATAAGCGCTATGGGTTAAAAAAATCGCGCCCTTAATTTTAATCAATTGACCTCTAAAAAATTAAATATTTCAAATGAAAAACGCACTATTTATAATCATATTAATCGGGTTGTCCCTATGCTTCACTAATGCGGACTCTCAGTCCGTTAATAATTCTAAAATTCCTACTGTTAGTGTTGTGGGTCCACCACCAGAAGCACCAAGTTGTTTAGACTCCTATTTAAGCTTTTGCGACAACCTGCAGAATATCTTGAGTGCAGCCACAGCGAACTGTACGGCGACGTTTGCGAACGATCCAGATGGACACATCGAATGTAATAATTATGCGTTCGACTTGTATTTTAATATGCACGGAGTTGCTGACGCAATGTACGATCGATGTAAATTAAATGAAGCTCAATAATGAATTAATAAAAGCCACTCAATCGAGTGGCTTTGTTGTTAGTAGTGTTTCCAGTTTCTTTATCTTTTCTTTATTTGGCGTGCCTTGGTCAATCTCCCAACAGCGTATCGTGGAAGCATCAACCCCTAGCAGTTTCCCAAACGCTTTATAGCTCAATCCGTTTATGCACTTGTAAGCAAATATCTTTTCCGATAACGTATTTGTATTTAACTCAAACGGGACATATCCCAAAAAGGAAATGATACTTGGGTAGTAGTTAATTTGAGGCTTGTTTCGATTGTTTTCCCAGTTGGTAATACAGTCGGCACTAACCTTAAACATTTCCGCCACCTCACTCTGCATTAGACCCAATTGCATACGTTTCTTTTTGATATGCTCTCCAATGTTTTTTGGATTGTTCGGAAAACCTGCTTTGAAAGGTTTTGGAAAGGTTTTTTCCTTTCGTAGAATAATCGACACACCAATGTCCTTGCGGTTTTTTTAATCACCCAGAAAAGGAATGTTTATGCGGCCCAGGAATAGTACAAAAGTATTTAAGCAAAATATCTGGCCCCTTATTAGATAGGATCGATTTACACGTTGAGGTTACGCCCGTAAATTTCACAGAACTGGCATCATCCCGCGAAGCGGAAAAAAGCAGCTTGATTAGAGAAAGAGTGATGAAAGCAAGAGCAGTTCAAGACAAACGTTTTGAAGCTAACGATGCTTTGCATTTTAACGCACAGATGAGTCCGAATATGGTTAGGCAAATTTGTGTTATTGATGAAACAGGACAAGTTTTAATTAAACGAGCGATGGAAAAATTAGGCTTATCTGCTCGCGCTTACGACCGTATTTTAAAAGTTGCACGCACCATTGCAGACTTGGCAGCCAGTGAAAATATAGAGTCGGAACATTTAGCCGAAGCTATACATTATAGAAGTTTGGATAGAGAAAGTTGGGCTGGATAGAATGGAAGAAGGTAGAGGTAAAAAGAACCTAATTCTTCAAATATCTATCAATCAACCTACCCACATCTTCTACTTCCTTATTTTCCTCTAAAATAGGCTCGTCTGTTTTATAATCGATGCGCATCCATTTATTGTTTTTATTGCGAAGTATTTGCATATACTCTGCATCAAATTTAAAGATGGTAAATGTGCTCCCTTCTTCTGGAATAACTTCGTAAATGATGCCGTTTACCTTGATGTAGAATGATTCTTCCATAGTTGCTAAACTTCGGTAATTAATGTTGATAAATCAGCCTCTTCCAGAATTATTCTTGTGGGTTGTTTTCCTTTTGCATAAGCCCATTTAATTAGTCGAATTTTGCCTTCAGTAATTTCGATTCCCGTAATATCTCCATCACTAAAACAGCAACAGCCACTGTTAAAGTAATTAGACTTTAATGCAGTGAAACTTGGCATTTCTGCTCCATAAATTCTTTCTTTCCGCATCTGCTGTTCAATCTTTTCAATTGCAGCTTCATCCTCGTTTTTTCTTGCTTCGTTTAGGTTGATGTATAACCTTTCTAAATGTGTTAAAGAATTAAAAACCGGTTGATGTGTATGACCCGTTATGAGAACTGATTGCTGAACAGCTGCCCACTCATACATGAATTGGTTGTGTTTAGATTTGAGCTGGTTATTAAATGCTGGCGTATTTGGATTAACCTGAAGGTAAGCTTGTAATGGCGCCCAAACCCTCGATACAAACCATTTGCTAAACCAATTTCCATCACTTTGTAAATCACCTTGATGGCCGTGAGTTAAGAAAATTTGCAATGGATTATTGCCAATTAAGGTTTGAAGTATTAATCCCTCATAAATTTTAACTTTTGAACCATAGATTTTTTCTAATTGAAAAGACGCTAATGGGTCGTTGTCCCAATACAAATCATGGTTACCAAATATTTTGATGAAGGCTTCTCTTTTTAGAAATTCTGTTTCGAGAATGAAAGTGTCTTTATTATGTTTTTTAACCGCTTCTAAAGAGTTTTCCCATAATTCTTCACTATCGCCCAAGCTTACTAGCGTAAAACTCTGCAAGTTGTAATAAGATAAGGCAGCAAGGTAATTCTTCCTGCCGAAATTAAAATCGTCAGCATAGTTTTTGGCTCCCTTATGCTGGTCAGAAAATATAATATAAGGTTGCTTGTCGTGAAAATCAAATAACAATCCTTTCTTACCAGGATTCGTAATAATATGGTTAAAAAGATTTGTGAGCGCTTCATGAACACGCTCTTTTTTGGGATTAGATGCGTATTTATTCGCCATTCTGATAACGAATGAACCAAAAAGCTTTTTTAATAATCTACGCATCCAGCTCTGCTAAACTTAGTCCAAATCTTCTTCATCCTCTTCTTCTGGCGGATTTTCATTGTAAGCATCAATTTGCTTTCCTATCTGATTAACTTCTTCATCATAATCAAATAATGGCAAAGCCGTTTCCTTATCAAATTTTAGCCATTGCTCGGCAGTATCCTTTTGAATTTGAACGTATTCCTTTCCATCTTTGAAAATTACATAAGTATCATTTCCCTCAGGAAAAACAGCATAATTAATTTCTCCTATTTCAATATCAAATGGTAGTAACATATTAATTTTTTAACTCTTTTAATTGTTTAATAAACGCTATAAATTTTGGATTTGAATAATTTGCGGCACCTACTTCATTAAATGAAATTCTTCCTTTTTTATCAAATACAATTGTTGTTGGTAGTGAGCCTTTAAATAACTCCTTAGGCAAATCACTCGCAAAAGTATACACGGGCATTTGGTAGTTTCTTTTATCCATATAAGCCTGGGCTTTTGGGAAATCACTATCGGCATCAATCATTAAAAAGACAACATCGGTATCGTTTTTTAATTGTTGATGCAATTTATTAATGGAAGGCATTTCTGCCAAACAGGGAGGGCACCAAGTTGCCCAAAAATTAATAAAAACCACTTTACCTTTTAATTCATTCAGATTAACAACTTTCCCTTTGGCATTTTTAAACTTAATTTGAGATAAATCTGGCGTAGAAGGTAAAATTTCTGCATCAACGTTTGGTTTAAATAAGCCTAAGCCCATTAAACCTTGTATCATAAATGCCTTAACTGGCGGCACAAAAAGCACTACCAATATGAGGATTACAAAAAAGACATTACCAATTATTTTTTTACTCATTTTAATCTGCATCAACCCTAAAATTTCTTCCCCCAAAGTTAGAGATGTTATAACTCAATCCAAATGTAAAAACTCTAGTAATTTGATTAGTTCTACTATCGATTATCGAATTCCCAGAAACATACCTAGCTAAGTTATTTCCTTGGTTTAACAAATCATTAGCACTAATGTTCAGACTTAATGATTGAGATTTAAAAAATGACTTGCTTAAATTTGCATTTAAAAGTAATGGATTTGTATTTGCCAATGAGTAACCAGAATTAATTCTTTTACTCCCATTAAATCCTACACGATAGCTTTTTCTTATCGTTGCTTGAGCTGAAAGTGACATATCTAAGCTTTTAACATCTCTATTAGTAGCGTTGTTGAAATCAGAGTTGTTTACGCTCATGTTGTAATTCATATTTGCATAAACTGAAAGTTTCTTCAATCTTAAAGAGCTATTTAAGCCTGTCCTAAAATTGTGAGTCTTAAAAAAGTTAGCCCCAGTTATTTGTCCTAGATTAGCTAGAGCTACATCATTAAATTGGTTAACGTTAATAGAATTATTGTTAGAGCTAAAACTATAGCTTGTATTGGCATTAAATCCAAATTTCTTCAAATTAAGAGATGCATTAATGTTTTGTGAAAAGTTTAATCCTTTATTAAAACTTTTAATGTTATTAATGAAGACAGCCCTGTTTGAAAGTCCAATATTACCTCCATAAGAAATAGAAAGTTTATTCTTTTTAATAGGAACGTTTACTATATAATTACTCCCAGCATTATAAGTGCCGTTTACGTTCTCGAACCTTGTTTCTTGCTTTAAACTGTTTAAGGTATCGGGAATTAAAACAACATTATTTACAATTTCATTTTGGGTGGTAGCAAAGCTTAATCCACTTTGCACCGAAACCCCTGATTTGGTATGCACGTAATTAAAACTTGATGAAACATTATGATTAAATGAAGGCTTTAAATTTGGATTACCAACAACTATATTCTGTAAATTTTGAGTATTCCTTATGGGTTGTAATTGATAGATTGTAGGGCTATTATTATTGCCACTATAATTAACTGAAATTGTTTTCCCCTTGCTTATCGTTCTACTTAAATTAATATTTGGAGAATAGTTGAGGTTATTATTGTTTATTTTTCGATGTAGGTTGATATAGTTACTACTCATAAAAGTCGGCCTCAGGTTAAGCCCAAAATTATACCTCATCTTTTTATTGTTGAAATTATAGTTAATTCCCAAAAGTTGGTTGATAAATACCGAACTAGATTGGGTACTTAACGAGTCGACATACCTAGCTTGATTGTTTAGGTTATCAAAAACAAAAGTAGAAACATCATTATTATTTCTGCCAAACGAACCATTATAATTGAAATTTAAGCTTTGTCGAGCTAAGCTGTCTTTAGGCTTTTTTAAACCCAAACTAAAGCTAATTCCGTAATTAAAGTTTAGACTGTTTCCTTCTGTGATCAAATTCCTGTTCAACACAGAATCTTTTTCTAAAACCTGTGTTACTTTGTCGTAATAAAGTGTGTTGGTATTTATAATTCTATCCGAATTAGTTGAAGAGGTAGAAATACCCAAATTTGCAGATAAGCTATTTCTTTTATTCTTTAATATTTTAGAGAAATTTAAACTAGCATTAATTCTTGGCGACTTGTTAGTGGATTGATTAAAGTTTTTATTATCCTGTTTAATCACACCCGATTGGTTATTAATAGAAGAGCTGATATTATTACCATTATTATAGGAAGCCCCAATATTCCCATTTAAGTATATCTTTTTATTATTGAAGTTAAAATTGCTGTTTAAGTTATGGTTGTTGTTTTTATTTTCTCCATTACTGGATGAATTGTTATAAAACGTACCCAACGGATTTAATGTTTCTACAGATTGCTCATTAGCAAAGGCAGAATTATTATTTCCACCATTATAGTTAACTCCAAAACTTCCATTTTTCCCCCATTTATCATTATGGGAGACTACTAAACCTTTATTTTGAGTTTTTCCTGCTCCATTGTTTGATGTTCCATAATTTAAACCAGCTGTGCTTTGCTTCTCATCGCTCCATAAATTAATATTTGCACCACTACCCATTTGGTCATTTGTACCACCGTTAATACTAAGTGAGCCAAACTTTCCTTTATTCATCCCTGGCTTAGTTACTATGTTTAGCATTTTAGCTGGTTCGCCAATTTTGATTCCCGTAAAGTTTGCTTCATCGCCAAAATCATCTATAATTTGGATTTTGGAAACAATACCTGCTGGAAGTTTACCTATAAAGTCTTTGATGTTATTTGTAAAGAAATCCTTTCCATTAATCCGCAGTTTTACCATTTCTTTCCCCATCGTTTTCACATTGTATTCATCGTCAACCTCTAATCCCGGAAACTGTTTTATTAAATCAGCTACATTATCCCCTTCCATAACCCTGTAAGCCGCAGCATTATACTCAATGGTATCCTGCATTATTCTTATTGGATTTGGCCTGGTTTTAATCACAACTTCCTTTAAGGTATTCGAAGAAAACTTGAGTTGAATATCTTTAATTTCCAATTGTTTTTCCTTTCCAAAAGAATAGTTTTTGATAAAAGGCTGATAACCCATTAGCTCAACTTTTATAGAGAAAGGATCTGGTTTTATTTTAGCAAAGCTGAAATAGCCTTCTTCATCTGTAGTGGTTCGCAATGTATCGGTACCAATAATTAATAACACAGGAGCATCGCTTATTGCTGTTTTACTGGTATCGGCAACGTAACCACTAACACGCCTATTGCTTTGGGCAAACAGTGTTAATGTGCATAAACACAGGATTAATAATAGAAAAACTGAGTAGCGTTTTTTCAAGAGATGATGGTTACCTTTTACAAACTTAATTTTTAGTTTTAAGCATCTTGCATTTTTTACAAAATTTAACTAAAACTTTAAGTTAGATTAGATAAACATCCATTTTCCATAAAAAATTTATAGAAAAATCGATAAAACAAAAAGAGCCAACCATTTATAGATTGGCTCCTTGGTTGACTATTTGTGTGTAAATATAGCCGCTCCGAATTTAGTTGCATCAGCAGTTGCTTTGAGCCCTTTTGCATAAAGGGTATAAACCTTGCCTGCTTCAATTTTAACATCGGCTAAAACAACTTCATTAGCTCCTGTTGTCTTGTTTTTAATGTTAAAGGTTACTTTTTCAGCAGCATCGATAGATTCGAAAGTTGAATATTCCTTGAATGCCTTATTGGTAAATAAATCTGTTGCACTACCTGCTATTGCTAAGTTTAAAGCTTCAGCGTCTGGACTTAAATTCACAAAACGGATTCTAGCTTTTCCTGCAGCAGGTTGCGTAAAATCATCCTTTAAGAAAAGGAGGTTGATGTTTTCTAATTTATCAATAACAAATAATGAGTAACCTTCTTGTGGCTCTAGTGTAAATTCTTGTGATTTTAAACTAGTTGTTGTTCCAGTTTTTGCCACATCAAATTTTCTTTTGCCAGAATAAGCATTTAGATAGTCCATCTTCGTTCCGAAAGAAAAATCGTTTACACTTATTTTAGTATTATTGATAAAAACGTCTAATTTCTCCGTAGTTGGCGATGCATGGATAATACTTATTCCAGAAATTGCTGGTGGAATATAATCATCATTCTTTGAACAAGAAATTAATCCAAGTGAGAGAGCGGTTGCGGCAAGTAAAGCTTTGTAATTAAATGTAAGTTTCATAATTAAATTTTAAGGGTGAAAAATAGGTTAATGGCCATCAACACTAAGAACCCATACGGAGGTAAAATGCCAAACGCTACAACACCCTAAAAAAATAATTATCCTTTTTTCAATTCTATCACAGTAATTTCTGGCCAAATTCCTACTCTTCCAGAAAATCCGATAAAGCCAAAACCACGATTTACATTTAAAAATCTGCCGTTTTCTTCTTTAATTCCTGCCCAATGTTTATACCTCAATTTTACCGGGCTCCATTTTATACCGAACGCCTCGATGCCAAATTGCATCCCATGGGTATGACCAGCTAATGTTAAATGAATTTTTGAAGGATTGTTCTTCACCTGCGCATCCCAGTGTGATGGGTCATGAGAAAGCAGCACTTTAAACCCTTCAGGTGTAGTTCCTTGTAACGCTTTTTGTAAATCTCCACGTTCACCAAATCCCAAGCCCCAGTTTTCAATTCCTGCTAAGATTATCTTTTGTCCATCTTTATTTAAATCAATATGCTCATCTAACAATAAATGAAACCCCAATTCTGAATGATATTTTTTGAGTTGCTGTAAATTTCCTCTTTTGACTAAGTCATTATCCCATTTTACATAATCGCCATAATCATGATTGCCTAAAATAGAAAACTGACCATACTTAGTTTTTATCTGTGAGAAATGTCCTATCCAAGGCTTAATTTCTTCTGCTTTATTGTTAACCAAATCTCCCGTAAATACAAACAAATCTGATTTTTGCTCATTAATTAAGTCGATTCCTTTTTGCACCGCTTTAGGATTGGTAAAACTTCCCGCATGAACATCAGATATTTGAGTTATCGTAAAGCCATCAAAAGCTGAAGGTAAATCCTTAAAGGTTAAAGTATGCTTAATCACCCTGTAAGCATATTTGCCCTTTATTATCCCATACAAAAACAATAAAATTGAGGCGAAGAAAAGACCAATTCCAAATTCAACCCAATAGATATTTCTAGCAGGAGCTAAGAAATCACCTTGCTTAATTAACTGAAATAATCCTGCTAAAACCCTAAAAATATCATCTAAAATCAAGTTAATAATGAAGATAAGCTCACTCACAAACAGCATTAAAAAAGCGTGGGTTGCAATTTTAAAAAACACACCCATTCCTCTACTTTGTATACCTTGAATTGCAAAAATCAAAGCGAAAACACTTAGTGAAATAACAGACCAAAATACACTCGGAACGTAGGCCTCCGTAGCCACAACTTGCAAACCACTCAATGCATACCAATTCAGCAAAAAGAAAATTGCGATGAAAATGGTTACGGGTAATAATTGAAATCTTCTTTTCATATTAAATAAATAAACCACATAGACACATAGATAAACATAGCCAATGGTGTAAAAAAACTATGTTTCCTATGTTTCTATGTGGTTAAAGAAACTTGGTAAACCTCTTCGGTTATATTAACTCAACACTTCTAGTTACAAAAGCTGTTAATTCTGCTCCTGTTAACATTCCTTGAGAAAGTAAAGCTAAATCCACTGCTTGTTTAGCAAATTTGCTTTGCTCTTCTTCATCAGCCGATGCTAAAATTTTACTTACTAATTTGTGGTTTCCGTTAATGGCAACTTTGTAGCTATCTGGCATATTACCATAAAAACTCATTCCGCCACCCATTTTTGCCATATCCTTCATACGACGCATAAACTCGTCCATAGTTACCGTAACTGGAGAATCATCTGGACTTAAACCCACAACTTCTACACTGAAATTAGCCTTAACAATTGCCTTTTCAAAAATCTCTTTTACTTTGGTCGATTGCTCTTCGCTTAAAACAGATTCTTGCAATTCATCTTTTTCAATCAGTTGATTTGCTACACTGGCATCAACACGTTTCAATTGTGTTTTCTCTAGTTTTTGTTCTAAGCTACTCACAAAATGATTATCAATTGGAGAATTCATCAATAAAACATCGTAACCCTTTTTCCCCGCCGATTGGATAAATCCATCTTGTTTATCTGGGTCAGTAGTATATAAATAAACTACCGTTCCGTTTTTATCAGTTTGAGCTGGAGCTACTTTTTCTTTGTATTCTTCGAAAGTAAAATTCTCACCTTTGGTATTGGTTAACAAAGCGAAATCTTTTCCTTTATCATAGAATTTCTCTTCGCTAATCATTCCGTATTTAACGAATAAACCAATATTGCTCCATTTTTCTTCGTAAGCTTTACGGTCTTTATTAAATAATTCAGCCAATTTATCAGCTACTTTTTTAGTGATGTAACTATTGATTTTTTTAACGTTGCTATCTGCTTGTAAGAAACTTCTCGATACGTTTAATGGAATATCTGGAGAATCAATTACACCGTGTAATAACATTAAAAATTCTGGAACAATATCTTTTACTTCATCAGTAATAAATACTTGGCGACTGAATAATTTGATTTTGTTGCGTTGCATATCAAAATCATCCTTTACTTTAGGGAAGTATAAAACTCCTGTTAAGTTGAAAGGATAATCAACGTTTAAGTGAATCCAAAATAATGGGTCTTCTGAAAAAGGATACAATTGTTTGTAGAAATCTAAATAATCAGCATCTGACAAATCTGCAGGTGCCTTTGTCCAAATTGGATTAGTTGTGTTAACGATGTTATCAACTTCAATTGATTTGTATTTAGGTTTATCTTCTGCATCAACACCATCTTCTTCTTGTTCTGTTTTAGTACCAAACTTGATTGGAACAGGTAAAAATTTAGCGTATTTATCTAAAATTTGTTGAAGTTTATCTTCGCTTAAAAACTCTTCAGATTCTGCGTTAATATGTAAAATGATGCTGGTACCACGAGTGGTTCTGCTTCCTTCAGAAATCTCGAAGGATGTACTACCATCGCAAGTCCATTTTGCTGGTTCAGCACCATCCTGATAAGATAACGTTTGAATTTCTACTAAATCTGCAACCATAAACGCAGAATAGAAACCTAAACCAAATTTACCAATGATTTCATTAGCATCTTTCGCATCCTTAAATTTCTCTACAAACTCACTAGCACCTGAGAAAGCAACTTGGTTGATGTATTTTTTGATTTCTTCTGCAGTCATCCCCAAACCATTATCGCTAATAGTGATGGTTTTTGCTGCTTGGTCTAAACTTACCTCAACTAATGGCTCGCCAAGTTCGCCGTTGTACTGACCAAGAGCTGCTAAACGTTTTATTTTTTGAACCGCATCAACTGCGTTAGAAACTAGTTCCCTTAAAAAGATTTCATTATCCGAATACAGGAATTTCTTGATGATTGGGAAAATGTTTTCAGTGTGTATGGAAATACTTCCTTTTTCTGTTGTCATAATTAATTTATAATTTTTTGATTATACCTATGCTTATCAATGGTTGTTCCAAAAGAGTTTATAAGTCAAAATGACAGGTTAGGATAAACTTAATAAAGAGGCCTTTTGTTCCCTAACATCATTTAAATTAGCCATTTATTAAAAGACGATAACCTATAAGTTACTTATTTAAAACTCATTATAACATAGAAGAGCTCAGATCTTGGTCTCAGCTTGTCATTAGGGGATGAAGAAGGCTTCAACAAACAGTAGCAAAGGGAGTAACTAGTACATATCACCGATGTATCAAGTAGGTATCAAGTAAGGATTACTTACGTCATAGACCTACTTGATGCCTACTTGGACAATAACTAATACTGGACGTACAGTTTGCTGATTCTACTGCACTGGAAAGATGAGCATATTTTGAGCTGCCAAGTAATGCAGACAAAGAATAGCTGCGTTAGGGATTTTATTTTTAATTAATAATTACAAGAGAGAAGGTTACGGTTCCGGAAACGAAGAAGCTATAGCTAAAAAACCATATCTTTGTTGCTTAATGGAATACAACGTACACACTTTAAAAAACGGCATAAGATTACTTCATGTTCCTTCGGCATCGACCATATCTCATGCCTGTATTATTATCAACAGTGGCTCAAGAGATGAAGACGAAGCGCAAATGGGCTTGGCTCACTTTATAGAACATCTGATTTTTAAACGTACTGAAAAAAGAAATACCAATCAGATTTTAACAAGATTAGAAAGTGTTGGCGCTGATTTAAATGCCTATACCACCAAGGAATACACTTGCATTCACGCTTCTTTCTTAAATCCATATTTAGATAGAACATTAGAACTTTTTAA
Source organism: Pedobacter frigiditerrae (assembly GCF_004331645.1). Lineage (GTDB taxonomy): Bacteria > Bacteroidota > Bacteroidia > Sphingobacteriales > Sphingobacteriaceae > Pedobacter > Pedobacter frigiditerrae. Next base: position 665,505 of record NZ_SJSK01000001.1, read on the forward strand.
TGATATTGTATTTCATTCCGTTTTCCCAGAGGATGAAATGGAAAAGGAAAAAGGTGTAATATTAGATGAGATTACTTCTTATTTAGACCAGCCAGAAGAAGCCATTAATGATGATTTTGAAGACCAACTTTTTGCAGGCCATTCCTTTGGGAGAAATATTTTAGGAACTCCTGAAACGGTTAATGCTTTAACGAAAAAAGATATTTTAAAATTTATCGCAGCCAATTATCGTACAGATGAAATTGTTGTTGGTGTAATTGGAAATTATCCTTTAAATAAATTCGTTAGAGTAGGCTCAAAACATTTCGAATCTGTTCCTGCAAATTTATCACCAAAAAACAGGATAGCTCCAGTTCCAAATGCTGCACAAAACATAGTTGTAAATAAGCAAATTTCACAAGCACATGTAATTATGGGCACGCAAGCTTATTCCTTACACCATCCTTATAAAGCCGGATTATTGTTGTTAAACAACATGCTCGGTGGAACAGGAATGAGCTCTATTTTAAACCTTCAGATTAGAGAGAAATACGGTATTGCTTACACTATAGAATCTAATTACAGTCCGTTAAGTGATACGGGAATTTTTGCCCTTTATTTTGGCACAGACCAAGAAAAACTAGATAAAGCATTTAGTCTGATTGCTAAAGAATTTAAGAAAATAAAAGCAAATCCATTAACAGAAATTCAATTACAAAAAGTTAAGAATAAGTTTATCGGACAAATTGCATTAGGCGAAGAAAATAGAATTGGCTTAATTATTTCTATGGCGAAAAGCTTAATTGATTACAATAAAATTGATGATTTGGAAACCGTTTTTAATAAGATTAGAGCTGTTACCGTAACCGATATGGCCAACATTTCTAATGAGATTTTGGATGAAAGTAAATTGAGTTCTTTAACATTTTACCCGACAGAAGATTAAATTGTAATTTACAATATAAGTCTTTTAAGGAATATAAGAGCATACCTTAAATGAACTTATATTTCTCATATGGTTCAACTAGATTCAAGTAAGCCTTGTTAGCTTATTGAGCCATTAATTATGATTTAATCAACAATTTAGCAATAAAGCAATCTAACAATTCGTGTATTTTCGTACTTTTGCACTATTATAAGAAATAACAATCCTGATGAAATTACCAATTGTAGCTTACGGAGACCCAGTTTTAAAGAAAGTTTGTGTTGATATTGATGAAACATATCCTGATTTGCAACAACTAATTAGCAATATGTTCGAAACAATGTACAATGCGAGTGGTGTGGGTTTAGCTGCTCCCCAAATTGGTTTACCTATTCGTTTATTCATTGTAGATACCAAAGGTGATGAGGAAGAGGAAGCTTACAAAAGAGTATTCATCAATGCACAGATTTTAGAGGAGTCTGGCGAGCCTTGGGCATTTAACGAAGGTTGTTTAAGCATTCCAGAAGTTCGTGAAGATGTGATGCGTAAGCCAAATATCTTGATTAGTTATTATGATGAAAACTGGAAGCAACATAAAGCAAAAGTAACAGGATTTCCCGCAAGAGTTATTCAACATGAATATGACCATATTGAAGGCAAACTTTTTACTGACAAACTAAGCTTATTACGCAAACAATTGTTAAAAGGAAAGTTAGATGCTATTTCCAAAGGAAATGTATCTACTGATTACAAAATGCGTTTCCCTAAGCAGAATAAAAAAAGATAAGATTATTTAAGATTTACGATTTCTTGAACCTCAATATTCGTAACTCCTCAATCTAAAATCGTAAATTAAATTTATTGTTCTTCGCTACGCAACTTATCTCCATTAAAGATAGTTTGCATTAATTTACCCCAAGCAAATGGGTTTAGGAGTGGATTAGTCTGACGCATGTTTACATTCATCATCCTGTCAAAATTATAACGATAGTTCCCATTGCTAACTTCTTGCCCGTCTCTAGGCAAGGTTTTTATCATTCCCCTTAAAGCTTCTGGAGAAACGTTTCTTTTAGCAAGTGCCAAATCATCATCTGCCACTTTCATGGAAAGAAAATCTTTGGTAAACTCTTCTACGGTTGCCCAAGGATTAACACGTACGGTCCTTAAATAAACGATTTCAGTTTTTAGCTTAATCATAGCCGTAAATTTACTATCGGCAATAAGATTTGGTAAAACAAAGGTTTTGCTTGTAAAACCAACCGCAGAGAATAATAATGTATCACCCGGATGGGCTATGAATGAAAAATAGCCTTGGTAATTGGCTGCGTATTTTTGTTCGTTAAAACTTTTATTGGTAATGGTAACGTATGGCACAACAGAATTGCTGTCAACATCGGTAATAATCCCCGAAAATTGAATCAATTTATTGCTTTTGGTTTCGTTTTGCGCAAAAACAGTTGCAACAAACAACAACAATATGATAGTTAAGCTATACTTCATTGTACAAAAATACTTGTAAATGGCTTATTGACTAGTTAAATTTTGTTAAAAACTTAATCTTGTTCTGCTAAATCTACAGCAACAACACTAGTAATTTCTGGCACAGCTTTCATGATAGCTTGTTCAATACCTGCTTTCATGGTCATAAAACTCATTTTACAACTACCGCAATTACCCAATAATCTTAATTTAACAACATTGTCCGTCGTAATCTCTTCTATGGCAACATTACCTCCATCAGCAATTAAATATGGCCTAATGGTTTCTAATGCTTGCTCCACTTGTTCTGTTAAACTCATTTTATATCAATTAAAGTATAAAAATAGTAATTTTTTAGCAATTAGCTGTCTGTACGTTATTTATAGAAATCTGTTGGGCAATTTTCCCTGCAATTTCAGTAAATGAAGCAGCTATTGGACTATCGTTTTCCATAGATATTGGTTCTCCGCTATCTCCTGAGGCGGTAATGCCCTGTACCAATGGTATTTCGCCTAAAAATGGAACATCATATTTTTCCGCTAACTCTTTCCCGCCATTCTTGCCAAATATGTAATATTTGTTTTCTGGCAATTCTGCTGGAGTGAAATAAGACATGTTTTCTATTACGCCTAAAACTGGGATATTTATTCCTGGCATTCTGAACATTGCCAATCCTTTTCTAGTATCGGCCAATGCCACTTGTTGAGGAGTGGTAACAATAACAGCTCCAGCAATTGGAAAACTCTGGCTAATGGTAATATGAATATCTCCAGTGCCCGGAGGAAGGTCGACGATTAAATAATCTAGCTCACCCCAATCTGCATCATTAAACAACTGTTTGATGGCGTTTGATGCCATTGGTCCACGCCAAGGCACAGGTTGGTCTGGGTCGGCAAAAAAACCTAATGAAAGTAATTTAATCCCATATTTTTCAATTGGCAAAATTAAACTTTTACCATCTTCCGTTTCTCTAGCGCTTGGTTTTGCTCCAATTAACCCAAACATGATGGGAACAGATGGCCCATAAATGTCTGCATCTATTAAACCAACTTTTGCACCATCTTTAGCTAAAGTTACAGCTAGGTTGCTGGCCACGGTAGATTTTCCAACGCCTCCTTTACCAGAAGAAACTAAAATTATATTTTTAATGTCTTTCAACTGAGAAATATCTAATGGTTTGGTAACCCTCGAAGTGATATTGATATTGATTTCTGCATCAGCCAACACGAAATGTCTAACTGCATTTGTACATGCGTTTTTCAACATCTCTTTCATCGGACAAGCAGGTGTTGTCAGTTCTAGGGTAAATCCTATCGTTTTATCTTCAATTTTAACATCTTTAATCATGTTAAGCGTAACCAAATCTTTCTTTAAATCTGGGTCTTCAACATGGCTTAAGGCAGCTAAAACTTGCTCCTTGGTAATTATCATTCCTCAAAATTAACAAAACATAGGCACAAAAAATTTTCTATCGTCCTTTTTATTGTAATTTTAACGCAGAATAAACATTTGCTCTAAGCGTTTGTTTAACAATTAATTCTACATTAGTTTATGCAGTTACCAAAAATTAACATTCCCAAGAAATATCTAAAAATCGGCGTTTGGGTTTTAGGTGTGTTCTTGCTTTTATTTATATCTGTTGGTGTTTATGCTTATAGCAAAAGAGAAGCTTTATTAAAAAAAATGATGGCTAAGGCTATCGCAAAAGCGGATAAAGATTATGGCCTAAAAATTAAAATTGGTTCGGCTGGCTTTACTGGATTAAGTGCCGTAAATATGAAAGACATTTCGGTTGTTCCAAAAGACCGAGATACACTATCTACCATAAACGACATTACGGTTGCCGTAAAATTATTTCCTCTATTGTTTGGCGATGTTAAATTATCAGAAATTAATCTTGACCAGGGAAAGTTAAATATTGTTTTAAGAGACTCTACAACAAACATCGACTTCATTTTAAAACGAAAAAAGAAAGATAGCACAACTGCAAAAAGCAAAGTTAACCTTGGCGATTTGGCAAGTGATTTGTTAAACGAGGTATTTTACAAAATTCCTGATGACATGGAAATCAAGAATTTTGTGGTGCGTTTAAATGACAATGATACAGCATCCTTAAAATTCAAAACTAGTGCAACTATAGATAATGGAAAACTAGTTTCGACTATTGTTGTTAATGACACAACAGCAACTTGGCATGTCAATGGAAAATTAAATCCAGGTAAAAAAAGGCTTAACGTAATGTTTTTTGCTGATGGTCAAAAGTTTCAATTACCCAAATATTTAGAACAAAAACTGCATACCAAGCTCAGCTTTGATACGGCAAGCACAGAAATGAAAGATGCTGATTACAGTGGAGATGACTATAAAATTTCTGGTTCATGGGCTATCAAAAACTTAACCATTAACCAAAAGAGAATTTCTTCTGCTGATATTGTTGTTCCGGATGCAAAAATAGATGCAGATGTACTAATCGGGGAGAATTTCATTTCTTTGGATAGCACATCAACCGTGTTCTTAAAAAACGCCTCAGTTCATCCGTATTTAAAATACACCTTGTCTCCAAACAAGATTTATGAGATGAAGATCAATGCTGAAGAGCAAGATGCACAAGCTATTTTTGATGCTTTTCCAGTAGGCTTATTCGAGTCTTTAGAAGGAATTAAAGTACAGGGAAAGCTAAAATACAACCTTAACTTTTATTTAGATACTTCTATTCCTGATAGCGTAAAATTCGAATCTACCTTAACACCAACAAACTTCAAAATTGTGAAATGGGGGAAAAACGATTTACAGAAAATTAATTCAGATTTTGTTTATACGCCTTATGAATATGGCAAACCAATGCGAGATATTACCATTGGTCCATCTAATCCAAACTTTACTCGATTAGAAGATATTTCGTCTAATTTTAAAAATGCTATTCTAACGTCCGAAGACCCATCATTTTATAGACACAAAGGTTTTGTAGAAGAATCTATTCGTAAATCCATCGCTGTAAACTTTAAAGAAAAACGCTTTAAACGCGGTGGAAGTACAATTTCAATGCAGTTGGTTAAAAACGTTTTTTTAAGTCGTCAAAAAACTTTAGCTCGCAAGGCGGAAGAAATTTTGATAGTTTGGCTAATTGAAAACAATCGTTTAATTAGCAAGCAGCGTATGTTAGAAGTCTATTTCAACATTATTGAAATGGGGCAAAATGTGTATGGAATTGGAGAGGCTTCTCGACATTATTTTGGCAAATCCCCATCAGAATTAACAGTGGGTGAGGGTATTTTCTTAGCTAACATCGTCCCTAAACCTAAAGCTGCGATGTATAAGTTCATGAGCGATGGGAGCTTAAAACCTTATTTATATCCTTGGTTTAATTTTATTGGCAATACCATGGCCAGAAGAGGCTTAACACCCGCTGACACAAGTGGGTATGGCTTTTATAATGTTAGGTTAAGAGAAGGTTTAAGACAGTATTTATTGCCAGACTCTGTAGTTATTGATACTACTAAAATTGAAGCCGAAGAGGAAGATATGATGCCTCCAGGCGGAATGCAAGATAAATCTAAAAACTTGTTTGACCGATTATTTGGTGGCTCTAAAAAAGATACCGTTACCAAAGCTCCTACAAAAACCACTGATACTGTAAAAACAAAAAAACAACTCCGCCAAGAAAGAAGAGAACAACGCAGGAAAGAAAAAGAAAACGGAGGCTAAACAGGATGAACAAAATTCAAATACACAATAAAGACTTCGAAATCATGTTAGATTATGATATGATTTCCAAAAGAACGCGTTTAATTGGCATTCAATTAAATGTAGATTTTGAGAATCGTTGCCCCGTTTTTATTGGTGTTTTAAATGGCAGTTTTTTATTCATGGCCGATTTGCTTAAGGAAATTGACATTGCTTGCGAAGTTGGTTTTATCAAAGTTGCATCCTATCACGGTACGGAAAGTACTGGAGAAATTAAAGAAGCTTTTGGTTTGCCAGAAGATCTGCACGATAGGGATGTTATTTTAGTGGAGGATATTGTTGACACTGGTTTAACCTTAAAATACATTCTAGAAAAAGTTCACAAACAAAAACCCTCATCTGTTACAGTTTGCAGCCTATTGTTTAAACCAGCAGCATTAAAAGAGCCTATAGAAGAATTAAAATATGTAGGATTCGAAATACCTAATGAATTTGTGGTTGGTTATGGATTAGATTATGATGGTTTGGGCAGAAATTTAAAGGATATCTATAGAGCTACAAAGTAATTTAAGTCATCGGATGAATATAAGAATATGATATTTTTTTCCGAATTTTGCGACTTACTAAAAACTGAAGACAATGACCATACATAAAGAAGGTTATACCAGCCTTGCGCTTACCATTTTATTTATCATGTTGCTTAATGCATTTGTAGACTACAAATTTGCAGATGTAACTTGGTTGCGCTGGTTTATCTATATTTTATCTTTCGCATTATTTATTATCGTTTTACAGTTTTTTAGAAATCCTTCTAGAACATTTACATCAGGCGAAAACTTGGTTATTTGCCCTGCAGATGGTAAAGTTGTAGTAATTGAAGAAACTGAAGAAGGTGAGTATTTCAAAGATAAACGCTTGCAGGTTTCTATCTTCATGTCGCCTGTAAATGTACATATTAACCGTAACCCAATTTCTGGTGTGGTTAAGTTTTTCAAATATCATCCTGGTAAATATTTAGCAGCTTGGAACCCAAAATCGAGCACCGAAAACGAGCGTACTACTACAGTTGTAGAACATGCTAACGGTACGCCTGTGTTGTTCAGACAAATTGCTGGAGCATTGGCTCGTAGAATTGTTTGGTACATTAAAGAAGGAGATCAAGTAGTACAGACAGAACAGTTTGGCTTTATTAAATTCGGTTCTAGAGTTGATATTTTCTTACCAGTTGGCACTAAAGTTAACCTGCAATTAGATCAAGTTGTTAAAGGCGGAATTACAGTTTTAGCAGAACTTAGCTAAGTTACTTCCTTACCATATTAGAAATCCCTGCCTGCGGTAGGCAGGTAAGGACAGCTTAGCATTTCTACATTTCATCTTTCTTAGATTAACTTAGATGCCTTAGATGGTAAAGTTTTAGAAAAACATCGTCGGTAATCCTAGGCTATTGCAGCTCTGCTTTGCTTTCCAAGTTTTTGTCCTTCGACAAGCTCAGGATGACATAACTATTTATTCTTCTCGCCAACCGTTCTTTGCGTAGGATAAGCAAACTCTGAACCATGTTGATTAACAATATCAATGATTTTGAAATTAACGTCTTCCTTAATTTTAAGGTAGTTATTGTACTCTATATTTTCTACTAAATACAAAACCTGAATATTTAGGGCAGAATCTGCGAAACTATCAAAAGTAACTGAAGCATCTGTTGTGTGCTCACTTTGTTCTAAAAATGCATTGATGTCTTCGATTATATTTTTAATCAAGGCAGAATCAGTTTCATAAGTAATGCCGATATTAAATTTAACCCTACGGTAATTTCTACGGGTCATATTTTCTAAAACACCATCTATCATTGCCCTGTTTGGGATGATGATTGTTGTTTTGTCTGTACTGCGAAATACAGTGCTTCTAAAGCCAACTTTCTCTACCGTTCCTTCAATTCCATCAACCTTAACTAAATCGCCTACAGTAAAAGGTTTATCTATGAAAATTGTAAATGATGCAATTAAGTTTTCTAATGTTTCCTTTGCAGCCAAGGCAATAGCAATACCCCCAATACCCAAACCAGTGATTAAGCTTAATGCATTAACCTCGAATACATAACCTAATAAAACGAAAAAGCCGATAAAATAAATAACAAACTTAAATAACTCCTTTAAAAAAGGAACCAATTGGTCGTCTGCTTTATTCTCAGATTTAATGGCCTTATAAGTAAATACGTGGGCAATAAAATCTATTATCCTTAAAATAATCCAGAAAAAAGAAAGGATGATAAGGAATAAAAATGTCTTATCTAATAGCTCGCCAAGCGTAAATGGCTGTAGGGTTTTAACATTATTTATCTGCTTGTTAAAATGAAACACCACAACTTCTAATGGGTGTTTTAATTGATTAACCGCAAGATATAAAGTGGCAAGGCTGATGAAAAACTCAAACGGCTTTAATAATAAAGCAATGAAAGTATCTATTTTAACCTCTTCGGCAAATTTTTTGAACAGTTTAAAAAGTAGCTGGCTTAATCTCTTAGAAACGAATCTCTTTAATAAAAGTCCGAGCAAAATGATGCCCGCAAACATACAATATGCCTGTACTGTATTGCCCCAAATTACCTGTTCAAAAAATTGATTATCCATTTTATACTAATTGTTTCAACGCAATTTCAAATGCGGTGCTTGATAAATTTGTTCTTTTATTTGAAGTATTATAAACGGCTTGCAATGCATTATGAATGATATTAGATGCATCAGAGAAAATTGCATCATCGCTCATTTCTACATTGCGCTGCATTAAATAAGCAAAAACTCTTGCCATACCGCAGTTTGCAATAAAATCTGGAATGACAGCTACGTGATTATCTGTATGTTCCATGATGCTTCCGAAGAATATCTCTTTATCGGCAAAAGGAACATTAGCGCCACAAGCTATAACTTCTAACCCAGCTGTAATCATTTTATCAACTTCGGCTTGTTGCACCAATCTAGACGAAGCCGCTGGAACAAAAATCTCAGCACCTACATTCCAGATCTGTTCACTTGCTTCTGCAAAAGGAATCAAATTGTCTGCAACCAATGTGTTGTTAACTCGGTCGTTAAACAAAGTTTTAATCTCTTGTTCTGTAAATCCTTCAGGTTTAATTAAACCACCAACACGGTCAATAATACCTACAATTTTAACGCCTTGTTGTGCCAAGTAATATCCTGCTGCTGCAGCAACATTACCCCAACCTTGGATAATTGCTTTTTTACCTGCAATTTCTCCACCCCAAATATTATAATAATGTCTTATCGATTCAGAAACACCGTAACCTGTTATCATATCGGCTACCTTATATTTTCTTTTGATATCTGGCGTATAATCTAAATCTTCCAATACTTTAGAAACGCCATAACGTAATTGTCCAATTTGGTGAATTCTTTCATTTTCTCTAGCCTGATAGTGACCGCTAATCACACCTTCTTGTGGATGCCATAAACCATAACTTTCGGTTATTGGAATAACTTCGTGTATCTCGTCTATGTTTAAATCTCCGCCAGTACCATAATAACTTTTTAATAACGGCATTACGGCTTTATACCAACGTTCTAAAACTTCTTTTTTACGAGGGTTCGCAGGGTCGAAGTTAATACCAGATTTTGCACCACCTATTGGCGGACCAGAAACGGTAAACTTTACCTCCATTGTTTTGGCTAATGATTCAACCTCACGCTTGTCAAGTCCTTTTCTCATTCTTGTTCCACCGCCAGCAGCACCGCCACGCAACGAATTGATAACAACCCATCCTTCAGCCTCAGATTCTTTGTCTTTCCATTCAAAAACAATCTCTGGCTGTTTTTCTTCGTATTTTTTTAATAAATCCTTCATTACATTTTTCTATTTGGTGGCGCAAAGATAAAACAAAAAAACCTCCACGAAACTAATCGTGAAGGTTATATATCTTGTTAAAGAATATTATTTTCTTAAAGACTTGATACGAGCAGCTTTACCAGTTAATTCACGTAAATAGAACAATTTAGCTCTACGTACTTTACCGTGACTGTTAACTTCTACTTTATCAATATTTGGAGAATTGATTGGGAAGATACGCTCTACTCCAACTCCATTACTCATCTTACGAACAGTAAACGTTTCATTAGCACCAGCACTGTTACGTTGAATAACAACACCTTGATAAATTTGAATACGTTCTTTATTACCTTCGCGAATTTTATAGTGTACACTAATTGTATCTCCTGATTTGAAAGAAGGAAACTCATTTTTCGCGATTACCTGCTCTTCTACAAATTTTACTAAATCCATGATTTTAAGCTATTAAGCCGATTTTTTGTTGTTTAAAATCGGACTGCAATATTAGGAATTTTATTTTAAAAATAAAAGTGAAGTTCAAAATAAATTTATTTTTTAACAAATGGCGATTTTTCCACAATATGATGGGGTTAAATTGTGTACATGCCGAGGTGTTAAGATGTATGATTTGGCCGACTCCACAACTCCACAAATAACGGCTCAACTTACTTCAGCAAGTCTGGCCTACGCTCTTGTGTCCGCTTAACCGCCTCATCGTGGCGCCACTCGTTTATCTTTGCCTCGTGCCCGCTTAACAACACATCGGGAACCTTATGCCCTCTCCACTCCGCTGGTCGCGTGTATAGAGGTGCATCTAACAAATCTCCTTGAAAACTGTCTGATAACGCAGAAGTTTCATCATTCAAAACGCCAGGCACCAACCTCACGACAGTATCAACCACAACCGCAGCAGGCAATTCTCCTCCAGACAAAACATAATCGCCAATAGAAATTTCACGAGTTACATAAATATCTCTTATGCGCTGGTCAATTCCTTTGTAATGCCCACATAAAATGATGATGTTTTTTTGGATCGAAAGCTGATTTGCAATTCCCTGATTTAAAGTTTCACCATCTGGTGTCATGAAAATAATCTCATCGTATGTTCTTTCGTTTTGTAATTTTTCTATACAGAGCGCAAAAGGTTCTACAGACATGATCATTCCGCTACCACCACCATAAGGATAATCATCTACACTTTTCTGTTTGTTGGTGGCGTAATCTCTTAAATTATGCACCACAATTTCTGCTACTCCTTTTTTTTGTGCCCGCTGTAAAATAGAATGAGCAAAAGGACTTGTCAATAAATCTGGTAAAACGGAAATGATATCGAAACGCATGTTGCAAAGATATGGAAAATGGAAGATGTAAAAAGGAAGATGTGCTTAACGTGGGGGAATTAGTGTTAATTATAATTTAGCTCCAAGCACATTTTCCGTCTTCCCTTTTTCATCTTACATCTAATCTCCTTCTTCCAATTGAAAAACTTCCTCAACGGGAACATTAAAAACCTTTGCCATTTTTAAAGCTAACACAGTTGATGGAACGTATTTTCCAGACTCTATGGTATTAATGGTTTGACGAGAAACTTGAATTAAATCTGCCAGTTCGGCTTGAGTTATATTTTTTATTGCTCTTTGCACCCTTAGATTATTTTTCATAACTCATTCCTCCCTCAAAAGTATTTAATAATTTATTGTTTTTGTATTTGATAAATTCCATTCTGATAATAAAAAACAGTAGTAATGATATCTGCGCAAATAATAGAACGAGTAAAAAGTTTAATGAATAAAACAGAATGGTTGCTAAAAGAAGAACACTGTAATTAAAATATACTGCTAATTGCAAATTCTCCAATCGCTGTTGCATCACCATTTCATCTTCAATTCTGTTTCGCGAAAAAGTCCAAAGCATAAACCCAATTACTAAACCTAGGTAAGCGGAAGAAGAAAAAGTGTCTGACAAATCTTTTGTTTTGATTACCGTTACTAAAATAAATACCACCAAGCTTATGAGCGAAAGAAAGATGCCAATTTTCCGATAAGGCGAATTGGGCAAAAATTTTGGTTGTGACATAAGATAGCTCTCCTTGTTAACATGCATCAAATAATTGTATCGAATTATGAAAATGACTAATGGCGTAAATAAATTTAATTCTGAAGCATGCTCACCAATAAATGGAATTTCACCGATGGTTATACTAAATAAAAGACCTATGATATAGAGAACATAATAAATCATGATACTCCAATAAAGCGAGTTCAATCTTAATTTTGCACTTAATTCATCTTCTTCTTTATTTCTAGAAAATGCAATCAAAATCAATCCGCCTACTACTAAAAAAATTGCCAGTTCATTTGTAAAGTTTTCAAATGATGGTTGAAAAAGGTCATTTCTTTCTCGCATCTTAAACCCAAAACCAGGAATTTCATATTTATTTATGGTATATAAATAACCCAAGATAAACCCTGGGATTGCCAATAAGTAACCAACAATAGCACACCACGTTGGAAACAGGAATTTACTTTTCATTTTTAAATCTTTTTAAGTTCTACATTAGACTACAAGATTGCGCATCAAGTTTGTTTGAACAAATGTAAAACATATTTGTCATTAATGTCAAGTATTTTTTACTAAAAGATTAAAATATTTTACATAAAGTCTTAAAAAGCGCTTAAATAGTCCACTGGTCGTGGATGATGGCAACCACAAAATATTGGCCATCAGTTTTTTCGAAGACCAACCTAAGGCTTGTCCAGTCCATTCCGTTGTTTTTTTGGTCAAAACCACTAAAGTGGTAATCAATAAAATGATGATTTGGATAAATTGCTTTTAGGTTATTTAGCGAATTACCTTGTTTCATGATTTGGTCAAAACCTACTGCTTCGGCATTAACATAATCAGCATTATATACAAACTTTTTAAGATAGCTAGGAACTAAAAGCTTAATGGGCTCGCCTGTTCCATCGTAACTCCCCCAGGTTAAAATCCACTTTTTGTTGATTGATTCTAAAAAATCATCTGGTGTTAACCTTTTGCTTTTAGCAAAATCTATAAATCCGTAAGGAGAAAAAAGAACTCCTTCGCTCGAAAAGTATTTAACTAATTCGGAATAATTGTTTTCTTCTAAAAAGGCCAGAATTTGTCTTCCTGTAGCTTTAACTGAATCCTGTTGACTTAAACCATCTTCATCTTTTGGCGCTTCTACTTTAGAAGAAGTATCAACAGTTGATGAGGGCATTTCTTTCTTGCTTTCTTTCGGGTTGTTGCAACCCCAGAAAACAAACAACAATAAGCTAAAGGATATTAGGCGTTTCATAACAATAGAACGTTTAAAACGCATCAATGTTTATAGGTTAAGCATTTAAATAAAGGTCGAGCAATCCTTCTGGCAAATCTACCAGTAAAGTTTTCTCGTCTTCATCAATTTCAATAATCATATCTTCATTTAAAGGGAACAAAATTTCTTTCTCTTTATAAAGTAGGGTAGCAACAAATTGTTGAGGATATTCGTGAACTTCTAGTATTTCGCCTAATTCACCTTGTGTTTCATCAGTAACTATAAATCCTTTTAAATCTTCATAACCAAAATCATCTTCATCGCGTTCGGGCATTTTGCTTAAAGGCATATAGATTTTCTTTTTAACCAAGGCTTGAGCTTTATCTATATGGTCTAGGTCTTCGAAATAAAAAAGCCCAGTATTATTTGGATACAGTTTATGAGACTCTACAAAAAACGGAACCATCTTGCCGTTCATATCAGCGAAAACCACATCCAAATCTAAATCCTCATAAGCATCAAACTCAAAGTACAATTGTACCTCGCCTTTTAAGCCTTTGGTTTTAGTAATGTAACCGATATAAAACGCTTCCTCTTTTATCATATTTCAAGTCCCCTTTAGGGGATTTAGGGGTGGGTTAAATAAAAATAGCGTCCCGAAACTCGGAACGCTATCATAAGTTAAAACAAATCTATGATTATGCTCCTTCTTTTTTCTCTTCTTCAGTTGAAGCCTCAACAGCAGGAGTTTCTTCAGCAACTGGAGCCTCTTCAGCTACAGCAGCAGTTTCTTCAACAGCTGGAGTTTCTGCTACCACTTCTTCAGTTGCAGCTTCAGCAGCAGGAGCGTCTTCAGCAACTACTTCTTCTTCAACAACCTCTTCAGCCACAGGTGCATTTTTCAATGCAATTGCAGCAGCACGGTCAGCATTTTTCTTAGCTTCAGCAGCTAAAGCAGCTTTTTTAGCTTCACCTTTAGTAGAACTTAAGCTTTCTTTTTTACCTTCGATTTGGCCACCTTTAGCTTCTAACCATTGAGCAAATTTAGCATCTGCTTGTTCTTCAGTTAAAGCACCTTTTTTAACTCCACCTTGTAAGTGTTTTTTGTATAAAACACCTTTGTAAGAAAGAATAGCACGAGCCGTATCGGTTGGTTGTGCACCTTTGTTTACCCAGTCTAAAGTTTTGTCGAAGTTAATTTCGATAGTTGCAGGATTGGTGTTTGGGTTGTAAGAACCTAAACGCTCAATAAATTTACCATCTCTTGGAGAACGAGAATCCGCTACTACCACGTGGAAAAAAGGTTTCCCTTTTTTACCGAATCTTTGCAATCTGATTTTAGTTGCCATTTTTCTTTTAAGTTTATGTATTCAACATAGTTCCCGGAGCTTCGTGCTTGCGGGGATGCAAAAGTAAGTAAAATACTAATAACTAGCAAACTGCATTATTTTATATTCAAATAACATTACTACAATAGCAAATTTGGATATTTACAATTATGAAAATAGCCATAGATATGGACGAAGTCTTAGCCGACCCCATTAAAAAATTTATTCAACTTTATAACCGCGATTACGGCATTCCATTAGATTTAAAAATAGAAGCTGGCAATGAGATTTATCAGCATATTCCAGAACACATTAATAATAAATGGTTCGATTATATTAATGAAAAAGGCTTTTTTAGAGATTTAGAGTTAATTGAAGGAAGCGTTAAAGCCGTAAAGAAATTACAAGAAAAACACGAAGTATATATCGTTTCTGCAGCAATGGAATTTCCAAATTCATTAGAAGACAAATATCATTGGCTAGCCGAACATTTTCCCTTTATAGGCTGGAGAAACATCATATTTTGCGGTGAAAAAATTGTAAACACTGATGTAATGATAGACGATAGAGCTAAAAACTTCATCGATTTTAGGGGCAGGACATTGTTATTTACATCACCCCACAACCTTTTATTGACGGAATATGAACGTGTAGATAATTGGCAACAAGTTTTAGATAAGTTGATGTAGGCGTTAAACTTCGTCATGCTCAGCTTGACTGGGCATCTTAATGCTATATTAAGAATGGGAGTGAAAGCATCTGCAATTAACTCCTTTAGTCGGGCTTTTTGCTAAATCTTTTCCCCTAAAACCCCTAAAGGGGGGGGAAAGGATATCACTCCAATCCCACCTATTAACGGAAACCCGTGCTGCTATTTAAGTTTTTCCGACTAAAGACTTAGAATCTCCACAACTTTTCCTTCTCCTAAAATTTAAACTCTCCAATCAAATGCCCTTTGTTTTTATTTCCTTCTTCTAGCGGAATTATGATTATTTTTCTTTCTTGTTTCCCTGTTGAATATCTGGTGTAAATTTCAGCGGTAACAGTTGTTGGTCCGCCAATGCTTACCTGTCTATCACCATAGTAATCTACTTCAATTTTATAACTTCCTTTAATTGCTTTTTTAAGCATAAACTGCTCCGGACCATAACCATCAGTAAAATCATTACTTATTCTACCCCCGATAGCCGTACTTTGATTGCTATAATAACACTTTTCGCCTTTAGGGTCTGTTAACCACAAATCAATGTCTGTATCGTTTTTATTCCAATTTAATACTACTCTAATATCAACAGGTAATGGCTGAATTAATCGTTTATCTATTCCTTTTGTGTTTAATAAACTTCCATATTTGGCAATCAAATTATTTATTTCCGCAATCACAATCTCTTCAATACCATCATCTCTATCAGATGTTTGAGTATTATAACTTTGAGTCAGTACCTTACATAAATTATCCAACGCTTGTTGATAAGCACCGTTATCGGCCAATGCCAGAGCATAATCGCGGTAACTTTGCGCATCCATCGGACGCCATTGCAATATTTTTTCTGTTATATATAATTCTGACCTATACTCTTTAGTTTGTTTAAGCTTGTAAGCAAGTACCTTAAATAAATCTGCATTTTCTAAATCTAAATCAGCAATGTTGCTTAATATAGTTAGCGCCCTTGTGCTATCTGCCTGTTGATAAAACCAGTTGGCTACATCAAAATAAAATGTTGGCGTGCTTAAATATTGTGGCCTAATCGCTAGGTATTTTTCATAAGCTTCTTTTGTTGTTCCTGTTAAAGACTTCATGTAATCCTTATCGCTTTTAAATTCTGGAACAATAATTACAGCTTGTTCTACTACTTTTGCGGATGAATAGCTTACTGAAACTCCGGCAACTCTTCCAGATAAAGCTTGATTTACGGGTGCAGAGCTTACCACTTCATAAAGAGTGTTATCGTTACTGGTTTTACTTGCCTGAGCTTCTCTCCTTCTAAGCATAACCTCTTGAGTTTGTTGATTTGCCATTCTATTCGCATTTCCAGCATTCCCAACAGCCACAGGTTCTGCTGCTGCACTATCGTGAACAACAACTGGTGATGGAAATTTAACCTGGTCGTTTTTTGGAGGATGACTAAAATCAGTATTCCACCAAGCTTTTAAAACTTTACTCATTGCTACGGCATCATTAACTAAATCAGTTTTGCGTTCTAAAATATCCGCCCTACGACGTTTAACAACTACGTCGTATTGCGCTCTTAATTCTGTTGGGGGAACAATGTCATACCTTAAATAATCATCAACACTTTCTAATACAATTAAACTGGTATTTCTAGTTACAATCCCAAATTGTCTACTCAATTGGCTAATCTCAACTTTGTTAATTTCATATTGGATATCCATTTCTGTAATTTTCTTTTGAGCCCAGATTCTGCTCACATCAATTGAGCTTAAAGCTTGTGCATTAGGATCTAGACGAACTGTCTGTTCACTCACAACCATATTTCCATAGCCAAATTGCAACACAATACTCGTGCTATATTGACTTAAAATACCTGCAATGGCTAAATGCCCTGTTATATTAACATGCATAGATGGATAAGTTTGACGAACTTCTCCGCTATTTTTGATGCCTAAATATTGCAGTTGTTCTACATTCAATTGTTTAAAAGCATCTTCAACTTTTGTATTATTTAGGTTTATAAATTCACCGCCAGATTTTAAACTGATGTATTTCAAATTACTATAATCAGCTTTGTTTGATGAATTAATGGTATGGATTGGTTTGTTTAGGAAAACCGTGTTTTTGCCGAAGGTAGAAAGGCCATCTGTAAAGAAAATGTATTCATTTCCTATCAAAGCCCGTTGATTAATTGAGCTAAAATTAGTTCCTCCATCATAAACGATGTTTTCTAATCTCTTCTTTAATAAAGTCCAATCTCCATTGGTTATTACAAATGAACCGCCATTTTTAAAGGTATTATTTAGCAATCCTAAATTGATGGTAAGGTTTTGTTTTTGTTGGATAAGCAATTCTAATAAGGCTAATTCTTTTTTAAGGTCTCTTTGTAGGCCACTTAAAGAACAGTCCCAAATTAAACCTATTTGATTATTCAACACTCGTGGTCTGCTTTGCTCTTTCGGGAAAACATTAACCAAGAAATAATATCCACTACTTGCTTTTTGCATTTGCACTTCTGGAATATTTGTAAGTTTAGGCAGGTTTATTGTTATTCCTTTTTGAGGTTGATAATTTGTTTTTTTCATCTCCGCCAAATAAGTATTTCCAACGTTTTTAAAGCTAAAACTTCCGTCTGGTTGCTCAAGTAATTCCGGCTTAACAAGACTTTCGAATACTGTAGTTTTGAGTGTAAAATTGGCAATTGCCTGATTATAATCCAAAGGTAAATGATAAAGTAAAACATTGCTTTTATCAAATTTCAGTTCTTCTTCATAACCAACAATTATTGTCCTTGTTCCTTTTGCTGGCATTGGATAAATTCTTGTCCTGAAGTTATTTCCTTCTACTTTTTCCAATAACCCTGGATCTACTCTTCTATGCTCAATGCTTTCAAATACTTCTGTAGCTTTTGCTTTTTCTACAGGAACAGCTTCTCTCATTTTTCCATTAATATCTAATGCATAACGGCTAATGGTTACGCCCTCTGGCATTGGAAAAGTTAATTCTCCCTCTAAAACACGATTGCTGTTGTTGTAAAATGTCATTGTCATTACCGTTTTGGCAATGTTTCCAGTTATCTGAACATCGACATTCAGTTTTTGCAAATTAACCGATTCTTGTTGTGCATTAGCTGTTTTTATTTTGAGAACAGGCATTTGGGCATTGCCCAGAAATGAAAATAGTAGCAATATTAAAAGAGAGGATATGGAAAGTTTCATAGCTGTAAGTTTTACTATTGATGCGAAACCTACAGCTATTTCACAAATGTTAGTTAAACTTTTTATAAAATACCTAGAAATGAGTAGATGATATGCAATAAAAAAACCGCAGAAAACAGTTTAAATCTGCTCTTCTGCGGCTACATTTTTTAATTTATTCTCTTACATTGAAAGTATTTCTACCAACCTTAACCAAGCTGGTGTAATTTTTTCTGCGTCTATGTGTTTGGTGGTTTGAGAAAATGGCGTAAAAACGATTTCTTTATTTATCTGACCCACCATTACATCAGTTTTTCCTTCTAACAACCCTTCTACAGCGGCTACACCTAGGCGACTTGCCAAAACTCTGTCCATACAGGTTGGTTTGCCACCACGTTGTATGTGACCTAATACAGAAATGCGAATATCGTATTTAGGAAATTTCTCTTTTAATGCTTCGCCTACAACATATGCACCACCTCCTTCATCGCCTTCTGCTACGATGATAATTTTTGAAGCTTTATCTTTACGTCCGGTTTCTATTCTGTGGAATAATTGGGGTAAGCCAACCTTTGCCTCTGGAATTAAGATGGCTTCGGCACCAACGCCAATACCACTTCTTAGAGCTATTAATCCAGAATCTCTGCCCATCACTTCTACAATGAAAAGTCTATCATGCGATTCGGCAGTATCTCTAATCTTATCAACGGCGTTAACAACATTGTTTATTGCAGTGTCATAACCAATTGCGAAATCGGTACCCATTAAATCGTTATCAATTGTACCGGGTAAACCAACTATAGGAAAATCAAATTCTTGGGAAAAGATGTCCGCTCCTCTAAAAGTTCCGTCTCCACCAATTACTACGAGGGCATCAATTTCACTTTCTTTTAAATTTTTATAGGCTTGGGCTCTGCCTTCTTTAGTACGAAAAGCATCACATCTGTAAGTTTTTAATATGGTCCCCCCACGTTGGATAATGTTGGCTACAGACTTTCCATCCATAGGAAAAAAATCTCCTTGGATTAATCCTTCATATCCTCTTAAGATTCCGGTAACTTTTAAATTGTGGTATAAACTAGCTCTAACTACAGCCCTAATAGCAGCGTTCATCCCTGGAGCATCGCCACCTGAGGTTAAAACGCCTATATTTTTAATTGTACTCATTTTATTTTTTTGTTGCTGATTTAAATTGGTCTATGCCACTTTGCAAATATGCTGCATATTCTTTTGCATCAAAAATTGCTCCTTGAGGCTCAACTAATGGGTTTAAATTATGATCTGCCAACACATAATAAGGTTGCGAATTAGACCCATATTTTGTTGCTTGTAAATCTTGATTCCATCTTCCTAAATCATCAGTATCACCTTTCAAATATTTTGAATAATGAACTTTATTCGCCGGCATTTTAACTTTACGCTCGTCAACATAAAGTTGGATAAGCACATATTCTTCTTTAATTAATTTGCCAACTTCTGGATTGATCCAAACATCGTCTTCCATTCTCCTACAGTTTACACATGACCATCCTGTAAAATCTAACATTACGGGTTTGCCAACCGTTTTTGCATATTCAAGCCCTTCATCTAAATCAAAGAATACATTAAAACCAATGGGTGGATGTAGAACTTCGCTGTATTTAACTTTTGCAGGAAATGCTGCGCTTGCTTTTGTAGCTTCTGTTGAACCACTTCTTAAGATAAAGTCTTGCGTATGCATTGGTGGTGCAATCCCACTTAAAACACTTACTGGAGCTCCCCATAAGCCAGGAATCATATAAACGGCAAATGCAATAGAAACTATGGAAAGTAGTAATCTTGGCACAGAAATAAAAGGCAATGGGCTATCATGTGAAAACTGTAGTTTACCAAGAAGATAGAATCCCATCATGGTAAATATAACAATCCACAACACCAAGAATATCTCTCTATCAAACCAACCCCAATGCCATACCAAATCAGCAGAAGATAAAAACTTCAATGCTAAGGCAAGCTCTAAAAATCCTAAACAAACCTTTACGCTATTTAACCAACCGCCAGATTTTGGCATATTATTTAGAAAGCCTGGAAATATTGCTGATAAGGTAAATGGTAAGGCTAATGCAAGTGAAAAGCCAAACATTCCTACTGCTGGCCCAAGTAATTCACCTTTTGAACTTGCATCTACCAACAGTGTTCCAATAATTGGGCCGGTACAAGAAAAGGATACTAATGCCAAAGAAGCGGCCATGAAAAACAGCCCACCCAATCCTTTAGTCGTATCGGCCTTTTGGTCAATCTTATTCACAAAAGAACTAGGCAATGTTATTTCAAACGCCCCAAAAAATGATATTGCAAAAATGACCAGCAGAATAAAAAACAAAATGTTAAATGTACCACTACTACTTAGCTCGTTTAATTTTGCTGATCCAAATAACACTGTAATTAATAATCCAACCCCAACATAAATCACAATAATTGAAAGCCCATAGATTATTGCTTGTGCAATTCCTTTTTGTCTACTTCCTCCCTTTTTCATAAAGTAGCTAACGGTTAAAGGTACCATTGGAAAAATGCATGGCATCAAAAACCCTAGAAACCCTCCCAAGAGCCCCTTGATAAAGGTTTCCCATAGTGTAAGTGTCTTTTTTTCTTTTTGTACACCTCCTGTTTTTGCTGCCGCTGCCGTATCCTTTTTTACAGTATCTGTAGCTACAGGCGCTACCTTGCTATTCGCTATGCTATCTTCCGCAGAGCCAACGGTTGTAAATCCATCATCTTCTACTTTTGTAGTTGTATCTGTTTGCAGTTTGATTGCGTAACTTGAGGCGGGTTGTAAAACCAAAAAAACACCGATAAGTAATATCAGTAATCCTATTTTTTTCATGCTTGTTTTGTAAAGGGGGTGAAATTAATAAATCTTTTTATTAATGACGGTTAATGTAAGCTTTAGGGTTATTTACATTGCATTGGTATTACATTTTTATTTCACTGGAATGCTAAAAGCAACTTCATCAGAAGGTAAACATTTCTTATCATTACAAGCCATAAATTCTACTTTCCCCTTAACTATTGTTGATGTTTTATTAAGCTTTATTCTTTGAGCAAAAACAACTTCATTTTCAAAATAAGTTAAATTAAGTTCTAAAATTTTGTCAAACTTAGAAACAGGTTTTGGTGCTATGGTTTTTCCTATCAAAATGTAATCTTTTGATGGTGAAAAACTAAAGCTTGTTTTAGCAGGGATACCTTTTACATCTAAGGAATAAATATGCCATCGGTTTTGCATTTTAGCCTTCAAATATAACGTTGCTTCATTTTTATTTACCTTTTTAGCTAGGTACGTCCAAGAGACAGGCTGTTCCAATTGCGCATCAACCCTTGTAAATGCGAAAATCAAAACCGCGAATAGAATTATTCTCTTCATATTTTTAAATAAAAAAAGTCCCGATAAATCGAGACTTCCATAAATTTTATTGTTTTATTTAACAGGTATACTGAACGTTACTTCGCTGGGTGGTAAGCATTGTTTGTCATTACATACCATAAACTCCACCTGTCCTTTAACTACGGTTGTTCCCT
Source organism: Pedobacter frigiditerrae (assembly GCF_004331645.1). Lineage (GTDB taxonomy): Bacteria > Bacteroidota > Bacteroidia > Sphingobacteriales > Sphingobacteriaceae > Pedobacter > Pedobacter frigiditerrae. The sequence goes on from NZ_SJSK01000001.1 coordinate 687,451, forward strand.
TATTCAACTTTACCTTTTGTTGAAATATAACTTCGTTCTCGAAATACAAAACATCCATCTTAAAACTTTTTTCAAATTTTGTAATTGGTTTTGGCTCTTTTGGTTTTCCAACTAATGAAAAGTCTTTTGATGGTGTAAAGGTAAATACGGTTTTATTTGGCCCGCCCGGTTTTATATTTTGAGAATAGATATGCCAATCATCTTCTATAGTGGCTTTTAGATAGACTATCGCTTCTGTTTTACTAATTTTTGTTGCTTTATAAGACCAGCTCACTGGATTTTCCAATTGGGCAAAAGCTCCAACTGCACTAAAAAACATTAACGTCAAAATTAAAATTGCTTTCTTCATTATTTATGGGTTTAAAAATTCTATTTCTTTAAAATTAAACTGGGTTACTTTTTCGTCTCTCATAACATTAAGCAATCCTAAATCTGTTATTCCTAAAATTATACCTTCAAAAATCTCGCCATTGTGGCGATACATTGACGGAATGTTAATTTTATACAACTTATGAACGTAAGCTTCTGTTAAAAAAGCATGTGCCCCTGTTTTTAGTTGTAGGTATAAACTTTCTATTTGACTACAAATTTCGCTCAACAGCTCAGCTAAATTAACATCTTCCTGTAAAATTTGATGTAACGATGTTGCTTTAGAAGCCAATTCATTTGAAAAATCTTGTTGGTTAATGTTCAAACCTATGCCAATAACGGCAGTTTTAATGGCATTGCCCACAATTGAGTTTTCTATTAAAATGCCGCCTAATTTTTTATTTAAATAGTAAATATCATTTGGCCATTTTATAGTTATTCCTACAGGCACATACTTAGATAAAGCTTTGTTTATGGCAATGCTGATGGCTATATTTAACAAAAACTGTTTGTTAAGCGGTAAAAATTTTGGCTTTAATAAAATGCTTACGGTTAGGTTTTTTCCTGGCTCTGCTTGCCAGGTGTTTTCTTGTTGACCCCTTCCTGCAAACTGGTGGTCTGCCATAATTACAGTTCCTTCGGGTAATGGCTCGGATTTTGACACCAAATTCTTTAAAAAAGTATTAGTAGAATCAACCGCTAATAATTTGATAAGATTTTGACCAACAAATAATGTTGAAAAAGTGTTATTTTGCAAGTGTTGATTTATATTTGTTGATTATCAAAATTAAAAATTTTTAATGGTAAAAAAGAAAACCGCAAATCTTTCTACATACCTCTCTGAAATAGCTGTACAAGGCATACAAGAAAAAAAAGGGCATGACATTGTTCGTTTAGATTTAAGAGAACTAAATAGTTCTGTTTCTGATTATTTTGTTGTTTGCAATGCAGATTCTTCCACACAAGTAAAAGCAATTGCTGATAGTGTTGAAGATGAAATCTATAAACTAACTCAAACAAGTCCTTGGCATAAAGAAGGTCAGGAAAACGCCGAATGGATTATCTTAGACTACTTTGATATTGTAGTACACATTTTTAAAACCGAAAAACGTGAGTTTTTTGGAATTGAAGATTTATGGGGCGATGCAGAAGCCACCTCTTACAAAAGTGCATAGCCAATTTATTTACACACATTTGAACTAACATGAAAGAACCTCAAAATACAGATACCAAGCCAAAACAGATCAGACGAACTCCAAATATTCCAAAAAAACCCCAAAAAGGATCTAAATTCAATATTTTTTGGGTTTATGCAGCAATTATAGTTGCACTAATAGCAGCTCAGGTTTTATTTTCTACAGATAGTGTTAAAAACGTAGATTATAAAGTTTTTGAAAGCGAAATGCTTTTAAAAGGTAACGTTAAAAGAATCCTTTCGTATAAATCTGATGACATTGTAATTTCTGAAGTCTTTATAAAAGATGATAAAGTAGAAGACCCTGCTTATAAAAAATACAAAAGCAAATCGGCTTTCAATACAGGTACAAATAAAGGTCCTTTAGTTACTTTTACTTCACCTTCTACCGATGCGTTGGATAAAAGATTAGAGGCATCTCAAACCAATGCAAAAATTCCTCTAGACCAACAGTTAAAATCTGAAACAACTTCAAAATCTAGTCCTTGGTCTGGTCTATTTGTGAACATTGTTATCCCTTTGTTATTAATTATTGGGCTTTGGATATTCATGATGCGCCGTATGGGCGGTGGTGGCGGTGGTGGTGGTGGGCAAATCTTCAACATTGGAAAATCAAAAGCAACTTTATTTGATAAAGAAAGCCAAGTAAATATAACTTTTAACGATGTTGCTGGTTTAACGGAAGCCAAAGTGGAGGTAATGGAAATTGTAGATTTCCTTAAAAATCCTAAAAAATATACAAACTTGGGTGGTAAAATCCCTAAAGGTGCATTATTGGTTGGGGCTCCAGGAACCGGAAAAACATTATTGGCTAAAGCGGTTGCTGGCGAGGCTCAAGTTCCATTTTTCTCTTTATCAGGCTCTGATTTTGTGGAGATGTTTGTGGGTGTTGGAGCTTCTCGTGTTCGTGATTTGTTTAAACAAGCTAAAGATAAAGCGCCTTGTATCATCTTTATTGATGAGATCGATGCCATTGGCAGAGCTAGAGGGAAAGGTAGTATGATGGGTGGAAATGATGAGCGTGAAAACACCTTGAATCAATTGTTAGTAGAGATGGACGGTTTCGGTACCGATTCCGGAATTATTATCATGGGCGCAACCAATAGGGCCGACGTATTAGATAGTGCTTTGTTAAGACCTGGTCGTTTTGATAGACAAATCTATGTTGATATGCCCGACATTAATGAGCGTAAAGAAATATTTAATGTACACTTAAAGCCAATTAAATTAGAAGAAAACATCGATATTAATTTCTTGGCCAAACAGACCCCTGGTTTTTCAGGAGCTGATATTGCAAATTTATGTAATGAAGCTGCATTAATTGCTGCAAGGAAAACGCATGAATCTGTAACTAAACAAGATTTCTTAGATGCCGTTGATCGTATAATTGGCGGTTTAGAGAAAAAGAATAAAATAATTACTAAAGAAGAGAAAAAAGCTATTGCTTTCCATGAAGCTGGCCATGCAACTGTTTCTTGGTTGTTAAAACATGCGCATCCGCTAATTAAAGTAACTATTGTTCCTCGTGGCCAATCTTTAGGTGCCGCATGGTATTTACCAGAAGAAAGAAGCATTACCACTACCGAGCAAATATTAGACGAAATGTGTGCTACAATGGGTGGTAGAGCAGCAGAGAAAATCACATTTGGTAAAATTAGTACAGGTGCATTAAGCGATTTAGAAAAAGTAACTAAGCAAGCTTATGCAATGGTTTCAATGTATGGACTAAACGATAAAATAGGCAATATCTCTTATTACGATTCTAGAGGTCAAGAAAGTTTTACCAAACCTTATTCAGAAGCTACAGCAAGAATTATTGATGAAGAGGCTAGCAAAATTATTGAGGAGCAATACCAAAGAGCCTTACAAATTTTGGCAGATAATCAACAAAACCTAGTTAAACTAGCCGAGAAACTATTGGTGGCAGAGGTGATTTTCAAAGAAGACTTAGAGGAAATATTTGGCAAACGTGAGTTTGATACAGAGGGCACAGAATTACTTGCAGAACTTGTTCCTGCAGATAATGTTTCCTTAATTACTCCAACAAAAAAAGACCCTGGCACTCCTTCAGCTCATGCGGAAGAAGAGCCTAAATAAAAAATAGATTAATTAATTTACAAAAGAAGCAGTCTTATAATTAAGGCTGCTTCTTTGCTTATATCCTTCCCGTTAAGTAATTTTGGCTGTCGTATGAAAGAGAATGTTTCTTCAAAAGAATTAATGCTTAAAAAAATTAGAAAGGCCTTGCTAGAAAAGCGAGACAATCCTTATCCTAATTTAGAAGAAAGCCAACTTTATAAAACCAATTCAGAAGAGCTTGAAGTACTTTTTGCCGAACAGTTAAATGCAATATCTGGTAATTTTATTTTCTGTGAAAACGGGGTCGATTTCATTGAAAACATTCTTGAGCTTGCCGATAAATTTAAATGGCGCAAAATTTATTGTTGGGAACCAGAACTACAGGCTTTATTATCGCATTACGAATTTCCCTTTTACCAGACTGATAAAGATTTTGAACAAGCAGAGGTAGGTATCACACTCTGCGAAGCTTTAATTGCTCGTAATGGCTCTGTCATGGTAAGTAATCAATATGCCGCAGGGCGAAGATTAAGCATTTTTCCACATCACCACATTGTAATAGCCAGAACCGGACAATTAGTTTTAGACTTAAAAGATGCCTTTCAAATGCTCAAAAATAAATACGGCACTCAAATCCCGTCAATGGTAAGCAACATTACTGGACCAAGTAGAACGGCTGATATTGAAAAAACTTTGGTGCTTGGCGCACATGGCCCTAAAGAATTATTTGTGTTTTTAATTGACGATTTTAGCTAATTATTTTTAATTTCAATTAAAATATAATAGATTTATACCAAATACCGAATTAGTATAGGGTACAGAATAGGGCACGATGAACAAAATTTATTCAGTTATTACTGGTACAGGAAGTTACATACCAGAGAATATCATCTCTGGCGACCATTTTATGGATGCTTCTTTTTTCGATAACGGCATTAAGCTAGATAAAGAAAATACAGAAATCATCAACAAGTTTAGTGAAATTACAGAAATTATAGAGCGTCGTTACGTTGATTCTAATCAATTGAATAGCAACATTGCTGCCCTAGCTGCTCAAAAAGCTATTGCTGCTGCTAGGATAGACAAAGAAAGTTTAGACCATATTATTTTTTGCCACAATTTTGGGGATGTTAAGGAAGGTTCAAATCGCATGGATATGCTACCTGCTTTAGCTGCCAAGGTTAAGCAAATGCTCGAAATAGAAAATCCAGATTGTGTTGCTTATGATGTGATTTTTGGTTGTCCTGGTTGGGTTCAAGGTGTAATTCAAGCTGATTACTTAATTAAAAGCGGCGATGCCAAAAAAGTACTGGTTATTGGATCTGAAACACTATCTCGGATTATCGACCCGCATGATAGAGATAGTATGATTTTTTCTGATGGCGCTGGTGCTGTAATTTTTGAGGCTAAAGAAACTGAAGAACCAACAGGAATTATTGCACATAAAAGTCAGACATTTGCAAGCCACGCCTCTCTTTTAACAATGGGAAGTAGTAATAATCCTGATGAAAAAAACGGTAACACCTATCTAAAAATGAATGGACGTAAACTTTATGAGTTTGCCGTAATCAATGTTCCCCAAGTTGTTAAAAAAGCAATAGATAAATCAGGTGTTCCATTAGATAAAATAAAGACAGTTTTCATTCACCAAGCCAACGGAAAGATGGACAATGCCATTATGAAACGTCTTTTTAAACTATATGATTTAGATTCTGTGCCAGATAATTTAGTTCCTATGACCATATCTTGGTTAGGAAATAGTTCAGTTGCAACCATCCCTACGCTAATAGACTTAGTTTTGAATGACAAAGTAGAAGGTTATAAAATTACAAAAGGAGAATATGCTGTTTTTGCATCGGTTGGCGCAGGAATGCACATTAATGCTGTGGTTTATAAGTTTTAGATTGTTTTGTCATTCCGACCTTGGAGGAATCTGATTTTTTTGATTAATCTCTTCTAAGAGTTTCTTTGGGGGCCAGAATGATAAGCAAAGCTATCCACCAATCCTTCTTAACCCTTGCTTAGCTTCATTTTCGATGCTATTTTCTTGCTCATGCCCTTTCATTGAAATAGCGAGGTTAAAGCTGGATTTTGCTTTTTGAGTGTTCTTTTTAGCTTCGTAAATTATTCCGATTTGTACGGCAGATTTTGCCGCAAAATAATACTTTAACGATTTCCCAACCGTAATTGCATTTTGATAATTCATTAATGCCATATCGTCTTTCCCTAAAGCATCATTTAATCTACCTAGACGGTAATGATACTCTGTTTTATCTTTGGCTGATGCATAATCCTCAGCTTTACTATCAGACAAAACATCAAGTCCTTTAGCAAAATACCCACCATCAAAAAGTAATCTTGCCTTTAATAATTCTTTATTAGGCGTAGGAGAATTCGCTTCATTCAACGCCTGTTTATCCCTTTCTGCGAAGATAAAGCCGCTGGCTTTTGTTTTGGCTATTAAGGCTGAAAGATTATTGTTTTCTCCTTTTAATAGAGCAATCCACGCTAAATGTAAATAGGCATCTTTAATATTGTTTACACCCTTATTGGTTTGTAAAAATTTCTCGAAAGATGCCTCGGCAGAATAATCTAGCTTGTTTAATTTTGCAATTCCCATTAAATAATCTAAGTAGGGAAATGGCTGATAAACCGCCCCAGTGGGCCTATTCGCAAGTGTAGTGATAGCTACATCCGTGTGCCCATTTCTAGCACAAACATATGCCTGTAAATAACACTTTAGTAAGCTCGTATCTGGTATCCGAGCCATGTACTTCATTGTTTTTGCATAAGCGCTTGGGCTCTTCGCTACGTCAGACAGTACATAAGCATAAGTAAAAACCGTTTCTTCATAAAAAGGCTCGTATGCAGATTTTGGTAAATTCTCCGCCAATTTATCTAACATATTTAATCCAGCTTGTAAATTTCCCTTTATACCAAATGTTGATAGTGTTGACTTTAAAAACCCATCAGGCAACACACCTAAAACAGCGTTAATAAGCCCTAAGCCTATCCCATTTAAATGAAACCCCGGAAATTTTTTGGTGTTTTCTTGCAGTAAACTATTTGCTCTATTTATTTCTCTCGCAACAGTTAAATAAGAACCAAAACGACCTCTCATTAAAGCCCACTGTATGTTGATTTGAGCTTGCGCATAGAGGTAGTATGGAGAGCTTTTATCATCATCGCTTATTTGATCTAGCCTCACCTCTTTATTTGGCTCTAGTCGCTCAAATTCTGATTTACTCTCTGTGGTTAACAAATAATAATAATCTACATAATTCTCTAAAAATGGAACAATTGAATTATTTGGGTGAATTTTCTTTTCAGCTGCAATTAATTGACGAGCTGCATTTAGTTTAAGTTCGAAGATATTTTGATAGGCTTTTTGACAATTGGTATTAAAATCAAAATTTGCAGAAGCATTATTAGAAAATAGAAAGAAAATAGAGAATAGGAAATAAGAAATGGGTAACCTTAATAATTTGATTTGATGCATTGGTAGCAAATTCGTTTGAAAGTTTAAGTTAGTAATTTTATATAACGAACAAAAGTGGTCTTTGTTTTTAATTGAGCTATTTAAAAGAGGAATTTTTGGGATATAAAATCGATGTCCTCTCTTCAGTTTGAGAAATCTTCCAAAAAAAAAGGCCGGATTTTCATCCGACCTAGTATTATATTTGGTTTTGGTTCTATGCTTCCGCTAACTCTTGAGTTAACGCTTCATCAACTAAAATTCTTCCGCAATGTTCGCAAACAATTACTTTTTTACGTTGACGGATGTCTAATTGACGTTGTGGTGGAATTTGGTTGAAACAACCTGAACATGAATCTCTGTCGATAGTTACAACAGCTAATCCATTTACCGCATTACCTCTCAATCTATTATAAGCGGTCAGTAAACGCTCCTCAATTTGAGTTTCTGCTTTATCTGCTTTTTTAAGCAATGCTTGCTCTTCTTTTTCAGTTTCTGCTGTAATTGTTGCTAATTCACCTTTTTTAACTTCTAAATCGCCTTTTCTCGCTTCAATATTAGCTAAAGCTAAATCATAAATTTCTGTTTTAGAAGCAATTTCGAAACCATGTTCCTTAATTTTTTTCTCAGAAACCTGAATATCTAGATTTTGAATCTCAACTTCTTTAGTTAAAGCATCATATTCACGGTTATTCTTTACATCTTCTAATTGCTTTTCGTATTTCTTGATTAAAGCTTGTGCTTCCTTAATCATATTTTTACGGTTTACAATTGCATCTTCAGTATCGTCTAATTCAGCTTTGATTTTTTGTATACGTGTTTCTAATCCGGCTACTTCGTCCTCTAAATCAGCCACTTCCATTGGCAACTCACCTCTTACCTGACGGATTTTATCAACTTTAGTGTGTATGTTTTGTAATTCGTATAAAGCTTTTAGCTTTTGCTCTACTGTTTGTTCCATTAAATGAAATAATTTATGGGGTTTGTATTATGCTCCGTTAAACGGATTGCAAAGTTAGGAAATTTTTCTTGAATATTATCTATCAACAAATTAGATGTAAATTGTTCACTTTCATAATGGCCAATATCGCAGATAACAAGCTTCTGTTCAGCATCGAAAAATTCATGGTATTTAAAGTCGGCTGTAATAAAGGCATCAGCCCCTGCAGCAATGGCATCTTTTAACAAAAAACTGCCCGAACCACCGCAAACGGCAACTTTTTTGACCCTCTTGGGTAATAAAGCAGTGTGCCGAATCACTTTGACTTTCATATTTTGCTTTACTAAATTCAAAAAATCAACATTATCCATTTCTTGCGGCAACCATCCAATCATACCTGCGCCAACATTATCTAATTTATTTGTCAACGCATAAATATCATAAGCAACTTCTTCATAAGGATGATTTTCTAACAAAGCCAACAAAACCTTTCGCTCATCTTGAACCTTAAAAATGGTTTCAATCCTTATCTCTGCTTCAAGATGTTGTTCTCCAACCTCTCCAACAAAAGGATTTGCACCCTGCCCACCTTTAAAAGTTCCAGTACCTTCAGTGTTAAAACTACATTCACTATAATTACCTATATCACCAGCTCCCGCAACAAATAAAGCATTTCTAACTCCATCAGCCTGTGCTATAGGACAAAATGTAACTAGCTTTTTTAGCAAGTTGTTTTTAGGGGCTAAAATTTTAGCATTCTGTATCCCTAATCTTTTACAGATTTCTCCACTTACGCCGTGTGCCACATGGTCTAAATTAGTGTGAATAGCATATAATGCAATGTTATTTTTTATTGCTTTTAACACTACCCTTTCTACATAAGTTTTACCATTAAACTTTTTTAGTCCTTTAAAAACTATGGGATGGTGAGTGATGATAAGATTGCAGTTTTTAGTAATTGCTTCATCTACGATTTGCTCTGTGCAATCCAATGCTACCAAAGCAGCGTGAACTTCATCATTCGCATTTCCTACAATTAAGCCTGCATTGTCGTAATCTTCCTGATAATTGAGTGGCGCTATCTTCTCTAGGAAATTGGTAATCTCAGCTAACTTCATTTGATAAAGTTAACCATCCTTTGCTAAATCCCTCCAAACAGAAAGTAATTTTTTAACTCCAACAAAAGCTTGGGCATAGCATCACTAATGAATAGAGCCTAAACAAAGCCTATAAAGACGTAAGATAAACGAAGGATGAACGTAAGATGAACGAAGGATGATAAAGATAAGAGCGGGTTAATAAGCCAGATTAATTGAACAACAGTATGAGCTTGAAAAGGGCTTTACAACAAAGAATTAGCCGATCAATAGTTTTAACCAGATTTGATTACACACAAATAATCCTTACCCGCTTTTAAACAGATAAGGATTATTTTATGAAAAGTCCTCGGATGAATATAGCTATATGCAAAGTATTCATCCGAGAACTAATAATTTTTTTACTGGAAACTACCCATTCTTGCCATTTGCAAACTTTCGAATACCATACGCTGGTTATGTTCAAATGCCAATTCCTTGTGATTAATGATATCTACTATCGAACCGATCAAACATAATCCGCCAGTAAATAAATATAAAATACCCATCCCAATTTGGTTAACGATAAATCTTTGTAAACCTGGAACCAAGAATAATCCGATTACGCAGAACAAAAGCATATCACTTGGGTTTTTTCTTTTGCTAGAATAAATCATTAAGAACGTACGCACTTGTTGCTCGTTTAAGCCATTTGTTGCGGTTTGTAGATAACTATATTCTTGAGGGGTTATACCCGGTAAAGCCATAAATTGTGAGTCAAACATTGCTAATCCTCCTAAAATTTTAAATTAATTTCTTTTTGTTTATTAAATAATTGTTTGGTGAGCTGATAAATGCGATGGCCAATCAAAATCAAAGCTGGTATACCGAACCAATGATGTGAAAAACTTGCACTAACATCTCCGTGAAACAATGCGGTTATCGACCTTCCCAAACCACACCCTGGACACCAAATTATTCCTAAATTTGCCAAAGGGCAAAGGCTAAAGTGATGCTCATGAGGGTTGGCAGTTGCTAACAACACCAAAGCTAAAATCCAAAATGTTAACTCTATCGGAAAGCTTTTAATGTATTTCATGTTCCTCGTTTTGTATTAATTAGAAACAATGATAAGATTTTTGTTACTGTTACTAAAGTGTACTCGACGAAACTAAAAAAAATCTCGACAAACTCGGTTTTAGTTAAGATGTGAGAGAATAGATATGAGAAGTGGGACAAGATTTGAGAAGTGAGCCAAGATTTGAGAACCATTATGCTCTTCAATTGTCTCATATCTAAAATCTCAATTCTCATATCTAATAACAAATCTTTATTTACCTTTACATAGTGAACATTCGCGACCTGATTAACAGATACAAAACAGACGAGCGTGTTGTTGCGACAGCAAAATCGTTAAACAAAGGAAAGGGCGGCAAAACCCAATTAAAGGGATTGGTAGGTTCTGCCGATGCTGTGATAGCCATTTCAACCTACTTTTTATTGCACAAACCACAGCTTTTTATTCTGCCAAATAGAGAAGAAGCTTCTTATTTCCTTTCAGATTTGGAAGGAATTTTGGACAAAGAAGTGTTGTTTTTTCCTTCTTCTTTTAGAAAAGCTTTTGAATTTACGCAGATAGATACTGCCAATGTTTTGGCAAGGGCCGAGGTATTAAACGAGTTAAATCACCAATCTGAATACGGAAAAATTGTAGTTACTTATCCAGAAGCATTGGCCGAAAAGGTAATTGACCGTTCTGTATTAGAGAAAAACACTTTAGAAATTAGCATCGGTGCTACTTTAGGTATCGACTTTATCAATGAGTTTTTATTTGAATACGATTTTGAAAGATCGGATTTTGTTTATGAACCTGGTCAATTTTCTATTCGTGGTGGTATTGTAGATATTTTTTCTTTCTCACACGAACTCCCTTATCGTATCGAGTTTTTTGGCGATACAGTAGAAAGCATTAGAACTTTTGAAATTGATACGCAACTTTCAGTTGATGATGTAAAAAGTTTAACTATCGTACCAAACGTACAGGCAAAATTCTTAACAGAGAATAACATCAGTTTGTTAGATTATATTGAAAAAGACACACAGCTTTGGTTTAAGGATGTAGAATATACTTTAGACATTGTAAAAGGTGGTTACAAAAAAGCTGTTGAACTTTGGAAAGCTTTAGCCTTAACCGAAAAACAACAAAACCCAAATTGGTTAGATCCAAAATTCTCTTTTACTGATGAGAAAATGTTGTCTGATTTATTTCAGGATTTTGCCTTAGTGGAGTTTGGCAAGCAGTTTTTCTATCAAACAGATGATGTAATCCAATTTGAAACTAAACCGCAGCCATCTTTCAATAAAGATTTTGATTTACTGATTAAGAACTTAAAAGAGAATGAAAGTCAGCATATCCATAATTTTATCTTTACAAACTCTACCAAACAAACCGAACGTTTGTATGCGATATTAGATGACATAGATAAAACGGCAAAGTTTACACCAGTTAACATCCCGCTTCGTGAAGGTTTTTTAGATGCGCAGCAAAAAGTAGCTTTTTATACAGACCATCAGATATTTGACCGTTTTTATAAATATCAGTTAAAAAAAGGTTATCAACGCAGTCAAGCAATTACACTTAAAGATTTACGCGAACTTAAACCTGGCGATTTTGTAACGCATATTGACCATGGAATTGGGAAATATGCAGGTTTAGAAAAGGTAGAAGTAAATGGCAAAACCCAAGAGATGATTCGTCTGGTTTATGCAGATAACGACTTACTTTATGTGAACATTAACTCCCTAAATCGCATTGCGAAGTTTAGCGGAAAAGATGGTACGCAACCCAAGATGAATAAATTGGGTACCGAAGCTTGGGACAAGCTCAAGAAGACCACAAAAAAAAAAGTTAAAGACATTGCCCGAGATTTAATCAAGCTTTATGCGATGAGGAAAGCCCAGGTAGGCACTGCTTTTGCCCCCGATGGTTATTTAGAAACCGAGCTCGAAGCCTCTTTCATATACGAAGATACACCTGACCAAGTTAAGGCAACTGCCGATGTAAAAAAAGACATGGAAGCGCCACATCCAATGGATAGGTTGGTGTGCGGAGATGTTGGCTTTGGCAAAACAGAAATTGCCATTCGAGCAGCCTTTAAAGCCGTTGCCAATGGTAAACAAGCGGCTATTTTAGTGCCTACAACCATTTTAGCCTTACAACATTTCAAGACATTTTCATCACGTTTAAAGGAATTTCCCTGTACAGTCGACTATATCAATCGATTTAAAACCTCGAAACAAATTAAAGACACTTTAGAACGTGTAGCCAACGGCAAGGTTGATATTGTAATTGGCACACATCGCTTATTAAGCAAGGATGTTAAGTTCAAGGATTTGGGCATCATGATTATAGATGAGGAGCAAAAATTTGGCGTTGCAGCTAAAGAAAAACTAAAGGCTTTACGCGTAAATGTGGATACACTTACTTTAACCGCAACCCCTATTCCTAGAACCTTGCACTTCTCTTTAATGGGCGCAAGAGATTTATCTATCATGAGTACGCCACCACCAAATAGACAAGCCGTTAATACAGAACTCCATGTATTTAATGATAAATTAATTCAAGAAGCTGTGCAGTTTGAACTAGATAGAGGTGGTCAGGTTTTTTTTATACACAACCGTGTTAATGATTTGCCACAGTTGGGCGGATTGATTCAAACCCTAGTCCCTAAAGCAAGAATTGGCATTGCACATGGTCAATTAGATGGCGATCAGCTAGAGGACGTGATGCTTGATTTCATCAACGGAGAAAAAGATGTTTTGGTAGCCACAACCATTATCGAGGCGGGACTTGATATTCCAAATGCCAACACGATTATCATTAATCATGCACACATGTTTGGATTGAGCGATTTGCACCAGATGCGTGGTCGTGTAGGTCGTTCTAATAAAAAAGCTTTTTGTTATTTATTGAGTTTGCCTTTATCAACCTTAACAAATGAAGCTAGAAAAAGACTGAGTGCCATTGAAGAATTTTCTGATTTGGGGAGCGGATTTAACATCGCTATGCGTGACTTAGATATACGTGGAAGTGGAAATTTACTGGGCGGAGAACAAAGTGGATTTATTGCAGAAATAGGTTTCGAGATGTATAACAAAATCTTGGATGAAGCCATTCAGGAATTAAAAGATGCTGAGTTTAAAGACTTATTTAAGGATGAGCCAGAGCGAGCTTTTGTAAATTTTACCCAGGTTGATACCGATGTAGAATTACACATTCCCGATGATTATGTAACTAGTATTACAGAGCGATATAATCTATATACCGAACTTTCCAAACTAGAAAATGAAGTGCAATTAGCTGCTTTTGAGACTGAATTAAAAGATAGGTTTGGTCCAGTTCCGCAACCTGTTAAAGCAATGCTTAAGGTTTTGAGATTACAATGGGTTGGCAAACGTTTAGGCTTTGAAAAACTGAGTTTTAAAAAGAATATTCTTCGTGGTTATTTCATTACCGATAAACAATCGAGGTTTTTTGATTCGGAAGTATTTAATAAAATATTGGCTTTTGCACAAATCCATCAACGATTGTGTAATTTAAAGGAAGTAAAAGATAGTTTACGGATTTCTTTCGATAACATTGCAAACGTTGATGAAGCAATAGAAATGCTAGAGTTGATTTTGTAGTATTTTGTCATCCAGAGCGCAGCGAAGGATCTCTCTATACTTTCGCTCCTGGATTTTTCCCCGCCTAGCTGACGGGCAAGCTTCGTCAGAATGACAAAAAGATTATGGATCCACAAATGTTAAACGAGCTCGTTACAATGAAAATGCCTTTTGGAAAGTACAAAGGGTGGATTATTTCACGTTTGCCAGAAACTTACTTGGTTTGGTTTCATAGCCAAGGTTTTCCTCCTGGCAGGTTAGGCCATTTATTAGCAACAATGTATGAGATTAAGTTAAACGGATTAGAATATTTGTTGCAAGGGTTAAAACGTTAGTAACCAATTATAAAATTCTATTTCAACACCCCTTTTTTTCCAATTTAAGGGAAATTTTAGGCCTGCTGCACAAATAAATCATCCTTCCTGCTTATCAAATTCATAAAAACTTCATATTCCTGCATTTATTTTGGCGCTTGTTAGGTTTTCATACCTAGAACTCAAAAATCGCCAAAAAATCAGATAATGAAAAAACTTATAATGCTCGCAATCACGAGTGCATTGTTATATCAAACAGGTTGCACTTCAAAAAAAGAAGAAAGGGAAGAAGAAACCAAGTATACGGTCACATCTCCACTCAAAATTGACACTTCTTTCACGAAAGAATATGTTTCTCAAATTAAATCGGTTAGAAATATAGAATTAAGAGCTCAAGAAAAAGGATATCTACAAAATATTTATGTAGATGAGGGCCAAACTGTAAAAGCAGGACAATTACTTTTTAGAATTATGCCCAAAATGTTTGAAGCCGAATTGCTTAAAGCACAAGCGGAAACTAAAGCCGCAGAACTTGAATTACAAAACACCAAATTGCTTTCTGACAAAAATGTTGTTTCGAAAAATGAACTCTATATGGCGAAAGCTAAATTAGATGCCGCAAATGCCGAAACATCATTGGCAAAAATGCATTTAGCGCTTACAGAAATTAGGGCGCCATTTGATGGAACTATTGACCGCATTCCACTTAAACTAGGTAGCTTGGTTGATGAAGGTGCTTTACTAACCAGCCTATCAGACAATAGCCAGATGTTTGCCTACTTTAACGTTTCTGAGCCAGAATACTTAAACTATGCCAACACCAATAAAGAAAAAGGCAAACAACAGGTTAGCTTATTAATGGCAAATAACGAAGTATTAAAATCTAAAGGAACTGTAGAAACCGTAGAGAGTGAGTTTGACAATGAAACCGGCAATATCGCGTTTAGAGCAAGGTTTACTAATCCAAACAACCTACTTAGAAATGGTGAAACCGGAAAAATACAAATGCTTGTTCCGCTAAAAAGCGTGCTCGTTATTCCACAGAAAGCAACTTATGAAATTCAAGATAAAAAGTTTGTTTTTGTAATAGACCAAAGTAATAAAGTAAGGTCTCGTGAAATTTCTATCGCTAATGAAATGCCAGATTTATATGTAGTTGGCAATGGACTAAAAGAAGGAGACAAAATCCTATTCGATGGTGTACAAAAGGTAAAGGACGATGATAAAATCAAGTTCAAGTACCTGGACCCAAAAGGCGTAATCAGCAACCTGAAATTATACGCAGAATAATAACGCTTAATTATTAATATTTATGTTCGCCAAATTTATACAAAGGCCTGTCCTTTCTATTGTTATATCCCTAATAATTGTGTTTTTAGGTGCGCTTGCTATTACAGGCTTGCCAGTAACACAATTCCCTTCTATATCTCCTCCAAAAGTAAATATCACTGCAGAATACCCAGGTGCAAATAATGAGTTATTGATTAAGTCTGTAGTAATTCCTTTAGAACGTGCCTTAAATGGTGTTCCCGGAATGAAATATATTGCCTCTGATGCTGGAAACGATGGAGAAGCTAGTATCCAAGTTGTTTTCAATTTGGGAACAGACCCCAATCAAGCTTCGCTAAATGTGCAAAATCGCGTAGCAGCAGTAACCAACAAATTACCACCTTTAGTGGTAAGGGAAGGTGTAAAAATTAGCAGGGAAGAATCAAATATGCTGATGTACATCAACCTTTATAGCAAAGACCCAAAGATGAATGAAAGTTTTCTTTACAACTTTGCCGACATTAATATTTTAGCTGAGCTAAAGCGTGTTGATGGTGTTGGTTTCGCAGATATTTTAGGAGACCGTGATTATGCGATGCGAGTTTGGCTAAAACCAGACCGTATGCAAGCCTATAAAATTTCCGCAGAAGAGATAATGAAAGCTCTTGATGAACAAAGTTTGGAAGCTTCTCCGGGTAAAACTGGCGAAAGTTCAGGCAAGCGCTCACAAGCATTTGAGTATGTGTTGAAATATTCTGGTCGTTTTACTACAAAAGAACAGTATGGAAACATCGTTTTACGGGCTAGTCCAGATGGTGAAATGTTGCGCCTTAAAGATGTTGCCGATGTAGATTTTAGTAGTTCTGCTTACAACTTATACTCCAATTTAAACGGAAAATCATCTGCAGCGATTGTACTAAAACAATCTTATGGAAGCAATGCCAGTCAGGTAATTAAAGATGTGAAGGCTAAAATGGCCGAAATAAAGGCGACTTCTTTTCCCAAAGGTTTGGATTATGAAATCAGTTATGATGTGTCTAAATTTTTAGACGCATCTATTGAAAAGGTAATTCACACCTTATTGGAAGCCTTTATTCTAGTAGGCTTGGTGGTGTTTTTATTTTTAGGAGATTGGCGCTCAACATTAATCCCAATCATCGCCGTACCGGTATCGCTAATTGGAACATTTGTGTTTATGCAGTTTTTTGGCATCACACTTAACCTAATTACCTTGTTTGCACTTGTTTTGGCCATTGGAGTAGTAGTAGATAATGCGATTGTAGTTATCGAAGCCGTTCACACGAAAATGGAGCACGGTAAAATATCCGCATTAAAAGCAACGCAGCAAGCAATGAGAGAAATTAGTGGAGCCATCATTGCAATCACTTTTGTAATGGCTTCGGTATTTATTCCTGTTGCCTTTATGTCTGGTCCGGTAGGTATTTTCTACCGACAGTTCTCAATTACAATGGCTACAGCAATTATCCTTTCTGGAGTAGTGGCACTAACTTTAACGCCTGCTTTGTGTGCCATTATGTTAAAAAACAATCACGGTAAGGCAAAAAAGAAAACACCAATAGACCGAGTGCTAGATGGCTTTAACAACTGGTTTAACAGATTAACAGGAAGTTATAAAAACATCTTAGATAGAGTTGTAACTCGTAGGCTTTTTACCTTCGGTACATTAATTGCTTTTTGTATTGGAATATGGTTTTTAAACAATTCAGTACCTTCTGGATTTATCCCTAACGAAGACCAAGGAATGGTTTACGCCATTATTCAAACTCCTGCTGGATCAACATTAGAAAGGACAAATCAAATTGCTAAACGATTACAAATTGTTGCCAAAGAAGTTGAGGGCGTAAAGTCTGTTTCTTCCTTAGCAGGATATGAGATTTTGACTGAAGGAACAGGTTCAAATGCTGGTACTTGTTTAATTAACTTAAAAGATTGGAGTGAACGTAAAAATTCTTCGCTAGATGTAATTAAGGAGCTTGAAGAAAAAGCTAAAGATATTCCTGGTGCAACTATCGAATTTTTTCAACCCCCAGCTGTACCTGGTTATGGCGCCGCTGGTGGATTTGAGCTGCGTTTATTGGATAAAGCGGGTAGTGGCGATTATAAAAAGATGGAAACGGTGAGCAATGATTTTGTTCGCGAACTAAATAAACGAAAAGAACTTTCATCAGTTTTCAGTTTCTATAGTGCTAGTTTTCCTCAATATATGTTAGACATTGATAACGATTTAGCACAGCAAAAAGGCGTAACAATTGATAACGCAATGAGTACATTGTCAACCTTTGTGGGAAGTAATTACGAAACAAGTTTTATAAAATACGACCGTCAATACAAAGTAATGGTGCAAGCTTTGCCCCAATATAGAGCTTTACCGAGTGATATTTTAAAGCTTTCAGTAAAAAATGACAGGGATGAAATGGTTCCTTTTTCTGCCTTTATGAAAATGGATAAAGTTTATGGATTATCAGAAATTACACGTCACAATATGGCCAATGCTTCAGAAATTAGTGGGCAATCTGGGCAAGGTTATAGTTCAGGAGAAGCCATTAAAGCCATTACAGAAGTTGCGAAAAAAACATTGCCAAGAGGTTTCGCTATTGACTGGGCGGGGATTTCAAAAGACGAAGTCTCTAGGGGAAATGAAGCCATCTATATTTTCTTAATCTGTTTAGGTTTTGTGTATCTAATTTTAGCAGCTCAATATGAAAGTTTTGTATTGCCATTGTCGGTTATTTTATCGCTGCCTGCCGGAATTTTTGGCACTTATCTTTTGCTTAAAATTTTAGGCTTAGAAAACAACATTTATGCACAAGCAGCCATGGTAATGCTAATTGGTTTACTTGGTAAAAATGCCGTGTTAATTGTTGAGTTTGCAGCACAGCGACATAGCCAAGGGGTTTCTGTAGCCAAAGCTGCAATAGAGTCCGCAGTTGTTAGGTTCCGTCCTATTTTAATGACTTCTTTTGCTTTTATCGCTGGCTTAATTCCATTGATGATAGCTACTGGACCAGGAAAAATAGGAAATAGAACGATTGGGACCGCGGCTACGGGCGGTATGTTATTTGGAACCGTATTTGGCGTAATCATCATTCCTGGGCTATACTTTATTTTCGGCACAATTGCCTCAAAAAGAAAACTGATAAAAATTGAAGAAGAACATCCCTTAACAGAAGAAATTGAAGATAATGTTTAAAAATAAAATATATAAAGGCTTTGGCTTTGCGCTAATCTGCTTGGTCTATACAGCTTGCAAAGCGCCTCAATTGGCACAAAGAACCGAAAACACAAGTATACCAAATGCTTTTAATGGGTCTACAGATACAATAAACGTAACCAGTATTAAATGGCGTGAGTTTTTTAAGGATAACTATTTAGTCCGCTTAATAGATACGGCTTTAAAAAATAATCAAGAATTGAATGTGACCTTGCAGGAAATCGAGATTGCAAAAAATGAAGTAAGAGCTAAAAAAGGAGAAATTTTACCAAGTGTAGGTTATCGTGCAGGTGCAGGATTAGAAAAAGTGGGTCTTTACACAAGTCAAGGTGCTGGAGATGCTAGTGCAGATATTATACCCGGTAAAAAAGTGCCCGAAATATTACCAGATTACCAATTTGGACTTACGGCGAATTGGGAGGTAGATATTTGGCATAAACTTCATAATGCGAAAAAAGCGGCAGTAATACGTTATTTATCTACCATTGAAGGCAAAAACTTTGTGGTTACCAATTTAATAGCTGAGGTTGCCAACTCCTATTATGAGCTTTTGGCTTTGGATAATCAGCTCGATATCGTAAAGAAAAACATCACCATACAGAATAATGCTTTGGAGTTGATGAAGATACAAAAACAAGCAACCAGAGTTACAGAGCTGGCGGTTAGAAAATTTGAAGCTGAAGTTTACAACTCTAAAAGTTTAGAGTTTAGTATTCAGCAAAACATTACCGAGACTGAAAATAGAATTAACTTTTTACTAGGCAGGTTTCCACAAACGATTAAAAGAAATTCTGAAAGTTTTAACGATTTGCTACCTAACGTGATCAATGCCGGCATTCCATCTCAATTATTGGCAAATAGAGCAGATATTAAACAAGCCGAGTTGGGTTTAGCAGCAGCAAAACTCGATGTTAAAGTAGCAAAGGCACAATTCTATCCTTCATTTGGAATATCTGCAAACTTAGGTTTTCAAGCATTTAACCCTTCTTATTTGGTGCGAACTCCAGAGTCATTGTTATACTCCTTAGCTGGAGATTTAGCAGGTCCTCTAATTAATAAAAACGCTATAAAAGCAAATTATCTCACTGCTAATGCAAAGCAAGTACAAGCTATTTATAATTACGAAAAAACGATTTTAAATGGATATATCGAAACCGTTAATCAACTTTCGAGCATTAAAAACTTAGAAAAAAGTTATGCCCTAAAGACAAAACAGGTTTTGGCACTCACACAATCTGTAGATATTTCTAACGATCTTTTCCGTTCTGCCCGAGCAGATTATTTTGAAGTATTAATGACGCAACGCGATGCTTTGGAAGCCAAATTAGAATTAATAGAAACCAAAAAACAACAACTAAATGCTGTGGTAAATATATATCAGGCTTTAGGAGGTGGGTGGAATTAGGGTTATCTTGTAAAAATAGTTTGTCATTCAGACTTGTGCAGATTTTACATCGGTAGCCGGCGAAGAATCTAAAAGAAGCTTTATTCTGAGATTCTTCCTTCCTCAGAATGACCAATCTGTTTAAATCTCGCAACCATTCTCATCACAAATCGCATCATCATTTTTATTTAATGACTGAAGCGTTGTTTTAGGCTGCATGGCTTGCCATTCTGTAAAGCTTTGCACAATGGCTTGTTCAAAAGCCAGAACAGGTTGTGCGCCAGATAAAGCATATTTCCTATCGAACACAAAATATGGAACTCCCCTAACACCCAGTTGCTGACTTTCATAAACATCATAACGAACAGCTTCTGCAAAATCATCACTTTTCAAAACATTTAAAGTTTCAGTTTTATCTAATCCTAAATCTTCAGCAATGCTGAGTAAAGTTTCGTGTTTAGCAATATCTTTAGCACCCATAAAGTGCGCATTAAACAACGCTTCTTCGGCCTGGTTTTGTAAGCCTTTACTTTTCGCAAAATGCAAAAAACGATGCGCATCAAAAGAGTTAGCAGGAACATTGGTTGCGAAATTTAAATCCAAGCCAACGTTCGAAGCCATTTCAACTACTTGACCTGTCATTTGTTTAGCTTGCTCAATAGACATTCCTTTGGCTCTAGCTAAATAAGTATACAAATCTTCATTGGTTGTATTGTTATATTCTGGATTAAGTTGAAAACTTTTCCATTCTATTTCAATATCATCTTTAAATGGCAATTTTTCTATTGCTTTTTCAAAATGTCTCTTGCCAATATAGCAAAATGGACACATCACATCAGACCAGATTTCTACTTTCATAAAACAAAGGTAAGGTTGATGGATTTTTGGATGGTAAGCTAAAAGTAAAAACCCAACTAACCAAAAGGTTAGCTGGGTTTTTAGCATTTATAATTAGTCATCCGATGATTGTAGCAGGACGCATACAATCATCGGATGACTAGACTCTCTATTTATACAACTGGTTAAACATCCATTTAAATGTACCATGCGTTTGAGACCTAAAGGTAATTTCTGGTCCAAAGGCAAATAATTTTCCTTTACCATAATCTGCCTCAAAAGCAGCAACACCATCTTGCAAATAGCTTTGTCCCCAAGCCCAACCACTACGCAGCGGAGTTGAGTTAGCAAACCAAGCTAAAGGTTTAATTTTTCCACTAGAAACTGCATCAGCACTTAATTTAAATACAGGGCTGTTATCAAAATAAACATCTGCTGTTTTGTCCATTCCCCAGTTTGCTGGTTGAGTTTTGTCTACAGCAACATTCAACACGCTTCCAGGGACATAATATTTCTCCGCTGGCAATCTCTTTTCAACTCCCGCAATTAATTCAACCATCGCATTGCGAACAGGTAAGTTTAAATGGGCAGCTAAGTTTGTAGCTGTACCAATGGCAACAATTTCGCCTCCTGCCTCTAAGAATGCTTTTAATTGAGGAATTGATTTGTCTTGACTCATTCTCCCAACCCTAGCTCTATATTCTTCTGGAATACTTTCTAAAGCTGGTGTTCCAAAACCACCTCTCCCTCCTCCTGCAGTAATTCCGTTTGCGCTATACGAGGGGATAGAACCATCAACAAAAACAATTACGTCATATTTATCTTTTAAGCTTCCTTTATCGATATCAGGAGCATAAATTACGGTCGCATCAAAATGGTATTGCTCCATGATAAATCTAATCCATCCCGAATCCATCGAACCTCCATAAGTATCCCAAATAGCAATTCTAGATGGTGCAATCTTTACAGCTTTCGCAGGTTTAGAACCTGAAACAATCCTCATTCCGAAACCGTGTTCTGCTTTATCTAAAATGCTTTTTGCCTTCCCCGAAGCTGGAACATAAAACGAACCATCTGCAGCATTGCGATAAACTTCGGCACCAACTTTTAATAATTCATTTACTGCCAAATAACTCTCATTTGCATAAGAACTTAACACATAACCACTACCAGAAGGCAATGCTTTTGGTGTTGCTTTTAATAATTCTCCGTAAGGTAGTTTCTCAAAAGGACCATCAAATTTATCTTGAATTCTATCAAACTTAACGTTCATTAAATAAGCTAATGTCCACCCTGCAGCATCATAAGGCGCAATTGGAGGGCCTCCTTCATATTTAAAATCGTTCGGGTGGTCCTGTGGTTCGAACATATCCAAAACGTGCGGACGAAACGCTTGGTCGGTTTTAACCGCATAACTACCCGCTGGATAATTTTTCCCAGCAACCGTAAATGCTGCTGTTGCTTTCTGAACTTGAATTCCTGTTCTAATCAAAGCGTTTAAAAAGCGAATGGCAGTTGTAAAATCTGGTTGGTCTGCAGAAAGGATATAACCTCTAGCATCACGGTTAACAGGGTTTTTCATCACCGTATCCAAATACTTCACAGACATTGCTCCTCTTCCTTCAAATCCGCCACCACCTTGTGTCGTTGTGGTAGCTGGTCTTCCACTTTGTGCTGCAGCATTAATGGCATCAATCTTTTTAGGAGAGAACGACCAGGTATCCTTACTTCCTCTATCGATTGAGTTTTTACCCATTTGATAAATGTTATACAACAACTCATCATGGTAACGCTGTGCGTAGTTCAAAACCGCGTAATTTAAAGAAACCGAATAGTCAATCGAGTTTTTGAAATACCATTTTTGAGGTAAGATAGGATTAGGGGAATCTCCATTTGGCAATAATCGCGATGGGACTAAAGGAATATCTGATGGTGTAGGATTACCAACAATTTCCGTTAACAAACCAATCATGTTATGGAAATAAGTGGTTGTTCTTAATCCCCCATTGTACCAAGTAGAGAAAACAGAACCTCCACGTTGTGTATAACCAGGTTTAGATTCAACATTCATCCTATTGTGCATTGCGGCACCTACTGCATCAATTGTCGTTAAAACAATTGGGTCGAAAACATAATTGTAGGGGTCGCGGTAAGGCGGGCCCGCCACAACAGTTCCTGCCGGACCGGCCTGATGGTGATTATACATAATTTGAGGTATCCACTCTACAAATAACTGGCGACCGATATTTTGAGTTTCCCTAAGATTTAGCATAAAGAAATCTCTATTGTTATCATGACCCGCATATTTTTCATACAGACGAGGGAGGCCATTTGTAGACCTTTTTTTGGGGTCTTTTTCTCTCATGTACCAATCACTTACCAACTCTTGTCCATCTGGATTAGCGTGTGTCATCAATACAATCACATTATCCAAAATTTTATTGGTTTCTGCGTCAGTTTTGCTAGACAAATTATAAGCCATCTGAATTAATTGATGTGCGCCAACAACTTCATTTGCATGCAATCCACCATCAATCCAAACTACTGCTTTGCCTTCTGCCGCTAAGGCTTTTGCCTGCTCTGGTGTTAAACCTTCAGCGTGTGCTAGTTTCTGAGAAATTTCTTTGTAACGAGCTAAGTTCTTTTGATTTTCTGGAGAAGTGATGATCAACATGTACTGACTTCTACCCTCTTCGGTTTTACCGATATCAACTAGTTTCACTCTTTTAGAAGTCTCTGCTAGTTTTTTGAAATAAGCCTCTGTTTGGGTATAGTTAGCTAATTGATAATCATCACCAATGTTAAAACCGAAATGGTCTTTTGGTGTTGGAACGTTTTGTGCTATTGCAGATTGAATACAAAAAAGTATCGCAACCAGCAAAAAGCTGCGTTGGTAAAGTTTTGTCATGGAATTTAGTTTAGGGGTTTATAAACCAAATATAAAAGAGAAAGATTATTAACGTATAGCTGTTATTGATTTGTTACATCTGTTAAAATCTTCATTTACTCGTTCTTAATACATACATTTGCCCCGATGTAAGTTCTTAATTTTATTTTTCATCAACCGATAACGGTTTTACTTAGCTGTAGATTAATAGGGAATCGTGTGTAAATCACGAGCTGTCGCGCAACTGTAAACCTTCTTCCTTTTCTAAGGATGAAAACAAATTATCAATACGCCACTGTTTCAATAGAATGGGAAGGCGATAATTTGGAGGTGAGCCAGGAGACCTGCCATTATTGAATTGACGAATGCTTTCGCGAAATGAAGCAATTGGTCAGGTTCGATTTATCTTTACATAAAACATTGTTTTATTGCTTTTTGCCTATCTTTTTTGATAAACAAATGGATAATTTATGCCTGTTCTTTTTTATCATTTCTACTAAGCATATAGCTTTAAGAACTTTTAAACGATTTATTAATTTAATCTTTAAAAGAAATGCTAACGCAAAATTTGGGATACCCGCGAATTGGTAGCCACAGAGAATTAAAAAAAGCCTGCGAAAATTATTGGGCAGCAAAAACAGGACACAAAACCGTACTTCAAGTAGGTAAGAACATTCGTCAGGAAAATTGGCTAATGCAAAAAAATGCAGGAATCTCTATTATTCCTTCTAACGACTTTTCATTTTATGACCAAGTACTTGATCACTCCTTAATGTTTGGAGCAATCCCAAAAAGGTATAACGAAGTCATGCTTAAAAAGGGAAACACAGAATTAGATTTGTATTTCGCCATGGCAAGGGGCTATCAAAAAGAAGGCTTGGACATTATTGCAATGGAAATGACCAAATGGTTTGACACCAATTATCATTATCTAGTACCTGAATTTTACAAAAACCAACAATTTAAGTTGTTTTCTACAAAAGTAATAGACGAGTTTTATGAGTCCAAACAACTAGGTATCGTTACCAAACCCGTATTAATTGGGCCTGTTTCTTACCTTTTATTGGGAAAAGAAAAAGAAGCTGGTTTTGAAAAAATTGACTTGCTTAAAAACCTATTGCCTGTTTACCTTGAAGTTTTAACTCAACTTGTTAATCTTGGTGTTGAATATGTACAGTTTGACGAACCATTTTTAGCTCTAGACTTAACAGAAAAAGAGAAGAAAGCATTTCGAGAGGCCTATAAACAAATCAAAAATGCCTTCCCAAGGCTAAAAATTGTTTTGGCAACTTACTTTGATAGTTTAGGAGACAATATTGCTTTAGCTGCATCTTTACCTGTTTCTGTGCTACACATAGATTTAGTTAGAGCTCCACAGCAATTAAATGATGTTTTAAGTGTATTAAAGAGTGATGTGATTCTTTCTCTAGGTTTAATTGATGGAAGAAATATCTGGAAAAATGATTTTGAATACTCCTTGTCAACCATCAACACTGTTGTGGAAAAAATTGGAGAAAGCAGGGTTTGGATTGCGCCATCTTGTTCATTAATCCATTCGCCATGTGATTTAGACAATGAAACCAATGAAGAAATATTAACACCGGAAATTAAGCAATGGATGGCTTTTGCAGAGCAAAAAATAGCTGAAGTGGTAACCTTGAAACAGTTAGCGAATGCCGATCGTGGAACTTCTGCAGAGAGAAAACTAGCAGAAAACATAATCGCTCAACAAAACCGTAAAACATCAAGTCTTATTCATAAAAGTGAGGTTAAAGTTCGTATAAATCAAGTTACGAGTAAAGATGCTGAGCGATTAAATTCTTTCTCTGTTAGAAAAGTTAAACAACAAAATGCCTTAAATCTTCCAAGCTATCCCACAACTACTATTGGTTCTTTCCCTCAAACAGCGGAAGTAAGAAGTTGGAGGGCAAAGTTTAAAAATGGAACTTTTTCAACAGCAGAGTATAACAAATTAATTGCCGATGAAACCACTAAAGCCGTAAAATGGCAAGAAGAAATTGGACTCGACGTTTTGGTGCATGGTGAGTTTGAAAGAAATGACATGGTCGAATATTTTGGCGAACAATTAGACGGATTTACCTTTTCTAAAAATGGTTGGGTACAGAGCTATGGCTCTCGTTGTGTTAAACCTCCAATTATTTATGGTGATGTAAAAAGGTATGCGCCGATGACCCTTGAATGGACTTCTTATGCACAATCGTTAACACCTAAATACATGAAAGGAATGTTAACCGGCCCTGTTACTATTTTACAATGGTCTTTTGTTCGCAATGACCAACCTAGGTCTCAAACCTGTACACAAATTGCTTTAGCAATAAGAGATGAGGTTTGTGATCTAGAAAAAGCAGGCATCAAAATAATCCAAATTGATGAACCCGCCATCAGGGAAGGATTACCATTAAGAAAAGCCGAATGGGAAAATTATTTAAACTGGGCTGTAAATGCATTCAAACTATCCGCTAGTGGCATTAAAGATGAAACTCAAATACACACCCATATGTGTTATTCTGAATTTAATGACATTATAAAAAACATTGCCGATATGGACGCAGATGTAATTACCATCGAAACCTCTAGATCTCAAATGGAACTATTAGATGTGTTTGCTGATTTCGAATACCCAAATGAAATTGGGCCTGGTGTGTATGATATCCACTCACCAAGAGTACCAAATAGATTAGAAATGATAGATTTGCTGAAAAAAGCAAAGGCAGTAATTCCAAGCGAGCAATTATGGGTAAATCCAGATTGCGGCTTAAAAACCAGAGGCTGGGATGAAACCAAAAAAGCATTAATCGAAATGGTGGAAGCCGCGAAAATAATGCGTAATAACTAAAAATTAACCAAGCCTGTCGAAGATTCGGCAGGCTTATTAAAGATTATAAAATGACATTAGAAGAAAGAATTATCGCCTCAAAAACTAGCATTTTCAAAGCTGTTTTTCCAAATACTACCAATCATTATGATACACTTTTTGGCGGTACAGCCATGCACATGATGGATGAAGTTGCATTTATTACAGCGACAAGATTTAGTAGGCAAATTATGGTTACGGTGAGTAGTGATAGGATTGACTTTAAAAAGGCTATCCCTGCGGGAACAATTGTTGAGCTAATAGGTAAGGTTACACAGGTAGGTAATACGAGTTTGAAGGTAAACGTTGAGATTTACATTGAACAAATGTATGCCGAAGGAAGAGAATTAGCCGTACACGGAGATTTCACCTTTGTAGCTATTGATGAAAACAAGAAGCCAACGCAAGTAATTAAATAATAATGTTTGTATCCTGTTTACCAAGTCCCCTTCAGGGGATTTAGGGGTTTAAAATCAAGTACAGGTAAACGTACACAACTGGCGCTGCAATTAGTAAGCCATCAAATCTATCTAAAAAACCACCATGCCCGGGTAAAAAACTACCAGAGTCTTTAGTATCTAAACTTCTTTTCAGCATAGATTCTACTAAATCGCCAAGTGTGCCGAAACAAACAATAAGAACAGCCATTCCTGCCCAAATGAATGGGTTCATTTCCGGAAACCATCGGGAAATTAAGTAAGATACGACTACACTCGTGAACAGTCCTCCCAAAAAACCTTCCCATGATTTTTTTGGTGAGTGGCGTTCAAATAATCTGGTTTTCCCAAATTTAACCCCAAAAAGATATGCTCCTGTATCACTTGCCCAAAGCATCAATAAAAAAGCAAGAGGTAAGTGAAAGTTGTAGTTGTTAAAATCTGCTAGAAATCCTAGCGAGTAAAAAAAGCAAAAAGGAACGGTTACGTAAATAAATCCCACGAATGTGTAAGAAATATTAGCAAAAGGAATTTTTTCTTTTTTGTATAGTTCAAATATGAAAACCGAAAACACCAATGGTACAATCAGCAATAAGTATTTTAATTCAAATTGATAAAAATGGTAGCTGGCCGTTAAAAGGAAAATGACTGCCGCAGCAAAAACACCAATGTTTCTATGCGGACGAATCCCTCCTATTTTAACCATTTTATAGAATTCTAACAAGGCAACAATGCTTAAAATTAAATAGAAACCTGTAAAAGCATAGCCATTTAGCAAAGAGGCAAGCATCACGATAGTAAAAAAGAAAGCGGTTATTGCTCTGGTCTTCATTGTTAGATTTGAGATGTGAGTATTGAGATTTGAGACAAAGTTCTATTCAACTTCTTCTTTGGTTGTTTTGTCTTTTAAAATCCAAAACAAAGCTATGGTTAATATTGCACTAATTAAATAGCCGTACCAAGCAATATTTGTTTCATCTGCTTTATCCAATGGTAAATTATTTCGTTGAAAGTACCACATCAACGTTACTGCATAAGCATTGTTTAAAAAGTGAGCAAAGATAGTATACCAAATGTTTTTAGTCCAGAAGTAAATATAGCCGAACATGGCGCCCAAAAATAACCTAGGAAAAAATCCAAAAAACTGAAAATGTATGGTGCTAAATATAATGGCAGATAACCAAATAGCAACGTGTGGATTTTTAATCAATCTTAAAAATGTCCTTTGTAATCCCCCTCTAAAAATAAGCTCCTCGCAAATTGCCGGCACCAAACCCACCACAAAAAGGTTAATGGCTAATGCCCCAAAAGATTTACCTGCTAAAATTGCTTTTGTAGTCACCGCACCTTCATCTTCCATCTTCCTCATCCAGCTTTCAATGTTTTTTAAAGCGTTTGGCAAGTGTAAATTCATGTTCCATTCATTTACCCAGCCCAATAGTGGTGTAGAGCAAATCATTAATAGAAATACAAGGCCTAATAAATTGATGTTGGCCGTTTTCATCCCGTAAAATTGGTGTGGTCTTTTACCTTCAAAAATTGATAAAGCAATAGCGGGAACCAGAAATAAACCTATCTGCTGAGCCGTTATTAAAATTTTTAATGCACCCACATACCTTAAATCGCTTCCTGTTGCCCAATCTGTACTTTTTATTAAATCTAATCCATAAATACCTAAACAGATTACAAATCCAATAACGGCAAAAATAATAACACCTATAAAAGCGCCTACTCCTAATATTAAAAGTTGCAGTAGCGGATGATTTTCTTCTCTAGTTGGTATGGTGAATTGCATTATTTCGAATTTTCGTACCTTTGTCCCATTAATTTGGTTTGAAGATAGAAAAATGTCTGTAAAGATAGGAAATATAGATTTGGGAGAGTTCCCTTTGTTACTTGCACCGATGGAAGATGTGAGCGACCCTCCATTCCGTTACGTTTGTAAACAAGGTGGTGCAGATATGATGTACACAGAGTTTATTTCTTCTGAGGGATTAATACGCGATGCCGCAAAAAGCCGTAAAAAACTAGATATTTTTGAGTACGAACGACCTATAGGTATTCAAATTTTTGGTAGCGATATCGAAAGTATGCGTGAAGCAACCGAAATTGCAACTCTTGCCGGGCCAGATTTAATGGATATTAATTATGGCTGCCCTGTTAAAAATGTTGCTTGTCGTGGTGCGGGCGCAAGTTTGCTTCAAGATATAGATAAGATGGTAAAAATGACAGATGCTGTTGTAAAAGCCACACACTTGCCTGTTACCGTTAAAACCCGTTTAGGTTGGGATGATAATACTAAAAATGTTGAAGAAGTCGCAGAGCGATTACAAGACATTGGCATACAGGCTTTAACTATTCACGGCAGAACAAGAGCTCAACTGTATAAAGGCGAAGCCGATTGGACATTAATTAGAGAAATTAAGCGTAATCCACGAATTAAAATTCCAATTTTTGGCAATGGCGATGTAGATAGTGTAGAAAAAGCCGCCGCTTGGAGAATGGAATATGAAGTAGATGGAATCATGATTGGTAGAGCCGCAATTGGCTATCCTTGGATTTTCCGTGAAGTGAAACATTTCTTTAAAACCGGTGAGCATTTGCCTGGTCCAACTTTAGACGAAAGAATTATTGCTTGCAGGACACACTTAAATAAGTCTATTGAGTGGAAAGGCGATAAAGTTGGTGTATTTGAAATGAGAAGACATTATTCGAATTATTTTAAAGGTTTGCCAGATTTTAAACAGTACAGAATGATGTTGGTTAAAGAAGAAAATATTGAGACCATCAATCAAATATTAGACGAAGTGGCAGAAAAATACGAGCACATTGCACCTTTTTCTGAAATGGCTTGATTCTTGAAAAGCTTTTTATAAATTTAACAAATGGTTACAGCTATAACTCAAGGTGTAAAAATTTCGGTAGAAACCATTTACCAAGACGAGCATTCTAATCCTGCTAACGAACATTTCATGTTTGCTTATCGTATAGAGATAGAAAACTTGTCAGATTATGCAATTCAATTAATGCGTCGCCAATGGTTTATCTTCGATTCAAACGGCTCTGTAAGAGAAGTTGAGGGAGAAGGTGTGGTTGGTATACAGCCTGTAATCGAACCAGGCAAAAGTTATTCATACGTTTCTGGATGTAACCTTAAAACCGACATCGGTAGCATGAAAGGCAATTATTCCATGATTCGTTTGGTTGATGAAACCAATTTCGATGTAGACATCCCAGAGTTTGAATTGGTTGTTCCTTATAGATTGAATTAAATCTTTTCTTTACTTGTCATTCTGGGCGATTTTGTCATTCTGACGAAGGAAGAATCTATCTTAGACATCTCTTGTTTTAACAAACCAAAATCAGTAATTCTTGGCTTCTCTAGCCCCACTGTCCGCTTTACTTCTGGGTAGCCGCAAGGACAACCCCTACGTATTCGCTACCATCAGCCTGCCGGACAGGCAGGGTTTATTTTACCTAGGACAGAAGCAGTTTTGTACCATTAGCACCTACTTTGTTCATAAACCCGACTGCAGCGATATCTCCCGATTCTTCATCGGGAATAAAGCGAAAGGCGGGACTACGTTTTCCAAAAAGCACTACCTAACATTTTCACAAAAAAAGGACGATAAAATTAATCATCGTCCTTGAGTTCATTTGTGTTAAAATTATTAATCCCTGCTTCTTCCAAATAACATGGAAGCATAATAAAGCAAGTTGGCTAGAGCTCCTAAAGCTGCAATCACGTAAGTCATGGCCGCCCACCAAAGTGCATCTTTTGCCTGTACATTTTCCTCATCAGTATACATGACACTACGGTTATTTCTTAACCACAACAGCGCTCTTTTACTTGCATCAAACTCTACTGGAAGCGTAATAAAACTAAAGATGGTAACCAATGCCAATCCCGCAACCCCAATGCCTAAAACAATCGGCGTTCCTTTAAAAACAATTAAAAAAACACCTATTAAAAGCACCCATTGCAAAAGATTAGAAGAGATACTCACAATTGGTACCATACTAGAACGAAACTGCAACCAATGGTAAGATTTTGCGTGTTGTACTGCGTGACCACATTCATGAGCAGCAACGGCGGCAGCCGCAACACTACGCCCATAATACACATCTGTACTTAGGTTTACAGTTCGTGTTGCTGGGTTATAGTGGTCTGTTAATTGTCCGTCTAAACTCAATACATTTACATCGTAAATGCCATTGTCATGTAGCATCTTTTCAGCTACTTCCTTGCCCGAAAACCCTGAGTTGAGTTGCATTTCTGCATATTTTGAGAATTTATTTCTAAATCGCCACTGCACAAACATGCTCAACAAAAGTACCGGGATAATTAAAATTAAATAGGTTCCCATATCGATTTTGTATGTTTTTCGTGTGGAATAAATCAAAAAGTGTTCCCATATTTGATAAGCATAAAAAATTTACAATAACTAATCTATGCCAAATAACCTCTCTTATTGGGAAAAGAAGAATTTCTTTAACGCCGATGTGATTATAATCGGCAGTGGGATTGTTGGCTTAAATGCTGCAATCACAATTAAAACCACAAATCCGAAAGTTAGCGTTTTAATATTGGAAAGGGGTTTTTTACCCTCAGGAGCCAGTACAAAAAATGCTGGATTCGCTTGTTTTGGCAGTATATCTGAATTAATTGAGCAAGAAAAATTGTGTGGTCCCGGCGCTTTGCATAGCCTTATTTCTAAAAGATGGAAAGGCTTATTGAAGCTTAGGGATTTACTGGGCGATGACAATATTCAATTCAAAAATTATGGAGGATATGAGCTATTTAAGCCTGAACAGCAGGTTTTAGCCGAAGAATGTGTATCAAAATTAAGCCATTACAATGCCCTAATTGAAGATATTGTGCTACAAAAAGGCGTTTACACTCAGGCTAATAGCAAGATTTCTAATTTTGGTTTCAACGGAATTGATGTGCTTTTGGAAAATAAATTAGAAGCACAAATTGACCCTGGGTTAATGATGAAAGCTTTAATAACCAAGAGTAAAGCGCTAGGAGTGGAATTGTTGAGTAACTGCAAGGTTGATGATTTAATTGAAGAAGATAATGGAATAGCTTTAATAACGAACCAAGGTACGTTTACCGGTAAAAAGGTTTTGTTAACAAATAATGCTTTTGTAAATGAACTTTTACCAGATTTAGCTGTAACCCCAGGTCGCGGGCAAGTTGTTGTAACAAAGCCTATTCCCAATTTAAAAATCAAGGGAGCTTTTCATTACGATAAAGGTTATTATTATTTCAGAAATATTGATGGTAGAGTCCTTTTGGGTGGTGGAAGAAATTTAAACTTTAGGGCAGAACAAACTACACAATTTGGAGAAACTGAATTGGTACAAAATGCTTTGCATCAATTATTAAAAGACGTTATTTTACCAGAAACTGATTTCGAAATTGAGCACAAATGGAGTGGTATCATGGCTTTTGGCCCACAACTAGCTCCAATTATCGAAGAAGCCAAACCAAATGTTTTTTGCGCAGTTCGCTGCAACGGAATGGGCATTGCAATTGGTAGCCATACAGGTGAAGAAGCAGGAGAGATGGTTTTGAGGAGTCTATAGGTTTTTACCACATAGAAACATAGGTCACAATAGAAATGGATTTATATTTTCATTGATTTACCATGCTTTTATAGACGGCGTTTACACTCAACCTATTTTTTTACTTCATCCACAACACCATATTTTATCCCTGACACTTTAAAAAACTCGCTTATCATATTAATGGTATGGTCACATTCATTTTCAACATCTAATTTTTTTGAAAAACTATACATGTGTAAACAATGAAAACATATTTCTATAAAATCAAAGACTTTCCCATTTTCGTCTAAAAATAATATGGCGTTATGGGGGGAATAACATGCACCAAAACTGCATATGTGATTTTCGCCTAGCGGACCGTAATTAAATAGGATATCTGTTAGTTTATCTACTTGAATATAATTAAGCGTTTTTATCTCTTTAAATGGATTAATGCAAACCGCAAAATATGATTTTGGCATATTTTGGTTATAAATAATTTTTTTTGTGGAGTCTCTTTGACCTCCACCTGTTGGGTCTTCAAAGGAAACCAACTGTATTTGTACTGCTTTATTAAATGGATACTTTTTTATTCTTGTTGAAAAATTAATATTAGAAATCCTTCCAAATTTATTTGACTTTACATCTGATTCAACTGGCGGCTTTATCTTTTTGCGTACCTGTCCAAATGTATTTACACTTAATAAAATCGAAAAGATGATTACTATATATTTCATTATTAAACTTTCAAAATACCTATATCTTCTATGTCCCTATGTGGTTAAAAACCCTACTCAAAAACTATCGTCTTATTTCCACTAACAAACACCCTATCTTCTAATATTTGTTCTAGTGCTTTGCTCAACACTGCCTTTTCAATTTCCCTGCCTGCAACCGCCATTTGTTTCGCATCAAAAGTATGGTTAACGTGTATGGTTTGTTGAGAAATGATTGGTCCCTCATCTAGGTTGTTAGTCACAAAATGAGCGGTTGCGCCAATGATTTTAACACCTCTTTCAAAAGCCTGTTTATATGGGTTTGCACCAATAAATGCAGGTAAAAAGGAGTGATGTATATTGATGATTTGATTAGAATATTGAGCGATGAAATCTGGTGAAAGAATCCTCATGAACTTGGCCAACACGATATAATCTAACTGATAATTTGATAATAGACTTGTGATTTCATTTTCAAAATCAGCCTTTCCTTTATCTTCGTGAGAAACATAAAAAAATGGAACCTCAAATTTCTCGGCAAAATCTCTTAGCGTTTCGTGATTTCCAATTACACACTTAACTTTTGCCCCAAGGGTTTTAAAGTTATCCCTTACTAAAATATCTGCCAAACAATGAAATTCTTTGGTCACCAATAATGCAATACTCTTTTCTGCTTCCGGAATCAAACGGACACCAGCTTCTGTTGGCAAATTATTCAGTAATTCTTGTTGCAAATTATTGTGATTTTCCACAATTCCACTGCATTCAATCCTTGTAAAAAATTGCTGCTTTACTTCATCAACAAATTCACGCATGGCGATGATATTTAATTGATGTTGCGCTAAGACTCGAGTGATATTGGTAACTAAGCCAACGCTATCTTTACATTGAATTAGGACTAAAAGATTATTCATGCGGTAAATATAGTATTTAAGCAATCTCTTCAAAATTGGTTAGCTAATATTTTCTATTTTTGATAAAAATATTAGCAAAATGGAAATCGTTGTTGTTGTACTCTTAATAATTGTAGTGTTGTTAATTATTGCTGTATTAATGCGTAAACCTATAGCAAATAATGACACCATCAACTATTTAAAGGAAGAAAAACTTAAACTAGAAGATGAACTAAATGATTTACGTGAGCGTTTTACTGCTGAGCGAAGCAATTTGATTAAAGCAGAAGCCTTGGTTAATTCACATCGTGATAAACTGGCAGAACAACAAAAGAATCTTGAAGATTTACAACAAAAATTCACCTTAGAATTTTCACTTATTGCTAATAAAATATTGGATGAAAAGACAGCAAAATTCACAGCACAGAATCAGACAAATTTAGATTCTATTTTAAACCCACTAAAAGCAAACATTAAATCTTTTGAAGAAAAAGTAGATAAAGTTTATCAAACCGAAGCTGCTGAGCGAAGTCAATTAAAAGGTGTTATTTTTCAATTGATGGACCAAAGTAAACAAATCCAAGCTGATGCAAATAACCTAACCAAAGCGCTTAAAGGCGATAGTAAAAAACAAGGTAATTGGGGCGAAGTTATTTTAGAAAGGGTTTTAGAACGTTCTGGATTAATCAAGGATAGGGAATACCGCACCCAAGCAAGTATTACTAGCGCCGAAGGCGCCCGTTTTCAGCCTGATGTGATAGTTGACTTGCCCGACGAGAAACATTTGATTGTAGACGCTAAAATAAGCTTGGTTGCCTACGAAAGAATGATGAATGCAGAAACTGATGAAGAGAAGTTACTGAATTTGAAGCAACACTTAATCTCAGTAAAATCTCATATTGATGGCTTAGCTGGTAAAAATTATCAAAATTTATATCAAATCAATTCTCCAGATTTTGTTTTACTTTTTATGCCTATAGAATCGTCTTTTAGCGTAACCGTTCAAGCAGATAACGAATTATTTAATTATGCCTGGGATAGAAAAGTAGTTATTGTAAGCCCTACTACTTTATTAGCAACTTTACGCACCATTGCCAGCATTTGGAAAGTAGATAGACAAAATAAAAACGTATTTGAAATTGCAGAAGAGGCTGGTGCTTTGTATGATAAATTTGTTGGTTTTTTAGAAGATATGGATAAGATTGGCAAACATATTGACCTTACTCAAAAAGCACATGATGATGCCTTTAAAAAGTTGCAATATGGCAATGGAAATCTAATTGGCAAAGTAGAAAAGATTAAAAAACTAGGAGCAAAGACAAAGTCTAATAAACAGATAGATTCTAAATTTTTAGAGAATGGGGACGAGTAATTTTAGGGTTCGTCATGCTCAGCTTGACTGGGCATCTTAATGCGAAATACAAGCTATTCTTTTTTACATTGATATCAACTTACCTATCTCCCAATAAATGACTTTAGCTCAGTAAGATAAAATGGAGAAAAATATTTTTTCTTAGTTTCAGGGTCTGTTGTTGAGCCAGATACGATTCCCACTACTTTTCCATTTTCATCAACTACAGGTGCTCCACTTAAACCACCAAATAACTCTGGTACGATTACATCCTTAAGTAAAATACGATTACCACTTATTTTATAAAATTCAAATTCGTAAACCCTTTGTTCACCACTTTCCATTTTTCTTGTCCAACCAACAGCATATAGTTTTTCTCCCTCTACAAGTACAGTCGTTCTAATTTCTAATGGCTTAACTTTTGAATGATTTTGTTTAATAGAAAAAACCAATAAATCATTAATATAAGTCGATTTATCTGCTAATAATTCACTCTTATTTTCATTTAATAATTTATCAGTAATAATAAATTCATCCTTTTTTGTCAAAGGATATAAACTCCAAGATTTGATGCTACTTTCAAGTGAAACAGCTTTCATATGATCCGATTTGATAATATTTAGCAAATGCTTTGCTGTAATTGCAAGCGTATCATTTCCATATTTTAAGATAAATCCACAGCTGAATTTGGGTTGGTCAAACTTCGAATCAATAAAAGTGATGCCATTGACTAAAGCTATTTCATCGAATTTTTTGGAGGATAATTTTTCTTGTGAAAAAGAATTTAAGGAAACTGAAATAAGAATGAAAAATAGAGTGATTGATTTCATTTTTACATTAAAAAGGTTTGTAACCTAACTCTTTTGCTTTCTTAATATCTTCATTCTCTGCTCTTTTTAAAAGACCACTGCCAGAAATTTGGCCTTTAAACCTACCTCTTTCATAATAAGCTTCACCGTAATCAGGTTTTAATTTTATAGCCATATCATAATCACCCCATATATTTTCATAAATCTTGGCTTTATACCTTACAATGGCTCTTTTAAGGTATGCTTCTGCAAAATTTGGATTTGAATTTATAGCTTTTGTAAAATAATCGAATGCTTCTTTATAGTTTTCATTTTTAGCTGAAATCAATCCTTTTTTATAAAATTTATTTGCTTTTGCAGTATCTAATGAAAGTGTTGCTGATGTATATTTATTATAACTGTACTTTTCATTAGCATTAGTAAAACTAAAATGAAATAAGAAAAACAGAAGTATAATTGTTCTTTTCATAATAAAGTCTTTTTAAAATTTTGTCATTCAGAGCTTGTTTGTCATTCAGAGCGCAGCGAAGAATCTATTAAATCAAATTCCCCTCAGCAGATTCCTCGTTCCTCGGAATGACAAAGCATCATTATCCCTTAAAAGCATTCCAACCTTGCGCCTTTAACTCATGCGAAACATTAGATTTTGAAATCATGTTACATCCAGAATTTTTATCAGTTATGTGGCCAATAATACTGATATCAACATCATTTTTCAACTTTGTGTAATCACTTTGTTTAATGGTAAATAACAACTCATAATCTTCACCACCATTTAATGCACAAACCGTTGGATCTAAACCTAATTCACGAGCGGTTTCATAAGTCATTGGGTCTATAGGAATTTTTTCTTCGTATAAAGTACAACCTTTTTCAGATTGTGTACAGATGTGCAAAATTTCAGAAGCCAAACCATCAGAAACATCAATCATAGATGTTGGTTTAATCTTCATTTGAGCTAATAAATCAACAATATCCCTTCTTCCCTCTGGTTTTAATTGACGCTCAATGATATAATCCTTACCTTCTAAATCTGGTTGTAGTTGTGGATTTTCTAAAAAGATTTGTTTCTCTCTTTCTAATATTTGTAAACCAACATAAGCTCCACCTAAATCTCCAGAAACACACAATAAATCTCCTTCTTCAGCACCATTTCTATAACAAATATCTTCCGCCGCTGCGTGACCAATACTTGTTACAGAAATAACTAAACCTTGCTTACTTGAAGAGGTATCACCACCAATTAAATCGATGTTAAATTTATTACAAGCTAACTCAATTCCCTTATAAATTTCTTCTACAGCCTCTAACGGAAACTTACTCGAAATACCTATTGAAACCGTAATTTGAGTAGCTATGCCATTCATTGCATAAATATCGCTTAAGTTAACCTGAACAGCTTTATAACCTAAATGCATTAAGGGCACATAGGCTAAATCAAAGTGAATTCCTTCTAACAATAAATCAGTAGATATTAATACTTGGTCTTTAAAATCCAATACTGCAGCATCATCACCAACTCCTTTTAAGCTGGTTTCGTGCTGTATTTTAAAGTTGGTTGTTAAGTGTTTTATTAATCCAAATTCACCTAAATCTGATATCGCTGTGCGTTCTTTATTTTCAAACATAATTTCTATTTAAGTTCGTCATGCTGAATTTATTTCAGCATCTTCTTTGCAGGAAAGACCCTGAAATAAATTCAGGGTGACGGATTATTATTACAATCCCAAACTTGCTGAAATTTCTAACATTCTTTCTATTGGTTTGCGAGCTTCTACAATAATATTTTCAGGCACTGTAACCTCGGGTAAACCATTTTTTAAACACAAATACAATTTCTCTAGTGTGTTTCTTTTCATGTAAGGGCATTCATTACAAGCACAACTATTATTTGGTGGTGCCGGAATAAATGTTTTTGTTGGACAAGCTTTTTCCATCTGGTGGATAATTCCACTTTCTGTAGCTACAATAAATTCTTCTGCTGGATTATTGATGGCATATTTTAACAATCCAGTAGTACTTCCAATATAATCGGCCATTGCCAAAACAGCTTCTTCACATTCTGGATGTGCAATAAATTTAGCATTTGGGTGACGCTCTTTTAACTTGGTAATTTTCTCTCTAGAAAATATTTCGTGTACCATACAAGCACCATTCCACAATACTAAATCTCTTCCGGTTTTTTTTGCAACCCAGGCACCCAGGTTTTTATCTGGACCAAAAATAATTTTCTGTTCTTTTGGTAAACTTTCCACAATCTGTACCGCATTTGTTGACGTACAAACAATATCACTCAAAGCTTTTAGCTCAGCTGTACAATTCACATAAGTAATCACCAAATGGTCTGGATATTTTTCCTTAAATTTTTTAAACAGGTGAGGTGGACAACTATCAGCCAAAGAACATCCAGCTTTTAAATCTGGTAATAAAACTGTTTTATTTGGCGATAAGATCTTGGCTGTTTCTGCCATAAAATGCACTCCAGCAAACACAATTATATCTGCATCTGTTTTAGCAGCTTCTTGAGATAAACCTAAACTATCTCCAATATAATCAGCAATATCTTGTATATCAGGCTCTTGATAATAATGAGCCAATATCACTGCATTTTTCTCTTTCTTTAATTTTTCAATTTCATCAAATAAATCAAGGGTAGGGTCAATCGATTCGTCAACAAAACCTTTTTTATTTAATTCTTCTAAAACATCTATAGTCATCATCGCATTCTTTTTAGTAGCTCTTAACTTTTGTAAAGATAGCTGGTTTCAACAGTACAATAATTTATAATTATTTTAAAATAAATAGAATCTTATTACTTATTAAGGTGTTGGTACTGTGAGTAAGTTCTTAATTTAAATGAGGTAATATGAGTTATCACATAGTTACCAACAATTAACATTCATTTTTATTATAAATTTCTACTGATTTACAACGTTATACTAATTCACTAAAAAACTTATCAATACCTAAATGTGTATTGTTAGTTGTGGTGTAAAAAGTTAATAAACTATGCAAAGTTGCTTAAAAATAATGTAAAAGATTGTGTCAAATTACCTTTTTACCTTAGCTTTAAACATTCAAAAATAGTTGTTGGTTTTATTTAGACATTCTGTTAACACTATTTGTGATGTTCTTAACAAGTTGTTGATTTACGTTAATTTTAATGAGGAAAGTAGATTTTTTAGTCATAGGTTCAGGTATTGCAGGTTTAAGTTTTGCTTTAAAGGCTGCTAAGCACGGAAAAGTGTTAATTGTTACCAAATCTAACGAAGACGAATCAAATACTAAATATGCACAAGGTGGAGTAGCAGTTGTGGTAGATAAATCTGATTCTTTCGAAAAACATATAGAAGATACCTTAATTGCTGGCGATGGATTATGTGATGAAAAAATTGTAGAAATCGTAGTTAAAGAAGGCCCTGAAAGAATACAAGAGATTATAGACTACGGGATTAACTTTGATAAGAACACTGCAGGTGTTTTCGATTTGGCTAAAGAAGGTGGTCATTCGGAACATAGGGTCTTGCATTATAAAGACATTACGGGATACGAAATAGAGAGTGTTTTATTAAAGCAAATTCATGAAAATGAGAACATAGAGATATTAACACACTACTTCTGCTTAGAGTTAATTACCCAACATCACCTAGGTGAACATGTGGATAAGAGTAGTGAAGATATCAACTGCTACGGTATATATGCCTTTAACACAGAGCTTAACGATGTGGAAAAGATATTAGCAAACGTTACAGTTATGGCAAGTGGTGGCGCTGGTCACATTTATTCTAACACCACTAATCCGGTTATTGCCACTGGCGATGGAATGGCAATGGTATACAGAGCAAAGGGAAAAATTAGAAACATGGAGTTTATTCAATTTCATCCAACAGCTTTATATAATCCTGGAGAATACCCATCTTTTTTAATTTCTGAAGCGGTTAGGGGTTTTGGTGGTGTGTTAAGAAGAAGAAATGGCGAAGAATTTATGTATGAATATGATGAACGTGGGTCTTTAGCGCCTCGTGATATTGTAGCTCGTGCTGTGGATAACGAGATGAAAAAGTCGGGAGATGACTTTGTTTATTTGGATATAACCATGAGAAAAAAGGCAGATATTTTAAATCACTTCCCTAATATATATGCTAAATGTTTGTCTATCGGAATAGACATGACAAAAGATTTTATACCTGTTACACCCGCATCGCATTACATGTGTGGAGGTATTTTAGTTGATGAATATGGAAAATCTTCTATTCAGAACTTGTATGCTTGTGGTGAGGTTTCATCTACAGGATTGCATGGTGCAAATAGATTAGCATCAAATTCCTTATTAGAGGCAACAGTTTTTGCGCATCGTATTTATTTATCCGCTTTAGAAAATTATAAGAATAACATTGTACCTGATGATATTCCGGAGTGGAATGAGCAAGGTGTAACTCAATCTAATGAGGATATTTTAGTAACACACAACCTACGCGAAACTCAAAAAATAATGAGCGATTATGTAGGTATTGTTCGTTCTGATTTTAGGTTAGATAGAGCAATGAGAAGGTTGTTTTTATTGTATGAAGAAACAGAAGAGTTCTACAAAAAAAATAAGGTTTCTGTCAAATTATGCGAGCTAAGGAATGTAATTCAAGTAGCTTATATGGTGATAAAATCAGCAGTTGCCAGAAAAGAAAGTAGGGGATTACACTTCACAACAGATTATCCAGCACACGCAAAAGAATTAGTTGATACCATAATATAAACCCCTAAATCCCCTAAAGGGGACTTTCCTAAGTTGCCAAAAAAATACAATTAAAAATGAATCAAGATATTATAAACAACGGAAATTCAAATCCCCCTTCAGGGGGTAAGGGGGTTATTCTTCCTGTAAAAGGCATTCACCCAAAATGGGGAGAAAATTGTTTCATTGCACCAAACGCAACCATTGTAGGAGATGTTGTGATGGGAGAGAACTGTTCGGTTTGGTTTAACGCTGTAATTAGGGGGGATGTAAACAGTATTACCATTGGTAATGATAGTAATATACAAGATGGAGCAGTTATACACGCTACCTATTTAAAAGCAGCTACACATATAGGTAATAGGGTATCTGTGGGTCATAATGCCATTGTACACGGTTGTGATGTTAAAGATCATGTTTTAATAGGAATGGGTGCCATTGTAATGGACAATGCAATTGTTGAGGAATATTGTATCATTGCTGCAGGTGCAGTAGTTTTGGAAAATACAATTTGTGAAAGTGGATATCTATATGCAGGAACACCTGCAAAGAAAATAAAGCCCATTACAGACGAGCAACGAGCTTTATTAAATAAATTACCTGATAATTATATCATGTATTCTGGGTGGTTTAACCCCTAAATCCCCTAAAGGGGACTTGCCTATCAATATTTAATATTCCGCCATGCAAAGCCCCCTTTAGGGGGTTGGGGGTGGTATCTCTATCTTTTCCCTTACATCAAAATTTGGCCTTATTGAGAACTCTTTTGAAGCGTACCAAATCTTTTCTGGTTGGATACCCTTGCTTACATTTCCAGTATCCCAAACACCATTTTTATTATCATCGTAAACTATTCTTACATAATAGCTGGCAGGTTTATAGTTAGCAAGAATTATCGATGAACTTTTTAAGATTCTCCTACTTGCAATCACAACTTCCTTTTTTTCATTTACCAGTTGTAAAATGTAATTTTTACTGGTATCGGGTACAACAACATTTAAGGTTAAAGTGGCATATTCATCCGTGCTACCTAACTTAAAATTCTTATTAATTTCTTTATTCTTAGAATTAAAAATACCAGTTATAGACCCAGCTTCAAATTTCAAAATATAAGGTTCATTTTTTTTCCATGGATATTTAACATTATAACTTAAAACGTCCGAACTATCCTTTTCTATCGTTATTCCTTTTCTGGGAATAGAATCTTCCAATAAGATTACCTTCGTTAAATCAATTTTATCTATAGGTAAATTAAATTCAATTTTTAAGCTTCTATTGGGATTGAGTACACTATTATCAGTATTGTCAGAAATGGTAATATTTCTAGTGTAAGTATCTCTTTTTCCCCTGGTAAACTTAACGGTTTCTAAAATTTTCCCCTGGTCTTTTATGGCTACTTTAAGAGAATCAAAGCTTAAATCATTTAGCCAAACTTTAACAGAATCATTGCCTTTATTAAACTGAACTTTTTTGCCCGCATCTATATTTGCGGGTTCAATTACAGAAATTTCCGGTTTAATTAAATTCTGATTAAAGTTCATCGAAATACTTCCATCAGTATTTAATCTTCTGTCGATAATTCTAAATGTACTAGCTAACTCTTTAAACACACTGATGTTGACGCTATCTAAATTCTTATCTAAAACAATAGGCTCCTTAATAAAACCAACCTCATCGTTTACTTGCTGATATATTTTATCGCCGCTTTTCTCTTTAAGTGCATAAATTTTATATGTGCCTTTTTTAAGGTTATTCATCTTATATAAACCACTGCTATCAGTTGTAGTATAAATGGATGGTTTCTTTTTACCAAACAGAGAATCTCTTTCTACCGGAAGGATAAAGACAACAGCATCAAGTTCGGGTTCGCCGGTTAAAGAATTTTTAATCCTTCCACTTATGCTTAGTGAGTCTAGAGTAGGGCCGGTAGAAAATACATAGGTGAAATTTTTAAGTTCGTTAGATTCGTTAATGTCTGTTATTGCTTTTCCAAAATTTAAAGTATAGGTAGTGTTTTTTTCAAGAGAATCTTGAAGCGTAATTTCTAGCCGTTTTAATTTTCCTTTTAAGATTGGCGCTTTGTCCTGCTCAGGTGAAATAGAAAATTCTTTGAACTCGTTATTTAATTTAATGTACTCATCAAAATCGATAACAATTTTTTTCGCATTAAAATTTGTCATCATATTTTTTGGTTCCATTTTTAAAACCTTTGGGGGGGTAGTATCTTTTGGTCCACCTTGAGGAGTTTGGATGCTTGCACAGCCATAAAAGAGTCCAATTATTAAAATTAGATAATGTAAATACGGGGTCTTTGCTGTCTTCTTATTTTTAGGCATTTAGATTGGCTGTATTTAATTTTATATTGTTTTTAATAGATATGATTAAAGTTTTGAGAAATGCTTTTAAATCGCCTGAAAATAAGCCGAGATAAATTTAAGTTAAATTACTGAT
Source organism: Pedobacter frigiditerrae (assembly GCF_004331645.1). Lineage (GTDB taxonomy): Bacteria > Bacteroidota > Bacteroidia > Sphingobacteriales > Sphingobacteriaceae > Pedobacter > Pedobacter frigiditerrae. Next base: position 730,987 of record NZ_SJSK01000001.1, read on the forward strand.
AATCAAACATATATAGTTATTTTGTGATATGAACCATCAAAACTGAGATATCTGAAGGAGAAACACCAGAAATTCTTGAAGCTTGTCCTAAAGTTCTTGGTTTTATCTTTAACAATTTTTCTCTTGCTTCTTTTGATAAAGATAAGAGCTTGTTATAATCAAATTCAGGATTGATAGATTTATCTTCCATCTTTTGCATTTTGTTTACAATCTCATTTTCTTTTTCGAAATAGCTTTCGTATTTAATTTTAATCTCAGCTTGCTCAACAGTTTCTTGGTCAAAGTTATTTAAAAGTTCATCAAAAGGTTTGTTTACTTTTCTAATGTCTTCAATCCCAACTTGAGGTCTGCTCAATACATTAAATAATTTTACATTTTGATTTAGTGTAGCCGTTCCCAAAGTTTCTAGTAACTCATTTACCTCAGCCATTTCTACACCTTGCTTTCTGGTAAATTCTACAATGGCGTCTGAGTTTTCTACTTTCTTATTTACGATGGCCAAACGTTCATCATTTATTAAACCCAATTTGTGGGCAATAGGAGAGAGCCTAATATCGGCATTGTCTTGCCTTAATAATAAACGATGCTCTGCTCTAGAAGTAAACATTCTATAGGGTTCTTCGGTTCCTTTGGTCACCAAATCATCAATCAATACGCCTATATAAGACTCAGAACGCTTCATGATCAGTTCATGCTGGTCTTTTACCTTTTGGTGTGCATTAATTCCGGCTATAAAACCCTGACTAGCAGCTTCTTCGTAACCTGTTGTGCCATTTATTTGCCCTGCAAAGAACAAATTACTAATTAATTTGGTCTCTAAAGTTAATCCTAGCTGGGTAGGTGGAAAATAATCGTATTCTATGGCATAACCAGGGCGGAACATTTTGGCATTTTCAAATCCTGGAATTTGAGTTAAGGCTTTATATTGTACATCTTCTGGTAACGAAGTTGAGAAACCGTTTACATAGATTTCACAAGTGTTCCATCCTTCGGGTTCTACAAAAATTTGGTGTCTTTCTCTTTCTGCAAAACGGTTAATTTTATCTTCAATAGAAGGGCAGTAACGAGGACCCAAACCCTTAATCCTTCCAGTAAACATCGGAGACTTCTCGAACCCTTCTTTTAAAGTTTCGTGTACATTAGCGTTAGTGTAGGTAATCCAACAACACCTTTGGTCTGTTGGTCTTTCTACATTGGTATAAGAAAAACGACCAGGATTTTCATCTCCCCATTGTTCTTCCATTAGTGAATAATTTAATGAGCGACCATCAACTCGGGGAGGGGTTCCTGTTTTCATCCTGCCTGCTTCAAAACCCAATTCGGTTAATTGTTCAGTTAAACCAGTAGCTGATTTTTCCCCCGTTCTGCCACCACCAAATTTTTTCTCTCCAATATGGATAATGCCATTTAAGAAAGTGCCATTGGTAAGCACTACTGCCTTCCCCATTATCTCAACACCAAGAGCGGTTTTTACGCCAACAACCGTGTTGTTTTTAATGATTAAGCTACCCACCATTTCCTGCCAGAAATCTACGTTCGGTGTTCGTTCCAAGGCAAGCCTCCATTCTTCAGCAAAACGCTTTCTGTCATTTTGAGCCCTAGGACTCCACATCGCTGGGCCTTTAGATTTATTAAGCATTCTAAACTGGAGCGTAGTTTTATCGGCAATTATACCCGAATAACCACCCATCGCATCAATCTCTCTTACTATTTGTCCTTTGGCAACGCCACCCATGGCAGGGTTGCAGCTCATCTGCGCAATGGTTTCCATATTCATGGTAACCAGCAGAACAGAAGACCCAAGGTTAGCGGCAGCGGCGGCGGCTTCACAACCGGCGTGACCTGCGCCTACAACAATAACATCGTACTCTTTAAACATCGATTTTTATTTTTGTTTCACGTGAAACAATACAAAATTACTTAAAAATCTCAATGAGATTTATTTTTGTTTCACGTGGAACTTTTCTTTTTCGTATAAAATTTAATTAATCCATAAAGCGCAACCCCACTCCAAACCGCTTCTAAAATAACAAATGGTATAAAAGGAATTAACCAAGAAGCATATCCTGCAATGCCTGCCCCAAACAAATTAAGGAAGCCATAAGTAGCGCTTTCTGTTTTTATCACTTTTAAACTTTGCAGAAAAAAAGCAATTAATAACAGGCTTACTCCAATAGTTGCAATAACATCTGAGGTTTCCATACTAACTTGTTTTTTCCGAAAGTTCTACCCAACGCTCCATTATTCTTTCCAATTGTTTGTTTAGGATTTCTATTTGCGCTGCTGTTTCTTGAATTTTAACATAGTCTGTTGCATCAATTGAATTGAGTTTTTTTGTCAAATCTTCAATCTCATTTTCTTTTTCAGCTACAGTTTCCTCTATTTCATCAAGCTCTTTTTGTTCCTTGAAACTTAATTTTTTTGGAGTATTTACAGCAACAGCTTCTTCAACTCTTGCCTTCTTCTGTGCTTGATTGTCTTTTGCCGTATCTAAACTAATTCTATATTCAGAATAGTTTCCGTTATAAATACTCACGCCTCCATTGCCTTCCATGATAAACAATTGCTCACTCATCTTGTCTAACAAATACCTGTCGTGTGAAACTAAAATTAATACACCAGGAAAGTTTTCTAAGAATTCTTCTAACACATTTAAGGTGTCAATATCTAAATCATTAGTCGGCTCATCTAATATCAAGAAGTTTGGGTTCTGCATCAGAACTTTCATCAAGTGCAAACGTTTCTTCTCGCCACCACTTAATTTCTCTACCATTCCGTGTTGTTTTTTTGGAGGGAATAGAAATAAAGTTAATAGGGCAGAAGCAGAAATGGTCTGACCATCTGCCATCTTAATATATTCTGCATCTGATTTTACAATGTCTATTACTCTTTCTTTTGGATCAAAAGCTAAGCCCCCTTGTTTGTAATATCCATAAACAGTAGTTTCACCCACATCAACATTTCCTTTTTCTGGGTTTAAAAATCCTGTAATAATATTTAATAATGTTGATTTACCGGTTCCATTTTTACCAGCTAAACCAATTCTATCGCCTCTTTTAAAGACATAAGTAAAGTCATTAATGATTTTTTTATCATCAAATGTTTGTCCGATATGATTTAGCTCAAGAATTTTATTTCCTTGACGAGACATTTTTACATTTAGTGTAACTTTTTGATTGTCAGAACGTTGTTTGGTTTTTTCTTCTAAATCATAAAATGAGTTTACCCTCGATTGAGATTTCACCGTACGAGCCGCAGGCATACGCCTCATCCACTCTAATTCTTTCTTCAATAGGTTTTTGTTCTTCTGAAAAGTACTCTCGTCTGAAGCCTCGCGTTCGCTTTTCTTTTCTAAGAAGAAAGCATAGTTTCCGTTGTAATTATAGATTTTTCCTCTATCCAATTCTACAATCGTATTGCAAACATTGTCTAAAAAGTATCTATCGTGAGTAACCAAAAGAATGGTTTTATTGCCAGAAGTCAATAGTTTTTCTAACCACTCAATCGTATCAATATCCAAATGATTGGTCGGCTCATCTAACACATAAATCTCTGGATCTTCAATTAACAACTTAGCTAAAGCTAAACGTTTTTTCTGCCCACCAGAAAGCGTGTCTATTTTTTGTTGTAGATGATTAATCCCCATACGACTCAAAATCGTTTTGATTTCGTGCTCATATTCCCAGGCATTGTGCTCGCTTAATTCTTCATATAAGCGGTTCAATGTTTTTTCATCTGGATTAGGATCTTCAATCAATTCTTCATATTCCCTAATCAGCTGTTGCTGTTTATTCTCTAAAGAAAAGATGAAATCACTAATAGAATAACCATCAGGAAAGCTAGGTTCTTGGTCTAAAAAGCCAATTTTAACGGCCTTGTTTTTAACAATTTTTCCTTCTAGAGGAGGAAAGCGTTCGGCTAATAATTTTAAAAGGGTGCTTTTACCGGCGCCATTTATACCTACCAACGCTACACGTTGACCAGGATTAATGCCCAGTGTTAAATTTTTGAAAAGCCATTCGTCATGGTATCCGTGGCCTAAGCCTTCAGCTGCAATTAGTGTACTCAAAGTATTTTTTAACGATTTATCAGATAAGAAATTACTACAAAAGTAATGATTAAAATTTTGGCATGAGATTGACTAGGTAATTGTAAAGACAGAATTTAATAAAATCAAAGAACGAGTAACGTTGAAACGAATGTATGAGGAAAAAACATTGCTTGTGGTAGCTTGATTCACGATGACCGAATTTGAATGGTTTTGACCTGATTTGAACGGTTTGAAAGCACGTTTGTTCGAGACTTCTCCCAGATTTGTTCGAGAAACGTTGCTTTAAAGGCCAATTCTTCGAAGGAATCTGGGAGGAATGTGGGAGAAAACACGAAAGATTTCAATCAATTTTGCTTCATTGAATTAACAAGCTGGTCGGCGTGACAAGTATTAGGGGCAAAGGAAGAACCTCTCCATCATCTTTTCATCAGCATATCATCGTAACTGAGTCGTAACTGCATCACCTTTGGATGCTAAAGCGTTCGAGTGCGCTTCGACTTTTATTCGGGTCTGTGTCGAACGTTTCCCGAACGTTTCCCGAAGGCTTCCCGAAGCAGACTCGAACGCTTCCCGAACAGTTCCCGAAGAAACCTAAAAGAATTCCCGAAGAAAACCCGAAGGATTTTGGCAAACTTAGGCCTATTTCAATACTTCTTCTATGCGTACTTTTTTCTCCTATTTATAGTCTATTTCAATTAGAGCAATGTCACAACATCACTTTGGTACAGTTAAAGGAAGACTAAAGAGAGGGTGGATATAACGTGGAGTAAAGGTGCACTTGAAGTGGACTTAACTTGGACCTGAGGGGTTAAAACAAGGAACGAATGCTTTGAAAAAGCTTGATTACTAGAGTTGCAATGGTTAAACTAATATACTAATTTAAGTTGAGTGAACGGGGGTAAAATTTAAATATTTGGATAGAGAATGTTAAATTGTTACCCATTGGCCGGTGTCTTATATGGTGAAGCCATAGTTAAAACAAGCTGGTCGATGAGACACCGACCATTAGGCCAGATTTAATTCAGATTAAATTTCTCCTGCTTCACCTTAATTACGTTTGAAGCAAAGATGATGGACACAATTAATATTCCGATTACAATGGCCAAAACAAATTGAATGGCTGAGTAAATCTTAGTTCCGGCATATAAGCTTTCAGATTCTTTAATCAGTTCTTTACCTACTAAAGTTTGTGTTTTGGTTAAAAGCGATAAGTTTTTAAGAATCTCCTTATAAGAATAGTTTAACTCTTCAAAAGCAAAAACATCATTGTGTTTGGTATTAAAAACTGCATCTTTTTCAAGTGTTTGGTGCGTAATTAATCTTTGTTTCAATTGCTGTAAGCTGCTTTTTTCATCATTAACCAAAAAAGTTTTGCCGTATTTTTTTAAGACAGAGTCGATTTTGGAATTACGAATTGCCATTAATTTAGCGGTTTGCTCAGCTTCTGAAATGTTTAAACGGCGATGTTTTTCAATCAAATCTCTTTTTTCGAAAAGAATTTCGGAAACATAAAAAAGATCTGCGGCGGGAACCAACCTATCATTATACATGGAAACAAAGGCATTATTCATGCTATTCAAGCTCTTGTCCTCTAAAAGCCTTATTAATATGGTGCAAGCCATGATACAAAAAAGGAGTAAGGCAATTTTTGCTTTTTGCTGAATAGAAAAGGCAATTTTCATAAGCTATAATTTGGTTTATGGCAAAGTAAATAAAGATTATAATATTGTCAATTTTAGGGATAGAAAGTGACTTGATTATGCTAAAGTTATCGCTGTCTCGTCATGCTCAGCTTGACTGGGCATCGTAATGCGGTTACAAAGTTTAATCGAGTTCTTGATAAGGTGCATTACGATGCCCACCTGCGTGGGAATGACGAAAAATATAACGCAAAAAAAATGCGGACATCCATCCGCATTTTTTTAACTAAACTAAAAACTAAACTAAATTTATGATGGATTATGAATTTTATTATTCGGCAATCGCTAATTGAACTGGAGCAGCTATTTTAGCAATTGAAATATTTTGTGATTTGATGCTTGTAGTTTCTGCAGCAAAACTGTTCATGTTCAATTTAGCCACACTTCCTAAAACCGCATTGTACTCTTCAGTTGTACCAGATAATGTTAAGTTTGCTTCATCAGTTACATTTGCGTTTAAGCTAATTGTACTCGTGTTCAAATTTGCTGTTGCTTTATCTTTTAAGTTAACATCTAAGTTCAAAAGACTAAATTTTCCAAAAGTTTTAACAGTTGCATTTTCAGATGCAGTGATAGAGTTTAAATTAGTTACATAAACAATAACTGTTAAAGTTTCTTTGTTGAAAGAACTGATACGCAGCTCTCCATTTTTTTGTTGAACCAATGCATTACTTGCGTAATAATCATTGTAAACTTTCACATTCTCATCAGCGCTTTGAACCAAGATCAACTCTACATTTCCAGAGACATTTATTTTATTTACTTTTTTAACATCTGTTAAAACTGTTTGTTTCTGACCATCAGCTGCCTTAGTAACAAAAGCTGAACTTGTTAATACTAAACCTGTTAATGATAATGCGATTAATGTTTTGATAGAAGTTTTCATATTTTTATTTTTTTAAAATCTTTGTTTTATAAATGTTTTTTCTTTTTTGTCGCCGCCATCTTTCTGGCTGGTTTCGTATATAAGACGAGGTCGAGGGCAAAAGGTTGCATCGTAAATCGCTGTATTATACCTACATCGTGTAACTGTCGACGAACGCCTGTAATTTTTCGACCAACGGGCATCAAAAAAATCATTAGAAAAGTTCCAAGGGAATCCCTTTGGGACAAGTTTTTGTTAAAAAGAGAGCTAGCTTTACTTGGGTTAGCCGCAAGGGCGACGCCTAAGATGTCCCTGTTATAGGTTTAATCTATCAGAAACAGCATTTTATAGCAAAATCAGCTTCCCGTTTTGATTTCAGAAAAGAAAAAGCCAATTTTATTAATCCTGTAACAATCTTTAAAACACAAATATGTCTGCCTATAAACGCCGCGATTTCTTAAAGCTCTCTTCATTATCTGCCTTGCCTCTTATTGCTTCGGCGGTGCCATTAAATGCATTTGCTTCAGCAAAGCAGCAAGTATCAAAAGATAGTGAAGCGGTTTATTTTATTAATGATGGCATTTTTTATAGACCTGAAGACTTTATCAATAAGCTCCAAGAGATTAATGCTGCAAAACCAATAGAACGGGATAGTTACGCAGAAGGAGGCGATATAGAAAAGCTGTTAAATAAGTTTAAAGAAATGACAGGAAAGGAAGCAGCTATTTTTATGCCTTCTGGCACATTAGCTAACCAATTGGCTATTAGTTATTTGTGCGGAGGTAATACAAAGGCATTTGTGCAAGAGACGAGTCACGTTTACAGGGATGAAGGAGATGCGGCACAAACTTTATTTAATAAACGATTAATTCCCTTAGCTCAAGGCAAAGCACATTTTACCCTAGAAGAACTCAAACAGTCTGTTACTTACCATGAAGTAGGAGAGGTTTTTGTTGGCGGTGTAGGTGCAATTTCCATAGAAACACCAGTAAGAAGATGCGATAATCAAGCATTTCCATTAGAAGAAATTAAAAAGATTTCGGCGTATTGTAAAGAAAAAGGATTTAAAATGCATTTAGATGGGGCAAGACTGCACATGGCAACAGCATTTACAAATTCAACCGTAAAAGAATATTCCTCGTACTTTGACACCGTTTATATGTGTTTGTATAAATATTTAGGGGCTCCAGGTGGCGCCATTTTGTGTGGAGACAAAGCTTTAATAGATCAAATGCATCATTTAGTTAAAATACACGGTGGCAGCGTTTTTACAAATTGGCCTAGTGCTGCCATCGCTCTACACCACCTTAAGGATATTGATGAAGTAATGGAAAAGATTAAAACAAAAACCAAGGATTTATTTAGTCTTTTTACTCAGCTTAAGGGGATAAAAGTTAGTGAGGTAGAAAATGGCACAAACCAATTTAATGTTTCAATAGATAAAGGCATTGACCCCGGAAAGCTAAATACCAGGTTGAGGGGAGAACATAATATCGTTTTCGGAATGCCGAGGGAAGATGGTTTTGTAAAGATAAAAGTCAATCCAACTTTGCTAAGAAGAGAGAACAAGTTAATTATTGAGGCTTTTAAGGAGGCAATAACATTTGCAAAAAGTTAATCTTGGATTGAATTTTAATAATGTGAATATCCCTAAATGAGCGTCTTGGAGGCTCAGGCCGACAAACGGTTAAACCTTTAGGTAAAAAAAACAGTCACACAGGGATAAAATCGAAACCAAGTTTTAAATTTACTCCTAATTTAGAATTAAACTTAATTATTAAATGAAACTATTTGCCTCTTTGCTAGCTGGTTTATTGTTAATTGGTGCTCCACCTAAAACAGAAAAAGTTAAGGAAAACAACCAACATTTATATGTTTCTCACTACGAAAATGTGTTGGGAACATCACTAGAATTTAAATTTACAAGTGTTTCTGAAGCAGAAGCTGAAAAAGCGGAAACAGCTGCTTTAGCAGAGATCGATAGACTTTCGGCTATTTTTAGTGCTTATGATGCCAATAGTGAATTTAGTAAATGGATGAAACAAGACCTGAATACTCCAGTTAAAGTTTCAAAGGAATTGTTTGAGATGTTGAACTTGTTTGAGCAATGGAAAATACGTACAAATGGCGCTTTAGACGCATCAGCAGTGGTAGCAAATAAGCTTTGGAGCGATGCCGCTAAAAAACAACAATTACCTACAGCAACAGCAATTAAATCGGCCGTTGCCACGATGAAACAGGTACATTATGTGCTTAATGAAAATAATTTAACTGCTACACGTTTAAGCTCAGCACCTTTAGTGATGAATACTTTTGCAAAAAGCTACATCATTAATTTAGCTTGTGACGTGGCTTTGGCTTCAGCTAAAGTAAATGCGGTTGTGGTAAATATTGGTGGCGATTTAGTAATTAAAGGCGATGTTACAGACGCCGTAAATGTAACCAATCCTTTAGCAAATGCAGAAAATGATGCGCCTCTGGCTTATTTATTGCTTAGCAATAAAGCTGTTGCAACGAGTGGTAATTATCGCAGGGGTGAGCAAATTGGCAAGAATTGGTATTCACATATTGTTGACCCACGTACCGGCAAGCCTGTTGATGGTGTAATTAGCGCAACCGTTATTGCGCCAAACGCTACAGACGCTGGTGCACTTGCTACTGCATTTAACGTTTTGTCTTTAGAAGAGAGCAAAGTTTTGGCTGCAACTGTTGATGGCGCAGAATATTTAATCATTACCAATGATGGTAAAAGAATAGAAAGTAAAGGCTGGAACGCTTATGTTGATGCCAGCAAAAATGTTAAAACTGAAAAAACAATCTCGGTTTTAAAAGGAGCAGAAAAGCCTTGGGATCCAAAATTTGAGTTGGCTATTAACTTTGAGTTTAATAAAATTGAAGGAAATAGTCACCGTCCATTTGCTGCCATTTGGGTAGAGAATGAAGCTAAAAAATCAGTTCGTAATTTGGCTTTATGGTACAATAAAACCAAATGGATTCCAGACCTTAAAAACTGGTATCGTATCAACGGAACAACTTTTACTGCAGATAAAACCACTTATGCTTCGGTAACTGGCGCAACACGTAATCCAGGAAAATACACCATAAAATGGGATGGAAAAGATGATAAAGGCGACTTTGTTCCGCAGGGAAAATACACCATCATGATAGAAACCTCTAAAGAACATGGAACGGATGAAATTATCCGTCAGCCTTTAGAACTAAAAAAAGCTGCAAAAAAGACAACAAATGCAGGCAATGTTGAAATCTCAAACGTAACTTTTGACTTCTATAAAAAATAACTCGACACCAGAAGCAACGCCTTCAAAGAAGAAAGTTGTACAGAAAACGGCTAATTCTAAAAAGGAAGTAGCCAAGTTATCCCGTTGGTTACATATTTACCTTTCGATGGTGAGTTTTGCCGTTGTGCTTTTTTTTTCGTTTACAGGCTTAACATTAAACCATCCATCATGGTTGGGTGGCGACAAACAAGTTAACATCAAAAATAAAGGCACTTTAAATGTTAAATGGGTAAATAATCCAGACACCAACAAAATAGCCAAACTAGAAATAGTAGAGTTTTTACGCAAAACACATCACGTTAAAGGCTATGTAAGCGAAGTTAGAATTGATGAGGCCGAAGTTAGTGTTACCTTAAAAGGACCAGCTTATTCTGCTGATGCCTTTATAGACCGCAAGACAGGAAAGTACGAGTTATCGGAAATAAAAATGGGCGTTGTTGCTGTCATGAACGACTTGCATAAGGGCAGGGATTCTGGCTCTGGCTGGGGATGGATCATAGACATTTCTGCAGTATTTTTAATCCTAGTTTCTTTAAGTGGATTAATCTTGTTGTGTTTCATAAAAAAGAGACGCGTTGCAGGATTTATAACCGGTATAATTGGCTTACTAATTTGTTATTTGATTTACGCGATTTTTGTGCCTTAGATTTTCTCGTTATCTCGAAGGGGGAACGACCGAGAGATCTGAAAGCTATTATGTTCTTGCTTTGTTTGTGCAGAAACTTTATTCAATGGCTAATAAAATTAGAGATTTCTCCTCGCTGCGCTGCGATCGAAATGACGCCTTTGTATAATCACTCATTAAAAGGATAAATCTTGTAATCAATAATAAATTCACAATCTTTCGGAAGATTGATGTAGATTTCTTCCAATAAAGGATCGTTTCTATCTGCTCTTATTAAAAGCTTTTTTAAGGAAGTTAGTTTTCCAATTTGCTGAAAACCAGCAGTTGTAATGGAGGTTCCAATTAAATGTAAAAGCTCCAATCCTTTGATGGCACAAATAAAAGGCATTGCTTCGTTTGTGATGTCATGACAACCTTTTAACCGAAGTTCGGTGATGTAATCTAGTTTTACCAGTTCTTCGATACCCTCATTGGTAATGTTTGTTTCGTCTAAGTCTAATTGCCCAACTGATTTAATGCCTTGTACCATTCTTATTAAATGGTCATCATCAACACGATCATAAAGTCTAAAACGAACATGTTCCACATGCATGGGAATGCCAGGAATATGTTTGGGAACATTCATGTAATAGAATGTTGCCCAAAATTGTTGGTCGGCTTGTTTTTCTCTTTTTTTATTTCTCATTGCAATACCAACAATAAAGTGCCAAAGATATCCCTTTGGGACAATTAAGGCAATACTTCAAGTTTCGCCAAGTAATAATCTTCTTTCTCTGTCATTAGTGTTTTTGCTGCCTTTGTTTTGTCTTTATAGCCCAATAAATGCAATGTACCGTGTATGATCACTCTGCATAATTCAGCAAGTGTAGTTGATTTAAAATTAACGGCATTTTCCTTAATCCTCTCTAAGCTGATAAAAATATCGCCCACGATCGTTTTAAGCTCCTCAGAGTTGTCGAAAGTAATCACGTCGGTATAATCGTCGTGCTGAAGGTAATCTTGGTTTATACGCAACAAATATTCATCGGAGCATAAAATGAGGTTCAGTTCGTCTAATTGATAACCCTCTTCTGTAATTGTTGCAGCAATCCAAGCTTTAATTAAACGTTTATGCTTTAGGTTATAGGAAATGTCTTCAGTAAAGAAATTGATTTTAGCCATAATAGATGTTTGTCGTTCAGAGCGCAGCGATGAGTCTATAAAACAGTTAATAAACAGCTTTCTGGTCGCTGCGCGCTGTCGAAATGACGATTATTTCGAGGACGAATTTAGCAATTTAAAATATTCTGCTATTTTGTTTTTGTAGTAATAATTCAAATTTGGTGGAAGTTTTTGAATGAGCTCACTTTCACTTTGCTGTTGTTTTTTAAACTTCTCCAGCATTTGCTGATAAGACGGAGGAAAATCTTTTGCCGCATTACTCTCTCTTTTTGAATCTTGATCTTGCTCTCGCTGTGCTTTATCTGCATCTAATAGTTTGGTCTGCAGGTTTTTCTGACGATCCATTGTCTCTTCAGTAATCTTTTTATTCCACAGCTCAGACTCGGTTTTTTTCATGTCCTCTACAATCTGATTCAAATTGCCCAAAGAACCTTTTCCATCTTTATTCTCTTCTTTGTTTACCTTTTGCAAAGCTTCCCTAATCATTTGCTGTTGCTGTGCCATTTTTGCAAACTCTTGGCTCATTTGTCCTTTTGGAACCGTTCCCATGTTACCGCCTTCCCTTTGCATTTTTTCGCGGGCATTCTGCATATTTTTATTCAATTGTTGCTGCATTTGCTCCAATTGTTTCATGCTTTGTTTTTTGCTCTTTTTGCCACTTCCTGGCTTTGAATTTTTCATGGCATCTCTCATGCTTTCCAAAGCTTCATTTATCATTAAAGCAAGGTTGTTTAAAGAAGTCATTGTCAATTGTTGTGAGCGGTTGGCTTCGGGAGTTCTTCTATCTCCTAAAAAATCTAAGGCTTTACCAATGTTGAAATTAATTTTATCAACTTCTGCATTTACAGTTGTTGCAATTTGAGGAACTCTTTTACTCAATGAAAACAGGCTATCAGCAATGGTTTTCATGTTATCTTTTATGGTGCTTTGTTGTTGAACATTGCTAATGTAGGCAGGGTCATTGTTGTTCATTTTCCTTAAGGCCAACAAAACCTTTTCCTGTTCAAAAGAAGTGCTTAATAAATTTTCTAATAAACGACGTAACTCTTCGGCATTGGTTTTGTCTTCTTCTTCCTCGCCTTCTTGCTGATCTTCTTTCATTTTCTCAGCTAGCTTTTCCATTTTTTCAGCTGCCTGTTGTTGTTTTTCTGAAGCTTTTTGTTTCTCGTTTTTATTTAGCTGCTCTTTACTTTCTTGCTGATTTTTCTCAATTTGCTCGGTTTGCTCCTTAGGGTTTTCAAACTGATTGGGCTTATCTAACTCTTGATTTTTCTTTTCAAGTTCTCCCAATTCCTTTTGTAAATCTTTAAAATCTTTATTGAGCTGGTCTTGCTTGTTCTTTATCTCATTTAAATTGGCGTTTTTTTCTTTAGATTGTTGACTTAACTCTTTTTGTTGTTTAGCCATTTCTTCTAATCGATCAATTTTATTTTGCAAGTTTTGCTCAAACTCTAGTTGTTTGTAGAGCTCTAAAATACGGTCTAATTCATTTTTTAAGGTTTTATTGTCTAGTTGCATTTTAGCTAACTCTTCCCTTGTCATGTCTTTATTGTTAAGCTCCATTAATTGTTGCAGTTTTTGCAATAATTGTTTGGTCTTTTCATCTAAAACATTGTTAAACAAATCGTCAATTTGTTTTTGCTTTTCTTTTAGTTCTTCGTTAAGTGTATTGTTTTCTTGTTTTTCTAGGGTGTTTTTCTCGTTCTGTTTTTTGATATCCTTAACAGCTTCTTCCAACTGTTTTTGTTTATCTAATAATTGTTCAACTTGCTTTTTATCTTCAAAGGTTAGCTGTTTTTTATCTAGTAAATCTTGCGCAAGCTTTTTACTGTCTTTTTCAATTTTATTGGCCAATTTAATGGTCGATTCCATTTTTTGTTTCAATGCCTCACTGCCTTCCGCCATTTTTTCGGCAACTTGCTGCTGGGTAGGAACCTGATAAGTTTTTATTTCTGAACGAGAAACTTTTGCGCCGTTTACACCATCGTTATCGGCTACTTCAAAATAGTATTCTAATACTTGTCCGGGTTTTACGGTTATATCATTTAAATTCCACAGGTAGAAAAAGGCATTTTCAATTTGATTGTTTTTAATGGAGATAATTTTACTTTGGCTACCTACATTTTTGCCATCTTCTTTTATATTGAACTTGAATTTTAATGATGAAAAACCATAATCATCTGCAATATTTCCTGAAAAATAAAGCGCCTTTGTGCTAGCGGAATCTGGTGTTTCTGTGACGACAATGCTTGGAAATTGGTCGGCAATTACAGCAATTTGATGAGTTAAAGAATCAGCATTGCTTACAAAAGTGTTTTTTGGAACGATGCGATAATTGCTGTTTTTTCGTATAGTTGTGCTGAAACTAGCCACATCATCTTCAACGGTTAATTTGTAAGGTTGATTTTGTAATATGAATGCTAACTCATCACTGTTTTCTGTGTGTAATTCCCAAGTAACTTTTGTCCCTTCTGGGATTAACAGATCGCCTACATTACTCAACTCTTCACTTTTCCTATTCAGATAAGCCGGGAAATTAAGCTTAGCACTCATGTTAAGCAATGATGGTTTTGGTTTTACATCTAACACAAAAGAACTAGAATTAAATCCGCCACCAAAAAAGCGTAGTGATTTATTCTTTTGAATGTTTTTAAAAGTATAACTGAAATGGCTGATGTTCTCTTTTTCTAGTTTGTAAGTATTTGCGCCATCTTCGATATAAACTTCTTGAGGAAATTCATTACCTGTTAATTCTACTTTCACGGTAAAATCATCTCCCTGTGTAACCCTTAAATTTTTGTTTAAAACATTAAAATCAAAAGGAGCTTTCGGTAAAATTTCTTCGTTGTAACGGATGAAGCTATTTGTGCCTTCTTTTAAAATGGCAGGGGCAATAATTCCAATGAACAAGATTATCGCCAATGGCACCAAAATATATTTAATATGCTTTTTATTATCGTTAAGGTTAATGGCGCTTGCAAAAGGAATTGGCTTTAGATCGCCAATCTTTTGGTCTATACCCGCCAAAATTAGCTGACTGTTTTGGGGAGAATCATCAGCCAATGCTTTAAGCTGCAAGGTGTTTAACAATCTATCCTTAACATTAAAAAAGTGATTCCCAATTAAACTTGCTGCTTGTTCTATACTTAATGTTTTGCTTAGTTTAAAATAGGCCAAAGCGGGTTTAACAATCCAAAACCCAATAGCTGTTAAAGAAATCAGTAAAAAAGAAAAGAATAAAGTGGTTTTTGTCGCTGTTCCGGGATGGGTATAATAAACCAAAACGAAGAGACAAAGATATAGGCCTAAAATACTTGCTGCGGCATAAATGCTTCCACGTAAAAGTTTATTGAGGTAAAACTTTCGAGTAAATTCATTAATCTTAGCTATAAGAAGGTCGTAATTACTGCCCATAAGTTTTTAACGAATATAAAGGTAAAAATCATGTGTCATAAATACCGATAAACAGGTTGAGGGATGATTTTTATATAATCAGGCATAAGTTAACAAAAAATCAATATAAACTTTGTTTCAAAACCTTAATTTTAACATTTCAAAACCCAAATATGAAAAGATTATTGATTTCGACAATGTTCATCGGTATGATAGTTACAAATACGATGGCTCAAAAAACCATAACCACTTGGAATAAAAATCAAGTTGTTGCTCATCGTGGCGCATGGAAAAAGCTTGGATTACCAGAAAACTCTATCGCATCCTTGCAACAAGCGGTAAAATTAGGCTGTCATGGGTCTGAGTTTGATGTTCATTTATCTAAAGATAGCGTAATGGTGGTAAACCATGATCCAAATTTCTTGGGCATTAACATTGGTAAATCTACTTACAAGGAGTTGTTAGCTAAAAAACTTTCGAACGGAGAGTCTATACCAACTTTAGAATCTTATCTAAAAGCGGGAATGAAACAGAAAAAAACAAAACTTATTTTAGAATTAAAGCCTCAAAATTTAGGAAGGGAAAGAGATTCGCTTTTAACCGCAATGGCTTTAAAAATGGTAAGGAAAATGAAAGCGGAAGCTTGGGTTGAGTACATCAGTTTTGGATATGATATCTGTACGCAAATTATAGGAGCTATGCCAGGGGCGAAGGTCCAATACCTAAAAGGAGATGCCACTCCTGAAAAAATGAATGCAGACCACTTTTCTGGTGTAGATTACCATTTTTCGGTGTATCAAAAAAATGTGGATTATATTCCTAAATTTAAGAAATTCGGGATTACGTTGAATGGATGGACTGCAAATTTACCTCAAGAAATAGAATATTTGTTGGCTAACAACTTTGATTACATTACCACAAACGAGCCAGAATTAACTTTTGAATTGATTAAAAAATCTCCGGTGGCTAAAGGCTGGAAATTAAAATGGGCCGATGAGTTTAATGGTAAAGGATTGCCTGACCCAAATAATTGGACTTATGATGTAGGAGGCTCTGGTTGGGGAAATGAAGAAAAACAATTTTATACCAATGCAGATACTTTAAATGCAAAAGTAGACAAAGGAGTTTTAAGCATTATTGCTCGCAAAGCGGATAAAGAGAATATGAAATTTACTTCTGCCAGGGTAACGACCAGAAAGAAATTTGATTGGAAATACGGTCGATTAGAAGTAAGGGCAATGCTGCCAAAAGGAAAAGGTCTTTGGCCTGCCATTTGGATGTTGCCTGGAGATTGGAAATATGGAAATTGGCCTAGCAGTGGCGAAATTGATGTAATGGAGCATGTTGGTTACGAGCCAGACACAGTTTATACAACTGTTCACACTAAATCTTTTAACCATAAAATAAACACGCAAGTGGGTAAAGGGTTAAAAGTTATAAATCCTTATACAGAATATCATCTTTATGCAATAGAATGGTTTGCAGACCATATAGATTTCTTTATTGATGACCAAAAAGCATTAACCTTTAAAAATAGTGGTAAAGGAAGTGAGCAATGGCCATTTGACCAATCGTTTCATTTATTAATGAACGTTGCAGTTGGTGGTGGTTGGGGAGGCAAAAAAGGAATTGATGAATCTGTTTTTCCTGCCGAGATGAAGGTAGACTATGTAAGGGTTTATCAGAAATAAAATTGATAACCAAAAACCTTAAAACCAAAAAAGCCTCCCGATATTCGGGAGGCTTTTTGGTAAAATATGATAATAATTAGATTACTTTCACATTAACGGCGTTTAAACCTTTTTTACCGCTTTCAACATCATATTCAACTTTATCGTTTTCACGAATTTCGTCGATAAGACCTGTTGAATGTACAAAAATTTCGCTATCGCCGTTTGCAGGGATAATAAATCCGAAACCTTTAGTTACATTAAAAAATTTTACTGTTCCTTCTTGCATTGTATTGTATTTAATAATTAAGTGTGCAAGGTACATAATTAATTATTAATAAATGCAAATCCCTCATTTTTTGGCAAATAACTATGAAACAGGCTTTTATTTCGCAAGTCTGCCCACTAGATTTACGGTAATTTCGCTTGAATGTGGGATACCTAAGGTAGTCCCAGGAGTTATTTTTAACAGGTTTTTTAAATAAACATCTGTAATGCCTTGATACAATCTTTTTCTAGCCGCCATATCCTCCTCCATAACGCCATCAACCCTGTTTACATACATTTTTCCATTAGCAGCAACAACCAAAGAAAAGCGATAGGCAAAGGCTTTATAAGATTTTTTAATTTCAATTCTATACTCGGGATAAATATAATCATAAGCCTGAGTTCGATGTGTTGTAGCATCTTGTGTGCTAAATTTTTCTACTGTAATAAAATCTCCTTTAGGCGTAAATACAACAGGTTCTCTTGCCGCAAAGGCTATCTTGGCATTTGATGGGTCTTTGTTTGTCTTGTTTGAAAGATCTTTAATAAATAAGGTATCTGCTTTTGTTGGTCTTTGTAACTCACCTACAGTAGTATGAAGGACTTTTTCTATGTAATTTTGGGTATAGTAAGTACAATAAACATCAGAGCGAACATCATCATCTCCTGCTATAACTCTACCATCAACCTGTAGCCGTTGTAATATCAGGCTATCTTTAGTGATGGTTTTTACCCTAAAATATTCTCTTGCAAAATTATAAACTTGTCCGTGGTCAAACTGAAGGAAAAAGGCTTCCATCCCTTGTTTTTCTGGACTATAGGCAAGCATGGTATCTGGAGACTTAAATTGGATTATCCATGTAGGTTCTTGTTGAAAACCATCTTTGTTAAAAGACAATCCGTTTTTAAACCTACGTTTAACTTCATAAAAGCGGATGCCATTTACATCTCTAAAAGTTAAATCACTCTCAGATTTTTCCTCTCCATTTGATTTTTCAGATTTAGAGTTACAGGCACAACAAAAAAGCAAACTTATAATTAGAACAGAAAAAGATAGGTGATTAAATTTCATTTTAAACGACACTCACAAATAACAGCGGCAAATATATTATTGTTTCTTTTTTAAAAGGATAACATTTGCAACTTTTCTTTCTCCTTCATGGTCCCATTTTTTATTATCGGAAGGAAAATTAACCACTCCGTTTTCAGCATATGAAGAAACCCATAAGGTTGTAGAACCACCACCGTCTAAATTAATAGAACTTGTACAACCCAACCAACGCATTAAGCTAGTTAATTCATAAAGGCTCATCCCCGCAGCGTTTTCTTGCCTTCCGTCTACAGTAAGCAAGATTATGTTTCCACCTGGTTTAATTCCAACGGCAGTTCTGGGGTGGCGGGCTTTGGTAAAGGATGTGGTATCTAATTGTTCGTTTTGTAAATTAAAGGTTAATAAAGGGCCGCTAAGCATTACATCTTTTTCTGTTAAGGAGTTTTCCCAGTTTGGAGAATTATCCCACTTTTTTAAACTTAATTTACCTTGGTCTATAACTATTGCAGCTTTCTGATGCCTTGCCCTATTTCCATTTTTATCTAATACATTTTGTTTAATTATCACACCGTCCATTTTAATAAAATCGACAGAACCGCCATTTGCAACGTCGAAAAATGTACCGTTAATGGCTGCAAAGGCATGAAGCTCTTTTCCAAATGTTGAAGTTGTTTTCTTCTCCTTTATTTCGTTACCAAATGCAAAAACCGGAGCATTGCCCTTCCTTTTGATTTCTATATAGGAGATATATTGATTTGCAGCGAATAGATTTTTTTGGTTAAAATGATGTGTAATTAATTTGGTTTTGGGTGCAATTTTTTGCTTTTGCCATTTTGCTTTAACCAATGTTATGGAGTCCGTATTTTGCGCAAATGTAGTTTGACTAATTAACAACAATAGGATAAAGAATGCTGATTTCATGTTTACTAATAATATACTTAGAAAATTAAATTCTCCTTTTTAGCTTGAGAAGTTTGATAATGTTTTTATCATTTCTAATAATTTCAACAACTATAGTTTTACCATTATCAGATTTAAACAACTTTGTAATTTCTTCTAAAGAGTATAATTCGGCAAGTTTAAAGTCTATCCCAACAATTTCATCCTGTTCTAGAAAGCCATGTTTTTCTGCTGAAGAGCCCGGTTCTATTCTTCCTATAAAGTATCTTTTATTATTATCGGGATCGGTATAAACCTCCATACCAGACATATCGTGGTCAAAAGGTAAATTATAGCCCTGATTTGGCTTAAAGTAAATTGCATTATTTGGATAATCATAAGTCATGTCAAATCGCCTTAAGAATTCAGCACCAAGATTTCCATCTTGAGAATTATAACCAATTTGCGCGGCAACAGACTCAAATGCAGGGAAGCCGGTTATTATATTTTTAAATTTATAATTGCCCAGCTTTAAAAGAGGAATTCTTCCAACGCGACCATCAATCAGTCCGCTCAAACCTACCCCTAAATTTGCAGCAACGCTAGAATCAGGTAGAGGAAATGGTGCTCCATTTAATGCTTCCATTGATAAAGCGTGCCCCGCACCACAATCAACAATTAATTTTACTTTAACATTGTTTAATTGAGGTGTTTGTAAATCGACAGTTATGTATGGTTTTTTATTTTCTATCTCAATTGGGAACTTTGCCCCTCTTTTCTTGATTTTTACATCTGGTAAAATAAAACTAACTCGCTGATTTGTATAATTTACCTTCACTACAAAGCTGTTAAAGAAATAAAAGCCGATGATGCCATAAATCTTTTTACCAAGATAACTAGATAAATTAAAAATATCTTTTTTTAAGATGGCAGTTGGTATGTTGTTAATGCTCGCTTCTTTTATTTGAGCATTTAGTTCTCCAGTTACAAAAGCATCAATCTCTTCACCTTGGCCAAGCCCTCGTATTTTTGTAGAACGTAAATTTTTAAGACCGAGAGTGTCTATTAATGTTGGCTCAGTAATGATTAAAGGACCAGCTCCTGTATCTAAAATGAAGTTATAAGGCCCCTTATTGTTAATGTAAATAGGTATTACGATTAAATTCTTTATAAATTCAAAATTTATGAAGGATCTTTTTTGTTTATCAGGAAAAGTAAAGACTTGAGAATAACCCTTTAATGAAAAAATCAATTGAAAGGCAATGATTCCAATAAAACTGAATATTAAAGGGATTTTTATTACCCGTTGCCAATATTTCATGAAACTAAATTAATAAATTAGGGCGCACATTTCTATCAATAATAGATATATAAATGGAAAACAATTCCCTAGTTAATAAAAAACACAAGTTATATCTGATTTTTCTTTGTGTGATAATGTTTTCGTCCTGTTCCACAAATAAGATTATCGCCCATAAAGTAAGCAAAGAATTTAAAAATTCTAAAATAATTGATAAATATCAAGTGGGCTTTGCACTTTATGATATGCAGAAGAAGGAAATGATTTTTCAGAAAGATGCAGATAAATATTATACACCAGCATCTAATACTAAACTTTATACTTTTTATGCAGGGTTAAAAATGATGCCAGATTCAATCCCCTCATTAAGATATATTGAACAAGGCGATTCGCTTATTTTTTGGGGAACAGGAGATCCTTCGTTTTTGCACACGCAGTTAAAGGGCTTAAATGCATATAGCCTTTTAAAATCAACCAATAAAAAGTTGTTTTTTGCACCCGGAAGATATACTGGCGATTTTTATGGAAACGGTTGGCAATGGGATGATTACAACGAGTATTATCAGGCAGAAATTAATGAATTGCCATTGTTTGATAATATGGTTTTGATAAGCGCAAAAAACAAGGGTAAAATGGAAATATTGCCTCAAACTTTTGCTTCATGTTTTGCATTGGATAGTACAAGTACTCAAACTTTTAAAGTAACCAGAGACTTTAATATCAATAGATTCGTTTATCCAAAAACAGAAATTGCAGCAAAGTACGGGCAACAAGTACCGTATAAAGTTTCAAGTTCAACAGCAATTAATTTATTGTCAGACACTTTAAACAAATACATCGGCATCATTAACATGAAAATGCCATCAGCAGCAAAAACTATTTATAACACTAAAAGCGATTCGGTATTTAAACAAATGATGCTTCCGAGCGATAATTTTATTGCCGAACAGCTTTTGTTGGTTTATGGGAATAAAATAGGAGATGATTTAAATACCGCTAAAACAATAGCTTACATTAATAATACTTATTTATCGGCCTTGCCAGACAAACCTAAATGGGTTGATGGTTCTGGCTTGTCTAGAGGAAACTTATTTACACCCAGAGATATGGTTAAGCTTTTGGAGTTAATTTATGGCGAAGTAAATAATCAAGAAAAACTGTTTAATATGCTGCCTGCTGGCGGGAAAACAGGGACACTAAAAAATGCTTATCCAAAAACAGACAATCCATTTGTATTTGGTAAAACAGGAAGCCTTTCTAATAACCATAACCAAAGTGGCTATGTGGTTACAAAGTCTGGTAGGGTATTAATATTCTCATTTATGAACAATAATTTTGTTATTCCAACTGCAGATGTTAGGAAGGAAATGGTAAGGGTAATGACATACATTCACGATAATTTTTAAATGAAACGACTAATTATTTTAACGATAGCCTTAATTTGGCAACTTTCGGCATATTCGCAAGACCTACTTGTTTATCAAAGTAAAAACTTACCAAGGGCAGATACAACTTGGGTTTTTAAACCAAAAAACTATAAAAAGATTGATAAGCTCCCAGTTATGTTTTTGTTGCATGGCTACAGCGGCAATTACAAGCAGTGGAATAATATCATGGATGCACAAAAATATGCAGATGAGTATGGGTTTGTTATTGTTTGTCCTGATGGCTTATTTAGTAGTTGGTACCTCAATAGCCCTGCAAAAGCTGATTGGCAATATGAAACTTTTTTCTTTGATGAGCTTTATCCAGATATCAAAAACAAATACAAAGTGGATGATAAAAATGTATTTATAAGCGGATTAAGTATGGGAGGACATGGTGCATTATATCTGTTTATAAAACGCCCAGATTTATTTAGCGGAGCAGGAAGTACAAGCGGAGGCATAAAATTATCAGATGGATTTGGTAAATTTGGGTTGGGAGATTTATTGGGAAACCCTCAAGCTGATAGTGAGTTATGGAAGAAATTTTCGGTTACAGAAAACATCAATCAACTAAAAGGAAATGAAAAACCATTTATTTTTGATTGTGGATCATCAGATATGTTCTATGTTTCCAACAACCAGCTTAAGCAAAAATGTGATGAGTTAAAACTCAACGCAACCTACATTTCTCAACCAGGAGGCCATAATAAAGCTTATTGGACAAAGTCTATCAAACAACAATTTGAATTTTTTAAGAATCAATTGAAATAGAATGAAATTTAAAAATCTACTGTTTGCACTAACAATTATTTTAACAATAAACGCTTGTAAAAAAAACGATTCGCCTGCGCCTGTAGAGCCAGCACCAAACACGACAACACCTAACCCCACGCAATATGTAACAGATAATAGCTTTAAAATTGTTGCTTATATGCCAAGTTACAGAGACCCTAACACGGTTTCAGATGCGAAATATAAAATGATTACTCATTTGTTTTATGCTTTCCTAAGCCCAAATGCATCTGCAGATGGTTCTTTAATGGCATTGCCTCAGCAAGCAAGATTTTCTGCGGTGCAACAAAAAGCAAAAGCTAATAACGTCAAATTTGGCATCTCTATTAGCATAGCAACAGGTGTAACAGAAGCAACCTTTGCCGCCGTAGCTAAATCTGAAACAGCCCGAGCTAATCTTGTAAAGAATATAGTAACCTTTGCTAAAAACAATAATTTGGATGGAGTAGATATGGATTGGGAATATCCAAGAACAGAAAATGGTAACCCAAACACAGACTTTACCTTATTAATGAAAGAATTATCGACAGAATTACATAAGGTTAATAAATTTTTGAGCGCCGCCATTACGCCGGCTGTATACACTTCTACCAACAAAGATGCAATACAGACTGAGGTTTATCAATATGTAGATTTCTTCAACATCATGCAATATGATGGGCCTGGTTATGATAGCACAGAACCATTAAACCATGCGTCTATGAAGATGACGGAAGCAAGTTTAAATGTATGGTTAAACACTAAGGCAATGCCAAAAGAAAAAGCGATACTGGGTATGCCGCTCTACGGAAAAGATAATGCTGGAGCATCAATAGGTTATAGAGAAATTGAAGCTTCTGGCGCAGACGTAACTTTAAATGTAGCTACAGTCAATGGAAAAACATATGGTTACAATGGAATAACATTAATTAAAGCAAAAACCCAAAAAGCAAAAGAAAGGGCAAATGGAATTATGTTTTGGGAATTCTCTCATGACACCAATAATGATAAATCCCTAATTCGAGCAGCAAATGATCAGTTGGGAAGAACATATTAATGCAAGAAGAGTTTAAAGATTTAGCAATACCATTAGGACCACAAATACGGGTTGACGATAAAATTTATCTTTATTTTGGAGGTACAGCTTATTTGGGCATTCCACAAAATGATGATTTTATCAAACTTTATGTTGAAGGAATAAAAAAATACGGCCTCAACAATGGTACAAGTAGAGGCAATAATGTTCAGCTTGGTATTTATGGAGATGCAGAAAATTTTGCAGCTAAAAAATTTGGTGCTGAGGCATCATTAATAACTTCTAGCGGATACTTAGCCGCTCAATTAACTGTGAAAATGCTCTCAAATTTTGGCGAAATTAGGTATGCGCCTTCAAGTCACCCTGCATTGTGGTTAAAAGTAGATCAAAAAATTAATGACGCATTTTCTTCTTGGTCAATTCGCCTAGTTGATGAAATAAATCAAAGTGAAAAAACAAAATGGGTTGTCATTAGCAACTCAATGAATAATCTTTACCCTGAGATTTATGATTATTCATTTCTAAAAGACATATCAAAGGAAAAGCAAATTACTTTGTTGGTTGACGACTCCCACGGAATAGGTGTAAATAACCATGGCTTAAGCGCTTTGTCATCTATTCATAATCAAGAAAACCTGGAAGTGGTTCTAATCGCCTCTATGGCAAAAGCCTTGGGGGTTGATGCAGGAATAGTTTTAGGCTCAGAAAAAATTATCCGCCAGTTAAAAAAAAGCAACGAATTTTTGGGTGCTTCGCCACCATCGGCAGCGGGGCTTTTTGCATTTATGCAGGGCGATGAGATTTATAGAAGGGAACTAATAAAGCTTAAGGATAACATTTTTACTTTAAGCGACGAATTAAAAGGAAATGATGATTGGCATTTTATCGAAGATTTTCCAGTGTTTTTCTTTAAAAATGCAGACATTAGCAAAAAGTTGCTGACAAACAACATTCTTGTGTCCTCCTTTTCTTACCCAGATAAGGATGGGCCAATTGTAAATAGAATTGTTTTAAGTAGTTGGCACGATAAATCAGACATTAAAAAATTAATCGAATCCTTTTAGAATAGAAAATATGAAAAACTTTATAATTATTTGCTTCTTATTGCTAGTTGGCCACCAAACTGTAAATGCACAAAAAGCATTAAGGGTTTATGTGGTTAGGCACGCAGAAAAATTAACAGGCGACCCTAAAGAAAAAGACCCAGAATTATCTCCAGAAGGTAGCGAAAGAGCTCAAGCGCTTGCAAAAGAACTAAAGGGACAAAAAATTGATTCTATTTTTTCTACGAATTATAAAAGAACCAAGTTAACAGGATTTCCATTAGCAGATAAAATAGGGATTTCCATCAAAACCTATAATCCAGATCAAACAAAAGCACTTGCAACTCAATTAATCGAAAATGCAAAAGGCAAGAATATTTTAATTGTTGGACATTCGAACACTGTTTTAGAAATAATTGAAGCTTTTGGTGGAGAAAAACCAGTTAAGCCTTTAACTGATGATGACTATGATTACCTTTTTACAGTTACAGTTAAAGGAAAAAAGGTTGAAGTAAAAACGAGCCGTTATGGCGCATCTCACCATACCGAGGGTGGAGAAGCTAAAGCAATGAAAAGCAATAAATAATTGATCATCTTTTGCAACCTTCATCGAGTATTTATACCCTACAATTCGGATTGGTTTGTTTAAGTTCTTTTCTTTTTTCGGCTAGTTTTAATATGCTAATTCCAGAGTTGCCAGCTTACTTATCGGCTTTAGGTGGTTCTGAATATAAGGGGTTAATTATTGCACTTTTTACCTTAACCGCTGGAGTTTCTCGTCCTTTTAGCGGAAAGTTAACAGACACCATTGGCCGTGTTCCCGTAATGGCGGTGGGTTCTATTGTTTGTTTTTTATGCGGATTTTTATATCCAATATTAACATCAGTTGCAGGATTTCTATTCTTGAGGTTATTACATGGTTTTTCTACTGGTTTTAAACCAACTGCAACTTCTGCTTATGTTGCAGATTTGGTTCCTCCTGATAGATGGGGCGAAGCAATGGGTGTTCATGGTGTTTGTTTTAGCACGGGTTTGGCTATTGGACCTGCAATTGGAAGCGCCATAACAGATCATTTTTCTATTGATATGCTATTTTACTGTTCGTCGCTTTTTGCGTTGCTATCCATCGTTATTTTAGCAAACATGAAAGAGACATTGCCTAACAAGCAAAGGTTTAAGGCAGCTCATTTAAAAATCAAAAAAGCAGACATTATCGAATGGCAGGTTCTTCCGGCAGCGTTGATCGTTTTATGGAGTTATATTAGTTATGGTGTAATCTTAACTGTAATTTCAGATTGGAGTCATCATTTAGGGACAAGCAATAAGGGATTGTTTTTTATGGTGTTTACACTTGCTTCACTGCTCATTAGATTTATTGCAGGGAAGGTTTCTGATAAATACGGACGAATGGTAATTTTACGGATTTCCCTTTCAATTTTAATGGTTTCTCTTTTAGGAATAGCTTTTGCAAACTCAGAATTTCTCTTAATGACAGCATCTGCAATTTATGGAGTAGCAACGGGAATGTTATCTCCTAGCGTAACTGCATGGACAATTGATTTAAGCAAGCCTGGCCACAGGGGAAAAGCTGTTGCTACAATGTATATCTTCATGGAAGTTGGGATAGGGTTAGGAGCTTTATTAGCAGGAAGTATCTTTATTAATGATGTGGCAACAATACCAAGTATATTTTACATCTGCACCGGCATTACTTTTATAGGATTAATCTATCTTCAATTTATTTACAAGCCAAAACCTCTTCAAATAGCTCCTGAAAATGAAAATTAGATTCGAACTTGGGACTAAATGGTAGAAGGGATTAAAGTTTCTCAAACGGAATATCCATCAAATCATAATCTTGCCATCCGTTAAAATCGAAATGCCACCATTCGTTATAGATTACTTTAAAACCATTGGCTTGCATCGTTGCAATTAAAAAATCTCTGTTTTTGATGATTGTCGCAGGAAGTTTTTCGAAGTGTGGAGCTGCTTCTGGCGCAAAACTATCATACGGTGTAGGCATAGGCACATCTTTGCCCGTTTTAAAGTCTATGATGGTTAAATCTACTGCACAGCCACGATTATGTTTAGAGCCTTTATTTGGATTTGCTACAAAGTTTTTATCACTTGCTTTTTCCCAGAAGGCAAGTGTAATGGCATAAGGGCGATAAGCATCAAATATTTTTAGTCCGTAGCCTTTTGTTTTTAAAACCGCTTGAATTTTTTTAAGATGTTCTACAACAGGTTTTCTGGCAAATGCCTTTGCTTGATTATACATCACTTGCTGCATAAAATTATTTTTTGTCGCATAGCGGATGTCTAATACCACAGAGGGAATAGCTTTTTTGATCTCAATTAACTCGTTATTGGGATTGGCGTTATAATCAGCTTTGTATGCTCTATAGTCATTAATAATTTTTAAACCATAAGGGTTTTGTGCATTTTTCTGTGCGCAAGAAGTAAGGCAAATAGATAAAAAGAAAAGGATTATACAATTTTTCATTTGCTATTGATTAGAAACAACTAATAATTCCAAATCTTTAAAAGGAAGATTGTAAATATTGGCTAAATCTTTATTGGTTAAGTGACCTTGATAAGCATATAAAGCTTCGCGAATTCCTGGTTTATTCCACACCAAATTCATTAGTCCGCCCATATCGCCTATATCAACTAGAATTGGGGCAAAGATATTAGTCAAGGCATAAGATGCTGTTCTAGGGACTCTTGATGCAATATTTGGCACACAATAATGAATCACATCGTGTTTTCTAAAAACAGGGTCTTTGTGATTTGTAACCTCAGAAGTTTCGAAACAACCACCTTGGTCAATGCTTACATCAACCACCACAGAGTGAGGTTTCATTCTGGCAACGGTTTCTTCCATCACCAAACAAGGGCTGCGGCCATGTTCAGAGCGAATAGCTCCAATCACCACATCGCAAGTTGTAATTGCTTTCGCAAGTACAATTGGCTGCATAACTGAAGTAAAAACCCGACTTCCTAAATTATTTTGTAAGCGTCTTAACCTAAAAATAGAGCTGTCAAAAACCTTAACTTCTGCACCTAAAGAAAGCGCTGTTCTAGCAGCATATTCACCAACAGTTCCCGCACCTAGAATTACAATCTCAGTAGGCGGAACACCTGTAAAACCACCTAACATTAAACCTTTACCACCAAATGCGCTACTTAAATATTCTGCTGCGATAAATATAGAAGCTGAGCCTACAATTTCGCCCATGGCACGTACTACACTTAAAACATTACCTTCATCTCTTAAGTTCTCAAAGCATAAGGCATTAATTTTTTTATGAAGAATTGCTTTTAAATTGGCTTCTTTTAAAGTTCCAATTTGTAAGGCTGAGATTAAAGTTTGCCCTTTGCGCATTAAACCCACCTCTTCTAATGTTGGTGGGGCAATTTTAACAATGATATCTGCCGCGTAAACGTCTTTTTTGCTGTAAGAAATTTGAGCCCCTTGTTCGCTATAGTCTTTGTCTGTAAAGTTTGCGGCAACACCCGCTCCAGATTCAATTACCACTCGATGCCCATTATTAACCAACAGCGCAACAGAAAGTGGAGTCAGTGCAATTCTACATTCTTGAAATGAAGTTTCCTTTGGGATACCGATGTATAGATTATTGCTTTTTTGGTTGGTTTCCAGCATCTCCTCTTGGGTCTGCATTAATCCTCTCTGAGCAATAGCGGCCATGCCTTCTCTTAATCCTGTAGCCATGATAATCTGGTAGTTTTTAGGTGTTTGAAGATACGGAAATTTTTTGAAAGAACGAGAAAACGGTTGATAGTTGACGGTTGATGGTCAATAGCCAGATAGGATACATACAGACAGGCAATGAACCATCAATTATTAGCCATTTACCTCATCATTAAAAGTAAATGTTCTATGCTCTTCACCAGTAATTAAAATCTCTACCTTGATGTACTTTTCTGGTAAAAGGCCTTCTACTTTGCTTGGCCATTCTACAAGACAATAATCGCCGCTGTAAAAATATTCTTCATAACCAATATCATAAGCCTCTTGTTGGGTTTTCAATCTATAAAAATCGAAATGATAAATTAATCCGGCTTTGCTTTCATATTCGTTAACGATAGAAAAAGTAGGACTGCTCACCACGTCTTTGACTCCCAGAACGGAGCAAAAAGCCTTAATAAAAGTCGTTTTTCCTGCAGCCATTTCACCTTCGAAAATGAAAAATTTATTACCGTTTGCAAATGCTAATAATTGCCCTGCTACGGAATTTAACTCAGCCGTGCTATTTATAGAAATGGATTTCATTTTGCAAAGATAAAAAAAAGCCAGTCCGAAAGTCCGAAGTAAATTTTCACTTCTGCCCCCTCTTTTCTGGAGAGGGGATTAAGGGGTGAGGCTTTTTACTTAGAACTGTATGTAACCACTGGGATAATCATTTCTTCTAATGAAATTCCGCCATGTTGAAACGTTTCATTATAGTAATTAACAAACTGATTGTAGTTGTTTTGATAAACGAAATACTTATCTTCCTTGGTAAAAATATAATTTGAGCTTATGTTTATTTTAGGCAGTTTTGCTTCGTGTGGATTTTTAATTAAGAAAACATCTTTAGCATTATAATTAAGGTTTCTTCCTTGCTTATAACGCAAATTGGTGTTTGTATTTCTATCTCCAATTACTTTACTAGGGTGTTTAACCCTAATTGTTCCATGGTCTGTAGTAATGATTAATTTAACTCGTTTTTGAGAAATCTTTTTTAATAAATCTAATAAAGGAGAATGCTCAAACCACGATAAAGTTAAAGAACGATAAGCGGCATCGTCGTTAGCCAGTTCCCTAATCATTTGCATATCTGTACGAGCATGAGACAGCATGTCGACAAAGTTGTAAACAATGGCATTAAACTCATTATCCATTAAATTACTTACTTTTTCTGTTAAGTCTTTACCTTGGTCAAAAGTTAAAATCTTATGATAACTGAACTTGCAATCTTTACGTAAGCTTCGTTTAATTTGGTCTGCTAAAAAAGCTTCCTCATGCATGTTTTTTCCTCCCTCATCATCATCATTTTGCCACAATGCAGGGAATCTTTTTTCCATATCTAAAGGCATCAAGCCTGAAAAAATAGCGTTACGAGCGTACTGGGTTGCGGTAGGTAAAATACTTGAGTAAGTGTCTTCTTCTTCCAGTCTAAAATATTCGCTAATTAGAGGGTTTATGATTTTCCATTGGTCGTAACGTAAATTGTCAATCAGAATGAAAAAAACAGGTGTCTTATCATTAATTAAAGGAAATGCTTTTTTCTTTAATAATTCATTAGATAATAATGGTGCTTTTTCTTTTCCATTAACCCATCCCAAATAATTGTCTTCAATAAATTTAGAGAATTGCATATTGGCCTCAGATTTTTGCATGGTTAAAATCTCATGCATCTGTGGGTCGTCTAACTTCTCTAATTCAAGTTCCCAAAAAACTAATTTTTTATAAATGTCTACCCATTCTTCATAGCTTAAGCGGTCATTTAAAGTCATGCCAATATTTCTAAAATCTTGTTGGTATGCTGATGAAGTTTTTTCGCTAACCAAACGTTTGTTATCTATAATTTTCTTTATGGTTAGCAAAACCTGTTTCGGATTAACCGGCTTAATCAGATAGTCGTCTATTTTAGAACCAATGGCATCTTCCATTAAGTTTTCTTCTTCACTTTTAGTGATTAAAACAACGGGTACATCTGAGCGGATATTTTTAATTGCAGACAGTGTTTCTAAGCCACTTAATCCAGGCATATTTTCATCTAGAAAAACCAAATCGAAATGTTCTTTTCCAAAGGCTTCTAAAGCATCGTTACCATTTGTGAAAGTAGTTACGTGATATCCTTTTTCGTTGAGCAATAATATATGTGGTTTTAATAGGTTAATCTCATCATCGGCCCATAAAATTTTGGTTTCCTGCATTATATATACTTTTTATGTAATTTAAAGTTTTTAAAAGAGCTGGTCTTTTCTACTGTCGATAAAAATAGCAATTTTTGTACCGTATAATTTATTTTTAAGAATTGAACAAAAAGAAAATAATAAACGACCCCGTTTATGGATTTATTACCATACCATCTGCATTAGTTTACGACCTGATTTCGCATCCTTATTTTCAAAGGTTAAGGTATATTAAACAGCTAGGAATGACTCATTTGGTTTATCCAGGAGCAATTCATACGCGTTTTCATCACGCCATAGGCGCAATGCACCTCATGAGTTTGGCATTAGAGGTTCTTAGAAATAAAGGACATTATATTTCTCCAGAAGAAGATGAAGCCGCAACCATTGCTATCCTATTGCATGACATAGGTCACGGACCATTTTCTCATGCATTGGAGCATACGCTAGTCAACGGAATTAGCCATGAAGACATTTCTATGGTGATGATGGATAAGTTGAATGAAGAATTTAACGGACGACTAACAGCTGCAATTAATGTTTTCAAAGGAAACTATCATCGTGGTTTTTTCTGTCAACTAATTTCTGGGCAGCTAGATTTAGATAGGATGGATTACCTTAATCGCGATAGCTTTTTTACGGGTGTAAGTGAAGGTGTAATTAGCTTTGATAGAATCATTAAAATGTTCAACGTCGTTGATGATAATTTGGTAATCGAAGAAAAAGGGATTTACTCGATAGAAAAATTCTTGATTGCTCGTAGATTAATGTATTGGCAGGTTTACTTACATAAAACCGTTATTGCAGCAGAACAATTGTTGGTTAAAATATTAGAAAGAGCAAAAGAATTAGCATCTGCAGGAGAAATATTATTCGCTACGCCAGCATTACAACATTTCTTGCAGAACGATATTACAGAGCATAATTTTTTTGAAGGCGAAAATCATTTACTGCAATTTTCAAAACTAGACGACCAAGATATTTATGCTGCCATAAAGGTTTGGGAAAACCATGATGATATGATTTTGTCTAAGCTTTGTAAAATGTTAAACTCTCGAAATTTATATAAAGTAGAAATTAGCAATGCAGAACCAGGTGCTGCTAGAATAGAACATTTAGCTGTTCAAACAGCTTTAGCGTTAAACCTAGAAGAGGATGATGTTGCTTATTTTGTTTTTACAGACACCATTAGAAACAGGGCATACAATGCGGGTAATAGTAATATCAATATTTTAATGAAGAATAATGATTTGGTAGATATTGCAAAAGCATCAGATTTGTCTAACTTAGAATCTTTAGATAAGACGGTAAAAAAGCACATCCTTTGCTATACAAGAGATATTTAGCATTTTTTAACATAATAAAATAACCTTTTACCAGTTAAACAGTCTTATCCTTGTGGTAAGATTAAGGAATGTTGTTTATTTGTTCATATCAATTTAACATTTAACTTTGTAAGATGCAATTTACTGCCAAGCAGATAAGCGAGTTTTTAGATGGAACCATCGAAGGAGATGAAACCGTAAAAGTTGGGGAGCTTTCTAAGATAGAAGATGGCAGCAATGGCTCGCTTTGTTTTCTGTCTAATCCTAAGTATGAGAATTATTTATACACTACAAAAGCATCGGTGGTAATCGTTTCTAGTGATTTTGTACCAACACAACCAGTAAGCGCTACTTTAGTAAAAGTTAAAGACCCGTATAGCGCTTTTTCTGTCTTATTAGAAAAATATAATGAAGCATTAAATCATGATTACGCTCCAGCAGGGATAGTCCAACCTTGTTTTATACACCCGACAGCAAAAATTGGAAAGAACGTATTTATTGGCGCTTTTTGTAGCATAGAAGAAAATGTTGAAATAGGAGATAACACCAGAATATATTCGCAAGTGTATGTTGGTAAAGATTCTAAAATTGGAAGTGATAACATCATTTTTCCTGGGGTTAAGCTTTATAACCGCTCTATATTAGGAAACAAAATAACCATACATTCAAACGCGGTAATAGGTAGTGATGGTTTTGGCTTTGCCCCACAAGCAGATGGGACCTATAATAAGATTGCACAGATTGGGAACGTTGTTATAGAAGACGATGTGGAAATTGGTGCAAATACAACAATTGATAGAGCAACAATGGGTTCTACTTTTATCCGCAAAGGAGCCAAATTGGATAATCTAATTCAAATTGCACACAATGTGGATGTTGGCGCTCATGCTGTAGTTGCTGCTCAAACAGGAATATCGGGAAGTACAAAACTGGGTGATAATTCAGTTATTGGAGGTCAGGTTGGTATTGCAGGTCATTTGAATTTGGGTAAGGGCACTCAGATCGGCGCACAAGCAGGAATTAATTTTAATACCGAAGAAAATAAACAATGGCATGGTAGCCCTGCACAGCCATTAAAAGAATGGATGCGCTCTACTGTAATTTTTAAAAAATTGCCAGAAGTTGATAAACGCATAAGAGATTTAGAGGCCAAGATAGCAGAATTAACAGCTATTATAGAACAAATAGGTACAATACAAAAATAAGAATGAACGTTAAGCAAAAAACTATAAAAAGTGAAATTTCTGTGGCTGGCGTAGGTTTGCACACTGGAGCAAATGTTACGTTAACTTTTTGCCCTGCACCAGACAATCACGGTTTTAAGTTTCAAAGAATAGACCTTCCTGGTCAGCCAATTGTAGATGCAGACTGTGATAATGTTACGGATACAGCCAGAGGGACTACAATTACTCAAAATGGAGCAAGTGTAAGTACAGTTGAGCACGTAATGGCGGCCCTGGTTGGTATGGATTTGGATAATGTTTTGTTAAAACTAGATGGGCCAGAAACACCAATTATGGATGGAAGCTCTATTAAGTTTATTGAAGCATTAGAAGAGGTTGGCGTTGCTTCTCAAGAAACTGACCGAGAATATTTCACCATTCCTCATAACATCACTTATACAGAAGAAGATAGAAAGGTAGAAATTGTGGCAATGCCATTAGATGACTATCGTTTTACTTGTATGATTGACTATAATTCTCCTGTTTTAGGAAGTCAACACGCAGGAATATCTAGCATTGCTGAGTTTAAGAAAGAAATAGCGTCATGTAGAACTTTTTGCTTTTTGCATGAATTAGAATATCAATTACAAAACAACCTAATTAAAGGAGGCGATTTAAATAATGCCATTGTTATTGTAGATAAAGAAGTAACTAAAGAAGAATTAGAACACTTAGCCAAAATTTTCAATAGAAGTGCCATAGAGGTTGCCCCACAAGGAATATTGAACAATATGGAGTTGCGTTATCAAAATGAACCAGCTCGCCATAAACTGTTAGATATGATCGGTGATTTAGCTTTGGTTGGCGTTCACTTAAAAGGCCATATCATGGCAGCAAGACCTGGTCATGCAGCAAATGTTGCTTTTGCTAAAAAGATTAAGGCAGCAATTAAAAAAGAAAAAGGCAAGAAAATACAAAAGGTTTATGACGCAAATGCAAAACCATTGTATGATGTAATGCAGATCATGGATATTTTGCCTCATAGACAACCATTTTTGTTTGTAGATAAAGTATTAGAGCTTTCTAAAACTCACGTTGTAGGCGTTAAAAATGTAACAATGAATGAGGATTTTTTTAGAGGACATTTTCCCGGAGCACCTGTATTACCTGGTGTAATCCAAATAGAAGCCATGGCTCAGGTTGGTGGAATTTTGGTTTTAAGTACAGTTCCAGACCCAAGAAATTACCTAACTTATTTCTTGAAAATAGATAACGTGCGTTTTAGAGCACAAGTATTGCCCGGAGATACGATTATATTTAGATGCGATTTAATGGAGCCTATTCGTAGGGGAATTGCACAGATGAAGGGCATTGGAATGGTAGGAGAAAAAATAGTAGTTGAAGCCGAAATGATGGCTCAAATTTCAAGAGTTAAAGAAAGCGAAACAGCATAATGATACAACCGTTAGCATATATACACCCACAAGCAAAAATTGCAGATAATGTTGTAGTTGAGCCATTTGCTGTAATTCACAAAGATGTAGAAATTGGGGAAGGCACTTGGATTGGTTCTAACGTTGTGATAATGGATGGCGCAAGAATTGGTAAAAACTGCCGCATTTTTCCAGGCTCTGTAATTTCTGGTGTTCCGCAAGATTTAAAATTTGCAGGTGAGGTTACTACCGCAGAAATCGGTGATAATACAACCATTCGCGAATGTGTAACCATTAACCGTGGTACAAAAGACAAATGGAAAACGGTTATTGGAAAAAACTGCTTAATACAAGCTTATTCTCACGTTGCGCATGATTGTGAAGTAGGTGATTATTGCATATTCTCTAACAGCACAACCTTAGCAGGTCACATTACCATTGGAGATTATGTGGTATTGGCAGGTTTGGTTGCTATTCACCAATTTGTAAAAGTTGGTTCACATGCTTTTGTAACTGGTGGTTCATTGGTTCGTAAAGACGTTCCTCCTTATGTTAAGGCGGCTAGAGAGCCACTTTCTTACGTAGGTATCAATTCAGTTGGATTGCGTAGAAGGGGTTTTTCTCCAGAAAAGATTAACGAAATTCAAGAGATTTATCGTGTGTTGTTTGTAAAAAACAATAACGTTACCAAAGCTTTAGATATCATAGAAGCAGAATTCCAGCCAACCGAAATACGTGATGAAATTGTAGATTTTATTCGCAACTCTAACCGTGGGGTAATGAGAGGTTTTGGTACAGGAAGCAAGGAACGATAATCTTAAGGCCTAAGGTTTCAAGGCTGAGGGTTGAAGGTAAGGTTAAGTCTTATATCTCTCAATATGCATATCTCAATACGCAATACTAAATGAATATCTCCCTAAACAACGTTGGTCGCCGGTTTAATAAAGAATGGATATTTAAAAATATAGACTATACGTTTAAGCATGGCGAAAAATATGCTGTTTTAGGCCCGAATGGTTCTGGAAAATCTACTTTGTTAAGTATTTTATTGGGAAGCTTAACCCCTTCGGAAGGCGAAATCGGGTATTCAAATCTGGAGGTAATTAGGGTTGAGGATGTATATCAATACATCAGCTTTGCTGCGCCGTATTTAGATTTAGTAGAAGAATTCACTTTACAAGAAACCATCGATTTTCACTTTCAATTTAAGGCTTATGCCCATGGATTAAATGCCGCCGAGGTGTTGGGCCTGCTTGGGTTAAAGAAATCACAAGACAAGGCTTTAAAACACTTCTCCTCTGGAATGAAACAAAGAACCAAGCTTGCCTTGGCTTGTTGCTCCAATACACCACTTTTATTTTTAGATGAGCCTACCTCAAACTTAGACACACAAGGTGTAGATTGGTATTTGCAGCTCATCGAAAAGTTTGCTCCAAATAAAATGGTTATCGTAGGGTCTAATCAAGAGCATGAATACGGCTTCTGCAAAAACTTACTGAGTATTTCTGATTATAAATAGGTTTTTAGCCATCATCGGATGAATATTGCTGGTATACAACGATTCGTCTAATAACTATATGGATAATTATAGTTGTTTTTGGGAAATGATTATCAGAAGCTTTTGGCAATTACAGTCCCGCTTTCCGTTTTACTTCGTGGTTAGCCGCAAGGGCTAACCCTACGTGTTCACTACAATCGGGTTTATTTAACAGAGCCAGTAGTTCTTTTGACAGTTTGCAACCCTAAATAGTTGCAAAAGCCTTCGTTTATAAACAGGTCCAGATAGCTATCGGGAGAAGCGTTACCCTTTTTAATGGCATCCGGAGCATAGTCGAAGGATAATTAAAAGATTTAGCGTAAAGCCAGGCTTGCTTTAACCCCTAAGCCGTCTTCGCTTTTCCTATTAATTTAATGTTGATTATGTTAAATTTTTCGCAAAAAACTAGTCTATTTCTCTTTAAAACCATACTATAAAAATATTTTTAATTTGCTATTGCATAATTGAAATATAGTATATACCTTTGCGCCACGAAACAAGGCGGAATTAATAGCTAAATATCGTACAAATTGATTAAAATAGATTGCTTCAAGTTTCTAAATAAGAAGATAAAGCAATTTTAATATAATAAGAATTTCATAGTTTAGTTTTAGGTTTAGGTTGATTGTAGCTTCGGAGTGGTTCCCGAAGCTATCTTTTTTTAAAGCTTTTTTAGAAAATATTTTTTTACCTTGCGCCTTCAAAAAAAGAAGACCAAATAATTAGTGATTTTTAAAACATCATGGCAAAAGCATCAGAAATAAAAGTAGGTAACATTCTTCGTGTAAACAATGAACTAGTTACAGTAGAAGAGTGGAATCACCGCACACCAGGTAAAGGCGGAGCATTTTACACTGGTAAATTTCGTAACATTAAAACATCAAGGCTTATTGAAGCTCGTATGAACACAGACGAGGTTGTGGAGATTTGCCGCGTAGAGACTAATGATTATCAATACTTATATGAAGAGGGTGACTCTTTGGTGGTTATGGATAACAATTCTTATGAGCAATTTAATGTGGCTAAATCTTTATTTGGCCCATCTATTAAGTTCTTGAAAGAAGGAATGAGCATTTTAGTAGCTATTGAAAGCGAAGAACCGATTCAAGCAAGTCTTCCAAATTTTGTTGAAATGGAGGTTGTTTATTCGGAGCCAGCAGTAAAAGGTGATACTTCTACCAATGCTTTAAAAGCGGCAACAGTAGAAAACAATGTGGAAATTAAAGTTCCTTTGTTTGTTAACCAAGGTGACAGAGTTAAAATTGATACTCGCACTGGAGAATACGTAGAGAGAGTAAAATAGGAGTAGGATTTAAGGATTATAAGATTTTCAAGATTATAGTTCCTTAACAAATTTTGTCATAGCCGCAGATTCGCTGATTAAATCAATCAGTAAACCTGCGGCTTCTTTTTGTAATGTCATCCTGAGCGTAGTCGAAGGATTTTAGACAAATTAGTCTTCGACAAGCTCAGACTGACAATCTCTTTTGTAAGTTTGTATATGCTTAAATCAGCCTTAAGAAAACAAGCCTTAAATCAACGCAGTGCTTTAACCGAGGATAATCTCCAAGAGTTAAACGAAAAGTTGTTAGCGCAGTTTAAAAAGCTCGATTTATCGAATATTAAAAGCTTACATATCTTCTTGCCAATCATTCATCAAAAGGAGCCAGATACTTTTTTAATTATCGATTGGTTGCAACAACAACACCCAGAAATAGAAATTGTAATACCAAAGGCAGATTTTAAGACAAGTATCATGAGTCATCATTCTTATCTAGATAAAGAAGACCTGCTTAACAATCATTATCATATTCCAGAACCTCAAAAAGCAAAACTATTTACGACAACACCAGACATGGTAATTGTTCCTTTGCTGGCATTTGATAAAAAAGGATATAGGGTTGGTTATGGAAAAGGTTTTTATGACCGCTTTTTGTCGAAATTAGCTACACAAAAAATAGGACTATCATTTTTTGATGCGGTAGAAGAAATTATTGATGTACATTTGAATGATATCCGATTGGATAAATGCATTACACCAAATCAAATTTATATATTTAAAGATTAGTAGAAAGCATTAATCTCAATACGCACATCTCAATACGCATTAAAATGGAAAAGGAATTCAAAATAACTTCTGCAAAACATTACGAAGAAACCATGATTGCCATTTTCGAAATGCAAGAACAAGAAGATCCATTAACGGCTGCTCAAATAGCAGAAATGGAATTAATGCTTAAGGCTTCTGAGAAATATGAGGCTGAAGAGCTTTAATAAAATCAGTAATTAGATAGGCAATTGTCTTTCCTGTTTTAATATCAACTCTGCCATCTTCCATTTCTGTTGCACCTTCACAAATGTGCAAATAAGCGAAATTTTTCCTGTTGGATAAGAGGATATTTCTAATATCATTTAATTCAAAACCCGATGACGTTTGAGCACTAGATAAGACTTTTTCTATGCTATCTAAGTCGATTTCTAAACCGCTGGGGTCAGCTAAATCAGCAATAAAATCATTCCAATTTTCTGATACAGATTTTGGGCTTTGCAGCAAATCTTCGAAGTAAAATGCCTTGATATTTGGATTAGCTGCAATATAATTAGGTAAGGTTTGGTTCACATAATTTTGGTGCAAGCCAAATATTTTATACTGATTCAAATAGCCGCTACCTAATGCTGTGCTAAAACCATTGCCGCTGTGCCTTCCTTCTGCCCTGTCCCTTAAATCTGCATGGGCATCAATATTTACTACATTAATTTTATGTCCACCAGTTCCCATAGATGCTCCAGCGATAATTGGCGCTGCATTATTATGTCCGCCACCAATAACGATTGGAACTTTGCCAGCATTAACTATTTTCTGAATAATTGGGTAAACCAAAGCATCAATAGTATTTACTTTTTTTCTTAATCCTTGTAAACTTGCGTCTGTTGGCTCCTCAATTTCGAAATGTCCTAAAACCAAGATTTCCTCCCCAGATAAAAACGGATTGCTCTGAATGTTTAACAATGCTTTTAGAGCTGAATTCCACGCAGTTTTTGTACCAGCTATACCTAAATTTGCCCTTACGCCAATATCTTCAGGAATGCCAAGTAAAACATATTGAGCAGGGGAATCCATCAAAGCTTGAATATTTATTTCGCCTTCTGCACAGGTTGGACAATCATAAACATAAACATGTTGACCTAGTTTTTCCTCGGCAACTCTCTCATTTATCAATAAATCGATATCGCTCTGCGTGTAAATTTTAAAGCTATCCATTATAAATTTCCCCGTTTAAAATAACTGTTTCAATTTGGCTCTGGCCGAAACTATAAGGCAAAAATGCCAAAGAAGGCATCGCTCTAGTAATGAATAAATTTGCCTTTTTGCCAATGGCGATGCTTCCCATTTGATTGCTGAGTTCCATTGCTGCGGCTCCATTTAAAGTAGCTGCATTGATCGCTTCTTCTGGCAACATTTTTAGTTTAATACAGGCTAAGGAAACTACGAAATTCATATTTCCTGATGGTGTTGAACCTGGATTATAATCTGTTGCAATGGCAACTTTTGCACTGTTATTGATTAAACCTCTGGCATTTGCAAAAGGAATATCTAAGTAAAAGGAACAGGAAGGTAAAAGTGTTGCAATGGTTTCGTTATGAGCTAAAGTTGATAAAACTTCATTGTCTGTTTCTTCTAAATGGTCTACTGAAATGGCATTATGCTTTACGCCAATTTGAACACCTCCAGAAATTGAAAGCTGGTTAGCATGGATTTTTGGTTTCAATCCGTATTTCGCAGCAGCGGATAAAATTTCATCAGTTTCTGCGATAGAAAAAAATCCTTTTTCGCAAAAAACATCAATATAATCAGCTAAATTTTCTTTGGCAACTAAAGGTAATAATTGGG
Organism: Pedobacter frigiditerrae; assembly: GCF_004331645.1. Lineage (GTDB taxonomy): Bacteria > Bacteroidota > Bacteroidia > Sphingobacteriales > Sphingobacteriaceae > Pedobacter > Pedobacter frigiditerrae. Next base: position 770,797 of record NZ_SJSK01000001.1, read on the forward strand.
CGATAATCAAATTAATATAACCTTTATGATTTTCTTTATAAGCTAAGGGATAAGCGTGTGCTGCTAGTAATGTTGCTTTAATTGGAATAGGAAAAGCTTCTTTCAATCTTCTGATAACTCGCAACATTTTCAGCTCGCTTTCTACGGTTAAACCATAGCCACTTTTTATTTCTACCGCACCAGTTCCTTGCTTAATCATATCGGCTAACCGTAGGCTTGCCCTTTTAAAAAGCTCATCTTCGGTTGCTTGTTCTAGTTTTTTTGCTGAGTTTAAAATTCCCCCGCCAGCTGCAGCGATATCTTCATAAGTTTTCCCTTCAATTTTCATTACAAACTCCTCTTCTCTTGGAGCAGCAAAAACAATGTGTGTATGGCTGTCGCACCAAGAAGGGAAAACGAATTTGCCTTTGGCATTGATGGAAGATGGAAGATGTAAAATGGAAGATGGGATTTCACTCATCAAACCAAAATCTTTAATTAACCCATCTTCTAATAAGAGCCAGGCATTTTCTAAAACGGGCAAATTGGCCATTTCATTACCACGAAGAGAAATTTTCTCTTTTGGGTGGACGCCTACTAGCCCTTTGATGTTTATAATGAGCATTTTTGGTTAAATGTTTAAATTGTAAAATTGGTTAATTGAGCCCGGTTACAGTTAACCAATTACAACAATTAACCAGTTAAACTTTATGCTAATTCCAGCAATACCGGACAGTGGTCAGAATGCAAGGCGTCAGGTAATATCTTAACATTTTTTAGCCTGCTTTCCATAGGCCTGCTTATCAAGTGATAATCAATTCGCCAACCTAAGTTTTTACCTCTAGAACCAGCTCTATAACTCCACCATGTGTAATGATGTGGGTCTTTATTAAAATGCCTGAACGAATCTATAAAGCCATTATTCATAAACAACTCCATCCATTCACGTTCTTCGGGTAAAAACCCAGATGAATTAGCATTAGATTTTGGGTTATGAATATCTATTGCTTGATGGCAGATGTTATAATCGCCAGAGATAATTAAGTTAGGATGTTCTTTTCTGATTTCATCAATATAGACATCAAAAAACTTCATAAACTCATACTTTTTGATTTGTCTTTCATCGCCACTAGAACCTGATGGCATATATAAACTCATTAAAGAAAAGGTATCAAAATCGGCTCTTAAAACCCTTCCTTCGGCATCAATCCAAGATTCACCACAGCCATAAGAAATGTTGTTAGGTTTAATCTTTGTTAAAATGGCAACACCGCTATATCCTTTTTTCTCTGCAGGAAACCAATAATGGTGATAGCCTAATTGCTCTATCAGGGCAATAATTTCGGGGATTTGTTCTTTTAAGGCTTTCACTTCTTGCAAACAAACCATATCTGCATCTGTAGCTTGTAGCCAATTAAAAAGACCTTTTGTTGAGGCGGCTCTAATGCCATTTACATTATAGGAGATAATTTTCATTTTAGTATCAAGTATTTAGTATCAAGTAGCGAGACTGGGTGGATAAGCATTTGCTCCAAACCATTTATCTTCACTTGTTTATTGCAGCTTTTTTCAGTTCTTTTTCTAGTTTTTTTGCTTCTCTTTTCTTCAATATAGTAATGGTCATTTTTACATCAGTTATAGGCCTGTCTCCTTTTGCTGTTGGCTCAGCCGCAATATTATCAACCATTTCTAAACCTTTTACCACTTCGCCAAAAACAGTGTAATTTCTATCTAAATGTGGTGTGCCGCCAATAGTTTTGTAAACCTGACGTTGCCATTCTGGAATTTTAAATTTCATCCTGTTTTTCTCAACAGCATTTAAAGTAGAATCGTTCCATACTTTTCCTTGAACGATATAAAATTGAGAGCCACTTGAAGCCTTTGTTGGATTAGCAGCATCACCTTCTCTGGCCGCGGCTAATACGCCCTTTTTATGAAATAAACTATCTACAAATTCTGCAGGAATGGTGTATTTCGGCCCGCCCTCTCCAAGCGCAGCGCCAGCTACAGCATTTTTAGAATCGGGATCCCCTCCTTGAATCATAAAAGCTTTTATCACCCTGTGAAATAATGTGCCATCAAAAAAACCTTCCTTAGCTAACTTTAAAAAATTATCACGATGTAAAGGTGTTTCATTGTAGAGTTTAATAATCACTTCACCTTTAGATGTTGTAATTTTTACATATTGATTTTTAGGTTTTGCAGCAAAAGCAGTAACTAAACAAAGGCTTAAGAGAAGTGTAAAGAGTTTTTTCATACTTAAAATGAATTTATGCTAAGGTATTTAAAAATTGGAAGAGATTATAACTAAAAAGGTAGCCACAGATTAGCAGATTACTTTTGGATAATAGAATTATTGCTCATAAGAATCTGCTAATCTGTGGCTTAAAATCAATGATAGTTTTAATTTACCATTTTTTAACAATTGATGAAATCTCAATTCAAAAAATTATGTATAGCTTTGTTAATAATGAAGTTAAAGCAAAAATCAGCAATAGGCCTTTGCATCTTTTACCTTTTAAGCGTAATTGGCGTGGCTTTGAGCATTCATTTTTGTGGCGGCAAATTAGCTTCTGTTTCAGTTACAAATGCACAAGTAGCTTGTAAATATTGCAACGCAAAAACTACAGATAAAAAGGATGATGGTTGTTGTAAAAACACCAAGATTGACGCTAAGGTTAAGGATTCTCATCAAGTAGAGAGTGCTTTCAAATTACCAAAACTATTTAGTTTTGAAACATTATTACATCCAAAATTTGCTGATTTATTAAGTCAAGTTTTACCTTCTTATTTTAGTAAGGTTGTAAACAAAGCACCACCCAAGTCCAAGGGCGTGGCTTTACACATTTTCAACTGCGTTTTTAGAAATTAGATAATGAGCTAAGCTAAGTATTATCCTTATGCATTGTTTTTTTTCCCATCGGGGAGATGAATATTTACTCATTTATAAAAATTTCAAGATGAAAACGACCAAAATCATATTCAGTTTTTTGATGCTTTTTGCTATAAACAAAGTGTCGGCTCAACAAATTACTACAGTAGAAATGCAAGTAACAGGATTAACTTGTTCTATGTGTTCTCAAGCTACTGAAAAGTCTTTGCGTACTTTAGATTATGTAAGTAATGTAACACCAGATTTAAATAAAAACCTATTTGTGATTACCTTCAAAAAAGACAAAGTGGTAAACTTCGACCAATTGAACAAAAAGGTTAAGGAAGCAGGTTTTTCTGTTGGAAAACTAGATGCTACAGTAAACTTTAATCAAGTAAAAATTGATGAAGAAGGACAAGCAATTGTAGGTTCAAATGTTTATCGTTTTGCCAATGTAAAAAGTAAGGTTTTAAACGGATCGGTTAAAGTGAGTGTAATAGATAAAAGCTTCATTTCTAATGCTGCATTTAAACAGAAATCGGCAACCGTAAAGTTTGATTCTTATCCAAGTGGTACTGGAATTATCAATGGTAAAAAGACTAGAATTTATCACTTAAGCATATAAAAATGATAAGGAAATTGATAGGATTACTGCTGGTATTTATTGGCTTTAATCAATCTGCCTTTGCTCAAGAACTCTATGTTTTTACTGAGCCTGCTAGTAATATGCCAAAGAATTCAATCGCTATTCGTTTAACCAACGAGGGGATGTTTAAACCAAGCTTTACAAATAGAACGATTGTTGAAGGTATGGTTGGGCTGAATAAGAGCCTAATGTTTCACCTGCAAGGTTTTATGTCTGATATGGATGGAAAATATCGGGTAGAAGGTGGAAGTTTTTATGCAAAGTATAGGTTTTTGTCTATGGATAATGATCACAGCCATTTTCGTGGGGCGCTTTATGGCAGAGTAAGCACAAGTAAACGTGATATGGTTAGTGAAGACATTAATTTAGAAGGAGATAATTCTGGTTGGCAAGGCGGGTTAGTCTTTACACAATTGATTCACAAATTGGCATTATCAGCCACGCTTGGTTACAGTAGTACTTTTAAAAAGCAAGAAGATATGCTGTACTTTGATCCAGGCATGATGTTTCATTCGCCGACACCAATGTTTATGGCAATGAAAATGCCTAATGAAATGTTTAATTACAGCCTTTCATCAGGATATTTATTGCTCCCTTTTGTCTATAAAAACTACAACCAACCTAACTTTAATTTGTATTTTGAAGTACTAGGGAAGACTAATCCCGCAAATGGAAATTCGTACCTAGATTTGGCCCCAGCTATTCAAGTAATTTTAAACAGCAAAACGAGAATAGATGTAGGTTATCGTTTTCAAGCAACAGGAAATATGCCAAATAGATATTTGAAAAACATGTATTTAGCAAGAATAGAATTTAATTTTTTTAACGCATTAAGTAAGAAATGAAAATAAAATTTAAACAGATGAAAAAAATATTAGTAATGATTGCTGTATTCAGCATCACAATTTTCTCTGTCGCAAAAGCGCAAACAGCGACAACAAAAACCGAGTTTGATAAAACTTTAAATGCCTATTTTAACATTAAAAATGCTTTGGCAAAAGACAACGCAACTTTAGCAAGTCAGAACACTAAAGTTTTGTTAACTAACATTGAAAGTTTTCCAACCAAAAAATTAGCTGCAAGTCAGCAAGCATTATGGAAAACAGAAACTGCAAAAATTAAAACTGCGGCCTTAGCAATAAGCAATGAAAAAGTAATTAAAGTACAAAGACAGAGCTTTTGGGCGGTTTCTACTGCCATGATTAATTTGGCTAAAGCTTTTAAATTAAACAGCGAAGTAGTTTATGTGCAATATTGTCCAATGGCGAAAAAAAGCTGGTTAAATGAAGTGGAAGATGTTCAAAATCCATTTTATGGCAGTATGATGTATGACTGTGGTGAAGTAACAGAAACTATTGCGAAAAAATAGATGAGGCTGTATATCAAAAATATGGTGTGCGACCGATGTAAAATGGTGGTTAAAGCTGAGTTAGAAAAACTTGGCTTTAACCCTATTTCTATTCAATTGGGAGAAGTAAAAATTGAGCAAGAAAATATAAGTGAAGAAGAGAAGAATGGCTTGAAGCTCGCTTTAGATAGATTCGGTTTTGAGCTTTTAACTGAAAAAAAGCAACAGCTAGTTGAGCAAGTTAAAACGGTGATTATTGAATTGGTTCATTATTCTAAAGAAATACTGAAGCTTAATTTATCGGATTATTTGAGTGAAAAATTAGGCATTGAATATGCTAATTTAAGCGCTGCTTTTTCTGAGCACGAAAGTCAAACCATTGAAAAATACTTCATCGCACAAAAAATCGAAAAGGTTAAGGAATTGCTAGCCTACGGAGAAAAATCGTTAAGTGAAATTGCTTACGACTTAAACTACAGCAGTGTTGCTCATCTATCAACGCAGTTTAAAAAAGTAACAGGCTTAACACCATCGGCCTATAAATCTAACAAAAAATTGGAACGCAAAACGCTGAATGAAGTTTGAGTTCTTATCTTACATCAACGTTTTAAAATATCGTTCTACGTAAATTTGTACAAGTAAAACGATAAAGATGGAAACGCTAAATCAATTTAAAAAGTTCACTTCAGGGCTAGATGCAACAGCATTCATGCCGGTTCTATTTATGGGGCACGGTTCACCTATGAATGGCATTGAATTAAATGAATTTAGCTCAAAGTGGATTGACATTGCTCAGAACATTCCTGTGCCAAAAGCTGTTTTAGTGGTGTCGGCACATTGGTTTACCAAGGGAACTAAAATTACGGCAATGGATATGCCACCAACAATTCACGACTTTGGAGGCTTTCCACAGGCCCTTTTTGATGTGCAATATCCAGCTCCTGGTAATCCGCAGTTAGCAAAAGAAACTTCAGATTTAGTAAAATCTACAGACATTTTTTTAGATCACGATTGGGGTTTAGATCATGGCGCTTGGTCGGTGATTAAACACATGTTTCCTAAAGCAAATATTCCTGTTTTGCAATTAAGTATCGACTACACAAAAGATGCGCAGTATCATTATAATTTGGCAAAGGAATTATGCACATTGCGCAAAAAAGGAGTGCTGATTTTAGGTAGTGGCAATATGGTTCACAATCTTAGAATGGTAAGTTGGGAAATGATAAATGGCGGAGGTTATGACTGGGCTATTGAAGCGAACGATAAGTTTAAAAATGCCATTTTAAATAAAAACCATCAAGCGTTAATCAATTATCAAACCATGGGAAGTGATGTCATGTTAGGTATTCCAACACCAGAACATTATTTGCCATTAATGTATACACTGGGTTTGCAAAATGAAAAAGAAGGGGCTACTTTGTTTAATGATAAAGCCGTTGGTGGTTCTCTTACAATGACTTCTGTGCAGATTGGGTAATTCGACTTCGTGATTGCCGTGAAAACGGGAATCGTAAAGCGTTATGCTTTAATCATCTTTCCTCCGCATTAAGATTAACAGTCGAGCTGGTAATGACGATAACTATTTAAAATTATGTAAATCTTATCGGTTATTATGTAACAAAGGCTCAGTCTGCTTGTTATAATTTTGTATATCAAATTTAAAATGATGACACATAATTATCAAGTTACCGGAATGACCTGTTCTGGTTGTGAAAATAAAGTTAAAAGCAGTTTATTGTTGTTGCCAGAAGTTACGGCAGTTGATGTTTCTAAAGACACCAAATCTGCAAAAATAACAATGACCAACCATATTGATTTAGCAGTTTTACAACAAGCTTTGGGAAACCATTATCAAATTAGTTTACCAAGCGGTGGAGCTTCAACAGAAGAAAAAAAATCGTGTTGCGCAACACATACACATCAAAAAGCGCCGATAATAGTACATCCTGCTCAGGCAGGTAAATTCTATTGCCCAATGCATTGCGAAGGAGATAAAGTTTATGATAAAGCAGGAAGTTGCCCTGTTTGCGGAATGGATTTGGTACAACAGCCAATTATCAATCATTCGGTTGAATATACCTGCCCAATGCATCCCGAAATTATAACTGATAAGCCAGGAGATTGCCCTATCTGTGGGATGGACCTAGTAAGGAAAGAAACGTCTATTAGCGAAGAAAACAAAAGCTATAAAAATCTTTTAGGGAAGATGAAAATTTCCCTTCTTTTCACTATTCCAATATTTATTATTGCAATGGTTGGTATGTTTCATCCTAATCCTTTAAATCGAATAATGGATGATGAGAAATGGAATTGGGTGCAATTTATTCTTTCAATACCTGTTGTTTTTTATACCTGTTGGATGTTTTTTGTAAGAGCTTATAAATCAATCATCACTTGGAATTTAAACATGTTTACGCTAATAGGGATTGGTGCTGGGGTTGCATTTCTTTTTAGTGTTTTTGGACTATTATTTCCCCATCTTTTTCCTCAAGAGTTTGAAAGCGATCATGGTTCAGTACATCTCTATTTTGAAGCCACGACTGTTATTTTAACGCTTGTGTTGTTAGGGCAGTTAATGGAAGCAAAAGCGCATGATAAAACAAGCGGGGCAATTAAAGCATTGTTAAAATTGGCACCTACAGAAGCAATAGTAGTTGTAAATGGTATAGATCAACCGATATCAATTCACGATATAAAAAAGGGAGATTTATTACGTGTAAAACCTGGGGATAAAATACCTGTAGACGGTAAAATAAATCAGGGTTTTAGTAGTGTTGATGAGTCCATGATAACTGGAGAGCCAATTCCGGCTGATAGAAAAGAAGGAGACAATGTAATTGCGGGCACCATAAACGGAACAAGATCCTTTGTCATGCAAGCAGATAAAATAGGTTCGGAAACCTTACTTGCTCAAATTGTTCAAATGGTTGAAGACGCTAGTCGTTCAAGAGCTCCAATACAAAAACTGGCAGATACCATAGCGAAATATTTCGTTCCAATTGTAGTTGTTATTGCTATTATTACTTTTTTCATTTGGCAACAATTTGGTCCAGAACCTCGGTTAATTTACGGATTGATTAATGCTGTTGCCGTATTGATTATTGCTTGTCCCTGTGCTTTGGGTTTGGCAACGCCAATGTCTGTTATGGTTGGTGTCGGCAAAGGTGCTCAAGTTGGCGTTTTGATAAAAAATGCTGAGGCCCTGGAGAAAATGAATAAAGTAGATGTTTTAGTTATAGATAAAACAGGAACGATAACAGAAGGAAAACCTTCTTTGGAAAAAATAGTTTCATTTGATAATAATGAAGATGATTTGCTTAAGAAAATAGCTTCCTTAAATCAGCAAAGCGAACATCCTTTAGCAAAGGCCGTGGTAGATTTTGCCAAAGCAAAAAGCGTTAAGCTGGTGTCAGTAAATGATTTTGAAACCATTGTTGGTAAAGGTGTAGTAGGAACTTACGAAGGCTCAAAGATATCGCTTGGCAATCAAAAATTGATGGAGCATATTGGGGCAATTGTTTCCGCTTCAATAGCAGAGAAAGTTATAGCCGAACAGCAACTAGGAAAGACCGTTTCTTATATCGCTATTGATGAGCAAATTGCTGGATACATAACCATTACTGATGCAATAAAAGAGACAAGTAAAAATGCAATTGCTGAACTACTAAACCAAGGAATTGAAGTGATTATGCTTACTGGAGATAATGAAAACACAGCCAAAACAGTAGCAGAAGAATTAAAATTAAGTTCGTTTAAGGCAGGTTGTTTGCCCGAGGATAAACTTAAGGAAATTAAGAAATTGCAAGCAACAGGAAAAATTGTAGCAATGGCAGGCGATGGAATTAACGACGCTCCCGCTTTAGCGCAAGCAGATGTTGGTATTGCAATGGGAACAGGGACGGATGTTGCAATCGAAAGCGCAAAAATAACCCTAGTAAAAGGTAACTTGCAGAGCATTGTAAGGGCAAAAAAATTAAGTCACCATGTGATGAGAAACATTAAGCAAAACCTGTTTTTTGCATTTTTCTATAATGTATTAGGAATTCCTATAGCAGCGGGTGTTTTATATCCTGTATTTGGTTTATTATTATCACCTATGATTGCTGCTTTAGCAATGAGTTTCAGTTCAGTTTCAGTAATAGGAAACGCACTTCGTTTAAGAACGGTTAAAATTTAAGACAACATGAAAAAATTAGCACTTCTTTTGTTTTTAGTCTCTATTTATTTATCAGGTTATGCCCAAACCCAAACAACATATGCTTGCCCAATGCATCCAGAAGTTAAAGATGATAAACCAAGTAAATGTCCCAAATGCGGAATGAAGCTAGTTGAGGTTAAATCGAAGTCTAAACAAGCTAATCCTGCTCCAGGTGCAAACCAAAAACCTCTTCAGGTTTCAACAAGCAAAGTTGTGCCAAAAACAGTTCGATATGATTTATATGTTCGAGATACCACAGTAAATTTTACTGGAAAACAAAAAAGAGCTATTGCTGTAAATGGACAGATACCAATGCCAACATTAACATTTACAGAAGGCGATACAGCAGAAATATATGTACATAATGAGTTAAATGAAGAAACATCTTTGCATTGGCATGGTCTATTTGTGCCAAATAAATATGACGGTGTGCCTAACTTAACTCAAATGCCAATAAAGCCACATACCACACATTTATATAAATTTCCAATTATACAAAGTGGAACGCATTGGTACCATAGCCACACAGGTTTGCAAGAGCAAATTGGCATGTATGGGTCTATGATTTTAAATAAAAGAGCTGAGCCCACAATTCCAACAATACCTGTTATTTTGAGTGAGTGGGCTGATATGAATCCAAAGGAAATTGATAGAAGTTTACACAATGCGACAGATTGGTTTGCCATCAAAAAAGGCAGTACACAAAGTTATGCGGAAGCGATAAAAGAAGGTCATTTTAAAACAAAAATTACCAACGAGTGGAAACGTATGAATGCAATGGATGTAAGCGATGTTTATTATGATCAATTTTTGATAAATGGCAAAAATCAATTCACTGCTAAAAATTTTAAAGCAGGAGATAAAGTAAGGTTAAGGATATCCAACGCAGGTGCTTCGTCTTATTTTTGGCTTACTTATGCTGGCGGTAAAATAACCGTTGTTGCCAATGATGGCAATGATGTGGTTCCTGTAGAAGTGGATCGATTGATGATTGCCGTCTCAGAAACCTATGATGTGATTGTTGAAATCCCAAAAAACTTGAGTTATGAGTTTTTGGTTACACCAGAGGATAGAACAAAATCTGCCTCATTATGGCTAGGTAATGGGATCAAAATGGCAGCACAAAAATTACCTAGGTTAGACTATTTTGAGGGGATGAAGATGATGAATGATATGATGGAAATGAATGGCAATCTAAAGGAAATGAAGGGAATGAAAATGCAAAACCAGATCATGGATATGAATATGGTAATGTACCCTGAAATATCTGGTGATGATAATGCTAAAATGGATCATGATATGGACGGAATGGATATGACCTCAACAAAAGGAGATATTGTAACGCTAAATTACACGATGTTGAGAGCCCCAAAAAGTACAGTTTTACCTAATGGACCAATTAAGGAATTGAAGTTTGACCTAACTGGGAATATGAACAGGTATGTTTGGACTTTAGATAATAAAACTGTTTCAGAGACTGATAAAATCTTAATAAAAAAAGGAGAAAATGTTAGGGTGATACTTTACAACAATAGCATGATGAGGCATCCAATGCATTTGCATGGACATGATTTTAGATTAGTAGGGAAACAAGGCGATTTTGCCCCGTTAAAAAACGTGTTAGACATTATGCCAATGGAAAGGGATACCTTGGAGTTTGCCGCTACAGAAAGTGGAGATTGGTTTTTTCATTGCCACATTTTGTATCACATGATGAGCGGAATGGGCAGAGTTTTTAGCTATGAAAATTCGCCAGCAAATCCAGAAATACCAAATCCGAAATTAGCACAAAGAAAATTATTTGCCGATGATAGAATGTTTCATTTTATGGCCGAAAATGATTTTGCAAGTAACGGAAACGACGGTATGGCCATGTTTGCCAATACTCGGTGGAGCATAGGAACTGAATGGCGCTTAGGTTATAACAAAATGCATGGTTTTGAAACTGAAACCCATATTGGAAGATACATTGGCAAAATGCAATGGTTGATGCCTTTTGTTGGATTTGATTGGCGTTATAGAAAAATGGGTATGGATGAACAAGAAAGGAATATTTTCGGTCAAACCAACACCAAAGATAACAGGACAGTTGTAAGTATAGGAGCAGAATATACCTTGCCCATGCTAGTTAAGGCACAAGCTGAAGTTTATAATGACGGTATTATAAGACTGCAATTGATGAGGGAAGACATTCCTATTTCAAAAAGATTGCGAATGAGTTTTATGGTAAATACTGATAAAGAATATATGAGCGGTTTTAAATACATCGCGAATAAATACTTCTCGTTAACAACCCATTATGATAGCGACATGGGTTTTGGAGTAGGCTTTTCTCTTAATTATTAATTTACTTCCTTCGCAGGTAATTAAATTCTGATTTCCCTTTTTTGCCATTTTTTTCTCCTTCTACCCAAGCTAAAAGCTCATCTTTTGCCTTGTTTTGATAAACAATTCTTTGGGGGAAATCATGAGATGGGTTTTCGAAGATGAATGTATTTTCCTTAACGGGAAGAAGCTTAAACTTGATGGTTTGGTTGTCGTTTTGCCCACTAACTTTTGAACAGTAATAAAAATTGCCATCAATCTTTTTGATAACTAGCGTTTCCGTTAATACACTGTCTCCTTTTAAATTATGGCGATAACTTTTGCCTATTAAACTATCCTTATACTTTAACCAGGTTTCAGTTATTTTTCCTTTCGCTGTTTTCATTTCCCAGCTGCCCAACATAAAGTTAAACTGTTTAATAGATTTGTTTTGCGCATTGGCGGATAATTGAACGATAAATATGAAGGCCAATAAGATTAAATATTTTTTCATTTTAGAGTCAATTGAATATGTGCTAAATGGTGTTTGCCATGCCAAGCATAGTTGCCAACTAAATAACCTAATGTAAATTGTTTTTCTGCGCCTGGATGAAAATAGGTCCTATCGAATGCATTAATATCTAGTGTTTTCAATAGCGCAACTAAGCGCTTGTGCATTGCGTTTAAAATGTCAATCGAAAGTTGGATGTCTTCTGTTTTTCCGTCAGCTAATTCTGCCCACCTTTCCTCATGATATGGTCTTACTGTCGGGTTGTCCTCTGTTAAAGTTAAATGCACACGAGTGTAAGCGTTAATGTGGCTATCGGCTAAATGATGTACAACTTGCCTCACAGTCCAGCCATCTGGGCGATAAGGAATTTCTAAATCAGTATTGCTTAAGCCAGTGGTAATTTCTACAATTTCTTGAGGTAAGGTTGCTAATTGTTCAATCCATTCTTTAAGCACATTTTCGGTAATGGTTTTTGGTGGATTGTATTCTCCAATAGGATATTTTAAACTTTCTAAATCATGCATATTAAATTATATTATGTAAACCATCTAAGGATTATAAGAAGATATAAGCGTTGTATTTTTATAGCGGCAAACTATAGAAAACATAAGATTTAAAATCGTTTTGTGAACTTCGTGTCTTTGTGGTTAAAAAACTATTACATTAGGAAATTATATTATTTTCTTCAACATTTTTAGCGCCCATTCTTTACCAACATAGGGAGGATAAATCATTCTATTAAAATCTAGTCTTCTTTGGAACATAATTGCTCTTTCATGAGAGAAATTCTTGAAGCCAAAAAATCCGTGACTGCTTCCAATTCCGCTTCCATTTACACCGCCAAAAGGCAATTTCGGATTAGAAATATGTATTAAAACATCGTTTACACAAGTACCGCCTGCGCTGGTGTTTTTAATGACGTCTTTTACCATCTTGCTACTTTTACTAAAAATATAAAGTGCCAGTGGTTTGCTTTTTGCATTGATTTGGTCAATTACTTCCGCTATATTTTGGTAAGTAATAATTGGTAAAATAGGGCCAAATATCTCTTCTTCCATTATTTTAGCCCCATTAGGAATTTTACTTAAAATAACCGGGTAAATGGTTTGTTCTTGTTCATCAAAATTTCCTCCCCAATCTATTCTTGCTCCTTTTTCTACAGCTTCATCAACTAAGGTCTTTAACCTTACAAAATGCTTTTGACTGATGATTTTACCATAAACGCGATGGTCTATTTTAGTTTCTGTTTTAAAAAACATTCTGCTTGCCGCGGCTTTATACAATCTAATAAATTCATCATGTTGTTGCTCGTGTACAAATATGTAATCTGGCGCTATGCAGGTTTGTCCGCTGTTAACCAATTTGCCCCAGGCAATCTTCTCCGCTGCTTTTTCTAGGTTAACATCTTTATCAATTATTGTTGGCGATTTGCCCCCAAGTTCTAAAGTAACCGAGGTCAAATTTTTAGCAGCGGCTTCCATTACTACTTTTCCTATTGCTGTGCTTCCAGTAAAAAAGATATGGTCAAAAGGCAGTTCTAAAAGCGCAGAAGAAATATCAGCATTGCCCTCAAAACAAGCAACTTCCTGTTCATTAAACGCTTCTTCAATAATTTTTGAAACAATTTTGCTCGTTTGCGGACTTAATTCTGACGGTTTGACAATACAACAATTTCCTGCTGCTATTGCAGAAATCAGAGGACTCATTGTTAATTGAAATGGATAATTCCAAGGAGCAATTATTAAACAAACACCTTTTGGCTCATAATACAATCTGTTTTTTGCAAATGGATTACTTAATGTTGCGGCAATGTGTTTTGGGCGCATCCAACCACTTAACTTTTTAATGGCGAAGTCCAATTCTCCATAAATGAAAATCAACTCTGTTAATGCGGCCTCAAATCTGCTTTTCCTTAAATCACTTTGTAAAGCCTGATAAATTTCAGACTCATTTTTTAGAATGGCATTTTTTAAAGCTTTTAGTCTTAAAATCCGCTGTGCTGCGTTTTCTTTTCTAAGCGTATATTTGTAAGCTTGTTGTGATTTAAAAACTTGATTGATTTTTTGCTCCATACCATTGAGAACTAATAAGTTCTTGATTTGTTAAATATAGTTAAATGACTAGTAAAGTTCATTAAAAACACATCCAAATAAAGCATATTGCGTATATAATTCCATATTCCCTGTAAAATGATAAAGAAGATATTTTTGGTTTTAATTTTAGTCAACTTATTTAGCAATGCTGATGCACAGAAAACAGCAGTTAAAAAGGTAAAAGAAGAACCTTTTGTGGCTAAAGTTTTGGTAATTGGAAATGGGAATGCGGCACTTGCTGCAGCGGTACAATCTGCTGTTTCTGGAGTCAAGACCAGCATATTACTACAAGCTGGTGGTTTTGACCTTTCACCGGTTGAAGAGGGATTGAGTTCGGGAATTCAAACCAAGTTCTTAAAAAAATATAAGGAATTCCTAATGGAAAAGGATAGTACTAAGGTTGTTCCTTTCGACAAACAGAAAGCTAATGCTTCATTAAATGTTTGGGTTGATAGCATTAAAAATCTAAGCATCATTAAAAACGTTATGTGGGTAAAAGCCGAACGTTCAGGAAAAAATTGGGTTTTTAAATTAAGCGATGGGAGTACAATTAGGCCAAAAGTTTTAATCAATCCTGCAGATGCGAAACTGAATGAAGCTTTAAAAATAATTGCTCCGAGTGCAAATTGGAATAAACTAGATTACAACCAAACACTTTATAGAACAAGTGTGGCAAGTGGAAAACTAGAAAATGGGAATACAGCAACTATTTTTTCAATGTACCAGTTGCTATTGAAAGAGCAAGAAAATTTGGTTTGGATTAATGACCCGGAAAGTATGTCCTTGGGTCAAGCCGCAGGAGCGACGGCTGCTTATGCTGCGTTTTTCGACTTAAAAACATCTGAATCTAATCTCAAAAAAATTCAAGGCGAATTGATTAATTATAAATTAGATTTAATGCCGTTTGGTGATATTAAACAGCCTGATACCAATTGGAAGGCAATACAATTTGTTGGGGTTACAGGTATTTTAAAAGCAGAAATAGATGGTAAATCTGCTAAATTCTCGCCAAATAAATTGGTAACTACCGAAGAAATTAGACAACCCATAAAAGACTTTTATTACAAGGCTCAAATTTGGTTCGATGATTATAAAAACTCGATAATGACTATCGGCTCGTCTTTAGATATGATCAGTTACGTTGGAAATAAATCTTTAGAATCTATGAAAAAGGAGATTCCTAAAAAGTGGAAAACATCTTATCAGTTTAAAACAGAATTTGATTTAGAGCGACAGATTAACAGAAGGGAGCTCGCTGTTTTATTACAAGATTATATGCCGCCCTTTAATGTGAATGTTGATGAAAAAGGTAAGGTCGTTAGATAAGAGTTTGAACCACAAAGACACAAAGTACACCATGTATTATTGAGATTTCATTGTGTTTTTTGATTATTTAAACCTTCTGCCCATAAGCCCCCCAACCTTTAACCTTTCTACTGTAACATTTGTAAAATCTTGATAAGCTTTAGATTATGTAAATGCTTTTTTTCTATAAATTGCAAGCATAACCTAACTTATATGAAGAAATTATACCTTTTTAACCTGTTTTTTCTGCTATTGCTATGCAATTCCTTCGCGCAAAATCAACAGGATTACAGCAACAATGCCAAATTAGCCCAAAGGGTTAAAGCACTTGCAGACAAATATCCCCAATTAGTTAAATCGAAAACCTTAACGCAAACAGTTGGCGGAAAAGACATTTTAATGTTAACCATCGGCTCTGGCAAAACAGAACAAAAACCAGCAATTGTTGTGGTTGGTGGCGTAGAAGGTAAACATCTTTTGGGTGTAGAAATGGCGATTGGTTTTGCAGAAAAACTAATGGCATCATCATCTACAGATAGTATTAAAACATTGTTAAACAAACAAACTTTCTATGTTTTCCCGAACATGAGTCCAGATGCTACAGAGCAATATTTTGCAAAAGTGAGATCTGAGAGAAGTGGTAATGCAACCAAAACCGACGACGATAGAGATGGGAAGTTAAACGAAGATGATGTTGATGACTTAGATGGAAACGGAAAAATCACAATGATGAGAATCGTGGACCCAACAGGAAAGTATAAATTAAATACTGACGACCCTCGTTCTTTATTAGTCGCTGATTTTACCAAAGGTGAAACAGGAAAATACATTTTATTGCCAGAAGGAATTGATAATGATAAGGATGGCGAGTTTAACGAAGATGGAGAAGGCGGGATAAGTTTCAATAAAAATTCTAGCTATAATTTTAAACCATTTGTTTCAGGAGCGGGAGAATATGCAGTTTCAGAAAAAGAAAATAGAGCATTATTTGATTTCTTATATGATGCCTTTAACGTTTATGCCGTTGTAACTTTCGGCCCAACAAATAACTTGTCAACGCCAGTTACATTTAATCCAATGGCGCTAACTAAAAGAATAATTACGGGTTGGTATGAGGCGGATGTTAAAGCAAATGCATTAGTTTCTGAAAGATACAACAAGATTACCAAAACAAAGGATGCTCCAAAAACACAAGCAGAAAGTGGAGATTTTTCTCAATGGGGATATTTTCACTATGGTCGTTTAAGTTTTAGCACACCGGGTTGGTGGGTTCCTAAAGTTGTTCCCGATTCCGCTCGTAAAGAGAAGAAATTTGTAAATGAAGACCCAATTGCTTCTTATTTGAGATGGGCAACAAGCCAAGGAATTACCAATACTTTTACACCGTGGAAAGCAGTAACTCATCCAGATTTTCCTGGACAAACTGTAGAAGTTGGTGGAGTTGACCCATTTGTGTTAATCAACCCGCCTTATAAATTGGTAGATGGAATTGTGGCAAAACATACAGATTTTGTGGTGAGCTTGGCAGCAATGGCACCTCAAATAGATTTCATTAATTTGAAGACAGAAAAAGTAGCGGATGGATTAACACGCGTTACACTCAGCGTATTAAATACAGGAGATTTGTCTACTTATACCAAAATTGGCGATAGAAGTTATTTCTTGAAAAAGATTGTAGTTAAAGTGAATACAAATGCTAATCAAACTGTTGTTAGCGGACGAAAAAACCAATCGTTAGAAAGTATTCAGGGTAAGGAATACAAAGAATTAACATGGTTGATAAAAGGTAGCGGTAAAGTAACGATCGATGCAGCTAGCCCAACTACAGGAAGTAAATCAATCGAGGTATCACTATAAAAATCAGAAAAGACGATGAAAATTAAACATACAATTCTTCTGGTTGCATTTATTTTGTGTGCCGGAATTTTAAAAGCCCAACAGCCCGAAAATATTTTAGCAGCGGTTGGCACACCTCCAAATCCGAAGGTTCAAGTAAGCTGGAATAGATATAACGACCACGCCGCAATAACAGACATTTGCAAAAAATTAGCTGCGGCTCATCCCAATTTGGTAAAACTTGAATCAATGGGAAAATCCTTTAAAGGGAAAGAGCTTTGGGTAATGACCATTACAGATTCAAAAGTTGGCAGCGGCGATAAAAAACCCGCTATGTACATTGATGGAAATATCCACTCCAATGAAATTCAAGGTAGTGAGTTTGCTTTATACACCGCTTGGTATTTGGCAGAAATGTACGCTTCTGGCAATAAAGCAATCATGTCTTTACTGGCGGATAAAACTTTTTATATCGCTCCAACTATCAATCCTGATGCGAGAGATAATTTTATTCATCAAGCAAACACCGCACATTCTCCACGAACAGGTTTAATTCCTATCGACAATGACCGTGATGGGACAACAAATGAAGATGGTTTTGATGATTTAGATAACGATGGGCAAATTGTAATGATGCGTCGCAAAAGTGTAACTGGTCGTTATAAAGTTGATCCAACCGATAACAGAAGAATGATTTTGGTGAGCGGAGAAGAAAAGGGAGAATACGAACTTTTGGGCAGCGAAGGAATTGATAATGACGGAGACGGATTTGTAAACGAAGATGGTGAAGGTGCTTATGACCCGAACCGTGATTGGGGATGGAACTGGCAACCAAATTACATTCAAGGAGGTGCTTATAAATACCCTTTTTCAATTCCAGAAAACAGAGCGATTGTAGATTTTGTGATGAAACATCCTAACATCGCGGCAGCACAATCTTACCACAATAATGGGGGTATGATTTTAAGAGGTCCGGGAGCTTTAGAAGATTTGGATACTTACAATGCGTTAGATATTAGAGTTTATGATGCATTAGGTAAAAAAGGTGAAGAAATGCTGCCGGGATATAAATACTTAGTTGTTTATAAAGATTTATATTCTGTTTTTGGGGGAGAGTTAGATTGGTTTTACGGCGGTAGAGGAATTTATACTTTCTCTAACGAGTTATGGACTGGTTATTCGATGTACAATAAAACTGATGGAGAAGACAGCCAAACGCAATTATACACTTTCGATAAGGATTTGTTAATGAAAGATGCTTTTGTTGATTGGCATCCTTTTAAACATCCAACTTACGGCGATATAGAGATTGGTGGTTTCAAGAAAACTTACACTCGTTTACACCCAGGCTTTTTGCTAGAAAGCGATGCGCATCGTAACATGGCTTTCAGTGTTTACCACGCTTACAACACGCCAAAATTGTCTGTTGGAGAAATTGAAGTAAAAGATATTGGTGGGTTAACACAGGTTACGGCAATTATCAATAACGAAAGAATGATTCCAACACACTCTAGTCAGGATGTGAAAAATAACATAGAAACTCCAGATATTATTTCTTTAACTGGCGGAACCGTTGTTGCCGGAATGATTGTAACTAATCGTGATATGAATTTTACCGTTGAACAAAATAGAGACCCGGCAAATATTAAGGTTCAAAATATCCCTGGAAACTCTTTTGTAACTGTTCGTTGGTTAGTAAAAGGTGGAAGTAAGTTCACTGTTAATGTGAGTAGTAAAAAAGGTGGTTTAGCCAGTAAATCTAATTAATAAAATAAAATGAAAAAATATCTAGTTTTCTTTCTCTTTCTATCAGCTGCTGCACAAGCACAGCAAGTTGCTCCGTTAACGGTTCAAAAAATAATGAGAGACCCAAAATGGATGGGCGTTGCCCCAACAAATTACCGTTGGTCTGACGATAGCAAAACCATTTTTTTTAGCTGGAATCCAGAAAATAAAGAAAAGGATCAAGCCTATAAAGTAAGCGTATTAACCAATAAACCAGAAACTACTGAAGACAATGCTGCTGAAAAAGCTGCTGGTACAGTTTATACTTACAACAAAGACAAATCTTTAGGTTTATTTGAAAAGGGTGGTGATGTTTATTTGTACAACTTCGAACAGAAAAAAGAAACAAGGTTAACCAACACCGTAGACCGCGAAAACGGCACAAAATTTTTGTACAATAACGATGTTATTTTTCAGCGTGGCGATAACTTATTTCAATTGAGTTTGTCAACTAGCGAGACTAAACAATTAACAAATTTTGTAAAAGGAAAAAGACCAGGTTTGGGCGGGCCAACCGTTCCTGGAGCTCCAGAAAGAGTTGCGCCAACAGTTCAAGATACTTGGTTAAAAACGGACCAAACAGAACTATTTGACATCATTAAAAAACGTAATAAAACAGGAGGAAGGGGACAGGGTTTTGCAGGAGCGGCTGGTGGTCGTCGTTTTGGTTTTGGCAGTGCAGATGCCAACTTTAAAACTATAAAGGCAATTTATTTAGACGATAAATTTCTATCTGGTTTAACCGTTAGTCCAGATGGTAGGTTTGTTACTTATCGTTTAACAAGTCCAGTTACTACAAATCATAACACCATTGTTCCAAACTATGTAACGGCTTCTGGTTATACTGAAGACATTGCTGGTCGTACTAAGGTTGGTGAAACATTAACGGTTTCAGAGAGCTTTATTTATGATGGTACAAAAGACAGCGTTTATACGGTTCATACTTCTCAAATCCCAGGTATAAAAGATTTGCCAGATTATGTAAAAGATTATCCTAAACAACTAGAAGAGAGAACTAAGAAAAACGAAGACCGTAAAATCAATTTTGGTTCGCCAATTTGGAATGAAAATGGTACAACAGCTATCATCACCGCAGATGCAAACGATAACAAAGATTTATGGATTTTAAAGTTAGATGCTAATACGGGGAATGTAAGTATTTTAGACCGTCAACGTGATGAGGCTTGGATAGGCGGACCAGGTGTTGGGCGTAACATAGAATGGATTGATAACAACCGTTTTTATTTCCAAAGTGAAGCAACGGGTTATTCTCATTTGTATACATATAACATAACTAATGGGGAGAAAAAACAATTGACTAGTGGTAAATGGGAAGTTCAAAGAGCAATTTTATCTAAAGACAAAACTACTTTTTACATCAGTGGAAATAAGGAACATCCTGGTATTACGCACTTTTATAAGCTAAGCGTAAATGGTGGCGATTTAGTTCAAATTACAGCAATGAAAGGTGGAAATGAAATTACCATGTCTCCAGACGAAAAATGGTTAGCCATCAATTATTCATATATGGACAAACCTTGGGAGCTTTATATTCAAGCGAATAAACCAGGAGCTAAAGCAGTTCAGATTACCAAATCAACTTCGGCAGAATTTGATAGCTACAAATGGCGCCAACCAGATTTGGTTTCATTTAAAAACAGATATGGCGATGATGTGTATGCAAGAGTTTATCCGGCAGCAAATCCACACCCAAATAAACCTGCTGTAGTTTTTGTACATGGGGCTGGTTATTTACAAAACGTTCATTATTGGTGGAGCCAATATTTTAGAGAATACATGTTCAATAATATGTTAGCAGATAATGGCTATACTGTTATCGATATCGACTACACGGCAAGCTCTGGTTATGGTAGAAATCACCGTACGGGAATTTATAGGAATATGGGCGGTAAAGATTTAACAGACCAAGTAGATGGCGTTAAAATGTTGGTAGAGAAGTATGGGGTGAATCCTAAACATATTGGTCTGTATGGCGGCTCTTACGGAGGTTTTATCACCTTGATGGGATTGTTTAAGGAACCAGAAGTTTTTGCAGCTGGGGCGGCTTTACGTTCGGTTACAGATTGGGCGCATTATAACCACGGCTACACGGCTAATATTTTAAATGAACCTTACAATGACCCAATCGCTTATAAGCGCAGCTCGCCTATTTATTATGCCGATAAATTAAAAGGGAACTTAGTGATGTTGCATGGAATGGTAGATGTAAATGTTCACTTCCAAGACATCGTACGTTTAACACAACGTTTCATAGAGCTTGGAAAAGATAATTGGGAGCTAGCGGTTTATCCTGTAGAAGACCACGGCTTTGTAGAGCCAAGCAGCTGGACTGATGAATACAAACGTATTTTTAAAATCTTCGAAACCACTTTGAAGAAATAGATTAGACTTTAAGTTTAAGCCACAGATTCGCAGATTATATATATTCTGTTAATCTGTGGCTTTTTTTCGACAAACTTTTTTCGTGGTCTGTTGCTTACAGACTATTTGTTTGCAACTCGCTTTTATATCTTGCCAAGAACCACAAACCTTTGTTCTTTAAACCTGACGGAAGGGAAAATACTTTTTGCTTTTCTTAAGCTTTGACAACTTTTATAGCATGATGGAAAGAATTTGTCAAAGCTAAATCCAAATGGATTGTCTGCCTGCAGTAGGCAGGTAGCGAACGGCGGGACTGCATTAACCAAGAGCTTCATCATTCATTTGCTAAATTATAAAATAGACAAAAACTAATCTTTCTTAGCGCTATATAGTTTTTGTCTATAAGCCCATCAAGATTAAGTATGTGCTATTAGTTAATCTTGGTTGATAACGACCTTAAATAAGCGTACCTTTGCGGCATAAAATTTAAAATAATTATGGCATTTGTAGGTAAAAAGTTCCCAAACGTTAGTATTGATGCAATGTCCGAAATGGGCGATGATTTGAAAATCAATATATTTGAAGAAGCGACTAGCAAAAACAAAAAAGTATTATTATTCTGGTATCCAAAAGATTTCACTTTTGTTTGTCCAACAGAATTACACGCATTCCAAGCAGCATTACCAGATTTCGAAAAAAGAAACACAATTGTAATTGGTGCTTCATGTGATACAAACGAAGTTCACTTTGCGTGGTTAAACACAGTAAAAGAAAATGGCGGTATTGAAGGCGTAACTTATCCTTTATTAGCTGATACTCATAGACACTTATCTACTATTTTAGATATCCTTGACCAAGAAGTTGCTTATGATGAAGATGGAAACGAATCATTTGCTGGTTCAAATGTTTCTTATCGTGCAACTTATTTAATTGACGAAACTGGTAAAGTATTCCACGAAAGTGTTAACGATATGCCATTAGGTAGAAACGTTAAAGAATATTTACGTTTAATTGATGCTTATAGCCACGTTCAAAAACATGGTGAAGTTTGTCCAGCAAACTGGGAAGAAGGAAAAGAAGCAATGAACGCAAACAGAACTGGCGTTGCTGAATATTTAAGCGCAAACTAATTAATTAAAACATTATGTTTTTAGAATTAACAGAAGACAATCTTCAACAACATTTATCAGACAACACAAAAGTGATGGTGCAATACGCAGCATCATGGTGTGGCAACTGCAGAATCATGAAGCCAAAGTTTAAAAAAATGGCCGCTGAAAATGAGGATGTAGCTTTTTTGATTGTTGATGCAGAAAAATATCCTAACTCTAGAAAGTTTGCTAACGTTGATAATTTACCAACTTTTGCAGCTTTTGAAAATGGTGCTTTGGTAGACCAAGTGCAAACCAATAAAGCTGAGGGATTGGCAGAATTATTCACAAAAATTAACTAGACTAAAGATGAAGATTCCAGTAATCAGACAACTTTTTCAAAATAGTACTCCAGAAAAACTGGAGGCAACATTAGAAGTTTTAGAAGCTTTTTGTGAGTTCAGAGGTGTGAGTGAAGAAGAAGTAAACGTGGCAGGAGAAATGATTACCAATATCTGTGGAGCTTTAGAAGTTCACGCAGAAGTAAATGGTGGCGCACTAGAAAAAGACGCATTAAATGCATTTGCTCAGCGAGTAATGGGTTCAATCGATAGATAATCAATCATCCCTATTTGATTAATACTAAACCCTCCCGAATTTCGAGAGGGTTTTTTGTTTGTTGAGACGTTATTGCGAGAGCCCGCTCCAACAATTTGGACGTCGATTTTTCATCGCCCGAAGCAATCTCATTTTATGTTTAACAACATTTCTAATTGAACCCTTCGATAATTAATTCTGCAATTGGTATTTTGAAAACATATAAAATTGAAATTAGTATAATAGTCAATAAGTAAGATTTCGCATTTCTTAATCGTTGCCTTTTATAGTTATTGCTAACCCCAAGTAGACACAAAATGAGAACTATAATTAAAGCTGCCCAATTCCCTATAAAAATGTTGATAGACAGCTCTCCAATTCTTTCGGATTCAGCACCTTCGCCAAATGCAAACCAGTATATTAGAGGAATGGCCAAAAACCACACAAAGCCACACATTATAAAAGCTACTGTAAAAACAATTAGAAAATGTAATGGTGCTATCTTAGATTTTAATATCTCTTTCATACTTTTAATCCATAAGGAGATTGCTTCGGTCATTACCGATGAAGAATCGGAGAATGAACCTCGCAATGACAAAACTTCTTGGTTTTACTTCTCCAAAATCATCTCTACATGAGGTATTCCATCTTCTAAAAACTCTTCGCCCTCGGCTACAAAACCAAAACCTTCATAGAATTTTTTAAGGTAGAGCTGTGCGCCAATTCTTATTTTATTGGTTGAATAAGTTTCTAAAGTGTGAGTAATACTTTTTTCAAGTAAAGTAATTCCAATGCCCAATCCTCTATATTTTGGAGAGGTAATCACTCTTCCGATGCTTGCTTGTGGAAAGGAAGCACCGGGCGCAACTAAACGAGTATAAGCGGCCAATTGATCGCCTTGCCAAGCCATTAAATGAAATGACTTTTTATCCTTGCCATCTACATCTTGGTAAACGCAATTCTGCTCGACAATAAAAACCTCACTTCGCAATTGTAAAATGGCGTAAAGCTCCTTTGTGTTGAGTTCATCAAAAGATTTATAAATCCAAGTTAGTTGCATCATTTATTTGTTTGTCATGCTGAGCTTGTCGAAGCATGATGTAAAGTCTTCAACAAGCTCTGACTGACAACTTGCTTAACTACGCCAAATTCCTTCCAGCGTTAACAATTCCATAAACTGTACGAATTGCTAGCTTTTCATAAGCTTGACGTTTTTCGTCTGTTAATTCATGTTGCAGTTTTTCTAAAGCAAAATGTTGTATCAATACCAAAGGCAAAATAATTTTCTCTCTAACCGCAATAGAGCGCTTCTCTACAGGATAATTTTCCATTAAGCTTTGATGACCCGCTAGTTTTAACAACATGGCCTTAGAAAGCTCAAATTCATCGTGAAGAACACTCCAGAATTTGCCGAACTTCTCATCCTTAGCTAAATATTCGGTTATGGTAAAATCAGATTTACTCATAGACATCATACAGTTGTCTATAATGGTTTTGAAATAACCAGATTGATGATAAGTTTTTTCTACCTGCTCCCAATTACCAGCTTTTTCTTGATTTTTTAATGCCGTTCCAATGCCGTAAAAACCTGGAATATTTTGTTTCAACTGGCTCCAAGAAGTCACAAAACTAATTGCTCTTAAATCTTCCAATTTCAAAGCTTCTCCAGAGTTTCTTTTAACTGGTCGGCTACTGATTGTGATTTTAGAAAGCAAACTTAAGGGAGATAAAGTTTCTAGGTACGATAAAAACAAGGGATGTTTACGTAACGCCAAGAAAGACTCATAGCTGTCATTTGCCATCACTTCTAAGGCATCATAATTAGCTTTATCTAATAATACATTGTGTTTTGCTTTTACACCCGATGAAATACCGGCATTAATTAATTGTTCAATGTTAAAAGCAGCGCTATCTATTGACCCATATTGTGAGCTAATCGTTTGGCCCTGTATGGTTAATTGAATGTTTTTATTTGCAATTTCTTTACCCATTGAAGCATAAAAGCGGTGTGTTTTACCCCCGCCACGAGAAGGTGGGCCACCACGACCATCAAAAAATGCCAATTTAATATTGTGTTTTTCTGCAGTTTCGGTTAAACCAACTTTTGCTTTAAAAATAGACCAGTTTGCCATTAAGTAACCGCCATCCTTTGTGCTGTCTGAGAAGCCAAGCATGATATCTTGTTTTCCGCCTCGGTGCTCTAAATGTTTTTTGTAGAACGGATGGGTGTATAATGTCTCCATGATTTCGGCTGCGCCGGATAAATCATTTACGGTTTCAAAAAGGGGAACAAAGTCGATGGTTAACTCATCAGCCTCCCAGCCATTCCATAAAAACAGCTCGATTAATTGTAAAATATCACTCGCCTGTTGGCAATTACTGATAATGAAACGATGACAGGCCATTTCTCCATTGCTCTGTTGCATTTCCTTAATTTGGAAAATGGTTTGCAAGGTATCGGCAATTAAACTGTCTTGCTCGTCAGCATAAATAATTTTAGCATTTCTAAACGAAAGGGCTTTAATTTTTTCGGCTTCAGATAAGCTATCATAATCTTCGTTAAACAAAGCGTTAATCGGTTTCTGCTGGCGGCAATAAGCATGTACATCACGTAAAATCCTACTGTCTTGTCTAATGTCTAATGATGCGAAATGACTACGATATAACTCTACTTTTCTCGTTAAATTTTCAACTAAATCAACAAATAAACCATCATGGTCTTTAATTAAAGTAGCTGAGATTTTATTTAAGTTTTCAATAATTAAATCAGAGATATCTTGAGCTTCAATATTGGTATCAAAAGCATTTTTATAAAGCAAATCTTGTAAAACAGATATACTATCTTCAACCCCCCTAAAAGTGATACGACGTTTTAGATTTCTAAAATCGCGGTAGTAACATCTAAATAAAATCTGACGAAGCATTTTAGAAACCTGCAATGTAGTTTCTGCATGCACATTTGGGTTTCCGTCTCTATCGCCACCTGGCCAAAAACCAAGTTCAATAATTTTTTTAGGGTCGATGTGGTACTCGCTCAATAGAGAGTTTAAGCCAGATTGAATATTTGCTGCGGCGAAGTAGAAAACATTTTCTAGGTACCAAGTTAAACTCAAGGCTTCATCAACAGGTGTTGGCGCTTTTTTATTAAAAAATGGTGTTTTACCTAATTGTTGTAATAATTGATTGATGGTAGTAATATCGTTTCCTTTAATGGCAATCGTTAAATCGTTAATGATTGCCAATACACTTCCAGGATAAAACTGTGTTGGATGCGCCGTTAAAACCAAACGCAAAGAGAAATCCTCTATCAATTGGTCTACTTTTTCATGCAAAGTTTTATCATCGTTTGCCTTTAAGAAAAGTGCTCTTAAAGAACTTTGTTCGTCGCTAACGTTTAATTTATTAAAAGACGCATCTTCAACGGCATCAAAAAGTACAACTTGTCTTTCTATGTATTGAATAAACCTAAAAAGCAAATCAACAACATCTTTTGAATCTGTATTTGTAGTGTATTTCTTAAAAAAGTCTTCAATCAGCTTTGCTGGAGTTTGATGATTTTTAACACCATCTTCACAACTTTTAATGAAAAGAGGCAATAAGGTTCCAGTATCTTTTACCTTATAAAATGGCAAGGTTAAGAATAAGCTATTGTATAGTTCGAACCTAGAAATTACTTCGTTATTGAAAATAGATTCGCGTTGACTAGTAGGTTGGTTTGATTGCATGGCGAAAAGGTACGGAATTTGCACCTAAACAACAAAAATATTACAAAATTAGTTAGGAAAACGGCGATATTATCAAATAATTTTAAAATTCATATAGAATTAACCTTAAGATTATTTCGGCGAATTTTAAATTATTGAAAGGCAATTTAGTTATTTTTAATAAGGACTTAAAAATTGAAAGTATATATTTTGAACTTTTACAAATAATTCCTACCTTGTATTCTTAAAGGTTAAACAAATCTTTTAAAAGTATCTATAGATTTTCTTGTAAGAAGAAATCTATAACTAATTGTTAATTTTTTGGGAAAAACAGTCCCGACGTTTACGTCGGGACTGTTTTATTTAATGGGCATCGACCGCTATGTTGGTATTCTTTTTAAACTTTTGCAGGTACAGCAAAGGAATAGAAAACAACATAACCAGTCCAGCTACCCAATAGGCATCATTGTAAGTAAGCAACATCGTTTGCTTAATTACAGTACCTTCAATAGCTTTCATAGCCATTAGTTTTGCATCTAGATATGATGCTCCTCTTGACATAAAATTGCTGATTAAGCCATTTAACTTTTGGGTAAACGCAGGATTGTAATCGTTTATATTGGTCAATAAATTGGCTCTGTGGCCACCGGCACGAAGATGAATTAATGTCGTAAGTGCAGCTATCCCGAAAGAACCGCCTAATTGCCTGCTCATGTTATTTAATCCAGAGCCTTGTCCAATTTCAGGTCCAGATAAATCTTGCATAGCCAAAGTGGTAAGCGGAACAAACAATAAAGCCATCCCAAAACCCCTAATCACTAATGGCCAGAAAAAATCGTCAGTTCCAGAAGCTAGGGTTGATTTGCTCAACATCCAACAGAACACAAAAAATAAAAACATTCCGCCTGTTGCCATGAATTGTGCTGGCACACCTTTTTTAAGCATGATACCAATAAAAGGCATCATCGAGATGGTACAAATTCCTCCAGCAATAAAGAGCTTTCCTGTTTGTAAAGGCGTAAATCCTAATAGATTTTGTGCGAAAACAGGGAAAACGAAAACAGAACCATACAATCCAAAACCTAAAATAAAGGAAGTGAACATCCCAATGGAGAAACTTCGCTTTTTCATAATTTTAAGGTTCACAATCGGGTGGTCGGTACTTAACTCTCGCCAAATAAATAACAATAAACCAAAAACTGAAGTTGCTGCTAAAACAACAATATATGGTGTAGCAAACCAATCTTCGCTTTCGCCTTTTTCTAACAAAGTCTGCAAACTACCAACTGCAACAGCTAATAAGCCTATGCCATACCAGTCTACTGGTTTTCCTTTTCCATCCTTTGGTGTCTCTCGAATAAAAGTTATCGTACAATAGGCCGCGAGGATCCCGACAGGAATGTTTACATAAAAAATCCAAGGCCAATCTGCTATTTCTAGAATATAACCACCAATTGTTGGTCCTACTGTTGGTCCTACAACCGCACCTAAGCCAAATAGGGCCGTAGCAATACCCACATCTTCACGCGGCCAAGTTTCTATCAAGATGGCTTGAGCTGTTGAGATTAAGCCACCACCAGCTAAACCTTGTAAAATCCTAAATAAAATCAATTCATTTAAAGAGGTGGCGTTACCACAGAGAAAAGAAACAAGGGTGAAAACGATAATGGAGGTTAAGAAATAATTTTTACGTCCGAAACGACTGCCCAACCAACCCGACATAGGCAGGATGATCACATTTGCAACGGCGTAACCTGTAGATAACCACGCAATATCCTCGAGGGTTGCGCCCAAGTTACCTTGTATTTGAGGAATAGCTACGTTTACAATCGTAGTATCAATCAGCTCCAAAAGCGAAGCCGTGATTACGGTAAACGTAATGATCCATTTTTTAAAACCTACTTCGGCCATTGTAATTAATTTACAGAAACTGAAACTTTAACACTCATTCCTGGGCGTAATTTTTCTAGTAATTCTTTGTCTTTTGATTGGATTTTGATTTTTACTGGCACACGTTGCACAACTTTAACAAAGTTACCAGTTGCATTATCTGGCGGTAAAAGCGAACCTTTTGCACCCGTAATTGGAGCGAAATTATAAACCTCTCCATCAATTGGTTGGTCTTCGTAAGCATCAACCGTGATCTTAACTTTCGAACCAACTTTGATTTTCTCTAATTGTGTTTCTTTAAAGTTAGCTGTAACGAATAAGCTATTTTCGTTAACAATGGCAAATAAAGATTGACCTGGTTGTACCAATTGTC
Organism: Pedobacter frigiditerrae; assembly: GCF_004331645.1. Taxonomy (GTDB): domain Bacteria; phylum Bacteroidota; class Bacteroidia; order Sphingobacteriales; family Sphingobacteriaceae; genus Pedobacter; species Pedobacter frigiditerrae. The sequence continues at coordinate 799,711 of NZ_SJSK01000001.1, forward strand.
CTTTTTGAACATTTTTTTTAGAAACAATACCAGTTGCAGGCGCTTTAATCGCCGTATATGATAATTGCAATTTGGCAAAATCTACATCAGATTGACGTTGACTTACACCCGAATTACTGACTCCAAGTTGAGATTGAGTTGTTCCAACTTGTTTAACAGCTGCTGTATATTGGTCTTGTGCAGCTTCATACGCTGCTTGAGCTGCTGCTTTTGCGGCTTCTGCCGATTCTTTATTGGCTTTTGCCTGATCGAAAGCTTGTTGTGTTATTGCGCCGTCTTTTATCAAGTTAGCATAGCGATTAAAATCTTTCTGCGCCAAATTTAACTTAACATTTGCTGCTTGAACATTTGATTTAGCTGCTTCGATATTTGCTTTAGCAGTGCTCGTATTGGCAGAAGTTGCAACAATTTGTGCCTGAGTAACACCGACACCTGCATTTGCACCAACTTGACCAGCTTCTGCTTGTTCTAATTTAATTTTATAATCGCGGTCATCTAAAGTTACCAAAACTTGGTCTTGGCTTACTTTTGTGTTTTCTTCAAAGTTGATGTCTTTTACATAACCACCAACACGAGCTACAACCGGACTGATATCGCCATCTATTTGCGCATCGTCTGTATCTACGTGTTTGCTTGCATACATATATTCGCTAATACCGAATGCTGCTCCAGCAACCACCAAAATTGCTAGCACGATTGGTAAAACTTTGTTTTTCTTTTTTTCTGGTTTTGTTGTCATTGTCTTTATGTTGTTATGGTTATATTATTGAGAAACTTTTCCTGTTGATTTTAATAAGGTATAGTAAGCTAGTTTCGCATCGGCTTTTGCCAACTCTAAATTGATTTTAGCTTGATATAAAAGTGTTTCTGCATCAATTCTATCTGTAGCAGAGGCAATGTTGTTTTTGTATTTTGATTCTAATAATCTATCGTTCTCCGTTGCTTGAGCTATAGAAGTTTCTAAAACATTGATGCGCTTAACTGCTAACTGATAGTTCTGATAATTTCTATTCAACTCTGTTTTTACATTGTCTGACAAAACATCTTTTTGCAAACCAATTTCTTTTTGCTGAATTTTTGCTTCAGCTACTTTGTTCTTGTTGTTCCATAAAGAAGCTACATTCCAAGAAACGGTAGCGCCAATGGTAATAGGCATGATAAATTGCTCAGAAGGAGGGATAAAACTGCCACTTGGATTGATGTAATATAAATTTGCGCCCACACCAACTGTAGGTCTTGTATTTGCTTTAATGCTTTTAATGTTAAAATCAGCAACCTTATTTTGCAAATCTAGTTGCTGTAATTCTTGCCGGTTTGCAAAAGCAGTGCTGATATAATTGCTTAGCGGCTGTACGGCTTGCAAAGGCAAATCACTTTCAGCAATTGTAATTTCAGTATCTTCGGATAAACCTAAAAGGATGTTTAAGTTGTAGTTGATGATTTTACGATTGTTCTCTATTTCTAAATCTGTTAAAGAAACATTTGCTTGTTGTAATTGAAATCTCAACACATCATTTTTGGTTACAATGCCTTGTTCGAAAAATCTTTGTGCTTGTTTAAGCTGACTTGCTATTGCTTCTAAATTTTGAGCAATAACCTTTTTGCTTTGCATTACTTTAAATAGAGAGAAATAAGTATTGATAACAGCATAGCTAACTTCCTCTTTATTTTTGTCGGCATCTAAACGAGCAACATCGGTTAATAATTTGGTTGATTCTGTTGCGTATCTATATTTTCCACCACCATAAATTACTTCTTGTATAGCGGCGGTACCTACAAAGGCGTCGGCTCTGTTTGGTAAATGGATGGGATTACCCCCTCCAATGGTTAAAGTATTTGTAGGGATTTCTGCGTGATTATATAAAAAACTTGCAGATGCAGTTGGCAAGACGTTGTCTTTTTCTACAGCTAATCTTGCAACGGCTTCATCAATTTTATTTTGAGAAAGTTTTAGGTTTTTGCTATTGACAACACCTAAATCTATGGCTTCTTGTAAAGTTAATTTTTTAAGTGATTGGGCTTGTAAAACTGCAGGAAGCAGTAAAATTGATAATAAGAGTTTGAATTTATTTTTTATCATTTTGTTGGTTTTGTTAAATGAGTAATGATGAAATCTTGTAGGTGAGCTACTAAGCGCTTTCTTAGAACTTCCTTTTGTTTTTCGTCATTCATATCAATGTTGTCTTCTGCTTTGGTTGGCGAAATAGCAACCATGCTGATGGTGCCCATAATGGTTAGAATGCTCATTCTTACATCAACATTTCTGAAACTTCCTTCTGCAATGCCATTTTCAATGATTTTTTCAATTACCATTCTGTTGCTTGCCATTGCGTCTTTAATTTGGCCAAACATCTCTGGACGTTGAGTTAGAGAAAGTTCCCTATGCATCATTTTATGGAAGGTAATGTTTGAAAAAATTCGAGTAACATATTGTTCAACTACTTTTAGCAGTTTTTCTTTGGCTGGAATTTGCTCATCGTTAATTTGATTGAGCTGAGATTTAAAACCGCAAATACGGTCTTCCATAATTTCTAAGAAAACACCTTCTTTACTGCCAAAATAATAATTAATCATCGCCATATTGGCACCCGACTCTTTTGCGATTTGACGAGTTGATGTTCCCTCAAAACCAAGCTCAGCAAACAAAGTCTCTGCTGCCCTAAGTATATCAGTTTTTTTATCAGTTTTTTCCATTGCTACTATTTCACCTGACAAAATTAATCAATCGATTGATTAATTGTCAAATTGTTTGAATCACTTTTACAATTGGATGATAATGTGTAGATTTAGGCTTAGGATAAAAAACATAGAGTTCTCCTTTATCAATGGAGCAATAATATTAGGTGTAGAATACTATGAATTGCAATCGCTAGCAAGCGGATAACCATTTCGCTATCATCGTAGGCAAGGAATGTTGTCTGCACCCTACCTGATATACTTGCACAATTTACTAGACATGGGCGGCATTAAAGGTGGCAGCCTTCATCTTGACCAGCTCAGTCTTATGCGTGGAAGCAACAAGCTGTCTGTTTCCCACTTTCTTGAAGATTACCGGGCCCACAATCCCACTAATGAATTTCACTGTTATTCTAGCTATGACCAGTATGTTATAGGAAGGCTATAAACACATCTAAACACTCCTTCGACAAGCCTTCAATATAAAACTATATAAAATCTATATTAAGTCCAAGTATTAATATAAATATATGGACTTAGTATGGATTATATATGGACTTACTATGGACTTACATAAAAGGAGAGTGCCACCGCAACACTCCATTTTCACTACTAGGGAATCGGGGCAAATGTAATCCCATTCGGTTAATGTTTAACCCATGGGTTAACTAAGGTAGACAATTGATATAGAATTACTCCACAGATTCTGGTTCTGATTCTTTAAATCCCCAAAATCAGTCTTTTGAGGCGCCTTTTAAAACATTTAGAAAAGCTATCAAAAAGAGAAGCTGTAATTTTTCATTTAATTTACAATAAGTATATTTATTTATCGGTTATTAATAATCAAGCTTTGATGAATAAGTTTTTCCTTTTACTAATTCTTGCATTAACCTCCTTTACCCCAAAATCTGCAATAGATTCTAACAATAGCTGGATAAGAATAAATTTACTAGGCTATCAACCTAAATCTGTTAAAGTTGCTATTTGGGCGAGCAAAACTAATCAGGTTCCTGATAAATTCGAGCTAATTGACCAAAAAGGAAAGGTAGTTTACACTTCAAGTAATATCAAATCTTTTGGTGATTATGGTCCATTTACAGCAACTGCCAGGTTAAATTTTTCAGATTTTAAAACACCGGGAAAATATTTCATTCGCATTTCAGAAATCAAATCTCCAGAAATAATTATAGGTGATGAAGTTTATCGCCACACGGCAGACTTCGCCTTGCGTTACATGCGTCAACAACGAAGTGGATTTAATCCTTACCTACAAGACAGTTGCCATACTCACGATGGTTTTGTTTTATACGGTGCAAGAGCTGGCATAAAAGATAGCACACATATCGATGCATCTGGTGGATGGCATGATGCAAGTGATTATTTGCAATATTCTACAACCTCTGCTAATGCAACCTATCATTTATTAATGGCTTATAGAGATTTTCCTCAGGTATTTGCCGATATAAAAAAAGCGAATGGTTTGGATGGTAAAAATGGCATTGCCGATGTATTGGATGAAGCAAAATGGGGATTAGATTGGTTGTTAAAAATGCATCCGAAGGATAATATCATGTTTAATCAGCTTGCGGATGATAGAGACCATATTTCGATGAGAATTCCGAAAGAAGATAGTCAATATGGAAAAGGTTTCGAACGACCTTTATACTACATAGATGGCGAACCTCAACAACGCGGCAAGTTCATGAACAACACCAAAGGCACAAGTTCTACTGCGGCTAAATTTGCAAGTGCTTTTGCGCTGGGTTCTAGCATATTCGTAAAATCTAATGAAACTTATGCCCAAAACTTAGGTAAAAAAGCAAAAAGTGCTTTGGCTTATGCGAACATTAAAAAAGGCGTAACACAAACGGTCTCGGTAAAATCTCCTTACATCTACGCTGAAGACAACTGGGTTGATGATATGGAATTGGCTTATGCTTCCATTCCTTTAGTAGATAAAAAATATTTGAATAAGAGTTCGAAGGAAGCTCTGAACTATGCCAAATTAGAACCGGTTACACCTTGGCTAACAAAAGATACCGCGAACCATTATCAATATTATCCTTTTGTAAATATTGGACATTATGAATTATCGAAACTCAATCCGACGATGCGCAAACAATTGACTGGATATTATAAACTAGGGATTGAGCGCGTTTGGGAAAGGGCACAGAAAAATGCATTTTATCGGGGCATCCCATTTATATGGTGTAGCAATAACTTGACTGTTGCCTTTGCACAACAATGTTTTTGGTATAAAAAGTTAAGTGACGAAGATACTTTTACGGAATTGGAACAGGCAAACTTCGATTGGCTTTTTGGATGTAATCCTTGGGGAACGAGTATGGTTTATGGTTTGCCTACTTGGGGTGATACACCTGTTGACCCACATTCTGCATTTTCACATTTAAAGCAATATCCAATTGATGGTGGCTTGGTTGATGGACCGGTTTACACGAGTATCTACAAAAACCTAATCGGAATTCAATTGACCAAGCCTGATGATTACGCTGAATTTCAAAGTGATTTAGCAGTTTATCATGATGATTATGGAGATTACAGCACCAATGAACCCACAATGGACGGGACAGCTTCCCTCATCTATTTGTTGGCAGCATTTGATAGCAGGGTAAAAACTTTGCCTAAGGAATTTCAAGCAGAATTAGGGGCTATTACCAGAGGGAAAAAGACAGAAAAAAAGATTGCCTTAGTTTTTACAGGGGATGAATTTGCTGACGGCGGAAATAGTATCAATAAAACATTGGTTGATGAAAATGTAAGGGCTTCTTTCTTTTTAACTGGTCGATTTTACGGAAAATTTAAAAACATAAAACTTATTCAGTCTTTAAAGGCAAATGGCAATTATTTAGGCGCTCATTCAAATGCCCATTTATTATATAATGATTGGACTAAAAGAGACAGTTTGTTGGTTTCGGAACTTCAGTTTAAAAGTGATTTGATATGGAATTATGGAGCAATGGAAAAGTTTGGGATAAGGATGGATAGTGCGAAATATTTCCTTCCTCCGTATGAGTGGTACAATCAACAAATTGCAGATTGGACAAGCCAAATGGATTTACAATTGATAAATTTCACTTCGGGCACTCGTTCTAATGCAGATTACACTTATCCAGAATTGGGAAAATCTTATAGAAGTAGTGATGAAATTTATAAATCGATAATTGAGTATGATAAAAGTAAACCAGATGGTTTAAATGGCTTTATTTTTTTACTGCATATAGGAACAGACCCAAGAAGAACAGACAAACTTTATGATAGATTGCCAGAATTGATTAAATATTTGAAGAAAGAGGGGTATGAACTAGTCAAAATCAACGAATTATTAAAAACAGAGCGTTAAAGGCATAAATATTTTTAAAATAAATATTTACCTTTGGACACAAATTATATACAAAAATGAGTACAGAAGAAAATAAAAACAGTTTTGAGTGGGTGTGGTACGTTATTGGTCTTTTAACTGGTATGTTAGCAGTTTTAGCCGTTACCACTAGTTTTGGTTATGTAGTTTTAGGCGGTATTTTAGGTCTAATCTTCGCTGCTGTATTTTTAAATAAAATTGTAAAAGGCCGCGAATACTAGGTCTTTAGATAATTTATTCTTTTTTGCCATGAAGAAATTAAGTTTATGCCTTATGTTGGCATTGTTTGGTATTGCAGTAAATGCGCAAACAACTCCTGTCAAATTTCCAAATGTAGATGCAAGCCCCATGGATGCATTATATTATCCTTTAAATGCTGTAAAAGTTAAAAAGGATGATACGTCATTGCCAATTATCAAAGTAGTTTATTCTCGTCCGATGAAAAAAGGGAGAGAGATTTTTGGGGTATTGGAGCAGTTTGACAAAGTTTGGCGCTTAGGAGCAAATGAAAATACCGAAATCTATTTCAGGAAATCAGTTATCATTGGGGGAAAAAAAATAAAGACAGGAACATATAGTTTATTTGCTATTCCGACTAAGGATAAATGGACAATAATTGTAAATAAACAAACTGATAGATGGGGAGCTTTTAACTATGATCAGGCAAAAGACGTAGTGAGAGTTGATGTTCCTATAACAAGGTTCGAAAAAGTGTTAGAAGCTTTTTCTATGACATTTACAGAAGCTAATGATGGTGCTAATTTAGTGATGGCTTGGGATACAACGCAGGCGATATTGCCAATTAAGTTTAAGAAATAGTTTTTAACCATATGCATAGAAAAAGGGAAGCTAAAACTTCCCTTTTTCTATGCATTTATAATTTTAACCGCAAAGAAACAAAGAGCGCAAAGAAAACCATATAAGAAATATAAGTTTATATCAATGCCTTATATTGTTAATTTCCCTTTTTCTGTGCGTTTATATTTCTCTTCCTCAAGAAACTATCTAAGTATAATAACCCCAAAGCTACATCAACTAATACGAAGACTTGGATTGTAGTTGCATTTATATATTTACCAGCATCAAAATTGATGGTGGGCATTTTGAAATCAAAACTTGCACCGCTTGTTGCAATGGCATAAATGAATATGCCAATTATAGATAGAGCGAAAAATGCGCCAATGCTATAAATAATTCGATTGTCTATTTTTGTTTTTAACGCAACAGGCTTCAATTCTAAATTTACCTTGTCCATTACATTACGGGTAAAGGACATAGAAGGTTCTTCAAAATCTAATTGATTAAGTTCGTTATGAACGGCCAATAATTCTTGATAAGCGCTATGATATTGAATATTGACAGTTATCTTTTTTTCAATTTCAATTTTTTCTTCGACAGTAAAATTACCGTCGATGTAGTTCCAAAGTTGTTCTTCTATCGTGTTCATATCAATTCCTTAACTTCATCCTTTAACAAATATTGTAATTTTTCTTTTAATCGTTGTCTCGCCCTGTGCAATTTTACCTTAACGGTATTGGGCTCCATACTTAAGGCTTCACCAATTTCATCTAAACTTTGTTCGCCCTTATAAAACAGGGTGATGATTGCTGCATCATCTGGTAAAAGCATATCAATTGCTTGGCTTAAATAGGCATAACTTGATTTCTTTTCAGCCGAATTACTGGCGTCAAAATCATTTCCATTGTTGGCAATTTGTAATACGTTTTCATCATCATTTATAGATTGAGTATCCAATCTTTTTTTGCGAAGAAAAGTCATAGCAGTGGTATAAGTTATTGTATAAAGCCAAGTAGAAAATTTAGATGTTTGTTTAAATGTTCCCAATGCTCTATAGGCCTTAACAAAAACATCTTGTGCAACTTCCTCGGCATCTTCCCTGTTTTTTGCGAAACGTATTGCCAGTGTAAATACAAAGCGCTGATGGCGTTTAACTAACACCGCATATTGTGCGGTATCGCCATTCAGCACTGCTGTAATTAAATCTAAATCTGTTTCCTTTTGCTGCATAAGATATAACTAAGACGCAAGGTTTTTGGATTAGGTTACAGTAGAAGGATTAATTGTTCTAGAAATGGTTAACTGTGTAAAATGTATAATCGTTTAACTGTTGTATATAACATAAAGTTCGCATTTAAATTCGATTAACCAGTTCAATCATTTAACCAATTAACCAAACTTCTTCATCTTTTTTCACACAGGGTGTAACCTAATTTTTTTTCTTGTTGTCATAGTATTCAGAACACGGTTCATAAACGAAAAAGAAATATTTAACATTAAATAAATAAAATCATGGAAGGAATATTAGTACCAATCACATTTTTCATTTGCACATTCGCAATGATATTCGGAATAAGATATTTTAACAACAAGGAAAAAATGGCAATGATAGAACGCGGAATAGATCCAGGCGTTCGTAAATCTACACCTCAACCATTTTTAAGTTTAAAATTCGGCTTATTATTAGTTGGCCTAGGCATTGGCCTTTTAGTTGCCTTGTTTACCGTAAGAGGTGTATTTGGCGATAATATGACGGATGCTCAAGAAGGACAATCTGTTGCAATTTACTTTGGTTGCCTTGGTGTATTTGGAGGAATAGGCTTAATCGTATCTTATATCATCGAGAAAGCTTGGTTAGATAAACAAGCTTAGTCAGAAAGTCGGAAAGACAGTAAAGTCCGGAAGTTAATAGCTTCTGGACTTTTTTGATTCTATATCTTCGGACTTTCGGTCTTCCAGACTTTTTCGACTCAAATTGGTTTCGGTAAAATGGCTACGGTTAACCTGCTTACACAGTTCATTTTTCCCTTATCGTTGTACATTTTAATTTCCCAAATTTGGGTTTTTCCACCGATGTGTAAGGGTTTGCAAACGCCTTTCACAAATCCAGCACTTACTGGGCGAATATGGTTCGCATTAACCTCTAATCCAACAGCAATGTATTTATTTGGGTCTATGCACATATAAGATGCGATACTGCCCAAAGTTTCAGCTAAAACTACAGAAGCGCCACCATGTAAAATACCAGCAGGTTGGTGTGTTCTTTCATCAACAGGCATTGTGGCGCAAATATAATCATCACCGATTTCGGTAAATTCTATACCAAGCAAAGCGCCAATGTGATTTTTCGGCCTATCATTCAGCATTGCAGGAGTAAACGCCGCAAACCAAATCATAAATAACGTTCTTTAATCACGTTCACATGGTGGAGAATGTGTCCAGCTAGCACAAAAACTAAAGACCTTGCCGTCATATCCTTTCCATTTGCATTCCCAACATTACTCAATTCGGCCTCATTTAAAGAGTTAATAAAATACATGTTTGATTTTCTCATCAATGCAAATTCTTCTGAAAAACTAAACAAGCTTCTGTCTTTAAAATGAGCACTAGCCACATAATCATCTTCTTCGAAACCTGGTAAAGCAGCTTTTTCTCCTCTAGCAATGCACAATAATCGGTAAACCAAAATACGTTCAGTATCAATAATGTGCCCAATTAATTCCTTAATGGTCCATTTTCCTGGTGCATAAGCATAATCGCCTTTTTCAATTAAATTATTAATGAAATTTGGGAAATCGCTAGCCTGTTGAGTTAATAATTCAATTACATCCCCTTCTACAAGTTTGATGTATGTTTTACCCCATTCTGGGTACTCCTGTGTTTGTGGTGGGTTCATAAGTTGTACTACTTTTTAATATGATTCTAAATGTTGTTCCTTTGCCGAGTTCCGAATCTTTCACAAAAATCTGCCCGCTGTGGTAATTTTCTATTATCCTTTTAGTTAATGATAAACCTAGGCCCCAGCCGCGTTTACGGGTAGTATATCCTGGTTGAAAAACGGTATCGAACTTAGAACGAGCAATGCCTTTTCCCGTATCACTTACATCGATAAATACTTCCTCTTTGGTTAAGTGTTCAATAATATTGATGGTAATTGTACCTTCATTTTCAATCGCGTTAGCTGCATTTTTTAATAGGTTTTCCGTAACCCAATCGAACAAGGGAATACTTAACATTGCCCTAACCTGATTATCTCCCTGTATAATAAAGTTGATTTTATCAGAGGTTCTAACTTTAAAATAATCTACAAAGTTTTTGACAACGATAAACACCACATGGTCTTCTAATATTGGTTTAGAACCAATTTTAGAAAAACGGTCTGTTATAATTTCCAATCGATGAATGTCATTCTCCATTTCAGCAATCAATGGGTCATCCTCGGCATCAAACTTAGATTTCATCAACTCTGTCCAAGCCATGAGCGATGAAATGGGGGTGCCCAACTGATGCGCTGTTTCCTTTGCCATGCCCACCCAAACTTGGTCTTGTTCTGCTTTTCTGGCCGAACTAAATGCTACATAAGCTGTAATTAAGAATAAGCCAATAACGCCTAGTTGGATGTAAGGGAAAAACCTCAACTGTGTTAAAATGAATGAATCTTTATAATAGGCAATCAATTTTTCGTCATTAATGCCCAACATCTTTACTGGTTTGTGTTGGCCTTTCATTTTACTTAATTGGCGAACAAAATATAAAGAATCGTATTGTTGTTTTTGATTTTTATTATCAACGTTGTAAAATGTTTTTGTGGTATCTAAACCATCCCAAAATAAAATAGACCCATCAGTTTTGGTAATGATAAAGCCTGTTTTGTTGTTTTTCTTAATGACATCAAAAACCGCCGTTACCTCAGGGACTTCATACATCTTCATTTGCTGTTCTAAAACAGCTACTTTCAGCTGAAACTGGGCAGCTTCTTCACGCTCCATCTTTTTCACGAAAAAATCAGAATAAAAAACAGAGGCACCACCAATTACAATTGCAAAAACAAGTAAGAAAATCTTCCAGCGGCGCTTTTTTTGATATGGATTCATACGATAATGGCAAATTACAAAATAGCGATCAAAATTATACCAACAGAAACGTAAATGAGGTAAAAACCATATGATTTTTCGAAATATAACACTAAAAACAAAAAAATCATGTTTGGCTGAAAGGTATGTCTTTGGCACTTGATCACTAATAAAAGCAACTTTTATAAGGATGAAAATATATCTTTGCAGTGTAATGGAAAAGAATATCAGAGTAAGATTTGCCCCAAGCCCAACAGGAGGCTTACATTTAGGTGGCGTTAGGACCGCACTTTTTAACTATTTGTTTGCAAAAAAACACAATGGAACATTCGTTTTACGTGTAGAAGATACCGACCAAACCCGTTTTGTTTACGGTGCAGAAGAATACATTGTAGACTGTTTAAATTGGTGCGGAATTACTCCTGATGAAAGTCCACAAAATCCTGGAGCTTTTGGTCCATACCGCCAAAGCGAACGCAAAGCTAGCTATAAACAATTTGCAGATCAGCTAATTGCTGATGGTTATGCATATTACGCTTTCGACACCTCTGAAGAACTAAATGCTAGAAGAGCAATTGAACCTAATTTTTTATACGGACAAAAAAGCCGTATGGAGATGAAAAACTCTTTGACTTTATCACAAGCAGAAGTAGATAAATTACTAGCAGAAAATATACCTTATGTAGTAAGAATAAAAATCCCTGAGAACGAGCATGTGTCTTTTGTTGATATGATTAGGGGCCTAGTTAGTTTCGATACAAATTTAGTGGATGATAAAGTTTTGCTAAAAGCTGATGGAATGCCAACTTATCATTTAGCGGTTGTTGCAGATGATAAAGCAATGGAAATTAGTCACGCTTTTAGGGGTGAAGAATGGTTACCTTCTGCACCAATCCATATTTTACTATGGAAATATTTAGGATGGGAAGATTCGATGCCTCAATGGGCACATTTACCTTTGATTTTAAAACCTGATGGTAACGGAAAATTAAGCAAACGTGATGGTGATAGATTAGGTTTCCCAGTGTATGCAATGAATTGGAACGATCCAAAAACCGGTGATATAACCAAAGGATTTAAGGAATTGGGTTTTATGCCTGAAGCCTTTGTTAACCTTTTAGCCATGTTGGGTTGGAACGATGGCACTGATAAAGAAATTTTCACTTTAGCAGAGTTAATAGAATTATTCTCGATTGAACGCATTAGTAAAGCAGGAGCGAAATTCGATTTTGAAAAAGCAAAATGGTACAACCATGAATGGATTAAGCAGTCTTCAGCTAGCAATTTAAAATTATCAGTTAAAAATGCTTTAGCTGAAAATGGAATTGAAATTAATGATGAAGAATTCTTATTAAAAGTAATTGATACAGTTAAAGACCGTTGTAATTTGTTGGGAGATTTTGTTGCTCAAAGCGCTTACTTTTTTGCTGCCCCTAGTGAATATGATTCTGCTGCGGTTAAACCAAAGTGGAGTCCAGAAAAAGCTGCATTTTTTAAAGAATTTGGTCAAAATATAAATGAATCGGCTACGGCTCAAGAATTAGAATTAGAGTTTAAAGCATTTGCAGAAGCCAAAGGATTTAAGCCAGGAGAATTGATGCTGCCTTTACGTATCATGCTTGTAGGCGGAAAATTTGGTCCTGGTGTTTTTGATATCGCCAAATTATTAGGCAAAGCCGAAACTGAAAGCCGAATAGAAAAAGGAATTGCAGCCTTTAACTAAATATTGGTATTAAAATTGTCAATCAATTTCCAAATTAAATCAATAAGATTATGCAATGGTTCGGAAAAGGAAGTAGCAATGTTGAGGATGGAAGAAGCAGTAGTGGAGGTAAAATTGCCCTAGGAGGTGGTGTTGGTGTTATCGTAGTAATTCTAGGCTTAATATTTGGTCAGGATTTTACCGGTTTAGTAAGTCAAATACCAGCAACTGAACAAGGAGAGGTAAAAAAAGGGGCCCCAACAGACGAACAAGGAAAATTTGTAGCAGGAATTCTGGAATCGACCGAACAAGTTTGGGGAGAACAATTCAGTTCCTTAGGGGCGAGATACGAAGAGCCTACTTTAAGATTGTTTAGAGATGGAGTTCAATCTGCTTGTGGAAATGCAAGTTCGGCTGTTGGGCCATTCTATTGCCCAGGAGACCATAAAGTTTACATCGATTTATCATTTTATGATGAGCTAAAAAATCGTTTCGGTGCGGCTGGAGATTTTGCACAAGCTTATGTTATAGCACATGAAGTGGGCCATCACGTACAAAACTTATTGGGAACCTCAGCCAAAATGGAAGAAGCCCGAGGTAGATTAAGTGAGGTTGAATACAACAAACTATCTGTTAAATTAGAATTGCAAGCAGATTTTTATGCGGGGCTTTGGGCTCACCATGCTCAAAACTTAAAAGATTTTAGGCTAGATGCTGGTGATATAGACGAAGCCTTAAATGCAGCCAATGCCATTGGCGATGATAAACTGCAAAAGCAGTCTCAAGGCGAAGTAGTGCCTGATGCCTTTACACACGGTACCTCTGCCCAAAGAATGTATTGGTTTAAAAAAGGTTTTGAAACGGGTGATATTAAACAGGGTGATACTTTTAATGCATCACGATTGTAGTATAGAAATTTTTTAACCGCAGATTTAAGAAGTTCGTCATGCTCAGCTTAACTGGGTATCTTAATGCAGAATTAATTGCAAGCAAAATATTTTTCAAAGTTTTCCAAAACAATTCATTAAAACATTTGTTTTGTATTCTTATATTGGTTCTCTGCCTAGAATTACCAAATTAAAGAATGATAAAATAGCGCCAAGTTTTAAATGATTCTAATCGTAGATGATACACCAGAGAATTTAATTTCATTAAAAAAAGTTCTCGAAAAAAATAATTTTGAGGTAGATACTGCATCCTCTGGCGAAGAGGCTTTAAAGAAGGTTTTAAGAAACTCTTATGTCTTGATTATTCTCGATGTGCAAATGCCAGGGATGGATGGTTTTGAAGTTGCAGAAGCTATTTCTGGATACAGCAAAACCAAGGAAACAGCTATTATATTCTTATCAGCAGCCAATACAGAATTTAAATTTATTGCTAAAGGTTATTCATCAGGAGGTTTAGATTATATTACCAAACCGGTTGATATGAATATCCTATTACTAAAAGTGAAAACCTTTTATCGCATTTACGAGCAGAATAGGAAGCTAAATGAAATGCAGAAAAACTTGCTCGAAGAAATCGAATTTCGTAAGGAGGCAGAACGTAAAAAAGACGAATTTATCAGCATTGCTAGCCATGAATTAAAAACCCCACTAACAAGTGTTAAAGGTTATGTTCAGTTGCTAGAAAGAAGTGTGAGTAAGGGGGATACGGAGACGGTTAAAAAGCATTTAGCTAAAGCACAAGTGCAGCTAGAAAAATTAAATAGTTTGATTGCTGATTTGTTGGATATCTCTAAAATTGAAAGTGGTAAGCTTAAATTTAACAAACAAAACTTTTCTATTGATCAGTTGGTAGATAATGTAATTGAAGTAATGCATCAATCCAATCCTGACTTTAAAATTCACAAAAAAGGAATTGCTAATTGTGAAATTTTTGGGGATGAAATGCGTGTTGAACAAGTTATTATAAACTTTTTAACCAACGCCATTAAATACTCTCCTGGAACGACAGAGATAGAGTTAACCCTAAATGTTAAAGATGAACAGCTCTATTTGGCAGTTAAGGATTCAGGGATTGGAATGTTACCAGAACAATTGGCACATGTTTTCGATAAGTTTTACCGAGTAGAAGAGACTTCTCAAAGGTTTCAAGGTTTAGGAATTGGCTTGTATATCTCATCAGAAATTATAAAAAGACATAGCGGCCAAGTTGGGGTAAATAGTACCTACGGCAAAGGTTCAGAGTTTTACTTCCTAATGCCAATAAATTCAAACAGCGATTTTAATGATTAAAACTTACCTCTAAAAAATGAAATTATCTTTCAAAAGTAACCTGCGTCTTGGTCTCGGTTTATCTTTGATCTTATTGGTCATCAGCTCGCTTGCATCTTATATCAGCATAAAAAACCTAATCAGAAACGCTGATATGGTTTCGCATACCAATCAGGTAATAAATAATGTAAATCAGATCATATCTTTCTTAAAAGATGCCGAAACTGGTCAAAGAGGTTATTTATTAACAGGAAACGCAGTTTTTTTAGAACCTTATAACGGAGCAAAGGAAAAAATCATGTCAACCTTTAATGAGGTTAAGATAAAAACACTAGATAATCCTTACCAACAAAGAAAAATTAAAGAACTACAAAGGATAATTGACAATAGATTTGAAGTAATCAATGAAACAATTATTTTCAAGCGAAATAAAGGCTCTATTTCTGAAGCTAGTTTGTTGGCTGGCAAGGTTTATATGGATGATGCCAGAAGAATCATCAAAGACATGGAGAAAGAGGAGACGAGGTTGCTTGCTATTCGCAATGCCGATTTAACCAAAATATCTGGCTATACACCATTTTTAATTATTCTTGCGGCAATTTTATCTTTATTGATTACCATTTTCTTCTACAGGAAGGTGGCTGCCGATTTTGATGTACGTGTAGAATTACAACGCAAGCTTGAAATACTTAACAAAGAAACCGATCAAAGGATTCAAGTTATTCAAGGTATTGCCCGCCAAATTTCTAGTGGCGACTATAATGTTAGATTAGATGATGAAGCAAAAGATGGCTTAGGGAATCTATCAGGCTCGCTAAACGCGATGGCCGAATCTTTACAATATTCTTTTGGTCTGTTAGAAGATAAAGAGTGGTTACAATCTGGCATTGCCAAACTTAACGACCAAATGGTTGGCGAGAAAGATTTAAAAACTTTAGCCAATGATATGTTAACTGAAATTGTAGCACATACCAAAAGCCACGTAGCAGCACTTTACGTTTTAGAAGATGATAAAAATCTTTACCTAACTGGTTCTTATGCACTTAATGCAGATAGTGTAAAAGATAAGATTGTTTCAGGCCAAGGCTTAATTGGGCAATGTTTACAATCAGAAAAGTTAATTTTAATACAAGATATTCCTGCTGGAGAAATAACCATCAGCTATGCTACCGGGCAAACACAGCCTAAAAATGTTGTAGCTTTCCCATTACATAGGGATGGATTTATTATCGGCGTTATTGAATTGGCGTCGTTAAATGAATATACTCCAAGAAAGCTAGAGTTTTTAAATTCTATTTCTGGAAATATCGGCATTGCTATACATGTGGCACAAAACCGTAAAAAATTACAAGATTTTTTAGAAGAAACGCAAGCGCAAGCCGAAGAGCTACAAGCACAACACAGTGAGCTAGAGGGTTTAAATGCCGAGCTAGAAGCCCAAACCCAAAAAATTCAAGCTTCTGAAGAAGAGTTACGAGTACAACAGGAAGAGCTTTTACAGAGTAATCAAGAGCTAGAAGAACGTACAAGTTTATTAGAAGAAAAAAACCAGTTAATTCAAGAACGCAATTTAGATATTCAACAAAAAGCCGAGCAGCTAGAGCAAAGCACTAAATATAAGTCTGAGTTTTTGGCCAATATGTCTCACGAGCTAAGAACACCTTTAAACTCAATTTTATTGCTTTCTAAATTAATGGCAGATAATGAGGATTTGGAGAAAGAATACACAGAATATGCCGCTGTTATTCAAAGCTCAGGGCAAGGCTTGTTAAGCTTAATTGATGAAATTTTAGACTTATCTAAGATTGAAGCAGGTAAAATGAGCTTGGAAGTTGGAGATGTGACGGTTGAAGAGGTTGTTACAGATATGCAATCATTATTTAACCCAATAGCAAAAGATAAAAAATTGGACCTGGAGGTTTTTGTAAATAGTGATGTTCCAAAACAAATGAATACCGATAAGATGAGGTTGGAGCAGATCTTAAAAAATCTATTATCAAACGCATTTAAATTTACAACCGAAGGAAAGGTTAAGCTTTCTGTAAATGCAGATTTGCAATATAAAACTTTAATATTTAAAGTTAAGGATACAGGCATTGGTATTGCCAAGGAAAAACTAAACATGGTATTTGAAGCCTTTCAGCAAGCAGATGGATCTACCAGACGTAAGTTTGGAGGTACAGGCTTAGGTTTATCAATTAGTAGAGAATTAGCGAAATTACTTGGTGGAGAAATACGGGTGGTAAGTGATGAAAATGTTGGAAGTGAGTTTACGCTCATACTACCAATTAATTTTTCTGATAACGAAGCTTTTTTAGAAGAGCAAGCCAGCAATAAAGAAGAGGAGATAAAAAGTAATTTGATTGATGTAATTGAGCCCATTGAGCGCTTTACGGTTGATCATATTCCCGGAGAGATTGAAGATGACAGGAACGATATCAAATCAAATGACAAGGTTATCTTGATCATTGAAGACGATACCATGTTTGCGAAGACGCTTCTCGGTTTTACCCGTAAAAGAAATTATAAAGGCATTGTTGCTGTTAGAGGAGATGTGGGTATAGAATTGGCGAATCAGTTTAATCCTCTTGCTATATTATTAGATATTCAATTGCCAATTAAAGATGGTTGGCAGGTAATGGAAGAGCTGAAATCTAATCCTAAAACAAGGCCAATTCCAGTTCATATCATGTCGTCTCTTTCGGTAAAAAGAGAAAGTTTGTTAAAAGGTGCAGTAGATTTTATTGACAAGCCTGTTGCGCTAGATCACATGAAACAAATTTTCGAGAAACTTGAAGAAGCATTGAGCAGGCATCCTAAAAAGGTGTTAATTGTAGAAGAGAACCAACAACATGCTAAGGCACTAAGTTATTTCTTAAGCAGTTCGAACATTCAAACTTTGGTGGTAGAAAACGTGAACCAAAGTATTGAGGCCTTGAAAAGGAAAGAAGTGGAGTGTGTGATATTAGACATGGGAATTCCAGATAAAAATGCCTATGAAACTTTAGAGACCATTAAAAAAAGTGAAGGACTAGAGCATTTGCCTATTATTATCTTTACAGGTAAGAGTATTTCGAAAGGCGAAGAAAGTAGAATTAAGCAGTATGCAGATTCTATTGTTGTAAAAACGGCTCATTCTTATCAACGTATTTTAGATGAGGCTGGTCTATTTTTGCATTTGGTTGAAGAAAAGGGAAAGCATACCAAACCATTATTAAGAGATAACCTTGGAGGACTAAATGAGGTGTTAAAAGATAAAGTTGTGCTAATAGCCGATGATGATGTTCGTAATATCTTCTCTCTCACGAAGGCCTTAGAACAACATCAAATGAAAATTTTGCCTGCAGTTGATGGTAAAGAAGCATTAAAGGTTTTGGCAGAAAACCCAAAAGTAGATGTGGTGTTAATGGATATGATGATGCCAGAACTTGATGGCTACCAAACTACCACTTTAATAAGGCAAATGCCTGCCTACAAACATTTGCCAATTTTAGCTGTTACTGCTAAAGCAATGATGGGAGATAGAGAAAAGTGTATCTCTGCAGGTGCTTCAGATTATATATCGAAGCCAGTAGATGTTGATCAATTGGTTTCGTTATTAAGGGTTTGGTTATATGATAGGGTTTAGAACAAATTGTTTTAAAGATTTATGGAAGTTAAAACAAAGAAAATATTAATAATAGACGACGATAGTAGGAATATTTTTGCTTTATCAGCCGTTTTAAAAGCAAAAAAATATACCTGTCTATCTGCGCAAAGTGCAAAGCAAGGTTTTGATGCCCTAGCGGCAGATAAAAATATCCATGTGGTGTTAATGGATATGATGATGCCTGATATGGATGGATACCAAGCTATGAGAAAAATGAAAGCTGATCCCGAATTAAAAAAAATTCCCGTAATTGCAGTAACTGCACAGGCCATGGTAGGAGATAAGGAGCGTTGCCTTGAGGCGGGTGCTGCTGGTTATGTTTCGAAACCCGTAAACGTTGACGAATTGGTATTGCTTTTAAACAAATATTTCTAGTGTCTAATTTACCCTCTATAGATGATGAGCAAGTAGAAACATTAATTGATGATGTTTTAGATCAATACGGGTATGATTTTACGGGCTATTCTAGAGCCTCGTTAAAAAGAAGGTTAAATAGGTTATATAGTTTAGATAAGCAAGTAAGTTTTGCAGAGTTTAGATACAAAATAGGAAGCGATAGCGTTTATTTTAAACGTTTTGTAGAACAAATTACGGTTAATGTTACAGAAATGTTTCGCGACCCTAATTTTTATAAGACTTTAAGAGATAATGTTTTGCCAACCTTAGCAACTTATCCCTTCATAAGAATTTGGTTGGCTGGTTGCTCAACTGGAGAGGAGGCTTATTCTATGGCAATTGTTTTAAAAGAGCTTAACTTACTGCATAAATCGTTAATTTATGCAACAGATATTAACCCAACGGTTCTAGAAAAAGCTGCCCAAGGTATGTTTCCGCTTAGCCAAATGAAACAATACTCAGAGAATTATATCGCATCTGGCGGAAAAGCAGATTTTTCGTCGTATTATAGCGCAAACTACTCCTTGGCAAAATTTGATGTGGACTTAAAAGAAAAAATGATTTTTTCGACTCATAACTTGGTCTCAGATCATTCATTTAATGAGTTTCAGCTAATCTTATGCAGAAACGTACTCATTTATTTCGATAGAGACTTGCAGTTTAAAGTGCTGCAATTGTTTGATAATAGTCTAGACAACTTAGGTTTCTTAGCTTTGGGTACAAAAGAAACTACAGATTTTTCACCAATCAGTAAACGATATAAAAGATTGGAAATGGAGAAAATATGGAGGAAAACAGTAAATGAAAAATTGTGAAGCATTAATAATTGGAGGTTCTGCCGGAAGCTTGGATGTATTAATCAAAGTGCTTCCAAGCATTGATATTGATATTACATTTCCAATAATAATTGTTCTACATCGTAAAAAAGGAACTGACTCCTTGCTGTCAGACTTACTGTCTACAAAAACAAAGCTGACGGTTAAAGAAGCTGAGGAAAAAGAGAATATACTTCCCAAAACAATATATATTGTCCCTTCAGATTATCATCTTTTATTTGAAAAAGATTTTACCTTTTCTCTAGACTATTCGGAGAAAGTAAATTATTCTAGACCATCTATAGATGTAACCTTTCAATCGGCTGCAGAAGTATATAAGGATAAATTGGTTTGTTTATTGTTATCAGGTTCTAATGCTGATGGTGTGAATGGACTAATAATGGTTAAAGAATTCGGTGGAGAAGTAGCAGTACAAAATCCCAAAACAGCTCAAGTAGATTACATGCCAAATCAAGCTATTTTAAGAGCAAATGTTGATGAAATTTTGGATGTAGAACTAATGGCAGATTATATAAATAAACTAAATTAAACGCTCAAGAAATGCCTAAAAAAGTATTTATTTTTGATGATAACAATGATATTCTAGAACTTTGCACTTTAATTCTAGAAGATGCTGGTTATGAAATTAAAACCTCTGCAACATCAAATAACATTGTAGAGCAAGTTTCGGCCTATATGCCTGATCTAATTTTTATGGATAACTGGTTGCCTGATGTTGGGGGCATTGAAGCTACACAAGAGTTAAAATCTCACCCTGATCTAAAACATATTCCGGTTATCTATTTTTCAGCAAATAATGATGTAAGTGCCTTAGCTACAAAAGCAGGTGCTGATAGTTTTTTAGCAAAACCTTTTGATATTCATGCTTTAGAAGAAATTGTAAGCGCACATATAGAAAAGTAGCTTATTTGAATCGCAAGGTTAAATGCAGTCCCTTATTCAGCTTCTTAGCGGGACGACTTGAAGTAAAAGCGGGACTAACATTAAAATGAAACTCAGGTTTGCCTTTTCTAATATTATTCCCGCTTTTGAATATTAATTCTTCATTCTTCCTTGTTCAGATTCTGTTCCGGTAGAACGACGACGAGCGGGTTTAATTTCATTTTTACCAAAACGATAAGAAAAACTAATTCTCCCAATCTGGGTTTCATTTTTCTGGTACAAATCGTATTTCAAACCTGGGTATGCACTTGTTAACTCAGTATCATTGGTATTAAATACATCACTCAAAGCCAATTTTAAGCTCGCTTTTTTATTAAACAAAGACTTGCTTATTCCTGCATCTATTGAGTAACGAGACTGAAGGCTCAGTGTGCCATAATCTAAAGGCGATTCGTAATTTCCACTTAATTCTGCAGTTAAACCTTTAGCAATCATAAAGGTATTCTGCATTCTAAACTGATATGCTGTTTTTCCAGTCTTTAGTTCTTGCCCGGCCAAGTTAGGAGCTTCGAAACTTAAGTGGAAAACATTTAAATTATTGTTAATATCCCACCATTTACCAATTTTAACAGGGATATTTAAGTTCGCGCTATAAGAGGTGTTTTTAGCAATGTTAGCATTGGTTTGGTATAAGGCTTTTTGTGCAGGGTCTGGTAAAATCACTTCTGTAATTGCGTCATTTGTTCTACTGTAATTCACAGATAGATTGTATTTCTGAAGCAAGGTATAACTAACCTCAAAACTGTTCGTATACTGCGGATTTAAGAATGGATTTCCCTTGCTGTAAGTATATTGGTCTAAGTAGTAAACGAAAGGGTTTAGGGCATCATAACTTGGCCTATCAATTCTGCGACTGTAAGAAAAGCCAACCTGGTTATTTTTAGACAAAGTCTGCTGCACAAAGAAGGTGGGGAAAAAATCCCAATAATTACGTTCAACAACATTTTTAGTAGTAATTAAATTTCCTTTTGATGTAGTTTGTTCAACCCTTAAACCTAGTTGAATACTTGTATTTTTAAACTGTTTATTAATATTTGTATAAGCGGCATTAACATTCTCATCGTAAACAAATTGATTGCTGCGGCGAGCATCATTTTGCCAAACATTAGCTAGTAGTTGTTCTGCCCTTAAATCGTTATCTGTTTTAACCCAGCTGCTTTTTAACCCAGCCTCTAATTTTACAGTTTTACTTAAGGAAACATTATAATCAACCTTAAATGCCTTAATGTTAATTTCAGAAGGAGTTCCGTTTCTGGTAAATTCAGTAGGCCTCATTAAACTACCATTGGCATATAAATAAGTATTCTCAAAAATAGAACCATCGTTACCATTGTACTTAGAATAATCTAAATCGACCGAAATTTCTGAACCTGCGGTGTCTAATATAGATTTATAGTTAATGTTGTATGCAATGTTATTATACTTATTGGTTTGTAAATTATTGGCAACTAATGATGAATCTAAAACAGAAAAATTAGGTCCAATTTTAGTATTGGTTAAAGAGTGTTCGTTTCCATTGTTGGCATAACCATTTACTAATACACCAATTGTGTTCTTCTTATCTATAAAAAAGTCTAACCCAGCTTTATAATTATTATTTTTCATCTTTCTATTCATATCTCCAGCTTGAGAAAAATAAGTGTTTGGAGTGCCGTTAGAGATTCTGTCAATAGCGATAAAATTGTCTCTTTCAATATTGCTGTAGTTGTAATTACCAAAAACATTTAGCTTTTCTGTTCTATGGTTTAGATTGATGCCTGCACTTCCTCTAAAGTTTTTGCCATAGCCCAATGTTGCATTCGCGCTACCATTTGTACCAGCATTTTTGCTCTTTTTTGTCTTAATATTGATAATTCCTGCATTTCCTGAGGCAGGGTATTTAGATGATGGATTGGTAATTAGTTCTATTGTTTCTAACTGAGAGCTTTGCATGTTTCGCAGTAAATTGGCAACATCAGCATTGCTCATGTAAGTTTGCTTGCCATCTATCATGATCATTACACCTTGTTTCCCTTGCATGGCAATATTGTCATTTTGGTCTACAGTAACGCCTGGTGCTTTTTGCAAAACCTCTAATGCAGTAGAACCAACAGCGATGCTGCTATTCTCTACATTCATAACCACTTTGTCTGTTTTACGTTCTATTAATGGCTTTATCGCAGTAACGCTTACCGTATTTAAGGTTTTACTAGTAGGTTTTAATTTGATTTCACCTAATGTATGAGTTAAATTTTGTTCAGATAAAATAAAGATCTTTCCCTTGTAATTCTCAAAACCCATATTGTTAACCTTTATATAATAGGAGCCAGTGTTAATATTTGAGAATTCAAATTTTCCATCTGCTGTAGTTAAAGCAGTTTTTACTAAAGATGAATCTGTAGATTTAAATAAGCCAACAGTTACAAAATCAACAGGTTTATTTTGCTCATCTAATATGATTCCGTTTATGGTTCCTTGTTTGGCAGGTTTACTGGCAACGGCTATATTTCCGAGTAGTAGTGCTAATAATAAAAAGTAAATAGTTCTCATTTTGTATGTTTTAAGTTTAAAAAATAGGGCATAAAAATTCCGCTACGCCTGCACGTAAATTTTTTCATTTCCTAAAATTTAAGTTTAGTTTAAAAGGTTGTTCACCTCTTCAATAGTTTGTGCCTTATAGACGAGCAGAATCAAGAAAAGGTTACAAGCTTTTTTATTTTTTTTGTAGAATGTAAAATTATAGCACGTAAAAAAGCCTGTATAATTCACTTATACAGGCTTTTATTTATTTTGCAGAGGCCGAAACTATTTTCTGTTCCCTATCCATTGTTTCTCTTTTTTATCTATTTCATGCCCAAAACATCAACACCTTGGTCAAAAACTAAATCAACTGGAATACCTTTTTTAGATAATCTATCTAAATCACCTTGCAGCTCCGCTGCAATGACTCCATTTGTTTTTTGAGCTTTTTCAACAGCGATTTTATCACCATTTCCTTGAAGTATAATAATGAAATTGGTTAGTTCATTCATCGCTATCGCGAACTTGTCGAAATCAACTTTATAAGTTCCGTTTGCAGATCTTTGGAATGCGCCTTTTTCCTTAAAGAAATTAAAGCATTGCATATTTGCTTTACCGTGAGATTCTGCGGCACCGAAACGCACAGAGCGTAACAAACCAGCCATAAAAGTGGTGTAATAATCTTTTATGTCGCCAGTAAGTTCACCTTTTTTAAGCAGGCCAGTTACCATATACAAACCTAAAATATCAGCCTTGCCTTCTTCTAGCCACGAGTATTGTTCTTTTAATGCAGAGCGAACGGTTCCTTTTCCTGTAATTGTGTTTTTGATACCTAAGCCATGCGCCACTTCGTGAAACATAACGTTAGCAAAAAACGCATCAAACTTGATGTGTTTAATTTGGTCTTTATCGATTAATTCATTGGCAATTGGCACTAAGATTTTATCAAACTTGGCTTGCATTGCATTTTTCAATTGCGAACGGCGAGTTCCTTTTTTCTGTTGAATAACTTCATCATTTGGTAAGTTAACGGCAATTGTTTTTGAGCCAGCATTACAATCTCCAGCGTAATAAAGAACATCATAAGCGTTTAATTCAGAATCTGTACCTGGTGTTTCTTTTTTATATTTCGCATCAACAGGTAGCCCTTTTTGCAATTCAGGTAGCATAGCAACATACTTTGCTAAACGTTTGCTCCAAACTTTATCCTTAACTAAAACATAAGATTCAAACGATGCACGAGCATTGAATAATTTGTCATCATAATTTTCAATTGGGCCGATAATAATATCAAGTCCATTGGTTTTCATATCTAACCAAGCATAATCACTTGCGGTATAATTGTCTGATACCAAAGCATCAGCACGAAGGTTTAAATATTTTTTTAATCCGGCATCGTCTGCAACTAGTGCAGCTTGTTTTAATAAACTACTGGCCTTTTGCAACTCTGTGGCATAAATTACATGGTAAGGAACCGAGATTAATTTACCTTGCTCGGTTCTAATTACCGAGTATAAGCCAAACTTATCTTTTACATCAGATTTTTCAAGGTCTTCCTTTTTCATCCCAGCCGGATAAAATGTCCCGTTTTCAGGTTTCGCACCAATGCCGGTTACAAAAGGTTTGTCGCCATTTAACCTATCCCAAGGACCGTAATTAATCATCACAAACTGCTTTGTTTTTTCGTCCTTTATTGTGCTTAAAAGACTGTCGCGTTGGGGGTATGCTTGTTTCCAGAATAATTCATCCATTATTTTGGCGGCTTCAATTAATAGTGGAAGCACTTTTCTTTCGCTTACTGAAAGTTCATTCAAGTTGGTAGTTAGCCTAACTCTCTCATAAATTGGCAATCGTTGAGCAACATATTCTATTAAACTGTCTTTCGCTTTTTTATCGTTATTACCTGTTTTTTGCTCCGCGTTATTGCAAGAAAATATGCTAGTCGTTATTGAAAGGCCTAAAAGTAAAGCAACAGTTTTGTTATTATTCTTCATTTGGTTACGAAATTGATTTTATTTTATTTCAATGCACTAAATTAGCAAAAAAATAGAAGCAAATCTCTACTGATTATCACCACTAAACAAAAGCCATGCTGTTAAAAAAGACAATTTCAAATAGTGCCATTTTATTAGGATGCACAATGTTTTTGACTAACTGTAGTACAAATAAATATGCTGCTACAGATAAGATTTATAAAAATATGGCGAAGGATTTTTCTAAAACCATTAAAGCAACTCCCCCAGAAGGACAAACTATAGACTCTCTTAACAACCAACAGTATTTTGTGGGTACGGTTAATATGGGAATTCGAAAGCCTAATTTTGTAATTATCCACCACACCGCACAAGATTCTTTAGCTCAAACCATAAAAACATTTACCATTACAAGAACGGCAGTAAGTTCTCATTATGTAGTGAGCAGAGATGGAAAGGTTGTGCAAATGGTAAATGATTATTTAAGGGCACAACACGCCGGAGCAGGCAAATGGGGTAGCGTTACGGATATGAATTCTTGTTCTATTGGAATAGAGATGGATAATAATGGTACAACCGATGTATGGACAGATGCGCAAATTAATAGCCTTTGCGCTTTATTGGCTACCTTGAAAAAGAAATACAGTATTCCAACCGCTAACTTTATTGGCCATGCTGATTTTGCACCAACGCGTAAACCAGATCCAAATAATTTCCCTTGGAAAACTTTAGCTAAAAAAGGTTTTGGATTATGGTTTGATGATGTTTTGCAAATGCCACCTACAGATTTTGATACAACTTCTGCCTTGCGAATTATAGGTTATGATGTGAAGAATTTGGGAGCGGCTATTACAGCATTCAAACGTCACTTTGTGGGTAATGATTTAACGCCAACTTTAACAGAACCAGATAAGCTGATTTTGTTTAATTTGTACAAGAAGTATATGTAGGAAGTAAGATGGAAAATGTAAAGAACCCATTCCCCATCTTACATTTTCCTTTTTACATTATGCTTTAGGTTTCCAAGCTTCTTTTAAGCCAACAGTTCTGTTGAAAATGATGTTTCCAGGCTTAGAATCTTTATCTACACTAAAATAACCTTTACGTATAAACTGATAACCAATTCCTTGTTCTGCATTAGCCAAATAAGGCTCTATATACGCTTGTTTAATTACTTGCATACTTTCTGGATTTAAATAATCCTTAAAATCACCTTCTTCGCTATCTGGAGATTCGACAGTAAATAAACGATCGTATAAACGCACCTCAGCAGTTTCAGCATGTTTTGCACTTACCCAATGAATAGTTCCTTTAACATTTATGCCACTTGTATCTTCACCGCTCTTCGATTCAGGAATATAGGTGCAGTGAATTTCTGTTACGTTTCCACTTTCGTCTTTCTTGAAATCTTCGCACTTAACAATATAAGCATGTTTTAATCTTACGGTTGCACCCGGCGCTAACCTGAACCATTTTTTTGCAGGTTCTTCCATGAAATCTTCACGCTCAATCCAAAGTTCGTTGCTAAATGGAATCTCACGAGTTCCTCCTTTATCCTCAGCTTCTGGATTATTTTCGCCTATTAAAATTTCTTCACCTTTGGTATAGTTGGTTATTATTAATTTAATAGGGTCTAAAACAGCCATTACACGAGTAGCTCTTTTATTTAAGTCTTCGCGAATGCAAAACTCTAATAAGCTTAATTCAATTAGATTCTCTCTTTTGGCAATGCCGATGCGCTCGCAGAATTCTTTAATGCTTTCTGGTGTATAACCTCTTCTGCGCAGACCACTAATAGTAGGCATGCGTGGATCGTCCCAGCCACTAACCATATTTTCGTTAACCAACTGCATTAACTTACGTTTACTCATTACTGTGTACGTAAGGTTTAAACGGGCAAATTCATATTGTTTAGAAGGAAAAATACCAAGTTTCTCTATAAACCAATCGTATAATTCTCTGTGAGACACATACTCTAAAGTACAAATTGAGTGCGTAATGTTTTCTATACTGTCACTTTGTCCATGTGCAAAATCATACATTGGGTAAATGCACCAAGCATCTCCTGTACGGTGATGATGAGCGTGTTTAATGCGATAAATAATTGGATCACGCATTAACATGTTTGAACTTGACAAATCGATTTTAGCTCTTAATGTACAAGTTCCATCAGCAAATTCGCCATTCTTCATTTGCGCAAACAAAGCTAAATTTTCATCAACGCTACGTTCTCTATAGGCACTAGGTGTACCAGGTTCTGTAGGTGTTCCTTTTTGTGTAGCAATTTCTTCGGCTGTGCTGTGGTCTACATAAGCTAAACCGTCTTCAATGAGTTTTACGGCAAAAGAATGTAGCTGATCAAAATAATCTGAAGCATATAATTCATTTTTCCATTGAAAGCCTAACCATTGAATGTCTGCTTGCTGACTATCTACATATTCTGTTTTTTCAGTTACGGGATTAGTATCGTCAAAACGTAGGTTAGTGTAGCCACCATATTTTTGGGTTAAACCAAAATTAAGGCAAATCGCTTTAGCATGTCCAATGTGTAAGTATCCGTTAGGCTCTGGCGGAAAACGAGTTACTAAGGTTTTCGTCTTTCCACTACTTAAATCATTCTCTATTAGCTCTTCAATAAAGTTCAATGATTTTTCTTCACTCATAAAAATTATAGATTATAGACCTCAAAGTTAATAAATTAACCGATTTTATCCTCTATTTGAATAGCTTTATTAAGTGCTTTTATTCTCTTTTAGGTATTTTGAAATGGCAGCGTGGTAAGCTATTTTGTCTTTGGGTATCGTTTTAATAAACGCTTGCTTTTTCTCTGGGTCTGAAAGGATGCTCTTTGCATAGGCCTGTGCCGCCTTAAACTGCAGTTGATTTTCCTTCTGCCTTTCAGTTTTGACCACCTTAGACATATCTGGGTGCTTGCTGATAACGGTCTTGTTGCCGTAGTTTTTGAAAATGATGTTGCCCACCTTACCACTTAGGGTTTCGGTAACGATGTTGTTTTTTGAAATTGCCATAGGTTTTGCTTTGTATAAAGATAGTTAAAGATTAACTAAACTCCTATTATCCTTCGTTCATCTTACGTTCATCCTTCGTTCATCCTTCGTTATAACTGGCTCTAAGTTGGCTCTGTGCTGGTTATTAACTTCCTTATAATTACATTTAAGAGAGGTTATTTAAAAAGCACTAATTTCTTTACATTTACATTCCACTTGTTATCAAATATGAACAATACATTGAATAGACCTATTCGGGTTTTAGTAGCAAAAGTTGGCTTAGACGGACATGACCGTGGGGCAAAAGTGATTGCAACATCATTAAGAGATGCGGGTATGGAGGTTATTTATACTGGCCTACGCCAAACACCAGAAATGGTGGTAAATGCAGCTTTACAGGAAGATGTAGATGCCATAGGAATCTCGATTCTTTCTGGTGCTCACATGACCGTTTTTCCTAAAATTGTTGCCATCATGAAAGAAAAGCAATTAACAGATGTTTTATTAACGGGTGGAGGAATTATTCCTGATGGAGATAGGAAAAAGCTCCAAGAAATTGGCGTTGGAGAACTTTTCCCTCCCGGAACACCAATGGTAAGCATAGTGACTTATATTGAAGAATGGGTAGTTAACAACAGAAATTTTTAAGAGATGGCATATCAACAAATCATAGCTGAAGTAAAGGAGCAGATCTTTTACATCACCATCAATAGAGAACATAAGCTTAATGCCTTAAATAAGGAAGTGTTAAGTGAATTAGCGGATGCAATTGTATTTGCCACAAACAGTGAAGAGGTGAGGGGCGTATTGATTACTGGAGCAGGAGAAAAGGCATTTGTTGCTGGCGCTGATATTTCAGAGTTCCAAAATTATTCTTTAGCTGAAGGAAAAGAATTGGCAAGAAATGGGCATCAAAATGTTTTCGATGCTATTGAAGATTGTCCCAAACCTGTTGTAGCAGCTATTAATGGTTTCGCCCTTGGCGGAGGATTAGAATTAGCAATGGCCTGCCATATTCGTTTAGCAAGTGATCATGCAAAACTAGGTTTGCCAGAAGTTACCTTAGGACTAATACCAGGCTATGGGGGCACGCAAAGGTTAACACAGTTGGTAGGAAAAGGTAGGGCTATTGAAATGATTACCACCGCTGGTATGATTACTGCAGAAAAAGCTCATAGAATTGGATTGATAAATGAAGTTGTGCCACAGGCAGAATTGATTGCCAAGGCAGAAGAAATTTTGAATAAAATTAAAACTAGAGCACCTTTGGCCATTGCTAGTGCTATAAAAGCAGTTAATGCCTCTTTAAAAGAAGATGTTAACGGCTTCGAGGTTGAAATTGATGAGTTTGCCAATTGCTTCCAAACAGAAGATTTTAAAGAAGGGGTTGCAGCTTTCCTAGAGAAACGGAAAGCGGTTTTTAAGGGCAGATAGTGTATTTTAAATGGGGTAATAATATTTTTATTTGACTGAAAATCAGTCAGTTTATTTCTTAGTAAGTGTTAGTGGGTATTAAAATATACCTATGTATGGGTATTTATTTAACCAGTGTTTGTGCCAATATTTGTTTAAACAAAGATTAATCAAATTAACTCAAACAAACATGAAAAAATTAGTATTTACTCTATTAGCTGGCGCAATCTTGTTAGCTAGTTCAAATCTAAAAGCACAAAACGCTGGCGTTAACGGTTTCAAATTCGGTATTGGAGTTGAAGGCGCTTTGCCCTTAAGTGGATTAAAGGCATCTTATGATGTTGGTGCTGGTTTAACTTTAAGGTTTAGCCAAGGTATTGCAGAAAACTTCGATGCAACCCTAACAACAGGTGCAATTGCTTTTATTCCTAAAGATTTAGCAAATGCAAATCTCGATACAAAAGCTGCAATATGGATCCCAATTAAAGCTGGTGGTCGTTACATGTTCTCTGAAAATTTTTACGGTATGGCAGAAGCAGGCGTAACTATTGCTAAAACTTATTTACCATCTGTTTCTGGTGGAACCGTTACTTCTGTAAGCAGTACAAGCTTTACTTATGCGCCAGGTGTTGGAGCTAAGTTTGGTGGTTTTGATGTTGGTGTGAGATATGAAGGTTTAGATGGTGCAGGATTTATGGGATTAAGACTAGGTTATACTTTTTAGTTCTTAAGAAAATAATTTAATTAAAAAGCATCTGTTTTTTAACAGGTGCTTTTTTTGTGTGAATTTTTGTTAAAAACAGTGTAGAAAATATTTCCCAAACTAAATATTTATTTATATTTAGCTATTATTTAGTTATTTATATGAAGAAAATATTAATCGTTGATGATGAAATTAATATCGGGCTCTTATTATCAAAGTTTTTAACGAGAAATTCCTTTAGCGTAGAAACTGCTACAAATGGCAATTCTGCAATGGATCATTTGTCTAAACAAAAGTTTGATTTGGTTTTGTGTGATTACCGTTTGGAAGATACAGATGGTAAGGAAATGTTAATTAAAATCAAAGATAATTATCCTAGCACAGGAGTAATAATTATAACTGGTTATTCTGATATTAAACTTGCGGTGGAACTTATAAAGTTAGGGGCTTACGATTATATTACTAAACCGCTTTACCCGGATGAAATCCTAAATACAATTAATAAGGCAATTGAAACGCAAATTGCACTTAATGCTGTTTATGAGCCTGTTGTTTCTACAAATAAGAAAGAAAAATCTGCTAAAAAAGTTGAGGCTGAAACAGGAGAGTTTGTAGTTGGACAAAGCAGTGCTTCTAGAGATTTGATGAAGCAAATTATGCTTGTTGCTCCAACATCATATAGTGTTATTTTAACAGGGGAGAGTGGAACGGGTAAAGAATCAGTTGCAAAAACTATCCATTTAAATAGCCCAAGGAAAGATAAACCTTTTGTAGCGATGGACTGTGGTTCCTTGACTAAGGAATTAGCGGGAAGTGAGTTTTTTGGCCATGAAAAAGGCTCCTTTACCGGCGCATTGTACACCAAAATTGGTCACTTCGAAATGGCGAATGGTGGGACATTGTTTTTAGATGAGGTAGGGAATTTATCTTATGAGATTCAGGCTGCATTATTGCGAACGGTACAAGAAAGAAAGATTAAACGTATTGGTAGCACAAAGGAATTAGATTTGGACGTAAGAATTATTGTTGCAACTAATGAGAACCTTGGAGATTCAATTCAAAAAGGAAGGTTTAGAGAAGATTTATTCCATAGGTTTAATGAATTCTCTATTCACTTGCCGCCAATAAGCCAAAGAGGAAAAGATATCATGGTTTTTGCAAACACTTTTTTAGGTACTGCAAATGAAGAGTTGAGTAGGAATGTTCAGGGTTTTTCTGAAGAAGTTGAAGAGTGCTTTTTAACCTATAACTGGCCAGGAAATGTTCGTGAACTTAAAAATGTTGTAAGGAGAGCGACATTATTAACCGAGGGAGAAGAAATTCAGTTAAAAGCTTTGCCGTTAGAAATTTCTACTTATGCAAAAGCAACGGCAATTGAAAATGCGGTTGAAAATTCTATTGTTCGTTCGGCCACTTCCAATAAACCAAGAGATTTAAAAAACGCAGCTTTAGAAGCAGAATATGAAGCGATTTTAAATGTACTAAAAGAGGTAAATTTTAATAAAACCAAAGCGGCCAAAATTTTGAACATCGATAGAAAGACACTTTATAATAAAATGAAGGCTATTGATTTGGATAATTAAAGATTTAATTTTTCAATAAAATTGAAAGCCTCTAAAACAATTTAGGGGCTTTTGTTATTTAATGATATATACATCTAAAGCTCCGTATGTCTATATTTACCTACAAACAGCGTAACTATATTAACCTTGTTATTATTATAGCATTAGGTTGTTTAATTGCTTATTCCCTAATGGGGATTTTTGGCTCGCTGTTAAGTACACTTGTTTTGTACACCATTTTACGCCCAGGTTATATTCATTTAACTGAAGTAAAGAATTGGAATAGGCGTTTTACTGCGGTGTTACTTTTGTTCATTTCAATTGTAGTACTTGTGCTTCCCTTTTATGCACTAAGCAGTATGGTAATTGAAAAAATTACTGAACTAAATAACGATCAAATTTATTTTAAGAATTTACTGTATAAAATTCAACATCTTTTACCAGTTAACGGTAATGTAGGTAAAATAATAGAGGATGGGTTAAAAAGTGCTGGTAGTTGGGCTACTGGTTTATTCCCGTCTTTAATTTCTGGTGTTTTTAATGTGGTTCTTGGTTTATTGCTAATGTATTTTTTACTGTACTTTATGTTGGTAGAGCGAGAAACATTTGAAAACGCACTGATTAAATATGCGCCTTTCAGAGAACAAAATTCTAACCGATTTGCAGAAGAAATGAGAAATACAACTTATGCAAACGTTGTTGGGCAGGGTTTTATTGCTATTGTTCAAGGCTCGTTAGTAAGCTTATCATTTTATGTTTTGGGATATAACGACCCTCTTTTTTGGGGAGTAATAACAGCATTTATATCACTGGTGCCAATCTTGGGCCCCCCGGTTATTTTTGTGCCTGGTGCATTATTACAATTGGCAGAGGGAAACAATTTTGCCGGTTGGGCAATGCTAATTTTTGGCTTTGTGGTCATTATCAATATCGATAATGTGCTAAGATTCATGATTGCAAAAAAAATTGGAAATATTCACCCGATAATTACTGTAATTGGCGTAGTTATTGGTATTCCATTATTTGGTATATTGGGGCTGGTGTTTGGACCATTGTTGTTATCTTACTTTTTCTTGCTCATTAAAATCTACGAAACTAGTGCAATGGCAACAGAAAGATTAGAAAGAATTAAAACAAATCATGAGCAAGATGAGTTATAATTTAAGATTAACAATAGCATAACATCAGCATTGCTATATTTGAAATAACTTATGTTTAACAATAAAAATTAATTATTATGAATGATAATTCGAAAGTACTAGTAGCATTATTAGCTGGTTTAGCTGCAGGAGCAGCATTAGGTTTATTGTTTGCTCCAGAAAAAGGAAGCGATACAAGAGATAAATTAAGTCAATCTTTAAAGGATTTAGGCGATTCGATTAAGGATAAAGCAGCTGATGAAATTAATAACCTGAGCAGTTTAAAAGATAAAGTAGTAAGCTCTATAAAAAGTAAATTACGTGATGTAGAAGATGAGTATTCTACCGAAGTAGAAAATGTTTGAGCTATTTAATCCTAAAAGATAATGGAAGATAATAAAGAAAAAGATCTTGAAGAT
Organism: Pedobacter frigiditerrae; assembly: GCF_004331645.1. Lineage (GTDB taxonomy): Bacteria > Bacteroidota > Bacteroidia > Sphingobacteriales > Sphingobacteriaceae > Pedobacter > Pedobacter frigiditerrae. Next base: position 833,094 of record NZ_SJSK01000001.1, read on the forward strand.
ATTTTTTTAGATGCCAAGGAATACATCGATACTCGTATTGAATATACGAAGCTTTCGGCTGTGGAAAAGGGATCTAAGATTTTCGCAGATTTAATCACAAGTGGTGCAGTAGTTATTTCATTTGTGCTGGCTTTTTTATTTGCATCGTTTACCTTGGCCTTATATCTTTCTGAAGTATTAGGAAGTTATGCAAGAGGTTTTGGCTGCGTTGCTACCATCTACTTGCTATTATCTATTATTGTTTATTTAACTAAGGATAAATACATTGAAAGAGTATTGGTGAATTTATTCATCAGGAAATACTTTGATAAGGTGGCCGATAAAGACGATGACGATGAAGAGAAATTATAACAGCATCAAAACTTTAGATGATTTGCATGGTGAAGTACAGCGATTAAAAGCTGATTACAAACATCGTGGGGTAATGCTGAAAGAAGATTCTAAAGTATATATCAGTCAGTTTTCAATTGGCAATCTGATTAAAAAATTTGCAACACCAAGTGGCTTTTTAAAGTTTGATGAGAAGACTAACATTAGCAGTAAAATTATGTCTATTGCATTGCCGATGTTATTAAACAGCACTATTTTTAGAGGCTCTGGTGTAATTACAAAAGCGGTAGGTGCCTTAGTTTCTGGGAAATTAGGGAAGTCGTTAGATGCCGAAAATATTTCTGGTATTTTTAATATGGTTAAATCTTTTTTTGGCAAAAAAGACAAAAAGAAAGATGCTGGTTTTGTAGACTATGGCATACCTCCTGATAGTGAAACTTATTAGAAAAAGCCACAGTTTTTACTGTGGCTTTTTTAGTTCAGTAGCATCGTTAGCTCATTTTTTTATAGCTAACTAGCTAGGTGCACAAAAAAGGTCTTGGCAATTTGCCAAGACCTTTTTTGTTTTGTGGCCTGCGCCATGCTGAATTTATTTCCTGCAAGTCAGATGCTGAAATAAATTCAGCATGACGAGCTATTGATTATACTACTTGCCCAATCACACTAATGAACTCATGAGCTGGTGAACTACAAATCCGTCTTAATCTTTAATTCTTTCAATTGTTTATCGTCAATTGTACTTGGACTATCAATCATTACATCTCTGCCTGAATTGTTTTTAGGGAAGGCAATAACATCCCTAATTGAATCTAATCCTGCAAAAATTGAACATAATCTGTCAAATCCGAATGCGATACCACCATGTGGAGGAGCGCCAAACTCAAATGCATCCATTAAGAAACCAAATTGTTTTTGAGCTTCTTCTGCAGTAAAGCCTAAGTGTTTAAACATTAAAGCCTGTAATGTTCTGTCGTGAATACGAATAGAACCACCGCCAATTTCAGTTCCATTTACGACCATGTCATAAGCGTTAGCACGAACGTTTTTAGGGTCGGTATCTAACATTGCAATATCTTCTGGTTTTGGAGAAGTAAATGGATGGTGCATGGCATGGTAGCGTTCAGTTTCTTCATCCCATTCTAAAAGAGGGAAATCTAAAACCCAAAGCGCAGAGAATTTATCTTTATCACGTAAACCTAAACGGCTACCCATTTCTAAACGGAGCTCACTTAATTGCTTGCGAACTTTATCAATTCCGCCAGCCATTACTAAAACTAAATCGCCTGGTTGGGTTTGGCAAGTTGCCGACCATCTTGCTAATTCTTCTTCGTTATAAAATTTATCAACTGAAGATTTTAAAGAACCATCTTCATTATGGCGAAGGTAAATTAAACCCGTTGCACCAATTTGTGGACGTTTAATAAAGTCTGTTAACTCGTCTAATTGTTTACGGGTATAATGTGCACAACCTTTAGCATTAATAGCGATTACTAATTCTGCATTGTCAAAAACAGGGAAATCCTTTCCTTTAACAATGTCGTTCATTTCGATAAATTTCATATCAAAACGAGTATCTGGTTTATCAGAGCCATAGAATTTCATCGCATCTGCATATTGCATACGAGGCACTTCAGGTAAATCGTAGTTACGAACCTCTTTAAATAAAGTACGAATTAGACCTTCGAAAGTATTTAAGATATCTTCTTGCTCAATGAAAGACATCTCACAGTCAATCTGTGTAAATTCTGGTTGTCTATCTGCACGTAAATCTTCATCTCTAAAACATTTTACAATCTGAAAATAGCGGTCGAAACCAGAAACCATTAACAACTGTTTAAATGTTTGTGGCGATTGTGGTAAAGCATAAAACTCGCCACCATTCATACGGCTTGGTACCACAAAATCTCTTGCGCCTTCTGGCGTAGATTTAATTAAAACTGGAGTTTCTACCTCGATAAAGTCTAAAGCATCTAAATAACGACGAACAGATTGAGCCATTCTATGACGTAAAATCATGTTATTTCTAATCGGGTTACGACGTAAATCTAGGTAGCGATATTTCATACGTAAATCATCACCACCATCGGTTTTATCTTCAATTAAAAATGGAGGTAATTTTGCAGCATTTAAAATCTCTAATTCGGTAACTTTAATTTCAACCTCGCCAGTTGGGATTTCTTTATTTTTATTTGAACGTTCTACAACGATTCCACTAACTTTAATTACAAACTCACGACCAAGGCTACGAGCGCCAGCGCATAAATCTGCATTATCATTCATGTTAAAAACCAACTGAGTGATGCCGTAACGGTCGCGAATGTCTATAAAAGTCATCCCGCCCAAATCTCTAGAATTCTGCATCCAACCGCAGAGTGTTACATTTTCGCCTAAATTTTGCAGTGTTAAAGCACCGCAAGTTGTTGTTCTTAACATCTTTAAATTAAATTTTGAGCCGCAAAAATACCGATTTTGTTTTAATAAGTATATAGTAGTTAGTATTAAGTATTAAGACAGGAATTTCAATCTTTATTCTTTGCTCCTTGTTCTTTTTTCCTTCTTGCACAAACTTTTGTTCTCTAAACCCGATAGGATGAATGCCATTCTTCATGGCAGAAAGTATAGCGGGACTAACATTCATAAAAGCTTCTGCCTTTGCTTTTCTAACCCTAAGTCCCCTTTAGGGGATTTAGGGGTTATAAACTTTTTTTCTACCTTGATGCAACGTTTTAAAAATTACGATGTCTTTTAATCAGAACGCTTTAGAATTTGGAAACAGTATACATAGATAAGCACGTAGAGCTGGTAAATGATTGCCGAGCTGGTAGCCGTAAAGCACAATTTGAGTTATACAAGTTGTATGCTAATGCGATGTACAATGTTGCGCTAAGAATTGTAAATGATGATGCTGAAGCGGAGGATGTTTTGCAAGAAGCTTTTTTAGATGCTTTTAATCGTATAGCTGATTTTAGACAAGAAACAACATTTGGTTTGTGGTTAAAACAAATTGTAATTAACAGGGCAATTAACTACCTACGCAAAAGAAAGTTAGAGCTAGTAAGCTTAGATGAAGTGGAAGTGGCAGATGAGCCTGCGCCTGATTATGAGGAAACTACTTTAAAAGTAGAAGCCATAAAGGCGGCAATGAACGAGTTGCCAGATGGTTACAGAGTAGTTTTAACCCTTTATTTATTTGAAGGTTATGACCACGAAGAGATAGCACATATATTAAAAATAACAGAAAATACATCACGTTCGCAATACATGCGGGCAAAAAGAAAGTTGAATAGTTTATTAGAAATGAAAGGAGTAGCAAGATGAGCAATAAATTAGAGGGGTTTGTAAAAGACAACAAAAAAGAGTTTGAAGTAAAAGGTCCATCAGACCAGTTGTGGACAAGAATTGAAGCAGAGCTGGATAAAAAAAAACAGCCAAAAAAGTCGATTAAAATGTACCAATGGATGAGTATTGCAGCAACATTGGTAGTGAGTTTAGGCTTATACTTTACATATAATTATAACCAGGCCAAAAACATCGACGTGGCGGATATTAACCCAGAGTTTGGCAAGAGAGAAGTAAGTTTTGTAAGTCAAATAGAAGAGAAAAAAGACAGTTTAGCTATTTACGCATCTGAAAACCCGGATTTGTATAAAAGGTTTACCGAAGATTTAAAAAATCTTGATGCAGAATACGACAGGTTAAAAACTGAATTGCCAGAAAGTCCAAATCAAATTTTTGTGGTTAAGGAAATGGTGAAAAATCGCGAAATGCAACTGCAAGTTTTAAAACAGCAGTTAATGATTATCAATCAAGTCAATCAATATAATAAAAAGGAGAATTCAATATGAAATTAGCAATCTTAAGCCTATCGGGTATGCTGTTACTCGCCACACAGGTAAATGCTCAACAACAGCCAAGTATTTCTGTTAATGTTAATCCAAAAGTTAACACCACCGTTTCTACTTCATCATCTTATTCTTACACTGTAAATGATGTAAAAAACAGTGTAAATGTTAGGTATGGCGATGGTTCAAACAATCAAGATACACAAGACGATACGCCAATGAAAGCTAAGTCTTTTTCAAAGGCTTTTACAGTAGATCGAAGTGATAAAATTAGTTTAAACAACCAATTCGGATCTATAACTATTAAAACCTGGGATAAAAACGAGGTAAAGGTTGATGTAGACATGAAAGCCTATGCAAAGACAGCAGAGGAGGCGCAAAAATTATTAGATGACGTTTCGATAGAAGCCACTAAAAGCGGAGATTTAGTGAGCTATAAAACTGAAATGGGCAATCGTAATGGTAACTGGGGAAGTAGTATTAAAAATGGAAAAACAATTTGGCGTAGAGAGGTAAAAGTTCATTATACAGTTTATATGCCAGCTAATAATTCATTATCTGCATCACAGCAATATGGCAACATTACCATGGGCGATTTTTCTGGGCCCACTTCTATAAAAGTTCAATATGGTAATTTTATTGCAGGCGATTTAAATAATGGAAATAACTACGTTAATGTGCAATATGGTGCCGCCAATATTAAAGAAGCCAGCTCATTAAAAATAAAACACCAATATGGTTCTGGGGTTACTATAGGTACAGTTGGGACATTAGATATCGATGTTCAGTATTCTGCTGTTAACATTACAAGTGTAAAAGGAGCGGCAAGTATTAAGCATCAGTATGGTGGTGGAATAAAAATCGGTAGTGTTAGTGGTGCAATGAATGTTAACACTCAATATACCAGCGTTAAGGTGGGTTCTTTACGTGGAAATTTAACAAGTAGAGCCCAGTATGGAAGTGTTAACATTGATGATATTGAAGCTGGTAGAGATGTAGATGTTGATGGACAGTATACTACTGTAAATTTAGGTTTTGCAACCAATTACAATGCTAATTTCGAAGTAAAAACAAGTTATGCAGGGTTTAAATATGGCACCAACGTAACTGCAAAAAGAGAAGGTGGAGACGATAGAAGTTATAGTCAAGACAAAAATTATAGCGGACAAATAGGTAAAGGCGGCAACGCCAGAGTAGTGGTAAAGGTTCAGTATAATAGTGTTACTTTCAAATAAATAAACCAAACAAATAATACCTAAGCCTGTTGATGTAAATCGACAGGCTTTTTTTATATTCGCCTCATATATTTTAACTATGGATTTTTTAGCCACGCCAGAAGCCTGGATTTCCCTTTTAACCTTAACAATATTAGAAATTGTTTTAGGAATAGACAATATTGTTTTCATCTCAATCTTGTCGGGTAAACTCCCACAAAACCAACAAAAAAAAGCTCGTCAACTAGGTTTAGCATTGGCTATGATTACTCGTGTTTTGTTATTGCTTTCATTAAGCTGGGTAATGGGACTAACGGCATCATTGTTTAACATTGGCGATTGGATTGGCATTACAAACGAAGAATGGTTAGAGAAATTGGCTATATCTGGAAGGGATTTAATCCTGTTATCAGGAGGTTTATTTTTAATCTATAAAAGCACCCATGAAATACACAATAAACTAGAAGGTGATGAAGAATCTGAAGGAAAAGTTAAGGTGCATTCTTTCGCTGGAACTATCGTTCAGATATTGATTTTAGATATCGTTTTCTCACTAGATTCTGTTATTACCGCTGTAGGTATGGCAGAACACATAGAAATTATGATAGCTGCGGTTGTTATCGCTGTAATCGTTATGATGTTCTCTGCAAGTGCCATTAGTAATTTTGTAAACAAACACCCTACTGTAAAAATGTTAGCCTTATCATTTCTACTGTTAATTGGTGTTTCTTTATTGGCTGAGGGACTTGACCAGCACATACCAAAAGGGTATGTTTATTTTGCAATGGCATTCTCAGTATTGGTAGAGATGTTAAACCTTAAAATGAAAAAGAACAATAAAAAACCCGTTTCGTTAAGAAATACGCCACACGAAAAAGAAAATAAATAAGGTTTTTAGAAAAACAAAGGAAGAAGGGTGTCGGAAACGAGAGCCCTTCTTTTCGTTTTACTACGCTGCGCTACGTGCTCACTTCAATAACCCTGCCTGCCGGACAGGCAAGGTTTATATTACAAAAAACAGTAGTTCTTTTTACAGTATCGTTACGCCTAAATTATAGCTTCAGTAATATATCGATTATTTTTGTTTCAAACATAAGGTTATGCAAAAGGAGGAAATATTTGATGTAATTATTGTTGGAGGTAGCTACGCAGGCTTAGCTGCAGGTATGGCTTTAGGTCGCTCTTTGCGTAAGGTGTTAATTATTGATAGCGGTAAGCCTTGCAACTGGCAAACGCCACATTCACATAACTTTTTAACAAGAGATGGAGAAACCCCTGCAAATTTAGCCGCAATTGCCAAGGCTCAGGTTTTGGCTTATCCAACGGTAAGATTTTTAGAAGGTATTGCAGATAATGCAGTAAAAACGGAAACTGGGTTTGAGATTAAAACCTCAAATCAACAGGTATTTGTTGCGAAAAAATTGGTTATTACAACTGGAGTTAAAGATATTTTTCCAGCTATAAAAGGCTTTGCAGAATGTTGGGGGATTTCAGTTTTACATTGCCCTTATTGTCATGGCTACGAGGTGAGAGGTGAAAAAACAGGTGTAATTGCGAATGGAGAAATTGGATTCGAATTTTCAAAACTAATTAGCAACTGGACCAAAGACCTTACTTTATTTACTAACGGAATAGCTGATATCGATTCAGTTAGTCAAGCTAAGCTACTTGCTAGAAACATCAACATTGTTCAAAAAGAAATAAAAGAAATTGTTCATGAAAAGGGATCGGTACAGCGTCTCAAATTTAGGGATGAAAGTACATTTGTGTTGGAAGCTATTTACGCTAGAGTTGGAATGGAGCACAATACAAAAATCATAACAGATTTAAACATTCAATTAAATGAACAATGTTATGTTGATGTTAACAGCTTTAGACAAACAAATGTATATGGTGTTTACGCAGCTGGCGATTGTACTACAATGATGAGATCGGTTTCAGATTCTGTAGCAGGAGGAAATATGGTTGGCGCAATGTTAAATAAGGAATTGGTAAATGAACAGTTTTAAATAGAAATTTCTTTTTTATAGTGTTCCATAAAATCTTCGTTTCTTTGCGGTCACATTTTTAAAATATGATTACTTTTTCTCAAGCAACATTAGCCGAACTTTCTATACATAGAATTGGTAATAAACTTCAAGACGAATTTTATGTCCTTTCAGACCAATCTATGCATTTAGAAGACGAAATGCTGAAACAATTGTTGTTGCAATATTTCTTATCACCGTATGAAAAAGTAAATGAAATTTATCGTTTCATGCACCCAAATAACGACCTTAATTTAAATGAGGTTTACCATTTTGCTGCAGAGATTTTTGCCAATGGAGCAATTTTCCACGATAATACTAAAAAATTAGCCACCTATTTGTTCGAGATTTCTAATCACCCAAAAATAAAATCTGGTGAATTATACGTTGCCTATTTCGAAAATGTACAAATTGAAGGTGACTTGCATGATGCCATCGGTATCTTCAAATCTGAAACTAAAGAAAGTTACTTAACGGTTTATCCAGAACAAGGTGGTTTTGGCTTAAAATACGAGCAAGAAGCCATTAATATCAACAAGCTAGATAAAGGTTGCCTAATCTTTAATACCGAAGCCATGGAAGGTTATAAAGTGGCAGTAATAGACCAAACTAACCGCAGTGCAGAAGCAGTTTATTGGAAAGACGAGTTTTTAAAGCTAAAAGTTCGTAATGATAATTACAGTCAAACCCAAAATGTGTTAGGTGTTTACAAAAGCTTTGTAACCGAAAGACTAGATGAAGACTTCGAGATATCTAGAACAGATAAAATCGATTTGCTAAATAAATCAATGAAGTATTTTAAGGAAAAAGAAACCTTTGATATTGATGAGTTTGCAAACGAAGTTATCGCTAACAAAGAAGGAATAGAATCTTTCAAAAGCTACAAGAAGAACTACGAAGAAGAATTTGATAGTCCAATTGCAGACAACTTTGATATTTCTGATGCCGCAGTAAAAAAACAGGCCAAAAACTATAAAAACATCTTAAAATTAGATAAGAACTTCCACATCTATATTCATGGTAATAAAGATTTAATAGAAAAAGGTTTTGATGATGACCGCTCTATGAATTATTACAAGGTTTATTTTAGAGACGAACAATAAGAGTGGAGTTGTTAAGCTGTTTGATTTGTTAAGTTGTAGAATTGCATTTTTACAACTCAACGCTCAACAATGATTTTTCCTGCTTAAATTTGCATTAATGGGCATCCCACGTAAAATTCTTACCCGTAAAGATGAGATAACAGCCAAATTTTTTAGCTATTAGAGAAACATAGGATTTACTTAAAAAATAGAATATTAAGGAACATTTTTTCTTAATTCTTTAATGTTTAAACACTTTATTTGAAATTATAAACGTTAATTTAACGGTTTTGCTAACAGCTTTTCATTGATGTAGTTGTATTTTAATTTTTAAACCATTAGTTTTAAAAATTATGAACCACGAAACTAAACCAAATAGCATCTTTAAAGTAATTGGTGCATCCTCCCTCGGAACCCTAATCGAATGGTATGATTTTTACATCTTCGGCAGTTTAGCCACCATTATTGGTGCACAGCTTTTTCCCGCAGATGCCGGTGCTTCTGCACTAATTAATACTTTGGCAATTTTTGCTGCGGGTTTTATTGTAAGGCCATTTGGCGCCTTGGTTTTTGGCAGACTGGGAGATTTAATTGGAAGAAAATATACCTTTCTTTTAACCTTGGTTTTAATGGGTGGTTCTACATTTCTAATTGGCTTAATACCTTCTTATTCTAGCATAGGTTATTTTGCTCCAATTTTGGTATTAATCTTACGTTTAGTACAAGGTTTAGCATTAGGTGGAGAATATGGTGGAGCGGCAACTTATGTGGCAGAACATGCGCCAAAAGGCAAAAGAGGTTTTTTTACCAGTTGGATTCAAACTACAGCAACCTTAGGTTTATTCCTTTCATTGGGAATAATTGTGCTGTCAAAAAATATTATTGGAGCTGAGGCATTTGCAGATTGGGGTTGGAGAATTCCATTCTTGCTTTCTATTTTATTGGTAGGCGTATCTATTTACATCCGCTTAAAAATGCACGAGTCGCCAATGTTTACGAAGTTAAAAACAGAGGGAAATATTTCTAAAAATCCTTTGAAAGAGAGTTTCAGTAAAAAAGGAAACTTCAAAATGGTATTGTTAGCCTTGTTTGGTGCTACCATGGGGCAAGGTGTAATTTGGTATACAGGTCAATTTTATGCCCAATCATTTATAGAAAATACTTGTAAGATAGATTTTAACGATTCGAGATATATTTTACTTTGGGGAATTGCTTTTGCAACGCCTTTCTTTGTGGTATTTGGGGCTTGGAGTGATAAAGTTGGTCGAAAGTGGATCATGCTGACTGGAATGCTGCTTGGAATTATATTCTATCGCCCAATTTATCAAATGTTTTTAGACAAGAGTGATGTAAGTAAAACTGAAGTATCGGCAATAGCATCTACGGCAGAACCTGTAATTACAAGAGTTCCTTTACATGATAAAGGAGATAGTTTGATAACCACCAGTACTAAAATAAGCTTGTTAAGTGGGGCATCTTACAGCAAAGTTTTGGTTGATACCGTGTATGCAGATGCTAGCAAAACAATTGGCCATTCGAAAGAAATTTATAAAGATAAAATACTAGAAACATCAACTTTCTGGATTTTTGTAGGATTAGTTTTCTTCCAGATTTTATTAGTTACAATGGTTTATGGACCAATTGCAGCTTTCTTGGTAGAGCTTTTCCCAACAAAAATTAGATATACCTCAATGTCTCTTCCTTACCATGTGGGTAATGGTGTTTTTGGAGGTCTGGTGCCCTTTGTAGCAACCTTAATTGCGAGTTTTGCAGGTTCAACACCACTTTCTGGTTTATGGTATCCTATCGGGATTGCTGCACTAAGTTTTATCATTGGAGCTGTATATTTATCAAATAAAAAAGACGAAACTATTAACGATTAAGGATATGAAATCAATAAAAAAAATATTAGGGTTAATATGGATTATTCTTGGTCCTGCAGCTATGGTTTTTATGTCATGGCAAGCTTGGGATAAAATTAGCAAAGCTGAAGCTGGAGTTGCGCAAACTAACACCGCATTGCAATGGGGGATTATTTTGTTAATCTTTATTCCAATAGCAATTGGCTTAGTTATTTTCGGCAAATATGCCTTAGCCGGCGAGTATGAAAAGTTACCAGGGAGCTCAGAGGAGATATAACTTTAACATATATGCCTAATAACAAAAGGAAGCTTTCGTTAGAAAGCTTCCTTTTGTTATTAGGCAAACCTAAAATATTAGATGGACAATTACTTACAAGATATACTCGTTATTAATTGGTTTGATTGGTTCTGGAATATCTTCTTCACGCAGCATTTGTAACAGGTTAATCTCTATTGTTCTACAGATATGATTAAGTGGTAAACCAGATGATTTGTTGTCGAATGGATTAACTAATCTCATCCCATTTATTTGGGTAGAAACAAAAACAAAGCCTATTAGCCAGCCCATAAAAATACTCCAATAACCCATATCCTGACTAATTACTAAGGTAAAGGTTACCACAAATAGCCATATAAAAACTTTAGTTAAATAACTATATGTAGTTGGAAATATAGTGTTTTTAATACGTTCACACCCACCCATACTATCAGTTAATTTTACCAACATTTCGTTGATTTCCATAAACTTAAACCCGTCAATTTTATTCTCTTTATATAACCTTTGCAATTCCATTGCCTGTATGTTTAAGATAGCATTATGCTTATTGCTATGTCTTTCTACATCTTGCTTATCGAATTCAGTTAAGTACTTGGTATAAATTTCATCTACTGTGCTACGAAGGTTAGCTTTTAAAGCATAAATGAAAGAAATATGCCTGCAAACCATTCTATTGGCAGTTTCTTGATCCTCAACAAAGTTGATTAAATTTCTAGCTAAACTTCTTGAATCATTAACTATTGCTCCCCAAATTTTACGAGCTTCCCACCACCTATCATAAGCCTGGTTGTTATTAAAGCCAATAAAAAATGCAATTGCTGTACCCAATACCGTTGGTATAATGGCAGAGATTTGAAAGTGATGTGCAATTAAATATTCTCTTACAAAATATGCTGCTGTACAAGAAATAATCATTATTAAATCGACTTTCCACGTATCAATTAATACTCTACTGAGCCTAATATTTTGTACAATAAGCATAATTTGTTCTTAGCTATTTTTTATAAAACTCGAATTAATAATCCTTTTAAATATTCGCCTTCTGGGAAAGATAAACGTATAGGATGGTCTTCTGGTTGTGAAAATTGTCTAATTATTTGAACTTCCTTTCCTGCATCTAATGCGGCCCAAGCCAAAATTTGTTTAAAGGTTTCAATATCTACTGCGCCGGAACAAGAAAAAGTAGCCAATAAACCACCGCTTTCAAGCAATAATAACCCTAAACGATTTAGGTCTTTATAAGCCCGAGCAGCCCTATCTAAAGCAGAACGAGATGGCGCATATTTAGGCGGGTCTAGCACAACTATATCGAACTTTTTTCCCTCTTCTTTGAAAGCTCTTAATTGCTTGTTTACATCAGATTGGATAGCGATATGGTTTTCCGAATCAAATTTGTTTAACGCTATATTTTGCTTCAAAGTTTCAATTGCTAATGCAGAGCTGTCAACACTAGTTACTGCAGTAGCGCCGTTTTTAAAAGCATTTAAACTAAATCCGCCACTGTAACTAAAACAATCTAATACAGTTTTGCCTTCTGCATAATCTGCTAAAAGTTTGCGATTGTCACGTTGGTCGCAGTAAAAGCCAGATTTTTGCCCTTCGGCGATATTGATATGGTAAGTAATTCCGTTTTCCTTAACAGCGATGAAAGTTGCTGGAGCCTCTCCCCAAAGCAGGCCATTTTCTGCAGTAATTCCTTCATGTGTACGAGCGGTTGCATCGCTCCTGTCAAAAATCCCTTTTGGTTGTAGGGCTTTAACTAATAAATCGATAATAATCGGTTTTGCCTTTTCAATGCCCGAACTTAAAATCTGGACTGATAAAAAGTCATCGTATTTATCTACAATTAAGCCAGGTAAAAAATCTGCCTCACTAAAAATTAAACGATAGGTATTGGTGTTTTTATTTTTTAGAAGATGAGCTCTTGAGGTAATGGCTTGATTAATCTTTAGTGTATACCAAGTTTCATCAATTATTTGATTTTCATCCCATTCTAATAAACGAACGGCAACACGAGATTGACTATTGAAATAACCGTAAGCTAAAAAATCATTATTCGCACTGCAAACTTTAACTACATCTCCGTTTTCAGGGCTTCCTTTAATCTTTTCTAGCGCACCAGAAAACACCCAAGGATGACGTTGTAAAACTGCTTTTTCTTTTCCTTTTTTTAACTTAATCTCTACCATTGTGCAAAGTTAAGAAAAGTTGTGAGTTCCAAGTTGTGAGTTATGGGACCTATTCAATACAAAAATTAGTATTAATAACTATTATTGTCCTTCGTGCCTTTGTGGTTAAATAGTATTTTTACCAAATGGAAGAAATTACTTGGAGCGATTTTGAAAAAGTAGAACTAAGAGTAGGAACAATACTTGAAACATTCGATTTTCCTGAAGCCAGAAGGCCAGCCTATAAAGTAAAGGTTGATTTTGGTGAGTTTGGAATAAAAATGAGCAGTGCGCAAATCACTAAACATTACGGCAAGGAAGAATTAATAGGAAAACAAATTGTTGGGGTAATCAACTTCCCTAAAAAGCAAATTGGTAAATTTATGAGTGAATTTTTGGTTACAGGTTTAGCAGATGAAAATGGCGATATTGTTTTAATGTCAGTTGATAAAAAAGTGCCAAATGGAAGCAAACTCATATAACAGTTAACCAATTTAATCAATTAACCATTTTATGAGTTATTATAATTTCGAAGAGAAAGAAAATCTAACAGGTGCTGATGAGCATTTTATGAAGCTTGCTTTAAACGAGGCAAAAAAGGCATTTGACAATGATGAAATTCCAATTGGCGCAATTGTAGTATGTCAGGGTAAGATTATTGGTCGTGGTTATAATTTAACAGAACAATTAAATGATGTAACCGCTCACGCAGAAATGCAAGCTTTTACAGCTGCGGCACAAACATTAGGTGGCAAGTACCTTAAAGATTGTACTTTATATGTAACCATTGAGCCCTGTGTAATGTGTGCTGGAGCTAGTTTTTGGATGCAAATTTCGAGAATTGTTTATGGTGCGAATGAAGAGAAGCGAGGGTTTACTAGAATAAATCAAAACCTTTTGCACCCAAAAACAGTTTTAAAAGGTGGTGTTTTAGCCGAAGAATGTGGTAGGTTAATGACTACGTTTTTTCAAAATAAACGCAAAGAAATTTGACAAATAAAGGTGTAAAACTTAACCTTTGAAGATTATATTTGTACATTAACATTTTAAAAACTTAAATAATAAAAATTATGGCTTTTGAATTACCTGCGTTGGCATACGCAACAGACGCATTAGAACCACATATCGATAAGTTGACTATGGAAATTCACCATGGTAAACACCATCAAGCTTATGTTACCAACTTAAATAAAGCTTTAGAAGGTAAGCCTGAGGCAAGTTCAAGCATCGAAGAAATTGTTAAAAATATTTCAAAATTTCCTGCTGCAGTTCGTAATAATGGAGGTGGACACTTTAATCACTCATTATTCTGGACAGTTTTAGGCCCAAATAAAGGTGGTGAGCCAACTGGCGATTTAGCAAAAGCAATTAATGAAACTTTTGGTTCTTTTGCAGACTTTAAAACTAAAATTCAGGATGCTGGCGCAACTCGTTTTGGTTCTGGTTGGGCTTGGCTTTCTGTAGGTGCAGATAAAAAATTAGTTATCTCATCAACTCCAAACCAAGATAATCCATTAATGGATGTTGCAGAGGTAAAAGGAACGCCAATTTTTGGTGTTGATGTTTGGGAGCACGCTTATTATTTAAAATATCAAAACCAACGCCCAGCTTATTTAGCTGCAATTTGGAATGTTGTGAATTGGGATGCAGTAGCAGAGCGCTACAAAAAAGCATTGTAATAAGCAAGAAGCTAATATTTTAAGGCTTGTGAAGAGAAATTCACAAGCCTTATTTTTTTCGATTTATTTCTTAAATTTGTGCCATGAGAAGACTGATTTTAATTACGATGTTGATGTTTAGTGGCTTTTTTTCTAGTTGGGCTCAGAAAATCCCTACAGCAGAAGAACTTGCGAAGAAGAATATAGAAGAGATGGATAAGAGATTAAAATTAACGCCAACTCAAAGAGGCGTAATCTATAATTATGTTTTTAATCTCTCTAAGGAGCAGTTGGCGCTGTACAAAAAGCAACAAGCGGGTACCTTTAGACCAGAAGATGAGACTAACTTTTTCAAGCTGAACAACGAAACAAATAACAATATTAAAAGCCTTTTAAAGCCTGAACAGGTAATAGAGTACAATAAACTTACCGAAGAGCGGCTAAGTGGTGTTGACCCAAATAAGAAGAAGAAAAAGTTGAAAAAGGGTGAAGAAGAAGAAAAAGTGGTTGGTATCGAAGGTTTGAAGTCTGTAGGAAATAATTAAATGTATGGAGAGAAAGCTCTTTTTGCTTCTCGTAATATTGATCGTACTACTTCCGTTCGCAATAACAGTTCGTTGCCAAGAAACTCTTGATGTTAAAGTTGAGCCAAAGCCTTTTGACTATGATAAATTTTATGCGCTAGACAAAAGAAAACCAGTAAAGTCAATTGTTTATTTCGTAACAAGATATAGCAATAATTCGGTTAGAACAGACACCATTTCTGAAGAATACTTAACAAAAGAAGGAGATCGGCTTTCATTCATTCCATTTAATGAAAATAAGCGTGATATTGTTACAGCCTATAAATATTCTCAAAAAAAACAATGCTGTAGAGTGGATACTAAAAGAACCGAGAGACAAGAACCGTCTTTATTTTAATAAAGACACAAAAAATAAACAAGATAAGGACCTTGTTCAGTATCGGGCAACAATTTTTAACGGCGACACCATTATCCGCACTAACACTAATTTTTTTTATAGTTCTACTGGCTTATTGATCAAAAAAAGCAAAAGTGGTAGTATGGGAGGTAATCAGCTTGGAACATCTGCTATTGTGTATGAATACAAGGCTAATGATATGGTGCTTGCAAAGTCTTATTATGACGTTTCAAATGCAGGTTCTTATCTTGCTATTGCCTATGCTTACGATATTGACCATCTTCCCATTGAAAAAAGGGCTTACTTCGTCCGAAATGGGAAAGCTGATACGCCCGCCTTGTATAGTCATTACTTATATGATAAAGGATTATTGAAAATCGAAAAATATGAAGACTTTAATGACAAGGCAAAGAAGATCGAAACCAAAATTGATTATTTTTATAATTCAAAACAACAGTTGATTCGGCGTCATTCAAGTCGAGATACGTTGTTTACAGACGAAGTTTATGAATATAATAATGATCAACTAAAAAAGCATACTATTCATACAAATACTAAAATTGGACTGAATAAAGCCGCAGTTGTTTATCCTTCACCTGCAAAAGTTCCATTCACATTGGAGTTTATCTACGAACATGATGCATTTGGTAATGTGATCACAATTAAAGAGTTACTGAACAATCAGATTTATATTGAGAAGACAAAAAAACTCACCTACTATTAGATTCCAATTACGTCTTTTTTCTTCCTGTTCTTCATTGTTTTAGGAATTATAGCCAGAATCTCCTCTTTTAATGCATTTAACATTCTTTTTTTAATGAAGTTTTTATGTGTTACCAAGCTAATTTCTCTCACTGGTTCTGGAGATTTAAAGTAACGCACTTTGTTTAACTGTTTAGCATTTAAATCAGCCAATGCTAATTCGGGTAATAAGGTTGCGCCATCATTTACGTCAACCATCCTTATTAGAGTTTCTACACTTCCGGTGTTGTAGGTTAAGGATTGTAAGCGATTGTTTTTTGTAGAGCGACAAATGTTCAATACCTGCGACCTCATACAATGCCCTTCGTTTAATAACCATATATTCTCATCTTCTAAATCATCTGCATCTATTGCTTTCTTCTTGAAGAGCTTGCTGTTTTTACTGATATAACTTACAAAGTTTTCATAGTACATTGGTGTTTCAGAAATATTTATATCTAACAAAGGAGTAGCTAAAATTCCACAATCAATTACGCCGGTTTTTAAATGATGGATGATGTCTTCGGTTGTATATTCCCATATTAATAATTTTAGATCAGGGTATTTCTCTAACATAGAAGCAATAACCTTAGGCAATAAATAAGGGGCAATAGTTGGGATAATCCCAATTTTTAATTCTCCAATTACGTCTTGCTGTTGACTACTAATGATTTCTTTAATTTTCTTGTTCTCTTGTAAAACAATACGGGCTTGAGCTATGATCTGAGCTCCAATCTCGGTTGGTACAATGGGTTGCTTGCTCCTATCGAATATTTTAACGTTCAAAAACTCTTCTAACTTTTGCACCTGCATACTCAGTGTGGGCTGTGTTACAAAACACTTATCAGCAGCGCTTACAAAGCTCCTGTAGGTGTCTACAGCTACTATATATTCCAGTTGAACTAATGTCATATAGCTATAATTTATTATTATTTACAAATGTATCAATTTTAACTATGTTAATTCTCGTTCATTTGAATCAATTTGATCAAAATTCTATTTAAGAATCATTTTTAGAATAAGCTTTGGGGTCAATTATTCTAATTTCATCGACCCGTATTGTCTGCACATAGATTAAATTTTTCTAAAAGTTGCTTAATAAATAAAAAGTTATAAATTTATATATCAATAAGTTAACGCTTCAAAATCTGGATAAGGAATTATCCGCTTATTTATGAAAAAGAACAATATAATCAGCATTGTAATGATCGCTGTTGTGGTGTTTATTCTTCTTCCTAAAATTTCAAAAGCTCAGGACCCATTTGAAAATGGCTTGAAGTTAAAGGTAGATTCGATGATATCGGCAAAGGCTATATTTTCTCTTGCTGACGTAACCTTGTTGCCAAATAACGGTACACATAGTATAATGACACCCACAGGATGGGTTGGCAATTCAACATATCTTTTTGCACTTTTGGGTGGGGTTTTTCCTGCAGAGTATGTAAAGCCGAATAAAGGAGATTTAATTGGCTCTTTTGGTATTGGTTTTGGTAATCCAAGCAAATATTTTGGTATTTCGGCTAGTGTTAATATAACAAGGATAACAGAGCTAAGAGATTTTTCAGGAAATATTATACTAAGCCGAAAACTATTTAAAGCAAGTAGTATCGCAATAGGGGGAGTTCAACTTTTTGCAAATCAAAAAGTATCAGATGCGCCAGATGGAACATATTATATTTCATTTAGTCATGCTGTTCAATCTGTAAAATCAAGCGAGGCTGGATATTCTGGATTGATTTATACCATTGGTATTGGTAATGGGCGCTTTTTGTATAAAAGCCCTTGGGACATTGCTTCAGGTAAAGGTAAGCACGGTACAGGCATTTTTGCAAATGTGTCTTATGAAGTTTTGAAAAATGTAAATGTCAATGTAGAATGGTCTGGTTTAAATCTTGGTTTTTCAACCGGCTTTCAGCCGGTAAAAGATTCTCCCCTAATAATTGGCTTAGGTGTTTATAACCTTACCAAGAACTCAGGCGATAGAGTATCAATGATAGGAACTATTGGTTGTCCTTTTTCATTATCAAAAAGCAAAAAATAATTATGAAAAGATTAATTTTTATTTTCTCGATGTCAATAACCTTGATAAGCTTGAGTAAGTCTATGGCTCAAAATGGCAGAAACAATAATTCAGATTTTAAAGTCCCATTGCCAGTTGTAGCACCATCATTAAATCCAGATTTTGGTTACAATATTGCCATTCCTGCAATGCCGCCAATTATTGTGCCCCCCGGCGTGCCAACTATAATGGCTGCTAGCTATTTGCCACAGCTGCCCTCTTCTCCGGGAATGCCAATAGCGCCAGAATCAAATATGATTCAATCTATCGAAGGAGATATTACACAGTCTAATTTTCCTAAAACTATAATGCTGCCTCCATTGCCAACTATTCCTTCTAACCCCCAAGTAAGGCTTGCCTTGTATTAGGCCCCCAGTTAATTTTAGGATAGTGTAATTTTTAACACATAAGAAATGTCGAACTACAAATATTTGAAAACCTATTTCCTTTTTATATTCACATTATTTCGTTTTGTCTCATTCGCACAAGATGGGCATCGAATTTTTATTTTCAAAAATAACATGGAATATCAAACAGATGTTGTGGTTAATTCTAAATCAATCATTCAAAGGGGCAAACAAGTTCTTGAGGTAAACTCTACTTCAACCGTTTCAAAAATATCAAAAGTAATTGCTGTAGATGATAATGATTATACATTTAATGTTAAGGTTAAAAGCACAGATAATCTTATTGATGCAATGGGTAAAAAATTACATTACAATTCTTCTTCTGGCTTAGATGGTTCAACCATTAAAAATGCCCTAAGTTATATTGTCAATAAGCCTGTTGATGTAAAAATAAACAAATATGGAATTATAGAATCCTTTAATGTTGAAAAGGTTGAGCTTGCAACAGATACCTTGCTTGCTTTTGCTGGGATACAACCTGAGGTTTTTAAAAAGGGGAAATTATTTGACCTATTTGCTGATATTACCTATACTAAAAACTTAATAAAAGGACATAATTGGACGGATGTTTCAACTACTGGCAATGAGAAAATCACCACTAAATTTTGGATTGAGAATGTGAATGAAAAAAACACTATTTTAAAATTTACAAGTTCTAGTATTGGAAAACTAGTCAACAGTAGTAGCAATGGAACCTATTTGGTAGATAATAAAACAGGTCTTATTTTAGAAAAACTAGTATATGTAATTTCTCTTGGTTATCAGGTTTCGGCAGGTGGTATTGTGTATGGTGTTTCTAGATCTTCCAGTATTTTCGAAAGAAATAAGTTACTACTTTAATTTTTGCAGAACTACTTATTGCTAATGTTTAGATGGCAATTAAATCTTACTTTTGTGTTTTAAAAATTTTAAAGTGGGTAAAGATAAATTAAGAAAGTTTGCAGAGATAGATACCTTTCCAAACGTATATCAATTGCATTTGGGGAAAGTGATGAAAGGGAAGTGGGCATCAGAACATTTCAAAAACAACAATCCTGTAGTTTTAGAGTTAGCCTGTGGTAAAGGAGAATATGCTGTTAATTTAGCTAAGCTGTTTCCAGAGAAAAACTTTGTAGGCGTAGATTTAAAAGGAAACAGGATTTGGCGAGGTGCAAGAACAGGCGTTGATGAAGGCATACAAAACCTAGCTTTTTTAAGAATACAGATTGAGGATATTTTAGAATATTTTGCTCCAGGAGAAATTGATGAAATCTGGATTACTTTCGCCGACCCACAACCACAAGAAAGTAGAGAAAAGAAGCGTTTAACTTTTCCTGGCTTTTTAGAAAAGTATAGAATTTTGCTAAAACCAGGTGGGAAAATGAACCTTAAAACAGATAACGATGGACTTTACGCTTATACTTGTGAAAAAGTAGAAGAACTAAAGCTAATTACCCACAAGAATACGGCACACCTTTACCAATCCGAATTTGCAGATGAAGTTTTATCCATCAAAACTCATTATGAAAGAATTTATTTGAAACATGATAAAAACATCAATTATATCCAATTTTCATTTAGCTAATGGACGATTCATTTTACGAACAGGTTTTTGAAGTTGCAAGATTAGTTCCAAAAGGGAGGGTAACTTCTTATGGTGCAATTGCAAAAGCTTTGGGTGCTGGCGGCTCTGCTCGTATGGTTGGTTATGCCATGAGTAATGCTGGCATTGCACATCCAAAAGTGCCTGCTCATAGAATAGTAAATAGCAGTGGATTGCTTACTGGAAAATTTCATTTCTCGCCACCGGAATTGATGCAACAATTATTGGAGCAAGAAGGAGTGAGGGTTGAAAATGATAAGGTAAAAGATTTTAAAAAGGTTTTCTGGAACCCGTTAGAAGAGTTATAAAAGTCCGGGTCGGAAAGGCCGATGTTTAGATATCCAATCGTAATTCATAATCAAAAATTAAAACATGGGAAAACTAGTAGAAGAATTTAATAGCTATCGTACAAAAATGAACGATAGAATAATGGAAACATCAAATACAAACATCAAGAGGTTTTTTGCCTTAGACACAACTACTTATGCAGATGGCGCCTTAGATGTAAAAACAAAAGAGATGCTAGGCTTGGTGGCTTCAATGGTTTTGCGTTGCGATGATTGCATTAAATATCATCTAGAAAAATGCTACAACGAGGGGGTTAATAATGCGGAAGTAAATGAAGTATTTATGATTGCCAATTTGGTAGGTGGCTCAATTGTAATTCCTCATTACCGAAGAGCGGTTGAGTTTTGGGATGAGTTGAACAGTTCGGATTCTTAGTTAATTATTTTTCCACCTCGTCATTGGGAGGAACGAAGCAATCTCATTGTTAATTGTCAATATGGAAGCTCACAACTCAAAACGCTGTCACTGGTGCGGAAACGACCCGATATACATCAAATATCATGATACAGAATGGGGTAAGCCTGTTCGCGATGATAAAATCTTGTTTGAGTTTTTGGTTTTGGAAGGTGCTCAGGCTGGTTTAAGCTGGATAACAATTCTACGAAGAAGAGAAGGTTATAGAAATGCCTTCGTCAATTTTGATGTAAAGAAAGTTGCAGCTTTTAAAGAAAAAGACGTAGAACGATTAATGAAAGATGAAACCATTATTCGTAACCGATTAAAAATTAATTCTGCCATAAACAATGCTAAACTTTTTATAGAAATTCAGAAAGAGTTTGGTTCGTTTGCTAATTTTGTGTGGGGCTTTATGCCCGTTAAAAATCAAATTGTTAATGATTTTAAAAATGGCGGCATTCCCGCAAGAACTGAAATTTCAGATGCTATCGCAAAGGATATGAAAAAACGAGGGTTTAAGTTTTTTGGTACAACCATCTGTTATGCATTTATGCAAGCAACAGGGATGGTTAACGACCATATAATTGGTTGTGTGGCAAGGTAATTGTGCGTTTATCGTTATTCGTTTTTAGAAATGACAGACAAAAAACGATGGACGATTTCTCGCTTCTCACGCGGCCTACTTCTTTCCAGAAGAGTTGTAAGCCTTCACATAAGCTGCCAAGTTTTTTGCATCGAAGCTTTCTGTAGCTTTTATACTTGTGGCTAAATCTTCATCATTGTTTAGTTTTGCCAACAAAATGGTTTTTACGGCATTTGTATTTTCAATGGCAACTTCTTGCATTGGTCCAGTTCCAGGTTTTTCTAAAAAGTAAGTTATTTTCCCTTTCTGACCACTGCTAACCTGCTCATCATTTCTTCTTCCTCCACCAAAACCAATGCTAACACCACCACCTAAGCCTCCGCCAAAACCACCTGTCCCCATACCAATTCCTACTGATGGTCTAACCTTTACCCTTGGCTGTGCAGCTTGTGGCGTTTCTGCCTTATCTCCATAAGAATACAAATTAACCGTACCAGATTCAATCAGTTTAAAAAAACGATATTCCATTTTCTTCTTCACCACAATAGGCTTGCTTGTGTAGGTTTCGCCATTCCAAATAAAAGATTGAATATCTTTTGCTTGATATTCTTTTATAACTTGGTCATCTTCTTGTATCGCAACCGAACTAAAGTTTGTCCCTTTAATTACACCACGAACAAAATTTCCTTCACTAATTAAGATAGCGTCTTGAGCAAAAAGCTTAGCGCTTAAAAGAAAAAATACAGATAGGATTTTAAATGCTTTCATCGTAACAAATAACGGAAATATTTGGTCTAGTTGTACATAGGTGAATAAAGAATAAGGAACAAAGATTAAAGATAAGGTGAATTAAAAATAAATAATAACTTTGCAAATTCACGATTTCATAAGGTAATTTTCTCTATGAATCATTAAAATCTGTGTAATCACATGAGTAATAAAAAACTTTTTCTTTTAGATGGAATGGCGCTAATTTATAGAGCGCATTTTGCATTGAGTAAAAACCCTCGTTTTACCTCTACTGGTGTTAATACATCGGCCGTAATGGGTTTTGCAAATACCTTAATGGAAGTTTTGAAAAAAGAAAAGCCCAGTCATATCGCTGTTGTTTTTGATACTGAAGCTCCAACAGAAAGACATACAGATTTTGTGGCATATAAGGCTCATCGTGAAGCGATGCCTGAGGATTTATCAAAAGCATTGCCATACATTTTTAAGCTAATAGAGGGCTTTAAAATTCCTGTAATAACTAAAGATGGTTTTGAAGCCGATGACATTATTGGAACCTTAGCAAAAGAAGGTGAGCGTCAGGGTTTCCAGGTTTATTGTATGACTCCTGATAAGGATTTTGCACAATTGGTTTCTGAAAATATTTTCATTTACAAACCCGCACGTATGGGTAATGAAATGGAAATTTTAGGTGTACCTGAAGTTTTGGCTAAATGGGAGATTGAAAATGTATTGCAGGTAATTGATATTTTAGGACTTTGGGGAGATGCGGTAGATAATATTCCAGGAATTCCTGGTATTGGAGAAAAAACTGCAAAATTGTTAATCAAACAATATGGCAGTATGGAAAACATTATCGCCAATAGCCATGAACTAAAGGGAAAACAAAAAGAAAACGTTGAGAATTTTGCTGAGCAAGGATTAATCTCTAAAAAACTAGCAACCATAATTTTAAATGTTCCAGTTGAATTTGATGAAACTAAATTAGTTTTAGAAGAACCAAGCAGAGAATTATTAGAGCCACTGTTTGCTGAACTAGAATTCCGTACAATCGGGAAACGAGTTTTTGGTGAAGAATTTAGCGTAAATGATGCGAAAAGCGGCACTCAACAACAAGATTTATTTGGCAACAATGTTGAAGTAAAAAGGAAAGATTTCTCAGAGCAACCTTCATTGTTTGATACGCCAATTGATGCAAAAAACATCAGTAATACCCCACATGAATATTTCTTAATGGATACTCCTGAAAAGAGAAAAGATCTGATTGACTTGTTGCTAAAACAGCCAAGTATTTCTTTTGATACGGAAACCACTGGAACTGATGCGAATTTGGCAGATTTAGTGGGATTATCTTTCTCTATTAAACCAGGAGAAGGTTATTACATTCCTGTTCCAGAAGATAGGGTAGGAGCACAATCTATTGTTGATGAATTTAGAGTTATCCTAGAAAATGAAAACATCGCCAAGATTGGCCAAAATATCAAGTATGATATGTTGGTGTTTAAGTGGTACGATGTTCATGTGAAAGGAAAACTTTTTGATACTATGCTGGCCCACTATTTAATTGATCCAGACACACGCCATAATATGGATGTTTTATCTGAGAATTATTTGGGTTATACGCCAATTTCTATCACAACTTTAATTGGTGCCAAAGGAAAAGGTCAGGGAACAATGCGAGATGTACCTGTAGAAAATGTAGTTGATTATGCTGCAGAAGATGCCGATGTAACCTTACAATTGGCAAATGTTTTCGAGCCTTTACTAATTGAGAAAAATGCCATTAAACTTGCGGAGGAGATTGAAAATCCGCTGATTTATGTTTTAGCAGATATTGAAAAAGAAGGTGTTAAAATAGATATCGAAACATTAAATGCTTACTCAATTGAACTACAAACTGAGATTACAAAAGCAGAGCAAAGTGTTTATGAAAAAGCAGGGCTGAAGTTTAATTTAGCATCTCCAAAACAACTAGGCGAAGTTCTGTTCGACCATCTAAAGTTAGACCCGAAAGCGAAAAAAACAAAAACCGGCCAATACCAAACTGGGGAAGATGTTTTGACATTATTAGCCCATAAAAGCGATATCGTAAAGGATATTTTAGACTTCCGCCAGCTGCAAAAACTAAAATCAACCTATGTTGATGCTTTGCCGTTATTAGTAAATCCAAAAACAGGCAGAGTTCATACCAGTTTTAATCAGGCAGTTGCCGCAACGGGAAGGCTAAGTTCTAATAACCCTAATTTACAAAATATACCAATTAGAACAGAAAGGGGTAGAGAGGTCCGCAAGGCATTTATTCCAAGAGATGAAGACCATATTTTGTTATCCGCCGATTATTCGCAAATTGAATTGCGCATAATTGCAGAAATAAGTAAAGAAGAAAACATGCTCGATGCTTTTAACAAAGGTATCGACATTCATACCGCAACAGCAGCGAAAGTTTACGGAATTAGTATTGAAGAAGTAGATTCTACCCAGCGAAGAAATGCAAAGGCGGTTAACTTTGGTATTATTTATGGTCAATCGGCATTTGGTTTATCACAAAATTTAAACATCCCTCGTAAAGAAGCGGCAGAGATTATTGAACAATATTTTACCCAATATCCAGGTATTAAAAGATACATGAGTGATACCATGAACTTTGCCCGTGAAAATGGATTCGTTGAAACGATAATGGGCAGAAGAAGATATTTGAGAGATATTAATTCTGCTAATCAAACGGTAAGAGGTTATGCAGAGCGAAATGCGATTAATGCGCCCATACAAGGTTCTGCGGCAGATTTAATCAAGATTGCGATGATTAACATCCATAAAGATATGCAAGACCAAAAACTAGAATCAAAAATGACAATGCAAGTGCATGATGAGCTTGTTTTCGACGTTTTAAAAACTGAAGTCGAACAAATGAAGGCCATTATTACACATAGAATGAAAACTGCAATAAAAACTGAAGTGCCAATAGAAATTGAAATTGGCGAAGGTGTTAATTGGTTAGCTGCACATTAATTTATCATAAAATGAAAAAATACATCCTGCTTATTGTTTCAATATTTATTCCATCTCTTGCTTTTTCACAAGTAAGGCAGGATACCACAATTGTATATTCGAACCCAGGTTACAACAAAGACCCAATGCGCTCAAAATGGATTAGTAATGTTGAGCAAAAGGGAGAGTTTTGGGTACTAAGTTTAACAGATAAAAAAGGTGTTTTAAGAGAAAAAATCAGCTTTGCCGATAAAAAGTTGGAGGTTAGAAAAGGACCTTATACTTTTTATGAAAATGGAGTGGTAAAAGAGGAGGGCAACTATGAAAAAGGATACAAAAATGGAGAATGGCATTATTACTATCCAAATCAACAATTGTTTGAAAACGTAAATTATACTTATGATAAGTATAATGGAGATTTTAAAGCCTATTGGGATAATGGAGATTTAAAAAAAGAAGGCGATTATGTAATGGGCATCAAAACAGGAAATTGGAAAATGTTTTACAAAGGCAAGAAGCTAGCTCTTAGTGAAGAATACGATGAAAAGGGGAAAGTGATTGATGGAATTTATTTCGACCAAGATGGGAATAGCGTAAAAAATGTTTTTATTATTCAACCACCAAGTTACCCTGGCGGTATGCAAGCGTTTTATCAGTTTTTGGGTAGAGAAATTAGATATCCAGCAAATGCTCAAAAAAACAATATTCAAGGAACTGTAAAACTAGAATTTACTGTAATGAAAGATGGTAAATTGGAAGATGTTAAAGTAAAAGAAAGTCCTGATGCAGATTTAAGTAGTGAAGCATTACGTGTTTTTAGAACTTCAATGAATTGGTTGCCGGCAAAAGAATTAGGTGAGCCTGTAAGAATGAGATATATAATTCCAATTAGGTTTTCTTTGAGATAATTGATTAACTTCATTTAATCTTCATAAGGATAGATGAAGTTTACATCAAAATTAAAACCGACCATGAAAAAATTATTAAGCATTTTCGCAATTGCAGTATTAGGGATGAGTACTACTTTCGCACAGACAGCTGTAACAGATCCAGCTAAAAAAGCTACTAAACAAGTAAAAGTGACGGCTGCGAAAGCACCAGTAGCCACTAAAACGGAGGTTAAAAAAGTTGAAACCAAAGTTGCCACTGTTAAAACAACAGCACCTGTAGCTGTTAAAAAAGTAACAGCAGCTACAAACGCTGCTGGTGTAAAGCTAAAAGCTGACGGAACACCAGACAAACGTTATAAAGCAGCAGTAAAAGTTACTGGGCCTACTAAAAAAGACGGTACTGCAGATATGCGCTATAAAGTAAATAAAGAAGCAGCAAAGAAAAACTAAGTCATAACTAGTTGTTAAGTAAAAAGCCTTCCAGAGAATTTCTGAAAGGCTTTTTTTATAAAGTTATGGTTTCGCCTATGGCTGGTAATAACAAAGTCTTTTGTGCCCTTTTAAAGCTTTCTATTGCAACCTTACTATCTATTTCAATTAGTGGAAAAGTATCATAATGTACGCCAATTACTTTATCGCAATTCACATAGTTTGAGGCGATAACGGCATCATCAGTATCCATTGTATAATTACCGCCTATAGGTAAAATGGCGTAGTTTAATTTATACAGCTCAGCCAACAATTTCATTTCAACAGTTAAGCCGGTGTCTCCCGCAAAATAAATTTGTTTGCCATCTAATTCCAATACAAAACCAGCTGGATTACCACCATAACTACCATCTGGTAAGCCGGCAGAGTGTGTTGCCCAAACCATTCTTACGGTTCCAAAATCGAAAGTGTATTTTCCGTAGTTCATCGGGTGTACATTTTCAATGTCTTGTTTCATTACCCACCCAATAACTTCTGGCATGGCAATAACCTGTGCCTTGGTTTGTTTGGCTATTTCAATTAAATCGCCCACATGATCCCCATGGCCATGGCTTACCAAAATGTAATCGGCTTCTATTTTGCTAATATCAATATGTTTAGCTAATGGATTTTGGCTAATAAATGGGTCAAATAATAACTTTGTCGTCTCAGTTTCTATTAGAAAACTAGATTGGCCGTAATATGTGTATTTCATAAAAGAAGTATATAGTAGTTAGTATAAAGTATTTAGAAAACAATTACCCTCCAAACATTCCGCCTAAACCACCAAGCATACTTTGAGTTGCGGCTTGCATTTCTGTTGCACTAACTTGATCAGCTTGTGCCAAAGCTTTGTTTACAGCGGTTAATAAAAGTTCCTCTAACTCTTCTCTATCTGCATTTGCATAAAAGCCCTCTTCAATTTCTATAGCAGTAATTGCTTTATTTGCAGTAGCTGTAACTTTTATTGCGCCACCCTCCACTTCTCCAAATACAGAAACGGTGTCTAATCTTTTTTTAATTTCTTCTGCCTGCTTTTGGGCAGCCATTAATTTATCGAACATGCTATTTTGTTTTTATTTATAATCGAAAATAGTAGAAAATTGTTTTAAAAATATCCTTAAGAATAAAAAAAGCTGCATCCCATTGGAATACAGCTTCAAAACATAGAGAGAATATCTTAAAGTCTAAGACCTAAAGTAAAACTTGTTACAGCGTTTGGAATCTCTCTTCCAGCAGTTGCTGCACCAGTTGTTAAGTTGATGGTATATAATTTAGTAGCTGTACCAACAGTTAAAATAGCATAAGCTGTATCTGTTGCGCCAGAACTTACAATATCAAAACCTGATGTATTTTCTACATTAATACCTAGCGCACCAACTTCAGTTAGCGTACCCACGTTTGCGTCTTGGGTATAAAGCTTATCAGTATTGTGGTCAATCACGTAAAGTTTGGTACTTGTTGCGCCAGAAAAATTGCTAGTGTATGCCGCTGCACTAACCGATGGTGTACCTGGTGCTAAAATCCCGTCTACCATAAATACTGAACCATCTGTATTTATTCTTAAATTCTGACCAGTGTTACTAACCACACGAATTTTGTCTACTGTTGGGTTAAAATCAAATCCAAAACTAGTACCTAGTAACAGCGTTGAAAGTGTGCCTGAGCCTACTTGTGTAAACACACCTGTCCCAATATTAACCGCATATAAACGGCTCGTACTACCTAAAGCGTAAATTTGACCATTTACTGGTCTAAAATCCATACCAACAACAGTCTCGTTAGTTTGTAAACCAGTAATTGCTTTAATTATTGGAGTTTCTGTGTTTTTGGGATTAAAAATTAATAAATTATTTGTGCTAGTTGTAGCATAAGCTGCAGCATTGCTAGAAATGGCAATACCTTGGATCGTTAAGCCGTTGGCAAATTCACCAGCTAAGGTTGCCTTGCCTGTGGCAACATCAATAGTGAACAATTTATAAATGCCGCCACTGAATCCAGTAGCAATTGCATTTGTGTTTTTTGGAGAAATATCAAAACTTACTGCGCTTCCTAAATCTAAACCAAAGCTGCCAACTTCAACCAATGTTCCATTATTTGGTGGGTCTTGTTTGTATAATTTTTTTGTGGTTAAATCAATATCAAAAAGTACAGTACTAGTTGCACCAGATTCGCTATTTGTATAAGCTGCGCCAGAAATTACAGCACCTGCAGCTCCATTAATGGAACCATCAGTTGCAGCTACAAGTCCTGTTTCAGGATTTAAACGTAAATTTTGACCCATATTAGATATCAATCTAATTCTATCTACTGTTGGGTTAAAGTTTAAACTTACGGCTGTGCCTACTATAGCTGGCGTAAAGGCTGTTGTCGAAACGACTCTTGCAACACCTGTGCTCACATTAATAACGTACAATTTACTAGCATCACTAACGCCATATAATTCTCCAGTAGCTGGTCTAAAATCAACGCTTAACATTTTTTCTGCACCAGTTAAACCAGTAATAGTTACTGTGCTGATTTGAGTTTTTACGTTTTTACCATTAAATAACTTAATGGTATTGTTAGAAAGTACGTAGAACTCTTGGTCTGGACCAACGAGTGGCAAAGTAATAATCGTCTTATCTTTTTTACAAGAAATTATCGCAATGGTAAACATTAATGCGAATAGGTATTTGCCAATTAGCATAGGGTTGAGTGTAAGTTTTTTCATGGTTTTAATTTTTAGTTAATCCTTATCTAGAAACAGATACGAACTTTTTTAACATATGGATTTACAACTTACAAGAATTATTTTCTTGGCTTCGCTCTTTCATATTGCGATGGCCATTTCACATCATCACCTAATTCAAAAGCTGCATGCAAAGGGAAGTAAGGATCTCTTAAAAATTCTCTAGCCAAAAATATTAAATCAGCTTCGCCGTTTTGTAAAATCTCTTCAGCCTGTTTAGCATCAGTAATTAAACCAACTGCTCCTGTAGTTACCCCAGTTTTCTTTTTAATGGCAGCTGCAAACTGGACTTGATAACCAGGAACTAAAGGTATTTGTTGTGCTAACGTTAAACCGCCAGAAGAAGTATCAATTACGTCAACTCCCTTTTCTTTTAGCAAAGCTGATAAACGAATAGATTCCTCCAAATTCCAACCACCTTCTGCCCAATCTGTTGCCGAAATACGCACAAACAAAGGGTTTTGCGCCGGCCAAACTTCTTTTACTGCTTCAATGGTCTCCATCAATAGGCGAATTCTGTTCTCAAAGCTACCGCCATAATTATCGGTTCTTTTATTGCTAATTGGCGATAAAAATTGATGTTGCAAATAACCGTGTGCCGCATGAATTTCTATTACTTTAAAGCCAGCCTTAATTGCCCTAACTGTTGCCGATTTAAAATCCGCCTTTACTTTTTCAATTCCTGTAATATCTAAGGCAATTGGAGTTTTATCTGTAGAACTAAAAATTTCTGCACTTGCTGAAACGGTATCCCAACCACCGTTTTCTATATGCAATTGCAATGGATTTTCCCATGGGATATCAAAACTTGCTTTTCGCCCTGCATGAGCTAATTGAATGCCAGCTACGGAACCGTTTTGATGAATAAAATCTACAATTTCCTTGAATTTTTCAATGTGTTCATCTTTCCAAATGCCCAAATCGCCGATAGAAATCCTGGCTTCAGGAGAAACGCTTGTAGCTTCGAAAATAATTAAACCTGCGCCACCTACAGCACGACTGCCTAAATGGACTAAATGCCAATTATTAGAGAAACCATCTGTTGCAGAATATTCGCACATTGGCGAAACCACAATCCGATTTTTTAATTCGATGTTTTTTATTTTAATGGGAGAGAAAAGTAACGACATGTTCTAAATTTTTTAGGCAAATTAACAACAAGGAAATGGATTTGTTTCTATCGTTTAAATATCCAAACAATGGAATGACATCGAGTTATTTTTAAACCATAAATTCATCCAAAATTTTCCATTTCCCACCATCTTTTTGTCTATTAAAATGATTTTGTTAAAGAATAATGTTGTAGGTAATTGAGAAGATTTAATTTCTTCAAAAATGGAATCAGTACAAGTTGAATTTCTGGGATGAATTAAGGTTATATGCGGCAGATGTTTTCTAGGATAAATCAATATGAGATTCCTTAAATTATGAAAATCGATATTCTCTTCATTTGCAGGAATTAAGACTCCTTTGCCATCGTCAAATCTTATCACTTCATTAAAAGAAATCTTTATCGGTTTATCAATTAGAAGTGCTTTAATATTTGCTATAATTTTTTCTAAATCCTCTAGCTCATCTTCTCTACAAAGTGTAACGTGAGCAGGTATTATAGCGTGTTGTATTTGATTAAATTTAGCCCTTATTTCTTCAATGGTTTGGTTTTCTACAAATAAGGTTAGTTGTCGCCTAATTTTCATCTAGTTCATCAAATATTTATTAAACCCAACAAATAACTTAAATAGATTTTCATAAACTGTAAATGGAAGTGTTTCAGGTTTGTCGAAAACATCATGATAAGCTGCAACTCCACCTTGTGTATAAAGAAAAAAAGCTGGCACTCCTTTTTCTGTAAAAAAATAATGGTCGCTGTTGGCTGCTTTACCTCTGGGATTAATTTTTACCAATAGTTTACCTTCATTATTAATTTGGTTTAGTGCTGCAAACTCTTTAGCATATTGGGTGGCATTAACTACAGTTGCTCCAGTTTCGCCTGTTCCAACCATATCTACGTTAATTAAAAACCTAATATTTTTTAGAGGAACTATAGGATTTTCTGTGAAATATTTAGAACCTAAAATTCCGGCTTCCTCTCCTGCAAAACAAATAAAAGCAATGGTATATTTTTGAGGGTTTGCAGCGTAATACTTTGCCAAACTTAGCAAGAATGAAACACCACTACCATTGTCGTTCGCACCTGGGAAATAGGTATCTTTTCCCATACCGCCTAAATGGTCGTAATGAGCAGTAATCATTATTACAGAATCTGGCTTAGTAGCTCCTTGAACTATGGCGCAAATATTTGATGCGGCAAAGTCGGGAATAAATTGATTTTCAATATTAACGGCTAAAGATTTAGGGGTTTCGCTGAGCGATGATTTTTTAATAAAAATCTCAGTGTAATCATTTACTTTTTGAGCTACCGACCAAGTTAATTTATCTTGTAAAACAACGACAATTCTATTTTTCGCATCTAAAAATGTTACGCTATCTTTTTGCTCTAGATTAGATTTTGCAATAATGCCAACACTTGCCTGGCCAACTATAAAATCTTTACCAGGAATTAATTTTTTACCATTAATACTCAAGTCCATCTGTCCAGGAAAAGTGTTTACAGAGAACATAAAGCGCTGTTTGTAATCTTTTCCATCCATTGGTTGCAAGTCAAAAGATTTAAACTGAGATTCTATAAAATCTGCGGCTTTACTCATGCCGTTTTTAGTATAACCTCTTCCCCAAAGTTCTTTAGACGTAAGGGTGTTTAAAGTTTTTTGGGTATAATTTATATCTTGAGCATAACAAGCTAAGCTTGTTAACAAGAGAGAAATAATTAAGACCTTCCTCATAAAAATGTTTTGGACAAGCAATATAATAAATGCTAAATAAGAAAGCCGCAGATTCGCAGATTTTCTCTTGGTTTACCCTTGATGAATCTACGAATCTGCGGCTAAAAATTACTGCTATTAAAATTAGCTAGCTTTTACTAAATAAGTTTGGATTACCTTTTTGATGTTTTCCTTGTTTTTTTCTGATGACCATTTTTCTTTTGTCGACCGATCGCCTAAAGCGAAAAATTGCTCATACAATAATTTGTTCTCGACTTTAAGGTTTAACTTCAAGTAGCTCGTTTCCGCAAAAACTGCATCCCAGCTTGCACGAGCGTCTTTCCAGAAAGCTTCTTGTTGTTTCCACCAAGTTTGTGCGTAACCAAAAGATTTTGAGTCTGTTTTAATAAACTCTTCCATACCTTTTTCCATCGCAATCAGTTTATCTCTACCATCTGCACGAACAATTTTTTTATTGTCTTGTTCGAACATCCAACCATTAGCAGTTAAGTAAAGGTTATTGCCACGATTTAGAACATTGTAGTCATTACGCTCAGTGCTTTCTCTACGTGGAAGTGGAGAGTCTGTATTACTTTGCCATTGGTGTCTGCCATCTACGTGTACCCAAGTTCCTATAGCTTGGTAACGTGGGCTGTCATCAACTTGAAAAACTTTTTGAGTCCATTTTCCTTTTACATCGTTTGCAGATAATGTTACTTTTTTCCAGGCATTGTCTTTATCATAAGCCAAAATAGTTTGATCCTCATAAGTCCAATCTTCTCTCCAGTGTTTAATGATCATGCTGTCGCCTCTCATGACCAACAAATGTTGGATAACAATTTTCCTAGGAGAATCTTCTACCAAAATAGCAATTTCCTTTGCTGAAGAACGGTGCCTTTCGTGGAATTTGTAATCATCTTCAGGAGAAAATGTTTCGGCATAATTAAACGTTACTTTATAAAAGCCTGCTAAAGATTTAATGGCTTCGCGATCTTGATCTATTTTGTTTTGTGCAGTAACGCTAAATACTGAAGATATTAAAGCGAATAATAAATGTAGTTTTTTCATGTTATATTAATTTAAGTGGTTTTCTTTTTTTCTTTCTGCCAAGCCAAATAATTACCCCGGTTACGGGCATACTTGCAGCTATTAAACTAGCTACAAACGCGATTATTTTCCCTGGTAAGCCTAATACAGATCCAACATGGATATCATAGTTCATTCTCGAAATTTTATCAGCCGTGCTAGTGTTTGAGAATTTACCGTATATGTGTTTTACTTCAATTTCTTTTAAAGTATGTTGGTCAAAGTACCTGTAATCTGCTTTCCAATAAGTTGTAGGGTCTGGGTTTTTGGCAATTTCTACAGATGCTTTTTCATTTTCTGGAATATGAACATCATAGCTACCTTTAAATGTTGGATCTTCTTTTACAAATTTTGCCCAAAGCACATCAGCCGCTGCCGCATTTAAACTTAGTTTCGCTGTTCTTGTAGTGTCTGAAAATGTTTCTTCAAAAACAGTCATAGATTTTCCGCCAGAACTTACCCAATAAACCGATTTGGCAAACCACTGGAACCCCATTACCATTCCAGATAAAGCAATGAAAATAACAATGAAAGTCATATAAAAGCCTAACACGTTATGCAAATCATAATTAAGTCTGCGCCATTTTGATTTTAATTTTACACTAAAACGTTGCTTTCTGGCGGCCTTGCTTTTTGGCCACCATAAAATTAATCCAGAGATTAAAAGGAAAACAAAAATCATTGTAGCGGTTGTTAAAATTAGCTGACCAATTTCTGGAGGTAACCACAAATAATAATGTCCATTGATGACAATCCTGAAGAAATCTTCACTCATGTCCTTAACCTTTAAAACTTCTCCGGTATATTGATTTACAAAAACGATGAAATAATATTCAGGCTCTGCAGCATAATAAACCACTTGGGTTGTTTTGCCTGGTTGGTAGTTAATGCTATGGGCTTTTTTATTTGGAAGCGCCTTATCTGCAATTTCTTTTAACCTTGTTGGAAGTAATAACGGCTTGTTTTGATTTTCTGTAAAACGATAGGATTGTATGGCATTCTCAATCTCTACTTCAAAAGCTAAAATGCAACCTGTTATACCTAAAAAAAATACAAATAGCCCGGAAGTTAATCCGAGCCATAAATGTATTTTGCCTGTCCAATATTTAAGCCTATTGTTTTTTTTCTTTGCTGGCATAAATGATGTTAAAATTTGTAAGCAATGCTTAAACGATAATTCCTTGGAGCTTCAGCTTGCCATGAATAAGCAGGTTGATCATAAGTAGGAGCATTCCAATAATTAGTATAGTAAGCGCCAGAGAATAAATACTTATCTAAAATGTTAAAGGCATTTGCAGTAATTTTTACTGTTTTGTTTTCCCAGAATAAACCTCCATCAAGTTTGAAATAATTAGGTAAGTTTTTGTTAGCATTAGAGCCATCGTATGTCCCAGTTGCTCTACCAGCTAGGTAAGTAAATCCTCCAGAAATACCAGTTCCTTTTAATGCGCCACTTTGTAAGGTGTAAGTTAACCAAGCGTTAGTGGTATGTTTTGAAAAACCCGGAACTATTTCTCCAACTACTATACTTGTAACACCTTCGGCAACTTTAGTTACTTTACCATCCGTATAAGCGTAGTTAGCAATTAATTTTAAGCCATCGGTAATCTCTCCTCTTAGATCAAATTCAATTCCTTGAGCTCTTTTCTCTCCAACAACAATGCTGAAGGTTTCTCCTGCTTTGTTTTTTGGATCACCAGTTAGCTCATTTTGTTTAAGTATTCTGTAAGCAGAAAGTGTTGTATTCCATTTGCCATCAAACCAATCTTTCTTAATACCAATCTCGTGGTTAGTTCCAGTAATTGGATCTGGAGTTCCTCCGCTACGCAATAATCCACTTTGTGGGGTAAAGGCTTCGTCATAAACAGCATATACAGCAGTGTTTTTATCTATAGATACGCTTAAGCCAATTCTAGGTGTAAAGTGTTTTGCTTTATCAGAAGGCCCGCCCCATGCAGATTGACTAACATAAGTATACCTTCCTGCCAAGGTTAAACGAGCTTTATTGTTAAAAAATCCAAGCTCATCTTGTACATAACCGCTAAGATATTTCTGATCCATTAAACCACCAGCAGCAATAGCTCTTTGCTCTAAAGGAGTATCTCTATCAAAATTAGGATAACCATTAGAAGGAAAACCATAGTTAGGATTGTTTAAATCGAACGGAGAAGACGGTAAATCTAAGTCATGAGACTGACCCCAATCAGCTAAATAATCTTTTTTACCACCGTCAAAACCTGCAATAATTCTGTGGTTTATGCCGCCAGTTTTTACTTCACCATTGATAAAGAACTGCGCTAATTTCATTGTGCTTTCTGCATCCCATATACCAACATTTCTAATTACAGTATTATTTGCATTGATTACAGATGGCCATGAACTTGTTCCTGTTTGCAAATATTTTGAATAAGCAACTTGAGCGGTTAATTTCCAATCAGTGCTAAAATTGTGCTGTAAATTCAAGAAAACACTATGATCGTTAATTCTGGTAGGTTGCACACCAGGTTGAGTAAGCGTAAAATTTCTAGGTAACGAAGCATAACCTCCGTCTGGTTTAAAGATATAATAAGAACCTACTTCAGTCATTTTTGCATTTTGCAATGTATACTCTGCTGTAAATTTGGTGTTATTTGATATTTGGTAGCTCAGGGATGGCGCAAATGTATACCTGTCGTTTTTTTCAAAAGGTCTAAAAGAGCCTTTTGTTTGCATTGCAGCATTTAATCTAAATAATAGTTTTCCGTCTGTGGTTATCCTTCTATCAAAATCAACAGTTGTTCTATATAGATCATAGCTGCCAAGCGTAAAAGAAACTTCACCTTTGTTAAAGCCAGAAGGTTTTTTGGTAACTACATTATACATTCCACTTGGATCGCCATTACCCAGCATAAAACCAGCCGGACCTTTTACAAATTCGATATGGTCTACAATGCTCATATCTTCAGTTAGGGGTCCCCAATAAGAAGAAACAAAGTTGAAACCATTGCGCATGGCCTGAATTTGAGAACCACGCATTGTAATATTGGTATATAAATCTCCCCAGTGCTCTAATCTTGTTGCACCACTTACGTTTCTAATCAAACCATCGCTCATGCTAATGATTTGTTGATCTTTTATAACTTGATCACTAATTGTCTGAATATTTTGTGGAGCTTCTAAAATGGGTTCATTTAACCTTAATGAAGCAGATGGTAAGCTAACCTTATACTTGTTTTTTATTCCAGCTATTGTTACTTCGTTTAAAGCCTGGCTATTTTCAGTAAGTATGAAATCTAAAACCAATGTCTGTCCAGCAGTTGCTGTTACTTCTTTTTCTTGAGCATTTACACCAACAGAACTAATTTTTAGTGTGTAACTTCCGGGTTTAACCCTTTGTAGCGTGTATTCGCCGTTGGCATTAGTAGTTGTGCCTAAGTTTTTATTTTTTAAGCCAATGCTAACATATTGTGCAGGCTTGCCGTCGGCTGTTGTAATTTTTCCTTTTATGGTGGCATTCTGTTGTGCCGAGGCGGAGATTGAAAAAATTGTAAAGAAGAGTAGGATCGCGTTTTGTAACTGTATTTTCATCGTTGTTCTTATTTGGATTAATTCTAAAGAGCCGCAAATTAACAACGAAAAAGCTAAGTATCCAAATTATTTTGAATTATTCTAAATAAGAAAACAAAAAAGGATTAGCAGGCTCTTATCTAAGTTCAGAATAATTTAAAAAAGATCAAGTAGGTGGTTAAGGTATAGTAAATCGAAATCAAGTTATCGGTTTTGGCATATTATACGCACTGTATATTAGTTATCTTTCGTTCATCTTACGTTCATCCTTCGTTTATCTTACGTTATTTTGCCGTTTATATAACGCTTCATAACTGTTGGATTAGGGTAATTGAAAAATTCAGTAAGTGGTATTACTAACAATAGCTCTAAAAATTTTATTTTTTTGAATCCAGTTTTTCAGCCATAAAAAAAGGCATCATAATTATGATGCCCTTTAAAATTTTTTATAAAAATCTATTGTTGCTTAAATAGTTGTGCGCTAAAAGGATGTTCATTTGAATTTGCAGGAGTAACTAATCCTCTAGCAATAATGGTGTAATGAAATCCCGCAGCAATTACAGAACCAGGTAATGATGCTAAAACATTTCCCGTTGCTTTATCTTTAATATCAAATGTAAAAGTTCCAGCTGTAAGTGATGTGTAGGTACTTGCTTCTTTGAAAAGCTTGTTTGTGGTTATTGTTGCACCAGCATTAATTACTAAATCAAGCGCTGGAGCATCAGGAGATAAGTTAATGAAGCGAACAAATGCATTTGTACTCGATGTCGCACTTAGATCATCCGTTAATAATAATCCATCCAAACCAGTTGGCCTATTGATTAGGAAATAAGAAAAGTAAGTATTTTGAAGTAATGTAATACTTTTTGTTAAAAGACTCTCTGGTCTGCCAGAAGTTGTGAATTTAATATTATAGGTACCTGGACTAACTTTAGCATAATTTAACCCTCCACCAAATGGTAAGGCTGCTGCATTTGCTTTTGAGTCATTTAAATATACATCGTAGGTTGAAAACGTAGGAGAGGCATTAAACACTGAAACCGCAGTAAATGCTGTTTCTACTGGCGTATCTTTTTTACAAGAACTAAATGAAATTGCGCTAAATAATACAATAGCTAAATAGAATTTATTTAGAAATGATTTCTTGGATGTTATAGAAGTAAAATTTTTTGTCATGATCAAATTAAATAGGGATAAGATATTTGTTAATTTATCTTATTACTGATATCTTAATTATTACAAATATTGTGTTTTATCTTAACAAAACGATGTTAAACTTTGTTAAATGAAAAAACGTTTCAATACAATTCCTTAAAAAGCAACGTAAAAATGTAAAAAAATGAGATTAATATTGCGTAACTCATTTTTTATTTAAACCTTTGCGCCTCAACTAATTTAATACGGATTAGCAAACAAAATAATGAGCAAGAATATTATCCATAAACTTTCAATTTTAGAAGCAAAGAATATTGCATCTAAAAGCTTGTTTATTGAACGCTTACACCCCGTATTTTACATTACTACCAATCGGCAAAATTATACGCCGCGTATTTAGTACATCTTACTATAATACCAACGAGGAATTGATCCTCTCTAAAAACCCAATTAACAAGAATACCTTAATTTTTCGTTAGAAAACGAATGAATATTAATGAATTTATAGTACAAGTCGCTATCGCTGAACATTATGTTTTTGCAGAAGAGATTGTAACAGAAATGGCTGAATCTGCAAAAGCTAGAGGTACGGGCATTGCTAAACGTTCGCCAGAATATATTGCCAGCAAAATGAAAGAGGGCAAATCGGTGATTGCTTTTCATAAAGATGGCTCTTGGGCTGGCTTTTGCTATATAGAAACTTGGAGCCACGGTCAATTTGTTGCTAACTCTGGCTTAATTGTTAGCCCGAAGTATAGAAAAGGAGGCTTGGCTCATGCCATAAAGCAAGAAATCTTTAATCTTTCCAGATCATTATATCCCAAGGCAAAAATATTTGGTTTAACTACTGGATTAGCCGTGATGAAAATCAATTCTGATTTAGGTTACGAACCTGTTACTTATTCTGAGTTAACGCAAGATGAAGATTTTTGGAAAGGCTGTCAAAGCTGTGTGAATTTCGAGATTTTAAAAATGAAGGATCGCAAAAACTGTATGTGTACAGCAATGCTTTATGATCCGGCAGAGAAGAAACACGAAGCAGCAAAGCTCTTTGCAGAAGAATTACAGAAAAAACCTGGATTGTATGAACGTTTCATGCGTATTAAATCGAGATTGGTTATTAAACCAAAGTTTGGATTGAAATCCATTTTAGTATTGTTTACCCTTTTATTTAATAAATAGAATTGATGAAGAAGAAAGTTGTCTTAGCGTTTAGCGGAGGATTAGACACCTCATTTTGCTGCATCCATTTAGCAGAAGATCGTAATTTAGAAGTTCATTCAGTTATTGTAAATACTGGCGGATTTTCTGATGAAGAGTTGCAAGAAATTGAAAAACGTGCTTATGCTTTAGGTGTGGCATCTCACGCTGTGGTTGATGAAACTGAAAGCTACTATGATGGTTGCATCAAATATTTAATATTCGGTAACGTATTAAAAAATGCTACTTACCCACTTTCTGTTAGTGCAGAACGTGTTAGCCAAGCTACTGCAATTGCTAATTATGTAAAGAAAATTGGTGCAGATTACGTTGCTCATGGAAGTACTGGAGCTGGTAACGATCAAGTTCGTTTTGACATGATTTTCAACATCCTTATTCCTGGAGTAGAGATTATCACGCCAATTAGAGATTTAAAATTATCACGCGAAGCTGAAATAGAATATTTAGCTAAACACGGTGTAGAATATAGCGCAGAGAAAGCTAGATACTCTATTAATAAGGGTTTATGGGGGACATCTGTTGGAGGAAAGGAAACTTTAACTTCTAACGAAACTTTACCAGAAAGCGCATGGCCAACTCAGGTTTCAGAGACTGAAGCTAAAAGAATTGAATTAACTTTCGATAAAGGTGAATTGGTTGCAATTGATGGAGAAAAATTACATCCTGTAGTAGCTATCCAAAAATTACAAGCAATTGCTCAGCCTTTCGGTATTGGTAGAGATATCCATGTGGGCGATACCATTATAGGTATTAAAGGTCGTGTTGGTTTTGAGGCTGCGGCCCCAATTATCATAATCAAAGCGCACCATACTTTAGAAAAACATACTTTAACCAAATGGCAACTAAGTTGGAAAGAACAGTTGTCATCTTTCTACGGAAACTGGTTACATGAAGGTCAATTTCATGACCCAGTTATGCGGAATATTGAAGCGTTTTTAGCCGATACACAAAAAGTTGTAAGTGGTAAGGTATTTGTTGAATTATTGCCTTATCGTTTCCAAATTATTGGGATAGAATCTAACCATGATTTAATGAGCAATAAATTTGGTAGCTACGGCGAAATGAATAATGCTTGGAGCGGAGATGACGTTAAAGGTTTCTCTAAAATTTTCGGTAACCAAGTAATGATATGGCATAAAGTTAATGGTGAAGAAGCCGAAAGCTAAAAGACTAAAGAATAAAACTGCTGTACATACTTCATAATTGCGAGGAGGAACGATGAAGCAAGCTCCCTAATGTTGTCATCCTGAGCCTGTCGAAGGACAATAAATAAAATATGATAGAAATCCTTTCAAAAGAAAATTGTTTAAGCCATTACAAATGGGGTGATAATTGTGAGGGATGGAATTTTGTAAGCAAAGCTGATGCAGCAATTAAACAAGAGGTAATGCCAGCTCAAACTGCTGAGAAATTACATTTTCACGCTTTTGCAGAGCAATTTTTCTACATATTGAAAGGACAGGCAACGTTTTTAATTGAGGAGGAAACCGTAACAGTCAATGCAAATACCGGCTTGCAAATAAAGGCAGGCGACAAACATAAAATCTCGAATGAAACAAATCAAGATTTAGAATTTATACTTTTCTCCTATCCATCAACTCAAAATGACAGAACAGATTGTGAATAGTAAAAAAATAAAAGCAGGTATAATCGGCGGTGCAGGTTATACTGGTGGTGAAATGTTGCGTATTTTGGTTAATCACCCAAACGTGGAAATCGCTTTCGTAAATAGCACAAGCAACGCTGGAAATTTAATTTCTGATGTACACACTGATTTAATTGGTGATACCGATTTGAAATTTACAAGCGACATCCCTCAGGATATCGATGTGCTGTTTTTATGTGTTGGCCACGGCGATGCAAAGAAATTTCTAGCAGCAAGTCCAATTAATGAAAACATTAAAATCATCGATTTATCACAAGATTTTAGATTAAATCGTAATTCGTCAATCGAAAATCGTCAATTTGTTTATGGTTTGCCAGAATTAAATAGAGATAAAATAAAATCAGCAAAAAACATTGCTAATCCAGGTTGTTTCGCGACTTGCATACAGTTGGGCTTATTGCCTTTAGCTGCAAAAGGATTGATTAAGAGCGAAGTTCACATCAATGCTACCACTGGTTCAACTGGTGCTGGACAAAGCTTAGCAACAACCTCACATTTTAGTTGGAGAAATAACAATCTTTCTATTTACAAAGCTTTTGAACATCAACATTTAAATGAAATTGGAGAAAGTTTAGGACAGCTTCAGCCATCAATTTCTGAAGCTTTAAATTTCATCCCACAACGTGGTGCTTTTACTAGGGGCATTTTAGCTTCAATGTATTTAGAAAGTGATTTGACTTTAGAAGAAGCTCAAACTATTTACGAAGATTACTATACTGCACATCCATTTACACACGTAAGTCGGAAAAACATAGATTTAAAACAGGTTGTAAATACCAATAAAGCATTGGTTCATATCGAAAAACACGGCAATAAATTATTTATCATCAGTGCGATCGACAATCTTTTAAAAGGTGCAAGCGGACAAGCGGTTCAGAATATGAACTTAATGTTTGGCTTGGAAGAAACGGCTGGCTTGAAGTTGAAAGCGGCCTATTTTTAATTACTTGTCATACTGAGGAACGAAGTATCTCAAAAGTAGATTCTTCGCAAGCTCAGAATGACAAAAACTCTAAGAAAATGAATTTATTCGACGTATACCCACTTAACGATATAGAAATTACAAAAGCATCAGGCAGTAATGTTTGGGATGCTAACGAACAAAAATATTTAGATTTATATGGCGGTCACGCTGTGATAGCTATTGGTCATACTAACCCACATTATGTAACTCGTTTAACCGACCAATTAAACAAAGTTGGATTTTATTCTAATTCAGTTAAAATTCCGTTGCAGGTTCAATTGGCAGAGAAATTAGGCGAAGTTTCTGGCAAAAAAGATTTCCAGTTATTCTTATGTAATTCTGGTGCCGAAGCAAATGAAAATGCTTTAAAATTGGCATCGTTTTACAATGGAAGAAAAAAGGTAATTGCTTTTTCTGGTTCATTCCACGGACGTACTTCATTGGCTGTAGCCGTTACTGATAATCCGAAAATTGTTGCGCCAGTTAACCAAACTGAAAACGTAGTCTTTTTACCTCACAATAACGAAGTTGCTTTAGAAGAAACTTTTAAAGCGCAGGGCGATGAAATTTGCGCTGTAATTATTGAAGGCATTCAAGGTGTTGGCGGCATTAAAGAAGCTTCAAAAAGTTTTTTGCAAAAAATCCGTTCACTTTGTGATGAATATAATGCAGTTTACATTGCAGATTCTGTTCAATGCGGTTATGGTAGAACAGGTTTATTCTATTCACACGATTACGCTGGCGTAGAAGCAGATGTTTATACAATGGCTAAAGGAATGGGTAATGGGTTTCCTGTTGCAGGAATTTCAATTGCTCCAAAATTTAAACCTTGGCACGGTGAATTAGGAACAACTTTCGGAGGGAACCATTTAGCTTGTGCTGCGGCTTTGGCTGTTTTAGAAGTTATGGAAAAAGATAACTTGATGAAAAATGCCGAAGAAATTGGAAATTATTTAATTGAAGAATTGAATAAATTCGAACAGGTAAAAGAAGTTAGAGGTCGCGGTTTAATGATTGGCATCGAATTGCCAGAAGAACTAGCTCACGTTAAAAAGGATTTGTTGTTTAAACATTTCATTTTTACTGGAGAAGCTAAGCCAAATGTAATCCGTTTATTACCCGCTTTAAACTTAACCAAAGCTCACGCAGATGAATTTTTGGTGGCATTCAGCAAACTAGTTAAATAATATTATTTATAATTTAAAGCCCTTTTAGGGGTCTGGAGTATGAAACTTTTCACTTCCGTACACGATGTTCCGAGCATCAAACAATTTGTAAAGGATGCACTTGCATTGAAGGCAAACCCTTATGCGCATCAAGATTTGGGTAAAAACAAAACCTTAGGACTAGTTTTTATGAACCCTAGCTTGCGTACTCGTTTAAGCACTCAAAAGGCTGCTTTAAATTTGGGTATGAACGTTATGGTAATGAACTTGGACAAAGAAGGCTGGGCATTAGAGACTCAAGATGGCGTGGTAATGAACGGCTCAACTGTTGAACACATTCGTGAAGCAGCTGCTGTAATGGGTCAATATTGCGATATTTTAGGCTTACGCTCTTTTCCAAAATTGAATAATCGAGAAGAGGATTACAGTGAAGATTTCTTCAACAAATTTGTTAAATATTGTGCTGTACCAGTTGTTAGTTTAGAAAGTGCAACTCGCCACCCTTTGCAAAGTTTTGCAGATATCATTACCATCCACGAAACTTGGAACCCACTAAGAGTTGGAGCTAATGCTAAACCAAAAGTTGTTTTGGCTTGGGCGCCACACGTAAAAGCGTTACCACAAGCGGTGCCGAATTCATTTGCCGAGTGGATGTGTAAAGCACAAGCAGAAGGAATGATAGATTTTACCATTGCACAACCAGAAGGTTATGAACTTGCTGAAGACTTTACGCCTGGAGCTAAAATTGAATATAATTTAGAAGAGGCTTTAGCAGGTGCTGATTATGTGTATGTTAAAAATTGGAGCAGTTACAAAGAATATGGTAAGGTTTTAACTTATCCAGACGGCTGGATGATGAATAACGATAAATTGAAATTTACAAATGATGCTAAAGTGATGCATTGTTTGCCTGTTCGCCGCGATTTAGAATTGTCTTCTGAAATTTTAGATGGACCAAATTCACTAGTTATTCACGAAGCTGGTAACAGACTTTGGTCGGCACAAGCAGTGTTAAAAGCAATGTTGGAAGAATTATAATAGTATGTTACGGGTTGTGAGTTGCGGGTTACAGGTCAGTGCGCCTAAACTCGTAACCCATAACCCGCAACCCATAACCCATATATGAAACAACTAACCATCATAAAAATAGGCGGGAACGTAATTGACAATTCTCAGAATTTACATCAATTCTTGTTAGACTTTACTGCTTTACCGGGAGATAAAATTTTAGTTCACGGAGGTGGAAAAATTGCCACTGAACTTGGAGAGAGTTTAGGCATTGAAGCTAAAATGGTTGATGGAAGGCGGATTACTGATATCGAAACTTTGCGCATTGTAACAATGGTTTACGCCGGATTAATCAATAAAAACATGGTGGCACAATTGCAAGCAAAAGGTAATAATGCAATTGGTTTAACTGGTGCAGATGGAAATATCATTAAAGCTAAAAAACGCCCTGTAAAAGAA
Organism: Pedobacter frigiditerrae; assembly: GCF_004331645.1. GTDB lineage: Bacteria > Bacteroidota > Bacteroidia > Sphingobacteriales > Sphingobacteriaceae > Pedobacter > Pedobacter frigiditerrae. The sequence continues at coordinate 877,490 of NZ_SJSK01000001.1, forward strand.
ATAGATTATGGTTTCGTTGGTGATTTAGATGAAAATTCTATTTCTTCAACTACGTTAGATAGCTTATTGAAAGCAGGTTTAACGCCAGTTTTGTGCGCAATTACGCATGATGGTGATACACAGTTGCTAAATACAAATGCAGATACAATCGCGTCAGCTGTTGCGGTCGCCATGTCGTCATTATATAAAACACGATTGGTATATTGCTTCGAGAAAAAAGGTGTGCTGAAAGATGTAAATGATGATGCGACAGTGGTCCGAGAAATTAAATCGAGTGAATTTGAAGGCTTAAAAGCTGATGGTACAGTTGCAGGTGGAATGATACCTAAATTGCATAATGCCTTTGAAGCAATTAATAAAGGAGTTGCTGCTGTTTACATTGGCAAAGCTGATGAGTTAGGCGAATTGGAAAGTGGGAGCTTTGGAACAAAAATGCTGAAATAAGGTAGAAGGTTAAAAGGCGGAAGGTTGAAGGTCTTTACTATTTGCAGGAAAAGAAACCAATTTAACCACTGCCCTTGCAAACTAAACCTGATAGTAGCGAACACGAAGTGCAACGAAGTAAAGCGGATAGCAGGATTAACATTAATAGTTGTACAGAGCCTGCTTTTCTAATAAATATTAAATCGGTGAAATCACATTAATCTGTGTAATCAAATGAAAAAAAAAATAGCAATTATAGGTTCTGGAAATATCGGTATTTCTTTAGCGAAAGGATTAGTAAAAGCTGACTATACATCGGCTGCTCAAATTACTTTAACACGTAGAAGTTTAGATCACCTTAAACCCTTTGAAGTCGCAGGATTTAATATCAGCAATGATAATAAAACAACCGTTGCAAATGCTGATGTTGTAATTTTAGCGGTTTTACCACAACAATTAAATACTGTTTTAGATGAAATATCATCGGCTATTAATCCCAGTAAGCATTTGATAATTTCTGTAATTTCAGGCGTAAGTTGTGCTGCGGTAAAAGATAAGTTGGGTAATGATGTGGAAGTAATTAGAGCAATGCCAAATACAGCAATTGCAATTGGTCAATCTATGACTTGTATTGCAAGTGATAATGCTTCTGCAGAGAATTTAGCTGACGTTACGAAAATGTTTGAAACAGTTGGTTCGGTTGTTAAAATAAACGAAGATTTAATGACTTCGGCAACTGCGCTTTGTGCTTGTGGTATTGCTTTCTTTTTAAGGGCAATCAGAGCAGCTTCACAAGGTGGAGTTGAAATTGGTTTTCACGCAGATGAAGCTTTAAAAATGGCTGTTCAGACGGCAAAGGGTGCTGCAGATTTACTTTTATTACATGGAACACATCCAGAATCAGAAATAGATAAAGTAACTTCGCCAAAAGGTTGTACCATTGCTGGCTTAAACGAAATGGAACATAATGGTTTTAGTTCATCACTAATTAAAGGCATTAAACTTTCGGCTTTAAAGGCAGGGAATTTGTACACAAAAGAAGGTTAAAAAGGTTGAAGGTAGGAAGGTTGAAGGTGAAAACCCTAACCCAATACTCAATACGCATTACTCAATACGATGTTAGAAAATATACAAAAAGAAAGTTTGGATTTATTGCGACAATTAATTCGCATCCAATCTTTTAGTAAGGAAGAAGATAGAACGGCGAATTTAATTGCACAGTTTTTAGAAGAACGAGGTGTAAAAACCTATCGTAAGATGAATAATGTTTGGGCATATAACCAACATTTTGATGCTACAAAACCTACATTGCTTTTAAACTCTCACCACGATACCGTTAAGCCAAATTCTGGTTACACTCGCGATCCTTATGATGCTGCCATTGAAGGCGATAAACTGTTCGGTTTGGGTAGTAATGATGCGGGCGGTTGTTTGGTTTCATTGATTGGGACTTTCCTTTATTTCTATCCTCAAGAAGATTTAAAATATAACATTTGTTTAGCCGCAACGGCGGAAGAAGAGATTTCAGGCAATAACGGATTGGAATTAGTTTTGCCAGATTTAGGCGAATTAGAATTCGGGATTGTTGGCGAGCCAACCGAAATGAATTTGGCTATTGCCGAGCGTGGTTTGTTGGTTTTGGATTGTACATCCCACGGAAAAGCTGGTCACGCGGCAAGGGAAGAAGGAGAAAATTCAATTTATAAAGCACTAAAAGATATTGAGTGGTTTAGAAACTATCAATTCCCAAAAGTTTCTGAAGTTTTTGGTCCGTTAAAAATGACGGTTACGATTATTAACGCTGGTTCACAACATAATGTGGTTCCTGCAAATTGTACTTTTACTGTTGATGTTCGTGTAACAGATTCTTACACCAATGAAGAGGTTTTGGAGATTATCAGAGCAAATGTAGATTGTGATGTTACGCCTCGTTCTATTCGCTTAAAACCATCGTCAATTGATAAAAATCATCCGGTGGTAGTAGCTGGTGTAAATTTAGGCAAAACTACTTATGGTTCTCCAACTACATCAGACCAAGCTTTATTAGATATTCCATCAGTAAAATGTGGTCCAGGTTTTTCTGGCCGCTCGCATATGGCTGATGAATTTTTATATGTTCGCGAAGTTGCAGAAGGTGTGGCAGGTTACGTAAATATGCTAAAGCCAGTTATTAACGGTAAATAGAATAAAAAAAATTGTCATTCCGAAGAACGAGGAATCTATTACGGAAATTTAGCGTAATAGATTCTTCGTAAGCTCAGAATGACAAACTAGTTTTAGTTCCCTTCACCTCCATCGAAAGCCCTAGTTTCTAAATGTTTCTCCATATCTAAACGATTAACACCTTTGCTCCACCATTCTGGTGCAGGTTTTCCTTTTAGCATATAATCGAAATATTCCATCATGCGAACAGCGTAATCTTTACGATTTGGCAATTTAGCTATGCCGTGATTTTCTCCACGATAAGTAATCATCACTACTGGTTTATTCAATCTTCTTAATCCGTTGTAATATTCAATTCCTTGAGTGAAATCCACAGCACCATCTTTATCGTTGTGTAAAAGTAATAGCGGTGTTTGCACTTTTTTAATGTGATAAACAGGAGAGTTGCGAGCAAAAGCATCCCAGTTATCCCAGTAACCTGATGTTAAACGACCTTGACTAGCTTCAAAAATAGCTTGGTTTGTGCCACCACTATTCCAATAAATTAAACTGTACATACTAATCATATTAGTTAGTGGAGCACCAGCTGCTGCAGCCTTAAAAATATTTGTTTGTGTAATTAAGAATGAAGTTTGATAACCGCCCCAAGAGTGACCGTGAATGGCAACATTTTTTTCATCAACCACACCTGTTGCAATTGCAGCTTTAACCGCAGGCACTACGCAAGCAACTGCCGACATACCTGGGTCGTTTAATTTGTATTTAATATCTGGCTCTAAAACTGCGTAACCATTGCTTAAATACACTGCTTTGTTAAATCCACCACCTGGGAAACCGGGCATCGTATAGCTATTCAAACCATCGGTTAAACGTTCATAAATGTAAGTAATGGTAGGGTAAGATTTACCGGCAACATAGTTAGCTGGTAAATATAATGCAGCTTGCAAACTGTCGCCATTGGCACTTACATAATCAATTAATTTTACTCCAGATGTCCATGCATATTTAGCTTGGTCTGGCGTATTTGAATTTACTTTTTTAGGAGCCACTAAATCGCTACTTGCACTAGCATAATAAGTTGGAGATTCTTGATAGTTGCTTTTTGCATAAGTGAACACTTTACCTTTTTCTGCCTTTGCAAAAGCCCCGTAAGAATTATCATCCATAAATAAGATGTTAATCTTGTTTTTACCAGCAGGAAGAATTCCAATACCAGCCTTTTTATCTCTAACATTGAATACGCCGAAATATTGGTCTTTGCTTAAATCTGTACCTTTTTCATCTTCATAAATACGGTATCTCATTGCAACTTCTGTCTTTTTGCTTTTCCAATTGTCAGAAAGTGCAACTACATTTTTGCCATCGGCAGAGATTTTCCATAAATCATAGTTGTCCATGATTAAGGCGTATTTAGAATCGCTAGACCAGCCTAAGTTTTGGGTCGAAGGTTTCAAAACATTATGATCATCCAATTCATTAATGAAAGATGATTTAATATTTCCTGTCAGATTAGCAGTAGCACCTGTCTCTAAATTAATGCTATAGAAAACACCATCTACATAATAACTAGCCATTTTACCGTTTGGCGCAACTGATAATCTCCCGCCATTTGAAGCATACATTTTTTCGAATAAACGTTTTTTAGCACCAGTTTTAAGGTCGATTAGATAAATGTCGGTATAACTTTGCCCATCTAAGTTCCCAGCTAATTCGTAGTTAGAATTGTCATAGCCAATTGCATAAAGTTGTTTTGGTACAATTGTAACAGAACGCATATTGCTATCTGCTAGCTGTGTGAATTTTTTATCCGCAATGCGATAAGAGCTAGTATAACTGAAACTTTTGTCTCTCATTTCTTGCGTTTGTTGTGCAGATTGAAGACGTTTATCTTGCCAGTTCCAGATAATCATATCAGGTTTTTCGATATCTTCTTTTTTTGGTTCAGGTTTAACCAATTTTGCTAAACTATCAGCTTTAGCATCTGGTTTTTTTGATTTCGAAACGCTGTCTGTTTTTTTGTCTTCCTTTTTTTCTAGTGTATTAATGCCGAAAAACAAGGTAGACTGGTCGTCTGACCAATAAGGTGTTGCATTGGTATTTACACCTTTTCCTTTCGGGAAAGTTGCATCATCTAAACTGTTGTAAATTACTTTGCTGGTTAAATCGCCATTGATTTTATTGATACCTATTACACTAAAAACATCTTCTTTGTATTTCTCGTTTTTGTTAGATTTTAGTAAGGCAAAAGCAGTTCCTTCTTCATTCCAGTTTATACTTTTATAAACAGCTTTGTCGTTATCCAAAGCCGTAGTCAAACCAGTTTTCATATCTCTTAAAAACACACCGTTTCCGTTTTGTCCATTTGCATCAACAGTATAAGCTAGCTGGTCGCCAGCTTTATTAAATGCAAATTCCGAAACATTACCAATGTTGAAGCTCTTTTTTGTAGCCAAATTATAAAGTAAAACATCGGTTCCTTTGGCTGCATCTTTATCTTTTGGTGCACTTTCTAATGCAGAAAATTGTATGGCAATCCACGAAGAATTTTCACCAGAAAAACTAAAACTCCTTACTCTTTCAAATGAAGTTTGCTTGTTGTCGGCCAGAGAAACTATCGTTAATTTATCATACAAAGGTTTCATTGTTTTTCTGGCAGCTTTAAATTCGGCATCTTTGGCTGAAACCCTAAAAGCTGCGTACTTAGAATCTTTTGAGAACAATAATCCATTTGCAGTTGCACCAATTGGATAAGAATGACTTAGCGTGTCGAATGTTTTACGAATAGTCAATTTCAAATCTCCTTCCGTTGGTCCGCTTGCCCAAGCCATCCACTGACCATCAGGCGATAACGTATTTCCTCTGTTGTAAGTCCACTTTGAAATGTCTTTCCAAGTTAATGCCGGTCGTTGTTGGGCAAAACCGTTAGTTGCAACGGATATTGCAAAAACGAGTAGAATAAATTTTAAATTCTTCATAATTAAGGGTTTGTTTGGACGAAAATAGTGTTTTTAAATAAATTTAAAGCAAGGCGGAATAAATTGACCGTTTAGATACTTGATACTAAATACTTGCTACTTATTCGTACTTTTGCAAAGCATTTTAAGCGCATAAAAATTACAATGAAGATTTGGCAAAAAAATATTGAAGTAAATAAAGGCATCGAAACATTTACAGTTGGTAAGGATAGAGAATTGGATTTACAAATGGCAGCTTTTGATGTTTTAGGTTCTTTGGCTCACGTAGAAATGTTGGCCAGTATTAATTTGCTAACAGCTGATGAATTAGTCGAAGTTCAAACTGCTTTCAAAGTAATTTATAAAGAAATTGAAGAAGGAAAATTTACCATTGATGATAGTGTAGAAGATGTACATTCTCAAGTAGAATGGTTGTTAACGCAACGCATTGGCGAAGCAGGTAAAAAAATTCATAGTGGTCGTTCTCGTAACGACCAAGTTTTGGTTGACTTGAAGTTATATTTCAGAGCTTGCATACAAGAAATGGTTGAGAATACTTCAACCTTGTTTAACCAATTAATTTCGCTAAGCAATACCCATAAAGACAAACTTTTACCTGGTTATACGCACCTGCAAATTGCAATGCCATCTTCTTTTGGGTTATGGTTTGGTGCTTATGCAGAGAGCTTGGCCGATGATATGGAATTGATGCTTGCTGCTTATAAAGTTTGTAACAAAAACCCATTAGGTTCTGCTGCTGGATACGGTTCTTCCTTCCCACTAAATAGAACAATGACAACCGAATTGCTAGGGTTCGAAAAACTAAATTACAATGTGGTTTATGCGCAAATGGGTAGAGGTAAAACAGAAAGAATTTTAGGTCAGGCAATGTCTTCTGTGGCTGCTACTTTAGCAAAAATGGCGATGGATGTTTGTTTGTTCATTAACCAGAATTTTGGTTTTATCACTTTTCCTGATGAATTAACAACTGGATCTAGCATTATGCCACATAAAAAGAACCCAGATGTTTTTGAATTGATTCGTTCTCGTTGTAATAAAATTCAGGCTTTGCCAAATGAAATTGCAATGATGACTACCAATTTGCCATCTGGTTACCATAGAGATTTACAGTTGTTAAAAGAGAACCTTTTCCCAGCAATCACTTCTTTAAATGAATGCTTAGAAATGACAACTTTCATGTTGCAAAACATCACCGTTAAAGACCATATTTTAGACGATAAAAAGTACGATTATCTATTTAGCGTTGATGTGGTGAATGAACTAGCTTTAAACGGAACACCTTTTAGAGAAGCCTATAAAATTGTTGGTGAAACCATTGAAAATGGAACTTTTGCGCCAAATAAAACGGTTAAGCATACGCACGAAGGAAGCATTGGAAATCTTTGTAATGATGAAATTAGCGCAATGATGAATGAAGTTTTAGCGCAATTTAAATTTGAGAAGGTAAACAAAGCAATAACGAATTTGGTTAAATAGGGAGCTTTAATTTCTTAACTCGTCATTGCGAAAGACGAATCTGTAATAACAATATAAAATCTACATGAAATGAATGTATCAGTATTAGCAAACACACTTATAGGCTCAGAAATCATTAAAATTGGAAACGAAGTTAATGACATGAAGCGCAAGGGTGCTCAAATTGCAAACCTAACTATTGGCGATTTTGATTCATCCATTTTTCCAATTCCAAAACCACTAGAGGAAGCGATTGTAAAGGCATATCGCGAAGGTCATACCAATTATCCACCAGCAGATGGTATTTTACCATTACGTGAAACAGTAGTTGAAATCTTAAAAGACCGTTATGAGTTAGAATATGGTTTAAACGAAATCTTAATTGCAGGAGGTTCTCGTCCGTTAATTTATGCAACATATTTGGCATTGATAGACCCAGGAGATACGGTGATTTACCCAGCCCCATCTTGGAATAACAATCACTATTGCCACTTATCGGCAGCAAAAGGTATTGCAATTGAAACTACAGTTGAAAATAATTTTATGCCAACTGCAGCTCAGCTAAAACCTCATTTAAAAGGCGCAACTTTACTGGCTTTATGCTCGCCATTAAATCCAACGGGAACTATGTTTACGCAACAACAGTTGGAAGAAATTTGCGATATCGTAATAGAGGAGAATAAATCACGCAAAGCGGATGAAAAACCTCTGTACATCATGTACGACCAGATTTATTCATTGTTAACTTTTGATAAAGAACACGTAAATCCAGTTGGTTTACGTCCAGAATTAAAAGATTATACCATTTACATTGATGGCATTTCTAAATGTTTGGCCGCTACAGGCGTGCGAGTAGGCTGGGCATTTGGACCAGAAAATGTGATTGGTAAAATGAAATCTTTGTTAGGTCACATTGGTGCTTGGGCGCCAAAAGCAGAGCAAGTTGCTGTGGCAGATTATTTCAAAAACAAAATATTGGTTGATGAGTTTTTAAGTAGTTTTAAAGCACAAGTTCAAGCAAGTTTAGATGAATTGTATAAAGGCTTTCAGCAATTAAAAAGTGAAGGTTTTGCTGTTGATGCAGTTATCCCGATGGGAGCAATCTACCTAACTTTGAAAATAGATTATATTGGTAAAACCACACCAAGTGGCGATTTGCTAAAAAACAGCGCTGATGTTAACTTCTATTTAATTAAAGAAGCACAAGCAGCTATCGTTCCATTCTCAGCCTTTGGCAACGATGAAAATATGCCTTGGTTCAGAGCGTCAATTGGTGGTTGTTCTTTACAAGATATTAAGGATATGTTACCTAGAATTGCAACAGCTTTAAGCAAGTTGAAATAATAGAAAAAACCTCGTAGGTTTTAATTCCTGCGAGGTTTTAAAAGCCCCTTTAGGGGTTTGGGGTTAATCTTCCCTGCTTCCATCATCAGCCATTCTCACCATTTTTGGTTCAAATTTCGCAATCACATCCACTAAATCAGTTTGTGCAGCCATTACCTTATTAATGTCTTTATAAGCCATTGGCGCTTCATCTAAACCTGCACCGATTAAGGTTACATTATGGTCTTTTAAAATGGCTTTCATATCAGATTTGGTAATAGATTGAATCGCCTTTGTACGGCTCATTAATCGCCCTGCGCCGTGAGAAGCAGAATTAATTGAGCTTGTCTCGCCTTTTCCTCTAACCAAAAATCCTGGCGCCGTCATGCTTCCTGGAATAATTCCCATGACGCCTTTTCCAGCTGGAGTAGCACCTTTTCTGTGAACGATAAGTTCTTCACCATTTAAAGTTTCTTTCCAAGCAAAATTATGATGGTTTTCTACCTTCGCTAAAACCTTTGCCCCAATGGCTTTAGTTAACCTTTTATGTATCACCTCGTGACAGGCAGAAGCATAATCACCCGCTAAATTCATTGCAATCCAGTATTCTTGACCTTCTGCAGTATTCATGTCTAAATAAGCAAGGTTAATTGCTTCTTTAGGCAACTTGCAAATCTCCTTGGCTATTTTGGTGTAATGACCCGCTATAGTTGCTCCAAATCCACGAGAACCTGAATGAGTTAACAAAGCCACATAACGTCCTTTGTCGATATTCAAAACTTCATCTCGTTCTGCAAAATCTATAATTCCCCATTCCACAAAGTGATTCCCGCCACCAGAGGTGCCTAATTGAGCCCAAGCTTTTCCGTGTAAATTTTTTAAGAAAGGAGTGGAGTTGAAATCTTCATTTTCTAAAACTTCATGGTCTGCTCTTTCTAAGGACCTAAATTCTCTCCCTGCACCAAACCTTGTAAAAGCAATTAACTCTCTCTTATACATGTCATCTTTACCAAAGTAATGCTTCTCAGGAATATCGAATATGCTCAACGCCATTCGGCAACCTATGTCAACACCTACTCCATATGGAATTATTGCATTACGAGTAGCTAAAACACCGCCAATTGGCAAACCATACCCTTGATGCGCATCAGGCATTAAGGCACCAGCTTCAGTAACTGGTAATTTCATGGCAATGTTCATTTGGTCTTTTGCGCCATCTTCAATATAGTTTTCTCCAAAGACAGCATATGCTTTTGCATTTTCGATTAAATCAATCGTGCCATCGCCTTTCGGATTTGCTTCTTCTATAATTGCTGTTGCCAAAACACCTAGCACTTTATCATCCAAAAAACTTTCTGGATAATTTTTTACCTTTTTTAATAATTTTTGAACTTCATTTATTTCGATATCTTGAAAATTGTCTTTCAAGATTTCTAAAGCCAAGCCTAATGTTTTCCTTCGGTATAACCCAAGGCTTTAAGGGTTTTGCCTGTTATTTCTGTTTTCATTTCACTCCTAATTAAACCTCGGCAGGCATCGTTCACCTAGCCGAGGGCATCTAAATTTAATTTATTTTACGAAGATTTGTTTCAATTGGTCAACAATTTGTCCGCTTCCAGATAAACTGATGGTATTGATTTTCTCTGCGATTTTCTCCACGTATTCCATTTCTTTCAATTTGTACAACATGGCATTGTCTTCCATTAGTTTTGCGGTATTCAACAAACTTCTGGTCGATGCAGTTTCCTCTCTTCTAGTAATCATATTGGCTTGAGCTTTTTTCTCAGCAATTAAAACTTGGTTCATGATGTCTTTAATCTCACCAGATAAAATGATGTCTTTTACACCACAACTTGCCAATTTTACGCCTAAGTCTCCAGCTTTTTCGATGGTGCTTTCTAAAATTGAAGTTCCAATTTTTTCTTTGCTCTCCATCAATTCGTCAAAGGTCATCAAACCCACAGTTTCCCTTAAAGCTAATTGCATCAAGATGTACAATTGTTTTTCGAAGTCTTTGTTAGCCAATAAAGCTTTAACAATGTCTTCTACTTTGTATTGAATTGTAAAGTTCATTCTCAATTGCGCTTTATCTTTTGTTAAAATCTCTTGACCAATAACCTCCATGTTCAATTGCCTCATATCGGTTTTTAAAACTTGGATAATGGTGCTGTTTTTCCAGTAAATGTAATTGCCCGCCTCCATCACTTTTTCAAATTTGCCATCAATCAACAACAAACCTTTTTCGTAAGATTCTACTTTAAAAGCTCTGATGAAGTTGAATAAAGAACCTTTTTCATATAAGTATTTGTCAATTCTCTCATCAACTTCGATGGTGCTGATATCAATTTTAATAAACTCGTATTCAGATAAGCCTTTCCAGATTGCATATCTACCTGCAACTAAAACGTTCTTGAAATTTTTGTTTTGATAAACCAAAGTCAACTCATTATCGGCAACATTAACTACATAAATTAATTTGGCAAAGTCGGCATTCAATAATAACACATCTAACTCTGCAACAGTGTAATAATATTCTTTACTCATGTCATACAAAGTGATGGTTTCGCCAAAACCTAACCAATATCTTCCTGTGATTAATACTCTTTTTAATTCTCCGTTTTTAAACACCAATCCAACATAATTGGTGTTAATTGTAATTTTTCTCATGTTTTTTGATGTTTAAAATTTATAATTATTTAATTGTTAATCCTTTTAAAAAGCATTGCGAAAACATTCATTCGTTTTCTGCGGAAGTAAATTGCTTTCAGTTGTTTTTAAGAACGAAATCAGCTTTTGGAGTTTGTCATATTCTTTTGAATATTACTTTTACCGCTAGAAGATTTGATTTTTAAATCAGCACCTTTTTCGTTTTACTTTCAAAGCAAAAAGCAAATTTGCTTTTGAAGATTTACAACATCTTGTAAGCAGAATGCATTTCACAACGCTAGTTTTTGAGAAATTTGAAGTATCTCTTCTTTTTAGATGGAACCCTAATCCATTGCATTACCAGTTTGCTATTTCCATAATGGTTGGAAAGCAGGATTCGAACCTGCATTTGAGTTGTTATTCTACCCCTGAACTATTCCGATTGCTCGGAAGTGGGATTCGAACCCACGACACACAACGTGTTTAGGCAAACTATCATCTTCCTATCAGTATATGATGATGCAACGCACTCATACTTTGGAGCCATTAGAAACCCACAACTAGGATAGGTGTAAACTTTAGTATTGCCATTCCGATTATTCATCGGAATATCTTTATATCTATTATATTTAATCAAAGAACTTTATCGCTGAGCGACATTACAAAGTTGTTTAGCTACTACGCAGTACATTTGCGCAACAAAAAATATATTTAGATAAATATTTTAAGTTATTGATAGTCAGTATAAAAATTTTGTAAATAAGATAATATCTACAAAATAAAATTTCAATTGCGCAGTTGTGTTGCGTAGATAAAATGAAGATTGTTATATTTAATCGATTAATTTTAAGCGGTCTTTGTAAAAACGCATTAAAACTTTAGATATGGCTATCAATAAATTAGCGCTCATCAGATACAAAACAATTGATGATTGTTTGAGAAATCGTTTCCGTAAATGGACTTTGGATGATATCATTGAGAAGGTTGCAAAAACACTTTACGAGTTAGAAGGGATTACCACAGGTGTAAGTAAACGAACCATTCAGGCAGATATTCAGTTAATGAGAAGCGATAAGCTAGGTTACAATGCGCCAATTGTTGTGCAAGACAAGCGTTTCTATGCTTATGAAGATTCTAATTTTAGCATTACAAAAGCTCCAATAAACAATTCAGATGTTGATAAAATGAAGGAAATAGTGGGCGTTTTAAAACAGTTTAACGCTTTTAATTATTTCGATGAGATGAGCGATATGATTGCCCGATTGGAGAATAACTTGTACAAAAGCACCAAACAAACGGGAAATAATATTCAGTTAGAAGGCAACAAGTTGGTTAAAGGTTTAGCATGTATTCCAGATTTATATCGTGCTATATTAAATAAAGTGCCCTTGTTAATCGAGTATAAATCTTTTAAGGCTAAAGAATCTCAACAACAAATTTATTACCCATATCTGCTAAAGGAATATAGAAATAGATGGTTTCTGATTACAAAATCGAAAAAAAGCCCGCAATTATTAACTCTTGCTCTAGACAGAATTGTCGAATTTCAAGAATTACCAAACGAAGAGTTTAAAGCTTACCAAGGTGTAGATTTTGATAGATATTTCGAGGATGTAATTGGGGTAACCAAAAGTGAAAAGGATAGGGGCCAAAAGGTAATATTAGAATTTGAAAACTACCATGCGCCGTACATCATTACCAAACCGCTGCATGATTCTCAAATAGTACTCACTAAAAACGAAAAAACCACAACTGTTAGAATAGATGTGGTTTTAAATTATGAATTAGAAAGAGAAATTTTAGGTTTCGGCGAATGCGTAAAAGTGCTTGCGCCAAGATTATTAGTCTCTAAAATAAAACGAAGGTTAGCAAATGCAAATAAACAATATGAAGAAAAACCTGCTTTGCCCAATGAACAATTGAACCAATGAACTATTTAAACTCGCTCGTTTTATGGAATTCAATATCTGGATAATCTCTCATCGTCATATTAATCATAAACTCATTATCTGCTAAGTAAACTGGATTACCATCTTTATCCTCGCCAATATGCTGTTGTTTACGTTTTAAAAACTCTTCTAATTTTTTAGGGTCTTTTGATGTTACCCAATTAGAACGAGTGTAACTCAACATCCTAAAATGTGCTTTTGCACCATATTCGTGCTCTAACCTGAAAGCGATTACCTCAAACTGTAAATCTCCAACAGCACCAATTACTTTTCTATTACCAGGTTGCATGACGAATAATTGCGCAACACCTTCTTCAGTTAATTGTTGTAAGCCCTTTTCTAGCTGTTTAGTTTTTAATGGGTCTCTATTCTCAACTTCCTTAAAAATTTCAGGAGAGAAGCTCGGAATTCCCTTAAACTGTAATTTCTCGCCTTCTGTTAAGGTATCTCCGATTTTGAAAGTACCACTATCATATAAACCTACCACATCGCCTGGCCAAGCTTCTTCAACAATGCTTTTTTCGTTGGCCATAAAATCCATCGGATTGGAGAATTTTATTTTTTTGTTATTCCTGGTGTGATAGAAGAACTTATTTCGCTCAAACTTACCAGAGCAAATTCTTAAAAAGGCTATTCTATCTCTATGGTTTGGGTCTAAATTGGCGTGAATTTTAAATACAAAACCACTAAAATTCTTTTCAGTTGCTAAAACAGTACGTTCTTCTGCCTCTCTACTTTTCGGACTAGGAGCAATGTTTACAAACGTGTCTAACAATTCCTTAATCCCGAAGTTATTGATTGCACTACCAAAAAATACTGGTGCTAATAAACCTTCTAGGTACATTTCCTTATCAACAGCACCATAAACGCCTTCAACTAATTCCAATTCTTCTTTTAAAGTCGATAATGATTTTTCAGGTAGAAACTGCGCTAAATTCTCATCATCTAAACTATTAACTTCAATAACTGGAGTACTTATTTTCTTTTTGTCTGGCTCAAATAAGTTAAGGTGATTGTTGTAAATACTATATACACCTTTAAAAGTGTGCCCCTGACCAATTGGCCAACTCAATGGACATAAACTGATGTTTAATTTGCTTTCAATTTCATCTAATAAATCAAAGGCATCTTTACCCTCACGGTCCATTTTGTTAACGAAAATAATTACTGGCGTGTTTCTCATTCTACAAACTGACATCAGTTTCTCAGTTTGCTCTTCCACACCCTTTACGCAGTCTACCACCAAAATAACACTATCAACAGCAGATAAAGTACGGTAAGTATCTTCAGCAAAATCCTTGTGGCCTGGAGTGTCTAAAATATTGATACGCTTACCGTTATATTCGAAACCCATTACAGATGTTGCTACCGAAATACCACGTTGTTTTTCAATTTCCATAAAATCAGAAGTGCTACTTTGGTTCGCTTTATTCCTTTTTACGGCACCAGCAGTATTAATTGCACCACCAAAAAGCAGAAACTTTTCAGTTAATGTGGTTTTACCAGCATCGGGGTGACTAATAATTGCAAACGTTTTTCTTTTTTCTATTTCAGGATTAACCATGGATTTTTTATTGATAATGTGGGCAGAAACTTAATTAAATAGCAGCAGCAAGGCTTTATAAAAAGCGAAGAGGGAATAATATGGCTGTGGCTTGTTTCATTGCGCTGCAAAGGTAAGAATATTTAAAAGAGTATAAAGTATTTAGTAGCAAGTATAAAGAGAGGCTGTTTTTTGAGCGCAAGGTTAGATGCATGATTAAAGCTAGTCCAGCTTCTTGCCTACGGAAGGCAGGTACGCTAAATCTTTTTAATTGCCCTTCGACTACGCTCAGGGTGAGATTAAAAAAGGATATCGCTTTCCCCGAGTTATCGGGACTGGTCTATTTAACTTATTCTTCTACAAGTAAGACAGACCTAGTGACTAACGTTCACAAGAGAGAAGCGTTGGCTTTTCAAATCATTAAGCATAAAAAAAGCCGATTAAAAAACCGGCTCTTCTTGTTCATAACAATTATTTTTATCCTCTTCCTGGACGGCCACCGCCTCCACCTCTCTCACCACGACTTTCTGAACCACCACCAGAGCTCCTTTGTTGTGGAGCTGATTGGGTACGCTCTACACGTTGAGGTTGTGATTGTGGTCTTTCCATTCGTTGTTGAGGTTGCGCTTGTTGTACAGGTTGAGGGCGTTCAACTCTTTGTTGCTGAGGTTGCGCCTGCTGAACTGGCTGCTGACGCTCAACTCTTTGTTGTTGTGGCATTTCTCGGCTACGTTCTACCCTTTGTTCTTGCGGTTGAGATTGCGGTGTAGGTTGACTACGCTCAACTCTTTGAGAGGGGTTATTGTTGCCGTCACTTCTTCTGTCAAAAACACTTGGTCTTTGGTTGGCAACACCATTATTCTCATTACCTCGATTACCGTTTTCTCTTCCTTGAGGAGCAGTAACTTCATTTCCATTTCTAGAAGGCCTAGTTGAAGTGCCACCGTTGTAACCCCTGTCAGAATTCCTATCGCCACCTTGATTTACGTTTCCATTGTTTCTATCAAATCCGCCATTATTATTTCCCCTGTCACCACGATTAGCAGTTACGTTATTGTTATCTCTATTATCTCTATTATCTCTTCCAACTGGTCCGCGGTTAATACTACCTTGAACGGCATTTCTTGGAGCTGAGTTTCCATTGTCTCTACTAGCACGTGGGCTGTAAATGTTTACATTTCTATCATCAATTCTAGAGGCACCTGGTCTACTGCTTCTGTTTACATTGTAAACAGTTACATTTTGATTAGTTGCACGTCTTACTTCCTCAGCTCTTGGGCCAGTATAATAAGTTCTATTGTTACGAACGTAAGTGTTATTGATAATTACAGTATTCTGGATGTAAACCCTGTTTCTGCCATAGTTATAACGAGGATAACTGTTGATGTAAATATTGTTGTAAGGAATAAAGTTCCAGCACATATCCGGCACTCTATAACCGCTTCTGCCAATATTTATACCGATACTAATGCTTGGTCCTAAAGGAGCCCATCCATAGTAACCACCGCCACTTCTCCAACTTACCCAAGCTGGTCCCCAAACTGTATCAGGTAACCACACCCATTGGTTATAACGATTGTAAATCCAACGGCCGTAGTGAAACGGAGCCCAACCCCAATCGTAGTTACTTACCCAAGTATTTCCATACTCGGTCATAGCCCAACGACCATTACTGTAATAAGGCCTAAAATCTTCTTGGTCTACATCCGGGCGCCAAACATACCCATATTGTGGGTCCTGAATCCAAGTTCCATAAGGAGAAAGTTCATCGTAAAACGATTGTAAGGAAACATCCTCTTGCTGAGCCTTTGCTACTTGTGTGGTTCCGGCAAATAAGAGCATGAGACCTACCAGCATTGCTGGTAATTTGATCATGTTTTTCATTTTGTGTGTGTTTTAAAATTTATAATTAACCTAACGCTTTGTGTATATCAATTTGAACACCATTTTTAATTAAGGATTAAGCCAACATTAACAATCTGTGTTATTACTTCATTTTAACGCTTTTCTTTACAATTAAGTGTTTTAAGGTATGCCAAAAGCAACTCCTAGGATGTGTAAAAAATAAGGCGGGCAGAACTAAATTTGCTACATTTTGTGAAATCCAATCAAACAATATTGTCTGTTCGCTGTTTAGCCAAACCTTTGTAATGCTTAAAGCACGCTTTTATTGGCTTAAAACTGTACTTTTGTAGCTTAAAGTTTAGCTATGCAAAGAGGTACCTTATTTTTAATCCCAGTTCCGTTGGCAGAAAATGCCCAAAATAAATCTTATACACCATTTTTGATTGATACAATTAATGTAATTAAAACCTACATTGTTGAAAATGAAAAAACAGCTCGTAAGTTTTTAAAGGAAGCTGGTTTAAAAACACCACAAAGTGAATTGCTTATTCACGATTTTGGCAAACACAAACGTGGAAACTCTTTAGTGCCTTATTTTACCCAACTAATGTCTGGTATTGATGTTGGTTTAATGAGCGAAGCAGGCTGCCCAGGCGTTGCTGACCCTGGTGCAGAAATTGTTGCAGAAGCACATAAACGTGGAATAAAGGTGGTGCCCTTAGTTGGACCGAACTCTATGATACAAGCCTTGATGGCTTCGGGACTTAGTGGACAAAGCTTTACATTCCATGGTTATTTACCAATTGATAAAGTAGATAGAGCTAAAAGAATTAAAGAATTAGAAAGTCTTTCTGAGAAGAATAAACAAACCCAATTGTTTATGGAAACACCTTTTAGAAACAATCATTTATTTGAAGATGTATTGAAAAACTGTGGAGGAAGTACTCAGCTCTGCGTAGCCTGTAATATTAACGGAGAAGATGAATACATTAAAACCTTAACTGTTGGTGCTTGGAAAAGTGAAAGAATAGACCTACACAAAAAGCCAACAGTATTTTTGATTTATAAAGCTTCTTAGTTAATTCATTGCTGCTTGCTTCAGCGAAGGGGTCAAAGTATTATCTATACATGTTTTTTTGTTCGATGAACTTTAACACATTATCTGGAACAAAAAATTGTATGTTTTTATTGTCTTTTAAAGCTTTACGAATAAAAGTAGAAGAGATTTCCATTTCTGGTGTATCCGTAAAAGTAATTGACGGATGACTTTGCCATTCACTTACATTGGCGCCAGGACGTGGATAAACATAGATATGATAATCTTTTAACAAAATTTCGTAATTCTTCCATTTTTTTAAGGACGCCAAATTATCTGCTCCCATTATTAAAACGAATTCTTTTTCTGGGTAACGTTCCTGTAAATAAGTAAGTGTATCTATGGTGTAAGAAGGTTGTGGCAACTTAAATTCTATATCACTCACCTTAATTTGTGGCGCATTTTCTGTAGCCAATTTTGCCATTTCTAAGCGGTCGTACATATTAGCCAAACCGCTCTTTTGCTTTAATGGGTTATGAGGGGAAACAACTAACCAAACTTCTTTCAAGCCACTAAAGCTTGCCATATAGTTAGCAATAACTAAATGCCCAAGATGTATTGGATTATAGGAACCGAAAAAAAGGCCAGTTTTCATTTTAACTTATTTCGACAAGAATTCGCCGATTAATTTTTCAGCTTCTTTACAGGCAATTTCTAAATCGTAGTTCTTAAGAATTACATCAAATTTATCAGCATATAAAAGTTCTTTTTCTGCTTTAACGAAACGTTCTTGTAGTTTCTCTTGACTATCAGTTCCTCTGCCAGTTAAACGTTCTTTTAATACTTCTAAGGATGGTGGTTGAACGAAAATAGCCAATGCATCATCTTCATATTTCCTTTTTAAGCGTAAGCCACCTTCCACATCAATATCAAAAATTACATGTTTACTAGAATCCCAAATCCTTTGAATCTCTGAACGTAGGGTGCCATAAAACGTTCCGCTGTAAACCTCTTCAAACTCTACAAATTCTTGACGAGCAACTTTATGTAAAAAATCTTCTTTGGTAATGAAATAATAATCGTTTTCGTGTTTCTCTGTTCCACGAGATTCTCTGGTTGTTGCAGAGATAGAGAAACTTAATTGCGGAAATTTCTCTAGTAAGTGTCTTACAATGGTTGTTTTACCAGCTCCTGATGGTGCAGAAAATATAATGAGTTTGCCTTGTTTCATTTTTAATAAGCCTAAAGGCTAAAGCGAAAAGACCAAAGCTTTAGACTTTGTGCTTTAAGCTTTTAGCTCTTATAACACGTTCAATAACTGTTCTTTAATTTTTTCTAATTCTTCTTTCATTCCCACCACTAATTGCTGTATGTGCGCATCATTAGCTTTGGCACCCATGGTATTAATTTCTCTACCAATTTCTTGAGAGATAAAACCTAATTTTTTACCGTTGGCGTCTTTGCTTTTCAAAGTTGCCATAAAATAATCACAGTGGCTTTTTAAACGGGTTTTCTCTTCAGTAATGTCTAACTTATCAATGTAATAAATCAATTCTTGCTCTAAACGATTTTGGTCAACGTTTACCTTGCCAACAGTTTCTTCCAAAAACTGAGTTAATCTAGCTTTAACTTGTGGAACTCGTAACGGAGCTAATTTATCTATCTCGGCAAAAAAATCTAAAATATTTTGAATGCGAAGCTCTAAATCTGTTCTTAAAACCTTGCCTTCATCTTCTCTAAACTGATTAAAATTGGCCAGTGCCTTTAAAAATGTTTGATGTAAAACGTCCCAATCATTTTCTCCAACTTCTTCTTCTGTATAGGTAATTACTTCTGGAAAATTAAGCGCTGTTTGCAAAAGATTTGCAGAATTTGCGCCCAATGAAGCATTAATTTCTTCTAATTGTTTGTAATAACGAGTTAACAAAGTGGTGTTAATTGTAGCCCCTTTCTGATTATCATCGCTACGTTCAATGTTTACAGAAACATTAACTTTTCCTCGTTCAATATCTTTACTACAAGTATTACGTAATAAAAGCTCTTTATCTGAATATGCTCTAGGTAATTTTAAATTTAACTCCAAAAACTTAGAGTTTAGAGATTTTATCTCAACAGCAAACTTTACATTTTCTATATCAGTAGCCGCCAAGCCAAAGCCTGTCATTGATTTTATCATGTGCAAAGATAAGAAAAAAAGGGAAAAGGTTTAAGGTAGTAGGCAGAAGGCTATAAATGGCATAACCCTATGAGTTATCCAGCTAGAGAACTCCTAAGGGACTAATTATGGGCAATCTCAACTACCAAATAAGTGGCCGAGGCCCAACTTACCTAACTTAAGTTCGCTGTACAAGTAAAAGTCCAACAAAGCTCAATTTAGCACTAATAAAGTTGTTTTTTTAAGGCTTTTGTCGAAGCAGACCCCTAGTTGGCGTCTTGTCCTCACAGAAGAAATGGTAGAAGCATAGCTAGACCATGATAAAGAAACAAGAAGGTTAATCTTTTTATTTGGTTAGGCTTAAGTCGAGTAGTTGTAGCCGTCGCCTTAGCTGTTAATAGCGTAAGCTATTCATTAGTATATCCTTTGTTGTAATGGCTTCATCCTACGTTCATTTTTCGTTAATCTTACGTTCATCCTTCGTCTTTAAAGGCTTTAAGTATCAGTCTTGATGGCTTTTTGCTAATTTAATTGAAAGCAGGTGCCCTGGGCAGCCATAGCTATTACCTGTAAGTGAAATTTGGCGAATAAGACTCAAGAAGAAATGGCTAATTGCCAAAACGCTATTAGAAGGGATTGTGGATTTTATCTTTTACGCTAGGCATTCCCTTAAAACTTTAAAATAGCTCCTTCCATTAAGTCGTAAACTTTTTGCTTAAGCATGGGAAGGTCATCTTGTGTTAATCCTTTTACATCCACAGGTGTGATAAAAACTGTAGTTAATAAACCCGGACGGGCTTTTAGCGGAGTAACTCTAGGCAGTAACTCTCTATTATTAATCATTACAAATGGCATTAAGGGTGTTTGAGTTTCAATCGCAATTCTAAAAGCGCCATCATAAAACTCGCTTAATGGCTTGTCAGTTTTATTCATCGTTCCTTCAGGGAAAATGAGAATTGATTGCCCATTGCTAATGTCTGTTTTTAAAGCACTAACAGATTCTTCACGACTTTCCTTATTACTTCTGTCTATTAAAACAACAATTCGTTTATAGATTAAGCCGAACACAGGAATTTTGGTCATCTCAACTTTTCCAAGCGGACTAAAATATTGTGGAATGCCAATACAAACGGCAATAGCGTCTAAGTAAGAACCATGATTACCTACATAAATATGAGGAATATCTTGATTAATTAAATGTGTATTTTTTGTTTTAATCCAAAAGAAGGAAGCAGCACTAAATCCCCAAGCCCAGCACCTTAACAGAAATAGAATAATCCGTTTGCCTGTTGTTTTTGATAAGATTGCCGAAGCCAATAATACAAAAGGTAATGCAATGAACATCAAGGAGATAAAAATTATCCCTGCATAGACTAAATATATCCCTGATAAAACTTTTGACATTAATTAACGTTTTTTAACTAATTGGGTTCACAAACAATCCTTAAGTTTACAAAATAAATAAATAACACACAATGAAGCCTGTACGTTTGGTTTTTTTAGGCATTCTGTTTTTAGTTTCTTCTCCATTTGTTAATGCCTTTGGACAACAAGAATTTATGCAAAGTGGGGTTGTGTTTGAGAATGGGTCTAAAATTCGAATTGCCTTAGCAGAAGTTACTAATTTACGTAATGGCTACAGTGTTGGCAGTAATGATATGGGGTTGTTTTCTATAAAATCTGCCATAGGCGATACATTAGTTGTTATAAAAAGAGGGTTTAATGATATAAGAGTTGTAGTTAGCTCTACCAAGGATATTATTTTGCAATTAAATAGGGGTGGAACGATGTTAAGTGAGGTGGTGATTAATGGTCAAGGTAAAAAACAAGCCCTCGATGCCATTAAAAGAGATTTTAAAAACAAAGGTTCATTTTACGGTGGAAAACCTCCACTACTCTCCTATGTATTATCGCCTCTGACTGCTGTTTACGAATTATTTGGGCGCACACCCAAAAATGCCCGAAGATTTAATAAAATGTACGTTTCAGAATTGCAAGATAGCCACGTAGACCAGCTTTTTAACAAAACGACCATTAACAAAGAAACTGGCTTAACAGGAAAAGAACTAGAAGATTTTATGGTTAACTATCGCCCTGATTACGAAAAAGCCAAAAACTGGACTTATTACGATAGCACAAAGTGGATTAAGGATTCTTTTAAGAATTATACCGATACTTTGAAGAAGAAAAATTAGCTGAGTCTTTTCAGTACTTTTTTGTTAGCCTTGGGTTGTGGCCAAATTTCTATCATATAGTAATCATTACCTTCATCGCCGTACACACTTTCTAAGTTTGAAGAATAGATCCTTTCCATATACCAGTTTGGAAGCAGATTTACTTCAAGTTGAATAGTAGACGTTGGACAATCTAAAATTTGTAATATACCGGATTTGATTTCTATTGAACCTTCAACAATATGATCATAATTTGCGAAATCAACATTTAAGTTTTCCTCACTAAGTGTGTTTAGCTCTCCCTTCATTGGTCCATAACATTCTGTGCCAACACCAAGAATTCCGTCTTTTGAACCAAGCCCGTCATTATATGCATCTTCATTCCAAAAATCTCCATCAGTTTGTTGATAAGTGAATTTATCAGCTATGTAAAATTGACTGTATTGGGTGTGAAAATCGAGAAGATACTTCATGAGTGAAATTTAAATCGCTAAAGACTCACAAGCTTTTTCTGCGGCTAATTTCTCTGCATTTTTCTTGTTGTAATCTCTTCCAATACCATGGTTTTCATTATCAATGATGGCGTGAATGGTAAATAGTTTAGCACTTTCGCCTTCACCATTTTCAACCATTTCGAAAGAAATATCTTTACTATGGCGTTGGCACCATTCAATTAACTTACTCTTGAAATTAGTTTCCGTCATTTCTAAAGTATGCACATCAATGTAAGGCTTAACTATGCGTTTAAGTAAAAGATTTTTAGTGAAATTATAGCCTTTATCTAGGTAAACGGCTCCAATTAATGCCTCAAATGCATCACCTAACATAGAATGATGTTTACTAGAAACGCTAACTGTTTTTTGATCGTAAACAATCAATTGATCAAAACCCATTTTACGAGCAAGCTGATTTAAATTTGCCCTATTTACAATTTTAGAGCGCATTTCAGTTAAAAAGCCTTCTTCTTTGTAAGGATAAATTTTAAACAGTAATTCTGCGATAACGGAACCTAAGATAGCATCACCTAAAAATTCTAGACGTTCGTTACTACTTCTGCTGCCATTTTTTAAAACTTTTGCTACAGACCGATGTCTGAATGCCATTTTGTACAGAGTCACATTTCCAGGCACAAAGCCCAAAATGTTTTTAAGTTTTTTTACAAACTCTTTGTTTGGCGATAAGTAAAGTTTATATAAGTTGAAAAACGGCATTAAATCTTATAACAAAAAATTAAAAGGTTGCTATGTAATGTATAAATATACAATACAAATATCAACAAAGATAGTTTTCGTAGGTTAACCTTCGTATTTTTTGAAAATAACAGACGCGTTATGACCGCCAAATCCAAAAGTATTACTTTGAGCCGCACGAATGGTACGTTTTTGAGCCTTGTTAAATGTGAAATTTAACTTTGGATCAAATTCTGGGTCATCAGTAAAGTGATTGATAGTTGGTGGAACAATGTCATTTTGAACCGCTAGAATTGTAGCAATTGCTTCAATAGCACCTGCAGCACCTAGTAAGTGTCCCGTCATAGATTTAGTAGAACTGATGTTCAATTTATAGGCATCTTCGCCAAATAAATCTACAATCGCCCTGCTTTCGCTAACATCTCCAAGTGGAGTAGAAGTTCCGTGAACATTGATATAGTCAATATCTGCGGTTGTTAATTTAGCGTCTCTTAAAGCGTTAGACATTACTAGTTTAGCACCTAAACCTTGAGGGTGTGGAGCTGTAATGTGATTTGCATCAGCACTCATGCCGCCACCTACAATTTCTGCGTAGATTTTAGCGCCACGAGCTTTAGCATGTTCTAATTCTTCTAAAATAATGGTTCCGGCACCTTCGCCAGCAACAAAACCTTCTCTATCCTTGTCAAAAGGACGTGAGGCAGTTTTAGGGTCATCATTTCTAGTAGAAAGTGCATGCATGGCATTAAAACCGCCAATTCCTGCTTCGTTGATAATGGCTTCCGAACCACCACTTATAATGATGTCAGCAATATCCAAACGGATATAGTTGAAGGCATCAATCATGGCGTTTGTCGCAGATGCACAAGCCGAAACAGTAGAGAAATTTGGTCCTCTTAAACCATATTTCATAGAAATATGACCAGGAGCAATGTCAATAATTACTTTTGGAATAAAGAATGGATTGATCCTTGGAGTACCATCGCCCAAAAAGAAAGTTTTCATCTCTTCTTGGAATGTTTTAAAACCGCCAATACCCGATCCCCAGATAACCCCTACTCGGTTGGTGTCGATTTTTTCCCAATCGTAACCACCATCTTTTACGGCTTCTGCTGTTGATACCAAGGCGTATTGCACAAATGGATCTAGCTTGCGAGCCTCTTTTTTATCCAAATGATCTTCTGGATTAAAGTTTTTTAACTCGCACGCAAACTTAGTCTTGAACTTTTCTGTATCAAAACCTGTAATTGGCCCAGCGCCGCTCACACCATTAACTAAACCATCCCAGAATTCTGGAACAGTATTGCCAATTGGCGTGAGCGCACCTAAACCTGTAACTACTACTCTTTTTAATTCCATTTATACGTATTGTACGGAAAGCGTATTTTTACTTAACGTTTTTTTCTAAATAAGCAACAGCTTGACCTACAGTACCGATAGTCTCAGCCTGATCATCAGGAATTGCAACATTGAATTCTTTTTCAAATTCCATGATCAATTCTACAGTATCCAAAGAATCTGCACCTAGATCATTTGTGAAAGACGCTTCTGGCGTAACTTCGCTTTCATCCACACCTAGTTTTTCAACGATAATAGCCTTAACTCTTGAAGCAATATCAGACATAATTTTATAATTTAATGGTTAAATAATTCTGTGCAAAGAAAAATAAAATTCTAACACTTTTCAAATGTTTTTATTTCTCAATCAATTTTAATCTTTTTATTTCAAACTTAATGTAAAATTAGTTTTATAATTTCGTAATTCTAAAAAAATATTACGTTTTGAACAAAACTTATTTAAAACTGTCTTTAGACCTTGATTTTGTTTTAATAGCCATAACGGCAGCTGTAAAAGATTATATCCTCTGTCACAAGATAAATAAAAGCCTAGAGTTTGAGTTCGAAAAGACTGACGATCACGAGGTTTACTATAATATTGATGAGGCTCCACTTTCATTTTCTAGGTTTTATTATTTTGTAGAACAAGGTGAAATTGAATATTATTTGGTTAACAATCGAAATCCGGAAGGGTTTTTAATTCCTGAAATGAACAAAGTTGATTTTTTTATCATTATACAACAGTACATTGATAAAGATGACCTTAATTTTATTTTGACTAGATTGAACAAACTGACTGATATTCAGGTAGCTGCGCAGATAAGTCCTCTCAAATTGAAGTCGAAAGAAAATTTGGTAATGTAAATTTTATATTGTTAGTGTATTAAATACACTATATTTGAATCTAAATAAAACCAAAATATAACATAAACAATTAGATAAAACATCGTTAATTTCTAAAAAATAACGCTTTTTTGTTTTATCATTTAATAGAAATAAATAAATGAAACCTTTTCATTCAAGAACGAAAATTGTAGCCACTTTAGGCCCAGCATCGGCTAAACCAGACGTTTTGTATAGCATGTTTAACGCAGGATTAGATGTTTGCCGTTTAAATTTTTCTCACGGTTCTCAAGCAGATCACCAAGAAGTTTTAGATACCATCCGTAGCATCAATAAAAAATACAAATATAATGTAGGTATACTTGCCGATTTACAAGGCCCAAAAATTAGAATTGGAACTGTAAAAGATGGTGGTATTCACTTAGTTAATGGTAAGCGTACAGTTATTACTACACAAGAATGTGTTGGTAATGAGGAGCGTATTTACATTACTTACGAAAACTTTCCACAAGATGTGAAAGCTGGGGAAATTATTCTTTTGGATGATGGAAAATTACAAATGCGTGTAATTGAAACCAATTATAAAGATGAAGTAGTTTGCGAAATTGTTCACGGAGGAATTTTAACTTCAAGAAAAGGAGTAAACCTTCCAAATACTAAGGTTTCTATCCCTTCTTTAACTGTTGAAGATCGTAAGAACTTAGAGTTTGTATTAGAAAATGATGTAGAGTGGATTGGTTTATCTTTTGTTCGTAATGCGGAAGATATCATCGAATTAAAAGATATCATTAAAGCTCGTGGTAAAAAAGCAAGAGTAGTTGCTAAAATCGAAAAGCCAGAGGCAATTGCAAATATTGATGAAATTATCGCAGTTTCTGATGCAATTATGGTTGCTCGTGGAGACCTTGGAGTTGAAATGCCAATGGAAGAAGTGCCATTGTTGCAAAAAATGATTGTTAAAAAATGTAGAGCAGCTTCTAAACCAGTTATCATTGCTACACAGATGTTAGAGAGCATGATTACTACCCCTCGTCCAACTCGTGCTGAGGTTAATGATGTGGCTAACTCTGTTCTTGATGGTGCTGATGCAGTAATGTTAAGTGGCGAAACTTCGGTTGGAGAATTTCCTCTAATTGTTATCGAAACGATGCAAAAAATCATCTCTAACATAGAAGATAACAATTACTCTTTCCACGTTGAGAAATATTTAAATAAAGATTCTAAAAGCTTCTTGAGTGATGCGGTGTGCGATTCGGCTTGTTTCTTGTCAAAACAGACAAATGCGGTCGGCATAGTTTCAATGACATCAAGTGGTTATACTGCTTTTGAGCTTGCGAGCCACAGACCGCAAGCGCCTATATTTATTTTTACAAGTAATGAAGGCATGTTAAATACCTTAAGTTTAATTTGGGGTGTTAGGGGATTTTTCTACGATAAGTTTGAAACCACTGATGATACGATTACAGATGTAAATGATGTTTTGAAGAAGAACAAACTAATTAAAAAAGGTGATATTGTGATTAATTCAGCTTCAATTCCATTGCAAGCTAAAGGTAAAACCAATATGATTAAAGTTACTGTTGTAGAATAAATCTAACCAAATATAATAATGAGATGCCCTTGCTAACACTTGGGCATTTTTTGTTTAATCGAATTGAAGAATTGTATTATTCCTAATACTTTAAAGTCGATTAGTTGAAATAATTTATTTTTATGCCGTAGTAAAACAATAGACATATGAATAAATATTTACTTACAATAACAGCGGCAACTTTATCCATAGCTGTAAATGCCCAACAAGGTGTTATTACAGCAAAGGATTATGAACGTGCAGAAAGCTTTATGGCTTATAATACCGCACAGTATGTTGATCGTTCAAGCATAAACCCAAATTGGATTGATGGTACAGATAAATTCTGGTATACTGTTAGAAGTCAAAATGGTAGTGAAACTTACTTGGTAGATCCGAGCAAAAAAACCAAGACTTTAACTACTGAATATAAAGATGCTTCTTCAGGTGGACAAGGTGGTAGGAGATTTGGCGGTGGTGCAAGTGGAGTTACTTCGCCCGATGGCAAAAAAGCTGTATTTATTAAAGATTGGAATTTATGGGTACGTGATATTGCTACCAAAAAAGAAACACAATTAACTACGGATGGTATAAAAGATTATGGTTACGCCACTGATAATGCAGGTTGGACAATGAGTGATGGTCCAATTGTACGTTGGTCTCCAGATTCAAAAAAAGTTGCCACTTTTCAGCAAGATCAAAGAAACGTGAGCGATATGTATTTGGTGACCACCAATGTGGGTGCACCAGTTTTAAAAGCTTGGAAATACCCGTTACCAGGCGATAAAGTAATTGCAACGATAAGAAGAGTAATCATCGATGTAGAAAATGCAAAGGTGATCAGCTTAAATATCCCGCCCGATCCTCATAGAGCAACTTTGAGTGATGATATTGCTAGCAGCGGAACTTTCGATGACATTGATTGGAAAGCTGATGGCTCTGAAATGGCATTTTTATCAACATCAAGAGATCATAAAAATGAAAAATTTCGCATTGCGGATGCAACAACAGGAGCGGTTAGAGAGGTTTTTGAAGAAACTGTAAAAACTCAATTTGAATCTGGGCGTGGGGTTATTAACTGGCGTTATTTACCAGACACTAAAGAAATCCTTTGGTATTCTGAAAGAGACAATTGGGGCCATATGTATTTATATGATGCAACTACAGGGAAGCTAAAAAATCAAATTACCAAAGGAGATTGGTTGGTAACAAGGTTGGTAAAGGTAGATGAGAAAAATCGTGTGTTATACTTTATGGGATGTGGTCGCGAGCAAGGCAACCCTTATTTTGGCTATTTTTATAAAATAGGATTTGATGGTAAAGGATTAACTTTATTAACGCCAGATGCAGGAAATCATACTATTTCTTTATCACCAACAAGCAATTATTTTGTAGATACTTATTCTACTCCAGAAATACCAGCAGTAATGGCTTACAGGGATATTAAAGGTAAACTGGTTACAAGTTTAGAAAAAACTGATGTTTCTAGATTAGTCGCTAAAGGCTGGAAAGCACCAACAGTTGTGAGTACAAAAGGTGGAGATGGTAAAACTGATGTTTATGGTTTGGTATTTACGCCAACCAAAATGGATCCAAATAAAAAATATCCGGTTATCGATTATATTTATCCTGGTCCGCAAGGTGGAAGTGTAGGAAGCTGGTCTTTCTCTGCTTCTAGGGGCGATCACCAGGCTTTAGCCGAATTAGGATTTATCGTTGTAATGATTGAAGGAACCAGTAATCCATTTCGCTCAAAAGCTTATCATGACATGAGCTATGGCAATATGGCCGAAAATACTTTGCCAGATCAAATTGCTGCCATTAGAACTTTGGCTAAAACATATCCAATTGATACAAATAAAGTGGGAATTTGGGGGCATTCTGGTGGTGGTTTTGCAACTGCTGCAGCTATGTTCCGTTACCCTGACTTCTTTAAAGTTGGTATTGCAGAATCAGGAAACCATGATAATCGTAACTACGAGGATGATTGGGGCGAACGTTATAACGGGTTAGTGGAAAATTCTGATTATGAAAAACAAGCAAATCAAAATTATGCGAAAAACCTAAAAGGTAAATTAATGTTAGCGCATGGAATGATGGATAATAACGTACCACCATCAAACACAATGTTAGTGGTTGACGCATTAATTAAAGCGAATAAAAGCTTCGATTTGTTAGTGTTTCCTAATAGTGCACATGGTTTTGGCGCCTATTCACCTTATATGATGCGTAGACGTTGGGATTATTTTGTGCAGAATTTGTTAAATATGGAGCCGCCTAAAGATTATTTATTGGGTGGTGCACAACAGCAAAGACCAAGAAATTAACAAAAGAGATAAAGCAAAATCCTCAATCAGTTACATGATTGAGGATTTTTTATTTTAATTCATCTTTCTTTTCTACATGATCTGCCAATTGATAACCTTTTCTTTCTTCATTTTTATCGTTATCTAAAAACAGTAAAACAATTAAAGAAATAATAGGGATTAAGAAGGAAATGAAAAACCAAAACCAAAAACTTTTGCCCATACTATTTGCATAAACCCCTGCAACAGTTTGAGGGATTAACATAACGCATAATAACAGTAGTTCTGGCATATGTAGCAAAGATAGAATGATTTTAATAAATGTTAAGGTCTGTTAAAGTTTTAATAACCATGTCATTAAAAATTAGATTTGATGATATTGAGAATGAAACAGCTTTTAATCATCTATCTATTATTGTTTTCCACTAATCTATTTGCTCAAAATGTTAATGGCTATGCAATTGATTCAGTTACAAGATTACCCATTGCAAATGCACAAGTACACAGTAAAAATGCAACCGTTTTAACTAATGAAAATGGGAAATTTGGCATCAGTAACGCTTCAATTGGAGACCGAGTTAGTTTTAGAATTATGGGTTATGAAATACTTGAACTAATTGTAAAAAAAGAAATGTTCAATAGTCCTATTAATATTTATCTAGCCACAAAAGGTATAGATTTAAGAGAGGTTAAAATAAAAACAAATAGAAATTACAAGAAGGATTCTCTTGATTTGAGGAAAGAATATGCTAATGTTTTTAACTATCAGAGTCCAAAATTCACTGATGCCTTTATCAAGGTAGATCCAAATTATAAATCTCCACATACTAATATAAACCCTAATTCCACCGCGTCTATATTAAAATTAAATGTTTTGCAGATAGTAGGTTTATTAGGAAAGAATAAATTCCCAGTTTCTAAATTAAAACAAACTTTATTAAAAGATGAAGAGGAAAAATATATTGATCATGTTTTTTCTAAATCAAAAATTGAAACTTCAACGCTGTTAAAGGGAGATTCATTACAAACCTTTACTCAGAGATACCGACCAACATACTTAGCCGCAAAAAAGCTGAACGATTATGAGGTTATTTTATACATCAAAAAAAGTTATGCAGAATTTATAAGGCCATAGAACTGAGTCATTCAAACTTTTTGTCTGTAAGAATAGTTAAATTAGCGACAATCTATTTAAATTATGGAAATTAAAATAAAAGCAATTATTACTGGCGTAACTGGGATGGTTGGCGAAGGCGTACTTTATGAATGTTTAAATAGCAATAAAGTTGAGGCAATCTTAGTCATTAATCGCAAGCCTTGTGGTTATGCACATCCAAAATTAAAAGAGGTTATTCATCAAGATTTTTTCGATTTTTCTACAATTGAAGGCCAATTAGTAGGTTATAATGCTTGTTATTTCTGTTTGGGTGTTACATCTGTAGGGAAGGCAAAGGATGAATATTATAAAATGACCTATAGCTTAACAATGCATATTGCAGAAACATTAAGCAAATTAAATAATGATATAACCTTTTGTTATGTATCTGGAGCGGGCACAAATAGTAGCGAAAAAGGTGGAGTAAATTGGGCGATCGTAAAAGGGAAAACAGAGAATGATTTAATGAAACTTCCTTTTAAACAAGTTTTTAATTTCCGTCCGGGAATAATAAAACCTACTAAAGGATTAAAATATACCCATGGTTTTTATAAAGTATTCCTTTGGTTATTTCCAATCCTAAAAGCAGTTAACAAAAATAGTTATGTAAGCTTAAAAGAAATGGGCTTGGCTATGATAAATACATCGAATTATTCTGAAAAGAGAAGAATTCTAGAAGTTAAAGATATTATAGCGTTAGCTAAAGAAAATTAATAAAAAGCATCAGAGAACCTGATGCTTTTTTAATTATTCTCCTCTTTTTCTTTGATTATCTTTATTTGAAGTTTGGTCTGACCTTTGTCCACCAGCATTGCTGATACCAATTTCTTTTTTATCCAATTTGATGTTGTGGTTAGCTCTATCTGCTTTTGTACCACCTTGTACAGTTGGATTGTTTTTTGGTGTGCTTACATCTTTCATAACATATTTATTTAAGTTAATAATTTGCAGAGCGATGTAATAGTAACTATTTAGGAACCAATATTGTTTTGATAGATTTTGCTTAAACAATAAAAGGCCATCTAACTAGACGGCCCTTTATTATTATCATTAGTGAGATTAGAATTTAATTCCTAAACCTAATTGGAATACTTGATTTTTAAATTCTGGAGTTGTTGAGCTTCCGTTTTCATTGTTTTTCTGGAAATCTAAAGCATAACGACCATTGATTCCGAATTGGCTATTGATATCATATCTAAAACCAATTACACCACCAACTAAACTCTTTTTGAAACGGTCTGATTCATCTTCAACAATAGTTTGTTGAGCTGCACCAAAACCATTTTCAAATTTATTATCGGTAGATAAAAGGAATGAAACCTGTGGGCCTGCAACAACATTTAAGCCTTCTGCTAATTTAATGCTTGCCAAAATAGGCACATCAATAAATGAAGTTCTCTGAGTAAATTCTCCAAAGGTAGTAGTAGACTTATAACCTTTAGTTGAGTACAAAAGCTCTGGGGTAAAGGCCAAATTTTCTAATAATTTAATGTCTAATGTAACACCAGCGTGGTAACCAACTAAATAATCTGTTTTGAAATCATTGTTTCCATCATCCTTAATAATGTTAGAATAGTTAGCACCCGCCTTAACTCCAAATCTAATTGCTTTGTCTGTAGATTGTGCATTTGCAACGCCTGTAATAAACAAGCCAATTGCTAGAATAAATATTTTTTTCATCTTTTATAATTTTTAATTAATTGCAAACTCTTATGGAATAAATGTGCCAAAGAATTTAAATTGGATCTTTTTTTAATATTAAAAACTATGTTTATTGATTGAAAAACAACGATTTAATACTTGTTTAAACTTTTATTCTCATCGCAAAGCTGATGTTTATAATACCGTCTAAAGTGTATTAAATTTAATACAATTGAATAACTTGGCTAGCTATTTGCCTACGTTGAGACAAATAAATAATTGCTAATTTTATGGCTTGTCTATAATTGAAAAAATGAAGAAATCCCTTTTTTATACGCTAAGTATCGTAATAACTATTTCCGCAACTGCGATAAAAGCACAACAAACATCTTATATCGACCTTTTAAAACAAGAGCCTAAATGGGTTGATTCGGTTTTCAAAAAGCTGAATAAGAAGCAAAAAATTGCTCAAATGTTCTTTGTTGCAGCATATACAAATAAAAGCAAGGCCTTTACCGATTCTATTGGTAAGGTAATCAAAAAAGAAAAAATTGGAGGATTGGTTTTCTTTCAGGGCGGTCCTGGAAGGCAAGCTGCTTTAACTAATCAATACCAAAAACTAGCAAGAGTTCCATTATTAATTGCTTCCGATGGAGAATGGGGATTAGGAATGCGTTTGGATAGCACTATTGCTTATCCTTATCAAATGGCTTTAGGGGCAATTCAGAATAAAGAATTGATATACCAAATGGGTTTAGAGGTTGCCAAAGATTTCAAAAGAATTGGCATGCACATGAATTTGGCACCAGATGTTGATGTAAACAACAATGCAAAAAATCCTGTAATTAACTACCGTTCTTTTGGCGAAAACAAATATAATGTGGCTGAAAAGGGAGCTGCTTATCTAAAAGGAATGCAAGAGGGCGGGTTATTAGTGAGCATCAAACATTTTCCTGGTCACGGAGATACAGATGTAGACTCTCACTTTGATTTGCCTCAACTTAAATTTACAAAAGAGCGTTTAGATAGTTTAGAAATGTATCCTTTTAAAGAACTGGTTAAGAGCGGCGCAGCAGGGGTAATGATTGCACATATGAATATTCCAGCTTTAGATGCTACACCAAATATGCCTTCGACTTTGTCAAAACCAATTGTTACGGGGATATTAAAAGAGCAAATAGGCTTTAAGGGAATCATTATTTCTGATGCAATGGGAATGAAAGGTGTAGTGAAATTTTTTAAGGATGGCGAAGCCGATGTAATGGGCGTAATTGCAGGCAATGATATTCTTGAGCTTTCTGAAGATAGTAAAAGAGCCGTAAAAATGGTGAGAAAGGCAATTAAAGAAGAGCGTTTAACCATGGAAAGAATTGATGAAAGCGTAAAGAAAATTTTAACAGCTAAATATTGGGCGGGGTTAAATATACCTCAAACCATTAACGAGAATAATGTTGTTGCCGATGTGAATAGGCCAGAAAGCTTAGTGTTATTACAGCAGTTGGCAGATGCAAGTATGACCTTGTTAAGAGGAAGAGAATACATCAAAACACTTTCACCAGATAAGAGAACAGTTATCCTAAATCTAGGAACTCCGGATGTTACTGCATTTCAAAAAGAATTGGCAGTTACTTATAAAAATTCTGTTGTTTATAATTTAAATAAGGACGCAAACGCAAATGCAATTGCAAAGGTATTGGCAGAAATTAAACCAGATGACCAAGTGATTATTGGAATTGTGGATACCCGTATTCGTCCTGGAAATAACATTCCTTTAAGTGCAGATTTGAAAATGTTTATTGCTGATATGGCCAAAAAAGATGCGGTTTTTGCGTTATTTGCAAACCCATATAACCTGGCAGGATTAACAGGATTAGAAAATGCAAAAGCTTTATTGGTAGCCTACCAGAAAGAAGAATTTATGCAAAAATCGGCAGCCTCAGTCTTTAAAAATCAATTAATACCAACAGGTAAACTTCCGGTTTCTGTTAATACGTTCTTTAAATATGGTGATGGACTATAAATCAATATCAACCAAGTTAATTCCAATACTTCTTTTCTTTTTTTGTGGAAATTTAAAAGCTCAACAGAAGGTTTTCGAACCAGTAAAATTAGTAAATGTATTTTTAGGTTCTTCTGGAGATCATGGGCAACTTAGCCCTGCGGCTTCATCTCCTTTTGGTATGATGAGTATTGGTCCACAAACGTATCCAAATCTTCATGCTGGTTATGAGCATAATGCAAAGTTATTTTTAGGATTTACGCATAATCGTTTTGAAGGTGTAGGTTGCACAGGAAGTGGTGGTTTACTATTAATTAAACCATTTCTTGGCGATGAAAAAGATGAATTAATTAAAACTGTTGAAGATGCAAGTCCTGGTTACTATCATGTTGGTTTTGAAAACAAAATTGATGTAAAATTAACTGCAGGCAATAAATCGGGAATTCATAAATATTTATTTCCAAAAGGGAAAAAAGGGGTTTATATAGATTTCAGCCATGCTTTATCAAGAGGATTTGTTGCAGAAGAACATACGGTAAATAACAAAGGAATTGAAGGTTGGATTGAAGCACGAACTACTTGTAGTGAAGGAAAATACAAGGTTTACTATCAAATATACTTTGGTAAAAAGATAACTGTAAAATCAATTAATGAACATAAATTAAATGTCTTTTTCGACGAGAATGAAACGGAAGAGGAAATTCGAATTGGGTTTTCTGCTGTAAACCATGATTATGCAGTTATAAATGCTAATAACCTATGGTTTGATAGATTAAAGCAGAAATCGCAAAACGAATGGAATGAAAAATTAAGTACAATTAAAGCAGAAGGAGATATAACAAGCCAAAAGCTATTTTACTCGCTGCTTTATAGAACCATGCAATCGCCATATTTAATTTCAGAGGCTGATGGTAGTTATAAAACCAGTAATGGAACAACTAATCAATCTAAAGAAGCATACTACAATGGTTGGGCTGTTTGGGATAATTATAGGACACAATTGCCTTTGTTATCGATCATTCAGCCAAAGGCATTTCAAGATATGACTTCTTCAATTGCAAGCCTGTATCTAAGTGGTAAAAAAGATTATGCCACTCAAAAAGAGCCATCAAATACTGTTAGAACAGAGCATGCAATTGTTGTTTTATTAGATGCTTATAGAAAAGGATATAAGGTTGATTTTGCAAAGATTGCAGATTCATTAGTGTCTGAGATAAATCGATTAGATTTCAGCAAACCAGATAAAGCTTTAGAAGCAAGTTATGATGTTTGGGCACTAGCCCAGATTTTCAACCATCTTAAACAACCAGAACTCTATAAAAAGTATTTAGAAAAAGCTGCGGACTACAAAAAATACTGGAATAAAGATTTTAAGGATATTGATAAGAATGATGTAGATAGAATGCAGGCTAGAGGTTTGTATCAAGGCACAATTTGGCAATACCGATGGTTTGTTCCATTTGATGTTAAAGGTTTAATAGAACTGTGTGGGGGAGATGAAAATTACCTAGCTCAGCTTACCAAATTTTACAAAGGCGATTTTTATAACCATGCAAATGAACCCGATTTGCAAGTTCCGCTCATGTTTAACATGACTAAACAGCCTTGGGTTTCACAAAAATGGATGCATCAATTGGCAGCTGATACAGTTGTTCAATACTATTTTAATGATAACAGTAGAGGTATTGACCCTTTTGTAGATAGGATTTATAAAAATGAACCTAAAGCTTACATTAGAACAATGGATGATGATGCAGGAGCAATGTCAGCATGGTATGTTTTTACAGCTAGTGGCTTTTCTCCAGCTTGTGTTGGTTTGCCAATTTATTATTTGAATGTTCCACTATTTAAAACCTTAACTTATAATTTGCCAGCAGGAAAGCAGTTTATAATTACTGTAAACGACTTTACAAAGGATAATATTTACATCAATCAAGTAAAACTGAATGGAAAATTGATTGATAGAAATTGGATAAGCCAAGATGAAATTATGGCTGGAGGGGTATTGGAAATTAATGCTTCAAAAACGCCAAATCATAAATTTGGAACGGTAAATCAATGGATTTCTAGTATGGACAAATAAAAAGGCGGAAAGCGATAGCTTTCCGCCTTTATTAACTTTCAACCCCCAACTCAACACTAATATTTATTGTTCTCTGGTTGCAGTGCCGCATAGTTCCAGTTTTTCAAAAACTCAGTAATCTTTTTCACACTGTGACCACTTCCTTCTTCTAAGTAGGCAGAGTTTTGTGTGTGAATTAATTTTCCATCCCCATCTAAAATTAAAAATACAGGGAAGCCAAAACGGCCAGGGTAACTTAATTTTTTAAGTACAGCTTCATTTTTATTCTCAGGACTCCAATTTAATAAAACTGTTTCGTAATTTTTATTTAAAAGCTCTTTTAAAGCTGGCGTGGCATCCACTAAATCATGAAAACGGATACACCAAATACACCAGTTACCTCCAACTTGAATAAATACATGTTTCTTTTCCTTCTTCGCTTTAGCAACTGCAGCATCTATATCTGCTTGGGCATTTGCTTTTGGATTATAGATGTTTACAACTGGTTTTGTTGGCGCTGTTTGTGCGAAACCCGTTGTTGATAATAGTGCTAGTGCGAAGATTATAAGTGTTTTTTTCATAGCTATATAATTGATAACGTAAAGATAATAAAGACTATACCATTTGTATATTAATCAGTATTTCTTTACAGAGTAAGTACAAATTACAAAAGCTTATCTTTGCATAGTGATGGATTTTTTAGATATACATACTCACAAAACCGCAACACAATCTGGTGTTACCAGCATCCAAAGCCTTACCCTAACAGATGATATTTTTTTGGCAATGCCGAAGAAGAAACCAATTTCTATAGGTCTTCACCCTTGGTATGCAACAATTGATAAGCTCGAAGTGCAAATGAAGTACCTAGTGTTTTTGGCAAAACAAACTAATGTTAAGTTAATAGGAGAATGTGGGCTCGATAAGCTGAGAGGTGAAAAATTGGAGAATCAGTTAGCAATTTTAGAGCGACAGATTCTATTAGCGGAAGAATTGAAAAAGCCATTAATTTTGCACTGTGTGAAGTCTTTTTCGGAATTAATAGAGGTTAAAGAAAAGCTAAAAGTTAAAGTTCCAATGATTATCCATGGTTTTAATAAAAATGAAGAACTCGGGGAACAATTGGTAGCTAAAGGTTTTTCTCTTTCTTTTGGTGCTGCAGTTTTAAAAGAAAATTCTGGCGCAGCAAAGCTGGTTGAAGAACTGGATGACTTCTACTTAGAAACCGATGATTCTGAAATAACAATTCAAGAAATTTATCATGCAGTTGCGGAAATAAAAAAATGTTCGGTTGATGAGCTTAAAGCGATTATTTTTGCCAACTGCAAAAAAATAAACCTAATATAAAAAGATGTCTAATGTTACTTGGCTTTCTCGCTCGGCTTTGCTGTTAGGAGATAATGGAATAGAAAAACTGCAAAACAAACACGTTTTAGTTGTAGGCTTAGGAGGTGTGGGCTCTTTTGCAGCTGAATTTATTTGCAGGTCTGGCATAGGAGAAATGACTATTGTAGATGGTGATGTAGTTGACCCAACAAATAGAAATAGGCAGCTGCCGGCATTGGCAACCAATCATGGAGTAAGTAAAGCTGAGATTATGAAAGAGCGGTTATTAGCGATTAATCCAGACTTAAAATTGAATGTTATTAATTCATTTTTAACACCAGAGAAATGCCAAGAACTTTTAGAAAATAAGTTCGATTACGTGATGGATTGTATTGATAGCGTAAAGCCAAAACTTACCTTACTTTCTTCGGCACTAGAAAAAAATATCCCAATAGTAAGCTCTATGGGTGCAGGTGGTAAACTTGACCCGACAAGTATTAAGATTACAATGCTGCCTGATACTTACCAGTGTGTATTGGCAAGTTATGTTCGCAAAAGATTAAATAAAACAATAAATGCAGATAAGATTAAGGCCGTATTCTCAACTGAAGAAATAAGAAAAGATTCATTGATTATGACTGATGGCAGCAACTTCAAAAAATCCGCCTATGGGACAGTTTCCTATTTGCCAGCTGCATTTGGCGGGACTTGTGCATCGGTTGTTATTAGAGATTTACTAGGTTATCCTATAGAAATGGCCCAACGTCCAGCAAGAATAAGCCATAAAACTTTGCAAAAAAGGAAAGCCAAGAAAAAATAGTTCTCAATGAATTGTTGAAAATCTAGATTTCTGAACGGGTTTAAATTTTGTAAGTTTAATCCGTAGGGAATTACATATGGCTAACAAACCACTCAAAATACTTCAAGCTTCTGCGGGTTCTGGTAAAACATTCAGTTTAACGGCACATTATCTTACTTTGCTCTTTAGTGGCGAAAATAAATACCGCGAAATATTAGCGGTAACCTTTACCAACAAGGCAACCGAAGAAATGAAAACCAGAATTTTAGAAGTTTTGGTTGGCTTGGCAAAAGGAGATCCTGCTAGGAAAATTGAAGATTACAGAAAGCTGGTTCTGACAGCTTATCCAAATCTTAGTACTCAAGAATTACAATTTAAAGCAGAGAAGATTTATCGTAAAATTCTTCACGATTACAGTCGTTTTTCGGTAAGTACCATTGATGGTTTTGTGCAAAAGGTAATTCGTGGTTTTGCTTTTGAGTTGGGCTTAAATGCCGATTATAATTTAGAGATGAATTATGATAAAGTGAAAGATGATTTGGTTAACAAATTAGATGAAGCTTTAGACCATAACAAACAACTTTTACAATGGATTATAGATTTGGCTATCGAGCGAATTGGTGATAATAAAAGTTGGAACTACAAAATTGAACTCTACAATTTAATAGGTGAGATTTTTTCAGAACGCTTTCAGATTTTTGAAACCGCTGTTGAAGATTTAGGACTGGAAAACATCGACGAATTATTCAAAAAATACATTAGCGTTACCAAAGCTGAGATTAAAAATTTTGAAGAAGAGATAATTGCCCTAGCAACTGAAGCTAACGAAGCAATGGATGTTTTAGGTGTTGAAAATGATGACCTAAAAGGAAAATCTAGAAACGGATTAAAGAAAATAATCTTAGTTGCCAGAGGTGATTTTTCTCATCTCGAGACATTATTTAAATACATTGATGAGCCTGAAGAATGGTTCCAAAAAAATGTAAGTCTGCCAGAAGTTTATGATACCATAAATCCTATTCTACAGAAGATAAAGGCTCACTACTTAGCGCATTTGCCAAATTACAGTTTAGCAATCGCTTTCAATAAAAATCTGTATTATTTAAGGTTGATGCAAGAAATTGCAGTATTGCTGAAACAATATAGAGCAGAAAATGATAACTTATTAATTAGCGATGCGCAAAAATTAATCTATGGAATTACCGAAGATGCTGGAGACAATCCTTCCTTTATTTGGGAGAAAGTTGGCAACCGATACCGTAATTTTTTATTTGATGAATTTCAAGATACTTCAACAAGTCAGTGGGGAAGTTTCAAATCGCTTTTAACTAATGCCATTGCTACGCCAAATCCAGATGTAATTGACCATTTAATTGTGGGCGATACTAAACAATCTATTTATCGTTGGCGTAATGGCGATTGGAATATCTTACACAAACATGCTAAGACCGATGTTGGTGCGCATAATGTTTTAGAGGATAGTTTGGCTGAAAATTATCGCAGTACCGAGAATATCATTACGTTTAACAATTTTCTTTATCGTCAAATTCCATTGACTTTACAGAATGAGTTAAATGAAAATTTATTAGGCAAACCAGAAAGTATCTCAGCCTGGTGGCAAGGCCAAAACTACCAGCAAATTATTACAGATATCTACGGAGCTTCAACACAAAATTATGCGCCAAATACTTTAAAGGGTGGAACGATAAAAATCAAGAAATTTGGCAAGGATGATGCGCCAAATGAAGCAAGATTTACAGAAACTGTTTTTAGAGATTTGGCTTTGGCTGATGTAATAAATGAAATAAACCATCTTAAAAACGAGCAGAATTACTCGTTAAAAGACATCGCTATTTTGGTTCGTTCTAACAGCGAGGCAATGTTAACTGTTCAGCAATTAATGGAACAAAATTTACCAGTTTTATCTGGCGATGCTTTGTTAATTTCTAATAATTCGGCAATACAATTAATCATCAATACTTTAAAAGTGCTGATAGGTATTGATGCACAAACTGCATTGTACAAAGCAAATTGTATTGCGTTGTATCATTCATTGCAAGGAAAAGAAGCAAATGCAAATCATTATTTAAACTTAAATGGTGTTTCTTTAAGCAGTTTGTCTAGTGTTCTCCCAACTACTTTGTGCGAAAATTGGCAAAGTTGGTTGCAATTGCCTTTACCAGAATTACTAGAGATTTTAATTGAAAGTTATGGCTTAAAAAATCTGCAAGAACATCTTCCATATTTATTGGCATTTAGAGATTTAACCGCTAATGCTAGTCGGATGGGAGAGAAAGGAATCATTGCGTTTTTAACCTGGTGGGATGAGGATGGCGTGAAAAAATCTTTGCCATCGCCTGAAGGAGTTGATGCGATACAAATCATCACTATCCATAAATCTAAAGGTTTAGCTTTTAGGGCTGTTTTTGTGCCATTTTGTAATTGGGAAATTAAAGGAAAAACAAATTCCACTTTTTGGGTTTCATCAGAAGATACAGTTTACAAAGAGTTGCGTGGCATTCCTTTAAAATACACTGAAGACTTGTCAAATTCATCAATTTCAAAAGCATATTACGAAGAGTTGTTATACAATAATATGGATGCATTGAATATGCTTTATGTGGCAACGACAAGGTCGAAGGATTATTTATACATCGCCACGATGGCTAAAAAAGAACCAAAATTATCTACAATGGGCGATGTGATTAATCTAACTTTTGATGCTCAATTCGATGAGAATAACTTGTATGCGATTGAGGATTATGTGAAGATTGAAAACAAGGTTGAAAATTCTAATTTTATCAGGTTAGCTACTTATCCTACTACAACACGCTTATCTGAATTGTATGTTCCATCAGAAGAAAAACATTTAAGGCATTTAGTGAACATTGAGAAATCTGGCAGAAAAGGTTCCCTTCTTCACGATATTTTGGCAAACGCAAGTACTGAAAAAGAAGTGGAGACGTACATAAGCGGTTTGGTGTTACAAGGAATTGTACAAGATGAAGAACAATTAGATTTGAAATCATCGGTATTAGAGGTGTTAAATAATGCAGACTTGAAAGCAATCTTAAGCAAAGCGACGGAAAGTATAACTGAGAAAAATATTATCGATGCTAAGGGTAAATTGCATCGGCCAGATAGAGTTTTAATTACCGATGATGAAGTAATTATTTTAGATTATAAATTCACCTTAGAAGAGAGTGATAAACACATAGAGCAGATTGATAATTATAAAAATCTGTTGTTGGCTATGGGATTTGAGAATGTGAAAACCTATTTGTTTTATGCGGTTAGTGGAAAGTTAAAATTGGTATAGAGAAATGGAAAATTTTACAAAATTTAATAACATACGCTTTAGGATTGCTTCTCATTCGATAAGCATTCTGTCTCACATCTCATATCTCAATACTCAAATCTAATATGAAACCATTTTTACAAGAAGTTGCTGAAGATTTGATAGCGAAGTTTGGTTCGCAATTACAGCATTGTGCCATTATCTTTAATAACAAAAGACCATCTGCTTATTTGCAGAAGCATTTGGCTGATATAATTCAAAAGCCGTTTTTTAGCCCTTCTTTTTTTACCATTCAAGAGTTTTTTGCAAGTGCAACAAAATACAAGATTGCCGATTTTTACCTGCAGTTTTTCACCTTACATAAAATCTATAATCAATTATTGGTAGAGGAAAAGCTAGAAACCATTTCTAGCCATAAATTTTTTCCATTGGCCAAAATTATTTTAAGTGATTTTAGCCAGATAGATAGTGATTTGGTTGATGCAGAAAAGCTGTACCAAGATTTAGAAGACATTTCTATCATCAATAAAGATTTCGATTATTTAAGTCCTGAGCAATATGAATTTTTAGCTCAATTTTGGACATCCTATTCTGAAGGAAAGCATAAAAAACAACAGGAACTTTTTATAAAGATGTGGCGCAGAATGCCAAAGCTTTATCACAAATTTCACGAGACTTTAAAAGCGCAGGATTATATTACCAATGGTCAAGCTTATCGCCTGTTGGCAGAAGGAAATATTAATGAACAAGAATTTTTAAAGACCTTTGAAAAAGGTAAAATCGTTTTCGTTGGCTTTAATGCTTTAAGCAGTGCTGAAGCTAAAATATTTACCCAGTTACAAGAGGCAGAAAAATCCTTGTTTTACTTTGATGCAGATGAATATTACCTAGCTGACCCATTGCAAGAAGCAGGTTTGTTTTTAAGGAAGAACATCAACCAGTTGGGTTTAAAAAATGTGTTTGAGAACCAGGTAAGTTTGATGAAAACTGCTGAACATTCGGTTAATGTCTTCAAAGTACAAGGTCAATCTGCGCAAGCAAAAATTTTGAACCATATTTTGATTGATGATTATGAGAAAACAGAAGAACTTGGCTCTACTGTAGTAGTTTTGGC
This sequence comes from Pedobacter frigiditerrae, assembly GCF_004331645.1. Taxonomy (GTDB): domain Bacteria; phylum Bacteroidota; class Bacteroidia; order Sphingobacteriales; family Sphingobacteriaceae; genus Pedobacter; species Pedobacter frigiditerrae. The sequence continues at coordinate 919,819 of NZ_SJSK01000001.1, forward strand.
TGATGAAAGTTTGCTCATTCCAACTTTACAAACTATCCCAACAAATTACAATGGAAACGACATTGATTTAAACGTAACAATGGGTTTTGCATTAGCTACTTCGAGCATATTTGGTTTGGCAGATTTGTGGCTGAATAGTCAGTTGGAAGTTTTGCAAAACAATGTCGTTTCATATAAAAATGTGGAAGCTTTTATCACTCATCCATTGTCTGGTTTAAGCCAAAAGATGAAGGATAAAATCCAGACGGCTTTACTAAATGAAAACATTGTAGAAATAGAACATCAACGTTTGCTAAAGCAAAGCGGGTTGTTTGAAGTTTTCTATAAAAAAATTGATAAACCAGAAAATGTTGTTACTTATTTATTAGGCGTTCTCGATTACGTTTTAACACGATTATCAAATGCTAAAACGCTAAAAAAAATAGATGCAGAATTGTTTGTCAAAACCATTCAAGAGCTTAACAGATTACACGATACTTTTGGAAAGCATATAGGCAACGAAGAAATCTCTTTTGTAATCTATCTGGTTCAAAAATCTTTGCAAGCAATTGCTGTTCCCTTAGCTGGTGATCCATTGAATGGTATCCAAGTAATGGGATTATTAGAAACCAGAAATTTAAATTTTGATAAGGTTGTTATTTTAGGCTTTAATGAAGGGATTATCCCTAAATCATCTATTGGAAATAGCTTTATTCCAGATAGTATTCGCCGTGTTTATGGTTTGCCAGTATTAGAAAACCTAGATGCAATTTCATCTTATATGGTCTATCGTCTATTACAGCGAGCAAAAGATATCAATTTTGTCTATAATAGTTTAACTGATGAATCCACATCTGGTGAAGCTAGCAGAATTCTAAAGCAACTGGAATTTGAGAGTGGTTTCGACTTTAAATACAATGAGCTTAATCTCGATATAAAAACAGAACCCTTTAAGGAGGTTAAAATTGAAAAAGTAGGGAATGAGTTTATTCAGAAGGCTTTACAGGTTTACTTAGATAAAAAGAAAGCCATCTCTCCGTCTGCTTTAACGCAATACATATCCAATCCGATAGATTTTTTCTTCAATTACATTGCAGGAATTAAAGAACCAAAAGAAGTAAGTGCCGTTGTAGAGGCTAACGAAATCGGTTCAGTTTTGCACAAGGTGATGGAATATTTCTATCAAGATTTAAGGGTTGCAGAAATTACTGCAGAGCGGATAAATGAGCGAAGAAAGTTAGTCCCTGGATTTATCCAAAAAGCATTCAATTTTGTGATGTTTAAAAATCCTGATAAGGTACACGAGTACAAAGGAATGCAAAAGGTGGTTTTGGCAATTGTTGATGCTTATGCAACTATTATTCTTGACCAAGATGAAAAACAAACACCTTTTAATATCGTTAGTTTAGAACAAAAAGTAGAAGCCGAAATTGCTTTCCCGCTTAACGGAAAAGAAGCTAGTATTAAGATTTTTGGTTACATAGACAGGGTCGATGTTAAAGATGGTGTTACCAAAATCATCGATTACAAAACTGGAAGTGATAAATTGACTTTTAAAGATATTCCTTCACTTTTTGATTCAGATGGAAAACACATCAATAAGGCTTTAATTCAAACTTTGCTTTACACTTATGCCTATGAGCAATTTGCCGGCAAAACTTGTGTAGAGCCAAATTTGTATATCGTTAAAACAATGAATGATCCAACTTATGGTGGGGTATGGTTCAAATCAAATAGGCAGCTTTTAAAAGGTGATTTTTTAGAAGAAATTAAACCTGAGTTTTTAGCAGAACTGAGAAAAAAACTAACAGAACTATTTGAAGCTCCTTATTTCGTAGCCAGTGCAATTCCTGATAATTACAAGTATTCTATTTATAAAACATTGTTTGGAAAATAGAATAGATGTAAAATGCCTGCCTGCAGTGTAATTCTTCAGTATTTCGGTAACAGTTATTAACTTAGATAAACTGTTATTTTATGAAAAAGACAGAGCAACAACTGATGACAAGTAAATGGCTTCTGGTTGTACAGGAATATGAAGCCGTCAAGCAAAAAAGGAGTAAACATTTTAGCACCGTAGAAGAGATCTGTGATGTTTTCAAGGTTCATCGAAAAGACATAAGTAAATACTATGAGCGCTGGTCAAGGAGCGGCAAGTCCGAAGAAAGCCTTCTTCCATTGAAGCGTGGCCCCAGGCAGGGCCAAATGAAGATACTGAGCAAGGACGATGAAAGGACGATCATAAACATCAGGCGAAGGTTACAGGCCAACGAGTTCGAGATATTCCATATGATCGAAGGGAAACTGGAGACCCACCCCTCGGTATCCACGATATGCCGTACACTCAAGGGATACCCATTGAATGAAAAGCGAAAAGTTGCAGTCAAGCGCTATGTCAAGCGTTATCCCGGGGAGATGCTGCATGCGGATACCTACCGAATAGCAAAAACACTTACCGTGGACAGAAAGGGATACATGCTGCTGGGCGTGATAGATGACCATACACGGCTGTGCCATGTTGAACTGATAGAACGACAGACCGCTGCGAAGGTAACCAAGGCATATTTTAAATGCCATAAGTGGATGCAGGCACATGGGATAGAGCCAGAACAGGTGATGACCGATAACGGGGTTGAATTTACGGCATATACCTCCCAGAAAGCAAGGGAGACCCATTTTTTCGAAACAATGCTCAAAATCATCAATGTGAAACATATCTATACCAAGCCATACCGCCCCCAGACAAACGGAAAGATAGAGCGGTTCTGGAGGATATTATATGAGGAATGCATCCTATGTCAGACCAGAACACTAACAAAAGAAGAACTTTTGGAAGAACTGGAAGGTTTTATGTGGAGATACAACTATGAAAGAAGACACTCCGCCTTGGGATACGGAACTCCATTAAACGCCTTAAAAAAAATCGCAAATTTGTTACCTGAATTGTGAAGTAATACACTGCCGGTCAGGCAGGGAAAAGGTAAGATGGATCGCGAAACTGTCTAAATACTTTATACTAACTACTATATACTTTATATGCTTCAACTCAATTTCCCTTCCTTCCCAACCCTAGAAACCGAAAGGTTAATTCTTCGCTCTCACGCCATTTCTGATGCTGAAACTTTATTCGCCTTGCGAAATAACGATGATGTGATGAAATTTATCCATAGAGAAAGACAAAAAACAGTTGCAGAGGTAGAAGACTTTATCTCAAGCTTTAATGAAGGCTGTAAACAAGGTCGACATTTGGCTTGGGTAATTGCATTAAAAGAAAACCCAAATCAAATGATTGGCTCCATAGGTTATTGGAGAACAAATTTGGCAAATTATAGGGCTGAAATAGGCTATATGCTTCATCCAGATTACTGGAGAAAAGGAATTATATCCGAAGCTTTAATTAAAACCATTGATTTTGGATTTAATGATATGAAATTGCATTCAATTCAAGCGAATATCGACCCGGGAAATGATGCTTCCCGACAAATTTTAATAAAACACGGCTTTGTTAAGGAAGCCCATTTTAAGGAAGATTTTTATTTTCAAGGCAAGTTTTTAGACAGTGAGATTTATTCTCTAATTAACGGGTAGTAAATTGTCTTGATACTTGATACTCAGATCCTGATACTATTATGTTAAAAGCAGCAATACCAATTCTAGCATCCTTAAACACGGCAGAAACAGTTAAGTTTTATACTGAGAAACTTGGTTTTACCTTTCATTCAGATTGGGATGGCTACCTAATTTTTAGTAGAGATGAAATTAACATCCATTTCTGGACAACCGATAATCCAGAATTTCCTAAAAATACAGGTTGTTATATGAATGTAACAGAGGTAGTTAAACTATATGCTGAGTATGAATCACAAGGTGTAATTCATCCCAATGGACAATTAAAAGATATGCCTTGGGAAATGCGACAATTTTCTATATTGGATAATAACGGAAATATCATACATTTTGGAGAGGATATCTCGCCTGAAGAGGAATAAAAGAATACGAATTTAGACTAATAAAGAACATAATTCTGTGTCACAAAATATTTAGTGAGCGTAATCAAAACAAACTTTAAAATTACGATGTAATAGTTATATTTGCGCTTGGTAATTTTTGAATAAACAATGAGAGAGATCCAATTTAGAGAAGCACTACGCGAAGCATTAAGCGAAGAAATGCGTAAAAACGAGAACATTTATTTAATGGGCGAAGAAGTTGCGCAATACAATGGTGCATACAAGGTTAGTCAGGGTATGTTAGACGAGTTTGGCGACAAACGCGTTATCGACACGCCAATTGCCGAGCTTGGTTTTGCAGGTATTAGCGCTGGTGCAGCAATGAACGGTCTAATTCCAATTGTAGAATTCATGACTTTCAATTTTTCATTGGTTGCGATTGATCAAATTATCAACGGAGCTGCGAAAATTTTATCAATGAGCGGTGGTCAATTCTCTTGCCCAATCGTTTTCCGTGGCCCAACAGGTAACGCTGGTCAATTAGGTGCGCAGCACTCTCAAAATTTCGAGAACTGGTATGCGAACTGTCCAGGATTAAAAGTTGTAATTCCATCAACTCCATATAACGCAAAAGGTTTATTGAAAGCAGCTATCAACGATCCAGATCCAGTTATTTTCATGGAGTCTGAGGTAATGTATGGCGATAAAGGTGAAGTTCCTGAAGGAGAATACACTTTAGAAATCGGCAAAGCACAAGTTGTTAAAGAAGGTACAGATGTAACCATCGTAACTTTCGGTAAAATGTTAACTCGTGTTGTTAATCCAGCTGCCGAAGAATTAGCAAAAGAAGGAATCAACGCAGAAGTTATCGATTTATTAACTGTTCGCCCTATTGATTATGCAACGGTTATCAACTCTGTTAAGAAAACTAACCGTTTGGTAATTGTGGAAGAAGCATGGCCATTGGCTTCAATTTCTTCTGAAATTACTTTTAACGTTCAGAAAAATGCATTCGATCATTTAGATGCACCAATCTTACGTGTTACTTGTGCAGATGTTCCACTTCCATACGCTCCAACTTTAATTGCTGCTAGTTTACCAAACGCAGAAAAAGTTGTTAAAGCCGTTAAAGAAGTAATGTACGTTAACAAATAAATTGCAATCAACCTATAAGGTTTCAAAAACCTTATAGGTTTTCTATACAAATCCCCTAAGGTTTATTTCTTAGGGGATTTTTTATGTAATATATTATCTTAGCTTAACTATGAAGGCATTGTTAATTATAGATATGCAAATAGGCAGCTTTAAGCCTTATACTTTACGACATGATACTTTCGGCATCATCGAGAGAATAAATAATTTATCAAGCTTTTTTAGAAAGAATAATGATAAAGTTATTTTTATTCAGCATGATGGAAGTGCGGAAAATTGTTTCCTTCCAAACACAGAAGATTGGAGGATACTACCTGAATTGACCACAGGAAAAGCCGATTTGATGGTTTCGAAACCTGCAAATGATGCGTTTTATAATACATCATTACAAACAATTCTTGCAAAGTATAATATAAATGAGCTATTTATAACCGGATGCGCAACAGATTTCTGTGTTGACGCAACAGTAAAGTCTGGACTTAATAAGGAGTATAGCTTAACCATAATTGAGGATGCTCATACTACCGCCGACAGGCCATTTTTATCAGCCAGTATTGCCATTAAGCATTACAATTGGATGTGGGCTGATATGACGGCTACCAGGTTTAAAATTAGAGTGATAAAAACGAATGAACTGATAGGTATAAATGTCAAATCTTAAATATCCCGCTCAAACATATGTCTGATAAAGAAGAATTGTATTGTATCCCTTCCCGCTACCGTAAAACGGAAAACTTGCACATTGTGTTTTGGCTCGTCAAAGATTTATGTTGGGTGATGCTCTGGAAACCTTTGGGTTTGATCATGATTATCCCGACCCTAGGAGCAGCGCTTTTAATTACCTGGCAAACCCGGGCTATAAAAAGTGAATTGCTCCATAATGTTGCAGTGGTGTTTTGGATTACAGCAAATGCCTATTGGATGTTGTCTGAGTTTTATTCTACAGATGATAGTCTTAGATATTATGCGGTCATTCCTTTTTCGTTAGGGATAATTACGATTGGCTATTATTATTTGGGCTTGTTTTCAAAAAAAGTAAGATAGCTGAATAGTAAGCTTTCGCATATTATATACCTTTGGCGCACTAAAAAACCAAACCATGAAAAATTACATCTATCTCATTCTTGCCCTTTTTATTTCTTCCCCAACTTTTGCTCAAAAACCAGCAAATAAACAAGCAACGACCAAAACTACTCCAAAAACCAAATTTTTTATCGACGAGAAAGAGGCCGATATCCTTGTCGCAAAATTGATAGATCCTGATAACTATGCTTCGGTTGATGTAGCTGGGATTTCACCAGCCGATATGACACAGGGGGCGATGCCTAAGAAGCCAACATCACTTAATATGTCTACAAAACCTGGAGCTAAATTTATAACCCTAGCTCAATTTTTTGAGCGTTATAAAGTGCCAACGGCTTATCAGCAAATGATTAAAGTAAATGGCGAACTGCTAACCATAAGAGATAACTTTTTAGCCAATGAAAGTAGAGTTGCCAAAGTAGAATTGAGTAAAGGTGCTTTGGACGATGCTTTTATAAACATTATTACAAAGTAGATAAAAAAGCATTCGTTATCTTCGATTTAAATTACTTGATATGCCCGAAAAAACTTTCGATGAAGAACCTAGATTATATAATAAGTTAACCATCGTTATATTTTCTATTTTACTATCAACATTTTTTGGAGGAATAATTTATTCTCAAAATTTAATTGAAACTGGGCAAAAAAAGCATGTAACTTCTGTACTTCTATTCTGTATTGTATGGAATGTTATAGCTTTTAAATTAGCTCATAAGTACACAGACAATTTTTTGTTGACCTTTGTTTTACCAAATTTTATTGGAAGTCTTCTACTAATTAAGCCCTTTTGGGAACATCATTTTAAAGATTTCAACTCATTTAAATCGCGAAATGTTTGGATGCCGCTTATTGTTGTTTTAATAATTTCTGTAGTTTTATTCGTGTTGAAGTTTTATTACAGTTAATGCTTTATAGCTGAAAAGAGATTTGGTAAAGGAAAATTAGCGTCTTTTCGGTGTTGGTAGTCCCGCTTTCCATTACAATCGGGTTTAGGGAACAAAGGTTATTACGCCTATAAACTTTTCCATTGTAAATCTCAAAAATATGTCACTTATTTTGAAATTTGTTGCTCTTTTCGACAAGTAATACAAGAGGAGTTTCAGATAGTAAAAAAGTAAATTTATTACCATCTCGCTTAATGAACATTTCCATTAGTATTGGTTTGCCCATATTTCTGTCTCTCCATTCCTGAATGATAATAGATTTTGTTTTTGGATTATATTTCCAATGACCATTTTTAATTCTCATATCCGCATCGTCACAATCAAATGAAAAGTGTTTATCTACTTTAAATTCAAATTGCGCTTTTAAAAAGGATTTACTAAGTACTTTAGCCGCAGTGATTAATTCGTTTGAGGTTCCTATGGATAGCAGCTGAACATCATTCACTTTCCAGCTGCCAACTAAATCATTTTCTATTGCTTCTTGTGACATTGCAGGAACTGCTAGAAATAATAAGAATAAAACTTGAGAAAATATTTGTTTCATATGATGCAATTTATTGAATTGCTTGCTTAAATAAAATTAATATCTAGGAACTTGACATCGCTCGCATTTGTTAACTCCCACATCATCCGCGTTACAAATGCGGATGAATTAGCTTAGAGATTGTATGGCTATTCTACACATTACAAATGTGCTGCTCGGTTATCCTCCTTACAAACGAAGACAAGAACCTAATTAATCTGTGAAATCCCCTAAATCTGTGAAATCATCTTCTTAAATTAGCTCCCTCTAAAAAAAATATGGATACACATTTTCAAAGCATTGCAAACGCATTAAACATCTCTATTAAACAAGTTAGTGCAACGTTAGCCTTATTAGATGAAGGTGCAACAGTACCTTTTATTTCTCGTTATCGTAAAGAAGCAACTGGAAGTTTAGATGAGGTACAGGTTGCCGCAATTAGAGACTTAGCACAACAACTACGTGAACTTGACAAACGTCGTGAGGCCATCTTAAAATCACTTACAGAGCTTGAAAAATTAACACCAACCTTAGCGAAACAAATTAATGATGCGAAAACCATTACAGCTTTAGAAGACATTTATTTGCCTTATAAACCTAAACGTAAAACCAGAGCTTCGGTAGCTAAAGAAAAAGGATTAGAGCCCTTAGCATTACGTATTCTATCTCAAAGTAGGATAGACCCAGAGCAAGAAGCTACGGTTTATATCAATGATAAAAAAGGAGTTGCCAATCAAGAAGAAGCACTAGCAGGAGCAAGAGATATTATAGCAGAACTAATCAGTGAAAATACCGAAGCCAGAACTAAAATGCGTAATCATTTTGTGCGAAAGGCAACCTATAAAACGGTTTTGGTTAAAGGAAAAGAGGAAGCTGGAATTAAATATAAAGACTATTTCGAATGGGAAGAAAGTGCTAAGTCAGCTCCTTCACATCGTGTATTAGCAATGTTGCGGGGCGAACAAGAAGGGTTTTTAAAATTAAATGTACTCCCTCCAGATGAGCCGGCAATAGAGTTATTAGAAAACCAATTCATTACAGCTAGAAATGCTTGTGCCGATCAAGTTCAATCGGCAATAACAGATGGTTACAAAAGATTGCTTCGCCCTGCGATGGAAACAGAATTGAGAGCCACCATTAAACAGAAAGCGGATGAAGAAGCCATTAAAGTTTTTGCCGAAAATGCTCGGCAGTTATTGTTAGCTGCGCCAATGGGACAAAAAAATGTATTGGCCATTGACCCAGGTTTTAGAACAGGCTGTAAAGTTGTTTGCTTAGATAAGCAAGGTCAATTACTCGTTAACACTACAATTTATCCTCATACTGGACAAGGCAACTTAAAAGATGCAGCTTGGCAATTAACTCAGCTTTGCGAAAAACACGAAGTTGAAGCCATCGCCATTGGTAATGGTACCGCAGGAAGAGAAACAGAAACCTTTGTTCGGGGCTTAAAAATTCATGATGTTGTAGTGGTTATGGTTAATGAAAGTGGTGCATCAATATATTCGGCATCGTCCTTGGCAAGAGAAGAGTTTCCAACACAAGATATTACTGTTCGTGGTGCGGTTTCTATTGGTCGTAGGTTAATGGACCCACTAGCAGAACTGGTAAAAATTGACCCAAAATCTATTGGCGTTGGGCAATATCAACATGATGTTGACCAAAATAAGTTGCAGCAAAGTTTAGATGATACTGTAATGAGTTGCGTAAATGCAGTTGGTGTAGAGTTAAATACTGCATCCAAACAAGTATTGGCTTATGTTTCTGGTTTGGGAGACACCTTGGCACAGAACATCGTAAATTATCGCAATACAAATGGCGCATTCAAGAATAGAGAAAGCCTAAAAAAAGTTCCTCGTTTAGGCGATAAAGCCTTTGAGCAAGCTGCGGGTTTTTTGCGTATCCGCGATGCAAAACAAGTGTTAGATAGAAGCGGAGTTCACCCTGAGCGATATGCGCTAGTTAACCAAATGGCGAAGGATTTAGGTTGTACGGTTGATGACTTAATTAAGGATGTTAACCTGCAAAAACAAATTAACTTGCAACGTTATGTGAGTGCGGAAGTTGGCTTGCCAACCTTAACAGATATTGTAAAAGAATTGGCCAAACCTGGTCGCGATCCACGTGAGCAATTTGAGGCGTTCAGCTTTGCTGAAGGTGTAAACTCAATGGATGATTTAAGAAAAGGAATGAAATTATCTGGCATTGTAACCAATATTACCAATTTTGGAGCTTTTGTAGATATAGGCGTTCATCAAGATGGTTTGGTTCATACTAGTCAATTAGCCAATCGTTATGTAGCCAATCCGAATGATATAGTAAAAGTTAGCCAAGTTGTAGAGGTAACAGTCGTCGATGTTGATGTAGCAAGGAAAAGAATTTCATTATCGATGAAGACCGAAGAGAGTCCGAGAGACAGGAAGTTGGAAAGGCCGAAAGTTGAGGAGACAAAGATTAAAGAGCAAGCAATAAAAAGCTTTACTCAAAAACCTCAACAACAATCAAAAAAGGAAGCAGATGGCGATTTACAAGAAAAACTAGCGAAGCTGAAAGGAATGTTTAAGTAATTGATACAATTAAACACATTTACAAGAGGACTTGTGATTGGCAAGTTTATGCCCATACATAATGGACATATTGCGCTGATAAAATATGCAAAATCATATTGTGACGAATTAATTGTGTCTATGAGTTATACATTTAATGATACCATTGATTCGAAGTTGCGCTATAATTGGATAAGGGAAATCTTTAAAGATGAACCAAGGATCAAAGTTGAACTCATTTTAGATGATTTTGACGTAGAGGAACTGGCTTTGCCCGAACGGACAAAGATTTGGGCTAACAAGATGAAAAAGGTTTATCCACCTGTTGATGTGGTAATAAGCTCTGAAGATTATGGAGTTCCTTTTGCTGAGAATCTAGGTGCTGAGTGTTTAATTTTTAATCAGGAAAGAAATGTTTTTCCGGTTTCTGCTACGCTAATAAGAAATAACCCATTTAAATATTGGGATTTTATTCCAGCAGTTGTAAGGCCTTACTTTGTTAAAAAAATCTGTTTATATGGGCCAGAAAGTACTGGTAAATCTACAATGGCAGAAAAAATGGCAAAGCTTTATAATACTGAATTTGTTCCAGAAGTTGCCAGGGAGTTAATAGTAAATAATGATTTAACTGAAGATGATTTTTTAAGAATTGCAGTTGCACAAACTCAAAGGGTAATTGAGAAAACAAAAACAGCTAACAAGCTTTTATTTTGCGATACAGATGTAATTACTACCCAGATTTATGCTAAACATTATTTGGGTTATCAACTTTCAGAATTGTTAGAATTCGAAAAATTAATTAGCTATGACCAATATTTTTTATTGAATACAGATGTAGCTTGGGTGGCAGATAATTTAAGAGATTTAGGTGATAGGAGAGAAGAAATGTATACCTTGTTTGAGCAAGAATTATTAAAAAGGAATATTAATTACATATCTATTGAGGGTAATTATGAGCAACGAGAAAGTATCATCAAATCTTTTATAGATGAGTTGATTAAATAATTCATAATTCGATACCAGGAACACAAAAGAAATTAATTACTTCTTAGCTATAATTTCTCGGTATTTTTTAGATAAAGAATTGGCAATTCTTTTGCCAAGTAATAAATTGGCTGCTTTGCCCAGAAAGCTATATTCATTATGAAGCCATGATGCAGCAAAATGGTGTATGCAATAAGTATTCGCAGTAATTGTCGTTTTTAGGGTCATCCAACTTTTAGGATAGAAATAATCACTTGGATAGATGGTGCAATAATTAGGTATTTTTTGCAAAGTATTGTCGTTTACCAAGCTCTTTTTTTCTTTCATAATGGCAGTAATTGTTTCCGTGATAGGATTGATATTTAATCCGCCATCAGCCAGATAAAAGCTTATGCCATTGTAATAATTTAATAAGTCATTAATCCATTCTCCATTTTTTACACTCCCCATTATTCCAGCAGACACTAATCTATCTTCAAAACCAGTAAAAGCCACATCATTTAGCATTTCATCATCTAAAGGTTTAATAAATTCTATATCGGTATCCATATAAATACCGCCCTTATTTTTGAGCACATAGAGGCGGCAAACATCAGCAACAAATGCAAATTTGTTTTCTTTATAAGCTTCTTCAGCATATTGGTAACTATTTACATCAAAATTATCCTCATTCCAAAGGATAATTTCGTATTCAGGAAGGTATTTTTTCCATGAAGCGATACATTTTAAAGTTAAGTCGGGCATTTCTCCTCGTCCAAACCAGCAGTAATGAATAACCTTGGGGATCATCAGTTATTTGTTTTTTCAGTTATTGAATAGATTTATTATTAGTTTTCAAATCTTCCTATACTTTGCAGCCCAATAATTTGCACCTCTTTTACCTAAAAAGAAATTAGCCATCTTGCCAAGGAAACTATGCTCGGCATTACCAACCCATGACCCTGCAAAATGATGTATACAATAAGTATTAGCGGTCGTTTTAATTTTTAAGGTTTTCCAACTTTTTGGACAGAAATAATCGCTAGGATAAATGGTACAATAATCTTCAAGTTTTTGGAATGTATTGTTGATGGGTACACCCTTCTTATTTTTCATGAAATCAGTAATGATCTCCGTATTTGGGTTTACATCGAAACTGCCATCTGGTAAATAGAAGCTACGATTATGGTAATGTGGTAACAGTTCATTTATCCATTTCCCATCTTTTTCACTACCCATTATTGCCGATGAGAATAGGAGGTTATCTTCAAATCCGGTAAAAGCTTTGTTGCTTAAAATTTCATTGTCAAAAGGTCTTAAAAACTCCACATCAGTATCCATGTAAATCCCACCCATTTTTTTGAGTGCGTACAAACGGCAAGCATCGGATACGAATGCAAACTTACGCTCCTTATAAGCTTCAGCGGTAAACTGAAACATATTCACATCAAAGTTGTCTTCGTTCCATTCCATTATTTCATATTCTGGAAGGTATTTTCTCCAGGACTGTAGGCACTTTAGTGCCAGCTCGGGCATAGTGCCTCTGCCAAACCAACAATAATGGATGATTTTAGGTATCATAAACTTTCTTTTTAGTCAATTTTTTATAGGAATCAATCAATGTTGCCCTGTCAAACTTAATGAATGCAGTTACGATTAGTAAAACAACACCAATTATAAAGCTATTGATCAGGAAGGTTAACCATGATTCAACGGCAATTAAGTTCCATTCTCTCCAGCCATATGTAATTGCAATTAATAATAGAAAACCACCAAGTCCCTTTATAATTTTGATGAAGAAATACCACCTACTTTCCTGTAAACAATGAGCAGCATACAGAGGTGTAAATGTGAGATGGCTAAATACCCCGCTTATTAATGCAGCAACTGGAATTGAATATACACCAAGTGAGCTGTATAGGCACAATAAGATAACAAGCACAAAGTTAAAGATGGAGATAAATATCCCCCAAAAAGAGGCTATTTTAAGCTTGTTGGTGATCACGAAAATGTGATATACTGTTTCGACCGTGCCGTGAACAATAAATGGAACCAGTGTAATAACAGAAAGGATATGGAGTGCAACTGCATCCTGCGTTGGAAGCCACAACCTAAAAAAATCTTCACCATACACAAAAAAAACTGACAAGGGGACTAAGACTACAACAAAAATAGCTTTAAATGAAAGATCTAGATTTTTCTTCAATTTGACCATGTCATTTTGTGCATATGCTTTTAGCATTTCTGGCAGAAATATAGGTACGATAATACCTAATAAGATATAGATTGCATTCGGAATAAATTTGGTTAGCGATAAAAATCCCATTCCAGAAGCACCAAAGAAATGATTGGCAATAAGTAAATCTAGTTGGGTATTAATTACATTAGACATTGCCATTATCGAATTCCAAATGCCAGACCCTATAATAAGGGTAAGCGCACCTTTGGAGAAAAAAGACCAATCAATATGTATTTCTGGCAACAGTTTTTTGGTAAGCCTATAATTCGCAATAAAAGTATATATCGAAATAACGGCTGTAGACAACCCTAAGAAATAGATTTTTGGTGTAAAAAAATAGAACAAAATAACAATTATACCCAGTTTTAATGCATTAGAAATAATATTGATGTAGGCGAGTTTATCAAATCGATTAACGGCAAATGCGGTTACAGAAAATACTGCTGAGGACACACTGATGATAAGGCTGATAAAAATAAAAATAAATAACAGCTGCACATCGTGAAAAAGATTTACGGGAATATCGAGGATGCTATTTATGAAAAAGCAAAAAATGCCACTTATAATAATAAAGCCTAGTGAAATAATCAAATTACCAAATAGCACCGAGTTAAAATATACATTAACCTCTTTAATATCATTCTTTTCCAAACTTATGGTAATGTATCGGCTCGACATTGAGTTTAGCGCTGTTGTGATGATTCCGGCATACATCAAAAAGTTATTGGATAGCGGGAAGAAACCATAGGCTTCTTTGCCTAGATGTGCCACAATATAGGGCGTTAAAAAGAAAGAAATTCCAACTCCAGAGAGTGCGCTAAAGAAATTGGAAACTAAATTTACTATAAAACGTCTTCTATCCATACTTATCAATAGGGAGTAATGATAATGCTAAAGTTATTGTTTTATTTGGGTTTATTTAAATCATCAATACTGATTATTTATTCTTATTTTGGTAATACTTAAATAATTTGAAGAGACTAAACAAAAGTTAGCTTGAAACCACTTGTATCTATCATTACGCCTTGTTACAATTCTGCAGATTTCATTGTAGAAACCATCAATTCTGTCATATCACAAACCTATGAAAATTGGGAAATGATCATTGTTGATGATAATTCTTCCGATAATTCCCGAGAGTTGGTAGAAGAACTTATAAAGGAAAACCACAAAATTCAGTTGATTTCTCTCAAAGAAAACGGGAGGGTTTCTAATGCAAGAAATGTTGGTTTAGCAGCGGCAAAAGGAAAGTATATTGCTTTTTTGGATAGTGATGATATTTGGTTAAAAGACAAGTTATCATTACAAGTTTCCATAATGGAAGAAAAATCGCTTGTCCTCACTTTTGGAGCTTATAAGAGAATAGATGAAGCAGGCGAGATTATATCAATAACCATAATACCTCCAACTACAGTAAATTATAAACAGTTACTTGGTCACAATGTGATTATTTTCTCAAGTTCAATGGTGCTGAAAAGTGCCCTTGATGGTATTGTTCTAAAAAATGTAGGGCATGAAGATTGGGTATTTTGGCTCGATTTAATGAAGAAGAATATTATTGGGTACGGAATTAAAGAAGAATTGATTTATTACCGAATTAGAAAAGGATCTGTCTCATCTAATAAATTAAAGGTAATTGGCTATACTTGGAAAATTCTAAGAGAAAGTGAGAAGTTAGGCTTTATCGAGTCGGTATACCATTTTACAAAGTATGCCTTTGCAACTGTTTGGAAACGGTTGAGATAAAAGCTACTTTATTTTAAATCCAAGTATTTTGCTGCTTTTTGTATGCGTATAATTCCAAAGTAATCCTTTAAAAGCCCATTTTGCTAGATGTGAATTCTTACCAACCAACAATGCCAGTATTGTCTTTGGCATAGCTAAAAAAGTATAATAAAGAACAAAAAGTATAGTGTTAAGCCAGCTTGTATTTTTTCTGATGAACAACATCCGATTGCGAGTCATAAAGTACGTTTTTATGGCACTTTCTTTTCCAACACTAATAGATTCCTTGTGATATACATAGGTGTTCCCAGTAAACCAAATTTGCTTACCTATGCTTTTAAATTTCTCGCACCAATCTAGCTCTTCATAATATAAGAAATAGGATTCGTCCATTAGGCCCGCTTTTAATAAATCTGTTTTACGGCACATCATTGCTGCACCGTGGCAGAAGCCAGTTTCGTAGGTTTGATTGTCGTATTGTCCAGTGTTTTTTTCAAAACTGCCTATATTTTCATTTCTAGCAGTTACATAATTCATAGAGGTATAGCCAGCATATTGGATCAGATCTTTTTGATCGTAATAAAGCAAAAGGGGTGATAAAAGTCCAATTTTGTCATTTGCTTCCATTTCAGCAATCATTGCTTCTATACAACCAGCGGGGATTTCTGTGTCATTATTTAACAAGAAAATATAATCTCCTTTTGCTTGTTTTAAGCCTAAATTATTGCCCCCAGCAAACCCTAAATTTTCTTTCGACTGGATGTACTTGATATTATTAAAATGGGGATGGAAAATAAGCTCTTGATTTTTATCGGCTCCATTATCCACAATAAGAACTTCAACATTCTTGGCTGTATAAGACTTGCTGATTGATTTTAGCAAGGCTATGGTTACCTCAGTTTGATGAAAATTAACGGTGATGATTGAAGTTAAAGCCATTTGTTATCAAAAATAATTTATACAGATTCCCATACTTTTATTTCAAAATTATACTTTTTAACCATCTTGGCTGGATTTCCTACATACACGCAAAAAGGTTGGACATCTTTAGTAACTACGCTACCAGCACCTACTATTGAATGCTTGCCTATGGTAACTCCAGCTGTGATCACAACATTAGCGCCAATCCAAACATCATCACAAATTACAATTAACTTAGCATTGAAATGTTGTAACAATGGCGGTAGGCTCACGTCTTCAAAATTGTGGTTTAAGCCAGATATAACCACATTTTGTGCAATCATTACATTGTTTCCAATATTTACAGGCCCAATAATCACATTGCTAACACCAATGATGGTATTATTGCCAATTGTTATATCTCCTACACCATTGTTTATGGTGCAAAAATCTTCTATGGTAGCATGGTCACCTAAGCTAAAACCATTAAATGGGATCACATCAATACGGGTCCGATTTCGAATAATACTACCTCGCCCTTTTTTATGAATAAAAGGATTTACAAACCACTTAACCCATAATCTTGGGCGATATTCATTAGATGGAATAAGCATCCAATGAGCTAGTTTTTTGAAACCAGGCTTAGATTTTATCCAGTTCGATATGCTCTGCGACATGATCTATTGCTTTATAAATTTCTTCTGCATTTTTCTCCCAAGTATGTGTGTTCGCAAATGTGATACGGTCGTTAGCTAAATCTATATTGTTTTCAGCTAAAGCTTTTTCTGCTAACTGTACATAATCTTCTTTTGTTTCTGCAATGTAAATGTAATCTTTAAAAATGCTAATAGCTTCAGTTTTTGTTGCTAAAGTCGGCTTACCCATTGCTAAATATTCATCTATTTTACGTGGGTAGTTACCAATCGTTAAAGGGTTAACACCTTGTGGGTTCAAACAAATATCAAAACCCTTAATGTATGCTGGTAAGGTTTCTGGTTTTTTAGCACCCAGGAAGTGTACGTTTTTTAATTGATGAAGTCTGCTCCTTTTGAAGTCCTCATCTTCTGGCCCAACTAGAACTATATTCCAATTTGGTTTTGTTTCTGCAAGATGAATTAAAATATTTTCGTCAAGGCGGATACTTAGCAATGCACCAACATAACCCAATATTGGCTTTTGAATATTGTGTAAATCTTCTGGAACTTTAATGCTATCATCATTCTTAAACATTTCGAAATCACAGCCCTGCCCCACATAAAATGAATTTGGATTATACTGTTTACAATAGTTAGCCAAATAGACAGAATTGGCTACACACAAATCGCTCTTTTCTATTAACTCGGGCTCAATAGTTTTGCCATGACGAGCCCAGTATGGTGTAGCAATGATGTAATCTCTAGAATAGTAAATGCTAATGCTGGGACTTAAAAGTTCTTTTAGGTGGTAACTTTTAAAAACATCATTATCATTAAAAAGAATAAAGTTTTTAAAATCTAGTTTATCAATTGCTGCTTTAATGCTTTTGGCAAACCTTTTATTGTTGATTTTATTGATTACTCTAAATATAGAAGTGAATTTAATCCAATTAATAGATTCTACAATTACATCTGGATAATAGACCCAAAAATTGGGAGCTATTTCCTGCAGTCCATCTTCTTGTCCGTCAATAATCCGTTTCCGTTTTTTAATTCCATTATCATGGCGCTGTTGATAAGCAGTTCTACGATCCAACGGTGCATTTACATATAAAACTCGATTGTTTTTACTGAATTCAACTGCTAAATCTTTGCAATTGCTGCCAATTGATGTATCCCATGGTTGTTGGCCTACAATAATTATGTCTCTGTTTTTTAACATTGCATTTAACTATAACTTAATCTTTTTGTTATGCGCATTTAAGCCCTTGATAAAACCAAGGATACCGAAAATTAAAGCTGAAATGGCAAGTAATTCTAGTGGCATAATTAGTTCTTATTTTTTTCAATGGATTTATTGCTATGTGGCGTTACCATAAAAGATTTTTTGGCCTTGCCAATGCTAAATAGTGCTATGACCATTCCAAGCATTGCCCTAGGTATTTGTAATAGGGCTACATAAAGTCGTCTGTCGGAATAAAACCTTCTTGGTACTGAAATTAATAGTGTTAAGCAAAGGCTGATAAATAGAGCTGCCCAAAATGCTTTGAAAGGACCAAATGGGTTAAAGAAAGATTGAATTACCATTAAGAATAACAAGCCCAATAAAAGGATTCGTGGTACTAAAAAGGTTTGTAAACTTTTATTGAAAAACTCAATATTTCCTTTAAATAACTGAGCAAAGCCTTCAAAAGCATACTTTTTCAAAAACTCTATTTGAGATGCAATCCACCTTGTTCTCTGTTTGGTAAATACTGCTGCATTTTCTACCTTTTCATCATACACATATACATCATTTAAATAGGCTATGTTAACTTTGTCATTAGCAATCATAAAATCTAGCTGTTTATCTTCTCCAACAGTTTCCCCTATATTATTCAATAAACTAAGTAGATATGTATAATCAAAAGCCATACCCGAGCCAATTAATGCAGCAGACAAGCCAACAACAGCCTGGCCTTTGCGATAAATATGATTGTTAACCTCTTCGTTACAAGCATCTAGAAAAGCAAAGTTACTATCTATGTTTTTTGCGGTTCTGTGTGTTTGAACTATTTTATTTCCTTGCTCAAATGAACTATTTATGTAATGTAAACAATCGTCGCTCATTACATTATCAACATCCAAAATCATTGCGATATCGAAAGCGTTATCTTTAAGTTGGCTCATTGCAAACTGTAAAGCTTTCCCTTTGGTACTTTTTTCAAAGAATACTTCTATTAGGCTTGCGCCCATACTTCTTAAAACAGCATTGGTTTCAGGCAACAAACCATCGGCAATAACAATAACTTCAAATAAACCATTGTATTGATGCTTTAATGCTGATTTTACACTTTCAATAATTACCACATTTTCTTGATAGGTTGGAAAGAGAACTGCTATTTTTTTATAGTTAGTTGCAGTCTTCTGTGATTTAGGAAGCGAAAACAATCCAGCGATTGCGAAGAATGCCAAATAAAGGCAATTGAGGAGTAGATAAATACCCAAAATCCAGAACAAGATGTTTATGATGCTATAAATTATTTCCATCGGCTTTAATTTGTTTTGACTGATTATCTAACCACGGTGCAATAAATACAAATGACCATGACATAAACATAATTGCTGAGGATGGCATGGCATTCATCACTTCATTTCCATAGCTGCAAATAAAACAGCCTACCGTTCCTGATGTTAGTGCAATCGCTTTTACTCGGAGCTTGGGGTCTTTAAGTTTCCAAACTATTCCACTGCATTTACCTATAATATAACAAGTAAAGCCCATCCAAATCATTACACCAACTATGCCATACATCACCCAAACTTTAACCCAATAACTGTCTGGTTGTATATTGGCAATCGGTTTATCGGCATTGTATGTAATTCCATTCATTCCACTCATCCCTAGTCCAGCACCAAATGGTAAATCTTTTAATATGTAGGCTAACTTTTTTTGATTGTCTAGTCTAACATTTAGCGAAGCATCTTTGGGATCTAAGGCACTGCGGAAACGGCGAATTTGGAAAATTTCATCTCCAAAGGTGGTATATTTTAATACTGCAAATCCAGCAAAGGCAAAGGCTATCCCCACAATTAGTACCTTAAAGTTTTTGCTTAGGAAAAGCGCATATGCTATACCAGACGCCAATGCAAACAACGCACCCCTTGTTCCAGATATTGCCATTCCATAAAGAAGAAATAAGGCAATTAACCCAAAAATCATTTTTTTAACCAGACTGAAGGGGCCAAGGGCTAAGGTTAATGCAATTACAGCAATTATTGCCTGTGAAGCTCCAAACTGACCGGCGTCTGAATACATAGAGAATACACGGAGCTTGCCATCTAAAATATGAGTAACGTCATTACCCGAATTTAACCATTGTTGCTCGCCACTAGAAACACCAATGTATAGTTGTTTCATGCCATATAAGGTTGCAACACATGAGAAAAACAAGATAAATGTAATAAAGCGATTCAAATCGACCATTTTATTAAACATCAGAAATACCAATGGTGCTATAAGTAGCCAACTTAAAGCGGTAAATCTGAGCTCGTTAAACCAGCCCGTTAAACTAGCTCCGCTAGGATTAAGTATTTGTACGAAACTAATGGCAAACCAAATTACCGAGAACCAAACATGCTCATTTCGTAAATTATGCCAATTGAATTTGTTCATGTTTACTAAAATGCTACACCAAGTAAGCAGTAGTATGGCATCCATGGCAAGACCTACTGGGATATTTAAAAAAGACTTCACTAAAAAGCCTAAAATAAAACAGTAGCCAAAGTATATCCAAAAGGCTAATCTAGGGTTATTAAACAAAGCCACTAAAAATGTACCAAATCCAGCGGCTGCAATCACAGCCATAGGCCCTAAGAAACCAAACTTATAAGTAGAACTGGCTACTAGAATAGAAAGGCTCATCGATATCAAAAAGAATATTACTTCTTTTTTATTATCGATAATATATGTGTTTAACTTTTTAAGCATGTTGTTTGCTTATTATTGTTTAACACCATTTATTAGCCAGCCAGCAAACTTAGCATCGTCGTTTAAAGATTTCACCTGATCTTTGTCCTTATCGCTGATGGAATTACCAGCCATAAAAGTTGCCATGTATTTATCTGTGAACAAGATCCACTCGTTTACATCTGATATTTTGTTTATTGCATCTAGCTGTATAATGATTAAATCGAATTCGCTTTTAAATGCATCGAAAGTTTGAGCAATACTTGCCTTATCCTTATTTTCAAGTAATGACTGGCCTTCCAGTTCCCTGCTTAGAAAAGTAATATGATCTCTTTTTTGAATAATTGAGCCATTTAATATATCCTTAAATCTTTGGTTTGTTGTAATATTCAACTTTTCAGCTTCAGCTGCTAATTCTTCATCTCCAATTAATAAAATTTTCTTTTCTAATGATGCGAAAGCATACGCTAAGCTCACTACTGAAAATAAGCCAAATTTTTCTGGATCTAGCCTTGTTACTCCCACAATTTTTAAATTTTCTGTAGCAAGTAACTTATTAATATCAAAACGTAGGGAGCGTAATAGATTCTTATATAAGAGATGATCTTTTTGGTTGTATACGTTTTTCCAAATTAAATCAATGTCTCTATCCTTAGGCTTGATGTAGTTTAATTCACCTATAATTTTTTGATTGGTTAGCGCTTTTAATTGTTTCTGATTGTTAATGGAATTATCTAAAGCATGAATAACAAACAACACACAAAAACAGATTGCAAAACTTGCAATTCCGCTTAGCGCCATATATAAGGCTTTTTTTGAACCCTCTGGAGTGCTTGGAACCCCTTCTTCTGCTAATTGT
Source organism: Pedobacter frigiditerrae (assembly GCF_004331645.1). Lineage (GTDB taxonomy): Bacteria > Bacteroidota > Bacteroidia > Sphingobacteriales > Sphingobacteriaceae > Pedobacter > Pedobacter frigiditerrae. The sequence goes on from NZ_SJSK01000001.1 coordinate 941,266, forward strand.
AAACGTAATCCTATATTTTTATCAAGGTTAGTTTGGTTATAACGATTTAAAATTTCGAGATATTCTTTAGTCGCCACATCTGCATTACGTTCAAGATTTTGTACGCCTGCATCAAAAGGAACCATCGAATTAAACTTTGCATTGAGTTTTGCTAATTCCCTGTTCATATCTTCGATGCCTGCACCTGTTTTGTCCAAATCAATGCTAATGGCAATACGGCGTTGGATTAAAGTTTGTTTTGCAACCATGGGGTCGCTTACATAATTATCATTTGCTCTTGCCAATTGATCGTTAAGTAGTTGTCGCAAAGAATCTACTTTCTTTTTGTCTGTTTGGTTATAGCCTCCATCAAGATATGTATTTTCCGCTGCTTGAACTTTGTTCTTTAAACTAATAATAGATTGATTATCTACAGACACATCGGCACCTAAATACCTTTCTTTATACCTACTGTTTAAATTGTAGTTTACATTTTTTAATGCAGCCAATAAAGCCTCTTTTTCAACTAGCGCCAGATTTTTTCTATTCTCAATATCTATGATTTGCTGGTAAACGATTTGCGACTGTTTATCAAGATTTAGTATCCCATTTTGAATTCTATAATCTTTTAATTCCTTAATCCTTGCATTCATTATAGCTTCTTTTTTTTGCAAAAGAGAATCCAATACAAGTATTGACGAATTTTTATTGCTAATTAAATCTAAGCTATAGTTGTTGATAAAATCGTGCGAAAGTGTGTTAACCACAAAAACAGAAAGAAGAGTGTTTTCTGAAGTAAATTCTACAGTAATAAAGTCGCTGTTTTGCTCGTGACTAATGCCTAATTTTTTACTCAGTGCTGGTGCATCATAACTCATCGACTTAACAAGATTATAGAATTTAACCTTATAATTATCAAAAGGAGTTAATACCTGTTTTTTTTCCAGTCGCTCTTCAAATGCTTTAATCGCTTCTAGTCTTTGAGTTTCGCTTAAGGCCTTTAAATCATTGCTTAGCGGCTTAAATGGCTTTTTTGGGTTTTTAAGATCATGTAATATTAAGCGATAAGAAAGAATACTCATGTTTTTGGGCATTGTCATGATGTCCATTATATTCGTAAACTGTTGATTAATTTTGATTAGAAGATCTGGTCCTGAATAAGAAGGTACATCAGGGGCAACCTGCCTAGATGGATCTAATAGGCCTGTCGATAGTTTTGCTTGCGATTTGTATTCTTTTGGAAGGTTTTTAACAAAGAAAAAGGTTACAATAAGCGTAATTATAGGAATAGCGATAATAAGCCACCTATACTTGGAAATTAGATTTAAAAATTCTTTAATATTCATAATGCTTATTTCACATTCTCTAACTTTTCACCAACTAATGCTTCCAAAGAATCTTTCGCTTTTAGCAAATTAAGTTCCGCAAGCAATCTCTCTGAATTAGCGTAAGAAGTTATAGCTTTAGCTTTGGTGTAGTCATCTAATGTAACTTCACCTTTTTCAAATTTATATTTAAGCCCATCACTTGAGGCTTTGTTATCTGTATATGCTTGTGCCTTTACCTTAAGATCTGATGATTGACGTAAGTACTCATAATAGGTTTGTTTTACTTCTGATTCTAAAAGGATATCATATTCTTTAGCTTGATAAATTTTTTCATTGTGTTCTTCCTTTGCTTGCCTAACAAATGCAGGTGTGCGAAACAATATACCTAGGTTAAAATATATCCCAAGTTGAATTCCGTTTAGCGTATAAGGATTAGAAGTATTAATTGCTGCCGAACTGTTATCAGGTCTATAATTATAGGCGGCTGTAAATGCATCAAGATAGGTGGCTCTAGCTACTCCAACTTTTGCTTTTGCACTTAACTCACTCGCCTTATACATCTTCCTTTTAGGGTAGTTCTGCTTTGCCAAATCAACATACTTTTGCAATAAAGGATAATTAATGTTGCCAATAAAACTTTCCTGGGCATTTGCGATATTTAAGGAAAGAAAAAAGACCACAGAAAATATAGCAGCTCTCATCATTTGTTTTGGTATTAAACTTTTTCTTTTTGAAAAAGTGCAGGGATAGTCATAAAAATAATCTTTAAATCTAACCAAATGGTAAAGTTTTTGGTGTAAAAATTATCAAACTTTTTTCTTTCCCTATCAGACATGTCTTTTTTTCCTCGTTTAGTGATTTGCCATAAGCCTGTAATGCCCGCAGGGCCTAAAAATCGAGTAGACCACTCGTCAGTGGTTAGTTGTTCTGCCTCATAAAGAGGTAAAGGCCTATTGCCAACAATAGACATGTTACCTAGAAGTACATTAAAAAGTTGAGGCAGTTCATCTAGGCTGGAGTTTCTAAGAAAACTACCAAGCTTAGTTACTCTTGGGTCATTTTGTATTTTAAAGAAGGCAGAATCTCCATATTGATTATCCTTTTTAAGATTTTCAATCTCTTTATCTGCATTTGCTCTCATGGATCTGAATTTGTAAAAATCGAATATCTGATAGCCTGAGCCTACTCTTTTGCTTGAGTAAAATACAGAGCCTTTTGAATCTAATTTTATTAAAATTGCTACGATTAAAAATAGGGGGCTTAAAAAGACCAATGCTGTTATTGATAAGGTAAGATCAAATATCCGCTTTGATAGAGGGATTTTATATTGTTCTAAAGGTTCGCTAGGTAAGTTCTTTAATTTTGAATGGAGTATTTTATACGTATATAAAAACTGCAGTCTTAATTTAACATCACTAAAGACAAAATCAGGGCTGTAACAATCGCTTACCCGAGCTTCGAAAGCCTTTTTTGTAGTGAGGGTCTCTTTTTCGGTGAGCAGAAAAATAATAACAATATTTCTACTTAACCAGTTTTGCTTGAGTTGCTCTACCAAATTAAAAGCATCATTGGTAGCGCTTGGCGTTACCTCTAGTAAAATGCTTACATCGAGTTCATAAACGGTTAACTTATTTACAACCTCGAATATTTCAACATAGCTATTTGTCTTTCTTAAATTTCCACCGTTTGATCCAAAAGTTTCAGTGATATCATTTTCATATTCATTTGCATAATAAATAATGTTAAATCTAGATTGATTGGCACTAAATACTGAAGTGTCTGTGTTTTCCATTATTCAAAAAATGATTTAATACTCTCTTTAAGTTTTCCTGGATTAAAAGGCTTTTGCACTAGTAAATCATAACTGTAAGGAAGTTTAGTTTTGAGATCCTCAGTTGAGTAATTGCCCGTTAGTAAAATAATAGGGATTTCCCTGTAATAACCACTAGTTTTAATACTCCGTACAAAGTCAAGTCCATTTACGTAAGGCATTTCAAGATCTGATATAATAAGATCAGGCATATTTCCATCGTCCATCCAGCTGATGGCTTCTAGCCCATTATTTTTAATTTCTAATGTATAATTTTCTTTTAAGATAAATTCTAAAAGCTTAAGCACGGTAACTTCATCATCAATCAATAATATCGATTTTCTATTAGTATACTGTGGATTAATGGTTTTTGACATCTGTCTGGGGAAGATTGTGTTATGAAATCACTAGATGCTTAAAAGTAAATAAAATTTTTTATTTTTGCCTTAAACTTAAAGTTTTTATTTTGAAGTTACAGTAATTCAATCTGCCTCTTTATACTTTCCTCTAAAGAAATTAATGTTTCAGTACGCTGTATACCTTTAACCGCTTGTATTTCTTCATTTAATACATGGCGCAAATGATCAGTATCTCTACATGTAATTTTAGCAAACATACTGTAAGAACCTGTGGTGTAATGTAATTCTACCACTTCCTTTATTTTGCTTAATTGCTCAACCGCATCTTTATATAAAGATCCTTTCTCTAAATAAATTCCCAAAAAGGCGGTAATGTCATAGCCTGCTTTTTTTGGGTCTATTATTAGGTGTGAGCCTTTAATAATGCCCATATCAGCTAATTTTTTCATCCTTACGTGTACAGTTCCGCCAGAAATGATAAGCTCTTTTGCAATTTCTGTATAAGGCTTGGTAGCATCTTGCATCAATTGTGTTAGAATTTGAATATCGAGGTTGTCAATTTCTAAATTTTGCGTTTCTTTTTTGAGCATAATTTTCTAAAATTTTATTGATATTGCGAATATATTACAATATTCATAAAAATAAAATTAAATGTTTAAAATATTTGCAACGTATTTGAAAATTGTCTTATGTTTGTATCAAGCAATTACAACAAGATAGTTCTTTTAAACATTTGCTTATACTCTGTAGGGTGGTGAAATTGGCAGACACACCTCCTTGTCTCGGTGGTAGAGAAGATGGGAAATCCGGTAACGGTACAACCACTCTATGAAGGTTCGACTCCTTCCCCTACAGCAATCTTAAGTTTAGAGTTTAGAGTTTGGAGTTTAACTTCGGACTTCCTGACTAAAAACTTCGGACTAAACAATGTTGGGTGGTGAAATTGGCAGACACACCTCCTTGTCTCGGTGGTGGGGATCATGGGACAAACGCAATTTATGGGTTGACCACAAATTAATTTTGAATTGCAGCTAACTACCCCTTGAAGGTTCGACTCCTTCCCCAACAGCCAGTTTTATAAATAATAAGTTAGTTAAGGAGAGTGGCCTTGGATAGGGTTACTCTTTTTTTTATTTCAGATTTCGCCAATTTTAGAGACTTAGATCAGTTGCAAATTTGTAGACTAGGCAAATAATTACTTAGCCCCACCAAATAAGCCCTTACGGGCATCATCCTTGTTTTGTCCCGTGGTCTTTCTCTTTTTCCTGTCCTTGAAGATCATCTTTTGCCAACGGCTGCCCCTGTCAGTGGGTTCGCCCGGGCAAAACCCAGCCCTTAGGATGGCCGCCGGGTGAAGGTCCTGGTTGTTGAGCACGGCCTTGCCCGCAAAGGTCCTTTCGGCATAGAAAAGTCCCAGGGACACCAAATAAAGTGCGCCAGGGGCACCCTTGAACCTGAGTTGCTGTGGCGGAAGGGTAATGGGATCTTTCTGAAGCTCAACCTCAAAGGACTGTACTTCCTGATTCAGGTATTCCTTGCTTTTTAAGTCGAAAAGCGTAACTTTAAAGGCTACGGTACAGTACTTGGCATTGGGTGCGAATATCAGGTCCCTGGGCACAAGCATCTCTGGAAGCGATATCAGAAGGTCTTCGGCTGTTGTTATGACCTCTGGCTGTGCAAAGAGATATCTCTTAACGGGGGATGCCGTATTGAACTCAAAGCCATTGAGCCTACTGAAATAGTCCTGGTCAAAACTGAAGGTCTCTCCAGCGTTCACGGTTGCCTTTTGGAGGATGCCATTGCACTCGCCAGTAAGCCTGGAGACCATGCCCCCATCATAATAGGCAATCAGGTCTTCTGCACCATACCTGATGTAACTGGACAATGTGCTGGCGTAGCCGAAAACGTATGCTGCATTAAACGTGGCAGCCGTCATCTTGATCAGCTCACCCTTGTGCTTGGAAACAACAACCTGCTTGTTTCTAACCTTCTTGAAGATTACCGGGCCCACGATCCCGCTGATGAATTTTCCTGTAATTCTAGCCATAATCACTACGTTTTAAGAAGGATATAACCGCATCGAAACACTCCTTCGACAACCCTTCACTATAAATGTATATAAAATCTGTATAAAGTCCAAGTTATTCAATAAATATATGGACTTATTATGGACTATATATGGACTTACTATGGACTTATATTGTACAAGAGTTACACTGCGACACGCCATTTTCACTAATAAGGAATAGGGGCGAATGGCAAATCTATTCGGTTATTGTTAAACCTGGAGTTACCATGATAGAAAATAGTTATCGAATTTAATACATAAAGAAGCCACAAATTCGCAGATTATAAACTAAATCTGCGAATCTGTGGCTTAGATTTTTACCAACTGAACCGGCTATTTTATTCCGTATTTATCGCTGAATTTTTTATCTAGTTGCTTGTGCAAGTTATCTAGGTTAATATCTCTTCCTTGGATAAATGCTTGTTCAACTTTATTTGTCACCATATCTAATGCATCACCTGCCGAGATAATGAAAGTAGCATCTTTGCCAATAGCTAAACTACCAACTGTTTTATCTACACCTAATGCTACTGCAGCATTTAGGGTAATGGTTTTAAGTGCATCTTCTTTACTCATTCCCCAAGCAGAAGCTGTTCCTGCCATAAAAGGTAAGTTTCGTTGTTGCCAAAAACCATCGATACTGATTACAACATTTACACCTGCTTTACTTAACACAGCAACGTTTTTGTATGGCATGTTTACATCATCATCAGCATTGTTTGGTAAAGCGTGGGGCTGTTTAACTATAACCGTTACATTGTTGCTTTTTAAGAAATCGGTTAACAAATAAGCATCATCTCCACCAACAATTACTGGGGTAATGCCAAATTTCTTTGCAAAATTAACAGCGCCAACAATCTCTTTCTGACCATCTGCTGTGATAAACAGTTTCTGTGAACCATTAAACAAGCCTTTCATCGCCGCTAAACGAGTATTCGTAACCGTTGGCGTAGTTTCGGTATATAACTTAGCTTCAGTAAAAAACTTGTTTAATTCTGCAATTACGGCATTGATACGTTCGTTAGGGTCTACAGCTGGACCAGCTGCTGCGCCAAATCTACCACCGCCGCCACCACCAAAACCTCTGCCTCTTGGGGCAACTGGCCAAGTCATGTGCATTGCATCATCCTTTTTAATAGCCGCATCTTCCCAGTTCCAAGCATCAAGCTGCACTACAGATGAGCTTCCAGAAATGGTGCCGCCAGCAGGTGTAATTTGAGCCATTAAGATACCGTTGCTGCGTAATGTTGCAGGCACTTTCGAATCTGTATTATAAGCAATTAGGGCACGAATGTGAGCATTGTTTTCTCCAAGCTCCGAATCGTCTTTTGTAGCTTTAACAGATTCTATTTCTAATAAACCTAAATTAGTTATTGGCGAGATAAAGCCGGGATAAATGTGTTTTCCATTTGCAGTAATTATCTTGGCATCTGTTAAAGCTAACTTAACTACTGTAGCATCTCCAATACCAATAATTTTACCCTTATCGAAAATTAAATAGCCATTATCAATCACTTTTCCATCTCCAGTGTGGATGATTGCACCCATTACAACGGTTTTTTGAGATTGAGGTTTAGCAGGAGAGATATTTGCTTGGCCATAAGTTAAACTTACCGATGCAAACAAAGCGATGGCTGTACTTAAATACTTATTCATGATTGTGTTCTCCTTCCATTTGATTTAATTCTGCCCAATAATCTTCCTGAGATTCACAGTGATAAAGTCTTGGTGTTCTTTCGCCCATTGGACGTTGTGTGCGAGCACCAGCATTTTTGCTTTCTAATAATTTTTGGATGATGCGAGCTTTTTCTGCTTTTTGAGCAACTTGAACTTGTGCATCACGGTCCATATCCCAATAAGCAATGCCATCAACATAAGTTTTTTCGGCTCTAGCGTAAATAGAAAGTGGATTGGCAGACCAGATTACAACATCAGCATCTTTACCAACTTTTAAACTTCCAACTTTGTTGTCTATGTGCAACATTTTGGCAGGATTTAAAGTAACTAATTTCAATGCTTCTTCTTCTGGCACACCACCGTATAATACCGATTTACCAGCTTCTTGATTTAAGTGACGAGCCATTTCAGCATCATCAGAGTTAAATGCAGTGGTAATACCAACATTGTGCATAATTTTTCCATTATATGGGATAGCTTCTTGAACCTCCATTTTGTAAGCCCACCAATCTGAGAATGTTGAAGCAGCAATACCGTGAGCTTTCATTTTATCAGCAACTTTATAACCTTCTAAAATGTGAGTGAAAGTGTTGATTTTAAAACCTAAACTATCAGCAACGTGAATCAACATATTAATTTCACTTTGTACGTAAGAGTGACAAGTGATGAAACGTTTGTTATTTAAGATCTCTACTAAAGCATCTAATTCTAAATCTCTACGAACGTTATTACCTTTAACCGATAAAGCTTTTTCGTAGTCTTTTGCACGACTAAATGCATCAACAAATGTTTGCTCAACACCCATACGTGTAGCAGGGAATCGTTGGTTATTTTGAGAAGAACTTTGTTTAACATTCTCTCCCAATGCAAATTTGATAAATCCATCAGCACCTGCAAATTTTAACTCTTCTGGCAATTTACCCCAACGTAATTTAATCAGTTGTGATTGGCCCCCAATAGGGTTTGCTGAACCATGTAAGATTTGAGAGGTAGTAACACCACCAGCCAGCTGGCGATATATATTCACATCTTCTGACGTTAAGATATCTCCTATACGAACCTCTGAAGATACTGATTGTGCACCTTCATTTATACCACCACTTCCGGCAATATGTGAGTGTTCGTCAATTATACCAGCAGTGATGTGTTTGCCAGTCGCATCAATTACTTTAGCAGAACCAGCCGATAAATTTTTACCAACTGCCTTAATTTTTCCACCTTCTAAAAGTACATCTGCATTTTGTAAAATGCCTTCTTTTTCGTTGGTCCAAACCGTTGCATTTTTGAGTAAAACTGATTCTTGAGCTGGTAACTTATCCGTTCCAAAAGCGATGAAAGGGAAAATTAACGAGCCTAATGTTGCAGGGGCTTTAACAGGTTCGTCGCGTTTTGGCATTTCTCTAGCCGCTTCTTTAAAAGTTCCACTCCAATGACCGGCAGCAATTGAATTTACAATTACATCGCCACTAAAAGCAACAGGACTTGCACTAGTTAAAAAGCCGCTTAAACGAACATCGCCAACTGGATTTTTCTTTAAATTGAAAGTAATGGTTACCCAATCTCCGCTACGGGTAAAAGTTGCATTAGTTTTAACACTGTCTGCACCTAAACGCTCAATTGCGGCCATTGGTGCAGCAGCGGTGCCAGTTACTCTTAATACAGTAGAACCAATTCCGTCAATATTTAAATTATAAGTACCACGTAAGTCGGTAACATCCATTTTGCTAACTACAAAGCGTTTACCTTGCACCCAATTTTCATAAATGATGTTTCCAGCTTTAAAAATGTTATCAGAAGTAATTAAGAAATTGGCCAATTTACCTTTTTCAATTGAACCAACTTTATCACTAATACCTAGCATTGCTGCGGGTATTTCTGTAACCGACATTAAAGCTTGTTTTTCTGTTAAACCAGCGGTGATGGCTTGTTGAACACTTGCCCAAAATGCACTTGGTGCATCTAAGCCAGTGGTTGTTAAAGCGAACTTAACTCCAGCTTTTTCTAAAACACCAGGGTTTGTTGGTGCTAATTCCCAGCCTTTTAATTGAGCTAAGCTTAAATTTCTAGCTTCAGTAGGGTCTTCTACATCAAACGCTTTAGGGAAGTTAATAGGGATGATTAAAGTTGCGCCAGTTGCTTTAACGGCATCAATTCTTTGGTATTCGTCTCCTGTTGATTTGATGATGAAGGTTTTGCCAAACTCTTTTGCAATTTTATCAACTCGTAAGATATTTGCCCAACCATCAGCCTCAAAAATTTGAGGTAAAGCTTGTTGTTTGTTAAACTGTTCTAAAGAGATATTGTATTCTTCTTTTTGGTTTTTATACCAAGCGGCATCTAAATAAGTTTGGCGTAACAATGCGATAGAACCCATTAATGAAGAAGGATAATCATTGCTAGAAGTACCTCTGTTAAACGAATAGTTTGCTGCGGTTTGGTCGTTAAGCATCGCATCATTCTCTTTGCCATCAATTAAAGTAACGGCAGCAGAAGTTCCACGAGCAATACCATCACGGTTAATTGCGTTTACGCTACCAAAACCAGCTTTACGTAAATCGTCTGCCTTTTTAGCGTCGATTGTAAAGATGCTTCTTACTTCAGTTTCTGGACGAATACTCTCGTTCCAGCTGTAAGCACCTTTTTTTGTCGAGGTAAAAATAGATTGTCTTCCTCCAAAACCTCCAAAACCACCTGCGGCGGCGGCACGTTGTGCCTCTGGAATTCCGTAAGAAGTAAAAGCATCAATTAAAGAAGGATAAATATATTTTCCTTTTAAATCAATTACTACATAACCTTTTGGGATAGCCGTTCCTGTTCCCACAGATTGAATAATTTTGTCTTTGATTAGCAACACGCCGTTGCTAATAGTTTGGTTGGCGTTAACTACAATGTTTGCATTTGTAAAAGCATACAATCCCTGTCTAATGTCATAAGAGCCATTTACGGGATAAGTTTGCTGAGCAAACAAAAATGCAGTAGAAAACACCAACGCTAGCGCTAGTAAAATTTTCTTCATAATGTTTAGTTTGTTAAGTCCTTAAATCTATTGATAAATAAAGATTTAAATAAATTCTATCCTATATTTTACAATTTTTGGGGCAAAAAATTCAATAATTGGCTTCATTAAAATGAAAGGGGTATTGTTAATGGCCTTTATTAGAAAAATGCAGAGAATTTATAAAATTTTCAATTGCATTATTATACTTAGTGGAGCTGAGTATAAAGATTTTTAGAAAAAAAAAACAATTAAACTAAAAAAGCTACCCATTTTTAAGTGGATAGCTTTTTTTAGCAGGTTATAGTTCTTAAAATCCGTAACGGAAACCTAATTGGAACTGATATGGATTACCAGAAGGGTTTACAACACCAGAATTGTTTACACGATAGGTAAATGCTTTAGTTGTGGTATTGTAATTTGGTACGGCTGGAGAAGTAACTACACCAGCGCTATTTTTTACTTCTGGTATGCCTAATGCATAAAGTGCTTGTGAACCTAACGTTTCAGTTACACCCCATTTCTTGTTCAATAAGTTACCTAGATTGAAAATATCTCCAGAAATTTCAATATTATGAGTTTTATAAAGTTTAATTTTTTTGCTAATTCTTAAATCTACTAGACCAAAGAAATCATTAACCCCACCATTTCTCTCTGCTATTTTCCCTTCATATTTTAAGATATAGTCTTTTAAGCTCTGACTTGCCAATGGGTTGTCTAATAAAGTTTGCAAGCCTGCTTTAACATTAGCAGGTGTACTAGGGTTATTTCTATCAAAAATATAGGCCAAATCATTTGTTGCCACAAAGTCTCCATTGTTGTTTGCACCAGAGAGCAAGCTATAACGAGTTCCACCAATACCCGAATAACGGACACCAATTTTTATACCGTAGAATGTTGGTAATGTACCATAAATCACCACTTTATTACGGAAATGATTGTCTGAATAAGTCATATTGCTCAAATCCCTTGGGTCATCTTTTACGGCAAGTGATAAAGTTGCTGAATTGGCTACGTTACCATTAAATGATGTATTATCCCTAGTATCATTTAAAGTGTAACTTGCTGTAATTTCACCATCTTTAAAGTACTGCCAAGTTGCATCAATTACAGCAGCAAATTGATTTACTTTTCCTTTGCTATTTAATTCTAATACTCTACCAAATTGAGTGTTTAAACGTCCAGTTTTCCAATCTGCCGCACCACTTGCTGGAATTGATGGTACAAATACACCCCTGTTATCCTCATTGGTTAAACTAAAGAATGGATTGGCAACCATATTTCTATCTACATACATGTAATTATGACGACCTAAGGTTGCATAACCCGTTATTCCAATCTTCAACTTATCAGTTAGTAATTTAGTGTATGATAAATTGGCTTTGTAAACTACTGGTACTTGGGCATCTTCTGCATAAGTATTAATGGTAGGCACTTGGAAAGCAGTTAACGAAGGTGTTGAAACTGAACCATCTCTATAGCCAGGGAAATTTGGCGTTGGTACATCAACTCCAAAAACATCAACTGTTGCTAAATGTTTACCATCAAAAGTAAGGTTGTTAATGGTTACATAGTTATTTACATCAGAACCAAAGATACCTGCTCCAAAGCGAACATAATCAGTATGTTTTTCATTGATATCCCAGTTTAACTGGATACGAGGTTGTAATAATAATTGAGAAAGCTCGTGGTCTGTTCTAACGTTCAATGCATCAAACAAAGTTTGATTTAAAGGAGATGTTGGATATTTGCTGTAATCTAAACGTAAACCACCTGTAAAATCAAGACCTAAACCTAATTTGGTTTGAACTTGACCATATATGGCCGCGTTCCAAATGCCAGCAGTTACGGTTGGGTCTGCAACCAATGGTACTTCACGGTAAAAGCGGTTAGGAATTAAATTAGTGAAGTTTTGAAGAGAAGTTTGAGCTGTTGCACCGCTTCCACTGTTTGTATATTCAAAACGTCCGTTTACTTCACTGCCATATAATGAAGTAGCGTCAGTGTACATTAAATCAGCTCCAAAAGTAAATTTGAATTTATCGGTATTGTAATAAAAGTTATCTACTAATTGGAAAACATTGTTAGTAAAACCTTCTTGTCCGAAACGATGACCGCCAATTTGAACTGAAGTAGACTTTGTGGTTCCGTCAGATAAAACTGAAGTTAAGTTACCTACAATTGCTCTTGGAATAGCAAATCCTAACTGGTCGTTTTGTGTACTTGCTTGGTAAGTATATAAATGTTGAACTTTTAATTCGTTGGTTATTTTACTATTAACAGTTGTACGTAAGGTTGCCAATAAACTGTTGTCTACGTTTTTATCATTACCATAACTTTCAAAAAAGTTGATAGCAGTATTGTCAGCTAAGCCTAAAGGATTTCTATCATTTGTATAGTTATCGCGAATAGTTAATAAATTTTTATCGTTAATCTGCCAATCTAAACGTGCAAAAGCTGCATCAGAGCCACGCTTTTTAGCAAATGAACCAAATTGATCTGAGTTTGCTACGCCATATTTACTTTGTGCAACTGCTTGAAAGCTGTTTAATGTTGCATTAGTGATATTAAATCTAGCTTCATCTGCAGGGCCATTGATGTCTGCAATAATTAACGGACGAGCATCTCTTTGATGGTCCCAAGCCACAAAATAATGTAACTTATCTTTAATAATTGGACCGCCTAAAGTAAATCCATATTGATAAGTTGAGAAGTCATTATCACGTTTTACACCTCTAATATCATACGGACTTGCCAACCAATCTGCACGACCATAAGAAAACGCACTACCACTAATTTGGTTAGTACCTGATTTAGTAACTGCGCTAATGGTACCACCACCAGCACGACCAAAAGTTACATCATATTGATTGGTAACAACTTTGAACTCTCTAACTGCTTCAATTGAGATAGAGTATGGAGCACCACTTCTACTTGTTGTACTTCCAGCAGATGTAGGGTTTTTAGCATTCATACCATCAATGGTGTAATTAGTTGATGAACCTAATTGGCCAGAAATACCACCTCCACGACTCAATGGAGATAAATCCATTAGCGAAGAAAAGTTACGACCGTTTACAGGCAATTGCGTAATTGCTTTTGCCGAAATTTCTGTAGATGCGCCAAACTGTTGCACCTTGTTTTTTAATCCATTGCCATTAATTTGTACAGCTTGTAAGGTTTGAGCAGTATTTTGCATAGCGATGTTTGCTTTAACTAAATCGCCTTGGTTAAGCATATAACCGGCTAATGTTTGCTCCCCTAAGCCCACGTAAGAAACTTTAATAGTGTAAGGGCCACCTAATGGAAGTTCTTTAAAAGTGTAATCACCTTTAGCATTTGTGCTAGTTTTGGTTGTAAAACCAGTAGATTCATTTTTAACAACCACAGAAGCACCGGGTATTGGTTTTTTCTGTTCGTCTGTAATTACACCTGAAATGGATGCTTGTGTTGTTTGTGCGAAAGTTTTGACATTCCACAGCAAACCAAGCATTAAAAAAGATAATAAGAGTAATTTTCTCTTCATGATGATTTGTTAATTAATTTTTCACAAAACTCTAATTCAAAAATTAAGTGATTTCCACTATGTGGTTAAGAAATTGTAAACACTATACCTTAAAGTGTATTTTTGGATTATCTTTATGTTAAGAAAGTTTGTAAATTGCTTGCGGAGCACGAGAACAATCAAGAAAATTTCTAAATAGATTCTTCACTGCGTTCTGAATGACAAAAAGTGGTAATTTTGAAATAAAAAAGGATATGAGTTTATACGGTATTTTAAAAAGCGCACACTCAGGTTGGAGATACATTGTTTTTATCTTGCTTGTTGTTGCTGTTATCCAAGCTTTAGCTGGATGGTTTGGTAAAAAAACTTACACAGAAGGAAATAGAAAGCTTAATGTTTTCACTTTAGTTAGTGCACACATTCAATTATTATTTGGGTTAGTGCTATATTTTTTAAGCCCATTAACCAAACTTCCTTCTTCAGAAGCAATTGGCCGTTACTGGAAAATGGAACATATCAGCATCATGATTTTAGCTATTATCTTAATCACAGTTGGTAATGCTAAGTCTAAAAAAGTAACTGATGCGGTTGCAAAACATAAAAACATTGCCATTTTCTTTGGTTTAGCTTTGGTGTTTATTATTGTAGCAATTTACATGATGACTAAAGCTGATTCTTCGAAAACATTTTTTGGAGTTTCTTAGCATTCAAATAAAAAATTCAAAATATTTTGATTTCTTAACTTTTTGTATATTTTTGTCACACAATGATTAGCAATAAAACAAACACTTGGCAATGGCGTGGTAATTCTGAAGAGAGTTTCGTCGTAGCTTTGTGCACCTTATAGTTTATCAACCTAAACCTAAACTTAAACCACATTTCAAAACCCGACGTAACCACACGCCGGGTTTTTTGTTATAATTAAATTCGTCATATCTAAGGAAGAACGACGTGATATCTAAAAAAGCAGATTTCTCCCAAGGTCGAAATGACGTAAAGTAAAAAAGAATGAAAACATACAATATACAATCACATAGCAAAAAGAGACTAGCAGATACCACAACGCCAGTAAGTATTTATTTGCGCCTTCGTGATGTTTTTCCGAATACCATTTTATTAGAAAGTTCTGATTACCATAGTCGTGAAAATGCCACCAGTTATGTTTGTGCTGAACCAGTTGCAGGAATTATTTTGCAAGATGGCGTATTGAACACGTATTTTCCTGATGGAACAAAAGAAAGTAAAACGGAATTTTTATTAACCGAAGAAATTGCTGCTTTCAAAGCACAATTTAAACCGGTTAATCAAACAAAGGAAAAGCATATTTCTACTGGGTTATTTGGTTATTTTACTTGGAACGCTGTTCAGCATTTTGAAGATATTAAATTTACTTCAGCTACGCCAGATGATGAAAAAATACCTACGATGCAATATCACGTTTACAGATATATCATCGCGATAGACCATTTTAAGAATGAAGTAACTTTAGTTAAAAACTCATTTAACGAAGATGAGAATGAAGATTTAGCAAAAATCGAATACATCATTCAAAATAAAAATTTCCCAGAATATAGTTTTAAAACCAATGGTGAAGAACAATCTAATTTAACTAGCGAAGGTTTTATGGATATGGTGGAGCAGTTGAAGAAACATATTTATCGCGGTGATGTTTTTCAGATTGTTCCATCGAGAGCTTTTAACCAGGCGTTTTTGGGCGATGAATTTAATGTGTATCGTTGCTTGCGCTCCATTAACCCGTCTCCATATCTATTTTATTTCGATTATGGCAATTTCAAATTGTTTGGTTCATCACCCGAAGCGCAAATTACCATCAACAATAACATAGCTAACATTTTCCCAATTGCAGGTACATTTAAACGTACAGGGAATGACGAAGAAGATGTGGCATTGGCTAAAAAATTAGAAGCAGATCCTAAAGAAAGTGCTGAACATGTGATGTTGGTAGATTTAGCAAGGAATGATTTAAGTAGGCATTGTAGCGGAGTAGAAGTGAAATCGTTTAAAGAAGTTCAATACTATTCGCATTTAATTCACTTGGTCTCTAAAGTGAGTGGAAATTTACAAGATGGCGTGAGTGCTTTTAAGGTAGTTGCCGATACTTATCCTGCAGGAACATTAAGTGGCGCACCAAAATATAAAGCTATGCAATTGATAGATCAGTATGAAAAATTAGGTCGTAATTTTTATGCAGGAGCGATTGGTTACATGGGTTTCAATGATGATTTTAATCATGCGATTATGATTAGAACTTTCATGAGTAAAAATAACCATTTGCATTATAGGGCAGGGGCAGGAATTGTAGCCGATTCTATTGCAGAAAATGAATTAAACGAAGTGAATAATAAGATAGCGGCATTGCGTAAAGCAATTGCAATGGCAGAGGAGATAACCCCCTAACCCCCTGAAGGGGGAATTGAAAAACCAAAATAAAAATATGAGTCAGAGTAATAAAGATAGAGATTCAAAGTCCCCTTTAGGGGATTTAGGGGTAAAGCCAATTTTAGTAATCGATAACTACGACAGTTTTACCTATAATTTAGTCCATTTAATTAATGAATTAGGCTATGAGGCTGTAGTTTGGAGAAATGATAAATTTGCACTGGAAGATGTGGCAGCATACGATAAAATTTTGCTTTCACCTGGGCCAGGCATACCCGAAGAAGCGGGATTATTGTTAGATGTTATTAAAACCTATGCTCCAACCAAAAGTATAATGGGAGTTTGTTTAGGTCAGCAGGCAATTGCCGAAGTTTTTGGCGGGAGTTTGTTAAACCTAGGCAGACCGATGCATGGCATTGCCACACCAATTACCGTTTTAGATAAAGATGATTTAACTTTTAAAGGTTGTATAGAACCGATTGAAGTTGGCCGGTATCATTCTTGGGTGGTTAACCCAGCAGATTTACCAGCAAGTTTAACCGTAACCGCAATTGATGGCGATGGACAAATCATGGCTTTAAGGCATAAAGAATTTGATGTTTGCGGCGTACAGTTTCACCCAGAAAGTGTGCTTACGCCGGATGGCAAACAAATGATGAAAAATTGGTTAACCCCCCAGCCCCCTAAAGGGGGAGTTGAAAACCCAAAGTAAATATACTATGCAAAAAGATATGAAAACTGAAACGGAAAAGTCCCCTATAGGGGATTTAGGGGTTTTAGGTAAAATAGTTACTCGAAAACTGGAAGAAGTTGCTGCTGCGAAACAAAAAGTTTCGATTGCAGAGTTAGAGGCTAATCCGAATTTTAATAGAAATCCATTAGTTTTTAAAGACTTTTTATTGGATGAAAAACGGACTGGAATTATTTCTGAATTTAAAAGACGTTCGCCATCTAAAGGATTAATTAATGGCACAGCCGATGTTGCCGAAGTAACTCAAGCTTACAATTTAGCTGGAGCTTCTGCACTTTCAGTACTAACAGATAAAGACTTTTTTGGTGGAAAAGCCGAAGATTTATATCAAGCTAGGGCAGTAAATCAAATTCCTATTTTGCGTAAGGATTTTATGATAGATGAATACCAAATCTTAGAAGCGAAAGCTTGGGGAGCAGATATCATTTTATTAATAGCGTCTATTTTAACTCCACCACAAATTATAGATTTTGGCAAATTGGCTCAAAGTTTAGGTCTAAATGTTTTGTTGGAAGTTCATAATTTAGAAGAACTAGAGAAATCTATTTGTCCGCATTTAGATGCCATTGGTGTTAACAACAGAAACTTAGGAGATTTCACGGTAAACATCCAAACTTCATTTGATTTGGTGAATAAAATACCCAATGAATTTTTGAAAATCTCTGAAAGTGCAATTGATAATCCGCAAATAATTAAAGAACTAAAAGCTGCAGGGTTTAATGGGTTCTTAATTGGAGAAAACTTTATGAAAACTGATAATCCTGGGCAGGCGATTAAGGAATTTGTAGCACAACTTTAGTCTTTTTTACCACATAGGCACATAGTAAACATAAGTAATGCTTCTATGAAGCCTATGTTTATATGGTTTGTTTTTTTAATAAACTTTGCAACCCTCAATAGTTGAACAAACCTTATTTCTCTAAACCTGATGGTAGTGAACACGAGCGTAGCGAGTAAAACGAACAGCGGGGCTGAATTAACCAATCGAAATTAGACCTTCCTTTTCAAATAAATCTTTTAGGCATTTTTTAGTATTTGGGCAAACATTAATCTCAACGTAAGGTTTTGTAAGCACAAAAACATTCGATAATAGATTTCGTATCTTTGTATTATACATGGGAAAGCAAAAAACTTATGATACCGCCATTAAGCAAGAACGAGCTGTTCTTGTTGGCGTAATAACACCTGGCGAAAAGCCTGAACAAACAAAAGAATATTTAGACGAGTTGGCTTTTTTAGTTGATACGGCTGGCGGTGCTGTAGAAAAAAACTTCACGCAGAAAATGTTGAAACCTGATAGGGCAACATTTGTAGGGACTGGTAAATTGGAAGAAATACAGGCTTATGTAAAAGCTGAAGAAATTGATATGGTGGTTTTTGATGATGAATTATCACCATCGCAACTGCGGAATATTGAGCGTGAATTGCAAGTAAAAATCTTAGATAGAAGTAATTTAATCTTAGATATTTTTGCGGGCAGGGCACAAACAGCACAAGCAAAAACACAAGTAGAACTGGCACAATTACAATATTTATTACCCCGATTAACCCGTTTATGGACTCACTTGGAGCGTCAAAAAGGGGGTATTGGTATGCGTGGTCCGGGTGAAACCCAGATTGAGAGTGATAGAAGGATGATTTTAGAAAAAATCTCTTTATTAAAGGAAAGGTTAAAGCTAATTGATCGCCAGAATGAGACACAACGTAAAAATAGAACACAGCTAATTCGTGTAGCATTAGTAGGCTATACCAATGTTGGTAAATCTACCATTATGAATATGCTGTCTAAATCTGATGTGTTTGCAGAGAATAAATTGTTCGCAACCTTAGATACAACTGTTCGTAAAGTAGTGATAGAAAATGTTCCTTTTTTACTGTCGGATACAGTTGGATTTATCAGAAAATTACCTCACCATTTGGTAGAATGTTTTAAATCTACTTTGGATGAAGTTAGGGAAGCAGATATTTTGGTGCACGTGGTGGATGTTTCGCATCCAAATTTCGAAGACCAAATACACACGGTTAACGAAACTTTGAACGATTTAGGTGCAAGAGATAAGGATACAATTATGATTTTCAACAAAATTGATGCTTATGTTACGCCAGAAGTTGATGAATTTAATTTAGAGGAAGAAATTGCGCCATTAACTTTGGGAGATTTCAAAAAAAGCTGGATGGCACATAACAATGCGCCTGCTATTTTTATTTCGGCAACTAAAAAGGAAAATATTGAAGAGTTTAAACAATTGCTTTACGATAAAATAAAAGCTTTGCATACTTCGAGGTATCCATATGATAAGTTGTTATATTAGCGAATAACCAAATCCCTGTTGTAATGAAAAGGCTTTTCTTGTTAGGTATATTTTGTTTTCTATTTGTTTCTGCAAATGCTCAGGTTGTAAGTTTAAATGCAGCGGAGCTGAAGAAATTAAAAAGCATTGTTAAAAAAGATATTGATGCTAAAAAGCATTGGGAAAGTTTATTAAAAGACGCTGATGAAGCGCTGTTGGCAACTCCAAATCCGGCAGATACACTTTTAACTGAAGGTATTTTGCAAGGCGACCCACGCAAAACGAAAACTTGGAAATCTATAGAGGATATGCAAAAGGTTTATGCCTTGGCTTTTGCTTTCAAGATTACTGGAGATAAAAAATACTTAAATAAAACAAGTGAGTTTTTATTGGGTTGGGCAACAAGAAATCAGCCGCAAGGAAACCCAATTAACGATACAAACTTAGACAGGATTATTTTTGCTTATGATTTAGTAAAAAGTGATTTATCTACTGATGTTAGTTTAGCTACAATTGCTTGGCTAATGAAAGTTGGTTCACAGCAAATTAGATCTTTTGATAAAGCAGCAAGTGGTAAAAGTTTAACTTATATGAATAACTGGAACTCGCATCGCCTAAAAGAAGTTGCAGAAGTAGCTTGGGCAATTAAGGATGAGAAACTGAAGCTTTGGGTAATTGAAACTTATAAAAAACAAATTGCTAAAAACCTAAATTCCGATGGAAGTAGTTATGATTTCCATGAAAGAGATGCTTTGCACTATCATATTTATGATGTAGACCCTTTAATGGTTGCAGCAACAATTTTAAAACGTGATGGGAAATTTGGAGATAACCCTTACAGTTATAAATCTGCAGAAGGAAGTTCGTTAAAAGGCTCGGTAGATTGGCTGGTTCCTTTTTTTACGGGGGAAAAAACTCACGCAGAATGGGTTAATTCAAAATCGTCTTTTGACAAGAAGAGAGCAGCCAATGGCGAAAAAGGTTATATTGCTGGAACACTTTTTAAACCAACTGAAGCGAGAACGAGTATTGCCTTGGCAGATTTTTTCGATGATAAAATGTTGGCGCTTTATCAGACAAATATTAATAGTAAATCAAAATATCCAACTTGGCAATTCGTTTTGAACCAAGTAAAAAGATAAAAAAAGCTTGAACTGTCCTTCGACAAGCTACCGATACAAAATCGGCACAAGTAAGGATGACAATACAATAATTATGGAAAGTAAAAGACAACAGAAGTTTGCAGGGTTATTACAGGAAGAGCTTGCTGCTATTTTTCAACGCGAAGGGGCTGCTTATTTGCCTAATACATTGGTTACGATTACAAAAGTTCGTGTATCGCCAGATTTGGCTGTGGCTAAAGTATATTTAAGTTTTTTAAACACTAATAATACAAGTTTATCATTAGCTACTGTAAACTCACACTCTAGTGAGATTAGGTATAAATTAGGTTCACGTATTCGCCATCAAGCGAGGGTTATTCCTACACTTACATTTTTTGTAGATGATACGAATGAATATGTTGAGCACATGGATAAAATATTCGATAAGATAGCTAGAGAAAGGCCAATGCGAGAAGATTCAGATGAAGACACTAATGAGCAAAAATAGCTACATTCGAGAACCAGGAAATTTTATCACACACCTTGTTCCTGCTTTGTTGGCTATTCCGGCTTTGTATCTTTTGTTGCTAAAAGCGAGTACTTATTTCGAATATTCAGCAGCCTACATTTACGGGATTGGGATTCTGATTTTGTTTAGTGTTAGTGCAACTTATCATTCAGTTCCTAAAACAGAATATGGCATAAGGTTTTGGCAAAAATTTGACCATTGCTGCATTTATTTAATGATTGCAGGATCTTTTACACCAACTGCATTACTTATTTTTGACGGCTGGTTACGTTGGTTATTATTCGGATTGGTTTGGTTAATCGCCTTAATTGGTTGTTTGCTTAAAATATTTAACCGACTTAAAAACCAAATGATTTCTACAGGCTTGTACATTGCGATGGGTTGTTTGGTTATTCCATTTCTAAAAAAGATGTTGGAAACCTTACCAATGGCCGCTATTGCTTGGTTACTTTTAGGCGGTTTGTTTTACGTTGGTGGAACTTATTATTACGCAAAAGATAAACAGATGAATCGATTTTTTCATAGTCACGAGCTATGGCACGTTTTCGTGAATTTCGGTGCATTATCGCATTTTATCTATAATTATGTTTATGTTTTTAATGCTTAATAAGTCTTTGTCATCCAGAGCGAAGCGAAGGATCTAACGGAACAGATTCTCCAAAGTCGGAATGACAAACAAAAACTAATATGTTTCAGAATGAGTCCACTCCAAAAACTTCAAAACTTCTTAGCTAATAACAGCCTCAGTAAAGTTGTAGATTTTAATCTGTCAACCGATAAATTATTGGCCTTAGATTTTACAGCGAGCAATACTGAATTAACGACAGAAATTTTAGCTAATACAGATTTATTTTCTAATTGGGTAAATGAAAAGCTAACTAAAAATGCTGCGAAATACGGTATTGGTGGTTATGGCGAACATCGAACCATTTACAGTAGAAGTATACATTTTGATACAGTAGAAGAACCTCGTCGTTTACATTTAGGTACTGATATCTGGGGTCGGGCAGAAACGCCTGTTTACAATTTCTACGATGCAACCGTACATAGTTTTAAGTTCAACGATAACTTTGGAGATTACGGTGCAACCATTATTCTAAAATATCAATTTGATGATTTGATTTTATATGCACTTTATGGCCACTTGAGTTTAGCATCATTAATAGGTTTAACGGAAGGACAATTCATCCCCGCTGGGAAACAATTTGCAAGCTTTGGCGTTAAAGAAGAGAACGGTTATTGGCCGCCACATCTGCATTTCCAATTGATGTTTGATATGGAAGGTAAAATTGGAGATTATCCTGGTGTTTGCCAATTTTCTAAGAGAAGTATTTATTTAGAAAATTGTCCAGACCCAGCATTAATTTTAAAACACACTTTTACATCGGCTTTGCCTTAAAATGCGTAAATTTAATTATGTACAGGATTTTAGCAGCGTTACTGATCTTAATTTCCTTTTCTGTTAAGGCGCAACGCCCTGAAGTGAAAGGAGGATTGCCTGCTTTTATAAAAAACAATACAATTTACCCAGCTTATTCGCTTCACAATTGTATACAAGGAACTGTAAAAATTGGCTTTAAGGTTAATGCGAAAGGCGATGTTTATTTTACCGAGATAACCAATGGAATTGGTGCCGATTTAGACGAAGAAGCGTTAAGGTTAATTAAAATGAGCAGTGGAAAATGGGAAGTTCCATCTACTTATGATACAACAACCTTAATTGTAGTACCAGTAAATTTTGCATTAGATGGCTATTATTGCGAAAGAAAATCAAAAGCAGATATTGCGTTGGCTATTAAAAGTTACAAGGACCAAGAAGAGATAAAGGTTGCCATTATGAACTTCTACCGCAATAAAGAAAAAGGAGTGGCTAAACCTGAAGATGAAGTGAAGATTTTGAAATTAAAGGAAGAGATTGGTGTAGATGACGAATATTTAGATGATAAAATTGAAACTGCATTAAAAAAATATAAACAAGGAGATACCAAAGGAGCGTGTGAAGATTTTAACTTTGTGAAATACATGGGTTCTGATAAAGCCAACGATTGGCTTGATAAATACTGTAAATAATATGCGCTTTCTCTTACGTTCTTTTGCTCTTTTAGATTTAGTATCTCTTGTTTTTTTGGGTATGCAGTTATGGGAAATTGCACCTCGTTTTAATGAGATTACCAAACAATCTGACAAGGTAGAAGCTACCTTAATGTTCCCTATGTTTTTGCTAATTGTTCTTGGTGCTGCTGGATTATTATTAACCAAAAAATTTGGCTTCATTTTATATTACATCCAATTTCCATTTAGATTATACCTTTGGATTTTCTCTGTTGGATTTATAACACTGCTTCCAGAAGCCTTTGAAAATTATGATGATAGATGGTTCCCAGCGCTTTTAAAAGTTTGTTTTATGGTAGAATTTATCAGACTGTATTTAACAATTAGGGCGCAAATTAAGCTGAAGGGCCAACAATTACATTTATCGCCTTCGGAATAATTTTAGCTTCAACAGTATCTACTTTTCCTAAATATTCTCCATCCACTTGAAAATGCACCTTGTGTTTGGTTGTGATTTTTAAATGGGAAGTTTGAAAACTTTCAATCTTTTTAGGATCCCAAGGCAGTTTGCTTAGCCATATTTTAATGATTTCTAATACGGCATATTTTTTTACAATTATTACCTCAAAAAGTTCATCGTCCAGTTCTCCCTCTGGATTAATTTCAAAGCCTGTACCATACTTTTTTGCATTGGCAACAACAACCATAGCTGCTTTTTGCCTAATTGTTTTTTTATCAATCTTAAACTCCACATCCATTTTACGGTGATACCAGAACGCATGCCATGCAGCTTTGGCATATGTCCACATTCCTCGTGTTGGCAATTCATCGAATTTTTTAACGATATAGGCATTAAAGCCGATATCTGCCAAATGAATGCATAATTCGCCATTAATCAACACAGCGTGGATTTGCTTAGGCTTCCCATTAACTGCCAACTCTAAAGCTTCATTTAATTCTAGCGGGATGCCCAATTCTTTAGCCATTCCGTTTGCAGAACCAGCAGGGATAATCCCGATTGGTGTTTTGGTTTTCAACAAACATTCGGCAACTAGTTTTAAAGTTCCATCGCCACCAACGGCAATAACTCTATCTGCATAAGCTTTTTCAATTGCTGATTTTATTTTAGCGAGAGAACAGTTTTCAGGTAATTCATAAATGGCTAATTCTTCTTCTTTCGATTTAAAAAATGCCTTAATTTCTTTCTTATAGTCTACCTCCTTGTTTCCAGAACCTGGGTTAACAATAAAGAGTATTTTTTGAGTTTTCGCTTTCACAGCCGATTAATTTATATGTACTTCACAAACAACTGATGCATAACTCTGTTTTAATTATATCATGGATAATGCTACAAGTGTAAAAGTATATCACGGCTATGGCCACACGCATAACTTAGTTGTTTATGGTCATGTGTTTAAATTCAAGGCAAAAACAACTCAAAATTTCAGTGATAATCTTTTTGTAAATATTATTCATCTTTTTAAGCTTTTCGTAGTAAAACCTTCAGCTTTTACTAAAGTGAGGTTGCTATTTTATGACCAAACTGTATATCAAAAGACTGAGTATGATGGGTTCTTCAAGTTTGAATGGAAAGCAGAAAATAATGTATCAGCTGGGTGGCATGATGTAAAAGTAGAGGCCTTAAATGAGGCTGATGAAGTAACTTCTACAGGAGAAGGAAAAATATTTGTACCACACATTACACAATATGCTTTTATTTCTGATATTGATGATACGATAATGGTTTCCCATTCGGCTAAAATTTACAGGAGATTGCGACAGCTTTTTATCAAAAATCCTAGAACCAGAAAAACCTTTGCGTCAGTTAGAAAACACTATCAATTATTGGCAAATGCGCATACAGTTATTTCACAACCCAATCCATTCTTTTATGTATCAAGTAGCGAATGGAATTTGTACGATTATTTGGTAGAACATTTCAGGTTTAATGAACTGCCTGAAGGTGCTTTTTTGTTAAATCAGTTAAAAAGATGGAAGAGCTTGTTTAAAACTGGAAAAACGGGACATCATGGAAAATTGTTAAGGGTAATGAGAATCATAGATGCTTTTCCGAATCAGAAGTTTGTTTTTTTTGGCGATAACTCTCAACAAGATCCTGCCATTTATCAAGCCATCGCAGAAAAGCATCCTAAAAATGTTGTGGCAGTATATATTAGAAATGTCAGGAAATCAAGGCAAGTAGAAACAGAAAATTTATTGGCAAAAATAGAACAACATCAAATAAAAACTTGTTTATTTACACACAGTGATGAGGCAATAGCTCATTCAAAAAAAATTGGATTAATTACTTAAATATAAAATTATGAAAAAGTTAATATTGATATTGTTTGTAGCATTAGCATTGCAGTCTTGTTCAGAAAAAATGACAGCTAACTCTATTAAAAATACGAAGTGGTTATTAAGTGAATGGCCTGGTCAAACTTTACCAATTGGAAAAGAAGGTTCATTAAGTTTTGATACTGAGAATAAAATAAGTGGAAAATCTTTTTGCAATGGTTTTGGTGGTAATGCTGTAATCAATGGAAACAATATCAAATTTGAGCAAATTTTCGGTACCATGATGTTTTGTGAAGAAGTTGGACAGGCAGAAAAATTTTATCTCGATGGATTGAGAGCTGTAAACTCCTATAAAATTGTTGGCGGTAAATTGCAGTTGCTTATTGATGGAAAAGTAGTAATGATTTTTACAAAGGCTAAATAGTTCTTAAGAGAGTATATCAGAAACAGAACATTAATAATCTAGCGCTATTTGTGGAGTACGATATGAAAAATCTATTTTTTGGAATTATTATTCTTTTATCTTTTCAGTCTTGTTTAACAAGGTTCGATGTGAATGCTTTCACAAAAAATCGTTGGATTCTGAGGACTTGGACTGGTAATAAAATTTTACCTGAAAAGGCAGCAAGTTTGAAATTTGAGGCTAATAATAAAATAAGCGGAAAAGCTTTTTGTAATTCGTATGGAGGATCTGTAGATATTACACCATTGTCGATTAAATTTTATCAAATCTTTTCAACCAAAATGTATTGCGAAGAATTAAGTGAGTATGAAAGTAAGTTTCTGAAAGAGTTACAGAAAATTGATTCTGCTAAGATTTTTAGTGGAAAATTGTTTTTATATGCGAAAGGAATAAGAATAATGACCTTTTCTGAACCTCGCTAACTAATCGATTTCCCAAAAGGAGAGAAAGCTAAATTCATCAGCTTAAAATGTTGCAATCCAAAGGGAATTCCCACAATGGTAATGCAAAATAACAAGCCAAAAATAAGATGAGTTAGTACTATCCAAATTCCTCCAAAAACTAACCAAATGATATTCATAATGGTTGATAGACATCCTATGTTCGATGACGTATCGGTTATCTTAACTCCAAAAGGAGCTAAACCTACTATGGCAAATTTAAAGCATTGAATGCCGAATGGAATGCCCACAATAGTTAAGCATAAAACCAATCCGCCAAAAATATACTGGAAGAAAATAAATATTCCTCCAAAAATTACCCAAATAATATTGCCAATAAAACTCATGGTTTTGAGATAGGCAAATTGCTTAATTGTTACATAAAAATAGAATTTTAGGTTTTAATAATTACAGGAAATGCGTAATTTGCTGTACACACAAAAAACCTAAAGGAATGAAAAAATTAATTGTTTTTTCGGCTATTGCCGTATGCCTTGCTTTTTCTGAAGCCAAGGCTCAAACCGTAAACGGAGTTAGATTAAGTGAAATTCGTTCGGAATACATTGAAGTTTCCGAATTCAAGCGTTACCTAAGTGAGAAAATTTTGATTAAGCTAGAGTATGGGCAGAAAGTTGTAGACTTTAGAAAAGATGCCGTTATCAAAGATGATGATGGAAAAGACTTAGAGTTTAATTCTTTAATAGATTGTATTAACAAACTGAAAAGCTATGGTTATGAGCTTTTTCAAGCCTACACTCAAAAGTATGAAGAAAGTAATGCCATAAAGATTTACATACTTAAGAAGAAGTAAAAATAAAGTTTTGTCATTCCGACTTTGGAGTAATCTACTAAATAGATTCTTTGCATTGGTCAGAATGACAAACCTTAAATAAAGTCCATAGTTTGAAACTTCTTATTTAAAATCTGTTGGTTATTTACATCCAACCATTTATCTAAAATAGTCCCATAAACTTCCCTAAAATCAACCTGATATTTAAGGTCGCCATTTTCTAAATTCGCTAAATCAGGAGCATTATTAATAATCCCTTGTTTTTTCAACTTTCCACCAAATAAGAACATATTATTTGCCGTTCCGTGGTCTGTTCCATTACTTGCATTTTGCTCAACTCTCCGTCCAAATTCACTAAAAGTTATTACCAAGGTGTCTTCTAATTTATTGTGCGCTTTAAGGTCATTTAAAAACGCTGAAATACCTTCTGCATATTGCTTTAGTAAATTGCCTTGTTGTTGTACTTGGTTTACGTGCGTATCAAATCCGCTAAGCGAAACATAATAGACCTTAGTTTTTAAACCTGATGAAATAAATTTAGAAACTGTTTTTAGTTGGTTAGAAAAGCCAGTATTTGGATAAGTTGCCTTGCTCTCATAAATTTTAGAAGTCTGCTGAATATAATTAGCAGAAGATGATGTTTCAATCATCGTTTTATATAAATAGCCTAAATTGTTTTCATCTAAATGGTCTTTGCTACTATTTATCATTTGTTTAAAAAAAGCTTCGTTAGTATTTCTAAATAAAGTGTTCGGGTCTTTTAAAGCAATTCCTTTTTTAGTACCACCTTTTAAAGCTAAAGACAAACTGTCATCAACCTCAATGGCGGTGTAAGGAAATTTACAGGTCTCACAATTCGAATCTAAATATCTTCCAATCCATCCGGTAGACAAATACTGATTGCTATCACTTCCTGTTTGCCAAATATCCATTGACCGAAAGTGGGAGCGGTCTGGGTTTGGGTAACCAACATCGTTAATCAAAGTCATCCAACCTTGGTCGTAAATTTCACGCAATGCCGCCAAATTTGGGTTGAGACCTTGCATATCGTTCAATTTAATTACTTCTTCTGGTTTTATGGCGATGTTTTTTCTTTTCTGATAATATAAATCGTTTCCAAAAGGCACAACGGTATTTAAACCATCATTACCACCCGAAAGCTGTATAACCACTAAGTTTTTATACTGACTTAATTCATCCAATGCCAAAGCCTCAAAAGGTTTCATAAATGCAGGCACAAAAAAAGTCCCGGCGGCTGTAAAGGCAGAATTTCTCAAAAAATCTCTTCTTTTCATCTTCTTTCTTTTTAGTGAAAAATGGTCTTTCGTTGTTCGTTTATCGTTGTTTAAACGAGAAATGCAAAACAAATAACGGTTTAGCAGAGCTGATATTCTGGCAAACTCGTTACTTCAATCGCTGTGCTTTTTAAACCTTGATTGTTAGCCACCATATCTACAATTTTCTGGTTTAAGTTTGGCTGCAATAAAAACTTCGCTAAGTCTAATGGTTTAATG
The DNA here is from genome assembly GCF_004331645.1 of Pedobacter frigiditerrae. Lineage (GTDB taxonomy): Bacteria > Bacteroidota > Bacteroidia > Sphingobacteriales > Sphingobacteriaceae > Pedobacter > Pedobacter frigiditerrae. Next base: position 969,618 of record NZ_SJSK01000001.1, read on the forward strand.
TCTTTCGGCAATCCAGTTAAAAACTTAGGCCAATCACTTTGCGCATCAACGTAAGATTTTGGCTTAGGTTTGGCATTTGCTGGTTTGTTCAAGGCAATTACAGCTTCATCTTCTGGGTCGGCTTTACCACTAAAATCTATCTGTCCATCGTTTAAAACTAGGGATGGAATTTTCATCCTTAACATTAACGAAGAACTATCTATCCAACTTTTCCCTCCCGGCCAACCAGCAACATTTGGTGGATTAAATAAATACTGACCCAAACTACTTTGCAACTGAATAAGAACTTGTGGCTTGTTATAAGTCACATAAAATTCCCTACTTAAATTCACTAAGAATTCGGCAGGCGATTTAATCTTTGTGCCCACATTTGGTGCTGCATAAAACCAATCAGCAGTAAACATTTTTTTAAGCACAGCTGATATATCATAATTCTGAGCCTGAAAGTGATTAGCCAACTCTTTTACGTGAGCTTCATTAGCTGTTTCGTTAACGAAGAAAATATATAATTTACGAGAGATGAATGTTGCTGTTTTCGGATTTTCTAATATGATATCGATAATGGATTCTCCATCGAAATTCCCTGTTTTGCCAAAAAATGTTTTGTTGCCTTCATCATGATAAGTTGGTCTTAATTGAAATTTTCCATCCTTATCATAAGTCCATCCTGTAAAGGAGCGGGCGGATTCCTTTATGTCTTGCTCAGTATAATTGCCAATTCCCAAAGTAAAAAGTTCCATCAACTCACGGGCAAAATTCTCGTTTGGCCTGCCTTTTCTATTTTGTTGGTTATTTAAGTATTGTAGCATCGCTGGAGATTTAGATACCTCAACCAACAACGTTCTAAAACTGCCAAGCGCATATTTCCTTTGAATGTTATTAAGTTGTTGCGCAAACATTGGGTTGTTAGAACGGCAAGCGAAATGCCCATGCCAAAATAAGGTCATTTTCTCTCTAAGCGGGGCTGATGTTTTAATTAACCGCATTAACCAATCAATATTTAACGTTCTGCTTCGCTCGTTCTGAATTCTTGTGATCTCTTGCCGTTGGTCTTTCTCTTCCTGCGTCAACTCTTTTTTACCACCTAGCAGAACTTGTAAAGCCATTTGTTGGCGCATCTCATTTTCATCAACACTTTTTAGATCTTCAACTATTGTAGATTTTTTAAAAAGTTCGTCGACTACTTTATTGATGTTTTTTTTACTTAAAGCTTCAAGATTAGGGTAGGAGATTCCAAATGCTGCTCTGCTATATAAATGCTTAACGGAGATGAAGTTATCTTTTCTTTCCATGGCAATAAGATTTGTTAATCGGACAATTATTAAACGTTCGGGTTTAGCTATTGTTTTGTTTACTATAATTGCATCATGGTTTTTAGACTGCTAGATGATGAACTCATTTTTCCTGATACTGCATTGGCAGAGCCTGATGGTTTACTTGCCATTGGTGGAGACTTGAGCATCGAAAGATTGTTGTTAGCTTATCAAAGTGGTATTTTCCCTTGGTTTAGTGAAGATGACCCCATTCTATGGTATGCACCACATGAGCGATGTGTGATTTTTCCTGATAGCGTTAAAATCAGTAAAAGTATGCGGAAAATATTACAGTCAAATGTTTTTGAAGTAACAGAAAATAAGGCATTTGAACGAGTAATTGAACATTGCGCTAAAATACCAAGAGTTGGTCAAGATGGCACTTGGATAACCAACGAAATGCAACAAGCCTACATTAAGCTCCACGAAAAAGGTTTAGCTCACAGTGTAGAAGTTTGGCAAAACAATGAATTAGTTGGAGGACTGTATGGCGTTAAAATCAATAAGGTTTTCTGTGGTGAAAGTATGTTTAGCTTGGTAAGTAATGCTTCAAAAACAGCATTGATTCACTTAACAAAAACGATGGGATTTGAATTGATAGATTGCCAATTACCAAACGACCACTTAATGAGTTTAGGAGCAGGAATGATAAGTAGGGAAGAATATTTAAGGATGCTAAACTCCTAGGGATTAATCTCCGCTACTTGGTCCTTGTCCATCCCAGGTTTTATAAGTGGCGAATAAAGTTTAGAAATGATGTGACTATCAAAAGCATCAATCTTTGTAATTCTATTGTTCTTCTCGTAAAAAACGCTTGTTGTCAAAATTTTAGTTTTTTGAAAAAAGCCCAGGGATTTAACAATATTCTTAATAACAGATGATTTTACAGCAGCTTTATCGGTGTAGTTATCATCTAATAATAAAGTCTCTGCTTTAGTAATTTCAGATTTGTTGTTAGACCTAAATAAAGTTGCACCATAACCATTCAAATATTTCTGAAATCCTTTAGATAACCTAGCTTGGTCTACTTCTTTTTTGCCAACTACAATAATGTAATTTACTTCATCATCATTTGTAGTTTTTGAAATATCTAAGTTGGTTAATCTTTTTACTTGACTAAAAGTGCTGTCGATTTCCTTTAAAATGTAGTTATCTGCGTTACCATAAACCTTGTACTTAATTGGCGCTACCCATTTATGTATCAATTCATAATCGCCAGCTTGCTTTCTAGTAAAAGCTACTTCATTAAAAATGAATTTTTCTTCAGACGTTAATTTTTGAGCATAAGTATCAGTGCCTATTGCGATAAGAAGTAGTATTATGGATTTTAGTTTTAAGGTCATTTGATAACAAATTTAGAAGCCAAACATCTTATCAAGCTGGTCTTTCTCCATTCCTGCTTTTACGAAACTTGAGTAAAAGAAAGAAATAATATGTCCATCAAACTTATCAATTTTAATTGCATTGTTTCTTTGGGCATAAAATAGGCTATAAGGTGCCTCTTCAGATTTTCTAAAGAAGCCAAAAGATTTAAGAATCATTCTCTTCAAAGAATACTTAATATCTGCCTTAGTTTCACTATCAGCTACAATAAAAAGGTTTTCTACTTTAATAATCTCTAATTTATCATTTGTTTTATGGTTGAAATTGCCATTATATTTCATAACGCTTCCACTTGGAGTAGATATGTTTTTAGCTTTATCTTCTTTTCCTAGATTAATAATCAAATTAGCTTCTTCATTACTTACTGCTTTCTTAATATCTAAAGAAGTTAATTTCTTAATTTCACTAAAAGTTGTATCTATTTCTTTAGTTATAAACTCTGAAGGGGAATTATTTATCTGATATCGTATTGGCCCGGCCCACTTGGAGATAACTTTTTTGCCATTTATTGGAGAAGTTATATAGGCAACATCATCAAACACTAATTTCTCAGAATAGTTGATGGTTTGTGAGAATGATGATAGGCCTATTAGCAAAAGGCATATCAAAAACGGATTAAATTTGAGAGACATACATTATTATATTAATTCAATAATTCTCTAATATCGTCTTTACTTAATGATTTGAAGAAACTTTCTTCGGTTGTAATCAATGAATTTGCCAATGATTTTTTACGCCTTTGCAGGGCTAAAATCTTTTCTTCAACAGTGTCCTTTGAAATGAATTTATAAATGAAAACTTTTTTATCCTGACCAATCCTATGGGTTCTATCTATGGCTTGTTGTTCAACTGCAGGATTCCACCAAGGGTCTAAAATAAACACGTAATCTGCTTGGGTTAAGTTTAAACCAACTCCACCAGCTTTTATCGAAATCAAGAATACTTTTAAATCTTTGTTTTCTTGAAACTCTGCAACAATTTCTCCTCGATTTTTTGTTCCCCCATCTAGATAAGCGAAAGGAATACCTTGCTTTTCAAAACAGTCTCTAAATATGCTTAAGTGTTTTACAAATTGAGAGAAAATCAAAACCTTGTGACCGCCTTTTAAAACGTTATCCAAAGTGTGCATCACGTTTTCAAATTTTCCAGAGTCTGATGTATAGTTTTCATCTATCATCACAGGGTGATTTGCCAACTGTCTTAAAGCGGTTAAACCTTGCAATAACTGAACTTGTTTTTTTGCCAAACTTCCAGTTTCCATATCTTTCAGCAAATCATTTCTGTAAGCCGACTTAACCTTTTCATATTCTGCAGCTTGGTCCTCACTCATATCACAATAATAAATTTGCTCTGTTTTTGGAGGAAGTTCTGCAGCAACTTGTTCTTTCGTTCTGCGTAAAACAAAGGGTTTGATAATGGCTTGTAGTTTTTTTGCTTTTTCTTCGTCTTTGCGTTTCTCTATGGCTTGCACATACTCTTCGTTAAAGAAAGATTGTGTGCCCAATAACCCTGGATTTAAAAAGGTTAGTTGCGTCCATAAATCGCCAACAGAGTTTTCTACAGGTGTACCACTCAAAACCAATTTATGCCTTGATTTGAGCATTCTAACAGCCTTGAAAGATTTAGAAGATGGATTTTTTATATTCTGACTTTCATCAAGAATGATATAATTGAAATAGAATTTACTGATGATTTCAGAATCTACACGAGTAATTCCATAAGTGGTAATTACCAAATCATATTTGTCGAAAAGGCTAATGTCCTTGTTTCTGAAAGTTCCAGTGTGAGCATGAATTTTCAGCTTAGGTGTAAACTTTTTCGCCTCGTTAAGCCAGTTGTAAATTAATGAAGTAGGCATAATAATTAACGAAGTGCTGTGTGTTGCATTTTGCTCATCTTCCTCTTTCAGTTTCTGCAACATTGCCAAAGTCTGTATGGTTTTACCCAAACCCATATCATCAGCCAAACAACCACCAAAGTTATATTCACGTAAAAAGCTAAACCAATTATAACCGGCTTTTTGGTAATGGCGTAAATCTCCCTTAAAATTAACGGGCATTGCCGTATCAGCAATATCCTCAAAATCGTTTAACCTTTGCAGTTTTCTATCAAGCGTTACATTAGCTAAACTATCATCGGCTAAATCGTTAATTAACCCGATGTGATGCTTTTTTAACTTCAGGTTTTTAGTGCCATCCGCTAAACTAAAGATGCTGCTATATTGTGTAAACCATTTTTCTGGAATAATTGCAATATCGCCATCTGGCAAAATGAATTCTCTTTTTTTATGGAGGATATGTTGTTTTAAAGCGATAAATGGAATGGGATGAATACCAAAATATACAATCGCATTAATGTCGAACCAATCGTTATCTGCTGTAATTTCGAAATCAATTTTATTGGCACCAAATACAAAACGTTTGCCGCTACTTGCTTGCTCAATCTCAAAACCTTGTGCTTGCAAAGTTTCAATATGTTCATTTACCCAAGTTATGATGGCATAAGATGGGTTATCATTTTCACTTAAATTAGGTAACTCAAGATGATGGAAGAGTGCAGAAATTTTCTTTAAGCCTAAGCTTTGCAAAAAGGTAAATTTTGCTTTTTCCCAATCGCTATTTCTTTTAATACGGGTAAAAGTATAATTGTCTTCATCTTTACTTAAACGAACAGTAACTTTATTCTCGTTTCCCATTGCAAAAGCATATTGCCCATATTTAAAATAAAGCTGGATTTGAGAAACGCCACCATCGACATAAATAACTTTGATGACTGGTGTGGCTTCATGCTTCTCCGTTTTAATCTCAAATCCTTCAGCATACACGTGATGTTTTTCTATCAGCGGTGCTACAAATTTTTCGAAATAGGTTTCTTCTGTAGCTTTTGGTATGGCGATATAACGCTTGTTTAAAAATGGAACAAATTTCTTTCCCTCAATATCACCTTCAAAAAAGTAAAGTACATCATTAAGTAGCATCCAAGCAGGCTGATTGCAAACTACTTGTGCATCTTTAAACATGAAATCGATGCGTAGTCCCTGATATTTAATGGTTGGAAAATACCTCGTCTCCATTTCACTTCTTCTAAAATGAAAAAGTACAGTTGCAGGTTCAGTTGCTAATTCTATTTTTCGCTCAGCAGGCCAACCATCTTTATCCATTAAATATAGGTCATCTTTTACCTTCAGGATTTCTAAAACTTCAGCTAGTTTCTTTTCAATTTTTGGACGAACGCTATCGTAAAATTTCTCATCGTAAAACTTACTAAAGAATTCAAAAGGTCGAATAGCTTTTTTGTGATACTTTTTAATGATGTAGTCTTGTTCAGTTTCATCTAAAATCTTGATGAGTTTAAAATCAACATCTGTTAAATGTTTAGCAAATTCTTTAGCAGTATGCGTAAATAAACGTTGGTAGGTTAAAGAAAAATCGCCCTGAGGATTGAGTTGAACAATATGTGGCTCAATTAAATAACCGAGAAACTCATGCTTACATAAGGAATATACGATTTTGCAGGGGCCGGAACTATTTACGCGTAACATTGGTCAAGGGCTAAAAGAAAGAAAAGATAAGCATCTAAAAAATTCTAAACTTACAGTATTTCAATTTCTAATCAAAAGAATGGACTAATTATTTTGGATTTTTATTGGTTCATTACATCATTTGTTCATTAGACAGATTGTGGAAACAACGAGGATTAATTATCGAAACCAATGAACTAATGACTAATGAACAAATTTTCTTCCCCCGTTCGTCGAAAAATTACAGCCGTTCGTCGTGAGTTACTTGCTCATTGTCTAAAAGGCTAATATCTGCTGCAACCTTTTATCCTTATCGCAGTCTTATTTACGAAACCTGCCAGCAAGGGCTTGCAGAAAAAACAAATTATAAATAATAGATTAACAATCACATAAAATATTAAAGTTATGAAAACTTCTATCAAAACATTATTCGCAGCAGCATTAGCACTAGTAGTATTAACCAGTTCTGCATTCGCATCTACAGATGTAAAAAACAACAACGTTACAGTATTAAACCAAGTAAAAAATATCAGTAAAATTGAGGTAAAAGGAAACGTTGAAGTTATCCTTGTACAGGCTCCAGTTGAAAGCGTAAAAGTTTACGATAGCTACTATTCTAAAAACGCTTTGGTACAGCAACAAGATGGTGTTTTACGCATCAGTTCTTTTCAAAAAGAAACGTTATCTGTGGTAGTTTATGTGCGTGACCTTTCATCTATCGAAGCTGGGGATAATGCACAAGTAAAAACTTATGGCAAAATCAACTTCTTAAGTTTAGCCGTTAAATTAAGCGGTAATGCAACTGCGGATATCAATGCATCAACAATCAGTTTATATACTTCGATAAAAGATAGCGCAAGTTTAAAATTAGCTGGTTCAACAACCGATCATTACGCAGTGTTAAGCACACAAGCTAAATTAAATATGGGTTCTTTTGTAGCTGAAACTTCAAGTGTAAATTCTACAGCAACAGTTATTGCAAAGGCAAAACCTGTAAAACAAACTTTAGAGAACTTGCTTATTGATGATATCAATTTAGCAAAATAAGAACCCCAAACCCTCCGATATGAAATCGGAGCAGGCTCTAAAGTGGCTTTAGTAAAAAATTACAACTCCATCATATATCTAAAAAAAGAGTGCCGACATTATATCCGCACTCTTTTTTTTATGGCTTTGTCATTCAGGGCCCAGCGAAGAATATATAATATCAATTTTTCAAATAGATTCCTCGTACCTCGGAATGACAAAAAACTTTAGGGGTTACAAATCAAACTTAATTCCTTGTGCCAGGGGCAAAGTATTTGCATAGTTAATAGTATTCGTTTGTCTACGCATATAAGCTTTCCAAGCGTCAGAACCACTTTCCCTACCACCGCCTGTTTCTTTTTCTCCGCCAAATGCACCGCCAATTTCAGCGCCAGATGTACCTATGTTTACGTTTGCAATGCCACAGTCAGAACCTCCAGCAGATAAAAATTGTTCAGCTTCTCTCAGGTTTAAAGTCATAATTGCGGATGATAATCCCTGTGGAACTCCATTTTGTATTGAAATTGCCTCATCCAATTCCTTGTATTTGATTAAATATAAAATAGGCGCAAAAGTTTCGTGTTGAACAATTTTAAAATCGTTTTTAACTTCTGCGATGCATGGTTTCACATAACAACCAGAAGTATATTTTTCGCCAGTTAAAACGCCACCTTCAACTAAGAACTTTCCACCTTCGGCTTTACACTTTTCTATCGAATCTAAATAACTGGCAACGGCATCTTTATCAATTAATGGTCCAACGTGATTATGCTGGTCTAAAGGATCGCCAATTCTTAGTTGCCCATAGGCTTTAACTAATTTAGCCACAAAATTATCGTAAACATTCTCGTGGATAATTAATCTCCTGGTTGTAGTACAACGTTGTCCAGCCGTACCAACAGCGCCAAATACAGCACCAATAATAGACATGTCTAAATCAGCATCTTTTGAAATAATGATGGCATTGTTTCCACCTAACTCTAATAAACTTCTACCTAATCTGGCACCAACTGCAGCACCAACGGCTTTACCCATTCTGGTAGAGCCTGTTGCAGAAACCAAAGGAACTTTGGTATCGTTACTTAACAATTCACCAATTGCTCTATCACCAATAATTAAATTACAAACACCTTCAGGAACTTCATTTGCAATTAAGACTTTATCAATAATATGCTGACAAGCAATTGCTGTAAGCGGTGTTTTTTCTGATGGTTTCCAAATGCAAACATTACCACAAACCCAAGCTAAAGCTGTGTTCCAAGCCCAAACCGCTACAGGAAAATTAAATGCAGAGATTATTCCAACAATTCCTAGCGGATGCCATTGCTCGTACATTCTATGGTTTGGTCTTTCGCTATGCATGGTTAAGCCATATAATTGACGAGATAAACCAACTGCAAAATCACAGATATCTATCATTTCTTGAACTTCGCCAAAGCCTTCTTGTAAACTTTTGCCCATTTCATAAGAAACCAAAGTGCCTAAGGCTTCTTTATTTGCACGTAAAGCTTCACCAAACTGACGAACCATTTCGCCACGTTTTGGAGCAGGAACTTTTCTCCATTCTAAGAATGCTTTTTGTGCTGTTTCTATAACAAAATCGTAATCTGCAGCAGAAGCAACTTGAACAGAAGCTATTATCTTACCATCAACTGGCGAATGGCTTTCTATAATTTTTTCGCTATTTGTTTTGCCCCAATTACTGCCTGTAGCATAAGCAGAGTTGATGTTTTCAATCCCTAATTGTTTAAGGACGGCATTTATATTATTTTCCATGGTTTGATTTTTAAATAAAATCGATTGTTACAAAACAACAAAAAATTAAGCAGGTTTGCCAAATTATAAGTAGTTGATGTTTTTGTTGCTTACAATGTTGTAACTTTATTTCTAGATCCTATCAAACATCAAAAAACATAAACAATGAATAAAAATTTAATAGCTGGATTTATTGGTCTGGCAATTTTGAGTGGGCTTTCTACGGCATATGCTCAACAAGAAACCGCACCAAAAGTAAATCCAACTTACCGTGCTACGGCAACAAAAATTAACGATTTGGTTCACACCAAACTGGATGTTAAGTTCGATTACGCAAAGCGTTATTTATACGGAAAAGCTTGGATAACTTTAAAACCACACTTTTACACTACAGATACCTTAACGCTTGATGCAAAAGGAATGGACCTTAAGACAGTTGCCTTAGTAGGCGCAAAAAGTAATACGCCATTAAAGTTTACTTATGACCAAGAAAAAATCTATATCCAACTGAATAAAAGATATGTAAAGGATGAAAAATACACAGTTTACATCGACTATGTTTCTAAACCAAACGAATTAAAAGCAAGTGGGAGTGCTGCGATAACTGATGAAAAAGGTTTGTATTTCATTAATCCAGATGGTACTGATAAAGAAAAACCAATTCAAATTTGGACTCAGGGTGAAGCAGAATCTTCGTCGGCTTGGTTTCCAACCATAGATAAACCTAACCAAAAAACAACATCAGAACTTTCTATGACGGTTTTATCTAAATATGTGACTTTATCTAATGGTAAACTAGTTTCGCAAAAAGTAAATACAAACGGAACAAGAACAGACACTTGGAAAATGGATTTGCCTCATTCGCCATACTTGTTTATGATGGCTGTTGGGGATTTCAAAATCACCAAAGAGCTTTGGAGAGGCAAGGAAGTTAGTTACTATTTGGAGCAAAAATATGCGCCCTATGCAAAAGCCATTTTTGGTAAAACTCCTAAAATGCTCGACTACTTTTCTCAAATTACTGGAGTAGCATATCCTTGGAATAAGTATGCGCAAATAGTTGCCCGTGATTATGTTTCTGGCGCTATGGAAAATACAACGGCAACTTTACACGGAGAAAGTATTCAGGCTACAGAAAGAGAATTGTTAGATGGAAGTGGCGAAAGTACCATTGCCCACGAATTATTTCATCAATGGTTTGGCGATTATGTAACTACAGAATCTTGGTCTAACATAACTGTTAACGAATCTTTTGCAACATTAGGCGCAATTCTTTGGAAAGGACACGATGCTGGTAAGGATGCGGAAGATAGAAACAGGTATGAAAGTTTAAATTCTTATTTGGGAACAACAGAAAATGGCGAAAGTCCAATGTTAGTTCGTTTTAATTACAACAATAAAATGGATGTTTTTGATCAAGTGAGCTATCCAAAAGGTGCTGTAATTCTGTATGCATTAAAAAATCAGATGGGCGATGATGCATTTTATAAATCACTAAATCGTTATTTGACAACTAATGCTTTTAAAAATGGAGAGGCACAACAATTACGTTTGGCATTTGAAGACGTAACGGGTAAAGATTGGTCTCAATATTTTAATCAATGGTATTATGCAGGTGGGCACCCGATATTAGATGTAAAATATGATTACAAAGATGGCAATGCAACAATAAACATAAAACAAACTCAAGCCGCGGATGTACAAACGTTCACACTGACTTTAAAAGTTGATATTTATATTGGTGGTAAGAAGATTTCAAAAGAAATCGTAATCAATAGCAGAGAGCAAAACTTCAGCTTCCCTGTTTCGGCAAAACCAGATTTAATTGATTTCGATGTAGATAAAATATTGGTTGGAGAGTTAAAGGAGACTAAAACTTTAGAGAACTACATTTTCCAGTACAGCAACGCACCTTCTTATGTTAATAGAATTCATGCGGTTGAGTACGCAGTTTCTAAAAGCAAAGAATCTGCAGCTCAGCAGTTATTAACTTTGGCTTTAAAAGACCAAGATGATGCAATTAGAGCATTAGCAATTAAAGGATTTAACTTAAAAGATGAAAAAGTTAAGGCTTCAGTTGGACCAATTTTGGTTTCTTTAGCAAAGCAAGACAAATCTTCAAATGTTAGAGCTGCTGCTTTATCAAGGTTAGCAGCTTCTGGAGATAAAATCTATTTGCCAGTTGCACAAGCGGCATTAAAAGACCGTTCGTACAAAGTAATTGGTGCTGCTGTACAAAGTATAAATAAATTAGACCCAAGCATGTTATCTGGCGTAATTGCTGGCTTAGATGCTGATACAAAAGCGCATATCCCTAGTGACTTGGCATTAGTATACGCTGCTTTAGGAGACGATTCTTATAACGACTTTTATTTAAACATCATTAATAAAGCTGATATCAATAAATTAGCACAAACAGTTGGCGGATATTATACTTATCTATTAGCAAATAAAAATCCTAAGATTACGCAAAGCGGATTACAAGCTATTATTACCAATATGGATAGAACTAAATTGACACAATATTGGGGTAAGCAATTTGTAAAGAATTTTACTGATGCTGAACAAGCAAAATTGAAGGAGGCAGAAACTGCAACCGGCGAAGCCAAAGATAACCTAATTAAGAGAGCGGCTTATTTTAAAGCAGCAGCTGATGAATTAGCTAAGAAGTAAAAGACAAACAATTCTTAGCAGCTGATTGGAAGATTTCAATATTATCTGCTAATCAGCTGCTTTCTTTTGAGTTTTATAGCTCCCTCTCCTTCAGGAGCGGCTTGGGCTGAGGTGCTTAATTACAATTATCCTTCCTTCTGGTATCAATCAGGTAAATGATCTTCCAACCATCTTCCCCCTTAAAAAGTTGAAATGAGTTTACACCGCAGTGGCTAAACTTATCGCCAATATAAAACTTATAATCAGTCCAAACACTGGATAAATTGGCATCAATTAGTATTTTGGTAAATACAATTCTTTCATCATATTTTTCGGTATGAGGGATAGCAATACTTTTAATGAAATCGTTAATGTTTTCTGTTCTTACCACAGATTTTCCATCTTTCATTTTAACGATAGTTTCCAATATATTCTTAGTGGCGAAGGCCTTTCTTAACATTGCTGTATCTGCATTTCTCATTCCATCAAATAATAAATTAATGGTTGCTTTTACCGCATCCTCTTCGCTTTTAGCTTGAGCAAATGCTTGGTTAAAACCTAAAACAATTAAGAATAAAAAAAGGTATATCTGTTTCATGACTTGAATTTTACTGATTTTAAATTAAATATATGTTATTTTGTAAATAATAAAAAGGAACACATCTCTATAGACGAACAAGCCTAACGGCATTCTCAGTTTAACATACCTAAAACTTTTATTACTAGTTAATTACCCATTTAAGGTGTTTGTATGTTGAAAATTATTTTCTTTACTCACTTTATAAATAATTAAACTTATAAGGATTTTAAAATAAAGGGATTTGTTCTTTAAATATTCAATACATGGAAGAAGAATTTGAATTTGATTTTAATGATGATGCGCAACACTCAGTAGAACGTTACGAAGAAATGATCCGCAACCAGGATCAGTACTTTTTTGATGCCCAAGCATTTGAATACATCATCGATAATTACATAGAAAAGAATGATCCCGTTAAAGCACTACAGGTTGTAGAATATGCTTTGAATCAGCATCCTTATGCTGCGGTTTTTTTAATTAAGCAAGCTCAATTATTATTATTTACCAATCAGGTAGAAAAAGCTTTTGCAGCTTTAGAAAAAGCAGAAATGTTAGAGGCATCTGAGCCTGATATTTATGTATTGCGTGGCAATATTTATCAAAACTTAGACCGCCATGCAGAAGCGTTAGAGAATTTCGAAAAAGCATTAACGCTGGCAGAAACTACTGATGAGATTTTATTGCAAATGGCTTATGTGTATCAAAATATGCATGACTATGAAACTGCAATAGTTTACATCAAGCGTAGCTTAGAGCAAAATATGGAGAATAAAGACGGCTTGTACGAGTTGGCTTTTTGCTATGATATTTTAGATAAACAAGAGGAAAGCATCCAGTTTTATCAAGAATATATAGATACTGATCCTTATTCTTATGCAGCTTGGTACAATTTGGCAAACTCTTTCCATAAGTTAGATTTGTTTGAAAAAGCTATTGATGCTTATGATTATGCCATTCTAATTAAAGAAAACTTTGCTTCTGCTTATTATAATAAAGGAAATGCCTTAGTGCAATTGGATAAATACCAAGAAGCCATTGATGTTTATAAGCAAACCTTCGAATACGAACAGCCAAATGCAGATACTTATTGTGCAATTGGCGAATGTTATGAGAAGTTAGAGCAAATGGACGAAGCCCGATCTTATTATAAAAAATCGGTAAAAATGGATTCGAAAATGGCCGATGCCTGGTTTGGAATTGGGGTAACCTTAAACTTTGAAGAACGCTTTTTTGAATCTTTACATTTCTATAAAAAAGCAATAGAATTGGATGAAGAAAATCCAGATTTTTGGTTTGCAATGGCAGATGCACATTATAAACTAGGTCAAATTGAGGAGTCTGTTGAGGCTTATTACAAAGTTTTAGAATACAATCCACTAGATGTAGAAGCTTGGTTAGATTTTTCTACTGTTTTATATGAACAAGGAAAATTAGTAGAAGCTTCAGAAACAATGTCTGAGGCAATTAAAAATAACCCTGATGCAGCAGAATTATATTACAGAATGGTAGCTTATTTATTTGCCTTGGGTCAAAGTAATGAAGCCGTTGCCTACTTAGAAACGGCCTTGGTTACAGATCCAGAAAAACATTACATTTTGTTCGAATATTTACCTCAATTGCAAGACAATGGTTTAATACTTCAAGTGATAAATAAATACATCAAATAGTAATTTAACACATAATAACTTCTAAAATTTAAAAAATTGCAGAGTTTTTTTAACCTTTGCACCAAATATGAATTACAAATTAAATGATATTCCAGAACGCCCTGTAAAACCTCGTAACGGTGGTATAACTATGGTAATGGATAAAGGCTTGAGCCTTAGGCAAGTTGAAGATTTTATAGATGTTGCGGGTGTACATACAGATATCGTTAAGTTGGGATGGGCTACATCTTATGTAACCCCTAATTTAAAAGAGAAATTAGCACTTTATCGCAGTGCAGGCATACCTACATATTTTGGCGGAACATTATTTGAAGCCTTTGCTATTCGTAATCAGTTTGATGATTATAGAAGAGTTTTAGAAGAGTTCAGTATGGAATATGCAGAAGTTTCCGATGGTTCCATGGATATTGAACATGACGAAAAATGTGAGTTCATTCGCAAACTTTCTACTCAAGTTACTGTAATTTCTGAAGTTGGTTCTAAAGATGCAGCTAAAATTTTTGCTCCATATAAATGGATTGCTTTAATGAAAGCTGAGATTGAAGCTGGCTCATGGAAAGTAATTGCTGAAGCTCGTGAAGGTGGAAACGTGGGTATTTATCGTGGTACCGGAGAAGTGAGAGAAGGATTAGTGGATGAGATTTTAACGCAAATACCAGAAGAAACCATTATTTGGGAGGCACCTCAAAAAGAACAACAGGTTTGGTTTATTAAATTAATTGGCACAAACGTCAATTTAGGTAACATCGCACCTGCGGAAGTTATTCCACTAGAAACTATTCGTTTGGGATTAAGAGGAGATACTTTCGATTACTTCTTAAACAAAGGAAAATAAATAGATAACTCGTCATGACGAGTGCAGCGAAGCAATCTTTTTAGCAAGAAAGATTGCTTCGTCATTTTACTTCTCGCAAAGACGCAATACGATACTATGAAAACATTCGGATTAATTGGTTATCCTTTATCGCATTCATTTTCAAAAAAGTTCTTTTCAGAAAAGTTTGAAAAAGAACAGATAGCTAATTGTAAATATGAGTTATTTCCAATTGAAAAGGCTGAAGAAATGATGGATTTGATTCATGAAAATCCTTCACTTTGTGGAATTAATGTTACTATCCCTCACAAATTAAATGTTATTCCTTTTTTAACAGAAATTGATGATGCAGCAAAAAATATTGGAGCTGTAAATTGTATTTCAATTAATCAAAGCGGAAAAAGACCAGTTTTAAAAGGATATAATACCGATGCTTTTGGTTTTGCAGAATCGTTAAAACCATTGTTAGAAAAACACCATCAAAAGGCTTTGATATTTGGAGATGGCGGCGCCGCAAAAGCTGTAAAATATGTGTTGGAACAATTGCAAATTCCATATTTGGTTGTGGTTAGAAATCCAGTTCCGAATGCAATTTTATATTCAGCTGTTACAGCTGAAATATTGGATGAACATAAAATTTTAATCAACACAACGCCACTAGGAATGTTGCCAAACTTGGGCTCTTTTCCCCCAATTCCTTATCAGTTTCTTACTGATCAACACTTAGCATACGATTTAGTCTATAATCCAGAAGAGCCTACTTTTCTAACAAAAGCAAAAGCTCAAGGTTCAAAAATTAAAAATGGCTTAGAAATGTTATACCTTCAAGCCGAACGTTCTTGGTATATTTGGAATAGCTAGGGGCTCTTTGCGTCATTTCCCAGAAAGTGGGAATCTTAAAGCATTACGATACCAAACCAGGTTGGGTATGACGTACAGAACACCAAAGCCTAAAATGTTGTAATAAATTAAATGAAAAAAGCCATATTTATCCTATTAGTTTTAGCATCAGCCATTGCTGCTTGTACAGGTGATGAAACCTTTACACCTAAACCTAAAGGATATTTTCGCATTAAATTTCCAAAAAAAGAATATAGGGTTTATGATGCTGGCTGTCCATTTACATTTGAGTATCCAGTGTACGCAAATCTTGTGAGTGATAATGAAAAAAATGCTCAACCATGTTGGCTAAATATGCAATTCACTGAGTTCAATGGCAATTTGCATTTAACTTATCATGGTGTTTTATCTGAAAAGGATTATAATAACATGACCGAAGCTGCAAGGACCTTGGCAATGAAACATACTATTAGAGCAAATGCGATTGATCAAAAATTAATTAATTTTCCTGACAAGAAAGTCTATGGTGTTTATTATGCCATTGAAGGAAATACGGCCTCTTCCGTTCAGTTTTTCTTGACCGATAGTGTTAATCATTACTTTAGAGGTGCTTTATATTTTAACGAACGACCACAATATGACTCAATTCAGCCAGTGGTAAAGTTTATAAAAAAGGACATCGATAAGATGATTGAGACCTTTAGATGGAAAAATTAGTTTCTATTGAAACATCCCAAATTAAAACCTTTTAACTTTAGAACAGCAATTATGATCAGCTTAAAAAAATTCACATTCAATCCATACCAAGAAAACACATACGTTCTATATGACAAAACTGGCGCTTGTGTAATTATAGATCCAGGAATGTATGATGGAGCTGAGCAAAATCAATTGGTAAATTTCATTAAAGAAAATGGACTTAAGCCAGAACTATTATTAAATACGCATTGCCATATTGATCATGTTTTAGGCAATAAATTTGTGTTTGATAATTGGTCGTTAAAACCTCAATTCCATAAAGGCGAATTATATATTTTACAAGCTGTTGCAGGTTATGCACCACAAATGGGGATGCATTACGAGCTTTCGCCAGAACCTGAAGTTTTTTTAGAGGAAACTGGATCTATCACCTTTGGTAAAAGTAAACTAGATTTAGTGTTTGCACCCGGTCATTCTCCAGCGCATTTATGTTTTTATGCAAAGGAAGAAAACTTTCTGATTGGAGGAGATGTACTATTCTATCGTAGTATTGGCAGAACCGATTTGCCAGGGGGAAATCATCAACAACTGATTAATAGTATCAAAGAAAACGTTTTCCAACTACCAGATGACTGTGAAGTTTTTCCTGGTCACGGTTCTTCTACAACCATTGGCTTTGAGAAAATAAACAACCCATTCTTGATGTAAGACGGAAAATGAAATAGATAGCGCATAATGTTTTAGCCCCATCTTCCGTTTTAGCTCTTACATTTTCCCTATCTTTGTAAAGTGAATACCGCATTTTACATCGCCAAAAGATACCTTTTTGCAAAAAAATCAACCAATGCCATTAATATTATTTCGGCAATTTCTGTGTTGGGTGTTTTTGTGGGTAGCACTGCATTGATTATTATATTATCGGTGTTTAATGGCTTTGAGGAAGTAGTATTAAAAATGTTTAATACCATTACGCCACAAGTGTTAATAATGCCAGCAAAAGGCAAAACTTTTGATGCGAATACAGGCTATTTTAAGGGGCTCCAACGTAAAAAATCTATCTTTTCATACACTGAGATATTATCTGAAAATGCTTTAATAAGGTATAACAATAAACAGTCTCCTGCGTTGGTAAAAGGAGTAAGTAATGATTTCCTAAAAAATAAAGGATTAGATACTGTAATGGTCGAAGGACATTTTATTTTAGAGAATGATAATGGGCCAAATGCAGTAATTGGCTCTGCTTTACAAGCCTCTTTAGGTGTTAACTCTGCAGACCCATTTGAACAGCTGCAAATTTTTTCTCCAAAAAGAGGCTTAACAGCAAGTTCAATTAATCCGATGGATGATTTTACAGTATTGACAATTCCTCCATCAGGCGTATTTGAGGTGCAACAAGATTTTGATAATATTTTAGTGGTACCTTTAAGTTTTGCTCGTAAACTTTTTGGAGAGGAAAATGAGGTTTCTGCCATAGAGATTAATGTAAAAGACGGAATAGATGCTGAACAATTGAAAGAAGAGATTGAAGGGGAGTTGGGTGCCGCTTTTATTGTTAAAAATCGGGTGCAACAAAACCAAGCTTTGTATAATGTTTTGGGCTCAGAAAAATGGATGGTCTACATCATTTTAACATTTATTTTAATCATAGCCATATTTAATATCATAGGTTCGTTAACAATGTTGGTGATAGATAAGTTGAAAGATATATCGATTTTAAATAGCCTCGGGGCTGGAAAGAAATTAATCAAAAGAATATTTTTAATTGAAGGTATGATGATAACCCTAACTGGTTGTATCTTTGGGTTAATAATAGGTTTTATTTTCTGCTTGTTACAACAACGATTTGGCTGGTTTAAAATGGGAGAGTCTACACTTTTGTTTTCAAATGCCTACCCAATTGCACTAAAGTGGAAAGATTTTGTACTGGTGTTTATAACTGTTAGCTTCTTTTCTTTAATAGCTTCAGCTTTGGCATCAAATTTAAGCGTTAAGAAGATAGACCAATTAAATCAAGATCTTTAAGATGAGTACATATAAAAAATTAATATTCTTTTTATTCGCTTCGATGGTAGTATTAGCTGCTTGTAATAATGATGACAAGGGCGCTGATAAAAATAAATCTTTAGTTGTAAAGGGTTTATATAGCTACGGCCCCGAGATTAAGTCTTTCACTGAGTGCGAAGACGGGAGAGAGTTTTGGGTGGCGGATAGTGCCAAAACCCTAGAACTAGCTTATAGTAATTTAGGCTTCGAAAAACCATATACTCCAGTTTATATTGAAGTAGAGTGTAAGCTTGTAAAATCTGATACATCTAAAATAACTGGCGATTATGATTCTACAATGGTGGTAACAAAGTTGCTCAAAATAAGTAAACAAATTCCCGACGGACCTTGTTCGCAATAATTTAAACGGTTATTCGATTGAAAATTAATCACCCTGCTTTAACAAAACTTTTACAACAAGCTTATTCAGCTGAAAAGGCAGCGGCATTTGCTTATATCGGCCATGCCAAGAATGTAAAAACTGAAGTAGAGAAGTTAGCAATAAAACAGATTGAGCTAGATGAATGGGGTCATAGAATGGAAGTGCTCGAAATTATGACTGAATATGATATTCCCATTTCAAAGTTCTATGAGTTCAAGTATCATCTCATAGGCAGAACCATTTCGTGTTTGTGTCATGTAATCGGCAGATTTATGCCTTTTTTCTTTGCGGGAAAATTAGAGAGTGGCAATGTTTGTGAATACTTTAGAATGCGACAATATTTTAATAGCATTGGGATCACAAAACACGACTATGCTTTATATGAAATGGGCATAAAGGAAAAAGAACACGAAGTTTATTTTCTAGAACAGGTTAAAGAAGATAAATTTTTACCTTTTTTCGAAAAAGTATTTTCTTGGGGAGCGAATACAAGTTTCAATAATATCGACTTAGCCAATAAACAACCGCCAGAAAACTCGGGAGATTATTGTAAAAAGTAAGGTGTTGAAATGTTGTAAAGTTTAATGTTTAAGTTCAAGAATACGTCAACCAATAATTGCTTAAGATGTGGATAATTGTGGTTAAAATTTAATCCACATATAAATTTGAATCAACACTAGGTATTATTTTATTTTTGGTAGCCATTTCAAATAAGGTATCAATTGCTTTTTTGCCCTCTTCTCCCAAATCGACAGAATATTTGTTAACGTACAATTCTATGTGTTTGTACATTACTGCTTCATCCATTTCTTGTGCGTGTTCTTTGATGAAATCTAACGCTGATTTTGGATTGGAAAAGGCAAATTGTACAGATTTTCTAACCAATCTATTTACTTTTTGCTGAATTTCTAAATCCAGATTTCTGTTAATTACTATTCCACCTAAGGGTATAGCGCAACCTGTTAGCTCTTCCCAATAGCTACCTAAATCAATTACTTTATGCAAGCCTTTATCTTGGTAAGTAAAACGATTCTCGTGAATAATTAAGCCTAAATCAATCTCATCATTTAACAAAGCATCTTCGATTTCAGAAAACACCATTTCTTTTTTATCATTTAACTGCGGATAAGCGACACCCAATAAAAAATTTGCTGTAGTGTATTTCCCTGGAATACCAACCTTAAGTTGGGCGTTTGGAGTTGAGAGCTGAGATTTGATTTTGTTGATGTTTTCCTTTTTGCAAATCAATAGCGGTCCAACACCAAAACCTAATGCGCTACCAGAATTTAATAGCACATATTCTTCAACTACATAAGCAAAAGCATGAAAGCTTAATTTGGTAATATCTAATTCCCCTCGCATTGCTTTTTGATTCAAGGTTTCTACATCATCAAAAGAAACATCGAATGATAAACCTTCGGTATCAATTTTATTGTGAATTAAGGCATCGAAAATAAAAGTGTCGTTAGGGCAAGGAGAAAAACCTAGTGTAAGTTTCATAAGGTAAAAATAAAGCTTTGCAAAGAGAAGCTAAAGATTAGCAGATTTTTTTACAAATCTTAGTTAAACTAAAAAAGAATAAAGCACAGATAAAGGATGGACATAGATGGAAAATTGTATAAATCAGTATACATCTGTGGTTAAATAAGAAATAACCCACTCGTTCAAGTTTTTGATAGCCAAGCCAATTTCCCAAGTTTCCTTAGTCCTTGGCGTAACATAATTTGAAATACTTCTTACTTGTAAACAGGGAATGTTTAGCTGCTCGCAAGCGTAAAATACAGCTGCGCCCTCCATACTTTCTACCTGCGGCTGAAACCTTTTTGTTATCGTTTCAATGCTTTTAGAGTTGCCATGAACTTTGTTAACAGTTATTCCTTTCACCTTTTGTAAAGCAGTAGTTTCATAGCTAGCGTGATAGGTGTTTTTTCCGAAGCCCAAATCATCTATAGTTAAAAAATTATCATGATCTTCAGCACCAAGTTCTGCAAAAACGTCTTGATAAACATTTACTAGGCTTCCCAATGAAATGTTTTTATCAAAGCTTCCGGCAATGCCAACATTTAAAACTAAATCATAGTTTTTATCGAGTCTTTGTCCTAATGAAAATGCAGTTGCTGTCATTCCAACTCCAGTAATCAAAATGTCAAAGTTCGCAGTTTCAATAAAATCTTGTTCCGGCAAGTTAAAATGTCTGTAAACGCTTGTTAATTCTTTTTGGGTTGCGACAACAACTAGTAATTTCATTCTTCTAAATTAAAAATTATGATTGAGAATTAGCATTTTTAGCTTTTTGCTTTTTCCTTTAGTCTTTTAGCTTGAAGCTTAATACGTATATTTGCTTTTTATTTGATAAAATAATGATTTATATAACACGCAGAGAAAGCTTTAATGCGGCTCATAAATTATCGAGAACAGATTGGAGCGAAGAAAAGAATGCAGAAGTTTACGGCAAATGCGCTAATCCAAATTGGCACGGTCACAACTATCACCTATATGTAACGGTTAAAGGAGAGGTTAATCCGGAGACGGGTTTTTTGGTTGATTTGAAATGGTTAAAGCAAGTGATTAATGTCCATGTAATCGATAAGGTTGATCATAGGAATTTGAATTTGGATGTTGATTTCATGAAAGGTAAATTAGCATCAACAGAAAACCTTGCGATAGCTATTTGGGATATTCTATTGCCCTATGTTAATGAAAGTGGTGCGCAATTACACAGTATTAAAATTTACGAAACCGAGAATAACTTTGTTGAGTATTTAGGTTAATTATATTATAAATGGAACCATCAGAAGTAACGGCTTATTGCTAAAAACTACTTTTGATAGCTCCATTACCATTAAAAAACAATAAAAATCTAATGGAAAACGATAAATACGACCACGAAGAAGAATTTTTGGGCTATAAAAAGATAGACCAATATGATGATGCCAAAATCACTTCAGTGGCTACTCATTATAAAGATATTTTAGGTAAGCTAGGCGAGAATCCAGAGCGTGAGGGTCTTTTAAAAACACCTGAACGTGTGGCTAAGGCTTTACAATATTTAACCCATGGTTACGATATTGACCCATCAGAAATTCTTCGCTCTGCAATGTTTAAAGAAGATTATAGCCAAATGGTTGTGGTAAAAGACATTGAAGTTTATTCGATGTGTGAGCACCATATGTTGCCATTTTTTGGTAAGGCACACATTGCTTATATCCCAAATGGACATATCGTTGGCCTAAGTAAAATACCAAGGGTTGTTGATGCTTTTGCAAGAAGGCTACAAGTTCAAGAACGTTTAACAAACGAAATTAGAGATTGCATTCAAGACACATTACAACCTGCAGGTGTTGCCGTTGTTATGGAGTGTAGGCACTTATGTATGGCCATGCGTGGTGTACAAAAACAGAACTCGGTAACAACAACATCAGCATTTACTGGCGGATTTTTAAGTAACGATAAAACTAGGGCAGAATTTTTGAGGTTAATAACCGCAAACCTGCATTAATAGAAAATAAATAGTGTAAAGTATCCCGATTGTTGGATGCTATATCAATAATAATAAAAATACGGATAGGCTTTTGGTGTTTTTGCATTTGTCTCAAATCTCAATTCGCATATCTCAAATCTAAATAGAATGAAAGCATATATATTTCCAGGGCAAGGCGCTCAATTTTCAGGAATGGGTAAAGACCTTTACGAAAATCCATTAGCTAAAGAACTATTCGAAAAAGCAAATGAAATCATCGGTTTTCGCATTAGCGATATCATGTTTAGTGGCACAGATGAAGAGTTAAAACAAACTAATGTTACACAGCCTGCTATCTTTTTACATTCGGTAATTTTAGCTAAGGTTTTAGGAGATGACTTTAAACCTGATATGGTAGCTGGACATTCTTTAGGGGAATTTTCTGCACTAGTATCTGCAAATGCTTTGTCTTTTGAAGATGGGTTAAGATTGGTAATCGCTCGTGCAAATGCAATGCAAAAAGCTTGTGAAATTCAGCCATCAACTATGGCAGCAATTTTAGGTTTGGCAGATGAAGTTGTAGAAGAAATTTGTGCTGGTATAGATGCGGTGGTAGTTCCTGCTAACTATAACTGTCCTGGGCAATTAGTAATCTCAGGAAGCATTGAAGGAATTGATGAAGCTTGCGAAAAATTAACAGCTGCAGGTGCAAAAAGAGCATTGAAATTAAATGTTGGTGGAGCATTTCATTCGCCATTAATGGAGCCAGCCAAAGTAGAGTTGCAAGCGGCTATTGAGCGTACAAATATTTTATCTCCAATTTGCCCAATTTACCAGAACGTAAATGCTAAGCCAACTACAGACCCTGCAACTATTAAAGAAAACTTAATAGCACAATTAACCGGAGCTGTTAGGTGGACACAAACCGCCACGAATATGATAGCCGACGGTGCTACAGAATTTGTTGAGGTGGGGCCAGGAAATGTGCTACAGGGTTTAGTGAAAAAAGTAAGTAGAGAAGTACAAACTAGTAGTGCTACAATGTTATAGTTATAAAATTTATACCTTTTATTAAACAAAATAAAGTGAGTATTGGAGGTAAGATTAGGTTTCTGTTATTACTTTTAGGGATATGCTGTATTATTACAGCATTATCTTTAAATAATTCAATTACAAAAAGCGACCTCCTTGCTCATGAAGCCGAAGAGTTACAGCAAAATTTAGATGTAAAACAGCAATTAGTTCAAAATTATCTTTCTAGTCCAGAAAAGATAATTGAGCTAAAAAGACTTAATAAAAATGATAAGCTGGCACTTAATTTTATAGCCACTTATCGCGAGAATGGTATAAATGTTTTAGTTTATAAAAATGAAAAACTAGAGTTTTGGAGTTCGGCCAAGGCCTTTCCTACTAATATTTCATTGATAAAAGAGGGGTCTTCCCTCAAGCAATTATCTAATGGTTATTACGAACTGATAAAAAAGACGGTTGATGACTATGTTTTTATCTTCTTAATATCTTTAAAATCGCAATACAGTATTGAAAACCAATACTTAAAGAATCAAATATCTCCTGAGCTTTTCTCACGAAACACCTTAGATTTAGGTACTTTTACCGATAAGGATGTACAAGAAATCTTTAGCCTTAATAAAGATTACCTATTTACTGTAAAGCTTACAGACGAAGTTTCTAAAAACATGTATGCCGATATACAACTGTGGTTGTGGATTGTTGGCTTACTTAGTATTTGCGCATTTGTAAATTCTTACTGTTCATGGTTGGCAAAAAGAGGTTTTGCATTATCGGCAACTTTAGTGTTAACCTTGTTTTTTGCAGGTGTTCGCTTATCAGATTTGCAGTTTTTTTGGTTCAATCATCAATTTAATTTGTCAATCTTTAGCCCCTATGTTTATGCACAGGGTGAATTTTTACCTTCTCTAGGAGATTTATTCCTACATGTAATTGCTTTAACTTGGATTGGATTTTTTGCTTATGTCCATAGGCATGAATATGTCCTGCCTAAATGGATGATCAAAAGTAAAATCGTTGGTTTAACATACCATTTTTTAATATTAGTTGGTCTTGCATTAGCTGCTTTTTTGTTTGATGAAATCTTTTTTGGATTGATTAACAACTCCAAAATAAACCTTGATATCACCAATATAATAAGCTTGGGATGGATTAGTTGGATCAGTATTTTAACACTCTGTTTAGCTTGGTTTAACGTTTACCTGTTTAGTAATGTTACAATTGAGGTAAGTAAACAATTGAATGTCACAAATAGAGAAAGACTAATCGTTTTTTTAACCTTACTTACAGGGTTGTTCATCTATAAGTTAATAGATGATTTTAACGTATTCTTTTTGGTATATGCATTACTGATTTTCATAATTGGATGGAACAATTATATTCAATTTCGCAAATTTTCTGTCGGTATTTTTGCCTTACTTTTTTTATGTATGGCATTTCTTACATCTATTAAATACACCAAGTTTGGTTCAATAAAGGAACACGAAAATAGGAGAGCTATTGCCGAGAAATTATTAAATGCTGATGATCCAAAGGTGATTAATTCTATTGAAAGTTTTGAGAAAGGAGTTTCTTCAGACTCCTCGATAGTTAAATATTTTAAATCACCAATGGTGATGCAGAGTTTTAGCTTTCATAATTATGTTACAAAAACCTATTTGGATGGTTATTTATCAAGGTTTGAGTACAAAATGTATGAATACAATAATTTGGGTACTGCCCTAAAAATAAATGAACAGTTAATTCCCTTATCAAAATATAAAAACCTAGTTACATCTGGTGCGATTAAAACCCAAGAAAACAGCTTTTCTTATCGGATTAATGACACATTTGGCTTTCAAATTTACTTTGGTATAATTCCAATTTTTGAAGGGACAAACCTTTTAGGGACACTAGTTATAGAATTGAAATCTCAACCTTATGATTATAATAGTCATTTCCCAGATTTATTAATCGATGGAAAACTCAAAAGTGATGAAGATTTTACAGATTATTCCATTGCCTTTTATAAAGACAACAAGTTGTATGCTCAGTCTGGTAAGTATACTTATGCCATGGTTAACACGAGGTTTAAAGGGGAGATTGGAAAAGTAGAGTTTGTTAATGATGAAGAAAAAGATGTTACCAATGTGGGTGGTACAGATGGAGCAAGCTATAATCACGCAACCTATCGACCAGACAACTCTAAACTTATTGTTATAAGTAGGGAAAAGGTGCCATATCTAGAGCGATTGGCCACGTTGTCATTTTTCTTCTTAGTGTTTATTTTATTTGGAATTGCGGTTTATATTTTAATATTTATCATTAAAAACATCAGCGGCAATACTTCTGGGTGGTTTAATCTTAACCGCTATTTAATGATAAATGCAAATAAGATCCTATATAAAACTCGTATTCAAGTGTCTATTGTTTTATCAGTAGTTGCTACTTTATTAATAGTAGGTTGGGCAACTTTTTTCTATATCAGGAAAGAATACCAGACCCAACAGGAAAATACTATTAGAGAGAAAATCAGAAAGGTTCAATTGGCTTATGAGAAACAGATTTTAAATACTGGGTCAATTAGAAATGATGATGAAACACAATTTGAGTTTAATCAGTTTGCTGATGTTAATTCAGCCTTTTTAAATCTTTACGATATAGATGGAAATCTGTGGTTAACTTCTCTTCCAAAAATGTTCGATTTAGGCATAGTTGGAAAAAAAATAGGGCCAAAAGCATTTATCGAATTGAGTTTAATGCAAAGATCGGAGTTCTTAAATACGGCTGAAAAAATAGGCACGTTTCAATACGCTGCTGCTTATGCTCCGATTAGGAATGCACAAAACAAAACCATAGCTTATATCGGTATGCCATATTATGCGAATGAATCAGATTATCAGGCTAAGATTGGCTTATTTATAAATACATTAATTAATATTTACGCACTCGTTTTTGTATTGATTGGTGTACTTGCTGTATTCTTGGCTAATCAGATTACAAACCCTTTAACATTTATTCAGGAGAACATTCGCAAAACTAAACTTGGACAAAAGAATAGGCCTATTGTTTGGCATCGTCAAGATGAAATTGGCGCTTTGGTAAAGGAGTATAATAAAATGATTGCTGCATTGGAATTGAGTGCCACAAAGCTAGCTAGATCAGAGAGAGAAAGTGCTTGGCGAGAAATGGCAAAACAGGTTGCTCACGAGATTAAAAATCCCTTAACGCCATTAAAATTAGGTGTTCAATTATTAGAGAAGTCTTGGAAAGAAGGTGATCCAAATTTTGAAAAGAAATTCGCGAGTTTTAACAAGTCATTTATAGAGCAAATTGATAGCTTGGCAACCATTGCATCTGAGTTTTCAAATTTTGCTAAGATGCCTGATACCAAATTAGAAGAGTTAGAATTGCTCCCCATCATAGAACAAACAATAGGCGTATTTAACACGGCAGAGAATGTAGAAATTCTAGTTTTAAACCGAACAAATAAAAAGATTACTGTTCTTGGAGATAAGGATCAATTATTGAGAACTTTTAATAATCTTTTAAAAAATGCCATTGAAGCTAGCGAAGGAAAAGAAAAATGCATTATAAAAATTCATCTATTAAATGATGAAAAGAATGTTTTTGTGGAAGTTCAAGATAATGGAAAGGGCATAGAAGCAATTCTAAAAGATAAGATATTTGTGCCCAATTTTACAACTAAATCATCTGGAACAGGGCTTGGACTTGCTTTCGTGAAACAAGCAATAGAGAATGCTGGTGGTACAGTAGATTTTACTTCAGAAATTAATATGGGAACTACATTTAATTTAATCTTTCCCTTGGTTTAGTGGTTTATCTAAGTGCTATTTGGCTTTTCCCCATCACATATCCATCAGCATATAAAATAATTTCATAATTGCCTTTTATAAACTCTTTAGGGTTAGTCCAATCAATTTTGTAGATAGTTTCATCATCATTATATGAAAACTCAATAGCACTGCTGTATTGCATTTGCTGCCCATCAATTTCAAATAAGTTATTTTCATTAGCAATTAAATTTCCTGCAGGATCAAATACTCTTAAATATACTTTATGGTAATTTTTTTCTGCTAATGGATTAGCAACAATTGCAAAATTTATTGATAATTTATTAGCAGTGCTTGCTCTTGTAACCGAGATATTTTTACCACTGCTTTTAACTTTATAGGCCTCAATTTTTATGTTACTTGCCTTTAATGCAGCGCCAACCTTCACTTTTGCATTTAAATTCTCGTTTTCTCTTTCTAGAGTTTCGGCTTTTTCACTGTAATTATTTACAGATGTTCTTAAGCTGTCACGTTCGCTTTTTAAGTATAGATTTTCTTTTTCTAGTCTAACGATTTGATCATTATAGTTTTTAACAAATTCCCTAAGCTCTTCAATCTGTTTTTTGGCCTTGTCTAAGTCACCCTGAGTAAGTTGTCCTTTTTGCAATGCAGATTTAAGTTCTGCAATCTTATCTCTAGCTATTTTTTGTTCTTGCGTTAACTTATCGTTTAAGACAATATTTAATGAGTTTACTTTATCGAGTTCGGCCTCTATTTTTTCAACCTCTAAGTTTAGACGTTCTTTTTCTGTACTTACAGTTACAAATCGGCTACTTTGCTGCTTGTCTTTGATGTACAAATAGGCATTTATGCCTAATAAAGCTGTGATAACAATAACTAAGAAAACAACCTTATTTCTATCAACTTTATTTACAGGTTCTTGATCTTGCATAATGTGATTAAAATTCATTTACACCTAAGATATGAGCTAAATCTTAGTGCCTTTATTGTTTTAATGGACAGCTAACATAATATAAAAAAATGAAAATTGTAAAAATAGTAGCACTTTTGTATAAGATTAAAGCAAAAAATCGTTTACTACACTAAAGTTTTAAATATTAGCACTGTACTTTGAACACTACAAATCAATCCAAATATTCTTCTCGTAATATAAATTTAATGCATAAAAGCACTATTTGCACACTTTTACTCTTAATTGCTTTCCCATTTTTTTTAATCGCTCAAAACACTACAAAAATTGCTCCAAAACGCGAATTTAGAGGGGTTTGGGTAGCTTCTGTAAGTAATATAGACTGGCCTTCAAAACAAGGGTTAACTGCAGATCAACAAAAACAAGAGCTCATCGCCATATTAGAGCAACACAAAAAAAGTGGTTTAAATGCTGTAATGTTACAGATTAGGCCAACTGCTGATGCACTTTATGCAAAGTCTAGAGAGCTCTGGAGCCATTGGTTAATGGGCAAGCAAGGTTTAGCGCCTGCGCCTGGTTACGACCCGTTAGAATTCGCCATTAAAGAAGCTCATTTTAGAGGAATGGAACTTCATGCTTGGTTTAATCCATACAGAGCAACAATGACAGCTGCACAGCTAGTAAGCCCAGATCACATGGTGAAGAAACGACCTGAATTGTTTTATAACTACGGCGGACAAAAATTATTTGACCCAGGATTACCTGAAGTTAGAGAATATATTACACAGATTATTTTAGATGTGGTAAAAGGCTATGATATTGATGGGGTTCATTTCGATGATTACTTTTATCCATATCAAATAGCAGGTCAAAGAATTAGCGATAACGCAACCTTTTCAAAATATCGTAATGGTTTTACCAATATTAACGATTGGCGTAGGAACAATGTTGATTTATTAATTAAGATGGTAAACGATAGTGTTCATCATTACAAAAAGTATGTAAAATTTGGTGTTAGTCCATTTGGTATTTGGCGAAATTATAGAGAAGATACCTTAGGCTCAAAAACCAATGGTTTATCTAATTATGAAGAGCTTTATGCAGATTCTAGGAAGTGGATAAAAGAAGGTTGGGTAGATTACATTAACCCTCAAATTTATTTCACCTTTAATAGGTCTGCAGCTCCTTTTGGTGTATTGCTAGATTGGTGGGGCAATAATACTTTTGGCAGGCATTTGTACATTGGACAAGCTGCTTATTTAGTTAACACCGTGACACGGGTAGATCCCACTTGGATGAAATTGAACGAAGTGCCCAATCAGATTAGAGCAATGCGACAAAACAATAGGGTACAAGGAAGCATTTTTTTTAGCTCTAAATCCCTTTCTACTAATGCAAAATCTTTAACAGATTCTTTAAGAAATGATTTTTATAAATACCCAGCGTTGCCACCGCAAATGCCTTGGTTAGATGATGTAATGCCTAATCAACCTCAAACATTAATCGCAGACGCACTACCTGATGGAGTTAATTTAAAATGGACAAAGCCATTTGCTGCAAAAGATGGAGAAACAGCTTCGGGCTACGTAATTTATCGCTTTGTTGAAGGAGAAAAGATAAATGTGTTGGATCCTAAAAACATCTTGCATATCAGCTTTCAGGATTTTACTTTTTATTTAGATAGCAGTGTTGAAAAAGGAAAAAGATATAACTACTTAGTTACTGCTTTAGATAGGTTAAAAAACGAAAGTGAACCAAGTGGGCCAGTAGGGGTGCAAGCAAAATAAAAAAGGCTAGCCAAATTTGACTAGCCTTACTTTAAAAGAACGGTGCCTAATTGAAAATTGATGTAGGTAACGATGTTTGTACTTTAATTTTGCTTAATTGGGTCAACTTAGACGCATTGCTATAGTTGAATTGATAAACACCATCTTCTCCAGTTACAATTAATGATTTGGGGCCAGCAATTACATCAAAGCTCTTGATATTATCTAAATGTTGTAGGAGATTATTTCCAATTGCATTTTTGTCGGTAATATTAAAACTTTTTAAGCCGAACGTACCCTCACATAAGAATAAATTATTTCCACTTACGCTTAAGCCGTGCGGGTTTTTCATTGGGAAAACGGCCACTTGTTTAGGTTGTGTTGGGTCTTCTATATCAACTACCTCTAATTGATTAACGGCTTGTCTGCAGAAATTGCCGGTGCGCAAAGTTACGTAAGCATATTTCCCCTGTACTACTACTGGGTCGCAGGCAATTACATGGCTATAAGTAGATAGTTTTACTGGGTTGCTCGCATCAGTAGCATTAAAAATATGCATGCCATTATTAGTGCCTATAAAAAGTTTGTTCTCGTATGGAAAAATAGTCTCTACCCCCCAAGCTAAATTTATTGTCTTTACGAAAGTGGGATTTGATACAGTTCTTACATCAAACAAGCTTAAGTCTGCTTGCCCTACTGTATAAAGATACTGGTTCATTAAAGTAAACCTCGCCATAGAGCCACCCTGCCCTGATGAGCTATTAGTTGCACTTGATGAGGCATACATCGCCATATCTTTATTGTAATAAGTTTCCTTATTAATTAAAGTGTCTTTGTAAGTTACTACATACTTTTGTACTCCATTACCAGAAATATAGAACTGTTTAAAAACATCGTTTAATCTTTTTACTTGCTTAATATTTGTGATGTTCGATATGTCAAAAGCCAATAAATCTACATAACTGTCTGCATATAAGATATTGTTGCTAATGGCAAGGTCTACGTTGCCTGGTATTTGCAAAAAAGCCAAGTTCACAGGCTGGCTTGGGTTAACATTATTATAGATGTGGATGCCCTTGTTTGGTTCGTTAATGAAAAGCAAATCATTGTAAGCATAAATTTTCCCAGTTTTCCTAGTTTGGGTAGCCTTAGTAGGCCCCACAGGTAATGCCCTCATGGCGTCCACAGACATCACTTTTGCTATTTGGATAAGCTCTAATTTATAAGTGTTATTTTTTTTGCACTGAGTAAATGTCACAATAGTTAATACTGGGAGCAACCAGTTAAGTAATTTTTTTTTCATGGTTTGTTGGTTTTATTTATATTACGTAACAAACTGTTAAAACGCTACAATGAGGTTAAATAAAAAAGGACGCCTGTAATAGCATCCTTTTTGTGTGTTGATTTTGTTATTTTTCTGGTACAAGTACCAAACGAATGTAATTATCACCATTTAAATATTTTTGGGCTGCCGCTTTTGTACTGGCCACATCAACTGCATCCAATCTCTGCTTATCTCCCAATAATTGTTCAACGTTATCGCCATATTTTAAGCGATTAGATAGATACCCTAACCAAAATCCATTATCCCTTAAGCTTAGCTCTTCTTGTCTTGCTTCT
Organism: Pedobacter frigiditerrae; assembly: GCF_004331645.1. Classification (GTDB taxonomy): domain Bacteria; phylum Bacteroidota; class Bacteroidia; order Sphingobacteriales; family Sphingobacteriaceae; genus Pedobacter; species Pedobacter frigiditerrae. The sequence continues at coordinate 1,000,871 of NZ_SJSK01000001.1, forward strand.
TCAGATTTAAATTTCTTCAAATCATCAGCAGTTGCTCCATTTACTTTAAATGAATTTACCTCTTCTAAAGCGGCATTAATTAACTTATCAACGTTAGCTTTTGAGCAGTTAAATGAAATGGTGAAATAATAGTGAGCTGAAGGGTATTTTTGAACACTTAAATCTACACCAGGGCTATAGACACCACTTTCTTTTTCACGTAAACGCTCTAATATTTTAATTTCTAATGCGGCTTTTAAAGCGTCTAGCTGAATATTATTATCCGCATTGTAAACATAGTCATCATGAAACATCAATTGTACAGTTGCTTTATCTTCTAAGCCTTTGTAAACTGTTTTACTCACTTTTCCTTTTGGAGGATTGATGCCATTATCTACAAAATTCTCGTTTTTATTTAAAGCGGGTAAGCTTGCTAAATAAGTAGTAATAAAAGGTTTCAATTTCTCTACCTCGAAGTTACCAACGAATACAAAGGTTTGTCCGCTAGCATCAGCAAAACGCTCTTTATAAAAAGCATAAGCTTTATCTAAAGAAATTTTATCAATGTCCTGTAAAGTTGTTGGCATCCCACGTTTGTGGTAATTTGCCATAACAGCTTGTACAGTATCTGCATATACGCTTGTTGGACTACTATTTTTATTAGCGGTGATTACTTTAAAATCACTAATGTTCTTGTTAAAGATGTCAACGTCTTTGCGAGGATTGGTAGCACGAGCATATATTAATTGAAAAGCTGTTTCTAAATCTTTTGGCGATGAACTGCCAGAAAAACCTTGATATTCTGAGTCGATATAAGCCGAGGCATTTGCTGTTTTACCAGCTAAATATTTGGTTAATTGAGTTGGATTAAAATCCCCAACGCCACTTTGAGCAACCAGATTCGCATTTTCTGCAGATTGGAAATCATCATTACTTGCTAATGAAGAGCCACCTTTACCAAATGAAGTGAAAATTACTTGGTCATTTTTAAAATCGGTAGGTTTTAAAATCACTTTAATGCCATTGTTTAAAACCAAAGTAGTGATGCCAACTTTGTCATTTTTTGTTTCACTAACAATTTTTCCTGCTGTAGGCATTTGAGCAATGAGTGGTTTATTTACCGTATTGTCAACATAAGGAGTTACTCCATTGCCTGCTGTTTTAATAGCAGCAATTAACTGTGCTTCCGTTGGTAAATCTTTAGCATCTTTTTCTGGAGCCTGTACAACTATAATCTGGTTGTTTTTAGTTACTAAAGTTTTTGCCAAGGCATTAACTTCTGTTAAAGTTAAAGTGGTTAATATTTTTTTCGTTTCTGCGTATCTATAATCGGCAGAAGGAATACTACTTCCAGTTAAAAAATTCTCTAAATATTGTTGTACGTATACAGCAGACTTAGTTTTATCTTTTTCCTTGTATTGTTTTTCCATTCCCGCTTCAATTTTCTTTTTAACGGTTTCAAATTCGCCAGCAGTAAAACCAAATTTTGCCATACGCTCATTTTCTGCTAAAGCAGCTTTCAATGCTTTATCTAGACCAGCTGTAGTAGGCGAAACGGCAATGGTTGTTAAAGCGCTAATACCCCAAACCAAACCGCCTTGGTAGCTGCCATAGGTGCTTTGTGCAAATAAGAATGGTGCACCACCTTTTTGTGTCAGTTCTTGTATACGGCCAGCTAACATATTGTTAATCATAGATTGAATTAAGCTCTTTTTATAATCTGAATCAGTTTTAACAGATCCTTCGCGTTGTTTGTATATAACTTGAGCAACATTGTATGGTTGTTCTTTATCGGTTGCAATTTTAACTAAAGGCTGTGCATTATCTGGCAAGTCGTAATTAATTCTAGTTTTAGGAGATGCAGGATTCTTTAAATCAGAGAAGTTCTGTTTGATTAAGTTTTCTACTTCTTTAACATCGAAATCACCTACTGCAATTACCGACTGTAAGTTTGGGCGATACCAGTCTGCATAGAACGAACGAATTTTATCATGGGTAAAGCTGTTTAAAATCTCTACTTTACCTATCGGGATGCGTTTTGCATACTGAGAGTTTGCCAATAGAAATGGTAATAATTGATTGCTCATTCTTTGCTGAGCATTTTTACCGCGTTGACGATCTTCTTCAACAATTACACCTCTTTCATTATCAATTTCCTTTCCGTCCATGGTCACTTTTCCCGCCCAGTTGGCTAATATTTTAAAGCCAGTTTTAAAAACCTCGACACTGTCTGTAGGAATAGGTAACTGATAAACTGTTTGGTTAAAACCGGTATAGGCATTTAAATCTGCACCAAAACGCACGCCTGCTTTTTGCAGATAATTAATCATTTCATTTTTAGGAAAGTCCTTAGTTCCATTAAAAGCCATATGCTCCGTAAAGTGCGCTAGGCCTTGTTGTTCTTCATTCTCCATCAATGAACCTATTTTGTTAGCTAGATAAAGCTCTGCTCTTTTATTAGGTTCAGTGTTTTTGCGAATATAATAGGTTAACCCATTAGGTAATTTTCCAATAATAACATTTGGATCATTAGGAATTATCTTGCCGACAATCGGTTTTGTAGTGGCTTTAGCTATAGGAGCTTTTACAGTGGTTTTCTTTTGTTGTGCCAATACAGGTTGTATAAATAAACCTGAAGCTAGCGCATAAATTAGATAGTATTTTTTCATAAATAGTTTTAATTGTTTGATAGGTTAGATGTTAAATGAAATAATATGTTTCACTAAACTTTAATAATTATGTTTTTCTTGTACATGATCCAAAGTATTACATAAAAAAACAAGATAAATGTAATTGCATAAGCTAACGATGCATTTATTGGAGAAAAATAAGGTGGAAAAAATGTCTGATAAAACCAACTTAAAGCGCCAGCTTCATCGCCATTTGCTTGTTTGATTTTTATCATGTTTAGCAAACGCGGCATCAAGCCGGATACAAAAAACACTGTAATTGCATTTACACCATAAACCACAAAGGGTTTTGTAAAACGATTATAGTTATTTACATCAATTATCCAATAAGACAGCGCTAAGACGATAGTTGCCAATCCGCCAGTATATAAAACATAAGAACTGGTCCATAATGCTTTGTTAATGGGAAATTCTAGGTCCCAAAGCAAGCCAGCCAATACAGAAACAGTACCTACGGAGAATAGCCAAGCAATTTTTTTGGCTGGGTCTACGTCTTTTCTTTTCAGGTAAACGCCAACCAAAATGCCAAATAAGCCAGTTGCTATTGCAGGTAAAGTGCTTAAAATTCCTTCTGGATCCCAAGTTTTGGATGACTTCCATAAATGCGCTTCCGTTAAAATTGTACGATCTAACCAAGCCCCTAGGTTGGTTTCTTTTTCTAGGTTTGCATACCCAACTCCTGGCACAGGAACAAATATCATTAAAGCCCAATAAGTGATAAGAATGATAATAATTGCCCTAAAAATATTCTTTTCAGAAAGTTTTAAGAATAAAATTGAAGAGATAAAAAATACTACTCCAATTCTTTGCAAAACACCAGGAATTCGGACATGTTTAATCGCTTCTATAAAATCAAAATCACTAAATTTTCGGGGAAATATGGATAGAAATATCCCTAGACCAAAAAGAATCAACCCTCTTTTTAATGCTTTTAAAATGGTTTTGTTATGACTTGATGGATCTAGTTTTTTGCTGCCCATGGCATAAGCTATAGACACACCAACTATAAAAAGAAAGAAAGGGAAAACAAGGTCGGTTGGTGTGCAACCATTCCACTCTGCGTGTTCGAGTGGAGCATAAATATGGCCCCAACTACCTGGGTTATTAACCAAAATCATTGTGGCAACAGTAAGGCCACGGAAAAAATCGAGCGATAATAACCGCCGAGGTTTTAGTTCCATTTTGTCAATTTAAAATTATCCTCTATGTCCTTTATACGCTGTAAAGAATTAAGAACTAATATAGAGGATAATTTTAAATGTTTTTCTAAAAGAACTATTAGTTATTAGAATTTAAATCTCACAAAAGCCTCCATAGCCTCGTAGTCAGCCAGGCCCAAATTATCATAAGATTTAGCAGTTTCCCTGTTTCTATCTTCAGCTCTTTGCCAAAACTCTCTAGCATCGTCACCTGGGAAAACCGCTCTATCTTTTTGAGATTGATGTTTGAAAATGGCGAATTTTTTACGTTCAACCTCTTGTGGACTAAGGGGAACTGCCATCTCGATTTCGTGTGTTTCAAATTCTAACCAAGCACCTCTATACATCCATAGCCAACAATCCTTAACCCAGCTTTCGGTTTTGTCTAATCTTCTTAATGCTTCAATTATGATGTTAAAACAAACAATATGAGTGCCGTGTGGATCTTCAAAATCGCCCGCAGCAAAAACTTGTTCTGGTTTTATTTTTTGAAGTAATTCCATAGTTAATAGTACATCCGCTTCTGTAACAGGATTTTTTACATTTTTACCGCTTTCGTAAAATGGTAACGCCATAAAATGGATATGATCATCATCTAATCCGCAATAACGAGCGCCAGCAATTGCTTCTCCTTTTCTAATCAAACCTTTAACGGTTTGTATTTCTGGAATGTCAACTTGATTTGGTTTCTTTTGCTCTATAAATTGACGCATTTTTGCATAGGTATCCCTCATCTGAGGCTGAGGCATTCCCATTTTTTCAGAGAAATCAATGTTGAATTCTACGAAACGTAATGCATCATCATCCCATACAGCTGTATTTCCAGAAGTCTGATATGCAACATGTACATCATGTTTTTGATCTACCAAACGAATGAATGTTCCACCCATGGAAATTACATCATCATCAGGATGTGGAGAGAAAATGATTACTCTTTTTTTAGCAGGTTCAGCTCTTTCTGGTCGCTGACTGTCATCTGCATTAGGTTTTCCTCCTGGCCAACCAGTGATAGTATGTTGTAATTTATTAAAAATGTGGATGTTAATATTGTAAACCGGTCCTTTTTCTAAGGCCAGTTGAGCCATTCCATTATTGTTAAAATCGTCTTCAGTTAGTTTTAGAATTGGCTTGTTTAGCTTGTTAGCTAACCAAATAACGGCTTTTCTAGATAAAGACTCTGTCCAAATACAATCTTTAACTAACCATGGTGTATCAAATCTTGTTAATAACGAAGCTGCTTCTTCATCTAAGATAAACTCAACGTTATCGGATAATTGTAAGTAGGTTGCAGGAACATCACTAGACATCTCACCTTCAACAGCTTTTTTAATAATTGATGCTTTTTTTCTGTTCCAAGCCATCAAAACAATTTCTCTTGCTTTGAAAATGGTGCCAATTCCCATTGTTATGGCTTTTGTTGGTACAAAAGACTTTCCTCCGAAATCTCTTGCCGCGTCTCTCCGGGTAAGGTCGTCTAATGTTACTAAACGAGTACCCGAGTTTGGCGCAGATCCTGGCTCATTAAAACCAATGTGGCCAGTACGGCCAATACCTAAAATTTGCATATCTAAGCCGCCATATTCACCAATTTTGTTCTCATACGCTAAACAAAAGGCAGGGATGTCCTCTAGCTTTAATGTGCCATCTGGTATATGTACATTGTTTTTATCAATGTCAATATGGTCAAATAAATTTTCATTCATAAACGAAACGTAACTCTGTGCAGCGGTTGCCTGCATAGGGTAGTATTCATCTAGATTAAAAGTAATTACATTCTTAAAGCTTAAGCCCTCTTCTTGATGTAGTCGGACCAATTCTGCATAAACAGCAATTGGGGTTGCACCGGTAGCTAAACCAAGTACAGCATTTAAATTTTTTGCTTGTTTTTCTTTAATAATGCTCGCAATACGATGCGCTACATTGATAGAAGCTTCCTTAGGATTTTTGAAAACAGTAACTGGGAGTTTTTCGAACCTCGTCTCTTCTAATAGATTTAATCGTGCCATTAATCTGTTATTATTTAGTGAACGGAGCGGTAAATATAGAGAGTAATGCACAATTTTCACCAAAGGTTAATTACTTTTATTGCAAGTATTTTTAAAGATAGCGTTAGCGTATCAAATCAAACGTTTGTTTAATTGTAAATAAAATTTTATGAATAATTCCATTCAAAAGCTCTATTCCATTGCTAATAAAAATGAGCGATTAATTATCGGATTGATGTCGGGAACTTCTATGGATGGACTTGACATTGCCCTTTGTTGCTGTAAAGATCATGGCAGCCAAACACAGGTAGAGTTATTGAACTTTATCACTATGCCTTATCAGGATGATTTTAGGGCCGATGTTAAAAGTATATTTTCTAGGAGAGATGCAGATTTACAGAAAGTGTGCTTATTAAATGAATGGATTGGACTTACACATGCAAATTTGATTTTGGAAGCTTTAAAGAAATGGAATGTCTCAGCAGAGGAAGTTGACATGATAGCTAGCCATGGACAAACGATATTCCATGCGCCTAAATCTTTACATCAACTCGATAACTATCCAAATGCCACTTTACAAATAGGAGATGGTGATCATATTGCGGTTAAAACGGGTATCATTACCATTTCAGACTTTAGGCAGAAGCATTTGGCAGCAGGTGGAGAAGGAGCTCCATTGGCTGTTTATGGAGATTATTTGATTTTTAGCAAAACAGGAGAAGATAGGATCATGCTAAATATTGGGGGTATTGCCAATTTTACATTTTTACCTGGAGATAGGGATGCATCCAGAGTCTTTTCAACAGATGTTGGGCCTGGGAATACATTAATGGACCATTTCATTCAGCAAAATTATCCTGGCGAATATTATGATCAAGATGGGAAGATAGCAAAATCAGGTAATTTGAATTCCGACTTGCTTAATGCATTGTTAAAAAATGATTTCTTCTCAATTGATTTTCCTAAAACAACAGGGCCAGAACTATTTAGTTTGACCTATTTAATGCAAGCACAAGAGCTAAGTAATACAATAGATTTAGCTAAGGAAGATGTGCTTGCTACGCTTTGTCATTTCTCAGCAAAAGGAATAATCAATGCAATCATGAGAACAATTGATTCATCGGCCATACCAAAAATATTCATGAGTGGTGGTGGTATGCACAACCCTTTGTTGGTAGCGCTTTTAAAAGAAGCTTTGCCCAATGCCATTTTTAGTACTACTGATGAATTGGAAATTAATCCAGATGCCAAGGAAGCTGTTCTTTTCGCTTTGTTGGCTAATGAAACCCTGGCTGGAAACCCAATAAATTTTGGTGAACGTGAAGGTGTGCCTTCTGTTTGCATGGGTAAAATAAGCTTGCCTTAGCAATGCTCGGCGGTAATTTCAAATAGCCTATGCTGCATGTTTTATTAGCTTAGCTTGTAACATCAACGTCTGAGTTCAAGCTTTCCAAGGATACCTACAGTTTTTAATCCTCAACATTCTTTCCTCCCAAGCTATGGAAAAGCGTTGTTAAGGAACAGTTGACCATTTAAACGTAGTTAACAAGTATTTAATTCGGATATACCAGGGGCAATGGCCCTATTATATCCCTGTAAGATCCCTGCTAAGTCCCTGTTAAACCCCTGTTAGAGTATAGCGATACTGATAAGCCTACTACTGCGGTATTCATTGGTTAGTTAATTAATGTTAGTTTGTTTATAAAAATGTTTAGTGGTTAAACAAACATTTTTTACATCTTTAATAGATTTTTCAAAGCAGTTAATGGCATGAAAAATAAACTAATCAGCTTTGGCTGTAATTCTAACCATTTAAATTTTTAAGTATGACGAGATTTTACACGTTACGCTGTTCAAAACTCCTTTTTTTGTTTTTAACGCCAACCTTTATCCTGCTGCTGTTCTCTTCAGCAAGTGCACAAACGAATCGTTATGTAATTAGTGGTAAAGTGATAGAGGAATCCACTAAAGCCCCAATTCCTGGCGCAGGTGTTAAAGTACAAGGCACTACCTTTGCGATAGCTGCTAACAGTGATGGTACTTATTCTCTAGTTGCTAACCTTGCGCCTGGAACTTATCAGCTTGCAGCCACTTATATTGGTTATAAAACGATTACTAAACAAATTACTTTGGGCAGTAACAACAATGTGTCCGCTGATTTTTCTTTAGCTCAAGATGCAATGGGCTTAGACGAAGTTATTGTAACGGGTACTTCTCAAGGTACCACAAGGAAGCAATTGGGAAGTTATGTAAGTACGGTTAAAGGAGATGATTTAAATAAAGCGCCAAGTGGTAATGCCTTAGCTTCTTTACAAGGTAAAACGCCTGGTGCTCAAATTAGCCAAAATTCTGGTGATCCAGCAGGAGGTATATCTGTAAGGTTAAGGGGAGTTAGTTCTGTAAACTCTTCTTCAGAGCCTTTATATATTATTGATGGCGTAATTGTGAATAATGCTACCACCAGGGTTACCAACACCTCTTCTAACTATGATGGAGGGAACTTTATAGGTAACATTGGTCAGAATAGAATGGTAGATATTAACCCTGCAGATATTGACCGAATTGAAGTGTTAAATGGTGCTGCGGCAGCTGCAATTTATGGCTCGAGAGCAAATGCAGGGGTAATTCAAATTTTTACAAAAAGAGGGAAATCAGGAGCTACACAGGTTAATTTTAATACAAGTTTAACGATTAGCGAATTACGCAAACAGATAGATGTAAATCAATCTCCTACTAAATTTGGAGGCTCTGTAGATTTGGTTACTCAAGATGTTTTATCTCCTGCGTTAACAACTACAACTCCTGTAACTAGGTATAATTATCAAGATTATATTTTTCATACAGGTGTAGGTACTGATAATGCTGTAACTGTTGCTGGAGGAAATGAGAATACTAAGTTTTATACTTCTGCTGGTTATTTTTCTAACCAAGGTATTATACAAAATACAGATTTTAAACGCATTAACTTCAGAGCAAACCTTGATCAAGTAATTAATAAATGGGCTAAAATGACTGCTGGGTTTAACTATATCCACAGTAATGCTAATGAAAAGCCAGATGGGAACTCGTTCTTCTCACCTATGAACTCTGTAACCATTTTAGGTAATTTCCATGATATTTTTACGAGAGACGCACTGGGCAATTTAAAAGCTGTTGGTGAGCGTGGTCGTGTAAATCCAGTATCTGTAATTGAAGACATTAAACAACGCCAATTTACCAATCGTGTTATTGCAAATGCTGGATTAAAACTAACTCCAGTTAAAAACTTAACTATAGATTACACAATGGGTTTGGATAACTCAATCCAAAATGGAACTACTTATATTCCTCCTTTTGCTTATAATGTAAGTACAGGTTTTTATGGAGGTGGTCCAACCTTAGATCCGTCATTAAATGGTTATGCAAGTGCGGCTAACGCAACCACAACTTTATTTAATAATGAATTAAACTTTACTTATGATACAAAAATATCTGAAGTACTAAGTTCTACTACGCAACTCGGAGGTTCTTATCAGTATCAAAAAGATTTATATAGTTTAACAAACGGACGTGGCTTGGCTCCATTTGTACAAGTAGTAAATGGCGCTAGTACAATGTTAACAGGTGCAGACAGTAGATCTGAGTTTTCTATTAGCGGTGCATATTTACAACAGAATTTTAAATATAAAGATCACTTGTTTTTAACTGGAGCAATTAGGGTAGATCAGTCTACCGTATTTGGTGAAGACAATAGAACACAATTCTATCCAAAAGCAAATGTGAGTTATGTTTTATCATCTGCAGAATATTGGAAAGATCTTGGGGTGTCTTCATGGTGGAATACATTTAAGATAAGGGCTGCTTATGGCCAATCGGGTAACTTAACGGGTATTGGTGCATATGACCGATTTAATGTTTATTTGCCAAATGCGTTAAACAGTAAAACTACGCTTACCTCAAGGTCTGTTTTAGCAAATACGGATGTAGTGCCGGAGCGTCAAGAAGAGCTAGAGATTGGTACAGACATGTCGTTTTTTAACAATAGATTAGGTTTAACCTTTAGCTATTATAACAAAACCGTATCGGATTTACTTTTGGAAGTTTCTGTTGCTCCTACTACGGGATTCTCTAGTTTGTTAGATAATATTAGTGGTACGCTTAAAAACAAAGGTGTTGAACTAATGCTTACTGGTGTGCCTATTAAATCACAAGATTTTACGTGGACATCAACTTTAATTTACAACAGAAACAGGAACAAAATTATTGGCTCTGGTGCACGACAAACATTTTCTACAAATCCCGGAGCACCTGTATCTATTATAGATGGTTATCCGATAGGTGTATTTTATGGAACATATTTCGAGAGAAATTCTGACGGAAATATAGTTACAAACGCTGCAGGAATTCCTTTAACAGCTGGTCAAGCGGCAGGTAACGTGCAACGTAAGGTTATTGGAGATCCTAATCCTGATTACACGGGCTCATTTGTAAATGAATTTACCTTTAAGAAATTAAGTTTACGTGTGCAACTAGATGCAGTACAAGGAGGCGATGTATGGAATGCAGATTGGAGAACAAGACAAGGGGTAGGTAATGGAAAGATAGCAGAGGCAGAGCAAAGGGGGCAATTACCTCGAGGTTATGTTGCTGGAGTTTATAATGTTGAAGAATGGCGCATAGACGATGGATCTTTCGTAAAACTGAGGGAAATTTCTTTAAGTTATAATATCGGACACGTAAAATTCATCAAGAATTTAGCTGTTAATTTAAGTGGTAGGAACTTATTCTCTTGGGATAATTATAAAGGTTATGATCCAGAATTAAACTCTGGTGGCCAATCTACTCTTTTAAGAAATATTGATTTCGGTCCAGTACCTATTCCTAGAACTTTCTCTTTAGGCTTGCAAGCAAAATTCTAATTTAAAAACCCTTTTTATGAAAAATTTAAAATCAAAATATATAGGTTATACATTTCTCTTTACGGCAATCACATTTTCGGTTGCCTGTAACAAAGAGTATTTAAACCCAAATGCAGCAACGGCTGATGATGTATTAACCTCTGCAAAAGGATTAACGGGAGTAACAGTTGGCCTGCAAAAAAGTTACTCTACTACAAGGCCTAGCGTACTTTATGCATCTATTACGTTAAATGGATTAACCACCAATGAATTGATATCTATCAATACTGGTAATACAAATGAAGAAAGATTAGTTGCTGGTGGCGTACAAGTTGATGGGTCAAATACCATATTAGGTAACGTTTGGACTGGTGCCAATAAAATAATTTACGATGCTGACAATGTAATTAACAATGCTGCGGCGTTGCCAGATAAAAACTATGCCGCTGGCTTAATTGCTCATGCAAGTATCTTTAAGGCCTTGGCATTAGGTAATTTGTCAGAGTTTTGGGAGAATGTTCCGGCGAGTACGGGAAAAAACGTTCAATTTGTTACCAGGATTGAAGGTTACAATAAGGCAATTGCCACTATTGATAATGCAATAGCTGTGATTGCTGCAAATCCAATTAGCACTTCATTTTCAGGCAATATTCCGGGAGGAATTGATATTGTAAATACACTGAATGCATTGAAAGCCCGTTATGCTTTGTTCGCCGGCAACTATGCGTTGGCACTAACCGCTGCAAATGCAGTAGATTTAACCAAAAAATCTACCTTTACATACGATGCATTAAACCTTAACCCGCTTTTTGAAATTGCCACCTCTACAAATAACGTCATACAGCCTAAAAATCTAAATTTAGGTCAAACAGGTGTAAATGTGCCAGATGCTGGTGATTTAAGAATACCGTTTTACACAACTGTAAATACTACTGTTCGTATCAATGGTTTTGGTGTAGGAACCTTTACTCAAATTCCTGTCTATTTACCAGGTGAAATCACCTTGATCAAAGCGGAGGCCTATGCACGTCAAGCTACTCCCAATTTATCAAGCTCATTAACGGAGCTTAATAAGATAGTAACGAAAACAGCAGCAACTGACCCATTCGGTCTAGGGGCTGCTTTACCAATGTTAACTGGACCATATACACAGCAACAGTTATTAGATTTGATTTACAAGCATCGTTGTATTGAGCTATTTATGTCTGGCTTAAAATTAGATGACATGAGGCGTTTTAATCAGCCTTTGGCGGATCGGAAAAGAAATTTCTTCCCATATCCGTTTCAAGAACGAGATAATAACCCTAATACACCAGCAAATCCGACGTTTTAAAAATAAGAAAGGGGAGCGAAAGTTCCCCTTTTCTGTTTATAGGATTTTAAGATTTTTGATTTGATAGTTCACTAATTTTTCGTCGGTAGAATCGAGCTCGGTAATTAAATAGGTGATGTTCTCTAAAGCAGCAACCTTAAGCCTTAAGGAGATATTTAATTTTTCTGAAATACATAGAACTGCAGATTTCCTTGAAGAACTCATCATTGTTTTTTTCAATTGATTAATCTCCCAATCTGTATCAGTTAATCCATTTGTTGGGTGTATGGCACTGGTGCCTAGCAAACATAAATCTGCATTAATTTCTGAAAGCTGGCTTATTACGTGGCCTCCATAAGTAATTTGCGAATTCTTCGAAAATAGTCCTCCAATTAGGATTACTTCAACTTTTCTGTACTTTGCTAATTCAACTGCAACTAATGGGCTTATTGTGAAAAAAGTTGCATGTAGGTTCTCAGGTAGTTGTTTAACCAGTTCAATAATGGTTGTCCCGCCCCCTGTCAAAACTACCATGCCATCTTTAATTAACTTCGTAGTTTTTTTAGCAATATTTATTTTAGCCTCTTTTGCGTAAACAGAACTATCATCAAAAGTAGAATGGTAAGATTTAGAAAGTGCACCGCCATGAACTTTATACAAAAGATTGTCATCAGCCATTTCTTGCAAATCCCTTCTAATTGTATCTTCCGAAACATTTAATAATTGCACAAGATCTGATGTTAAAACCCTGTTATGCAGGTTAATTTGCTTCATGACGAAGTCATGTCTTTCTTTTTTTAGCATAAAAAATAGCTTTTAGGAATATACAATTATAAAATTAAAAATTATATGCGGTTTTTTGCGGGTTTCTGCAATATTAATTTGTTATAGCTGTTAATTTTTGTTAAAATAATTCTTTTAATAGTGAAAAACATTTATGATATTTACTTAACTATTAATAAAATGCGCATTTGTGCGTGTTTTGCAAGAACAAAACAATCAACAAACAAAACTTATTTTTTAACCAAAACCATGTTTATGAAAAAAAAATTACTCATGCTGTTTTTGGGCATTTTTCTAACGGCTATCCAAGCGATGGCTCAACAGGTAACTGTTACTGGAAAAATAACTTCTGCAGAAGATGGATTGCCCATTCCAGGTGCTTCTGTAAAAATTAAAGGTACAGCCATTGCTGTTCAAACAAGTACAACAGGAACTTACTCGATTAAAACGAAAGCGGGAGATGTACTGCAGTTCGTTTATTTGGGTTTGTTAACTCAGGAAAGAACGGTAGGTTCAAATACTGTAATTAATGTGGATTTGCTTTCTGACACAAACAAATTAAACGAGGTAATTGTTACGGCACAAGGTATTGAACGTACCAAGAGGTCTTTAGGGTATGATGCTCAATCGGTAAAAGGAGCAGAAATAGCACAAACTCAACGAGAAAATTTCATTAATGGATTGCAGGGTCGTGTAGCTGGTTTAACTATTACGCCAACCAATGGTACCCCAGGTGCGTCCTCATCTATTATTATTCGTGGTGCGATTTCCCTAGATGGAGATAATCAGCCGCTTTTTGTTGTTGATGGTTTGCCAATTTCAAACAATACTTTCGATGAGTATAAGTTAGTTGGAACTGGAAGTATCAACAGAAACAATGATTATGGCAATAGGGCGATGGACATTAATCCTGAAGAAATTGAATCTATAACCATTTTAAAAGGACCAGAAGCTGCTGCTCTTTATGGTACGCAAGGGGCTTCAGGTGCAGTGGTAATTACTACCAAAAAAGCGAAAGCTGGAAAAGCAACGGTAAGTTACAGCAACAATTTCAGGCTTACTGAAGTTTATCGATATCCAGATATTCAAACCGTCTATGGTGGTGGTGCAGGAGGTATTTTTGACGAAGAAATTAGAACCAGAACTTATTTTGGAGCTAAGTATCCTGATAGATTTCAACGTTATGATAATTTAGGCGCATTCTATCAAACTGGATTTGCACAAAGGCACAATGCTTCTGTTGATGGTGGTACCGAAGCACTATCGTTTAGAGCAGGTGTAAGTTATGTAAAAGAAAATGGTGTAATTGAAGGCACAGGTTTAACAAGTTTAAATGCGAAACTAAGTGGTAGAGCTGTGATTAGCCCAAAGCTCACATTAGACGCTTCATTTAATATGATTACCAACAAAACAGATAAAACATATAAAGGTGCAAATAGTCCTATGTTTAGTGTGCTAACTTGGCCAGTTGTTGATGATATTAGAAATATTTATACCTCAACTGGAGCAAGAAGAACTATTACTGGTAGCTTAGGTGGGGAGTTGGATAATCCAATATGGGCGATGCAAAATAATCCAAACTGGGATAAAACGGGGCGTATAATTGGTAACTTCTCTTTGACATATAAACCATTAAACTGGTTAACAATGGTTGCAAGAGCGGGTGCGGATGTATATACTTTGCAAGGCTTGGGTGCTTATCATCCCGAATCATATAGTGCAAATTTCGCTTCAAACACAAATGTTGGAGGAGGAATAAATACATTTTCTGAAAACGTCTATTTATATAATGGAAACTTTGTTGCGACAGCTAGAAAGACATTCGGTAAATTCAAACCAACTTTATCAATTGGTTATGATGTAAACGATAAAAGGGACCAAACTACTGCTCAATTTGGCACTAGGTTTTACCAAGCTGATTTTTATAGTATAAATAATACAGATCCCACTACTCAACGTGTTCAATATTCAGATGTCTATACACGTAGAAGCGGTGTGTTTGCTCAAACTGAATTAAACTATGATGATTTAGTATATTTAACCCTAACAGGGCGTCAGGATTTTTCTTCTACATTAAACCCAGGTGGAGATATCGCATTTTTCTATCCAGCAACTGCACTAAGCTTTGTCTTCTCTGACCTTCCTGTTTTTAAAAAAATGAGCTGGTTATCTGAAGGTAAATTGAGAGCCTCTTGGGGAAGAAGTGGTAAAGATCCACGACAAGCTTATGTAAAGGCAACTCGATTAATTGCGCAAACCACTACTGGAGGGGGGTTTGCCGCTGACGTAACTTTAGGTAATCCTAATTTAAAAGCGGAGTTTACAGAAACTACAGATATTGGTATCGACTTGGCATTTTTGAAAAATAGACTATCATTTAATTTTTCTTATTACAAAACGACAAGTGACGGTCAGATTACCGCACCTCGTTTAAGTTACGCTACAGGAGCCATTTTAGCTTATATCAATAGCGGAAAAATTGAAAATAAAGGGTTTGAATTAACGGTATTGGGTACTCCAATTAAAAACAATAATTTCGCTTGGGATGTAAAAGCTAATTTTACTAGAGCACGAGGTAAGTTGATTTCTTTACCTGGTGGTCAAGAGACTTTTTACTTATCTGACAGTTGGTTCGCAGGTAATACAAGAAAGCAATATTTTGTAGGTCAGTCAACCTCTGCGATGGCAGGAACTCAATATTTAACAAATAATAAAGGTGAGTTATTAATTAGTCCAGTTAGCGGTATGCCAATTGCAGATGTAAATTACACATCAATTGGAGATGCTGCCCCAGACCTTGGTGTGGGTATTAACAATACATTCACCTATAAAAACTTCAGTATGTCGTTTTTATTAGACCTACGCGCTGGTGGCGACATATACAACGGAACTGAAGCATATTTATATGCAAGAGGTATGTCGGTTTTATCTCTAGATCGTGAAACACCACGTATCATTAAAGGGGTAATGAGAGACGGCTTAGAAAACAGTGATACGCCAACACCAAATAATATCGTGGTTATTCCATACATCTCTACAGGCTACTACACAAACCTTAATGTTAAAGATTTTATGGAGAAAGATATCAATTGGATCAGACTGAAAGACGTGACTTTACGATATAACTTACCAAAAAAGTTGTTTGAAGGAAGCAAGACATTTAAAAGAGCAAGTGTGTTCGTTACTGGAACAGACCTTTTACTTACGACCAATTATAAAGGCGTAGACCCATCTGTAAATGGTTTAAGTGCAGCCTCAGGTGGTACAGGAGGTATAGGCATTGATTACGGCTCATTCGGATTGCCAAGAACATATACCATGGGTTTAAGTGTTGGATTTTAAATTTAAAAAACGATGAAAAAAATATTTTTAATATTAATCGCATTTGCTATTACATTCTCAGGATGTAAGAAGTATTTTGATATTAATACCGATCCAGCTACACCGCAGGATCCGGATAGTAAAACATTAACACCTCCTTTGTTTGCACAAATGGAGCGTGGTATACAATTCGATGCACGATATCTTGGTGGACTTGTGCAGTATTTTGGTGGTGCTGTAAATGTTGGTGAAACACATGGCTGGTTAGTAAATAGTGATGCTATGGGTGAAATTTGGCGTACAAATTACTACGGATTAGGAGCAAACTTGAATTTGATCATTCAAGATAGTGAAAAGAAACAAGAATATAATTATGTAGGTTTAGCACAAGCTTTAAAAGCTTGGGGATGGCAAATAACTACGGATTATCATGGAGATATCATCTTGAAACAAGCTTATGAGCCAAATCGTTTTGTGTTCGACTACGATCCACAACAGGATGTATATGCTGAAGTGGTAAGGTTGGCTAACGAATCAATTAAAAGCTTTAGTAGGACAGATGGTACAGGTACACCAGCGAAAATGGCAGGGTATGATTTAGCCTATAATGGTGATGCAGCCAAATGGATTAAATTTAACTATGGTTTGTTAGCTAGAAACGCAAATAACTTGATTAACAAAACAACTTATAATGCAGATAAGGTAATTGAGTACGCAGATAAGGCATTAGCAAGCAACGCAGATAACTTTATCGTGCCAAATACAGGTAGTACGGCTGTAAATGGAAACTTTTTTGGTCCCCTAAGAGCCAACTTAGGCGCTTATCGCCAAACAAGAATAATAGTTGGTTTGTTAGATGGCACCTACTTTACTGGCACTGCTGGTGCAGTAGTGGATCCTCGTAGAAATAATATGATTACTGCTTCAGTAGATCTTGTTTTTAGAGGTACTAATCCCGGTTCAGTTGATGGGGGTACAGTTGCAGGTAAAAATCAAATTCCAAATGTTTTTGGGGTTTTAGGTGGGGTAACTCCCGCTGCAGGGCAAGGAAAATATTTATTTAAGGATAATGCGGGTTTTCCTATCATGACTTTTGCTGAGATGCAATTTATCAAAGCTGAAGCAGCCTTTAGATCTGGTAAATTAGAAATGGCGCTTGCTGCCTATCAAAATGGTATTTCAGCAAGCATCGACTTCGTAAGTGCTTTAGGTACAGTGATAACTCCTGCTGAAAAAACTGCTTATATGACCAGTGCGTCAGTAAGACAAACTGCTGCAACGCTTACTTTGAAAGATATCATGTTGCAAAAATACCTTGCGTTATATGGATATGGCTTTGTGGAAACTTGGTGCGATTTGCGTAAATATCATTACAATGTTGGAGATTCAAATGGGAATAATCCATATCTGAATGCTTATGTATTCCCCGGATCATTTTTTGTGGATAATGGTGGAAAACCAGCTCAACGTTATCGCCCAAGATACAATTCAGAATATCTTTGGAATGTTGCAGCATTGAAAAAAATTGGTGCAGATAAAAATGATTATCATACAGTTAAAATGTGGTTTTCTGAACCTTAACTCTTAATTAAAGAAAGATGAAAAAAATAATATATCTCATTTTTGCTTGTGTAGCTATACTCAGCGCATGCAAAAAAGGAAAATTTGTTGAAAATACAGAATATGAACGACTTGGTGTAGCTGATCCGAAGTATACCTATTTGAAATTCTTGAATGTAACTCCAAGTAGTCCAACAATTAATTTTTACATTGATGGTGCGAAATTTACATCAGGCCAGTCTACTTCTGGTGTTGAAAACGCAGGTTATAATTACACTACTGCTACGAGTTTATACCCTGATTTTGGGTATGCAGTTACTGCTCCAGGTTCTCGTAAGTTAACAGCTAAAATTATCCCTTCGGTAACAGTAGATCCATCATTAGAGGTGTTAAATACAACTATTACGCCAGCTGCAGGTAAATATTATACGATATTTACATCTGGTGTATACAGCACTACTAATAAATCAGTTGGTCCTGTATTAGTTGTTGAAGATGTTAGGCCTGCGCTAGATACTTCTAAAGTTTTTGTAAGAGTGATTAATTTATACAATGGAGGCCCTAATGTTGATCTGATAAGAAATTCTACAGGTACAAAATTAGTGAGCAATCTTCCCTATGGTGCGGCATCACCTTTCGCAGAAATTGGTAGTCCGGGTGTTGGTGTTGCGCCTGCTGTTTTGTACACCCTAAATAATGCAGCTACAAATACGGCTTTAGCAAGCAATGTATCTTACAGTTTTACAAAAGGTAGGGCATATACGATTTTCCTTAAAGGAATTTTAGGTAATGCAACTTTCCCGCTCACCTTAACTAACTATACTACATTTTATTATTAAGGATAAAAATCCTAATTAAACCAAGTCAATTTGACTTGGTTTTTTTGTATCTTAACTTCCTGAAATGAAAAGAATCCTTGTTTTTTTATTTTTAGGGTTTAGTGCAATAACACTTCAAGCCGCAACTTTTACAGTTACCTCTAATGCTGATGCTGGAGCAGGCACGCTTAGAGAAGCTATTACCTTAGCAAATGCAAATGGAACAACCACTAAAGACTATATTCATTTCAATATTATCGGTACAGCAAGAACTGATGTAAGTATCTCCTTAGAAAACGAGTTACCTATTTTAACTAGCAATATTGTTATTGATGGTACCACACAGGTTTTAAATTTATTAGGCAATCCAAATATTAAAATAGCGTTAGTTAGGGCTGGTTCTACTTTTTTTAGCGGCTTAAGGTTGGATAACGCAAGTGCTGTAGAAATTTATGGCATTAGTTTTAGTAATTTTAGATCTGATCCACTTGGCGCTGTAGACGAAAAAAAAGCAGCGATTTTCCTATATAATTCCAAAGATGTAATTATTGGTGCTCCTTTAAAGCAGAATTGTTTCAGTAACAGTTATGCGGGTATATTATCTCCATTTGTAATCCCTCGTTTTGATAATGTCAATATTAAAATTTCCTCAAATATTCTTGGTTTGAGCGAAGATGGTATGACGGCCCAACCAAATGAATCTGCTATTGATGTTAGTTTTTTAAATAACAGTACAATTGGTGGCGATACTCAAGTAGAAGGTAATTTACTTGGGTCAAATACAAGAGCGGGAATTGCTGTTGCAGGTGCTACAAATGATATAAAAATAAGCTATAATAAGATAGGTTTAAATATTAATAACTCACAAGTTATTTCTTCGGCAGCTAGAGGTGTAATGGTAAATGGAGAATCAGCTATGCCATTGATAAAGAATAACATAATAGTGGGACAGTTACTAGGGTTATATTTGGATTATGCAAATGGCGGGTTCAAAGTTGAAGGTAACTCAATAGGTACTGGTCCAATTGGAACAGAAAACTATGGTAACACAACTGGCATACACGTAAGGTTTTGCAATAAAGGCGTAATAGGCGGGAATTCGACAACTGATGGAAATTCAATTGCCTATAATAAAACGGGGGTATTAATTGAAATTGCCTATCCCATCTCTATGTATAAAAATAGTTTCTATTGTAATACAGAGGCTGTACTTTTTAAAAATTTGTCAGACCCAACCAAGATTGTAAAAGCAAGAATCACCACTATTACATCCAATAAAATAAGTGGGACATATTTGCCTAATGCTACAGTTGAGCTTTTTTATGCAGGATCTTGCCTAGATTGTCAAGGTAAAACATGGCTTGCAACGGTTGTGGCAGATGCAAATGGAGCTTGGAGTTACAATGGGCCTATAACTGGTCAGGTTACCAGTATGGGTACCAATACCGACGGTGCATCCTCATCATTTTCTAAGCCTGATATTGATGATGCATTCAGGAGGGTTTTACCAAGCGTATGCGGACAAGCGAATGGAAGTATAACTTTAATGCGGGCCTATGATTATACATCTTTAGCCTGGTATAATTCTAATGGAGACATAGTTGGCACTGATTTAACGTTAATAAATGTGCCCGCTGGCAATTATTATTTAAAAGTGGGTCAAAATGGTGGTTGTGATATTATATCAGCGACTTATAATGTGCCAACTAGCGCCATCCTCATCAATGAAACTGCAAAAAAAATAGTGGATGCGAATTGTACTTCGTCAAATGGTAGCATCAAAGGGATAACCGTTTCAAACAATATGCCCAAGACATGGTATAATGCTGCAGCGCAAATCGTAAGTACAAGCAATGATTTATTAGATATGCCAATTGGCAACTACTATTTTACAG
Source organism: Pedobacter frigiditerrae (assembly GCF_004331645.1). GTDB lineage: Bacteria > Bacteroidota > Bacteroidia > Sphingobacteriales > Sphingobacteriaceae > Pedobacter > Pedobacter frigiditerrae. Next base: position 1,021,290 of record NZ_SJSK01000001.1, read on the forward strand.
TAGGCACTGGAAGTTGCTTAGTGAAATCGGCAACTTATGTTATTCAAAATGGGGCCACTACTTATGAGCTTAGAGATTTTGTGATTACCGAAGCAAGCTGTGGTAGACCTACAGGTAGCATTAAAATAACAGGTTATAGTACCTCCACTGATTATACATTTAAATGGTTTGATAGTGATGGTAAAGTAATGGGTACATCATTAGCAGTAAGTAATTTGTTCAAAGGCAATTACAAGTTAATGGCGTACAACATAAATACTTGTTCAAATTTAGTTGGAGAGTTTATAGTCCCTGAAGCGAAGATGCCAATGATAAATTTTGATTCCATGCAAAAGTTTCTTAGCTGTGATGGTAAATCAGTGAGTACGACTGGTTTGAGTATCGATGGATCTACGAGCCCATATACTTTCAAATGGACCGACGAAAATGGCAATATAGTTTCTGATCAATTGAATTTTAAAGGGATATCAATAGGAAGATATCAATTAATGGTTACAGATAAATACGGGTGTATAAGTGGTACAGCTCCGATAGATTTTACCTTAATTAAGAATAGCGCTTTAAGTTTTGCCAATTCCATTACCCCAAACGGAGATGGTATTAATGATGTTTGGGAAATAAAAGGGGCTCAGAGTTATCCTGATGGTGATTTCAGTGTTTTTAATAGAAATGGGAATAGGGTTTTTTATTCAAAAGGTTATTCAAAACCTTTTGACGGACTAAATAAGGGCAATATTTTGCCCGTTGGCACCTACTATTATATTATAGACTTAAAGACAGACTGTGGTAATATGAGTGGGAGCTTAACCATTTTAAGATAATCGTCAACGCCAATTTCTCCTAGTAAATTCTTTCTGCATACCTTTTAAGGCCCATCATACTTTTGATGTTGGACAGTGCTTTATCGGTGTTGCTTACTATTGGTTCAAGCATTAACTGAGCATATAAAGAGCTTGCTAGAATGTAAGATAAACGAAGGATGAACGTAAGATGAACGTAAGATGATGAGTATTTCAATAATATATCACTATCTTTAAGAAAAACAAAAATCTATGGCAATCTCAAAAAACAATATCGTTACCGAAACCCTAAGCGGCAAGGTGGGTAACATTATCTTTAAAAACTATGGAGGTAAAACAGTTATCAGCAAATACCCTGATATGTCTAAAGTTGTAAAGACCGAAAAGCAAAAAGAAAACCAACTGCAATTTAAAGCTGCGCAAGCGTATGCAAAAAGTATCATTTCAGACACCGAGAAAAAGCTAGCCTTTACTAAAACGATACCCAAAGACAAGACCGTTTACCAAGCTGCCATATCAAAATACCTGAAAGAGAACAAATGACTCAAGAGCTCAAGATTTATTGTTTTGCAGTAAAGAACGATTACAGCCAATCTTTGATGGGGGCCTTAGCTAACCATTTTAAGATAATACAGTATAACTCTCTAAAAATTTATATTTTTGCAATCAAAGTATTAAAATATGGCAAGCTTTACCCTAACCCCAGAATCTTGGGAAAGAGTTAAAATTAAATTTTTAAGAAAATACCGCGATTTAACTTCGGCTAACTTATCCTTTTCTCCAGGTCAAGAAGATCAGTTGGTACAACAGTTAATGTCTCTGGTTAAAAGAGATCAGGCATATATAGAGTTTACAATCAAAAAGGCATTAGCCGATCCAGCAGGTAATAGACTTTAGGGTCTATTTTATATCACTATACTTTTTTGTAAGTTTAACACTAATTTAACGGGTATGAAGAAAATTAAGATTAGTGTCTTGTTAATTGTTGCTTGTTCTGCATTGATAACACTTGCATTTAAGGAAGACTTATTCTTGGTTTCAAAAAACCTAGATATCTTTGCTTCTTTATATAAGGAAATCAATATCAACTATGTTGAAGAAACTAGTCCGGGCGATTTAATGAAAACCGGTATTGATGCCATGCTAGAGGGTTTAGATCCTTATACCGAGTATATTCCAGAATCGGAGATAGAAAACTATAAACTTAATTATGTAAGTACCCAATATGGGGGGATAGGAGCAGGAACTTTATTTATTGAAGGAAAACTTTTTGTAAATGAAGTAAGTGAAGGAAACCCTGCAAATAAGCAAGATATCAAACCTGGGGACCAAATCGTAAAAATTAACGGCACAGATACCCAAGGTAAAGATCGTAGTCAAATTAGCCAGCTGCTTAGGGGGCCAAAAGGATCGCCTTTAAATTTGGTGTTGATTAGAGAAGGAGCTGTTTTAAATAAAACCCTGGTAAGAGAAGAAATTAAACAGCCGAATGTTTCTTATTCCGGTATGCTAGAAGATCAAATTGGCTATATTAAATTAGACAAGTTTTTAGAAAATTCAGGGCAAGAAGTAAAGGATGCATTGACCAATATAAATAAATCTAACCCGAAAGGCATTATAATAGATTTAAGGAACAATGGGGGCGGTATCCTTCAAGAAGCGGTAAAGATTGTAAACCTATTTGTGCAAAAAGATATCTTGGTTGTTGTACAAAAAGGTAGAAACCCAGAAAAAACAATCAGGTATCAAACTTTAAGCCAACCAATTTCACCTCAAGTTCCATTAGTTGTTCTAGTTAATGGGTCATCGGCTTCGGCTTCTGAGATTGTAGCGGGGGCTCTGCAAGATTTAGACAGGGCAATTGTAATTGGTCAACGTAGTTACGGCAAAGGCTTAGTGCAGCAAACATTTAATCTTCCTTATAATAGCTTGGTAAAAGTCACTGTAGCTAAATATTATACACCATCTGGGCGATGTATACAAGCGCTAGACTACGCTCATAAAGATGAAAATGGAATTGCTGAGAAATTTGCAGATACTGCAATGAAAGCATTCGGAACTAAAGGGGGAAGAACTGTTTACAATGGCAATGGAGTTTACCCTGATGTTTTTGTTGAGCCAGTTAAATATAGCCCCATCACATTATCATTGGCCAACAAAAATCTTTTCTTTGATTACGCGAACGCCTATAAAAAGGCTAACAAGGATTTGCCTAATGTTAAAACATTTCAATTAAGTGATGTAAATTATACAGCGTTTGTTAATTCTTTGGCAAGCAAAGATTATAACTATACTTCAAAAACTGAACGTTTATTGTCAGATTTAAGATCTGAGGCAGAGAAGGAAAACAAATTAGCAGCCGTAAAAACAGATTTAGAAGAGTTGAAGTCAAAAATGCTAAGTGCAAAGAAAACAGATTTAATAACTCATAAAGCAGAGATTAAAAGAGTTTTAGAAACGCAAATTATAAGTAGATACTATTTTGAAAAGGGGAAAATAGAACAATCCTTTCAATATGATAAGGAAATAGCTCAAGCAAAGTCGCTTTTTAGCAATCAATCTCAAATTTTCGCTATCTTAAAGGGCGATGGCAGCTTTAAAGTGATAGGAAATCCCTCTAAAATATCAAATTCAAATAATTAAGCCTCTTTTCTTTTCATATTTGTAACTAAGAATTAAGTTTTAACTTGTTTTTTATCAATTATTTAACTCAAAACAAAATACTCTCACTAAGTGTTAAAAAGTGTTAAATTTTAACAACCTCATTTTCAGATACTTGTAAAATCAACCATTTTTTTTAGCACTCTAAAATTTTGATTCCAAAGTAGTTTTATCCATATTTAGGGATTAATTAACTATTAACTAACCTAAATTTTATTAATTTATGAAAAAACTTGTACTAAGTTTATTCATCTTGTGTACACTTACTGTGGCCGCGTTCGCTCAAGAACGTACAGTAACAGGTACAATCAAAGCAAGTGAAGACGGACTACCTATCCCAGGTGCGTCCGTAAAAGTAAAAGAGGCTCCTGCAGTTGGAACAACAACAGGAGTAGATGGTAAGTTTACCTTAAAGGTGCCTGCAAACGGTAAAACTTTACAGGTTTCTTACTTAGGTTACCTTACGCAAGAGGTAGCTATTTCAAATAATGCAGTGAATGTTTCTTTAGTTTTAGATTCTAAAACTTTAGATCAAGTAGTTGTTACAGCGGGTGGTGTTACCATTAAACGTCGTGAGCAAGGTAACCAATCAACAACTATTAATTCTCAACAATTAACACAAGCTAAAGCATTTAACGTTGCAACTGCCTTAACTGGTAAAGTTGCGGGTTTACAAGTAAATGCCGTAAGTTCTGGTGTTAACCCTAACGTGAGATTAGTATTACGTGGAAATCGTTCGTTATTAGGTAATAACCAAGCTTTGGTTGTTGTGGATAACGTAATTGTACCAAACAATATCTTAGGTAACTTAAACCCTGAAGATATTGAAGACATTCAAGTATTGAATGGTGCTGGTGCAGCGTCTCTTTATGGTTCTGATGCATCAAATGGAGCTTTGATTATTACAACTAAAACTGGTAAACGTGGTGTTACCTCAATTACTGTTGGTCAAACTGTAAGTATTGAGCAGGTAAACTTCTTGCCTCAGTTACAGGAAGAGTTTGGTTCTGGTACTGGTAACGATGATATTCCAACCTATACTCCTTATGAAAATCAGCAGTATGGACCAAGATTTGATGGTTCAATGAGAATTATTGGTAAGCCATTAGCTGATGGTCGTATACAAACTGTTCCATATTCTCCATCTTCTCAAGGTAAAGATGATTTTTGGGATACAGGTATCGCTAGCCAGTCTGACTTTGCTATCTCTTCTGGAGATGATAAAGGCTCTTACTATTTATCATCTCAATATTTTGATCAGTCAGGTACTGTAAAAAATGATTTATACAACCGTTTCACTTTAAGATTAAATGGTAAAAAGGATTTAGGTAATAACGTTGATTTTAGCTTTAATGTTAACTATATCCAAAACAGATATAACTTAACTACAGCTACAGCTACAATTTTTGATAACGTTTTGCAGACTCCTGCTCAAATTCCATTGACTACTTATCAAAACTGGCAAACGGATGATTTTGCTCATCCAAATGGTTATTTTAATGAGTATTATGCTAACCCATACTTCACTATAGATAACAATAGACAATCAGTTAGAAATGATTATTTGACTGGTAACGTTCAGATTAAATGGTATCCTATCAAAGCGTTATCATTTATGTTCCGTACTAGTATTAATACACAAAATGCTTCTAACAAGGCATACACAGATAAATTTAACTATTCTACTTATAGATTAGGGCTAACTTCTAATTTTGCTAACATACAAGGTAGTGTAAGTGATGGTTCAAGTTTTAGCACTCAAATCAGTCCAGAGTTTCAAGCTCAGTACATTAAAAGATTAGGTAGTGATTTCTCTTTAAATACTATTTTAGGTGCTAGTTCTAGAAGTAATACCACCAAAGGGGTATCTGTTAGCGCGAACAACTTGATTCAAGCTGGTTTATTTAACATTTCAAACAGTTTGGTTAATCCAGGTGCTGGAGAGAGTAATGTTACTGTACGCCAAATGGGTATATATGCTGATGCTCGTTTAGGATTTAAAGATTATTTGTACTTGCACGTTACTGGTAGAAATGACTGGCGTTCAGTACTATCTAAAGAAAATAGATCATTCTTCTATCCATCTGCAGATATCGCATTCATTGCTTCTGATGCAATCCCAGTGATTAAAAATTCTAAAATCATCAACTCATTAAAATTAAGAGCTGGTGTATCTAAAGTAGGTTTAGTAAATTTAGGTGTTGGAAGCAGTCCTACAGCAGGTGCTTACGCATTAACGCCAACATTTGGTCAAGCTTATGGCTACCCTTATAATGGTGTTGCTGGTTTCACTATCGGAAATCGTATTGTTGCTCCTAACATTAACCCAGAGATTACTAAAGGTTATGAAGGTGGTATGGATTTCGAATTATTCAAATCGAGAATTACTGGTGCCTTCACTTATTATAAAACTAATACTACAGACCAAACGGTTCCAGTTAGTGTACCTTCAAGTACTGGTTATACTTCTTTCTTAACTAATACTGGAGAAGTAGAAAATCACGGTATTGAAACTGCAGTTAGAGTAATTCCTGTGCAAAACAAAACTAATGGTTTAGAGATTTCTGTTGGTGCTAACTATACTTACAATACAAACGAAGTATTATCTATTAGCCAAGACTTACCTCAATTAGGTTTGGCAAGTTCTGGTACATCACAAGTAATTGCAAGACCAGGTTCTCCATTCCCTTTCTTAAAAGGAAGTACGTATGTGAGAGATTCTCAAGGTAGAATCATTGTAGATAGAGTTACTGGTTTCCCTTCAGCTACTGTTTTAACATCAGATTTTGGTCAAACAGAGCCAGTTCACCGTTTAGGTTTAGATGCAACTGTTAATTTCAAAGGATTTAGATTAGCCGGATTATTCGAATATAGAGGTGGTAACGTAATGTTTAACTCTGCCGGTAGTTTTGATTTTTCTGGTGCTGGTATTAGAACTACATATTTCAATAGGGAGCGTTTTGTTGTTCCTAATTCATCTTATCTAGATCCAGTTAGCAATACTTATGTAGCTAATACAAGTATTACAACTAGAACTGGTGGTGTAGATTTCTGGACTAACGGACCAACCAATACAGCGGTAAATGAAAACTATTTATATTCTGCAGCATTCTGGAAACTTCGTGAGCTTTCATTAACGTATGAATTGCCGAAATCAGTTTTAAGTAGCCTTAAATATATTAAAGGTGCACGTATCAGTGTTCAAGGTAGAAATTTGTTCTTGTGGACTCCAAAAACAAACATCTACACAGATCCAGAGTATAGTGCTGCTGGTTCTGATAGTAATGCAATTGGATTTACATCTTTAGGACAAACTCCTCCAGCTAGATTCTTTGGCGCTACTCTTTCATTAACATTATAATTTGAGAAAAAATATGAAAAAGATATTAAATTGTTTATTAATAAGTGCCGTAGTAATAGGGTTTTCATCTTGTGAAAAGTTTCTAGATGTAAATACAAATCCTAATAGTGCTACAACAGCTACAGCTGCACTTGTATTGCCACAGGCAATTGTAGGAACGGCTTCGATCTCTAATACATTTAGCCAAAGCTATTCATACCCAGCTGGTATGTTTGCAAACGTAGCTGGTGTAGGTGGTTATGGTGCTACCCTAACTTATGCATATACTACATCAAGTTTTACAGGTCTTTGGACTTCAACACTTGATAATGCAACTGACTATAAATATGTAATTGATCAGAATGGAACTGATGCAACATTAGCATATAGTACTTCTATCGCTAGAATTATGAAAGCTTTTGCATTTGCTAGAATGGTAGATCAATATAATGACATTCCTTATAGTAAAGCATTGCTGGGAACTGCTGCATTAACTCCTACTTATGATAAAGCAGAAGATGTTTACAAAGATTTAGTGAAAGAAACAACTGAAGCAATTGCTGCTATTACTGCTGCTCAAGCGTCTGCTGCTACTCAAGCAATTGCCTCAACTGCAGACCCTCTGTTTAAAGGTGACATGGATAAATGGAAACGTTTTGCAAATACTTTAAGGTTACGTTTGTTAATTAAAATGGCAGGTGTGCCAGCTTTAACAGCTTACGCTACTCCTTTGTTTGCTACTACTGCCTCTGTTGGTTATTTAACCGATGATGCTTTGGTAAACCCAGGTTACCTTAAAGAAGCAGGTAGAATGAATCCTGTTTACGGATCTTTAGCAGCTAGTGCTACTAACGTACGTTCACAAACTTCTGCTACAACCACTAAATGGATGTTAGCATTTTATAATGGAGTGAAGTTTAATGATGTTGCTAGAGGATCAGTTATTTTTAGGGCATTCCCTAATACACCTGCAAATCAGTTAGGTGACGAGAGTGCAGGTGCGGTTGCTCCTATTGCTACTTATACTGCTTGGTTTACTGGTGCTGATTTTAACACTACTGCTTTAGGTGTAGCTAAAGGACCAACACAAGGTGCAGTAATTATGTTAAAAGCAGAAAGCGATTTCTTGCAAGCAGAAGCCCAAGCTCGTGGTTATATTACATCGGGTGACGCTGGTTTGGCTGCTTTTGAAAATGGTATTAAAGCCTCTTATAATTACTTGTACAAAAACGCATCAGATGTAGCTACTAAAACTGCTGCTGACGCAACAACTTTCTTGAACGATTATAAAGCTAATAATGCAACTAGTTGGAATGTAAATTATACATTAGCTCCTTTAGGAACAGATTATAACCAAAGTATTTTGGGTAGAAAAATCGAAGCAATCATTACTCAAAAATATATTGCATTGGCTAATATCCAGAATGATGAAGCGTTTAATGAGTACAGACGTACTGCATGGCCAAGGGTGGTAACTAATGGTGCTAATCCTCCAACAGATACATTTGCATCAAAATCATCAGTTGCTACTACGCCAGATAAAATCATCACAAGAATTTTATATCCACAAGAAGAATATAACTTAAATCCTAGCAATGTGCCTACTAACATTAGCTTGTATACTTCTAAAATATTCTGGGACGTAAATTAATTTTATAGAAATTATGAAAAAATATATTTTTAAATCAATTGGCCTTTTAGTTGCCATTGCAACTTTATCTTCATGTTTAAAAGATGATAGGTTGGTTTTAGATCCTGATAAGGGAACTAATGTTATTGAATTTCAAAACCCATCTGATATAGCAGTTCATGGTAGCACATACGCATTGTATTCTATAGCATTTCCAATTGTTACTACTCCTACAGAGGTTCCAGTTACTGTAAGTTATTCTGGGCCGGCTGACGGAGCACCAGAAGACATAACAGTTAGTGTTGGCTTAGGTGATGCTGCAACTATTACGCAATATAACACAGAGAATGCAAAAACATTTACTCTAATGGATCCTGCAGTTTATACTATAAATGCAACTTCTGTAGTAATACCTAAAGGTAAAAAAACTGCAACTTTTACTGTTTCAGTTAAAACTTCACTATTTGATTTAACTAAATCGTATGCTTTGCCATTAAAGATTAAAAGTGTTTCATCTGGTACAATTAGCTCTAACTTTAGTAATATTTTATTAAACCTTGCTGCAAAAAATAAATTTGATGGTTCATATACCTATACATCAACAATTTTTGCGAATGATAGGCCTACAATTTTGCAAAATACAGAGTTTTTGTATCCTGTAGCTTATGATATTCAACTTAGAACATCTGGTGCAAATTCTAATGGCTTATGGAATGGAGCTTTTGGAGATTATTTGATTCCTATTCTTTCAAATACAGGTGGAGTTAGTGGATTTGGCTCAACAAACCTTCAGATTACGTTTGATCCAGCTACAAACAAAGTGCTTTCAGTTGTTAATGGTATTGCTGCACCAGCAAATGGTAGAGCGATGTCTCTTGATCCTGCTGCACCAGCTACTACTAATTACTTTGATCCAGTTAGTCATAATGTTTATTTACAATTCTTTATGACACAACCTGGCTTTGCACCTACTAAAATTGTTGCAGTTTTAAAATATAAAGGTCCAAGACCATAATTATTTTAATCTAAAAAAAAGGGTTGCAAATTTTAGCAACCCTTTTTAGTTTAAGAAAAGATATAGTTATAAAAAAAGCTCCAAAATTTTGGAGCTTTTTTTATTGGTAAGTTTAGGATATGTATAGTTTAATCCATCGCGTGCAAACGAACTTTAAGTCCGTCCATTATAGGGCTTAATTGTAACTGACAAGCTAATCTAGAGTTAGGTAATAAATCAGGTAAGGTATCAAGCATGGCATATTCGTCATCAGACATTTCGTTTAGCTTTTCCTCACCTTCCATTACATCTACACAGCAGGTAGCGCATAATGCCATCCCGCCACAAGTGGCTAAAACATCATACTCACTGGCTTTTAGAAACTCCATTAGACTTAACCCCATATCTGTAGGGGCAGTTAACGTGCTTTTATTGCCTTCACGGTCTTCAACTTCAATTGTAATGTCTATTGTTTCCATTCTTAAAATTCTGTTACACCGTTAACAGTTGTATATTTCATGGTGTATTTAATGCCTGGGTTCATGTATTGATATGCACTATGACTCATTAAAGCAGCCTCATGAAAGCCACATAAAATTAACTTTAATTTATTAGTGTAAGTATTAATGTCACCAATTGCGTATATACCCGGTATATTGGTCGAGTAGTCATCTGTATTTACCTCAATGGCGCTCTTGCTTATGTTTAAATTCCATTGCTCTATAGGGCCTAATTTAGGGCTTAAGCCGAATAAAGGGATTAGGTGGTCTGCTTCATAGGTTGTGGTTTCCATTGTGCGGTTATGGATTACTTCTACGTTTTCTAATTTACCTTCCCCAGAAACCGAATTTAGGTTGCTATTTAAAACAAGGTTGATCTTTCCACTTTCAGCTAATTCCATCACTTTATTTACAGAATCAGGGGCACCACGGAAACTTTCACTTCTATGTACCAAGGTTAATTCAGAAACAACATCTGCCAAGAAAATAGTCCAGTCTAATGCAGAGTCACCTCCGCCTGCAATAACCATTTTCTGACCACGATATTTCTCTGGGTCTAGGATCATGTAATTAACACCTCTACCATTTTCAAATTGCTCTAAGCCAGCAACAGCCGGTTTGCGAGGTTCGAAACAACCTAAACCACCAGCAATAACCACAACTTTAGCTTCAATGATGGTTCCCATATTAGTGGTTAACACAAAATCAGCTTCGCCACGTTTTTCTAAACCTTCTATTCTTTCACCTAAAGTATAACCTGGGTGGAAAGGTTTAGCCTGTTCAACCAAATTATCTACTAACTCTTGAGCTAATACAGTTGGGTATCCTGGAATGTCGTAAATGGGTTTTTTAGGATATATTTCTGAAAGTTGACCACCTACTTGAGGTAAGTAATCAATTAAATGGCAACGCATTTTTAATAAGCCAGCTTCGAAGATGGCAAATAAACCAACAGGACCGGCGCCAATTATGGCTATATCAGTAGAGATCATTTACAAAAAGTTTAATGCAAAGTTACGAAATCAGCCACATTATTTAGACATATTCTACATTATTTTAATAAAATCTATTAATTTGGTCGTTTTTAATTAGTCTGCCAATTAATATTCACTTAATCAGAATTTAATTCCGACTTAATAGCTCATACCCAAATTCTGAAATACAAAACTCCATACATCTGCAGCTTCCTCAATCATTTTTGCAGTTGGTTTACCCGCTCCATGGCCTGCTTTTGTCTCAATTCTAATTAACATTGGGTTGGTTCCTTTGTATTTTTCTTGAAGAGTTGCTACAAATTTGAAAGAGTGTGCAGGTACTACTCGATCATCATGGTCTGCCGTTGTAATTAAAGTAGCTGGATATTTTAAATTAGCTTTAACATTATGTAGGGGCGAATATTTGATTAAATAATCAAAATCTTCTTTTTTATCGCTACTTCCATATTCAACTGCCCATCCCCAACCGACTGTAAATTTGTGGTAACGTAACATATCTAAAACACCAACCGCCGGTAATGCAACCTTAAACAATTCTGGTCTTTGAGTCATGCAAGCCCCAACTAAAAGTCCGCCATTGGAACCTCCAGAGATTGCAATTTTATCGGCGTTAGTATATTTTTCTTTAATGAGGTATTCGGCAGCAGCGATAAAATCATCAAATACATTTTGTTTCTTTTCTAGCATACCTGCTTTGTGCCAAGCTTCGCCGTATTCACTTCCGCCACGCAAACTAGGTTGGACATAGATGCCGCCCTTTTCTAAAAATAACATTCTAGACAGGCTAAAACTAGGAGTTAAAGAAATTTGGAAACCACCGTAAGCATAAAGGAAAACAGGATTGTTTCCATCTAATTTAATTCCTTTTTTATGCACAATAAACATGGGTACTTTGGTTCCATCTTTTGATGGATAAAATACTTGCTTGGTTTCATAATCATCAGTATTGAACTTTAATTCTGATTTTTTATACAGCACCGATTCCCCTTCTCTTATATTGTAATGATAAGTTATGCCCGGGGTAGTAAAATTTGTAAAGGAATAGAAGAATTCTTGATCTTCCTTAAAGCCGCCAAAACCACCTACCGTGCCAATATCAGGAAGTTTTACATCTTTCAGTTTTTTTCCAGTTAAGTCAAACTGAACAATATTTGTGCTGGCATCTTTTAAATAAGAAGCCCATAAAAATCCTCCTCCAGTACTCACACTCTCCATTGCCAATTGAGATTCTGGGATAATTTTTTGCCAGTTTTTAGGGTGTGAATTTTTTGGATCTACCAATACAACTTGTTTGTTCGGAGCACCTAAGTCAGTGTTCACTAATAATTTATCGCCAATATTATCAATCACATTGTGATTGTTTTCAAAACCTTTAACTAACAATTCGATTTTGTTAGTTGATGATGCGAAGTCTTGATAGAACAATGCATTTCCTGAAGTTCCTGCACTAGCATAAATAACCAGAAAGTGCTCATCTTCGGTAACCTGTGCTCCGAAATATAAGTTTGGGTTTGTTTTGTCTTCAAATACCAATTGATCGTTTTTTTGCAAATCGCCAAGTTTATGATAATAGACTTTCTGATATTTATTAGCTGCCGATAACTCCATTCCTTTTGCTGGCTCATCATATCTGCTGTAATAAAATCCATCGCCTTTCCAGGCCGCACCAGAAAATTTAGTCCATTTTAATTCGTCAACCAATTTTTTCTTTGTGGCAATTTCCATCACATAAATATTGCTCCAGTCAGAACCAGATTGGGCGATAGAGTACGCAACATATTTTTTGTTATTAGAAAAGCCTAACAAGGAAATTGATACGGTTCCATCTTTAGATAGTTGATTTGGATCTAAAAGAACTTCCTCTTTCCCATTTAATCCTTTTTTTAAGAACCAAATGCTTTGGTTTTGCAATCCGTCATTTTTGGTGAAAAAGTAATATTCTCCAACCTTAAATGGTGCAGATTCTTTAGGATAATTCCAGATTTCTGTTAAGCGCTTTTTGAAATCTTCTCTATACGGAATTTGTGATAGGTAATTCTGTGTTACTTTGTTTTGCGCATCAACCCATTTTTTTGTTTCTGTGGAGGTGTCATTTTCTAACCAACGATAAGGGTCTGCTATAGTTGTGCCGAAATAACTATCAGTTGTTGAATCTTTTTTTGTTTCTGGATATGCCATTAAAGTGATTTTTTCTGCTGGTTTTTTACCTGGATTACAGGCAAGTAGTGGGACTGCAAATAAGCTGAAAATGAGTGGGTTTTTCATGTCAAAATAAATTATTTACTAATATATGTTTTTCAGTTCTTAAAGTTTTAATCGCAAAAGGGCACAAAAGGTATTGAATACTTGGCGATTAGCCTTTTGCCTTAGTCTTTAAGCTTTTTGCTTTAAGCTTTTTAAATTACCTTTGGGATTGATGATGGCAAAGAATATTTATTTCGCTTCTGATTTTCATTTGGGTTCGCCTAGTTATGTTGAAAGTCGCAAAAGAGAAGAACGCATTGTAAATTGGCTAAATTTTATTGAGCCAAATTGTGGTGAGCTTTTTTTAATGGGCGATGTGTTTGACTTTTGGTTTGAATACAAAACTGTTATACCAAAAGGATTTATCCGTTTGCAAGGGAAATTAGCTCAAATGGCCGATGGCGGCATAAAAATCTATTTCTTTAAGGGCAATCATGACATGTGGGTAAACGATTATTTTACTAAGGAAATGGGGATTGAAATTGTTAGTGATGAACTTATTATTGATAGGAGTGGGAAGAAATTTTATTTGCACCATGGAGACGGATTAGGGCCGGGCGATGCGAAATATAAATTCTTGCGTAAGATTTTTAGAAATCCTTTTTGCCAGTGGGCATTTTCAATGTTGCCGCCTCGTATTGGATTATCAATTGCCAATGGCTGGTCTGGAAGTAGCAGACTTGCCAGCGATGAAAAAGAAGAATTTTTAGGAGAAGAGAATGAATGGTTAGCCATTTATGCCAAAGAACAATTAGCTAAACAACACTTCGACTACTTTATTTTTGGGCATAGACATTTGCCATTAGACATTAAGCTAAGTAATAATAGCAGGTATGTAAACATAGGGGAGTGGATTAATTACAGCTCTTATGGTGTTTTTGATGGTGAAGATTTAAGATTGGAATACTTTAAGGGTAATTAGTATAAAGTATCGAGTATCAAGACGTGATGGTTACAAAACTGTTAACGGAAAACTGCAAACTGAGGATTTTTCCTTATTTTTGCATTCTTATTTGGCACAGGTTTGTGTTTAGTAAACCCCTGCCTGCGGCAGGCAGGCGATTGAAACTAAAAATGCTTTGTTTATTGTAGCGAAGCAGATTTTCAAAAGAATTTAATACTATGTTAGAAAAATTAGAAGCGATAAAATTGCGTTGGGAAGATGTAGAAGAGCAATTGAGCAATCCTGATACGATGCAGGATATGAAGCGTTTTGCAGCTTTAAACAAAGAATATAAAGACTTGGGCAAAATTGTGGATGAATATAAAATCTACAAAAATGTAATGAGTAACATTGACGCCAACAAAGATATTTTGAGTTCTGAGAAGGATCCAGAAATGCGTGAAATGGCAAAAGAAGAACTGGACATGCTATTGGTTCAACAGGAGAAAATGGAAGAAGAAATTCGCTTGATGTTGATACCAAAAGACCCAGAAGACGCTAAGAATGCAGTTTTTGAGATTAGGGGTGGAACAGGCGGAGATGAGGCAGCTTTGTTTGCTGGAGATTTATACCGGATGTATAGTCGTTATTTTGACACCAAAGGTTGGAAAGTTGAGACCGTAGATGTAACAGAAGGTACTGCAGGCGGGTATAAAGAGGTAATTTTAAAGGTTAGTGGCGATGATGTGTATGGTCAGTTAAAATATGAATCTGGTGTGCATCGTGTACAACGAGTTCCCGATACAGAAACACAAGGTAGGGTGCATACTTCAGCAGCATCAGTTGCTGTTTTGCCAGAGGCAGAAGAAATTGATTTGTACATTAATCCAGCGGATATTGAACTGCATACTTCACGTTCTGGAGGTGCAGGGGGTCAGAATGTAAACAAGGTTGAAACAAAAGTTCAATTAACACATAAACCATCTGGAATTGTAGTGGTTTGTCAACAAGATAGATCGCAGTTAGGTAACCGTTTAATTGCAATGGAGATGTTGCGTAGTAAATTATACGACATAGAATTGCAGAAAAAGAATGGTGATGTTGCGGCAAGACGTAAGACGATGGTATCAACTGGAGATAGGTCAGCTAAGATCAGAACTTACAATTATCCACAAGGAAGGGTAACAGATCACCGTATTGGCTTAACCTTGTATAACCTAAATGGCGTAATGGATGGTGGGGTGCAAGAGTTAATTGATGCTTTGCAGTTTGCAGAGAATGCAGAGAAGATGAAAGAAGGTGCTGTAATTTAGGTTGTTACAATTATTTTAAAATATTTGTTGTAAAATAAATTAAAGACGCTATATTTGCAATCCCGAAACGAAAGAGATTTTGTTTTAGGAAAACGGATCGGTAGTTCAGCTGGTTAGAATGCCGCCCTGTCACGGCGGAGGTCGCGGGTTCGAGTCCCGTCCGGTCCGCATAATGAAATTCTAGAACACCTAAATCCTGTAGTCATTGATTACAGGATTTTTTGTTTTTAGGCGTTGATGTTTGCTTAATGATTATTTCTACAATAATCTCTGCAAGAAATTTTAGAAAGTCCTCTTCATCTTGATTTTCCATAATTTTTACATTTATAATTTATACTTTCTTGTTATTACGATACTGTAATCTTTAGTAGCTAATTCGACACAGCAATAGAAAGACAAAGAGAGTCTTTTAAACGTACAATTCAGTAACTGGATATTCTCAAAATATAAGAAATTATAAAGCCGCCGAATAGAAATGTATCGGAAAAGGCAAAAACGACCTTTTGATTTGTACAAGGAATTTGTAAAAATTGGTGTTAATACGCTGAATTAAAATACAATTAAGATTTGTTTTTGGTATTTTTTTAGTTATTATTGATATAGGTTACCTAAATTCCCATGGCTCTCTCAAAATATGCTCCTATTACCGAAGTAGTGGATGATGGTTTACGAATCCCAGAAGTTGGAGAATGGGGATTGGAAAAATATAGATTGGTGGGACATTATGCAGATCTATTTACTTCAACAATGAAGTCAAAGTGGGAAAATTTAGTCTATATTGATTTATTTTCCTCGAGTGGGTATGCAAGAATAGAGACTACGGGAAAAATCGTAAAATCCTCAGCGATGATAGCACTTTCATTGTCTAACCCCTTTACCAAGTATATTTTTTGCGACGAAAATGAACTTCTTATAAATGATCTTGAAATTAGGGTAAAAAGAGATTTTCCCAATTTGAATACAGTATTTGTCAAGGGAAATTGCAATACAAAGATAAACGAAATCCTAAGCCATATCCCACAATTCAGCAAGACCAATCGTGTGCTAAGTTTTTGTTTTGTAGACCCGTTTGCACTTGAGATTCATTTTTTAACGTTAAAGTTGTTAGGTAGACTGAAAATGGATTTTCTTATTTTAATAGCAACAGGTATGGCTGCAAAAAGAAACGAGAATAATTATAGTAAGCCAAATAATAAGACAATAGAAAATTTCCTTCAAGATCCTGATTGGAGAAATGACTATAAGGGAGATATTGACACTGCTGACCAGTCTTTTACACAATTTGTAACGGGAAGATTAAAGTCTAGCTTTAAACTTTTGGAGTATAATGATATTGAAGATTTTCATCCCGTACGATATAGACTTAACGGGAAATCCGTATTATTGTATCATTTAGCGTTCTTTTCCAAGGACAAACAAGGAAATAAATTTTGGAATATTTCTAAAAGTTACGTTAATGAACAAACATCATTGTTTTGATCAATAAGTAAACATCATTATGGCAGAATCAACGATAGAATGGACTGAGTTAACATGGAATCCTGTAACTGGCTGTAAAAAAATTAGCCCTGGATGTAAATTCTGTTATGCAGAAGTAATGTCCAGACGTTTGAAGGCAATGAGAGTTGGTAAATACAAGGATGGATTTAAAATCAGAATTCACCCAGAATCATTGAATATACCCTTTACTTGGAAAAAGCCAAAGGTGGTTTTCGTAAATTCCATGAGTGATTTATTCCATGATGAAATCCCGCTTGATTTTATTAAGGCAGTTTTTGCTGTAATGAATTCAACCCCACAGCATACCTATCAAGTCCTTACCAAGCGTTCAGATAGGCTGCTGGCAATTGCAAGAGAATTAAATTGGACACAAAATATTTGGATGGGGGTTTCTGTTGAAAATGAAAAGTATGTTCATAGGGTTGTTGAGTTAAGTCAAACTCCGGCACGGACCAAATTTCTATCCATAGAGCCACTGTTAGGGCCGATAAAGTCATTACCTCTGAATAATATAGATTGGGTAATTGTAGGAGGCGAATCGGGGCATGGCGCAAGACCAGTAAAATTTGAATGGATAGATTATATTAGACAGCAATGTGAAAGCCTCGATGTTCCTTTTTTCTTTAAGCAATGGGGCAAACCAAAATTCAATAATAACCCTGATGATCCTACAATTGATAAAGAACATCCAAGACATGCTAAGGGAGGCTGCGAACTTGATGGTGTAATTTATAGGGAATTACCGATTGCAATCTAACTATTGAAATCTAGGCTTAATTACATCATTAGCAATCTTTATTGCAGTTGTATTGTTTGTCGCTAAGTAGAAATGATACATAGGTGAATTTTTAGAATTCCTTAGTACATAAGGTTGGGATACATATTTGAAAACGGTTTTCAGTCTTTCTTGATATAATTTGGCCGCCCTTACAATTGCATTACTTAATTTTTGACCATTTTCAACATCTCCGAATAAGTTGATTCTTTGATCGGCATAAAAATAGTTCCTTATCTCATCCTCTTGCATGCCTAAAAAAATCTTCAACCTATTAACCCATGTATCGCTGATATTCCCATCTTTTTTCAATAATCTGGTTACACCCATTCCTAATGGCACGAGAATCCACATGTCAACGCCCAAGCCTTTTAGTGTAGTTAACGACTCCCA
Source organism: Pedobacter frigiditerrae (assembly GCF_004331645.1). Lineage (GTDB taxonomy): Bacteria > Bacteroidota > Bacteroidia > Sphingobacteriales > Sphingobacteriaceae > Pedobacter > Pedobacter frigiditerrae. The sequence continues at coordinate 1,039,318 of NZ_SJSK01000001.1, forward strand.
TTTTACTTGCATTCCTTTGGGGTCTATAAATGCTAAAACTTTTGTAAACTCATTTTCAGGTTTAAGCAGATAATTGGCCATATCCTTTATCTTTACATTACAGTCTTCGGATTTAACGAAGCAATTTCTACTGGGATACGGAAATTTTATATCTATTTGTGCTTTTAAGTTTTCGGCATATTTCTTAACCAGTTCTACGAAATAGTATATATCGAAGATTTTCGGATCATCGATAGCCAGAACTCTAAGCGCGGCACCTTGGATGATGTCTTCATCTTGTTTTTCGATATCTCCAGATCCTGCAAACCCATCAAAATAAATAAGTTTGAAAGATTGGTTTGTCATGACCTTTAGGTAGGCCTGGGTATATGAGGTTACAATTTCTATTTTTTGACTAGTCCAGTTACCGCCAAAATTATTCATTAAAAATAAGTAAGAGATTTAGTATTAGATGATTATTGTAAGGTAAGTTAAATAATTTTTTTTATTCTCCCTTGATAGTCTTGATTGCCACAAATTTTATATATACTATTGTATAGTAATATGCCTGCACTTGACCTAACCAACACTTGGCTTTTTCGAATTATCCATGTCGATAATTTAGAATACCTGCTTGAGCATGGCATGTTCCACAAATCACATATAAACGCCGACCCAAATTACATTAATATTGGCGATAGTATCCTTATCCAGCAAAGAAACGATCATGATGTTGGGATTAATCCTCCTAATGGTCAGTTAGGAGAATACGTTCCCTTCTATTTCGGTGGATTATCTCCAATGTTACTGAATATAAAAACTGGACACAGGGGAATTACGCGAAGACCTCAAGAAGAAATTATCTATATTTGTTGCAGCATTCAGAGTATTCTTGATAAATGTGAATTGTGGTGTTTTACCGATGGGCACGCTAAAAATGCCATTACAACGTTTTATAATCAAATTAATGACCTTAGTCATGTTGATTTAAAGCTTGCTGGAGAACGGTACTGGCATAATACTGATGAAGATTTTGACAAAATGAGAAAGAAACAGGCAGAGTTTTTAGTCAAATTCCACGTTCCTCCAGAATGCATAAGTAATATTATTGTTTACAACGAGGATGCTAGCAAAAGGGTTAGTAAATTAGTTACTGAATCCACAAATAAAATAAAGGTTCATATTTCAAAAAACTTCTATTATTAATGCGATACATTAAAGGGAATTTATTAGAGGCGAATACTGAAGCTCTTGTCAATACCGTAAATACGGTAGGGGTTATGGGTAAGGGGATTGCTCTGCAATTTAAAGAAATGTTCCCTCATAATTATAAACTTTACTTGGCCGCATGTAAAAATGGATTACTCCTTCCCGGAAAATTATTAGCAGTTAAGGACCAAACCCTACAAGGAGAAAAACTAATTATTAATTTTCCAACAAAAACTGAATGGTTCAAAAAATCTCAATATGATTATATTGAAAATGGCTTAAAAGAACTGGCAAAATTAGTTGTTGAGCAAAATATCAAAAGCATTGCGATCCCACCTTTAGGATGTGGAAATGGTGGCTTGAAATGGGATAAAGTTAGGCCAATGATCGAAAAATATTTGGGTGATTTAAAAGACGTCGACATAATTGTTTATGAGCCAAACGAGCAAGTCAAACAAATCCTTAAGGCGCAAGATTCAAAAAAGGAGGTGAAACTTTCTCCGGCTAAAGCAATGCTTTTGTACGCTATGTATTATTATGATTCTTTAGGGGAAAATACTAGTCTCTTTATTGCGAATAAATTAGCCTATTTCTTACAAAGACTTGGTGATCCCAGTTTAAAGAGCTTGAAATTCACTGCCCATCATTATGGACCTTATAGTGTGCAGGTGGAACATATGGTATATGGCTTGAATGGCAAATTTATAAAGGGATTAGAACAGATGCAAGTTAAGGCATTTGAACCGCTTGAACTACAATATGATAAGTTGCAAGAGGTTAGCGACTATGTTAAAAAGGAACTATCTGTTGAACAAAGAAATATTATTAGGCAATTAACAAAACTTATAGATGGCTATCAGTCAGCATTATCAATAGAAATACTGGCGACTGTTGATTTTATTAAAAAACAGAATCCAGGTATTTCTAAGGAAGCAGCAATAATTAAAATCAAAAATTGGTCGGAAAGAAAAAGCGAGCTATTCTTAGATAAGTACTTAGATATAGCTTGGAAGCATTTAGACGATTACAGTCAAAATTTAAATATAGCCTGAAGAAACTAATCTCCTAAATTTCTGATAACTCTGTTCGACTATTTCTGTTAAGGCTGATTATTTCTAGTGATTCATTTTAATTTCCTTATGATCTTCATCAATTTCTTATGTTGTTTTTATTAATAAAATGACAGCAACAATTCTTTTAAAATGATATTAAATAGCAAAAATTTAAGGTATATCTTCTTTCTTATTATTTAGTACTTCCTTTATAACAGCTAAAATTCCTTCTAAATGTTCTAGTGGGTTCCCATTCTCCCCGCTGGTTATTGAACCAAATCATTTAAAAGCCTGTTTTTCGTATGAAAACAGGCTTTTTTGTTTTCAGCGCACCCCAAAATATTCAGGGAACCCAGCCACAAAAATTATATTCGCTATCTGGATATCGTAAATGGTAGTAAACTAGAGTTTAACCTACAAGATGCACCTGATGTAAATTGGGGAACTAAGATTGGAAATGAGCCCAAGGGGATTGTAGGACAAAACTTAGCCAGAAAAAATTAAGAGGTGCATCAAAAAAATCACAATGGTTAATTTATGTTAAATTTCAACAGAAATTTGACCAAGTTAAATTTTTTTATTTTCTTCAAGTAAAAAAAACATGGCTAAGAACTTCTTGATCGTATTGGTGCTATTTCTAGCGTTTGGCTGTAAAAAATACAGTGATGATGATACTACGCTCTACAAGTGGAATAGAGATTTATACAGAGCGAGGGTACATAATGATAATCCTGCAATGTTTTATTCGAAAGATCCAAAGATTTCAGGTAATCCGGATGCAATTTTTTTAAGTTCAGATTATGTTATTTTGACAGAATACCGAAAGGATAAACAGCAAGACAGTATCTATAAAGCCAGTGGGAGGATGCAAGTTTATAAATATGAAAAGGTGGATAATTGATCATTTTAAGTCAGCGAATTAGGGCTTGGTTAAACTGAAGTTCAAAAGTTGTATTCCGAAAGGTATTTGCAATCATTACCATCTTAAATAGCCCTGCGATTTTTGCAGTTAGACCATAAGGGGTGATATGCTTTCTTCGCTTTTTTAACACGCCATTTGGGATAGAAGTTTGGAGATGCAAGGAATGTTGGATTGAATACCTTATGTATTAAAGTTAACTAGTGCTATAAATATCTGGGTTATCTGTTAATATCATGTGGTTATTAGCTAAAATACACTTATAGAAACAAACAGGTTTTTCATAGTTTAGCTCATTGATAAAAATGATTAAATATGAAAATGTATAAAGTTTTCTTACATGTCACTTTGGTTGTTGTTGGTTTAATCCAGAGTGTTAACACCGTTAAGGCACAAAATGGAGACCAGATATTAGATGGAATAGGTGAAACAGGAATGGTTGCACGTTACGTGTTTAACGGAGATACCAAAGACTGGTCTCGAAATAATTTGCATGCTAAATTTCAAGGTACCGAAATTAATTTTGTGAATGACAATCGATTTGGAAAGGTATTGTCACTCTCTGGCAATAGCAATTCTTTTATTAAGATTCCTGGTGACGCACTAACAGATGTAGAATCACTAAGTATATCAGGTTGGATATACCTGCGCTCTGAGCAAGTTGGCCAACTTTTTTTTGATTTCGGTAAGGACGCCACTAGGCGTTTTTTTGTTGCGCCAATAGGTACTAGTGCTAAAAAAGGCTATCAAGCGTTGATAACAACTAAGGAAGGAAATAAATACGAGGTGGTTTCTTCGGCTATAGAAATGAATAAGTGGATTCATCTGGCCATAGTGATAGATGTTTCATCAAAATCCATGGTTAGCTATGTTGATGGTAAGGACATAGGAGAAGCTAAGGATATACCAATGGAGTTAAACGCTGTATTCGGTCAGCAAGCAGGAGAAAAACTGCTTTATATTGGCAAGTCACTAGCGCCAGGAGATCCCTATCTCAATGCCATGATTCATGATTTTCGCATTTACCGTGTTCCACTCAATAGCAGGCAGATTGCCGGAATTTATCGCAATGCCCAAAAAGGGCTTAACGAAGGTTTGGTAAATACAACCGGTAAGAAAGAGGATGAGCTTCAGCAATTTTCTAAAACCGAAGCGCAGCTTTATAATACTTACCTAATTCGTGTTTCTGATGTGAAAGTGGAAACGGCTGTAGGAAATTTGCCGCGATTACCCGCTTATGTACAGGGAACTTACCGAAATGAAATCAAAGGCCCAAAAGTGCGTGTGTTATGGCCATCTCCAATTAACAATAGTGCGGTTCTGAAAGCAGGAAGCTATGTTGTTACAGGCCATGTTGCAGGAACGGATTTTAAACCAAAGGCTATAGTAACAATAAAGGACTCCTTTAGATCAACCACTCCAGTTTTAAAGCTAGCTTCGTTTCATTTAGATCAAGTTTTGTTAAAGACAGATGCTCATGGGCATAAAACCAAATTTATCGAGAATCGTGATAAGTTTATAAAAACATTGGCTAAAACCGATCCTAATTCGTTTCTCTATATGTTTCGTGATGCTTTTGGCCAGAAACAACCTGAGGGAGCGAAACCTTTGGGTGTTTGGGATACTCAGGACACCAAATTAAGGGGGCATGCTACAGGTCACTACCTTACGGCAATTGCACAAGCCTATGCCGCTACAGGATACGACAAGGAACTTCAGGCCAATTTTTCCAAAAAAATGGAGTATATGATAAACACCCTTTACGCATTAGCACAACTATCTGGAAAGGCCAAAGAACCCGGAGGGGCATTTGTGTCTGACCCTACTGCTGTTCCATATGGTACGGGGAAATCAGCTTATGATTCAGATCTGAGTGAAACGGGTATCCGTACCGATTATTGGAACTGGGGGAAAGGATTTATCAGCGCGTATCCTCCGGATCAGTTGATCATGTTAGAAAGTGGGGCCAAGTATGGAGGACAAAAGAACCAGATTTGGGCGCCGTATTATACCTTGCATAAAATTTTAGCTGGCTTAATAGACGTATATGAAGTGAGTGGTAATAAAAAAGCCATTGAAACAGCTACGGGTATGAGCGACTGGGTATATGCCCGCTTAAGCAAGTTGCCACAAGATACACTCATAAAGATGTGGAATACGTACATTGCTGGTGAGTTTGGGGGAATGAATGAAGTAATGGCTCGTTTGTACAGGATTACGGGCGACCAGAAATACCTAAAAACTGCACAATTATTTGATAATATCAAAGTATTTTTTGGTGATCCAGCGCATTCACATGGACTGGCCAAAAATGTGGATCTTTTCCGTGGATTACATGCCAACCAACATATACCACAAGTTGTCGGGAGTATCGAAACCTACCGTGTTTCCAATGATCCTGAATATTACAAAGTGGCCGATAATTTCTGGCATAAGATGGTTAGTGATTATATGTATAGTATTGGAGGAGTTGCAGGCGCACGTAATCCAGCCAATGCAGAATGTTTTATTGCTCAACCAGCAACATTGTATGAAAACGGCTTTTCAATGGGTGGGCAGAATGAAACTTGTGCCACCTACAATATGCTAAAATTAACCAGCGACCTGTTTCTCTTCGATCCGCGGGCAGAGTTAATGGATTATTATGAACGTAGCTTATATAACCATATTCTAGCTTCTGTAGCCGAGAATAGCCCAGCCAATACCTATCATGTGCCACTTGGACCGGGATCTATCAAGCAATTTGGTAATCCGGATATGACAGGCTTTACGTGTTGCAATGGTACGGCAATAGAGAGTAATACTAAGCTACAAAATTCAATTTACTTTAAAAGCAAGGATAACCAGGCACTTTATGTCAATCTATACATACCCTCAACACTAGATTGGACAGAACGTAAAGTAAAGGTGATGCAGACAACTGATTTCCCAAAGGAAGATCATACCCGCCTGACGATTAAGGGCAGTGGGAAATTTGAGGTCAATGTGCGTGTGCCAGGCTGGGCTACTAAAGGATTCTTTGTAAAAATCAACGGTGTAGCCCAAAAGCTTCAAACTAAACCAGGTAGTTACCTGAAAATTAGCCGTAGTTGGAGAGATGGCGATATCATAGAGCTGAGAATGCCTTTCCAGTTTCACCTAGACCCGGTTATGGATCAGCAGAATATTGCCAGTCTGTTTTACGGACCAATATTATTAGCAGCTCAGGAGCCTGAAGCTAGAAAAGAATGGCGCAAGGTAAGCCTTAATGCTGAAGATATAGGCAAGTCAATTAAAGGCGATCCCAAGCAGTTGCAATTCACGATTGATGATGTTGTTTTTAAACCTTTTTATGAAACTTACGGTCGTCACTCGGTTTACCTAGATGTTAAGTTAAAATAGAAATGTTTTGAGTTTTATATTTCCATTTTAAGGTAAAAGAATGCTAATATCAGTTAAATTATGAGCTAAGATATTTTTAAGGCCTATTTATCTTTAGTGATTATTTAAAACATAAAATTCCTGAACCAATGCAATTTAATTCCTTGCCAAAAGGCATATTCTTTACACTGATTGCCTGTTTCTTGTATCCAAATGTGAGTAAGTCCATCCAATCTGAAAAAGATAAAATGGAGAAGGAGGCCTATATCCCTGCAAAGGTATGGAGGGTGCCAGAGAACAACGATTATACCAATGATAATAGTGAATACAGCGACAAAAGGCGGATAGAATCTGATAATATCGTTATTTTTTGGGCCAAAGAATTTGGAGAAGACCCAATGCAAAATGCAGAACCGAACAAACGTTTTAATGTGCGTGATGCGTTAAAGGAATGTGAGCGATTCTATCAAAGTTATGTAAATGACTTAAAATTGGTGCAAAAGGGAAAATCGCTTACTGATAAGTATAAAATATTGGTATATGTAATAGGGGGCACAGAACAAACTGCCTTTGGTGGTGGAGCCGAAAATAAGATTGGTGTTTTATGGACACCAGCTGTACGAATGAATAAAGCACCTTATGGCGCCTTGGCCCATGAGCTAGGCCACTCTTTTCAATACCTGGCCAGTAACGACAATAGCACTGGGATGGGCGGGCCCATCATGGAAATGTCGGCACAATACATGCTTTGGCAAAACTATCCAGAATGGATGACTTTCGAAAACTACCATTTGGTAGATTTCATGAAGAAAACACATTATGCATTTCTGCATCCTACTAACATGTACCATAGCCCATACGTAATAGAGTATTGGTCTAATAAGCATGGAGTAGATTTTTTTGGTAAATTGATGCGTGAGGTAAAAACAGGTGAAGATCCGGTAATGGTTTATAAACGTGTAACTGGTCTTAGTCAAGAACAATTTAATGATGAAATTTTTGATGCTTCACGTCGGTTCATTACCTGGGATATGAAACACATAGAAAATGTGTCCAGGAAATATGCCAATCAACACAATAGTACATTTAATGCGGTAACTGGAGGATGGTATCGGATTGCAGCAAACAATTGCCTGCAAAATTACGGGTATAATGGCATCAAGCTAAAGGTTCCCGCTGTTGGAACTAAAGTTCAATTGGATTTTAAGGGTATAGCAGGAGCTGATGGTTTTAGGGCAATAAAAACTGATATGGCAGGATGGAGATATGGTTTTTTGGCAGTTAACAAGGATGGGAGGCGTGTATATGGTGATGTGAATGGCAATGCAATTGGTGCCGTTACCTTTAAAGTGCCTAATGATACCGAATATTTATGGTTAGTGGTAAGTGGGGCTCCAAAAGAACATTGGTCAGTATCTGGAAAAGACGAAAATAACGAGCAGTGGCCTTATGAGATTAAACTTACAGGCACAAGCTTAGACGAATCAGTGGTTAAATAGAATATTTAAACTTTATGTGGCGTGGCTGATATTTGCACCAGCTCATTGTTGAAAAAAATATCGTTGATCCTAATATTTTGCCGATTTTACGCTTTAAGCCTCATTAATAACCTTTATTAACAAAATATATTTTTAATTATTGTAATTCATTTAACTAAAATTAGACATGTTAAAAAATAAATTCTCAGTTCTCCTATTTTTACTCACTATAGTATTGCTGTGTGAAAGCCCCATTGCATTAATGGCTCAATCGCCATGGAAAGCCCTTGCAAAAAGACAATCTACTTTAGGATTGGAAAAAGGCTATACTACATTAAATGCCGGGTCATTTAATCTTAAGTTGGTTAATTCCTCGCAAACTGTTGCAGGCTTGATACCGAAATTGGTAAAGGGTTTTGATTTTACTCCCGGTGATAGCTTAAAAGTGCGGAGTGCAGATGGACTTTATCATTTGGGTGATATTAACTTAAGATTAAGAACTGGTAGCGAAACTGAATGGAAAAAATACAATACTGCTGCCAAACGTGCACCAATTAAAGCGTTAAAAGTAGCTGGCAGTGTAATTGCTGGGGCAGATCTTGCCGCAACATTGCCAAATGATATCCCCTTAGAGGTGAAAAGATTTTGGGAATTACAAGGTGGTCAGCTAATTCTTCGCTTTGAGTTGAAAAATAAAACTACTCTACCTGTAGAAATAGGTGCATTGGGCATTCCAATGATTTTTAATAATATTTTGGAAGGAAAGACTTTAGAAAAATCGCATTCTGATAATGTTTTCTACGATCCTTATATTGGAAAAGATGCAGGTTATCTGCAAGTAGCACGACTAAGCGGCCAACCATCAACATTAGTGATAACGCCTTATGGAAAAACGCCATTTGAGGCCTACAATCCATTATTAGACGATCCAACACCGCGTGGAATTGTATTCGAAGGTTTTTATGAGTGGATGGTTTATAGTAAAGCTTACGCGGAAAATGAGTGGAAAAATGCTGAACAATGGAACACACCAACTTCAACCATTTTAAAAGCAGGGGAAACACGTAGTTTTGGTCTTAAATTTTTACTTTCGGGGACTGTAAAGAGTATCGAAAGTACGTTGATAGCAAATAATAGACCTGTGGCTCTTTCGGTGCCTGGTTATGTATTGCCTCAAGATGTAAATGCGAAATTATTTATTAAGTATAGTAAAAGTGTTAAATCTATATCAATTGAGCCACAAAACTCATTAACTGTAACATCGTCCACAGCAACAAAAAATGGTTGGAGAACATACCTAGTAAAAGGTAATACCTGGGGTAGGGCCAGATTAACCCTTACTTATGATGATGGGTTAACACAAACTATAAATTATAAAGTAATTAAGCCAGAAACGGAAGTAATTGCTGCCTATGGAAATTTCCTTACAACCAAACAGTGGTTTAATCAACCAGATCCTATATTTAAACGTAACCCATCAGCTATTACCTACGATTATGAGAAGAAAGAACAAGTGGTACAAGATAGTAGAGCTTGGATTGCTGGTTTAAGTGATGAAGGTGGGGCAGGTAGCTGGTTAGGGGCAATGATGAAACAATTGGTAAATCCAGATAAGGCTGAGGTTGACAAATTAAAGACCTTTGTAGATACAGTTATGTTTGGGCGTATACAAGTTAAAGAGGGTGCCAAGAAATTTGGCGTTAAGAAAAGTCTATTCTATTACGAGCCTGATTCGGTACCAAAAGATACGTATAGCAAAGATGTTAATTTTAAAACGTGGTCTGCTTGGCCAATTAAAGAGGCTAACAATTTAGGTAGGTCTTATAATTATCCGCACGTGGCTGCCGCTCATTGGACTTTATACCGATTGGCACGTAATTACAGGGGATTGGTTGAGGAACAAAAATGGATGGAACATCTTACTAATGCTGCCGAAACTGGTTTGGCAATGATAAAATTTGCACCTTATTATGCACAATTTGGACAAATGGAAGGAACGATCTTTTATTTGATTTTAAAAGACCTGCAAAATGAGGGTTTAACAGAAATGGCAACAAAGTTAGAGACGGCAATGAAGAAGCGCGCCGATCATTGGCGATCATTAGAATACCCTTTTGGTAGCGAAATGCCATGGGATTCTACTGGTCAGGAAGAAGTGTATGTATGGTCTAAATATTTTGGCTATAATGATAAGGCCAATGTAACGCTTAATGCCATACTGGCTTATATGCCTGTGGTGCCACATTGGGCCTACAATGGTAATGCCCGTCGATATTGGGATTTCTTATATGGAGGAAAACTTTCACGCATAGAACGGATGATACACCATTATGGGTCTGCTTTAAATGCGATACCAGTGTTAATGGATTACCGTCAAAATCCTGATGATTTTTATCTCTTACGTACGGGTTACGGTGGTTTATTGGGAGGTATTGCCAATATTACCGAAGATGGTTTTGCGCCAACTGCTTTTCATGCCTTTCCATCAACACTTAAAAATGATGGAATAACAGGAGATTATGGCTCTGGATTTTTTGGATATGCGGTTAACACCTCATCTTATTTAATTAACCACAAAGAATTTGGTTACTTAGGTTTTGGTGGCAATGTGTCTACAAGTGGCGATTTAGTTAAGCTTAAATTAACCACGGCAGCCAAATCAGCTGTTTATATTGCAAGTGCTGGACTTTGGATTACCTTAGATGCGGGACAAATTGATGAGGTCTCATATCATAAAGTTTCTGGAGAAATTCGTTTAAAATTGAATGCTGCCAGCCAATATACACCAAATGCGTTGATAAGGTTGGCACAGCCGGCTAAAGTGATTGGTGTAAGTAATTATACACTACAAAATAGTAGCGCAAAGAATCATGGGGCTTATCAAATTGCGTTGGCCAATGGTGCAAATACCGAAGTTGTCATCACACAAAAGTAAGATAGGTTAATATTTAAAATTTAAACCTCGAGGATGTAAAAATCTTCGGGGTTTTTTGTTTTTATCAAGACGTGAAGAGGCGGAAAACGTACTAAGTAGTGGGTTGTTGCAAGGTATGAAGAAATCTCAAAGCACAATTCTATAAGGGAGATCACTTTGTGACTCACAGCAATTTAGCTATAGAATAGCGTGTAAAGCCATTATTTGCAGGACTTCGGTTACAATGCCCATTCTCTTACGTAATTCTATTATTCCTAATATGGTTAGTTTTTGATTGCTAAACGATTTTGAATGAGGGGCTAGTATTGATCAATAATACCTATTATAAAAAAGGTCGAGATTTTAAGTCTCGACCTAATTAGGTTACTTGTTTTTAATGAACAGGTGTTAGGATAGCGGTCCAACCACCACCCTTTTCCATATTAATTTCGATGGTATCACTTGCGGTTATAGTGCTATTTGATATTTTATAATCGGCAGCATGCCTTGATGCATTAATACCATCACTTAGTACCTCCATTTTATACTGCGTGTTGTCTAAAAACGTAAGCGAAGCTTTAAATGTCCTTGCATTCCAGTCTGTCATACCCGAAATGTACCAATTGTTACCATTTTTACGTGCAACAACGGCATACTCTCCAACTTTACCTTCTAAGGCAATGGTTTTGTCCCAAATGGTTGGTATGCGAGAGATGAAATAGGTACAAAGACTATCTTTTAAGTAATTTGAAGGATTGTCGGCCAGCATTTGTAAAGGACTTTCGTACATCACATACATAGCCACCTGATGTGCTCTTGTACCCATGCTCATTGGTTCAGAGTAAACGATGTTAAAGTTTTTCTTTGTTGCATTAAGCATAGCTCCTGGCGTGTAATCCATGGGGCCAGCGGCCATACGAATAAATGGTAACGTGAGATTATGTGTAGGTGTAATTTCTGTACTCCATTTGTTATTTTCGGCTCCTCTAACACCTTCGTAACTTAATACATTTGGATATTTACGGTTTAAGCCTACAGGTTTATAAGCGCCATGCAAATCAACCATTAGTTTATATTTGGCTGCTGTTGCTGCAGTACGTTCATAAAAATTAACCATATACTGTTCGGCACGTGCCATGAAATCTACTTTTATGCCTTTTGCGCCCCATTTCGCATATTGAGCAAGGATGTTATCCATATCCTTATCTAAAGGCTCCCATAAAGTCCATAGCCAAATACCTACGTTTTTCGATTTTCCGTAGTCAATTAATGCTTGTATATCTATTGTTTTTGCAGGATTCAATAAATCGGTTGTTGTTCTAGTCCAACCTTCATCCAACATGATATAATCTAAGCCATAGGCTGATGCAAAATCTATGTAATATTTATAGGTTTCGGTATTAATGCCTGCCTTAAAGTCCACACCATAAATATTATTGTCGTTCCACCAATCCCAAGCCACTTTACCAGGTTTTATCCAATCGGTATTGGTAATTACTGAAGGGGTAGAAAGCTTATAAGTTAAATTGTTTACAAGAAGGTCTTTATCGTCTTTACAGATGGCAATACTACGCCATGGATATTTTCTTTGCCCAGTAGTTTTTGCAATATAATTAGCTAATTTGGTAATTTTAATACCACGATCTCTCACTGGAATACTTTCTGCAATTACTTTTGGGAAACCAGCCGTAAGGTTTTTATCGCCTGTGCCAAATAGAAATAAATTAGGGTAATCGTATAAGTCAGCTTCGCTTACCAACAATTTAGTGCCAGATGCCGAAAACAATAACATTGGCAATGCTGCATGTTGATTATTGCTAAAAGCTGTTAAAACTGAGTCTTTATACAAGCTTTCGAAATGTGACAAAAAGTCTTTGTTCTCTTCTTGTGGCCAAAATACTCGGTTATTGCCACTAAAATTGAAATCGGCCGTTTCTCCAGTTACTTCGATCGAGCTTTCCTTTAAATTAGTTTCGAAACGATAGGCAACCCCATCATTATAGGCACGGAAATAAATGGTATAACCATCTTTAAAATCGAGTTTTAGTTCGTTAAAAAGGTTGATAATTTCCTTGCTTTTTACCGGAACGGTGGCAATGATTAAGTCGCTATGTAGTTTTAATTGCTGTTTAATTAAAACAGGATTAATTCCTGGCTGTACTTTATGATTTAAAAGTAATGCAATTGAACTTGGCTGCAAAAGCAATTCGGTGTCTTTACGTACAGACCATGTAACCTTGTCGCTAATTGCAATGCTAATCTTTATTTTATGATCTGGCGATAACAGCTCATAATCTTTGGAAAATGCCCTGTTTGTAATCAATAGAGCGATAATAAATAAAATAGGTTTAATGTTCATGATATGGTTTCTGCTACTGTAATTAAAAATGAAATTATAAAATTAACAGAACGGTATTGATATGATATTTCACTTGTTCTATCCATATTTTACCCAATTTTAAACAGGCCCTTAATACATCTTTTTCAAAGTATTTGCTCCGATAGTTTACCGATTTTTTCGATAGTTGATTTGCCTTTTCCAATTAATTACAAATTATTAAGAGGATGCCAAAGGCAATAAAAATAAACGTCACTTTAACGTATATTGACTAATGATGGTATAATTTTAACCGTTTCATTTATTTTTTCTTAAGTGCCTGTTAATATTTGTAAATTATGTAACTAAATATAAAAATAAAATGAAAGTACTTCCATTTACCATGCTGGTTCCGGATGACAAAAGTGTTATATCGGAACAAATAGAATTACCACATTTTTATCAATATCTTCATCGTCATGACGAGTGGCAGCTGACCTGGGTACAAGAGGGGGAAGGTACATTGCTTGCAGGAAATAACATGCATTCTTTTAGCAAGGGAGATATATTTCTAATTGGTGCAAATCTCCCACATTTATTTAAAAGTAATCCAGAATATTTCATTTTGGATAACGATAAGAAGATCAAGGCCTGCTCCCTTTATTTTAATCCTAACGGAATTCTCAAATCCTTATTTCACTTGCCTGAAATGAGTTTGGTGAATGGCTTTTTAAGTAGCCATAAGCATGGATTTAAGATACCTGACCAGTATGCAAAAGAAATAGCCAAGGGGGTATTGGATGTCCACCATTCATCTGGTACGGATATCTTGTTTAGCTTTATTAAGTTTCTCAATTCATTACAGGGCATCAATTCTAATCTAGAAGCTTTATGTTCAGAAGTATACTCTTCAGATATAACAGAAAATGAAGGTCGACGATTAAGTAATATCCTCAACTTTATCATGAGGAATTATAACAATCAGATTACCTTAGAGGATGTTGCAAATGCAGCATATATGACCCCACAAGCGTTTTGCCGCTATTTCAAGAAACATACTGGCCATACCTTTATCTCTTTCTTGAATGAGGTAAGGATTAACGATGCGTGCAAAAGCTTAATCTCAGGCCCAAAGGCAGATTGTATATCTGGTGTAGCCTATAAGGCCGGTTTTAATAGTATCACTAATTTTAACCGGGTGTTTAAAAATATCATTGGCAAGTCTCCTCGGGTTTATATGGATACTTATAATAGCGTAAGCAAGGTTAAAACAATGGCTTGTAGTTAATTCAAATCCTTTAAGATATGCTTAAACCTATTTATTTTTCTAAAATCGTCTATAGCTTCCTTTTATTGGTTTTGGCAACAAGACCAAGTTTTGCGCAGAGCGCGCTTTATGAGCAAACCAGTGAAATGGGTACAACAATCATTTCCTATCAAAGAGATATTGCCGCTATCCAAGATTTTTATAGCCCGTCTCCACCCAATAATGGGGGTGGCTTTTCATTTAGGGGCAATAATACCTATGCATCTCCCGAGCAAAGGAAGCGATTAATTGAAGTAAATGCCGATTACTTGGTAAAGCTGAAGCTATTGACATTTGATAAATTCAGTATTTATGGGAAAGTTGATTATATCTTAATTAAGAAGCAGATTACAGCTAACCTAGGGCAGTTAAAAGAGGATGTGCTTGTTTATAAAGAAATTGAAAAATACATTCCCTTTGCCAACGAAATTTACGAGCTGGAAAAATTACGCAGAAGAGGTACATATCTACAGGGTTCTGTAATTGCAGTTCGACTTACTAAAATCATGGGTCGGGTTGACTCCGCATCAGCAGTCTTAAGAAAAACAAATGATTTCCAGGGAATAAATTTATCCATTGCCAATCGTGCCGTGAATGGCTTGGTTTCTAGGGTTAAGAGTTTTATCGATTTTTATGTGAATTACGATCCAGAATTTACGTGGTGGGTGCCTAAGCCTGCTGAAGATTTGAGTGCGGCTTTAAATAAGTACGCTCAAAATTTTGTGGTAAAAACAGAAAAAAGAGAAGGTAATGAAATCATTGGTACGCCTATAGGAAGGGAAGAACTGCAAAGGCAAATCACAGCAGAAATGATTCCTTATACGCCTGAACAGCTTTTACAGCTTGCCGAAAAAGAATTTGCATTTTGTGATAAGGAATTACTAAAGGCATCGAAAGAAATGGGTTTTGGTACCAATTGGAAAAAAGCGCAAGAGCAGGTGAAAAATAGCTATGTCCCAGTTGGTAGGCAGCCCGAACTTATTGTAAAGCTACAAAATGATGCCCTTGAGTTTATTAAGGCTAATCAATTAATGGATATTCCCGATTTGGCCAACGAAACTTGGGAAATGGAAATGATGAGTGCACAAAGACAATTGGTAAATCCGTTTTTTACTGGAGGAAAAGAAATTAGTATCTCCTATCCAACACAAGCAATGTCGCAAGAAGACAAGCTGATGAGCATGAGAGGCAATAACCCTTATTTTTCGAGAGGTACTGTACAGCATGAGTTATTGCCCGGACATCACCTGCAATATTACATGAACAATCGCTACAAAGATTATAGGGGACTATTTTCAACTCCTTTTAGTGGAGAAGGATGGCCATTATATTGGGAGTTATTGTTGTACGATAAAGGATTTGCGAAAACACCTGAGGAAAAGATTGGGATGCTATTTTGGCGCATGCACCGTTGTGCGAGGATACTTTTTTCCATAAATTATCATTTAGGCAAGTGGAATCCGAAACAATGCATAGACTTTTTAGTAGACAGAGTGGGACACGAGAAAGCCAATGCCGAAGGTGAAGTAAGGCGTTCGTTTGAAGGCGGTTATAGTCCATTGTACCAAATAGCCTATCTGGTAGGTGGTTTGCAAATCATGGCATTAAAAAATGAATTGGTAGATAAGGGCAAAATGTCTTACAAGCAATTTCATGATGCAGTAATCAAGGAGAATCAAATTCCGATTGAAATGATAAGGGCAACATTAACCAATCAAAATTTAACGCGAGACTTTACTACGCAATGGAAATTTTACGATTTTAAGTAACCAAACAACCAACAAACCAAACAATTATGGAAGAAAACACGATGCAATTTAAGCCTAGCCTTAAGTTGATGGATGCTACTATGCTCGTTGCGGGTAGCATGATAGGCTCAGGAATATTTATCGTAAGTGCCGATATCACCAGAAATGTGGGCAGCAGTGGCTGGCTACTTGTTGTCTGGCTAATTACGGGGTTCATGACACTTACTGCTGCCCTTAGTTATGGCGAACTAAGTGCAATGTTTCCCAAGGCAGGTGGGCAATACATATACCTCAAAGAGGCATACAACCCCTTAGTTAGTTTTTTATACGGATGGAGTTTTTTTACAGTGATACAAACCGCTACCATTGCAGCGGTAGGTGTAGCTTTTGCTAAGTTCACAGCTTATTTAATCCCCTCCTTTAGCGAAGATCTAGTGTTTTTAGATCTTGGCTTTATCAGTATCTCACCGGCCCAACTATTGGCCATTGCTGTAATTGCGGTGCTCACTTATATCAATAGTAGGGGGGTAAACAGTGGTAAAACAATACAAACAACCTTTACTTTAACCAAATTGCTGAGTCTTTTTGGTTTAATTGTTTTTGGCCTGTTTTTTTTGGATAAAGGCATATGGAAAAGCAATTGGGAAAACATATGGACGTTAGCTCCCTTATCTGCTAATGGAGGCCTGGGTACATACACTACTTTGGCAGCTTTTGGCGCCATAGCTGCAGCCATGGTAGGGTCTATTTTTAGTAGCGACTCTTGGCATAACGTTACTTTTATTGCTGGAGAAATAAAAAACCCTGCTAAAAACATAGGCTTAAGCTTAGCCTTGGGAACTCTTATAGTAACTGTCCTTTATTTACTAACGAATGTAATGTACACTGGGGTACTTTCGCTACCTGATATTGCCTATTCCGATAAAGATAGAGTAGCCGTGGCTTCAGCTAATGTTATATTTGGCACTTCTGGTACTGTTATCATAGCCATCATGATCATGGTTTCGACCTTTGGCTGTAACAATGGATTAATCATGGCAGGTGCAAGGGTATATTATTCTATGGCTAAGGATAAATTGTTCTTTAAGAAAGCTGGCACGCTTAACAAAAATGCCGTACCTGGATTTGGCTTGTGGATACAATGTATTTTTGCCTGTTTATGGTGTTTAAGCGGTAAGTATGGCGACTTATTAGACATGATCTCATTTGTGGTGGTACTGTTTTACATGCTTACCATTTTTGGTATTTTCATTCTTCGTAAAAAGCGTCCTGATGCCGATAGGCCTTATAAAGCTTTTGGTTATCCTGTTCTACCAATTATATATATCATCATGGGCTTGGCCTTTTGCACATTGCTTATCATGTTTAAACCGAAATTTACTTGGCCGGGTTTGATCATCACCCTAGTGGGAATACCCGTGTATTACCTCGTTACTTTTTTGAATAGGGATAAAAAGGAAATAGGGAATTCTTAAACTTAAATACGACATGAAATGGATAAGCAATTATTTAAAATCGTTTTTAATAATGGGGTTTTCTGTAAAGGCACAAGTTTTAAATTTTTAGCCCTAAAAGCCAATTCAAAATGAATTTGTAAAAGTTATATTAATACATATGAAATTTCTTTTTTTTAGCCTAGTAAGCTTAATTAGTTTTACTTTACACTTAAAGGCTCAAAACCATCAACTACCAGGTAAGGGTAATCCGATCATACCTGGTTACTTTGCAGATCCAACTGTTAAAAAATTTGGTGATACTTATTATATTTATGCCACTACCGATGGCAATGGAGGGGGCTTTGGGCCTTCACAGGTATGGATGTCTAAAGATTTTGTTAACTGGTCATTGCAAGACATGAATTGGCCAACTACCCATTATTATTGGGCACCCGATGTAACCAGAGGCAATGATGGCAAATACTACATTTATTATTGTCAGCCAGTTGAGATTTTTGGAGCTGTTGGCGATACGCCTGTTGGTCCTTGGACTTCCTTATTGCCCGAAGGCAAACCCATTGTGCCTAACTTTTTGGTGCCAAACGTAATCACGTTAGATGGGCAAACATTTAGAGATGATGATGGGAAATTTTATATGTACTGGGGTACTTGGGGAATTTATCCAAATCATGGATGTGGAGTTGGTTTAATGAATCCCGATATGAAATCTTTTGCCAAATTAGCGCAAATACCCAATACGGTAGCAAAAGATTTTTTCGAAGCACCATTTATGTTTAAACGTAATGGCATATACTATTTAACCTATTCATCGGGCCGTTGTGAGGATGGAAGCTACCGAGTTCAATATGTAATGAGTAAAACGGGACCAATGGGCCCCTTCGTTTTTGGGAAAAACAATCCTGTTTTATCTACTAATGCCGATGGCACAGTGCATGGCCCCGGACATCAATCAGTTTTACAAGAAGGCGACAACTTTTATATGGTTTACCATAGGCACAACAATCCTAATTCTGGGGGCGGCTTTCATAGGCAATTGGTAGCTGATAAAATGGAATTTGATGCAGAGGGAAATATCGTTAAGATTAATCCCACGCATGAAGCAATAGGTTATTTAGCTAAAAATAGTAATCCACACGCTAACTTGGCCTTTAATGCAAAAGTAAAGGCCTCTTCTTTTTACAGTGCTGATTTTAAACCAAGTTTTGCCGTTGATGATAACAATGGAACCTTATGGAAGCCAAAAAATAATACTAGCGTATCATGGTTAGAACTTGATTTAGGAAGTGTTAAGAATGTGAAAAGCATCCATACACAATTCGAATACGCAACTTGGTACTATCAGTATATCATCCATTATTCTATTGATGGGAAAATTTGGCAGGTGTATGCAGATCAAACAAAAAACACCAAACACGGCAGTCCTGTTATTGATTTTGGTAACGTAAAAGCACGCTATTTAAAACTAACCATTACCGACACTGAATATCCAGGGCTTAACAAAGCGGTTTGGAACATGAAAGTTTTCGATAATGATGAATATCGTCCCAATGCCATCACCACAACAAAGAAATTAGCCGATCATCACAGTTATAAACCTCAAGGGCTAATTTTAGATTTAAATGCTAAATCTTTAAAAATAGGAAGTAGTGTTAGCGAATGGAAAAATGTTGGAAAGCTTAAAGGTAGTTTTTCTTCCGAACAATCGCAGGCTCCAGTGGTAGAAATTATAGGCGGAAAAAAGGCGCTTGTTTTTTCGGGGAAATCATCCCTCAAGTCGAGTTTCAAAGCTCCAGGGTCCTTAAATGGGAATAGTAGTTTTAGTGCAGCAATGTGGGTGTATAATCCCGAGATTGCCGATGAAGAACCGATTATATCATGGACACAGCGTGGAGGAGTAGACCTAACAAATGTTACGTTAGGTTACGGGCGCCATAAAAACTGGGGTGCAGCTGCGCACTGGGGCTGGGCAGATATGCCCTATGGAAAGCTTCCTGAAGCTGGCAAATGGCATCATATTGCATTGGTGTTTGATGGTACAATGGAACGGCTATATGTAGATGGCGTTTTAGATAGGGAAGAGCGGAAAATGTTATTTGTAAATAGGCTTAGTGAAATTTTTATTGGCACTACAACCGATCGAAATGCTTATTTCTCGGGTGCGTTAGCTGCGTTAAAACTGTACGACATACCACTTACGGGAAATGAGGTAAAGAAAATGGCTGCCGAAAACTCTGATTCAGAAGCTGTGTTTTATTTTGAGACCTCGCCCCTCGATTATGGTAAGCTTAAAAATTGGAAAAATGAAGGTTTTGCTACTGGAAACTTAACGCCAGCTCAAAATTCCCCATTTGTTGAAGATATCCAAGGTAAAATCGCCCTCAATTTAAATGAGAAGGGGAAGATTACTTTTGATAAAGCAGTTCCAAGTACACTAAATGGCACAAAACCCTATACCATCATAGCCCAGGTATTTGCAGAAACAGCTTCTCAATATTTAGCAATGGCTTGGCCACAAGCTTCAAATAAGTTGTCGAAAACATTAAAAATTAAAGGAACAGGGAAGTGGCAACATATGCTCAGTACTTTTGATGGCCGTTTGCATAAAACCTATATCAATGGTGTTTTAAGCAGTAAAAATGAAATTGAGTTCTCGAAAAGTAAGGAGAACGAATTTACTATTTATGCCAATGGAGATAAAACGGCATTAGCTTCACTTATTGTATATAACTATGCTTATACATCAATAGTAGCGTTAGAAGCCTACAAAAGTTGGCTCAATACTAAACAAAATACACTAACAGCAGCTACATTTGATCAGTTGCCAAAAGCCATTTCACCGAATATGATTGCTATGTCTGCAGCCGATGTTAAGCTTGCAGGATCGAGCATTCACTATTATTTTATGGCAAAAGATGGTTTAAATAACAGTGGATGGTTAAATAGCAAAAAATATATCAACTTTGGACTAAATGCCGACCAATCGTATGCTTATGGCGTTAAGGCAAGAGACAACTATGGTAATGTAACTTTACCTTCTGCATACACTGATGTTTCGACGAATATGAGCCAGTTTACCATATTTAAAGATGGTTTAGTGGCTAATCATGATTTCCAGAAAGATGGTATGATAGCTAGTCAATGGGATGGTTTTATTGGAAGCGCCGATAAGGCATCAACAATAGATGGAGTACTCACTTTAGCATCAACGAATACCAAATGGGATAGCGCTACGCCGCTCGGGCCTTATTTATATAAAACGATAACTGGTAATTTTGTTGTTGAGGTTACCATAGCTGATTTAAGTGGATGGAAGGACAGGAAAACAAATGGAGCCAATGATATGGGCCTTATGGTACGTGGAACAGACGGCAAAGGCTTACTTCAGAGTAGTGTGATGCTAGGTTGGGGGATAGGTAACCTGGTAACCAACATGAGTGGTCGTGGTCGTGTTCAAACGAATAATGGCACTGCATTTAATTTCAATAGGTATTTACAAATTGAACGTAATGGGAACCTATTTAGTTTGAGGGCAAGTGCTGATGGTAAAGACTGGAAAGATTTGCCAGGAAGTCCGATATTACGTGCTGATATGGATAAAAAGGCTGTTCAAGTAGGGATGTTTCAGGCTACTTATGGAGAGCAAAGTGGTTATGGGTCCTTTAGTAACTTTAACATTATAAAGCAGAAGTAACTATTTTATTTTACGGCTACATCTTAACAAGTGCCTTAGGTTCTTTTTAAGATGAGGAGAAGACCGAATGCACATGAAACCCCGAATCTAATTACAGCTTCGGGGTTTTATAGTTTTGGAAAGCACTTCCTTTGTTACGTTATTCTGGATTTTACGCAAACCGAGAGTTATGACGTTGACTATAATAATTACAATCCACTAGAAATACACTTCTAAATAAAAAAACCCGAACCTAATTAAAGATTCGGGCTTTTTTATATCAACCTTATTAAGGTTTTCTGGTAATTGCTGGTATTTGAACGGTTACTGTAAAGGTACCTGCAGAGAACACCTTGAAATCAAAGAATACTGGGTTTGCATTTCTGTTCTCTATGGTAAACTGACCTGGGATACGGTAATAGTTGCCCGTTCCGTTATTTCCATCCTTTATTGGGAAACCATTTGGCAGCTGTATAAATCCCCATTCTAATCCCGAAGTTGTTTTTACTACAGGGAAATACGGGTTCATCTGCGACATGTTACCACGATCTCCTCTTGTTACAACCTCACCGGCAGCAGCATTAAAAATAGCACCATTTTTATCTAAAAACTTAAAGATAATTTTGTTAGGTCCAGCTGCATCATGTGTAACCGTAATCGGTAAAAAGTTGCTGGCCGAAAATCCTGTTTCGGCCCCCACGTCAGAAGTGGTGTAAAATGGACTTGTGCTTATCGCATAGTGTACTTTGGGCGTTAACTTTATTCTGCATGCATTTAAAAGTGTACGTGTTCCTTTAGCATTGCTTACCTGTACATCAATCACATAGTCGCCCGTTGCAATATTGGCGGTGGCCTGTGAAAGGGCAATTCGTCCACCAATTTCACCTACCGTTAAAGGAATTGAGGGTTTAAGTTCAATTTTTTTGTTCACTAATGCAATGGTCGAGTCCGCCACTGTAATTTGAGCGTTAAACTGTTGAATCATGTATTGCTTAAGGAATTCTGGAGCATCTTTTCCCGTTGCCGAATTTCTAACGGCCAATAGCTTAACCGTAACAGGTCCTGAACTTCCATCGAGTTCTAGTGGCTTAGAAGTGGTTACATTACCTTGGGTTGCAATTAAGGGATTTGGCGAATAGTACATATAATCACTAATAAAGCCCTTTTCAACTTTTGCACATCCATATAAAACTGCCATAAAAGCAACCATGGATAGATATAAAATTTTATGTTTTGAGTTCATGTTAAAATCTAATAAATGTATGTGTGTTACTTAAAACATGTAAGATTCCGCCAGACGAAGGTTCTATTCCTGTGGTTTGACATTGAGCCTTTAAATCAATGTTTGGATCATTTGGCAATAGAACTGAATTTGGTGGATCAATGCCCCCCCTTACTTTAATATAAAATAAATAATAAATAGGCGCCGACGACCATGATTCATTGGGCTTAGGTTGTAATATGCGCTGCACGCCAGTTTGTGTATTGCCAAAATTTGGTGTCATGGTAACCTGCAGGGGTGCGCTCGTTAATTCGACCTTAGACTTAGTCATGTATATCCGTACTGAATCGGCGGTTAGGCTTGCATACATGTCTGTTAATTTATAGGTGTTATTTTCATTTATCTTTTGTACCGAATCTCTTTTTATTTTAAGGTATTTATTTATGGAATAATTGGTTGGTGCAAAAAATGTGGCGGCACTATTTACCTCATTTTTAAGGTTATAATGATCAATTACCATAATCAAGGTGTCAAATAAATGGTACTTATGCTGTTTTAAGTAATCGTAAGTAGATAATGATGTTTTTGCTTCACTTAGTCCACCATCAGTTAGGTAATTACTTTTCTTGCAGCTTGTAAAATATGCAAGCCCTAGGCTACATATTAAAAAATAGAGTAGTTTATTTTTCATGGTTTTACATCTTAGAACTCCAAAAGGTTGTTTGGGTAAGCTTTTTATTAATTTGTAATAATGCAGGATCGATTGGCCAATAATATTTACCAGCGTCAAAGTCTGACTTGCTGATCTTATTGTCTCCAAATTTCACAATGCCTGTCTTTTTTCCCAGCCTAACTAGGTCGTAAAAACGATGCCCTTCCAAGAACAGCTCACGACCACGTTCATCTATAATGCCTTCAAACAAATTTGCATCCGTACCGACCCAATCAGTTAACCCTGCTTGCGAACGAACCTCGTTTAATACTATTCTCGCTGCACTATATTGTGTCAAGGCAGCAAGTGCTTCAGCTTTAAGTAATTTGATGTCTGCTAGCCTAAAAATGATAATGTTGTTATGTGTAACAGGGGTAATTACATTATTTCCATTTACATAAGTAATGTTTGAATACTTAATGCAAATAGGATCGGTTGTAGTTGTTAGCGCAAAAGCATTTGTAAATCTTTTATCATTTGCATTATTGCCGTAAAGATTAGTTAGTGTTGTGGTATTAATGGTAAAACCAGCATTGTTTGTAACCGTGGTTAAGTATGGGGTTTTTAAGGTGTAAAAAGAAATCCCATTTACGCTACCTTCATTTTCATCGCTTTGTGCAATTTCAAAAATACCTTCAGCAGATTTTCCCTTGAAAATATTAAGGTAGGTGCCACGATCTACATATTGATAAAACCCTTGGTTTATCACCTGATCGGTAGCTATATTACAGTTTGTATAGTCACCTTTCCATGCATAGATGTGAGCTAATAGCGCATAAGCCGCACCCTTGTTAGCCCTTACAGCTCTATTATTGGCGTTATCATAATTCCAGTTTAGCAAACCGATGGCTGTATTTACATCTTTAATACATTGCGCAATTACATCAGCCTCCTTGGCACGAGGAATATCTACAGCCTCAGTTATTATGCCTGATTCAGTTACCAAAGGAATATCCCCCCATATTCGAGCCATGTAGAAATAATTAAAGGCCCTTAAAAAATAAGCTTCGCCTATTAAATTGTTTTTAGCCCCAATTGAAGTAAACTTATCATCACTTATGGTGGGTATAAATTTGATACAACGATTAGCTTGATCTATTGTGCTATAAAAAGTATCGTAACGGCGCATTTGCATCATTCTATCCCATGTTTCAGATCCTGGAACAGCGATGGACCAATTTACATTTGAAATATCCGAATACCTCCATTGATTGGTTGTATATTCATCAGTTGGTAAGTCGCCATAGGCGTAAAAACCAATTCCGTCTGCCTTATTTAAGGTTTTTCTCAATAAAGCGTATCCCGAAGCAACCCCTTGATCGGCATCCTTTTCATTTTTCCAAAAAGTTAAATCTGTTGATTCACTTATTGGTTTTTCATCTAAGAATTTTTTGCATGAAGCCAGTGTGCTTATTGCCATAACGCAAAAAATATATATGGTTAATTTTTTCATCTTATATCTTATTTAGAAAGTTAAATCTAATCCAAAAGTGTATTTTCTAGGTATAGGGTAATCATTACCAGAAGAATACCCATCAACACCAACTGCTTCTGGATCAGGTACCGTAGATCTAGACCATACTTTAACATTGTCTAACAAACCGTAAAATCTAATTAATCGAATACCCATTTTTTTCGAAACTTTTTCTGGAAGGGTATAACCCAACCTTATGTTTTTAATCCTAAGAAAACTGGCATCTTCTACATACATGCTCTGTCCAATATGCCATTTATCAACTGTGTTTGTAATTAGGCCAGGATATTTTGCAACATCACCAGGTTTTGACCAGAAATCGGCAACATTAAAGTTAGAAGCAGGTCCAGAACGTGGTCCCCATAATGTATAAGGGTCACTTGTTCCAGCATCTTGTAATTTATCAGAAAGATAACCATTACGTAACTTACGTCCTGAAATAAAGGTTGTTAAGATATCAATTGTAAAACCTTTATAAGAGAATGAGTTGTTCATACCACCTGTCCAGTCTGGATTTGGATTACCATAGGAAATGTTGTCGTTATAATCGATGTTATAATCTCCATTCTGGTCTACCCTTGCTGGGTCTCCTGCGCCAAATTGGCTACCACCAAACTGAGTTATTCTTTTACCTGTAAGTGGATCGATGGGAACATCAGAATCTCTAGAATAAATTCCCCTAACTTCCCAAACTTTATAAGTAAATAGAGGTTCACTTACACTAAGGGTTTGTTGCATCCATGGAGGTCCGAATGTAAAATCCCTGCCGCCATTTGGAAGTTTGGTGACATAATTTTTGTTATAGGCGATATTAAAATTCGTATTCCACTGCACCTTTGATTTTGGCCCCAAATTGCGTGTGTTAATGCTTAATTCTACTCCCGTATTGCGAAGATCTACATAGTTGTTTGAGATTTCGGAGAAGCCTGTGGTAAGTGGAACCGCTACATTAAAAACCTTGCTTTTCGAATCTCGAACATAGTATTCAGTCGACATTGATATTCTGTCGTTTAAAAAGCCTAGATCTACTCCCGCGTTAAATTGTGGGGCCCTTTCCCAGCTAATCGATGGAGCTGAGGCTGCACCATTATAATTTGGATACAATACCTGTGTGCCATTATAAGTGGTTTGAGAACCGCCCTGTCCATTGGCTAATGCAGAAAGAGGATATGATGCATCGGTAATTAAAGTTTGGTACTGGGCATAATAAGCGCCTGGATCATTACCAGT
This sequence comes from Pedobacter frigiditerrae, assembly GCF_004331645.1. Taxonomy (GTDB): domain Bacteria; phylum Bacteroidota; class Bacteroidia; order Sphingobacteriales; family Sphingobacteriaceae; genus Pedobacter; species Pedobacter frigiditerrae. The sequence continues at coordinate 1,065,365 of NZ_SJSK01000001.1, forward strand.
TACACCATAACTAGCCCTCAATTTAAGGTAAGAAACTACCTTTTTTAGAGGGGCGAAGAATTTCTCTTCAGAGGCATTCCATCCAGCAGAGATAGATGGAAATGCACCCCATCTATTATTTGCACTATATCTTGATGAAGCATCAGTACGATATACCGCCTGCATTAAATATTTACCTTTATAATCGTAAACAAAACTGCCCATCCATGATAGTCGAGAACGTTGTTGAACGGTATTATAGGTGTAAAGATTTGCTCCAGATGCGATTCCGTTAACTGTTTTTACCGCATCTGAATTTCCTACGCTTCTGCTGTAGGTGTTATTACTCACATTTTTTTCCATTCCATAGAGCACAACTGCGTTAAAATTATGTCCACTTTCTAATGATTTGGCATAATTCAATGTGTTTTCTAATTCCCAACGGTTGCCTTGATTAACCCAGCCTTCTGCTTCATTTTGCCCGCTGTTGCTTAAAATATTGGGTTTAAAATAACCTCTAGTATTATTGTTGATATTATATGAAATTGTACTTTTTAAGTTCAAGCCCGGGATAAGGGTATATTGAGCTGACGTATTTCCATTCAAGCTCGTCGTTCTATCGTCGTCCCTTAGCTCGTCGTAACGGCCACTATATAGTTCTTCTTCAGTAGTTCCAATCTTCCAGAAAGATGATGGGAAGCCCCAAGTGGTAAAAGGATATTTGGTTTGATCACCTTGTCCGTGCCTAGATTTAGTCAGTCCCACAAATAGGTTGGTTTGAACTTGTAACGATTTAGTTGGATTTACCTGAACAAATAAGCTTGGTGTTATTCTACTAAAATCATAGCCCTTCATTACGCCTTCTTCACTAAAGCGATTAAATGAAAAACGATATGAATATTTTTCTGTAGCTGCAGCAATACTCGCATCAACATTGGTGATTAATCCAGTTTGAAGAAATAAGCCCTGCCAATCTGTATTGTTATTAAATGCAGAATTTAAACTATCTGTTAGCATCATGTTAAGATTACCTAACTGTGTATAGCTGCCATTACCTGCATATAAGAGATCCATTTTTAAACGTCTTTCGGCAGTTCCAGTTTGGATTGGTTTTAAGGCAGGCTTATTGGCGATCCCAAAATAAGTTGCCACTCTAATTTGAGGAGGTGCACCGATTGCTGCTCTTTTTGTTTTTACAAGAATTACCCCGTTAGATGCCCTGGCTCCGTAAACGGCTGCTGCCGATGCATCTTTTAATACGTCTACTGATTCAATGTCATTTGGATTTATGGCTTGTAGAGGATTACTGCCGTACGCAGAACCTATATCATTAACATCATAGATAATTCCATCAATTACATATAGGGGCGAAGAACTCTGACCTAACACTACGCTAGTTGCTCCTCTAATATTTACAATGTTATTTCCTCCAGGTTCGCCTGAAGTACTTAGTACCGTTAAACCAGCAACACGCCCTTGTAACATCGAGTCGAAGGTTGAGTAGGGGGTGTTCTCAAAATCCTTACCCTTAACAGAAGAGATTGCGCCCGCGGTCTTTTTTCTTTGGATGTTTTGGTATCCAATAAGTACAACCTCGTTTAAGGATTTTGTGTCTTCTAGCAATTCAATATTTAAAGTAGTTTTTCCATCAATAGCAATTTCTTTAGTAGTGAAACCCACCATGGTTAAGGTGAGCGTTAATGGGGCATCAGCTTTTAAGGTTAGTGTAAATTTTCCATTTTCGTCTGTTGACGATCCATTTTTAGTAGTCTTTTGCGCTACAGAAACTCCAGGGATAGGAAGTCCCTTACTGTCTTTTACGGTGCCTGTAATCTTGGTTTGAGCGAAAACTTGCCATGGTATTAAAAGAATGGCAATTATTCCAAATAATCGGCTTAAGGAAAGTTTGAATTTTAAGTTCATAGTTATTGGTTTAGGTTTAAATAATAAATGTCACTTTAACGTTTAATAAAATTAGGACAAGGGGATGCTTAGATTAATGAATATTTTACCCTTTAATAATCATTTTTTAACCTAATACAATAAGAAAGAGATTTTGTAATTGAGTATTTTAGCTAAAACAGCGAATTATATTCTGTTAAACGAATGAAACCTGTTTTCTTGTTTGGTTTTATGGCGGGCTATAGGTCTAACCTGATAGACCGACCCTAAAAAGGAAAAGGCCCTAATCGGGCTAGACAATATTGAAATAAAAAGGGTGGGTACTTTAGATTATAGAATTTAAATAATCTTTACGATAATAATTACTGCTAATAACGGTTCAATTTTATTTACATCAATTATTCCAATGGTAGATCCTAAATCATGGCAATACTATTAAGGTCAGTAATCCCATGGTGATGCAGTGTGTGTTTTCTGCTCTTGTATTGTCCAGTTTGACAAGTTTCTCCGTAGTTAACCTAAAGATATGCTCATGAATTACATCGAATTAAAATAAAGAAGCCACATCAGTTTACCTGATGCAGCCTTCTTAAATAAGTAATTATGGCGTAACAGGATAACTTGTACGTAGGTCTTTTGCAGTTTCATTAAGCGCACCTAGTGTCTGATTTAACCTGAGACTAAAGCTTAGCTCAGCATCAATGTCAGTAACTGGAAAATCAGGATTAGCTTGCAATTTTAAAGAAATCTCCACTTCAGGAAGAGCGAAATATTTTGAAATAACATCTACACTAAGAGTAGGACTTAAGGTAGTTTTAACGTTTGGTTCTGGTAATGATTTCATGTTTTTTATGTTTAGTTTGTTTAGGCATTGGGCAGAAAGAAGTCGCGGTTGGTACATATATTGGCGGTGTTGGCAATTTTTTTTCCACCCACATCCATTGGTCTACCGGTGTTAGCTTAGTTTTATTCCGTGTTTTTGTAAACTTATTTGGTAAAATGGTTTGATCATTTAATAGTTCAATTGGAAACTTCTTAGTAGTTATCATATTCTTAGGGTCTTATTAGACTTTGCTAAAATATTTGTTGAACATCTTAGTGCAAGTAATTCAGTAAAATTGGCGGTTAACCTTTAGTTAATACTGCGTCGTAAAGAACTCATAAAGGCGTATAGGTTAAGACGGACTTTAGACGGGGTTGGCTCGGACTTAGTTCGGACCTGTGACAAATGAATCCGAACGAAATACGTCTTAACCCCGAGTTAAATTTGTACAAAGAGATATGTTGGTATAACACCATTAATAACTTGGCACATAGCAGTTTTAAACACATTTAATATTCACCTATAAAAAGAATATTTATTTCGACAGGATGGTACAGGATGGATTTATAAAAAAATACGCTTAATCTCGTATAGCCAAATATAAATTCTATGAAAAGTCTTGCTAACTCATCAGCGATGGTAAAAGTGCTAAACCTAGTTTTAGACTTCATCACCTCACATTTTAATTACAATCATCAAGTCACTTCTCGGCATCTTCTAGCTTATGGTAATTCCGTCAAGCGATTCTGTATCGTACCAAGAAATATCTAATTGCTAAAATACATTTGAAAATACCGTCTAAATAGCCTCTCCTAGTTTTTTAGTCCCCAAGTTCTAATCAACTAAACAAAACCTAAATATTTATCAACTCTATTAAACTATGAATTTAAATTCTTACTCAAATCAACGCTGTTGGCGAAAAGGATTATTTAGCAGAAAACTGCTGAAACTAGGCCTATCGACTTTAGCTATAGTTGTATTCGTGAACAATGTTAAGGCAACGGATACGAATCTTCGAAATGTATCAAAAGACAAGGTTTCGATTGCCAAGAAATTTGATGCTATTATTACGGGAAAAATAACCGATGAAAAAGGTGAGGCTCTACCTGGTGTAGGCATTAAGTTAAAAAATGGCACTGCAACGGCAACTACAGATGCTAATGGAAATTTTAGTATTACTATACCTTCAAATGTTACCAATCCAGTTTTGGTGATCTCCTATATAGGATTTGCTACGGTAGAAAAACCTGTTAACGGACAAACAACAATAAACATCCAGTTAACCAGTATAACTAACGATCTTAATGAGGTTGTGGTTGTGGGTTACAATACTGTTAAGAAAAGTGATTTGACAGGTGCTGTAGTTAGTGTAAATGCTGAGGAAATTAGATCAAGGCCAGTAACAAATGCGCTGCAAGCTATTCAAGGTAAAGCAGCTGGTGTTGATGTTACTTCAAATGAGCGACCAGGAACAGTTGGTAATATTTTAATTCGTGGAGTTAGATCTTTAACGGCCAGTAATTCTCCTTTATACGTTGTTGATGGAATTCCCTTTCAAGCAGGAGGCATTGAGGCTATTAATCCAAATGATATTGAAACTATCGATATCTTAAAAGATGCATCTGCTACAGCTATTTATGGGTCTAGAGGTGCAAATGGAGTTGTTTTAATAACTACTAAAAAAGGTAAGGCCGGAAAATTAAGTCTAGATTATGTTGGTACTGCATCAATTGAGCAGTTAAACGATCGAATGGAAATGATGAATTCTGGGCAATATATAGAGTTTCGTAGAAATGCTTATCGTAGAACTGCATATATAAATTCAATTAACGGGACTACAACTCCAGCTCCAATATATCCATATCCAATTGTACCAACATTGGCAGATGATATTCAGATTTTTAAGCAAGATCAAAACATGGTTGATAACCTAAATAAAGGTTGGGTAAACGGTGTTTTTGATGGTGGCCTTGTTCCAACTACAGACTGGGGTAGTCTTGTTACCAGAACTGGCTTAACCCATGACCATGTTATAAGTGCTAGTGGTGGTACGGATAAGTTAAAAGCGTATGGCTCATTTGGTTACCTGAACCAGTTAGGAACGCAGCTTGGTCAAGATTTTGAAAGGTACAGTAGCAAGGTAAACATTGAGCTTAATCCTGTGAGTTGGTTCAAAATGGGTGTTAATATAACGGCGACATATGGTTTGCAAAACTATGGCTTTCAAGCGGCCAGCGCATCCGGCGCTCCAACTATATATTCAGCAGCCCGTGGAATGCTTCCTTTAGCTATTCCATTTGATGCGGCTGGAAATAGAATAAATTTACCAGGTGGCGATATCACTATTCAAAACCCAGTTCTAGAAGCTGATTATAACATCAACTTACGTAAAACCTTAAGAACAATTGGGTCAATTTATTCTGAGGTTTCTATTTTAAAGGGATTGAAATACCGAATTAATTTCGGTCCAGATTTCTCAAATTTTTACAATGGTAGATATCAAGATGCTAAATCTGTTAATCGTGATGCGGGCATTCCAGGGTCAATTAACAATCAGGCTATCTTGAACCAAAGCAGCAGATTTGCTTACACCCTAGATCACTTGTTATATTACAATAAAACAATTAATAAACATGATTTTGGTGTAACCTTATTGCAAAGTTCATCTGCCTTCAGAGATGAATCATCATCACTAACAGGAAGTAAATTATCCCTGCCAAAATCGTTATGGTATGGATTAAATACAGGAGTAATTACAGCTTTAGATGGATTTAATTCAGATTTAAGGCGGTCTAACTTAAACTCTTACATGGCTAGAGTTAATTACAGCTATAATAGCAAATATTTATTAACAGCTTCTGCCCGTTGGGATGGTGCATCACAATTGGCTGCAGGTAATAAATGGGATTTTTTCCCTTCTGCTGCAATTGCATGGCGCTTAGATCAAGAAGATTTTTTGAAGGATGTAAAATGGGTAAGTCAGCTTAAATTAAGATTTGGACTTGGTACAACAGGTAACTCTTCTGTAGATATTGGTAGCACGCTCGGTTCGTTAACGCCACTAACTTATACCTTTGGTAGTGTTGCACAAACTGGCTATGTTTCTTCAGACGCTTCCCTAGCAGATCCGACTACGCTGCCTAACAAACTGTTAAGCTGGGAAAAAACTACCCAATATAATTTAGCGGTGGATTTTGACTTGCTAAAAGGAAGAATTAGTGGTTCACTTGATTTTTATAAATCTAAAACGAATGATCTTATCTTAAAAAAATCCATTGGCTCAATTAATGGTTATACCAAATCTTTTGATAATGTTGGGTCTACCAAAAATAAAGGGATTGATTTAACTGTTAATACGGTTAACGTTAAATCAAGCAACTTCACTTGGGAATCAACCCTTAACTTTTCTATGAGCAAGGATGAGATTGTTAAATTAGATAATGGTGATATGATTCCCGAACGCTTTTTTATTGGACAAAGAAATGGAGTTGCTTATGATTTTGTAAAACAAGGAATCTGGCAAAATACACCTGAAGATAAAATTGAGATGGATAAGTTTAATGCAAATATTGCAAGCTTAGGCAGTCAGTTTAAGCCAGGTAGTATTAGAATTAAGGACATAAATGGTGATTATAAAATCGATGCTAACAATGATCGCCAGGTACTGGGACATTACAACCCAAGCTGGACTGGTGGTTTAACGAATACTTTTGGATATAAAAACTTTGATCTTTCGATATTTATTATTGCCAGGTATAATTTCCTTATCCAAACAGGGGCAGAATCTCTTCAAGGTCGTTATGCTCAACGTTTGGTTGATTATTGGACACCTACAAACCCAACTAATAATTATCCTGCTCCAAATTATGCTAGTGCAACCGGAGATCAGTATATCAGTTCTATGAACTATCAAGATGCTTCTTTTATTAAAATCAGAAACATTTCTTTGGGTTATAACTTTGCACCGAATCTTGCAAAAAAATTAACCCTATCTAGATTAAGAGTGTATGCTCAGGCAATAAATCCAGGATTAATCTATTCGAATATCGATTGGATTGATCCTGATTTGGGTGTTTCTGCATTCAATAGAGGAGTTGTATTTGGAATTAACGCTAGCTTCTAACCAATAAAAAAAGAACAAGATGAAAAAGATTATAAATATAGTAATAGGAGTAGTTTTACTTGGCGGATTGATGATTTTTCCGACTTCCTGTAAAAAAAGCTTCTTAGATGAAGAAGTAATCAATTCACACAATACTTCAGAATATAAAACATCTCTAGGTATTGATGGATTGGTAATCGGTATGTATCAAGGTTTGAAATTTCATTTCAATTATACTTGGTCTTACACTACTACCAATTATGGTGTAGATGAATTTACCGTTGGTGGAGATAGAACAGAACAGATGTTTAACTCTTATGATGGTAATTTTAATTCACAATCTGGAGATATATCAGCAGTTTTCGATAACATGTATGGCAACATTAATTCAGCAAACATTGTAATTGCAAATGTTCCTGTGTATTATGAAGGTGCCAATAAAAACACACGTTTGGGCGAAGGTTACTTTATGCGTGCCTTTGATTATTTTAAACTCGTAAAACAATTCGGTGGCGTTCCACTAAAACTTGAACCTTCTGAAACGATTATTGAAGAATTTACCAGAAATTCTGCACAGGAAGTTTATGAACAAGTAATTAAAGATTTTATCCAAGCCTATAATTTACTTCCTGCTACGGTTACAGAAAATGGAAGAATTACAAAATGGGCAGCTGCTCACTTCTTAGCAAAGGCATACCTTTTCCGTGCGAGCGAATTGAATAATGCATGGAATAGTGCTACCAAAACAGAGGACTTAAATAATGCTATAAAATATGCAGATATAGTTATCAATAGTGGAAGCCATACATTAGCCACCAACTTTAGTGATCTTTGGAATTTTACTACACCTGATGGACCAAACGAAAGTAATAAGGAAGTTATTTTAGCGGCTCAATTTTCTAATAACATCACAACTTATGGTCGTTATGGAAATCAAATTCACTTATATTATCCGTCAATTTATCAAACTGTTGGTGGTATGGTTCGTGACTTAGCGGGTGATCGTGAGTTTCAAAGGATGAGGTCAACAGACTATGCGCTAGATGTATTTGATCGTGTAAATGATTCTAGATTTTGGAAAAGCTTTAAAACGCGTTATATCTGTAATAACCCTGGTACTGCCCCAAAATGGACAACTGCTCATGCGCCTACCCCAGCTCAAGCGGGTCAGTTTAGATTTGTAGGGGGAGAAGAGGCTATTTTGTACATTGTTAATAATGCAGGTGATACAAGGTATTCAGCATTTGAAGAAAAATCAACAAGTCCTTTGCCAACAGATATTGGCCGTCGCAAACCAAATTTATTTGTGAGATATTTTGCTGGGCAACCTCAAAGTTACCTTAATGCACACGGAAATTTAGGTGTAAGCCAATTCGTTGCTTTATCCAAATTTATGGATGGATCTAGGAACTTAGTGGCTTCTCAGTTTGGACAACGTGATGGTATTTTGGCTAGGCTAGCTGAAACTTATCTTGTTGCCGCCGAAGCTTATGGTAGATTAGGCCAATTCGCTGCAGCTCTTCCATACTTAAATAAAGTTAGGGACCGTGCAGCTTATAAAGATGGAGAAAATAGAGAAGCTTATGTAGATGGAGGTATTTCATACAAAACTAATCCTGTAACAAATGCCGCCGCGTTATCTTCTTATTCAGACAAAAATACTTATTTCGAATCGAACAACATTCCTGTAAGTACTTCAAATACACTAACTAGTATGCATTTAAATAGCGAGGCAGATATATTTAACTCTAACAAAGAGTTTTACGATAAAATTGGAGCTACTTCACAAACAGATAAATTTTTAGCATTTATCTTAAATGAGCGTTCTAGAGAATTAATCGGTGAATTAATGAGATGGGAAGACCTTGCTCGTACTAAAACTCTTGTCGCAAGGACAGCAGCTTTTAATGCAGAAGCAAAACCATTAGATAATAAACACTATTTAAGACCAATACCGCAATCTTTCCTAGATGTTATTAAATCAAATGGAGCTCCATTAACTGCTGCACAGAAAACAGCAATGCAGAATCCGAATTGGTAATGTCTAGCTGATTAATGAATCAAAAAGCCTTAACAACAGTTAAGGCTTTTTGATTCTAAACTATTTTATTTTCTTTGGTAAGAATACAATAATTAGCTTTTTGAAATTGGCTAGGATATCCCAAAACGTTCTGTTAAGGTCAACATCATTCTCACCACAATCTATTACATCGCTTTTTTTAATGATGAAATTTGCAGCATCCTCAATGAGCTTTAACTTGATTAAGTTTTTCATCGCTTTTGCAAAATGACTGGCAAAAACATGTCCCCAGATTTCTATGATAAAAGAATCATTACTGATTTCTAATTCTTTTCCAATAAAATTGAAATAATCTTGTTTAATATAATTAACCAGTATTTCAGAACGCAAATCAATATCTCCTGAAAGGAATTTTTTTAATGCATTTGGGTTTTTGATCTGAATAATTTTTTCATGAAACACAACCAGCAAGGTATGCCCACTTAGCTCATACGTTTTTTCCATTAGCATAAGCTTTTTTCATAAATTCAAATACTTCATCATTAATATCTTCCTTGTGCATAATTCTTAGATGATGGTTGTAATCATTGCTTCCAGGAACTAACACCATTTTCCGGAAACATAAATTCTCTTCATGTAATTCTCTAAAAGGCAATACTACATCAACAAAACTTTTGCCTAAATTAATGATATACGCAAATCTTATATCTGCCGCAATCACTATCATGGATTTTGTAGCATAGAGCTTAATGGGGCCAATTTCTTCAAATTTTAAAATAAAATGATCAAATAATACTAATGAGTTGTCTGATTTACCCATTAAAAAATCACCTACGGTTTTATCTCCGCAAAAATGTGGCTCATGATTGTTTTTAAAATTCCGATTACATAAAGGGCATTCCCACATAATTATCAAACGTTTGTGTTGTCAAAACAAAGGTATTTAGACAAAGCTTTTCATATCTTGATTAAAATTTTAAACCACTGAACTCAAAAGTACAAAATGGAAAGAAGAGATTTTATTAAGAATGGCACTTTAGCTGCTGCAAGTTTAAGCATTTTACCTACCGGAACTTTGTTTGCCAAAGATACTGGAAAAGTAAGATTAGGATATATTGGAGTTGGAGCAAGAGGAATGAGTCATATTAGTGAAGGAGTTTTAAGAGATGATGTTGAAATTGTGGCCATATGCGATACCCAAGAAAGCTCTTTAAAAGGATGTAGATCCTTTATTGCAAAAAATGGGAGACCAGCTGCAAAAGAATATACTGGAAGTACCGATGCTTATAAAGCAATGCTTGATAGAAAAGATATAGATGCTGTAATTATTGCCACACCTTGGCAGTTTCACTATGAACAAGCTATTTACGCAATGAATGCTGGTAAATATGTAGGTTGTGAAGTTATTGCAGGACTAACAGTTAAAGAACATTGGGATATTGTAAACACTTCTGAAAAAACAGGAATGCCCTATATGACTCTAGAAAATGTTTCTTACCGTAGGGATGTAATGGCTGCATTAAATATGCTAAGACAAGGACTGTTTGGTGAAGTAATTCATTTAGAGGGTGGATATCAGCATGATTTAAGAGAAGTGCTTTTTAACAATGGTAAACAATATTATGGTGGTGGAGTAGAATATGGGCCAAATGCATTAAGTGAGGCACAATGGAGAACCCAATTTAATATCGATCAAGATGGCGATTTATATCCAACACATGGAGCGGGACCAATTATTAACTACGCAAACATTAATAAGGGAAATCGTTTTACAAACTTAGTTTCATTTAGCTCAAAAGCTAAAGGTTTAGCAAATTATGTAGAATCTAAATCTCCTGGGCATCCAAATGCGAAGCTTAATTACAAAAATGGAGATGTAACTACAACGTTAATTAATTGTGCTAATGGCGAAACCGTTATGTTAACGCACGATGTGCATTTACCAAGACCGTATTCATTAGGATTTAGGGTTCAGGGAACTAATGGTTTATGGATGGATGTAAATAAGTCTATTCATATTGAGGGAAAATCGAAGCCTCACGCTTGGGATCCGGTAAAAGAATGGTTTGATAAATATGATCATCCACTTTGGAAAAAATATGAGAAAGAAGCTGTTGGAGCGGGTCATGGTGGTATGGATTGGTTTGTATTTAATGCATTTATAGTTGCAGTTAAAAACAAAAAACAGACCCCAATTGATGTTTATGACTCTGTAACAATGAGTGTAATTACCCCACTTTCAACAAAATCTCTAAAAGAAGGAAACAAACCACAAGAGTTCCCTGATTTTACTCGTGGAAAATGGAAAGATAGAAAAAGCACTTTCGCGTTAGACGATAGTGGATTTTAAATAAACGAAGAAGGCTAACATTGTTAGCCTTCTTTGTTTAACGTTTATTACTTTCAACCAATTGTGATTCGATAACTATCTTATAAAAGGCAGGCGCTTCTTCTGTGTCATCAGTATTTAAAATATCCAATAAAGTATCTATTGCTTTCTGACCCTGTATAGTTGGGAATTGTTCTACTGATGCTACAGGAGGATGGTCCATAAATCCAATAACAGGAGAGTTAGCATAGCTTACAAACTCAATCGTATGATCTGGATTTAATCCAGATTTAAAAGCGTGTTTTATTGCAAATGCAGAAACATAATCGTTAAAGGTTACAATTGCTGTTGGCTTGCGTTTGTGACTTAGTAATATTTCTAGCGCTTCATTAGTACTTGTTTCAGAAAGATCGCAATTAACTATTAAGGTTGGGTCGAACTTTAATCTGTTTTTATGAAGCGCTTTAATATATCCTTCTTTTCGTTGCCCACTTGCAATAAGTGTACTTGGCCCATTAATTAAGCCAATGCTGCGGTGTCCCCTTTTCAGCAAATAATTAACGGCTTCTATGCTGCCAGTTTCTATATTACAAGCTACAGAATGTATGTTCTTTAAAGGAGGGATTCTGTCGAAAAATACTACAGGGATATTATATTTCTTTAATTGTTCAAAATGATCAAAATTGGAAGTTCTTTTAGCTACAGAAACTAAAAGCCCATCAACTCTGTTGTTTTTCATTTTTTCTACTAGTTGCTTTTCCCTGTCCTCTTCATCGTGGGATTGAGCTAATAGAATAGTGTAATTTTTTTTATAGGCGATGTCTTCTATCGCACTAATTGCTGTTGAGAAAAATGCTTCTGCAAGTTCCGGTAAAATAACCCCAATTGTAAATGTTTTACCTTTCTGGAAGAATATGGCAGCTTGATTAGGCTCATAATCCATTTCTTGAGCTGTTTGCTTCACCTTTTGTTGTGTGCTTAAGCTTATGCTAGGATGGCCGTGAAGCGCCCTAGAAACTGTTGATATTGATAAATCAAGTTTCTTAGCAATTTCCTTTATAGTGATTGGTTTCTTTATCATCAGCAAAATGCCTAATGGGCTTCCCGAAGATAAAATATTTTTTGCATACTTTTAATATCAAACGTTTGTGTTGAGTTAATCTAATCGTAATTAAATTAACTTTTAGTTGCTAAATCGATTTGCTAATTGCAATTAACTAAAGAGTTCCTGCTCATCTCTATCCGCAGTAGGTATTTTTTTTAGAAAATCATCAAAAGCTGGGCCTTCATTATCGCTATAAGTACCATAAGCATCTAACATATAACCTATATCTCCATCTTTATCTATAACTAAATACAAAACCGAACTATCTGCAGGATCTGACATACCTTCAAATCGATAGGTTTTAACAATCGTTAAGTCTTCTGGTTTATATATCTTGTTCAGATTTATAGATTGCATTTTTCCATGATCAGACATTTTAATTTCATTGTCTTTGCCTTTCATTCTAAGCTTTTCTAAGATCTGACTTAGGGTATTCATTTCTATTGGCTGTTCCATGATTGTTAATTTTTTATATCCTTAAAACAACAGTTAATTGGATTGGTTTTTTATTTAAAAAGATTTATGAAATTGCTTATAAAATGTCATCCTGCTTAAAAACCTAAAAACATTATGGCAACACTTAATATTCCTCAAAATGGCAAGGCCACCAAAGGAAGAACCGCAAAGGCATTACCTGGAGTAGATTTAACCGCAATGGTTGATTTGGCTTTTTTACTCATCACTTTTTTTATGCTTACAACTTCCTTATCGAAAATGAAAGCGATTGATATAGCAAAGAATGTACCTGCTGAAATTTTAGCGCCCTATCCAGCATCGAGAACAATGACCATCCTTTTAGGAAAAGAAAATAAAGTGGTTTATTATATGGGCGAAGCAAAGGATGCAATGATGAATGTTGCAAGTTTAACGACTATTAAAGCTCAAATTATTGCAAATAAACTAATGGTTCAAAAGATTCATCAAATAGAAAAAGAAAAAAGTATGATTATCATTATTAAACCCACATCAACTTCTGTTTATAAAAACTTTGTAGATATCATTGATGAAATGAATATAAATGGCATAGAGTCTTATGCAATTGATGACAAGTACATATTGGACCAGGAAAAGTCTTATATGAAAACAAAAGGCATATAAATTTTTTGTCTATGTCTATTTTCAATATTCTTCGGGTTTTCTTCGGGAATTTATTTAGGTTTCTTCGGGAGTTGTTCGGGAAGCGTTCGAGTCTGCTTCGGGAAGCCTTCGGGAAACGTTCGGGATCTTCACGAAGAGAAGACGAAGCGAACTCGAGCACTTTAGCATCCAGTGATGGTGCAGTTACGAATTAGTTACGATGTAATGGCGAAGGAATGACGACAAATGCAGCGATATGGTTCGTATGTATTTGTAATAATGGATTTGTCACAAAGTTATAAAAATAAAAAGGCGCTTCAATTACGAGGCGCCTTTAAATGGTTTAAGGTAATGTTATAAGCCAAAAGCTGTTTTAACCTGGTCAACAAAGTCTAATTTTTCCCAGGTAAATAATTCAACTGTAACCACTTTTTCTTCACCATTAGGAGTCCTGAATGTTTTGGTAACTGTTTCAGGTTTGCGACCCATATGCCCATAAGCAGCAGTTTCACTGTAAATTGGATTTCTCAATTTTAAACGTTGTTCGATAAAATAAGGGCGCATATCGAAGATAGATTCAACTTTTTTACTTATCTCGCCATCTGTTAAATTCACTTTTGAAGTGCCATAAGTAACCACATTTATAGAAGTAGGTTTTGCCACGCCAATTGCATAAGAAACTTGCACTAAAATTTCATCAGCTACACCTGCTGCAACTAAATTTTTAGCAATGTGACGGGTTGCATAAGCAGCACTTCTATCTACTTTACTTGGATCTTTCCCCGAAAAAGCACCACCACCATGGGCACCTTTTCCTCCGTAAGTATCAACAATAATTTTCCTGCCAGTTAAGCCAGTATCACCATGTGGACCACCAATTACAAATACACCAGTTGGGTTAATATGGTAAGTAATATTATCATTAAATAAATGAGCATATTGAGGATATTTCGCCTTAATTCTAGGAATTAATATTGAAATTAAATCACTTTTAATTTTAACCAACATTTGTTCATTCGCTGTATCTCTATCTTCCTTTGAGTTAGAATGAGGTTTAACAAAATCATCATGTTGAGTTGAAATTACGATAGCATCAATTCTTTGAGGCTTATTATCATCAGCATACTCTAAAGTTACTTGAGATTTTGCATCTGGACGTAAGTAAGTAATTTCAGCATTTTCTCTTCTCAAATTAGCCAACTCCCTCAATAAAGCATGAGATAAATCAAGTGCCAATGGCATATAATTTTCAGTTTCGTTTGTAGCGTAACCAAACATCATTCCTTGATCACCGGCACCTTGCTCTTCTTTAGTTGTTCTGTCTACACCCTGATTAATATCTTGAGATTGTTCATGTATTGCTGATAAAATTCCACAAGAGTTAGCCTCAAACATATATTCGCTTTTAGTGTAACCAATTTTCTTGATTACATCCCTTGCAATTTGCTGTACATCTAAGTAGGTTTTTGATTTAACTTCACCAGCTAAAATAACCTGCCCTGTAGTAACCAAGGTTTCGCAAGCTACCTTTGATTCGGTATCAAATGCTAAAAAGTTATCGATTAATGCGTCTGAAATTTGATCTGCAATTTTATCAGGGTGGCCTTCAGATACAGATTCTGATGTAAATAAATACGACATTTTAAATAATTAATTATAAAAATAAAAATTGTAAAGGGGAATCTGAATCCTTTAAAAAGGGCAGTAAAATGAAGTGTAGTAATAATTAGCACTTTTTTTTACGTGGTTGCAATCCAGCTCATATTTCATAGCATCGCAAATCAGTCCACTCTTAACGCCACAAAATTACTATATATATTATTAATAGTCAAAAAATATCAATTATTTTGTGCTACCTTAATCATCACACATTGGTAAAAATAAACATCTTATTTATTATAAATCCTATTTCTGGAGGTAAAAAAAAACAAAAGATACCTTCAGTTATAGATAGGCACCTAGATAAGGAAAAGTTTAGCCCAAACTTTAGTTTTACCGAATACATCGGTCACGCTGCAGAAATAGCTGAGGAGGCCGGTAATAAAAATTTTGATGTGATTATTGCTGTGGGTGGAGATGGAACAATTAATGAAATTGCCCCAAAGGTTATCCAAACAGGTAAGGTACTAGGAATTATTCCTTTTGGATCTGGGAATGGATTGGCCAGATTTTTAAAAATACCGATGAATACCATCAAGGCGATTGAATTGATTAATGATTTTAATGTGAAACTGATTGACACAGCTATACTTAACAATAAGCCATTTTTTAATATGGCAGGGATGGGATTTGATGCGCACATCAGTTCTGTTTTTGCAAATAATAAAAGTAGAGGGCTTAAAGGTTATGTAGAAATGGGTTTAAAAGAGATGACTTCCTATCAATCTCAAACTTATGATATAGAAATTGATGGGGTTTTGTATAAAAGAAAAGCTTACGTAGTTAGTATAGCCAACTCATCACAATATGGAAATAATGTACATATCTCTCCGAAATCCTCTTTAACAGATGGTTTATTAGATATTTGTATAGTTAAACCTTTTCCCTTATATAAAATCGTTGTCCTTGCTTATCATATGTTACGAGCTACTACGGATAAATCTGAAATGGTAGAGATTATTCGAGGTAAGCAAATCAAAATCACTAGGGAAAAAGAAGACTCAATCCACCTTGATGGTGAACCATTTTTAATGGGCAAGGATATTAACATTGATATAGTTCCATTATCTTTAAACATTATTGCAAAATAGAATGAAGCCAAAAAAGAAAGTTATCAATGATTTTGGAGGGATTATGTTTTCTACTGATCCAGCTTTTGTTTATGAAGAAGAATCTCAGATTGAGGAAAATGTTTCAAATTCTCAACAAGATTTAAGGGTACAGCTTGACAGGAAAAATCGTGGTGGGAAAGCGGTTACATTAATAACGGGTTTTAGAGGCAGTGAAGAGCAATTAGATATTTTGGCAAAGATGTTGAAGACTAAATGTGGAGTTGGCGGGGCAGCAAAAGATGGCGAGATTTTAATCCAAGGAGACTTTAGAGACAAGGTGCTTTTATTACTACAAAAAGAAGGCTATAAAGTAAAAAAATCTGGAGGATAATCAATATTTAAGTGATTGATTTTCAATTGCTTAAATGTTAGTGTATTAGCCACAATAAGTAAAATTTTTCCTTAAAAATTGTGTTTTTTGAGTTTATATCTGCTTAGCTTTGCAGCATATTAAACCAAATATATGAGCACTTTTAATGAACAGCAACCTAACTTGGGTTATCTAAATCTGTATGCCAAAAAAATAAAATATCAGCTTAGTGTAGCACAATTGGTTGAGGAGGCAGTCCAAAATAACGAAGGTACATTAGCAGATAGTGGAGCATTAGCAATTGATACAGGCAAATTTACTGGTCGTTCTCCTAAAGATCGTTTTATTGTTTGTGATGAAGTTACCGACAAATCAGTTTGGTGGGGCGATGTTAATATTAAAATAAGCGAGCAACACTTTGATGGTTTACTTGAAAAGATAACTAATCACCTTAATGCCAAGCAAATTTATGTGAGAGATGCTTATGCTTGTGCTGATGAAAAATATAAAACAACCATTCGAGTTGTTACTGAACATGCATTTCAAAATCTATTTGCCAATAATCTATTCTTAAGATTTAAGCAGGAAGAAATTATTGCGCAACCAGAATGGACAATCATAGCTGCGCCATCCTTTTTAGCTAATCCTGAGATTGATGGTACTAGGCAACCCAATTTTTCGATTTTAAATTTTTCAAGGAAAATAATCTTAATTGGAGGTACGGCTTATACTGGTGAAATTAAAAAAGGTATTTTTTCTGTGCTGAATTTTATTCTACCTGAACAAAAGAAGACTTTATCAATGCATTGTTCTGCAAACGTAGGGGAAGATAAAGACACCGCTATATTTTTTGGCTTATCTGGCACTGGTAAAACAACTTTGTCTGCCGACCCTAAAAGGGGGCTTATTGGTGATGATGAACACGGTTGGGGAGAAAACTCCATTTTTAACTTTGAGGGTGGTTGTTATGCTAAGTGTGTTGATTTAACTGCTGAAAAAGAGCCTCAAATATTTAACGCTATCAAATTTGGTTCGTTATTAGAAAACACGAACTATTTTCCAGGAACCCGGAGTGTTGACTTTTCCAATATCGAGAAAACAGAAAATACTAGGGTAGCTTATCCGATAAGTTATATAGAAAATGCTATTGAGCCATCGGTAGCGCCAATTCCAAAAAATATATTCTTTTTAACTGCAGATGCATTTGGAGTTTTACCTCCGATATCTAAGTTAACTACAGGGCAGGCAATGTTTCATTTTATATCTGGCTATACGGCAAAAGTTGCAGGTACAGAAGCTGGTGTTACAGAACCTCAATTAACATTCTCTGCTTGTTTTGGAAAAGCATTTTTACCCCTGCACCCTACAAAATATGCAAAATTGCTTGGCGAAAAAATGGAAAAACACAATGTTAATGTGTGGTTGGTTAATACAGGATGGAGTGGAGGTCCTTATGGAATTGGAAATAGAATGAAGTTAAGCTACACTAGGGCAATGATTACTGCAGCTTTAAATGGCGATTTGTTAAAAGCAGATTTTGAGGAACACCCTGTATTTGGTTTATTGATGCCTAAAACTTGTAAAGAGGTGCCAAGTGAGATATTAAACCCTCGAAATACTTGGTCAGATAAAAATAATTATGATAATAAGGCAAATGAACTTGCATTAGCTTTCGTTAATAACTTTAAGCAATTTGAAGATTTTGCAGATGAAAAGATATTAAATGCGCTCCCTAAAGTTGTTGAAAATGCCATTTAATGTATTTTTTTTGCTGAAAATTTGTTTTTAAGTAATTTTTTAGTTTTAATTGCGGAAGATTGTCAAACTAACGGCAATCTTTTTTAGTTATACAGGTAGCCTTATTGCAAAGGTTGCAACGTAACGAATTAATTGTGTAACGTTAATTTAATTTGTAAATTAAAATCAATTTATAAATTTGTCAACGCAACATTTAGTTATATGAAACGTTGTGTGTATTACTATAAAATATTTTAACTAATTTTATTAAAGTTTAAAAACAAAGTACTAAAACTAAAAAACTAAAAAAAAATGGCAAACGCACCAAAACCAACAACAGTTAAAAAAGAGAGCTCAACTGCATCTAATTTATTTGCAACTCTTGTAATTCCAATTTGTATCCTTATCGGGGTTACACTTTTCATCTTTGTATTAGGAAAACCATCAAACTTTATCATTGATCCTGCTGTAGCAAGTGCAAACAGTAAATTATCACTAGCGTTTTTTGATGAGGATACTCACTCAATTTTACCTAACGTTGGTAATTATGGTGGTATGGCTTACAAAGGTGGTTTCATCGTTCCAATTCTAATGGGTATGCTTTTAATGGTATTCGTATTCTCAATTGAGCGTTTAATTGTTATCGGTAAAGCAACAGGAAAAGGAAGCTTAGATGCTTTTGTTAAAAAAATTCAATCACTTTTAAGTTCAGGAAACATCTCAGCTGCTGCTGCAGAATGTGATAAACAAGAAGGTTCAGTTGCAAACGTTATCAAATCTGGTCTTAAAAAATACGGCGAGATGGAAACTGAGCAAAATATGGATACTGACCAAAAATGTTTAGCTATTCAAAAAGATATCGAAGAAGCTACTTCATTGGAGATGCCAATGTTAGAGCAAAACTTAACTATCATTGCTACTTTGGTATCAGTAGGTACATTAATGGGTCTATTGGGTACTGTAACAGGTATGATTAAAGCGTTTGGTGGTTTAGCTAACTCAGGTGCACCAGATCAAGCAGCGTTAGCAACAGGTATTTCTGAAGCTTTGATTAACACAGCAACAGGTATCGGTACATCTACTATCGCTATTATCATGTATAATATCTTAACTTCGAAAATCGATAAATTGACTTATGCTATTGATGAGGCTGGTTTTAGCATCATCCAAACTTACGCTAGTACGCACAAATAAAAATTATTTTAATTTTTTTTTACCGGCTTTATGGAAAACCGGAAGAATTAACATCATTAATTAAAATATTATAATTTTTATATTATGCCTAGAGTAAAAGTTCCAAGAAAGAGTACCTCGGTAGACATGACCGCAATGTGCGATGTGGCCTTCTTGTTGTTAACTTTCTTTATTTTAACGGCAACTTCACGTCAACCAGATCCTTTGGATATTAAAACTCCATCGTCTACGGTTCAGTTTAAAGTGCCTGATAAAGATTTAGCAATATTGAGTATTGGTAAAGGAAAAGTCTTTGTCGAACTTATTGGACAAGACATTAAAAGAGAAACCCTTTTAAAAATGGGTGCATTGTATGGCGCCAAATTTACAGAGGCAGAATTAAAGCGTTTTGCTGTAATGTCTTCTTTCGGAGTGCCGATGCAAGGAATGAAGCAATTCATAAACATGAGCCCAGAAGAAAGAACGAAATCTAAGTTTGAAACTGGAATTCCTGTTGATTCTACTGCTAATAATGAATTGTACAGATGGATTGAACAATCTCGCTACGCGGTAGCAGAATTACACAAAACAGAGATGCGTGTAAGTATTAAGGGAGATGGTCCAGAAGAATATCCAGTTATTAGGAAGATTGTAGAAGTGCTTCAAAAGCAAAAAGTTAACAAATTTAGTTTAATCACATCAGCCGAAGCTGCTGCTAAATAAAATTAAGATATGGCAGAATTAAATACCGGCGGGGGTGGTGATAAAGGTGGTAAAGTAAGAAGTAAAAAACAATCTACAAGAGTAGACTTAACCGCGATGGTTGATTTGGCTTTCTTGTTAATTACTTTCTTTATGTTAACCACATCTTTATCTAAACCATTAGCAATGGACATTGCTAAACCCGATAAGGACATAAAAGATGAAAACAGGAAAGAACTGAAAGCATCTCAAACAATGACTATTTTACTAGGCAAAAACAATAAGATTGCTTGGTATATGGGCGTTCCGTCTCCAAACACTCCTCCTACAATTGAAGGGTTTGCCGACATTAGAGCTTCTTTATTGAAAAATAAGCAAGAAGTTAAGGAAAAAATGGGCGGTAAAGATATAGTTATTGTAATTAAACCAACCGATGGCTCTACTTATAAAAACTTTGTAGATATCATGGATGAATTAAGCATTACTAAAACAAATATCAATGCCCCAGCAATTGATGATGATCCTGCCCATTTAATGGATAGTGAGAAGGATTTTATGAGAGCTCAAGGGATTTTAAAATAAGTTAACAATTAAAATATTAAGCAATGTTTGGATCTAAAATAGATTTATTTAACAAAGAATGGCTTGATGTAGTTTTTGCAAAAAAGAACAAAAATTATGGGGCTTATGAGCTTCGTCAAAGTAATGCAAAGAATACAACCAAATCATTATTAATTGCATCAGCGATATTTATATTACTGTTTGTTGGGCCAAAGATTTATGCCTTAATAGCAGGAATATTGCCAGCACCTCCTCCAGAAAAAATGATTGAGGTGACGATGCAACCACCTCCACCAATTAATCCGGAAGTGAAGACACCTCCGCCAGTTGAACCGCCACCACCAAAGCAGGATCAGATTAAATTCCCTCCTCCAATTGTGAAACCTGATAACGAGGTACAGGATGAAGAGCCACCTAAGTTGGAAGACTTGAAAAAGGCAGATCCTGGGCAAAAAACAATTGAAGGTGATCCAACAGCTGATATCGTTCAGATAGCTCCTGCAGGTGAAGGACCAAAACAAGCTCAGGTAGTAGAGGATAATACCGTATATAACTTTGTTAGTATGGAAAATCCACCTAATTATCCTGGAGGTTTGGATAAGTTTTACAAATACTTAGGTGATAATATTAAATATCCGCCGATGGCTGCTGAGAACAATATTCAAGGCAAGGTATTGGTATCATTTACGGTAGAAAAAGACGGTTCTTTAACAGATCTTAAAGTAGAACGTAAATTAGGATACGGTACAGATGAAGAAGCGATGAGGGTATTGAAATTGAGCAAACGCTGGAATCCAGGCATGCAAAATGGTAAACCGGTTCGTGTAAAATATAACATTCCAATTAGCTTTAACTTAGCGCAATAATATAGGATGTTTAATCTTGATTATTTTAGACAGAAATCGCCTCAACAGCGATTTCTGTTCATTTTAGGCCTTGCTATGATTACCATTTTTATATGCTTGGCCATTCTAATCGCATTTTTTGGGGAATTAGTCAATCTCGATCCTGAAAGATTTCCAAAAGAGTATCGTATCGCATTTGCCATACTTTTGGTTGTTTACTCCATTATTAGATTCAATAGGATTATAAGTAGAAAAGATACTGAATAATGAAAAAAATAATTTTTTTGTTAATTTTTGCAGTTGGTATAGTTGTTTCTTGTAATCGTAAAAAAACAAATAAAATACCTGAAACTAGAACTTCCGGAATCACCAAAATTCTAGTTGATGAATCATTTGCAAGGATTTTAGATGATCAAGTAATGGTCTTTAAAAGTGAATACCATGACGCATCAGTTACAACTATAGCTGGGAATGAATATAAAATTCTACCAAAATTTTTAAATGGGGAAGTTAAAATGATCATTCTGTCCAGAAGGCTAAAACCTTCGGAGGAAAGTTATTATAATCAAATGAAGGTTCCCATCTTTACTGATCGGTTTGCGATAGATGGAATTGCATTAATAACAAATGCAGACAATTTAGATACTAATATTACCGTTAATGAAGTCAATGATATCATGAGGGGTAACTCAAAAGGCAATAAAAAACTTGTTTTTGATAATGCTAGTTCGAGCACTGTTAGGTATTTTATGGATTCAGCAAAAGTTGTACAATTACCTAAGGCTGGAGTTTATACTTTACAAACTAATAATGATGTAATTAAATACGTTGCAGAGAATAAGGGTTATATTGGCGTTGTTGGAGTTAACTGGTTGTTAGAAAGTAACAAAGACATATTGTCATATTTGCCTCGCATCAAAACAATGGGTGTGAAAAATATTTCCGGAAAAAAGGGGAGCGATTCTTATTATAAACCTACTCAGAATGCGCTTATTAATGGAGTTTATCCATTTTTAAGAAATGTTTATTTGATAAATGCAGAAGGACGTGATGGTTTAGGCACAGGATTTGCAAATTGGTTAAATAGCCCTCGTGGTCAGTTAATCGTACTCAAATCAGGACTAGGTCCTCATAAGATGATATCAAGGGATTTTAACATAAAGAACACGAACTAAATTTTTAATTTAAAAATTAAATGAATATAATTGTTGTGCAGAACCAGATATAGGCCCAATAATTTATTTAACTAAAACAAATGATGACAATGAAAACGATTAAAAAAGCGATAGCCTTAAGTTTAGGCTTAGTAATGATGGGTGGTACTGCCTCATTTGCCCAGAGTTTAGCTGATGCCAAGAAGGCAATCGACGCTGAACAGTACCAGAAAGCTACTGCTATGTTAAAAACATTAGTGGCATCTCAAGCTAAAGACGGAAATAACTATTTTAGTCTTGGTAATGTTTATTTATTAACAGATGAGATTGATTCGGCAAGAGCTGTTTTTACAAGTGGAACAACAGCTGATCCTAAAAATGCGTTAAATTTTGTTGGCCTTGGCCATGCAGATTTAATGGCAAATAATGCAACATCTGCAAAAACAAATTTTGATAAAGCCTTACAATTAGGAACAAAAGATTATCAAACTTACTTACAAATAGGAAAAGCTTATTTAGCACAAAAAACTCCTGATTATGCTGCTGCATTACCTAATTTGCAAAAAGCAGATGAGTTAGATGCAAAAGATAAAGATCCTGAAACTTTCTTGGCATTAGCTGATTATTGGGCTATGCAAGTTAAAAATACGGAGGCTTATCCACTGTATTTAAGAGCTTTAGATATCAATCCAACTTTGTATCGTGCAAACGTGCAAATTGGTAGAATGTATAAAATGGCTTTTGCTTTCCCAGAAGCGGACACAGAATTGAAAAAAGCTGTTGCTGGTGATCCTAATTATGGCCCTGCTTATCGTGAATTAGCAGAAAATGATCAACAATGGTCACGTGCTTCTGATCCAAAAACTGCTGAAGCAAAAAGAGCTTCATCTCTTGAAAACATGCGTAAATATTTGGATTTAACTGATAAATCGTTTGATTCTCGATTACGTTATGCACAATTTTTGGTGTATGCAAATGATTTTGCAACACTTGGGAAAGAAGTTGCAACCTTAAATGCCCCTAATGCAAATGATCCTAAAAACTTTGTAGTTATTCGTATGCGTGGCTACTCTGCGGTAGAGAATAAAGATTTTCCTCAGGGAGTAAAATATATGGAAGAGCTTTTTGCAAGAAAGCAAGATGCTTCTCGTGTAATTGGATCTGATTATCTTTATTTAGGTAAGGCATTACAGGGTACAGGTAATGACAGTTTAGCTGTATTGAATATTACTAAAGGTGTTGAATTAGATACAACAAAAGTTGAAGAATTAACACCAATTGCTCAAAAATTATTTGCTGCTAAAAAATATGCTCAAGCAGCTGATGTTTACAGAAAAGTAATTTCTCTCAATAAGAAAAATCCTGCGATGGGTATTAACCAATATTGGTTAGGCTACTCTGATTATTGGAATTATGCAACAATGCCTAAAGAAAAACAGGCTGTTGAAAAAAAGGTCTTAGTTGAAGCTGACTCAGCATTTACTAGGTTGTTAGCTATTGCACCAGAAACTGAAGCTGGCATCTTGTACAGAGCCCGTATTAATAAATTGATGGATAATGCTGAGGCTCCTGTTGGATTAGCAGTTCCATTTTATGAAAAATATATTGAGTTGGTTACAGTTACGAAACCTGAAAAAGCTTCTATACCTTCTAATATTAAAGGTCTAATAGATTCTTATAATTATTTAGGAGCTTTTACAGCTGCAAAGGATAAAGAAAAAGCGAAAGAATATTTTAATAAAACTTTAGCTCTTGATCCGGCAAATGCAAATGCGCTTGATAATATTAAGTATTTAACAGCACCAGCTGCACCGGTAAAAAAGGCTCCAATTAAAAAATAATAATTCTTAATAGATAAAAAGAAAAAGGCAGGGTTTGTAATCCTGCCTTTTTCTTTTAATTTTGCCTAAAATAATACAAGATGGAAACTGCAAGTTCGGCACAGGATTTTTTACCAATTATATTTCAAGTTATTGTTGCTTTAGGCTTTGTGGTAGTAACATTGTTTGCTACACACTTTTTAGGCCCTAAACGTAAAACAAGTGATAAGCTTTCGACTTTTGAGGCAGGTGTTAAAGTTGTAGGAAATGCTCGTCAGCCATTTTCTATTAAATACTTCTTGGTTGCGATATTATTTGTACTGTTTGACGTAGAGGTTATCTTTATGTACCCTTGGGCAGTAAACTTTAGAGAACTAGGATGGAATGGAATTATAGAGATGTTCATCTTTATGGGCACACTTTTATTGGGTTTCATCTATATTTTAAAGAAAAAAGCTTTAGACTGGACATAGTCAGTTATCAATTTTTAGTATGCAATTAGCGAACTAAAAATTGAAAATAGTCAACCGTAAACTATTTTATTTAGAAAGATTCTAAATGCCAATCCCTTAATCAAATTACTTTTAAAATATTGTAAATTTGTTGCTTATTCTCAATTTGGAATAAGCATTTTTTGTTTAATGACATGAGTGAAATTAATATAGTAGATGCGCCACCGGGTATAGAAGGTTCAGGCTTTTTTGCTACCTCTTTAGATAAAGTTATCGGTTTGGCACGTTCACATTCATTGTGGCCTTTACCATTCGCAACTTCTTGTTGTGGTATCGAGTTTATGGCAACTATGGGTTCTCATTACGATTTTGGTCGTTTTGGTGCAGAAAGATTAAGTTTTTCTCCACGCCAAGCAGACCTTTTAATGGTAATGGGTACCATTGCAAAAAAAATGGGTCCTGTTTTAAAGCAAGTTTATCTACAAATGGCAGAGCCTCGTTGGGTTATCGCTGTGGGTGCTTGCGCATCTAGTGGAGGAATTTTCGATACTTATTCTGTGTTACAAGGCATCGATGAGATTATTCCCGTTGATGTTTATGTGCCAGGTTGCCCTCCTCGTCCAGAAGCTATTTTAGATGGCTTTGGTAAGATACAAGAACTGGTTAAGAACGAATCTGGTAGAAGAAGATATTCTGACCAATACAAACAAATGTTAGCTTCTTACGGAATAGAATAATGGCTAAAGCAACAAATACAGAAATTATTGATTTGCTTGGCGAGAAATTCGGAGAGCAACTTTTTGATGTAACAGAACCTTATGGCTTACTTACTTTTTCAACTACAAAAGATAAAGTAATTAATGCGCTAACTTTCTTAAAGGAAAACGGAAAAATCAATTTCAATTTCTTGACTGATTTAACGGCAGTTCATTACCCAGAAAAAAATCAAATAGCAGTGGTTTACCATTTGCACAGTATGGTTAGCGGGATTAGAGTGAGGCTTAAAGTTTTCATCCACGAGAATGAAGCAACTATTCCAACTGCATCAACCTTGTGGAATTCTGCAAATTGGATGGAGAGAGAAACCTATGATTTTTTTGGGGTTAAGTTTGAAGGGCATCCTGATTTAAGAAGGATTTTAAATATGGACGATTTGGGTGTACATCCTATGCTTAAACAATATCCACTAGAAGATCCAAACAGAGTTGATAAAAAAGACGAATACTTTGGTAGATAAGAACTAATGAAGCACAATCAACCAGTATATACAGATAATGATCCGCAGAGCGAATTGGTGACCCTAAATTTAGGCCCAACTCACCCTGCTACACACGGTGTTTTTCAAAACGTTTTGCAATTAGATGGCGAGCGTATTGTTAGCGGAGTTTCTACTATTGGATATATCCATAGAGCATTTGAGAAAATTGCTGAACATCGTCCATTCTATCAAATCACACCTTTAACCGACCGTTTAAATTATTGTTCATCTCCTATTAATAATATGGGGTGGCACATGACGGTTGAGAAATTATTGAATATCCAAATTCCTAAACGTGTTGATTACCTTCGTGTAATTATCATGGAATTGGCGAGGATTTCGGACCATATCATCTGCAATACTATTATTGCTCAAGATACTGGTGCAACTACAACTTTCCTTTACTTATTCCAGTTTAGAGAACATATTTATGAGATCTACGAAGAGATTTGTGGCGCTCGTTTAACGACTAACATTGGTCGTATTGGTGGTTTAGAAAGAGATTTTAACGATATCGCCTTTGCGAAAATCAATAAATTTTTAAAAGAATTCCCTGTAGCGTTAAGAGAGTTTGAAAGCCTTTTAAACCGTAACCGTATTTTTATTGATCGTACTGCTGGCGTTGCCGAAGTAACTCAAGAAAATGCTTTAAGTTTTGGTTGGACTGGCCCTTTATTACGTGCAACTGGAGTTGATTATGATGTTCGTACTAGCGAACCCTATTCATCATATCAAGATTTTGACTTTGAAATTCCAGTGGGAACAAGTGGCGATATTTATGATCGTTATTTAGTTCGTAACGAAGAAATGTGGCAAAGTGTAAGAATTATCGAGCAAGCTTTAGAGAAATTGAAAAGTGAACCAGCAGGGATTTTCCACGCTGATGTGCCAGAATTTTACTTACCAGGAAAAGAACAAGTTTACAATAACATGGAGGCATTAATCTATCACTTTAAAATTGTGATGGGAGAAATTGATGCACCAAAAGCAGAAGTTTACCACGCTGTAGAAGGTGGTAACGGAGAGCTAGGTTTTTATTTGATAAATGATGGTGGTAGAACACCTTATCGTTTACACTTTAGAAGACCAAGTTTTATTAATTATTCGATGTTCGCAAAAATGAGTGAAGGTATGCTGTTATCAGATGCCATTATCAATATGAGTAGCATGAACATTATTGCAGGAGAATTAGATGCTTAAAGTAGAAG
This sequence comes from Pedobacter frigiditerrae, assembly GCF_004331645.1. GTDB lineage: Bacteria > Bacteroidota > Bacteroidia > Sphingobacteriales > Sphingobacteriaceae > Pedobacter > Pedobacter frigiditerrae. The sequence goes on from NZ_SJSK01000001.1 coordinate 1,092,693, forward strand.
AACAACAACAACCTGTAGAATTTTCATCGGCTTTAGTAGAAAAGTTTGATGAGATTGTTAGTCGTTATCCCGCTGGAAAACAAAAATCAGCTTTGCTACCCTTATTACATTTGGTACAAGCAGAATTTGGTTGGACAAGTGCTCCTGCAATGGATAAAGTTGCTGAGTATTTAAACATCGAGCCAATTGAGGTTTATGAAGTAGCATCTTTTTATAGCATGTACTTTTTACAGCCAAAAGGAAAATATGTATTAGAAGTTTGCAGAACTGGACCTTGTTGTTTAGTTGGTGCAGAAAAGATAATGGCACATATTGAAGGAAAGCTTGGCGTTAAAGAAGGTGAAGTTACGGCTGATGGCTTATTTAGCTGGAGAGGTGTTGAATGTTTGGCGGCTTGTGGTTATGCTCCAGTTTTGCAGATTGGCCCTGAATATACTTTCTACGAAAACTTGACTGAACAATCAGTTGATACATTAATAGACAATTTACGCAATAAATAATGGGACGTAAACTATTATTAGAACATATTAACGTACCTGGCATTAACACGCTAGCCGTTTATCGCGAAAAAGGCGGATACCGTGCTGTAGAAAAAGCACTAAAAACCTTAACTCCTGATGAAGTGGTTGAAGAAGTTAAAAAATCGGGTTTACGTGGTAGAGGTGGCGCTGGTTTCCCAACGGGAATGAAATGGAGTTTCTTAGCTAAACCAGAAGGCGTTGCTCGCTATTTGGTATGTAATGCTGATGAATCTGAGCCTGGAACATTCAAAGACAGATATTTAATGACTTACATTCCTCATGCTTTAATTGAGGGAATGATTGTCGCTAGTTTTGCTCTTGGTGCTAAAACATCATACATCTACGTTCGTGGTGAGATGATGCCTCAAATCCGTATTCTAGAAAAAGCAATTGCTGAAGCTAAGGCTGCTGGATTTTTAGGTAAAAATATTTTAGGAACAGGATACGATTTAGAATTGTACGTACAACCTGGTGGTGGTGCTTACATCTGCGGAGAAGAAACTGCTTTGTTAGAGTCACTGGAAGGTAAAAGAGGAAATCCTCGTATTAAACCCCCTTTCCCTGCAATTGCTGGATTATATGGTTGTCCAACAGTAGTAAATAACGTTGAATCAATTGCTGCAGTTGTGCCAATCATTAACGATGGAGGTGATGAATATGCCAAAATCGGTATTGGTAGAAGTACAGGTACAAAATTAATATCAGCTTCTGGAAACTTGGTAAAACCGGGTGTTTATGAAATTGAATTAGGGTTACCTGTTGAAGAATTTATCTACTCTGATGAATATTGCGGTGGTATTGCAAATGGTAAAAGACTAAAAGCTACTGTAGCTGGAGGTTCTTCGGTGCCAATCTTGCCAGCAAACTTAACCTTAAAATATGCTAACGGTGAACCTCGTTTAATGAGTTACGAATCACTTTCTGAAGGTGGCTTTGCAACAGGAACAATGTTAGGTTCGGGTGGTTTTATTGCTTTTGATGAAGACCAATGTATTGTTAGAAATACTTGGAATTTCTCTCGCTTTTATCATCATGAAAGCTGTGGACAATGTTCACCTTGTCGTGAAGGTACTGGTTGGTTAGAAAAAGTATTGCACAGATTAGAATACGGACATGGAAAAATGAGTGATATCGACTTGTTAGTTGATGTATCTAAAAAAATAGAAGGAAATACAATTTGTCCATTGGGTGATGCAGCGGCTTGGCCAGTTGCAAGTGCAATTAGACATTTTAGAGATGAGTTTGAATGGCACGTAAAAGAGCCAGTTAAGAGCTTAAGTAGTAATTATGGTTTGGCCAATTACGCTGTTCCGATAGAGAAAAAAGTTGAAGAAGTTAAACAGGATAATCTTTAACCATGAGTGATTTAATGAAAGTTACCATTGATGGTATAACGGTAGAAGTAGCACCAGGTACAAGTATTCTCAATGCTGCAAGGCAAATTGGGGGTGACATTGTGCCACCTGCAATGTGTTATTATTCGAAGTTAGAAGGTAGTGGTGGTAAATGTCGTACTTGTATTGTGAAGGTAAGTAAAGGTTCTGAGAAAGACCCTCGTCCGATGCCTAAGCTAGTTGCTTCTTGCCGTACCACAGTAATGGACGGAATGGAAGTTCAAAATATCACTTCTCCAGAAGTTTTGGAAGCAAGAAATGGTGTTGTGGAAATGTTATTGATTAATCACCCGTTAGATTGCCCAATTTGTGACCAAGCTGGCGAGTGTGATTTACAAAACTTAGGTTACGAAAATGGATTACAGCGCACTCGTTATGAGTTTGAGCGTCGTACTTTCGAAAGAATAGACATAGGTGATAAAATCCAGTTACACATGAACAGATGCATTTTATGTTATCGTTGTGTGTTTACGGCAGATCAAATTACCAACAAACGTGTTCACGGTATATTAAATCGTGGAGACCATTCAGAAATTTCTACTTATATCCAAACAGCAGTTGATAACGATTTCTCAGGAAACGTAATTGATGTTTGTCCTGTAGGCGCATTAACAGACAAAACTTTCAGGTTTAAAAATAGGGTTTGGTTTACTAAACCTGTAGATGCACATAGAAATTGCGACCACGAAAAATGTAATGGTAAGGTTACGCTTTGGTATAAAGGAGCTGATGTTTTACGTGTTACGGCTCGTAAAGACCAATTTGGTGAGGTTGAAGAATTTATCTGTAATACTTGTCGTTTCGAGAAAAAAGCAACGTCAGATTGGAACATAGAACAACCAACTGCTATTGCTGATACTTCAGTTATTGCATCAAATCACTACGATACTTTTAGACCTTTACCTGTTATTAAAGAAAATTTAGCTTTACAAGAAGCAAATAAAGTTGAACTAGAAAAAAGCACTAAATTCTAATGGATATAAATTTTGTAATCGAGAAGTTTTTGCTGGTGACTATTCTGTTCTCCATTAGCTTGGTAATAGCAATGTATTCTACTTATGCAGAGCGTAAAGTGGCGGCATTTTTACAAGATAGACTTGGACCTGATAGAGCTGGTCCCTTTGGTATTTTACAACCATTAGCTGACGGTTTAAAAATGTTCATGAAGGAAGAGATTATTCCTTCAAATGCAAGTAAATGGTTATTCATGGTTGGTCCTGGTTTGGCAATGCTTTGTGCTTGTATTGGTACAGCAGTTATTCCATGGGGCCAAGATTTAACCATTAACGGAAGGGCAGTTCCATTACAAGTAACAGATATAAACGTTGGTGTACTTTACTTATTTGGAGTAGTCTCATTAGGTGTTTATGGTGTTATGATTGGTGGGTGGGCATCTAACAACAAATATTCATTATTAAGTGCAATTAGAGCTGCATCTCAAAATATCAGTTATGAGGTGGCGATGGGCTTATCTATCATCGCCCTGCTTTTGATGACTAATACTTTAAGTTTAAAAGAGATTGTTGCGCAACAACATGGTTGGCATTGGAATGTACTTTATCAACCATTAGGATTTTTAATCTTTATGATTTGTTCTTTTGCGGAAACTAATCGTGCACCATTTGATTTACCTGAATGTGAAACTGAGCTAATCGGTGGATATCATACAGAGTATTCTTCAATGAAATTGGGTTTCTATTTATTTGCTGAGTACATTAATATGTTTGTTTCATCGGCCGTGATGGCAACTTTATACTTTGGAGGTTACAATTACCCCTGGATGGATACAGTTGCCGGATTGGTTAGTCCAAATACTGCGGCATTAATTGGAACGGTTGTTTTATTCATAAAAATATTTGCATTTATCTTCTTCTTCATGTGGGTACGTTGGACAATCCCTCGTTTCCGTTATGACCAGTTGATGAATTTAGGCTGGAAGGGATTAATTCCTTTAGCTATTGCAAACATCATTATTACAGGTATTGTTATCGCTGTTGTAAATAAGTTTTAAGAGAGAGATATGGAATCATTAAGTAACAAGAAAAAAGTACTGGAACAAAAGCCACTTAACTTCGCAGAACGTATGTATTTGCCTGCTATCGTTAAAGGTTTAGGTACTACAATGAGCCACTTTTTTAAGAAAAGTTCAACCATTAAATATCCAGAACAAGAAAGAGAATTTTCAATCAACTGGAGAGGAATGCACTCTTTAAAAAGAGATGAAGAAGGAAGAGAGCGTTGTACAGCTTGTGGATTATGTGCTTTGTCATGTCCAGCAGAAGCCATTACCATGATTGCGGCTGAGCGTAAACCAGAAGAGAAGGAATTATATAGAGAAGAAAAATATGCAGCGGTATATGAAATTAACATGTTACGTTGTATTTTTTGTGGATTATGTGAAGAGGCTTGCCCTAAAGAAGCTATTTATTTAGATGGACCAATTGTGCCATCGGATTATTTGCGCAAGGATTTTATCTACGGAAAAGATAAATTGGTTGAAGCACCTTTAGAGGTAAAATAGTTTGTCATTCAGAGCGTAGCGAAGAATCTAATATAGAGATGCTTGGACAAGCTCAGTATGACAAGTAATAGAAAAACGAATAAACTAAACAAATAAAAATTAATGGGTACTTCAGTATTCTATTTTGTAGCAACATTAAGCATCATCTTTTCACTGATGGTTATCTTTTCGAAGAATCCTATCCACAGTGTTTTGTACTTGATTCTTACCTTTTTTACTTTTACTGTTCATTATGTGTTATTAAACGCACAGTTTTTAGCAGTGGTAAATTTCATAGTTTACATGGGTGCAATTATGGTTTTATTCCTATTTGTATTGATGCTATTGAACTTAAACAAGGAAAACGAACCTAATAAATCAGCATTAGTAAAAATTCTCGGTGTTATTGCTGGCGGATGTTTGCTAGTAACGCTAGTTGGTTCTTTTAAAGCAGTATCAATTAATAGTCCGCTAGTTTTGCAAAACCCTAATTTAGGATTGGTTAAAAACTTAGGTAAGGAGTTATTCGGGCCGTTCATGTTGCCATTTGAATTGTCATCAATTTTATTGCTTACGGCAATGGTTGGTGCAGTATTATTAACCAAAAAAGAAGAAAAAGCAAATGGATAATTTAACATCAACCATGCAAACAGTTCCACTTAACCACTACATTTGGTTATGTGCAATTATCTTTACTATTGGTGTAATTGGTGTGTTAACCAGAAGAAATGCCATTGTGATTTTTATGTCGGTAGAGTTAATGTTAAACTCTGTTAACTTATTACTTACTGCTTTTTCAGTACACCATAATGATCCATCTGGTCAAGTATTTGTGTTTTTTATTATGGCTTTAGCAGCAGCTGAAGTAGCAGTAGGATTAGCAATTATTGTAATGGTTTACAGGAATACCCAATCAATAGATATTAATGTGTTAAATCGCCTTAAGTGGTAATTATATAGAAGAAAAGGATGATAAATAGTTTACTTTGGTTAGTTCCTTTACTCCCGCTTTTAGGCTTTGTAATTAATGGCCTAGGAAGAAATACATTCAGCAAAAGCTTGATTGGCTGGATTGGAAGTGGTGTAATTTTAGCTGCATTTCTATTAAGTGTTGATTTGTTTTTTGAATTAAAAAACAGTGGTCAATATCAAGTTAGTGTAGAACTTTTCGATTGGATCAGTGCTGGTAATTTACATATTCCACTTTCGTTCTTATACGACCCATTAAGCTCAATTATGCTGTTAATTATAACAGGTATTGGCTTTCTAATCCATCTTTATTCGATTGGATATATGCATGAAGATGCTGGTTTCGGTAAATTCTTTGCTTATTTGAACCTATTTATCTTCTTCATGTTGATTTTAGTTTTAGGTTCAAACTACATTGTGATGTTCATAGGATGGGAGGGTGTAGGTTTATGCTCTTATCTTTTAATTGGATTTTGGTATACCAAGAGCAATTATGCAAGTGCGGCTAAAAAAGCATTTGTAATGAATAGAATTGGGGATTTAGGCTTTTTAATCGGTGTGTTTTTAATCTTCAATACTTTCGGGAGTGTAGAATTTGCAAAAGTATTTCCTCAAGCTGCAAGTATGATGCCTGGTGCTGGAGTAATTACGCTTATCACCATATTATTATTTATTGGAGCCTGTGGTAAATCTGCACAGTTACCTTTATTTACTTGGTTGCCGGATGCGATGGCTGGTCCAACACCAGTTTCGGCATTAATCCATGCTGCAACGATGGTAACGGCTGGTATTTACATGATTGCTCGTTCAAGTGTGTTGTTCAACTTAGCGCCAACTACTCAAATGATTATTGCAATCATCGGTACGGCGACTGCTTTAATAGCTGCAATTATTGCTTTAACACAAACAGATATTAAAAAAGTATTAGCTTATTCGACAGTATCACAACTGGGCTATATGTTTTTGGGTTTAGGTGTTGGTGCTTATACAGGTTCATTCTTCCATGTTTTAACTCACGCTTTCTTTAAAGCATTGTTATTCTTAGGCGCTGGTTCTGTAATTCATGCTATGCATCATGAGCAAGATATGCGCCACATGGGTGGATTAAAATCTAAGCTTAAAATTACTTTCGCTACGATGATGATTGGTACTATCGCTATTGCTGGAATACCACCATTTTCAGGTTTCTTTTCAAAAGATGAAATTTTAGCTCACGCATTCGAATACAATAAAGTGTTATGGGCAATTGGTTTATTAACGGCATTCTTAACAGCATTTTATATGTTCAGAATGATGTTCTTGACATTCTCTGGAAAATACCGTGGAACACATCATGCAGAAGAACATATTCATGAATCACCAAAAGTGATGACTTATCCATTAATCGTGTTAGCTATTTTAGCAGCAGTTGGTGGACTGATAAATATTCCACACGTATTTGGTGGTAACGAATGGTTGGCACATTGGTTAATTGGTGCAGGTATCGCTCCAAAAGAATTAGAGTTAAGTCATACAGAAGAATTTGCTTTAATGGGCGCTTCAGTGTTAGCAGCTTTAGTTGCTTTAGGTTATGCTTATACTAAATATGTTAAAAATGCTCACGTTCCAGTTCCTGATGAAGGTAAACGTTCAGTTTTGGCAAAAATATCATATAACAAGTTTTACTTAGATGAAATTTATAATGCCATTATCACTAAACCTTTAGATGCGTTCTCTAAGTTTTTCTATCGCATTATAGATAAAAAAGTTATTGATGGTTTAGTAAATGGATTTGGCTGGTCGGCAACAGAAGGAAGCAAAGGTTTACGTCTTTTACAATCTGGTAATGTTGGCTTCTATATATTTATGATGGTATTCGGTATCGTCGCTTTGTTATTGTATACTTATTTATCTATCGCTTAATTCGGTTCAACAAATATAAATGGAACTATTATTACTCCTATTTTTACCTCTTGTAGGTGCAATTGTTACCTCACTACTTAAGGGCACTGCTGCCAAGGTAAGTGCTTTAGGTTTTGCACTTTTATCGCTTTGCGTTACAATTGGTTTATTAACTCAGTTTACGCCAGATGCAACAACTCAGTTTGCAGTAAGTTATCCTTGGATACAGCAATTAGGAATAAACTTCCACGCTGGTATTGATGGCATAAGTATGATAACAGTTATTTTAACAAACGTTTTAATGCCGTTAATTATTCTAGCTAGCTTTAAGCATGAATACAAAAATGCGAATGCTTTTTACGCATTAATATTATTCATGCAGAGCGGATTGCTATTGGTATTTACTGCATTAGACGGGTTTTTGTTTTACATAGGATGGGAAGCAGCTTTAATTCCAATTTACTTTATCTGCGCAATGTGGGGAGGAAAAGATAGAATTAAAGTAAACATGAAGTTTTTTGTTTACACGATTGCGGGTTCACTTTTCATGCTAGTTGGATTAATCTATTTATATCTTCAAGCTAAAAGTTTTGATATTAATGCCTTTTATGCTTTAAACTTAGATTCGTATCAACAAGGATGGGTTTTCTGGGCTTTCTTTATTGCTTTTGCTATTAAGATGCCAATATTTCCTTTTCATACTTGGCAACCAGATACTTATACAGAAGCTCCAACAACTGGAACAATGTTATTATCAGGTATCATGTTAAAAATGGGTATTTATGGCGTAATTAGATGGTTATTGCCAATTGTACCACAAGGTGTAAATGATTGGATTTGTGTGGTGATGATTCTTTCAGTTATTGGAATTATCTATGCTTCATTAATTGCCTTTACGCAGAAGGATGCTAAACGTTTAGTGGCTTATTCGTCAATTGCACACGTTGGGTTAATCTCTGCTGGAATTTTCGCAATGAGCACTCAAGGATTGCAAGGCGTTATGGTGCAAATGTTAAGTCATGGTATTAATGTGGTCGGTTTATTCTTTGTATTGGATATCATTTCATCTCGTCTTAAAACAAATAAGATTGAGGAATTGGGCGGACTAGCAAAAGTTGCTCCGAAATTAGCCATCACTTTTTTGATTATCGTGTTAGGAACAGTTGCATTGCCTGGAACGAATGGTTTTATTGGAGAATTTTTATTGTTATACGGGGTTTATAACTACAACATGTGGTTAGGCATCGTAGCAGGATTAACAATCATATTTGGTGCAGTGTATATGCTTAGAATGTATCAAAAGGTAATGTTAGGTACAACAAACGACTTAACAATTGGCTTTACCGACATTAAAGGAACAGAAAAAATTGTGTTGTATAGTATTTGTGCATTAATTATTGTGATGGGTGTTTATCCAAAACCAATCATGCATTTATCTGAGGCATCGGTACAGCATTTATTAGAACAAATAAAATTAAAAGGGTTAAACTAAACAGATGAACATTATTATAACCATAGCTGTAACAGCTTTTGTAGTACTTTATGCAGGTTTGTTTAAAGCAAAAAAAGCTTTGTTGCCATTAACTCTAGTAGGTTTATTGGTTGCATTGGGCTTTGTAGCTTGTTCATGGAATGATCCAACTACTTATTACGGTATGATGCGGATGGATAATTTCGCACTGGCGTTTTCAGCTATTTCAATTGTTGGTACATTCTTTATCTTCTTGCTTACGCAAAAGTATTTTGCAGAAGGAAGTGATAACATTGCCGAATACTTTACACTTATTCTTTTTGCCTTATCTGGTATCGTGATTATGGTTTCTTACCAAAATATGTCGATGTTGTTTATTGGCCTAGAGATCATGTCTGTAAGTTTATATATCCTTGCAGGCATTAGAAAGTTAAATTTTGCATCAAACGAGGCATCATTAAAATACTTTTTAATGGGTGCATTTTCTACTGGATTTTTATTGTTTGGTATCACTTTAATTTACGGAGCGACAGGTTCATTTGATATTGCAGTAATTCAGCAATATTTGATTGATAACGTGAAAACCATTTCACCGTTGTTTTATCCAGGTGTAATTTTAGTAATGATTGGTTTATGCTTTAAAGTTGGTGCAGCACCATTCCACTTCTGGACACCAGATGTTTATGAAGGCTCTCCATCTTTGATTACTGCATTCATGTCTACAGTTGTTAAAACTGCAGGTTTTGCGGCATTTTTAAGATTGTTTGCTGGTGCGTTTGAACCACTTCACGATTTCTGGGCTCCTGCATTAATGGTAATTGTTATCATCACACTGTGCATTGGAAACATAACAGCTCTTTATCAAAAGAACTTTAAAAGAATGCTTGCCTATTCAAGTATTTCACACGCTGGATATCTACTGTTTTCTTTAGTGGTGCTATCGGCTAACTCTGCAAGTAATGTATTGGTTTATGCTGCCGCTTATACTTTCGCGAGTATTATCGCTTTTGCAGTATTAATTTTAGTTAAACAAAAAGTGGGAAGCGATACGATTGATAGTTTTAATGGTTTAGGAAAAAGAAATCCTTTTGCTGCATTTGCATTAACTGTAGCCATGCTTTCTTTGGCTGGAATTCCACTAACTGCAGGCTTTATTGGTAAGTACGTTATGTTCTTAAATGTAATGGGCAATTACCAAGTGGCACTGGTTGTAATTGCTATTTTAAATGCATTAGTAGGTTTCTATTACTATTTCAAAATGATTATTGCAGTGTGGTTTAAAGAGGGCAATGAGACGGTTTTAGATACACCATTTCAATATAAAATAGTATTGTTACTTTCTGTAATAGTCACCTTATTATTAGGTGTTTATCCAGATCTTATTTTAAATTTGATATAGAGTAAGATGTAGATTATTATTTGTAGTTTTACAAATAATCAAACCATGCAAGAATTCTGGAATTCATTACAGCATTTTATTGACCCTGAAAAATTACTTAAAGAGGGTGGTTTCTATGTTGTTGTGTTTGTGATTTTTGCAGAAACCGGCTTATTCTTTGGTTTCTTTTTGCCAGGAGATTATTTATTGTTTTTAGCAGGAATGTTTGTCGCAACTGGCAGATTGGATGTAAATATTTACGTACTTGTGTTGGCTTTAATAGTTGCTGCAGTATCTGGTAACTTTACTGGATATTGGTTTGGGAGAAAAACAGGACCAGTATTATATAAGAGAAAAGATACTTTCTTTTTTAAGAAGAGATACTTGAAAGCGGCAGAGCAATATTATAGAAAGCAAGGTGCATTTGCTTTAATTATGGGTAGATTTGTGCCAATAGTGAGAACTTTTGCTCCTATTTTTGCAGGTGTTGTAAGACTGGAGATTAAAAAATTTGCACTTTATAACATTGTTGGTGCAATATTATGGATAGCATCCTTAACTTTGTTAGGTTATTTTTTGGGCAGAAGTTTTGCCGAACAAATAGAAGAATATTTGGTTTATATTATAATTGGTTTCATTGCAATCACTACAATACCACTTGTTATCACCTTTGTGAAAAAACGAGTGAATAAGGCAGATGATGATGATGAAATAGAGATTGAAGAAGAAAAAAATGAGTAAAGACAATCACCACCCGTGGCATAGCGTTTCTCCTGGCGAGAAACTTCCAGAAACTGTAAATGCTATTATCGAAATCCCTAAAGGTTCAAAAGCGAAATACGAGATTGATAAAGATTCTAATCTAATTAAATTGGATAGAGTTTTGTTTTCATCTGTAATGTACCCAGCTAATTACGGGTTTATACCACAAACTTATTGTGATGATAATGACCCGTTAGATATTTTAGTTTTATGTTCAGTAGACGTTTACCCAATGACAATTATTGAGGCAAAAGTTATTGGCGTTATGCATATGGTAGACAATGGAGAGCAAGATGACAAAATTATCGCAGTTGCTAAAAATGACATGTCTGTAAATTATATTAACGATTTACATGAACTGCCTCCACATACAATGAAAGAAATTGTAAAATTCTTTCAAGACTATAAAGCATTAGAAGAAAAGAAAGTAACTATTGAACATTTACTTGGTGTACGTTATGCACACAAAGTGATTCAAGAAAGTATTGAACTTTACGATAAAAAATTTAGAAACAACGCTTAATGATTTACCCCGTCAGTATGTCAACCCTTGCAATTTTTAGTGCATTTCTTCCAGTATCTGTATTAGCTGTTGTAGCAACACCCGATGCAGATGGAGGTTCGATAGGTTGGCGCCTATTATTTGCTTTATTTCTTGTTTTATTAAATGGATTTTTTGTTGCTGCTGAGTTCGCAATTGTAAAAGTAAGGGCTTCTCAGATTGAGATTAAAGCTAAATCTGGTAGTAGGGTTGGTAAAATGGCTAAAAATATTGTTCATAATTTAGATGGATATTTAGCAGCTACCCAATTGGGTATTACGTTAGCATCACTTGGTTTAGGTTGGGTTGGTGAAGATGTAATGCATACTATATTTCAGAATATGTTTAATGGTTTTAACTTAAATGTAAGTGAAGCTTTTATCCATTCTGCATCAACTATTGTTGCTTTTTCTATTATTACCATAATGCATATTGTTTTTGGTGAATTGGCACCAAAATCATTGGCTATACAAAGGCCTGTTGCCACAACACTATTTGTGTCGGTACCATTACAGATTTTTTATGTTGTATTTAGACCTTTCATTTGGGCATTAAATAGCTTAGCTGCTATAATATTAAAACCATTTGGTATTAACACAGCTGGTGGGCACGAATCATTACACAGTAATGAGGAGCTTCAATATTTACTAGATCAGGGTAAAGAGAGTGGTGCGTTAGAAGACAATGAACACGAGTTGATTAAAAACGTTTTCGATTTTAATGAGCGTGTTGTTAAGAACATCATGGTGCCTCGTACCAAGATTTCCGGGATTGAATTAAGTACCTCAAAAGAAGAGGTTGTAGAAAAAATAATTGGCGAGGGTTATTCACGTATGCCGGTTTTTGATGAAGTTATTGACAAGATTATTGGTATTATTCATGCTAAAGATGTATTGCCACTTTTAGCTAAAAATAAAGATTGGACTTTAAGTGATATCATTAGAAAACCTTATTTTGTTCCTGAAACAAAAAAAATTAATGATTTACTAAGCGAGTTGCAGCAAAAACGTATCCAGATTGCTATTGTAATTGATGAGTTTGGCGGAACTGCTGGTATGGTTACTTTAGAAGATATTGTAGAAGAAATTGTTGGAGAGATTCAGGATGAATACGATGAGGAAAAACCAACTGTAGAAAAAATTTCTGATACAGAATTTGTAATCAATGCTTATGCAACGGTATATGATGTAAATGAACATTTACCTCATGACTTACCAGAGGATGAAGATTTTGATACCGTAGGTGGATTAGTTTCCCACGCATTTGGTAAAATTCCGGAAGTGGGTGATAGCGAAGAATGTTATGGATATTTATTTACCATTCTAAAAAAGACAGAACAAAATATAGAAACCATAAAACTTGAGTTGGTAATTGCCAAAAGTGATATGGTTGATACGCATTAAATCCTTAGCTAATGCATGTTTTTTATACACCTGATATTTCTTCAGATACTTATACTTTAAATGAAGAAGAAAGTAAACATTGCAGTAGAGTACTTCGTTTAAATTTAGGCGATGTAATTCGCTTGATTGATGGTAGGGGTGGCTTATATGAAGCGGAAATAAGTGGCATTACAAAAAAAAATGTACAGCTTAAGGTAATCAATAAGCAAGCTGAATTTGGTAAAAGAAATCATCAACTACATATCGCAATAGCCCCCACAAAAAACATTGATAGGTTGGAGTGGTTTTTAGAGAAGGCTACCGAGATTGGAATTGATGAGATTACACCTATTATTTGCGATAGATCCGAACGTAAAATCGTAAAGGAAGAAAGATTAGAAAAGGTAATCACATCAGCAGTTAAACAATCTTTAACCGCATATCATCCAAAACTTAATCCTACTATTTCATTTACCGATTTGATAAAACAAAATGGCGATTCAGTAAAAATGATTGCTCATTGTATGGAAGGAGAAAAGCCTTATATCACTCAAATCACCAAGCCTTCTCAGTCTTATTTAATTTTAATTGGCCCAGAGGGAGACTTTACCCCTGCAGAGCTAGATATCGCTTTGCAAAATGGTTACAAACCTGTAACTTTAGGTAATACCCGATTGAGAACAGAAACAGCTGCATTAGCGGCTTGTTTTGAGGCTAATTATATAAATAGATGAAGTTGATTTACGATTTACGATTTAAGACTTACGGTTTGTCCACCTTCCGCCTTTTGGCTTTAGTCTTTAGTCTTTCCACTTTACCCTTCTTAACTAGTTTTACCGCTCCCACATATAAAATGGGTAAATTAAAATATAGTGGTGGTGGAGATTGGTATGGAAATAGGACTGCTTTGCCCAATCTAATTGACTTCTGCAATAAAAATATATCAACCAACTTTTCTGTTGATGAAAGCATAGTGGAGGTGGGTAGTGCTGAGTTATTTAATTTTCCATTTGTTTACATGACAGGACATGGAAATGTGATATTTAATGAGCAAGAGGCAAAAAATCTAAGAAAGTACTTAATAGGTGGTGGGTTTTTGCATATTGATGATAATTATGGATTGGATAAATTCATCAGGCCTCAAATGAAAAAGGTATTTCCAGAATTGAGCTTTGTTGAGCTACCATCAAACCATAAGATATATAATCAAAAGTTTAAATTTCCTAATGGATTACCAAAAATTCATGAGCATGATGGTAAACGCCCTCAAGGTTTTGCTTTGGTTTGGCAAGGAAGGATAGTTTGTTATTATACATTTGAATGCGATTTGGGGAACGGATGGGAAGATTATGGAACTTACCCTACGGACACACAAGAAAGCCGTAATAAAGCACTTAGAATGGGTGCAAATCTAATTCAATATGCCTTAACTCAATAAAGATGTACCAGATAAAAGTAAACGATAAATATAACTTTGACATCACAACAGATAGTAATGGCATTAAAGCTAATGGTGAGGATGTAATTTTAGATATAGTTAGTCTTAATGAGGATACCTCTAGTGTTTTATACAACAACAAATCATATAACATCGAATTGGTTTCGCTTGATAAGGAAGAGAAAACAGCAACTGTTAAAGTCAATGGTAATATCTACAATTTATCAATAAAGGATCAGTTTGATCAGCTTTTAAAACAGTTGGGGATGGATAACCTTGTTGCTAGTAAAATACTTCAAATTAAGGCTCCAATGCCAGGATTAGTATTAAACGTATTAGTAGAAGAAGGAGCAGAAATTAAAAAGGGCGATAATTTATTAGTACTAGAAGCGATGAAGATGGAGAATATGATTAAATCTCCAACCGACGGTATAATTAAAAAGATAGCGATTACACAGGGTGATAAAGTAGATAAGAATGAATTGCTAATCAGTTTTGCATAAAAAAGAAAAGGCTCGATATTTATCGAGCCTTTTCTTTTAAATTATATTGGGTTAACGTCCGCTCTTAAATTGAGGTTTGCCAGCAGACCTAATTTCGGCTTTACCTAGCATTGTCATCGCACAACGGAAGCCTATATCTGCAGTTGAATCATCTTCTTGGATATGTCTTCTTGTAGCAGGATTTAGCCATTGAGCCTGATCATCCCACGAGCCACCTTTATAAACCCTAGATTTATCATTAACTAAAGTAGTTACGCCATAAAGATTACTTTGTGGGTCACGATAGCCTCTTTGGTCGGCAGTAAAAGGAGCGGAACCTGTAGCTACTGCTGCAGCTTTACCAGCTTGTAATTCTTCCCAAGTTTGTTTTTTAGCAGAGTTGGCAGTAACCATTTGTGGCTTACCGAATTTATCCATCTTTAATTTTGCATTAGCAGGGTCTCTATCTTTATTTTGATATTGATTACCTCTATATGGATTCAAAGCATCTGCTTGTTCATAAGTAGCCGCACGATAAACGTCGCTAACCCACTCATTCACATTCCCAGCCATGTCATATAGTCCAAAATCATTCGCAGGATAATGTTTAACCTCGCTTGTAAATGCAGCCTTATCATTTAAGGATCCACCTACACCCATATAATCTCCTTTAGCTCTTTTAAAGTTGGCCAAAATCATACCTCTAGTAGATTTTTTAGCAGAGGTAATGCCTAAACCGTTCCAAGGATATATTTTTTTCTCGTTTACATTTTCATATTGGGTGTTACCTATCAAGCCTAATGCTGCATATTCCCATTCTGCTTCGGTTGGTAATCTAAATGGCTGTAAAATTACACCATCTTCTAGTCTCACATTTCTTGTTGGCCCAGCTGCTCTTCTGCCTGTGGTCGCTGTTGTGGTAGCTCCTGGTGTTGCAGCTGGATTTAAGTCTTGTTTTGCTTTAGGTCCTTTATCATCAATCTGTCCGTTCAAATAAACCTCAGTATTAAAAGGTGTTGCTGGTTTTGTAATGGGTGTGGCAGGAGCATTTCTACCTCTTGCAGTTCCATTAATTGCAGCGAAAGAATTCATATAACCAGCATCACGTAAAAGCTTTTCATTTACCATGTCTGTTCTCCATTCGCAATATCTTTCTGCTTGCAATGCGCTTACACCAACAACTGGGTAATTTTGGTAAGCTGGATGTCTTAAATAGTTATTTACATAAGGCTCATTAAATGATAATGGTCTACGCCAAACCAAAGTGTCAGGTAGTTCTTCATAATAATATTGTGCATCAGTTGGGTAACTGCGTTTTATCCAATTTAAGTATTCTAACCAGTTGGTGTTAGAAACCTCTGTTTCATCCATATAGAAAGAACTTACGGTAACCTCTCTTTTATAGTTTAAGTTACTCATGTCTTGTCCAGGTATATCAACGGCACTACCTCCCATGATAAACTGACCACCTTCAATCTCTACTAATCCGGTTCCTGCAGGGCCACGTCTATATTTAGCAACTTCAAAACCACCATTAGATTTGTCGTTGTAAGCATATCCTGTTTTGTTAGATATATTATCTTTAGGAGGCTTACAAGAGGTAAGAACAGAGATGGCTAGTAAAAATGCAAAAGAGTATAAGTATGTTTTTTTCATAAATTGTGCTTTTGTAACACCTAATTGATAAAATTACATAAAAAAAGAGCTATCCGCCAAAAAAAAACTTTTTTATTTGACCATTAGTTAAATTACACTAATTTTTGCTCAGCTTAGATTTTTTAGTTTTTAAATTATTTATTTATAATAACTTGAAACGTAAATACTTAATGTTTATTATCTGCCAGATATCTTAACCCTAAAGCCAATACTACCCATTTAAAATATAGAATTTTAAAACTTTGAAATAAGTAAACACTATGTTAACTTGCATTCCGTTATATGTCTATAATTAACTAATGAATCTGAAGTATTTTAGCACTGCTGTTTTTAGCATGTTTTCTTTGGCAATGTACTGTGGTATTAAACTACAAGCACAAGTTGTGCAGCCAGGTACTCAGACTAATGGTAGCCAATCAAATAACGTTACTACTGCTGTTCCCTTTTTATTGATCATTCCCGATGCTCGGACGGCAAGCATGGGCGATGCGGGTGTTGCCGTGCAGCCAGATGCAAACAGTGCAAGCATAAACCCTGCTAAATTAGCCTTTTTAGACAAGCCTTATGGTTTTTCTGCTTCTTATAGTCCTTGGTTAAAAAGTTTAGTGCCTGATATTAATTTGGCCTATATTAGTGGCTTTTATAAAATAAACGATCAAAGTACTCTAGGGGGCTCATTGAGATATTTTTCATTAGGACAAATACAACTGGTAGATGCTGGACAAAATGATCTGGGGATTTACAGCCCAAACGAATTTTCTTTTGATGCTACTTACGCAAAAAGGTTTGGTGATGAATTTGCATTAGGTACTACTGCTAGATTTATTTATTCAAATTTAACATCTGGTCAGTTTTCTGCAGGACAAGAAACCAAGGCAGGTAAAGCATTGGCAGTAGATGTTTCGGCATATTATAAAACGCAAACCGTTTTGTTTGGTAAAGATGCAATTGTATCAGCAGGTGCTAATTTCTCAAATATAGGAACCAAAATAAGTTATGTTGATGGTGGACAGAAATTTTTCTTGCCAACAAATATGAAATTAGGTGCGGCATCAACATTAATAGTTGATGATTACAGTCAATTTACCTTTGCTTTAGACTTTAATAAATTATTGGTGCCTACACAACCAATTAGAGATACGAACGGAAAAATCATTTCAGGTAAAGACCCTGACCGCTCTGTTCCAGCTGGGATTTTCGGTTCTTTTAGTGATGCACCAGGCGGATTTAGTGAAGAATTAAAAGAAGTAAGTATTGGCTTTGGAACAGAATATTGGTATAACCAGCAATTTGCACTAAGGGCAGGATATTTTTACGAAGCTCCAGAAAAGGGAGATAGGAGATATTTTACCGTTGGAGCTGGTTTAAAGTATAATATTTTTAATATAGATTTTGCTTATTTATTGGCAAATCCACAAAAAAGTCCGCTTGCTAATACGCTTAGATTTAGCTTGTTATTTAATTTCGGCGATACAAAATAATGAAGATTAAAGTAGGGTTTGGTTTCGATGTTCACCAGTTAAAAGACAATCATCCATTTTTTGTAGGTGGCGTAAATCTAGAACACCACAGGGGTGCTTTCGGTCATTCTGACGCAGATGTTCTATTGCACGCCATTTGCGATGCATTATTAGGTGCTGCAAATTTGCGAGACATTGGCTTCCATTTTAAAAATACTGATCCACAATGGAAGGGAATTAGCAGTATTGTATTGTTAAAAGAGACTGTAAAGTTAATTAGAGAAAAGGGCTGGGAAATTGGAAATGTCGACGCTATGCTGTGCTTAGAGGCTCCGAAGATTAATCCTCATATTCCTAAAATGCAAGAAAATATCGCCACTGCTATTGACATATCTATTGAAGATATTTCTATTAAGGCAACAACAAACGAGCAAATGGGTTTTATTGGTAGGGAAGAAGGTGTGGTAGCTTATGCAGTTTGCTTGATTGAGAAGCAATAAAAAACCGGCACCATTTTTCAATGAAATGCCGGACCTTAAAACCATCAACTAAAGTGGACGGCAATGAAATATTATTCTAAGTAGCCAAATTTCCCTTCGTTGTAATCGACTAATGCCTGCTGTATTTCTTCAGGTTTATTCATTAAGAAAGGCCCATAAGAAACTATTGGTTCATCAATTGGATCACCACTTAAAATTAGAATCACACTATTTTCTAACGCTTCTAATTCAATACTTTCTCCTTCGTTTCTAAAATGAATAAACTGGTCTGTTTTAGCGATTTCAGCTCCATTTACTTTAGCACTGCCTTCAATGATTACAAAACCTGTATTAAAATTAGCAGGGAAATTAAAATCAGCTTTTGAACCTTTATTAAGTCTGGCGTTATACATTTCGATAGGCGTAAAAGTAGAAACACTACCTTTTGTACCATTGTAATTTCCAGCAATAACTTCAATTGTACCACTATTTTCAGGAAGAACAAATTGTGGAATATCAATCTGTGCAATGCCTTGATATTTAGGTTTACTCATTTTATCCTTTGCAGGAAGATTCACCCAAAGTTGTACCATTTGGAATAGTCCACCCTCTTTACTGAAGTTCTCTTCGTGATATTCTTTATGTAAAATACCACTTGCAGCAGTCATCCATTGCACATCTCCTGGGTAAATAATGCCACTGTTGCCTGTACTATCATGATGAGCCACAGCTCCATGATAGGCTATGGTTACAGTTTCAAACCCACGATGAGGATGAACACTAACACCGCGAGGTTCATTACGAGCAGAAAATTCAATCTTTGCATTGTAATCAAGCATATAAAATGGACTCATGTTCAATTTATATCCGCTAGGGAAAAAATTGTGTACCCTAAAGCCATCGCCAACCATATGTGGTGCTGGCGGATTTAGTATTGCCGAAACTTGTTTTACATTTTTCATTGGATTGCGTGTTGAGTACTGCGTATTGCGAACTGTGCCAAAGGCATCCCCTTGGAAAAAACTGACTAAGCTTGTTTTACAAACTGCAATTCGCCTAATATTTTAACTTCTTCACTTACCATTACACCGCCAGTTTCTAATGCTGCATTCCAAGTTAAACCAAAATCAGAACGATTTAATTTTCCACTTAAAGTAAAACCAGCTTTGGTTTGCCCCCAAGGATCGGTTGCAATACCACCAAATTCTGCAATTAATTTTATTGGTTTAGTTGTTCCTTTAATGGTTAAATTTCCTGTTACTTTATAATCATCTCCATCTTTTTCAACAGAAGTTGATTTGAATTCCATACTTGCAAATTGTTCTGCATCAAAAAAGTCAGCACTTTTTAAGTGATTGTCACGATCAGTATTTCCAGTATCTAAAGAACTGATTTCTCCTTTGAAAGAAATGTCTGCATTTGTAAACTCATCACCTTCAGAAGTCAAGTCTGCTGAAAAAGATTTCAAGCTACCAGTAACTGTAGTGATCATTAAATGTTTTACTTTAAATTGTAATTCGCTGTGGGTTGGGTCTAATGCCCATTTAGTAGTTGCCATGTTATTTTGCTTTATGTTATGTTTAAATTAATAACACAAAGTTAAGGCAGGTTGTTCAGCTACACATTGATGTATGATAAGTAATTATCGAATTGGTGAATTAGCTAATTAATTCTACCTAAAATGTTTCTTAGCTAAGTCTTTACGAACCCGACTTAAAGATTCTGGTGTAATGCCTAAATAAGAAGCTATCATCCATTGCGGTACACGTAAAGTAAGATTTGGATAAAGTTTAATGAAGTCTAAATACCTTTCTTCCGCAGTTGAGCTTAATAACATATTTAATCTTTTTTGCATAAATCGTATAGAATTATGCAACATTAAAATGTTAAGCTCTAATATTTCTGGAACTATGTTTTTGATGGCTGGAAAGAAATCCTTTTTTACGATAACAACCTCTGTGTCTTCAATTGCATCAATATAAAATACAGATGGTTCATTAAAAACAGAAGTATCTCTGTCAGATAACATCCAGTCTTCTGGCGCAAATTGAATAATGTGCTCTTTGCCTTTTTCATCAATAGAAAAATACCTTAACAGTCCACTATTCACAAAGTATGCTTCAGATTTTAAATCGCCAGCGCTTAAAAGAATTTGACCTTTTTTAATAGTTTTTGTTTTTAAGCAGCTTACGGCCTCTGTTGCCTGTTCATCGGTAAGGGCTAATCTTTTTTTCAGGTAAACTGCAAATTTGTCGAGCATCGGCAATTATTTTTTAGGCTGAGGAATGTTATCAAAATTTGCTGCACATTTACCACAGCCAGAAGCGCAACCCTCACTTTTTGGAGAAACAGAACGATAAATCATTCGGCCTACATAAAATAATGCCGCGATGAAAATGATAATCATCAAAATGAACTGGATATCCATGACACAAAATTACGATTTATTAAATATTGGGGTTCAGATTAGTGTCAAAATATTACTTCTCCATTAGCCCAACGCTACCACCAACCCAATCAAAATCTGCATTGTAACGAACACCAATCATTTTGCCTCTACTTAATCTCCCAAGGTTAATGCAAAGCTGAGGTTCTTCGCCTTCTGGCCATAAATACATCATTCTAATCTCTGCTTTTACGCCTGCATCAGGCGCTTTAATTACAGGTTCATAAGTAACCTTGCGCTGTAAAATCCAGTTTTCCGGATCTTTAATTGCTATTATATCTGCTTCAGTTACATCTATAATTACGCCCATTCCAGCAAAGCTGAAGAGTGGTTTTAAAACATAATTTTCTAAATCTGTTGGGATATTCTCTATCGTATTTAAGAAACGAGTTTCTGGTACAAATTCACTTTTTAAAAAAGGCATCGTGTATTTACTGATGCGATAAAACCAGTTTGGATGTGTAATCCATTCAATATCCAACTCTTCTCTTGGGTCGAAACTATTCTTGAATATATCGGTGTTTTCTCCAATTTCATCAAAAATCAATCGATTATAAATCCGCTTTAGCTTAATTTTTTGACCATTCTCTTCATAAAATAACTGATTGCCTTCTTTTGAAATTTCTTCAAGTGCCAGAATTTTAATGCCTAAGTGTTTGGCCGTTACAAAAAAGTCGATAGCCGTTTTCTGGTTTGGTGCATCAATATCCATTAAGGCCACTTCCTGAGGCCGATGTTCTCCAATAATTACTCTCTTAAATAATTCGAAGTAAGAAGTTTCATCCAGTCCATTAAAATACGGGCTTAACTTTTCATCTAAATCAAATTCTTTCTTATAAGTTTTAGCCAAATGAGTTTGAAATCCATATAATGATGGAAAGCCTTGCATCTCGATTAGCATAGGCGTTAACTCTCCACTTTCATCTTTACATAAACCGTAATCGAATGTTAAAAAATGAGGATGGGCAATTTCGTTTGGCACATTCCATTCTTTTGGAATAGCTTTTTGAGTTAACTCCTTGAAATTATCTTGTTTTATTAATGAAATGATTTCTTCTCCTGCAGCAATTAATTTCTTTTTTAAAGCATCAGGAATAAAAATCGGTGTTTCGGCAACCCTAAATGGGATTTCAGGAAAACCCTCTCCCAATTTCTTTAAGAAGTGATTGTATCTCTCTTCTGTGAAATTCTCATTAAAAGCTTTACGGTATTTTTGAATCATGGTAGATGAGTTAAAAATAATATTTACCACATAGAAACATAGCTTTAGTTCTAACTATGTGTCTATGTGGTAAAGCCCCTTTAGGGGTTTGGGGTTTTATGCTTCTTGCAAAGTTTCAATAGCTTGATTTAAGAAATTGGGTAAAATCACATTTTGTGTTAACGTAATTCTATCTGGGTCGTCCAAGCTGTTTAACATGTCAAAATATTTATCCTCTCCGTGATTTTCAATTATGGCTAATTTCTTTTCGTCTTGCAACAGATACATTTTCATCCCCACTGGGTCAGCTTCTGGATGAAATTGAGTGCCGATAATTTGCTCCGAAAAACGAATTGCCATGATACAGCGTTCTAAATCAATATGTGGACGCTCTTTCTCTATAGCTAAAATCTTTGCCCCTTTTAAAATAAAATCAGTTTCGTTTGGTTGTATCACTTGCCAATCTCTACTATCAACAGAGTAAAATGGATTATGTAAACCATCAAAAACAGTTTCTTCTTGTCCATTGGCTGTTAGATTGATTGGGAAAATTCCAAAAGCATTCGATTTCCTTTTAGTCACAGTTCCCAAACCATATTTCCTGCAAGCCAATTGGAAAGAATGACAAATTAAGAAGGCATATTTTTTATGCTCATTCTCAATATTAAATGATTCAATCTCATCTAATAAATTGAAAAAATCGCTTTCCCACTTTTCTTGTTCACCATCAAACGGACTTCCAGGGCCACCACTAGAAATATAAATATCGTAGCTTAAATCTGGAACTTCGCCTTTTTGGCGTATATCAAAAATATCGAATGTTAAATTTAATTGGTTTTTATCACGGTAGTTTTGTAGGATTTCTTGTATCCCTCTCATACCCTGATTGGGATTGCCATTGTTCATGTCTATAACGGCTACCTTGATGTTATTTTTCTCGTTCATTTATCCTGCACCTATTAACGTTTGGGTTGTAATGTAGTCTACAACCGATTCAAAGTTACCAGTTTTCTGATAAACTGCCAATTGCCTGTCTGCTCCAGTGCCGTTTTCTAATATTTTGTGAACATAGTTGATGTCGTTTCTGCTTCCTAAATCATCAACTACATCGTCAACAAAGTCAAGCAGTTCTAAAATTAAATTGCGACAGTTTACTTCCATTTCTTTTCCGAAATCAATTAAATTCCCATCAATTCCGTAACGGGCTGCTCTCCATTTATTTTCATTAATCAATGCTCTAGAATAGCTAATAAACTCCATATTCTGCAAACGTAACTTATACAATTTTGCACATAATGCCTGAAATAATGCTGTAAAAGCCATTGTTTCATCTATTAACATTGGGCAATCGCAAATACGGAATTCTACTGTATCAAAAAACGGATGTACACGAATATCCCACCATATTTTCTTGGCGTTATCCATACAATTTGTTTTGATGAGCAGTTTTACATAATTGTCATAATCTTCAATACTATTGAAAATATCAGGAATACCTGTCCGTGGGAACTTATCAAAAACCTTAGTTCTAAACGATTTGTAACCTGTATTTCTACTTTCCCAAAATGGAGAGTTGGTAGACAGTGCAAAAACGTGAGGCAAAAAATATCTTACTTGATTAGCAATATGGATAGCCAGTTCGCGAGATTGAAAACCAACGTGAACATGTAAGCCAAAAATTAAGTTTGAACGAGCCGCTTCCTGTAATTCGTTTACAATTTCGCTATAACGTGGATGTTCGGTAATCAACTGTTTCTCCCAATGCGAAAATGGGTGCGTACCAGCAGCGCCGATGCGTAAGCCTTGTTCACCAGCCAATTGAGAAACTGTATATCGCAATTGCGAAATTTCTTTTCTAGCTTGTTCTGTATTATGGCAAATGCCAGTTCCAACTTCAACTACAGCTTGATGCATTTCTGCCTTTACTTGGTCTTTATGTATTTTTTGTGCAGATTCTACAATTTTTTGATCATGTGAGGTCAGTTCTCTGGTAACGGGATCAACTACCATGTACTCTTCCTCTACGCCCAGCGTAAATTCGTTCATCATCTTATTCCCTTTTATTTAATCCCAATTATTTTTTAGGTGTTATTTTTTTTGCTTTTGAAGTTGCTTTAGCTTTCGGCTTAACTTCATCTTTTGGTTTAACCGCTTTAATAGTCGGACTAACCTTTACACCTTTAGGTAATGCTTTATCTGTTAACGGTAACCCAGCGGCGCCTGTTTTTACATATTTACCCCAGGTTAAATTATCCTGACCAGGGTTTTGCGCTTTGGCTCTTTCAATTGCATAGTTCGCAGTTGTTTCTACTACCCAGTCAAAGTTCTCTTGTCCAACACTTTTAATGTCAGCATCTGGAGCTGGATTACAGAAGTCGATAGCAATAGGCACTCCGTCACGTACTGCGAATTCAACTGTGTTAAAGTCATAGCCTAAATAAGCGCATAGTTTAAGTGTATATTCTTCAATCGTTTTTAACAACTCTGGGCTTGATGGTTCTCCGTCTACCACATAACGTAAATGTTGTGGATTGCGAGGTTCGTATTGCATGATGCGAACATATTTGCCACCAATGCAATAACATCTAAAATATTCTTCGAAAATAATTTCTTCTTGTAAAAGCATTACCAACTGCTCGGTTCCATTATGTTTGCTGAAAAAATCTTCTTTATCGTGTAATTTATATACATCTCTCCATCCGCCCCCGTCAAAAGGTTTCATATAAGCAGGGAAACCAGTGTATTCAAAAATTGCATCCCAATCTAAAGGCATGGTTAAATTGGTAAATGATTCTCCGGTTGTACCAGTGGGATGTTGTCTAGAAGGAATTAAAGCCGTTTTTGGAACTGGAACTCCAATTTGTTCAGCTAAAGCGTTGTTAAAGAATTTCTCATCAGCGCTCCACCAAAATGGATTATTAATAACCGCTGTTCCGGTAATTGCTGCATTTTTTAATGATGCACGATAAAAAGGTACATCTTGAGAAATCCGGTCGATGATAACTGCATAATCCAAAGGCGTATTTTGAAACATTTTATCGATTTTTACCGCCTCTGCAGTAATTCCTTTTAGCGCTTTTTGGTTAATTCTCTCTATTACAGCTTCTGGAAACGAGCGTTCTTGGCCGAATAAAATTCCTATTTTCTTCATAAGTATAATGTGGTTGGTTAAATGTTTAATATTGGTTTTTCGTTGTTCTTCTGTCGTTTTTCATTGATTGTTTATCGAACAACGCTAAACGAACAACGTTTAAAGTTGTGCTAAATATTCTGGAAACATCTGTCGCCAAGTTGGCCAGTCATGGTCGGCATTTTGCCTAACATCTAACCAGTGGTTTATAGCTTTTCTGTTTAAAATTTCCGATAATCTCTCGTTGTCTCCCTTGCACATGTCTCTGTCTGATGTACCTAAAACAATTTTCATGTTCCAAAGTTCTTGGTTCATATCATTTGGCACAAAATCTACAGGGTTGTTAAAGTAGGTTTCATCGTTATAAAAACCATCAAGCTGACCAGAAATGTCAAATGCGCCACTCATGCTAAACATATGGCTCACTGTCCAAGGGTGGCGAAAGGCAAAATTTGCAGCATGATAGCCGCCAAAACTACAACCTGCCGTAATAACTTTGTGGCAACCAGTCTCGTGTTTAGCCAATGGAACGAGCTCTTCCAGCAAAAACTTATCATACCAAATGTGGTTTTTAACACGTTCTGCCGGATGAACACCTTTGTTATACCAACTTAGTTTGTCAATCCCATCTGGACAATAAATTTTAACTTTACCATCATTGATAAAACCAGCAACGGCATCGATTAATTTAAAGTCTTTGTTTTCATAATAACTTCCCATACTGGTTGGGAAAAGTAGGATGGGATATCCGCCATGCCCAAAAATCAGGGTTTTGATGTCCATATTTAGGTTTGGACTATACCATTCTTTTAGTTCTTCTTTCACAGGCTTGCAATTAGATGCTTTAAGGTATAAAAATCTATGGCAATACACAAAGAATAATTTTATTAAATACTATAAATCTGTACATTATGTAAAAAGTGAATAGTCGTATTCTATTTTTTAACAAGATTAGTACCTTTGCCGCAGATTTGTGAGAAAGCTATGTACACCACACTAATATTACCTTCAGTTATCAAAACTACCCTTCAATTAAAATCGGTCTACTTAAAAAGAGAAGTAGAATTAGAAATTTTCAGCCCTGATAATTTACTAGGAAACGAACGTGTTAACCTTTTGTTGGTAAACGATGGGCAAGATTTGGCGCAAATGAAAATGGAGGAAACTTTAGCCTCTCTTTACCAAAGATGGTGTATTGAACCAACTGTGGTTATAGGTATTAAGGCTAGTGACGAAAGAATTTTAGAATATGGTATTGCCGGAAAACCAGATTTCAAAAAGAGAGGTGCTAGAGCACAATCTTATACAGATTTCATCATTAAAGAATTGATGCCTTTTGTGCAGAGCGAAGTTGATGTAACCATTAATGGTAAACGTGCTTTTGCAGGATTTTCTTTAGGTGGAATTACCGCTTTTGATATAGCCTGGAATAACGATAATTATTTTGATGTTGTTGGTGTTTTCTCGGGTTCTTTTTGGTGGAGGAAAAAAGATTTAAATGCGGGTTATACAGATGATGACCGCATTGTTCATGAAATGATTCGCGATACCAAAACAAATCCTGCTGTTAAATTTTGGTTAATGACAGGTACAAATGATGAATTAGCCGACCGTAACCATAATTTCATTATCGATTCTATTGACGACACCATTGATGTGGTTAAAGAATTAATGAAAAAAGGATATCAAAGACCTCAGGATATTTTTTATTATGAAATGGTAGGAGGCAAACACGATGTGCCAACTTGGGGTAAAGCAATGCCGAAATTCTTAGAGTGGGCTTTTCCTAAAACAAGAATTTAATCTAGCCTTTAGGTTTCTAAACTTTTCTTAAAGTATTTTAGAACTTCCTCGTTCTTGAAATGTTTCTATAAGTAACATTCTAGTATGAGAGAAAAAATCAACCAAATTATTTTTGGACATGATACCAAAGCAAGCAAGCTATTTGATATCATTCTACTATGGGTAATTCTAATTAGTGTTATCGTCGTTATTCTAGAAAGCATTCCTTCTCTAAACGATAGATTTGCCAATCTATTTTTCTATGCAGAATGGATTATCACTATCCTATTTACTATTGAATATATGTTGAGGATTTGGAGTAGTAAAACGCCTTTTAGGTATATTTTTAGTTTTTGGGGTTTAGTAGATTTACTTTCCATTTTGCCAACCTATTTGGAACTAATCAATTTTGGGTTCCATTATTTGTTGGCCATTAGAATATTTAGGTTGTTAAGGGTATTTAGGATATTAAAACTAGTTCGATTTAACAGAGAAGCTCAAAAACTGCTTTTGGCCATGAAAGGAAGTGGTTATAAAATTGCCGTTTTTCTAATGGTGGTAATTTCTATCATGGTAATTCTCGGTACTTTAATGTACGTTATTGAAGGCGGAAAAAATGGTTTTACAAGTATACCACAAAGCATTTATTGGGCAATTGTTACTGTTACTACTGTTGGCTTTGGAGATATTGTTCCACAAACGGTTCTTGGTAAATTTCTCTCATCCATTGCCATGATCATGGGTTATGCCATTATTGCTGTGCCTACTGGGATTATTTCTGTTGAATTGGCTAGAAATAAGTCAGAAGATAAAGTCTGTGAAGTTTGTGGCCATGATAATCCAGACGATGCGCGCTATTGCAATCAATGCGGACTTAAATTTTAACCTGCCGTTCTTGTCTTCTGCCTTGTTTTTTTTAAAAAAACTACGATTTGACCGTCGCTTCACCGTCAATCCTATGTCGGTTCACCGTCGAAAGCGCCTTTTCGACGGTGAACCGACGATATACCGAGCCTATACCGACGGTGAAATAAGCTTAAAGCACTTCTTTATCCTGTTATAGGTCTTCATCAATTCTATTGATGCACAGATTGATATTAATGATTTTCTTTAACCTTTATTAAGCTGTAATTTCACCTTATGATAAAAGGACTATTTGAAACACACCTCTTTGTAGAAGATTTAGAAACGTCAATAGATTTTTATGAAAATATTTTAGGACTAACTAAATGTGGATATAACGATGAACGAAGGGTTGCCTTTTTCTGGATTGGAGAACCTCAATCTGCCATGCTTGGTTTGTGGGAGAAACCTAAAGAACAAATTGATATTAGACATTTTGCATTTAGCTGTGATGTAGATGATGTGCTAAACCAGTCTATTGCTTTTTTAAAAGCCAGAAATTTGCAACCCTACAATTTTTTAAAAGACGGTAATGAAAAACCAATGGTTTTTGCTTGGATGCCAGCAATTGCTATATATTTTAAAGACCCAGATGGACATGATTTAGAATTTATCGCGATATTAGAGGGAGAAAGCCGACCAGAGTTAGGAGTTGTTTCTTATGAGGATTGGCTTGAATTAACTGCTCAATAAATGCAAGAAATAGACATTGTTGCTTGCGCATTCTCTCAATTTGCCAAAATGGATGTTCAAGAATTTGATCATTCTAAGCCACATTGGAAACTAAAACAATATAAAAAAGGCGAATTTTATAATCAACATAGAACCGTTTGTAAGTTTTTAGGGTTTATTATTGAAGGTGTATTTCGCTCTTATGTGGTAGACGAAAAAAGCGGTGAAGAAAAAAATGTCTTTCTGTATTCGGGCAATCAATTTGTGGTTACTTTTAAGAGTTTCATTAATCAAATGCCTTGCGATTACCATACGCAAGCGATGACTAATGCGACGGTTGTTTATATTCATATAGATGATTTATTGAAACTTTATCAGCAGTCCCATCAATGGGAAACTTTTGGCAGGTTGTTGGCTCAAGAAGCTTTTAATATTGCAATGGACAGGACAGAAAGCTTCTTTTTCAAAACACCAGAACAACGTTATCTGGATTTGATTAAATATCATCCACAGATTTTTAATAACATACCGCTCTATCACATTTCTTCTTATTTAGGCATTCAAGGGCCATCTTTAAGCAGGATAAGAAAAAGATTAACAGGTAAATGACGATTTTAACTTAGGTTAAAATTATTGATGTTTTTAAGCTAGAGATTTGAGGTGTCAAATTAAAAGAAAAACATTATGAAAACTTTAAATCTAAAATCAAAAACAATCGTATTAGTACATGGTCTATTTGTAAACAACCAAAGCTGGGAAGGCTGGAAAGCTTTCTTCGAAGCGAAAGGTTATACAGTTTACAATCCTGCAAATCCATCTCACTCGGGTAATCCTGCAGACTTAAGAACCAACATCGACCCAAATTTAACTAAAGTAAATTTTGTAGATGTAGTAGAGAATCTAGTGAAATTTATTGATGCTCTGCCAGAAAAACCAATTCTTATCGGTCATTCATTAGGTGGCTTAACTGTCCAAAAATTAATGGACTTAGGTAAAGGAGAGGCAGGCGTAATGATAGATGGCGCTCCTCCAATGGGCGTTATTCCTTTCGAATTCAGTTTTTGGAAATCTAATTTCACAGTAGTTAATCCATTTAAAGGTAATTCTGTTTTTATGCCTACAAAAGAATGGTTTCATTATACTTTCGGTAATACATTGAGCAGAACAGAATCTGATAAGGTATTTGATGAAATTGCAGTGCCAGAAAGTAGAGCAATTGCTTGGGGAACTTTAAAAAGTTATGCTAAAGTAGATTTCAAAAAAGCACACCAACCTTTATTGTTTATTGCTGGTGAAAAAGATAACATTATGCCTGCAAGCTTAAACAAAAGAAACTTTGAAGCTTACAAAAACACAGATAGTATTACAGACTTTAAAATGTTCGAAGGTAGAGGCCATTACATTTGTGGAGATGAAAACTGGGAAGAAGTAGCTACTTACATTTACAATTGGATTAGTAAATAGGCAAGGAACCCTTGAATTTAACACAGGTTTTTGTTAACTAAACCCGATTGCAATGGAAAGCCCCGATTTTTCTTCGGGCTTGGAATGGAAAGCGGGACTGATGTTTTCGATGAGCATTGGTTTTGCTTTACTCATATTTTAACCACATAGAAACATAGATTAAAAAGTAAACATTAAAATTCCAACCAACTATGTGCCTATGTGTTTCATTTTTAATTGAACTCTCCCAATCTATTGACAATCAAAATTTAACAAAAATATAATGACATAAATAGTAGGCTAAACCCTTAAAAATCCAATTAAAAATCATATCTTTGCGCCAAATTTATAGGCGCATTTTATGCAAAAGATTAGAAATATAGCTATTATAGCACACGTTGACCACGGTAAAACTACATTGGTTGATAAGATTTTACACTCTTGTTCTGTTTTTCGTGATAACGAACAAAAAGGAGAATTGATATTAGACAACAATGATTTAGAGCGTGAACGTGGGATCACAATCGTTTCTAAAAACGTTTCGGTGCAATATAAAGACGTAAAAATTAACATCATTGATACTCCTGGTCACGCGGATTTTGGTGGTGAGGTTGAACGTGTATTGAAAATGGCCGATGGTGTTTTGTTATTGTGTGATGCTTTTGAAGGTGCAATGCCTCAAACACGTTTCGTAACGCAAAAAGCTTTGGCTTTAGGTTTAAAACCAATTGTTGTTGTAAACAAAGTTGATAAAGAAAACTGTAGACCAGAAGAGGTTTATGAGCAAATTTTTGAGTTGTTCTTTAACTTAGAAGCTACAGAAGATCAATTAGATTTTCCTGTAATTTATGGTTCATCTAAACAAGGTTGGATGAGTACTGATTGGAAAGTTCCAACTACTGATATTTTTGCGTTATTGGATACAGTTGTGGCTACTATTCCACCTGCACCAATTAACGAGGGTACTTTACAAATGCAAATCACTTCATTAGATTATTCGTCTTTTGTTGGTCGTATAGCAATTGGACGTGTACACCGTGGTACAATTAAAGAAAACCAACCTATTACCTTAATTAAACGTGATGGTAAAATGGTTAAATCTAGGGTAAAAGAACTTTATACTTTTGAAGGTTTAGGTAAAATTAGAACTACAGAAGTAGGTTCTGGAGATATTTGTGCTGTAGTTGGTATTGATGGTTTTGATATTGGTGATACGATTGCTGATTTTGAGGCACCAGAGCAATTACCAGTAATTAGCATCGATGAACCAACAATGAACATGTTGTTTACCATTAACAACTCTCCTTTTTTTGGTAAAGAAGGTAAGTTGGTTACTTCACAACGTATCAAAGATCGTTTGATGAAGGAAATGGAGAAAAATTTAGCGTTAAAGGTTGTTGAAACTCAAGGTGCAGATTCATGGTTGGTTTACGGCCGTGGTATTCTCCATTTATCAGTATTAATCGAAACGATGCGTCGCGAAGGTTATGAGTTACAGGTGGGTCAGCCACAAGTTATCGTTAAAGAAATTGACGGTAAAAAATGTGAGCCAATTGAAACTTTAATTGTAGATGTACCTGGTGATGTTGCTGGTAAGGTAATCGAATTGGTAACTCAGCGTAAAGGTGAGTTGTTAATCATGGAGCCAAAAGGCGACTTACAACACTTAGAATTCGAAATCCCAGCTCGTGGTATTATCGGTTTGCGTAACAACGTATTAACTGCAACTGCTGGCGAGGCAATTATGGCACACCGTTTCAAAGCTTACGAGCCTTGGAAAGGCACAATTCCAGGTCGTTTAAATGGAGTGTTAATTTCTATGGATAAAGGTATGACTACTGCTTATTCAATTGATAAATTGCAAGATAGAGGTCGTTTCTTTGTAGATCCAGGAGTTGATATTTACGAAGGACAAATTTTAGGCGAGCACATTCGCGATAATGATTTAGTAATTAACATTGTTAAAGGAAAAGCATTAACGAATATGCGTGCTTCTGGTACAGATGATAATACTCGTATCGCTCCAGCTATTAAATTCTCCTTAGAAGAATGTATGGAGTACATCCAAGCTGATGAATATATTGAAGTAACGCCTCAAAGTATGCGTTTACGTAAAATCTTCTTAACAGAACAACTACGTAAAGCAAACGGTAGTAAAAACTAATAATTCCTAAATTTCCTTATTGGAATTTAAATATTAAAAGCCTGCATTGGATTTTGCAGGCTTTTTTTGTTTAAAGATTTTACCATCTAAGAAACCTAAGCTCATCTAAGTCTAGTAATTGTTCTTAGGTTTTCTTTGGTGCCTTAGGTGGTTAAAAGATTTTTTTGAAAAGCAATGATAGCGCTTCTATTAATGTCAGTCCTTCTTTCCGCTTAATCTTTTTCGCTTCGCTACAAAGGATATCGCTTCAATAAGGTTAAAAATAAAATATAGTCCTTCTTAGAATTGTGACAGTTTCTTAATGAAAATCTAACAATCTGGTGGCAATTTTTACTCCTAAAGGTTTTAAATTTGCATTATCACCCTTATTGTATGTTTAAAAAGGCATTTCCCTACCTAGGAATATATTTTTTAAAGTCATTATCTCTATTGCCTTTAGGCTTTTTATACCTTTTAAGCAATGTTTTTTATTTGTTAATTTATAGAGTTTTTGGCTATCGTAAAAAAGTAGTTAGGGAAAATCTGTTAAATTCTTTTCCTGAAAAAGGAATAGAAGAAATTATTGCTATAGAAAAGAAATTCTATAAATATTTTAGCGACTTATTTTTTGAGATTATCAAAATGCAGAGTATCTCTAAAAAGGAGCTAAATAAGCGTGTAAGATTCAAAAATGTAGATTTGGTAGAAGCTTACCTAAAGAACAACGAAAGCGCACTTTTCTGTGCTTCTCACTACGCAAATTATGAATGGGTTTGTATGTCTATTGGAATGACATTTTCTGGTCAGCATTACCCAATTTATAAACCCTTAAGCAATAAGGTTTTTGATAACTGGTTCTTGAAGATGAGAAGTAGATATGGAAACCAGATGATTTCAATGCGTCAAACGATTAGAGCAATCCAATCCACTAAGCATTACCCAAGCATGTTTACTTTTGGAAGCGATCAGGCACCATCAAAAGAGGATTCTCAATATTGGACTACACTTTTAAATCAAGAGGCCTCTATCCAGCTAGGCCTTGAAAAAATCGCTAAGAAGACGAATAGACCTGTATTTTTTTTAAAAACCAGTTATGTAAAACGAGGATACTATGAAGTTGATTGTGTACCTATTTCTTTAAATCCCGCAGATACAGCAGAATTTGAGATAACTGAATTACATACTCGTTTTTTAGAGGACTTTATTAAAGAAGAACCTGCTTATTGGCTTTGGAGTCATAGGAGGTGGAAGTACAAGCCAGAAAAACCGGTTCGAAAAAGCCCATCAAAAGATTTAAAAGAAGAAAATATTGAGGGTTAATTATATTGAACTTTGATATAAATTCATTTTTTAGTTTTTAACATTAAGCAATTGAGAAATAATCTCAAACCTTAACATCAAGCTCTTAATGTTGATTGCCAAATTTTACATCAACCAAACCTCTCTAAATTCCATTTTCTCTACTTTAGCGTTTCAATACAATATTATGGAATCACTACAAGGAAAAAATGCATTAGTTACTGGTGCAGGTAAAGGTTTAGGAAAAGCAATTGCAATAGCGTTAGCAGCAGAAGGTGTAAATGTTGGTTTGGTTGGAAGAACAGAAAAAGACCTAATCGCCGTTGCCGAAGAATTAAAATCATATAAGGTAAAAACAGCAATCGCTATTGCGGATGTCTCTGATATTGATGCAGTTAATTTAGCTGTTGCTAAAATAAAAACTGAGCTTGGCGTAATTGATATCTTGATAAATAATGCTGGAGTTGGTGCGTTCGGTAAGTTTATGGAATTGGAGCCAGCACAATGGAAACAGATTATCGAAATTAATTTATTAGGAGTCTATTATGTAACTAGGGCGGTGTTGCCAGAAATGATAGAAAGACAAATTGGAGACATCATTAATGTTTCATCAACTGCTGGTAAAAATGGAGCTGCGGTAACAAGTGCGTACAGCGCATCTAAATTTGGGCTGATTGGTTTGTCAGAATCGCTAATGCAGGAAGTTCGTAAACATAACATTAGAGTGAGTACCATGTTGCCAAGCACGGTTGCAACAGATATGGCAATCGATTTGAAATTAACAGATGGAAATCCTGATAAGGTAATGCAGCCAGAAGATTTTGCAGAACTATTAATTGCTCAATTGAAATTAAACAGAAGGGTTTTCGTTAAAGAAAGTGGTATTTGGTCTACAAATCCTTAAATTAGTAAAAGATAATCCCTTTTAATTATGAAAAATCTGTTATTTGTTATTATTGCAATGTTTGTAGTTAATACAAGTTTTGCACAAACTACACCACCATCGGCTGATCAAGTTTTAGCTGAAGCTTTTAAAGAAGCTAAAACACAGAAGAAAAAAGTGTTCGTTAAGTTTAGTGCTTCTTGGTGTGGCTGGTGCCATAAAATGGATGACAGTATGAATGACCCTGAGCTGAAAGCCTACTTCGATAAAAGCTTTGTGATTAAACACCTAATTGTAATGGAATCTAAAGGAAAGGAAAATTTGGAAAATCCTGGCGCAATGGATTTGATTAAAAAGTACAATAGTGATGGTTTTGGAATCCCACTTTGGTTTATTTTTGATGAGAATGGAAAGTTATTAGTCGATTCGCATTTAAGGCCAGCAGGTGTGGGAATGGAAGTAAAGGGAAAAAATATTATCGGTTGTCCGGCAGCCAAGGAAGAAGTTGATTCTTTTGTTAAATCTCTTAAAGCAACTACAAAATTAACTGATGCAGAATTGGCAAAAATTCATGCAAGGTTTAGAAAAAATGATCCAGCGTACAAAGCTGATTAATTTTTGAAGAAGTATCTAGCCACAGATTAACTGATATTACTCAGTTAATCTGTGGCTTTTTTGTTTGATATTCTCAATCAACAATTACAATTAAAGAGGAGTTCTTGATATTACTATAACCAAAACCATCATAAATAATTCGACTGGTTAAGGTTTTAATCTCAATTGAATTTTTAAAATAGTCCAACTTATAATTGTATATAAGTGATTTTTCATCTGAACTTAATTCAAATCCTAGGCCTTTTAAAACTTTTCTATTTGATTTAGAAAGAATATATTCTTTTTTTAGCTTTTTATATTTAGGAATGGTAATAATGATAGAATCGGTACTTCTTTTAAAATCTAAATACAGATGATTTTCAAGATTTAGAAAGAATTGGAACCTTTGTATTTTTCCTTCAATTAATTTGTAAATAACATCATCAAACTCTTGCCCATCAATTTGAAAAGGAACGGATTTTTCTTTTAAAGATTTTATCTTTTGTTCAAGGTAGTTCTTTTTAGCTTCGAAATAATCTTTCATTTTACGATTATCTTGAACTAACTTTTCATACTCAGATTTAGAATAATTATGAAGCAAATATTCTAATTGTTCAATTTCTTCATAGTTTGGGTTTTCTAATTTTCGTAGTAAAGAAAATGATTGATTAACCTTAAATAAGGCTTTTTGATGTTGATGAGCTTGTTTGTATTCCCCATTTTTTATATGGTCGTTAATTAGGGATTCAAGACTTTGTCTTTCCTCTTCATAAAACTTCAATATCTCGTTGAGCTCTTCGTTCATCTTCTCTAATCATTTGTCCTTCTATGCCTAATAAAATATTGCGCCAAGTTAAATGCAATGAAGATGTGATTAATCACCGTTGGTATAATACCGTAATAGTGACTTAAAATTTTAAAACGCTCTTTTAAGCTCGCCAAGTGCTTTTTCTTAGACATTCCGCCTACCAAATATTTAGCTACATATAAATGCGTATTTACAATGTTAGATGATTTTTTAGCGGCTTTGATAATCCAATCTATGTCCGAACTGTATTTATACTGCAAATCGTAAGGTTCGGTTAAACTTCTTTTAATGTAAATAGCTTGATGACTTACATTCATCCCAAACTTAAAACTGTGCCAATCAAAATGTTCTGGTGCTCTATGTCTTCGTTGGCCTAAGCTTTTCCAGTTTTCATCAAACATTTCAGTTTCTCCATAATAAATATCTCCAGAAGCTGCCGATGAAAAAACATCTGTAACTGTTTCTGAGGCATAAATCTCATCACCAGAATTCATAAACAGCACATAATCGCCTGTGGCTAAAGCCAAACCTTTATTCATGGCATCGTAAATTCCTCTATCTTGCTCAGACACAAGAACTGCTAATCTATCTTTATACTTATTAATGATATCAAAAGTTCCATCATTTGAGGCACCATCTATAACAATATATTCAATATTGCTATAGGTTTGATTTAGTACAGAAAGCATCGTTCTTTCAATATCCCTTGTATTATTATAAACGATGGTAATTACGCTAAGTTTAGGATTTATGGTCATTGAGGCAAAGCGTTAATTAATGTCTGATATAATTCTTCGTGTTTAGTGGCAACCACTACAGGTGCAAAATGATTTAAAATTGTTCTTCTAGCTTCCTTTTGAACCGTTGCCGCATCTTCATGTAAAAATAACCATTCAATTCCATCAGCTAAATCTGATGACGATTCGTAGTTGGCCAAGTATCCATTCTCTAAATGTTTAACCATATCAGGTATTCCACCAGTTTTAAAGGCAATTACAGGCGTTGCGCAAGCTAAGCTCTCCATTACAGTGTTAGGTAAATTGTCTTCAAGAGAAGGCGTTATAAAGGCGTCTGCAGCTGCGTAACATTTGGCCAAATGCTCATCTTTATTTATGGTGCCCAAAAAAGTAGTTTTAAAAGGGAACGTTGGCACATCTTTTTCATCCTTGTTCCCAAAAATAACTAGCTCAATTAATTCGCTAGGTATTTCTGGTCGAGCAGCAAGCTCATTTAAAGCATCAATTAGATATTGAGTTCCTTTATGTTTATCATTTTTTGAAGGCATAAATCCACTCATTAACACAAAATGATTGGCAGGGATCTTTAGAATTTTTTTTGCTTCAGCTTTTACATAAGGCTTAAAAACATCAATTTCTATGGTGTTTGGAATAATTGAAACATTCCTGATGCCCAATAAGCTACTTTGTTTTACTGAGTTCGACATCCATCGGCTTGGCGCCACAATGTGGAAGTTAAATTCTGAATAAGCTTTTTGTTTACGCAACCAGTTTTTGTGTGAGATATCGTTTTTACCACTCAGCTTTAAGATAGGGCAATCGCCACATTGTTTATGAAAATGCTCACAGCTATAACGCACATGGCAACCGCCAGTAAAAGCATTGCTATCGTGAAAAGTCCAAACTACAGGTTTTTCCAATTCATCAATCTCGGCTAAGAATTTGGGTGTCAAAAACCCGTGATTAACCCAGTGCAAATGAATAATATCTGCAGATTTTAAGTCAGGATGATTAACAATTGATTTGCCAAACCATTGTAAAGAGAAAGGTGTTTTTACAGCTTTTACAAATAGCTTAGCCAAATATCGCTCTGCCAGAATGTTAAAAACAGCTTTTATTTTAGCAAAAATACCTTTGGTAAAAGTATTAATTTTAGGGTTTTGACCGAATTTGTAATAGGCAATTACTTTAGAGTCGATGCCATTTTCTACCAACGCATTACTCAAACGAAGGCAAGCTCTTCCGGCTCCTCCATTTCCATCATAGGTATTTAGGTGTACAACTTTCAAATCAATCAAAAATACATTTATTTGTTTAGGATTATAAAATTGTTGTGTATTTTCAACCAACCATCAAACAAAACAACATTTATGAAAAAAATCATCTTTAAAACGCTTGGCGTGATGCTATTGGTATTTCCAGTTTTTGCTAAAGCGCAAAACCAAACTTATTTTACAGCTTATCCTTCGCTAAGTCCAGATGCACAAACAATTGTGTTTAGTTATGATGGTGATATTTGGAAAGTTCCTGTAAAAGGCGGCTTGGCTTCTAGAATTACCGGAATGGTTGGAGATGAAATTAATCCAAAAATATCGCCTGATGGCAAATGGTTAGCATTTTCATCTAACCAATTTGGTAATAATGATGTTTATTTAATGCCAATGGCAGGTGGAGATATCAGGCAATTAACTTTTAACGACGGTTCAGATGAAGTAGATAATTGGAGTTGGGATTCTAAAACCATCTACTTTACCTCAACTAGATACAACTCTGCATCAAGTTATAAGGTGGGTGTAAATGGGGGAACCGCTGTTCGTTTGTTCGACAATTTTTTTAATACAACCCATAACATTGTAGAAGCACCAAATGGAGAACTTTTCTTTAGCGATACTTGGGAAAGCAGAAACGCTGCCAATAGAAAACATTACAAGGGAGCTTATAATCCAGACATCCAATCTTACAACCCAAAAACGAAAGCTTATAAACGTTATACCGATTTCATTGGTAAAGATTTTTGGACTAGCATTGACCAAAAAGGCAATATCTATTTTGTATCTGATGAAGGTAACGAAGAATACAATTTGTACACTTTTATTGCAGGTAAAAAAACAGCTTTAACCAAATTTGATACTTCTATCAAACGCCCTTTTGTAGCTGCCAACGGAACAACTATAGTTTTCGAGAAAGATTATCAGTTGTATACATATGATGTTGCTGCTAAGAAAACAGAGAAAGTTAATATCAGTTCTACCAGAAATCAAGTTTTAAGCAAAGAACAAGAGTATGATGTTAGAGGAACTATTTCAGCATTTGATGCATCGCCTGATGGCAAAAAATTAGCATTTATTTCAAGAGGGGAAATTTTTGTAAGTGATGCAGAAGGAAAGTTTGTTCGTAAAATCAGCAATACTGGCGAACGAGCTTTAGAGGTTAAATGGATGGCAGATAGTAAGACAATCTTATTTAATCAGACCATTAACGGTTACCAAAATTGGTTTACCATTACTGGCGATGGAAAGGGAACAATTAAACAATTAACATCAGACAAGGCTAATAATCGTGATATCACTTTTAATAAAACCAAAACTTTAGCAGTTTACCTAAGTGGTAGAAATGAGTTGAGGTTATTAGATTTAAAAACATTAGAAAGTAAAACGATTGTTAAGGATGAATTTTGGGCTATTCAAAACTCAACGCCAAGTTTTTCTCCGAACGACCAATATGTGTTATTTACAGCCTTTAGAAATTTTGAACAAGATGTTTTAGTTCACGAAATTAAGACCAATAAAACCATTAATCTAACAAATACTGGTGTAACAGAAACGGGACCGGTTTGGTCGACAGATGGGAAATATATTTTCTTTACCAGCTCACGTTTAAAGCCATCTTACCCAAGCGGATTGCAAGACCCACATGTATATCGCATGGCATTGAACAACTATGATACGCCTTTCCGTTCAGATAAATTTGATGAATTATTTAAAGAAGATAAACCCGGGGAGCCAAAAGAGGTTAAACCTGCTGTAACTGACCCTAAAGCTAAGCCTTCAGATACCGCTAAGAAAAAAACTGAAACTAAACCAACACCAAAACCACCAATTTTAATTACCATTAACACCCAAAAAATTCTAGATAGAATTGAGTTGATAAGTCAGCCTTTTGGCGGGCAATATTTAGCCGATATTTTTGCCAAGGGCGATAAAACGTATGTGTTTTTTGCATCGAACCATGAAGGAGGAATACCTGGTATTTTTAGGACTACAATTGAGCAGTTTGAAGCTAATAAAACAGAAAAAGTTACCGATGGAGGAGATTTTAACATTGTAGTTAGTGGCGATAAATTTTTTACCTTAACTAGAGGGGAGATTAGTAAATACAGTTTTGAAGGCAATAAATCAGATAAAATAAATATTGGTTATAAATTCAGTAAAAACTTAAATTCAGAGTTTAACCAAATGTTTTATGAAACTTGGGTTGGTTTAGATGAGAACTTTTATGACGATAAATTCCATAATGTAGATTGGGAGAAAATGAAAACTCGCTATGCTGCTTACCTGCCTTACGTAAACAGTAGAACTGATTTGAGGATTTTACTAAATGACATGCTGGGAGAGTTAAACTCATCGCACATGGGCTTTAATAGTTTTGGTGCCGAAGAACGTAAAAACTTAAATTACGTAACTAATGAAACCGGAATGATTTTCTCTAATGAAAACCCTTATAAGGTAGAAAGAATAGCTGCCAAAAGTAATGCGGCCTCACTAGGCGATAAAATTGTAGCTGGAGATGTTTTAACTCAAGTAAATGGAGTTAAGGTTGATGAAAAAATAGATAGGGATTATTATTTCAGCAAGCCATCCTTAGATAGAGAGATGACCTTAACATTTTTACGAAGTGGTAAATCTGTTAGTATAAATATTCATCCACAGAGTTCTGGAGCTTTAAAAACAAACCTATATGATGAGTGGATTAACCAAAATCGTGATAATGTAGATAAGTTAGGGAATAATCGCATTGCGTACTCTTATATGAAAAATATGGGTGGCGGCGAGTTAGAAAGATTTCTTTTAGATATGGTTGAGCAGGAGAACAATAAAGAAGCCATTATTTTAGATTTAAGATATAACACTGGTGGAAATGTTCACGATGATGTATTAAGATTTCTTTCGCAAAGACCATATTTGCAATGGAAATATCGTGGCGGAAAATTATCTCCTCAAAGTAACTTTGCGCCTGCAGCTAAACCTATTGTATTGTTAATTAACGAACAGTCTTTAAGTGATGCAGAAATGACAGCAGCGGGCTTTAAAGAATTAAAATTGGGAAAAATCATTGGAACTGAATCTTACCGATGGATAATTTTTACCTCAGCAAAAGGCTTGGTTGATGGGTCTTCTTATCGTTTACCATCATGGGGATGTTATACAATGGATGGACAAGATTTAGAGAAGGAAGGCGTGAAACCTGATATTTTTGTAAAAAATACGTTTGAAGATAGGTTGGCAAATAGAGACCCACAAATAGAAAGAGCTGTTGCCGAGATTTTGAAACAATTGAAATAAGTAGAAGAGGTTAATTGTTTAAATTGGTTAATCGCTGAGATATAATTCGGTTTATCATTTTTAACAGTTAACCTTTTTCCGTTTCTTTGAAGTTAGAATTAAAATTAAGAATGAGTAACTTATTAACCGACAGGGATTTTTGGGTAAAGTATTGGGAAAGTAAAACTGATTTGTCGGTTGTAATACCAGAAAATTATTTATTTCATCGCCAACTGGCGGATATTGTAGAAAAACAAAATGTGAAAACGGCTATCGAATTAGGTGGTTTTCCAGGTTATTACGCAGTCTTTCTAAAGAAGTATCTAAAGCTTGATGTTACGCTGCTAGATTATTTCGTTCATCCGCCAATTACACAACAATTGCTGAAAACAAATGATTTGACTGCGGAAGATATCCATATCATCGAAACGGATTTATTTAAATATCAGCCAGAAAAACAATACGATTTAGTGTTAAGCTGCGGTTTGATTGAACACTTTAATGATACTGCAGATATTATAAACAGACACATTGCTTTTGTAAAACCAGGCGGGACATTGTTTATCACTTTGCCAAACTTTAACGCGGTAAATGGTTGGTTCCAAGAAAAATTCGATAAAGACAATTATGATAAACACAACATTGATTGTATGGATCCAGTCTTGCTTGCAAAAATTTGTAAGGAGGGAGGATTAGAAGTTATACAATCTCGATTTTTTGGTGGCTTTAGTGTTTGGCTGGAAAATGAAAAGCAAAAATCAATTGGCGTAAGGTTGCTTAAAAAGTCTATTTGGATAGCTGGAAAGGTGTTTTCAAAAATTCTCCCTTTTGATTCAAAACAATTATCGCCATATATTATTTTGGAGGCTAAGAAACCATAATTATGAATATAAGCTGGGGATATTCGCCAAAGATTGAAAAGTATGTCCCTTTGGGAGATTTTCCGCCAGACAAGTATTTAATAATTGCCAAACAAGCCATAGGAAATTTGGGTTGGAAATTGAGTCATATTTCTTCAACCGGTTTAATCGCTTACACACCAATTTCCTTTCAATCTTATAGCGAAGAAATAACGATAAGAATTGATACCAATTTTGCCATTATTAAAAGCGAATGTGTTGGTATTCAAATGTTGTTTAATGATTATGGTAAAAATGCACTCAATCTAGATAAGTTCTTCCACGAATTAGCTTATGTAGAATTTCATTTAAAAGATATTTGGGAAGAGAGTTTAACTAAATTTCATGAGTTTATTGCCACGCAAGACGATGACTATTTTGAGAAAGCTCCCTTAACAGTAAAGAATAAAATTAAAAATGTTTTGTTCTTGTTTTTCCCTCAAAAAGGGTATGTGGTTGCACCTCTTTTAGTAATTGTAAACGTGATTTATTACTTCATATTTGTGTTGCTTTTAATAGTTATGATCAGATATTTAGGCGCACAAGAAGCTGAAGATATCCGTCAAAAAGCGAGTTCTTATATTGGTGCAAATAGTAGGGATTTAGTTCTTTCTGGACAATATTGGCGTTTAATAACTCACCAATTTGTGCATTGGTCTTTTATGCATTTGTTTTTTAATATGTATGCCTTGGTTTACATCGGTTTAATGATTGAACATAAACTTGGAGGTAGGAAATTCCTTTTTGTTTATTTATTGAGTGGCATTTGTGGTGGTTTAGTAAGTTTGGTAACCCATGAAGTTGGCTTTATGGCAGGTGCATCTGGCTCTATTATGGGTTTGTTTGGGGCATTTTCAGCTTTGTTGTTAAGTAAGGCTTTTGAAAAAAATGCAACAAAAGCTTTGTTCATTAGCACCATCATAGTAACCATTTTTATGTTACTTAATGGTATTAGAGGTCGTACAGATAATAGCGCACATATCGGTGGATTAGTTGCTGGCTTTGTTATTTGTTATATCGTTTTTAATGAAAAGTTAGTAAAATGGACTATTAAGCCGATCGTTAGATATGGCTTATCTACGGGTTTAGTCTTGATATTCTCAGCTGCAGTACTTTCCCTTACACCACAATACCAGTATAAAGAATTTGAGATTTTACAACACAAATTCACTAAAAATTCTGCTGAGTTTAGCGACGTTTATAGTATTCCATCTAGTTATAGTAAGAAAGAAAAGCTAAAGATCATCAAAGAATCTGGTCTCGATATTTGGGCAGATAATGCTAGGATAGTAAAAAAGATGCAAGCTTTAAATTTAAACAAAAGCCAAAGCGCAAAGGTTGAGTTTTATGCTAAAATAACGGCAAAAACCACCAAAATATCCGTCCTTCTTTATAGAGAATGCCAAGATAATAACTACAATTATAGAGGTGAAATAAGGAGTTTATCTTACGATATTAATGACATCAGGTTAGAAGAAGGTGAAAGATTAAGAACAGAAGAAAATTAATTCAATTTCTCCTTAATATACCTTTTAATCCTTGCCCATAAATTTCCTTTTCTATTAGCTAAAAAGTGTTTAATAGCTTGGTAGGCTTTTTGGTTTTCCTCCATCAAAGTTGGAAATTCTTTGATGGGTTGTGGATTGATGATTACATTATAGATATCGCTCATTCCAGAGTGAATACCAGTACCATCGTGACCAATATTATTTACTAAAGATTGTGAAGGATTTAAGGTTAATCCGCCTTTTAAGAATATGGAAGCATACCATCTAATAGCCCATGAATTATTCTTTCCACTTTTAAAACCTTCCATCTGTTTCCAGAAATTCATGGTATTCTCAATAGAAAAGGCGTTTCTCTTTTTATAATCAAATTGAGCTAGAAGCTTATCAATATTGGGTTCGAAGTTTTGCCAAGCTCTTGCCCAAGTTGCCCAGCCCCAACTTGTAGCGGCTCTGTAAAAGAAACTTTCTGGTAAACTATCATCTTTTAAGGCATACATATAAGCACCGATATGCATAACCTTTTCTTCATCGCGATAACGATTTAAAGCCTCATTAAAATAGGTTAAAGTATATGGCGAAGAAATCAAATCATCTTCAAAAACAATCACTTGACCATAAGTCAAAGTTAATTTGTTTACGCCAGCAATTATAGAGTTAGCCAAACCCATATTGGTTTTGCTTTCTATAATTTCTACAGCTTTAAAACCATCAACGTTTTTGATGAATTCCCTTACTGCTGCTACTTTATCTTCATCAGCTGTGCTTTTTGCACCATCAGAAAAAATGAATAACCTGCTATCTGCTGCTAGTTCGTTTTGTTTTAAAAACTTTAAGGTTCGTTCCGTGTGTTGCGGTCGATTGTAAACGAATAAAGCGATTGGAGCAAGGTTTTGCATAAGTTGCTAACGGTTTAAATGCCCAAACAGTTATGTGCCTTGTAAAAAATAGAAGTTGCTTTGTTATAAAACAATCCTGGAGATATGCCTGTAAATGGTAATTCCTTAAACCCTTTTTCTGTTAAAAATGTTCTAGCTTCTTGATAAATTTCTCTTTCAGAATCATCTAAAACCAAAACACCATTCGGTGTTAAAGCTTCAACGCTGTTTTTGCTGCAATTAACTCGATCTCTTCCGTCAACAATAATCACATCGAATTTTTCGCCAAGCAAAGCTGCTTTTTTGCTATACTCGCCACCTTTTTCTAGGTGAGTAAAAATCATTTCAGCGTTTGATGCTTTTTCTTTAACAATTTTATTAAACCAAGCCTCATCGTGCTCAACCGAAACTACTCTTTTAACTCTCTTGGCGTAAAACAAAGTTGAGTTTCCAGAGCCATATTCGAATATAGAAAGGTCTTTACTTAATCTGGTTTTAATAAAATCGATGAAGGAATAAGTTACCCATGGCAAAGGCTCTCCCGATGCATCCACCGCTTGATGGGTATCAAAAGCTGTAAACCAACCGATGGTGGCTAAATATCCTTTATGACCATAAGATAATAAGGCGTTAAG
This sequence comes from Pedobacter frigiditerrae, assembly GCF_004331645.1. Lineage (GTDB taxonomy): Bacteria > Bacteroidota > Bacteroidia > Sphingobacteriales > Sphingobacteriaceae > Pedobacter > Pedobacter frigiditerrae. Next base: position 1,137,506 of record NZ_SJSK01000001.1, read on the forward strand.
CCTTTTCGGCTTACTTACTAATGTTGCTAATGCTTTGAATGTACTCAACGTTTAAATATTTTTTGAAATGCAGAAACCAAAAATAGTGATTTTAACATCATTATTCCTTGTTGGCGTGTTTTTGGAACTAATAAAAGATAGAATGTGGAGATGATGCAAGCAACTAATGTAGCTATAGATGCGCCAACGCCACCGTACAAAGGAATTAGCCATAAATTAAGCAGAACGTTAATAATAGCTCCCGTTAAAGTTCTATAAAAGGAGATTTTAGTATAACCTTCTGCTAATAAATATTGGGAACTCGCAACTCCTAAAAAAACAAAAATGCCCGACCAAATATGGATAGACAACATTGCGCCAGCACCTTCAAATTCTTTATCGTAAATAAGGTGAATAATATCATTAGCAAATAAGCTGATAAAGACGGCAACAGGTAAACTGATGAAAACCAATAAATCGTAAAGATTTTTTAAACGTTTTTGATAACGTTCTAAATCTGTTTTACGAGCATTGATAATTGCAGGAAAAACAGAAGAAATAATTGCTGTCGGAATAAAAAACCAAGCTTCACTCAAATTTGCTGCGGCGCCATAGATACCAACGGCTACACTTCCAATTGGTTTCAGCATTACAACGTCAATTTTCATATAAACAGTGACCATCACCGCAGATAATATTAACGGGAAAGATTGTTTTAATAGTTTAATACCCCTTGCTTTGTTAAAACTCCAATTAAATATGCTAATGCCTTTATTTTGATAAGTGATGATTAAACCAGTTGCCAAAATGAAGGCGTCAAATAACAATACCAGCACTAAATATATTAAGGGTAAGCCCAGCAATACAACTGCAAACTTCAACCCTGTTGTAATAAATAAACAGCTGTTTTGTACATGAACAACGTACTTTGATTGTACTTGAGATTGGAAATAGGCATCGATTACGTTAAAGGATTTAAACACCGATATAAAGGAAAGTAATACAACAAATAGGCTTAAGTTATCTCCTGGTGTGGCCGAGAAATAATGGAATATTAAATAAACACCAATTGTAATTGGGATTAAAACGCTGTTGGTAATTAACCTTAGCCATAAAGCTGTACCCAATATTTCGTCACGTTTGTTGGGTTCATTTATTATCTCCCTAATGATGAAAGTATCTAAACCTAAAGCTCCTACCGCACCAGTTATGGTAACTAATGCCAACACAAAACTTAAATCACCAAATAATTCTGGACCTAAATAACGGGTAACAACAAGTGAAGCCGCTAAACCTAAAATTTTCCCGAACATTAACCACCCAGTATTTTTTAAGTACTTGTTTAATGCCTCTTCATCAAAACCTTTTAGAAATGGTAGCTTCATTAGCGCAAAGATGTAAAAATAATTGAGGTATTAAGTTAATGGAGCACCAACAGCAATATCACACCTGTGGTTTGGCTGTCCATGTGCAGGGTTTAACCTTTGTCCTTTTTCGTTTAATAATGGAGCTTGAGTTGTGGCTGCAGGTGGGGTAACAGTAACTTTCGGATTAGGTGTACTAACCACAGCTTGAGTAGGTTTTGAGTTTAAAGGAGCGCCAACAGCGATGTCACACCTATGATTTGGTTCTCCATGAGCAGGATTTAACTTTTCTCCTTTTGCATTTACAGTAGCTGTTTGAGCAGTAGGGGGTGTTACTGACACTGTTGGTTGAGGAGTTATTGTAGCTGGTTGAGTAACTGACGTAGTTTGAACCGTTGGTGCTGTTGCTTTTGTTGGTGTGGAATTTAAGGGAGCGCCAACTGCAATATCACAACGATGTCCTGGTTGTCCGTGAGCAGGATTTAATGCACCCGAAGTACCAACAGGATTTACAACAGGGGTTTTTACTCGCTGATTCAAACTGGCTAAATCCTCTGGTTTAGCCACATAATTCTGAGTAGGTTCTGGTTTTTTGGTGTTGCAAGCTGCTAGACCGACAATTGCTAAAATGTAAAGTAAACGTTTCATAAAATTATGTTTTCTGCTTAAACCCTTTTTCTACTCTTACTAATTGTTTTAAATGATGATTTAAGTGGATTTCAATAAACCTTAACCACTGCCCTGCATTTAAATAACCTAATCTCGGATGTTTTGTCCTGATTTTTGGATTGGCCTTTTTTATTTGTGGTAAAACTTGTATCAACTGTAATTCAAAGTCTGTTATAAATTGTTCAGCAGCCATTAAATTAATTTTTTTAACCCTTTCTGCCAATCTTTTGGGTACTTTATATTTCTTGCCAGGAGGAAGTGCTCCAAAAAATAAAATCATTATTGTGGTAAAATGAGCTGCTTTTTTTTCTCCATCACCTTTTATGCAATTGTTCAAAGCCATTAGTGATAATAGGCTAGAGTCAAAGATATGAGAATAGACTTCGCTATAACTCCACCCGCCTTTTGATGGGGTTACAACGAAATCTTCTTCGCTTTTTGTGGCTAATTTAGCCTTATAAGCACTAACTATTTTTGTAATCGATTTATAAACACGTGATGTATTCATTTAATAAAGTTATAACTATTTCTCATTTAAAAGTGATTCAACAGCTCTTCCAAATGAAAAATCTGCCATTCCACATCTTCAGGTTTTTCTGCATTTAATGGATTAAAAAAGATGGCTTTCAATCCAAATTCTTGTGCTCCACGAATGTCTGCTTCTAAACTATCGCCAATCATGATGCTTTCTTCTTTAGTGGCCGATGCTTTTGCTAAAGCGTGTTCAAAAATGAGCCTGTTAGGCTTGTTTACCCCAACGTCTTCAGAGATTATCACATTTGTGAAATAAGGATTTAAACCAGAAAGATGCATTTTGGTTAATGTAGTTTCTTTAAATCCGTTAGAGATAATGTGTAATTGATATCTCTTTTGAAGATAGGCCAGCACCTTTTCAGCGCCAGCAAATAAATTGGTTTTTGTCGGACTAATCCTTACATAATCATCTTCAAATTGATGGGGAACGTGTTCTGGTTTTATGCCTAATTCTAAAAATGTTTTCCTAAAACGCTCTTGCCTTAAATGCTCTTTGGTAATTTCACCTAAATGATATTGCTGCCAAAGGCGATGATTATTGGCTGTATATTTTTCAATAAATTCAGCAGAATGCAGACCCAATTTTTTTAACTGATAAACTTCATAAAGTTCTAATAAAGTTTCTTGTGCATTGCGGTCAAAATCCCAAATGGTATGGTCAAGGTCGAAGAAAATATGTTTAGTCATTTTGTTTGATGAACCGCAAAGGTCGCAAAGATTTTTGGTTAAGGAAAAAGGTAACCGCAAAGCAGCAAAGATTTCGCAAAGATAAATAAGCTTGTTGCCTTTGCGGTTAAATTAGTGGATTATAAATAAGGAGAAACCTTTGTTTCTATTTCAATAATTAACTCTTCGTCCATGTATTGATAATCATCTGGAATATCCAATATGATCATTTCTTTTTCTTCTAATGCTGCTGAAAAACTTTCGTTTAATATTTGTTTATGCCTTTTCTCCATCACAAATATTAAGTCTGCCCAATTAATCATCTTTGCATTAATTTTTATTCTTGCAGATGCAGCTGTCCCTGCAGACCTTACTTGATGGATTGGATGATTTTGATAGATGGTTTCTGCAGTAGCACTTCGCCATTTATTTCTACTGCAAACAAAAAGAACATTCATATTTTTCTACTCCTACGGTATTCAGGTAAAGTAATTATACCTTTCTCAAAATCACATACTTTAATTTCTTTGGAATTTAAATTAACCAACAATCTTAAAGAGGTAGAAAATCGGTCAAAAGTATCATGACCGATGCTTACTTCAAAAGTAGACTGCTTCTCAGTATGAAAAACTAATAACGCTAGTTTATCCTTATATTGTTTTTTAAGAGATTGATACTCTTCGGTATTATCTATAATTCTGTGAATTTTATTATGTACACTATCTGGAATGCTATAGTTTACTTTCTTAACAGTTGGTTCAATAATCAATGGGCTTTTTGTTGGTGTAGAATTTATGGCTTCAGATTTTTGACTTGCCTTTGGCTTACAGCTTATGATAGTTGAAATGAAGCATATTAACCAAAGATATTTCATAGTCAATCTTTAACTATGCTTTTACTCCAAAGGCCAAATCTCCTGCATCCCCCAATCCTGGTACGATATAAGATTTACTGGTCATCTCTTCATCAATGGCACCTAGCCATAAATTTGCTTTAGGCAAGTTTGCTCTCACGTGTTTAACGCCTTCAGTACTTGCAATGGCAGCTACAATATGTAGCTTTTCTATTTTATAGCGATTGATTAATTCCTTGGCGCAAAGCACCATACTTAATCCAGTGGCCAACATGGGGTCGGCGAGAATTACCGTTTTTCCTTCTAAATCAGGAGCAGAAATATGCTCCATCTGAATGATGAAATCTCCACTTTTTTTGGTTTTACGATAAGCGGTAATGAATGCACAATCTGCCTTGTCAAACACATTTAATAAACCTTGCTGCATTGGTAAACCTGCTCTTAAAATAGTGGCTAAAACAGGTTGTTGTTTTAGAACCTTACTTTTAGCAATACCTAGCGGCGTTTGAGTTTCAATTTCAGTATAAGTTAGCGACTTGCTGATTTCATAAGCAAAAAACTCACCCAATCGCTCCAAATTTCTGCGAAAACGCATCGAGTCCTTTTGAATGGTTTCATCTCTCATTTCGGCAACGAAGGTATTGGCAATCGAATTTGTTTTGCTTAAATCGAAAATCATATTATAAATATAAAAAAAAGATTTCAATCCTGACTTGTACCGATTTTATATCGGCAGCGTAGTCGAAGGATATCTTTTTACAATCACATTCCTACTCAAAAGGAGACCCTTTAGGACAAAGTCGGAATAATAGAATAATTTTTTTTGTGTTCTTCGTGTCTTTTGCGGTTAGTATTCGACAAGCTCAGACTGACAAAACTAACCTAAAGAATTCTTCAACATTTCATCGTAAACAGTTTTCCAGCCTTTCCATTTGCCACTTTCAGATAACGATTCATTATGCCATAAGCTACAAAATGTTCCATTTACCAATTTAACATTCGACATTAACTCATCCACTTTCGCAATAGCCTCAACAGGATTTAACTTTAGGTATTGTTGTAAAGTTACATCCATCACGGCAAACGGATGTATTTTTAAATAAGTTTGTTTTTCCAACTGTAAATCATACCAAAAAAATGAGGTGCAGGTACCAGCTCTAAAACCAACTTGAGAAGCATAACCCATCGAATAATCGTGATTAATGCCAGCTTTTATTAACTGTAAATAGGTTTGTGGTAAATGTATCTTTAAAAAATGTTGCCTAGAAGAGTCAATTTTTTTCTTAGTAATTTCTTGTAAAGCTATTAGCTCTTCTGTAATCTTTTTTGTTTCGATATTGGACGCATAAGATGGATGAATCCCAATTTGTGCCGTTTGAGCAATTTCACTAATGAGGGTTTTGAAGACTTCGTCTTCTGGATTTATATTTTGGTCAAATTCTTCGTGACCTTGCCTTGCCAATAAAAAGAAAAAGATAGGCTGTAATCTGTATTGTTCGTGAATTGCAGCTAAATATTCATAAGTATCGAAAGGGTCGTTTTGCCCAAGTCCGGTTTTTATAATGTCTACAATTTTTTCTGTGTTTAAATTTACAGCGGCCTTAATTATTCGAGCAGTATTTTTCACTAATCCACTCGATTTAAATTGGAAAGCCCTATCAACATCAACAGTTGGCACAAATTGGAATTTCCTTCTGCCGAATGTTAAGGTAGGAAACTGCTTAACTAAAATGTTCTTTAAGATAATTGCCCAATTATCAATAATTGGTATTTTTAGAACATCTAATTTATACTGTAAACTTAACTCTGCCGGGTAACGCTGATGTTCATCGGCCTCAAAAGGTAAATACTCTTCATATCTGCTCAAAAAATAAAATGAAGCAGCAAAAACGTCAAAAGGTAAAGCGCTATTATCAACCCTGAAAGGAACTTGCTGCTCGCCAAATTCTGTTAATTGCATCTCAATTGCCTCAACCTTGTGTTTTAATAAAAGTGGAGAGCAGCCAAAGAAAAGTTCATCGGCCAACGGCAAATCATTATAACTGAATTTTGGCAAGCTACTTTTAGCAAAGTCTGCAACAATGCTTGTAAATTCAAAATCGCAAATCAGAATCTCCCTGAAAATAAAATTGAATATATATTTTATCCTTGGAGTAACTTTTGGGGTGTAAACTAACAACGGCATAATTGCTTAAAGGTAATCCCTTAAAGTTAAATTTGTAGTCAGGAATTGTAATATTTTTAATTATAAGATAATCGGTTTGCTAGAAAGCAACATTCAATCCCTTGTTAGGATAATTTGCCCTTACGCTTTTTCTTGTTGCTGCATTTACTACATGTAGGATGTTCATTTGGTCATCAAATAAATCATACAAAATGGTATTCGTTAAGTTTAAGCTTTGCAATGATGATATATTATCAATCTCAAAATAAATATTTGTAGCCTCATTATCTTTCTCAAAACCCACATAAGTTGCAGTTAAATTTTTTCCGTTAACTTTATAGTGAAGATTGGCGTTAATATATTTTTTAACTAGTTCATCCATTGCGGTATGCATCGTTTGTTTATTCAAATCAACTTTTGTTTTGAACTGTTTTGCCAATACTGTTTCAAAATCATCAGTAAAGATTCGACAACTAATCTCTAAGCTTTTTTCTTTTGAGTTAAATTCTATCTCTGTTGTGCTCACATGGAGTGGATGTTTGCCTGATGGTTCCAAAAACAATGGAAAAATCATTAAAACAAGTAACAATTTTGAATAGATAGCCGTCATTTGCTTGCGATTTTGTTAAAATGATAAAAAAGAATTTATTTTTAGCGTGTCAAAAATAACAAAGCTATCCGAATAACACACATTCATTATGCCATTAACAGATTTTCTGTTTTATTTTAAGTTAGGTTGGTCACACATTGTAAGTTTAGATGCCCTAGACCATCAACTATTTATACTGGCACTAGTAACTGTTTATACTGCTAAAAACCTAAAACAGGTTTTGATTCTGGTAACGGCTTTTACAATTGGGCATTCCTTAACCTTGTTGTTAAGTGTTTTAGATGTGATAAGATTTGAAAGTAAATGGGTTGAGTTTTTAATTCCTTGTACCATATTCTTTACAGCGCTAAGTAATCTCTTTAAAAAGGATTTTTCCAGAAAAGCAGTAAATACAAATTACTATCTTGCATTACTGTTTGGGCTAGTTCATGGAATGGGATTTGCAAACTCAGTAAGAATGATGTTAGCCAAGGACCAAAATATTGGTTGGGGCTTATTTGGTTTTAATGTTGGTTTAGAAGTTGGACAGATAGCTTTTGTAATCATCATTTTATTTGCAACTTGGATTGGCCTATCTTTTTTTAGAATTAAGAGAAGAGATTGGGTTATATTTTTATCGGCAGCCGTGTTTAGCCTGGCTTTAAAAATGGCTTTAGAGAGAATTCCTTATTAATCAATATACGATGAATAAATTTTACAAACTTTTCAGTTTATTGGCAATAACAAGTCAAATTGCCGTTGCCCAAAATATTTTGAATAATCCTGGTAGCAACCACGGAAATAAATTCGAACAATTGGGTACAATCTTGAATACGCCAAACGAACAGCGTACAGCAAGTGGTGCACCTGGTATAAAATATTGGCAACAACGTGCCGATTATAACATTAAGTGTGAACTTGATGAAAAAGCACTAACCTTAAATGGAAGTGAAACAATTACCTATCATAATAATTCACCAGATGTGTTAACCTACATTTGGATTCAATTAGATGAGAATGAGCACAACAATTTAAGAAATGCAGGCTATCAGAATAGTAGCAGAATGCCTGCTGGTGCTACTACAGCACAGGTTGATAATTTGGCGCCAAAAACAGAAAGCAATGGTTATGGTATTGCTATCAAAAAGTTAACTGATGCTACAGGCAAAAAATTAAGTTATACCATCAACAAAACAATGATGCGTATCGAAATCCCTGCTTTAAAATCAGGTGCAGTATTTGTTTTTAATATCGATTGGAGCTATAAAATTACGGATAGAATTGCTGGCGGTGGTCGTGGTGGCTATGAATTTTTCCCTGCTGATGGAAATCATCTTTTTACAATGGCACAATGGTTTCCACGTTTGTGTGTGTACAGTGATTTTCAAGGATGGCAAAATCATCAATTTACTGGAAGAGGTGAGTTCGCTTTAACTTTTGGAAATTATAATGTGCAAATGACCGTTCCTGCTGACCATATGGTTGGTTCAACTGGAGAATGCCTTAACTATAGTGCAGTTCTAACGCCAACTCAATTGGCAAGATACAACAAAGCTAAAACGAGTACTATTGCACCTGTTGAGATTGTAACTTTAGCAGAAGCAAAAGCGGCTGAAGCCAAAAAATCTGAAGCTAAAAAAACTTGGGTTTTCCAAGCAAATAACGTTCGTGATTTTGCGTGGACATCTTCTCGTAAATTTGTTTGGGATGCCATGGCACAACCAATTGCTGGTAAAAATGTAATGTGTATGAGCTTTTATGGAAAGGAAGCTTACAGCCTATACAGTAAATTCTCTTCTCGTGCAGTTGCACATACTATTAAAACTTATTCAGATTTTACCATCCCTTATCCATATCCAGTTGCTCAAAGTATAGAGGCGGCTAATGGAATGGAATATCCAATGATTTGTTTCAACTATGGTCGTACAGATGCTGATGGAACTTATAGCGAAAGCACTAAAAACGGAATGCTAGGAGTAGTTATCCATGAAGTAGGGCACAACTTTTTCCCGATGATTATCAATAGTGATGAACGTCAATGGACTTGGATGGATGAGGGTTTAAATTCATTTGTAGAGTATTTAACCGAAGAACTTTGGGATAATAAATTTCCAAGCAAAAAAGGCCCTGCTTATACAATCGTGCCTTATATGAAATTACCAAAAGACCAGTTAGAGCCAATCATGTCTAACTCTGAGAACATTGTAAACTTTGGGCCAAATGCTTACTCAAAACCTGCAACCGGTTTAAATATTCTTCGCGAAACAATTATGGGTCGTGAATTATTTGACTATGCTTTTAAAGAATATTCTAGAAGATGGGCATTTAGACATCCAACTCCTGCAGATTTATTTAGAACAATGGAAGATGCGAGTGGCGAAGACCTAGATTGGTTCTGGAGAGGTTGGTTTTATGGTACTGACCCGGTTGATATTTCTTTAGATAGTGTAAGATATGCTAAACCAGATTTTTCTACCACAGCAGCAGGTGGTGCAGGTAGATTTGGTGGTGGCAATAGACCAGGTGGCGTTAGAGTTGATCCTCCAGCAGTAAATGCTTTTGAGGACATCTCTAAAATTAGAAACCGCCAAGATGCGAACATTAAGTTTTATACGGATAAAGATTTAGCCGCAAGAGATTTTTACTGGAAATATGATAGAGGTTTAACAACTGTTGATACAACTTTAGCAGCTCGTCCGCAAGTTCAACCAGCTAGATTGCCAATGGAAGAATTTAGAGCAGATGAAAAGGCTAAATATGGTAACAAATTTTTTTACGAGTTAAATTTCAGTAACAAAGGTGGGTTGGTGATGCCAATTATTGTAGAGTTTACATTTAAAGATGGTACAAAATTGATGGATAGAATTCCGGCTCAAATTTGGAGATTAAATGAATTGAAAACTTCTAAATTCTATGTTCATGACAAAGAAGTAGCATCAATTAAATTAGACCCATTGCGCGAAACAGCAGATATTGATGAAACCAATAATGCTTGGGGCGGTGGTTCAACACCATCTAAATTCCAATTGTTCAAAATGCGTGCAGGCGGAGCACCAGCAAGAGGACAATCAGTTGGCTCGAACCCTATGCAAATGGAAAAGAAATCTAAATAGTATCGAGTATATAGTATCAAGTAGCAAGACTTGATACTTCTAAAATAAGAACCCGAAGAAATAACGCTTCGGGTTTTTTGTTTCATAGAATAAATCTTTACTCCTTGCTCTTTGTTCCTTTATCCTAAAGCCAAACTTTCCCTTATTATCATTGTTCTCCCATCTTTCAGCTTTAGTCTTTAATCTTTCAGCTTCAAAACTTATCTTTACCTACAATGAAGTTCAAATTAGTATCAGAATATAAACCAACTGGCGATCAGCCTAATGCAATCAAACAACTTGTTGAAGGTGTTAATGCAGATGAGAATTATCAAACTCTATTAGGCGTTACAGGTTCTGGGAAAACTTTCACGGTTGCTAACGTAATCGAGCAAACTCAAAAACCAACCCTAATCTTAAGTCACAATAAAACTTTAGCGGCACAACTTTACGGAGAATTTAAGCAGTTCTTTCCAGAAAATGCAGTTAACTATTTTGTTTCGTATTACGATTATTACCAGCCAGAAGCTTATATGCCTACCACCAATACTTACATCGAAAAAGATTTAAGTATCAATGAGGAAATAGAAAAATTGAGGTTAAGAACTACCTCAGCATTAATGTCTGGGCGTAGAGATGTAATTGTGGTTTCATCCATTTCTTGTATTTATGGTATGGGAAACCCAGAAGATTTTTCGAAATCTGTATTCCGCTTTGCGGTAGGTACGAGAATTAGTAGAAACTCTTTTTTACATAGCTTGGTAGAGATTTTATATGCTCGAACCATTAACGATTTTAAACGAGGGACCTTTAGGGTAAAAGGAGATACAGTAGATATTTTCCCAGCTTATCTGGATAGTGCCTATAGAATTTCTTTTTTTGGTGATGATATTGAGGAGCTTTCAGTTATCGACCCAATTACTGGCAAAACATTAGAGAAGTTAGAAGACATGGCGATTTATCCAGCCAACCTTTTCGTAACGCCGAAAGAAAAGTTCAATTCATCTATTTGGGGTATTCAAGAAGAATTAGAATTGCGTAAAAACCAATTATTAAACGATAGACAATTACTCGAAGCAAAACGATTGGAAGAAAGGGTAAACTTCGATATCGAAATGATGAAAGAACTAGGTTATTGTTCTGGAATAGAGAACTACTCTAGATTTTTCGATGGTCGCTCTCCTGGTATGCGTCCTTTCTGTTTGTTAGATTATTTTCCAGATGACTATTTAATGGTGATAGATGAAAGCCATGTAACCGTTCCGCAAATTAGAGCGATGTATGGTGGAGATAGGTCTCGTAAAATGAGCTTGGTAGAATATGGTTTCCGTTTACCTTCTGCGTTAGATAATCGCCCGTTAAATTTTGATGAATTTGAACGCTTAGCCCCTCAGACTATTTACGTAAGTGCTACTCCGGCAGATTATGAGTTAGAAAAAACTGATGGTGTAGTAATAGAGCAAGTAATTAGACCAACGGGATTATTAGACCCAATTATAGAAGTTCGTCCTGCAATAAATCAAGTTGATGATTTATTGGACGAAATTGATAAAACCATTAAAATGGGCGACCGTATTTTGGTAACAACCTTAACCAAACGCATGGCGGAAGAGTTGACCAAATATATGGACAGATTAAATATCAAATGCCGTTACATTCACTCTGAGGTTAAGACACTAGATCGTGTAGAAATTTTACGTGACTTGCGTTTGGGCGTATTTGATGTTTTGATAGGAATTAATCTTTTACGTGAAGGATTAGATTTGCCAGAAGTTAGTTTGGTAGCAATTTTGGATGCCGATAAAGAAGGTTTTTTAAGGTCGGATAGAGCATTGATACAAACTATTGGTCGAGCCGCTCGTAATGACAGAGGCCGAGTAATCATGTATGCAGATAATATGACACAGTCGATGGAAAGAACCATTGATGAGACCAATAGACGTAGGGAAAAACAAGTTGCTTATAATTTAGAACACGGAATTACACCTAAAACGGTTGGTAAAACGAGGGAAGAAATCATAGAGCAAAGTTCTGTTTTAGATTTCTCTGAAAGTAAAGCTAGAAACAAAGCTTATGTAGAAATTGATGAAGTAAGCATCGCTGCCGACCCAATTGTACAGTACATGACTAAACCTGAAATGCAAAAAGCCATAGACAAAACCAGAAAAGACATGCAAAAAGCAGCTAAGGAAATGGATTTCTTAATGGCAGCCCGCATGCGTGATGAAATGTTTGCTTTGGAAAAAGTATTCGCTGAACGATTTGAAAAATAATATTTTTTAGACTGTCATCCTGAGCTTGTCTAAGGATAGGTGTCTAAAATAAGTCTCATATCTCACATCTTAATACTCACATCTAAAATTATGCAAGGACAAAACAGAAAAGATATTTATCCAGGATTAGAAGTTGGCATCATCCTTAAAAAAGACCAACGAAATGGAAATGTAACCTACGGCGTGGTTGCAGCGTTATTAACTTCATCAGCATTTCATTCAAGAGGAATAAAAGTTAAGCTAGAAGATGGACAAATAGGAAGGGTTTGCGAAATAGTTGAAGAATAAAGTGCCATTAGCTCCCACGGATTATCCTATCGGCTGGTGTCTCACCTGACGAAAAAAGAGTAATTATGGATTCTGAATAATTTGTTCATCTTCATTTTATGAAAAGATTTATACTACTTATTGCATTAATTTCCCTTGGATTTAAAGGCTTTGCACAAAATACAGATTCAACAAAAACTGTAAAAAAAGAGCCTGTAATTTGCTTATGCTGCGGTCCAATAGACCCAGCAAAACAACCAACTTATGTAATCAATGGAATAGTTGTAATTCCAGATTTCTTTCAATTCTTAAATCCTAATGAAATTGAATCAATAGATGTTGTTAAAAATGCGGCTGCTGCAGATTTAAATATCTCAAATAAGAATGGTACAATTATCATTAAGATGAAAAAGAACATCAAATGGATTTCTCTAACATCAATCCTTGCTAAAAATAGAGTGAAACCGACCAATAGAAATCTTCCAATTTACTATAAAGATAAGGTGCTAAAGGCCGATTCTTTATTGGCTTCAAATCTAAAACAGTTTCAGGTTACATTGCAAAACAATAATTCAGAAAAACTTGATAATGCTACTATTGTTGGGAAATACCTATTGATTTCTGAAACTAGTAAATGATTTCTTTTGTAATCCCATTGCAATTATCTTTTTAAAAAGTAACAAAAAATAAAACTGCTCGTCTATATTTGTGTTAATAATTTAATATATGGCATTCTTTTTAAAATTCATACTTATTTCTATCATTCTCATTTGGGTGTTCAGGGTACTCATCAGAATGATTTTTCCCGCAGTGCTTAGAAACGCTTTTAGCAATGTGCAAAATCAAGCAAATGCAAACCAACAACAACGTACTTCTAATTCAAAACCAGAAGGTTCTATATCTATAGATTATATGCCTAAAAAAGAAAAAAAGGGCAACGCAGATAAACTTGGCGATTTTGTAGATTACGAAGAAGTTAAGTAGTATATAGTAGTTATAATTTAGTATTTAGACTTAGTTTCTGCGCTCTGCTATTTCCTTTTAGGATTAGATCAATAATTTAATTTTTATTAAAGCATCTTAAAGTATTAAAAAAGTTCTGCTAGGCCATTTAGTTTCTAAATACTTTATACTAAATACTAACTACTTTCTTAATGCTAACTACTCAAAAAATTTTCTATTTTTGAGGCTTAGTTTAAATTAAAAACAGCCTTAATGAACAATTGGTTTAAAAATAATGGCACCCACTTAGCCATCATTGCAATATTTGTAGTTATTTCTTTTGCTTATTTCTTTAAGCCTTTACTAGATGGTCACGTATTAGCGCAAAGCGATGTGATACAGGCGAAGGCCATGCAAAAAGAAATCATGGAGTACAAGGACAAAGATGGTAAAGGACCACTTTGGACAAACCAGATGTTTGGCGGTATGCCAGCATATCAAATCTGGGTACAATACGCATATAACGGTGCCACTTACGGCATTGCATTAATTACAAAAGCTTTTCCAACACCTATCGGTACAGTGTTATTATTGTTGGTAGGCGCTTACTTTTTGTTTATTACGCTTAAAATAAATCCTTGGCTTGCAGCGGCAGGTGCCATCGCCTTTGCTTTTACCACCTATAATTTTGTGTTAATTGCTACAGGTCACAGCAACAAAGCTTTAGCTATTGGATTTTTTGCCCCAATTATAGCAGGGCTGATTTTAACCTTACGAGGTAAATATTGGCTCGGTGCAAGTTTAACAGCATTGTTTTTGGCTTTAGAAATAAGGGCCAACCATGTTCAAATGACGTATTACCTATTACTTTCTATTCTTATTTTTATGGGGATTGAAATTTACCAAGCTTATAAAAACAAAACACTTCCTGCTTTAGGTAAAGCCATTAGTTTTTTAGGTGCTGCAGTTGTCATTGCAGTAATGGTAAACGCCAGTTTATTATGGACTACCTCAGAATATGCAAAGGAAACTAATCGTGGTAAATCTAATTTAACAAGCACTTCTACAGAGAAAGAGTCTGGTATGACTAAAGAATATGCTTATGGTTGGAGCCAAGGAGTTGGCGAGAGTTTTACCTTCTTGATACCAGATTTGTATGGTGGCGCAACAAGTATCGACCAATTAGTAAAGCCAGAAAGCCATTTATATAAAGCAGTTTCAGAAAACTTGACTGGAGGCGATCCGCAAGCAACCATACAAGCAATTGGATATTTAGGCCAAGATCAAAGACTCAATATGCAACAATACTGGGGCGAGAAACCTGGCACATCAGGTGGATATTATTTTGGTTCAATCATTTGTTTCTTATTTGTATTCGGGTTGTTCATAGTTCGCAGTCGTTTAAAATGGTGGATTTTAGCTACCACGGTATTGTTCATCCTTTTATCGTTCGGAAAAAACTTCCCATACGTTTCAGATTTATTCTATAATTATTTCCCGCTTTACAACAAATTTAGAGCAGTAGAATCTATCCTAGCTGTTGTGGGTTTAATGGTGCCTCTATTGGCATTCCTAGCAATTAAAGAAGCCCAAGAAGGAAATATCGACCAAAAAATATTAATTAAAAAATTAACTTGGTCAGCAGGGATTACTGGTGGTTTCGCATTAATTGTAGCTTTAGCGCCAACATTATTCTTCAGTTTTAAAACGAATAACCATGCAGAGATCTTAACTAATCTAACTCAGATGTTAAAGAACGATGCGAGCTTGGCGCATAAAGTTGCTGATGCATTAATACAAGATCGTATTTCAATTGCTAGGGCAGATGCAATTCGTTCATTCTTGTTTATTGCCATCGCCTTTGGTATTGTTTGGGCGTTTATTACTAAAAAACTGAATATGCAATTGGCTTTTGGTTTATTGGCCTTTGCAGTGTTAATTGACATGTGGCAAGTAGATCGTCGTTATCTAAATAACACAAGTTTTAAAAGCAAATCTGACATGAATGCAGATTTACAACCTCGTGATGTAGATACATTTATTGAAGCAGATAAAGATCCAAACTTTAGGGTTTATGATCAGTCTATCCCAACTTTTACAAGCGCCAATGCTTCAAGATTCCATAAAACAGTGGGTGGTTATCACGCAGCAAAGCTGAAAAGATTTGATGAGTTAATTCAAAATCAATTCTCAAAAAGTGTAAATCAAGATGTTTTGGATATGTTAAACACCAAATACTTCATTACTCAAGACCCTCAAAATGGCTCTTTCAAAATGTCTAGAAATCCAACTGCTTTAGGTAACGCTTGGATAGTACAAGGTGTTCAGTTTGTAAAAAATGCTGATGAGGAAATGAAAGCCATTAGCAGTTTTGATCCAAAACAAGAAGCCATTGTAGATGAGCAATACAAAAAACTAATCGATACCACACGTTTGGGTGCTGATCCAACCGCATTTATCAAGATGGAGAAATATCATCCTGATCATATCGAATATTCTTACAGTGCACCGAGAGATGTAATTGCTGTATTCTCTGAAATCTATTATGATAAGGGATGGAATATGTATATCGATGGAAAAGAGAAACCATATTTTAGAGCAGACTACGTTTTAAGAGCCGCTCAATTAGAGGCTGGTAACCACAAAGTGGAATTTAAATTCGAACCTAAATCTTATTACACTGGAGAGAAAATATCACTGGCTGGTTCTATCTTACTAATTGCATTTTTAGGTTTTGGTATTTATGCTGATAACAAGAAAAAGAAAGTAGCTTAGTTTAGCTAACCCTTAAATGTTTTAGCCACAGATTCGCAGATTGATTTATCATCTGAAAATCTGTGGCTTTTTTATTCTATTCCCTTGGTTGGTGTCCTCACCAACCAATTCAACAATTCATTTTGGCGGATCGGTGATAACACCGACCACAAGTGAAAATTTATAGCCGCAGATGCGCAGATTCAAATCTGTTAATCTGTGGCTTTTTTGTTTAACCGTCTGTTGTCTGTCGAAAAACGAACAACGCAAAACGAAAAACACCAATTCAATTCATAATCTGCACTTAACATATTGTTAATCTATTCGTTGCAATTTTGTAAAGATAAAAATATCAATATGCCAGAATTGTTTTTAGCTGTTTGTGCAATTGTAATCATCGCTTTTTTCTTTAGTCCTTATGATTTGACTATTGATGAAGAAGAAGATTAACACAATCATTTCTTTAAAGAATAAATTGTCAGCCCACTGGCAACAGGCTGTTTACCCTCAAAATTTAGCGTATGGAAAAGAGAGAAGTAGAAATTGTAGTCATTTCTGACGTACATTTAGGTACCTATGGTTGTCACGCCAAAGAGCTCTTAAAATACCTTAAAAGCATCAAACCAAAAAAAATTATTCTCAATGGTGATATTATAGACATCTGGCAATTTAGCAAAAGATACTGGCCAGAAACGCATATGAAAGTCATTAGAAAGTTGATGAAATTTGTAGTTGAAGGAGTACCAGTTTATTATTTAACAGGAAACCATGATGAGTTGCTAAGAAAATTTGCTGATTTACACATGGGCGCTTTTCACCTGCAAAATAAATTGGTATTAGATATTGATGGCAAAAAGGGCTGGTTTTTTCATGGTGATGTTTTTGATGTAACCATGCAACACTCTAAATGGCTCGCAAAAATGGGTGCGATTGGTTATGATAGCTTAATTTTAATTAACAGCTTTGTTAATTGGTGTCTGGCTTTAATTGGTAGACAAAAAATGAGCTTTTCTCAAAAGATAAAAGCCAAATTTAAGGATGCCGTAAAATTCATCAATAGCTTTGAGCAAACTGCTGCCGAATTAGCAATCGAAAAAGGTTATGAGTATGTCGTTTGTGGACATATTCATCAGGCAGAAAATAGAAAAGTAACAACCGAACTCGGAGATGTTACTTACTTGAATAGTGGCGATTGGGTAGAAAGTTTAACTGCCTTGGAATATGCAAATAAAGAGTGGAAAGTATTTAAATATAACCACAAGGATTTTGAAAAAGATGAGGTTGAATTAGGCGAGTTATCAGACAGTGAAGATCTGCATAGTAAACTAAATGTTAACGTACTACTAGAAAAGATTAAATTAGAGATGGTCTAAAACAAAAAGCCATCATGGTGTTTAAATTAAGAAACTAAAAGAATATAAAATCATGATACCTGCCAACCGGCAGGCGAGGCTTCGTTTTCATTAAAACTATAAATACTGACGAAAAATACAGATATTAGCCGCAGATGAAGATACTTTATGCCATACAAGGCACCGGAAATGGGCACGTTAGCAGAGCTAGGGAAATTGTTCCGTTATTGCAACAGCATGGCGATTTAGATATCTTAATTTCCGGTACACAAGCGGATGTAAAATTAGCTCAAGAAGTTAAATATCAATTACATGGTTTTAGCTTTATTTTCGGTAAAAAGGGAGGGGTAGACCATTTCAAGACTTGGAAGAATATGAATTTATTTCGTTTCAGAAAAGACATGAATGCTGTATCTCTTAAAGATTATAACCTTATCATAAACGATTTTGAACCTGTAACAGCTTGGGCTTGTAAAAGTCAGGGTATAGAAAGTGTTTCTCTTAGTCATCAAGCTTCTTTCAAATCTAAAAAAGTACCTAGGCCAAGAACCATAGATTGGGGAAAGTTAATTTTAAGTCGCTATGCGCCAACAACTCATCACATTGGTTTTCATTTTCAAAGATATGACGACTTTATATACACACCAGTAATAAGAAGTGAAATAAGAGAACTGATGACCTCAAATTTAGGCCATTATACAGTTTACCTTCCGGCGATAGATGATAAGGATTTGGTAAAATTACTTAAACAAATTCCGTCAGTCCGTTGGGAAGTTTTCTCAAAACATACAAAAACAAGTTACGCTGATGGAAATGTTTTTGTTGAACCAGTAAACAATATAAAGTTTAATCAAAGCATGGCTAGTTCTACTGGTTTATTTACCGGCGGTGGTTTTGAAGGTCCGGCAGAGGCCTTGTTTCTTGGCAAAAAACTCTTGGTGGCTCCAATGAGGTTTCAATATGAGCAACAGTGTAACGCTTATGCCCTAAAGGAGTTAGGTTTGCCGGTAATTTGGGGTAGTAACAGAAACTGGCTTCCCGTTTTAAAAGACTTCGTAGCCAATCCACAATCGCATCAATTTAATTTTCCAGATGAAACTGCAGAAATTGTAAAAAATGTAGTGCGTAAGTACGCAAGGTAAAATACTTATTTCTGCCATGTAGTCACGTCATTCCCTCGCAGGAGGGAATCGTAATGCGTTAGAAAGGAATGAAGAATAAACAAATAGCTGTGCAGTCGCATTACGATGCCCTCCCGATAGCTATCGGGACAAGCTGAGCATGACGAAACCTCAAATTAGTTGTGGTTAAATTAGAGATAAATTTCTTTACTTTGCCGTTATTAAATCGGCATGATCAATCAGTTTCGAAATCTAAACCCATTAAACTTAATATTGCTTGCAGCGTATACTGTTTTCATGCGCTTGGCTATTTTTATAAATATGCCAGAACAATTGAACTTTGAGTTTTTAGAACCTTATGCCAAGTTTTTTATTCAAATTCCGCTGTCAAATAGTCTTTCGCCTAGTGCAAATATATTTTTTGCTACAATCATCGTATTTATTCAAGCCATATTATTCAATAGAATAATCAATAACCATGGCCTTTTGGCAAAACCAAGTTACTTACCTGCATTATTATACATTACTGGATCTAGTTTATTCTTACAATTTTTAATATTAAGTCCGCCCCTTATTTGCAATTTCTTACTGATCTGGATCATGGATAAATTTCTAAAGATCAGCAAAACTCCAAACGCCATGATGACCATGTTCGACATAGGAATGATCATCGCCTTTGGTACAATAATTTATTTCCCCTTTATTGTTTTGTTAATCATGCTATGGTTAAGTTTATTACTGTATCGTTCTTTTAATTGGAGAGAATGGATTGCAGGTTTTATTGGCTTTTTGACCATATTTTTCTTTATCGCAGTTTTTTATTACTGGAATGATAACATTACCCAGTTTTATAAAATTTGGCGCCCATTAACTAACCTTTTCCCGTCTAATCTTCAAATCAAATACAATGATTATTTGGTGTTAGTTCCTGTAAGCGTAATTATGGTATTGGCATCCTTACAATTAAGAGAAAATTTCTTTAGAAGTTTTATCAGTACAAGAAAGGCCTTTCAGATGTTGTTTTTTATGTTTGTGGTGGCCATCATTAGCTTTTATACCAAACCAGATTTTAGGCTCTATCATTTTATATTGAGTGTCCCACCCGGAGCAGTTTTGTTGGCATACTACTTTTCAAATGCTAAAAAACGTTGGTTTTACGAATCATTATTTGTGGTATTAGTTCTCGCGATACAGTATTTTTTATTCGTTTAACCTTTTTTAACAATTTCGCACGTTGAAACTAGCTAAAGATTAATAGCTTTGTGTCGTGAAGTTTGGCATTTACCGTATTGTTTTTAGCCTAGATTTTAATGTATAATCTGGTAATCGACATAGGAAACACAAATAGTAAACTGGCAGTTTTTAATGAAAAAGAGCTGGTTCATTTTGAGCGATTAAAAGAATTGAATCAAAATGAACTAATAAAATTGATTGAAAAATATCAAATCAAAAATGCAACAGTTTCAAGTGTTAGTAAAGATGTAGGGCAACTCGGAGCGTTTTTGCAACAATCAGTAAATTATCTGCCATTTACCACAAAAAACATTGGTGGCATAAAAAACAACTATCAAACGCTAAGTACATTAGGCTTAGATAGATGGGCAAAAGTAATTGCAGCTTACAAACTCTACCTTGGAGAAAACTGCTTAATGATAGATGCTGGAACCTGTATCACTTATGATGTTTTAACAGCAAACGGCGAATACTTTGGAGGAAGTATTAGTTTGGGCATAAGAATGAGATTTGAAGCTTTAAATCATTATACCGGAAGATTGCCATTAATAGAGTGGGATAAACAGGAGACAGTTATCCCTGATGGGAATGACACTGAGAATGCAATTAAAAATGGTGTTTTACAGGGCATTTTAAACGAAGTTGAAGGATTTATAGCGATTGAAAATAAAAAAAATAAAGGCCTGAAAGTAATTATTACAGGAGGAGATGCAGATTTTTTGAACAAACAATTAAAAAACAGCATCTTTGCCACCCAAATTATACATGAACCATATTTGGTTTTAAAAGGATTAAATGAAGTTATTACATTATAATATGTACCAAAGATTAAAATATACGTTTGCAGTTTGTCTATTATTAACAAGCATTATTGCAAATGCACAAGTTACCACACAGTCTCCATATTCAAGATTTGGCGTTGGAAATATTAAAGGCGGTTCATTGCCACAGTACAGGGCAATGGGAGGTATATCAACCGGCGTTTTCAGGACTAACTACTTCAATAATATCAATGTTCAAAATCCTGCATCTTATGCTGGTACTACAATTACCACTTTAGACATGGGCTTAACCGGCAGCTTCACCGAACTGAAGAATAGCTCACAAACAGAGAATAGCTTTAATGCTACATTAAGTCATATTGCATTTGCATTTCCATTGTCTAGAAAATCGGGATTAAGTTTTGGAATTTTACCTTATTCTGAACTTGGTTATAACTTCAAAAACACAGTAAAAATTGGTACTACCACTGCCAATACCAAAACCGTAGATTACGAATATCTAGGAGAAGGTGGCTTAACTAAAGCTTATCTAGGTTACGGTGTACAGTTTGGAGATCATTTCAGGATAGGTGCTAATGCCGAATATTTATTTGGTAACCTAACAGAAAACAGATCTACAGAATATGTGCAAGAACCAGGCGCAATTAACTCTCGCTTACAATCTAAAAATAGCGTTGGCGGTATAGCTTTCACTTATGGCGCACAATATGATTTCAATCTAGGTAATAAAACTTCGTTGGTTCTTGGTTACTCAGGTTCTTCTTCTTCAAAAATTAATTCTAAGAAAACACAAGTTGCCACTCAATACTTTAACGATTCCAATGGCGATGAACAAACAGCTATAGATACTTTATTATTTGTAGAAAACAGCCCAACAAACTTAAAATTACCTTTGATCCATAATTTTGGTTTTAGTATCGTAAAAGAGAATAAGTGGTTAATTGGAGCAGATTATAGAATGGGTAAATGGTCTGAACTAAGTATAGACAAGGTAAACCAAGGTTTACAAGATACCTATGGAGTTTCAGTAGGCGGTCAATATACGCCTGATGTAACTGCCATTAATGGTTACTTTAAAAGAGTTGACTACCGTTTAGGGTTTTCATACGATAAAACATATATCCAACTGAATAAACAAGATGTGAAGCAAATGGGTATCACGTTTGGTTTAGGCTTACCTCTGTCTTCTTACGCTAGAGGCTCGCTTTACAGAATGAATTTAAGTGCAGAGTTAGGTAAAAGAGGTAATACAAACAATGGTTTATTGCAAGAAAAATACCTTAACATTCACTTAGGGTTTGCACTTAACACCAATAGCTGGTTCCAAAGGTTTAGGTTTGATTAATGAAAGCTTCGGATATTAAATCTGGCCTCAAGTTAACTTTTACCATCGCATTATTATTGGTCATGTCGTCTTGTAATGATGATGACATGAAAAATGTGTCTGCAGTTTCTTCTAAACAAATAACCTTAAGTAAAGACAGGACCTATGGAGCCGAGATTATTTATAGTGATTCGGCCAAAGTAAAAGGAAAAGGTTACGCGCCAATTTATGATAAAGTCGTTCCGTCTCAAGGTGCTAGTTATAACGAAATGCCAAGCGGTGTAAAAATCGAATTCTTTGATGAGTTTTTAAAAACCACTGGTACAATCAAATCTGATTATGCCATTAATAAAGAAACAGAGAAAATAACCATCTTCAGAAGGAATGTAATTATTGTTACAGATAAAATCACTTTTACTACAGAAGAGTTAACTTGGGATGAAAACAAGCGAATGTATTTTTCGCCATCTGGTACGGTTACCACAAAAGATGGTAACGTATTAAATGGAACTGAGTTTTCTGCACCACAAGATTTGAGCACTTATAAGATTAAAGACGCTTCTGGACAAGGTAATGTTAAGGGAGATTTGCTACAATAATTCATTTTTTCTTGGCCATATCTGCTTAGTTTTCAAGGGCAAAATCAAATAAAATTAATATTTTCAAATTAGTTCCAAATTTGTATCTTGCGCCCTCTTAAAAAAATAAAAAATAAGAATAATAATAATATGGGAGTAATGACATTCATGCGTACCAAGATGGGATATTTTCTAGTAGGAGGTATCGCGGTGGTATTAGCGTTATTTGTTTTGGAGCCGTTGCTACAACAGGGAACAGCAATTTTTGGTGCATCAAGAAATTCAGTTGGAGAGATTGATGGAAAAGAAATTAAATACGAAGAGTTTAATCCAAAAGTAGAACAAAGCTTAGCACAGTTTAGACAACAATATGGTTCAAATATCAATCCTCAAATGCAGGCTATGGCTATTGATAATGCATGGCAAGCTGAGGTTGGCGAGGTTCTTTTAGGAAAAGAATATGCTAGACTAGGTTTAATTGTTAGCGGCGATGAATTGTATGATTTAATCAATGGTGAAAGACCAAGTCAATTAATTCTTCAGAATTTCTCTGATCAACAAACCGGACAAATAGACCGTAATGGTTTAATGAGCTCTTTAAAGGCAAGGGAGTCAAATCCAGAACTTAAGGCAAAATGGTTACAATTAGAAGAGCAAATCGAGAAACAAGCTTTACAACAAAAATATGCTAACTTAATTCGTAACTCTGTTTATGTGTCTACTTTAGAAGCTACTGATGAGTATAATAACCGTAACAAATTAGCTAGCTTTAAATATGTGAATTTAGATTATAGCTCTATTTTAGATGCAGCTGTTAAGATTTCTGATGAAGATTATCAAGCTTATTATGATGCTAATAAAAAACGTTTCGATAATCCTACAGAAACTCGTGGATTTGAATATGTTTCATTTAGCATTAAACCAACCAAAGCTGATACTGCCGTGGTTAAAACTCAAGTAGATAAATTAGCAGCTGATTTTAGAACTACACCAAACGATTCGTTGTTTGCTGCAAATAATTCAGATGTAAAAGTTCCTTACACGTACATTTCTAAAGGAAAATTAGATCCAGCAGTTGATTCGGTAATATTTAACTATCCAGCAGGAAGTTTTTATGGCCCAGTATTCTCTGGTAACTCTTATAAGTTAATTAAAGTTGTAGATAGCCGTTTCTCACCAGATTCTGTTAAAGCTAGTAATATCCTATTAGATCCAAGTAAACTAGGTGGAGAGGCAAATGCTTATAAATTAGCAGACTCACTTAAAAAAGCAATACAAGGTGGTGCTAGTTTTGCTGCATTTGCTGATACATATAATACAGATGCAAGTAAAGGAAAAGGTGGCGATTTAGGAACTTTTGCTCGCGGTACCATGGTTCCTGAGTTTGAAAATGCAGCTTTCAATGGTAATACCGGAGATCTTAAAATAATTAAATCTCAATTTGGTATTCACATTCTTAAAATCGAAAAACAAGTTGGTTCTTCTAAGGTTGTAAAATTAGCTTACATAGAAAAATCTTTAGCGCCAAGTGAAAAAACCAGACAAACAGCTTATAAAAAAGCAACTGCATTTTTAGCAGACGTTAAAGGAGATAATTTTAAAGATCTAGCTCAAAAAAGTGGTTATACCGTAGCATTAGCTGATAAAGTTACAGCAACCCAAGGATTTGCTCCTGGTTTAGATAACCCTCGTCCGTTAATTAAAGATGCATATGCAGCCGATAAAGGTGATGTATTGCCTACTGTATATTCAATGGATAACGCTTATGTTGTTGCTCATTTAACAGATGTAATGCCTAAAGGTCAATTAACTTTGGCTGATGTGAAAAAGCAAATCCAGCCAATGGTAATGAATGCAGTTAAAGCTAAAATGTTAACCGAAAAACTCAATAAAGCTTTAGGCGGATCTATTGATCAAGTTGCTGCTAAATTAGGTAAAACTGCAATGCCTGTTCAAAATATGGTGTTTGCAAATCCAATTATTCCAGGCCTAGCTCAAGAAAACAAAGTGGTAGGTGCTGTATTTGGATCGCAAGTTGGTAAAGTATCTAAACCAATTGAAGGCGATAAAGGTGTATATGTGTTTACTGTACAAGGTTTCACAAATCCTGCGCCAATGGCAAATACATTTAAACAAAAAGAAACCATGATATTGGGCGTTACACAACGTTCTTTAGGTGCAGCTTTCCAAGCTTTGCAAGAGAAAACTGAGATAAAAGACAATAGGGTGAAATTCTATTAATCTTTATTACGTAATTTTGTAACCGTCTCGACTATACATCGAGGCGGTTTTTTATTTTAGAGCCATGGATATTCAAGAGAACATTGTAAATAAGGTAGCTTCCAGTGGTTTAATCACCTTAAATTTGGAAGAATATTTCCACAAAGGAGAACGCTTGGTGTATGATATTAAAGACAATCTTTTTCACGGATTGATTTTAAAAGAGCAAGACTTTAGAGCGTTTATTAAAGCACACAATTGGGAGCAGTATAGAGATAAAAATATAGCCATCACCTGTAGTGCCGATGCTATTGTTCCAACTTGGGCATATATGTTATTGGCAAATAGATTTAAACCGTTTGCCAATGAAGTAGTATTTGGCAGCTTAGAAACACTAGAAGCGGTTCTTTATACTAAGGCATTATCAAAAATTGATATCAATTCATTTACAGGAGAACGTGTAGTAATTAAAGGTTGTGCTGATATCAATGTGCCAGTTGCTGCCTATGTAGAAATTACGGCATTACTTACTCCAGTTGCAAAAAGCATCATGTACGGCGAGCCATGCTCAACTGTTCCAATCTATAAAAGAAAAGATTAACAAATTTGGATTGCTTTTTGTTTGCACAACAAATATGAAAAGACTGACAATATTTTTCGCCCTTTTGTTAATTGGCATTGCTGCATTTGCCCAAGAACTACCCCTTAAAAAAGATCCTATTTTTAAAGAAGGAGAAGTGTTACAATATAAGTTGAAATATGGATTTATAACAGCTGCTGAAGCCACCATTAAAGTGGTAGCAACTGATGTGAAGTTTGATAATAAGCCAACCTATAGATTAGTGGTAGATGCAGAAACCTCAGGTACATTTGATATTTTCTATAAAGTAAGGGATCATTATGATTCTTATATCGATAAGACAGATTTAACACCTTATTTCTATCAAGAAAATATACGTGAGGCAAGCTACCGCCGGCAAGATAAAGCAAGGTTTTATCAAGATTCAAAAAAAGTAATTGCTAATAAAGGTACTTTTGCCACGCCAACAACACAAACTTTTGATTTAGTATCAGCCTATTATTTTGCAAGAAGTCTAGACATCTCAAAATTAAAAATGGGAGATGTATTTAAGCTTAATTACTTTTTGGGTGATGAAATCTCTCAACTAGAAATAGCCTACGTTGGTAAGGAGACCATAAAGAGCAAGCTCGGCAACATTAGGTGCCTAAAATTTAGCCCGTCTATTAAGCCTGGGCGTATCTTTAAGAAAGATAGCAAACTTTACCTTTGGATAACAGATGATGGCAACAGGGTGCCTGTAAAAGCCAATGTGGAGATATTGGTTGGTTCAGTAACCTTAGAAATTAAATCAGCGACAGGGTTAAAATATCCGATAGGGAAATAGATGGAATGTTTAACTGTTTGAATTGGTTAACTGAACTGAACATCAATTAACCGATTGTTACAATTAACCGATTAACCAACTTAAAAATATGATAGAAGTACAAAATGCTTTAGTGCATGAAGATGTGATCCGCGAAAGCTTTGTGTGCAATTTAAATAAGTGTAAAGGGATTTGCTGCGTGGAAGGTGATGCGGGTGCTCCTCTTGAGGTTGCTGAAACGGCTATACTTGCAGAAATCTATCCTAAAATTAAACATTTACTTGCCCCAAAAGGGATTAAGGCCATCGAAGAACAAGGGACATCTGTAATAGATGCAGATGGAGATTTAACTACACCATGTGTAGATGGACATAAAGAATGTGCGTATGTTACTTTTGAAGGTGGCATTACAAAATGTGCGATTGAAAAAGCTTACGAACAAGGATTGGTAGATTGGAAAAAACCAATTTCTTGCCATCTATATCCCATTAGGATAACCAAATATCCTGAATTTGATGTGCTGAATTATGACAGGTGGCACATTTGTCATGACGCCTGTTCTTTTGGTAGAGAGTTAAAGGTTCCTGTTTACCAGTTTTTAAAAGATCCATTGATTAGAAAATATGGCTTGGAATGGTATACGGAGTTAGAAAATAGTGTAAGAGATGGTGTTTAATATCTGTTACTTCTCGCACAAACACATATTACTAGCTTCATAAATTGGATAATTGATGTAGTAATGTTATTTTCGATGTTAAATAAACAGATTCCATTTTGAAGAAAATCCTAATTACCGGAGGAGCCGGGTTTATTGGCTCCCATGTGGTGCGCCGTTTCGTAAATAATTACCCTCAATATCAAATTATTAACCTGGATAAGTTAACCTACGCTGGTAATTTAGCCAACTTAACTGATATCGAAAATCAATCTAATTATCGCTTCGTAAAAGCAGATATTACAGATGCCAACGAGATCATGGAGTTATTCAGAAATGAAAACTTTGATTCTGTAATCCATTTAGCGGCAGAAAGTCATGTAGACCGCTCTATAACAGATCCAACTGCTTTTGTCATGACCAATGTAATTGGTACGGTAAACTTATTAAATGCAGCAAGAGAATGTTGGAAAGGTAATTATGCCCAAAAAAGATTCTATCATGTAAGTACAGATGAAGTTTATGGAGCACTTGGAGAAGAAGGGATGTTTACAGAGTCTACAGCCTACGATCCACATAGCCCATATTCTGCTTCAAAAGCAAGTTCAGATCATTTTGTGAGGGCTTACCATGATACCTATGGAATGGATTGTGTAATCTCCAACTGCTCTAACAACTATGGTTCCCACCATTTTCCAGAAAAATTAATACCACTGGCCATTAATAACATCAAAAACAATAAACCGGTTCCAGTTTATGGTAAAGGAGAAAATGTTCGCGATTGGCTTTGGGTAGAAGACCATGCAAGGGCCATAGATGTAATTTTTCATCAGGCAAAAACTGGCCAGACCTATAACATTGGCGGACACAATGAATGGAAAAATATCGATTTAATTAATCTATTGTGTAAAATAATGGACGAAAAATTAGATCGTGAGCAAGGAGAATCGGCTAAATTAATTACTTATGTAACAGATAGGGCTGGTCATGACCTGCGCTACGCTATCGATTCTACTAAACTGCAACAAGAGCTAGACTGGGTACCAAGCTTGCAATTTGAAGAAGGCTTAGCAAAAACTGTCGATTGGTATTTGACCAATAACGAATGGCTAGAGAATGTAACTTCAGGTAATTATCAATCTTATTATAACCAACAATACAAAAATACTTAATGGAAATACAAGAAACCGGAATAAAGGATTGTTTAATCATCAAACCTAGGGTTTTTGATGATGCCAGGGGGTCTTTTTTTGAAAGCTTTAACCAGCAAACATTTGAAGCCAAAACAGGTTTGTCGGGCAAATTTGTTCAAGATAACCAATCTTACTCTTCTTATGGTGTAATTAGAGGTTTGCATGCCCAAAGCGGCGAGTTTGCACAAGCTAAACTGGTTCGTGTAATTAAGGGCGAAGTGTTAGATGTTGCCGTTGATGCAAGACTTGGGTCTCCAACTTATGGCCAGCACGTTGCAGTGAAATTAAGTGCAGAGAACAAGTTGCAATTGTATGTGCCTAGAGGTTTTTTACATGGGTTTTCTGTATTAAGTGAAACAGCTGAATTTTTCTATAAGTGTGATAACTATTATAATAAAGCCTCAGAATTAGGTGTCATTTATAATGACCCCCAACTTAATATTGATTGGATGATATCTGCACAGGCTGCAACAGTTGCAGATAAAGATTTAATATTAAACACTTTTTCATCGCTTTCTTAATGGGTAAAATATTAATTATTGGTGCCGCTGGTCAATTAGGCCAATGTATAAAAACTGTAGCAGAGCGAAGATCGATTACAAACATCATTTTCCCATCAGAACAAAGCGCTAATATTTTAGATCTCGCCCTTTTAAATGAATTGTTTGCGAAGGAGCAGCCTAAATATGTGATCAATTGTGCAGCTTATACTGCTGTTGATAAAGCCGAGGATGATATAGAACTAGCCAAAGCGATTAATGAAACTGGAGCTGCTCATTTAGCTGAGGTTTGTAAAGCAAATGATGCAACACTAATCCACGTTTCTACTGATTTCGTTTTTGAAGGCAATACCGTAAAGTTATTGAAAGAGGATGACGAGGCTAAACCCATCAATGTATACGGACAAACCAAATTAGATGGGGAATTGGCTATTGTTGATATCTTGCAATCTCACATCATTATTCGTACCAGTTGGTTGTATTCTGAATATGCAAATAATTTCGTAAAAACGATGTTAAAGTTAGGTGCTGATAGGGATGAGTTGAATATCATTGCCGATCAGGTAGGTACACCAACCTACGCCATTGATTTGGCCAATGCCATTTTTGATATGATTGAAGCAGATAGCAAGGTATATGGAACTTATCATTATAGCAATGAGGGAGTAACTTCTTGGTTCGATTTTGCCAAGGCGATATTTGATATCAGTGAGACAAAAGTGAAGGTTAACCCTATTCCAGGTTCAGCCTATCCTACCAGGGCAACAAGACCATCGTTCTCAGTAATGGATAAAAGTAAAATTAAAAGTACTTTTAATATAACAATTCCTTACTGGAGAGATAGCTTAGTGGCTTGTATCGAGAAGATAAAGGGGCTAGAGGGGTAGATAGAGGTTTAACTGTTTAATTGTTTAAACTGGTTAATCGAATTAGGTATTGAGGAAAGGGGTTGGCGTTTAGACGGTTAATTGTTTAAATCGATTAATTGGTTAACTGTATGAGTATTGAGGAAAGGGGTTAGGCGTTTAGGTGGTTAGACGGTTAATTGTTTAAATCGATTAATTGGTTAACTGTATGAGTATTGAGGAAAGGGGTTAGGTGGTTAGACGGTTAATTGTTTAAATCGATTAATTGGTTAACTGTATGAGTATTGAGGAAAGGGGTTAGGCGTTTAGGTGGTTAGACGGTTAATTGTTTAAATCGGTTAATTGGTTAACTATATGAGTATTGAGGAAAGGGGTTAACTGTTTAATTGTTTAAATTGGTTAACTGTTTTATAAGGTTTTAAAAATAAAGGTTTAAATAGAGATCAATTTGTTTAATTAACGATTAACCGATTTCTACACTTAACCAATTAAACATAAAAATATGAAAGGTATAATCTTAGCAGGAGGTAGCGGAACTCGCTTGCATCCATTAACATTGGCTTGTAGTAAACAAATGATGCCGGTTTACGATAAACCGATGATCTATTACCCGCTTTCGACTTTAATGCTAGCAGGAATAAAAGAGGTTTTAATTATCTCAACACCTCATGATTTGCCAAATTTCGAAAAATTATTGGGTGATGGGGCAAATTTAGGATGCAAGTTCTCTTATGCCGTACAGGCAGAACCCAATGGCTTGGCACAAGCCTTTGTAATTGGGGCAGACTTTATTGGAAATGATAAAGTGGCGCTCGTTTTGGGTGATAATATCTTCCATGGAGAAGGGATGGCAAAATTGCTTCAAGCCAGTTCAGATCCTGATGGAGGCGTGGTCTTCGCTTATCAAGTTGCAGATCCTGAAAGATATGGTGTGGTCGAATTTGATGAAAATAAAAAAGCCATATCAATAGAAGAAAAACCAACAGCACCTAAGTCTGATTACGCAGTTCCCGGTTTGTATTTCTATGATAATTCTGTAGTAGAAATCGCTAAGAACATTAAACCCTCTCCGCGTGGCGAATATGAAATTACCGACGTAAATAAAGTTTACCTAGAACAAGGTAAGTTAAAGGTAGGCGTGTTGAGTAGAGGTACGGCCTGGTTAGATACAGGTACATTTACCTCTTTAATGCAAGCCGGTCAATTCGTTCAAATTATTGAAGAAAGACAAGGCTTAAAAATTGGCTGTATTGAAGAAATCGCTTATCGCATGGGCTTTATCACTAAGGAAGAATTAAAAGCAATTGCTACACCACTAGTAAAAAGTGGATATGGAGAATATTTGTTAAGATTAATAAAATAATCCATTGTCATCGGATGAATATCGACAGCTATGCCTTTTTCATCCGATGACTAAAAGAAAACCTCCTCCAATCGTTTGTCATCCTGAGGAACTAAGCCTGCCTGTCGGTAGCGAAGGGGATCTATTGAGAGATGATCAAAATCTTCGAATGCCCAAAACATTTAGATTGATCAAATAATAGTATTTAACCGTTCCCATATATTAAGATACCCTCCCGATAGCTATCGGGACAAGCTGGGTATGACGTAGCAGATTTTATCGGATGAATATTGGCTACTGTACCTTTTCATCCGATGACTAAAAGAAAGCGTCCCGTAAGCATTTTGTCATCCTGAGGAACGAAAGATCTATGAAGAGATTGACAAAGCTGCCAGATGACGATTTTTTAATCAGATAGCTAAAATTTAGCCTATCATCAATTTTGTTACTGGTATCCGAAGATAATAGAATAACTTCGTAGAAAGTAAATACTCTTCCCAACCTGTTATAATTGTCTTCAATGCTTTATCTTTACAAATTGTTGTGAGAAAATGAGCGAGACTAAACAGATTGCAGTTATTGGATTAGGATATGTGGGTTTACCATTGGCAATTGAGTTTGCTAAAAAGTATCAAGTCATTGGCTTTGATATTGATGAAAAGAGAATCAATGACTTACAGAAAGGGGTCGATCTTACCCAAGAGGCAAACCTAGGTGATCTTCAGCTTGTACTTTCAAATGAAGGAGGTATTGGGTTAAGCTTTTCAAGTGTTTTAACAGATTTAAGTGGTTGTGATGTCTTTATCATTACAGTGCCTACACCGGTAGATCAATTAAAAGCGCCAGATCTTAAGCCATTGTTAGATGCTTCGGCAATGATCGGTAGCGTGTTAAAAAAACAAGATATCGTTATTTATGAATCTACCGTTTATCCAGGCTGTACTGAAGAAGATTGTGTGCCTATTTTAGAGCAGTATTCAGAGTTAAAGTTTAATGAAGATTTCTTTTGTGGTTATTCGCCCGAACGAATTAATCCAGGTGATAAGATCAATACCCTTACTAAAATCAAAAAAGTAACCTCAGGCTCTACACCCTCAATTGCAATTGAAATAAATCAACTCTATGCAAGCATCATCACGGCAGGCACACATTTGGCACCAAGCATCAAAGTTGCTGAAGCCTCTAAGGCCATAGAAAATGCACAGCGGGATGTTAACATTTCCTTTGTTAATGAATTGGCCTTGATATTTGACCGCATGCATATCGATACAACTGATGTGCTGGAAGCCGCTGCAACCAAATGGAATTTCCTCAATTATAAACCAGGTTTGGTGGGAGGACATTGTATAGGCGTTGACCCATACTACCTTGCGCATAAATCGGAAGCCTTGGGTTATAAACCTGAAGTGATTTTATC
The DNA here is from genome assembly GCF_004331645.1 of Pedobacter frigiditerrae. GTDB lineage: Bacteria > Bacteroidota > Bacteroidia > Sphingobacteriales > Sphingobacteriaceae > Pedobacter > Pedobacter frigiditerrae. The sequence continues at coordinate 1,169,620 of NZ_SJSK01000001.1, forward strand.
AGGTAGAAGGGTAAATGATAATATGGGGATGTTTGTTGCCAATAAGGTGGTTAAAATGATGATTGCAAAAGACAAGTCCATTAAACATTCAAAAGTGTTAATTTTAGGATTTGCATTTAAAGAAAACTGCCCTGATACCAGAAATACAAAAGTGATTGATATCTATAAGGAATTAATTTCCTTTGGCGTTGAGGTAGTTGTTTTTGATCCTTGGGCAGATAAGGGTAAGGTTAAGGCTGAGTACGGAATCATTTTGCTTGATCAGGTACCAGCTGAAGAATTTGACGGCGTTATCTTAGCCGTAGCACACCAGGCTTTTAAAGAAATAAATTATGCTGCATTTAGAGACAGCGGTGCAATTATTTTTGACACCAAGTCTTTTATAGATAGAACATTGGTAGATGCAAGATTATAATCTAAAAATACGTTTCTAGATAGGGGAGCTTGAATTTTTATAATATTCGATAGGAAAAAATTCTTATGTTTGAAATCAAAAAAATAGCTAGGTTGATATGAAAGTTGCATTAATCACTGGAGTTACAGGGCAAGATGGGGCCTATTTAGCGGAGTTTTTGTTAAAAAAGGGATATTTTGTACATGGTGTTAAGAGAAGGAGTTCTTTGTTTAATACAGATAGGATAGACCATTTATATCAAGATCAGCATGAGAAAAATGTTTATTTTAAATTGCACTATGGTGATCTAACTGACTCTACCAATTTAATTCGCATCATTCAAGAAGTACAGCCTGATGAAATTTACAACTTAGCCGCCATGAGCCATGTACAGGTAAGTTTTGAAATGCCAGAATATACTGCCAATGCTGATGGAATAGGAACCTTACGTTTATTGGAGGCGGTGAGGATTTTAGGCTTAGCCAAAAAAACCAGGATTTATCAAGCCTCAACCTCCGAGTTATACGGCTTGGTGCAAGCGGTGCCTCAAAGTGAAACTACACCCTTTTACCCTCGTTCGCCTTATGCGGTAGCTAAAATTTATGGCTATTGGATCACTGTAAACTATCGCGAGGCTTATGGTATGTTTGCTTGTAATGGGATCTTGTTTAACCATGAAAGCCCACTAAGGGGCGAAACCTTTGTAACCCGTAAAATTACAAGGGCAGCCTGTAAAATTGCATTGGGTCTTCAAAACTGTCTATATCTAGGTAATTTATCTGCTCAAAGAGATTGGGGCCATGCCAAAGATTATATAGAGGCCATGTGGCTAATCTTGCAACAAGAAAAAGCAGAAGATTTTGTAATTGCAACAGGTATCACTACGACTGTCCGAGATTTTGTGAGGATGAGCTTTGCAGAGCTAGGCATTGATGTAGAGTTTTCTGGGAAGGATGAAAATGAGAAGGGTGTTATTGTGGGATTAGATGTTGAGGTGTTGAGTCGCTTAGGGTTAAATGATGATGCATTGAAGCTAGGGATGACCGTTGTAAAAGTTGACGCCAAATATTTTAGACCTACCGAAGTTGATTTGCTCCTTGGGGATCCCACTAAATCTAAAGCCCAATTAGGATGGGAACCAAAATACAATCTTCAAGCATTAGTGGAGGACATGATGCAGTCTGATTTGCATTTGATGAAAAAGGACGAATATTTAAAGGAAGGCGATTTTAAGACTTTAAATTATTTCGAATAATTGTAGATCATTTAACCTTGTTGTATCAGAAATATGAAAGCTTCCCGATAGCATTAAAAATATTTTTGAATAAAGGGTTAAGGTGAGCAATTCTATACCCATTTTTCTCGCATTATATTCAAATATAATTTTGTCAAAAGCTATTTTTCATCAACGGAGAATAGCTTTTAATTTTGCACACCTCCTTTTTAAAGCCTAATTAATGTATAGCTACAGGGACTACTTAAACAATAGATAGTACAAATTGTTTCAATTACTTTGATTATAACGTATTGATTATTAGCGCTTAATGTCTGTTAATGGATAAAAACGTTTTTTTGGCATAATTATAGGTAACAAATCCTTGTTTAATTTGATATAGAAATGAACCAAATCTATATCATGTACTACCATCTATGAGCTATCAAGATTATACTTGCAGAAAATGTAAATCTGCGTTTCATTACCAAATTCCCCGGGGGTTTTTGCTTAAATCATTATTTGGCTTTTTACCCATACGCATTTATTGGTGCCCAAAATGTGTAACTAATCGTTATGTATGGGTTAAAAAAACAAAGAATAATTAATGTTTATTTTCAAAGACCATATTATAAGTGAACTGCATTTATTCTCTAAACAACTGCAAACAACTACCCAGGCACAATGGTTATAAAATATTTCCGTATGTTTGTATGAATAGATATTAAACTATTTTTTTAATATTTCAATTGAATTTTTTTTAAATACATCCAGTCTATATGAAGCTTAAAGGGGCCTTGACAGTAATCTTTTTTCTTGCATTATTTGTAACCAATGTTGCTGTTGCGCAGAACTATTCAAATGTTAAAGTTGACGAGTTATCTGATGCCACCATTGTGGAGATGATTAAAAAGGCAGAGTCAATTGGATATAATGATACGCAGTTAGAACAAATGGCAGCTGCTCAAGGCATGAAAGCCGAAGAAATCCAAAAACTACGTTTAAGGGTCGAGAAAATTCGTAAGCAGGGTGCAAGTGCTAATGTGGGTACGCAATCTACAGACAACCAAAGACAGCAAAGTGAAGCTGTTGATAACCCAGGAAGTCCTGATAAAGCCGTGAATATGGCAGAAGGCCCAAAAATATTTGGCGCTGATTTATTCCGAAATGGAAACATCACTTTTGAACCTAACTTACGTATTGCAACACCAAAGGGATATGTAATCGGTCCTGATGATAAACTGTTGATAGATTTAACGGGAGATAATGAGGTAAGTTACAATTTACAGGTGAGTGCCGAAGGTATCATTAACATTCAATATTTAGGAAGGGTTGCCGTTGGTGGTTTAACTATAGAACAGGCTACATCAAAAATAAGAGCTGGCCTTGCAAAAACCTATCCATCCATACCTAGTGGCAGAACAAGTGTGGCTGTCAATTTGGGGAATATCAAGAGCATCAAAGTTACATTAACAGGCTATTTGGTTAAGCCCGGCACCTATACGCTTTCTTCACTGTCAACTGTTTATAACGCTTTGTATGCTTCTGGTGGGCCTGCGGAAAATGGGTCTTTTAGGGCCATTCAAATCATTAGAAATAACAAGATCATTGCCACTGTTGATGTTTATGATTTTTTGTTAAGGGGTATTCAGCAAGCTAATGTTCGTCTACAAGATCAAGACATCATTAACGTACCGGTTTATAATAAACGAGTAGAAATTATAGGAGAGGTTAAGCGTTCGGCACTGTTTGAGGTGAAGGATAACGAAACCTTACAGGATGTGTTGGATTTTGCAGGTGGATTTAGCACACAGGCTTATACCGCAAGAATTAAAGCCTTCCAGAATACAGATAAAGATCGTAAGATTATAGATGTTGCAAAGGCAGAATGGGCTAATTATCGTCCACAGAATGGCGACAAATATATAGTAGAGCCTATATTGGACAGGGTTCAAAATAGGGTTGAAATTGTTGGAGCGGTATTTAGACCAGGTATTTATGAATTGGAAAAGGGCTTAACATTAAAAGCATTGATTGCTAAATCTGAAGGCTTAACGGAAGATGCATTTTTGAACCGAGGGTATATCAATAGATTAAACCCTGATAATACAAAATCTTTGATCCCATTTGACTTGCAAAAAATCATGGCAGGCACAGCCAGTGATATTCCCTTGCAACGTGAAGATAAAATTTCCATTAGTTCTTTATTTGACTTGAGGGATGAATATATTGTGAACATCCAGGGAGAAGTAAGATCTCCGGGAACCTTTGATTATGCGGATAACATGACCTTAGAATCTGTTATTCAAATGGCTGGTGGCTTTAAGGAAGGTGCTACTCCAAATCGCATAGAAATTTCAAGAAGAGTAAAAAATAGTGATGCCACTTCGTCCTCTGCTCGTAGTGCAGAAGTGTTTACCGTTAATGTAGATGGAGACTTGAAATTACAAGGCGAGCCATTTCTGTTAAAACCATTCGACATTATTTCCGTTAGAAATGCTGAAGGATATAGCGTACAAAAACAAGTTAAATTGGAAGGAGAAGTGATTTACCCTGGCATCTACACCATTATCCGTAAAGATGAGCGAATTTCGGATTTAATTAAACGAGCTGGTGGATTAACCTCTTCGGCCTATGCTGATGGTGCTTCACTAAAAAGACCTGGCGCAACTAAGGTTAATCCCAATGATAAAAATGCCATTAATGTAAAGGAAGAAGAAGATAAAAAATTGTTAAATTTAAAACGTTTGCAAGAAAGTGGGGTTAAAGATACCATAGCTGTCGAAGTAGAGCAACAATTGATTCAAAGTGACTTAGTAGGCATCAACTTAGTTAAAATCTTAAAAGCGCCTCTTTCTAAACAAGATTTGATTGTAGAAGACGGCGATATAATTCGTGTACCACGTACACTGCAAACCGTGAAGGTTACAGGAGAGGTATTGAATCCCAATAGTATTGTTTATTTGTCAGGAAAAAGTTTAAAACAATACATTAACGGGGCAGGAGGTTTTACTGCAAATGCCCGTAAGGGAGGCACATATATTAGATATGCAAATGGGTCTGCTGCTGCTGTTAGCAAGTTTTTATTCTTTAACAATTATCCTATGGTTAAACCTGGTGCTGAAATATTGGTCCCAAAAAAGGCAGAACGCGAGAAAATTAGTCCACAAGCATGGATCGGAATTGGAACGGGTCTTGCTTCTCTAGCGGCAATAGTTGTTAGTTTATTAAGATAAATATCTCCTTAGCATTCCTCAAAAAAGAAAACTACTAAATAATAAAATGACAGCAGAAGACCGGAAACAATATTTAAAAAGTGAAAATAAAGAAATGTCTCTTAAAGAGCTTATTCTTAAAATCCAGGATTGGTTAAAATATGTTATGTCCAAGTGGTTAGTTATCTTGTCTTTAAGCTTATTAGGCGGGGTATTGGGGGTTTTATATGCATATTTAAAAAAGCCTATTTATACAGCAACTACAACCTTTGTTTTAGAGGATGAAAAAGGAGGGGGCGGATTAAGTAACCTAGCTGGTTTAGCTTCTATGGCAGGAGTAGATATCGGGGGCTCGGGTGGGAGCATTTTTCAAGGTGATAATATTTTAGGGCTTTACAAATCGAGAACAATTCTGGTGCAAACCTTATTAACTCCCATTGTATCAAATGGTAAAAAACAATTGTTAGTAGAACGATATATCGATTTTAATGAATTACGTCAGAAATGGGCAAACAAACCAGCGCTTACTAATTTACAGTTTTCGGATTATAGCTTGCAATCAAAGCCAGATCGTTTGCGTGATAGTATCCTGAATGTTATTGTAATGAATCTCAATACAGAAAATTTGTCTGTTGCAAAACCTGATAAGAAATTAAGTTCAATTCAGGTTGACGTTAGTGCTAAAGATGAAATTTTTGCAAAGACTTTTAATGACGAGTTGGTTAAAAATGTAAATGAATTTTATATTGTTACTAAGACCAAAAAGAATTTACAGAATGTTAAAATACTACAACATAAAACAGATTCGGTTAGAGCAATTATGAATGGTGCGATCTATAAGGCTGCATCAGTATCTGATGCTACACCAAACTTAAATCCTACACGTCAAGTGCAGCGTGTAGCACCTATGCAAAAAATGCAGTTTTCAGCCGAAACAAATAAAGCGGTACTAGGAGAATTAGTAAAAAATCTAGAAATGTCTAAAATGGCCTTATTGAAAGAAACACCATTAATTCAATTGGTTGACGAACCGGTTTTTCCTCTAAAAATAAAAAAAGTTAGTAAAATCATTACTGGAATAATAGGGAGTTTTTGTTTTGGGTTTATAACAGCTCTTATTTTAATTTGCTCGCATTCTATAAAAATGATCCTTAGTAAATAATTATATGTATAAAGATAAAATATTGTTAATAACTGGAGGCACTGGTTCTTTTGGAAACGCGATGTTAAAGGGCTTTTTGAATTCTGATTTGAAAGAGATTCGAATTTTTTCTCGTGATGAGAAAAAACAAGAAGATATGCGAATTGAATATAAAAATGATAAATTAAATTTTGTCATTGGCGATGTACGCGATTTTAATAGCATAAATTCTGCGATGAATGGGGTTGATTTTGTATTTCATGCTGCGGCACTAAAACAAGTGCCATCTTGTGAATTTTACCCAATGCAGGCAGTACAAACCAATATTCTTGGTGCAGAAAATGTTTTAGAGGCTGCCGCAAGAAATGAAGTGCAAAGAGTAGTAGTGCTAAGTACAGATAAAGCTGTATACCCTATTAATGCCATGGGAATTTCTAAAGCAATGATGGAGAAAATTACAATTTCTAAAGCTAGAGATTTAAGGGTTAAAAATAACAACGCTATTTATACGGCTACAAGGTATGGCAATGTAATGTGTTCTCGTGGATCAATCATTCCCCTATTTATCAAACAAATAAAGGAAGGACAGCCCCTAACGGTTACAAATCCAAATATGACCAGGTTTATGATGTCTTTAGCAGATTCAGTGGAGCTGGTGATGTTTGCATTTACACATGGACAACCGGGTGATATTTTTGTACAAAAATCCCCTGGAGCCACAATTCAAACATTAGCACAAGCATTAATAGAATTGTTTCAAGCTGACAATAAAATCAATATCATTGGCGAGCGTCATGCGGAAAAAATGTATGAAACCCTATGTTCAAAGGAGGAAATGTCTAAAGCAGAAGATTTGGGTCGTTTCTACAGGGTACCAGCAGACTTTAGAGACCTTAATTATGCAAAGTATGTTCAAGAAGATGGGCCGAAATTAGTTAATGAGGAATATAATTCTGATAATACAGATAGATTAGAAGTAGAAGCATTAAAGGAGTTATTATTAACCTTGGATTATGTGAAACAGGAGTTATCCACTTATAATAAGTAAGCTATATGTTATCTCTAATAAAAACCAGCATTCCTCCAAAAGAGGTGCTTATGCCTAGGCTTGAACAAGTTTTGTATAGCGGCTATGTTGCTCAAGGTGAAGTTGTTGAGCAATTTGAAAGAAAATTCGAAGAATTTATAGGTGGTGGGCACACACTTTCCTTAAATTCGGGAACCGCTGCTTTGCATATTGCATTAATTTTGGCAGGTGTAAAAGAGGGAGATGAAGTTATAAGTACAGCATTAACTGCTGAACCAACAAATGTTGCAATTAAAATGGTTGGAGCAAAAGTTCGATGGGCTGATGTTGATATTAAGACAGGGAATATATCTGCTAAGGCTATAGAAAAGGTTATTAATTCTAAAACAAAAGCAATTATTGTTGTTGATTACGCAGGAATTCCGGTAGATGTTAAAGGAATTCAAGAGATTTCTGAAAAATACAATGTTCCTGTAATCGAAGATGCAGCACATGCTTTGGGAGCTAAATATAATGGAAGGAAAACTGGATGCCACTTTCCCTTTACCGTATATTCATTTCAAGCGATTAAACATTTAACTACGGTTGATGGGGGTGCATTACAAATATTAGATAGAGATTTATATGAAAAGGGTAAATTAATAAGGTGGTTTGGATTGGATAAAAAATTAACCAGAATGGAGAACAATATTTCCATACAAGGTTATAAGTATCACATGAATAATGTGAATGCCACAATTGGATTAATTCAACTTGAAGGCATTGATGAATTGATACAGAAATATATTGATAACGGAAAATACTTAGACGAACAATTAAAGGGAATACCAGGTGTAGAGCTTATTGAATATTATGAAAATACGGAGCCTTCATATTGGCTTTATACTTTAAAAGTTGATCATAGAGAAAAATTTATTGAGAAAATGGCCAATCATGGTATCATGGCCTCAGAACTTCATAAAAGAAATGATTTGCATACTTTTCTAAATGATTTTCCTGCACACTTACCAAATTTAGATTTATTCTATGACAGGATGGTTCATATCCCTTGTGGATGGTGGGTAACCAAGGAGGATTGCGATAAAATGATTACACTAATTAAGTCTGGCTGGTAATGATCCCCATCTTCAAACCCTATATGCCTCAGGAAATTATGCCGAAGATAGAGGAAATTCTATATTCTGGTAATTTGGCTTTTGGAAAATTTGGAAGACTATTTGAACAAGATCTTTCCACTTATATTGGAAATGAAAAAATAATTACGGTTAATTCCTATAACAGTGCCATGCTTGTCGTTTTGTCTGTTCTGGGATTAAAACCAGGGGATGAAATTATAGCTTCACCAGTGAGTTGCTTGGCATCCAACCAACCCTTTGCAGTTAAAAACTTAAAAATAGTTTGGGCAGATGTTAATCCATTAACAGGTAGTTTGTGTCCTGAGGATGTTAGAAAAAGAATTACACCTAAAACTAAAGCGATTTTTCATAATCATTTTTGTGGCTTCGTTGGAGAGATAGATGAAATCAATGCTATTGCAAAAGAATATGGTTTATTTGTAATTGATGACTGTATTGAAGCTTTTGGCTCTGAATATAAGAATTTACAAATGGGTAACCTTTCTTCAGATGTTTCAGTTTTTTCATTTCAAACGGTAAGACTTCCCAATACAATTGAAGGTGCCGCAATTTCTTTTAGAGATCAAGAAATGTTTGATAGGGCAAAAAAAATAAGAGATTATGGAATTGATAGAGCAAAATTCAGAGGGACTTTAGGTGAAATTAGTCCTGATTGTGACATAGAGGTTGAGGGATATGGAGCTTTAATGAGCGAAATCAATTCATATATTGGAACTGAGCAGATGAAACACCTGACATTTCTATTGGATAAACAGCGAGGAAATGCAAGGATTTGGGATGCAAAAATTAAAGAAATCGAAGATATTGTTCCCATTAATTTGAATCCAGAAACAATACCGAATTATTGGGTTTATGGGATCCTTTGTAAGGATAAAAATAAAACGCTAGAAAATTTCAGAAAAGAGGGATGGTATGCAACAGGAGTTCATATCAATAATAATATTTATTCTGTTTTTGAGAACAAAGAATCCCTTAAAGGTGTAGATCAGTTCATAAGTATGTACTTGGCCTTACCTTGCGGGTGGTGGGTTAATAATAAAAATTAATGAGATGGAAATTAATACAACTAATTCAATAGCAGAATCGACAATTATTCCTGAATTCGTTAAAATGGGTGATTTTAATAGGATAGGATCTAATGTTGTTATTCAAGCCGTTAAGGGTGCTAAAAACCCCAAGATGATTATTGGGGATTGTAATATCATTAATGACAATGTTAAAATATTAGTAGGCGATAATGGGGTTGTTATTGGCGATTGGAATGTATTGCATAACAATATGTTGTTGATTGGAGAGGATAGTTTGGAAATTGGGCATAATTGCTGGTTTGGCCAAAATACAATTTTAGATGGAAGCGGCAAATTGTTTATAGGTAATGGGGTTAGGGTAGGCATGTATTCTCAAATATGGACACATGTTGCTAGTGGAGAGCAAATTGAAGGATGTATTTTATATGCTAGAAGGCCAACTAAAATTGAAGAGGAAGTCTGGTTAGTTGGATCTTGCGTGGTGGGCTCAGGAATTACCTTAGCGAGAAGATCAACCTATTTAATTAACTCTGTAATCACCAAGGACAGTGAAGAGAGCAGGGTTTATTCAGGTTCACCAGCTAAGCTTATGGAAAAAGCCAACTTCTATAAAAAAATGTCTATCCGTGACAAATTTGAGATGTTAAAAAATTGGGCTGACGAATTTGCAAATGCTGAAAATGGAGTTAACGTTAAAAGTATTAATGATGAAGTTTTAGTTATCGAAACTGAGATAGATGTATTATTATTTGTTTCGCAGGAGCCTAGTGAGGGTCTGATTTATAAAAACAGCACTATATTTAATATGAAAAATAAAACTTTTAAAAAGATTAATTCCCACTTGGAAAGATCTTTTTATAGTTACTTATATAACAACAAAGCAAGATTTACTCCAATAAACAAAATACAATGGTAGATAAAGATTTATTTTTAGCAGGTTTTAGAGATTTGTTTGATGAAACAGATCCTCAAGAAATTCAGTTTGAAACACAGTATAAAGACCTAGAGGAGTGGAGCTCGCTTACAGTGCTATCCTTAATTGTTCATTTTGAAGATAATTACAAAGTCAAATTATCACCAGTTAACATACAAGAAAGTTCAACTGTTGACGACTTATATAAACTAATTGTTTAATGTACTTATCTGATCAGTTTACTAATAAGCATTTTTTAATTACGGGCGCTAGTTCAGGTATTGGACAGCAAACAGCTTGGGATTTAGGGAATACTGGCGCATGGCTAACTTTGTTAGGTCGAGACTTAGGGAAACTTGAAGAAACCAAAAAGCAGATTGGAACTACAAATCCGCTTCATGTAATTTCGGGCGAATTGCAAGACCCCAATTTTTTGGATGAATTAACTTCTAGTATTGAACCAATTGATGGACTAGTATTGTCGGCCGGAATTATAGATTACACTCCGGCTAAAATGATTAATAGCCAGAAAATAAGAAAAATATTTGAGATTAATTTTGATGCGAACGTATTGCTTATACAAGCTTTATTGAAGAAGAAAAAGATAAAAGATGGAGCTTCTATTGTTGTAATTTCTTCAATTTCTTCTAAACTAGGTGTTGCTGGCACAGGTCTTTACGCTGCTTCTAAAGCTGCCATTACAGCTTATGCTAAAGTATTGGCAACAGAGTTGTCTGGAAAGAAAATCCGAGTTAATATCATACACCCAGGAATTGTTAAAACGAACTTAATTGACGATCAGGGCATTGTTGACCAAGAAAACATGAAAAAAATTGAGCTTTCTTACCCTTTAGGGTTTGGGTCTACAGGGGATGTGTCAAATCAAATTTTGTATTTACTTTCTGATCTCTCCACGTGGGTAACGGGCTCTGAATTTATAATAGATGGAGGACACACAATAACAAGGTAATGATTAAAGCATATATAAAATGTATAGAATATTATTTACCCGCCGATGTTTTGGATAATACACAAATCAGTGTAGATTTTCCAGACTGGTCAGTAGATAAGATTTCCGCAAAAACAGGCATTTACGAAAGGCATATAGCTGATAAAGAAGAATTTACTTCAGATATGGCAGTTACTGTTTCAAAAAAGTTATTCGAAAACAATAATATCAATAGAGCTGACGTAGATTTTATTTTATTATGCACACAAAGTCCTGACTATATTTTACCTACTACCGCCTGTATTGTACAGGATCGCCTAGGAATGAATAAAACAGTAGGTGCACTTGATTTTAATCTTGGCTGTTCTGGATATGTTTATGGCCTAGCTCTAGCTAAAGGACTTATAGCAGCAAGGATAGCAAGAAATATTTTGTTGATTACCTCTGAGACTTATACAAAATTTATCCATAAAGGAGATAAATCTAACCGAACTATTTTTGGAGATGGAGCTAGTGCAACAATAATTAGCACCGATGGAATCTGTGAAATAGGGGATTTTGATTTAGGCACCGATGGCGCTGGGGCACAAAATCTGATCATTAAAAATGGAGGAGCTAGAAACCCTTTGAGGGAAGAGAAGGAAACTATTGATGAGTATGGTAATGTTCTAAACCCCTCATACTTATATATGAATGGGCCTGAAATTTTTTCATTTACATCTAGTGCTGTGCCTAGTTTAATTGATAACGTTTTGTTTAAAAATGTATTAAAACTTGAAACGATTGATTTGTATGTTTTTCATCAAGCCAATCAATTTATGCTCAACCATCTAAGGAAAAAAATAGGTATTGATGAATCTAAATTTTATTTATTCTTAAAAGAATGTGGTAATACGGTGTCTTCAACAATCCCTATTGCATTAAAAAATGCCATGATTGATAATAGGATAAATAAGGGAACCAATGTTCTCATTGCGGGTTTTGGAGTAGGGTATTCTTGGGGGGGTACTGTCTTAAGGTTTTAATTTTTTCTGTATGTTCAAAAATATTTTGGCTAATTATGTGGGGAAGGTATGGGGATTAGTTTCAGTATTTTATTTGTTCCTTTATATGCGAAATATGATTGGAAACTTGTATTAAAAGAACGGATAACTACACCAAGTCTAAAAGTTATTAATGTGATGTTATACAACTATAATAAGGCAATTGAATTACTCGAATATAATGGGCGTAATTTTTAATTAGAACATTTAATGATTTTCATTTTTCAAGAAATTTTAATCGTACAATGAGAAAAAATATAATAGCAAATTTGATTGGTAAATTTTTTGGAATTCTTTCTAATTTTTTGTTCATACCATTATATATACACTTTTTAGGATTTGAAAAATATTCGATCATTAGCTTTTCCTTAGTTATAGCAGGTATAATGGTAATTTTAGATGCAGGTTTAACAGCCACCTTATCTCGCGAGTTTGCAAGAACGGATATTCCTAGAGAAGAAAAACAACGAATCTTTAAAACATTAGAATCTGTTTATTTAATAGTTATTTTTATCTGTATCTCAACAGTTTTTTTTCTATCTAGTCTTATTGCCGAACAATGGTTAAACTTAAAAGAATATAATCTAGATCAAGCCTCATTTTTTTTTAAAATTATAAGTTTTGACATTGGCTTTCAGCTACTTTTTCGCTTTTATATGGGCGGATTGTTAGGGTTAGAAAATCAAGTTAAAGCTAATGTATATCAAGTTGGATGGGGGATGGTGCGAAATGGCTTTGTAGTCATTGCTATTATGTTTTCACCAACATTGGAAACGTTTTTTTTATGGCAAACCTTGTCAACAGTTATTTTTGCGATACTTATAAAACTCTCTCTTGAGAAAACACTAAAAGGCCGCTATTCTCTTGCTTTATCTATTAAAATTGAAAAAGTTGTTTTTAAACGTGTTTGGGGGTTTGCTGGAGGAATGCTGCTTATCGCTTTAGTTGCGGCCTTAAATACCCAAATGGATAAAATTGCTATTAGTAAATTACTTTCGTTGGAAAGCTTAGGGTATTATACTTTAGCAATTTCTTTATCACAAGGAATTTTGGTTTTAGTAAATCCAATTGCTACGGCTATTTTACCTCGTTTTACAGCTCAATATTCAGCAGACAAACAAAAAGAAGCTTCTAGTTTATTCAAGAAGGTTAGTGTTTATGTTGCCATATTAATTTTTTCAATTATGGCAAATTTGACCTTTTTTGGCGAAAAAATTGTTTGGATTTGGACAGGGGATATAAAATTAGCAGAACATATTTCTGAATTTATACCAATAGTTGCTATGGCGTATGCAATGTTGTCTTTACAAGTAATTCCTTATTACATTGCAATAGCTAATGGTTATACAAAATTAAATAACCTACTTGGAATTATTAGTTTAATAGTAACATTGCCAGGTTATTGGTTAGTGACAAAATATTATGGAGCAATAGGTGCGGCTGGTGTTTTTTGTGGTGTTCAGATATTTTCAACTATAGTTTATCTTTATTTTATTGATAAAAAATTCATCAAATCAAAAACAATCAGTAGGGTTTATATCAAACAAATTATTTTGCCTCTCGTAATTACGCTAAGTATTGCCTTTGTGTTTTCACTGGTTCATATTTTTGAGGAATACGGCCGCATAATTGTATTGGTTTGGATTGGAATTTCAACTTTATCCACTCTGATAGTTGGCACCTTGATTTTGGTCCCCATAAAGGAACTAAAAGGAGATTTAAACTTTAAGTCACATCATACCCTTGTTAATAATTAAAAGAGATGAAGCCACTTTTAAGCATCGTAATCGCGACAAAAAATAGAGAATTTTATTGTATAGAGGCGATAAAATCTATATTAATGATAGCAAACAATACTGTTGAAATTGCTATTTCAGATAATAGTGATACTGAACAGGTAAAAGAATTCGTAGCGCAATTGAATGATGATAGAATAATATATCGATATGATGTATCTCCAATCAGCTCAATTGAGAATTTTAATAGATGTTTAGGTCTAGCTACTGGAGAGTATGTTTGCATGATTGGGGATGATGATAGTATTTTACCTAATCTACTTAAAGTAGCTCAATGGGCAAAGGATAATGATATCGACTCAGTTACCTCTACACATATGATAGATTATATATGGCCAAATATAAATATAGAATCATTTAAGACAGGAATGTTAGTGTTGTCTGATTTTAAAAAGACAAAAGAGATAGTGGATGCAAGAGAAAATTTAAATAAATTGGTAAGAGACGGCTTTCTAGATTATCAAACTTATAAATTGCCTCGAATCTATCACGGACTCATAAAAAAATCGTGTATGGATGAGATAAAGAGATTAACAGCTAATTATTTTGGCGGCTTGAGCCCTGATATTTATTCTTCTGTGGCACTTTCTTGTATTGTTAAAAAGCACTATGTAATTGGCTTTCCTTGTACGATAACGGGAGCCTGTGCATCCAGTACTACTGTCCAAGCAAAAACAGGAGAACATTCTGGGAGTATAGAAAGTATACCACATTTAAAAAATAGAGGAGATTATGTTTGGGATAAAAAGGTCCCAATGTATTACAGCGTTGAAACTATCTGGGCCGAGTCAGGACTAAAATCGTTAATTGATATGAATCAAGCAGCGCTATACGATAAGTTTTATGCTTATCCATTGTTCGCTAAGGGAATATTAATAAATGGTAGATTTATTTTAAAACTTGTATTAAATAAAACAGAGCAGGTTCGAAAACAAAGGAAAGACAATTTAATTGTCTTTTGGGCGCTTGTTTCTTTCTTTTTTGGTTTAGAAGCAATTAAACTGATAAATTATATTGTCAAAACCAGAATTTTTAAAACTAAAATAAGGAACCGAAATGTTGAAAACATAGCAGATGCAGTTGAAATTGTAAATCAAAAATGCCCTACTTTTATATAATTTAGTAACTATGTTTTACTATATATTTCCGTATTTGTGTTTATTGTCTTGTGCTTTCCTTATAAAATTTAATAAGCGGTTACCTACAGCCTTAGTTTTTTTTATTTTTTTACTTCCGGCTATTTTGTTAGTTGTACTACGAGGAAATATTGGTACAGATACGATGCAATATTTTAAACATTTTCTCGCATTGCGAAATGAATCTTCAGATGTTCATGACTTTGAGCCGGGGTTTAGTATGCTCACTGTTTTTATTGATTTATTTGGGCTGAGCGCTCGGTTTAACACCGCAATCGTTAGTGCAATAACTATCTTTTTGCTTTTCAAATCGTATTCAACCAATCGCAACAATATTTTGCTTTTTATTTATTTGCTTTTTCCTATTTTTTTTTATGAAATGAATATGAATATTTTGCGTTTTGGATTAAGTTTTACTTTATTAACAATAGCAATTGATAATTTATACGATAAAAAAAATATTAAGTTTATTTTATTTTGTTTTCTAGCGTTATCTATACAGTATTCTTCTTTTATTATAATAATAGCTTTTCTTATTTTTAAACTAAGCAAGAAATACCTTATTGCCTTTGCTGCAATCCTTGTTTTAATAATTGCTTTCGGAGTTAATTTTTCTGATAAATTATTGTATTTTGTTGATAAGCAAGAAGCATATAAAGATTTGGTTTCCCCATCAATAACATCCGGCTTATTCCCCTTATTATTATTTATTTCATTAACAATTACCTTTGTCATTTTTTCAACGAAAGAAAGATCCAATAAAATTCTAATTGTTCTTTTGGTTCTAGAAATAGCATCATTTGCTTTAGCAAAAGTTTCTTATGCTGGCTTGCGTTTTCAGATGCTGTTTTTATTTTCACTAATTATTTTAATAAAGCAAGAGAATTTTTTGATTGAAAAGGTAAATGTTTTTTTTGCCTGTGTTTTTTGTATAGGGCTTTTAGGGTTCTTTTCAACAATCAAAAATATAACTACTCAAGTAGAAAGTGCGGAATCTTCCTATATACCATATAGTTTTTTTTGGGAAGAATCAGAATAAAAATTTAATCCTATGATATCTGTTATTATACCTGTTTACAACTCATCTGATACTATTCTTTCAAGTTTAGAATCTGTTAAAAACCAAAGCTATAAAGAGCTTGAAATAATAATTGTTAATGATGGAAGTACTGATGATTCGCTTCAACTAATCGAACAATTTATAGAAAGAAACAAGGGACTTAATTTCGTTTTGATTAACCAATATAATCAAGGAGTATCTAAAGCAAGAAATGTAGGTATGGAAAAAGCTAATGGCGATTGGATAGCTTTATTAGATAGTGACGACAAATGGCTATCCAATAAATTAGAAATACAGTTGCAGGTGTTGTTGGAAAATCCTCATATTGATTTTTTGGGAACCAATAGGAATGATGAAATATTAAAAGACTTTTTGCATATAAAAATTGGAAAACTTACTAAACTCTCAGCTAAAGATTTGCTTTATAAAATGTTTTTTGTAACATCAACTGTTATCTTCAAGAAAGAGATTTTAACAGAAATCGGCTTTTTTGATGAAAAACAAAAGTATTGTGAGGATGCTAATTACTTCATTAAAATTGCAAGGAAAAAAGAAACTTATTTGTTAAATGAAAGTTTAATAGTTTTTGGGGGAGATAAAGCTTTTTTTGGCGAGAAGGGACTTTCTAGTAATTTATGGGAGATGCAGAAAGGAGAAATTAAGAATCTGAAATATGCATTAGACAGTAAAGTGGTAAATCATATTGAATATGGTTCTCTCTATCTTTTTTTAATGCTTAAATACTTTAGGAGAGTTTTGTTGGTGAAAAAGAAACGTTTGTTTTTTTATAATTAAGAGTATGATAATTGCAATTACAGGAGCTACAGGCTTTATTGGGAAATATTTGATAAAAAAGCATATTGATCTAAATGATGAAGTGCGCATTTTATCTAGGACCAAAGGGAAATCTTCCGACTTTGATGGTAAAGTAAAAATATACATTGGTGATTTAGCTGATGTAGATTCATTGATAGATTTTACGAATGGAGCTGATGTTTTATACCATTGTGCTGCAGAAATTCGAGAGGAATCTAAAATGTATGCAATTAATGTTGAAGGTACTAAAAACCTAATCAAAGCTGCATCTGGGAAAATCAAACATTGGGTTCAGTTGAGTAGCACAGGCGTTTACGGCCCTATTTATACAGGAGTTGTTAGTGAAAGCCAACCATACAACCCAATCAATGAGTACGAAAAAACAAAATTAGAGTCTGATTTTTTAGTTTTAGAGGCGGCTAAAGAAGTAGGATTTACTTATACACTGGTAAGACCTTCCAATGTATTTGGTTTCGAAATGAAAAATAAATCTTTATTTCAGCTGGTAAAAACAATTGACAAAGGGTTGTATTTTTTTGTTGGATTAAAAGGTGCTTCAGCTAATTATGTTCCAGTAGAAAATGTTATAGAAGCTTTATATTTAGCAGCAACTAAGCAAAATGCAAAAAATCAAATATATATTGTTTCTAGTTTTTGTACAATTGAAGAGTTTGTTGAGTTAATTGTAAAATACTTGAAAAAGCCGATGCCCCGATTGCGAATTCCTATAGCCCCTATAAAATCAATAGCAAGACTAACTTCTTTCATTCCTAAAAATCCATTAACTGTTTCGCGTGTAAATGCCTTGAGCAATAGATCAATTTATGAAACAAAAAAAATCGAAAATGAGCTTGGCTATAAACCAGTTGTAACTACTGAAGAAACTATAATGAAATTAGTTCAGTTTTATAAAAATAAGAAATAGCATTTTAGGCGCTGTAATTTTGAAATATTAAAGATGTAAAATGGATAAAAAAATTAAACTACTTCGCATAGTTACTCAAGCTGAGGTAGTACCATGGCATTTAAAAAATTTTATTGAGAGAGCTGAAAAAGACTATGATTTATATATAACAGGTGATAATGTTAGTAGATATAATGAAGTATATCCTTATGTAACTTTTATTGATAATCAGATTTACAGAAAAGTATCTATTTATCATGATTTAAAGGCACTTTCGAAATTAATATTTATTTGTCTAAAAATACGTCCCCAAATCATGCATTCAATAATGCCTAAAGCGGGATTTTTAGGGGCTATTGCTGGCTTAATTTCGTTTATTCCTATACGGATACACACATTTACTGGACAGGTTTGGAATACTAAATCCGGTATAGGTAGAATGGCATATAAATTTTTAGATAGATTTGTACTACTGTGTAATACGGCTTGCCTTACCGATAGCCCTTCGCAGTCAAATTTTTTAGCACAAAATGGGTTTTTGGTAAAAGGAAAACCTATTGCATATTTAGGAAAAGGATCATTGTCAGGAGTAAACCTAGAAAAATTTGATGTTTCGATTGTTAAAGACAGAAATGTTTTGAGAAAAGAACTTGGAATAGGAGAGAATGATTTTGTATATGTTTATCTTGCTCGAAAATCCTTAATTAAAGGCATTAAGGAAATATTTGAAAGTTTTAATCGCTTAGCTTTCCTACCTAATACTAAGCTATTGTTTATTGGTCCAGATGAGTCTAATGGCTATTTAGATGTATTGTTTGAACAGTATTCAAATATTAAAGACAAAATTATAAGTTTGGGCATTGTAAAAGATCATGAAAAGTATCTTGCCATAAGTGATGTTTTGTGCTTGCCTAGTAGTAGTGAGGGGTTTGGGTCAGTTGTTATTGAGGCTTCGGTTTTAGGAGTGCCTGCTGTAGGTTTTGATATAGTTGGCTTACAAGATTCAATAGAAAATGATTTTTCAGGTATCTTAGTCCCATACAAGGATGTTGTTCGTTTTTCTGAAGCAATGTTAAAATTATATAAAGACGAAGAAAAATTAATGAAAATGAAAGTTAATGCAAGAGACAGGGGGTTGAAGTATTTTTCTGCAGATGCAATTTACTCTTTTCAAAATCAATTTTATAAGTCATTAATTAAAGAAAAGTTAAATAAATGAAAGTATTAATTACTGGAAGTTCTGGTTTTGTTGGACATAATTTATTAAAATACTTAGAAGAGAATGATTTCACTTTAAACTGCATAAATAGAAGGCAGTTAAATGACATAAATTCAGATACTATAACGGACAGTGACTCTATTGTCCATCTTGCAGGTAAAGCGCATGATTTAAAGAAAACATCGAACCCGGACGAGTATTATGAAATTAATTTTGAACTCACTAAAGCGCTATATGATTCATTCCTAGAATCTAAGGCTAAAAAATTTATTTTCATTAGTTCTGTAAAAGCAGTTGCTGATTCGGTTCAGGGATGGTTGGATGAAGAAGAAGTCCCAAATCCACAAACCCACTATGGAAAATCCAAGCAAATGGCCGAAACCTATATCCAGATGCAACCATTACCATTAGGCAAGAGTTTTTATATACTTCGGCCCTGTATGATTCATGGCCCTGGAAATAAAGGGAATTTAAATTTACTGTACCAGTTTGTGAAAAAAGGTATTCCCTACCCTTTAGCTGCTTTTAAAAATAAACGTTCTTTTTTGAGTGTTAAAAATTTGTGTTTCGTTATCCAAAGATTATTAGAAACCGACATCCCTTCTGGCATATACAATGTTGCAGACGATGATGCCTTATCAACCAATGAAGTTGTTTCTATATTGGCAGAAGCGAGTGAGAAACGACCTAAATTGTTACATATCCCAGTAAAAATTTTAGGTCTATCGGCTAAACTAGGGGATTTTTTAAAACTGCCCTTAAACACCGAAAGATTACAGAAATTAACAGAAAACTATTGCGTTTCTAATCAAAAAATAAAGCAAGCACTTCATGTCCAACTACCATTAAGTACTAGGGAAGGCCTCACGTTAACAGCGAAATCTTTTAACGATAATTAATTTATGGGTTTACTTACCCTCATTAGCTAAAATCATTATGTCTATTTTAATTACCATAATTTTATTGATTGCTTTATTTTTGATTGAATTGGCTTATTTTAGGATTGCTATGCGCTTTAAGATTATAGATCAGCCCAATGCACGAAGCTCACATAGCAACGTTACATTAAGAGGTGGAGGAATAATTTTTAGTATCGCGGGAGTGCTGTTTTTTACACAATCTGAATTTCAATTTCCATATTTCGTTTTAGGCTTATTTTTAATTTCAGTCATCAGCTTTTTGGATGATATTTTAACTTTAAACAATAAGGTACGTTTAACCATACACCTGATTTCTGTTTTACTAATTTTTTATCAGTGGAATTTATATGTTTTGCCATGGTATTGGCTAATAGCAGCAGGAGTATTTGTCATAGGTACAATCAATGCCTACAACTTTATGGATGGCATTAATGGAATAACAGGAGGTTATAGCTTAATTACAATAGGCTCCCTGTTCTATATCAACACTAATGTGGTAGAATTTACTTCCAATGATTTGATAATTATAATTGGATTATCGCTGTTGGTATTTAATTTTTTCAATTTTCGCAAAAAAGCAAAATGTTTCGCCGGTGATGTGGGTAGTGTTAGTATCGCTTTTATCTTGGTTTTTTTAATTGGCCAATTAATCGTTACTGCTCAAAACATGAGTTATATATTCTTGTTATTGATCTATGGCTTAGATACAGGAATTACTGTGTTTTTTAGGCTAATTAGAAAAGAAAACATTTTCGAGGCTCACCGCACTCATTTTTATCAGTTTTTGGCAAATGAAAAAAGAATATCGCACCCTTTAGTTTCGTTTTTATATATGATAGTGCAATTGGGAGTTAATTTTGCTTTGATCTTTCTCTTAGATAGCAACTTTTATTACGCATTTGGTCTAAGTTTTGGTATTTTAATGCTGTTTGTGTTCCTGAGATTTAAATTAGAAGGTAGACAAAAGCTTTTAGGCCTGTAAATTTTATAATGCATACCCAATTATTCCTTCTTTCTATTGAAATTTCTTATTTGTTGAGGCCTAGTCGACATATTTTTTTTAAATTTGTTAATCTCGAGATTTATTTACGGTTTTTTGAAGTATGCAGCCTATAGACTTAAGTATAATTATTGTAACCTTTAATACCGAAGAAGTCTCCTTAGCCTGTATAAAGTCGATATATAACTCTACAGTAAATTATAGTTTTGAAGTAATTTTAGTAGATAACCACTCCGTAGACCATACGGTTAATAGAGTAAAGGAAGAATTTAGTGAAGTTATCCTTATCGAATCAGCTGTTAACCTTGGTTTTGCTAAAGGCGTTAATCTGGGTATAAAAAATGCTAAGGGAAAATATCTATTGTTACTTAACAGTGATACTTTGCTTTACCAAGATACACTTGAGATTTTAATGCATACTGCAGTTTCCCAAAATCATTCTATTTTAGGCCCCACCTTGCTTAACCGCAACCACACCATTCAGCGAAGCTGGTTTGATTTTCCCAGTACCATAAAGATATTTTTGCGACTAACCAACATGAGTATAGTGCTGTTTAAGTTAGTAAATAATCCATTTTTCAGATGGCTCTTTTTTTGGAAAAAACCTGCTTTTTTATTGGAGGCAGATCATGTGGTTAACATGGATTATCTGTCTTTTGCTTGCATTTTGCTAAAAAGAGAAATAATTGAAAAGGTTGGGATGTTAGATGAAGAAATGGTTTTTTATCATGAAGATTGTGAGTTTGCCCTAAGAACAGCGAAAGAGAATTATACGTTTGTTTATTGCTCTGGCGCCAAGGTAATCCATTTTGGGGGTACCTCTTCTGTAAATAACCCAGTTTTCTCGTTCGAAAGTGACATTAAGGGATTGTTGCACCTTTATAAAAAGCACTATAGTCAAAGTACTTTTGCAATGCTAAAGACAACAATTACCCTGGCCCTACGTTTTAGGGTTTTTTTGTGGAAATTCGGGTATTTTAGACGCATTCACAAGTTTTTAATCTATGAGGATCAAAAAGAACAAGTGCCTCAGCATCAGGATCTGCTTTTTAAATATAAAGAGCTTATAAAAAAGGTTAAGTCATACCGTTAGGCAATTAATTTAACTTATACGATTATCTTTCTTGTATCGATTGAGTATCTTTAGCGAAATTACTGCATGATGAATGAGCAAAATCAATAACGAAATTTGGCGGGATGCTGTAAGATATTTGCCAGTAAAATTTTTACCGGGACTTTCAGGCTTGCTTACCATTTATGTGCTCACGCATACATTATCTACCACATTGTACGGCTATTATTCTTTCGTACTTGCAACAGTAATTTTGTTTGGCCAATTGGTTAATGGTTGGATAAACAGTGCTGTTATTTATCTTTTTCCAGATTATAATAAAAATGCTAACGTGATGGTTCTTCACGTAAACGTTGTAGCCATACAGTTGGTTTTTTTTGTTTTTGGCTCCATTTGTTTTGTATTGACTAGTTATTTTGCAAATATCAATTTTGCCACTATAGCCATGGGGCTGCTGTTACTTTGTGCCCAAAGTTTTCTTAGTCTTTCTAATAGTTTTTTGCAGGTAGAAAGAAAGATTGGTATACAAGCCAAAGCAGCTAGCATTCAGAGTATTCTTCAGATCATCGGTGTAATCTGTTGTTATTACTTTTTTCAACAAAATTTGCTGGTTGTTTTTTTTGCATTATTTTTTAGCTATTTCATGGCTAACCTCTATACGGTTTATGCAGAGGGTATCCTCCTCAAATTAATGCTACTTCCAATTTTTGGGTATGTTAAAAAAATACACATCAATAGGATACTAAGTTATGGCTTGCCTATTTGTGGTTGGCTTTTTGCCACGCAATTTTATACCTTGGGAGATAGAATTCTGTTTAAATACTTGAATTTTGATCTGCTAGTGGGTAATTACATTGCCTTTAAAGACCTGGCCATTGGTTTGTCGGCACTTATTACTACCCCCTTACTATTGGCCAGTCACCCTATTATCATGAGAACCTGGAAAAAGGAAAAAGACAATAAGGATATTGAAAAGGTACTGTCTCAAAATATAGAATTATTAATTAGCCTGTTTACTATCTGTTTTTGTGCCTTGTTACTTGTTGGCGAATGGTTTCTGGTAAAAATTGTTGATCAGGATTATTTTTTAAATGGTAATTTAATGCTCTTAGTACTCCTGTCTGTTTTTTTTGCTGCTATTTCTTCCTATTTGCACAAGGGGCTGGAGGTGGCTGGCAAAACACTACTCATGTTAAAAATTGCAATTGCGCTGTCGTTGCTGAGCTTTATTTTAAATATCTTTTCCATAGCCAACTATGGCATATTGGGCGCTTGTTTGGTGTCTATCTTAATCCAGCTGTTATATTGTTTGATCACGTATAGTTACTCAAAAAAAATATTCAGGATCAATTTTTCAATAAGTTTTATAGCTCAGCATCTATTTTTGGTTATTGTTGTTTATTTAGCAGTGTCAAATTTGTTATTTCTTAAAGCGTCTCTGCCATTTCGATTTATACTACTCTTTTTAGTTGTAGTTTATGTGCTTTTTAGTTCAAATAATATTAAAAGATTGTTTCTTAAGCCCTAAGGTTTCAATTAAGCCGATGTTAAGCGGCTATTATGCTTGGCTTATCAGTTTTTTACTTAAAAGAAATAGCATATATTTAAAAATTGAAAATATGTTCATTTAAAATATCTTTATAATGAAGTTTTGGTTGCTTTTTTTATTGGGTTTTGGTTTTACTTTTTGCCATGCCCAAACCGTTCCCGTTGGCATGTTAGAACAAGTAGATGATTATTATCGCAGACAGCAGGTGCTGGGTAACGATACTTCTAATAGATCTTATTTAATAAGACCCTTAAACCTGCCAAAGGTAGGGACTGATTCTAGTTTCGTTGAAAAATATTTACGGTCTCTATTATACCTATCTCCAAATAAAAAGCTGGCTTTGTATGTATTGCCAGTAGTTTGGCAAAATCAGTTCAACAGCCATCATCCCTATGGGATTAATGATGGGGCCATGATTGGTGCCAAGGGTTTGCAAACCATGCTTTCGGCAGGTGTTTATGCACGTTTTGGCCCGGTGAGCTTTCAGTTTAAGCCAGAAGTGGTATGGGCGCAAAATAAATCATTTACCAAAATTTCTGACCAAAATTATGACGTGCGTTTTAAAAATGCATATGCTAGCTATCGAAATAGAATAGATTTGCCAGAACAATTTGGCACAGGTACTTATCAAAAGTTTAATTTAGGGCAAAGTAGCCTGCTGTTAAACTTGGGTCCCATTTCTATGGGGGTTTCAAATGAAAATTTGTGGTGGGGTCCCGGCTTTAGAAACTCATTGCTTATGACTAATAATGCAGCTGGTTTTAAGCATACCACTTTCCATACCAATAGACCAGTGCTTACCCCAATAGGCTCTTTTGAAACACAAGTTATAGGAGGTAGGTTAGATCAGTCTGGCGTGCCAATGCCTGCTGGTAATCAATATAAGGAAAAAGTAAAGGATTGGCGCTACCTATCAGCAATTGTCTTCACCTATCAACCCAAATGGTTGCCAGGTCTTTATTTAGGGTTTGATCGCTCGTTTATTGTAAACACCCGCGATATGGGAAACAAGTTTAGCGATTATCTCCCTATTTTTTCAAGTTTAGAAAAGAAAGCTTTTCAAGGCGCTGACCCTTCTGTAAACGAAGAAGACACAAAAAAACGAGACCAATATATTTCCTTTTTTGCAAAATGGGTAATGCCTGAGGCTAAAAGTGAGGTTTATTTGCAGTGGGGAAAGAATGACCATTCGTGGGATTTGAGGGATGCAATTGTAGAATTAGATCATACCCGTGCCTATGTAGCAGGTTTTAGAAAGTTGGTGCCTTATAGAGGTAAAGAAAATGAGTTTATACAAATCGCTTTAGAATTAACGCAGTTAGAGTCTACAAAAACAAGTACGTTAAGACCTACGCCTGCATGGTACACGCACCATCAACTAATAGATGGTTATACCAATGAGGGCCAGGTATTGGGTGCAGGTATCGGCCCAGGTAGTAATTTACAAACTTTAGAGCTAAGCTGGGTAAGTGGCTTAAAGCGCTTAGGCATACAATTTGAGCGTATGGTAAATCAAAATGACTTGTATTATGATGCTTATGCCAATGCCATAGAGCCAAGACGGCATTGGGTAGATATTGATGCAACATTAAAAGGTGATTGGACATTTGGCCAGTTCTTGTTAAGCTCGCAATTAGGCCTTACGCATTCGTTAAATTATCAGTATAGATTTGAGAACGCAACTGCATATTGGGTATGGGATAAACAAAATGCAAACAATTTCCATGCAAAAATCGGTGTAGCTTATAATTTTAAGTTGTAATGCTTGGAATAATACCTGACGTTATTTTTAGCTCTCTATTAAATTTGTTTAGAACCTTCTGTGTCACTTAACAAATTCGTCATTTCGACGATAAGAGAACCTAGAATGGCTCATTATCCTATGGTCGGTTTTATCACTGTACCATTGTATTTTCGGCCTTAAATACTCATCGCTAAGCTTATTCATTCGGCAATACTTTAAAGCGTTGTGGCATGATCCTGTTGCCCATTTTAGTCTGGCAATGTAATACTCCATTTTCTACTTTATCAAAAACTATATTTAGCACATCACCTTTTTTAAAAGGTAAGTCTTTAATGTTGCTTTCTAAAAAGAATACATTAATCTCACAGTCGTTTACCTGTTTAACTTCCGATTTAATAAAGTTTTTTCCAGCATTGTAATATTCCATGTGCCTATTCCCAGAAATAACGATATAAGCAGTTGTATCATCAGCATCTAGATATTTTAACTTAACGTTTCTTAAGTTTTTACAATCCAGTTTCTCTTGTTTTTGGCTGCAAGAAGAATAGATAGCAGCAAATGAGATAGCTGTTAACAGCATTAGAATTTTATATATCTTCATTGAGCGTTTTGGGTTTAGTTGTTTCTCTATTCTGGTAAATTTAAGAAAATCTATATCAGAAATATTGCCCTATCGTTATCTTTATCTTATGGTCGGTGTTATCACCGCACCATGCATGAGCCTCTGGAGTTAATTACCCAAACTAAACTTAGTTTTGGTCTTCACGGTAACCACAAGAAAACCCGCTCCCAGATTAATCCCGTTTAAATAAAAAAGGCACCTGAATTTCTTCAAGCACCTCTCTCAATTATCACAACAGGGTAGATGTTTTAATGCTGAGTTACAATTTTTTAATACGCAATACTTGGGCCTATCATTTTACTTTTTATATTACCACTATAACCAAAGGTAGGACCAAGTTGCGTAAGCCTAAGAGAAAGCAACCACTCTTCGGCAGGTCATCATCCCTTATTAAATCAGTAAAATATAATGCCAAACCCATAATTTGCTTAATTCTGGTTAATTGGCTGTTATCCAAAAGATGCCATGGTAATAAATGCCCGTTTATGAGGAACTCAATACACGCCATGTTACCGAATGGTGCAAATATAAATAGCAGGGAGCAAAGCTACGCTGGGTTAAATGCTAGCTTACCTCTTCTTCCCAAACTCCTTCCGGTAAGCCATCGGTGTCATCCTGAATTCTTTTTTGAACAAGCGTATAAAGGAGCTCTCGTTCTCAAAGCCACATTGGGGTACGATGTTGCCTACCTTGGTAGCTGATTGCTGCAATAGTAAAGATGCTTGCTTCAATCGTAGTCGCGTGAGGTATTGCAGTGGCGTTAGTTCATAGGCACTGCGAAAGCAGCGGATGAAATGATATTGGGAGAGGTGTGCCAAATCAGCAAGTTGGGCGATGGTGATTTTTTCTTCGGGATGTTTGGTCATGTACGCCAATGCAAGCTTCAGTTTTTTATGCAGGTCTTTTTGGGTGGCCTCATGTGTGGCCGGTATTTGTTTGCCTGTTTGATATTGAGGTGCCTCAAACCAGGGCTTTTTCGGCCGGGTGGCGGGATAGCCATTCTTTTCGCGAAAGGCCTTGCGCTCGGGCGTGAAATTCCACCAGTTGAGTTTACTATCTGGGTGGTTGGCAAAATGTACCACAAGCCGAAACTGATCTTCAACACAAGGATCTATCCATACCCCTTTTTGCAATTCGTATTGATCGGTGAGCTTTGCCCCGTCCTTTCTTTTCAGGTCGCGTAGGGAATAATAGCCCATCCCAATCAGGTCATGCGCAAAGCGTATCCCGATTGAGGGAAGACTCTGAAACTCAGATAGCGCAAACAGCTCCATCGCCCTGATCTTTGAGGTATTAAGCAATTGCTGCAATACCTCTATTTTGTGCAGGTGCATTTCACTCTTCTTGATTTTCAGTGCCCGCAGCTTTTTCACTTCTGCCGGTGTTACATCTAGTGGATTGAGTTCCTCTTTAGTCATGTTCTGCGAAAGTTAGCAGGTAATTATTATTGTCGCATAGCGAAAATTCAGTTGCACCATAAAAAGTTTGCTCCAGACCTGTTAGCAGGGTTACGTGATCTTTAATATCATCATGATACTGCTGGATGTTATTCAGACTAATGTACAACAAAAGCGAACCTCCATCGGCACGCCTCACCATCGGGTGCTGGCCTTCGATGCTGGCAAAGGTCTGAAACATGAAGATAACACTGCCGTTCGTCATCAGGGCAAATACTTTTTCGCCTTCGGGAGTGGTCACCTCATCAGTTAAGTTAAAGCCGAGTTTGGTGTAAAAGATGATGGTTGCTGGTAAGTCATTCACAAAGATGTTTGGCGAGATGGATTTCATAAATGGAATGAGGTAATGGTTTATTCAAAAGTAAGGAAAAGGTAAATGTGTAAATGTGCTGAAATTGCTAATTGAATAAAACGCGATTACGGCTTCTTTAAGACCCACTAAGCAATGTTAACCAACCTTTATTAGATAGGCTGTTGGAGTTTAAATTATGGATAGAATCTAATCTTTAATAAGTGTATTTTCATTACCTTCAACTATGAAAAAACTATCATCCCTAGCTTTATTCCTATTTATTTGCCTAGCTGCCAAAAGCCAAACCAAAATAGACATTGCAGCCATCTCTAAACACATTGGCGATACCGTAACCATTTGCGATTCTGTTTACACCACCAGGGCATTAAATGGCTTAGCCCTAGTTAATCTAGGCGCTGCATTCCCTAAACAATTGTTAACGGTGGTAATTTACAAGGCAGACCTCGCTAAATTTACCGAACCAGAAAAAACTTACTTGAACAAAAAAGTTTGTGTTACTGGTAAGTTGGTTTTGTATAATGATAAGCCACAAATTGTGTTAACAGAGGCTAAACAGATTACATTGGGTAATTAAGCACGGCTAAATAATTTGATAGTCAACTTGTTCCGATAGATACTGGAAGGTTATCTTAGTGCACTGGAAAAATCTAACAGACATAATTGGGTTAACAAAAATTATATTTACTTTTATAATGCTTCTTCTGCCATACTCGGAGAAAGGAGTTTCGAAGCCCGATACATCACGAAATGTACCGGGTTTTGCGGTTTTTAAAGGTTTATAGCTTTTATTTTATCCCACATTTTGTTTTTTTAGCCCAATAAAAAAGCCCCAGACACGTCTGAGGCTAAAATTGACTTAGTTACGTTCCAAAGGGAAGAGGCTTGACTAAGTATAATATATTAATTAATCGTGTTTTATACCAATGGCTTTTTTAAGCTGTTAATATCATGTGGGAAGCTGAATTTTGCGAATTCCTATCTTTAATGTGATATTCCCTACGAACACTTTCCATTTCTTCATTCATCGCTATGATTGCATGCAAATGCTCAGGTTTATCAAGATAAGAAACTTTGCCGTCCATTTTAAGTTTGTCCTTAATTTGACTGGTTTTGCTTAATGTTTTAATCATATTAATAAGATTTTAGGTTGTTCTCGAAAATTGTAAAATCGATAAATAGCTTGTGCTTTTTTAGCGATAAATTACTTAGTCTCAAACGCCGATTGGGCTTTTTTACCTAATCTTTCTGATGCTTTTTTAATATCATTAAATTTTCTTTCTCCACTCAAAATTTCCAAAACCTCTTTTTGATGGTTTAGCTTGTCAAGAAAATTAATGAGCATTAGTTTTTCTTGGCGAGAATTAGAAACATCCATGATCTTTTCGATTAATTCAGAAAAACTGTCAATTAATTGTTCCTTCTTGTTTGCGGATGTAAGACTTATTTTTTTTTGATGATTAGGAGAAAAAGCATTAAGAATGATATTCGAAATCTTCACAACTTCTTCCTGAGCAATTATGCCCGTTTCAGTAAATTTTTCTAACTGTATAGTTGTCATTTTCTTTCCTCCATTGTTATTAACGTACGTGATCCTTCTTTTGATATATCTAATATGTCAAAAGCACTTCCTGTTCTAAATAATACCTCTTGTTCGTTTTGAGGATGATCACTACCAAATTTAGCAATTTTTTCAATATCTTTTCCTGTTCTACTATATATTCTAAAAATGGTGTTCTTTCCAAACATATAAGCTATTGTCTTTGATTTACTCGTTGATAGAAAGGTATGTTCTACAATGGGCTTTGCTAATTCAAAAGCATTCTTATACAGTTGCAATTCCTTTTTACTTAGTGTGGCGCATCGGTAAACCAAGCCATTGTAATTGTCAAGTTTAGAAAGGCTTTGATCAATAATCTTCCCAAAATCAGTTTTTTCTTTACCTTCTGTTTTTCTAAGGTATTCATTCAAATCCTCATATCCATCATTGGTATATTTGAGAATGGAGGCTTTTTCAAAAACACTAAGATTTAATAGGTGATTAATTCTCGTAGTATTTTCTATTTCCTTTATCTCTTCAGCGAGATACTTCTTTGCATATTCTTCTGCTTTTTTCAATTGAGCAATAATTTATTAGTGGCGCAAAACATAGTAGTAAATCATCTATAAAATATAATGCCATAACACAATTGTACCTCATTATATATTCAAAATGCAATTTATATTTAAATACTTGAGAGAAAAATAAGCGATTTGCTGAATTATTTACTCACTTATAAATCTCCATTTTACGCTCAGTTACCGAACCATCCACATTTTTATTTATTGTAATCTCTCTTGACACTAATTTAGCAGGCTCATTAGTTAGATAATGATTAAAAAACCACCCAAGTATACCTGCAATGATAACTGGCAATATGTATTTCTGAAAGGTTTTTTTAGAAGGTATCATAATCTAAATATTATGTAATTGGTATAAATTAACTTTTACAAATTGACTTATCTTTTCTTGCCCACGAAAGGACAGGCAAAAAGTGCTCTAAATCAATTGGATAAAGCTATGTATCGTTTTATAGCTGATAAACGACAAGTAATTTTTACAATTAGTGGGGAGAATCTGATACTGTAAGTTGTTAATTGTCAGTTATTTATTCTGGTCTTCCAGGTAAGATTATTCACACCCATTTTAATCTCTAGTTGTGCTCATAAAGGACAATTGCGTAACAATAGCTGTAACTTACTGATAATGAGTGGCAATTTTGTTCCTCTGCTCTTTTTCATAGATGACATTTTTGTGAGTGGTTTTTTATTGATGGCTTTCGAAATCAAACAAAAAATTTTATGTCCCGTAAAGGACACTTCCGTATAATTCTTTATAACTAGTTGATAATGAGGTTTGATTTTATGCAGTGCTTTTTTTTATAAGTGACAATTTTATCGGTAAATAATGATAAGTATATTTTATAATATTAACCAACAAGAGCAACTTGTTTATGAATTATAAACAAATGAAACAATCTGCCAAAATGGGCGAGTTTGTTTTTTCATTACCTTTAATCGGTAAAAATTATCATCCCTAGCTTTCTTATTGATCATTTGCCTTTCGGCCAAGCCAAACCGCAATAGACATTAAGTACTTATCCAAACACATTGGCGACATTAACTAGGTCACAAGCGAGAGGTCTGCGCCAGATGGGATATTCAGTTTGTGAAATAAATGAAATAAAAGTATAACGAATTATGGCAAAATAAACTTTTAACTGTAATTTTGCTCATTAAATAAAAATCCTCGAAGCGATAGCTTCGAGGATTGAATTACCAATATTCTTGCGAGAATATTGTTTCTTCTGATAAAGATTGTAGGGGAGTGTGAGGCTCCCTTATTTGTTAAAACAAAGATAGTAAGGTTGTTTAAAAGCAGGTTTTTTAATTGTTAACATAGTTGAATTTTGGTTTAAACTGGGGTTTGTTTAACTGGTTGAAAACTAGAGAGTTGTTTTTGTTGATAACTTTAGGTTTATAGGCTTTCAAAGTCTTTTTTTTAAGGTGATATTTAAGTATGAAAATAAGTTTCTCAGGTCATGAAACATTTGTTTGCAGGCAGTTTTGGTTAAAAAAAGGGTATGAGCACTTATTGGCCCAGCGCTCTTTTTCAGAAGACGATGCTGTAGTGCATTTGGGAGTGGGTAAGAATATGACTACCGCTATTAAATTCTGGTTAAAAGGTTTCGGTATTGCAGATGAAGCCGATCAAATCACAACCTTTGGTAATTACTTACTTGCAGGAGTAGACCCCTATTTAGAGGATACAGCTAGCCTTTGGCTATTGCATTATTCGGCTATTAAAAATGAAAAGCTATTTATCTTCTATACTTTCTTTAATCAGTTTCTAAAAGAAAAGAATGAATTTACAAGGCCACAGCTTATTTCTTTCTTAAAGCGTAAAACAGAAGAAGCAGGCTTAAAACATTTTAGCGATAAAACTTACGAAGCGGATGTGAACGTTTTCTTGCGTACCTATAACCGGGCTAATGATGGCAAGGCAGATATAGAAGAAGAAACAGCAAATTTATTGGTAGAACTTAACCTCATTCGTCCTTTTAACAAGATTGATATACAAGGTAACAACCAACAATGGTTTAAGGTAATTAGGGAAAGCAGGGCAGAAATGCCAATAGCTATTCTAGCCTATGCTATTCTTGATACTTATGGTAGCCATATACAATCACTAGCATTTAAAGATCTGCTAGAAGGGATCAATTCTCCAGGCAACATATTTTGCCTAACTGAAAGGGGATTGGAAGATAAGCTGGCTCAACTAGCTGATACTTGGCCAGTTGAATTTAACTATAATGAAACCGCAGGCAATAGGGTATTACAAATCAAACAAGAATTGGATAAAGTGACGTTTCTAAACTGGTATTACAATGGTTAAGCATTTTTCTCCATCTCAAAATATACTCCTCAACAATTTTGAGGTTGCCGATTATATCATCACACCTAACACGCAAGAAGTATTTACTTCCGTGGTTAAAAACTATGCGGCAGGCGTTAGGTCATTCAATTTAATTGGTGCATATGGTACAGGGAAGTCTACTTTTCTAAATGCTTTGGCTTACCACCTAAATGAAGAACAAATTTTTGCAGAAAGCCAAGACTGGAAAAAGCACAAACATTTCGAAATACTTAAGCTTGTAGGTAATTACGATTCGATTATCGATAACGTAAAAACGGTAATAGGTTCATCAAGTATTAAGCCTGTAGTATTGGTGCAAGAGCTAGAAGTACTTATTAAAGCAGCAAATGCCCAAGGCAAGGGCTTTATTTTTATGATTGATGAGTTTGGCAAATTCTTAGAATATGCCTCCACTCACAATGCCGAAAAGGAACTTTACTTTTTACAGCAGATTGCAGAACTTATTAGCAATGCGGAATATGAAGCAGCATTTATTACAACCTTACACCAAGATTTTGCAGCCTATTCGGTAAACCTTAATGCTACCCAACGTAACGAATGGACTAAGGTTAAAGGCCGTTTTAAAGAACTTACCTTTAACGAACCAGTAGAGCAATTGTTATTGCTAGCTAGTAAGAGGATAGAGGGACGCCCAGATAGGTCTCAAATCCAGTTAATTAATGCTTTAATCGAGGAAATTGCCAAAGCTAGGGCATTCTCTTTAAAAGATTATTTCGATGAGAAAATAGCCAAGAAATTATTTCCATTAGACTTACTTTCGGGTAGTGTACTAGCGCTAGCTTTACAGCAGTACGGGCAAAATGAACGTTCCTTATTTACTTTCTTAAATACTGATAGTTTCTATGGGCTAGATGAATTTGAACCTAAGCGCCAGCACTTTTACGGGGTAGCCAATGTATACGATTATTTGAACTACAACCTCTATTCTTTTTTAAACTCTAAGGCTAATATCCATTACAGCAAATGGGCAGAAATTAAAAATGCCCTAGAAAGAATAGAGGGAGAAGTAGATGAAGAAGAACATATCCTTTACCAAACTTTAATTAAAACCATTGGGCTATTAAATATCTTTAGCCATGCAGGTGCAAGATTAGATCAAGTATTTTTAACAAAATACATAGAATTAACAGCGAAGTTAGAAGGCGTAACCGAGGCTATTGATAATTTGCTTAAAAGAAACTTACTAGGTTATAACAAACATTCGCACCGTTACTTCTACTCAGAAACTACAGTAGTAAATATAGAAGATGCGATACAAGAGGCTGGTTTAGAAATTAGCCGAGCCAATAACATTGTTAATTTCTTAAATGGTTATTTGCCCTTGGCACCTGTTTCTGCAAAACGTGCTTATTACGAAAGGGGTACGCCTCGGGTATTCGAGTATAAAATTACCGATAGCCCTTATCAAGCTTCACAACCTAGCGGACAGGTAGATGGTTTTATCAATTTAATCTTTAATGCTAACATTAAGGAAGCAGAACTTTTAAAAGAATCAGCATCTCATGGGCATGCGATCCTATATGCTCACTTTCTAAGGGTAGATGATATACAACATGCCATAGAGGAAATAGAAAAGGCAGGTATTGCTAAAGACAAATACCCTGATGATAAAATCATTCAGCGAGAGTTAAACGCCATTATTGAAATACAGAAAAACTTGCTTAATTATTTTCTGTACGAAGGTTTTTATGATGCTGAATCAGTTAAATGGTATTACCATGGTAATATTAAAACCTTCAGAAATAGCAAAGACTTTAACGCATTTTTATCTGATATAGCTAACGAGGTGTATCACTTAACGCCTATTTTTGTAAGTGAATTGGCTAATAAAACTAAACTTTCTACACCGATATCTGGTGCTAGAAAGGCATTGGTAGAAGCATTAATAAAAAATAGCCATGAAGAAGGTTTGGGCATTAAAGGTTTCCCACCACAAAAAGCTATTTACCTCTCTTTACTAAAGGAAACGGGGATACATTGTCAAACAGAAGAGGGCTGGTCTTTACAGGAAATTACCGAAAAAACCCAAGATCCTTATTGCTTTCTACCTTTATTTAATGCATGCCAGGCATTTATAGAAACTTCAAAAGGGGCTAAACGTAGTATTGCCGAGTTTTATGAACAACTAGAGCAAGCACCGTTTAAATTAAAAAAAGGCTTTTTAGATTGTTGGATACCCATTTACCTATTGATGAAAACTGATGATTTTGCTTTGTACGGTCAAAATGGTTTCATTCCAGAAATAGATTCAGAAGTATTAGAACTATTGGTTAAAAACCCACATAATTATAGCATTAAAGCATTTGACACAGATGGCATTAAAGTACGACTATTTAATCAATATAGGGGCCTATTGGCTTTAGGTGAGGCGCAAAAAACATCAAATGAAGCTTTCATTAAAACCATTATCCCTTTCTTTAAATTCTACAAAGACCTTAAGCCTTATGTAAAGCAAACAAAAAATGTAAGCAGAAAGGCACAACAGGTTAGAAAGGCCTTAACAGATGCCACAGAACCTGAAAAACTGTTCTTTGAGGATTTGCCTAATGCCTTAAACTACGACCTGGTACAGCTTAACAAAAAACCAGAGCTGCTGCAACAATTTAGTGCAGAATTACAAGATGCCATTAGAGAATTACGTAATGCCTACGAGGAGTTATTGAGTAAGTTTGAAGGGATTATCAATTCGCTTTGGAATACTAATTATGCTTTTGCCGACTATAAGGCCCAGCTACGCCAACGTTACCAAGGGGCATTAAAACAATATTTGCTATTACCTTACCAAAAAACCTTTTTTGATCGTTTATGTTCACCTTTAGATGATCGTGCCGCTTGGCTATCATCAGTAGCGCAAGCTACCGTAGGTAAAACACTAGACCAGATTACCGATAAAGAGGTAGACCAATTGCAAGAACGTTTCTTGAACTTAATTCATGAGTTAGATAACCTAAACGATATGGCCATCCAAAAGGTTAACCTTGATGAAGAGGACGTCTTTAAATTCGAACTCACTTCACCAGGTGCAAAGGCAAGCCATAAAATTATCCGGATGCCGAAAGTACAGAGTAAACAGTTTGCTGATTTAGAAACGGGAATGTCAGATTTGATGCATAAGGAAAATAAAAGCACAAAAATTGCTATATTGGCTAAACTGTTAAAACAGACATTAGAAGATGGGCAGTAGCGTAAGGCATGTACTAGGTATTTCGGGAGGTAAGGATAGTGCCGCTTTGGCTATCTATATGAAAGAACTTTATCCGCAAATGGATATAGAATTCTATACTTGTGATACGGGTAAAGAGTTAGATGAGACTTACCAGCTAATCCATAACCTAGAATCTAAACTAGGTGTGTCTATTAAAAAGCTAGATGCCAAAACAGCAGACCACGATAATCCTTTTGATTTTTATCACCAGTTATTTGGTGGCTACCTACCTTCATCTAATGCCCGTTGGTGTACCCAAAAATTAAAGATAGAACCTTTTGAAAATTACATAGGTACTACACCTGTAATTTCTTATGTAGGCATCCGGGGAGATGAAGATCGCGAGGGTTATATCTCTACCAAACCACACGTACAATCCATCTTTCCATTTAGAGAAAACATTTGGAGTGAGGAAGTGATAGGGAAGGTATTAGCCAATGACAATCAGCAGCATTTACTTACCCTTTATAAAGATTTCTTAACGGAGAACATTTACCAAAGGGCAGCAGATATTATAAAAACCCCATTGCGTATGGGCTATACCCAGAACCAAAAGCTAAAAGCTTTAATGGGCTTGGGGATTAAGGAGTTTAATCATGTGGCATTTCAATCCTTAAAAAGTAGCCAATTGCCGATTGCTTTAGTAGATGAGTTCCCATTGTTAGATAACGAGTCTATTTTAATACGTGACGATATTTTCAGGATATTACGCGAAAGTGGAGTAGGGGTTCCTGCTTATTATGAAGAAATCCCTTATGAAGTAAATGGTAAAACAGGGCATTATAACCGTAGCCGCTCAGGCTGTTTTTTCTGTTTTTTTCAACGTAAAATAGAATGGGTATGGCTCTATGAGCAAAATCCAGCCAAGTTCTTTTTAGCTATGGAATATGAAAAAGACGGTTACACCTGGATGCAAGACGAACGCTTGGAAGAATTGATTAACCCCGAGCGTATCCAACAAATTAAACAAGAATTTTTAACTAAACAGCAAAACGCCTCTCAAAATTTTCGTTCTAATAAGCTCATCGATATTCTCGATGCAGAAGAAGAAGGATGTGCGGCTTGTTTTATATAACATTATGAAGATAAAGAAGCAAAATTGGTCGATTCAGGAATTGATTGACGAAAAAAAAACCATAAATCCTAAGCCACAATATCAAAGGACAGATGTTTGGACTTTAACAAGAAAGCAAAAATTAATAGATTCAATCATACAAGGTTTTGACCTTCCTAAATTTTATGTTAGATATTTTAATAATCCAACTGATGGTTACAAATTCGAAGTAACGGATGGTCAACAACGGATGAAAGCAATTTGGGATTATGTAAACAATATATATGGTTTAGGTAAATTAACTAAACCTAATGACATATATAACGGTATGTTTTTTAAAGATCTACCACTCGATAAACAAAATGAGTTTTTGGACTTTGAGCTTACATTTGCTGAAATACTAACTGCTACTAATAATGAAGTAAATGAATTATTTGCAAGACTGCAGCAAGGGGTTAGTTTAAATCCTGCTGAATTAAGAAATGCAATTCCAAGTTATTTTGGAACTACTTTAAAGTCTTTAATAAGTCATCCATTTTTTGCTAATTCTAAAATTGTTGATCGAAGATTTACCTATCAAGAATATTTGGATAACGCTGCTACATTATTGTTTTTCAATAATAATAAAGATTTAAAAGCGAAGGCGATGAGTGAACTTTATATTGAACTTACTGAAAATGACGCAGCTACTCAATCAAAAGTAAAAGACTTAATAATCAAACTAAAATCATCATTAGATATTCTAAAGAAGATAAATGATTTAATTCCTGGATTTTTCAAAAATAAATGGGCATTTGTGGATATTTTGAATTATATAAACCAGGTTGGAGCAAAAAAGATAAATGTAAAGAATATTGCTGCTAAATTCAAGGATTTTGAATTAAAACGAAGAAAATATATTAGTAAATCCGCAAATTTATTAGATGTAAAAGATCAAGATTTCGATCCAGAATTGTATAAATACATAACAGCATTTGCGAAAGATGGTTCATTAAAACAAAATGTTGAGAGAAGGTTGGATGTTTTAAAAATTAAGTTGGCTTAATCTTTACTCTCCCATCATTTCTAACAAATCATTCGATCCAAAATTTAAAATAAACTCAGAGTAAAAGCTAGAAAACAAATCCTTTAAATAGCTGCTTAAATCCACTTCCTCATCACGTTCTTTCGTTTGGTGTATTGCGTATTTTTTATTCTTTGTAATGGTATAGAGGAATAAAGTGTGAAAATAAACGGATGAAATATATTTGCGGTCAGCTATTTCTAGCTGGTCTTGATTTTTGTAACTAGATTTAAAGGATTTTAATACATGGCTATCCATGTTGATGATAATCTTATCAATATTATCACCATTAACCTGTGGAATCATGACAATATCGTAATCAACTTTATCGTCAAGACCTTCCTCTACTTCATCCCATGTAAGATAGTCCTCTTTTTTTTCTTTATATACTAGAACAAAAGGAGGGAGGCCTATATTATTATCAGAGGCCTGATCTTCTTTTTTTATGGTCTCTTTTTTTTCTTCAGGGTCGACTACCTTAATCCAAAAAAGTTCCTCAAATTCTTCCCCTGCACCAGTTAGTATAGCCTTCATTTCAATTTCATCTCCAACTTTAACTTCGTTATTTGTCAAGAGGTTTAATCTAATGGTGCCATCATGTGGGCTAGAGGTATTGATATTAAAAACGTCTTCAACTGCTTCTTTTACACCTGAGACAGTTCCACCAATACCATTATTTGCTTTGGGAATATAACTAACTAAGCCAATAGTGAATAGACCCGGCTCTTCTACTCTGTCGAAGTAATGGTTTTCTACATCTGTTTCAAAACGAATGGTTTTTTCTTGTCCCTTAGGTAGGTTAATGCATTTTTTTCCTTCATTTAGCTGTGATTTCACTTTTAAAAAAGAGGGGAATCGTTGTGGCCTAAAAGCTTCTTGATCTATCTTTTTTGTTTTCTGTTGCTCAGGTTTTATTTTTGGCTTTTCTTCCTTGATATCAATCTTAAAAGCTTGATTAAGCAATTTCATTAAATTACTATCCATAGGAAGATTTTTAGAAAATGACTTTAACATTTCCTGGGTATTTTTAGAATCTACAGAAATGCTATCTCTACGGCGTTTTTCAATTTCAGCTAATCTTCCTTTACTACTGCCTAATTTTGAAGTGAGAAATTTTCTCAATTTTGTAGTATGATCTCCTTCTTTTAGTCTATCCCTTGATGCCATAAAAAGGTCACTTCTAAAGTCATATTCCATGTTTGTACAATCAACATGTATAAGAAGGTGGGGCTTTAATAAGTTAAATTTCAAAGACCTCGAGATAAATTCAGAACCAAAATTCCCATGCACCTGACCATTCATTGAAAACACGACAGACATATTGTTCTTAAAAAATTCCCGTTGAATAGTGTCCTTAGTTTCCTTTACATTCTTATCATCTATTCTAGTATTAAAAACATAACATGTGACCTTAAATTTTCCAATTTCTGTGTCGTGGTAGTCTTCAGAAAAGTAATCTTCAATATATTTATTATCATCACCTTCAAGCCTTCGTTTTAACCCAAACAAGTCTCTTTCAAGATTTCTATCATCGGGGTATCGATAGGAACGATCAACTGTTAGTATTGGCAGTGCTGGCTCAAAAAGAAACTCGTTGATACTTTGATTTAAATCTCTAGATATTACTGATCGACTACCGGAAGGTAGGTCGTAAGAATATAGTTTGATAATACTACCGGTTTCAAAGAAGCTATCATGTAGCCCTAAATCTAGTTTTTCAATACCAAATGAAGGAATTTTATTATCAATCTTTAAAAACTCATACCAAGTGTTTTTCTTTTTTCCTTGTTCATCTTTGCTAAAAGGGTGCTTTCGGGTTAAGGTAAATCCAAACTCGCCCGTTTTGTCATACCTACGTGAAGCAATAAGCTGATACCCCCTTTTTCCACAAAAAATAATTGCACCACTACCCCCCATATTATACTTACCCTGCACAAATTGGATTTCATTTTTGTTTCCTCTTAACAGGGATAAGAATGAATTCTCGAAATTTTGAGGATGTTGTCCTTCGCCATTGTCATAAATAGTAAGTGATGTGTTTAGCTTCGGGCCATCTGCTAGTATCTGTATTTCTTTAGCTTGAGTCTTTCTGTGACTAGTTAAATCCCAGTCTTTATACTTTGGATAGAATTTTGTTCTTGCTTGCTCCATTGTTTTTGGAGCATCTTCAGCGCTAGGTTCTATTTTGGCTTCATAACATTTTCTCATTAGCGTTGCATCTATAGAATTTGTTACTTTTTCTATCAAAGCAGCTATCGGGGAAGCCTGTTGATTTTCTATGACGCCATAATTATTTTCATTACCACCTAAGGGGAACCAATTCGCCTGTTTAAAAATTCCGCTATTTAAACTTATAATCTTTTCAAGATCACTTTCGGTATGGCAGTTGAACAATAGAAAAAAAAGCTCTTTTGGCTTCATGTTG
The DNA here is from genome assembly GCF_004331645.1 of Pedobacter frigiditerrae. Classification (GTDB taxonomy): domain Bacteria; phylum Bacteroidota; class Bacteroidia; order Sphingobacteriales; family Sphingobacteriaceae; genus Pedobacter; species Pedobacter frigiditerrae. The sequence continues at coordinate 1,209,508 of NZ_SJSK01000001.1, forward strand.
GATAAAAGTTAAGTTAACAATAAAAATTCATCTAAAACCTTCTTTAGTTCTAATATTCTTGGTCTGAGTTTGTTTTCGTTCTCTTCGTAATAACCTCTAATTTCTCCTACCTTTTGTTTGTTTACGATTTCTTCTCTCAGGCTGGATTTGGAGTAATTGGAATTGACATCGGTCATTAGAGCTGCAAGAAATAATATGCTTAAATCTAAATTTCTATGGATTGGAAGCTCTTCGCTTTGCCTGCTCCATCTGTTACTCACTCTTCTCCAGACCTTAAGTGAAATCTCTCCATGATCGTACTGTGCATTTCCTATGGACAGAGCTTCAACGTCCGTGTTACCGACATAAATACTATCAATTTTATCATAATTGTCAACGCCAATAATGGGCTTATGGCTTAAATGCGTAGGTATGCTCATAATTATATTTTAGATATTAGATTAATCTTATTTCTGTGTCAGAGATAACTTCGAACCAGGTGTTTAAATAGGGACTTGAATTAATTGCACTACGCAGCTTAATTTGTTTTGCTAGGGAAATGTTACCCTTTCTATTTGGATAAAAGTTTCTATTTTCAATTTCATTAGCAATCTCAATAAATGTCGCTTTTCTGTCTGACATATTTAAGAGAACAATTGCTATTGCTTCGTGTAGTGTCAATATGTTCCTCATTCCTTTTAATCAACTCATTATAGTATATATTCCAGGATGTTTATTAAATCGTAGTCTAATCTTCGTCTCTGTTCAGTTTTCATTTGTTTGGTTGCAAGTAGTCTTTTGCGAGTGTGTGAACTTCTTCCATTGCTTTCAGATTAAGTTAGTTTGATTGATTTTTCAGTGCTGCATGAAAGTTATAGTGATCCCTAAAAAAGCCTTTATTATTCTCATTGTATGCATCACATTTTTTTTCAATTATTGCCTCAAGATGCTTTGAAAGGTTATTTGAATTTGAAGTGTGTCTTAATGATTTAATCTTCCCAGTGGGATCTACTGATATATATCCTTTTTCATAGAGGGCATCGCATCCTAAAGAGCAGGCAGCAAAAACTATAAAAGGATTTTTTCTTTCTGCCTCCGATGCTGTACAACGTCGTTTGATATGTGCGACATTTATTAGCCTTTTGGGCAGAGTTTGGCCGCATATAGCGCACGTTATTAATTCGTTGTTTTGAAATAAAAATTGCTTAAGTAATATATGTTCCCGTCTTCTTTTTGTGAAGCTGTAAATTTTACTATCTGTTGTAGCTAAAAGTTCAAGTCGCTCTTTTATATCCTCAATTTCTACGATTCTCTGAGAAAAATTTATATTAACATTTGAATTAACCAGAAAGTCTTCATTCTGCTGGTTTCTGTATTTTATCAAATAATCAATTTGTACCTGCAATAACCCCAGTTCCTTAAAATGTTGTTTTATATCAACATTTGTTTTAAGTAAGTTTTCCCAATAGTCATCTGTAAAATAATGACCTGGAATACGTTTTGCTTCTTTAAAAAAACTATTATGATTTTCATTTGCTACCAAACCAATAAAGGAACCTTCAATATTGAAAATTTCTCTTTTCTGGGTTAATATCGTATGTATACTTTTTTTATCTGGGTTTCTACGGTAAAAACCAACCCTGTCTACAAGCGATATTATGTCAACTGGTTTAGGCTCTAACTCAAGGATATGTTGACATACACGCCAATAGTCGCCTATGATGATATTGGACTCCGGAACGTCAAGCCACTCTGTCAAAATATAAGTGCTTGTTTTTCCGTAGGAAGAAAACTTTTTATTGGTGTTTAATCTAGACCTAACCGTCGATTTTCTTTCCAATTTTCCATACTGCATATATAGCGAAGAAATTATGGTGTCTATATGGTGTCCTTTTCGTTCAATTTTTAGATCATTTAAAACAGACTCGATCTTTTCATCTATATTAATTTTTTTCGTTCTTGGTAATAGTAGGCCCACGTCGTTGAAGGAGCTCAAAGAACACTCCGAACTTACCAAATGTTGTAGTATCATTTTCTCTAAATTAGCACTTATGTCTAATCCAATTTCGCTATAAGACCAAACTTCGTCGATGTGTCTAATAGGGTTTGGGCGTAATTTAAAGAAGTAATTGTTTATAATGTTGATGAAATCAAAGTTGATTATGTTTTTAACTAAGTAACCTGATCTCCATTCCGCTTTTTCATCAAATCCTATATAATTGTAATTTTTTGAATTAAGCACGCTGTAAATCCTAGTAATAAATTTATTTGCAAAATTTGTTCTATTAACCAGGTTTATATCTTCTGTGCTTTGCTTGCTTAAACTGAAGAAGCTTAAATCCTCATTGATCATTAGCTCATCTAAAATTTCAAGGTCTCTTACAAATGAAAACTTTTTGTTAAAGTTTACTCGGAATTCATCGTTAACCTGCCTAATCCTTTCTCTAGAATAATCGAGGGATATTGCTATTTTTTCTAAGTCTAATTGTGGTATGGATGGATAATAGTTTAAATACTGTAAGCATAGTTTTGATAAAATTGGGTTAGCCTCCCCGATGTCTATATATCTATGCCTTATAATTATGTCGAGTAACGTAAATAGCCGAATCTTGCCACCGTTTTGTGTTACCCAAACCTCAGCCAAATGGCTATCTGAGATTTTAAATTTGGTAAGTTTGGTTTTTAGTGTTTCGAGCGTTTGCATTCACGTTTGTTAATTATTTTACGTAACTTCTGTTATATCCGGGATAAGTTTTTTCAAAATGAGAGTATCTTAGTTAAGCTTGATGAGATTGAAGATGATTGCTTTGTAATGTAGATATTTGACAAATATTTTAATCCTGATGAAATTTTTAACGTTTTTTTACTTAGACATTTCAAACCAGCATAATGTATTTCTAAGTCTGATTTGCAGTACCTCCTTACCATAATACAAAATCTAAACTTGTTAGCTGTTTCCTTAAACTATTAATTAAACTCATGAAGCCTTTCTTCAAGCCACTCCATAGCTCCCCTGAAGGACTGAAAATCTTGATCGGTTATTTTGCTTGCGTGGGCATCTCCTTTTCTTAAATGATTTATAAACGTTGCCTTAGCCTCAAAAACTTTTTCGTCTATTTCGAAAGTATTTCGGAAACATTTCTCCCAATGTTTCTTCATCAAATCAAATAATGTTTTTAAGTATATATTGTGTTTATTCGAATCATAAAATTCTGCGTATGGTTTGTTTTCGTGTTTTGAAATTTCTTTTGCACCATAGATTTCCTTAATAATTAACTTTTTCGCTTCAACTTCACCATAATTGGCCTTTAACGTGTTTCTAACATATTTTCTTAAAATAGGTTCAATCGTATTTCTTCTAACACTAATTTCATTTTGTTTTTCTTCGTTGGTAAGTCTGAGTCTCTTGTATTTGTTTTTTCTTGATAGATAGTCTTTGAGTGATTCAATTGAAAAGGAGTAATTTTCGTCATTTTTTTCGATTATACCATAATTTATTAAGTGTTTAATATAATCAGGTGACGCATCTGCTAGACCCTTAAAAGTTTCGTTGTCTCCAATTGATAACCAAGTTAACATTTGAGCCTCATCAGGATACCAGTTATCTAAAACTTCCAAAACCATTTGTGCATATTTAATGAAACCTGATTCATCTTCGTAGAAAAGTTTCTTTAGATTTTCATATTCACTTTTATGTATATGGTGTGGTCTAGGTTTTACAGTTTTTCTATGTATAAAACTGCACATTTGCCTCATTAATAGGGGGTGGCCGCCAAAATCTTCGACGAGCCTAGCGCATGTTATTTCATCAAATTTTAAACCCATATAGCCACCTAATTTATCTAGCATTTCCTTAGTTTGATTAAAATCAAATGGTGGTATGTAAATTGGTTGGAATTGCGCAAAAATTGGGTTATCTATTTTATTGACCGCTGATTGTTCAATGCATTTAGGATTAGTTCCAGTAATTAAGTAAGTCATAACATTAATCTGTCTCAACTTCTGATAAGTGCTTCTGATTATTTGCCAAAATTTGATGTAGCTATCTCCGTTCTTCCAATCCGAGCTAATCGAGCTTTCAAATGTGATGTGTTCTATTTCATCAAAAATTAACAAAATGCTTTTTTTGCCGTTTTTATGATATATGGTTTTGATATCATCTAGAAAAAAATCTGATACAAATTCTAGCTTCTCATATCCTTTAATAAGTTTTAAGTCCTCATTTTTAACACTAGAAGACTTCCTAAGTTCATCTATAATGTATAGCAACGCTGTATTCCACTTTTTTAGGTGTAATGTCTGGCAATCGACAAAAACTGTTGTGGAATTCTTCCTGTCTAAAGCTCTTTCGATACCATAAAGAATCGATGTTTTTCCAGTTTTACGTAAACCAAAAATGCCTGCATTTTCAGAAGATAAGTGTTTGTTGACTAAGGTGTGAATCAAATCTCTCCTGCCAAAAAAGTACAAATCTTTCTTCAAGGGGTCTTGAATGCCAAATAAATCTCTGGAATAAAAGTTCTGGCGAAATTTATTAATAAAATAATCTGGATCATTTGCTGACTCTTCTAGTTCGTGGTAAGAAAATGGCACAATAACTCTAGCTTCCTCGTTCGTCTTAAGGATAGAATTTAATTTTTGTTCAATATCGTTATCCTTGCTAATAATTACGCTACAGATTTCTTCTAATCTTAGCTCTTGAATATCATAATGTTCAATCGAATCTATAGATCTTGGCTGGAACGTATCATATGGGCTGAATGCGAAAACGACTTCCCTAGATATGTTGAAAGCTTGTTTAATCTTGGGGGATGGCTTCATTAACATTGCCTTATAGGCACTATTTGCAATAAAAATCTCATCTACTCTAGTGAGAAACCAATCATATTTAGTTAAAATATCTACCAGTTTTTTTTCTTGTAATGTTAATATAGATAAGTTAGCACCTATGCGCTTTCCTGGCCTAAATTCGGTTATATGGTTATCCATTTATCAGCTTTTTAATTTAGCTTTTCTTTAATTTATTATTACCTGTCAGCAAATATTTTTTTGCTGTCAAGCTTTTTCCACTTCGTAGGGTAGTCATTCCTAGTAATGCAGTCTTTTCAGTTCTCACTTAGCTTTCAACCAACAGTATTCTTCTTTTTACTTCTCACATAAAAAGTTAAGATGAGATATACACCCGCAAAATATGCTAAGGTGATAACATCATAGTTTGCACCTCTGGGTCTATTTGGCTCACCAGTAGAAATAAATATTGCTTCTCGCAATACACCTCCTAACAGGAGAGCTATAACTATGCGTACCCAAGCTTTTTCTAAGTGCCTCATCTGTTTTGTGAGTTTGTTTTTTTCTCTTTGTTAATCTTATAACCAATCTCTTTTCTTTCAACTGTTACTTGTTCCTTCTTCTCACCAAGTTCATCTAGGTAATTAAAGACAAGTTCTATGTTCTTGCTTTGGTTGGTGTGCATTTCAGCGTGTTTCTGCAATATGGTTTTGATTTCTGCTATTTCTAATCTTAGTTCTGTATTGTCTGTTAATAGCTGTCTTATCTTAGTGAAAACCCTAATGATCTGTATATTCACTTGTATAGCTTGTTTACTGCTAAGCACACTGGATAACATGGCGACCCCTTGTTCTGTAAATGCGAATGGTTTAGCACCTCCAAATGATTTCTTGTCTGGTATCACAGATTGTGATACCATCTCATCTAGCTCTTCCTCTCTAACTTCGAACATAAAGTCTTCTGGGAAGCGATCTATGTTCCGCCTTACTGCTTGTTTTAATACTCTAGTCTCCACCCCGTAAAGTATTGCCAAATCCCTATCGAGCATAACTTTCTGAGCACGTACCAAATAAATTTGGTTCATGACAATTTCATCTGGTAGGCCAATTTCTTTTATGGACATAGCTTTTACTTTTTAGGTTTAAACCCCTCAACCTTACTCTCGCTCCAATCACTAGGATTTAGCAATTCTCTTATGTCTACTCTTAAAAATTCCGCTATCTTATTTAAATCATCTACTGAAGGCTGCCTATGATTATTTGTCCATCTAGAAACTGTCTGCTCAGATTTGTTCACAAGCTTTGCTATTTCTCTATTGTAAACGTCTTTTTCAATTAATACTTCCGCTAGCCGATTAATTTTCTTCATTTAAATCAAAAAATAATTCTAAAAAGTTTATCGTTTAATGAGAAACTTTTTGTAATATTGTTTTATTAATAGCGACAAATAGAAGAGGGGTAAAACCTTGCTTTTTACGATGTCACTCATGAACGAAACCGCTAATTTCCACATGAGCCGATCGTGCGTTCGCCTTTTTATTGAGTTTTGCTATCTTCGTGATATCATATTCAATAAGGCGAACCTCGTGTCAGTCTTTTGTGGAACTCAAACTACAGTTTGAGTGGTTCTTAGCGGTACCAGTTCAAAAGCATTGAGGTTCGCCTTATTGGTCTTTAACCAATTCGGTTTATTTCTTTTGCCTTGGGTACCCATCGTTTTACATAACCAAATACCTAACCTAATGAAAACGAAAAAACCAAATGTTTCCCATTACCAGCAGCCGGTTCGGTTGTTGCGTAATTATTCCCTTTTACTCCTTATAAAGAACGTGATCTGTTCTCCATCGTAGCACGCTAGAAATTCAAAAATTAAAATAGGCCAATAAAAAAGAGGCTGGTGCGAATTGAGAGCGCTTCAGTTCTTTAGATCGGTTTACATTTAGTTTTTGTACCAGCCCTTTAGTTTTTAAAGCTAAAGGTGTAATACGATGGTTTGTTGCTATCCCAAGGTAAACATCTTTTTGCTATAAAACTATACGGTTTTCCGTAAACTGCTTTGAAATAGGTGGTAAGGGCTGGTTTTTGTTTAAATATTTTTCAACAACTAAAAAATAATGAGAAAACTGGCTCAGAATGTAAAAGAAGTGAACATTTTCACAGTTAGTGGGAAAGTTGGCGTCGCTGTTTTTTCTGCATTGGTAGCTCCAAATGTTACTCAAAAACAGCTGTTTGCACTCATCATTGGCAAGCCAGTTTGAAAGGTCTTAAGCGGGAACAAGAATGTAGGTTGTTAGTGGTTAATAAATCAATTCCCCTTTTTCTTATGAGGTAAAGGTGTTCCCGCTTTTTTTAGGGCTGTGCTAATGGGATAGATAGCCCAATGCACAGGCTGGCCTCGGCTCACCGCCACCGAGGGCTCTTTCTTTTGGCTTGATCCAAAAGTAACCAAAAAATCAAGGCTGCACTAAATTCTCTAAAAATCAAAAGTCTGAACCTAAAATAAAAGAACTCGCTTCGCTCAAACAGCTTTTATTTCTTTACGGTTCTTCCTAATGATTTTTTAACGAGAATTTACTGAGGCCATTGCTGGGCGGTTAGCATAGTTCAAGGATAAAGGAACTAATAGAAAAGGACCAAAAACCAAGAAAAACAAATTTTACTACCTATGAAAAAAACAACGATAATATGCGTAATGGCATTGTCATGCCTAAATTTTTTTGCCGAGGCGCAAGAGATGAAACCGCTAAACCTTGGTCAAAAAATACCAGCAACAACCTTAAACCAAAACTATCCCGTACTTGGCACAGCTACCAAACAGCATGATAGCCTAAACCTAAGCCAGTTTAAGGGCAAATTAATCTTATTAGACTTTTGGGCCACTTGGTGTACCAATTGTATCTATAAATTCGATTTGCTCGGTCAATTGCAAGAAAAGTATAAAACACAGTTCCAAGTGGTTTTGGTGAATGCCAAATACACAAAAGATACACCCGAGCGCATGAGAGGAATCTTATCGGGAGAGAAAGCCCCTTTCATTAAAGCTAACCTAACAACCATATATAACGATACGGTGTTGTACAAGCTTTTTCCGCACAGTTACCTGCCACACTATGTTTGGCTAGGCGCAAAAGGAGAAGTATTGGCCATAACTGGTGCCGAAATGATAAACGAACAGACCATTGAACATTATCTTGCTGACATTAAAGACGAGAATAATAAAGCGCAGGCAGAGCTTACCAATAAGCCATGAAGAAGTTAATCACCATCTGCCTGATCATATTTGGCCTTGCCGCAAATGCACAACAGAACCAGTTCCACGTCTATAGCCTGCCAGATACCGTGCCCATTAGTGGGGCAAGCATCAACGTAGTTGGGAAACAGCCGCTTACTAGCGGCAACAATGGGCAGTTCATGTTAAATTACCCAACTGGCACTTATCAGGTACAGATCAAATATATGGGTTATGTTTCCATTAACACCACCATTACCTTGCCCAGCAAGAGCCTAAATTTTTACCTACTGCCCAGCTTAAACATACTGCAGGAAGTAGCCATTAACACAGGTTACCAAACCTTGGCCAAAGAAAGGGCTACGGGGTCGTTCGTTACCATTAGCAACAAGCAGCTCAACGAGCAAATGAGTACCGATATCATCAGTAGGCTCGAGGCGGTAGCCAATGGTATCACTGTCGATAAAAGGTCGAGCTCACTTGGTAACCTGATGGTAAGAGGGCTTAGCACGATCTCCGGACCAAGAACACCCTTAATTATCTTGGATAATTTTCCATATCAGGGAGATTTGCAGAACATTAACCCAAATGATATTGAAAGCATAACGATCCTGAAAGATGCCGCTGCAGCCTCAATCTGGGGAAGCAGGGCAGGCAATGGCGTAATTGTCTTGACCTCTAAAAAGGCCAAGACGGGCGAGGCTTTGGCAATTGATGTTAATGCCAATTGGAGTGTTGTAGAAAAACCCAACCTATTTACCATGAAACAATTGGATGCTGCTTCATTCATGGAGGTAGAACAAATGTTATATGATAAGGGCTATTATACCAGTAAAATCAATGCCGTTGCCAAGGCAGCCCTCTCGCCATTTGTAGAACTATTGCTGGCAAAAACGAGAGGCCAAATTGATGCCGCAGGTTTTGAGGCCATGGCAAGTACAATGCGGCAAACTGATATCAGGGAAGAACTGCTTCAGCTCAATTATGGAAAGGCAATTAAGCAGCAATATAGCATCAGCTTAAGAGGTAGCGCCGATCGAATAAATTGGAATGTGTTAGCCGGATATGACAATAACCGATCTGATCTAGGCGGTTTAGATTCTAGGTTAAACCTAATGAGTAGGAATACGCTAAAAATCACAAAAAAGCTAGAGCTAGATTTTAGTCTCGCCTATACCAAAAATAATGGAGCGCCCGGTAAGGTAGGTTATGGTGATTTGGCCTCTACTGGTGGGGTCACTTACCCTTATTTGCGTTTGTTAGATGATCAAGGCAATCCTGTTTCGGTAGCCAAGGGTTATTCCCTTTCTTATTTAAACACCCTTAACCAAACCGTATTTGGCAATTGGAATTACTATCCAATTAACGATTACCTGAATAATAACATCAGCAATGCATCGAGTGATTTATTGGGGAATGTAAGTTTACGTTATCAAGTACTCCCCTCATTAAGTGTTAGGGCCTATTACCAAGCAGAAAAGCAGGTAGAGCAAGCTAAAAGTATTTACGGCACAAACAGTTACATGGTGCGCAACATGGTAAATACGTTTACCCAGATTGGTAGCAACGGAGAGGTAACAAGGATTATCCCCATAGGGGAAATACTAGATCAGACCCAAGTTAGCCTAAATGCCCAGAGCTTTCGTTCGCAGGTTAATTACGACAAACAATGGAACAAGCATACCGTAAATGCCCTGGCTGGATGGGAGTTTAGCGAGAATAAGACAGAGGGAGATGGGTTTAGGGTATATGGCTATAGTGATGAACGCTTAACAAATGTAGGCATGAACATGGCCACCACTTATCCAAATTATATCAGCAAAACCATGAGTTACCTAGACCAAGGCCCCAATAACCTAACCAGTAAGCTGAATAGGTTTGTTTCACTTTATGCCAATTTGGGTTATGGATTCGATGATAAATACCTGTTCTCAGCAAGCATGAGAAAGGATGCCTCTAACATTTACGGGGTAGCAACAAACGAGAAATGGAAACCATTATGGTCAGTGGGAGCAGGCTGGGTAATCGGTAGAGAATCCTTTTATAAAGTGCCATGGTTGCCTTATCTAAAACTAAGGGGAAGTTACGGTTATAGCGGTAATGTAGATTTAAGTAAAAGCTCCCTAACAACCATTGTTGGTGGTACAACGTCAGCATTTACCAATACGGGGATAGCTAGGTTCGGTCAGTTTAGCAACCCATCGTTAAGGTGGGAAAAGGTTGGCACCACCAATATCGCCATAGATTTCGCCCTGGTAAATCAACGCATCAAGGGTAGCATAGAGGTTTATCACAAAAAAGCAGTTGACCTTTATGGAACGAGCTTGGTTGATTATACGGCTATTGCGGCCACTAGCATCACTAAAAATGTAGCCAGCATAAGGGCAAGGGGTTTAGATGTTTCATTGAATACCGTTAACACGACTGGTGCATTTAAATGGACTACAGACCTGAACTTTAACCTATATAAGGATGAGGTAAAAGCATATTATTTGGCAAGCGTACAGGGAAGTCAGTTTGTTGGCAATGGTACAATCGGCACCCCTCTAATTGGCTATCCCGTGTATGGCGTGTTTTCCTATCAATGGGCTGGCCTAGACCCTACAAATGGAAACCCACGGGGCTATTATAAGGGCGAGGTCTCTAGCGATTATAACCTGCTTACTGGTGCAGATGTTAGCGTAAAGGATTTAGTGTACAATGGCCCGGCATTCCCAACCATGTTTGGTAACTTGGGTAACACCTTCAGCTACAAAGGTTTTAGTGCAACCGCAAGGTTTACCTATAAATTGGGACACTACTTTAGGCCAAATAGCATTAATTATTCTAATTTATTTGCATCAAATGTGGGTCATCCAGACTATCTGAAGAGGTGGCAAAAACCAGGTGATGAATTAGTTACCAATGTACCCTCTTTGGTTTACCCTGCGGTAAGCAGGAGGGATGCTTTTTACAATTATGCAGGCGTAGCGGTATTGAAGGGTGATAACGTACGTTTGGCCTATATTTCTATAGGTTATGAGTTAAAACGCGAATGGCTAAACAAGCTCCCTTTTAAATCTATACAGCTGCAAGCTAACGCAAGCAATCTTGGCGTTATTTGGACGGCCAATAAACAAGGCATTGATCCAGATTACCGAGATAACCAAATACTACCAAGCAAATACTTCTCACTTGGAATACGTTGTACACTCTAAATTCGAAAAAATGAAAACTAAAATAGCAATCATATTTAGTGCAGGGATGTTACTAATAAGCTTAATTTCTTGCGAGAAATTTTTAGACGCAAAACCAGATAAAAAACTAGCGGCGCCTAACACATTAATAGACTTGCAGGCACTCATGGATGATGACCTGCGCCAAAATTCACAGATGGTTTACGCGGGAGAAATTGCCGCTGATAATTTTTTTGTTAAGGATGCGGCGTTAAAGGCTATTTTCAAACAAACAGACGTAAACATTTATAACTGGGAGAAACAAAATCAGTTTGAGGATGTATCAAACAGTTGGCAAAACACTTATAGAACCGTTTATTATGGAAATACGGTAATGGATAATATTGCTAACATAGAAAGAAATACCGGCAACTATAAAGAATGGGATAACATAAAGGGGCAGGCACACGCTTTTAAGGGTACTGCACTGTTACACGCTGCATTTGTATGGTGCAATGCCTATAGCGACGAGGGAGCAAGCACAAACTTGGGATTGGTAATAAGGGAAAACACTGATTTTAATGTCAAAAGCGAGAGGGCAACGCTAGGGGCAACCTATGCGCAGATACTTTCTGATTTGAAGCAGGCGGCAAAATTATTGCCACTAACTCAAATACATCCAATGAGGCCGTCAAAAGTTGCCGCTTTTGCCCTGCTCTCTAGAGCGTATTTATCGATGAACAAGTATGTAGAGGCTGGTCTATATGCAGATTCTGTACTTCAGGTTAATGCAACGCTCTTAGATTACAACACATTGGTGTCTTCAGCCGCCAACCCGTTTACGGCATACAAGGGAGAGGTGCTTTTTCATTTAAATGATGCAAATCCCGAAATGCTTAACCAAGCCAATGCCTTTGTTGTGCCAGAACTTTACCAACAATACCATACCGATGACCTACGGAAAAAGATGTATTTTAAGACAATAGGAACTGATTTTAGTTTTAAGGGAAATTACTCCGGTGGCACCTCACAATTCTTTGGCCCGGCAGTAGATGAGATGTATTTAAATAGGGCAGAAAGTTATGCAAGACAGAACAGGTTAATGGAGGCCTTGGCTGACCTAAACGCTTTTATGTTAAAGCGATGGGATAAAAATAAGCTGTATACGAAATTTGAGAGTAACGATCAAAAAAAGGTGGTCGATTGGATATTAATGGAGAGAAGAAAAGAATTGTTGTCGAGAGGCTTGCGTTGGCCTGATGTAAAGAGGCTCAATTTACTTGGCTATCAAATTGAATTGAAACGAAATTATAATTCATCTCAATTGGTTTTGCCTCCTAACGATCCCCGATTTGCAATGCCCTTACCAGAATACATCATCAACCTAGTAGGTTTAAAGCAAAATCCATAATAAAGGCGGGCAACAAAGCCCGCCTTTATCAATTACTGTTTTTTGTTAATGGCGTTATCATTAATATCTGCAACGTCAGTTGCGGTGTCTTCCAGATAATTTTGCAAATCTGTCATGTCACCCTCAAAGCTAAAACGACAAACAAGATCGCCAGACTCACCACAGCTTGGAGTTTCCAAATCGGCAACTTCCCAGTTCGCAATGTTCTTAATGTCTGCAGCTAAATGAGAATTACTGGTGTACTCATAAACTACTGGAGTTTTTACTTTCGCTTTAAACGCACTAGTGCCAAAAGCAATAACCAAGCCTAATACAACTGCGATAACTGGTAATAATTTTTTTAAATTTTTCATGACGTGTGCTGCTTTATTGCATTTGAAAAAACAGCCGAAAAAGTTGGTTTAAATAATTAGGTTGTAGCTATGAGATAGATTTAGCTCTGCTGAGCCCTTCGGTGTTCTCGTCGCTATGCTTCCCTCGAATCCGATAGCAATCGGATGACGGAAAATATTTGCCGTTTTGGTAGGCGATACCTTAAGTTTTGCCTCCTAGAGGCGAACTTAAATTTGGTTTTTACTAAATTCCTCGATGGGGTCGCTCAATTAACCAGTTCAACAATTAACCATTTAACCCCCTTTAACCCTCCTCCACCAACACATACCGCTTTAAACTTTTATCATAAGTGATTTGGTAACCATCTTTGCGCAACCGGTATAGCAATTTCACTACCGTTGATGGGTGGCAGTGGAGCTGTTGGGCAACGGCAGCTGCGGTTTGCACCTGCTTGTGTTTCAACATGAAAAGTAATTTCTGCAGTTTTTGCCTGCGCCGTGCAATAGACATGTTCAAATCTCTTTGCAACAAATTTCGTTTGGCAGACAGTAATTAGGACTTAGTTTATCTTAAGAAATACTTGAGGAAAAAATTAAGGTTACCTTATCAAGCCTTTGCGAATAATGCTCATGCTTTGCTCGGTGATGCCCAGATAGGAGGCAATGTGTTTTTGGCTCACTAGGTTACTGATCTGCGGATGCCTGCTTTTTAGGTAAAGGTATTTTTGGGTGGCATTACTGGTTCTAAATACGTTTCGCTCCTCGCTAATAAGGGTTAGGTATTCCTGAAAAATAGCCTTGCTTAACAGAATGAATACTGGCGAAAGGTCTTCAAGAGAAAGCCAATCATGGTAACTGATTCTGAAAAGAATGCCGCTGCTCTCGCATACAATGCCTTCTTTGCTTTTTTGTTGGGTAAAGAAGCTGGCCATGCAAGTGGTAAATTGTCCTTCACCGGCAAAATCTACCGTAGCTTCTTGGTAAGGTGTCTCATGGTAAAGCCTTAAGAAACCACTATGCACAAAATAAACGTATTTGCATACCTCGCCAGGGTAAAGCAACACTTGTCCCTTATTCATTTCTATTTCCTTGGCCCGTTCGTTAATGGCGCTTTCAAATTCGGTTACCTGTTCACACCGCTGTTGCAGGTGGTTAAGAAAATGTTTAAAATTCATGGTGCGTTTATTTAAATTAAGCTGATTGATTGGCACATGCCGAGCCATTAACTTCATCCATACATCCTGCATTAATTTTTCCACTTAAATACTGGAACCATGCACACCGAAATCTTAAGCAAGCTAGATGAGTTACTGGCTTTACAGCATCAACTGGTTAACCTTTGCCAATCGCTTAGCCAGCCCTTGCCACCAGAAGAGTGGTTAGACAATGCCGATGTAAAAAACCTATTGAAGATAAGTGACAGTTCGCTGTACCGTTTGCGCAAGAACAAGCTCTTGCCCGCCAAACAGGTTGCAGGTAAATGGTATTATAACTTTGCTGTGTTGCAAGAATTGTTGGCGGCAAAACCGAACTTTATGCCAGATACTTAAAGGGAACAGCGCGTTAACAAAGTTAAATTGGGAGCCTGATTACCTAGGCTCCCAACAGGCATTAACCCGTGTAACTGATCATGAACAACAATTCGCCACCTGCCGCAAAACCGCTAGGATGGGCATTACTAGCCGTTAGCGAGCTTTTGGTGTAAACAATTTTACCCTGATCATCGCCATTTGCTGGAGCCTCTTCCTTTGCTAGGCTAACTGGTAGCCGGTTGCCCACGGCGAAACTGGTCTGCTCTGCCATGAAAACAACATAGGCCTCGTTTAGCTTGTTTAGGAAGTCGATCTGGCTTTGGGCAAGCTCAAACTTTGATAGTACCCATGCTGCAAACGCGTTTTTAATCTGGTAAGCTTCAGCTGCCAACATATCGTTGTTAAGCTGATACAATTCTTGTTGAAGGGCCTGAAAACCTGCTTCATTAAATGTAAATTTTCTCATAATTAGATTTTTTATAAGCTAAATCTAAAATTTAAAATGTGGTTTGGTTTAGCTTAAACGCACTATTTTGATAAGCGTGGAAGTAATTGCACGATAAGCGAGACGTTGATTTTTAGGGGAGGAGTACTATGGCTTATTTTGCAGGCCTAAGTTTTTGTGGCACAATCAGATAAAGCGTAAAACTGCCTTTTTTCGGTTTTTTGGCATTTGTTTTATATTTATTACCACGATAACCACAACCTATGTTTAGAATTAGATTGCCCAAGGTAAGCAAGAATGTTTACCTAGGGATGCGCTTTAAAATGGCGGCAGCTTTTTGTGCTGCCAATGGCGTCATTTTGTATCAAGAGAAAAAGCCATTCGAAGTTATTTTTACCAACGTAGGTTTTTACATTGCATCCATATGCAGCTGTTTATTTGCCTACGGTGCCATAGTACTTGTGATTTGGGTTACTCGTTTTTTAGACTACCGCCTGCCTTGGCATACCAATTACAGCAAGCGGTTGTTTTGGCAACTGGTGCTTGGCGTGGTTTTTCCGGTGCTGCCGCTGTTTATAGCCGCCGCCATTTATTTTAATCGCCTTGGCATAAATGTGCTTAAAACGGTTTACATCAGTAGGTATATACCCTTAATTGTTTTGTTATTGGTTGTGCTCAGTGCTTATTTACACCTGTTGTGGGAAAAAAAGCACCGGGGCAAGAAGACCCCAAAATCCTTGTTGGCACAAAAAACAACGCAGCCGCCATTACCCTTGCCTTTTGCAGAAATTGCCTATCTATTTGCAGAAAACAAGAGTTGTTACGTTGTTAATTACTTTGGCGAAAAAACAGGTTGGGATTTGACACTCAAAGACACCATGACCCAATTGCCCACCAATCGGTTTTTTCAATTGCATAGGTCGCTGATTATTAACCTTAAGGCAATAGAAGATATCAAGGTAATTGACCCAAAACGAACAACCGTGATGTTGTTTGACCCGCTGCCAAATCCCTTAAATGACAATAAGGTCTTAACCGCCTTAATGAAAGAAGTTAGTCCGAGTGCCCGTGAAAACGCCACCTTTAAGAGCTGGTATGTGCGGCACAAACCCGCCCATTCTTTGTAAAAACGAGTTGCTAACGAGCAACGAAAAACGGTCAACGGACAAGCCAATATTCTTCGTAATTTCTTCGGGAATTCATTTAGGTTTCTTCGGGAGCTGTTCGGGAAGCGGTCGAGTCTGCTTCGGGAAGCGTTCGGGAAGGCTTCGGGAAACGGTCGGGAAGTGGTCGGGAAAATCCCGAACAGCTCCCGAAGCCAAGTCAATCACTTTACGGTCGCAACCCCATCCTTTTACGATGCAGTTACGCCGCCAAGTTGAGCAAAAGGCGATGGTTTTTGCTGTTTTTTCTAACTCAGGCCACTCGGCAATCGGTCAAATTCGGTCAAACCCAGTCAAATCCAGTCACAAGGGTCTCATTGCTAGGTTCTTAGGTTTTGCGTTTCTATGTTTGTTCCACGCTCTGGTGTACCGGCCGGCCATCAGGGTTTCACAATTTAAATTTTTAAAAAAATGGGAACAATTAGAAACGGAGCCAATGGAGGCTTCTCTGGCAAGGCCGGAAGTGTTATCGGTAGTAGATGGAACGATATCAGTTACATCAAGGGACTGCCAAAAATCAGTACCAAGCCAGCTAGCTTAAAGCAGTTGGATCAAAGGGCACGCTTTGCGGCGGTGCTTAAGTTCATGGGGCCAATTAAGGATATATTGCTGTTGGGCTACAAGGGCCAGAAATCTGGTAGGACAACGGGCTTTAACCTGGGCATACAGCATGCGTTGGGCAATGCGGTAATAGGCACTTATCCAGCTTACGATTTGGACAAGGCAAAGTTGCAGATTAGCAAGGGTACATTGCAGCCACCAAGTAGCTTGGTTGTCAGTTCTGCTGTAGCTGGCAGTTTAGATGTGGCATGGTCACCTCAGATAAATGCGTTAAATGCCTTTCCTGAAGATACCATGG
Organism: Pedobacter frigiditerrae; assembly: GCF_004331645.1. Classification (GTDB taxonomy): domain Bacteria; phylum Bacteroidota; class Bacteroidia; order Sphingobacteriales; family Sphingobacteriaceae; genus Pedobacter; species Pedobacter frigiditerrae. The sequence goes on from NZ_SJSK01000001.1 coordinate 1,226,400, forward strand.
TGGTATTGCTTTACAACGAGCAGCAAAATTTCTTCCTCTCGTATACCACGGTAGGGGCAAGGTCTGATATGGGAACCGTACTGGAGATCCCAGCAGATTTTTCTGGACAGACGGTGCATGCGTATTTCTTTTACGTAAGCCGAAATGGTGATAGGCAGTCGCCAACTAGCTATGTTGCACCAATAGTGATAGTTTAAACAATTCTTAACCCAGTTGGCACCTTTTGCGAGGTGCCAACTTAATTTTTATGATATGAAAACTTTAAAAATTACATCCCCAAGCGGGACCTTAAATAAACACATTTTGCCTTTTGTGGCAATTCTCCTAGCGGCTGCGGTATCATGGCAAGGCTTGCCTTTTTTACTCACGAGCCTTAACACTGAGGTTGGCTTATTGGATAATGGCATCTGGCAACTGCTGCTCTTCGCATTGATCAGCTTTTTACTATTGCTGGGCATCTCCATCCTTTTATTCAGGTGGCTCTTAAGCTGGCTTGGCCTACCCACAATTAACATGATGGTTTTACAATTTAAGAACTTACAGTTATGGCAACGATTCGTATTGTACTGGGCATTGTTTGCCTTGCTTTTTTTGGGAGGGCTGTTGAGCCTGGCGGCGATATTTTAGGGAGGGGGTTAATTGTAAAATCGGGGAGAGGGTTAACTGTCGAATCGGTTAATCGACAGTTAAACAATTACACAATTAACCAGTTAACCCAACTCCAGTTAACCACAAGCCAGTTAACCAGTTCCACAATTAACCAGTTAACCCAACTCCAGTTAACCTCAAACATCCTCGCCATTGCCCAATCACAACTTGGCGTTCATGAGGCAACGGGCAACAACGATGGAATACAAGTAGAAAAATACCTTCGCTACACCGGCAACAAAAAAGGTGAACCTTGGTGCGCCAGTTTTGTGAGTTGGGTTTACGGTCAGGCTGGTTATGTGCAACCCAAAACGGCTTGGAGCCCTGGTTTATTCCCTTTGGCTCGGCAAACGCTTAAGCCACAACCGGCAGATGTGTTTGGGATTTACTTCGCAGCATTGGGGCGCATTGCACATTGTGGTTTGGTAGAGAAAAAACAAGGTAATTGGCTTTATACCATAGAGGGGAATACCAATGTGGTAGGTAGCAGGGAAGGGGATGGGGTTTACCGAAAGCTGAGGCACCTGAGAACCATCAAGGTTTACGCAGATTGGTTAAACGAGCCAAGGAAGGAGGGTTTAAGATGAAAAAGCTAACCATCATTACTTGTGCTTTTTTGTTGCCGGGCTGTGGCACCTTAAACAAGGATAAGTTGTTTAGCAAAAACATAAAAAAGGAAACCCTTAGCCAGGAACATTCCGAAACGCTGGCGGTTCAACAAGCCGTCAACATTAGGGATAGTACCTATACCATGATGGAGCTAACCATTTGGCCAAAAGGACCTTTTACCTTTTCGCCAGCTACCGGTTTTGCAGGCGAGGCTTTTAAAATGGAAATGAGGGGTAAACAATCCAGTTTAGTTGATTTTAGCAAGGTAACATCAGCCAATAGGGGATCAAACACTAGGCTTAAACAAGAAAAGGTAAGTGTTACAAAGCAGAAGGAGAAAAAGGTGGAATGGGAAGGAATGAGTTATGGGGGTTGTCTTTTGGTGGTGGTAGTTGTGGTATTTAGTTTTTTGTTTTTTAGAAGGCGATTGTCCTTTAAATAACGCTTACAATCTTGCATTCAATTCTGAGGGATTGTGCTCCCAGTATTCCCCCTTTAGAGCCTGCTCCGATTTCACATCGGAGGGGTTAGGGGGTGGGGGCTGTGTTTTGGCGGCTACAACCGGCGAGCGTCATACTCAGCTTGTCCCGATAGCTATCGGGAGGGTATCGTAATGCGATTGCTAGGACTTAGACTCTTTCCTCCGCCCAAACCCTCGGTCACATTCCCCCTAGGTACTTGGCCGCACACAAGAATGCGCCAGCGAGGTAATGGCAATGCATAACAAAGTTCAAGTCTGCAATTGCATTTGATTATTCTTTGTTTTAAGGGGTAAAATATTCATTTTCTTTACTTTATGGCTTTAAATTACCTAAATCTAGGTATTGCATTTTCTAAGCAATGGGCTTAGTTTCATGATGATGATTTTAACGAAAAAAACATCATCGAGAGCTGTGGTAAAAGACCTTATAAACTGCCAACTGATCTCTTGACCTTGCCTACAAAACCATATAAAGTGGAGACCAGAGACCAATCAAAAAAACGGGGCGATCCTAGCAAGCCATACGACTAGGAAATTAAACTAAAGGACAATGAAAAATTTTAGACAAAACACCATTGCAATTCTTCTCTTATGCTTAGCACTTGGATTTATTGGATGCGGAGAAAAAAAAGCTGACAGTAACTCAAATGTTGCAGGTTGTGACTCAGACAACATCATGGTTACAATTGACGACTCGGACTATGAAAAAATGGAATCAGACACTTGCTGGGCGAAAGCAACCAAAGATTCGATTTTAGTAGAACTTGGTACACTTGTAGATTCGATCAATAAATTTCAGAAGCCAACACCTGGTCAAGTTTTGCGCATTGAGGGAGTTGCTTCTATCAGTTGGAAAGGCGTAAGTGGTTGCTGCACCCAAAATACGGTTAACCAAAAAGCTAAACAAGCCATCGAAGCATTTGTTGGCCAGCAAATCTTAGCAAATAGACCAAACCAATATTACAGGTCTGGCCTAATAGGGCAAGTATTAAGTGCTAAATGTAGTTCAACTACAAATGAGTGGACTAGTGTAAGAAAATGTAAAGGGTCTTGGAAACAGCCCTACTTTATTGAGTTTATCAAACAATAGCAAAAAAACCTGCCCATTATGGGCATATGTGATGGGCAGGTTTTCCTTAATTAATTTTATGCAATGATAAAATGAGTTGGGGCAGTAATAGCGCGCTAAAGCCAAACAGATTCCTAGTTGCTTAATGGAATATATTGCTAACTACTCCAGCCTCCCAACTCCTAACCTCTAACTTCTCCACCCTCAACAACGTTAACTTAAGATTAAAAAACTAAAAATTTTGATGTCAAAATGATTTTAATTCAGCTTTTTTAAGACGGTTGGTGAGTTAGTGTGTTATTTACACTTGCTTTTTGACTAAAAAGTAGTAATTTAGCACCGATAAGCTTATTTACTTATGTTATTTCACGATAATTTAGGTTTTAAGCTTAAAATTGTTTGGATTTTTAAAGAAAATCATCCCTATGCTCTCTTTTTTTAAAACGAAACCTCCATTAGTTGCCGATCTGACTTGGCTCGGTGTAGATTTGCACTCCCATTTACTGCCAGGCTTAGATGATGGAGCTCCAGATTTAGAGACTTCTCTTTTTCTGATTAAAAAGTTAAATGAACTGGGTTTTAGCAAATTCATCTGTACACCACATATTTTTAAAGAATTATATCCCAATACCCCAGCAAGCATTGGTGCGGCATTAGCTACCGTAAAAGAAAGTTTGAAGAAGGCGGGTTCTAACATAAAAGTAGCTGCAGGAGCAGAATACATGATTGATGGCGATTTTAACATGGATGAACCATTACAACTGATGCCAGACAATTATATCTTGATAGAAATGTCTTACCTCTCTGAGGCCCCTCATATAGAACAAACTGTGTTTGATCTACAGATTAAGGGCTATACCGTAATTTTGGCACATCCCGAACGATATAACTTTTACCATAAAAGCTTAAGCCGTTACCAACGTTTTAAAGACATGGGCTGCCTGTTTCAATTGAATTTATTGTCGGTTACCGGATATTATGGAAAAGAAGTAAAGTTAGTTACTGATTATTTGCTGAAAAATAAGCTGTATGACTTAGCTGCTACCGACTTGCATCATGAAAAACACTTAAAGGCATTAGAACATAGTGTTAAAAATGGCGAGTTATTTAAACAAATTGGCAATTACCCTTTTAAAAACCAAAAATTATTTGACAACAACAACAATTTTACTTAGAAAAACTTGGTTTAGTATGAGGGGCCTCAAAAATCAATGTCTTTTAAACTAAACTTCTTATCTTTACTGCAATTATCTATCCCTATATGTTAAAAACTTACCTTCCTTCTTATTTAAGAAGCCTAATTGCGCTTTTTTTAATCGGTCTTCTTGCCTCTTGTGCAAGCACTAAAAAAGTGAGCTACTTTCAGGATATACCCTTAACCGGAGGTTCTCAAATTAAAACCATGGCCACCTTTACTGAGCCCGTTATCCAAGCAGATGACATCTTATCCATTAACATCTTGAGTATAGATCCACAAAGCACCATGGTGGTTAACCAAGGGACTAGTTTGCAATCATTGGGTGGCACAACTAACTCGGCAACTGCTACAGCGGCCCAACAAGCAAGCGCTTTTTTGGTAGATAAAAATGGTGAGGTAGAATTGGTAGGTATTGGAAAACTTAAGTTAGCTGGTTTAACCACTTTTGAAGCCAAAAATCTAATCAGGACTAAAGTAGCAGCTTTATATAATAAACCGAGTGTAGAGGTGCGTTTTGCAAACTTCAAAATTACCGTTTTAGGAGAGGTTAATCGCCCTGCAGTTTATACCATGCCCAATGAGAAGGTTACTTTTTTAGATGCCCTAGGTTTAGCAGGTGACATGACCATCTTTGGTCGCCGGGAAAATGTCATGTTAATTCGTGACAACGCGGGCAAGAAAGAGTTCATTCGCTTTGATTTAAATTCTACCGAATTTATCAATAGCCCTTACTTTTACCTTAAACAAAACGATGTGATCTACGTAGAACCTAACAAGGGTAAGGCTGCCTCTTTAAATGCGGCCCGTACACAAACCTATGCCATTATTGGCTCAGCACTGTCAGTGTTGGTAATCTTATTTAGTAGGCTTTAGGTTTTAACCCATATAATTTACTTTAGAAAAACATGAATAATACTATATCAAATATCGAGAAGGATAGAGAGGATGAGGGCGTTAACTTAAAGGTCTTGTTAGCTAAAATTATAGGGAAATGGCCTTGGTTAATTCTCTCTGTATGCCTTTGTTTGGGTGCGGCTTATTTATACATCCGTTATAAAACCCCCATGTACAAGATCAGTGCAAGGGTATTGGTTAATGATGAAAAAAAGGGTGCAGGGATGTTAGGTGGTAGCGATCTGCTAGGGAGTTTAGGTGGGCTATTAGGTTCTAAGAGTACGGTAGACAATGAAGCGGAGATTTTAAAGACACGCCACTTAATGGAGCAGGTGGTACGTGACATGGATTTAAACATTACCTATTACCATCATGGTAGGGTTAAAGATGTAGAATTGTACCAAAGTCCATTTAAAGTCCATTTAATAACTGCGGAAGATACCATTACTACTACAAAAGTTAACCTGAAATTATTAACAGCTAATCGAATCGCGGTTACTACAGATGAATTAAATACAGTAGCTAAGTTCAATCAAGCGATCAACATTCCTAAGATCGGATCCTTTATCATTACTAAAAATCCATTAAAACCATTTAAGGATAAGGATTATAGCTTTACCATCTCTTCTGTAGATAAAAAGGTTGCCGACTTAACCGAAGACTTGGAGGTTGCCGTTACCAATAAACTGGTTACCATTGTAGATTTAAGCATCAACCACGCCATCCCTAAAAAGGGAGAGGACATTCTCAATAAATTGATTGAAAAGTATGTAGAGGCCAACCTGAAAGATAAAAATGAGGTGGCAGACAGTACCATTAAATTCATCAATAGCAGGCTAAGGTACATTGGTACTGAACTGGGCGATTTGGAGGGTAATATCCAGGGTTTTAAACAGCAGAATAATTTGGCTGACATGAGTGAACAGGCTAAACTATTGGTGCAAAATTCTGCCGTTTATATGAACGATTTAGCCAAGGTAGAAATACAGTTGAGCATGTTGAATAGTTTGCAGGATTATTTAAAGGATGATAAAAAGCGAGTTTTACCAAGTTCTTTGATGCCTGCTGATTTAGTATTTACGGGTTTGATTGAACGTTACAACGCCTTATCATTAGAACGTGAACGGCGATTATTGGGTTTAACAGATACCAATCCTATTATTTTAAACTTAGATCAGCAAATCGCGAACCTGCGTAAAGACATGCTGGCGAATTTAATTTCCAGTAAAAGCAGTTTGCAAATTACCAGGGATAAACTGAATTCGCAAATGAAAAATGCAGAGGGACAAGTTAAACAAGTACCTGCTATTGAGAAAGATTATTTAGACTTGGCGCGCCAGCAAAGGATCAAACAAGAGTTGTATATCTTCTTGATGCAAAAAAGCGAGGAAACAGCCATCTCGAAAACATCAAATATTGCGAATTCAAAAACAATTGATCCACCAAAATCAGCAGTTAAACCTTATAGCCCACAAAAGAATATAATTGGACTTTTCGGGGTGGTTATGGGCTTTGTTATTCCGATAAGTATCATTTATGTGCTAGATTTGCTTAACAACAAGGTAAATAACAAGGATGATATTATTAGGGCCACTGATGTGCCTATTTTAGGAGAGATCAGCCATAATGATGAGGCAGATAATTTAATTGTGGCCAATAGTTCACGTTCGGCCATTGCAGAACAGTTTAGGGCCTTGCGTACCAATCTTTCCTTTTATTTAGATGGGAAAGACCAAAAAGTGATTTTGTTTACCTCGAGCATGTCTGGGGAAGGTAAATCGTTCATGGCCATTAATCTGGGTAATATCTTAGCCATTACAGGTAAAAAAGTCTTGTTAATGGAGCTGGATTTACGTAAACCGGGTTTATCTGCGAAGTTAGATATAACCAATAAACAAGGTTTTACCAATTACATCATTCAAAAAGATTTAAAGGCTAGTGATTTGATTAAACCTTTGAACATCCATGAGAATTTATTCATCATTAATTCAGGCCCTATTCCTCCAAATCCTGCTGAGTCTTTATTAAATGAACGAACAGGGATATTAATGGAAGAATTGAAGCAACAATTTGATTATATCATTATTGATGCCCCACCAGTAGGTATCGTTACGGATGCCCAATTATTGGCGCCTTATGCGGATATCTGTTTGTATTTGGTACGTCAAAAATATACCTATAAAGCACAATTAAACATTGTGGAGGAATTGCTTAGAGATAAAAAAATGAAACAACTAGGCATTGTGGTAAATGATATTCATGCTTCTGATTCTTATGGTTACGGTTATGGCTACGGTTACGGTTACGGTTACGGCTATGGCTATGGTTATGGCTACGGCTACGGCAATTATGGTAACGAAAAGACTAAAAAGAGTATTTGGAGACGCATATTAGGAAGAAAGTAACACACATTTATATTCAAAATTATAAAGATTCGTTAAGAGCAGTTCATTATGAAAATTATTATTGTAGGCACTGGTTATGTGGGCTTGGTTACCGGAACCTGTTTGGCAGAAATTGGAACAGAGGTAATTTGTGTTGATGTAGACCAAAAAAAGATTGATAACTTAAAAAAAGGTATCTTACCTATTTATGAGCCCGGTTTAGAGCAACTGGTAGAAAACAACTATAACAAAGGGAGGCTATCTTTTAGTACCGATTTCGAGGCATCGGTAAAAGGGGCATCTGTAATCTTCATTGCTGTAGGCACTCCTCCGGGAGAAGATGGCAGTGCAGATTTGAAGTATGTGTTGCAGGTAGCAGATACCGTGGGTACCTACATTGAAGATTATGCCATTGTGGTAACCAAAAGTACGGTGCCAGTTGGAACGGCTAAAAAGGTAAAGGCAGCTATTGCTGCTGCATTAGACAAACGTGGTGTAGATCTTCCTTTTGATGTAGCTTCTAATCCGGAGTTTTTAAAAGAAGGTGCTGCTGTTGATGACTTTTTAAAACCTGATCGTATTGTGGTAGGTGTAGAATCTGAGCGAGCTAAAGAAACCTTAACTAAATTATATCAACCCTTTGTATTGAATGGGCATCCCATTTATTTCATGGACATTCCTTCTGCAGAAATGACCAAGTATGCAGCTAATGCGATGTTGGCCACAAAGATATCTTTCATGAATGATATTGCCAATCTGTGCGAATTGGTGGGCGCAGATGTAAACGAGGTGCGTAAGGGTATAGGTTCAGATCCACGTATTGGTACTCGATTTATCTACCCAGGCATAGGTTATGGCGGTTCTTGTTTCCCTAAAGACGTAAAAGCACTATTCCATACCGCAGATGACTACAAATATAATATGCGGATCTTAAAAGCCGTAGATGAAGTAAATGATGACCAGAAATTTGTACTGTTCAAAAAAATTGAAAAACACTTTAATGGTGATTTAAAAGGCAAAACATTTGGTATGTGGGGTTTGTCTTTTAAGCCTAATACCGATGACATGCGTGAAGCACCCTCATTGATCTTGATTGATGAGCTTTTAAAGGCAGGTGCAACGGTATTGGCCTATGATCCAATTGCGATGGAAGAAGCTAAACATTTTGCAGATAAGCGAGTGATCTTTGTAAAAGATGCCATTGATGCGGTTAAGGGAGCTGAGGCTTTGTTATTGGTAACAGAATGGCCAGAGTTTAGGTTGCCAGATTGGAACAAAATTAAATCGGTCATGCATGGCCGTGTAATTTTTGATGGCCGTAACATTTACCAGGCAAAAACCATAGCTGCAGAAGGCTTTACCTATTATGGCATTGGTTCACAACCTAAAACCGCAGAATAATGAAAAAAAGAATACTAATAACAGGTGCAGCAGGATTTTTAGGTTCACATTTATGTGATCGTTTTATTAAAGAAGGTTATCATGTTATTGCCATGGATAACCTCATTACTGGCGATTTACAGAACATAGAGCATTTATTTCCTTTAGAAAATTTTGAATTTCATCATCATGATGTAAGTAAATTTGTACATGTTGCTGGAGCATTAGATTATATCTTACACTTTGCTTCACCAGCCAGTCCAATCGATTACTTAAAAATCCCTATCCAAACCTTAAAAGTTGGTTCTTTGGGTATACATAATTTATTAGGTTTAGCGAAGGCAAAAAATGCAAGGGTTTTAATTGCTTCTACCTCAGAGATCTATGGAGACCCAACCGTACACCCTCAAGTAGAGAGTTATTGGGGCAATGTAAATCCAGTAGGGCCTCGTGGTGTATATGATGAAGCTAAACGTTTCCAAGAGGCCATGACCATGGCTTATCATACTTTCCATGGCTTAGAAACTAGAATTGTAAGGATCTTTAATACCTATGGCCCTCGCATGCGTTTAAACGATGGCCGTGTATTGCCAGCATTTATAGGGCAGGCCATTAGGGGCGAAGACATTACCATTTTTGGAGATGGAAGCCAGACCAGGGCTTTCTGTTATGTAGATGATTTAGTAGAAGGGATTTACCGTTTATTATTATCTGATTATGCAAGTCCGGTAAATATTGGCAATCCAGATGAAATAACCATTAAGGCTTTTGCCGAAGAGATCATTGCTTTAACAGGGTCTAACCAAAAAGTGGTGTATCATGATTTGCCAGTAGATGATCCTAAGCAAAGACAACCAGACATTAGCCTGGCTAGGGAATTGTTGGGTTGGGAGCCTAAGGTAAGTAGAAAAGAAGGTTTGGAACGTACTTATGCCTATTTTAAAACATTAACTGCCGAACAATTAAATAAAAAAGACCATAAAGATTTTTCTACTTATTCCAAATAAATAAAATATAACATAGCAATTAGTAAAAGAAATGACAGCGATCAAATGTAGCATCATTATCCGTTCTTTTAATGAAGAAAAACACATCGGTCAGTTATTGGTTGGCATTCAAAAACAAACACTTTATCGGGATATTGAGGTGATTTTGGTTGATTCTGGCTCTACTGATCGTACGGTTGAGATTGCAAAGCAATTTGGCGTTAAGATAGTTAACATTAGACCAGAGAACTTCTCCTTTGGAAGGGCCATTAATGTGGGCTGTGAAGCGGCAACCGGGGAGTTTTTATTGTTTGCCAGTGCACACGTTTATCCTTTATATACAGACTGGGTACAAAAAATGATAGCGCCATTTAAAAATGATAAGGTGGCTTTGGTATATGGCAGACAGGTTGGTAACGACCTGACCAAATACTCAGAACATCAGTTGTTTAAAAAATGGTTTCCGGCAGTTTCAAATTATGAGCAGTCTATCCCATTTTGCAATAATGCCAATGCGGTAATCCGTAAGGAATTATGGCAAAAGCAACCTTATGATGTACAATTAACTGGGCTAGAAGACCTGGATTGGGCTACCAAAATACAGGCAGAAGGCTATCAGATTGCTTATGAAGCTTATGCGCCCATTGTACACGTACATGAAGAAACCCCTTCTAGGATAAAAAACAGGTACCGCAGGGAAGCCATTGCACTTAAAAATATTTACCCTGAAGAGAAATTCTCTTTTTGGAGTTTTATTAGACTAACCAATTCAAATATTTGGTCTGATGCTGTACATGCCATTCATGAGAAAAAATTCTTTAAGGAATTTTCCTCGATTATCATGTTCAGGACCTTGCAGTTTTGGGGTACTTATTTAGGTTATAATGGCAAATCGAAGCCAGATGAAACCTTAAGGATGAGGATGTATTATCCTAATGATTTTAGGAAAAAATTATTTCAAAGAAGAGAGGCCGAAAGCCATCAAGGATTTGGTGAGGCCATTAATTATGCAGATTTAGATTATTCTTTAGATGACAAAAAATAGATTAACAGCTATAGTACCCATGCGCCATTCTAGTGAGCGTGTACCAGGTAAAAACTACCGTGATTTTGCAGGTAAACCCTTGTTTCACCATGTGGTACAAACCTTGCTTGATTGTAAACAAATTGACCAGGTAGTGATTGATACGGATAGCCCGATTGTAATGGAACAATGTGCAGCCGTATTCCCTACGGTGCTTGTTTTGGAACGTCCTGAACATTTAAAAGATGGCGCCATACCCATGAATGATGTGTTATTAAATTCCATCAATCAAGTGCCATCAGACTTTTACCTACAAACACATAGTACCAATCCAATTTTAACTGCACAGACATTAAGTGCAGGTATAGCCAAATTTTTGGACTTGTATCCAATGCATGATTCCTTGTTTTCTGTAACCAGAAAACACGTAAGGTTTTGGGATAGCTTAGCTAGGCCAATTAATCACAATGCAAATATTTTGTTAAGGACTCAAGATTTGCCACCCATATTTGAAGAGAATTCTTGCTTTTATCTTTTTACAAAGGAAATATTGGAAAAGAAGCATAACCGAATAGGAGATAGACCATTCCTATATGAAATTCCAGAAGCCGAAGCACAAGACATCGATGTAGAGTTAAACTTCATCATGGCCGAACTATTATATAAAAACCTGAATAACCTATAAAAATGAAAGTATTAGTAACATGTCCACCAATGCTTAAAGCCATAGATCAGCTTAGGCACCTATTTGAAGAAAAGGGTATAGAATTGATTACGCCAAATGTGGTACAGGTATTAACAGAGGAAGAACTGATTGAGCTTGTTCCGACGGTTGATGCTTGGATTATTGGTGATGACCCTGCAACTGAGCGTGTTTTTACGGCGGGTAAGAATGGTAAGCTAAGGGCGGCTGTTAAATGGGGAGTTGGGGTAGATAATGTTGACTTTAAGGCTTGTGAGAAATTGGGTATTCCTATTCAGAATACACCAAGAATGTTTGGCAATGAAGTGGCAGACATGGCATTAGCTTACTTTACAGGCTTGCTAAGGGAGAGTTATAAAGTAGACCGCGAAGTGCGCAAGGGTAACTGGATTAAGCCTCCAGGTATGTCTACAGTTGATAAAACGGTTGCCTTAATTGGTTTGGGTGATATAGGTTTAGCTGTGGCAAGAAGATTAAAAGGTTTTGATGTAAAAATTAATGCCTATGATCCATTCACTAATTTGAATGCAGCACAAGCAGGGGTAGACCAAGTCCTTCCTTTTCCTGAAGGATTAGAAGCAGCAGATTTTGTGATCATCACTTGCGCCTTAACGCCTTCAAGCTACCACATGATTAATGCAGAAACCATTGCTCAAATGAAAGACGGTGTTAAAGTAATCAATGTGGCACGCGGCCCGCTGATTGATGAACCCGCTTTAATTGACGCTTTAAAATCTGGAAAAGTGAGTGCTGCTGGTTTAGATGTTTTTGAAATAGAGCCGCTACCAGCCGATAGCGAATTACGGACTTTTGAGCAATGTATATTTGGTACACATAACGGTTCAAATACAAAAGAAGCCGTTATTCGTGCAAGCCATAGGGCAATAGAAATACTATTCGGATTTTTAGATATCAAATAATGGATAAAAAAACAGTAGTAATAACAGGCGTTTTAGGTGGTATTGGAAGCCAATTGGCCAAAACCTTTAAGGAAAACAATTATCATGTAGTAGGTTTGGATGTGAGGGCAGCAGAAGTACCTTATTGCGACAAGTTCTTTAAGTTTGATTTGCACCAGTATTGTTCAGATGCTAATTACAAAAAGGAATTGGAAGCAGTTTTTGATGCAGAAATACCAGCACTTTTTTTATTGATCAATAATGCTGCGGTACAAATACTAGGCAGTGTTGCAGAAGTTAAATTAGAAGATTGGAATCAGACTTTAAATGTAAACCTAACAGGGCCATTAATGTTAAGTCAATTTTTCTTGTCGAGGTTAGAAAAATCAATGGGTTCTATCATTAATATTGCCAGCATACACCATCAATTGACTAAAAAACGCTTTGTGGCCTATGCCAGCTCTAAAAGTGCCTTAGTTGGGTTAACCAAGGCCATGTCTGTTGATTTACAGGGAAGAGTGAGGGTAAACGCCATTAGCCCCGCAGCAATAGATACCCAAATGTTAAGGGATGGGTTTGATAATGATGAGGCTAAGGTTCAATTATTAAATGAATTGCATCCAAGCCAAAGGATTGGTAAACCACAAGAGGTATCGCAACTGGCCTTGTTGTTAGCTGAAGATAAATTGGGCTTTATCAATGGTGCCAACTTAAACATTGATGGTGGAATTAGTAATGTATTAAAGGATCTTGAATAAAATTTAAGTATGCATGTTAGGTTAGGGATCTGGAAGAGTGTTTTATTTAATATTGGAATTTTTCTTTTCCTTTGCATATTAAGTAATTTATCTTACGGTCAAAAAGCCGTATTATCATCTAGATGGTTTCATCCTAGAGACTTGCATGACTCTGTTAAGACAATCGATGCAATAAAATATTTCAAACCACAAAGAATTGATTGGACTTATACAGAAGATGTTAAGACAACTGATGTGTATAGGGAAATGGGTTTGTCTTACAGCCTAACTCTAAATCCTCAATATCCTGATTCTGTTGGATATACAAATCTTAAGTATAGAATTAAGAGTATAGACGGATTAGGATATATTGCTCCTTGGATGAGGAATTGGAATATTACCAACCCTTATTGGGGATGTGTGAATAATCCTTTATTTAAGGATTTGTTTTTTAGAAAGGCTGAAAAGCTATTGAAACTAGGTGCATATGGAATTTTTATTGATGATGCGTTATTTAATGCGCAGCTTAAATTAGACAAACCTAATTCCTACGGGTGTTTCTGCGAATATTGTTTAGAAGGTTATTCGAAAAGATCAGGTGCAATTAATATAGGGCGTTTGGATAAGTTACAGATCAAAAATGAACTAAAAAATAATAAATATTTTATAAAAGATTACGAGAAGTATCAAGAAGAATCAGTAGTTATTTTTCTTTCACAACTTAAAAAAAAATTATTAGAGCAAAATACTAACATCAAATTATTAACCAATAACGGAAATGGTGAGTGGAATAATATATATAAGGTGTTTGATAGAGGAGTTGCTGAATTAGGTGTTGGTAATCTCAATATTTTATATTTATCAAAGGCATATAGATTGGCTGATGAGCTACAGAAAACTCAGCTGTTTACTTTAGTATCTAACAACATTGTATTACAAGATTGGTTGCTATTTTACAATTATTTAAATGGTCGCGATTATGTTATTCCTTGGGATATCCTTGTTGATACCAAAAGTCGAAAAAGATTTTATATGAAGCCCGAATATTTTAAAAAGACAATGAATTTTCTGAAAGGAGAAATAATTGGCTTCAATAATATTTCAAATAGCAGTATAAATGATAATCTATGGGTAAAAGTACTTAAGCTTAATGATAAGAATATGAGATTAATTGTCTTAAATGCTGCCCCAACTAAAATACCTGAGAAAGAGTTTACTAGGGATGCAAGTACATTGATGAAGAATTTGAATTATTCTAAAGTACTAAAAACAAGTTTGGTAATTGATAATGGTAAATATGCTATTTACAATTTAATATTAAGATAATTGGCTAATAAAAATTTTAACAAGGTATTGAACTCACCCACTATCATGACCTGGATGAGTTATTCGACAAAGGCATTAACACTTTTTGTAGTGTTACCAATGGTGTTGAAATTTTTTTCTGAGGGTGATATTGTACTTTGGTATTTATTTTCGACGGTAATTTCATTACAAAGTCTATCTGATTTTGGGTTTAGACAAACTTTTTCAAGAATCATTGCTTACGCTTTTGGTGGAGCCAAAGATATCTTTGTTTATAAAGACGGGAGTAATACTGACGGTGAAATTACTGATATAAGTAGACCTAATATTGATTTGCTGAGTAGAATAATTTCAACAATGAAGTATATTTATGTTGTACTTACAATTATCGTTTTTGTAGGAATGATAACATTGGGTACTTGGTCTATGTTTAAGCCAATACAACAATCAAATAATATAAATCAAGCATGGATAGCCTGGGTGATAATTATATTTATTTCAACCATTAGTTTTTATGGTAGGATTTATATGAATTTTTTAGAGGGGTTAAATAAAATAGCTTTAGTTAGAAGGATAGAATCGATGACCAGCTTGGGAAGTATAATAACAAGTTTATTAGTACTAGCATTTGCTCCCTCTCTATTGAATTTAGTAATTGTAAATCAATTCTGGGTACTTTTAAATGTATTGAGAGATTGGTATTTATGCATAAATGTAGATGATAAATTTTATAATAAAATTTCGCCCTCTTTGCCGTTTGATAGAAAATTATTTAAACAAATTTGGGTTCCTGCATGGCGAAGTGGGATTTCAGGGTTAATGTCAGTTGGACTAACTAATTTAACAGGATTAATTTATGCACAAGTAGGCAATACCCCATCTGTTGCAGCTTATTTATTGGCATTGCGAATAATTAATCAAATCAAAGAGGTGTCAATGGCTCCTTTTTATAGCAAACTACCTTTGTTTGCGATGTATAGAATTAAAAATGATTTAACGAATCTGCGGAAAGCCATTATAAGAGGTATGGGATTAAGTCATTTCGTATTTGTCTTGGGAGTAATTTTTGTTGGCTTATTTTCAGATTATTTATTAGGTTTAATAGGAAGTGATTTGAAATTCGTTGATCAAAAAATGTGGGTGTTGATTAGTTTCGCTTTCTTTGTACATCGTTTTGGGGCAATGCACATACAGGCTTATATGTCTACAAATCATATCATTTCTCATATTGCAGATGGCATTTCTGGAGTTCTATACATCGTGTCCTGCTTATTATTGGTAAACTATATTGGCATTTATGCAGTTCCAATAGCAATGCTAATTGGGTATTTGGGTTTTTATGCTTGGTATGCAGCTAGGTATTCCTATCGTTCACTTAATATAAGTTTTTATGATTTTGAAAAGAAAGTTTTATTAACCCCCACTATCTTATTTTTACTTTACATACTATTTACGATAATTCATCAACCTAGGATATGAAAAAGAAACTAAAACCGCTTGTCAATGCAATAAGGAATTTAATTTTTAAAAAGCATAACTATCTTCAGATTTATCTTCCTAGTCAACCTTCTACTTCTTTTAATGACAAATTAAAAGAAGTATTAAGAAGACTAAAATATTTTGGCTTAGATAACGATATAACGTATACTCATAAAATATTACCGAAGCAGTATTTAGATTATTCATTAATTGGTTTCGTTGATGCAACTGATTTTTCAGAAAAATCATTTTCATTAAAGAAGGGGGAGGTATTTAACTTCGATTTTGAAAATTATGTAGTGGAGGGTTGGGAGTACCATAAACTATTAAGCATCTTACATAAAGAGGAAGTATCAAAAGGAGTCAGGGAAGGGAAAAAGAAGCTGGAGGAACTAACTGAGAGTCTAAAAAATTCATACCAAAAAGCTTATATCCTGGGTACAGGGCCATCTTTAGAAAAAGCAAATGAAGAAAATTGGAATGATGGTATAAGGATTGTAAGTAACACAATCGTTAAAGATACAGAGTTATGGGATTACATTAATCCACATTTCATTGTTGCGGGAGATGGTATATATCATTATGGGATTGCACAATTTGCGCAGAAATTCAGAAAAGACCTGAGAAATTGCCTTGCTAGAACGAATACCTATTTCGTTATGCCTGCAATATTCTATCCATTTTGCTTAAAAGAGTTTAGTGAATTTAAAGATAGATTAATTCCAATACCGTTTGGAAATAAGACCATTTTCACAACAGATCTAACTAAGGAATATAGGTTACCTTTAGTTGGGAACGTTTTACCGTTATTGCTGCTGCCATTAGCATGTACTTTAAGTAAAAATGTAAATTTATGGGGCTTTGACGGGAGATCCCCTGATGATAAACTTTTTTGGAAGAATTCATCTAGACATTTTTACACTGATGATGTTGATGAGTTAAAGAATTTGCACAATGGATTTTTTAATACACTAGTGCCAAAAGATTCACCAGAATCATATGTCAAAAATGTACATGGCGACTCCTTAGATCACGCTTTAACTATTGCAGAAAATAGAGGCTACAAATTTACAATGATGCATTTCTCATATACAGAAACATTGAGTAAGAGATCTCAAAAAGCGAGTAAATAAATTAAACTATTAAACATAATGTTCTATTCGATATTATTGATTTTCTTAATGCTAATGCCTTTTGGGTATTCACAATCGAATGTGCTAAGACTTATTCCTTTAGTTTTGTTATTTATTGAATGGGTTACAATATATTTCAAAATATCATTTTTGAAGATAATAGAAATTAATAAACTGATATTTATCTTTAGCTTGTTAATAGTGTTTGCCATTGTTAGAAATAATAATCCGGTTGAAGACACCTTATCGGCTTCAGTTTACTCCACATCTAACTTATTATTATTTGTTTCTTTCTATTCATTTATAGTCTATTATTTCGTAAGAAAAAACAAATATGATTATGCTACAATTTTTATTTATTTGATTATTCTGCCGTTTGCACTTTTTTCCTTATCTAATTGGATATTATATCTTTTAAACATTAAAGTATTGCCTAGCTCTTCGATTGCAGGGGAGTCAACCACACCATCCGTTTTATTGTCAAATTTTGGGATAATTATAAATAGAATTGAATTTCCGTTGGTAAAAGGAGTAAATAGTTATTCTGTTTTTGTTGGCGGGGTTTTGTCTTTATCAATTCCATTATTTTTATGGTATAAGAAGAATAGGTATTTAACAGGTTTTGCTTCGGCAATATTTATTTTAACATTAATATCAACAGATTCAAGGGGGGCCTTATTTTACCCTTTGATAATTACCTTGGTTGTTTATTTTCTAAAAAATAAGCAAGTACTCAATAAAAAAATTAGCCTTATGGCTTTCGTAGTTATCTTAGGGCCATTGATATTTGTTAGTATTTTAGCACTTTCAGCAAATATTCCTGCACTTGAATTCTTGGCAAGGGGTGATGAAGATATAAAAACTGCAAGTTCAAGGTCTGTAGTTTGGGCAATTTCCTTTGCAGAATTTATTGATTTTAAATGGATTCATACTATAGGTTATGGATTATATGGACACTTTGGTTCGGGAGCTTCTAAAATGTGGGCTTATCTTTTTGAGGGCTATAATGATCCTGAACTATCAGCAAGTTCTCATACTTCCTTGTTTACAATACTATTTGATTATGGGTATATTGGACTTGTGGTTTATATTGGATTATTGTACCAACTTTTGTCACGGGTTGCATATCTATGGAAATATAACCCTTTAACAAGTTACGCATTTCTTTCTTTTTTAATCTATAATATTCTTGCTGGCATTACAGAGGCAATTGGGGGGATGAATCTGCTTAATTACCAATTATTATTATTTATGGTTGCAATTGCAATAAATACGCAATACTATTTTACATATAAAAACAATAACCCATAATTGATTTAATCTATAATAAGTTATGAAAGTCTTAATTATTGCATCAGAATTTCCATTTCCAGCAAATCATGGTGCAAAAGTTGATATATGGAATAGAATTTTAGCTTTTAAAAAATTAAATGTCGAGGTATTTCTTGTTACTTGGCATCCAGAAAAATCCACACCAAGTAAAGAGAATGTAGATTGTGTATTAAGGCAAGTAGCAAGTTTAGCTACGTTCCCACTTTCTAGTACCTTAAATCGAATAATTAAATTAATCTCTTTTCCTTCGCAGGTAGCTGCTAGGATGCTAAAAAAGGCTGATTATAAATCATTATTAACTAAAGCTACTCAGTTTAACCCAGATGCGATATTCATTGATAGCATATATGGAGGAGAAACGGGTTTGAGGCTCGCAAAAGATTTAGCAGTGCCTTTTTCATTAAGGCTTCACAATGTCGAGCACAATTATATGTGGGGGCAATTGAAACTTGCTAAAGGAATCAGATCAAAGATGTCACTTCTTGCAATGAATATTCATCTTAAAAGCTTTGAATATAATTTGATTTCGAAAGCTGATGCCTTTTTTGATATTTCGATAGAGGATCTTGCTTTTTGGGAAAAACAAAATTTCAAGAATGGATATTGGCTACCTCCGATTATTGATGATACTATGGGGAATTTAGTAACTGATGTAAATAAATTGACAAAATTTTATCATATCGCATTTATTGGTAATTTATATGCCCCAAATAATGTTTCTGGATTGTTATGGTTTATTAATGATGTTTTACCATTAATAAACGAAAAGATACCTGGTCTACGATTTGCTGTTGTTGGGTCAAATCCAGTTACAGAAATCATTAAAGCTTGCAATAATTCAGAATTTATTGATCTTTTCACCAATGTACCTGATACGAATGAATACATTCAGAAATCCAATGTGCTGATAAATCCTGTAAGATTTAGTAGTGGCGTAAATATAAAAGCAATAAATATGTTATCGTTAGATAATCCAGTTGTATCTACGATATATGGGGTTAAGGGTCTTCCTAAAGAAATTTCTCAAGTTTTCTTTATTGGGAATAGTCCTAAAGAATTTTCAAATCACATTTTGGAAATCTTAGCCTTAAAAAAAACGTCCGATTTAGAGAAAAGAAAAGAGATGAGAAAGTTATTCCAGGTTACAGCCCTAGAAAAATTATTGCCTAAAATGTTAGAGAAAAATATTAAATAGTTATAATCAAATGAAGGTTCTACATATAGTTGATGGTTTACATCCGAAAAGGGGAGGTGTTCCTACTGCAGTTTTGAACGTAACTACACTTTTTAAAACAGCTGGAATTGAATATAAAATTCTATCAATTGGTGATAACCCTGAAATTTTGCCAGAAAATACAATTGGCTTTAATTCCAAGCAAATTGCTGGTCAGGCTTACGCTAGTGAAGGAGTTAACTGGTTTAAACAAAACTATACGGCATTTGATGTTATTTATTTTCATAGTGTTTGGAATATTGCCATATTACAGTTATACGCCTTTGCCTTAAAAAATAACTTGACTTACTATATATCTCCCCATGGTTCATTAGATCCATTCGATATAAAGAAAAAATTTTATTTTAAAAAAATACTTGGAAAACTTATAGTTAATAAAATATTACTTAATGCCAAGTATATTTTTTGCACCAGTCAGATAGAAACAGACGTAATCCACTACTTTGGGGAAAAGGCAAAAAATGCTGTTGTTTTACCATTGCCTGTTGATTACGAGGAGGGAATAACAGGAGATGGCGTCTCATTTAGGACTAAATATGGAATTGATAAAAATCAGTTCGTTTTTTTATTTCTATCTCGTATCAATTATAAAAAAGGACTAAATAATTTTATTATTGCCTTGTCTGAATTGATTAAAGACGGCCAAATTGATTCGGCAAGACTTAGTTTTATCATCGCCGGGGATGATAAAAATGAATATGCAGATGAGATGAGAGTACTTTTAAAGGAGTATCATCTTGAAAACACCGCAAGGTTTATTGGGCTAATTACTGGACAAGACAAAGCAGATGCTTATGTAGGTGCTGATGCATTTGTATTACCTTCAAAAAATGAAAACTTTGGTCTAGCAATCGTAGAAGCGCTTCAGAGTGGAACACCAGTACTGATTTCTAAAAATGTATATATCTATAAGGAACTATTTGAAAGAGCAGATCTTAGTCCTGGGTGGCTTTGCGAAAGTGACTTATCTGACTTGAAGAGCTGCATATTAGAAGCCTTGAAGCCTCATGACAAAGACAAATTAAAGAAGGACTCTTTCACTGTAGGAGAACAATATAAAACAGGACAATTAGCAAATATGTATTTAAAGTTCTTTAATTAATATGGAATATCAAGATTTAAGTATTTTCAGGGTTCCTAAAACATTTAGGGGTAAATCAAAAATTACTGTTCAATTATGGTGGATTGTTCAGAGCACCATATTTAGCTGGTCTCCACAAATTTTATATGGATGGAGAAGATTTTTACTGAGGTTATTTGGAGCCAAAATCGGTAAAAAAGCTTTAATAAGATCGACTGTTAAAGTTACTTATCCATGGAACATCAGCATTGGAGATTATACATGGATAGGCGATGATTGTGTATTGTATAGTCTAGGTAGAATTGATATTGGCTCAAATGTGGCAGTAGCACATAAAGTTTATTTTAATACGGGGGGACACGATTATGATCAGATTACTTTTGATATCTATGCAAAGGATCTAGTAATTGAAGATGAATGTTGGATAACTAACGATGTTTACTTAGCCCCAGGAATAACTATTGGTAGAGGTACTGTAATTGGAGCAAGAAGCACGGTTTTGAAGTCTATTCCGAGTGGTAAAGTTTGCGTAGGGTCTCCAGCGAGGGTATTGAAAGATAGAATTATGAAAAAACCAGTTAAACAATAAGATATGAAAATTTTGGTTACGGGAGGTTCCGGTTTTATAGGAACTAATTTAATGCAAAGCTTAATTGACGATGGCTTAAATGTTTTGAATTTGGATAGTGTTAAGCCTTTAAAAAAGGCCCATGATCCTTATTGGAAAAAGGTTGATATTTTGGATCAGCCGCTGTTAGAAAACTTAATCTTGGATTTTAATCCAAATGTTATAGTGCACTTAGCAGCGGTAACGGATATTATTGGAACCACGGCTGAACATTATTTAGCCAATACACAGGGTACCCAAAATATAATTGATATTGCGGCTAAACTGCCAGCGCTTAAAAAGGTAATCTATACTTCGTCGATGTACGTTTGTAAGCCAGGTTTTATTCCGAAAGACTATGATACTTATACACCACATACCACTTACGGAGAAAGTAAGGTAGCAGGAGAAAAGTTAGTGAAGGCTATTAAGGATGTAAGTTATGATTGGGTAATTGTAAGGCCAACTTCCATTTGGGGACCATGGTTTAATATTCCGTATATCGACTTTTTTAATATTGTATATCAGAAGAAATATTTTGATTTTGGAAAAGCCTGTACAAAATCTTATGGTTATATCGGTAATACGGTAAACCAGATCAGGAAAATCATGGATGCCCAAAACATCAATAAACAGACCTATTATTTAGGAGATTTACCTGCCATTCAAATTTCTGAATGGGCCAATGAAATCTCTATTGAAATGAAAAAAGGGCCAATTAAAAAAGTTCCTTTTTTTGTGTTGAAAACAGCAGCATTGGTTGGTGATGTACTTACTGCCATGAAGTTTAAGTTTCCGATGACAAGTTTTAGGCTTTCTAACATGACTACCAATAATGTTTTGCCTTTGGAGAATACGATGGAGGTAACGGGTAAAATGCCTCATACCCGGATTGAAGGTGTAAGAGAGACCTTAAAGTGGATGAGTGAAGAAAAAGGGTATAAATTCTAAATATAAAAAAGCGTTATACAGATGGCAGTTAAAAAAAGAATCTTAATTCATAGTTTATTCTTTAAACCAGAAATGACGGGTATTAGTAAGTATTCTGGCGAAATGACCGATTGGCTAGTAGAAAATGGATTTGATTGTACTGTAATTACAGCTTTTCCTTTCTATCCCTATTGGAAAATTCAAGCGCCCTATAGCAACAGCTGGTATAAAAAAGAGTTGAACGAAGACAAAAGTTTAACCATTTACCGTTGTCCTTTATATGTGCCGGCAAACCCTACTGGTATGAAAAGGATTATCCATGAGGGCACATTTCTATTTACTTCTTTTTTTGTCTTTTTTAGGTTATTGTTTTCAAAAAGATTTGACCTCATTATTTCGGTTGCACCGCCTTTTCATTTAGCTTTTGTTGCCTTTTTTTATAGGTTCTTTAAAGGGACTAAGGTGGTACATCATATTCAAGACCTTCAGGTAGACATGGCAAGGGAGATGAACATGATCAAATCGAAAGCATTGTTAACTTTTTTGGAGAGCTTAGAGAAATACGTGATTAAAAGTGCAGATTTTGTGAGTACAATTTCTCTTGGAATGACTACAAAGATTAAAAATAAGGTAAATAGAGAAATTGTTGATTTTCCAAATTGGGCAAATGTTGATCATTATTATCCCCTTCAGAATAGGGATGAACTTAAAAAGGAATGGGGTTTTGAGCCTACAGACAAGGTGGTTTTGTATTCAGGAAGCATTGGAGAAAAACAGGGCCTCGACCAAATTATTAGCGTAGCCGCAGCCAGTAAAGCCCATACGGAGATCAAGTATGTAATTTGTGGTACTGGTGGTTATAAAGAAACCCTCATCGGCCTTGCAAAAGCTCAAAACCTAGATAATGTATTCTTTCTGCCCTTACAGTCAAACGAAGCCTTTAACCGCTTTTTGAATATGGCCGATTTACATTTAATCATTCAGAAGAAAGATGCAGGAGATTTAGTAATGCCTTCTAAATTAACCACCATATTATCTATCGGTGGCCTTGCCCTAGCTACGGCAAATCCAGGAACAAGTTTATATGAAGTTTTGGTTCAGAATAACATCGGGATAGTGGTAGAGCCAGAAAATAGCAAGGCTTTACATGAGGCAATCATGGCCAATATTGCAAATAACGATGTGGCCCAACAACAACACATTCGTAATTACGCAATCGCTAATATTTCCTTAAACGGAATCATGCAAAATTTCTTGAAACAAGTAGAATTGTAACCCTTAATTTTAACATAAGATGAGATTTTTAGTTGGATGTTATACAAGTGAAACGGATAACAATGGCCTGCACTTATTAGAACTAGATGGGCAGAATAATAGCATCAATTCAATAACAAGCCATGTTGTGGCTAATCCTTCTTATTTAACTTTTTCATCAGACGGATCGGTTATTTATACGGTTAACGAAAGCCATACACCCTCAGATAAGGTAACTGCGATTTCCTTTGACCGTAAAACGCAAAAACTAGAAACAATTAACGAAATTGACATTTGCGGAGCCGACCCATGTTTCATCAGCACCGATAGTAAGGGTAAATACTTATTTACTGCTAATTATAGTGATGGTACCTTAAGTTGTGTTAGCCTGCATGCAGATGGTTCATTAGCAAACCTAGTTCAGGTAATCAAACATCCAACTGATCCATCAGACGAGCTACACCCAAATACGCACATGCATGCCGCATTGCTGTCACCAGATAAGCAATTCTTATTGGTAACCAATTTAGGTTTGGATACCCTTAGCCTTTATAACTATCAACCAGATAACCATAAAGAGCCCCTAAAGGAAATACCTGAGCAAGTTTATCAATTCCCAATTGGCACTGGCCCTAGGCACCTATTGTTTAGCAGCAATGGTAAATTTGCATACGTAGTAGGTGAATTAGATGGAAGCGTACACGTTTTAGCTTGGGATAATGGCGTTTTGTCTTTTGTACAAAAAGCTATGCTAATGCCATCAGATTTTAATGGCAAGAATAGTGCCGCCGACATCCATTTTGGTGCTGATGGGAGATTTATATACCTATCGAATAGGGGAGATGCCAACCAGTTGATCAGTTTTGCAGTCAATCAGGAAACAGGTGAGCTAACGCTACTTCAAAGAACAGCCACCCTTGGTAATGGTCCCCGCAATTTTGCTGTAGATCCTAGTGGCAACTATCTCTTGGTTGCGCATCAATATAGCAATGAGATCAGGTTGTTTAAAATTGATAAGATTACCGGAGGCTTAATCGATACGGGCATTAGTCATGCGATTAACAACCCTGTGTTTGTAAGTTTCCTTAAAGATTTATAGAATAAAAATCTACTAGTTGACTTTAACTCCCTAGCCTTAAGCGCTGATGCACGAACGTCAGATATAAATGCAGTAAAAATATTCTGCATGTACCACTGTACACGCAGAATATATTAAGCCAATATTGCGGAAGATTGTTCAGTCCATACATCAGCAGTTTGTCTTTCATACCTTTTTCCAACATTATAATAATTAACAACAGTTCCAATCGGATAATCCACAACTGGATAGTTAGTATTTAAAAAAGCTTTATCCACTGGGTCGGTTGTACTACTAACCCTAATTATGCGATTGGCCACCGGCAGCCAAACAGTTCCGTCAAAAAACCATAAAAATTGGGTGTTGGTATCAAACACGAAAAGTCCATTTGTAGGTGCAACAATTGATTTTCTTTGTAGTGAAGTTAATCTTGTAAATGGAATTGTTCCTTTCGTACTGGTACCAACTGTGAATATAGATGAGGGTTGATCAGAAATTGCCCCGATCAAAAATGCGCCTGTTTCACTAAAGCGCCCTCTTTCTAACCATGTTTGGCTATTAGTACCAGAAGTGGTTGGTTCTGGCGTGGAAAAAATGATTTTACTTGGTACTGCACTCCCTGTTCCTCTCCCCGAAGTTACATAAATGTCTCCTCCAACTTTATCAGAGATCCCAATTACACTTTCGGCACTAATTTGGCCAGCAACAGTCTCAGCAGTCTTATCCAAGCCCAATACAGCAATATTTCTAGGGGTTGTGTTTCTTGCAATAGAAAACACTTCGTAGTTTGCAATGGCGTCTCTAAAGGTTAAAAAACTTCTTACAGCGATTCCCCAAGTACCTATAAAGCCATCTGTTCTTTTTAACTGAAGTAAATCAGTACCACCCTTACCCCCTTCTATTACAGATGGGGTTGTACTACTACTATCGCCAACATCAAATAATGGCAGTCTACCACCAATGGGAACAATTATACACAGCCATGAAGAGCCCGTAAATGTTGCTTCAATAATATCGCCAATATTTAGCTTCACGTTTCGGGTGTACCCCTTTAAATTTGTTCCTTGGAAACCAACTGTCGTATTTACATCATTAGCTCGAATACTTATTTTTCTGCCTACTATGCCATTGGTAAAATTAGCCAAGGTAATTGCAGTTGTATTATTGGTCAAATACTTATTGGCACCAACCACCAATTTGGGTGCGGCAACGTTTGGTGTAAGCTCAATTTCATTTATACTTCTTGATCGGTAGCCAGCAATTTTAGCATTACTTTCTCCTTTAATAATCACGTCATCTGCAATCACAACATCACCATGGTACCTGTTAAAGTTAAGACCATCTACCATCTGTGGTATACCTTCGATATCACATTTCACAATTTGAAAAGGTACGTTTGCATACAGTTGCGTCAGCTGGTCTGTGAGATAATATTTGCTCAGATCTGCGTAATCAGCATTAAGCACCTGCGCATTTTCTGTACCAACTTTAAGCCAATAGTGGCCATCAATTTCATCCGGAAAGTTTGTGCCCGTACCTATTAGTCTAGATAATTTAGCACCTGGGGCTACTGGTACATCTTCAGTGCTCAATGTGCCTGTACCATTTACAAATGGCGTAGCTAATGCTCCAGCAATTGCACTCCCATCGCCTAAAGTTAAGGGTTTAATATTAATTCGATCCCTCGTATCTGGGTCAACATTAATACATTGAACAATCAAATCAGGGCTACTTGCTCCCGTAATAATGTTCTTTATTTTAAATTTTTGATTGTAGGCAATCCGATCACCATTGTTTGCAATAATTACTTCTTTTAGCTGATCCACCGTAGTAATCGCTGGCGAAAAGCTGCAAACACTATTCATTGCAAAATTTTGATCATCAAAGATTTGTCCGCCCTTGATATAAATATCGCCTTGGTCTTCTGCTATTGCGAACTCGCTGGCTAAAGGTATAGTAGTAAATGTACCCTCAATGGTGTAAACGGTAGCCGTATGGCTTATAATTTTTCTGAGGTCGCCTACTGATGGCCCATTAGATATAAATATATGATATCCTTTGTATTGGTTGGCCGTTACTGCTATTGGCGCCGTAATGGTATTAGTTGTAGCAGCGGTAGAACTTGCAAAAATTTGCAGTGTAACATTGGTAAGTCCAGTTTTACAGTTCCTAATTTCTGGGTTTACTAACTGTACGTTTCTACCGCCCCAAAATGCAAAACCAATTGTACATTGCTCTGCCTTACAGTCAATAAAACGATTATTAACAATTTTTTCGTCAATTCTGCTGTTCCAGTAATGTGTAGCAACACCACCTTGCAAACTCTGAATTCGCCAACCGAATGTATTTCCTATTGCGGCACAATTCCTAAAGATGTTATTGTTGCCAGCAACCCTAAACGAAGCGTATGCGCCTACAACGGTAAAATTATCAAAGGTATTGTTATTTGCCAGTCCCCGGTCTCTGTTTTGCACATACAGGTATTTAGGGTCTGTAAAAGCGCCGCTAATCCCCGTTTCTAAAATATGCATCCCTACGCTGGTCGATACATCATTGGGTATTGCAGTGGCATCAATATACCAGTTGTTAAAGATGCAAAAACAGCTCCCCTGCACTTCCAGGCCACAACCCAGATTCCAATCTTTAATTTGTACATTGCTGATAATGTTTCCGTAGCCTCCATCTTCTGCGATGGGTAGCCCAGTTAGATCAGATGAAAATCCAGAAAATATGGCCGAATTTATCTTGCAAAAGCTATTTCCGCCCATTGTAATTCCCGTTATTGCGTAAGAGGGCGCAGCGCTTGTTGAATGCACATCAAAGACATTATAAGAGTTGATTTCTATATTGTTACAATAAAACAGATCAAGGCAATGTTGATAGATTGAATTAAAAACCATATTCGCATTTCTGCTGATATAAGTTCCAATAAAACCGTCAGAACACCGCAACAATAGAGCGCCACGGCCCATCCCAATTTCCGTAAGTTGATCAATTCTGAAATTACTCTTCTCAATACCTCTAGCGGTAAGATTAAAGGTGTTTTTAATGATAATGTGGTCTGCTACCAGTCCATTGCCAATCTCTAGTCCTATGTATTCCCTATTGTTATTTGGCCTTACAAGTTCCAAATTATTTCCGTCAATGGTAAGCTCGCCATTAATCTTAACATTATCGCCTAAGGTAAGTAGTACATTTCCCGTGGTAGTGCTTAAAGCCCTTTGGATAAGTTTAAAATTCGAACATCTTAGTACCTTATGATCTGGCACCACCAAATCATTTACCTTAAAAGCGCCTCTTAAAGAAATGTTGGGATAATAATCGCAATCCAAAATTGCTTGAAGGATTTCGGTATAATCCTCATCTAAGTCGTCGGGTATTGCACCAAACCATTCAGGATTAACAAACCCATCTTCAAAGTCTCGTTTTGCATATCCACCCCCAAACTCAGCTCGGTTGTGAAACCAGATGGCATCATCTACTATTACTCCTGCTGGCAGTGCAGGATAAATTGTCGCATTAAAGGGCACACCTGTAAATCGATCATAGTTATTAACTATTTTTCCGTTAGTTAGTATTGCCATCCCTAACTAATTAAAAATGATACATCACTTGATGTTGGCGTTACCAGTGCAATTACCGCAGGCACATCTGTCAATTCTCTAATTAAACCATCGGTGTCTTTAAATTTTACTTCATTTGTTGACGTGAGTGCGATCGATCCGTCAGAGTCACCTGTAAAGTCATCCTTAATTGGAAGGTTTAACTCCGGTAATGTGGTTGAGTCCATAGTTTGCTTTTTTAAATTTCCTAAATTTAGTTATCTCCTATTAAAAAGGAACGTAATGGACCATAAAAAAAACGTGATTAAATGTTAAATTCACTATCAGATTAAGCTAGAAAATTTGAAGAATAACAAGTAACGGAAAGTGCTTGACATAGAGATCAATCAAAAGTCTGACTAAAGATATTTGCCCTACTTTTAACGCAGAGAGCAAGGCCTTCAGAATCGAATTTAAAGGTGTGGAAAATGTAGCGTTCTTCCCTCAACATTTGGCATTGATCCGAATTCCGCTTGATCCAACATAGCTGCCCGTCAAGAGCGCAAATATTGCAAAACGCCATTAACCTATGATTGGTATTGTAGCGATACATATAGCTTTTCGGACAAAGAGCTAATCTTTCTATGTGGTTCAAAGCCGTCTTGCCCATTTCGCCCATCAAGCCCATAGTTATCAGAACCGCCGTACTCAGCTCAACAGTCGAGAGTCGTCATGCTCAGCTTGACTGGGTATCTTAATGCAATTTAATCTTCGGTTGCCATTGCAGCGGTATATAACCTTTCTGACAAACCCTATGTTTTCTACGTGCCTATGTGGTTAAACACCATCATGCTCAGCTTGCCTGGGCATCTTAAAGCAGCCAGCCTAAGCGATAACGCACCTCGTCAATCTTATTTTAGTAACCTTATAAATGAAAATACCTTGGCTCGTAGTAACCAAGGTATCCATAAATTCATTTCAATAAAAATGCTAACGAGAATGTGGTTTTTTAGTTAAAACGATCACCAAAACTAATGCTCATTTCTTTAACCACTTCTTTAATTTCCTGTTCTTGTGCTTTTGGATAAATCAGCAAGGCATTTCCTTCATCAACTACAATAAAGTTTTCTAGGCCTCTAATTACAGCAAGTTTATCTCCATTGATGTGGATAATGCTATTATTGGTATCCTTTACATTAATTTGTTGAGCCGCAATCACATTATGCTCCTCATTTTTAGGCGCAGCATCATATAGCGATGCCCAAGTACCTAAATCAGACCAGCCAAATTCTGCAGGTATGGTATAAACATTATCCGCCTGTTCCATGATTGCATAATCAATGGATATATTTGGTGAGTTAGGATAATGTGTGTCGATAAAGCCACGTTCCAATTCTGTGTTATAGTTAGCTATGCCCTTATTGAATAAATCATGTATTTCTGCGGCATGTTTTTGTAGGGCGTTGATAATGGAGCCGACTTTCCAAATGAAAATTCCTGCATTCCAAACATAATTCCCATCCTCCAAAAATATTTTTGCCTTATCCAAAGTGGGCTTCTCCGTAAATTGAGCTACTTTGTACACCCCCTCTACATTTTCACTTGCATACTTAATATAGCCATAACCAGTGTCTGGGCGTATAGGGTTAATTCCTAAAGTTACCAATGCTTCGTTTTGCTCGGTATAAGCTAAGGCGATTTTGATCTTTTCAATAAAAACATCTTCGTAAAGAATGAAATGATCAGAAGGAGCAACCACGATGTTAGCTTCTGGATTGAGTGCTTGTAATTTAAAAGAAGCATACGCAATACATGGTGCTGTGTTGTTACGGCTAGGTTCACAAATCAATTGTGATGATGTGATGCCTTCTAATTGCTGTAAGATAATGTCTTCATATTGATTGTTGGTTACAATGAAGATATTTTCTTTAGGGCATAGTTTAAGGAATCTTTCATAGGTTAGCTGTAATAAAGATTTTCCTATGCCTAAAATGTCCAAGAATTGTTTTGGGAAATTGTTGCGGCTCTTAGGCCAGAATCGGCTGCCCACACCCCCGGCCATGATTAATACGTAATTGTTAGGGTTCATTAGTTCCAATTAAGGTTCTTAACTTCGTTATATACTTTAGTTATCCCTTCTTCGAGCGATATTTTTGCTTTCCAGCCCTTTGCATGAAGTTTGCCTACATCCATTAGTTTTCTAGGCGTGCCATCTGGTTTTGTGGTATCGGTTACAATTTCTCCTTCATAACCTACAACTTTAACCACTAATTGAGCAAGTTCTAAAATGGAAACATCTTCGCCAACGCCAATATTTACCAGGCCTGGCTCATTGTAGGTTTGCATTAAGTAAAAACAAGCTTCTGCTAAATCATCAACATATAAAAATTCTCTTTTTGGTGTGCCTGTTCCCCAAATGGTTACGTTTGCGTCCTTATTGTTTTTAGCAGTAATTACCTTACGGATTAATGCGGGTAAAACATGGGAATTATTCAAATCGTAATTATCATTTGGCCCATACAAATTAGTTGGCATCACCGAAATGTAATTGCAGCCATATTGAGCACGATAAGCGTCGCACAATTTGATGCCTGCAATTTTGGCAATGGCATAGGGCTCATTGGTAGGCTCTAATTCGCCAGTTAATAAATAATCTTCCTTTAATGGTTGTGGGGCAAGTTTTGGATAAATACATGAAGACCCTAAGAACATCAGTTTGGTAACCTCATTTTGGTAGGCAGAATGAATTACATTGTTCTGGATCATTAAATTTTCATAAAGGAAATCTGCACGGTAGATATTGTTAGCCAATATGCCACCCACTTTTGCAGCAGCTAGGAAAACATGACTTGGTTTTTCGGTAGTAAAAAAGTCGCTTACTGCTTTTTGATCCCTCAAATCTAGTTCTTTGGAAGAACGAGTTATAATGTTTTCAAAGCCTTCACTTTTCAGTTTTCTAACAATAGCAGAGCCAACCATTCCATTGTGCCCTGCTACATATATTTTGCTTGATTTGTCCATTATTCGAACTGATTTTTAACGGCGTAACCAGCTTCTTTTAACATTCTCTCCTTTTGGAAAAGTTCTACATCTGCATTCATCATGTCGTTAACCAATCCAGCTAGGTCATATTTAGGCTTCCAATTTAACTTCTCTTTACATTTGGTTGGGTCGCCGATCAACAGGTCTACTTCAGTAGGGCGGAAATAACGAGCGTCAACGGCTACTACTTCTTTTCCAATTTCTACCTGAAATTCTGGTTTGCTGCATGCGGTTACATATCCTCTTTCTTCGGCACCTTCTCCTTTAAATTCGAGGCTAATTCCCACTTCTCCAAATGCCATCTTAATAAAATCACGTACGGTTGTGGTTACGCCAGTTGCGATTACAAAGTCCTCTGGTTTTTCTTGTTGTAAGATTAACCACATGGCTTCTACATAATCTTTGGCGTGGCCCCAATCTCTACGTGCATCTAGGTTCCCTAAATATAATTTATCTTGCATGCCTAATGCAATCTTCGCTGTACCACGAGTAATTTTACGGGTAACGAAGGTTTCTCCACGGAGTGGACTTTCGTGATTGAATAGGATGCCATTACATGCGTATATGCCATAAGCTTCACGATAATTTACGGTAATCCAATAAGCATACATTTTAGCTACTGCATAAGGCGAACGAGGATAGAAAGGGGTGGTTTCGCTTTGAGGTACTGCTTGCACCAAGCCGTACAGTTCTGAGGTAGATGCTTGATATATCTTAGTTTTATTAACTAAACCTAAAATACGAATGGCTTCTAAAATCCTCAAAGTGCCAATCCCATCAGCATTTGCGGTATATTCAGGCGTTTCGAAACTTACCTGTACATGGCTCATTGCACCCAAATTATAAATCTCATCTGGTTGTACCTGCTGGATAATGCGGATAAGGTTTGTTGAATCACTTAAATCTCCATAGTGTAGTACAAACTTAACGTCGTTTTCATGAGGATCTTGATACAAATGATCGATACGGTCGGTATTGAATAACGAACTACGGCGTTTAATGCCATGTACTTCGTAACCTTTTTTTAATAATAGACTGGCTAAGTAAGAGCCGTCTTGACCTGTAATACCAGTGATGAGTGCTTTTTTCATTGATTTTCGAAGTTTATCCTTAAAATTTTAATATGGGATGATTTAATTGCCTAATTAATTAACTAAAAGTTTATGATTAATTAATATTTTAATTAAGTTGGCTGTTTTTTTAAATGTTTGCTGTAAAAATACAAATTTCTTGCGAAAATTTTTCTAATTATCTTGATTTAAGGTAGTGAATAACAAACTCATGCCTTAAGATTTCATTTTTTTGTAAAAAATTCTTATATATATAACCAACAATTTATTTAAAAGAGTTTCTTTAAAAACAAAAATTGGATTGAAAGCCTTAAATGGAATTCAGGTGCTTCAAAACTGATGGTCTCTTCTAATAGGTTTAGGTTGATGAGGATCGATCTTCGCAATTCTTGTTTTGATTCGGGAAGCTGAGGATGTTTATGAATTTGGATGGTTAGAGGTTGAGTTGTTGAAGGCGGTTAGGGTTTAGATGGTTAGGGGTTATAGGTTAGCAAGGAGAATTAACCCAGAGATCTATTAATAAGTTCTTATTACTTTAACTGTATTAATGAGCCATTCTGGGTTCTCCTGTCGTCGAGATGATGGGAAGGGTGGGTTTGTCTAACAGATCTATTAATAAGTTTTTATTGTTTTAATGGTATTAATGAGCCATTCTGGGTTCTCCTATCGTCGAGAGGACGCACGAGGGGATGACGAGAAGCTGAGCATGATGAATCAAAATATTTGACTACACGAAAGAGCTACTGGCTTTCATCCGATGATACATTGATGTTGCCCATACATCGGATGACAAAAAACTAAATAAATTTCTAGTAAGTTAATGATGCAAGCCTCTTTTATGTCAGTATTAGTCTGATTTTGGTTTACTTTTTTCCTAATTCTGTTAATTTTTCGTTAAGCCTTAAGTTTTGACACAAATTTCTTACAAAAAGTTAACAAATACCAAGTTGTAGGTATTTAATCTAAAATATAATATATTAACTTTGTGGATATATTGAAGCTTTTTAACATTCATCCCTGATTATGGCTATTCAAACACGTTACATCTATCTTTTAAGGTATATTTTGCCAGTAACTGATGTCTTAATGTTGAACGTAATCTATTTTGCAAGCTATTTTTTAGCGGTATCTTTTGGAAGAACATTAAGTAATGAGTTAAACAGCCACCACATTGTAATCTGTAATTTAATTTGGATAGTAAGTACTGCTGTATTTGGTTTGTATACTACTTATGGCTCTAGAAAAATAGAAAGAATTTACAGGGGTACTTGGCGCAGTGTTGCCTTTCATTTTGTGCTGTTTTCTGCCTACCTGATTTTTTTTAATCAGGATGCTTTTTCGAGAGCATTTTTAGTTGTGTTTTACATTGTATTGTCTTTTGCCTTTATCCTAAATCGTTTTGTTGGTACCTCTATTCAGTATATTGTACTGAACAAGTTTAAGGCTGCAAAAAAGGTAGCGGTATTGGGTTCTAATGTTACTGCAGAGCGGCTATCTGTCTATTTGCAAGGGCAGAGAAGTTTAGAGTTTTATGGTTCTTTAGGAGATGATGAAACCATTTATGATTCTAAGGAAGGCGTTACTGCTCAAATTATTGCAGGAAAATTAGCAGAAGCAGTAGATTATGGCGTTAAGGAGGTTTATGTAGCTGTTGCCCCACAACGCATGGCTGATGTTAAAACCTTGGTAGCTGAAGCTGATAAGGCTTGTGTTCGTTTAAAGTTTATTCCAGATTTTGGCGGCACCTTAAATACGCCCTTTACCATTGGGTATATGGGAGGCGAGTTCCCGATTATTACCTTAAGAAATGAACCTTTGGAAGAAATGAGCAA
The DNA here is from genome assembly GCF_004331645.1 of Pedobacter frigiditerrae. Lineage (GTDB taxonomy): Bacteria > Bacteroidota > Bacteroidia > Sphingobacteriales > Sphingobacteriaceae > Pedobacter > Pedobacter frigiditerrae. The sequence continues at coordinate 1,260,331 of NZ_SJSK01000001.1, forward strand.
TCGTTTTAAAAAAAGGGCATTTGATTTAGTCTTTAGTTCTTTATTTATCCTGTTTGTTTTTAGCTGGCTTTACCCCATTATTGCCTTGTTAATTAAATTGGAAAGTAAGGGGCCGGTTTTATTCAAACAAAATAGAGCAGGACGGAATAACGAGATTTTTAAAGTACTTAAATTTAGGACAATGACTGTTGCCGAGGATGATGGTGAATTTAAACAGGCCACCAAGAATGATAGCAGGATTACCAAGATAGGCGCTTTTTTAAGAAGAACAAGTTTAGATGAGATCCCACAATTTATCAATGTGTTTTACGGAGACATGAGCGTAGTTGGGCCTAGACCACATCCATTGTTGTTGAATGATCAATATCAAGAAATTATAAAAAAATACATGGTTCGTCATTTTGCAAAACCTGGTATTACGGGCTGGGCGCAGGTAAATGGCTATAGGGGTGAAACAAAGGATAAATTGGATATGGAAAATAGGGTTAAGGCAGACATCTATTACATTGAAAATTGGGCTGGGATGTTTGATGTGAGGATTGTGTTCATGACGGTGATTAATATGGTTAGGGGAGAAGAAAACGCCTACTAAGCAGATTAATTGTTAATTTTAATGATATCGAGTAATAAGTAATATTTATCGACTTTTTAAGTCCATTTAACGACGCAGCTCTCTTTTTTAGTACTTCAATCATACATTCTATTTATTTATAGTTAATTTTGTAGGCTATAGTGTATGGGTGAAGTTTAAAATACATTAAGAAACAGGGCCCTGAAACCTGTAACCTATGAACAATCAAACCAGATATGTTTTCCTGTTAAGGTATATTTTGCCTTTAGTAGATTTATTAATGATTAATATAATCTTCTATATTGTAGGCTATTGGGCATCTATCGCTAATCGAGAGGTTTTTATAGGAAATAACAATAACCATGTTGTAGTTTGTAACTTGATATGGTTGGTATGCTCAGGCTATTTTGGTTTATACAGGGTGACTGGCGAGAATAAGATGGAACAGGTTTACCGGGCCACTTGGCGAACTTACGGTTTACATGTGATCTTATATGTGTTATATCTTCAATTTCATAAAGAAAACCATTTATCTCCATCTCTCTTATTGTGGTTTTACATCTTGCTGGCTGGTGCATTTATCATAAACAGGCTAATAGGGACTTCCATACATTACCTTGCTGTAGATCGGTTCCGATTGTCTAGAGAAGTAGCCGTTATTGGTTCCAACCAAACTTCTATAAGATTAATAGATCATTTTAATCAAGAACGAAATTTCTTGTTTTACGGCACCATTGGCGGTGATGAATGTGTTTATTTTGATCAGTTGCAAATTATATCTAGCGGTATTTCGCAACGCTTAAGCGAAGCTGCGGCTGCTGGTGTTAAAGATGTATATGTAACTGTAATACCAGATCGGATGTTAGCTGTACATGATCTGATCAAAGAGGCGGATAAAAATGGTTTGAGACTCAAATTCATTCCAGATATGGGTTCTCATTTATTTGGCAATTATAACGTTAATTATCTGGGCAACAAATTTCCCATTATTACCATAAGGCCAGAACCTTTAGAGGAAATAGATGAGCGATTTAAAAAACGTTTTTTCGATTTGGCCTTTTCTTGTTTGCTTTTTGTATTTCTATTATGGTGGTTACTACCCCTTATTGCGATTATCATTAAACTAGACTCAAAGGGGCCGGTATTTTTTCTTCAAAAACGTGCTGGAAGAAATAACAAACAATTTACTGTTTTTAAATTTCGAACCATGAGCGTGAGGGAAACAGAGCATGAGTATGTACAGGCAAAAAAAGGCGATGCAAGGATAACCCGTGTAGGTAATTATTTAAGGCGAAGTAGTTTGGATGAGCTTCCGCAGTTTATCAATGTGATGCTTGGCGACATGAGTGTAGTAGGGCCAAGGCCACATCCTTTAAAGCTAAATGATCAATTTCAAACGATAATTGATAAATACATGGTGCGTCATTTTGTAAAACCTGGTATAACGGGCTGGGCCCAGGTGCATGGCTTAAGAGGTGAAACTAAAGATGCGTTTGACATGGAGAACCGTATTAAATATGATATCCACTATTTAGAGAATTGGACCGCCATGTTAGATGTGAAGATTGTTTTCATGACCATCATTAACATGCTAAGAGGTGAGGATAATGCTTATTGAGGGTTGAGGCGGTTAGTTGTGAAGGCGTTGAGTTGGTTAGTTGTGGGGTTGTGGAGGGTTTATCAGACGACAAACGACAAACGGTGGACGGTGAGGCGTTGTTCGTTGTTCGTTGAGCGTTTTAACAGACGCCAGACGATAAACGGTTGACGATAGACCTTGTTAATGTCGGCCAATCAAAAAAAATTGACTGTGGTATTATATTTGTTATATTTGATTTAAATTAAATGAAATTGTTTAGTCAAATAAATATCGTTCCAAAGTGGATCATTTTTTTACTGGATTTAGGTATCTGCCTGTTTTCTTTGTTTATTGCGTATTTCTTACGATATAATTTTGATCTTAATAGTATACAACCTGCAGAATTTGGCAGGAATGTAATCATCATTAGTGTGATTAATATCATGGTTTTTTTAAATGTGAAAACCTATTCTGGAATTATCAGGTATACGAGTGCACAAGATACATTTAGGGTTTTATATGCAGTAATAGCCACTAATGGAATATTCTTTTTCATTAACATGGCTGTGCTGGCTCTTAAGGGAGACCCTTATATTTCCAATATCGTATTGGTTATTAATGGCTTAACCAGCTTTCTTTTCTTGATTACTTACCGAGTATTGATCAAGTACTTTTTCATGTACATTAAAAATTTGACGCTTGACAAAAGAAAGGTGATTATTTATGGTGCTGGAGAAGCGGGACTGGCAACCAAACGAACCTTTGACCACGATGGAAAAGTGAACAAAACGATTATTGCCTTTGTGGATGATGATGAACGAAAAGTTGGAAAGACTATTGATGGAGTGAAAATTATAGCAGGCGAGAAGTTAGAGCAGTTGATCAGTGATCATCAAGTTGATGAAATTATTTTTGCCTCTTATACGATTCCTGTTGAGCGAAAAAACCAGATTGTAGACATTTGCCTAGAAAATGACATCATGGTACTTAATATACCGCCAGCAGATGTTTGGTCTAGAAGTAAATTGCATACCAGACAGATACAAAACATTAATATTGAGGATTTATTAAATCGAAAAACCATTCAGATTGATATAGAGGGTATACAGAATCAATTGAAGGGCAAAAGAATTTTAATTACTGGTGCAGCAGGCTCTATTGGTAGTGAGATTGTACGCCAATTAATTAAATTTGAAACCAGTTTGATTATTCTTTGCGACCAATCTGAAACTTCATTGCATCATATTTACCTAGAATTAGAAGAAACGTATTCTAATACTAATTTTCATGCCTTTGTAGGGGATGTTAAGGATGAGAAAAGGATGGATCACCTTTTTGAAACCTATAAACCTCATTACGTTTACCATGCAGCAGCCTATAAACATGTTCCTTTAATGGAGGATAACCCTGCAGAAGCTGTAAAAACCAATGTGTGGGGAACCAAGACCATTGCAGATCTATCTGTGAAACATGGTGTACAGAAATTTGTGATGATTTCTACAGATAAAGCGGTTAATCCTACCAATGTCATGGGCGCTTCTAAGCGCATTGCTGAGATTTATGTGCAATCATTAAATAATTCATTACATAAGCCCAATTTTATTTTTAGCAATGGCTTAAGTTATATTAATGATTTGGATGTAAAACCAATTACTAGATTTATTACCACCAGATTTGGCAATGTTTTAGGTTCTAATGGCTCTGTAATACCTCGCTTTAAACAACAGATAGAAAAGGGTGGGCCTATTACAGTTACCCATCCAGAAATTACAAGGTATTTCATGACCATTCCGGAGGCTTGTCGATTAGTTTTGGAGGCTGGGTGTATGGGGGCAGGAGGAGAGATCTTTATTTTTGACATGGGTAAATCTGTTAAGATAGTTGAACTTGCCAAAAAAATGATTCGATTGGCGGGTTTAATTCCAAACCAAGAAATTAAGATTCAATTTACTGGTCTAAGACCAGGAGAGAAATTGTTTGAAGAACTTTTAAATGACAGTGAGAATACCATGCCAACGCATCATGAAAAAATCATGATTGGGAAGGTGCGTGAATATGTTTTCTCTGAAATTGAATCACAAATATATACACTACTAGATCATGCTAGGAAAAATGATGATAGAAATGTAGTGATGACCATGAAGGCTTTGGTGAGAGAGTACAAGAGCAAAAACTCAGTCTTCGAAGAATTAGATCATACGCCTAGCATTAAATAATAAAACCCCTTTATGAAAATAAGATTACTAAGTATCCTTTTAATTTTTGCCGCCTCAACTTTAAGTGCCCAACAGATTATACCTTATAGCTATTATCAATATCAAAAATTAAATAGAGATTTATACAGCTTAGACACTAGATTTCATACCTCTTTTAAGCCTGTAATAGCCGATGATAGCCTACTTACTAAAAAACTAGATTCGCTACTTAGTGTTGGAATAAGAGAACGAAGTACTTGGGTTGGGCGTAAGTTATTTAATGAACACTTGGTTGAAATAAACAAAGAAGATTATAGTTTTTACATCGACTTTTTATCAGACCTACAAATCGGTAGGGATTCGGAGCATAAAATCAACACTTTCTTGAATACCAGGGGTTATCAGGTTGGAGGTAATATTGGAGAGAAATTTAGTTTTTATAGTAGTGGTTTTGAGAACCAAGCTCGATTTAATAATTATTTAACCAATTACGTGAATAGCAAGGGCGTAATCCCGGGGATGGCAAATGATAAATTTGGTATTGAAAAAACTACTAAAGATTGGGCTTATGCTACAGCAGTTTTAAATTACAACGTTAATAAATACCTTACTATTACCTTAGGACAAGATAAAAATTTTATTGGAGATGGTTATCGCTCCATGTTATTATCAGACGTATCTTCACCCTATCCCTTTCTTAAGTTAACCGCTACCTTAGGTAATGTAAAATACATGGCCATGTGGTCGCAATTTCAAGACCCATTATCACCACAACTTTCATACGATAATGGTTTCAGGAAAAAATGGGGCGCTTTTCATTATTTAGATTGGAATGTTAACAATCGACTTTCTGTTGGTTTTTTTGATGCCATTATTTGGCAAGATGCCGACGCTAGTGGTAAACGAGGATTTGATGCGTCTTACCTTAATCCCATTATCTTTTTAAGAACAGTAGAGGGTATTAATGGTTCTCCTGATAATGCATTATTAGGTTTTACTGGAAAGTATAAAGTACTTAAGAATTTAACCGTATATGGGCAAGCTGTAGCAGATGAGTTTACAGCGAAGGAAGTTTTTGCAGGTAAGGGGTATTGGGCTAATAAATTTGCCTATCAATTAGGTGTAAAAGGTTTTGATGCTTTTAAAGTGCCTGGCTTAAATTATTTAGCAGAGTTTAATACTGCCCGTCCATTTACGTATACCCAGAGAAGCTCTTTACTTAATTATGGGCATTATGCCGAAGCGCTGGCACATCCAATGGGTGCTAACTTTAGAGAATTTTTAACCATCTGGAATTATCAAATTAATAAATGGGCTTTTTCTGCACAAGCTAATTATGCCACTTATGGTTTAAATAACGGTGAAAATGTAGGGAAAGATATTAATGAGTCTTATATTACACGTGTTAGGCAAAATGGCTATAAAACTGCTGGAGGCTTAAAAACAAACTTTGCTTATTTAGACGGGAGGGTTTCTTATATCATTAACCCTAAGTATAACCTGAGGTTTGAAGCTGGGGCCATATTTAGGCAAGAAAAGAATAACTTATCTACTGATAAAACGACCATGGTTACTTTTGGATTGAGAAGTAGCTTTAGAAATATTTATCAGGATTTTTAGGGTTGGGGTTTAGTTGTGGAGGTGGTGAGTTGTGGAGTTGTATACTTGCCTTAACTACTGTTTGTTGCAGGAAACACAAACCTTTTTCATTATATCAAGATTTCCTCCCTATAACTATCGGGACAAGGTGAGCATTGTCGATTTACGTCAGGCCTTCTCTAGTTTATCCCTTGGTTGGTGGCTCACCAACCAAGGACGGAAGGGTACTCCTTCAGAGCAGTAAAGTTGAGCATAACTAACCTCGCTCAGCTACTTCATTTCCTAGCAAACAAAAGTCCTAAAGCAATAGGGAAGGATAGCGAGCCTTGCGATCGCATTAAGATGCCCTCCCGATAGCTATCGGGACAAGTTGCCTGCCTGCCGGACAGGCAGGGGTATGACGTTCGCGTAGTAGCGTGGGACGCTTTATCCCTTGGTTGGTGGCCCATCAACCAAGAATTGCAATAACAAATAGTTCCATTAACTAGCAAATGGTTGGTGAGCCACCAACCAAGGAAGGGAGCAGACTAAATTTTGCTTAGGTAATCCTGGTAAGCTAGCTTTAGACCTTCTTTTAATTCAATTTGATGTTTCCAGCCTAAATTATGAAGTTTAGATACGTCCATTAATTTACGTGGAGTGCCATCAGGTTTAGTACTATCAAAATTTAACTCTCCCTTATAACCTACAACTGCAGCAATTGTTAATGCTAGCTCTTTAATGGTTAGGTCTTCGCCGGTACCAATGTTAATTAAATGTGGTTCGTTATAGGTTTGCATGAGGAAATAACAAGCGGCTGCTAAATCATCTGCAAAGAGAAATTCACGCATGGGTGTTCCGGATCCCCAAATTACTACTTCACTTGCATTGCTTTTTTTGGCTTCATCAAATCTACGAATCAAAGCAGGTAAAACATGTGAGTTTTGTGGGTGGTAATTATCGTTATAGCCATAAAGATTGGTTGGCATGACAGAGATAAAATTACAGCCATATTGTGCCCTATAGGCATCGCACATTTTGATGCCTGCAATTTTTGCCATGGCATAGGGTTCATTGGTTTCTTCCAATAAGCCAGTTAATAAATATTCTTCTTTTAATGGTTGTGGGGCTAGTTTTGGGTAAATGCAACTAGAGCCTAAGAACATTAATTTTTTAACACCAGTAAGATAAGATTGGTGGATAACGTTATTTTGGATAGCTAGGTTTTCATAAAGAAAATCTGCTCGGTAGGTATTGTTTGCTACAATACCACCAACTTTAGCAGCTGCTAAAAATACATAGTCTGGTTGCTCAGTTGAAAAAAAATCGGCAACAGCTTGTTGGTTTCTTAAGTCTAGTTCACTAGAGGTTTTGGTAATGATGTTAGTGAAATCTTCTTTTTGCAGTTTACGGTAAATGGCAGAGCCAACCATTCCCCTATGCCCAGCGATGTATATTTTTGAGTTCTTTTCCAATTGATAAATATTAGCGTTGGTGGTATTGTCATGGGATGAAAATTGCATGTAGCCTTCTATTCATCCGATGACCATATCTCTTTTTAAGATGCCATTGTTTTAGTGGTACGACTAACGGCTAGTTTTTTTACGGCAGAAATAATCGCGTTGGTGTCATAACCACATATTGCCCAAAGTTCTGGTTGTTCTCCGTGTTCTATAAACTCATCAGGAATGCCTAATCTAACCACATTCGCTTGATAGTTATGGTCGGCCATGAACTCTATAATAGCACTTCCCATACCACCTTGTAAACAACCATCTTCTATGGTGATGATGTTTTTATAGCGATTAAACACTTCATGCAACATTGTAGCATCAAGAGGTTTAACAAATCTTAAATCGTAATGAGCGGGATGAATTCCTTCACTATTTAGTTCCTTACAAGCATCAACGGCAAAATTACCGATATGGCCAATTGATAGCATAGCTACATCTTCTCCGTCGGCTATTTTACGCCCTTTGCCAATTTCTAGTGTTTTAAAAGGTCTTTTCCAATCGGGCATTACTCCATTACCACGAGGATAACGGATAGTAAATGGGCCTATGTTTTCTTGTTGGGCAGTAAACATTAAATTACGCAATTCTTCTTCATTCATTGGAGAAGCAATCACCATGTTGGGTATACAACGCATGTAAGCCAAATCATAAGCACCATGGTGTGTTGCGCCATCGGCACCTGCTAAACCAGCTCTATCTAAACAAAAAACAACATTTAAGTTTTGTATGGCCACATCATGGATAACCTGATCATAAGCTCTTTGCATAAAACTTGAGTAGATATTACAAAAAGGCACTAAACCTTGTGTAGCTAGCCCAGCCGAAAAGGTTACCGCATGTTGTTCGGCAATACCCACATCAAATGCACGTTCTGGCATGGCCTTCATCATGATATTCATTGATGAGCCTGAGGGCATGGCGGGTGTAATGCCTACAATTTTTGCATTTGCTTCGGCTAGTTCTACCAGCGTATGTCCAAATACATCTTGATATTTTGGTGGCTGAGGTTTATCTGGAACTGATTTTTTAATTTCACCAGTAATTTTATCAAACAAACCAGGAGCATGCCATTTGGTTTGGTCTTTTTCTGCCAATGCGAAACCTTTACCTTTTACCGTTACGCAATGCAACAACTTAGGGCCAGGGATATCTTTTAGGTCTTTAATGATACTTGCTAAACGTTTAACATCATGGCCATCTACAGGGCCAAAGTACCTAAAGTTTAATGCCTCGAACATATTGCTCTGTTTTAGCAATGTGCCCTTAATGCTTTTCTCTATCTTTTTAACGTATTTATGTGCATTTGGACCAAGTTCCGATAATTTGGTTAATACATTAGAGACATCATCGCGAAAGCGATTATATGATTTTGAAGTTGTGATACTGGTTAAATATTCTTTAAGTGCGCCTACATTAGGGTCGATTGACATACAGTTGTCATTTAAAACCACTAGGAGGTTAGAGTTTTCTATGCCTGCGTGATTTAAGCCCTCAAATGCCAAACCCGCTGTCATTGCGCCATCGCCAATTACAGCTACGTGTTGTCTATCTTTTTCTCCTTTATAATGTGAGGCTACGGCCATCCCTAAAGCTGCAGAGATAGAGGTTGAAGAGTGGCCTACCCCAAAAGTATCATATTCACTTTCGCTGATTTTAGGGAAGCCACTTATGCCGTTTAGAATTCTATTGGTATGGAATTGACTTCTTCTTCCGGTTAAGATTTTATGCCCATAAGCTTGGTGACCAACGTCCCAAACCAGTTTGTCATAAGGTGTGTTTAAGGCATAATGCAAAGCTACCGTTAGCTCTACAACGCCTAAACTAGCACCAAAATGCCCTCCATTCACGCTAACAACATCAATAATATATTGACGTAACTCTTGGCATATTTGCTCTAAATCTTGTTCGTTATACTGCTTTAAATCAGCAGGATAATTGATGGTGGATAGTAGAGGTCCGGTTTTAACTTCCATGCAATAATATAAATTACAAATTACGGTATTTTGTTTTAACAATTCATTAAGAATTATTTCAAATTTATAACAAAAAATCTACACTTTGAAATTCAAAGTGTCTTATTTCTATTTCTGAGCCTATTTGTGTTTAAACTCATTTTTATCTATAAATCTTTTAATTAATGTCTTTGCATTCATATCGTATTAATAAAATAGCAACTAATGGAAGCGGCTGGTTCAGTATTAACTAATAAATACGCTGAAGGCTTGCCAGGAAAGCGCTATTACGGGGGTTGTCAGGTTGATGAAATTGAGAATTTGGCTATTGAAAGAGCAAAGAAACTTTTCGCTGCAGCATGGGTAAATGTTCAACCTCATTCTGGCGCACAAGCAAATGCTGCGGTGATGTTAGCGGTTATTCAGTATGGAGATAAAATATTAGGTTTTGACCTTTCACACGGTGGGCAATAACACATGGTTCTTCTGTGAATTTCTCAGGTAAATTATATCAACCTCATTTTATGGGGTTAAAAAGGAAGATTGAATATAAACCCAAAAAATAATAAGAGCTAACACAAGTTTAGAGCATTTTTGTACTTATCTTATTTCCAAACCTATAGGTTAAAGATAGTTCACTTGTTGCATTATTGTAGCCCTGTATGCTTGTCGTGCCGGTACCAAACTCATAACTATATCCGATTTTAAATTTTTTGCCATGTACGGATAACATAGCGGCCAATTGTTTGTTGGTATTGTAGTTTGCGCCTATGCCCAATAATTGCTTGAGATAGATGGTGGTAGAAAAGTTAAGGTTAACAGGGAGGTCTTTGGTATAGGATGCCAAGGCCGCAGGTTTAATGGCAAAGTCTTCCTGCTGGCCAAAAATATAGGCAGCGGCCATGTAATAATGATTTTGAAGATAGGTGGCCTGTTGTACGGAAGCGGTTCCTAAGCTCTGGATACTGAGCTGTGGAACAGAGATGCCAACATAATACTTGTCTGTGTACAGCATGATACCAAAACCAATGTTAGGTTGGGTTTCTCGCAGGTCGGTGCCAAAGGTTGGGTCGTTGGGATCTAAGTTTTGGTAGTTTGCCCGATAGTTTTTTAGGCCTGCATTAAGAGATACACCAAGCTTAGTTTGTTCGTTTAGGGTAATGGCTTTGGCAAAAAATACATTTACCTCAGTTAAGCGTTCTATAGCAAACTGATCGTTAACCACAGCTATACCCACTGTGGCATTAATAGAGGGAATAGGCAAACTGCCATTGAACAACAAGGTTGCGGGTGCACCCTCTATTCCTATAAACTGCCTACGGCCCAGTACGTTTATGCTGGCTGCCTTGTCTAGCAAGGAATAGGCCGGGTTAAGCGTAATGAGGTTGTCTGCATATTGATTGTAACTAAAAGCCTGCTGTTGGGCATGGATTTTAACTGTTGTTAAAAACAACAACAGGCTTAAAGATGCGGAGAGCGCTATTTGATAATAGTGATGATTTTTCATTAATATTTAATGATGATATAGCCGGTTTTACGTTTTGTTTGTTGACCATCTTTATACTCAAAAGTGTAAAAATAGGTGCCTGGCAGTTGCATGGTGCCATTGTTTGCATGGCCATCGAAAACTTTTGTACTGTTGTTGTAACCATTGGTATTGAAAATGATTACACCAGCCCTATTTAAAATAGTCAGTTTATTCTCTGGATAGGCCTCAATGCCCTCAATTTTTAGTACATCATTTACACCATCGCCATTTGGAGAGAGCGCTGGATGAACTAAAACCTCTTGTGGGATGAGGGTAACAGGTTTAATTTCGGTTAGCGTTAGCCCATTAGTTGCAGATTGATTGGTAGTGTTTCCTTGCTTGGTAACCGTAATGCTATATGTTTTTGTGGTAGTACCATCTTCTGCAGTTACCAAAACATTGATCACTGTGTTTCCTGCACCAATTGATATGGGAGACGAAGCCGCATCTGATGCTACGATGGTTCCATTTATCTTGATAACGGCTGTTGGATCAATTGCCCTTGGTGTAAGGGTAACTGTTGAAACATTGCTAGCTACCGATGCGGTATAATTTATTAAAGCGGGTCCATTTGTAGCAAGAGCAAGTGGTGTGGCTGGGCTTAACCTAAGTAAGTTTAGTAATGCATTACTTGACCCCGTTTTGTTAACGGTGATGCTATAGGTTTTTGTACTCACGCCATCTTCTGCCGTTACTAAGACATTGATTACTGTAGACGCAGTGGTTAAGTTAATGGGTGCTGATGCTAGGCCATTTGTAACCAATGTTCCATTAATCCTTATTTTAGCATTTGGATCTACCGCTGTAGCAGCAAGGGTGATGGAAGATACCGATGCACTAACAGATGTACTATAGTTTATGGATGCTGGACCATTTGTTGCTAAGATAAGTAGCGAGTAAGGATTAAGGATAAGGTTATTTAGGTTGGCATTTGTAGCCCCATCTTTTGTTATTGAGATACTATATGTCCTTGTTGAAATGCCATCCTCAGCGGTCACTAGAATATTGATTATTGTTATTCCCGAGCTTAATGTGATTGGGGCAGAGGCGATTCCAGAAGTAACAATTGTGCCATTAACTCGGATTGTAGAGTTTGGATCTGTTGCAGTAGGGGTAAGTTGAATAGTATTTATTGATTGAGCTACTGAAGTGGTATAATTTAATGATGCTGGCCCACTTGTAGCAAGTTTCAACTGCGCATTAGGGCTTAATGATACATTGCTCAAAGTAGTAATGCTAGACCCCTGTTTTAGGACGCTAATGCTGTATGTTTTAGTTGTTATCCCATCCTCAGCAGTTACCAGCACATTTATGAGCGTAGTGCCAGGGTTTAAATTTATTGGCGAGGAAGCTACTCCTGAGGCTACAATTACTCCATTTACTCGAATTGTTGCATTAGCATCTATTGCTCTAGAGCTAAGGGTAACAGCTGTAGTTAACGCGCTAACCGATGTTTCATAATTTACCGATGCGGGTCCGCTTGCTACGAACAACAAAGTTGCAGAAGGACTAAGTGTAAAGTTATTTAGTGCCGCATTGTTAGATGGTGGCAGTTTGTTTATGGTAATGCTATAAGTTTTGGTATTACCATTTGCTGATGTAACTTGAACATTAATTACGGTGCTACTTGAATTAAGGGTAATAGCACTTGAGGCATTGCCACTTGTAATCACTGTTTCGTTAACTTTAATTATTGCATTTGTATCTTCTGCCGTAGGTGTAAGCGTGATGCTTGCAACACCATAGGCCACTGTGGTGGTAAAGTTCTCGCCATCTGGACTAAACACTGGATTGAGGGTACCTGCGCTTAGGACAAGGTTTGCCAGTTTTGCACTAGGTGCCAATCTGGTTACATTTAAGTTATATCTTTTTGTGGTTACGCCATCGGCTGCCCTAACCGTCATTCTGATTACTTGAGGAGGCCCGGCAGCATTAAGGTTGATAGTTGCAGTTGGGTTTTGAGGCGTCACATCAAGCGCTCCGGCAATCGATATGGTTGCGGTATTTACCGCGGCAACTGGGGTGATGGTTAGCTGCGTTACACTGTTACGAACGGTAAGGTTATAGCTAGTAATTTCTGGAGAAAATGAAGGGGTATAAGTGCCATTGTTAATGGTGAGGGACGCTAAATCTACATTTACGTAAGGCAACCTGATCACTTCTAAGGGATAAGTTCTGGTTGCAACACCGTCTTCTGCCAAAACAACGATGTTGAGCAGATTTGATCCTACTGCCAAGTTTATTCCTGATAAAAGGTATTCTTGATTGCTACCCGGAATGGTTGTGCCATTTACCTTCGCCGTTGCGCCGGCATGTTGAGCGTAAAGGAACAAGTTTATTGAGGAAGTGGCATTGGCAACTGTTACTGGCGTAAGCTGCTCGTATGCGAAGTTGAAATTTTTAGAAAAACTTCCAGATGAAATGCTCATTGAATAAAGCGAAGCATTAGGGGAGAGTAAAGGCGGTGCCTGGCCAGCTCTAGTTACCACCAAGTTATAAGTATTGGTTGCAGTAGAGTCTTGTGAGGTGACCTCGATCTTGAACTTATTTTCGCCACCATGCAAAGGCATGAGATAGTTCATTGGATCTGCAACTGACACAGCATTCACCTTTACTGAAGCCAGATTATTACTTCTCCACATTTGCAATAACAATCCGGTATAGGTAGAATCTGAAACATTTCCGGTGTAATCGAAACGCATGGCATTAAATTCCTCGTTTATTTCTCCATGATTAGGGATTCTAAGGTTAACAAGATTTGCATCTGCATATCTTTTTCTAATTACATTAATAATATAGTTTATGGTGGTTGCACCGTCTTGGGAAGTAACTGAAATGGTTACATTGTTGTTTCCAAAGCTAAGTTGTACCTGATTTCCGTCATAAGGATTTCTATCCATACCATTTACTTTAACAACTGCGCCACTATTGGTAGCTTCTGGCCAAAATTTAATGTTTTCTATGTTTGCTGCCACACTGGTGTGGTAAGTATGGGTGCTTGAGGTAAACGTTGTGTTGAGTGTAAGTTCAGCGTTTCCGATAGTAGCTAAAGTTGCATCAGGTGAACCAGCACGGATAATGGTTACACGGTAATTTCTAATGTCGCCATTTTCTGCTTTTGAACTCACACCGACATAGCCTTCTCCAACTGGTAGCTGTACAGTTATAGGTTCAGCCTGACTAGGCATTACAACCGCAGTACTGTCTACAGGAACTCCATAAACCTGGGTTTCCGTTTTGCTGTAAGGCACTGATGCAGTATACTCAGTGATACCGCTATCAAATGCAGGTACCAAGGTAACGCCGCTCAAGCTCATGCTTTTTAAGGCATTATTGGTAGAAGGGCTGCGGTAAACGTTAACATAATAAGTTTTAATCGTTCCATCTTGTGCGGTTACTGCGATAGGGAAATTATTCGATCCGCCAATTAATGGAAGGGTCCTACTGCTACCTGAACTGTAGGACGTACCATTTAAGGTGGCCTGTGCAAACTCGCTATTCAGCGTTGCCGAAAGGTCAATGGCCTTCACATCATTTGTTACGGAAACATTGTAGTATAATTGTGAAGAACTAAATATAGGCGTTAATGAACCCACTGAAGCAGTAATTGCCGAAAGTGTATTGTCATTTGAGGCAGTAATGCTTAATGCTGTAAGATTCGCTGGGTCTTGGATAAAATTATAATTTGTTGCAGAAAGTCCAGATCCAATAAGGGCGTAATTGCCAATTGCTGAAGCGTTTGTGGCGAGGGTGGAGAAGGCTAAAGTTCCAGTGGTGGCTGTTGCTAATGTTTCGCCATTCACAAATCCTGTAACCGTACCTGAAAAGGTTGGATCTGCAGTTTTGAAAGGCCTTGATGCCGGATTGGCTACGTAAGTTAGTAATGCCTTGTTGATAGAGAAATCTGCGCTTGTAAAGTTAATGATGTAATTATCACTTAACGATAGTGAACCTTTTGAGATGGGGTAGGTGCCAAAGTTTTCTCCTGTTGTTCTGTTTAATGTTCCAGTGAAATTTTCACCAACTGGTGATGAAGAAACTGTATAGGTGAATGTTGGGTCAGCAGCGCCATAAGTTTTACTGAAAGCATTTGCCGTCACGTCAATTGTTTTCTTGCCGATGGTAAATGTACCTCCGTTAAAGAAGACCTGATAGTTGTTGCCAAAGGAAAGGGTACCTTGATTGATAGGATAACCGCCTCTGTTTTCACCAACTGTTCTTGCCAAGGTACCCGTAGCTGCATCGCTTCCAACTAAGGTCTGGTTAACGGAATAAGTCAAAGCAGGGTCGGCTTCACCAAATGATTTAGATAAGTCGTTTGCTGTAATATCTAACCGTCTTGGCGTAATGGTTAAATTGTCGCTGATAAAGGTAATGTCGTAATTGTTTGCCGTAAGGACGCTAATGTTAAGGTCAACTGGCGATTTCGCTCCCAAAGTTAAAGCATAGGTGCCCACCGCTTCTCCTGGGGCTCGGCCAAAAAGTCCTGTCATTCCTTCCCCTGGGGCAACAGAAGTTCCATTTAGAAATTGATAAGGATAGCCAGGGTCGTTGCTACCATAAGATTTGGTTGCGGGCTGAGGCCTTATGGTAAGCGGTCTTTTTGTAATGGTGAGCACCCCGCCGGTAGCGAAACTTAGCGTATACCTCGGGTTATCTAATGCTACCGTGCCTAAACCATTGAAGGCATAGGTGCCAATATTTTTGCCTTCTTCACGTGTCAAAGCACCTGTAAAAGTTGCATTTCCAACAATAGCTACGTTAGTAGTAAAAGTAGGTGTTGGGTCATTATTGCCATATACTTTCGTAGCCGCAATTGGCGTTACTATTAAAGTCTTAGGGCCAATGCTTAGGTTTGCCGAAATTAAATTATAGGTATAGTTACTGTTAATTTGAAGACTACCTGTGGTGATGGCATAACTGCCAATCTCTTCACCAGTAGCTCTGCTTAAACTTCCTGTAAAAGTTGCATCGGTAATTTCTGCTGGAATCGAGTAAGTAAATGTCGGGTCTGCATCGCCAAAGGCCTTAGTTGCAGCGTTAGCAGTTACATTAATTGATTTTGGTGTAATCACAAATGTGTTGGTAGATACAAAGTTGATGCTGTAATTACTGGTCACATCAGCAAAGGTGCTGGTACTTACAACTCTTTTTGCGCCAATCAGTGTAGCGTAAGCCCCCACATTTTCGCCTGGGCCGCGGGCAAAATTACCAGTCGTCGCATCGCCTGGTGCAAGCGTAGTTCCTTCTGAGCTAAAGCTAATGAAACTTGGATCGGCATCACTGTACACCTTAGTTGCCCCTACAGGCTTAATGCTATACGGCCTTTTAGTGATGGTTAAGTCTGCACCTACATAAGTAATGTTATAATTGTTACCATAAGACAGGGTTCCTTGGGTAATCGCATAGTTGCCAACAAACTTATTGGTTGTTGGATCTACTCGACTTAGCTCGCCAGTAGGCGCATCAGTGCCTATTACACCTGTTGCGGTATAGGTAAAGGCTGGGTCGGTATTTCCGTAAACTTTCGTTTTTGCGGCTGCCGTAACCGTAACGGTTGCTTTATTTACGGTAAGAACCTGTACAGCATCAGCTGCAGCATTGTAATTAGTGTTGCCAGGTTGAGACGCGGTAATATTTGTGCTTCCAGGCGCTATAATGTGAATTTGGTTATTTACTATAGTTGCTACAGCAGTGTTACTGCTCGTATAACTTACGGCTAGCAGACTACTTGTAGATGCGCCCGGCACAAAATCGGCACTGCCGTACGCCTTAGCCGTAAGAGTGTTAAAGGTAATTGTTTGTGCAGCCTTATTTACTGTAACAATTTGTGTAGCGCTAGTAGCAGCTAAATAACTGGCATCGCCTGATTGCGAAGCCGTGATGGTTGAAGTGCCTGCGCCAACAATGTGGATGTTGGTGCCCGAAATTGTAGCTACACTTGTATTACTGCTAGTGTAACTTACGGTTAAACCACTACTTGCGCTGGCGCCCGCTGCAAAATCTGCGTTGCCAAATGTTTTGGCTGCTATTGTGCCGAAAGTAATGGTTTGTGCCGCTTTAGGTCGGTTTACAGTTAAAGTATATGTTTTAGTGGTAAGCCCATCTTCGGCAGTAACAACAGTGTTGATCACATTATCGCCAATGTTTAAGGCTATGTTGCCCGATGCACTACCGGATGTTACGGTTGTGCCATTAACTTTTATGCTGGCAAAATTATCAGTTTTAGTTGGTGTAACTGTGATAGAAGTTACACTATTAGCCACTGAGGCTGTATAAGTTGTAGTACCCGAGCCAAATGAAGGTGATAAAGTACCCGAACTAATGGTAAAGTTAGCTAATGTAGCTATCTTGGAAGCTGCAGGTATAACAATTGCAGCTACCTGATTGCTGATGTTGAAACCTGGGCTAATAGGGAAAGCACTTTGTGTACCTGTGGCTATGTCGACTTTAACTATTCTCCGGTCGCCTGCGGTAGAATTCCAAACAAAGGCAATGTTACGTGTACGTTCTACGGTTACAATATTGGGGTTAGCTGTAAGGCTGCTAATTATTTTTGTTTGGCTTGTGCCATTAGGGCGCATTTTCCAAAGTGCATCATCTGTTGTTAAATCTGTTGTGCCATTGTCTGTGGTGTAATAAATCCAATTATTTATAGGATCGTAGTCCATCCCATTTAAACGGGGCATAACGAATGAACTTGCCAATGTGGCAGAATTGCCACTCAAATTATAAGTCATTAACTTTGGAGCGGTTACTACCGACTCAAAGATATATATCTTATTGTTAGGAATATCTATTCCAAAAAAAGTTGGTGTAGGGCTAATGCTACTGGCTAATACCGTATTGCCAGTACCGTTGCTTTTTATACGACTTATTCCATCAGCAGCAACAGTTGTGGCGCCATTACCATCGTTAGTGGTATAATATAAATAATCGTTTACAGGGTCGTAAACTAAGTTTGCCGCCCTAAAATTATTATTAGTGGAAACTAAGAGTGTTGCTGCACCAGAAGTAAGGTCAATTTTGTATATACCATTAGCTGTGGCCGTAACATTTGGTGATGGTGTAAAACTGGAAACAAATGCCCTATTGTTAGGGATATCTAAGGCCATATCCTGTGGGGCAGAAACCCCATTACAAAGCCTGGTTAACCCGGTTCCATCTTGATTTACCTTGAAAATGCCATCATTAGTATTATTAGAAATTGAACCGTCACTGCCTAAATAGTACATCGTTTGCGCGATGCTTTGCTGAACAAGCCCTATGGTAAGCAACAATGTGAACAGGACTAAACGCTGGTTTTTGCAAGTGAATAAATTATTCATTGCAGCTGCAAACCTTGGTGCTGTTAAAGAATAAGAATTAAGTAAAAGTTTTTTCATGATGTACGCGTTAATCTTAATTTTCGGTCGGTAAGGCCGCTGTTTTAAAGTCGTTTTGTCCTGTTCTTAAATCGTAAAAAACTTGTATGCCAAGAAGGAATACAAGTATGTTGATTCACCTATTTTGTTCTAAACTGATTTGGTGAATTAACTATATTGCTCAATGGGATTGTTTATCTCTTAGGGGCGTGGAGGCCAAACACCTTCAAGTGCTATGATGAAAGTTACGGCAAGTATTGGAGGAGTGATATTTACAGGCTGATTACCGCCGGCAGGTGCAATAGCTTTAGGACTTAAAGTGCCATCACTATCATTTCCAGAATAGCTATTTACTTCGGTTCCGTCAGACACGAAACCTGAGCCAGCCAATAGGCCACCTGTCGGAGACCATTGTTTCCCACCGATACTTACTGTATTTACTAAGTGGTTATGTGCTGGCATTTGTCCTTGGCTTAAAGTAACTTTCTCTTGGCCCGCTGGTTGACCTATGATGTAAGGCGTTAGCCCGCGTGGGTCGCTGTAAGCGGCATGAACTGGCGCACGGCTAACAAAGTTTGGTAACGCAAAGTTTTGCATTCCGTCGCCACCATAGCTTGTGCCAATTAATGAAAACAAGGCAGAGTATCTATTGATGGATAATAATTGCCCATCGCAAGTAAGCCATCCTTGTGGGGCGTAAGTGCCCGCGAACATTCTAATTTCCCCAATGTAAGGTTCCATAATGTATTAATTTAAAATTTTAGTTTATGTTGATTTAAATGTTGTTTTAGTGATATTCTAGCAAATCCTATCGGGTAGGATTTTTCTTTTAGCTTAATTTTTCTTCAAATCTCTATCAAAAAAAAAGAGGATAACAGGGTGAAAACAGCTTTTTTCGATTTTTTTTTAAGCTAAAAATAGCCAGTGAGCATATTTGTTTATGCGGATACTAATGTCCACCTTCGATAAAACTTAAATCAAACACAATGAAGAAATTAAAAAACTCCCTTCTAATCTTGGGCATTGCAGCTACTTGTTTTATTGCATGTAACCCTAAAGAGGAAAAGCCAGCAGGCGAAGCCCATTTATTGCGAGACACCATTGCTGTTCCCATTGCGGCAAAATATGTCGCAAATTATGGTGCTCATGCTGGTACAGTTGAAACCATTACAGTAGATTCTTCAGGCAAAAGGGTAGTAGTCGAAACCTCTGATACAAGAGCGGTATGGTTTAGTCTTGAGCAGTTAAGGGCGTTTGTTAAGAACTTAGAAACAGAAAAAGGAGACGGAGTCCGTTTTTATTTCGCAACTTACGATAAGTCTTATCCTGCTGTAGCCGGTGTGCCAAAGCAAGAGTACTGGGGCCATAATACCTTGGTTCTGGTATCTACAAAAAAAGTTACGCTAGGCGATAAGGTTATTCATCAAGATTACTTTACTCCAACCGGTGGATTTAAGCCTAAAGGCTTCATTCTGGGTAACCCTCCAGAAAATCGAGGAGAAATGTGTCCGCCGCCGGTACATTGCGATAGCGTTGGCGCTGCGTTAATAGAACCTGAAACTAAAAAATAAGAATGAAATTCGTTACTTTCAATACCGCAATAGAATTGATCTGTTTCTTAGCTGCGCTTGTCTTTTTACGAAAAGACAAAAGCGCAGCTTGGAAGTTGTTTATACTTTATCTTTTATTTACCTTTTTGGTAGAAACAGCAGGTCTATATTTGCGGAAGCACGGTATTTCTAATATGGAGCTTTACAATGGTTTTTTGATTTTTGAATGTTCGTTTATTAGTTATTTCTTTTTCAACCTATACAAAAGTTACCAGTATAAATTGAAATGGCTGATAGGTTGGTGGGCTGCTTTTTTGTTGATGTACATCACAGAATTGGCCTATTATGATTTCGAATTCAATAATTTTGCCTCAATTACGGCAACTGTTATGTCGGTAGTTTTTGTACTGGCTAGCCTATATTATTATTACCGTAAATTAGAAGATGAGAGTTACGAACCCCTATTGACGTCTGCATCATTTTGGTGGATAAGTGGCGTGCTATTCTTTTACTTTGGGAGCACTGCCTGCAACTTGTTTTTCGATTACCTGCAACAGCATGAATTCGGAACTTATGATAGATCTGTAAGGTATGTCATCTTTAACATATTGAATGTTATATTATATTCGTTTTGGACTTTCTCTTTTATATGCAGGTATCGTCAAAGGAAATCATCTCGCTAATTACCCTAACCTCCATTATTTTTCTAATTGCTCCACTATTTCTGATTAGGTATGTTTTACTGTACAATAAAAAGAAGAGAAGGCATAAAGAGGAAAAGCTATTGATGCAGGAAGTTTATGAAACGGAATTGTTAAAAACAAGGATGGAGGTACAAGAGCAAACTTTAAAAACGGTAGCTTATGATCTTCATGATAATATTGGCCAGTTATTGAGCCTAACTTCTGTTACATTAAGCACAATTGATGTGAACGATCCAAGATCTGTTACAGAGAAGATAGATTTTATTACAGACCTTACTTTAAGGTCTATTAGTGAAGTGAAGGCATTATCTAAATTACTACATAGTGAAGAGTTGATTAAAATGGGTTTGATTGAAGCAATAGCATTTGAATTGAGTTGGTTGCAACGCTCAGATCAATTTGCGATTACGTTTAATAGGCCAAATGATTTGGGAACTACACTAAAAAATGACCAAAGAACCATTGTATTCAGGTTATTTCAAGAAATCATAAACAATATTATTCAACACGCTAAGGCTACTGAAATTGTCATTAATTTAGCACAGGCTGATCATCATATACACTTGGAAATTAGTGATAATGGTGTTGGTTTTGACATGGATGAATTGTATAATCTAAAAAAAGGAATGGGTCTCAGTAACATTAAAAAACGTGCTGAAATGCTTAATGGTATTGCCACCATAAATTCAATTATGGGTAAGGGAACATCTATTAAAGTGATTGTGCCTACAAATTAATTATGGAAAAAATAGCTATTGCAATTGTAGACGATCATACTTTGTTTAGACAGGGTATAGGTTATTTATTAAAAGAATCTGGAGAGATTGAAGTTGTTTTTGAGGCAAGTAATGGAGAAGATCTCATTAAAAAGATTGGTGCTTATCCATTACCAGAAGTAATTTTGATGGATATTAACATGCCTATAATGGATGGTTATGAGAGTACCAAGTGGGTGAAATTAAACCATCCGCAAATTAAAGTTTTAGCATTAAGTATGCATGATGAAGATAAGCCAATTATTGAAATGCTCAAGAATGGTGCTGGCGGATACATGCTTAAAAAATCGAAAGCTGCTGACCTATTAAATGCGGTTAGGACATTGGCGAATCAAGGTTTTTTTATAAATGAGCTTGTGTCGGAAAGGTTAATGCGTAATATTCATAATGACCAGCAGGTTAAACCAGCTTCTATTGTTTTGAGCACAAATGAACATAGATTTTTAGAGCTTTGTTGTTCTGACCTTACCTATAAAGAAATTGCTAGCTTAATGAATTTAAGCTCACATACCATAGATAATTATCGAGAAGCATTATTTCAAAAGTTTGGGATTAAGTCTCGTACTGGCTTGGTTATTTCTGGCCTTAAACATGGATTGATTAAGATTTAACTATCTTTTGGAGCCATAACCAAGGCTAAAGGTTTAAATAGACTACTTATCTTGATTATATCGTTGAGGCCTATCTTATATTTGATGTTGTTGATAAACAGGTGTTTTAATAGGGAAATAGCGGCTTTACATAATCAGAAAGTGATAGTTGGATAAAGCAATAAAATAGCTATTTTTACCAAAAAAAATACTTTCCCATAATGAAAAGAGATACTTTAATTTTTGATTTAATTGACAAAGAACTAAACAGACAAGAACATGGCCTAGAGCTTATTGCATCGGAAAATTTTGTAAGCAAGCAAGTAATGGAAGCAGCTGGTTCAGTATTAACTAATAAATACGCTGAAGGATTGCCTGGGAAACGTTATTATGGTGGTTGTCAGGTTGTTGATGAAATTGAGAATTTGGCTATTGAAAGAGCAAAGAAACTTTTCGGTGCGGCATGGGTAAATGTTCAACCCCATTCTGGCGCACAAGCAAATGCTGCTGTGATGTTAGCGGTTATTCAACCTGGAGATAAAATATTAGGTTTTGATCTTTCACACGGTGGACACTTAACGCATGGTTCTCCAGTAAATTTTTCTGGAAAATTATATCAACCGCATTTTTATGGGGTTAAAAAAGAAGATGGTTTAATTGATTATGCGAAGTTAGAAGAAGTTGCATTGGCAGAAAAACCAAAATTGATTATTTGTGGCGCATCGGCCTATTCTAGAGAATGGGATTATGCTTTTATCCGAAAAGTGGCAGATCAAATTGGCGCTTTAGTTTTAGCTGATATTTCTCACCCAGCTGGTTTCATTGCAAGGGGTTTATTGGCAAACCCACTTCCTCATTGTCATATTGTAACTACAACAACTCATAAAACTTTACGTGGTCCTCGTGGCGGAATGATCATGATGGGGCAAGATTTTGAAAATCCCTGGGGCTTAAAAACACCAAAAGGAGAAATTAGAATGATGTCTGCATTGCTAGATATGGCTGTGTTTCCTGGTACACAAGGCGGCCCATTAGAACATATTATTGCGGCTAAAGCAATTGCATTTGGTGAAGCCTTAACTGATGATTATTTAACCTATATAAAACAAGTTGGTGCTAATGCTGAGGCAATGGCTAAAGCATTTGTAGCTAAAGGTTACGGTATTATTTCTGGTGGAACAGATAACCACTTGATGTTAATTGATTTAAGAAATAAGAACATAACTGGTAAAGTAGCAGAAGCAGCATTAGAAAAAGCTGAAATTACCGTAAATAAAAATATGGTTCCTTTTGATGATAAATCACCATTTGTTACATCAGGAATGCGTGTAGGAACCGCTGCAATTACTTCTAGAGGTTTTAAAGAAACGGAAATGCAACAGATAGTTGATTTGATTGATGAAGTTTTAACAAATCCAGAAGATGCGCATAACTTGCAGAGCGTAAAAGCTAAAGTTGAGGCCCTAGTAAGCCGTTTTCCTCTTTATAAATAAATCTTATAAATGTTTAAGAGTCCTAGTGTTTCTCCAGAATATGAAGAACAGCGCCTGTCGGCATTGTATTCTTATGATATTTTAGGAGAAGCACTTGAACATGAACTAGACAATTTAGTAAAACTAGCGGCACAAATTGCCAATGTGCCAATGGCCTATATTTCCTTTGTAGATAGGGAAAATATAATACTAAAATCTGTTTTTGGAATTGGCCCTGAACACAAAGTAATACCGAGAAACGTAACGGTTTGCCAACATACAATGATGTTAGGCAAAATTTTCTTGGTGCCTAATGTTTCTCTGGAGCCCGAACTATCAAGCAACCCCATGCTGTCTTTAGGCAATGGAATTCAGTTCTATGCAAGTGCCCCTTTAAAAGATGCAGATGGTTTTGAATTAGGTTGTTTGGTCTTATTGGACCGTGTTGTTAGAAACTTAAGCGAAAATCAAATAGAAGCTTTAGAAACGCTAGCCGTACAGGTTGTAGCTCAACTGGCCTTAAAAAGAAAAAACGCTCAGCTAAAAGCTCAAACTCAACGTTATGATGAGTTTATAGACATTTTTACGGTCTCTCCTGAAATTCATTGCATTTTAGATAGGAATGGAGTTATACTCTTTATAAATGAGGCTGTGACGCCAATGCTTCAATATTCGGTACAAGAAGTAATTGGCAATAATATTTGGACTTATTGTTATCGTGAAGATATTAATAGGATAGTTTACGCCATAGAAAAGGGGCTCAAAAATAAAGAGAAGCAATTTAGATTAGACTTTAGATTGGTAAGCAAAACTGGTGAGGCGAAATGGATCAGTTGGGGTATGGTAGCTAAAGAGCAAAGGTGGTACTGTTATGGTAGAGATATAAGTGAGGGAAAGAAAGTAGAACAAGAATTAACTAAACTGTCATTTGTTGCAAGCAAGGTAAATAATGGTGTAGTAATTAATGACTCGCAAAATAATGTAATGTGGGTTAATGATGCCTTCGAAAAAATTACAGGCTTTAATTTAGAAGACTTAAAAGGTAAACCATTAGGTGACTTGATTAGTGGACCAGAAACAGACTGGTCTTTGATTGAAAATGCCAGAACTTTAACTAAACAAAAACAATCATTTACAGTTGATATTTTAGCTTATAGAAAGGATAAACAAAAAATCTGGCTATCTATTTACAATACTGTTGTTTTAGATATAGATGGTAAGGTAGAAACAGAAGTTGAGATTATTATTGATATTACTGAAAAGAAAAAGGCCGAAGAAGAACTTCAAATCTTATCGCTTGTGGCGAGTAAAACAGATACAGGAGTTGCAATTACTAACGAAAAGGGGGAAATTACTTGGGTAAACGAAGCTTTAGAGAATCTGATTGGCTATTCATTAGATGAACTCTCTGGTAAAATGTTAGGAGATTTACTTTCTTCTCAAGAAACCGATAAAGAAGTAATTGTTAATGCTAGAAAAAAAGCACTAAATAAGCAAGCTTATACAATAGAAGTACTTGCTCATAAGAAAGACAAAACCCCAATTTGGTTGTCGGTAGCAAATACACCAATTATAAATGCATTAGGACAGCTAGAAAGACAGGTTGAGCTTATTTACGATATAACTAAGCGTAAACAAATTGAAAAAGAGATGCTTGAATCTCGTGAGCAAGCATTACAGTTAAGTGAGGCAAAAGAGATGTTCCTCTCTGTGATGAGTCATGAGATACGTACACCACTGAATGCCGTTATTGGGATGACACATTTGTTATTAGATAATAACCCAAAAGCATCTCAAATTAATGATTTAAATATCTTAAAATTTTCTGGTGAAAACTTATTAAATATCATCAATGATATTTTAGATTTCACCAAAATTGAGACTGGCAACCTTCAATTAGAAGCTTCTGCATTTGATTTACATTCGCTATGTGTTGATATTATTAATTCATTGCAAATGAGTGCGAGTAAAAGAGGTAATCTTTTAAGCCTGTTTTATGATGATGCAATACCAGAACAATTACTGGGTGATAAAACGAGGTTGTACCAAGTTATTATTAATTTAATAGGTAATGCTATTAAGTTTACTGAAAATGGAAAAATTGATCTTGCTATTACATTAAAGGAAAAAACTGATGACGAAGTAACAATCTATTTTGAAATAAGAGATACTGGAATTGGTATTCCGAAGGATAAACAGTCTTACATATTTGAAACTTTTACTCAAGCTAGAGCTGATATATCAAGAAAATATGGTGGAACTGGATTAGGGCTTGCTATTACCAAGAAGTTATTAAAACTATATAGTTCGGAAATTGATGTTGAAAGTACCGAAGGGAAGGGTACTATATTTTCATTTACGATTAAGTTTAATCTACTTTCAGACACTTATGTGGCGGTTAAGGAAATCAGTTCAACTACAGTGTTTACGGGTAAGAAAATTTTGGTTGTTGATGATAATGAAGTAAACATACTTATTGCCAAGAGATTTTTAACTAAATGGGGATTAGTTATTGACTTTGCCACCAATGGGGAGGAGGCTATAAATAAGGTAGTGAATAACATTTATGATTTGATTTT
The DNA here is from genome assembly GCF_004331645.1 of Pedobacter frigiditerrae. GTDB lineage: Bacteria > Bacteroidota > Bacteroidia > Sphingobacteriales > Sphingobacteriaceae > Pedobacter > Pedobacter frigiditerrae. The sequence continues at coordinate 1,286,283 of NZ_SJSK01000001.1, forward strand.
TATGGATATTCGAATGCCAGGAATTGATGGTTTTGATACTACTCGAATCATCAGAGAAATAGAAGGTGATTATTTTAAGACAGTACCAATTATAGCGCTTACTGCATCTACACTACATAATGAGAACATAAAGTTTAAGGAATCTGGTATGAATGGACATATTTTAAAGCCATTTAATCCAGATGAAATTAAGGAAGTATTGGCGAATTATTTTAAGGGGTAATTTGTTGAGTTGTTTGGTGTGGAGTCGTTTAGAGGTTGAAAGGTTAGAGTTTAGGGATATTGTTTTAAAAAAGTAAAGGGCCGATACTTCAGAAGAAATATCGACCCTTACCATCTAAATTAACGCTCTCGAGTATATAAACGAATAGCAGCGTAAAAATGTTTTAAAAAAGTTTATTTTTTTTAATTATTCTCATAACAACCTAATTCAGATGGGAATAATCTTGATTTATTATTTAAGTCTTTATTTAAATAATTGCCAAAATATAGGTCTGCGCTTAAATTATAGCCTTTATTGTTTGCGGGGCTTGTTGCGATTAGTTTAAAATTTCCCTTTTCTGCATTAAAAAATGATGGATCTGCGTTTAAGATATTACCATTTAAATTATAAGTTGTAACCGAATTTTTTAGCAGGTTATTCTTGATGTTTGAGATTAATACCGTATTTGGTAGTTTTTTGTCAATCACCAATTCATCTTTTAAATTTCCCCAAATTATATTGTTAAAAATATCTACAGTAAGATTAGCTGCTTGGGTGCTGCTTATGTAATCTGACAAATAAACAGCTGGTGTTTTACGAGCAAAACTGATGTTATATCCAGCAAATGTATTTTGTTTCAAGTTGTACTTGCCGCCACCAACTCCGTAGAGTAAATACTGCCCGCAATTAAAAAATAAATTATTAAAAGCTGTTAATTCTGTTTGATAGCCTAAAAAGCCAACGACTTCCATATTTTTAATAATACTGTTTGTTAATAACAATTTTGGTTTGTTATTTAAGGATAATGAATCAACAGTAATACCAGCAATTCCATTTTTAATAATGGCATAATTGATATGTGAATCTTTACTGTCTGGATAAAAATGTAGACCATTCCACTGGCCAGTTTCGTCCTGATACAACTTTTCTAATCTATCACTGGCAAATAAAATTGTATCTGTTTTTGTTCCTATGGCGGTTAAAGTACCTTTAATGCTCATGGTAGCGTTTCCATGAAATAGAATTCTTATGCCAGGCGCCATGGTTAAATTGGCATCTTTTCCAATGGTAACTGATTTATAGATTATATAAGGCAATTTACTATTCCATACTGTATTTGTTTGAATTGTGCTACTGTTTACAAAATTTGCATTTTGTCCATAAGCCACCAAAGGAATGTTCTGTTTTTTGCCATTAAAGGAAAATAGAATCGAATCTTCTACTATAAAAGGTAAGTTTTGTAAAGTTGGATTAATATTTACCTTAACAAAAACATTGATAGAATCATTTCCATTAATTTTTAGTTCGCTTGTCTCAGCGGTTGCAATTCCATTAATATTTAAGCTATATGCGGACGCATTTCCTCCGCTTAACTTAATACTATTGATGATTATTGCTTTGGCATTAGGATTATAGATTTTTAACCTTCTACTACTAGAGCCTATAGCCGTAAAAACTGTATCAAACAAAATGCTATCGGTTGAAAAGGCTATTTTTGCATCTACATCAAATGTAATATTTTCATCCTTATTGCAAGCTGCAAAAAGTAAAGTGCAAATTATACATAAGAAAAGTAGTTTTAAACGCATAAATTATTCGGCAAAAGCAATAGCTGCTATACTTAGTTTTTTTATTCCAGCACTTAATAAAGCATTACCACAAGCTTCTAATGTTGCACCAGTTGTAATTACATCATCTACTAATAAAACGTGCAAATTTTCTAATTGTTCTTCTTGGCTGATTTTAAAAATAGACTGCATATTTTCATATCGAGTATATCTCGCTTTTTTGGTTTGACTTTCGGTGGATTTATCTCGGAGTAAATGTGTTGTGCTTACGGGAATGCCTAAAACTTCGGCAATGCCAATGGCTATAAACTCACTTTGGTTGTAGCCTCTTAGTCTTTCTTTTTTTTGGTGTAATGGTACAGGAATAATTAAATCTACACCTTGGTAATGAAGCGCTAATTTTAACTTATCACCTAATAAATTCCCTAGCTTAACTCCAACATCAGTTTGGCTTTTATATTTTAAACTGTGCATTAGATTTTGAACCTTCGTTCCTTTTCTAAAATACAACATTGCCATTGCTGCATTAATAGGTAACCTACCCCATAATTGTTTAGCAACTCGATTATCTGTGTGTAAATGATAATCTGTATATGGTAAATCATAAAGACATTTGGTGCATATTTCCTTTTCGCCATAATATAAATGTCCGCCACAAGCGTTGCAAAGCTCAGGAAAAAGCAATTCAATCATATCTGTGGCTAAACGTTTTATGGCTATCATAATTCAATTTAGTAAATTTCTCAAGAAGATGAGAAATTAATGTAAGATGCCTGCCTGTCGGACAGGCAGGGAAAATGGGAAAGGGAAGGTCTTCGACACTTCAACAAGCTCAGTGCATGCGAAGCTCAGACTAACGAGTATCTTAGAAAACTAATTTTCAGCGGTTTCTTTTACGGCCAATTGTCCGCATGCGGCATCAATGTCTTTGCCTCGGCTGCGCCTAATGTTAGTGTTTACTCCGTTTTTACGTAGATAGTCTGCAAAAGCATCAATTTTATCGCCTTCTGCATTAATAAAGTCTGCAAATTGAATAGGGTTATATTCGATTAAATTTACCTTACAGGGAACGTGTTTACAGAACTTAACCAATTCCATTGCATCTTGAATTTCATCATTGAAATTATTAAAAACAATGTATTCGTAAGTAACTGGATTTTTGGTTTTCTGGAAATAGTATTTTAAGGCTTCAGCTAATGCTTTTAAGGAATTATGCTCAGTAATTGGCATGATTTCGTGGCGCTTAATGTCATTAGCCGCATGTAAAGAAAGTGCCAAATTAAATTTAGCACCATCATCGCCTAGTTTTTTAATCATTTTTGCAATACCAGCTGTAGAAACAGTAATGCGTTTATACGACATGTTTAAACCGTCTGGTGCAGTAATTCTTTCGATAGATTTAAGCACGTTAGCATAGTTCAACAATGGCTCGCCCATTCCCATGTAAACTATGTTTGTTAAAGGAATGTTATAGTTTTTCTTGGCTTGTTGGTCAATTAAAACTACTTGGTCGTAAATTTCATCAGCATTGAGGTTACGTTTGCGATCCATATAACCAGTTGCACAAAACTTGCAGGTTAAACTGCAGCCGACTTGCGAACTTACACAAGCCGTCATTCTTTCCTCTGTAGGAATTAAAACACCTTCAACAATATTTCCGTCATATAAACGGAAAGCATTTTTAATGGTATGGTCGTTGCTAAATTGAGCACTATTTATTTCAACAACATTGATGCTATAGTTGTCGTCTAGTTTTTTGCGCAAGTCTTTAGATAGGTTGCTCATCTCCTCAAAACTACGAGCAGATTTTTCCCAAAGCCATTGATATACCTGTTTTGCACGATAAGCTGGCTCTTTCATCTCTGTGAAATGTTGTTGCAAGCTTGGCAAATCCAAGGAACGAATATCTATTTTTTTAGTGCTAACCATAAGATGCAAAGCTAATTAAAAAGGTTGAGGGTATAAAGGTTGAAGGTATAAGATGAAACTATCTTGATACTCGATACTTATTTACTTCCTTTTTGGACTACGAGTTTTTGCACCTGGAACACCTGATTTGCCGTTAGATGGTCGAGTAGATCTTTTACTCGGGCCAGATTTAAACCAATCTGAACTTGGTGAACCTCCTTTTGAAGCAGCACCTGCCGTTTTATGGTCGCCTTTTGTTTTGCTGCTACGAGTTTTATCTTTTGCAAAACGTTGTGCAGGTTTTTCTTCTTTTTCTGGAGCTGATTTTTTGGTTACTCTTTTTGGCGTAACTGGCTTTTCAGAACTTGATTTAGCAACCAATTTAAAAATATCAGCTTGCTCTTCCTCGGTTAATTCTCTCCAATCGCCAGTTGGCAAACCTTTAAGGGTAATATTCATTATTCTGGTTCTCTCCAGCTTGGTAACTTCAAAGCCAAAATGCTCGCACATCCTTCTAATTTGACGGTTTAAGCCCTGAATTAATGTAATCTTAAAAATAAAAGGACTTTCTTGGGTCACTTTGCATTTTTTAGTCATTACACCCAAGACAGGAACACCTTTACTCATTCCTTCAATAAATTGAGGTGTTAAAGGTTTGTTTACCGTAACGATATATTCTTTTTCATGGTTATTACCAGCCCTTAAAATCTTGTTAACTAAATCACCATTATTAGTTAGAAATATTAAGCCTGATGAATCTTTATCTAATCTACCGATTGGGAAAACACGTTCACTGTGATTTACATGGTCTACAATGTTACCTTTTACATTGGCTTCTGTTGTACTGGTAATGCCAACTGGTTTGTTGTAAGCTAAAAGAATAGAATTTTCAGCTTTTTGAGGTTCGATGTTGTTACCGTTAACACTTACTAAATCGCCAAAAAAGACTTTATCGCCAATTTTAGCCTTACGACCATTGATGAACACCTGACCTTGCTCAATATATCTATCAGCGGCTCTTCTTGAGCATAAGCCACTTTCGCTAATGTATTTGTTTAATCGTGTTGTAACGTCGGCCATTGGGTAGAATTAGTAAATAATTCACAAAGTTAACATTTTAACACATCTATACATTAAAAGCAAGTAGAAACATAGGCCCATCATGATAAACTTGATGTGCTGATGGGAAAAAGGTTGAAATACGGTGGTCATCGGCAAATTATAAATATTAAACACATAGGAACATAGGCAACATAGCTAAGAAGGATTTTATCTCGACTATGTGCCTATGTGGTCTTAATTTTAAAAATTCTGGTTGTCTGCAGTTGGGCCGTAACTTGCAGGAACAGGGATGTCTAACAAACGGAAGTAAACACCAAGTTGCGCCCTGTGATGCGTAGTTTGGCTAAATGAAACCCTTACCATTTCATAAACAGACATATCTGCATGAATGGTTTCGCCAGTCCTTAAAAGCCATCTTTTACTAAAATCTTCTTCTTTTGCATCATTTAAACTTGTTTTGGCCTCTTCTAAACTTTTTTCTAGAATGGATAACAGGTCGTTGTTGCTTTCTACTTGAACGGGCTCATAAGGAGCGGTAGCAAAATCTAATTCTTCTGTAGTTAAGGCCAACTTAATCCAAGCTGGTAGTTCGGCAATATGCGAAGCCAGTGCTTTCATCTTCATGCTTTTTTCATGAGGAGCCCAATCACCTTTTTCTAATGGAACAAGTGCTAAAAATTTATGAGTTGTTTGCGCTTCGCTTTCTAATTCTGTTAATAATAGTTTAATGATGTTCATGATTTCTAAGTTTTATAATACAAAGAAAAGATGGGTGACTGACAACCCTATGGCAGGGCAAAAAAAAATAAAATAAATTATTTTTTCATCTAATTTTTAGCCACAGATTTGCAGATTATAAAGGTGTTATAAAGAATATCTATGGATGGTTAATTAAGAGGGAAACGGAAGTTTCAAAAGAACCAGTGGCTTTAAAATATAAACCCTGCCTACCACAGGCAGGGTTATTGTAACGGCACGAGTTCCGATTTTTCATCGGGACGAAGTAAAGTGGAAAGAAGGGCTAATTAGCCAAATGCACTGACATTGTTTTTCTAATAATTAACTGGCAGTAATTTCATATAATCATTCAATGCCATATGTTCGCTTTTGACGAATGGGATCTCGGTGCATTTAACGTTGATGATATTGTTAACTTTAAAATCTCGATACTCGTTTCTTAAATGGCACCATGCAATTAAGTGCCAACTGAAAGCATAAAAAATAAGTCCGATTGGTTCTACTTCTCGTTTACTGATTTCATCTTTATTGTTTTTGTAAGCTATCTCGATGATACATTTTGCAGAAATCGCATTTTGCAAATCTGAAAGATATTCGAAATCATTTTTTAAGCGTTCTGGCAATTGAAGCATAATGTTTTCATTTAACTTTTCTAACTTTTCTTTTTGCGAGGTGCGAAGTACAGCTTTTACTTTATTTAGCGCAGTTGTATAATGTTGGGTGATAGATTTATCTGAAAAACCTGCTAAAAAACGTTCCATTAATATTAAGGCATTTGCTTCATCGGAATTAAAGGAGACTGGTGGAAGAAAATAGCCTTGAACAATGAAATAACCTTTATGAGGCTCGAAACTTAAAGGAATACCTTGCTCGCTAAGTGCTTTTGTATCTCTGTAAACAGTACGAACACTGATGCCAAATTGAGCAGCTATTTTTTCGGCAGTTACATATTTTCTCGACTGCAAGAGTATTAAAATTCCAAAAAGTCTATCGATGCGATTCATTGCCTAAAAATAATGAAAACAACAATTCGTTCAATTAATAATTAATAACATTCTCTATTTAGGCATTAAGATTGTTGTTAAACATCTGTAGAACAACTTCTATAATAGAATCATCAGCCGCTAATGCCCAATAAGAAACAAAATTTTTTTATAAACGCCATCAAAGGGAAAGTTGTAATAGGCTTTTTATTTGCTTGTTTTGCTTTGTTGTTGGCTTGGGGAATTAGCAAATTCGTTTTTGCAGAAATGTTAGACAAAGTTGAAAAACTTTCTACCCCGAATACCAAACTTAGAATAGTAAATGAAATCTCTAACCAAATAGCTGGTTTAGACCAATTGCAAAGAGATAAAGGCACAAGTAAAGATTTTAAGGGAAGTTATTTTTTAAAGGAAACCAGAGAGATACGTAAAAGACTAGATTCACTATCATTACTTTACGCAAAAGATACAGTTCAGTTAGCGAGAATAAACTCTATCAAACAGTTGTTGATAGGAAGAAATAAGGAATTCTTAAATTATCTGGAAGTAAAAGAAACTCTCGTTAGTACAAAATCATTTTCAGATAAGGTTAAAGTGCTTAATGATTTGTTATCACAAAAATCTAGAAAAGTTGATAGTGCCGTTTTCACCACTTCAACCTCAACTACTTTATTAGAAGCCCAAGATGCAAAATCTAAAGGTTTTTTGAGCAGGTTGTTTGGGAAAAAGGAAGCGGAAGTTTATAAGATTATTAATGAAGAATATCAGATAAAACGAGATACGCTTAATGCTGTTGCAGAAGATAGTGTAATGAATAGCATCAAGACATCATTAAAAAACATAGAAGTAGAGCAAAAGGCAAAAAGCAGTAAATTTTTAAAGCGAGAGGCAGATTTAGCCAGTTCTAGCAATACACTAACTAAACAAATGTTGTCTATTGTTAAAGAGGTTGAAGGTGAAACTTTGGCACAAATTGAACTGAATGGTAGTGAAGCTAAAAGTGTTGTTAATGATGGAGTGAATCAGATTATGACCATCATCATCATCTTTTTCTTAATCATGTTGGTTTTAGTTTATCTTATTTTATCAGACATTACAAAGAGCAACAAGTACAGAAAAGAACTAGAGTTGGCAAAGGATGAGGCGGAGTATCATGGTAAAGCTAAACAGCGATTTTTAAGTAACATGAGCCATGAAATTAGAACGCCATTACAATCTATTTTGGGTTACGCTGAATTAATTAATCAGCAAGATATGCCACGCAAAGGCGATATTGATGCAATTTATAAATCATCAGAACACCTGTTACAAATTGTAAACGAGATTTTAGACTACAACAGGATTATTTCGGGAGAATTTAAATTTGAAAAGAAGCCATTTGACATTGGGGTGGTATTAAATGAAGTGATTGCAATTATGCAACCATTGGCAGAAAAAAAAGCAATCGAATTGGTGCACAATTTTGATATTGGCAGTCGTTTTATGATTTTAGGGGATGCTTTTAGGTTAAAACAAATTTTATTTAACTTATTGGGAAATGCCATTAAATTCACCTTAGAAGGTAGGGTTACTCTGCAGGTTACCTGTAAGTCAAAAGATGACTTTATATACTATAATTTTATTGTTGAAGATACAGGTATCGGTTTTAAGGAAGAAGATTTGGAAAGAATCTTTGCTGAATTTGAACAAATTGAAATACCTCAAAAAGATGAAATTAATCAGAACGGTACTGGTTTAGGATTAGCAATTGTGAAAACCCTCGTCGATAGTCAGCATGGGCAAATAAACGTGAAAAGTGAGTTAGCAAAAGGAACAACCTTTAGCGTCCATTTAAGTTATCAAAAAGCAAATATTACAGAAGAAAATGTAGCAACAAAAAAACCTTCAAGCCATACTGCAGAAATGGTTTGGATAATTGATGACGACCAACTTATTTTAGACTTATGCGGATATATTTTAGAACGCTATCAGATACCTCATCGTTTATTTAATAATGTGCATAATGTTTTAAATGCAACAGCAGAAAATAACCTTAGCCATATTTTAGTAGACATGAGATTGCCAGAAATGTCTGGAGTAGCACTTACTAAAATTTTAAAGGAAAAGCTTAATACTAACATTAAGTTTTATGCAATGACTGCGCAAGTTTTGCCAGATGAACAAGCAGAAATTTTAAAAGAAGGCTTTGAAAAAATCATCATCAAGCCATTTAAGGAATATGATTTAATGGCTGTTTTTGGGATAGAACAATTTGAACCCAAACTAAATTTTGATTTCACTTCATTGGAAAAAATGACAATGGGCGATGAGCAGTTGATGGAGCGTATTTTGAATAGATTTATAGCAGATTGCTCAGCAGATATCTCAGAAGTCGAATTAAATATTGAAGAACAAGATATTGCAAAAACTCGTTTAATTATTCATCGCTTAGCGGGAAGAATCTCACAAATTGGTTTTAAGGAATTGGGTAATTCATTTAGGGTTTTAGAACAAGAGATTGCTGGTAAACGAAAAATTGACCAAAAAATTAAAGAAGAAACTGGGGTGTTATTTTCAAAACTTGAAGAATTTATCAGTTTCTTAAGTGGAACTTATTCGATACCGTAACGTTCCATTTTGCTATATAGGGTTTTTCGGTCTATATTTAAAAGCTTTGCCGCTTTAGATTTGTTACCTCTAACTTTTAATAGGGTATCGGCAATTAATGCCTTTTCATTCACCTCATTTATCGCTTTTAAATCAGATTGATTCGATTTTGGCAAGGCGTTGATTGCGATCATCATTTCTTCAGGTAAAGCATCTATGGTGGCAATTGAATTAGGGCTTAACAGCACCATTCTCTTAATTACGTTTTTTAGTTCTCGTAAATTTCCTGGCCAGTCGTATTTTATCAATAAGTCTTTTGCGGCTGCATCAATTTCTTGAACATTTCTGCCCAACTCGGTATTAGATAATTGCACAAAATGATTAATAAAAAGTTCTAAATCCTTTCCTCGTTCGCGTAAAGGAGGCAATTGAATTTTAAACTCGTTTAATCTGTGGTATAAATCTTCTCTAAAATCGCCATTTTTAATGCTGTTAGTTAAATCATCATTTGTAGCTGTGACAATTCTTACGTCAACCTTAGTTTGTTTGTTGCTACCAATAGGCTGTATAATGCGTTCCTGCAAAGCCCTCAATAATTTAACCTGAACTTCATAGCTTAAATTCCCAATTTCATCTAAGAATAACGTTCCGCCGTTGGCAACTTCGAACTGACCTTTTTTGTCGTTTACAGCCCCAGTAAAAGAACCCTTGATATGTCCAAAAAGCTCACTTGCAGCCAATTCTTTAGACAATGCGCCACAATCAATTGCTATAAATGGTTTTTTTGCTCTTTTACTTTGTAGGTGTAATGTTTTAGCAGCAAACTCCTTTCCAGTCCCGCTCTCACCTTGTATTAAAACTGACATATCTGTGCTGGCAACAAGGTTGATGTGTTCGTAAAGTTTATCTGCAACTGCACTTTTCCCTTTAATAAAATCAGCATTAGATAAATCTGTATCTTCTTTTTTATGTAGCGAATTATTAATCACCATTAATAATTCATCAGGATTAATTGGCTTGGTAATATAATCGATAGCGCCCAGCTGTATAGATTTAACAGCGGTTCTTACGTCATTAAAACTGGTCATTATAATAACAGGCGATTTCTGACCTTTCTGCCTTACGTGGTTTAAGGCATCAATGCCGGTTCCATCTGGCAGCCTATAATCAAACAGCAATAGATCAAATTCTTGCTGTTCCACAATTTTATAAGCCTGGTGTAAGCTGGTTGCCAACGTAACTGTAAAACCATTTTTTAATAAAAAGCCTTCAATTATCTGAGCAAAAGTAGCGTCGTCTTCAATTATTAGTACGTTGACCATATAACAAAAATAGCAAAAGCCAGATAAATTATCCGGCTTTTACTATTAACAATATTAATTTTTGGGGTTATTCTACTGGTTTACCTTCTTTATCAAACTTAAGGGAACCAACTTGTTCTTCTTTTTTTACATCAACTTGAAAGTATTCTTTAGCACCATCTTTAACTGTAAACGCTGCAGTTGGTGTCCATTTATTATAAGGTTCTGTTGCTAAAACAGTTTTAATTGCAGTTGGTAATTCTTCTAATTTAATAGGAGTTTTAATAACACTGTCTTGAACTGAAACAGTTTCGATTTTTGTCTTTAAGTCACTTGCTTGAACTGTAGCAAATCCAGCGAATGCTAAAAATGCTGCTGATAAAATTAATTTTTTCATAATTATATTTTTAAAATTTATTTGTGAAATATTAATTGCTAGGGCTACAAAACAATACCAGTTTTGGCACGATAAATTAATTTGCTAATAATCAGCTGTTTAAAAAAATCATCCTAATTTGAAAGTGTTGCATTTCTCCACAATGTGATGACTTTCTCTGCATTAAACACTGACAACAGAAATTTCAATTCAATAAAGTTTTCAAGTTTTGCAGTTATTAAGCTTAATTTGTACTAATGGAAGCTTATATAACTGCCGATTGGATTTTTCCTGTAACTCATCCACCAATTAAAAATGGGGTTATTGGTGTAAATGAAGATGGAAGTATCAATGCCGTTCTGTCTGCCGAAGAAGCTCAAGGAATTAGAGGTGTTAAGCATTATGATGGAGTAATAGTTCCTGGATTTATCAATACACATTGTCATTTAGAGCTTTCTCATCTGCGAGGAAAAATTGAAGAAAAAACCGGATTAACAACTTTCATTAAGCAAATATTAAGTCAGCGGCAACAGCCGGAAGATGAAATCATTTCAGCCATGCAAAATGCAGATGCAGAAATGTACAATAATGGAATAGCTGCAGTTGGCGATATTTCAAATCTCCTTATATCAAAATCTGTAAAGCTTAAGAGTAAAATCTATTATCACACCTTTGTGGAAGTATTTGGATTTAATAGGCCATCTGAACCAATTATTGCTGCTGGGACTGAAATAAAAAAAGGTTTTGAGCCATTAAAAGCTTCAATTGTGCCACATGCGCCTTATTCAGTTTCCCCATCTTTATTTAATGAAATTGAAAAAGTAACAAAGTTTGATGATATTTCAAGCATCCATAACCAAGAAACGATAGGGGAAAATGAACTTTTTGAAAAGGGGACGGGGAAATTTGCCGATTTTTTTGCCGAGCTAGGTATTGCAAAAAGTGATGCCCATAACTCGGGAGAAAATTCATTGAAATATCACTTGCCTAAACTATCAAAAAAGGTAAATACACTATTGGTACATAATACATTTAGTAGCAAAGCTGATGTTGATTTTTCTAAACAAGCACATCAAAAACTTTATTGGTGTTTATGTCCTAACGCAAATATTTACATCGAAAATAATTTACCAGCTGTAGATTTGTTAAAAAGTGAAGATTTGAAAATCACATTAGGCACAGATAGTTTAGCAAGTAATCATCAATTAAATATCTTGGCAGAGATGCGAACTTTGCAAGATGAAAAAGGTATTTCTTTTGAAGAATCTTTAAAATGGGGAACTATAAATGGAGCCGATTTTTTAGGACTAGGTGCACAGTATGGAAGTTTAGAAAAAGGAAAAAAGCCAGGGATTATTTTAATCAGCATTGCCGAAGACAGAATGATAAAAAAAGATACTACTATAAAACGTTTATTTTAGCACTATGGCTAATAGCATTACAGAGCTTTTTGGTATTAAATATCCAATTATTCAGGCAGGCATGGTTTGGTGCAGTGGTTGGAAATTAGCAGCTGCGGTTTCTAATGCGGGTGGATTGGGCATCATCGGAGCAGGCTCAATGTATCCAGATGTTTTGAGAATGCACATTCAAAAATGTAAAGTTGCAACCTCAAATTCTTTTGCAGTAAACGTTCCTTTGCTTTACGCAAATGTAGAGGAGATCATCAATATCTTGGTGGAAGAAGATGTGAAGATTGTTTTTACCTCTGCAGGTAATCCAGCTACTTGGACATCATTTTTAAAAGAAAAAAAAATAACGGTGGTCCATGTAATTGCTAATACAAAATTTGCATTAAAAGCAGAGCAATGTGGAGTTGATGCCATCGTAGCAGAAGGTTTTGAAGCTGGTGGCCATAATGGAAGAGAAGAAACAACCACGCTTTGCTTAATTCCAATGATTAGAGCTGCGGTAAAAATCCCGGTAATTGCGGCAGGTGGAATTGGAAGCGGAAAAGCAATGTTAGCCGCTTTTGCATTGGGTGCAGATGCCGTTCAAATTGGTTCTGCTTTTGCAGTTGCAGAAGAGTCATCTGCTCATCCAAAGTTTAAGGAAAAAATTATTTCTTCGGCCGAAGGCGATACCAAATTGAGGATGAAGAAACTGGTTCCTGTACGTTTATTGAAGAATGAGTTTGCAGATGCGGTTGCTCAAGCTGAGGCTCAAGGTGCAAATACGGCAGATTTAATAGTGCTTTTAGGTAGGGCCAGAGCAAAATTAGGTATGTTTGAAGGCGATATGGAACAGGGCGAATTGGAAATTGGACAAGTATCAGCAATGCTGAATGAAATTAAACCTGCTGCGGAAATTTTAAATGAAATTTGGAGTGAATTTTTGCAGGAACGACAATTGTTAAGTAATCTGAAATTTGAGGATTAATTGAAAGTGATGAATACAAAAATATTAATGACAGTTAGTTCTATTATAATGCTAGTTATTGGCATACTATGTTCATTTCTTCCTAATGAAATTTTAAAATTTATAGGAGTTGATGGTACAGGAATTCTTCCTTTAGTAATTCAAATATTAGGGGCTATTTATTTTGGTTTTGGTTTTCTAAATTGGACAGCAAAAGCCAATATAATAGGCGGAATTTATAGCAAGCCTGTAGCTATTGGGAATTTAATTCATTATGTGGTAAGCAGTTTAGCTATGATTAAATTTTTTATGGCTCATACAGATATGAAATTATTGCTAATACCGATAGCTATATATTGTGTTTTCTCAATTTTATTTGGGAAAGTTGTTTTTGGAAGTCCGATTTAACATAAGAATAATTTAAATGATTTATAAAAGAATATTAGCTTTAATAACGGTTATTCTAATTGTTGTTGCCATCTTTTTGTTAAAGAAGAAAGCTAAGAATCACGTTCCAAAAGAAAAAGTAAAAACAGAATTAGATAAATGAAACACATCAATATAAAAGTAACAGGTAAGGTTCAGGGTGTTTTTTTTAGGGCAAGTACAAAAGCTGTTGCCGACCAAATGGGTGTAAAAGGCTTGGTCAAAAATCAAAAAGATGGCACGGTTTACATAGAGGCAGAGGCTGACAAAAGCACTTTAGAAATGTTTGTAGAATGGTGTAATGAAGGTCCGGAAAAAGCCAAGGTAGAAAATGTAGAAGTTGTAGATGGAGAACTTAAAAATTATCGCAACTTTGAAGTTGTAAAAAAGAATTTGCTTTGGTAATGTAGATTTATGATTTGAGAATTACGATTTACGATTGAAAATCAATTAAAGAATATTAAATAATTTTAGACTAGGTTTTGAGTGGTCCTCAGAAATCCAAAATCTAAAATCTAAAATCTAAAATTAACTTGTCTGTATATAAAAAATTTCTTGGTCAAACTGCGGTTTATGGTTTAAGTACTGTTTTCTCAAGGCTATTCAATTTTATCCTGACACCTATTTATACTGGAGTTTATACAACAAGCGTATATGGAATTTTTACGAATATGTATGCTAATGCTTCCATAATCAACGCAATTCTAGCTTTTGGAATGGAGAGTACCTATTTCAGGTACCTTAACAAATTCGAAGATAAAAAACAAGAAGTATACAATAATTCATTCTTATGTATTGCTTTTATTTCTACCTTATTTTTAATTACAGGTTTAATTTTTTCTACTCCAATTGCTACGTATCTAGCTACAAGTGTATCAGAAATTACAGATTACAAGAAATACTTTAGCTTCTTTTTATGGATTTTATACGTGGATGCCATTTGTGTAATTCCATTTGCTAAATTAAGGGCAGATGGCAGGCCATTTAAATATAGTATTGCTAAATTTTTAAACATTGGCTGCTTTGTAGGCTTTAACCTTATTTTTCTTTTTGTGGTGCCTGCAATTATTAAAAATGATTGGCTAGGCGCTAACTGGCTTTCCTCTTGGTATCATTATCAATGGATTGGATACGTGTTTTTATCCAATTTAATAGCTAGTGTCGCTACATTAATTTTTTTAACTCCTGAGTTTTTAAAATTGCAATTTAGGTTTGATAAGAAATTATTTAGTGATATGTTTTCTTATAGCTGGCCAATTTTGGTGGCAAACCTTTCGTTTATTATTAATGAAAATTTAGATAAAATCGTACTAAAGGAATTGCTGCCACCATTGATAGCTAATGGCGATGTTGGTATTTATGGAGCAGTATGTAAAATTGCAATTTTCTTGAGCATTTTTATTACTGCTTTTAGGCTAGGTGCAGAACCATTTTTTTTCAGTCATTCGAAACATGAAAATGCAAAGGAGACCTATGCCACTATTTTAAAGTACTTTGTAATTGCCTTGGTTGTACTATTTGTTGCAATTGTAGCTAACATAGAGATACTGAAATTCTTTATTCGCAAAGAAGCATATTGGGTGGGCTTGCCAGCGGTTCCTTATTTGTTGTTGGGTTATGTTTGTCTGGGGATTTATATGAACCTCTCCATTTGGTATCGGTTATCAGATCAAACTCGTTTTGGCCTTTATATTTCTGTTGTGGGTGCAGTAATTACCATTGTTTTAAATCTAATATTAATTCCTAAGTACAGTTATATGGGCTCTGCATGGGTAAGTATGCTCGCCTATTTTGTAATGATGGTATTATCATATGTACTTGGACAGAAATATTACCCAATACCATACAATCTCAAAAAGATTTTAGCGTATTTGATTATATCCATTATTATTGTTTTTTCATCATTCTTTATATTTAATAAAAATATCTACATCGGTAATGCCTTACTTCTAACATTTATTGTTGGTATAGTTTACTTTGAAAAGAATGACTTAATGAAAATTTTAAAAAGAAGTTAACAGTTTTTATGAAGATTAAAATCATCAATCACTCTACTCACCCATTGCCCGCTTATGAAACTGCACACGCTGCGGGAATGGATTTAAGAGCTTTTATGCCAGAACAAATTACAATTAAACCCTTGCAACGACTTTTAGTCCCAACTGGTTTACATATTGAGTTGCCAATTGGTTACGAAGCTCAAATTAGACCGCGTAGCGGATTAGCATTTAAACACGGAATTGGAATTGTTAATTCTCCAGGAACTATAGATGCTGATTATCGTGGGGAGATAAAAGTATTGTTGGTTAACTTATCAGATGCTGACTTTACAATTAATGATGGTGATAGGATTGCACAAATGGTAATTGCAAAACATGAAACCATTAGTTGGGAAAATGTAGAAGAATTAAGTGATACGACTCGTGGTGTTGGCGGTTACGGACATACAGGTAAGTAGATTCCTTAAGTTTGTCAGTCTGAGTGTAGTCGAAGACTTATTTGACTCATAAGATCAAAAAGAATTCCTTCGACTCCCGAAGAAGTCGGGACAGGTATGATGAGGATGACATCTTTTTGATTTTGTATATTCACGATTTAATATTTACGGCTATATAATGAAGTTTAGCTTACCATTTCTTTTCTTGCTTTTTGTGCAAATCACATTATTTGCGCAAGAACCCCCGCTTCCTGAAAGTAAAGAGGGAAATGTTGTGAAAGAACTTTTTTTTGCTGGTATTAAAGAGAAAATGGCTGAGAACTATGCCAATGCCGGTACTAATTTCACTAAAATTATTGCACTTGATGCCAAAAATGATGCAGCTTATTTTGAATTGGCAACGGTAAATTATCGTCAGAATAAACTGCTAGATGCAGAAACTTCCATAAAAAAAGCAATTGAGATTAATCCTAAAAACGTTTGGTACTTAAAGCTTCAAGCAGAAATATATAAACGTAACGGAAATATGGATGCGCTGGTACAAGTTTTCAATCAACTTATCCAATTGGAACCAGAAGAAGACAATTATTATTTCGATAAGGCAAATGCACTTTTCATTTCTGGGAAAATAGATGAATCAAAAGCTGTTTATGATGAGATTGAAAAAAAGTTCGGCTCATCGAAAGATTTAATCTTAGCAAAACAGCGAGTAACGATTCAAAGTAGCACTACGCCAAATACCGACGATATTAATAAGTTGCTGGCAGAAAATCCCACTGATGTAAAGAATATGCTTTATTTAAGCGGCATCTTGTTAGAGAAGAATAAGAAGGATGATGCCGTTGCCATGCTTCAAAAAGCAAAAACCTTAGAACCAGAGAATTTTGAAGTTGATTTAGCAATGGCTGATATTTATCAATCGCAGAAGAAGAACGAATTAGCAATTTTACCTTTAAAATCTGCCTTTGCAAATCCGGTAATGCCTATTGCCAATAAAATTAAAATTGTTAGCGGAATGTTGCCACGATTTAGTAATCAGTTGGTTGTTAAGGATGCAACAGATTTAGCCGAAATAGCTGTGAAAACTCATCCAGCAGATGCTAAGTTGTTGCTTTTATATGGAGATGTACTTTACCAGCAAGGGAATTTGACCAAAGCAAAAGAACAATATCAGGCTGCTCTAAAAATCTCAGACCAATTGTATCTAGCTTGGGAAAAACTTTTGGGTGTTCAAACTTTAATGGGGTTGTACACAGAAGCGATAAAAACAGGTGAGGACGCATTATCAATTTACCCAAATCAAGCGATTTTATATTATTATAGGGCTTTTGCTTTGCACAGAAATAGTCAAAATGCCGAAGCGGGATTAGAAATTAAATCGGCCTTGCAATTAGATGGTGATGATAATAATTTAAAAGCAATGATTTTTGCTTTACAAGCAGAAGTACTTATTGATCAAGAAAAACTGAAAGAAGCTGATGTAGCATTTGACAAAGCTATTTCACTAGCACCAGATAATTATTTAACCATAAGCAATTATGCCTATTATTTGGCATTGCGAAACCAGAATCTAGCTAAAGCTGAAACCCTAGCTGCAAAAGCTGCAATGGCTTTACCCAAAAATGCTTCGGTACTAGATAGTTACGCAATAGTGCTGTTCAAATTAGGTAAGTATGATTTAGCTTTAAGCTGGATAGAAAAGGCTTTGCAAAACAATGAGGCTTCAAATCCTGTTTACTTGGAGCATTACGGTGACATTCTTTTCTTAAAAGGTGAAAAGGAAAAAGCTGTAGTTCAATGGCGGAAGGCCAAACAAGGAGGAAATGATTCCGAAAAACTAAATAAGAAAATCAATGAGAAGAAATATATTAAATAGCTTTTCGCTAATTGCAATTGTATTGCTAGCCGTAGGCTGTAGGCCAAAAAAGATAATTGTAGCTACCCCAGATGCACCTCAAGAAAAAGTTGTGGTTAAGGCAGATGAAAAACCTCAAAATTTAGCGCTTTTAAAAAGTAAAGATTTACCGTTTAATACTCTGTCTTTAAAAGGCAAAACCAGTTTAAAAGTTAATGGGGATGAAAACAATGTAACGTTGAACATTAGAATGGAGAAGGATAAAAAGATTTGGGTTAGCGTTACTGGTCTTGCTGGTATAGAAGGGGCAAGGGCGGTAATTACTCCAGATAGTTTGCTGTTAAGGAATAATTTACAGAAGACCTATACTAAAAAGCCATTTAGTTATGTTTATAGCTTTACAAGTAAACAAGTTAGCTTTAAAATGTTGCAGGCCGTTCTTTCTGGAAATACCATTACAGAATTCATGACAGAAAAATCTGATTTGAAGCAAGAGAATAGTGTTTGGGTTTTAAATGGTAATGCCGAAGATTTGGTTTATCGTATTTTATTTAATACGCTTTTGAAACCTAATGAGACTAATTTAAACGATGTAAAAAATGCTCAAGCATTAAAGGTTGTTTATGGAGAATATACACCAGTTAACAATGCTTTGTTTCCATCAAGTTTAAAAATTAACTCAATGTCTGGCGCAAAAAAGATAGATATATCTATAGAATTTGTTAAAATTGAAAGTAATGTACCTGTTGATTTCCCCTTTTCTGTTCCTAAAAGTTACGAGGTAATCAACTAAATTTTTTATATTTTTGGCGCAATGAAGTTAAACAAACTATTTCTATCCCTGCTATTTGTAGGTTTTTGTACTGCAGGTTTTGCGCAACAAACAAGTAGGGAGCTTAAAGAACTTAAGCAGAAAAAAGAAGCTATTGAAAGGCAAATTGAATTAGCGCAAAAGAATTTAAATAAAACAACAAATGGTAAGAAACTGACTTTAGGGCAGATCAATACCATTAAAGCACAAGTGCGTTTAATGCAAGACAAGATTTCTACCATCAACTCTGAGATGAGAAGTCTTGATAATAAAATTACTGAGAATACTGGCAAAGTACATAACCTTCAAACTCGTTTATCAGATTTAAAGAAGGAATACGCAGGGATGATTAGGTTTGCCCAACGCAACCGAAACTCTTATGATAAAATGATGTTCATTTTTGCTGCAAATGATTTTAACCAAGCTTACAAAAGGATTAAGTATTTGCAGCAGTTTGGTCAATATCGTAAAAAACAAGCAGCTTATATCCAAGGGACAGAAAAAGATTTAAACAACCAGATTAGTGTTTTAGACCACGATTTAAAAAATAAAACCAATTTGCTTAATCAGCAACTAAGCGAAAAAAATAGGTTGGATAAGAAAAAAAGCGAACAAGCTGTTGTATTGAACCAATTAAGTAAACAAGAGAAACAGTTTGCACAAGATATTAAGAGAAATAGAGATCAGCGTGCTGCTTTAGATAGACAAATCCGAGCTGAAATCAATCGCATTATTGCAATAGAAAAGAAGAAAGCTGAAGATGAGGCAAGGGAAGCCGAAAGAATAGCAGCAGCAAGAGCTAAAGCAGAGAATAGGCCTGTTCCTGTAGTAGCATCTAATAAACCAAAAACCAATAGTGAAGTATTAAGGGCAACTCCAGAGTCAGCTAAGCTATCGAGTGCTTTTGAAAGCAATAAAGGAAGCTTACCAGCACCCGTTGCAACTGGATACATTACTAGCCGTTTTGGTGTTGTAAAGGTTGATCAAGCGACAGATAACCATGAAGGTATCATTTACCAAACCAATGAGGGTGCGGCTGTGAGAGCAGTATTTAATGGTAAGGTCTCAACAGTATTTGATAAATTTGGAAAATTCTATGTGGTGATAAAACATGGAGAATATTTCACCATCTATGAGAATTTAAAAAGCGTAAGTGTTTCAAAAGGAGATAATGTAAGTACGAAGCAAACAATTGGAAGTGCCGCAAATACTGACGGTTCTCCAGAAGTGGGTTTTCAGATTCGAAGGGGAAGTACCCCATTAAATCCAGAAAGCTGGTTAGCTCGTTAATCTTTTAGGCAAATTAATTGTCTATATTTGTATAAAATAAGTTTAAAATGTATTCAAGCACGTTATTAGAGTTCTTAAACATGGGTGGTGGTGAGATGATGCTCATCATGGTGGCTGTACTTTTGTTATTTGGAGGTAAAAAGTTACCAGAATTGGCAAGAGGTTTAGGAAAAGGAATTAGAGAGTTTAAAGATGCTTCTGAAGGCGTGAAGAGAGAAATCCATCGCAACATTAATTCCGTAACTAGTGAGGAAGAAACTAAAGAGGAAGAAAAATTGATTGAAGAAAATCATTCAGAACGTCATCATCCAACAGAGGAAGAAGCACCAGTACAAACTACAGCAACTGAAGAAAAAGTAGTTGTAGAAGAAGATGAAGAAGTAAAAAAAAATAAAGATTCTTACTCATAGAATTAACATAATTGATTTAAAAAACTAAATATAAAATATCATGACACAACCAACCATGTTAGCCGCATTAGGGCCAATGGAAATTACACTAATCGTTTTGGCATTATTGTTATTATTCGGGGGTAAAAAAATTCCAGAATTAATGCGTGGTTTAGGTAAGGGAATGAAAGAATTTAAAGATGGTAAAGACGGTATTGATAGCGATAATCCAAACAACAATCAAAACCAAACCAAACCTTAAGTTCTATCGTTTCTTGATTTAAATTTAAACTTTGAAGAAATATACCTCTTTAACAGAGATACAAGGCCAACTTGCGCAAAAGCAGTTAACCTTATTACAGTTAATAACTCATTATTTTGAGCAAATAGAAAAAAATCAACACCTCAATGCTTTTAATGAGGTGTTTTTTGATTCCACAAAAAAACAAGCTGATTTGGTTCAACAAAAAATTGATAATGGAACCGCTGGCAAACTTGCAGGAATGGTAATCGGTATTAAAGATAACATTTGTTACCTAGACCATCAGGTTTCTGCATCATCTAAAATGTTGGAAGGTTTTGTGTCTCCATATTCTTCAACTGTTGTTAATCGTTTGTTAGCAGAAGATGCTATTATCATAGGCAGATTAAACTGCGATGAATTTGCAATGGGTGGCTCAAATGAAACTTCTTATTTCGGCCCAGTTAAAAACGCCATTGATGAAGAAAGAGTTGCTGGTGGTTCTTCTGGAGGCTCGGCAGTTGCTGTTCAGGCAGATATGTGTTTGGCTGCATTAGGTACAGATACTGGTGGTTCTGTTCGTCAACCTGCTGCATTTTGTGGTAATATTGGCTTTAAACCTACATACGGACGAATTTCTCGCTATGGTATCATAGCTTATGCATCATCTTTTGACCAAGTTGGCACCATCACTTCATCAGTTAGTGATGCAGCTTTATTATTAGAAGTTTTAGCAGGTGTTGATGATACTGACAGTACAGTTTCATCTCTTCCTGTTCCAAATTATTCTCAAAATTTATCGCAAGGCGGAAAAAAGAAAATTGCTGTTTTAAAAGAAACCATTGAGAACGATGCATTGGATTCTGAAATTAAAGCTGCTATTTTAAATGCCATTGAAACTTTAAAATCTCAAGGTCATACGATAGAGTATGTTTCTTTTGATTTATTAGATTATATGGTTCCGGCTTATTATGTGTTAACAACGGCAGAAGCTTCATCTAATCTTTCTCGTTATGATGGCGTTCATTACGGTTATAGAAATACACAGGCAGAAAGTTTAAATAACCTGTATAAATCATCCAGAGCCGAAGGTTTTGGGGAAGAAGTAAAGCGTAGGATTATGCTAGGTACGTTTGTACTAAGTGCAGGATATTACGATGCTTATTACCAAAAAGCACAACAAGTTCGTCGATTAATCAGAAACAAGGTTGATGAATTGTTAGGTAAACATGATTTTTTACTAAGTCCCGTTACACCTACACCAGCCTTTAAAATTGGCGAAAATATGCAAGACCCATTGGTTATGTATATGGCAGATATATATACTGTTTTGGCCTCATTGGCTGGTATTCCAGCAGTTGCCTTGCCGTTGGGCAATAATAAAAGTGGTTTACCGTTAAGTGTTCAGTTAATGACCAAACACTTTAACGAGCAAGAGTTGCTCAATTTATCACATAGTTTTTTAACAGCTTAACCGTCATTTCGACAGAGGGATGCGACGAGGAATCTTTTAGATAAATTAAAAATAGATTTCTCCTACCGTCGAAATGACGTAATTTAAAACAGCCTATGAGAAGAATAGTACTAACCCTGTTGAGTTTTTTAGCTTTTTTTTCTGCTCAAGCTCAAAACCCTGTAAAATCTGCACAAAGTGATTCTCTTTTTAAAAAGATTACCAGTTCAACTCCAGATACAGTTCCTGTTCCAGTTGTAAAAGATTTGTTGTTTTATAATCAAAACTTAACTTATAAGCTTCGCTTAGATTCCATTCAGAAAACTGTTCCCCTCAGCTATAATGAATACGTTCAGAATTTCATTGATGTTTTAAGCAAGCAAAAAGATAGGATGGGAAAAATGTTAGGCCTGTCAACTTATTATTTTCCAATATTTGAAGGTGCTTTAAAGGCTTATAATATTCCAGCAGAAATCAAATACTTGCCTATTATCGAATCATCAATGAATCCACATGCCATTTCTAGGGTTGGTGCGACTGGAATGTGGCAATTTATGTTTGGCACTGCAAAAGCTTATGGCTTAAATATGGATAACTTTGTTGACGAACGCAAAGACCCAATTCAGGCAAGTTATGCTGCCGCTGCTTATTTTAGAGATGCTTATGAAGAACTTGGCGACTGGCTTTTAGCCATTGCAGCTTACAATTGCGGAAAAGGAAATGTTACTCGTGCCATTGATAAAGCTGGTTCAAGAGATTTTTGGGAAATCCGTAAATTTTTGCCAAAGGAAACACGTGATTATGTGCCAGCATATATTGCTGCGGTGTATTTAATGAACTACTCTCAAACTCATGGTATTGTTTCTCAAGCTCCATCAATCAATTTAAAAACAGACACCATTCAGGTTAATCATTTTGTGGCATTGGCCGATATTGCCAAGGCGATTAATTATGATGAATCTACACTGTATGGCTTAAATCCATCTTACAAAAGGAAGATTGTAAACGGAACCGATGGTTTGCCTAAAAGATTAATATTACCAAGAATAGAACAGAATGATTTTGCTAAACTTTATGATGTTTTAAATAATGATGTTGAAACGGATAGAAGTGTTTTCTTAGCTTCGACAGATGATGTAAGGGATTTGCGTAAAAAGGCTTTAGCTAACAAGCCAATTCCTACTAAATCAAAAAGCAATGTATATAAAGTTAAACCTGGTCAGAACTTAACAATTATTGCTGACTTGTTTAATGTAGAAGTACAGGATTTAAAAGTTTGGAACGATTTAAAAAGCAATACAGTTATTCCTGGTCAAACTTTAAAAATACATGGTTCAAACGCGGCGCCTGCTGCCAAGAAAATAACAAAATCAGATTTCATTACTTATAAGGTTAAAGCTGGGGATACTTTATCTGGCATAGCCGAAAAATTTGATGGCGCAACTGTGGCAAGTCTCAAAAAACTTAACGGTTTAAAAAAGGCTGCTTTACAACCAGGAATGGTTTTGAAAATTAAGAGCTAAATTTTTTAGCACCTATTGACATAGAAAACATAGCTAGAAAATGGTATGTGGCTATGTGGTTCTTTTGTTTCTAAGAACCGCAATCTTTTCTTTAATAAACCTGATAACGCCGGCAGCCCCGAATTTTTATTAAGGCTATACGCAATAGCAAGACTGCTTTTGGATAGCTGCTCATGCATTTGCTTTTGTTGATAAGAAAATAAGCTATACGTTGTTCTATTAACCTAGTCGCACTTAAAATAAAAAGGCTTGGAAATTAAACATTTCCAAGCCTTTAATATTAGATTAATCTTTTGTTTTTATAGGTTAACCGTAGCCGTAACAGGGAAATGGTCTGAAGGATATTTTCCGAAATAGGTGTCGGTTAAGATGCCCCATCTGGTAGCTTTAAATTGTTTTGACATAAAAATATGATCAATCACAGTCATTCCGCGAGGTATCCTAAAGCCATTGCTAGATGAGTTGTTTTGATAAGGGTATTTTACATCAGTATAAGTATCTTTAACGATACCAGAATTTGCAACGGATAAATACCATTCACTTTCCCTACTTGCATTAAGATCGCCTGTTAATAATACGGGTTCATTTCCTGCTATTTCCTTTATTTTTAGCACCATTAATTTGCCGCTTTCTTTACGGGCAATGATCCCTTGATGATCAAAATGTACATTAAAGGTGTAGAATTTTTTCTTGGTTTTGATGTCTTCTAAATAAACCCATGTACAAATGCGGTTACAGCAAGTAGCATCCCATCCTTTACCTGGTACATTAGGGGTTTCTGATAGCCAGAAGTCGCCGCTTTTTACTAATTTAAATCTATCTTTTTTGTAATATATGGCAGAATGCTCTCCAGCTTCTTTACCATCATCACGCCCACGACCATACCTGGCATATTCTGGTAAAGCCTTGCTCATGTCATCCAATTGGTTTTTTAATCCTTCTTGAACGCCGAAAACATCAAAATTATGAAAGCGAATAAGATTAGAGACTATTGGCGCACGATCAACCCAAAGATTTCCAGAATCTTTTGGATTATCATATCTAATATTAAATGTGGCAATGTTAAATGATTGTGCGTTTAAGTTAATTGTTGTTGTTAGGAACATCGAAACAATCAGTAAGAATTTTGTTTTCATCTTAATATTTAGTTTTTAATAATAATTAAAACCAACCTGGGTTTTGGCCAAGAGCTGGGTTTCTAAGTGCATCTGCCTGAGGAATTGGATAATAGTATTGTTTATCGCTCCACTTTCTCGAGATTTCGTTTAACCAAATTAATTGTCCAGAAGTTCCATTTTTTAATTTTTGGGAATTGACTTTACCTCCAATAGTGTTAGAAACATCAACATAGGTAACACCTGCTACTGCTGGAGTTGGTTTTGTACCTTGATAGAAGGCAACATCTAATATGCCATCCTCG
This sequence comes from Pedobacter frigiditerrae, assembly GCF_004331645.1. Classification (GTDB taxonomy): domain Bacteria; phylum Bacteroidota; class Bacteroidia; order Sphingobacteriales; family Sphingobacteriaceae; genus Pedobacter; species Pedobacter frigiditerrae. The sequence continues at coordinate 1,311,210 of NZ_SJSK01000001.1, forward strand.
TTTAGGTCCATTGGTGTGTTTAAAGTTGGCACATTAAAACCATTCCATTCTTTCTCCATTAGTTCACCTCTTTTCCATCTTAAAATATCGCTAAATCGAAGTCCTTCTAAACTTAATTCAATTCCTCTTTCTCTTCTAATTTCTAATATGCTTGCATCAGTAATATTAGGGAAATAATTGGCCACTAAATAAGGATCGATAACGGTAGGTTTTGCAGTTAAACCGCCTGTAATACCAGCTCTAGATCGTAATCTACCTACTGTTAAAACCCAGTCTTGATCAGTTAAAGTACCTAGTTCTGCTTTAGCTTCAGCATAATTCAATAATATTTCAGCAAATCTCATCATCGATATAGAATTAATGTTTAATGCTCCAGCATCATAATACATATCGTCTAATGTCCATTTTATAGGTTGATAGCCAGTAAATGTATAAGAAAAAACAGGTGGAGCTGCAACTTGTACGCCTCCACTTATTCTTTTGTAATCTGCAGAGCGAATGGTTTGTTTAAGCCTTAAATCTCTATTTTTTACCTCATCCTTAAATAACATTGTTGTATAATTAGGATTGTCTGTATAAGGTGTGCCATCAATATTGAGATAGGTATTGATAAAGGTTCTTGTAAAACTGGCTTTTGCTCCATAAGTTCCACTTGTCCACCACCAGTTGGCCTCGTTTAGTACGTTTAAAGTTAAATCGCATATTGAAGATAACATTACTTCGGTACTAACGGGTGCTGAGCTAATAAAAACCTGACGATAAGAACTACTCGTACCACCAGCGGTGTTAATAGTATAAGTATTTTTATCCATTATTGTCCTAGCTGCACTTACGGCATTGTTTAGCCACTCTGTTGATGTGCTTTGCAGGTTTAATTCAGTATGATATTTTCTAAAAGTTCCCTCGAAAAGACAAATTCTAGATTTTAGACCTAATGCTACATCTTTAGTTATTGTGCTTCTTGACGGGTCATTAGCACTTTTAATATTTTCCGCAGCATAATTAATGTCTGCAAGTACAGAATCCATTACCAGTGTTCTTTTATCTCTACCGTTGTAAAGCGTAGGATCCGTAACTTCAAGGGGTTTGTTTATCCAAGGCACATCACCAAATCTTTTCACTTTTTCAAAGTAAAAATAGGCTCTAAAAAATCTGGCAAGACCTAAATAGTTTCTTCTTGCCTCTGTAGATATTTTTGGATCGGTATTATTTACAATAAAATAATTGATGTTTCTTAAGTCGCCCCAGCTCCAGCCAGAACTTAAGTTTGGTGCGTAAACACCTTCTTGTATAAAGCTTGGCACTTCTTTAACTGCTAAATAATCAGACATTGCATCTAAACTGGTAGAGTTGCCAGGCAATATGCTATAAAAGGAATTAGCATACAATTGTAAGCCATTTTCACTACCAAAGATAGCTGCTTTAGAAGCTGTGGACTGAGGTTCTTGATCAAGTTTTTTACAAGCTGTTGCTATGCTAATGATAGCTAACAGTAACCATAACTTATTTATTTTCATGATAATATTGTTTATGCTTAAGATTAAAAGGTTAAGTTTAAACCAAGTGAATAACTTTTTAACAAAGGATAGTTATATCCATCCCCATTTGTAGAGCCGGCGTTAAAACCTTGATCTGATGGCACTGTGTTCTCCACATCAAGTGTTTTGGTTATTTTATAAAGAGGAGAATAGGTAAATAGATTTTCTCCCGAGAAGTAAATTTTTGCGCTACTAGCTTTAATTTTTGATACCCATTTTGCAGGTAAATTATATCCCACTTGAATGTTCTTCATTCTGATGTAAGCTACATTTTGTAAGTACTTTGTTTGTGCAACCCCTAAAGTTCTATTTGTATTAGATGAAGCCGCACGAGACATTGTTCTTGGGAAATAGGCATTTGTGTTTTCTGGCGTCCACATGTTACCTAAATGGAAAGTAGGTATGTTATTGTATGGGCGGTTATATTGGCCCCAGAAAAATTCTGTTTCTGTACTTGGGTACCAATCTTGTTGAGCTACACCTTGAAAAAACGCAGAGAAGAAAAAGTTATTCCAGTCTGCACCAATGCTAACTCCATAAGTGTATCTAGGGGCTGCATTGCCAATAATTTTTCTATCCCCAGGATCATTAACAGTGTTTTTACCTACGTTGATAAAACCATCATTATTTATGTCTTGCAATTTGATATCTCCAGGATACCAAATGTTTGTTGGCGATGCCCTCATTTGTGGACTTTGTTTAGCATGAGAGTCTATATCAGCTTGATCAATAAAAAACCCTTCTGTGGTGTATCCCCAAATTTCTCCAATAGTTTGCCCAACGTAATAGTCAGATAGTAACTTGTCAGGATTGTTGTACTTGGTTATTTTAGATGTGTTATCGGCAACTGTTAACCTCACACTGTAATTAAGCGGTTTTTGGGTATTAATCTTGTCTCTCCAAGTTAAGCTAACTTCCCAACCTTTTGTGCGTAAATCTGCATAGTTACCTTTTGGTACAGTTGCCCCAAATACGGCAGGTGCAGTTAAACCTACTGTAAACATATCTGTTGTATTACGAATGTAAGCATCTCCCGTAAATGTTAAACGGTTAGCAAACATAGAAATATCTAAGCCAATGTTGCTTGTGGTAGATGTTTCCCAAGTTAAACCATCAGGTAAAACACCAGGTTGACTAGTACGTTGAGGTTTTACGCCACCCAAAATCACACCAGATTGAGAGATAGAAAAGTTTTCTTGGAATAAATACGAGCCAATATTACCATTTCCAAGTGAGCCGTATGAACCTCTTATTTTTAAATCAGAAATGAATTTTGGTGAAACTTTCCAAAATGGTTCTCCAGCAATTCTCCATCCGGCAGAAACTGAAGGGAAAAAGCCAAACCTCTGATCTGATGGAAATTTAGATGAACCATCATACCTTGCATTTACTTCTAATAAATACCTGTCCTTAAATACATAGTTTAATCTAGAAAATCCACCAAACACGTTCCACTTTTCATACCCTCCACCAGTTGTAATTGCTTGGCCTAATGCTAGATTCAAATCTGTCGCATCTTCGAAAATGATACCGTTTCTTTGTGCTGCTAAACGCTTATAAGTAGATTCTTCATAGTTATAACCAGCCATTAATTTGAAATAATGTGCTTTGGAGAATGTATCTTCATAAGCTGCATAAAGATTGTTGGCAATGTATTGAGTTTCTCTTTTGTCAAATAAGAGATCGTTTGTAGTTGTACCTAAATAAGATATAATCCCTTTTGAATTACTGTATGGAAGTTGTACTCTTTTTTGTTCAACATCATTATTCGTTATTCGGAAGGTGAAATCACCATTAACACTAAGCTTGTTTTTTAAGAAACTAGAAGATAATGAGGTTGTATTTCTAAAAACCTGTCTTTTGGTATCAGAACCACTTTTTCCATAAAAGTAATCGCCAGGGCCGTAAGCTGCTGACATTGACAAAGAGCCATCTGGATTAAACATTACAGATGTTGGGTGTGCCTCATCGGCAATATTTCTCCAAACACCGCCACCTTCACCAACACTTAAAGGGTTATGGTAGTTCATTACAGAGAAATCTGCGTTGTTATCTAACTTTAACCAAGGAAGCAATTGAATAGCGCCCCTAGCCCTAAAGTTTTTCATACTGTAGTCATCAGAATTGTACCTAAACAAACCAGCTTGCTTTTGATATCTGCCAGAAACCAAGTAAGAAATTTTTTCTCCGCTACCCGTTAAAGAAAGATTATGTTCGTTTGCACCTGTATTTTTCTTGTACAACTGTTCATAAAAATCAGTACTTCCATAATAAGTATATTCTCCTGTGGCTGGGTCTACTTCCACTTGATTATATGGCTGGCCCGATTCTGCTCTTCTTTTAAATTCGTTTAAGTAGGCCTGAGAGAATTTTTGAGACTTGTTTGCATTTTGAGGAAAAGCTCCATCGCCGTTTACAAATGCTTCTGCAAACATTTTTGCCCAAGTATAACCATCTGTAACAAAATCTGGCACTTGCAATGGGCTTTTGGTGGCGTAATTTGTAGAATAGTTAATAGTTGTTTTGCCTCCCGCTGGTTTTTTTGTAGTTATTAATATTACACCAAAAACCGCTCTTGCGCCGTAAATTGAAGCAGCAGCAGCATCCTTTAGCATAGTTACTGTTTCTACATCATTTGGATTTAGTAAGCTTGGGTCGCCTTCAACACCATCAATTAAAACCAGAGCATTACCGCCTTGACCAATTGAAGTTGTACCCCTAATGTTATAACTTGGAGATTGTGTTGGTCGACCATCCATCATCTTTAAGTTAAGATTTGGTAATGCGCCTTGTAAACCTTGAGTTAAGTTGGTAATGGGTCTGTTTTCTAAAGCTTTTGAAGTTACCTGATCTACCGCCCCAGTTAAATTTTCTTTTTTCTGGGTGCCATATCCAACCACCACAACCTCACTTAATGATTTTTGATCTGGAACCATTTTAATAGTTTGATTAGTGGTTTCGCCAGATTTAACAATTACGTTATCGATTACTTGCAATTGATAAGAAAGAAAAGTGATGTTTAATGTATATGTTCCAGGTTGTAAACTAAAAGAGAAACTACCATCTGCATTACTTTGTAGAATTTGATTGGTTTGTACAATTTTAATGGTAGCGCCAGGAAAAGGGAGTCCATTTTCATCAATTACTTTCCCTGTTATTTTTCCGATATCTGCTATGTTGTACTTTATGTAACTTGTAGCATGAACTTGTTGGGTAATAAAAATGAATGAGATTTGGGTGCAAAGAATTAGCGTTATAAAAAAAGCTCTGCGTAGCTCTAGTAAATTTATTTTCATATTTTTGAATACTTAGTGATTAATAATTATGGTTGCTGGGTTCAGCAGTATGGGGCCTCAATCCATTTTACTGCTGGAGGAAACCGATTCTGCTTCAGAATCGAGTTTCCTTAATTAATATCAAATCATACTTTTTTTAGTAATGTTTAGCTTCGTGAATGTTCACCCTCAATTGAACAGCGCAAAAGTATTGGCGCAATGTGAAGTAAATATTAAGTGGGTAAGAAGTATAAGGTTTAATTTTTAACTTTTGTTAACAAACGGTTTAGTTCTCTAGTGCTTAATTTGAAGTGTAGAATTGTTTATCTTACACCAAGGGAGTTCCTTTGGAACACAATCCTTTGTTATTTAAACCTGATGGAAGTGAAAAGGTCGAAATTCCTATTCTTTATTGGGAGCCCTTGTGACCTAAAGCTCCAAAAAAGAAACCCTTTGGGTCAGGGCTATCCGCAAATTGATGCTTCGATTTTGCTTTTCTAATCCTTAAAAATTCATAGATACCCTACGAAAATAATTGTAACTTTGCCTGTTACAAATAGTATATTATGAGTAAGACCAATAGAAAACAAGACGCACTAGATTACCACTCGCAAGGGCGACCAGGAAAAATCCAAGTTGTACCTACCAAACCATATTCTTCACAAAGAGATTTAACGCTGGCTTATTCGCCAGGTGTGGCAGAGCCTTGTTTAAAAATTGCAGAAAATACAGAAGATGTATATAAATATACTGCCAAAGGTAATTTGGTAGCTGTAATTAGTAACGGTACCGCTGTTTTAGGGCTAGGTGATATTGGTCCAGAAGCAGGTAAGCCAGTAATGGAAGGTAAAGGTTTGTTGTTTAAAATCTTTGCTGACATTGATGTTTTCGATTTAGAACTAGATACAAAAAATGTTGATGATTTTGTAAAAATCGTTAAAGCTTTAGAGCCAACATTTGGTGGTGTAAACTTAGAAGATATTAAAGCACCAGAATGTTTTGAAATTGAGCGTCGCTTAAAGGAGGAAATGAACATTCCGGTAATGCATGACGATCAACATGGAACTGCAATTATTTCTGCAGCTGCTTTATTAAATGCTTGCGATTTACAAAAGAAAAAAATTGATAAGGTTAAAATTGTAGTTAATGGTGCTGGTGCAGCGGCAATTTCTTGTTCTCGATTATATGTTTCTTTAGGAGCTAAAAAAGAAAACATTGTAATGTGCGATAGAAATGGTGTTATCCGTGCTGATAGAGCAGTTTTGGATGATATAAAAAAGGAGTTTGCTACCAGTAGAAACTTAAATACTTTGGCCGAAGCCATGAAAGATTCTGATGTGTTTATTGGTCTTTCTTCTGCAGATTGTGTTACGGTTGAGATGCTAAAATCAATGGCTAAAAACCCAATCGTTTTTGCAATGGCTAACCCCAATCCAGAAATTGCTTACGATTTAGCAATTAGTGCTCGTAAGGATATTATTATGGCAACTGGCCGTTCAGATTACCCAAACCAGGTTAACAACGTGTTGGGTTTCCCATATATTTTTAGGGGAGCTTTAGATGTTAGGGCAACCAGTATTAATGAGGCAATGAAAATTGCTGCTGTTCGTGCCATTGCAGAATTGGCTAGAAAAACAGTTCCAGAGGCTGTAAATATGGCTTACAACGAACGTAATATTAAATTTGGTAAAGAATATATTATTCCAAAACCGATGGATTTCCGTTTAATGACAAATGTTTCAATGGCGGTTGCTAAAGCTGCAATTGAATCTGGCGTTGCACGTAAAACCATTACCGATTGGGATGCCTATGCTGAAGAACTAAAGCGCCGTTTGGGTATGGATGATGCAATTATGCGTGCCTTAACAAACAAAGCCAAATCGGCACCAAAACGTGTGGTATTTGCAGAGGCTGATAATTATAAAATTCTAAAAGCTGCACAAATTGTTAAAGATGATAACATTGCTATTCCTATCCTTTTAGGAAATAAAGAAGTTATTCAGCAGTTAATAGATGAAAATGCCTTGGATTTGGAAGGTGTACAAATAATCGAACCGGCTTTAGAACCTGAAAGAAGCAAGAAATATGCTGAGTTTTTGTATAACAAACGCCAACGTAAAGGCGTAAGTTTATACGAAGCTACCAAGTTTATGCGTGACAGGAATTACTTTGGTGCTGCTATGGTTGAGTTTGGTGAGGCTGACGCAATGATTTCTGGTCTAACCAAAAACTATGTTTCTACCATTAAACCTGCGTTACAGATTATTGGAACTGAGGAAGGTGTGAATCGTGTTGCAGGAATGTACATGATGATGACGCAAAAAGGCCCTGTGTTTTTTGGAGATACTACTGTTAACGTTGATCCAACTGCAGAAGAGTTGGTAGACTTAACCTTACTATTAGATAAATCAGTTAGGAAATTTAATATCCAGCCTCGTATTGCGATGTTATCTTACTCTAATTTCGGTTCTAATGAGGGTATTATTCCTGATAAAGTTCGTAAGGCAGTAAAAGTTTTGCATGATAAACACCCAAATGTTGTGGTTGATGGAGATATGCAAGGAAACTTCGCTATCAATAACTCTTTATTAAAAGAAAATTTTCCATTCAGTCGTTTAGCAGATGCACCTGCAAATACATTAGTTTTTCCTAACTTGGAATCAGGTAACATAGCCTACAAACTTTTACAAGAATTAGGTGGGGCAGAAGCTGTTGGCCCAATTTTATTAGGATTGAAAAAACCTGTTCATATTGTTCAGTTAGGAAGTTCTGTTAGAGAAATAGTAAATATGGTTACTATTGCAGTATTAGATGTGCAGGGAAAAGAAGAGGTAGCAAATGCTACTAAAAAAAGAGGTTTATTAAATAAAATAGTAAAGAAATAAGATATTTATGTACGCGTATATTGATGGGAAATTAACATTTAAGTGCCCAACTTATGTTGTGGTTGAAGCTGGAGGTGTTGGTTATCACATCAATATATCGCTTAATACTTATTCTGCAATTGGTAATGCAGAGCGGTGTAAAATTTATACCTGGCTACAGGTAAAAGAAGATTCGCATACCTTATATGGTTTTGCAGAGGAAGGTGAGAGGAGGTTGTTTTTACACCTGATATCAGTTTCTGGTATAGGGGCAGCAACTTGCAGGATGATGTTATCTTCAATAACGCCATCAGAAATACAAGCAGCAATTATAAATGCTGATGTGGCATTGATACAGCGAATTAAGGGAATTGGGGCAAAATCTGCTCAAAGAATTGTATTGGAGCTACAAGATAAATTGAAGAAGGAGGGTCCAGATTCGTTAATTTCTATGCCGCTGCATAATACAATAAAGGATGAAGCGTTATCTGCATTAATTATGCTTGGTTTTGGCAAACAAGTTGCAGAAAAGGCGATAGATATTGCTGTTAAAAAAAGCGATCACGATTTAACAGTAGAACAAATGATCAAAACAGCTTTGAGGAATTTATAATTAATTAACTGCGATTGAGAAACAAACTTACTCTCCTTGTATTCTTACTTTTCTCTCTTGCTGGAATTAACGCCTTTTCTCAGGTTATGCAGGTAAGAGCAGGAACAGATTCGCTCAAAAATTCATTCAACCCAAAGGAGAAACAAAGTCTTGGTTTAAGAAATTATGCCAATCCTTTTTTAACCTTGCCATCAAACATTAATAGGGAAGTTACCTATGATGCGTTAAACAAGCGTTATATCATTGTTGAGAAAATTGGAGATCGAACTTATTCCGCTCCACAATATTTAACTATAGACCAGTATTTAAGATTGGTCAATAGCGAAATGAAACGTCAGAATTGGCGTGATTTATCTAATGCAGAAGTTGCTGAGGTAAGAAAGACAGGCATAATACCACCTGTAAAAATCAATAGTCGAGTTTTTGAAAAAATCTTTGGAGGTACAACTATTGATATTCAGCCACGTGGAGATGCAGAACTTACTTTTTTAGGTCGGATCAATAAAAACGAAAATCCGTTGTTTAACGAGAGGCAACGAGTACAGAGCAATTTCGATTTTAATCAGCGTATACAAATGGATGTTATTGGTAACATTGGTACGAAGATGAAAATCAAGATGAACTATAATACCGAAGCCCAGTTTGATTTTGAAAACCAGATTAAGTTAGATTATACAGGTGGTAAAGATGATATCATCAAAAAAATTGAAGCGGGTAATGTTAGTTTACCTTTAAATAGCTCATTGATCAATGGTACTCAATCATTATTTGGTGTTAAAACACAATTACAATTTGGCAAGCTAGATGTATCTGCTGTATTCTCACAGCAAAAATCACAATCAAAAGAATTGCAGATTAATAATGGGGCACAGCAAAATGAATACAGAATAACAGGTAGTGATTATGAGGCTAACAAACATTATTTTTTGGCTAAATATTTTAGAGATAATTATAATAGGGCATTAGCAAATCCTCCAACTATTTTATCAGGTATTTTAGTAACCAAAATTGAGGTTTGGATAACCAATAAAACAGGTAATACGCAAGATTCTAGAGATGTTTTGGCATTTTTAGATATGGGTGAAAATGCTCCATACAATACAGCACAAGTGGCTGGTGGAGCCTCAGTTTTGCCTTCGGCTTTTACAAATCCAAATTTTCCAACACAGTCTAATAATTTATTGGCAAATCTTCCAGCGGATGCCAGAAATACAAATAGCAATAGTGTAATTTCTTATTTTGCTGCAAATGGGGCAACAGATAATTTCGCAAAATTAACCTACGCAAGAAAGTTAAATGAAAGAGAATACAATTTTCAGCCTCAATTAGGGTATATCTCATTAAATAACCCACTAAATGCCGATGAGGTTTTAGCAGTTTCTTATCGCTATACTTATAATGGAATTGAATATCAGGTTGGTGAATTTTCAACCGATGTTGCCTTTGATCAGGCAACGCCAAAGGTTTTATATACCAAATTGTTAAAGAATGAGACCATCAAAACCAATTTGCCAACTTGGGATTTGATGATGAAAAATATTTACGCCATCGGCGGATACCAAATTAGTCCTCAGAACTTTAAACTAGACATTTTTAGAATTGATGACAAAACAGGTATAGAAATGCCTTTAATTAGAGAAGGCTCAAGAACATCACTAAAGCAATACATCTCTTTAACCAATTTAGATCAATTAAACCAGCAAAAGGAAAAAAAACCAGATGGGATTTTTGATTTTGAAGCGGAAAATAAACCGTTTACACTTAGTCAGTTAGCACAACAGAATACTTCTCAAAGTAATTTTCCTGGGACTTCAGGTTCTGGTGTTGGTCCTTTAATTAACAATACCAATAATGGTTATGTAACTATCGACCCCTTAAATGGTCGAATTATTTTTCCATTATTAGAGCCATTTGGAAACGATTTAGCAGCTAAATTTAGTTTACCTGGCGAACAAGTTTTAGCTGATAAGTATACGTTCCCTCAATTGTATGATTCTACAAAAGTTGTGGCGCAACAGTTATTTAGTAATAAGGATTTATATATCATAAAAGGTAATTATCAATCAGAAATCTCATCAGAATTTTCATTAAATTCAATTAATGTTACAGAAGGTTCTGTTAAAGTTTTTGCAGGTACAATTCCTTTAATTGAGGGTTCAGATTATACAGTAGATTATCAAGGCGGTAGGGTTAGAATTATAAATACTGCTGTTTTGATCTCCGGTCAGCCGATTAGAATTACCACAGAAAACAATGAGCTATTTGGTTTACAGCAGAAATCCCTTTTTGGAACACGGTTCGACTATCATGTAAATAATAAATTAACTTTTGGCGGAACATTAATGCACCTTAGTGAAAAACCGCTTACACAGAAAGTTAATTACAGAGAAGAACCTATCTCCAACACCATATGGGGTTTAGATATGAACTATAGTTCTCCTTCTAGGTTTTTAACAAAATTGGTTGATAAAATCCCTTTCATCTCTACTAAAGCGCCATCAAGTATTTCATTTTCTGGCGAGTATGCTCAACTAATTCCTGGACATCCAAGCGCAATTAATTCTGGTGGTGACAAAGGTGGAGCAAGTTACCTAGATGATTTTGAGGCTTCTCGTTCAATTATAGATTTAAAAAGTTCTGTGCCTTGGCAAATCTCATCTACACCACAGTTTTTTCCAGAATCTCAGCTTGTAGATAATTTAGCTTATGGTTACAATAGGGCAAAATTAGCCTTCTATAATATTGACCCAACATTCTATACTACAGGTTCATCAGATCTTCCTTCTAGTTTAAAAAACAACAGAACAGAGTTGTCTAATCACTATGTGAGAGAAATAATTGAACAAGAAGTTTTCCCGTTTAAAGAAACAAGTACAGGGCAATCGATTAGGCTCCCAACATTAGATTTGGCTTATTATCCAATGTTGCGTGGGCCATATAATTATACACCAACTGGTTTTGCTGCCAATGGCTTTTTAAGTAATCCCAAAGCTCGTTGGGCTGGTATTTCTAGACGAATAGATGTAAATGATTTCGAAGCAAATAATATCGAATATATAGAGCTTTGGGTGATGGACCCGTTTATGTATAAGCCTGCATCACAAGGTGGAGATTTGTATTTTAACATTGGAAATATTTCTGAAGATCTTTTAAAAGATGGAAGAAAAGCTTTAGAAAATGGCTTGCCAGCCAATGAGGATGTAACTAAATATGACGAAACGAATTGGGGTCGTGTATCAAAACTGCAACCTGTAGTACAAGCATTTGATAATGAACCAGCAGCTAGGAAAGCACAGGATGTGGGTTTAGACGGATTATCAAACGCAAATGAAAAAGTAAAATTTGCAGCACAAATAGCACAAATTAAAGCGCAATTAAACCCTGATGCTGCTTCGGCATTTGATAATGATCCATCGTCTGATGATTATGGCTATTTCAGAGGAAGCAATTTAGATAACATTAATGCTGGTGTCTTAAGAAGATATCAAAATTATAACGGACCAGAGGGCAATTCTAAAACATCGCAACAATCTAGAGATGAGTTAGGTATTGAAAACTCTGCTTCTACTTCTTTGCCAGATGGTGAGGATATTAATAGAGATAATAACATGACGCAGTCTGATGAGTATTTTCAGTACAAAATTTCTATGCGCCCTGGAGATTTAGAGGTGGGGCAGAATTTTGTAACAGACAAGGTTGTTTCTCAGGTAAAATTAGCCAGTGGACAAACGCAAAATGCAACTTGGTACCAAATTCGCATTCCATTAGCTCAATATCAACAAAAAGTAGGCGGTATTCAAGATTTTAAATCTATAAGGTTTATTAGAATGTTTATGACCAACTTTGCTGATACAGCTGTATTAAGATTTGCAAAAGTACAATTGGTTAGAGGCGAATGGCGCCAATACAATGCTAAAAACCAAGCCATAAACGTAATTGCAGATCCATCACTTTTACCAGCACCACCAGATGGATCTACAATTGAAGTGGCTACCGTAAATATAGAAGAAAATGGAAAGCGTTCGCCCATACCTTATGTTATTCCTCCTGGAATTGAACGCGAGCGTGATTTCAGTAACTACAGGGGAGATACTCGCCAGAATGAACAATCGCTAGCGGTTATTATTAAAGACTTAAAAGATGGTTATGGTAGGGCAGCTTTTAAAACTGCAATTAACGATTTTAGGTCTTACAAACGTTTAGAAATGTACATTCACTTGGAAACAGTAGGTGAAGTAACCATTTCCGATAATGATCTGAGTGCGTTTTTACGTATCGGAACTGATAATCAGGATAACTACTACGAATATAACCAACCATTAAAAGTTACTCAGCCAGGAACAAGTGATCCTTATGTCATTTGGCCGGATCAAAACAAAATGGATATACAGTTAGAGTTATTTCAAAAAGCAAAAACTGCCAGAAATAATGCCCGCACAACTGGAGGTTTACCTTGGCCGATCAATGTTCCATTTACATATAGCGATGGTAGAAACACTATTATTGTAAAAGGACAGCCAGACATGAGTAAAGTTAGGGTTTATATGTTAGGTTTAAAAAACCCTTTACGTAACCTCGCTTCGCCAGCTGGCGATGATGGATTGCCTAAATCTGCACAAGTATGGTTTAACGAGCTTCGATTAACGGAGTTCGATGAGCGAGGTGGTTGGGCAGCAACGGCTAGAATGAATGCAAAATTAGCAGACTTTGCTGATTTAAATATTTCAGGAAGTAAATCTACCATAGGCTTTGGTTCGTTGGAAAAAAAGGTAAGTGAGCGAAACCGAACTGATAATGAATTTTTTGATGTTTCATCAAGTATCGAATTAGGTAAGTTTTTACCTCAAAAAACTGGAATTAAAATCCCAATGTACATTAGTTACTCTAAACAAATCTTAACACCACAATTTGATCCTCGCACTCCAGATATCGAGCTAAAAAATGCTTTAAATGGTGCAAATAGAGCTCAGAAAGATTCTATTTTAAATTTTGCTCAAGATTATACTACCAGAAGCAGCATTAACTTTACCAATGTGCGTAAGGAGAGAGCTCCAGAAGATACAAAAACGAAACTTTGGGATATTGAAAACTTTAATGTTACTTATGCGCAAACCAAATTTGCTCATCGCGATTTTATTAATGAAACGAGTGTACAGCGTACTTATAAGGCTTCTTTAGGTTATAATTATTCTGGTTCTCCAAGAAGTTATCAGCCATTTGATAAGATTATAAAGTCTAATACGCTTAAATTATTGAAGGATTTCAATTTTACATTGATGCCAAAATCCATTAATTTTAGAGTAGATGTTGATCGTTTTTACGCTGAAAACACATTGAGGAATAATGACCCAAATAATTATATTCCTATCAATACCACTTTCAATAAGAACTTTTTGGTGTCGAGGATTTACGGGATTGCGTGGGATTTAACCAATTCATTAAGCCTTGATTTTGATGCCACCAACTATTCAATTATCGATGAGCCTGAAGGAAGAATTAATGGCCTAAAAAGAGATACGCTTTGGCAAAACTTAAAAACATTAGGTCGCACAACAGATTATAGCCATAACTTAAACATTAGATATACTTTACCGATTAATAAAATTCCTGGGTTTGATTGGATTACAGTTGCAACAACTTATGGTACAAATTTCAACTGGCAAACAGAGCCATTATCAACTTTGAGAGACCCGAGTATTAATCTAGGTAATACCATTCAAAATTCAAGAACAATTCAGGTAAACCCGACCTTAAATTTAACGAGCCTTTATAATAAATTTGGCTTTATTAAACGAAGTGCAAATAGTGCAGATACTGTTAAAAAATTTAGTGATGTACTAATAGGTTTATTAACCAGTATTAGAAATGTAAACGTAGCTTTTACACAAACAAAAGGTACATTCATCCCAGGTTATTTACCTAAAACAAAATATTTTGGTATTGATAAAACAGGAGCGCCAGGATTAGGTTTCGTATTTGGCAGTCAAGAAGATATTAGAGAAAGAGCATTGCTAAATGGCTGGCTAACTACTGATGAATTACAAACACAGTTATACATAAATACCTTAAGGGAAGATTTTCAATTAACAAGCGCATTAGAGCCGTTAAAGGATTTTAAAGTTACTTTAAGTGCCACTAAAAATAGAACCTTAAATTATTCTACCAATTTTAGGTATGACAATAGCATTAAAAACTTTAGAAATTTAAGCCCAACTACAACGGGAGATTATAGTGTATCTATCATCACCCTTGGTACAGCATTTAAAGATAAAAATGGAAGCAAAGTTTCTAGCTTGTTTAATCAGTTTATGGCAAATAGACAGGTTATCTCTAATCGACTAGGAGATCAAAATCCAAATTCGAATGGAAGTTCTGGTGGCTATGCAGATGGTTATGACAAAAACTCGCAGGATGTAATTATATCATCATTCATTGCAGCATATACAGGTAAAAATGCTGGTAATGCTAGTTTAAGTAGCTTGCCTAAAATTCCTTTGCCAAACTGGAGAATTGCTTATGGTGGTTTATCAAAAATCCCGTTCGTTGCAGATAGGTTTACAGAGCTAAGTTTAAGGCATGGCTATCGTTCTACCTATAGTGTTAATGGTTTCAATAGTTTGTTAAAATATCAAGAAACCAATGGTTATGTAAGTACAAGAGATGTTACTCAGAACTTCTTGCCATTGTATCAATTTGCTCAAGTAAGTATCTCAGAACAATTTGCACCACTAATAGGAATTGATACGAGGTTAAAAAATAATTTAACTGCCAATTTCGAGATCAATAAAACTAGAATCATGGCTTTGAGCCTATCAAATGCTCAATTGGCACAATTGTCTGAGAATAACTTGGTGTTCGGTTTAGGTTATCGTACAACTAAGTTTAGGTTTCCATTTGGTTGGTTCAGTCAGCTAAAAATGGACAATAATATGGATTTCAAACTAGATGTTGCAGTGAGAGATAATAAAACAGTTATTTACAGAGCTGATATAGCAGAAGCTGAGGTTTCATCTGGTGCTAAGAATATAACACTTAGACCAAGTATCGATTACGTTTTAAATCAGAGGTTTAACGTTAAGCTATTTTACGATTCTAATATTACTAAACCTTATACTTCTCAATCATTTAATACTTCATTTAGTAGTTTCGGATTCAGCTTACGCGTAACCCTTAATTAGTAATTGTTATAAATGGGTATAATAACTACCTTTGAGGTAAGCTAGTTTTGCTGGCTGATTTAATAAAGCAAAAACATAAAAATTAAAAATAAATACAATGAACTTTCCATCAGAATTAAAATACACAAAAGATCACGAATGGGTTAGCATTTCTGGCAACGAGGCAACAATTGGTATTACTGATTTTGCACAACGTGAACTAGGTGATATTGTTTATGTTGATATCAACTCGGTAGGTACTGAAGTAAGTAAAGAAGAAGTTTTCGGAACCATTGAAGCGGTAAAAACTGTATCGGACTTATATATGCCAGTTACTGGAACTATTTTGGCAGTTAATGATGATTTAAATAACAGTCCTGAGTTAGTTAACTCTGATCCTTATGGAAATGGCTGGATTATTAAAATTACTATTTCTAACGATAGTGAGCTTGAAGGCTTATTAAGCGCAGATGATTATAAAACTTTAGTTGGCGCATAGTTGAAAAAGAATTACAAAGTATTAAGATATCAAATATGGTCAATTATTTGGACTATCGTTATTTTAATACTTTGTAATATTCAAATGCCAGAGAGTAATGATCTAGATATCTTTTTTACTGGCTTTGATAAAATGACACATTTGGGTTTTTTCTATGTTTTAACAATCTTGTTGTTCTATGGAAAGATTAAATACCAACATAATTTTAGCTTCCGCTCGCTCACAATCTTTAAAGTAATTCTAATTAATGCAATAATTGGCGGGGGTATAGAGTTATTGCAATGGAAAGTTTTCACTTATAGATCTGCCGAATGGTGGGATTTTGGTTGTGATATGCTCGGGGCATTAATGGGAGTCTTTAGTTATATATTATTACATTTATCTAATTACAATGAAAAGGTTTAGTGGTTTATTAATTTTATTACTGGCTTTTTGTTTAAGCTCTTGTAGCTTATTTAAACCTTCTTGCAACTGCCCAAAAATGCCTAGAAGCCATTCTAGAGCCTATTAATTAGCTTTTCCAATTTTTGAAGTAAATCCTTAATTATATACAACTGTAACGATAAAGTTAGTTGTATTTAAATTGTTACCCTCTTTTTAATGCTCATTAACAAACTTTTCTGGCTATCCGTAGTCTGATAGGTAACTTTACAAAATATTATAAAACCGAAATGAAGAATTTTTTACAAAGAACAATAATTGTTGCCCTACTATTCATTAGCTATACGGCTGCTGCCCAAAATACTGGGTCGGCAACTGGCAAGGTATTGAATGGTAAAGATAAATCTCCAGTTGATTACGCTTCTGTTGCAGTTAAACGCCTTAGCGATTCAGTTACCGTTGGAGGCACAAACACAACACAAACAGGGACTTTTACCGTTAGTGGCTTGGCTCCAGGTAAATATAAATTATATGTAGTTTATATAGGCTTAAAATCTATTAACCAAGAATTTGAGATAACTGCAGCTGCCCCTTCAAAAAACTTTGGAAACTTAACAATGGAGGATACAGGTGTAACCTTAAAAGGTGTTACCATTCAAGGTGAAATTCCTCCGGTGGTAGTTAAAAAAGATACTTTAGAGTTTGACGCTAAAACTATTAAAGTAAAAGAAAATGCAGTAGTAGAAGATGTATTGAAAAAACTACCTGGTGTAGAGGTAGCTAAAGATGGCACTGTTACCACGCAAGGAGAAACCATCAAAAGAGTAAAAGTGGATGGTAAAGATTTTATGGGTACTGATCCACTGATGGCTACAAGAAACTTGCCTGCTGATATGGTTGATAAAATTCAGATTATTGATGACATGTCTGATCAATCTAAATTTTCTGGAGTAGATGATGGTAATCGTGAGAAGATCATCAATATTACTACAAAAAATGGTGTTAAAAACAAGGGGTTTGTAGGTAATAATACTGTAGGATACGGAACCAATGATAGATACGATGTTAATCTAAGTGTTTCAAGGTTCAATGAAAGTGAACAAATGTCGCTAATTGGTCAGTTTAACAATGTTAATAAACAAAATTTTGGCGGTGGAATTGGTGGTGGCGGCGGAATGAGATTTGGCGGTGGAGGTGGCGGTCCTCAAAAAGGTATAACAACTACCAATATGGCGGGCTTCAACTATGCTGATGTTTATAAAAGTGGAACGACCTTTAATGCCAGTTACAGATTCAATAAAACATCATTATTTAATGATCAAACGAGTTTAACTAGAAATTTATTAGGCGATATTACCACGACAAATTCTTCAGATTTAGAAAGTACAACTGAACGGTTAAATCATGTATTCAACGCAACTTTAGATACAAAGATAGATTCATCAATTTCACTTAGATGGCAACCAAATATTGCTTATGCAGAAAATAACGGGAATAGTTTAACCTTGTACAATAGACAAGTTTTAAATAATAATACTGTTGGTAGTCAGACATATATAACTAACTCTAAAGCTCCTACATTAAGCAATAACTTGTTATTAAGGAAGAAATTTCAACGTAGAGGTCGTACTTTATCTTTAAATATCAATACAAATTTTAATGATAGTGATGGCAATAACTTCAATAAGTTCTCTGAAAACACATCGGTAAATGGAAACCCTTCGGTAGTAAATAGAGATCAATTAAATGACCAAGATGCTAGGTCAATATCAAATACTGCAAGATTGGTTTACACTGAACCATTAAATAAAACCTTGAGTTTGGAATTAAATTATCAAAATGTTTATTCTTTTGATAACCAAGAGAAAGGCGTTTATGATTTTAACCCAATTACTCAACAGTATGATTTAATTAATGCCAAGTTCAGTAATAATTTTGAAAACACGGCATATACCAACGCCATTGGTTTCAGTTTTAATAAAACGCAGAAAAAATACAATTGGCAGATAGGTTTGGCTGTTCAAAATATAGATCAGAAAAGATATGATGTTACAAATAATGATACTTTCGATCGTAGCTTCGTAAACCTAACACCGTCTGCACAGTTTAGGTATAACTTTAGCAATAGCAAACGTTTAAGAATTAATTATAATGGGCGTACCGCTCAACCGTCGATAAGTCAGATTGCACCAATATTAGATAATACCAACACGACAACTCTACCGATCGGTAACCCAGATTTAAAACCATCATTTACTAACAGTTTAAATATATTCTATAATAATTTTGATTTTGCAAGCTATCGTTCATTGTTTATTGGAGCTTTCATTAATCAACAGTTCAATGCATTTTCAACACAATCAGTTGTAGTTCAAGATCCAGCTAGACCAGAAGATTATGGAAAGATTGAGCAGAAAAGTGTAAACGTAGACGGTAATTTTAGTGCGAATGTTTTTGGATCTGTAAGCCAACCGATTATTAAAGGAAATAAATTGAATTTTCAAATTGATTTAAGAGGTGGTTATTCAAAAACGACAGGGTTTTCTGGAACGCTAGAGAATATTACTAAGAGTTATTCTATTACTAATGGTTATAAGCTTGTTTCAAATTTAGATAAGCTTGATCTAATTGCGGGTATCTCAGGTACAATTAACCGGGATAGGTATTCTGTAAATGTAAATAGCAATACAAAATATTACACGTTATCTCCAAACATCGATATCAGTTATCTGCTTCCTGGTAATATCCGCATTCAATCAGATTTAACTTATAATAAGTTAACAGGACGTGGTGCTGGTTTCGATACTGATTATACATTGATAAATGCCTATGTTAGTCGTCAATTCAATAGACTTACATTTAAAGCCTCTGTGAACGATTTATTAAATCAAAATACTGGTGTTGAGCGTAATGGCGGAGCAAATACAATTCAGGATTTAAATTATAATGTATTAAAACGCTATTATATGTTCTCACTTACTTTCGCGTTAAGCAAAATTGCTGGTGTCGGTATGGGTGGTCAAGGTGGCGGCCAAAGACAAGGCATGGGTGGTATGAGGATGGGCGGAATGTAAGCCATTCAAATATTTCATAAAAAGGGTTGCAATCAATTAGATTGCAACCCTTTTTATTTAAACTTAGTTCTTACCTTATTTGTATTTAATATAAATAAAGGGTAAATTGCGCTATATTTAAAGTATGAAACTTTCACAGTTAAACCCAGGAGAACAAGGTACAATCGTCGCGTTTACAGATTTAGAAATGTCTGTAAAGTTAATGGAGATGGGCTGTCTTCCTGGTGAAGTTGTGGAAGTAGAACGCTTTGCCCCCCTTGGCGATCCAATAGCTATCCGCGTTGCGGGATATCAACTCTGTTTACGTAAAAGTGAAGCATCTGTAATTATAATTCAGTAATAAATTGGCCGATATTAAAGTTGCATTAGTTGGTAATCCAAATACCGGAAAATCTACCCTCTTTAATCTGTTAACTGGGTTAAATCAAAAAATTGGAAACTTCCCTGGAATAACTGTCGATAAAAAAGTAGGCTATTGCAAGGTTTCGTCTACACAAAATGCTGAGATCATTGATCTGCCTGGAACTTACAGCTTATACCCTAAAAGTAAAGATGAAAGTATCGTATTTCAGGTTTTAGCCGATAAAAATAACTCAAGCTATCCAGATGTTATTATAATGGTTGTAGATGCGACAAATCTTCGTCGTAATCTTTTATTGTGTTCTCAAGTAGCAGATTTGGGCTTGCCAATGTTATTAGTGCTAAATATGACCGATTTAGCAAGAAAAGAAGGAATACACATTAACGTTAATAAACTTTCTGAACGATTAGGCATTCAAGTCGTAGCTATGTCTGCGAGAAAAAACGATGGTCTTGATGCATTAAAAAAAGCAATTTCTCATACTACAGCAATAAGTACACAAATAAATGGAGTAGATGTTAAACCATTTGCCCCAGAAGCTATAGCTGAAGTAAAGGAAAAAATAAAAACCGAAAATGATTATTATGCTTTACAGGTTCTACACCAACATGAGCATTTGGCATTTTTTACGGAAACTGAACAAGAAGAGATTGAAGCAATTGAAAAAGCACATCATTTCCAATCTTCTAAATTGCAAGGAGCAGAAACAGTTGCTAGATATAGATACTTAAGTACTGTTTTAACAGATATTGTTTTTGATACTGGAGCAGAAAAGAAATTTAAAATTACCGATAAACTAGATTCTATTTTAACTCATAAAGTTTGGGGTTTCGCTATATTTATTTTAATTCTTTTCGTCATTTTTAATGCCATCTTTTCATGGGCTACTTATCCGATGGATTGGATTGAAGGCTCATTTGGATGGATTACTGAATTTGGGCATCAACATTTACCAGAAGGTTTATTGACCAGTTTATTACTTGATGGAGTTGTAGCAGGTTTGGGCGGTATTGTTATTTTTGTGCCTCAAATCGCTATTTTATTTGCATTCATTTCTATCCTAGAAGATACAGGCTATATGTCTAGGGTTACTTTTATGATGGATAAAATGATGAGTAAGGTTGGTTTAAGCGGCAAATCTGTAGTACCTATGATTGGCGGTTTAGCCTGTGCAGTTCCTTCTATCATGGCAGCAAGAAATATAGAAAGCTGGAAGGATAGAATGATTACCATTATGGTTACACCATTGGTGAGTTGTTCTGCAAGGTTGCCGGTTTACATTTTAATTATCTCTATCATTATTCCTTCTGAAACTGTTTTTGGCATCATAAATAAACAAGCATTAGCTTTAATGGCGATGTACTTAGTTGGTATTATTGCTGCTGTAATTGTGGCTTGGGTGATGAAATTTATCATTAAGGCTAAAGAAAAATCTTATTTCATCATGGAGTTGCCAGTTTATCGCATGCCAAGATGGAAAAATGTATTTCTTACTGTTTATGAAAAATCAAAAACTTTTGTTTTTGAAGCGGGTAAGGTAATCATTGCGATTTCTATTGTGCTGTGGGTAATGGCATCTTTCGGACCTGGAGATCGTTTTGAAAACATCGAAAAGAAATATGCATCAGCATTGACTGATACAACAAAAAACACTGAACACGTTAACGTTTTAATCAATAGTGAAAAACTAGAAAACTCGTATGTAGGTATTCTTGGGCACTGGATAGAGCCAGCGATTAGGCCTTTGGGTTACGATTGGAAGATTGGTATCGCCTTGATAACTTCGTTTGCAGCAAGAGAAGCTTTTGTTGGTACAATGGCAACAATCTATAGTGTAGATGGTGGCGACGAAGACACATCAACAATTCGAGAACGTATGCTATCTTCAATAAATAGTAAAACCGGTTTACCAGTTTATACGTTTGCTACAGGTATTTCAATTATGTTCTTTTATGCATTTGCCATGCAGTGTATGAGTACTGTTGCAGTTGTTTATCGCGAAACCAAATCTTGGAAATGGCCAGTTATTCAACTGGTTTACATGACAGCAATGGCTTATGTGGCGGCTTTAATCGCCTATCAATTTTTAAAATAGTATGTCTATCTTTTGGTCATTGTGCGAACGCAGTGAAGCAATTTCCTCCTTGAAGTAGCCATAAAATAAAGTAACTTAATTGGGCGTGCCCCAAGCTACGCAAGGATCGTGGCTATGCGCTTCAATCTTTTTTGCCTTGGCTGCGCCTTTTTAGGCAAAAAAGTATTTCCGCTGTATCCTTCGAGTAAGCAAATCACAGTTCCCCTCCCCCCCCCAATTATCGCAAAATGCATGATTTTATTAAAAGTATTTCCATCGAGCATCCATACCAATATGATTGGGTATCCTAATGCTATAGATATAAAATCTAATCTGCAAATCTGTGGCTGAATAAATTACAAAACGCAATTAGCATGACAATCTATTTTTGAATTTTGTTTATTTTTAAAAATTATATTCAATCCTCTTAAAATAAATGGATAAGGTTAACGTATTAGCACAATATATGCCTGCACCTGCAGCCCCTATCATTGCCAAATGGATTGATTACTTTCAGTGTGAATTTAGAATTTCTAAAAATCGTTCTACTAAACTAGGCGATTATCGACACCCATTTAAAGACAAAGGGCATAAAATTTCAGTTAATAACGATTTAAACCAGTATGCTTTTCTAGTAACAACAGTACACGAGTTTGCACATTTACTAACTTGGAACGACCATAAAAATAAAGCTAAACCTCACGGTACAGAGTGGAAGACTAATTTTAAGAGGATGATGAATCCATTTTTTGAGATAGAAGTTTTTCCTCCGGATATCCATCAAACCATTACCAATTATTTAAATAATCCAACAGCTTCAAGTTGTACTGATCTAACTCTTGCAAGGGCTTTGAAAAAATACGACACACATTTGTCGACAACAAGAATAGAGGAGCTCCCTATTCACGCTATATTCGTCTTGAAAGACGGAAGGAAATTCAAGAAAGGAGAGCGGATTAGAAAACGTTACAGATGTGAGTGTCTAGATAATGGAAATATCTATCTTTTCAATCCGCTTGCCGAGGTATTATTAGCAACTGGTACGTAAACAGCTTCCTTATCTTTTATTGTCCAATTAAAATTCAACTTCTCGTCTTTAAAAATCATTGGATCATTTAATAAACTATCTATAAAAGCATCTTTTTCTTGAACCAAGATGCTTGCAGTATAACTGTTCTGAATTTTACTTCTCAAAACTATATATCTCGAGTCTGGGAATGTGGTTATGCTTTCAAAAACGACATCAAATCTGTCTACCCTGTTAATCACATCATTTAGTGTTTTTACATTGTCTAGTAGAGTTTTATCAGTGGTTTTATTAGCGCTTAATGGAACATCTAAAAAAGGTAATGATTTAATTTCGCCACCTGCCGAAGCTGTTCTATTTTCTACCTTAAAGACAGTATTGCTTCTTAAATAGGTGCGTGAATCTTTAAATATCGAGCCATCATCATTTGCCAATTGATTTTTTACCTCTTCTAAAATCAAGCTATCGTTTCTAAAATAATATTTCTTTAAACTATTGCTAACACCACCATTGTAAGCGTGTTCTACTAATAATACTGGTTTATCAAACGATGTATATTTTTCTACATAAAACGATAAATCGCCAAGCATATAAACTAAACTGATGGCTTTTGTGTAACTGTTTAGATTTTTATTTATCGAATCTGCGTAGTGTAAAATTGAATTAGCAGTTAGGTCTGTTGTATATTGATCATTAATTTCTGCTTGTGGATGATCGGACTTGAACTGATTACAACCAGTAATTGTGCTAAAAACAGCAAGTAGGATTAGAAAAGTATACAATTTCATAGCGCTTTCATAAATTAGGTATCTTATTTATGATAAGGCTATTATCGTGCCAATGAATTTAGAAAGCCAATAATTTGCTTACAGTTTCTGCCAACCTACTTTTAGCTAAAAAACTATCTTCCAATACTTTACTCATTGGTATGGCTGTGTCTAAACTTGCACAACGCATAACAGGAGCATCTAAATATTCAAAACAATTTTCTGAAATCCAGGCAGATAGTTCTGCTCCAAAACCAGAGCTTAAAGTATCTTCATGTAAAATGATTACTCTTCCAGTTGCCTTAACAGCTTTGGTAACTGCATCTTTGTCCCAAGGCTGTAAGCTCACTAAATCCACCAATGTGGCAGAAATTTCTTGATGGTTATTTAAATATTCAAGCGCCCAATGTACACCTAAACCATAGGTGATGATGCTTAACTGTTCACCTTGTTTTAATACATTTGCTTTACCAATTTCTACCGTATAGTAGCCATCTGGAACCAATCCGCTTAAGTTGCGGTATAAATATTTATGTTCAAAATAAATAACCGGATTTGGATCTTCAATCGCCGCAATTAACAATCCTTTTGCATCATAAGGAAAAGCAGGGTAAACAACTTTTAAACCTGGCGTTTTGGTAAACCATGCTTCATTGCTTTGCGAGTGAAATGGTCCTGCTCCAGTGCCTGCACCTGTTGGCATACGGATAACTACATCTGCCTTTTCGCCCCAGCGGTAATGTGTCTTTGCCAGGTTATTTACAATCTGATTAAAGCCACAGGTTACAAAATCTGCAAATTGCATTTCTACCACGGCTTTATGACCGTTAATTGAAAGGCCCAACCCGGCACCAACAATTGCCGATTCGCAAATAGGCGTGTTCCGTACCCTTGCCTTACCAAATTGCGCTACAAAACCATCAGTTATTTTAAATGCACCACCATATTCTGCAATATCTTGTCCCATGATCACTAAGTTATCATGGCGTTGCATCCCTTCCCGTAAACCCTCAGTTATGGCATCTAAATATCTTTTTTCGGTTTTGGTTTCGCTTGGAGGGGTTTCTCTGTAAACATAAGGCGCATACATGTCATTCAACTCTGTTGCATCATCTACTGTGGGCTCTTGCTCGTTAAAAGCTGATTCAACCTCTTGTTCAATATCGGTTTTAAATCCACTTTTAATGCTGGCAATTAAATCATCATTTAAAATATCTTCGGTTAGTAAAAACTTTTCGAAGTTTTTAACAGGGTCTTTTTGTTCCCAGGCGTCAAACAAATGCTGTGGAACATATTTGGTGCCTGATGCTTCTTCATGGCCACGCATTCTGAAGGTTAAACATTCTATTAATACTGGTCGCGGATTTTCTCTGATGCATCTAGCAACCTCAGTTAATTTATCATAAACTTCGAGGATGTTATTCCCATCCAATTGAATGCCTTCAATACCATAACCAATTGCTCTATCTACTAAATGCTTGCAGTTAAATTGCTCATTAATAGGGGTTGATAAGCCATAACCATTGTTCTCTATCAAAAAGATAACTGGTAAATTCCATACAGATGCCACATTTATGGCTTCGTGAAAATCCCCTTCGCTGGTAGCGCCTTCTCCTGTAAAAACTAAGGTTGCATTTTTTCTGTTTGCTATTAAATCTGCAAGTGCAATCCCATTTGCTAATGCCATTTGCGGACCTAAATGCGAAATCATGCCAATGATTTTATAATCTTGCGTACCAAAATGGAAAGAGCGATCACGGCCTTTTGTAAAGCCTGAGATTTTCCCTTGCCATTGTGCCATCAGCTTTTTAAGTGGAATATGCCTACTGGTGAACACACCCAAATTACGGTGCATTGGTAAGATATATTCATCGCTCTGCATGGCTAAAGTACTGCCAACGGCGATAGCTTCTTGACCAATTCCAGAAAACCATTTCCCAATTCTACCTTGACGCAAAAGAATAAGCATCTTTTCTTCTACCATCCTGGGATAAAGCAACGTTTTATAAAGCTTTAAAAGGCTTGCATCATCTTTATCTTTTCTGTCGAACTGCATAGGTTAGTAGATAGTAGTTAGTATAAAGTATATAGATTGAATTTACTCAAGACTTTGGACTTAAGACTCAGCACTATTCTTCTGTTTTTCTTCCCATTGTTTAGAGAAAGATTGAGCAGCTATTTCTGGCATATCACGATATTTCCCCCAACTTTTTTTAAAGAATTTTTTAAGGAAGAAATTTTTCATTTTGCCACCAACCATATCCATCAGCGAACGTTTTTTCATTCCTTTTTTCCATAGATTCCAACCAATATCTTCTTTTTTGGTATTGATATGTTCAGCAGCTGCATCTCTTCTATTAAGGAGCAACATTTTATGGATATCAATCTTAACAGGGCAAACTTCAGAACATTTTCCGCATAAGCTAGAAGCGTAACTCAAATGCTTAAATTCCTTCATTCCTTTAAAATGTGGAGTGATGATAGAGCCAATCGGACCGCTATAAGTTGTGTTATAAGTGTGACCGCCTATGTTTTTATAAACCGGACAGGCATTTAAACAAGCTCCGCAACGGATGCAATAAAGTGCTTGTCTTTGTTCTTTTTGAGCTAACAGATTGGTTCTGCCATTATCTAAAAGGATAACATACATTTCCTCTGGACCATCTGTTTCATTTGCTTGCCTTGGGCCTGTTAAAATGCTATTATAAACCGTTAAGTTTTGCCCAGTTCCGTGGCTAGCTAATAATGGCCAAAATAAATCTAAATCTGCTATGGATGGAATCACCTTTTCAATGCCAACAATAGCGATATGAATTTTAGGAAAAGTAGTGCATAAACGAGCATTTCCTTCGTTCTCTGTTAATGCAATACTTCCAGTATCTGCAATTAAAAAATTCCCTCCAGATATGCCAATGTCAGCTTTAAGGTATTTCTCTCTTAGTAATTCTCTTGCTTTTTGAACTAATTGTGGTGGTGTTGCATCTATCGGTGTTCCAAATTTTTCATGAAACAATTGTGCAATTTCTTCCTTGCTTAAATGCATTGCTGGAGTTACAATGTGATAAGGTTTTTGACCTAACAATTGCACAATGTATTCACCTAAATCACTCTCTAAAGATTCAATCCCATGCTGTTCTAGAAACTCATTGATATGAATTTCTTCTGTTGTCATAGATTTAGATTTGATAACAGTTTTGCCACCATTTTTTTGGATGATATTTAGGATTTCTTTTTGAGCTTCTTCAACATCATTCGCCCAAATTACCTTTCCTCCACGCTTTTGAAAGTTAGATTCAAATTCAGGTAAAAACTTATCTAAATTCTCCATTACACGCCATTTAGTAACGTGTGCCTTTCTTTTTGATGCTTCTAGATTTTCGAATTTTGATAAACCTCTTTCAACCGCTACATTATATTTTCCAATGTTATGGTTTATAGTTTTACGATGTGGTAAATCAAATGCCTTTTCATCAGCTTTTTCCAAAAATTCCTCAGCAATATTCGTCATATTCAAAGATACTAGAAAATGTAAAAGGGAAGATGTAAAATGTAAATGGAATAGACAAAAAAAATCCCGGTAGCTTTTGACTATCGGGACTTAATATTTTTAGTAGATCTATTTTGTTTTAGGTGTACCGTCTGCATTTTTATCAACCACAGGTCTGTTAGCTCTGTTAGCTAATTCCCAAGCAGTGTAAAAAGTTAAATGAGCACGTTTTGCCAATAAATCAAAATTGATTTTGTTCACCTCATCACCCGGTCTGTGGTAATCTTGTTCTAGCATTCCATCATAAAAGAAAATAACAGGAATACCTAACTTAGCAAAGTTATAATGATCTGAGCGATAGTAGATTTGTTGTGTGTCTTTTGGATCATCATATTTATAATCCAATTTCATTTTAGTATAAGTGTCGTTCATTTGCTCACTTAATTTACCTAATTCGGTACTTAATTTGAATGAACCTACTGAGTAGACGTAATTTGCACTATCTGGTTTGCCTAAGTATTCTTCACCAATACGACCAATCATATCTGTGTTTAAATCGGCAATTGTATTTTCTACTGGGAAAACTGGGTGTTCAGAATACCATTCAGAACCTAATAAACCTTTTTCTTCACCAACAACAGTCATAAATAAGATACTTCTTTTAGGACCCTTTCCAGCTTTTTTTGCTTTTGCAAATGCTTCTGCCATTAATAAAACGCCAGTTGTACCAGAACCATCATCATCGGCACCATTGTTAACTTTATCCTTTGCGTTAGGATCTGCAACTAAACCAATGTGATCATAATGACTAGTAAGTACCAAAATTTCATTTTTTAATTTTGGATCAGAACCTTCTAAGAAACCTAAAACGTTTTCTGCCCTAACATCAGTCTCAACACTTTTAGCACTAAATGCAACTGGTACATTTATAACAACTGTTGCTGGTTTTTTACTGTCGGTAATTTTCTTTTTAATGTCATCTAAGTTGGTATTAACTGTAGCCAATAGCTGGTTAGCAACTGCTGTTCCAATTACAACAACAGGTAAGCCTTGCGCTGATGACATATTTTTAATCCTGTCAGCAGTTTTTAAATACGGATTTCCATTTTGCAATGCATTTTTTAACCTTGGATCCATATTATCAACATTTGCATTGATAACTAAAACACCAGCGGCCTTATTGTCTAGCAAATATTTAATTTTTGCTTGTTGACTTCCAACACTTGACATTGCACGACGACCACCAGTTTGTGGAGCTGGTGCTGTTGCAGTTGGATCACCAGTTGCAAAAATCATTACAACTTTACCAGCTACATCTTGTCCTTCATATTCGTTAAATCCTTCTTTATTTAAGCCATAACCAGCAAATAAAATTGAAGAAGCTTTAACATCATAACCAGTTGAACTTACAGATGCAGGAGTAATGTAATAATCCTTAAGACTTTCTTTAGCTTGGCCGTTAACTGAAAATACAGATTTAGATAGGCTCAAAGAAGCATAACCTAACTTTTGAAAATAAGGATCCGCACTGTCTTTAACAGGGCCTTTTAAGCCGAAACTTTGGAATTGTTTTTTAATGTATTCAGCTGCCATCCAAGCACCTTTTTTTCCAGTTTCTCTACCTTCATATTCATCAGAAGCTAAAATTGACAGGTGGTCATACCCTCTCTTTTTATTGATACTTTCACTAAATTTCACTGCATCAGCATTCTTCTGAGCTACAGCACTTAGGCTTAGCGCTACCGCAAAGCCGGTGAATAAAAATATTTTTTTCATTAAAGTTGGTTTAAACTAGTGCAGTTTAATCACTAGTAGGTTTTATAATTTTTGTTAGCAGGATATTTTATTTACTCTGTTTTGATGTCTACCGCCTTCAAAAGCAGTTGTTAAAAAAGTAGTTGTCATTGCTTTTGCCGCATCGGTGGAAACAAACCTTGCAGGAATACAGATGATATTTGCATTATTATGTTGTCTACATAGCGCAGCTAATTCGTTTTCCCAGCAAATGGCAGCTCTTATTTTTTGATGTTTATTTGCTGTAATTGCAACCCCGTTTGCGCTTCCACATACTAAAATGCCAAAATCGAATTCACCACTTTCTACCGCAGATGCAACAGGATGCGCAAAATCTGGGTAATCTACTGACTCAGCAGTGTGTGTCCCAAAATCTTTAACTTCGTAGTTTGACAAGAAATCTTTTAAAATCTCCTTGTATTCGAAACCAGCGTGGTCTGCACCGATTGCAATCTTTAATTTATCTTCTAAAGGCATTTTCAAATTTATGTAGAATAATACAGCTAATGCGTAAATTTTTTGTTATTAACCAACTTTATATTCTGAGCTATAGGATCTGATTAATGGTTTGGACTTTGTCAACTTGCTAATTAGCCGTTAAGAAAATTGACAAAGTGAATATGACGAAAATTAATTTTTAAAGAATAACGCTTCTGCTTTTAATTTTTTCTTCTGAATATTCGATGAAATCATAATACTTAATTCATACAATAAGAATAAAGGTAAAGCAACAATCATCATAGTAAATGGATCTGCAGTTGGTGTAATGACGGCTGCAATTACTAAAATAAGTATGGCAGCATACCTCCTGTTTTTTCGCATAAACTGTGGAGTCATCACACCTAGCTTTGAAAGAATAAAAATAACAACAGGTAATTGAAAGATTATTCCTGTTCCTAATGTTAAGGTTAATACTGTAGAGAGGTAAGAATCAATGGTGAATGTATTCTCGATGCCAGGATCTACGGTAAAATTAATCAAGAAGTTAATAGACCAAGGCGCTATAAAATAGTAACCAAATAATACGCCTAATAAGAATAATACCGACGCAAAAAATACAAATCCTTGAGATGATTTCCTTTCAGTTTCTAACAAGGCAGGTTTAATAAAAAGCCATACTTCAAATAAAAGATAGGGAATACCTAAAATCAAGCCAGCCATGATACAAGATGTCATTTGTAAGGTAAACTGCCCAGACATTTCTGTATTGATGATTTTGGCGTCGATTTTAGTGATGCAAAAATCTTGGGCTAATGAAGGAATCATTGCCGCAATCTTGCATCCCATTCTGTAAGTCCAAAAAGAGGGGTCTTTTGGACCCATTATAATTTTACTCCAAATAAAATCTGAAAAATAGAAGGCTACGCATGTAAATAATGTTACGACAGCAAGCCCTCTTAATAAATGTTTTCTTAGAACATCAATATGATCAAAGAAAGACATCTCTGCTTCTAAACTTTTACCTTTATTTTTTATAGAATCGATCAGATCCTTTGCTTTGTTATCGCTCATTGAATTATTTGTTAAACAAAAATACCATTCTGTTTGATATAGAATGGTATTTACGGTTTAAATCTATAAAAAGATTATTTTATTCGGACACTATCTTTTTTTTAGTGGTCGAATAGCTCTTTTTTATGATTAAAATATTCTAATCATAAACAGGTTATGCTGAGAATTCGAAAGTTTCCATAAACTTCGTGGTAAAATTACCAGCCCTAAAGTTTGGGTCTTTCATCAATTGTAAGTGAAAAGGAATTGTTGTCTTTACACCTTCAATAACAAATTCACTTAAAGCACGCTCCATTGTGCAAATTGCCTCTTCACGTGTTTGCGCAACACAAATCAGTTTTGCTATCATCGAATCATAATTAGATGGGATTTGATAACCTGCATAAACGTGAGTATCAACTCTTACACCATGACCACCTGGAGAATGGAAGTTTGTAATTCTTCCTGGTGATGGTCTAAAGTTATTGAAAGGATCTTCAGCATTGATACGGCATTCAATTGCATGCATATTTGGCACATAATTGTTTCCTGAAATTGGAATACCTGCAGCAACCTTAATTTGTTCCTTAATTAAATCGAAGTTAATCACTTCTTCAGTAACCGGATGTTCTACTTGGATACGGGTATTCATCTCCATAAAGTAGAAATTACGGTGTTTGTCAACTAAAAACTCTACGGTTCCAGCACCTTCATAACTTACAGCCAAAGCACCTTTGATTGCAGCCTCGCCCATTTTTTCACGCAATTCTGGTGTCATGAATGGAGAAGGAGCTTCTTCAACTAATTTTTGGTGACGACGTTGGATAGAACAATCCCTTTCTGATAAGTGACAAGCTTTGCCATATTGATCACCAATGATTTGGATTTCAATGTGACGAGGATCTTCGATATATTTTTCTAAATAAAGGCCATCGTTACCAAATGCAGCTCCAGACTCTTGACGAGCACTATCCCAAGCATTTTCAAATTCTTCATCCTTCCAAACAATCCTCATTCCGCGACCACCGCCACCAGCAGTAGCTTTTAAAATTACGGGATAGCCCATTCCATTTGCAATTTTAATACCTTCTTTAACGCTTTCTAACAAGCCTTCAGAACCTGGAATAGTTGGTACACCAGCAATTTTCATTGTCTCTTTAGCAGAAGCTTTATCGCCCATACCATTGATTTGTTCTGGTGTAGCACCAATAAATTTAATTCCGTAATCACGACAAACAGAAGAAAACTTAGCGTTTTCTGAAAGGAAACCATAGCCTGGATGAATAGCATCGGCATTGGTTAATTCAGCAGCAGAAATGATGTTCGGTATACTTAAATAAGAATCTTTACTAGGGGGCGGACCTATACAAACAGCCTCATCGGCAAAACGTACATGTAAACTCTCTCTATCTGCAGTAGAGTAAACAGCAACCGTTTTTATGCCCATTTCTTTACAGGTACGTATAATGCGCAAAGCGATTTCGCCCCTGTTGGCAATTAATATTTTTTTAAACATATGTTTTAAATTAGCTAATTGGCTAATTAGTTAATTAGCTAATTAGATAGGTTCTACTAAGAATAATGGTTGATCATATTCTACTGGAGATGCATTTTCTACCAATACTTTTACAATACGACCTGAAACTTCACTTTCAATCTCATTGAATAATTTCATTGCTTCAATGATACAAACAACTTTTCCTACGCCAATCTCATCGCCAACATTTGCAAACGATGGTTTATCTGGGCTAGAAGAACGATAAAAAGTACCAATCATTGGAGATTTTACCGTGATATATTTTGAAGTATCTTCAACTTCTGGAGCACTAGGTGCTTTAGATTCAACTGCAACTGTTGGTGCGGCTGCCGGAGCAACTGGCTGTGGAGCACCTGCTGCTGGTAAAGCTGCATTTACATAAACTGGTGCTTGGTTAGTTTTAATTGTAATCTTGAAGTTTTCTTGCTCAATAGCAACTTCATTTACTCCTGACCGAGAAACAAATTTAATGAGTTCCTGAATTTGTTTGATATCCATTCTTTTGTTATTATGTTAAAAAATTGGTGTCTTAATGAATTAACTAAGTTATAGTTTTTTTTGTTTTAAATTATAGTCAGTGGTTCAATAGTTCATTGGTTCACTGATTGGTAAGTTTACTGCCAAATGAACTAATGAACAAATTAACTATTGTATGCCCACTTAAGGTAAACAGAGCCCCAAGTAAAACCTCCGCCAAATGCGGCTAAGACTAAATTATCGCCTTTTTTAAGTTTACTTTCCCATTCCCATAAACAGAGAGGAATAGTTCCGTTAGTAGTATTACCGTAACGTTCAATGTTAATCATAACCTTATCGGTATTTACGCCCATTCTAGAAGCGGTTGCATCAATAATTCTTTTGTTAGCTTGATGAGGAACCAACCAAGCAACGTCATCAGCAGTTAAGCTATTACGTTCCATAATTTCTGCTGCAACATCTGCCATATTGGTAACAGCAAATTTAAATACTGTTGGACCTTCTTGGTGTGCAAAATGTTCATTGGCATCAATACTTTCATGAGTCGCAGGTCTCACGGAACCACCAGCTTTCATTCCTAAGAAATTTCTTCCAGAACCATCAGATCTCAGTATAGAATCTTGAACGCCTAATCCCTCTTCATTTGGTTCTAATAAAACACAACCACAACCATCACCAAAAATGATGCAAGTAGTACGGTCTTTATAGTTAATGATTGATGACATTTTATCGCCACCAACTACCAATACTTTTTTATGTTTTCCAGATTCGATAAATGAGGCTCCTGTAGATAATCCGAATAAAAAACCAGAACAAGCAGCTTGTAGATCGTAACCCCAAGCATTGGTTGCACCAACCTTATCTGCCAAAACATTAGCAGTTGCAGGGAAGGTAAAGTCTGGAGTAGTGGTGCAAAAAATAATCAATTCAATTTCCTTTGCATTAATTCCTCTCTTTTTAAGTAAGCCATTTACAGCATGAACAGCCATATCTGATGTGCCTAAACCTTCACCTTTTAATATTCTTCGCTCCTTAATACCCGTTCTAGATGTAATCCATTCATCAGAGGTATCTACAAAGGTTTCCATTTCCTTGTTCGTTAAGATATACTCAGGGACATAACCATGAACAGCAGTAATGGCAGCGTGAATTTTACTCATTTTCATCTATTTAATATATCTTCATTTGTGATGAAGCTACCATGATTTTAGGTGTTTTTTACGCAATTGTAAAATCATGGTGGTTTATTTATGTTAAATTATTGGAATGCGGCTTGTATTTTTCCAACCAATCCAGTGTTAATCATATCTCTTGATTGGAAAATCATATTTTTAACAGCTTCAGGACTAGAAATACCGTGACCAATTATCACTGGAGCATTGACGCCTAAAACCGGACTTCCACCATAGTTTTCGTAATTAAAACGATCAAAAAACTCATCTTTTAACCCTTTTTTAATGGTTAGTACGTAAAATGATTCCGCCAACTTAAGCATTATATTTCCTGTAAAACCATCACAAACTATAACGTCAGCTTTCTCATTAAATAAATCTCTTCCTTCAATATTTCCAACAAAATTAAAAAGATTGCTCTCTTTCATTAATGGAAAAGTTGCCATAGAAAGTATATTTCCTTTTTCGTCTTCTTCACCAATGTTCATTAAGCCAACCTTCGGATTTTCAATCTGCATGATATGTTCCGCATACATACTGCCCAAAACTCCAAATTGCAATAAAACATCTGGTTTACAGTCTGCATTGGCACCAACGTCTAGCATCAATCCAGTTCCTCCTTTTAATTTAGGAACAATGGTTGATAAACAGGGGCGAATAATTCCTGGGATTGTTTTTACGCTAAATACAGCACCAACAAGCATAGCGCCAGAATTTCCTGCGCTTGCGAATGAATCAATTTTGCCTTCCTTTAATAATTGGAAGCCAACTGCAATACTTGAGTTTGGTTTTTGAAGAATGGCTTTTGTTGGGTGTTCACCCATACCAATAACTTCGTCAGTATGTACGTATTCAAAGTGATCTGGATTGAATCCATTCTCTGAAAGTAGTTGTTTAATCTGCTGGGTATCGCCAATAAGCACCAAGTGCTGATCGGGAGTAAGGGATTGATGAGCTGCTATTGCCCCCAAAACATTTGCTTTGGGAGCATAGTCTCCGCCCATAATATCGAGACCTATTTTCATAGTAAAAATCTTTTGTGTGTAAGCATAACGCTAATTAATTCCAACAATCTAAGTTAAACTTAAACCAGTGGAAAACACAAAAATTTTTCAGAAAATTAACCTATTGAAGTGTTTTCTATAACTAATTTACCGTTGTAGTACAAGTTACCATCAACATTGTATGCTGTATGAGGAACGTGTATAGCACCAGTAGTTTGGCATGTAGCCAAAGAAGGAGCCACAGCTTTATAGTGAGTTCTTCTTTTATCTCTTCTTTGTTTAGAAATCTTGCGTTTTGGATGTGCCATTGTCTTGTTTAATTATTATTTTAATTTTTTTAACGCCGCCCAACGAGGGTCGTCATTTTGTTCTTCTTCTTGTTCTGCCGATCCGCTTGCCAATTTCTCTAAAGTTGCAATCATTTCTGGATCGCATTTTACAGTTTGGCCAACTTGTTGGCAAGTATTTATATAAGGAACTGAAACATTGATTAATTCGTAAATGATTTCCGAAACATCAAGCGCACTTTCCTTTTTATTTAGCATGATAATCTCTAAATCATCACTTTCTAAATCATCTTCTGCAAACTTTACAATTTGCCTCTCAGTTATGTCAATTGGTTGTGCAAATTCAGTTAAACATTTATCACAATTAAGTTGAATGGTTCCCAAGATGTGGAAATGCAAAATCAACATTGTTTCTTGCTTATCTAATTCAACTTCAACTTTAAGTGCTCCATTTTTAACTAAAGAGTACTCAAATGCATCAAAAAAGCTTTTATCAACCTCGAATTCGAATTGATGTTTGCCCAATTTTAAGCCGGTAAACGGGATTGAAAATTGTTTTAATGCCTTCAATTGTAACTAAATTTTAGCCTGCAAAGGTAGGAAATATATTTATAAAATGAAATATTTTTGCAAAATTGAATCTAGAAAAATAATACCCATATTTTTCAATCCTCATAAAGGGAGTAACAAAAGATATGAGGAAAAGGAATTTTTAATGGTAAAAATATAGTGCTAATTAGCCAAATTAAATGAGGGTTCTATTACTGAAAAGATTGTATGCATTGTTATCTTACAGCATTCATTTTTAGTACCTGTACTATGCCAATCATAAGGCCGCAAAAGCCACTGAACACAGCTTGCTAAGACGAAGGATGAACGTAAGATGAACGAAGGATGGACGTAAGATGGTGCTACTACCACTAATGCTAAACTCTTCTATAGCTAGCTAACCTTATAAACCCTAAGCACTAAACAAACCTTCCCGCAACAAACCGACTGTGCAACTCAACATTTACAGAGGTCTAACTCTCCGGCAACCTAGGCCTATAATAATAAGCCATTAATTAGGTGCTAAATAGGGGGATCTTCGAGAAAATTACGTGTAAGTATTGTATTTCAAGTGAAAGGGACTGGTTATTAACTGCTCAACCAAGGGAGAGTTGTTTATGTGCGAGACGCCAGAACCATATCCTTATGATTCCGGCTCCATTCGCTCCAAGAACCAACATATAATTTCGGAATTTCCAAACCTGCATAATCCATTGCCAACAGCATGTGGCAAGCCGTTACACCAGAACCGCAATGTACAATCACTTTTTCATGTTTTACATCAGCCAATGCTGTAACATATTTTTCTCTTAATACTTCTGGAGAAAGAAATAAGCCGTTTTCATCTAAATTTCCAGTAAAAGGAATATTTAAAGCGCCAGGGATATGACCTGCAATTAAATCGATAGGTTCAGTTAAACCAGCAAAACGATTGGCATCTCTAACATCTACAATAGTTTGGTTACCTGTTTTACTTGCTAATTCTACTTCATCGATATCTGCTGTTGCTAACTGCCAACCGTTAACTGGATAAGTTTTTTTGCTTTCGGCTTTCGGCTTTAAATTATCTGTAGGGAAACCAACTTTAATTGCAGCATCAAAGCCACCATTTAAAACTTGAACCTTTTCGTGTCCAATTGCTTTTAACATCCACCAAAAACGAGCAGCAGCATTGCCTCCATTTTTATCGTCATATATAATTACATGGGTATCTTTATCAATTCCAAATTTTTGCAATACTTCAGAAAATTGATTTAGCGTTGGCAATGGATGCCTTCCGCCAATGGCAAAATCTTTAATGTTTGCTAAATCGGTATTTAAATCAATGTATAAGGCGTTTGCTAAATGACTTTCATCATATCTAGCTTTCGAACCTGCACTTGCATCAATAAGCGCGAATTCATCTGGATTTAAGTTAAGTAGCTCAGCAGGTTGAATAATTGAAGTTAGTTTCATAAAAAATTAGTTTGATAGGCTGATTGATTTTAATGTATAAAACATTTTCATTCCTTTAAAAAAAGAAGTCTCTTGTAGAATCTCTAACGGGTAATATTTTTCTAAGATCTCTTTTTCCTTGCATATTGGATGAAATAGCGATTGAATTTTTTCAGTGACCCAAAATTCAGTTGTGTTAATTTGGTCAACACCTAAAATACCTAAAATGTCTACACCATCAACTTCCTCAACATCACTAAAATCAATTTTATATTTATAAATTACTTTAAAACAATTGTAACCGTTAATTACTTTTCTTTCTTTCCTAAATTCTTGAATCATAACCTCATTGTTTTTGCTGAAAGCGAAATCCTCTGAACTGGTAACAGTTTTTAAAACATCTTTTTCCGCATGAATAACAAAAGTTGATTTTTTAATACTGATGACTGTGTAATCACCAACTAAAGTATCAGCATTAGTTATGTAGCTCTTAATAATTGTGTCTAAATAAACCTGATGGTAATCAAAATCTTCAACTTTAAAAGGTTGATCTTTCATTTCAGATTTTACTCTTTTTAAGAAATTTGAATCAACAATTGCCGAATCGTACACACCATTAAATGTTGATAATAATGCTTCAACCAACTTTTCACGCTTTTGATTTATTGCATTATCAAAAGCTTGTTGGTCTTTAATAATGGTTTTCGAGGTAAAGTGTATTTCGCCTTTTTTAGGATGTATAACTAACTTTTGAGCTAAAGATGGTTCGATAATTAGTATTAAACAGAAAAAAGAAAATATCAATTTAAACATCTCAAGCGATTAATATAGAAGTCTTTGAAACAAAGCTTATGCCAGAAATGTAAGCTAATGTTTTAACTGTTGCTCCTTTATCATCTTCATCATCAGCTCTTTCTTTTGCTCACGTGTCATGTTTTTCATTTTCTCAGGGTCAAGTGTAACGCTACTTTTTTTATAGCCCGATGGTAAAGTAAATAAACTGGCATTTAGCGTTTTGGTTTCGTATTTAACCAATTGCATTGTAAAGGCTTTTGATTTTCCTCCAGGTGTTAAAAAAACAGCTTTAGCCATCATTCCAGTAATTCCTTTGCTTTTTAATTCATTCATCACTTTTTGGCTTCCTAATTCATTATTTCCGCTAATTGGGAAATTAAACGATGGAAGTTCCTTAGTGAACCAAGCATCCCAGGTTTTTCCATCGGAAGTCATTTTAACATGAGTACAATTGTAATTGCCAACCTTTTCGTTGCCTAAAACTTTGATACTTATGTCTTTAATTGATGCTTTAGAATTAATTTTTGCTTCTGTGTAAGTTGTAGTTAATGAATTATATACATAGGCAACATTGGGATTGCTTTTGAGTATTAGTGTAGTAGTATTCATTGGTCGACCGCCCACATTCATAATTGTTTCAGTTCTCACATTCCCGTTTTTGCCGTACATTTTGCTGATCATGGGGGTGCTATTAGTTCCTGTTATTTGATATTCTGCATAAATATCTGCTGAATTTGCTGATGAAGAAAAAATGAATAGGAAAAATAGATTGGTCAAGAATAATAATGAAGTTTTCATATTGGTAGAATTTTAAGGTTTATTAAAGTTGAACATTTTTTGACATAAAACATATACCATATTTGTGTGATATAAGGTGTTTTGTGTAATGGTGTTTGCGTCAAAGATCACCTGTAAGAAGCCATGCTACCTTCCGCCTTTTAACCGCTTGCCTTCTGCCTTAATTAGCGTCATCCTTCACATCACTAGCGGTCTCAATTAATTTTCCGCCACTGCGTAATTGGTTTTTCAATAGACTTTCTTGCTCACGGCGATGTTCTACAATATGAACTGCTGCGAAAACCGCTTCCATAAATGAGGTTGGGTCTGCTAAGTTTTTACCAGCAATATCATAACCAGTTCCATGGTCTGGTGAAGTGCGTACAAACTTTAAACCTGCTGTATAATTTACACCTGTATCAAAGGCAATAGTTTTAAAAGGAATTAGACCTTGATCGTGGTACATAGCTAAAACAGCATCAAATTTTTTGTAAGTGCCATTGCCAAAAAATCCATCAGCAGGGTATGGGCCAAAACAAATTATGCCTTTATCAAATGCTTCTTGTATAGCTGGAGAAATAATTTCTGCTTCTTCCTTACCTAAGAGTCCGTTATCACTTGCGTGAGGATTTAAGCCTAAAATGGCAATTTTAGGTTTCTCAATCCAGAAATCTTTTTTTAAGCTTTCGTTAATGAGTTGAATTTTTTTTACGATTTTTTCTTTGGTTATAGCCTGTGGCACTTCTAAAACAGGTATGTGGCCTGTAACCACCCCAACACGTAAAGTTTCGCTGATTAAAAACATAAGGACGTCACTACTTCCGCTACGTTCTTGTAAATATTCTGTATGACCAGGGAAACTGAAATTCTCTGATTGGATGTTATTTTTGTTAATTGGAGCTGTAACTAATGCATCAATTGCACCACTTACCAAATCATCAGTTGCTTTTTGTAATGATAATAAAGCGTATTTTCCGCCAGTTTCATTAGCAATACCTAAGTCGATTTTCACATCTTCTTCCCAGGCATTAATCATATTTACCTTGCGTGGGTTAGCATCCGCAGCATTGCTGATTACATTGAACATCAACTCGCCAAAGTTTAGTACCTTTCTATGAAAAGAAGCCACTTTTGTATGCCCATAAACTATAGGTGTGCAGTAATCTAGCATTTTACTTTCTGCAAAGGTTTTTAAAATTACTTCTAAACCAATGCCATTTACATCACCTATGCTGATACCTATTTTAACTTTATTGCTCATTATTAATTGAAAAGAATTTAGCGCAAATTAACAATTTAACCGCTAAGAAAAGAAGTTCGCAAAGAATATTAAACACAGAGAAAGAGAGAAATTGCAGAGAAAAGAATAAAAACCTTTGCGTTCTTTGTGTCTTTGCGGTTAAGGCCTTTTCGCCAAACACTTATAAAACCTTAACTTTGGCGTTATGAGTTTAGTAAAAGCAAAAAAACATTTAGGACAACACTTTTTAACAGATAAAAGGATAGCCGAAAAAATTGTAGATGGACTAATTCATACCGATCAATACCGCCAAGTTTTAGAGGTAGGACCTGGAATGGGAATTCTTTCTGACATTCTTTTAGAGAGAGAAAATCTGGAAACTTTTTTAATTGATATTGATGTTGAATCTATTGCTTTTCTAGCGAGTAAATATCCCCAGTTGGGAGATAGATTAATAAGTGGAGATTTTTTGAAACTTGATTTAACTTCAATTTTTCCTGGCAAATTTGCAGTAATTGGTAATTTTCCTTACAATATTTCGTCTCAAATTCTATTTAAAATTTTAGAACATAAAGATAATGTGGTAGAAATGGTGGGGATGTTTCAAAAGGAAGTTGCAGAACGTTGCGCCTCAAAATCTGGGACCAAGGAGTACGGAATTTTAAGTGTTTTAATTCAGGCTTATTACGATATTGAATATTTATTTACGGTAAAACCAGGAACATTTAATCCGCCGCCGAAGGTAAATTCTGGTGTAATCCGTTTGAGCAGAAATAAAATGGAGACTTTACCATGCGATGAAAAATTGTTTTGGCGTACCGTTAAGGGTGGCTTTAATCAGCGTAGAAAAACTTTGCGAAATTCCTTATCCGGCACCATTCCAAAAGATAAAATGGATGACCATCCGTTTTTTGATAAAAGAGCAGAACAGTTAACGGTTGAAGATTTTATTATCCTGACACAACATTTAAGCTTTTTAACAGCACAATAAATGAGTAAGAAAATATTAATTATTGATGATTTACATCCTGTATTTAAAGAAAGAGCAATAGCCTTAGGTTTTGAAGTTGATGACAAGCCATTGATAACTAGAACCGAAACGTTAGCTGTAATTAAAGATTATGTTGGTATCGCTGTGCGTACTAAATTTCGAATTGATAAGGAACTTTTTGATGTTGCGCCAAATTTAAGGTTTGTAGCTAGGGCAGGAGCAGGATTAGACAATATTGATGATGCCGTTGCGAATGAAAGAAATATCAAACTTATTAATGCGCCAGAGGGAAATAGAGATGCAGTTGGAGAGCACGCCATCGGACTTTTACTTTCTTTAATGAATAACTTCCGTAATGCGGATAATGAAATTAGAAATGGCGTCTGG
The DNA here is from genome assembly GCF_004331645.1 of Pedobacter frigiditerrae. Classification (GTDB taxonomy): domain Bacteria; phylum Bacteroidota; class Bacteroidia; order Sphingobacteriales; family Sphingobacteriaceae; genus Pedobacter; species Pedobacter frigiditerrae. The sequence goes on from NZ_SJSK01000001.1 coordinate 1,352,262, forward strand.
GATAGGGAAGGTAACCGCGGTTATGAACTTAAAGGTAAAACTGTAGGCATTGTTGGTTATGGATTTATGGGGGAAAAAATGGCTCGTAAATTAGCTGGTTTTGAGGTTAATGTAATTGCATACGATAAATATAAAACTGGTTTTAGTAATGAGTTTGCGCGTGAGGTAAGTATGGAGGAAATTGTAAAACATAGTGATGTGTTGAGCTTGCATATCCCGCTTACAAAAGAAACCAGGCAAATGGTAAACGGAGAGTATTTTTATCACTTCAAAAAACCAATATTTTTTATCAATACGGCCAGAGGCGAAATTGTAAATACATCAGCTGTGCTTGCTAATATGAAGAGTGGTAAAATTTTAGGTGCTGGCTTAGATGTTTTGGAAACGGAAAAGTTTCCAGCACTCGGAGAACAACCTTGGTTTGATGAATTAAAAGCGAATGACAAGGTAATTTTAACACCTCATGTGGGTGGATGGACTTTTGATTCTTATCGTAAAATTTCTGAAGTTTTAGCCGAAAAGCTAGCCGAAATCAAATTATAATTCCATAAATTGCTCATAACAAATATAAACTATTTGAATGTTAGATTAAGAGACTTTGTCTCGCATCTCACATCTCAATACTCAATTCTAACTTGTTATGGCAAAAGAACATCAATACAAAACCAATTTAGTTTGGGCGGGCAACAAAGGTTCAGGAACAATGGATTATCGCTCTTACGACCGAGATTTTGTTGTCTCAATTGAAAACAAACAACCTATTTCAGGCTCATCAGATTCGGTTTTTTTGGGAGATAAAACGAAATACAACCCAGAAGACCTTCTGTTAGCATCGGTTTCGTCATGCCATATGCTTTGGTATTTACATTTATGCTCTAAAAACGATATTGTTGTGATGGAATATAAAGATAATGCCGTGGGAACAATGGTAGAAAATACTGATGGAAGCGGACAATTTTCTTCAATTTTATTGCAACCAGAAGTTTTGATAAGCGACAAAGCTCAAATTGAGCAAGCTAATGCTTTACACGAAGAAGCAAATAAAATGTGCTTTATTGCTAATTCATTAAATTTTTCAGTAAAACATCAGCCAGATTGTAAGGCTATTAATGGTTAAAAAGAAAGCCGCAGATTCGCAAATTTAAATGTATTAATCTGTGAATCTGCGGCCTATTATTTTAAGGTCAAATTACTTTGTTGACCAAGTGTTATCATTTGGAGTTGCATCCATGAAAATACCTCCATCTAATGTTACTGATGTGATTTTCTTTGTTCCTGCAAAACGTACCGTTGCCAATTTCTGATTAGCTTTCCAAACAGCTGAGGTTTGATGTAAAGTTTGCTTTGTTCCATCAGTATAGGTAATTACCACATCAAAAGGAATTGCGAAACCACCTTCATTTTTAATGCTTACGGCATTTTTTCCGACAGTTGCTGAAACTTTTGAAACAGCCAAATCAATATAATTATTACTAAAAAACCAGTTGTTAAAAAACCAGTTTAAGTTTTGTCCAGAACCCGTATTCATTGAGTTAAAATAATCCCAAGGAATTGGATGTTTGCCATTCCAATTGTCCATATAGGTATGCAATGCTTTTTTGAAAGTAACATCGCCTAGCATATCTTTTAATGCCAAATAAGATAAAGAAGCCTTACCATAAGAGTTGTTGCCATAACCTGCGCCAGATAATTGTGTAGACATAGAAATAATAGGCTGGTCTTCTTCAGTAGATTTATCCTTGATGTAACCATTAACTCTAAATTGTTTGTAAAATTGATCAGCTGCTTCTTTTCCTTTTTCGGCAATGCCGATTAAATACTCTAGGGTTGTTGCCCAGCCTTCATCCATAAAAGCATAACGAGTTTCGTTAATGCCCATGTAAAAAGGGAAGTAAGTGTGCGCTATTTCGTGGTCTTGAACCAATTGTGCAAAAGAAGCATCGCCCATTTGCGAATCATTAACCATTCCTGGGTATTCCATATCTGCAAAACCTTGAAAGGCCGTCATTTTTGAGAACGGATAAGGAACGCCTGGCCAGTTGTTAGAAAACCAAGCTAATGCATAATTGTTATTTTTTACAGAATTAACAAAATCAGTTCCTTTTACATCATAAGCTGCTTGGGTGCTAGCTCTTCTATTGGTTTTATTATCTACAACTACGCTTCCTGCATCCCATAAATAAGTGCTGCTTAGCGCAAAACAAACATCAACTATGTTGTTTACAGAAAACTTCCAAGTATTCCAGTCGTTTTGCAAGGTAACTTTGCCACCTTTCATTTCTTGTTCGGTAGCAATATGGATAACATCATCGCTGGTGTAAGATTTTTTTAATCGTGCAGCGAACTCAGGTTGTAAAACTTCATCAGGATTTAATAGATCGCCTGTGGCATAAACAACATAATTTTTTGGAGCTTTAATAGAGAAAATATAATCGTTAAAATCGTTATAAAACTCCTGCCTGTCTGTATGTGGTAATCTATCCCATCCGTTATAATCATCATATACAGATACACGAGGATAACTATAAGCTACAAACATACTTGTAGGGTCAATTTGTCCTTCTCTTCCGCTTTCTTTCGATAAAGGATAATTCCAATCGATATTTAGCAATGCTTTTTGACCAGGAAGCAATGGTGTTTTTAATTTAACATCACCTGTGGTTCCCCAAGCTTTACCATTTATGTTATATACCTCGCCGTTAATTTTAAAAGAAGTAATGGTTAGCCCAGCTGAAAGAAAATCTTCACTCACATTACCTCCTCTGGATGATGTTGGCTTGTGTAAATTATTTACAAAACGTATGGTAACAAATTTTAAAGTATCCTTGCTATTGTTTGAATAATCAATGGTTTCTGTGCCACTAACAATCTTCGTTTCTGGATTTACGGTAATTTCCATATTGTATTGGCCGTGATTTTGCCAGTAATTTTTTCCAGGTTTACCATCTGCAGCACGTGTGCCTTTTTGGTAAGCGGCCTTAATGTTTCTGGGCATATATAAATCTTGCGCCCAAAGATTTTGTAAAGATATTGTAGCAATAACTAGAAGTGATAATAGTTTAAGTTTTTTCATTCGTGTAAAAATCAGAATTTAAAGTTAGCAAATGCTGATGAAGGTTTGATGAAATAATTAGTGTCAAAATATTTGCTTTTGTAAAAATTGCCTTATATCTTCGTTTTAATTGAAGCAAGACTATGTAGGCTAGATGCCGATGTAGTCTTGTTTGTTTTTTATAGGATTTCACAAAGAATAACTAAGTATGTCAGACGTAACTTATTATACCCAAGAAGGTTTAGATAAACTGAAAGAGGAATTGCACAAATTAAAAACTGTGGACAGAGCGGCAATATCTAAGGCTATTGCTGAGGCAAGGGATAAAGGCGATTTATCTGAAAATGCAGAGTACGATGCAGCGAAAGAAGCGCAAGGTTTACATGAGGCTAAAATCTCAAAAATGGAAGCTACACTTTCTAGCGCAAGACTGATTGATGAGAGCAAGCTTGATTTAACCAAAGTTTTGGCTTTGTCTATCGTAAAAATTAAAAATGTTAAAAACGGCGCTACAATGACTTATCAATTGGTAGCCGAAAGCGAAGCAGATTTAAAAACTGGAAAAATTTCGGTAAAATCTCCAATTGCACAAGGCTTATTAGGAAAATCTGTTGGAGACACAACAGAAATCCAAGTGCCAGCTGGTAAAATGGAATTTGAAATATTAGAGATATCAAGATAACTTGATGTAAGATGTAAAAGGTAAGATGGAACTGTCTAGATACTTTATACTAAATACTAAATACTCAAAAAATGAGCATATTTTCTAAAATCGTAAGTGGAGAAATCCAAGCACACGTTGTTGCAGAAACTACAGAGTTTATGGCTTTTTTAGACGTAAATCCATTAGTAACGGGACACGTTTTGGTTATTCCAAAAAAAGAGATTGACTACATTTTCGATATGGATGATGAAAGTTATTTCGGATTAACGCTGTTTGCTAAAATTGTTGCTGTTGGATTAAAAAAAGCTTTTCCTTGCAAAAAGATAGGTGTTGCAGTTATCGGATTAGAAGTTCCGCATACACATATTCATTTAATACCAATGAACAATGTGAGCGATATGAATTTTAGTAAAGAGAAACTAAAACCTACTCAAGAAGAATTAGCCGAGGCAGCGGCGAAAATTAAAGCCGAGTTATAAAATAAATAGCCACAGATTCGCAGATTGAAAATGTAAAAATCTGCGAATCTGTGGCTAAATAAACCAGTTGATTTCGTTTAATTAGGTGCTACAGTCGTGGCTACTGTTAACACTGGCCAAAAACCTGGCCCAGCACCAACACTTACTCCCTTATTCTCTCCTCGAATAGCATCTTGACCAAAATAATACAAAGGCCAACCTTTATAGGTTAATTGCTTTTTACCTATTGTAGTTACGTCAATTACTGCAATCAAATCCTTTGTTATGATAGATGGTACACTTTTCAATTCACCTTCGTAAACTGGCCAAATACCATTCTTAGTTAAGTCTGTAGTGAAAGTGTTTTTATTGTTTTTATCTGGCGAGAAAGCATAAAGTGTTCTCCCTTTAGAGTCTGTGAAATAAATTGTTTTTCCCGTTCCCTCTGCATAAGTTTTGGTATACGTTTTTCCATTTAAACCAGTTAACTGAAAATTAGCAACCATTAATGCATAATCAGGTTTTGCAACAAACCAAATTCCACCCACTCCATCTCCATTAGTCTGTCCTGCTGCTAAGTCGTTCATGTAATAATACAATGGATAACCTTTGTAGGTAGTTTGTTTTTTGCCATCTGAGCGAGTTATAACGGCAACTTCTGAAGCGTTTACGTTTAAATCGGTACTTGCATTTGCAGAATAATAAACTGGCCAAGTAGTTTCGCAAGCACCAGTACAATTTGCTGTTCCTGCAACATCAGAAGCAAAGAAGTACAATGTTCTACCAATACTATCAGTTAAAACTGCACCAAATTTTGAATCCGTGGAGATTTGAATACCTTTTTTTACCATAGGAGTTTCTTCAGGTTTATCCTTTTTACAAGCAAGAATAAACAATAAGGCTAGGCAAATAATGCCAACTGGGGTTTTTCTTAGATAAATTAACATCATGATTTCGTTTTAAATTAGTTTTATACTAATGGATACGAAACGATGTTAATTAAGGTTGCTTTTGATGTAGGATGGAAAATTTAAGATGGAAAACAGATTGTTAAATAATGAAATGATTATGGAGCTGTAAGGTTCAAGACTATTGACTGACGACTCAAGACTTTATTTCAACTTCTCATTATTCTTGTGCCTATCTGCATCACGAATAGTTTTCTTCTCCAGATTTTTAATCAACGCTTCATTTAAATCTATACCGGTCTGATTTGCCAAACAGATCAATACAAATAAAACATCAGCCATTTCATCTGCTAAATTCACTTCTTCATCACTTTTTTTGAAAGATTGCTCACCATATTTGCGAGACATGATTCTGGCAACTTCACCAACTTCTTCCATTAAGATGGCGGTATTTGTAAGTTCATTAAAATAGCGAACTCCTGTTGTTTTTATCCAGTTATCAACACTTTCTTGCGCTTGTTCAATCGTCATAATTGTATATTAATGGTTGTCCTTATCTTTCGTGTCCATTATAATTGTAACCGGTCCATCATTTAATAAACTGATTTTCATATCAGCTCCAAAAATGCCACATTGTACTTGTTTATTTAGCAATGTTGATAACTGTTTAATCATTTGCTCGTACATCGGTATAGCTTTATCAGGCCTTGCGGCTCTGGTAAAACCTGGTCTATTCCCTTTTTTGGTAGCGGCAAATAATGTAAACTGGCTAATCAATAAAATGTTTCCATCAATGTCTGAAAGCGATTTATTCATCAAATCATTTTCATCTCCAAAAACTCTCATATTGGCAATTTTTTGAGCCAACCATTCCAAATCTTCTTGTGTATCTGCATCTTCAATGCCTAATAAAACCAAAAAACCGGTTTCAATTTCTCCAGTAATTTGACCATCTACTTTGCAACTTGCTTGTGTAACTCTTTGTAAAACTGCTCTCATCTTTTATTAAAAATACCTACTAATACGTATAGCTTCTAATCATTATAAATATTAGTTTTAACTAATGAGATACAAGTATATACTGTTTTTTATAATTCTACTAACTGCTTGCCAAGAAAAGCGAGAAGTAAGTACGTCTTTTTATTATTGGAAAACAGTTTATAAACAGAACAAAGTCGAAAATCAACATTTAAAGCAATTTCAAAGCAAGAAAGTTTATATAAGAATGATGGATGTTGATTTAGATATCAACCAAAAAGCTGTGCCTATTGCTCCGATAACTTTTACCGATTCAATCCCTAAAAATCTAGAAATTGTTCCTGTGGTCTTCATTGTTAATGAGGTGCTAAAATCACAAAGCGAGGCGCAGTTAACGCAATTGGCCTACAATATTTTAGCTTTTGTTAAATCAAAAGTTTTACAATCTGGACAAAAAGATTATGAAGAATTGCAAATAGATTGCGACTGGACTGTAACAACAAGGACTAAATATTTCGAATTGCTTAGAAATTTAAAAGAGCATAATAAGACAAGGATTTTATCCTCAACATTAAGGCTGCACCAATTAAAGAATCAAGAGAAAAGTGGAATTCCTCCTGCAGACAAAGTTTTGCTGATGTGCTACAACATGGGAAATCTTCGTCAGTATGGAAAGCAGAATTCTATTTTAGATGTGTCCGAACTTCAAAAATACGCAGGTACAAATCTTGGTTTTTATCCGATGGATATTGATGTTGCTCTGCCTTTATTTTCTTGGAGTGTGGCTTTTAGGAATAAACAATATGCAGGGATTTCTAAAAGAGTTAGTTTATCAGATTTGCAAAACAAGGAAATATTTATTATCCAAAGTAATGGTTTATACCTGGCAAAAACAGATTTGCCAACATTCGGATTAATTAAAAATGATGAAGTGAGGTATGAGGAAAGCAAAGCTGAAGACATTAAAAAAACGGCTGAATATTTATCGTCTTACTTATCAGAAAAACCAATAAATTTAATCTACTACCATTTAGACCAAAATCTACTCAAAAACTATGAAATCACTCAATTGGAAGAAATCGCTGATATTTTGCGTTAGTTTCTTTGCTGTTTTCTTTGGCGAAGTTGCCGTAAATATTGCCTGTGGTCCAGAGCAAGATCCATATGATTATTATGTTTCTTACTTCCACAATAATGTGCAAGGTAATGAATACTCGCCTTTTGCTTTTAATGAAATGGTTTACTTATATAACGAGAATGAAGTAGAAAGTGAAGCAGAAATTAATAGTACTGAGTGGGCAAAATATTTGAATGTAAAAAAGGAAGATGTTTTTAAAGTAATGTATGCGGCTGATAGTGCAACAAGTGTAAAGTTATCAAGCTTTCAATCGATAACAAGTTTGCCTGATAGCTTAAAACAGAATAGTTTTTTACAATCATTAACGCAGAAAGAGGGTGCGAAAAAATACTATTTATTTGCTAAAAGTGTTGAGCCATTGGTTACTAAAGACTTTGACATATGGAATCCTGTGGCAAAAGACAGTTTATTAATGTTAAAAAAAGCTGATGAGGCAAATGAATTAGCGCTATATGAAAAGGATAATTTTCTAAAACTTCGTTATGCTTACCAAGCAGAAAGATTGTATCATTATAATGGTAATTATGAAAAAAGTAAAGCAGTTTATGAAAAACTAATTGAAAAGAATGAAAGTATTAGTGCAGTGAAAGGTTGGGCTTTGGCTATTTATGCCGGTGCGGTAAGGTACGCTGGTAAACCAGATGAAGCAGCTTATTTATTTTCGAAAGTCTTTGCAGGTAATCCAGAAAGAAGAGTACAAGCATATAAAAATTATTATTACACAAGTTCGCCATTGGAAAACGCATTAAAGTTTACCAAAAATAATGCGGAAAAAGCCAGTGTTTGGGCAATCAATGCTTTTGGAAACCCTACTCCTGATTTAGAGAGTTTGCATAAAATTTATGAATATGCACCTTCAAGCTTATTAAATGGAGCTTTATTGGTAAGGGAAATTAATAAGTTGGAACAAAATTTAATTAAAGAAAGTACACTTTCCACTAATCCTGCAGACTTCTACTTTAATCGTTATAATGATGAAAATAAAAATGTAGATAGCCTACAGAATGCAAGCTTAAAACACTTACAATCCATTAAAGACTTTGCTCTTAAATTGGCGGCAGATAAAAAATATCCTCAACCAGAACTAGGAACTATCAGCGCTGCTTATTTATCATGGATGGAAAATAACCCTGACGAAAGTTTAACTTATTTAGCCAGTTTAACAAACCCTGATAAATTACCAGAAAGATTAACAAATCAAGTTAGAATTATTCAGCTCTTAATCTCTGCCACAAAAATTAATAAAGGAAGTGAGTTTAAGGAAATAGAACTAGTTCCCGTTTTAAAATGGTTAGATGAGAAACGTTTCGCTGAGAATATAGAAAAGCCAACAGCAAATGAAAATTATTACGACTACGATTGGGCAAATGGAGAGAATCGTTTTACACTTACAACTAGAAATTTCTATCAGCAAATTCTAGCTCCAGCTTATGCTAAAATGAAGGATACCGCTAAAGCAGCAATGGCAATGTTAAAAGGGGATTTGAAATTTAAGTCTTCAAAACAGGCTGCTTTTTTAAACAACATGAGTGCATCAACTATATATTTCTGGCAGAATAGTTTAAGTCCAAAAACAATGTTAGCAATTGCTGATTTAAAAGTAAATTATAAAAGTGATGGTTTAGATGGAATGCTAAGTGAAGGACTAAATAAATTAAGTTCAGATGATTTTTATGAACTTTTAGGCACTACTTATTTGCGTACACACGAATACGATAAAGCATTAACCGCATTCAATAAAATATCAGTTAAATACAAATACTTTGCGCCAAGTAATTGGTATAGCGAAAAAGTAGACCAGAAAACGTATGCTAATCCATTTATAGAAAGGATAAGAGATTATCCAAAAAGATACGGGACTAAATCGCCTGGTATCACAAAAAAAACCTTTGCCCAAGAAATGCTAAGGTTGCAGAAATTAACAGTGAGCGACAAGGCAAATGCAGCTTTGTATTATTACAAAATGGCTAATGCAATTTACCAAACTGGTTATTATGGTAATTCGTGGTTTTTGATTAGTTACGATTGGAGTAGTTTTTCCAATTTCGAAAAGCCAACAAATAGTTACGATGCAGATTATAAGTTAGCCTTAACAGCAGAAAATTGGTATTTAAAAGCTAGAACCTTAACAAAAGATGTTAATCTAAAGGCTAAATGCACATTTATGTTAGCCAAATGCCAACAGAAAAAAATCATCAATAATAGTTATGGCAACATCAATTGGTATGATGATGATTATAAAGAAAGCAATCGCAAGTTTTTGGCGCTAAACTACAACAACCCCTACTTTAAAGAAATGAAATTGAAATATGCTGCAACACCATATTATAAAATTGCAGTGGGAGAGTGTAGTTATTTTAGAGAGTTTTTACGACCTACAAAATATGTTAAACCTAAACAGCCCAGAGTAATTGTAATTGATAAAGGGAGATAAAAGTTACGGGTTATAAGTTAAAGGTTGCAGGTCTGGATGCAGAAAAGTTATGTGCTTAGAACTGTAACTCGAAACCCGCAACTCGCAACCAAGCTATGCTCTAGTATCATTATTATGAAAAATACTCAAATAACTTTCATACCTGCTTATTTCAATTTCACCTTCCTCAACAGCTTTAAGGACAGCACAACCAGGTTCATTTACATGGCGGCAATTGTTAAAACGACATTGATTTAAGCGTTCACGCATCTCCACAAAATAATGGCTTAACTCTTCAGGTTTAATGTCAAAAACACCTAATTCCCTTATTCCGGGAGTGTCAATTAAGTAGCCGCCAAAAGGTAAAGTATGCATTTCGGCAAAGGTTGTAGTATGCTGACCTTTATCGCTCCAATCAGATATTTCGCCAGTTTTAATCTCAAAACCAGGTAATAAAGCATTAATTAAACTTGATTTTCCAACGCCCGAATGACCAGAAAATAAAGTCGTTTTATCTTTTAATAAATCTTTTATTTGGTCAACATTTGTGCCTTTTAAAGCAGAAACCTCATAACAAGGATAGCCAATTTTCTCGTAAATGGCTTTGTACTCAGCCAGAAATTCTAAGCCTTGCTTGCTAAATAAATCTAGCTTGTTAAATATTAAACAAGTGGGAATACTGTAAGCCTCAGAAGTCACCAAAAATCGGTCAATAAAACCTAGTGAGGTTCTTGGCGAAGCCAAGGTAACAATAAGAAAAGCTTGGTCTAAATTAGCCGCGATGATTTGCGCTTGTTTAGAAAGATTTATTGATTTGCGGATAATGTAATTCTTTCTATCCTGCAACGTGTCAATTACACCAGTTTCGGCATTTGGCTCTAATTCAAAGCCAACTTTATCGCCAACGGCAATCGGATTAGTGGTTTGTATACCTTGAATCCTAAATTTACCTTTAATACGGCAATCGTAGGTTTTACCATCTTCGGCATAAACTTGATACCAACTTCCTGTAGATTTAATGACTAATCCTTGCATAAAGCACAAATGTAAATAAAATGTTGAGCGTAGCGAAATCCCGAACGTTCGGGATAAAATGGAAAACGTGTGTAGGATTATTTTGAAAAGCAAATGCGGCGTTTCAATTGATGGAAGTCCTGCCATTCGTTTCAATCTTTTTTGTTGTTGTCATACTGAGCTTCTCGAAGTACTGCAACAAAAAAGTATTTCCACTACTGTCAGGTTTAGAGAATTTAAAATTGTGCAAGAACTTAAATGTGAATGCGTAAAAAACAAAATGTAGGTCGCAATTCCCCTCCGCTGGAGGGGTGCCCAAAGGGCGGGGTGGTTATTGAGTAATTCAGGTGCTTTTGTGCTTCTTTACTAATTCGCTACCTTCAAAGCAACTGTAATAGCAGCAAAAGCCTTTCATCCTTAAACCCGATGGCACGAAAAGCCCCGTTTTTCTCGGGCTTGTAGGAACAGCGGGACAGAACTCTCCCTATAATTGCTGAACTACCTTTTCTAAAATGTTTATATATTTAAAAAGAAAAATAAACACATATATCTTGAAAACTAAATATAATTTAGCCAGAAAAATTGCTGCAACAATTATAGATTATACTTTAATATTTGCATTCTATATTTGGTATATTTTTGAATTTGGGTTGCCTAATGAAGAGGGGAGTTATACAATATCTGGCCTAGGTGCGCTTTTGCCTATCTTGGTATGGGTTTTATATTTTGTAATCGCTGAAAAATATTGTGCTGCTACTTTAGGACACGAAATTGTAAAGCTTAAAGTTGTCTCTGTTGATGGCGCTGAATTGTCATTTGGTCAAGTTTTTAAACGTAGAATATGCGATGCGCTTGAAATATCTTGGTGTTTCGGTATAATTGCTTTTTTTATAGCAGAGAATAATGATAAGCATCAACGTCTTGGAGATATTCTAGCGAAAACTTTGGTGATTGGGAAAAATGATGTTTATGAACCTGTAAGAAACAGATTTTAAATCATTGATAATTATGCGGTAAAAATCTAATATCCTTGCCATTCTCGCAACTGCTAAACCGTTTTAATAAAAAAATAAAATTATTTTTAAATAATACTTGACATTGTAAAAAATAATGACCTACTTAGCGGTGTAGAAAAGACACTAAGAACAGAAATGATTTTAATCAACACAATTATTACCACAACAACATCAACAACAGGTAAATACCTGATGGGGAAACGCTAGTGGAATAATTTAAACACAATATACAAAGCGCTCCCGACAAAATCGGGAGCGCTTTTTTTTTAACCTTATATCATGAACATTTTAAAATTTGGTGGTACATCAGTAGGTTCAGTAGAAAGCATTAGTGCTTTGTTGAACATCTTGGCAAAAGAAAATCTGCAGCAAGAACAACCAGTTGTCGTTTTATCGGCTATGAGCGGTGTAACCAACCTGCTTACATCAATGGCAGAAAAAGCTGCACTGGGGCAAGATTATAATGAGGAGTTAAAAGCGATTGAGCAACGTCACTTTGAGGTGATTAGAGCTTTATTGCCAGCTTCTGCACAAAACCCTGTTTTAACAAAATTGAAATTGTATTTCAATGAGTTAGAAGAATTGTTGCAAGCCATTTATAATTTGCAAGAACTGAGTTTACAAGCCAAAGATTTAGTGTTAAGTTATGGCGAACGTTGTTCTGCTTTTATGGTTTGCCATATTGCCAAGCAACAGTTTCCTGAAGCTATTTTTGCAGATGCAACACAATTCATTAAAACAGATGGTAATTTTGGTCAGGCTCGAGTAAATACACCATTAACAGATTTTTTAGTTAAGGATTTCTACGAAAACAATGCAGGTAAAATGCTTTTTGTTACGGGTTTCATCGCTAGTAACGAAGCCAATCGTGTTACAACTTTAGGCAGAGGTGGTAGCGATTATACTGCAGCAATTTTAGCTTCGGCATTAAATGCTAACGAAATCCAAATCTGGACTGACGTAAACGGTATGATGACAGCTGACCCAAGGATTGTAAAAAAAGCTTTTCCGTTGGAGGAGCTGAGTTACATCGAAGCAATGGAATTATCTTATTTCGGTGCTAAAGTGATTTATCCCCCAACAATGACTCCTGCTTTCTTAAAGAAAATCCCAATCGTAATTAAAAATACATTTGATTCAGATTTCAAAGGGACTTATATTTTACACGGTGCAAAACATTCGGCATTGCCAATAAAAGGGATTTCTTCTATTGATGATATCAGCATCATTAATTTAGCTGGTAGTGGTATGGTGGGTAAAGCAGGGTTTAGCGGAAGATTGTTTTCATTATTATCTCGTGAGCAAATCAACATTGTTTTAATTACTCAATCATCATCAGAGCATAGCATTACTTTTGCAGTAAAACCGGCAGATGCAGTTACAGCAGTTAATCTTATTGCAAAAGAATTTGATTTAGAGTTACAAGCTAAAAAATTAGACCAACCAGAAATTGAAGATGGCTTAGCGGTTTTAGCTATTGTCGGCGAAAATATGAAACGTACACCTGGTATTTCTGGCAAGTTGTTCCACTCGTTAGGAAGAAACGGTGTAAATGTTCACGCCATTGCGCAAGGTTCATCAGAATACAATATCTCGGTAATTATTGCTAAGGCAGATTTATCTAAAGCGGTAAATGCAGTACATGATGCTTTTTATACAGAATTGAATAAAACCCTTCACATTTTCTGCTTAGGGACTGGAAATATTGGTAAAACTTTGTTCAAGCAATTACAGGTTCAAATGCCTTTCTTGGCTAAAAATAACGATTTACAGGTAAAAGTAATGGGAATTAGTAATACTCGTAAAATGCTTTTATCACCCAATGGCATCGCTTTAGAAAACTGGGAGGAAACTTTAGATACACAAGGTGAAACTGCAAACTTGGAAGATTTTGTAGCTCAAATGAAAGCAATGAACTTACCGAATTGTGTATTTGTAGATAATACCGCTAGTCCGAAGACAGTGCCATTTTACCAAGGAGTCTTTGAAGCAAGCATTTCAGTAGTTACTTGTAATAAAATTGGTAACTCTGCAAGTTTTGCGCAGTATGAAACTTTTAAAAATACTGCTCGCAAATTTGGTGTAGATTTCTATTACGAAACCAATGTGGGTGCAGGTTTACCTATCATAAGAACTTTAAAAGATTTAATGATGAGTGGTGATAAAATCGCTCGAATTGAGGCTATCCTTTCTGGAACAATATCTTACATTTTTAACCACTTTAAAGGTGATGCTGCTTTCCACGAAATTGTTAAAGAAGCGCAAGAATTAGGTTATACTGAGCCAGACCCACGTGATGATTTGAACGGAAGAGATTTTATGCGTAAAATGCTAATTCTAGCGCGTGATGCTGGTTATGCTTTTGAGGAAGCTGATGTTAGCATTCAAAATATGTTGCCAGATGCCTGTTTGCAAGCACCAACAGTAGAAGAGTTTTACAACCAATTAGAATTGAATGCAGATTATTTTACCAAGTTGAAACAAGAGGCAGAAGCTAGTAAAAAAGTGTTAAGATACATTGGAAAACTAGAAGATGGAAAAGCCTCAATCACCCTGCAAATGGTAGATGAAAACCATCCGTTTTATATGCTTTCGGGAAGTGATAACATTATCTCTTTCACAACTGATAGGTATAAGGTTAGGCCATTAGTAGTTAAAGGTCCAGGTGCTGGTGCAGAGGTTACTGCTGCGGGAGTTTTTGCAGACATCATCAATGTTGGGGGCGAAAGGGGGTAAGTTATGAGCTTAGTAGAAAAAGCAAAAGTTGAAATCTTGGCGGTAGTTGATGCAGCCCTGCTTAATTTTAATCGTATTGAAGATTGGGATAATAAACCCAACCCAATAAAATGGTCTAGAAAAGAACTTCTAGGTCATTTAATAGATAGTGCATCCAATAATTTAAGAAGATTGATTGTAGGGCAATATGAGCAAGGGACAAAGATTGTTTATGACCAAGATAAGTGGGTAGCTTATCAAAACTATCAAGGAATGAATTTTGAGGATGTTAAAACATTATGGAAACTAATAAATCATCAACTCGCTGAAGTTATTGGTAGAATACCTCAAAGTAAGTTAGATAATACTTGTGATACGGGCTTGGGAAAAGCAGAAGTGCATAGTCTTGTTTATTTCATAGAAGATTACATTGTGCACTTGAAATATCACTTAAAACAAATAACCGAGATTAGTTAGAATAAGGATAAAAGAACAAAGAGTAACTATAAAAGACAAAAGTCTCAATTCGCAATACGCTCTACTCAATACAAGATATGAAAGAAATAAAAGTTTTTGCCCCAGCCACCGTTGCCAACGTAGTTTGTGGATTTGATGTTTTAGGTTTTGCAGTAAATGAGCCTGGCGATGAAGTAGTGATGCGATTAGTTGATGAACCGGGTGTTCGTTTGTTAAAAATTACTGGGGATGATGGTCGTTTGCCATTAGATTCTGCAAAGAATACAGTAAGTGCAAGTGTGCAACATTACCTTAAACATTTAAATAGGGAAGATGTTGGTGTAGAAATAGAGTTGCATAAAAAAATGCCAATAGGTAGTGGATTGGGCTCTAGCTCAGCAAGTACAGTTGCTGGATTATTTGCCATAAATCAATTATTGGGTAATCTCTTAACGGCTAAAGAATTGGTTCCTTTCGCAATGAAAGGTGAGGAATTGGCTTGTGGTTATGGTCACGCAGACAATGTAGCGCCCGCTTTAATGGGTGGCTTTGTATTGGTGCGTAGTTACGAGCCCTTAGATTTAATTGCTTTGCCAACGCCTAAAGATTTGTTTGCCGCAATAGTTTATCCAGAAGTGGAAGTGCCAACAAAAGACGCAAGGCAAATGATTAAGGCTAAAGTTTTATTAAAAGATGCTGTTACCCAATGGGGCAATGTAGCTGGTTTGGTAAGTGGATTATTTTTAAATGATATCGACTTAGTGGGCAGGAGTATGAAAGATGTACTAATTGAACCAACTCGTTCTATTTTAATTCCAGGTTTTGAAACTTTAAGAGAATTGGCAATGGAAAACGGTGCGGTAGGTTTTGGGATTTCTGGCTCTGGTCCGTCTGTTTTTGCCTTAGCAAAAGATGAGGCAACTGCTCGAAAGATTACAGATGCACAACAAAATCACTTAACAAAATTAAATATCAATAGTAATGCTTACGTGTCTTCAGTAAATGCTGAAGGACCTAGGATAATGTAGACAGGTAAGATGTAAAATGGAAAAGGGTTCACCTACATCTTCCATCTTCCATCTTCCATTTTCCATAAATTATGAAGTTATACTCAACTAACAATAAAGACCTACGTGTTTCCTTTCAAGAGGCAGTGTTTAATAGCATGCCACAAGATAAAGGCTTATACATGCCTGTAGAAATCCTTCAATTGGAGCAAGAATTTATCGATAATATTGAAAAATATTCCCTGCCAGAAATTGCCTATAAAATTGCATCAACTTTGTTAAAGGATGAAATTCCTGCTGCTGATTTAAAAGCTTTAGTTGAAGAGGCTGCAAACTTTGACGCACCAGTTGTAAAGTTAGACGAAGAGACTTTTGTGCTGGAATTATTTCACGGACCGTCTTTAGCTTTTAAAGATTTTGGTGCTCGATTCATGAGTCGCATAATGGCTTATTTCTTAAAAGATGGAGAACAACTTTTAGATGTTTTAGTAGCTACATCTGGAGATACAGGAGGTGCCGTTGCTTTAGGTTTTTTAGGTGTGCCAAATACAAGGGTAACTATACTTTTCCCGAAAGGAAAAGTAAGTGAGGTGCAACGTTTGCAATTAACTACCAATGGTAAAAATATTAGAGCTATAGCTGTTGATGGTACATTTGATGATTGTCAAGCATTAGTTAAACAAGCTTTTGCTGATGTTGAATTGAATGCCAAATTCAGATTAACCTCTGCTAATTCGATAAATATTGCAAGGCTAATTCCTCAGACTTTCTATTATTTCAATGCTTATGCACAATTGAAAAGACAAGGGTTTAAGGATGTAGTTTTTTCAGTGCCTAGCGGAAATTTTGGTAACATTGGCGCTGGTTTGTTAGCCTACAAAATGGGATTACCTGTTCATCAATTTATTGCAGCAACCAATGCAAATGACACTGTGCCTCGCTTTTTAGAATCAGGAATTTACGAAACTAAACCATCTGTACAAACTTACGCTAACGCGATGGATGTAGGAGCGCCAAGCAATTGGGTGCGTATCATGAATTTGTTTAATGACGACAGGAATGCAATCCAAGAGTTGGTAAAAGCTTATAGTTTTACAGATGAGGAAACCTTGTCCGGAATTAACGAGGTTTTTGAGCAATTTAATTATGTTGCTTGCCCACATACAGCAATTGCATATCTAGCAACGAAAACTTATACAGAAGAAAATCCAGGGGATAAAAGTGCAAAAGTCTTTTTATCTACTGCTCATGCTTGTAAATTCCCAGAAGTTTTTCCTGTTGACATTTTAAAGAAAATCCAATTACCTACTCAAGTAGAATCCCTCAAAAATAACCCAGAATTGTATGATGAGTTGGGAAAAGATTTTGAAGAATTTAAGGGGTATTTGTTGGAAGAATAAAGAAGAATTTGTCATTCCGAGCCTGCGAGGAATCTACTTGTCGAATAGATTATTCGTTACACTCAGAATGACAAAACTATACTATTTCGCAGACTTATTCTTTAACGTCGTCAATTCTGCCTTTAGCGCATCAATCTGTTGCTGTTGTTCCTTAATGCTGCCAACTAACATTGGAATCAGCATTTCATAATCCACTTTTTGAACTACAATTGTTTTATTGTTGTTTTTTCCTTCGCTATAATTTAATTGCTGATTTACAACCAATTTTGGATTAACCTTTGAAAGTTGCTCTATATTAAATCCACTTTGTGAAGGTTTTAAATTAAGTTTTTGTAACCAATCTTTATCATAAGTGAAATTTATTGGCTCTAGTTTTACAACTGTGGATAAGGAGTTTTTAATTGGGGTAACATTAGTTTGTTTAGCGGTTTGCGCATTAGATTGTGCTACAAATCCGACCATAGCAATAGCTATAATAGAAAGTATTTGTTTCATATTAAAAAGTATTAAATATTAATTTGGATGTTTTTTATTTGATTTAACTCTCAAATAAATCTGGTGGAGGTGTGCTTGGCTTTACAGAAAATGAGGATACTTTAATCTCCAACAAAGGAAATTCTTTAATGCTAGAGCAGTTTAGATAAGCAAGGTTTAATGCTTTCTCGAAAAGATAACTATTAGTTAGTTCCTTTGAAGTTTCCTTGCTTGATTCTGCATTTTCTTCAGAAACGTCATTGCTAACATTTTCTGTTTTAGCCTTAAAATTTTCCAATAAAACATAAGTGCCAAAACTTAAAAAAGTTAAGGTGATGAGCATCACATAGCATAGCTGTCTTATTGAGCTTTTAATCATTGCCTCAAAAATAACAGCAATAATTTATTAGAGTGCCATTATTTTGTAATAACGTAAAACATTTAAATATACAGCGAAGTGGCTATCCGTTCCATTTCCGCACTTGCGATTGCAATATCATTTGTTGAGGTTCTCCAATTTACAAAAGCAGCTCTTATACCTTTTTTACCATTGTAGAAAGTTGGTGTCATAAATACCTTGCCTGTAGCATTAAGCTGATTTAAAAAATCAGCAACTAAATCTTCATTAACTAAAGTAAAGCAAACAGTATTTAAACGAACAGGAGCAAGTAGTTCAAAGTTTTTATTGTTGGTAATAAAGTCAGCAAATTGTTGAGCCATTAAAACATTACTTTCAACCAATTCTTTATAGCCAGTTTTGCCATAACTCATTAATGTAAACCAAGTAGGTAAAGCTTTTAGGCGTCTTGAATTTTCTGGTAAGAAATTAAGGTAACTGAAGTTTTCTTGGGGGTCTCCCAAATAAGCGGCATTAGAATTTTGAAAGGTTTCTACCTGTAACCGTTGGTGTTTTTCTTTCACGAAAAACACAGCACTTTCATAAGGTACATTTAACCATTTATGACAATCGACAGTAATGCTATCTGCATTCTCCCAGCCTTTAACAAGGTGCTTATATAATGGCGAGCAAGCAGCAAAGCCCCCAAATGCTGCGTCTATATGCCACCAGAAGTTATATTGTTCTTTTAATTGATGTATTGCCTCAAAATCATCAAAATCAACAGTGTTTACTGTTCCTGCACTTGATATGAGAATAAAAGGCTCACCATTTAATGCCTTTATCTTCTCAGTTAAATCTGTAATGTCTATCGCTTCTCTATTACCTGCACTAACATTTACAGGGATAAAATTATTGCTGCCAATTCCTAACATTGCTAGAGATTTAATAGCTGATGAATGAGGTGTTGCCGATAGGACTTTAACTCCGGTGGTAATGCCATCTCTACTAAAATCTTTACCTAATTGTTTGCCTATCCATTGCCTAGCTACGGCTAAACAGCTAAAGTTTGATAAGGTTGCCCCAGTCACAAAGCCGCCAAAAAAATCTTTAGGTAGGTTAAAAAGAGAAAGTAATAATTGAATGGTTTCTAGTTCTATGATTGCAGAAATGTCACCGTTACCTTTTATCGACTGTGTATTCTGGTCGTAAATAGTCGTTAACCAATCACCTGCAATAGCTGCTGGAGTAGTGCCTCCAGTTACAAATCCCCAATACCTAGGCCCAGAAGAGGCAACAATAATTGGTTCAAATCTCTCATTAAAATATTTGAGTGTATCTAATGTACCAATGCCATCGATACTTAAATTGGTAGTCGTTGTTACTTTTTGTTCACTTCTAGTTGGTCTTTCATGAATGTCATTTAAATAAGCTAACCCTTGTTGCTGAACTTGATTGAAGATTTCCTGAAGAATTTGTGCGTCTTTATTTAAATGATTCACGTTACAAGTTTTGAATGTTAACTAAACAACTTAAAATATTGCCCTTGCTATTTGTTTCGTTTGTTCTGGTCTGCCCATGGTGTAAAAATGTAATACTGGCGCTCCAAATTCAATTAACTCCTTACACTGTTTAATCATGGCTTCTGTTCCAATTTCTTTTGCCTCTGCATTACTTTTTGCATGAGCTAAAGCATCAGTTAAATCCTCAGGTAAATCTATATGGAAAATTTTAGGCAAAACATTTAATTGCGTAAGTGTGCTGATGGGTTTTAATCCAGGAATGATGGGCACGTTAATTCCATTTTCCCTACATTTATTTACAAAGTCGAAATATTTCTGATTGTCAAAAAACATTTGGGTAACAATAAATTCAGCACCCATGTCAACTTTTTTCTT
The DNA here is from genome assembly GCF_004331645.1 of Pedobacter frigiditerrae. Classification (GTDB taxonomy): domain Bacteria; phylum Bacteroidota; class Bacteroidia; order Sphingobacteriales; family Sphingobacteriaceae; genus Pedobacter; species Pedobacter frigiditerrae. Next base: position 1,372,190 of record NZ_SJSK01000001.1, read on the forward strand.
TAAGAACTTGAAGTCGGCATTTAAGTTAGGGGCCTCAAAATGTTTTTCAGGATATCCGGCAACGCCGATGCAGAAATCACTTTTAAAGGTGTCTATGTCTTCATGCAGAAACTTACCTTCATTATGGTTTTTAATATGCTGAATTAAGTCTGTAGCATAACAATGACCGCCTTTTGTTGGAACAAATGACGTATCTGCAGCACGAGCATCACCCCTTAAAGCTAAAACATTATCAATCCCTAAAAATTGCAAGTCTATCAAGGCATTTTCAGTTTCCTCTTTTGTAAAACCACCACAAATTAAATGCGGAACAGCATCTATCTTATACTTGTGAATAATTGCTGCACAAATAGCAATTGTACCTGGACGTTTGCGATAAGAAACCTTTTGCAATAGTCCATTTTCTTGCTCTTTATAAATGTAATCTTCCCTTAATGAGGTTACATCAATAAAAGGTGGGTTAAACTCTAAAAGTGGGTCAATAGCATCATAAATCCACTGAATGCTTTGCCCTTTTATAGGTGGCAAAAGTTCAAATGAGAATAAGGTTTTACCGTTTGCGTTTTTTATATGGTCTGTAATCTTCATTGAGTACTTAGTATAAAGTCGTTAGTATCATGATTGGATGCCTAAACTTCGTTGCAATCCACTTATCATTTTTTGTACTTCATTTATTTGGATTATAGTGTTGTCATAAATGGCTTTATCAATATATCCAAATTCGTAAGCTAATATTATTTGTGTTTCTAATTCAAAAGCAGAGCCTAAGCTAATGCTTAAAAATTGATTAAGTTCTTTGTCAGATTTTCTTCCGCATCCTTCAGCAATATTAGAAGGAATTGAAATAGCACAACGAGTTAGTTGAGAAGTTAGAGAATATCTTTCTTCAACGGGAAAAGTTCTAGTAAGTTGAAAAACCAATTTAGAGATTTCAATTCCCATTTTCCACACTTTAAGCTCTCTAAAATTATGCATCCAGTCTAACTACTTTATACTATATACTAACTACTTCTTAATACGCCAAATTCGGACTAAGCCATTTCTCTGCCTCTTCTAAACTCATTCCTTTTCTAGCAGCGTAATCTTCAACTTGGTCTTTTGTAATCTTTCCTAATCCGAAGTAACGAGATTGAGGGTGAGCAAAGTAAAAGCCACTAACTGCTGCGGTTGGGTACATGGCATAACTTTCTGTTAAGCGTAATCCAATTTTATGCTCCGCATCAAGCAAGTTAAACAAAGTTCCTTTTTCAGTATGTTCAGGGCAAGCTGGGTAACCTGGTGCCGGACGAATACCTGCATATTCTTCCTTAATTAATTCCTGATTACTCAAGTTCTCATCTTTTGCATAACCCCAGTATTCTTTGCGAACTAACTCGTGCATCCGTTCAGCAAAAGCTTCAGCTAACCTATCAGCCAATGCTTTAATCATAATGCTATTGTAATCATCATAGTTTTTCTCAAACTCAGCCACCAATTCATCAATACCAATTCCTGTGGTAACAGCAAAACCACCAAAGTAATCTTGCACGCCACTTTCCTTGGGTGCCACAAAATCTGATAAAGCATAATAGGGTTCTCCAGCCATTTTTTCAGCCTGTTGGCGAAGGGTGTGGATAGTAGTTAGTTTGGAGTTTGAAGTTTGGAGTTGTGCATCTCCCAACTCGGCACTCTCAACTCTCAACTCAATATCATCTCCAGCCGAATTTGCTGGCCAAAATCCAATTACTCCTTTTGCGGTTAATAGTTTTTCATCAACCACCTTTTTTAATAATACTTGCGCATCATCAAATAGTTTTTTGGCTTCATCCCCAACAAATTTGTCGTCAAATATTTTAGGATAACTGCCCCTTAACTCCCATGTATGGAAAAATGGTGTCCAATCGATATAAGGAACTAATTCAGCTAATGGGTAATCTTCAAAAACCTTTGTTCCCGTAAAAGTTGGTTCGGTTACTACTTTATCTAAGTCGATTTGAAATTTGTCTGCCCTTGCTTCTTCAATGGTTTTAAATCTCTTGTCAGAACGTTTATTTAAGTGAGCTTCACGTGCTTTATCATATTCTGCTTTAATTCCAGCGACATATTCACCTTTAGTTTCTGGATTCATCAAAGTGCTACAAACCGTTACGCTTCTCGAAGCATCTAAAACGTGAATCGCTGGTCCAGAATAATTAGGAGCAACTTTTACCGCAGCGTGAATTCTAGAAGTTGTTGCACCTCCAATAATTAATGGAATGGTAAACCCTTCACGTTCCATTTCTTTGGCAAAGTGAACCATTTCATCTAATGATGGTGTAATCAATCCACTTAAACCTATAATATCTGCATTAATTTCTTTTGCTTTTTTAATGATGTCTTGCGCCGGAACCATTACACCCATATCCACAATTTCGAAATTATTACAGGCTAAAACCACGCCTACAATATTTTTTCCTATATCATGCACATCACCTTTTACGGTTGCCATTAACACCTTTCCAGCAGATGAATTTTGGTCTTGGTCTGGATTGTCTAATTTCTCTTGCTCAATAAATGGTAGGAGGTAAGCAACAGCCTTTTTCATTACCCTTGCAGATTTAACCACCTGTGGCAAGAACATTTTTCCGGCACCAAATAAATCTCCAACAATGTTCATCCCGTCCATTAACGGACCCTCGATTACCTGAATTGGTCTGGCATATTGCTGACGAGCCTCTTCAACATCATCATCTAAATATTCTACAATTCCTTTAACTAATGAATGAGATAATCTTTCTTCAACCGTTCCTTTTCTCCACTCTTCATCACGAACAATTTCTTTGCCCTTACTTTTGATAGTGTCAGCATATTCTACCAATCGCTCAGTAGCATCGTCTCTTCTGTTTAACAATACATCTTCCACACGTTCTAAAAGCTCAGGTGGAATTTCCTGATAAACTTCTAGCATACCTGCGTTAACGATTCCCATATCTAAGCCAGCCTGAATGGCGTGATATAAAAATGCAGAGTGCATCGCTTCCCTAACTGTATTGTTCCCTCTAAATGAGAACGAAATATTAGAAACACCACCGCTTACCTTTGCATAAGGTAAGTTTTGTTTAATCCACCTTGTGGCATTGATAAAGTCTACAGCATAATTGTTATGCTCTTCTAAACCAGTTGCAACCGTTAAAATATTTGGGTCGAAAATGATATCCTGAGCAGGAAAGCCTATTTCACCCACTAAAATATCATAACTTCTTTTACAGATTTCTTTTCTACGTTCAAAGTTATCAGCTTGTCCTTGTTCATCAAAAGCCATTACCACAACCGCAGCACCGTATTGCATAATCTTACGGGCGCTTTCTTTAAACTTTTCTTCTCCTTCTTTTAAGGATATGGAGTTAACGATACCCTTTCCCTGCAAACATTTTAAGCCATTTTCAATCACCGACCATTTAGATGAATCGACCATAATGGGTAATTTGGCAATATCAGGTTCAGATGCAATTAGATTTAAGAACTTGGTCATTGCCGCTTCCGAATCTAACATCCCTTCGTCCATGTTTACGTCGATGATTTGAGCACCACCTTCTACCTGCTGTAAGGCAACGGCAAGGGCAGCTTCATAATCGCCACCTAAAATTAACTTAGAAAATTTAGGAGAACCCGTAATGTTTGTTCTTTCGCCAATGTTTACGAAAATACTTTCTGGTGTAATGGTTACAGGCTCTAAGCCACTTAAACGCATATAAGGCTCAATGGCGGGAATTTTTCTGGGTTCAGCTTTTCTTGCTTTTTCGGCAATGCAGCCAATATGTTCTGGTGTTGTGCCACAACAACCACCCACAATGTTTACAAATCCTGAGGCGATAAAATCATCCACCAGATGTGCAGTTTCATGAGGCATTTCATCGTAAGCACCAAACTCGTTTGGCAAACCAGCATTAGGGTAGGCAGAAACATAACAACCAGCTTTTGCTGCCAATTCTTCAATGTGAGGTCGCATTTCTTTTGCTCCTAATGCACAGTTAAATCCAATGCTCAACGGATGGGCATGCATCACAGAGTTTAAGAAAGCTTCAGCGGTTTGGCCAGATAAAGTTCTTCCTGAAGCATCGGTGATTGTTCCAGAAATCATAATTTCTAGCTTCCTGCCAATTACTTCTTCATATTTTTTAATGGCAACGATAGCCACTTTTGCATTTAAAGTATCAAATATGGTTTCGATTAAAAGTACATCAGAACCACCATCAACTAAACCTCTAACTTGCTCGTAATAGGCTTCTTCTAATTCATCAAAATAAACGGCCCTGTAACCTGGGTCGTTTACGTTTGGCGACATAGACAAGGTTCTATTCGTTGGGCCAATTGCACCAGCTACAAAACATTTCCTATCGGGATTTGTAGCCATGAATTCTGTAGCGGCTTCCTTTGCAACCCTTGCACCTTCAAAACTTAGTTCGTAAGAAAGGTCTTCCATTTGATAATCGGCCATGGAAATGCGTTGTGTGCTAAAGGTATTGGTTTCGATAATATCAGCACCTGCTTTTAAATATTCAAGATGTATGGCTTTGATAATATCAGGGCGAGTGATATTGAGCAAATCGTTATTGCCTTTTACATCACAAGGATGATCCTTAAAGCGTTCTCCCCTGAAATCTTCCTCAGTTAAGGTGTAGCGCTGAATCATGGTGCCCATTGCACCATCTATAATTAAAATACGTTTCTCTAATTCTTCTCTAATATCCATATTAGTATTTAGTAGTTGGTATTTAGTATCAAGACATTTGACACACGATAAAACTACAATTGACCCAGTTATACGCTTAGCATTTACGATCTAAATACTAAGTACTATATACTAAGTACTTTAAAATGCTTCTAAAAAGTTGGAATATTTTCTCCTTAAACTTATCTTCTCTCGCCACTGCTGAGATTAGAAATTAGCACCTTGTTGGCACAGGTTGCTAAGACTTCGTTGGGTCTACTCCCTCCATCTTTCTTAATAAGCAATACAAAGGTGCAACAAAGCATGATCAATTCCAAAAAATTGGGAGGCAATGCCAAATAAAATTACAAAGGCCACGCAAATCTGCGTAGCCTTCGATATTATATTCTGAAATAAGTTAAGATTACTTTCTTCCTCCAAAGATGCGAAGTAAGAAAAGGAATATGTTTAAGAAGTCAAGATACAAAGTAAGAGCAGACATAATCGCTAGCTTTTTACTGTCAACTGCAACTATTTGGTCTCCGTTAGCTTCAATGCCTAAGCCAATTCTTTTAATTTTTTGAACATCATATGCAGTCAAGGCAGTAAAAAGTGCAACTCCGAAAAAGCTCATGATATAATCAAATTGTGCACTCTGTAAAAACCAGTTAACAACAGAAGCAATGATTAAACCAACTAGACCAACCATTAAGATGGGGCCGAATTTACTTAAATCCACATCTGTGGTATAGCCTAAAACAGCCATTATGCCAAATATACCAGCAGCAGCTGCAAAACAACCTACAACCGAACCTAATTGGTAAACAACTAAAATGTAACTTAAGCTAATGCCTAGTAAGGAAGCAAAAAGGATAAATACACCAACTAAAACTCCATAAGATAGTCTACTAAAACCAGCACCCATTATTAAAACCAAAGCTAAGGGAGCAAACATTGCCACCGTTCCAAGAGTAGTTCTGCCACCAGTTAATGGGTTTATTAGGTAAGATTGGGCTTCTAAAGAAGAGTTAATAAAATATGCTGCTAAAGTTGAAATTGCCAAGGCAACAAACATCCAGGTAAACACATTTGCAAAGAATTTTTTAGAAACAGCATTTTCCTGAACGAAAACACTGTTCTCTTGATATTGATAATTTTGTTGTTCCATTTGATTTGTAAATAATTGTATTTAAATATCGTATTTTAATTTAGTCTTTTTGTCAACAGTTCTTCAACTTTTTTGAAAAACTGACGAGGTTTCAACTTGCGCCAATGCAAATCATCTAACTCGCCGCCAAAGTTGATGTAATAGTCAATGCTATTGTCCCTAAACTCTCTAATTACGTGCTCATGGAAATTAACACCAGCAATCCAGCCTTCTTCCACATCCTGAAACCATTCTTCATAATAGCTGTCATCAGAAGCGTGAAAATTCAATACATTTTCTCCTATGAGGATAAATTTATTGATACCTTCATCAACCATTAACTCAATAATTTCTCTTTTGAGCATCATGATATCATTGTTAATCGCATCATTCCACTCGCCCATTAATTCTATAATCGCGTATTCCTTATCATAGTCTACAAATAATACTTTTATGTAAAGCGTATTAGAGCCAAAAGTGTCCCATTGCGGGTGGATTAAGAAATTATAAAGCTGCTTATCGTAATAAAACTCAGAATATTCGGTTTCAAAAAACGGCGAACGGTCATCTTCTGCAGCAATGTAATCATCTCTCCATAAGTAAAAAGGCTCAATTTCGTGCATCAGGTGGATTTTAGATTTTAGACCCGATAGCTATCGGGTGACGATTTTAGATTTTTTACAATGGTACAGGTAATAATGCTAATGTAAAATGTAATTGGTCTGGCGTAAATCTAAAATCGTAAATTTATTTACTTGCCTCTACGGCCTTACGAACACTTCCGTATTTGTTTAATAAATCTGCGGCTTCATCGTGACCAATGTTTAATTCTTTCATCACCATTTGCGTGCCCCTATCTACTAATTTATGGTTAGTTAACTGCATATCTACCATTTTATTGCCTTTAACTCTGCCTAATCTAATCATCACAGTTGTGCTCAGCATATTTAAAACTAATTTTTGAGCTGTGCCAGATTTCATTCTTGTAGAACCCGTTAAAAACTCCGGACCAACTACTACTTCAACAGGAAAATCAGATTCTGCTACAATTGGTCCACCATCATTGCAAATGATACAACCTGTTAAAACGCCATGCTTACGAGCCGTGTTTAAACCGCCAATTACGTAAGGTGTTGTTCCTGATGCAGCCAAGCCGACTAATGAATCCTTTTCATTAATTTGATATTCTTGTAAATCTACCCAAGCTTGTGTTTCATTGTCTTCTGCAAATTCAACCGCTCTTCTAATCGCTGTATCACCACCGGCAATAATTCCAACCACGGTATCGAAAGATACACCAAAAGTTGGAGGGCATTCAGATGCATCAACCACACCTAAACGACCGCTTGTTCCTGCGCCAATATAAAATAAGCGGCCGCCTTCACTCATTCTTTCGGCAATAGCTGTTGCTAATTTTTCAATCTGTGGCAAGGCTTTTTCTACAGCTAAGGGAACGGTTTTGTCTTCGTTATTGATATTTGTTAGAATCTCTAGAACAGACATTTTATCAATATCGTTATATTTAGAGTCTTGCTCGGTTACTCGGTTCATGGAAGTCATTTATGTTAAAGTTCGTTAATTTCTCAATTAACAGGAAATATTATAGATAAATCACTGCAATTTTAGAGAGAAGATTACGCCATTGCAAATATTTGACTTAAAATATTCAAAAAACTAAAATGTTACAGCTATTCTTTTTTAATTAACACGCTAAAATTCATAGCTTTGTAAGGCGCTACGCAATGAAAAAAAGTACTCGTTTTAATATCCTTATTGCATTAACCTATTCAGTTACCTTAATAGGTGGTATGTTTTTGGGTTATAAATTTCTAAAAGACCAAGGATTTCAGGTTAATCGAGACGCTCGCTTAGCAAATAGTGATGCTCAAAAAGTAGAAGACATTATCCATATCATTAATAAAAATTATGTTGATGATGTAAATGCAGATAGTCTTCATCATCTTCCTATAGATAGTTTGTTGCATCAATTAGACCCACACAGTATGTATTTGCCTGCTACAAAAGCTTTTGAACTAGAAGAAGCTTTAGAGGGTAATTTTGAAGGGATTGGCGTAGAGTATTATATCCTTAACGATACTTTATTAGTTACCAATGTACTTAAAGACGGCCCGGCATTTTTTGCAGGAATTAAGCAGGGCGATAAAATTTTAAGGGTTGATAGTACGTATGTGAGTGGAAAATCTTTACCACGTTCAGAAATGATAGGTAAAATTAAGGGCAGAAGAGGAACTTCAGTGTTAATTTCTTTTTTGCGTCCCGGAAACAGCGCTCCAACATCCTTAAATATAAAAAGAGGAAAGGTGGATGTGAGTAGCATTGACGCAGCTTATATGCTCAATAACGAAACTGCCTATGTGCGCATCAGTAAGTTTGGCGCCAATACAGATAATGATTTCGTAGAAACAGTTCGTTCGCTTAAAGCCAAGGGAATGAAAAAACTGGTTTTAGACTTAAGGGACAATGGAGGTGGTTATGTAACCGCTGCAACCGGATTAGCCAATCAATTTTTGCCGGAAAATAAGTTGATTGTTTATACGGAGGGTAAACACGAACCCCGTACAGATTATTACACCACAGGTGGGGGTGAGTTTGAACAAGGTAAATTAGCCGTGCTGATTAATGAAAACTCTGCTTCGGCTAGTGAGATTTTTGCAGGGGCCATACAAGATTTAGATAGGGGAATTATCATTGGCCGACGTTCTTTTGGAAAAGGTTTAGTACAAGAGCAATTTGCGTTTGATGATGGTTCGGCTTTAAACCTAACCATTGCTAGGTATTATACGCCATTGGGTAGGAGCATTCAAAAATCTTATAAAAAAGGTTATGTGGCCTATCAACATGAGCTGGAGGATAGATATAAAGACGGAGAACTTACCGCAATGAATACCAAAACTCGTGATAGCCTTCAAAAAACATTAATCTATACAACACAAGGTGGAAAAAGAGTTTATGGTGGTGGTGGCATTCAGCCAGATGTGTATATTAAGTTAGATACAATTGGTTATAATAAATTTTACGCCAATTTAGTCGATAAAAAAGTATTGATAGATTTCGTTTTTGATGTTTTAGCCGATAGATATACCTCGGCTTATTTAGGTCAAGCACTTAATACATTTAGCATTAATGATACAGATTACAAAGATTTGCTAAAGTATATTCAGGCAAAAAATATTACTATTGATACAAAACAGTTAATCGCATCTAAGCCATTAATTTATAACGACCTGAAGTTGATGCTTTGTAAATATCATTTAGGTTATGCTGGTTACTACAAAGCCCATAACTTAACCGATAATGTGGTGAAACAGGCTTTGGTTAGTTTGCAGTAAAAAGGAAGTCCAAAAGTTTTTAGTCGGGAAGTCCGAAAGATTGTTCCCAAAATTATCCGCAAAGAAGCAAAGAGCGCAAATTAGTTTGAAGAATCATAATATAGATAGGAGTCAGGCCAATTATACATCATTAGCTTTCGAAGAATCACATTATGGGCGTCATACCCAACTTGATTGGGTATCTTAATGCGATAAAAAGGCTAGGTATAATGAATTGCACTTTAAGATTTCCTCCCGATAGCTATCGGGATTCACGGGAATGACGGAATAGGAGAGGTTAACTTGAGACTTCTGACTTACGAGTGCGGACTTTACTGACTTCCGGACTTTCCGACTTCTTTCTTACACCCCTATCTCAAAAAGATTTAATCTAATCCCTTCATAATGTTTTGGAAGGCCACTATCTGCTGCAATTTTGATGCTGCCAACATGATTAAAGCCGCAACTTGTGTAATAGGTGAAGAGCTTTTCATTATCTGCCCAAGTATCTAATCTCACAAATTGAATCTGATTGTCTTTGGCATAAGCTTTTGCCCAATTGGTGATGATATTTACAAAACCATAACCCCTAAAGTCTGGATGGGTAACAATGCGATGAAGATAAATAGCTGAATCTTTATCTTTTTCTTCCCAAATTTGTGGGTCGTTGAAGGTGACTAAAAATACACAGGCTACCTTCCCGTCGACTAATATTTTATATTGCCTTTGTTCCGATATTTCATTTTTAACTAGCTCGACATCAAAATCTTGCCAATGTTTATCGGAAACCTTTTTTTGATGAGCAACAGCCATGTCATAAAACTCAAATAAGATAGCTAAGTTTTCAGTTGTGCTGTTTACAATTTCTATGTGATTTTGCATATTACCGAATGATTGAAATACAGCCTTTGTTATTTAAAGCTGAAAGCAGGACTAAAATTACCATGAAATACTGACAATCGTTTCTAAAAATAGTAATTCTAGAATAGGGAGTTCTCAATCGCAAAAAGCTCATTTCGAAATGACGATTTGGAAGAATTTAGTTTAACTCAAGACTTCTGACTCTCGACTCCAGACTTTACTGACTTTCGGACTTTCTGACTATTCTATTTCTGTCTAAAATAAATCTGTATTGGTACGCCAGAAAAATCGAAATGTTCTCGCAATTTGTTCTCTATGAAACGTTTATAAGGCTCTTTAATGTACTGAGGTAAATTACAGAAAAACGCAAACATTGGAGAGGTCGCGTTAATCTGAGTAACATATTTTACCTTAATGTATTTTCCTTTTAATGCAGGTGGCGGATAGTTTTCGATAATCGGTAACATCACATCATTCAACTTAGAAGTTGGGATTTTTTTGCTACGGTTTTTATGAACTTCTAAAGCTGTTTCTATTGTTTTAAAGATACGTTGTTTGTTCAATACTGAGATAAATACAATCGGCACATCTGTAAACGGTTGTAATTTAGTGCGAATTTGGTCCTCGAATTCTTTAATGGTCTTATTGTTCTTCTCAATTAAATCCCATTTGTTAACCAAGATTACGATACCTTTTTTGTTTTTCTCAGCTAAGTGGAAAATGTTTACATCCTGAGATTCTAAACCATCTTCCGCATCAATCATTAACATCACTACATCAGCTTCTTCCAAAGCTTTAATGGTACGCATTACCGAATAAAATTCGATGTTCTCTTTTACCTTTGTTTTTTTACGTAAACCGGCAGTGTCGATAAACATAAATTCATGGCCAAACTGATTGTAGTGAATATGAATTGAATCGCGGGTTGTACCAGCGATTGGCGTTACGATATTACGATCTTTACCAATTAAAGCGTTAATTAACGAAGATTTACCAACATTCGGGCGACCAACGATCGTGATTTTAGGTAAAGCATTTTCTTCTTCAACAACGTCTTCAAAGTGAGTAATGATTTGGTCTAACAACTCCCCAGTTCCAGAACCTGTCATAGAAGAGATGGTGTAGATTTCACCTAAGCCAAAACCATAAAATACAGTTGCATCATTTTCTAATTGATGGTTATCAACCTTATTTACAACAACAAATACAGGTTTTTTACTGCGACGTAAAAGTGAAGCAATTTCATCATCTAAATCTGTGATGCCTGTAGTCACATCAACCATGAATACAAGAACAGTAGCTTCTTCAATGGCAATTACAACTTGCTCACGAATGGCAGCTTCAAAAACGTCTTCAGAATTGGCAACATAACCACCAGTATCAATAACGGTAAATTCCTTGTCAGTCCATTCTGCTTTACCATAATGCCTGTCGCGAGTTACACCGCTAAAATCATCTACAATAGCTTTGCGACTTTCTGTTAAGCGATTAAAAAGGGTAGATTTGCCTACGTTTGGTCTTCCGACAATTGCGATAATGTTACTCATTTGTATTTACGATTGTAGATTTACGATTGTGGATTTTGTAATCACAAAAGTAAAAAAGTATTAAAATTTTATCAATAGCCATTGACTATCAACTATTAACCCTTTTTGAAAGGGAGTGCAAAGGTAAGGTAAATAATTGGAACATTAAACCAAAATTGCTTTTTGTTCTTGACGCTATTACCTTACCCCTTTAGGGGTGCCCGTAGGGCGGGGTTAACTATCGTACCCGAAACTCTTTAAATAATTTTTCTTGCTTCTCCAGTCTGGTATTACTTTAACGAAGGTTTCTAAGAATACTTTGCTCTCTAAAAACGTTTCGATGTCTTTTCTAGCTTCCATTCCAACTTTCTTCAACATCGCACCGCCAGTGCCAATCAATATGTTTTTTTGCGAATCACGTTCCACTATAATTTCGGCAGTGATGCGAACCATAGGACCACCTTTGCTTTCTTCTTCTTTAAAGGCAGTTACAATTACCTCTGTGCTGTAAGGAATTTCTTTTTTGTAGTTAAAGAAGATTTTCTCACGAATAATCTCCGAAACAAAAAAACGTTGACTGCGATCTGTTAGTTCTTCTTTATCATAATAAGCAGGATGTTCAGGGATGTTCTCCAAAATCATCGGCAATATGCCTTCTAAATTATATTTATGCAACGCAGAAATAGCATAAATATGTTTAGGGTTTAATTTCTCTTGCCAGTAAGCAAACTTTTCATCTACTTGCTCTTGTGTTGCGTTATCAATTTTATTTAATAGCACCACCATGGGGATAGTAGTATTGATGATTTTCTCTAACACATCATTCTCGTCATGTTTCTCGAAAATGTCTGTTACAAAGAGAATTAAATCTGCATCACTAAGTGCACCACTTACGGCGCTCATCATCGAATCTTGCAATCCGTATAGCGGTTTTATGATGCCGGGCGTGTCTGAAAATACAATTTGATACTCATCTTCGTTCACAATTCCCAAAATTCGGTGACGAGTGGTTTGCGCTTTTGGTGTAATGATAGAAAGCTTTTCACCCACTAGGGCATTCATTAGGGTAGATTTACCAACATTTGGCTTCCCGATGATACTTACAAAACCAGCTTTATGTGACATAGAAATATTTTTTGAAATAAATTTGTTCTGCAAAGAAACGAATTATATCTTTGCATTCCAATTCGGAACAAGGGCAGGAACATTTGCAGAAGGCTTCAGAATTGTATAGCGTGCGGGATGGAGCAGTTGGTAGCTCGTCGGGCTCATAACCCGAAGGTCATCAGTTCGAGTCTGGTTCCCGCTACCAAATTGAATTACAATTGAAGAATTACGATTGACGATTTTAATCTAAAATCGGAAATTTAAAATTGTAAATTGAAAAGATACTATTGTAAGATTTGAGGTTGGAGATACCAACAATCTAAAATCGTAAATCTACAATTGTAAATTAACATGGCCCGTTCGTCTAGGGGTGAGGACGCCAGATTTTCATTCTGGAAACAGGGGTTCGATTCCCCTACGGGCTACGAACCTCTTTTAAAATGGAGTGTTTAATAAGATTAAAAAATGTTGAGGTGTGCGGGTTTATTACCTGAAGAAGATAAACATCAACGAAATAGTGCGGGATGGAGCAGTTGGTAGCTCGTCGGGCTCATAACCCGAAGGTCATCAGTTCGAGTCTGGTTCCCGCTACCCAAGTAGAGTTACGATTGAAGAATTAAGATTGACGATTTCAATCTAAAATCCGAAATCTAAAATTGTAAATCGAAATGGCCCGCTCGTCTACCGGTTAGGACGCCAGATTTTCATTCTGGAAATAGGGGTTCGATTCCCCTGCGGGCTACATTAAGCCGCTTCTATTATTAATAGGAGCGGTTTTTTTATTTCTTCAATATTTTGAGCGTTGACAGCTTATTCCTATTGTTTCTTAATTCATTTTTGTTGACTTTCTTATTGATTGTTAGTATAGGTGTGGTATATGATGCAATTAATAAAGAACTAACAATAATGTTGGCATTGAAATTATCGTAGTGTATTCAGCATTGTATCATTCGTTATTTACTTACTTTTCATTTTCTTCGGTCGTAAAACGCCACAGCTGAAGCCCTCGCCAAGATCACTTCAAACACCGTAAATACCTCTTTTCGCCTTTTCCTAAATCCAAGCTCCACATGAAACAAAAAGTAAAGGGCTGAACAGAATTCAGCCCTCCAAAATAAGGAATAAAAAGACTCATCTCCAGGACTCCAAGCTAAAGGAATTTATTAAAAGTTTATTTCCCAATCCAAAATTTCAGTTATCTTAACGACAGCATCTATGTATATCATTTATTTTGCTGAAGGTCTTGTTTCATTAGGGTGGGAAGTCGTATCCATCATGTTTAGTCCGAGTGCTGTTAAAAACCCAGCACCTAAAACAGCATCTAAGCCCCTTCTTCCCCATAAGCGTGAAGCAGCTCTTAGTGTAGACTGCCCTGCAAATTCTCCTGGTAGAACACTTACGCCAGACAAACGATATACTGGAATTAGATTACCCCCAACTGTTCGTTCTCCAATTTGAACAGCCTCGCTAAATGCAACGTCACCAAAAGGAGCTTTGCTTTGCCCTAAAATCCTCTTTAGTAAGCTAAATGGTCCAGTAATTTCATGAGGCCTAAAAACATTATTAATACCTTCAAATTCAAAAATTGCTGAGTTAGGGCTAACTGTTCCTCCTCCGGTTGCTCTCCATACCGGAAGATTAGGAGTGTCCATAGCATATACACTACCTTCGGTTTGCCCCCATATTCGTCGACTTTCTAAGATAGCTTCTCTGTCACCTTGCAAAGTCCATGTTGCTGCGGGTCTAAGTGGATTTAAGATAGCGCCAATTCCTCCTCCTAAAATATAATCTGTCGCAATTGTTCTCGACGAAACGGGGTCGATATATTCTGGAAATAAATTGTTAAAGCCATTACGGCCAATTGCACCGGTAACCGCACTTGAAGTGCCATATAATACAAATGCCTGTGAAGCTGTTAGAGATGTGGTTGTTGCTCCGGTAGCGAATATACCAGTACCTCCAACTGCTAAGACCATTTCACCTCCAACCACTGCTGCGCCTCCAATGATAGCCCCGCCAAAGGTATTTGCCAATGGTCTCCAAACACCTGCGGCACCCTCATATCTGTCAGGATGTTCTGTAGCATCATAAACACTATAACCTGCACCCAGCAATGCACCGCCAATAACGAACGCAGCGACGATAAATGGGATAATAGCGCCATTTGGATCTATGTTGTTGATAGGGTCTTGGGCAGCATAGCCGTAGAGTGATGATGAGTCTGCGTATCCCTTTGGATCAATCGATAGGAATAAACCATTAACCGGGTTCATCAGCCTTCTTTTTGAAAGATATAAACCTGATGTGGCTAAATAGCGCTGGCCCCCATATATCGGTTCTATACCAAATGCCGAATTGGTAATCGCTACCCCGGTTGCGTTAAATAGGGTAGGCGCACCAAACGATTGATAACGATAGGTTTCTACTAAGTTTCCACCCACCTCTGCTAATCCGATTAAATTATTACGGCTATCGAACAAGGTATAATGCGTGCCCAATGCAGTATGATAAGCGATTGGCACACCGGTGCCGGGATGGAGGGTGATTTGTCTTTGTGCTGTTCCATTTTCATTTATCTGCTCAACAAACCCACCTAAATAATGATATGATTTTACAGGCTGTCCTGTTTCTTTCACCACACTTGGCCTACCAAAAGCATCATAACTAAATTCAGTAATTGTATTAACGCCCGATTTAATCGTTACTATTCTGCCTAATGTGTCAGCTACATAGCTAAATGTACCATCGGATTTTAAAGTGCCGTCTGGATGATGCGTATAAGGATTCACGCCATCGTGTTGAATTCTATGTCCGGATAGGTAAGTATAGTTTTTATCTGGAACACCTGTTTCAGTACGTTTCGTCCGGGCATCGGCAGGGTTGTAGGAGAAGTTTTCAGCATGAGGCGCTACTGCTGCAGCCAACATAACAGTATTGATAGCGGCATTATGTTCAGCCTGCGTAACCGCATTTGGGATCGCAACGTTAAACGAATCTTTGGTAGCTACGAGCCTATACTTATTGTCAAATTCAAAATAGCTGATTTTTGGATTTTGACCCAATACTGCTTCCACTTTTTTAAGTCCAGCCATGTTGTAACGATATTTAACAACTTCGTTGATAGTGCCACTTACCATCGCTATGTTGGTAAGCCTTTTACGCTCATCGTAAGTGTTCAATACCGTTAGTCCGCCTTGGTAACTAGCTTCTCCAAAAGCATTTGGGCCACTTATTTTAAAGGAGGCAATTAAACTGTTACCGCTTCCTAGTACTCCATTAGTTGTTTCTTCAATAGTGGTAAGGATGCCATTTAGGTTATGGGACAACTTTTCTTTCCTTCCATCAGGCCAAGTTTTTTCAACAGTACCCGATGCATCATCGTACTTACAGGCGATGTTTATTCCATTGGTTGTTTCGGATAAAAGACGACCAATGCTATCATATCTTCTAGCGACCGTTGCTGTACCAGAGTTTGCATCAAGAACGTTATTTAAACCGTCATACCTAAATTCATGCGTTGCTACTGGATTTAATGGTGCCGGTGATACAGTGTTTTCAATCTTTGAAATTCT
Organism: Pedobacter frigiditerrae; assembly: GCF_004331645.1. GTDB lineage: Bacteria > Bacteroidota > Bacteroidia > Sphingobacteriales > Sphingobacteriaceae > Pedobacter > Pedobacter frigiditerrae. The sequence goes on from NZ_SJSK01000001.1 coordinate 1,388,401, forward strand.
ATTTGCAAAATCATAGGTGTAAACAAACTCCGCTCCACTAACCATTTGTTCTTTAATGATTTGGTTGTTGACATTGTACACTTTGCGACTCGAAAAACCATTTGGGTAATTGATCTGGATGTTTCTGCCAAGGGAATCATATTGATAGGTAGATACCTCGGTTGTTGGGTCGGTAAAACTTACCATACGAGACATGCTATCGAATGTCCATTGTTGTACGATAGCTAACCCCCCATCGTCTTTTACTTCCCTGGTTTTATTGCTGAAAGAATTAAAAGTATTGGTTAAAACAATGCCCAAATAATCGGTTTGCCGCACTAATAAGTTCCTGTCATCATATCCAGAAACTACATTAGCACCATCTGGCTCAATTAGTTGAGTTCTTCTATTTCTTGAGTCGTATTTGAATTGTTTAGTGAGTATCGAAACATTGCCATTAGGCTCTAGATGATGACTATCAGTTTGGACTAAATTTCCAGCCTTGTCAAAGGTGTTGTGTTGCTCATTTCCTTCGGCATCTGTGGTAACCGTTGGTCTGCCTACGCCATCATAGCTGGTGGTTGCAACGCCACCTCGGTTATTAATCGATTTAACTATTCTATCTAAGGGGTCATAAAAATGAGTAGTAGTTGAATTAGTGAATACTAAAGAATCATTGGTAAAGATTTTTACAGCTTCAGTAATCCTTCTGTTTTTTTCATCATAGGTATATGATTTAAAGGATAGCTGACGAATTGTTCCACTGCCATCATCGCCTATTACTTCTTCGGATTCTAATAAGTCGTTTTTCAGCCATTTGTTGCGAACCTCCGATCCGTTTGGTAACGTGGTTTTACTAATCCTAGCAAAAGCGTCATATTCATAGTTGGTAGTAAGACCAAACGCGTTTGTTTCCTGAATCAATCTTCCTAAACGATTATAGACTTTCTTTGAGGTGATTTTTTGACCATCAATACCTATAATTTCTTCGATAAGTGACAAGCCTCTTTCATCAAATGTTTTTCTTATTTTGCTTCCATCAGGATTTAATGTTTCTACAGGAAAGCCCCTATAATCATTGCAAATATGAAACATCTTTGCTTCGCCCGTATTATTGCTGAGCATCAGTTTGGTAGGGTATCCAAGTACATCTCTTTCAAATTGATCGATGATAAAATTACCAATAATTACCGCGTCAGTGAATGCACCTTTAGGTTTTTCAGATTTGATTACTTTTTTATCGGTATCGTAATGTAATATGGTTTCAGTGGTGCTTCCGCTCAGTGGTGCTTGAATCTCTTTTTCAAGCAATCCTAATGCATTATAAATTTGTTTGGTTGAATTTCCATTGCCGTCAATCGTTTCCGTAGTGAATCCATTGGCGTCATACTTATATTGCTGTTCAATATTCAAATTAGCTACATCAGCCCGATACTTAATTAACCTGCTTTTTTCATTGCCGATACTTCCATATTCATTCTCATTCTGGGTGCCATCAGCTAAAACGGTCGTCAGTATTTGCCCTTTGCTATTGTAAGTGAAACTTGTTTTGGCAACTTGAGTAGTGCCATCAGGTAAAGTTGCATCAGGTTGAATTACTTCCAAAAGCTTACCAGTAGAATCATATTTATAAGTGATGACTTTATTTGTTTCATTTTTTTCTTCAATCAATAGCTGATAATTGGGATCATATTTCCCTTTCCAAATTATCCTGCTAGGCGATGGAAAACCCGAAGCAGCGGTAATTTCTTTCTGGAGCAAGTTACTCCTCATGCGGGGATCTGGATTGGCAAAATCAAAAATGTTTATTTCCTCGCCACCATTTGGACTTGTTGTTTTTGCAGGATTACCTTGTTCATCAAATTCATATAACCAAGCCACTACGCGAAACGATTTGTCCTTATTCAAGCGGTACCGCCTATCCAATAAATCGCCACGATAGTTAAAAGTATAAGTTTCTAATCCATAGTCGGGATTCATGACCTCTACACGTAAAGCCGGAATATTAATGTAGACTACATTAGCGGGTACGTATTGCAATTGCGTATAATTAAATTGATATAAAAAGCCGCCATATAACTGTTCAGTTACTCTTGCATAACTAATTGATGCAGGATCTTGCTCATAAGTATTTTCTACGTAAATATTGCCTTGGCCATCTTCAATGCGAAGAATGTTATGTCTCAACTCAGGCATCGCCCATGGCTGTTCATAGTGGTAAATTCGAGAAATACCATTAGGATGGTCACTAATTGGTGGTGATTGCACATTGGTTAACTGCATGGTTTGCTCGTCATGCTCATACAAAAATTTTCTCCCTGCATGATCGGAAACGGCAACTAATAATCCACATAAATCGTATTCGAGATGAAAAAATCGGTCATCATCATCTCGTACTTCAGCTAACTTATCTTCAGCACCATACGTAAACTTTAATTGGTTTCCGTATTGGTCTTTGATCCAAAGTAAGGGAATTCGTTCGCCATCAAGCCAGCTACCTGGGCGTTCAAAATGCAATACTACACCTCCTTTTTGTTTTATTTCATAGGCTTGTATCATTCCGGTAATGGGTTCTAGTTTTTCAAAGGCACTTCTTGGTGGCTCGAAATCAATGCCATTAAACTTGAAAATATCTTCATGTAAATTTCGCCATACGGCGATATCGCCCGAATTTAGTTCCCGAATAAATAAGTTGAAGTTATGATCCCAATTCCAGCCCAAAGGCCCCATGGCAGCTGCACCACTTTTATATAATCGGGTAAAGCTAAGCGGCAAAAGCGTATTAGGAATGGTTAAATCTGTTTCTTCTAAATAAAATGCACCAGTAAAGATATCAACCGGGTCTCCAGCATTGGTTGATTGCTGCGGTTGCTCGCCACCCCGTGTAGGATGTGGGTCTCCAGCGGGCGGTCGGGTTGGTTCATGGGTTGGAGGTGGAGTATCACCACCGTCACCAGTGCCAGAAGAACGACCAACAGTTCCGGCAACTGAAGGATTAGGGGCAGCCTGTGTGCCCCCATCATCACCACCGCTTAATATCGGGTCAGTTTCAACTGGCGTTGAAGGTGTTGGAACAACTGGTTGCATTGAGCCATCTGTTGAAAATGAAATAGGGCAATTGTTTTCAGGAAGGGTGGAAGCCTCTTCTACGGACTGAAAAAAGCCACTTTCTTCTTCACGGGCATTCCCAGGTAAAGCCCTAATAAATCGAACCATTTCACAAACATTGTCCGTTTCAAATCTTTGTCCAGTTGTATAGTCCGTATTATCAAACGTAACGGTTCTATCTGTTCCATCTTCGTTTGTTCCTATATTATAATACCAATTTGCCATTTTACCTTAGTTTATTGCAATTACCACTGCTTTCTCTCCATTCCAAACCACATCGCCATCATTAATATTTATAACAGGGGTATGTGATAAGCAAGTAGTTGCTTGGGTTAAAAAATTTAAGATTTCTTTTTTGATTTGTTGAGTTTCTGTAGCGTTAAATACCCTCCCGAGAATTGAAGTAATTTCAGCGGGTTTTTGGGCATCGGTTATAAATCGTTCAACCAACAGTAGCTCCTCCTCATTAGTTTTTAAATTTATTCGGGAGTGAATTTCAAATGAATCATTAATCCATTCATTTTTAGTCAACACTACTTTGATGGGTAGCTGTTCATCTTCAATTTCCACAATATCATATACTTTGGCCAAGTGTGAAGTATCCCCTTCATCGGTTATTTTTTTTAAGTGAGTTGATAGTGTTTTTAATTCTTCACCGGCTACTTGATCACGTGCAATGTTTAAAACAAAGGGTTCTTCATTTGCTGGTGTAACTTTCCAAACACTTGAAGTATGTCCTTCTTTAATATTCCATAATTCAACTTTAGCAACCTTAGTATTTGTTTCCACATATTTTTTAGCCGCTAAAGTTGATTGAGCGAAGCTTAATACACCACATTGAGTAGCATTTTGTTTGAGTATGATCCATTCTTCAGTTAGCAAATCATCATTGCCATACTCAAGCAGGTGCGAATGGGTGTTCCAAATAGAACACCCATGATCTAATAAACCGCGACTAATTATACCATGAAATGGCGTACTTAATTCTTGCTGAATCTTGCCTTCAGCGGAGATTGCAAATGGTGATTTATCAGGTCCGAAAAAATAATTGAATTCCATGGCGATTGATTATGATGTAGGTTTACTTTTTATTTTTAGTAGCTGCTTTAACTTTTTCTGCTTTTGTTCTTTCGAAGGCTTTTAGCTGAGAGGTTGTAAACCATTTTAGCTTGGGATCGGTAATAGATTGATTAGCAGCGGTAAGTGAAGTTCGGAGGTTCTTAATTTCTTCATCATTTAAGTCAAATACCTCCTTTTGCATTTGGATCGGCATCTGCAATACACTAGATAAACTAGCAGTAGGAACAACTGAAGTAATTTTTGCTTTTAACCCTGCCGATAAATGACTTACTTTATCGATCTTCAAATCTCGACTGGTATCTTTAAGTGTATTGGCTAGCATTTTGCCAACAAACTGAGTTTCTAATATATTTACCTTGCCTTTGTCATAGCGTCGATCAATGTCATTTCCACTTTTCATAAACTCACGAGACATCGTTTTGCCCATGTTATTAGCTTCCACTAATGACATTTTATCGCCAATCATTTTTTCTGAAGCAGCCTTTCTGCTATCAATGTATTTGAAAGGTTTTTCCCAAGCAACAAATGGTAAATCCATTTCACTGTCTTCACAGCAGCAAAGATCGCGGGCTGTTAAAAACAAATGCTCTTCGTAACCGGTAATAACTTGCTTAGGGTTTACCTTTTTTAAGTACACCGTTAAGGTAACATTTAGCGTTCCTGTCCATATTTTACCCCCATCACTTAATCCTGCAGTATCTTGAAATGCTGCGGACACTTCGCCCCACAACACAAGATGATTGCGGTCGATCTCAGTAACACTGTAGTTGTAAGTTCCCGAAGGATACCCATAACCAGTTCCGCTTGCAGAGGCAACATTATAACCACCACTGCCTTTGCTTAAATCAATTTCCCATCCAGCAGGAGGGTTGTAAGGAATAGAATCCGATTTGATAGAAGTTGTCGAATCATCGCCCCAAGAGCTATCCAATACGGCGTCACTTCTTCCATCAAAGTTTGATAATATGTTTAGGGTAACTGAATCAGTGGTTTCTATTTCGCCCTCGTAGGCTAAGGTTGGAACTTTTGCAATATGGCCAGTTTCTAAATAGGCTTCAACACATATCTCTTCTACGTCTTTTGGGCGCATGGTTACGAAGAAGAATTCTTGAATACCTTCAATGTTCCGAGGACCATTTACAAAAGTACGTTCAGTTTCAATGGTATGTGGTCGCGGTAATAGAAAGAACACTGCACGATTAGTGCCCATATGGTAACTGTCTAATTGATGATACAATTGAGAAATTTGCGTAGTATGTGATTGTGTTTCTCTCGACTCCTGCGATTGATCGGTAGTACGAATACTGTTTGTTTCTGATTGACTAATATCTTTTGTTCCCCATTCGCCTGAACGGCTTACGTTAAAACCACCGCCGGTACCTGCATAAGAACCTTCTGCACCAAAGCTAAACCCATGATCTACATCTAGTATTTCGTGTGAATTTAAGGTAGAAGAGCCTTTGCCAACACTTAAGTTTTTAAGTGAACGCGACATTACCTCGCCGGTTTCAGTTGCAATTTCATACAGCTCTCTTTTCTTAGGTTCGAAATCTGAGAAGTAAGGATACTGGCTTAATGGCGTATCTTTCTTTTTTGGGGCAACAGCTACTTCCAAGATTGCGCCATAACATGGGTAGTAATCCATGATGGTATCTTTTAATACTTCACCGTTTTCTTTCCAGAAATTGTCGAAGCCTCCTCTGTGCAAGCCAATTTCATCGGGACCAGCTTGGTAGCCAGTAACGGAACACGCCACCTTAATATAGGTGATAAGCATACCTTCGGTTGTTTGGTATTCTTCCTCGGGCGAATACTGAAAAATAGCAATAGAAGAATTCCATCTTTTTGGGCGACGAGAGTCGCAAATTTTTGGGTCGATCATATCCTTGCTTACGCATATACGTTTCCAAGGAATGTCTGTGGGAAGATTTAATTTGAAGTTTGACATAGTGTTTAAATTTTAAATGTGAACTAGATTATTTTTATTGGGTTTAGAGAACATGTTCATTAGCGATTCTCGAAATGATGAATCCGCATTGATGCTAGTTGTAAGTAGAAAATTTGATCAGTAGATTACCCTTTAGCGTAATTAATAATCGAATTTACACGGCTTTTTTTGTTGATTAAAGGTGTAGTCGACTGTTTTTGTACCGTTAATTAACGGTAAATTAGCTAGTTAGTGAACGGTGATTGTGGTGTGGGTGCTGGCGTGAGCTCCTGTTGAAAATCTGGTTTTTTGACGTTTAAATCAAAACAAATTATGCTCATGAAGCTAATGGTTAGCAGGAGCTATCCTAACCTGAAAATACCAGTTCCTCTGAAAATAAGAGAATAAAATAAATGAGATAATTTTTGTGCCAGATTATCATGAGCATCCTCGTTCCGTAAGAGAAAATAAGATCAAGGTTCTTGAAAATGGAACGAAAGTTAGAGACTTTTTTTTAATAGACCTTATTCTAAAAATAAGGCTTCGGCATCTACCTTAAGTTGATTAAATTACCTCCTCAAAAAAGGTAATTAGATTGCCATAGTAGTCACGAATAGCAAAATCCCTTTGCCCCCAATGCTGTTCAGTAATCATATCATGTTCAGCATAAAGCACCTTTTTTTCTTTGTATTCATTATGGAGCTCATCAATTCCTATTATTGCCATCCTACAATGGGCAGTTCCTGCAATAAAAGTTTCTGAACCACTCCAGATAGGTTTAAGGAAAAGAAGGATATTACGAAATTTCCAACTGTTATCGCAAGCTGCCCAAAGATGAATTTCAACGCCATCACGAACAACAATTGCAAAATATTTCTCCTGATGCCTTGCCATAAATCCCAGCTTTGCCTCATAAAAATCTACAGCTTTTTGGATGTTGATTACAGGGAATGCAGGAATAGCAGAATTAATCTTCATTGCAATGACTGTACTAGTTTGTGTTGATTGTCAATTGTATAGTGAAATAAAGATATGCTATTTTTGGTTAATTATGATTTTTAAGGGGTTGAGTTCTAGATTTCAAGAGCTTACCTTAAATAAGATTTTTTAGTTCGCGGGTGTTAAGAACGTATTTTTTTAAATACAATGTTGTTGCTAAATCTTAAGCGGCATAATTTTTTATATAATTTATGTATTTTGAGGCCTCAAATCACCCAAATATTAGCAAAATGAACAAAGAATCTTCGAGGCGGTTATTCTTGAAACAAGCCTTACTAGCATCGGCGGCAATTGCTGCGCCTAATTTATTAATGGCAAACGGCAAGTGGATAGGGGCAAATGATAAGGTAAACATTGCCTTTATTGGTATTGGCAACCGAGGAGCAGAAATTGCCCTAGAGTTATATAAAACGGGCTTGGCTAATGTTGTGGCCTTATGTGATGTAGACATGGGCGCACCACAAACACTACAAATCTTAAAGCAGTTTCCAGATGTTCCACGTTTTCAGGATTTTAGACAGATGTTTGATAAAATGGGCAAGCAGATAGAAGCCGTATCCATTGGTGTTCCAGATTTTGCCCATTTCCCCATCACCATGATGGCAATGGGCCTGGGTATACATGTCTATACAGAGAAGCCAATGGCCCGTACCTTTAATGAAGTAGAGCTAATGATGAAAGCTGCCGAGAAATATCCTAAGGTGGTTACACAAATGGGTAACCAGGGGCACTCTGAAGCCAATTACTTTCAGTACAAGGCTTGGGTAGATGCAGGTATCATTAAGGACGTAACCGCAATCACGGCACACATGAACTCACCAAGGCGCTGGCACGGTTGGGATACAAAGATCAAAACTTTCCCGCCAGCACAACCAAAGCCAGGCACCTTAGACTGGGACATTTGGCAGATGGCTACCGATAACCATGAATACAATAAGGATTTTGTGAACGGACAATGGCGTTGTTGGTTTGATTTTGGAATGGGCGCATTGGGCGATTGGGGTGCACATATTTTAGATACCTCACATGAATTCCTTAATCTTGGTTTGCCTTATGAAGTAAAACCGAAGAAATTAACAGGGCATAATGATTTCTTCTATCCAACCTCTACCACCTTATCCTTCAAATTCCCTAAGCGTGGAGAAATGCCACCATTAGAAATCAGTTGGTATGATGGTGTAGATAACCTGCCGCCTATACCTGCGGGTTATGGGGTTTCTGGTTTAGATCCTAATATTCCACCCCCAAGTACAGGTGCTATACAGCCGGCAAAACTAAATCCAGGGAAGATCATTTATGGTAAAGACCTTACCTTCAAGGGAGGTTCACACGGTAGCACTTTATCTATCATTCCAGAAGAAAAAGCAAAAGAGATTGCCGCTAGCTTACCGCAAGTACCTAAAAGCCCTTCTAATCACTTCGCTAATTTCTTATTGGCTTGCAAAGGACAGGAAAAAACCCGTTCTCCGTTTGCAATAGCCGGACCTTTAAGCCAGGTATTCTGTTTGGGTGTTTTGGCACAATGGACAGGCGATAAATTGAAATTCGATAGAGAGAAAAAAGTCATTACCAATAATAGAAAAGCTAACCAATTACTGATGGGTCCACCACCACGTAAAGGCTGGGAGCAATATTATAAAGTATAATCATTTGCTTCAGTAAATAACCAGCATCAATCTGATAAAGATTGATGCTCACAAAATATTTCAATTAACCTTTTGGATGACGAGATATAAAATAAGTATAACTGTACTAGCATTAGTTGTCGGATTATATACACCTAGCTGGGCACAGGGTCAGGATTTTTATAAACAGCAATTAAAAAAATATAATACAGTTTCTATTTCTCAAATTAAGGTTCCTTACATAAAGCATATTGTTTATAAAAACAAAAGTGTAATTCTGATCGGAACAAATCATACTTATAATAACCCCAATAATGAGATGTTCATTAAAATGGAAGAAAATCTCAAGTCATTAAATCCCCAAGTTATATTAACCGAGAATTTCTCTTTCATTTCTAGTACAAAGGATGAAACAATTAACAAGTCAAATGATGTTGGTTATTGCTCGTTCTATGGCACAACAAATAACATACCCGTACTAAATTGGGATTTAGATTTGGGTGTTGGTTATTATCGGCTTAACAAAAGGTACTCATCTGATGATATTTTACTGATGATGCTCTCGAGTATTGATTATAAGTACTCCTCAACAGTATGGAGCTCTTATGAGGATTTTCATAAAGCTAAAATCCGTACAATGGAGATGTATGGATATCCCATTAAGGAAGAACAGAAAGCCCTAAGCTATTATTACAAACTTTTTGAAAAACACTTTAAAAAAGTGGTTAATTTCTCTTCACAAGATGAGTTTTCTAAACAATTAACTTTAACTGACCAGGATGAAAGATTAAAAGAAATAAGATTTTACTGGTGTGTTTTAAGAGATTCATCTCTGCTCGATAATATTAAAGAACAATTGAATAAACATGATAGGATTTTTGTTCAGGCGGGGTGGCTACACATATATGCCATTCAAGACCTTTTACAAGAAATAGTTGAGAAAAGCCAAAAGCCCAGCACAGTTGATTCTGGTTTAAACAATTATTTTATCTCTACAGATATTGCAACAAACAATAACATCTTATCACTCAGAAGCAAGACAGATAAAAACCTTAGGCTTGTAATTGTTAATGACACCAAAAGCCCCTTACAAAGCAAAAAAATAGTTGCTGAATTTAAGCCGAAGATTCATTTGTTTGAAGATAGGCTTGATCATAACAATACGCTTAGGAACGAAGCGATAGAAACTGATAAACCTTCAACTCCTTGGTGCCCCAAATGGGACATATTGTACCAAGATCTTTTAACTAAAGGCTTTGATAGAACCGATCTTTATCATTATGCTATACAAATGACTCTTGACAAGCAAGGGCAAACAAACAATATAGATATGTCTGAGATGGAAAGGCACTATCGTGCTGTTTATGAAGACCTGGTACTCTTAGGTTTTCCGTTTCGGCCTAATGAAACTAGTTATTTTTACTTTTCTGGTCAAAGTGGATTTTTACCCATTGAAAACTTTTTAAAGCGACTTAATGATATTAAGATAAAATATTTATTTGCAAAGATTGAAACTCTTAATTCAACAGCTCCTAGGATTGTTGTAGATGTAAATGAGGAGATTTTTCAAAAGATTAGAGCAGTTTTGTTAGCAAAAAATTAATCTAATTTCCTTTGATATAAGTAGGATCAGAGTAGTGAGTTAATTCGCCCTCCAAACTCAAGTATCATTTATAACACAATCCCTCAAACCCTTGCATTTCTCTTTTAAACAATGGATTATTGCTTAACCAATTGTTGTCATGAAAAATCTTTTATCGTTAAGTTTTGCAACCTTGTTCTGTTTTTTAACACTAGGCTCGGTAGCGCAAACCAATCAACCAGTTACCATTACCGATGATGGCCTTATTTATACCATGTCTAATGGCTACCTAACTTTAAAGATTGATAAACGAACAGCCGATTTAATATCTGTAAAAACAGCTAATTCAGTTAGCCCCAACGTAGAATTGATGGGCTATGTTTCTGGGCATCATGCAGGTTATTGGGAGCAAAGCCCTGCATTGGCTGCACGAAGGCTTGCTGGTATTTCCATTGACCCTAAAGTAACCAATGGTCAACGGGGCGAAGTTTTTGTGAAAGGCTATTCAGATGGGAAATCTATACTGGGTAAAAACCCAACAGCAGCCGGACAAGCAGGTGGCCTCATTGCCGATCTAGAAATCCGTTATACGCTAGAGCGTGGCGCTAAAGGATTATATACCTATGCCATATTTACCCATCAAGATACTTACCCTGCGGGTTCCGTTGGCGAATCGAGGTTTGGTTTTAAACTGTCGGGTAAAGTGTTCGACTGGATGTCTATTGATGAAAAACGAAATGGTTTAATGCCTACAGGTAAAGATTGGGACGAAGGACAAGACTTGAACATGAAAGAAGCACGCAGATTAACCACTGGTGTTTTTAAAGGTAAGGCTGAACATAAATATGATTACTCGGCTAAACAATCTAAAATCCCCGCTTATGGGTGGGCATCAACAAAAGAAAAGGTAGGCGTTTATATCATTAACCCTTCCTTCGAATACCTTTCAAGTGGGCCAAACCATTTTGAACTAACCGGTCACTTGGATAATGGCGATGGAGCAGACCCAACCTTGCTTAATTATTGGAGAGGAACACATTATGGCGGTAGCGTACTTAACTTTAGTGATAAGGAATACTGGACCAAGGTTGTTGGGCCAATGTTTATCTACGTGCCTACAGGATTAGAACCTAATGCCATGTTTGCGGATGCCAAAAAGCATGCAAAACTAGAGCAGGCACAATGGCCATATGTCTGGGTAAAAGGAGTAGATTATCCGCTTGCCAGTGAACGAGCAGTAGTAAAAGGCAAAATGAAATTGGTAGATCAACAAGCTGTTAAAGGTAAATTTTCCAACTTATTAGTAGGATTGTCATTTCCAGATGAAGCAGAAAAAGTTCGTCCACCGCGTACTCCACAAGCAGATTCTGCAGCAATGGCACAAATGAGGTTAGCACAGCAACAAAGAACAACTCAACAACAGCCAGCACCGAAAAGAGATACTTTGGCAAATGGAAAACCTGCTAATCGTGGTACTTATCTTCCGCCTAACCAATCAGCATTTCGTCCTGGTAACGCTTATCAACCTGCCATCAATTGGCAAAATGATGCCAAACATTATGAGTTTTGGACAGAAGCTTCAGAAGATGGTACATTTAGTATTCCAAATGTTCGTCCGGGTATTTACCAATTGCATGCAGTTGCCGATGGTGTTTTAGGTGCTTATGATGCAACTGCTAATGTAACGATTAAAGCAGGAGAGAAACTCGACTTAGGAACCATAGAATGGAAACCTGTTCGGTATGGTAAGCAGATTTTTGAAATTGGTATTCCTAATCGCTCAGCAAAAGAATTCTTTAAAGGAGATGATCACTGGCATTGGGGAATGTATATTGAATATGCCAAGCTTTACCCCAATGATGTAGATTTTACGGTCGGCAAATCTGATCCCGCTAAAGATTGGTATATCTATCACGTACCACATGATATAGATTTTAAACCAGACGGTCGTGATCAAGGAAGAGCTACTCCCTGGAAAATTAATTTTACCATGGCTGCAAAAGACTTAAGCAAGGGCAATGCAACGCTTCGTTTTGGTATCGCTGGTTCAGGCGCACGTTCCTTGGGTATCAATGTGAATGGGATAGAGGTAGGTCCTTTTACCGATCTGAGTGGAGGTGGTGCCATCATGATTCGTGATGGTATTGAAGGCACTTGGGTAGAGAAGAAATTCGAATTTGATGCCGCATTGCTAAAAGAAGGCAAAAACACAATTACACTTACTGTGCCAGCAGGCAGTGTAACAAACGGATTGTGTTATGATGTGATTAGGTTAGAGGTAGGAAAGCCTTAATTAATTTTCGCACTGATTATGTTTTCTTTTATCTGCGTAATTCCTACAATCTGCAGGAAAAGATACCGTTAAGTTCCACCAGCTGATTTAGCAGATGGGGGCAGCTGTTTTTTTCTTTTATCTGCGTAATTCCCTTAATCTGCGGGAAAAGATACCGCTAAGTTCCACCCGCTGATTTGACAGATGATGCATATTCTATCCTATATTTCTAATCTGCGTAATTCCCATAATCTAGGAGGGAGATGAAGTGGTTAGAGCTCCAAGAAAAAAATAATTTCCTCAAAAGGAAACCCAATCATAATTATAAGTTTTTCTATATATTTAATCATAATTAACTCTAAAGAAATATATAAGACAATCATCCCCCTTATATCTTAATTAGTTTTTGCAACAAGCAACTATGATAGATAAACTAAAGGCATCTAAAAAACTGTACCTGCTCATTATCGTTATGACCACGGCAATTGTTGGCATAGGCTTATATGGGATTCTCGAGCTAAAGAAAATGCATAAGCGAACGCAAACGCTTTATGCGGATAGGGTATTTCCACTCCAGCAACTAACCCATACACAGTACAATTATACGGTTGGTATTTTAATGACCGCACAGCGGGTTAAAACAAAAGACATTTCTTATGCCGAAGGACTTGAATTGATTAACAAAGCAGAAAAATCTATTGCTGCAGATTGGTCTAGTTACATGACTACATTCCTCACCCCTCAAGAAAATAAGTTGGCAGTACAATCTTCTGCCTTAATTAAACAGTTAACAAAAACTATTCAGAAACTAAAAGAGGTATTAAAAAATGATGACCTACTTGATGATAGTACCTTTATAGATAATGAACTTTATCCTCAAATAAATGCAGTTAGCACTAAATTGAATAGACTAATTACTTTGCAAGTAAGGGTGGGTAGTGAAGTTTATACAAGTAGCAATAATGCTTATGATACTGCACTGTTAGAATCCATTTTTTTAATCTTCCTCTCCCTAGTGCTTGCCTTTGCCTTTTCTTATTATTTAATTAACAATGTTCGAGAATTAATAAAGAACCTTAAACAAAACAAAGAAAAGTACCAATCCTTATTGAGCCACGCCGGCGATCCCGTATTTCTTTTAAATAAAAGAGGTTATTTTATTGAAGTAAATAATAGCATGTGCCAATTGCTTGGTTATACGGAGAAAGAGTTGTTAAGTATGCATTTATCTCAACTCTTTTCGGCAGAAGATTTAGAAAAACAACCCTTACAACTCGATCTGCTAGAACAGAAAAGAACACTCTTGTTAGAGAAAAGATGGTTAAGAAAAGATGGTACAAGGGTAGCAGTTGAGATCAATACACGTGTTTTTGAAGGTATAGGTTATTTGGCTATCGCCAGAGATATTACAGCCCGTATTCAAACAGAAGAAGCTTTAAGGGAAAGTGAACGAAAGTACCGTAATATTTTCGAAAACGTTCAAGATGTATTTTATCAAACAAGTCTTGAAGGTATTCTTTTAGAGGTAAGTCCTTCCATTACCAAACACTTAGGTTATGCTCCAGAAGAAGTGATAGGGGAGCCAACTGCTAGTCTCTATTATAACCTTGAAGACAGAACAAATGCACTGGAAATGATTAGGACTGATGGAGAATTTGATGATTATGAGGTAACTTTTAAATCAAAATCTGGCGAGGATGTTTTTGTTTCTATGAATGCTCGTCTCATTTGCGATGCTGATGGAAAACCTAGCCACCTTGATGGCTCATTCCGCAACATTACCGAACGTAAGCGCATAGAGAACGAATTAGCAAAACATAAAGAACAGTTGGCCATATTCATTGAACATAGTCCTGCATCATTAGCTATGTTTGATACAGAGATGAGGTACATTGCCACCAGTAACAGGTGGAAGCATGAAAACAATGCATCTGAATATGACTTGGTGGGGAAAAGTCATTATGAGATTTTTCCAGATGTCCCTCAGCATTGGAGAGATGGCCATCAACGTTGTTTGCAAGGGGCAGTAGAAAAAAAGGAAGAAGATTCATTTGTTCACCCAGATGGTAAAATAGATTGGATAAGGTGGGAAACAAGGCCATGGTATAAAGCGTCTGGTAAAATTGGTGGTATCATCATGCTAACCGAGGTAATAACCGAACGTAAAAATGCAACCGAACTTTTTAAACAACAGTTTGAGAATTCGCCCGACATCATTTTGATCATTAATAGGGATTTCAAAATCGAATCGATCAATAGAGGATTCCCAGGTGGTAGAACCGTGGCAGAATTAATTGGATTAGATAGCATTTCAATTTTGCCTGAAGAAAGTAGAGAGATAGCCAGAGCCTCTGTTAAAGCTTGTTTAGAAACTGGTTTGCCTCAAGAATCAGAAAGTGCAATGAGTAATGGCAGTTTAGTTCGCTCAAGGTTTGTACCTATTGTTTTTCATGGTGAAATTTCACGGGTCATGGTTATTGCAACCGATATTACTGAACGTAGACAGGCAAAAGAGAAGCTTAAAAAGAGCGAAGAAAGACATAGGGCCCTAATCGAAAACATTAGCGATACCATTATTTTAATAAATGATAAAGTTGAGGTTATTTATCAAAGCCCTTCTTTTGGTAGAAGTGCAGGATTTACAAAAGAGGAATTAAAAGGTAAAACAATTTTAGATTTCATGTACCCAGCAGACGTGCAAAAATCTAAAGAGGATTTGCAAAAAGCAAAAGATTCGCCAGGCATTCCACAACATATACAATACCGAATTATTCATAAACTAGGACATTACATTTGGATTGAGGGTACCATGACTAACTTACTTCATAATGATAGCGTAAACGCTTACATCGTGATTTATAGAGATATTACCGAAAGAAAAATTGCCGAGCAAGAACGGACAAGTATGACTGCTGATATCATACAGCGAAACAAGGATTTGGAACAGTTTGCTTATATCATTTCGCATAATTTAAGGGCTCCCGTTGCAAATGTAATTGGTATTACCGACCTGTTACATTTACCTGGTTTAAGTGAGATAGAAAAAGAAGAAATGATGGAAGCACTTTCCTTGAATGTAACAAAGCTGGATAATGTAATCAAAGACCTTAATCATATTCTACAGGTTAAACGTGAGGTAAGTGAGAAAAAGGGCGTAGTTCAATTATCTAAATTGTTAAAAGATGTAGAGGCTAGTATCCTTAACATGATTACGCAAGAAAACGTCAGTATTACGAGCGATTTTTCTGCCATTGATCACCTCACTACACTGAAAAGCTACCTCTACAGTGTCTTTTTTAATTTGATAGCAAATAGCATTAAGTATAAAAGAGATGGCGTTAACCCACAAATAGAGGTAACTAGTGAACTGTCTGGTAATATGGTTACCCTAATATTTAGAGACAATGGACTTGGTATAGACCTTCAGAAATATGAAGATGAAATATTTGGTTTATACAAACGGTTTCACTTACATACCGAAGGAAAAGGAATTGGTTTGTTCATGGTAAAAACGCAGGTAGAAACACTAGGGGGTAAAATCTCCATCAAAAGCGAACCAAATAAAGGCTCAGAATTTATCATAGAATTTGAAACTGAAGAGAGCCAATTCCAACAATTAACCAATTAACCAGTTAACCAATTCCACAATTAACCAGTTAACCACTTCCGACAGTTAACCAATTCCACAACTAAACTCCTTGTCAATTGTTTGAATTTCGCAATTATCTGTTTGAACGGCGCTAACAAGGCAGGCTAAAATACCATCAACTTTGTGTTATAAAAAATGATAATGATGAACACAAGAAAAACATGGTTTATTACTGGAGCCTCTAAAGGATTAGGGCTTACCTTGGCTAAGAAATTATTAGCGCAAGGTTATAATGTAGCAGCAACATCGCGCACCATTGATGCTTTGAAAAAAGCGGTGGGTGCAGAAACTGCAAACTTTTTACCATTAGCAATGAACATTGTTGATGAAGTAGAGGTAGATAAGGCAATCAAACAAACCGTAACACATTTTGGTAGCATTGATGTAATTGTAAATAATGCAGGTTATGGACAAATGGGCGGTTTGGAAGAGTTAACCGATGCCGAAGCTAGAACTAATTTCGATGTAAATGTATTTGGTTCCCTAAACGTAATTCGCAAAGCATTACCTTATTTAAGAACCCAACAAAACGGACACATCTTTAATATTTCATCTATTGGTGGTTTCACTGGCGGATTTCCTGCTTTTGGCGTTTATTGCGCAAGTAAATTTGCTGTGCATGGCTTAACAGAATCTTTATACCACGAAGTAAAACCGTTTGGGATTAACGTGAGCTTGGTAATGCCTGGTTATTTCCGTACTAACTTTTTAGAAGGCGATTCCATTGCGAAACCACAAAATGAAATTGCAGCTTATCAAAATGTGAGAGACGTACAAAATGCACACGTAAATGAGATCAATAACAACCAGCAAGGTGATCCAGAAAAAGCTGCTGATGTAATGATTGAAGTTGCAAATCAAGCTGATCCTGCCTTGCATTTGTTTTTAGGGGCTGATGCTTATCAAGCTGCACTAAACAAAATAGAATTGGTGCAAAAAGACATGGAAATCTTTAGAACATTAGGTACTACTACCGGATTTGATAACTAACTTTTGCTAGGACTAAATCTGTTTGAAAACTCAATTCGTTACAAAGGATTGAGTTTTTGCTGTAACAGATATCCTTTAAATGTTTTAAATTTACAATATGGAGCCATTAGAAACCCTCGAAGATTTTTATGAAAGGAAATTCGATTTAAAATTCGAAGGCATTAATGCCGACTTAGGGCATTTCAATGTTTTTAGATTAGAAGATTGCAATGCACCTGGTCGGCCACCTGTACAATATAGTCGCCGAGATTTTTATAAAGTTGCCTTAATGAGAGGTAGACACCTTTACCATTATGGCGACAAAACTTTAGAAGTTAATGGCAGTACCTTGATGTTTTTTAATCCAGAAGTGCC
The DNA here is from genome assembly GCF_004331645.1 of Pedobacter frigiditerrae. Lineage (GTDB taxonomy): Bacteria > Bacteroidota > Bacteroidia > Sphingobacteriales > Sphingobacteriaceae > Pedobacter > Pedobacter frigiditerrae. Next base: position 1,405,966 of record NZ_SJSK01000001.1, read on the forward strand.
TTATACTTTCGAGCCTTTAACCGAAGATGCGACAGGTTATTTCTGTATTTTTAAGGATGCTTTTTTTACAGAATATATTCGGGGAAGCTTAAAAAACCTTCCAATGTATTCGCCCAATGGCAAACCAGCGTATTTATTAAATGAACAACAAGATGAAGCGTTTGCTTTAATCTTCCTTAAAATGATTGATGAACTGCAATCTGATTATGCTTTTAAGTTTGATTTGATTCGCAATTACATCATGGAGGTAATTCATGGTGCCATGAAATTGCAGCCTTCAGAAACTTTATATAAACACCCTGATGCCAACTCCCGTATCACGGCAGTTTTTACCGAACTTTTAGAAAGGCAATTTCCAATTGAATCTCGTTCACAACAGTTTAACATGCGTTCGGCAAAAGACTTTGCAGACAAGTTAAACGTACACCCCAATCATTTAAACAGGGCAATTAAAACAGCTACTGGCAAAACCACTACTACTCATATTAGCGAAAGATTGATTACTGAAGCCATAGCCTTGTTAAAACATACCAACTGGAACATCTCAGAAATTAGTTATACACTTGGTTTTGAAGAACCTGCACACTTTAATAATTTCTTTAAAAAACAAACTAGTCAAACACCCAAGGCTTACAGGATATAATTTTAAGTGCACAGTTGAAATGTGTCAATGATCCAAGGTTTTGTTCAAACACCAGCGGATCTTATGAGCCTACCTTTACATGGTAAATAAAAACAATTATTATCATGTCAAAAACAATCATAATTACTGGAGCTTCACGCGGTTTCGGTAAAATCTGGGCAAAAGCCCTTTTAAAACGCGGCGACAAAGTTGCTGCCACTGCAAGAAATATAGCGCATTTAAACGACCTTGTTGAAGAGTTTGGAGATGCTGTTTTTCCTATTCAACTAGATGTTAATGATAGGGCTGCTTGTTTTGCTGCGGTAAACCAAGCGAAGGAACATTTTGGTCATATAGATGGATTAATTAATAATGCTGGTTTTGGTCTGTTTGGTGCTATAGAAGAAACAACAGAGGATCAAGCAAGGGCACAAATGGAAACCAATTTCTTTGGCGTACTTTGGGTTACGCAAGCCATTCTTCCAATATTTAGGGAACAACAAAGTGGACACATTATACAAGTTTCAAGTTTCTTGGGTTTGGTAACTTTACCTGTTTTAGGACTTTATAATGCTTCAAAATATGCAGTAAACGGATTAACGGAAACTTTAGCTGCTGAAGTTGCAGGGTTTGGTATCAAAGTAAGTTTAATAGAACCTAATGGCTTTTCTACAGACTGGTCTGGTGCTTCAGCTTTTCAAACCGAGCCTAATGAAGTTTATGCACCAATTAAAAAAGCTTTTGCAGAAGGTGCCACACCCGATACTTGGGGTAATCCTGAAGCAACAACACCTGCAGTATTGGCTTTAATTGATAGCGAAAACCCTCCATTACATTTTTTATTGGGTAAAATAGCTTACCCAGGTGTTAAACAGGTTTATGCAGATCGCCTAGCACAGTTTGAAGAGTGGAAAGAAGTGTCGGCAAATGCTCACGGTCACTAAAAAATCATTTAAATAGCTTAAATCACAGTCTATACAGTCAATTGTGTAGATTGTGATGATTTCAAAAAAGGGCGATGAAACATTATAAAAGCTTGGCAGAATTACATCAGGAAAACGGATTTCCTGCGCCAGAAAATCCTTTGTTCAGTATTTTCCAATGCAATCATGCCTGCTCCATGATAGAAAGGGAATTTACTAGCGATTTCTATATGATTGGGGTGAAAAAATTAATCTCAGGAGTAATTAAATACGGACGCACAAAATATGATCACGAAAGTGGCTCGATGATGTTTGTAAAACCAAGGCAGATCATTGAAATGAAAGACCTTCATTTAGAAGAAGATGGTTTTTTAATTTTCGTTCATGAGGATTTTTTAAACGGACATATCTTGCATGAGGAAATCAGAAAATATCATTATTTCGATTATGAAACCAATGAAGCTTTGCATCTTTCGCCTAATGAAGAGAAAACCATCTGGGAGTTATATCATAAGATTGAAAGCGAGTACAACAATAATCAGGATGAGTATAGCAGGGAGATCATGCTAGCAAATTTAGATACCATGCTTAAATATGCGCAGCGTTTTTATAAAAGACAATTCATTAATAGATTTGAGCTTTCTAGCAAAACAATAACAAAGTTCATCAAAGAATTAGATCATTACATGGCTAGTGGCTTGTTAGATAGTAAAGGTTTACCATCCGTGCATTACATGGCCGATAAATTGAATATCTCTCCAGGTTATTTATCTGATACGTTAAAACAAGAAAGCGGTAAAACCGCTTTAGAACATATTCATATCTATTTAATAGCAGAAGCAAAAAACCGATTGATTGGAGAAACGCAATCAGTGTCCGAAATTGCTTATGCCTTAGGCTTCGAGAACTTATCTTATTTCTCCAGATTATTTAAAAGAGAAGTTGGCGTAAGTCCCATTGGCTTTAAAAAACAAATGTTAAATTAAGGCAACATTTATTGTAATAAGCAAAGGAGGCTAGCAAAATAACTTTATAGTTGCAGTCTCTTTTTTCTTTAATCTTTTAGCTTAAAAACGTATATTTACTTAACAAGTCTAATAGGGGCAAATCTGCCAAAAATAACTTCAATCTTAATGCTTTACAGCGACCTTATCGCGACATTACGGCGACCTTACCGCGACTTGCGTTCTAGTCTGCTTCGTGACAAGTTCGAGAAGAGTTCGAGAAGAATTCGTGAAAGGTTCGGCTACGCATCTAGTTTTGTTGCAAATTGTAGGCCCAAGTTTCCACATCGTTGGCGAAGAAATGTCGAACCTGATACGAACCCGATACGATGCTGGTGATAAACTGATACGAAGGAGAGCCGAATGATGAGTGAAGAAAGAGCCTATTTCACTGTTACATAACTCACGGCAGTTTGCGTACAAACTTTAGCTTCGCATTCTTGCATGCGAGACATGTTCAAAACCGTTTCCCTGGTTTCAGAAACAATATTATCCCATGATTGTGATGAACCAAAAACACTCAGCGATTTATCTAGGGATTTTAAGAAATTAAATAAGAAAAACCCTCCATATTCCAGGTTGCACCTTGCAATTTCGCCAATAGATGCCGCTGAGGCCACTACGACGCCACTTTGTCTTAGAAACAAGTTTTCGCAATTAGATTTACTCCATTGAATATTTGAGCGCATGGTACTGGCATTCGGCTTGCCAAACATTTTTGGTTCATCTAAAATTGTATTGCAGCAATCTGTTAAGATGAGTTTTAAATGTGCAGGCTGTGTTTTTAGTTTGCTGTAAACCTCTGTTACATTTACGGTATTAGTTGCTGCATCTTGTTTAGGGCTTAATCTCATATCCATTTGAGGGTAGGGGTTTTGCAGATCGTTCTCAAAATGATAGCCGTGTCCAGTATAACAAAAAACAATGATATCACTATTTTTAGAGGTGACATTGTTTACCGCATTCATCAAATTTGTTTTATTAAACTCTACACCCTTCACCTCTGTGTATACAAAGTTTAAATTTAAGGCTACAGCAATATCCTTAAATGTTTTTTTAACACGGTCTATGTCTAACTGACAGGTAACTCCAATTCTTGCATCTAGTGTATTCGCAACCATGATTAACTTTAGGCTAGCCCCTGTTGTAGTTTGAGTTGTGCCAGTAGTGTTAGGTTTATTAGGAGTGGTATTAGGTTTTGTTGGGGATGTATTTGGCTTGTTCGAAGTTAATATGGCCGTTGGCTTTTTAAAAAGATTGATGTAAAATGCTTCATCAGTTCTAAAGAAAGAATGCACATAAGATTCTGAGAGCTCACTGGTGTTTAATATTTTTACGCTAATAATGGTACCTTGGGTAACACTTCCATCGGCATCTGGCGAAGTAACGCCCCAAGGTTTATAATCTTTTTGAGAAGGCAGTTTGCAAAACCAAATATAATCTGGGTTGTAGGCTTCTGTTTCTTCATCGCTACCTAATATAAACGATGGATTTTTACCTACAAATCGTAGGGCATCATACAATACACCATTAATTTCTCGTTTACTTTCTTCTTCAACAAAATCCATGTTTACCACACGGTATTGCTTTTTGGTATTGTAATATTTAACCCTTATAAAACCTGTTTTATTATCATATCTCACCATAAAAGCGGTATATTCAGTAGCATCTTGAAATTTGTACTTAATTTCATAAATAGTATTGGCAGATCCGATTAATACACAGAACAGAAGAGCTATAGATAAAATAAAGGCTTTCATGATAGGAGCGATTTATGGGTTAGATATCTGAACTAAAGTAGAGGTTTTTACCTACGCTAAAAATACCCAATTGTGGGTATAATTAGATTGTCAGTCTGAGCTTGTCGAAGACTCATGGAATCAACCATTGATCTTTTGTTGGTGATAACACCAACCCGAGGTTGAATGGACTTTTGTCATTCAGGGCGAAGCGAAGAATCTAACTCTTGGAGTTCTACTTGTCAGATTCCTCCGAAGTCGTTCCCGATAACTATCGGGAGACAAATTAATTTAAACTATCCTTCTTTCAATCAAAATTTTACGTAAGCCACTAGTGTTAATTGCTATTAAAAATTATATTTGTTAAGCTGATTAACAATAACTTGTTTACCTGCTTATTCCTTCTGTTAACGCCCAATTCTTAACCCTTATGATTAAAAAAGTTTATTGTTTAGCTGCTGCCGGATTATTGATCAGCTCAGCACTTCAAGCGCAAACCTCACCAACTCCCGTTAGAACACAAACCGCCGCGCCGGCTACAAGTATAGCCTCTTTTACTAAAGACTTTAAAAAGTTTGAGGGATATTTTAATTTCTATTATGATGAAAAATCAGGGAAGATATTTTTAGAGGTTAGCAAATTTGACCAAGAGTTTTTATACTTCAGTTCCTTAACAGACGGGGCAGGCAGAAATGCAGAAAGAGGAGGTGCATCAACCAGTGTTACCAAATTTATTAAAGTTGGACCAAAGGTTTTTTTATTAGAACCTAATACTGCTTATCGTGCTGGAAGTGGCAATGCCGATGAAATTAAAACCGTAGAAGGCTCGTTTGCTAAATCTGTAATTTGGGGTTTTGTTCCCGTTGCCACAGAAGATGGAAAAGTATTGATAGATTTTACACCATTTATGATTCGCGATAGTCAGAATATTGGGGCAAGCATTGGTGCTCCAGCAACTTCTGGTGGCGCTGGAGGTAGAGGGGCTGCAGTAGCTGCTGGCGTTTACCGGATTGATGAAACCAGATCGGCGGTATATCTACCAAATACCAAAAACTTCCCTAAAAACGCTGAATTTGAAGCCATGCTTACTTTTACAGGTGGTGCACCTAGCGGAAGAGGAAATATTGCGCCTGATCCAAATGCGGTTACGGTAAGAATGCACCAATCATTTGTAGAATTACCAGATAATAATTTTAAACAACGCAAATTCGACCCTCGTTCAAGTTTCTTTCAATTTAGTTATACTGATTTTTCAGCGCCAATGTCTGAACCTTTGGTTAAGCGTTTTACAGTTAGACATCGTTTAGAGAAAAAAGACCCTAATGCCAAAGTAAGTGAAGCCGTTAAGCCGATAATTTACTATATAGATAGAGGAGCACCTGCGCCAATAAAAAAGGCATTAATTGAGGGTGGTGCATTTTGGAACCAAGCATTTGAAGCTGCGGGTTTTAAGGATGCATTTCAGGTTAAGGAATTGCCAGAAGGAGCAGACCCAATGGATATTCGTTATAACGTAGTCAACTGGATTACTCGTGCAGGCAGTCCGAGAGCTTTTTCTTATGGTTCTTCTTATACTGATCCTCGCACTGGCGAAATCATTAAAGGTGTGGTTACTTTGGGTTCAGATCGTCATCGCCAAGATTACATGATTGCCGAAGGTTTGTTACAGCCTTATGTGGATGGTAAGCCTGTTACCAAGGAAATGGAAGAAATGGCATTGGCTAGAATCAGACAGTTATCTGCTCATGAGATTGGCCATACGTTAGGTCTGAACCACAATTTTGCGGCTAGTCCGAAAGAAAGGGCTTCTGTAATGGATTACCCTTTTCCACGAATTAAGCAAAAAGCAGACGGCAGCATAGATTTATCTGATGCTTATGCAAAAGGAATAGGTAGCTGGGATAAAAGAGCGATCATGTGGGGTTATTCTGTTTTTCCTACAGGTGTGGATGAAAGTAAAGCTTTAGATGGAATTATGAATGAAACCTTGAAACAAGGGTTTCAGTACATTCCAGATATTGGTGGTTATACACACCCTGCTGCTAACCAGTGGGAAGATGGGGTTAATCCGATTGAGGAATTGAACAGGTTAATGAAAATTCGCCGACAAGTGTTAGATAATTTTTCTGAAAAAGCAATTGTACAAAATGCTCCACTGGCTACTTTAGAAGAGGTTTTAGTGCCAATATATTTATTGCATCGTTATGAAATTGAAGCGGTTGCCAAATCTATTGGTGGCTTATATTTTACTCACGCAGTTAAAAACGATGGTCAAGTGCCAACAAAAATGGTAGATCCTGCACAACAATGGAGTGCCTTTGAAGCATTGATGGCAACTGTTAGTCCAGATGCTTTGGCGTTGCCGGATGGATTGATTGCAAAAATACCTCCTCGTCCAACTGGTTATCCGAGTTCTACAGAATTGTTTAGCGGTTATACCGGGCCAACGTTCGACCCAATTGCCACTGCAGAAACTGCAGCAAATGAAACGATAAGTTCTCTTTTAAATCCTGAACGAGCTGCACGATTAATTGAATACAATGCTCGTGATGAAAAACAACCAGGTTTAATGGCGGTTATTGATGCACTGGTAGAAAAAACTTGGAAAGCTACACCAGTAACAGGCTATAAAGGCGAATTGCAAAGGTTAGTGAATAATTTAACCTTAAAATACTTATTGCAATTAGCGGCAAATACCAATGCTGCAGAAAGTGTGAGGGGAGAGGCTTTGTTGAAGATTGAAGAATTGAAAACTTGGATGACTAGCGCAGTTGCAAAAGCTGCTCCAAAACAAAAAGCAGGGATATTGTTTGCGCTTTCTCAAATGAAAGAGTTTGAAGAAACACCAAGTAAATTTCAACCAGCACCTGCACAGGTTATGCCTCCTGGTGCACCTATTGGGATGGGTGGAATTGATTTTATAGATGATTGGAAATAAGGACTAACCACATAGAGACATAGAGAACATAGGTTGTTCCTATCGGTTGGTGTCTCACCAACCAAAAAAAGAAGTTTGTCATCCAGAACTTGTGCCGATTTTACATCGGTAGCGCAGCGAAGGGTCTATTTAATCGAACATTTCTTAATAGATTCCTCCTCCAACGGAGTCCCTTTGGGATAAAGTCGGAATGACAATACGCTTTAAACGAAAGTAATTTGTCGCATTTAAGCCCATAAATTGTCTTAAAATGGCTCCTCTATTGTTAGTAAATGAAGCTAATTTAGGCAACAATAAAAAATAGAATCGATGAGAAAAATAATTTCATTTATGCACATATCGCTTGATGGTTTTGTAGCAGGACCGAATGGAGAAATGAATTGGATTAAAGTTGATGAAGAAATTTTTGACCATGGCGCTAAACGCATAGGCGAAGGCGACACAGCATTGTATGGACGAGTAACTTACCAGATGATGGAAGATTACTGGCCAACTGCGGCAGACAAACCTGATGCAAGTAAGCACGATATTGAACATTCAAAGTGGTATGCTAATGTTCACAAAGTCGTTTTGTCGAAAACAATGAAGAATGATGATTTGGCAAATACTACAGTGATTAGTGATGATCTTTTCGATGGCATAAATAAAGTAAAACAAGGTGAAGGTGCAGATATTTTGCTTTTTGGTAGCCCGACAGCAACACACTCACTTATGCAACAAGACTTGATTGACGGCTATTGGTTGTTCGTTAATCCAATTATTTTGGGGGAAGGTATTCCTTTGTTTGTAAATGTTAAAGACAAAATAAAATTAAAATTATTGAACACGAAACAATTTACTTCAGGGGTAACTGAACTGAATTATATTGTAGATAAATAATAACAATAGACCGAAATGCGAACAATTTTCTTTTTAGCTTTATTGATGATTGTATCAACAACATCAGTTATTGCACAACAAAATAATCAATCGGTAAAGATGAAAACTACAGGTTATGCGCCAGTTAATGGCATCAAAATGTATTATGAAACTTATGGTGAAGGCGAAATCCCATTAGTCTTGATACATGGTGGAGGCTCTACAATTGAAACTTCATTTTCGAATATTATTCCTTTTTTGGCCAAATACAGGAAGGTGATAGCAGTAGAATTACAAGCACATGGCAGAACAAGTGATAGAAATGCACCTGAATCTTTTGCTCAAGATGCTGATGATGTAGCAGCTTTGGTAAAACACTTAAAAATAGAGAAAGCAAACTTTTTTGGCTTTAGCAATGGTGGTTCTACCACTTTGCAAATTGCAATTAGGCATCCAAGATTGGTAAATAAAATAATAGCGCTGTCTGCAGCTAGTAAAAGAGACGGATTGATAGCTGGCTTTTTTGAGGGAATGAAAGGTGTAACCCTTGAACAAATGCCAATGCCGCTGCAAGAAGCTTACCTAAAAGTGGCTCCAAATAAGGACGGACTAAAAGTGATGTTCGAAAAAGATAGAGATCGAATGATTAATTTTCAGGATTGGAACGACGAAGATCTTCAATCTATTAAAGCACCTACGTTATTAATTGTGTCTCAAAATGACGTAATTACCATTGACCATACCCTAAAAATGTCTCAGCTAATAACCGAAGCTAAACTAATTGTTTTACCAGGTGTTCACGGTTCTTGTATTGGTGAAGTTTGCACGGTAGAAAAGGGAAGTAAAATGCCAGAAATTACAGCTGCTTTGGTGGATGAGTTTTTGAAGGCTAAGTAATTGTCATCCGGAGCGTAGTCGAAGGATTTATATGCTGTCTTCGCTCATGCTGACATTCTAATTATTAATTTAAACTAATCACTTAAATTATTTAGATTTAAATATCTAATTATTAGCCAATGGAACTCATTTTCTTGTTTTTAATTCTGCCAATTGGCATTGCTTTAACAGCTTCTTATTTTATCGCTTTGTTTACCCGGAATAAATTAAGGAAAACAGCAAACAAAAATGTTAAGGTCATTAGTGTAATTACATTTATTGGTAGCTTTTTGATTATTGTAATATCAATTTATGCTTTAATTGCCTATAATATCGAGATTAGCAGGTAATTTTGTTTTCTTTCTACTAATTAACCATTCGGCGAATAATAAATTGGGTACAAAACCCATCCAAGAAATAATCATGTATAAATGTAATGGGTCAATTTCTACAAGACTGGCAATTAAAGGTTTCCACAAACGTAAAGTAACAGCAGAAAGTGTAAGGGCATAACTTCTAATCATGAAGTTTTTGTGCGCCCTAACATTTCCTTTTTTAATTTCGGCCACTGCCTTATAAGTAAACCATAACCACAAACAATCTAAAATTATAAAAGCAATTTTTGATGGCATTTGTCCATTGGCATATATCGCCATGATAAAAGCAGGAATAAAATTGATAAAAATGTCATACACATAAATCTTACCCATTGTGCGGTGAAGTTTTCTGTGCTCTTTTAGAATATGATTTGAGAACTGTGTAAAGCCGGCAATTAACGCAAATGCGACTGTAAACACATGGGCATAAAAAGCAATTTTCCAAGGGAGTATATTGAGGTATTCTTTTTTGAATTTTAAAAAGCCAATATCATCACGAATAGGAAAATAAATCACAATTCCTCTAAGCATTAAGAATGTAACCACACTTAATGTTAAATAAACAATGATGTTTTTGAAGATGTATTTTACAGTTTCCAGCGGGTAAATTTTAAAATGTCTATCAGTTCCTTAAGCTAAAGTATCAAAAAAATATGCTGTCTTAATTTATTGATGTGCTGTTAGGGCATCAATAAGCCCGTTACTTCAATTTTATTTAATTTTTTTTCTTGCGAATTAAACGTATCGACCAAAATTTGCCAGATTAGTCACGGCAATGTTACAGCTACTTTTTTATTGTTTTCTCTTGCGGATTAAGCGTATCAATATTATCATAAAGTATTAATTATGAGTATGTTATGAATAAAAAACATTTTGTTTTACCATCAATTTAAAATAGTTTTACCACACATAATTTATTCTAACCAAATATAAACATGAGAAAAAAAGTTACCCTACTTGTTAGTATGGTCCTTACCGCCTTTACATTTTGTTTTGCACAGGATGTGGTTGTAAAAGGTAGTATCAAGGACAAAGACGGAGCTCCATTACCAGGAGTTTCTGTAAATGTTAAAAATTCTAAAATTGCAGTTTCGGCTAATGGAGATGGAGCTTATGCAATTGGTGTTGCGCCAAGCTCAACTTTGGTGTTTACCATGTTGGGATATATTACCCAAGAGATTCCAGTTAACAACAAAACTTCTATTGATGTTGTATTGTTAGAATCAGTTAGTCAATTAACAGATGTGGTGGTTATTGGTTATGGAACAGCTCAAAAGAAAGACATTACTGGAGCAGTTTCAAGTGTCAAGGCCACACAGTTAGAAAATGAAAATCCACAAAGTGTTGCTGATATTTTAAAAGGCAACATTCCGGGCTTAAGCGTAGGTATGAATACTAGTGCTAAAGGCGGTGGCGATTTATTGGTAAGAGGAAAAACAACCTTAACGGCAAGTACATCGCCATTAATTGTTTTGGATGGTATAATTTACATCGGACAGCTTTCAGATATCAACCCGAATGATATTGAAACCATAGATGTACTAAAAGATGCAAGTTCGCTGGCAGTTTACGGTTCTAAGGCGGCAACTGGAGTAGTTGCCATTACTACCAAAAGAGGTAAATCAAGTACGCCAACTATTAACTTCAATAGCAATTTTGGTATTGCTACGCTTTCAAAAGATCAGCCAGTTTATGATGGTCCTGGGTTTTTGGCTTGGCGTGGAGATGTTTTGAGAAGTGCAGGAACTAGTCCTGCTTATATTTATAACGATCCAGATAATTTGCCTGCTGGTGTTACTATGACCCAATGGCTTAATGGACAAACAACTACCAATCCAAAAGACCTTTGGTTAACCAGGTTAGGTTTGCTTACCAACGAGAAAAACAACTACTTTGCTGGTAAAACAATAGATTGGTATGATTTATTATTCCGCACAGGACAGCGCCAAGACCATACCTTAAGTATGTCTGGAAGAAAAGATGAGATCAATTATTACATGTCTCTTGGTTATTTAAAAAATGAAAACCTAATTGAGGGGGGAGAATTTAGCACGGTAAGAACTAGGGTGAATTTAGATGCAAAAGCTGCAAAATTTTTAAATGTTGGCATCAATTTTCAATATGCAGATCGAGATGAAGGTGCAATAGAAGCAGATTGGGGCCAATTAACAAGTTTATCTCCTTATGGGGATTATTATAATGCAGACGGTACGCTAAGAAGAATTCCAACTGATGATAATGGTCTAAACGCAAGAAACCCATTCTTAAATCCAACTTATAACAGTAGGATGGTACGTTTGAATACCTTATTTGGAAGTATTTACGCAAAAGCTGCTTTGCCATTCGGTATCACTTACCAATTAAATTTTAGTCCGGGAATAGACATGTACCGTACTTTTAATGCATCATCGTCATTAAATCCAAATGTTACAACCCCTGGAGGTGCTGCAACAAGAGCGCAAGAAACCAGATACAATTGGCAAGTTGATAATTTGTTAAAATGGAATAAAACAATTGGCAAAATCCACAACTTTGATGTTACTTTTTTAGTAAATGGAGAAAAATACCAGTCTTGGTACACCTTATCAGGAAACGAAGGCTTTATTCCTAGTGATGTTCTGGGTTACCATAATTTAGGTAGCGGCGTTAAGGCAACAGTTAGTAGTGATGATCAGGCTTACAAAGGGGATGCTTTAATGGGCAGGATAAATTACTCGTTAATGAACCGTTATAACTTTTCATTTACCTTACGTCGTGACGGTTTCTCTGGCTTTGGAGCTGCAAATAAAAGAGCAACATTTCCATCAGCGGCTGTAGCTTGGACTTTTACCGAAGAGAGTTTCTTAAAGGATATCAAATGGCTTAATTATGGTAAGTTAAGAGTTTCTTACGGTGAAAATGGAAATAGAGTTGTAGATCAGTATTCAAGTTTATCTAGCGAAGACCTTGTTAAGTATCAATCAGTAAATGCCAGTGGAGTACCAGCAGAAGTAAATGGTATAATTGGTGGGACTAGAATCGGTAATCCAGAACTTAAATGGGAAAAAACAAAATCCCTAAACATAGGATTAGATTTTGGGATCATCAATAATAGGATCAATGGTGCTTTAGAGTATTATGATAAAAAGACATCTGACTTATTGATTAGCCAAACATTATCAAGTGTATCAGGTGCTAGTAATGTAATTTCTAATATTGGAGCAGTTAATAACAAAGGTGTGGAGTTTTCTGTGAGCAGTAAAAACATCACCTCTGGTAATTTTCAATGGAGTTCTAACGTCATATTTTCCCTAAATAGGAATAAAATCATTCGCCTTGCTACACCTAATAACGATCTTGGTAATGGCTGGTTTATTGGAAAAGATATTGATGTAATTTGGGATTATAAGATTTTAGGTGTTTGGCAAACTAATGAAGTTGCTGAAGCCAACAAATTTAATAAAGGTATAAAACCAGGCGATTACAAGTTACAAGACGTGGATGGCAACTATGTTTATAACGACTCTGATAAGCAGTTTTTAGGATATCGCAACCCTAGATTTACTTGGGCAGTTCGCAATGAGTTTAACATCTATAAAAGCTTTGATCTATCATTTCAATTAATCTCCAACTGGGGTCAAAAAGCACAGGATAACCAAGGTATTAACCAGCCAGGCAGTGTGGGCTTTGGACGAACCAGTTCTTATGTTGTGCCTTACTGGACAGTAGATAACCCAACAAATGAGTACGCTCGTTTAAGTTCTGGCTTAAGTGGAACTAGTTTTAATGTGTACAGGAAAAGTTCATTTATCAGGTTAAATACTGTGGCATTGTCTTATTCATTACCAAAAGATTTAATTGGCAAAGTAAGATTACAAAGTGCTAAAGTATATTTCAATATCAATAACGCAGCACTTTATGCGCCAGATTGGAATACATGGGACCCTCAAAATAATGGTCCAACACCAAGGTATTATACACTAGGACTAAATATTTCATTATAGAATTTATAGATATGAAAATTTTAAATAAAAAGTTAATCTTAGCACTAGTCGTTTTAATGACGGCGGCTAATAGTTGTAAGAAAGCTGATCTTGAGTCAGAGTTTCTTTCGAAATTTGAACCGGAAGTAGCTTTAAGTAATGTTGCGGGAATGAAAGCTGCATTAGCAGGATTAGGTTTAAATGCAAGGCAAGAGTTTTTTGGAGATATGGCTCCGATAGTTACAGAATCTATTTTCTCTGATGTTGCTGTAGATGGTACAACAGATAAAAGTACCCAAGCGCAAGACATGGATACAAGGGTAACGCCAGATGCAGAACTAAATAATCCAGATTTTAATAGGATAGGTTTCTATTGGATTGAAGGTTTTAAAGGTATTAGATATGCTAATACAATTATTATTAACATCAATAAGGTGACCTTTAAAAATGATGCAGAGAAAAACTCAATATTGGGTTCAGCATTATTTTATCGTGCTTATTACTATTATCGTTTAGTTCACCAATTTGGTGATGTTCCTTTGATTTTAGAAGAATTAACGGCTCCAAAACTTGATTACTATTCTACAAAGCGCGATGTAATCCTAAAAAAAATGAAATCAGACTTGTTGTTTGCAGAAACTTGGGTTTTAGATGGGGTTGATAGAGGAGAGGTAACCAAAGGTGCTGTTAGTCATTTATTAACGAAGGTTAATTTGGCTTTAGGAGATTTTGATGATGCCATAACCTCTGCCAATAACGTAATTAATGGAGGTAAATACGCGTTAATGAAAACTCGTTTTGGAAGTACTGCCGCCGATGCAACAAAAAATGTGATTTGGGATTTGCATAGAATGGATAACAAGGCAATCGCAGCCAATAAAGAAACTTTATTTTTAGCAATTGATAGAGAAACGCTTGCCGGAGCAACGGCAAATGGTTCTCAGGTTATGCGTAACTGTGTGCCTGCTTGGCATTTTGCAAATTTAAGAACACCATCAGGCTTAAACCCTGCAATTGTTGATGGGGTTACAGTAGAAATTCCATTGACGTTAATGTATGGTAGAGGAATTGGTAGGTATCGCGGAACGCCATATAGCACGAAATACATCTGGACAGATAATACAGATTATCGCCATGCATCAGGAATGTGGGTAAATATGACTGATTTGGTATATAACAACCCTGCATTAAAGAACTCTACCAATCCAACAGAAAAAGCATTATACGGTAAACCATTGGTAGATGCTACACCTTCAAACCTGAACAATATGTTTTTGAATAAAGGTTTAGATACCATTCGTCACTTTTTTGGCTGGCCTCACTACAAAACCTTTATTAACTCTACAAATGCTTTGGCTGTAGATAAATATTGGTCGCCACCAAGAGGTACAAATACCGATTGGTACATCTTCAGGTTGGCAGAAACCTACCTGTTAAGAGCAGAGGCTTACTACTGGAAAAATAATCTTGCTTTGGCAATGGCCGATTTAAATCAGGTTAGATCAAGAGCAAATGCTGCATTAATCACCGATCCGTCTACAATTACCATTGGTACAATTTTAGATGAAAGAGCAAGAGAATTATATTATGAAGAACCTCGTAAAACCGAGCTAACTCGTATAGCTTACATTTTTGCTCAAACAGGTAAAGCTGCTTATAATGGCAAAAGCTATACGATGGCTGCATTTTCAGATAACAACTTCTTTTATGATAGAATCATGGAAAAAAATGATTTCTACAAAAATAAAGTGCCTACGGTTTCTGGAGTTAATTTCAAAATTTCTCCATACCATGTGTTATGGCCAGTTCCGGGTGCAGCACAAAGATTTAATACGCAAGGTCGTATCAATCAAAATAAAGGATACACTGGGTATGAAAATAACGTTCCAGCATTAGATAAAATACCTTAATACTTTTGGTATGGTTGTTAAAACCAAGAGAGGCAGTTCGTAAAAAGATTGCCTCTTTTTTGCTTTGGGAGAATGTTTCTAAATTAAAAACAGATGCTATAATGCAATTTGATTGACCTAGTTTTGCTTTAAATATTTAATGATGTCGAAAACAAAACTTACAATTAATAATAACGGTTCAGTTAAAATAGAAGGAGATTTCGAAATTGTAGATAGAAGTGGTAACGCTTATGGTTTACAAGGAAGAACGGTGCTTTCAATTTGTCGCTGCGGCTTGTCGAGTAATAAACCTTTTTGTGATGGTTCACATAATGGGCATTTTGAACATGAAGCAGTAGCTTTTGATCTGCCTCCTAAAAAAGTTTAATTTACTCTATGTCAAAAAGCATCAATCTCAATCTGGTTGATGCTTTTGCTTTTAATAGACTCATTATTGATCGATTACACAAACTTGGTACCAAGTAATGGATTATATGCTCGCTAAATAACCCTTTATGGGCATCATCCTGTTTTGCCTCACTAACGAATTTACCTGCTATTATGATCAAGATCATTTGCACTTTAGGAAGGATATAATCGCGGTGAAACACTCCTTCGATAAGCCTTCATTATAAAATCATACAAAATCTGTACAAAGTCCAAGTTTTAATGTTAATATATGGACTTACTATCTAGTTAGATAGGTGAGAAGTATCACTGCAATTAAACATTTTAACTATTAAGATTCGGGGGCAAACGGCAATGCCTATTCGCTTATCTTTAAACCTAGGTTACTATTGGTTCACAGGTTTTGGTTCTGATCCCTCATCATCATATATTCATTTTAATATCTTTGGATTAATAAAGCCACGCATCTATGCCACATTTACTAGACAACCCAATTTATAATGCTTTAAGCTCTGCACATCATCCAATTTCCTTAGGCTCTAAGGTAGTAAAATATTATTTCCCAAGTTTTGCTTCTTTTGCAGGATTAAAGGATAATTCTACTGCAAATTTTGAAGAACTTTATCAAATCAGTGAGCCAGAAAGTTTCTTTATCGTATTCTCCATCAAGGCCCTTGAAATTTCAAATCAATGGAAACTGATTAGGGAAATTAATATGTTTCAACTAGTTTATGGGCATCAAACTGTGCCAACTGGCGACGAAAGTGAATTTGTAGATTTAAATGAAACTCATGTTGATGAAATGATAGCATTGGTTCAGTTAACAGAGCCTGGCCCATTTTTAGAAAAAACGATAGATTTTGGTAATTATACAGGTATTTTTGAAAATGGAAAGTTGGTTTCAATGGCAGGTCATCGCTTTAATCCAACACCGTATACAGAAGTGAGTGCAGTTTGCACACATCCCAATCATTTGGGTAAAGGTTATGCCTATAATTTATTGCGAGAACAGATTAAACGCATTTTGGCTAAAAATGAAATCCCTTTTTTGCATGTTAGGGATGATAATGAAGGGGCCATAAAGCTGTATCAAAAACTGGGTTTTAAAATTAGAACAAGTATGATTGCTTATGTGATCAAGAAGGCTTAGTTGATCATTAACAATTGCTGAAAGTTTCTAAATATTATTTATCTTAAACAATCATAAATTGATAACATATGGAAGAGGTAAAACTAAATCTAAACGAAAAAAACCATGGCGCTTTTTTAGTGCTAGACGGAGATGAACAACTTGGCGAAATGGTACTTGCCATTGTAGATAACGATTTGATCGTTTACCATACAGAAGTTTCGCCTAAAGCAGAAGGAAAAGGTTTAGCAAAATTAATGCTTAATGCAATGGTGGCTTACGCTCGAGAAAAAAACTTAAAAGTTATTCCACTTTGCCCTTATGTTCACGCTCAGTTTAAAAGACATCCGGCAGATTATGAAGATATTTGGAATAAGATTCACGAAAACGGATAAGTTATTTTTTAATCTCTATAATCGTTCCATCGCCAACATATTTAAATAAGGTGTCAATATCTTTATTTTGTAGCGCGATACAACCTGCTGTCCAATCTTTAGCATTTTTTCTTTTAGGTGTTGTGCCATGAATTGAAATTCCATTCCCTGGTTTTACCCCTCTTTGTTTTGCAATCAATTTGTCATTGGCATTAGGATAAGAAATCCAATAGCTTTTATGAAAGTTATCATTACGCACATATTTATTGTCTAGATGATATATGCCTTCTGGTGTTTTGCCATCTCCATCAAATACTTTATTGCCAGTAGGCGAAAAACCTAGATTTATTGGAAAGGTAAGTACTTCAATTCCTTTGCGTGTAACAATCATTTTTCGTTTACTCTTTAGAACCAATACATAATCTGCCTGTGCTAAGGTGTTTTTTATGTTATTTAATTTCTCTTTCCAGATTTGTATGGTATCTGGGTTTCTGTAAGCTTCCCATCTTTGCCGAGCGGCAACTGCGTAATCGTCTTTTTTTAATGAATCTTGTGAAGACTGAGTTAATCTATGCAACTTCCAGGTTCCCTTATCTTGGTAAATAATCGCATCGTGATTAAAAACTATTTTAACATACTGATTGAACTTTATTGAAGTCCCATTTAGATCTTTAATAACTATACTAGTATCTATCCCTTTAGGAAGATGGTTCATTAAACTATCATTCCATTTTACACCGGTGTTCTCTAGCTCTTTTTCAGCATTATTTTTTTTTGCCTGAATGATTGGCGTCGATTTGGTTTGAAACCAAATAATGAAACAGATTATAGCCCCAAATAAAATATATACAACCAATTTTATCATCTTAATTTTTTATGATCTAATATAACTAAATATTTAGTGATAAAGAATATTGGAAACAAATTGCTCGTAAACTATTAATTGATTGATTTGTTATTCGTAAAAGTAAAAAAGGGCAAGATGAAGAAAGAAGTCAAAGACAAAATTAAAAAAGAAGGGTAGGAAGAATAAACTCGGCGTTAAAAATCTTTGGTTAATAATATCAATGCCCGAAAAAAGAAGGGAATTTCTAGGTCTAGAAAAAGAAAAACAGTGAGTAAGAAATCATATAAAAAATTGAAAAATGATTGGGAAAAAAAGAAGATATAAAAAGATAGATTTTCGACTTAATAGAATTCAGATTGTACAATTATGTTTTTGCATTTTCTTTCTAGCATCTTGTAAAAGTGGGCCATTTAATTTACTAAAACCTGCTTCACCACACCAAGAATATGAAAGGAGATTGATTAATGCAGGACTTAATCAAACTACAATGGGCACCATGTGGATTAATAATGCACAACAAAGCTTACTAAAAGCTTTGCCAATTAAATTGCCTTATCAAGAAAATGGATATTTTTCTGCGGAAAAGGTTGATGCGGCTGCCTTTCGATTTAACTTAGTCAGAGGTCAAAAGTTACAGGTCAAAATCACAAAAAAGCCTTCGGATGGATTTATGATTTATGCAGATGTTTGGGAATCAACAGAAACTGCTAATTTTAAGTTGCTAGGTTCTGGTGATACGTTAAGTAATTCCATCCAGCTAGATGCTGATAAATCTGGCATTTATGTTTTAAGACTACAACCTGAATTATTAGGAAGTGGCGAGTATACTTTAGAAATTACAACTGGACCATCTTTAAACTATCCATTAAAAGCTGTTAATAAAAATCAGATTCAAAGCTTTTGGGGAGTAGGTAGGGATAACAATACCAGAAGACATGAAGGCATAGACATTTTTGCACCTTTTAGAACTCCAGTTATTGCAGTTTCGCCAGGTAGGGTTACTGGTGTAAATACAAATAATTTGGGAGGAAAGGTGGTATGGTTTAGGCCAGAAGGGAAGGAATACACATTGTATTATGCGCATTTGGATGAACAAAATGTAACGGAAGGTCAGACCGTTAATTACGGAGATACACTAGGAAGGATGGGCGATACTGGCAACGCACAAGGCGGTCCACCACATTTACATTTTGGTATTTATACAAGTGGTGGAGCAATAGACCCACTTCCGTTTATCAATCCGACTATTGAAAACGTACCGAAAATAGTAACTTCCTTAGCTAATTTAAATACAACAATGCGAACATCATCACCTAGTAACCTTGACGATTTTAACCTCAAAATAGGAACTACATTAAGGGTTCTGGCTGCAGCTGGGAGTAATTACAGAATAGAATTGCCTGATGGAAAAACAGGTTACTTGGCTGGTAAAACACTAACAACAGTTTCAAAGCCCTTAACTAAACTAAAAATTAAAACACCACAATCATTATTTGATAAACCAAAGCCCGATGCGGCTGTAAAGCTGGATTTAAAAGAAGGACAAACGGTGGATGTGCTTGGTAATTATGGTGATTATCAATTGGTATCGAGTGAAAATAATGTAATAGGATGGCTAAAAACTAACATATAAACGAAAAGTGTTAAAACATTTCATAAATGAATGAATATTCACTTATATTTGCTGAATGCGAGTAAGAGATGAAGAAAAAGTTCAGTTAGTAAAGCAAAAAGCACTTGAGAGCCTAGTTCAGGATGGTTTTGAAGGGTTTAGCATGAACAAGCTTGCCAAGGCTTGCGGCATTTCTGTTGCTACGCTTTATATCTATTACAAAGATAAGGACGATTTAATTATCAGCATTGGTCAAGAAGAAGGCGATAAAATGGCAGATGCGATGATTAAAAACCTTGATCCAAAAGCATCATTTGAAGAAGGGATGCGTATTCAATGGCAAAATAGGTATGCGTATGTAATGGCAAACCCTAATTCTTATTTGTTTTTTGAGCAATTACGTACCTCTACGTACCAAGTGAAGTTTTTGGAAAGCTTCATGAAAAAATTTAAAGGTGTAATTAGCGAGTTTATGCATAATGTAGTTGCTAATGGAGAGATAAAGCCAATGCCTTTAGAAGTTTTTTGGTCTGTGGCTTATGCGCCACTTTATTCTTTAATTCGTTTTGAAAGAGAAGGACAAAGCATTGGAGGTAAACCCTTTCAAATGACTGATCAAATATTATGGCAAACTTTCGATTTAGTAATTAAAGCTTTAAAAAATTAGAATTATGGAGAATTTAGAACATATCTTATTGTTTAAAACTGATATCAAGACTGAAGATTGTAAGGCGAAATTACAAGCCATTCTTGATAATCATAGTGATATATCTAAGTGGAATATAGCTTTAGACGATCATGATTTTGTATTGAGGATAATTTCCGAAACGCTAAATCACCAACAAGTAATAGAACTGATTAATGATCACGGCCATTTTTGCTGTGAATTAACTTAATATAATGAAATCGACACAAGAAACCATTCCGTTTACTGGTTACCAAAAATTGGCAATTTTCCTTTTGGCAATAACGCAATTTACCGTAATATTAGATTTTATGGTGATGTCGCCATTAGGCGATATTTTGATGAAATCACTTTCGTTAAAACCTTCGGCGTTTGGCATTGCGGTTTCGGCTTATGCTTTTAGTGCCGGATTATCTGGATTACTAACAGCAGGTTTTGCAGATCGTTTTGATCGTAAAAAATTGTTGTTATTCTTTTACACGGGTTTTATTGCAGGAACAATTTTCTGTGGATTGGCTCATACTTATGTAGAATTAGTTGCCGCCCGAATTATTACTGGTTTATTTGGAGGGGTAATTGGCTCAATTTCTATGGCAATAGTTACGGATATATTCAGTTTGCAACAACGAGGTAGAGTGATGGGTTTTTTGCAAATGGGTTTTGGTGCTAGTCAGGTTTTAGGGGTGCCAATAGGTTTATATTTAGCAAATATTTGGGGTTGGGAAGCTCCGTTTTGGATGGTTGCAGGTTTGGCAGTTATCATAGCAGTTGTTATTTTGCTTCAGATGAAACCTGTTACAGCTCACTTATTGGTACAAAGAGATAAATCAGCATTGATGCATTTATGGCATACTGTAGCTAAGAAAAGACATCGAGTTGGTTTTACATCAACAGCTTTACTATCAATAGGTGGTTTTATGATGATGCCCTTTGGAAGTGCATTTGCCATTAATAATTTAGGTTTAACTAATGCAGAATTGCCTATGTTATTTATGATTTCTGGAGTGAGCTCATTGGTAATTATGCCCTTAATTGGAAAGCTAAGTGATACCATTAGCAAATTTAAAATATTTATGGTTGCCTCAGTTTGGATGATGATCATGTGTGTGGTTTATACCAACTTAGCTATTACTCCATTTTGGATTGTGGTTATCCTTAATATTTTAATGATGATGGGTATCATGAGCAGGATGGTTCCTTCGTCAGCCTTAACAAGTGCCATTCCAGATTTAGAAGATAGAGGTGCATTTATGAGTATTAATGCATCTTTACAACAAATTGCTGGTGGTGTTGCGGCTGCAGTTTCTGGCTTAATTGTAGTACAAGAAACTAAGTATAGCCCACTCGAGAATTATAATGTTGTAGGTTATGTAATCATAGTTATCACGCTAATTAGTATTTTCTTAATGTCTAGAGTAAGTAAAATGGTTTCAGAAAAATCGCCTAAAGTTCATCCTACAGTTGTAGAAGAGATAGTCTAGAAAACAAAAAACACCAAATAATTGCTCTATAATTAGGTTTACTAATTGTTTGGCGCCCCTACAAATCCCCTACAAGTTTTATGAATATCTCCATTTAAGTGCTTAAGCAAACCTTTGCGTAGAATTATGCTAGGCAAAGGATGTGCATCTATTGGTTTGAGCTTTTAAAATGAAGAAATTGCATATCGATTTTATCGAACCAAATTTCAAATACAAATGAACAAATCTAATCAACTAGTTCTATTCGCTGCTTTGTTATTGACAAATGCTATAGCTTTTGCACAACAAAAATCAGTTTCTTATGCAACCAAAAAAGTAACAGTTTTTTCAACTGTTAAAGGTTCAGACAAACCTATGTCGCAAACTGAGGTTTTAACTTTTAAAACTTTAAAACAACCCATGGAAACACAAACTTTGGTGTTTGTAGATCCAAATAGAAAGTTTCAAACTTTTATTGGTGTTGGTGGGGCAATTACAGATGCATCTGCAGAGGTTTTTGCAAAAATGCCAAAAGCCGCTCAACAAGAATTGCTAACAGCATATTATGATAGAACAAAAGGAATTGGTTACACAATAGCTCGTACAAACATTAACAGTTGCGATTTCAGTAGTGATACCTATACGTATGTTACAGATAACGATAAGACTTTAAAAACCTTTAATATTGATCACGATCGTAAGTTTAAAATTCCATTGATTAAACAGGCTACAGCAACTGCTGGAGGAAAAATAAACTTATTTGTAAGTCCTTGGAGCCCACCTGCGTGGATGAAAAGTAACAATAACATGCTAAAAGGAGGAACTTTATTGCCAGCTTACAACCAGTCATGGGCTAATTATTATGTAAGGTTTATTCAAGAATATGAAAAAGCAGGAATGCCCATTTGGGGTTTAACCGTTCAAAATGAACCAATGGCAACCCAAAGATGGGAATCATGTTTATACAGTGCAGAAGAGGAAAGAGATTTTATAAAGAATTTTTTAGGTCCAACCTTGCAGAAGAACAATATGGCTAGCAAGAAATTAATTGCTTGGGACCATAACCGCGATCTAATTTACCAAAGAGCATCAACTTTGTTAGAAGATCCTTTGGCAGCTAAATACATCTGGGGCATAGGTTTTCACTGGTACGAAACCTGGACAGGTAGCACACAGAATTTCGAGAACTTAAAAAGGGTTAATGAAGCCTTCCCTACAAAACAGTTAATTTTTACTGAAGGTTGTGTAGAGAAATTTGGCTTCGATAGAATTAACGATTGGGCTTTAGGCGAACGTTATGGACTTTCGATGATTAACGATTTTAATGCAGGTACTACGACTTGGACAGATTGGAACATTCTTTTAGACGAGAATGGGGGTCCAAACCACGTTGGTAATTTTTGTTTTGCTCCTATACATGCAGACTTGAGAACAGGTAAACTTTTGTATACTAACTCTTATTATTACATTGGCCACTTCTCTAAATTTATCAAGCCAGGTGCGAAAAGAATTATCAGTTCGCCAAGTCGTTCAATGTTAATCAGCACTGCTTTTCAAAATCCAGATGGTTCTATTGCAGTAGTAGTAATGAATAATACAGACCAGAAATTACCTTATCAGCTATGGATAAAAGGTAGCGCCGCAGAAACGGTGAGTTTACCGCATTCTATTAGTACTTTGGTTATTAAATAATTCTATTAGCCACAGATTCGCGGATTTTAATCTGCGAATCTGTGGCTAACTAATCTAAGAATTACCAAACTTTCCAATTTAAGTTTTTAGTTTCGTTTCTTGTTGTAGGAACTTGTAAACCAGCAGTTAATTCGGCCACTCGCTTATTTACATATTTTTTAAGATCAGTTACTGTTGCATGTGGGTTTGCTTGCATGTATTCTAATATGCTATAACTAAATACACCATTTTTTAAATCGTTTTTTTCTAATGCAAATTGAGTTCCTGCCGCTGCAGAAATTACAGTTGCTCCAGTACTTCTGCCCACGTTTGCAAATAGCTGTTGCATCAATTCTAAGCTAGATTTCATATTCGCTTTCTTATTGCCAGTATTTATTACTTTAACCCCTTTTCCCCCTTGGGTATTATTTTTTGCTAAACTTTGTTCGGCATTATTTATTTTCAGCAATTCATCTTTATCTAGCTCTCCACTATGGCAAGCATCTATTAAAAGTAGTTTTTTCCGAGCTGGGATGTTGTCTAACAAATCCTCCAAAGTATCATAGGCTAAACCATTTTTTTCAGGTTTGTTAAAATCAACATCGTATGTAGATAAGAAATAATCAAAATCTTTATTTAATAAGCCATGACCAGAATAAGTTATAATCACCTTGTCATTAATATTACTTTGCTTGAGTTTTTCTTTTAAGGCACTTACATTAGCGATAGTTACCTGTTGGTCGAATAAGGTATCAATAAGAATATCATCACCATACTTTATTTTCATCGCTTTAACTAGGTCGCGTACATCTTTAACACTCCATTTTAAATTATTTTCCTTTTGTGCAAAATCATTAATCCCAATGCCTACAAAATAAAGTTTCTCTGAACTCACCTTTTCTGGTGTATACTTAACTAAAATTGGAATTCTGTAACTTTCTATCCCATTTCCATTTGTTATTGAAGCATCAATCTGATTGTTACCATCGCTAAGTTTAATGGTAATTGTAGTATCTAAAAGCTGAATTTTTTTTGATTTTAGACTTATCCCTTTTAAACCATAAAGTGGAGTTTCATTTACCCAAATATTAAAACGATCGATTTTATTTATAGAATCACTAGCTTTAATGTGAATGGAAATTAGATTTTCCTTTTGTTCAAAGGCAAGCTTGTCTCTATTTACAATGTTTAAAGTTGGTAAAGCGAAATTTGCTTTAAAAGCAGCGGTATCTATCCCAAGTTTCTTAATTCTTTTTAGATAAGCTTTATGAAAGGCCGTAATTAATGAAGTATCAGCGCTTCCCATTTCTTGTAACACTTTATCTGGCCTGTTGTATTTTACATCTAACTGATCAAAATTAATGGGTTGTAAGTCTTTACTTACATAGTGTAAAAGTTTAGATGCTCCTGGAGAAGATTTATAATAGCCATAATTAACTTTATTTAAAAAATCTGCCTCACCTACAGGGAAAAAGGTGCTGATATTTTTTCCAGTTAGGATATTCCATGTTTTAACTGTTTGATCTTCGGCAGAAGAAATAATAGTATTTTCTTTTGGGCCAAATTTTACTACATAAATATAACTGTTATGACCTGTAAAATTATTAATGACTGTTCCTGTTTCTACATTCCATGATCTTATTTCTCCTCCAGATGAGCCAGCTAATAGTTGTTTGGTTTTATAATCATAAGCAAAAGAAGAAGCATATTTCTTTGGCCAACTGTAATTCATGAGTAGTTTGCCAGTCACTAAATCCCATCTCTTAATTTCATCGCTACCATAACTAAAAAATGTATTTGTTTCAGTTGCTAAAATTAAATTTGAAGTAGAAATTTTATGAGCATCAATTGAGTGTATCAATGTTCCGTCAGTACCATTAAAAACATTAATCTTTGGGCCGAAAGAAGAGCTAATCATAATATATTTCCAATCTGGGCTTACTACTATTTTTCCAACTTCCCTTTTAGCACCCGGTAGTTCTGCAATTAATTTTTTAGTATCTAAATTCCATAATTTTGCATTTTCTTGATAGAATTCTGCAGTTAAAAACCTTTTACTATCTGAACTAATTTTCCAATAGCGGATGGATTCTTTAACCCCAGTTAAATTCATGACTAATGCTCCAGTACCAATATCCCAAATCTTTGCATTGCCCTTATCAGAGGTTAAAAACCAATTCTTGTGCCCAATAAACGCAAAGTTGTGAAAGAATTTTCCACTCATATTGTTAATCGTGGCTATTTCATTGCCAGTTGCCAAGTCCCATATCATTGCATTAGATTCATTATCAATGCAAAGCAACAGCTTATTATCTGGCGTAATTAACAGGTGATTAATGGTTACCTTATTTTTCCTGTCTATCTGTCTAATCAGTTGGCCAGTACTATTATCCCAAATATTGATTAAGTTTTCTGAAGCTGAGGCAGTAGCTAATTTTGTTTCATCTGGTGTAAATGCCCAGCGATTTTGATAACCACTATATTTTTTATCTAGTGTAGAAATTAAGGTGCCCTTACGCAAATCCCAAATCTCATGGGTTTTCGAATCTTTATATCGTACTAAAGCTTTAAGGTAGTTTTTGCCATAGACTATTCTTTCAATATCATTTTGGGCATACATTTGACCACCAAGCATATCTCCATTTTCAATATCCCATATTCTTGTAAATCTTCCTGTAGCATTATCTGTAATTAGTGTTTTCTGATCATCTAAAAACTCAATTTTTTCAATCGCATTTGTAGTAGCGCCCTTAAGTTGTGTTACCAAGGTGTTTTTCTCTAAATCCCAAACTTGGGCTAAATTTCCCATTGGTGTAATTAATCTTTTTCCATCTAGAGTCATTGTTATGGTTAATACCCCATTTCCATCACCTTTAAAGTCAAAAATCAACGATCCTGTTTTCAAGTCCCAAAATTTGGTATTTGTAGATCCAGTTCCAACAGTAAGTTTTGAATCATCTGGTGTAAATAAAGCAACCCTAGCACCTCCATAATGCGCTTTTAATGTTTGTAAAAGTTTACCTGTTTGCACTTCCCATATTTTTACTTCTTCTGTGCTCGATCCTGAGGCAATTATTTTTCCATCATGACTAAAGGTGGCAAATCTAGGTTCGTCTTTATCACTGCTAAGCGTTTCAATTAAGTTACCTGTATTTGCGTCCCATAATTTGATGTTTTTATGATCAAAGCCATTTACTTTGGTTACAAATGCATTACCGGTTACATTAAAATAAGCCTCTTCTAATTTGTCATTTAAGTTAAGCGTGTAAAGCAGTTTTCCTGTTTTTGCATCCCATATTTTCGATGTGTGATCATAAGAAGAGGATAAGATTTTTGATTGATCTGGACTAAAAGTGATATCGGTTACTATATCTGTATGCCCATCTAATGTAAATAAAGGTACTTTTTTTAGTAAATCCCAAATGATTATACTACGTGCATCTGCCGTTACGATTTGTTGGCCATCTGGACTAAAAATAGCTTTAAAAACTAAGGTGTTAACTGTTAAGCTATCTAATAGAGATCCATTGCTGGGATCCCAAATCTTCACAAATCCATCGTATGATGCTGTAAGAATCTTCTTCTTGTCTGGGCTAAATTCAGCATATCTAATGGTTTTTGCATGTGTTAAACGTGTTATTAGCTCACCCGTTTTTCCATCCCATAACGGAATACTTGTTCCATCTCCATATTTAAGTGTTCCTAAAATTCTTGTACCGTTTGCATTGAAAAGAACATCATCTAACCCCATGTTTTCGTTAGCTAAATCCGCCAAACGATAACCTGTTTCAATGTCCCATAAAATTGTTTTTTTATCTTCTCCTACGGTGATTGCTTTTTCCCCTTGGGGACTAATTTTAATTGATTTTAAATAACTTGTATGACCAATAGGCAACATTAGTTTTGGTTCTTGCGCTTTTGATACAAGAGATAATAGGAAAAAGAAGCATATGAAAAGGTATCCTAATTTTGGTAAAGCGTTTTTAGAAGCTGAAAATTTGGAAATCACCATAATTGAAATAATACTGCTTCAATTTACCATCAAATTTTAGTTTAACCAATACCTAATAAGTGGTATATTTTTTGAAGAAATTAAAAATTAAATAGTGAATTGAATTGCCTTTAAGCTTATTTCTGAAGAATATTTTATGGTTTTTAAGATAATAAAGTTTAAAGATTTGTGTTAATTTTAATAATCAATTAATCCTTCTTACGTTTATCTTGTCATACAATTGTAATTGCCAAATAGTTATGAAAAAGATTCACAGTTTCTATATCTGCCTTCTTGCATTTAGTTGCGGAATAGTTTTTTCTTCCTTTGTAAGAAATTCAACTTCAGAAAAATTTACGTTGCCCTACAAAAAGGCGGGCTTAACAGAACAGCAAGCAGCTGCACATTTATTAAGTCGTTTTACTTATGGCGCCAAAGCTGGTGATGTTGATGCGGTTGTAAAAGAAGGCTTAGAAAAATGGTTGGTGCAACAATTAGATGGTAAGCAAGAAGATGCAAGCCTTAATCAAATGCTGTCGAAATTAGAAGACATTAACTTAACCAATACGGAGGTTGAGAATATTTATCCAAGAAATGCGCAGATTGTTCGCTATGCAGTTAAGGACGGTGTAATCCATAAAGATTCTGTAAACAAAGCTAACGGCAAGGAGTACAGAGCGCAGATTTTAGCCTATATGAAAACAAAAGGCTATAAACCTCAGCAAGAACTATATCGTCAATTTATCAATCAAAAAATATTAAGGGCAACTTATACCAATAATCAGTTGCAAGAATTGATGACAGATTTTTGGTTCAATCATTTTAATGTTTCTTTAAATAAAAATCAATGTGCTTCTTATGTGCCTGCTTACGAGCGAGATGTTATTCGCCCGAATGTAATTGGTAAGTTCGAAAACTTGGTGTTAAGTACGGCTAAGTCTCCTGCGATGCTGATGTATCTAGATAATTTTAGCAGTGCTGGAACTAATGTACCGATGGAAAATGCAGGCAACGATATGCAAATGGCTGGAAATGCACAACAGCAGCAACGCAGAAAGAAATTCCAACAAGTTGTTCAAAAGAATAAATTAAAACAGGGAAAAGGAAAAACTGGCTTAAATGAAAACTACGCTCGTGAGGTAATGGAATTGCATACCTTGGGTGTGGATGGTGGTTATACGCAAAGCGATGTAACCCAAGCTGCCCGCGTTTTAACAGGATGGACAATTGCGCCAATGGGCGATAACGGATATGGCGCTCCGATGAAAAAATTGATGGAAACCGTTGGACAAGAAAATCTCCTTAAGCGAGGTTTCGTGTTGGATGGTGATTTTATTTTTGCTATAAATCGTCACGATAATGGAGAGAAAACAGTTTTAGGTAAAAAATTTCCAGCTGGAGGCGGTTACGAAGAAGGAGTGGAGTTGTTAAAAATGTTAGCTCATCATAACTCTACTGCTAAATTTATTTCTAGAAAATTAGCTACTCGTTTTGTAAACGATAATCCACCTCAAAGTTTGATAGATAAAATGGCAAAAACATTTTTATCAACTGAAGGGGATATTAAAAGTGTATTGATCACGATGGCTAGTTCTCCAGAATTTTGGTCTAA
Source organism: Pedobacter frigiditerrae (assembly GCF_004331645.1). GTDB lineage: Bacteria > Bacteroidota > Bacteroidia > Sphingobacteriales > Sphingobacteriaceae > Pedobacter > Pedobacter frigiditerrae. The sequence goes on from NZ_SJSK01000001.1 coordinate 1,434,943, forward strand.
GGAAGCTTTAAGAGAAAAAACTAAATCACCTTTTGAATTAGCAATAAGCGCTGTAAGAAGTCTTGATGCAAAAGTTAACCAACCTTACCAATTGTATACTTGGATTAGCAAAATGGGTCAGCAGATGTATTATTACCAAGCGCCTACAGGCTTCCCAGATAAAGGACAATATTGGATAAATACAGGTTCTTTGTTGAATAGAATGAACTTTGGTTTGGCACTAGCCTCGCAAAGAATTCCAGGTATCACTTTTAGTTTGGCAAAGATGAATAACAATCACGAGCCAGAAAGTGCCGAAGCAGCCTTGGTTATTTATAGTAAACTTTTTATGCCAGAGCGTAAATTAGATGAAACCATTGCTAGACTAAAGCCAATGCTTAATGACCCGAATTTGGAAACAAATGTTGCAAATGCGGCCCAGAAATCTACACCCCCTCAACAAATGAATACCATGGCAAATGAAGATGCAAATATCATGGATGATGGTGGAGCACCAAAAGGGAAAGGGAAAAAGGCATTTGCAAATGCAACACCACAACAAAAGGCAGGTACAAACACCATGTTGTCGCAAGTTGTTGGCGTAATTATAGGTTCACCAGAATTTCAACGTAAATAATATTATCATGACAAGTAGAAGAGGTTTTATCAAAGCCGGCGGACTGGCATTATTTGGAATTGGTTTAGGTGGTATTCCTGGCTTTTTGGCTGATGCCGTTGCAGGAACAACTACCCCAGGCTTATTTAAAAAGAAAAAAATATTAGTATGTATTTTTCAAAGAGGTGCAATGGATGGTTTAATGGCGGTAACTCCATTTACCGACCAATATTTAAAAGCTGCTAGGCCAGGTTTGTTCATGACTGCTGCACAAGGTGGAAAAAATAAACCATTGATTGACCTTGATGGTAAATTTGGATTGCACCCATCAATGAGTGCTTTTGAACCTATGTTTCGTGAAAAACGCATGGCGATTGTACATGGTATTGGTTCACCAAACAATACACGCTCACACTTTGATGCGCAAGATTACATGGAATCTGGAACGCCATTTAGCAAAGGAACTGCAAGTGGCTGGTTAAATAGGGCAGTTGGTTTATTAGGTCATGATGCAGCAACAACTCCTTTTCAAGGGGTAAGTTTAACGTCTTCTTTGCCAAGGTCTTTTTATGGAGATCATCCTGCAGTTGCGATAAAAAACTTGTCAGATTTTAATATTCAGTTGAAAGGAAATCAGGCTGGTGCTAATATGGCTTCAAAAAGTTTTGAAGATTTGTATGACCAAACTTCATCTGGTTTGCTAAAAAATACAGGCAAGGAAAGTTTCGATGCTATTAAAATGCTTGATAAAACAGATACTAAAAACTACAGACCAGAAAATAATGCCGTTTATCCTGCAAGTGCCTTAGGAAATTCGTTAAAGCAAATAGCCCAATTGATTAAAATGGATGTGGGTATGGAAGTGGCATTTGCAGAATCTGGAGGATGGGATACACATTTTAACCAAGGTACTGAAACTGGGATTTTTGCCCGTAACGTAAACGATTTGAGTGAAAGCATGATGGCTTTTTGGAATGACATGAGCAAATATCAGGATGAAGTTACGGTGATGACAATGACAGAATTTGGACGTACTGTTGCGCAAAATGGAACAGGTGGTACAGACCATGGTCGTGCTTCTTGTAATTTTATCTTAGGTAATAGTGTAAGTGGAGGATTGGTTCACGGTTTAATTAATCCATTAGCTAAAGAGAATTTAGAAGACGGTAGAGATTTAGCGGTAACTACTGATTTTAGAGCTGTATTTAGTGAAGTTGCTGATAAACACTTAGGTATACACAATGATAAAGTACTCTTCCCAGATTGGTCTGGAAAACAGATTGGTGTGATGAGGGGAGCTTAAAAGAAGTATATAGTAGTTAGTACTTAGTATTTAGAGATGGTTCGTTTTAAGCGAGCCATTTTTTTTGTAGCCAAATAATCATTTATAACAGTTTGGGTTTGGCGTTGTAGGGGTATTCATTACTCATCAGCCCAACCCTTGCATCTAAAGATACATAGATTACAAATGTTCAGTCTATGTTCGTTAGCCCCTATAACGCCAAACCCTGTTATGCACCTTCTTTTGTCTCAACTGTTATACTAATGAAGTGCCGCCATCAATGGTAAGTGTTTGTCCTGTACCGTATTCTTGTTCCAATAAATATACAAATGTCTTGGCAATATCTTCCGCTTCCCCAACTCGTTTTACGGGTAATGTGTTTCCAATACTTGTGTACATTGTTTTTCTGTCGCTTTCCGACATACCGCCCCAAAGCTCTGTTTTTACTACTCCAGGCGAAACAGCATTTACTCTTATTGGCGCCAGTTCCATTGCCATTGCTCTCGCAAAACCTTCCATTGCGGCACAGATACTTGCACCCAACGCCCATCCTTTGTTGGGCCTGTTGCTGGCAATGCCACTTGTTAATACAATTGAGCCTGTGGTATTGATAAATGGTGTAGCATATTTTACGGCTGTAAAGGCTCCCCAATAACGAATATTAAAATAGTTCCGAGCCACTTCCAATGTGGTGTCCGCTACATTGCTAAGAATGAGGTTTTCGCCTGCTGTAAAAACCAAATGGTCGAATGCTCCAATTTGTACAAAAAGATTTTTGACTTGCATTTCATTTGTCACATCAATTGTGTAGCCAATACTTTCAGTAGGTAATTCTTGTAACGCTTTGTCTATGCGTTGTTGATTACTCGAAGCAATAATAACAAATCCGCCTTTTGAAGCAACAGATTTTGCTGTTGCCAAACCAATACCCGAACTGCCACCGATAATTACTACTTTTTTGCCTTTTAAACTTTCCATTTCTTTCAATTTTATTGTTCTCGAAATTATTTTTCGTCGAACAAAAGTAGAAAGCTTGATATCGAAAGGATTTACCAAATGGTAAAAAACGAATTAGTGCATATTTTTTCTTATTCTGCTTAATGATTGTTTTGTGATGCCGAGATAAGAAGCTATGTCAGTTTGTGAAACTCTTAACGCTATGTTGGATTGTTGCACAATAAATTTTTGATAACGTGTCGTTGCGTCTTCGCCAATATATGAGTTTCGTAATGATATTTTGTTAAGTAAAGCTTGTTTGGTAATGTTGTCCAACAGGCTCTTGAAATAAGGTAAAGTGTTATACAAGGAATGTAATTTGTCTTTTTGAAAAACAATTATTTCGGAATCACAAGCTGCATGGATACTGTCTGTTGATACTGCGTTTTCTGTAAAGCTTTTCAAAATGGTACAAAACTGATTTTCACTTAAAAAGAAATGAATCACTTCGTTTCCTTTTTCGCTTATACTCACGATTTTTAAAATTCCTTTGCAAATAAAAAACATTTGTTTTGCCGCCTTTCCTTCTTGCAATAAAATTTCGCCTTCCTTTACTTTTATAAATGTTGTATTTTGGCAAATGGTTTCTTTGTCCTTAGAAGGTATTTTTTGAAAAAGTTCAAGATAGGTAAAGAGTGGCTCAAACATAGTTTTTGTCAATAAAAAAAATAGCAGATGGTAATGTAATCTAAAAAATCAGTCTATTGTAATGGAAAATTAGTAATCGCAGGGTGTTGCAATAAAATGGCGGACAACTTGCGACTTTGCACAACTATATTCGTTTTAATCATTTATAAACGAATATACACGTTTAATTTACGATTTATAAACTATTGAATTTATGAAAATAAGTTTTTCAGCACCATCTTTCACGGCTGGTTATGCAGTCTTTCTTTAAGGCTTATGATTCTTTGGCACCTAGCAATCGAACAAAAGAACCTCCAAACGCTAACCTATAAACCCTATAGTAGCGGATGCCTTTTTCAGGCAATAGCGGATAGAGGGGCTGCAATTGCTATAAAATACTGACATTGTTTTTCTAAAAATCTTATTCCTTTGGTTAGGTTAAGCTTGATGTAGGTTAGTCGAGATTGCAAATCCAGACCAACTTGTGGGGCTGGGAATCTGTTTAGATATCATTTTACTCTTATTGTCAATACAAGGGTGAAAATCCTAAAAAATTACTCTCGTTCAACTGTGAGAAGCGATTGTCGTTTGTGGATTGTTTGGTAAAATAATAGTTAACGTTTTGGTGCTTTGTGTTTGGGCAGGAAATCGAAGCACTTCAGCCAATATACAACCAAACCGATGTTAGCACTTCGCCCTTCATTTCTGTTGTATTTGTTCGTTGTCATCGAGAATGTTAGCATAGGGCATATTCCAAAACTTAACTTTTCTCAAAACCAATTGCCTAAATCCGTTGTAATAGCCGTCAGCGTAGTTATTTCATTAGCAATTTATATTTTAATTTAGCATCATTGTCTTCCGGCTCTTTTTCGATGTATAACTTTAGATATTCAATTGCTTGTTTTTTTTGACCTGAAACCCTGTATGCCTCGCTTATATAATAATAACCATAGGTTGAGTTTGGAAAAAAGTGAATATTTAACTTAAATAAATCTATGGCCTGATTAGTCTTTTTTTCGAACAATAGCTTGTAACCATATCTTTCAATCAGATTTTCTCTTAATGAATATTTCTTTGAATTTTGTTCTATTTCCTTAATGCCAGCTTCATAGCCTTTGTTGCATATGGTCTTAATGATATCTTTAGTGTAAAAAAAATTGTCAATTGATGGTGCTGAACCTACTAATTGTTTTTTAATCAGATTACTCACTTCCCAATAATTTTCGACTTCTCCATTTGTTAGAATAACAACAGTGTAGCCCAAATCCGGATAAATCATTATTTCACAAGCAATACCATCGTGTCCGCCGGTATGTCCAATAATGCGGTGCCCGTTGATTGTGTTTTCTTCAAAACCATAACCATACATTCCTTCTCTGTACTTTACTTTACCTGATGTATAAAGGGTTACACTCTCTTTGCTAAGTAAAATATTGTTTTGTAAAGCATTGGCGAAACTCAACAAATCGTCAGCTGTTGAATAGCCACCACCTGCAGGTGTTCCTTTTGCTAAATTTGAGAAAATATTATTTTTCCATTGCCCTGGTTCTTCCGATGACATTGTATAGCCGGTAGCCAAATTTGGAATAACATTATCCAATTCGTAAGCATCAGTATTAATCATTTTTGCAGGTTTATAGAGATGTTCTTTTACGAAATCAAAATAATTTTGACCCGACACCTTTTCAATGATTAATCCTAAAACCATATATCCGGAATTGCTGTATAAGAAGTCACTACCTGGAGCAAAGGCTAGTTTTTTATAAGCAAACAATGGAAGGTAATCAGAAACTGTTTTGAAGTTTACTTTTGCAAGCTTATCGTATTCCTCCCAAAAACTGCTCATTCCTGAAGTGTGCGTTAATAATTGATGGATGGTCACAGAGTCAGCAACAGTTTTATTAGGATAATCCAAAAGATATTGGCCTACTTTATCTTGAAGCGAAATTTTCCCAGATTCCACCAATTGCATAATAGCCGTTGCTGTGAACATCTTGTTGATAGAAGCTAAGTTGAACTTCGTGTCCGGTTTATTTTTAACACGGTCCGGCAAATTAGCAAAACCAAATGCTTCTCTATAGGTTGGTTTGCCATCTTTTGCAATAAGAACGACCCCGCTTAAGTTATTTTCTTTTTCGAGATTTTTTAAGTGAGATTTTATCGGATTAACTATACTTTCCAAATTTTGTGATTGTACCACAATAGGCTGTAAAAGAGCTATGAAGAAGATAGCTGTAATAAAATATATTTGACGGATTGTCATATGGGTCTCTTTATATGATTAAGTGGCAAAAGTACTTTAATCATAAAAGGAAAAATTGTACAAACGTAAACCTACCTATAAAAACAGCCAGTGAATTTGTTTTTTTTCCAGCGCCGTCGTTTTGTTAAAAAAAACTTTGGGAGAGAACCCTGTCACTGATTTGAATTCTCTTGTCATATGCGACTGGTCAAAATAATCAACACCATATGCAATATCCGTTAAGTTGTTTTTTGCTTTATCTGATGAGTATTTATTAACCGCATTTCTGAATCTTAATATCTTTTTGAATTGAGATGGTGTTTTGCAGATGTGTTTGCCAAAGTGTTTGTTTAATGTTGTACGTGAAATAGGATTTTTTTTGCATAGTTCTGTAATGGTTACAGCGTCATTTTCATCACACATCATTTCAGACAAAACAGTTTCAAGGAAATGATGCTGAAACCCTATCAATTTGGATAACCAATAACTTTCAACAGCTTCAATTTTTTTGGTATCATTTTGCAAAGAAAGAATTTCTATCATAACTTTTCTATAATCTTCAAAAGGTGAAAATTCAGAAAAGTTTGAACTGTTGTAATGGTTTAATTCGTGCTCCAAAAATGAATTAATAGCCAACGGTTTAAAATAGATAGTAATTTCGTTTATGTTCCCTTCGTATTGGACATACACCGGCTTATTAAAATTAGATACCAAATTGGTTTCTACCTCATTGTCATCGCATTGCCCGATTATTAATTTATTTCCTTTATTAATAGTTTTTGATTTTTCACTTATTGATACAATGGTAAAAATAGATGGGAAGGTTATGTATTTGGCGGGTTTTTCTTCAGATGTATGTGTGAGTATATAAATACACTCTATGTATTTTTTAAGTAAAGGATTTAAAGGGGAATAAGCTTTTATTTTCATAGGTTGCATTGGGAGTTAGAGCCTAACTAACTGTTTGTACGCATATTTGAAAAAAATTGGATTCATTTGCTGTCAACGAGCCTTTTAATTTGTTATACATTAATAAGCCTTTTGTATTTTACCATTGGTTCACTAAAATTACCGCTAACTCGCGGCTTTGCGCGCAACTTTATCCGTTTTTAATCATTTTTAAACGAATATACACGTTTAATTTGCGATATATAACTTATTTAAGTTCTTGGTATCTAGCAACCGAACAAAAGACCCACCAAACGCTAAAATCTAAACCTTATTGAAGCGAAAACCCCATCTTTTGGAGTTGAAGTGCAAAGAAGGGCTACAGACGCGATGGAATACTGAAATTGTCCCAAAGGGACTCCTTTGGAGTTTCTCTAAAGATTTTTTGGAAGCTCTTTCCATACAGATTTCTAGTTCCTAGATAATTACGGTATTGTGAGACATTATTTTAAATCGTCATTCTAAAATCTAAAACTCCCTGTAACTTATTTGATGATTATTGCTTAAAACTTAGGCTTTGCTTATCTTTCAAAAGAAAACTAACTCATAAACTTATAGAATGAAAACTACCCAAAAATCTAGATTGTTACTTTTTGTAGCTACGATGCTGAGCAGCAGTTTTGCCTTTGCGCAAACTAAAGAAGCATTTGTTTCAAGTGTTACTAAAGAAGCAAATGAAAATTCTCAATTAGAGAAATTAGCACACGAACTTTTTGATGTTGTTGGTCCGCGATTAGTTGGAACACCACAAATGAAACAAGCTGGCGATTGGGCAGTAAAAAAATATAGTGATTGGGGTATTTCTGCCAAAACAGAAAAATGGGGAGAATGGCGTGGATGGGAAAGAGGAATTACGCACATAGATTTGGTTAGCCCGAGGTTAAGAACTTTAGAAGGTACGCAATTAGCTTGGAGCCCATCTACAGTAAAAGGAAAACCAATTAATGCTGAAGCTATTGTTTTGCCATTAGTTGCAGATTCGATGGCTTTTGTAAAGTGGTTACCGAGTGTAAAAGGTAAATTGGTTTTAATTTCGCAAGCTCAAATTTCTGGCCGACCAGATAAGAATTACGAAGATTTTGCAACAAAAGATGGTTTAGCAAAATTTAAAAAGGATAAAGAAGAGGCTGCAAAAGCTTGGAGAGATAGGTTAGCTAAAACTGGTTTAAATGCTAAAAATTTAGCTTTAGCCATTGAAAAAGCTGGCGCTGCGGGTATCATCATCAATAACTGGAGTGCAGGATGGGGAGTTGATAAAGTTTTTGGTGCAAACACCACTAAAATCCCAACTGTAGATTTGTCTGTTGAAGATTATGGTTTGGTTTATCGCTTGGCAGAATATGGAAACAAACCAATGCTTAGAATAGAGTCTGAATCAAAAGAATTAGGTGTAGTGCCAACATTTAATACATTGGCAGAAATTAAAGGTTCTGAGAAACCAAATGAATACGTGATGTTATCAGCTCACTTTGATTCATGGGATGCATCTAGTGGCGCTACAGATAACGGTACTGGAACTATTATGATGATGGAAGCCATGCGTTTGCTTAAAAAGTTCTATCCAAATCCTAAAAGGACAATTTTAGTTGGCCATTGGGCAAGTGAAGAGCAAGGTTTAAATGGTTCAAGGGCATTTGTTGAAGATCACCCTGAAATTGTAAGCAACTTACAGGCTTTATTTAATCAAGATAACGGTACAGGAAGGGTTGTTAATATTGGTGGTGCGGGTTATGCAAAAGCTAAAGACTTTTTACCAAGATGGTTGGCTGCGGTTCCAGATACCATTAAAAATCAAATCAAAACTAATTTCCCTGGTACACCAAGTGGTGGTGGTTCAGATAACGCCTCATTTGTTGCAGCTGGTGCATTAGGTTTTTCTTTAGGTGCATTGCCTTGGGATTATTTCAGCTATACTTGGCACACCAATCGTGATACTTATGACAAAGTTGTTTTTGATGAAGTTAGAAACAATGCAATTTTAGCTGCTATTTTAGTTTACATGGCTTGCGAAGATCCAGAGAGAACATCAAATGAGAAAGCGCCAATGTCTGTTAATCCTAGAACAAACCAACCAGGTGTGTGGCCAGCTCCAGTTAAAGCAAACCGTAAAGGTGGATTAAATTAACCCCTAAATCCCCTGAAGGGGACTATAGAACATCCTTAGGAAATAATATTTAGAGAAGCCTCGGTGTTTTATCGGGGCTTTTTTTGCATTTTTATAATATCAAATTAATCACCAAATGGTAAAAAGGATATTTCAGCTACTCATTGTTTTTTTAAGTTTAAATAGCTTGCAATTGGTTAAGGCACAAAAACCTGTAGAACAACCGCCAAAGGCGATGCGAGAATTTAGGGCTGCTTGGATTGCTTCTGTAGCTAACATTAATTGGCCAAGTAAACCTGGCTTAAGTACAGCAGAACAACAAAAGGAAGCTATTGTGTTGTTGGATTTATTGCAAAGTTTAAACTTTAATGCAGCCATATTACAAATTAGACCTCAGGCAGATGCCTTATATAAAAGCGATTTAGAGCCTTGGTCTTACTTTTTAACTGGAGAACAAGGAAAGGCTCCAAATCCATATTATGATCCTTTGGAATTTTGGGTTGAAGCAGCACATGATAGAGGTTTGGAATTACATGTTTGGTTAAATCCTTACAGAGCTCATCATCTTTCTGGCGGTGGAGAAAGTGCAACTTCAGTTGTAAAATCAAAACCAGAACTGGTAGTGAAGTTAAAAGATGGGCAGTATTGGATGGATCCATCCTTAAAAGGTGTGCAAGATCAGTCGGCTGCAGTGGTGAGAGATATTGTTAAACGTTACGATATAGACGGTGTTCATTTTGACGATTATTTTTATCCATATGATTCGTATAATGGAGGTGCAGATTTTCCGGATAATTTAAGTTGGGTAGCTTACCAACAAAGTGGGGGTAAATTAACTAGGTCTGATTGGAGAAGAGAAAGTATAAATACCTTCATCGAACGCATTTATAAAGAGATTAAAGCAGAGAAAAAACACGTTAAATTTGGGTTAAGTCCGTTTGGGATTTGGAGACCTGGTTATCCAGCATCTGTTGAAGGTTATGATCAATACGAGAAACTTTATGCTGATGCAAAATTGTGGCTAAACAAAGGATGGATAGATTATTTTACTCCGCAGTTGTATTGGAAAGTGAATGATATTCCGCATAGTTTTCCTGTTTTGTTGGGTTGGTGGCAAAGCGAAAACACAAAAAATAGACATTTATGGCCAGGTATGAATGTAGGTTTAGGTGGCGATGATAAAAACGTCGATGAAATCATAAACCAAATCATGGTAACCAGAGGTATGTTGCCTCAAAGCCCTGGAGCAGTACATTGGAGTATTGCGGCATTAGTTAAACATCCGCTTTTGCGTAGTGGCTTAAAAAGTGGTCCGTATAAAAATCAGGCTTTAGTGCCAGCTAGCGAATGGTTAGATCGTAAAGGACCAGCAAAACCGATAATTACAGTAGCTCCAAAAGATAAATTATGGGAAGTTAGATGGAATCACACAGAAAAGAGTGATGTGTTTAAATGGGTAGTTTATTTTAAATATGGAAACAAATGGAGCTATAAAATCATGAACAGAAAGGATGAAAGTTTAGATTTAATGGCTTCTATTGAAAACGGCACAAAAGGCAGCAGAACACTTTTGAGTTCATTTGCTGTAACTGCAATAGATAGAACTGGTAATGAGAGTGAATTTATTGAACATCAAATTGGAGGTGCAAATTAACTGATGAAACAACACTCAAAAGAATTAATAGAAGCTACGGCTAATGCGATAAAGGATCATTTTATTCCAAAAAACGCAGATGAAAAATCATTTAGCTTCCACTTTACCATTCCGCCAAGTTCAAATTATAAAGTAAGCTATGAAAAAGATGCTAAAGGAAAATGGAGTTTTGTAGCTTTTGAAGCTGATGAGGGCAAAGACTAGTTAGAAACAAAAAAAGAGCTTATTTCGAACTGGAGCTAGGTTAAAGTAATAACCTACAGAGATTTCGTGAGATCCAAAACCATAATTACCTAGCTTATTTAGGCTATAATCAAATCCATAACCAATTCTAAAACGTTCCTTAATCAGAAAATCTGTCATTATCCCTACAGCACTTTTCTTCAATAAATTGTTTTGTATTGCTGGTCTAGGAAAAAGATTCAGTGATGTTCTATAAACTGCTCCAATTGAAAACCTATCCTTAAAAATTAGAAAAGAATTAATGTCTAACGAGGTTGGCCCATGCAAATCATCCTTAAGTAAAAATGATGGTTTAAAGCTGATATCTCTCTGCACAGGAAATAACATTGCAGCTGTAAAATAAAAATGTTCTTGTGTATTTAAATTGGCAAAAAAATCATTGTCGGTAGTTAATCTTTTAGCGAAAAGATTATTAGCCGAAAAGCCCATAAAAAAGGTTTCTGTGGATAGTTGGGCACCAACTCTTAAACTTGGCATTGTTCTACTTTCAAAACCTACTGGGATTTTGGCATCACCAACTTCGTCTGGTGTCAATAAACTCCCATTTAAACCAGTTTGCATTACTCCAACTCCAATTCCGAATGCCAGCACATTGAATACATTATGATTTAACCTCAAGCGATAGGCTAAATTAGCATAAGCGTTCAATGTGCTTTGTGCACCGATTTTGTCTTTTGTGATGATGGCTCCAACCGCAATGTCTTTATCTGTAATTGGGGCATCAAAAGCTATGGATAAACTTTGTGGCGCACCCTTTAAACCTGTCCATTGTGCTCTGTAAATAGCCTGAGCAAAAACAGCCTCTTTATATCCCGCATATGCTGGATTTACATAAAGCCCATTATAAATATATTGTCCATACTGCGTTTCTTGCTGCCCAAATAAGGGAGATAACATCAAATAAAATAATCCCGTTAAAATAATCTTTTTCATATCCATTTATTTTATCGTACTACAGTAATATAACCTGTTAACTCTTGCCAAGCCGAATTCGCTGTTTTAACCCTCAATACATAGAAATAAGTACCATCGCTAAGCCCATTTGCTGTCCAATCATTTTGGTATCCCTTTTTTTCATAAACCGTACTTTGCCACCTATTAATAATGGTTAGCTCATTTGAAGTATAATATTCAAGCCCAGTAATTTTGAAGAAATCATTCTTCCCATCATTATTAGGCGTAAATACATTGGGTATGAGCACTCCAATAATTGGCTTAAAGTCAATAGAGGTATTGTTTGCAACCTTGGGGTCGTTTTCTAAGGCATAAGCCATTGCAATATTTTTAACTAATCCGGGTTTGCTTGCCATAACCTTGATTTTTAAATCTGCGGTTTCTCCGGTTATCACCTTTGGTATATCCCATATAATGGTTCGTGTACTTTCACTATAACTCGCTACACCAATGGAAGGGTTTATCAATTGAGAAAAGGTAAGTTCCTTTGGTAAGGCATCGGTTACTTTTATTCCTGTTGCATCACTCGGACCATTATTCTTTACCCTCAGGTTATATTCAAAAACTTCATTAACAGAGATGGCTCTAGCTTCAGATGTTTTTGTAATCATTAGATCTGCGGTTTTAAGTGGGTCATCTACAGTAATTATTACGGGGTCTGATACATCAGAAATACAACCTGCTATGTTGTAAGAAATTACTGTATAAGTTCCAGCATTCCCAGTGGTATAACTTTGGGCTATTTCTCCAGTGATAGGGATGGCATCCTTTAACCATTGATATTTTATTCCACCAGTTGAGTTGGCTTTTAAAGTCACAGTTTTCCCGCTGGCAATATTTACTGTTTGTGGAACAGGAGATTGCGCAAAACTTACCATTGCAAAGAGCAACAGCATACTTAATAGGAAACCTATGGTCTTGTTAAGCATCTGATGGAATGACTCGAATTACCTAATTTAGTTAGCAGTAATTACAATTGTTGGCTGAGCTGGTGCTGCAATTACTTCAACTGTTTGAGTTGTAACACCAGTAACAGGGCAACCAGAAGTGCTAATTAGTGCATTGGTAAAGCCAGCTTTTTGTTTATACTTAACACTGCCAGTAATTACATAAGTGCCTATTGCAGTAGTGGTTAATGTGTAAGCTCCAGTAGTAGTATTTATAGTGCCTACGGTGGTTCCATTAACTGCTGATCCACCATCTTTTACAACACTGTAACTATATTCGGCTTCTAAATCATCGGTATAAGGTGTGCCAGTTGGAAATCCAGTAAATGTTGGTGTAATTACTGAATTTGCGTTGGCGCCTGCCGAAGTACAATATTGTGCATTGCTTGGCGCTGACGCTAAATTAAATGCTAATGGTGGCAGTACTATAAAATCGTTCACTACATCTGCAGGCGCACAAATAGCAGGGTTACTTGATGTAGAACGCATAGTAACAGTGTATGTGCCAGGAGTAGATGAAGCCGTTATGCTATAAACTCCGGCAACGGGTGTTATAGAATTAAATCCTCCTCCTTCCACATCCCAAGTATAGGAGATGTTTGCAATTGTTTGTGGTGTGAAATTTAAAGTTGCACCAGCGCATACGTAATAAGTTGCCGCAAATGCTGAGCTTGAGATTAATGTAAATAATGCCACTAGCATCATTTTTTTTAGGGTTTTGATTGTTGTTTTCATGTCGCTTGTTATTTATTGTTTATGAGTGAATTAATTTAATTTGAAGTAATGGTTACGTTTGGTGATGTTATTTTTGGGTTAATAATTACATTAAAATTGACAGGGTTGCTTATACATCCATTTGCATTTTTTACGGTTATTGTTCCAGCATAGGTAGCCGCTGGAGTAGATATGTGGATAGGAATACTTATTGGGCTGCTTGCAGGAAACGCCGCATCAACAATGTTTGTTAACGGACTACCACCAGCCCAAGTTATACTGTAAGATGTTGGCGTTTCTGTTGTTGCGGTAAAGGGCAATAGTGCTGTCAGCGTCTCAACACAAATTGAGGGATCAGAACCTAAATTGATGCTAGGTAATGAATTGATTTTTATATTAACAGGTATTCTTCCAGATGTCTCTGTGCAATTGTTTCGAACTGACTCTACGTAAAAAATATGGTCGCCTGGCGTTAATAGACTAACATCGGGGGTATAGCTAACACCAGTATGTAAAATTGGGCCGCCAATTGCTGTATTGTACCAATTATAAGTTGTGCAATCTTGGGCTGTACCAACTGTTAAATTTGTTGTGTTTCCAGAGCACAAAGTGATAAGGTTTGAAACTAAATCTGTACTTGAAATTTTTGGTTTAGCAATAATTCTCTGTATCTCATATATTCTAAGCCCATTTAACAACGAAGCTAGTCCTCCGGCTGTAGCTATTTGAACTTTATCAAATGCATTGGTTATAGGTATAGTTATTGTGTACTTTGTCGTCGAACCATTTAGAAGATTTAGGTTCAAAAAAGGAGAATTCCCTGCAACGTCCATCACTTGAGTATTCCCACTAAAGCCTCTAACATGAAAATCACTTGCTAAAATTGTTGCGTTTAGTAAGGCCAAATTATCAGACTCAATGATAATTCTAATTGAATCCCCAACAACAGAATGAGCAGGATATACAGCTGTTAAATAAGTTTCATTAAGGGCACTTACAGTAGAGTTTATCTTTGCATAAAGACTTAAATTGCCATCTATTGCTCTATTAGGGTTGTCAACTGCGGTTAATGAACTAGCAATTGTCCCTGTGGAACCACTTAATACTTCTATAGGAGAAGCACAAGCTATTGTTCCGCTCGGTTTATTAAAATAGGCATAATAAAGATCTACAGATGTTCCTACGTCTACAATTGGGTTAATGATTACCCTAACGCCATCATATTTTGCTCCAGGTGTAAAAGTGATAATGTTTTCTCCTTGTCCGCTTAGTAAGCTAAGAAGCGAGGCTCCTGAATAAGAGACCCCTACTGGCGACCCACTAAGTGTTGCTTGAATTGTAACGTTGTTTAAAACATTAAGTATGGTAGAGCCTGTGGCAATCTTAACTGAAATAGGAGTACTACCGTTATCACCAGCAGGTAATTCTGAAGCAGGAAATTTTAAGTTTTGCCAAGCAGTTCCTAACCCTAACAAACCTACATAGGTTGCAAGTGTAGAATGGGTACTTAAGGAGCCATCTACTGAGTTGGGTTTGTTATTAACTTCGGCCAGTGTAACAAAAAGTACTGAAACATCAGCACTACTGGTTTGACTATTAGCATATACACGTTCAGTTGGCGTACAGTTTTGCCCCTTCACCTCTCTCCATGAGAAAAATAAAATTGCTACGGATAGCAGCCATAATAATGAGGGATATGGTTTTTTAAGAGAGAGCACGTTGGGGATAATTTAGTTTAAAAACCGACTTAGATATATCTAAATGAGGATTTCGTTATAAACTTAAATTATTTATCAACATATTAACTCGTTCATTTTATACAGTGTTTTGTAACGTAACACTACGATTAGCAAAAATGAACAAAGTTTGTTCAGAAAATGAACAAGAATGATTTTTATTGAATAATAGAGGGTCAGGGTATTGAAATGATGAACAAATTTTTTTCTGCGATAAAAGCAATGATTAAGCTGTAATTCCCTCTCTTTTAAGGATATAATCGAAAATTCCTTCTATAGGTTTTTGCAAAATTTTGCCAACCTTAATACCGTTTTCGGCAAAAACTGCTTTAAGGGCATCTTGGTAGTAATATGAAATAGAGCCAACGAAATTGCATTCTAATGTTTTGTAGCTTTTATAGTCTTTAACGTTGGTATCAATAAATTCTTGAAAACCATCCTTAAGTATTTGCTGAATAAAGGGATGGTCTTTGTGGGCGATCATGAACCTGCTGAAAGTAGCAAGGTAAGAGTTAGGGAAAGGCTTTTGATAGATGTTGGTTATAATATTATCTCTGTCAACCTCAAAATTCTTTGCAAACTCTAGTCTTAATTCTTCTGGCATCTTATTGTGTAAGTAACTAACCAATACTTTCCTGCCAAAATAAGTTCCTGAACCTTCGTCTCCTAAAACATACCCTAATCCATGGTTGCTTCTATGAACTTCAGTTCCATCATAATAAGCAATGTTAGACCCTGTTCCTAAAATACATGTAAGTCCTTTTTTATCTCCGCAAGTTGCATAGGCAGATCCGATTAAATCATGATCTACACTTATAAATGCATTGGTGAAAAAAGTAGAAAGACCATTTGAGATGATTTCATGCTTATCTGGAGAAGAACAGCCTGAACCAAAAAAATAAACTTCTTTGATTGCTGTTGCATAAGCGGATAAATCTCTATTTTTAGATAGAATTTTAACAACATCGAAGGCATTTACAAAATAAGGATTAATCCCTTGTGTACTAAAGGTAAGTGTCTTGTTAGGACTGTACGCCATCCAGTCTGTTTTCGAAGATCCGCTATCCGCAACTAAAATCATACACTAAAAATAGCAAATTATTGAATATTTAAGGTTCCACTTAGTTCTTTTAGTGCAATTTCTGCCAATTTCGCTTGATATTGTATTTCAAGATACCTATTATTTGCGTCTAATGCATTTCTTTGCGCTTCTCTTAACTCTAAAGGGGCAATGCTACCTAAGCGATATTTCTCTAATGTGATATCTAAATTTTCTTTTGCAAGATTCACATTGCCTCGTTCTAGCTTTATCAACTCAAGATAAGTACTATAATTTTGATAAGCAGAAGTTAGCTGTGCTATAATATCTTGTCTGGTTTTTTCTAATGTTAATTCAGATGAATTGATTTGAATTTTAGCATTTCGCTCATTTTGTCTTTGCAAAAAGCCATTAAAAATTGGAACACTTGCCGTTAGGCCATAAGTATAACCATTCGATCTTGATTGTGTACTGAACCCTGTTGGATTGGCATTACGATTAAAATCATAACTTGTGTTTACGCTAACTCTAGGATAACGACTTCCTTTAATCTGTTTTAAATTTAACTCTGCAATCTTTTTGCTAAGGAACGCATTTTGCAAATCAGGATTAAGACTTTCTGTTTGAGTAGCAAGTTCAGTATAGTTTAAATTATTGTCGATAACCATTTGATTATCTGCCATAAATTTAATGGTCGCATCTCTGGCCATTAGTTGATTAAGCGTAACCAAATAATTATTTAGCAAGTTTTTTTGTTGTAAATAATTCGAGGTATCTGTATTATAATCAACTTTAGCTGCTACTACATCTAATTTAGAACCACGACCAATTTCTAGCTTATTGTTTGCAATTTTTAATCTATAAGTTGAAACATCAATAGCACTATCAGAAGCTAAAACCAATTGTTGCTGCTTTACCACATTAAAATATGCAGTGATTACATCAGAAATGGTAGTTAAAATTTGTCCTTTCGCAACTATTTGTCCTTGTTGCTCTAATGCTTTTAATCTATCATAATTAGCAAACATGGTAAAACCATCAAATATTGTCCAATCTAAGCCTACGCCATAAGACATATTTGTGCTTCTTGCCCCATCTACAATTCTTTGTGTTCCTGTAGATTGTGTTTGCACAGTGTTCTGCCTGCTGCCACCAGTGTTAAATGTTCCCACAGCAACAGGTAATATTCCTGCATTACCTAAATTAACGTTGTTTTTTGCTATTGCAATATCATTATTTATCAGCTTAATATCATAGTTGTTCTTTAAGGCAATGCTAATCGCGTCTTGTAAGCTTAATTTTTCTTGTGCAAAAATATATTGGTTAGCATTTGCTAGCCATAGGACGATAAAAAATATAATATACTTTAATTTCATTCTAGTCATTATTTTTTGATGCCTTTTCCTCAGCCTCTGCAGCTGCTAATGATGCTGTTAAATCTTTATTTTCTTTATGCTCTTTAGACCATGCCGAGTAAATTGCAGGAATTACAAACAAGGTTAAAATTAAAGAGAACATTGTTCCTCCAATAATAACAGTTCCCATACTCATTCTGCTTTTTGCTGCGGCTCCTAGTGCCATTGCAATTGGTAAAGCGCCAATGGCAATGGCCATACTTGTCATTAAAATTGGCCTTAATCTCGAAACAGCAGCTTCTCTAATTGCATCTTGGACTGTTGCGCCTTTTTCTTTTAATTGATTAGCAAACTCAACAATTAAAATACCATTTTTAGTTACCAAACCAATTAACATAATTGTACCAATCTGACTAAAAATATTCCAACTTTGACCACATAACCAAAGTGATAAAAATGCTCCAGCAACAGCCATAGGTACAGTTAGAATAATAATGATTGGATCTTTGAAACTTTCAAACTGCGCAGATAGTATTAAATAAACTAATAATAAAGCTAAGCCGAAGGCGAATAAAGTGTTTGATGAACTTTCTTGAAAATCCCTCGATTCGCCACTTAAATCTGTAGAAAAACTTTCATCTAATACTTTAGCTTTAATTTTATCCATCGCTTCAATTCCATCTCCAATACTTTTCCCAGGGGCTAAACCAGCAGAAACAGTTGCAGAAATGAAACGGTTATTCCTATATAATTGTGGTGGACTGCTTTCTTCTTTTGCAGTTACCAGATTGTCTAGTTGTATCAATTGTCCTTTATTATTCCTTACATAAACGGAACTTAAATCTAATGGATCTTTTCTATCGCTAACATCAAATTGTCCAATAACTTGATATTGTTTGCCATTCATAAAGAAATAAGAAAAACGTTGACCACTTAAACCTAATTGCAGAGTTTGAGCTATATCTACAATGGAAACACCTAGATTATTTGCTTTCTCTCTATCAATGGTTAAGCTAATTTCTGGCTTATTAAATTTTAAGTTAACGTCAGAAGTAGAAAAGGTGGGGTCTTTAGCAACTTCATCCATAAACAATGGCACCTTTTCTCTCAACTTCTCAAAGTTTTGTGCTTGTAAAATGTAGCTAATTGGCAAACCACCTCTTCGTCCAACAGAAATGGTAGGTTGTTGTGTTACTGTAACTTTACCTTCAGTGTATTTTCTGGTTATTTTAGTTAACCTATCGGCAATTTCTTTTTGAGACTTTTCTCTATCTTCTGGGTCAGTCAAACCCATGCGCACAAAGCCAGAATTTGTTGCTCCAGCACCACCAAAACCTGGAGAAGTAATGGTTATCAGCACTTTTTTCTCAGGAACTGAATCGGTTACCATTTGAGCAACTTTGTTCATGAATTTATCTGTATAAGCAAAAGAAGAACCTTCGGGTGTGCTTAAATTCATGTTAATTGCACTCCTGTCATCATAAGGTGCTGTTTCTTTTTGTAATAAATTCCAAAACAATGCAATTAAACCAACACATATAATAATGATTGGAGCGGCTAACCATCGTCTACTTAAAAACTTCTCAAGGTTACGTTTATAAGAATCGTTTAACTTAACGAAATAAGGCTCAGTGAAGTTGTAAAACTTAGATGGCTTGTGACCACCCTTTTTCATTAAATAAGCATTTAACATCGGGGTTAAAGTCAATGAAACAAATGCCGAAATTAGTACCGCTGCACCTATGACTACACCAAACTCTCGAAAGAGCCGCCCGACAAATCCTTGCAAGAAAATTACTGGTAAGAATACTGCTGCAAGGGTAATGGAGATAGAAATTACTGCAAAAAATATTTCATTAGAGCCTTTAATTGCTGCTTCAATAGGAGAGTAGCCTTCCTCAACTTTTTTAAAGATATTCTCCGTTACCACGATGCCATCATCTACCACTAAACCTGTTGCCAAAACAATAGCTAATAGTGTTAATACGTTAATGGAAAATCCAAAAATGTACATGATAAAAAAGGTAGCTATTAAAGAAACAGGTATATCAATCAATGGCCTAAATGCAATTGCCCAATCCCTAAAAAACAGGTAAATAATTAGAATTACGAGCACTAATGAGATCAAAATTGTTTCAGCCACCTCCGTTACAGATCTTTTTATAAATAAGGTAGTGTCTAGAGAAACTTTCAATTTGATATCTGCGGGCATATCAGCTTTTAAATCATCAAAACGCTTATAAAACTCATTACTTATTTCTAAATAATTAGCGCCTGGCTGAGGGATAATTCCCACTGCAACCATTGGTATGCCTGATTCGCGTAGAACAGTTTCTTCGTTTTCTGAACCCAGATCTATTTGTGCTACATCTTGCAGTTTAACCACATTTAGACTATCATTTTTAATAATCAGGTTATTGAATTGTTCAGCTGTAGTTAATTTTCCTAAAGTTTTAACGGTTAATTCAGTAGTTGCTCCTGTTAATTTTCCAGAAGGTAGCTCAACATTTTCATTGTTTAAAGCAGTAACAATATCTTGTGATGTCAAACCATAAGATGATAGTTTATTTGGGTCTATGCGAACACGCATAGCGTATTTTCTTTGCCCTTGAATTTGCACACTACTTACTCCTGGAATGGTCTGAATTCTATCAGCAATAACGTTTTCTGCAAAATCACTCAAATCAGTAACGCCACGCTTATCACTCTGTACTGTCATCGAAATAATTGCGTCAGAGTTGGCGTCTGCTTTGGTTACCGTTGGCAAGCCATCAATGTCTTTTGGTAAGTTACGAGCAGCTTGAGAAACTTTATCACGTACATCATTCGCTGCTTCATCAATGTTTTTACCTAAGTTAAACTCAATGGTAATGTTGCTAGAACCCTGATTACTCGACGATGAAATATTTCTAATCCCATCAATGGAGTTGATAGATTTTTCTAAGGGTTCTGTAATTTGGGACTCAATAATATCAGAGTTCGCACCTGGGTAGGAAGTACGAACTGAAACAACTGTTGGATCAATAGATGGATATTCTCTAATACCCAGAAAATTATAGCCAATTACCCCAAAAAGGATAATGACGAGGTTCATTACAATGGCAAGAACCGGTCGTTTAATACTGGTGGTTGAAATGCTCATTGTTTAGTTTTTACCAATTTAACTTTAACGGGTGCATCAGGTTTTAATGACATGGCTCCAGTTGTTAAAACTGTATCGCCAACACTTAAGCCAGAAGTGATCACTATGCTTTCAGCTGTTCTTGTACCTGCTTCTACATTAACTTGTTTTGCTTTTCCATCTTTACTGATATAAACAATCTTGCCCTTTAGTACCGGAATTACGGCTTCTGTAGGGATAAGTATTGCATTATCGAGGGTTTTTAGAGACAGTTTAATTTTAGCAAATGCACCTGGCAAAAGTTCTCCATTAGGATTTTGAGCCAATGCCTTTATTTGCAATGTTCTGGTTTGTTGATTAATGCCTGGTTCGATTGCGAAAACCTTTCCAGTGTAAGTTTTTCCAGATGCGTCTGTAGTAAATGTAATGCTTGAATTTAAAGAGATTTGGCCAACATATTTTTCCGGAACAGAGAAACTAATTTTTACAGGATTAATGCTAGATAGATTGGCTATTGTTGTAGAAGGTGTTAAATACTCACCAACAGAAATAGATCTTAATCCAATTTTACCCCTAAATGGAGCAATAATAGATGTTTTAGCTAGTTGAGCTCTAATTAATTGTGCTTGTGCCTTTAATGTTTGTAAATCGGCTAATGCCGTGTCATATTCTTCTTGACTTATAGCACCTTTTTGCAAAAGTTGTTTAGCTCTATTTTCATTAGTAGCAGATAAATTTTGTTTCGTTAAAGCCTCCCGCAATTGAGCCTGAATATCTCTATCATTTACTTTTACCAAAACACTACCCTTGCTTACATTACTTCCTTCTTTAAAGTAAATTCCAGTAACCAAGCCTGCAACCTCGCTTCTCAATACAACCGATTCATTGGCCTCAATACTTCCAGAAACTTCTAATCTATTGTCAAAAGAAACAGTTTTTACAATTATACCTTCCACAGATATGGCAGGGCCACCTTTTCCACCACCTTTACCTTCTTTTCCAGCAGCGCCTCCTTTTGGTCCACCTTCTCCAGCAATTTTTTTGTTGTCAGAAATTCTATAATAAACTAGATAGGCAAGTCCTAACAGTAAGAGTGTGTAAATGATATATCTAACTTTCATATATGTGTGTGTTGATTAGGGTAACGCACAAAATTATTTAATTGTTTCTGTTATCATTTGATGTACTTAATATGTTACACCTTAATTTTTAAATACCGATCAAAAAAATAAATAAATTATATTTTTGTAGTCAAATATTTCAACTATGAATATAAAAAAATCAATTTTAGGAATAGTAGTATTACTATCAATTACCATGGCAGCTAAATCTCAAGTTAAAATAGGTTTCGAAGTAAGCTTTAAAGAACCACAAGCACATTACGCAGAGGTAGAAATGAATATCTCTGGCATAGCAACAAAAACACATGTCGATGTAAAGATGCCTGTTTGGACACCAGGCTCATACCTTGTTCGTGAGTTTGCTAAAAGTGTAGAAAGCTTTGGCGCAACATCAAATGGTAAAGCCGTTAAAGTAGAAAAAGTAAACAAAAATACTTGGAGAGTTTTTAACGCTAAAACAAATGCAGTAAAAATTAATTACCGTGTTTATGCTTTCGAAATTTCAGTACGTACGGCATTTATAGATGCTTCACATGCTTTTCTTTCTCCTGCAAGTATTTTTATGTACCCTGCTGGGATGATTAAGACACCAAGTACAGTAAAGATTGTTCCATTTACAGGTTGGGATAAAGTAAGTACAGGTTTAGAGCCAATTGCTGGTCAGAAATTTACATACACCGCTTCAGATTTTGATATTTTATTCGATAGCCCTATGGAGGTAGGTACACAAGATATATTCGAATTTAATGCGGCGGGAGTTAGGCATGAAGTTGCAATGTATGGTGGTGGTAACTATGATAAAGAACGTCTAAAAGTTGATATGGCTAAAATTGTAGAACAAGAAACCGCAATTTTCGGCGAAAATCCAAACAAGCATTATACATTTATTGTACATAATTATGCACAAGGTGGAGGTGGTTTAGAACATTTAAATTCTACTGTTTTAGGCGCAAGTAGAAACGCTTATAGTAGCGAAAGAGGTTATCAAGGATTTTTGGGTTTAGTTGCCCACGAATATTTCCATTTATGGAATGTGAAAAGATTACGTCCAATAGCTTTAGGCCCATTTGATTATGATAATGAAAACTATACAACCAATCTTTGGATTGCAGAAGGTTTTACTTCTTATTACCCAATCAAGGTGATGTTAAGAGCAGGTTTTACTAATCCGGAAGGCTTTGTAAATAGTAATTTAGGTACAATTGGAACAGTGATGAATACACCGGGTTCCAAAATCAATTCTGCTGCCGAATCTAGTTTTAATGCTTGGATTAATCCAGCTTATCGTCCTTCAGAAAATGGAAATAATACTTTTATTTCTTATTACACAAAAGGTCAGGTGATTGGTAATTTGATGGATTTGGAAATCATCAACGCTACGAAAGGCGCAAAAAGCTTAGATGATGTCATGAAAGCCATGTATTTACAATGCAAAACTTTAAAACGTGGCTATACTGATGCAGAATTTAAAGCAATGGTAGAAAAGATTAGTGGTATTAGCTTTACAAGCTTCTGGGATAAATATGTAACAGGAACAGTACCAGTAGAATACGCTAAATATTTCGCTTATGCAGGTATTGATGTTGTTAATGAAAACGAGGGTAAAAGTGTCCCATTTTTTGGTGCATCAACAGGTAGAATGGCAGGAGTAAGTGGCGGTAAGGTAATTATCGGTTCAGTTAGTCGTAGTTCTGGTGCTTGGAATGGTGGCGTTAACGTAAACGATGAAATTGTTTCTATTGATGATGTTCCTGCAGAAGCAAGTATTGAAAGAATGGCAGTGATAACCAATAAAAAAGTTGGTGATGTTGTAAAAGTAAGCATCATTAGAGACGGCCTTAAAAAGGATTTGAATGTTATTTTAACAACGAATGAAATTGTTAGGTTTAAAGCAGCTTTAAATGAAAGTGCAACACCGCAGCAATTAGTAGTTCGCAAAAAGTGGATGGGAATATAGATGATTTTATTTCTCGGTTTATAAAAAAAAGTCCCAGTAAATCTTACTGGGACTTTTTTATGCTCTTTAAGTTGAACTAATAAGATTTCATATCCTAGAATGTAAAACGAACGCCTAAACCGATATCACCACTGTAAAAATCAGTATCAGGAGTTAATCTTAAAGTCGGAATCCAGTCTAAAGATAAGTTAATTGGAGCACCATTAAATTTATAATCTAAACCTAAAACGCCATTTACCCCTAAGTAAACGTCACTTTCATCAATAAATTTATTTTTTACAGAACCAACACTTGCACCAGCACCATAGTACCATTTTAAGCCAGGTGCACCACCAATTGGTTTATATACTTCGTATAAACCTGTTAACTGTACCCAACTAAAATTTTTGTTACTTCTAAAGTTACCAATGAGTTCTAACATGGCACCTTTGCTTAAGCCAGTTTTAAATGTAACACCATTGTAGCTACCAAAGCGACCACCAATAGCATTTTTGTAATCTTGAGCTTTAGCATTTGTAATACTAAGGGTGGTTAATGTTGCAATTGCAACAAGAGTAAAAAGTAGTTTTTTCATAATCATATGTACTTGTTTTTTGTTATGAACATGATAACAACTTTTGTGCCGTTATAGTTAATTTATAGATTTTACTTTGGCAATAAAGAAAAACTTATTGTTTAATAACAAAAAATCAAGAGTTACTAGTTGTAGTTGAAAACAACTATTATTAGGAAAAATCTTCGCCTTGATCTCTGAAATGAGGTATTTTTTTTTACGCTGAGTAATATTTGCATGTTGTAACATTTATTTTTTTGTTCACAGCTTAAAGATCTATTGTAAATAGGAATTCATTATTTATATTTACAATAAGTACATAACAATACGCCATAGTGAAACTAAATTTTAAAGATTATCTTACCAAAAAGAAAAAAATTCTAATAGTTGAAGATGAACCCATGAGTGTAAGGTTGATTCAACATTTGTTAAAAGATTATCACTTTGAATTGGTTGTCGCTGTAGATGGTTTTGAGGCGATTGAAAAATTTAAAAAAACATCTTTCAGCCTGGTGATTATGGATCTATATATGCCAATTATGGATGGTTTTGAAGCTTCAAGAAGGATGAAAGAAATTTCGAAAGACACACCTATAATTGTTATTTCTACTACTTCAATTCCAGAAGAAGATTTAAAGAGAGATATTGGTATTGATTATTTTTTAGCTAAACCCTTAAACACCGTTAAGTTTAGAGATTTCATACATATGCTTTTGCTGGCATAAAAAAAATCTATCAAGATAATGCCTGATGGATTTCTGCAAATAATAAACCACTTCCGCCACCATAATGTTTAACAATCGGTAAGCTAGGCTTTAGTTTATTAAAATATGCTTTTAATTGTGATTCTTGTTCATCTGTAAGTCCAGCGCCAATTAGTGCTAGCTTAAAATCCTTTCTTAAACATACCTCGCAAGCATCATCAAAAGAAAGACTTATTGTTGCTTTCCACACCCCATCTTTATCAATTAGCCTAGCAATGGTTTCCATTATAGGTTTATTAGTTCCAACAATAAGAATTTCTATTATTTGCATATTTATATATTAAGTAATTATCCATCCCTTTTGGGAAAAAGTTTCCGCCAAAGCAGACTTATGAAGCTTAAAATTCCATTGGTACTTCCATCAATAAAAATTCTGCATCAGCAATCGCCTTTATTTCAAAGTTATCTGTATCCCAAATTCCGAAACCATCTCTTGTATCTAAAGTTTGTCCATCAACTTCAATTTGTCCTTTTAATACAAAAACATAAACACCATTTCCTTTTTTATTTAAGATGTATGTTTTAGCGGTTGCTATATCAAAACTTGCTAAATTAAACCAAGCATCTTGATAAATCCATACACCTGCATCATTAGCATTTGGAGATAAAACCTGTATAAACTTATTTCTTTTATCTGTGTCATTCAATAAAATTTGGTCGTATCTTGGTGTTACGTTCCTTTTGTTTGGAAACAACCAAATCTGCAAAAACTTAGCTGGATTTTTAGGATCAGAATTGTATTCAGAATGATAAATGCCCGTTCCAGCACTCATAACCTGTATTTCTCCGGCTTTAATGGTAGCCGTGTTTCCCATACTGTCTTTATGTTGTAGCTCTCCTTCTAACGGGATAGATATAATTTCCATATTATCATGTGGATGCTCTCCGAAACCCATTCCACCTGTAACGATATCATCATTTAAAACTCTCAATGCACCAAAGTTAATTCGCTCTGGGTTGTAATATCCAGCAAAGCTGAAACTTTGATAACTTTTTAACCAGCCATGATTTGCCACTCCTCGAGTGTTGGCTTTGTGCAATACTGTTTGTGCCATAACTATTTGTTATTTATTGATACAAAGATAAGGTCGGTCAAAATCCAATTCATTGATGTAGGATAAGAAGTGTATGAGAAGCCAGAAAAGTTTGGAAGTCGATAACCCGAAAGATTTTAGCTTGAAAATGTGAGGAGAAGTGGTTTTTTTTGGATGGGATTAGTCCCGCTTTTTGCTTTAGTCTTTTCGATTTTAGCTTCAAATACTATCACTGTCAATCGGGTTTAAAATTAAAGGACTGTGCCATGAAACTGTTCATAGTTTCACAAATACAAGTTTAATAAACCCGATTGAAGCGAACACGAAGTAAAAGCGGAAAACGGGACTGAAGTTACCGATGAAACAATAGCCTTGCTTTTCAAGATATATTAACGTCAACAATTTAGCAATCAAACAATTTCTTATACATTTTACTTTAATCCAACTTTTTTGAATAGCCAAAACACTTAACTTAGTAGAATGGTAAACCGAGCAACTTATCAGGCTGCAAAACTAGTAGCGCCACGAATCGAAGTGCACTTCGCAAAACATTTGGCAGAGGCTAATGCAAAGGGCGAACTGGATTTGGCTCCACAACCTCCTGCAAGAGTAATTGAGGCAATTTTAGATTCGGCTTTTTGGGCAAGCTTGAGGAAAGAAGAAGGTCATTCTCCCAAAATATCCATTGCTTTTTTGCCACCAGAACAAGCTGGAAAACCGTTGATTTTTACTCATACCTTACCACTTAATCCTAATGTTTTAACAAAAATGGCACCCGGAGTGGAACGTGGTGGCATACATATTGGCGTTTGGCATGATGGTTATAATTTACACATATGGGGTACAACCTTAAATATTCCTAACTATTGTTTTGTAGTAGATGTATCTGAACCTGGTTTATTGGTAATTAAACACCGTAGAATTTATGGTTTCGGGAAATATACTAACGTTGCTGTTTTAAAAGGCGACCAGATAAAAATTGTTGAAGAGAAAAGTGCTTCTAATGCAGATTGCCCATCAATGTTACTTTCGCTTTTAGATTTAACGGCACATTCTTATTGGAATGATTCTGCAAATATTTTAATCCAGTTGGCAGTTTCAATGAGAGCACACGGACGTGGCGGAGCAGTTTTGGTTGTTCCTCATGGTACAGAAGATTGGAAACAATCTATCATTCATCCCATTAGTTATGCTTTAGAACCTAGCTTTAGAGGATTGGCAGATTTAGTGAAAAAAGACACAAATTCAAGTGAGATTTTTTGGCAAAGTGCGTTAAAAAGGGAAGTAGACCACTTAGCTGGATTAACGGCTATTGATGGTGCAACTTTAATAACTGATGAATATGAGCTTTTAGCTTTTGGTGCAAAAACTGGAAGGGCAAATAGCAGTGGGCATATTCAAGAATTATCTTACTCTGAGCCTATTAGCGGTGGTGATGCCATTGTTGTTCACCCAGCAAAAATAGGAGGGACAAGACATTTATCTGCGGCACAATTTATATTCGACCAAAGAAATGCACAAGCATTAGTGGCTTCTCAAGATGGACATTTTACCATTTTTAGTTGGTCGCCTGCTTTGAATATGGTGCAAGCGCATAGAATAGATACGCTTCTTTTGTAAGATTTTAGACAAAGGCAACAGCTAAGGTTATCATAATTAGCATCATGATAGTCATTACTATTCTATCTGCTTTAATTCTTTCTTTAAGCGTTAAAGCCTTAGTAACTCTTGCCTCTTTATGCCTTGCATAAGTAAAGTGAATAGGTAATTTAATAATCATAGGTAGATGTTTTAGGGTAGATAATTTTTCTACATCAAAACTTAAGCCAATGATTTATAAGTTGTTAAAATATTCTTGCTTTATGGTTTTTAGTTAGAAAATATTGATTTTTAAAACTTTAGGTTGTATTTTTTCTTCAATGTTCGCATTCGTTGTTTGTGAAATTGTACACTTTGAGAATAATTATTCTAGTTTTTAGCATAAAAATGCTAATGAATTAGTGCTTACAATTATTTTACAGAAAATAGCTTTCAAATAATAGTTTTGCAAAACAAGTTGTCGAAACAGAATTTTATAAATCGTTGTAGTTTTTGATATCAAATGAAAAAAAATAAAAAATTCATTCTGCCCCCAATCATTTTATGTTTAATAGCCATTGTAATAGTTTGGATAGCGAATAACAATGTACAATCTAGAACGGAAGACGTAATTTATAGCAATTTAAATAAAATGCCTAAAACCAAGGTTGCCATCATCTTTGGAGCTGGAATAAATGGAGACAAACCAAGCAGGTATTTAAAGGATAGGTTAGATGCTGGCATTTCACTTTACAAAAACAATATAGTTGACAAAATTCTATTATCTGGAGATAATGGTAGAGATGAACATAATGAGCTTATAATAATGAAGCTGTATTGCTATGAAAACGGAGTTGATACAAATAAAATTTATGTTGATTATGCTGGTTTCGACAGTTATTCTACTATGTACAGGGCTAAACATATTTTTAAAGTTGATACAGCAATTCTGGTTTCTCAGAAATATCATTTAAACAGATGTATTTATATTGGCGATAAATTAGGCGTAAAATCTTATGGCTACAGTGCAGATCAAGGCGTTTACAAAGGATACAAATATTACACATTTAGAGAGAAATTATCTATAACAAAAGCTGTTTTTGATGTGTTAAGGGATAGAAAACCTAAATACCTTGGTAAAACAGTTGACGTTAACGGCCTATCTAATTATACAAAAGAATAAGTGGAAATTTGATTACCTCCTCACTTGTCCATTTCCTTGAACAATCCATTTATAACTTGTTAGTTCCTCTAATCCCATTGGACCACGAGCATGGAGTTTTTGTGTGCTAATTCCTATTTCTGCACCTAAACCAAATTGAGCACCATCTGTAAAAGCAGTTGAAGTATTTGCATACACCGCTGCTGCATCTACTTGGTTCAAGAATTGAGCTACATGATTGGCATCTTCAGAAATAATGGCTTCACTATGTTTAGAACTATAATTAGAAATATGGTCTAATGCTTCATTTAAATCTTTAACAACTTTAACGGCCATTTTTAGGGATAAAAACTCAGTTCCAAAATGTTCAGGCAAAGCCAGGTTTAATAATGTTGATGGATAGCTAGCTTTTAAAACTTCGTAACTTCTTTCATCTACAAAAAGTTCAACTTCTTTTTCAGCCAAAGGCAATAAAAGCACTGATAAATCATTCAATCTACCTTCATTTACTAACACACAATCTAAAGCATTGCAAACACTCACTCTTCTGGTTTTTGCGTTTAGAATGATTGCTTTTCCTTTTTCCAAATCTCCTGTTTCATCAAAATAAGTATGAACAATGCCTGCACCAGTTTCTATTACAGGAATTTTGCTGTTCTCTCTTACGTAATTAATTAAAGATTGACTTCCCCTCGGAATTAGTACATCTACAAATCCCCTTGCATTTAACAAGGCCTCTGTTGCAGCTCTTTCTACTGGTAATAGGGTCAAAACATCTATATTAATTTGATGCCTTTCTAATACTTGATGAATAACTTTTGTAATGGCAACATTTGAAAATTCAGCGTCGCTGCCGCCTTTTAACACTGCAACATTCCCAGTTTTAAAGCAAAGCGAAAATACATCGGCAGTAACATTTGGTCTTGCTTCGTAAATTACCCCAACAGTACCCAATGGTACTCTTACTTTTTGTATATGAAGTTGATT
The DNA here is from genome assembly GCF_004331645.1 of Pedobacter frigiditerrae. GTDB lineage: Bacteria > Bacteroidota > Bacteroidia > Sphingobacteriales > Sphingobacteriaceae > Pedobacter > Pedobacter frigiditerrae. Next base: position 1,464,656 of record NZ_SJSK01000001.1, read on the forward strand.
TTCTAATGTTTTTGTAGAGAGTACATCTCCCAAGGGACTATTTAATTTGGCAACATTTTGTATGTCTTTTGCAATGCCTTCAATTCTATCAAGTGTAAGCTTTAACCTATCGTATTTTGGGTCTTCGATAGGCATTTTAGCTAAATCCTTTGTATTTGCATTAAGAATTTCATCAGCGCTGCTAACTAAAGCTAGGCCTAAATCTAATAAAACAGAATTTATTTTTTCTTTAGCTAAACTTGTTGTGCTGCGACTCGCTTTTTGTGCTTTCTCGAAGTATATTTTGTAATCCATATGGTGTTGTTTTAAACGCAAAGCAAGTTAAGTTTAACGTAAAGAACACCGAGATTTATTGTTCAAGTCAACAATTTCTTCTTTACGATGTCTTTGCGGTTAATATTCGCTTTAGTCTTTTAGCTTAAATACAAATAATCGTAATGTACTAAAGCCTTTTGTTTTTTCTGTCCAATTCGTTCTCTTGCCTTGTCTGAGCCGTATTCTGCTATTCCTAAACCAATTAGGTTATCATCCTCATCAACAATCTTAATAATATCACCTTTAAGGAAATCTGATTTAATTTCAATTATCCCGATAGGTAGTAAACTAGTAGCTTTACCAGAAGTTAAAACCTCTTTTGCACCATTGTTTAATTTAACAATTCCTTTTGCATTAGTCTCTGAATGAGCAATCCATTTTTTCTTGCCAGACTTACTTTTCTCTGGAACAAAACGAGTGTGTATTAAATTTTCATCAAGCAATGCCGTTAAAACATTGTCTGTTGTGCCATTGGCGATGTGTACCGTTATGCCCAATTTGGCTACTTTTTGTGCCATTGTAGATTTAGTTACCATTCCACCTCTGCCAAATTGTGATTTTCCAGTGCTAATAAATGATGCTAAATTTGCGATTGAACCTTCAATTTCTTCAATAACTTTAGAGCCTTCTATTTTTGGGTCTCCATTATAAATTCCGTTTACATTTGATAAAATTATCAAAGCATCCGTATTTAGCATAGAGGCAATTAAGCCAGCTAACTCGTCATTATCGGTAAACATCAACTCTGTTACCGAAACCACATCATTTTCATTTACCACCGGAATTACATTATGTTGTAGCAAAATCTGCATACAATTTTTCATATTCAGGTAATGAGCCCTATCTCTAAAATCTTCCTTGGTAACTAAAACCTGAGCGCATTTTATATCGTGTTCGGCAAAAAAGTTTGCGTAAGTATTAATCAATTTCACCTGACCAATTGCGGCTAATAATTGCCTTGTAGTTACGGCATCTTGTTTTTCGGCAATTTGAATTAAACTTCTGCCAGATGCAACAGCCCCTGAAGACACCAAAATAACCTCTATGCCTTGTGTTTTAATTGCCACTAATTGATTCACCAAATGATTTATCCTTCGCTCATCAGGCAAACCATTGGCTTGTGTAATTACATTAGAACCAACCTTAACAACTATCTTTTTGTAGCCTAAACTCATCTCAAAATTAAAAACCTAAATGTAGTAATTCTATAGATTTAATAGAGAATTATTTGACGTATTTTAATATTTTTTGGAATAATCTATCCATTAATAAAAAGTTATGTAAAAATTATTTGTCTGTAAATCAATTAGTTAATAAATGTATAAAAATAATTATAGTACTATGTATTGCATAATACTATATGAAACATATATCTTTGTTTTATGATAGCAGAAAATACGCAAACGCAAATGCGAAAAGGCATACTCGAATATTGTGTGCTTTTAATCATATCTAGAGGAGAAATTTACGCTTCGGATATTATCGCAGAATTAAAGCAAGCAAAACTACTTGTGGTAGAAGGAACATTGTACCCCTTGCTTACTCGATTAAAAAATAATGGGTTGTTAAGTTATAACTGGGTCGAGTCTACTTCTGGTCCGCCACGTAAATATTATGTGCTTACCGCAGAAGGAACTCAATTTTTAAAACAATTGGATACCACTTGGCAAGAATTGGCTTATGCCATTACCACTTCTCAAAATGGTGTTCAAAAATTAGCTGACACTCAAAATTAAAGAAACAGAATATGAAAAAGACACTCATCATAAATATAGGTAATTCCATCATTCACATTGAAGAGGATGCTTATGAGATTTTAACCACCTATTTAAACGAAATTAAGATGCATTTCACCAAAAATGCTGATGATTTCGAAATCGTAACCGACATAGAAAATCGCATTGCGGAAATGTTTGCTGAAATATTAGTAGCAGGTCAAAAACAAGTGATTGAATTAGCAGATGTAGAAAGTGTAATGGCACAAATGGGTCAAGTTCAAGATTTTCAGACTGAGGAAGATGAAGAAGAAACACCAAAAGCTACCAAATCATCAGCTTATGAAGGTGAAAAGAAATTATACCGGGATACAGATGAAGGTGTAATTGCAGGTGTTTGTGCTGGCTTGGGTTATTACCTTAATATTGAAGCTCGTTGGGTTAGGTTATTTGCATTACTATCAATTCTTTTAAGTGGAGCAGGTATTTTGGCTTACATCATTTTATGGGTAGTTATGCCGAGGGCGACAACTAGGTCTGAAAAAATGGCAATGAAAGGTGAGGCCACTAATCTTTATGGCTACAAGAAAAGTTTCGAAGAGGAATTAGCAGCATTTAACGAAAAAATGAAAGCGGCTAACGAACACTTTCAACCATTGATGAGGAATTCTGGAAATTTCATTACCGAATTAATCAGGGTTATTGGAACTTTCATAACCGTATCTGGCAAGGTAATTATGAAGTTTATTGCAGGAGCTTTAATAGTTTGCGGTTTCATTGCCTTACTTGCGTTAGTTATTTGCCTAGCAGGGTTTCTTGGTTTCTGGGACGAAGACATGTACCGATTCCCTTTTTCTATAATTAATGATGGCTTCAGAACGGAAATTTTAGTTGGAGCTTTTATCACCATATTTATCCCAGTTTTAGCATTGGTTTTATTTGCCATAAGAGTTGCTTTTAACAAAAAAGCAATTAACAAAACTGTTTCATTTGCCTTATTAATTATTTGGTTGTTCGGCGTATCTTCTACAGTATATTTTGCAACAAAAATTTCAGCAGAGTTCCAGGAACATGCAGAATTGGTACAATCTAATGAGCTAAAAACTTACCCAACTTATGTAATTGATGTAGATAAAGGAATGGAATTTAGTAGGGAAGATAGTTTGGCTTATAATATCAAAGAAAATGATTTTGGTAGCCGTGTAATTGTAAACGATGATGATGACCATCCTTTTAGAGTGCCAAGAAACGTAAGGATTGAAATTGAAAAAAGTGAGAATGGAAAAACTTCAATGGTACAGACTTACGAATCGCAAGGTAAAACCTTTCTGATCGCATTGCGTAATGCTCAGAACATTGATTATAGGTACACCCAAAAAGATTCATTATTAACCTTGAGTCCTAGATTAAGATTGAAGAGCGAAAGCATCTGGAGAAATCAAGAAGTACATATTTCTTTAAAAGTGCCAGTGGGAACACATCTAATGTTGAATAATAATATTTATCGATATCTACAATTCTATTATTACCAATGTGGAGTAGAAGACCCTACTCAATATAGAGAGTGGATAATGACAGAAGATGGCTTAAAATGTAAAAGCGAATTAGATAAAAGTCAAGAATTACCGCATCCGAATAATCCATAAGCAATTTGTCACTCGATAGATGCCGGGTGACAAAAAACAAAAGAAATCATGAAAAATATAGCAGTGCTAATTGCATACCTTTTGGTATGTGGGGCTTGTTTTGCCCAAAAAACAGCTAAAATAACAGGGAAAATTGTTGATGAAAAAGCAGCTGTTATACCTTATGCATTGGTTAAGTTGTTAAATTATCCAGATACATCATTCGTTAAAAGCATACAAACAGATTTTGATGGTTTCTATAATTTCGACCAAGTTAAAGTTGGCAATTACATACTAGCCGTAAATATGGTGGGCTTTAAAAGCACTAAGTCAGTAAAGTTTACAGTAGCAGAAACTGATGTGCAAATGCCAAATATCAAAATTGAAAGTGTAACCAAAAACTTAAAAGAAGTATCTATTACAGGGATAAAACCCTATGTAGAGCGCAAGGTTGACAGAACGGTTTTGAACGTAGAAAGTAGTATTAATTCATCTGGTAATAGTGCGCTAGAGCTATTAGAAAAAGCACCAGGAGTTACGGTCGATAGGCAAAATGACCAAATTAGATTGAATAATAAACCTGGCATTACAGTAATGATAGATGGTAAAACAAACTTTTTATCAGGAACAGATGTAACCACTTTATTGAGTAACATGAGTAGCGACCAAATTGCTACAATAGAATTGATTACCAATCCTTCATCAAAATATGATGCTGCAGGAGCTGCTGGAATTATCAATATTAAACTAAAACGAAATAAGGCTTTCGGTACGAACGGAAATTTGTCATTAAATACAGGACAGGCAATTCAGCCAAATTTTCCTAAAGATATGTATCGTGTTGGCTTAAGCTTAACGCTAAACAATAGAATAAATAAATGGAATGTTTATGGAACAGGTGCTTTTAACAGGAAAGTAGGTTTTAACAATATCAATGTGTTGCGTAGTACCTTAACAAGTAATTTGGCAAGTTCATTCAATCAGAGTTTTGCAAGACATTCAAAAGGAGTGGCTTATATGGGCAAGTTGGGAGCAGATTATTATGTGTCTGATAAAACGGTTATTGGTGTAATGGTTGATGGAAATAAGATAAATTCAGATTTAGATAATGTTAGTCAGACAAGAATTAAGGAAATGCAAAGTGGCGTTGAAACAAATAATGCTGTTAATCAATTGGCCTTGTCTGATTCTCCAGTCGGAAACCTTACTGCAAATTTTAATATTAAACACGATTTTAATAAGGAAGGAACTAACTTAACTTTTGATGCTGATTATTCTGGTTTTAGCAACGAAAAGAACGATAATTTTGATGCGCAATATCTTAATAATGCTGGCAACTTAACCAAAACCACAGCCTTAAAAAATTTTACTGATGCAAAAATTGATGTGTTGGCTGCTAAAACAGATTTTACTTGGGCGATTAATAAAACGGTAAAAATAGAGGTCGGTTTAAAAAGTAGTTATGTAGTCACCCATAACGAATTAATATCTGAACAATTTTTGGCAGGAGCTTGGCAAAATATTGCTGGACAATCTAATAATTTCATCTACAAGGAAAACATAAACGCTGCTTACACCAACTACGCAAAAGAATGGAAAAAATGGCAATTTCAACTAGGTTTAAGGGCAGAATATACCCATTCCAATGGTAATTCGGTAACGAGTAATAAAGTGGTCGATAGAAATTATCTTTCCTTATTTCCAACTGTATTTGTAAATCAAACACTAAATAAAAATAATAGCATTAATTATTCATTTAGCAGAAGGGTAGATAGGCCTAATTATCAACAGTTAAATCCGTTTGTATTTTATATGGATCCTTATGCATTGGATGAAGGAAATCCATATCTAAAACCTCAGTTTACTTATAATCTTGAAGTTGGTTATAGTTATAAAGAAGCTTCATTGTCATTTAATTATGCTGATACTAAAGATATGATTACTCAAATTAGTCAACAAAATGAGGTAACTAGGGTTGTTAACGTAATTCGCAAAAACTTAGGAAGAGCACAAATTTTTTCTGCCAACTTATATATCCCTGTTAAGGTGACTAAATTCTGGAGAATGCAAAATAATGTGAGCGTATTTTTATCTAAATTTAATGATGGAAATTTAGAAGGTGCCAAATACCAAGCAAGTAAAGTAGCGTTTAATCTCAACACTAATAACTCACTTACCTTACCTCAAAATTTTTCAGTGGAACTTGGCTTTTGGTTAAATTCTCCAAGGTTAAACGGGGTTGAGGAAACAACAATTACTCAGTATGCATTAAACGCAGGGATTCAGAAAAGCTTGATGAATAAAAAACTGAAAATAAGATTGAGTATGGATGATATTTTTTTAACCAATCATTGGGAAGGGAAATTGCAGTATCAAAATGTTAACTTAAATGTGGTTAATCGTTACATGAGTAGAAGGGCAGCATTTACGGTTAATTATAATTTTGGAAATCAGAATGTGAAATCTGCAAGAAATAGAAATACTGCAACTGATGATATTAAAGGTAGGGCAGGAAGTAATTAATTAAACATTTGTCATACTGCACGATTTTTTCATCCCGGACCTTGCGAAGAATCTCAAAGCTGAATTCTTAAACGAGATTCTTTTCCAAAGAAGTAGTGGCAAGCTGTTGCACTCAGAATGACAAATTCTCTTAGAAAACAACAATAATTAAAAAATAACAATATGAAAAAAGTACATTATTTAATCACACTTATCTCAGCTACTCTTTTTGGCTGCAATTTTAATGGGAACAACGATAACCTATCAATAGGGGTTAAGAGTACAGATGCTGGCTACAGTTTCGAAGCATCTTACCCTGAGAAGAAAACAGAAAAAGTGGTAGCATATTTAGAGAAAACCTTAGGAGATGATAAAATCTTTACGGCCCCTAGCGATATTAAAGATGAGGAAGTTGCCTTGGGAGATAGTGTTAAATTTTATTTAAAATCATCACCAGGAAACATAGAAATAGATTTTAAAAAGCAGCATAATTCTGAAGCTTCTTATGTCAAATTAGTAAATATGTGTAAAGGAGTTAAAGAAGTTTTAAAGTAAATAGTTGTCAGTCTGAGCCAGTCGAAGACTGTTTATCCTTCGACAAGCTTATTATAATCAATTACTTAACCGTATATCTATAAACAGCCCTTCCGATATTCCCATTTTTATCAAAACCTTCTACAACAGCACGGTAAGATCCTCTTCCATCTGCGTTGAAAAACTCGAAACTAATATTGCCGTTGTCATCAGTCATTAATTTAGGATTCCAATAAATGGTAGTTCTTAAATCACTGCTTGTGGGAATAGCATTTGGTATATATTTAGGAGAATAAAACTCACGCTCTTTTGCATATCCCATTGGTGTAAAGTTTACGATGTTGTTTTTTGGCAACATATTCATCAATTCTTCCTTGGTAATTTTCTTGCCAACAGGAGCTTTTTTGGTATTAATAACCAATACACCTTTAGTGCCATAAGCTCTATCTACAGTCCCTAAGTCATCTTTCAAAAACACCTCTACAGACTCTAGATCTGTAACATTTACAGAGTTAATATCTCTGGCATCAACTGGATTTCCATTGATAAATACTTGCACAGGGGTTCTGCCACCTTGGTTAAAATCTCTTGATACATAAAAATTTTCGGTATCAAATGTCATTCCTGTAGCCATTGTTTTTAAACATTCTAAAAGAAAATTACATCCACCAACAAATCTGTCAGCGCTTAATAAATGATCTGGCATCATGCTTAAACTAGATAATGCACTATGGTCTGCATGGCTTGGTTTTTTAATTGCAGCCCCTTTAATTTCTACAGTTTTAAGAGTTTTCATATACCTGTATTGTTTTTGGCTATTGCTCAGATAAGATGATAAAACAGTATCTATGTTAGCTACTTCATCTGCTACGTTAATGTTTTTGCCAGCAACTGGACTTGGGTTTCCATCTAGCATGATCATTAAATTTGCAGCATTTGCATTGTATTTTGCACTAACCACTACTTCAGATGAATCTGGAATGTTTAAGTTTTGAAATCTGAAAACACCCATATTCGTGGTAATAGTTTCAGAAGAAATAGGCTTGCCAGGAACCATTAATCGCATGGCGCCTTTTCTTATTGGCATTCCTGTGCGATCCCTTAAAGTTCCTGTAATGGCAATTCCTTCTTCGGGAGCAATTGTAACTACCGGATATTTATTTGCTAATATATCTTTGTACGTAAACCTGCGATAACCTTGAGTAAGCATCAGTTTATCTAAATCAGCTAATTTTTTTTCATCAGTTTTGGTAAAATAATAGTTGGGTTTTTCTATGTATCCTTTTAAATCAGATGTTAACAATAACGAACTTAATATCGTAGTTTCACTATTTTCATCCACAGGAACTTTCTGCTCATCAATTACTGAAATAGAGAAATTCCCTAAACTTGGTAAACCAGCACTTTTAGCATCTAAAGTCATTTTAACTTTTTGGCGAGGCTTGTAAATAGGTAAATCTGTTTTAACAGCTAAGTTTAGCGCATCTTGATGGAGAACAAAACTCAGCCGTTCGCTAATTGGGTCTCCTTTATCATTAAATAAAGTAATCTGAACAACGCCAGAAGGAAAATTCTTTTTTGGTATTCTGGTAGTAATTACTTGATTTTTCAGCTCTGCTTTTGCTGCATAATAAACCACATTTGTGCTTTGTGCCACTATAAAGAAGCCTTTGTCTTTATAGGCTTCAAAATATGGGCCGTTTGCCAGTACCTTTAAATTGATAAATTCTGCATTTGAATTGGTTATTTGTAAACTAATTCCGGCATCAACTGCTTTGGGTAAATCGAATGTTTTGATGCTGCCATCCTTAAATGTAATTTTAGCTTTATAACTTTTCCCGGCTTCGGGTGTCATAAATAAGGAGCCCATACCTGCATAAGATGAAGTAAAAGTTGTGAGCTCGCTACCAGTATCATCTACTAAACTACCTTTAAAATCTACGCTTAAACCAGATGTTTTTATACCTTTAAATCCCACTTGATTTGGTATCCCATTAATCAATTGACCTCCCTCAGGGAAAAACTGGACATCAATATCACTCGCTGTCTGCTTCAATTTAAAACTTGCGCTGGCAATTTCTTTTTCAGCAATGCTGATGTCTGTGATAATATCGCCTTTGGTTATTATTTCTCCAGGTTTACTTGTAATTACAACAGTTAATACTCCGTTTTGATCTGTAGTTCCTTTGCCTTTTGTATAAACATCATAATTAGAAAGTACTCGCCAATTAACCGTTTTATTAACCAATACCTTTTTAGACATATCCCTAAATTGTATTTTGGCTGTTGTTTTTAAGCCTTTATCGCTTGGTTCTGTATTAAATGAAATATTAGTGATCAATTGTTTGTCAATTGCTTCGCCAATTGGGATGGTTTTGGTAAAAAAGTAGGCGTCGCTAAAATTAATCATCCACAATGTGTATGCCCTAACATAATAATTGCCTTGTTTATAGTTTTGCATATTAAGTGCAATATTTCCATTGGCAACGCTATTTTTTAAGGGTAATCTTACAGTTTGCATTAAAGAATCTTGCGCATTCCAAACTTCTACGTATACAATTTTACTCCAGGGAGATGGTAAATTTTGTTCTGTTGTAACATAAGCTTTAAACCACATGGTATCAGCAACTGCATAATAAGGCTTGTCAAAATGTAAATAAACTTTTTCAACTGGCTGTTCTTCTGCTAGCCTTTTTGTTTTGGTGAGGATGTTATTTAAAACCACACTGTCTTGAGCAAAGGCAGATTGGCTTAAAAAAGCGGAAAAAATAACGATTGCAAAAAGTATTCTTGTAGATTTCATCAATTGAATTATAGTGGTAGATTGTTTGCTAATATATTGATAATTGATCGATGGATATGCATTGTAACCAATCTTTAACATATTTTTACAATTGAAAAGGCATAAAAAAACGGATGCCTTATTGCAGGGCACCCGTTATGGATTTTATTTTTTCTATTTGAATTCGATGATGAATTCTGATTTTGGCTGACGTACTTTTTTTAAGTTTACTAACCAGTCGCCTGTTTCGTCACGGTAACCCAGAGGCATAATCGCAACGCTCTTTAAGCCTTTTTCTTTCAAACCTAAAATTTTATCATACTCAGCATTGTCAAATCCCTCCATTGGTGTTGCATCTACTTTTTGGATGGCTGCTTCTGCTAATGCCATTCCAAAACCAATGTAAGCTTGGCGAGCTGCGTGATTAAAGTTTATTTCTTCAGTTCTTGGAACATAATTGCCAACCAACATTTTTTGATAATCTGTGGTGCTCTCTGGAGGAGTTCCACGTTCGTTATGCGTATGCGCAAAAACACCATTAATTCTATCTTCTGTATAGGTATCCCAAGCTGCAAATACCAAAAGATGCGATGAATCTATAATTTGCGATTGGTTAAATGAATGCGCTAAAAGTGTTTGTTTTAAATCAGGATTAGTAACTACAATTACTTTGTAGGGTTGTAGACCCGAAGAAGTTGGTGCCAAACGAGCAGCTTCTAAAATTAAATCTACTTTATCTTGAGGAACGGCCTTGCCATTCATTTTTTTAGTGGCATATCGCCAGTTTAGGGCTTCTATTAAACTCATTTTGTTTATATCAATTTTATAAAACAAAGGTGAATATTATAAATTAATGAAGCATTGATGTATGATAAGTAAATTGTCATTTTAGGTCTGTTGACAATTAAATTGCTAAATGGATTTGATCACATAAGAAAGCCACAGATTAGGTAGATTTTAAATCTGCTGTTCAATGGGCTCTTTTCCTAATGTTTCAGCTTTGCTTTAAATAATTTCTCTAGCTTTTCCATTTTTGGTAAAATCACTAATCGGCAATAAGGTAATTCGCCATTTTTAATAAAATAATCTTGATGATAGTTCTCGGCCACGTAAAAAGGCTTGGCTTTTTCAATAACAGTTACTACCGGATTGTCAAAGGCCTTTGTTTTATTTAATTCGGCTTTATATTTAGTTGCAATTTCTTTTTGTTCATCGGTGTGGTAAAAAATAACCGAGCGATATTGTGTGCCAACATCTGCTCCTTGTCTGTTTAAAGTTGTAGGGTCATGACTTTTCCAAAAAACCTCCAATAGTTCATCGTAACTAATTTTTGCAGGGTCGTAAGTTATTTCCGTAACCTCAGCGTGATTTGTTGTTCCGCTACAAACATCTTCATAAGTAGGATTTACAACATCGCCACCCTCATAGCCAGATTTTACACTAGACACTCCGTTTAACCTTTCAAAAAGCGCCTCAGTGCACCAAAAACAGCCCATTCCAAAAGTTGCTTTTTGTAATTTTTGCTTTTGCGCATCGGCATTTTGCATAGATAGGATGATTAATATTGTTATTAGAATATATTTTTTCATTTTTTACTTTTGTTTTCTAAGTAATAATACGGAAAACGAAACAGTAAAGTTTTATGAAGTTGAAAAGGGACCTGGTACTGACAATCTAGTTTAAAAAATACGATTAATTCACTTTGTTAATAACTTAACAAACTGTTTGGTAAATTGTTAGATAAGTAAAATTTATATAAACAATGTTTATTAACATATCTTTTATAAATTTAAATAACATTTAAAATAAATAACATGTCTACACCTTATATTCCTTGCCTTGATTTGGGCACTTACATTAATGGTAATGAAGAACAACGCAAAAAGTTTTCTGACGAATTAGGAAGAGCTTTTAATGATTCTGGTTTTGTAACCATCACTAATCATGGCGTTAGTCAAGAGCTGATTGATAAATTGTATGCAAACATTAAGGCTGTTTTTGCTTTGCCTGTAGAAACTAAGCGTAAATACGAAAAACCAGAATTGGCTGGTCAACGTGGTTACACCAGTGCAGGTAAAGAAACTGCAAAAGGTGCTAAAACTGCCGATTTAAAAGAGTTTTGGCAAATAGGTAATGAGGTTACTGATGGCGACCCAATCAAAAGCGAATATCCTGATAATGAAGTATTGGAAGAAATTGCAGAATTTAATCCTGTTACCAGAGAGATTTATCAGAAATTAGAAGAAAACGGCAAGCATTTATTACGTGCCATTGCAACTTATTTAGAATTGCCAATTGATTATTTTGACAAACACGTTCATAATGGAAATTCAATTTTAAGAGGTATACACTATTTCCCGATCGAAAATCCGGAAGCCTTACCTGATGACGCAGTTCGTGCTGGTGCCCACGAAGACATTAATTTAATTACTTTGCTAATTGGTGCAAGTGCCGATGGTTTAGAAGTTTTAACTCGTAGTAACGAATGGTTACCAATAAAAGCACATCATACAGATATCGTTGTAAACGTTGGAGATATGTTGCAAAGATTAACCAATAACAAATTAAGGTCTACAACGCACAGAGTGGTAAATCCGCCAGTTGAACTGATGAAAACTTCACGGTTTTCTGTGCCATTTTTCTTGCATCCACGTTCTGATATGGATTTAACAAGTTTGCCTTCAACAATTGATGCTGAACATCCAAAAGTATATAGCGATATGACTGCAGGAGAATATTTAGATGAAAGATTAAGAGAGATTGGACTAAAAAAATAGTCCAGTTTGCAGTTTTCAGTTGGTAAATCGCAACTGCCAATTGAAAACTGAGAATTGAATTAGCTTTTCGCTTCAATCCCTCACGTAACCTGCAAATTTTTAATATAAAGCGCTATATATTTAGCGCTTTATTATTTTAAGTTAATGATTAATAAAGAATTACAAATTTTTGCTACAATAAAAGGAATTGGATCTGCATCAGGATTATTCTTGAAAAACAATTTATTATATGTAATTGGCGATAATAGCTCTTGTTTGTATGAGTATAATATCAAAAGTAAAATCTTAAATAAAATTGAACTATTAAAAGGCTTAAAGGTTTTAGAGAACATTCCAAAAGCAAAAAAGCCAGATTTTGAGGTACTTTGTAGTTTTAAGAACAGCCTTTATATTTTAGGCTCTGGCTCTACCCCAAATAGGAATCTGATGGTTGCCTACCATTTAGAAACTAAAAAGATTGTACAGAAAAATTTGTCATCAATATACGCCAAGGTAAAAAGTAGTTGTGAAATAGATAATGACAATTTGAATATTGAAGGTGCCGTTTTTGATGGAACAAACTGGTTTTTGTTTAATAGGGGGAATGGTAATGCAAAGAAAAATGGTGTTGTTAAAATCTACGGAAGTGATTTAGCCAAAGCCACAAAAATTGAGTTTTCATCAATAGTTCTACTAAAAACTGATCAAAAGTTAGTTTCATTTACCGATGCTGTTTTATATAAAAATCAAATCTATTTCATCGCAGCAGCAGAAGATACAAAATCTACTTACCACGATGGTGAAATTTTGGGAAGTTACCTAGGTAGCTTGAATGCAGAAACGCTAAGTTTAAATTTCATCAAACAAATATCTACCAACCAAAAATTTGAAGGGATTTCCTTTATTAAAAGAAGCGCAATGAAATTAGAATTCTTGGTTTGCGAAGATAGAGATATAGAAATTTTAGAGACTGTGATTTATAAGTTGGTTGTATAAAAAAGGTTTCATCGGACGCTTTAAGATTATCTATCGGACGATGTCTCACCGACCGAAATAACAAATGTGGTTTTGGCAAGCGCTTGGCCAACTAATAAAAGAAAAATGGAGTAGCCCGCTTGTAATCAGACTGACCCAATAACGTATATGTAAAAATCATATCGTTGAAGCAAACTAAGCCCGATTGGTTTGCAAGACGTAATTCATAACTTAAACTATAATTTGTTGTTTAAGCTTCTCAATCTCATCATCTCGTTTTTTAAGCTTAGCTTTTAATTCTTCAATTCGGTTTTGTTGTTGAGTGATAGTTTTTTGTAAGAGTTCTAACTCATTTAAATTGATATAGACCTTTTGCTCGCTCTTTAATTGCTCATTATATTGTTCCTTTTGCAAAAACGCTTCAATTGGTTTGCCTAAAATTTTGGCAATTTGCGCTAAGCGTTCTGTAGATATTTTAACCGCACCAGCTTCTATTTTATAATAAGCACTTTGTGTGATACCTAACAAACTAGCCATGTAATCTTGAGGATAACATTTTTCGTCTCTATATTTTCTTATATCGTCACAATAGATATTCTTCTTTTCAGCACTTGTTAATATTTGATGTTTTTCCATAGTACCGTAAGTTTAAATAATAACATTATGCCAAATAGGAATAAATTTATTCCTATTTGGCATAATGTTATTCCTGATTTATTACAATTTCATTTTTTGTTGAATTAGTTTTATATCAATCAATTTATTATAAACTAAATTAAAATTTAAACTATGAAAAAAGTAAATTTACTCAGTAAAGCTGATATGAAAAAGGTAATGGGCGGTAATGTGTCAGGAAGTGGAGTATGTGATGGATAGATGACTAATCCCGACGCAGGAGTGTGTTATAATTGTTGTTATGGTATATTGGGAGATATAGCTGTTTCTGAAGAAGAGGATTATCATTATATGGATTTTTGCATGGAGAGTTGCAATTTATAACTAACACTTATCAAGATATTCTTAGTCCAAATAATAATATGCTAAATTATAAAAGACACATTTTTGTTATATTGATTTCTATAGTTGCGTTGGCAAGTTCTGCACAAACAATTAAGTATAATGTGAGAGGAAATATTGCTAAAGTTGGTTTAAACAATTATGCATACCTTATCATCCATACTAAACCTTTTAAACTAATGTCAGTTCCTATAAAAAATGGAATTTTTGAGTTTAATGGGGAAATGGATCTGGACTCGAATCTTTACCATACCGCTTCTATATTTGTTGATGTTTCTAATAAAATTACAGTTGCAGAGGTGCAAGAAAAATATAATAAGAAGGAATTTCGTTTTGGTGTTAATGGATTAAATTTCATGCTATTGGAGACTATTGAATTATCCATTGATACTGGTGCAAAAATGTCTCAAGCTAACATTGTTGCGGGTGGTGTTTTAACCAAGGAGCATCAAGAATTCAGAAAAATTTATAATAATCCCGAATTAACATTAGCTTTTATTAAGAGTCATCCTGATTCACCTATACCATTAAGTCTATTTTCATCTTTTATTAATATTAATCATATGATATTTTCAAATCAATCCGATGAATCGAAGAAATTTCAATTAAATAAAATGTATGATTTATTCTCTGATAGATTGAAAAAAACCAAAAAGGGAAGAGATATTAAATCTAAACTAGAATCTGAAAATAATTAATTTTTTTTACTCTGAATCTTTGATAAATAAAAGCTCTTTTCACAGGAGCCTCTCTTTTGGCAAATTAAATCCTATTATTGTTTTTATAACATTGATATGGATTTAATCTGCCTTCATTGTTTAGATAATAAAAATTTTATGTTTTACTTCTTGTTCTTGTGGAAGTTATAACTGAATCTATTTCCTCCCATTATCAATCGCTCTGTTAATTGCATCTTGTATCCTCGGTCTAATATTCATTCTACCTAAGTTTTCACTAACGGTAGGGTTGACACGATTAGATAAAAAGATATATACCAATCCCCTAGAGGGGTCTACCCAAACACCAATTCCTGTATAACCTGTATGCCCAAAAGTTTGAGAGGAAGCCAGTTCTGAGGGGTATTTTTTACTAGCATCTGGATCCCAACGGTCAAAACCTAAACCTCTTCTGCTCACATTGCTTTGTTTGGTGGTAAACATATCTACGGTTTGTGGTTTAAAATATTGTTCACCTCCGTAAGTTCCTTTGTTTAGCATTAATTGATAAAAAATAGCTAAATCGTTAGCACTACCAAACAAACCTGCGTGACCAGCGACCCCTCCTTTTAAAGCAGCGCCTTGGTCGTGAACATAACCTTCTAATAATGTTTTTCTAAAAACCTGGTCGTCTTCTGTAGGTACAATTTGCTCCTTTGAAAAACGATTTCTAGGTAAATAACCAGTGCTATGCATTCCTAATGGACTGTAAAAATTATCTCTTACATATTGCTCTTCAGGTTTCTGCGAAATGTGCTCTACAATATCTTGCATTACATACATGCTGATATCGCTATATACATAGCTGCCTCGAGTTTTAATTGGAGAGTTTAGCATTTTTGGCCACATGAAATCGCTAAAAAATCCTTTTTTGATATAGTATCTGTCTGCAACTTTTGTTGGGTAAGCGGCAGAAGAATCTCTGCTGTAATCTCCTTCTTTTACAAAATTATGAAAAGGGATGTATGGTATAAATCCTGCTTGATGCAACATTACCTCACGAACATTAATGTTGTTCATTGGTGTATTTCGAGCTTTTGGGATGTAATAACCTATGTTTGTGTCGAGCTTTAATTTTCCTTGTTCTACCAATCTCATTACCGTAGGTGTTGTAGCGGTAACTTTGGTAACAGATGCCAAATCGAATATATCGGTTACCTTATCTGGTATGGTATTATCATAAGTATGAGAGCCGAAAGCTTTATTATAAATTACTTTACCATCTTTTGCCACTAAAACCACAACACCAGGAGTAGCTTTGCCAGCAATTGCTTCTTTTGCAATTTTATCTACTTCCAGTAAACCTTCAGTATTAACGCCAGCATCTTCTGGGACTGTGTATTTTAAACGAGTTACAGCAGTTTTATAGCCAGAACCAACCGTATATTTCGCCGAATACCCTTTGCTTAAAGTTTGCTGGGCAGCAATCCCTCCAAAAATAATTTGCGGAACAACCATTGCAGCTTCTTCCGTATTTTGCGCACTCCAAACAATTGGAGCGTTTAAATTATCGAAAGAATTTAAAGCTTTTCCATTTCCAAAAACGGCTAATATGACTTGTTTGTGTTTAGCAACGTCTGTAATGAAATTTAAGGTTTTACCATCATTTGCCAATTGGTCTGTAATGGTAATGATGATAGTGGTGTAGTATTTTAAATCATCTGCTAAATCATTATAAGTTGATGAATCAGCATATTTTTTGGCACTTATAGATTTTACATCAGCATATTTATTTAGCAAACTGTCAAAAGAAACTTGATAGTCGAAACCTAAATTAATGGAAGTGAATTTTTTCTCAGCAAGCTTTGTAACTGGAATAAAACTATCTTGATTGTTTAATAGAACAGAGCTATTTGCTGCAACATTGATGTTTTTTAGTCGATTTTCATTTTGTTTGTGGTCCTGCGCACAAGCACTCATTGTAAAAATTACGGTTACACATAAGGCTATAATCCCTGTTAGTTTATTTTTGTTCATATACTTTTTCTCCATTTAGGTAGGTCTTTAATACTTTATTGTTCAGAATTTGTTGTCCAGTTGCTTTCATGATATCACTATCTAAAATCACAAAATCGGCAAATTTGCCAACTTCTAAACTTCCTTTTTCTTTTTCTTCAAAATTAGCTTTAGCAGCCCAAATGGTCATTCCTCTTAAAGCTTGCTCTGGAGTTAAAGCATTCTCCATTTGAAATCCATCTTTTGGAAATTCCTTAGAATCCTTTCTTGCCGTTGCAGCATAAAAAGTTAACATCGGGTTAATTTGCTCTACTGGAAAATCAGTTCCTAAAGGTATCCAACCATTTTGATCCATTAATTGTTTGTAGGCATACGCACCTTTTACCCTTTCATTACCTAGACGGTCTGCTGCCCAATACATATCAGAAGTTGCGTGAGTTGGTTGCACGGAAGGCACAACGCTAGATTTTCCGAATAACCCGAAATCACTTTGCGCAACAACTTGAGCGTGTTCTATTCTCCAACGTTTATCATTTTTCCCTTTTAAAACCTTGTCGTAAATATTTAAAATGCTGCGGTTAGCCGAATCGCCGATGGCATGGGTACACATTTGAAAATCGTGCGCATTAATTTTATCGGCTACTTCTTCAAAATGTTTAATATCGCTTAATAAAAAGCCAGATTTGTTAGACATATCGCTGTAAGGATGCAATAAGCAAGCGCCACGAGAACCTAATGCTCCATCTGCATAAACTTTAAAAGCCCTAACGTTTAGCCTGTCAGTTTTAATTGCACCCCTTTTAAATAAGTAATCGAAGTTTTTCTCGGCATCAGAAAGCATCACGTATAAACGCATTTTTAGGCTTTTATCGCTTTGCATTTTTTCAATAAATTCAACAGCTTCAAAGTCTAAACCGCAATCGTCTATAGTTGTTAATCCAACAGCAAAGCAGTTTTTTTGTGCGTCTAATAATATTTTCGTGGCTTTTTTCTCATCAGCACTAGGTACCTTGTTCGAAACCAATTCTACTGCATTGTCAATTAATAAACCAGTTAATTTGCCATCTTTTTCTACAATATCTCCGCCAGTTAATGTAAATGATTTAGTAATGCCAGCTGCGTTTAAAGCACTCTGATTTGCAATAGAAGCATGTCCATCTATTCTTTCTAATAAAACGGGTCTGTTTGGGAATAATTCATCTAGTTTTTCTTTAGATGGAAACTGTTTGTTGTCCCAATCATTTTGATCCCAGCCCCTGCCTGTTAACCAGCCGTCTGGATGCGTTTTTGCAAATTCTGTTATTCTTTTCAATACATCTTCCCAACTTGTTGTCCCTCTCAAATCTGCACTTTGCAAACTTTCGCCATAACCATAAAAGTGAGCGTGAGCATCTATAAAACCTGGATAAACTGCTTTTCCATTTGCGTCTACTTCATCTTTTGCTCCAAATTTTTCGCGAACATCAGCATTGCTTCCCACACTTAAAATTTTTCCGTCCTTAACTGCCATTGCCTCAGCAATATCAAATTGAGCGTTAACGGTATAAATTTTTGCATTATAAATAATTAAGTCTGCTTGTGGTTTACCACAACCAAAAAGAATAACAAGCAAGGCAAACAGGGGGAGAATTCGTTTCATATTTTAAAGATATAAATCAGTTTGCAGTTTTCGGGTAACAAAATTAACCACAGATAAAAAGGATGTACACAGATTTGTTGATTAATTTATTAAAATCTGTATTTATCTGTGTGCATCTGTGGTTAAAAATAATTATTGGGGGTGCAATTTGACAATTAAACAATCAATTTTTGTAACCTAAATTAGCCTTATTTTCGCTAAATTAGCACCCTTACAAAAAAGAATAAATGTCTGATATTATACAACTTTTACCCGATAGTGTTGCTAATCAAATTGCAGCTGGAGAGGTGGTGCAAAGACCTGCATCAGCGGTGAAAGAATTACTAGAGAATGCAATAGACGCTGGGGCGGATAAAATACAATTGATTGTCAAAGATGCTGGAAAAGCACTTATACAAGTAATAGATAACGGTTGTGGAATGACTATAACCGATGCAAGAATGTGTTTCGAACGTCACGCAACTTCTAAAGTTCGTAAAGCGGAAGATTTATTTACCATTCGTACAATGGGTTTTAGGGGTGAAGCAATGGCTTCAATTGCCGCTATTTCTCAAGTAGAAATGAAAACTAAACGCCATGAGGATGAGGTGGGTACATTGATAGAAATTGAAGGTGCAACTTTCATTAAACAAGAACCTGTTGGAACTCCCAACGGAACAAGTATCTGCATTAAAAATCTTTTTTATAATACACCTGCCAGGCGGAACTTTTTAAAAAGTAATCCTGCTGAGATGCGTCATATCATAGACGAATTTCAAAGAGTTGCATTAGCAAAGCCACACATCGCTTTTAGCTTGCACCATGATGGTTTAGAGGTTTATCGTTTGCCATCATCTGCAATGAAACAACGTATTGTTCATTTATTTGGTAATAATTATAACGAAAGATTAATTCCTGTAGAGGAAGAAACGACCATCATTAACCTAAAAGGATTTATTGGTAAACCAGAATTCGCTAAAAAAACGAGAGGCGAACAGTTCTTTTTTGTTAACGATAGGTTTATAAAAGATGCTTATTTAAATCACGCAGTTAATAAGGCCTATCAAGAATTATTGCCTGATGATAATTTTCCATTGTATGTTTTGTTCATAGATATCGATCCTGCAAAAATTGATGTAAATGTTCATCCTACTAAAACAGAAATTAAATATTTAGATGAAAAGTCTATTTATGCAATTATTCACTCAGCTGTTAAAAGGTCTTTAGGCAGATTTAATATCAGTCCTACCATCGATTTTAACCAGGAAACTGGTTTTAGCAATATGATTAGTCATAAAGCACCAGAAGATATTGTACCACCAAGCATTGCCTTTAATCCAGATTTTAATCCTTTTAGCTCAACAAAAGCCACAAATAAAGAAACCTCATTTTATAGAAATGAAAGTCGGGGTAGCGGTATGGAGCCGAGTAAAAATTGGGGTTCATTGTATGAGGTTACTAATCATCATGTGCCAGAGCAAGTTTCAATAGATTTAGGCGAATCAAAAGATGTACAATTTGAGCCTGTGCAAAAGCAATTTATGCAGATACATAATCGTTATATTATTTCTCAGATTAAATCTGGTGTAATGATTATTGATCAACAGGCCGCTCATGAAAGAATTTTATATGAAAGATTTTTATTGCATTTAGAGGATAGAAAAGGTGCGTCACAACAAAGCCTTTTCCCACAAACAGTAACACTTAGCCCGAACGACTATGAGTTGGCAAAAAGCTTGTTAGATGATATTAAAAGTTTAGGGTTTGAGGTAAGGGAATTTGGTAAAAATACATTGGTTATTGAAGGTATTCCTGTAGATTTAGGAAGTACAAATATTAACGAAACACAATTATTTGAACATTTAATAGAGGGTTTTAAAAACTCTCAACAAGAGTTAAAATTAGATAAACGAGATGCTTTGGCTAGGAGTATGGCAAAGAACAGTGCCATTAAAGGGGGAACAAGTTTGGGTCAGCAAGAAATGAACACCTTGATTGAAGAATTATTTGCTTGTAAAACACCTAATTTTAGCATCAGTGGAAGACCAGTTGTACAAACAATTCCACTAATAGAAATTGCTCAAAAATTTGATAAGTAATTTATGAATAATATAAATATACCACCAGTTGTAAAAAATTTACTCATTATAAATGTGATATTTTATGCTGCAACTTGGGTGTTTAAAGCGCAAGGAATTGATTTGGCAGATTTTTTAGGAGCGCATTATTTTGATTCTCCAAAATTCCAAGTTTGGCAACCAATTACGTATATGTTTATGCATTCTGATAAGGATATTATGCATATCATTTTTAACATGTTCGGATTATATATGTTTGGTAGCATTTTAGAAAATCATTATGGCGCAAAAAGATTCATTAACTTTTATTTAATAACAGGATTGGGGGCAATATTTTTGCAGTGGGTAGTACAGGCGGTTGAATTATATCAAATTACTGGTTCAATTGTCGATAATGGAAGAATGCAACTAGATTTACTCGCAAATGGTCAATATAACCCAGAAATATTTTCTAATGCACAAGCTTCTAACATTAGCTCTGTTTACTTCGGTACAATGGTAGGAGCTTCTGGAGCAGTTTTCGGTGTAATGACAGCATTTGCGGTTCTTTATCCCAATATGGAATTGATGCTTATGTTTATTCCATTCCCAGTTAAAGCGAAATATTTCATTCCTGGATATATTGTGCTAGAATTATATTTAGGAGTTAGTCGTATTGAAGGTGATACTGTGGCTCACTTTGCTCACCTTGGTGGAGCATTAATAGGCTATATTTTAGTTAAACTTTGGCGAAATAAAAATACCTACTACGATTACTATGACTAACAACATATGGAATGATTTAAAGCTTAAGTTTTTTAAGTCTGGCAATCCGGTTATGCTTTATATCGGTGTTAATGCTGCAATTTTTGTTGTTGTTTCCTTATTGTCTGTTATATTTTATTATTCAGGAAGAGAAGGATTTATAGATGCAGTAGTTAATGAATATTTAGGCTTCCCTTCAGCCTCAAGATTTTGGTTAAGTCGTTTTTATACAGTTTTAACTTACCAGTTTTTCCACGATGGCTTTTTTCATATCCTTTTCAATATGTTGTGGTTGTATTGGATGGGGCAGATATTCTTAGATTTTGTAAAACCTCGTCAATTTCACTTTGTGTATATTTGTGGAGGTATTTTAGGTGCAATCTTTTATGCGTTGATATTCAATATTGTTCCTGTATTTATAACTTCAGTAAGTATCCCTCTCATTGGTTCATCGGCAGCTGTAATGGCAGTTTTTACTGCAGCAGCAACGCTTGTCCCAAACTATAGCCTTCGTCTAATGTTTGTGGGTGAGGTAAAAATTAAATACCTTTTATTGGTTTATATCCTTTTAGATTTAATCGGTACTACTAAAATGAATGCAGGTGGAAGTTTATCTCATTTGGGAGGTGCATTATTTGGTTTTGTGTATGTTAAGCTATTACAAGGTGGAACAGATTTGAGTACAATCTTTAAGAAAAAACCAAAATTAAGAGTGGTTAAAAATGAATCGCCTAAGAAAGCTCAAGGTATGGTGAATCAAAAAGAAGTTGATGCGATTTTAGATAAAATATCTAAAACAGGCTATGATAAATTAACTAAAGAAGAAAAAGAGACCTTGTTTAAGGCAAGTAAGAATTAATGAAAAAAAGCAAAATAACTTTTTTCGATAAATTGATGATTTTTATAGCCATTATTGCGGCTATAGGACTAATCTGTGGCATTCTTGCTGGTAAAAGCGACCCACGTCAACATACCTATTTGGCCTTTGCTGGTTTAGCTTATCCATTTTTTTTAACTGCAAATGTTGCAATGTTGCTATGGTGGTTGCTGCGGAGAAAATGGCTTTTGACTTTTTTAACTATCGTAATTGTTTGCTCTGGTTGGCATACATTAATTGCCACTTTTGGCTTTTTCGGTAACTCAGGAAAAGATGAAAAAGCTGAAGAAGAATTACTGCGAATGATGACTTATAACGTTCATGCTTTTAAACCGTATGGTGATGAATTAAATGAGACAGTTAAGGAAAATATGTTTGATGTTATAGAAACTCAAAATCCTGATGTCATCTGCATTCAGGAATTCTATACTCAATATAAGGGACTTTATAATACCATTGACAGCTTAAAGGAAATATTAAATACCAAGTATTATTATTTTCAACCGACCATGAAAAGCCAGTCTGAAGCATTTGGCTTAGCTATTTTTTCAAAATATCCAATTAAAGATAAAGGGAAAATTGTATTTGCAGAAGGCGCTGGTAACGAATGTATTTATTTAGACTTGGAAGTAAAGGGTAAGCCATTGAGAGTCTATAATGTTCACTTACAATCTATCTCATTTGAAAAGGAAGATTACCAATATTTAGATAAGGTTAAAGAAATGGATACGGAAGTAGGACCATCAAAACGTATTGCCAGAATGTTGAAAAGAGCATTTGCAAAAAGAAGTATGCAAGTAGATTTGATGAAAGCCCATATGAGAACTTGTGAAATTCCATATATAGTTGCTGGTGATTTTAATGATACCCCAGCGTCCTACGCAGTTACTAAAATGACAGATTCTTTAAATAATGCCTTTGTTAAACAAGGTGGAGGATTTGGAAGAACTTATAATGGCAAATTTCCTAATTTTCAAATCGATTATATCGTTACCACAAAAGATATTGAGGTAACTAATTACCATATCATAGAAGCTAAACTGTCAGATCATTTTCCAGTGCGTAGCGATTTACGTCTTAAAAATAACGCTGCCAAATAGCCAATTGTATACATTAAACATCAATCTCTCAAAGGCATCCCTTTGGGACTTTTTATTTACATTTGCACAATGAAACAAAATCTACAATTATACAATACTATTTCACGAAAAAAAGAAGTTTTTGAGCCCTTGCATGCGCCTCACGTAGGTATGTATGTATGCGGCCCAACGGTTTACAGTGACGTACATTTGGGTAATTGTCGTACTTTTATTTCATTCGATTTAATCTTTAGGTATCTAAAATATAGTGGCTACAAAGTTCGCTATGTAAGAAATATTACTGATGCTGGCCATTTGGAGGGAGATAGGGATGAGGGTGATGATAAATTTGCAAAAAGAGCAAAATTGGAACAATTGGAACCAATGGAAATTGTTCAGAAATATACTTTAGGTTTTCGAGAAGTAATGGGAATGTTTAACACATTGCCCCCAAGTATTGAACCAACTGCAACTGGACATATCATTGAGCAAATTGAAATGATTAAAACCATTATAGCTAATGGTTATGCCTATGAAGTTGATGGCACAATTTATTTCGATGTAGAGAAATACAGCAAGCAATACAACTATACCATTTTAACCAATCGTAATCTCGAAGATATGTTGGCCAATACAAGAGAATTAGGTGGGCAAGATGATAAACACGGGAGGTTAGATTTTGCATTATGGATTAAGGCTAAGCCAGAAACTTTAATGCAATGGGTGTCTCCATGGGGAATGGGTTTTCCAGGTTGGCATATCGAATGTTCTGCCATGAGCGCTAAGTATTTGGGGCAGGAATTTGATATTCATGGAGGTGGAATGGATTTGGCCGCAACACATCACACCAATGAGATTGCTCAGTCTGAAGCTTGCAGTCATCATCAACCTGCAAAATATTGGATGCATACCAATATGTTAACGGTTAACGGAACACGTATGTCAAAATCTGCAGGTAATGGTTTTTTACCCGGGGAACTATTTACTGGTAATCATCCGCTGTTGCGAAAAGGATATAGCCCTATGACGGTTAAATTTTTTATGTTGCAAGCTCACTACCGTAGTACGTTAGATTTTTCTAATGATGCTTTAGATGCATCTGAAAAAGGATTTAGGAGGTTGATGAACGCCCTAAGTTTATTGCCTAAATTAGTGGCAAGTGAACAGGGTGAAGTAGAAATTGACCCGATTCGTGTCAATTGCGAAAATGCGATGAATGATGATTTCAATAGCCCTGTTGTTATTGCTGAGCTTTTTGAGGCTGCTCGTATTATCAACACTGTTTATGATGGCGCAACAAAAATTAATTCAACAGAGTTAGATAAATTAAAAAACTTGATGAATGATTTTGTAGTTGATGTATTCGGCTTAAAAGATGAAGATACAAGCAATGCAGAGCTAAACGATGTATTAGATATGGTTATTGCCCTGCGAAAAGAAGCCAAGGAAAATAAAGATTATGCTACTTCTGATCTAATCAGGGTTGGATTGCAAAATATTGGTATTCAATTAAAAGACAGTAAAGAAGGTACAACTTGGAGTAAATCTTAGCAGAATGAATAAAATTTTTATAATCCCTTTAATTGCGCTTTGCAGCTTTCTTGCTTGTACAAATGATAAAAAAACAACTGAAGAAACATCAGTCGTTAAATTATCATCGCCAGATTTTAATGCAGATAGTGCATTTGCTTACACAAAGGCTCAAGTAGATTTCGGGCCAAGAATTCCATCGACTGAAGCCCACACTAATTGTTTAAATTATTTGGTTAAGAAATTCAAATCGTTTGGAGGAGAGGTTTTTGTTCAACAAGGTGCAGCTAAGACGTACGATGGTAAAAATCATCAATTGAAAAATATCATTGTTGCTTTTAATCCAGAAAAGACACAACGAGTTTTAATTACTGCTCATTGGGATGCTCGTCCATTTTCTGATCAAGACCCTGATCCTAAAATGAAAAACAAACCTTTTGACGCAGCTAATGACGGAGCAAGTGGTGTTGCCATTATGTTAGAAATGGCTCGTCAAATTCAGCAAAAACAACCAAATGTGGGTGTAGACTTTATGCTTTGGGACATTGAAGACTACGGTAGTTCAGATGATGAATCTGCAGATGATACCACTTGGTGCATTGGTTCTCAATATTGGGCTAAAAATCCACTGGTAAAAGGATATAAGCCTTTGTATGGTATTAATTTAGATATGGTAGGTGGCAGTAATGCTCAATTTACACAGGATGAAATATCGAGAAAATATGCACCCGAAGTAGTGCAAAAAGTTTGGAGCATTGGAAATGAAATTGGTTACGCGGCCTATTTTGTTAATGAAATTTCAGGAAGTATAATTGACGACCATTACTGGGTAAATAAAGCTGGAATCCCATGTATTGATATTATTGACTATTCTGCAGATGGTATTTTTTATAAAAACTGGCATACCCAATTGGATAACTTAAATAATATTGACAGAAATACTTTAAAAGCTGTTGGACAAACCGTTCTAGAAGTTATCTTTAGAGAGAAACTGGCAGCTTAATGTTTAATTGTTAATTTCTTTTTAGCCGATATAATCTTTCAAATCATATATTCGCAACACCATTTTTATTTTAAACGATGAAGAAAATAATTTACTCCCTTTTAATAGCTTCTATTAGTGTAAATGCTTATGCACAAAAAGCAGATGGTACCACTAAATCATTGGTGAATGCAGAAAAAGCATTTGCAGAAGACGCAGCCAAAGATGGAGCCAATGCAGCCTTTACTAAGTATGCAGCAAATGATGCTTTAGTTTTTAGACCAAATCCTGTTAATGCTAAGAAATTTTATAGCACTGCTCCAGATATGAAAAACTTAAGCTGGGCACCTAATTATGCTCGAGTTTCGAGAAGTGGAGATTTAGGTTTTACAAGCGGAAGTTATGTTGTTGATGGTGAGAAAAAATCTTATGGACACTATCTTTCTGTATGGAGAGCTAATAATGGTAAGTGGGAGTTCATTTTAGATTTAGGTGCAGAAACCAATAAGCCATTAAAAAAAGCTACTCAGAATTATATTGAACCTAAAGACCATGCCTCGCCGAAATTTGCAAACGATAAAGAATTGAAGGCCAGTAAGGAAATTATTAATTCAACTGAAAAAACGCTTAATGCAACTTTAAAATCTTACGGACCAAGTGCCTTTGCTGGTTTTTTGAACAAGGATGCTCAATTGTTTTTCCCTGGAACGGAAGCGCTAATCGGTAAAGAAAACATTCAGGCATTTAACAATAGAATGATTGAAAAAATCAATTTAAAAACCACTTCATTTGATAAAGCATTAGGTGCTGATATTGGTTACACTTATGGTGTGGCAACAATTGATTACAAAACTGATTTACGTGAAACTTTTCACTATATTTATATCTGGGAACGCCAAACTGATGGAAACTGGAACATCATGTCTCAAATTTATACTTTGGCAGAACGCTAACCAAATACAACCAAATATAAACCTTAGGATTTCGGCATTGCCGAAATCCTTTTTTGTTTCTAAGCTCTTGTCATTCAGAGCGAACGAAGAATCACAAAAAATTGGCGTCATTATTGATACAAATCACCATGAAAAAACTACTACTTTTAAGCCTATCTCTTCTTTTGTTTTTATCCGCTATGGCACAAAAGAAATTCGATGTTCAAGGACATCGTGGTGCTCGAGGAATTATGCCAGAGAATACAATAGCTGGAATGATTAAAGCAATAGATTTAGGAGCCACTACTATAGAAATGGATATTGTAATTTCTAAAGATAAACAAGCTGTGGTGTCTCAAGAACCTTATTTTAATCACGAATTTAGTTTAACACCAGCTGGAAAACCAATTGCATTAAAAGACGAAAAAAAATACAATATCTTTAAAATGGACTATGCCGAGGTTAAGAAATTTGATGTTGGAAGTAAAGTTCATCCACGATTTTTAGGTCAGCAAAAATTTAAAGCTTATAAGCCTTTATTAGGAGAGTTAATAGACTCGGTAGAAGCTTACGTGAAATTGAATAAATTGGCAAAGCCTGATTATAACATCGAAACAAAACTGATCCGCAAAGGCGATGGAGAATTTCAGCCTAGTCCAGAAGAATATGTTGATATTATCATGGACATAGTCAAAAAAAAGAAACTGGAAAAACGTGTCATTATTCAATCTTTTGATATCAGGGCGCTGCAATACCTACATCAAAAATATCCTAAAATGAGAACTTCTTTAGGTATAGATGAAAAGGAAGATTTCGAAAACAACATAGCTGATTTAGGCTTTAAGCCGACAATTTATAGCCCATACTCTGTTTTAGTAGGTAAAAACCTAGTTGATAAATGCCATAAAGCTGGCGTTAAAATTATCCCGTGGACGGTAAATTCTGTAAAGGATATCGAATACATGATGAATCTTGGTGTTGATGGCATTATAACAGACTATCCAAATTTGATGGGGCAAATAAATAGGGGTAATTAGCTCGGGTTTTTACGCCAATGCCATTTTCTTTTTTCATCCATCACCTTATATTAATCGATAAATCGAGGCAGGCTGCAGCTGCCTAGTAGCTTTTTACCTATTCAATCGTGGTTCGTATGTTCTCTAGTAATTATTCGTAACACAGTCGAGACGTCGTCGCTACTGGTTAATGTCTGCGTCGTAACAGAATCGTAATCTTACAATAGTAAATGCAAAATATATACATTAGAAGTCCAAGTTTTTATTGAAATAGTTGGACACATATTGGACTCATACTGGACTCATATTGGACTCATTGCATTTCTGTTACGACGCAGTAGCGATTCAAATACGACCCAGTGTCGAACCAGGTAATACCAAGAAGCGATGAAAAACATAAGTATATTTAGAAATTAGTGACCAAGGCAACGAATCATAGCAGAGAAAGAATAGTTTGGAGGTTGATGCCTCTTTTAGTTATCGAACCCAAATAGGCAGCTGTGTTACGCTGATCTTATGAAATTGACTACATATTTTGCCATCCGAAAGTTTGAATATAAAATATGAGGAATTGAAATGAGTAGTGCTCCAAAAAAGGTGCTTTTTATCGCTTACATTCAATTATAATTATCGTTAATTACAAGTTAGTTAGCGTGCGATTTAATTAATAGTGATAAGTTCTATCTAATTTATACTTACCTAAAACCTTACAATTTTATTAAAGTACCAAACACACCATTAATTACTTTTGCCATTCGAGCAATATCTAAGGTTTCCATTGTATCCGTAGACTTATGGTAGTTTTTATTTCTAAAGAAGGAAGTGTCGGTAAGCATTAATGCACTAAAACCAAAATTCCAATAGTTCAAATGGTCTGAAAAATCAATTCCAGGTAATGCTGGCGGACCGGCAAACTTTTTTGTTTTAATTGCTTTAGCGGATTTAAAAGTCCTACAAAACTTTCTAGTAAATTGTCCAGCGCCAAACTTTTTAACCAAGGTAATGTAATTTCCTTTGTTGCCATAGATTAAAGAAAGCAAGCCAAGCGGATACGATTGTGATTTTTTCTCATCCTTAAAATACCCAATCATTTCTAAGGAAATCATTCCATATACTTCTGTTTTGCTATCCATTAATGATTTAGCATGAATATAACTACCCATAAATACTGTTCTAAAGAATGGCGGTTCTTCCAAAGAAAAAGCCACTAAATCTATCCGTTGATTTAGCTTTTGTCCTTTTAATAACCTAGCTAATTCTAACAAGCCAACCACGCCACTTGCATTGTCATCAGCACCTTCTTGGTCGCCACAACTATCATAATGTGCACCAACTATAATTCTTTTTTTATGGGCAGTGCCGAAAGAGCAGATTACATTTTTATAAGTTTGTCCGTTTACCTCATATTCTTGAAAATAGACACTGTCTGCATATTTCTCAAAAATACCTTTAATGTAATTGGCGGTTTCGTTAAGCTGGTCTACATTTTGGTAAGTACGAAACTTATGTGTTTTGGTAAGGACTGTTAAATGAGATTTGATGAGTGTGGTATCTGAATTGTTAGATGCAAAACAAAAGTTATTTAAGAGTAACAGTAAGAAGGCTATTTTTTTTAAGGGATTCATTGAATAAATTGTATGATTGCTTACAACTTTAGACATCAATTCTTTTAGTAAACTAATATAATTGTTTATTCTCAAGTTTGTTCATATTTTTCATAGGAGGACAACCCTTGCCCTCTAAACCTGATAGTAATGGAAAGCCCACAGCGCAGCGAGGACTTGCAATGAATAGCTCCGCAGAAGTCCCGTTGGGACAGTATTAACAATAATTGGAATGCTGTATTTACTTTTCGAATGAAAAAATTTTAACAATTGCCCTTCGACAGGCTCAGGGTCACACTCGTATTAGGCTAGGTTTTAAAACAAATCCTTTATGATTTTTTCTATTGATAAACCTTCAGCTTCTGCTCTGTAATTACGAACAATTCTATGGCGTAAAATAGCTTCGGCAACTGCTTGCACATCTTCGATATCTGGCGCATATTTCCCTGAAATTGCAGCATGACATTTAGCACCTAAAACCAAGAATTGAGAAGCTCTTGGTCCAGCACCCCAAGAAACATAATTGTTAATTGATTCTGATGCAAATTCGGTATGAGGGCGTGTTTTTGCTGCTAATTTAACAGCATATTCTAACACATTATCGGTAACAGGAATATTTCTAATTAGCTTTTGAAAGTATTGAATTTCATCAGCGCTGACGATCTTTTCTAATTTAACTTCTCTGTTGCTGGTGGTGTTCTTTACAATGGTTAATTCATCAGCAAATGCTGGATAATCTAACTTAATGTTAAACATAAAACGGTCTAACTGCGCTTCGGGAAGTGGATAGGTTCCTTCTTGCTCAATTGGATTTTGTGTTGCCAATACAAAGAAAGGTTGTGGTAATTTGTGCGTATGGCCAGCTGCTGTAACCGCTTTCTCTTGCATGGCTTCTAACAAAGCAGCCTGCGTTTTTGGAGGTGTACGGTTAATCTCGTCCGCCAAAATGATATTAGAAAAAATTGGGCCTTTGATAAATTTAAAATGACGGTCTTCGCCTAAAATTTCGGCTCCAATAATATCGCTTGGCATTAAATCTGGCGTAAACTGAATTCTGTTAAAGTTAAGGTCTAAAACGCTGGCAACAGTTTGTACTAACAAGGTTTTAGCCAATCCGGGTACGCCAACTAATAAACAGTGCCCATTGCTAAAAATAGCAATAAGCACAGATTTTATAATTTCATCTTGACCAATAACAACTTTGCCTATTTCGGCTTTTATTTTGTTGAATGATTGGTTCAGCGCATCTACGGCTTCTACCTCGTTTTTAAACTGCATTTATTGTTTCTTGTCTGTTTTAACCCAAAGTTTCATTTCATCACAAGTAGCAAATTCGTCATCGATCCTAATATAGGTAGTTTCTTTGCGTTTTTCAAACCACTCGCTCATGATTTTAGCTTGTTTTTCACTTTGAGCTCTTTCTTTGAACTTTGGATAATCTTGTTCTAAGTTACCTTTGTGAGGAGGTATTTTAGATTTTAACAAGAAAATTTTATAACCTTCTTTTCCATCTTGCTGACTTGTAAAAGCAACAGGCTTAGATACTGAACCAACCTTCATGGTATCTACAACCAAGAAAACCGATGGATCTAATTTTTCTACAGGTATAAATGTTGTTCTGGCAGTTACGTTATCAGCATACAACATCATACCTCCGTTATATTGGGTTTCTTTGTTATCTGAATAAAGAGAGGCCGCAGCCGAGAAGGGGATTTTTTTATCTTGGATGTCTTTGTAAATACTATCTGCTTTTAGCTTAACACGCTCTAAACTTGCTAGCGTGGTTACTGGCCTAATCAATACGTGCCTTGCATGCACTTGCTCTCCACGGCGTTCTATTACTTGTAAAATGTGATAGCCATTTTCTGTTTCAAATACTGGCGACATTTCTCCAGCTTTTAATTTAAACGCCCAAGCAGTAAATTCTTTTACCATCATCCCTCTGTCAAAAAAGCCCAAGTCGCCACCTTCTGATGCAGAACCGGGGTCTTCTGAATAAGTTTTAGCTAAAAAGCCAAAATCTTCGCCGCTTTTAATACGCAATCTGATAGCATCAAGTTTATCGTAAAATTTTTGCTTTTCTGCTTTCGTTAATTTTGGGTATAATACAATCTCACCAACTTCAAACTCGCTACCAATGTCTGGTAAACTATCTTTTTTATAACCTTCAAAATACTGTTTAACTTCTAACGGCGTTACAGTTGAGTTCTCCGTTATTTTCTGCTGCATTTTTTCTGCAATAAGACCTTCTTTAATATCAGGTCTCATTTCATCTTTATACTGCAAAACGGATTTTCCTAAAAATTGCTCTAAACGGTCTTGTCCGCCCATTTTCTGTATTTGGCTTCGCATACGTCTGTCTAATGCATCATCAACTTGCGAATCTTCAACCATAATTGAGTCAATCTCTGCTTGTTGTTTCAATAATTTTTGAACTAACATTTGCTGCAAGAAATAACATTTAGCTCTTTCGTCTGAGGGATTACCTTGATTAAGGTAAATGGCATATTGCTGATTTAAATCTGATAATAGAATAATATTACTTCCAACTACGGCAACAACTTTATCTATGTTTGTTTTTTGTGCATTTACATTTAAAAACAGGCACATTAAACTACCTGCTATTAATAAAAATTTCTTCATTCTATTTTTGTTCAATTGTATTTCTATTGCAAAGTTAATATTTCAAATTACAAAGCTTTTAAGGCTTTGCAAGCTTTTCAAGTTCATCTTCGTTTACCTTAACGTTATATTTTGCCCTCAGGGTTTTTATCCACTCGTTTTCTAAATGCTGCTGATAATCTGCAACCACTTGTCCACGAACTTCATCAAAAGTTTTGCCTGTATAAAGCGAGGCATTTTTATTGTAAAAATCTAAAATTTGAGCGTCGTTGTCTTGAACCCTGCTCCAAATCTTTTTTTCTGATACGTTAAACATTAAAACACCTTCTCTGTACTCATTCATGATAAAATTGTACTCTATGTTTTTTGGAGAAGTCTTTTTTTGTGATTTTAAAGCGCTTTCGTAACCATTAATTTCTTTTTTGTAAGCAGTATCGGCATCTAAATTCATTGCTTTTGCATCTACTACCTTTAACTTGAAGTTAATGTAGAGATTTAGGTATGCGTTTAATTC
This sequence comes from Pedobacter frigiditerrae, assembly GCF_004331645.1. GTDB lineage: Bacteria > Bacteroidota > Bacteroidia > Sphingobacteriales > Sphingobacteriaceae > Pedobacter > Pedobacter frigiditerrae. Next base: position 1,497,145 of record NZ_SJSK01000001.1, read on the forward strand.
TGCGTAAGAAGCATTCGCTACACCTGCATGGTTTTTTTTATATACCCACATAAATTCCTTTGCACTTATGGATTTCCCATTAACAGAAGCAATATTTTGCGCAAATGCAACGTGAACAAAAAAACATGAAATAAAAATGCAACAGACTTTTCTCACAAAAGACAACAGCTATATAATTTTAATGGATAAAAGTAACAATTTAAGGCGCTATAATAAGATATTTAACTAATTTTAACAGAAAATAATTTCATTAAAAATAGAAGATGGCCAATCAACTTACTAGTAACGCCGAAGCTTTGCGTTTATTTTTTACCGAAGATGTTTATTTGGTGAAAGATGAATTTCAAAATGCTTTTGTTGAGCCTGTTACAGTAAAAGCTGATATTGCAAGTGATCTTCCGACAAATGAACTAATTGTTAGGGAAGAAACACCAAGTTTGCCAATTGTGGAAGAACCAAAACCTAAAATGCAAAAAGAATGGAATTTTGAATTTTTAGGTAAGAACCAAAAAGGCATTTTAATTCTAGTAAATGATGCAGCCAATAAAGTAAGCTCACCACAAGGTACTGAATTATTAAGAAAGCTGGTTAAGGCTATAGAATTAACCAATAATGATTTTGCTTTAGTTAATTATTCCAATTACCTCGATGCTACTTTTGATGATTTGAATCGAGTTTTTTCTTGTCAATTATTAATTTCATTCGGCGTAAGTGCTAAAACATTAGGCTTGGCAGAGCAGGCTTTACATCAAATGTCTACGTTAGTACAAACTAGAATGATTTTTACTGCAAATTTACACGATTTAGATGCCGACCAAGCTAGCAAAAAGCTATTGTGGGCTACTTTACAACAACTAAAAAATGGCTAATAGATTAGTTTTTGCTACCAATAATCAACATAAAACAAGTGAAGTTCGTGAGTTATTGAAACCAAATTACCAGGTTTTAAACCTTACTGACATTGGTTGTGAATATGATATCCCAGAAACAGGAGATACCTTTGCAGAAAACGCCGCTTTAAAAAGCATTTATGTGGTAGAGAACTTTCATATCGATTGTTTTGCGGACGATAGCGGATTGGAAGTGGAAGCCCTAAACAATGAACCTGGAATCTACTCTGCAAGATATAGTGGAAAAAGAGGCGATGCAGAGAATTTAAAATTCCTTTTGCAAAAAATGGATGGTGTTGAAAATAGAAATGCTCGTTTCAAAACGGTAATTTCTTTAATAAAAAATGGAGAAAGCTATTTTTTTGAAGGTGTTATCGCAGGTAAATTAAGAACGGAACCAAGCGGTGAAAAAGGTTTTGGCTACGACCCAATATTTGAACCAAATGGCTATAACATTACTTTTGCTGAAATGGAGATGGCCGAGAAAAACCAAATTAGCCATAGAGCATTAGCTATGCGAAAATTAATTGCATTCTTGCAACAAGGAACCTAATTCTTTTTCAAAGTATCAATTTTCTGCCTAGGAATAATTTCCTTCTTCAATAAATCAGTTGTTTTTTCTTCTTTTACTGTAGGTTTTACTTCGGCTTTCTTAGTAGGTAATATTGGTTTTATCCCGGATGGATCTTTTCCTTTTACAGCAGGAGTTATTTTGGGCTTAGTGGTTGCTTTAGGTTTTACCGGGGCTTTTTTAAGGGGTAATCCTTTAATGATATCAGCTTTGCTTGTAGGTCTTAATTCTGGTTTCCAGATAAAACCAGTTAGCAATGTTTCTTTTGGTAATTTATCAATTGGATGAGTTACGCCTTCATCTCCTTTCACGTATGTAATGTCAGTTAGTTCCTTGTCATCAAATTTAAAGCGAATTCTACCACTAACAGATTGAGACATATTTTGATATACGCCTTTGTCATCCCTGTTGTAATAAATACTTTCGGCATTGCCATCTACATAAACATCTCGCACATTTCCGTTGCTAAAAAAGCCAGTAATCAATTTTCCTTTAACTTGATTAAACTTGGTAGAATCTGTTTCAACGTTTACAATAAATCCATTTTGTATCACCTGAAAACTATGGATTTTATCATTTTTAAAGAATACATGAATCGTATCGCCAGTTTGCTGAGTCCCCTCAGACCACAACATTGGATTTTTGTACCAACGTAAAGTAGAATCGGCAGCTGTATAGAATAAAGAATCGGCCTTTGCCTGCATATTGGTTTTAAATACCCTAACATTGTGATATGCCCTTATTGCCCTCGTTCTAACGGTATCTGCAGGATTAAATGCAACCACACTATCTTTTTTGGTTGAAGGTGTGGTACCTAATTTAGCTTTGGTTGCTGGTGTACTTACAGCAGGTTTATTTTTATCCGCAACCTTTGTGTTAGGTTTTTTATTCACCTTTATAGTGTCTTTTTTTAATGGAATTACAGGCTTATTCACAACAATTTTGCGCAACAAGCTATCAGCTTTTAAACTATCCGTTCGTATACTATCACTAACAAATTTTTGCCTGTCAATTTGCTGCTGTGTGGGTGGATTATCCTTTAAATCTTTTGCTTTTTGCTCAACTATTTTTTTTTCTTTTTTACTTAATTTTTTTATGCTGCTGGTCTCAACTGTTGTTGTTTTTTTAATTTTTGCCTCTTCAGCAAGTTGTTTCCTGGCCTCTGCTTTTTCTTTTTCTTTCTCTGCTTTTTCCTTTTCTTCATCTGCACCAACCTGATTGTTTTTTTGAACAATTGGTCGGTTTAAAACCTTTAACGACTTCAATAATACTCTTTGGGTTTCTAAAGTATCTGCTCCTAGGAACAATGAATCGGGTATTTTCTTTTGCCCCACGGTAATAGAATCTTTAGTTCCCATGGCAAAATAAGCGTTTTTAGTCACCACAACTCGCTCATCCGCTTTGTAATACTCTCCCAATTGACCACGTAATAAGGTTTTGTCTTGGGTATCCATAAAAATGATATTCTTTACAGCTTTCCCATAACCTTTTTTACCATCATAATACAAACTATCGCCTTTTAATGACTTTGACCCTTGAGTATATAGGTTCTTTTTTCCGAAATAAGCATTCTCACTTGCCGTATTATAAGCTCCGTTTTCTGTGTACATGTTATCATCCTTACCTTTAATATTGGTTGGGCCGTAAAAATAGGTCCAATTGGAAAAGGTATTATAACGCATAGTGTCTGTTTTGATGGTAGATTGGGGCGTTACTGTTACCACATTGTACCTGAAAAAGGCATCTTTAGTGTTGGCAAAATACCAACCTCTTTTACTTGTTAAGATTACATCTTTATTTACAATCTTTCCACCATCATAATATTGGCCAATCTTTGTTCCTGTATTATAATCTAGTAGATTAGTTGTTAAAGTAGTAGGTGTTTTGTCTTCTAACCGAACTTTGCCAGTTAAATGTGCGTTTTTTGTATTTCCATCATAATTTAAAAAATCAGAATACACATGTAATGTATCCCCTTGATTGATATGGACATTACTAAAAAACTCAACATAATTTCTTTCTGTAAAAAAGTTGGCACTATCGCTACTTAATAATGCATTGTCGTGCAAAAAGACAGGGTTTTTCAACTTGGTAATGTTTGTCTTTGTATCAACATCCATCAAAGAAGAGCTCTGCAAAATAATTTTAGTGCGCTGTTGCGCAAATAAAATACTTGGAAAGAGTAAAATGATTAAGAAAAAGCGTAATTTCTTCACTTTGCAAAGTTAGGTTTTTATTTTAAATTAAATATTTTTAAGCATTTTTGAGCCATGTTGCCACTAGAACAGTTTACGTCTTACATCAAAAAAAATGCCCTTTTTACTACAGCCGATAAAATTTTGTTGGCCGTAAGTGGTGGTAAAGATTCGGTTTTAATGACTCAGCTATTTAAACTCTCTAACTATAACTTTAGTATTGCGCATTGCAACTTTAATTTGCGAGGCGATGAAGCTCAAAGAGATGAGACTTTTGTAAAGCTATTGGCAGCAACATTAGGTGTTCCATTTTATGTAACACATTTTGATACAAAAGGATATGCTAACGAACATCAAATCTCTACCCAAATGGCTGCAAGAGATTTACGTTACCAATGGTTTGAAAAGATCAGGAATGAGGGTGGTTATGGTTATATTGCCTTAGCCCATCATCAAAATGATGTGATGGAAACCTTATTGTTAAACTTAACAAGAGGTACAGGGATAAGTGGTTTACATGGTATTTTGCCTAAAAGAGGTAAATTAATAAGACCCTTATTGTTTTTATCTCGACATCAAATAAATGATTTAACTGAAAGTGAAAACATTGCCTTTGTTGAGGATAGTTCTAATCAAACAACAAAATATGCTCGTAATAAAATAAGGTTAAATGTTATTCCCCATTTGCTGGATATTAATCCAAATTTAGAACAAACCTTTGTTCAAAATATTAAACGATTTGCAGAGACTGAGGAGGTTTTACGACAAGTAGTTGAACAGAAAAGAAGCAAAATTGCTAGAGAAGAGGATGGGGTTATTTATTTTTCTATCGAGCAAATTAAGCAGCTCCAACCTCAAAAGTTATTGTTTTTCGAGTTGTTAAGCCCTTATCATTTTACAGACTCAGTAGTGAACGAAATTTTAGAATCACTAACTAAACAAAGTGGAACCTCATTTTATAGCAATTCGCATAGGGCAACTATCAATAGAGATGATTTAATGATAACAACCTTGCCAAAAGAGTTGGTTTTTGAGCATCATTTTATGCACCCACAAGATGAGTTTATAAAAGTTGAAGACCAAAAGATTTCACTTTATTACAGCGAATCTAATCTGGTTGAAGATAATTGCAATAAGGCTTTTGTAGATTTCGAGAAGTTGATTTTTCCATTAGTTATCCGATTTAGACAAGATGGAGACCGTTTTATGCCTTTAGGAATGAAACAATTTAAAAAACTAAGCGATTTTTTAATAGGTAATAAAATTCCGTTACCACAAAAGGAAAAAATCCCATTGCTAATTAATGGAAATGGAGAAATTATTTGGGTGGCAGGTTTAAGGCAAGACAATAGATATAAAGTAAATACAACAACAAAAAAAGTTGCTATATTCGAACTATCAAACTGAATGGAGCAGAAACATATTTATATCGAAAAACAGTATATCGGCAGGGATTATATCCGCATTGCGATTAGGCTAATTATGGCCGCTTTCTGTTTTGCTGCTTATGTTTACGAACGTGACCGCGATAACACAGTAGATTTGTTTTTAGTTGTTGGTTTCGGCATTATTGGTGTTTCTATTATATTATTATTTCTTATTCAATATAGTATCCGAATAGAAAATAAAAGTGTGATTATAGATGGCCTGTGGACTGCCAAAAAAGTTAAAATTGATTTAAATAGCATTGTGAGTGTGCGCAAAGCAACTTATAGTAATTATATCTTCAATAACCCAGTTTATAACCTACACAGAAATGGAAGTATCCGTTTTTATTCTTCAGGTAAAGACGCCATAGTTTTAACCGATAGGGATGGTTTAGAATATTTTATTGGTACCCAACGTCCAAATGAAATGTACTTGGTTATCCAAGCCGAAATGAAAAGCTAATTCTAGCATTTCAAATGGGAATTATTTCCCCAATAATCAATATAAATTTATTTATTGCTTCTTGAAAATTTGCTTTTCAATGGTTCTAAAGTCATTTTGGCACAAGGCATTGTAATTGTATTTCTCTAAGAAATCTATTACAATGAAAAAGAATATTAAAATTTATTTAACAATGGCCGTAGCCATTTTATTTACCTTAAGTGCCAAGTCACAAACATATACTCCAAAAGTTTCAAAAGATTCTTTGAGTATCTTGAATGCGAAATTAGACGCTTTAAAGGCAAGTGCAAAAGTACAGGAGTTAAAGATAAAAGAATCGGAAGAGGAAGGGGAGGCAGAACAATTGCGGATCAAACTTCTTGAAGCCAATGCGAGTGCAAAAAACTCTGCAACGCAGAATAGTAATCTCTCAGAGAAACTAAAATCAGCTACTGTCGATTCAAAGACAATTGAAAAAGCTGCCAAAAAAGCTAAAAATGATACTGCAGATGCACAAAAAGCATTAGATCGATATAATAAGCAAATCCAAAAAGTGGAAGACATTAGAACACAGATACAAGGAGAGGAGCGAAAGCTTACTTATAAAAAACCTTTAATAGTTTATGATTATAAATAATGAAATGGCTGTCTCCTAGACAGCCATTTTTGTTTTTACTAGGCATCAATTTTATTACCAAGAGATAACACAAATTACACAAGATATAAGTTAATTTGCCATTGTAATTTATTACAATCAAAAAGCAAATTAAATATTGATGAAAATAGGAATTGTTTGTTATCCTACCTTTGGTGGTAGCGGCGTTGTTGCTACAGAATTAGGTAAGGCATTGGCTAATCAAGGTCATCAAGTTCATTTTATAACTTATAGCCAACCTGCAAGATTAGATTTTTTCTCAGCCAACCTATTTTATCACGAAGTTTCCGTTAGGGATTATCCATTGTTCGATTATGCCCCTTACGAATCTGCTTTAGCAAGTAAATTGGTAGATGTTGTACGTTTTGAGCAATTGGATATTTTACATGTGCATTATGCCATTCCACATGCTTCTGCAGCATTTATGGCCAAACAGATTTTGGCTACTTTTGGAATTAATATTCCTTTTGTAACTACTTTGCACGGTACAGACATCACTTTGGTAGGTAAAGATGCAACTTATAAACCTGTGGTAACTTTTTCTATTAATCAGAGCGATGGCGTAACTGCTGTATCTCAAGATTTAAAAGATGATACCTATAAGCATTTTGAAATTAAAAAGGATATTAGAGTCATCCACAATTTTATAGATTTTAATCGCTTCAGCTTACAACCTAAAGATCATTTTAAAAAAGCCATTGCGCCTAATAACGAGCGTATATTAATTCATACTTCAAACTTTAGAAAAGTAAAACGTACCGAAGATGTAATTAAGATGTTTCAGAAGGTGCTAGAGAAAATTCCTTCTAAATTATTAATGGTCGGAGACGGCCCAGAGCGTACTGCAAATGAGCAACTCTGTAGAGAATTAAACCTTGGCGATCATGTTAGGTTTTTAGGTAAACAAGATGCTGTTGAAGAAATTTTATCGGTATCAGATTTATTTATCATGCCTTCTGAATCAGAAAGTTTTGGATTAGCTGCATTAGAAGCAATGGCTTGTAAAGTTCCTGTAATTACATCAAATGCTGGTGGTTTACCAGAACTTAATATTGATGACTTTTGCGGTTATATGTGCGATGTGGGAGATATTGATGACATGGCAAATAAAGCAATCACTATTTTAAGCAATGAAGAAACATTAAAATATTTCAAGGAAAATGCATTCAAAAGAGCGCAAGACTTCGATTTAAAGAAGATATTGCCAATGTACATTGATTATTATACAGAGGTATTGCAACAATCTTTGGTTGTTGAATAAGTGTGGGTAAATTATACATAGCTTGGTTAGGACGTCATTGCCAGCTTCCCAAATCAAAATCGGGACAGGCGTCTTGCAATCTTAAAGCGTTAAGCTGTTTTAAATTCTTTTTATGTATCAAGATGCCCGATCGATTGGGTATGATGTTAAAATTTTTATTTACTAAACAACAAGCAAACAGGTGTGCCGACATTAATCCTTTTGCCACTATCAGTTAACTTACCAGTTGTTTTATCGCGTTTAAAAATCACTACATCATTGGTGTATTGATGGGCAACTAATAAAAAGTTTCCAGTAGGATCAATGCTGAAATTTCTTGGACCTTTCCCTAATGTGCTTGCCGTTTCAATAAAGGTTAATGTTCCGTCTGTAGCAATGGCAAATAAGGAGATTTCATTTGCATCTCCTCTGTTGGTTTCATATAAGAATTTGCCATCAGGCGATACATGTATGTCGGCACCATCAATTTTTCCTTTAAAATCCTTAGCAATTGTGCCAATCTCTTGAAGTTTGTTAAAATTGCCTTTGGCATAAGAAAAAGTAGAAATACTCCCAGTAAACTCATGTGCTAGATAAGCAATTTTACCATTTGGTGTAAAAGCTAAATGTCTTGGTCCAGAGCCTGGATTTGTTTTAAATGCCTTGGGAGTACTCAAAGGAGTGGTTGAGGTGGCATTATATTTATAGATGTAGGTTAGATCCTCGCCTAAATCGTTTGAAATTAAGTGCTTTTTATCTATTGTAAATAATACTTGATGAACGTGAGCACTGGTTTGCCTTTTAGGATCTATGCTTTTACCTTTGTGCTGTATGTTTTGTTTAAGGTCTGTTAAACTTCCATCAGCATTGCGACCAAAAACTGCAATGTTACCACCACTGTAATTGGCAATGATTACATTCTTATCATCAACTGTAATAAAGCATGGGTCAGCACCTTCTGATGATTTTTTGTTCAATAAAGACATCGTCCCACTTTGAGCGTTAAAACTAAAAGCACTTACTGAGCTGTTTTTGCCATCTTCATTTACACTATAGATAAATTTCTTATTTTCAGAAATGGCTAAGTAACTCGGATTAACTGTTTTTGTAGTGCTCTTTAGCTTTGCTTCAGCAGTTAAAGGATTATAGTCATACACATAAATTCCTTCGCTATTTCCTTTGTTTGTGTAAGTGCCGATGATCAAATTATAGTTTTGGGCATTTGCCTGAAAAGTTAAGGAAAGGGCGCATACCAGAAATAATGTTTTTTTCATTTTGCAGGATTTGGATCGCAAAGTACGCAAAGAAAGAAAATGCGCAAAGAAATTAAGGAAGAAATCGCAGATGGTTTGCAAAGCTATGTCGGTTCTTGTCTGCGAGAGAAATCAGCAGAAATCTGCGAAAAAAGAGAGATTTTTTCTCGCAGAAAAGTCATAGATGTAATAAATCGCAGATGTTCGCAGGGCTAAGCAGGTTCTTGTCTGCGAAGCAAATTTAATGACAAAATGCCCTAACACACAAAAGTCGCTAGTAAATTACTTAGCGACCTTCCTGCCTGCCGGTAGGCAAGTGCGAAAACTTCACCTTTCTTAGCGGTATATTATTTGATTAGATGTTTAATCTGGATTAATTCATGCTCTTCTAAGAATCTCCATCTACCTCTTGGTAAATCTTTCTTAGTTAAGTTGCCATAAACAACACGGTCAAGTTTTACAACATCGTATCCTAAATGTTCGAAAATTCTACGAACAATTCTGTTTTTACCGCTGTGAATTTGAATGCCAACTTCTTTTTTACTTGCCCCTGCAACGTAAGAAATGTTATCAGGTTTAATTAAACCATCTTCCAATTCTAAACCGAATTCAATTTTATTGAAATCACCTTGTGATAAGTTTTTGCTTAACTCAACATGGTAAATTTTAGTGATACCATTTTTAGGATGCGATAATTTATCAGCTAAATCACCATCATTGGTCATTAAAATTAATCCTGTAGTATTTCTATCTAAACGACCAACTGGGTAAATACGTTCGCGACTAGCTTTTTCTACTAATTGCATTACCGTTTTACGTTCTTGTGGGTCGTCTGTTGTGGTGATGTAATCCTTAGGTTTATTTAATAAAACGTAAACTTTCTTTTCACGTTTTAATAACTCTCCATTGTAACGAACTTCATCTTTGGCAGGGTCTACCTTATGGCCAAGTTCAGTTACAGGAATGTTGTTTACTGAAACTACGCCAGCTTCAATTAATTCATCCGCCTTGCGACGAGAACAAATACCTGAATTGGCGATATAACGGTTTAAACGAATTAGGCCATCATCTTTTGGTTCTGGAGTTTTCCTTGCTCTTGTTGCAGGAGAAACTCTTTCGCCTCTGTCTTCTTTTCCTTTATAACCACCTTCGTCGCGTTTTCTGTAAGGACGGCTATCTGTACTTCTAGATGCCCCGCCTTTTTTATCTGCGAACTTAGATTTATCTCCGTCTGTTATATAATTATCTTTTTTAACGTAACTACGTTTGCCTTCTGATGAATCGTCACGTGAACTACCTTCTTTAAATGCTTTAGGTTTGTAGCCAGAATTGCCACTTTCTTTTTTCTCCCAAGGTTTAAAACCACCTTTGTCGTTTCCTTCAGTTCTTGGTTTGTAAGCCCTTGGTTCTCTATCGCCTTCTGTTCTAGGTTTGTAATCCCTACTTCCAATTGCTGGTCTTGGCGAATATGGTTTAGAATCGCCATCTCTGTCAGTTCTCGGTTTAAAGTCCTTGCTTCCAGTAGATGGTCTTGAAGAATACGGTTTTGAATCTCCGTCTCTAGTTGTTCTCGGTTTGTAATCTCTTGATGAGTTATCTCTGTCAGTTCTCGGTTTGAAATCTTTTCCTGAAGCTGCTCTTGGAGTGTATGGCTTTGAATCGCCATCTCTTGATGTTCTTGGTTTATAAGCTGGTCTGTCGCCTGTTGCAAAACCTGGTTTGCGTTTGTCTTTATCGTCTTTGTCAAATCCAGAATCTTTTCCGTCTTTGTCGCTGTATTTTCCTTTGGGTTTATCTGTTCCAGCAGGTCTTCTGCTTGTGCTCTTGTCGCCCGATTTGGACTTGTCATCCCGACTGTTCCTTTTGTTGTCTTTCATTTGATACGCTTTAACTCACATAAAATATGCGGGTGCAAAGATAATAAAAATGAAGCAATGTATTTTGTAAATTTTAGGGTAAAATGAGGTTTTTAAAATCACGGTTTAAGATAGTTTAAAGCTAGATTTTTGCAGAAAAATTCGTAACTATTTGATAATTAGATATATGAATTGTATCTTTGCAAAACCAATTATATTTGTTCACCAAAAAAAGGAGGAAGATGATAAAGAAACACATCATTCCATGTACGGTAATTTTAACATTACTGGTTATGGCGCAAGTGTTTGCTTACACACTACCAACAGTAAAAAAAGATCTAAAGAACAACAATCTCACCACCATAAAAAAAGAAGCTGAAGAGCCAGCATTTACCTTAGCTCAATTAGAATTTGCAGAAGAGACTTTGCCATTGGGCGATACTCGGATCAATAGCAAAATGAAGAGAATTTTAGCTTCATACGGCTACGAAAACCTGCAAACTAATCGTTTACACCGCAAAGCTGCAGAATGGTTTCCTATCATAGAACCTATTTTAGCAGCTTATGGTATCCCGAACGATTTTAAATATGTTCCCTTAGTTGAGTCTGGGTTACAAGGTGGTACATCTCCAAAAGGTGCGTCTGGTTATTGGCAATTTATGCCTGGCACAGCCCGTACTTATGGATTAAAAGTTAACGGTAGGGTAGATGAGCGTCAAAACTTAAGGAAATCTACTATTGCAGCCTGTAAGTACATTAAAGAATTGTATGGCATTTTTGATAGCTGGACTTTAGTTGCAGCTGCCTACAATGTTGGCGATGTACACATGAAAAGGCAAATTAACAAGCAAAATCAAGACAACTATTTCAAGATGAAACTAAACCGTGAAACAGGTGGATATGTTTACAAGTTAATTTCAATGAAAGAAATTTTAGAAAACCCTCAACGTAATGGTTACAAAAGCCAAAAAGCATTTATTGCTTATGTTGCGCCAACAACCGCTACAGTAGAGTAGTTTTTGAGATCTTAAATTTACTGTAAAGCCATTTCGAGCAATCGGAATGGCTTTTTTGATGCTTTTGTCATTCAGAGCGCAGCGAAGAATCTAAATGTTAACTTCTATTTATTAAACTAATAGATTCCTCGGAACTCGGAATGACAAAACTCGCTCAATGACAAGGTTTTCTCTTTCGCAAAATTTAATCTGCTAATCTGCGGCTTATTTTTTAATTTTATTCGCAATATGTTTTTACAAAAGCTCCGGGTAATTTCTGTAACCAAACAACCAACCGAAGTCATTAAAATTGATTTTGAAATGGTAAGTGGAGCAAAGCTGAATTACAAAGCCGGGCAATTTTTATCGCTGGTGTTTCAAGTGAACGGAAAAGAGCGAAGGCGTTCTTATTCTTTTTGCAGTTCGCCTGATATAGATGAGCCATTGTCGATTGCTGTTAAGCTTGTTGAAAATGGTGAGATTTCAAGGTTTATCCACCATCAGTTAACCATAGGCGATGAAGTGGAGATGGCCGAACCAAATGGACAATTCGTTTATCAGCCAGATGCGAAAGAAAAAACAATTTTTTTATTTGCGGCAGGGGTTGGGATAACACCTCTTTTATCCATTTTAAAAACAGCTTTAGTTACTGAAACAAGCTCTAAAATTACATTGATTTATAGCAGCCGCTCGGCTGATGAAACTTTATTCTTAGAAGAAATAGCCAAATGGCAAGTTAAATATCCCGAAAGATTTAAAGTCATCCATTTATTTAGTAACTCTAAAAATTTAATGAGAGCACGGCTGAATGGATTTCTCATCAACCAGTTGGTAAAGGAAAACTTAGCATTTGATAAGAAGGACGGCTTGTGTTACACCTGCGGACCAGTAGATTATATGGATGTTTGCAGAATTACCTTGTTAGGAAGTGGATTTAAACCTCATCAAGTTAAAAGAGAAACTTTTGTGTTGCCAGAAGATGAAGTTGATGAAGATGATGGAACCGAAAAGATAGTGGATAAAAACACTTATGCTGTCATTTTGCATTTTAAAGGAAATATTAATCACTTATCTGTTCCTTGGAATAAAAGGATTTTAGATGTAGCACTTGAAAATAAAATTAATATTCCTTACAGTTGCAGTGGTGGTGTTTGTAGTACTTGTACAGCAACTTGTATTGCAGGTGCAGTTAGAATGGATTATAATGAGGTTTTAACAGATGATGAAATAGCTAACGGTAGAGTTTTGGTTTGTACAGGGCATCCAACTGAAAATGGAACAACTATTACTTGGGATTAAAAGATGTCATCCTGAGCTTGTAGAAGGATTTACAAAGAGTCTTCGACTCAGACTGACAAAATTCTAGAAATCTGCGAATCTGTGGCTTTATAATCTTCTTTCAGGCAAAGGAACAAAATCAGTATCTCCAGGTACAGGTTCAAATTCTTGATGTAGCCATCTTGTTTTAGCGGCTTCAATTAACTCTTTACTAGTTGCTACAAAGTTCCAATAGATAAAACGTTCTTCGGGGAATGGTTCGCCACCAAAAATGTAAATGCTGGTGTTTTCTAGCATTGTAAACTCACAAAGTGAATTTTCTTTTGCTACTAATAATTGTTTTGGAGTAAACGTATTTCCTTCACTCTCAATTCCTCCTTCTAAAATGTAAATGGCACTCTCCCCAAAAAGTTGGTCGCCAATTTTAATGTTTGTTTTGGCTGTACTTTTCAACTCCAATAAATACAGCGGACTATAGACAGGAATTGGCGATTTGTGCCCCAAAACCTCCCCAGCAACTAGTTTATATTGAATGCCGTTTTCTTCCCAAGTAGGAATTTCATCCGCATCTGCGTGAAAAAACTCTGGTTCCATTTGCTCTAAATCTTTAGGCAGGGCAACCCAAATCTGCAAACCGTGTAACATTTTGTTAGTATGACGAAGATATGCTGGCGTTCTTTCAGAATGCGCAATGCCTTTTCCAGAGGTCATCCAGTTTACTTGTCCAGGTTTAACTTCTACCTCAGTGCCCAAACTATCTTTGTGCATGATACTTCCTTCAAAAAGATAGGTTAACGTAGATAAACCAATATGTGGATGTGGTGGGATGTCCAAATTCTGATAATCGCTCATTAAAGTTGGCCCCATATGGTCTATAAAAGAAAACGGACCAACCATTCTTTTCTCACGGAAAGGTAATAACCTACCAACCATAAAATTGCCAATATCACTTGGCCTTTCTTCAATAATGAGCTTAATATTCGACATCTAGATTTTTTATTTAAAGATAATAATTTGGTTTGTATTAATCTATATCGTAATATTGCAATATTAAGATACAATGTAATGGGCGCATCAAAAACAGAACACTTTACCGCTAAGCAAAATGAGATAGCTTCAATAATGAAAGCATTAGGCCATCCCGCTAGGATAGCCATTATTGATTATTTACTAAAAGTTGAGACTTGCATTTGTGGAGATATAGTAAATGAATTGCCTTTAGCACAACCAACTGTTTCTCAGCATTTAAAAGAGTTGAAAAATGCAGGATTGATTAAGGGAAATATTGAAGGTAATGCGATTTGCTACTGTATTGATGAAGAAACGTTCTCGAAATTCCAAAATTTCCTATCAGAAGTATTTGGGAAAATTCAAGTTAAAAAAAGTAATTGTTGTTAAATCTAATCTATAAGGAAATGAACTTATCAGAAATCAAAAACATTTTAAACACAGTTGAGGCTGTAAATTTTAAATTAGAAGATGGTACAATGGTGCCAGAACATTTTCACGTAACCGAAATAGGTGTAGTGAATAAACATTTCATTGACTGTGGTGGTGTAGTAAGAAAAGAGAATAAAGCCAATTTTCAATTATGGGATGCAAATGATTTCGAACATCGCTTAAAACCAGGCAAGTTGTTAAGCATTATCAGTTTATCTGAAAAGGTTTTAGGTTTAGAAGATTTAGAAATTGAAGTTGAATATCAGAGCACAACTATTGGCAAGTATAGCTTGACTTTTGATGGAAAAGATTTTGTTTTAGTGAATATGCAAACTGCTTGTTTGGCAAGTGATGCTTGTGGAGTTCCTGCTGAAAAACAAAAAATAAAATTAACTCAATTGCCGGTAGCAAATGCTTGTATGCCAGGCGGTGGCTGTTGTTGAAATAAGAAATAAACATGAAAAAAGTATTAGTGTTATGTACAGGCAATAGTTGCCGAAGTCAATTAGCAGAAGGTTATTTAAGACATTTCGCAGGGGCGGATGCAGAAATTTATAGTGCAGGTATAGAAACCCATGGCGTAAATCCGATGGCTGTGGAAACTATGGCAGCAGATGGTATTGATATTTCAAATCATACTTCCAACAATATTGATGAATATACGGATTTCGATTTTGATTATGTAATCACCGTATGTGATCATGCAAAAGAGAATTGTCCATATTTTCCAACCAAAGCAGTTAAACTACATTATAACTTTCCAGACCCGGCAAAAGCTAAAGGAACAGAAGAAGAAATTAAAGCTCAGTTTGAAAGCGTAAGAAATATGATTAAGACTTACTGCGAAAATTTTGTGAATGAATATTTAAAGAAATAAAAATGTCTGCAAATCAGTGTGCGCCAGTTGCCGAAAGGAAAAAGCTTGGTTTTCTGGACCGTTTTTTAACCCTTTGGATTTTCTTAGCCATGGCAATTGGAGTAAGCATAGGTTTTCTTTTTCCATCATCATCTATATTTATCAATTCATTTTCTAGTGGCACTACAAATATTCCTTTAGCTGTTGGATTGATATTGATGATGTATCCCCCTTTGGCTAAAGTTAAGTACGAAAATTTAGGACAAGTATTTAAGGACATTAAAGTGTTAACTACTTCGCTTGTTTTAAATTGGGTAATTGGCCCTATCTTAATGTTCTTTTTGGCAATTATCTTTTTGCAAGATTATCCAGAATATATGATTGGCTTAATTTTGATTGGCCTAGCCAGGTGTATTGCCATGGTGGTTGTTTGGAATGAATTGGCAGAGGGAAATAGGGAATATGCCGCTGGTTTAATTGCCCTAAATAGCATTTTCCAAGTATTGTTATATAGCGTTTTTGCTTATGTCTTCATTACCATATTGCCTCCAGTTTTTGGCTTAAAAGGTTTAGCAATAAATATCTCTATTGGGCAAATTGCCGAAAGCGTAGGTGTTTATTTAGGTATACCATTTACCATGGGAATTATTAGTCGTATGGCGCTAATTAAATTAAAAGGAGAACAATGGTTTAATATCAAGTTTGTTCCTTTTATTTCGCCAATTACCTTAATTGCTTTGCTTTTTACCATAATGGTGATGTTTAGCTTAAAAGGAGAACTCATTGTTCAAATTCCAATGGATGTAATTAGAATTGCCATTCCTTTAGTTATCTACTTCGCAATTATGTTTTTGCTTAGCTTTTTCGCAGGGCGATATTTTGGAGCAGATTACTCAAAAAGTACCGCAATTGCTTTTACTGCAACAGGCAATAATTTCGAATTAGCAATAGCCGTGGCCATTGGTGTTTTTGGCATTAACTCTGGTCAGGCTTTTGCAGGTGTTATTGGCCCATTGGTAGAGGTACCCGCCTTGATTGCTTTGGTTAATGTAGCATTTTGGTTTAGAAAGAGGTATTTTGTCTGAACTAATACCATCTTAATAAACCACATTTTTCTAGCTTTGCCTAATGAGCTACCTCAACGTATTTGATTTTAAGCAAAAGATAAATTATAAAACAGAAATCTTAGCAGGCTTAACTGTTGCAATGACAATGATTCCCGAATCACTTTCATTTGCAATTCTTGCAGGTTTTCCGCCTTTGGCAGGATTATATGCTGCTTTTATAATGGGTTTAGTTACGGCTGTTTTTGGTGGTAGACCAGGCTTAGTTTCTGGCGGAGCAGGAGCAACCGTAATCGTGCTTATTGCCTTAATGAAATCTAATGGTATAGAATATGTCTTTGCTGCGGTTGCATTGGCAGGTATCATTCAGATTTTGGTAGGGGTTTTTAAGTTCGGAAAATTTATTCGGCTGGTACCACAACCTGTAATGTTCGGTTTTGTAAACGGATTGGCAATCGTGATTTTTATGTCGCAGATTAACCAATTTAAAATGCAGGGAACCGAAAGTTGGCTTTCTGGCTCGGCTTTATACATCATGCTAGGTTTGGTAGCACTTACCATCGCTATCGTTATTGGCTTTCCGAAAATTACAAAGGCAATTCCAGCATCACTAGTTGCTATTTTTGTTGTTTTTGCAATAGTTGCTGGCTTTGGCATTCATACCAAAACGGTAAACGATATTGCTTCAGTTGCTGGCGGATTTCCTCCTTTTCATGTTCCCCAAATCCCATTAAACTTTGAGACTTTAAAAATCATTTTTCCTTATGGCTTAATTATGGCATCAGTAGGTTTAACAGAGGGTTTATTAACCTTAAATTTGGTTGATGAAATTACAGCTACAAAGGGAAATGGAAATAGAGAATGTATTGCTCAAGGAAGCGCCAATATATTAAACGGATTTTTCTTCGGAATGGGTGGTTGTCCAATGATTGCTCAAACATTGGTTAATCTTTCTGCAGGTTATAGAGCTCGTTTATCAGGCATTGTAGCAGCACTTACCATTTTGTTAATTGTTTTATACGGAGCCCCAGTTATTGGTAAATTGCCAATGGCAGCATTGGTAGGAGTAATGATCATGGTGGCGATTGGAACTTTTGAGTGGGCTAGTTTCAAAATCATTAATAAAATGCCAAAGCATGATATTTTTGTCGGCGTTTTGGTTGCTGCAATCACCGTTTTGCTTCATAATTTAGCTTTAGCAGTTTTAATAGGCGTAATTGTTTCTGCATTGGTATTTGCTTGGGAAAGCGCAAAACGGATTCGGGCAAAAAAATACATTGATGAAAATGGCGTGAAACACTATGAGATTTTCGGTCCCTTATTTTTTGGTTCTACAGCTGCCTTTGCAGAAAAGTTTGATGTTACGAACGACCCAGAACAAATCATTATCGATTTTAAGGAAAGCAGAATAAATGACATGAGCGCAATTGATGCAGTAAATAAAATTACGGAGCGTTACTCAAAATTAAACAAGACGGTAAGGCTATATCATTTAAGCGCAGATTGTAGAGCTTTGCTTCGAAATGCCGAAGAAGTTATTGAGGTAAATATCTTAGAAGACCCAACTTATAAGGTTGCTAATCGTTAATACAAAACAAAAAACCTCATCCAAATTAATTGAATGAGGTTTTTTATAAGAATAATCTATTCTCTATTTCCTATTCCCCATTTCGTGCTTCAACCAAACCAGGCACTTTAACCATTTCATTTACATCAGCAGTATAATCTACGCCAGCTACTTGGAAACCAAATAAATTAAAGAAATCAGTTTTATAACCAGCTAAATCGCCAATGCTTGGTAATTCTTCAGTTGTCGCTTCAGCCCACAATTTTGCTACTTGCGCTTGTACATCTTCACGCATTTCCCAATCATCTATTCTAATTCTACCTTTTTCATCTAAAGGAACAGCATCGCCAGTATATAATCTATTTTGAAATAAACGTTGAATTTGCTCAATACATCCTTCATGAATACCCTCTTCCTTCATGATTTTATACAAAATTGAAATGTACAAAGGAATTACAGGAATAGCAGAACTTGCTTGAGTTACTAAAGCTTTGTTAACCGAAACATAAGCTTTTCCGTTTAGGTCAGCTAATTTATCAGTAATGGTAAATGCAGTTGCCTCTAAATGGTCTTTAGCCATACCAATTGTTCCTTTACGATATACCGCTTCAGTAACAGCAGGGCCGATATAAGAATAAGCAACGGTTGTAAAGCCATCAGCTAACAAATTTTCTGCTTTTAAGGCATCAATCCACATTTCCCAATCTTCACCACCCATTACAGCAATTGTATTTTGAATTTCTTCTTCGTTTGCAGGCTCAATTGATACTGTAGAAACTACACCCGTATGAAAATCTACTGTTTTATTAGAGAAAGAGCCACCAATTGGCTTTAATACCGAACGATGCGTAATACCCGTTTTTGGATTAGTTCTAATCGGTGAAGCTAAACTGTAAATCACTAAATCTATCTGACCTAAATCAGCCTTAATCAAGTCGATGGTTTGTTGTTTAACTTCATTAGAGAAAGCATCACCATTGATACTTTTTGCATATAAACCTGCTTTATTAGCCTCAGTTTCAAAGGCTGCGGTATTATACCAACCTGGTGAAGCAGTTTTTCCTTCTTGAGGTGGTTTTTCAAAATAAACGCCAATGGTAGCAGCGTCAGAGCCAAAAGCACTGGTAATTCTAGATGCCAAACCAAAACCAGTCGATGCACCAATTACCAACACTTTTTTAGGGCCGTTAATGGCACTTTGAGATTTAATATAGTTAATTTGATTAATTACGTTTTGCTCACAGCCTTTCGGATGTGCAGTTAAACAGATAAATCCTCGTACTCTAGGTTCAATAATCATATTTTTCTTGCTAGTATTTTAATATACGCGGTTTTTGTTGCCCACGTTTTCAAATCAAAATTATCCTTATTTTCTTTCCATTCCAAATATATAGTTTAATAGTTCATTAGTCAGTGGTTCATTGGTACATTGGGGGACTGCAAATTTGTTGTTCAATCTTGTCATTGGTTCATTAGTCAATCGTGAAATGCAAGGTATAACTGTTTAATCTAGCAGTTGGTGTTCTCACCGACGGAAATCTTATTATAGATTAAATTGTTTTAATCACAGTAATTGAAACTATTTGCTAAAACGCAGTTACCCCATACCTCGGCTAATCTTCATCCCGGTTATCTTCGCTAGCTATTCGATTCTCCTTCCTATCTAAACCACATCTACAGTTCATCTAATCCGCGTCTACTCCGCTTCCAATGCGGACTAGACGCGGACTTGATGCGGTTTTGACGCGGATTAGCCTAGAGGGAAATACGAGTATGATACGGCTAACAAGCGACTATCGTCTAGCTGAAATACGGATATCCTTAGTGTTGATTTTAGCTTAATGAAATGGTATTATTGGGCAAGCGTATTTTTTATCGCTAATGCTATTGCCTTTGCCAATAGAGGCGGAACGGCATTACCAATCTGTACCATTTGTTTAGCTTTAGGACCCTTGAAAATATAATCATCTGGAAAAGACTGTAACCTTGCCATTTCCCTAACCGTAATTACCCTTGGTTCTATTGGATGAATGTTAACACCGCCGTGGTTTTCCTTGATGGTGCAACTTGCTTCGTTCCAAGGGCACTTTTTCCAAGAATCGGAATAATTGCTGTATAAGCTTTTACCTTCTGGCACCAAAGCAAGGCGTTTGCTCATGTCATCACTATGTTTTGTCCTTACGTGGTTAAAAGCCTCATCATCTTTTAAATCAATTAAATCAGCTATAGCTTCTTTTGTGGTTACATAAGAGCCAGGTTCTAACAAAGGGGTTGGGTGCTGATTAACCTTGTTAATTCTATTCGCAATAAAAATTACCCTTTCCCTTTTTTGAGGAACATAATAATCTGCAGAGTTTAAAACAGTCACATTTACTTCGTAACCCAGTGCTCTAATGTCTGCTTTGATTTTATCCTCTAACTTGCCTTTAAGCATAGAACGCAAACCCTTTACATTTTCAGCAACAATAAATTGAGGTTTTAGTTCTTCTATGATTTCAAGCATATCCTTATAAAGGGAATTACGTTGGTCTTCAATTATTCTACTGCCAGACATGCTAAAACCCTGGCAAGGAAATCCGCCAGAAAGAACGGTTAAACTTTTGCCCTTTAATTGTTTTTTAACCGTATTGATGAATTGGTCTTTAATGTTCCGTTGCGTAATATCTCCTTCAACTAATGGATGGGAAAGGTTAGCACGATAAGTTTCGCCAGCTTCCTTAAACCAATCTAGACCGCAAAGTTGTTTAAAACCTGCCATTTCAAAACCTTTTGCCATTCCACCAGCACCACAAAATAAATCGGCAGAAGTGAAATCGGTTTTAGCTGGATTATCCCAATCATCTGCAATATCAATCCAATTGATGACATCGGTTTTAGTAGATTTTGGTTTAGCCTTTTCTATTTCTTCGGGAACAATGTTTTCATAAACAGATTGATTGATGAAGTACTGCAAATCGTTTTCTTCCACCCTATGTAAACCACCAATTTTGCTCGATTTTATTTTGCCAGAATGGATATGTCTTCTTACTGTCTTTTGTGAAACGTTTAATTTTTCAGCTATATCTTCTATTCTTAAAAATTGCTTGTTGTCCATATTTGTCCCTAATTGGCCAAAGGTAAAAAATTATGTTATCAGTTTGGCGCCAACTATTCCACATTTAAATTGTTAAAATTTAATACTGAAAAACCTTCGCCTTTGGCAGAATTTGAACTTACTAGGATGACAAAGAAACTACATTTTAAGCTTTGTAAATCAGTAGCTTTTCTGCTTAAAATTCATTATTTTTGCAGGCTGTTTTTTAATACCGAAAACTAATAAATTTATGAGCGAAAAGAACATTGACCTAGGCGAGCAAAAAGATGTAGAAGTGTATGGCGCCAGGGTGCATAATCTTAAAAATATTGATGTTAGTTTCCCTCGAAATCAACTGGTTGTAATTACTGGTTTAAGTGGTAGCGGTAAATCATCCTTAGCTTTTGACACGATTTATGCTGAAGGACAAAGACGTTACATGGAAACATTTAGCGCCTATTCTCGTCAGTTCATGGGGGGTATGGAACGCCCTGATGTGGATAAGGTTTCTGGTTTAAGTCCGGTTATTGCCATCGAACAAAAAACAACCAGTAAAAACCCTCGTTCTACCGTAGGCACCATTACAGAAATTTACGATTTTATGCGTTTGCTTTACGCTCGTGTTGGAGATGCTTTTTCTTACAATACTGGCGAGAAAATGGAACGCATGAGCGAAGACCAAATCCTTAAAAATATTTACAAAAAGTTCGACACTATGCCAGTGAATATCTTGGCGCCTGTGGTTAAAGGTCGTAAAGGTCATTACAGGGAATTATTTGAGCAAATTCGTAAACAAGGATATGTTAAGGTTCGTGTAGATGGCGAGATAAAAGATATTACAGCAAAAATGCAGGTAGACCGTTACAAAATTCACGATATAGAAATTGTAGTTGACCGATTAATCGTTGATGATAAAGACCATAAACGTTTATTAGATAGCATTCAGACTGCCATGCGTTTGGGAAAAGGCATTATCAAAATAAGTGATAAGGACAACAATGTGGCGCATTTCAGTAAATTTTTGATGTGCCCAACTACAGGAATTTCTTATGATGAGCCGCAACCAAATAGCTTTTCTTTCAACTCGCCTTATGGGGCTTGTGAGCGTTGCGATGGTTTAGGTTATATTTTCGTAGTTGATAAAGAATCGGTAATGCCAAATATGAAGTTGAGCATTATTAATGGTGGTTTGACTCCACTTGGTGAGTATCGCGATGTTTGGATGTTCCAAGTTTTAAAAGCCTTGGGTAAAAAATATAATTTCTCACTTTCTACACCATTAGAGAAATTGGGAGATGAGAATATAGATATCATTTTGAATGGAACACATGACCTTTTAAGCGTTGCGGTTGAGTATAATAAATGGAACGTTCAGAACTATCAAATCACCTTTGATGGGATCATTAAATTGTTAGAAGAACAACAAGATAAAAGAAGTGATACCGAGAATGCGAATGACATGGATAGTTTCCGCAAGTTAAAAACTTGTCCAGTATGTCATGGCGCTCGTTTGAAAAAAGAGAGTCTGCACTTTAAGGTAGATGGCAAAAACATTTTCGAGCTTGCCGAAATGGATATTTTTAGTTTAAGAACTTGGTTTGCTGAGGTAGAAACTCGTTTAAATGAAAGACAGAACACCATCGCTAAAGAAATTCTAAAGGAAATTAGAGCCCGTATTGGTTTCTTGACTGATGTAGGGTTAAATTATCTATCGTTAGACAGAACTGCCCGTACACTTTCAGGTGGCGAGGCACAACGTATTCGTTTAGCTACTCAAATTGGTTCTCAGCTAATGAACGTAATGTACATTTTAGATGAGCCAAGTATTGGTTTGCACCAAAGAGACAACGAACGTTTAATTGGTGCCTTGAAAAATCTACGTGATTTAGGCAATACCGTTTTGGTAGTAGAGCACGATAAGGATATGATTTTAGAAGCTGATCATGTGATTGATGTTGGCCCGGCTGCGGGTGTACATGGCGGACAAATTGTTGCCCAAGGAACTCCTGCAGAGATTTTAAAATCGGGTACTTTAACGGCTTCTTACTTAAATGGAGAAAAGGGAATTCAGGTTCCCAAGAAACGCAGAAAAGGAAATGGTCATAAATTATCCATCATTAAAGCAACAGGACATAACCTAAAAGAAGTTTCGGTTGATTTTCCTTTGGGTAAATTTATTGCGGTTACTGGTGTTTCAGGCAGCGGTAAATCGAGTTTAATAACAGAAACCTTATATCCAATCTTAAATCATCATTTCTTTAGGGCGAAAAAACATCCGCTTCCTTATGAGAAAATTAATGGTTTAAAGGAAATTGACAAGGTAATTGAAATTGACCAAGCACCAATTGGCCGTACACCAAGGTCAAATCCTTCTACTTATACTGGTGTTTTTTCAGACATTAGGAACTTGTATGTCATGTTGCCAGAGGCGAAGATTAGAGGTTACAAACCAGGTCGTTTCTCATTTAACGTTAAAGGTGGTAGGTGTGAAACTTGCCAAGGTGCAGGTATGAAAGTTATCGAGATGAATTTCTTGCCAGATGTTTCTGTTCCTTGTGAAGAATGTGGTGGAAGAAGGTATAATCGCGAAACTTTAGAGGTTCGTTATAGAGGTAAATCAATTAGTGATGTTTTGGATATGAGCATCGAAGAAGCTTGTGTTTTCTTCGAAAATATGCCAGCTATCTATCGTAAAATCAAAACTTTAAATGATGTTGGTTTAGGTTACATCCGCCTCGGACAATCTTCTACAACTTTATCTGGTGGAGAAGCACAACGTGTTAAATTGGCTACAGAGCTTTCTAAAAAAGATACAGGTAAAACCTTCTATATTTTAGATGAGCCAACCACCGGTTTGCATTTTGAAGATATCAATGTGTTGTTAGGCGTTCTAAATGAATTAGTAGAAAAAGGAAATACAGTTTTAGTTATTGAGCATAATTTAGATGTGGTAAAAGTTGCCGACTGGGTTATCGATTTAGGAGAAGAAGGTGGCGCAGGAGGTGGTAGGATTATCTTCGAAGGTACGCCAGAAGGATTAATTCAAAATCCAATTAGCTTAACTGGTAAGTTCCTTAAAAAGGAAATGGAAGGGTAGATCTATGTAGTCGTTATGCTGTCCCGAACGTTCGGGATCAGCATCTGGCTTGCAAGAAAGACCCTGAAATAAATTCAGGGTGACGGAACTTTCTAAAGACTCACCCCATAAACAACCGCCAAATATCTCCCGTGATGGCTAATAGAAGCAAAATGACTTTCTCCATTAATCTTATCCACTAAATTAGGGATGCCATTCGCATCTTTTTCTAAAGTATAATGCTCAGATTTCGAATTAAAATGAGATAGGTAATCACTTGTATTGGTTAAGAAGGAAGTTTGAATATGATTTAGGCTTTCAGCCTTTGCAGCTGCAATAGTGTGAATTAAATTATCCTTAATCTCACTCTTCGTATAAAATGTTTTGCCTTCAAAGGTTACAATACCATTATTTCCAATGCTGGTAACATTAAACTTTCTTGGACTATAAAATCGCTCTTGGGTTTCGCGATTAACGATTTTGTAAGCTGCTTCTTTTATACTCCAAAACAGCCAAACCATTCTTTCTGGATTTGAAGAGTTCAGAATCTCTTGTTGTTCTTGAGAAGAGAAAAGCTTGTCTAAATAACCTTTTCTCTTCCAATCACTTTCGGTATTGGCTTTGTCTAAATCGACAATGTCATTACCCAGCATTTGCTGCTAACTTTTCTTTAATAACGGCAATGGTTTCTTTAACGTTAATCATTTTTGTCATCGAGTCATTATCTATTTCAATGCCAAATTTCTCTTCAATATCTAAAATGATGTCGACCAAGTTTGCAGAGTTAATTTTTAAGTCAATTAACAAATCAGTGTTTTCTGTTAAAGTTTCTAAAGCTTCTTTATGATCAGTATATGGGGTGATTATTTCTTTTAAGTCGTTAATTATTTGATCGTTATCCATTATTATATTTTTTAAAAATTATACAGGCGTTTACATCGCCAAAGCCAAAATTTGCTTTTGCTAAGATCGATATTTTTTTATTTATTAAGGTTGTTGGTATGCGACTTTTGTCAATTAATTCATCAATTTCTGGGTGTAAATCTTCGCAATTAATATTTGGAAAGATAAAATCTTGGTCAATTTGTAAAACAGAAGCCACACATTCTATACTTCCAGTTCCGCTTAAAGAGTGACCAATCATAGACTTTACTGTGTTGATATAAGGAAAGTCATTTCCATATCTATTTAGTGCTTTTGCCCAATTCTCTATTTCCAAAGAATCCTTTGAAGTAGCAGTTAAGTGACCATTAATTACATCAATTTCTTCAGGCTTAACGCCCGCACTTTTCATTGCTTCTGTAATACATCTTTGAACGGCAACTGGATTAGGAGCTGTCATAGAGCCTAAACCTCTTTGTCCGCCAGAGTTGATATTGCCACCAAGTATTTCAGCATAGATTTTAGCACCTCTATTTAAGGCACTATCCAAAGACTCTAGAACTAAGGCACCAGCGCCAACACTTGGCACAAAACCACTAGCAGACTCGCTCATCGGTCTACTGCCTTTTTCTGGTTCTTCATTGTGTTTGTAGGTGCAAACCCTCATCGCATCAAATCCGCCCCAAATGTATGGGCCTTTATCACTAGTACTGCCCGCTAACATTCTTTTTGCTTGCCCGTTTTTAATGCGCTCATAAGCTAAAATAACGGCTTCTGTACCAGTAGAACAAGCAGATGAATTAGTAGTTACCATATTGCCTAGACCTAATTTACCTCCCAAGAAAGCACTAACACCACTTGCCATGGTTTGTACAACTGTTCCGCTACCTAGTTTTCTAACCTGGCCATTATCAATTATATCTATACCTATTCTAAATTTATCCACTCCAGAAGTTCCTGTGCCGAAAATTGTTCCACTATCAAAATCTGGTTCGTCAGTTGGAATTTCCAATCCTGCATCTTTCCACGCATCCAAACCAGCAATTACGCCATATTCAATGCCCGAACTCTTAAGGTTTCTCAATTCAAGGGCCGAAAAATAGTTCAATAAATATCCTTCGGGTATTTGTGGCTCGCCAACAATCTGACAAGAAAAATTCAAATCTTTTAGCTGTTGGTCATGCCTAATTCCTGATATGCCATTTTTTATGGCATGCGTAAAATCAGCTACATTTATTCCATTTGGAGAAACAACTCCAAGTCCTGTAATTACAACTCTATTATTCATGGGGTTTTACCATTGACATGCCAGCAATTTCACCTTTACAAACAACTTCTCCAGCTTCATTTTCCATAATGATATTACAACTTAACTTATTAAATCGATAATAGTTCTTTTTACTGGTTACAGTTACCTTTTCTGAAGGGAAAACAGGTCTTAAAAAATCTATTTTGCTCGAAGTCATCATTACAACAAGATCTGATGGCGCCATTAGATAAGCACCAAGGCAAGCTAATCCTATTTGGGCCATAGTCTCAGTTAAGATTACGCCAGGTGTAACTGGATAATCTTTAAAATGACCTTGGTAAAAATACAAATCTTTGTCAAAGGTAAAGGTGCCTTTTATGCTATTTTCATCAACTTCAAGTATTTCGTCTACAAAAAGAAAAGGTTTTTGATAAGGGAGATGCGTTAAAATTTCTTGTTTCGTCATGTTACCATTGCAATAAAATCCGCTGTGCGGAGAAGCCTGGACCAAAGCTAAGCATTAAACCTGTATCTCCAACATTTGGATTTGATTCCATAAATCTTTCTAAAACATATAAAATAGTAGCGCTAGACATATTTCCATATAACCTTAAAACTTCTTTCGTATCATCAATGTTTTTGCCTAGATCAGCAAATAAATCTTCAACAATTTGTACAATTTTTTTTCCTCCAGGATGAAAAATCAAATGATCAATATCCTTGATCTCCAAACCATTTTTTGCCAAAAATGGATGAATGATGTTTGGAAAGTTCTCTGCAATTGTTTCTGGTACTTTTTGGTCTAAAACCATTTGTAAACCAGTATTGGTCATTTTAAAACCCATCATTTCTTGTGCGTTATAGAAGTGATACATTTCTTCTGCTATGATTTCTGGACCCTCATCTTCATCATAGGAGCTCATTAAAACACAAGCTGCTCCATCACCAAAAATAGCAGCGCTAACAATATTTGCCATAGAATAATCTTTCAATTGAAAAGTTGCAGAGGGCGATTCTACAGCAACAACAGCAGCTCTTTTACCTGGATTTGATTTCAGAAAATTCTTAGCGTAAATCATTCCAGAAACACCGGCAACACAACCCATTTCTGTAACCGGAAGTCGAACGATGTCTTGTCGTAAATTAAGCTCGTTAATTAAGT
This sequence comes from Pedobacter frigiditerrae, assembly GCF_004331645.1. Lineage (GTDB taxonomy): Bacteria > Bacteroidota > Bacteroidia > Sphingobacteriales > Sphingobacteriaceae > Pedobacter > Pedobacter frigiditerrae. The sequence goes on from NZ_SJSK01000001.1 coordinate 1,524,316, forward strand.
AAGCATCAAGAGATGGAATCATGATACCTGTACAACTTACGGTAATGAGATAATCTAAACTCTCAGGCTGCCATTTTGCTTTTTTTAAGGCTGCCGATAAACATTCCTTACCATATTTAATCCCTTCTCTAATATAGATTTCATTTCGGTCCTCAAAACTTAAATCGCTAAATACTTCCTCTGGCGATAGGAAAGCATACCTTCTGTCTACACCAGCATTCTCAAATATCTTTAGTACTTTTCTTACAAATCGTGTCTCTTGCCCTTTTAACCAAACGTCAAAAAATGGCATAAGCTCTTCTTTAGACCTTGAATATTTAGGCAATACTTTAGTTACTGCTTTTACTTTTACGCTCATTTTGTTTTGATTATCCACTGGTAACGGAAAGCCCACTTCCATTTTATAGAAAAGAACTTTGGTTTTAACGCTTTAGAATAGGCTAATAAATCAGCTTTTTTGAATCCTCTAAGTATCGAAACCAGTCCATCTTCTCTAGACATGTCATTTAACCTAAATACAAAACATAAGGCTTTAAATAAATAGTAAGCCATTTTATTTCTATTCAAATCGTTAATTACTATACCAACCTTTGCCAGTTGCATATAGTTTTGCAAAAAAGCTATTATTTCTTCATCCTTAAAATGATGTAAGGTTAAAGTGCAAAGCATAATGTCGCATTCGTCATTCTCCTCATTAAAAATATCTTTGCATTTGTAGGTAATATTCTCATAATCAGCTGATAATTTTCTAGCATAATCAATCGTGAAACTATTGGCATCTATTCCTTTAAGCATAAACTTAAGTTCATGTTCTTTCGCATAATCGGCCAAAGCTCTTAACATATCTCCACTACCACAACCTATATCGGTAATACGAATAATTTGGTCTTTAGGTTTGTTTTCAAATAACGATTTTACTCCATCTAGCGTAACCTTATTTCCACCCAATAACCTGTTTATACTTGCAATTTTTTCTAATGCATCTCTTAATATTTCCCCTTCCATGTTAAAATCATCCATTATTTCTGGGGCATCGCTTCTGTATTTCGTATTAATCATTGCCTAATAAAGGTTTTCCATGTGTTCTTTTAATAATTTGCTTCAATAACCAAGGCATTTTTGTAAGTATATTAATTAAATAGTCGGTAAGTATTTCTCTTTGTAGCAAGCTAGATAAAATACTTCCAGTTCTTAACCTTGAGTTAAATGTTTTTTTCCAAACTTTAGTATATTTTTTTTCGAGTTCATTTCTCGATTTTATATCTCCGTTAAAATATGCCATTAAATGTTCCGAAACGATTTTGGCGCCGTGCATAGCCATAGCCATTCCATTTCCACAAAGTGGATGAATAAGACCTGCAGCATCTCCCACCATTAAAACGTGACTTGTAACGGCTTTTTTAGTCCCAAATGATAGCTGACTAATGGTTATTGGTGTTTCAAACAATAATTCACTATGTTCGAGGATATCCTTTAAAGTCTGGTTCTCCATCAACACATTTTGCTGGTAGGATTCTATGTTTTTGTATTTTTTGAATGTTTCATAATCAGCTAAATAGCAAATGTTAATCTTATCATTTTCTACTTTAGAAACGCCACAGTAACCTCCTTTAAAATTATGCAGGGCGACGATATCATTTGGAAATGCACCTTTATAATGCGCTTTTATTGCTAAAAATGGAGCCTTTTTCTGGATAAAGGGTCTGCTGAACTTAATGTCTAATGAGGAGCGTTTCCCATAGGCGCCAATTACTTGTTTAGCGGTAAAAGTTATGTCATTTGTAGTTCGAACTGTAAATAAATCTTCCTCGAAATGAACGTCAGTTACACTTTCTTGAAATACTTTAACTCCTTTGTTTACCAATAATTGATACAGATAATTATCAAGCGTATATCGGCTGATGCCAAAACCACCCAATGGTAAATTTGTGTATGTGCTTTTCCCAGATTGAGTGGTTAAGTGAAGCTTATTAATATGAGTTGGATTTAAGCTTTCTATATCAACTTCTAACCATTTTAAATAGGGTAAAACTTCATTCGAGATGTATTCGCCACAAACCTTATGATTTGGGTAAGAATTTTTCTCGATCAAAATAACATTCAAACCAGCTTTGTAAAGGTGTAGAGCTGCCGTTAACCCAGCAAGACCACCACCAATTATCAATATATCTGATTTAGAATTCATAAAATAACTTTCTTAATAAACAGTAGTATGCCAAAAAGGTGTTGGTTTCTTTAGACATATTAAATTGCAGCTAAAAGAAATATTTGTTTAAATTAGAGAAACCAAATTAACCATCTCTTTTTCATGGCTCTCCAGCAATTACCATTTATTAAATGTAAAGTATTAGCCATTGTGTTTTTGGTTTTTTCATTTAGCTCGATAGCTTCTGCTCAAAATGCTAATACTCAGGCTTCAAATATAGATTCACTAATTGCGCAGGTGCCTGGTTTAATGAGGAGCGATAAAAAATTGGCACTTCAAAGAATGCAGCAAATTCAAGCGCTGTCTACTAAGTTTAATTATAAACACGGATTAATTGAAAGTGCATTTTTTCGTTCATGGTTAACCTATAGGTATGGTTCTGCCGATCAATGTATCAAATCAATAGATAGTGCTATAAAGAATATTCCAAATCTTTCAAGCGACGCAGCAGAAGTTAAATTCTATATTTTAAAAGGACAATGTTTTGTAAAAAAGACACAGTTTGATCAAGCTGTAAATAATTTCAGCACTGCCATAAAAATAGCTGAACGCAAGAAGGATTTTGCCAGTAAAACCGGTGCATTAATTAGTGTAGGTTGGGCATATATGGAAGATTCAAAGCCTAAAGAGGCGATTGGGTTTTTCTCAGAAGTGTTAAGTTTAAATCCAGAAAAGACATACAGTAACCGAGCTTTGGTTCTTTGCAACATTGCAGCATGTTATAATATCTTGGCTAATTATACAGCAGCAGAAAAATATGCTCTACAAGGTGTTGAAGCAGCAAGAGCATCTGGTAGTATGGTAGATTTGGCAAATGGGTTAAATATTCTAGCAAGAAGTAATTACCAGCGGGGTAAATTTGATAAAGCCATTGTTTACTTAAAAGAGGCGAGTAAGGCAAGGGAAAAGGTAGAAGATCCAGCAATGTTAGCATCAGATTATTTAGAGTTGGCAGATGTGTACCTCAAAACAAAACAAGCTGACCAAGCTATTTTATACGCAAAAAAAGCTGAAGCAATTAGTTATGTAAACAAAATAGATTTAAAGCTTGCTAATGCTTATGAGGCCTTGGCGGGTGGCTTTACTGCTATTGGAGATTATAAAAATGCAAATCGTTATTACCAAAAATTGTTAGCTCATAAAGACAGTACTGGTACAGGTAATTACAGTAAAGCGTTGGCCGAATTACAAGTGAAGTTTGCCACTGAAAAGAAAGTAACAGAAAATCTTAAACTTAAAGAGGAAAATCTAGAGAGTAAATTAAGCATCAGCAACAAACAAAAATGGCTAATTATATTAATAGCAGGTTTGCTTGGAGTAGTTGCTAGTGCATTATATATCTTCTACTTAACCAGAAGTAAATACAGAATCCAACGGGCACTAGAACAATTGAATGAACAAAAGAATAGAACACTTGCCGTAATGCAAACCGAAGAAAGTGAGCGAAGAAGAATTGCAGGAGATTTACATGATGGGGTTTGCCAAATGCTAGTGGCAGCTTCGTTACAATTAAAAAATGCGAAGGGCGATGAACAAAAATTGGCTAAAATAGATGGGTTATTAGACCAGGCTACGGCCGAGGTAAGGGCTGTTTCACATCAAATGACACCAGAGTTGCTATTGAATTATGGTTTGTTGATGGCCATACAACAAGGAATAGAACGTTTAAACGATGCGCAAAATAAAAGCAAATTTACTTTGTTTGAGCACGTAGAGTTTGAAGATATTGATGAGATGCTAGCAGTTGTGATGTACAGGGCATTTCAAGAGTTAACAAACAATGTACTAAAACATGCAAATGCCACAGCAGTTAGTGTACATTTAATAGTTAATGAGGAAGAAGCATTGCTGATGATTGAAGATAATGGCGGAGGATTTGATAGCAACGCAAATAAATTTGGATTGGGATTAAAGAATTTAGAAAGCAGGATAAAGTTATATGGTGGTGGTTTAAATATTGATACGATGGTCGGAAAAGGAACTACTTCAATACTTAAGTTTAAATCGCCTACTCGAAAAAATGTATTAGTTTAAAAGAATAATTTTGGAAAAGGTTAAAGTTTTTTTGGTAGATGACCACGATATCTTGATGGATGGCATTGAAGCTATTTTAAAAGATGCTGATGATATCGTTGTTGTTGGCAAAGCAAATTCAGTTGAGATGGCAGAACAATACATTAAAGTTAAACAACCAGATGTAGTATTAACTGACATAAGCATGGGTAAAAAATCTGGATTGGATTTAACCAAGTTTCTTCAACATCACTACCCTAAAATTAAAGTTGTTATTCTCTCTATGCATGATGATTACTTTAACATGTCAACCTTAATTAAAGCTGGAGCTTCTGGATATTTACTTAAAAATGTAAAAAACGAAGAACTGCACAAGGCTATTGCAAAGGTAATGAACAATGAGACTTACATTCAGCAATCAATAGCCTCTAAATTTGTAAATGGCTACGTAAAGGATTCACAAACGGAGAAAATAAATAACCTATCGCCTCGAGAAATAGAAATCATAAGGCTTATTGTAGCGGAGAATACAACCATAGAAATTAGTAAAAGGCTCTTTATTTCTGAACATACGGTAGAAACACATCGCAAAAATATCTGGCGCAAAACGGGCGCTAAATCTATCATAGGTTTAATTAATTATGCAAAAGAGCATCAATTAATAGGCTAAGCTTAAATACCTACTAAAAGGGATTTTAATCATATCTATAGGCGCTAAATTTATTGATAATGAAACATCTCAAGATATACTTCGCTTTATGCCTTATTTCTATAGGTTTTAATGCTTTTAGTCAGAAAAAATTTGTGGGCACTTTCTCAAATGGATTTAAGGGCGCTAAGCTTTCCTTTACTTTAACAGCAGATGGCAAGCAAGTGCAAAGCTTTACTTTTGATGGCTATTGGCGATGTGGTGGTTCTACTGAGCATATTAAAGCTGGTCTAGAGAAAAGCTTTTCTGTAGTTAATGGTAAAATCCAAGGTGTAATTCTTGACCCAGAAAATGGGGGAGCATCAGCCTTTCGGTTTAACTTAGAAGGAGTTGTTAACGGTAAACATGCTAATGGCACTTTTAGGATGAATATTACAGGCTTGAGTTGTGATACTTATAAGTTAAATTGGACAGCCGTAGCGATTTAGAGTTTCCCGGTTTTTAATCCTAACCCTTTTAGGTAACCATCATTTGTAGTGCAATTAGAAAATTTGCATTGCTCCAACAAACCGTCTAAAGCTTTTTCGATAAGAGCTCTGTCTGTTGGTGCAAATTTTCTTAGATCGGCAAAATTGTTTTTAGGCTGGTCTGCATATTTAATAATCAAATTATAGTTTTCTGGAATTGGAAAAGTTACAATTCCTGCTTTGGCATCCATTTTTTTATAAGGCCAAAAATGCCAACTGATGTTATGTTTTTCCATCAATGTTCTAAATTCTAAAATCCACTGGTCTTTGTTTTCGCCGGTTTCGCCAACATAAATAGGTACATTGTATTTATCCCTAAAATCTAAATAATCTTGTATCACATTTTGTGTAGTGGCAGTCCAATATTTATGAAAAGTGTAAACCAATTTGCTATCAAAAGGCTGATTGAAAATTTTAAAGTTTGAATCCCATTGTGCGCCTCCCAGAAATATCAAATGGTTTTTATCAACTTTTCTTACTTCGGCTGTTATACTTTTATAAAGCGGTTCTAAATATGGATTTAATTTTTTGGTGTCGAAATAATGCGCAATTGGTTCATTCAATAAATCGTATCCAATAACTGCAGTTTCATCTTTATAATGCAGGGCGATTCTTTTCCAAATGCTTTTGGCTAATTCCTGACTTGCTGCATTCTCAAATAAGAAAGGATAGCCATCACTATCATCAATATTATCTCCAGTTTGTCCACCTGGTGCACAATGCATATCTAATATTACAGGCAAATTCTCTTCCTTGCACCACTTAATTACTTTGTCCATTAATTCGAATCCACGATTTGGATTATTAGAACCTAAGTAGCTCTCAGTGGTAAACATTTTATAGTGAAAAGGAATGCGAATAGAATTCATCCCAGTAGATTTTAAATAATGAATATCTTCCTTTGTGATATAATTATCTAAATATTTCTTCCAAAATGCTGCGGTTTTATCTGGCCCAATCAATTCACTAAAAACTTGGTTAATCATTCTTGGTGAGCCCACATCCTTAAATTTAAACATGTATCCTTCCGGTATTAACCAGTTGCCCAAATTTGTTCCAGTTAGTACTATCACTTTGCCATTAGGGGCGATGATATCTTTACCTTTTACATTAAAAAAACGATTAGTTTGTGCACTTAGCGATAGTGGCACTAAAAAAATAAGAACAATTTTTATTAAAGCTTTCATTAAAAATTACATTTGGTTGTCCTAAATTACTGCTATTAAACAAAATTTTTCTGAATAGATTACGCAAAGGTTTGCGCATAAAAAAGCCACCTTGCTTTGAACAAGATGGCTGTAATAATGCTGGATTAATTAATCCAAATTTTGTGTTCTGTTAAAAATTTGGCTGTCTCTGGTATTTTTTTGTACCGTGATAGCTGCAAATAGAGCTAGTAGAAAAGCAAAGGCATAAAAGCCTTTTTCACTGGGCAAAATGTCTGCATTCCATAGTCCAATAATTAACAAAGTGATTGTTAATAGGGTAGAAAACCAGCTTATTCCATAGTAAATCTCAGTTACTGGAATGCCTTCTAATTTATCTCTTACTGCTTTTTGTAAAGATATAACGGCAAAAAGGCCGAACATCAATACGGTAAAATAATAACCTTTTTCGTTTAATAGCATATCGGAGCGCCAAAGCCCTACAATAAAGCCAATCATGCCAATTCCAAGTGCTATCCATGCGGCTGCTATGAATGCGTTTGATGGTTTTTGATTCATCGTTTTTAATTTTGGTTAGCTATTTAATTATTGATAATGAGATGCAAGTAGCCTTAAAATGTTACTAACTCAAACAAAAGCTACCATAATTGTATTTAGTTAGTAGTTTAATTAACTTAGTTAAATGCAAAATCTAATAACCGCAAATCAAATGCAAGAAGCTGATAATTATGTAATTATCAATCAACCAATTTCTTCAATTAATTTAATGGAAAATGCATCGAAAGCCTTCTGCAAACTTTTTAAAAAAGAGGTTTTAGATAAAGAAGCACAGCTATCCATTTTATGTGGACAAGGAAATAATGGGGGAGATGGTTTGGCTATTGCTAGGTTATTGCACAACGATAAGTACAAGAATATTTCAGTTTATGTAATTAAATTCGCTGATAGCCAAAGTGAAGGTAACAAGCAAAATGTAAAACGTTTATTGAAGCTAAAGGTTCCTGTTACTATTGTACAAAACGCAGTAAAATTAAAAGAGCTTAAAGCAGATATTATAATTGATGCAATGCTTGGTTCAGGGCTCAATAAGCCACTAAAAGATGATTATGCAGATTTAGTTGCTCTGGTAAATGCTTCAAAAGCAAGGATTATTTCGGTTGATGTGCCAACAGGATTTGCTACAGAAGGAGAAATTCCTGAAAACTATAATGGCATTAAAGCTGATTTAGTGATCTCTTTTCAGCGACCGAAGATTAATTTTTTCTTTCCTGAATCTGTCGAAGCATTTTACAGGTATAAAATCGTAGATATTGGTCTTGATGAAAACTTTATTCAAGGACTAACAAGTAACTGGAAACTGTTAAAGAATGCAGATATAAAAGCGCTGATTAAGCCAAGAGCAAATTTTAGTCACAAGGGAACTTATGGACACGCTTTATTAGTTGCAGGAAATACTACCACAATGGGAGCGGCAATTTTAGTTGCAAGTGCTTGTTTAAATGCTGGGGCAGGTTTAACAACAGTCTGTTTACCACAAAGTGGATTAATAGCACTTAATACTACTTTGCCAGAGGTTATGGCCTTGCCACGAAATGAACATTTGGCGATTGAAGATTTTGATAAGTTTAATGTAATTGCCATTGGCCCTGGTTTAGGGTTGGAGCCTGAAAATGAAGAATTGTTCGAGAAAATTATCAACCTGAATAAACCTATAATTGTTGATGCAGATGGGTTGACAATTTTAAGTAAACGAAAAGATTTATTAGATAAATTACCAGCTGAAAGTATTTTAACGCCTCACGTGAAAGAGTTCGATCGTTTGTTTGGCGAACATAAAAACTGGTGGGGTAGAATAAAGACCGCTCAAAAAGAGGCAAAGGAAAGGGATTTGATTATTGTGTTAAAGAATCAATATACATTTATCTGTTTGCCAACTGGCGAAGTTAGAATCAATCCAACTGGTAATCCGGCGATAGCCTCTGGTGGGATGGGAGATGTATTAACAGGGATAATAACAGCATTTATGGCGCAAGGTTATTCATCTGAAGATGCTGCAACTTTAGCTGTTTACATACACGGAAAAGCTGGAGATAAATTAGCAGAAAATAAGTTTGTGGTAAGTGCTCATCAGGTTGCCTTACAAATTCCGAAGACAATGAAAGATAGCTTAAGCTAAGAGATGTTTATGCTCTATGAAAAGATACCCGTTATTTGTCATGCTTATGTTTAATAGCCCTGATAGCAGCGAGCACGAAGCGTAGCGATTAAAGCGAATAGTCCCAAAGGGATGACATTGGCACAGGACAACCTTTGTTAGCTGCACTAATTTGCGCTTCAAGAAATACAATTAAATAGATTCTTCCTTTGTCAGAATGACAAATATTATATAGTTACACCACCCATCACCACCATTTTTTCCATAGTAGGGTTAACACTGCCACCAGTAGGTTCAATAGTTACGGCAAATGCTTGTGCTCTTGGTATGGTTTCCATCTGTTGTACGGCATCTTTGGCATTTTCACCAAATACCCCTAAACTAACAGGTTTTCCATCAACCAAAGCCCATAACTGATATTCATGAGATTTATCTGTTTTGGGTAAATCCATTGCCGAATGGTTAATTAATATGCTTTTGTTCTTTTTATTCCAATATACCAACATTTTAGCCTTTGGTGAATTTGCAACACCAGCTAACTTAACAGTTGCCCACTCTGTGGTTTCTGTCATGTCAATTTGGTTTTGCATACCAGCCTTATCAAACTCAAGTTTGGTAACCGTAGTTGCAAACTTATCTTTCTCAGAACTTAAACTAACAATTTGGTTATTAGCTAATTTTAATTGAGTGTAAACAGAGAATAAAGCAGCGACACTAATCACTAATAAAGCAACGCAAGCCACTAAAGCATAACGTAAAGTTTTTATCCTCACGTCATTTTTAACTTCATAAAGAGGCACAACCTTAGGCTGGGCTTTGGTTTCGGTAAATTGTGCTAAGATTTTATCTTCTAATGCTGCAGATGGGGCAATTGCATTTTCGAGTGCATAAGCCTCCATCGCAAGTTCTATGGCAGTTATTTCTGCTTTAACCTCCGGATGTTTGCTGGCCATGACTTCAACTTCGGTACGTTCTGTTGCAGTTAACTGCCCTAAAACGTAAAGTTCAAGTATGCCTGATTCGATATATGCTTTTACTTCTTCCACCTCAATTAAATTTTTTCCTTAACTCTAAAATAGCCATCCTAACACGAGTTTTAACAGTACCCAAAGGTAAATTTAATTCTTCTGCTGTTTCTACGTGTGTATAGCCTTTAAAATAGACCATATCTAACACATCCTTAAACTCAGGTTTAAGTAATGTAACCATATCCTTTAAACCTAAAACATCAGAATTAAAACTCACTTTCTTTTGCTCGTCGATAAAATCTACGTTATTTTCAATGTCTTGGTTTTTATTAGAATTCTTAAAATCTTTCGAACGTAACTTATCTATAGAAAGATTACGAGCAATATTCATCATCCAAGTAAATAAACGACCTTTTGAAGAGTCATATCCCCCGGCAGAATTCCATATTTTAACGAAAGTTTCTTGTAAAAGGTCTTCAGCAACCTCAGTATGTAGAACAATACGGGATATCACACCTAACAAAGCACCCGAATACATATCATACAATGCTTTAATTGCGATAGTGTCCTGTCTTTTAAGGGCGTTAACCAGTTCTTCTTCAGAGAGTGATATTTTTTTTGCTAGTGCCAATGGTGCTAATATACAGAAACTATAACAAGCTCGTAGTAATTTTTGTTTTAGTTAAAACTTACAGCTCTAAAAATCGAATAAATGTTTTTCTGCATGATAGGACGAACGTACCAATGGGCCACTCTCCACATATCTTAAGCCTTTTGCCAATCCAATTTCCTTGTATTTTGCAAATTGGTCTGGATGTATCCAATCTACAACTGGGTGATGGTTTCTTGTCGGCTGTAAATATTGCCCTAAAGTTAAAATATGAACGCCATTTGCTACCAAGTCATCCATGGATTCTAAAACATCGTCTTCAGTTTCACCTAAGCCTAACATGATACCTGTTTTAGTTCTTAACCCAAATTCCGAAATCCTTTTTAAAGCTTCTAAGCTTCTATCATATTTAGCCTGAATACGAACCTGTTTTGTTAAACGTCTAACCGTTTCTACATTGTGGCTCATTACTTCTGGTCTTTCTTCTAAAACACGGTATAAATTATCCCACTGACCTTTAAAATCTGGAATTAAAGTTTCTAATGTAGTTTTTGGACTTTCGCGTCTGATGGCTTGTAAAGTTTCGGCCCAAATGATAGAACCACCATCTTTTAAATCATCACGATCTACCGAAGTAATAACGCAATGTTTAACATTCATCAGTTTTACTGAATTTGCAATACGATTTGGTTCATCTGTATCTACAGCTAGAGGTCTGCCAGTAGCAACGGCGCAAAATGAACATGAACGCGTACAAATATTACCTAAAATCATAAATGTGGCCGTGCCTGCGCCCCAACATTCGCCCATATTAGGGCAATTGCCACTTTCGCAAATGGTATGCAATTTATGTGTGTCTACAAGGCTTCTAACTTGCGCATATTCCTTGCCAACAGGTAATTTAACCCTTAACCAATCTGGTTTACGAGCCTTTTCTGTAACAGCAGCAACTACAGGAAGTTCAATCATGGTACAAAGTTAAACAATCTTCATGAATTGTTGTAAGATTGAAATGTTTGAAGGTTGTAATGTTTTATTTAAGCGTATTGAAATAATTTTAAAAACAATTACACTTCTACTTTTAAAGTTAGCCCTTCCCTACGTTTCAATTTTTTGAAGCTTCGCAACAAAAAGATTTCCACTTCAATAAGGTTTAGATAATAAAGGGCTGTGCAACAGTTAAAAAAACACATCAATTTCAATACAAATTTTTATATTTGTTTACTCTATCCAAATAGTAAATTTGTAGCTCGGAAAATTAGTAATTAGCACCCTTTTTAAAACAAAATAGCATTATAAGTGCTTTTCAAAAAAGGTTTATAAGTATAGTAATGAGCAAAAAGAAAAAGACGGTTGTTGAAACCGACGCAGATGTTATTTTAATTGGTGCAGGTATCATGAGCGCCACTTTAGGTTTACTTTTAAAAGAACTAGACCCAAGTTTAAGCATTGAAATTTACGAACGCTTAGATATTGCGGCTGCCGAAAGTTCTGATGCCTGGAACAACGCAGGTACTGGTCACTCGGCATTTTGCGAATTAAACTACACCCCGCAAAAGAAAGATGGTTCTGTAGATGTTAAAAAAGCAGTGCAAATTGCCGAATCTTTTGAAGTTTCTAAACAGTTTTGGGCTTACTTTGTAGAAAAGAACATTCTTTCTGACCCTTATCTTTTTATTAGAAATATTCCTCACCTAAGCTTTGTTTGGGGTAAAAAGAACGTTGAGTTCCTTAAAACTAGATTTTCTTCTTTACAGCAATGCAATCTTTTTAAGGACATGGAATATACAGAAGAACCAGCTCTAATTCAAGAATGGACACCTTTAGTTATGGAAGGCAGGTCTAAGAAAGATAAAGTTGCTGCAACAAAAATGGATTTGGGTACCGATGTAAATTTCGGTTCTTTAACCAGGGAAATGTTTAGCTATTTGAGTAAACAATCAAATGTTACTTTGCATTTTAATCACGAAATCCGCGAGTTAGATAAAATGGATAATGGCGATTGGAAAGTAACAGTTAAAGATTTAGAATCTAAAAAGAAACGCAAACGCTTAGCTAAATTTGTATTTATTGGCGCCGGCGGTGGTTCACTGCCTTTATTAGAAAAATCTGATATACCAGAAGGCAAAGGTTTTGGTGGCTTCCCGGTTAGCGGGCAATGGTTAAAATGTACAAATGAAGAAGTAATTGCTCGTCACCATGCTAAAGTATACGGAAAAGCAGCCGTTGGTGCTCCACCAATGTCTGTTCCACATTTAGATACGAGAATCATAAATGGTAAACAAGCTTTGCTTTTTGGTCCGTATGCCGGTTTTTCTACCAAATTCTTAAAAAATGGTTCGTTCTTAGATTTGCCGCTATCTATCAAATTTAATAATATCCGTCCGATGGTTTCTGCCGGACTAAAAAATATCGATTTAACAAAATACTTGATTGAGCAGATTCGTCAATCTCCAGAAGATAGATTTGAGGCCTTAAAAGAATATCTGCCAAATGCCGAATTTAAGGATTGGGAATTAGAGTACGCCGGACAAAGAGTACAAGTAATTAAAAAGAAAAAAAGTGGGGGAGGAATTTTAGAGTTTGGCACCGAAGTAGTGAGCGCTGCTGATGGTTCAATTGCAGCTTTATTAGGCGCCTCACCCGGTGCATCAACTGCAGTGTCTATTATGCTAGATTTATTAGAACGTTGCTTTAAGAGCAAATTGCAGACCTCAGAATGGCAAGCTAAAATAAAAGCCATGATCCCTACTTACGGGCAGAATTTAGCAGACAATAATGAGCTATGTGAGCAAACTAGAAAACACACATCAGCTGTGCTAAAATTAAATAGCCTGGTAGAGGGTTAGTCTGGCTTAGTTTGTCAGTCTGAGCGTAGTCGAAGACTTCTAAAATTAAATCACCTAAGAATTCCTTCGACTACGCTCAGGATGACATCCCTTTTTCATCGAAAGAATTTATGCTATTATAGTTTCCGCAATTTCTTCTGCAGAAATATCGCTATGCGATGAATCTAGAATGCATTCGCCATCCTTAATTAATAACGTTTGTGGCGATTCATGATGAACCTGGAAAGTTTCGGCAATTGCTGCAGAAATATCTCGATGACTTATTAAATCTAAAAAGTAAAGTTGCGTATCTGCAGGAATAGCTTCCCAGTCTAACTCGAAATTCCTTTTAGCCATTAAGCTGATAGAACAACGAGTACTGTGCTTAAAAATAACACTATATCCACTCGCATTTTTAATGGTATCAACCTGTTCAAGGTTGTTAAGACTTATCCATTGCATTTTTATCTCCTCCTTTTTCCCTCTGGGTAAGAGCTATAAGCAGGGCAAAGGCGAGAAGAGCATGATTCTAATACTGCGATAGCGCAGAACACAAATAATAATAGAATAGCTACCTTTTTCATCGATGATTGTTTTAAGAATTCCTTTTTATAACTCTAAATTACAAAATTTTATGAATAACAAGCAAGCTTGTTAAATTGTTGCCGAAAAATGAGCCATTTTTAAAGCAGTTATTGCGGCCTCATCTCCTTTGTTTCCGTGTTTGCCGCCAGCCCTATCAATAGCTTGTTGCTCATCGTTAGTGGTTAAAACTCCGAAAATAACAGGCTTGCTGTGCTTAATGCCAACATTTGTAATTCCGTTAGCTACAGCATCACAAATAAAATCAAAATGTTTTGTGTCTCCTTGTATTACGCAGCCAAGGCAAATTACTGCATCTAATTTTTTCTTTTTTGCTAATAAAATTTCTGCAGCTCCTGTTAACTCAAAACTTCCTGGTACGGCCATTGAAATGATATTCTTTTTATCTACGCCATACTTTATTAAAGTATCATAAGCACCTTGATAAAGTGCGCCAGTAATTTTCGCATTCCATTCTGCTACAACGATAGCGATTTTAAAATCTGCACCATTTGGAATGGTGGTATGAGAAAAATCTGATAGATTTTTAAGATGTGAAGCCATGGTGCAAAGATAAATTTATTGTTGAAATGTTTAAAGGTTGTAAAGTTGTAAAGTTGTCATAAAACAAAAAAGACCCTGCGTTAACAGAGTCTTTTTAATCCGCTTTGCGGAAAATTAGTTTGTTTGTGCTTGTACACGAGCTAAATACTCATCTATCATTGTTGCTTCTTGGCTATCTGGATATTGAGACTTAATTTTTTCGTAAGCTTCTTCGGCACCTTTAAAATCCTTTAAAGTTTCGTTCACTAAACCCAATTTTTTAAGGAACATAGGAGAAGTAAATTTGTTACTTGCTTTATCAGCTGCTTTTTTATAATAAGTTGCAGCTTGTTTGTAGTCTTTTAACTCGCTATAAGCATCTCCTAATAAGCCTAAGGCCAATGGATCTGCAACTGGACTACCAGTAGCTGTATATTTACCTAATGCTTCAGTAGCTTTTTTGTATTCGCCTTTACGTAAATAAATACCACCTAAGTAAAGATTAGCTAAGTTAGCAGATTTAGTATTGTCATATTCTTCAGCAATTTTTTCTAGCCCATAATTACCACCTTCACCATTTATTGCTTTATTAGCTAAAGAATCTACACCTACATATTGCTCTGATTTGAACATTTTAGCAGCTGCTTCATCTGCTCTGTTTGGCAAATAAGATGCGAAATAATATAGAGCAATTGCTCCTAAAGCAAGTATAGCTACTGCTATAAATAACAAACTTTTACCGTTCTCCTCAAAGAAAGTTCCTTTTCTCACTGGTTGTGTTGTTGTAGTATCTGTTGTAGACATTTGTTTTTAAAAAAAAATTGAGATTGCAAAAATACGTTTTTCAATGAAAGTATCAACCCCTTTTTTAACTATTTAATTAAGAGCATGTTTAAGTAGGGTGTATAGCGCTAAGTGTTAAGCATAACACCAGCTAAAACACTATCTCATTAGCTAGAAACTCTATTCGCCTTACACATATAAAAAGTTATCTTTGTGCATCAACTATGTGGTTAAAAAACATTACTCTTCTCAACTTTAAAAATTACTCTTCAGCTGAGCTAACCTTTGCTAAAACAGTGAATGCTTTTGTAGGCAATAATGGTGCTGGAAAGACTAACTTGCTAGATGCCATACATTATTTGTGCCTTTGCAAAAGCTACTTTAATCCAATAGATAGCCAACAAATTAAAACAAGCGAAGACCTTTTTTTAATACAAGGTGATTTTGATAGAAAGGAAAAAAATGAAAAGATCACTTGTGGCTTAAAACGAAATCAAAAAAAGAGCTTTAAGAGAAATAAAAAAGAGTACGATAAATTAGCTAATCACATAGGACTTTTCCCTTTGGTAATGATTTCTCCCTATGATGTTAATTTGATCATGGATGGGAGTGAAGAACGTAGAAGATTTATAGATAATGTAATCTCTCAAACAGATGCAAGTTATCTAGATGAACTGATTATTTACAACAAACATCTTTTAAATAGAAATGCTTTACTAAAACAAGTTGCCGTTACAAGAAAGTTAGATATAACACTATTGCAGATTTTAGACGAACAATTGATTTTATCTGGTAATAAGCTATATGAGAAGAGAAAACAGTTCTTGTCTGATTTTATTCCACTTTTTAATAAACATTATAGTTATATCACTGATGATGCCGAACAGGTTTCTTTAAGCTATCAAAGTCAACTAAACGACCAGCCTTTTAATGATTTATTAATTAATTCCATAGAAAAAGATAGAATTTTAGAAAGAACAACAACTGGTATACATAAGGATGAGCTTTTGTTTGCCATAGGCGATATGCCATTGAAAAAATTCGGCTCCCAAGGACAGCAGAAATCATTTTTAATTGCCTTAAAACTTGCACAATATAGCTATCTACAGCAATTTAAAGGGTTTAAACCTTTGTTATTATTAGATGATATTTTTGATAAATTGGATGATTTGAGGGTACATAAATTAATGGAGATGGTTTCTCATCATGACTTTGGACAGCTATTTATTACTGATACAGGAAAAGAAAGAGTACTTTCTGTTTTTAATGAAATTAAAGTTGATGTAGCTTTGTTTGAAGTTGATAATGGAATAATTAAACATGCGTAAACCAAACGACATATCATTAAAAGATGCCATAACAAAAATGTTATCGGTTTATCGCTTGCGTGGCAAATATGATGAAACTGGCATTGTGGTACATTGGCCAGAATTAATGGGCACGGCAGTGGCAAATAGAACTACCCAAATTTATGTTAGTCAGGGAAAATTATTTGTTCGCATCGAATCCTCAGTCATTAAGAATGAATTATTGATGGTTAGAACAGGAATTATAGATAAGTTAAATGAACGAGCAGGTTCTAAAGTGATTACAGAAATTGTTTTTCTATAAAAGCGATGTAGAATTAAAACATCACTTTTAGCCTTTTCCGCCGAAAACTTTAGAGATTAACCAAATAATTAAGGCTAAAACAATAACTACTATAATTACTCCCGACCAAACACCGGCCTTAAAGATTCCTTCAACTAATTCGCAACTGCTTAATGTGGTTACTAACAAGGCAACTATTGCCAAGGCGCTATATTTTCTCATGATGATTTTGTTTTAATTTGGAGATAAAACAGAGAAAATCACGAATAGTTTTAAAATATATAGGATTTACCTAATATGGGAAATTGCATTTACTTCATAAACTTTAAGTCAAGAATTCAACTTTATAGTTTTTCAAGCTCTTCCTTAATTGAGAAATAGGTGTCGGTGATAACAAACTCATATCAAACAAAGATATGATTAGGATTATACAGGGATATTCCCCCTGTTAACTCCCTATTGGACCCCTGTAGAGTCCCTGTTAAACCCCTGTAGGTGTACAATGATACTTAGACTATCTATTAATGGCAATTGTACAAGATTGCAAATTTCAGCTGGCTTAATTTTTAACTAAATAACATTTTGCCTTTAGACAGGTCTGCATTAGCGTAAAAAAAGACCCATCTTTTTCAAAATGCGTCTTAGATATTCTATGCAATTGAAGTTTATTGAGCTACTTTAATCAGTTCTACCTCAAATATTAAAGTGCTAAATGGAGGAATGCTGCCATCTGGGGTAGCTCTACCGCCATAAGCTAAATTATAGGGCACAAAGAAGCGGTATTTTGAACCTTCTTGCATTAATTGCAAACCTTCTGTCCAACCTGAAATAACTTGGTTTAAGCCAAATGTTGCAGGTTCACCTCTTTTATAAGAACTGTCAAACTCTGTCCCATCCAATAACGTGCCTTTATAGTTTACGGTAACTTGGTCTATAGCACCTGGCTTAGCGCCCGCTCCTTGAGTAATTACCTCGTATTGTAAACCACTTGGAGTTGTTTTAATGCCAGGTTTTACCTTATTTGCTGCCAAGAACTGATTGCCAGCATTAACGTTGGGCATATATTTTTGCTTGTCTTCTGCTTCTTTTTGTTTGCTAAAGCTGGTGAAAAGATTGTTGATCACTTCTTGACATTGTTGCTGGCTTAATGTTGGATTTGCTTTTGAGAAAACATCTCTCAATCCCTTGTTAAACAATTCGTAATTGATGGTTTTTAAGCCGCCGGATTGAAAGCTGCTACCAACATTTATCCCTAAAGCATAACTAGCCGAATCTAAAGTGTTTTTAAATAAAGGTGCTTTATTTGCAACAACCTTTGATACGCTTTTTACAGAAGTTGTAGGTTTTTTAACTGTTGTAGTTTTTTTTGCAACTGTTTGGGCATTTACGCTTAAACCCACTACGGCTATTATTCCTGTTATAAGTATTCTTTTCATTCTTTTATTTTTAAGGTCGAAATATAAATAAAAAAATAAGCACCTCATTTGATTAAGGTGCTTATGTATGTAATTTAACTGATAGTTTGCTTAGAAACGTTCGTCAGCAGTAAAGAAGAAATCTCCTTCAATTTGAGCGTTTTCATCAGAATCAGAACCGTGAACTGCATTTGCATCAATAGATTTTGCATATTTCTGACGGATAGTGCCTTTCGCAGCTTCAGCAGGATTAGTTGCACCAATTAAAGTTCTAAAATCTTCAATAGCGTTATCTTTTTCTAAGATAGCAGCAACGATAGGTCCTGAAGACATAAAGCTTACTAAATCATTATAAAAAGGACGAGCACTGTGAACTGCATAAAATTCACCAGCTTTTTCTGACGTTAATTTTGTGTATTTCAAAGCGATGATTTTAAAACCAGCTGCAGTGATGTCGTTTATGATAGCGCCAATGTGCCCGTTCGCAACACCATCAGGCTTTATCATTGTAAATGTTCTATTTGTACTCATTGTATATTAAATCAAGATTTTTTGCAAAAGTACAAATCTTTAGCTTAATATTAAAGGTTACTGAATTAAAGCTATCAATTAAACCTAAAATTATTAGCTTTGCAGGCGAAAAATTATGATATCGATCTCTGAACTAAAGACATTATTGGCTACGCCACAAAAGATTGTGATTACAACACATCACAAACCAGATGGAGATGCCATGGGCTCATCTTTGGGTTTGTATGCCTTTTTAATTCAAAAAGGGCATCACGTAAGTGTAATTACACCAACAGATTATCCAGATTTTTTACATTGGATGCCAAATAACTCTGATGTAATTATATATACAGAGGCTGAAGAAAAGTCTGTTGAGTTAGTTAATCAAGCTGATTTAATTTTTTGCTGTGATTTTAACACCTTAAGCAGGATAAATGAATTGGGAGAACATATTCGTCAAGCTCCAGGTTTAAAATTGATGATTGACCATCATTTAGAACCAGAGGATTTTGATGATTATCGCCACTGGAATATCAATGCCTGCGCTGCTGCTCAATTAGTTTACGACTTTATAGTTAATGAGCTGAATGAAGGCGAATTAATAAACAAAGATGTGGCTTCTTGTTTATATACAGGAATTATGACAGATTCTGGCTCATTCCGTTTTCCATCTGCAACGTCGGCAGTTTATCGCATAGCTGCAGATTTAATTGATTTAGGAGCAGAACATTGGAGAATCCACCAGTTGGTGTATGATAATGCATCTGAAAACCGTTTGCGCTTTTTAGGTCATTGTTTGACTAACAAACTAGAGATTTTAAGAGATTTTAATGTAGCTATAATTACGGTATCTGCAGAAGAACTAAAAAATTATGATATTGCTACTGGAGATACAGAAGGTATTGTAAATTATGCCCTATCTATTAACGGAATTAAGTTAGCTGCATTTATTATTGAAAGAACTGATAAAGTTAAATTATCTTTGCGTTCTACTGGCGATTTCCCGGCCAACGAAATCTGCAAAAAATACTTTGCAGGTGGTGGTCATAGAAATGCAGCAGGTGGAGCATCTGATAAGAATTTGGCAGATACAATTGCCGAATTTAAATCGATATTGCCAGAATATAAAACTCAATTATTACAATAAAAAAGATGAGCAGAAAGCTCTTCAACCAAATTAAAAACAAATAAAACATAATGAAAAAAAGTTTAGTAATTCTTTTAGCGGCTACATTAGGCTTAGCTTCTTGCAACAGAGAGAAAAAAGGTCCAGGAGGTTTGTTGTATACAATTCATCATTCTGAAGGAAAAGAAAAAATTAAAGTAGGTGATGCAATTAAAATGAACTTTGTACAGAAAAACGATAAAGATTCAGTTTTAGCTAGCACTTATGATAACGAAATGGCACAAATATTCCCGGTTCAAGCAAAAACTTATGCTGGTGATATTAATGATGTTTTATTAATGTTTGGTGAAGGAGATAGTGCAACTTTTAAAGTGAACTTGGATACCATGGCTTTTTACACTAAAAATCCTAAACCAGAGCAATTTAAAAATGATAAATACATCACTTTTACAGTTAAAATTGAAAAAGTAGTAGCTAAAAAAGCAGGTGAGGCAGATTCAGTTTTCCAAAAAAGAGCAGGTGAATTTTTCCAAGCAGATTATAAAACTACAATTGACAAAATTAAAAATGCTGAAGAAGGAAAAATCAAAACTTACATTGCTGATAACGACTTAAAAGTTAAAACAACTCCAAGTGGTTTAAATTATGTAATTACTGCTCCTGGTAGTGCCGATAGACCGGCTATGGGTGACACAGTATTATTAAATTACACTGGAACATTAACTAAAAAAGATGCTAAAGGAAAATATAAGTTATTTGATACTAGCGATGAGAAAAAAGCAAAAGAAGCAGGCAAATTACAGCCAGGCAAACCTTATGGGCCAACTAAAATGGTACAAGGACAAACTGTTCCAGGTTTCACAGAAGCTTTAACTTTAATTGGTAAGGGTGGTAAAATTACAGTTGTTATTCCATCTAAATTAGGATGGGGAGAACAAGGTAGTCCACAAGGCGGTATTGGTCCGTATGCACCAGTTGTTTTCGATGTAGAAGTAGTAAACATCATCAAAGGTCAGCCAGCGCCACCTGCTCCAGTAGCACCAGTTGTGTCAACAAAACCATAATCAAATTAATTAAAATATTAAACCTTGTTCTTATTGGAGCAGGGTTTTTTTTGTGCCCAATTTTCAGCAATGCTGAGAAATAAAAATACCTTTGTATATGCTTTTAACAGATACCCACACCCATTTATATTACGAAACCGATTTAGAAAAACAAGCATTATTAATGGATAGGTGTTTTGCCTTTGATGTAAAACGACTCTTCCTTCCAAATGTAGATGTGAAATCTATTGAGATGATTGATAATTTGGTTGCAAAATATCCTGAAAATTGTTTTGCGATGGCTGGCTTGCACCCTTGCGATGTAAAAGAAGATTACTTAACTCAACTGCCTTTAATTTATAATAGCATAGGGGATAGAAAAATTTATGCCATAGGCGAAATTGGCATCGATTTATATTGGGATAAAACTACTTTAGCTATACAGCAAGATGCCTTTAAGCAACAAATTAATTGGGCTAAAGATTTAGGTTTACCAATAGTTATCCACTGCCGTGAAGCCTTTGATGAAACTTTCGAAGTTCTAGATGAAATGAAGGATGAAAAGTTAAGAGGGATTTTTCATTGTTTTACAGGGAATTTAGCACAAGGTAAAAGAGCAATAGATTTGGGGTTTTATTTAGGTATTGGTGGTGTAGTTACTTACAAAAAAGCTGGATTAGATTTAGTATTGGAAGACATTCCATTAAAGGATATTGTATTAGAAACTGATTCGCCATATTTAACTCCAGTTCCATTTCGTGGTAAACCAAATGAAAGTAGTTATTTAATTCACATCGCTCAAAAAGTAGCTGATATTTATAAGGTAAGTTTAGAAGAGGTGGCAGAGATTACTACGGAGAATTCGAGGAGGATATTTGGGGTTTAAGTTTTTTAACCGCAAAGACAAAAAGATTTCGCGAAGAAAATGAAGTTAAAAGAAATTTTGTTAAGTATTGATTAACTTAATGTATTTATAATCAGTTAGTTAATTTTTATTTGTAAATTGGGAAATGGATGAAAATGAATTGTCAAATGAGATTATTGGAATTGCAATTGGGGTACACACAGTACTTGGTCCAGGTCTTCTAGAAAACGTTTATAAAGAATGTCTTTTCCATAAGATAAATCAATCAGGACTTTTTGTAGAGAAGGAAAAAGTAATGCCAGTTGTTTATGAGGATGTTAAGCTGGATTGTGGATACAAAATAGATATTCTAGTAGAACGCAAATTAGTGCTAGAATTGAAAAGGTTAGATACGTTGAGCAATGTTCATTTAGCGCAGACACTTACCTATCTAAAATTAGGTAATTATAAATTAGGTTTACTCATGAACTTTAATACATTTAGGTTAAAGGACGGATTAAAGCGAGTAGTTAATCAACTCTAGAACTTTCCTCTTATTCTTTGCGGAAAACTTAGCGCTCTTTGCGGTTATCCCACTCTAAATTCTCCTTTTCTCTGTGGTAAAAATCTATATCTTTGAACTGTATGACCAAAATTCTTATTATCTACACTGGCGGTACCATCGGGATGGTTAATGATGCTAAAACAGGTACTTTAATTCCATTTGATTTTGAACAAATTCAGGATAATGTGCCAGAATTAGCCAGATTAGATTACCAACTTTCTGTTCACTCTTTCGACCCAATTCTAGATTCATCAAATATGAACCCAGAAGTTTGGGCAGAACTAGCAGAGTTAATTAAAGAAAAATATGATGCCTTTGATGGATTCGTGATTTTACATGGTTCAGATACCATGTCTTTCACTGCATCTGCCTTGAGCTTTATGTTGCAAAATTTGGCTAAGCCAGTTATTTTAACAGGTTCTCAATTACCTATAGGAGAGATTAGAACCGATGCAAAAGAGAATTTAATAACGGCTTTAGAAATAGCGGCGACTAAAAAAGATGGTAACGCCATGGTTCCTGAAGTATGTATTTATTTCGATTATCAGCTTTTTAGAGGAAATCGTTCCATTAAATATAACTCAGAAAAATTCGAAGCATTTGCATCGCCAAATTATCCAATTTTGGCAGAGGCAGGAGTGAATTTAGATTTTTATCCAAACTATATTTTACCAATTCCAACCAAAGCTTTTCAAATTCATACGTCATTTAACTCAAATATTGGAGTGTTGAAAATGTATCCAGGCATAACAGAAAATGCTGTTAGGGCAATAACAGAATCTAATGCAGCAGCAATCATTTTAGAAGCATTTGGTTCAGGAAATACAACAACAGCGCCTTGGTTTATAACCTGTTTAAAGGAAGCTATTGAAGCCAACAAAATCATATTGGATATTTCTCAGTGTAAGGGAGGTTCTGTACAATTAGGTTTGTATGAAACCAGTAGAAAACTACAAAAAATGGGAATTTTAAGTGGTTCTGATTTAACTTTTGAATCGGCGGTTACTAAGTTGATGTATTTATTAGGGCAAGATTTAAGTACAGCAGAAGTAAAACGATTGTTAGAAATTTCAATTGCTGGGGAGCAAACTAATTAGTTCATTCGTTCAATAGTTCATTGGTTAAGTTGCAACTTATCTCATATCTCGTTTAAGTAAAATTGCTGCAATTATGATTAAAATCATTCTACATCTAAATTTATAACCTTATTTTTGATGATCGATAAATTTAGCTTGATACTTTATTCTCGCTACTTGATACTAGGAAAATGAAAATAGAGCAAATATATACGGGATGTTTAGCCGAAGCGGCTTATTATATAGAAAGTAATGGCGAAGCTGCTATCATCGACCCGCTACGTGAAATAAATCCTTATTTAAAAAAAGCTGCTCAAAATGGGGCAACTATTAAATATATTTTCGAAACTCATTTTCACGCAGATTTTGTTTCTGGTCACGTAGATTTAGCAGAAAAATCTGGAGCAACAATTGTTTACGGACCAACTGCAAAAACTGACTTTCCATCGCATATTGCTAAAGATGGTGAGCAATTTAAAATTGGTGATTTAACCATTACAACTTTACATACACCGGGTCATACGCTCGAATCCACTACCTATTTGTTAACAGATGCAAACGGTAAAGACTATTGTATTTTCTCTGGTGATACACTTTTTATAGGCGATGTTGGCAGACCCGATTTGGCTCAAAAAGGCGATTTGACGATGGACGATTTAGCAGGTTTGCTTTATGATTCCTTAACTACAAAGATTAAACCTTTGGCAGATGATGTAATTGTTTATCCTGCTCATGGTGCTGGCTCTGCTTGCGGTAAAAGTATGAGCAAAGAGACCTTTGATACCTTAGGTCACCAAAAAGAAGTCAATTACGCTTTAAAAGCAAGTTCTAAAGAACAATTCATTAAAGAAGTAACAGATGGAATTTTACCTCCACCACAATATTTTGCTAAAAATGTAGCGTTGAATAAAGGTGGTTATGAAAGTATTGATGAGGTTTTTGAAAAGGGCTTAGTTGCTTTATCACCAAAAGAGTTTGAAACTGTTGCCAATTTAACTGGCGCTTTAATATTAGATACAAGAGATCCTCAGGTTTTTGCTAAGGGATTTATCCCAAATTCAATAAACATTGGCTTAAACGGACAATTTGCGCCTTGGGTTGGTGCTTTAATTACCGACTTGAAACAAGAATTGTTATTGGTTACAGAAGAGGGCAAGGCAGAAGAAGCGATTACCAGGTTAGCAAGGGTTGGATACGATAATACGATTGGTTATTTGGCAGGTGGATTTGCTGCTTGGAAAGAAACAGGAAAAGAAACTGATGAAATCAAATCAATTTCTGCAAATGAGTTTGAAGCAGTTTTGAATGCGAATGAATATATTAATGCCTTAGATGTTCGTAAGCCAGGAGAGTATGAGTCAGAACATTTAGAAGCTACATTAACTCGTCCTTTGGATTATATTAACGATTGGACAGGTGAAATTAATCCTGATGAAACTTATTACATTCATTGTGCAGGTGGCTATCGCTCTATGATTGCAGCATCCATCTTAAAAGCTCGTGGTATAGAAAACGTGATTGACATTGCTGGTGGTTATGGTTCACTTAAAGAAACTAGCTTAAAAAGAACTGATTTTGCTTGTCCGAGCAAAGCGATGAAAGTTTAGATAAATTTCGTCATTACGAGGAGGAACGACGAGGCAATCGTTCTTGCAATATTTTTCTGAAACTGAAGAAACACATTAGTAAGAAAACTAAAAGCGGAAGGATAAAACAATTGATTTTTTTGGATAAGTATTCGTCAAATTCAGCTAATCTTTCTGCTTTTACTACAAATATTCTTGCAGCCTCATTTGTTCCGCAAATCCATACAGAATCATTTTTTTCTTCAATAAAAGGAGCATAATAGCTAAACCAAATATTGTTTCCATCCATTATGGGATATTGGTTTTTTTGCTGACAAATATCTACTGCTTTAACAAAATTCCAATATTTAGCTTTTTCTGTAAATTTAAAATGAACTCCATTTATTGTGTCTTTAAATTTGATTAATGCAGTGATTTTTTCCTTTGCATATTCAAGTATGATATTGTCGCCTTTTTCATTGCCACTAAATTCAATATCAGTATAATTCCTTGATGAAATTAACTCTTTAAAAGACTGCAAATTACTATATTCTTCTAACTCATTATGATAAAAATAGGCAACTTCTAAAGCGCCAATTTTTTCAAAAGCTTTTTGATTATTTAAATTCCAAATACAAAGTATAGGTAAAAGAGTGAGGCTAATTAATCCGGCAGGGTAAAATATTTTAGTTCTATTTCTTATCATATAAAGTGGATGATAGGAAAGCTATAATTCCATGCTTAGTTAAAAGGAAGGCAAAATATGGTTAAGGTAGCAATTCTGCTAATTTCTTACTTAATGCATCTCCACGTAAGTTTTTTGCTATAATAATTCCTTTTTCATCAATCAAAAAGTTAGTTGGGTAGGCGGAGATGCCATAAATCAAGGCCGCTTCATTTTTATCTCCTTTTAAATCACTCACATTTTCCCAAGGTAAATGATCGTCTTTAATTGCTTTTAACCATTGCTCTTTTTTATCATCGGCTGCCACGCCTAAAATCTCGAAACCCTTGTCTTTATATGCATTATAGGTTTTAACTAAGTTAGGATTTTCTTCTCTACAAGGGCCACACCATGAACCCCAAAACTCTAATAGAATATATTTTGCTTTAATACCTGATAGTTTAATTTTTTTATCAGCAGTGTTAGCCTGCTCAAAATCAGCAAATTTGCCTCCAATCTTTATTTCTTGGTTAAGGTTTATAAAATCATTAATGGTTTTGCCATAAGTTGTGTTTTTCATTTCTGAGCTTAAGTTATTGTAAAGTTCAGCAGATTTTTCTTTACCCCAAGTAGAGGCGTAAACACTTAAAATATATGCACTTATTAATGAATTTGGATTATCTCTAACATCTTTGATATCTAATTCCTTTTCTGCATTTTTAGCGGTATTCAGCTTTTCCTTCAATTCTTTTTTAGTTGCAATATCTTTTTCTTTGGCGAGAAGCTGGCTTAAGCTGTCTTGTAATTTTCGGTTTGGTTCCTTAAGCTTATTACGAAGATCAGTTTGTGTTTGTGTTTTAGAACCGGTAATGATGCCTTTTTTAAACTCTCCATTTTTTAACTGCAAATGAGTGTTTTGCTCTGCCCAGAAAAACAGATAGTTTTCATATTTGGCAGTATAAATAGCTAGGTGGCTAACTTTTTCATTTGTTTTTCCAACTAATTTGAACCGCCCATTTATCACTTTTGTGGAATCTAAAGTTTTTTCTGGTGATGAAGTCCGAAGATATAACCAAGTTCCATCATCAATTCCTGTTGTTTGGCCAGTAATATTAAAGGTTTGCGCTATAGCTGAAACTGAAGAAATTGATAGCATAAATAAAATGCTTAGATTTTTTAGATTTGTCATCATTTTAAAATTGTGTATCCAAAAGTAATTGATGGAAATGGTTTCTTTTTTCTAATTAGATTAAAACCATTATTAATTCGACATATAGTGAAAATCAATTTTAGTCGAAAAAAACCAGCCCTTAGTCGAAAATAGAACTGAAACAAATCTCCATCACTAATTTTTCTTTACCTTGTTACTATGCTAAGGCGTTTACAATTTAAGGTTGATAAATATAGAAAAGTCGAGTTTTTCTTCTTCCTAACATACTTTTATCTTTTTCGTATACTTACGGATTTCGAATACAACATTTGGGAAAGACATATTTTTGGTGTTGACTTATCAGCTGTAGAATATAATATTGCCTATGGAACTTCTAATTTAATTGCCTTTTATTCTTTCTATAAAATCTTACTACATTTATTGATAAAAAAGAAAGTATGGCAGTTTATTGTCTTCATTGTTGGCTTTTTAATCTGCTATTCTCTATATAACAAGGCTGTCAATCTATTATATTCCAACTTACCTTTTCTTTCAGAAGGGCTGAGAAATTCTGCCTTAAAATATTTAAGGTTTAGGTCAATTGGATATAGTTTAGCATATGTTTTAAAAGAATTTCTAGCTGTAGGCTCACTCGCTTATTTTATGTATTCTGTACAACAGGATGAACAGTTAAAAGCATTAAAAGAGCAACAGCTAGTTTCAGAACTCACTCATCTAAAGGCGCAATTACAGCCTCATTTCTTTTTTAATACACTAAATAACATTTATAGTTTGGCATTGCAACGATCTGTAGCTACAGCTCCATTGGTAGCTAAGCTTGCCGAAATGATGCGTTATATATTATATAAATCGGATGAAAATCTAGTGCCTTTAAAAGATGAAATTGCATTTATTCAGAACTATGTTGAAGTAGAAAATATAAGGTATCGAACTGCGATTAACATTAAATTTGATGTGCAAGGCATAGATGATAAAAGCAAAATAAGTCCATTATTGTTATTGCCTTTTATAGAGAATGCATTTAAACACGGTATTGAAGAAGAAGCAAAGGAAGGTTTCGTGAACATTATAATTTGTAAAACTGAAGAAGAACTAACTTTAGAAGTTAATAATAGTATAGCTAAAAATAAAGGAGGCGCAGGTGGGATAGGTTTGGTAAATGTTAAAAAAAGGTTGGAAATTTTATATCCAGAAAAACATAAACTGGAAATACAAAATGATGGGAAAACTCATCAAGTAAGTTTAACATTAGAAATGAGATGATTAATTGCCTAATTGTTGATGATGAGCCCTTGGCGCAAGATATTTTAGAAGGGTATATTAATGGTAAAGAAAATTTATCATTGGTAGGGAAGTGCAACACGGCTTTTGAGGCTTTTGAAATATTACATCAACGGCAAATTGATTTAATGTTTTTGGATGTTAAAATGCCTGGGTTAAATGGTGTTGATTTTTTAAAATCACTTAAAAGCCCACCTGCAGTTATATTTACAACAGCCTTTTCAGAATACGCTGCAGATAGTTATGACTTAGACGCAGTAGATTATTTATTGAAACCCATAACAATTGATAGGTTTGATAAAAGTTTGACCAAATTCTTTAAACTGCAACCGATTATCTTAGACGAGGAAAAAAACTATACTTACTTTAAAGTTTCTGGCAAATTGTTGAAGGTTGAACACGCTACTGTTTTTTATGTTCAGTCGATAAAAGATTATTTGCTATTGCACACCAATAATGGGAATTTAATAGTACACATGACGATGAAATATTTAACCGAATTATTGCCAGCAAAACATTTTTTTAGAGTACATAGGTCTTATCTCATCAATCAAGCTTATATCACAGCGATTGATAAAAATCAAATTCGTATCAACGAAGTTGGAATTCCGATTGGGGAAAGTTATAAAGAAGCAATAAACCAACTAAAGATTGACTTATAATCGATTAGTTTAGGAGATGAGATACTGGTAGGGAAAGGCAAAAAATATAAAATTGAATTAAGGTATTCTTATATTTTTATGTTTGCTTTTAAGCTGTTCGATTAATTTATTGATATTTTTTATCATCGTTTCTCCGGTTTTTATAAAGCTTAAATATTTGAGGATGTCTTTTTTTCTGGCTTCGCTTAGTGCATTAAAATCATCATTTAACTTTTCCTTTTCAAGTATGGCTGAAAGTATTTTTGGCATTGCATACATTTTTACCAGTTCTACTTCGTTCTGTTCTATCGCAAAAGCAGCAACTTCACCTAGAGTGGTTTTACCACCTTTCATCATGAGGAGGTTTACAAATAATCGGTAAGGTGAATTTTTTACAGGAACTAAGGTTTGGATAAAATCAAAATCATTGATTTGGCCCTTAATTCTGATGTAACCTTTTTCTGGTTTCAATTGAGCCGTTATATAAGCAGGAACATCAACTGCCCAATTGATTCCTATTTTATAGATTTTTGCTTCAAATTGGTGTTTCATTGTTTACGGTTCTGGCTTTGTTATCTAACCCGACAGTAACGAAAATATTTTTTGTCATCCTGAGCTTCCCGAAGTGTCGGGACAAGTTGTCGAAGGACAAAAAAGATTGCCTGACTGCGGTAGGCAGGTAGTGTATGGCGGGACTATACTACAGTATAAAATATGTTGCCCTTGTTTTTCTAATATTAACTGCAAAGACACAAAGTTAATATTGTAATTCTCTGACTAACTAATAGATGAATAATTATTATCCTAAAACGTGATGTGCCAATACATTTTGCACCTCATATACATTAACAGATTTATTGAATTTCTTTTTGATGCTTGGTATGGTTTCGCTCGAAATCCATATTTTTAATTCAGCTTCTAAGTCGAAAGTTCCTGCAGTTTCTACGCTAAATTTAGAAATGCTTTTATACGCTACAGATAGATATTCTGTTTTACTCCCTGTTAAACCTTGTACATCTATCAGAATTAATCGCTTATTGGTAAAAATAAAAGTGTCTCTGATTAATTTAAAGCCAAGTTCAATTTCTTCACCGTTTATTAACAACTGACCATAATTCTTTTTTAATTCTTCTTGGCTAACTGCTCCTGCATTGCCCATTAACGATGAAAATAATCCCATTTTTCTATTTAAATTTTAATTTAATTTTTTTGCTTTAGTCTTTCTGCTATAAACCCATCCATCGCATGCTCCACTCCTAAAATGTCTTTAGATGTAATAGCCGAACCAATTACATGATTGCCTGCATTAGGGACAGCAATTTTCTGTTTTAAATCAGAAGGTGTTCCTAGTTCATCGAACATTTTTAACATTGCATCTACCTTAACAACAGGGTCTTGTTCAGTTTCACTTTTATAATAGTACAACATTAAAACTGGTTGTTTTACTTTAGCAAAAAGTTCTGGAGTCATGCTGCTTTCAATCATTTCCTCTAGTTCTACCAAAGATTCTAAACGGTAATTTGTATACCAGAATTTCTTGTAAATAGGGTCTTTACCTTCTACAATTCGTTCCTCACCACCAGTAACTTGTCGAGCAATTTGTAAACCCCAAGGGTTGTTCAATAACCAAGCTTTATCATCATTAATGGCAATATTTGGCGACATTAACACCAGACTGTTAATTTCTGGATAGGCTGCTGCTAATTGTAATGCTAAAGTTCCACCTGTTGAAGTACCTAATAGAATTACCTTTTTGCCTAGTTTTTTGCCAATGGCATAAGCCTTTTTAGCACTTTCCCAAAGTCGGTCGGCTGTAAAATGCTGCATCGGTGCAACGGTATCTAAACCATGATCTTCCAAACGAGCTAAATATAAATTGGCATGTAAAGCTTTAGCTAAATAATCGTAAGCCGGATTTCCTTCTTGTTTTGAAGCAGAAAAGCCATGCAGATAAACTACTGCATATTCAGTTTGCTGTTTCGTACTATCTGCCCAAACAATTTCAGCCTCATTACCTGGTTTAATCTTAAACTTGGATTCTTGTCTAGTCACATAATTTGGCAAGGCCGATAAAGTAGGAATACTTGGAAGTTTAGTGTTGTATTTTGGTTTAAGTGGTTTTGGGCCAACAAAATAAACGATTACCAATATCAAAAAGATGACAAATAGTATGCTTAAGAATAATTTCATCTATATAAGTTTGATTAAAAATACGGTTTTAATGGAATTTAAGTAAGTTTGTAGACACATTTTTAGCTGAATGCCCGGAATAAATCAGATAAAACAACCTATTGCCGCAGAGATTGATGCTTTTGAAGCCAAATTCAAGGATTCTATGCATAGCGATGCGCCACTATTAAATCGCATTACCCATTATATTGTAAAAAGAAAAGGCAAACAAATGCGACCTATGTTCGTATTTTTTGCAGCAAAATTATGCGGTGGCATTATCGAATCGACACATAGAGGAGCGGCTTTGGTAGAACTTTTACATACAGCAACATTGGTACACGATGATGTAGTTGATAATGCTTACGAGCGTAGAGGTTTTTTTTCTATCAATGCTTTATGGAAAAATAAGATAGCCGTTTTAGTAGGGGATTATTTGTTAGCAAAAGGCCTATTGCTTTCGGTAAACAATAGCGAGTTTGCTTTGTTGAAGATAGTATCTACTGCCGTGCAGCAAATGAGTGAGGGCGAGTTGTTGCAGATTGAAAAGGTAAGAAGGATGGATATCAGTGAGGAATTATATTTTGATGTAATTCGTCAGAAAACAGCTTCTTTAATTGCGTCTTGCTGTGCTTGTGGTGCTGCTTCGGCGGGGGCCGATGAGGAAACAGTTGAGAAAATGCGCTTATTTGGAGAAAAAGTAGGTATCGCTTTTCAAATTAAGGATGATACTTTCGATTTTGGAACTGACGATGTTGGTAAGCCACTAGGAATTGACATTAAAGAGAAAAAAGTAACCTTGCCATTAATTTATGCTTTAAATAGCGTAGAAAAATCAGAAAGAAAACGAATCATCAATTTGGTGAAAAACCATCAAGATGATCCGAAAAAAATACAAGAAATAATAGATTTCGTTAATAGCAAAGATGGGGTTCATTACGCCAATCAGAAAATGCTCGAATATCAACAGGAAGCTTTTGATATTTTGTATCAATTTGAAGAAAGTGATGCGAGAACTGGATTAGAACAACTGGTAAGATATACAACAGAACGTAAAAAATAATGTCGAACGAATTATTATTCATTGGTGGTTTCCTGGTTTTTATTGTGCTTATTTTAGCGCTAGATTTAGGTTTATTTAGTAAAAAGGATCACATCATAAGCTTAAAACAAGCTGGTATCATGAGTTTCATTATGGTGACACTTGCCCTGGGCTTTTATTTCTTGCTCATTTTAGAAGGGCAAGAATTACATGGCATTAGAGATTTTGCACAACTGCAGCAAATCGTTAAAGCGCATCAACATCAAATTACGCTTATTCCAGGTAATTTTGAAGAGAGTTTAAAGCTTTACAACCAGAATTTAGGAATTGAATTTCTAACAGGTTATGTGATTGAATATGCCCTTTCTGTAGATAATATCTTTGTTATTGTGCTGATTTTCTCAGCCTTTGCTGTACCAGAGAAATATTACCATAGGGTTTTATTCTGGGGTATTTTAGGAGCAATTATCATGAGGTTCATCTTCATTTTTTTAGGAGCTGCCTTGATTAATGAATTTTCTTGGATTTTATATGTTTTTGGAGCTTTCTTAATTTTTACTGGCATGAAAATGTTCTTCTCTAAAGACGAGGAGGATAAAATTGATACCGAAAAACATCCAGTAGTTAAGTTTGCATCTAGATTTTTCGCTATTCACCCTCGTTACGAAGGGAATAATTTTTTTCATAAGGTAAATGGTAAAAGGCTGTTAACCCCATTGTTCTTAGTGTTGTTAATTGTAGAATTTACTGATTTGATTTTTGCTGTAGACTCTATTCCCGCAATTTTTGCAGTTACAAAAGATGCTTACATTGTATTCTTTTCGAACATATTCGCCATTATGGGTTTAAGGTCTATGTTCTTTTTACTAGTTAACATCATCCATAAATTCCATTATCTAAAAACCGGCTTGGCTTTTTTATTGACTTTTATTGGTGTAAAAATGCTCGCTCATCATTATTTAAAAGAGTGGGGTTTTACAACAGAACATTCTTTGTTGATCATCTTGTTTATTTTAACGGCAAGCATTGTGGCATCATTGGTATTTCCTAAAAAGGTAAAACGTACTTCAGAAGAAGTAGAGCGTTTAAAGTAAAAATTTCGTCGCTTTTATTCGTCTTCCAATCAAAAAAGCTTACTTTCATCAAAAAATAATAATGATGAAGAATTTCTTTTTATTGGCGCTTACTAGCTTTTGTTTATCTGCAACTGCACAAGATAATTTCGGTCCGGTTTTTACAAAAATAAATGCCGAAGTTCAGTCTAATTCAAAAGCTTACAGCACTTTAAAAGATGCATCATTAACAATTGGCCATAGGTTAACTGGTTCTACAAATGGCGCAAAAGCTGAAGAATATGCCTATAACTTATTAAAATCTTATGGTTGTGATGTGAAATACCAACCATTTGAAGTGGAGAGCTGGGACAGAAAAACTATTTCAGTAAAAATTGGAAGCACAGCTAGTGATTTAGCTCCTGTAAAAGCGGTGACCCTAGCACACTCCCCAGTTGCTGCAAATGTAACTGCAGATTTAATTGATGTTGGCAATGGATTAGAAGCAGATTATTTGCCATTGGGCGATAAGGTAAAAGGGAAAATAGCTTTGATTTATTTAGGCGTTTTACCGGGTTCCCCAAAAGGTACAGGTTCATTACATCGCTCTGAGAAAACTGCAATAGCAACTTCACATGGTGCTATTGGTGTCA
The DNA here is from genome assembly GCF_004331645.1 of Pedobacter frigiditerrae. Taxonomy (GTDB): domain Bacteria; phylum Bacteroidota; class Bacteroidia; order Sphingobacteriales; family Sphingobacteriaceae; genus Pedobacter; species Pedobacter frigiditerrae. The sequence goes on from NZ_SJSK01000001.1 coordinate 1,557,753, forward strand.
TTATCATCAACACTGTTAAAAATGGTGTCTTGTTAACAGGAACAGCTTCTGTAACGGGTAAATTAATTCCAATTCCTGCAGTATGTATTGGTTTAGAAAGTGGAATGGCATTGAAAGAAAAATTAAAAGCAGGAGATCAAATTGCCTCAATTGCAATGACTAATTTCTCTGGATTAATTAAAGCTCGTAACGTAATCGCAACGCTTAAAGGAACTGAATTTCCGAAAGAGAAAATAGTAGTTGGCGGTCATCTAGATAGCTGGGACTTAGCAACAGGGGCTATAGATAATGGAATAGGTTCATTCTCGATTTTGGATATGGCTCGTACTTTTAAAAAGCTAAACTTAAGCACCAAAAGAACAGTTGAATTTGTGTTATTTATGGGCGAGGAGCAAGGTTTATTAGGTTCTAAAGCTTACGTAGCACAAGCTAAAAAAGATAAAACTATAGACCAGATTAGTTACATGTTAAATTACGACATGACTAATGATCCAAAGGGATTTTCGACCACTAGAAAAGAAATGGAACCTTTATTAAGAGGATGGGGCGAGCAAATTACAAAGATTGATACTGCTTATAAGAACTTAATACAGTCTGGGGCTGGTTTGCATAGCGACCACCAACCATTTATGTTAGAAGGTATAACAACAGGCGGTGGTGCAGGTGGTAGATTGCCAAATAATTCTGGTCCGTATTATCATTCTGATGGAGATACGTTTAAGTTAGTTGATGAGCAAGGAATGAAAAACACTGTTCGTTTCTCTGCGATGCAGACTTATGCTTTAGCTAATACACCAAAAATTCCGGTAGGCAAACAAAACGAAGTTGATTTAGAAGCGTTTTTAAGAGCACAAAATTTAAAAGAGCCTTTAAAAATTGCTGGCGAATGGAGGTGGAAGGACTAGTTATTGGTTGATGATTTCATTGATGTGAAGGTTAGTTAACAATTTATTAATAAATGCGTTACATCAAAATTGGACATTGTTTGATGAATTACTCTTGTATATTGTGTTAAATGATATATTTGTAAAACCAAGCAAATCCCTTATTGAAAATTATGGCCAGAGAAAAGGCTAAAACGACAGTTATTTTTGTTAATAAAAATCAAAGTGCTGGAAAGCCCATTCAAATTCCAAGCACATATGTAGAGCATTGGAAAAAATATTTTTTGGGCTTAATTGCATTGTTTGTTTTGCTTGCTGTTATCATTGGTTATCTTAACTATTCTAAAAATTTATTGCAATCTTCAAAAGATAAACTTGTACAAGATTTGATCAGGCATAAGAAAGATCTTTCAGAAATAGACACCATTGCTTTGAAAAAGCGATATAGATCAATTGACCAAAAACTGTTATCGATTAATAAATTTTTAAAAGCTAGAGGTATCAAACCTATTCTTAAGGATAATGTAGGTGGAGAAGAAAGCAATGATTTGATAGGGGTAGAGGAGATTGGTTCTTATTACGATAGCTACTTGACTAAAATTTTGTATAACGTTACCTATACACCTATAGGTTACCCTCATATTGGAGAGATTACATCGGGATTTGGAATTCGTGAAAATCCGTTTACAGGAGAAAATACGGAAACACATAAAGGTCTTGATATTAAGGGTGCTACTGGAAACTCGGTTAAAAGTACAGCGAATGGGAGAGTTCTCTTTGCAGGAAGAAGGGGTGGTTATGGAAACTGTGTTGTGATTGATCACCATAACGGTTTTCAAACTTATTACGGACATCTTTCTAAAATTCTGGTTCAGGTAGGACAAGATATTTTAGTGGGACAAAAAATAGGTAAAATTGGGTCAACAGGGCGGTCAACTGGCCCGCACTTACACTATGAGATTCATAAAAATGGTAAACCTATAAGTCCTAGAGCTTTTTTAACCCTCGAATAATATGTTTAAAAGAAATAAGCAAACAGAACATCTGGATATTAATCAACAGGAAATCTCAACATTGATTGGAATTGACATTACCATAACAGGTGAACTTATCGGCAATTCGGTAATTCGAGTAGATGGTAAAATTTTTGGAAATGTTAAAACTGATAAAGGTATTGTATTAGGAGAACAGGGTGTTATAGAAGGCAACATAGATACTAAATCTGCCATTATATATGGAACCGTTAACGGAAATGTTAAAGTACAACAGCTTGAAATAAAGAAAACCGGCAAAGTTAATGGAGATATTAAAACCGAAACGCTGGAAATTGAGCTTGGAGCAAATTACAATGGTAAATTAGAAATGAAACATCTTATTAAAACCGAGGATAAAATTACTTTGCCCAAGTCTTAATGTAGTTTATTTGGTATTTGATAATTTCCTCGAGCACAAATTTCAGAAATTCTAGCTATTAATATAGCTTTCTAACTGTGATATGGTTTGTTTTTGATCAGCAATGATAAATTTAACCACATCGCCAATGGAAACCATACCTGCAACTTTTTCGCCCTCTGCAATTGGTAAGTGCCTAATGTGTTTATCAGTCATAATTTGCATGCAAAGTTCAATGCTATCTGAAGGTGTAACCGTAATTGGTGATGCTGTCATTACATCGCTAATGGCTGTGTCTTTTGATGATTTACCCTGTAAAACAATTTTTCTAGCATAATCTCGCTCAGTAAAAATGCCAACTAAACTATCCTCAGTCATAATCAATAAAGCACTGATGTTTTTATCAGTCATTATTTGTAATGCATCTAAAACAGATGTAGCAGGGGTTACACTAAAAACCTGAATAGGTTTAGTGTTTAAAATTTGTTGGACTGTTTTCATATCTGGTTGTTTATTAGCTAATTAAATTTAACTAATAAAAATATCAAAAACAAGCGCTCTATTTTAAATATGAATTATTCTTTTCTGCCCATCCTTCCAAAGTTGATACTTGTCTAATTCTTTAACAACTTGTTTGTAAACCAGACTTAAAATAAAGGCATCGTCAACAAAACCTAATCCCACAAGAAAATCAGGGATGACATCTAATGGCGAAATGAAATACAACAGTGCTGCTGCAACTGCTATAATTGAGCTTTTGGATATTGATTTATAATTACCATTGGCATAATCCTTAACCAGAGAGAAAAGGAGCTGTAATTGGTCCCAAACATTAGACAATGCACCTTGGTTTTCGGTCGCTTTTTTGAAACCTGCCTGAACCTTATTTAGGGTTTTATTTTTGTCTTTTAACAAAGTGCTAGCAATTTTGCTAAAAGTATCAAAGCTTGATTTTAGTTTATTGAAATTCATATCCATAGTTTCTAAGTAACTATCAATAAACATACCTAGCTTACAAAAGTTCTAAAATTTCATCAACATATTGTCGGTCGTTTGCTAAACGTGGTACTTTATGCTGCCCGCCAAGTTTACCTCTAGATTTTAGCCATTTATAAAAAGTATCTACTGGTGCGTTATGAACTTTAGGGCGACATAAAGCCATGTCCTTAAAGCGTTTTGCATCGTAATCAGAGTTGATTTCGCGTAAGGTCTCATCTAACACATCCACAAACTTATTAAAATCGCTAGGTTGCGTTTCAAATTCGATGATCCATTCATGTCCTCCTGCTTTTTCCCCTTTAAAATAAATAGGGCAAGCAGTATAATCTTTTACTTTGGCCCCTGTTACAGCACAAGCTTTTGTTAAGGCATTTTCTGCATTATCAATGATGACTTCTTCACCAAAAGCATTAATAAAATGCTTAGTTCTTCCTGTAATTTTAATCCTAAAAGGAGAAAGAGAAGTAAATTGCACGGTATCTCCAATTAAATATCGCCATAAGCCAGCATTTGTAGAAATGATAATGGCGTAGTTTTTATGAAGCTCAACCTGCTCTAATGACAAAGTCTTTGGGCTTTCATCTTCCAAGTTCTCTAACGGAAGAAATTCATAAAATATTCCGTAATCCAACATCAACAATAGTTCCTCAGAATTATCTTGGTCTTGTATGCCAAAAAAACCTTCAGATGCATTATAAGTTTCTAAATAATACATATTCTCTGATGGAATTAACTCTTTAAATTGCTCACGATATGGCGTAAAGTTGACAGCGCCATGGAAATACAATTCAAGATTAGGCCAAACCTCTATCAGGTTTTTTTTACCTGTTATTTCCAGCACCTTTTTTGCTAAAACGATAGTCCACGTTGGTACACCAGAAATATTAGTTACGTTTTCTTTAATGGTAGCTTCTGCCATCTTATCCATCTTTTCTTCGTAATTATCCATCAAGGCGATAGAAATATCTGGTGTTCTGTAATATTCTGCCCACATTGGTAGGTTTTTAATCAGTACAGCTGAAAGGTCGCCATAATGTATATCATCGCAAAGCTGATTAATTTGATGACTACCCCCTAAAACCAGGCCCTTACCAGTAAACATTTGAGTGCCTGGGCGATTATTGCAATAGATAGAAATCATATCTTTGCCGCCCTTAAAATGGCATTCTTCTAAGGCTTCTTCAGAAACTGGAATAAATTTACTCCTATCGCTTGTTGTGCCTGATGATTTGGCAAACCATTTAATTTCCGATGGCCATAAAATATTCTGTTCACCTTTGAGCATACGCTCAATGTAAGGCTTTAAAGTATCATAATTTTGAATAGGAACACGTTCTTTGAATTGACTTACAGTCAAAATAGACTTATAGTCATATAATTTACCCCATTCTGTATTTTCTGCACTAGAGATTAAGGTGTGCAACCATTCTTCCTGAACATCTAAAGGATACTTCATGAAAAGCTCAATCTGATGAATGCGCTTTTTCATATACCAAGTAAAAATTGAATTTACAATTGCCATTTAGTATCTATAAATTTTTTCTACGTAGTACGAAGTTCGAGCCTAAATATACTTTACGTACCATTTCGTTGGCAGCCAATACTTCAGGTGTACCTGATTCTAGAATTTTACCTTCAAAAAGTAAGTACGCTCTATCAGTAATTGATAGGGTCTCTTGTACATTATGGTCGGTAATTAAAATGCCAATGTTTTTCTTTTTTAGTTTAGCAACAATAGTTTGAATTTCCTCGACAGCAATTGGATCAACACCTGCAAATGGTTCATCCAATAAAATGAAGTTAGGATTTGCAGCCAAAGCTCTAGCAATTTCTGTTCTTCTACGTTCACCACCAGAAAGTAAATCTCCACGATTTTTTCTCACTTTATGTAAGCTAAATTCGTTAATTAATTCTTCTAGTTTTTCGTGTCTTTCTTCCTTTGTTAACGTGGTCATCTCTAAAATGGCCATGATATTATCTTCAACGGTCAATTTCCTGAAAACACTTGCTTCTTGTGCTAAATAACCAATTCCTTTTTGTGCCCTACGGTACATAGGGTCTTTGGTAATGTCTTCGCCATCTAAAAATATATTGCCTTGATTTGGCTTAATTAAACCTACAATCATGTAAAATGATGTTGTTTTTCCAGCTCCATTTGGGCCGAGTAAACCTACAATTTCTCCTTGGCTTACTTCAAAAGAAACATCATTTACAACAGTACGTTGCTTATATTTTTTAACCAGATTTTCGGCTTTTAAAATCATTTATATTTTTGATTTACGATTTACGATTTACGATTTCTTACCACGCTGACAATAAGAAATCATAACCTTAATCTACTTTAATACCTTTTATATTTAGTTGTAAACGTTTTTTATCTCTCCAAACATTTTCTTCTATGGTATAACAAATAGAAAAAGATTTGTTTGGTTTTATTAAATTTTCAAATTCCCCTAAGTTGAAACCAATGGTTTCAAAAATAGCTGAATTTTGTTGTTTTACACTCAGTTTTAAATGTTTTGTACCAACAATTTGTGTTTGTCCAACTAAAGTAACCCCCTTGGTTATGAAAACAGGCGCCATATTTTGTGGTCCGAATGGCGCCATTTGCAGTAAAATGCGGTAAAATTTCGCGTCAATTTGTACCAAATCAATCTCGCAATCAACAATTATCTCTGGTGTAAGTAAGTCATCGGTAATAGTAGATGAAACTACACTTTCAAATTTATCAGAAAAAGGAATTAGATTTTCTGGTTTTATGGTTAAGCCAGCTGCGTATTTATGACCACCAAATTGTTCTAATAAATCACTGCAAGAGAGTAAGGCTTCATACAAATCGTAACCAGCTACAGAACGTGCCGAGCCTGTATAATTACCATTAGATTCAGTTAAAACAATAGTAGGACGATAATATTTTTCTGTTAATCTTGATGCCACAATTCCAATAACGCCTTTATTCCAGTCTTGCTGATAAACAACTGTAGTTTTTCGGTTAATTAAAACTTCACTTTGCTCAATAATTGCCAAGGCTTCCAGTGTTATGTTCTGGTCGAAAGACTTTCTATCTGTATTTTGTGAATTGATAAATAAACTTTGCTCATCTGCTAATATAACTTCATCGCTTAATAAAACTTTTACCGCATCTTTTGCATCACCCATCCGCCCTGCGGCATTAATACGTGGCGCCAATAAAAACACCACATCCATGATAGAATATGTTTCTGTTTTACCAGAGATTTGCATTAAAGCCTTTAAGCCACAACAAGGATTCTCATTTAATTTTATCAATCCAAAATGGGCCATTATCCTATTCTCATCAACTATAGGAACAATATCTGCAGCAATACTAACCATACATAAATCAAGGTATTGCTTATACATTTTTTCGGGTAAATCATTAGCTTGGCAATAGGCCTGAGCTAATTTAAATCCAATTCCGCAGCCAGATAATTCTTTAAATGGATATTCGCAGTCTTTTCTTTTCGGGTCTAAAACGGCAATTGCATTTGGTAATTCTTCTCCTGGTAAATGGTGGTCGCAAATAATAAAATCAACGTCTAATGAATTGGCATAAGCAATTTTATCAACTGAGCGAATACCACAATCTAAAGCGATAATTAAAGTGAATCCATTTGCTTTGGCAAAGTCAATTCCAGTGGTAGAGATGCCATAACCCTCTTTATGTCTATCGGGAATGTAATAAGCAATTTCGCTTGTAAACTGACTAAAAAAGCTATAGGTTAAAGCAACTGAAGTAGTTCCATCAACATCATAATCTCCATAAACCATTATCCTTTCTTGGTTTTGTAGGGCAGAAGTGATTCTTACGATTGCCTTTTCCATGTCTTTCATTAAAAAAGGGTCATGCAGTTGAGTTAATGTTGGTCTAAAAAAGTAACGAGCTTCTTCAAAACTGGTGATACCTCTTTGTACTAATATTTGAGCTAAACATTTATCTATATTTAACTCATTGGCAAGCACTTCACTTTTCATATCATCACCTTTTTCTACCAGTGCCCATCTTTTTTCCATCTAATTTGTATTGTTTTTGGTTCGTCATGGTAGGTGCAACATAGCTATATGTTCATTCTTGTTCTTTATATTTGCACTACCGTTCGTAAATATATCATTTAATTTCTTTCCAAAAAATAGCTATGTCTTTGCAAGTTTACACATTACATGAAGGTTCTTATTCAGTAGATATTTCCAAGAAATTTGTTCCGTTTGACCCAACAAAAGATAATCCTAAAGACAGGCCAGCTTCCTTGTTTATTCATGTGCAACCATTTTTGGTAAAGCTTAAAAATGAATTGATTTTATTAGATACTGGACTAGGTTATAGCAATGCCGATGGTAAATTGTACTTGCATGAAAACATAAAAAAAGCAGGCTTTAACCCAGATGATGTAACGATGGTTTTAATGTCGCATTTACATTTCGACCACTCGGGCGGAATGGTGCATGACTACAATGGTAAAATGGAACTGAGTTTCCCGGATGCTACTTATGTTATGCAAAGAGGAGAGTGGGAAACTGCATTCTCAAGTACTTCATCATCATACCATACCGAGATATTTGATTTTATTCAGCGTAATGCCCAAATTAAATTGATAGAAGGCTCGGGTCAATTAACAAATGAAATCAGTTATGAGTTAACTGGTGCCCATTGTCCATTTCATCAAGTTTTTTTAATTGATGATGGAGAGGATAAAGTCTTTTTTGGTGGCGATGTTTTGCCAGAACCAGAAGAATTGATTAGGAAATTTATTGCCAAATACGATTTTGATGGGCGTAAGGCTATGGAATTAAGAGAAGAATTTGGACAAAAAGCGGTAGCCGAAAATTGGAAGTGCCTATTTTACCATTCTAAATCTAAAAGCCAAGCTTTTATCGAACAAGATGGAGATAGATATAAGATAGTTTAAATTAAATGCCTAAGGTTTAATTGCTTTAATCAATTCTGTTAAACGCTCCATAGAAAGAGGTTTAGAGATAAAGCCTTTAACAGACTTATAACTTTTTGTTTTTTCTATGTCGTTTTCATAAACAGAAGAAGAGAGAATATAAAGGTCGGCATCTTTCTTAAAATCTAATTGCTCATAAGCTTCAATAAACTCCCAGCCATTCATAACCGGCATATTAATGTCTATTAAAATTAAATGGGGAAATGCAGCATTTTGAGCGGTTACCTCTTCAAGGTAATCTATGGCTAATTTTCCATTGCTCTTAGCTACCATATTAATCTCGAAACCGGTTTTTTCGACAATTTTCTTAATGATAAATATATTGATATCATCATCATCAATTACCAATAAATTTATCTTACTATCTAGCATTGAGCGTTTTGTGTAAATAAGAAGACCTTTTCTTAATGTTTTAAAGTTAGATATTGAAAGTGGTATTTACAATATGTATTTAAAACAAAAAAGACCTGATAAATATCAGGTCTTTTAATCTATTTTGTTAAGATGAGCTTATTTTTTAGCTACTAATTTTACTGAAATTGTAAATTCATCATAAATAAAGTTATCACCGATGTTAGCAAAAACTGATTTAGATTTAAATTGGATACCAAATTTAGTTCTATCGATAACGATTTTTTCTGCAGTTGCTGTAACTGATTTATCAGCATTCCAAACTAAAGTAGCAGGGAAAGTTACTGATTGAGTAATACCTTTAATGGTTAAATCTCCAGTTACGTTAACAGCAGCACCGTTACCAGTTACTTTTTTAACTACAAAGTTAGCAGCTGGAAATTTCTCAACACCAAAAAAGTCATCAGCCTTTAAGTGTTTGTCTAATCCTGCATTTGGTTTAGTTCCTCCATCCATAGTTTTTATGGTAGTCATATTAGCAACAAAGCCACCACCTGCTAATTTTTTGCCATTAAAGTCTAAGTTACCTGAAGTTAAGTCAACTGTACCAGTGTGTGAGCCAGCAAATTTTTTACCTTCCCAAGAAATGCTCGATTGAGTAAGGTCTATTTTATAAACGTCTGCTTTTGGAGTAAAAGCAACAAAACTAGCTACAACAGCTAATAATAAGATTGAAGTGATTTTTAATTTCATCTGAAAGTTTTTTAATTTTTGTAAAGGTATTTAAATTGTTTTAGGTAAAAGTTATCATATGTTAAGATTTCATTTTTAGATCCTTAAATATAACAGCGTTTTTGTTGGAGTAAATTTGCTTAAAAAGGTTTAATGATTTGTAGGGAAGATGTAAATTGTTTTTTACGATGGTTTGAAAAGTGCCAAAGGCATCCCTTTGGGGCAATAACAGCACTATTATTTAGGTTAGTCCCGCCTGCCTGTACGGTAGGCAGGCTTTTCATTTCTCCCGATAGCAATCTCGACGGGTTTAAATCACAATTGTTGGTTCAAATGAAACTCAGGTATCCTTTATAATCACAAATTTAGTTTCTGTGCTGAAATAACCATTGAGGAATTTCCTCATTTAACAGAAATGGAATATTTATATTGTTATGGTCTAGTTCTAAAAATGTGGTAAAGATTGTTTTTTTAGATTTTTTAAGTCTTTTGAATAATTCAACACTTCCTTTATATGAGTTTTCAATATCTTTTTGTCCGTGAATAAGCCATATGTTTTTATTTTTTATTCCCTTTAGGTTCGAGTAATCTGGAACTGCTGCAATAGATACCATTCCTGCGAATATTTTTGGTTCTCTATTTAAAATATTTTGAGCAGTTGACGCACCCATTGAATAGCCGATTAAATAAATTCTGCTTTTATCAATGTTGGGGTATTCTTTTTCTAAAGTTTTTATGAGTTCCAAAACCATAGCGACATCTTCAGAAGGCTTTGAAATTAAAACGCCATCTTCATTTTCTGAATAATTTGATGAACGTTTGTCAAATTGTGGCGCTAAGACAAAACATTTATATTTAGCATAAATTTCTTCTCTAAGCCAAATACGGGATAAAGGTTCCAATTGGTTTTCGTTGTCATTGCCAATTCTCGTGGAATTATGAAAGGTTATAACCAATGGGTATTTCCCAGTGCCCGTATAATTTTTTGGTAATAACAGGCGATAGGGTAGCTGTTTTTTCCCTTGTTTAAAATTTCGCTTTTCAAATTTTGTTGTAGGTAGGTTATTTAAAGTTTTTCTTGTTTCAATAAAAGTTAAACTATCAACTTTGGTGTGGTTGTAATTTTGAGTTTGAGCAAAACAAGAAAGGGTAGCAATAAGAAATAACAAGAATAATGTAATGGGCTTAAATGTGTTTTGCATGGAATTTTATAAGATGTGCCCGAAGATAATTCAAATGCTAATATTTCTCGCTTATTTTTTTAAGTAGTTATTGTTAAAAATGCAGCTCTTTGTTTGTTAACTCTGATGGTAGCGAGCACGTAGGGATAATCCTTGCGGTTACTCCGAAGTAAAGCGAACAGCAGGACTAACATTGAAATGAAATGCTGAAACTGCTTTTCAAAAAATACCTCGAACTTTTATCTGAGCTATTTATATTTATTTGAGTTGGTGAGCCACCAACCAAGGGAAGTGATTTAACCATCTCACTTTATAGATTCTTCGCGATGCTCAGAATGACAAAAAATAAGGGATGAATTGCAAAAAAATAGCCCGAACATTGTGTTCGAGCTATTGGTATTTGTTTTTTGCAAGTCCTTCGACAAGCTACCGATGTAAAATCGGCACAAGTCAGGGTGACAAACTTTAGGGGCAATCGTAAATCAAAAATCTACGATCGTAAATCCCTATGCCATCGCTTCTTCTTCCATGTAACTTTCTAAAGGAGGACAAGCACAAATTAACGACCTATCTCCATGGCTGTCATTTACTCTGCCAACAGATGGCCAGAATTTATAAGCAGCAACATAAGGCAATGGGAATGCTGCAGTTTGACGGCTGTAGCTATGTTCCCAATCATTTGCAGTTACCACTGCAGAAGTGTGAGGTGCATTTTTAAGTGGATTATCTACTTTATCTAAGTTTCCGTTTTCTATGGCAGAAATCTCATTTCTAATGGCAATTAATGCATCGCAGAAACGATCTAACTCATGTTTAGGCTCGCTTTCTGTTGGTTCAACCATTAACGTTCCTGCTACTGGGAAAGAAACTGTTGGAGCATGGAAACCATAATCCATTAAACGTTTGGCAATATCAACCACTTCGATGCCGAAGTTTTTGAAACCTCTACAATCTAAAATCATTTCGTGTGCACAACGACCTTGAGCACCAGAATATAAAACAGGATAATGCGCTTCTAAACGAGCTTTCATATAGTTAGCGTTTAGGATTGCGTATTTAGTAGCATCAGTTAAGCCTTCGCCACCCATCATGGCGATGTAGGCGTGAGAGATAATTAAAATTGAAGCAGAACCCCAAGGAGCTGAAGAAACAGCTGGGATAGACTTTTCATTGTTAATATCAACAACTGCGTGACCAGGTAAATATTTCACTAAGTGAGCAGCTACGCCGATTGGACCCATTCCAGGACCACCTCCACCATGTGGAATACAGAATGTTTTGTGCAAGTTTAAGTGGCAAACGTCTGCGCCAATATTTGCAGGGCTTGTTAAACCAACTTGTGCATTCATGTTAGCGCCATCCATGTAAACCTGTCCACCGTGTTGGTGAATAGTTTCACAAATATCAATGATACTTTCTTCGAACACACCGTGAGTAGATGGATAAGTTACCATCAAACAAGAAAGGTTTTCTGCGTGTTCAGCAGCTTTTGCTTTTAAATCTTCAACATCAATGTTTCCATTTTCTAAAGATTTAACTACAATAATCTTCATTCCTGCCATAGCAGCAGAAGCGGGATTTGTACCGTGAGCAGATGCAGGAATTAAAGCGATGTTACGGTGATGGTCGCCTCTATCTTGGTGATAAGCTCTGATCACCATCAAACCAGCATACTCACCTTGAGCACCAGCATTTGGTTGTAAGCTCATTGCCGCAAAACCAGTGATTTCACTTAACCATTTGTCTAATTCATCAAATACAGTGTAATAACCTAAAACCTGGTCGGCTGGTGCAAATGGATGCACTTTGCCAAACTCTGGCCAAGTAACCGGAATCATTTCGCTGGTTGCATTTAATTTCATTGTACATGAACCTAAGGCAATCATAGAGTGACAAAGTGAAAGGTCTTTAGTTTCTAATGATTTAATGTAACGCAACATTTCATGTTCTGAATGATGAGATGTGAAAATTGGATGCGTTAAATAAGCAGAAGCACGTCGCAAGTTTGCAGGAATTGTAGTTTCAACGTTCTCTGCAATTGTTAAATTATCAGATGAAATAGCCTTTACTTTAGAGAAAATGCGAACTAATAATTTTACATCTTCATAAGAAACAGTTTCATCTAAAGCGATGCTTACTAAGTTTCCGTTATAATTTAGGTTGATATTATTATCTAAACATTCTTTGTGGATAGAACCTGTTAAATCACCTAAATCTAATTGAATGGTGTCGAAATAAGATTTACTTAAAACGTTATATCCAATTGCCGAAAGTGATTGTGCTAAAGTAACGGTTAACCCGTGGGTACGTTCAGCAATTAATTTTAATCCTTTTGGACCGTGATAAACTGCATAAAACCCAGCCATGATTGCCAATAAAGCTTGGGCAGTACAGATATTTGAAGTCGCTTTGTCTCTACGGATATGTTGCTCGCGAGTTTGCAAAGCCATACGTAAAGCGTAGTTGTTATTGCTATCGATAGTTACACCGATAATACGGCCAGGAATGGAACGTTTGTACTCGTCTTTAGTTGAAAAATATGCAGCGTGTGGACCACCAAATCCCATTGGAACACCAAAACGTTGCGTAGTACCCACAACAACATCTGCTCCCCATTCTCCTGGAGGAGTTAATAAGGTTAAGCTCAATAAATCTGCAATAACAGTTAATTTGATGTTTTTTGCGTGTAGGTTGGCAGCGAAAGTTGTATAATCATATACTTCGCCGTTACCTGCTGGGTATTGTACAATTGCACCGAAAAACTCGTCGGTTGCAGTAAATTCTTGGTGGTTACCAATTACCAATTCTATACCGAATGGATTAGCACGAGTTTTTAAAATATCAATGGTTTGAGCAAAAACTAGGTCAGACACAAAATATTTAGTGGCTTTTTGGTCTTTACGCAAGCTGTATTGCATAAACATAGCTTCTGCAGCTGCTGTACCTTCATCTAATAAAGATGCATTGGCAATTTCCATTCCGGTTAAATCGATAACCATGGTTTGGAAATTTAACAAAGCTTGTAAACGACCTTGTGCAATTTCTGCTTGATAAGGAGTGTATTGTGTATACCACCCTGGGTTTTCCATTACGTTACGTAAAATTACGCCAGGGGTTAAGGTATCGTAATAACCTTGACCAATGTAAGATTTGAAAACCTTGTTTAACGAAGCTGTTTGTTTTAAGCTTGTTAAATATTCTATTTCAGACTTTGCTTTTGGTAAATTTAAAGGTTGTTTTAACCTTATCTTTTGAGGAACGGTTTGTTCAATCAATTCATCAATAGATTTTACGCCAACAGTTTGTAGCATAGCCGCTGTATCTTCCGCGTTTGGGGCAATATGACGGTCTTGAAAGTCTTCTTGGTAATGGATATTTAAACTCATGCAGTTGATAAAAATAAGTTGCCGCAAAGGTAAGAAATTGGTAACTATTATTGTTACGAATTGTGTTGTTTTTTAGCCATTAAAGCCTATTTGTTTAGTAGTTTTTTTACACAAACGTTTGTTTAAGATTGGTTCAAAGTATTATAATTAGATTTGTGAATGAATTTAAGAAGAGTACTATTTGCCATTGCTATTATTGTATTAGGATATGTTGTCATTTCTAATATTTTTTCGGTTAAAAAATTGTCAAAAAATGTTGTAGCGAGTAAAATGCCTACTAGAGATTTTGCTTACGCAGATTTGTTTCTAAACCCAGATCGCTTTTCTAATACTTTTACTTTTTATGGTAACGCAAAAAGGGATGTTGTTGGAGGTTATGTAGTTGGTAAAAATTATGATTTAGTGGTTTATAAAATTAAAAACCTGAAGCCCGAAAAAACAAAATCCATCTCTGAGGTTTTTACTTTAATGAAATCAGATGATTATGATTTAACACAGGATGTGATTTACGATGCTTCTTATAAAACTAGTTCGTTTAGATTTTCAGTTGCCCAAAATGACATAAAACCTTTAAAGCAATTAAAAATTAACTATTCTGGAGACGTTTTGAGTGAGAGGTTAGATGAAAAAAATATTTTAATCTTTAATTTATCTAATGTAAGTGGTTTGGCTGCTTTTGCTGATGCCAAACAAGTCGAGTTTGCAATCAATAAAAGAAGTTTTCTTACTAAGAAATTCTCCTTGCAAATAGCTATTTATAAAAATGGTAATGATTTCTATTTTGCTGCATTATATGATAGGGAAAGTCCTGAAAAACCAGTTGAAAGAAATGTTATAAAAGAGTTGTTCAAAAATTAAAAAAATCAGCTGTTTTGAACCTTCTTTTTTAATGAATTTTAGGGAATGAACCATAAAAAGAGTTAGTTGTTTGTTTTTGTATCTAAACCATCAACCTTCTACCTTATTTCACTACTTTCCAGCCTTCTTCTTTATGTAGCTTTAAGCGATAGGTTTTGGTTATGAAATTGCTATTGTCATCAGCATTTTTTTGGAAAGATGAAAAAGGGGTATTTACTTTTTTTAATGATACGGTTACTTTTGCATTATTATCATTCACCCGGTTAAAATTAACAGGTTTTTCACTGGCCAATTCATAAGTAACCACTTTAACGGTTGCTTTATCTTCATCTTGTTTCAATACTAAATCACTTGCTTTATCGGTTAATTTAATGATATAAACAAAGCTACTATCTTTAGAAAGGAATTTCTTTTTTGATTCTTGTAAAGCCAATGAAACATAGCCATCACTTGCCAAGGTTTTATATTTCTCAAGTTCCAGCATGTCTTTTTGACTGTTAAACTTCAACTCTCCGAAATTAAAACGACCAGTTTTATATTCTGGGTTTGCGGTTAAATATTCAGTAATTACTTCGCCAGCTTCATCGGCATTAATTTTGGCAACATCTTTACATCCGCTAAAAGCAATAACGAATAAAGTTAAAATAGCAAAAGCTCTATATTTCATAGCAAAGGTTTTTTCTTAAAGATATTTGGCTTTTTTATCATTTCCAAATTTGGAAGAATTAGTGCACTTAATATGATCACAACACCTAACCATCTCATTAAGTTTACTTCCTCGTGTAAAATTAAACTACTCATCATGACAGCAACTGGTAACTCAACAGAACTTAAAATAGAACTTAAGGTTAAACCAACCTTTGGGATTCCTGCTGCAAAACAAAGTGGAGGAATGAAAGTGCCAAAAACAGCAAGAATAATTCCCCATTTTAATAAACTGCCTGTTAGGGCTCCATTAATTAAAAATGTAGGTGGCAAAGCGATGAATATTAAAACACAAGCACCAGTAATCATTAATGCACTCTTTTTTAACGGTGGATAATCATTGCCGAGTTTACCATTTAACATTAAAAATATGGCATAACAAAGCGCAGCTAACATTCCGAATATTATTCCTTCTAGATTAATTTGGTTAGCACTGGTTTTTAGGTAACCACTAGCTAAAACAGTTCCGAAGAGTATAACTACTATAGCCAATATTTGCATTTTGTTAGGCTTCTTTTTATAAATGAAAAGCTCTAATAAAACACTAATCCACACAAATTGCATTAATAAAATAATGGCTAAAGAAGCTGGCACTAACTTAACGCATTGATAATAAAACATACTTACCAAGCCAGTAAATGTACCCGCAGCTAATAATTTAAACCAATGTGTTTTAGATTTAGGGTAAACCTTCTTTCCTATTTTTGTTTGGATTAAATAGCCCAACCATAGTAAAATAGCGCCCAAAAAAGCTTGGGTTCCTGTAACATCGCTTAGCGAATAACCATCTGCATAAGCTAGTTTTACAAATGTAGAGAGGATGCCAAAACTACAGGCACCAAAAAGAACAAGGATTATACCTTTGAGCATAACCCCTTAATCCCCTAAAGGGGAAATTTGTTTAATAAATTCGTCCATATTTTAAGCCCCCTTTAGGGGATTTAGGGGTTCAGTTGCTTTAAATAAAGTTGGATGGTGTTTTCTAATCCAAAGTATAAGGCATCGCTTATTAAGGCATGGCCGATTGACACTTCTAAAAGATTTGGAATGTTTTGAGCAAAATATTTGAGGTTGTCTAAATCTAAATCGTGACCAGCATTAATGCCTAAACCTAATTCATTTGCTTTTTTTGCTGCGGCGACATAAGGAGCAATAGCGCTTTCCTTATCTTGATGAAACCCACTTGCGTAAGCTTCAGTATATAATTCTATTCTATCTGTTCCAGTTGCCAAAGCTCCTTCAACCATTTCAATAATTGGGTCTACAAAAATGGAAACACGAATGCCCGAATTTTGAAATAATGTTACCATTTCTTTCAAATAAACATGTTCTGTAATAGTATCCCAACCATGGTTTGAAGTGATTTGACCTAACACATCTGGCACTAAAGTTACTTGTGCTGGCTTATTGGCTAATACAAGGTCGATGAATTTTTGTTCCTTGCAATTACCTTCGATATTAAATTCTGTTGCAATTACGGCTTTTAAATCGAATGTATCTTGGTAACGAATGTGGCGTTCGTCTGGACGAGGATGTACAGTAATTCCTTGTGCGCCAAAACGCTCACAGTCTAAAGCTACTTTAACTAAATCAGGGTTATTGCCACCTCTGCTGTTGCGCAAAGTTGCAATTTTGTTAATATTGACTGATAATTTTGTCATGGTGCAAAGATAGTGGTTTAAGCTGAAAGACTAAACACCATAGAAGGTATTAACCGCAAAGAACGCGAAGAGCGCAAAGTAATAATTGGAGGATGTGTTTATATTTGAATGATGAAACCTAAGTTTTTACTGTTTTTCTTATTTCTTTCGATTAATGTTTTTGCTCAAAATTTTGGCAACATTAAACGCTATAAGGTAAATTATGCTTTGGCTATAAAAGGAACTGAAAGATTAATTGCCATAAGAAGTTTTGTAAATGACAATCAGAAATATTTGTTGTTGGTTGATCCACATAACCTAAATACAAAGGTGGAATTAGCGGGTCATTATTCTCTTTCTAATTTAGATTTTGGAAATGTACAGGCGATATTCAAAAAATCAGTTTATATACAAGCGATGGACATAGCATTGAAAAACGATAGGCAAATGCAAAATGCAGGTATAGACCATGCCATTCCAAGAGAAAAGGGGATTACTTTAACCATTGATTTATGCCCTTCGCATAAAAATCTAGATAGAATTATTTTTCAGTCGTTGATTAATGAATTTAAGAAGATTGAGCAACCTGTACCATTGGCAGTTTCTGCTTCTGGTAAATGGGTGTTAAAACATCAAGAGGATTTGAAATGGCTAAAAAAAATGGTTTCACAAAAGGAACTGGATATTACGTGGATAAACCATTCGTACAATCACGAAGTAAATAGTTTGCCATTGGCTGAAAATTTTCTATTGGCAAAAAACACAGATTTAGCTATCGAAGTTTTAGAGAATGAGAAACTGATGCTAAAGAATGGATTAATTCCTTCTTTATTTTTTCGCTTCCCTGGTTTAGTTTCTGACCAACAAGTGGTAGAAAAGACCATAGCTTATGGTTTAATACCTATTGGAAGTGATGCCTGGTTGGCAAAAGGCCAAACACCAAACGCTGGTAGTATTGTTTTAATTCACGGTAATGGAAATGAAGAATTTGGTGTAAAAGATTTTATCCAGCTGCTAAAAACCAAACAAATTGACGTGAAAAACAAACAATGGCTAATGTTCGATTTAAGACAAGGATTGGAGAAAGAATTAGAAAAATAATGTAAAATGAATTTGCCACTAAGACACAAAGATGCCAAGAAAACTTGGGAAGCTTTGGCGTTAGACTATTTCTTCTCTGGCAATAAAGTAATTGTTTTTGCTTTAAAACGATTATTCACAATTTCTCCTGTTACGGTTGCTTTGCTGATTACATTACAAAAGCCGTGTTTCTCATCGTGGGCATCTCCAAAATCATCTACACTTTTCCCATCTACAAAGTATGATTTTCCATCAATACGGATGGCTAAGTCACAACTTTTACCTTTCATGTTAAATTTACACTCACCACAGGCAATTTCTACAGTTTTTGAGTTTAGTTGTTGAGATGCTTGTTGTTTAGTTGTTTTTTGAGTTTTAGTTTGAGCATTTGCTACAAAACCGAATGATGTTAGTAATAATGCAAATATTAAGGCTTTCATATTTTTTAGATATTAAGTTTGATTAAGACAAATGTAAGCTTTTAAGGTTCAAGAGAGGCAATGGATTTTAATTAAGTAACCATTTTATTAGGTCAATTGGCTCGGCAATGCTCCAAGAATGAGGATGAACTTGATTGCCATTTCTTACACCTTTATTTTGTGTTAATATTAATTCAACTTTTTGATTTTGATTTTTCAGGAGTAACTTGTTAATATAGCCAGCGCAATCAGTTACATTCATATCTGATAGATCCATATTTCTATTTTTTATCCACCATAAAATATCAGGTTCGCAATAAATCCTTAATGCGGTTAAGTTATAATCTGGTAATGATGCTGTGATGGTAAAATCTGGATTATACACTGATAGTCTTTTTAAACCGTTTTCAGGTAATTGTTTATCGGTGTTGATAGAATCCAATTTCATAATCACACTTTTCTCTCTGCCCTTGGTAAGCGATTTTCGTAGCCTGACCATATCTAGTGGTGGGTCAATTGCAAATATTTTATAAATTTTAAATTTGCTATGCTTTTGAGTGTAAAATTTTAATGCTGTAGTGCCACCAATAGAAAAGCCTCCTATAAATAGTCGAACTGTTGAAGAAATTTTTTCTTGCTCATAAAAATGATTAATCATTTTTTCAAGTTTAGCAATAGAATTATCGTCTATTGCTAAGCTTTCATTATTCGGGCTTAGATTTACAATTACTATGGCAATGCCATTTTTTTCTGCTTCTTGAAGAATTGTTGTTTGTGCGCTAACTGAATAGGGGTGTTCCCCTAAACCTGGGATAAGTACCAAAACATTATTGAAACTACCACCTTTAGGAATCTGCTTAAAATAATAGCAACCTTTGCCGAACATTTTATCATTCTCAACTTTTGGTGGTAACTGTGAAAATGCTATTGAGTTTGTTAAGACAAAAGCTATAAAAAATATAAAATTCTTCATTGTTTTATGAATCAGAATGAAGCAAATATAGGTTTTAAGGTTCAAAGGACCCCAATTATTTATAAAATGAAGTGTTAATTATGAATAATTGATATATTAGATAAATGAAAGTTATTGCGCTGTCTATTATTGTTTTAGTCTCTTCAATAGTTCTTGTTACCTGTAAAAAAGTCAAGCCGGGAATTGCAACCTCAGTTTCGGGCTTTGCTATAGATAGTGCTAAAAATAAGCGATTGGCCAACGCCTCTGTAGTTATTTATGGCTGTAGAATAAATAGCATGAATGGTAGTAGGCTATGTGCAGACTCTGTGATAGGTGCTAAAACTGATTTAAAAGGAGACTTCAATATGTCCTTTGTATCTGATGGTAATTATATTGGTTATGATGTCGAAATATCTTATTATGATAAAAACTATGAAAGAAAAAATTCGGTTAAATTAAATCCTGGTGTTAAAAATTCAGTGATTTTATCTGCTATAGAGTTAAGTAACCTAAAATTAGATTTAAAAATTTTAAGTAATCCGATTGGAGAAATCTCCGTTCATTCATGGAAAACTTCATATTTTCTCAAAGGAACTTCTAACGATGTCATCTTAAATTTTAAGGTTTACCCTAATGTGAAAAATGATGTTCACCTCATTGTTTGGGATCCTAAAATTGGAAGATATAGGAAAATTATAGAAAATGTTTCTATTGGATTATTGGATACAACTACATATCAAAAAATAGTTCAAACTACAAACGATTTTCCTATTAATTGAAATTGAGCTATGCAATTAGTGAAATTTTGAGTTGATTAGTTAAATGAGGCAAATGCGGGTTTTTTAGTTTCAGAAAAATTAAAGTTTTGTAAAATAATGTGGCTAAAGCCGAATTGTATTCTGTTTTTATCCGTTGGCTGAAGCCAACGGCAATGAAATTTTATCGTTGCCAATTTATTGCTACTCTTTGCCATCTGCTTTAGCTGAAGGAAAAGGAGGGTTTATCCGTATAGTTATTGCGACTATGAGCTGTACCAAGGACGATTTGCTTTGTTAAATAAACCTTATGGTAGCGGGCACGAAATGAAATGAAGTAAAGCGGACAGAAGGGCTAAACTAACCGAAGAGCTACTGACAAACTTTTTCTAATAAAAACTTACCATAAAAGGCATTTAAGTAAATACCAACTGCGGCAGGCAGGTATGCTTACATGGCCTTATATTTCTTATATGGTTAAAAATAAAAAAGAGACATGCAAAATGCACGTCTCTTTATGTAACTCGTAAGCCCCTTTGGGGGTTTGGGGTTTAGTATCTATAAGTGTCTGGTTTGAAAGGACCTTCTACTGCAACACCGATATAATCTGCTTGGTGTTGATCCAAAACGTCTAATTCTACACCGATTTTTTCTAAGTGTAAGCGAGCAACTTTTTCGTCTAAATGTTTAGGTAACACATAAACTTTGTTTTCGTATTTACCTGGGTTAGTCCAAAGTTCTAATTGAGCCAAAGTTTGGTTAGTAAATGAGTTACTCATTACAAAACTTGGGTGACCAGTTGCGCAACCTAAGTTAACCAAACGACCTTCAGCCAAAACGATTACGTCTTTACCATCGATAGTATATTTGTCAACTTGTGGTTTAATTTCAACTTTAGTATCGCCATAAGCACCATTTAACCAAGCCATGTCAATTTCGTTATCGAAGTGACCGATGTTACAAACGATAGCTTTGTCTTTTAATGCCCTGAAGTGTTTTTCACGAACGATATCGCAGTTACCAGTTGTAGTTACAACGATATCTGCTTCTTTAATTGCAGTGTCTAAACGTTTAACTTCATAACCTTCCATTGCAGCTTGTAAAGCACAAATTGGGTCAATTTCAGTAACAATTACGCGTACACCTTGTGAGCTTAAAGATTCTGCAGAACCTTTACCTACATCGCCATAACCGCAAACAACAGCTACTTTACCAGCCATCATTACATCTGTAGCACGACGAATTGCGTCTACTAATGATTCGCGACATCCGTATTTGTTATCGAATTTAGATTTAGTTACAGAATCGTTAACGTTAATTGCTGGTAAGTGCAATGTTCCGTTTTTCATTCTTTCGTATAAACGGTGTACACCAGTTGTAGTTTCTTCAGATAAACCTTTAATAGCTGCAATAAGCTCAGGATATTTATCGAATACCATATTTGTTAAATCGCCACCATCATCTAAAATCATATTTAATGGTTTGCGATCTGGACCGAAATGTAAAGTTTGTTCAATACACCAATCAAAATCAACTTCGTTTAAGCCTTTCCAAGCATAAACTTGAATGCCAGCAGCAGCAATTGCAGCAGCAGCGTGGTCTTGAGTTGAGAAAATGTTACATGAGGACCAAGTAACTTCTGCCCCTAATTCTACCAAGGTTTCAATTAAAACTGCAGTTTGAATGGTCATGTGCAAACAGCCCGCAATACGAGCGCCTGCTAAAGGTTTAGATGGTCCGAATTCTTTACGTAAACTCATCAAGCCTGGCATTTCTGCCTCTGCTAATCCGATTTCTTTACGGCCCCATTCTGCCAGTGAAATGTCCTTAACTTTGTAAGGAACGTAAGTTGTCTCTACTGATGACATAATTATTCGTTTTTAAATATGATGCAAAGGTAAACCATTCCCTTATCAATAACAAAAAAGTAGCTGTTAGAAGATTAAACCTTATTTTAAACTGACAATAAAATAAACAATAAAATATTTCCTTTACTTTTACGGTATAATGGCTAATTTTTCAATGACCGACCATTTTTTCAACCATTCGCTTGTTAATTTACATTATTATAAATTTGGCAATGGGCCAAAGGCGATGCTGTGTTTTCATGGTTTTGGTATGCACGGCAAGCAGTTCTCTATTCTAGAAGAGAAGTTTGGGGCCGAATATACTTTTTATGGTTTCGACCTTTTTTTTCATAAAGAAACTGAGCTGCAAAATCAGTCTATTGAGCATTTGAAAAAAGGAATTTCGAAAGTTGAGTTTTGTAGGCTGATTATGGATTTTTGCGATGCTCATCAAATTGATAGGTTTTGTGTAATGAGTTATTCATTAGGTACTTATTATGCTAGCGTGCTTGCAGAGTTTGAAGCGAAAAGAATAGATAACCTATTTATATTAGCACCTGCGTTTTTAAAAACCTTAACTATTATTAAGATTTTCGCTAAAAACAAGCTTGCAAACTTATTTTTCAGGAAACTTTTTTTAAGTGAGCATGGTATTAGCATTGCACTAAATTTATTCAGAAAAATCAGGATTTTTGATTTGAAAAGTTATCATATTTTACAAAAGGAAATGGCAACTGCCGAATTGCGTTATGCATTTTATGCAAATGTTACTTACCTCCGTCATTTAGAAACTAAACCAAGTGATTTAATTAAAGCACTAAACCTTAATCATGTGAAGTGTTACTTTGTATTTGGCGAACGAGATAAAATGTACCCACAGCACCTAGCTGATGAAATAATACCACAGTTAAATTTTGGAAGCAAAACTACTTTAGATGAAGACCATGATATGGTTAATAAAAACCTACCCTCAAAAATTTACAGTTTAATTTATGATAATTAAGGCAAAACCATTTAGTCCGAAAACCATACTTTTTTTAGGTAGAATTTTAAACTGGTTCATGGGCTGGAAATTTAATAAGCTAAAAATTTATGATGCAGAAGTGCTGAAAGGTCATTCGTATATTTATATGTGTAACCATTTTGGGTTTTGGGATGGTTTTTTTGCTTGTTACTTTTGCTTAAAATCTATTTATAAGTTAGAGCCTAATTTAAAAGGATTTTACATGATGTCTTTAGAAGCCCAGATGAAAAAACATATGTGGCTTAGACGAATTGGGTGTTTTTCTATTGCTCCAGGTACAAAATCGGTAAGTGAGAGCTTAGATTATGCAGCAGAAATTTTAAATGAACCCGGACATATTTTTGTATTGTTTCCGCAGGGCGATTTAGAATCTTGTCATGTAGATTATATTAATGTTAAACCAGGTATTGCCGAGATTTTGAAAAGAGTAAAGGGCAACTGTCAGTTGATTTGGAGCTCGAATATGATAGAATATTTTGAGAGCTTAAAGCCATCCGTTACCTTTTATGGCTTAAATTGCGGAACTAACCACGATTTTAATCTCGAAAAATTAACAAACGATATTAATCAACATCACCAAGCCTCAATTAAAAAACAGTTTAGATTTAAAAATAGAGTTTAACACATTTTAAGCAAGCTTAAAGTATTATTTCGTATTGAATGGTGACACCAGTTTTATTATTTGTTTAATGATGGTTACTGAGGACAATGGTTTTATACATTGGTTGCAAAATCATTTGCTGACTTGTCCAATGAAACAAACATTTGGCATAGATTGCCCAGGCTGCGGTTTACAACGCTCCATTATTGCATTAATGCACGGAGATTTGATAAGTTCTTTTAAGCTTTACCCTGCCACAATTCCTTTTTTATTTTTGATTGGTTTTACTTTAGTTCATTTAAAAGCTGATTTTAGGTCTGGTGCACAAATTATAAAAATAGCAGTCGGATTTGTAGCTATCATTATCCTAATCAATTATATTTATAAAATATTTACACATCAATTAATTTAACGCTATGTCTGAAGAGCAACTAGAACCACAAGAAACGCCAAAACCAATTCAACCGCCAGTTCCACCACAAAACAATCCATTTCCACACAGCGGAGGATTTAATGGTATGCAGCAAAATTTACCAAATGCAACTATTGCATTGATTTTAGGAATCCTTTCTATTCCGGGTTGTTGCTGTTATGGTATTTTAGGTTTAATATTGGGTATTGTAGCTTGGGTTTTAGGTGCTGGTGAGATAAAGAAATTCCACTTAAATCCAAATGCTTATACAGAATCCTCATTAAAAAATGCTAAAGCAGGTAAGGTTTGTGGTATAATAGGGACCGTGTTAGGTAGTTTATATTTATTAATTATAATCCTAATTATTGCTATTTATGGTTTTGCATTTATACAAGACCCTAACTTTGCTAAAGAGTTAATAGAAAACATGAAATAATTATTTAACTATTAAATAATGAGGGATGGCAAGCATATTGGCATCCCTTTTCTTTTACCTGTAAGTCAGCAGATTGTTATTTTATGATGCAATAAATTTTAGCGCATAATCTTTATTATCTTTGCGTATTAATTAATAAAAGAGAAAAAGATGTATCCAGAATATTTAGTAGAACCTATGCGTGCTGAGTTAACAAACGTAGGTTTTGAAGAATTGAAATCTGCAGAAGCAGTTGATAGTGCAATTAAAGGCGAAGGAACTGTGTTTGTTGTAGTAAACTCTGTATGTGGTTGCGCAGCAGCAAATGCTCGCCCAGCAGCTAAAATTGCTGCGGCAAACGCTAAACACCCAGATAAATTGGTAACAGTTTTTGCTGGTATGGAAAAAGAAGCTGTTGATAAAGCAAGAGGTTACATGATGCCTTTCCCTCCATCATCTCCTTCTATGGCATTATTTAAAGATGGTAAATTGGTTCATATGATTGAGCGTCATCAAATTGAAGGTCGCCCAGCACAAATGATAGCTGACAGCTTAATTGGTGCTTTTGAGCAATATTGTTAAAGATTGATTACACCCTCGCCTGCCGGTAGGCAGGGATTGAGGTGATTTCACAGATAATAAAAAACCCATCTTGTTGTGCAAGATGGGTTTTTCGCTAACAAACTCTTGGCTTAAAGCCGATAAGGCTAATTCACAAAGCCTATTTAAACGAAGGATGAACGTAAGATGAACGAAGGATGGACGTAAGATGGTACTATTACCACTATAGCTAAACTAATAGATTGTCCTCCTTTAACAACACAAGATACCTGCGGGAATTTAATGATTGGTTGTTCAGTCTATGGTTATTGATTCCTGGCTTGTGAGGAGGAGTCTTGGCGAAGGGCTGGGCTTGTTAACATCCAAATGCCTTAGCTTATTAGGTAAGAGGAAATGGGTGAAATTGGCACTGAGCTCTAATGCCTTTGTATGGAGAAGAAACTAGGCGTATAATTCTCCCCAGACGCTTTTTATGCTTAATTTCTTTAAAAATCTTTATTCAACAACTTCTCTAGCTCCCCGAAAGAGACGTTCATTCTTACCCTGCCTTGTTTGGCATAGGCAATTTCGCCAGTTTCTTCAGAAATAATAACAGCAACAGCATCTGTAGTTTCAGAAACCCCAATTCCTGCTCTGTGCCTTAGGCCAAAATGGGTTGGTAATTTATCGTTATCCGTTAATGGTAAAATACAACTGGCGCTCTTAATTTTATTCTCAGCTATAACTACAGCGCCATCATGTAACGGACTATATTTTTGGAATATACTTTCCAAAAGTCTTTTTGAAATTTTTGAATCGATGATTTCACAACTGTTATTAAAAAGCTCATCATCATAAAACTTAACGAAAACAATTAAAGCCCCCGTACGTGTTTTTTTCATACTCTTGCAAGCATCTATAATTGGCTTAATTCTAATCAGGTTATCACGTTCTAAATCTTTGCTGCCAAATAAATAACCCCACCAAGCCTTATTTTTTTGTAAGGATGTGCTTTTTCCAATATGTAATAAAAACCTCCTAATCTCTGGTTGGAAAATAATAACCAATGCCATGATGCCAACTGCCATAAACTTGTTGATAATGGCAGACAACAAATCCATATGAAGGCTTTTCACCAAATGGTAAAACAAGAATATGATGAGCAATCCGAGCAGTAGATTTACTGCAAGCGTGTTTTTGATTAAGCTGTAAATGTAATAGATTAATATGGCTACAACGATGATATCAATTGCACTAATCCACGTAAATTTCAGAAAATCAAAATCAAGGCCTTTCATTGTGCCTAAGTTAATCAATTAAAGGGTTTTAATCAATTAAAAAACGGTATTATTCGGTAAAAATGAAATTTGCTCTTAAAATGTTTGTCGAAATGAAAATATGAGCAACTGATTAAGGGTTTTTAATTCTTTCTGTCAATTTTATGCACTCAATGGCCTCTTTTACATCATGAACTCTCAAAATTGAAGCTCCTTTTAGCAAAGCTGCGGTATTTAATATGCTTGTTCCGTTCAAAGCATCGGTTGATTTATTATTCAATACCTTAGTTATCATCGATTTTCTAGAAAAGCCTACTAAAATTGGTAACTCAAAAATTGAAAAACTTTGCAGCTGTTGTAAAACTTCATAGTTGTGGGTTATTGTTTTTGCAAAGCCAAAACCCGGGTCGATAATGATGTCCTTTACCCCCAATTTTTTTAACGTAGAGATTTTTTCAGAGAAATAATTCAAAACCTCCAATGTTACATTTTCATAAGTTGGATCTTGCTGCATGTTTTGCGGAGTTCCTTTCATGTGCATCATTACATAAGGGACTTGTAATTTGGCAACTGTTTCAAACATGACGCTATCTAAATTGCCAGCAGAAATATCATTAATTAGATGGGCACCCGCATTGATGCTGTCTTTTGCAGCTTTAGCTCTAAATGTATCTATCGAAATTAATGTTTCAGGAAATTCTTTGACAATTGCCTCAACTATAGGAATTAACCTTTGCAATTCTTCATCTTCACTAACATCCGCTGCACCTGGACGAGAAGAGTAAGCACCAATGTCTATAAATTTTGCACCTTCGTGTATGAATTTTTCAGTCCTTTTTAAAGCCTCATCAACGTTGCTTATTCGGCTGTTGCCATAAAATGAATCAGGGGTAATATTTAAGATCGCCATTACTGCTGGAGCACTTAAATCTATCAGTTTCCCTTTGCTATTTAGTGTTACTTTTCGGTTTAAAAATGTATCTTTAGCCATCATTTGATACAAAAATAGGTATTAAAATAGCTTTAAACTAAATATTTTAATTGTTTTGGCAGTAAACACATCACACGAGTACGATAGCGTAATAGCGGTATGTAAATCGCTTTTTTTAAAGAAGACAAAAGATTATGGGACAGCCTGGCGCATTCTTAGACCTTCGTCTATAACCGACCAAATTTTTATCAAAGCGCAACGCATTCGCACGCTCGAAGAAAAGAAAGTTTCTAAAGTAGGAGAGGACATTACTTCTGAATATATTGGGATTGTAAATTACTGTGTAATTGCAATGCTTCAATTAGATTTAACTGAGAGTGACCCGAATGAAATGGAAGTTGAATTGGTTGAAAATCTTTTTGATAAAAGAGTTAATGAAACCAAAGAATTGATGTTTGCTAAAAACCATGATTACGGCGAGGCTTGGAGGGATATGAGAATTAGTTCATTAACAGATCTAATATTAATGAAGATATTGAGAGTTAAACAAATAGAGGATAACTCAGGTCAAACTGTAGTTTCTGAAGGTGTA
The DNA here is from genome assembly GCF_004331645.1 of Pedobacter frigiditerrae. GTDB lineage: Bacteria > Bacteroidota > Bacteroidia > Sphingobacteriales > Sphingobacteriaceae > Pedobacter > Pedobacter frigiditerrae. Next base: position 1,585,693 of record NZ_SJSK01000001.1, read on the forward strand.
AAAGCTAATTACCAGGATATGTTAAACTATGCAGTTTTCGCCTTGATTAAACTCGGCGTTAAATAGTTCTAAGCTTACAGTTAACCGATTTCAACGATTAATCAATTAACCAATATGTTGCAAAAAATAGCTTTAAATTTCTCTAGGTGGTTTGTCGGAATTTTATTCACCTTTTCTGGTCTAATCAAGGCTAATGACCCACTTGGCTTTGGCTATAAACTACAAGAATACTTTGAAGTTTTTCATATAGATTTCTTAAACAATTGGGCAACGGGTATTGCCATCATTTTATGTGTTTTAGAAATTGTTTTAGGTGCATTGTTGCTGTTTGGCTTTTGGAGAAATCAAGTTACAAAGGGTCTGCTTGGGTTAATTATCTTTTTTACTTTCCTGACATTTGTATCTGCCGCATTTAAAGTGGTAACCTCTTGTGGTTGCTTTGGAGATGCTATTCCACTAACACCTTGGCAATCATTTACTAAAGATTTAATCCTTTTAGTATTGATTGTTTACCTATTTATCAACAGAGAAAAAATAAATCCAATAACCACTAATGCAAAATTGCAAAAAGGATTGGCTATAGGAGTCTTTGCTGCCTCATTGTTATTTGGAGGTTTTACCTATAATTTTCTTCCTATAATAGATTTTCTGCCTTATAAAGTTGGTTCAAGCATTCCCGAATCTATGAAACTTCCGCCAGGTGCGGCACAAGATGAGTACTTGATCATGTACCAACTTAAAAACAAGAAAACTAACGAAACCAAAACAATGAGCGATAAAGATTACATGGCTCAAGAAATTTGGAAGGATGAAAACTGGGAAGTGGTTGGTACTCCTGACAGGAAACTAATTAAAAAAGGCTACGATATCAAAATAAAGGATTTGCTAATTACGGATGCATCGGGAACAGATTACACCAAAGAAATTGTTGAAAATCCTTACTACAATTTGGTGGTTGTAGCTTATAATTTAAAGGATGCCAATGAAAAGGCAGTTCAAGAAATTAATGCTTTAGCTTTAAATGCAACAGACCAATTTAACATTAGAACAGTTTTGTTAACCTCAAATTCTGCACAAGATGCTGATGCCTTTAGTAAAAAGAACAAACTTTTTGCTGAAGTATTCTACGCTGATGCTGTTCCGCTGAAAAGCATGGTAAGGGCAAATCCTGGTGTTTTATTGTTGAAAAATGGGGTAATCGTTAATAAATGGCATTTCCATACTTTACCTTCATTCGATAAATTATCAGAAAAATACTTCACTAAATAAATGGGAGCATATGCACTAAGAAAATTACTTTATGGCTTCGCAGTAATGGGAGGTGTAATTTTAGTGGTGTTTGTGCTATTTAATATTTTACCTGGTGATCCAGCAAGAATGACAATGGGTCAGCGTTCTGATGTACAATCTCTAGATGCAGTGAGGAAAGAATTTGGTTTAGACCGTTCTAAGCCTGTACAGTTTTTTCTTTATATCAATGATTTATCTCCAATAAGTATTCATCCCCTTACAGCTGAAAATCAGGAGAAATATCATTACCAGAAGCTTTTTAGAGTAGGAAATGATGCTATTGTAATTAAAGTGCCTTATTTGAGAAGATCTTATCAAACCAAAAGAGATGTGACGACTATCCTTTCAGAAACGGTACCAAATACGTTTGTACTAGCGCTTACTGCGATGATTTTTGCCACTTTGATAGGTGTTCTATTGGGTGTTGTTTCGGCAGTACATCAGGGAACTTGGATTGATAATGCAGCAAATGCGTTTGCAATTTTGGGTATTTCAGCTCCATCCTTTTTTGCAGGGATTATTATCGCTTGGTTATTTGGGTTTCTATTGGCAGATTATACAGGTTTAAATATGAGTGGTAGTTTATATAGCTACGACCCATTTAAAGGGCAAATTATCACTTGGAAAAACTTATGGTTGCCAATGATTACTCTGGGTTTAAGGCCGTTAGCCATCATAGTTCAATTAACACGCAGCGCGATGCTAGATGTATTGGCTCAAGATTACATCCGCACTGCTAGGGCAAAAGGATTAGGCAGATATGCTATAATTTACAAACACGCTTTGAGGAATGCCTTAAATCCAGTTATTACGGCAATTTCTGGTTGGTTCGCTTCTTTGTTGGCGGGTTCGTTTTTTGTGGAATATATTTTTGGTTATAATGGCCTAGGCCGAACAACAGTTACTGCTTTAGAAATGTCTGATTTCCCGGTGGTAATGGGTTCTATATTATTCATCGCCTTTGTGTTTGTAGTTGTAAATATATTAGTGGATTTATTATATGCCTGGGTAGACCCGAGGGTGAAGCTAAGCTAAATTAGAGAGGTTAACCGTATAAATTGTTTAAACGGTTAATCGAAATGCAATTAACCAATTAAACAGTTAACCAATTAAACAATAAAATGAAAGTCTTCCTCATCGGATTCATGGGCTGCGGGAAAAGTACCAAGGCAAAACAGTTAGCTGCGAGATTAGAATGTCCAGTAATTGATTTAGACGCCGTAATTGTAGCGCAAGAAGAGAAAACCATTGCCGAATATTTTGAGGCTTACGGAGAAGCTTCATTCAGGGAATTGGAGAGTAGAACTTTAAAAACTTATCCATATCCAGATATATGTGTTGTGGCAACTGGCGGAGGTTTACCTTGCTTTTTTGATAACATGGAATGGATGAACGAAAATGGCAAAACTGTTTATTTGCACATGGAACCTTCCATGTTGGTTTCACGTTTGCATAATCGCCAAAAAAGGCCATTGATAAAGGATTTTGATGATGAGCAACTTTTAGCTTTTATTGAAAAGAAACTTGCAGAAAGAGACCCATTTTATACTAAGGCGCAATTAATTATCAACGCCTTTGATTTGGATGCGGAAACTTTGGAAGAACGGTTGGAATAATTGTTGGATTGTTTTATTGCTCAATTGTTAGCTTGAACTGCGGCCTCTCGACTCAATACTACTTAGTCATATCATCAAACTGCTCTTCAATATATTTAATCTTTGTTTTGCCGTGTGGAGTTGGTTCACCGTAATCGTTAATGTTTACAAAGACAATTTTATCGATTGTTAAAATACTCTTACGGGTAATTTTGTTTCTTACTTCGCAACACATAGTGATAGAAGTTGTACCGAATGATGTAGCTGTTATTCCCAACTCAATAATGTCTCCAAGTTTTCCGGAACTTACAAAGTTAATTTCAGACATATATTTAGTTACTACCTTCGGATTTTCTAATTGCACAATTGCATAAATTGCGGCTTCTTCATCAATCCATTTTAAAAGGCTGCCACCAAATAATCCTCCGTTAGGGTTTAAGTCTTCGGGTTTGATCCATTTCCGTGTGTGAAAATTCATAAGCTTTGAGATTTAAGCTAAGATAAGAAATTGGATAAGCACATTCGTATATAAAGCGTCATATCCATTATTAAAAAAACTGCAATGAGATTGCTTCGGCCTGTGAAAAAACAGAGCCTCGCAAAGACGATATACTTAGGTAAATCCTAAAATCATCCCATCCAAAAAATCCTAATCAAGACTACTTCAACTCACTCAAATAAACCTGCGTCTGTTTTTCAACTGCTAAAACAGCAACTTTAATTGTAGAACCTATTCTAGTGGTTTTTGGAGCAACAGCCATGGTTCCAATAGTTGCTAATGCGTCGGTATAGTATTTACCCCAAACCTCAATGATATGTTTTTCATCAGTAACTGATTTGCCATCGGCGATAGCTTTTTTGCTTAATTCAAACTCTGTTTTTAAGCGAACTAATGCATCATTTTTTACTTGAGCAACAGTAGCCGAGGCGGTATTTTCATCAGCAGTAACTAAAGTATAAGCAGCGGTTAATGCACAAATACCCACATTTTTCATTGTCTGGCTTGAAACTGCACCTATCCTATCATTATCGGTATGGTAAAATACATCTGTAAAATGCCACATCAACAAACCCGGAATTTTATTCTGTAAAAAAGGCGTGTGGTCACTTCCACCTTCAAAAGGATTGTAGTTAACTACCCAATTGGCAAATTTGCCTTGTGCTTTGCAAATGTCAAAAATGAAATCATTGTAGTAATGAGGGAAAAGGTCTTTCTCTTTCACATCACCAGCACCCCACTCACTGTGTTTATCTGTTCCACGAGTCCAAATTGCTGAAGGGTCTGGCATTTTCTCCAATAAAAAAGTGCCGCCAGTTTTTTCGGTGTCTTCGCCAACCATATCTAAACTCATCCCCCATAAAATTCCTTTTGCTCTTGTGGTATCTTCAGTAATATATCTTCTGGTAGATACAATTTCATCGCCCCATAAAAATGTTAAAGTACGTTGAGGTTTTAATTTGCCAGATTTAATTAATGTAGCAGTTACCCTTGCCATTTCTGCCAAAGCGCCAACTCCTGTTGCATTATCATTTGCCCCTGGTTCTTGTACGTGAGCGCTATAAACAAAACGTTCATCAGGTTTTACGCTTCCTTTTACATTAGCAACAATGGTTAATTCTTCAGCTTGGTAAATCTTAGTTTCGATATTTACTTTCAATTCTACTTTTCCTTTTAAACAAGCAGCTTTCAATTTTTCTTTTACTCCATAAGATAAAAATAGCGACCAAATTGCTGCATTTGCTGGCATACTTCCAAAAGAAATAGAAGTTTGGTGTTTTTCTGGTTGGTTATATTTTGGAACCGAATAACCCATAACGCCAATCGCACCAGCTTTTGTGGCTATTGAGATTAACCTTCCTGCAGCTGCATCAGCAAATACAATTTTTCCTTTTAAATCTTTGCCTTCCAAGTCTGCAGCAGCTCCCTTACCTACAAAAATTACTTCTGCTGTAATTCCACCAACAGCTGTTGATGGGCAATTGATTGGAATCATATTCCGATTAGTTTGATAGGCAATTAGTGGTAATGACTCGCCAACAATGGTAACACTTGCATTTACTGGTTCCCAAGTATTTCTGTTCATTGGGCGTTTTTCAATACGATAAGTCATTGGAGACTCAAACTCATTAGTTTTTTGCTCAACATAACCAGCTTTTTTTAATATCTCTTCCACATGGTGGATACTTGCATTAAATCCAGTGTTGCCTGGTATTCTGAAATATTTTTCTACAAAAGCAGTAGTTTCATATGCGTTTTTTTCGTTGAAACCATTACGTGTGAGGTTAAAATAATTAGCAGTTTGAGTTTGGGCAAATGCACTAAGGGACGTTAAGATTAAAGCAAAAAAAAGAATTCTTTTCATGGGTTGTTTCTAAAGCCGAAAGGTAATAAGTTTATTCCTGAAAAATAATTATGAAAATGCTTAACTCTGTAAAAGTTATCTTACTTAAACGCTTGGCGCATTAATTGCGTTTAATAACTAAAAAATACAATATAGAAATACCATGTTAAAAAAAACCATCATCACGCTCGTCATTATATTAGTCGTTTTGTTTGCCGCTGCGGCTTGTATTCCATTAATCTTTAAAAAGGAGATAGTTGCTAAAGTAAAATCATCAATAAATGATAAGGTAAATGCTAAAGTAGATTTTGCAGAATTTGATTTAAGCCTTATCAGTTCTTTCCCCAATTTGGGCATAGAATTGAACAATTTGAGTGTCGTTGGAACAGATAGTTTTGCGAAGGATACCTTGGCAAACATTAAACAGTTAAAGTTGAACTTAAATTTAATGAGTGTAATTAAAGGAGAGACCTATGAAATTAACTCGGTTAATTTGGATGAACCAACCATTTATGCCAAGGTCTTAAAAAGTGGCAAAGCAAACTGGGATATCATGAAACCCGATAACTCAACTACAAAAGTTGATACGGCTAAAACAACCTTCAAAGCTGCCCTGCAACAATATACCATTGAAAATGGGAAGATTACTTACGATGATGCTTCCTTAGGGTTCTTTATGGAAGCTGAGAATTTAAATCATAAGGGTAAGGGCGATTTTACTCAAGATATTTTTACCTTAAACACTCAATCTGATATCGAAAAACTAACAGTTAAATATGGAGGTATTCCTTATTTAAACAAAGTGAAATTGGATGCCGAGTTGCCTTTGGATATTGACATGAAACAAATGAAATTCACTTTTGGTGAAAACAAGATTAAGCTAAATGAACTGCTGCTTTCGGCTGTTGGTTATTTGGCTATGCCTAACGAGAATGATATGGCAATGGACTTTAAGTTTGATGCTCAAAAATCTGATTTGAAGAACTTTCTTTCTTTAATTCCAGCTATTTATTCAGCTAATTTTAAGGATTTAGAAGCCACAGGGAAATTTGCAATGAATGGAACTGCGAAAGGCACGTATAACGATAAATCGATTCCTGCCTTTAATGTAAATCTGGCAATTGAAAATGGTAAAATAAAATATCCTTCTTTGCCCTCGGCGATAAACAATATCCAAGTTAAATCTACTATTTCTAACCCAGATGGAGTTTTGGACAATACTGTTATAAACATTCCAGCATTTCATTTAGAGTTTGGTGCAGCACCAATTGATGGTCGTTTGCTGGTTAAAAACCCAATGAGCGACCCATTTGTTGACATGGCTTTAAAAGGGAATTTAGACTTGAAACAACTAACGGCCATTTTCCCAATGAAGGATATGACTTTAACGGGTCTTTTAAATGCAGATGTGCAAGCAGCAGGTCGCAAATCTTCAATTGATAAAGGTCAATATCAAGATTTTAAAGCAAGCGGGCAAATGCAGGCTAGTAACTTCGTTTACACTGGGAAAAATGTACCAATGCCAGTTAGTGTGCCATCAGCGAAGATGAGTTTTAGCCCGCAAAATATCACATTAAGTAATTTGGTTGCCAAAGTGGGTAGAAGTGATTTTGCAGCAAATGGTACGATCAATAATTACTTAAGTTACGTATTTAAGAAAAACCAATTGTTAAAAGGAAGTTTTAATCTCACCTCTAATTTAATAGATGTAAACGAGTTAATGGGTCCACCAAAAGCAACTGCAGAAACAAAAGCAGCAGAGGCAAAAATGACTGTTTTCGAAGTTCCTGCAAATATCGACTTTAATCTAGGTGTAAAAGCAGCTAAGGTTAATTACGATAAATATGACATCAGCAATGCAAAGGGAGCTTTACAGGTAAAAGACAAAACGGTTTATTTTAAAGATATGGCTTTGAATATGTTAGCTGGAACTGTAAAAATGAATGGCTCTTATGCAACTATAGACCCAAAAAAACCAAAAGTGGATATAGATTTTGGTATTGAAAAGATGGACATCCAGCAAGCATTTAATACTTTTAATACCATTAAATTATTAGCTCCAGTTGCTAAGTTTACAAAAGGTACTTTTTCTACAAACTTAAAGTTTGATTCAGACCTTGACCAAAACATGATGCCTATTTATTCTTCGATTAATGCAGAGGGTTTAACCAACATTATCCAGGCTTTATTAGAAGGTTTTGAGCCTATAAATAAACTTGCTGCTGCTTTAGGTTCAAGCGAGATGAAGAAAATAGAATTGAATAATGTTTTAACTAAATTCAAGATTGCCAATGGTCGCTTAAATGTTTCTCCTTTTGACATTAAGGCGAAAGGCATTGTCATGAATGTAGCAGGCTCAAATGGTATAGACCAAACTATGGATTATAATTTAGCTTTGAATGTGCCAAGAACGATGCTTGGAGCAAGTGCCAATAATGCTGCAAATGCAATTATTGCTGGCTTAAATAGCAAGGCTGGTACAAATGTTTCTATGGGAGAAATGGTTAAGGTTAATGCAGTTTTGGGTGGAACATTCTTAAAACCTACTATCAAATTAAAATATGGTGCTGGAGATGGAACGGCAAAATCGGCAGTTAATGCGGTTGTTGCTGAAAAGAAAGCTGAGCTGCAAGCCAAAGCTCAAGAAAAAGTAGATACCTTAAAAAAGAAGGCTGTAGAGAAAGCAACTACTGAGATTGGTAATAAACTAAAGGGTTTGTTTGGAAAGAAAAAAGAGAATTAATTATAAATTTACCACATAGACACATAGGATTATTCTTTTCTATGAGTCTATGTGATTTAATTCTCCATCAACGTTTTCTTCTCATTTGCTGGTCAACAGAAAATGGTCCTGAGCCTACAACCCAAAATAAAACCAAAAGAAATAAAACAATAACAGAAAGCCACAATTCTGAATTTAAGCCCGAGAAACCATTTGAAATATTAACAAATAGAATGGCACAAATTAAAATAGGGATTTGAATTACTACGGCAAATCGAGTAACTAAACCAATGGTGATTAAAATACCGCCAACCAAATGTGCAAAAGCCACCAAATGAATGGCAACGCTAGACATCATTTCTGAGAAGCCAAAAACACTGTTTTTTAACAAAAGTTCTTGTTGTGGGCCTGTATCGCTAATTAGCGAAATGCCTTTAGTAAAAATTATTAAGCCTAATACGATGCGAACAACATCTAACCATTTTGCGTGATGGGCATCGCCCCAATGCTCAACTTTTTGGATAACGTTCATGATAAACCTCCTTTTTTAAGCTAGATGAAGTTACAAAAAATATTGAGGTTTGCAAATTAATTAGCTATTAATGAGTATATCTCAGCTAGTTATTCTAAATTTCCTGCGGCTCTTTCCTTCTTTAACAATTTGGCAAGATCAACCTTAGGATTACTTAATAATATGATTTGAGTTCCCTTTTCCCTAGCAAATTTATTCTCAATTGTACCAACGTGTTTTATTGTTTCAAATAGAGCCAAATCTCTAGTAGAACCTAAATTATCTACGGTTTTTATCCTAATAACTGTTTTAATTTCCTTGTCTAAATCTAACCAGTTGATGTAATCGTCAGTAAATGAATTAGCTTGTAAACCTTTAATCTTCGAATAATAATTTATCGCCCCTGTTTGACCATAATTGTCACAAAGTATAAAAATGCTTTTTTTATCAGGAATGCTGTTATAGATAGAATCTGTTTTGGCGGCTAATTCTTTCCAACCTAACATATCTGCAAAATCTTGAGAGATTGGATGTTTTTTGCCATCTTCCCAAGTATGTTCGCTAAAAGGTTTATGTAGCTCAGCATTCTTTACATATGTTTCTGGCGTGTATATCGGCATAGATGTTTTTAACAAAGCGTAAAAGAAAAATAAGATAATCGCAAAAGCCAAATAACGTAGATAAAATTTCCAACCTTTTGTCAATAATAAACTTAAATAAACAGCACCAAAGGCGAAGAAAATAGGATATAAGCCAATGGCATAGTAATCTTTCGCTTTGAAGTAAATAAATAACGCTATCGTAAAAATATAAACGGCTGCCAAAAAACGATAGGGTTTAAATGGAGCATAGCTGAAGAAAGAAATAAAAGCTACGATAAGAATAAAGATGGAACCAATAAAAAAGAAAACCTGTTCTTTTACAAAATCTGTTCTATTTACATGGACTAACTGTGTATCTGCCAATTCTTTCATGTGTTTTAATACAGGAAAATCATTTTGAAATTGCCAAATCAGGTTTGGACTTATTAATGCCAATGCTAAAAGAATAGCATAATAAAACTGTGCTTTTAAGAATAATGTCCTGTGTTTAGTTAATAACAGCGCAGGTAATAATCCCAAAATACAAAAAACAATGTTGTATTTATTTAAAAATCCAATAGCAAAGCTGATGGCTAGAAAGTATAACCATTTGTAATTATTAGTTTGGATGTAACGAATTAACGTAAAGTAAATTAACGTCCAACATAAAATATCTAAGGAGTTGGGTTGATAGAGGATGTTTATCCTTAACAAAACCGAACAAAGCAAACCTGTAGCGGCTAATGTGCAAGCAAATAGACCTCCCTTTAAACTTTCTATTGTTTTCCAAACTACGAGTATGGTTAATGCACCAAATAATGCTGGGAAAAATTTAATCCAAAAAACTGAATTACCCAATTTTAAAATTATCCAAGAAATCCAAGAAGTTACAGGAGGGACTGAATGAAAACCCCATGCTAAATGTTTGGCTTGGTCTAAATGCAAATATTCGTCACGTTGCAACTCATAAACAGGGTTGATGACTACATATTGCAAAACCATTTTTATTAATATAAATAGCAAGAGAAAAATGGTTCCTTTTTTCATTAGTGATTTTGTAAGGTATCTAATAATGTTTTATCTTTTTCGTTATGATTAATAGCATATAAATCTACCAGAAACTTAATCATAAAAAATGGTAAGATAATGGCATACTTATTAAGTGAGCCTAAGCTAAAACTAAAGTTTATGAATTTTCCACTGGTAAATGCCCATAAAAAAGCTCCAAAAATGATAGATAAATGTAGGGTTATCAAGTGCCCACTCATTGCCCCAAATGTTGGAATTGGTTCTTGTCTATTTAATGATGTTGATCTGATTTGGAGCACCTCCCTCACAATTGCTATCATTAAACAAACGTTAAATGCAATGTCATGAAACATAAAAATTTGTACGTTTTTAACTAGTGCATCTTTTTCGTCTTGGGCTAAATGGAAGAACAAGCCGAATACTAAAACAATAAAAACAGAATAGATAAAAAGAAAGAAAAATCTAGTTTTAATATTGCTGATGGCTTTTCGCTTGGTAAATTCCCTAATATTTTTAGGATCTTCTCTGTGCATTTTAACTTGAATGAGCAAAGAAATGTTTCGAATTAACTCATCAAACCAAAATAGATAGATGATAAAAAACAAATTTGCATTATCATAAACTATACTATAAATAGCGTAAGCGCTAAACAAAAGCATCATTATAATATTGATATTTCGTTGCGCTTTATTCATTTTATCTTTTGCCAGCTCGTTTTTCTAATTCCTCAATTGGCATATTCATCATTCTGCCAATCGGATTTTTACCTCTGTAAGTAATAACTTTCAACACCTTCGCATCAACAGGAGGAACTAAGGGAGTAGTATATTTTGGATAAAATCTATCAGGGAAAGAATTGTCGAAACTATAATAGATATCCAAACCTTCAACCTCAGTAGTTAAAGTGATTAATAAATTCCTATCAGCACTTCTTCTAACCGTAAAAATAGGGTCGTAAACACTTGGTGCATATTTAGTTTCAGCGATGTCTAAACGTTTAAAGTGCTCTTCCGTGCGAGCAAAAAAGTTAGTCCAGTTTTTTTTCTCTTTTGGCGACCAAACAGATTCTGCAATGGCAAAACCACGTGGCCAAGTCATATACTCTGCCTGACGGATGTTATAAACCTGCTCCGTCCATAAATTGGCTTGACCACCTTTGATAAATTTAGGATCTACACCTGCAGGAACAGGGTCAAATTCGTAAGATTTACTTAAACGCAAACTGGCATAAACTCTTGGTTCTGTAATCGCATCAGCTTGCATATAATCTATGTAGGCAAACTGGGTTGGGCTCATTACTACTTCGTGACCAGCTTTTGCTGCATCAATGCCATGTTGCATGTTACGCCAGCTCATAACGGCTGCGGTAGGAGAAACACCTCCTTCTAAAACTTCATCCCAAGCCATGAATTTTTTGCCCTTGGATTGAATGATGGTTTCTACCCTTCGCTCAAAATAGGCCTGCACTTCTGGGATTGTTTTTAATCCTTCACGTTTCATCAACTCCTTAATTTGATCATTCTTCTCCCAAAAATTACGAGCAACCTCATCACCGCCAACGTGGATATATTCAAAAGGGAAGAGTTTAGCAATTTGAGAAAATACAGTGTCTAAAAACACATATACCTTTTCATTTGCGGGACAAAGCGTATTGTCTACCAAGCCTAAAGGTGGAGCGCCACGACTCCAGTCCATAATTTTTTCTCCACTGCGTACTTTATAATTTATCGCCTCTGGTGTACAAGATAATTCTGGGTAAGAAGCAATAGCTGCTAAACTATGACCAGGCACATCAATCTCTGGCATTATGTTTACAAAACGAGCTTTGGCGTATTCTACCAATTCTTTTATATCTTCTTGAGTATAAAAACCGCCATAATTTCTTGGTTCGTCAGCGGTTGGCGGAATAAAATCTCCAAATGTGCCTATGCGTTTTACGTTCCAAGCGCCAACTTCAGTCAATTTTGGTAAACCTTTAATTTCAATTCTCCAACCTTCATCATCAGCTAAATGCAAATGCAAAATATTGTATTTATAGCGCACCATTGCATCTATATATTGTTTTACTTCTTGTTTGGTGAAAAAGTGTCTTGCTACATCGAACATTAATCCTCTCCATCCCAAACGCGGATAATCAGTAACCTCTACACAAGGCATTACCCATTTAATACCTTTAACTTCTTCTTTACTTTCTATTTCTTTTGGCAATAATTGTATCAGCGATTGAACGCCATAGAATAAACCTGCAGGTTTGTTAGCTCTTATTACTACTTGTCTTACACCAACAGAAAGATGGTATCCTTCAGTGCCTATACTTGCATCTTCTGTATCATTTATAATTAATTTAATAGTCGGATTAGCTACTGGTGGATTGATAACATTTACATGATATCCTGTAGGTATTGATAGGCGTTCTTGTAGGAAGGCAATGGTTTGTTTTAATTCTGGCGACTTACCAACTTGAATAGTGATGTTATTAGGCAAAACGAAGTGTCCTGCAAGCTTAGTTAAGTTTGCAGGTGCGGGTATTATCGCAATTTCGCTATTTGCATAACTTTCTAAATCTGTTGTAGTTTCTGAATTACCTTCTATAGCTTGAGCGAAAACAGTAAAATTGATGAATAATAGAAAAATGAATGAAGCAATAAATTTCATAATAGGAATAGTGCCGATTAAATTTGAAATCGCAATTTATTAATTTTAACCTAAATAGCTTTATTGTTTTTACGGAATAGATAGGAAAGTGGTAAGCCGATGCACGTAATTAAAATAATGCAGTTGGTAATTGCACCCGACCAAGAAAATGGAATTTCTAATGCCCTAGATAATGGAACAATAGCTAAATTCATAACCAACCAAACAAAAAAGCCATATAAAACTGCAATTAAGGTTGTATTCTGAAACCAAGACCACAGCTTTTTGTAAATGAGAGAGAAGAAAAGGGTAAAGATAAAAGCGATGATAAAATGTAATAACAGTCCGGTAAATATCATTTCAATACCCCCTGTCATTGCTTCTTTACCAAAAATAGCACTTGCAATATATTTTAAAACTATGGTTGGATTTTTTCCTGTTTTAAAGTAGAAATTTAAAAATGCAGCAATGATATCTAAAGCTCCTGCTATTAAACCTGCCTTGACAATTAGTTTTGAGTTCATCGCTAATCCTTTTTAAGGTATTGAAGATAAGTATTTTAAAAATATTTTCTATCTCTTAAATAAAACTCATTACTGAAAATCATTACCATGAATATTGCAGCAAAAACGATATTTAGTTTTCCGAATAGCAATAAATCTGGAGCTAAAAAGAATTCTAATACATTCATGGTACCAATGATAAGAATTTGCAATGTCGAACAAATTCTAGCTTTTATTCTAGTTAAAATCCAAACAAACATTCCAACTTCTAATAAACCTATAATCAATGTTAAACTAGGGGCAATCTTATTCCCTAGAATCCTTACTACAATTTCTTGATGCCTTGGGACAAAATTTAAAATTTTGCAAAATAAACCATTAACAAGCCATACTAATGCCATAAATAATGTGATGAAATATGAGAAAGACTTTTTCAATTAAAGATTCATTGGTTTTCTAATGCCATAAATCATTTCATCGTAAACCGTTCCGTTTTTGTAAAAAGTTTCTTTTAATTCGGCTTCTAAGGTAAAACCTGTCTTTTCTAAAACTCTCTGCGATTTAATATTCGTGTCAAATGTTCTGGCGAAAATTCTAGTAATGTTAAAGGTTTTGAAACCATAATTAACCATCAATTTTATAGCTTCTGGAACAATTCCGTTGCCCCAGTATTCTTCTGCAATCCAATAACCCATCTCTGCATTTTTACAATAAAAATCTGCTTGTGGGTGCACTCCAATAGAGCCTGTAACTTCGCCATTAACTACTATGGCAAATATCTCTTGAGGTGTAGCCGATAATGCTAAATTGATAAAAGCAATGCCATCATTTTGAGTGTAGGGAAAGGGGAATTTATTACTTAAGTTTTTGGCGATATTATAATTATTGGCGTGTTTAACCAAGCTTTGTAAATCACTTAATTGAAAGGGGCGAAGTTCGAAATTCATAGTTATCTAGTTTTGTCATTCCGACTTTGGAGGAATCTAACGAGATGAATTTACATAATAGATTCTTCGCTTTGCTCAGAATGAAAACATTATTTCAAAGCATCCAACACTTTAAATAATTTTTTACTAATGCCAGAGCCATTGTAATTATTAATGTTGATAACTGCAATGTACCTGTTCCCTTGTGTATCTGTATAATACCCGGCATAAGCTGAAACATCATTAATACTACCGCTTTTTAATTTCATTCCGTTGTTGTCTGGGAAGGAATTATAATAAGCGGCAAACCAATCTTCTTTTTGGGCCTGAAATAAAATAGAGGCCATTGCTAAAGTAGTTACTCTTGTTCCTGGAGAGAGCCCACTGCCGTCTAAAATATTCAAAGTATTTTTGTCAATTCCTTTAGTTGACCAAAAATTAATAACTGATGATGTTCCGTTTCTAGTACTAGGGGCTTTACCTAGTTTCCAAGCAATGGTTCTTAATAATTGCTCGCCATAAAGGTTTACACTTTTTTTGTTAAACCAATAAACAATTTCACTTAAGGCAGGTGAATTTACTGTGGCTATTGTTTGCGTAATGGTTGGTAATGTTTTTCCATCTAAACCTAATCTTCTAGCCGTTGTTGCTGCAGTGCTTGTAATGTTCAATCTTGATAATGTATCTTGTAAACGATAGGCCGCATCAAAAGCTGGGTCTGGCAATGCCAAAGAAATTCCTGTTTTACTAATTCCAATTCCCCACGTACCGCGTAAATAGGCTAAATTGCCAAATGGTGGTAAATAAGCATAAGCATTATCGCCTGAGCCAGATGAACCTGTTTTTAATTCATTAATAACTTTTAAATAGGGCATGGCTGGAACTGTTTTTTGAATGCTAACATCCGCACCAACACTACCACCTGGCTTTAAATGAATGTCAAATTGGTTTTCTCTCCAAGCCAAAGATGAATTTCCTGCGCCATAATAATTTCCCATATCTTGCCAAATCCAACCTTCGGGCATAGTTTGTGTTCCCCACAAACTATCATCGCCAATTACTGCACCTTCAATTTTTTTAATACCAGCATTTTTAATGGCACTAACCCATTGATTTAAAATTACATTCTCTTTGGTTTGCTCATAACGCCATGAGCCTAAAGTCGGATCGCCTCCACCAATAATGATTAAATCGCCTTGCAACGTTCCATCAGCTGTAATTTTACCACTGTACGCTAAAGTTGTTTGATATTTAAAATCTTTTCCTAACACACTAAAAGCAGTAGCCGAAGTGATGGTTTTTAAAGTAGAGGCAGTTGCTAGTCCGATATTTTCATTTTTGGCAAAAATTACTTTTCCGCTTTGCGCATCTAATACACAAAGTGATGTAATGGCATATTTTGCCTGTTCATCATTAACTAAACTTTGATAAGCTTGTTCTATTTTAGCAATAGGAAATTGAGCGTAACATTGTGTGGCAAAAACTAATAATAGTAACTGAAGCTTGAATATTTTCATTTGGATAATTTATAATCTTAAAACTAAGTTAAATTAAAAAAGTGATGCATAAATACATCACTTTTTAAAATTATATAAACTTAAAACGTATAACTTACAACGTTTAACTTATCTAAACTAACTCTTTTCTTACCAAATACTCAGCAATTTGAACAGCATTTGTAGCAGCACCTTTACGTAAATTATCGGCAACGATCCACATATTTAAAGTGTTTGGCATCGATTCATCTCTACGGATACGTCCTACAAAAACTTCGTCTTTTTCATGTGCATCTTTTGGCATTGGGTATTTTAAGTTCGCTATGTCATCTACCACAATTATTCCTTCAGTTTGCTCTAGTAATGAAGTTACTTCAGCTAAATCAAAATCGTTCTCAAACTCAATGTTTACCGATTCTGAGTGACCACCCATTACCGGAATACGAACAGTTGTAGCTGTTAAACGAATATTGTCATCTCCCATAATTTTACGGGTTTCATTAATCATTTTCATTTCCTCTTTAGTGTATCCATTTTCTGTAAATACATCAATTTGAGGAATTACATTTAAATCAATTTGATAAGGATAAGCCATTTCACCATCATAAATACCTTTACGCTCGTTCATCATCTGGTCAACCGCTTTAACGCCTGTACCAGTAACCGATTGATAAGTAGAAACTACTACACGTTTAATGCGATATTTATCATGTAATGGTTTTAAAGCAACCACCATTTGTATGGTAGAGCAATTTGGATTAGCGATTATTTTATTGTCTAATGATAAAATGTGAGCATTTACCTCAGGTACAACCAAAGGAATTGCTGGGTCCATTCTCCAAGCAGAAGAATTATCAATAACTGTAGTTCCGGCTTCTTTAAAACGAGGGGCATGTTCTAATGAAGTACCTCCACCAGCAGAAAATAAGGCAATATCTGGGCGCATTCCAATCGCAGTGTCCATGCTAACGATTGGAAACTGTTTACCCTTAAACGTAATTAACTTACCAACGCTCTTTTCAGATGCAACTGGGATTAACTCAGTTAACGGGAAATTTCTTTCTTCCAATACTTTTAACATTACAGTACCTACTAAACCTGTGGCACCTACTACTGCAACTTTCATTTTTTCTGTTTTTTGATTATATTTAGTTAATTCTTAATATCTACCAAATATGAGAAAAACTTTACTTTTTTTAATGCTTTTAAGCGTTAAACTTACATCTGCACAAGTTGTTGACGATTTTTCTGACGGAAATTTTACCTCTAATCCTATTTGGGTTGGGAGTAATTCGTTGTTTAATGTTAATTCATCCAAACAATTGCAAACTTCTTTAGGTTCTACTGCTCAATCAGTTAGCTTGGTTACATCAAATCTTTTCGCTTTAAATGCTAAGTACGAATTTTTTGTACAAATGAATTTTGACCCCTCCACAAGTAATCAGTCAAAAATTTATTTAATTGCTGATAATCAGGATTTAAATGCGGCTTTAAATGGATATTTTATCCAAATAGGAGAGAGCGGGAGTGCAGATAGTTACGATTTGTATAGGCAAACTGGTACAACTGTTGCCAAAATTATAGATGGTCCAGCAAAAACCCGACTTGATGTAAATACACTTTTAGCTCGAATTAAAGTGACTAGAAATGATGTTGGAAAGTGGGAATTGTTTACCGACATAACCGGTGGAACAAACTATATCTTAGAAGGAAGTGTTACGGATTTAATACATACAAATACTGATTGGTTTGGTGTAAGATGTGAATATACAGCCACGCGTTCTACGGGATTCATGTTTGATGATTTTACAGTTTCAGAATTAACGCCAGATATTACTCCGCCAACCTTAGCAAGCGCTAAAGTGTTAGATGAATTTAATGTCGAAGCTGTTTTTTCTGAACGATTACAACCATCATCCGCCTTGATGGCGAATAATTATACTGTAGCTAACCTGAGTGCACCAACAAGTATAACTGCCACTTCCTTGGCAAATGTTTACAAATTAACTTTTGCTTCTGCTTTACCATCGGGCGATTATAAGTTAACGGTTACTGGAGTAAAGGATTTAAAAGGAAACCAAATTGAAGCAAATAATACAGCTTCTTTTTTCTACGTTAAACCTTATGCGCTTAAAAAAGGCGATGTTTTAATTAGCGAGGTGTTGTCTAATCCTAGAACTGGCGGAGTAGATTTTGTAGAGATTTATAATAATACCAATCAAATTTTAGATTTAAAAGAGCTACAATTGGCAAATTTTGATGCAACTGGACTTCCAGCAAATATTAAGAATGTAACCAATACTTCGGTTTATATGCCAGCAAAAACTTATTGGGTATTAACAATAAATCCAACAGTTGTTAAACAACATTATAATGCAAAATTCTCAAACCAATTTGTACAAATGAGTAGTTTTCCATCTTATAACAACGATAAGGGGTCGGTTGTTTTATTGGGAACAATAGGTTTATTGGAGCAATTTGATTACGGTGAAAGTATGCATATCGCATTATTGCAAGATGGTGATGGAGTTTCATTCGAGAGAACGTCCTTTTTAAAAGAAGCAAATGATTTGGGAAATTTTAAATCGGCCGCAAAATCTTCAGGCTTTGCAACACCTACTTATAAAAATTCGCAAGAAGAAAATCTTAATCTTTCTAAAAGCAAAGTAAGTTTAGTTAGTAAGACCTTTTCGCCAGATGGCGATGGATTTGAAGACTTGATGCAGATAGATTATAGCTTTACAAATAATAGTAATTTAGCTACAGTAAATATTTATACGGATAAAGGAATTTTAGTTCGAAAATTAGAAAGAAATACCTCAATAGCAACTGCTGGAAGTTTTGTATGGGATGGTTTAAATGATGCTGGTCAGCAGAGTAAAATTGGCATTTATATAATTAAATTTGATGCCTTTGCTTTAAATGGAAAAACTGAAAGCTTTAAGCAAACTTGTGTTTTAGCTGCTAAACTTTAGATTTTTTTAAACAATATAAAAAATACTTTGTTGTTTTTAAAAATCTTGTCTTATGAAATACGGAAAAATAATATCGAAAATCTTAAATAGAAGAGATAACAACAACGGAATGGTTGCTGTAGCTTTAGTTGCTGGATTGGCAGCAGGTGCAGTAATTAGCATTTTATTTGCTCCAGAAAGTGGGGCTGATACTAGAAGAGCGATTGGCGATAAAGCAAAAGGTTTAGGTAATGGCATAAAAGACTCTTATAGTTCTTTAAAAGATAGAGTTTTTGGTGTCGATGAAGTAGTAGAGCCAGCTGTTGCTCCTGAAGTTCCTCATTTTGTTCACACTACTCAGAAAAGAAAAAAGTCAGACATTAAGGAATTGATAAATGAATTCCACAATGGAGAACATCATAATGAGCAACCTATCTAAAAGCAATTTAAAATCCTAATTTTATAGGATAATGCAAGGTATTAATTGTAACCAGTACTTGGCATATTTCAAGGGCTAAGCTTGCTTTTTCGAAATAATTTGGCAAGGAAGCCTCTATTATCCAACGAATTATGTTGGGAAAGCGAATTATGATTTGTCAGATTATTTAATTCCCAGCGCTAGTTCATTTAGCAACTGGGAATTACTTTTTAAAGAATGGATAGGCTTAGATTTGACAGGTTTAGAGCTTAATTATAAAAGCTCATTGTTAACGTAATTGAAACTTGTTTTTATAGAACCTAATTCATCAGGTTTGTAATTAAATTCATGTTCTACAAAATAATGTTTAACTCCAGCTGTTTTAGCACCAGTAAAGATTGCTTTAAAATCTACTGCTCCTTGCCCAACTTCGGTATTAACATTTTTGTTAGTCTTGTCTATGTCCTTAATGTGAAACATTTTAAAACGGCCTGGATGAGCTTTAAACAATGCTAAAGGATCTGCATTTGATCTTACAGCCCAATATAAATCTAATTCAAAATCTACCAAGTTTTTATCTGTGTTATTTAACATTATCTCATAAGCTGTAGTATCACCAAACTTGCTAAACTCGAAATCATGGTTATGATAGGCAAATTTTAAACCAGAAGCCTTACAAAGTCTTGCACCTTCGTTAAGTTTTTCAGATAGTTTTTTGTAGTCGTCCACAGTTTTTCTTATGCCATCTCCTAAATAAGGAACAGTAATATACTCGCTTCCAATAATGTTAGCCGCTTCTATGTATGATTTTAAACTATCACTGCCTTTACCAGACATAAAATTATCCAGGTCATAATGACCACTTGGTGCTTTTATGCTATTTTCTTTCAATAAAGAATTAAAAGCTTTTGCATTTAATCCCCAGAAACCATCTTTTACCGAATATCCATAAGTTTCAACTTCTTTATATCCAATGGCAGCTACTTTAGAAATAATACCCTTTATATCATTTTTGATAACATCTCTTAAGCTATATAATTGTAAACCAATTGGATGTTTTTTTGGTAAAGTACAAGCAAAAGATGGAGCAACTGCTATACCTGCGGCTAATAAACCGGTTTGTTTTAAAAATGTTCTTCTAGAGTTCATTGTAAGGGATTAAAAATTAATTATACTTCTGGTTCAGGTTTTGTCTTGTCATTAAATAACAATGCGAATATTAAGAATACTACAAAAGCGATGCCAGCTGGAATTATCCAGACCATTTTATAATCTACTGAACCATCCGCCAATTTATAAGCATCATAAATCATCCCTGCTACTTTAAACCCAATTAACATTCCAACTCCATAAGTAGCTAATGTAATTAAGCCTTGAGCTGAGCTTTTATATCTTTCTCCAGCTTTTGAATTGGTATAAATTTGTCCAGAAACAAAGAAGAAGTCATAACAAATTCCATGTAACGCAATTCCGATATATAACATAAAAGCAAGTTCATTACCATTTCCAAAAGCAAATAATAAATAACGTACAGACCATGCTAACATTCCAACTAATATAGTTTTTTTGAAGCCATATTTTTTAAAGAAGACAGGGATTAACAAGAGGAATAAAGCTTCTGAAATCTGGCCAATAGTCATTTTAACAGTTGGATTTGCGATTCCTGAGTTTTCTAAGTAAGGATGAGCAACTTGATAATAGAATGCCAAAGGAATACAAATTAAGATTGCTGAAACGAAGAAAACCGCAAAATTTTTGTCTTTCAATAGTTTTAAAGCATCAAAACCTAATAGTTCACCAATTTTTATTTTCTCATTTCTATCTACTTTTGGTGGAGTTTTTGGTAATGTAAAACTCAATAATCCCAACACCAACGAAGCGATACTTGCCATTAAGAATGTGTTTTTAAGTAATCCTTCCGCAATACTTTTTTCAGAATCCCAAGCAAAAACATAACTAATCAATGCTCCAGCTACGATCCAACCAATTGTTCCCCACATCCTGATTTTTCCAAATTCCTTTTCAGGATCGTTCATTTGATTGAAAGAAATGGAATTTACTAAAGCAAGAGTAGGCATATATAGAATCATATACCCTAAAATATAAGGATAAAGTACATCCACATTAGCAGCTTTGTAAGCTTGATATAATAGAATAGCCCCTGCCAGATGTATAATGGCTAGAATTTTTTCAGCATTAAAGTAACGATCAGCTATAATTCCCACAATAAACGGAGCAATAATGGCACCCCAAGATTGAGTAGAAAATACAGCCCCAGTATCTGAACCTGAAGCTTTTAAAGTAACTCCTAGATATGTACCTAGTGTTACAAACCAAGCGCCCCAGATAAAAAATTCTAGGAACATCATGAGTGAGAGTTTAATGCGGATAGTTGAGTTCATTTTATATTTGGTTTATAAGTTGAAAAACAAAAGCAAAAAGACCAAAATTTTAGTCTTTTTGCTTTAAGCTAGTCTTGTTTATAGTTCTTTAATGCTAATATTTTTGTACCAAACTTCATCGCCGTGATCTTGCAAAGCAATTTTGCCGGTTTTGTAAGTGCCAAAACCTTCCCAAGTTTTAAATTTACTTGCAGCAATTAAGGCTTTCCAATTGTCATCCCACATCGTAGTTTCTACAATTGTAACTCCATTTAACAGGAAGGTCAATTTACCATTTTCAGATAAAATTTCGGCTTTATTCCATTGTCCAAGTGCTTTAACTGGCTCAGATGAACTTTTTAATATGTCGTACAAGTCACCAGCTCTATGCTTAATGATTTTTCCATCCTTATGGCCATCATTATCAATTACTTGCATTTCTGGTCCGGTAAGGTAAGTTTGACTGTATTTTTTATCTTCATGCACATAGAAGATTAACCCACTATTTGCTCCTGGGGCAACTTTCCAGTCATATTTCAAATGAAAATTTGAATATTCCTTATCGGATACTAAATCGCCGCCACCGTCTTTACCTTTTTTAGCTGGGTTCATATGTAATGCGCCATCAGCAATTTCCCAGGCTGAGCCAACTCCAGTTTTATTATAGGTATGCCAGCCGGTTGTGGTTTTACCGTCAAATAATTTTACAAAGCCCTTCTTTTTGGTTTGAGCAGTAGAGCCACAGCCCATTGCAACTATTGCTATTACTGCAAATATGTATTGTTTCATTGTTCTCTTTTAAATTAATATTATGATCCTAATGTCCAACCTTTACGGTATTCTCTTTTTACAAATTGATTTACATCATCGAAATTGGTAACCTTCATTTGATCATTATCCCAAAGTAATTTAGAGTACCTTCCAGGGTAAGTGATTTTTCCAGCCGCATCTTTACGTTGAATATCAGCTCCACGAATAGCTAAGTTAGCCATTAGTAAACATTCTGTCAACGGACCAGCAATTTCAAAAGGAGAACTTAACTCTTTTTTGCCAGGGCCAGCGATACAAGCTTCTACCCATTGTGCATAATGCCCATTTGCTTCATCTTTAACACGAGCAAATTTCTCTTTTACTTTAATCTCTGCAGTTTTAGAAGTTGGCAATAAACGAGGGTTTAATCCATAAGTGCCAGCCATCATTTTTCCTTTTGTACCAATAAATAATGTAGCATTTCCACCATCTCCAAATGTTTCATTTGCACCCAATTCTTCTGGTCTTGCAGGCTGTACTCCACCATCCATCCAGTGTACGGTTACATCACCTTTTGTTTTTGCAGTTTTAGGGAATTTTAAGGTTACGTGGCTAGAAGGAGGACAACTGTCTGGGAAATATCCTCGTTTAAATTCGTCGACATAAACAGAGCCTACACTTGCTTGTACTTCGGTTGCGTATTTTAGGCCTAAAACACTAAATGGAGCTTCTAATAAATGGCAGCCCATATCTCCCAGTGCACCTGTTCCGTAATCCCACCACCCACGCCAGTTAAAGGGCACCAATTTATCTACAAATTCCTTATAAGGAGCGGTTCCTAACCATAAATCCCAATCTAGTTCTTTAGGAATGTCTGCTTTATTTGCCGACCATGGAATACCTTGTGGCCAAACAGGTCTATCAGTAAATGCGTAAACGGTATGCACATCGCCAATTAAACCTGCGTCATACCATTCTTTCATTTGACGAGGGCCATTGTTAGAAGCCCCTTGATTTCCCATTTGTGTTACTACATTATATTTCTTAGCAGCTGCAGTTAATGCTCTTGCTTCGAAAATATCATGGGCTAAAGGTTTTTGAACATATACGTGTTTGCCTAATTGCATTGCAGCCATGGCTTGTACTGCGTGGTTATGATCTGGTGTTGAAACAGAAACAGCATCAAAATTTTTGCTTTCCTTTTCATACATTTCACGCCAATCTTTATAAAATTTAGCTTTCGGAAAAGCTTTTACACTGTCCGCAGCTCTACGTGTATCCACATCACAAAGGTATCCAATGTCTGCTTTACCGCTTTTATCAAACATGGCAACATCACTTTTACCTTTACCGCCCACACCAACACTTGCAATAATTAGTCTGTCACTTGGGGCTATAAATCCTGTTCCGCCTAAAACATGGCGTGGAACAATCATAAATCCAGCTGATGCAACTGCGGTAGTTTTAATAAAATTACGGCGACCTTTATTAGCTTCCGTTTCTTTTTTTACATTATCCATTTGGTTAGATTTTAGGGTTTAATGTTATTTTTTTAATGATAGGATGTATTTAACCATCGTTTTCGCTTCATCTTCAGTTATTTTGGTATGAGGTGTCATTGGCACTGCTCCCCAAACACCTTTTCCTCCTTTAACAATCTTGCTTGCTAAAAGCGCAATGTTTTCATCAGTTGCTGGATATTTTGCTGCAATTTCTTGATAGGCTGGTCCTATGAGTTTGTTTTCTTTATGGTGACAACCAACGCAGTCTGATTTTACAATCAATAATTCGCCAGGTTCCATAGCAGATGAAGACGATGATGCCGCTGGGGGTGAAGTACTAGCTGTACTTGTATCTGAAGAATCAGAAGAACCGCCACAGGCAGCTAAGAATAATGCAAGCCCGCTTAAAAATAAAAGTGTTTTTTTCATTTAGTTATTATTTGTGTGTTATATGCCTAAAATAGTTTTGTTAAAATTTGAATCTCCTCCAGCTGATGCAAAATCATCAAATGCTTTTGTAGTAACTGGGATAATATGATTTTTAATGAATTCGGCACCTTCCCTGGCACCAGTCTCTGAATCTTTAATACAGCATTCCCATTCCATTACAGCCCAACCTTTATAATCATATTGAGTGAGTTTACTAAAAATTCGTTTAAAATCTACTTGTCCATCCCCTGGAGAACGGTATCTGCCAGCTCGGTTTGCCCAACTTTGATAACCTCCAAAAGTTCCTTGTTTACCGGTTGGATTAAATTCTGCATCCTTTACGTGGAAGGCTTTAATACGCTCATGATAAAAATCGATGTACTGAATATAATCTAATTGTTGTAACACAAAGTGAGATGGGTCATAAAGCAAACAAGCTCTTGGATGATGATTTACTTTGTCTAAGAACATTTCATAAGTTTCACCGTCAAATAAATCTTCCCCCGGGTGAATCTCGTAACAAACATCAACACCGCAATTATCAAATTCATTTAAAATCGGAGTCCAACGTTTTGCCAACTCAGTAAATCCTTCGTCAACCAATCCATCTGGTCTTTGCGGCCAGGGATGAAAAGTATGCCATAATAAAGAGCCACTGAAAGTTGCATGTGCCTTTAAACCCAAATTTTGAGAAGCTTTAGCCGCATATTTCATTTGTTGAACAGCCCATTCTGTTCGGGCTTTAGGATTGTTTTTTACCTCATCTGCTGCAAAAGCATCAAATAAAGAGTCGTAAGCTGGATTTACTGCAACTAATTGACCTTGCAAATGCGTAGAAAGTTCGGTAATTACCAAGCCATAAGACGCTACTTTTGCAGTTAATTCATCAGCATAGGTTTTACTTTCAGCAACTAGTTTTAGGTCTATAAACCTTTTATCCAAAGTTGGCATTTGTATGCCTTTAAATCCTAAACTCGCTGCCCATTTACAAATTCCATCTAGAGAATTAAATGGAGCTTCGTCTCCAATAAATTGGGCTAAAAATACGGCTGGTCCTTGTATTGTTGTCATTTGTTAAATTTTAAAATCGAACCATTTTTGATCTGATTTGCTCGAAGCAACTACATTTTCTATAAATGCCATTCCTCTTACACCATCTTCAGCACCAGGAAAATCTAACATTTCTGGGCTTGGTTTTTCTTCACTTTGTAGGGCTGATATGGTTTGTGCAAAGTTTTTATAAATATTTGCAAAAGCTTCTAAGTATCCCTCTGGATGACCAGAAGGTGTTCTTGTATTATATTTGGCAATATCAGAATTATAACCATTGCCAGTTCTGTAAACTTGCATAGGTTGGTCTAACCATTTTACAGTTAATGTATTTGGTTCCATTTGATGCCATTCTAAGCCACCCTTTTCGCCATAAACATAAATCTTTATTGCATTTTCCTCTCCAGCAGCAATTTGCGATGCAAATAAAACCCCATTGGCACCATTATTAAATTTAAGTAACACATTACCATCGTCATCTAATAATCTACCTTCAACTAGAATATTTAAATCTGCACAAATTTTGGTAATCTGTAGGCCAGAAATATATTCAGCCAGATGAGCGGCGTGAGTTCCAACATCAGCCATGCAACCACTAATTCCACTTTTTGCCGGGTCTGCTCGCCAAGCAGCTTGTTTATTATCACTTGGTGCAGGATTGCTTAACCATCCCTGCGGATATTCTACAACTACTTTTCTTATTTTACCTAAATCGCCACTAGCAACCATTTGTTTAGCCTGCTTTACCATTGGATAACCAGAGTAAGTGTGCGTTAAGCAAATCATTAATCCAGTTTCTTCTGCTTTTTGTTTTAGGGCTTTAGCTTCTTCTAAACTAAAAGTGATTGGCTTGTCTATTAATACGTGAAAGCCATTTTCAAGCGCCAACATTGCAGGTTCAAAGTGCAAATGATTTGGAGTTACAATACTTACAAAATGCATTCTTTCCGTTGCTGGAAGTTTGCTTTCTGTTAAAATCATCTCAGTAAAACTGGTGTAAACTCTATCTTCGGGAAGGAATAAATCTTTACCAGATGCAATCGAATTTTCTGCGTTTGAACTAAATGCTCCACAGCAAAGTTCAATTAAACCATCTAGGTTAGCAGCCATGCGATGAACAGCACCAATAAAGGCCTGTTTACCACCACCAACCATACCCATTCTTATTTTTTCTTTCATAATATAAGGTTGAGGGTAGAAGGTTTAAGGCTTAGGGTTTGCACCTTTTACCTTACACCTTCTACCTTTACCATTTATAAGTTTCCTTTTTTTAATTCGCTAACTGCAAAATCAGCAGCTCTAGCAGTTAATGCCATATAAGTTAATGAAGGGTTTTGGCAAGCTGCAGAAGGCATGCATGAACCATCAGTTACAAATACATTTTTAACCTCATGCATTTGGTTCCATTTATTTAGAACTGAGGTTTTAGGGTCAAGCCCCATTCTAGCTGTGCCCATTTCGTGAATTGCCATGCCTGGTTCAGAGCCATTATCAAATGTTTTAACATCTTTTAAACCAGCAGCCTCTAACATTTCGGCAGCATCATTCATCATGTCAACTCGCATTTTTGCTTCGTTTTCTCCGAATTCACAATCAATTGCCAATACCGGCTGACCCCATTTATCTTTTTTAGATTTATCGATATAAACATGGTTTTTATGAAATGGTAAAGTTTCACCAAATCCACCTAAACCCATGGTCCAATTACCAGGAGTACTGATTAAATCTTTAAAATCGCCGCCAAAAGCTAGTTCGGCAATCTCATCGTGCCAATTACCTCTACTTGCCGAACCTTGGAAACCAAAACCACGAACGTAATCTCTTTTATCATTGCCAATATTTCTGTAACGAGGAATGTAAATTCCATTTGCTCTTTTTCCGTAAGTGTATTTATCTTCAAAACCTTCAGCTTTTCCATTAGCGCCACAGCGGAAATGGTGGTCCATTAAATTATGACCAAGCTCCCCACTTCCATTTCCTAATCCGTTTGGATGTTCCGCAGAAGTCGAGTTTAATAATAAGAAGGTAGAGCCCAATGTAGAGCCATTTACGAATACAATTTTCGCGAAGTATTCATGATGCTCCATTGTTTCAGAATCTATGATCCTCACACCTTTAGCTTTTTGTGATTCTTTATCATAAATAATCTCATTTACCAAAGAATAAGGACGTAAAGTTAAATTGCCAGTTGCAACAGCTGCGGGCATTGTAGAAGATTGCGTACTAAAGTAAGCGCCAAAAGGACACCCTCTGCTACATAAATTTCTATACTGGCAACTACCTCTTCCCCCATGCTCAACAGTTAAATTAGCTACACGGCCCATTGTAATTATTCTTGACCTTTTATAATGCTCTTCAACTCGTTTTTTAACAGTTTTTTCTACGATGTTCATTTGCATTGGAGGTAAATATTGACCGTCCATGAAATGAGGGAAGTTTTCAGCCTCTCCACTAATGCCTGCAAATTTTTCTACATAATCATACCATGGAGCTATATCTTTATAGCGAATTGGCCAATCTGCGCCATGTCCATCTTTTGCGTTTTCTTCAAAATTCAAATCGCCTAAGCGATAACTTTGGCGGCCCCACATCAAAGATTTTCCACCAACGTGAAAACCACGATACCAATCGAATCTTTTAATTTCTGTGTAAGGACATTCCTCGTCATTAACCCAAAAACTTTCGTTAAATTCAGAATAAGGATAATCTCTTTTTTGCACAGGGTGAGTTTTTTTCTGTTCTTCAGTTAACTTACCACGATGCTCAAATTCCCAAGGCTTTTTCATGGCCGTAGTATAATCCTTAATATGTTCGATGTTTCTACCACGTTCAAGTAATAGAACCTTTAATCCCTTTTCGGTTAATTCTTTTGCTGCCCATCCACCACTAATTCCTGATCCTACAACAATAGCATCATAAGTGTTTTGTGCAGTTGCTTTTGTATTTAAATTCATTATAAAATGAGATAAGATTTATGCGTAAACTTTTTGACCAGGTTTCATTTTAACATCGCCATCATATCTGCCTGGTATTGCTATATATTCATAGGCTTGAGTTGCTCCAATTTCTGAGGTAAAGAAACCAAGCATCGTTAAATCTCTGGCTATTGCAAAAAATTGAGGGGTTGTTTTTGGTTTATCTTTAACAGCCATTGGATTGCCAGGCTGCTCTTTTTCAGATTTAGCACCTTTAGTATCTTGTTCTAATTTGGCAGCTTGATCAATTTTATCTTTTTCAGTCTTTTGAGCAGCTATAGTTTCATCACGAACTTTAGTGATTAATTCTTGACGCTCTTTTACTGAAATTTCTAAGAATGATTTTCCAAAGTCTTTTTTAGACCTTTCTTCAATATCTTCAAGACCTTTTACGAATGCATTTTGAGCTTCCTCAGGATAACAATCTTTTATCATCATTGTAATAAAAGGCCCTACATTTGCTGCTTTAGCACCTGGAGATTTACTGGTTGTAGGAATAATGATGTCTGCAATTTCTGTAACTAATTTCTCTTGGTCTGCAGTAAATAAATTACTACTGTTTTTTCCAGGTGTGTTACAGCTATCAAATAATGTAGCAATTGTGGTGGCCGATAATGCTCCGCCAATCAAAAAAGCAACACTTTTTACGGCTTCTCTTCTGTCCATGGGATTTGGTTATTTTTGGTAATCCAAAGGAACTCCTTTGGAGCAATTAAATTAGACAAAATATCCCAACATAACGAAACTAAAAAAGTAATTTATAGAAACGGTATTAAATTGAGTGTACAAATTACACTTTCTAGCCATTTTAAAGCTTAATAAAGTCTTTTGTAAAAATTAGTTTACATTAATAAAACGTTTTACCTATAAGCAGGTTTATAGATTTTTTTACCTTTGCTGCTTACCCATATTGTATGAACGAAAAAATATTAGTGTTAGGTTCTAATGGACAAATAGGAACTGAGTTAGTAACAGCTTTGCGAAAAGCTTATGGTAATGATAACGTTGTAGCTTGTGATATCCGCAGACCCGATTATGAAACTAAAAACGCCGGGCCGTTTGAATTTGTTAACGTTCTTGATAAAGAAATCTTAAAAGACATTTTTCAGAAGTATAAGCCTTCTCAAGTTTATTTGTTGGCTGCATTATTATCTGCTACAGGCGAGCAAAATCCAAAATTGGCGTGGGACTTAAACATGAACGGTTTATTAAACGTGCTAGATCTAGCTTTGATTTATAAAACAGCTAAAGTTTATTGGCCAAGCTCAATCGCTGTTTTTGGTCCAAATTCTCCAAAAGACCATACACCGCAGTATTGTACAATGGATCCTAATACGGTTTACGGGATCAGTAAACTAGCAGGAGAGCGCTGGTGCGAATATTATCATCAGAAATATAATTTAGACGTAAGAAGTATCAGATATCCTGGACTAATTAGCTGGAAAGCTGCACCTGGTGGGGGAACTACTGATTATGCAATTCATATTTTCCATGAAGCATTAAAAAAAGGCAGTTATGCTTCTTTTTTATCGGCAACTACAGAACTGCCAATGATGTATATGGATGATGCTATTCGCGGTACAATAGAATTAATGGATGCTCCTGCTAAAAATATAAGTATTAGATCAAGTTATAATTTTGGAGGAGTTCATTTTACACCAGAGGTTTTAGCAGCAGAAATTAGAAAACATATTCCTGAATTTAAATTAACTTACGCAGCAAATGATCCACGTCAGGAGATTGCCGATAGTTGGCCAAGATCTATCGATGATAGTCAGGCAAAAAAAGATTGGTTGTGGCAGCCAGAATTTGATTTGGCAAAAATGACAGAAGATATGTTAAAGAATTTAAAGAAATAATAAAGTAAAGGTAATAGCGAAAGGCTTAAGGTCTTGATACTTGATACTAACTACTAGATACTAGAAAAAATGGGAAGAGCATTCGAATTTAGAAAAGAAAGAAAGTTTAAACGTTGGGCTAAAATGGCCGTACAGTTTACGCGTATCGGAAAAGACATTGTAATGGCAGTAAAAGAGGCTGGGCCACATCCAGAAACTAACTCTCGTTTACGCAGTGCGATGCAAAATGCCAAAGCTGTAAATATGCCAAAAGATAGAGTAGAGGCTGCAATTAAACGTGCGTCTGATAAATCTATGGCAAACTACGAAGAAATAGTTTACGAAGGTTATGCTGCTCATGGCGTTGCTGTATTAATTGAAACTGCTACAGATAATACCAATAGAACAGTAGCTAATGTGCGTAGTTACTTCAACAAAACTAACGGAACTTTAGGTAAAACGGGTTCATTAGATTTTATATTTTCTCGTAAATCTATTTTTAGGTTCGCACCTGCGGAAGATTTGGATTTAGAAGAATTAGAGTTTGAATTGATTGATGCCGGCTTAGAAGAATTATATGTTGAGGCTGATGAAGATGGAAATGACATCGCAGTAGCCCAAGGTGCTTTTGAAGATTTTGGTCGGTTACAAAAAGCTTTGGAAGAAAAAGGAATGGAACTTAAAAGCTCAAAATTAGAGCGTATTGCACTTTCTCATCACCCTATAACAGAAGAGCAAGCTGTTGATGTTTTAAAATTGATTGATAAGTTAGAAGAAGATGATGATGTACAAGCTGTATATCATAACATGGCAGAGTAATAGTTGTAGTTTAAAGGTTTCCTGTTAGAGGTAGTATGCTAACAAAAAGAGCTTGCAGCATTAAAATCTGCAAGCTCTTTTTGTTAAAGATTTTATAATATAGTTTATTATCTCATAACATCACTTTTAACTCATTTCTTATTCCCAAATAACCAAGGTAATAAATTGGGTTCGGCAAAAGCACTATCCCAGCTATTATGGTTCGCTTTTGGATAAATGGTGTACTTGGGTTCATGTCCTAAACTTCTTAATTCTCTAAAGATACTATATGAAAGTTGCGGATTAACAACATCATCTAATCCCCCATGGAAAATCCATAAAGGAACATTTTGGTACTTCTTTACATTTTTAATATTATCGCCACCGCAAATGGCAAAGGCTGCAGCAAAGGTTTTTGGTTTACGCCTTAATATCTCAAAAGTTCCCATACCACCCATGGATAGTCCACCTACGTAAATTCTGCTTTTATCTGTATAAGGTTTGTTAAGTTCTTGATCAGTTAACTTTAATAAAAGACTCATTGTCTTGGTAGGTTCGCCACCTTTTTGAAAAGTAAAAAAACGTTTACTATTGATCTCTTCAATCTCCACATTAGACCAATAACTTTCTTCAGCACATTGTGAGAATATAACAATTGAAGGGAAATTCTGCCTGAAATCATCGGTTAAGAACATTTTAGAACCATGAGTTAACTGCTTTTGATTATCATTTCCACTTTCACCTCTACCATGCAAAAAGAAAACCACAGGATATTTCTTTGTTGCATCAAAATTCTCTGGATACAGGATGCGATATTTTAAAGTATCAGCTCCTACAATAAAATTCTCTTTCTTAAATTTTGTTAAGTCCTGTGCTTTTACTGATAATATCATCAAGCAAAGAATGAAAATTAAAGATATTTTTTTCATAGTTGTGTGTTGTTGAAGGATTATTTAATTAATTTAAAATCAGCCGATTTTGCATCTCTTGAATTTGTACCGATAAACAATTTAAAATCTCCAGGTTCTGCAACAAATTTAAGATCGCTGTTGTAAAACTTCAATGTTTCTTCATTAATGGTGAAGGTAGCGGTTTTACTTTCGCCAGGTTGCAAAGCGATTTTTAAAAATCCTTTGAGTTCTTTAACAGGCCTTGTGATAGAACCCACTAAATCACGAGTATACATTTGTACAACCTCTTCTCCTGCAAATTTTCCGGTATTTGTTAAAGTTACTGTGGCTGTAATTTGCTGTCCAGGTTTTATCGTATTCGAACTTAATTTTATATCGCTATAGCTAAATGTTGTATAACTTAATCCGAAACCAAAAGGATAAAGAGGATCGTTACTTACATCTAAATAATTAGAACGAAATTTCTCAAACCATTTTCCTTCTGCCAATGGGCGACCAGTGTTTTTGTGTGAATAATAAAGAGGGATTTGACCCACATTTTGTGGGAATGTTGTACTTAATTTTCCAGAAGGATTTACATCTCCAAATAATACGTCAGCAATGGCATTTCCTGCTTCACTACCAGGAAACCAAACATTTAAAATTGCATGAATATTTTCTTGTTCCCATTTTAAAGCTAACGGTCGACCGGTAAATAAAACCAATACAATAGGTTTTCCTGTTTTAGCTAGCTCCTTCAATAAATTCTTTTGGGTTTCGGGGATTTCAATGTTAGAAACACTACTGCTTTCACCACTAAACTCAGAGCCTTCGCCCATTACAGCCACAATCACATCAGATTTTTTTGCAACATCCAATGCTTCTTTAATCATATCTGCTTCTGATCTTGAGTCGTGCTTATAAGTTGGATTGTGAACATTAACATAACGATGTTCCAAGGCTGAATCTGCCAAAAAGTTAGCCCCACGAGCAGTTAATACTTTTGCATTTGTGCCCAAAGCATTTTTTAAACCTTGTAAAACGGTTACAGATTTATCCAATAAAGCGGCGACACTCCAAGTACCATACATATTTGCCGTATTATCAGCCAATGG
The DNA here is from genome assembly GCF_004331645.1 of Pedobacter frigiditerrae. Classification (GTDB taxonomy): domain Bacteria; phylum Bacteroidota; class Bacteroidia; order Sphingobacteriales; family Sphingobacteriaceae; genus Pedobacter; species Pedobacter frigiditerrae. The sequence goes on from NZ_SJSK01000001.1 coordinate 1,618,422, forward strand.
TCCAATTAATCCAATAGTGCCTGACTTTTTTAATGGTAAAATATTGTTGTTTTTTAAAAGAACAAAACTTTTTGCGGCTATATTTCTTGCAATAGCACGGTTTTCTGGAGTAAAAACGTCTTTTTCTGGTCTAGAAATATCACAAAATTTATAAGGATCTGTAAACAAGCCTAATTTGTATTTGGCCTCAAGAATTAAGCGACAAGCACTATTAATTTGAGCAAGGGTTACTTTTTTTTCTGCCAATGATTTTTTAAGTGTTCCTAAAAAGCCATTACCAACCATATCCATATCAATACCTGCATTTAAAGCTAAAGCAGAAACAGTTTGTAAATCTCCCATTCCATGTTCAATCATTTCAGGAATGCCAGTATAATCGGTAACAACAAAACCTTTAAAACCCCATTGATTTCTCAATACATCAGTCATTAACCATTTACTACCAGTTGCCGGAATTCCTTCAACTTCATTAAAAGATGCCATAATACTTGCAGAACCAGCATCAACTGCAGCTTTGTAAGGTGGGAAATACTCATTGTACATTCGCACACGGCTCATGTCAACTGTGTTATAATCTCTTCCAGCTTCTGCAGCACCATAAAGCGCATAATGTTTTACGCAAGCTAGAATTTCATTGTTTGCCTGCAATTTGCCTTGATAACCCGTTACCATTGCTTTCGCAATCTGAGAACCTAAATAAGGGTCTTCTCCGCTACCTTCAGAAATTCGTCCCCAGCGTGGGTCTCTAGAAATATCTACCATAGGTGAAAAGGTCCAGTTAATTCCGCTTGCACTGGCTTCTATAGCTGCAACTCGTGCAGATTTTTTTACTGCATCCATATCCCAAGTACAGCTTAAGCCCAAAGGGATTGGAAAAACAGTATTATAGCCATGTATTACATCCATTCCAAAAAGCAATGGAATTTTTAAGCGACTATTTTCAACAGCAATTTTTTGAACGTCTCTTATTTTATCTACGCCTTTGATATTGAATAAGCCTCCAACTTGACCTGCTTTAATGTTTTTACTAATGTCTGAGCTATTTGCCTGCCCTGTGGTAATATCACCAGAACTCGGCAAATTTAGCTGTCCAATTTTTTCATCAACAGTCATTTTAGACATTAAGTTTTTGATGAAATTATCCATTTTTTGCGTTTCAGAACTAACTGTTTTTTTCTGTTGAGCAAAACTTGAGTAGTAGGAGAGCCCTAATAAAATAAATAGGAGTTTGATTTGTTTCATCTGTGTATTCTTTTGTGTGTATTTATTATTTTTTGTAGGTAAAACCAAGTTTATCTAGTCCAGATTGCACTTCAGGTGCACTCATAAATAAATTCCATAATAAACCTGTTCTACCATTTTCTATCATTACTACAATTGGACCTTGGTCTATACCGATATATCGTTTAGGATACCAATTATCAGTTTCACTATAAGCATCATAAAAACCAAATTCTCCCCAAACCTTATCCCCCATATTTTCATATAAATGCCTAATCATTTGCATGCTTTCCTTAGGGGCATAAGGGTAGGAAGAAAGAGCAGCGGTTGGACTGATTACGGCAAAATCTTCCTTAATATTATGTGCTGCATAACCTTTAACAGAATAACTCGCTGTTAAGCCCCACGAATTTTTGCCGTAACCCTTAAAGCCTTTAGGGTTAGCAATTGCGTAATCGTAATTAATTAGGGTATGGTTTCTATTCTCTTCCCAATAATCTGCATATTTATCCTTTAAGCCCTTCGGGTTTAGGCCTAGATAGGAATAATGAGCCCAAAAAAGCGGTCCAACACTTTGCCCAACAACATTGTGTTTTAACTTAATAGTATGCCCATATAAAGAAATATTTGTATTTATGGCACCGCTTTTTGCCCAGCCTTGGTGATAAACTTCAGCAGGAACTCCAAAAGTAGGAGAGCAGGCTGCCATGATGTAAGTAATTAAACATTCATTGTATCCGGTAATGGCAAAATTCATTTTCCAACCAGAATTTGGCGACCAATGCCAGTACAATACATTTTTGTTATTTTGTCTGTAGAAGTTCCAATCTATGCCTTTCCAAAGTTCATCTGCTTTTTGCGCCAATGCTTTTTCTTCGGCATTTCCATTGACGTAATATTGGCGAACGCAAACTAAAGCTTGTGCAAGGAATGATGTTTCTACTAAATCTCCAGCATCATCATTTTTTCCGAAAGCTTTGGCTTTTCCTGATGGCAACATCCAATGTGGCCATACGCCATGAAATCTATCGGCTTTTGCCAAAAAATCGATCCCTTTTTTGAGGTGCTCATAGCCTTGTTGTTTGGTTATAAATTTACGTTCAATGGCAACAATAGTTCCCATTATACCGAAACCACTAGCCCCTGTAGCAATTATATCTTTATCGTTTTGTGGATAAATATTGTCACTGTGGTAACGCTCCCTTGATAAACCCGAAATAGGTTCGGCCCCTTCGTAAAAATACTTATAAGTTTGTCTTTGGACCAAGGTGAGTAATTGATTATCATTTAATTTTTTCTGAGTACTAATTTTGTTTTTTTGCGGTGTGCTACAACTGCTCAGTATAACGAATAGGGAAAAGGTATATAAAAGTCTCATTTGTGTGTTGTATTATAGATTAGGACTGGTAAAGCCTAGATTTTTCATTCCAGTTTTAATTTCTGGTGCACTCATGAATAAATTCCAAAGTAATTTACTGCGATGATTTTCAATCATTATAATAATTGGTCCCTGATCAATTGCTAAAGTTGAAGTAGCAAACCAAGGGTCATTAAGTTTAAAAGCATCAATAAATCCATATTCTTTCCAAATCTTATCGCCTAACTTATAATAGAAAAATTTAAGCGCTGCCATAGATTCTGTTGGTGTATATGGAAATGATGATAAAGCTGCAGTCGGGGCAATTACACCCAAATCATTGGTTGGTGAACTTGCAGCGTAACCATTAGGAATATCGCTTGCAGTTAAACCCCAACAATCTGGCCCATAACCAATATTTTTAGCTGGATTAGCCACACAATAATTGTAATTAATTTGAGTGTGTGCTTTAGTTTGAGTTTCATAATTGGCGTATGTATCTACCAATCCGATAGGATTTACACCTAGAAAAGTATAGTGTTCTAAAAACAACGGGCCACCATTTGCAACACCTAAAGGTAATTGAACACCGTAATAAGAATTTCCATTTTTCATGGCACCACTTCTTGCCCAGCCCAAATCGTAAACAGATTTTGGAATGGAATAAGTTGGCGATGCGGCAGCCATGATGTAAGTGTTTAACGCCTCATTCCAACCTTGCAGTGGTAGATTTAAGTCCCAATTATAGTTTGGACTCCAATGCCAATACAAAACGTTTCCACCATCTTTTCTAAACCAAGACCATTCAATACCATTGTAAATCGAAGTAATATCGTTTCTTAGGTTAGTTTCAGCTGCATCTGGTCCTGTGAAATATTGACGAGCAGTAATTAATCCCTGCATTAAATAAGAGGTTTCAACCAAATCTGCCCCATTATCTTTAGTGCTAAATGGTATAGTAGCGCCTGTGACACCATTTAACCAATGAGGATAAGCGCCATGGTATCTTGTTACATTGTTTTTAAGAAAACCCACCATTTTTTGAATCCTTGCTAAACCTTCTGGTCTAGTAATAAAGTTTCTGCTAACTCCAGTTACGATTGCCATGACACCAAAGCCAGAACCGCCAGTAGTTACAATATCTCCAGAAGTATTTCTCTCTCTAGCCAAGCCACTTGTTGGGTGGCCAAAATCCCAAAAGTATTTAAAGGTTTGTCTTTGCACCAAGGTTAAAAGTTCATCATCAGTTATTCGAGCAAATTTATCGCTATTATCTAAACCAGAAACTAAGGTTATATTAACAGGGTTGATTAAATTTCCTCCGCCAGCAGATTTTAGATTGGCAGTAATGTTTAAAGAATAGGTTGAGAATGATTTGAAATCACTTTGTGGTGCGATGATTAATGTTTTATTTCCATCCTGATAGGTTGTTGTAATAGGGACAGATGATCCTAAAGCATCTGTTAATAAAGCGCCATTTGTAACCGTTGAGGTATTAATAGCTTCAGTAAAATTAAATTTGATAACGGGCTTTAAGTTTGTCACATTGTATTTAAGTGTGCCGTTATAAATATCATTAACAGTAAAAGATAAAGAAGTGTCGGTATTTGTAGCTATTTCAGTTTTACTTTTTTTACAACCTGTGCTAAACAAAAGTGCCGAATAAGCCAATAAGGTAAAAGCAAATTTTAAATGAACTCTTATAAAAATAAACTGCATAGGGAAATGTGTAAGGTTATTTCATTAAAAACACAGTACAGCCAAAGTGTACTGTGTTTTTGTCATTTAGAATTACTTTCCGGCTAGGCCAAGGTTGTAAAGTGCCGAGATATAGGCTTGAGGAAGAGGGGTATTATAAAGCCTTACCTCGTCAATTGACCCAGTCATTGCACCAAAACTTGTGTCAGTACTTACCGATTTTCCTGGGATAAGGTTATAAACTCCACCCATGATGATTTCGCTTGGTTCAAATGAATTAAAGACATTATTACCAGTTCCCCTACTTGGATAATTACCAACCTTTATGGCGTTTGCCCAAATATCAAAAATTCCTGAAGTACCATCATACGTAATTACAAAGTGTACCCATTTATTAGCCCCAATTTTAGGCGAAAGATTGGTAGCGCCAAAGTTGTTAATATTATCTTGGCGACCACCACCTAAGGTTGTAAAATAGGGGTGTATTTGTATGTAATCTGTATTTGTGGCAGGGTTTGCATTAGTTTCTAGAATAAAGTCAAAGCTCCCATTAAACAATCCTGGTCTAGCTATTTGAAATAGCATGGTTTTCTTAGAGCCATTATTTGAAATTTGTACCCACTCACTTAATGTAAAGCTTTTTAACGCGGCTGTTTTAACCGCATTAAATTGTGTGCCATAATATAAATAGCCTGCATTTAAGCTTAAAGCCTGTCCTTTAACTCCACTAGGGATAAAAGTATCATTTGAAGTTGATGTAGGTGCTGTGGCAGATTTGATTTCATTTTTGGTTCCATCAAAAGACCAGTATGCAACTAAATTTTTTGGATAAACTTCGTCGGATGAACTAAAACCATCAATTTTGCCAGCATAATTTGAAGCGTCTATCTCTGGTAAATTGTTTGGATTGCCATCTTTTTTACAAGATGAAAAAGTGGCGGTTGCAAGAGTTAAGCCTAATAACCAGCCCTTTGTATATAAATTTGAAAATTTCATATCGATAATTATTAATAATTAGGATTTGGTGTTAATACGCCTTTGCTTAAATCTATTTGAGTTTGAGGAATTGGTAAAACATTATCTCTAGCTGGATTGTAATTTGGTCTACCAGCTGCAGTTAATGCAGTTTGAGCAATTCCCCAACGCACAAGATCGAAGAAACGATCATATTCCATGGCCAATTCAATTCTTCTTTCTTGCTGAATAGCTAAGCGTAAAGCAGTTTGATCCGTAGTAACAACATTAGGAAGAATTGCCGCATTACCATTTCTAGCTCTAGCACGTACACTATTTAAAGCGGCTAAGGAAGCGGTCGTATTAGCTGCGCCACCAACTTCATTTGCTGCTTCAGCATACATCAAAACAACATCAGCATAACGTAAAATACGCAAGTTCATCCACCAGCCAGAATTGTAGCCATAAGCAGCTCTAAAAGATGGGTTAGTATATGCTTTATGGTTATAAATTGGGTTATTCCAAGTTGTTGCAGTTATTTCACCATACACAGTTTTGTATGGATTAGGAGATGCTAAGGTTGCAGCTGTATTTCTATACAAAAAAGTTCTTGCTTTACGTGGGTCACCTGCCTCATATGCATTTTCCAAATTGGTATTAGGAACATTCCATCCAAAACCTAAGTTCCAAACCCCTCCGTCTCTAACGCCTTGAAATTGAGTTGTTTGAATACCGTTGTCGGTTTGTACAGTTGCGCTAGCTGTGGCTTGTATTTCAAATACAGATTCTTTACTGTTTTCACCAGCTTCACCAAATATCTTATCATAAGGTGTAGATAAATCATATTGGCCATTTGTCATCACTAGATTTGCTGCAGACATAGCTAAAGCCCATTTTTGTTGCGTTAAGTAAACTTTCGCCAATATGCCATTTGCAGAACCACTTGTAGGGCGGCCAATAAATTTCTTATCCCAGCTAATAGGTAAATTAGCTGCTGCAAATTTTAAGTCGCTTTCAATTAAAGCATAAATTTGTGCAGGTGTACTTTGAGGAATATTTATTTGAGCAACAGTTAAAACCTTGTCAATTAATGGAACTCTCCCAAAAAAACGAACCATATTGAAATATGCATAGCCTCTTATAAATTTCGCTTCTGCTGAAGATTGTAATTTAACGGCATCAGTTGCAACAATGTCTTTGTTGTTTTCTATTTGATCTAAAGCAGTATTACACTTGTTAATTAAGGTTAAATACTCAACCCACATTCCATTTACGATACCGTTACTAGGCAATACTGGAAAAGTATCCATGCTATTTGCATCTGCACCACCATCACCTGCTGTACTTCCTTTATCCGCATCATCACTTCTTACACTAGTAGCTAAGAAAAAACCAGTTACATGCACACCATACCCCCTAAGGTCTTTATAAGCTCCAAAAAGAAATTGATCATAAGGACCAGCACCAGTTGGATAAGGGTAATTTTCGGTTGTGTAAACTCCTTGTCTTTCTGTATCTAAAAACTGTTTACAGCCAGAAACAGTTGAAATTATTGTTATTATAACGAGTATGGTAACAAAATTTCTAATTGTATTATTAAAATTTTTCATTTTCATTTTTATTTAAATGATATCGATTAAAAAGTTACGTTTAAACCAAAAGAGTAAATAGCTGGTACTGGATAAATTCCATTATCAGCCCCGCTTCCTAAAACGTTTCCTAATTGGGCTTCTGGTGTATAACCAGTTGCTTTTGTCCAAGTTTTAACGTTTTGGCCACTTACAAATAATCTAAGTTTTGAGATGCCAACTTTAGTTAAAGCATTTGCGCCAAAAGTGTAACCCAGTTGCACATTACGCAGGCGGAAATAATCTCCAGGCTCTAAGAAATATGTGCTAAATAATAGGTTGTTACCACGAGAATTATCTAAAATTGGTTCAATATTAGACGAGCCCGGAGTAGTCCAAGCATTTAAACGATTACTTTCATAATTTAAGATAGAGAAGTTAGCGGTACGACGTTGGGTATAAATTTTATTTCCAGCAACACCTTGGCCTTCTATTGTGGCATCAAAACCTTTATAAGCCAAACCAATGCTTAAACCATAACTATAAGGAGGGAACGGAGTGCCTAAATAACCTCTGTCTAATGGAGAAATAATACCATCTCCATTAATGTCTGCATAAGAAATATCTCCAGGTAATGAGTTAGCAAAATGAGGTGTTTTGTCTAAATCTGCTGTAGATTGATAAATTCCTGTTTGAGTGTAGCCATAAAAATAACCTATCGATCTACCTGTTTCTGTAAGGTTAACACCACCATTACCAAGTAATTGGAAGCTAGTGATGCCAGTTGAATTTACTTTGTTTTTATTGTAGCCGAAATTTCCAGATATATTATAAGTTAATTCGCTGGTAATTTTATCGTTCCAGCTTAAACTTACCTCAATACCTTTATTGCTTATTTTACCTAAGTTGGTTACATAACCTTTTGTTGTACCTGGTAATGTTTGTGCTGTAATAATACCACTAGAAGTTTTGTTATAAAGGTTTACTTCTGTACTTAAACGATTGTTTAGCGCTCTTATGTCTAAACCTAAATCAATTCCTTGTACTACTTCAAACCTTAAATCTGGGTCAGCATAAAAAGCTTCAGAAACAGCAGTGTAAATATTATCACCAAAAATTGCTGTTGATCCATTATCTAAACCAACTTGAGCCCTGTTTTCTGTTGCACCATTTGCATTACCTAATCTTCCCCAGGCAGCACGTAATTTTAAAAAGTCGATACCTTTAACATTATCTTTGAAGAAGGTTTCCTCACTGGCAACCCAACCTAATCCAACACTACCAAATGTACCCCATCTGTTTTTAGGTGCAAAAATAGAACTACCATCTCTGCGTATAGAAGCATTTAGTAGATATTTGTTTTGATAAGCATAACTGATACGTCCAAATACACCTGTGTTAGAAAATTCTGTACCACCACCACCATTTGAACTAGGATTATTAGCATTTATTATTCCTAAATACCAAAGGTTTGAATTGTTTGGTACATTTAAAGTAGTATCTCTACGGGAACCTTCTAAAGTGGTTGTTGATTGTTTAAATGAAGTAAAACCTACAATTGCATTAAGTTTATGGCCACCTTTATATTCTTTGTCGTAATTTAAAGTATGATCTTGTTGATATCTTCTGCTTTCAAATGTATTTTGATTTACACTTGTTCTAACCGTATTGTCATAAAAAGTAGCCGTTGGCACAACACCTTCACCCAAGTTAACTACGGTGTAAGGTAGTGGAGAATAACCTCTTGTATTGTTAAAACCTAAGTCGGTGTAAACGGTAGATTTAAGTGTAAAATCTTTTAAGAATTTAACCTCAGCAAATAAGCTCCCATTAATTCTATAGCCCCTTTGTATAGAGGTATTACGATTACGCTCAGTCGAATAAACTAAATTGCCAACTTGCGCTCTTTGAAAAGACGGCATAGTATAATATAAACCAGCATCATTTTTAACGCCAACTATAGGCGCAGCCCACAACGCATTATTTAATGAAGCTGCTGTAGGCTCATTTCTCCAATGAAAACCTGTTAAGTCTGCACCAACTTTAATTTTATCAGTAATCTTGATCTCTTCACTCAAACGAGCGATGAATTTTTTATAATTATTATACTTGATAATTCCATCTTGGTTATTATAGCCAATGTTAATAAGCGTTGTGCTTTTTTCACCGCTATTAGATACGCTTAATGAATTGGTGTTGATTACTGCATCACGAATCATTTGATCTTGCCAATTGGTATTAGCGGTATAATTGGTATAATCAAATGGAGCCGCTTTTAAGTTGGCTAATTGTGCAGAATATAGTTTCTTAAAGCCGTTTGCGTCAACTACATCAATTTGATTGGTTACATGTTGAATACCCAGTGTACTTTGAAAATTAACTCTAGTTTTTCCTCTAGCTGCACGCTTTGTAGTTACTGCTATTACGCCATTAGCACCTCTTAGTCCAAAAATGGCTACAGAAGAAGCATCGCGTAATAAATCTATAGATTCTATATCTGCAGGGTTTAAATAATCGATGTTATCCTGTAATAAACCATCAACTACATATAATGGATTGGCACTTCCATTTGTACTATTTATACCACGTATACGTACAGTTGGGCTTGAACCTGGAGAACCTGAATTACTGATTGTTAAACCAGGTACTTTTCCTTGCAGCGCAGCAATGGGGTTTGTAACTGCTAGTTTCTCAATATCTTCTCCTTTTACACTTGCAATAGAACCGGTTAAATCTCTTTTCTTTTGTGTGCCATAACCCACAACCACAACCTGTTGTAAATCGTTAGTGGCAGATTTAAAATCAACATTAATTGTTGTTCTGTTGTTAATTGCAATTTCTTGAGTGGTATAACCTATATAGGTAAATACCAACGTGCCGTTTGCAGGAGCACTTATGGAATAGTTTCCATTTACATCTGTTTGTGTTCCATTTGTTGTCCCTTTAATTATTACGCTTGCAGATGGAACAGCTAATCCTGCATCATCTTTTACCACACCTTTAATTGTAACATTTTGGGCATAGGCAACGTTTAATAAAAGCAAACAAAGAACGATTAAAACAGAAAATTTTGTAAAGATTTTTTTCATACTGTTGTTCATATTTGATTAATTGATTAATCTAATTTTGAGCTTTAGTTTCGAAACTGCAAGTAATTGTACCTATACATTAATACATCAAAGTATAAATGTGTAGTTTCTCATACAGATAGACAAAGTTGAGTTTTAACCTAAAAAGGATGTTTTTAATGCCTTAACAAGAATATTATAGCTACTACAAGATAAAATTAGAGTTGGCATATTGATGTAAAGAAAATGTAAACATGAGAGGTAATGATGTAGTGCTAAAGCTCCATTAAAAACTCAGTTAGGTTTTTATCATGCGGAACTTCTAATTTTTTACGCAAACGATACCGGCGTATTTCTACGCCTCTCAGTGATATATTTAGGAGCGAAGCCATTTCTTTGCTGCTCATATTCATGTGTAAGTAAGCACATAGTTTTAGGTCGTTTGGAACTAGGTCTGGATGGTTGGCTTTTAGCTTTTTAAAGAAGCTTTCATGAGCTTCATTAAAACTGCTTTCAAATAAGTTCCAATCACGTTCGTCATTCATTCCATCGTCAATAACTTTTTGAATTTTGCGTAATTGATCTTCAGAAAGTTTTTTGCCATTTTCATCTTTTAACTTGGTCATCTCTTCACTTAACTTTTGAAGTAACTCATTTTTATAAACCAAGCTCATTGCCGAATTGGCAAGCTCTCTATTTTTACTGGCCAGTTCCGCCTGCAATTTTTCTGTTTGTAATTTGATGATTTGTTTTTCAGTATTCTCGGCTTCTTTTTTTAAGTAAGCTTCTTTTTCTTGTTGAAGTTTTTCCTTAATTAATTGCTGGTCGCGATTTAACTTAGCTTCATAAATTTTTTTTCCAGTAATTAATGCAATAACAATGGCTATTAAATAAAAGGCAACGGCCCAATTACTGCCATACCATGGTGGTGCAACGCTAAATTTGAAGACAGTGATTTCACTAATCACCGATTCGCTAATTTTAGCTCTTACTTTAAATTTATAGCTTCCTCTAGTTAGGTTTGTGAAATCTTTCTGCGTAGCATAGCTCCAGTCAGACCATTGTTTAGAATATCCTTCTAAATAATATTGAAACTTAGTTTTAGCTTGTCGGTAATAAGGCAGTGAAAATGAAATTCGAATATTATTCCTGCTAAATGGGATTTCTATACTCTCATCATTATTTCCATTTTCCGTGAGTATTGAATACTTATCAGTAATGTCTTCAATTTTCCTAATTAATACAGAAGGCAGTTTAAGCCTTTCTGGAGTTTTTTCAGTGTTTGTAGTGTTATAGATTACAAAACCATCATCAACACTTATTAAATAAATTTTATTGCTAATTTGGCTAATGTTTTCGTAATACTGAACCATTCTTCCATCCAGAATACTAAACCTACTTGAATCTATAACGATTTTACCTGGCTCTTTTAGATTAACCAAGCTCATTTTGCCATGATCTATAAACCAATATTTCCTTAAGCCAGCAGGAATGATTTTATTTGAAGATGAAAAGCTCCCTAACTTGCTATTTAATGCTTCGTACTTGCTAAAATGATTACTGATCTCATCATAAACTAAAAAGCCCACATCAGAAGAAAAAATTATTTTATTCTCTAGGTTAAACATGTTGATGTTGAAATTACTAGGCAAACCATTTTTCTCATCAAAATACTTAATGTTGGTAGCCTTTTTTAAATCAGCGCTTAGCGTAAGCTTGTATAAACCTTTATAAGCATGGCTTATCCAAATATCCCCCTTCGCATCTTGTTCTACATACCTAGAAGGTTCTCCAAAACCCGCAACCTTATGGCTAAATTTCCAATTTCCAGCACCATCTTTAGCAAAAATGACTAAACCTGTATAAGTGCCCTGAATTAAATAATTAGGATTTGAGTTTAATTTCTTTATCATCCAACCACCACTAACCGTAGATATTTTCTCCATTCGATCTCCAACAATATTGAAAGTACCATCGTTATGCCCACAAATTAATTGATTGTCTATTTGACTTAAATCCCAAACTTGTCCTTGAGAATTTGGAATTAACTTAAAATCGAAAGAGTTAAATAGATTTCCATTATCTGGTAACCAAGGGCTACTAAATAAACCTTGATTTGTGCCTAAGTAGATTTTGTTTTTCACTATTAAACTAGAGTATACAGTTCCAAATTGCCCGGCTTTATCAAAGTAGAAATATAGCGGTGAGTTAAGTTCAACTCTATCTATCCCGTTATCTAAACCTGCCCAAAGATTTTGTTCATTATCTGCATAAAGGCTTAAAATGGTGTTGTTTTGTAAGCCACTTGACTTATTGATACGCTGCACCACTTTTCCATCTTCATCAATAATAATTAAGCCATTTAAAATTGTTCCATAAGCATAGTACTTATTTAAAATTTTTGCCCCGTTATTAAGTTGATATGTTTTAAGAAAATTATTTGCTTGGCTTATTAGCGGTGTAAACGTTGTTCCATTATAAATAAATAGTCCGTTTTTGCTAGTGCCAATAATAAAACTGTTATCCTTATAGGGAAGGATAGATAGTATACCCGTATTGCCTAATTGCTCACTTCCATTTAATAATTTTAATGAATTTCCTTGTAACTCAAATAGGCCTTTTCCTAATACTTCTGCAAATAATCTCTTTCCAACTTGATGCAGAAATAAAAATGAAGACGGGGGTTTTACAACATTAATTTTCTTGTTTTCATAAATATAGATAGTAGAAAAAGATTGAAAGATTATTCTCTTGCCATCTATGTATATTTTCCAAATCTCATTGGTTATTTGATGAGGTTTGGGAATCAGTTTAATCAAAGAATTATAGGTTAAACGTTTGTTCTGATAGTTCCAAAAACCAAACTCGCCAAAACTGCCTGTGTAAATGGTTCCATCTGCGGCTGTGGCAACAGCACGAACAATTTGATGGTTTGGCATTTTATATTGTTGCCAATATTTGCCATCAAAGGTTAATAGCCCTTCGGCATTGCCAAAATACATGATGCCATTTTTATCTTTTGCTATAGACCAATTCTGATTGCCGGATAAGTATGAGGATTTAGGGTAGTTTTGAACGTAAGGGACTCCTATACTTTGTATATCATTTGCAAATGTCCCAGTTGGCAAAAGCAAAAATGTAAGGTATACGGTAAAGTACTTAAACAAATTATTGGTCATTACAGAAGAACTGTTAGTCAAATATTTTTACAAAATAATTAATTAATAGGGATAATGAGCAATAATTTCTATTTCTTAATAAAAGGGAAAAAGTCTAATAATATTTTATAACTAACCAAACGAATTATTTGCTTGCTACAGGTTGAGGAACTTTTACATAATAACCCGTGCCATCATAAGGACGTTTACGTGGGTGAGTGGTACATGAAACTGAGCAGCAACCTTGTAAACTATCCCCACACTCATCACACTGTGTAATGTGCTCATTACACTCTGGATTGGCGCAATTAATCATTTTTGGTGTGGTTTTGCCACAATTATAACAAACAGAAACAATAGTAGGATTTACCGAATTTACATCAACTGCAATTCTGTTATCGAAAACATAACATTTACCTTCAAAATCTTTTCCGCCTGCTTCTTTGCCATATTTAATAATGCCCCCATGTAATTGGTAAACATCAGTAAAGCCATGGTGTAGAAGCAAAGCTGATGCTTTTTCGCACTTAATGCCTCCAGTACAATAAGTCATCACTTTTTTGTCTTTATATTTTGCTAAAGCCTCAATCTGGTCAGGGAAATCGCGGAAGTTTTCGATATCTAAAGTAACGGCGTTTTTGAACTTGCCAAGATTATGCTCATAATTAGACCTAACATCTAACACAACAACATCATCTCTATCTAACATCTCACTAAACTCAGTAGGCTCTAAATATTTTCCAGTTTTTTCATTCGGATTGATGATACTCGTATCTCTTAAGCCAGAATGCACAATTTCCGCTTTATAGCGACAATGCATTTTAATGAAAGAAGGCTCTGCAACCTCATCTATTTTAAAATCTGTTTTAGCAAAACGTTCATCAGCTTTTATATGAGCCATATAAGTTTCACAAGCTTCCTTTGTACCAGAAACTGTTCCATTTAAGCCTTCTTCAGCTACAATGATACGGCCAACTAATCCTAAGGATTTACAAAAAATTAAATGATCTGCAGCAAATTGTTCTGCATTTGCTATTGGAGAATAGCAATAATAAAGTAAGGTATTGTATGTCATAATTCATTGATACTGTTGCAAACAGCGTTTAATGCGCTACAAAGATAGTAAAAAAGGGTGAAGCATAAAAGGTTGAGAGGTGGAAGGTTAAACTATTGCATCTCCCTCCCTTTTGGGGAAGAGGGTTAAAATCCAAATGCAATTCTAAATCCTTGGTCTACTTTATAGTTTCCATTGTATGAATAGCCATAACTTACACCAAAACCAAATCTTTCAACTCCGAAATAAAATTCTTTATAGTTTTTCTTTCCAGGTTCGGTTAAATAATTAAAGCCTACAATTTCTTCCAATTTAAGTTTTCTCAAAAGCGGAATTTTATTGACAATAAAGCCAGCAAAGTTATGTTCAAAATGAGCCTCAATATATTGCTTACTAGTGCTATATTGATAAAAATCTAAATACCTAAACTTCCTTAAGTTTGAAGGGAAGATAGTTGAATTGTTTCCTCTAAAGTGTTTGCTGTCTGGATAAAATACGGCATTGTTGTTTAAAAACTTACCTGCTCCAACTACTATTGACGAATAGCCAACTAAACCCATTCTAACATGTTCTTGATAAATTTCAAAACTTAATAAATCATAATCAACATCACTGTTAAGTATTCCTTTAAAACCTTTTCTATAGCCTAAATTAAAGCGTGGAAACTTAGATTCCTCGTAAATTTTAGCATCAGGTCTAGTAATGTATTTCTGCCCGATAGTATAATTTAAACTTGCTGATATACTAAAGGATTGATAAGTTGGAAATAAAGGTGTTTCTATTGTTGGACTAAAAGGGTTGTTCGAAGTATATTCTTCATCCTTAACATTTCTAACTTTGTAGTCACTGGTGTTTTGCAAAGTCCTATTTTGAGCATAGTCAATTGAAACAGCTGCTTGCAAACCATCTGCTAGTTCTCTAGTCGTGTTTATGTTCGCAAATTCCTTCCTGTAAAATTTCGATAGATTTCTTTCAAATAATAATGAATTTATTGTATTTGAAAGTAGAGTCATAGAGCCATACCTATTTAAATCTGCAATGTCGGAACCAAAGCTGCCGCTAATGCTTGCTCGTTTTAGTGGGTCGTAATAATAGGTTCCACTTATATTCCCTGTAAAAATATGATTTGAGAAACCGTACCTCACCTCTGGTCTAATGGAGTAGAACTTCCTATCTTCGAGCCTTTGGGTATATGTTACGCCATATTTCGCCGCAAATCCTTCAACTGTGTTAAAAAATACGGACCTTATTAATGGATCGAAAGAAATAGTCCTTTTTTCATATCGTTTATTGTACCTATATCCAGACAGAAATAACTTACCTAGCCCAAATTCATTACTTTCTCGTTCTGTTGAATCTAGATAATGCTTAGTTGTTTTGCGCAAGGCGATACTATCCTTCTTTTTATAATCAAACCTTTCCTCGTCAGTTAGTGGAATTGGCCTATTGTTCATCCAGTACAATGAATCTTTCTTATTAACTGATTTAGTGATTTTTAAAATTTCTGAAGTAAAATAGTTTTTTGGAAAATCTGGGAAGGTATAATTGCTAAAGATTCCAACGAAATAGCCTTCAAACTTAAATCCTAATGCTTTTCCATTAAATTCAAATTTTGTAGTCGCTGGCATATAAACCTTTTCTAGCTTAACAAACTGTTGTCCAATATTTAAGGTATCTACAAAATTGATTCCTGCATCTTCTGTAAGGTAAAGGTTAGTTCCCATGATTCTCCAGGTATCATCAGCAATGTAAATTGTTCCTCTAAAAACAGGGTCGTTTTTACGACGGGGGATGACTTCAATTTTATTAATGATAACACCACTTTCTTCAGTGGTGCCTAAAAGTTTGTATTTATAATAAAACATGGCATTGTCTGAAATGGGAGAGACGAAACTTCTTGAGCTTAGACCAGAGCCTTCTAGCAAAAGATTCTCATAGAAGTTAATTAACATATCAGATGCTTTATTAAAGCTAAAGCCATTGTTATTCCCAGAAATCTTAGAAGAAACCATTTCCTCTTTAACTTTATCGGGACGTTTAAAGCTAAAAATAGATTGAGATTCTGAGAGGTATACAATTCCTTTCCTGTTGGTGTCTAAATCTAAAGTCTTTTGAACATCTCTGCCAAAGAATTTTTTTGGCGCGCCAACTAATTTTTGCAATCCTTTAATATATACATCAGCCTTGTACGATTCTACTTCATTTAAATATCTCTTTCTATTTTTAATGGCCTGCCTTATAATTTCAAAAGCTGGGTCTTCGGCATTTGCTTTAATTACAACATCTTTTAAGGTATAGCTTTCTGGTGCTAAAGTTTGGTTAACAGTCATGTCCTTTGTAACTGTTATAGCTTTTTCCAAAGCTTTAAAGCCAATTGCCTTGTAAATTAAAGTGTGATTGCCCTTGTCAAGCGTCAATTTATAAACGCCATCAATATTACAAGATGCCCCTTTTGCGGTATTTTTTATAAATACAGATGCAAATGGGATTACTTCTCCAGTATTGTCAGTAACTTTTCCAGTAATTTGAAATTGGCCGAACGATGTATTTATAACTGCTAAAATAACAATTAGCGAGAGGCATATTTTCTTCATAAGTATGTTAAAGCTGTAAATATCGTTCTAAGTTATAGTAGTTAACACAATAAATGTGTTAAAGTTTGTTAACTACTAATATATTTGTAGAGCAATTTAATAAGCAAATGGTTGCATCAAAAATTAAATAAATATGTACAAAACCCTTCAACCTGTTCTGCAAAAAGAACTTCAAGAAATAGAAAATGCTGGTTTATATAAGCGTGAAAGAATTATTACAACACCACAAGGAGCAGATATTAAAGTAAGCTCTGGGGCAGAAGTAATCAATTTTTGTGCAAATAACTATTTAGGCCTGTCGTCTCACCCAAAAGTAATCGAAGCCGCTAAAAAAGCAATAGACGATTATGGTTATGGTATGTCTTCTGTTCGTTTTATCTGCGGAACACAAAATATCCACAAAGAACTAGAAGCAAAAATTTCTGAATTTTTAGGTACTGAAGACACCATTTTATATGCTGCCGCTTTTGATGCAAATGGTGGTGTTTTTGAACCTTTGTTTGGTGCTGAAGATGCAATTATCTCTGATGAATTAAATCACGCTTCAATTATTGATGGCGTTAGACTTTGTAAAGCGCAGCGTTTCCGTTATAAAAATGCTGATATGGCTGATCTAGAGGCTCAGTTAATTGCAGCTAAAGATTGTCGTCACAGAATAATTGTTACTGATGGTGCTTTTTCTATGGATGGTTCAGTTGCACCTTTAGATCAAATAGCTGATTTGGCTGATAAATATGAAGCCTTAATTATGATTGATGAATCTCATTGTACTGGATTTGTTGGTAAAACTGGTCGTGGTACACATGAGCATTTTAACGTAATGGACAGGATAGACATCATTACTGGGACATTAGGTAAAGCTTTGGGTGGCGCATCTGGTGGATTTACATCTGGTAAAAAAGAAATTATCGATATGTTACGTCAACGTTCTCGCCCATATTTATTTTCTAATACTTTGGCTCCAGCTATTGCAGGTGCTTCTGTTGCAGTTTTAGATATGTTAAGCGAAACAACTAGTTTACGAGATAAATTAGAAAATAACACAAAATATTTCCGTGAAAAAATGACAGCCGCTGGTTTCGATATTAAACCAGGCTTTCATCCAATAGTTCCGGTAATGTTGTACGATGCTAAGATTGCACAAACTTTTGCGGCTAAAATGCTTGATGAAGGAATTTATGTTGTTGGGTTTTTCTATCCAGTAGTTGGACAAGGAAAAGCAAGAATTAGAGTTCAGCTTTCTGCTGCACATGAACAACATCATTTAGATAAGGCAATTGCAGCTTTTACAAAAGTGGGTAAAGAATTAGGTGTAATATAAGTTTTTATGAAAGGCATCTCGAAAGTTATTGGTTTAGGTTTTATGGTGTTAATGCTTTTTGCATGTGACAAAGCAGAAGAGGTATCTTATCAAACTAAAACAGAAGCCGAAATAATTTTAGACCTTTCTTATGGTACAGATCCAAAACAAGTAATGGATGTGTACTTGCCGCCAAATAGAACTTCTAACATGGCAACCATAATTTTAATACATGGTGGAAGTTTTATTGGTGGTGATAAATCACAGTATACAAATGCAGCTAAATACCTCGCTTCAAGTGGCTTCGCTGTTTTAAATGTGAACTATAGATTAGTAGATGCTACTGGAGTTTATAATCTGCCAAACCCTGTACACAAAGAGAGCGCTGTAAAATTAAAAGATCAGGTTGCCGATGTGAGTGCGGCAGTAGATTTTGCAATTGCACATGCAAAGCAATGGGTAATAAGTGGGAGTAGACTTTCTATTGCTGGTCATAGTGCAGGAGGTACTTTGGGGTTATTATATGCTTACGGAGATAAAAATGCCAATAAGGTAAAAGCAGTTTCAAATTTGGCAGGTGCCTTAGATTTAGTTTTCACTAATTTTTCTGGTTGGCAAGTTTTTCCTTCCTACATTGTTGAGGGGGGGTATCGCTTTACTGGTTTTGAAATTTCATTAGCAAATGAAACAGCATATAAAGAGATCAGTCCACTTTATTTTGCTAACGAGAATAAAAGAGTGCCAACTTTGAATGTTTTTCCTCAAAATAACATCGTAGAAGGACTGCCATTGCAAGATAAAGCCATTTATGATAAATTCACAGATAGATTACATGTACTTAAGGTGCCTAATGAACTTTATTATGTTAAAGGCGCAGATCATGCATTTAGTAAATCCATCCACATGCAAGAGGTGTTAGATAAATCGGTTAGTTTCTTCAACGAAAACTTATACTAGGGCTTTAGCATAAATTTTTAGTTCTTAGTTCATTTTCTTGTAATAAATGCGTTTCAAGTTAATATTTGAACTGGCTGCATATAAAATTATTCTATAAATTGCTGTATATTTGGCAGATGTTACAAGACCAGATCACACAGTATACCGCAGAGATCAATGCATTTGACACTACAAGTGCAGATGAGCTGGAACAATTCCGTATCCGCTTTTTGGGAACTAAAGGTATAATCAAAGATGTTTTTGACGAATTTAAGGCAGTTTCTCCAGAAGAGAAGAGAACGCTTGGTAAAGTATTAAATGAATTTAAGCAATTAGCAGAAGCTAAATATCAAGCTTTAAATGAAACTACTGCAAGTTCTAAGCTGAAAACTGAAAACTCACAACTGGATATGACACTTCCAGGCGAAGGTTTTGAAGTTGGCGCTCGTCACCCTTTGGCTTTAGTAAGAAGAGAAATCATCGAGATATTCAATAAACTTGGTTTTAGTGTAGCTGAAGGTCCAGAAATCGAAGATGATTGGCATAACTTTTCTGCTTTGAACTTCCCCGAAGAACACCCTGCAAGAGATATGCAAGATACTTTCTTCATCAAAAAAGGAGGAGAAAAAGGAGACATCGCTTTGCGGACACATACATCATCTGTACAAGTGCGCATGATGGAAGCAGGTCAGCCCCCATTTAGAGCCTTAATGCCTGGTCGTGTTTACCGTAACGAAGCAATTTCTGCAAGAGCGCACTGTTTTTTCCATCAAGTAGAAGGTTTGTATGTAGATGAAAACGTTTCATTTGCAGATTTAAAGCAAACCTTATTTTATTTTGTTCAAGAATTGTACGGTGAAGGGACAAAAGTTCGTTTCCGCCCATCATATTTTCCTTTTACAGAGCCAAGTGCTGAGATGGATATCTCTTGTACAATTTGTAAAGGCGATGGTTGCCAAATGTGTAAACACAGTGGTTGGGTAGAAATTTTAGGCTGCGGAATGGTAGATCCTAACGTTTTAGAAAACTGTGGTATCGATAGTAAAAAATACAGTGGTTTTGCATTCGGAATGGGAATTGAACGTATTGCTAACTTAAAATATGTAATTAAAGATCTACGTCTTTTTTCTGAAAATGATGTGCGTTTCTTAAAACAATATAAATCTGCAATTATCTAATGAGAAAGTATATCGGATTAGTTTTGGTTATTTTGCTTTTCACATCTTGTGCAAAGGAAGAAACCTTAATTCCCGATTTGCCCGTAAACTTTAGCGCACCCCTAACCGACCCAAGGTTAAGTAGGTTAAGTACAGCAGGTGGGGCGGTAACTTTAACAGGTTATGGTGTAGCAGGTATCATTATTTATCGCAGGGCGGATAATGCCTATGTTGCATACGATCGCTGCAGTACAGTTAATCCAGAACAGAAAAATGCAGTAGTGGTTGATGACCCTAATCTAACAGCAACAGATCAAGTTTCTGGCGCTAAATATTCCATGTACGATGGCAGCCCCGTTAAAGCCCCGGCAAAAACATCCCTAAAACAATATGGTGTTACCATTGCTGGTAATACTTTACAGGTAACTAATTAATGGAGCCAGAAAAAATAAAAGAAAGTATTTTAAGGGCCGCTAAAGAGCTTTTTAGAAAATATGGTTACCATAAAACCAGCGTAAATGAAATTGCCAAAAAAGCTAGAATAGCAAAGGCAACCATTTACAAATATTTTGATAGCAAAGAACAAGTGTTAGATGCTATCTTAATGGATTACCTAGATGTAAATCTTCACGAGATCATCAGCAATAAAGTAACCTTTGCCAACGAAGAAGAACATTTAAAAGCTCTGGTGATGAAAACCTGCCGTTTATCTTATACAGTTTGTAATGAATTTATTGGGTGGGATTTTGTTCGTGAAAATGCCAACTCGCAGGAGTTTCTAAAACATCTTTCAGACCAATTGGAAGCCCTTTTATTATCTGCATACTTAGAACTTGATCACTTTAAAAAGAACCCAGCTCGCCGTGGCGGATTGGCGTTTTTATTAAAAGCAAGTAAGAGCATCGTATTCTCATTTGCTTTTACCTCCGTAAGCGATGCTGATGTACGCAAGAACTTTGTCACCTTCCAAAAAGAGCTATTGCCTTATTTGGTTAAGGCAGCTTTGTAAGTTTAACAACCTTTCGTCATGCTGTCCCGATAATTATCGGGATTATTTCAGCATCTGGCTGAAAAGCACTTTATTATTAGCTATCTTTTTACTTATCTTGTTTGCCTATGAAGCAAGCATTAATTTTTGTAATTGTAATTCACATTGTATTTGTCTGCAAGGGGTATGGTCAAAAATCAGATTCAACTTTAATCATTAGCAAGCCAGCTTTTTATTTAATTCCAGATACAAGTGTTAGAGTAGAGCTTACTAATTCTTTAAAAGGATTTTTAAAAGCTAGAAATGATGTAGCTAACCCCAATCCATATATAGATTCTACTTATTTAAAAGAGAGCGTTGAACCTTTTTATTGGTTAAGTAATGCAGAAGCTAAAAAGCCAAATGGCAAGAATTTTTTTACACCAACATTATTGACGGTAATGCCAATTGGCGGGCAAAAGTATATCATGAAGCTTGCCTATATGGCGGTAAGCAAGAGTGATTCAAATATTCCAGAATTGAATTTAATTGCCTCATTTGAAGCAAGGAAGATTGGTGATAAGTATCTATTTTACAATACAATTGATTATAATACAAGGCTATATAATGTAAAACAAGTTGGTAACATTAAATATATTTATCCTAATAAGTTGGACGATAAAAAGGCAAAGAAAATGAATGATTTTAATACATCTTTTGCTAAGAAATTTAATGTTGAACCTTTAAAAATTACTTATTACAAATGTGATGACCCTGAGCAATTATTTAAAATGCTAGGATTTGATTACATAGAAAATATGTATTTTTCCTTGTCTGGTGGGTTGGCTTATCCATGGGCCAATACTTTACTTGCAGGAAATAATTCTGAACTATATGAACACGAAACAGTTCATTTTTATACCTCAACTTTATTTGAACATAAGACAAGGGAAGTTGATGAAGGTTATGCTACTTACATTGGTGGCTCTGGCGGGGTAAATCTAGATGGTTTATCAGTTTTTGCTAAAAATTATATTAATAGCAATAAGACATCAGACATCTGTGAACTTGCCACAAATTTCAAAGTTAGAATAGAAGGAGGAGTGCCAATTACCTATATATTAAGTGGTTTAGTTTGTAGAGACATTGAAGAAAGGTTCGGTGTAGATGGTATTAAGAAATTATTTACTCCAGAACCTCAAGAAGATTACTTTGCAACTTTAAAAAGAATTAATGGTATTGGAAAAGAAGAATTTCCAATATATATAAAAGGGCTTTTAGCTAAGTATTAATTTTTAAGCTTTCCCAATCATCCTCGTTACAAACGAGGATGATTAAGCAAAGCGATTTTATTGCCTGTTAATTGTTCCAAAGGCGGATAAGAATAAATGTTTTAGCAAACTATGCAACACCAAATAATTGTACCATCCCAATTTCTAAATCCGATTTAACGAAAATCCTTTTACAAAGTCCTTTAGGGATTTAGTGGTAAAAGATTGAAGTGATAGCGGGACTTCCTTTAAATTGCCTCTAGCCCTGCTTTTCAAAATTCTAATAATAAGGTCTTGATAAATATACCAAATCTATGAATCCTTAATTGAATAGGGTTAGCTGTTTTAATACTTATAACTATAACCCACAATCGTCCTAGTTTTTAATGACGACGTTCGAATTAAGCTATTGTATTGCTTTAATAATGTAGTGAGTAAAATTAATGTCCTGTCGCCATACTTAATTTATTTCAGCATAAATTCCTCATTTTTTTTCTGCTTTGGCTAATTCTCTCCAAGTGTAGCTTTTATGGACAATTTTCCATAAGCCTTCATACTTGAGTATTAAAAAGTAGTCTGTAAATATTCTAAAACCTGGAATTGCGATTTCAACTTTTGCCATTGCAGCATCTTTTTCAATATCAATTGAAATAATACGACCTACTCTATTGGTTTGTTCATTAACTTTTATGTTGGCAATATATTGTTTGCCAGAACGTGTCCATAAAGTGTCATTTGACACCGTGTATAAGTTGAAGTCTGGATGAAAAGCTTTACGTAACCTTTCTGGCTGCCCATTTGATGTGCCTTCAATATAGTCGAGAAGTATTTCGGTAACTTGGGCTAAATCGCTTTTTATAGATACTTTGCTCGTGTCTTTATAATTGACGTTCAGCATTTTAATTTTTTCATTATTTCCTTTTGACGAAGAAAAGGAGACTTGGTTAATTATATTTTTTTTCTGTGCATTGCTGTTTTCTAAGCGTAGGCTTATAAAAACAAGTAATAAGAATAATATATTATTCATATAGTTATAAATGATTAGGTTTCAATTTGAAAGAGAGGAATATCATATCATGACGCGAAGTTCTATGGTAGAAACATCTGGTAGAAAAAAGAGCTTAAGGTTTTATTTTTTCAAAAAATAAATTTTTAATTCTATCGGAATTTATATAAAACCCTATAATCTTTTTTTGTTTGTTACGAGCAATCCGAATACTGCCAATATTCCTAGCACTACTTAAGAATAGGTCTGTTTGAATAGGAGTGAAACCAATTAAGGATTGATTTTTATTGCTTGTAAATAAGCCTTTTTCATTTTGATGCAACGTATAAGTTGTTTTCAATGCATCGCTATAGAAGGTGCCTGTAGATTCATTCAATGAAGTAGTGGTATATGTTTTGGGGTTGTAGACTTCGTATACATACTCATCGCTCTCACCAGAAGTGTAAATCATTTTCATAGTGCCACCTTCCTTACGAAATTTTACCATGATTACACCATCTCCATCAACCACCATTTGGAAAATATTTTCTGATAGTGGTACAAGTGAACTTATGTTATTGCCGCCTAAAGGTTGGTAGCGTAAAGTATCATTTTCTACATACAGCCTAAGCGCTGCTACGCGTTCATTGTCCCAATAATGACCACTGTATGCTTCTAATTGTTGACGTGTTAGTTTTAAGGTTTTAAGCTTACCGAAATCAATATTTTCTGGTTCTGGAAATATATCCCCAAGCACTTCAGTTGCCATACCCATAGCAAGAATACCATTGTATCTGTTGTTGTTGCCAAGTACAAATGACGTTACGTTTTGCTTTGGAAAAATGAAAATATTACTTGCATAACCTCCTTCTAAACCATAAGTCCATAGCTTAATAATGCCTCGTTTTGCATGCTGATATTGTTGCCCATATAGTAATTTTCCAGCGGTAGGATTATAGGTGGTTTTACCATCGTTTAAAGTAACGGCTGAAGTCAGTTTTTCAATTAATTTTTTGCTGCCTGCTTTTGGGTTTTCAAAATTGAGATACCAACGACTGAGATCTGCTACCGAAGTGTAAAGATTGGTAGTCCCTGTAATAGAATAGTTAATAGGATTATGCTTTAATCCATCTTTACCAACTTGGTAAGAAACTGCTAAATGGGGTATAATAGTTTCATTATCGTCTAAAAAAAAAGTGTTATTCATGCCAAGGGGAAGAAAAATATGTTGCTGAGAAAAAGCTGCCAAAGTTTGTCCAGTAACTTGTTTGATTACTTCACTCAATAAAATGAGCCCTGATGAAGTAGGAGAAAATTTTGTTCCTGGTACGTGACCCAATTTCTTTTGTTGAAAAATTAGATTCAGCGCATCTTGCTGTGTGAAGAAATCTTTGTCACGCCAACCTGCAATTTCTTTTAGGGCTGAAAAATCGGCCAAACCACTCGATTGGCTTAATAGATGCTTAATGGTGATGGTGTGTCCATAATCTGGTAACTTTGGAATATATTTACGAACATCATCTGCTAAAGAGAGCTTTCCCTGTTCTTCTAGTAGTAAAACTGCGAAGGCTGTAAATTGCCTCGACATCATACCAATCTGAAATTTGGTATCTATGGTAACGGGTAATTGATGGTTTACATTTGCACTTCCAAATCCTTTTAGAGAGACAACTTTACCGTCCTTTATTAACCCTGCTGCCACACCTGGTTTATGCGAAGCATTATCCCATTCAGAAAAAACTTTATCTAAGTTCTTGATTGTTTCTTTCTTTATTTGAGGCGTGTTGGCTTCGATAAGTGCGATAATTTGATGAGCCATTTTTGATGCAGAACTAGGATCTTGTCCAGTTACAAATCTGCCATCAACTACAGTAAAACTATCCCACCCTTCATTAGAATGTACAAAATTACCATCGTTGGTTTTTATAGCCTCGTCTATTGCAAATGGAAATGTTTTGTAATATTCTGCTTCCTTGTTTTCAAACTTGTTCGGAAACCCAGTTATCTTTTTACCACTATACAACGAATTTCCAGAATTATCTTTCAGATATGCTAAACCTGCCGTGCCGTGACAAATTGCCGCAACCACTCCATTCTTGTTGTATATTTCTCTTGCAATGTTTTGAATAGTTTGGTCTTCTGCTACACCAAACATAGCTGCCCCGCCACCGGTGTAAAAAATTGCGCTATAATCATCTGTATTGATAGTTGATGGCTTTAAGGTATACTTTAACTTGTCCATGAAAAATGGATCATAAAGGTGTTTTTTTTGAATACTATCAGATGAATTGATGTAACCAATTGGAATAGCGCCACCCTTTGGGCTAACAAAGTCAACTGAAAGCCCTGCTTTAATAAATAGATGATAAGGAATTACAATCTCCTCAAAATGGTTAGCAGCAGCAATTTTACTGTTGCCATAAAACTCCTGATTGGAAGTTACAAACAAGATTTTCTTTTGCGCAAAAGCAGCAGCAAACGATGAGCTGAGTAAAATGCTCACGATCATAATACGATAAAATTTAGATGTTGTTCTATACATAAATACTTTTTTTATGCAAATGTATAGAGACACCTATGCCACTGAGGGCTTAGTTTGCAAAATGGGAGTATGATATTATAGATTTGAACCTATTTGTAATGTAATTTCTGGTATTCTGCAGGAGTTAGCCCTGTTGTTTTTTTAAAAGCAGAAAAAAAAGTTGATTTGGAGCTAAAGCCACTATCGTAACCCAAGCTTTCGATGGTATAATTTTTTTCGGTCTCCAGCATTTTTTTTGCTTTTTCAACTCTATATTCTGTAACAAGGTTGGAGAAAGATTTACCTAATATTTCATTTACATATTGAGATAATAAATGTTTGGTTACCTTCAGTTCTTTTGCGGCCTCTTCAAGAGTGAAATTTGGATTAAGAAAGAGTTCTTTTTGAATGATGATGGGTAGTTTTTGTCCAATGATTTCTAAGGTGTTTTGATCAATTTCTTTATTTTTATATTTTTCTTTTTCTTGAAAAAAACTTGTCTGATCACTATTCCTAAAAATTAAAAGCAGCACAATTACATATAAAATAAATGTAAATGACAGCGAGCCGACGATGTATGAGGTGTAATTTGATGTGGTATAAGCCAACCAAATCAAGATCACACCTACATAGATGCTCAATACCCATATATCTATTTTTCGCAAACTTTCTTTGTCTTTAATTTTTTGAACAATCCGTTTTAAGCTTTTTACAGATAAAATAATGTAAACAAACCATTGCGCATATATGGCTTTTACAATCCAATTGCTCCAAACTGCACGATTTTCAACGTATGGATATAAAAAACCTAAAATGGATATTATTGCCACATAAGGTATCACATGAATAATCCAATTGGATTTCTTATATGCTGTGTAAGATTTAAGGTATAAATAAAGAAACGGACCAATTAGTATACAGGCAGATAACCCAATTTGTATAAAAATATTTGCTAGTTGCGGGTTAAAATAGAAAAATACCGATTTGATAATTCTGATGCTTAAAACCAGCAATAGCAAGGATAAAAAGTAGTTTGTAAAAACTTTCCTTTTAGCGTGTATAGCAAAATATAAGGAAAGCAATAGGCCATTAAAAGCACCTAAGGCACTAAAAAAGAAAAGAAACTGATCTGATCCTGTCATTGTATATGCATTAATTATAGCTTTTCATTGTATGCTGCCTAGCTTAAAAAATATTTTTGAAGGTAGTTATTTTTCACAAAACTACTATTGCATATAATATTATTTGGTTAAGATGGCTTTGTAAGGTTTACTGCAAAAGTTGCGTTAATACGAGTCCTAATAGATATTCTAGCAAACCATGCAACCCCAAATAATTGCACAACCTTATTTTCTCTAAACCCGATAAAACGAAAATCCTTTTGTCATCCTTGAGGTGTACCGATTTTATATCGGTAGCATAGTCGAAGGACAAAAAGATTGAAGTGATAGCGGGACTTTCCTTTAAAAGTGCTTCTATCCCTGCTTTTCAAAATCTTAATATATAGCCTTTCGAGATTGCATTCTCTTGTAAAGAATCCTAACTTTAAATATTGTCTATCTTAAATTATAACAACTAATGGAGGCGAAAGAAATCTTAAAAAATCACGTTGGCAAAATAATACAGCTAACGGATGAACAGTTTGATTATTTTTTTTCCCATTTTAAAATACAGAGTTTTAAAAAAGGGCAAGCTATCATTAGCGATGGAGATACAGTAGACTGCGAATACTTTGTGGTTTCAGGTTGTTTAAAATCTTTCTTCATCAACGATGATTTGAAGATGTACATCCTGCAGTTTGCCATGCCTACGTGGTGGGCATCCGATTTCAATGCACTCTATAATCATACAAAAGCTACTATCAATTTAGATTGTATCACTGACGCAGAAGTGCTCTGTTTGTCTAATGGCGATAGAGAAAAGTTATGCAAAGAACTTCATCCAGTAGAACATTTTTTTAGGTGGAGAACGAATAGGGGATATGTGGCAACCCAAAAAAGGTTATTATCATTAATGAATAATAATGTAAAATATAGATATGAGGAACTCCTAAAAATGTATCCAGAACTCTATAACATTGTGCCAAAAAATCTCATAGCAGCTTATCTAGGTGTTTCAAGGGAAACGCTTAGCCGATTATATGCTCCCGAAAAGTGATGTATATCACATAAATCATCCACTTCTCCAAATGTGATGTAGGTCACGCCCCCACCTGAAAAATCCTGCCGTACTTTGTGTTGTAATTAAACATAAAGAAAATGAAAAATCAAAAATTTGAAGTGCTAAATGCACAAAGCAAAATTCACTGGGTAGGTAAAAAAGTAACAGGTGCACATGATGGTACGATCGAAATCAAAGAAGGAGAACTTATTTTAAACGATGGTCAATTGAGTGGTGGTAAATTCATAATTGACACTACATCAATCATCATACTTGACGTAATCGATCCTACAACTAATGCACAATTTGCAGGTCACCTTGCATCTGACGATTTCTTCTCTAGTCAAAAATTTCCAGAAGCTACGCTAGAAATCAACTCTGTTTTAGGTAAACATATCGAGGGTAACCTAACTATAAAAGGTATTACACATGCTATTGGTTTTGATGCAGAAATTAACACCAATGGAGATTTGTTAACAGCGACAGGTAAGCTAATCATCGACCGTACTAAATATGAAATGAGGTTTCGCTCAGGTAATTTTTTTATGGATTTGGGTGATACTTTAATCTACAATGACTTTGAACTAAATGTAAGTTTAACCGCTAAAGAGGTAAGTGAAACCATTTTAGCCTAAAAATTATAGCCATGCCATATATAAAAATAGAAGTAACTCGTGAAGGAGTTACAAGGGAGCAAAAACAAGCTTTAATTAAAGGTGTAACAGATTTAATGACAACTGTTTTAAATAAAGATCCACAATTAACTTCTGTTGTAATTCAAGAGATTGACTTAGATGATTGGGGACATGCCGGAGAACAGGTATCTGTATTGAGAGAAAAAGGTATTACAGCAGAAAAAAAATAAGGCGATGAAAAAGCAAACTATAATTGTTACCGGTGCCTCATCTGGTATAGGTAAAGAAATAGCTCATGATTTTTTAACCAAGGGTGATAATGTAGTCATCAATTCATCAAGTGCTGAGAAATTGAAAGACGTTTATCAAGAATTAGGGGGCGGAGAAAACTTAGCGATGGTTGCTGGCGATGTAAGCAAGAAAAAAACTGGGGAGCAACTTTTAGCTACTGCCATTGCAAAATTCGGCTCAGTAGATGTATTAGTGAATAATGCTGGTATTTTCGAGACGAAACCATTTTTAGAAGTAGATGAAGCTTACCTAGACAAATTTTTAGGCACAAACTTGAAAGGTACATTTTTTACTACCCAAGCTATAATTCCTCAAATGATTAAACAAAAAGGTGGAGTAATCATAAATATCGGTACGCCATTGGTTAACCATGCGCTAGGAGGTGCAAATATTACTGCGCAAATGGCTTCTAAAGGAGGAGTTCACGCGCTAACTTTACAGTTAGCAGCAGAATTTGGTAAAAACAATATCAGGGTTAATACCATTGCACCTGGCACAATCCGTACACCAATGCACGGAGATAGGGTAGATGAAAGTGCAGGGCTACACCTGTTAAACCGTGTGGGAGAAGTGCAAGATATTGCAGAAATGGTTTATACTGTAGCCAAAAGTAATTTTATTAGTGGTGCTACCATTAATGTAGATGGAGGTATGGGAGCCGGACATCACTTAAATTAATATGAAAACGCTTTTATTAACTGCTATTCTATTTTGGGCAATGCTGTTATCAAAAGCACAAAATTCAAAGAAAATGGAAAATAATCAGCAAGATTTAATAGCAATAACAGAGGTGCTAGAAAAATATTACTTCAAAGGAATTTACGAGGGTGATGTAAACAAATTAAAACAGGCCTTATATCCCGGCACTTTATTATTTGGTGATGTAAAGGGGGAGCCTTATGCAAAAACACTCGATCAGTACCTCTATGGAGTACAACAACGTCAAAGTCCAAAAGATTCTGGCAAATTATTTAAAGGAAGAATTATATCAATTAACATAGTTAATTCTATTGCCATAGCGAGGGTTCAGGTTAAAATGTATGATTTTAATTACACTGACTTGCTATCTTTTCATAAATTGGATAATCGTTGGTTCATTGTAAATAAGATGTTTACAGATATTGCCAACTAAATTTTAAAATCATGTGGTATCAAACAAAAGCATCCAAAATACTAGGTATTCAATATCCTATTTTGCAAGGTCCATTCGGTGGTAATCTCTCTTCGGTTGAACTAGTGTCAATTGTATCTAATGCAGGTGGGCTAGGTGGCTACGGAGCATATACATTAAGTCCAGAAGAGATTATTCAAGTTGACGAGCAAATTAAGGCGTCAACAAATAAACCTTATAACTTCAATTTGTGGGCATCAGATACAGACGCTGTAGATGGCACAGTATCAGATGAAGAATTTAAGAATGCAGAAAGATTATTCAAACCTTATTTTGATGAATTGGGAATCGCATTGCCAGAAAAACCAGCGCCATTTAAATCCCGATTTGAAAATCAGGTAGAGGTGATCCTTCATCAAAAACCTCCAGTGTTTAGCTTTATGTTTGGTGTGCCATCAGCAGATATTCTTGAACAATGTCATAGATTGGGTATAATTACAATTGGAGCTGCAACCACACTGGATGAGGCAATTACATTAGAATCTGCAGGTGTTGATTTGATAATTGCTTCAGGTTTTGAGGCAGGAGGGCATCGCCCCTCTTTTCTTACATCGGCAGAATCATCTACTACCGGAACTTTTGTATTGCTACAACTGATTAAAGAAAAGGTAAAAACTCCAATTATAGCTGCCGGCGGTATTGCAAATGGTAAAGGGGGTTGCTGCGGCGCTAGTACTTGGTGCTGATGCCGCCCAGATTGGTACGGCTTTCTTGGCTACCGATGAATCTAATGCTACTGCTAAGCATAAACAAATGCTGTTTTCTGATGAGGCAAGGTACACAACTTTATCAAGAGCTTTTACAGGAAGGCTAGGTAGAGGAATTACTAGCCGAGTTGCTAAGGACCTAATTCATCAAGAGAAAGATTTTTTACCCTTTCCATTACAAACACAATATATGTCGCATTTAAGAAAAGCCGCTTTTGAACAAGAAAAATGGGATATGATTTTATTCTGGGGTGGACAAATTGCGCCATTACTAAAACACAAAAAAGCTGGCGATTTAATGAACTCTATAATCGAAGAAACAACTACTTACTTTAAGCAACTGAAAGCATAATATTGAAGCTAACTACAGCTTCTTGATCTGCAATAAGAAAAGTTTGTCAAAGAATTTTTAAAACGATATAAAGCTTGTTAAGCTTTTGTACAAGATTGTAAATATTGAGATAACAATTGCATTTCACTATCAATTACTTTGTTGCAAACAGAAAGTGATAGCTGTTTTTCCAGAAAAGAAGCTGTCAAATAAAGTGCGCAATTTGAACGTATTATAAGTTTAAACAAATAAATAGTGATTGGGTCTCTCTAGCAATTAAAACACTCGATTTCCTTTGTTCTCTTTTGTATCTGCTTCGCAAAAGAGTGTTAAAAGGTTAACCTTTGCGACGGACTTTGGTCGGGGTTAGTTCGGACTTTGTTCGGACTTATGACAATTGAATCCGACCAAACTGCGTCTCAAGTCCGAATGAACTTAGTCTTAATAGTTAAGCTGGTATTAACCTTTTATGATGCCTTCCATAATCATGTAGATTTAGCTTTTAATTGTTGTTACATCTTTTTAGTTGTAAACTGGATTTGCACCACATTATTTTGGTTAAACCACTAGTAACGAAAGTGCCTTTTTCGTTTAGTGTAGCCGAAGAACAAGATTGAAGTAAATAGCCCCATGGGGGTTCCTTTGGTCCGGGATTATCCCTCTAAAAAGAGCTTTAAATCTGCTTTTTTCAAATCTTCCAATTAAACTTAACAGGAAATTAACATATACCGTTTTGGTTTTTGGTATATAAAAGCCTATATTTGCATATTAATCATCATAATTATGAGTCAAGAGATATTAGAAGTTTCGGTAATGGTTGATGAGCAATTTGATATGAAGTTTAACTGGCTGGAAGGTACTTTTGGATTAATCCTTAAAATTTTTGGCAAATAAACCAATAACTAATTGTTCAATACTAACGAGTTGCCAAAGCCCGAAAGGAAGTCTATGCTCTATTATTTAGTAGCAATTTATTTTTACTCATAGTCTAATATCTCACTTCTCCATACTCACATCTCTTTTTACTATCTTTGCACCAATGAGTAGAAACAGAAAAAATGCTGAGCCAATCCGTATTTCGGGATTAAGCATTATTGATATTGCAGAAGAAGGAAAAGGTGTAGGCAAAGCCGATGAGTTAGTGATTTTCGTTGACAAAGCCGTTCCTGGTGATGTGGTGGATATACGTGTAGTAAAAAAGAAAAAGAATTTTGCAGAAGCAATCATTGAAAATGTACAGACAAAATCAGAATATCGTGTAGATCCATTCTGTAGTCATTTTGGTACTTGCGGCGGTTGTAAATGGCAACATATGGATTATGATGCGCAATTGCGTTTCAAACAAAAGAATGTTGAAGCAGCCTTACAACGTTTGGCAAAAATTGATACCTCTGCAATGGAGCCAATTTTAGGTTCGGCAACAAATAGATATTACAGAAATAAATTAGAATATACTTTTTCAAATAAACGTTGGTTAAATTCAACGGATATGGAGTTTGAGGCTGAAGGAAGAGAAATGAATGCCTTGGGTTTTCACGTTCCCTTACGTTTTGATAAAATTCTAGACATAGAGCATTGTTATTTACAAGCCGAACCAAGCAATAGCTTGCGATTAAGAGTTCGTGAATATGCCTTAAAAAACGATATTAGTTTTTATGATTTACGTAATCACGAAGGTGCATTAAGAAACTTAATCATCAGAACATCTTCAACAGGAGAAGTCATGGTGGTGGTTGTTTTCGCTTATGCAGAGCAAGAACAAATTAATGGGTTAATGGAACATTTAAAAGTTTCATTCCCAGAAATTACAGCCTTGCTTTACATCGAAAATCAAAAGAAAAATGATACTATTTTTGATCAAGAGGTTATTACTTATGCAGGCAGAGGTCATATTTTTGAGCAAATGCAGGTTGATAACGGCCTGGTAAAGTTTAAAATTGGTGCTAAATCATTCTATCAAACTAATTCAGATCAAGCTTACGAATTATATAAGATAACCAAAGAGTTTGCAGATTTTAAAGGTGACGAATTGGTTTACGATTTATATACAGGTGCAGGTACCATTGCGAATTTCGTGGCAGGAAACGTTAAACAGGTTGTGGGTATAGAATATGTGCCAACGGCGATTGAAGATGCAAAGTTTAATTCTGAACTAAACGGAATTAATAATACCATTTTTTACGCTGGTGACATGAAAGATATTTTAACAGGTCATTTTATTGCAGAACACGGTAAACCTGATGTGGTAATTACAGACCCGCCGAGAGCTGGAATGCATACTGATGTGGTAGAACGTTTATTGGAAATGGAAGCTGAAAAAATAGTTTATGTAAGTTGCAATGCAGCCACGCAAGCGAGAGATTTAGCTTTATTGAAAGAAAAATACGATGCAGTGCGTATTAAACCTGTTGATATGTTTCCACACACACAGCATGTAGAAAATGTAGTTTTATTAAAACTAAGGCCATGAACAAAATCTGGATCTATTTCTTAGCTTTCGCTGTATTAGCTGCTTGCAAAGGCAAGGTTAAAACAGAAGAAAAAACTGATGTGCAGATTGATTCTCCAAAAGTGAAAATCGACGTAGATAC
Source organism: Pedobacter frigiditerrae (assembly GCF_004331645.1). Taxonomy (GTDB): domain Bacteria; phylum Bacteroidota; class Bacteroidia; order Sphingobacteriales; family Sphingobacteriaceae; genus Pedobacter; species Pedobacter frigiditerrae. The sequence goes on from NZ_SJSK01000001.1 coordinate 1,652,117, forward strand.
AACAAAGCAAGAGATAGATACGGTATTAATAGCCGCAACAGACACCGCATTTGTGGTTAAGGATAAATTGATTAAAGACGACATTGGCGATAAACGCAAGGAATACATCATTAACGTTTTCTTTAGTAATGCCAAGTTTCCAAAACTGACTTACAAAAATGCTATCGGAGCAGATTTAGCTTGGGCGGGAGATTTAAATGGTGATGGAGTTCAGGAATTGTTGTTGAGACCAGATTGGTTTAGCAGTTGTTGGGCCAGCATAAATCTATTTTCCCTAAAAGGAAATAAATGGAAATTGATAAAAAAAGGAAGTATGTATTTCTGTTCAGATGAATATCCATTGCCAAAAAGAGTGGTTAAAACTGAAACAGGTTTTGGTTTATTAACGGATAGTTTGGCAGAAGATAAATTTATTACCCTTAAAAGAGAGATTAAGTTTTAAGAATATGGAGAGTGAAGAGTTATTGGGCAATTTAAGCTCAGATGAAAATGGTGCACCAAAAAAGGAAAAGAAAAGTCCACTGGTTAGTTTGGAGAAAGATTTAACATTCTATGCTGATTCGATAAAAGAAGTAGCTGTAGAAATAATGATGGAAGGAATTTCATTAAATCCGATTTTCATTGCACACCAACACGAAGTAAGCATCGGCGAAATTATTTTAAACAGGTCCGATTTAAATACCGATTGGACTATCCAGGCTTCAACATTAGAAGAGTTTATACAAAAGGGAATTATTCATCCTGATAAGAAAGAACAGTTTTTAAAGACTTACAAAAAACCAGAAAATTACATGTGCGTTTTTGTGATTGTGCCAGAAGGAGCAAACTTTATTTACTATCCTTATCCTAAGGAGAAGTAAGAATTAGTTAATGATCCATCGATCATCAGCAATTATTCAAGAAAAAATGAAAGCCAGTATTGCATCCACAACACTGGCTTTCCGAAACTTAAAACTAAACTAAAAGAAGTCTAGTTAACGCGACTAATATCACCACTCTTTGAAGAAGTAGTCTTCTTTAATGCCGCATTACCTTTATAATTAACATCGCTGCCACCACTAGCACCGGCTTCTAATCCTTTATTTACATATATATTGGCATCGCTGCCACCACTAACATTAACTTTTGCATAATTAACCATATATCCAAAAGCCTCGATATCGCTACCACCACTTGCAGCTGCATTCATGTTTTCGCCATTTCCTTTTAATTCTGCATCACTACCACCACTAATGCTTAGGGTTAGGTCTTTTACAGTTAAAGTTAATTTCAAATCAGAGCCACCACTAGCCTTTAAGTTTAGCAAGTCGGTTTTTAAAGTATTTTGAGTAAAAACATCGCTACCACCACTTGCAGTTAATTCTTTTAAAGATTTATAATTTACATATACTTTAATGCTTTGATTTTTAAATAATCTGCTCCAGTTAACGCCATCTTTATATTTTATCTTCACATCTGTGCCTGTCTGTTCTACAATAACATCTTTAATCAGATCGTCATCACCTTTAATAGTTAAAGTTTCAGTAGTTCCTTGTGTTAAATACAAATCAATTCCACTGCTAACAGTAATGCCATTAAAGTTTTTTACAGCAACATTTTTGCTGTTTTGTGCATTTGCAATACCATTTCCAGCTATAATTATCGATAAAGTAAGAGCGCTAGATTTAAGTACATTAATAAATTTCATACAATTTTTGCTTTAGGGTTATAGTTATTAGACACATGAACAACACAAAACGTTGCAAAAAAATGAAAATATTTTTTTGTGTTTGTTTTTGAGGCTTAAAATCGTTCTTTTGCATAGCGATAATTGCCTTAGACTATGCCAGAAAATCAAGTACTTATTTTAGATAAAAAGCAAATTGAACAGAAGATCAACAGAATAGCTTATCAAATTCTGGAAGATAACTTGACTGAAAAAGAAATTGTTTTGGCTGGGATTTGGGATCGTGGTTATAAACTGGCCATAAGATTAAAAACAGTTTTGGAATCTATAGCAACTTTTAAGGTAACTTTACTTCGTGTAGACTTAGAAAAGCAAAACAGTAAGCTGGTTGCTAAAACAGATTTGGGTGAAAGTGAATGGAAAAATAAAGTTATCATTCTGGTAGATGATGTTTTAAATAGCGGAAAAACTTTGGCCTATGGTTTAGGTGTTTTCTTAAATACACCACATAAAAAAATTAGAACTGTTGTTTTAGTTGATAGAAGTCATAAGATTTTCCCAATAGCAACAGATTTTGTAGGTTTAGAATTGGCGACAATTTTAAAAGAGCATGTTGATGTGGTGATGGATGTAGAAGGAGAGGAAGATAGGGTTTACCTGAGTTAAACTTAATGCTTTTCAGTCAAATTTTACTCATAGAGTTTGAATCAATAACATTGCTGTCAATAAATGCTATTTATTAAAATCTCAATAGCATTTTACGTATTTTTGTAATTGTATTTTTAAGAAAAACGATGGGATACGATTTAAACGTAACAATAGATAAATCTTCGGGCTTTTGCTTTGGTGTTGTGTATGCAATAGATATGGCAGAAGATATACTTGACAATGAAGAATATTTATATTGTTTGGGAGATATTGTGCACAATGACGAAGAGGTAGAACGTTTAAAAGCTAAAGGTCTTCGAATTATAGACCATGACCAATTACATCAGTTAAAAGACGAAAAGGTATTAATTAGGGCACATGGTGAAGCCCCATCAACTTACGAGTTGGCCTTGAAGAATAATTTAACGATGATTGATGCTTCTTGCCCGGTTGTTTTGAAACTACAAAATAGAATAAAAAACTCTCATGATGATGAGGAACAAATTCTAATTTTCGGTAAACATGGGCATGCAGAGGTGATAGGATTACAAGGTCAAACCAATGGAAAGGCAATTGTTTTTCAAGATTTAGCAGAGCTTGATGAAATGGAATTACCAAACAAAATCACTTTGTATAGCCAAACCACAAAAAGCACCGATAAATTCTATCAAATTAAGGATGAATTATTAAAGAGGGGATTTGACTTAAAAGCTAATGATACCATTTGCAGACAAGTTTCTAATCGTTATGAAGAATTAGAAAATTTTGTGGCCGATTACGATAAAATCATCTTTGTTTCAGGTAAAAAATCATCTAACGGAAAAGTACTTTATGATGTGTGTAAAAAGTATAATCCTAATTCTTATTTTATCTCAAATGTTGAAGAGCTAGACAAATCTTGGTTTGCTAATCATGATAAAGTTGGTATTTGCGGGGCAACTTCTACACCAATGTGGTTAATGGAAAAAGTAAAAACTGCATTAGAGAATCTTTCGTAAATAGCTGAAAAAAACCATCCCTTAATGAAGATTAAATTTATTTTAGTTCTCCTATTCATATTTTCTACTTTTTCAGTTCTCGCCCAAAATGCCATTATTAAAGGTAAAATTACAGATGCTTTTACCAATCAGCCTATTTTTGGTGCTACTATTTCCATACAAGGCAAAGTAAATAATGCCTTAACAGATAGCTTAGGGAATTATAGCCTATCAGGGTTATTGCCTGGAGTTTACAATTTACAAATCAATTTTATTGGTTATAAATCTAAATCTGTTTTTGATATTGCTGTTAGTAATGCAAAATCAACTGTATTAGATATTGCTTTAGAAACAGAAGTAAGTCAATTAAACGAAGTTGTTGTTCAAAGGGCAAAATTTATTAAGCCTATAGAAACTCCACTTTCACTTAGAACAATTGGCTCTACCGAGATAAAACGAAATCCTGGTGGTAATAGGGATATTTCAAAAGTTATCCAATCCTTACCAGGTGTTTCTGCTCCTGTAAGTTTCAGGAATGATATCATTATTCGCGGTGGTGCACCAAATGAAAACAGATTTTATATTGATGGTGTCGAAATCCCAAATATTAATCACTTCACTACACAAGGTTCATCTGGCGGGCCAGTTGGATTAATCAATGTAGATTTTATAAAAGAAGTAGATTTTTATTCTGGAGCTTTTCCTGCGGCAAGGGGAAATGCTTTAAGTTCTGTATTTGAATTTAATCAGCGAGATGGTAATCCTGATAAAATGGGGGCATCTTTAACTATCGGGTCAAGTGATTTTGCAACTGTAGTAGAAGGGCCAATCGGCAAAAAGACAACCTATATGGCATCTTATCGTTTGTCTTACTTGCAGGGACTTTTCAAATTGTTAGGACTGCCATTTCTGCCTTCTTATCAAGATTTTCAATTTAAGGTTAAAACAAAATTCGACACTAAAAATGAATTAACTATTTTAGGCTTAGGTGCTTTAGACAAAGCTGTATTGAATTTCAATACAGAAAAAACAGAAAATAACCTCTATACTATTGCTAATTTTCCAGAGAATAAGCAAAGTAACTATACCATTGGAGCTGTATATAAAAACTATAGAGAAAAAGGTTTTTCTACAATTGTTTTAAGTAGGAATTATTTAAATAACAAGGCATATAAATTTCAAGACAACGATGAGAGTAAGATAGAAACTTTAAATTATCAATCTACTGAAACAGAGAACAAGTTGAGGGTTGAAAATTCATCTCGTGAAGGGAAATATAAAATAAACTTTGGTGTGGGTATGGAGACGGCAGATTATACGACCAATAGTTTGCAAGTTTTACCAGGTGGAACTGAAGGCTATATTTCTGCTATCAATTTTATTAAATATGGAGCCTTTGCACAAGTTAGTGCACCATATTTGGCAGATAAATTAAATCTTTCTTTTGGATTGAGGTTGGATGGAAATAACTTTAGTTCGAAGGGAGAAAATCCATTAAAAACATTGTCGCCAAGATTTTCAGCCTCTTATAATTTTAATGAGAAAGTTAGCTTTAATTTTAATACTGGCATCTATTATCAGTTACCCGCATATACAGTTTTAGGTTTTAGGAATAACACAGGCGGTCCATTGCTTAATCAAAATGTGAATTATATACAATCTGCTCAAGTTGTAGCTGGATTAGAATACAATACTTTAAAAAACACAAAGTTTACGATTGAGGGATTCTTTAAAAATTATAGCCGTTACCCAATGGTTAAAGTTTTTGGCGATGTAATTCCATTGGCAAATTTAGGAGCTGATTTTGGTGTTGTAGGGAATAAGCCAGTAATTGGAGAGACTGATGGAAGAAGTTATGGTTTAGAGTTTTTTGCACAGCAACGTTTAAATAAAGGTTTTTATGGAATTTTTGCTTTAACGTTATTCCGCAGTGAGTTTAAGGATAAGTTGGGTGAATATGTACAGTCAAGTTGGAATAATCGCTACATCTTAAGCATGACAGCAGGAAAGATTTTACCTAAAAACTGGGAGGTTGGTGCTAAATTTCGCTTAGGCGGAGGCAGTCCTTATACACCTTATGATATTGCTTATTCCTCATTAAAAAGTAATTATTCTATATTTCCACAAGGTGTGCAAGATTATGATAGACTGAATGACAGTAGATTAAAGGGATTTTATCAATTAGATGTTAGGGTAGACAAAAAGTATCCTTTTAAGAAATTTAACCTTAACGTATATTTGGACATTCAAAATTTAACTTACAACAAATACGAAACACAATCGCAATTAGTACTAGATAGAGATGCAAATGGAAATGCACAAGATGCGCCAGGTGATGCAACTCGTTTTAAAACCAAATTGCTTACAAATACTAGCGGTAACATATTGCCAACTATTGGTGTAATATTCGAATTATAATTATGGGAAAGAAGGGAGTTTTATTAGTTAATTTAGGTACACCAGATAGTCCAGAAGTTCCATCTGTTCGCAAATATCTTGATCAGTTTTTGATGGACGAAAGAGTTATTGATATTCCTAAATTCAACAGAACTTTGTTGGTAAAGGGAATTATAGTTCCTTTTAGAAGTCCTAAAACATCAAAATTATATAAAGAAATTTGGAATGAAAATGGTTCTCCACTTTTGCATTACAGTAAAATTCAAGCTAAATTATTACAAGAAAAACTAGGTGATGATTACCATGTAGAATTAGCTATGCGATACCAAAGCCCATCTATTGAAAGCGCTTTGGCTAACTTAAAGGCTGGTTTAGTAGAAAGCATTAAGGTTATACCAATGTTTCCTCAATATGCATCGGCAAGTTCTGGCTCTGTTATGCAATTGGTGATGGAATTGGTTAGTAAATGGCAAACAGTTCCGCCTATTTCTTTCATTAATTCTTTCCATGATAATAAACAAATGATTGAGGTTTTTGCCGAAAATGCTAGAAAGCATCAGCCAGAAAGTTATGATCATGTATTGTTTAGTTTTCACGGGTTGCCAGAAAGGCAATTACTTAAATGCGATCATACAGGAAGTTTTTGTTTAAAAAGTTCAGATTGTTGTGAAACCTTAAGCGATACCAATAAATTCTGCTATTCTGCACAAGGCCATGATACAGCTAGATTATTGGCAAAAGAATTAGGTATCTCTAAAGAAAATTACACGGTGTGCTTCCAATCTCGTTTGGGTAAAGAGCCTTGGGTACAACCTTACACAACAGATGTATTAAAGAAATTGGCTGCCGAAGGAAAGAAACGTTTGTTAGTTTTTAGCCCTGCGTTTGTGGCAGATTGCCTAGAAACTTTATATGAAATTACCGTAGAATATCATGAAGAGTTTAAGACTTTGGGCGGAGAACATGTGCAGTTAGTAGAAAGTTTAAACGATCATCCTAAATTTATTGAAGCTTTAGAGGAAATGGTTAAGGCTTAATTTTTATTTAAGGTTTCAATAATCATTTCTGTAGCTCCTTTTTTCTCTTTTACGTAGTTTTTTGCATCAGCGGATGCCTTTTCATTTGATCTAAAATCTTCAAAAGCAGCAATTAATTGGTCAAGTGTAGAAATACTTCTAGCAGCTCCAATCGCTATCAAATCTTTTGCTTCTTGAAATTTGTCATACTTGGGGCCAAAAATTACCGGTAAGCCAAATGCTGCGGCTTCTAAAGTATTGTGTATTCCAACCCCAAATCCACCACCAATGTAAGACACTTTTGCATATTGATAAAGTGAAGAAAGCATTCCGATATTATCGATGATTAAGATTCGAGATGTGAGATTTGAGATTTGAGATGGAATTGATGAAATCTGAGCACTGTGCACTGAAAACTTATTTGCTTCTGGAAACAAACCTTCAATTTCTGTGATATGCGATGCACCAATTTCATGTGGTGCAATAATAAACTTCCAATCTAGATATTTCTTAGTTAATAAAATCAATAGTTTTTCGTCTTCTGGCCAAGTACTACCAGCTATGAAAACGTTAGAAGTGCCACAGAAACTTTCAATTAGGTCTAGTTTTTTAGGTTGCTGAGCATTTTCATAAACTCTATCGAAACGGGTATCTCCTGCTAAACTCACCTCATTTATTCCAATACCTTTCAATAAAGAAATGCTTTCTTCATTTTGCACAAAAAAGTGAGTGACATATTTTAAGATATTTCGATAAAAACCGCCATACCATTTAAAGAAAGATTGATTTGGCCTAAAAATTCCAGAAATTAAGTAAAGAGGAATCTGCCTTTTATCCAATTCCTTAAAATAATGAAACCAAAATTCGTATTTCGTAAATATGGCAGATTTAGGATTTATCAATTCAATAAATTGGTTTGCATTAGAAGCAGTGTCTAGTGGTAGATAGAAAACATCTGCCAAAGCGTAATTCTTTCTAATTTCATAACCAGAAGGAGAAAAAAAGGTGACTACTATTTTTTGAGAATGATTTTCTGATTTTAATCTTTCTAAAACTGGCCTGCCTTGCTCAAATTCTCCTAAAGACGCAAAGTGAAACCAAATTGGTCTGTCTTTAGCATTCACTTTTTTGGCAATGTTTTCAAAGATATTTTTCCGTCCGTTTACAAAAAGCTTCGCTTTTTCGTTAAAAAGAGCTGCAAGCTTTAGTAGTAAGCCATACATTACAATTCCGATGTTATAAATCCAAAGCATTTTGCGTCTTATTTCTTATCTTCGTCGCAAGATAAATCAATAAATTTAAAACCTCCGAAAATTATATAAAGATTGAAGGTGTAAGTTAGTACAAGGTTTATTGACTATAAAATGATATCAATTTTTAATTAAAAGATAATGGCGAAAATATTAGTTACTGGAGGTGCAGGATACATTGGCTCTCATACTGTTGTAGAACTTTTTAATGCTGGCTACGAAGTTGTAGTGGTAGATGACTTTTCAAATTCTAACCCTAAAATTTTAGACCAAATTGAAAAAATATCAGGGAAAAGGCCTGAGTTTGCAGAATTAGATTTATGTGATGAAAAAGCAGTTAACGCATTTGCTAATCAACATAAAGATATTGATGGCATAATTCATTTTGCAGCATTCAAGGCTGTTGGCGAATCTGTACAGCAACCTTTAAAATATTATCGCAATAATTTTTATTCATTAATTAATATTATCACTGCTTTTAATAGTAAAATTAAATTAGTTTTTTCTTCTTCTTGTACTGTTTATGGCCAGCCAGATACATTGCCTGTAACAGAATCTGCGGCAGTAAAAAAAGCAGAATCACCTTATGGCAATACCAAACAGATTGCAGAAGAGATTTTGCAGGAAACTTGTGCCGTAACACCAGATTTAAGGGTAATCGCATTGCGATATTTTAATCCAGTTGGCGCACATAAATCTGCCTTAATCGGCGAGCTACCTATTGGGGTGCCACAAAATCTAATTCCTTTTATTACACAATCTGCTATAGGGAAAAGAGGCGCAATAACTGTTTTTGGGAATAATTATAATACACCAGACGGCTCGGCGATTAGAGATTATATTCATGTAGTAGATTTAGCAAAAGCCCATGTAGCTGCAATTAAAAAGCTAGAGACGCAAAGCAATGATAATTACGAAGTCTATAACATTGGAACGGGAAAAGGTAGTTCTGTATTAGAAATTATCAATGCTTTTGAAAAATCAACCGGTGAGAAATTAAATTATGTAATTGGAGCTAGAAGAGAAGGTGATGTTGAACAAACTTATGGGGATGTAACCAAATCTAATGAAGCGCTGAACTGGAAAACTGAGCTTGGTATTGAAGAAATGATGAGCTCAGCATGGAATTGGGAAAAATATTTGAAAGCTAATCCTTTCTAGATAAATCATCATGAGCAACTAAACTATTCTTTAATAGTTGCTCATCATAGTTCTCATCATTAAAAGAGTATATATGAAACTAAGCGAGCACAAAGACTTAAAAGTCGAGATTTTAGCCTTGCCTCCAAAAGAGAAAGATAAACTCTTGCTTCGCTTGGTGGCAAAGGATAAGGTGCTCACAGAACATTTGCATTTTTTATTATTGGAAGATGAGAGTAACCTAAGAGATAGGGTAAGCAACATTAAAGAACTTATTTCGCACAATCAGCAAAATTTTAAGTCTGCAAAAAGTGTGAACCCTAAAGATGTTTTAGCTAATTTACGTAAATTGGCTAAAGCGGTTAATCATAATTTTAGGGTAACCAAGGCCGGTTTTGAAGATGTAGATTTGAGATTATTCTTATATAACAATACATTAACCGAGTTTAAATCAGGTCTTTTTTCATCTTATAAAAACTACGATGAGCTTTTTGCAAAGTTTTTTATAAAATCTACTTTAATAACCTTACGTAAGTTTGAAAAGTTGCACGAAGATTTGCAATTTGATTTGAATGAAGAAATGAGCAACTTAATAGATAAAATATATACTGGAAATATGGCAAAAATGGCTAAAGAGTTAGGCTTGCCAGAAGAATTATAAAATGAAAAAGATTTTAATTACAGGTGGCGCAGGCTTTATAGGCTCGCACGTTGTGCGTAGGTTTGTAAATAACTACCCGCAATATGAAATAGTTAATTTAGATGCACTTACTTATGCTGGCAACTTAGCAAACCTTACTGATGTAGAGAATAAAGCCAATTACAGATTTGTAAAAGCCGACATTACCGATGCAACAGAAATTAACAATCTTTTTAAAACAGAATATTTTGATGCTGTAATTCATTTGGCGGCAGAATCTCATGTAGATCGTTCCATTGTAGATCCAACAGCGTTTGTAATGACTAATGTGATAGGCACCGTTAATCTTTTAAATGCTGCTAGAGAGTTTTGGAAAGGTAATTATGCAACAAAACGTTTTTATCATGTTTCTACAGATGAGGTTTACGGCGCATTAGGTGAAACTGGAATGTTTACAGAATCTACAGCTTATGATCCTCATAGCCCATATTCTGCATCAAAGGCCAGTTCTGATCATTTTGTACGTGCCTATCATGATACCTATGGGTTAGATGTTGTTATATCTAATTGTTCTAATAATTATGGGTCACATCATTTCCCTGAAAAATTAATTCCACTAGCGATAAATAACATAAAAAATAATAAACCTGTTCCTGTTTACGGTAAGGGCGAAAATGTTAGAGATTGGCTTTGGGTAGAAGATCATGCAAGAGCGATTGATGTAATTTTTCATCAAGCTAAAACTGGACAAACCTATAATATTGGTGGACATAATGAATGGAAAAACATAGATTTAATACGTTTGTTATGTAGCATTATGGATCAAAGACTAGGGAGAACGGAAGGAGAGTCTGCTAAATTAATCACATTTGTAACTGATAGGGCCGGGCACGATCTAAGATATGCAATAGACTCAATCAAACTTCAAAAGGAATTAGACTGGGTACCAAGTTTACAGTTTGAGGAAGGATTGGCAAAAACAGTTGACTGGTATTTACAAAATGAGGAGTGGTTAAATAATGTAACTTCAGGTAATTACCAGGCTTACTATGATAATCAATATAAAGGGAGGTAATTTTGTTCGGTTGGTTTAAAAAGAAAAAAGAACCAGAATTTGATTTTTCAGTCGTTGGGACAGATATGCATTCGCATATTTTGCCAGGAATTGATGATGGAGCGAAGAACATTGATGATTCGATACTACTTGCCAAAAGATTTAAAGCGTTAGGTTTCAGGAAATTAATTGCTACGCCACATATCATGGCCGATTATTTCCGTAATACGCCTTCAACAATTAATAAAGCATTAGATGTATTGCGAGAAGGGTTATTACAAAATGATATAGATTTGGAAGTTCATGCAGCAGCAGAATACTATTTAGATGAAACTTTTGAGAGTAAAATACAAAAAAAAGAAGTTTTAACCTTTGGAGACAATTACCTTCTCTTTGAACTGTCTTATATCAATGCTCCTCATAATTTATTTGAAATTATTGCCAAAATTCAAGATGCGGGTTATCAGCCTGTTTTAGCGCACCCAGAAAGATATCCTTACTATTATAACTCGATCGAAAGTCATCAACAAATTAGAGAAACTGGTTGTCTACTACAGTTAAATACCATTTCCTTAACAGGATATTATGGTAAACATAGCAAATCAACAGCAGAAGAATTGTTAGATAATTATTGTGTAAATTTTATTGGTACCGATATGCACCATCTTCGCCATGCAGATGCTTTAAAAGAATCCTTAAATTCAGAAAGGCTGCAAAATTTACTTGCACAGCCTCAAATAAATAACTTATTGCTGTAAGTTTTCATTTAAACTGTCAACTGCAGATAAAAAACGGAGTTATTCGTATCTCAATGCTTCAACAGGATCTAGCTTCGATGCCTTTTTAGCAGGGTAATAACCAGAAAGTATTCCAATGCCAACGCAAAGGGCAAAGCCTATCATGATAAATGCCCACGGCATTAAAAAAGCGCCTCCCATAGATAGGGAAATTAAATTTCCAATCCCGACCCCTAAGAGAATTCCAAAAAATCCTCCGAGCAAACAAATTACAATAGCTTCAATTAAAAATTGTTTTCTAATTACAGATGGATTTGCCCCAATGGCTTTTCTAATCCCAATTTCACGTGTTCGCTCAGTTACAGAAACAAGCATAATATTCATTAATGCAATAGATGCTCCTAAAAGGGTTATAGCGCCAATAGCAATTCCACCAATTACCACATATTTTAAATTTTCATCTAAAGTTTCTGCAACAGAATCACTTTTGGTTATCTCAAAGTTATTTGGTTGACCAATTTTAACCTTCCTTATATTTCTAAATTCTGAGGTTGCCTCGCCAATAACATTATCCATTAATTCTTTACTTGGCACATTAACAGTGATTGTATAAGATGGATTGGAATTGGAATTAATCAGCTTAGCTTTGTAGAGAGGTACATACACTGCTCTATCCGTATTAGACCCCATACCCGAACCTTTTTCGGCAAGAACACCAATAACTTTAAACTTATTATTGCCTACATTAATTACTTTATCTAATGGGGTTTCTTTTTTGAATACTGTTTTTGCAATTTCACTTCCAATGATACAAATGTTGTTGCCTAAAGTAGCTTCAGAATTTGTGAAATTTCTTCCTAAAGAAAGATTTAATCCTTGTGAGCCTAATCCATTTTCGTCAATACCTTGTACATTAATGTTAGGATTTGTTTTTTCTTGCTGATACTTTACCGTCGAACCCCCACTGGCAAATACACTTACCGAAACATTAGCAGGTGCATTTAATCGTTCTTTAAATTTCATTGCATCTTCGTAACGAATTGATTTAAATGGCTTTGGTCTTTTTCCATTTCCAATTCTTATACCACTTCCTCTATTTCTGATATTAAAAGAGTTAGCTCCCATACTGGAAAAAGCCTCGGTCATACTTGTCTTTATAGCATCAATAGTCGTTAAAATCCCAACCAAGGCAGACAAGCCAATCGCAATAATTAACGCAGTAAGAATGGTGCGAAGGCGATTACTTTTAATAGACTGTAGTGCAAGTCTTACGTTTTCGGTATAAGTCATTTGATGGAAATAAATACTAGTTAGGAGTAAAAATAAAAAGTCCCGCTGTTAAGACAACGAGACCTGTTAAAATGTTACAAATATAATCTGCTTAAACTGAAAAGCTAGTTCCGCAACCACAAGAACTAGCGGCATTCGGATTACTAAAAGTAAATCCCCTTGAGTTTAAACCATCTTGCCAATCAACCTGCATTCCTAATAAATACATTTGATGTGCTTTATGCATAAATATCTTAATTCCATCAACAATAAATTCTTGGTCGCCATCCTTCTTTTGGTCGAAACCTAAAACATAGCTCATTCCAGAGCAGCCACCACCTTCAACTCCAACTCTTAATCCAAAATCATCAGCTATTTCTTGTTGGTCTTTAAGTTTCAAAAGTTCCTTAACCGCAGTTTCTGTAAATGATACAGGTGCAAAAGTAGTTTCTACTGTGTTACTCATATTTTTTAAAATTAGTACCCACAAATATAAATATTAATGTACATTTTTGTTCGTTGCACTTATTAATATTACGGTATTCAAACAAAATAGAATGAACATCACATACTTCTTCACCCAAGTTGCCATTTTCGCATTTGGCGGAATAATCACAGTTGCTGCTGCTTATTTTTTATTAAAGAACGATATTCAGAATTATTTCAGATTTAAAACTTTAGAAGCGAATAAGGATAGCCGAAGCTCACTTTTCCCACTTCGTTTGCAAGCCTATGAACGGTTAATTATTTTTACAGAACGAATTAATCCTGCAAATCTTTTAGTGAGATTACATCAACAAGGTATTGGTGTTAAAGAATTACAAGCAATTATATTAAATGATATCAAGTCGGAATATCAACACAACATCACTCAGCAGCTTTATGTTGATTCGATAAGTTGGAATGTAGTTCGTAAATTAAAGGATGATACCATTGCGATGGTTAATAATGTGGTACAAGGTTTGCCAGAAACGGCTACTGGTATAGATATCAGCAAAAAGGTTTTGCAACACATGAGTGGGATAGAAGAAAATCCTTACGATTTAACAATAGACCACCTTAAAAAAGACATACATAAATTGTTTTAAGGATTATTTCTTTAAACCGCTTAAACTGGTTAATTGTATTTTTAACCAACTAACCACTTCACCAGTTAACCAAAAGCCATGGATAAGAAATTTACTACAACATCTGGAATTGAAATAAAGGATATCTATACCTCTGCTAAATCTTTAACAGAAACTCCAGGCGAATTTCCATTTACCAGGGGGATACAAAAAGACATGTATCGTGGGCGTTTGTGGACAATGAGGCAATATGCAGGTTTCTCAACTGCCGAAGAATCTAATAAACGATATCATTATTTATTAGCTCAAGGTACAATGGGCTTGTCCGTCGCATTCGATTTGCCAACACAAATAGGTTACGATTCTGATCACGAAATGGCAGATGGAGAGGTTGGGAAAGTTGGGGTGGCGATAGACTCATTAAAAGATATTGAAATACTTTTTGAGGGGATAGAGCTAAAGAAAATAACAACCTCTATGACTATTAATGCTACTGCTTCTATTTTATTAGCAATGTATATTGCATTGGCTAAAAAACAAGGGGCAGATTTAAAAGAAATATCAGGTACTATTCAGAATGATATACTAAAGGAGTACGCAGCTAGGGGAACCTATATTTATCCGCCAAAAGCATCAATGCGCATCATTACTGATATTTTTGAATATTGTAGTAAAGAAGTTCCAAAATGGAATACAATTTCAATTTCTGGTTATCATATTCGTGAAGCAGGTTCTACAGCAGTACAAGAGTTGGCTTTTACTTTGGCAAATGGCAAAGCTTATTTAAACGCTGCATTAGAAATGGGTTTAGATATTAATGTTTTTGCAAAGCGGTTATCTTTCTTTTTCAATTGTCACAATAATTTCTTTGAAGAAATTGCCAAGTTTAGAGCAGCCAGAAGGATGTGGGCAAATATGACAAAATCTCTAGGCGCAACAGATGAAAAAGCAATGATGCTGAGATTTCATACGCAAACTGGAGGTTCAACACTTACAGCTCAGCAACCACTAAACAATGTAATTAGAGTTACTAACCAAGCAATGGCGGCGGTTTTAGGCGGAACGCAGTCTTTGCATACAAATGGTTATGATGAAGCTTTGTCTTTGCCAACTGAGGCTGCGGCAAAAATCGCCCTACGCACACAGCAAGTTATTGCATTTGAGAGTGGGGTAACAGATACTGTCGACCCCTTGGCTGGTTCTTATTTTATAGAAACTTTAACCGATGAGATAGAAGGTGCCGCGTATATATATATAGATAAGATAGACGCAATGGGTGGTTCTGTTAACGCAATTGAAAATGGGTACATTCAACAAGAAATTGCAAACTCAGCATATCAATATCAAAAAGAGGTAGAAAGTGCAGAACGTGTTATTGTAGGGGTTAATAAATTTACTCAAGAAACAGAAGCTATTACAGATACGCTAACCATTGATGAAACCATCAGGATTATCCAAACAGAAAAAATAAATAAGCTAAAAGCGGAAAGGGATAATGAAAAAGTCTCTTTAGCGTTAAAGAACTTAATCGAAGCAGCTAAATCTAACGATAATCTAATGCCATTTATCTTAATTGCGGTGGAAGAATATGCCACCCTGGGTGAAATAGCCGATGCCATGAGAAATGTGTTTGGAGAATATTAATTTGTGGTTAAAAAATAGTTATCAACACAAAAAATTTAGGTTAAGTAGTTTATGATACTGCTTCTGAACTACTTACAAATTAATTAAAAAAAATGTTCTTTTTGTTGATAATTTTTTGAATATTCGATGTTCCAAAAGGGCACATCCGTAATGTCCTTATTAGAACTGAAAACCAACAAATTAACGAATAACAATGGAAAAAACTTGTACCGAAGTATGGAAGAACTGTCTCCAAATAATTAAGGATAACATTCCGAACCAAAGTTTTAAAACTTGGTTCGAACCGATATCAGCACTTAAATTAGAGGGAAAGGTTTTAACCATCCAGGTGCCTAGTTTATTTTTTTATGAATGGCTTGAAGAACACTATGTGGGCTTGCTTCGTAAAACAGTAAAAAAGCAATTGGGAGATGAAGGAAGATTAGAGTATAATATCGTGGTCGACAAGTCGTCGAACACAGGCTCTCCTTACACAACAAATATGCCCTCTAACGGAAATGGGGCAGAAGCAAAAATGCAATCAATGCCAATTCCTGTATCAATAAACAAGGATATCAAAAATCCATTTATTATACCTGGATTGAAAAAACTAACTGTAGACCCACAGTTAAATCCGAATTACACTTTCGAAAACTATGTTGAGGGAGATTGTAATAGATTAGCTCGTTCTGCAGGATATGCCGTAGCGGCAAAACCCGGAGGCACTTCATTTAATCCATTAATGATTTATGGTGGGGTAGGCTTAGGTAAAACGCATTTGGCACAAGCTATTGGTAACGAGATTAAACGTAGTATGCCTGATAAATTGGTTATCTATGTTTCTTGTGAAAAATTCTGCCAACAGTTTGTGGATTCATTAAAGAATAACACAATTAACGATTTTGTGAACTTTTATCAAGCAATGGATGTGATCATTATGGATGATGTACATAACTTTGCAGGTAAGGAAAAAACTCAAGATATTTTCTTCCACATCTTTAATCACTTACATCAATCAGGTAAGCAGGTTATCTTAACCTCAGACAAAGCGCCTAAGGATTTAGCTGGATTAGAAGAAAGATTATTAAGTCGTTTCAAATGGGGATTGTCTGCAGATTTACAAGTGCCAGATTTGGAAGTTCGTATCGCTATTCTTAAAAAGAAAATGTATGCTGATGGCATTGAGTTGCCAAGCGATGTTGTAGAATACGTAGCGCATAATATTGATAACAATGTACGTGAACTAGAAGGGGCAATGGTTTCTTTATTAGCACAGTCTACATTGAATAAGAAAGATATCGATTTAGCTTTGGCTAAACAGATGCTGAAGAACTTTATCAAAAATACTTCGAAAGAAATTTCAATGGAGTACATCCAGAAATTGGTGTGCGAATACTTTGAGGTTCCTGTTGATATGGTTAAATCACAAACTCGTAAACGCGAAATTGTACAGGCTCGTCAAATTTCAATGTATTTGTCTAAAAGCCACACCAAATCTTCATTAAAAACAATTGGGGCATTTTTTGGAGGTAGAGACCATTCTACGGTAATTTATGCTTGTCAGACAGTTGAAGATTTAATTGAAACAGATAAAAAATTCAAAGCGTATGTTAATGATATTCAGAAAAAACTGAAAATGAGTTAAACTATAATAAAAATTTTAAAGGCATCAGTTTACTGATGCCTTTTTTTATGACTGAAAATATGATTGATATTTCGAAATTATACACTGGCCTTAAAACCTGTGATGGTGTTAAGATATATTTAGGAGATAAACTTACAGCACCATTTTACTTTCCAATGTTAGTACAGTTTGATTTTAAGGAAAACAAATTTGTGGTAACTACCACTGGTAAAAATAAATCACTTTACAGAAAGTATCTTATTGAAGATTTGGCATTAAACCCTAGTTAAAGAATTATCAGTAATTCTTTGATTTTTCAAAGTGTTAAGATAGCTGATTTAGTTAAAATAACAGTTGAAAACATTAAGGACTCCTTATTTAATGAAGGTGATGTTGTAAAGGTTATCGAGATAAACGAATGGGATGTTGTGGTTCAATCCTTATCTGATGAAAATATTAAAACAACCATTCACTTTCATGAGTTTCTAGAAATGTGGCGGTTTGAAGAGTAAATTACAAATACATCAACCCATAATACAAAGCTGCAACATGAAGAGCCTGATCAATTTTATTATCCTTTAAAAGTTGCTTCACTTCTTCAATTGTATATTCTTCAACATTTAAAATCTCATGTTCATCTAAATGTTGTTCGTGGGTTTTTATTCCACCTTTTAATAGGTAAGTAAAAGTCTTGTTGGTTGATGTTGCAGGATTAGGATATAGTGTAGCAATTAATTTACAGCTGTCGAAACTATATCCAGTTTCTTCTTGTAGTTCTCTTATTATTCCAGCTTCTGGTTCTTCACCGTCATCAATAACTCCACCGGGCACTTCTAAAGAAATTATATCTGCTGCAAAACGATATTGTCTTACTAGAATTATTTTGCCTTCTTTTGTTAATGCAACCGCGTTTGCCCAATTGGGATATTCGAGTACATAATAATCGTCCTTAATACTCCCATTTTGTAATTTGCAAGTATCAACCCTTAAAGTGGCCCACTTTTCTTTTACTAAATATTTTGAAGCAATTTTTTGCCACTTTAAAATTTCCATGTAATTATAAATATTGCTGAATAATTTTTTGACGATGCATATTAACCAAATGCACAATTTTATGCTTGTTTGATAACTGTTCGTAAATTAGGTTCAGTTTTGGTGCGATAATTTGATTTTGTTCTTGACTAGTGCCTAATTGATAATACAAGAATTCACTTAAAGAATCTAATTTTTCAGCAGGAAGTTC
The DNA here is from genome assembly GCF_004331645.1 of Pedobacter frigiditerrae. Taxonomy (GTDB): domain Bacteria; phylum Bacteroidota; class Bacteroidia; order Sphingobacteriales; family Sphingobacteriaceae; genus Pedobacter; species Pedobacter frigiditerrae. Next base: position 1,670,468 of record NZ_SJSK01000001.1, read on the forward strand.
AATTTCATTTAACCATTGTTCAAAGGAAGAATTATCCTTGTTGTATAGTATAGAATTAGAAAGCGAAAAACTATTCAACATTGTTTCATTAAATAGTAATTCTGCTTCATCTAACTTAAGCTCAAGTTTTAACCCCATTATTCTGGCTAAAACCTGAGCAAGCTTTTCTATTTCTGCTGTAATTAAATCTCTTCTATACATCCTAAGGACTATTTATGGCTTATTGTCAATCTAAAATTGTAATTTCATTTTTACCAGCTACCACTACTACCTCCACCGCCAAAACTTCCGCCTCCAAATCCGCCAAATCCACCTCCGCCACTGCTTCCGCCAAAACCGCCACCAAATCCACTTCCGCCAGAATTACGCCCTCCCCCTAATAAAGCACCAAACAAAAGGGCTTCTGCAACGCCGCGTCCGCCAATAACTTGACTTCCGCCACCGCCACCACCTTTTCTAATAACAACTGCTATAATAATGATGATGATAATAACAATAAAGCCTGCACTTCCTTTACCACCTCTTGATTTAGATTTTGGCTTGTCATTTTTGTATTCGCCCTTAATTACTGAAATAATCGAGTTAGTACCAGCATCAATTCCGGCAAAATAATCGCCAGTTTTGAAAAATGGTTTGATATCATTTTCTATAATTCTCTTGGTATAAACGTCAGGCAAAGCACCTTCCAGGCCATAGCCAGTTTGAATAGACATTTTTCTGTCGCCAATGGCAATTAATAAGATAACACCATTGTTTTTTCCTTTACCACCAATTCCCCATTTGCGTCCGAGCTCAAGTGCATACTCGTTAATGTCATAATCCCCAACGGTTTTTATCAGCACTACAGATATCTGATTTGAAGTAGAATCATCTAAAGCAACTAGTTTTTGTTCTAGTTGTTGTATTTGTCCAGCACTCAAAGTATTGGTATAATCGTTAACTAGTGTATTTGGTTTTGCCGGAAATTCTTGTGCGGAAGCAAGGAAATAACCAAAAGTAAATAAAAGTAAGAGTGCTAATTTTTTCATTTTATTTGGTTTCATCTTGGTCCATATAAATAATGTCATTTGGCAGTTCATTTACATCACCACTTTGATAAGGAAAAAATAAAGCAAGTTTCTCGCCAGCAAGTGCTACTCCTGCAATAATTCCTTCAGCGATATTGCCGCTTAAAAAATGAGCTTTCATGGCAACTTGAGTAGTTTCCCAAAAATCATCTGGTACAACTGTATCAATTCCTCTATCGCCAATAATAGCAAATTTATGGTCGGCATACGCTAAATAGATAAGTACGCCATTATGTTGCGCTGTTTTATCCATACCTAATTCGGCAAAATACTCGGTTGCTCTTTCGAAAGCACTGCCATGGCAGTTTTTTTCAACAGCTATTCTAATTTCTCCTGAAGTTGCTTTTTCGGCATCTGCAATGGCATTGGCTATTAATTCTTGTTCTTCTGTTGTGAAAAAAGGCATATAAATGTTTTTATAAAATTAAAGGGTAACATGTGTTCTGTTATTAAAACACACATTACCCTAATTATGTTATTTTACAACTAAAATGCTACAGTTGGTGCTTTTTCTGCTCCAGCATCTGCTTTAAATCCTGCTTTAGGTGCAAAACCGAATAAGCCTGAAGTTAAATTGTTAGGGAATGACCTAACGGTTGTATTGTAAGCTTGTATCGATTCATTAAAATCTTTACGAGCAACTGTAATTCTGTTTTCAGTACCTTCTAGTTGTGCAGAAAGGTCGCTAAATTGTTGAGTAGCTTTTAATTCAGGGTAATTTTCAGTCAACACCATTAGTTTTCCTAACGCTTGCGTGATTTGACCTTGAGCTTGTTGATATTTCTCAATGTTTTCAGCATTCAATTTATCAGGGTCAATAGTAATTTTGCTAGCACTTGCACGTGCTTCAATCACTGCAGTTAAAGTTCCTTGCTCAAATTTAGCGGCTCCTTTAACGGTATTCACTAAATTAGGTATTAAATCTGCTCTACGTTGATACTGTGCCTCTACTTGGCTCCATTTGGTCTGAACATCAACATCAAGCTTTACTAACTTGTTGTATCCGTTACAGCCGCTAAACAGGGCAATTAAAATTACAACGCCAATTATTCCAAAGATTACTGGTTTTTTCATTCTATTTTTGTTTTTTAGGTTTCTATTTCAATTTAGATATCAATATTCATACCTTGTTACTAAAGAAGACAAAATACTGACAAGTTGCCATAAATGTTACACTAATATACTAAATAAAGCCTAATCGCAAATCTTGTCAAAAACTGTCAACTGTAAATTGAAAACTGTATTTTTGTATTATTCGAGATAAAAACTCGACATGAACTATGCAAAAAGAAATCGAAATTACTATTGCTCCAGAGCATATTGCTAATGAGCAAATCATTCTTCAAAACCTTTCTAGAGCTTTAAAGGTTGATGTTTCTACCATTAAACATCACGAAGTCTTAAAGCGCTCCATAGATGCTCGTTCGCGTAAAGTAATTTATCGCTTACAAGTAAGAGCCTATATAAATGAGTTTCCGAATAAAGAGATCGCTGCAATTACATATCAGAAATTAACAGATGCTAAAACAGTAATCATAGTGGGTGCTGGCCCGGCGGGGTTATTTGCCGCTTTACAATGCATAGAAAACGGATTAAAGCCAATTGTAATAGAAAGAGGTAAAGATGTTAAACAGCGTAGAAGAGATTTAGCGGCTATTAATAAACAAGGATTGGTAAATACCGAATCTAACTACTGTTATGGGGAAGGAGGAGCTGGTACTTATTCTGATGGTAAGTTATATACACGTTCTAATAAACGAGGAGATATCAATAAGGTATTACAAATTTTTGTACAGCACGGTGCTGACCAAGATATCTTAATTGATGCCCGCCCACACATCGGAACAAATAAATTGCCTCATATTATTACGGCAATTAGAGAAACAATTCAAAATGCAGGTGGTGAGGTGCTTTTTGATTCTAAGCTAACCGATTTTATTATTGAGAGTGGAAAGATTAAAGGGGTAATCATTAATCAAGAGCAAGAGCTTTTGTCAAATTCAGTTATCCTAGCAACTGGTCATTCGGCAAGAGATATTTATGAATTACTTCATCAAAAAAATATATTAATTGAAGCAAAGCCTTTTGCACTGGGTGTAAGGATAGAACATCCACAACAAATTATAGATAGCGCACAATATCATTGCGATATAAGAAGTGAGTTTTTGCCGCCTGCATATTACAGTATGGTAGAGCAGGTTAAAACTAGAGGTGTGTTTTCTTTTTGTATGTGCCCAGGGGGGATAATAGCTCCTTGTGCTACCGGGCAAGACGAAATTGTAGTTAATGGTTGGTCTCCTTCCAAAAGAAACAATCCTTTTGCTAATTCTGGTACTGTGGTTCAGGTTACTTTAGATGATGTTCAAGGTTACGACCCATTAAGAATGCTAAACTTTCAATCTGAAATAGAACAGCTAGCTTTTGAAGCTGGTGGTGGTAATCTTGTTGCTCCCGCACAGCGGATGATAGATTTTGTAGAAAACAGATTGTCCGTGGATTTGCCGAAAAACTCTTACTTGCCAGGCACAAAAAGTGTAATGTTAGACAATATTTTACCCAGTTTTGTAGCCTCAAGCTTAAAAGCAGCATTACCGTTGTTCGGCAAAAAGATGAAAGGTTATTATACCAATGAAGCTATTTTGGTTGGCGTAGAAAGTAGAACTTCTTCGCCAGTTCGTATTCCTAGAGATAGGGAAACCTACCAACATCCACAAATAAATGGTTTATATCCTTGTGCAGAAGGGGCAGGTTACGCAGGAGGAATTGTCTCTGCTGCCATAGATGGTGTTAATTGTGCAAATGCCATTTTAAACAATTAATAATTTTAAACGTTATAACTATAAATTATCCTATTTATGATAAATTTAGTAGACGAACTCCAAAAAGCATATAATGGCGATGCCTGGCACGGTGGCAATACATTGAGTTTGCTTGTCACTGCTAATGCAGAAAAGGTTTTTACACATCCAATACCTAATGCACACTCCATTGCAGAGCTTGTTTTGCATCTAACTTCTTGGACAGAAGAAGTTTTGGAAAGGATAGACGGTCAAGTAGCCAAAGAACCTGCAAATGGGGATTGGCCAATACCTATCGACATGTCAGAAACAGGATGGAATGAAATTTTGAATCAATTTAAGTCTGCCAATCAAAAGCTAATTGAAACTTTAAGCGATTTAAATTCTTCTAACTGGTCAAATGAGGTAATGGATGAGCGAAATCCTTCTTTGGGATCTGGAGTGAATAATGCCCAACTCATTAATGGATTAATTCAACATCACGCCTATCATTCTGGTCAAATAGCTTTATTGGTAAAATTTTAGAAGGGCAATTATCGTTTTAACCATTTGATGAATATTAATTTGTGTAATCATCTTCAAATCTGCATAATCAATCATATATGAAAAAGACTTTAATTATAGGTGCAACCCCAAATACAGATAGATATGCTTATAGAGCAGCTCATATGTTAACCGCTAAAGGGCACCCAATTGTAAATATTGGGGTCAAACAAGGCGAGGTAGCGGGTGTTAAAATAGAAAAGCCTGGAACTCCTTATTATGATATAGATACAATAACCTTATATATAGGGCCTGATATACAAAATAACTATTACGATTATATACTAGAAACCAAGCCAAAAAGAGTAATTTTTAACCCAGGTACAGAAAACCCTGATTTCGAAAAAATGCTAGACCTGCATAATATAGAGCCAGTTGAAGCTTGTACATTGGTTTTATTAAGTATAGGTCAGTATTAGAATCAAATTCCTGCATAATATAATAATAGAAAGTCCCGCCAATCATTACGATCTTTTTGTGAATGGCTTACTTTAGGGGGCATTAAGGTGTAAAAAGTATTTCCGTTAATTTCAGATTTAGGTAGCAAAACTATTGCTAACAACAATCTTTTCCCTTTGTTTTCTATGCCCTGAATGGGTAGTTTTAAATTTTTATGGTTGTGCGTCACGCAGTTAGTTGTTTCAACACAAATAAAAGTTCGTTGCCGTTTGAAAGTGTGTGATATTTTTCTACCTTTGCAACCCGCTACGGAGGTAACGACGGAAGGAAAGGATAAAGGGTGATTGGTTGGGTTAGGTTGAAATAAGGGAATACATTTGCGCGAACAACCGGGGCTAAAAAAAGTTTCGGATTATTTCAAATAAAGTTTGCGGGAATGAAAAAGTTTCCTACCTTTGCAGTCCCAAAGAAAACGGGAGCCAGCCAACGGATGTTGGGGAAGCGAATAAGACAAGATTGAAACGACGGAATGCCAAACAGAGGGCGGAACATTAAGACCGGCCAAAACACAGCATGAAGTTGCAACATATATAGATCACCGTGAGGTAAGGTCGAAAAGTTCATTAAAGAGATATCATTTATACAACGCAGCGAGGCAATCAGGTACGGTTTGAAAGTACATTGAACCGAGCTGTTTCTTAAGTCTGTAACTATCAGACAACATAATACAAATAGAATAAAGACTATTAATAATTCGTTAGAATAAGAATGGTCAGCGTTCGAACTACAACATTTTACAATGGAGAGTTTGATCCTGGCTCAGGATGAACGCTAGCGGCAGGCCTAATACATGCAAGTCGAGGG
>NZ_SJSK01000010.1 GCF_004331645.1 Pedobacter frigiditerrae
AGTCTTTGTAATACTCAATTCTGCTTGTAAATAAGTCAAAACTTTCAATGTCACAGTTGTCCTTGAGTTTTGTTATTGTTTGGTCTATGTATGTCTGAGCTGCAAATCTTTTGTTTATTAATTCAATATCTTGATAAAGACCGTCAATGAGAGACCAATCGTTATTGTCAAACAGTTTCTTTTCAGACTCACGACCAACTCTTGCAAGTCCGTCAATGTCTCCACCATAACTATCAAATATTTTGATTTTATCTATTGTAATCATCGGTCGTGTTAAAATAGCACATAACGTTTTGCAGATTTGCGATGGGCGGGAATTTTACCACGAATGTTGGTACAGAGCACAAAACTTTCGGCTACCACAAAACTGTTTGCGGAGCAAGAAAACCCGCCTATTGCAAATGTGCTGTTAGCAGCCGTTATTCTATCTGTTTGTCTCAATGTAATTCCTAATTTTGGTGTCCAAATTTTGTTTTATCCATTGTCCATATGCTTTCTCTTCTTTGTCCCTGTCATACTTTTCATTTTTGTAGCCACTTTTGTCAAGCCACTCATTCCAAGGAGAACCGATATTAAAAGTGTCTTTAGAAATTTTTAAATCATAAAGTCCAAAATAGTAACCACCTCTTGAGAAAACTAAATGTCTGTTATTAATTATTTCAAGTTTGGGATTTGATGTAAAAAGTCCAGCTTCGTCATAATTAAATAAAACTTCTTTGCTTCTTATCCACTCTGTGTCCTCAGCTTTAGTTCCTTTATTAAAATTCCAGTTAATATATAATTTTTCGGGGTCAACTTTTTTGTCAAGCTTTAAAACGTAATAACCAGGGTCGCCAATACCAACATTGTCAAAATAGAGGCAATAATTAAAGTTTCCGTCTGGAGATTTCACATGTTGTGAATAGTCCAAATAGTTCGTGTTGCACCCTAAAATGGAGGTCGTTAAAAATAAGGTCAGTGAAAGTTTTATTGTCCTGTTGAGTGGCATGTTTTGTTGTCCGCGGGTTTTCCTAAAATGGCTGCTAACGCCCCAAGGCTTTGCGAAGTTGGCGGCTCGAGATAAACCCTTATGCAATATAACAGGTTGAAGATGATTTCCCGCCAATTTTGCAAAACCTTTGTTAGGTGCAGCAAGCATTATTGTAATTGAACATTGTCTACAGTCCATTTATCTTCGATTTTTGTTAATTCTGATTTTGCAGAGAAATTACCCTTTGCTCCAACAATTGTAAAATAAAATTCAGCGTCCCCAGTTTCATCATCTGCTGTAATTTTACCACTCACGAAAATCCCAAAGTATTTGATTTTACCCGTTTTCAATAAAATTTCTTTGTTGCTTTTACAATAAGCTTGAGTTTCTCTAAACGCATTTGACTGTTTAAATATTAAATCAAAAACTAAAGTACTGATCATCCAAAATACAATTGCTAAAGTCCAAAAGCTTAATACATTTTTAAACAGAAAAATAATGCCATTAAATGGATTAAGTTTCATTTTACTAAGATATTCCTTCCATTTTTTAAAGAAATTTGGGTAATGTCCTTTAGTAGTCTTATAAAATTTTAACCAATAGATAAGCCCTATAATTGTTAAGATAGGCGATAGTAATAGACCTGCTGTTGAGTATGGCTGATAGTTTGCGGTTTCTAAAAAAAAGGATATTATGTAGAGAATGCATCCAGTAGTAATCAGTAATTGATGTTTGAACTTCATTTAGAGCTAATTCTTTTTAATAAAGTTAATATTTTAATGTGTTTTATCTTTAGTTAATGATTTTACCATTTCATTATTTTTAGATAGATAATTGCAGATATAAGAAATGGTGGGTATGCGCCCAGAGTTGCACCTAACGGTTTGCAGATTTGCGAAGGGCGGCATTTTTACCATTAATGTTTATGTGGAGCACAAAATTTTTGGCTACCACTAAACTGTCTGCGGAGTGCGAAACCCCGCCTATTGCAAATGTGCTGTTATAGGCTGCCGTTATTTCTGTTGTCAAATATTTCGTCACGTTATTTATTTACTATTTTCTTTAAACCATTCTTGTCCATTGTCTAAGCGAACTAAAAAGTCTGTGAATGAAGTTCCGATTTCAATGTGATATTGTTTGTCCAGGTCAATAAATGGAGAAAGAACAATTCTATAAATGCCACTGTCAACCAGCTCAATTGCAATAAACTCACTACTCCCGTTTCCGCCTATTCCAAGTGTGTTTGGTAAGTTGTCGAAAATTTCATAGTCTTTATTTGTTTCTAATAGCTCGTCAAAATCCCATAGTCGCATAAACTCTTGTCCGATGTGCCCTTCAAAACCTAAATAGTTTTGAATATAAGTCTTGTAGTCGGTTGGAAGGTTGAATTTTACAATGCTTTCAATTTGGTCAATTGTCGTCAATGGTTTTTCAGTCCGCTTTGGGCAATTATACTTGTTAAGAATTTTTTCAAATATTTCCATTGTCTGCTTGAGTATGTCTATCGTCCTACGGTTGCCTATAACGTTTTGCGGCTTGGCGAAGGTGGCGGCTCGAGATAAACTTACTAAAAAACTGTGAGGGTTGTATAAGACTTCCAGCCACTTTTGCCAAACCGCTGTTATATGCAGTTTAGTCATTTTTCTTATGGAACTTAACTGTCCTAATCGCATCCAAAAAGATTCTCTCATTTTCTGGTTTCAGGTTATGCCCGTTCAGCTGAAATTTGTCAATACCAGATCCTGCTGTCCAAAGGCTATCAATATATATTCCCGTTGTCCCTATTCCAGTTTTTTTAGGTTTAATAATAACTGCTTTTTTATTATCAACAATTTCTACGCTTCTTTTACTTTTCAATCTTTTTTCTAAAGCAACAGTGTCCTCCCCAAATGGGTGTTCTTCCTTTAAGTCATTGGAATACCAACCCAGGTCAAAAGAAAGAGTATCTCTATTGTCTATTGCAATTCTTCCTATGTAAGAATCGATTCCCTTTTCCTTAATTGCAATCCAATTTTTGGGCACTTCAATTGTGAATGTCTTAAAATCCAATGTCTGGGTTTTCTTGTTGCAAGAAAGTATTAAGATCAACACTAGAAGAGATATAGGTATGCGATTTTTCATTGGCGTTTATAATTGCGTATAACATTTTGAGGCTTTGCGATGGGATTTCGAAGCACAAAAGCTGGTTTATTACTAAAGTTTAATTGAAAAACTGCTGTTGGATTTTGCAGTTCAGCCCGCCTGACGCAAAACCCTTGTTAGCTGCTGCTGAATTCTACATTTCAATATTTTCAAGTAAAGAAAGATAGTTTTTTCGTTGCCCTTCAGTAATTCCTATCCAGCCACCGTCTCTCCAAAGTGTAGCCAAGTCACTTGTACTTTTAAGAGTGTCAAAGTTCGGTATTACTTTTTCTATGATAATTTCAATAATTTCATTTGCGGCTTTTTCTGCTGAGTTAATGCTTTGGAGAGTCCACCATTTGTCTTGTTTGTCATCAAGGTAAAATCCTATTCTTCGATTATAATGACATTGATGTTCTATAGGCAAACTTATGTCGTCAAGTTGTGAAATAATTGCAGATGCAATTTCAGTATTCACAGTCAACTTAAGAACATCTGCGGTCGAATTTTGACTGCTTTGGACACCAATGAAATAGGTCAAGTCTCCATTTGAAAAGCTAAATACATTTCCTTTTTTCTTAAAATGTCGCTCTTTTAGCTCAGTTGTCAATTTGTCTGTAATTACTTTTTTATAGTCTTTTGAATTCATTCAGTTTGTCTTTACAGTTGCAGGTAACGGTTAGGGTTTGAGTTGTGCCCGAGTAACAGCACTTCACTGTCGCCCATTAAAAGCAGAAAACTCGAGAACTACATCCAGCGGTCATAACTCAAAATCGATGTTGACTGCTGATTTTTTTAGTCCGCCGCTAATTTTACATAAATTATTAAGGTCAAAATTAAAAGTCCAAAAACGAGTCGTAGGCGCTTTTGCTGCTCTGCTTTTTTTAAATACCCGTCTTTCTTTAATTCCCAGGAGAATAGTACTTCAAAAAGAGTTCCAGCGGGTTCGAAGATAAAATCACCGACAGCGTAAGATTCTTTTGCTCTTTTTAAGTCTTCATATTTATCCGCTTTTTTTGAAAGGTATTCTGCGTGTCGTATTTGGTCTTGAGGAACATTTCTTAGTTTTAATTCTTTTCTCGCTTGTTCCACTGCATCACCGTTCCATTTTTCAATTGCTCCTACAATCTTCAACAACTCTTTAGTCGTCCTTGTTGCTATGGGTGGCTTAAAGTCGGTCATTTTAAATTTGCAGGTAACTCCTAAATATACGCAAGTTTTTTAGAAGACAAATAGTTAGGGTCTACACAAATGGTAACGTAATTAATTTTGATTGCCATATAATTCTCATCTATCTCTCCTCTCTTTTCACTAACAAAAACTCATCATTTTCCAATGGGAGATAACCTTGCTCATAACAGAAAATATAAGTAGTGCCTTTTTGGGTGGCATAGGTATGGGTGTGGTAATTAAAATCGAAGCCTTTACGCAGTAAAACTTCTCTTTTAACTTTAGCCTTTCCATCTGGATTTTTTGACCGTAGAATATCTCGGTTCTTTTTTAAAACCCGATTAACCTCATTCAAGAAACCGTTGTCTTCAGTTCTTAAGTGGTTATTGTAATTGGTGCGACATTGGTCGTCACAGAATTTTTTATCAGCCCTGCCATTAACAACGGCGTTGCAGTCGAGACATAAACGTTCCATAAGGTTTTTGTTTTATCAAGGGCTGATGATTAAAACTACTAAAAAAATGAAAAAGCAAAGAATTTGAAAACGGCTTTTAGATAGCGTAAAGAAGGTTTATCCGTGTTTAAACGTTTATACACGGTTATAAATGTTTAAAATCCGACTAAGTTCCGTAGCTGTTTGCAACTTTGTTCTGTCGGTAGTCGTGGTGACTATTGTTCGTTAAACATTTAGAAACTTAATTTTAAAGATCATGGAAAACGTAGTAAACAGAGTAGTATTGAGCGGATTTGCAGGTAGTGATGCAGAGTTAAAAGCAGTAAGTGGCAATCAGAAATTGGCACGTGTAAACATGGCGGTGAATGAGAACTTCAGAAATGGAGCGGGAGAGGACGTGAGAAAAACCCACTGGTTTTCGCTAAGCTTCTGGGGAGCAAAGGCAGATATCGCAGAGTTAAAGATTAAAAAAGGCACACGTTTTACGATCGAGGGAAGGTTACAAACAAATAACTATGAAGCAAAGGACGGCACCAAACGTTACGTAACTGATATCGTGGTAGAAGAGGTTGAGGTGAAAGAATTAGAAGTAGCGAATTAGTTTTGTTATTAACCGTTAATGGGCACAGATAAACACACGTTTGTTTGTGCCCATTTTTAATAGTTTCAAACACCAAGACACAAACCTGCCTGCCTTGTAGGCAGGGAACACTAAGTATAGTTTTGATTACTTTGCGCACTTCATTTCTTTGCGGTTAAAAAAAGGAAGATCCAGTTTTTTGGCGGACGATTTGCCACAAAGCCACGAAGACACAAACTTTTTTGATGCTAACTCTGTCCTACTTGATTAAAAACAACTGTTCTTTAAATCCCTCTCTTTCAGGAGAGGGAATGCTGTAATTAGCCAACTCACTACCATTAATAGGGTGAGGTTGATTGACCACAAAGGCACCAAGACACTAGGCATTTTGAGGTAATTTTATCTCAATGATTAAAAACCACAATCCTTTAAATCCCTCTCTTTCAGGAGAGGGAATGTTATGATTTTGCCAATGCACAGTCCTTTCACAGGGTGAGGTCTAGACTAACATAATAATTCCTTTTCATTGCTGGATTGAAGTATCTATTATTTGCCGCATTTAAATCATTGCCCAAACTGTAATCTTGATTAAGTAGATTGTTTACGCCAAAAGAAATATCCAAAACTGTTTTACTGATCTTCAAATTTCTTATTCCCGTTTTTACATCTGCCAAATGATACTTCTTGGCAAAAACCGTATTTGCATCATTTAAAGGAATAGTTGATGTGTAATTGTGTTGGGCGAATAAATAAATTCCCTTTTGGAAATTGAACATTAAGCTACTCACAATTGTTTGCTTTGGCACCCCAGTTAATTTATTTCCAGAATAATCTAATCCAGCATTTTTAAAATCATCAAATTTAAAGTGACTATAGGTAAAACTATTGCTAACTAGTAATCCATTTAAAAATTGAGTTGGATTTGCTTTAATTAACCATACACTCATTTGAAACTCTGTGCCCAATTGTTTGGTGCCACCTGCATTGATGAAATATTCAACATCACTACTATTTAATCTTCTAACAATTGCGTCCTTTAAGTGAAAATAGAATAGCATGCCATCAGCAAAAAATCTTTTGTTCTTGGTTTGAAAACGTAAGCCAGTTTCATAATTCCATCCAGCTTCTGCTTGTAAGCCATTATTGATGATATTATCTGATGAACGAACTTCAGCTAAAGTAGGAGGAGAGTATCCTTTACTAACCGAGGCTCTAAAAGTTAGATTCGAATCAACCAAATAAGATGCCGCAATCTTGGGCATCAACCTTGTTTTAAAACTTCTTTGTTTTTCGGCTATGGCAACTGGGAAATAACTTTGATAATCGTAACTGAAGAAATTTAAACTTGAACCAAGTTCAACCAATAACTTTTGTTTAATGTCGAGGTTTAGTTTTAAAAAACCAAAATCCTGATGTGCTTTTAAATCGTCGGATGCTGTTAGATTAATGGCTACACCTTGTGCATTCCCATAATTGTTAATTTCAGTTTTAGTCCTCGAACTTTCTAAACCGCCTTGTATATTGTATTTGATATTATTAGTGATTGTTGCGTATTCTAAAAACGTTCTTATGCCAATGGTACTTTCTTTTCTCTTTTCGTAATTAGTGATGAAAGGGTTCTTGAAGTCTGTATTTGAAGTAAACAAGGCAATAATATGCCGAAAGTGCTGATTAAAGCTATAATTGTTAGATAACCCAGCAAAGAAGGTTTTATTGTAAATGGCTGCTTTTTGAGTTATTGCGCTAGGTAATGTTGGTGTTGCTGGTCTAGCAGCCCTTGGGTTAGTAGCTAATTGAGCTGCGGTTAATCCACCTGGAGTTTGATAATCTAAATCGCTATAAAAAACAAAAGCCTTTAGTTTGCCTTTAACACTATAATCCCACAGTTGTGAAGTCTGAATATATCTTCTTTTTAATTCGCTATTTTCTCTATAGCCATCGCTTTGTTGGTAGCCACCTGTAAAATTGAAATTGAAATTTTTAGTGGACTGATTCAGACTGGCGGTTTGGTGAAATAGGCCATAAGAGCCAGTAGTAGTTGATAAATTTAAACTGTTAGCCTTTTTTAAAGTTGAATTAATTAAGACAGCTCCACCAGTATTGGCGCCGAAGATACTTGCTTCGGGGCCTTTATAAATTTCTAGACTTCCCACGGCTGCAACATCCAATGAGTTTAGGTAAGTATTGCCGCCAGCATCTGTTAAAGGAAAATCGTCAATATAAATTTTTACATTTCTTATCCCAAACGGAGAACGCAATAAACTCCCTCGTAAAGATAAACGGTAGCTGCCAGGTGAACGTTCTTCCATTCTAACCCCAGGAGCAGTGTTTACTAAACCAACTAAAGCACTGCTTGATTGGTTTTTAATTTGGTTGCTATCTAAAATACTAACCGAACCAATTGACCTCATTAAAGGTTGTGTATTGTAATAGCCTTTAACTGTAACTTCATTTAACTTTTTTACAGTGTCAATTTGTGCATTGGCACTGATGGAGAAAAGAATTAGAAAAGCGATTATAGTTTGTTTCAAGGTTATAATATTTTACGTTATATCGAAGGAGGTACGACTGCCTGTCCCGATACTTCATCGGGAAGATATCTCTGAGCTATCACTTGCCATATTGATAACAGTCTGCGAATTTAGGTTGGTGCTTAAGAAACTTAGAGATTTCTCCTCGTGAAGAACTCGTTCGAAATGCCGCAAAGTAAGAAAAACTACTTCGCAGCAACTCTCCAAATAATTCCACTTACATCGTCTGCAACTAGCAAGGCACCGTCTTGCGCAACTGCTACGCCAACAGGTTTGCCATAAACTTCTTTCTCGTCTTTCACAAAACCAGTTAAGAAATCTTCTAATTGCCCAGTGGGCTTCCCGTTTTTAAAAGGAACGAAGGCTACTTTATAGCCTACGAACTGTGAGCGGTTCCATGAACCATGCTGACCAATAAATACACCGCCTTGATATTTAGCTGGGAATTTTTTGGCAGTATAAAAAGCTAAACCCAAAGAAGCAGTGTGTGCGCCAACAGGAATGTCAGGAACAAGTGCTTTTGCTACCAAATCAGGGTTTTGCCCTTTTAATCGAGGGTCTTCATTCTGGCCGAAATAAGAAAAAGGCCAGCCATAAAAAGCACCTTCCTTAACACTGGTAATGTAATCTGGCACTAAATCATCACCTAAGCCATCACGTTCGTTTACTGCTGTCCACAGTGCATTTGTACCCGGAGCCCACGCCATCCCCACAGGGTTGCGTAAACCACTTCCATATATTTTTTCTCCAGTACCATCTGGATTAAACTCTAAAATATTTGCTCTTCTAATTTCATTTGGTAAACCACGTTCTGCCACATTACTGCCAGAGCCTACAGTAACATAAATTTTAGTTTGCGCTGCGTTTACAATTAAATTTCGTGTCCAATGGTTATTGTAACCACCAGCTGGCAATTCTAAAATCTTTTTACCAGCAGCTTTAATTTCTGTATCTCCAGCTTGGTATGGGTACATCCAAACGCCGTCTGTATTGGCCACATAGAATGAGTTGCCTATAAAGGCTGCGCCATAAGGCTGATTTAGCCCTGTTAAAAAAGTGAAGATTACTTCAGGTTTTCCATCTTTATCAGCATCTCTAAATAACATTATCGTATTTACACTCTTGCCTTGAACTTCAGATTTCGCTTTGCCGCTTATTTCATTGGCCGCTTGTTCTACCTTTGTTCTTTGCGAATTAGAAAGTACTACAATAACATCTCCATTAGGTGCAATGACAATATTTCTAGGACTTTTCATACCCTCTGCAAATTTAGTAACCACAAATCCTGCAGGTGCAGTCGGTGTTTTGCCTTCTGGCCAAGCTACCACTTTACTAAAGTTGGTCTTACTAGCTTTTGTATCTGCTTCAGGTAACTCTATAGTTTTGCCTACCCCTGTTTTTACTTTTGCAGCTGGTGTAGTCTGGCTGTTTGAATTGCTATAACTACCCAATAAGATAGCGCTTGATAATAGGGTTAAACGCAGGAATTGATTTTTCATTTAATGACAATTAAGGATGTTAATGGCTAACATTCAAATTTAGAAGTTGTTTTCTTGTTTTTGGTATTAATAAGAGATGTATTCATTTTGTTGCGAAAGTATAATGACAATTGAAGCTAATATTAATAACCACCAAATGGAACCAATAACAAT
Organism: Pedobacter frigiditerrae; assembly: GCF_004331645.1. Classification (GTDB taxonomy): domain Bacteria; phylum Bacteroidota; class Bacteroidia; order Sphingobacteriales; family Sphingobacteriaceae; genus Pedobacter; species Pedobacter frigiditerrae. The sequence goes on from NZ_SJSK01000010.1 coordinate 9,479, forward strand.
CAGGAAGATTTGTCTGCCATTAAAACGGTCTTGCACAATAACTTCATAACCAGTATCATTCATTTTTGCATAGTTTAATGCTTTAAATGGTTTAATAAAACAGGTTAATGCAAAAATTGACATTAATCCATAGGGCTCGGGTAAATAAGACAATAAAATCAAGAATAAGTACGCAATAAATAGTAAGCTTGGCGAATAATTTTTTTGATAATTCTTTGCTTTTGCAAGATCAATTATCTTGCTAAATAGCCTGATTAAAAAGAAGATACCGAAGATGGTTCTTATGGCAGGCATAATGTCTGTATTTTCTTTTTCTTGAAAAAATCTCCAGGCTTTATAATTCCACCAGATGGAGTAAAGGCCAAAAGTGATAACTGATAAGAAGATAAATTTATTTAAGCTAATGATGTATTGGGGCTCGATGGTTTGTTCTGCAATAGAAAGTTTGTCATCTAACATATCTTTTTAATTGGAAGGTTAAGTTTTGATTTCTGTTAATTGATTAATTTTCTAGCTTAATCTTAACATTCTTCAATTTTTTAAATATTTCACGAAGTGCTAAAATTTGATGTTCATTTAACGCTTTTTTTGATATCAGATTAGTAGAACCTTTTGCCAGGTGTATGATGAACCAATTCTTAAGTTCTTCCACTTTATAAAGGGAGTTTAACTTGATTTTGGAATTAAAGTTCGAACCAATTATCCTTAGATTATCATTATCAAACTGATATTCATTTGCACCATTTAAAACATTATAATTCTTAAAGTTTTTTTTTGCTGAAAAATATATACCCAAAGGCATCATAAAGACAATAACAAGCCCTAATACAGGTTGATATGAGGGATAACCCTCTATAATGTCATAAATTTCAAAAAAATCTATTATTGAAATAGTAATAAATATAATTCCGAGAAGTAATGTCAATATAGAGCCAATCTTTTTATAAAATAATATGTAATTCAATTTCAAATAGTCACTGAATTCAATTTTATTGTGAAAGTTCATTTTCTTTATTCTTTTAATTTTAAAAATCTATCCAAACTTCAATCTCCAACTTAGCAAGTTTCCATCCTCATCCACTTTTTCGAAGTGATTACTTTCTAAAATATGCCAAGAAGCCGGATTGTCTTTTGCGGTTTGGGCGAAAATAGATTTCACGTTGTCTTGCCTTTTGGCCCATTCAATGATACAGGCTACAGCCTCGGTCATGTAACCTTTGCCCCTAAAATCTTCATAAGTTCCATAACCAATTTCTATTTCTCCATCTTCTGCAGGCTCTCCAACAAAACAAATGTCACCAACCATTCTGCTTTCTGCTTTTAAAATGATAGTCCACAAGGTGGAAAAAAGATGATTTTTGCCTGTATCGGCAACGTTTGGCAAGATTGTTTCTGCTAATGCCTCTCTTAATTCTGGCGTAATTATTTTCTTGGTTGGATTTAATTTTAATTCCGCCTCCAAAGAATTGTCATTCGCAATATACTTGATCAATTGGTCGTGAGAAAGCGGTTTTAGGATGAGATTTTGGCTGGAGATCATTAGAAAATATTAGTATCAGGAAGGATGTTTGCTCAAAAATATGAAATATATTGAAGCAAATAAGATTTTAATAATCCTACTACTTTTTACCAATCTTTCTGTCTATTAGCCATTGCTCAAGTGTCTCCCAAAAACCCATTGCGTATTCAAAGCTCAAAGGTTCATTGTAGTAACCATTTTTTGCAACCATCCCATTGTGTGCCATTTTAGGAATAATAGCAACTGTGTAATCATTGTTTTTTGCTAATTGCAAGGCAGATTTAATTCTAGGATAGCTCTTTTGTGAATTTACATTACAGTCTTTTTCGCCCATTAACCATATTGTAGGTGTTTTAATATGCTGTAAGTAATTGTAGCTGTCGTAACTTAAATTCTTGCTTAACCACGTCCACCATTTTAATGAGCTCAAAGTTTTAGTTCTTTCTTGTGGATATACCTTTTTAAACCATTCTTTATCTCTATAACTCAATATTTGTTTATTTCCATCTTCCCAAGTTTTGCCTTTTGCTGCTAAATCCCAATTAGCATGATACATAGCCATGATTTCGTTTATTTCACTGGTTGTAAAGCCATCTGCTAGTAACGAACTTTTATATTCATGGCTAATGGTGTTAAAAACATTTTCACCAGCCCCAACCCTCATTACCAAAAAAGCAAGATCTTTAACTTTTGAGGCAGCAATACTGCCAGTCCATCCGCCTTGGCTATTTCCCATTATCCCTATTTTATGAGGATCAATGCTTTTGCTCGCCTTTAAAAAATCTACACCAGCTATTATATCATTAGCCAACTCATCAAAACTTGCGGTTTCCCAATCACCACTAGATGCTCCTGCGCCTTGTTTGTCGAAAGTAAGTATACCAATTCCCAACTGCAGAAAAAAGGTAGTGAAAAATCCAACACCCCTTGTTGCTGCACCTGAACCATGGGCAAATACCACTACTGGATGTTTTCCTTCTGTGGCGGGTAAGTAAAGATCACCTTTGATTAAATTTTTGCCACTCTGAAACGATATGGATTCAACTTGATGTGGCGCAACCTTTTTGGCAATAGCTTTTGTTTTGTCATTGACAATTGCTAAGCCATCAATTTTGTTGTCTTTTGAAATGAACGCAAATGTTTTGGTGCTATCATTTATGTCTCTAAAATTACCGGGTGAGGTGGGATTGAGCAGTCCAATTTTTAAAGTTTTAAGGTCAAGATAAGCTAAGCTCTGATTTAATTCATCGAAAATCCCAAGCGTGATGCGATGCTCATTTCCAAAATCATATGTGCCTTCATATTGATATAATTCATTTCTTGATATTGACTTTTGCTGAGCTTGACTTACTCCGTAGGTGAAAAAGAGGAGTGCAAAAAGATATTTATAACACATAAAATAGATTTGATTGCTCTTTTGACGCTTTAGTTCAAAAATAGGTTACATCTATTAGCTTATTTCATTAATGATAGCCGTTAGACCATTATGGTCTTTATTCAAAATCCTTAATTAACAATTCAATGTCTTTAAATTCATCTGATTATTTTATCTTTAGGCGATTTTAAGAAAAGGGTTAATTTCAAAACCCAATCCACCTAAACAAATACCAAAATTATGTCAAATACATCTAAGATCATCTACACCAAAACAGACGAGGCGCCAATGTTGGCCACTTATTCCTTATTACCTATTGTGCAAGCTTTTACTGCTTCGGCAGGTATTGATGTAGAAACTAGAGATATTTCATTGGCAGGAAGAATTTTAGCAAACTTCCCAGAATATTTAAAAGACGATCAAAAAATAGGTGATGCTTTAACTGAGCTTGGTGCACTAGCAACAACCCCAGAAGCTAACATCATCAAATTACCAAACGTTTCTGCCTCTATTCCGCAGTTGGTAGGTGCAATTACCGAGTTACAGGCCCAAGGTTACGCCTTGCCAAACTATCCTGATAATGCACAGACAGAAGAAGAAAAAGCAATTAAAGCTAAATACGGCAAGGTATTGGGGTCTGCAGTAAACCCGGTTTTACGTGAAGGTAACTCAGATAGAAGAGCACCTAAAGCCGTTAAGAATTACGCAAAGGTTAACCCACACTCAATGGGTGCTTGGTCTGCAGATTCTAAAACTCGTGTAGCGAGCATGAGCGAAGGTGATTTTTACGGTTCAGAGAAATCTGTAACCATAGCAGATGCCACTCAATTTAAAATAGAATTTGTAGCTGAAGATGGAGCTGTAACTGAATTAAAAGGTTTGGCTAATTTAAAGGCTGGTGAAGTAATCGATAGCTCTGCTTTAAGTTTATCAGCATTAAAAGCGTTTGTGGCTAAAGAAATTGTAGCCACTAGAGCTGCAGGAACATTATTGTCTGCTCACTTAAAAGCAACAATGATGAAAGTTTCTGATCCGCTAATTTTTGGTGCAATTGTAGAAGTTTACTTCGCAGATGTATTTACAAAATATGCAGATTTATTTAAGGAATTGAACGTTGATACAAGCAATGGATTAGGTGATGTTTATGCAAAGATTGCTGGTAATCCTAAACAAGCCGAAGTTGAGGCTGATTTAGCTGCGGCTATTGCAAACGGCCCGGCATTGGCAATGGTAAACTCTGATAAAGGAATTACTAATTTGCACGTACCATCAGATGTAATTGTAGATGCTTCTATGCCAGCAATGATTCGTACATCTGGACAGATGTGGAACGCAGCAGGCAAATCTCAAGATACTACAGCTTTAATCCCTGATCGTTGTTACGCTGGCGTTTATACTGCCACAATAGATGATTGTAAAGCCTATGGTGCTTTTGATGTAACTACCATGGGTTCTGTGCCTAACGTAGGTTTAATGGCTCAAAAAGCTGAGGAATATGGTTCACACGATAAAACTTTCCAAGCAAAAGCAAATGGAACAATCCGTGTAACTGATGCAGAAGGTAAAGTTTTCTTCGACCAAAAGGTAGAAAAGGGCGATATATTCCGCATGTGCCAAACTAAAGATGCACCAATACAAGATTGGGTAAAATTAGCGGTAAATAGAGCTCGTTTATCTGCAACTCCTGCTGTTTTCTGGTTAGATGAAAATAGAGCACACGATAGAGAGATTATCGCGAAAGTGAAAAAATATTTAGCTGACCATGATACTAACGGATTAGATATTCAAATTTTGGCTCCAGTAGAAGCCACTAAATATACTTTAGAAAGAATTAGAAAAGGATTAGATACCATCTCGGTAACTGGTAACGTATTACGTGATTATTTAACAGACTTATTCCCAATTTTAGAATTAGGAACTTCTGCAAAAATGTTATCTATCGTTCCGTTGATGAATGGTGGTGGCTTGTTCGAAACAGGTGCCGGTGGTTCTGCTCCAAAACACATTGAGCAGTTTATTGAAGAAGGCTATTTACGTTGGGATTCATTAGGTGAGTTTTTAGCATTACAAGCTTCTTTAGAGCATTTGGCACAAACTCAAAACAATGCTAAAGCACAAGTATTAGCCGATGCATTAGATGAAGCAAATGCATTATTTTTAGCAAATGACAAATCTCCAGGTAGAAAATTAGGAACCATTGATAACCGTGGCTCTCATTTCTATTTAGCTTTATATTGGGCTCAGGAATTAGCTAAACAAACAAAAGATGCTGATTTGCAAGCAAGATTTGCACCTTTAGCAAAAGCATTAACTGATAACGAAAGCAAGATTGCTGAAGAGTTAATAGGTTCACAAGGTAAACCGCAAGAAATTGGTGGTTATTATCATCCAAATGATAAGTTGGCATATAAAGCAATGCGTCCAAGTGAAACATTGAATGCTACGTTGGCAAGTTTGTAAGATAAAAAGTGATTTCCTTGGTTGGTGGCTCACCAACCAGTAGTATAGATCAGTCGTAGCTTTTTGTTACGACTTTTTTGTTTTATATCTTTTGCCCGCTGATATCGGAGATTTCGCAGATAAGGAATAAAAATCTGCGTCATCAGTGTAAATCTGCGGGAGAAATTAACTGTAAGAAAATCAATTAATTCCCTTGTTTGTGATGACTCGCCAACCATATTAAAAATAACCAAGGCTATCTGGAGTTAATTTGCAATCTAGCTGAAATAACTTTATGATTTTTAAGCAAATAATAAATAGCTGCAAAAAGTAAAGCCAAACAAGCAATAAAACTATATAGCTTTGTATTATTGCCGGGTTTATCAGTTTGATAGATATTTATATCATCAGCTTCTAATGAATAAACTTTTGGGCGTTTTGAGTTAAAATCGGATTTCTTTACCCAAACCTTTACTTGTCCTGCATTTTCTAGGGATAAATCTACTCCGCCAAGCGCATTAAATCCTTGATAAACACTATCAATATTTAATTTTATAGTGTATAGTCTTTTGTCGTCTCTTAAAGTAAAATATAGTACAGCACATTTAACTGTTTTATTATCAATCATTATATCCTCAACAGTATTAATGGGTTTATTATAGAGTTGTCCTTTTATCATTATCAGATTGTTTTCTCCAAACAAAAGCTGAGTGAACAATACATAAAAGCCATAAAAAATGATAAATAAGATGATGATTAATATAGCTCTCATTATATTAACTAACTATTTAGTTAAATATAGTTAACTTATTTATTAAAACAAATTTCCAATCCATTTATTCCTTGGTGTCCTCACCCGCTAATTAAAAGTCCTAGCATCTCGTTACGACTTTTTTGTTTGCAATTTTTGCCCGCTGATATCGGGGATTTCGCAGAAAAAAAGGGATTAAAAATCTGCGTCTTCTCCGTAAATCTGCGGGAGAAATTATCTTGCTTTCATTTGCTAACTATAAAAGTCTCACTATTAAACTTCTCAATTCAATAATCTATCTGTGTCCATCCTTTTTATCCCTGCCTGCCGCCAGGCAGGTGCGGTTAAATTTTCCAAAACAAATTTCCAATTCATTTCGTTATATTCATACCATAAATCGGATATACCATGAGTACAGAAAATCAAAATCATAAACCATCAAATGATAAATTACATCCAAGTGATCTTGGAGAAACCAAAGACTTTAACGATTTATCTTTTGATGAAAATAAACAAAGTTATGAGTTAGATGTAAAAGGGGAGGATAAAGATTACGACCATCCGATGCCTTATGAAACTGTTGCAACTGGTGCAATTGATGATAATTCTACTTTCGATGAAGCGAATCCTTATGTTGGGGATGAATACGCAACTGATGTAGACAAAGTAAACGATAAGTTAGATGAATTGGGAATGCATGTTGATAATACAGGTGAAAGTGTATTGCTAAGCCCTGAGGATGAAATTCTTGCCCGTACTGAGGAAGATGAAAGAGACGACTTAGATGAAGAGGGTTATCCTAAAAATGATGCGCCGAATGCTTAGTTAAGGTATATTATAAATTTATCTTATAAGAATTAGTTGACGGTTTAGCTGTCGAAGCCATTTTTTATGGCATAAACTGCTAAACCCACACGTGTTTTTAGTTCTAGTTTCTCGAATAAACTATCTCTGTAGCCTTCAACAGTTCGTGTGCTACAGTTCATTTGATTAGCAATTTCTTTATAGCTCATTTCGGTCACCGTAAAACGTAAAAACGTTTTTTCTCTCTCGTTAAAATCTTTTTTATCGGATTGTTTGGCTCCGTTACTGATACTCGAAAATAATTTGCTAGCAGCCCAATCTGGGTAGTAGTGCCCGTTTTTGACTAAATGATTTAGCGCATCCGCCAATACTGTAGGGTGTACGTTTTTGAGCAAATATCCCTTAGCACCACTTTTAATCATCTTTATAAGACTATGCTCGTCATCTTGCATGCTTAAAGCCATAATTAACACATCAGGGTAGGTTTCTTTAAGCCAAGCTGCAGTTTCAAATCCATCCATTATTGGCATGCTAATATCTAACAATACCACATCGGGTACATTTCTGGGGTGCTTACATTTCTCTTGCAAATCTTTGCCATTCTCGCATTCGTAAAGTACTTCAAACTGCTCGAAATTTGCTAAGATAGTACTTAATGCCTTTGCAATTAAAATATGATCATCAACGATTACAATGCTAGTTTTCATCAGTATAATTTGTTTTTAATGGTAATGATGTGCCAAAGGCATCCCTTTGGGGCCGTCATAGGTATGGTCACGATGCGTTGTGAACGTATGCCCATAGGAGTTTCATTTTATATCGAAATTTCTATGGTTAATTTTGTTCCATCCCCTTCTTTACTTTCTATATAATAACTACCACCAATTAAGGCTATTCTTTTCTTTATATTACTTAATCCAATACCTTTTCCTGCCATTTTTTCAGTATTAAAACCTTTTCCATCATCACTTAAAGTTAGTATTAATTGGTTATCGTTTTTAACTAAGGTTGCCGAAATTGTTTTACAGGCAGCGTGTTTAATGCTATTTTGTATAAACTCTTGCACAACTCTTAATAATAAACTTTTAGCTTGATAACTTAATGGTATCGACTCAAAATCGACCTTTAAATTAAGTTTGTATTTTTTTAATATTTCAATTCTAGCAAACTCTTCTTTCAATAAAATAGAAATATCGTTTGTGTCAATATGATTGTCTGTCAAAGATTTAGATAAGTGCCTTAACTCTGACAAAGCATCATTTATAAGCTCTCCAATCCCTGTAATCTTATCGTTTATTGGCAAAGCTTCATTTTCGAAAGCTAATTGCTGGGTATATAAACTCGCTAAAGTTAGTTTTTGGCCAACGTTGTCATGTATTTCGCGACCAATGTGTTGCATGGTTTGGGTTTGTATCTCTATTTGTGTAGCTAACAATTCTTTTTGATGTAAAACATGTTGCTGCTGTAATTGAGTTATACTCTCTTTTTTTTTGTTTTTATATTGAATAACAAAGGAAATAGCAGCCACAATAAATGCCACCAAAAAAATATTGAATAAAATAATAACTAATAGATATTCGGTTTGCCCCATATAAACGCTGCAGTAAATAACAAATACATCAAGTGATTAGCGATCAGAAAAAAGGTGTAATAATTACTCCACAAATTAGCTTCATTCAGCAATAAATTATAAAATGAAAAAAATGGTAATGTGCCTACATAAAGTAGCATAATGCCAATATTTATGTAAAACATATAATTGGTATGGAATAAAAGTATTTTTTCTGATTTTATTTGCTTAAAAATTTCTAAAATAACTAAAAACATCAATAGTACCGTGCCAACGGTATAACTTAAAGACAACATCATACCCGGCTTATGAATAATTGTAAAATAAGGTAAAAACGAAACACAAAATAAACCAGTAATAATCCAAAACAATTTTTGCCTGTTTAAAGATTTTACGGCGTATAGCCAATAAAAGAATACAAATTCAATGGGTATAACGAAAAAGTCATAATACGTACTTATGTATGAAGGATAATTTTTTAATCCCCATTTAGCAAATGCCTCCATTAAAAAGATTGCACAACAGTAAACAATAAACCATTTCCAATGACTTTTTTTGAGTGCGGGAAAATGAAATAAAGCAACAAGCGCTGTTGAAAACTGCACCCAAATCAGTGTTTCGCTCAATATCTTTTGGGTATTGCTAAATAATACCATGATTATTAAAAAGATTGCCCCTCCTTTGATGCTGGTGGTATTATTTGCCCATGATTTAAAGACATCACTTCCGTATCATCTCTTTGATCTCTTACCATGATATAACTCATTTGTTTAAGATTTTTCTTCATGAATCCTTCGTATGTATTGACATCTAAAGGATTAAAATCAGTGTAAACGCCTCTTGTGTTTTTAATTACGGGTAACAGAATTAACGTGTGTTTTCTTTCATAAAGTCTAGTAATATCATTGTTTAATAATTTTTTTAAATTTTCATACCCTGGATTAGCCCACTTTGTATTTAATGGATATGCTGCATAATACATTCTTATGGCCAGTTTATTATTTGCATCTGGTTGGTTATGTTTTACATTGCTTTCAATATCATTAATGAATTTTTTTAACGTGTCTAGATCAAATAGGATAGAATTTGCATCATTTTCCACCCCATTTTCTCTGTCATTTTCTATGGCTTTGAGCTGCGTTTGCCTATAATTATTAGTCATTTCTTGTATTAAACTATACCGTAATGTACTTGGCTTAGAACTTGGTGTATTAGGGTCAGTATCTGTTTTTTTTGGTGGATAGTAATAAGCATATACGCCAAAAGCAATAATAAGTACCGCAATAATGAGAGTTAAATGTTTCTTTTCCATTTGATTAATTTGAAATTATATAATAAATATACTTTTTAATTATACAAAATAGCTAAGGTTTAGTTAAGAAAACTAGGGGTATCCGCTCGTTTTTAGTATCGCTAAACAACGGTAAAATTTACCGCTGTTTAAACGTCAAAATTCAGTTGTATAACCATTAACTGTTGCCTCTAGGTATTGCACCTTTGTAAGGTGTAAGACAGTTGACAAATTTTAGTTGTACACAATTTATAAAATAGAATTGATGAGAAAAAACTTTAGAAGAATAAAACAGTTTATCAATTTGGTACGAGTGGAAATAGAATTTTGCAAGACCATATTTTATAAACTATAAAACACCCTACATCTACCAAAACTAATCCCATAAGATTTGGTTATAGTTACCTGTCCTGGTTTCAGGCAGGTAACTTTTTAAAGCTGTTATTCTAGCTATTCTAAACTCCTTGTAGTCTCTGTTTCGGAAAACCGAAGCAAAAAAGCCTAAAAACTAATGTTTGTAAATTCTTATGATTAAGGGTTTGCTCAACTAAACAAGTATGTCTAATCTTTATTCGGTTAAATGCCTTTTGGTGTTTAGGCGCACCTAGCCTAATGTAAGTAGTTAAACAACGGTAGAATTTATAGCTATTTAAACATTCAAATACAGTTTTATGCACATTGATTACCAATCAATTGCGCTGCAAATTTGTGTCAAGCAATCTGTAAACGATGTCTTATAGATGAGTTAACTCATGCATATATTTTAACTAAAAGGAGTATTCCGAAAATCCTTAAAAGAGTAGGAATAAAAATTAAATCTAAATATTATGAAAAAATCAATTCTACTACTAATCGCTTTAGCTTTTAGTACGGTTGCATTTTCGCAAGTAAAATTTACTAAAGCAGAGCAACAACAAATGCAAAGAATTCTCGGTAACGATTTCACCGCAGTATTAGGTAGGCAGGGACAGCTGGCAGTTGTTACACCAGACAAAGTTGGACAATTGACATCTACCGCAAAGGGAAGTTTTAAAGGAATGCCTGGACTTGCGGCTAATGCAGTTTTAGCAGCTAACGAAAAATGGTGGGTTTACAAACAAAGTGGCGATTTGCTTAAGTCAAAATTGGGAGAAGAACGTTTTAACCAATTAAATAAAATCCTTACTAAAAAAGGATTAAATATTAATGCTGTTGAAAAACCAGTAGCATTTACTAGGGCAGAGCAACAACAATTGCAGAAAGTTTTGGGCAGAAACTTTACAGCAGTATTAGGTGAGCAGGGACAATTGGCAGTTGTTACGCCAGACAAAGTTGGACAATTGAAATCTACAGCAAGGGGTGGTTTTAGCGGGATGCCTGGCCTTGCAGCTAATGCAGTTTTGGCAGCGAACGAAAAATGGTGGGTTTATAAACAAAGTGGTGATTTGCTTAAATCTAAATTAGGAGAGGAACGTTTTAACCAATTAAATACAATCCTTGCTAAAAAAGGATTGAACTAAAATTTGCCAGTATAGTGTAGATGCAATTCTACACTATATTAATTTTATTTAAATCAATAGAGTACCTAAAAATACCGAAAATGAACTCATATACAATTAAAAGTGTTTTGAAGGATAATGTTTTTTATAACATTACCTATTGCTATAATGCCAACCAATTAGAGGTTTTTAGAATTTTGGTGGCTCTTTTTGCAATTATCTCAATGTATACGTTGGTTTTAGATTACGATGTTTTTTTTGCGCCAAATGGCATAGTTAATTGGGAAGTGTCTAATGCAAATGCACTTTGGTTTGAGTGCCATCCACAGAAAATTGCCGATTTTTTAAGCATATCGCCCAATTATGTAATGATTGCAATTCTTACGTTGTATTTTTTAGGCCTTATTGCCTTATTATTGGGGATTTATACTAGGCTGTCAGCTATTATTTGCTTAATTAGTTTTACATTAATTACCAATGTAATGTCTTCTTTCGCATTTGGAGTAGATATTTATCAATCAGTATGCTTTTTTTTCCTAACTATATTTCCAACAGGTTATAGTTTATCATTAATCAAAAAAGATAATTATCCTAATCTTAACGAGGTTAAGCAAATATGCATTAGGGTATTGCAGCTATACTTAATTATAACTTATATATCAGCTGGATTTGAGAAAGCATTCATGCAAAATTGGTGGAATGGGAGGTTTATCTATTTCCTTAGCAATGACCCAACCATAATGACAACAAACTTTTTTCCAAAAGACCAAAATAGCCTTTTCTATGTCTTTTTTGGGATTATGGTGGTATTTATAGAATCATTGTATTTCATGTTAGTATGGTTTAAGAAAACTCGACTGTACATACTCATCATAATTATATCAATGCATTTGTTTATTGCACTCTTTATGGACTTGTTGTTTTTTGGGTTGCTACTAATTGTGTTAAATGTAGTTTGCTGGTACCCGGCAATTTTTGCTAATCTTAAAATTAAAGAAAATGATAAAAGCATATAAAATTACTTTCAGAATAATATTGTTAATTGTTTTGTTATCGGTGATGAAAGTTAGTGTGTGGATTGATAAAAATATTGATTGTTATCCCCTTTCAGTTACACAATCCTTTATTTTTAGAATTACCAGGTTGAACTGGCAGTATGGGTTTTTTACCAGTAAGTCTAATAATTATCAATTCATTAAAAGTGATATTAGCTTAGTAGATCCTGCTAATACTTCGAGAAATATAATCATTGCAAAGGACAGTGGTTTGGATAAATTGGTTTTGCCAATAAACGCAGTTAGAGTTAACTCTTCAATTCAACAAATGGTTAGGGATACACTTTATTTAGAGGCTGGATCTAGGTCTATAGCTTTATACTTATTTAAAAATTTTCCATCATATAGAAATATAGATTTCTCTATACAAACCTATAATAGAAAAATTAAAGTGGATCAGACTAGGTTTAAACTTACAACTAAACTCGATACGTTATTTAATCGTAGAATTAGTTATTAAGCGAAAAGACTAAAGTTGATAGTTAGGTCGAATTGTTACTATAGACAATGGAATTTTCAAGAAATTGTTAATGGAGTTTTAATTATCATTAACAATTTGGGCCTATGCTTGTAACTTTTCGATCTCTTCTTTCCAGTGTTTTCTGCCATTAATCACAAATTTTTCTACTTTGCCATCTTTAGTAGTTATTTGTAATCCGTTAGGGATAATTCCCAAAGAATTATAGAGTGTTACTCCTGTAATGCTTGCAATGTCAATGCATTGTTCATGATTTTGAATATTAAAACCATGAGATTTAAATTCTAGCCTACCTTTAAACAGATATAATTTTCCGCCAACTGCCTCTGCACCTTTAAAATGATTGGCTCGTCCAGAAAGAATGATTTCTTCTCCATTGCTATTAATACTTGTTTGCTTAGCTACGGTTTTAGAACCAGCAAAGAAATAAATGAATACCCCAAAAAGCACACCGCCAATTGGAGCTGTAACAGCTGCAAAGGGAATGCTAACCATATAAGTCTCAATAATTCCAAAAACTACAGCGAAGATTACAGCAGCATAAAATGAATCTCTTAAAAGAATTTTCTTTTCAGTAGTCATGATTAAGGATTAATATCCAGGTTAAACCTTTTGCGCATTTCCTCTATCTGTGGATTTTTTTCGACCATATAAGCGTATTTATCTTTGTTGGTATAAATCCTCTTTTTGGTTGTATTTTCACCTTTTTTGGATACAATTTGTAAGTCGTAGTTTTTTAGTGCAGAACGAAGAAAATTTAATAAATCTACCTTTTCATCTTGCAAGGTACTTTCTAAAGCTAAATTCTCTACCAATACCGTAATTTCAGTCCCATTAATAATTGGGTCGTTATTCATTAAGGTATACAAGTGAATCTTATCTGCATCCTTGGCTTTTTGAGTGTAAACTTTCCAAAGGTCTAGAAATTGCTCCTCAGTAAAACTTTCCTTTTCATTGCCCGTAATATATTTAGGCCCTTTATCTTCGTCACTTTTAGCAATGCTTTCTAAATTTGTAAGTGATGGAATTAAGGAAGCAATAGTGTTCGTGCTTAAAGGCTGAATTTTTATTGAACCAGTAGAAGGTTTAGGTAAGGTAATAGGCCTGTTCGGCTCTGGTGCTTTTGTAGGTAAAGGAATATCTAAGTGGTCAGGTAAATCTTGCAATTCTTCTCGCTCAACAAAGTCTTTAAGGTCAGCTACACTAGCGTTCTCAACTTTCAGACTTTCGGACTTTCCGACTTCCTGATTCTCAGTTCTCTGCTCTTCAATTTTCGGACTTTCCGACTTTCCAACTACTCGACTCCCCGAACTAATTAAAGTTTTTTTTTTATCCTGATCTGAGTCAGTTGCTGTAGGTTGGTTTGCAAGTTGGATTACCGAAGGAATGTGGCACATTTTAATGAGCGACAATTCTACTTGCAACCGTTGATTTTTACTGTTTTTATAAACTAAATCGCATTGGTTGGCCAAGTTCAAAGCAGTTAAGATAAATCCTAAATCAGCAGATTTGCTTTGAGCCAAGTATTTTTGCTTAATGGTTTCACTAACTTCTAACAATTGTACGGTTTGCGCATCTTTCCCAACCAAAAGGTTTCTAAAGTGACTAGCCAAACCATTGATGAAGTTATTGCCATCAAAACCATTATTTAAAATCTCATTAAATAAAAGTAAGGTCTGGCTAACATCGCCACTGCATAAAAAATCAGTTAGCTTAAAATAATAATCGTAATCTAATATGTTAAGGTTGTCAATTACTGCTTTATAAGTTACGTTTCTATTGGTATAACTTACAATCTGGTCAAACATTGAAAGTGCATCACGTAAACCGCCATCAGCTTTTTGAGCTATAATGTGTAAACCATCACCATCAACAGTAATGTTCTCACGAACGGCAATTTTGTTTAAGTGACCCGCAATGTCTTCAACCTGTATTCTGTTGAAATCAAAAATCTGACAACGAGATAAAATAGTTGGCAAAATTTTATGTTTTTCAGTAGTTGCTAATATGAAAATAGCATAAGAAGGTGGTTCTTCTAATGTTTTAAGAAATGCGTTAAATGCATTTGCCGAAAGCATGTGAACCTCATCTATAATATAGATCTTATATTTCCCTGCTTGTGGTGGTATACGAACCTGCTCAATTAAGCTCCTGATATCATCAACAGAGTTGTTTGATGCCGCATCTAATTCATGGAAGTTAAAAGAATGTCCTGTTTGAAAAGAAACACAACTTTCACAAGTTCCGCAAGCTTCAGTTTCTGCAGAAAGATTGGTGCAGTTTATTGTTTTTGCCAAAATACGGGCGCAAGTAGTTTTACCCACACCACGCGGACCACAAAACAAAAATGCCTGGGCTAGTTGGTTGTTTTTGATGGCATTTTGCAAAGTTCCCGTAATATGCTGCTGCCCAACTACGGTTTCAAACGTAGCCGGACGATATTTACGTGCCGAAACAATAAAATTTTCCATCGCAACGAAAATAGGAATTTTTGTCGAGGTTGAAATGTTGAAAGTTATAATGTTGAAAAGTTACCTTTTGAAACGGCCGTCATCCGATGAGTATATGGTTCCTGCAAATCTCATCGGATGACTAGTTTTGGTTTTTTTGAAAATCCAAATCAGTGCTATTTGGCGACTGCTGTCCTGCTTTCAGCTATATTTTTTTATGTCCTTCGACTACCTGCCTACACGCAGGCAGGCGCTCAGGATGACATAAAAAAGGATGCCGCTTCAATCCGGTTTATGATTTAAGTTGGTGCTTTCTACTTCTGTTGTATGATGCTAAGCCAACTATGACGGGAAATCTCTGGCCAAGAGCCACTTTCTATGTTATATAAACCCCTGCCTGTCCGGCAGGCAGGCGATAAATGGCGGGACTGAAGTAGCGAGGTAATACTGAGACTGTTTTTCAACCGATAATGTTAATCTGCACTTGATTGTGTCTCATGCTGAGCGTAGTCGAGGCACTCCCAGTAAACTCTTCGACTAAGCTCTGAGTGACATTTAATTTTAGGAACAGAATTATTTAATTATCGATTTCAATTCTTTTCTATATTCAGACGCACTTTTGCCTGTAAACTCCTTAAACAACTTATTAAAATGACTGAAGTTATGAAAGCCACTTTCGTAACTGATGTTTGCAATACTGATGGGTTTTTCGGCTAAAAGTTTAGAAGCATGAACAATTCTATACTCATTTACAAACCTGGTAAATGTCTTTTTGGTAATCTTTTTAAAATACCTGCAAAAAGAAGGAACCGTCATGCTAGACATTTCTGCAATGTCTTCTAAGCTAATCTCTTCTAAAAAATGGTCTTTAACATAGTTAAAGACCATATTAATCCTGTCATTGTCTTGAACTTGCATTTCTAGCGAGAAATTCTGTGCATTTAACAAGGTATAGTCTGATGCTTGTTCAAGTTCTCGTAATACACTTAAGAGCGCAAGTAACTTCTCGAAAGACCATAAGCTATTCATTTTTTCTAAAGTAGGTCCAACAAGTTTCATCGTATCCTTGCCAAAGGCAATACCGTATTTAGCTTTTTCGAATAAGTTGGCAATACCTTTGGTCTCCTTAAGTGATAAAAAGTCGGCCCCTAAAAAATTGGGCTTCATTTGTATAACAACTTCATTTTTGTTGCCAGTGGTTTCATCCGTAAAGCCGCAATGAGGTAAATTGGTGCCTATTAATATCAAGTCGCCCTCAGTATAATAAGAAATATGACTCCCTATTTGGCGCTTGCCAGCCCCGCCATTTACAAATACCATTTCAATTTCTGGATGATAATGCCATAGGTGAGCCTTGTTGTTGGCATTCTCTACGTATTTAGAGTAAGAGAAAGAGCTTCCAAAAGAAGGCTCAACAATTTCGAAACTTGGGCGTATCTTTTTCATATTGCATACAAAATTACCCTAAAATTTATGGTCTATTGTTAATTTACTGTAAATAAACTATTCTACTGGGTAATTTTGCATAGATATAAGAGAATATGCCATAAAAATGCGGTTAGAATCGATAGTACATTTGTATATCACAAAATTGATAACCCTTTAAACAATATAATCATGAAAAATTTCTTAAAAATCGGATTGTTAGCAGGTATATTATTAACTTCTTCAGCTGTTTTTGCAAATGAAGATAACTTTTCATTGAAAGCTAACGCTAAAACAGAAAAATCTATAGTTTTTTTAATATCAGAAGCGCAAGATATTAATATCACAATTTACGGAACTAATGATGAGCTTTTATACGATCAAAAAATACACGCATCAAAGCCATCTACTAAAATCTATAATCTTGAAGAATTCCCTGATGGAAGCTATACTGTAAAATTAGAGAACGAAACAAAGTTAATTGAATACAAAGTAACTATAGAAAATGGTAAAACTGTAGTTTCTGAGCCCGCAACAATTGAGCTTTTCAAGCCTGTATTAACAAAAGACAAAGAAACCATTATACTTAACATGGAAAACACGCCAAACGGTGAAGTTGAGGTTAAGATCTTAAATGAATATAATGAAGAATTATATACTAAAGTTTTTGCAGCTAAAACTAAATTGGTTAAAAAGTTTAACGTAGATAAAACAGACGCAAAAGAATTAACATTTATTGTTAAATCTAAAAACCAAGAGTTTGTTAAAACTATTCAATTGAATTAATACTCGAAAAATTAACTGAAAGGGATTGTCTGATAAAGACAGTCCCTTTTTTTGTGCTTTAAATTTATTTTATCTATCCCATAATAATAGCCTTTGTAACTATTAGGGAGGTTTAAAAGTCTTAATAGAAAATAAACCTATTTAACAATGAGAAAATCCTTACTAATAACTGTTGTGTTGTTTGTGCTAGCTACTGGTGTTAAGGCGCAAATAGACACCATCAATGCCAAAAACAATAAATTGCAGCTGCAAAACTTAAAACTTGGCACGAGCGAATATTTAGTTTACATGACAGATTCACTTTTTACAAAAAGAACCATAGGTGATATTTGGCAAAGAACTACTTCAATTAAAATTTTTCAAAATAAACAAGCTGTAGAGTTTAAGTGGAATTGGATAAAAAATGATACTACACTTGCTACAATCATTAACATATGTGATGGTAAAACACTAGCGCCAATTTACCATTATGCGAATTATAAGGGTAGAGGTATTATTGCTTACGACTATCGAGATGGTTTTATGATCCCTTCAGACACCATTAAAAATAACATGGCTGTTAAAAAAGGTAAGGTAGAATTAACCATTCCAATTATAAGCTGGGAACAAGATTTAGAAACCTATGCTTTATTACCTATTAAAAAGGTAGGTCAAAAATTTGACATTTCTTTTTTTGATCCAAATGAGGCGAAACCAACTTACCACAGGTATGAAGTTGTAGGCAAGGAAGAATTAACGTTAAATAGTGAAGTGAAAGTTAAATGTTGGTTGCTTAAAATTAACTATACGTCAGATAGTTATGCCACTTTTTGGTTAACTGAGAAAAATAAGGAAGTAATTAAAATGCAAGAATACTTTAAAGGTAGGTATAGAATTAAGGTGAAACAGTATTAATATAGTCCGAAAGATGGGGTAGGTAAAAGCTTGCAACACTTGTTGATATGGGGGTATGTAAAATTGTTTCCAAGAACTGCAAATTTTGTTCTATAAACCACATCTAACAGAAATACTTTTACCAAGCCCCTTCAGGCGATTTAAGTGTAAAAAGATTGGAGTTGGGGCGGGAGAGGAATGCTGATTGCCAATACCCATCTTTTCCAAATCATTTATTTGCTAATCAATAGGTTATAAAAATTATCTTTCTGACTTTCAGGCATTCGGACTTTCCGACTTTTTTCACCTAACATTTTGATTTAAAGAATAATCTCACTACATTTGCAACCCGTTTTAACCGACGGGAATAAATATTAATCACTTTAAAAAACAATGATGAATCAGTACGAAACTGTTATCGTTCTTACCCCGTTGTTGTCAGAAGATGTTGCGAAAGAGGCTTTAGCCAAATACAAAAGCATTATTACTGATAGCGGAGCCGAAATTATCGCAGAAGATAATTGGGGTTTGAGAAAATTAGCGTATCCGATTGAAAAAAAAGCAAGCGGATTTTTCCACCTTACAGAATACAAAGCTGAAGGGGATTTAATTAACAAGTTAGAGTTAGAATTAAAACGCGACGAGCGTGTTTTACGTTTCTTAACTGTAAGATTAGATCGCCATGCGATTGCTTACAGCGAGAAAAAACGCAGCGGAGCTTTTAACAAAAAACCTAAGAAAGAGGAGGCTGGAGCATAATGGCAAAGGATCAAATACAATATGTTACCGCTCCAAAAGTGGACGATAACAGAAAAAAATACTGCCGTTTCAGAAAAAATGGTATTAAGTATATCGATTACAAAGACGCAAACTTCTTGTTAAAATTCATCAATGATCAAGGTAAGATTTTACCTCGCCGTTTAACTGGTACTTCATTGAAATTTCAACGTAAAGTGGCCCAAGCGGTTAAACGTGCACGTCACATCGGTTTGTTACCTTTCGTTACTGACCAATTAAAATAAGCGCAGAGAAATGGAAATTATTTTAAAGCAAGATATCAAATCACTAGGTGAGAAAGATGATATCGTTACGGTAAAACCAGGTTACGGTCGTAATTACTTAATCCCTCAAGGATTTGGTCAATTGGCTACACCGTCTGCTAAAAAAGTATTGGCAGAAAACTTAAAGCAAGCTGCTTTTAAACAAGATAAAATTAAGAAAGATGCAGAAGGTATCGCAACTCGTTTAGCTGATGTTAAATTGAGCATTGGTGCTAAAGCTGGCGAAACAGGTAAGATTTTTGGTGCTGTAAACACTATCATGATTGCTGATGCATTAAAAGCTCAAGGCTTTGATGTAGATCGTCGTCGTATTACTTTCGAAACTGAACCTAAAATGGTTGGCGAATACGTAGCTAACTTAAACTTACACAAAGAAGTGAAAGTTAAAGTTCCTTTCGAAGTAGTAGCTGAGTAAGATTATCTTATTAGATATAGAACCGCTTCCGATTTTCGGAAGCGGTTTTTTTATGTCTTTTAATTGCCGTCATTTCGAAACGGAATGCCTGCCTGTCCGGCAGGCAGGCAATGGAGTGAGAAATCTCTTAGTTTCTTAACCATTGAACGAGGTTGTGCGATAATGAAGTTAGAGGGGGGGATGGAATAAATATCTCAGTCGTTCCTCCTTCGATATGACGCTAAATTATTACTTCTCTACCATCCCTAACCAATCTTTAATTAATTGTTGTAATTGATTTGTGGTAGTAACCGTTAAATCGTCAATGGTAACGATCTTTCTCCCATCAGGATAATCTTTTCCTTTTAATGAGCTTGTTACCTTTGCACCAGTAGGGAAAACCAAGAGGATTTTTCCCCTATGGATATTACAAACCACAATATCCCTTTTATACTCTTTTGGATCAAACGGTTTCATTTCGCCAGTAAAGTAAAAACTCGGACTATTCCATTTTACTTGTTCTGCAATTTCGGGGTCGGTTGCTAAAATTAGCGCTCTGATAGTTTGTACAGTTGCCTTAACCTCATCACCTAGTTTGGTGATTAATTCATCAACCTGTTCGCTATCCGAAGGTTTAGATTTTGCCATTATTTCTTTTGATTGGAAGGAAGTACCTTAATTTCTATTTTCCTGAAATCAACAGGCTGACCTTCACTTTGTAAAGCAATGAAACCACTTTTTAATAGCTTTCCATCTATTTTAATCTTTGGGTCGTATCTATTGGCAACATCTCCGCCAATTTGAGGTTTCGAGTATTTTAATACGGTATCTCCATTAATAATGTGTGTAATTAGCGAATCTCCCAGTACAATTAGTTCTGCTTTAACCCACTGATCGCCATCATAGGTTTTTGAAGTAGAATTGATGCAATGATCTGCAGCTATTTTTCCATTGTAAACTACGTTTGTGCCGGGCGAGCACATATTGCCTGTTGGTCTAGGCTTGCCATCTCCTAAACCTGCTAAGAATTGCATTTCTATAGATATTGGCCAATCTTGTTCCTTAGGCATTGTTTTAGGGTCTTGTGAATGAAACATTATGCCACTGTTTAACAAGGTATAACTCGGTGCTCCTTTATGAAGTTTACCCACAAAACGATATTCTAATTTTAAGTGATAATAAGAGAATGGGGTTTTGTAATAAAGGTGCCCAAATTGGTCGTTAAAATCGCCATACTGGTCATACCTTACTTTAATTATGCCGTCTTCTACCCTAAAAGTATTACCAAAGTTTACATTGTAATCATGATGATGAATTTTTACGTTCCAATCTTTAATGTCCTTGCCATTAAATAAAGAAATCCACTCTTTTTTTTCATTTAAGACAGGTTTGGCAGCTAAAAAAATCAATAGAGCAACTAAGGCGAAACAGTAAGGTAAGGTTTTCATAAATGGTTATTTTTTGTCCAAATTAAAAATAAAATGTATCGAAACAAATAAGCTTGATTCCTTGGTTGGTGTCCTCACCAACCAAAAGAAGCCCAAATATTTTTAGCTTCTTCCTCAGCTATCTTGGTTAGCGGAAAGAAAAGGTCAATCCATCTTTATTCAATGCATCTTTAAGCCTTCCCATTGCATTTGGTCCCATTCCATGTAAAGCTGCAATTTCGTTTTCTGTAAATTTAGCCAGCTCTAACAAGGTTGATATATTTTTACTTGCCAAAGCTCTTCTTGCTGGTGCTGCTATTTCAGCAAGAAATCCTGATGAGGGTTTGTGTTCCTCCTCACAAATAGGGCAGGTGGGGCAATCACTAGATTTATGAAGTTGATGACCAGATGGACAAATTTTTAAAGGCATTACAAATGTTTATACAAACTTAATGCTTGCTGTTTAAATTTTTAGGGTTAAACGAGACAATAAAAAGGTCAATTAAGTTTTGCTTTACTAATCAACTGCTGTCTCCACCTGCTAATAAGTGACCAGTTTCGGTCGGTGAGACGCCGGCCGATAGTCTTTAAAATTACGATGTAAAGCCAAGATTTATTGTTTTTTTGAAATGAATTAAATCGTCAATCTAAAATCGTAATTCATTTTACATACCTTTGCCTTAATGGCCAAAAGAACTAGCAAAACAACTACCAAACCATCTTTATTTAAGCGCTTACTAATTATTTCGGGCAAAGTTGTGCTTTGGTTTATATTGTTCAGCGTAATTTGGGTATTGGCTTATCGTTTTATTAATCCACCGATTACCCCTTTAATGGTGCAACGAAACTGGGAACGTTCTGCAAAAGATTTACCGGCAAAAGCAGATCGCAAATGGGTTAAGTTTAAGGATATTTCAGATAACATGAAACGTGCTGCAGTATCCGCAGAAGACCAATTGTTTTTGCAACACATGGGTTTTGATATTAAAGCCATAGAAAAAGCTTATGCTGCAAATGAAAAGAAGAAAAATCAAAAAAAGAAAAAAGTAATAGGTGGAAGCACCATTTCACAGCAAACAGCTAAAAACGTATTTCTTTGGCCTGGCCGTTCGTATATTAGAAAGGGTTTTGAGGCCTATTTTACCTTGTTGATTGAATTACTGTGGAGCAAGGAGCGCATTCTGGAGGTTTACCTCAACGTAATAGAAATGGGCGATGGTATTTACGGGGCAGAAGCAGCTGCACAAGAATACTATGGTAAATCTTGTTCAAGTATGACTAAAAGTCAAGCCTCTTTATTAGCAGCGTGTTTCCCAAATCCTAGAAGATGGACTCCAAACAAACCAACAGCATACATTAGGCACAAGCAATATCTGATCATGAGAAACATGAGGAGATTGGGGCCACTTGATTTTTAGTCTTAAGTAATCTGTCAGTCTGAGCTTGTCGAAGACTTGGCGAATAAAAAAGATTTCCTTCGATAAACTCAGGATGACAATCTTTTTTATTCGTGATCCTTATTCCATCTTACCTTCATTCCGCCTTTACCATCGTCCATGGCCTTTAAGTGTAAAACGATGCCCTTCATCCTGGCAATTTTCTTTTCTTCCTTGTCCGTTATTCCTTCGTCTTTTTTAGGGTTTCTTAGCGGGATATCCATGGCAATGTCTGTTCCGGCACCTAAACCGTAAATGCCTTGCATGTTAAAGTTTAAAACACTGGTGTTCACCTGCATGGGGCTAATCAAAACCCTATCGCCATTTAAGGTAAAGGTGCCATCTAATTTATCAATGGTAATGTTAGAGAAGTCTCTATTGGCAAAAGCTAATTTTTGTACTTTTTGCAAAGGCTCAAAGTTTACTAAGGCAGCATTGCTCAAGTTAAAAATAACTTGTCCATACATTGCTCTTTTAACAATTTCTCCCTTATCAGTCATACTGCCAGATGCATTTACCTTGGCCGATAAATAACCCTTTAAATTCTGATTGGTAATGGAGGTTTGGCCGAAATTATCAAATGCATAGAAGAATTCTTTTACATTTACCTTGCTAATAACAGAGTTGATGGTAAACTTATTAATAGCGCCAAGCTGTTTAACATTACCTGTTAAGTTTAGGTTTCCTCCGGCGTGGCTCACGTTTATTTTATTAAAGTAAATCCCATCATTTAATAAAGAAACATTGGCGCTTAAGTTATTAGCCACAAAACGCTTGTAAATGGCCTTGTTTACATTTAACTGAATTTGAACCTTAGCTGCCTCTAAAACTGCACTCAGTTGATCCGAGACTTCCTTAACTGCATTTTTAGAAGCGGGTTTTCTTTTAACAGTTTTCCGTTGCCCCAAAAACGACATGAATTCCCCTAGGTTCAACTGAGGACTATTCATGTTTAATTTAACTAGAATTTTCTCGGGATTGGTATAATAGAAATTAAGGAAGTTTTGAATAGAGCAACTCATGTTTAACACACTTTTGCCAAGCTGAAACCTGCTTCCGGTAATGTTTAAATCCTTTTGGTTAAAATTTAAAGTCAAAGAGCTATTTACCAAAGTCAAATTACGAGGTATGTAGGTGATGTCTGCATTCTTAATATCTACAAACCCAGTTAAGGTAGGTTTGGTAAAAGTGAAGTTATCTATATCAGCCTTGCAGTATAAACGAACATCGGCTGTACCATTCTTAAAATTGAAGGTTTCTCCACCAATAGAGCTATTTAGTTTTTCTAAGGGAAATTGAGAAGTGATAAAACCTGTTGCAATAGGCCTTGCTAAATTACTCACCAAAAATGTATCAACCTTAATAGGAGCATTATAATAATCGGCAGTTAACCCGTAAAATTTAATGGCAGAGTTTTCATCGCCTATCGGATGTGCAACCGTATCCTTATTGGTAAAAGTGCCAGTGAAATTACAATTGGTTAATTGTCCCGATGGAATGGTTACTATATTATCTTTTACATTCATCCTCACATTAATTAACGGGTCTTTGCCAGTTTTACTGCCATCGTCAATAATATGCCCTATGATATCAATGGGCTTATCAATGGCAAATTTTAACAGCTTTGAAGAAATATTTGGGGAAAGTAATAGCGCAATGTTTTTGTATAAAATCTGGTCGGCCCTAATGTCTATCGCAAAAGCCGATTCGTTTTTTGCCAAATCTATCTTGGCGCCAATAATAAATTCATCTCCACCAATAATAAGCTTTTCTGGGTCAATGGTTACCACTTTCTTTTCACTATTGTAATGCGCAATTAAAGTTCCTGCTAAGGTTTTGTCTTTAATAAAACTTCCTTTTCTGGTATTAAATGCAAAACTGTTAACCATTGTTTTAAGTTTCAATTTCCCGTTCCAGCCAGAATCTGGATAGTCGATTTTGCCGTTCACTTCCTCAATCTGAAAGTTAAATAGCTTAAATCGCTTCTGGTTATCAATTATTAGTTTTACGTTGTTAAAATCTACGTGTTTAATTTCAAATGCTGTTTGATCTGCCTTTGACTTTGGTGTGCCAGTTGCCCTAGGCTTAAACATACTTGTATTGGTATAACCAGTAGTGTCGGTATAGATATAAACACCAGCATTATTGATCCCGATTTTATTGATTTTAATGTTTCCCGCAATCAGCGAAAAAATGTTAAGTGAAACATCTATATCAGCTGCATTTAGTAAATCGTGTTTATGTTGTGCCCACAAGCTATCTCTTAATTGCACTTTTTTTAATGAAACAGATACTCCAGGAAATCCTTTAAGTAAAGTAGTTTCCATACCACCAACCTCAATTTTGCCATTTACGTTGGCGTTAAGCTGATTAAGAATAGTGTTTAATATCGCCTTGTTATTATGGTTGATATAATAGGCCGCACCCAACCATACAATTATGATGAGCACAAAAAGAGAAGCTAGAACTTTAAGGGAGATTTTGAGCCAGCGAGCCATAAATTAATTTAGATGTTATATTAAAGATAACAAAAAAATGGCTTTAATGTTTTTATCGGTTCATTGGTTCGTCAGTTCATTTGGGCCGATTCAAAAATGTATAAACTAGTTAAGATTTTGAAAAGCAAGGGCAGTAGTTTCTGGGTGAGGAAATCCCTGCTATTCGTTTCAATCTTTTGTCCTTCGACTACGCTCAGGATGACAAAAGGATTTACACTACTATCAGGTTTAACTTACGCAGGTTTGTGCTACTATGAGGGGTTTTCCTTGCACGGTCTCCTATTCAATAGCCCTGATTGCAGCGAACACGAAGCGTAGCGAAGTAAAGCGGGAAGCAGGAATTACATTAATAGTAGCAGAATTATTGCGCTTCAAATCTTATAAAATCTTTTGTGATTATAAGTCTCCTTTAGAGCCTGCTCCGATTTTAGTCTGAGGAATTTAGGGGTTAAGCGCTCAACTGCTCGGCGAAAATATTTTTATGCCAACTGTTTTCTAATTCAACTTCCCATTTGTCTTCAAACTCTGCCAGTGTTTGCACCAAGTTGTTAAAAACAATGGTCTGTGGGCCTATTTGTTTAATGGAAATTAAAGTCTCAAAATCTTCCTTGCCTGCTACATGTACTTTATCATCGATTTTATAAGCCATGTTAAAACGGTTGAATAAATCAACACCATAAGCGTTTTCGATTTCCTTGATTACCCTTACAGAAGAGTCGATAGAACAACCAGTTGCCGAGGCGGCATCTTGGTCTACGGTTAAAACAATAAAAAAGTTATAAGGGATTTCTGCCTTGGCTTTTAATTGATGGCCATGAGCTGTCCACTGTGCTGTAAAAGCATCCAATTTTTGCTGTATTTCGGCAGCTTCTGTTGGGGTAAACTGACGGCTACTTTGGTAGATCCAAACTTTAGATTGTGGAGAAAAAATCATATTTCAAATTTATCATTTATTTAATTTACTTTCACTAAAACGTTTCCTCTAATGAAAAAGTTTACATTGAGCTTAAAAAGGTGTGTTTTCTTTTCTGTTTGCCTAGGTTTTTTGGTTTTATCTGGCTTTGATTTGCCAGAAGAACAGACCTTTTTTATACAAAGTTTCCTGACCAAATACTACGATAATGATGCCCAAATGAAAGACATTAAACGTTATGAAATTAATGTTACTAACACTGGTTTTTGTCGTTACCGCAAGGTTTTTAACAATGGAAAAGAAGAGTATTTTGCCTTCAACTTATCGAGGTTTAAAAGTATGGATTATTACGGCACAACAACCAAGGGTGATTTATACTTGCGGACCAAAAAAGACGATGTAATTGTACAAACCAGAAACGATAGGAGCGGAGAAATTGACTCAATGGGAACTTATGTAGTTATCCCGCTAAAAAATATTGATGTACAACAGTTAAATGAATTAGCCGATCGCTTTAAACGAGTTAACGAAAGTTTGTTGGCGAGTAACCGTTGAGCGTTGTTCGTTTGCCGTTGTTCGTTGACCGTTGTTCGTTAATAAACGACAAACGTCAAACGATCCCCACTCCGTCATATCGAACGCAGCGCAGCGAGGAGATATCTGGTTCCCAAAAACCACTACCTTTATTCTCCCACAAGGCTGTTCAGTGCTCAATAAACTTAGAGACTTCTACCCAGTGAAGGTTTGAGTTTGAAGCGATGGTTAGGGCAGTGCTTAAGTGGGTTAGAGACTTCTACCCAGTGAAGGTTTGAGTTCGAAGCGATGGTTAGGGCAGTGCTTAAGTGGGTTAGAGACTTCTCCCCAATGAAGTATTGGGTTCGAAGTGACGGTTAGGGTGGGGTCAGTGCATAATGAAAGTCTTTTCTAGGTCAAAAATTAAACGGTAACGAAATATTAGCCTCTTAATTAGTAATGAAGGGTATATTTGTGCCCAATATGAATGAGAATTTAGCAAAGCTTCAAAAAGCAATAGAACCTTTAAGACAAGAAATTATAAACCATAAAGTTTATGCAGCAATTAAGGAAATAGACGACCTTAAAATCTTTATGCAATATCATGTTTTTGCAGTTTGGGATTTCATGTCATTATTAAAGTCATTGCAAATTAATTTAACCTGTACTTCTATTCCTTGGTTTCCAAAAGGAGATGCAAACACACGATATTTAATTAATGAAATTGTGGCTGGTGAAGAATCTGATGTTGACAGCAATGGAATTAGAAAGAGTCATTTTGAACTCTATCTTGATGCCATGAAACAATGTGGTGCAGCTACAAAACAAATAGAAATTTTTATTGAGAGTTTGAAAGAAAATGGTGAATTGTCTTTAGCGTTTGATGCAGCTGCTGTTCAACCTAAAGCAAGGGAATTTGTTGAATACACCTTTGAAACAATCAATAGCAATAGGGATTATCTCCAATCTGCTGTTTTTACTTTTGGTAGGGAAGACCTTATCCCGAACATGTTCATTTCAATTGTGAATGATATTCACCAAAACTTTCCAGAGAGCATTTCAGAATTCAAATACTACTTAGAAAGACACATTGAAGTAGATGGCGATCATCATAGTCACCTAGCATTAGAAATGACCGCAAATCTATGTGGCAATGATGAACAGAAATGGTTAGCCGCTGAAAAAGCAACGATACAATCTCTTCAAAAACGCATCAACTTATGGGACGGTGTTTTAGAAGAAATTATGGAGAGGAAATTGACGGAAGTTTAGGTTTCTTTTATAACTAACGGAGCGAAGTCTTTCCCATTCCCGTCATATCGAAGGAGGAACGACTGAGATATCTCTTTCCTAACAACCACTGTCTTTATTCTCGCACAAGCTTCTTCAGTGCTTAAGTAACTTAGAGACTTCTCCCCAATGAAGAATTGGGTTCGATTGACGCGATCCCCGTTCCCGTCATATCGAAGGAGGAACGACTGAGATATCTCTTTCCTAACAACCACCGTCTTTATTCTCGCACAAGCTTCTTCAGTGCTTAAGTAACTTAGAGACTTCTCCCCAATGAAGGATTGAGTTCGAAGTGATGGTCAGGGCAGTGCTCAAGAGGGTTAGAGACTTCTCAATCGCGAAGAGCTCATTTCGATTGACGCGATCCCCGTTCCCGTCATATCGAACGCAGCGCAGCGAGAGCTTGTCCCGAATCTTCGGGAAGATAGCTCTTTCCTTTAAACCACTTTCTTCATTCTCGCACAAGCTTCTTCAGTGCTTAAGTAACTTAGAGACTTCTCCCCAATGAAGAATTGGGTTCGATTGACGATCCCCCTCTCCGTCTTATCGAACGCAGCGCAGCGAGAGCTTGTCCCGAATCTTCGGGAAGATATCTCTTTCCTTTAAACCACTACCTTTTTTCTCGCACAAGCTTGTTCAGTGCTCAAGAGGTATAGAGACTTCTCAATCGCGAAGAGCTCATTTCGAAGTGACGGGTAGGGTTGGGGCAGTGCTCAAGAGGCTTAAAGAATCTCCTCAATGAAGAATTGAGTTCGATTGACGTAGATGGAATCTTACAATCCATTCGCTCTCGCCGTAATCTCAGCGATATCCAATACTTTCACTTCCTGATCTTTATCCTTTAATTTAACCCCATCACTTAACATCGTCATACAAAACGGACAACCGGCGGCAATTACTTGCGGCTCGGTTGCTAAAGCTTCTTCAATTCTTTCGATGTTAATGTCTTTAGTGCCTTTTTCTGGTTCCTTAAACATTTGTGCACCACCGGCGCCACAGCAAAGTCCATTGCTTTTGCAACGTTTCATTTCTACCAATTGTGCATCTAAAACTTCTAATGCCTTTCTAGGAGCTTCATAAACCCCATTACCTCTGCCTAAATAACAAGGGTCATGGAAAGTGATTTTTTTGCCTTTAAAGCTTTCGCCGCCTTCGGCTTTTAACTTGCCTTCGTTAATTAAATCTTGGATAAGCTGTGTATGGTGTATCACCTCATAAGAACCACCAAGGCCTGGATATTCATTTTTAATGGTATTGAAACAATGCGGACAACCAGTTACGATTTTTTTGATGTTGTAACCGTTCAATACTTCAATATTAGTCATTGCTTGCATCTGGAATAGAAATTCGTTCCCAGCTCTTTTAGCAGGATCTCCAGTACAACTTTCTTCGGTTCCCAACACCGCATATTTAATACCTACATGATGTAAAATCTTGCAAATATCACGCGTAATTTTCTGTGCCCTTTCATCATAGCTTCCAGCACATCCTACCCAGAATAATATTTCAGGCTCTTCGCCCATGGCCATTAATTGGGCCATTGTTGGTACTTTGAATTCCATTTTTAAGTATTTAGTATATAGTACTTAGTATTTAGACCAAGCTTACTTAATTTTTGCTCTTTGTTTCCGACTTTCGGACTTCTTTTCTTCTGCTCCTTTATCTTCCTGACTTTCGGTCTTTCCGACTTTCGGACTCTCTTTTAACTCTGCTCTGCCCAATTCAACCTATCTGCCGGAGAATATTTCCAAGGGGCGCCATTATTCTCAACATTGCCCAACATCGCATTGATGCTTCCTGGTGCAACAGATTCTTCCATCACTGCATATCTTCTTAAATCTACAATGATAGCAAGTGGATCTATATTAATCGGACAAGCTTCTGTACAGGCATTACAGCTTGTACAAGCCCAAATTTCTTCACGAGTGATATAATCATCTAATAAAGCTTTCCCGTCTTGGTGATCGGCTCCATGTTTGTCTATGTTTTTACCAACTTCCTCAAGGCGGTCGCGGGTATCCATCATGATTTTGCGGGGCGATAATAATTTTCCCGTTAGGTTAGCCGGACAAACAGAAGTACACCTGCCACACTCTGTGCAAGTATAGGCGTTCATTAAATTAATCCAACTTAAGTCATTTACGTCTTTAGCTCCAAACTTTCCAGGCGCAGTTTCTGCAGGCACAAATGATGGATCGAGCATGGCCTTAACCTCATTGGTTACACTCGCCATATTGGTAAATTCGCCCTTTGGCTCCAGATTTGAAAAATAGGTGTTTGGAAAGGCAAATAAGATATGGAAGTGTTTAGAGTAGGGTAGGTAGTTTAAAAATGCAAATATGCCGATGATGTGAAACCACCAACAAGCTCTTTCTATCATGACTAAACTGGCAGCGCTGCTAGGCAATAAGCCTTGCAGGTAAGCACTTACCGGAAATGCACCAGCGCTAATGTAATGGCCTTCGTTTAAAGCTTGTAGTTTAGAATCAGCTGCGTTCATTAATAAAAATGCCGACATTAATAAGATTTCAGTGATTAAGATGTAATTCGCATCAGACTTTGGCCAGGCTTTCATCTCTACGCCACTAAAGCGTTTCAACTTTAAAACATTTCTGCGGATTAAGAAAATAACACAAGCTAACCAAACACCTAAAGCTAAAAACTCAAATGAACCGATCAGGAAATCATAAAAGCCACCTAAGCCAGCAAAAACTCGATGCGTACCAAAAATACCATCGATCATGATCTCTAATACTTCTAGGTTAATGATCACAAAGCCCAGGTAAACCACTAAGTGTAGTAAAAAAGGGATTGGTCTAACCGCCATTTTGGTTTGCCCAAAGGCAACCTTAAGCATGGTCATGAATCTTTTTGCAGGTTGATCATTACGGTTAGCTGGCCTACCGATCTTGATATTACGAATAACTTTACGAGCATTAAAGCTAAATAAGCCAATTCCTGCTAGGGTAACAAGGATAAAGATAATTTGTGATGCCATTTTATTTGCAATGATGTAGCTAAGTTAAAAGATTTAATCTTAAAATATATTACTATGCATGCATAAAATTAAAATTTAGAATAGATATGAATAAAATGCATTTTTTTTGAGTTTGTAAATTGCTGATTTATAGAGGAACTCTGCCTTTAATTGCCTTTTAAGAAAAGAAAAGTAAAAAAATGTTTTGCCTTTCAAAAAAAGACACTACATTTGCAATCCCAAACGGGAAGTAGGTACGGTAGCTCAGTCGGTAGAGCAATGGACTGAAAATCCATGTGTCGCCGGTTCGATCCCGGCCCATACCACTTTAAAACCTCAGAGCAATCTGGGGTTTTTTTGATTATACGTGGTTTTATTCTTATCTTGTTATGATGAAATTTGTATTAGAGGTAAAAGAAAGTAAAGTAGAAATGTTAATGGCGTTATTAAATGATTTGCCATATGTTAAAACTAAACCACTTACTCCTTTTAAAGCAAAGGTACTTCTACATGTAAAGGAGGCAGTTGATGAACTAAATTTAGTTTTGTCTGGTCGGCTTAAGGCCAGAAATGCTGAAGATTTGCTAAATGAGCTTTAATATAAAATTTATTCTTTGTATTTTTAATTATCAAATTAGATATGAGCTATGGTAGATCTTGAACTAGAGGAAAAACATAAAAAATACCTGGTTACGATAAAATATTTGCGTCACAGGAATTTTAGCAACAATCTGCCTTTTCTTATTCTTTCTGAAGACCTTCCCGACGGACAGGTCTACAAGGAGTTTCCAGATGGCAGGATTGAAATTCAGGAAGTGAAATCTGCAGGCAAAAAATTCATCACACGAGTGGTCAAAATACTAAAGGAACGACAGGCTGAAGAAGTTCGCAAGTCCTATGGATTACTCTAGGCCAACGCTGCTTGTTATTTCAGGCCCAAATGGTTCTGGTAAATCTACCCATATCCAGACCATGTTACCTCTGGCCTTTGAAGGCATAGTTTCATTTGACAGGGATAATGTTCGGGTTGAATTCGAAGCGAAGCTAGAAGAGGTGGGCGTTCCTAAGTCCGAGCAAACGCCACGCGCTACAAGGTTAATGGAGGCCCAACTTAAGGGTAAAATGATTGAGGCAATAGATTCTCGCTCACATTTTGTACTGGAGACTCCACTTTCCCATCCGGATTACTGGAGATACATTGACATGTTTGAGGCTTCGGGTTATCAAGTCCAGCTCAATTATCTGTGTCTTGATAAGGTCAGTGACTGTATTGGTAGGGTTGAACAACGTGTTTTGGAAGGAGGCCATTATGTTAGGCCCGATACCATCAAAGGTGTTTATGAAAGCAACCTAATTCATATAAATACGCAATACCAAACGTTTGAAAGGATAGAACTATATGACGGGATGGTCGTTCCGACGCTTCTTTGCAGTATGGAAAAGGCTGGCCTTGAGTACCTTTCTGCAAAGGCACTGAAAAAAAACTGGATTAAAAAGGGGATGCCGCTTATGGCAGCTGAATTGGCCCGGTTAAAGTAGGGTATGCCCTATGGTCGGTGTTATTCCCGTACCACGTGTAATAAGTTAAGTCATTGGTGAGAACACCAACAGCAAGTACAATCTATATTGTAAATAGTTTGGGTTCTGCATACTA
Organism: Pedobacter frigiditerrae; assembly: GCF_004331645.1. Classification (GTDB taxonomy): domain Bacteria; phylum Bacteroidota; class Bacteroidia; order Sphingobacteriales; family Sphingobacteriaceae; genus Pedobacter; species Pedobacter frigiditerrae. Next base: position 41,936 of record NZ_SJSK01000010.1, read on the forward strand.
ATTAAACCTCAGCGCAATCTGGGGTTTTTGCGTTAATGGCAATTTTTTATTGTGGTATGATTTGAAACTTGGCGGTCCCTACAATCCTTTCCAGTTCCGTTCCATAAGGTAGATCTAGGTAAGGGATTATAGCTGGGTCATAGTTGGCAATGGTATTCGCAGAATAAATCCCAATGTTATTCGTATCGTTAACATAGTCGTCACTTTCAGTTCCTTCGAAGAATCTCCATCCATTGTCAAGCTCTTCTTCGGGTTCTTCTCGATACATATAGCCAATTTTTAATCCCTCTACTGTAATTCGGTCTGTAGCAAAGCAGCCACCCATTTCAGGTATAAGCTGTATAATTTGCCCTGCCTTTAGCTTATATTCTTTTTTGACCATAACCTTTAGCTTGTTTTCTTTTTGGAAGATAAGTAAATATGGGATTGCTACAAAATCGATATTGCTGCTCTAGCTGTAGCCAACGCCCAACGAACAACGCCCAACGCCCAACGCCCAACGCTCAACGCTCAACGTCCAACAACTACTCTTTAACTACCGTAACACTCGCCACCGTTTGCCAATTCGCAATTACCTGATCATAGAATGGTTCGCTAGCAGAGCCTCCCTTATAGATTACATACATTTTTTTTCCGTCTGTGCCGTTATAAAATCTTGCTCCGTTTTCTAACATAGCAGTGGAAATCCCTAATAGGACTCTGTTTAAGTCGAAGTTAAATGTAACCTTGTAGCTGTCAGACTGCTTGATGGTAATATCTGGTACAGCAAGATTAGCTTCAAAAGGTAGGGAACTGCCAACTAGTAGACTATCTACAGCCCCTTTTTTATTCACAAATGTTCCTTTAAAGGTAAATGCCCTTTCTGAACTGAGTGATTTTTTACAATATAATTTAACCTTAACATCCTTGTAAGAACCTGCAGGTAATTTGATTACCCCAGCCAAGGTGTTTGCACTAAAAATATTAAGGTTTTTTTCAATGATAATCGTGGTATCAAGCAAATTATTGCTCCTGCCTGTAAATGATATTTTTTCTACGTACACAGAGGCTGATGACCAAGCAGTTTTAACCACGCTGTCGCCATTAATGGTAATAACGCCGATACCTGATTTCACAGGTTCTAAAGAAGCTTTTGCAAAGTAGGCAATGTTGCCAAAGCTTGATGTTTTGGTTTCGGTGCTTTCGGTAGCTTCATTTTTTTTACAAGAGATGAGCACTAATGCTAGTAGAAACAAGCTAAAATTGAACTTGGCAAAAAGGGAGAGCGATTTCATGAAAGGTTTGGTATTGGTCTGAATCAAATATATATAGAAATTATAAATTCGTCAAGCTACAATTATATGCAACGAAAGAAGTTGGGAGTTGTTGAGTTGAATAGTTGTGGAGTCGCAAAGTCGGTGAGCTGTGGAGTCGCAAAGCCAATTATAGGGCCTATTTCTTAAACGAACAACGAAAGAGGTACGAAAGTCCGGAAGAAGGGAAAAGATGTTTAGTTGTTGAGTTGTTGAGGAGGGAAGATGTAAAACGATCAACGGACAACGAGCAACCCTGCCTGCCGGCAGGCAGGGAACAACGAAGTGTCTACTTTTAGGATAAACCCCATTATCTAGGAAAATATCCTATTAACCCATATATTTTACCTAAGTTGGCTCACTGCCCCGAAAGTTCATAGGTCAGTTATCAAGCGCTACCTGCTCACCTCGCCTTATCAATTAGGATACACGTTCTGCAAAATAATAATCATGCCTGTTCAAAAAGCGTTAACTGTCTCTGAAAGGAATCTCTTGCTTAAACAGCAAAACCATCTGAAATTGATGGACTCAGTAATTAGCCATACAAAAGATGCAATTATGATTACCGAGGCTGAGCCCCAGCAAGAACCTGGGCCAAAAATCATTTATGTAAATAAAGCATTTACAACAATGACAGGATATGCTGCTTCAGATGTTATCGGGAAGTCGCCAAGAATTCTCCAAGGCCCCAAAACAGATAAAAATGAACTCAGGAAGATGAGAGAGGCCATGATCAAGTGGCAGCCTTGCGAAATAACGATCTTGAACTATAAGAAAGATGGCGAAGAATTCTGGCTAAACATTTCCATATCGCCGGTTGCAGATGAAAAAGGCTGGTTTACCCATTGGATTTCAATTGAAAGGGATGTAACGGAAAGCAGGAAACTTGAAACACAATACAATGAAATTTTTCAGCAGGTTCCTGATGTAATTTGTACAGTGGGGATAGATGGCTATTTTAAAAAGGTTAATCCGGCCATGTGCAAACTAATGGAATATACCGAAGAAGAACTATTGGCTAAACCCCTTGTTAAACTGATCCATCCAGAGGAACAGGCAAGGATCATGACCAGCCTAGAGAAGCTGAATAAAGGAGATAAGCCTTTCTATTTTGAAAATCGGTGCATTACCAAATCTGGAAAGGTCAAATGGCTTGCCTGGACTTCTACTCCAGCTTCAGAAGAAGGGTTAATATTTACCGTGGCCAAGGACATAACCGATAAGAAGGAACTGGAAGACCTCCTGCACAAGGCCACAAATCTAGCTGGTATTGGGGGTTGGGAGTTTGACATTATCAAAAAAAAGGCCTATTGGTCTGAAATGACAAAAATTATCCATGAAGTGCCCGCAGACTATAAACCTAACCTAAAAAAAAATATTAACTTCTATAAAGGGGCCACTGAAAAACGGGCAATTAGGCAGATGATGAAAAAGGCAATAACATCCTGCATCCCTTTTGATACCGAAATACAGATTATCACTGCAAAAGGTAACCTCAAATGGGTGCGTTTAATAGGTGAGCCAGAATTTTATAATAATGTGTGTATCCGGATAAGGGGAAGCTTTCAGGATATTGATTTGCATAAGAAATCGGAACTTGCCATAGAAGCTTTACTGAGGGAAAGAAATACCATTTTAGAAAGCATAGGCGATGCTTTTTTTGCAGTTGACAGGAATTGGGTGGTTACCTATTGGAATAATGTTGCCGAAAGTGCGTTGGGGAAAGCTAAGGAAATGATGTTGGGGCATAATTTATGGGATGTTTTTTTTGATTCAATAGACTCTCATTCCTACAAGGAATATCATTTGGCCATAAAAGAGAATAGGATTGTTCGGTTTGAAGATTATTATGCTCCACTTGAAAAATGGTATGAGGTTAGTGCTTATCCCTCAGATGGCGGACTTTCTGTATATTTTAAAGACATTACTGAAAATAAGGCAACAGAAGCGCTACTGATAGACTCAGAAAAGAGATACAGTGAACTTTTTCAGCTAAGTCCGCTGCCAAATTGGGTTTTCGATGTTGAAACCTTAGCGTTTTTGGATGTTAACCAGGCGGCAATCATGCATTATGGATTTACAAGGGCAGAATTTCTTTCCATGACGATCAGGGATATTAGGCCCCTAGGAGAGATGCCTGGATTGGATGAAGTGCTGGGTGCTACACAGCGAAGAACACAGTTTGTTAAACAAGGCATTTTTACCCACCGCAAGAAATCTGGAGAACTGATAAAAGTAGAAGTGCAAAGCAATAGCATTATCTACAACCAGCGAAGTGCAAAAATTATTATAGCAAACGACATCACTAAAAACCTTGCCTATGTGGAGGCCGTGGAAATACAGAATGAAAAACTAAAGGATATTTCATGGATGCAATCCCATTTGATCAGGGCTCCTTTGGCAAGGATCATGGGGCTTGTAGGGCTTTTCAAGGATACTGAAGGTGCCAAGGAAAGCAACGAAACCCTGGATTACTTATTGCAATCTGCAAACGAGCTTGATAAGGTTATCAACGAAATTACCAAAAGATCCAAGATTGCCAGGTAAATTGCGTTATCGGCTGTATAATCACCATACCAATGTAATAAGCTTAGTGATTGGCAATGGCACCAACCACAATTAAGAACCTGTAGTTAACGAACAACGGAAGAAGTCGGAAAGTCCGAGAGATGCACAGCCCCTTCATTATGCCGTCACCTCGAAGGAGCGCCTGCCTACCGCAGGCAGGCAGCGAGGAGAGGTCTCTAACCCAAAAGCACCTCTTCAAAAGCTCTGTAAAACCAATGATACTAATGAACCAATGAACTCCCAACCTTCGCTCACCGCTCCTCGCTCCATAGCCTTTCCTTCGGTTCTGCATCATAACAACAACCTAACAGGGAGCTAACAAGTTATGTACTCGGTCGTCTGTTTGTCGTCCTTTCTTCGCTCCATGACCGAAGCAGTGGCGACGCTGTTACGACGCAGTAGCGACGTTGTGGCGAGCCTGAAACGAAGCCGAGACGAACGAACGACGAAGGAACGACGACGCAGAGACGAAAAACGAGCGAAGGAATGGGCAGTTAACCAATTAACCAACTCACCAATTAACCACTTACAACAGTTAACCGTGTCTTATACTTGATTATCCTTATTGATTAGATCCAATAAAAGCCCATTCTGCGCACTCCCATACACAGATGTTAATTAGATTTATTTACTCATGTGAACACTAAATATTTACGTGCTATGATAACAAGGAGCCATAATAAACCAATGCCACCCAATGCCCAAAATAGAAGATTAAGCAAATACCTATAATAGGAGGTATGGGTTTTTAACATATAGTCAGTTAATGGTCTCAATACTCTATTGGTATCTATGGGGTGCATACCGCTATCTGTATAAAATTCTACTTTGCGATATATCTTCGCGTACCAAACCTTACCCAAATCGTACTTGGTTAATTTGTCTGGTGTGTTGATTTTTTTAAAATGATTTAATTTTTGAAAGTCGATGCCTATGATGGGTGTGGTACTGGTTTGGGCGGCACAAGAAATAGGTTCATAACGATTACCTGTCCAATGCATACACTTTTCTTGTGTAGTTGCAGGCAGATAGACCTTATTTGCCCCATAGTTTAGATAAGAATAAATTGCAAAACCTAAAAAAGCAATTAATAATACGGTTATAATAGCTTTAGATAGTTTAGGAGTTGGTGGCTCAGGAGGTAATGTTATTTTTCCTGGGTTTTTTTCTATTAACCAAACCGGATAGGGCCTAGGCTTAAAATCTATCAGCCATGCCAATAGTTCAACTACTCTTAGTTCTGGATTGGTCGTTTTCCCAACTATAAAGCTTTTTACAGGTCTGAATTTATCAATATCTACATTTTCTATGATCTCTGTGTATGATGGTGCTTGATTTCTGGAACCAAAAAATGACCTTAAGGTTCCTTCATCTTCATCAGAGGGACGTTCTTTATAAACATTGATACATTCATCTCCCAACTGCCCTGGGCTAAGGCCAATTAAATTAATAGAAATTAGACCTTCACTTTTCTTTTTTTGATAGGCATCGAGTACTGCCTTTTGATATTCCGAGCGCATTATTTTAGGGATTTACCTGTAAATATAGGTCGGAATTTTCGGAATTTTTACGGTTTTCCGGAATTCTATCGGAATTAAAGGAATCATCGGAATTCCTTAACTAATAGTGAATTACAGCCCCCATCTTTGTTTCCAGAAGTCGGGACAGTCGTTTACGCCAAACAAAGTAAATGTATCAAACAGATTTCAAAATGAGTGGATATCACGGTGGTAAGTAACCGGTTTGGGAAGCAGTTATAAGCTCCCGTGATTGAACCTCATCACTTCCCAAAAATTTCAGAAGGCCTTCTGATTTACCAACGTAGTAAACCCCGCGTAAGGCGGGGAGCTACATAGTATTTCAACTTTTAAATTTTTGAGTATCATGTTTATACCTTTATTTATTGCCATCCTATTAGGATTGGTAAACCCATCATCGTATCCTGCCAATTGCAATACACAAACCACTATCGTAAATACAACCAGTGGTGATACTGGAGATCCGGAACCAGACCCTGAGCCAGGAGACGGAGATGGCCCAGGTACCGGTACAGGTACTGGCGGCGGTGCTGGACAAAATCCTCCACCTCCACCACCAAAACCAGAATAAGATAATGGGGCGACTGGTTCGCCCCATTTCTTTAAATTAATTTTTTATTGTTAGGAGAAACTTTTTTATTCTATAACTTAGTAGAAAACAGGAATTTTGAAACGTCTCTCTCTCTTTACGCTCTTTATGATTATCCTATCTGGTTGTTCAAAAGAGCAACCAAAAAAGGAAATAAAAGTCCAAAAAAATATAAACCAGACAAAAGCATATAATTATTCAATCTCAGGAAAAACTGACAGTGCCTTCAAATATTATAGTCTTGCAAAAGACGAATTTCTAATTCAAAAAGATAGCATTGGTGTAATTTATTGTCTGCTTAGCATGGCAATCATTTCGACCGGTCAAGGGGATTATTTTGGGGGACAAGAAATTTCACTAGCTGGACTTCCTTACTTGAACGAAAAGAACAAAGATCATTTATGGTATATCCATTCCAATTATAACAATATAGGACTTGCTAATTATCGTCTAAAAAATTACTCGGAAGCAATAAGATTTTATAACCAGGCACTAAAGTTTGCTACCATAGATACCGACAGATTTATATATCTAAACAACAAGGCGAAAGTTTATGAAGAGCTTAAAAATTTTGATGCGGCCATTAATATTTATGCACGTATTGTAAGGAGTGTTCCGAAAGAAACTATTAATTACGCAAGGGCTTTGGCAAATCTTGCAGCGGCTAAATGGCTCCAAAACCCTGACTATAATGCTGAACCAGAATTATTATCGGCGCTAGCTATTAATGATAAACTAGGAGAGAAATTTGGACAGAATTTCTGTTATGCTCGATTGGCCGATTTTTACAGTAAAAGAAATAATACGATTGCAGTTGATTATGCAAAGAAAATGTTGGTAGTTGCTAAAGAACTGAGCAGCCCAGACGATCAATTAGAAGCGCTATATAAATTGGTTAAACTAAGTTCACCGAAAGCAACTAAGCAATATTTCGTGCAATATGAAAAGCTTAGCGATAGCTTACAATCAGCACGAGCGAGAGCAAAAAACCAGTTTGCATTAATTCGCTACGACACACTTAAACTTCAAAAAGATAATACCGAAAAGAAATATCAGATTGCTAGAAGAGAAGCTTTAATTGTCATCAGCCTAATTGCTATTATTGCCTTAACTGGTATTTTCATTATCTGGTATAGAAAAAGAAAGCAAAAAATAGAATTAGAAACCCAAAATGCCATCCGTGAAAGCAGGCTCAAGACCTCAAAAAAAGTGCATGATGTAGTAGCCAATGGTTTGTACAGGGTAATGACAGAGATAGAGAATACAGAAGGATTAGACAGAGAGGAGATGTTGGATAGACTAGACCAGATGTACCAAAAATCTCGTGATATTTCTTATGAGGTGGAGGAGACGAAACCTATCGTGCACAACTTTAGCCTTCAAATAACAGCCCTATTACAGGCTTTTACCACTCCAACAACCAAAGTGATCATTAAAGGCAATACAAATGAGTTGTGGACAAGGTTAAATGACCCAGCGAAACATGAAATTGAACATGTGCTGCAAGAATTAATGGTGAACATGAAGAAACATAGCCATGCCACAGCGGTTGAGCTATTGTTTGAACAAAAAAATAAACGCATTTATATCAGCTATATAGACAATGGCGTTGGCATGCCAGAACAGGTGCAATACAAAAATGGACTCCGTAATACGGGAAACCGTATAGAACATATTGGAGGCGAAATTAACTTTGACACCAAGTTGGAAAAGGGACTAAAGATTCTAATCGTTTTTCCGGTTGTTTAGCTACCTCATTTATGTTTAAAAAAGTATTAGTTGCCGAAGACCACGAGAGCGTGAGTATCTCTGTTCAAAAAACATTGTCAGAACTCGAAATTGTGCATGACAATTCAAATTATGTGTTTTATTGTGATGACGCCTTCAATCGGGTAAAAAAAGGAATTAGAGAAGGGCAGCCCTACGAATTGCTCATTACAGACCTTTCTTTTGAGGATGACAGGCCACAACAAATCTCTGGTGGTTCAGCGCTCATTAAAGCAGTTAGAGAAGTACAGCCAAACTTAAAGGTATTGGTGTTTACGATAGAAAATAGACTTGCGGTGGCGCAAGCCTTAATGAAAGATTTAGGTATTGATGCTTTTGTACCCAAGGCACGCCATGATGCCAAGGACTTAAAATTAGCCATACAAACCATTGCCAACAACAAGACTTACCTCTCCCCAAATCTTAAACAAGGTCTGAAAGACGAAAACTCATATGTGTTTACCGATTTCGAAAAAACAATCATTTCCTTATTGGCCAATGGGATGCCACAAAAGGATATCCCCTTCTATCTAGAGCGGAATAACATCAAGCCCTCGGGTTTAAGTAGCATAGAGAAACGTTTAAATGCCGTTAAAACGATATTAAACTTCTCTACCAACGAACAACTCATTGCGCATTGTAAAGATAGGCACATCATTTAATTATACTCCTTAAATAGCCTTGGCCATTCAGTACGCATATAGGGCTAATGGTCTTAAGGATGAAGATTTAAATCTTTTCCAATATTTTCCTGACTTACGGATATCCGTAAGTAAGCCAACTCGTGGTACTTTATTTTTGGTGTACCATGAAAAAATTATTAATGCTCTTATTACTTGTCTTTACGGTAACTGCCGTTCATGCACAAAAAACCGTTGTTTATCAACAAATGAGCCCAAGGTTAAACAAGAAAACCGTTGAGGGTATCATCACCGAAACCTATGTTACCCAAAGGAAAGGTTTAACATTTATTTGGTTCAGGTTAGGGAATGATACCCTGGTACACGTTTGGAAAAAACACTTGGATACAACCAAAATGAAGGTAGGTGCCAAAACAACTTTTCGCTCCATCAAACGGCTTCAAGGAAACCTCTGGAGAAAAGAAAAATCGGAAATCCCTCTACCACCAAAGGCAAATTAATGAATCACCTAATTGTTGCCCTTAACAAAAGACTTCTTTTTTTAGCTGCGGCCATCAGCATTACCTTAAGCGCTTGCCTCACCAATAACTTCCAACACCGTAAATATTATAACCGAACAGCTACTGGTGTAATTACTGAAATTTACCGGAATAACCTTGGTGGTAACACCATCGTGCTAGATGGTAAGGTTAATATCAACGTATGGGATGAAGACCTGGACAGCACCATGGTAATAGGTAACGTAAAAACATTTCAGTTTAAGTTACTTGGAAAGAGCGTGAGAAAGTAGTTGACCGCACACACTTTCATGGTAAAAATGCTATCGTGTGCAATGTCAAATTTTCTTCGGTTGAAAAATACAGTGCTGTATGGCGTTTATGGCCATCTTTTGGCCTGTTTGAGCCTTTGTGAAAAATAATCCGACTTTACGGTTTCCCGTAAAGAACTCATTTTCTTGCTAGTTACTTTTGATATCATCTCAGTTAATTAATTCTCTTAAAGCAAAAATGGATTTCAAGGACGAAGTAAAACAGCTAGGTATCAGAACCAATAAAATGATACCACAAATACAAACCGAAGAGGCCACCAAAAATGCCTTGATCATGCCTTTTATTAAATTATTGGGTTTTGATGTGTTTGATCCATTTGAGGTTAACCCAGAGTTTATTGCAGACATTGGCATTAAAAAAGGGGAGAAGGTAGATTATGCCATTATGAAAGATGGTGAACCCATCATTATCATCGAATGCAAACATCACCTAGAAAAATTAGATCCACATAATTCGCAATTGTTCCGTTATTTCCATGTGTGCAAGGCAAAATTTGGCTTATTAACCAATGGTTTATTCTATAGGTTTTATACCGACTTAAATGATGTGAACAAAATGGATGAGAAACCATTTTTCGAATTTAACATTGCCGAAATAAAGGATGCACAAATTGAAGAGCTAAAAAAGTTCCATAAGTCTTATTTCGATGTAGAGAACATTTCCAATACGGCATCAGATTTAAAATATACCAATGAGCTTAAGGCACTGATAACTTCAGAGCTGAGAGATCCTTCTCCGATTTTCGTTAAACATTTTGCCAATCAAGTTTACCAAGGCAAACTAACAGAAAAGATCTTAACCCAGTTCTCTGAACTCGTACAGCGATCTTCTAACCAGGTATTAAATGATGCCATTACCGACCGTTTAAAAACGGCATTGGGCACAGAAGAAGCCAATAGCAACGATAAAGAGATCAAGACCACTACACAACCCATCATGGCCGAAGATAAGGTGCAAACAACCGATGAAGAGTTAGATGCCTTTCAGATTGTTAAAGCCATTTTAAGAGAAAAAATTCCTTCAGAACGCATCTCACCCCGAGATACACAATCTTATTTCGGGATTCTTTTAGACGATAACAATCGTAAACCCATCTGTAGGTTTCATTTCAATACCATCAATAAATACCTAGAGGTTTTTCATAAGGGTAAAGATGCTGGAGAAAAAATACAGTTGAACAGCCTTGATGAGATTTATGGGTTTAGGGAAAAGTTGCACCAGACGGTGGCTAATTATTAAAGTAAATATTAAGCCTATAAATGAAAGAAGCTGTAGCCGTAAAGTGGTAGCTTTTAGTTAACAGAATTAAACTTATACAAAGCTAAAAACATTACAAAGTAGATGATAAACGATTTAAAAAAGTTCTTAAACGAAGAACAAGATCCAAAAGCAGTAGAAAAAACGCTAGGAAGAATTAATAGCCTACTTACTTCAAATGAACAGGTAGAATACATTGCTGTACAAAAGAAACCTGCAATTAACTTCTCACCTGATTGTATTGCGCTCACAAATAAGAGGATTATTTTTTGTAAGCCTAAGAACTTTGGTTTATCAATGGACTTTCACGATTATAACTGGAAGGATATTGCCGATTGCCACATTAAAGAAGGAATTATTGGGTCTACATTCACGATGAGGACAGTAAGGAATCTCAATAACATGATGGATTATCTCCCAAAAAACCAGGCGAGAAAACTGTATCAATTTGCACAGGAGAGAGAAGAAGAAATGAGAGAATTTAGAAGGCAAAGAGAATTAGAGGATAAAAGAGCCGCTGCTGGTGGAGGTATCGTTGTTAACAACGCTCAAACACCAAATGAAAGCCTGCAACAAGAAGACCCTTTTGCAGTATTGCAGAAATTAAAAGCTTTACTGGAAAACGGAATTTTATCTCAGGAAGAATTTGACAATAAAAAGAATGAGATTCTTTTACGGATGTAAAACCATAGTTATTTAAAAATAAATTAACCTCGACAAACATGTATAAAAAATCAATTACTGCAGCTGACCTATTTTTGGCAATACTTGCAGTATTATTAATCAGTGTAAGTTTCTATCAAACTTGGTTAGGTCTGCAACAAATTTTTGGTGGTAGTTCTTTCGTCATTGCATTAGTACTTTCTTTAATCCTACTTTTTCTTCTTTGGCAAATTAGGATTGCCAAAACAATAGGGAATGCAACTGCTTCTTTGGGTTGGATCTATTTCTTTTTTGCTTCATTTTGTTTCATTGCCAATTTCAATGCATTGTATACAAGATTTATGAAAACTGATATTTATAAGACAGAATTGAGAGAAATTAATGAACAATATAATTTCTTAGAAGCCGACATAAAGAAAAAGCTCAACTATTCCATAACTGATGAAAAAGCACGACAAGCTATAGTTTCAAAAACACAGCAGTTGACAAAACAAATTACGGATAAAGGAACACCTGGCTTTGGGAATAAAGCCTTGCAATTAACAGGCGAAATAGAAAAAATGCTTGGACAAAAGTTAACTCTATTAACCGTATATAGAGGAGATTACGAAGACTTATCAAGAAGAATGGAAGTTCAGATCATAGATATGATGGATCAGCTTTCACCTGCCGAGAAGACTTTGAAAAATGATGTTGAAGATGCAAAACTACATTGGAATAGGCAAATCGAAAAACTGCTTCAAATGTCGAAAGAACAAATTGATGACCTAGCACAGGGTGAGATTGATAAATCTTTGCAACAGTATAACGATTTAGTCAATAGAGCAAAATCTGTTTTGGGGGAAGAAAAAATAAAGACAGAGTTGGTTCACTCTAAAACTCAAGAAGTCGGTAAAATAGGTTATGCCTTTGATCACGCTATTAAAAACTTCGGAATGTTTCAGTTCGTAGTATTGGCTGGTTGTGTTTTATTGGATTTTGGAATTATGTTCATAATTCTATTGATACCCGCCGACGAAAGGGACAAAATTGGTAAGGGTAGCATTTTAAATACAAGAAAAGGAAAAACTTTAATTACCAAATAACTAAAAAGAATGAATAACGACAACGAAGAATTGAAACCATTGTCATTTGATGAAAATGAAGATGGATTAATGCCGATGTCTTTTGGCACAGGCGAAGAAGCTATGGTAGATTCGATTCCATTAGTTAAAACGGCAACAAATGAAATAAAAAATCGTGATAGCAATTTTGTTTTTTTCTTTGGTAACCCACAATCAGGAAAGTCTGTGATACTTTCTTCTATGTTGTATCACTTAAGTTCGCAAGCAGGAGTTTTACGTCCTAAAATCGGAACCCCGAATTCTCATGAAGCTCAAACCCTTCTTTATGATTTTTACGAAAACATCCGTCAAGGAATATTACCAGAACGAACAACTGTTGGAAAGGTCTTAGAACTGGATTTGGTTTTTGAACCTAATAACAAATCAAAAAAAGTCATGCCTATAAACCTTACCTTTTTGGAAGCCTCTGGAGAAGACCTCAGGGCTATTAAAAGAGGAGGTAATTTCAATAGTCATATTTCTAAATATTTAAGCTCAAATGTGCCTTTAACATTCATAATCGTAACCAGTTACGATACCGCAGATAAGGATGATGCACTTATAAACGAGTTTCTTGACGAACTTGAAAGGAAAGGGAAGAATTTAAGGCCGATAAATCTAATCCTTGTAATTTCCAAATGGGACAAGTCTGGAAGAATGGAAGTTGAAAGTGAGGAAGAACTTGATAATTTCATAAATGATAACCTTCGTAGAACAAGCCAAAGAATCAACGCTTATGAATTAAGTAAGACCTTTTATACCATTGGTAACGTTGAAACTGCAGGGGGGAGCCAGCGAGTAACGCTTTTAAGTTTAGATACTGCAGGAATTCTTTCTAATTGGCTATATAATAGCATTACAGGATTTGACATAAATTATGAGGGTACGTTTCTGGAACGCTTAAAATGGAGTTTATTTAATTGATAATGGGCATTAATTATTTTATTTCAGCATTTGGCACATTCGGAAATCCAAACGGTTTCCAGCAATCATATTTGTTGTCAGATTTAACAACCAACATCGCAAGAAATATTAAAACATTTGATTTGAATACTAATGCGATAAAACTGTTTCCAGATACTAAAATATATTCAATCAGAAAAGAAGTTGCAGACGACCATTTTATCATATCTTATTCTGTTTACTCTTATGCTAAAGAGCCAGATTCAGATAGAAGTGGCACCTTTATAGGTTCCAGCTTTTTATTTGTTGATAAGTTTGCAGAAGAAAATATTGTTATTCGAAATCTAAACCAATTTCAAAATTCATTAGTTGAAAAAAATGTTGACAACAATACAATTATCGTACGGCATTCCAAAGACTTTTTTCTTTCCAATCCGAAAGATTTTGATAAGATAGATTTTCATTTGAAGTCTGCAAAAAACTTAGATTTCAATCTAAACTCCAATAAAAAGTTGGTAGTATTTTGTAGAACGAATAGTAAAACACTAGAATCTTTTTTCAAAAAATCTGTGGATTTAATGGATGTTTATGACTCTATTTATTTCACGGACAGCAAAGAAATAGCGGAGTTTGTTCGACAAAAAAGAATATTTATTGCAGTTGACGAGAGTAATTTTGAAACTGAAATCCTAAAGTTAAAAGAAGAAAAGAAACGCAAAATACAACAAGCCGTAGATGAATTTGCTCAAGAAAAGCAAAAATTGGATGACGCTCGTGTGAAAACATACGAAGAATTTAAATCGCAGCTTGACAGGAATAGAGAACAACACTTGCAAAATGAAAAAACAATAGGAGAGGCTGAAAAAAACTTGCATAAAATCAATAGTTTTTACGATGACTTCGCTCGCGAAATTGATCAGCTTTCAAATAAATTGAAATTAGGTAGTGAAAAATTAAACGATGTAAAACAAATCTACAATCAAAACAAAAAAGTTTTCAGGGAAAACATCGGTGATTTAACCAAGGTCAATTTTATCAATACATTTTCTCAGCCCAAACCAACAACTGATATAAGAGAAATATTTCATCAAAGTTATAATTGGGATAGTCAGCAAAATAGTATAAGAGTAAAGGATATAAGGGAAAGTCAAAAGGAGGATAAACAAATAATTTTCAAGGTGCTAAGTTTGGTTTTTCTTGTTTTTTGGATTGTTACGCTAGCTTATTTACTGCTGTTCAATATGCCTAACAAAGAAACCGTGATAATTAGTGAGCCAGAACAGCAACAGGAACAGGTTGAAAAAAATATGGTACCAACAATTGAAAAAGAATTGGTTCCCGCACCTAATGCTGAATTGAGTGAAAAAGACTATGGGCTCGTCGATAAAAAAGTTAGAACCAATATGCCTATTGATGAAATTGTCCAGATAATTTTTAAAACTAATCCTACAGACATAAACAGCTTTTACTCCCAGCAAATAGATGAATATGCCAATGAGCTTTTTAAGAGAAATAAAACAAGCTTCACTGAAAAAGATAATCGATATTTTTTTGTAACAGATACTTTAAAACATATCCCTTCTTATAGAAACAAATAATGAAATTGCTATCAGTTATTTTCCTTCTGCTTTTGGTTATAGGATGCAGTCACCCTGAGGATAAGGATTTTGAAAGAAACAAAGGTGTGAAATCAAATGCCGATGTAATTAGCTCTAACGAAATTCTACAAGATGATGAAAAGATAAGGACAGAGTCCCCAAAAATAGATCTAAATGATTTTAGTATATTAAAAATGGAGAGCGAGAACGGTGTGAAATATGTTTGGATAGAGATTAACGGTATAAGATTGCGGTTTATTTTTGATACTGGTGCAAGCAGTATTTGCATTTCACCAGCCGAGGCGAGTGTCTTATATAGGCAAGGCACATTAAGAAAGGAGGATATTTTAGATATGGAGTATTTTCAGGATGCAACAGGGAAAATATCCGAAGGGACAAGTGTTAACTTGAGAATAGTAAAAGTTGGAAATAAAATTTTAGAAAATGTAAAGGCCACAGTCGTTGATAATATTAATTCGCCGCTTTTGCTTGGGCAATCTGTATTAGAAAATTTCGGGCATATAGAGATCGATAATGAGAATAACCAAATAATACTCCGATAAAGCATTAATCTATAATTCGTTCAAAAAAACAAGTTAACTCTTTTAATAACATAATGAAATCCCTATCCCTGCTACTCTTCGTAACCTTTACAACTTTAAAAATCCCCCCAACAACAGTTTATCTCTGCGATAGTAAAAACGCCAAGAGATATCATCTCGACGTTAAGTGTCGTGGGTTGATCAACTGCAATTACAGAATTATTAAAACAACGCTAGATAAAGCCAAAAAACAAGGTAAAACCATGTGTAAATGGGAAGAATAATTTCGCTGCTTTTATTGCTCACACTCAGCCTGGGCTGTAGCCAAGAGAAGGTTTTTCAGCCAATTATTGGGGCTAGCTTATCAAACCAAACTTTCGTTGCCAAAGTTATCCGCATTATAGATGGGGATACGATGGAAGTGCTTTACGAGAATAAGCCAGTAAAAATCCGTTTGGCACATATAGATTGCCCAGAAAAAAGAGGGAAGCAGCCTTTTGGCAGCAACGCCAAACTCGCCCTTTCAGACTTGTGTTTCGGCCAAATGGTAACTGTGCAAGGAGAGAATTACGACAGGTACAAAAGACTGATAGCGGTGATCATTAACAATAAAAAGCAAATTGTTAACCAAGAAATGGTGAAGCAGGGGATGGCCTGGCATTTTACAAGGTATTCTACTGCTGTAATTTATGATGAGCTGGAAGCCGAAGCAAGGCAAAACAAAGTTGGTCTTTGGCAAGAACCAAATCCTACGCCGCCTTGGAATTGGAGAAAGAATAATAAGTTGTGAGTTGAGTTGTAGCAGTTTTCTAAACATCTAAAAATTAAGCCCTACGGTTTCCCGTAACTATTAGCGATAATGGAATTCTATCTTTAATATGCTACTAGCAGTAGTTAAATCAATTAATTCTTAACATTTAAAGACAAGAAAAATGAGCACTTACAGATTAAACCTTAATCAACAAGCCAATGGAGATCATGAGGTACACGAAAATGGATGTAGGTATTATCCAACACAGAACTATGACGAATTAGGGAATTATAGTTCTTGCACCCCTGCTGTAACAGAAGCGAAGCGCAAACATCCCTACAAAAGTATTAACGGTTGTAAAACTTGTTCTGATTATTGTCATACGACCTAGAATTATGTTTTAGTTGTATGTACTCTTAACTCGGCTGTTCGAGATGTTCTGAAAGGCATCTCGAACTTTTTATAAAAATGGATTTATAATCCCAAGGCTTTTTATTTGCCCTTCAAAATCTCAACTTTCTCTCTCTCACTAGCCAATAACCTTTCTAATAGAGCTACTTTTTCATCGTATAAGGTTACTATTTTTTCGATTGGACTAAAATTATAATAATGGCCATAAGATGATGCATTGTCATTGTAGGTATGGTGCAGTATGGTTTAACTGCTGGCGCCTTGCCCCAGTAATTAGTAGTCCATTGATCTCGCATTTACGCCTGTTCGGCACACCGTTACATCTGCTTCGAGAAGGGTGCGTAACGTGGTCGTGTCTGCTTCGGGTTTTTATCGGCTCCGCTTCGGGATGGTCCCGATAAAGAGACGAACGTTTCCCGAAGCTTTCCCGAAGCCTTCCCGAACACTTCCCGAAGGCTTCCCGAACAGTTCCCGAAGAAACCTCGAAAAAAATCGTTTGCCGTTTATCGTTTGCAGTCTGTTGTTTGCCACCCATCGTTATCACCTTTAGTATTCCTAGTTACACAGTTGCTCCTAGGCTTATGTTTAAAGCCTACTTCACCTGTATATGATTGGTATTTGGTGCCTATGTCAAATCGGTTTTCCCGAACGCAAGACGGATCAAAGACGAACCAAAGACGAACGATACACGAATCAAGTAAAAGGCTGGTTCATCTTCTGGCGAGTGTGATCACCGTTTGGCATAAGTCTCGATAAGCTCTTGGCCGCACACAAGAATGCGCCAGTGAGGGGATTGGTGGCTGTGTTTTGGCGGCTACAACCGGCGAGCGTCATGCTTCCCGATGTAAAATCGGGAGGCATCGTAATGCGATTGCTAGGCTTAGACTCTTTCCTCTCCCAACCCCTCCGATGTAAGATCGGAGCTGGCTCTCCAGCGGGGGACAGTATAGTCGTCTACCTGCAAAGTTCCGTACCGACCATAAGGGCTACGACCGGCGAGCGTCATACCCAACTTGTCCCGATAGTTATCGGAAGCAAAAGGAAGGAGATTAGTTAATTGTTTAAAGCAATATCTTCTATCTAGCGATAAATTAGCAAGGTGGAGAATTGCGCAGCAATCTTGAGGGCAAAAACAAAACTACTACAGCCGAAAAACTGAGGCTCTTCGCCGAACGGCTCAGCTTGCGGTTTAAAAACAATTGACGTACTTATCCGAGGAGGCATTTGCAGCCTTGAACTTTATTAATCAGTGTTTATTGATTTTGGTATTAATGAGCTCGCTGAAGGGCTCGGTTTGGTGCTTTTGGTTCAAGCCAATATTGCGCAGCAATCTTGAGGGCAAAAAACAATATACACTACCGAAAAACGACTTGACTCTTCGGCTGTCAAAGCCTGTCCCGATTTATCTTCGGGAAGCCGAGGCAAGTGTATCGTCCTAAAAAAAGTTTACAGTTTTTTATTTAATCCTGATATTGATTTACAGTTTTTTCATTGTCCTGTAATGGGTTTACAATTTTAGTATTTTTTGTATAATAGTTTTTCCATAATCTTTCAACATTCAGTTCTTGTGAATGTACAAGTTCTGGTGTTAGCAGGCCAATGCTAAAGTGCGGTCTTTCATTGTTGTATAGTTCGACTGAAGATCGCAGGCACTCTCTTGCATCTGTTATATTGTTGATTCTGTATTGGTTCAGGTATTCGTGTTTAAGGATGCCATTTATTCTT
>NZ_SJSK01000011.1 GCF_004331645.1 Pedobacter frigiditerrae
TCCCGTTTTCTTTGGGACTGCAAAGGTAGGAAACTTTTTCATTCCCGCAAACTTTATTTGAAATAATCCGAAACTTTTTTTAGCCCCGGTTGTTCGCGCAAATGTATTCCCTTATTTCAACCTAACCCAACCAATCACCCTTTATCCTTTCCTTCCGTCGTTACCTCCGTAGCGGGTTGCAAAGGTAGAAATCTTTTTTGCTTTCCAAAACTTTTTTTTAAAGTTTTTTTAAGTTTGTTTTAAGTCGCTGTAAATTAACTTCCTAAAATAAATTCCCCCATTTCAATCATCCCAACACAATTCCTTAATCCAAAAGAATTGGAAAGAAAAAGGTTAAAACAAGCGTAGATATAGCACTAACTATCGTAAGAAGGGACTTTCAAACCCAAAGCTTGTCTCTGACAGGTTTCATAACCGGCAGTTGACGAATGAGGTCATAAAGAAATTTTTGCCTCTCTTGTTTGGAATTTATATGGTAGGTCATTTCAGTCTTTAGGTCTTGAACGATTCCCTTTTCTCTCATACTTTGTAAAATGGGTAACTTTTTCAAACACCTCCTAAATTTATGGCTGGTATATTGGAAGCTTCCCCTAGCAGATTGTTTCGAACGGCGAAAAATCGATCCTCGCAATGACGCTTTAATTTAATACTAGTTCTGCATGAAACTACCGTCTCCTCTTCGCATCATTTGATTTCCGTTACGTGGTCTGGCACCGCTCCATTTTTGTAAACGAACACTTGCCCTGATCATGAAATAGCGACTTAACGCATTGGTTTTGGTATCTGTATAGCCACCATCGTCTGAAAGGTTTCTTGCTACGAAGTTGTTTTGATTAAAGACATCGAAAGCTTGGAAGGTTAAGGTTGCCCTACGTTTCCAAAGTTCTTTTTGCAAATAACTGTTTACAACAAATGGGTTTGAGGTTACATTGGCAGAAATACCGCTCACAAAATTCTTGCTTGCGCTGTAGCCAATGATCCAACTTTGCCAAGCGATAAATTTACCATCGATATTGAAAGATAGTGTTTTAGTTAAATTTCCTTGTGCACCAACTTGTGTAGTATTAGATTTGATGAAACTGTAACCTACATTTGGATTAATTTCTAACCATTCGGTTGGGTTTATTCGTGGTCCGAAGCGGTTATTCATATTCCATGATGAGGTAGTGTAAGAAATGTTTCTGGCCATTGCCACATTGTGGTTATGGTTTACGCTACCATTTAGAGAGAGGTTGTATTTTCTATCGGCCAGTTGTTTACTAATTGAGTAATTACCACCCACCCTGTATACGCCAGATGCATTGATAAATCTGGTTTCATAAGCTGTTACGCCATCTTGAATAATTGGCACAGAATTTCTGATTACCGAATTATCTATAAATGTAGCGTTCATGTTAATTGAATAATTAAGCTTAGAATTTGCGATATAGTTATTGTACGAGGTATTGATAGAGTGATTAAAAGTAGCTTTTAAGTTAGGATTACCTACTACGGGACTTTGTGGATTAGACAAATCTCTTACTGG
This sequence comes from Pedobacter frigiditerrae, assembly GCF_004331645.1. Taxonomy (GTDB): domain Bacteria; phylum Bacteroidota; class Bacteroidia; order Sphingobacteriales; family Sphingobacteriaceae; genus Pedobacter; species Pedobacter frigiditerrae. Next base: position 1,526 of record NZ_SJSK01000011.1, read on the forward strand.
CTGGATTTGGTCGAACGTTGGTTCGCTAGCATTACCTGAGTAATTGATTTGAATACTGTGCTGGCGTGACCATAAATATTGAAACCTTGCGATAGGAATTAGGTTAAAGCTGCTTCTATGGGTGGTCGTGCCTAAGCTTACTTTTGTACCGCTTAACAATGCCGGAACAGCTGTAATACCTACTGAGAACCTAACTTTTGAAGCATTGTTAACTCCATAACGGTAGTTTAGTGCAATACGGCTCTGGGTAAATGAATAGTCGTAGATGTTACTTAATGAATCTACGGGTGCAAAGTTTCCATTAGCTAAAATATCACTGGTTATGGCTTCGTTATCGTAACCGTTATAGTTAACCTGTCCGTTAAATTCTAACTGCGATTTCGCATTAATAGGCTCTACGTAAGTTAAACTAGCTCTATATGTGCTTTGTAGGTTATCGCGTTCTACCAAACGGTGGGTAATTAGGTCTTTCTTAACTGTAGTCAAAGTAGAATCGAGATATTCGGTTGTATTTTGATTACGGTCTGATTCTGACTCTTGCTTGGCTGAATTTAAGTTCAGTTGTAGGGAGAGGTTTCTTCTTCTATTGGTAAACGTATGTTGATAGAACAAGATAGCTTCTAGATTTGGACGTTTGTTAAGACCAGTATTTGAATTTATAGAATTTTGGTACACTGCTCCTCTCTGATTTGAGCCAGATTTTGAACTAGTTAGGGCAGAAGTGTAATTGATTGTTGGATTAAATCTGATGTAATTATTACTATCTAAATCTGCTTCTAATTCGAAGTTAAAGTTATGTGATTTACTGTCGTTGTTTCCGTTGCTATTGCTATTAACAAATAATGGCTTGGTTATATAGGTTCTGGGATTGGTTGAAGGCAATACTTCTACAGGCACAAAACGTAATGACTCGCTGTCGTTAATTGAATTTACATTATTGAAATTATAACGGTAATTGGCATTAACCTTTACTTTTTTGTTTAACTGATCGCGGAAAGAAAAGCCGCCATTGCCACTAGTGGTTGTACCGCCACTGCCACCACCGCCACCAGTGTTTCCTCCTCCACCGCCTCCACCACGACCACCGCCTCCGCCACCGCCGTTAGTTCCGTTTCCACCACTGTTGGCAACACCATTAATTGTATTATTTAACCTGGCATTTATACCAATGGTTTGGTTTGCGTTGAGTCGAGTGCCAAACACAGAGCCTTCGTACCGTTCGTTGTTACCTGCACCGCCTTGTATATTTGCGGTATTACCCACAGATTTATCGGCACGAGTAACAATATTTAAAATCTTTTCTGGATCGCCATCTTTTACACCAGTTCTAGCTGCTTGATCTCCATAATCATCAACTACCTGAATCTTCTCAACTATTTCTGCTGGCAAATTTTGTATGGCCGTTGCAACATCGCCACCTAAATAGGTTTTACCATTAATTTTGGCTTTTGTAACAGATGTACCTTGGTGAACTAAAGTACCATCATTTCCTACTTCCATGCCTTCCATCTTTTTTAATAACTCGTCAACCGTTGCGTTCTCTCTAACAATGTAGTCGCTCGCTTTATATTCTACAGTATCTGTTTTATAGGTTATGGATGGTGTTCCGTTAATTACAACCTCTCCTAAAGTATTTGCTGCGTCTTTTAAAATAACGGGATCCATTACGATCCTCGCAATGGCGTCATTTTGCTTAAACTTTCCTACGAAAGGCTTATAACTCATCATGCTTACAGAAAGTGTATAAGATGCTGATTTAACGTTTTTAAATACAAATATTCCGTCTGTATTTGTGCTGATGACTAAGGTGTCTTTCTCAGATGTTAACCTAACCGTTACGCCAGGTAAACCTACGTCTGTTGTATCTTTGACAATCCCGCTAATTTCGCGTTGCGGAAGTGGGGGCGGTGGTGTTTTTGTATTTTGTGGAGTTTGAGCATATAGCTCGATGTTTAACCCAACAAAAATTAGGAGAAAGAATAATCCTTTAAATAAGAATGAAAACGAGCGATGAGAGTAAAGATTGGTCATAAGGATTATTATAATCAGACGGTAGAAAGTTTTATATTATTTTTTTTGAAACGAATATTTAGCCCAAAAATCTGTTGGGCTCATTAAGTCTTGGCCACCTCCTCCGCCAAAGTTACCACCACCGCCATTGCCACCACGATTTCCGCCACCTCCAAAATTACCTCCACCACCACCGAAGTTGCCGCCTCCGCCACCGCCGAAGTTCATGTTACTTAATCCGTTTAATTTTATTTGATACACAAATTCTTTTGTGCTAGTGGTTGATAATTCTAGTATACTTAAAGGAACAGCAATTTCATAAACAAAAGCTCCTTTTTGATCAAATGAAGCTACCGCCTTAACGCCATATTCATTGTATATAGAGATTAAAGAATCTGTAATTGCTTTAAATCCTGAAACTTTTATTTCCTTTACGGTTGCCAATTGGGCTTTTCTTTGAACCAAAGCAGCAGAATCTCTTTGTTGAGTGCTCATTTGGGTTCTATTCTGAAATCCGCCTTGCGCCCCCCCCTGTTGCCTGGCTTGCCCTTGGCCACCAGTTCTTTGTTGTCTGTTAGCTCTATTAATTACAGGATAGGTTAATGATGAAGCGTCTTTATCTCTCTTTTTGCCTTGGGTATTTACTGTAAAGGTAATCCCGCCAAGCATAATTTTATTAACTACCGTAGAGTTTGCAGATTTAATAATTACGTATAGGTTCTTATCGTCATTTGCAATGTTGTAGAAAAGTTCGGTTCTTTTATTTTCTGCAGCAAAAGTATCGTTCCACTCTGTGGCTTTTCCGTCTATCTTAATACTTGCAGGGGCTAGCATATTTACTTCTTGAACGTCTGGCAGCTTTTGAGCAAAGGAATTCAAGGCAAAAATCCCTAAGGTTAAAATCAAGTATATTTTTTTCATGTTTATATGAGGCTTATTAATGCAAGGTTACTGTAATTAAGGGAATAGACTTAAAAAACATAAAATGGCTTAATAGTAAAAACTAATAGTTTAATAGTTTTTTTATAAAGAAATAAAAAACAGCTCTTAAATGTGCTTTAAATATATAATTCAAAAAAATATCGCCAAATTGTTACTTAAAGCAGGTTTAGTAAAGCAAAAAATCCCTGATTGTTGACAACCAAGGATTTTATAATAGTTTAAGTTAAAATTACTTAGAAAGCTGATAAGATTCGGCTAATTTTAAAGCATTGTATGCATTAACAATACCACCACTAACACAAATTTCCGAAAATAGAACCTTAACATTTTCATTTTTACTGTCTTTGTATTTTATTTTGTGGTTAACCTTTGCTACTGATTGAACAATGATGTCTTTCAGTTGTGCAGGTGTTAAATTTGGATAATAGCTTAAGATGAGTGCTGCTAGACCAGAAACTACTGGGGCAGCCATACTAGTACCATCATATTCTTCATATTTAGATCCCGGAGTACTAGAGTTAATCATGAATCCTGGGGCAAAAACATCTACATTATTTTTTCCATAGTTTGAGAATGAAGCTTTTAACTCATCGTCATCTTTATATGCACTGGCTCCAACTTCAATCCAATTATTAGCATGAGGTAAGGCAAACTTAGCAGGATCTGGTGGAATTGGTTTTGCAAATGTATCTGTTTTCCTCGGCATACCTGGCCCCATTGGATTACCCATATTGTCATTAGGCTTTTGAGGGATAAGATCTTTTAATTCTTTCTTTTTATGCGCTTTGGCATAGGCTTCTGCCTCAGGACTATCAAAGTATTTATTAGGATAGTTTTCTTCGGTGTCATTATTTTTATTATCATTTCCAGCTGCATGTACTAATAAAACACCCTTAGTTTCTGCATATTTTACCGCCTCATCTACAGCCTTTTTATCCCACTTATATCCCTTTCCAAAACTCATGTTTATTATTTTTGCACCATTATCTACTGCATATATAATACCATTTGCAACATCTTTATCTCTCTCATCACCTTCTGGGACAACTCTAATGGTCATTATACTTACATTATTTGCAACTCCAAAAATGCCTAAATTATTGTTTCTGTTAGCACCAATTATGCCAGATACGTGAGTCCCATGATCTGCATTAGGACCAGTAACATCACTATTACCGTAATTGCGTTGAGCAGAATTTGTGTAATCATCACCCACTAATTCAGCTCTTTGGTCATACTTATCATTTAGATTGTACTTAAGCATTACATCTAATTCATGATAGCCTTTTTTAATGGTATTATAAAATTTCTCAATGCTACCTTCATCTCTAGCACCCTTACTGATTATCTTTTTTACCTGTTCTTCTATTTCATCATCAGCTTTGTACCTATCGATATCCTCAAGAGATGGGATTTCTTTTTTGTTAATGAATGCAACAGAATCTAAAACTTTTTTAATGGCAATATAAAATGGAAATGCATCACTTGCTTCTTGTACTTTCTGCCCAAATTCTGCCTGAACTCTTCTATATAGCGCATATTCTTTTTTTTCTGTGCTATCTAAAGGCGTACTTGGCAAAGTAGAACGGTATTTTGCTTCGTATTTTCGTTTTATTCTAACCAATTCTAGGTTATCATAAGCAAGATTTCCCTTTTTCGAACCCAAGAAATTCCAACCATGAATATCATCTATGTATCCGTTCCTGTCATCATCAATACCATTTCCAGGTATTTCCTTCGCATTAGTCCATAAAACATCTTTTAAATCTTCATGTTTTACATCTGTGCCGCCATCAATTACTGCTACCACAATTTTTTGCTTAGCAGTTTTGTCTTTTAAAAGTTCTGTATATGCTTTTTCTGTACTGATACCAAAATATCCATCAGTAGCTAAATCTAGATTAAACCAATTAGGAGGTAGTTTTACCTTTTTATCTTGTGCAAAAACATTAACACTTAGCCCTAAAACAACTACAAAGAATAAACTAATCTTCAATTTCATAATTAAAATCTCCTTTTAAGATTAACGTAATTTACAATAATACGGTTTTAATATAGTTTGCGCTACGAATTGAACCCTATTTAACAAAATTTTAACAAGGATGTTTAGATTTAAATCTGAATTTTAGGAAAGATGCTGTTGTGCAACTATTGACTGCAGACCCGCTTTTCATTTCAATCGGGTTTAAGCGGCCAGACATTGGTTTTCAAACGGTTGCCTGGTCCCCTCATTCGGATACCCGACCATATGGGCAGGGAATGCTGTCCAGCATAGGCAGGGTGCAAAAGGAAAGATGCCCATAAAACAGAAATGCCCCGCCACTTTCGTGACGGGGCAATCTTTAGGATCTGGCACCGACCTACTCTCCCACATGTTACTGCAGTACCATCGGCTCTGGCGGGCTTAACTTCTCTGTTCGGAATGGGAAGAGGTGGACACCGCCGATATAGGCACCTGAATATCTTTAATGGGCGGACATGGTCCATTCCCAGAATGACATATTATTGAAAGAAGTCAATTTTGAAGAGCAAACAACGTGTTGCTCTTGAAAGCCTCGGGT
>NZ_SJSK01000012.1 GCF_004331645.1 Pedobacter frigiditerrae
GCCCATAAAACAGAAATGCCCCGCCACTTTCGTGACGGGGCAATCTTTAGGATCTGGCACCGACCTACTCTCCCACATGTTACTGCAGTACCATCGGCTCTGGCGGGCTTAACTTCTCTGTTCGGAATGGGAAGAGGTGGACACCGCCGATATAGGCACCTGAATATCTTTAATGGGCGGACATGGTCCATTCCCAGAATGACATATTATTGAAAGAAGTCAATTTTGAAGAGCAAACAACGTGTTGCTCTTGAAAGCCTCGGGTTATTAGTATCACTCGACTGTGCTGTCGCCAGCTTTACATCTATGACCTATCGACGTGGTAGTCTTCCACGGCCCTATATGGAACTCTCATCTCGTGGCTAGTTTCGCACTTAGATGCTTTCAGCGCTTATCTATCCCCAGCGTAGCTACTCTGCAATGCCCCTGGCGGAACAACAGATTCACTAGAGGCTAGTCCAACCCGGTCCTCTCGTACTAAGGTCAGCCCCACTCAAAATTCCAACGCCCACAACAGATAGGGACCGAACTGTCTCGCGACGTTCTGAACCCAGCTCGCGTGCCACTTTAATCGGCGAACAGCCGAACCCTTGGGACCTTCTCCAGCCCCAGGATGTGACGAGCCGACATCGAGGTGCCAAACCTCCCCGTCGATATGAGCTCTTGGGGGAGATCAGCCTGTTATCCCCAGCGTACCTTTTATCCTTTGAGCGATGGCCCTTCCATGCAGAACCACCGGATCACTATATCCGTCTTTCGACCCTGCTCGGCTTGTCTGCCTCACAGTCAAGCAAGCTTATGCTATTGCACTCCACGTACGGTTACCAAGCGTACTGAGCTTACCTTTGAAAGCCTCCGTTACCTTTTTGGAGGCGACCACCCCAGTCAAACTACCCATCAAACAATGTCCCCGCCAGTGGCGGGTTAGACACCGAACACAGAAAGGGTGGTATTTCAACGTTGGCTCCACGACGCCTAGCGACGCCGCTTCAAAGCCTCCCACCTATCCTACACATCCTGTGCCCAATGTCAATGTTAAATTGTAGTGAAGGTGCATGGGGTCTTTCCGTCCCGTTGCGGGTACCCGGCGTCTTCACCGGGACCACAATTTCACCGAGCTCATGGCTGAGACAGCGCCCAGATCGTTACACCATTCGTGCAGGTCGGAACTTACCCGACAAGGAATTTCGCTACCTTAGGACCGTTATAGTTACGGCCGCCGTTTACTGGGGCTTCGATTCAATGCTTCTCCTTGCGGATGACATCCCCTCTTAACCTTCCAGCACCGGGCAGGTGTCAGGCCTTATACCTCATCTTTCGATTTTGCAAAGCCATGTGTTTTTGTTAAACAGTCGCCTGGGCCTTTTCACTGCGGCTGCCATTGCTGACAGCGCCCCTTCTCCCGAAGTTACAGGGCCATTTTGCCGAGTTCCTTAGCCATGATTCACTCGAGCACCTTAGAATTCTCTTCCCGGATACCTGTGTCGGTTTGCGGTACGGGTTTTCATAACCTGAAGCTTAGCGGTTTTTCTTGGAAGTCTGATTACCTGCGCTATCCACTCACCCGAGGGCTTGCGGTACTATCGACTTTCAGCTAGATTGGCGGATTTGCCTACCATTCTAATACCTACTGTCTTTAACGATCTATTCCGTCAGATCGCGGCAGTGTCACTACTCCGTCCCCACATCGCAGTTATAAAAAGTACGGTAATATTAAACCGTTGTCCATCGAATATCCCCTTCGGGTTCTCCTTAGGCCCCGACTAACCCTGATCCGATTAGCGTTGATCAGGAAACCTTATCCTTTCGGTGGGCGGGTTTCTCTCCCGCCTTATCGTTACTTATGCCTACATTTGCTTTTCCAGAAGCTCCACCATGGCTCACGCCACAACTTCGCTGCCGCTGGAATGCTCCCCTACCATGATATAAATATCATCCATAGCTTCGGTGTACCACTTAATGCCCGTTTATTATCCATGCACGATCGCTCGACTAGTGAGCTGTTACGCACTCTTTAAATGAATGGCTGCTTCCAAGCCAACATCCTAGCTGTCTATGCAATCGCACCTCGTTAGTTCAACTTAGCGGTAACTTAGGGACCTTAGCTGATGGTCTGGGTTCTTTCCCTCTCGGCGCGTGACCTTAGCACCCCGCGCCTCACTGCCGTGTATATTATATAGCATTCGGAGTTTGTCTGGATTTGGTAGGATTTGACTCCCCCGCACCCAATCAGTAGCTCTACCTCTATATAACTCACCACGACGCTGTTCCTAAAAACATTTCGGGGAGTACGAGCTATTTCCCAGTTTGATTAGCCTTTCACCCCTACCCACAGATCATCCGGAAACTTTTCAACGTTTATCGGTTCGGTCCTCCAGTACGTGTTACCGCACCTTCAACCTGTCCATGGGTAGATCACAAGGTTTCGCGTCTACCTCCCCTGACTATGCGCCCTATTCAGACTCGCTTTCGCTTCGGATCCGTGCCTGAAGCACTTAACCTTGCCAGAGAAGAGTAACTCGTAGGCTCATTATGCAAAAGGCACGCCGTCACGCCACCTGGACGCTCCGACCGCTTGTAAGTATACGGTTTCAGGTTCTATTTCACTCCCCTGTTCGGGGTTCTTTTCACCTTTCCCTCACGGTACTGGTTCACTATCGGTCTCTCAGGAGTATTTAGCCTTACCGGATGGTGCCGGCAGATTCCCACAAGGCGTCTCCGACCTCGCGGTACTCAGGATACCACTAGACTAATGGTGCTTACGTGTACCGGGCTATCACCGTGTATCGCTGGGCTTCCCATCCCATTCCACTTCACTGCATTATAATCACGTCATGGTCCTACAACCCCAGCCATGCCGTGACATGACTGGTTTGGGCTCTTTCCCTTTCGCTCGCCACTACTTAGGAAATCATTATTATTTTCTCTTCCTCTGCTTACTTAGATGTTTCAGTTCGGCAGGTTTGCGCACTATGTGCGACATGTCTTCAACATGCCAGGTTTCCCCATTCGGAAATCCGCGGATCAAATCATATTTGCCAATCCCCGCGGCTTATCGCAGCTTATCACGTCCTTCATCGCCTCTGAGAGCCAAGGCATCCCCCGTATACTCTTTCTTACTTTCTTCTCCCCATAGCCTTTTGCGCCTATGGAAATGCTTTTTTTGATATGTTGTCAAATCATCATGCCTTACGGCAATCCGAAGCAACAACGTCTCTATTGTTGTTTGCTCTTCTATTTTAACTTCTTCCAATATGTCAAAGAACTTTTCAATCCCGGGCACTGATGCCTATTATAAACGTACCTTTTATCTTAGGTACCGGTGATGGTGGAGAATAACGGAGTCGAACCGTTGACCTCCTGCGTGCAAGGCAGGCGCTCTAGCCAGCTGAGCTAATCCCCCAAAAAAACTTGCGCTTGTAGTCCCGTCCAGATTTGAACTGGAGACCCCTACATTATCAGTGTAGTGCTCTAACCAGGCTGAGCTACGGGACTATTTGATGTACGATTGTAGATTTTCGACGTACGATTTGCTTCCGTTTCCTTCTTAAATCGTAACTCGTAATTCGGTAAATCGTAATTATCTTACAATCTCGCCGCTAGCAGACATGGTGTCGTGCCGATGGCTCGTCTTCTTGGTATCTTAAGAGATATGTATCATTTTTTACGCAGCGAGTAGTCCATACTACTCCAGAAAGGAGGTATTCCAGCCGCACCTTCCGGTACGGCTACCTTGTTACGACTTAGCCCCAGTTATCGGTTTTACCCTAGGACGCTCCTTGCGGTTACGTACTTTAGGTACCCCCAACTTCCATGGCTTGACGGGCGGTGTGTACAAGGCCCGGGAACGTATTCACCGCATCATTGCTGATATGCGATTACTAGCGAATCCAACTTCATGGGGTCGAGTTGCAGACCCCAATCCGAACTGTGAATGGCTTTTTGAGATTTGCACCACATTGCTGTGTAGCTGCCCTCTGTACCATCCATTGTAGCACGTGTGTAGCCCCGGACGTAAGGGCCATGATGACTTGACGTCGTCCCCTCCTTCCTCTCTGTTTGCACAGGCAGTCTGTCTAGAGTCCCCACCGTTACGTGCTGGCAACTAGACATAGGGGTTGCGCTCGTTGCGGGACTTAACCCAACACCTCACGGCACGAGCTGACGACAGCCATGCAGCACCTAGTTTCGTGTCCTTGCGGACGCTCCCATCTCTGGGAACTTCACTAACTTTCAAGCCCGGGTAAGGTTCCTCGCGTATCATCGAATTAAACCACATGCTCCTCCGCTTGTGCGGGCCCCCGTCAATTCCTTTGAGTTTCACCCTTGCGGGCGTACTCCCCAGGTGGAACACTTAACGCTTTCGCTTAGCCGCTGACTGTGTATCGCCAACAGCGAGTGTTCATCGTTTAGGGCGTGGACTACCAGGGTATCTAATCCTGTTTGATCCCCACGCTTTCGTGCCTCAGCGTCAATAGGACCATAGTAAGCTGCCTTCGCAATCGGTGTTCTGTGACATATCTATGCATTTCACCGCTACTTGTCACATTCCGCCTACCTCTAGTCCATTCAAGCCCATCAGTATCAAGGGCACTGCGATAGTTGAGCTACCGTCTTTCACCCCTGACTTAACAGGCCGCCTACGCACCCTTTAAACCCAATAAATCCGGATAACGCTTGGATCCTCCGTATTACCGCGGCTGCTGGCACGGAGTTAGCCGATCCTTATTCCTTCGGTACATTCAGCTACTTACACGTAAGTAGGTTTATTCCCGAATAAAAGCAGTTTACAACCCAGAGGGCCGTCTTCCTGCACGCGGCATGGCTGGTTCAGGCTCTCGCCCATTGACCAATATTCCTTACTGCTGCCTCCCGTAGGAGTCTGGTCCGTGTCTCAGTACCAGTGTGGGGGGTCATCCTCTCAGATCCCCTAGTCATCGCGGTCTTGGTGGGCCGTTACCCCGCCAACTAACTAATGACACGCATGCCCATCCCCATCCCATAAATGTTTGATCATTGAACGATGCCGTTCTGTGATTTCATGCGGTGTTAATCCGGATTTCTCCGGGCTATCCCCCTGATGAAGGTAGGTTGCATACGCGTTACGCACCCGTGCGCCGGTCTCATGGTTGCAAGCAACCACTACCCCTCGACTTGCATGTATTAGGCCTGCCGCTAGCGTTCATCCTGAGCCAGGATCAAACTCTCCATTGTAAAATGTTGTAGTTCGAACGCTGACCATTCTTATTCTAACGAATTATTAATAGTCTTTATTCTATTTGTATTATGTTGTCTGATAGTTACAGACTTAAGAAACAGCTCGGTTCAATGTACTTTCAAACCGTACCTGATTGCCTCGCTGCGTTGTATAAATGATATCTCTTTAATGAACTTTTCGACCTTACCTCACGGTGATCTATATATGTTGCAACTTCATGCTGTGTT
>NZ_SJSK01000013.1 GCF_004331645.1 Pedobacter frigiditerrae
TTGTCTTGTCCTAAAATAGGTTTACACAAAATGTAAACTAAATGAAGAAAGAAAAGTATGTTTTCAGCGAGTCTCTTAAACGCTCTATCTTAGATCAGGTTCTAAGTGGCTCAATCACCAAAGAGGAAGCTCGTCGCCGATATGGCATAAAGAGCAAGAGTGGAGTTTTATATTGGCTTCGCAACTATGAAAAGTATGGAACATGTTCACTAAATTTGCTCAACCATCCCATGCCATTGAACCCAGAAGAACCAACCCCGCCTGAACCGTCTGCCGAGGAACTAAAATTTCGTATCAAGGAATTGGAGCGTCAGTTGAGCGATGAGCAACTTCGGTCAAATGCCTACAGCCTAATGATAGATATTGCCGAGCGGGAACTTAAGGTGCCCATCAGAAAAAAGTCCAATACCAAGTAATCCGCGAGATGAAGGATTCCTACGCCATGGTTAGCCTTGTGCGTTTGTGTCGGTTGCTTGGTGCCACAAGGCAGGCCTATTACCAGCATTTCTGGCAGATGGAAGCCACCGGTATCGAAGAAAGCCTAGTCCTTGAAAAAGTACGTTCCATCAGGAAATGCCATCGTGCCATGGGCGGTCGGAAACTTTATGAGATGCTGCATCCATTTCTGCTGGAACACCAGATCAAGATGGGCAGGGATGCGCTCTTCGACCTCCTTTCCTCCAATGGCCTGCTGGTAAAAAGACGTCGAAGGGCATATATAACCACTTTCTCCAGCCATTGGCTCAGAAAATGGCCCAACCAGATCAGGACAATGGAAGTTGCCCGTATCAACCAGTTGTGGGTGAGTGATATCACATACTGGAAGGTTGGGGAAAGATATTTGTACGTTAGCCTGGTCACAGATGCCTATTCACGCAAGGTAGTTGGCTATCACCTGGCAGATACATTGGAGAGTGTAGAGACCATAAAAGCACTTGAGATGGCGCTGGCAAGACTGCCCATCAGCCTTGAGCATCCACTGTGGCACCATTCCGACCGCGGTGTCCAGTATTGTTGTGGAAACTATGTAAAGCTGTTACAGGATAGAGGAATTGGAATCAGCATGACCGAGAATGGGGACCCTCTCGAAAATGCCATTGCCGAAAGAATAAATGGCATCCTTAAACACGAATACCTGAACCAATACAGAATCAACAATATAACAGATGCAAGAGAGTGCCTGCGATCTTCAGTCGAACTATACAACAATGAAAGACCGCACTTTAGCATTGGCCTGCTAACACCAGAACTTGTACATTCACAAGAACTGAATGTTGAAAGATTATGGAAAAACTATTATACAAAAAATACTAAAATTGTAAACCCATTACAGGACAATGAAAAAACTGTAAATCAATATCAGGATTAAATAAAAAACTGTAAACTTTTTTTAGGACGATACA
>NZ_SJSK01000002.1 GCF_004331645.1 Pedobacter frigiditerrae
GCAGCTCAGACATACATAGACCAAACAATAACAAAACTCAAGGACAACTGTGACATTGAAAGTTTTGACTTATTTACAAGCAGAATTGAGTATTACAAAGACTTTCAGAAAGTTGCAGGAATATTAAAACAAATCAAAGCGTTCATTTCAAAAGACACGGATACAGTTTGGGCGGGCTTTGATAATGCGGACAAGTTTTTAGACGAACTAAATCAAGACATTGAAAAAATTGAAAACTATAACTTTCAAACACTTGAAAAAGTACATGTTGAGTTTTTGCCAACTTGCACATATCAAGAGCTTTCAATGTCAAACGGTTGGAGTGACAAGTATCTTGAACTATCGACAGAATTTGATAAAATATATGAACTAATGACCGAAAGAAAAACAGCACATAACAGCACCTTGCCAAAAACGGGGCAGTTGTGGTTAAAGAAACTTTTCGGCTTCGAATAAAAATTAGTAATAGCTTGAAAGGTTAGTGATATGAAAGCCCCGCCTTCGGCAAGCCCCGAAACGTTATATGCAAGCATAATGAGACACTGCACATCAATATTGACCCTAATCATTCTGACTGCATTTTTTGCTTGTTCAGACCCTCAATTTTCGGACAAGAATATTGAAGTTAAGGCTGTAAATATTACTGAGAAGCTCGACACTTTAAGTATCAGGACATTTTACGAATGGGGTTTTGGACATCGTGGTGAAGCAGATATTTTCACCAAACACTCTAACAACCCAGACAGCGGTTTTTATAGTTACAGTTGCTTTTATTTTGACAACATTGACAGTATCAAACTTTCCATAAGTCGCTTCGAGAACTTTAAAAAAGACTTTCCTTGCGACATACAAATTGACACTTCTAAATATTACAGAGTTGACTTTACTAAATTCAAAAATGCTTCCGTCCGCATTTCGGCATTTGACAATCACGGACAAGACCAAATCATTGTTGAAGGTATTCCCTCAAAGGAATTGTTTACGACCAACGACCCATTTGAAAAATTCAAGTATCTATCCGACCTTAAAGACAGTTTAGGTATTTTAGGTAATTTCTATAGACCAGACATTGGAAACTTTATTCAGTTCTATTTGTCCTCACAACATATTCTGACTTATCTACCCGACAACTCGAATTTAAACCCGAAATTTAAAGAGATATGGCTTAAAGAATTTGCGACAGGTAAGACAATAAAAAAGAATTGGAATTTTAGAAAGCTTGACAAACCAATGGACAATGGATAGAATGCCAGCCTATAACAGCAGCAACCGTATGAAACACTCGTCTACGATGAAAACAATTATTTGGAAAGGAATTTTTTATAACTCACTTGAATATTTTCAGTTATCTGAAAACAAAGACGCAATTCTTGTAAAATCGAAAATAATTGGAACTTTTAAAGACAAAACTTACTTAGTTGAATACAGTTTGAATATTGACAAAGAATGGAAAGTTTTCAACTTTGAAATAGAATTTGAAATCAATAACAGCAAGAAAAAAATCAATGGAGTGAAAAATAATAACGAATGGAAAATAAACGGAAAAACGAACACTCAATTTACCAACTTTGACTTTATAGATACTTCTCTTTCACCATTTACGAACACGCTACCAATCAAAAATCTACGTTTAAACGACAGTCAGGAAAAAGAAATCAACGTAATCTATATTGACATTTTGGAACAAATAATAGAACCCGTAAAACAGAAATACCGAAAAAATTCTGACATTAATTATCGATATGAAAATATCCCAAATGATTTTGCAGCGGACATTGATGTGGACGAATTTGGGCTTGTAATTTTTTACCCGACTTTATTTAAGCGAATGACAACCATAGACACATAACCAAATGACAGAAAATTTATGAAACATTTAAAGGATGGACAAAACGGCTGCTGCTAACAAGGGTTTTGCAATAGTGGGGCGAAACTGCAAAGTTCAACGGTATTTCTTCGATTGAACATTTGTGCAAAATTGAAGATTTGTACTTCGATTGCCCCACCATCGCAAAGCCCCGAAACGTTAGGCGTCATTCTGCGTGCATACCTAGAAATTGTATTGTTAAGTCTTAGACCCCCCACTGACACCTTTATGTCGACAATAGTTTAATTATGATAATAGAACCATTTGGAGAACTACATTTTATTGAAAGAGACAAAGTATGGTTTGGAATGGCAGACAATATTTCGCCCGAAAACAAAGTCGAACTTTCAATAGCAGCAGACAGTAAGGAAGAGGATATTTCATTCAAAATAAAATCTATTGAAGAATTTGCTTTGGACTATCCAAATATTCTTGATAAGCTATATAACATATTATTCTTAACTGAAAGCAAATTGGACTCTCCAAAAAGCATTGAGCAGTTAAAGGAAATGTATTTTTTTACAGCCGTTTCTTTAAAACCTGACAATAAAACTTGGTGGTTGACTTTAGAGCCCCATTTTCATGTGCCAAGCATCTATAATCATTTTATTCGCTATACAATGTTTGACAGAAAAATCATCTGGAGTAATCTCAATATTCACAAAGATGATTAAACGTCGCCTAACAGCGCCTTGGCAAAAGTGGCGGAAAATTCTTCTCCAACCTTGGCTAATCTTTTAGTAATTTCACTTAACCGCCACCATTCGCCAAGCCGCGGAACGTTATAGGCAATTTTAGAACGACACTTAGAATGATTGTAAAATGTAAAAATTGTTTACCAAAAGAAGGAATTGATATTCCAGATTTTGCTATTGCAGAAAAGAGCAAGTTAATGGCGTTGACAGTTCAATCACCTCTTCATTCGACAAAATACATTATTGATAATTTTAAACTTAGCCACAGGGACGCAAAATATATTGTAACTCACATTAACAAAATTTACGGGCAATGTAACCGTTGTAAATTTGACCACCTTGACGAAGAATATATGAGTTGTCCAGAATGTGGAGCATTAAATTTTAATTGGAAAACAGACAATGGAGGAGAAATTTAAATTGTGGTTAGAATTTGAAGAAGTTGACCCTAAAAATTGGAACATTGAAAACGAGTATTGTAATATTCACGTTGACTTGGAAGACGGAAGGCATTATGGAATTAACGTTTGGACATACAAGTTTTTACAAACCGCTATTGACCAAGACAAGAAAACAGGACAAAATTTAAATGGACTTTATCAAAAACCGCCTGACTTGTTTGTAAAAGAATTAACGAGAGAATGCATTGAACAAACTATTCAAGACTTGCTTGAAATTGACGACCTTGAGAAAGTTTTGAACCCAAGTATTTATGACAGCGGGAACAACAAATAGAAAAACTGGCTATAACAGGCGTTTGGCAAAAGTGTCGGTTCAGTGATCCGCAGACACAGTTGTGGTTAATCAAAGTTTGGTTCTCCGCATCAAAATTTGTGGTGAAAAGCGCCACCTTCACCAAGCGCCAAAACGTTAGGCGTAATACTGGGTGCACACCTATCCCATTGCTAAACCAAATCCTAAATAACCGAACTAAAAGTTTTAAGATTACATAAAAAAAATAACCAATGGGACTATTTACGACGGTTTTACATGTATATAAAACTGACCAACAAGATATTATTAATGCATTGACAAAGGAATTAAGTTCAAGAGGGCTTTCAAAATTCAACCAAATAGGAGAAATTAGCGATGCTATTTCCAATAATGAAAGTGGGGTTTATTATCTCATCACTGATAAACATGGAGACTGGATTACGATTATTGAATTGAATGTAAAAATTGACAATCCATTTTATCTTTATGACCTTACAAACAAGCTAAGTTCTTCTCTTAAAACATCTGCATTGTCATTTCATTTCCATGACGATGATGCATTGATTTACAATCTAGAAAATATGGGAAATTCGATAGATGGCTATAATAGTAATTATCAATATTTTCTTAATCAGCCAGCTTCTAGACAAGAAATTATTTCCCAACGACACGAACCAAAATCATTTTCATCAATACTTCCATATGGCAAAAATTCAGACTCATTAGACTCAATTTTAAATGAGGGTTATTGGGATGCATTTGACAATAATGATTTGGATGAAGAAGGTGTCCCAAACGATGATAAATATTTTATTGATGAATTGGATAGATTTGAACGAGTTGGCAAGTATTTAGAAATCTATTCATTAAATGACTATCCATTTGCAGATTGGCAAAGCAATATTAATAAACTTAAAACCAATGAATATTATATACTTCATGCAGCGATAGATAGAAAAATAAGCAAACCTTGGTGGAAGTTTTAGTAGACATAAAGGTTTTAGAAACTGCCATTAACAGCGATTTGGCGAAAGTGGCGGAGAATTCTTCTCAAACCTTTCCAATCTTTTAGTAATTTTATCAAAACCGCCACAACGCCAATGCTTCAACGTTGGTAGCAAGCTTAAAAAAACACCCCTATGCTAAAAAAACTGTTTAACAAATTATTTTCTAAAAAGGAAGAACCTACGGGAAACTATATTGTAGCAACTCTCAACGACAAAGTAATGCCGATTGACAGAGGAGATATTTACGAAGACCCATTAGACGAATTTTTGAAATTAAAATATTATGGAGAAGTAACTGGCGGCGGAACAGGTTCGGAAGAAAATGGAGAAATTGCATTCTGCGATATTGAGATTTGCTTAAACAGAGATGAGGTAGATCATGAAATAGTAAAAGAAATTATAGTAAAACTTGAAGAATTGGGAGCACCAAAAGGATCAAATTTACTCATTGAAAAAACTGGCGAGAAAATTCCATTTGGAATAAATGAAGGACTTGCAATATATTTAGACGGGGTTAATTTATCAGATGAAGTCTATAAAAATTCCGACACAGAAGCATTTGCAAACGAAATTATAAAATTAGCAAATATTAAGAGTGAAGTAATTCGACATTGGCAAGGTAATACCGAGACAGGTTTGTATTTTTATGGAGAATCATTTAACGATATTAAAAACTCAATAGCAGACTTTGTTAAAACAAGTCCAGACTGTGAAAATTGCAGAATTGTGCAAGTTGCTTAGAAAGAAAGTCTGCTACGAGCATAAGTTTGGCAAAAGTGTCGGAAAACTCTTCTACAACCTTGCTAATCTTTTAGTAATTTCACTTAACCGCCACCATTCGCCAAGCCGCGGAACGTTAGCGTCAATTTTATGACAACAGAAACTTCAAATACTGACAATAGATTTAAAGACGAAAATTATACGCTTAACAATTTTCAAAATGAAATATTTGTGGAGTGTCCAAAATGTAGTAAAAGAGCTGTTGTAAAAAAAGAAACGCCCTATTCATACTGGTCTGAAAGAGTTTTATCTTGCCCCAGTTGTCATTTTTCACAGAGAGGACGGAAAGAGACTTATCGAGTTGAACTGAAATGCAATTGTTCAAATTGTGCGGTTGAAATTAATTTGACAATTCCGAATGTGAACGAGAAAAAAGAGAAAATAGCTGTTAAATGTAAAAATTGTGGAATAACGCAAGATTATGAACCCAGAAACATTTCCCAAGAATGGTTGTTTTCAAGCAGAGGCAAAGAAACTGAAAGTTATTTTGGGCTTCCACTTTGGATAAGTTCAAATTTCAAAAATTATACTTTTTGGGCATTTAATTATGAACATTTAGAATATCTAAAATCATACATATTTGCTGAATTACGAGAAAGAAATAGTCGAACTCATTGGACAATGGTTGAAAAGCTTCCAGTTTGGATGACTTCAAGTAAAAACAGAGACAAACTTATAAAAGTAATTAAAGAACTGGAAATCAAATAAAAACTGCCTATAACAAGGGTTTTGCAATAGTGGGGCGAAACTGCAAATTTCAACAGTAGTTCTTCGGTTCAACTTTTGTACAAAATTGAAGATTTGTGCTTCGATTGCCCCACCATCGCAAAGCCCCGAAACGTTAGGTGCAATACATGGCGGTTAACGAAAATTGCCCGAACGTACCATAACCAATACTCACCTGCTAAAGTTTTTTATGGATTAAGTTTATAATCTTCATCCTGTGTTTATGAAAATGTATATTTCAATAATTTTAATTAGCATATCTTCATTAGCGATTGCACAAGAAGAAAATAATGAAAAACTTGTTTCAAAAAAATTGAAATCCCTAGTGGCGAGACAAAAGGCACTTGGAACTGATACAATTATTACCTACCAATTAAAAAGTAATGGTTCTTTTGGC
This sequence comes from Pedobacter frigiditerrae, assembly GCF_004331645.1. Lineage (GTDB taxonomy): Bacteria > Bacteroidota > Bacteroidia > Sphingobacteriales > Sphingobacteriaceae > Pedobacter > Pedobacter frigiditerrae. The sequence goes on from NZ_SJSK01000002.1 coordinate 6,187, forward strand.
GTTGTCATTCCAGAAAATGCAGATAAGAAAACTATTGATTCCTTATCCTGCGACTACAAAACTCCGACTTTCGTATTATCATTATTAAATGGAAATATAACTATCAACAAGTTAAACCCATGTTTAAATTTCAAGCCATTAAATTGACGCCATCGATTCGACCCAAATGTACGGAGAACGAACACAGATGGAAGTGGCTGAAATCCGAATGTTATAATTTGGCGGTTGAGGCAATCATTAATCGAAGCAATTTCTGAATCCTCAATAGCTGCTGTATAATTTTTAGAAGGTTGTTAAATCAATAGGCTTTCATGGTCTTCAAAGCTGCCGGTTTTCCGAACCGAGATGACAAATAATCAAGTATACTGCCAACGAGTAGCGTGGCCGCACCAATCTCAAAAAGCAGTGCATAGGAATGTTTAATGGAAAAAAGAAATGACAATAGGTATGCCGCACCCGCGTGCGTAATGGAAAATACAATCGTCATAGTGCTCCAAACCTGTTTTTGGTGCTGAGGCCCCGCTAATTCAGCGGTCCGGCCAGCAGCCAGCGAGCTGATGCCCAGCGCCAGACTACCAACGAATACGCTAGATAACGCTAAACTCCACGTTGCGGTGGATACCAGTGGCAAAATTACACCGACCGCTTTAACCAACAGACTAATGCGAATGCTTTTTGCGAATCCGATCTTATCTGCAACTATGCCAGTCAACACCGGTCCACAGGCTGCAGCTAGACCCAACAGTACCCAAAAACGTGTACCCTGCTCAATTCCCCGGTGAAGTCCCCGGCTAACAAAATCTACCCAGAAAACAGTATGAGGAACAAATCCAACCGCATTACAGGCATAGGAAAGAAGGAGAAAGATGATAGCCCCTGACCATAGCATTCCCCTGTTGGAACTTTGACGATGCGAGGGTATATGTAGGTGTTTTTCATTACTCCCCTCGGGCCAGCCTTTCCAGACCAATAAAGTTAAGATAAACGCTATAGCAGCGAAAACAAACCAGGTCATTTCCAATCCCTGACTAACTAAAAAAGGTATAAGCGTGCCGGCAAGTGCAATACCGATACCTACACCGGAAAATATAATGCCGCCTACCAAACCTTTTCGCTCGGGAGCCGTATGTTTAAATATCGTGGGCGCGGCAATGACCATGATCACACCACCTCCAAAGCCGGCCAGTAAGCGGATCATGAAATACAACGGATAGGCGAGCGGAAAGGCACAGGTGATAAAAGACACTGCAACCAGCAATAACATGGTACGGATGAGCGTAACAGACCTTACATACCTGTTAAGGAAAGTTCCCGCCATAGAGCCGATGATATATCCCGTAAGATTTCCGGCGCCAAGATAGTCTGCCTGGGCAACTGTAAACCATTTCTCATTAACCAACGTTGGGATAAGTGGCGGATATCCAAATCGTCCGATGCCATTGCTGATAAGCAAAGTGACAAAGCCTGTCAGTGCAGGTATTGCGAAACTTCTTCGCGATTTTTTTTTGATTGCTAATTCCATAATCAAAGGTAATTCCCTTAATTAAACATTAAAAACAATTAATAATGATACATTTGTATCACTATTAATGATTAATTATGCAGATAAATGACTTGTTGATTTTCAAGGCAGTCGCCGAACATGGCAGCTTCAGTAAAGCTGCGGAGGCAACACACACTGTGCAGTCCAACGTTACCGCTAGGATTAAGATGCTGGAGACGGAGTTTAATGCCACACTTTTCGCACGCACATCCCGTTCGATTCAAATGACAGATGCCGGTGCGGAATTATTAAAAACGGCCAAACAGATCTTATTGATGATCGAACAGACAAAGACTGCGATCAATGGTGGCGAACAGTTGGTCAAAGGCGTGGTTAGGATAGGCTGTATCCATACCACAGCTGCATTACGGGTTCCTGGGATATTACAGCATTTCGGTGAAACCTATCCCGATGTGGAATTCAAGTTGAAGACAGGTACCTCGGCTGCCCTGGTCAAACAAGTATTATCATGCCAATTGGACGGCGCTTTTGTAGCGGGCGATATCACCGACCCCCGCCTTTCTTCGCAGCCGATCTTAACAGAGCAACTTGGCATCGTTGCCTCCTCACTAATCACCTCTTACGAAAAACTTCAACAAAGCGGCCGGAAACTGAAGCTGATCGTTTTTAGCGATGGTTGTTCATATCGCAGACTTGCCGAGCGAATTACAAAAGACTGGCCAGTAAGTAAGATCTCTCTGATCGAGATGGATACACTGGAAGGCATATTGAACGCAGTTGAAAAGAACCTGGGCGTGACCCTACTGCCTGTTGCCCTGATCGAAAGACTTTATCAATATAAGAGCCTTAAAGTATTTAGCCTTCCCCAACATGTTTCGCAAATGGCCACCGTATTCGTAAAAAGAAACGACGTTGGGATGAGCAGTGCCTATACCAAGTTCTACGGGTCTATCACCGACGGCTACAAGGCCTGACGATAAGCCCTGCGAAAGGCAGGCTTGTTGCCTACCCTAGCGTCTCTATGATGAATAACCAATTGCTCAAATTTGCGCCATAAATCATAAGCGATAAAGCTGAAGCCCCCATTTGCCGCAAATCTTAAGCGCAGCGTGAATGTGCATTGTGAAAATCCAGTAAATAGTTGAGACTAAAAAATCATTTATATGAAATTGGCCGTTTTCATTTACAATTATTCCTTCATTTTTGCATTCAATATGGATAATCAATATCTTCAGCTGTGTTATCAATAACATAAAAATTATGCAATCTAAAGCGCTCTACGTAATTCGCTGGATATTGGTTATTCCCGTTTGTCTGGGGATAGCCATACTGCTGGAGTGGTTTTCTACAACTGTGCTCAAAACACAGTTAGACGGCGCTCTTGTAACTGGTATAAAGCGGACATTAGTAATTCTAACATCTACAATTTGCACCATACTAGCTGCTGGTTTAATCGCTCCTAGCCACAAAATTAAAGCTTCGTGTGGGATAGCTATTTTATGGATAGCGATTTTATTAATGGCGCTAGGGATTGCATTGTTTGGGGACACAGCGTATGAGATATTAGATGGCGGGGTTAGCATTACATCACTCTTCATCGGATTGGTTATAGGGGTTATCATATCTTGGCGAGTTTACTCGCAAGAGGAAGAATATTAACTAAGCTATTGTTTTATGGTCATCATATTCAAAGACTGGTCTTTAACTGTAGACCGCGAAGCTACCTTAACAACATATGCATCTGTTGCAAATGGTAGTGCAGAAGACTGTGATTGCTCAGATTGTAAAAACTACTTGGCGAATAGGGATATTGTGTTTCCGAGTATGGTTAAATCAGTTTTGAATCAGTTGGGTATCGATTACAGGAAGGAAAGTGAGGTGTGGAAGATGTATAAAGATGAGGATGGTTTGCACCTGTACAATGGGATATTCCACTATAAGGGAAGCTTTGAAGGTAAAAATTGTGAGGTATATTAAGTTTGGACTTCTTGTAAGTATTTAAACATTACTACTAACAATGTTTTTAATACCAATATTATAACTATATTAGATTATCTAAATATTAACACTATCGCAACTCATACTCAAAATAACTGGTCGAACTTCATTTCTAGTGTCTTGATAAACGTAGCTTTACCTTTGACTCCGTTTATGTTCGAATATTTTTATTCGCAGCCATGCTGTCAACTTTTTGATAGATCTATTGTTATTGCTTTTAGCGTTTATTCATTTAGTATTGCATTTGGGACAAAGTTCCGAGTCGTATCGATCATTTGTATTATGTTTGGATTCTTAGCTGGGGGAATGTATGGTTCAGTTGACAAGAACAATATAGCAGGTCCGTGGGATATTCCAGCTATATTGATGTATATTTTAATACTAGGCTCGATTATTGAACGTTATCAAAGACACATTAACGAAAATGAAGAATGTTGGTTTTATACAATTTTTACTATAAGGGGGAATATAAATGTTCAATGAAATACTCATTTATGTGTTTGCTGCTACATTAGCAGTAATCCAATTAGTTTATGTGGTCTATAATATAGTTAGACAACGTCAAGTTGAAAAAAAGTTAGAAACTATACTGATGAAAAACCAGGAACAGCTTTATAATAAGCTCAATCATCTACCTGAGTTAACAAAAGCATGGAAACCCGAAAATGCACATTCCCTTGAATCTTATGAGGAAGCTTACCTACTATATTTTCTAAAGAATAAAATCGAAACGCTTGAGAAAGACGAAAGGAGAATGATGACGAAAATATTTGAGAGAAAAAGCAATAGTGATCAAATGAGATATGCTTTTAAATTATTCTCTGAAGCTGGTCTTGCTAATTTGTTTGACAATTATAAGAATAGAAAACTCGTAGCAAAATAATTTGCTTATGGTTTAGAGTACCCACTGATTTATTTAGCGCCCGTCTGGCGAAATTATTGAGCGTAGCTTGACTTTTTCATTCAAATGCCTAAATCGAGTAGTCAAATTCTCATCAATCAGAAATATAAAGTTTTAGGAGATGCCTGTTGGTTTAAAAAATTCTCCTTGTTCTCAAAGATTCAGATAGATATCGAGACTGGGGACCTCTACTCCATCGAGGTGTGAGCAAAAAAACTATAGAATCAAAAAAGCCAATATCTCTATTGGCTTTTCTTTGTATTTGACAATCCTCCTTCGACAAGCTCAGGATGACAGACTAGTATTTGTACACGCAGTAGTATCTAGTTCGAACCAATTATTGGAAGATTTGAGGCTTGTCGCAGCATTTGAGGAGTTTAATTAGGACCCAATTGTATAGTTTTCGACCCAAATAATTTATCTTTATTAAAACAATGAAAAACTGAGGTAATAAAATGATCAAAATAGAACTCAAGCCCTTAAAAGGAATATCAATTGAGAATATTGGAGAAATAATTTTTGGGCAATCAAAATCATCGGTTGATAATATTCTAGGAAAGCCGTCTCAATATTCAGATATCAGTCGATCATTTTATGATAGTTATGAGCTTAGGATTGACTTCGATGAAATAGGTGTCAATTTTATTGAATTTATCTATGGACCATATCCCGAAAAAACAGAGCTTTCATTATACGGCATTAATCCTTTTCAAATTGGAGCAGAGAATCTCGTAGAATTGCTATCAACAAAAAACGATGGAGAAATAGATGATGAAGGTGGTTTTGGTCATTCCTGTGCATTTGTGAATCTATCAGTAGGTGTCTATAGAGATTTTACGGATGCTGAAGTTGAAGAAAGTATTAATCAAGTTAAAGCTGAAGGAAAAAATTTAGGACAATTAGATCAACTTCTGGAAGACTTGGCATTTTCCAAAAACTTCATGACAATTGGGATTGGAACAGAAAACTATTATGGTAACTAAAAAAGTCATTCAGAATTGAATGACTTTTGAATTTTTTGACAATGCCGGTAGATACTTGTCAACAATATTTGTACACCCAATAGGATTCGAACCTATGACCTACGGTTTAGAAAACCGGTGCTCTATCCAGCTGAGCTATGGATGCATAATTAAACAAAACAATAAATTACTCCGTTTAATGGTGCAAAGATATAATTTCTGAAGGATAATTATAAAATATTTTTAAAATTATCAGCCATTTAACTAGCCTAAAAAGCTATTGATATTGATTTATAGCCAATTAGGGAAGAAATTTAGCATAACTAGCGGCATAAGCGGCATTGCTTGGTGCCAGTTGGGTAGCTTGTTTATAATAATAGGCAGCATCCGTTAACAAATGGTTTTCCTCTAGCATGAATGCTTTTAAATAGGCAGTTTCTGCAGGTGTGGTGCTTATCACATTAGCCAAAACCTTGTTACGTAATTTTTGATAAGTCACAGCATTTAAAAAGATAAATACCTTTTTATTTGCACTTTGCTCACCTTTCAAGTCCCAGTAATATTTGCCTGTTTTTTTTAGTTTTAAGGCAATAGAATCGAGCTTGGCGTATTTGGCTGCCTTGCTTTTAAAAATCACATCGCCATCTTGTGCTGAGTTATAAACCTCAACTTCGGCAATTCTGCCTTGTTTCCAATAGAGTTTTAAAGGACCATTGTTATAGTAAATGGTATCTACATATAATTTCGAATAACTATTACCCCTACTTACCGCTCCATAAGTTTTCATGTAAGCCCTTGGGTCTTTATCTGGTGTGACGTGTTTATGCGCAAAAGAGTTCCAGATGTATTTAAAATAAGCCGAAGAAGCAGAGGTACTTTGTTTGGTACAAGAAGGCAGATCGTTTACTGATTTACTCATTTTGGTTTTTAACTGCACCACAGAAAAGTTAGCGCAAACCAAGGCCAATTGTGTTTGATCTGGAATAGAGATTTGATCGGTTTTATAAAGCTGGTCGCCCTTTTTAAGGATAACTGCTTTACCTAAAACTATTTTAGCTGCCTTGCCACTGTTGTAGAAAACAACATAAGCTGGGTCATCTGCAAATGAAGCCAAGCTGAAACAAAGTAAGAAGATGGGCAGGAGCTTAAAAATTTTACTAATCATGTTTGTGCGTAAAAATGGTTTGATATCCTTTTTTCTTGTGTAACCAGGTTGCAAATGCCTCGTAGAAGTACAATACATCAACCGCCAAGATAATGGCCGCCAAGGTTGCCGTCATGTTCATCTGCGTATCAAATTGATGGAAGAACAATAATCCAATATACACAAAAAACACGGCCGATATGATTTGCGCTATCTTAGCCAACAAGTGGAACCAAATGTGGTTATCTAAATAATCTTTAATGAACAGCGACATGTGTAACCAGCACAGCAAAAAAGCAATGCTCCACATTAACCAAGCTGGCATCCTGTGGATATAGTCATGATCTTGCGCCATACTGATGATATTAGCGTGTATAAAGACACCATTCATGTCTGGCAATGCTCTACCCGTATATTTCTCGTTCATCGGCGTAAAGTGTTTATCTTCCACGTCGTTTACACCATTTGAAACATAACCCAACAAAACAATCTTATTGGCAAATACACTTGGAACTGCTTTGCCTGCAATTAGATCCATTCCATCAATAATTAAGTATTTATCCGCCTTGCGTTTGTAGTTAATGATTTCTGTGGTCTGCTTACGTTTTAATAGTTCATCATAACTTTTAGCATCGGCAACTTTTAATACGGCTACAGCAAAAGCCGGCACTTGTTCTTTCTTTTCAATTGGTGTAAAGTGCCTAATTACGCCTTCCTCCTGCCCTACAAAATTGGCAAAACCTTTATTTGCACTTTGTTTGTAAAAATAGCCTCTTCCACCGGGTGCATTGATATTATAAGCGCCTATTAGTTTTTTATTGGTACTGAACTGGTTTGATAACAAACTATCTCCTACTGCATCTTTTTTGTCGTTAAACAAGATATCTACCCCTATCGCCTTTGGGCGCTGTGCATCAACCGCTGCGATCATGGCTGCAATGTCTTGCCTATTACCTTGACCCACATTAACGATTACGATATTGGTATCTGTTGGGGTGTTTTCATTTTTATGCATTTTGGCATAGGCCAAGTCATTATAATCAAAATCGCTCAGTGCCAAATGAATAGGATCTAAGAAATGGGTATTGATTGGGATAAAAGAGAAAAAGCCCATCACTATAAATACGGCAATGGTGGCAAATAAGGTGTCTCTTTTAAAAAGGTATTTAAACATGTTGTTTTAATTTGAAGGCTATTAAAATAGATTGTGCCGTAAGATAGGGTTTTAAGCTTTTATGGGTAAATTTTAAAGCTAAAATACTTAATAATAAGCCTGCAAAAATACCTAGAAGTGGGTATTTTTTTTGGGGGAAATAGGCTGTAGTTTTAGCTAAACTTTAAAGAAACAAAAAAATGAAAACAAAAAACTTATTTGTATGCGCAATGATCGCATTTATGGCCGTAGCATTCTCATCAACCAGTGCGTTTGCTCAAAAAACAGTAGAAGTTAAGTCTACTGCAGCTGTTAAATCTAGAGGTGCAAACCCTAAAATTAAAGTAGATGCGCAAGCTTCTGATGCTAAACCAGTAGTTAAATCTCGTGGTGCTGCTTGTTCAGTTAAGTTTGACAACTACACTGGACTTTACGTAAAAGTTTATGTTGATGGTTATTACAAAGGTACTGTAAGTCCTTGGAGTGCAGGAACAGTTACTGTTGGTGATGGTTATACTACTATTTACTGCGTAAGTGCGGGTGGTACTAGAGAGTGGAATGCGAGTGGAGATTGTAGAACATCATATGTTTACACGTTGAAATAAACGAGTTCGCTCTCAAATAAAGAAGTCTCATCCTAATGGTTGGGACTTTTTTATGCCTAATTAATTGCCTAAATATCATCTTTAAAAATGCACGATCATGAAAAATAACTTACGAATTGCACTAATTGTTATAATGCTGTTTGTAACAGGTAATGTTTTTGCTCAGCAAACAAAAAAAGTTGAACTTAAATCTGTAGCAGCAGTAAAAACTAGGGGAGCAAATCCAAAAATTAAAGTGGAGATGCCTACCGCTGATGTGCTCGCAACAAAAGCCAGGGGTGGCTGTAAAATCATATTTGATAATTATACCGGTCTCTACATTAAGGTTTATGTTGATGGCTACTATAAAGGCACAATTAGCCCTTGGGGTAATGGTACAGTTACCACTACTGATGGGTACACCAGCGTTTATCTAGTAAGTGCTGGAGGTACCAGGGAATGGAATGCCAGTGGCGATTGTAGGACTGTTTGGAATTATACGTTGAAGTAATTTTAAAAAAACTTATTCCTTGGTGGATGGCTCACCAACCAAGGATGGAACCTATCCTAGCAAGCGCATTACTTATTCCTTGGTTGGTGGCTCACCAACCAATAACTACACTAAAGTTTAATTAAATTACTAATGGTTGGTGAGCCACCAACCAGGGATGCATTCCAGTTTGCCTAGCAAACACATTAGGATTGCCTTCCGATAGCTATCGGAACGAGCTGGCAATGACGCCGGGTTTAATCTGCGAATCTGCCGGCTAAACCTAAAGCACAGTACTTAAAGATTAGCCGATCCGACTGGATGCATTACGATTGCCAGTCAAGCTGGCAATGACGCCGGGTTTAATCTGCGAATCTGCGGGCTTATACTTTAAAGCGAAATACGTAAAGATTTGCCGATCCGGCTGGATGCATTACGATTGCCAGTCACTTGTCCCGAATTTACTTCGGGAAGCTGGCAATGACGCCAGGTTTGATCTGCGAATCTGCGGGCCAAAAATAACTTTCCTGCAAGCCAGACCCTGAAATTAATTCAGGGTGACGGAACGTATTACAAAGAATTCCTCAGGTTCAAATAGAACGGAACTTCTATCTTATCGGTCTTATTCTCTAGTATTAAGTTTGCAGCTTGTTCGCCTAATTGCTTAAAATCGGTTGAAATGGTGGTTACTCCATCTAATATGATGCGTTTTAAAGGTGTTTCATTGTAAGAAATCACTCCTACATCCTTCCCTATCTTTAATTGCAATGCAATTAACCTTTCTATTAAAATAACCAAATCATCCTCCATTAGGTTAATGTAAACCTCGCCCACATTAATTTCTTCTTCCTTAATGTTATGTATCACCTTGTGGTTAAAGGCATATTGCTGGCAAAACCTATAAAAACCTGTTAAGATTTCTTTAGGGAAATAACTGTCTTTAGGGAAGATGATTTTTAAGGTATGATAATTTGATAATTTACTTAAAGCTTGTTCTAAGGCTGCATAAATGTCTTGAGAGAAGTTTTCATATACTGCACCATATTCTCCAGTTACCCCAGGTAATAACTTATCAAGGATAATTAATTTTTCTTTTGGGATGGTATTAATGATATCTGGCGCATTCTCGCCCCCCTCGTTAAAGTGAGGGATAATCACAAAATGAGAATAGTCGTTCTTTTTACTAATCAGCAGCTTTTTAAACAGGGCGAAGTCGTTATTGTAGATGTAAAAATCGATCACAGCTTGGTCGCCAATCGCTTTTACAAATGAATCGTATATGATTTTTTTGTGTGTAGAAAGCTTATTGAACAACAAACAAATCTTTAGTGTTCTGGCAAAATCTGTATTGATGATAAAATACCCCTTGCCTGGAACAGATTCTACCACACCTAACTTACGCAAGTGCCTATAGCCTTTTTCTGCCGTATCCCTAGAAATTTCTAATTGGAAACTTAGCTCGTTGATAGAAGGTAAAAGACTGTTTTTCTTTAACTTTCCACTCGCTATGGCAGATAAGATGGCGTTGGTTAACTGCTTATATTTAGGTGTCGATGAATACTCATCGACACTGATATGTGCTATTAAATCTTCTGGTTTCAAAGTATTTTATATTTTCCCTAAGGTAAGGAAATTTAAATTGTTGAACCACAAAAGGGACAAAAGTTAACAAAAGCAGCTTTTGTTCCTTTTGTAGTTTATTCTTTTAACTATTCGGCTATTAAAACTGATTACAAGGTTCTTTGTATGGCCGAATAGTATTTCAATTGAATGATATCTGTTGGCACTGGGTTGGTATTCCAAACATCGTTAATGGCTAATGCCGTACCAATTGCCGTAGCTTGCGAAACAGATGATGCATAAACTTCTATATGAGGGAACGCAATTGACAATAAGTGCATATAAATTGCATTTTTACCAAAACCACCATCTACAAAAATCCTTTTCACCCCTTCATTTAGAATTAACTTTAAGGAATAGGTTTGCTGTTTTACCAAGTCGAAAATCAATTGGTGATAAGCTTCTTCTGCTGTTTTAAATAGACTTAGATCTCTACTTGCAAATGCAGAAACTGCCATGAATTCTGTTTGTGGGTTGGCATTTTCAAGCACCTTGGTACTTAACTTCAAGAACAAGCCTGGGTTAAATTTCAGGTGCTTGAAAAGATAAGCGGCCCTATCATAATGCTCAGCAATTCTTTTTAGCTGTTGTTCATGCTCGTTTCCAGCAAAAATCCTTGATGCTTTTACAGCCTTACCTTTAAAGTGCATGTAACACAAACAATCTTTTTTCAATTGTTCGGCAGTTAATGGCTCTTGATTAAAAGGATTTAAAGCGATGCACCAGGTTCCGGTAGAAAGCAATACAAATGGCGTATTAAAATTAGCTAAATAAGGGATTAAGGCTGCAGAACTATCATGAAGCCCTACACCTACATTAAACTTCTCCCCTTTGTATTCGCTTACCGAACTTGAATCACCAGGCGTAAATTCTCCAAACTTTTCTACCAAACCTTCATCAATTACCCATTGGTGATATTGGTTTTTGGTGAAATCCCACAAATGAGTGTGGCAACCAATACTGGTAATATCAGCCACTGCTTTATTGGTAATTAAATAACTTAAATACTGTGGTAGGTGAAGAGCGTATTTTATCTTACTGTATAATTCTGGTCTTTCTTTCTTTATTCTATATAACTGTAATCCAGAATTTAAACTACCCAAAACTGGGGAAGCGGTTTCTAGGGAAACCTTTTCTTCGCCACCATATTTAGCATAAAATTCTTTCTGCAAATCTTCTGGATAGGCTTTTAAGTAATTGTAAAGTGGCGTTAATGGTTCTCCATTTTCATCTAAGTAAACAAAACTTGCACCATAAGTAGAGAAATTAATCGCCTTAATTTCAAACTCATTCATTTGCATCACTTGGGCCAAAGAATCGTGAACAGAGGAGATGAGGCTATCCAAGTTTTCACAAGGTTCTCCATCTTCATCTTCTGTTTCTATAAAACGAGCCGCTCTTTCGAAAACAATGTTATACTCTTCATCAATCAGGAATAACTTTTTATTGGTTTTTCCTACGTCGAATATTGCTATTACGGGTTTAGACATGTTATTTCTCTTATAAACCAGTAGCTACGGTGTTTTGTCCGCGTTGCTGGATTAACGTTTTTCTACAAGCTAAACTACGATATAAATTTAATGGAGACAAGGCAGCGCCTGCTCTTAATCTTGCTTCAGCCACTAATGCTCTTAAATCACTACGGAAAGTATGTTGTAAAATCTCCTGGCAAGCTACTACATCATTGTTTTGTTGTGCAGCTACCAATGCTTTTCTATCTACCAATAAAGCTTGTGCATAAGCAATCATGATGGCCTCAATTGATTGTAATAAATCTTCTAAAGGGTCTTTCACATTGTGAGATGCATCTATCATCCAGCCTAAGCCAGTTGCGTGATCCATACCTTTTGCATCCATACCTTCAACCAATTCGTTAAATATCAAGAACAATTGATAAGGTTTGATACTTCCAGTGGTTAAATCGTCATCACCATATTTAGAATCGTTAAAGTGGAAACCACCTAACTTACCTTCCATTAATAATAAAGAAACAATTTGCTCGATGTTTGCATTTGGCAAGTGGTGACCTAAATCTACCAAGGTATAAGCTTTATCGCCTAGTTTGTTAGCGTATAATAACGACTGACCCCAATCTCCAACAGTTGTTGAATAGAAATTAGGCTCATAGGCTTTATATTCTACAAACATTTTCCAATCTGATGGTAATGCTGCATAAATCTCTTGCAAGCTGCTTAAAGTATTTTCAAAAGCTTGTCTGAAGTTTAATTGACCAGGAAAACAAGAACCATCTGCTAACCAAACGGTTAAAGATTCTGATCCTAGGGCTACGCCTTGTTTAATTACTTCGATATTATGTTCGATAGCTTGCTTGCGAACCGCTTTATCTACGTGTTGCAAAGAGCCAAATTTATAACTTACTGGAGAACCTGGTTGGTCTTGAAATGTATTTGAGTTTACGGCATCGAACTTTAATCCGTAACCAGCTGCCAGACTTTTAATCTGATCAGGGTTTTGAGGAATATCCCATGGGATGTGCAAAGAAATAGCACCACTTGAGTTATTTAAAGCGTGTAATAAACCTACATCTTCAATCTTCTGCTCCAAGTTTGTTGGTTCGCCACCACCTGTTGCAAAACGTCCGAAACGTGTACCTCCAGTTCCTAAAGCCCAACTTGGGATAGCAATTTGGAAATCCACTAGTTTTTTAATGATGGCTTCAATATCAATATGTGACCACTCGCTCTTTAAGTTGTTAAATCTCTGTTGGTGAGTGCTTGAAAGAGAGTCGTTGTGTTGTGCTATTTGATTTTTCTCAATATTCATGAGTACGGTTTGGTTAAAATTAAAAATACGTCATGCTGAATTTATTTCAGCATCTTCTTTGCAGGGAAGACCCTGAAATAAATTCAGGGTGACGAAATTAGAGTATTATCTAGCGAATGCCATGGCTACGCCACCATCAACATTTAGCATGTTTCCGGTAGATTTGCTTAGCAAGCCACCTACAAATGCAAAACAAGCATTTGCAATATCTTCTGGTAATATAATTTGGTTTAACAAGGTACGTTTTGCATAATAAGCAGGCAATTCTGCAACGGTAATTCCGTATGCTTTTGCTCTACCTTCTGCCCAGCCACCTGCCCAAATATTACTATCGCTAATTACAGCATCAGGGTTTACCACATTTACACGGATATTATCTGCACCTAATTCTGCTGCATTTAATCTGCTTAAATGTAACTGAGCCGCTTTTGCACTGCCATAACCTGCATTATTTGGTCCACTTACCAAAGCATTTTTACTGACGATGTTAATGATGTCTCCACCAATATCTTGTTTTTTCATTGTTGCAGTAGCCGCTTGAGTAACAAAGAACTGCCCTTTTACCAATACATCATACAATAAATCCCAATCTTTTTCGCCGTGATCTGCAATTGATTTAGAGATTGATAAGCCTGCGTTATTGATTACAATGTCAATTCCACCGAAAGCTAAAGCTGCCGAATCAAAAGCGGTATGGATATCATCAGCACTAGTTACGTTTAAAACTGCTGTGCTGTAAGCATCTTTACCATATAATTTTAAGAACTCTGCTCCTGCTTCTTCCAATCGCTCTGCGTTCATGTCATTTAAAATAACAACACCACCTTCTGCAACGAATTTTTTAGCAATTGCTTTTCCAATTCCACCTGCACTACCCGTAATCAAGGCAATTTTACCTGTTAACGGTTTTGGCTTAGGCATACGTTGTAATTTCGCTTCTTCTAACAACCAGTATTCGATGTTAAATGCTTCTTGGTGTGGCAATGAGGTGTATTCTGAAATGGCTTCAGCACCCTTCATTACGTTAATGGCATTGGTATAGAATTCTGCCGCTACCCTTGCGGTTTGTTTATCTTTAGAGAAAGTAAACATACCAATACCGGGATATAAAATTACAACTGGGTTGGTATCGCGAATTGCAGGACTATTTGGGTGTTTACAAGTCTCGTAATAATCGGTATACATTTGTCTGTATGCCTCAAAAGCTGGTGTTAAACTTGCTTTTAAAGCAGCAACATCAGATAAATCAGCATCGCTAGCTAAATCTAAAACCAAGGGACTTATCTTAGTACGCAAGAAGTGATCTGGGCAACTGGTACCCATTGGTGCTAAGCGACTTAAATCATTTGAGTTAATAAATTCCAACACTCTAGCATCATCAGTAAAATGACCAATCATGTGTTGTTTTGAAGAACATAAACCACGTAAAACTGGCGCTAAAGCAGCTGCTTGTTTTTTACGTAAATCTTCAGTAGCACTTTCTATTTTTTGTCCGCCGAAAACTGGACCTTTTTTACCGTAATTTTCATTTAGGTATTCAGAGCAAATCTCAATTACATCTAAAGTATTGATGTAACTTTCATAAGCTGTATCGCCCCAAGTGAACAAACCATGAGAACCTAGCATGATACCTCTAATGCCTGGGTTTTCATCTAAACATTTCTTAAGCGATAAACCTAATTCAAATCCTGGTTTTTTCCATTCAACCCAACCAATTGTTCCGTTGAAAAGCTTTTCTGTAATTGCCTTGCCGTCTTTAGCAGCTGCAATTGCAATAGCAGCATCTGGATGTAAATGGTCTATATGCGCAAAAGGTAAAAACCCGTGTAGTGGTGTATCGATTGATGGTGCTTTAGAACTTAAATCGAAAATGCAGTGGTTAAATAACTCAACCATTTCATCTTCATGTTCTACACCACGATAAATATTTTTAAGACTTCTTAATCTATCAACGTAAAGTGCCGCTAAGCCACTTTTTTTCAAAGTACCTAAATCGCCACCAGAACCCTTAACCCACATTACTTCGGTTTCTAAACCTGTTAATGGGTCTTTTTCTTGCAACTTGCAAGAAGTATTACCACCACCGTAATTGGTTAAGCGTAAATCTGCACCTAATAAATTAGAACGATAAATTAATAAGGCCACCTCATCACCTGCTAGTTTTGCAGCCTCTTCATCATCCCATAAATAACTTACGTATTTATAACTCTTTGTATCGATTGACATTTTATATAATTTTTATTTTTTTAAACCTTAATTGAATTTCCGTAACCTACAATTAATACAGATAGGATAATTGTGGCTATACCTACTATAATTGTAATTAATGTACCTTTTGACACACCTTTCCATTCTTTTAAAATTAGCCCCCAAGCGTTTGCAATTAAAATGATAAAGGCCATGTGCAAAATCCAAGAACTTGCACCGTTACCCATTTTGCTTTCGCCCATGCCATAAAAGAAGAATTGTAAGAACCAAGTTGTTCCGGCTAATGCCGAAAAGATATAATTTTTTAACAGTGGAGTTTTTGCATTGGTATAATCTCCAAAAGTTTTATTTCTAGCATTTAAAATCATACACCAAATAAAGTTGGTAGTTAAACCACCCCAAAGGATAACGATATAAGTAACATTATTCGAATAAAGGAAATTAGTAGTTTCAGTAGGATTAGCCGCTTTCCATACTGTATTTACTGCATCAGAAATTGGCTTGCCAGCTTCGATACCAAAATTGAAACAAGCACTTAATACGCCTGAAACAATACCTACAAATAAACCTAATCCGAATTTGTATTCTGTTTTAACCTCTAAGCCATGAGGATCGGTAACAGCGGTCTTTAACTGTTTTTCTTTCATCATTCCGGCCTTACCGCAAATGATAATTCCTATTACACAAACTAAAAGCCCTAACAAAACCATCTGCCCCCAATCTGTGGTTAAAAACATGGTAAACGTGTCTTTACCTTCCTTTGGGAAAACATCAAAATAAATGGATGGCAATATTGAGCCCAACACCATACAAAGTCCTAAAATAATAGAACTACCTAATGAAACCCCTAAATAACGAACACCCAATCCATAGGTTAATCCTCCAATACCCCACAAAACACCAAAGAAATAAGTTAACAAAAGCACGCTTCCAGTTGTACTACTTAAAAAGTCTGTAAAATTTGGAACAGTTAAATAAGCAGCCAATGGCGGCACAATTAACCATGAAAAGATACCACCTACTATCCAGTAACTTTCCCACGACCAGCCTTTAACTTTTTTGTACGGAATGTAAAAACTACCAGAGGCAAAGCCACCGATAAAATGAAAGAAAACACCTAAAATTGCTTGCATATATTATTTATATTTGGTTTGTCTAATGTAGAAATTGATTGAAATTTAACTGTTATGTACTGTTATGTCGGTATTGTATATAAATGATTACTTTAATAGTGAATATTCGATATGATAAGTCCCCGAACCCACGCTTAAGGTCTTTTCGCCAGTATTAAGCCCCATTATTTTGATGTAATTCAACTTTTCTATCTCTTGTCCATTATCGGTAACCTTGGCATTTGCCGATGAAGGTAAAATAATATTTGCCGAAGTATTTGTTGGAATAATTACATCTAAAGTAAATTTATTATCGGCTAATTTCCAAGCAGACATCACCTCTCCATAAAGTGTTTCTAGTTTAGCCGAAGCGTTTGTGAAATTGCCACCAGGCTTAGGGGCAATAGTTATTTTTTTATAACCAGGTTCGGCTGAATTGTAATTGATACCTGCAACAGTTTTGTACATCCAATCGCCTATGGCTCCATAAGCATAGTGATTAAACGAATTCATTGAAATGGCTTGGAAACTCCCATCTGTCTTAATACCATCCCATCTTTCCCAAATTGTTGTTGCGCCCATTTTTACAGGATATAACCATGATGGATAAGTTTCTTGTAAAAGCAATTTATAGGCTACATCTGTATAACCAAAACGACTTAATACATGGCATAAATAAGGTGTACCCAAAAAGCCTGTAGTTAAGTGATTGTTATATTGTTTAATGTTTTCTACTAATCGGCCAGCTGCTTGTGCCCTCATATTCTCTGGTAACATGTCAAAGTTTAGGGCCAGCACATAAGCTGTTTGGGAATTTGAAGTTAATTTACCTGATGGCGTAACATATTCTTTCATGAATGCAGCTTTAATGATAGCAAGCAAGGCTTCATAATTAGCTACATCTTCGTCATTCTGTAAAACTTTAGCGGCATTAATTACATTTTGAGTTGATGCTGCATAAAATATCTGAGCGATCAAATATTTTTCAGTCAAGGCAGATTTCCCATCTTTATCATCATTTACGCTGTAAAAAAGCCAATCGCCGTAATGTGGTCCAGAATTCCATAGGTTATCTTTACTAATACTCTTCACATAATCAACAAAGGCTTTCATGCTCGAGTATTGTCTGGCTAGCAAATCTTTATCGCCGTATGCTAAATAGTAATTCCAAGGAATAATGGTAGAAACGTCTGCCCAACCTGCAGAACCAGCATTTACTGGTTTTCTTACATCGGGTATTACAACAGGAATGTTTCCATTTGCATGCTGGTCTACTTTTAAGTCTGCCAACCATTTAGAGAAAAAGCCTGATACATCCATGTTAAATGCCGCAGTGCTGAAGAAAACTTGCGCATCACCAGTCCAGCCTAAACGCTCATCACGTTGTGGACAATCCGTTGGCACATCTAAGAAATTACCTCTTTGCCCCCATTGTATGTTATGTTGCAACTGGTTAACTAAAGTATTTGAAGAGGTAAATTCTCCAGTTGGTTTCATGTCAGAATAAATGGCAATGGCCGATAAATTACTCTTATCTAAGGTGCCTTTATAACCAGTTATCTTTACATACCTAAATCCTTGAAAAGTAAAATGAGGTTCTAAAACATCATCCTTTCCTGTTAAGATGTATTTATTCTCTTGTTTCGCATTGCGAAGATTTTCAATGTAAAAATTACCTGCTTTATCTAACACTTCAGCATGATTTAAGGTAATGGTATCTCCGTTATTGCCTTTTAACGAGAGTTTAACCCAGCCCACCAAGTTTTGTCCAAAATCTATAACTGTCTCTCCCTTTGGAGTTTTGATGATATTTAAGGGAACAAAAGTCTCGTGCTTAACAACAGCAGGCCCTAAGGGTACAACTAAGTTTCCTTTATCGTAATCAACTGCTTTTACCAATTTCCAATCCGCAGCATTTAGATTGATTGTTGAAGGTATTAATCTGGCATCAAAAGTTTCGCCATTATAGATGTCTGATTTTTTGATAGCCCCCTCCATTGATGACTTCCAAGTTCCATCTGAATTAACCACTATTTTAGAGCCGTTTGTCAAACTGATTTCTAATTGATATAAAAGGGCAACTTCTTTTCCGTAGAGGTTCCTCTTATTGTTAAATTCTAAATTGCCTCTATACCATCCATCACCTAGGGTAACCAACGTAGCATTTGTTCCTTTTTTTAAGAGCGAGCTTACATCATAGGTTTGATATTGTAAACGTTTATTGTAGCTGGTCCACCCCGGTGTAAATAGTTCATTACCTACTCTTTTACCATTTAGCGTAGCTTCATATAAACCGTGAGCAGTAATATATAAACGAGCTGATTTAATTTCACCATTTAAATCAAATTGTTTGGCAAACATAGGTGCCGAACCTACTTTTCCATCTGTTGGAATAGCTGTTTCTATCCAACTGGCGGTCCAGTCTGTTTTATTAAGCATGCTAATTTCAAAGAAATTTACCTCGCTCCAAGCGGAAGTATTTTTATAATTATCAGTAACTCGAACTTGCCAATAATAACGTGTTTTTGCTTTTAAAGTGGCCCCAGCGTAATGAACATTTACAGATTGGTCACTTTCTACCTTATTCTGCCAAACTACCGCTTTGTCGCCAGTATAAACTTTGACTTCGTAACTCTTTTGTACGGTCTGTTTAGTAGCTGATTTTAATTTCCAACTAAATCTTATTAATGTGGTATCAATACCTATTGGATTGATTTTATAATTAATTTTTAAATCTGCTACACTAATTTTTTGTGCAAGCGCAAGATTGGATATCAATGCCGCTATAAAAAGGAGGATGATTTTTTTACCCATGAGAATTTAATAATTGGTTAACTAAAATAACATTAATCTAATAAAATCAACTAGTTATCTTTAATGATACTGGCCCTAGCAATCCAGAAGCGAGTAATTTATCGGTCTTCTTAAATACGATATTAGTATTGGTTAATCTTTTTTCAACTGGCAAGGCTACATCTCCAATTAAACGATTAGGCCATTGGTTAATCACTTCTATTTCTAACAAATTAGCCGTTGGTTTAACCTCGTTAGTAATCTCAAGCATCCAAGGTGTTGTCCAAACGGTGCCTAAATCTTTACCATTTAATTTAACCGCAGCAATGTCTTTAACTGTACCTAAATCTATAAATAGCTTTTGTCCTTTTTGAATAGGTTTAATTAAATCGAATGTTTTAGTGTACAAAGCTTTACCAGAATAATACTTGATGCGTTCATCGGCGCTTAAGCTCCAATCTTGCAGCGTATCAAATGTCACTTTTTCTGGCCCACCCCACTTGGTATCGAAATTAACTTGCCAAGCTCCGTTAAGCTCCTGCAAGGCTGATAAACTTGATTTGTTTTGAAACAATAAGCCATCGCCTGTTTTTGCCAAAGCCGATGCATCTTTTGGAAACACTACAAAAACAGATTGAAAGGCATCAAAATCCAAGAATAAGGAAACCCCATCATTATGGCTTTCATATTTTGGAGCTTTCATGATGGCACCAGATACAGCATCCCACAGTTGTGGCTTACGACCTTTAATTCTAAAAGTAACCTCTGTTTTAGCATTGTTGTTATGCCTATTGGTTAAGAAATATACCTCTGCATCTTTTGTAGTGCGATGAATGAAATCTATAAAATTTGAACTACCTGTAAATCTGAAATCTGGCGTTACACCATCCTTCAATAAGATGTTCCTTGTAGCAACTCCAGTGAAAACCCTTCCACTTCCATAATGATTTACTCTATTCTTGTCGTCTATTTTACCCCAGAGCTCATTAGCAATTTGTCTAATTTCTTGGTCGCACAGTGGATAGTTTCTCAAACCAGTATCCATGATTGGCTTAATGCCCGAAATAGTAGCTCCGCCCCTTACCAGTTCTTTTAACTTTTTTAGAACTGCCAAAGGCATTCTTTTAGTGTCTGGTAAAACTAAAATGCGATAAGACATTCCATCAGGTAAAATCAGGCGACCGTTTTTAACGCTTAATCTAGTTAAAAGCACTTCTTCATTACAAACATCATAATCATACCCACTGCCTAAATCTGGGTTGATTTTTTTTACATCAACCAAGTTTGGCGCCCAATCTCCATTATAATAAAGTACATCAGCCACAAATTTGCCTGAGCGCAATAAATATTGGCAACGAGCAACATATTTAAAAAAGGCACCCGATTTTTCCCACCAAGTTACGTTTGGATTAAAATGTGTTCCTGCTCCATATTCATAGCCAGGTTTACCATCACTAGGTTTTGACGCTGTTGAGGTATGTAAGGCAATTCTATTAATTCCTTCACAAAAAGCCCTGTCTAATGCTTGTTTTAATGTTCCGGGTGCATCTAGCCAATGCCTATAACTTGTAAAAGCTTCTGCAGATGCAGTTGCCTTACCATAAATATGTGAAGCAGTTGCCACCATTTTAGTGGTTAAATTCTGTCCGTCGGCACCACCAACAATTCTGGTTGCACCAAAAGAAAGGTCTTCGCTTAGTCCGCCTTCTTTATCATGGTTAATACCTAACCAAAACTCTCCCATCGGGAAATCACTTCTACCTAAGTTTTTTAACCCATCTATACTTACAGTTGAAGAACGGCTTGGTCCGGCAGATTCATTTTGCATTAAAATTCCTTGCTCATGGCATAAATCTGCAAAACGTTTATAATGTTCATCTGCCATACAATCGGCTAATGTTTTTCTATAGTCGTGTAAAAAACGGTCAGAGACTTCGGCACTGCCAATGTTATAACCTAATAAAGCTGGCATATATGGAACTGGGTCGTAACCTCTATATTTCTTAAAAAAGGCTACAATATTCGCTGTCCAATTTGGGAAACCATCTTCAAAACTATCATCGCAAAAATATTTTGGTTTTGCACCAACCTTTGCTGCTTCTTCAATAAATACCTTTCCTAAATTCTCAAACTGTATCTCAACCGATTTATGATCAAACCAATCAATAGACAAACCATCGCCTTCTGGCTGGGCAACCATCACTTTAGAACCCGTCATCCTATGTCCAGTTCTAACAATTACCCATTTTCCTGGGGGAACATCCCAATTTAAGGTTCCATCTTTTGAAAATTGAGTAGTCAAATCAATTACTTGCGAAACAGGAATAGGCTTGTCCGCTGGATGATTTTGCCAAGGATATAAGCTGGGTCCGATTGAATCTGATGCCCTCGACCAGCTTGTAGCGTCGCGATGGTTATTTTTCGCAGGCAATACAAAAGAACGCTCACCTGTAATATGATTGTTTATTTCGTCTGTTACTGGAAAAGCAACAACAGCCGTATCTCTATAATCGAGTTTCTCTAAAGGCAAATCGATGTAATCTTTATAGCCCGGTGGATTAAAAACGTTGTTATACCGATCTCTAGGATTTGGCAATGGCAATTGAGCTGAAAATTTTTGTGGACCAGTAACCGTTAATTGCGATTGCAAATACCATCTGCAAGAATTTTCTGGTTTAATCCAAGGCCCACCCATAGACCAGCCAGAACATAAATTTATACCTACATCTATCCCTACTCGTTTTGCTTCTTGCATGGCAAATCGATATAATTCTTTCCATTCTTCGCCTAAGAAAGGTACACCCGCTGGATAAGGGACACCGCTTAATCCACCAGCCGAGTTAATCATCACCACTTCAGAAATTCCCTTTTCCCTAAACTCAGTTAAATCTCTGGTAATTCCTTCTTTATCTACCCTGGCATTAAACCACCACCAATAACAGGCAGACTTTGCCGCTTGTGGAGGGCTTAAAAAACCTTTCTCTAAACCAGAGATTACTGGATTCTTTTGTTTTGGCTCAATAAACAACTCAGCTTTGCTTTCTAAATTTAGCAGCGGAATGCTTGCTGCAGCCACTGAACCTATTTTGATGAATTTTCTTCTAGAGGTTTTCATTTATATTATTTTAACAGATTTTTACAGCTTCAATCCCTAAAAGATGAGCCAACTTTATTAATTTAGTACTGATGTGACCAACGCCTACCGCACAATGATGTGCAGGGCCCTGATTGTTCCAATCCTCTACAAAAGCCCTCGCACCAATAGAAAATTTATACCTACTATTTGTGTTTCCAATTTCTAAAATGGGGCCAGCAACAGATGCTCCTTCAGCAATTAAAAAGAATAATTTTCCTTTATCTTCCACTACAGAAAGTAGAGTTACAGGACCGTGTTTAACAGACATTTCTACAGACAAGCCACTACCAACTTTACCGTGGTAAACTTGTAAGGGTTTCACCTTAATTTTTCCTTCTGCTATTGCCAAATGCCCAGGACCGTCATGTCCCATTAAAACAATGTCATCTTCAAAATCTAGCGCATAATATTCTGTAAAGGAACCGCCAACACCAAAACTGTCCATTATTTTCATGGCTTGCGCATTTTTTACCTCATACTCTCCCGCTACTGGAATGCCTTTTGCAGTTAATAAAGAATTGCCCAAAATGATAGAGCTCATTGTATCAGCATTTACATTGCCAGTACCTTTATGGTAATAAGCCATTGAGCCTAAACCATATCGCGTTACTAGTTTGTCTAATGCAACGGCAGTTCTTGCCGCTCTATCTAATTCAAATGGGATGCAAGATTCATCGATTTCAAAAACCGAAGCGAATTCAGCTAGTTTATTGTCAATCTCAGTTTCAGAAACTTCATCACGCAAAGCGGAAAGTTCATCAGGTTCTATAATTTCTATATGGTTTCCAAAAATGGCACATTGAAGTGTTACATCAGTATAAATGTCTAACATGCCACTATAGTAATTACCCATTAAACCCAAGGTATTGTGGCTCATGCTATTTGCAACTTTACTTGCTTCTACCCATTCTCCAATTTCTGTCCATATTTTTTCGTCTTCTAAAACACCCGTTACTTGTTGAAACTGAATTCCAGAACGTTTAAAAACATTGGCAATTTCTGGAACAGGGCAAGCTGAGCAAAAGGCCAACCACTCGCCAGTCATTTTGGTTCTGTCGTTTTGCTGATTGAAATTCTTATAATCTATTGCTTTTTGGGGAGCAAGATTTAAAATAATAACAGGAACTTTTGCTCTTCTTACCACAGGCAACACAGTTGATGAAAGTGCATAGGTTGTTACATAAAGGAATATCACATCAACGTCGCCTTTTCTAAAATCATGGCCAGCATTAAATGCTTTCTCTGCATTATCTACTAAACCTAAGTTTAAAACTTCAGCACCAAAACTGCCCAAACGTTTTTCTACGTCATTTACATAGCCATTTAACCGGGCTTCTAACCCTTCAAATTGTGGCCAATAAGTATCTAACCCTATGCCGAATAACCCTATTTTTAAATTATGTTTAGTCATTTATCTTGTTGCTTTTGGTAAAATTTCTTTTCTGTAGTTTGATGGGGATTTGAACATCTTATTCTTAAAAATTCTTGAGAAATAATACTCAGATACAAAGCCGTTTTGATAAGCAATTTCTGATATACTTAAATCTGTTTCACTTAACATTCTGCAAGCCTTTTGTATTTTTAAATTGAGTTGATATTGCCCTGGAGATTGTCCGGTAATTTCTTTAAAGGCCTTGCGAAACCAAGCATAACTTACATTGTGGTTAGCCGCTAACTCTTCAGGAGAAATATCACTGTTTAAATTCTCGTGGATACTGTATTTAATGTTATTTATTAATTGTGTTTTACGGTTGTTAGACTGGTTTTTTAGCAAAGCCGATGCATAAACTAACCCTAAAAGCTGGATAGTTAAACAAGCTGCCAATTGATTACTACCCAAACCACCAAACTTAATGGTATCTATCAGTTGGATAAAGATGTTGATGAACTCTGCATTAAATCCCATCTGCAGCAATGGCTTTTCGGGGTTAAAGCAAGCTTGGTTCATTAAGTGGTTAGCATAATGTCCTTCAAAACCCACCCAATATTCTGTCCAACCACTGTCTAAATCTGGTTTAAACCTATGCCAAGTTCCGGGATAAAGGAAAAATAAGGTGCCTGGTTGCACTTCAACTTGTCCAATACCTTTTGCTTCAAATATGCCTTTGCCAGCGGCGATATAAACCAACTGATATTCTTTTAAAACCCTCCCCTTATTCCATTCAAAAAAGTAATCTTCTGGATGTTGCGCATCTGGATAAGATTTACCTGCCGGATGAATATAATGACCAACATCAAGCACTTTAATTCCCCAATCGGGTTGTGGCTCAACAGACTGAACATCAGCTTTTATATACTTTCTAAAAGTTTCCATATTTGGTTATAATGATAAGTAAATCTATTAAACACCATTGATATCTTTAGTCTTATATGCTAAATATTAGCAAAAAGTGCATTCAAAATAACATAATGTACTTATTAGTAAATTAATTCCTTTTAAATTAATAAATCATTTATTTTAGATGATGATTTACGCTAATAAAAAAGTAAGCCTAAAAGGAAATTTAGCCCAACAGACCGCACAAATTATTGCTAACGTTACTGCGTTAGAAAGTAAAAATGTAATTAGGCTAGAAAGTGATACTGTTTTTCTATATCCTCAGATATGGAAAGATAAAATTGCAGCCATCAATTGGATCAATTGTTTACATCATTACTATTTTCTCAAAAAGCAGCTTAAAGGTTCGGCCCCCCTATATTTCAAAAACATAGAAACTGAAGAACTCATTGGCTCTATGATAAATAAAAAACCTAAAGTTTTAATCTTTAATTCATTATCGTAATTTTAAGTAAATAAATCGCTCCCTTTATGACAAATGAAAAAAAACGCATCCTATCTATTGATATTTTAAGAGGATTGGTAATGGTGATCATGGCCTTAGACCACACTCGTGATTTTTTTCATGCCAGTGGGATGAGCGATCCAATGAATCCAGAAGGAACCACCATACCATTATTTTTCACTAGGCTGATTACTCATTATTGCGCACCAACTTTTGTATTCCTTTCAGGCATTTCGGCTTATCTTTCTTCTCAAAATAAAGACCCAAAACAAGCAAGCTTATTTTTAATTAAAAGGGGCTTTTGGTTGTTATTTGTTGAAATTGCCATTATCACCCTTGGTTTAACCTTTAACCCTTTTTATAACTTCATTATCCTGCAAGTAATATGGTCTATAGGTTGGAGTATGATTTTACTAGGTATTTTAAGTAGAATCTCTTACCGGTTGGTAGCTGTTGTTGGATTGATTTTGTTTTTTGGTCATAATATTTTGAATTACATCACAATTGATAACAAAACCTTTATAGGTGGCTTAATTGAATTTACATTGACAACCCGAGCTCGGTTTATCCCTATAGGAGATCAGCACGTAATAGGCGTGTTGTACACCATTTTACCTTGGACAGGTATAATGTTTGTAGGTTTTGCAATTGGAAAATGGTATAGCGCTGCTTTTGATGAAGTTAAAAGAAAACGTTATTTATTCTATTCTGGCTTAGGGCTTTTTGTTTCGTTTCTTGTATTGAGATATTTTAGTTTATATGGTAATCCAGAACCCAGAAAAGAATATGGAGATGCTTTAAAGAACTTTTTCGACTTCTTAAACGTAAGCAAATACCCACCATCTTTACAATATCTTGGAATAACTTTAGGGCCTGCGTTAATGTTATTGTCAGGCATTGAAAATGTAAAAAACAGATTTGCTAGGATCATGATGGTTTATGGCAAAGTTCCCTTCTTTTATTATGTGTTACATTTTTATGTTATTCACACAATAGTGGTAATTTGCTTCTATGCAAGTGGTTACGGAGCCAAGGATATTGTAGACCCTAACATTCCATTTTTATTCCGCCCAGCTACTTTTGGATACATTTTACCAATCGTATATTTAATTTGGTTGGGCATTGTAGCTATATTATATAGTCCTTGTGTTTGGTTTCAAAAATATAAATCGACACATACACAATGGTGGCTTAACTATCTATAAAAACTTTAATCAACATTATTCAGGTTTGTGGATAATTAAGGATAGAAGTTATTACACAATTATTACGGCTAGAGTAACTTTTTCGTGGTATTTTTCTTTTCTTTGGTAAATTCAAAAATCCAGCGCATATGCCAGTAAAAACTAAGGTTCCACAGGGCGATATTTTATCAATAGACATTGGTGGTACCAATATAAAATCTTGCTTATTAAGTCCAAAAGGAAAATTATTAACAGATTTTAAAAAAACACCCACGCCAAAAAACTCTACTCCAGAAGAAGTTTTAAAAGCAATTAAAAAACTCTGTGCAGATTTTAAATCTTTTGAGAAGGTTTCTATCGGGTTTCCAGGCTATGTAAAATTGGGTATTGTGCAAACCGCCCCTAACCTTGCCGAAAACAAGTGGGCTAATGTAAACCTAGCGCTGCAGGTAGCCAATTTATTTGGCAAACCTGTTCGTTTAATTAATGATGCCGACCAACAGGGCTTAGGCATTGTGAGTGGCAAAGGATTTGAGATTGTGTTTACATTAGGTACTGGTTTTGGCACCTCACTTTTATTTGATGGAGAATTATTACCTCACTTAGAGCTATCTCACTTGCCGGTTAGCGAAACCGAAGACTATGATGATTTTATAGGAGATAGAGGTTTCCACAAAGTAGGCAAAAAGAAATGGAATAAAAGGTTACAATACCTTATTGAGATATATAAAACTGTTTTCAATTATGATAAATTGTATATTGGCGGCGGAAATTCAAATGAAATCAATTTTGAGCTAGAAAAAAACATTAAGTTGGTTTCTAACAAAGATGGCATAAAAGGTGGCGCAAAATTATGGGCTGCAAAAGAAAAGTATCATATCCATACCACTTACCCTAACAAGAAATAATGACAAACATTAAATTACTCTTCTTAGATATTGGGGGCGTTCTTTTAAGTGATGGCTGGAATCATAAATCGAGAATGCTGGCCATTGAAAAATTCGACCTAGAACCTATCCAATTTCAGAAAGACCATTCAGTTGCTTTTACGTTATTCGAAAACGGAAAATTAACTTTAGACCAATACCTCGATTGCGTTGTATTTAACGCAGAACGCTCGTTCACAAAGGAAGATTTTAAACAATTCATGTTCTCTAGGACTACAGAACTTCCAGATTTTTTACCTTGGTTAGCTGAGTGGAAAAAAAGAACGGGAATTAAAATCTTTTCTATCAATAATGAGGGAAAAGAGTTTAATGATTATCGAATTAAGAAATTCAATCTGCATCAAGTATTCGATGCGTTTATTTCATCATGTGAAGTAGGATTTTCAAAACCAGACCCTTCAATTTTTAAGCTTGCATTGGGCATTGCACAAGAAGAAGCCAAGCACTGTATGTATTTTGACGATAGAGCCATCCACGTTTCAATTGCCAAACAATTAGGTTTCAACGCATTCGTACACAAGGGATTTGAAGAGAGTAAAACAATTTTAGAAAGTATAAATAAATCATAAAATGAGTAACGATAACAAAGCAAAGTTCGCTTTCGGAATGGTTGGTTTAGGAACCATGGGGCGCAACTTGCTATTAAACATGGCCGATAATGGCTTTGCCGTAACTGGGTATGACAAGAGCGAAAAAATGCTCCAGATATTTGAAGAAGAAGGCAAACCCCACAACCTAAAAGGATTTTCAGACATAGAAGAATTTGTAGATAGCTTACAAAGTCCTCGTACCATTATTCTTTTAGTACCTGCAGGAGCCATTGTTGACAGTGTAATTTCAGAATTACTACCCTTATTAGCCAAAGGCGATATCATCATCGACAGTGGAAACTCTTATTTTACTGATACGAGCAGAAGGTCTATTGAATTAGCTGAAAAAGGAATTCATTTCTTCGGAATGGGTATTTCTGGAGGTGAAGAAGGCGCTAGATTTGGTCCGAGTATGATGCCTGGAGGAGATAAACAAGCTTATGCAGTAGTTAAAGATATGTTAGAAGCTGTTTCTGCAAAAGCAAACGGCGACCCTTGCGTAACTTATATTGGTCCAGGTGCTTCTGGTCACTTTGTTAAAATGACACATAATGGTATCGAATATGCCATTATGCAGTTATTAGCAGAGGCTTATGAAATACTTAAAAATGGTTTAGATTATGATAACGATCAAATTCAACAAGTATTCGAAAACTGGAACAATGGTAGGTTGAAATCATTTTTAATGGAAATTACCAAAGATGTATTCTTATTTAAGGATGTTAAAACTGGTAATTTATTGGTTGATGAAATTAAAGATGAAGCAAAATCTAAAGGAACTGGAAAATGGACTTCGCAAGTAGCGATGGATATTGAAACGCCAATTCCAAGTATAGATGCAGCTGTTTCTACAAGAAACTTATCGAAACTTAAAAAATTAAGAGTAGAGCTTGAAAAAGCTTATGGTGCTTCAGAAAAAATTAAAGCTAGTGCTGATTTCATTGATGATTTAGAAGAAGCATTCTATTTTGCAATGGCAAATGCTTATGCACAGGGAATGCACTTATTGTGGAAAGCATCTATTGAATATAAATACGAATTAAACTTAGCTGAAATTGCCAAAATCTGGCGTGGTGGTTGTATCATTAGGGCAGAGTTTTTAGAAGATATTTATCAAGCTTACAAAAAGCAACCAGATTTAGAGCATTTATTTGCTGATGCCGGTGTTCAAGAGAAGATTAAGAAAAGCTTAAAGGGTACAAGAAATGTGGTTTCATCTGCAATTAATGCCGGCATTGCCACCCCTTGTTTTACTTCTGCCCTAACCTATTTTGATACACTAAAAACAGGCAGAATGCCTTCTAATTTAACACAAGCCCAAAGAGATTTCTTTGGCGCACATACTTTTGAAAGAATTGATAGCGAGGGCATTTTCCACGCAGACTGGAATCAAAAGAACTCATAATCCCTATTAAAATGAAGAAAAAAAGCAGTCTTAATCCCACCATATTTGTAATTTTTGGTGGAACTGGCGATTTAAACAAAAGAAAACTTGCACCTGCGTTATATAATTTATTTACAGAAGGTTATATGCCAGAAAAGTTCTCTATAATTGGAACTGGTAGAACAAAATTTACAGACACAAAGTACCAAGAGGTAATTCTAGAAAACATTAACGAATTCTCTAGAAATGGAAAAGTTAATAAAGAAACTTGGAGCTCTTTTGAGTCTAACATTAAATATTGTCCAACAGACATTACCACTCCAGAAACTTTTCAGAATTTAAAAGAAACAGTAGAAAAATTACAGGCAGAATTTGGCAAGGAAACCCAAATCATTTACTATTTGGCTGTCGCACCAAATTTCTTCCCTTTAATAGCTGAATGCTTGTGTAAATACAAATTAACACAAGACGAAGATAACAGTAGAATTGTGATTGAAAAACCATTTGGTCACGATTTAGAAAGTGCAAAAGAACTAAACTTGTTATTAAGCAAAATCTTTACTGAAAAACAAATTTATCGTATTGACCATTATTTGGGTAAAGAAACTGTTCAAAACATGATGGCTTTCCGCTTTGCGAACTCTTTGTTTGAACCATTGTGGAATAGAAATTACATAGAACATATTCAAATTTCTGTAACTGAGCAATTAGGTGTTGGCGACCGTGGTGGTTATTATGAAGGTGCGGGTGCATTGAGAGATATGATTCAAAATCACTTGTTGCAATTGCTTTGTTTGGTTGGAATGGAGGCGCCAATTTCTTTTGATGCAGACGAAATTAGAGATAGAAAGGTTGAAGTTTTAAGAGCAATGCGTCCCTTTAAACCTGAAGAAATTAGCTCAAATGCAGTTCGTGGTCAATACAGTAAAGGTTGGGTAGAAGGAAAAGAAGTACCAGGATACAGACACGAGACAGGTGTTGACCCTCATTCAAATACGGAAACCTTTGCAGCCGTTAAATTTTTTATAGATAACTGGCGTTGGCAAGGCATTCCTTTTTACTTGCGTACAGGTAAAAGGATGAACCAAACTTCTTCAATTATTACCATTCAATTTAAGGATGTTCCACATCATATCTTTTCATCAAGGGCTACTGAAACTTGGCAGCAAAATCGCTTAATTATTAGCATACAGCCAGAAATGAGTATCCGTTTACAAGTTCAAGCCAAAAGACCAGGGGTTAAAATGGTTTTAAACCCTGTTGATATGGTTTTTGATTATAAAGGAACTTATGATACAGATACACCAGAAGCTTATGAAACCCTACTTTTAGATGCCATGAATGGAGACCAAACTTTATTTATGCGTGGAGATCAGGTAGAAGCAGCATGGGAATTGGTTATGCCAATCATAAATACTTGGGAAAGCAAAAAATCACTAAATTTCCCTAACTACCAAGCAGATAGCTGGGGACCAGAAGATGCAGAAGCATTAATTGCTAAGGATGGCTTCCACTGGTTTACCTTGCCTTTAAAGGATAAATAATATTATTACCGCAAAGAACACAAAGGGTTACGCAAGGAAGAAAAGCTTATTTTCTTCGCGAAAGTCTTAGCGTTCTTTGCGTTTACCTTTTTTTAAGAATAATGAACTTACACATCTTTAAATCAATAGCCGAGCTTAATGAGAACTTGATTAGATACGTAATCGAAATAGCCAATGAATCTATTGCAACAAAAGGCAGATTTGATTTTGTTTTAACTGGCGGAAACTCTCCTAAAGAACTTTATAAAGAAATATCAACTACGTTTAAAGGCCAAATAGATTGGACCAAGGTATATTTCTTCTTTGGTGATGAAAGATATGTTTTGCCAGACCATAAAGATTATAATGGATTAATGGCGAAGGAAACTTTGTTTAACAACCTACAAACCCCAGAAAATCATATTTTTTATTTCGATACCACTTTACCTCCAACAGATGCTGCAAAAGCTTACAAAACAGCTTTAGACAAACATTTTAATGGTGATGAAATTCTATTCGACCTAATTCTTTTAGGAATGGGCGATGATGCACATACAGCTTCTATTTTCCCAAATACTGAACTCGTAAAAAGCATTCATCCCACTGTAGAATCTGTTTGGGTTGAAAAATTAGACACCTATCGCATCAGTTTAACTGCACCATTAATCAATAAAGCTAAAAACATTGCCTTCATCACTTTTGGTGATAACAAAGCAAATGCTTTAAAACATGTAATTGGAGATGAACAAAAAGACTATTTTATTTATCCAGCACAGCTGATTAAACCTGTAAATGGTAATTTAGATTGGTTTGTAGATGATAAAGCGACAAGCTTTTTAGACTTGTAATTAATTAAGGATAGCAAGTATCGGGTTTTGTAGCAGCTAATCGCCCCCTACTTTTGTATGTATCAAAACGAATCACATGAACACACAAGAGCAGTTAAATTACCATCGCATTGCGGAAGCCATTAGCTATTTACAAGAGAACTTTAAGGCCCAACCAGATTTAGATTTAATAGCAGAAAAAGTAAATTTAAGTCCGTTTCATTTTCAAAGATTATTTACAGAATGGGCAGGTGTTAGTCCGAAAAAATTCTTGCAATACCTCAGTTTATCTTATGCTAAAGATATGCTCAAAAACGAGCAAGCAACCCTGTTTGATGTAGCTTTTGAAACAGGTTTATCTGGAACTGGACGATTACATGACCTGTTCGTAAACATTGAAGGGATGACGCCCGGAGAATTTAAAAATGGTGGAGAAAATCTAATCATTAATTACAACTACCATCACACACCTTTTGGCAATTTATTAATAGCAGCTACAACTAAGGGCATTTGTTACATGGCATTTGCCGATGATGATATTTTAGCATTTGAAGAGCTTCATCAACAATTTCCAAAAGCAAATTTCAATAAGCTAACTGATAAAAATCAAGAAGATGCCTTACAGATTTTCAGCAGCAATTGGAATGAGACAAAAAGGCTAAAACTCCACTTAAAGGGTACACCTTTTCAGTTAAAAGTTTGGGAAACGCTTTTAAAAATCCCAAAAGGAAGCTTTACAACCTATGGGTCAATTGCCCAAACAATTGGAAATGCAAATGCATCAAGGGCCGTTGGCTCGGCAATTGGCAGCAATCCTATCGCATTTTTAATCCCTTGCCATCGTGTTATTCAATCGTCTGGCAATTTTGGTCAGTACCACTGGGGAAGTGTGCGTAAAACAGCAATGTTGGGCTGGGAAGCAGCTCAAATTAATTTAGCACAGCTATAAATTATGGATGCTTTATTTGATGTAAGAAGCATTGATAGTGATCCTTTAGCAGAAGAGATGAATCAAAATGGTTATGCAATCATTAATAATATCTTAACCAATGAGCAATGCAATGAGCTCATTAAAAACTATAATCAATCTGATTTATATAGAAAAACTGTGGTGATGGAACGTTATCGTTTTGGTTTGGGCGAATACAAATATTTCAATTACCCCTTACCAGATATCATTACGAGCTTAAGGCAAAACATATACCCATTACTTGCTCCTATTGCAAATAACTGGATGAAGGCATTAAACATACCTATTAGTTATCCGATAGATCATGATGATTTTTTAAAGCGCTGTCATGATAAAGGACAAACAAAAGCAACTCCGCTAATTCTAAAGTATGGTAAAGGCGGTTTCAATACGCTTCATCAAGATTTATATGGCGACATTTATTTTCCCATACAAATGGTTTTATTTTTAAACGATGCAGCTGTTGATTATACTGGAGGAGAATTTGTGTTGATACAGCAAAACGTAAGGGCACAATCAAAAGCTATTGTTTTAAAACCTAAAAAGGGTGATATTTTAATCTTCACAACAAACTTTAGGCCCGTTAAAGGTTCAAAGGGATATTACAGCGCAACGATGAAACATGGAGTAAGTGAGTTGCATAGCGGCGAACGTTATACTTTGGGCATTATATTTCATGATGCTTTGTCTTAAAATGAGCAAGCCATTCTTAAAAAAGAAACTGAAGGTGTAAATTTGGATTACAAAACCTATGGATTTATTCAATTCCCAACCTTCTCAAAACATTAATCTTTTACCACAAGGTGGAACAGTAAATTATTATGGCAAGATCATGTCAAATGAACAAGCTAATCATTATTACAATTGCTTGCTAACAACCATTGAGTGGAAAAACGATGAAGCTGTAATTTTTGGAAAACATATCCTCACCAAAAGAAAAGTGGCATGGTATGGCGATTATCCCTTTGAGTATACTTACTCTAATGTAACCAAACAGGCTTTAATATGGACAAAAGAATTGCTAGAATTAAAGGCTATGGCCGAAGAAAAATCTGGTGAAACCTACAATTCATGTTTATTAAATTTATATCACAGTGGTGATGAAGGAATGGCTTGGCACAGTGATGGAGAAAAAGATTTAAAGAAAAATGGAGCTATCGGTTCCATGAGCTTTGGCGCAGAGCGGAAGTTTGCGTTTAAACATAAAGAGACTAAACAAACCATTTCTTTAATCTTAGAAAATGGAAGTTTACTGGTGATGAAGGATGAAACTCAAACCAATTGGCTGCATCGCTTACCCCCAACAAAGTTGATTAGTAAACCGAGGGTTAATTTAACTTTTAGGAGTATAGTTCGTTAACGTCACCCTGAATTTATTTCAGGGTCTTTCCTGCCTGCAAGCCAGATGCTGAAATGAATTCAGCATGACCAATCCTTACTCCAAATTCTCTTCAATCAGTAAATTAATAATCCCATCAACCATACCAACTTTAGGCACATAAATTTGTTTAATGCCTGTCCATTTCATTAGGGTTAGGTAAATCTCACAAGCTGGAACAATTACATCTGCCCTATCTTGATTTAGTTTTAACAAGGTAATACGCTCTTTTAATGAGTAGGAGTTTAATTCATTATACATCGAATTTAATTTTGCAAAATTCAATGGCATATCTTCTTTTTCGCCAGACATACGGAATAACTTATTGATGTTTCCACCTGTACCAATTCCAGCTAAGTTTTTTAATTCTTTAGTGCGAGATTTAACCCAATCTCTCATTTCATCCCACGTTTCGTCTTTATCTTGGTTATCCAAAATTCTAATGGTACCGATATTAAAAGATTTTGAAGCCAGCGGTTGTTTATTTACAAACACTGATAATTCTGTACTTCCACCGCCAACGTCTATGTACAAATAGCTTTTATTTGCATCTAAATTTTGCTCTATATGATTGGAATATATAATATTAGCCTCTCTCTGACCTTCAATAATCTCTAAGTCAATATCTGCAACTTTCTTTATTTTTTTAATGATTTCCTTACCATTTCCAGCCTCACGCATTGCGGATGTAGCACAAGCCAAATATTTAGTAACTTGATAAACATCCATCAAGTTTTTAAATGCACTCATTGTTTTCACTAAATCATCTATCTTTTTTGGGGAAATTTTCTGGTCTAAAAAAGCATCATCACCTAAACGTAAAGGCACACGAACTAATGTGTTTTTTTTAAATCCGTAGCCCTTTTCGTTATGTGTAATATCGGCAATTAATAAGCGAACGGCATTTGAACCGATATCGATAGCAGCGTATCTCATTAGCTATTGTGTTTGTTTTTGAGGTAGTTATATGTTTGTACTTGCGCCCTAACTTTAGCGGTTAATCTATTTTTGTGGTATTTGTTATTGTTTAATTTTGTGATATCTCTTGCCTTCACATTATCCTGTAACTGAAACTCAATAATATCACGAATTTCATTTTTCACTTGTTCGTCTAACACAGGAAACCCTACTTCCACCCTGTGCTCGAAATTTCTACTCATTAAATCTGCCGACGACAGGAACATTTCTTCCTTACCTCCATTACCAAAAATAAAAACCCGAGCATGTTCTAAAAATTTATCGATGATGCTGATTACAGTAATGTTTTCACTAAAACCAACAACGCCAGGAACCAAACAGCAAATACCACGAACAATTAGTTTAATTTGAACACCAGCATTGCTAGCTTCATATAATTTTTCAACGACGCCTTCATCCGCCAAGCTATTTACTTTTAAAATCAAATAGGCTGGCTTTTTAGCTTTTGCAAATTTGATTTCTCGGTTAATTAACTCATATATTCTATTTCTAGAATCTAGTGGCGAAACAATTAAACACTTAAAATCTTTAGCAATTGTTTTTTTATTAAGGGCGGTAAAAAGTTTAAGCAGATCTCCCGTAATTTCCTTTTTAGCGGTAAAAATGCTGTGGTCACAATAAATTCTAGCTGTTTTTTCGTTGAAATTTCCAGTGGCTAAATTGGCATAATACACTGGTCTACCTTTTTCAATCCGTTTGACCAAACAAATTTTAGAGTGCACTTTATAATCAGTTAAGCCATAATTTACATTCACCCCTTCTTCCATCAATCTATTTGTCCAAAAGATGTTGGCACTTTCATCAAACCTAGCTTTTAACTCAACAACACAGTTAACCTTTTTACCGTTTTTAGCTGCGTTAATTAGTGTATTTATAACTTTTGAGTTTTCTGCAAGGCGATAAAGGGTAATATTAATCTCTGTTACCTTCGGGTCAATTGCAGCTTCACGGAGAAATAAAATGATATAATCATAAGATTGGTAAGGTAAATTAACCAGATAATCTCTTTCGGACAGTTTATTGAAAATACTTTCGGTTCTATGCAAACCCTTAACTTTCAATGGTTCAACTGGCGGATACTCCAACTCCTTAGACCCCACGTTTGGAAAAGCAATAAAATCTTTGAACCTATGATAGCGATTACCAGGAATTAATCCTTCAGCTTCAATTTTTAATTTTGAAACCAAAACGCTTAACATATCAAATGGCATTTCGGTATCATACAACAAACGCATTGGTTTACCTTTTTTACGTTTATCTAGGCTTGTTTTCAATTCTTCAATAAATTTATCACTGACGTTTTTATCAATATCAAGCTCTGCATCTCTCGTCATCTGAATGGAAAATGCCTCAATGACATCGTAATTAAAAACATAGAAAATATCATCCAAGCAATATTTAACAATATCTTCTGCCAAGATGATGAACTTTAGTCCATTGGTTTCTGGTAAAACTAAAAATCGAGGTAAATTATTTGGTAGCTCAATTAAGGCATATTTCTCTCCTTTTTTTGAGCCCTTCTTAGTTAATCGAACAAAGAAATATAAACGTCTATCTTTTAGCTCTGGAAAAGAAACTTCCAAATCAATCATAATAGGAACCAAATTCGATAGAATTTTATCTCTAAAATGATTGCGTACAAACTCTCCTCTAGCCACGTTCAGCTGAGTATCATTTAGAATAAATATGCGATTTTGCGCTAATTCATTTATGAGTGTAGCTTGAAATAAATTTTCGAACCTGCGCTCGTGCTTAACTACAATGTTTTTAATCTCGTTTAAAACCTTTTTAGGATTAAAACCAAGCAATGCCTTTGCCTTATCGTTAAGGTTAACCAATCGACTTAAAGTAGCCACACGCACACGATAGAATTCTTCAAGGTTAGAAGAGAAAATGGAAAGGAACTTTATCCGTTCAATTAAGGGAACGGTTTCATCTGCAGCTTCCTGCAAAACACGTTCATTAAAATAAAGCCAGCTTATTTCTCTATTTAAAAACGGTAGCTTCTTTTTGGCCATGGATAAAAATCAAAAAAATCTCCTGACCTTATCAGAAGATTTTCAAATCTGCAAATTTTAGTGTTAAGTTAGTGTTAATTATTAGCTAATTCAACATCATAAATTTACTTTTTAGTAGTAGTGCTTGCTGTGTTTTTCTTAGTTGGAATTGCTTTTGCTGAAACTTTTTTAACAGGGTTGTTCGCAACTGCTTTTACAACTGCTTTTTTTGTACTACTTGCTGCTGTTGTTGTTTTATTTGCCATGGCTTTAGTTTTAGTTGCTACCTTTCTTACTGGTTTTTTTAAAGCTGCTTCTGCTTTTTCTTCAGATTCAATAGTTGCAACTTTTACACTAGAAGCAATTGGTTTAGCTTTAGCAACTGCCTTTTTAACTACCCTAGTTACAGACTTATCAACCTTTTTCATCAGCTTAGATGCATCCTTTTTAGCTAGTTTAATTTTTTTAGGGGCTGCTTTTTTTGCAGCAGAAACATCTTCAATTTTATGTGCTACAGCAGATTTAACTTCTTGAAATGTTTTTGCTAATTTCTTAGCTGCTACTTTGCTTAGTTTTGCCACATCTTCTGCAATTAACTCGGCATTATGTCCCAGTCCTTTAACTGCTTCTAGAAATCTTTCTGTTAAAGTATGTTCTATTTGTTTTTTAACCGCCTTTTTGGTTGGTTTTTTCGGAGATTTAGATTTATTGGTTTTCATATATTTTTTAGCGTTTTTTGTATGATGATTTATATTTAATTAAATCTATTATTTTTTATCAAATAAACTATAACTATGCCCACTTTCGATATTGTAAGCAAGGTAGATGCGCAAACATTAGATAACGCTATCAACAATGCAAAAA
This sequence comes from Pedobacter frigiditerrae, assembly GCF_004331645.1. Lineage (GTDB taxonomy): Bacteria > Bacteroidota > Bacteroidia > Sphingobacteriales > Sphingobacteriaceae > Pedobacter > Pedobacter frigiditerrae. The sequence continues at coordinate 44,001 of NZ_SJSK01000002.1, forward strand.
AAGAGATTTTAAACCGTTATGATTTCAATGGTTCTAACAGTACAGTAGAGCTGGATAAAAAAACGAATACCATTACTATTGTAACTGAAGACGACATGCGTTTAAAGGCAATCACCGATTCCATCATCTCTCGTATGATGAAACAAAATTTAGACCCAAAAAGTTTGGATTTCGGAAAAGATCATACCGCTTCTGGCAATATGATTAGATTAGAGCTTAAAATTAAAGAAGGAATTGAGAAAGAAGCTGCAAAAAAAATCGTTGCTAAAATCAAAGACTCTAAATTAAAAGTTCAAGCTTCTATGATGGACGACCAGGTCCGTGTACAAAGCAAAAACATTGATGATTTACAAAAAGTAATTTCACTTTGTAGAGGTGAAGATTTTGGTCAGCCCTTGCAGTTTATTAACATGAGGAACTAGGTAAATTATGCTCAAATAACTATTAAAACAACTTGAACCTATATAAAATGAAAAATATTTGTTATTTGATGTTGCTGACTATCTTTTTAGCTGCTTGCAAAAAAGTTAATAGCACAGCCGGTGTAACTTTATCCTTAACCAATAACAGTAAAGAAAACTTTAAATCGCTAACGGTAAATATAAGAGGTCAAATATTTGAATTTAACAATTTAGCGCCAAGCAAAACTGAAACCATATCAGTAAAGGATACCTACAGATATTTCTACGCAAAAGTGGTTACCGCAACTGATGAAATTGTAGCACAACCGATTGACTTTGTGGGTGAGCAGTTGATAAAAAGTGGCAAAGTGGATGTAAATCTCGAGATTAAAACTATTAATGGTACGAGATATTTGGATATCATCGCACAATAAATCACAGATGGAAATTACTGAAAAAGGTTTTATTTTTTCTGACGATCGCAATTTAGTAGATGTAAATGCTGTTCACAATTATTTAAGCACTCAATCTTATTGGGCTAAGGAAATTCCATTTGAACTTGTTCAAAAATCAATAGCTAATTCTCTTTGTTTTGGAGTTTATAAAGATGGAAAACAAGCTGGCTTTGCACGTTGGGTAACAGATAAAGCTACCTTTGCATACCTATGTGATGTGTATATCGAGGAAAATTTTCGTGGGTTAGGTTTATCTAAAAAACTGATGTCATTAATGATGTTTCACCCAGATTTGCAAGGCTTGAGAACATATTGTTTAGCAACCTTAGATGCACACGGCTTATATGCTCAATTTGGTTTTAAGCCAGTTGGTTCTCCAGAAAAATTAATGGAAATTAGAATACAAGATATATATATTAATGGAAAAGGGGAAATGTAAGATGGAAAAGGAAAATTCACATCTTACATTTTCCATCCTACCTCTTACGTCTATAATTTACTTTTCTTCACGCCTTCTTTTGTAATCTTAACAGGATTAATCAATCCGTCTTTGTCAAACGTCATTAAATCTATGCAAGTTACACGATGATTGCCATCTGTTTCGCCTATTGGTCTGCGGTGATAAACAATGTACCACAAATCTTTTTTCTCATTATGCACAACAGAGTGATGACCAGCCCCTCTTGCAATTGTATGATCTTGGGTAAGTATTCTACCTATACGTTTAAATGGACCCAATGGAGAATCGCCAATAGCATAAGCCACAAAGTAATTTGGACCAGTCCAGCCACCTTCACTCCACATGAAATAATATTTACCATCTTTTATGAACATAAAAGAACCTTCGGTATATCCTTCTGGTGTGATCTCTTTAAATGTAGTTCCATCTGGATAGGGAATAAAACCCGTAAAATCTTTATTTAATTTGGCAATGTTACAATGCGACCAGCCACCATAAATTAGATAATACTGCCCGTCTTTGTCTTTAAAAACGAATTGGTCTATCGGCTGTGCCTTATTATAAAATTTATCCACTAAGGGTTTACCCAAATGATCCTTATAAGGACCTTCAGGTTTATCTGCTACAGCAACACCTATGCCGCCAACTTCTTTATCGCTCTGGATGTCATTTGCGCCAAAAAACAAGTAGTACTTTCCATCTTTTTGAGTAATAGATGGTGCCCACATTGCTTTATTAGCCCATTTAATGGATGCTGTATCTATAATTCTTTCGTGTTTTTTCCAAGTAATTAAATCTTTGGATGAAAATGCATCCATAAAAACCTGCTCTTTATATTTTGCTGAATAAGTTGGATAAATCCAGTAAGTTTTACCGAAAATTTGCGCCTCAGGATCTGCGTACCAACCAGGGAAGATAGGATTGCCTGATGTTTGAGCTTGAACAAACAAAGGAAGCAATAAAAAGAAAATGATAAATCGATTTAGTTTCATATTGCAAGATAGAAAATTGATTTGTTTTTAGCTAATTTTGTAATTCAAATCTGTTTTGTCATTCAGAACGCAGCGAAGAATCCACTTTCTCATCTCTTAAATAGATTCCTTCCCGACACATCGGGACAAGCTGTTCCTCGGAATGACAGATCTATTTTGAATAAAAAAAACCTCTACCAATTCTTAACCCAATCTTCTTGTTGCTCTTCATTTAAATAAGTCCAAGCTACAATTCTGGTAATTTTATTACCAGCACTCATTTCACTTGTTCTAATTTCCGTAACTTCTGCTCTATTTAACATCGCATAAACACCAGGCAAATTTTCACTTTTAGAAATCAAACTTGTAAACCAAAAACATTGACTTTTGAATGATTTACTTTCTTCAATCATTTTAGAGATAAAGCCAACTTCTCCGCCCTGTGTCCATAATTCACTATGCTGACCACCGAAATTTAGAACCGGTTTTGAATAGTTCTTTTGCCCAAGATTTCTACTTTTTCTTTGCGAACCAGCAAGCGCCTCTTCTGCCGATGCATGAAATGGAGGATTACAAATTGTTAAATCAAATTTCTCTTCTTTATGAATGATATGCTTAAAGATTTCTCTTTTTGAAGGTTGCAATCTTAATTCAATTGAGTTTTTTAAAGAAGGATTAATATCCACTATATTTTTCGCTGAGCGGGTAGCAACGTCATCGATATCAGAACCTACAAAATCCCACCCATATTCTTGATGCCCGATAATTGGATAAACACAATTTGCACCAACACCTACATCTAATACCTTAACCTTTTTCCCCTTTGGGATTACCTGATGATGGCAAGAAGCTAGTAAATCTGCAGCGTAGTGCATATAATCGGCTCTGCCAGGAATTGGTGGACACAAATATCCTTCGGGGATATCCCAAATTTCTATTTGATAGAAATGTTTAAGTAAAGCCTTGTTTAGGATTTTAACAGCTACTGGATTGGCAAAATCTATAGATTCATCACCATATTTATTAACCGACACAAAACTTCTCAGCTCAGCACAAGAATTTGTCAATGCTTTAAAATCGTACCTTGAACGATGTTTATTCCTTGAATGTAAAGTGCTTTTTTCAGCTCCAGACTTTTCCATTAAACAGTTTTAACATCATCTTCACTGTAATCGTTAATATCTGTAATATATCCATTAGTCAGTAAAAATTCAAATAATGGTTTTGCATCTGGTGTTACAGGCATATTGCTTGTAGAAATGACTGTATTGGTCTTTTTATCTATAAAGGGATAAGCAAAAAGTTTTACATTCTGGGTAAACATGTCACTCACATAAGCCAATAACTGACTAGAGTAATTATCGCCAAAATTTTTAGAATTAAATACAAACTTTAAATTGTTAATGTTTGTAGAAATACCCACGCTTTTGGGTTTACAACGACCTAAATATTTGGCTAATCTGTTGTGTCGTGTAAAATTAGAAACGATAACCAAGTTGCCAGTCGCACACATCTCTTCTGCTCTTTTTGCTACGGATTCCAAATCGATATCATCGGGCGTCTCTTGTTCGCTGGTTAAAACATTGGTTAACAAAACCTCAATCATAACAGCCAAATTACCTTCTTCCACTTTGTTTGTGCGTTTAAATTGATCGGTAGCCTTATTAAACAAATTAAAGTTAGGTAATGATTTCTGTCCAAATTTAGTGCGCAAAATCATGATATCTTTTTTGTACAATAAATCCTTAGCCTGACGAGGGTGGCCATCTGCATCAAAAATTGCTGCTGCAGAAAAGTCTTTCATTATCAAATAAAGATTTAACAAAGTATTATTTACTTCAGCAAAAACAGGCCCTTTTACAGAAATTAAGTCTATCTCTACAGAACCGATAGTTAAGTTATCCACTAAAGATTCAACCATCACCTTTGGTTCGTTGTGATGGTAAAAAGCAGCGTAAACCAAGTTAACACCGATAATACCCAACACACGCTGTTGCATATTTACATCAGTATCAAATAAGCGAACATGAAAAAAAACTTCGTTTGGCAAACCGCCAGGTTCTGTTTGGAAACAAATGCCTACCCAACCATGAGGTTCATTGGTACGTTTAAAATTTAGCGTGGTCACCGTATTTGCAAAAGCAAAAAAAGTACGGCTTTCATATTTTTCGCCCAGCAAACGTTCGTTTAATAAACTAAATTCGTGGTCCAACATACGTAAAAGCCTATTCTGACTTACATATCTACCAGAGGTCTCTGCTCCATAAATGGCGTCACTAAAAGTCATGTCATAAGCAGACATGGTTTTAGCAACGGTACCAGCAGCTGCACCAGCAGTGAAAAAATTACGAGCTACTTCTTGGCCTGCACCTATTTCTGCAAATGTGCCATAGATTTTCTCGTTCAAATTTATTTTTAGTGCCTTCCGCTTCGTATCAAGGATTTCTCTTTCCATCGTGCAAAAATAGTAAAAAAGGTTAAAGGTATAAGGTTTTAAGGCTTAAGGATAATCAATCTAAAAAAGAAAAGGATACATCTTTCGACATACCCTTTTCAACCTTAAACTCAAAATCAAACTTATTGTATTATGAAACTACAATTTCTTTATGCGCTTGTTTAGCATCGTCTATCTTACCAATAGTGATATATAAAATACCATTGGTGTATTCTGCGCTTATTTTATCAGCATCAACTCCTTCAGGCAATACAAATGACCTTGCAAAGGAGTTGTATTCAAATTCTTTACGTGTATAATCTTTTTGTGTATCTGCTTCTACTTTTTTCTCTGCCCAAACAGAAAGATTATCTTTTTTCAAGTCTATTTTAAAATCTTCTTTATTTAATCCAGGAGCAGCTAACTCAATTTTGTATTCATTAGCACCTTCATAAATGTTTACATTAGGCACTTTATTTACACCGTGATTTTTATTTAATGCATCACTAAACAAAGAATCGAAAACATTGTTAAAATAAGGTGCTGTGTTTCTCGTTTTGTTGTTAAATTTTACTAAAGTCATTTTTATATCCTCCGTTATTTTATTTTTTAAATTATAATTGTTCCTATTCAAACCTTATTCCAAACCAAATATCTATGTTTTTTAAGTCATTTTGGCGCAAAAAAGAAAAATCAACAGACAAAAAGTCAGTTTCAGTAGGTCACGTCGACACTTTTAAGTATAAAACCAGTATTGAAATGCGTTTCGCAGATTTAGATATGATGGGACACGTAAACAACGCCATCTACTTCACCTATATGGAAATCGGCAGAACCAAATATTGGAAACACGCCATTAATTGGGATTGGAAAACTACAGGTGTAGTGATTGGCCAAGCATCTATAGATTATATTGCACCTATTTTTTTAGAAGATAAAGTGAGCATGTACGTTCGCACTTCGCGAATTGGCAATACCAGTTTCGATTTAGAATACCTTATTGTAAAAGATGTAAACGGTAAAGAAGTAACCTGCAGCAAAGGCAAAACAGTTTGCGTAGCTTATGATTATGGCTCTAAAACCCCATCGGCCATACCAGATAAGGAAAGAAACAAAATGATAGCGTTTGAGCAATTGGAGAGTTCTTAAAAAAAATTCCGTGACTTGTCATCCTGAGTCTGCGAAGGATCTCTACTTTGATTTCACTTTAGAGATTCTTCCTTGGTCAGAATGACAAAAACACTAAGGTGTTATCTTACCAGGATTTAAAATCCCATTTGGGTCAAAAACGCTTTTTATACTGCGCATTAAGTTCAAATGGATTTCACTATATTTAATCGGCATGTAATCTTTTTGAACCAAACCAATGCCGTGCTCTCCTGATATTGTACCGCCTAATGCAGTTGTTAGTTCAAAAATTTCTATAATTCCGTCCTTTAGTTTATGCCTCCAATCATCATCGCTCATTCCGGCTTTTATGATATTAATGTGCAAGTTACCATCGCCTGCGTGACCATAACAAACACTTTCGAAACCGTATTTAGATCCAATTTCTTTAATGCCATTTACTAATTTAGGTAAAGCGGCTCGTGGCACAACAGTATCTTCTTCCTTATAAACGGAGTTTGATTTTACCGATTCAGCCATCGTTCTACGCATCCTCCACAATTCTTCCTTCTGCTGAGCAGTATCTGCAAAAAGCACTTCAGTACATCCAAATTCTTCGAGCACCATATTTACTTTTTCGCAATCTTTAAAAATCACATCTAAATCGTCTCCATCAAACTCAATCATCAAGAAAGCATTCACATCATCCTTTAAATCGAATTTTATTTCATCAAATTTAATTACCCATTCCACTCCTTTTCGCTCCATAAATTCTAGAGCAGAAGGTGTCACTCCAGCTCTAAAAATTGCAGAAACAGCACCACAGGCTTGTTCGTTTGTAGAGAAAGAACCTAACATCAATACTGTTAAGCTTGTCCTTGGAATAAGCTTAGTTACAATTTTTGTAACCACTGCCAATGTTCCTTCAGAACCAATCATCAATTGTGTTAAATTATAGCCTGATGCATATTTTAAGGTATTAGCACCTGTCCAAATCACATCTCCATTTGCTAAAACAACTTCTAGGTTAAGAATATATTCACGAATTGTTCCATATTTTACTACTCTTGGCCCGCCAGAACCGTGTGCAACATTCCCACCAATGAAACAAGACCCTTTACTACTTGGGTCAACAGGATAAAGCAAACCTTTTTCTGCTACTGCATTCATAAATTCCTCAGTAATTACACCGGGTTCTACAGTTGCTTGCAAGTTTTCTGTATCGATATCAATAATAGCTTTAAACTTCTCCATCGATAGCAAAACACCACCAAAAATAGGCAATGCCGCACCGCTTAAACCTGTACCACCGCCTCTTGGCGTAACCGGAATTTTGTAACCGTTGCAAATTTTCAATAAAGCAGAAACGCTTTCTGTATCAGTTGGCTTAACCACAACTTCGGGATAGTATTTTAAATCTTCCGTTTCATCGTGAGCATAATTAGCTAGAGATTCATCATCTACAAAGACATTTGAAGCACCAATTGCATTTTCAATTTCTGCTAAAATAGCGCTGGTTATTTTAGTGTATTCCATTTTATTTCGAAGAAGTATAACTTAATTGTACAAATGAATGCCCTATTTCTCCTGGCATCATTGGATGTATTTTTCTAATTCCAACTACTATAGTTAATAGAAAAGAGTAATTAGACAATAACTCATCTATTATATTTTTAACAACCGTTTCTAGTAGTTTTTGAGTTTCTTTCATTGCTTTGGTAATAATGGCATTTATTACTTCATAGTTTACTGTATGCAGCAAATCTTCTGTATCGCCAGATGGCGTAAAAGTTACCTCAGCATCTACCAAAAAATGGTTTCCTGTAAGCTGTTCTTCAGGATAAAACCCATGGTAAGCGTAAAATTTTACGTCTTTTAAAGCAATAGTCTGTACAAACATTAGGTTTAAATTATTTAAAGCAAGATTTAAGGGCAAAATTAAATTTTTATGCGGTTTTTACTAGTCATTACACTAAATTATTACCTTTGATTTTACCAGATTATCAATCCAAATATACTGTAAAAGATGAACCGAGAACGATTAAAATAATTGTTTTAATCGTAAAAGCTCCATCTGACCAATAAAAAATAATATAAAAAACAGATGAATAAATCAGCCAAGAAAGACCTTTACGAAGCACCAGATTATTACCAGTTAGATGAACTTTTATCTGAAGAACATTTATTAATTCGCTCAACCGTAAGAGATTGGGTAAAAAAAGAAGTTAGTCCAATAATTGAAGACTATGCGCAAAGGGCAGAGTTTCCAAAACATTTAATTAAGGGTTTAGGAGAAATTGGCGCTTTTGGCCCTACTATTCCTGTAGAATATGGGGGCGCTGGTTTAGATTATACCGCATACGGTATTATCATGCAAGAAATTGAACGTGGCGATTCTGGCATTCGTTCTACTGCTTCTGTTCAGGGTTCCTTGGTAATGTACCCTATCTACGCATATGGAACAGAAGAACAACGCAAAAAATATCTACCAAAATTAGCTACGGGCGAATTAATGGGTTGTTTCGGTTTAACTGAACCAGACCACGGCTCTAATCCAGGCGGTATGGTTACTAACATTAAAGACAAAGGCGACCACTATTTGCTAAACGGCGCTAAAATGTGGATTTCTAATGCGCCATTTGCCGATATTGCTGTAGTTTGGGCAAAAGATGAAGAAGGTAAAATAAGAGGGATGGTTGTTGAACGTGGAATGGATGGCTTTACAACTCCAGAAACCCATGGCAAATGGAGTTTAAGAGCATCTGCTACTGGAGAATTGGTTTTCGACAATGTTAAAGTCCCAAAAGAAAATATTTTCCCTGACATTAAAGGCTTAAAAGGACCATTAGGTTGTTTAAACCAAGCTCGTTATGGTATTGCCTGGGGAGCTTTAGGTGCTGCTATGGATTGTTACGACACTGCCCTTCGTTATTCGAAAGAACGTGTTCAATTTGGCAAGCCAATTGGCGGATTTCAATTACAGCAAAAGAAATTAGCCGAAATGATTACTGAAATCACAAAAGGCCAATTATTAGTGTGGCGTCTAGGCACGCTTAAAAGCGAGAACAGAGCAACGGCAGAGCAAATATCTATGGCAAAACGTAACAGCGTAGAAATCGCTTTAGACATAGCAAGAAACGCCCGTCAGATGTTAGGTGGAATGGGAATTACTGGAGAATACTCTATTATGCGCCACATGATGAACTTAGAATCGGTTGTTACTTACGAAGGAACACACGATGTTCACCTATTAATTACTGGAATGGACGTAACAGGATTAAATGCTTTTAAGTAGGGGCAAGATTGGGCAGGATTAGATTGATTTTCTGGATTACCAAGATTAAAATATAGAAATAAGTGAAGCCAAATGGAAATAGAAGACATTACTTATAAGGTAAATGGTTGCGCAATGAAAGTTAACAATACTTTAGGTAATGGTTTTCAAGAGGTGATTTATCAGCGTTGTTTAGCTATAGAACTTAACAGAGCAGGATTAATATTTGCCAGAGAAGTTGAACAAACAATATATTATGATAATATAGAAGTTGGGAAAAGAAGGGCAGATTTCATTATAGAAAACCAAGTTGTAGTTGAACTTAAAGCATTAATTAATCTTGAAAACGTACACTTGGCTCAAGCAAAAAATTATGTTGTTGCCTATCATTTTCCTATTGGTTTATTAATTAATTTTGGAGCAACAAGTCTTCAATTTAAAAAGATATATATTTCAAATAACAACTACTTGAAATAAACATTTTCCTATCCAAATAATCTTGAAAGCCCTATAAGCCTGACAAGCACTTTTTTTAACTATAATCTTGCTATTCCTGTAATCCTGATAAAACATTTTTTCTTAATATTACACCATAATCCTGATAAATCTAGATGAAGAACTATAAAAAATACATACCCCTACCTGCACCACCAGAAGAAGTTTATTTAGCGTTGACAAAACCCCAAAGCATTCAGCTGTGGACAGGTGCTGAGGTTGAATTTACGGAAGAAGCTGGCACTGAATTCTCTTTTTGGGATGGTGATATTGTTGGCAAAAACATTGAGTTTGAACCTAATAAAAAAATTGTACAACAATGGTATTTTGGGGATGACGGTGAGCCATCGATTGTAACCATCAAACTTCACGAAGATAAAAAAGGAACATCATTAGAATTTGTTCAAACTAACATTCCTGATGAAGATTATGATGATTTTACTTCGGGAATTGAAGAATATTTTTTAGGCGGACTAGCTGATTTCTTCGAAATAGAATATTAATGTTAAGCGATTTAGATAATTTCTACCTTAAACGTGAAGAGCCTACCAGAGGTTGTTTATTAGCGATGAAGGAAATTATTCTAAAACACAACAACCTAATTACACATAAGTGGAAATATAAACTGCCATTCTTTTGTTATAAGGGTAAAATGTTGTGCTATATCTGGTTTCATAAAAAATTTAAGAAACCTTATTTAGGATTTTATAATGGTGCACTAATTAACAATGATGAACTATTAGCAGAAGACAGATCAAGGATTAAGATTTTTTTATTTGATGTAGAAGAAGACTTACCGATTGAAAAGATTAATAGTATCTTAACACAAGCTATCTATATTTACGACAACAAAATTAACGCTAAATGAAAAAATTAACGCTGCCCTCTCTCCTTGTATTGATCATATTTATTAGTTCTTGCAGTACACCCTCTTATTTCGTTCCTGCTGCCACAGGAAATGATGTGTCTTATTTACCAAAACCTATGGGGTCTGATTCCATTAAGGTTAAAAATTATATAAGTGCAAGTCTTGCTGGATTAGATTTGCCCTATGGCTCTGGGTCCATTGATATGGGCTTTTTAAACTTTAGTAGAGGTCATACTTTCAAAAACATAAATATAGCTTATGGTGCTTATGGTTTTGCTGGCGAAACCAGTTATGATAGCGAATACAACAAGCAAAATGCCATCACAGAGTTAGATGGAAAAAGTGTTTTTGGTGGTGGCTTAAGAACATCTATTGGTTACTATGATAATGCTGGAAATGCAGAGTTTAGAATTCTAAGCTGGGAAAATGCGCTAAGTTTTGAAAATGGAAGTTACTCCACATTCAGAAAAAAAATGAAAGGATTAAATGACCCAAATGTTATAAGTTCAACAAAAACAACCTTATACACTACTGGTATCGCTAGCGAAATCACTTGGCATACTAAAAGCAACTATAATAATCAGTTTGCCATTAGATTGTTTTATGGATTTACACCCGGGTTAAACAAGAGTCTTCAAAATTCATCAACTATGTACACCGCTAATGGCGGTTCTTTTAGCTCCTCTTTTTATTTTAAATTAAAAAAACTTTATGGAATTATTGATATTGGTGCAAGCAAAGGTGGGACAGGAAAACTAAGCTTAGGCTATTCTTTTTAGACAAAACAAACTTTTGGCATCATTAAATGTTCTAATCCTAAATCTTAAATCATGGGAAGAACATTAGGAATCATATTAATTATACTCGGAATTGTGTTATTGGTATGGACAGGATTTACTTACACTAAAAAAGAAAAAGTAATTGATGCAGGCCCAATTCAAGTTTCTGCTGATAGAGAGAAATCTGTTAACTGGCCACCATATGTAGGCGGAATTGTATTAATTGCAGGCGTGATTGTATTTGTTGGATCGAGGAAGAAATAAATAAAGCTGTTTGTCATTCTTAGTGCAACGAAGAATCTCAATAGCGAATCCACATTTTAGATTCTTCGCAGGCTCAGAATGACAAAATTTATAAAGTTACTTTATTTCCTCACTAGAAACAATCTGAACATTTTCTCTCAAATTGTAATGCGAAGCCATTACTTCGCCATAAGCGCCAGTACTTCTAATTGCAATTAAATCATTTCTAAAAGTCTCTGGCAATTCAACTTCCTTACCGAAACAATCTGTGCTTTCACAAATTGGCCCAACTACGTCGTATTTTACAATCGCTGACTCAGGACTATTGACTTCAGACTTTGGACTGATATTTTCGATTTTATGATAAGCTTGATATAATGCTGGACGCATTAACTCGGTCATACCTGCATCTAAAATGATGAAGTTTTTCTTTTTACCATTTTTCACATACAGCACTTTGCTAATTAGAGATGCGCTTTGTCCAACCAATGCCCTACCTAATTCAAAGTGAACTTCCTGATAAGGCTTTACTTCCAAGAAGTCTGAGAATATTTTAAAGTATGATTTAAAATCGGGTATCTGTCCATTTGGATTATGATAATCAATTCCCAGTCCACCACCAACATTTAGAATGGTTACCTTAAAGCCGTGGTCTTCAAACCAGGCAGCAAATTCGTTAACACGAATGCAAAGGTTTTTATAAACATCCATATTGGTAATTTGCGAACCGATATGAAAGTGAATACCAACAAACTCTAAATTGGGTGAAATATTTAAAATAGCTGCACAGGCGGGCATATCCCATGAATTTACGCCGAATTTATTTTCATCTAAACCAGTGGTGATGTTAGCGTGGGTATGCGCATCAACATTTGGGTTAATACGAATAGCCACTTTAGCAACTTTCTGTTTTGCCTCGGCCAATTCATTAATTACCTGCAATTCCTGAACAGATTCTACGTTGAAGCAGAAAATATCATTATCCAATGCATCATTAATTTCCTTATCAGATTTCCCTACACCAGCAAAAACGACTTTATCTTTAGAAAAACCAACTTCAATAGCTTTTTTAACTTCACCTCCACTTACACAGTCGGCACCAAAACCAATCTTTTCAATTTGCTTTAAAACTATCGGATTAAAGTTTGCCTTCATTGCATAATGAACATGAAACTTGTAAACGCTTGAAGCTTCTTCACAAGCTTTTAACGTACGTTCAAGCAAATTTAAATCGTAATAGTAAAATGGAGTTTCTAAATTAGAGAAATGTGCTATATCTTTATCGGAAAACATAATCTTTGAAATTTCTATTAATATTATTCTTGGTCTTTTTGGCAATCATGTATGCCGGTAATTATTTCGATTATAGAAGAGGTAACATTACCAGAAAAGAGTTTGAAAGAAGAGTTCGACTTTCCTTTGTACTACTTTTATTATTTGTCCTAATCTACGTATATCTTAGAAAGCGATTTTAGTTATTCAAAAATCCTATCGTGTAAGCTTCTTAAGGCTTCAACCTTGTTTTCTGTTCCAACTAGAAGTGAAATGTTATAAGCACTTCCTCCATATGAAATCATTCTTACTGGAATATGTTTAATTGAATCTAAAACTTTAGCCGCATAACCATGTTTTTCTGCTCCAAAGTCACCTACAACACAAATAATCGATTGGTCTTTATCAATTTCAACACTTCCGAAAGAGTTTAGTTCTTTTACTATTTCCTCTAAGTTATCTGTAAAATCTATAGTTAATGAAACTGCAACCTCAGACGTGGTAATCATATCAATTGGAGTTTTATATCGCTCAAAAATCTCGAAAATCCTTCTTAAGAAACCATAAGCCAAAAGCATTCTACTCGATTGGATTTTGATCGCTGTAATTCCATCCTTTGCTGCAATAGATTTGATTTTACCTTTTTCACTCTCCGTACTAATTACAGTACCCAAAGCTTTAGGCTCCATTGTATTTAATAAACGAACAGGGATTTTATATTTCTGCGCTGGAAAAACTGACTGTGGATGCAGGATTTTTGCACCAAAATAAGCCAACTCAGCTGCTTCATCAAAAGACAAATGAGAAATTGGTTTAGTTCCTTTCACAATTCTAGGGTCGTTATTGTGCATCCCGTCAATGTCAGTCCATATTTGAACTTCTTCTGCTAAAATTGCAGCCCCTAATAATGATGCTGTATAATCACTTCCACCTCTGCGTAAATTATCAACCTCGCCAAAGCTATTTCTACAAATAAAACCTTGTGTAATGAATAAGTTATTTCCTTTGTGTTTGGCTAATAACGGCGTTAAATGTTCCGTAGTAAAAGGAATATCTGGCTCATTATCCTCATCAATTTTCATAAAATCTAAAGCAGGTAAAAGCACAGAAGGCACTCCTATCGACTTTAAATAGATATGATATAAAGTGGTTGATAATAATTCACCCTGAGCCAAAACAACTTTATCTTCTATATTGGTAAATAAATCATTAGCTAAAGAAGCTAAAAAATTAAAATGATAATCTACTACTTCCTGGCCTTGCTCTCTAAAATCGCCTGCTGGCAAAAGCTCGATCACAAACTCATTATACTTTTGGTTTAATGCCTTTATTAATTTGATAGCCTCATCCTTTTCTTCCTTCAATAACTTAGAAGAAATTTCCACTAAACTGTTTGTTGTACCAGACACCGCTGATAATACAACTATTTGTTCTTCAGCCGGATTAATAATATCCAACAGTTTTGTCATTCGCTCAGGACTACCTACAGACGTTCCACCAAATTTTAATATTTTCATTTTTAATTTTAGAATGCGTATTTTTCTTATTATTGTATCGGGGCGTGAAAATAAGGAAAAGAGGTCTAATTTTCGCCAAAATGACAAAATAAAATTCTGATAACGTTCTCGTAAATAGACGTGAACAATTTTAATTTTGTTTTGTATTTATAATACTTACATCAATCAATTTAAAAAATGCAATTAGAAGAAAGCACCCTTGCAACAATTAACGAATGGCTTAATGGCAATTACGACCAAGAAACAAAAAGTTCAATTCAGGCCTTATTAGACAATAATTCGACTACTGAATTAACAGATTCATTTTATAGAAGTTTAGAGTTTGGGACAGGTGGCTTGCGTGGAATTATGGGGGCTGGTTCTAACCGCATTAACAAATATACTATTGGAACTGCTACACAAGGCCTGGCTAATTACTTGAACAAAAAATATCAAGGAGAAAAAATTAGCGTGGCAATTGCACACGACAGCAGAAACAATTCTGACTTTTTTGCAAAGATTACTGCAGATGTTTTTTCTGCAAATGGCATTAAAGTTTACTTTTTCTCAGCGTTGCGTCCAACACCGGAACTTTCATTTGCTATACGTGAATTAGGTTGCAAAAGTGGCGTGATGTTAACCGCTTCCCATAACCCTAAAGAATATAATGGCTATAAGGCTTATGGTAATGATGGCGGCCAGTTTACCTCTCCGGATGACAAAATGGTAATGGATGAAGTTGCTGCCATTAAAAGCATTGACGAGGTTAAATTTGATCGAGTTGAAAGTAATATTGAGTTAATTGCAGAAGCAATTGATAAAAGTTATTTAGATAAAATTACTGCACTTTCAGTTTCGCCAGATGCAATTGCTCGTGAACGCGATTTAAAAATTGTTTACTCTCCTATCCACGGAACTGGAATTACACTAGTACCAAAAGCTTTGGCGCAATTCGGTTTTACTAATGTTAACATAGTTGAAGAGCAAAGTAAACCAGATGGAAATTTTCCAACTGTTGTTTATCCAAATCCTGAAGAAAAAGATGCTTTAAGTTTAGCGATAAAAAAAGCTGAAGAGCTTGACGCTGACTTAGTTTTAGCAACGGATCCAGATGCTGACCGTGTTGGTATTGCTGTTAAAAACAATGACGGAGAATTTATTCTTTTAAATGGAAACCAGACTGGTAGCTTGTTAATTAACTATTTATTAACCGCTTGGGAAGAAAAAGGAAAATTAACTGGAAATGAATACGTTGTTTCTACAATTGTAACCACAAGTTTAATTAAAGCCATCTGTGATGCTAAGAGCGTTGAATACTTTAATACTTTAACAGGATTTAAGTGGATTGGCCAGGTAATGACACAACAACAAGGCAAAAAAACCTTTATTGCAGGTGGTGAAGAAAGCTATGGCTATTTAATTGGCGATTTAGTGAGAGATAAAGATGCAGTGATTTCTTGTGCATTTATTGCCGAGATGACTGCGTTTTATAAAGATAAAGGCAGTAGCTTATATCAAGCAATGATTGATATGTACGTTACTTACGGAATGTACAAGGAAGATTTAGTTTCGATTACCAAAAAAGGTAAAACTGGGGCTGAAGAAATTAAAGCTATGATGGAAACATTTAGAAATAATCCACCAGCAAAACTGGGTGGTTCTGAAGTGGTTACCTTAAAGGATTACGAATTAAACAAAGAAACAGATATTAAAGCAGGTTCTAGCAAGGAACTAGGTTTTCCAAAATCTGATGTATTGCAATTTATTACTGCTGATGGTAGCATCATCTCTGCCAGACCAAGTGGCACAGAACCTAAAATCAAGTTTTATTGCAGCGTAAATACGTCATTAGAAAGCGCAGAAGACTTTAAAGCTACTGAAGAGAAACTAGCAGAAAAGATTAAAACAATAATGGAAGATTTGCAAGGATAATAAATTGTCAGTTTGAGCGGAGTCGAAGACTCATCATTAAAATAAAGGTTGGTGTTTTACATCAACCTTTTTTGTTGCCTATTATTTCGAAGAATTGCTTGAACTTGTCAAACTAAAACAGTCAGCTAAGCAAACGGCAATGAACTAACACTGAAACGAATATATGAAGAAAAACATAAAAGTATCATCTTGCCAAGAAATGACCACATTTCACAGGCTTGAATAAGGTTTGTTCGAGACTTCTCCCAGATTTGTTCGAGAAACCTTGCTTTAAAGGCCGATTCTCCGAACGAATCTGGGAGGAATGTGGGAGAAAACACCCACAATTCTTCGCCTTGACAGCGTAAAAAAATATGTTTTTCTTAAAAGTTTTACACTGTTTTTACTTTTACTCAAAAATTCCAAACGAATTCACCTAACTAGATTATTGCTCGAGATTTGGCCACTCTGGCAAATGACGCTTAATTCTTAACCACATCCCAAAGTGATTTTAACTTAACCATCACACTTTTGCCATTTAATTCCTTTTGGTCAAAAGTAATAACTTTCTCTTTCCATGCTTCCAAATCGAAATAGTTATCGCTTAATTTTCCTTTGTAACCAGCGATATCTACAAAAACATATTTAGCAAGGCTTGAAGATTTTAAAATGATTTGATTGCCTTTAACTTGATAAGTAATTTTAGGATTTACCAACTTTAAATCTTTCGGTTTAATCATATCTCTTTCAAGTTTAATATCATCCCTATAGGCTTCTTTTACAGCGTACCAAGCTGCTTTTGGAGCACGGTCGTAATAATCTGTAATGCTCCAACTTGCTACAGGCCAACAATCATTTAACTGCCATAGCAAAGTTCCCATATTGTATGGTGCTTTATTTCTGTGGATTAAGATCATATTCTTGAAACCATAATATTGCACACATTGGG
Source organism: Pedobacter frigiditerrae (assembly GCF_004331645.1). Classification (GTDB taxonomy): domain Bacteria; phylum Bacteroidota; class Bacteroidia; order Sphingobacteriales; family Sphingobacteriaceae; genus Pedobacter; species Pedobacter frigiditerrae. Next base: position 61,116 of record NZ_SJSK01000002.1, read on the forward strand.
TGAGATAAGTATAATCCTCAACGGAAAGTTTATTGATTCTGGCCGAATCAATCATATAGTTTTGGAGATAAACATTCAGCTTTGCAAAACCATTCCCTGCCTTTTGATGGTCGTTTAAAACTTTGGAAAACAAATACCTATCCTGTGGTTGCGTATAAGCTAAAACACTTGAATAATTAGGCATAGCTAGCATTCCGTACTCGCTCACAAATCTTCCAGTTTTATTTTCAAACACCTCAAAATCTTCATTGCCCCACCAAACGCCCCAATAATGACTATCGCCTTCAGTAAAGCTATTTTTAACACCCCATCCATATTTTGGAGAAGTGCTGATGTAAGGTCTACTATTGTCAACTTCTTTTACCCATTTTGGGATGCTATCCCTAAATAGTCGAGTGTAATCATCCCATAATTTAACTGAATCTTTAGGTTTAATGCGATATTGATTTTGCCACCCCCAACGGTTAAAAGCTTCATCAATTTCATTGTTACCACACCATAACACAATACTTTTATGATGCCTTAACCGCTTAACCTGATATTTTACTTCTTCTTTTACATTGGCAAAAAAAGCTTTATCTCCTGGCACCATTGTTCCTGCAAACATAAAATCTTGCCAAACGTGAATGCCAAGCGAATCGCACAAATCATAAAATTCATCAGCTTCATAAATTCCTCCACCCCAAACCCTTAACATGTTCATATTGGCATCTTTTGCCATCATCAACATTTTGCGGTAATCATTTTTGGTCATTCGGGTTACAAATGCATCAGATGGAATGTAGTTTGCTCCCTTCATATAAACGGGTTTTCCATCAATCTTAAAATAGAATGATTTACCATCTTTATCGGGCTGTTGCACCAACTCTACATTTATGGGTACTACAAAAGGTTTTTCAGCTGGTTTGGTGTTGTAACTTTCCAATCTTACTTCTTTCCAAATGCCAACGCCCGTTAATTTCGGTCCCCAATCCCAGCCAAAATGAAACTGTGCCTTGCGCACATAAGCTCTTGGATTATCGGGGATAAAAAAAGGTAAATCGGCTTTTGCAATGGCATCAACTTTGTTTTGTGCTGAATAAAAACGAACTAACAATTGATTGCCTTTTGGTTTAACAAGGCGTTTCACATCAACTGTCCACTGGCGAAACATATTATCCGCCTTTAAAATCAGCTTTCCATTTAAATAAACATCAGCATAGGTATCTAAACCATCGAAAACTAAATCTATATGATTAGAAGCAAGGGTTTGAGCAGAAATATCAAAGTTAGTTTTATAGTCCCAATTCTCTTTTTCTACCCATTGTACTTTTTTTTCATTGTCACGATAAAATGGGTCTGGTATTAATTTGTTATTTAACAAATCTACATGTACCTCCCCTGGCACTTTTGCAGGATACCATTTAGCATCATCCTGCTCTTGAAAAACCCAATTGGTGGTTAATTTTTGCTTCAAGGTTTGCGCATCCGCGTTGATGGCGAATAATAAATATAGAACTATAATTATTTTTAATTTATTCATATAATTTAAAAAATACTCCCGCAGATTTAACAGAAAATCGCAGATTATATTTCTTTAAAATCTGCGAAATCCGCAATATCAGCGGGCTTCAAAAACTGAATTCAATCTACTTTTATTATTTTGACTTGTACAATCCCAACTCTGTAATCGTTGGATTTAACCTTGATGATAAAATGTTTAACCTCACTTCTTTTGCTACGATAGCTTTAAAACGCAATAGCCTTTTATACCCAATTGTAGTTCCTTGAGTAATCGTTTTCCAATCGTCCCCATCTTTATATTCTAACACAAACTTTTCTACTCTTTGACCAATGGCAATGTTTTCTTGCAGCGATAAAACATCAAACTCTACTGGTTTTGAAAAAGTAAGATTTATGGTAGCAGCGGTATCTTTTGGTGAAGCTACATAATAGGTATGTTGACTGCCATCTAATATTGAATTTACATTATTACCATTACTCGCTTTTAAGCTAGCTTGTTTGGCTATGTTTTCTGCAAATAATTCGTTCCTTAAAAACGACCAGTCTTTTAAGGTTTTGACATCACTTTCGCTTACTAGCCCATTTTTGTCTGGCGGAACATTTAATAGCAAAACACTGTTTCTTCCAACGGATGAAAAATAGATATCCATTAATTTTTCTGGCGTTTTCACTTTGTTATCTTGTTCTGGATGATAAAACCAACCATCACGAATAGATACATCAGTCTCTGCTGGATACCAAACCAAACCTTTAGCATTTAAAATCTTCGAGCGACTACCTAAATCCTCACCCATTTTATCACCAGCAGGGACAAAAGCTACTTCCTTTTGAGAATTATCGGCAATTGCCTTTAACATGTTTTCATCTGCAGGTAAAACACTCCATTCCGTTTCACGCCCATAACCACTTTCGGTTCCTACCCAACGTACATCTGGCCCCATAACTGCAATAGTTGCTGATGGCTGTAATTTTCTAATCAGCTTGTACCAGTTGGCAAAATCATAAACAGGCTTTTTACCATTTGGTCCGGTTCCGTTTGCACCATCAAACCAAACCTCATCTACTTTACCATAATTGCTTAGCAATTCGGTTAACTGGTTTACGAAATATTCATTATAAATTTTACTATCACCATAATCTTTATGGTTCCTGTCCCATGGAGATAAATAAACACCAAAACCAATCTTATATTCCTTACACGCAGCTGCAACTTCTTTTACCACATCTCCCTTTCCACCTTTCCATGGACTATTCTTAACACTGTGTTCAGTAAATTTACTAGGCCATAAACAAAAACCATCGTGATGTTTTGCTGTCAAAATAACTTGTTTAAAGCCTGCTTCTTTCATTGTTCTTACCCACTGTCTGGCATCCAGTTTTGTGGGATTGAAAATCTTAGGGTCTTCCTTTCCATCTCCCCACTCTCTATTGGTAAAAGTATTTACACCAAAATGGAAAAAAGCAGTTAGTTCTAGCTGTTGCCATCGTAATTGTCTGGTAGATGGTTTTACATTAGCTGCTTTGCGGATTATATCCTCGTGTTTATCCGTTGCTTTAATGATGACTTGATTGCCAGTATTTTCTTGAGCAAATAGAGAAGAATTAACTAAAACTAGACCAGCAAAAAGAATTGTTTTTATAGATCGCATATTTCGGAAATTAATATACAGTTTTTGCTTTAATTGAGCAGTAAAAATGTTTAGTTTTGCGCTCGATGAAAATCTGTAAGCAGTTTATAGCCATCTTTCTTTTGGTTGGAATTTTAACCAACTGTTTTAACTATTGGATTTTATCATCATCTTATATCCTCAACAAACAATACATTTCTACCGTACTTTGTACCAATAAAGATAACCACGAATTGCATTGTGAAGGTAAATGTTTCATGGATATTAAATTAAAGGAACTGGACCAAAAGAATAAACACGATCAAGATAATTTAAAACGAATTATTGAAACTGTAGCACCAGTAACGGCTAGCTTGTTAGCACCAGTTTACGAATTGCCCATTGAAATTTTTGCAATGAATTACCTGCAAAAAAAGCCAATAAAGACTTCCCTCTCTATCTTCCAACCGCCTAAGCACGCATAACATCTATTTGTTACCTTGAATCGCTGTCTTTTGATAGGCAAATTATCAAGGTCGTTCTTGAATTTTCGTCAAGACTAACTATTCTTATAAAATTTTCCCGCTGATTTAACAGATTGCGCAGATAGACACTTAAAATCTGCAAAATCATATTTATCTGCGGGGACCAAATAATAATTGCCAAAATCAAATTGGCACATTTCTACATTTTTTAAAGTTTCAAACAATGAATACCAAAAATATATCAATCGCACTTTTTGCAATTTTAACCATTGCATTTACTTCTTGCAAAAAAGATGAAACCGTTAATACAGCCGAAAAAGGAACTTTCGCCTTAGAATTTGAAAATCAGGTAAACGGTGCTCCACTAGTTTTAAACAATCAAAATTACACGAATCTCAATGGAGAGAGTTTCAATATTTCTACATTTAAATATTATGTAAGTAATATCAAACTAACCAAAACAGATGGTTCTATTTATGCAATCCCAGAAAGTTACATCTTAATGGATGCGGCGAAACCAAGTTCTTTATTAAACAATCTTAAAGACATCCCGGCAGGAGATTATGCTAAAATATCTTTTACCATTGGTGTAGACAAAGAACGGAATTTGGCAGGTGCACAAACAGGTGCATTAGATCCAGCTTTAGGAATGTTCTGGACTTGGAATAGTGGTTACATCTTCGTGAAATTTGAAGGAACATCGCCACAATCTACAGCGACAGACAAATCATTAACTTTTCATATTGGCGGAATTGTTGACCCAAATAACACCATTAGAACTTTCAGCAGCGATTTTAGTACTGGAAATCCGCTAAGAATTAGAGCTGATAAAAATCCTCAAGTTCATTTTGTGGTGAATGCTGGAAGTTTATTTAAAGGAAAACAAAAAATCAGCTTTGCTAACCTAAACTTTACCATGGGTGGTGCTAATTCTGTAATTGTGGCAGATAATTATGTAAATGGTTTATTCGAATTTGAACACATACACAATTAAACATGAGGCATTTAAAAATATACCTCATACTTATAGCAAGTATGGGGATGTTGTATGCCTGTAGTAAAACTGAAATAGTTAAACCACAAACTGAAGAAATTCGGTTTGTGGTTCCTAGCAACTTTCCAGATGCGGTATACAAATTCGATGGAAATATCTTAACTAATAATGGCTTTGCTTTAGGCAAAAAACTATTTTATGATGCTCGATTATCAGCAGATAAATCAATCTCTTGTGGAAGTTGTCACCAACAATTTGCAGGTTTTGCAAACCTAGACCATAAAGTAAGTCACGGGGTTAACAATTGTTTAGGGAAAAGAAATGCACCTGTATTGTTTAACCTAGCTTGGCAACGCGAATTCTTTTGGGATGGCGGTGCTAAAAACTTAGAAATTGTACCCATTAATGCCATAACAGATATTTGCGAAATGGGAAGCGACTTAAATACAATCGTCACTTTCTTAAATAACACAGCTCCCTACCCTAGTCTTTTTAAAGATGCTTTTGGTTCAGCAACCATCAATTCTCAAAATCTTTTAAAAGCTTTAACACAGTTTACAGCAGCGATGGTTTCTGCAAATAGCAAGTATGATAAAGTGATGAGGAAGGAAACTGTTTTTAATCCTGAAGAACAGCAGGGATATCAATTATTTAAGGATAAATGTGCCAACTGCCATACAGAACCTTTGTTTACCAATCTAAATTACATCAATAACGGATTGGATTTAAACAGTGTTGATGAAGGACGTAAAACGATAACGGGTTTAGTTAGTGATAAGGCGAAGTTTAGAGTTCCAACTTTGAGAAACATCGAATTATCATCGCCATATATGCATGATGGTCGTTTTAATACATTAGAAAAAGTACTAGAACATTATAATGTTGGTGTACAAGCGAACGAAAATTTAGATGTTTCGCTCTCCAAAGATTCGCAGCTAGGTATTCCGCTATCTAACATTCAAAAACAACAAATTATAAGTTTTTTAAAAACATTAACAGATGATGAATTTATCAAGAATAAAATTTTCAGTGAAAATTAATATTATACTTTTTGCTCTACTTACAATTTCAATAAGCGCTTCCGCTTGTGATATTTGTGGTTGCTTCATGGGACTAACGCCTTATGATAACCAAAGTAGTTTTGGCTTATTGTATCGATATCGTTCCTTTAGCGGTTATCACGGTCAAAACCATTATACTTTTCCAAAAGGTAGTAGTTTCTTCTTTCCAAAAGACGATAAATCAGCTCCATTAACTGGTCACAATAATAATCCAAACGATTATGAATTATACCGAACAATGGAAATTAGAGGCAGGTATTTTGTACATCGAAAAATTGAATTAAATGCCATTATTCCTTACAATTCAAACAGCGAACGATATAATGGAAATACCATTTCCATTTCTGGAATGGGCGATGTTAATCTTTATGCCGGTTATCACCTGATTAGAAAATTAGACCAATCAACATTTAATCAGCGTTTAATTGTAGGTGCCGGAGTTAAATTGCCTAGCGGGAAAAATGATATCAAGACTAATTCAGGAATCAAGTATTCTGCTTTAATGCAACCCGGTACGGGTAGTACCGATGGGTTTGTTTATGCCAATTACTTAATTGGTTATAAAAAATTCGGAATGAGCATTAATACTTCCTATAAAATAAATGGAGAAAACAATGAACAGGAAGGAATTGCCAATAGCAGCACAACCTTTTTAAATCTGTTTTACACCCAAAGAATTAGCAAAGAATGGCAGGTAATGCCATCAGTTCAGTTTTTTTACGAAAATTCTGCTGGTGAAACCTACAAAGGAGTAAAAACTGGCGAACACGAGATGAACAACTTAATGGCGGGTATTGGGGCAGATTTATATTATAAAAATATAGCGTTAAACATAGGTTTACAAAAAAATGCTTGGCAAGCTAAAACAGACCATCCACAAAGTTCAGCTAAAATTTATTTAGGTATAACCTACAACATTAATCAATTATATTATTTACTTAAATCTTAACAAATCTTACAGATATACGTTAAACTTTATTTGGGTTTAACGTATGTTTGTAACCAATTTCAATCATCATGATAAAAATTAAAAACACTATCGCCATCGCTACTTTATTAAGTTTAAGCATTTGCTTTTATGCTTGTAATAGCGATAAAAAATTACCAATTTACGGTCAGCGTGAAGCAAAAATAACAAAAGATGCGGATGGAAATGAAAAAGTAGATACCATTTACCAAACCATTCCAAATTTCAAATTCTTAAATCAAGATAGCACTTACTTAACCCAAGATGCTTTTAAAGGAAAGATATATATAGCAGATTTTTTCTTTACTTCTTGCACCACCATTTGCCCTATCATGCACAGAAATTTGAAAACAGTTTATGATGAATATAAAAGCAATCCAGATGTGATGTTTTTATCTCATACCATAGATTTCAAATATGATAAACCTTCAGTTCTAAAAAATTACGCCCAAAAACTTGGTGTTGATACTAAAAAATGGCAGTTTGTCTATGGCCCAAAAGAAGAAGTTTATTCATTGGCAGAAAAGAGCTATCTAACTGTTGTTGGAGAGGATAAAACAGCACCAGATGGCTATATGCACCAAGGTTGGTTGGTGTTAATTGATAAAGAAAAAAGAATGCGTGGCGCTTATGATGGCACAAAAGAAGAGCAAGTTGCCAAGCTAAAAGAAGACTTAAAAACACTTATAGCAGAAGAAGAATAATGCGCAAAACCATTTTACTTTCTATTTTTTCTTTTATCATTTGCTGTATCATTTATTCCTGCCAAAATGCAGCAGAAATGGAACAAGCAAAATACCTTTCTGGTGGCAAAGACTTATACATTAAATATTGTCAGAATTGCCATAGTGCCGATGGAGAAGGCTTAGGTGAATTATACCCTGCATTAACAGACACCGTTTTTTTAAAGAAAAACAAGGATCAACTGGCTTGTATCATTAAATATGGCTCTAATAAACGAATGGTGATAAATGGAAAAAAATACGATGGTAAAATGCCCGCATTTAAACAAATAGAAAACATCGATTTAGCTAAAATCATAGTATACATTACCAATTCATTTGGCAACAAACAAGGAATGTACAAATTTGAGCAAGTAGCTGATGATTTGGAGAAATGTAAATAGTTTGGAGTTAACGCAAAACTCCAAACTATTTTAAGCCTTTCGGCTTAAAAACCTATCTTTACAAAAAAATGCAAGCCGTTCTATCGCCGTATCTTAATGGTAAGGAGGAAAGTCCGGGCAACATAGAGCATCTCGCTTCCTAACGGGAAGGCATTTAGGATTGAAAACCTGAATGACGGAATAGTGCCACAGAGAATATACCGCCACGATTTATCGGGGTAAGGGTGAAAACGTGAGGTAAGAGCTCACGAACTCGCTAAGCGATTAGTGTTTTGGTAAACCCCGGGAGTTGAAAGACCAAATAGGCTAACGCATGTAGGGCTGCTTCGTCCGATGTTAGTGGGTAGGTCGTTAAAGATAAATGGCAACATTTATATTAGATTAATGATAGAAAACTGATTTATCAGGAACAGAACCCGGCTTATAGGCTTGCATTTTTTTCTTTTTTTGAAGCACAATACTAGTGCTTTTTTTGGCAGCCCACCTTTTCGGCATATCTATTTTTGTCTTTCGACAAGCTCAGGATGACAAAAATAGGATATCGCTGCAATTAGGGCTATAAACTAATGCTTGTGCAAGTAAAACCCCTCATAGTAGCACAACCCCAAGTTTAATAAACCTGGTGGCAGCGAACACGGAACGAAGTGGAGTAAAGCGGACAGCAAGACTGCTCTTGCCTAATGATACTGACATTCATTTTCAAAAATATAGTTGTTATTTAACCACAAAGACACTAAGAACACAAAGTTTATATTCTTCTAAAGACAGAATGGCAAAACTAACCAAATGAGCCAATGAGCTTATATTTTCCTATTGTTCAAACTTGCACAATGAATTAATGAGCTATTGAACAAATGAACCACCCTAAAACCTTTAACCTATTTTAACGTTATAAACTGTATAAAAAACTATACATTAAACAAAAAATAATATATTAGCATACTTATATAAATGAATACCTACTAACTATGGCAAAACTGCTTATAATTGATGACGAGAGAGCGATAAGAAGTACTCTTCGCGAAATTTTAGAATACGAAAGTTATGAAGTTGATGACATTGATAATGGCATTGACGGATTAGAACTCATCAAAAAAAATAATTATGATTTAGTCTTGTGCGATATCAAGATGAATAAAATGGATGGTATGGAGGTGCTAGAAAATGCACTTTTAATGAAACCAGACCTTCCATTTATCATGATATCTGGACATGGAACCGTAGAAACGGCAATAGAAGCAAGTAAAAAAGGAGCTTTTGATTTTGTTTCAAAACCACCTGATCTAAACAGGTTATTAATTACTGTTCGCAATGCATTAGATAGAGGAACCTTAGTTACAGAAACTAAGGTTTTAAAACGTAGGGTTAGTAAAACTCGTCATATTTTGGGCGAATCTGATAGCATTAGCAAAATTAAGGAAACGATTGAACGTGTTGCGCCAACCGAAGCTAGGGTATTAATTACTGGTGCAAATGGTAGCGGTAAAGAATTAGTTGCGAGATGGATTCACGAAAAATCTAACAGAGCTGAAGCACCTTTAATTGAGGTTAACTGTGCAGCAATTCCATCAGAATTAATTGAAAGTGAGTTATTTGGCCACGAGAAAGGTTCATTTACATCTGCCGTAAAACAACGCATTGGTAAATTTGAATTAGCTAATGGTGGTACCTTGTTTTTAGATGAGATTGGAGACATGAGTCTTTCTGCTCAAGCGAAAGTATTAAGAGCATTGCAAGAACATAAAATTACCAAGGTTGGTGGCGAGAAAGAACAAGAAGTTAACGTTCGTGTTTTAGCGGCAACCAATAAGGATTTATTGAAAGAAATTGAGTTGGGTAATTTCCGTATGGATTTATACCACCGTTTAAATGTTATCAATATTCACGTTCCGCATTTAACAGAAAGAACTGATGATATTCCTGTAATTGCACAGAACTTTTTAGATGAAATTTGCGGTGATTATGGTATGCCTGTTAAAAAAATTAGTGAGGGTGCAATGGAAGCTTTAAAGGCTTTACCTTGGACAGGTAACGTGCGTGAATTACACAACATGATTGAGCGTTTAATCATATTGAGCGATAAAACGATTACCGAAAATGATGTAATTGCGTTTGCTAATCCAACTGGAGGGACTAATATTGGTACTGCAGTAGCTGGTGGTGGCAATGGCTCTTCTGGTGGTTCTGCTATCAATTATGAGAAATTCTCGAACTTCCAAGATTATAAAGATTTCGCAGAAAAGGAGTTCATCAAGTTTAAATTAGAAAAGAACAATTGGAACGTTTCTAAAACAGCAGATGACATCGAAATTCAACGCAGTCACTTATATAGTAAAATAGAAAAATTTGGCTTAAAAAGAGCTGAGTAAAAAATTGGAATTTGTAAGGTTTGAATGTTGAAAGGTTACCCACCCTGAACATTTCAACTTTACAACTTTTTAAATATTACTACAAACCTACGAATCAAACTTATCCAACAACTTCAACAAGGTTGTAAAATCTTTTGGATACGGTGCTTCAATGTGAATATCTTGCTCATCTAAGCCTTTAAATGTTATTTCTTTTGCATGTAAGGCAAAACGTTTCATAATTGGTTGCTCCTCCTCATCTTTCGCAATGCGATAGCCTTTTTTAAGCGCAGAAAGAAAAACTGGTTTTCCTTTGTACATGTGATCGCCACAAATTGCGGCACGTTGGGTAGCCAAATGTATACGAATTTGGTGCATTCGGCCAGTAACAGGCTTACACTCAACTAGAGTATAATGTTTGTAATGTGTTAAGGTGTTAAAATAAGTCTCGGCACGTTTGCCCTCAGCCCTATCTATCGTTACGTTTTTATTACCATCATTTAGAATTGGCAAGTCGACGAACAGATTATCAAATTGCCATTGTCCATCTACTACAGCGTGGTAAATCTTTTTAACTTTCCTACGTTCAAACTGCATTGCCAAATTACGGTAAGCATCAGGGTTTTTAGCAATTACAATAGCTCCAGAAGTTTCTTTATCTAATCTGTGGCAAACTTGTGCATCATCTGAATACTGTCTAGCCATCCGAAGGATATTAACTTCGGCACCAGCAGTACGTTCGTCTAATGAAGCTACAAAAGGAGGTTTGTTTACAACGATGTAATCATCGTTTTCGAATAAGATAAGGTCTTTAAAAATTGGATACTTCACGCTGTGTTGTTATGTAAAGTGCAAAAGTACGGAAATAATAATTAGCTAATTAATGAATGTGCTAATTAGCTAATTGCCTAGTTAATTTAATAAAAAAAGTCTTAGCTATACGCCAAGACTTATTATATTTTGAAATGTTGTCTTTCGGGTTTCTTAACTCAACTCAAACTTATAACCAACACCTTTTACGGTAGCTACATAAGTTTCGCCTAATTTTTCACGAAGTTTACGGATGTGAACATCAATGGTACGATTGGTTACCACAACTGAATCTTCCCAAATGTTTTTAAGGATTGATTCCCTTGTATAAACCTTACCTGGTTTTGAAGCTAACAAATACAATAATTCGAATTCTTTTTTAGCAAGAACTACTTTCTGTCCATTTTGATAAACCAAATAAGCTTCTCTATCTATTACTAAATCACCTATTTCAACTTTGTTATCAGATACTTCTTCACCACTTGAATTTCTACGAAGGATAGCATTTATTCTACTTACTAAAGCTCTTGGTTTAATTGGTTTTGCTATATAATCATCAGCACCAACATTAAAACCTGCTATTTCAGAATACTCCTCGCTTCTAGCAGTTAAAAACACCATGAAAGTATTTTTAAACTCTGGAATAGCTCTCATTAAACGGCAAGCTTCAATTCCATCCATTTTGGGCATCATGATATCCAAAATAATCAAATCTGGCTGAACTTTTTTGGCAACAGTTATTCCTTCCTGACCATTGCTTGCTAAAAATACCTGATAACCTTCTTTTTTTAAGTTGTATTCAATCAGCTCTAAAATATCCGGTTCATCATCAACAATTAATATTTTCTGTTTGGCTGTGCTCATCGCTTATTTTTATTTATTACGAAAGTAAGTATTGATTTGCACTATTGAGTTAAAAATAGGTTAACAAATTGTTAACCAACGCAAATATTTTAACACTGAATTAGGCTTAGGGTAATGTCTTGTTTAAAAAAGCTTCTAATTCTTCTCCTCGTAAGTTCCTTGCAATGATTTTTCCAGCTGGGTCAATTAGGAAAGAAGCTGGTATAGCTTCTACCTGATATAACTTTACACTTGCACCTTCAAAGTCGGCTAATTCACTTGCATGTGACCAGGTTAAACCATCTTGTTTAATGGCCTGTTGCCAAGCAGCTTTATCTTTATCTAAAGAAATTCCCAAGATAGTGAAGTTTCTATCTTTAAACTTATTGAAAGCTTTAACCACATTTGGATTTTCATTTCTACATGGTCCGCACCATGAAGCCCAAAAATCAATTAAAGTATATTTTCCTTTAAAATCAGTTAAGTTAATGGTTTTTCCATCAATAGAATTGATACTGAAATTTGGCGCTTGCTGACCAACCTGCACTGCTTTTAGTTTAGTTACTTTTTCTACAAAGGTTTTAACTGCAGAATTTTTCTTTAAATCTTCATCCACTTTCTCTGCATAAGCAACCATAGCAGCTTCATTACCTTGTGGATTAATTAAACTAATGGCATAAAAACTAACCAGCGACTTTGTATTTTCTTGTGCAAATTTGATGATGGCATCATTTAATTCTTTTAATGCAGCCATGTAAGAAGGTGTAATTTGTTGTATTAACGCTTCCCTACTATCAGGGTTTGCTGCTACTTTTTGTTCAAAATCACTTTTAATGGTTTCAACTTTTGTCGAATAGGTATTCTTTAGGGTATTAAACTCAGTTATCTTCTCAGCATCATCAGAACCCCTAAGTTTATATTCGTGGTTTTTATTATTTAAATCTGCATTTATAATAACTTCATCACCATTTTTAGCAATTACCATGTATTCGTTGGTACCGTTATTTACTCGATAAAAATCAGCTTCTGGTGCAACTCCTTTAAACTCAAATTCCCCTTTTTCAGATAACGTGGTCGAATCTAACACAACCATATTGCTGCTAGACATCCCATATAGGTACACTTTCTTTTCTGCGCCAACATTTTCAAACTTACCATCTATGGTAAATTTCGTTTTGTCTTTACAAGCTGTAAAAACGGTTGAAAAGGCTAATACATATATTAATTTCTTCATCTTTTATTTTAATTTTTCTATGATTGAATCACTTATTTTTTTGGCATCGGCCTTGCCCTTTGCTAATTTCATTACCTCGCCAACAAACAAACCTAAAACGCCTTTTTTGCCAGATTTGTATGCCTGTACTTGCGATTGGTATTTTGCGAACACTTCATCTATAAATCCAGCTATGGCATCATTATCTTCAACAATCAGCAAATTCAATTGCGAGGCTAAACTTTCAACGTCTATATCCTTTCCTTCTAAAGCAGGTAAAAGTTGTTGCAATGCATTAGCCTGGCTTACCTTTTTTTCATCTACTAAATTAATAACGGAGGCTAACCGATCAGGTTGTACTTTATATTCAGCAATGCTGATTCCTTTTTCATTTAACAAAGCCCTAACTGAGCCTAACAACCAGTTAACCAAACTCTTTTGAATTTTAACATCAAGTTTAGCTTCATTAAAATAATTGTATAAATCGATATCTTCTGCTAATAAATTCGCTTCAGTTTTATTAAGGCCAAAATCGGCAATCAATTGTTTCGCAATTTCTTTTGGTAAAGCTGGCATGGCCGATTTAATTTCGGCTAACCACTCATCAGAAATAGAAATTGGTTGTAAATCTGGGTCTGGAAAGTAACGGTAATCATTAGCTTCCTCTTTTGTACGCATTGGAGATGTGGTACCTTTATCTGCATCAAAGTTTAATGTACTCTGAATAATCTTACCTCCATTTGATGTCACTTCAACCTGTCTGCCGAATTCAAACTCCATTGCTCTGCGTACGTTTCTAATAGAGTTTAAGTTTTTAACTTCACAACGTGTCCCAAACTCAGCAGTTCCCTTTTCACGAATAGAAATATTGGCATCGCAACGCAATGAGCCTTCTTCCATATTACCATCGCTCACATTTAAGTGACGAACTAAACTTCTAATTTCGGTTAGCAAGGCTGATGCTTCTTCTGCACTGCGAATATCTGGTTCAGTTACAATCTCAATTAATGGAACACCTGCCCTATTTAAATCTACATAAGAATATTTAGCATTTTGATCGTGCAAACTTTTCCCCGCATCTTCCTCTAAATGTATCCTATTTATACCAATTCTTTTTTCTTCGCCATTGGCCAAAGCCACATTCAGAAATCCATTTTTACAAATAGGACTATTATCTTGTGTAATTTGATATCCTTTCGGCAAATCTGCATAGAAATAATTCTTGCGGTCGAAGAAATTATGTTGATTGATTTCACAGTTTAGTGCCAATCCAATTCTTATTGCTTTAGCAACAACCTCCTTATTTAGCTTGGGCAAAGCACCTGGTAAAGCCAATGAAACTGGAGAAATATGCTCATTTGGTTTTGCCCCAAATGTAGCGCTATCAGAAGAAAATATTTTTGATTGTGTATTTAACTGTACATGTATCTCTAAACCGGAAACCAATTCGAAGGTTACACTTTCAGCTGCAGTTATTGTACTCATTTAGTGTGTAATATGTATTAAAACAGTCGTTTAAGACTAGTCAAAGATAGATAAATATCCATCAATTCTATTGAAAAACAGTTAACAAATATACTTATGGCACAGAATTGGATTTAAGTTTATTACACACATAATTTTAAAGCTATGAAAAGATTAATTGTATTTGCAATGTTAGGAATTGCATCAGTCGCTTATCAGCCAGCAAAAGCTCAGGTCAGTATTAATATGAACATTGGAACACCTGCATACTATGGCTACAATACTTATTATGTACCTGCACGACCTGTGGTTTATGTAGACAGAGATGTAAGGTACCGTAGAAGCTATAACTATCATCCACAAAGAAATGTGGTTGTTTATAGACCACAACCAGTTCATCGCAAAGTTTATTATAACAATTACAGACCATCAAACAGATATTACTCTGTAAGAAGTGTTAATTATAAACATTATAATAAGTCTTTCAAACATTCTAATGGCAGAGGTCATGGAAAAGGAAGACACTAACCTGATTACTCACTAAACTTAAATATATAAAAATGAAAAAATTAATGCTGGTAGCCATGCTAGGAATAGCTTCGCTACTAAACAATAATGCAAAAGCGCAAATTAACATTAACATCAGCGCTCAACCTTTATGGGGACCAACTGGTTATGACCATGTAGATTATTATTACCTACCGGATGTGGATAGTTACTATAGTGTGCCAAAACAACAATTTGTTTACCTAAACAATGGCAATTGGGTTTTTAACAATACACTGCCTGCTCGTTACAGCAGTTATAACCTTTATAATGGCTACAAAGTTGTTGTTAATGGAGATAGACCTTATTTAAACTATAAGACAGATAAAATTAAATATGCTAAGTTTAAAAACTATGGCGGTAAACAATTGGTAATTAAAAATAGTAACGATAAAAAATACTATGTTGTTAAAGGACATCCGCACGGAATGCCACCAGGGCAAGCCAAAAAAATATATAGTGGTAATGGAAAAGGGAAAGTTGTTAATGTAAAAGGAAATAGTGGAAAAGGTAACAACGGGAATGGAAAAGGGAAAGGGAAGAATTAATAAGCAAATGAAATAAAAAAGTCCCGACCAAATGGTCGGGACTTTTTTATTTTAAAATCTTTTACCAATAGTAATACCAGCTCTTGGATAGGCATCAGCATTATTAGCACCAAAAAGCCTACCTGCACCTAAATAAATCTCTCCAACAAAACCATTTTTTGTAAGGAATTTAGCACCAGCAGCGGCTCCCAAACCAAAATTTGTTTGAGTTCTATCTCCATAATAGGTATATACATCTGTGGTATAGTCATACTTATAATAAGATCCATACCCATCAGAAGAAATAACTGCTGCATTTCCTTCTATAAAAAAACCATTTGCTTTTTTACCACCAAAATAGACTCTAAAATTAGGGATGATCCCGAAGTTGAATTCAGGATTTTCTTCAATCCCAAACATAACAGCAAGACCAACACTCATGTCATCTTTCAGAATTCTCTCATAATTTATTTCCGGAAAACCTCCAATAGTGTAAGCTAGGTTCAGTTTTAACTCATTATTGCCACCTATACCAGATTTCTTGTTAGAAGAAGTATCTACTTTTTGGGCATATGCAAAAAAACTTGTGGCCAATAAGAAGCCAGAGAGTATTAATTTTTTCATAGGGTTAATTTGATTTTCTAAAGGCCTAAAGTATAAAATGTTTTTTAATTACTAATACTTTAGTTCACACATAAAAGTTTTAACAAAAAAAGCTTTAAAAATTCACCAACAAATCAACTTATGAAATTCTTTGCTTTAGCTAATACTGATGGCAAACCAGCTGCATTTTTACCACCCGCTGTTGCATAAAACGGCTGACCACCACCACCACCTTGAATTTCTTTACCTAATTCGCGAACGATTTTAGCGGCATTCAAACTATCTGAAACAATATTTTCGGAAATCATTACCGTAATACCTGGTTTTTCATCAATTAAAGTGGTTAACACCAAGTACAAATCTGGCACTAAAGCTTTCACTTCAAAAGCTAGGTTTTTAACAGCTTCTGCATTAGGTAAATCTACTTGAGTAGCAATAAAATTGATGCCGTTAATATTTTCTGCTTTAGCTGCGATATCTTGTTTCATATCTCCGGCCTTAGCTAAAATACTTTTTTCTACTTCTTTTTTAAGTTTGGCATTTTCTTCTATTAAAGCTTGTATGGCAGCACTGATGTTTTGCGTTCCTTTCAACAAACCTCTAAGATGATGTAACTCTTTGCTTTGATTAACGATGAATTGTTCTGCCTTATCAGCTGTAATGGCTTCTATCCTACGCACACCAGCAGCTACAGCAGTTTCAGCTACAATTTTAAAATAACCAATTTGCCCGGTTGCTTTAACGTGTGTGCCACCACAAAGTTCTTTAGAGAAATGATCATCAAAAGTAATTATACGCACAAAATCGCCGTATTTTTCTCCAAATAAGGCTGTTACACCAGAATTGATAGCTTCATCATAAGGAACATTCCTTTGTTCCTTTAATTTGATATTCGCTCTAATCTTTTGGTTAACGATATACTCAATCTCCGCTAAATCGTCTTCATTAATTTTTGCAAAGTGCGAAAAATCGAAACGTAAGTTTTCAGCGTTAACTAAACTTCCTTTTTGGTTAACATGTGCACCTAGAACCTTTTTTAAGGCCGCATGTAATAAGTGGGTAGCTGAATGGTTATCTTCTGTTAATTCCCTCTTATCTTCATCAATTACTGCCCAAAACTTACCATCAAGGTCGATAGGTAAAGTATCTGTATAATGAACAATAACGCCATTTTCTTTTTTAGTATCAGTAATTTCTACCCAAAACTGACGGCTATGGTCTTCTAAACGACCTGTATCACCCACCTGACCACCACTTTCTGCATAAAAAGGTGTTTGGCGTAAAACGATTTGATATTGCTCCTTACCTTTTGCACTTACTTTGCGGTATTTTAAAATTTCGGTTTCAATCTCAGTTAAATCATAACCAACAAATTGGGTGTCGTTATCTTGGTTTAGAATTATCCAATCTCCAGTATCGACGGCAGTTGCAGCACGAGAACGATTTTTTTGTTCAGCTAAAGCTTTATTGAAACCTTCCATGTCAACAGTTAAGCCTTTTTCGCGAGCCATTAACTCTGTTAAATCTATTGGAAAACCGAAAGTATCATATAATTCAAAGGCAAAATTACCATCAATTATATTTTTTGTTTCGTACTTCTCAAAACGCTGTATTCCTGTAGCTAAAGTTCTCAAAAATGAAACCTCTTCTTCCAGAACAACCTTTTGAACGAAGTCTTTTTGCAAATACAATTCATCAAAAACACCTTCAAACTGATTAGCTAAAACTGGTACCAGTTGATTTAAGAATGGCTCTTTTAAATTCAAGAAAGTATAAGCATAACGCACCGCTCTACGTAAAATACGACGAATTACATAACCAGCTTTATTATTTGAAGGCAATTGACCATCTGCAATTACAAAAGAAATAGCCCTGATATGGTCGGCCATTACACGCATTGCAACAGCTTCATTCCATCCTTTATCTCCAGGTTCTGCACTGCTGCTATATTCAAATCCAGATTTTTCTGAAATAAATTGAATTAGGGGTTGGAAAACATCCGAATCATAGTTTGAAGTTTTGCCTTGTAAAACGCGCACTAAACGCTCAAAACCCATTCCTGTATCTACATGTTGTGCGGGTAATGGTTTTAAAGAACCATCCTTCACTCTGTTAAATTGCATGAATACATTGTTCCAAATCTCAATTACTTGAGGATGGTCCGCATTGACTAAACTCTTACCACTTACCGCTAAGCGCTCAGCAAACGGACGGCAATCTACGTGGATTTCTGAGCAAGGCCCACAAGGTCCAGTATCGCCCATTTCCCAGAAGTTGTCTTTTTTATTGCCTAAAATAATCCTGTCTTCATCTACAAATTGTTTCCAAAGTTCAAAAGCTTCATTATCTCTTGGTAAACCTTCTTTTTCATCCCCCTCAAAAATAGAAACGTACAATTGGTCTTTCGGAATTTTATAAACTTCAGTTAATAATTCCCAGCTCCAAGCAATGGCTTCTTTTTTAAAATAATCACCAAAACTCCAGTTGCCCAACATCTCGAACATGGTATGGTGATAAGTATCAATTCCTACTTCTTCTAAGTCGTTATGTTTACCAGAAACACGCAAACAACGTTGTGTATCGGCAACGCGAGGGTATTTAATGGCAGCTTCTCCTAAAAACAAATCTTTAAATTGGTTCATCCCTGCATTGGTAAACATTAATGTAGGGTCATTTTTAACCACAATTGGTGCAGATGGCACAATGTGATGTTGCTTGCTTTTGAAAAAATCTAAATAGGTCTGTCTTATTTCTTTCGCTGTCATTTTATGGAATGTTTCAATGTTGTAAAGTTTAAAAGTATTGATAAGCTTGGGAGAAAACTCTTCAGTCGCTTAAAACCTTTAATCTTTAAAACACTTTGTGTTCTTTGTGTCTTTGTGGTTGTATTATTGCAGAACAAAATTAAAATTTTTATTGTGGTATTTTACTAAAAACCGACTACATTTGAATACTTTAAGTAAAACTCACAATCAATTCATAATCAGCTAAGAAGATGCCGTATAAAGAGAGAGAAATTAATAAAATGTATTATACAATGGGTGAGGTTACCGAAATGTTTGGCGTAAATGCTTCACAAATTAGGTTTTACGAAAAGGAATTTGATGTACTTCAGCCTAAAAAAAACAAAAAAGGGAATAGGCTTTTTACCCCAGAGGACATTGACAATTTGAAGATCATTTTTCACTTAGTAGATGATAAAGGTTTTACCTTAAAGGGTGCCAAAGACCATTTAAAAAACAATAGTGGCGAGGTTAAGGAAAATCAAAAAGTCATAGCTTCATTAGAGAAACTGAAAGATTTTTTATTGAAGCTGAATGAAGAGATATAATTGATGGAAAATGTAAGATGGAAAATGGATGTAAAATTCCTATCTTACCTCTTCCATTTTCCATCTTACATATTTTATTCTATCTGAAATTATTGGTTTTTAGTGGTATCTGGTAATTTTTTGGTAGTATCCACTGCAGGTGAATCTATTTTATTAGTATCCACCGTAGGCGAATCTAGTGTACTATTTGCATTTTTGCTTGAGCTACATCCTGCTACTGCCATCCCGGCAACTGCAAGAACTATTAAAAATTTCATTTTCATCGTTTTTTCTTTAGGGTTAATGTATTTGTACTATATAAATAACTCTAAGTAGAAAAAGGTTTTAAAAAATTTATAATAATCTAATTATCAATAATTTAAATAAAATATTTACTACTAGAAACAATAAGAAACAGTTGATTTACGAACTATAATGATATAATTAGCGCTCGAATTAATATGACGGCATGCATTGTCTTTCAATAACACTGCCCAATTCTCCTATAAACTCATTTGGCATTTCTCTTCCACCTACTTGCTCCCAACCATCTTTAACTTTATTGATAGTACCTATTAATTGGTCGCCAACACAGACATAAAAAACATCGCTTATGTCTGATTGCATTAAGGTATAAAGCAGTGGAAGCTGATTCTCAAACAATTCGCACAAATAATCAATTTTTACCATGACCCATATCAATTAATTTTCCATTTGAATAACTTTATCTAGACAACCATAAAACCAACTAAATGTTTGGTGAATTTTAATGATAAATCCTTAAAAATTTAAATATCTTCTCTAAATATGAAATTACGGAATTTCTTGAAATTTAAAAACAACAAATTGTTAATAAATTATTTACAATATTCTTTCATTGCATCCAATATCATTTGCTTGCGATCGCCTAAAGAGTATCCTAATTTTAAATCTGCACAAATTTTAGCCAACTCAATTTCTGGAATTTGAACTTTATCTTTCGTTGCTAATATTGTTACCTCGCTAGTAGCGCTTAGTTTCCGGCTATCCTTAAACTGAAACTTTCTTAATCTGGCGAAAGCTCTATTACTTATGGCCTCCATATAAAGAGGTTCTAACTCTACAGCCTTATCAAAATCAGCGATGGAATTATCGAAATCAAATAAATTTAGCTTTGCAGTACCCCTATATAAATAGGCATCAGAATAATTAGGGTTTAGTAAAATTGCTTCATTTAATTTTCTTACTGCAGCAGCATATTCATTATCCTTTAGGTAAGTTAAACCTTTATCTAAGGCTGAAAAAAAATTCAACTCTTCTTTAGGAACATCTTGCTTATTAGCTACAAAAGTAGATTGCCTTTTTAATTTTCCAGTTGAATAAAACATTTGCCACAACCCAACTTCTTTTTTATGATCAAAACTTCCTTTCTGTTTTAATTTACCATTTATAAAGTATTCTTCAGTATTGCCGTGTTCTATTCCATTCTCATAAGTGTAGAAATATCGTTTATTACCATTGGAAAAATAAACAGTCCTAACACCATCAACTACTCCATTTGTTAAAGTACCCTCACCCTGTATTTTACCATTTAAATAATAATCTATAACCCTTCCAGTGTACGGTGTATCTGAATTATTAATATACCATTTACCCTCTTTTCTAACCATTATCTTTGTAGTGGGAATTTGTTTTAATTCTTCAGATCTTTTAGAAAACGCTTTTGTTGTGATAATAAAAATTTTATCTACTTTTCCTTCATAACCTAATGCCTTAATGCGGTCTAAACTTGTTACAACTTCAAGATTTTCGATATCATCGTTTAATAATTCGTCTGTTTCATCAGGGTCATCCATTATTGGAACATTGTCTACAATATAGAATATTCTTTCTTGTTGCTGCTGAGCAAAAGTTAAAACACTAAACAGTAAAATAAGTACGGCTAGATATATTTTTTTCATAGCTTATACCTTTTTTACTATGGCGATAATATCTTCCTCACCTAATTCTTGTTCTGCATTTTTAAAACTTTCATAAGCTGCATTTGCCAATGGCGAATTTAATCCCTCTGCTTTTGCCAAGCCTAAATCTTTTGAAATATGTTTCAATGCAAAAACTGCATTATAATTATCTTCCAAAATAGCATCACCTTTAATTTTCATAAATACATTACCTAAAGCGCTATTATTAATTAACTCTAATAAATCTTTAGTATCAATTCCTTGTTGTTTAGCAAATGACACTGCTTCTGCCAAGCCTTGTGCATGGAAACTTAACAAGGTGTTGATAGCCAATTTAGCAGAATTACCAGCACCTATCTGTCCTATATGCAAGGCTAATTTACCCAGCACATCAAATATTGGTTTAACTTTTTCAAAAGCCGATTTATCACCTCCAACCATAATTACTAAAGAACCTTCTATGGCTTGTTTTAAACTTCCAGAAACTGGCGCATCAATGTAAAAGGCACCCTCTTGAGCAAGTAAACTGGTCATTTCTTTACTGATGGCCGGCGAAACTGTACTCATATTTATAATGATTTTCCCAACAGTCGCTGAAGAAATTAGGCCATTCTCTCCTGTAATGATGTCTTTAGTTGCCTTGTCATCAGCAACCATTAAAATCACAACTTCACATTGTTTCTGTAAATCAGCAGGGTTATTCATAAACCTTGCTCCTTCTGCAACTAAAGAATCAGCCTTTGCTATACTTCTATTGTAAACAAAAAGCTCATAGCTAGCCTTTATTAAATTTTGAGCCATTGGGATGCCCATTTTCCCTAAACCAATAAAACCAATTTTTGTAGTGTTCATAGTTTAAAGATAATTAGAATAAAAAACAAGGAATAAAGATTAAAGACAAAAATTCCAATATACTTGGTCTTTCATCTTTGTTAATTTATCCTTATTCCACTCCTTTAACTTTCATTTTTATGGTATAAACCGACTTAGATGCAGTTATGAATAAGATGTCTCTATTTTTACCTCCAAAGCACAAATTTGCGGTGTGATTTTCTGGAACATTGATGTGTCCAATTTGCTCGCCTTTTGAATTGTATATGGTAACTCCTTTTCTAGTGAGATAAAGATTCCCTTGATTATCTAAAGTCATTCCATCAGAGCCTTGACTTACAAATAGTTTACGATTAGTTAGTCTTCCATTTGACTTAATATCATACCTATAGGTTTTATTAGCCTTTGCATCAGTAACATACAAGGTTTTGCCATCCGGGCTACCAACAATTCCATTGGGCCTTTGTAAGCTATCTTCTACTACCATGACATTTGAACCTTCAGTTATTTTATTTGGCAGGTAATAAACCTTTTCACCAACAATTGCAGGTGCTTTTCTTATCCAGTAATCTCGTTGGTAATAGGGGTCTGTAAAATAAATCCCTCCTTTTTTATCAATCCACAAATCATTTGGCCCATTTAAGTCAGCACTTATAGGGTTTTTATAAATTACTGTGGCTACTGCATTCTTATCAAAAGACCACAATTCAAATTGTTCATCAGCACAAGCAATTAGATTTCCTTTTTTATCAAAGAACAAGCCATTTGCTCTTCCAGCCTTTGCTGTAAAAAGCGATAACTTACCTTCAACATCATATTTCCAAATGGTGTTATTTGGTTGGTCGGTAAAAAAAATATTTCCTTTTTTATCTACGGCAGGGCCTTCGGTAAACTTAAATTGAGAAGAAACTAGTTTGAGGCTATCCTGTATAAATAAGGACTTATTCTCTTCTACTTGGGATTGAGCAGCTAAAGTGATTAACGATATAATGCAGGTTAATATTGATTTCAAAACTTTAAGCCCTCCACTTTCCACTTTTTTTCAGGTAACGAATAATCACGTAATAAGCAGCTAAAACAACTAAAGCGCTAATGCCTATTTTATCTCTTAGCACCGTATCTCCACCAGTTAAAATCGGATTATCCATTGAATTATTGTAATTATAAAAATAAAGTAGAATAACAACAATACCCAACATCCAAACCGTTTGTGTGTTATATTCTTTAATTAACCAACGCTTACCGTTAAAAGCCATGCTGCCAATTGTTTTATGTAGACCACCAAAATTAATCCACCACCTGTTTACACGAGCACAATATTCATCAAATTGTTTACCGAATTTCCCTCTTAAAAAATTCTCTTCTGCTAGTACAATAGCTTGATAAATGAATAAAAACAAAGGAATAAAAACACACATGAAAACAACTGAGTTCATCAAAATCCCTACACCAACCAACATTAAAATATTGCCAACATACAGTGGGTTACGACCGTGATTAAAAAACCCCTCTGTTACTAAATCATCTGCATGAACTTTTTTATTTAAACCGCCCCTAACAATGTAAGCCAATGAAATGGCTACTCCGCGGATTAACTGACCCAGTACGGTGATGAACAATCCGATAATTAATGGATATAAATAATAGTTTGCACCGAATTCGCTTTCTCTAAAAATTTGAGGAGATGGAATAAACAAAGCTAGGTACAAGAAGATGAACAGAAAGTTTCTGTACTTGAAAAAGAAGTTTCCTATAGCAATCATATTAGTTTTTTACTGCGATAAAGCCTGAAAAATTATACCATTTAAAAAAGGTTTCTGTATGTTGAAAACCAGCCTCTGCTAACATCTTAAAATTTTCACTTAACTTATAAGGAATTAAGACATTTTCCAAGGCTTCTCTTTTTTGAGAAATCTCCATCTCACTATAATTGTTTCTACGCTTATAATCGTAATAATATTTGATAAAATTTCTGTTGAACAGACTGTCTTCTGCCAAAATCTTTTCTGAAATAATCAAAACTCCACCTGGCACTAAACCATCATAAATTCTTTTCAATAACTTCTCGCGAAAAATAGGGCGCATGAACTGAAGTGTTAAACAAAGAATAACAACAGAAGCATTTTCTATTTTCACTTCATCATGCAAATCTGCATTAACCAATTCGTAATTACGTTTAAAATCTGCTTGTTTCAGTTTAACATCGCATTTTTTAAGCATTTCTACAGAATCATCTATTCCTACAAACTTTATGTTTTCTGCAACGTAAGGGTTCAATCCAATCATTGTGGTACCTGTAGAACAGCCTAAATCTACCACATTGGTATTTGGTAATGCGTGTTCGGCTGCCAGTTCAATAATCATTCGCTGTATTTCATTGTAAAATGGAACAGACCGCTCTACCATGTCATCAAAAGCATTGGCAACAGTAGCACCAAACTTAAAATCAGAAGGTTTTTTTATTTCTTCTTTAAATACGTTATCTAAATTCTCCTTCTTATCCATATCAGGTTTATATTGGTCTTTGTGATTAGCCTTAAAGATATGTATAACTATCTCTAAAGCTAACATAAGCAATTGATTTAACTAACATTTAACACCGCAGTAAAATATTTGTTTCAATATACCATTAACATTACCTAGCATAAACCCCATTTGGCGAAACTACGGATGCCAGCCCACCAGTTATGCCAACAGGAGGAATAATTACATCTATAATTTTACCATCTATTTTTACCAATACCTTTTTGGCATGTATTTCTACCCCTTGTTGATAAAATGGTGGCATTGCAGATGGCTGCCTATTTATTAAATAAGGTTCTGAAAAATCGCTCATTTCTACCTCGAAGGTATAACCGTTTACTACGCAGGTAGAGTAAGCACATGTTGGTGTTATTTCAACCTTTATAAAAGCTGTTAAAACTGATGCCATTTCAAAAGGAGTATCAGCAAAAATATTCGGTCCAAAGTATTTCCCCACAGTTTCGTTGTTACTTACAAAACCCATAACTGCTGGAGGCGCAGTTAGGTCTGGCTGCCATAAAATCATTCCACTAGCAGCATTTCCCACTGGTGTGTTTACCATTCTGCCCAGGTGAATTATTAAGTTGGGCATTTGAAGGTCTGGAGCTGTTAAAGCCACAAGGTCTATCCCACCTTCCCAACTCATCCATTTGGTTACATTGTTCATTTCTTTTAGTTTAAGTTTATAATACACTAAACTTAGTGGCATAAATTAGTTGTAACAATACCCGATGGTGGGTATATTAACTGATAATTAAATATTCGTAACGGCTTTAACACATTGCATCATATAAACTGCAATAGCACTACATTTGCCCATCAAAATTATTTTATGAAACTGAGACAATTATTCCCTATTGCCTTGTTTTGTATAAGCCTGTTCTTAATCTCTTGGGGTTATACTGGTCACAGAACAATTGGTCAAATTACACAGAACCATCTTAACCCTAAGGCAAAAGAAGCCATCAAAAATCTTTTAGGAGATACCAGCATTGCTGAAGCTTGCACCTGGGCAGATGATGCAAGAAGAGAGCCCGAATTTTCGGAAACCGCTAACTGGCATTTTTTAAATCTTCCGCTAGGCTTATCTTTTGAAGATTTCAAGAAACACATTGATACATTAAGCAATGAAAACGTTTATACAGCCTTAAATAAGGCAAAAATAGAATTGACAAATCCTCAAGCTACAAGAATTCAAAAAGTGCATGCACTTAAATTCATCATGCATTTTGTAGGTGATTTACACCAACCAATGCACATTAGCAGAGCTGAGGATAAAGGAGGCAGTACCATTCAATTAAATTTCGATGAAAAAGGAACCAACTTACATAGCCTTTGGGATACCAAAATGTTAGAAAAACAAGGTTTAACTTACGATCAATTGGCTACTAAATACGATAATGTTTCTGCAGAAAACATTAAACAATGGCAAAACGATCCGTTGATACAATGGCTTTGGGAAAGTTACCAAATTTCAACGCAACTTTATGCTGAGGTAGATGCTATGAATAAAAGAGTAATTGACGATGCATACTATCAAAAACATTTGCCAATGGTCGAAAAACGCATCCAACAAGCCGCAATTAGACTGGCTGGTGTTTTAAATGAAATATATCCAGAATAATTTTATTAAATATTTTCTGTAAAGCGGGGCAAGCGATTCTTAAGAAGATCTTGTCCTGCTTTAGTCTCTGCCAACCGCAGGCAGGTTTTAGCTTTAATTTAAAGATCTATTTATTCCCTTTAAAAACATTAACTGTGCTTGTTTTCCAAGCAATGTATCCTTGTAGGGCACAAATTTGTGCTACTTCTTTTTCTACAAAATCTGGCACATCGTTAGCTATTCTCCAACGAACGTTATACTTTAAGTTATAACTGATGTAGATTACAATATCATCATCCATCGGTGGCATCGACGCCAAGGATTTTAAATGAACGTTTTGCAAATCGGATGCTAAACGTATCAATCTTTCCTTTAACACTTTAGCTAATGGTGCATGCGGATTAAACTCATCAAATATGGCAACGACAGTAACGGTCATAAAAAATTATGCTATTATTTTTAGCAAATGTAATAAAATTTACCAAAGATAAAAGCAAAAAAATGTCAGTTTTATTATTTCTATGCAGATTATAACTAAACTTCCTCTAAACCAAAACTTTGTGTTTTTATATTTGTTGCTTTGTTCCGATTGAAGAAATCAATAACCATTAAAACTATATCACCTATATCTCTATGTGGTAAAATCTTTAACTATCTTTGCACAAATAGAAAACCCATGGCAGTACTACATAAAAAAGAAGAAAAAATACAAGCAGTATTAGGCAGATTGCCTAAAAACTACACCAACGAAGAATTTGTTGCCATGTTTATTCAATTATATTCTAAAGATTGGGGTAAAATTAAGTCTGCCTACATTAAACAATCGCAAGACAAAGAACCTGGAACGGTAATTAATATGCCTAAGCCAGATCTTTACTTAAAGCAAGTTTTAGAAACTTATTTAAAAAATAATGTGGCAGCAGCTGGTGTTCAAGTAAAGGAAGAACCAGTAGTGGTTGCAAAAGCACCTAAAATAGTTAAGGAAAAAACAGCTATTAAAAAAAAGGGAGTTAATGAAGAAACCATTACTGGCCCAGAAATCATTCAAACAGTTAAAAAAACAAAAGCGCCTGCTAAAATGAAAATAATTGAGGATGAAGCGGTTACAAAACTAAAAAAACAGTAGCAAAAAAAAAACTAGAGAAGAAAAAAAATAATAATGTTTATACAATAAATAGCTTTTTTAGGTGTTTATATATACGAGAGCGTTAATTTAGATAACGGGGATTTGTCTTTGATGAATCCCTGTTTCTTTTTAGAAAAAATGCTATTGATTGGGATATTAACCTTTTAAATAATACCAAATCCCATTTTCTTGTTTAAAAACTGATCTTTCATGATGAATAAATATCTTTAAACCATTCTGGTAAAAAGCC
Source organism: Pedobacter frigiditerrae (assembly GCF_004331645.1). GTDB lineage: Bacteria > Bacteroidota > Bacteroidia > Sphingobacteriales > Sphingobacteriaceae > Pedobacter > Pedobacter frigiditerrae. Next base: position 88,796 of record NZ_SJSK01000002.1, read on the forward strand.
TTAAATTCTACAATGTCTTTTTTAGCTTCACAGATCTCTAGTTTTAACCAAACATTACTTTTAGCCGAATTCTCTATTTCCTTCTTTTGATACAAATGTCTTTGCGAAGGATGTGTTGTTTCAATTAAATAATCTATTAAATGTAAGGCGTAGGCAGAAAAACGAGAACGCATTAGCTTTTCTGGCGTTAATGGCTTTTCTTTATTTAAATGAAATGGGTGGCAACAATTGGAATAGCTTAAGTTAGCACAACAAGGACAATCAATATGCAATATTTTAAACTTTAATTTTTTGCAAAATGACAGTTATTGATGGTGATATTAATTCCATATGATGAATTCTATTCATTGGAATATCTATAAAATCACCCACCTTCATTACTCTTAAATTTTCACACACTGTGAATTTACATTCCCCTTCTAAAACTAACATACTTTCTAATACGTCTGGGTGATTTTCTTCTTTAACACCTAAAGTTGTAGTAACTACCATTTGTAAAACATCATCGTCCTCACGAAGCACATGAATGGCTTTACCTGACACCGATGATTCCATTTCTAAGTCCTTCGTAAAATTTAACCAGTTTTTATAGCGTGAATATGCGGTAATTATAGGTAAATCATTGACATTCATAACTTGCTCTTTCTGTAAGTTTACAATGTTGTCTATTATCCTGCCCTTTAATGCAGGCCTTGGACCGTCAATATCTAAATCCGAATAGCTTTCAAAAGCCATTTCAATCTCTGAAATCTTTTCTAGTAATTCAGGATTATTTTTTACTGCTTTTTCTATATTAAGTTTCTCATGTATAGGTAGAGAATCTAAAACATAAAGCTCTAATATGCCACTTTCTAGGTAAGGTGCTAAATTCAAGGTTATAAAAATAGTTAGTTTTAAATCTCTTTAATTAGTAAAACATTTTACCAATTCATCAGAAATAAATATATGACATATTTTTACAAGTTAAAAGCTGTTGAAGCAAAGAATTATCAACAAAATACTAATAAACTAGCTATTAAGCTATAAATTACTTAAAAATGATGATTTTTGCTCTAAAAATCAAACTAACAGCACTAAAAACAGCTAAACACACACAAAATCAAGCAGAAAAAACACCTATAAACAAAATATCCTTTGTTTTTACCAAGCAAAGGATATTTTTAAGCTTTATAACAGTGATTTATCTTCTTACTCTTGTAGGACTATAAGCAATGAAATGATCTGCACCTATCTGTGACTCTATTAACTGATCCTTGATATGAATTTTTGGATATTTAGTATTGATGCGTTTTAAAACAGCGTCACCAAAATCATCCATACTTTTTTGGTCAACCGCAACACTTACTGTTGGGTAATAATCATGTTCAATAGCTAATTTTTGAGTAAGTGAAACCTTTTCCAATTTCCAGTTTTCTGAAGGCATTATCCCATTTTCATCATTTGCATTATTTAGATGGAAAAGATATTCTGTTGCCATAAAGGCGATGTTGTTAGTTTTCATCAATGTAATTTTTGTTTTTTTGTAATGAAACCATCATGAGCATATCCACAGCTATTGCTTGTAAGCGTTTGCCCATAACAATTTTATTCATATAATTTAATGGCCCGATTAATTAAGTAAACCTACAAAATGGCCAAATGAAGGGTAAGTCCAATCGATAAGAATGCCAAAGGTAATTATATAATCGCACCAAACTATAAACGAGACAAATAATGCAAATATTTTACAATGAATAGAAATATTTAGAATAGCTATAAAAATGTTTTTTATTCTCCAGGCTTAACCTCACTAGTAGAGAAACTGTTTCCACTTAACCTATATTTAATGGTTTTTACTAAGGTTGTTGTTTTGCCGCTATCTACATTAACAACTGGAACAGAGCGAAACAGATCACCATTTTTAACAAAAAACTTGTCATTGCCTTCATAACCTTTTTTAAGGTTATCCTTTAAACCCGGAAAACTGATTTTATCAAAACTTCCGTTGCTGTATTCAAAAACATTTAAGTCGTTAACGTTTTTCCTTACTACATATTGAACATATAACTCTGGATTTCCGTCATTGTCCATATCCATGTTCCAAGCATCGGCAATGATACCTTTCCTTTCAACAGAGATTGATTTGTAGTTGTTTTTCACAGAATCAGACATCAATAACAAATAACCACCTAAGGTATCAACTCCTTTTCCCCAACTTAGCACCTCAAAGTTAAAACCAGGTTTAATTTCTATGTTTTTATAAAATGGAAAAGGATTTGGTTCTTTAGTATCACCTTTGGTAGCTGGCGCCGCAGTTAATGGCTTGTCGTCACTTGTACAAGCAGCTATGAATAAAACACTGGCTAAAGCACAACATCCTAGTTTGATAGCTTTGGTTAATTTCATTTTTGTGATGATTTTATTTTAAAACATTAAGAATTTCCAATCGTTAAGTTAACCTTAATTTTTCTTCATTTCTTAATGTTTAATTTTTGTTACGCATTTATCTTGTCTACTTATAACATTTAACGAAAATTATTTCGTTTTAACATCAGCAGCACCATTATTTAATATTGTTTCTGTAACCACACTCCTTCTTCCACTTGGCATGATCACTATGGTTTTAAGCACTTTCTTCTGTCCTTGTGGCACAATAACTTTTATTGGGCTTTTATATTCAGTTGCGTTCTCAGATGGACGATAATTATCCAATGTGTAAAACACCTTAGCCCCTGGCATTGGTGATTTTAACTCCACTGTTATATTTTCTCCATTAATTACTTTTTCTGTTTGGCCTATTGGGGTTGGCACCCAATAATTAGTATTTGTTTTATCCAATCTGGCTAAATGTAAAGGTAAACGTTCTTCAGTAAAGTTTTTGATGTCTTTTCTTTCAACCGGGCTCCATGCAATTTCTGCTAAAGAAAACAACCTAGGTAAAAGCATGTATTCTACCTTAGCTGGTGTTTCCATATATTCTGTCCAAATATTTGCTTGCACACCAATTACATATTTACGTTGGCCTGCATTTAATTCTTTCGGAACCGGATCATAACCATAAACCTTTGTAAAATTAGACAAACCACCAATAGTTAGGGGCTCATCGGTTGAGGCAGATTGTTTATGATCAAAATATAAACCAGCAGAACCTGGTGTCATGATTACATCATGATTTTGTTTGGCTGCCTCAATACCTCCTGCTTCTCCCCGCCAAGACATTACGGTTGCATTTGGCGCTAAACCACCTTCTAAAATCTCATCCCAACCAATAATAGACCTACCTTTTGCGTTAATGTATTTTTCCATTCTTTGGATAAAATAACTTTGCAAACCATGTTCGTCTTTCAGGTTATTATCTTTAATAAACTGCTGGCAAAAAGGAGATTGTTTCCAATATTCTTTAGGGCATTCATCGCCACCAATGTGGATGTATTTTGAGGGAAACAAGGCAATAACCTCATCCAATACATTTTCTAAAAATTTAAAGGTATTTTCTGTAGGCACAAAAACATCGTCAAAAACACCCCAGGTTTGTTGCACTTGTTTTCCCTTTCTATCTCCACTCCAAGGTGTTTTATCACTAATAAAGGTATCTCTATCGGGAAAACAACTTAACTCTGGGTAAGCCGCAATTGCTGCACCAGCATGGCCTGGCATTTCTATTTCTGGCACAACAGTAACGTACTTTGCTGCCGCATAGGCTACAACCTCCTTCACCTCGTCTTGTGTATAATAACCTTTATGCACCTCGTTGTCATTACCGCCTGTACCCGGATAATTACCTGCAATAGTTCCGTTTCTCGTGCTACCCACACTAACTAATTTAGGATATTTCTTAATCTCAATTCTCCACCCTTGGTCTTCTGTTAAATGCCAATGAAAATTATTCAGTTTATACTGCGACATTAAGTCGATGTATTTTTTAATAAAAGAAACCGGGAAGAAATGACGGGCTACATCTAGGTGCAAGCCACGGTATTTAAAACGCGGATAATCGTTAATCTCAACCGATTGGATACTAATCCTATCTTGTTTTTTCTCCGGCATTAATTGTATTAAAGATTGCACTGCGTAAAACAAACCCACTTCTGTACCCACTACCTTAATTTGGTTAGCTGTAATTGTTATGGTATAACCCTCCCCAGGTAATTTATCGGCACCTGCCGAAGTTAAAACAATAGCTTTTTGCCCTGCCGTTAAAGTTTTTGCTTCTCTTAATGCAAAACCACCTTTTGTTACAATAAATGCATTTAATAAATCCGCAGCCTTGGCATTTGCTGTTTCATTATTTACCAAAATAACAGTTTTATCTAAAGAAAAAGTACCCGTGTTTTTTTTAATGGAAACCGGAACCGGTATAATGCCCATATTGGCATCTGTTTGCGCAAAAGTTTGAATGGCAAAAAAACTTGCCAAGAAAAATAATAGGTATTTTCTCATCATGTGTGTGTCTTTAATATTTGGTAGCCCAAGATATAAAATTTAGGAGAGATGTAAGAAAAAGATGGATTGTAAATTATTATTGATTGTAATTTGTAGTGGGACAGATCAGCAAATTAAATCTATGCCGCTCTAGCACTATGTCTAATTTGTTCCGACATATAAGATCAAAACATAACAATAATCTAATAGCTCAAAACAAAAAAGTTCAGCATACATTTTACAATATGCTAAACTTTTATCTCAATCAGAAACGGGATGCTTGCTCGGTTTTAGTGATAATTTGAACACCTATCATTTATACACTACACTAACCCCCTAATTCGCATTTGATAAATTGGTAAATTTAATTTTTTTTAAATCAGTGCCATCAATGTTTATCGAGTTAATAAAATTAACATCATCAGTTTTAAGAAAAAACACCTTATGTATTTTACCATTATAGCGAATTACTTTAGAATGAGTGCCGGTAGTGGCAAAATTATGTTTTGCCTTTGAGTCTTGAGATTAATATTAACTAATTGATAAGAGCATGCTGCTACTATATTGTCCGACTCCAATATTACTGGGTTACTATAAAATTTAGAATTTCTCAAGGTGTCATTAGTTACACTAATTTTCTTAATATTTCTTAAATTTTTATTATAGAAAAAAATACCATCATCGGGACCACTTTTTGCCAGAAGTATTCTATTTTGATCTACATATGTTAAATCAGAGAAGTTATAAGCCTTTATATCAGAAAGCTTATCAACCTTTAAGGTTTTATATTAAGTGAATAAATATCGAAATTATGGGGGCACTACTCCTGAATCTGGAATAATTTCTGTATTCCTTCGCTTGCGTATAATATACAATGCTATCATTTACAAATACACCTTCAATTTTCAAAGCATTATTATCAGAGATATTTTTCATTTCTTTTCCTGACAAAGGGATAGGCAAAAGCCATCGCTATGTGACCTTTGGGAAAAGCACGAAAGGCCTTAAATGCACGGGAAGGAGAAGATAGCATTGTTATTTCATGATAATTGAGCATAATTAACAATTACTTATCAAGCACGAGCTTTCTCCAACCAGATTTACCCACACCTTTTAAATCTTTTTTACGTTCTTCCATTACCTTTTTAATTTTAGAGGCATAGGTCCAACAGGTGCTTTGTCTAATGCCTAATTTTTCTGACAATTTATGAGAAGAAATTGCGCCTTTATGGTTATACATTAAATAAACAAGGTAAAAGGCTTTGTTAATTGGTATTCTATTATTCTCAAAAATAGTTTGATGTAAAACAGATTCCTCATAGGCGCACTTTGTACATCTTCTGTTAAATGGAACTTTACCATTACAATAAGTTGTATTAGCGCATTTAATGCATGCATAACCATTTTCCCATTTCAATTCGGCCAAAAACTTATAACAGGTATCTCTATCGGGATATTTTAAACTAAACTCATCAAAATCCAGCTCTGTTGCATTAACACGGGCATCGGTTACTTTTTCTATATTGGTTTTAAGCGTAATGTTGTCTTTTTCTAGTAGGATGTTCATTCTAGAAATTTCCTCAGCCTGTTGCTCTAACAATGCATTAATAGACAACAATTCTTCATTTTGATCTTCAATAGTGATATTTTTCTGTTGTAGCTCTTTAGATTTTTGTTGTACCTCTTTGGTACGTTCTGCTACCTTAATCTCTAATTCTTTATTTATGCTATCCTTAAGGTCTGCATTAACCTGCATTTGTTTAATGATCTGTTTACGGGCATTTTCTTTTTTCCGTTTCAAAATCCTTACCTGATCGCCTATGGCAAAAGATAAAAATACCATCTCCAGTAAAAAGCCAAAACTTAAACTATAATAACCAACTACATTGCCAATAAATAGTCTAGACCAACCAAGTATGTGTACAATTTTTATGATAAAGCCCATAAACAGGAAAAAATAACCCAACACAAAGAATCGTGCAGGCCCGTACTGTTTTTTCCACCAGATGTAAATACCCGTAAAGAAACATAACGACAGAGGTATTGCCTCTAGGAATTTGTACTTAAACAGATCATTATCATAAAATAAGCATACCAAAAAGAACAAGAAACGAACACCTAATAACACGTTAATGACCTTGTTAATTGTAGGCGCCTTTATCTTAACGTGTAATAACTCTTTGGTAAAAATAAGGCCGAATGTGCTTAAAAAGAACAAGGAAACTCCATAAGCATACTCATTCCAAACAGGGTGATTAGGCCATAGGTATTGAAAAGCAATGCCATCGGTAGACATTTCATACAAACCAACACTCAGTATATATAAAATATAGAAAAAGTATTGTCGCCTTTTTACAGCTAGAAACATCAATAAATTATGGAAGCTGAAAATTACGATCATCCCGTAAAAAAAACCGAACATGATATACTCAGAAAGTGCATAGCCAATAAACCTCTCTATGGTTCTGTAAACAATAATTACGTTTACCTGGTCTTTAGATTTTACCCTGAAATAATAGTAATACTCTCCTTTTTTAGTGGTATTAATAAGAAACTCGAAATTTTTATGATGGTAAGATCTTTCTGCAAAATTTAAATCGGCACCTGCTACACTTTTTACATATTTCCTATTGGTATCAGGCAAGTACGATTCAATGTGATCGGTTATTTGATCAAAAAACTCAATTATTGCATTTTGCTTTACATCTTCCTTAAACCTAACCTTTATTCTATACCAGTATGCAGATGATCGGTTATAGTTTTTAGGGTAAAAATTTATGTTCTTAATAAATTTACTTTGGTAAGCAGCACTGCTTATGGTTGCTATGGTTAACTTGTTACTCGCATCTTCCAAACAAACAACCTCATCAGCCTTAAATATATATTCCTTTAATTTAGAATCTACATTTACTGCTCTTTGTGCGTAAGACGAATTAAAACTTAAGGTAATGATTACAAAAGAAAAAACTGATGTGAGTTTTTTGAGCATAATTTAACTAAATTGAAAAATTATTTTTAGGATATCACAATTCTTATCATATTGCAGTACCCTAAGATTTGGCTAGCTTAATATATTTGATGCTTTAAATATATTAACATTTAATTAATAATTAATGTCATAATCAGTATAAGCTCATTCCAAATTGTTATAATGAAAAAAATAATCCTTTGCTATTTAATCGTTTGCACCAGTTATCAAGCAATATTAGCCAAATCTTATAAAGTAAATTCTGAAAAGGAATTTAAAACTGTTATTCCACAGTTATTAGCTGGTGATGAGGTGATCATCGCCAATGGCAATTACAACAATTGGGCAATAGAAATAGCTAGTAAGGGTACAAAAGCGAAAACAATTTTAGTGAGGGCACAAGAAAGTGGCAAGGTTGTTTTTTCTGGTGATATGGATCAAATCTTATTTAAGCTGACTGGCGATTATATCATTTTAAGTGGAATAACTTTTAAACACTGTATCCTGTTAAAAAATGGGGGTTTGATAGAGCTCAAAGGTTCGCAAAGTTGCCAAATTACCAATTGCCAGTTTTTAGAAAATACGGTTAAGACACAGTTTACGCCCTTAGTAATAGTTTCTGGAAGTGGAGCTAACAATAAAATTGACAAGTGCACCTTTACTGCCAATGTAGATAACCAGGATTTACAAGTTAAAATAACTAAAGAAACTTGCCCACAAAACACCTTAATTGAGCAGAACATTTTTACCAATAAACAAAAGGTAAGTTGGAAAAATGGCAATGGAGGCGAGTGTGTTCAAATTGGTCAAGACCCTGTTTTGTTAGGTTTACAAGCAGCAAAATCTATTGTTAGGGATAATAGATTTATTAATTGTAATGGCGAAAGTGAAGTAATTAGCAACAAAAGTAGTGGCAATAGCTACTTGAAAAATTATTTCGAGAATAATGATGGAGAATTGGTGATGAGAGGCGGTCACGACTGTATTATTGACGGCAACATATTTAATGGTGGTACTGGAGGAATTCGTGTAAACGGTACGGGACATACCATTACAAACAATAAAATAAGTAACATTAAAACTGCCATCAGATTAATGTACGGAATGGCAAAAGGAAAGCAAGAAATAGGTTTTTATATTGCCGCAAGTAATTGCATCATCAACAATAATCAAATATCAAATGCCACAACAGGAATACTGGTTGGTGATAGTAAAGATGCAGATTGGAAGGGAAAATTTGATACCATAAGATATCCATCACCTGTTATACAAAGTATTGCCCCTTTTGATAATAAAATATCGGGCAATACTTTTTCAGATACAAAGACAGAACAGGTAAATCAATAATTAATTGTTAATTAAAGTGATATAAGAACATTACATCGCCAGTATAAGCAGGTTTAGGTTGGTCTTTAATAATTAATGTTGCCTGAATAATTACCTTGGTAATGCCTCTTAAATTAGTTATAGATTGAAGTTTTGCCTTTAATTGAACTTCGCTATTTACAACAACGGCTTGGCCAAACTTAAAGCTCTCTATGCCGTAGTTAATCTCCATTTTAATATTGCGAATATCTGCAATCTGTTTCCATAAATATGGGATTAAAGACAAGGTTAAATAACCGTGAGCAATAGTTGCTTTAAATGGGCCTTCATTTTTGGCTTTTTCTTCATCAGTATGTATCCATTGATGATCTAGGGTTGCATCTGCAAATTTATTGATCTGATCTTGATCAATAGTATGCCATTGAGAAATACCAATTTCCTTACCTAGATGTGCTTCAAACTCTTCGTAACTATTTACTACTACCATATTTTTTTTTCTACTAATAATGCTAAAATTAACATTATTGTTTTAACAATCCTTTTAAATCTGCCGGAGAATAATTAATAGACTTTAAAGTCTTATGATCCCCATCCCTGTAAACTAAAAACAAGCCATCAATTTCTTTATAGTGAGCATCGGTATTACTGTTATTTTTATAATGAGCAATGGTATCATTTGCCTCTTCTACAGTTTTACATGCTTTGCTCATGTTAGACCTGTGCACTTCATCAAACAGTGTTTTAAAGTTGTTGGCTAAGCCGAATTCTAAAACTGCACCAGCTAAAACATATTGCAGATCGCATAATGCATCAGCTATTTCTACCATGTTATTATCGTTAACCGCTTCCTGCAGTTCTTTCAATTCTTCGGCAATTAGATCAATTCTTAACTGGCTTCTTTCTCTTGTAGGAATAGTTGCGTTATCTAATATTGGGTGCTTAAAGGTTTTGTGAAATTCTGCTACTTGGCTTAAAGCTTTTAAATCTTCCATTTTATGTTTTTACTTATTTGCATGAAGGTTAGATTATTTATATTGAAGGGCAAATTTTCTTATCAACATCAACTTTTATTTCCACAAAAATGAGCTAAATTAGCTTTGATTAAAACATCTGTATGAAAAAATTTCTTCTAGTTATTGCTCTATTTCTACCGCTGTTTAGCATCGGACAAGAAAAATATATAATTAATGGCAAAGTGGGCTATATCAATGCGGGACAGGCTATTTTAACCTATAAAATTGATGGTCAATTAGTAACGGATACGATTAAAGTTACGAGTGGTTCTTTTACTTTTACAGGAACTGTTCCAAGAGTTGTAGGTGCTACAATAGAACTTCGATATTATGCTGCGCCAAATTTTAAAAACATTGCAGATAAGTTAAATTTTTATCTTGAAAACAAAAATATGACTATTTCATCAAGAGGGTACTTGCAAGAAGGCAAGATTGGGGGTTCTCCATTGAATGATGAATTTCAAGCCCTAAATGACGAAATAAATAAATTAGGTAATATATCTTCAGTTGAAAAAGGAAAGGCTTATGAGAAATATGCCTTAACCCATATCAATACATTTATGGGATTGGTAGCTTTGTCTTATTCAATGATTAGAGATGCCGACGAAGCCGTTACACAAAGTATTTTAGACAAATTCTCTCCAGAATTTAAAAAAATGGGCTTAGCAAAAGGTATTCAAACTACTATTGATGGGTTTAAAAATACGAGACCTGGTGCAACTGCGATGCCCTTTACCCAAAACAATGAAAAAGGCTTTCCTGTTAGTTTAGGAGATTTTAAAGGAAAGTACGTGCTTATAGATTTTTGGGCGAGCTGGTGTATGCCTTGCAGAAAAGAAAATCCTAATCTTGTAAATACCTTTAATAAGTTTAAGAATAGGAACTTTACCATACTGGGCGTATCTCTTGATCATACCAAAGACAATTGGTTAAAGGCAATTAAGGACGATCGCTTAGATTGGGCACAAGTTTCAGATTTACAATATTGGGATAATGCAATAGCAAAGATGTATGCTGTTAAAGGAGTTCCAACAAATATTTTGGTAGACCCTAATGGAAAAATTGTAGGTAAAAATCTATTTGGTCCTTACTTGGTTCAACGTTTAAATGAATTAATTGCAACTAAATAATTTCAGAAAAATCTTTCAATAAATCAATTTATGAAAAAGTGCATCACATTTTTAGTTCTTTTAACTAGCATCTATTGTGTTAAAGGTCAAGAAAATAAAGTTTCGCAATATATTTTCCCAGATTTTGAAAGTGGCATAATTAAATTTAAAGTTGGAGCAGATTTAGAGGCAAAACTTAACTATAACACCTTGAGGGAAGAAATGCTCTTTATGAAAGATGACACTATACTTGTTATGGCAGAAGTAGAAAAAATAGATGCCATTTACATTAAAGGGTTAAAATTTATTCCCAATGGAAATATGTTTTATGAAGAAATTCCCTTCAAAAACAACTCGCTTTATGTCAGGCACACTGCAACATTAATAGCACAGGCAGTTGATACAGGCTTAGGAAAAACTGAAAACTCTGCGCAAACCAGTATTTCAACTGTAAAATGGCAATTTGGTGTATACAACTTCATACTGCCAGAATATAATATCAAAAGAAAAGATGAGTTCTATCTAAAGAAAAACGACAAGTATATTCATATTAAAGGCATTAATACACTTGCAGAATTTTTCCCTAATCAGTTTAAGGAAGTGAAAGATTATATCAATTCCAACAATATTGATTTGAATAATAAAAAAGGTTTTGCTCAGGTTTTAGATAAATTTTCTAAATAATTTATCGGTTTAATATATTTTCAATTGCATTTAATTCTGCTTCACTAAAACTGATGTTTGCTAAACATTCAATGGCATCTGTTACCTGGGCAGGTTTACTTGCTCCAATTAATACAGAAGTAACTCTTTCGTCTTTTAACAACCAAGCAAGTGCCATGTGAACCAATTTCTGATTACGACTTTGAGCAATCTCATTTAGCCTTTTCACTTTTTCTATTTTCTCTGGGGTAATGCTGTTTTGATTAAGAAACACGCCACTTGTTGCTACTCTAGAATCAGCCGGAATACCATCTAAATACTTATCAGTTAATAAACCTTGTGCCAAAGGCGAAAAAGGAATACAGCCTACTCCTTTGTTGCCTAAAACATCCATTAAGCCATCTTCTACCCAACGCTCAAACATAGAATATTTAGGTTGATGTATTAAACATGGTGTACCTAGTTTTTGCAAAATATCAATAGCTCTTTCGGCTTCTGCTGCCTTATAATTAGAAATACCCACGTATAGTGCCTTACCCTGACGAACAATTAAATCTAATGCCGCCATTGTTTCTTCTAATGGCGTATCCGGATCGGGTCTGTGGTGATAAAATATATCCACATAATCTAACTGCATTCTTTTTAGACTTTGATCGAGACTTGAAACCAAATATTTCTTAGAGCCAAAATCGCCATAGGGGCCATCCCACATGGTATAACCAGCCTTGGTTGAAATAACCATTTCATCTCTGTAATTAGAAAAGTCTGATTTGAGTATTTTCCCAAAAACCTCTTCAGCAGAACCTGGAGGCGGACCGTAGTTATTGGCTAAATCGAAATGTGTAATGCCATTATCAAATGCAGTATGGAGAATATTTCTACTATTTTCAATTTGATTAACAAAACCGAAATTATGCCATAAACCTAAAGAAAGGGCAGACAATTTTAAGCCACTATTACCGCAACGGCGATATTGCATAGCTTGATAACGATTTTTTTGAGGTTGATAAGACATTTAATGTTTTTAGCTAGTTCCAAATAATCCCCAATAATAAAATATTAAATCTAAAAACACATTTTAAAATTTAGATTACCTTAAGATTTTACCTTTTTCGCAGATTGACGCTGATTTCTTCCGCAGAAAAAACGCTGACAAACTTCCTATTAAATATGAAGCCATTAGTCTGCGCCTTATCTGCGTTCCTTTAAATCTGCGGTTTTTCTGCGAAACACCTTTCGCTGATTGACGCTGACTCCCTCCACTGAAAAGCACTGACAAACTTGCTATTCAATATGAAGCCATTAGTCTGCGATTTTTTTGCTAAAAACCCTTAAATCACATGAAAACGTTTGCGTAAATAATTTGATATACAGTATAAAGAGAATATAGCCAAATATGCCATTTACAACATAATGAGTGGATATTTTCTAATTACGCCTCTATTTATTTCAGCACAGTACAGGATGCATGAGCATAACTCTGCAAGTATCTTAGCATAAAACCAAATACATCAAGTATGAAACACAAATTGCTAATGCTATTTTGCCTTATCGTTATTGGAAGTCAAATCAGCTTTGCTCAAAACCAAAGAAGTACTTACAATTTTAATCCAGGTTGGAAACTATATATTGGCGATGCAAAAGATGCTGAGCAAACTGCTTTTGATGATAGAGACTGGAAAAGCATTACCCTACCCTACGCTTGGAATGAAGATGAGGCTTTTAAAAAATCCATTGAAGATTTATCAACTGGCATTGCCTGGTATAGGAAACATTTCATTCTTCCATCAGGTGCTGAAGCAAAAAAGATATTTTTAGAGTTTGAAGGGATTAGACAAGGCGGAGAATTCTATTTAAACGGCAAATTTATTGGTAGACACGAAAATGGCATCACTTCCTTTGGCTTCGACATCAGTAGTTTAGTAGAAGCTAATAAAGACAATGTATTAGCAGTTAGGATAGATAACTCATGGACTTACAGGGAAAAAGAAAGAAATTCTACCTATCAATGGAATGATAAAAACTTTAATGCAAACTATGGTGGTATTTCTAAAAATGTTCGTTTGCATATTACAGGTAAACTTTATCAAACATTACCACTTAACTCAACTTTAAAAACAACTGGTAATTATATCTACGCTAAAGACTTCAATATCACTGGAAAAAGTGCAGTAGTAGTTTCAGAATCTCAAATTAAAAACGAAACAGCTGATGCTGCATTAGTTCAATACGATGTAGAAATTAAGGATGCAGATGGTAAAATAGTTAAAACATACAGTTCTCCTGCTCAAACTGTTGCGGCTGGTAATATGACAATTTTAAGAGCCGAATCTTTAGTTAATGGCTTAAATTTTTGGAGCTGGGGTTATGGCTATTTATATACGATAACTTCTCGTTTAAAAGTAAATGGCATAACAGTTGACGAATTAAACACCAAAACTGGTTTCAGAAAAGCTGAATTTAAAAACGGAATGGTTTACTTAAACGACCGTGTTTTAATGATGAAAGGTTATGCCCAACGTACTAGCAACGAATGGCCAGCTGTTGGCTTGTCTGTACCGGCCTGGCTTAGCGATTACAGCAATGGATTAATGGTAGAAAGTAATGCCAATTTAGTAAGATGGATGCACATTACACCTTGGAAACAAGACATAGAATCATGCGATAGAGTTGGGTTAATACAGGCAATGCCAGCTGGTGATTCTGAAAAAGATGTAACGGGTACTAGATGGGACCAGCGCGAGGAAGTAATGACAGATGCCATTATTTACAATAGAAACAACCCTAGTATTCTTTTCTACGAATGTGGTAACGAATCTATCAGTGCAGAACACATGGTAGAAATGAAAGCCATTAAAAATCAGTATGACCCAAATGGTGGCAGAGCTATTGGTTCTAGAGAAATGCTTAACATTGATGAGGCAGAATATGGGGGTGAAATGTTATACATTAATAAAAGTGCAACTAAGCCATTATGGTCTATGGAATATTCTAGAGATGAGGGTTTAAGGAAATACTGGGATGAGTTCTCCCCTCCTTTCCACATTGATGGTGCTGGTCCGAAATATAAAGATGCCGATGCGAGCGATTATAACAGAAATCAGGATTCTCACGCCATTGAAAATGTAAAAAGATGGAATGAATATTACCAAGAAAGACCAGGCACCGGAACTAGGGTAAGTTCTGGTGGGGTAAATATCATCTTCTCAGATTCAAACACGCATCACAGAGGTGAAGAAAATTACCGTAGAAGTGGTGAAGTTGATGCCATGCGTATTCCAAAGGATGGCTTTTATGCGCACAAAGTGATGTGGGATGGTTGGGTTGACGCTAAAAAAACAGGTATTCATTTAGTTGGTCATTGGAATTATAAAGCTGGCACAAAAAAGAATATATATGTAGTTGCAGCGGGTGATAAAGCAGAGTTAATTCTGAACGGAAAATCATTAGGTTTTGGAGAAAAAAGCAATGGTTTTCTTTATACTTTTAAAAACATAGCTTACCAAGCTGGAACATTAAAAGCTGTATCTTATGATAATAAAGGCTTAAAATTGTCAGAAACTCAACTTAAAACTGCAGGAGAACCAGTTGCAATTAAGTTAACTAAAATGCAAAACCCAACTGGCTTTAAAGCAGATGGTGCAGATTTAGCTTTGGTACAAGTTGAAGTGGTTGATGCAGCTGGCAATCGTTGCCCAATCGCTTTAAATATGATTAAATTTGATGTAACTGGTCCCGCAGAATGGCGTGGTGGTATTGCCCAAGGCCCAGACAATTATATCTTATCTAAACAATTACCCGTAGAAGGTGGCGTAAATAGAATTTTAGTTAGGTCTACTACCACAGCAGGTAAAATTAATATTACAGCAACGGCTGAAGGATTAAAACCTGGTTCAATTGCTTTGGAGACTTTACCTGTAATGGTTAAAAATGGTTTATCAAGTCAATTTCCTGCTGATGGATTGAAATCGAGCTTAAAAAGAGGTGCAACTCCTGCAGCACAAACATATCAAGTAAGTAGAAAAGCCATTAAAATTGTTGGTGCAACAGCTGGTGCAAACAGCGACAAAGCTAAGTTGAGTTATGATGATAACGAATTGAGCGATTGGGTTAACGATGGTATTTTAAATACCGCTTGGATAAAATATGATCTAGAAAAAGAAAGCACAATCGGTCAAGTTGAGTTAAAGGTAAATGGCTTTAGAACTAAGGCCTACCCTATTCGTATTTTAGTAGATGGGAAAGAAGTTTTTAAAGGGAATACTGTACCAAGCTTAGGTTATTTTACTGCAATTTGCAAACCAACAAAAGGTAAAACAGTAACCATCCAACTATTGGGTTCGGGTAAAGAAGCTGCAGATAATGCTAAAATTGGTGTAGAGGTAAATGGCAAAAAACTGGATGATGGAATTGAAAGAGTAGAAACTAAATCAAGAGGCGGATTGAGTATTATTGAGACTGAAATTTACGAAGCTAAATAATCATATAATTAAAACCAGATGAGATTATTAAACAAAACGAGCCTTATCATTATATTGATTTTAACATCAATAAAAGTAAGCAATGCACAAACCAATGCCAATATTGAGGTAAACTTCGACAAGAAAATTGAAGAGATGAAACCCATTTGGGCTTGGTTTGGTTACGATGAGCCAAATTATACTTACATGAAAGATGGCCAAAAATTGTTGACTGATATTTCAAAATTTAGTCCGGTTCCTGTGTATGTAAGGGCACACAACCTGTTAACTTCTGGAGATGGAACACCTGCTCTAAAATGGGGCTCAACCAACGCCTATACTGAAGATGCAAATGGCAATCCGGTTTATAACTGGAAAATAGTTGACCAGATTTTTGATACTTATGTAAAACGAGGAATGAAACCTTTGGCGCAAATTGGTTTTATGCCCGAAGCTTTGTCTATTAAGCCAAATCCTTACCAGCATAAATGGAAACCTGGTGTTCGTTATGATGAAATTTTAACGGGCTGGGCTTATCCGCCAAAGGATTATAAAAAATGGGGCAATTTAGTTTACGAATGGGTTAAGCATTGCGTAGAAAGATATGGCCAAAAAGAAGTAGAAAGTTGGTATTGGGAGGTTTGGAACGAGCCAGATGGAGCTTACTGGAAGAGTACACAAGCTGATTTTTTTAAATTATATGATTATGCCGCCGATGGCGTAAAAAGAGCTTTACCAACTGCTAAAATTGGTGGTGCTAATGTTACTGGTGGTGGGAGTAGATATCTAGATGCCTTTATCAAACATTGTTTAAAAGACACTAACTATGTTACTGGTAAAATTGGTTCGCCATTAGACGCAGTTTTATTTCACGCTAAAGGTTCGCCAAGAGTTGTTAATGGTACAGTAGTGATGAATATACGCAACGAGCTTAGAAATGTAAACGACAACTATAAAGTAATTAACAAATACCCGGAGCTTAAAAATATCCCCGTAATTATTGGTGAGTTTGACCCAGAGGGATGTGCTGCTTGCGGGATGTCTACCAATCCAGAAAATGCCTACAGAAACGGGACAATGTATTCTAGTTATACCGCAGCATCTTTTGCTAGGTTATATGAACTAACCACTCAATATAAAATTAATCTTTTAGGAGCCGTGAGCTGGTCTTTTGAATTTGAAAACCAACCTTGGTTTGCCGGTTTTAGGGATTTAGCTACTAATGGCGTTAACAAGCCTGTTTTAAATGTATTTAGGATGTTTGCCATGATGAAAGGTGACAGGGTTGATGTAAAAAGCGATCAAATGTATAACCTAAAGCTTGTTTTAGATTCTAGCATTAGAAAGTCGGCGCCAGACATTGGGGTTTTAGCAGCAAAGGCTGAAAACTCTGCTACAGTAATGATTTGGAATTACCATGATGAAGATAAAAAAGGGGCAAATGATATCGTATCGGTTTCCTTAAATGGATTAAACAAAAAAATGGTAACCATTACTCAATATCGTATTGATGACTTAAATAGTAACTCTTACGAAGAATGGAAAAAGATGGGTTCTCCTCAAAGTCCAACTACAGCACAAATAGCAACACTTGAGAAAGCAAGTTTGCTCAAAACAATTGGCAAGCCTATTAAATTCGATACTAAATCTGGTCCATTTAAATTTGAATTAGGCAGACAAGGTATTTCATTGTTAAAAATAGATTAATGAAAAAGCAAATAGGTTACTCTTTCATTGTTTCTATATTTTTCGTTCTAACCATAGTTCAAATTGTAAATGCCCAATCCAACAACATTAAAAACGATGTTTTTTGGAAAACAAAAGATGGCAAGCCTATTAATAGTCAAGGTGGTGGGATATTTAAATTTGCCGACCCAAAGACAGGTATAAAAAAATATTACTGGTATGGGGTTAACTACGCAGAAGCAGATAAATATCGAATTGACCCATCTGTTACACAACCAAGAGCTACATTCGAGTCTGTTACTTGTTATAGTTCTACAGATTTAGTGAACTGGACATTCGAAAATGATGTTTTAACAAAATCCGAAACTAATAAAACCAGTAAAACTTGGGTTGGTCGTTTAGGTGTTGCCTACATCAAACAATTGAAGAAGTATGCAATGTTTGTTCAGCATGGGGGAAAAGTTTTAATTACTGTTTCTGATTCGCTAGCTGGCGAATTTACTTGGCACCAAGAAATTAGCATGATGGAGATGATTGGAACTTCAAATACTGGCGATCAAACCGTATTTACGGATGAAGATACTGGAAAATCTTATCTCGTTTATTCTTATGGCAAAGGCCGAAACAAAATTTACGTTTCAGAAATTGGCGTTAAGGAGGGTAAAGTAAACTTGTTAGATTGTACGCAAATATTTAAAGGCGAAAGCAGAGAAGGCAATTGTATGTTCAAATACAATGGCAAGTATTACATGTTTGCTTCGAATATTTATGGATGGGATGGTTCTCTTGCCTACTATCTGGTAGCTGATAACATCAGGGGTCCTTATACACCAACCAATCAAATGTTAGTGATGAAGGGTAGTGAAGCTGATTATGCACACGTAACACAAACAGGATTTTTTGTGAATGTAAAAGGTAGCGAACAAGAAACTGTTATTTATTGTGGCGACCGTTGGGCAGATTTTGCAGGTAACGGATTAGGCTATAATCAATGGTTTCCAATTTCATTCGATGGTAAAACACCGTATTTTAACTCACTTAATTCTTGGGATTTAAATGCTAAAACGGGTAAATGGAATGTAGCCAAAGACAATGATCATGTTAAAAACGGGAGTTTTGAGGCTGATAGAAAACGTATTCCGAGTGTTGTTAAACCAGTGCAAACGCAATTAACAGGATGGGTAACTCAAATCATTGAGGGTAACAAAATTAGTTTAGACAGTGTCCAATCGCCCGACTTAAACCATTTTAATACAGAAGCCGACAGGAAAGAAGTTATTGGCGAAAAAAGTCTTTACATCAACGATAAAGTAAACTTTAAACGTAAGGTATCTCAAATTATCACTTCTTCTCCTTATGTAAAACTAGCAGACGGAACTTACACATTAACTGCTAAAATAAAAAACAACAATGGCTTTAATAAGTTAGAGATGTACGCTTTAAGTAATGGCAAAACCTTTAATTATCTTATTAAAGAGGCAAATGCAGACTGGCAAAGCATCACTATTAAAAACATTATTGTAAAATTTGGCAAGGTTGAAATTGGCTTTTTAGCTGATGGAAAAGCAAACGCTTTTTGCAGGGTTGATGATGTTTCTTTGGTGAAGGCACTATAAAGTTTTACCGCAAAGGCGCTAAGAACGCAAAGATTTTTAAATATTCCTTTGCGCTCTTCCTCTCTTTGCGGTTAACAAAAAATTATTTAATCTTAACTGGTTTTACTTTCTCGAAAACATCAACTGGCAAGATATTTCCCTTTTCATCAAACCTTAAAGGTGAGATTGCGGTTTCGCGATTGTAACCATTACCACCTGGAATTTTAAAACGATGGTAGGCAATATACCATTCATCTTTACCTGGAACTTGTACAATAGAATGGTGACCAGCACCTTTTACAACACCCTTACCTTTTAAAATTGGGTTTTGCTCTGCTTTAATAAATGGTCCCATCGGAGAATCTGAAACGGCATAAGCTACAGAATATCTTGGGTCTCGGGTATCAAATTCAGACCAACTTAAATAATATTTCCCGTTTCTTTTAAATACAAAAGAACCTTCATTATACCCTTTTGGTTTAATCGATATGATCTTCGTGGCATCATAAGAAATCATATCATCGTTAAGTTTTACGATGTTACAGTTACCTTGTCCGAAGTATAAATAAGCTGCTCCGTCATCATCTACAAAAACCATCGGGTCTATCATTTGCCCTTTTAACATTGCTTTTTTCACAAGAGGTTTGCCTAATGCATCTTTAAATGGTCCAGTTGGTTTATCAGCAACTGCAACACCAATATTTACATCAGCCGAGAAATAATAATAGTACTTCCCATTTTTATAGGCTATTGCAGGTGCCCAAGCTCGCTCTTTTGCCCAAGTAATATCTCTTGGCAAATCTAATATCACCTTTTCAGACTTCCATTTTACCAAGTCTTTAGAAGACCAAGCCGTAAAACTTGTTGCGTTCCATCCTTCTGAACCATCGGTAGTTGGATAGATGTAGAACTTTTTGCCAAAGGCAGCAATATGCGGGTCGGCATATACACCAGGCAAAACCGTAGCAGGTGCATTTAAGGTATCAGTTTGGGCGTAAGTAGCTGTTGAAAACAAAAGACCACTTAACATGACAAATAGCGTGTGTTTCATTGCAGTATTTTTTTTAATTTATTATTTCTTTTTCTCTTGTATTTTAACTCCATCAGAAGTCATGACTATTTTTTTTATGCTCCCATCACGGTTGTACGCTAACAGATCTATACATACAGATCTGCTATAACTGGTTCCATTACGTTGTATAGCACCATTATGATAAATGAAATAAGATTTGCCTTTAAAATCTATTATAGCTTGATGATTGGTATTGCTGTTCCCTGCAATTTCGTTTAAAATTCCTTTGTATTGATAAGGTCCCTCAATATGGTCTGCCATTGCATAAGCAATTTTTTCTGGAAAGCTTGTTGCATACGAAAGGTAATATTTTCCTTTACGTTTATGTATCCATGGTGCTTCTTCAAATTTTAATCCATCAAAGTCAATCTTTTTTATAGCACCATCAATTTCTATCATGTTTTCCTTCAATTTTGCATAATAGCAAACGCCATTGCCCCAAAAGAGCCAAGCTTGTCCATCATCATCAATAAATACAGAAGGGTCTATACAAGTCCAAGAATGAGTGGAAGCAAAACAATCTGCATTGGTTAGCAATTGTTTCCCTAATGCATCTTTAAATGGCCCTTGTGGACGATCTGCAACCGCAACACCAATGCCAGAGCCATTGGTACTGATATACCAATAATATTTACCATTTCGTTTGATGGTTTGACCAGCATAAGCACCCCCGCTCTTATCCCATTTAAAATCAGACAATTTCAATGGCACTGGGTATTCAATCCAATTTTTCATATCAACTGTTGAGAACACACACCAATCTTTTAATTTATAGCCCTTTTGACCTCCTTCAAAATCATGACCTGTATAAAGCCAAAGTGTATCATTTTCTACCATTGCAGCAGGATCTGCTGTAAACTTATGAGTAATGATAGGATTACCGTTTGATTGGAAATGATAAAGGGTATCCTTTACTGTTTGAGCTCCCGCAGTATCATGGTTCACCAAACAAAATAATAAAAGCCAAACAATGGATGTTATTGTAAATTGTGATTTCATTATCAAATTCTTAATTGGCTTTCAATAATATTTCGGGAACACCTCCCCACTTCTCATTTAATCGTTTGGCTTCTTCTTTGGTAATGCCGATTATGCTACCATGTCTGGGATAAAAGTTTTTTGTAAATGATTCAGGAGTTGGCGTAAACCCGTACAAATCTTTGCTGCGCTGAAACTCATACCGATGGTTGGTATACAAATCGTACATCAAAATATAAGTATCATCGTTATTTAACTTGAACACACTTGAACCTTCCACCACTATTTTTTTGGCAGAATAAGCATCTAAATAATTAAAATCTTCTACCCAAGGTCCTTGAAGGGTTTTACCAATTGCTTGTCTAATTCCATTTTTGTATTCTTTACCATTTTCGTCTTTAGTATTACCTTTAAAGAAGAAATGATATAAACCATCCTTGTAAATAATATCGCCATCTATTGCACCATATTTAGGGTTGAACATTAGTTGAGGTTCATTTTCAAAACCGTTAAAAGTTGCATTGGCATAGGCTGAATAGAAATCTAATTTTAAATCATCCTTAAATTTAACCGTAAAATAAACCAAGTATTTACCGGCTACTGGGTCGTAAATAGTTTGTGGTGCCCAAACCCATTGCACATTCTTAAACTTTGTAGGGTAAACTTTTTCAAGGTCTATGAAACCGTGTTTCCAATCTATTAAGTTTTCAGATTTTAACAAAACAATGCCTGGATTATGCCCCCAGCCATTTTTCGCTGTACTCATATCGGTAGCTACCATATAAAAACTTTTTTCATCCTCGCCCCTTAAAATATGTGGGTCTCTAATTCCGCCTGTTCCAGAGATAAGCTCAGAAGAAATGATAGGTTGGTTTTTATTTAGGGCAGACCAATTGACAGCATCTGCACTTACACCAAACCTCACTTGTTCGTCTTTATCTCGTGGACCAGAACCTTCAAAGTAAGTAAACAGATAGCCTTGCAATGGCATTTCTTGATAAGCTACATTAATATCGAATGACTTTTTAACTCGTAAATTCCCAGAGGTTATTGAAGCTGTCATTTTAAGCTTCCTCTTACTTCCATTTCTAGGCGAAAGCTTTAACAGTTTTCCTTTATCTGAAACATAAGCTGGGTTGCTCGATTTCCAAGTGATTATTGAACCATTTTTACCCACAGTATCCAATGGTAAATCCCAATGGAGATTGCTCAAATATCCTGTTGGTATTTTTAATGCCGCAGCATCTGTTTTAGCTTGGTTTTGAGCTTGTGAATTTTCGATGATAGTAACTAGTAAAGCAATAGTTAACAAGTATTTAAAAATATATCTTTTCATTTTCATAAATTAAATTAGTCGTGTCATACCCAACTTGATTGGGTATCCTAATGCTAAAAGCCTACGTGACGCTTTAAGATTAGCTTCGCTGAGCCCTTCGGGGTTCCCGCTTTTGCGGGAATGGCGCAAGGGTTGTATCATTATTTAGCTACGATTGTAAATTGGTCCTTGGAAACATAAAAATTGAAATCTTTAATTTTTCCTTTTGTTTTTTGTGTACCTGCAAGGTATTTGAAACCCGATATATTGGTTACTTTTCCTAAATCTATTACCACTCTATGCGGATGCGCAACTTTTTTATAACCCCATTGTGTTTGCCAAGAAGTTGTTGGCTGATTATCCATCATTAAAGTTGCCAAACCATTTTCCCTTTCAAATTCTTCGCTATCGGCATACACAATTGTACATTCTTCTCTTGGTACTTCTAGTCCATTTGCATCTAAAATTCTTAATTCAGCAATAGCGGCAACTGCCGAATTTTCATAACTAGAGGTGCTCTCCAAACAAATATAACGTCCAGCTACGGCTTTATCTAATGAGATATTTTGCCACCCATCTTTATCCTCTAGCACCCCTGTTTTAACCAACTGGCTTGCATTTAAAGTTAATTTAGAACCAGCTTTAGAATGTAGCAAGGTAGAATCTAATTGAGTAGCCCAGATTTGCTCTTTTATGCCTTTAATTGAATTAGCTTTAGGATTGCCCAGTTCTAAAATAGTGATTTGATTTATACCTTTTTTAATCCAGCAACCTGGAATATATAAGGTTTGTTGAGGCCCAATACCCCAATACCTGCCAATTAACTTACCATTTAACCAAAGCAAGCCATGATCTAAATTACGTGTATCTAAGTAAGTATCGCCTATTTCATTTACCGTAAAACTTCCTTTTAAAAACTCAGGATATCCGGCTTTTGCCGATGATGTTTTAACACTTTCTATTTTATCTAACGGAAATTGATAATGCTGCCATTCTTTTAGTGCCCTTCCATTTAAATAAACACCTTCGGTAATGCCTTTTCGCTCAGTATCTATTGCAGTACCAAAATTTACTCTTCCCAATGGTTCTACTAATATCTCTAATCTGTGTTTTCCTGTCGGGAAGTTAACTTGTATCGCAGTTTGATTAAGCCTTCTATCTAATACGCCAATTTTCTTACCATCTAGATAAATCATTGCCCTATCCATTACACGGGTAATTTTCAATTCACCTTTTAACTCCCCAGTAAAATCGTGAGCATATAAAATTAAACCATAAGCTTGGTCTAATGCCTCTATATTTTGTGGTGTTTCAAAAACTTTGGGAGCTGGTAAATTATTAACCAATGAAGCAAAATGCGTCAGTTTAAATTCAGGAATAACAATCTTTTTAATGGGCGTAGGTAAAGCAGGTAATTTTAAATCCGGATATTTCTTTAAAATCACATCTCTAAAAGCATAAAACTTATCATTTGGCTCACCATCCTCATTTAAAGGTGCATCATAATCATAACTAGTTGTATAAGGCGTGTAATAAGTGTTACTGCCGTTTGCCCCAGGAAAAAATCCGTTTGTGGTACCCCCATGAAACATATAGAGGTTAACAGAAACACCATTATCTATCATCCATTTAAAGTCTTCTATTTTCTCTTTAACAGAATGTACTTCGTGTTTACCGCCCCAGTAATCGAACCAGCCTGTCCAAAATTCTGAGTTAAATCTTGGTCCATCTGGCACATATTGAGCAAAAGTTTCAAAACCTTTTTGTGCCTTACTTCCAAAATTAATGGTTGGTATTACTCCTTCTATGTGACCTTTATCGTAATAATTTTTTCCTAGCCAGTCGCAATGAAACAAGGGTACATCTACTCCTGCCTTTAACAAAGTGTTTTTGATAGCTTCTAGATAAACCTTGTCTGCTTTATACACTCCATATTCATTTTCAACCTGCACCATCAAAACATTTCCACCTTTGGTAATTTGAGCATTTTTAAAAGCTTGTACTGCCCTATTCAAAAACGTCAACGTTTGAGGCATATAGTCGCTATCTGAGGTACGTAGAACAATGTTTTTATTCTTTAATAGATAAGATGGCAATCCACCTAAATCCCACTCTGCACAAGTATACGGGCCGGGACGAATGATAACCCATAAGTCCTCCTCTGCTGCTATTTTGCAGAATTCGGCAATATCTAGGTTACCTGTAAAATCATAAGTTCCTTTAACTGGCTCATGGGCATTCCAAAACATATAGGTGCAAATGGTATTTAAACCCATAGACCTTGCTTTTTTTAATCGATCTCTCCAATAAGCCCTTGGCACACGAGCATAATGCATCTCGCCAGAAATAATATGAAATGGTTTTCCATCTAACAAAAAATCATTTTTATTAATAGTGAAAGTATGTTTTTGCTGGGCTGCTAATTGCGCTATACTGAAAAATAGAAATACAACAATTAGAAGGCATTTCTTATTTAAGCTGATGTTCATAGAGAATGATTTAACATTTGGACTAACCAAAAATAAAATAATAAACGTCAAAAAAACGTTTATCATAACTCTTTTTTTAACCTGCTTAATTTTGTTACAAAAAATGAGCAAATTGGCCTATAATTAATCAACAGTACAGGATGCCAAGATTACGCTAATGATTTATATTTGGTCTAACCAAATTTTAAACATGCTCATCCAAAATCCTATCAGATTTATAAGTGCAGCCTTATTTGTCGTTAGCGCTATTCTCAACTTACCGTTATATGCCCAAAAAGCAGGTAAAACAGATGCTATTTATTCTGGCCTACCTTGGTATGATCAAAATGGAAAAGTGGTAAGTGCACACGGAGCCAACATTATAAAAGACAAGGACAAGTATTATCTATTTGGCGAAGCACATAGTGATACTAGCAATGCTTTTGTTGGATTTAATTGTTATTCTTCAAAAGACCTATACAATTGGAAATTCGAAAGTATCGCTTTACCTGTTCAAGCTAGTGGCAAATTAGGACCAAACAGAGTTGGGGAAAGAGTTAAAGTAATGAGAAACCAAAAATCTGGTCAGTATTTTATGTATATGCACGTAGATACTTTGGGCTATAAGGACCAGTTTGTAGGTTACGCTACATCAAAAAACATAACAGGCCCTTATCAATTTAAAGGTTCAATACTATTCAATGGCAAACCTATCAAAAAATGGGATATGGGGACTTTTCAAGATAAAGACGGAACAGGCTATATCCTCACCCATGGTGGCGTAATACACCAATTGGCAGATGATTATAAATCTATAATTGCCGAAACCAATAAACAAATATCAAGCGGATTTGAATCTCCAACTTTATTTAGAAAGGGAAACACCTATTATTTTATCGGTTCAAACCTCACCAGTTGGGAAAAAAATGATAATTATTATTACACGGCAACCGCATTAAGCGGGCCTTGGACCTCAAGAGGTTTATTGGCACCAAAAGATAAACTTACTTGGAACTCGCAATCTACTTTTGTTTTAGCTATTGAGGGTTCAAAAGACACTACGTATATGTATATGGGCGATAGATGGTCGTACCCTTTGCAACTTTCTTCCGCTACTTATGTATGGCAACCCATTACATTTTCAGCCGGTGGCATTTCCATTCCAGATTACATTCAATCGTGGACAGTTAACACGAGCACAGGTGAGTATGCAAGCAAAAAATCTGACATTAAAGTTATAGAGAACACTAATAAACTGATTAAATATAAAGGCAATTGGAAACATCTATCAGATTCTATAAGTACAAGTAGGTCAGCCACCAGAGGTAATGCTTTCTCTTTTACCTTTAAAGGAATACAAATAGGGTTATATTCCCTGTCGTTACCAGACAATGGTTATGCTGCTATTATCTTAACTGATAAAAAGGGAAAGATATTAGTGAAAAATTTGGTTGATACTTACACCAAATTACCATCAAGCACAATGGTATTTCTATCTCCTATCTTACCCAAGGATGAATATACTTTAACTGTCTCGGTATCGGGTTTAAAACCAAATTGGTCTGATAAAAAGAAAACTAATTATGGCAGTACCGATTATAATATTTCATTGGATAAATTAATCATCAAGGAATAAATCATTATATGAAACCATCATGAGCAAACGCTCACAAACAGCAATGGCCCGAGCTTGCGAGTTCTTGAACACCGATGAAAAAAATAAACAAAGAGTGAAAAATACTCTCATGATAGCTTCATCACCATTAAAAAACATACCGAGCTTGCGAGCTCATTGATACCAATGACAAACAATAACCTCCAATCAATAATTATATACTGATGAAAACTTACTTTTTCTACTTCCTACTTTGTTTAACTAGCATTATAAAAGTTAATGCGGCTAATCCTGGTTCCCCTACAAACTTAAGAACGGCCGATAAGGTTAAAACCATAGGTACTAACGACCATCCTTTTTTTGGTTGGTATGTAAATGATATCGATGAAAATGAAATTCAATCGGCTTATCAGATCTTAGTGGCTTCTACAGCAGAAAAATTAGCCAAAGGCGATGCCGACATTTGGGACAGTGGTAAAATAAAATCAAGGTCGCAAAACTATATTGATTTTAAAGGAAAAAACCTCAGCCCTGCAACTCGTTATTATTGGAAAGTACGTACTTGGGATAAAGATGGAAATGTAGGCCCTTATGCTGCATTTACCTATTTTGATACTGGTTTATTTAAAGCTGCCGACTGGAGTGGTGCTTTTTGGATTAGACGTGAAAGCAAAGACGCCAATAACTATACTTATTTCAGAAAGAAAGTAACACTTGCTAATAAAACTATAAAAAAGGCCATCGTTTATCTTTCTGCCTATCATAATTATGAGCTTTATATCAATGGGAATGTCATTGGAAAAGGACTCGCTCATCATTATCCTCAATATGCTTATTACAATGCCTATGATGTAACTGACAAATTAAAAAACATAAATACCATTGCTGCAATGACGCATTGGTATGGTGGTGGACAAGGTAGGCCAAAAGGCGATAGCCGATTTATTTTGAAATTAATTTTAACCTACAATGATGGCACAAAGGCAGAATTTGGAACAGATAAAAGCTGGAAGCAAATTGCAGTTGAAGCACTTAATCCAACTACTGCCAAAAGAAATGGTGAGGGAATTGGTTTTGTTGATGTAATAGATAGTCGCAAAGCCTTAACAGATTGGAACAAACCTAACTTTAACGATTCGGATTGGCAAGAAAGCAAAGAAATTGGCACACATCCTTCTGCTCCTTTTACGGGCGAACTGCAACCAGATTTAACTAGACGAACTGAAAAAATCATTAAACCTGTTGCTGTAAAAAACCTAGGCAATGGACGTTATGTTATAGACCTCGGTAAAATTTATGCAGGTGTACCCGATATTACCTTTGCTGGAGGAAAAACAGGTGATACTGTAAAAATGTTAGGTGGTTTTGTGCTAAAGGAGGATGGCACAGTTTCTGAGAAAATAAATCAAAGTACAAACTTGGCTTATTCCTTTGTATTAAATGGCAATAAGGCTCAATTTAAACCCATTGTTTATTTAGGCTATCAATATTTGCAGGTAGATCATTCTCCAATTATACTCACACCTGAAAACGTAAAGTTTATCATTAGGTATTATGAATTAGAACCAGAACGTGCCAACTTCAATTCTTCTAACCCGATGTTAAATAATGTTTGGGAATTGATGGCACATTCATTAACACTAGGTGCACAGGAAGATTTTGTAGATACACCTACGCGAGAAAAAGGTGGCTTTTTATCAGATGGTTGGAGTCAAGCCGTAAGTGCAATGAAAACCATGGGAGAAAGAGCAATGAACCATAGGGTGTTGCTTCAATTTCTAGATTCTCAAGACCAATATTGGGCAGATGGTCGATTAAATGCAGTTTACCCTAATGCAGATGGAAAAAGAGACATCCCAGATTTTACGCAACAATACCTTTTATGGGTATGGGATTATTATTTGCAGACCGGCAATACCGAATTTTTAAAAACCAACTATACAAGACTTAAAAAGGTAGCAGAATATGTAAGCGCTTATAGCAATCCAAAAACTGGCCTTATCGATAAACTAGCTGGCGGCAGCGGTCCTTATGCTTTTGGAATTATCGATTGGCCAAGTAATATGCGTTATGGTTATGACATGGAAAGCACAAGTAGAACAGTAATTAGTGCTTATGCCTATGCAGATTATGATATCATTGCTAAAATTGCAGCCATAACTGGGCATACAGCCGATGCAGATCTATATCATTCTAGAGCAAGTGCAATAAGTAAGGCAATTAATAAGGAATTGATTAATGCAGATGGTGTATATATTGATGGATTATTACAAGATGGTAGTCAGAGCAAACACGTTTCACAACACGCTAATATGTTTCCGCTAGCTTTAGGCATTGTACCAGCGGCAAATAAAAAAGTGGTAATTAATGTGATAAAGGAAAGAAACATGAGTGTTGGAATGGTAACCTTACGTTTTTTACCACAAGCATTAGGTCTTGCAGAAGAAGCCTCACAATTGTTAAAACTTTATACCAATACCCAATGGGATGGTTGGGCAAAAAACATTACTCAAGGCGCTACTGCTACTTGGGAATCATGGAATGCCATAGACAGAAATGACAGCATGTGCCATCCATGGGGAACAAGTGGACTTGATGGTATGCAACAGTATTTTTTAGGTGTAAGGTCTGTTAAACCACAACATGAATTGGTAGAAATTAAGCCGCTCGACTTTAAAGGTGAGTTAAAAAATGTAAGTGGTAGTGTGCCTACAGATAAAGGAGATATTAAAGTTAGCTGGGAAAGAGATTTGAAAACTTATCAGTTAACGATGCAAAGCCCTGCAAATGTAACGGCTGATGTTTACATACCAAAAGGAACTAGTACATCACTAATTGTAAGTGTTAATGAAAAACCTGTAAGCGGTAAAATCAGTGGCAATTACATTCTGCTTTCAGGTATTGGTTCAGGTAAACATACATTTAAACGTAATCTTTAATTTATTAAACCACATCTGCCTGCGGTAGGCAGGTAGCGAAATAAATAAGTAGTCGTCATACCCAACTCGTTCCGATAGCTATCGGAAGGGTATCCTAATTGCGATGGAAGAATGAATAGACATATTAGAATGCTTACGATTAGCAGCACTACGCCCTTCTGGGTTCCCATTTTCATGGGAATGATGGCAGATTACTATCGGGTGGTGGTGTTTCACCTACCGAAACTGCTCCATAATCTATTTTAAATTGTAGTTTTTTACTTAACTGCTTTAACAGTCACCTCTTCTTTACCATTTTTATTACTTACTAAAATAGTGGCAATTGTTTTCATTGAACAATCCATCACCTGTCCAGCAACAAGACTTCCTTTTTCACTTGCTTTCACTGTATAATAAAAGGCATTTCTACTGATAGCTGCATTATTCTTAAAACTATAATGCAAAATCTTTTTGTTCATCGAATCATAAACACTGGCCCTAATACTATCTGGGCACTTACCTTTTGTATAAATTTTTTCAGTTTCAAATTTATACCTGCCATTCTTTTGTTGCGACTGGCTTTGGCTTACTAGAAAGGTAATTATAAGTATAACGAGTAGAGTAAGTTTGCTTTTCATTAGATGTAAATTTATTTTCTAATATAGCATTAAAAACTATGCCATCTATGTTTCTACCTTCCTACCGCAGGCAGGTGTGGTCAATTTAAGATAGCAAAATAAAGTCTACAAAAATAGTAGTCTTTATCTAAAATATTTATACTTTTGGGAAGTTTTGAATTTAAACCATTTAAAATCTTCCTACCATGCAGTTACAAATCAACCAAATTCCGCCTCCTTTTCTACCCCATTGTACAGCACCATCAAGCGATATTATTTTATTACATGGCTTATTTGGTCAATTGAGCAATTGGAAAAGTGTAGAGAACAATTTTGCCTTTAAACATAAAGTATGGGCACCAGAATTACCCCTGTTTCAATCTTTAGTAGGGCAAAGTTTAAATAGACTAGTTGCCTTTCTTGAACATTACATTGAGAAGAACAACATCGAAAAACCGATTCTAATTGGTAATTCCCTAGGCGGTCACATCGCTTTGCTTTATACCTTAAAACATCCAGAAAAGGTAGAAAAACTAGTGTTAACAGGAAGCTCTGGTTTATATGAAAATACTTTTGGTGGCACTTTCCCTAGAGTTAAGGATTATGATTATATCAAATCAAAAATCGAAGGTGTATTTGATAGGAAAGAAGTGGTTAATGATGAAATGATAGATCATGTATTTGGTATTGTACAACAAAAACTAAAGGTTTTATCCGTTATCGGATTAGCTAGAGATGCCCAAAAACAGAACTTGGCCAATTATCTTCCGCTTATCAATATCCCTGTATTGTTGATTTGGGGCTTACAGGATATTGTTACACCTCCTGCAGTTGCAGAACAATTTCATAATCTACTTCCTAATTCAACTTTACATTTCATTAACAATTGCGGCCATGCTCCTATGATGGAACAACCAGAATTATTTAATGGTTACGTGAACAATTTTTTAGCCAACTAAAATGAATAACATTAATTATTTGGCATTTGCCATTCCTGCTTTTTTCATTTTTTTATACATGGAATATGCCATTGCCTTACACCTAAAAAAAGGCCACCTTTTTAAGTATGAGAGCTCGGTTTCTAACGTAAGCATTGGCATTGCAGAGCGATTACTAAACCTATTTATTGCGGCTAGCTTTTACGATTTATTCTATTTTGTTTATAAAAACTATGCTTTGTTTAATATCCCAAATGTTTGGTGGGTTTGGGCTATATTGATTCTTGCTACAGATTTTGTTTGGTATTGGTACCATAAATTAGGCCATCAAGTTAATTTTTTATGGGCTGCTCATATTGTCCATCATCAAAGTGAAGAGTTTAATTTAAGCGTGTCTGCCAGAATTACAACATTTCAAGCTTTAATTAGAAATATATTTTGGTGTGCCTTACCATTTGCAGGCTTTCATCCGGCTATGGTAATTACCATATTAACCGTACATGGTGCCTACTCTTTTTTTACACATACCCAGTTAATAGGTAAATTGGGATGGCTAGAAAACATATTAATCACGCCCTCTTTACATGGCATTCACCATGCCAGCGACGACAAGTATCTCGACAAAAATTATGGCGATGTATTTGTATTCTGGGATAAGCTATTTGGCACCTTTCAAAAAGAAGAAGAAGCGCCAAAGTATGGCTTAACACATCCCATTAAAAGTTATAGTTTTTTATGGCAACACTTCCACTATTACTTTGAGCTGGCAGAAGCTTGTAAAAGGGAAAATGGCTTTAAGAACAAATTGAATATCATTTTTGGTAACCCTGCTACGCTAAATCAAGATATCAGACCTATATTAGAAAAGCGTTTTTTACAACACAAATCTCAAGACAGGTATCGGTTTAAGTTCAAAAAATACCTAAACTTTCAATTGATAGTTTGTATAGCCTTATTAACTTTTACCACGGCATTTTTTGGTTCTTTAAAGCTAGACGACAAAATTTTTATCCCATTATTTTTATTAATTACCTTAATCAACTGTGGAGCTTTATTAGAACAACGAAGGTGGATTTATTACTTAGAATGTTTAAGGTTAATTTTAGTTTTTGCTTATGTCTTTTTTAAGTTCGATTTATTGGGCTTAATATTTTTACCAACTATTTCATTGATCATTTTAGAAAGAACCTTTGCCTTAAGCCATGTTTACAGAGTTTACGTGCTGCAATATGAGACCATCATGAGCAAACACTCACCAACAGAAATCAATATTGCACATGATAGCGTAATCAACAATAAAAACAAATTATATACTGATGAAAAAATAGAAAGTAAATAAGCTTTCCTATACCACAAACAAAAAAAGAGCTATCCATCCAGATAGCTCTTTTTATATATTACCAAATATAACTGTTTCTTATCCTATATGATTAGTACTAAAACAATAATCAAATTTAAATAGTTAAAATAATATAAGTGTCCTGTACTATGCTGATTTAGAGCATAATTGTTGAAAATAATATGAGATTTTTTGTATAAACCTCAAAAAAGACCAACTAATGTAGAATTATTTATTGGAAAACAATTGTTAGTGCTTCTTGGCTACTGAAGTTCCGTCCAAAATGGACTCCTTCGGAGCCAACGCTACCTACCTACCTGCACGCGGGCAATCTTTACCCCCAGTAGGCGTTTATAAGAAAAATGGGTAAAAGGATTTAAACCTATGTCTGGTTTATAGAACCTGCTTGTGCTACCAAATAGCACATACAATTCATATCTAGTTAAAAAGCAATTCGTTATAAAAAATATTATAACTATCTTACACCATGAAAAAGAGGCAAAGTCCCCTACTTAAATTAAAATCAACCTTCGCTGTGATAGAAATTCTATTTTGGATAGTTATGTTCGTGGTTATTTATCTTTAAACCAGTCGCAAAGATTGAATGAGGGTACAGCGATGCAGTCTCTTTACAACTTCTTCTTCTCCATTACTTTTGCGACTAAAGTTTCCTTTCCTTTTTTAACAACATTAGATTCTTTACACTGATCTTTGTAGTTATAGGCAGTCAATACACATAAAATAGCACTTACTAAACAAGTGATTATTCTTATTTTAAATTCGGTTTTGTTCATCACGTACGGTACATAAAGCCTTTAGGATGGGCTTGAATGAAATTTATATTTGGTTTGTTGGCTCAATTTAAAAAAAAAAAGCTTAATCAAATATAATAATGTGAAAATAAATATCATCCTGTGCTATCCTGCTCTAATTGACATTGATATCGGTTATTCATAAATTGGATTAGCAATTATGTTTTGTTAATAATTTGTCGGAGTTGTTGAGTTTACCAAGAACCGCTACTTTTGTTAAATAAACCCGATTGAAATGTATACCGACCGATTTTTATCGGCTCGGCAGCAATGGAAAGTCCCAAAGGGATGCCTTTGGCACGGGGCTGCTCCCGATAGTTATCGGGATGCTAAGGATTACCGACATTAGTTTCCCACTCTTCAGATCTTGTTTTTTACCATTGATAAATAACATGTTTCAGCCTGTGTAGTTATTAACCTTAACTACAGGATAGAACAGGATGAAAATTAGCTAATCATTATCGATATTAGTAATCACCAAATAGATGAACGATATAAACACCTTCCTTATGAGCAACAATGCTCCAGTAAAAATTAAAAAAACCAACATCAGCAAATTAATATTAGTTGCAATTATTGGAATTGCATTACCCTATAGCGCATCTGCAGATTTTATATTTCGTAACAAGGCAAACCTAAATATAGCCATCAGCAGTAAAGAAGCCGAAGTGGTAAACACAGCATTAGAAATGTTCGGTAAGGATTATAAAGCTGTATTTGGTGGACAAATCTTAAAAAACACAAACGCCCAAATTTATATCGGCACTTTGGGAAGTGGTGCCGAGGCTGAAAAATTTATTGATAAAAAATTTATTGAAGATTTAAAAAACAACAAGGAAGCATATGCCATCCAAGTTAAAAACGATAAAATATACATTGTAGGCAGCGATAAACGCGGAACAGCTTATGGTATCCTAGAAATTTCTAGACGCATTGGCGTATCTCCTTGGGAATGGTGGGCAGATTCGCACATCGCCAAAAAAAACACATTAACACTAAAAAACGGATTAAATCTATTTGAGCACCCATCAGTTGTACACAGGGGTATTTTCTTAAATGATGAAGACTTTGGCATTAATCCCTGGAGTTATTTAACCTATGAACCTTCAAAAATAAAGGGGCAAATTGGTCCAAAAACCCACGCCCGTATTTTCGAACTATTGCTTCGCCTGCGTGCCAATACTTTTTGGCCTGCCATGCATGAGGTTACAGAGGCTTTCTATCAAACACCAGGCAATAAGGAAATAGCAGACAAATATGGTATAGTCATGGGAACTTCACACTGTGAACCAATGATGCGCAGTGCCAATACAGAATGGAAAATTGATGGTAAGGGCAGTTACGACTATGTAAACAATAGGTCTAGTGTACTAAAATTTTGGGAAGACCGAGTAAAACAACTAAAAAACTCGGATAACATCTATACACTTGGCATACGTGGAGTGCATGATGGCAAAATGCAAGGTGCAAATACGCTTCAGGAACAGAAAGATGCCATAACAGCAATATTTAAGGATCAGCGTGACATGATAAAAACCTTATTGAACCCCGATGTTGAAAAGGTACCACAGGTTTTTATTCCTTATAAAGAAGTGCTCGATGTATATAACATGGGTTTACAAGTGCCTGATGATGTAACCTTAATGTGGACTGATGACAACTACGGTTATATCCGTCATTTCCCGAATGAGAAAGAACGTGCCCGCAAAGGTGGAAATGGGGTTTATTACCATATTTCTTATTGGGGTAGACCACATGATTACCTTTGGTTAAGTACCAATCATCCTGCACAGCTTTACACGCAAATGAAAATGGCTTATGACAAGGGTGCAAAAGATATCTGGATTTTAAATGTTGGCGATATTAAACCAGGTGAATATTTAACAGAGCTTTTTTTAGACATGGCATGGAACATCAATGCCATAGCAGATAATAAAGAAGGTTTAGATGAACACTTGCAAACTTGGCTGGCTCGTGAGTTTGGCAAGAAAAATGCAGTAGCACTAAGTGCAGTAATGAATGAGTATTATCGTTTGGCATACATCCGCAAACCAGAATTCATGGGCAATACCCGTACAGAAGAAACCAACCCTAAGTTTAAGGAAATTGCCGATCTACCTTGGAGTGAAATAGAAATCAAAAATCGCATTGCAGCTTATGATAGAATTGCGGAAAAAGTAATTCAGCTTTCAAAAACAATAGCTCCAGAAAAACAAGATGCTTGGTTTCAGTTGGTAGAATATCCTGTTCGTGGTGCTGCCGAAATGAACAAAAAACATCTCTATGGTCAATTAGCAAGACATGGTTTGACACAATGGACACAGAGTGATGCAGCTTTTGACCGGATACAAACACTCACCCAACGATATAATTCATTAGCTGGTGGCAAATGGAAAAACATGATGAATGCTAGCCCTCGCAACCTTGCTGATTTCCTGAAAATACCACATATAAAAGCAGAGAAGCCATTACCCTTACTTCGAAAACCACTAGCATTGTTTAATGGAACTCAATATGTTAAGTTCTCTGGAGCGAAACCCATTGCCCACGGATTAGGTTACGAGCAAGGTGCTATAAGTTTAAAAAAAGGTGAAATGGTTGAGTATTCATTCGATAATTCAAATACTGATTCTCTATCAATTGAAGTAAACTTAGCCCCTAACCATCCTGTAGAAAGCAAATTGATTCGCTATGAGATTTTTGTAGATGGACAATCTTTACAAGTAGTAGACTACCATACATCAGACAGAAATGAAGAATGGAAAGTTAATGTATTAACCAATCAAGCTAAACGCATTACCAAAACAAAGCTTAAAAATGCTGGTGGCGAGCATAAAATAGCCATAAAAGCCATAGATGAAGGTGTAGTTTTGGATCAGATTAAAATTTGGAATTGATTTAAGGATCGTCATATCGACCGCAGCGAAGCGAGGAGATATCCGCTACACATAGGTTTAATCAATAGATGCGGACCAATAGATATCTCCCATCGTCGATATGACGCTCACAACATCTCGTATATCGACCGAAGAGTAGTCACGAGAGATCTATTAATTAAAATAGTTAAAATAGATCTCTCCTATCGTCGGAGATGACGTAGATTTAATTCCTCTGCTGGCTTTCTCACCTGCCAAAACTCTATCCTATTCCTATCAAACAAATGCTAAAAACTCTTGGTCATATCCCAGCAAACACAAATGACTTATCGCCCCAAAATGCATGGAATCTTCTTCTATAATTTTGTTAAATAATGAAATAGCTTCCTCTTTTTTACCCAGTCCCATTAATCCAAGGGCAGTCATATAAAAACAATGTAATTGATTGCGCAAATTCATGTCATCATCAAACACCAATAAATTAGGCAGAGACACGGCAAAATAATCTAGTACAACTTTGTCGTTTTGATGAATTGTTCCATAAGCAATTAAACTATCGAAGATCGCCTTTGCATTTGCCTCCCCACCTAACTTAAGCCAAGCCAATCCTTGATAGAATATTTTATCTGGTTGTTGATCATTATAGAACATAGCCGCACCCAATTCTGTACTACCTTCAGTAGATTTCACAAAATAATGCGGAGCATCTTCATGCTTGCCTAAACCTTCATGAGCTACACCTAACCAATAAAAGATATCATTTTCTGCAGCACTATATAACTTCCCTTCCCCAAGGTTATGAGGATAAGCGTGTGCCCTATTTAATATTCCAATGGCCAACTCAAAGTTACCTGCGGTAATCTCCTGTTTAGCCCATTCTACCTGAGCAAACAAATATTGACCATATTATGTTTCCTAGTAATTTTTGTATCTTAGTATAACAATGTAATTATTGTATCCGAGCTTATTCAAAGCATTTTCATTTCCCTTAATTTGAATCCATCAAGTCCAAGTCAAATCCAAGTTATATCCAAGTTATATCCAAGTCATATCCAACCTTCCGCTATTCTCTATCCCATCCCTATTGCACTCCTATCCCAATGCTACCCTATGATACTTGCTTCCGACCTTATTCTTAGCGATTAAAGTATGACTATGAGATACAAGGATAGGTATGCTATAGGTATCGAAGCATGGTGCAGGAAACAAGGAAGGGTTAATAGACGGCCTACGCTGGGGGTAATAAGTATTGACGATAATTCACTTTCTGCTGGCGCCCCATCAGCAAAGATTATTTACTGAACAGCTAACCTATTTCCTAAAGAATAGGAGTGAATTTTCACCTTCATTAGTTTCAAGTATCGATTTCCGAAGACCTATATTTCCCTAATAGTTATGTCATTATTAATTTATAGTAGAAGTATTTTCTTAACACTGGTTAAATCGGCTAGGCATCTATATGTTTTCTCCCACATTCCTCCCAGATTCCTTCGGAGAATCGGCCTTTAAAGGAACGTTTCTCGAACAACTCTGGGAGAAGTCTCGAACGAAGCTAAATCGAAACCGTTCAAATCAGGTCAATGCCATCCAAATCAGGTCACCACTTATTGCAACGATATAATCTTTGTTTTTTCACACTATTTTCGTTTCAGCAAAGCAGAAAAAATAATATTCAAAGAGGGGTAACAATTTTGGCAATGACTTGATATCTATCAAAACAATCATTGTTAACCTTAAAAAAACAGACATGGAAAAATTTATTAAAATCACCAGCCTTTTAAGCCTTGCGCTTGTTACCTTTTTTGCTTGCAAAAAAGATGTAACCGAAGTAAAACAAGAAGATAGATTTTCAGTTGACCTAAAAGTAGCATCTGCTAAAGGTTCAGAAAATGCAGTAATCATTGGTACCAAGGCAGAACTAAAAGCTGCATTAACAGCAAGTGAAAAACCTATTTTCCTTAAAAAAATAGCTACGGCAAACAATGTATTTATTCCCATTGAAGATGAAGGGCCTGATCCCGTAGATCCGGGTCAGTTATGTTGGGATGAAATAAACGCTTATTACAATGCTCATATTGCGGGATGGCAACAAGCAGCTAACCAAAATTGTACTAACGTGATGGTTTGCTTAACCTGTCCTAATGCTGGTGGTGGCTTGTACGTGATGTACGTTATTCGTCCTACCTCGCCCAAATGCAATGTACTAGAAGCCTTTGAAGCACAATTTAGCCTAGCTGCATTTAACTTTGGTAATGGAGAACTAGAAAGCGAAGCTGTAGCAACCCATATTAAAAGAAAGTAAATTATAAGTTTAAATAAAAGCTAAACATATCAATACCAAAAGGTGCAAGCAAATGCCTGCACCTTTTGGTATAAAAATAAACCTAAAAAATTATTTATCACATTACTTCCCTTCCTTAATATATTTCAAGGCTCTTTGTAGCTGTGCATCTTCTATCCCCATCAAATCCTTAGCAGATGGCTTAAAATAAATATCTGGTATAATGCCAACCCGTTGTGTTTCCCGTCCGCTGGGATAA
This sequence comes from Pedobacter frigiditerrae, assembly GCF_004331645.1. GTDB lineage: Bacteria > Bacteroidota > Bacteroidia > Sphingobacteriales > Sphingobacteriaceae > Pedobacter > Pedobacter frigiditerrae. The sequence goes on from NZ_SJSK01000002.1 coordinate 127,505, forward strand.
AAGATACCATTGCCAGTAAAGCTAAAGCGATACCCCCCAGGCAAGGTCAATCTCTTTAAATCGCCATCGGCTCCGGCGGTTTGGCTACCGATAATGGTAGTATTGTTGTTCAACTGGCTTAACATCATGGTAAACCACTCGCCCATGCTTTGGGTCTCTTCATTGGTTAAAATAATAATCTTGCCGGTATATAATGTCCCCATGGGTTTAGTGCCATCCTTAGCTACATACATATAGTTTTCAATTCCTTCTCTATGGATGAAAACTCCGGGGTTCTTAAGGTCTGCCGCATAATAACGGGCAAAGGCAAAAGGTTCTTTACCCAATAGCAAGGGTAAATAGTAACTAAAAAAACCTGGGCCTTGTGGGTATTTTCTCATGTCAACAATAATGGCCTTTTTACTTTTCAGCTCGGCTGATAGTTGTGCAAGGTCTTTATCTTCCGGAAAATCTTTATCAAAAAGATAACCAGCTCTAATCAAAGTAATATCATTACCTATATTTTCTCTGCCTTTGATAGTTTTCTCTTTTGCCCTTTTTTGCACAATGTCATTCTCAATCAGTTTCGTGATTTGTTTGTTTTGACGATCCAACATCATAAGTTTTAGGTTCAGGCAAGCTTTATCTCTTTTTACCTTCATATTTAAAGTCTCTCCTTGTATATTGCTGAAGGCAAAAGTATCTCCCCTGTTATTATCAGATGTACTTAATTCTCTATACTTAACGGCATTGTTAGAGGCAGGTAGCAAGACAGCTCTTTCTTTAAGCCATTGGGCTACCTTGATTCCATTAATAGCAATAATCTCATCGCCAATTTTCAGCGCACTGTTTGTTGCCAAAGAATCGTTTAAGAATTTTTTAATGACAATGCCCCCTGCCTGTGCCTTATAATCAAAGGGCGGATAATACCGTACATTAAAAATAACATTGGTCATTTTCATATTTCCGCTTTCCATAAACTCTACCGCATGGGTGTCATTAATAGCAACGGCTAGCATGAGTACACTTTTCTCATAACTGGTTCTGTTGTTTATCTCTCTAAAAACTGGCACCATTTCCATTAAAACCTTTTTCCAGTCCCTATCCATCATGTACTTATAAGGAAACAGGTACTCGACCGCATTCCAGGCCTTGGCCAGGGTTAATAAATTCACTTCTTCTTGGTTAAAAGTATAGGTTGGGTAAGAAGCTTCGTTAGGGATATCGCTTTCATGCCATACAGCTGGAATATATTGGTGTTTACCAGTTAAATTAACATAATTAGATAAAGCAGTCAATTTTTGCCTCAATAGAACAGTGTATCTCTTGTCTTTAATCCAATTGTAATTAACATTTTTAAGCAGGTATTGGTAGCTATTGTAGCCATGGCCTTTTGTTGGCAATGAAACATCAATATCCCCTATCATTCTTAACATCAATTGGTTAAATTGTTTTTCATTGGCGTTCGTAACTGAATCTATCAATGTTAGAAACACCCGGTCTGCATTAAATTTACCAGTAATGCTTTTTTGCGATTTGTATTTAACCAAACCCCATATCTTAATAAATTGCCCAATATTCTGGTTTTGGGTTTTAATGTTAGCCTCTTGTGCACGTACATTAGGCATATGTAACAATAGGCTGGCCAACAGCAATAAGAAGTAGTATTTAATTGTTTGCATGATTTTTTGTTTAACTGCCCAAATGTGCCCTTTCAAAATAGCTGCTCAAAAAGCGATTGACCAACGCCATGCTTTTATTGACAAGGTCTAATTAGTTAAAAAATAAATCATGTGTAGCCATTTACCAATCTTGTCAATAAAATTTACCATTTGGTGTATTCTTTTTCTTGTGGGGCTTAATTTAACCTACTTTTAAAACATGAACAAACGATTATTAGGCTATCTACATATTGGCTACTGGGTATTGGTATTCATGCAGGTATTGATGGTGGCCCTAGGCACCGGCGTTTTGGGCACACATTTCGACTGGCACTTGTTTCTCTCCATTGTATTGCCAGTTAAGGCATTACAAATTGCCTGTTCGGCCTTGTTTTTCTATGTTAACTATCTTTTGTTGGTTCCCTATTTTTTAAAAAGAGGAAACATTGTTAAATACATACTTTCGTTGTTGGGTTGCCTTTTTGCATTTAGCCCACTCTATTACCTCATGGAGCAAATTGTGTATCCATTAATTGGCTGGAAAAGCTATAACCTGGACCTAGATTTCTTTTTTGCTTTTATAGTTACCTTAGGCGCTAACTTTTTGAATATATTTTTAGGGTTATTGCTAAGTTACCTAATGGATTGGCGCAACATCCGTGCAGAAAAAGAAGTGGCAGAAAAAGAACAGCTCAAAACCGAACTTGCATTTTTAAAATCGCAGGTAAACCCACATTACCTATTCAATACCATTAATGATATCTATTCGCTTACCCAACAGCAATCTGAAGAAGCACCCGCTGCATTACTGAAGCTTTCTGAACTGCTACGCTACATGTTAAGGGAAAGTGATGATCCTTACGTACCATTGATAAACGAAATAGATTACCTTAACAATGTGATAGACCTACAAAAAATTGGACAGAAAGGACAATCATACATCAATTTTAAGGTGGTAGGCAAAATAGACCAGCAAAAGATTGCGCCATTGATCTTGATCAATTTTATAGAGAATGCCTTTAAGCACGGCGTTTTTAAAGACAGTGAAGCACCCATCCAAATTTTAATTGCTATTGATGTGCAGGCTTTTCATTTGCATATTCGCAACAAGGTTAATACACATAAAAAAGACAGAACCGGCGGCATTGGTTTAGTTAATGTGCAAAGGCGTTTGGCACTGATTTACCCGAACAGGCATACGCTTTTAATTGACCAACAAACTGATACCTTTATTGTTGATTTAAAAATTGACCTTTATGATTAGATGCATCGTTGTAGATGATAAACCCTTAGCCATTGACGTTTTAAAGCATTATATCTCTAAAGCCCCATCACTCAGCTTAAGTTTTACCACTGTTAATCCATTAGAGGCTTTAAACAAGGTAATTGAAGGAGAGGTAGACCTGGTTTTTCTTGACATACAAATGCCCGAACTAAGCGGCTTGCAATTCATGAAAATTGTAAAAGGAAAGTGTTTGGTTGTGCTAACAACCGCCTATGCCCAATACGCATTAGAAGGTTTTGAGAATGATGCAGTTGATTATCTTTTAAAACCAGTATCGTTTGAGCGTTTTTATAAAGCTGTAGAAAAGGTACAGCTAATTTTAAACGGTTTGGCCGAAACAGCAAAACCAAGTACAACCGCTACCACAAAGGAAAAAGAGATAAGCCATATTTTTGTAAAAACAGAATACAAACTGGTTCGGGTTAATATATCAGATATTCTCTATATAGAGGGCTTACAGAACTATGTGATGATTTATACGGCTACAGAGAAGATCACCAGCCTGCAAACCATGATCAAAACCGAAGAGCAGTTGCCTGCTCATCAGTTTATAAGAATCCATAAGTCATTCATTGTAGCAATAAACAAGATTAACAGTGTTGAGCGAAACCGCGTAAGTATTGGCGATAAAACAATTGCATTGGGCGAAGTTTACCGCGAAGCCTTTTACAATGCAATAGCGAATAATTAGCCATTCTATTTTAGCCAAACGTGCTCACCATTCTAGTTAGCTTCCGTAAGTACAATCTGTGGTTTCTCTTTAAATAAAACCAATTTACCTTAACACAAAATTATCTTCAAATACGGTTAGGCGTTTAGGGTTTAGTTGGTCTTTTATTGATTAGTTGCGAGATTGTACATTCATCATTGCTCTTTTGAGAACTTGGGGGGTATGCGTACCTATCTCAACAAAACGAGCCTTTTTTACCCAAACTAAACAGGGCGATAATGCCTATTGATATGGCTTGGCAAACATTCTGTTTTTGGTATGGTATTTCTATAATTAGTGTCACAGTGCAAGCAATTTATAAGCACAAATAGAAATTAACCAGGTACATCAATAAAAAAACAACCTCATGAAAAACATCACTAAACATTTGCTGTTCGCCGCAATCGGCTTTTCGGCTATCACCTTCCAGTCATGCAAGGGCAAAAACAAAGACACAAAGGATGCGATAGTTAATATTGACAGCCCTGCAACTGCACCTGTACAAATAGCGATAGATGACGAATTAACCAACAAGGCAAAGGATGCCATTAAAGACTTTAATGGAGTAAGCGCAACAGTTGCCAATGGAGAGATTACCTTAACTGGTAACATAAAACGCGACAAATTGCAAACACTGATGCAAACGATAAATGCTTTGCACGCTAAAAAAATTAACAACAAGCTAACCATAACAAACTAGCACAATGGCATTACAGGAAAAATATGGCGAGCTTATTTCGGCAGCCAAACACGGCGGAATTACTGATTTACAGGTACGTGAACAAGACAATGTACTTTATATAGATGGCAGTACCGCCAGTGGCGAACTTAAGGATTCGTTATGGAACATTTATAACAAGATTGACCCAGACTATAGGACTGGAGATTTAATACTGAACATTGATGCAGCGGCAGCGGCAGGAACAAAGGCCAAGGTAACTACCGAATCTTCTAACCTTAACATTAGAAAAGGGCCTGGCACCGATCAGGAAATAGTGGGAAAGGCAGCACATGGGGAAATCATCAATGTGGTATCAAGAGCTAACGAACTATGGAGTTTAGTACGCACTGATAGTGGCAAGGAAGGCTATTGCTATAGCCAGTACCTTACACAAGTTTAAGAAGAAATCATTACGCTGTTACTAGCGTGAGGTAGCTATACGCAAGATTGGGCCTGGAGTTTGTGTTTTAAATTTTGGTTAATTTACAGGTCCAATTTTTGCGTTAAAACAAATTGTGTGGAACTTGATGGAGTCATTATTGTTAATGCTTCATTAGTTTGTTACCCTTTGTTTTAGCTAATGCAATGAGGTAGGGTTAGTTGTTTTTTGTGGAGACTATTTCTTTGGGCAAAAAGGTTTATGCTTTATCTCATCTTAGGACTTTCAGACCTCCCGACTTTCATTTTCCATCTTACATCTTACCTCCAATCCCTATTCCCCCTCTTCCATTTCCCATTTTACCTCTAACCAAACGCCCCTACAAATACCCACTTCTAGGTATTTTTTCATTCCCTATTTAAACTTAATTTTAGCTATTCATTAACATTGGTGGATTTAAAATTTCGATATGAAACTCAAATTAACGTTCGGTTTACTTATCCTTTTCTTTGCTGTTGGAACAGTTACTGCCCAAAAGAAACATGCGCTAATTTTTGCCATAGGCGATTATCCTGAATCTGGTGGTTGGAGCAAAATTTCTAGTGCCCAGGATGTTGGTTACATTAAAAACACTTTAGCCAAACAAGGTTTTCCTGCAAATAATGTTAAAGTAGTTGCAGATTCTGTAGCCACAAAAGAAGGCATTAAAGCTGCTTTTGAAAATTTGATAAGTAATGTTGGTAAAAAAGATGTGGTTGTAATACATGTCTCTTCTCACGGTGAACAAGTTGCAGATGACAATGACGATGAAGCGGATGGTTACGATGAGACCATAGTTTCATACAATGCTACCCTTGCCATGGGTGCTGATAAGACTGCTATTGCAAGAGGTACTTTAAGCAAGGCTGAATATGAGAAACTACAAGCCAATTATTTTAGGGATGATGAATTTGGTGCTTATATACAGCGTTTAAGAGCTGCCTTAGGTAATGAGGGTGATGTAGTAGTGTTCATGGATAATTGCCACTCTGGATCAGGAACTCGTGGTTCTGCGCAAACAAGAGGAGGAAAACCAGCATTGGTATATAGTGGTTTTGATAGGAAATTTAGAAAAGAAGATGGTGAAGAGGTTTTTAAGGAAAGTACGGCATCTCGTGGTAATGATAAAGATTTAGCAACTTATGTGGTTGTTTCTGCAGCTTTGGCATCTGAACTGAATTTTGAAACCACAGGTGATGATAACGTAGGAATGGGTTCATTAACTTATGCCATTAGCAAAGTTTTCGAAAATTTAAAGGCAGGTACAACCTATAGAACCTTGTTTGCCAATATACAAGCTATCATGAATGAGAAAGTACCAGGTCAGCATCCGGTATTAGAAGGTAATGGCCTAGATAGAACATTATTTGGGGGTGCATTTGTAGATCAAAAACCTTTTATCGATGTAGAAAAAATTAATACGCCGTTAGAGATTTTGGTTAAGGCAGGTTCGTTTGCAGGTTTAAGTGTGGGTGCTAAGGTAAATATTTATCCAGCAGGAACAATTGATCCAAGTAAGGCAGTGGCTTTGGCAAAGGGAGTGGTTATTAAAGCAACCAATTACAAGGCAACCATCAAACTAGATAAAATTACAAAGCTTACACAGCCAAGCCAGATGTATGTATTTATCTCAGAGCCATTGTTTAGCACCAAGCCAATTGTAGTGGGGTTCTCTCCAAAATCTAGAGGAAATACTGCATACACAGCAGAAGAAACAGCACAAATAACTGCTGCCCTTAAAAAATTACCATTGGTTAGTTTGGTAGGTGAGCCAGAACTATTAATTGTAAAAGGACAAGGTAGAGATACCATCAGCATTGCCACTAATGGCTATCGGTTTACAGATATCCCAACAGCAACAGATACCGTTGCTTTAAAAGGGGTCATTAATAGATATGCCCAATATAAACTGCTTGAGAAATTAGTGGTTAAAGACTCAACCATTATGGCGCAAGTAAAACTGATCCCAGTGGTAGATGGCAAACCTGATGAAGCGGCAATGAAAGCCAAATTTGACGATAGGACTTATAACTTCGTAGATGGTGATAAGGTGATGTTGTGGATTAAAAACACGGGCAAAAAAGCAGTATATGTGAATATCCTAGATTTACAACCAAATGGAATTATCAATACATTTTTACCAAATAAAGAGCAAGAAATTTATCCTGGTGATTTAAGGATAGAACCAGGACAGACCAGAATTTTTGATAAGTACGAAATAGAACTAGGTGAACCTTTTGGTACCGAAGTTTTAAAAGTATTTGTTACCTCAAAAGAAATTAACCTCGAAGGATTGGCAACACCGAAAGCATCTAGAGGCGATACAGGTAAAAAAGGAGTATTGAGCATATTGGAAGGATTGGTAGATCAATCAAGCACCTCAGCAACCAGAGGGCCAAAAGTAGTTTCAGTTAAGGAAGCCGAGGGCAGCGTTTACAATATCCTTTACACATTAAAAGAAAAACAATAAACCAAACAACAATAAATTTAGTTTTAGGGGAAGAACGGAAGGCTGCATCGAAAGGTGCGGTCTTTTTTACGTAAACACCTTACCCTACAATTACCAAAACTCCCTTAAAAACATTATTTTTGTACTTTGGATTCATTGACTTTGTTTTAGTCTTTACTCTTTGCTCCTTAATCTTTATCCTACAAATGTACAACCAAGATACCATCATCGCTTTATCAACTCCATCAGGCAGCGGCGCCATTGGCGTAATACGTTTATCTGGCCCAGATGCCATTAACTTAACCAATGAAGTTTTTGCAGGTAAGGACTTGACAAAACAGGCATCGCACACTTTGCATTTTGGATTGATTAAGGATCAAGAAATCATAATTGATGAAGTGGTAGCAGGCTTATATGTAGCACCCAGATCATACACCAAAGAAAACGTGGTAGAAATCTCTTGCCACGGCTCTAACTATATCATTCAGCAAATTTTAAATCTGCTGATTAAAAAAGGAGCAAGGGCAGCTAAACCAGGCGAATTTACTTTGCGTGCTTTTTTAAATGGAGCATTCGATTTGAGTCAGGCAGAAGCCGTAGCCGATTTAATTGCATCAGATAGCAAGGCATCCCACGATGTGGCCTTACAGCAAATGCGTGGAGGGTTTTCTAGCGAACTAAAAGAGCTTCGCGAGCAATTGATTCACTTTGCTTCTATGATTGAATTAGAGTTAGATTTTGCAGAGGAAGATGTGGAGTTTGCCAATCGCGATCAGCTAAAAGCTTTGATTTTACGTCTTATATCTCACATCTCAATACTCATATCTTCTTTTGAACTAGGTAATGTACTTAAAAATGGAGTTCCTATTGTCATTGCTGGTAAGCCGAATGTAGGTAAATCAACTTTGTTAAATGCCTTATTAAATGAAGATAGAGCCATTGTTTCTGACATTGCCGGTACCACAAGAGATACCATTGAAGACGAATTGAACATCAATGGCATTATTTTTAGGTTTATAGATACGGCAGGCATTCGCGATACCGCAGATATTATTGAAGCAAAGGGCGTAGAGCGTACGCTAGAGCGAATGAAACAAGCAAAGCTGATACTTTATATGGCAGATGCTTTACAAACCCCCGATGAACTAGAAGAGCAATTAACCGATTTAAAGAAAATTGATATCCCCTATTTGGCTATCGTTAACAAAGCTGATTTATTTACCGACCAGCAAAAAGCTGCATTTGAAAAACAGGAAGTTTTGTTCCTTTCGGCAAAAGAAGGCGTAGGTGTGGAAGAATTAAAGACCAGTTTATTAGAAAAGGTAAACTTACTTTCCATCAATACCAGCGAAACCTTAGTTACCAATATTCGCCATGTAGAGGCTTTAAAAAACACAGAAAAGGCATTGGCAAATGTGCTCAACAATATCGACAATCCAGTTACTTCGGATTTTTTAGCAATGGATATCAAACAAGCACTTCATTACTTGGGAGAGATTACGGGTATGGTAACTACGGATGATTTGCTGGAGAATATCTTTAGTAAGTTTTGCATCGGTAAGTAGATCAAAAAATCAAGTCCGAAAGTTAATTGTCCGAAAGTCCGGAAGATAGTGTAAGTCGCGTAAGTACGATGTTGAAAAACTAATCCTAACGATTAAGCCAAACTTTAGTAAAAAAGAAAGTCCAGAAGTTTTAACTCCCAGACTTTCCTTTTCTACCTTCTGACTTCCTGTCTTTCGGACTTTACTGACTTCCCGACTCCCTTAATAATTCCCAGTTACCCCTACTTCCAAGCCTCTTAGTTCGGCCAAGCCACGTAAGCGGCCTATGGCAGAATAACCTGGGTTGGTTACTTTATTTAAATCATCAAGCATTTGGTGACCATGATCTGGTCTAAATGGCATTGGTGTATCTCTTTTTGCATTTTCAGCAGTAATCACTTTCATTACTTCATACATGTTCACATCACCACCTAAGTGGTCTGCCTCATAGAAATTACCCTCTTCGTCTTTGGTTACATTACGCAAGTGCAGGAAGTATACACGTTCCTTAACCGCTTCAAAAATATCAACCAAGTCGTTTTTCATACCAGCACCTAAAGAACCTGTGCAATAACAAATCCCGTTAAAAGGTTGATCAACGCGTTTTAAAATATCCAATAAATCTTCTTTATTGCTTGCAATACGAGGTAAACCTAAAATTGAATAAGGTGGATCATCTGGGTGGATAGTCATCTTAATTCCATTTGAAGTACAGGTTTCTGCAATTTCTGTTAGAAACCAAGCTAAATTCTCCCTTAAACCCTCCATACCCATGGTTTTATAGGTATCAATACTTTCACGCAGGGCTTCCATTTCGATTTCCTTTTCATTAGGAATACCCATTAAAACGTTTATACGTAATTCATTAAGTTCGTCCTCGGTCATTGTTTCGAACCTAAGCTTAGCCTTTTCTAAAATATTTGCTGGATAATCATTCTCAGCTCCTTCTCTTTTGAAAAGATATAAATCAAAAACCGCTAAATCTGTCCAATTAAAATATAAGGCTTTAGAACCATCTGTCATGGTTAAATCTAGCTGAGTCCTAGTCCAATCTAACACGGGCATGAAATTGTAGCAAATAGTTTTTAAGCCACAAGCAGCCAAATTAATTAACGATTTTTTATAATTCTCAATGTATTGAGCTGCATCTGCCCTACGCGTTTTAATGGCTTCGTGAACAGGTACGCTTTCTACCACAGCCCAAGTTAAACCAGAAGCTTCAATTATTGCTTTTCTTTCTTTAATATCTTCCAATGGCCAAACTTCGCCATGCGCAATATGATGTAGAGCCGTTACAATTCCAGTTGCTCCTGCCTGTTTAACATCTTGTAATGAAACTGGGTCTACTGGACCATACCAGCGCCAAGTTTGTTGTAGTTTATGATTAGCCATTTTTAGTTTTAGTATATAGTAATTAGTATTTAGATAGAATGAAATATTAACCACTCCGTTCAAAAATAATTGTACCAAGATAACTGAAAAATAAAATTAGTACCACCTTATCATTGATAAAAATTTACGGAAACGTTAGCGTAGATGTGAGTTTAGTTGTGGAGGCGTTGAGGTGTAGAGATGTTGAGATGACTTTCAACTTTACAAATACACAACTCAACGACTCAACTCTTATTTAACTTCAAAACTTGATTCTAACTTAATGCCGTCTGACGAACCACCAACCATTACTTTAAAATCTCCTACTTCTGTTACCCAACCCAATTTCTCTTTAAAGAATTTTAATTTATCTGGTGTTAATGTAAAGGTGATGGTTTTACTTTCTCCGGCATTTAACTTTACTTTGGCAAAGTCTTTTAATTCCTTAACTGGTCTTACCAAGGAAGCAAACCTATCTTGAATGTATAGCTGCGCCACCTCTTCTCCTGCTACTTTACCACTGTTTGTTAAAGTAAAGCTTAGGGTAACTGTTTCATTTTTTAATGGCGATGCTTTATCTAATTTTAAACCACTATAAGTAAAATTGGTATAACTTAAGCCATACCCAAAAGCAAACTTAGGATCGTTAGGCGAATCGATATAAGCAGATTTATAAACGATATCTGTAGGTTTTGTAACTGGGCGACCAGTATTATAGTGATTATAGAAAATTGGAATTTGCCCTACGCTTCTAGGAAAGCTCATTGGCAATTTACCAGATGGATTATAATCGCCACTTAACACATTAGCAATGGCATTGCCACCTTGATCGCCTAAAAACCAAGCATACACTACCGCATCTGCTTTATCAGCTATGCTGTTGAATACTAGTGGGCGACCAGCCATCATCACCACAATTACAGGCTTACCTGTTGCTTTAATGGCATTAAACAACTCTTCTTGTTTACCAGGCAAGCTGATGTCTGTACGAGATTTCGATTCTCCACTCATGTCCCAAGTTTCCCCTAAAACCATAACTACAACATCTGCATTTTTTGCTGTTTCTACTGCAGCTGCAAAACCATCAGTTTTAGCATCTTTTACTGTGGCACCTTCAGCATAAGTGAATTTAGTATTTGCAAATTTCGACTTCATCCCCTCAGCAACACTTACAATATTTGCAGTATCGGCATACACCACCCAACTACCCGCCTGGTCTCTTTTAGCATTAACTAAAGGACCAATTAAGGCGATGTTTTTAATGCTTTTCTGCAAAGGAAGAATGGCGTTATTATTTTTTAATAAAACGATAGATTTTTGAGCTGCTGATAAAGCAATTTCTTTATGCTTAGGATCATTCATTACTTTCTCTTCACGTTTTTCATCAGAGAATTTGTAAGGATTATCAAACAGACCTAATTCAAATTTTTTGTACAGGATACGTCTTACCGCATCATCAACATATTTTACATCTACTTTACCACTAGAAACTAATTTCTCCAGTTCTTTTTTGTAAGCTTCGCTTTCCATGTCCATGTCACTACCTGCAACAATTGCTTTTTCGGCAGCTTGGTTCATATTTTTAGCAAATCCCCAGGGAATCATTTCTTTTATAGATCCCCAATCGCTCACTACAAAACCTTTGTATTTCCATTCGCCTTTTAAAATATCACGCTGCAAATAAGCGTTTCCAGTAGCTGGAACGCCGTTTATGGTATTAAATGAATTCATAAAAGTAGCTACGCCAGCATCAGCAGCTGCTTTAAATGGAGGCAGATAAATCTCATTCAATAACTGCTCACTCATGTCAACGGGGTTGTAATCTCTTCCCGCGATTGCGGCACCATAAGCAGCAAAATGTTTAGCACAAGCCATGATTGCATCAACACCACCTAGTTTATTGCCCTGAAAGCCTAAAACCCTTGCTCTAGCAATTGCCGAACCCAAGTATGTATCTTCTCCCGCACCTTCCATTACACGACCCCAACGTGGATCACGAGCAATGTCTACCATAGGTGCAAATGTCCAATGAATACCTGATGAAGCCGCTTCCTCAGCTGCTACGTGAGCAGTTTCCCTAATTGCGGCCATATCCCAAGAGGCAGATTCTGCCAAAGGGATTGGGAAAACAGTTTTATAACCATGAATAACATCCAAGCTAAACAACAAAGGGATTTTTAAGCGAGATTGCAAGGCAACGGCTTGAATTTCCTTTGTATCCTTAACACCTTTTACATTTAACATTGAACCTACCATTCCAGATTTAATGTCATTTAACAGATAGCTTTTCCTATCACTTGTTGGACCTGTAACCTCTTTACCAGAATATTGGTTTAGTTGACCGACTTTTTCTTTTAAAGTCATCAACTTCATCAAAGAATCAACACGTTGATCTATTGATTTTTTTTGGGCATTCATCTTCGGGGTTAATCCAATAATGAGTAAGAGGATTAGGCTTGAAATTTTATTCATCTTCTATTTTAAATTTATTTTTCTTTTTACTAAAGTAGCCGTATAGCTTTTGTTTATGGTTTTTGTAACCCCATCAAAACCACAACAACTGTTATTTATTTTACGCCATCCAGTATTCCTTGGTAGGCGGGTTTTCGTTTGTAATTCGCATCAAAAGGTAGTGGCCAATCTGGTCTTGAGTACGTGCCAGGGATCCAACTATCTCCATCTGTTACGTTCCATGTAGTGATCCCAAATTGTTGAGCCTTTGGAATGGCGTAATAGGTTTTAACAATGAATTTATACTTGGCTGCTTGTTGTTCTGCCAAAGTTGCGGTAAAGGTTAGGTTTGCATCACTTTGAGGATTTACAGTCATGTCTAATTCAGAAATATGTACCAATAATCCAGTTGCAGCGGCTGAAGTAATTGCCGAGGTAATATCCTCATCAGGCTGATTATAACGTGTATGAAGTTGCAATCCTATACCATGAATAGGAATCCCCCTTTGCTTAAGACCGTTCACCAAATTTAATATGGCAGTCCTTTTTACAGGGTTATAATCATGTCCGTAATCGTTATAAAACAACAGGGCACTTGGGTCGGCCTGATGTGCATACTGAAATGCCCGGGCTATATAATCTGTTCCCAATTTCTGAACCCAAATGGTATTTTTATAACCACCATTTTCATCTATAGCTTCGTTAACTACATCCCAAGATGATACCTTACCTTTAAAATGAGTAACAACGGTTTGGATATGTGTTTTCAATAAATTCTCCCAAGCTTGTGTATCACCAGAAAAATTAGTTACCCATTCTGGTACTTCGTACCAGTTTAAAGTATGACCATGCATCCGTTTACCATTTGCTTGAGCTAAGGCAACAATTTCATCGGCATCTTTCCAATTGTAAGTGTTTTCTAATGGATGCAATGCCCAAAACTTCATGGCATTTTCTGCTGTTAAGCTACTATACTCTTTAATGACCAAAGCTTTATAGCTGGAATTGGTTCGCAAGAGTTCGGCACTTACTGAAGCCCCAAATTTAAAAGGCATGTCTTTTAATGTACTTTTTGGCGATTGAAGTGGCAGATCCCTTAAAATACCACTTATTGGATTTATAATTGGATCTAGGAGTGTAGTCTTTTTTGAGCAACTGAATAGACTAAAAACGATAAATAAGACAATTGAATAGTTCTTCATGATGTATAATTTTAAGGTGATTTCTTCTTTTTGTCAAAGAAATCAATTAATTGATACATTTGATAGTTCAATTCGTTCATTTTTTCTATTAGGGGTTTGTACACTTGATAATTGTTATCAACAATGCCCTTATTTGCATTTGTATTTGATGGTTCAGCACCTTTTTGAAGTGGGTCATTATCCATGTATTTAAACCAATGCCAACCTACACAGTTTTTAGATTCAATTAAACTTAAAGTAAAGTTCTGATAGAATAAGCCTCTATCATGCTGTGTTTTAACAACCCACCCAGCCCCAGCTGTATTGCCTAACTCTGAGTCGTCTGCTTTTACATACCATTCGGTAATGATGAATGGCTTGCCCGACCAATTGGCCCAATTAGCCATTAAGGTTTGATCGGGTGTCCAAGCATTATAATAATTCATTGATATGGCATCGATATACTTACCAGCAGCTTTCCATAGCTCGGCAATGTTGCCTTGATTACCGTGAAACCTACAACCCAAGTACATGTGGTTAGGGTCGTATTTTTTAATGGCTTTTGAAACAATAGAAAAGTATTTGTCTGCAACTATGGATAGAAACTCACGACGATCTACATCTGTTATTTTATCGGCAGCAACTCCCCTATCATCAATAAACTTTTTAGCAGTTAAATAACCTGGGTCTTGTTTATCTTTAAGCGTTAAATAGCCATCCAAATTTTTAATACCCAATGGCATTTCGTTATCAGAGAAATAACCAAACAAGTTTGCATCAGTTGAATTGGCTACTAGTTTTTTAGCTGCTTGATCACAAAATGCCTCAAATGCAGCATCGAAAACGAAAATCACATTGTTTGGATAACCTTTATGTCCTGGAACGATGTAAGTACCACCTCTTTTATCACCATAGGCACTCATGAAATCGAGGTTAATGGTATAAGCTAGCGGTTTAGTTTGTTGCAGTGGAGATTTTTGTATTGCTTTTGTGTTAGACCAAGCACCAGTGCCATTGAAACCATTATCAATCAAAAACGCTTGCGTTTTAACCATCCAATTATCTTCATCGCCATATAGTTTAGCAAAGGCTGCTTTGTTTCTATCTGATGAGCCCATGCTTACTGCGTTTAAAGCATTATGGATAAATAGATAACCTTGAGGATCAATTACCCACCAACGATCACCTATCTTTTTGGTGTAATAAAAGCCTGTAGCTTTCTCTTTTCTATCCATTCTACCTCCATATTTATCGGTTCTGATCTTCTTAGATTTAAATTGAGATAAACTCGATAAAGTTCTTGTACTATAGGTTTTATAAGCAGTAAATGAAGCTTTTTCGCTCGAATTGTTCAATACCTTTCTCACCTCAACCTTTTGATTGAAATCTAAACTATCTTGAGCCATAACTTGATGAACAAGCATGATCATTAATCCTGTGAAAACAGCTACAAAATTCCTCATATTTTAATTCCTTTGCTTCTTAACAATGCTTCTAAGTAATAGTAATCTGCATAATTGATTGGCACATCAATTTCAGATTTTGCAGGGCGATGACCTGTGCTGTGTTCCAAGATAAAACCATAATTTGCCCCTGGCTTACTCACATATTTTGAGCTTAGAGAGGCTAAAATTTTATCGGCAGCAGCTTTATACTTTTTACTTTCCTTACTATATTTTGCCAATTCATATAACGCAGAAGCAGTAATGGCAGCAGCTGAAGCATCTCTAGACACATTAGGGATTTGTGGATCGTTGTAATCCCAATAAGGAATACCATCTGCTGGTGTAATTTTGCTGCTTAAAATGTAGTTGGCAATATGGTCTGCCTGCGCTAAATAAGCATTGTTTTTGGTATAACGATAACACAAAGTGTAGCCGTACAAACCCCAAGCTTGTCCACGAGCCCAAGCAGATTCATTCGAATAACCTTGCGCAGTTAGTTTATTCCTCACGTTTCCAGAAACAGTGTCATAATCAATTACGTGCCAAGAGCTAAAATCCGGTCTGTAATGATTTTTCAGGGTTACGTCAGCATGTGAAACTGCAATTTTGTAAAACGATGAATCTCCAGTGAATTTAGTGGCTTCAAAAAGTAATTCTAAATTCATCATGTTATCAATAATAACAGGGTATTTCCATTTATCACCATTATGGTCCCAGGATTTGATTACTCCTGCTTTTGCGTTAAATCTTGTAGATAAAGATTTAGCAGCTTGGATAATTACTGATTTATATTCAGGGTCTTTTGTTACCTTGTAACCATTGCCAAAAGGACAATAGATCATGAAACCTAAATCATGTGTACCTTTATTAAATTGTTCTTTTTTAATATCCTCAGTATATTTTTTCGCTAGGTCTAGCCATCTTTTATCTTTTGTAAATGCATAGAAATACCAAAGTTCGGCTGGGAAAAACCCACTAGTCCAATCTCTAGAAACTACCATTTTAAATTGCCCGTTTTCTACCGTCCGAGGCGAAACCAATGTAGGTTTTATTGCCCTAGCAGAATCAACGTTTTTAATCAATACATCTGTCTGTTTTGCTGCACTTGCAAAAGCCTTTTTAACATTTACTTTTTGGGCTTTAACTGCTCCAAAACTTAAGGCTAATCCTACAATTAAATTAAATTTCAATTTCATAACTTATCTGTTTTAACCCCGCCCTGCGGGCACCCCTAAAGGGGCCTTATTTATTAATATTTATTCTTTTTATCTGATGTTTAAGCTCCTTAAACCTTCCTTCCCTATACCTTCCGCCTCTATCACATCCATATCAAAGGGTGTCTTACCGGTAAATTCCTTATCACTTCCTCATTAGTTGGCTTTAAGTCTAATTTCTTCCAAGTGGTAAACCAATCATAATTATTAAATTGATTTGCACCAAAAATTAATAAGGGCTGGGCAACGGGCCAATTGTCCCAAAACATGACATCTGGTTTTAATGACCATTTACTTTTATCGGCAACAAATGGGTACAAATAGGAAATACCTTTTTTAATTGCCTTACCATCGGCTGTTTCAAACTTCCATAAATTATCTTTTGGTGTAGATAAGATTTGGCAAATCATTGTAAAGGCATCCAAGTTAAAAATGGAATAGCCATAAGGTTTGGTGCGTGCCAACTCTAAAGGAAAGCTACCATCGGTAGCCATTTGATTAGGTAATTGTACATTTTTGTACATCCATCGCAATGAATCTAGCATTGTTTCATCCTTAACTAATTTAGCAAAAGAAGCAACTTGCATTACCCAACAAGCACTATGGTTATTTTTAGCCGTTTTTTCAGCTACGCCATTTTTACTGGTATTTAGCCATAAGATATAATCAGCAAACCATTTTTTGATCTTAGATAAATCACTTTTATTTAAAGATTTGGCTTTCTCCATTACTATAATCCCTTGAGCTACTTCCACTAAATGAATGGTATCTATAATGCCCCAGCTCCTACCCGTTGATGAGCCAATAACGGCTTGGGAAAAAGATAGGTTAGGATTCATTAAAGTTTCTGGATTAACAAACCAAGCCTTTAAATGTATAACGGCTTGTTTAACATACTTTTCATCACCTGTAAGCTGATATGCCGATGCCAATGAGCCAATAATGGCACTGAACCTAATCATCGCTTTACGGTGCGCTATGAAGTTAGCTGGGTTGGTTTCTCCATCACGGTTAATATATGGTCCGCTAGGATTAGCTGGATTTGGCCAAAAGTAATCTGCCTGCGAAAAGAAATCATGCTTACCACCTGTACTTAAAGACGAACTTTCTGCCGTTACTGTTATTGGACTTTGTGTCATGGCCCATTCTGCCTCCCCTAAAATTTGTTTTCGCAGTACATTTTGAGCCTGCAGCTTAATGGTTACCTGTGCGAAACAAGAAAACGATATAAACGTTAGTAAGTAAAAAAGACCTAATCTCTTCATTTGTCTACTGATTTAAAAAAACGGTTGGTATACCCTTAGATTGAACTGAAACTACACTTTTAGCATTATTGGTTTTCATTCTGATGATTGCCCTACCATTATACAATTGAACTTTAGCCGAACCTGTTGATGTTCCTTGGTCTCGGATTAATTCTCCATCCCCTATCAAATTGAACGAAACTAAATTGATGGCATCTAAACATAAAACTCCTTTGTCATCAAACATTTTAACTTCCAATGTGGCAATCCCATCCTTTTCCTCAATTTTATTTAAGGTCATTTTTGCAGGTTTGCCCCACTTTTCAGTTTGGTATTCTTGCGTAATCTCATCAGTAACCGTTACTTTCCCTTTTTTAGCCACAACCTTAAAGGTGTATTTGCCTTTATTCATCGGCACTTGCCAACGCAAACCAGCAGCAGGGAAATTCTGGCTGTCTCTTTTTCTTACGCCAAAGCTTTTTCCATTTACAAAGAGTTCAGCTTCATCACAGTTAGAATAAACCTTTACCATTTTCTCTTCACCTTCTTCCCCCCAACGTACTGGCCAAGAGTGACCGTATAGGTGTACCATTGGTGTGTTTGTCCAGTAAGATTGGAAAATATAAAACGCTTCTTTCTTAGTGAAATCTCTTTCTATGACACCTTTTTGATTAACATAAGGAACCGGATTTTCTGGTCTAATGGGTGTAGAGAAATCCTTAAATGGCCAATAAGCGGTTCCGCTTAACCAAGGCATGGTCTCTTGTTCTTTTAAATGCCAGTCGATCAAGTTGGCAATGTAACTCTCACTCCAATCGCCATCTTTACTTACTCTTGCAGCACCACCATATAATGAAGCATCCCCCGCTCTCTCATCGGCACCGCCACCCTTTTTAATCTTGCTTAATGCGTTATCAGGATTTTCTGAATGTCTGCGAGCGTGACTATCGCCACCCCACTCTACATGTAAAAAGCGGTCAGACTTATTGAACTCGGCCAAGGAAACATCTTTATATTCTGTATAATCTCCACGATACCAACCAGCCCATATAGATGGCGAATAAACATCTACAATGTCTCTACAGAAATCGCATCTTCTTATGGCTGTGCTTCTCGACGGGTCTAATTGGTGAGAAAGAATATTCAGCTCTTTCATAAAAGTTCTGATTTTCTCTTGATCGAATGTGGTAAAATCTCCTGGCCAATCATTTTCATTCCCTAAACCCCATATCATGATGGATGGGTGATTGTAATGTTGCTCTATCATATTGGTCAACATTCTTTTAGCTTGTGCCTGATAGGTTGCACCACCCAAACCGCCTCTGCACCAAGGAATTTCTTCCCAAACCAAAATACCTAGGCTATCACATAGATCGAGTACAATTCTAGATTGTTGGTAATGACCTAAGCGGATGAAATTAACGCCCATTTCTTTCATCATCTTCATTTCGGTAACAATCATTTCCTCGGTCATTGCAGCACCAACACCTGCATGGTCTTCGTGGCGATGTGTACCCCTTAGCAACAATCGCTTGCCATTTAGCATAAATGGCCCCTTTTTAACAAACTCAAATTTCCTGAAACCAACTTTTTGAGAAATAGTTGATTTTTGCCCGTCAGCAATAATATCCATTGTAACGGTGTATTGTTGTGGCAAATCTGTAGACCATAGTTTAGGTGCTCTTAAACTCCAATCCCAAAGCAATGAATCGCCTTTAAAGGTTTTAATGTCTTTGGTAAAATCGGCTATGCTTAAACCATTAGGATCTTTGATATAAATTTTTACTTGAGCATTTTTTGTCTCACTCAAATTATTTAATCGAGCACTTACGGTTAGTTTACCATAACCACCAGTTTCGGCAATTGATGCTTTTGCAAATAATTTGTCTACCGAAACTTGTGGATTATAAACGAGATTTAAGTAACGATAAATACCACCATAAACATTAAAATCCGACAGACTAGAAGGAATCATTTCTAAATCCCTAGAATTATCGCAACGAATAACCACAGGGATTTTGCCTTTAAACTGCGCTTGGTAAACTGGGTTTTTCTTAAACTCAGCAACTGCATCTGTAATATCTGCAGTCCATTCATCATAACCACCAATGTGTTCTGCAACTTTGATATTGTAGATGTAGACAACTGTTTTTTGTCCTGCTCCTTCAAAGTGTAAAACTGTTCTACCTTGTTTGTAAGGATTTTCTACTTCGATATTTGTTCTATACCAACCTGGGCCTTGATAATAATTCACATCTGGGTCTACTGCATCCTTTGCATTAAAACAATGGGGTAAACTTACTTTTTGCCAAAATGGAAGCTCTTCTGGATTGCCAGCTTTAACAGGCCTAACGGCTTCCCAAGCTCCGCCTAAATCTCCTTTTACAAACTCCCAATTATTAACTAATCGTTTTGAAGTTTGTGCTTGCAAAGCTAGATTGGTTGTCAATAAACTGATTAATAAAATAAATGTAATCTTCTTTAACATAATTGCTTAAAATGTTTAATTAAAACTTTTAGTTATCTGATTTAACAAATAACCTTTTTTGTCTGAGCTGTATTCCCAGAACATTACACCTCCTAATTTATTTTTGAGCACATACTCACATTTGTTAGCAACAGACCATTCATCATCATAGGAGATGTATTGTTTGGTTTCTACATTAAACAAATATGGCGCTTTTGCATCCTCATCTTTATAAGCAATAAACCCTTTTTTATCAACCAAACTATCCTTTAAAAACGTATAACCTTTACCATAGTTATTAGCAGCTGATAAAATGGTGTCTCCCAAACCTCTGGTGGAGTTGGGGTTTAACTTTAAATTTCTACCATAAAAGGCAATTCCCATTACTATCTTAGCAGCTGGAACACCTGCATTGATGTAGGCCTGAATGGCTTTATCAGCAGAATTATCTGATGGATAGGTTTTAGAGTTATACAGATTTGTATGATGCCCTGCCCTTTTAGATGAATAATAATCATAAGTCATTAAGTTAATATAATCTAAAAACCGAGCTGCTTTACCCATCTCTGTTTTAGTTAAAAAGGAAGGAAACCCGCCGGTTGCAGTTGTTAACAGTTTCTTTTTACCTGTTTCTTTTTCTAACACATTTAGTTCTTTTCTAATTGCCTCGAACATTAAAGTAAAGTTTTCCTTATCCTCAGGTCGATAAACATTGCCTTCTTCTCCAGGCATTCCTGGATATTCCCAATCTATATCTACACCATCTAAATTGTTTTTACGGATAATGTCAACTGCACTCTTAGCAAAACCTTTCCTCAATGAATCTGTTAAAACTGCACTAGAGAAGTTCTCGCTCCAAGACCAGCCCCCTATTGATATTAAGATTTGCAGGCTTGGACTTTTAGCTTTTAAGGTATTTAATCTCTTGAAGTTTTCTACATCTCTTTTTTCATTATCCAAATAAGCTTGGTTGTTTTTTACATTAACAAAGGCATAATTAATATGTGTTAATTGCTCCACAGCAATTTGGTCTGTATTAATTAAACCACTATACCCGGTTACATAACCTATAACTACAGGTTTTTTATCTGCACTTTTCATTGCAGATAACAGCGCAATAATTAGCAGTAAAAGGAAAATCCAGTTTATTCTGTTGTTTATAAATGCTATCATTTTTTTTATTTTGGTCGGTGGGGACACCGACCAAGGAAATCGAATCCCTTGGCTGGCGTCACCACCAGCCTATCTCTATACTTTTAAACGTAAACTCCTCTTCTCCAAAAACCCAACTATCCTTATCACCACAAATGCTATAAATAACGACCTTATTATTCCTCCAATTCCATAATTGAAATAATGAGGGTAATTAAAATCTATTAAGCTAAATAGCGAATAAAGTAAATATGGAATTAAATAACAGGTTAAAGTACTGGTTCCGGCTGGACTAATTAAGCTAAACCATTTCTTTTTGTCTTTAAAATCTACAATGTAAATCAGTAATTCGAACATCAAAATACTAATGCCCATACAAATGAAAACCCAAGCTGGTGTCGAATAGATTTTAGAAATGCCTCCTGCATAAGGACGAATGATAAATCCAAATAATAGGGATGAAATACCCGCAATAGTTAGTAAAACCCAAAGATTTTGGTCTTTCCCCTTACCAATAAAAATAGTGTACAAAGTGGATATCACAGCACCACCAAGCATTAGAGTAATAGACGAAGCATCGCCAATCATCCATAAATCTATGTGTTGTAAATCCATGTGACTGGTTATATTAATTAAAGCAAAAACGATAAAGGCTGGAAGTAAAAATGCAAACTTCCCTCCGGTGAGTAAGTAAGTTGTAGCTGCAAACAAATAAGCCCAACCAATAATCCCTAAAATGCCCCACCATTGTGGCTCTAAATCTTTGGGGTGTGCTGCATTGCCACCTTTAAACAAGTAGGCCATTGTAGCAACTATGATTATCCCTAATGTAATTAGTGTATATTTTATTGGTTTAGCTAGCTTCTCAGGATAATCTAACCATATCAAGAAAAAGCCAATAGTTAGACTAATCATAAAAACAGGGTAGCTTAAAACCGCTTGGTCGTAATTATAATTCTCCATATTAACGTGAAAAAACCCCATCACAATTAATGCAAATGCTCTTAAAGCTATATAAAGGAAAATAGAGGTAAATGAATCTCCTTTCTTAATTCTACCTTGAATGGCAAAGGGTAACGACAGGCCAACAATAAAAAGAAAAGCAGGAAAAATAAGGTCTGAGAATCCCATACCATCGAAACTCGCTTCCGTATGTTCAATCCATAATGGGATTTTATCCACACCAGCAACATCGTTCACGAAAATCATCAAAAACATGGTGATTGCTCTTAAAATGTCAATTGATGAAATTCTCTTGGGTAGTTGTTTCATTTGATGCTAGGATTTAGATTATTAATTTTCACTTCCATCTTACCTTTTACATTTTCCATTATTTTTTAGTTGCCCAAAATATGGCATTTTTAAATATCAATTTGTAGGCTTCATTCTCAAATAAATCTGCCCCATGACCCATGAAAATGTATACGTTTTTAGCTTTCATTTTTGGATTTGACCAGATTACAGGATGGTCGCCCATTTTAACTTTTGTATCAGGTTCATAGCTCGATTCATCTACACTTGCAATCACTTCTACATTTGGTCGTGGATTTTTATCATAGGTATACCACTCCTCTTTTTTAATGATAAATGGATGTGTTACACCTTTCATGATTGGATGTTTAGGCAATTCTACATTCACCTTTCCTGATGCAAAACCAGGAATGTAACTTTTAAAAGTAATGCCTCCCATAAAATCAGAAAACCAATTCCAAAGCTTGTAGCCATCAAAATCGCCCAATAAGGTAGCGTGATGAAAACCTATCCAACTTGCCCCCTTCTTTTGCACCATGTATTTTTCAAAAGCAGCTTTAGCAATATCGGTCCAGGCATAGGGCGGATAATCTAGTTGTATAAAAAGTTGATATTGCTTTAAAAACTCATCATTTATCCTTTCGGTATTTTTAATATAATCTACAGTGAAATTGCTATCCATTGCCAGCTGATTTAGCCATTCTACAGCTTTTGCTGAATATTTAGTATGATTGCCACCATTTTCATATAAAGCCACCACCTTAAATCTGCTCTTCTTTTGAGCATGCGAAAGCATTGGCGTTATGCATAAAATGAAGATTAAAATACGATAGAATAATTTCATCAGCTTTGCTTATTAGTTAATTGTTTTTACTTGTAAAGCATTTAAAACAGGCTTGCCCTTTATGCCTTTAAACATTAACCTAATTCCCTTATCGTCTGCCACAACACACTCAAACTTCTTTTGAACCGCATTGGCCGCACCATAATTAGCAGCCAAATTGATGTTTTTGATGATTTGTTTATCGTTTAAGTAAACATCAAAAATTCGTTGCTCTGGAATTTCTTTATTGGTAGCTATTAAGCTATCTAGATTATAAGGAAGTGTAGATGCTCCTGTACCTGCCAACTCGGCAAAATACAAAGTGATTTCGTATTTACCCCTTGGTACATCTAATTGATAAGAATCCAATCCTATCAACTGCGTTTGATAAATTGGGTCGTTCAGTGTACTAATAATGTTTTTATCGCTACCATAACTTTGGCGACTGGTATTTTTGGGTTTAAATGCCTCTCCGCCAATGCTACCCCATGAACCTTCTTTGTAAATTTGGTTAGGCAACCAAACTTCTTGATTGTCTTCATCAACAAATTGCCTTTGTGCACCTAAAAGCACATTGAGCGTTTTAAATGGAACGGTTAGGTTATTAAAAATTTCAGGTTTTAAATTGAACGTAATGCTAGTTAAGTCTTCAATTCTATTGCCCTTAACAAAAGACACTGCTTTAATATCGTTCTTACCATTTCTAAATGGAACATTCCAATTGGTTATTTTATCAATTACCTTTTTCTTACCTAATGTTTTGCCATTCACAAAAAGCTCTACCGTATCTGTATTGCTAATTACCTGTAAATTCTGAGTGATTACATTAGCTGCTGATACACCACCTCTTAAATTCCAGTTACCGTTACCAATTTTTAAGAAGGGTTTAGTATTTAAGTAAGCTTTGTATAGGTAGAAAGTGTTTTTGGGTTTTCTATCTAATGTCATTAAACCTTTATTGTTTACGTGGGGCATCGTTTCTTCACGTGTTTCTGAACCGAAATCTGCTAAATTCCACACTGCAGCACCAACTACAAAAGGTCTTTTTAAAATGTCTTTGATATAAATCTGATGATACAACATCCCGTACTCTAAACTTTTATCAAATTTAAGAGGTGTGAAGGCGTGGATTCTAGGGTCTACATCTGCACCAAATTCTGTTACTAAAAGTGGTTTATCAGGAACTTGTTGATGGATTTTATCTAGACTTGGACCGAAATCTTCAGATTTGCCACCATACCAACCCTGATATAGATTCCAGCCAACCAACATAGGTATTTTTACCAAGCCAGCTTTAATGTAACCATTAACATCACCGTGGTTAGACATCATGGTGTATCTAGTTGGATCTGTTTTCCTCGTTAAATCTTCTAAACTTTGTGCTAGCTTCTCAATGTTAGAGAGGTATTTTAATTTTCTTTCTGGCTCATTACTAAACTTCATCCTTAATAAAACTTCGTTCATGTAAGCCCATATAATGATGCTTGGGTGATTGTAGTTTTGCTTAATCATTTCCAGCTGCATTGTTTTGCAATTGTTATAAAACGCTTCAGTTTCTGTAATTTCGTTAACTATTGGTATTTCTACGGATGCTAAAATCCCTAGACTATCGCAGGCATCTAAAACTGATTGGTCTTGTGGATAATGAGCTATACGTAAAAAGTTGCCGCCCATATCTTTTAGTAATTCAACATCTTTTACTTGCAATGATTTAGAAACAGCACTGCCCAATCCCGCAAAATCTTGGTGGCGACTAGCGCCAATTAATTTATAGGGTAAACCGTTTAAGAAAAAGCCCTTTTCTACGTCAAAGCTAAAAAACCTTAATCCAACAGGTGTTTTAACCTCATCTAAAACCTTCCCCGTTTTATCTAATAACTGAGTTGTAGCTTGGTATAAATAAGGGTTTTCTGGCGACCATAAGATGGGGTTTGAGACTTGTATTTTTGGCAATTGAAAAGCAACAACCTTGCTTGCATTAGCTGTAGTTGAAAACTTTACCTCGTTTATCTTTTTTCCAGCTGCATCAGTTAAAGTGCTAAGTATGGTTAACTCGGTATTGGCAAAGGAATTGATTAAGTTTCCATTCACTATTACTTCTGCACTGGCTTTAGTTACTTGATTAGCATGAATATATATTCCTTTTGAAGCGTATTGATTATCTTCAAAATGAATTGGCTCCTTAACCTCTAAAGAAACACTACGATATATTCCACCGAAAAAAGTAAAATCGGCAGTTAATGGGGCAATGTTTTCGTTATAACTATTATCTACTTTAACAGAAACCTCATCAGTCCCATTAAATTTTAAATTTTCTAAAGGAAATCGAAAAGCCGTATAGCCACCTATGTGGCTACCTATTTTTTTACCATTTAGATAAACTTCAGTTTCCTGGTTTGCACCTTCAAAGTATAAAAAAAGCTTTTTGGCTTTCCATTCCGGCTTTAGGACTAACTTCTTTTTATAAATTCCAATTCCCCTATAATAACCAGGCACATCATCCATTGTATCAAAGGCATTCCATGTATGTGGGATGTTAACCATCGAAACAGAAGAGCTATTCCCCTTTTGAAAGCTCCAGTTTGCGTTCAAATTGATTACACTTCTGCCAGTTTTTTGCCCAAAACAGTTAACCGCTATTAAAACGATTAATAACAATAGAACAAGTTTTTGTTGATTTGTTTTGATTTTTTTTAGGCGCAACATTCTTTACAATAGCGTACGAAAAGTTAGATTGATTGGTTATTTGTATTTAATTTGCATCTGATTGTAAAAGTCTTTTAGCACAAAAAATGCTTTTTTCTTTTTACCAGTTTCAGAAATTAATCCCTTACGGTTCCAGAAATTTTGATAAACTGGATGTTGCCTTCTTGGTGACCTAAAGTCAGTTAAAATCCAAGGCGTCATACCTCTAAGTGCATTAATTTGACTTAGCATTTTAATTTGATTTTTATACAAAGCTTCTTGGTATTCTTCGCTCCATCTTGTATTTTCATCTGCGTGAAAACCACCCAAGGCATCGCCACCAAACTCTGTAATTACAACTGGTTTATTGTATTTAATATCGAATTTATAACTGGTAATTTCACTTGGTGTTCCGCCCCAGTACCAACCAGCATATTCGTTAAAACTTACTAAATCTATTTTTTCGCCTAGTGGATCATTTAAAATAATGGTTTTTCCATCTCTGTGTACTTCTAAAGCCGCAGCAACTAATCTTGTATCATCAAGCGACCTTGCGGTTTCGGCTAAATTACCCATGAACTGATGACGAGGTTCGCTCAAAGGTGTTTCATTACCTATAGACCAAACGATCACACTTGCACGGTTTTTATCACGAACAATTAAATCTGTTAATTGCTGTTTTGCATTGGCATAAGTTGCCGGATTTGTCCAGGAGATCGTCCAGTAAACTGGTACTTCGGCCCAAACTAATAGGCCCATTTCATCTGCCAAACGCACCATTTCTTCGTTATGAGGATAATGAGCTAAACGAACATAGTTACAGTTCATGTCTTTTGCCCATTGCAACATCATTCTCATGTCGCCTTCAGAACGTAACCTGCCAGCTATCAGAGGGTTTTCATCGTGAATAGAAATCCCTCTTAAGAAAACAGATTTACCATTTAATAAAATATCAGTTCCTTGGACGCCAATGGTCCTAAAACCAATTTTATCTTGAATATTTTCGGTTGCAGACTTTATGGTTACAGCATATAATTTAGGATTTTCTGGAGACCATAAACTGATCTTGTTCCATATAAATTGCTGATTAATTGTCCCTTCAGTATCTGTAGTAAACGTTTTTTCTAATTTTAACTCAGGAATAGAAACCGTAATATTTTGTCCGGCTGTTGCATCTGCTAATTTTACAGAGAAACTTAAAGTATTGTTGCTTCCTTTTACCAATTGAAGCTTATAATCATTGATATAATGTTGAGGCATTTCTGCTAAGAAAACATCACGAGTAATCCCTCCGTAGTTCCACCAGTCGGTATTTATAGTTGGAATTTCATCGGGTTTCCTTGTGTTATCTGCTTTAACCACCAAAGTATTATCTCCAGCCTTCAATTTTCCGGTAACTTCAAATTGAAATGGTGTAAATCCACCTTTGTGAATGCCTAGTTTTTTTCCATTTAAGTAAACGTGAGCTTCATAATTTACCGCACCAAAATAAACGAAATATCTTTTGTCTGTTTCTGGTTGGGTATTAAACTTACGTCTTAACCAAACTGTACCTTCATACAGTTCTAGTTTTTCAGATTGAGAATTCCAGTCGCCCGGAACATTCATCTGAGGAGATAAATCGAAGTTATATTCAATCAACTCAGCTTTATCTTTTTGAACTTTATCATCATAAAAACCACCCGAACCAGATTTAGATTGGTCGAACGGATCGTGTCTGTAATCATAAAATCCATTTTCATAAGGATCTATAATGTAGTTCCATTTACCATTAAGGCTAAGTATTTTACGAGATTGAATATTTTGTATAGAACTAACTTGTGCGTAAGTGCTAATTGAAACTAGGGAGAGGCAAATTATAAATAGTCTATATTTTAACTTTATCATGGTTTAGGTTTGTGTGTGTTTGTAGGATGGTAGATTGTTAAATCACAATAACAGTCGGCATTTATACCGACCATTATTGTGCTCAATTTTAGGATTAATATCCTGTGTTTTGACCAAGTTTAGTCGCTCTATTTAACTCATTTTGACCAATTGGATATAAATAGTTTTTAGCAGTAAATGATCTGTTCTCTACTGTGAATTTAGTATAGGTAAAGGTTGTTGCAGAAGTTGGAACAATTCTCATTCCACTTACTGGACCATTAAAGGTCGTTTCCCCTTCTTTCCAACGGCGAACATCAAAGAAACGGTGTTCTTCAAATGCTAGTTCTACCCTACGCTCATTGCGAATACGTTTACGAATTTCTACCTTGTCTAAAGGAACATATCCGTTACCTGCTGGATTAGTTGTTTGCAAAGCTGGCATGGCTACTCCAGCTCTAGCACGAATTAAATTTACAGCGGCTAAAACTTGTGTTGCTGCTGCAGTTCCTTGCGCTTCATTTAATGCTTCTGCATAGTTTAACAATACTTCTGCATACCTAAAGTAAATCCATGGGCGACGAATAGTAGTTATTGTACCAGCCCATGACGCACTTTCGCTTAAAAACTTACGCATGTAATAACCAGTTTTGGTAGCGTTAACATTTAAGCCTAAACCATCTCTACCACCTACAAAAGTTTCTACATCCTTACTTTTAAATCTGTTTGCTGGCAAAATTGGTTGTACAGATGCGGTATTGAACAATACTGAAAATCCAAATCTAGGATCCCTATTGTTATAAGGTGTAGCTGCGTTGTAACCAGATGTTGCATCAGTAATTGGTTTACCTGTGGTTCTCATTTCATAAGCGTCAACCATTTCCTGCGTCGGATTGGTACGTCCATTAGCAGCATCGTAACTAACAGGTGCATTGTTTTGCTCAATCGCCACGGTAGCAGTAGCCGATGTTGCAAAAATCACTTCAGTATTAAAAGCGCCAGCCGTGTTCCATAACCAAATATTCGGATAAGAAGTATAGATAGCATGTTTACCAGTATCCATTATTCTTTTAGCTGCATCAGCCGCCGCTTGCCATTTAGTTATATCGCCAGATGGATTGTACTGTGGACTAGCAGCATACAACAACAACCTTGCTTTTAATGCCATTGCAGCGGTTTGGGTTGCTCTTCCACGATCTGTTGTTCTCCATTCTGAAGGAGACAATGGCAATCTTGATATTGCATCTTCACAGTCTTTAGCAATTTGGGCAACACACTCATCAAATGTATTACGTGGTACATCTAATTCGTCGTTAACCGTCAAAGTTTTATTTACAATTACAAAACTGCCATAACGTTTTAACAATTCGAATTCGAAAAATGCTTTTAAGAAATAAGCTTGCCCAACCAAACGCGCCACCTGCAACTCATAAGTTTGGTTAGCTGCAACGTTAGCAGGCAATAACTCATCCAATACAATAAATGGACTTGTTGGTGCTTTTTCGATAAATGTATTTGCCTTGCGAATACCAGCATACATATTGGCATACACATCATCAAATGTTCTTACCGGACCCCAAGTGCCATTATTCAAAACATTTATCCCACCGTTTGAATTAGAATTTACAGCTTCATCAGAACCAGAGGCTAATATGCCACCATCGCCATCTAAATTGTATCTTTCTTGTAGTGAAGCATATACATTATTTAAAAAGTTTCTAGCGTAATCTGGGTTAGCCCAAAGTTGAGCTTCTGTAACATCATTACCGCCACTAAATGACCCATCTTGAAGAAAGCTATCTTTTTCACATCCTTGTGAGATTAACATCACCGCAAGGAAGATATAGCATATATTTTTTTTCATCTTCATCATAATTAAAATTTCAAGTTAACACCGAATGAATAGATCTTCATGTACGGATATGAGGAGTTAAAACCAGATTCTGGCAACTCTGGATCAATATTTAATTCGTTTAATTTACTAAACGTTACTAGGTTTAAACCACTTACATAAAACCTCAGTTGCGATAATTTTAGCCTTTTAACAAACCTATCGTTTAATGAATAACCCAACTCTAAGTTTTTCAACCTCACATAATCGCTAGAGCGAATCCAGAAATCAGAGTTTGCGGTATTGTTACCACGATCAGCAATCAGCAATCTTGGATACGGCGCTGAGGTATTTGTTGGTGTCCATCTATCTACACTAAACTGGTTTAAGAAACCATTATTTGTATTACCCGCATTTACCAACTGATTGATGATAACCGAGCTACCTACCGTTCCTTGAAACAAGAAGTTTAAATCGAAACCTTTAACAGCAACTGAAGCGCCCAGGCCAAAAACATGGTTAGGTACAAAATTGTAATCGGTTTTAACGATATCTAAACCGTTGATGATACCATCATCGTTTTGATCTACATACCTAATATCACCAGGTTTTACATCCTTAGCTAACAATTGTTTTGGAGCTGCATCTATTTCTGCTTGTGACTGGAAAAGTCCCATAGATTTGTACATACTGCTGATATAACCTGCGCCAGTATTTGCTGTGGCAGCAGGGCTGATTACACTTGTAATTGGATGACCAACTGATTTTTGATAAGCAGGTAAATTAGCCGCTTCGTTAATCTTTAAGATTTTACTAACCTGGTAAGTATAGTTACCGAAAACATTTAAGTTAAATCCACCTATTATTTTATTGTAATTAATGCCTGTTTCAAATCCTTTATAAGAAGCCTCACCCTCGTTTACATAAACTAAAGTTTGACCCAAGGTACTTGGTAATTGAGAACCAGTAGCCAAGTCTTTTCTAATTTCATAGAAATAATCAGCACTGATAGATAAAGATTGTTTTAACATTTTAGCATCAAAGCCAACACTTGTTTTATAAGCTTTTTCCCAAGTTAAATAAGGATTACCTAAAGCCAATTGAGCTGTACCAGTTGTACCTGTATAGCCAGTTCCAAAAGTATAACCCGTTGTACTTCTTGAGAAGAAATCATTAAATGCGAATCTTCTGGCACTTCCAATAGCATCATTACCAACTAAACCATAAGAACCTCTCAATTTTAACAAATCAAGAAATGAGCTTGTGCCTTTCATGAAGTTTTCATCAGAGATGATCCATCCAGCAGACATTGCTGGGAAAAACCCAAATCTTTGTCCAACCGCGAAATTTTCTGAACCAGAATAACCTGCGGTTAAGTCAACAAAATATCTCTTTTTAAAGCCATAAGTTAAACGGTTAGAGATACCTTCACGTTTAGTATCAAGGTTACCAAATACAGAGTAAATTTGCCTCGAAACTCTTGAACTAAATTTAACATCATGATCTCCAAAAGTTCTATCGTAATCTAAACCAGCCCAAAACTCGCTCTTTTTAACGTTCCCAGAAAATGAGTTACCTAAATAATCTACCTTAGTTGCTGTTCCATAAGTTTGGTATAAACCTGTTGGCAGCAATTCTGATGTAGCATAAGTTTGGGTAAAACCAGAACGATATAAGCCTGCAATATCATAAGCATAAAATACTTCTGCAGACAAGCCTTTTAAAATGCCATCCATTTTTTGTTTTGCACTAATGGTTGCAATCATGTTACGTAATAAATCTGTACTCGCCCCTCTTGCCTCTAACATAGCCAGTGGGTTACTTGTGGGGAAAATCGATGTTCCGCCATAAGAACCATTTGGATTAATTACAGGGAAAGCATTCGCTGGTGTAGAATATACTGCATTTAGAAAGGCTGCAGTACCTTGGTTAGGGAAAGTTAAATTAGTGATCCTTCCGCCAATATCTAAAGCCACATCTAAGTTTTTATTAACGTGTAAATCGATATTCGTTCTTAAATTATACCTTGTGAAATTGGTATTGGCATCATAGGTTTCGTTATGACCACCTTTATAAAAACCACCTTGCTGATAAGCGCTTAATAAGGTATAAAATCTTAAATAAGCATTACCACCAGTTACAGTGGCTACATAACGTTGTGTTGGTGCTACGCTTTTAGTAAAATCCTTAACAAAATTATTGTTTGGGTATTTAATTGGATCAGACCCATCTTGATAAGCTTGTAATGCTGCCGGACCATAAACTGCTGCCCCTCCGCTGTTTATTGAAGCTTCATTATATAAGGTTGCATAAGTATAAGAATCTAAGGGACGAGCAATTTGTAGCGGTGCTTGCAAGCCTGCCTGTGCATCAAAGGTAACTTTAGTTGAAGTAGCACTTCCGCGTCTGGTTTTAACGTAAATTACGCCATTAGCAGCATACATACCATACCAGGCCAAAGTTGCAGCATCTTTTAAAACGCTTACACTTTCTATCTCACCCAAATCCATTGATGCAAAATTACGCTCAATGCCATCTACCAAAATAAGGGGCTCTTGATTACTGTTATAAGATGAGCGACCGCGAACTAAAAAGCTAGACACATCATAACCTGGCTGTTGAGAGCCACTGGGATAGATTGATAATCCTGGCAACCTACCTGTAAACACGTTAGTTAATGACGAAGATGGTATTTGAGGCAAGTTTGTTGCAGAAATTGTGCTAATGGTAGCTGTTACTTCTCTTTTCTTTCTTACACCAAAGGGGATGTAAACTAAATCATCGTCGCCAGCATCAACTAGCGATTTGGTTAAAATAACATCACTGCTAGTTACTTCTCCTGCTGGTTTCAGTACAGTACCAAAACCTACCATTTTAAAAACCAAAACATCACTTGTGGTAGCTTCTATGGTAAAATTACCATTGCCGTCTGTATTAAATGTTTTGTTCTTTTTATCTTCCTGTATGGAGATAGCAACTCCAGGCAAAGGTTTTTTGTCTTGATCTACAACCCTCCCCTTTACGGTTAATTGTTCATCAGGCTTTTGCCCATAAACGTTCAGTACTGTCGTCCATAAAAACAGCAGACATACTATATATTTTGATTTTGATAATTTCATAATTGAATAAAATCTTAGCGTTATAAATTAACTGATTACTCCCAGCCTGGATTTTGGGTTAACACTCCTTTACTTTTGTAAATCTCTGTTCTAGGGATTGGATAAAGGTTTTGTCTTTCATTCCAAACTTTTTGGAAGCCAGAACCTAAAGTGATCACGTTGTAAGTGAAAGTGCCATTTGCATTTCTAAATACATCCATGCCTTTCATTGGAACAGCGATAGTTGTTGAACCAATTTTCCAACGCATGATATCATACCAACGGTGATCTTCAAAAGATAGCTCGATGGCACGCTCATGCCTAATCACCTCACGCATTTCTGCCGTAGTCATGTTATCTTTTAAACCGTAACCGTAAATACCAGCACCTTTTGTAATTCCTGCTCTGGCACGAATAGCAACCAATGCATTATAAACACTGGCATCTGGTGCCCCTAAAAATTCATTCTGTGCTTCTGCATAGTTTAATAATATTTCTGCATAGCGGAAATAGATGTAATTAAGCAAAGTAGTGCTGCCACCTACTGTTCTATAAACCTCTGGCCAGTACTTTTTGCAATAATAACGGGTTGCGGTGTAGGTTATGTTACCTGGGTTCCAATCTAAGCCATAAGTGGTGGTAGGAACTCCGTTTACATTGGTGATGGTAGAATAAACTTGTATCCTTCTACCTTGCCAAGGCAAATCGTTATAAATAATGTTGTTGTAGAAACGAGGCTCCCTACCCACATACGGCGTTGCAGGATTATAACCAGATGTTGGATCTGTAATGGCTTTACCATTTGCCATCTCGTACATGTCAACATGGTTCTGCGTTGGGTTCATCTGACCCTGGGCGCCTCCAGAACCTGGCGACATAGAAAAATCTTGCATCATTTCTCCAGCTAAAGGTGTATTACCTTTAATACGGATCATGATATATTCTGATGAGTTAGGAACGTTTAATATGTCGCCATAAGTAGCTTGCAAAGCATAGGTTTGGCGAGCAAGGCCAGCATCACCTTTCATTACTTCTGCCGCTGCATCTGCTGCCAATTTCCATTTAGCTATATCATTTGTTGGATTATTTAAAGGACTTGCTGCATATAACAAAACACGGGCCTTCAAAGCTAAAGCAGCTCCAATTGTAGGTCTGCCATAATTAGCAGTGCCATATTCTGTATCTGTACCTAATTTGGTAATGGCAATATCTAAATCATCCAAAATGTATTTGGTTACTTGAGCATAAGTACTACGAGGTAAATTAAGTTCGTCAAGTGGACCATAAACTTTATCAATAATTGGCACACCACCAAATCTTTTCGTCAATTCGAAATAAGATAAGGCACGTAAAAACCTCATTTCACCCTCTACTCGTTTATGATCGAAAATTGGAACTGTAGCATTTGGAGATGGCGGTACTTCGGCAATTCTCGATAACATTTTAACGTGAATCGCAATTCCCCTGTACATTAACCTCCATACATCACCAATCTCATTTAAAGATGCTTGCGTAGAATGTTCGTGGTACAAACCACGATTTAAAGATGTAACCGTTCCTTCTGAGTTTCCAGACACAGCCTCATCAGATGCCTGTGAAACAGTTCCCCTGTGATCGTTTAGACGAACATATTTTGTAATTAAATAATTGTAGGCATTATCTGCAAATCGAGCTGCTTGTGCCGGATCTGCAAAAATTTCATCTTCAGTTAAAGCAACTCCAGGTGTTCTTTCCAAGAAATCTTTCTTACAGGAAACAAAACAAAGCGTTAACAAGAAAATAACTATATATCTTTTATAATTTCTCATCATCTTAAAAATTAATGTTTAAACCAAAGTTGTAAACTTTAGAAGTTGGGTACAGGGCTTGCAATGGAAAGGTCTGATTAACCACGTTTAAATTCTCAGGATCTACATACATTTTAAACTTAGTCCATGTATATAAATTCTGTCCATTCAAGAATACCCTAATGTTACTTAGTTTTAAAGCACTTGACCACGCTTTAGGCAAGGTATAAGCTAATTCTACGTTTCTTATTTTTAAGTAAGCACCGTTTTGTAAGGTAAAATCATTTAAAGCATAATTTAATGATGCCGTTCCTCTTGAGTGTAATGCTGGCCAAGTTGCCGTAGCCGCGTTTGCAGGTGTCCAAGCATTTGTCATAAATGGGTACATTTGCTGACCGTTATTTTGCTCACTTAAAATTACGTTAGAACTTACATGTGCAACGCCTTGAAACATAACCGAAAGCGTAATTCCGTTATAAGATACACGAGGCGTAAAACTGTACACATACTCTGGGTTACTTGTGTAGCCAATAGAAGTTTGATCTAAAGTTGTAATCAAACCATCGCCATCCAAGTCCTTAAACTTTAAATCTCCCGGTATTGGAGTAAAACCTTGTTGCTTAACTGATGAAGCAATATCAGCAGCCGAGGTATAAAAGCCATCATTAACATAACCTATAAACTGACCTACGCTTTTGCCTTTCCGAGCTTGAAAATCAGGTGTGCCGTCTGGCTCATCATTTTCTACAATCCTGTTTTTGGCATAACCGATTTGACCGTTTATACCAAAAGAAACTTTACCAATTTGGTTCTGATAATCTAGCTCAACTTCATAACCTTTGTTATAAACTTCTCCTCTATTCAGTTGAGGGTAATTACGTCCAAAAAGCAAAGAACCACTTAACGATGAGGTTAAGATGTCCTTACGTGTTTCATCAAACACATCAACATTTAACTTCAACTTATCTTTTAAAAATCTAGTTTCTAAACCGATGTTTCTTTTGTAACCCGTTTCCCAAGTAACTTCTGGATTTCCCAAGGCATTATCACCAATAAATAAAGTTGGGAAAGTTGTAATTGACAAAGGATTTCCGAACGGAACGCCAGTATTTCCTGAAAAGGTGGTTAAATATAAGAAACGGTTATCCGATACCCTATCATTACCCACTAAACCATAACTTCCCCTTAATTTTAAATAAGTCAATAAGTTATTCTTTTTCCAGAAGGGCTCATTTGTTAATGTCCATCCTGCAGAAACAGATGGGAAGAAACCATACCTTAAACCAGGAGCAAAGTTCTCTGAACCATTGTAAGTTCCATTAACTTCCACAGTATATCTTTCGTCATAACTATAAAATAAACGACCAGCTAAACCTTGAGCAGCTCTAGGCGGAGCAGTGAAAGCTGTTCCTCCCGTGGTACGAATAAGCTGACGTGTACCCAACAATGTACCCGTTACTCTATTTTTACCAAACTCACGTTCGTAATAGAACCCAGTTTGTAAGTTCATGTTTGTACTACCAGAAGTTACACCACCATCTTGTACCGCACCTAGAGGCTCATCACGGTTACGAGTATCTGTAGAAAGTGTAGCTTCTTTAGTTACTGGATTATAGACATAAGCTGCCCAGTTTGCATTTCTTCTCTCAACGTTGTTATAATAAGAATCATACCCAAAATTTCCTTTGAATGATAAACCCTTAGTTATAAAATCTAGTTTATAATCGACATTAAAAGTACTTTCTATGGTATTGATATCATCATTACGTGTTCCGTAACGAGTTAAAATAGCATAAGGGTTCCAAATATTGGTACCTACGTTAGGGTTCGCTGTTATTCTTCCATCAGGTAAAGTTACCGGATAAGCATAAGCTGGCACCTGCAAAATACGAGAAATCATGCCTTCTATGGTATCATAAGAGAAGGCAGAAGATGACAATAAACCTGAAGGTTGATAACGAGTAGCAAAACGACCACCCAATTTTATACCAACGGTTAAATCTTTATTTAAGGTTAAGTCTACGTTAGAACGGAAATTATATCTATTGTAATTCGGTACCGTATTGATTCCATAAGGTGATGGGAATTTTTTAAAAATCCCATCTTGGAATGAATAACCAGCTGAAACAAAGTACTTCGCTATTTTTGTTCCTCCATTGATATTGATGTTGTGTTGCGTTTGAGAATAAAACTTTTTAGTTAAATAATCAAACCATTGCACATCTGGGTAACCAATGGGATCAGACTTATCTGCAAATTTTTGAATAGCATCATCAGAAAATGGTGCTGGTTTCCCATCATTAAGATAAGATTGGTTTAAAAGCTGAGCATTTTCTAACGCTGGCAAACCAACTGCTAAACCCGTATAAGTTTGTGCTGCATAATTACCAGTATAAGTAACTCTTGGTTTTCCAATCTTACCAACTTTTGTGGTAATTACGATTACACCATTTGCACCCTTTAAACCATAAATAGCTGTAGAAGCCGCATCTTTTAAAATAGATACTGTTTCAATTTCATTAGGATCTACATCTGCAAAACTTGGTCGCTCGATACCATCTACTACCACAATTGCAGAAGCACTTGCAGAGTTTAAGGTGGCTATACCACGTATTCTAATGGTTGCTGCATCCGCACCAGGTTGCCCGCTTGTTTGCACGGCAATTAAACCTGGCAACCTACCAATTAAACTATTGGTTGGATTTGGTGTTGGCGACTTCATGATCTCTTCGGCGCCGATTTGAGAAATTGCAGCTGTTACACTCGCCTTCTTTTGAGTTCCATACCCCACTACAATAATTTCGTTTAAACCTTGAGCATCTTCTTCCATGGTAATGTTAAGTACTGTTTTACCACTTAAGGACACCTCCTGATTTTTGTAGCCAATGCTAGAAAAAACAAGTACCGCATCACTTGGAACATTTTTAAGTAAAAATCTACCATCGCCATCTGTTGAGGTAGCATTGCTGGTTCCTTTCACTTTTACTCCTACACCTGGTAGTGGCCCACTTGCATCTTTTACAACACCTGTAACATCAACCCAACGATTTTTTGTGTTTTTAACACCTTTTGTTAATGGGGTACTTTTTAATGTAGTTAGATAATTTAGCTTAATACTGCCCTTTGCAGAATTAGCTGAAGCATTAATTTGCAAGAACATACACCAGAGCAGTGTGATAGAAATGTTCCGCAAAATTCTTTTTAGTAGAATTTTCCTCATACAGTTTAAATTGGTTTGTTTATTATCCAAAATATTTGGTGAGGTAAATATAGAAGATTAGCCTTTACAATTGCAAATATAAATATTCATAAAACACTGATTTTTAGCAAGTTATAATTGTTTTGATACGCTTTATACGCATACACACAATTAGCTAACAAACTGATAATATGATATATATACAAAACTAATTTTAAAAAGATTATACGCTTAAATCGCATTAAAAAAAATCGAATAAGATTTAAAGAATTTATTAACAATGGAGTTAAAATATGACGATTCTTGCTTTAATGGCAATTTATTTATCAATCACTAATTATTACATATGCTTAAATCATCAAATACCACCCTTCTGAAACAGAGCCATCGGCAATGCTTTTTTTAACTTATAGCTAAGTAATGCACCAACTCCCATTGCTTCACAATCGTCGTTATCCTTTCGTCAACTGGTCGTATCTTGGTCGCTTTTGCATAACCTCTGCGTCGTTACAGAGATGCAATGAGTCCAATATGAGTCCAATATAAGTCCAGTATGTCTCCAACTATTTATATTAATACTTGGACTTTTAATACATATGTTATGTATTTACTATTGTAACATTAATATGCTGTCACGACACAGACCCTAAGCAATGGCGATGGCTTCTCGACTGAATGGCGAACAATAGACAAAGAGAATATGAATGATAAATGGAAAATTCAAAGGGTAATGCTAGCAGTCAACTAGTGTGCGTTCCCTTCTGCACATTAATGGCTAATACACTAATTATTTAGCAACTAAAATATTCAGTAAAATCTATTACAAAAAAAGCTTCCTGATGTTCAGGAAGCTTTTAAATATCATACAAGCTGGTGTCCTTACCAGCCAATGTTTTTATGGATAAGTTGATGCTAGCACATTAACGGCATCGCCTTTGGCAGCTAAATAACGTTCTGCATCTAAAGCAGCCATACAACCAGAACCAGCGGCGGTAACTGCCTGGCGGTAATAATGGTCTTGTACATCGCCACATGCAAATACGCCTTCTAAGTTAGTTTTAGATGTACCTGGGATAGTTGTTAAATAACCTGTTTCATCCATGTCTAACCAGCCTTTAAAAATATCGGTATTGGGTTTATGACCAATTGCCACAAAGAAACCCTCAACATCTAAAACTTTAGATTCTTCAGTTTTAACGTTTAAAATTTTAATGCCAGTAACATTTTTACCGTTACCTATAACCTCGGTTGCTTGTGTATTGTAAATTACCTCGATGTTTGGGGTGTTTAATACACGATGTACCATTGCTTTTGAAGCACGGAATTCATCTCTACGCACTAACATATATACTTTTTTACAAAGTTTGGCCAAATAAGTTGCTTCTTCTGCAGCTGTATCTCCTGCGCCGACAATTGCTACATCTTGACCTTTAAAAAAGAAACCATCACAAACGGCACAGGCAGAAACGCCAAAGCCATTATATTTTTGTTCACTTTCTAAACCTAACCATTTTGCGGTTGCGCCAGTAGCGATGATTACCGTATCAGCAGTGATGGTTTTAATTTCATCTACAACAACTTTACGAGGGAAAGAAGAAAAGTCTACAGAACTTACATAACCAAAACGAATTTGAGTTCCAAAACGCTCTGCTTGTTTTCTAAAATCTTCCATCATTTCTGGGCCCATGATACCATCTGGATAACCCGGGAAATTATCTACATCGGTAGTTTGGGTTAACTGACCACCCATTTCCATACCTGTGTACATTACTGGTTTTAAATCGGCACGGGCAGCATAAATTGCAGCTGTATAACCTGCGGGACCAGACCCTATAATTAAACATTTTACGTGTTCTATTTCTTGTTCTTGCGACATGTTGTTTGTATTAATGTACAAATTTAATCTTTTAAGTTCGAAAGCTCAAAGCTTGTGGATAAAGATGAAATTGTGGAGATAATTCAGTTTGCAGTTATTAGTTTGCTGTCATCTCTATTGTTTGTTTTTTTAGCTTAGAGAAAAATATAGCAATAGTAAATGAAATGAAAAAAGGTAATACCTGAGGTATGTGATACCGTATCGATATTAAATCCCACCCTCTATTAAATATAAAATGATAACTTAAGGAAATTAACACCATAATTAAATACAGGATTAGTTTTATATTCTTAGTTATTCCATTCTTGCAAATGCAATAATAGAAAAGCCAAAACAGGAAAAACCCAGGCAAAGAAGTAATAATTCCAAAAAACAATGCAAAAACTAGATATAAGGAAATATCATTTGGGTAGGCATAATAAGATGAACCATCATACCAACCTTCAAAAAAGAAATATAAGTGATAAAGAAAAAAGCCTGTAATACTACCGCATATCCAAACTTGCAAAGGGTATCTATAAAAACTTAAGAAGCCTTTTTGACTGTTTTCCATATTCTATTTAAGGTTTATTCGCTCTAAGCACCCTTAAAAAATTACCTCCCAAAATTTTAGTGATTTCATTGGCCTTATAACCTCTTTTAAGCAATGCAGCTGTAATTTTAGGATAATCGGCTATGCTATTTATGCCTAAAGGAAATGCTTCTGCGCCATCAAAGTCGGCACCTAAACCAACATGATCTACCCCAATTAGTTTTACGATATAATCTATATGGTCAATTAACTTTTCAATAGATGGTCTTGTTGCATCAGCATCTGCTTGATGTAGAGATATTAAGGTATCAATGGCATTGCTCCTGCCATATTTTGCTGATAATGTTTTTAGTTCTGCATCATATTTAGCAAAGAATACTTTTTGTTTGGCGTTATATGTTGAATCTAAAAAGCCAGCATAAAAGTTAAGTGAAATAACGCCGCCATTTTTACCGACTGCTTTAATTTGTTCGTCATTTAAATTTCTAGGCACTGGATTTAGCGCATAAACACAACTGTGTGACACCAAAACAGGTTTTTTAGTTATCGCAATGGCATCAAAAAATGTTTTTACCCCAACGTGAGACAAATCTACAATTACGCCTAAAGCATTCATTTTACGAACAATTTGCTTACCTAAATTATTTAATCCTGCGTTTTCTGGTTTAACTTTTTTTGATGTTTCTTCTGCTGCCGAACTTGCCCAAGATGTACTATTGTTCCAAGTGAGGGTCATGTAAATCATTCCCCTTTTGGCCAGTTTCTCTAAGTTATCCAAACCGTTCTCGATCATGTGCCCGCCTTCTACCCCAATCATGGCAGCCAGTTTTTTAGCGGCAACTGCTTTTTCTAGTTCTGCTGCATTTTTAACCAAGGTGATCTTATCAGGATACCTTTCTATTAAACTGTATAGAGAATCGATTTCTTGATTTGCCAATGCATACCCCCCACTTTCATCGCACCAAATTGAAAAAACCTGAACATCTAAGCCACCTTCTTTCGCTCTCACCAAATCGAAGTTCCCAGTTTTTTGAAGTTTACCAATATCAATACCAGATTTAATTTGGTTGAACAAAATATCACCGTGGGTATCTACAACAATTGCATGTTTATGAATTGTTTCTGGACTTTGAGCAAAAACTACATAACTGAAAAAAGAAAGAGCTAAACTAAATAAATATTTTTTCATAAATACCTGAGTGTATATTGAATATAATTGACCGTAGGTTTTTTATCAATTCCTGTGGTACCAGGAAACCATGCTTCAGTTTTCATAAAAAAATCTTTGATTTTCATCATCAATGTGC
Source organism: Pedobacter frigiditerrae (assembly GCF_004331645.1). Lineage (GTDB taxonomy): Bacteria > Bacteroidota > Bacteroidia > Sphingobacteriales > Sphingobacteriaceae > Pedobacter > Pedobacter frigiditerrae. Next base: position 169,051 of record NZ_SJSK01000002.1, read on the forward strand.
TGTCGCTTAATCCCGTAACTGTGGGCTCTGAAAGCTTTCCATCTTCCTTTACAATAAAACTTACTTTAGCTTCCTCATTAGCAATTGCATTGAAATTTTCCAAACTTAAAAACCGACGAAGATCAGACTTAAAATCGCCTTTTGGCCTAGCTTGAACATCATACTTAGAAGTTTCTTTTATTTTCTGCTGAAATTCTCTTCTATCTTTTTCTTGTTGAGCTTGCACTTCTTTATTCAGTTTCTTACCTACACTTTTCCCATCTTGATAAGTGATTTCGTAAAGACCTCCATCTTGCTGCCAAACTCCATCCTTAACACCATTTTTATAATTTCCAGAAAGCATTAGCTTACCATTTTCCCAAAACTCTCTATATGAACCATTCAAAACGTCATTGTTGAACGTCTCTACCCGTTTTACAGATTCATTCTTAAAATAATGCAACCATTCACCATTCATTTTCCCATTCAAAAATTCACCTTTTGCATCTAAATAATGACCAATAGGTTTATTATATGTTGTGTCTTGATAATTATTTGCTTTACTAAAGCTGCCTTTTTTTGTTTCTCTGCTAATTATATAATAGACATATTTCCCATGGGGAATTGATAAAGCTTCATCCTTAAATGATCCTGAAACAATCAATAAGTTTTCTAGTGAATATTGTTCCATTCGATAGACAGTATCTGAATTGGTTTTAGCAAAAACAACTATATAAGAAGTTGCCTTCGCTGAGTCGGCAACCTGATCTGTTTTATCTAAGTAGTACTTTAAGTTTTGGGAGAAACCGAATTGATTTAACCCAAAAACAAAAAAAAATGAGAGTATTAACTTCATTATAAAATATTTAATTTTTCACCTCACCTTTTACTTTCTTTGTTTTCTTAACGTATCTGGTTGATTTTCGAACACCATTTTCATACGTATCTATTCGGGTTCCATTTTCTGATATCCACTCCCCATGTTTTTCGTTATTCAAAAAATTTCCAGAAACAGTAATATCTCCATACTTATCATATTCTTTATAAGCTCCATTGGCTAAACCACCTTTAAATTCCATATAACTTGAGATATTCCCATCTGGATAATAAGTAAACCATTTTCCTTCTTCTTTGCCGTTTACAAATTCACCTTCTTGGCTTTTAAATCTAGTTTTTCCCTTTAGATCATATCGTGTTCTATTGATATTATTATAATCTACAACACCAGTGTAAAAAACAAATTTACCATGAGGAATAGTTAAAAGTTCATCATTGTATGAACCTGTTTGTAATAGGTTATCATTAAGGTCATACCTTTTAAACATCCAAATATCTTGGTCACTTAGTTTGCCATAAATGGCATAAGACGTCGCTTTATTTTTATTAGAAATAACCTTATCCCCATAAAAATATACAGGCTTTATTTGTGCGTTAACCTTAATTAAACTTGTAATTAAAAATAGCAGTAGTAATAATTTTTTCATTTAAACTTAAACGTATTAATTAAAAACAGGCGATCCGTATTCTCTTCTTAATAATTTTTTATCCTTAACACTAGATTTTAAACTACCAAGATCGTAAATATCTTTTTGAAGACCACCATGCAAAAGCCATTCACCGTGCATTTTTCCATTAACATAATTCCCTGTACTAATCATTTTCCCTTTTCTATCATAACTAGAATAGAGCCCGTTTAACACATTATCTACAAAAACCTCTGAAGTTAGCACTTTCCCATCTGGATAAAAAGACAACCACACACCAGTTTTTTTGCCATCAATAAAATTACCCATTTGACTTGTAAATCTATACCTATCCTTGAAGTAGTAAAAAGTGTCATATTGATTGTTAAACATATCAACATCACCATAATAGGTAAATTTACCATGAGGGGTTTTTAAATCCACATCCTTATAAGTACCAGTCATTATTAAATTGTTATACAGATCAAAACGTTTAATTGTCCATAATTCTTCACTACTTAACTTCCCGTAAATAGCGTAAGATGTGGCTTTTGTAGAATCCCGAGTAATTACCTCTCCCATAAAATATATAGGCTTAATTTGGGTGAAAGCAGTTTGGCAAATACCAAAAAAGCACAACAAGACAAGTAACCTCTTCATAATTTTATGTTTGTATAACCCCAACATTAAAAGCTTTTTTAATAGGCGATTGATTTGCAGCTTCAATTCCCATAGAAATCACTTTACGAGTTTCTAAGGGATCTATAACTCCATCTACCCATAAACGCGAAGCAGCATAAAATGGTGTGGTCTGCCTATCATATCTATCTGTAATATTTTTTAGGAGAGCAGCTTCTTTTTCTGGGGTGATCATTTCTCCCTTTGCTTTTAAGGATGCCTCTTCCATCTGTAAAATTACTTTAGCGGCTTGTGTACCACCCATAACAGCAATTTTTGCACTGGGCCAAGCGTAAATTAAACGGGGGTCATAAGCTTTACCACACATGGCATAATTGCCTGCACCGTAAGAATTACCTATTACGATTGTAAATTTAGGAACTACAGAATTGGCTACAGCATTTACCATTTTAGCACCGTCTTTAATAATACCGCCTTGCTCTGATCGGCTACCAACCATAAATCCAGTAACATCTTGTAAAAAAACCAAAGGAATTTTCTTTTGGTTACAGTTCATGATAAACCGACTTGCTTTATCTGCACTATCTGAATAGATTACTCCACCAAACTGCATTTCGCCTTTTTTAGATTTTACAACCTTACGTTGGTTGGCAACAATACCTACTGCCCAGCCATCAACCCTAGCTAAGCCACAAATAATGCTTTGCCCGAATAATGCTTTATATTCTTCAAATTCAGAGTCATCAACTAAACGAAAAATGATTTCACGCATATCATAAGGTTTCTCTCTATTTTCTGGTAAAATGCCATAAATTTCTTCTTCATTTAATTTAGGCATAGCCGATTTAATCCTGTCGAACCCTGCATTTTCTGGCGCACCAAGCATGCTCATTATTTTGCGGATACTATCTAGGCAAGCTTTATCGTTTGGATGTTTATAATCGGTAACACCTGATATTTCGCAATGCGTAGTTGCACCACCTAAAGTTTCATTGTCTACTTCTTCGCCAATGGCAGATTTAACTAAATAAGAACCAGCTAGGAATACTGAGCCTGTACCTTCCACTATCATCGCTTCATCGCTCATTATTGGAAGGTAAGCACCTCCTGCAACACAAGCCCCCATAATAGCGGAAATTTGCACAATACCATCGGCACTCATCATGGCATTGTTCCTAAACATCCTACCGAAATGTTCCTTATCTGGAAAAATTTCATCTTGCATTGGTAAATAAACACCTGCACTATCTACTAAATAGATAACTGGCAATCGGTTTTCCATTGCAATTTCTTGCGCTCTTAGGTTTTTCTTAGCCGTCATCGGGAACCAAGCTCCAGCTTTTACAGTGGCATCATTAGCAACTATTAAACATTGCCTACCAGAAACATAGCCAATGCCAGTAACTACACCCGCACTTGGGCAACCACCTTGTTCGCTATACATTCCATCAGCTGCAAAAGCGCCTAATTCTAAAAATTCAGAGCCTTTATCAGTTAAATAGTCAATTCGCTCCCTTGCTAATAACTTGCCTTTTTCTTTTTGTTTAGCTGCATTTTTTTCTCCCCCACCTGCAAATATTTTCCTCAACTTGGCCTTAAGCTCATAGACCAATTGTTTATTTATATCCTCGTTCTTGTTGAATTCTATATTCATCTCTTAATTTGGTTAGACCAGACATTAATCTGGCGATGCGAGCAAGTTAACAGTTAAATTTAGTAAACTAAAACCTGTTTTGGTATTCAGTTGCTAAATAAAGTTAGTTTTCTTGTTAAATAACAAAAAGAGCTGTTCGTCGTTTAATGCATAATGAAATACCTGATTGTTATATTGATTTTTTGTTCGCAAATTAGCAAATCGCAAATATTTTCTTATCCGCAGTTAAACAAACAAGGGAAAGATATTGAAGCGCTTACTCCTTTAAGATGGAAAGCTATTGATACCGCTCTTGGTGATTTAAATAATGATAAATTAGAAGATTTAGCCATCATTTATGAACACAATTTGCCAATAACAGAAAGTAGAGCGTATGGCGACAATGAAACAGATTTGATTAAGGAGTTTCAAAGACCAAGGGTTTTAGCTATTTATTTTAAAAATGCACAAAGTGGAAAGTATACTTTAGCCACACAAAACAATAACTTTATTTTAAGAGCTAACGAAGGCGGTTCTTTAGGCGATCCATTAAAAAAAATCAGTATCATAGCAAATAAGTTATTGTTGCGGTTTGAAGGTGGTGCCAATTGGCGATGGAAATTAAATTATGAGTTTAAATACCAAAACAAGGATTGGAACCTAGTTAATGCAAATAACATATATTACAATGCCATTTCTGGCGAAATGACGAATAGGCAATACAATTTCTTGGCTAGAAGAATGAGATTGATTTCAGGGAACTTGGCCGACCAAGAAGGTAATAACTTGATAGATGAAGAGACACTTATCTTCACTAGCTTTAAGACTTTCGCTACTTTTAAAAAACCTTGGACTTGGGAAATTAGCAAGGATAATTTTTTGTAGCATTCGAATTCAAATCCCGTCTTTATCTGGTTAATGAAAAGCCCAAATGACTTAAAATATACCCTCTGTTTTTGCTTTTCAAAAACAATACTCATTAAAAATAATGCTATCAGCAAAATCTGCCTATTATTTAATATGTTTGGGTAAATTGAGCAAAATGAATTTAAGCATAAATACACCCGCATTATTATTTCCTGCAATAAGTTTAATCATGTTAGCTTATACCAACAGGTTTTTATCATTAGCAAGCTTAGTGAGAAGTTTACACGCTAAATATGCTGCCGATAGCAAGGATGGCTCGATAATCCACAGCCAAATTAAAAACTTACGCTATAGATTACGCTTAATTAAAAATATGCAGACTTATGGTATTTGTAGTTTTATAAGTTGCATATTTTGTATGTTTTTTATCTATATAGAAAAAGAGATAATGGGCGAAATATTGTTCGCCATTAGCTTACTATTTTTTATTGCTTCATTGTTTACTTCTCTAATTGAGATAAGGTTAAGTACTAAAGCTTTAGAATTTGAGCTAAGTGATATGGAAGATTTACAAGACCCTTCGCTGGTTCAGTACATTAAAAACAAGTTTGATAAATAGTCACAGCATATTCGCTTTGCGGTTGATTACACCGATTAAGGTGGATTTCACAGATTTTGTTGCTTTGGACTTTAAAAACTAAGTCAAATTTCTATCTCTAAACCAAACCTCGTCTGGTGCTGCTTTAAAGCTCTTCATTTTAGAAACTAGTACAGTTGCATCTGTTTCATTAAATACTAAATCTCTATTGGTTTGTTTTAAGAAACGATGTTCTACCATGACATCCATTTGTTTAAAGAGATGATCGTAGAAACCATTTACATTTAACACACCTATTGGCTTGCCGTGTAAACCTAATTGGAGCCAAGTTAAAACCTCAAACAATTCTTCGAGTGTACCAAAACCACCGGGTAAAATCACGAAACCGTCGGCCAAGTCTGCCATTTTTTGCTTGCGTTGATGCATGTTTTCGGTAACAATCATTTCTGTCAAACCTTTATGCCCAACTTCTTTATCCATTAAAAATTGAGGGATAACACCTGTTGCTTTACCTTTGTGTTTTAAGATTTCATCTGCAATTATACCCATAACTCCTACACTTCCACCACCAAAAACTAAAGTGATATTTTGAGATGCCATTGTTTCGGCTAAATCTTCAATAGCTTTTCTTAAAACCGGGTCGCCATTAAAATTGGAACCGCAATAAACACAAAGTGATTTCATTGTAGAGATTGTTTAGAACTCAAAAGTATACTTTTTTAGGGAATAGAAAATGGGAAATAGAAAATAGACTTATTGCCTATTTTCTATTTCCCATTCCTTATTTACTTTTCTAACTAATTAAAAACTATATCGCAAAGTAGTACCATAAGTTCTTGGATCGCCAAGTACACCAGCATATAAACCAGAGTTACCTGCGGCAGCTTGTAATTGTTCATAATAATTTTTGTTAGCAATGTTTCTGCTCCAAACGAATATTGAGATTTTTTCTGATTTAAATCCTGCCCTAGCATTTAATAAAGAATAACCATCAACATTTAATACTTTTGAAGGAGTTGGGTTTGAAGAATAACCTGAACGGTAACTAGCGTCTGCAGCTATAAAATACCTACCAATTTTAGTTGCTAAATTACCTGGAGTGCTAAATTCTGCACCACCAGAAACATTCCATTTAGAGATACCTGGTAATCTACCACCAGAAGCATCTTTAAATGCCACTTGGGTAGATACTCCGTTAATGAGCTCAGTATGTCCAGTTTCTTCTAGAGGCAATGGCGCATTAGTGAATTTTACATATTTACCGTCAAGATAGGCTACAGCTGCATTAACTGTTAAAAATCTTTCTAATTGCAAGCTTCCATCAACTTCTAATCCTCTTACTTTTACTTTTTCTGCATTAGCCAAATAACCTCTATTTACACCTAATTGTGGAGATTGAACGTTTGTTTGGTAATCTTTAATATCTGTATTAAAACCTGTCACGTTTACTATTAAACCCTTAACAGGTTTTGTTTTAAGGCCTAGTTCATAGTGCTCTACATATTCTGGCTTTACAATGGCTAGTGACAAGTCTGCTTGTCCGTTAGAAGTAGTTGGTAAACCGCCTACGTTTACCCCAACAGGTTTATAAGCGGTAGAAAATGTTCCGTAAGCATTTATCTTATCTGTTGGGCGATAAGACAAAGTAATGTTACCAGATAGGTTATTATTATCTGTACTTATGTTAAATTGTTGATTGGCATAAACGGCCGCTTTTAGCGCAAGTAATGCAGCATCTGAAGTCTGTAATCCTCCGTAAGTTGCCCTGTTATAATCAACATCTTTTTTATCGTAGGTATACCTTAAACCTGGTAAAATGTGCAAATGATTTAAAAATTCCCAGTCAACCTGTGCAAAAACGGCAGCGCTCAACGATTTAATGGTTGAATTGGTTTTGATACCAAAGCCATCTAATAAACCTGGAGTTGAGTATAAAGCTTGTGAGCCCGTAGCAGCTGTTTGTACGAATCTCCATTGATCTTTACCAACTTCTTCTGTTTGGTTTAATCCTTTTAAATTCTGACCGAGAACAAATACACCAATTACCCCACTTAATTTTTCTGTTAGGTTACCCGCATATCTAATTTCTTGCGAATATTGATCATGACGAGAGTTTCCTTGAGATTTGGTTAATGCAGATAACTCAGAGAAATCACGATCATTTGTAGGATCCCAGTTCCAAAATCTCCAAACACTTGTTGAAGTAAGTGTTCCGTTACCTATTTTATAATCTACGTTCAATGATGCTCCACCAATCGATTGGTTCTGTTTCCAAGGCGTGTTGGTATTTATCGTTCTAGAAAAAGGGTCAATAACCGGTTGTTTATAACCTAAATCAGAAACTATTTTAGCATATTGGCGATAAGCACTTCTTTCTGTTGTTGTAACACCTGCAATTACAAGCGGATAACCTGCTGGATGCTGAATACTCACATCTCCACTTAACAATATTTGTAATTTACTTGACGGTGTGTAATAATATTGACTTTTAATACCAATGTTATTTTGACCACTATACTTACGTTCTTCTCTTGTATTGTAAATTGTACCATCTCTTTGTGTACCTGAGATAGCTAGTTTTGCAGCAAGGTTTTTTGCCAAACCACCAGAAATTGATGTTTTAGCTTGTATAAAGTTATAGTTACCAAAGCTTAGTTCTGCTTTTGCTGTTGGTACTTGAGTTGGTTTTGTTGTAGTGATGTTAAATGCACCCGCTGTGGTGTTTTTACCAAACAATGTACCCTGCGGACCACGTAAGATTTCAATTTGCTCGATATCAAGAAAATCTGTTGAGGTTGCAGCTGGACGAGCCTGATAAACTCCATCTACATAAAAACCTACACCTGGGTCGATACCATCATTAGTTAAACCGAAAGTTGAACCCAAACCTCTAATATTTAATGTAGTGTTTCTAGCATTTGATGCATATAACTGAACTGAAGGGACTAATTCCTTTAAACGATTAACGTTAAATGCACCTGCGTTTTCAGCTGCCTGACCACCAATTACAGTGATAGCAATAGGCACATCCTGTAAAACTTCTGAGCGTCTTCTTGAAGTTACTACGATTTGATCTAGTAGAGCATCTTCAACTAAAGTTAACTCTAAGGGTGTGTTTTGAAGTTTTAATACCTGAAAATCTTGTGGCTTATATCCCACAGAACTTACTTGAAGATAAAATGGAGCTTCCTGTTTTGAATTGATGCTAAAAGCACCTTTATCATCTGCACTTACAGAGATATTTGTACCTCTTATTTTTACGGTTGCGCGTGGCACAGGAGCACCATCTGCACGTTTTATGATACCTGTTATTGGACTTTGAGCAAATACAAAAGTTGCCGAAAGTATTAGTGTTAAGAGAATTAGAAAAGATAAGTACTTGTGTTTCATTGTAATTTTTGGTTTTATGTTGTATTAGAATTTCAATACCCTACTAAATCCATAGAATATATCGACAAATGTATATTATAAATCTTAACTACCAAATTTTATTTGGAATTAATTTTTAATCATCTCGTTAACGGAATTAAATATTGACTTTAATCAGTGTTCATTTTTACCGTTAAGTAGTTAGAAGATTGAAGGTTTGTGCTCAATGCAACCCTAGTCTTTTGCACTATTTTGAGTTGCCTAAACCTGATTGAAGTGGATGCCGATTCTTCTTCGGCAGCAAAGAAAAGCGGGGCTATCGTAACCGATGCCCCGCTGTATTTGATTTGCCTAATCTATGTAGTGATTAGATATTTAGATCACCCAATTAGGCGGTAAATTATCTAGTATAATTTGGTGCTTCTTTAGTTATTGTAATATCATGAGGGTGACTTTCTCTCATACCTGCTGCAGTAATTTGAACAAATTGCGCTTCTTGTAATTTTTCAATAGTAGCAGCGCCACAGTATCCCATACTTGCACGTAAGCCGCCAATGTATTGATACATTACCTCAGCCAAAGTACCTTTAAATGGCACACGACCAACGATACCTTCTGGCACTAATTTCTTGATATCATCTTCTACATCTTGGAAATAACGATCTTTTGAACCTTGCTCCATGGCTTCGATAGAGCCCATACCGCGATAAGACTTAAACTTACGACCTTCATAAATGATAGTTTCTCCTGGGCTTTCTTCTACCCCTGCAAATAACGAACCCGCCATTACCGTGCTTGCGCCTGATGCAATTGCTTTTGCAATATCTCCAGTATGCTTAATTCCACCATCTGCAATAACAGGAACTCCAGTACCTTTTAATGCTTTAGCACATTCGAAAACTGCATATAATTGAGGAACACCAACACCAGCAATGATTCTTGTAGTACAAATAGAACCCGGACCAATACCAACTTTAACAGCATCGGCACCTGCATCAGCTAAAAATTTAGCAGCAGCACCAGTGGCGATATTACCTACAATAACTTGTAAATCTGGATATTTAGCTTTTACTTCTTTTAGTTTATCAACCACCCCTTTTGAGTGACCGTGAGCAGTATCAATTGTAATTACATCAACACCCGCTTTAACTAAAGCGTCAACTCTTAATAAGGTATCCGCTGTAACTCCAACTGCAGCACCAACACGTAATCTTCCTCTTTCGTCTTTACAAGCAGCTGGATAATTTTTAACTTTTGAAATGTCTTTAAAAGTAATTAAGCCACTTAAATAACCATCAGCACTAACAACTGGTAGTTTTTCTATTTTATGATTTTGAAGAATTTCTTCAGCTTGAACTAAGTTTGTACCTTCTGGAGCAATGATTAAATTATCTTTGGTCATCACTTCAGCAATTGGTCTGGTCATATCCTTTTGGAAACGCAAATCGCGATTGGTAATGATACCTACCAATTTATTATCGGCACTAACAACAGGTATGCCTCCAATCTTATGCTCTTTCATGATTTTGAAAGCATCGGCAACTACAGCTGTTTCTAATAACGTAACTGGATCTTGGATCATTCCGCTTTCTGAACGTTTAACTTTACGTACTTCCTCAGCCTGTCTGTCAATCGTCATATTCTTGTGCAACATTCCGATGCCGCCATTTTGGGCAATAGCGATGGCTAATTCTGCTTCAGTTACAGTATCCATAGCTGCAGAAATTAAAGGAACATTTAACTTGATTTTTTTAGTTAAAAACGTTGCTGTATTAACATCACGTGGCAAAATCTCTGAGTATGCGGGAACTAACAATACGTCATCGTACGTTAAACCAGTTGCAATAAATTTATTGGGATCGAGTTGCATAGCAAATAAATTAGGAGTTCTTATTTGCAGGGCAAAGATACAAAAAAACAATGCAAATAAAAAGGTATTGTAGAAGATGCTTAAATATTAAGCTTTGCTGACAAATATTTATATTGTGCTCATTAAACTATTTAAAATTATGATACAAGAAAACCAATATTTTGAAGGTAATGTGAAGTCTTTAGGTTACGCAACTGCGGATGGAAAATCTACAATAGGAATTATTAATCCAGGCGAATACGAGTTTGGAACAGCCCAAAAAGAAATCATGCATATTATTGAGGGGGCATTATCAGCTTTGCTACCAGATAGTGAAGAATGGAAAATTTTCAATGCAGGAAGTAGATTTGAAGTAGCCGCAAATTCATCTTTCACAGTAAAAGTTGAAGCACAAACTGCATACCTGTGTCAATACAGATAAAACACCCTGAATTCTTATTTTAACCTTATTGAAATGAAAAAGATAATCCTTATTGTTTATTTTCTATTTTTTTCTGTAGTAAGTTTTGCTCAAAATTTTAAATATGCGTTTGTAAGCGATACTCATATTGGCAGTGCAAATGCAGATGAAGATTTAAGAAGAACCGTGGCCGATATTAACAATCAACCTGAATTAGAATTTACCATTATCACAGGAGACATTACTGAAATGGGAACTAATGAAGAGTTAAGACTAGCAAAGGAAATTTTATCAGGATTAAAAAAGCCCTATTACATTATGCCGGGTAACCATGACACAGGCTGGTCTGAATCTGGCGGTGTTACTTTCATCAAGGAGTTTGGCTATGATAAATTTACTTTCGATCATAAGGGTTATCGTTTTATTGGGTGCGCATCTGGCCCGTACGTACGCATGTCAGATGGTCATATCCCCAGAGATGCCACCGTTTGGCTAACCGATATTTTAAAAAAAACACCTAAAGAAATGCCTGTTATTTTTGCTAACCACTACCCTATTGATAACAGCTTAGACAATTGGTACGAGGTTACCGATAGACTAAAAACCAAAAACATTCAGTATGTTATATGTGGCCACGGGCATAATAACCATACCTACAATTTCGAAGGTATTCCTGCCACCATGGGGCGTTCTAACTTAAGGGCAAAAGATAGTATTGGTGGTTACAATGTGGTTAACATGACCAAGGATACCGTTTATTTTTCATTAAAAAAACCAATGCAAGCCTTGTTACCATCATGGCGAAAAATACCCTTAAAAACTTTTGTTCATCAAACTTTAAAAGCATACGAAAGACCAAACTATGCGATAAATAGAAAGCATGCCAAAGTAAAGGAAGTATGGACCTATCATTCTAGTGCCAATGTAGTAAACACACCTACTTGCAATGAAAATTTAGTTGTTTTTGGTAATAGTTTAGGCTTAATTGAAGCCTTGAATAAAACTACGGGTAAAAGAATTTGGAGCTATCAAACTAAAGGCGCTATTTATTCATCGCCTGTGGCCACCAAACAATTGGTTATAATTGGTTCAGGAGATGGAAACATCTACGCTTTAAATATCGCCACTGGTAAATTAGCTTGGAAAGTAACAACTGAACATTCCGTTTTGGGCTCTCCCATAATTGATGACAATACAGTTTTTATTGGCGGAAGCGATCATGTTTTTAGGGCCCTGGACATTGAAACAGGAAAGCTTATCTGGAAATACGAGGGTATTGAAGGTGCAATGGTTGGCAAACCGCTAATTTACCGAGGTAAAATCATTTTTGGTTCTTGGGGCAGGCACTTATATGCTTTAAATATAAAAACGGGAAGTCTTGCATGGAAATGGGGCAGCAATACTATGAATAGAATGTTCTCGCCTGCTATGGTTACCCCGGTTGCCACCAAGGGTGTAGTTTACATTGCCGCGCCAGATCGTTTTTTAACTGCCATTGATGTAAATAACGGTGAAACTTTATGGAGAAACAAGGAGGCAGGTGTTAGAGAATCTATTGGATTATCTGCAGATAGCACAACTATTTATGGCAAAACCATGCAAGATGAAATAGTTGGTTATAAAACTCAATCCACTGACCCTGGTGTTGCTTGGAAATTTAATGCTGGTTTTGGTTATGAACATGCTCCATCGCAATTAATTGAAAAAGACGGTAAGGTATTTTTCGGTACTAAGAGCGGAGTGGTTTATGTCTTTGACCCTAAAACCAAACAAAATTTATGGGCGCATAAGATTGATAATTCCATGGTTAACACGGTTCATGTAGTTGATGGAAATACTGTTCTTGTTAGTACAATGGATGGGAAAGTTAGCTTATTAAAAAGCAAGTAAGTCTAGGTTGAATATATATTTTATTTTAACGACAAGAAAAATACATTGAGTTTGTAGAATTCAATAAAAAAATATACCAAGCAGACAAATAAAGCTTCTCGAAAGGGAAACTTTATCTTTTTACCAAGAACTATTATTTATCTCAATCACAAGCTGAATGCTTGCATTAGAAGAAAAGAGAACATCACTTCATCAAAATTATGCGTTTTTTTAGAAGCGAAATGACAATGCAATTGTTATTGGCAGTCCCGCAATTCGCTGAAATCTTTTTGGCGTTTTTGTCATGCTGACGCAGGAAGCATTTCGACCAAAAAGTATTTCCGCTGCTGTCGGAGGCTAGGTAGTTGGGCCTCTGCAATAAAACAAGTATTAAGTAAAAAAATCTCTACGCAACTAGACATTAAAAACCTGCCTTTAATAGGCTACCATTTAAAAAATCCTGAAAAGCAGGCTTATACACATCGCCCAATTGCAGGGTTTTGGTATTATTTAAAATGATGGTATGCCCCTCCACCTTTTTAATGGCATTTTTTGCGATAATGTTAGATTTGTTAACCCTAATAAAATATTTGGGATCTAAGGCAGTCTCAATATGATTTAAACCCATATGTGTTACAAATTTTTCCTTTCCTGTATAAATAAGCACGTAATTCTTTGCTGCCTCTATATATATAATCTCTGTAGAATCAATGTAGTGGTAGGCACTTTTATTATCCGCCTTAATAAATTGCAACCTACTTTTGGTGACTTGCACACTTGAATTAACGATGGTCAAATCTTTTAAGATATAATCTATGGTAGTGGCAAACTTGGCAAATGAAATTGGTTTCAATAAATACTGAGAAGCATTTAAATCAAATGCATTTAAGGCATAACTTGGGTGGCCAGTTGTAAATACTAAAAACTTGGTTTTATCCCTTAAACTCTTAGCCAATTCAAGGCCAGATATTTCGGGCATTTCTATATCTAAAAATATAAAATCGATATTATCTTCTTTTTTAATATTGGTAAGCGCATCTAAGGCACTCACATAAGTAGTAAACACATCTAAATCTGTTATTTTATTGATATATCCAACCATTGCATCAATGGCATATTGTTCATCATCAATAACTACACATTTTAAACTCATTATTTTTCTTATTTAGATGCAAGATAAGGCATTTATTTAAAACTAAAAATTAAGTTTATATACTGTAGCAAGGCTTTCATACTAAGTTATGGGGCTTTGGTACAATATTTTTTATAGAATGTAAAAGAGTTGCTAAACTTATATCAAATCTGATAATTATGTTTTCACTTTTAAAACCCAAAAAAGTAAATATTAATACTACAGTAGCTTTGTTACTAACAGAACTAAATGTTAAAGTATGTTCAAGCACGCTAAATACTGCCTTAGAAGACCATCCAGAATACCCAAGTTTGTTATCTATTAGCGAATGCTTAACTGAATGGCGTGTTGCCAATGAAGCTTACCAAATTAACAAGGATGATTATGATCCTACGGATTTGCTATTTCCTTTTATTGCGCACTTACAACCAAACGGGGGCAATTATATACTGGTAACCGAAATCAAAGATCATCAGGTTAGCTATGGTAATGAAAAAGAGAAAAACGCTACAATGCCCGAAGCTGATTTTTTAAAGGTTTGGTCTGGTGTAGCTTTACATGCTACCCCCACCGAAAAAAGTGGCGAACCTAACTATAACAAAAACAATTTTAAGGATGTTTCAAATAAATTAAAGTTACCGCTTTTAGTTACCACTATTTTAGCAGCAATAGCACTCAGTATAAATTACCAAACTATCAATCTACAGTATAGCTTATCCATAGCCATTAAACTTGCCGGCATAAGTGTTAGTGTTTTGTTATTGATGCATAGCATAGATGCCAACAACCCATTGATACAAAATCTATGTAGCCTTGGCAGCAAGAATAGCTGCAATGCCATTTTAAAATCTGATGCAGCAAAAGTAACTCCTTGGCTAAGCTGGAGCGAAGTAGGTTTCTTTTATTTTACAGGTAGCTTTTTGTCATTGCTACTCGTCCCTTCATCCCTTTCAATCTTAACATGGCTAAATGTATTGGCATTACCATATACCATTTATTCGATAAGCTACCAATACAGACATAAAAACTGGTGTTTATTGTGCTGTACCGTTCAAGTTATTTTGATAGAAGAATTTATAATTAACTATTTCACAAATGGTGCTTTCAACCTACAATCTTCAACTTTAATTAATGTTGTACCTTCTGTTTTATTAGCATTCACATTACCCATTCTAACTTGGTCTATGCTCAAGCCAATATTACTCAAATCAGTGCTAACCCAACCTTTAAAAAAACAACTGAAAAAATTCAAGTTCAACAGTGATTTGTTTAAACAAGCGTTACAAAACCAACCTAAATATGGAGTTTCAAATGATTTAATGCCAATCACTTTAGGAAATCCAAATGCAGAAACAATAATTACCATGGTCAGCAATCCTTTTTGTGGCCCCTGTGCCAAAGCACATCAAATAGTTGATGAATGGCTAAGTTATAGAGATGATATACAACTGAAAATTATATTCTCTACCGCCAATCACGATGATGATGAAAAAACAAAGGTTTCACGCCACATCAGTGCCTTAAGCTTATTAAACGACACTAAATTAGTTGAACGAGCCTTAAATGATTGGTATAAACAAGGAGCTAAAAAATATGAGGCTTGGGCTGAAAAGTACCCAGTCGAATTTGACAAAGAGATAAGTGATGTAACAGCCAAGCAAAAAGCTTGGTGTGATTTAACGGAGATAACCTTTACCCCTACCATATTGGTTAATGGCTACAAACTACCAGAGCCTTATAGATTAGAAGATATTAAATACCTGCTGAGTTAAGTCCTCCCTGCTGGGGAGGATTTAGGAGGAGCTAAGACCTTTTGTACAAAAAGGGCAGCGAGTTGCAACAAGACTGCCCCAAAAACGAGTATCGACGTAAATCGCTACCGCTTAAGTAAACCAGGCGTGATTGGATTACAAAACCTTAGATAAAACCAAAATTAAAAATTTAAAAATGAAAAAGATGAATTTACTCAGCAAAGCTGAAATGAAAAGAGTGTTAGGTGGTAATGAAGATTTACCTGTTGAAGAAGGGTTCGATTGTAAAAAGGTTGGCTCGGCTTGTACTGGCAATGTTCAATGTTGTAGTAACGTTTGTAAAACCGATGGTTCAGCTACTACCGGTGCAAGTTGTGCTAGTGCTTAAACATTTCAATGGGGGCTGTCCGAAAAGCTTGGACACCCCCCCATTTTCATGTGGTTTATAAAGAAGAAAATCTTCAATCCGCCGATCTCAAGCGGTTGATTTGGCCTTTAAGACGTCCTCGGTACCGATGTTGCAAGTGCTGAAAAAGGTAGAACATTCATTTTCCTGTTATAGGTTTTCTTGTCCTGAAAAGCCTTTCATTATCGATTGAATATGAAAGATAATTATCCACCTAGATAAAGCTCAAAATGAGTATTTGTAATTCACAACCAATCTCTTATTTAATTACTACACAAATGAAGAATCATAAAATCCTTAACAAAACAGAAATGGCAACCATAATTGGGGGGCTTTTTGAATCTGATACCGATCCGTGCCTTGTAGTTGCAGCTCCTTGCACGTCAAACTTTCAATGTTGCTCTAATAGATGTATCTCGGACAATTCTACTGTTTTAGGGGCTTCATGCGATGCTCCATAATTGTCAATAAATTATCTTAGACGCTAATGTTTAATTCGTTCTGAAAATTTAAGCTAATAATCTTGAAGATATTTCTTTTGTTATTGATACCATTATGTTTTTTCAACATTGTATTGGCCCAAAGTAATTTGAAAATCAAAGGCTTGGCTTTTGACAGTTTCAAGGGAGTTGCTCTTTCAAAAGCGAGTGTAAGTCTGCTCCAAGAAAAAGACTCTATTCTAATGCAATTTGCTTGGACAAAAAATGAAGGATCTTTTTCGATCGAAAAATTATTACCTGGTAAATATATCTTATTAATATGCTACCCAGATTATGCTGACTATGTTGAAAAATTTGAAATTTCCTTACAGCGCCCAATAATTGATCTTGGCAATATAAATCTTATGTCTAAAGCAAAATTACTGTCCGAGGTCATTATCAAAGGACAGATTTCAGGTGTAAAAGTGAAGGGTGATACTTTAGAGTTTAATTCTAAATCATTTTACGTTGCGCCAAATGCTAAGGTTGAAGATTTATTACGGCAGATTCCTGGTCTACAGGTGGATAACAATGGAAAGATTTCTGCATATGGACAAACCGTTACAAAAGTATTGGTTGAAGGTGAAGAGTTTTTTGGTGACGATCCGACACTTGTGACCAAAAATATTAGAGCGGATATGGTAGATAAAATTCAGTTATATGATAAAAAAAGTGATAATGCAAATCTCACTGGAATCAACGATGGGGTAAAAATTAAAACAATTAACATAAAGTTAAAAGAAGACAAGAAACGGGGATACTTTTGGAAGATTGTTGGGGGTATAAGTTTATCGAGGTATCAGCAGCAACAAGCGATGTTAAATATATTTAAGAATAAATCCAAATTTTCTATATATGGAAATATAGGCAATACCGGCAAAGTTGAACTTAGTAATGCAGAAAATGATAAATATGGAATTAATAGTTTAGACCTTGATATTTTTCAGGTTGGAATTATTACCTCCTTAAATAATGATAACGCAGAATTCGTAAACGAGCATTATGAGGGTCAAGGGTTACCTAATGCACGAATTGGGGGTGTTCATTATGATCAAAAATGGAATAGCGATAAGCAAAAAATAAATGTCAACTACAAAATGGGCTTATTAAATATCAAAGGTACAAAAGATGTACTTTCTAGAAACAACCTAAGCGCAAGTGCTGTTTCAAATACAGCTAGTCAGGACTTTCAAAACGAGCTTACAAGCAAAAAAATGGATTTCGCTTACGAAATTAAGTTAGATACAGCTTCATTCTTTAAAATTACCCTTTTTGGTTCCACAAAAAATAACAATTCCAGCCAATCATTAAATACTAGTACTTTGATCGACGATTTTGGATTATTGAACCAAGGGGATAGAATCTTGGGCAATGACGGTGAACAACAGAATTTTAATGTCAACGCGCTCTATAATAGAAAATTCAAGAAGCCAAGGAGATCATTCTCCTTGCGGATCAGTCAATATTCAAGCCTAAGCAAATCAGATGGATTTTTAAATTCCAAAACCAATTACTTCTCTGAAGATAAAATTGATAGTGTTCAAAATATAAACCAGCGCAGGATCTTTCATCAAACAAGTCAAATTTTCAGCGGCACAATAAACTACACTGAACCAATCTCAAAAAATATTTCATTAATTTTAAACTATGCAAGTGGCTTAAATCGCAGTGTTTCTACTAGAAAAATTTTCAATCAAAGTAATCCAGGTTCGTATGATGTTATAGATCAATTGTATAGTAACAATTTTGATTTTGATGAGGTTGTGAATCGTCTCGGGGGCTCAATTCAATATGCCCATCAAAATCGTGAATTAAGAGTTAGTCTTTGGGCTTCTAATATAGATTTCTCTCAATTAAATAACGTTGGTGGTAATCGCTACCTAAAAAAATTCACTAATTTTGCACCCTCTGCTAGCTATTTCGTTAATATACCAAACAAAGGTTGGTTTAGCATTAGTTATTTGGGATATGCTACTCAACCCACTATTGCCCAATTACAGCCGGTTCAAATTTACGAAGATCCGACGAATTTTGTGATAGGGAATCCTTCCCTTAGGAATGCCTTCACCAATAGAATTAACTTAAATTATTTAATTTCCAGACCATTAGAGGGAAGTAGTATTAACCTAAATGGGTTTTATTATATAACTAATGATCAGATTATAAATGACATCGATGTTGATGTGGCAGGAAAGACAACCATTAGTTTTTTAAATCTGGGTTCCAGAAATACCAGTAATTTTAGTATAAGTGGTATTTATACGAAGAAAATAAAGCGTTTGGATATCAATACATCAATTGAAATAAAGATAAATTCCAATCTTGATTATAGCATCTCTAACAATGATTTAATTAAGCGAAATTTTAGCTCCTACACGTCAAGTTTTAATGTATTTAAACTTAAGCCTAAGCAATACAGCATTAATTTTACTTTGAGACCAGCATATCATCAAAGTTATTCAGCTTATGTTCCGATGCTAGACAACAGCGGTTTTGCGTTGCAAGCCAATTCGTCTTTAGGTTTATTTCTTCCCAAAGGATTTGGTTTGAATACCTCTATCAGCTATAACTATCAAGCTCAGACACATGCCTTTGGTCAGTCATTTAATGCCGTATTAGTGAATGCTTCGATTTCTAAAACATTCTTGAAACAAGAGAACCTAATATTGTCCATGTCGGGTAACGATCTGTTAAATCAAAACTCCGGCTTTTTGAGGAATGCTGTAGGATCAACGATAAATCAAAGTAATTATACAACCATCAGGCGTTATGTATTGTTTTCTCTGTCTTGGGACTTCAGTAAGTTTGGAACGGTGGATAAAACACAAAATTAATTATGAAGTTGAACAAGTTAATGATGCTATGGTTGGTTTTCAGCCTATTTCATGTCAAATTTACGTTGGCGCAAGATGATAATTTGATAACCGAAGGCATAATTGAATTTGAAAAAAGCGCTAACAAATTTGCACTAATTGAAAAGTCGCTCATCAAGTATAATTCAAATACCATGAAAGAGGAGTTTATTAAATATAAAGCTAGTCATCCACAGTTTTTAAAGCTTAAAAGTTCATTGTCGTTTTCAAGCGAAAAAACCCTCTACATGCCAAGCCGCAATAATGAAAGCGACTTAGAAAATCGATGGAATGGCAAAAATATAGTTTCTCAAATTAATACCGTTTATAATGATTTTAGCACCCATACTACAATTACTGAAAAGGAAATATATGGCGATTTTTTTTTAATAAAAGATTCCGTAAGAAAGATCACATGGAAAATAACTGATGAGACTAGAGAAATTGCCGGCTACAAATGTAGGCGAGCTAATGGAATAATCATGGATTCGATATATGTCGTTGCATTTTATACCAGCAAAATTCCTATAGAAGGAGGGCCTGAATCCTTTTCTGGCTTGCCTGGAATGATTTTAGGCGTAGCTCTACCCCATGAAAATACAACCTGGTTTGCAACAAAGGTGAATATAAAACCTGTTATTTTAAATGATAAACACGCACCTAAAAAGGGTGTTCTCACAAATTATCGTAAATTATTTATGAAATTGAAGGCTACTTTTGAAAATGATTTCAGGGCCGGGCAGGATATCCTGAAAGAACTAATGCTTTAATTTGTGTCCATTTTGCTTTAAATAGGATAAGTTTTGCGTGTTTAACTTTAAACTGAGGACGACATTGTCTATAATCAACTTATATCGAATAAATCTATAAACTAAAAATATCTTGAAAAACTTCCCCTTCTATAAACAACCTGATCAAATGGACTGCGGTCCTACCTGCCTACGCATGGTAGCCAAACATTATGGCAAAAATTTCAGTTTGCAAAGGTTAAGGGAAATCTCTGGCATTAACCGGGAGGGGGTGTCACTTTTGGGCATTAGCGAGGCAGCAGAAAAAATTGGCTTCAGGACCACTGGAACCAAGCTTACCTTGGCTCAATTGAATGAAATTGAGTTACCCGCAATCATCCACTGGAATCAAAATCACTTTGCGGTCTTATACAGAATTAAAAATGACATTTACCATATAGCAGATCCTGCAAAGGGTTTAATCCAATACAAAAAAGGGGAATTTACCAAACATTGGTTAAGTACACACAATAATGGGCATAGCCAGGGCATTGCCTTAATGTTATCCCCTACGCCCGAGTTATATGCACAAGAAGGAGATAAAACCGATGGGATTAATTTTGCCTACCTATTGCGTTACCTCTACCGTTACAAACAGCTGGTTTCTCAACTGTTTGTGGGCCTAGGCGTTGGGAGTTTATTGCAATTAATTGTTCCATTTTTAACCCAATCTATTGTAGATATAGGCATCAATACCCGTAACCTTAACTTCATCTATATTATCCTCATTGCGCAAACCATGCTGTTTTTGGGTAGAACAAGTGTAGAGTTTATCCGTTCTTGGATCCTATTGCACATCAGTACAAGAATCAATATTTCTATCCTTACTGATTTTTTAATCAAGTTGATGAAACTGCCTATGAGTTTCTTCGATGCCAAGATGACCGGAGATATAATGCAAAGAATGAACGACCAGAAGCGGATTGAGAGTTTCTTGACCGGCAGTACACTGAACATCATCTTTTCCATGTTTAACCTGGTTATATTTACAGGCGTACTGGCTTATTATAATATTAATATCTTTTTCATCTTCTTGTTGAGTAGCGTGGTTTATTCGCTTTGGGTAATGGCATTCTTGAAAAGGAGACGAGATTTGGATTTTAAACGCTTCGATATTTCTTCCAAGAACCAAAGTAGCATTGTACAACTGATTGGCGGTATGCAAGAAATTAAGCTCAATAACTGCGAACAGCAAAAACGTTGGGAATGGGAACGCTTACAGGCTGGTTTGTTTAAATACAGCATCAAGAGTTTATCATTAGGTCAAGTTCAACAGGCAGGCACGTTTTTCATCAACGAAGGCAAAAACATCGTCATCACTTTTTTGGTGGCCAAAGCTGTAATTGATGGAGATTTAACCTTGGGCGGCATGATGGCCATCCAATATATAGTAGGCCAGGTTAACAGCCCCATAGAGCAATTATTAGGTTTTATCCAACAGTTACAAGATGCCAAGATCAGTTTAGAGCGGTTAAACGAAATCCATCAAATGGATGATGAGGAACCTGTAGACAAAGTATTTTTAAAAGAGTTACCCACCAACAAAAGCATCAGCATTAAAGACTTGAGCTTTACCTATCCTGGTGCCGGCAACGAACCTGTGCTCAAGGGCATCAATCTTGATATTCATGAAGGTAAAACCACCGCAATCGTTGGGATGAGCGGTAGTGGCAAAACCACTATCTTAAAGCTTCTCTTACGGTTTTACAGTCCACAAAAGGGCGAGTTAAAAGTAGGAGCCACAAATTTAGACCAAATTGGTTACCGTTATTGGCGAGGCAAGTGTGGAACGGTAATGCAGGACGGCTTTATCTTTTCTGATACGATTGCCAAGAACATTGCCGTGGCTGATGAATACCCAGATATGGTTAAGTTACAGCATGCCATTAAAATGGCTAACATTGCCGATTTGATAGAGGGATTACCTTTGGGTTTAAGTACCAAAATTGGTGCAGAGGGCAATGGCATTAGCCAAGGCCAAAAACAAAGAATTTTGATAGCCCGGGCCGTTTACAAAAATCCAGAGTATATCTTCTTCGATGAAGCTACCAATTCCCTAGATGCTAATAACGAAAGTATCATTATGCAGAACTTGGAAGAATTCTTTAAGGGCAAAACGGTTGTCGTAGTGGCACACAGGCTCAGTACCGTTAAAAATGCAGATCATATTGTGGTACTAGATAAGGGTGTAATCATAGAGCAAGGCACGCACGCCCAATTAACACACAATAAGGGAGAATATTATCAATTGGTTAAAAATCAATTAGAGCTAAACTAACGTCATGGAACCAGAAATTAGTGTAATAAACAAGCAAATCAGCGATGAGGTTAATGAAACCATCCCTCCTATGTCCTCTCGAATACGAAAAAGCAGCATAAGCGAAACAGAAGAAAGCATCCAAACCAGCGAAGAAGTAAATGAAATCATTACAGCAGTACCCTCTTGGATCTTAAGAAGGGGGATCGCTATAATCTTTTTGATACTGCTCATGATCATTGCCTTGTCTGCTTTTATCCGCTATCCTGATATTGTAAAAACCTCATTAAAGGTAAATTCACTGAACTCTCCAAAGGCTGTTATCGCTCATCAAGCTGGCAAGTTGGTTAAAATATTAGTTAAGGATAGTGAAGTTGTAAAGGATAAACAAGCCTTGGCATTTCTTGAAAGTACGGCTAATCATAAAGATGTAATCGGTTTTTCAGAAAAATTAAAATTCTTACAGCAAAAATTAAATACTACACAGCCAATTATATCAAAAGATCTAGAAACCACAGGTTTAAACCTTGGCGAACTGCAAAATAGCTATCAATTCTTTTACCAAGAGTACCTGGCTTTTATCAATACGCAAAACGGCGGCTTTTATTTAACCCAGAAGGCTTACCTAGAAAAAGACTTAACAGAGATACGCAAGCTGCAAAACCAGATCAATCAACAACAAAAGATTCAAGAGCAAGAATATGCCAATGCAGAAGAAGAATATAAAGCCTATCAAAAATTGAAGAGCAAGAACGTTATTTCAAACAGCGAGTTTAAGCAACAAGAGAATAAATACCTTTCCAGTAAATATCCATTGCAACAATCCGCAACTGCCTTACTCAATAATAATTCAGCTTATTTGGCAAAGGAAAAAGAGGTAGCCACTTTAAACAATACGATAAAGGAACAACAATCTAAGTTTAGGCAGGCATTAAGTACAATGATGAATGAAACAGATAGCTGGATTATGAAATATGTGGTCTTATCGCCATTGGCTGGTCGTGTTGGTTATGCGGGTATTTTGCAAGAAAACCAAAATGTAAACCTTAACCAAGAGCTGTTCGTCGTTAATCCTGGAAACACTAATTTTTTCGGAGAGGTTCAAATCCCTCAATATAACATGGGCAAGGTAAGCTTGGGCCAACGAACCTTGATAAAGATGCGTAGTTTTCCTTTTGAGGAATACGGTGTCATTAATGGAAAGATCAGTTATATCACAGATGCCGCGTTAAAGGATAGTGTATTCATAGCTAAAATAGACTTCACTAATTTTGAGCAAAAAGACAGTGCCCATCCCATATTACTAAAGCCAGGCATGATGGCTGATGCCGAGATCATAACTAGAGAGAGCTCATTGCTGCAACGCTTTATGAGAAATATGACAAAAATGTTAAATAGCAATTAATAAATAGCTCAACTACCTATTAAGTCCTACTTAATCAACTCTAGCTAGCTCAATTTTAAACCTTTTAGAGTTTTCATTCATTTAATTTTATAGATATTGAATTCTATAAAATTAACTTATGAAAATTTCCCCTTTCGACAAAATTATTTGTCGTGTGCCTGCTTTTGGCATTAACCAAACTTTAGCAGAAGTTTGGGAAGAACTAAAGTCTAAAATTGAAGAATCGTCACCAGATTTTTACGAGCTGATCAAAGATTATAAAGCAACTGATTTAGAGCAACTTGAAAGTAAAACTAAGTTTACCATTTGGAAATATTTTAACCGAGCAAAATATCGTTCTACTCCTTTTGGCTCTTTTGCCTCGTTAACATTAGTACCGCTTTCTTTTGACAAACGAGAACCTTTATTTATCGGAAATAAAACGAAAGCCCACCACTGGGTAGATTGGGGCCAAAAAGAGAAACATCAATCTAATTCCCTTCACAATGTGAAAGAGCTGTTGAGCAATTCATCCATTTATTTTGTAGCAGAAGAGATTAGATACATTAAAAGTTTAAGTGGCTTATTCGAATTAGCTACCGTAGGTGCATTACCTGAACTTAATGCCATTCTGCTCACTTGTAAGCGAAAAACTAGCCCTGAAGTGATATATGAATTGATGCAACACTCATTTGATATGGATAATGAAAGTACGGTTGACTTACTACAACAACTGATAGATTTACAATTACTACACACCAATTTACAAGCAAATATTATAGGCAAAGATTATTTTTCTAAGTTAAATGTTTCTTATCCTATTAAAGCTAGCAATTATATTATAGCCGAAAGGGCATTATTAAGTGGGAATTTTGATGGCAAACAATTGAAACATTTACCAGAGATGATTGATTTTTTCACTCGTAATTTCAAAACTTATCAGCCTGCCGATTTAACAAATTTTAAGAACTCGTTTAATAAAAGATTCGAGCACCAAGAGCTGAGTTTAACGACTGTTATGGATCCAGAAATTGGAATTGGCTATGGTAATTTGGCTCAATTAATTAACAATAATACATTAATAGACGACATTAAAACTGCTAGGCATAATCATAGTAATGAAAGCATTAACTATGGTAAACTACAACAATTTTTATTAAAAAAAATAATAGCTAGCGCTACAATTGATCTGGCTGAATTTGAATCTGATTCTAAAGAAATAGCTATTCTACCAAATACTTTTAGTTTGATATTTCATTTATATAAGGGTCAACCAGTTTTAGCTCACACCGGTGGATGTACTGCAAATTCATTATTGGGACGCTTTACCATGTGTAGCGATGAAATAGAAAATTATGGAAGGGAAATTACCAACTCAGAGGTTAATGCTAATGCCAATGTGCTATTTTTTGACATTGCCTATCAGGCAGAAAAAAAAGTTGATAATGTAAACAGGAGAAAACAATTGTACCCTTATGAATTACCTATATTAACTTGGCCTGACACTGAAAATCCTTTAGATCTTAGTGATTTACTGGTAACCATTGAACAAAATGAAGTTATTTTGAAATCTAAAAAATTAGGGAAAAGATTAATGCCGAGAATTGCCTCAGCATATAATTATACCCGTTCAGACTTGGCAATTTATCGGTTATTATGTGATATTCAATCTCAAAATTTATTAACAAGCCTTAGCTTTAAATTACATGATTTCTTTTCAGGACTTGAGCATTACCCAAGGGTTAACTTTAAAGATATTATTATTTCTCCGGCGATGTGGCTTTTTTCCTCAAACATTGAAAAAAATCTTATTGATATAAAAAACTGGTTAGCAGAAAAGCAGGTCATTTCATTTTCAGTTGGGCATACCGATCAATACTTAACCTTTAACTCCAATGATGATGAGGATTTAGGGATGTTTTTAAACTATTGTAAACAACAGCAAAAGGAATTTTATATTACAGAAGCGCTGTTAGATCAAAGTGACTATATTAAAGATGAATATCATAATAGCTACCATCCCCAGTACATAGTTAATTACAAACACCAAAATCAAATTTATAATGCTAGTTCTACGAAGCTAAATCTGCCCAACGAGGTCTATTTACCTGGTTCTGAATGGTTGTATTTTGAAATCTATTGCCACCCTGCCAAAAGCAATTATTTATTATTAGGTCTTATTAATTCATTCTTAAAAGCAAATAATTATCAGCTTAAAAAATGGTTTTTTATTCGTTATACCGATCCAAAACCACACATCCGCTTACGTTTACATTTAAAAAGCACTAATACTGGTTTTGAATTGTTAACTGCCATGCAAAAGTTAATACAACCAGAAATAAAGAAAGGTTTTATTAGTGATTTTAAAATCAAAACTTACCATAAAGAAACACAGCGTTATGGTGCAGAACGAATGTTTTTGGTGGAACAGTTTTTTAATATCGATAGTAAATGTGTTATGCGATTCATCAAATACGCAACAACTGAAGAACAATTAATTGCCAGTTCAATAAGTGTTTTACAGCCTTTAATTGCTTATTCTTTTAATGATATTGGCAAGCAAATTTTATTCGTTAAAAACGTAGCCAAAAGCTTTGCAATTGAAATGGACTTAAATTCAACAAGTTTTAAAAAAATAAATACAGCATTCAATCAATTTAAAGATGATTTAGAAAAATTATGCATCCACTTACCAGTTGCATTGCTTAAAAAACAAGAACAACTATTTATAAAGATCATGAGTAATTGCGAAGATGATTTGGCAAAGGAAAATATATTAGCTGATTTAATTCACATGCATATTAACAGGCTATTTATAACCGACCAAAGAGTTTATGAAACTATTATTTATCATTATCTATTAAGGATATTGCAAACTAAACAGGCTATTTTAAAAAGCTGATTGGGATTTTAATATCTACTTTAAAATGATTGCTGATTACTTGGTATTGAAATATGATTTTATCTCCATAAGCATAGTTTAATCTTTTTTGGATGTTATTTAGGCCTGAATTATTGCTGCCCTTTATTTTATTAACATTAATCAAATTAACTGCCTGAATAATTAAGAGATCATTTTTAACTTCTAAATTAACAAAGGCAATATCCTCCGCATTGCTAATATCGCCATGTTTAAAAATGTTCTCAACCAGGGTAAGCACAACCAAGGGTATTAAACGAAATTGTTTTACCTCATCAGTATAAGCAAAATGAATATTTAGATCGTTATTTTTTCGAATTTGGTAGAGATACAAAAGATTTTCTACCTGTTCAATTTCATAAGCTAAATAAATGGTTTGCTCCATCTCATTTGAGTCTATGGCAAAACGCATCATTTGAGCTAATTTGATAACTGCGTCTCCTGCAGTTTCTGAATATTTATTTACATTATGGTAAATAAAATCTAGGGTGTTGAATAAAAAATGAGGATTGATCTGGGCTTTTAAAAAGGCATTTTGAGCAATCACTAATTCTTGTTCTATTTTTTGTTGTTGAATAATTTTCTCTAATCTTTCTTTTTCTAAATTTTCAGCTCTTTTCCGCTCCTTTAAATAGGTTTTTAAATAGTAATAACCAGTTGAAAAACCCATAAAGAGTATACATCGATAAAGATTTCTTGCGATGAAGATCGAGTCTAGAGTTAGTTTATCCTTGGTTGCACTTATTTCTAAAGTTAGAAGCAAAAAGGTCGCTATATAATGAGAGATTATATACAACACCACTTGAAAACCCAAAACTAAAGGCAATCTCCAAAAAACATCAAACTTGTTTTTTAGTGCCCATGGGAGTATCAAATTAGAATGCAAATAAAACAGAAGGATACTTACAACATAATGTACAATATAAATAAGAGGATGGACAAGATTATTAAATAATATGAAACTTATAACTGTTTCATATAACATATAAAAAACCCATACAAATATGTGAATCTTATTTTCGAGGGCCGATTTATATATCCATTTAGTAAAAAAAGCCATTTAGTGTAGAAAATATATGCGTATGTATAATTTTTTTTATTTGACCTAAAAGCAAAGCTAAGTTTCATAAAAATTAAAATTATGAAACAAAAAGTTATTAAAATCACTCAAAACACATTGTTTGTTTACAAATCATTAAAAAATGTTAAAACACAGTTTTCGAATGACACTACGGATCCAACAACGGACACTACATCGACTTTAAAAACATCATCAGGAATGTTTCATAAGTAAAATAAAACGGGATTACGTTTGTTTTCCCGTTTTTATCAACTTATCAGCCACAAATGCATTGAATTCTTTACGGTAATTATCCCCAACAGATATTCTAATGCCGTTTGTCATTTTCACCAAACTTCCGTCTATCGTTTCTATTTGATCTAAACTAATGATAAAACTTCTATGTAATTGCATAAAGCCAGGCATTGTATTTAAAATTTTGGCAATTTCGGTTAGGGACATATAGGTTAATACTTTTTTGGTTAAAGTATAAATCATTACATAATTCTGTTTACTTTCTATCGCGACAATATCAGCATATCTGATCTTTAGAATTTTAAGATCATCTTCCTTACTTTTTACAAAGAAAAAATCCTTTTTTATCCCTGTATTTTCTTCAACTTTTTCATCAATTGCTTTTTCTGGAAATAGTTTATTAATGGTGATAATAAACTTACCAAGTGAATAAGGTTTCAGTAAAAAAGCATCTGCGTTCGCTTCAAAAGCTTCATAAGCATATTTGGTGTGTGCAGTGGTAAAAACAAGTTTTTTAGTTTTATTTCTAATTTCTTTTGATAATTCAATGCCATTTATTTTAGGCATATCTATATCTAAAAATATAATGTCGACAGATTCTATCCGATCAAAATCTTTTAAAGCCAATAGTGGGTCGATATAACTTTTAGTTAAAACAAGTTCCGAAAGGGAATCTATATACTTTGTTAGTCCTTCTATTGCATGGGGCTCATCGTCAATTATTATGCACTTATACATCTTTCTATTCTAATCCACTTAAATATGTAGAAAAAAGGCGGTTTCTCCAAAACAAAATTTATATCTCGTCAAGAAAATCCACCTATTAGAATAGAAATTAATAAGACTCGTCCCGAAAATGGGCGAATTTAACTAAATTGCTTGTGCAGAGAAAATTAAAACCTGCTCATTGAAAGGAGCAAAATTTACATCCTTCTTACTCTTCTCCATTTCAATTAATCTTATCAAATCTATAATGTCAACATTATAGAATTTTGCCACTTCGAAAAGTTTTGATAATGGTATCTCAATTGTATTTTGCTCATATCTTAGGTATGTTGGTCTACTTATCAAGAGATATTTTGCTAAATCTGCCTGGTTAACTTTGTGCTTCTTTCTAAACTTTTTAAGAATACTACCAATTTCAATTTTCATGATTCATTTTTAAATAATTCCTTAAAAATGTTAACTCTAGAATCCTAAAAACTAAGACTTATACATAAAGGTATATTTTCGGGACGAAAAGGCATGTTTTCGGGACGAACACCTATAACTACTTGAAAACTTCGAAAAAACCAATTAAACAAGCATATTTCCATAAAATATTTACCTATTATTAGCTCGTAAAAACTTAAATTTGATTAGTTTTATTCCTAAAAGTTGTAAAAAAATTAAATAGTTATATCACTATCCTTTAAAATACAAGGAAGTAATTGCAATCTATTTTATTGCATATTTTTAAGTTTAAAATCTTTATATTAGTGAAAAAACACAAGCCAAACATCCTATTGTACTATGCCATATACGTTGATTTTACAAGAATTAAAGCGTTTAATTTTAGTAAAAGCTGAGATAAAAGTCATCAGTCCCTCAGACTGTCGAATAATCTCCATGTCCATACAAAAAGAAACTAAAAAAAACATTAGTGAAACTACTATAAAACGCTTATTCGGTTTTGCCGAGATCAAACACCAATTTTCAAAATTCACTATCAATTCACTAATAGAATATGTTGGATATCAGGAAAATGTAACTCAACTATCAGATAGCTCAATAGCTGAAGATGATGAACTTAGCTTGTTAAAAGCAAATGCGGAGATAATTACTGGCCATACACTGCAAAGTATTCGTAATCGTTGCAGTGTTCCGTATAAAATGACTATTCCAAGAAAGTTTGCTAATCACGATTATATTTTTTTTAGACCAAGCAAATACAGCTTTACAGCTTTTATTTCGCAGCCTGGTTATGGAAGGAGTACATTATTAAGTCATTTAGTTCAAGAAATGTTTATTGATGAGACTGCACCATTTAAAAAAGATATAACCGTTTTCTTTTCAGCAGATTCTTTATTTAACAAAGAACAACAAGAAATTAGTTTAGAAGATAAAGTAAAAGCGAAAATTGGTCTTCATCCTGGTACTGACTTAAATTCTTTTTTTAATGAACAATATAAAAAGTTTGGAATAAAACTCAATATCATAATAGACGGTTTCTCCGAATTAGTTATCAATAAAACATCCAAACTTAAAATATTTGATAATATCTTAAATCTAATTTCTAGCATTGGGGATAACAATAGTATTAAATTAATTTTGAGTATGAGATCTGCTAAATGGATTGAGTTTTATGAGTCATTTAAAAACGTTGCCTATTTAAAAAATAAGTGGTTTGCTGGAAGTTATCTTACAGACAATAGTAATGTTCCTCCTTTGACTGAAGTAGAAGTTGAACAAATCTTTAATAAAATAAGTCCAACAGATTTTTCGAAGATTAGCGAAAGTTTAAAATCTCACTTAAAATTCCCATTTCAAATTCAATGGTATTACAGGTTAAGAGAAGAGTATCCAAATTTTGAATCTTATACCAATATTATTCATTATGAAATTATAGCTCGATTTATTAAGGAAAAAATTTACAATTCTACCTACGCAACAGAAAAGGCTCTTTTTTGCCAAAAAATAGTTCATTTAACCAATTATGGAAGAAGAGGTTATTCAGTAAGCAAAGTAGATTTATTTAAGCAAATACCGGTATTTCAAAACGCTTATGACGAACTATTAGCCGACGGTATTTTGATGGAAGAGGTTCAATTAAACGCTAATTTTTCAATAGAGAACGTAAGGTTTATACAACCCCATATTTATGAATATTTTTTGTTTATCGAATTATACGAACTGTTTAACCATCAAATGGATAATCGGTTTTTTGAATTAATAAATGATGAATATATAGGAAATCAAGTTCGCTTCCAGCTTTTGCAATGGTCTGCAAGGTTGATGATAAAATGCCACAAATTAACAGAAATGAACGCTTTGTTAAGCTTGAATCTAGATAATTTTGAGAAGAATTATTTAATTTATTTCATAGCTGAGAATTTAAGTTATAATAAAAAGCGTGATCCAGAATTAGCAAATCAAATTAAGGAACAAAAGGTTCATCAGTTACTTATTAAGGAAATTGTTTATTTAGACTTTACCGATTCTAGTTTTAAAGAGACTTTAAATTGCCTTATTGAAGTAGCAGATTCTAAAGAGATTGAACTTTCATATCATTCTATTTTAGCAATTTTCGATTGTATGAGTCTAAATCCAAATCAGATACTTGAACGATTGGAAAAGATGGACGATTTAACGGATGAGGCCTCAAAATGGGAGCTAAACCCTTATGAATTAATTAAAATTATTTATTTAAAACTAAAAGGAATTGAAATACGTGAAAGTAGTGTTTTAGATTTTCTTGAAGATTATAAAGCAAATAAACTTCAAATTTCTGAGGATAGTATGCCAAGTGCAAAAGATAGAATTAATCTTTTTCATTTGTTTTTAGCTAATATGTTCTATGGATCTCCTGAAGGAGTATTAAAAATTGTAAAATCTATTTTTAGAATCTTCCCTAAAATGTCTAAAACTAGAAACACATTCTCTCTGTACCTTTTGAGTTCTGCTGCTTATGCAAGTGTAAAGATAAACCCAGGAAAAAAGACTGACCAGCTGGAAAATATTTTAGACAATTTATATGCAGATAGTAGAATTAAACCAACATTATATTCTCAATCTGTATTTTTATTTTTTAAGGCAGAACAAAGTAAATACAGAAAAGAATATGAATTGGCATTACAATATGCCGAAGAGTGTCTTTATATCTATAAGAGAAATTACTTGGCTATTCAAGAACTATTTGCCTATAATTTAATTATTAGCATTTATAATGAAATGGGTAATTTATCCAAGGTTGAGGAATATACTCATAAAAGAATGTATTTACTTAAGAGTAGAGGCATCAGTTTATCGATCTTTAACCCTGCACTATCTTTAAAATAAGGCAATAATAATAATAAAGGGAGGTTAAAACCTCCCTTTATCAGCTATTTTTTTGTAACCTTAAATTCTGTTCGTCTGTTTAGAGCCCTACCTTCAGGATTATCCTTACCTTTTGCTAATTGGTTTGGCGCAACAGGAATGCTAAAACCGTAACCCTTACTCGTCATCCTTTCTGGAGCAATACCTTTACTTACTAAATAATCAACACATGATTTTGCTCTACGCTCAGATAAGTCTAGATTATATTCAGCTGTCCCAATATTATCTGTGTGTGCCCCTAATTCTATTTCAATATCTTTGTTATCTACCATAATATCATATAAATGATTTAGATTAACTTTAGACGAATCGGTTAGTTCTGCACTGTCAAACTCATACAAGATGTTCTTTAAAACAATTGGTTTCTCTGGTATTTTTTCTAAACATAATTCTCCTTTTAAAGTATCTATAGCTACCAATTGTTGTAAGCTATAATTTAAGTTTTTGGCAAAGTATAAACGCTTAGTAGCATTGAGATGAAAGCCTCTATTTGATGTAATACCAAAGCTGTAATTTCCATTTGCATCGGTAGTTGTTGTCATTTCTTCAATATCTTCTCCAGTTAAAACAATTTTAGCACCTTCTAATGGTTTTTTACTTTCACAATCAATTAGCTTTCCGTTTACCGTTAAAATATCTTTTTTAACATGGAAAATCTCTAGGCAACATATAGACTCTCTATCAGAGCTTACATAACCTTCATTATCTTGTTCATCCAATGGTGTAAAGTACAAATCATCCTTAGCAGAGTTAAATGGATAACCTAAGTTTTTTGGAGCTGTCCAATTGGTAAAATCTCCTTGAGTTTCATAGAAATCAAAACCGCCCATACCAACTCTTCCATTAGTACTAAACATTAATTTTTTAGTTTTAGAATTAAAGTATGGTGCCTGGTCATCACCTTTTGAGTTTATTTTATCACCTAAATTCATAGCATTTCCTGTAGTTCCATCAGGTCTGACTAAGGCATACCATAAATCGTACTTACCAGAACCACCAGGTCTATCTGATGAAAAAACAAAATATTTTCCATCTTTAGTTACATAGGGTTGCATAGAATTATAACCATTAACATTAATTTCACCCCCTAATGAAACCGGATCTGACCATTCCCCTGTAGCACTTTTACGTGAAATGTAAATGCTTCTAATTTTTTCATCCTTATTTATCCAAGCCGTGAAATACATTAAGTTACCACTTGGGTGTAAAGCCGGTGCAGCAACTTCCATTTCTTTTGCATTAACAGTAACCCTACTTACACTAACCTTCGCTGTGTCAGTATTTACTTGTGCAGTATAAATGGCATTTATATAGGGCGTTGCTTTTTTAACTACTTTATTGTCATTCACACCAGATAAAATTTCATCTTTACCTCCAGTTCCTTTTGGCCTTGAAGAAGTAAAATAAAACGTATTATTCAATAAAGCCGTGGCATAGTTAGACCCAGAAAGATTTACATTGGCGGGTAGTTTTGCCAATTTATATAAACGAGGATATTTAATTTCATTTAAAGCAAACTTACAGGATTCGATTTCTGCAATCGCTTTTTCTTTATAGCTATCGTTTAGCGTGTATTTTTTGATAAAAATTTCATAAGCCATTATTGCTTCTTCGAACCTTAAATTTGAGCGAAGACAATCGCCATACCAAAAGCCACTTAAAGCATATTTTGAATTGGTAAAATTATTGGCAATGGCATACCACTTTTCTGCATCTTGAAAATTTTTATACAATCTTAGAGAAGAAGCTAATTGGAAAACCGCATATTCATAATCTTCTCTTTTAGGGCTTTCTTCCAACACCTTTTTCTCAAATCCGTAAGGGACAACAAATCCAAGGCTATCTGGAGATATTTGCAATGCTTTTTTGTAATATTCTGCCGCAGCATAATATTCCTTGTTTAAATAATAAACGTCTGCTACTCTTTTACTATCAGCTGAAACAAATTGCGCTTTTGCAAATGAAAAGCTTAAGAGGAGGATGAAAATTGTTTTTAAGTAATGCATATCTATGGGGATTAAAGTCTAGGACAATAAAAACTTGGACCAACAATACCTTTCCTACTGGTAAAGGATATTGATAATTCTAAACCACCTTTACTTCCAGTTGCACGGTTTAATTGCGATGTATTAAAATCATAGCTTACACCAAAAACCATACTTTTATGATGTAAGCCTACAAAGGCGATGGCAGAATCTTCTAATCTGTAATTTGCACCAAAAAGTAGATCAGATTCTGTACTTAACATTAATTGAGCATAAGCACCTCCGGCTACCTCTTGAGCATTACCCTGTTTAAGGTAAATGAAGTTCGGAGTGATGTCTAGCATATAATTCACTTTAATTCTCGCCCCACCATGGCCGGTAAATCTCATTGGCAAACGAGCATCGCCACCAACAAATTTGTCTTTTGGCCTCGTAAGATGAGAAACACTAGCACCTACGAACGAGTTTACTTTTGTATTGCCTCTTCCATCAAAATACATTACACCAAAGTTAACGTCCGGCGATAAATAACCAGATGATGATATGTCTTCATTCATCCCCATGCTTGGATCGTATCCTAAAATTGGATTATATTGACTTCCGAGTGTTATTTTAGAAGGATCAAAACTTTTGTTAATTACACCAGCTTGAATTCCAAAGTTTACAACTTGATCTCCTTCCCTGCCAAAACGTATTCTATAAGCTCCTGACGCTACTGCATTTAATTGATTGTAACCGATATCGCCTGCACGTTGATTAATAATCATTGCCCCTAAAGCAAGATTCTTAGTGGGTGCCATATCGAATGATGCACCCCCTGTTAAATAGCCTTTACCAACATTTGCCCATTGTTGTTTTGCATTCACGTTAACCCTATAATCACCGTCCGTTACACCTGTTAGTGCTGGATTTAACCATAATGGATTAGCATAATATTGAGAGAAATGTGGATCTATTTGAGCGATTGAATCTTTAGCACAAAGACTTAGTCCTAATGCCAACATAAATATTTTAAAGTATTTCATTTTTTTTATTTTTAGGTTAGACATTATCTTAATAAGGTTACGGTTCCTTTAAATGTTTTGGTTGTACCATCATTAAAGGTTACATCGATATTATACACATACACACCATTAGGTTGTAGATTACCTTTGTACCTTCCATCCCATCCGTTATTAATAGACAAGGATTCGTACAAGAATTCTCCCCACTGGTTGTAAATCCTCATCTTAAATTTAGACACCAGATTTCCGTAAGCATAGAAAATGTCATTTTTACCATCCCCATTTGGCGTAAACGTATTTGGCACATATAATTCATTACTAAATGGATTGTCTGCCGTTCCAGTTACTGGAGTAGAATTTGCACTTGTTTGGCAATCTAAACTACCTTTTGCTCTTACAACGATCGTTACACTTTGACCAGGTTGTAAACCTGTAACCACGTGAGTTGTTCCGTTTGCTCCTGAAGATGGCACCATCCAAGTTGCCCCGTTATTTATCGATACCTCATACGCAGTTGCACCAGTAACAGCACCCCAAGCAAACGTTACACTATTTGCAGTTTTAGATTGTGCAGTAACTACAGGTGCTGCTAATACAGACAACACAGTAACAGTAATAGAAGTTCTGGTATTACTTGGACAGCCACCTGTTTTTGAAACACTTTCTACATAATAAGTAGTAGTGGCAGCTAATATTGGTGTGGTATATGAATTACCTTCAAATAATGATGTACCTCCTGAACTGCTTGAATACCATCTATAAATCAAGTTCACATCAGGGCTGTTAACATTTAATGTAGCTGTACTACCTGAACAAATTGGATTATTCGTTGCAGTAAGCGATGCTG
This sequence comes from Pedobacter frigiditerrae, assembly GCF_004331645.1. Lineage (GTDB taxonomy): Bacteria > Bacteroidota > Bacteroidia > Sphingobacteriales > Sphingobacteriaceae > Pedobacter > Pedobacter frigiditerrae. The sequence goes on from NZ_SJSK01000002.1 coordinate 204,935, forward strand.
GCGCCAAAGGTATTGGCATTGCATTGATGGTTACTGATGTTCTTGCAGTTGATTGACAAGAACCAGCAGCAGCTTCTACATAATAGGTCACATTAGCAGTAATAACTGGTGTTGTAAAATTGGCGCCCGTACCTACTGATGTTCCACCATTAGCTAACGTATACCAAGTATAATTAACTCCACTTTGTGGGTTGCTTACACTTAATATCGTTGTATTACCGATACAAACATTAACATTATTTGAGATTACTGTAGGTGCAGTCGGTCTTTGCGTAACATTTACAGTTACCAATACTCTTCCGCTAGTGTTTGCACAACCAGCAGCACTTACTGCTTGAACATAATAGGTTGTACTTGTATTTAAAACTGGCGTTACATAGGTAGCACCAGTAAATAAAAGCGTTCCGTTTGTAGCTGCATTATACCACTCGTAAGTAACACCAGTTTGAGCATTTTCTACCGTTAATGTAGTGTTGCTTCCAGCGCAAATGTCTCTACCTGTATTCGCAACAACAGGGTTAATTGGTTTTGCATTTACAGTTACTACAACAACTTTCGCATTACCAGCTGCATTTTCACACCTATTATCTCCTTTTATAGTTACATAATAAGTAGTGGTTGCATTTAGAACAGCAGTTGTGTAAGCAGATCCAACAAAAACAACATTAGTTAAGGTAGAATTACTATACCAAGTATAAACTGGATTAGTTACTGTAGTTGTACTTGCTGTAAGTGTTGTTGTATTGCCTTCGCAGATTGATATGGTACCATTAACTGATAAATCTGATGCTGTTGCAATTGGTTTAACTATAATTGTTACTGGCTTAGCATTAGCGGCAGTATTTTCACATTTATTAGTTCCTTTTACGGTTACGTAATAAGTAGTGGTAACACTAAGTGAAGGAGTTGTAAAGCTTGGTCCAACAAAAACTGCAGTGGTTAATGAAGCATCGCTATACCAGGTAAATACTGGATTAGTTACCGTTACACTACTTGCATTAATGTTTACACTACCAGAACCACATACTACCGTTGGTGTAGTTAAGTTAATATCAGCAGCTATTGCTCCCATATTAACTGTAACCGTTACATTCTTAGCAGTTGAAGAAGTGTTTGCACATCTGTTGTCGCCGCTTACAGTTACATAGTAAATTTTAGTAGCTGTCAAGTTTGGTGTAGTAAACGAAGCACCAACAAAAGCAACTGAAGTTAAACCTGCATCATTGTACCAAGTGAAAACAGGATTTGTTACGGTAGTCGTACTTGCTACAAGAGTAGTTGATGTTCCTTCGCAAACTGTTGCATTACTACCAGTTATATCAGCAGAGGTTGCAACTGGTTTAACTATGATTGAGATAACCTTAGCATTTGCAGGAGCATTTTCACATTTATTGCTTCCTTTTACTGTTACATAAAATGTAGTATTAACAAATAAAGGTGGACTTGTAAATGTTGGCCCAATGTAAATTAGATTAGTTAAAGCCGCATCAGCATACCAAGTAAACACTGGATTGGTTACCGTTGGACTTGTTGCTGTTAAAATTGCTGGAGAACCTGCGCATGCGGTAGCATTGCCGTTTACTATAATGTCTGTCATCCCCGCCAAAGCATTTACAGTCACGGTTACTACTTTCGCATTTGCAGGTATATTTTCGCATTTATTTGTCCCTTTTACGGTTACATAAAAATTAGTAGTGGTACTTAAAGGAGGCACTACATAAGTAGGCCCAACGTAGGCAACAGCGGTTAATGAAGCATCGCTATACCAAGTAAATACTGGATTAGTTACCGTAAAGCTTGATGCCATTAATGTAGTTGAGTTACCAGCGCATATTGTTGAATTTGTTAAAGTAATATCAGCAGCAGTTGCATAACCCTTAACTGTAACTGTTACAAGTTTGGCATTTGCTGGTGTACTTTCACACTTATTATCGCCTTTTATAGTTACATAATAAGTTTTGTCTGCTGTTAAAGTTGGTGTAGCATAAACAGCACCAACAAAAGCAACAGAGGTTAAGCTAGCATCATTGTACCAAGTAAATACTGGATTGGTTACTGTAGTAGAACTCGCATTTAAGGTAGTATTAGAGCCACTGCATATATTAGTGGCACCACTAATCACTATGTCTGTGGCTTGTGCTAACGGATTAACAGTAATAGTTATCGCTTGTGCATTTCCAAAAGTATTTTCACATTTATTATCGCCTTTTACAGTTACATAATAAGTAGTGCTTGCATTTAGCACTGGAGTAACAAAAGTGGTTCCAGTAAACGCTACATCTGTTAAGGCAGTGTTTCTATACCAAGTAAATACAGGATTAGTAACGGTTGTTGTACTCGCTGTTAAGCTTACCGCTGAACCAGCACAAATAGTACTTACACCTGCTAGGTTGATATCTGCAGCTGTTGCTGGTGGGTTGATAGTTATGGTAACCACTTTAGCATCAGCAACTGCATTTGCACATTTGTTTGTACCACTAACTGTTACATAATAGGTTGTTGTCGCAGAAAGAGCAGGTGTTGTAAATACAGCACCAGTGAAAACTACATCTGTTAATGCCGCATTTCTGTACCAAGTAAATACAGGGCTAGTTACAGTTAAACTACTTGCGGTTAGAGTTGTTGTTGTTAAACCGCAAACAGCAACTGTTCCACTAACTTGAATATCTGCAGCAGTTGATGAAGGGTTAATAATAATGGTGATTTTTGTACGAGTAGCATTTGCACAACTACTTCCATTAACAGCCTCAACATAGAAATCATAAGTTCCAGCCAACAAATTTGCAGGGGTAGTATAGTTAGTATTGTTAAGAACCAATACATTTCCATTAGTGTCATACCAATTAAATGTAATACCTGCTACTGGTTGAACACCTATTATAACTGGCGAACCTAAACAAGCTCTTGATGGATTGCCTGCAAGCGCCACTGGAGGAGCTGGTGGAGCGATAACAGTAACCACAACTTTTGTTGGTGCGCTCTCACAACCATAAGCAAATGCTCTCACATAAAAATTATATGTTCCTGCAACAAGAGAGGTTGGTGTATTAAATGTTACCCCATCTGCTTGATACGTATTTTCTAAATACCATTTATAAGTTACCCCTACCTGAGGATTTAATACATTTAATGTTGCTGAACTTCCCTGACAAGTACTTGCGCTTGCTGCAGTAACTTTTGGTGCAACATTTATACGTTGCGCATAATCAAAGTTTACAGAAGTTAATGCGCCAATTAAACCAGAGTTTAATCTTACTTCAACTCCGTCAAACGGTAATGTTGGTACATAAGTTAAAATGATTGCACTTCCATCACTTAGTAACTCTAAATTAATTACTGGATTGTTAACTACCATTGCATCAGCATTGCTAGTAGCGCCATTATAAGTTGTTACACTTAAAGTAGGAAGTACAGCTAGTGACAATAATTTTCCTGGAGAAGAAATTTTAACTCTCAAGGTATCTCCTACGTGAGACAATCCGCCAGCAAAACCAACTCTTTGGAAAACAGATGCACCAAGCGCACCTACAGGCATTAATAAACTTGAACCAGTTTGTGTATTATTATCAATCGCTAAATTAGGATTTGAAACTCCCGCAAACAATGCAACACCAGTAACTCCATCAGCCAATGCTACAGTAGCAGCACCGCAAGGAGTTGTAATTGGAGTGCCGTTTGGCGTTACGGTAATAGTAACAGAAGCACGAGCCGACGCTGGACAAGGCCCTGGAACCACTGCTTCAACAAAATAGGTTGTAGTTGTAGTTAAAGGTGGTGTAACATAAGTTGCACCAGTATGTAAAATAATTGCAGACCCAGCAGTTGCATACCAATTAAATATAGCACCAGAAGTACTTGAACTTGCAGTAAGTACAGCAGGTGAACCTTCACTAACAGTAACTGCAGCAGGTGTTACAATTGGCACATCCACAGAACCTACGGTAATAGTAGCTGTTGCTCTTGCAGATGTTCCGCAGCTATTTACAGCTTCGACTGAATAACTTGTGTTAGCTAATACTACAGGGATAGTGAAACTTGTTCCATCCATTCCTGCTTGGTATGTACCACCAGCATTGTACCATTTGTAGGTTGTACCCGAAACAGGATTTTTAACTTCCAACAACACATTGTTACCCGCACAAGTATTTACAGTAGCAAATAATAATTCAGGTACGGTTGGTAGTGGAGATGCAGTAACGTTAACTTCTGTTTTTGCACCAATACAACCTGAACCATTGCTTGCGGCAACAGCATATTTAGTATTAACAGTTATGGCAGGGGTAGTAAAACTTATTCCGTCTTTACCAGTCTGATATACTCCAGCGGCATCATACCATTTATAGGTTAAACCAGCTTTTGGATTATTAACCGTTAAAGTAGCTGTTTGGCCAACACAGGTTGTAACATTTGCAGAAACTACTTCTGGTTTAGCAATAACATGTTGTGCATAATTTACATTTAATGATGTTAACGCCCCAACCAAACCTGAGTTTAATCTTACTTCTATTTGATCAAAAACTGCAGTTGGAACAAAGGTTAATAGTGCTTGAGTATTGCCGCTTAGTAATGTTAAATTAATTAATGGGTTATTTGAGGCAACTGCATCGTTATTACTTACACCAGCATTATAACTTGTAAGTTGTAGGCTTCCTAATACAGAAGCTGATAATAATTTACTTGGTGAATTGATTAAGATGCGAACTGTATCCCCAACGTTTGATGTTGTAGGGAAAGTTAATCTTTGGTAAACAGAAGCTGCTAAGCCAACAGGGATAACTAAAGTAGAACCCGTTTGTGTATCGTTATCAATTGCTAATGTAGGATTTGAAACTCCTGCTAAAATAGCTAGCACCCCTGTAACACCATTTGTTTGAGCAACAGCTCCCTCACAAGGAACAGGGTTTATAGGTGCGGTACCATCTACTGTAACCGTAACCTGAATTCTTGTTGCAGAAGTACAGCCCGTTGTGGTGTTAAAGCTTTCTACATAATATGAGGTTGTACTATTTAATGGAGGAGTTACAAAAGTTGAACCTGTGTAAAATGGCGTTGTTCCATTAGATGTAGTGTACCAGTTAAAGTTCACGTTTGCATCTGCAGAGCTTGCTGTTAATACAGCAGTTTGTCCTGGACTAACAGTAGAAGATGATGATTGTACTTGAGGTGCCGCAGGGCGAGGTGTAACTGTGATGCTAACCGCTGCACGACTAGAACCTAAACACCCTGCTTGTGATGCTTCTACATAATAAGTTTTATTAGCTGTTAAAGCTGGTGTAGTAAATGAGGTACCTGTAAAAATTGACGGTCCACCAACTGCAGTTTCAAACCAATTATAAGTAACTGCAGAATTTGGGCTTGTAACTGTTAATGTACGAGTAGAGCCCTCACAAGTTGAAGGAACTGCTGCTACAACTGGCACTGTTAATACAGGTGTTACGGTAACCGTTACTGGTACTCTTTCTGCATTTGCGCATCCAGCTTTGCTAACTTGAATATAATAAGTAGTGGTAGTTGTTAACGCTGGAGTTGTATAAGTATTTCCGTTAGCTAAAACGCTACCACCAACTGCATCACTGTACCAAGTTAATGTTGTTCCTCCGTTTGGAGTTGCAGATAAACTAGCAGTGCTACCAGAACAAATAGCTAAACCTGTAGATGCTACAGTGGGTTTAGGATAAATAATCTCTGCGCCATAAATATCTAAACTCGATAATGCGGCAACAGTTGCGCTGAACCTAACTTCTACCCTATCGTATACACCACCTGCTAAGAATGTTGCTTTGAAGCGATTTGCTGATAATAACTTTAAATCAATTAATGCCGAATTTAACTGGTAGGTATTTACTACAGACCCGCCATTCATTACAGTAACTGTTACTCCGCCTAAAACCGACAAATCTAATAAGCCTGTAGGTGTAGCCAAATCTAAACGGATACTATCCGTTGCTACACCAGTTGATGGGAATATTAAACGTTGATAACCTTGTGCACCCACACCAACCGCTAAAGTAATTCTTGTGAAATTGGTTAAATTTGCGTCTGTTGAGTTTCCAGCACCGCTTATACCACATAATAAACAAATACCTGTAATACCACTATTTTGACTATTTGCAGCATTACAATTTGGATTTACAGGTCCATTTAAAACAGTAACTGTTACTGGTGCCCTACTTGCACTTACACAGCCTGTTCCATTTACGGTTCCTGCATAGTAAATTGTTGTTGTTGTAAGGTTTGGTGTTGTAAAGCTTGGCCCTGTTGCTAAAATAGCACCACCACTTGCATTTGCATACCAATTAATTGTTTCTCCTGCCCCAGCGGTAGCTTGTAAAACAGTGCTTTGTCCGCTATTGATAATTTGACTATTGGTAGTTATTAAAGGCACATTTGGTGCTGGGTTAATGTTAACCGTTACAGCTGTACGTGTGCTAACTGCAGTTCCAGACACAGCTTCAGCATAAAAAGTAGTAGTTGCATTTACCACAGGTGTTGTAAACGTTCCGTTATTACCTGTAGTTAAAGGTGTATTTCCAGTTGGTCCGTACCAGTTATAGGTAACACCTGCTTGTAAATTAGTAACAGTAAGTGTTGCAGTTGTTCCGCTACAAATAGTTGCATTAGCAACCACTGGTGCAGGCACACCCACAGTTATACTATAATCTGTATTTACTACATTTCCATTTGCATCTGTTGCAGTTAATGAAACTGTATAAACGCCACCAGTTGTTGGTGTTCCTGTAATTTCTCTAGTTAATGTATTAAAACTCAATCCAGGAGGAAGGTTTGTTGCTACATAAGTGTATGGAGCTGTACCACCTGTAACCGCTGGTAAAGTTTGAGTTGGATATGGAGTACCAACTGTTCCATTTGGCAATGTTGCGGTTGGTAAATTAAGTGCTCCAATTACTTTTAAGGCGTAAGTATTACTGATGGTATTTAAATCTGCATCAGTAGCGGTCATTGTAATGGTATAGTTTCCAGATTGAGTTGGTGTTCCAATAATCTGCCTAGTTGTGGCATTAAAACTCAAACCAGGAGGAAGATTAATTGCAGAATACGTATAAGGACCAACACCACCACTTGCTGCAGGTAAAGTTTGCGTTGGATAAACAACACTCACATTCCCATCAGGCAAAGTTTGATTTGCCAAACTTAAAGGATCTTTAACTCTAATTGAGTAATTAGAAGTTGTAGTTCTTCCCTCAGCATCTGTAACCGTAACCGGAATTGAATAAGTTCCAGCGGTTGTAGGCGTACCTGTAATTTCTCTTGTTGTAGGGTTAAATGATAACCCAAGAGGAAGATTGATTGCACTGTAAGTATAAGGACCTGTACCGCCAGTAGCTGGCAATAAGGTTTGTGTAGCATAAACTACTCCAGTTGTTCCATCAGCCAATGGCGATGTAGGTAATACCAATGGGTCTTTAACTACAATAGTATAATTATTACTTGCTTGATTTCCATCAGCATCTGTTGCCACCACATTAACTACATAAGGCCCTGAGGTTGTTGGTATGCCAGTAATTTCTCTTGTTGCCGGATTAAATGATAATCCTGGAGGAAGATTTGTAGCTACATAAGTGTAAGGTGTGCTACCTCCAGTTGCTGCCGGAATTACTTGTGTTGGATATAAAGTTCCAACTGTTCCGTTTGGCAATGTTGCAGGAGCAAGAACCAAAGTTGGCGTTACTTTTAAAGTGTATGCAGTAGTTACGGTACAGCCTTTTGAATCTGTTGCAGTAATATTAAAATTATAATCTCCTGCAGTTGTGGGCGTCCCTCCAATTTGTCCGCTTGATGACAACACTAAACCTGCTGGCAAAGTACTGCCAGCAGCTAAGGCGTATGTGTAAGTTGGCGTACCTCCCGTTGCAGCTGTAATTTGTTTAGAATAGGCCGAACCTACCGTTGCATTTGATAAGGTTGTAGTAACCAAAACCATTTGAGGATTTACGGTTACCATAACAGGTACCCTTATTGATTCTGAAGTACATCCAACTCTTCTAGCGGCTACATAATAAGTTTTGGTAGCAGTTAGGTTTGGTGTTACATAAGTTCCATTATAAGCTGTTGTTGCTAAAACTGTTCCTCCTAGTGCTACATCATACCAACGTAGCTCGTTATCTGCAGCAGTAGTTGCACCTAAATTAGCCGAGTTATTATAACAAACATTAATAGTATTAGATAAGGGCGCTAAAAAAGTAGGTCGCGGTGCAGAGCTAACCACACTGTATAAATCTACAGTTTGCGTAAGACCAGCATTTAGAAGTGAATTAAGTGTAATTTGAACTCGATTAAATTGCGCACCTGGTACAAAAGGTACGCTAGTTACTTGTCCTGAATTTAATAACCCAAGTAAATCTAGTGTAAGTAGGGAATTTAAATTTTGAGAAAACACCTGTGTGTTTCCATTATATGCAGTAATTGTTGTGTTGTTTAGCAAACCTGCACTAACTAAAGCAGGGTTAACACGTAAACGTACACTAAACTCATCTCCAGGATTTGAAAGTGTAGAGATATATATATTTTGACTAATTGAACCTGCAACGCCTAAAGCACCTAAGCTAATCTCAGAAAAGTTAGTTTGATCAGCGTCAATTGCCCTTTCTGGATTGGTAACCCCAGCCTTTCCTACCCCTAATACATCCACAGTTAAACCGTTACCTTCAAAACCAGTTGCAAAAGCATTTGCACAAGGATCAATTCCCGAAGTATAAAATGCATTGTAAACTAAAGTTTGGTTAGTAGAACCTAACAGCAATGCATCGGTTATATCTTTTATATAAACTCTATCATATATTTGATTTGGTGTTATAGCTACATAAAACAAGCCATCAGCATCTTTTACAATACGTAGATTGGCATTACTAAATGAATTTGAACTAGTTCCAGAAACAATAGTTGTTCCTCCATTTCTAGCACCAGCTTCAAAAGCATGATTTCCCAATACTATGCCACCTACAACATCGGCCAACAGTCCACCTAGATTACCTCCAAGTAATGCATTTAATACATCGGGGTCAAAGCCAATACGTACAAAAGTTGTTGTATTGGCAGGAACAGGCGCAGGAAAAGTAAGTTCTAGCTCTCCACTATACTTACCAACTCCAAATAGTGCACCACCGTAAGACTTAACTGTAGCGAAACTATTTGTAGCATTAGTTGCATTGTCTTTGTTATCTACTTGAACGGATTTAACAGTAGCCGTATTTGCATAAATTTTAGTTTGCGCATACGAATCACTAAAGAATAGCGTTATTAAAATAAGATGCAAGAGAAATACGGTCCATCTAATAGACCGTTGATTTAAGGTAGAAATCAATTTCATATGACAGGGATTTAATGATTATTGTACTACAATTTTAAGTAGCAAATAGGCCATATAGTATTATTCGACTTGTTCATTAAAGAGCAATACTTGGTTATTTTGTTCATTTCGTTCATTATGCCATTAAGGGCTATACGCCCTATTTTCTTTTGAGTTAAACCTTATCTTCGTAAGATTAGGTAACTACTTACAGAAAAATGACGCACTTAATATTAAATGAACTCCGGCATTTAATTTTACAAAAACTCAAAATTCAAATTATCAGTCCATCTGACTGTAGTTATATTGCATTGGAGATTAACAAATCTTTACACAAAAACATTAGTGTAACCACCGTAAAAAGATTATTTGGATTTGCGGTTACCCAACACCAATTTTCTACCTATACAATAAATACACTTTTAGCATTTGTGGAAAGTGAACAAGATAATCCTATTTCTAAAACAGCGCTCAAAACTACAACCTTAACTAAAGTTGAAGAATGGGATTACCTTGTTATTAAATCAAAATCGTATTCAGAAGCTACGAAAAAAAGGATTGTCGACAATTGTTCTATCCCTTATCAATTTACTATAAATAGAAAATTTGCGACTCATGACTTTGATTACTTTTACCATTCTAATTTTAGTTTCACTCCTTTCATCTCTCAAGGTGGTTATGGTAAAAGTATCCTGTTGTCTCACTTGGTAGAAAACTTATTTTTAAAGCCTGAAGCCAAGTTCAACAAGGATGTTATCTTATTTTTACATGCAGATAAAATATTTGATCTAGAACAAGAAAAACAAGATCTAACAAAAGACATTGCTGTTTTATTAGGTTTGCCTCCTAGAACAAACCTTATAAAATATTTCACCGAACAACATAGCCAAACGGGACGTAAACTAGTATTGATATTTGATGGTGTAACTGATATATTAAACAAGCATGGTTTAAAACCAAAACTATTTGATACTCTTGTTCAATTAATATGTGATGTTGAAGATAGTCCTGCTATAAAATTGGTAATCAGTGTCAGATCATATACTTGGAGGCGTTTTTTTGAAAGCATTCGCCATTCTAGTTTTATTATTAGCAAGTGGTTTACTGGCAGTTATTTCAAAAGAAAAGATCATTCAAACATCCCTCCTTTTACCATAGGAGAAATTGAACAAATTTTAGATAAAATGGATGCTAACTCGGCTTCTTTCAATACGGAATATACTCAAAAATTAAGACATCCATTTCAATTCTATTTCTATCATCAATTAAAACTTGAGTATCCAGAAAATGAATATAGCAGTAGCTTGATATTCCATGAGGTTACGCTGAGGTATCTGTTGTTGAGAATATATCAATCTAATCATTCTATAGAAAAAACAACGATCTGTAAAAAGATAATTCACCTAACTGATTATGGCAGAAAAGGAAATAAAATCTCTAAAAAACTTTTGCTAGAAGAGCTAATTGTTTTTAGAGATGCTTATATGGAATTATTGCATGATGGAATTCTAATAGAACAAGTAAATGATACTGACGAAATACCAACTGAGTATATACATTTTATTCATAATGATGTTTTTGAGTATTTTTTATTCAAAGAAATATTGGAGCTCCATAAACATGAAATGAATGAAGCTTATTTTAATTTCATTCTAAACGAGTACAAAGATCAAGACAAGCAAAACATCCTACTACAATGGTATGTTTTTGAAGGAATTAAAAACAATAAATTTGAAATTATAAAAACTATTTTCTGGTTAAAACTAGATAGTAATCAGCACAATCAGTTAATAACTTTTTTAGCTGAAAACATTAAACATCAAATTAGTATTGATCCAAGCGTAAAAGATAAATTAAGATGTCCAGAATTACATAATGAGATGGCAAATGCATTGCCTTATCTTGATTTTGCAGACCAATCTTACCAAAAGATACTTAACACTTTTAGCGAAATTGCCGATACTGAAAAGACATTTGTTTTTTATCAATCTGCATTGATATTTTCAGACTGTCTTAATTTAAATCTGGAGAAACTACGGGAAAGAAAAACCCAATTATCAAAACATAAATCAATTACCAGTAAAATACTTGTTGATCCAAGTGAAATTGTTGAAATAATGATCGATAAATTTAACGGAAGAGAAGAAATACAATATCCATTATTTGCTAGAGTTAACGATATTGTGCTTGACCTTAAATTTAATGAAAATCCGAACAATTTAATGTCTGGTCTATTATTGATAATGGTATACTGGTTTAAAGGTGATTCCCAAACAGCAATCGAAATCATAAACAATATGATTAAGGGGACAAAGGAGTTATTTCAGAAATCAAAAATCTACAATGCTTATCTTTTACATATCTTAGCACTAGAAACCTCAAGGAGTTCAATTTCTAATAAAAAACCAGATCAACTAGAAAAAATCCTAATTTATTATCACCAAAGAAATCAAATTAACAGTTTTAATGTTAAAATTTTATTCAATACTGTTTTAGCAATGCAAAGCTTAAGAAGGAATGAATATGATACTGCGATAAATTATGCAAAAAACAGCTTAACACAAGTAAATGATGACTTCTTAATTGCTAAAGTTTTTATAAACTATATATTGATAAAAGCCTACTCAATTATTGGTGATCAAGATAAAATAAATGAATGTAAATATTCAATCCTGTGTTTATTAGAGGCTAAAGAAATAAATCCTCATTTATTTGATGAGACATTGGTACAAACTTTAAACAAATACTAACTAAAAAAATAAGGCTATCAGTAATAAACCAATAGCCTTTAGTAGAGTATTTATCAAAGAGCATTAAATTACTGGAACCAATTCATTATGGTTTAAAGGTTTTAAAATTAGCTTTGTAACGTGAGGATATGTTTTCATCAGTTCGATATCTTCAGGAATATCAGACCCAGTAATTACTACAATCCTACAGGAGTCTTTTAACGTCTGTGCAAACATTTTAAATCTATCCAAAAACTCAAATCCATTCATTTGAGGCATATCTATATCTAATAAAATAAGTGATGGAATTGCTGATAGATTATCTTTATTTGAATCTAAAAAATCAAGCGCTTCCGTTGCACTTTCCATCACAAGAATATCTCCTTTTGCATACGTTTTTTTTAACACATGTGCAGTAATCATTTGATCGATAAGATTATCATCAATTATCATTACCGTTTGCCTTTGCTTCATCATCTCACTATTTTATATTAAAGCCTTTTAACTCTCGGTTATTGTTTTATAACTGTTATCTCAGTTCTTCTATTTAATTGATGCTGGTCTTCTGTACAATCCTTACCATTACTACAATCATTAAGCAACCTGGTTTCCCCATAGCCTTTAGCCTTTATTCTATACTTATCGATACCTTTATTAATGATGTAATTTACAGCAGCATCTGCCCTAGCCTGAGATAATTTCAGGTTATAACTATCACTTGCCCTACTATCTGTATGTGATCCGAGTTCTATCCAAATTGTTGGATTTTCTTTTAATATCCTTGCTACCTTATCTAACTCAATTGCAGCATCTGCCCTAATATTACTTTTATCTAAATCATAGTAAATATTTTCTAGCCTCACTTCTTTAAATAAGTTAATTATATCTAAATAAACATTCTTTTTAAGAACTGTAGATTCTTTAAGACCAACGCTAGTTACCTGACTTGTTTCTGCATTGTGGAATCCTGTTTTAACACCATTTAAGTTGTAAACTGTATTCTCTTCTAAATCAAACTTATAATTACCATTTTTATCTGTTTGAACACTTAAGGCAGTACCATCCTCCTTACTTAGGCTCACGATTACTTCAGACAAAGGCAATCCAGTTTTTATATTAAGAGCAATGCCTTCTAGTTTAAAGTTTAGGTTTGGATTAAGTACAAAATTGTAAATATCATCACTCCCCCTTCCCCCTAGCCTATCTGATGAAATAAAGCCTTCTTTTTTGTTTCTTAGCATAAAGGCAAAATCGTCTTGTGGAGAATTTAATGGATATCCCATATTTTTTGGAGGATCAAAGTTGTTGCCATTTTTTGGAGCCTTAAATACATCTAAACCTCCCATACCAACTCTTCCATCTGTAGAGAAATAAAAGTTATTATCTTCATCAAAAAATGGATTTCTTTCTGCACCTTCTGTATTTATGTCTTCCATTGACATTGCCTGTCCCCATTCTCCAACCTGATTTTTATGACAAACGTAAATGTCTGTTTTGCCTCTACCACCGGGCATATCAGAAACAAAATATAAAGAATTGCCATCCCTACTAATATAAGGATCACCTACAGAATAAAGATTTAAATTATTATATTTAAAAGGTGACACTGGCCCCCAACTTCCATCATCTTTCTTCCTGCTTGAATAGATTTCTACCTTTACTGTTTTTGGAATTCCCTTTTCACGTTCTATCAAATTTGGGATACGTGTTAAGGTAAAATACATCTCTTTTCCATCTTTGGCAAAACTTGCAGCGCCAATATGATATTCTGAACCTGCATTAAAAGGAAAAAGAGTAGCAGTATCGGCATCCTTTTTAAGATATAACCTTAGGTAATTATTTCCAGTCCAAGCATATGTTTTTTTACTTGGGGCTTTGTTAGAATCATCAAATTTTAAAAATGGCTTCCCCTTTTTTACCTCATCCTCTACTTTTATATTTATTCTATCAGATGTAAAAACTATCGAATTTTGATAAATTACACTTCCCCAATCTTCAGCGATACTATTAACTCCTTTTTCATTATTTAAAACTATTGGTTTCGGCTTTTTCATCCAGATTAATGCTGAATCACATGAAAGCAACAACAAATTCTTTTGATTAACTCCTACTGATTTTTTCAGCTCTGCATATTTTTCGTATTGAATTTTAGCTTCACTGTATTTAGAGTTATTACGCAGAGCTTCACCATAATAAAAAAATGCATCAGGTTTTGCCCCCTTAGTTTTGGTTAATATGGCATACCAACTCTCTGCTTGTGGGTAATCTTTCGTTAATCTATAGCAATCTGCCAAGCGCTCTATTGTGTGTAAACTTGCTTTCCTTTGGTAAGCCTCTGTATACAGCTTAATAGCTGTGCTATAATTAAAAAGTTTATATTCTTCATCTGCTTTTAGCAGAACATACTGTGCATTTACTTTTACACTAGTTGCCATAAAGAGTAAAAACAAAAACAATATTTTGATTTTTTTTAACTCAGGATTCTTCATTAAATACGTCGCTAATCTAATTTGCATCTATTAAAAATCTGTTTATAAGCATTTCTATTGACCAATTAATTATTTCTTAATAGAGTAATATAACCTTTTGATACCGTCCAGTTACCTTTTGTATCCTTAACCTTTAGTAAGTAATAATATGTACCTTCTTTTAAGCCATTTCCACTCCAATCATTTTTATAGCCACCATTGCTATGGTAAACCTCATTGCCCCAACGGTTAAATATGGTCAAGAAATTATCTGGATAAAGTTCTAGTCCATCAATCACAAAGTTGTCATTCTTACCGTCGCCGTTTGGTGTAATTACATTTGGCTTAGTATTTAAAGTAAAGATCTCTTTTAAGTCAGTGGCTGAATTATTAGCTGAATTTGGATCAAGCTCAGCAGCTGTTACAGATGCAGTATTACTGATAACACCAGATTTGCTTGATTTTACCTGTATAGTTAACATTACAACTCCGCCAGATTCTATTGTTGGAACTGTCCATAATAATGTATTTGAACTTGCACTATAGTTCGCAGTACCTTTTCCCGCTGAGTGAGACACATAACTCAATCCAACTGGTAAAACATCGGTAACAACCACATTATTTGAAGTAAAGAAACCGTTGTTTTTAACTAGAATGGTATAATCATAAGGGGTGTCTATTCCTACTGGCGTTAAGTGATTTGACATTTTTGCAATACTTAAATCATTCTGGATGAGTGCTGGTATTTCTGCCGTAGTCGTTATATCACCTATGGTTGATAAATCAGGGGTATTACTGGCTACTGTTACACTATTTGAAAGTGGTTTACCTGCATAGATTGATTTGGCAGCACTATTAGGAGTTGCAACAGTTATTTCATAACTAACTTCCGCATTACTTGGAAACAATGAGATAGTTTGATCCAGATTTCCAGTACCATAATTATTTGGCAAGGTTAAACCTGTTGCATTGGCAGTCCATTTAGTTATTGTTGTGCCCAACGGGGCGATATCAGTTACCTTAACATTTACCGCAGCACTTGGCCCAATATTTTTAATGCTAATCAAGTAAATAACATCTTCACCTGGAACATAAGAAATCTGTGCAGCGTTTTTTAATCTTTTAACTGTAACCAAATCTGCATTCGGGTTTAATAAAACCACAGTTGGGTCATCTGCAAGTGTTGTATTTGGATCATCAGATAATGGATCTACAATCGAATTATTATTGGCGTCTTTTGCAATTACACTTGCTTGGTTACTGAACCTACCTAAATTAACATCTGCTTGTGTTAATGTATGTTTTGCTACCACTACCGCTATTGCACCAGGTTGTATTGTTGCAACATTGGCAGGTAAAATACTACCAGCATCTGCACCAGTATCTGCAACCACTACATTTGTTAATGTAGTATTACCAGTATTTTTAACAATTAGCGTGTAATTGATTACATCACCGGCCTTGCTGCCTATGTTGTTAGCACTTTTAGTTAATGTGATAGAAGAAACCTGTGCAATCGAAATAATAGTAGGATCATCTGAGGCAGAGGTTGAAGGATCATCAGAAACCTTGGTGAAATTATTTCCTTTTGGATCTTTTGCGCTAACATTTGCCTGATTTACCACTGTACCTGCGTTAATATCTGTTTGTGTAAGAATGTGGGCTGCAGTAATATTTACCAACACTCCCGGAGCCAAAGTTGGGATAAAATATCCAGAGCTATTAGGATTTGGACTTGGGGTTGGAGAATTTGCCAATGTTGCATTAGCATCTTTAACTTCAATATTATTTAACGTTACGTTTCCAGTGTTTTTAAGAACGATGAAGTATGTAATAACATCACCTACTTTTGTACCACTATTGTTTGCAACTTTGGTTAATGCAAGAGCTGGTGAGGCAGGAATTACAGTAATCGTTGGATTGTCGTTATTTTCAGCAGTTCCAGATATGTCGGCAATAATATTGCCCGCTGGCGATTTTGAACTAACGGTTGCAGTGTTGGTTACTGATCCTAAATCTTTATCACTTTGTGATAAGGTATAAACCCGAGTATAAGTTGTACTAGCTCCTATGGCTAATGAACCTGGTAAGACTACATTAATGCCAATTTTAGCATCTGTTAATGTAATGTTATTCAATATAACATTACCAGTATTCTTTATCGTAAAGGTATAAGTAATTGTATTATTTCCTGAATTTACTAAGCCAGATTTTACTAAAGCTATTTTACCTTTTAAAATTGGTATGGTAACCGAGGCTGAATTATTAGCTGGATTTGGATCCATTGCCAATTGGGCAGCATCAACAGTTACACTATTGGTTATGTCATTTTGAGCATAATTTGCATTAACCGTTCCTGTTACAAGTAAGGTAACTGATTGTCCGGCATCTACATCTGAGGCTGTGGTAAAGGTGTTTGCAGTTTGGTTATAAGTACCACCAGTTGCTTGGTAAGTTACATTGCTTAAACCTGAAGGCAGAGATTCTGTTAACACAATTGCTCTCCCAGCTAAAACAGTTGCAGTACCAATATTTCTTACGATAATAGCATAAGTAATATTTTCATTTACCTCTACCCCTGTTTTATCAGCAATTTTAGTAACTGTTAAATCGGTAATCCAATTAGGAATGGTAACAGTAACTGTTGTAGTGGCTATATTTGATGGATCTAATTTATCAGTAATTTTATACTTTAATACGTAAACGCCTGGTAAGGTACGTGGCTGAACAATTACTTTTCCATTAGTTGAGTCTATATTTATTTTTGGATTATCAGTAAACAATTGAGCGATAACAACATTGCCTACATTAGCTTGAGCGCCTCCATTGTAAGTATCATTAGATAAAATGTCCATTTGAATTGTTCCTCCAAAGAAACCTAAAATTGTACCTATATCTGGTGTTGCAACCAAAGCTCCGCTAGTTACGGCAACTGTAATTGTAGCTGTCTTCTTCTGCCCTGGATTTAGTTTATCTTCAATTTCATAAACCAATGTATAAGCTCCTGCTGGTGTGTTCGGTGCAACATTTACTTTACCTGTAGCTGGGTCTATCGTTACATTTGGACTAGTCGATGAAATTTGAGTAATAGTTACATCATTTAATGTAGCTGGGTTACCATTATAAGTATCGTTAGTTAAAATATTTGTAATAGCGGTTCCGCCCGTTACGCCATTTATAGAACCATTATCATTAGTAGCAAATACTGCAGGCGATGTAACTGTAACGGTTACAGTCGCAGTTTTTTTCAAGCCTGGGTTTAATTTATCCTCAATTTGGTAAACCAAGTTATAAGTAGCTGCCTGAGTTCCAGCTGCAACGTTTACTTTACCTGTAGCTGGGTCTATCGTTACATTTGGACTAGTTGATGAAATTTGAGTAATAGTTACATCATTTAGCATTGCTGGATTTCCATTATAAGTATCATTAACCAATACATTGGCAACAGCAGTACCACCTATCAATCCATTAATAATTCCACTGTCATTGGTTGCAATAATAACAGGCGCAATAACAGTAACAGTAACAGAAGCTTGTGTAATTTTAGTTGGATCTAATTTATCAACAATTGCATAAACTAAGGTATAAACACCTCCAGGAGTTCCTGGAGCAATATTTACTTTACCACTCAATACATCAAGCGTTACCTTTGGATTTGTTGTAGAAACTTGAATTAGATTTACATTAGTTAGTGTAGCTGGACTTCCTCCGTTAAAGGTATCATTAATCAATACATTAGTAACTGCAGTACCACCAACAATGCCATTTACAGAGCCCGCATCGTTACTTGCTTGAATAGTTCCTGATGAAACTGTTACTGTAATGATTGCAGTAGCTACCTTACTTGGATCAAGCTTATCAGTTATTGAATAATCTATTGTATAAACTCCTGCTGGTGTATTTGGTGCAACCGTTACTTGTCCTGTAGTCGTATTTAATATCACTTTTCCCGCACCTGTGTTACTACCCGGTACTTCTGCAATGGTAACATTAGTTGTTGTTGGTGTTTGGTTTGTTCCGTTATATTTATCATTTGCCAGAATATTTGAAATGGCAACACCACCATTTACTGTATTTGCAGTGCCACTATCATCATTTGCCTGAATTGCACCTGATGTAACTACAACTACAATATTTGCACTTGATGTTTTAGAAGCATCAAGTTTATCTTTTATAGTGTAGTTTATAGTGTAAGTTCCTGGAGGCGTACTTGGTACCACACTAACAACACCTGTTCCAGCTGCCAATGTTACCTTACCCGCACTGTTATTTGAGTTTTCTGTAATGGTTACACCTGCAATCGTTGCCTGAGTACCACCATTAAATTTATCGTTATCTAATACGTTTAACAAATTAGGATTACCAATAGTAGAATTTACTGTTCCACTATCGCCTACTGCTTCAATTATTCCAGAAGAAACGATTACAACAATATTTGCACTTGCTGTTTTAGTAGGATCTTGTTTATCTGTTATGGTGTAGTTTATCGTGTATGTTCCAGCTGGTGTACCTGGTGCCACATTTACTTTGCCAGTTGTGGAATTTAATGTAACTTTTCCTAGACTGTTATTCGAGTTCTCGGTAATGGTTACATTAGCAGTTGTTGCTGTTAAAGTAGTATTGTAATTGTCATTTGCCAAGCTATTTGCAATAGCTTCGCCACCAGTAACTGAGTTTGCAACGCCATTATCACTAACTGCAAGTAAATTAGATGGACATAGTAATGGATCAGTTGTAATTGTACCACTTACAACTATTGGATCACAAGGTGAAGTATGTCCAATAGTTGTTACATTATAAGTTACACTTGAATTAAATCTACCAGTAATAGTTACGGTCTTGTTAATTGTATTTACTACATAATTTGCAGGAGATATAGTCCCTGTAACAAAAGCACTTGTTGCACTTCCGCCATAGGTATAAACAATATCAGTAATAGCACTACCAGTACAAATTGTTTGGTTTTGCGAACCCCCACTACGAATTAGTGTAGATGGCCTGTTAACTGTAATAGTATAAGTCGAAGAATTTGTACAACCATTGGCATTAGCAGCCGTTTTATAAGTAATAACAGATGTTCCTACAGCAAGACCTGTAACTTCACCAGTTGAAACATTCACCGTAGCTACACTTGGTGTTGCACTACTCCATACGCCACCTGCTGTTGCGTTTGCCAAAATTCTACTCAAACCAATACATAAATCACCTCCTCCAATTATTGGAGTTACAGTTGGTCTAGCATCAATAGTTAATGATTTACTTGTGCATCCAGCAGGTGCTATATAACTAATTAATACTGAACCTGGAGCAATAGCAGTAACCAATCCCGATGAATTAACAGTAGCAATAGCAGTATTTGAGCTTCCCCAAGTTCCACCACCAGTCGCGTTTGCCAATTGCAAAGTAGAACCTTCACAAATAGAAGAGGTGCCAGGGGTTATAGGAGTAGATAAAGTTGACGATTTGATATTAATATCTATTGGCGTTCTAGGTCCATCACCACAAGAGTTAGTTGGCTGAATATAATAGGTTGTATTAACCAGTAAATTAGGTGTGGTAAAAGGGATCATTCCTAAGTTCGTACCACCAGAAGGGGCAGTCCATACAGAGTAAGATGACCCATTACCATAAGGAATATTAGACAAAGTGATTGTTGCACTACTATTTGCACAAATATCAGCTGGAGCAACAAGCATTCCCGTTGTAGATGTTGTAGAAAGAACCAATACATAATTTGCTGTTGAAGTACAACTCCCGTTAGAATATGTATTTGTAACGATATAGTTTCCTGCTTGACTTGCAGCAATGTTTACTACCCCTGTATTAACATCGATACTTAATCCAATAGTAGAAGCAAATGTACTACTTGTAATACCTGTTGTAGTCCCACCAAAGGTTGGACTTGCAGTACCACCAGCTGAGTAGCAATAAGGACCACCATAATTAATGGTACGTAAAGTTGGAGGAAAAACAGTAGCCGTTAGTGTAAACGAGGCCCCTTCACAAGACCCTGACCTTGGTGTAACCGTATATCGAACAGTTCCATTTCCAGTTAATGTTCCTGTAATATTGGGTTCATTACTCCCAGAAGCTCCGCCAGTAACGGTGCCTGATAATACAGTTGGTGCAGACCAAGAATAAACAGTCCCTCCAGGAACTCCAGAAGGCTCAACTAAAAATGAATTTGCAGAGCATACTGAAACAGTTTGACCAGAAACTGCTGCAATTTGACTTACAGATATA
The DNA here is from genome assembly GCF_004331645.1 of Pedobacter frigiditerrae. Lineage (GTDB taxonomy): Bacteria > Bacteroidota > Bacteroidia > Sphingobacteriales > Sphingobacteriaceae > Pedobacter > Pedobacter frigiditerrae. Next base: position 225,682 of record NZ_SJSK01000002.1, read on the forward strand.
GTGGCTATTGCCGAGAAAACCTCTGCACAAGCAGCCGTTTGAGACACTACACGATAAGCCCTAGTCTGGGTTAAACCAACATAACTTTGGGTAGCACCAGTATTGGCAATAGATGTCCAATTAGCACCCGCATCAGTTGAGTATTCCCAACGGATAGTAGTCCCTGCAACTCCATTGGCAGTTAAAGTACCAATATTATTAACAGCACATACAGTAATATAATCAGGAGTCACAATTCCTCCAGAAGACACACTAATAACGATTGAACTGCTAGCTGGTCCTGAACAGCCAGCCGCCGAAGCGGTAATAGTAGCGTTTCCGGTAAATGCTGCCGACCAAGTCATCTGACCTGTTACCAAATTCATAGTTCCCGCAGTTGTTGGGCTTACACTATAAGTAATACCAGTAGTATAATTAGCAGTAGCACTGTAAGAAACAATACCAGGACCTTGACAACGGGTTGCAACATATGGATTAAAAACCGGACTTGTAACAGCTCCATTAACGGTTAGTGAACCAGTAATTTCCACATCTGTTGGTCCTCCTTGAGTAGTAACCTTATAGGCTTGTGCACCCACTGTAATAGACGGAATACCAGTAATGGTATATTTTGCAGGAGCTACAGGTGAATTTGTAGCCGCTGTATATACCCCTGTTAATCCGGCAGGGAGGTTAGCAATAGCACCAGTTGTGGTTCCCCAAAAAGTATAAACTATTGGAGTTATAGCTGTCGAGGGGCTATAACAAATTGTTTGAGCATCTGTACCTGATGCAGAAGTTAATGTTATTGCTGGCACTACAGAAGGAGTAACTGAAGCAACGTCGTTATTAGTAGTTACATCATTTTGTGGCCCTGAAATACTTGCAATATTTTGATAAGATCCAGCAGATTTTGTAATTGCGCTTACCACCAATGTTGCTGTACTTGAACTATTTGCGGCAAGTGAGCCTATTATCCATTTTCCTGTTAAATAATCATAAGATGTTCCAGCACTTGCTGTATGAGATACATAAGTATAACCTGTAGGTAGCAAATCTGTAACTACTACATTAACTGCATTTCCAGGACCTAGATTTTTTGCCGCTAATGTAAAATTTACTGTCGATCCTATTACAGGAGTTGCATTATCAACAGTTTTAGTAACTGCCCTGTCAATATTACAAAGATTGATTATAATAGGTAATGATTGCGCACTATTACCACAATCTAATGCTGTAGTTACCGTATAAACTCCAGAAACTGCTGCAATATAATTTATTGAGGTTGCACCCGGGATCATAACCCCATCCAAATACCATTGATATGGAGCTCTACTATTTGGATCGGCCGAGAGTACAGCAGATGCGCAATCTCCTTGGGCAAAAGTTGGCACCAATGCCTTTTCTGGTAAAGGTGTTAAGAAATTCGACATTGAAAATCCCCCTCCCTGTTGAACCATAGAGACAGTAAGCCTTGATGTACTTTCTAAAGTAATTGAATTTGGGTTTGCAACATTACTATTTGTAAAATCTATTATAAACAAGCCAGACGAGCCCAATTGCCTTCTAACACCTACACCTGGTAAAGTTTCAATATCTTTATTTGTTAACCCGTTATCAGTAGTAATGAAAACTTTTGCCACTGCATCATTTAAAATAATATAGGCAAAATAAGGCAAATCGTTGGCAGGGGAATATTTCCTGAATTTATAAGCCTGAACTTTAGTAGAACCAGTACAGTCAGAAATTGGCACTAAGGTTGCAAGATCAACCTCGCAATTATCTGCTGTACCCGAATAAGCAGCAACCTTTTTAGTAGAAAGAATTCTTGTAGCAGAATAAATCTGACCCTCTGATGTATTTGCCGCATTTGTACCACCTGGAATACCGTTATTAAAAGTGATAAAATCTCCAGCGGCAGCTAAAGTATAAATAACTGTATTGTGTATAGCACCTGCTGATGTGTAATTAACTACAGTAACTACAGTGTTATCTTCTGAAGCAACTATTGTTGTTTGCTCAGAAACATCATTTCCATTTCCCCTAACAACTATATATTGTGTTCCTAAAGACGAAACTGGAGCTACAGGATTACTTGTGCCGTCAAAACAATTACCTCCAGTTGGAGAATCATACGCAGCACTGGCATTCATTACAGCCGGACCAGATGTTTCTACCAGCGAACCAATATGATTTTGAAACAAATAAGATTGACCAGCATTTAAGGTTGTTATTGGAACCCCATTGATTTTTAAGATCGTTCCATTATTTATAGCCATTACACTATAGATAGGTCTTGCTGGACGGTTTCCTCCTGAGGTATAAATGTCTCCATCCCTATAATAACCCACCCTAAATGAAGTACCAACAGCCGCATCGCCAAAACTAAATAGCGATGAATTACCTTTGATATAGTCATCTAAACCTTGACCAAGATCTTGATCTGAAACAATGTTTCTTAGATTTACAGTAATTGGTTGATCTCCAATAACAATTAAACCAGCATCGTTTATTATAGTATTTAATGTATGTCTTTGATTTCCGTTGGCATTAATTAACCCTACAAATCTATAAACCTTTGGATGACCAATTGTTAATGGATCTGAATTTAATGGTGTTATTGCCGGCGTTGTTCCATCGCTGTTTTTAATGGTTACGTTAACAGGTGTAACACTATTTGTTGCAATAATTAGTTCATTACCTTCTGTAAAGTATACCCACGGCGCTGGAGCTATGTAATGATTTTTGTAGGATTGTGCACTTACTAAATTTGAAAAAAATACAAATAAACAAATCAACGCAATGGATTTTGCAGTTATTTTTTTTGTTTGAAGAAGTGCAGCTTTTAGTAAAAAATTATCCATAGAGTGTTAACGAAAGTATTACTACCCGCACACGTATCACAAAATCAAAGCCATGGAATTATTTTCTTTTAATTTTTATAGGACCAATTAGCATATTCGCTAGTAATTAATGTTTAAACAACTAAAAACACCTAATTTTAATAGCGTGTTAAAATGTGAAAAAATTTACACGATAATTTAACCTTCAAACACCACTTATTTTTAGTTGATTATTTTCCCCAATTTGAGATAAGTAATTACCCAATATGGGGAAATAATTACCCGTAAATACATACTAACAAAATATCAAACCCCTACAGTTATCAATTGTTTAATCCGATTTTTTTTATTGTAGAAATAAATACCCAATACAAAAATCCTTAATCAACGATAAGGACTTTTGTAGATTCTTAAGTTTTCAATCATAAAATCAATGCTGTACCATTCTCTATCTCAACAACATAAGCATCTAGCTTTTTAGAGAATTCGTCTTCAAAAACTTGTGTTAATTCCTCAATAAAATCATCTATGCGCTCTTCTTTTACTATATTCAGTATGCAACCATCAAACCCTTCTCCCATCATTCTAGCTCCCAAGACATAGGGTATTTTTTTTACCGTATTAACCAAAAAATCCAACTCATTGCAGCTTACCTGATAAAGCTCACTTAGTCCATCGTGTGTTTGGAACATTACCTGACCAAACCCTTTTAAATTAGCATTTTTTAAATGTTCAGCAGCCAATAATACCCTTTGATTTTCTTCGACAATGAACTTGCATTTTTTGTAGATTTCAACGTCTTTACCTTTAACATATTTATCTAACATCTTTAAACTAGTATCTTGTAAACTTACTACCTGGGTAACATTACTCTTAATCCATAATAATCCTTGCTCACATTGTTCCTTAGCTCTATCAAGCCTAATAGTTGACGTTGAGTCCTCCAAATTTGCATTTAATAAAACAAGCTGATAGCCGTCTAACTTTAATGGGATATGTTCATGGCACAAATTTTTACAATCCAAGAGGATGGCATTTCCCTTTTTCCCAAAAACAGATGTAAATTGATCAATAATACTCCCGTTACCGCCTTTAAAACCCTTTTCTGCCATCTGGGCAATTTTTGCTACATCTAGTTTTGGGACAGATAAAGAAAAGAGCTCAATCAAGGCATAGGCAGTTGCGCATTCTACTGCCGCAGATGAAGAAAGTTCGTCATCAAATGGTACATCACCATCAATATAAAGGTTAAATCCACCAATGTGATAACCCCATTTCTGTAATTGGTCCGCTATGCCTAAGATGTAATTTATCCAATCTTTTTCTGTCTTATTTAAATCAGAAAGCTTACCTTGAAAAGCTTCACTATAACTTTCTGAGTATAGGTGAATGTCATCATCACTCCTTCTCGAAACAGCTACATAAGTCACTATATCAATGGCCGCAGGTAACACATAACCATCAGTATATTCTCCTATTAAATTAATCTTTCCAGGAGAGCGGACAATGATAGGAACACGGTTGAAATGCTTTTTAAAAGCTGATTTTATAGATTCGATAATCATCTCAGTTTTCTTTTAATTCTTTGATCATTAATTTTAGTTTTCCTTTTGGTAAACCCTTACATAATCAACTTCCATCCTATTTGGAAACTTTGTCCCATTTAAATCTCCTCCATTTAATCCGCCCAGGGCAAGATCTAATAAAATATAATGCTTTTGTTTAAATGGGTTTAATCCTTCTTTATTGTCATTTTGCAATTGAGTTAAGGTCACCTTAACATATAATACATCATCAACAAATAAGCTAATATTTTCACTATCCCAATCCATTCTCCATACGTGAAATTTTTCTGCCCAAGCATTCCCACCTAACTCTTTAACAGCCTTAGTTTCACTAAACCATTTCGGTTTTCCATCCTTACCCAAACTTGCAATGTTCGATAAAATTTTACCCTTGTAATATTCCATGATATCAATTTCACCATTTGCAGGCCACCTACCAGCTACGCCTAAAGTCCAAAAGGCTGGCCATAAACCATTGTTAACATCTATTTTACCACGCATTTCAAAACGTCCATATTGCCAACTTTGCAATCCTTTAGTAATTACACAAGCACTGGTATATTCAATATTTTTCCGGTTTCTTCGCCAATCCTTGCTTCCTTGCGTATAAAGCGGATTTGGTTTTTGTTCTTTTTTTGCTTCAATCACAAGTAGCCCATTTTTGCAAAACGCATTTTCAGGCTGATACCACTGCAGTTCTTCATTGCGTACAAAACCTTTCTCGTAAGTCCAGTTTTTAGAATTTGGCATACCATCTTGTTCAAATTCATCCGCCCATACCAATTGATATCCTTCATTGCTATAATCTGCAATTTTTGGCTCCACGTTAGCTTTTCTCACTGTACAAGAAAGCATACAGATTAAGCTCAATGATAAAGCTAGATGAATCTTATTTTGCCTGCGCATTATCTTTACTTATCAATCTTATGGTATAACTATAGCTATATTTTTTTTCCATTAACCTATAAGGAGGATGTGGTAATGCACCCCAACTGTCATCACCACCAACACCGCGTTGTTTAAGATCTATATTTAGAAAGACGTTTCTTTTTACGGGAAGATCAGTTGGATGTTGTTGTTTTTTGGTTAAGCCTGGATCTAAATCTTCAGTAGAATGATTGATTGCCGTGAACGAAAGTGGTTGCAAACCTTCAATTAAAATCCCTTTTCCCTGTTCATCAGTTAGACTTAACCACCTCACATCAGTTTTATTACCACTTTCTTGTGGTCTGATATATCCTTTATAAAATTGATTTTCTACTTTATCGCTATATAAGCCTACTAAAGAAGAGGAGTTTCTATCGCTATAATTTTCATGTGGACCGCGACCATAATAACTCAAATTGCCATATCGCTGTGATAATTCCGTCCTCATCCCAAATCTTGGTAGCTCTGGCAAATCTCTACCAGTCATATCCATAGACGCGGTAACTTTTACAGCTCCATCGTTTGTAATTAAGTAAGCTATGGTATAGGGAACTTTAATATTGCTTAACTCATAGCTAACGTGAATTAATAGACCGCTATCTGTTTGTTTTGCAACTTCAACATTCAATAGCTTTTTATTGTCGTGTGCCGAGCGCCAAATACCCAATCTAGATGGCATATTATTACCAAAATCATTATCGGTTGGTGCCCTCCAAAAATAAGGTTCTGGGAAACTATTTAGAGAACCTCCATTGTCTTTGCTGTATCTGGTAAATCTTCCAGTTTTTGTATCAAACTCGCCGTGTACATCACCAGCATCAAAACTTAATTTGTTCTCTTTTGTGCTTGTTTTTAATACTGTTTCTGTTTTTTTACTTTTAGTAAAAAAGTCTCCTGCGTATTTAAATTGCTCCTTCGCAACTTCAAATCCAGTTGGCAGCATGGCTGATGCGATTTTACGATAAGCATACACATTCAAATAAAACTCTGTTCCTTCCATTGTTTTTATCATTGGAAGTGTAAGTTTTACTTCCTTCTTTAGATGCGGACTTAAAGCAACACCAAATGTTCCTTCTTTAAATACTTTGCCGTTGCTGACCAATTCCCATTTAAAGTTATATTCATTAAGATTTGTAAAGTCGTGCAAATTTTCAATAGTTAAACTCCCTTTCGAAATATCATTCGAAGTAAATTGGATATATTGATAAACCTTTTTAATCTCATATGCTGCAGGATCTGGCGTTCTATCAGAACTGATCATTCCATCAGCAACCCCATTTTCATCATTTTGCCAATAAAAACCACCTAAATCACCTCCATAAGCCCAAAAAGTTTTACCATTAGCATCTTTAGTCTTTATGCCTTGGTCAACCCAATCCCATATAAAGCCACCCTGCATGTGTTTGCTATTCCTAATAATGTCAAAATATTCTTGGAAATTTCCATTGCTATTTCCCATTGCATGAGAATATTCGCACATAATATAAGGTCTGTTTTTTGAAGTGTCAGCAGCATATCTTTTCATGCTGCCAATGCTTGGATACATTGGACAAACGATGTCTGTATTCCAATCTTCACCAGCCTGTTCAAACTGAACCGGACGAGTATTGTCTCTTTGTTTAATCCACTTATAGTTATCGTGAAACACTGGCCCATTACCAGATTCATTCCCTAAAGACCAAATGATAATTGAAGCATGGTTTTTATCTCGCTCTACCATTCTAACCGTTCTATCTGTATGTGCTGCTGCCCATTCTGGCAAATAAGCGGGGTGTTTTGTTTTATCAAACCAACCCTGCAATTCAGCACCCATTGCATGCGTTTCAATGTTGGCTTCATCTACTAAATAAAGTCCATATTCATCACATAGTTTATACCAAAGAGGATCATTGGGATAATGCGAAAGTCTAACTGCATTAATGTTAAACTCTTTCATTAAACGAATATCTTTTAACATCAATTCTTTAGAAGTGGTATGCCCAGTTACATCATCATGTTCATGCCTATTTACACCATGCACATAAGTTGCCACCCCATTAATTAGCAATTGTGCATTTTTAATCTCCACTTTTCTGAAACCCATTTTTGCTCCAGTAATCGCTAATTGTTTGCCCTTATTATCTTTTAAGGTGATCATACAACTGTATAAATTAGGTTGTTCTGCATTCCATTTTAATGGATTTTTAATCGTACCTGATAAATTAACAGTCTGGATAGTATCAGCTGCCGCACTAAAAACTTGAGTTTTTTGAAATACAGATTTCCCGCTTTTATCTAATAAAGAAACTACGATTGAGCCACCCGCGAGTTCGGTTTTTGCAAATTTCCTCACATCAATTGCGGCCGTAAACAAACCATTAGTATAAGTTTTATCTAGATCTCCTTTTAAAAAGAAATCCCAAACTGTTTGTTTTGGCATAGAAAAAAGATACACATTACGTTCTATCCCACTTAAACGCCAAAAATCTTGGTCTTCTAAATAACTTCCATCGTGCCAACGAAAAACCTGAACAGCTAATTGGTTAACTCCTTTTTTAAGAAATGGAGTAATGTTAAATTCTGCTGGTGTTTTTGAAGCCTTTGTAATGCCAACTTTTTTACCATTTACATAAATAAAAGCACAACCAGAAATAGAACCAAAATGGATTAAGGTTTCTCTCTCTTCCCAGTTCTCTGGGATGGAAAAAGTCTTGCGATAGGTACCCACTGGATTATTTTCACCAATAAAAGGTGGGTTTTTAGGGTGTGGGTAAGTTATATTGGTATAAATTGGCACACCAAAACCATTCAATTCCCAATTTGAGGGCACATTAATATTCGCCCAACCACCGTCATTTAAATCAGTTTTATAAAAATCTTTAACTCGGTCTGCATATTTATCTACATAATTAAATTTCCATTGTCCATTTAAAGATTGATAATAGGCCGATTTAGTATAATCATCTTCAATTACCTCCTTTTCTGAATCGAAAAGCATAAAGGTAACGTGAGCTTTTTCTTTACCTTGATCTACCAGCTTTGGATTTTCCCAATCGTTGTTTTGGGCCATTAAAGGCACAGCAAACATTAACGCAATTAATGTTAGGGGAATTAGTCTTTTAAAGTTCATTTATGTATTATTTTATTACTAATGTGTTTTAAGGATTATACGGGCCACTTGTAGCTGTAGGCAAACCATCTTTTCTCATGGCTTCTATTAAGATACAATTGTAAACATAATCCCAACTAGAGCTTACCTCAGAATTTTGATTCAGTCCAAAAGGCCACCAATGTTGGGTGTCTCCACTTAATTGCACTGTTGAGTTACGTTGTATTTTTCTTAAGAGTTCATTTGTGTATTGCCCTTGAAATTTGCCGCCAACAATTTTACTTGTCCACCAACTTGTGGTACCTGTACCAAGCGTATGGTTCATTTCATGCAACATTGTTCTTAAATTTTGAAAACCAGCATTAGTACCAAAACGCATCCATCCTTCATTATTAGCATCGGCAGTTGACGTACCTTCTACATAGTTTAAATAAACATGTTTTGTCGCAGAGGTATAATTGCTTAAGTACCATGTAGCACTATCTACAGCCACCTGTAAACGAGCATAAGCTTCGAGCTGTTCGGTAGTAGGATTTGTAGCTTTATTAAAAGTGTAGGTGATTTTTCCTTTAGGAATGGTTTTAAACTGAACATTATTGCTATAACTTACTCCTTTAGCATTAATGGCATAAGCCCTAACATGATAATTTGTTTTTTCTAAAAGCCCTTTGATCATTAACCTATAGCCACCTACACCTGCATTATTGTGTTTAACTTTATTATCGTTTATAGTTGGGTTTTCAATTAAACCATACACTAAACCCCGTTCGGTAACATTATCTCCACCATCATTTATTATTTCCATATCACAGGTTGCGAGTGTGGCTCCCACAATAAATAGAGGTGTAAAATTAAAACTAGCATTGCCAATAGCAGTAGTTGTAAAAGAAATTTCGTTTCCATAACCAATGCCATTATTATTAACTGCATAAGCTCGTACAAAATATTTTGTACCTGCTTTAATTCCAGTAATTTCACTTGTAAATTCTCCAGCACCCGTAATACTTGTTGTGCCAAATTTTGTATCGGCTATTGTTGGCAGAGGATTTAAGCTTAAAACAAGGCCACGTTCCTTAATTGTACTACCGCCATTATCTATTGTAATACCACCACTCTGGGCGGTAATTGTCGTAATATTTTTAAGTATAGCCGTTTGCACCTTAGGTATTGTCCCTGTGTTTACAATGGGATTACCACTTATAACATTACTTGTTTTCTCTGCCTTTTTACAATGTATTAGCAAAATTGCAGCAAGAATTAAAATAGGAGTATTAATTTTCATTTGTTTGTTGGAGTAATAAATGGAAGTCAATTAATGATAAAAATTGACTTGCGGCGATACATTTAAAAAATCTATAGGAGTTTTGAGCTCCCATAGATTCTTAAAGAAGATTTTATTTATAGAAAATTAATTTGGTAAAGTCTTACCGATGCTATTTTTGCATACATACCTGTACTACTTGTACCTGTTAAATTAGCCGCAAATCCAATAGAAACCTGTTTAGCCTGATCCAAATTAAAGTTGAGCAACTTACTTTCTAAATTTGAGAATGCAATACTAGAACTCGTAATATTAGCTACATTTGGTATTGAAGTGCCTTCTGCCACAGTTAAATATCTAGATCCTCCAGCATTAAAATCGTTCATTACAATTTCTAACCTATACCTACCTGCAGGTAGGTTTATGGTCTGATAAATTTTACCATCAGTAACATTTGGTAATCCCCAACCCGCTTCTAACGAAATAAACCCAACATTGCTTCTTTTTTCATAGCCACCAAAACCACTTGCATTTTTAACTGAGGGACTAGTAATCCAATCATTTAATATGCCCCATCTATTAGCGTTAATTGATGAAAAAGTAACATTAGCACCTGCATTTTTAAGGTAAGTAGAAGTTACGTCTATCTTACTAAATTTAGGGATGTACATATTTTCATAGGCAGTATAAAAAGTATCAATACTTAACGTATCCGGTAGAAATAGTGTACGATATTTAATCGTTCCCTTTTCCTTAAAGTTTGGAATGATGTAGTTATTCACATCAATAGGGATTCTAACTGCTTTCTCTACATTAGAGTTATCTGTATAAATCATTTCTGTAGCAAACACACCACTTACCCTATCCATTCCTCCCCATTCTATGGTAGAAACACCACTTTCATTGGTAAAGGCTGAGTTTATACCTCTATTAGTTAAAGTAGATTGGTACCTATCTCCATAAACTCTTCCAGTTCTATATACTGGAATGGACTTATTACCAGCATTATCATAGGTATAGATTATAAAATTCTGAACTCCTTCTGTGATGTTATTGATAAACAATTTGAGTGTATCAACATTGGTTGTTCTAGTAACAGGAATAACAATGGAATCGACTCTGTTATTCCAGTATACCACACATTTTTTAACCTTTGGATCTGCAAGGAACAAGCCATTTAACAATACACGGTATCTCCCAGAATTAATTTTAACCGAGTCTAATTTCCCAGTATAGGATATTTCGCCCTCTTTGGTGAATTTCTTATAAGCATCCATTTTATCACATGAAGATATAATGCCTACCAATAGCATAGCCAAGCCTACGAATAGCAGGTTCTTGTTTAATTTTTTAATATTATTTTTCATCTTAATACTCATAAAAGCGTTATACATTATCTTGGATCACCATATACTTGAAGCTCGCCGATTGACATGAATGTTGTTCCTTGCCAATTTTTCAAGCTCTTGATGCGCAAGTACCTAACTTTTGGTATTCCAACATCAAACGTGTAATTTAATCCTGCCTGTCCAGCAGCAATATCTTCAGTTGTATTAGTCCCGTAAGCAGATCCAGAAGGTTTTTTAGCTTTAAATGTTCCAAGCTTTGTCCAGTTGGTAAAGCTTCCGTCTGATGGAGGGTTATCAGTTCCCCAAATCTCAAAATCTAACAAATTACCGCCATAGAAATAGGTTCGTCCGTTTAAATATTCAGGATAATCCCATATTACAATACGACTTAATGCAGATAATTTACCCATGTCAAATGTAACCCACTGCGGCGTTAATACTGCAGAACTTGTCATGGTAACTCTTGGCCAATTTAATAGATCTCCGTCCCACATTCCACCTAATACGGTTGCAGTGTGAAGTGCCACATCTCCAGGCAAAGTAACTGCCTTGTAGCCAGTTTTCGGAATTTCCGCCTCAAACAAAGGAGTAAGTGTTGTGTAAAGGGTGTCACTATAATTTAACCACCTATCTCTTATGGTTATTGCAAACTTTCGTTCTACAGGATCATAACCTCTAATTGCATTATCAATATCTACTGTAGAAGTATAGATATTCTTAGTGGTGGGCACCATTCTACCTTTACTATCTTCAGTTAAAATTTCAATCGCCAAATCTGCTTTTGCAGGATTTGTTGCTGTAAATCTTAAACCCCCAAAATCTGCTACAACAAGCATGCTTCTAAAAACACCCCAAATTGGATTTTCTAAAGGCTTTACTTTTATTGAAACTGGTGTAGATGGTATTTCACTTCGGTTTACAGCATACAATTTTACTTCATGCTCTTCAGTATCTCCAAAACCTTCAACAGTTAAAGTATTACCGTAATAAGAAGCCTTAACTTCCATTACGCGACCGTTTGCAAGCGTGTAAACAGCTTTAATGTATAACAAATCCTTATCAGCTGGCAATGCATAAGTTAATACAGCATTACCAGGTCCAGCTGTAAATTTTACATTTGATACAGGCCCAGGGGGGGTCGTATTTTTTTCAAGTGGTTCGAGTGTATCTACCTTACAACTTGATACTAATGCCCCTATTATAGTTAACATTAGTAAGAAATTCATTTTAATTGTTTTCATATTAGAAAAATTAATTTGGTTAGCGACTACCATCCTGGATTTTGAACCAGTTTAGGATTTACAGTTATATCATAATTTCTAATTGGTGCCAAGTAATCTCTTGGAGCCACAAAATTTTGGGTATAGATGGTTCTAGGCCTATAATAATCTGCAGTATTAGCCTGAAAAACACTCCATCCAGTAATGGGTTGGTTAAATACTTCTGCAGCTTTTTTCCATCTTTTAAGATCCCAGTATCTACTACCTTCAAAAGCCATCTCAATCCCTCGTTCTTGGTGTATGATTTCTCTCAAACCATCCTTAGTTGTTGGTTTAGTTGGATTGTTAGAAAAACTATTCCATGCTTCTACCACTCCTTTTAAACCAGCACGTTTTCTAATACGATCTACATATTCGAATACATTATTAACTGGGCCTTGTGATTCGTTTAATGCCTCAGCATACATTAAGTATAAATCTGCCAAACGAATCTGCGGCCAAGGATAATCACGATAAGAAACTCCATTGGTACTATTTGTCATGTTCCAATCCACTACTTTCTTCAAGTAATAACCAGTTTCATTGTAAAAACCTACGTGTGTAGCACCAGCTAGTTGTGTATATTTTCCTTCTACAACCCAAGTATTCTCATCAGAGTTACTAGGACTATCATATTTATACCAAACGCCACCATCGAAGCCTAAATCTGCATAAAAACGAGCTTCTCTATCAAAATTTAAACGAGAAGTTTCATAACCTTCTTTAACAAAAAAGCGTTCGCTTTTAAGTGCTGTTCTTAAGGTATATTTATTAGAAAAATTAATTAATTTATCTTCATTAATAGGAACTCCGTTGCTAGAATAAAACATTTCTGCAATCTTTAACGGCGCTGCCAATTGCATTCTGGCATCACCACTTGCTCCACCTGCTGCTAATTTAGGCATTGCTGTGCGCTGTAAAAAATCTGTTCTACTATTTGGGTTTGCCCAAATATGCTCCACATTCCAACGTTCGGTAATTGCACAACGTAAGGTTAATTGTAAGTTTGTTGTATCAGATAGCTTAAAGGTAGACCCTGGAAATTGGTACAACTTGGCACCTGCTAATTCTGCTGCATCAATTGCTATTTTAGCAGCATCTGCAGCATTTTTCCACTTATCTGCACTGAAAGTAGCTGGGAATAAACTTACACCGTCGTTATCTTTGAATGATGTATAATCTGGATTTCCATTGAACAATGGACTAGCTGCCATCAATAATAATTTAGCTTTGACAGCAAGCGCAACTGGCTTTGTAATTCTGCCAAGTTCTGTAGTTCTATCTGTAATAATTGGCGGCAAGTTTACTGCAGCCTCGTCTAAAAGTGAGGAAATAAAGGTAACACATTCGTCAAAAGGCATTCTCTTGATTCGAACATCAGCTTCTGGAGCACTAATATCTATATTTTTGTCAACCAATGGAATTGGCCCGTACATACGAAGCAAATAGAAGTGGTAGTATGCTTTTAAGAAAGTAACCTCTGCAATCCATCTTGCACGCTCATCAGCTCTTAAATCGCGAACTTTTGTTTCGTCTTTTACATTATCTAAAAAAATATTACAGTTTCTTATACCCTTCCAAAGCCCATAAAGGTCTCCTGGTCCACCACCTTGAAAATTTCCTTGCCAAGCGTTCATATAAGGGTTAGCAGCATTTTGTCCGCCTCTTGCCCCACGCCATGCATAGGATACAAATTCCCATTCTTGCGTAGGAATCCACAACTCATCTCCAGATAGAAAGCCTACATTATAAAGAGGATCGCCATCTTTTGGCAAGAAAGAATAGCAAGTGAATAAATATTTTTCTGCCTCCGTTCTCATTGTAAAGGCATTGTCTATTGTTGCAACGTTATCTGGAATAATATCCAAATACTTTTTACAAGCAGATAAACTTAATAAGGTTGCAGTAAAACATAAAATAAGTATCCTGTTTTTAATGTTCCCTTTAATCTTAATGATTGTTATATTTTTAAATTTCATTTTATTTTCTTTAACAATGTCCTAATTAAAATGATGCTCTAATTCCTAAGTTATAAGTACCTTGAATTGGATATCCCAAACCGTTGCCCCCCATTTCTGGATCCCAAGTATTAAAACTGCTGATGTACCCTAGGTTAGTTGCACTTACGTAAATGCGCAAAGATTTGAAGCCTATTTTCTTGTTTAATTTCTGAGGCGTATTATAGGCAACTTCAACACTTCTCAATCTCAAGAAATTACCATTTCTCATCCACCATGTCGAAGTTCTATTATTATTAGGTACAAAGTTTGGACTTAAACGAGGCCATAATGCGTAAATATTTCTATTTTCTTCAGACCAATAGCTATCGGAAATTGCTTGTAGCAATCCATTTTGACTACCACCATTTAACACAAATGGGGCAATGTTTTGTGAGTTGATAAAAAATGATGATCGAGCAGATCCTTGTAAAAAAAAGCTAAAATCTAAACTTTTATACCCAACAGTACCTCCAAATCCATAGATAATTTCTGGTGTAGTTGGTAAACCAATAGGTACAATATCTTGATCGTTTACCACACCATCATTATTTACATCTCTGTATTTAATGTCTCCACCCCCATAAGTTAATCCTGGAGTACCATCAAATTGCTGTGGAGCATTTTTTGCCTCATTATCATCGATAAATAAACGTTCAGCAATTAAACCATAATTTTGTGTAGTCGAATTACCTACTGTTGAGCGATAATATTCACTTGTAGGATAACTAGGCTCGTCGTTAATTAAAATTTTACTTTTTGCATAAGTAAAGTTTCCTCTCATTTGCATTGACCATCCATTGCCAAACGATTTGTTATAAGCAGCAGCAAAATCTACACCCTCATTTTGAGCTTTGTTAGTATTTGCCCTAACAGAAGCTTGTAGACCCATTGTTGTTGGAATATAGGTACGTCCTGTTAAAATATTTGAACGGGTATTTCTATATACGTCGATGTTTAAATCTAATGCGTTCAAAAATCTAAAATCTGCTCCAAAGTTTACCTGTTCAGATTTCTCCCAAGTAATGAGAGGATTGGCGTATCTAGTTACCAAAACACCAGCTTTACTATAACCATATTGTTCTCCAAAAGTAGCGCCATAGCTACCATTGTTCATGTTAACTTCAGACATATAGAAGAAACGATCGCCATCAGCACCTATTTGATCATTACCCACTAAACCATAAGTAGCTCTTAATTTTAAACTGGTAATTACTTTTGTTAATGGTTTAAAGAAATCTTCGTTAGATACTACATACCCTAAGCCTACAGAAGGGAAAAATCCAAAACGATTATTTTCTGCAAAACGTTCAGAGCCGTTATAACCAAAGTTAAATTCAACTAAATACTTATCATCATATCCATAAGTTGCCCTTCCAGAAACTCCTTGGTTACGAGATGGTAATGAAGCTTGGAGGCTACCAGCGTTTCCAGAAAGATAGTTTCGTAGAGTGGTAATCAACATACCACTTATGGCATGTTTTTTTGCAAAAATTTTATTATATGTTAAGGCAAATTCTGCATAAAAAGTAGAGTTAAGTCGTTTTAAACCTTCCGAGTAACCCAAGTATTCAGTTCCTGTTGTGCCAATAGAACCTTGTCCACCTGGATTTAGTACTTGTATACCCGTACTACCATTTGGTTGTTCAGTAGCGGAATAAAAAAATGGATTGTAACTTCTAGAAACATCAAAATAAGAATATCTCCTAGCATAAGTCATCAACCTAGCATTTAAACCTTTAACAAGGCTATTTAAATCCTGTTTTAGCTCAATTTGTGTTTGTAATGTTGATGAATTATATTCTGAATAACCTTTAACCATCTCTGCATAAGGATTTACATATAATCCATTATTAGGAGTAATTGCATTGCCAAATAATGCATGCGTAGCAAAAGGAGATAATGATGACGGATAAACCGCAGGAAACAAAACAGGATTAGACCATATAGTTTGATTAAAGATTCGCTGACCTCCATTTACAGGATTACCATTTACATCATATCCTAAAAGAGGACCCGAGTAGTCATCAAACTGACCATACACCCTAATTGCTGCAGTCGTCGTTTTAGTCAGATTTATATCCACATTAGAACGTACTGAGTAATTTTTCAGTTTTACGTTGTTGTTAAAATTATTTATCCCTTCAACTTTTAGTACGCCGTTATCAATATTATAAGTTCCAGCAACATAATATCTCGCTTTTTCTCCACCACCCTGAACACTAATATTATTTCTATAATTGACTGTATAATCTTTAATTAATTGCTCTATCCAATTATTGCTTGGGTATAATAAAGGATTATCTCCTCTTGCCGTAGCATCAATTTTTGTTTGTAAATAGGGTAATGCAGCTGTTGGATTTCTTGTTAAAGCTGCCTCATTTGCCAACTTCATATAAGTAATATTATCTGCAAATTGAAAGTTCTTGGTATTTGAAGAAACTGCAGATTCAGATCTAACTGTGAAATTTGTCATACCAGCCTCTCCAGATTTGGTTGTAATCAATACTACTCCATTTGCCCCACGTGCACCATATACTGCCGAAGCCGTGGCATCTTTTAAAACACTAAAAGATGCAATATCATCTGCCTGTAAACGTGCCATGTCATTTTGGGTAGATTCGATACCATCAATTAAAATCAATGGATCTTGTTTCCCGCTTCCAAAAGTCCCCAAACCACGAATAAAGAACTGTGCATTATCTGATCCAGGCTCACCACTTCGCTGATAAGCAATCATACCAGCCACACGTCCCTGCATCATTGTAGTTAGGTTACTTGTAGGTCCTTTTAATTCTTTAGGATTGATCGTTGTAATGGAACTGATCAAGCTCGCTTTCTTTTGTGTACCAAAACCTACAACGGCAACTTCATCTAAAGCGCCAACATCGCTATCTAAAGTAAGATTAATTACATATACTCCTTGTCCATCTGGTGTATAATCAGCAACTGCTACCGTTTTTGGTTTATAACCTATACCAGTAAAAAGAAGTTTGCCTGATCGTGGTAGTGTAATGGTGTATTTACCGTCCGAATCGGTATTGGTTCCTTTATTTGTTCCTGAAACTTTAATGTTTACTCCAGGTAAACCTCCAATAGTATCTTTAATAACGCCTCTTACGGTTACCTCTGTTTGCGCCATTGATTTTAAGCTACAAGTAAATAGCGTAAAAAAAATAAATAGCTTGATACAGGATTTAAGCTCAACAGGAAATGAAAGGATCTGAATTTGTTTAAGTAGTTTTTCTATCATACTAAAATAATTTTATGTGATTTTTAAACTGAACTAAACAAGAAATAGGTTGCTTCTTTAAAACATACATTTGAGAAATTTTTATTTTACACATTTGCTTAAAAATTGCTTGTTATTGATTAATAATTTGTTAATAAATTTTGCCCTAAAAAGATTGCATTTTTGTTTTGCCTGCTGGAGCCTAGCAGAAAATATGCACTTAAATTTGGTTTGTTCATCTCATTTTTTATAATTGGTTTAGAACAAATAACCATTAAAATGAGCTTATTAGTGAGGGATAATTCGGTATTAATTAGGGGTTAAATTGTTATTTTACATCGTAAAAATGACCATAAAGCTAGATTTTGGAAATTAATCAAGTATTTGAGTCTTAGATAATTTTTTATTGAGGTTTGTTGAGATGAGGGAACTTCTATTTCAAATAATTTATACGAGATTGAATGTTGTGCTGACTTAAGAAAAGAGCATAACTAGCACCATGTAAAAATTTGAAGTTGAACTATTAATACATTGAAACTGGTTGGGTACTTGCAAAGAATAGCCTAAAGTTAGATTTGAAAACTAAGTAATTAAGACTTACTTAGTTTTTTATGACGAAAATTGAAAATGTGAAAATCCAATTTCAAATGGTTTACACAGATTTGAAAGCAGCGCCATTAAGGCAAAAGAATTGCTAGTACAAGCAAATAAGCCCTAACGAGATCTATGAATATATTGGAAGAGTGGGGTAAATCCTTACTTTGATTTAAAAACACTCAGATCCCATTGGTCCATCCAAGTAATTTTAAGTTTGTCATTTTCAAACTGGATTGGCAACCACAAGTATCTACCATCTATGGCATTTTTAGGTCTCCAAATATCGGCCATAAAAATAAACTCTCCTTTTTTATTTGGCGCTGGTAATACATAAGTACTTTGACCACCAAAAGTCTTTTCTGCTCCTTGGCCAACGCAAGGATTGCCCATAAATGTCCACGGTCCCCATAAAGATTTAGCTGTAAACCAACGAGCAGGGTTTGGGGCCCATCCTGTACATCCAGAACCTATCATGTAATAAACTCGATTTTTCTTAAATAAAGCTGGAGCTTCAGTTTGCTCGCCAATATAAATCCTTGTGAATTTACCCGTATGCCCTAAATAATCCGGTGTTAGCTCGGCCATATGTAAGGTAAAATTCTCCTCGGAAGAAAAAATATGATAAGCCTTTCCGTCATCATCAACAAAAACAGTCATGTCTCGAGCCATTTGACCACCAGGTAAATCGCGACAAAAGAAACCATCGCTTTTATTTGCAGGCGCAGCACAATTCAACTTTTCACTTTCTGGTGTGTTAGGTAAATAAATAGGCATTTGACCCGGGTTTGGTCTATAACTTTTCAAAAAAACATACGGTCCGGTTACTTTATCGGCAACCGCTACACCAGCTCTTGCAGCTGCATAGCCTTTGTCTTTTAGCTCCAAATGGAACCACATTACGTATTTTTTTGTCTTTTTATTATAAACAACTTTAGGTCTTTCTATAACACTTCCTTTTACAATATCACTTTTTGGATCATCGCTTACTTTTAACGCAATTCCCTCATCTTTCCAGTTATATAAATCTTTTGATGAGTAACAATGAGCACCAACCTGAGCTGTATTACCAATCTCACCCGCTACTTTATGTTCGCCAAACCAATAATAAACACCTTTATCTACAAGTATTCCTCCACCATGTGCATTAATATGAACGCCTTTATCATCATTCCAAATTTTACCTGGCGTAAAGGATGTTAATTTTGTTTGTTGCGCAACACTCTTAAATGCATTAACAGAAAGCAACGCAATAATTATTAAACAGATATTTAAAGACTTGCAAAATAGGTGTTTCATGGGCTAAATTTTTAACATCTTGATAAACGTTAAACTAACATTTATCAATTATAAAAATAGGGATAAAGAATGATGTTTTTTAGAATATTTTGCTAATTAGTTGGCGAATATTAACTCAATAATTTAGAAGTTAACCTTATTTTACTATTTGTTACACCAAAAGGATTGGGTATCTTAATGCTATAAGGAAGGTGTATAGCTTTAAAGTTCCACTTATGCAGGAATGACGAAAAACACTACCTCTTCCAAGTAAGAACTTGCACTTTAGTAGGTAAAGCATTTGCCTTTCCCTCTCCATCTACTTGCTCAACTTTTTGAACAAACAGGTCTAATCTCTTTTTTGTAATCCATAGTTCGGTATCAAAAGTAGGTTCCCACTCCCCTACACTCATTTCAGAAAGGTCCTTACACTCCCAATTAGATTTTGTAATGTCGTTGCCAATGGCGATTGAAACCTTATTCCCTCTTTCAACATCTCTAAAAATTAACGCACAAGAGATGGTATTTTTCGACGACCAACTGATTAACTGCGGCCTTGATATTGGGATTTTTTTAGTACCACCCCCACTTAAGCTAAAAGGTGTTTTTCTAAAGGTTAACCTGTTTACTCCCCAATCCTTACCAGTCTTATACACAATGTGATATTGTGGCACTGTTTCACCAGCATCTCTCCAGTACGTAGCAATAAATGGATTTCCATTCTCATCAGCGAACATTGAAGTCTGATTAATCAACTCGCTGTTCTGTGGGATTTTCAAGGCATACTCTGCATTTTCGGCATTAATTGGCAATTGATATTTTGTACCGTCTGATTTTTGCCAAGTCAAACCTCCATCGGCAGATTTTGCATAACACAAGTCATGGTTACTGGCAACATCAGGACTTTCCCTCCAAACCCATGATAAATGGATAGTTCCCTTTGCGTCAATTGCTGTTTGTAAATAGGCATTTCTTTTACCTTGACCATCAATTAAATTGTCCTGAATTCTTGTCCAAGTTTTCGTTTTTAAATCATATTGATTGATCATTAAATTACCATTTCCAGAGCCACCATCTCTATAAAAGAAAAGTAAATTACCATTAGCCAGCTTATAAAATTCAGGATAACTCACTTTATTTTCCTTTAAACCAAGCATTGCCTGCTTTTGTCCTAACAAAAGACTTTCAGGTTTAATAGATTTTGCATAGTTAAGGTTATTGTTGTGTTGCCCCCATCCAAGGTGCAAATAACCACTTCCATCAACCATGATACTGATAGATTTGTGCGCATCCGTTGCATCACCTTTGTATTGCGTTTTAACAACCTCCCATATTTGCGAATTGAGCTTTCGCTTTGCTAAAACCACAAACTGATCTGCATCATAATAAGCAGCGTATTGGTTATTTTTAAAGGTGGTTAAAGCATTTTTCCTAAAAATAACAGTGTTGATAGAGTTATTTGCCCACCCGTTTTTGGCAATAGTACTCCATGAAGTATGCTCTTGACTTTTAACAGAAAAGCTTAAACCTACAAGCAACAAAAAAACAACAGAAAACTTGAACATCTATCTTAAATCTACACTGTGATCATTTGGAAAATCTTCTCCGCCCCATATTTTCTGAGCACTCCATTTTACTGCCGTGTTTGCCCAAAAAGGATCAGTTTCTGGCAAGCCTAAAGGCAAAAATATGCTGGTACAGAGATAAGGACTGCCTTGGTTATTGTAAACATCGGCTATATTAGGCTGACTTCCATGTAAACCAATCGTTAACCATCCATTTTCATAAGTAGTTGGACTTTCTAACGTCTTTTTTATGACCGCAGTTAAGGCACAACGGACTTGCGCTGGACTTAATTGTTTTGGCAATAACTTTTTAAAAGCCATATCTGCTAAATGATGAAAAGCAGCTCCACGATACACAATTGACCGCCCTGTAGCTGGGTAAGTTCCATCAGTATTAATCAATCGTTCTTGAATAACAGCATAACGCTCATTACGTTTTTTAATCTTCTCGAACATGGCATTATAAGCATTTGTTTTTTTGCCAATAATATCCACCAACGTACCCAAATAGGGATGAATTACAAAACTGTTGTAATAATCGAAAGCATAAGTGCTACCATCTTTATACATCCCATCACCAACATACCATTGCTCCATTTGTTGCAAGGCATAATCTACTCGCATCACATCCCACTCATAGCCAAACTTTGCCATAAAAGCTTCGTTAACTGCAGAAAAAAGCAACCAATTTGAAAACCCAGGCTTAAATTTCCTTGTTGTAGCAATGGATTTCATCATCAGGTTTTGGTCCTTTTTATCTAAATTTTCCCAAAGCCAAGGCGCACGTATAAAAGCAAGTGCTACAAAAGAAGCATCAACCAATTGTTGACCTCCAATATCATAGTTCATGAAATCCTTAGCAGTCGAGTCCAATGAATTTTTAATGCCTTTAATAACCCATTCTCGGTATTGGTTGCGCAAGGCTATTTCAGCTTCCGAACCGCCTTCTAACTGTAACCAAGGTGCTATGCCACTTAAAACCCTACCCAAAACTTCAACATATTGTACTTTAATGCGATGTTCTTTATTATCTATGCGAATAGAAGTCTCCTTTGGCATTACAAGATGTAAACTGTCTTTGGCTAAACTGTAAATTACAGGCCTTACCATTTTATCCATTTCCTGTAACCAAACTTGTCTATCGGTTAAAGGGACTGCTTTTACATTTTTACTTTTCTTTTGTGCTGCAACCTTTCCTACAGCTAAACAAAGGATTAGAAAAACAACAACAATACTTTTTAATGATGAATTCATGTCTATTTTTTGTTGGTTAAAAACCTATACATTTCGCAATTGGCTAACAAAAATGCACCTACACCAAAATTAGCTGTAGAGTTTGCATCTACTACCTGACCTGGAATTGCTTTTTCTCCAATTGGTTGTACATAACCTACTTTTCCGCTTTCCTGAAGCGCAGTTTTAGTGAGGTAATTGTATGCTTTTTTTGCCACCGGAAGATACTTATTTTCTTTAAGCAAACCATTATTAATGCCCCATAACAAACCATAAGTAAAAAAAGCAGTTCCACTAGTTTCTGGTCCTGGTGCATGTTGAGGATCGAGTAAACTCCTGGTCCAATAACCTTCAGCTTGTTGACTTTTCAGAATTGCTTTCGCCATATTTTTGTACTTGGTTAAATACTCATGGCGGTGTGGATCGTTTTTAGGCAAATCTTCTAAAACCTTTGCCAATCCTGCGAAAACCCATCCATCGCCCCTGGCCCAAAAATCTTTTTTGCCATTTGCACTTTTATGTTTTGGGTAAACATATTTCGCATCTCGATAATAAAGTTTCTCTTTTTTATCATACATGATACCATTGGCATACACAAAATACTCATAAAGTTTATCCGAATACTGCTGATTACCTGTTAGTTTATACATTTTTGTCATTACAGGCATTACCATGTACAAACCATCTGCCCACCACCAATAATCGCTTGCAGCTGTAGACATTTCATATTCCATTACCTCTTTAGCACGAGCAACTTTGTGGGGTTCTGGGTTAAGATTATACAGATCTATATAGGTTTGAAAGCAGATTTGCCAATCTCCAAACAATACAAATTCATCTGTTTCGCCGTACTTATATTTCCACTTGCTTTTATCGGTACTTTTTGCACCCATCCATTTGTTATGGTTGGCCCAAGTTTCTGAGTAAGTTTTGTAAGCCTCGTTTTTGGTGATTTTGTATGCCTCTATGTTACCGGTATGATAAGCAGCATGATCCCAAAAAGCCCTTACCTCTGGCTTGTTATTACTTTGCCAATAGGCATTTGCTTTGTTAATTGTTGCTATTACTTCTTGCGTTGAAGGAAGTGTTTGTGCAGTAGCTATTTTGCTAATCAATAGCAATGCGATAAGCCAGTTGTATTTTTTCATCTTTGGAACGAAGTATTCGATTTATGATTTGGTAAATCTAAGTACAATAAATTTATTCTTTTTGGTGGGGGTGTTAATGATAATTTTAGGGGGATTATTTAACTTGACTACTATTTATCGCTCAAATTAGTATTAATGCTATACTGTTTATGGAATATTTTACGATGTTTTTTAATAAATGACGAAGGTGTAAGTTTAAATTGATTTTGAAATTGAACTCTAAAATATTTAATATCATTAATACCTACCCTGAAAGCTACTTCATTTATATTGAGATTTGTATTGATCAATAGTTCTGCCGCCTTACGTAACCTAATGAAACGCACAAAACTATTAATAGATAAACCTGAGGTCGCCTTTATTCTTTTATAAAGATTAGAATGACTCATACTTAACTGAGATGCCAGTGTTTTCACATTAAAATTAGTTTCCATCAGGTTATCTTCTATAATAGTGATGGTTTTTTGAATAAAGCTTTTATCTTCTTGAGAAATTTTATTCCGCTCTGACTTTAAGGTTACCTCATTATAAAAATACGATTGTAGGTTGCTCCTATTTTTAATTACACCATTAATTTTTGCAGTAAATAATTCCTTGTCAAAAGGTTTACTGATAAAATCATAAGCACCAACTTCTATCCCTTGTAACTTCAACTCTGGACTTGGATCCGCAGTTAGCAAAATCAAAGGAATATGGCTTATTGCTGGATCTGCTTTTATTTCCCTGCAAAACTCAATTCCATTTAAGCCATCCATATTAACGTCAGAAATGATAATATCTGGTAAGTGTTCTCTGGCAGATTCTAAACCCTCTAATCCGTTATTGGCTTTGTAAACCTTAAATTTCTGATGAAAAATTTGATGGATATAGTCTATGATTTGCTCATTATCATCTACCACTAAAATAGAATGCAAATCTGAAATGAGTAACTCGAGATTAGGAATTTGCTCATCA
The DNA here is from genome assembly GCF_004331645.1 of Pedobacter frigiditerrae. Classification (GTDB taxonomy): domain Bacteria; phylum Bacteroidota; class Bacteroidia; order Sphingobacteriales; family Sphingobacteriaceae; genus Pedobacter; species Pedobacter frigiditerrae. The sequence goes on from NZ_SJSK01000002.1 coordinate 249,954, forward strand.
CCTAGCTCCTCTTCCTCTGCTATAAGCTCGCTAACGTAATTAAGCTCTTGTTTATCTTCTAAAACATTCACTTGTTCTTCAACTACATCACCTTTTGGTATGGCGATAAAAAACGTTGTTCCTTCTCCAAGTACTGAAGTATATGAAATTTTTCCTTGGTGTAGTTCGACGAAGCTTTTAACCAGATAAAGTCCAATCCCAAAGCCAATTTTAATTGAACTGTTATTCATTACCTTATAAAATTTATCAAATAGCCTATCGCCAACTTCAATCGGTATTCCTGGTCCAGTATCAGATACCTTAATTTGTATCATATCATCAACCAAGGTAATACCCAATACCACTTTACCACCTTTTGGCGTAAACTTTAATGCGTTAGAAAGTAAATTAAAAAGGATAATTTCTAACTTATCTCTATCTGCATAAATATAGATTTGTTCATCTTCACACACAAATTTATAACTAATGTTATTGTTATTGGCCAAGTAATTAAAACATAAGAATATCTCATGGGAAAACTTGAAAAGGTTTATTTTAACCAATTTTAAAGCTTCATTCTCATTTTCTGTTTTCCTAAAAAGCAGTAATTGATCAACCAAACTCAACAAACGTCTCGAATTTCTATAAACAACATTTAAGTCGTTTTTCTCTTGACCGTTTTCCTTTGTGCTTAAAATATCCTTTATCGGGTTTACAATTAAAGTTAAAGGCGTTCTTAGTTCATGAGAAATATTTGTAAAAAAGTTAAGCTTCTTCTCATTCAGCTCTTTCTCTCGTTCCATATTCAAGTTGGCCAACTCAACTTCATGCTTTAAGCGGTATTGCCTTCTTCTGTACTTAACAAATACTGCATATAATGAAATGATCGATATTAAATACGATGAATAAGCCAACCATGTACGGTACCAAGGTGGTAAAACTTTAATGATGATAATTTTTTCATTTGATGCCCAAGCACCTTCTGTATCTGTGCTTTTTAAGTGTAGCTTATAGGTCCCTTCATTTAAACGAGAATAATAGGCAAAGTTTAGCTTGTCTATGTAATTCCAATCCCTATCCCATCCTTCTAAGTAATAGGCGTACTTAATTTGATCTTGGAAAGAGAATTCGATTGCCGAAAAATTAACTGAGATTACCGCAGCGTTAAATGGCATAGAGATTTTTTCTAGCCCAACAACAGAAATTTCATCCTGGTAAGCAGGATCTTCATCAATTGGAATATTATTTACCCTAAAATCTGTAATTACAATTTTTGGTACTCTCTTATTGATTTTAATGCTATCTGGGAAAAACTTATTAAATCCATTTATCCCACCAAATAACAATTCGCCATTGCTTAATCTTAAAGCGGCATTGTAATTAAACTGATTACTTTGTAAATCATCTGTAGCATAATAGTTCTTAAACTTAGCGCTTTTGATATTGAATTTAGAAAGCCCATTATAAGTGCTACACCATAAATTCCCTTTGTTGTCTTCTAAAATATTAAGGACAGAATTACTTGGTAAGCCATCAGATTGAATGTAGCGTTTCAGTTTTTTAGTTTTCCTATCCAATTTCAGCAAACCACCACCTTCAGTTCCTATCCACAATTGCCTGTATGTATCTTCGTAAATAGCCCTTATGGCAATGCCGACAGGAATATATTGGTGTTTTTTACGGATGGGATCTATCTGTATAAGGTGGGTATAATTACCTCCCCAGAGCACTCCTTGCTGATCTTGATAAAGCGTATGGATGTCTTTCAGCCTTGCATCAAAAAGCTCGAATCTATCTAAACTACTATTATAAAGATAGAGTGCTCCTCCCTTTGTTGTACCTGCCCAAATCCTGTTATTTTTATCTTGAAAAATCTTCCAAACATTAATTTCTTCTACTCCTTTAACAGTATTAAAGCAGGTGTAATGCTTAAAGCTATTAGTCTGTTTGTTAAAACGATCTATTCCACCATTAAAGGTGGTTACCCAAATGTTTTTCTGCTTATCATTTATAATACTGGTTACAAAATTACTAGATAATGAAGATGGATCATTTTGATGATGCACAAAATTGGTATAACTGTTAACTATAGGGTTCCATAAGCTTAAACCGCCTCCATCGGTACCAATCCAGATATTTTTATTTTCATCTTCGCAAAACGATAATATGAAATTGTTGACTAAAGTATTCTCCCTAAAAGGATCTTTTTTGATGGTCCTAAACTGCGCTTGTACATTGTCTATAATATTAACCCCGCCTCTTAAGGTAGCAATCCATTTTCTTGCCTCCCTATCTTCATAAATGGCACCTATTGAATTACTGCTCAGCATTCCTTTTTCTTTAGAAGCATTCAGAAAGCTTGATTTTTTTGTTGCAAGGTCAACAATGGTGATACCACCCCCATCTGTAGCAATCCACAGTTTCTTTTGCTTACCCATACTTAAGCCCATGATGTTATCATCACTCAGTTGAACAGCAATTCGTTCTAATTTTCCAGTAGTTTTGTAGTAAGAGAACAAACCTCTTTCAGTACCGATTAATAACTGGTCTTTATTGTAGTTAATAATTGAAGTAACCGAAGTAATAGGCGGTTTTGTTAAGCCAATTTTACCCAAAGTCACATTGTAGGTACACAATCCAACATCTTTTATAAATACCCAAAGGTTATTTTGCTGATCTATTGCAAGCCCTCTTGCCGTAAAATTAACATGACCTAGAACAGGAATTCGGTTGGCAATGTTCGAGCCTTTCTGAATGATAAACAAACCCTTTTCGTCTGTTGCAATATAGGTAGTGCCATTTTTAGCAACAGCAATTGAAGTAATAGGAGCCGTAATTTTAACTCTCCTGCCTTTATCAATATAAAAAACCGGATGTATTTTTGAATTCGCATAATCAAAAAAAGAAACACCTTTCTGTGTTCCAATCCATATTCTATTTAAATCATCACCATTAAGTGCGGTAATGTGGTTATTAATTAAGGAATTTTCATCCCCCCATTTATTCCTGAATATTTTAAAGCTATAACCATCATACCTATTCAATCCATCATAAGTACCCATCCACATGAAACCAAACCGATCTTGGTAAAGTGAATTGACAATATTGTTCGAAAGACCGTCTTCTACACCCAAATATTTAATAGACTTACCATTTAATTGCGCTGAACAGTTAATGAGCGTAAAAAAGAGATAAATAAACCCTATAATCGACTTAAGAGAGTAGCTTTTTGCCATTGAATGATTAAATGCTGCTATTTGGTTTCCTAAGATACATAATTAATAAACGTTACAAAGACATTTTTAAATTAACAAACTAAAATACTGTTAATCAAATAATTAAACAAAAAATTTAATATATTATTAGCTCTTTATAAAACGCAAAGACACAAAATGTTCAGCAAGGAACGCTAAGCAATTAAGCCTTTCTTTGGTCTTTGCTTCTTAATCTTCCCAAGTTCCGGACTTTACTGACTTTCGTACCTCATAAAACGCAGAGAACACAAAGTTTACATAGAGAACGTCGAGGTTGCTTTCAGCTTCCCCCAACTCTACAACAGCGTAAAATTAGATTATCTTATTTTTAGTTGACCATTAAACAGGTTATTCGTTTTCTTTTAGCCATTGCTCAGTATAACCCTTCAGCCCCAAACAATCTTCCCTTTTGCATTACCAATGAGTTAATAACTAGTGAACCTATCCTCCAGGCTTTAGCGACTTCCGGAATCCTAAACAAAAAGCCATCCCAGTTAAAACTGAAATGGCTTCATTTATTTAATGATGATTCTTTTAGTAACCGTTATTGCCGAATTCTGCTGCATTGGTTATGGCATCTAGAAAATATTGTGGAATTGGGCGTTGCGTATGTTTCGCTGGATCAAAGTTTGCCGATATGGCTGGATTAGTTTGTGCAAAATAAGTTTTAATCAAGTTCCTCGGTTCTTTTAAGGTCAATCCAACGTGAATGCGCACCTGCTAGTTTTCTGCTACGTCCTTTTAAAGATAGCCCACGTTAATCTCTGCAGCGGTAGCCAACATTTCAGTTTCACGAGTAGTTAGAGCAGCACGTTTACAAATTACATTTACATAGGTCGCCGCCTTTAAAGCGTCGTTATTAGCTAACAATGCCGCTCATAAATATTATTTTAACCGACGATACTTCTGGATAATATCTGTATCGTATCTGAAAGTTAATGAGTCCAATATAAGTCCAGTATGTGTCCAAGTTTTTATATAAAAACTTGGACTATCAATATGTGTATTATGTATTTATTATTGTAACATTATGTCACTGTTAGGATACAGACCCGAAGCAGTGGCGATGATGTTTAGGCAATCAGTAATAAAGAAAAGAGGAACAATAAAGGGAAATTCATAAGGTGAGACTGGTAGTTTGGTATTTCGTGAATACCGGAGTAGCTAGATTATTCGATGTACCCAAGGTAATTGGCAAACCATGGTACCTAGGGACATAAAAAACAGTAAGACTCTTTAGAAAATCACTCATGGCTTCGCTGATCCTTCGGAGTCCTCCTAAATGTAAGTCGGGACTAGGTCGATTCGATCCGATAGCTATGACAAAACTGCTTCGTTGAGCATCTACCCTAAATCCTAGTTAACCTCATAGGATAAACCTGATTAGCATTCCATTGTGGAACATACAAATTCTCATCATCATCTAAACAAACATCATGTGGATGCATAAAATGACCAGCTAACTTTTGCTGTGGCAACAGTACTCCATGATGGTAAATTGGTTCTGTAGCTCCTGGCGATGAAATCACTTTGTTATATTCATCTAGTATGGTTAAATAACCTGAACCAAAGTTTTGATTATCACCAGAGCAAAAAACCGCCACATAGATATTTTTACCCTTTATCACAGGCCTACATATAAATGACCCAAGAATATCAACAGTTCCCAAATATTCACCCTTAAGAGAAAACTGTTTAAAGGCATTTTCGTTTCTTGAGGTGACCAGCAATATATTTTTATCCGCATTGCGATTATCTAAAGCAATTCCGTGAGCGCAATCAAGATTAGAAGTACCATTACCCCTGCCACCAAAACGCCTAATATATTCTCCCTTGGCATTATACTGAATTAAAAACTACTGTTCCTAATTTTTAACATTATTTTTTTGAGGGGTCATACTAATTTCTTTCTAAACCAGCTCTTGTTGCGGTAAGAATTTCTCCACTAGTCATGTTTTGTACCATTCCCAAAACTTCCCATCCTTTGGGATCAAATCCTAGGGGAACTGTAATTGATGTAGAGCCTTTTCCACTAGCAGAAATCACCTGTGTTGTAAGCTGCTGTACAATTTGAATATGCAAAAGCTGTTTACCACCATTTTCACCAGACTTTACATTTACTTTGGCAGTTTTCTGGATGATTGCAATTGCCAACCTAGTAGCACTTATACTTTTATCAACCTGGTAATCTAAAACAATTTTTCTCTTTTCCATTCTAGCACTAAGCAGCAAACTTGACGTTCTTTGTACAGCCAGCTCGCTCCTTATTGCATTTTGCATAACTCCTTCATCAGATCCAACAAATTCATATTTTCCATTCACGATTGCTTGCGGCGTGTATATCTGTCTCTTCTTTAACCAACTACCATATTGTGTCTGTCTGCTCGTATGCGCTGGACTACCAAAAGTATCCTTCCAACCTAGCTGATCAAAATAATCAACATGGTATGCCAATAGGTAAACGTCTTTGTCTTTATACTCACTTTGTAATCGAACCATTAGTTCTTCTGCAGGGGGACAACTTGAACATCCTTCTGATGTAAAGAGCTCTACAACAGCAAAACCATTTCCTGCTTTACGATCGGTCTTTGAAATGAAAGCAAATACCATCCCAGCACCTAAGGCCAGAATTACACTCATTGATAAAATCTTAATATATTTCATGATTTCTATTTTTTAATTGGTCAAATCTAATTTGCAATCCGCATCGTCAATAATTATAACTGCCTTAGATGGACAGAATGATCATTAAACTAGGCATTTAAGGCATTCAATAATCATAGCTAGATCGGCAACTAACAATCCATTACAAAGCAGGCAATAAAATGGTTTTTTTAGCTCAAACTTAAAATCGACCAATTCAGGATGAATATAGTCCAATTCAGCCTTTAATTGATTGAATGACTGATTGTATCACTATACTTTTGGGGTCATAAACAAATCATTTAAATCCAATATCATGGCAACCAATAACACAACAACATCCAACAAAGTATTGTATACCGCTAAAACTCATACCACAGGTGGCAGGGAAGGCACATCACATAGTGATGATGGTAGATTAGACATTAACTTAACAGTACCAGGCGCAAATGGTTCAGGCACCAATCCAGAACAGCTGTTCGCAGCGGGTTGGTCGGCTTGTTTCATAGGTGCCATGGGAATTGCAGCAGCAAAAATGAAGATTGCACTACCTGTTGATAGGGCTGTTAATGCCGAAGTAGATCTATGTAATGTTGATGGGGAATATTTTTTACAGGCACGCCTTAATGTAAGTCTTCCTGGCTTAGACAAGGAAGTAGCGCAGGCTATAGCAAATGCAGCCCACCAAACCTGTCCCTATTCTAAGGCAACCCGAGGTAATATCGATGTAGTCATCACAATCATCTAAATTTCACGAGTAAGCCTCGGCTATTATACGTCGAGGCCTTCACATTAAAAAACACGATCATGTCGCAAAAAATTAATCACCAAAATAAGTTTCTAATAACTTTGGTTATGTTGATGATTTCAACACTTACAAATGCACAGTCTACTGCTATCAATAATGTTTCAAACAATCCATTTACCGATATCAAACAAATAAATGCCGGCGAACTTAATGTTGGCTATGTTGATGCAGGCCCAGCAAATGGCCCTGTTGTGCTCCTGATACATGGCTGGCCTTATGACATCCACAGTTTTGAAGATGTTGTTCCTTTATTAACGGCCAAAGGTTATCGGGTAATTGTGCCTTACTTACGTGGTTTTGGCACAACCAGCTTTATATCTGAAAAAACAATGAGGAACGGTCAACAATCAGTTCTAGCCACAGATATGATTGCCTTAATGGACGCATTAAAAATTAAGAAGGCTACTATTGCCGGTTTCGATTGGGGCGCACGTACAGCTGATATCATGGCAGCCATTTGGCCAGACCGTATCAATGCATTGGTATCGGTAAGCGGCTATTTGATTGTAAATCGCACAGCTAACCAAAAGCCATTGAATCCAAAGGCTGAGCTGGGCTGGTGGTACCAATACTATTTTGCCACAGCTCGTGGTGAAGCAGGTTACGCTGCCAACCGCAATGAATTTAACCGATTAATCTGGCAAATCGCTTCGCCCAAATGGAACTTTGATGAGCCTACTTTCAATCGCACAGCCGCATCTTTCAACAACCCTGATCATGTAAACATTGTGATTCATAATTATCGTTGGAGGTTGAGCCTTGCTCAAGGGAATCCAAAATATGATGAATTAGAAGCCAGACTAGCAGCCGGTCCAATCATTACTGTACCCACCATTACCATAGGAAGTGATTTTGATGGCGCCAATGCTAATGGAGCAGCTTATGCTAAAAAATTCTCTGGAAAATATGCTCACAAGATCTTAGAAGGTATTGGCCATAATGTACCACAGGAAGCACCTCAGGCTTTTGCAGATGCCATAATTGAAGCCGCTAACTTTACCAAATAAAACGGTATCTAGATCTCTAATTTAGATGTTATATTTGATGAACATGGCGGCACAAAAAACATTCAAGATATCGCACAAAGTCATTTGGTTAAGTTCTTTTTTCTTAGGGGCACTAGTAGCTGTTCCTAAAATAGCAGAACATCATTTTAACCTGTATGAAGCATTGATCGACTCGACTGTTACCTTTTTATTTGCGCTGTTGACATGGTATTATAACATCAAAACTTTACCTGTCTACTCATCAAAAGACATAGTCAATGGTTTTTCTATCACAAGATTAGTTAAGAACCTCTTTTTTGGAATTGTAGTGATGTTTATACTGGCGTCCATACAAAATTATCTGCTCTCTCACCTTAACTTTGGTCCAGTGATGCTGATGTTTGAGGTAAGAGGAATTCTGGTAAACGTCATGTTCTACATGTTTATACACCTACTCTATCATAGTTCTCAAAACCAACAGGTAGGTATAGAGCTTGAGCGAACCAGGGCAGCCAACCTAGCTGCGCAATACGAATTACTGAAACAACAGGTAAATCCACACTTTCTATTCAACAGCTTAAATACCTTAAAATACATGGTAGAGAGCGAAGACAAACATAGTGTGGATTTTATCTTAAAACTATCAGATTTTTATAGATTTACCTTAGAAAGTCGAAAACAAGCCCTCATTACCATCCAAGAGGAATTGAACATATTAGATGCATACTTATTTTTGTTAAAAGCTCGTTTTGAAGAGGGTATTGACCTAATCATCGAAATTGACCCTAAATATCATCCATCTTACATCCCTCCTTTTACTTTACAGCTATTAATTGAAAATTGCATCAAACATAATGTGGTTTCATTAGATAAGCCACTACACATCAAGCTGTATACTGAAAATGAATACTTGATTGTTAAAAACAAACTACAACTAAAGAGAACGCCAGAATTATCTACCGGAATGGGCTTGGAGAACATTAATGAGCGTTATAACCATCTCTTCAATAAGGCGATTGAGATACAGGCCAGCGAAACACATTTCACCATTAAATTACCGATCATCCATGCAAATCATCATCATTGAAGACGAGCTTAAAGCAGCCAAGTCTTTGGCTAACTTGATAGTAAAGCTTAAGCCTGCAGCTAAAATTGTAGCACAATTACAGAGCATTGAAGGGTCGATTGAATACCTGTCTAACAATGAACAGCCTGACCTGATTTTTATGGATATCCAACTTTCAGACGGACTGTCTTTCGAAATCTTTAAGGCAGTAGAGATTCGTTGCCCTGTAATATTTTGTACTGCTTATGGAGAATATGCGATGGATGCAATCAAAGCCAATGGGATTGATTATTTATTGAAACCATTTTCTCAAGATGATTTGCATGCTACATTTGAAAAGGTGGCTAATTTTAAAAACTTCTTTCAAAAAAATACAGCTCCGGATTTAGACAATATACTTAAACAAATTGTACTAGATGAAGGGAAAAAGAGCTTCTTAGTCTTTAAACATCAGAAATACACCACGGTTCAAACAGAACAGATCGCTTTCATTTACATCAGGAATGATTCGGCGTCTATCATGACTTTTAAGCAAGAGGAATATGCCCTTGATCAATCTTTAGATCAGCTGCAAGCTTTACTTTCTGCTAAACAATTTTTTAGGCTCAACAGACAGTATTTGATCAATTTTAGCGCTGTTAAAGAAGTAGAACATTATTTTGGTCGTAAACTCTTTGTAAAACTCATCATACCAAGTCCAGAACAATTATTGATAGGCAAGGAAAAAACAAGTGCATTTTTGAATTGGTTGGAGAACAGGTAAATGATTATCCAGTGTGAAGGATTTCATTAATTCAATCTACAAAAAAGCAGTCTTTTCAAAAGTTTTAAATTCCGAAACACTATAGTACAGCTAACAACTTGACACATAAAAAAGGCCAAAACCTTAACGATTTTGACCCTTTATAATAAGGAAACTCGCTTAGTTTTGCTCAATTTCCTTCAAACTATTCATTTTCTTGTAAGCTAAAAATCCTTTGATGTCTTCAAAGTGCTCACGAACACGTTTATTACCAAACTCAAATACTTTTGTTGCCAGTCCATCCAAAAAATCACGATCGTGAGATACTAATACCAAAGTGCCATCAAAATCTTTTAAGGCATCTTTAATGATGTCTTTCGTTTTCATGTCCAAATGATTAGTTGGCTCATCCAAGATCAATACATTTACAGGTTCTAACAGCAACTTGATCATGGCTAACCTAGTTTTCTCACCACCTGAAAGTACCTTCACTTTTTTTGTGGTATCATCGCCACTAAACATAAAAGCACCCAAAAGGTCTTTGATTTTTATAGAACCGTCGCTCAATGGAATCTGATCAATAGTTTCGAATACCGTTAAGTTCTCATCAAGCAATGCTGCTTGATTTTGAGCAAAATATCCAATCTTGGCATTATGCCCTACTTTTAAACTTCCTTCGAAATCAATCTCGCCCATGATGGCTTTAATCATGGTCGACTTACCTTCACCGTTCTTACCCACAAAAGCAATCTTTTCTCCACGCTCAATTACCATTGATGCTTTTGCGAATACAGTATGTTCGCCATAAGTTTTGGTTAGTTCTTCTACTATTACTGGATATTGCCCAGAACGTGGTGAAGGAGGAAACTTCAATCGCAATGCCGAAGTATCTACTTCATCAATCTCAATCACTTCCAATTTCTCAAGCATTTTTACACGAGATTGTACTTGCAAGGTTTTAGAATAAGTACCTCTAAATCGGTCTATAAATTCTTGGTTATCCGCAATAAATCGTTGTTGTTCTTCGTAAGCTTTCAATTGATGAACGCGACGATCGGCTCGTAACTGCAAATAATGACTGTACTTAGCTTTGTAGTCGTATATCCTGCCCATTGTCACCTCAATTGTACGATTGGTAATGTTATCTACAAAGGCACGATCATGTGAGATGACCATCACTGCATTTGCAGAATTCATCAAGAAATCTTCTAACCATTGGATACTTTCGATGTCCATGTGGTTGGTAGGCTCATCTAATAAAATCAGATCTGGTTTCTTTAATAGAATTTTAGCCAGTTCGATACGCATGCGCCATCCACCCGAAAACTCTGAAGTTTGTCTAGTAAAGTCTTTACGCTCAAAACCCAATCCCTTTAGCACTTTCTCTACTTCTGCATCATAATTAGTCTCCTCAATCGAATAGAACTTTTCGCTCAATTCTGATACACGTTCAATGAGCTTCATGTAGTCGTCACTTTCGTAATCGGTACGAATGGTTAACTGCTCATTCAGTTCATCAAGCTCTTTTTGCATTTGGTTTACCTCTTCAAAAGCCTTCATCGTTTCCTCAAAAACGGTAACCTTATCTTTTGTCAGCAAATGCTGAGGTAAATAGGCAATTACAGCTTCCTTTGGGCCAGTTACGTTACCAGAAGTAGGTTTAGTTGCACCTGCAATAATTTTTAGAATGGTAGACTTGCCCGCACCATTTTTACCCATCAATGCTATTTTATCATTCTGGTTAATAGAAAAAGTAACGTCGCTGAAAAGGGTTGTTCCGCCAAATGAAACGGAAATATTATTTACATTAATCAAGATTGTGATATTTAATTGGCCGCAAAGATAAAGGAATTGGGTAACTGAACTAACACGTTTTTATAAAAATAACAAAGAAAAATTGCAATTCACTCCACAAAAAAACAGTAACTAATGCATCAATTAAAGTCAATTTATTCTGTTAGGATTTGAAGTTAAGAAAGAGGTAAATCAACTATCTTTACATTAATCGATTTTTTGTAAATGAACAAACGAATACTTAGCCGATGGTTTTCCCTTCTCAACGTAGACTATGTTAAACTCGGCACTAAATGGAATTATGCTTGCGTAATTAGCCCCTATTATAGGCTTTATTATATCGATGATGGTAACGGAACAATATCTGGAAGTAACACAACCCTAACACTTCAAAAAGGGTATATCTATCTTATCCCCAGCTTCACACTTTGTAATTTAAAATGTGAAAATACTCTAGGGCAGTATTTTATACAATTTTTCGAAGAGTCTGCAGATGGCATTTCCTTATTTCAAAACAATAGGGAACCAATGAAAATTCTAGCATCTGAATTAGATATTGCTATCTTCAAGCGCCTACTGAAGGTAAATCCGGGAAGAGGTATTAATCGATCCGACAACCCAGAAATATACGAAAAAAACATTTACTATAAGGAATATCAGGAGCTTAATAACAGGCAAAGTGTTGCAACGCAGATGGAAACTCAAGGTATAATCCAGCAATTACTTTCTCGTTTCCTAAACTCAAGTACGTTCAAGAAAAAAGAACATGAGCCTATACCTTCAACTGTTTTAAATGCCGTTAGTTATATACAGATCAATTTAAAGAACCAACTCAGAGTTATCGATCTTGCTAAAAGGGCAAACCAGCACCCTGATTATTTTTCTCGTCTTTTTCTCAAACACATGGGCACAAGGCCAATTACATATATTAATGAAAAAAGAATAGAAAGGGCACAATACCTAATCATCACCACACATATATCTTTAGATCAAGTCGCTGTTGAAGTAGGATATGATACCACACCTTACTTTTCTAAGATATTTAAAAAAATTACTGGCCTAACCCCTGGAAAATATACAGTCCAGAACAAAAGTTATTCAGACTTAGGGTAAAGTCAATTATCATGCTATCAGTTACAATAGCAATACATCCTTGTCCAGTAGCATTCGACTGCCCACCAATCAAATAAACTTCAATTAGGTTATTTTGAACTTAACAAATTCGATGCAAGTATCATCAGCAAATAACAGGTGTAATATTCTTTTTAATCCAAAGACGCTCATAATCATCTATGGTTTCATTAGACTTTGATTTGATAAGTAAAAGAAATTAGGCTAAACTTATCCAATCTTTAAGGTGAAAGCATAGTTTAAATACGGTTTTTTCTCCTCTAAATTAACTACAAGACCAATTTCATTTTGTTCAAAAGTTAACAAACCACTACTACCAAGCAACTGTATGCTATTGATTTTTTTCTGTAGGTATTGACTACTGCTATTCATACTTTTTATAATTATTTTACCATCGGTTGGCCATCCTAAAACGGTCGCATAAACAACGTTATTCTTTGTCGTAAAACGGATATCACTAGCAGAAAAGGGCTTGCCTTTGCCTTCGTTAAAACCTTGTGCAGCTAATGGCGCAGCAGACTCCATTGCTGGCCCTTCACCAAAAACCAACCAAGGGCGTGTATCATATATTCCTTCTGAATTAACGTCCATCCAAGCACCAATTTCTTCCACTACTTTTCTTTCCTCTTCATCAATAGTACCATTTCCTTTAACCGGAATGTTGAGCAATAGATTTCCATTTTTACTCACTACGTCTACCAATGTATGTATTACTGTTTTTGCACTTTTGTATCTTTTATTTGCATACACACGTTTATCATAATGCCAATTACCTATACAAGTATCTGTTTGCCAAGAAAGTGACTCTATTGCATTACTTTGTCCTCGTTCAATATCCCAAACCATACATTTGCGCTGAAGTTGATCTAAAATCTTCCCGAAGATAACTGCTTCATTCTTGCCATTTTTTTTGATGCTCTTATTGTAAAGATGAGCAGCAATTCTTAATCCAGCATCACTTACCGGCCATAACGGGAGTGCGGTATCATCAAAGTAAACTAAATCAGGATCATAGGAATTGATAAGATCTATGGTTCTGTTGAAAAATTTTTCGCAATAAGCGGTTGTTGGTACACAAACTCCTTCAGCCCAGTCCCATTGTTTATGAATCATACGATTGTCTTCACTGTTCTCACTTAACACATGTTGCTGGGCATATAAAGCTTGGGGATCTAGGCCTTCCCACCACTTACCTTTACCATCAACCTTAGTCAATTTCCCATCATAAGGAATACCTGCCATCGTACCATTTTTATCTGAGCGTTGAGCTGTTTCCATCCAACTCCATGCATGAGCCGCATGAACACTTACACCAAATGGAAGTCCGTTATTACTCGCAGCTTTTCTCCATCCTGCAATCAAATCTTTCTTAGGACCTATTTTTGTTGAGTTCCAATTCTTTTGATATTTACTTTTGTAGAGGTCGAAATTATCATGATGGTTGGCAAGTGCCATAAAATAACGTGCACCGGCTTTTTTGTAAAGCGAAACCAATTCTTCAGGATCCCAAGATTCAGCTTTCCATTCGTTAATCACATCCTTAAACCCAAATTTTGATGGGTGACCATAAGTAGCAAGGTGATATTTATACTGTTCACTTCCTTCTTGGTACATACCACGTGCATACCAATCGCCATATTCTGGTTGACATTGGGGGCCCCAATGTGCCCATATACCAAATTTAGCATTGCGAAACCAGTCTGGAGCTTGATAAGCTGACAAGGATTTCCAGTCCGGACTAAACGGCCCAGTAATTATTTTTTCTACCTCTTCGTTCAAAATGCCATCTGCTGCTCTTAACTGTGGGGCAAGTACAATAGCTGGTAATGTGGCAGCAAGTTGTTTTAAAAGTAATCTGCGATTCATATAGGTTCTCTAGTTGAGCTCATCCCTTAATTTATATAGATGAATAGGTGAATTGATTTGTATTTGGTTTAAGAACGGAAATTTCCGATTTATTTTAACAAAAATATTCGATGCTATTCTTTTTAGCTTATATATAACGGACTTAAACCTATACAAATCCGACAATACCAGTAAAACAAAAGTAATCTGTTAACTTTGAGTAAGAGAAATACCTAATTACAAAATGCTACAAACAAAAAAGCAATCTTTTCAGACTGCTTTTAAAACTAGGGGGCTGAAGCAGCAACACACAACATCTTACAAGTCAATAATAAAGAGCAAAAAAGAATAAAAAAGCAGAAAACCTCATCATTTCAGCACATTAAAAATAAGAATTCTAACAATCTTAAGCTCTTGGTAAGATAAAACAGAACCTACTACCTTCCCCTATTGCACTCTCTACCCATATCATTCCACTTTCTGCCTCGATGAAATCTTTGGAAATGGCCAATCCCAATCCTGATCCTGATTTGTTCTGCCCATCGGTTGGTACTTGAAAATAACGATCAAATAATCTTTTCTGATATTTTTCCTCGATCCCTTTTCCAAAATCCTTTACTGAAAATTCAATTTGTCCATTTTTCTCTATAACCTGGATAATAATCTTAGCTTTTTCTGCACTATAGCGCAGTGCATTGGAAAGAAAATTGACCAGCACCCAAGCTGTTTTTTGAATATCAACATTAACTTCAGGCAGTTGTTCATTACAGTTCAATTCCAATTGGATAGATTTCTGCTCTGCCTGAAATTTTACGGCATCAATAGCAAAGCGTACAATTTCAATAGGCCTTGCCAATACAAAGCTTAACTTTAGGTTACCGCTTTCTACCTGTGAAAGATCTAATAGCTCGCTCGTGATTTTCAACAACCTATCGCTATCCTCTTGGATATGTTGTAATAGTTCATGCTGTTCTTTGTTCATTTCGCCAACACGTTTATCTCCCAATAATTTTAAGCTCATCTTTATAGATGACAATGGGGTTTTAAGTTCATGGGAAACTGTAGCTATAAAATTTGTCTTGGCCTGATCGAGTTCTTTGAACTTGGTTACATTCTTGAGTACATAAACATTACCTGCCGACCTGCTCGAAGCAGAAAGGGGCTGGTTGTCATCGGTTTCGATGTTAGGCACAACGATTTCCCTGCTTTCCAGTTGGAAAAAGGATTCACGTTCATCGGCATAGATCTTCAGCGTTCTGTTATCGTCCTGCGGCTGAATTATATTCTTCAACAGTTCATTTCTTTGCATCAGCTCGCCAACATTCTGGCCAATAGTGGTCTGTTCATCAACGCCGATAAGCTTAGCGGCTAGTTGATTAAGAAACAAGACTTCACCTTTTTCATTCACTCCAATAATGGCATCTTGCATCTGGGCAATGATAGCCTCGATCCTTGACTTCTCGCTTTTGAGCTTGGAAAGATTACTATTTTCCCATTCGTGAAGCTTTTTTGCCATCGAATTAAATGAGCTTGCAAGTTCTGTGAATTCATCATTATTGTTAAAATGTAACCGTTGCAAGTAGTTTCCATTTCCCACTTGTTTAATGGCCTGGCTAAATTCTGCTAATGGATTAGCAACAAATCCCGGAAAGTTTACAACAAAAGTAAACAGTACAATGAAACAAAATGATGCTGCTATGGCAATAAACATCTCGGCTCTAGCGTAAGCATTGTTGGCTTCATCATTTTTGTTTTTGATGGCCTGCATGTTAACAAATTCTATTTGAGCGAGTGCAGAACGGATCTCCTTTTCCGCAAGTCTGCGTTCCCCATCTACAACCGCAGACAAAAGGCCACTATAAGCCGTAGCTAGTTTATTAACTGCAAGTTTTTCTCCAGGTTCAGTAATATTCTTTTTTTCAAGTTCTAGATTCTGCTCAAAATGCTGTTTAGCAGTTCTTGTTAATGGATAAACTCCATCATCTATTACACTACGCATCTGAGCTACGTAGCCTATTGTTTTGTAGTTGTCCTTCAGGATCAGCTTTGCTTTTGAAGAAATTTGATTCAGAAAGAAAAGGGCGATTAGCCCAAATCCAAGTACGATGACAAACAGAAATCCGAATCCTGCACGCAGTTTGGTCTTGATTTTCATAGTTTTTTATTTATTGTCAATGGTAATGAAGCGATCATGATTTTTTCTTTTGAATTTGATAAATTATGATGGTATCATCTTTAATATTTTAGGTAGTGAAATTAGTATTTGATGCATTAATTTAAGACAAAATGACCATATCAATTTCCTTGGCCGCCAAGTTCCGCAGCAACTGGTTAAAGATTGCCGTTCGCAAGATGACCTGGAAAATATTCAGATGTGGTTTTCCAATACAGATAGTGGTAATCTCCCGTTCGGCTGCCATATCCATAATTGCCTGAGTAATGTTGTTGCTCTTCACTTTTACCACCTCTGCCCCAAGTTCTGTTGCCAACTTGAAGTGGTTAATCAGGTGGCGTTGTTTGTCGAGCTTAATCTTATCTAAACTCTCGCTGTCGCTCTGTACATACAGCACAATCCACGGCGAATGGTAATAAGAGGCTAACCTTGCGGTCTTTCTAATCACGATTCCGGCGGTGTCGGCGTTTGATGAAATACAGGCCAAGAACTTTTCAGGTCTGAGCTTGATAGATTTTGGAATTTCGATATGGATCTTGCGTTCCACCTGATGAACAACTTCCTTTAAAGCAAGTTCGCGAAGCTGCAAGATCTTATCAGATTGGAAAAAATTTGCCAATGCCTTTTCTATCTTACTCTCATCATAGATTTTCCCTTCCTTTAGCCTTGTCACCAATTCATCGGCTGTAAGATCTATATTTACAATCTCATCCGCTATTTCTAAAATCTTGTCTGGTATGCGTTCGGTAATGGTAATCCCAGTAATCTGCTGCACATCTTCATTAATACTTTCCAAATGCTGAATATTCACCGCTGAGACCACACTAATGCCAGCTTCAAGTATATCATAAACATCCTGCCAACGCTTGGCATTCTTACTGCCTTCGGCATTGGTATGGGCAAGCTCATCTACTATAACTATTTCGGGATGGCGGTTGATGATTGCTTGCACATCCATTTCTTCTAGTGACTTTCCGCGATAGAAGATACTTTTCCTTGCCACTATTGGAAGACCCACAACAAGCGCCTCGGTCTCTACTCTTTTGTGTGTCTCCACATAACCGATGCAGACATCTATCCCATTGCGTAAAAGTGCTTGAGCTTCTTGAAGCATCCGGTAGGTTTTGCCCACACCAGGACTCATACCGATATAGATCTTCAGCTTGCCCCGTCTAGACTTTTTAACAAGGTCAAGAAACCTACGTACCGATTCTTCTTTGTTCTCTTCCATGATAGATTAATTTACCATTTGAGTATCACTGTCCCGTTATTAACCAACATTCCAACACCCAAGATCAGTGCTGCTAAAATAACCAATAACACAATGGTCCTTGCTTTTTTATTCTCTTTTTTAATAGGTATCATCATTAAGGATATTAAACCTTTTTTCTTTTCTTCATCAGCAAAATGCCAATAAGCACTAACAAAACGCTGATCAGGATTTCCAAAACTAATTGCATATCGCAAAAGCATTCCCTTTTAAAAGGGAACGCTTTATTAATTATTTAGAACGACACCGCAATACTTGCAGTAATTGTTGCATTGTGATTAACCAAACCTAGGTCTCTTGTAAACACCTTATCCTTGCTATCATATACTTTTCCCTCCAATCTAACCACCGCATTGCTTATCGGCGCATAATCTAGGTTCATAGAGTATCCCATCGTTTTAAAACCGTTTGGCGTTCCTGTAGCGATAAAGACACCATCCTTATCCTTGTAATATTCTGCCCTTGCAGCAACAGTGAATTTCGGATCGAACTTATATTGCGCAATCAGCACGGGAGAAATGATCTCGCTTTTTGCCGACTGTCCCTTTACTTTCTGTTGGGTGGCATAGTCAAATCCAGCGGTTATCCCAAACTCATCCGTTACCTGAGCAATCGCATAAAAGTTGTGATATAATCTGGTTACAGCTACTGCATTTATCCCTTCTTTTCCTAGATAATTGCTATAGTTTAATGTTAATTTTCCAGTTGGTTTGTAGGTCAACTGAACTCCTCCCGCTGGCTTGCTGTTGCCATCAACACGGTTGATACGCTGCCATCCATTAAGGTAGAACAGCGCGGCTGTAAACTGTCCTTCTGGAGAACCATAGGTAACCTTAGCTCCTGATTCATAATACGGCGTATTTTCCGATGATATGTTCCTAGTTAGTACCCAGCAATCTTTTGAGATTGCACTTTCAAATCCGATATGTGAAGAAAAGATACCCGCATCCACCCAGATGTTCTGTGTTTCGCTCAGCTTGATTCCGGCATTTGCCTCAAAGATATTTTTAAGCACACCAGGTTCTGCTGCAAGGTTGGCATTGGTATAGGTACCAGCCATCAATGCTACATTTGCCCTGATTTTCCCACTATCATAGGCTGCCTTGATAAATCCAAGGTTTAGGTTTACTTCATTATGTCTGTTATGAGAATAAACAAACCCAGGTCTATTGTTATTCACCGGCTCATTGAAATCATAGCCGTAATAGGTTTCAAGGTAGCCTGTAACTTTGATTTTTGGTATTTCTTGGGCATAGGAATAAATGGATGTGGCTAAAGCCATTGCGCTAAATAGTATTCTTTTCATATTGGTGTTCATTACTTGTATGTATATTTATTTTGATATTAAATCCTTTTCGGCGGGCCTACCAATAATCTTGTTTTGGCAAACGCTCTGACAAATGGCAAGCCCTCCGAATGGATAAGTGTTATTTAAGTTCGTCTAGTGCAATATTCAATTTGAGGACGTTTATCGAGCTTGGTCCGAACAACCCTAAAAAGGGACCGTCAGTGTGTTTAACCACTAATTCGGTAATTTTACGCTCATCTATTTTACGAATGGCTGCAATCCTTTTAATCTGGATAATGGCACCCTGCTCAGAGATGTTCGGATCAAGACCACTTCCCGAAGCAGTTACCATATCTGCTGGGATGTCGGCTTTCTTAATGGTCGGATTATACTTCAATAAGGTATCGATGCGGTCGGAAACCGATTTCAGGTAGTCCTCATTTGAGGGTCCTTTATTCGAACCTGCTGAACCTGCTGCATTGTAGCCAACTGCCGATGGACGACCCCAGAAATATTCCGGACTGGTAAACGACTGGCCAAGCAGCGCATATCCCACTACCTTTCCGTTTTTGGTGATCTTTTCACCATCACCGTTTCCTTTAGAGAATTTTCCGGCCAAGGCAATGCTTAGTGGGTATAATATGCATAACAGTACGATGAGTACGAGTGTTAAGCGAATGGATTGAATGATATATTTTTTCATTTTCTTTAATTTTAGGACCTAAACAAAAAGGCCGACTAATAAATCAATTAATTTGATACCGATAAATGGAGCCACCACGCCACCTATACCATAGATGAAAAGGTTTCTTCTGAGCAGTGCCGTAGCACCTATCGGTTTATAGGCAACACCTTTCAGTGCCAATGGGATCAAAATCGGAATGATGATCGCATTGAAAATCACTGCAGACATGATAGCACTCTCTGGACTGTGAAGCCCCATGATGTTCAAGCTTTGTAAAGCAGGGATAGATGCTATAAACAATGCTGGTACGATTGCAAAATATTTGGCCACATCATTGGCAATTGAAAAAGTCGTTAATGTACCACGAGTGATGAGTAACTGTTTTCCAATCTCAACAATCTCAATCAGTTTGGTAGGATCATTATCAAGATCTACCATGTTACCAGCCTCTTTTGCGGCTTGTGTTCCACTGTTCATGGCCACGCCAACATCAGCTTGCGCTAGTGCAGGAGCATCATTTGTTCCGTCGCCCATCATCGCTACCAATTTACCAAGTGCTTGCTCATCTTTAATGTAGTTCATCTTGTCTTCTGGTTTTGCTTCTGCAATGAAATCATCAACACCAGCTTTTTCAGCAATGTATTTAGCGGTTAGTGGATTATCTCCAGTTACCATCACTGTTTTTACACCCATTTTACGCAAGCGTTCAAAACGTTCGCTGATGCCAGGTTTAATGATATCCTGTAGCTCGATTACACCTAAGGCTTGCTCATTCTCACATACAACCAGCGGAGTTCCGCCATTCGAAGAGATTTTTTTCACCTCATCCTCAATATCCATAGGAAAGCTGTTTCCTGCTTGCAATACAATATTTCTAATCGAATCAAAAGCCCCCTTGCGAATTCTTCTACCATCTGGCGTATTTATTCCACTCGAACGAGTCTCAGCTGTAAACTTGATAAATTCTGCTCCAGAAGGTGCGGTTTCCAAAAAAATATGACCATCGCCTTTAGCTAGTTCGATAATTGATTTTCCCTCTGGTGTTTCATCAGATAGCGAGCTTAATACGCAGGCATCAGTAAACTTTTTAATAATTACTCCAGCTGTTGGATAAAAATTGGTGGCCTTACGGTTACCAATGGTAATCGTACCAGTTTTATCCAATAACAATACATCAATATCGCCAGCTGTTTCAACCGCTTTACCAGATTTGGTAATTACGTTAGCTCTTAACGCCCTATCCATTCCTGCAATACCGATAGCCGATAAAAGACCACCAATTGTGGTTGGGATTAGGCAAACAAAAAGAGAGATCAATGCAGCTATGGTAATCGGCGTATTTGCATAGTCAGCAAATGGTTTAAGCGTTACACACACAATGATAAACACCAAGGTAAAGCTAGCAAGCAAAATAGTCAATGCAATTTCATTAGGTGTTTTCTGACGTGAGGCACCTTCTACAAGGGCAATCATCTTATCAAGGAAACTTTCACCCGGCTCAGTGCTTACTTTTACTTTGATCTGGTCTGAAAGTACCTTTGTACCACCAGTTACCGAAGATTTATCACCTCCAGACTCCCTGATTACTGGAGCTGATTCACCAGTAATTGCTGATTCGTCGATGGTGGCAATCCCTTCGATGATCTCTCCATCTGTGGGAATGGTATCACCGGTTTCGCATAAAAAAACATCTCCTTTTTTCAGTGAACTAGAAGAACGTACTTCTGTTTTTCCATTTTCTAATATCACTTTGGCAGGAGTTTCCTCACGGGTCTTGCGCAAGCTGTCTGCCTGTGCCTTTCCCCTTGCCTCGGCAATTGCCTCTGCGAAATTGGCAAACAGTACGGTCAATAGCAGTACCAGAAAGATAAAGAAGTTATATAGAGGTGAGCCTTGTCCTTGGTTACCGATTGAATAAACAGTAACATAGGCCATTATCAAAGTTCCAATCTCCACGGTAAACATTACCGGGTTCTTGATCATTACTCGTGGGTCGAGTTTGATAAAGGATTGTTTCAGCGCAGTCTGCACCAAAGCAGGTTCGAATAATTTATTATTGGGTTTCATTATCGTTATTATTTAAGCATGGTAAAATATTCTGCGAGCGGGCCTAGGGCCAGTGCAGGGAAATAAGATAGGGCGTTCAGCACCAAGATCACCGCAAAGGTCATCAAGGCAAAAGTCTTGGTATCTGTCTTTAGCGTACCAGCAGATTCCGGAATGAACTTTTTAGAAGCAAGCAGGCCTGCAATCGCAATCGGACCAATGATTGGAAGAAAACGGCCAAGAAAAATCAAGATACCCGTTGATAGATTCCAGAAAATATTGTTATCCCCAAGACCTTCAAATCCAGAGCCATTGTTCGCATTTGACGAGGTCATTTCATAGAGCATCTCGGAAAAACCGTGGAAACCAGGGTTGTTTAACCAAGCCTTAGGCTGAACTGCCCAGGCCGCATCCCCATAGTTGGTGAAAATGTAACTCGAAATCGCAGTTCCCACCAAGATCAGAAACGGACTCAGCAAGGTGATGATTGCGGCAATCTTGATCTCTCTAGCTTCGACCTTATGGCCCAGAAACTCAGGAGTCCTTCCCACCATTAGCCCTGAAATGAATACAGCGATGATCAGGTATATAAAATAATTGAGCAGTCCAACTCCACAACCGCCATAGAATGCATTGATCATCATTCCCAACAACTGCCATGTGCCCGACATGGGCATGGTACTGTCGTGCATGCTGTTTACTGAACCGGTAGATATGATGGTCGTAACCGTAGACCAGTAGGCAGAGGCTGCAGGTCCGAAACGAACCTCCTTCCCTTCCATAGCACCGGTAGTCTGGGCAATACCCATTTTGGCCAGTGCAGGATTACCACCGAGTTCGGAACTCAGCATCGGGATCAGCAATAAGAAAAGTCCAATAGTCATCACCCCAAAGATTGTCCAGCCCAGTTTTCTTCTGCGGATGAAATACCCGAATGCAATTACCATGGCCATGGGGATGATTACCTGAGCAACAAGCTCAACAACATTCGTAAAGTAGCTCGGATTTTCAAAAGGATGTGCAGAGTTAGCACCGAAATAGCCACCACCATTTGTGCCCAGATGTTTAATCGCAATCAGCTGTGCGGCAGGACCGCGTGAAACATTTACCGTATCGCCTTGCATCGAAATGAACTGGTCCTTGCCCTCATAACTTGCTGGGGTACCATTAAAGGTCAATATTAGTGCTACAACAATCGATAGTGGCAATAACAAACGGGTAATCGACCTAACAAAAAACTCCCAGAAATTTCCTAGTGCTGTTGTGGTCTTGTCCCTAAACGCCTTAAATAATACAACCGCAGCTGCAATTCCTGTAGCTGCACTTACAAACTGAAGGAACATCAGCACAAATTGTTGTGTAAGGTAGCTTACACCGCTTTCGCCAGAATAATGTTGAAGATTACAGTTAGCCACAAAGCTTATAATGGTGTTAAATGCTAAATCAGGAGTCATGCCTGGGTTACCATCGGGATTGAAAGGCAATTTATCCTGAAAGATCAGTACGAAAAAGCCGTAAACTAACCATAACAAATTAATGGTCAATAGCGCTTTCAAGTGTTGCTTCCAGTTCATCTGTTCTTTGGTATTGATTCCAGAAAGCTTATAAATTCCGTTTTCGAGCGGTTTAAGGAAATCCGTCCATACCTTTTCCCCTGCAAATACCTTAGCGAGGTACTTTCCTAAAGGGACAGCAATCGCTAAGGTAATTAGGAAGGTGGCAATGATGCCAAGTAATTCTGTGTTCATTGTTTTAATTTTTAATGCTCGATGGGAGCGACAGTTAAAATTTTTCGGGTCTGATGAGTACGTAAACCATATACAGGAATACAAGTACTGAGATAATGAATAATGTGATCATGGGCTTTAGATTTTTTCGAACCAATCGATTGATTTGTACACTACCCAACAGAGCAGTAGTAAAAAGAGAAATAGGATTATCATCATAATGTGAATTGTTTTTAATCCCCAATACCAACTAATATACCAATAAAATAAATTTACAATTAACTACCTGATAAACAATTGATTAAAATAAAAAATTTAGTTAATATTTACCTACAAACAAAAAAACCCTTCCAAAATGGAAGGGTTTTTTTCATATCGAGAAGGGAGGAAAATTTTAGGAGATATGGTATTCTTCAATCTTTCTATAAAGTGTAGTTAGTCCTATCCCCAATAGCCTTGCAGTTTCAGTTTTATTGCCTCTGGTATGGTTAAGCACTCTAACAATGTGCTGTTTTTCTATAATTGCCATCTCCATTGAACCTCCAGAATCATTCACACTGTTGTTAAACTCATAGGGTAATAAATCAGCACCTATAACCTCGCCGTTGGCTAGTATTACAGCTCGCTCTATAATGTTCTTGAGTTCACGAATATTACCCTTCCAGTGGTGATTATTTAAATAATCTATAAAAGACTTGTCCATAGAAAGTTCATTTCGATTCACCTTAGCCGAAAATTCTTTCAGGTAATGTTTTGCTAACAAAACAATGTCACCTTTTCTTTGGGAAAGACTTGGAAGCAAGATTGCAAAAACCGACAAGCGATAATAAAGATCGGAACGGAAATTACCTTTGTCTGATTCTTCTTTCAGATCTCTATTTGTTGCAGCTATAATCCGAACGTTCACCTTACTGGTTTGTGTACCTCCCATTTTAATGAAAGTTTGGTTTTCTAGCACCCGAAGTAACTTCGCCTGCAAATCGATGTTCATTTCGCCAATTTCATCAAGGAATAAGGTCCCTTCATTGGCTTCCTCTAGCAGTCCCTTTTTATCCTTATTGGCACCAGTAAATGCACCTTCTTTGTAACCAAATAGTTCACTCTCTAACAACTCCGGATTAAAGCCACTACAATTTAATGCAACGAAAGGTTTATTCCGTCTCGGACTACCATAATGGATTGCCTGCGCAAAAACCTCCTTGCCCGTACCTGTTTCACCGAGCAATAATACCGTAGTATCAGTAACTGCAACCTTTTGAGCCAAGCTAATCGCTTCCTTAATTGCAGGAGAATTTCCTATTATGCTGTCGAAACTATGCTTTAAACCAACCCTTTTTTCAAGATCAAAAACCCTAACTTGCAGCTTTGCCTTTTCCAATGCCTTATGCAAAAGTGGGATAATCTTGTCGTTGTCATCACCTTTGGTAATATAATCGAAAGCACCATTGCGCATTGCGGTTACGCCATCAGCAATGGTTCCGAATGCCGTAAGATTGATTACTTCAACGTATGGCCTGATCTTTTTGATTTCTGCAACCAGTTCGATACCATTGGCATCAGGGAGCTTAACATCACTAAGCACTACCATTACCTCGTTTAGGCTCAACAGTTTTAAGCCTTCTTTTGCCGTAGCAGCTTGGAGAACCTTAAATCCTTCGAGTTCGATGATCCGAGAAAGCAAACTTCTAATCTTACTTTCATCGTCAATGATGAGTACAATGTGTTCCATAACAAATGTGATGTATTGCAGCAAATATAACGTTAGTTCTTCAAACCATCTACAATTGTAAACCTTGGAGGTATGTTACTAACCCCTATTGTGTTTAATTTTCCAACAATAGGTACCAGCGCTTGGAGCAAATTGATATAAATATCTATTCCCTCTTCAATTTCTTCGATTAGAATAAATTCATTAGCAGTATGAGATCGAGAGGAACACCCGGGCCCCATCTTTACTGATGGCATATCTAACCAACCCTGATCAGAGCTGGTTGGCGAAAGATAGGTCTTTCTACCAAGGCTTATCCCTGCTACCACAACAGGGTGCAAAAGGTCAATATTAGATGGCTGGAGCACATTTGGCCTAACCTTTAGCATAACAGAGGTATGATTAATCACCATGTTCAATATCTCCCTTTGGGTATAATTATGGTCAAAGCGAACATCCACAGTAAAACTGCAATCTCCAGGAACAATGTTGTGCTGGATTCCTGCATTAATCTGAGTTACTGTCATCTTTACAGGATCGGGAAGGTTATCTTGAATTGGGAATTTAAAGCTGGAAAACCACTCAATATCTTTCATCGCCTTATAGATTGCATTGTCGCCCTCTTCCCGAGCAGCATGCCCCGAGCGGCCCTTGGCCAAACAGTCGATCACCATCGAGCCCTTTTCGGCAATGGCCATCTGCATTTGGGTAGGCTCACCTACTATGGCAAAAGAAATGGGTGTCAGCTCAGAAAGAATACTCCTGACTCCATTCTCTCCAGAGGTCTCTTCTTCACCGGTAGCAGCTATGCAGATATTGAAGGGCAGACCTTGCTGTTCATAAAAGTAGATAAATGCGGCCATCAGCGAAACCAAAGCACCACCAGCATCGTTACTACCTAAACCGTAGAGCTTTTCCTCATCTACAATTGGCAAGAAGGGATCATTGGTATACTGGCCATTTGGCTTTACGGTATCATGGTGAGAATTGAGGAGAATGGTTGGTTTTTGAAGGTCGAAATACTTGTTGTAAGCCCATACATTATTGTGTTTTCTTAAGGTCTGTACCTTATGGCTGGAAAAAAATGATTCGATCAGATCAGCAGTAGCCAATTCTTCCCCACTAAATGAAGGGGTTGCAATCAGTTTTTCTAACAAGTGGAACGCTTGGCTATATAAGTGGTTAAGGTCTTGGTTCATCGGGATTTCAAGGTGGTCAGTTTTCATGAGAATAGGTTTGGGTCTGTAATACTTGATTTGAGTTCAAAAGTTTGTTCTGTAACTGTGCTGGATCAAAAAGCATGGCAGTGCAAAGGCAATTGCAGCAATGTTTGCGTTTCAAGATGTCATAATTGACACAACTCTTGCAGCCCTCCCAAAAATTGGGATCATGGGTAATTTGTTCGAAACCCACTGGCGAAAATCCAAGCTGTGAATTCATGCGCATGATTGCACTCCCGGAGGTAATACTAAATATCTTTGCATTAGGGAACATCCTACGTGACATACGGAAAATCCTTTGCTTGATGCTCTTGGCAACGCCAGAGTTTCGAAACTTGGGTGCAACGATTAGCCCTGAATTGGAAACAAAATTTCCATTTTCCCAAGTCTCAAAGTAGGAAAATCCAACCCATTCGTCATTAGAAGTAACAGCGATCACAGCACGGCCGCTGTTGATTTTTTCTGCAATCATTTCTGGGGAACGCTTCGCAATGCCCGATCCTCTAGCAATGGCAGATTTTTCAGTCTCTACTATTATTTCATCTGCATAACGTACGTCATCAGGCGTTGCGTTGCGCACAAAAATCATTTGGTTATTCATTTTTCTTTAGTTTTCATGCCACAGCATTTACAAAACAGGTGCCCTTCTGTAGCGCATCATCCAAAATCTATGTTTAAATAAAAAAAAGAGACAAAATAAATTTCCAGCCCACCACACTAAATTATGTGCCCTTCCATTTTGATAGGTTTATTTCCGATATGAAAGCTCAGTTGATAGGAGTAAAAGCTCACCTAAAAGAAAAATATCCTAATTAGAACTTGCAGCAATGGATTTCCTACAACGCATTGCTAAACGGCATACTTATGGCATCACCCCTCAGAAACACATAAACACAAATATGCTAACCGTAGAAAAAATAGGCGGAACCTCAATGACCGCTATGAAGGAGGTAATTGATAACATTATCTACTATAAACGAAAAGAAACTGGGCTCTATAATCGAGTATTTGTTGTTTCGGCCTTTGCCGGCGTAACCGATATGTTGCTTGAGAACAAGAGAACTGGAATTCCAGGCGTATACCATCGAATCAAAAAGCATCAGGACTTTCATGGCTTGCTTAACAACTTGCTCAAGTCCTTAAAAGAAATCAACAGAAGATATGTACCATTAGGCCTTGACTTAGAAGCAGCTAACAATTTCATTGATAGACATATAGATGAGGGAGAAAAGTACCTAGCCAACCTAGCCAATATCCTTGCTTCTGGTTATGTAAGTAGAGAAAGTATACTGCAGGCCGCAAGAGAGATCTTAGCCTCTATCGGAGAAAGTCATTCGGCATTTAACCTCAGTAAGGTACTAACTAATAAAGGCATTAGTTGCAAACTGATAGATCTTGGAGGTTTTGGAGATCATAGGGCTTTGTCAATAGACCAGCGTATCAAACATGCCTTTAAAGGAATTGATTTTGAAAACAACATCTGTATAGTTACCGGTTATGTAAAGGGAACCGAAGGAATTATGCGAGAATTTGACCGTGGCTACTCAGAGATTACGTTCAGCAAGATTGCTGAGATACTATTGCCTAAAGAAGCCATCATCCACAAGGAATACCATCTTTCTACAGCAGATCCAGTTCTGGTTGGAAAAGAAAACTGCAGCCCAGTCTGTTATACTAGCTACGATATCGCCGGACAACTGGCAGATGTCGGTATGGAAGCCATCCACCCAAGGGCGGCTAAACCACTTGAGTCAAAAGACATCCCTCTGAGGATAAAAAACACTTTTGATCCCGCCCACCCTGGAACATTGATTACTAGTGGGTACGTATGTCCCTATAAAAGGGTCGAGGTTATCACAGGCACCGATAAGATCCTAATGCTCGATATTTATGACCCGTCGATGGTTGGTAACGTTGGCAGCGATCTAGAGATCATGCAATTATTAGTTAAATACAACATTAGTTACACCTTTAAGGTCACAAGCGCCAACAGCATCTCCATCGTGATATGGGAAAAGCACTATAGCAAAAGGCTCGTCGGGGAGCTGCGCCAAAAATTCAGCCTAGTCACCATCGAAAAAGTTGCGATGGTCTGCCTGCTAGGTTCGAACATTGACCAACCAGGTTTATTGTCAAAGTGTTCAGCTACTTTAGCTGAAAAGGGTATCAACATCAAAAGTGCAGGCATAGCCCTTAGAAAGGTAAATATCCAATTCCTTATAGATCGACAACATTTTGCTACTGCCATTATCGCCCTCAACCATACAATGGATTAATTGGAAAGTGGTTAGAAAAAAAATGCAGGTGGATTAAAACCATCTGCATCTGAAGTTCTTAGTTCCCTCCAATGATCACTGGGTTTTTACCATTACCCAACATGATAATCTTAGTATTGGGTGAAAGCGCAATTTCCTTTTGTGCCTTGATGGCCTCATACTGCAATTGTTTATCGCTCAATCCAGTCGAGAGGATTTGCTGATAGTCGGCAATACCTTGAGCTTCTACCCGCTTACGTTCTGCTTCCTGTTTTTCCTTTTGGAGCACAAAAGTCATTTTTTGTGCCTCTTGTTCTGCATTGATCTTTGATTCTATGGCAGCCTTAACCGATGCTGGCAAGGTAACATTCCTGACTAGTAACTGTTCAAGTTCAAGACCACGCCCAGCAAAGCTTCGTGCAATGGTTTGATAGATTTTTTGTTGAAATTCCTCTCGTTTTAGGGAATACAAGGCAACAGCATCGTAAGAAACCGCATTGTCTCTAATGGCGGTTCTGGTAATTGGCCTTACCACCTTGTCTACATAATCTGTTCCAATAGTAGCAAGGATTTTGGGGGCAGAACTAGGTTTCACCTTAAACAATACAGAAAGATCGATGACCACTTCCAGTCCGTCGGCAGATAGTACTCTAATGGCATCGTCACCTTCTTTATTTCCTTCATTGTGCACCGCAGACATGGTATAGTTCTGGGTCCTGATATCGAACGTAGTCACATCAACCAAGGGGTTAACCACATTCAGCCCACTGTGGAGCACATCATCGTCAACCTTACCATACAATGTCTTTACACCAACATCACCGGCATCAATTACTTTGAGCATTGACGTAACTGCACCTAAAAAGATGACCACAAAACCAATAATGCGTATTGCACCTTTAAACCTTGCCAAAGGACTATTGCCGTTGACCACAAAAAAGCTTATCACAACGATAAGCATACCTAAAATAATGAGAAACATAATTTTTTAAATTTATTTGCCAGCAAGGCAACAAAGCTAATGCCCAAACGCAAAAAGGCTTAAAAAAGCCGCTTTACACTAGAGTTTAAAGATGTTTGCAAGCAGAAGTTTCTAGATGAACCCTATCATAATGGTGTGTTTTTTTTCATTTCGACAGGGTAGTACTGTTTCCAGAGGTTAATTAAACTTACCCTGCAGTAATATCAAGATCATCTTTGGTGTGAATTTAGGTTCATTACATCAGAAGCAGGAAAGTTTGTAGTAGTGCTGGCCATCTGCTATATCGAAAAATTACTTGGCTGAATCAAATGAGAATAAATCAAAAAAGGCATCTCAATTTGAAATGCCTTTTATTTATGACTCCCTTTCGCTAAAAACAAGTTGAAAAGTGCTGATGATATCAACTCGCTTAGATGACTTGGGAAGAAAGGCATCCGCCCCAATTTTAATCAGGTTCTCCACCCGCTTGTCATCCTTATCTAGGTCTGAGAATATGATTACTTTTGTATAATTAGTCGCCTTGCTCACAAAGTCTTCCAGTAATTCGGTACCAGGCATATTGATGTCTAAAATTAACAAATCAAATTCAACATCAAATACATCTTCAGCAACCTCAAACATTGTACTAGCTTCATAAACCACTGCATCCGTCCAGTGTTTGTGTATATACAATTTGAGCGCAAGCCTATAGATTTCTAAATCATCTGCTACTAAAATATTCATACTCCTCCTTTCCTTTTAAATTTCTATATGCTATATAAATTATTGCATTTCAATTTTTGGGACAGCGATGAAGAAGGCTATTAACATCCCTATTTGTTCACCTTCCTCAAACCTATCCATTTCTTGTCGCTTTAAAATTATAAAGGCCGTGATGAAGACAATCATTAACTTCCCTATTGCTCACCCCCTTCAAACACGGCCAGTCTTTTTATATCGCTTTACAAGTTATATTTTTGCCCTTCTATTCAATTACCAATACACTTTCAGGCATTCACCATACCTGTGGTCTACTTTGAACTTAACTAATCAATTATTGATTAGCAATTTATAAAGGCCGCGATGAAAAAGGTCATTAACATCCCTATTTGCCCACCCTTTTCAAACACGGCCAGTCTTTTTATTATTGTTTTACAATCTTAAATTCAGTTCTTCTATTCAATTGATGGTCTGCTTCAGAACATTTTACACCATTTGTACATTCGTTAACAGGAACGCTTTCTCCATAACCTTTTGCAGTTATCCTACTTTTATCAATTCCCCTGTCAATAATGTATTGTACTGCAGAGTTTGCCCTGCTTTGAGACAACCACTGGTTATACTGGTCATTTCCCCTACTATCCGTGTGCGAACCAAGCTCAATCCAAATTGTTGGATTTTCAATCAGAATTTTCACTAGTTTATCCAGTTCTTTAGCGGCATCTGGCCTGATGTTAGATTTGTCAAAATCATACCCGCAACTGGTGTACTTGCCGCAGCTAAGCTCCAAGTAGTGGTATTTGTTAAATTAACTCTTGGAAACAATAAACCTTTGTTTGAACTTTCCAATTCAAGTAAGGAGCCCTTATTAATTTCTGTTGGGTTATCACCAACTTTTACCTGCGCCTGTGCCAATTGGACAAAAGCCAATAACAAGATAAAGAATGAAAGTTTTTTAGTAGTAGAAGTAATCATATTTAAAGCTTTATTAGATTTAGGGCCATACTTTGCATAAAGGGCTAATTGCCCAAATAACACAGGGAGTACTTTACACGCAATAGGCAAAGGACATACCATAGCTCAAAATGGGCTTTAAATCTATATAGAGCCATAAAATTAGATTTTAAGGGAATAATGATTAGGGTGTGAATTCCACACTATGGGCAAGCGAATAGCGATTTAGCACTTTTCAGAATTCATTTTCTAAGCTAAATTATTAATTAGCAGGGCACCTGTTAAAGCAATTATTCGGGTCTCCTTCGGGAATTCATTTAGGTTTCTTCGGGAACTGTTCGGGAAGCGGTCGAGTCTGCTTCGGGAAGTGTTCGGGAAAGCTTCGGGAAACGGTCGAGAACTGGTCGGGATCATCCCGAAGCGGAGTCGAACAAAAGTAAACCACAATACGATGCAGGCATAACGCATTCTCGACCTTGTCTCGAAACGATTAGCATTAGTTTACAATGAGGGTTTAAGTGTGGAGTTGGTAGAAAGAGTTGAGGTGTGGAGTTGTTGTAATTGGTTTCCCGAGAAGTCGGGATTTCAGCGTTGAGACAATGGCGACACAAATGACTTCCTGACTTTCGGACTAACCCCCTAAACTCTAAACTTCTTCCGACCTTCTGTCACCCGTTACTTCCACTAACCTATTCAGCTTCGCCCCAGCCTTTAAAGGTCGGGCTTCGACATAAAGCTTTCAAAATTCAAATAGCCTACCTAAGCTTCATATGTGCCTTGAATAAATCAAGCTTAACATTAAGATCATTAATCGCCCAATCTAATTAGTGATGGTCAATAGGCTATAAGCAGTGTTTAAGCATAGATGAAGCACATACTAAGCACGTACATGTAAGCACCTTTGGCAAAAAAGCTGCTAAAATACCTAAGCACCTCCAAATCTGTTGCGGCATTAAAACGCTAAAAATGAAAAGAGTATGCGTCTATCCAAAGGATGTCAGTACGTTAACAGGAAAAAGCATTAGAAATGCGCAAAAGATTCTGCAAGACCTTAGGTTTTTACTTAAAAAAGAAAAGAATCAGTTCATAACCATTGCAGAGTTTGCAACCTATTCTGGCATAGAGGTGGCAATAATCGAAAAGGTTTGTGAACGTTAGTAAAAAACTATTTTAGTTAACAAACGAAACCCGCCATCATCCCGGGGTTTGTTAATGCAACTCCACTCCCTCAATTTTTAAGGTATAGGCATAATCACCAATTTTTTCATCTGGAAATGTTACCGTTAGCCCATTAACATCTTGCATAAATTTCAATTCTTTAGCATACCCCAACAAAGAAACTTTGCTAACCTTTCCTTTACTTAGTGGCAATGAACGAACAATTATAGGTGCTGTTGGCCATTTTAAGGAAATAGCATACAAATTATTGCCTTTTGTGGTAAATCTTAAAGATTCCTCGCCATATTTATCCCATGCCCTAGTTCCATAAATGCCATCGCCATTAACTTTTAGCCATTTACCAACGCCTAATAATATTTCTTTTTGCTCTTGAGGAATAGTTCCATCACTTTTAGGCGAAATATTGAGCATTAGGTTACCATTTTTACTTACATTTTCAACCAAACGTCTAATCACTGTGGCAGCATTAGTCAATTTCATTCCTTCTACATAGCCAAACTTCTCGCCTATAGGGTCATCAACTTGCCATACAAAATCCGTTAACCCTTTTGGTGCCCTTCCTTGGCGTTCAAAGTCCTTAATGCTGCCTGCTAAATAGGCATCACTTTTAGTGCTGATAGAAACTGCTTTACCCCATTTATTTGCACTATTGTAGTAGTACGCAGCAAATCTCAATTTAACAGAATCTAAACTTCTGCTATTTACACCATTATCAAACCAAAACATATCTGGTTTATATTTGTCTACCAACTCTTGGCAACGAGCTAACCATTCTTCTAAAAAAGCCTGACTTTGAGGTGCTTTATTTTGGTCTTCAATAACCTCTTCTCCATTTGTTGCTGGTTTACGAACAGGTGGAAGTTGTGGCGGCCCATAAAAATCTGCATAGGCAGGATCAAACAAATCAGACTTTGTTTTCAGTTGAGGATACATGAAATCCCAATGTTCCATTCTATGATTAGAAACCCCAAACTTTAATCCATCCTTACGTACCGCTGTAGCCAATTCGCCAATAAAATCAATCATTGGACCCATATCCTTAGCATCCCACTTGGTTAGTTTGCTATCATACATGGCAAAACCATCATGATGTTCTGCTGTTGGCACTACATATTTAGCTCCTGCTTCCTTAAAAAGATCGGCCCATTCTTGCGCATTAAACTTCTCCATCTTAAATAATGGAATTAAGTCTTTATAGCCAATTTTATCTACCGGGCCACCAAAATGCTCAACGTGCCATTTCTGCACACCTCCATTAGAATACATGTGGCGTGGGTACCATTCGCTCGCATAAGCAGCAACGGTGTAAACACCATAATGAATAAATATCCCAAACTTTCCATCCAAAAACCATTCTGGGGTTTTGTAGTTCTCTTTTACAGATTCCCAAGTTGCCTTGTATGGACCTTTGGGAATTGCCGCAGCTTTTCCATTTGGCAATTTAATGGTAACTCGTGGCGGTGTTGGATTGCCTTGTTCCTGTGCAAATGTTCGAATACCATGACAGGATAACATCAAAGCAATTAATGTTAATGTAGCTTTTCTTTTCATTTTGTGTGTGTGTGTTATTTATAATTAATTTGGTTGCAAACTGAATATTTGATTCATCAACACCCATTTTTCTCCTTCCTTAGCCCAAGCAATCGGCTTTTGAAATTTCGACATTAAACCTTCCCATTCCTTTACTATTGGATTTGAAGCATCCAATAACTGTTTTTGCTCAAAGGAAAAAGAATCTTCAGTTTCCATGATCATGAACAATCGATTACCCGTTCTATAAATTTCCATTTGAATAATATGGGCATCTAAAATGCTATTTCTTATCTCAATCCAGCCATTTTCTGCTTTATGCCAATGTTCATATTCGGCAATTAGAATAGGATCATCAATTAAATCTAAGGCAAGACAAAATCTTTTCATTATATATTTATTTTGTTGTTTGTTGAACTTTTAAGAAGGTAATGGCAGGGTCAGTTTTAATGTTTATTTTTTTGCCCATTACAGTTATTTCTGGAACCGTTCCGGAATAGGACCTAATGGTTGCTTTTTTCAATTGATGATTTTCCCACTCAATATCTACTTCATAATTGCCCCTAGCCCTTAACCCATATATTTTTCCATTACTCCAGGCACTTGGCAATGCAGGTAAAATATCTAAATCACCAGTTTGACTTTGCAATAGCAATTCGGCAAAGCCACCAAAAGGTGCATCATAAATAACTGGATATTTTAGACTTAATGCAGCCAGCGCTTTATCGCCATCTAATAACCTTGCCCACATTCCTGCCTTATCAGGATGATAACCCCCACTTCCCCTTAACTCCAAAGATTTACGGGCTGCCGCTAATAATGTAGGGGTATTTTTGTTAATTTGACTTAAAGGCCAAACTGAAATAACATGAGATATATGCCGATGAGTAACTTCCCACTCTTTTAAACTCGCAGAATAATCGAATTCCCATTCGTTTAATTGCCCTTTTGAACCTATTTTAAATGGCAATAATTTAGGCAAGGCCTGTTCTAGCTTAAGCCTAAAATCAATATCTCTTTTTAACACTTTACTGGCTGTGATGCAATGCTGAAAGAGCGACCTTAATAAAGCCAGGTCTAGCGTACTTCCCTGACTTACAGCTACGCGATTTCCCTTTTCATCAAAAAAATGATTTTCTGGAGAAGTAGACGGTGAGGTAACTAAATATCCATCTTTATTTTCAAGTAGCAAGTCTAAAGCGAATTCTGCAGCGCCTTTTAATATTGGATAAGCTGTGTTTTTCAAATAAACTTCATCCTGATTAAAATCATATTTATCCCAAACATTTTCGCATAACCAAATCCCACCCATTGGCCAAAGTGCCCAGCAAGGATCTCCTGTTGCCATGGTGGTCATTGCCCAAATATCTGAGTTATGGTGAGCCACCCAACCTTTAAAGCCATAATTGATCCTGGCTGTTTCTGCACCATTCTTAGCTAAATCGCAAACAAACTTAATTAGCGAATTAGTTACTTCGCTGATGTTGGCTGGTTCTGCAACTGCATAATATTTTTGCGGATTTTCATTCAAAGTATAATTGGATGCATAATTTGGAAACATATCCCTATTCCAAATCCCTTGTTCATTTCTTGGCGCCATACTTCCAGCCCTAGAACAAGCAATTAGGTTATACCTTGCCCATTGGTAAGCCAATATATATTTATTGGGCTGTTCATTGTTCACCTCAACCCAAAGTCTTCTAAATAACGATTGATAATCTTTTACGTGTGCATTTAGCAATTGTAAATAGCTTTTTTTAATTGCTTTATTTAAGTAAGCCGTAGCAAGTTCATTTTCATTTTTGCCAGCCATTCCAGGTTCTTTATCAATTCCATTAAAACTTGTAGCTGCCGAAAAATATATAATTGCTGTATCTGCTGCTAAAACAGTTAATGAAGTGTCTCCTACAATGTTCGTTTTACCTCCAATGGTTTTAATTGCTAACCTAGCCTGAAAACCAGTTCCCTTTTTTTCATCCCACTCTACAATCTGTTTTTTATTATAATTATCGATATGAATTGGCGCTCTACCATTCATAACTAGAGTTTGCCCTTCTGTTTTCAGCTTACCTTGTAACTGCGTATTCATCCCTGTGGTAAAACTTACAGTGCCTTTTTTATTGCTGTAAATTCTCATGATGATAGCCTGGTCAGGATAACTGGCAAAAATCTCACGAGTAAAATCAATACCGTTTACTTGATATTTAATAGTGGCCACTGCCCTATCTAGACTTAGTTCTCTTGAATAGTTACTATAGTTTTCTGATCCAGGAAAATTAAGATAAAGGTTTCCCAAGGGTTGATAAGCTTGATTGTTTTTCCCTTGCAATTGCCTAGCTAATGAATCTGCTTCTTTATATGCTGATGTTGCTAATGCCGCCCTAACTTCAGCCAAAACCTTAACATTTTTAGCATCATTATATGAACGAGGTACACCAGACCACAAAGTTGCATCATTTAAATTTATAATCTCTGAAGCTACACCACCATAAATTTTAGCACCCAATCTTCCATTGCCTAAGGGGATGGCTGCTCCAAAATCCTTTTGGCTAGTTGGCATATTATAGCTTAACTTTAACGACTCCCAGTTACCTTTTTTGCTACTGGTTTGTGCTACTCCATCTTTTTGGTTTAAAACCAATGCAACAACCCCTAAGGCAAATGCAATCCTTACTGATTTTTTTACAAAAAACTTCATTAATATCTCATTTTACTAAATAGGTGAAATAATCCAAATCCAAGTAACCAGAATCAGACTCATTGTTGTAGGTATAAATACCAATTCTATCACCACGATAAGCACCCCACATCAACTGGTAGGGCTTCCCAAATGGAGCATATTTTATTCCATCAGTACTGTAATAAAACTGACTTAAACCATCTAAACTCCAAGTAGATTTCAGCCACAATTGATTAGTTGTGACTGTGTCGCCCAAAACAATAGCGCCTTTCACATTATATTCTATTCTTTTGGTAACACCATCAAACACAACACCTATAGTTGCATAATTTGGCGAACCAAAATGTGTCAGACCAGATTTTTGACCTTTGGCCATCCCTGCTAAATCAAGTTTTACAACCACTTCATTAAATGAAGACCTGAAAGAACGTTGTGTTATTGTATTTCCGGCTTTTAATAGGTTATTTGTTTCAATTGGTCTAAAAGCCTTTAACCTAAGCCAGCCAGCTCTTTCTGCCAAACTCCATTTTTCTGCCCTAGGCTGATAATTCCATTCCCATTGCTCTGCTAGTACTTTAGCATTAAAACCATCACTGGTTTGAGGAATGCTTTTCTTTTGGCCTTGAATAGGTTTTCGTCCATTCCAAACCATCGAACCAATTTGATTAGCATCAGGATTTCCTAAAATTGGCCAATTGTCTATCCAGTTAACGGGTAGTAAACTCATAACCCTTCCAGACCAATCGCCAGACGAACCATGGTGAGTTAGGAAATACCAATCACCTTTTTGAGTCTGTACAATGCCTCCTTGATTTGGTTCGTGATGTTCTTTTTGAGCATAACTTAATTGTTTTGGACCCTCATAAGGACCATAGATATTTTTTGCCCGCTCCATCATCACTACCCTACCACCAGCTTTTACCTCAGAAAAGAAGTGATAATAAGTGTCTTTTATTTTAAAAAGCTTGTTAGCCTCACTTCCCTTAGATTGGTAAATCACCTTATCTGATCTTGCAATTAAGGTCTTTCCATCTGCTGTCATTTTAAACAGATGAATTTTATAACCATCGGTAAAATGGGTTCCTATAAAATAACCTTGTCCATCATCATCCCAAAAAGGGCATCCATCATCCCATCCTTTTGCGGCTAAGATTTGATGAACAGGTGCCCAAGGTCCTTCAATCTTTGCAGCAGTAGTCATAAAATAACCTTGATCAGGATCTCCAAAGTAAATCCAAAATTTATTATTGTGGTATCGAATTGCTCCTGCCCAGATACCTCTGCCATAGGTATTCATTTTATCCCAATTCATTTCTGCCGAGATTTTTGAGATATCATTTACCGCATGGCTAATGATTTTCCAGTTAACCAGATCCTTTGAATGTAAAATCACAAATCCTGGAGAATATTGAAATGTTGAGGAAACAGCATAATAATCACTCCCAACTCTTATGCAGTCTAAGTCACTATAATCTGCAGGTAATATTGGGTTTCGATAAGTACCATCATTTTGATCGCCCCAAGTTTGCCAATCTCCCCATTTTACTTTTTGTTGTGCAAAGGATTGTTCAACTAACAAAAGTGATACACAAAATAAGGTTATCAACTTATATTTAAAGGGCATTAATGCCAAGGTATTTTTAATTTGAACCATTATCTAGGTAGTTTATATTTTTTAGCACTATTGAACAAGACCAGTACGCAATCCGAATCTCCCATCATCTTATCCGCTTTGAAAATGCCATTGTTCTTTATTTTCTTTCCAATTAATTTAGGCTTTCCATTTATTGTATCAAACCAATAAGCATCTAAATTTGCTCCGAGGCTAGTGGTTTTAATTGATATGGTCTGTGAATCATTAAGATAAGCTAGTATAAAGGTGCTCTTATTTTGTTCTCCATTACCATCTCTCAATACGGGTATTTTATAGCTAATGCTGTCTTTTTGAGTGGTAAGCAGTAAGCTTTGATCAGGAACTGAATTTACAAGTGGTATGGCATTAATAAGGGTCTTGATATACTTAAGTTGTTGCTGCGCAGGAGTGTTCAATGCCTGTTGCCAATTCTCTACACCCGCTTTCCAGCTAATTAACATCCACTTTTGAGCTGTATGTGGTGTCATCTGCCATAACGCATTATGCCCATAGGCAAAGCCAAAACTGCCCGAAAAAACCGAAAGGTAAAGGGAACGTCTTTGAATAATTGGGTCTTCAGCAATCCCTGTTTCATAACGATGTTCTATCATGATGGTTGGTTTTGTGGGAGCTAAGTTAAAATCTCTAGAAACTAGATGTCTAAAATCATAACCTATTCCTTTGATATTTGATTTTCCCTGAATCATCCAAAAATCTACCCAATCTTCATTTCTGAAAAACTCTGAACTGGAGTGTGGTGAGCATGGATGTACAGAGACTAAGTTCGCCCCTTTGCTACCTTCTTTTAATCCTCTTCCAATAGCATTTACAGGTTCAACTTCAATAAATTTAGGTGTCGACTCGCCCCCAGCTACCAGTATAACATGTTTATGATTCTTATACTGTTGCCCTATCTTTTTGCCTAAAGTATACAATTGGTTTGTGGTGTAGCTATTCATTATGCCAGTAGTTTTACCACTCCACATGGCGTAAAGCATCGGATAAATCTGATATTCAGCACATTTTTTCACTATGTAATCGCAGTAAGCAAAATATTTAGGGTTTAAATCTGTTTTTTCAGGACCAATATAGGCCTGCTCGCCATAAACATTTTTCTCAGTTGCCTGAGGATAAAAATCGAGTGCAAACATGATACTATTAAAACCATTTTTAGCCGTGCTTTTTAACAACACATCAATCTCCTTATAAGTTAAGGCATTGATATTCCAAGCTGTTGTAGCCAAAATAAATACAGGCTCATTGGTTTTAGCATCTAGTAAATAGTGTTTGTTTCCGCTAACCTTTAGCCCATTTAGTACATTGGTTTTAGCGCTAGATTTTGTATTGAACGCAATCAATATTAAGATATTGATCACAAATAAAATGAGTAGTTTTTTCATTCCCTATTTGTTTGGTCAAGCCTGCGGATAAATCCACCCAGCATAATATTAATGAAGATGTCATGTCTATTATTTATTATCATAATTTAAATAAACTAATTAATACCAAAAGTTTGATTCTTAGGAACTATCATCTTCCCATCCTTTAAAAAATCAACCCTTACCAATCCGGGCTTTTCCCTCCAACTCTCCATAAACCTATGTGAGTAGCTGGTTTCATCTATGGTTTTACTTTTATAATAATTCTTTTGTAGGAAACTAGTGCTGGCAAACCATTATCGGTTACTTCAAGGATAATGTGGATAGTGCCTTCCTTTTTGCCCTTTGGGACTATGAAATACATCTTATCGTAAGATTCACTCATAATACGTACAAGACCATCATAAGTACCTGCCTCTTTGTATTGCCACCATTTAACAGTTATTTTGTTCCCATCGGGATCAATTGTGCCTTTAGCACTTAGCTTGATGATTTTTCCCGGCTTAGCAGTTATTTCTGTTTTACTAGTCAATTTTATAACTGGCGTATGGTTGGCATCGCTGTATTTTTCCGCTACGCACCAGTCTAGCCGGGCTTCAAAATTGTTGTTTACCTGATTTACCCATCTTTTTAACGGGATAAGAACATCGCCATCATCTTTTGCATCTGCATAAACATTTGCAAAATTAGGTAGCTTTTCAAAACGCCCTCCCCAACCGCCATAGCTGGGGTTTTCGTAATTTCTTAAACCTGTATTCATGGTGTACATAAACGATGGCGAATCACCTTCGCTAATATAATCTTGAGGATAGAGTGCTCCCAATGGCCCATGGTTGGTTTTGACCTCCTTGGTAATGAAAGTATTTGTGGTGGTTTGTATTCTGTAAGCCCATGTTTTATTAAAAGCATCAGAATACAGCATAGTAACCTTAGGATGATATGTTTCAATGTAATTGCCGGCATCGTCCTGATACCAGATATTGTACATCACCACTTTAGAAACAGCCCGTTCATATTCCTTCGGATACTCAGTCTTTAGCTTATAGAACGCTTTAGAGGCAGTATTGCCCCCACCCCATGCCTGTATGTATACGGGGCTAGGATCTTTGTTTAACAATACTTCTACTATCCTGTCAGAACCTGGAGTATTTGGCCACTTATCTGGCATATACTGTACCCTCTCGCCTGGCTTTTGTGCTTCTCTTTCCTCACGTGAAACCACATTGCTCAGGTGACTAATATCTTCATCGCCAACAAAGCTTTTGCTCCTTATTTCATCTGCTGTAGGATATTCCGAATTGTGCTTAATAAGATTGGGGTATACTTTTTCATAGGCATCAAGCTGCCTTTCATACCAAGGTTCCTTGCTGTGACCATTTTTCTGGTAGCATGAATTTGTTTCGATAACAGCCTGCAAATCAATATCGCAAATGTAAAGCAGAAAGCGCACCATTGAGCTATGGTCATCAACTTCTCCATCGGTCATAACTATTACTCGGGGCTTTTTTCCCTTGGTTTGTGCATGCATAAACAAGGGCATTAAGACCGCTAATAAACAAAATGTTAATTTTTTAAACGTGCAATACATATTCACTTATAAATGCCATAAATAAGAGGGTTTATTAATCTTTTTCAATTGATTTCTACTTTTGCTTATTTAGCACTATCTTATTGCAGAGCCCTAATTTAGATTCAAAGATTTACCTATTTGTCTATCTATTTCATTAATAACTATAAAAGGCTGTAAAAATTCACAACCAATTCTCTTTGCATAAAACCATAAGTTTTATTGCCTTATCTCGAAATGACTTTAATAAAGGCACCTCCATATTTTGAATTTAATCGATTAAAGAATTTCATCAATGCTTTCGGCAGGTGATTAATCGATAATGAAGAGTTAACCAAAAAAGTTTCGATTTATATTTGTCTTCAATGATACAATTTATGAAATCGATTTCAAAATATTATTTGATTTATTTTATTAATATTGTCATTGGTCAAAAAAACACCCAGTTATATTATATCAAGAAATTATTGAGGCTGTAGAAACCTCAAGAATTTGATTAAAAAATGAACAAAACAAAGAGAATAACGATTTATGATTTGGCGAAAGAACTAGGTATATCCGGTTCTTATGTATCCCGTGCTTTGAACGACCATCCTACCACAAGCGAAAAAATGCGGGAAATGGTAAAACAAAAGGCTAAAGAGTTAAATTACAAACACAATACCTCTGCGGCTAATCTACGCCAAGGCAACTCGAAGATTATTGGAATAATAGTACCAAAGATAAATGAGACCTTTTTTGCCAATGTAATTGCTGGGATTGAAGAGATTTGTAGCAAATACAAATATCATATCATTATCTGCCAGTCTGAAGAAAATTTAAAAAAGGAAAAAGAAGCTATTGATACCTTGATCAAGCAAAATGTAGATTGTATCATGATTTCACTCTCTCAGGAAACCAAAACCAATGCTCATTTACTTGATATTCTAGCTAACAAAATACACCTTATCCAATTCGATCGTGTTGATGAAAGTGTGGAAAGTTACATCATCAAAAACGATAACAAGATTGCTGCTTTTAATGGCGTTGAGCATTTGATTAAAATGGGTTATGAAAGAATTGCTCACATTGGTGGCCCAGTCTATTTAAATATATATGCTGATCGTAAACAGGGCTATCGTGAGGCTTTATTAAAAGCAAAACATACCTTATTTGATGATGAAATTGATAATATTGCTCTTTCTAGAACAGATGCAAAAACAATCGCCTTAAAGTTACTGAGCAAGCAAGACAGACCTGACGCATTTTTTACCTCTTCTGATCAAGCGGCATTGGGCGTAATACAAGCCGCCAAAGAGTTGAACATTTCGATACCAAAAGACCTTGGCGTTTTAGGCTTTCAAGATGAAGAATTCAGCAGTTTTATCAGTCCAAACCTATCTTCTATAAATCAACAAAGCAAGCAAATTGGAATAAGTGCGGCGAATCTATTTTTCAAAACTATTTTGAAAAATAAAGTTAAGACGACCGAATCATCTACGGAAATTATCAATTGCGAATTAATGATCAGGGAAAGTTCATATAGGAAAATAGCTAAAAAGTTCACAAAAACACCTGAGTAAATTGTCCACTTTTTTATCATCTACTTCTATAGAACCATAAAGGTGTCATGAACTTATAGTTAAAGTATTTCTTATATCTCTAATTAAAAACAATTAGGTAAAATAGATTTTCTCCAACAGATTTAACTTGTTCTTATTAGCTTTTCTAATAATTTTATTATCTTAGTATAACATCGCCACCCTAGCAATCAAGCTTTATCAAAGCGTTTCCATTTCTCCTCATTTCAATCCATCAAGCCCAGGTTAAGTCCACCTCAACTCCACCTTAAGTCCACGTCATATCCACTCTTCCGCCATTCTCTATCCCATCCCTATTGCATTGCTATCCCAGTGTTACCCTATGATACTTGCTTCCGACTTTATTCTTAGAGATTAAAGTATGATTAATGGACAGAAGGATAGGTATGCAATAGGGATGGAAGCATGGTGCAGGGAACAAGGAAGGGTTAATAGGTGGCTCCGCTGGGGACAATAAATATTGACGTAATTCACCTTCTGGCTGGAGACTCCAGCAGCCGAAATAGTTAACGAAAGAATTTAATAAGCCGTACCATATACACAGCAAGCCCATACCATATGTTTAGTGAATTTCCAACTCTCAATATATAAATATGATGTGCTTTTCTAAGCTGAAGTCAAACACATAACTATCAATCTTACGTATTTATTGTTCACTAAGGGTCATCTTATTGCTCATATCCATAGGTAAGCTTAATCCATCTGGAAGTTGCGCTGTTGGTGGTATTTCTGTATGTCCTTTGATATGTTGTTGAATAACAGCATTCGCCATCCAACCTGTTATTTTACTGATTTTAATATTGGATGTCATATCGCCAGTTATGTGATAAATCATTTTCATTCCATTGTTAACATTCACATCCTTTCCGGTAGTCGTAATCTTTGAGATACCCGTAATTAGGTAATAATCACTTGTTACATCTTTTAAGGTATAGGTAGTTTCAATATCAGCCGTCATACCAGATTTAAGCTTGCCCTTTGTGATCCATTTCTCGCCAACGTTAACTGCGATTTTCGGATAAACGGCCATACTCATTTCCATATTTGCTTTAAAAGCTTCTTCACCATAAGATTGGGAAAGTTGTGCTTTTAATTGAGCCAATTGTGCTGCTGGTAGTTCTGTCGCTTCACTCAACCCTTCAAATAATTTTTCAATGCCTTTAACTTCTACAATCCTTCCTTTTTTAGTCATCTTCATGGTAAAGGTATTCTTTTTCATACCTGCCATCATTTTCGATAATAGATCGCCTTCTTTTGGGTTCTCCGAATCAACTGACATTGTATTGTTAGGCATTTCCATTTTCATGGATAGACTTTCATATTTACAAGAGATAATATAAACGGTATCTAATTGATCTAATACCTTGTAAGACATCAAGGCATTTATGCCAATCTTTATGTTTAAATCCTGACCTTGCATATTTTGGATCATCGTCATATCTGAAGCAAGACGCTGATTGTAAGTTTGCCCTTTTACCAAGCTTAATTCAATTTTTTGTTTTTGGGCATAACTAGCCGTAGTAAGTAGTAAGGCAATGCAGCAAGTAATAATATTTTTCATAAAGTTGTTTGTTAAAAAAGTCTAATATAACTTAATTTAAAATTGATGTGAGGGTTTATGATGAATGCTAACCAAGTTAATGCCTTTTAATCACTTATCAAATCCCCTATTTCGCCTATTGGCTAGTGTCGCTACCTGCCGTATTCACTTTTTTAACTACTAAAGGCGCACCGTTAACCATTACGTTTTCAAACTTAACATCGTCGTATTTGTTGGTCAATACTGGATTTTTTGTAGTTACTTCTATATCCTTGAAAACAAAACCATTTACCTTATCTGGTAGATTGCCATTCATTTCACCAAACTTTACGCTTTCTACCTTAATGTTTTTCATCATTACATTTTTGATGGTACCAAATGGTTTTACTGTACTACCTTTTAAATCAAAAAACTGTGTCCAAGGATTTAGGTCGATTAAAGCACCAGATTTACCCGTAATGTTTTCTATGGTAATGTTTTCAAAGAGTTGAAAGGTATCACCTCTCATTTTGAATTTTAAAATAGGACAAGTATTATCAACCACGCAGTTCCTCATGATGATATTTTTAGCGTGAATACTTTCACTACCAAATGTTAGCGTAGAGTGAGAATTACCTATGGTGCAATTTTCTATCAATACATCTTCTACC
This sequence comes from Pedobacter frigiditerrae, assembly GCF_004331645.1. Classification (GTDB taxonomy): domain Bacteria; phylum Bacteroidota; class Bacteroidia; order Sphingobacteriales; family Sphingobacteriaceae; genus Pedobacter; species Pedobacter frigiditerrae. The sequence goes on from NZ_SJSK01000002.1 coordinate 294,947, forward strand.
ATGCCATTTTCAGGTAATTGATGTGCTGTTGGCCCTTTTCCGCCTTTAATACAAATTGCATCATCATTTACGGAGATATAACAATTCCTGATGGTTACTTTTTTACAAACATCAATGTCAATCCCATCTGTACTCGGTGCTTTTACAGGTTTAAAAGGCGAACGGATATCTGTGTTTTCAATCAATACATTATTGCATTGATACAAGTGGGTAGTCCAAAAGCCAGCATTACGGAACTTTACATTTTGTATCTTAACGTTGTTGCTACCCCATATAAAAACCAAACGTGGTCTGCTTACCTCTAGATTGGTTAAGGTTTTTTTAATCTTAGCAACTGAATCTCTTCCTGCCCAAAACTGTTTCCAGAACTTCAGTCCGTTACCATTAATCTCTCCTGGTCCACTGATAGTAAAACCATCTACCTGATAAGCATTAACTAGCGCCGCAAAATATTTAAGACTTTGGCCTTCCATACGTGACGGAATAAATGGATAATTCTTTATCTCATCAGACCCTTTTAAAACAGCCCCTTCCAGTAAACGTAGCTTTGTCTTTTTCTTAAAAAAAAGTGCCCCACTCAGGTAAGTTCCTTTTGGGATAACAATTGTTCCTCCACCTTTGGCAAAAGCTTTATCAATTACTTGTTGGATAGCTTTAGTTTGCAGTAGCGTACTATCGTTTTTAACACCGAATTTGGTAATGACATATTCTTGGGCGGCCAATCGATTGGCTAGAAAGGCAAAAATTGCCAGGATGATGATTTTCTTAAAGTTCATAAGCATATTTGGTATATAATTAACAAGCTAGTCTAATATATAGCTAGAAAGAAATTACGGCTTAAATTATCACTTAAATTACATTAAATCATCCTGTACTATACTGTAAATTTTTTACCACACCTGCATACCGCAGGCAGGTAGATACATAAGTATTATGCTATATAACCTAGGTATCTATGTGGTTAACCTGTATCAAACTTGTCCCAAGAACAAAATTCCTCAATTTGCATTGAGGAGATTCCCTATCCCTCTTGAGCTGAATAAGGCTGTGCTACAATAAAGGCAGAAACCTGTATGAACATATCTTGTCGCTGCATGCAAGTGTGACAGGCAAGCAGTCTATCGATATGAATAAGGAAGGATATTATGCTGTTGAATAGCGCTCACATTAAATCTATCTTAGGATTTTACTGCTATCCGTGGTGCTCACCCGCCAAAGTTAACTTGTTTCAAGGTCTGCCACGCATAAGAGGAAAAGCAAAAACTACCTAAAAGACAATCTTTTAGGTAGTCTAATGGTTAGTTTATTAATTAATTACGAAACTATTATCTTGTTATTCTAGGATATAAGCGAATCTGTGCGTATTCCAAATAATCTTCTTCTTCATTCCAGAACATAATGGAAGCTTCCATCACAAAAGCCGTCTCTTCGGTTCCGATTTCACACGATCCCGAATAAGAATACGTTGTGGTAGAAGGATAAAGTTCTGCAGTAAAATAAGGATAATAATACACATAGGTCGGATCATTCCATATTAAAAATTTTGAAGCATATAGTTCACCAGGCGAAGTATCTTGACCTACAAGAGCCTGAAATTCTCCTTTCATTGCTCCAGTATTTATAGGTATATTCTTAACCATTATATCATAATGAACAGTATGCCCATTTGTATCTAAAGTAAATTTGGCATATAACAAATCACTATCGTAGGTATAAGACCTGGCGGTAGATGATGCCGTATAGCTACCAGAGCTTGGAATGAAACTACTAGGATCCCAATCTACAGTTTGTGCAACACCCGTAAATGAGATGCTAGCAAATAAAATAAAAAACAGCAAAGGTTTTAAAAACTTTTTGTTCATAACAGTTGATTTAGCAAATGCCTACTCTTTATAGGATTTTCGGCTTACTCCTTTTTTTATGCTATAATGGATTGTGATTTTCAGCCTATCGGCTTGTGTCCACCAGCCTAAATTATTGCAGCGGCTCAGGAGATGAGATACCGACCGATGGAGAAAATTATAATACTATATGGCTATCACGCCTCTCATATGTATTATCCGAATAATCTACTACCCAGTAAATATCAAGTTCTGAATAATCGCCAACTGTAAAATCGCCCAACACATACGCACCGTCTGTTCGATCAGACAAATAAATATCATCCCATATAGAAGGATCGTCTATTCTTCTTGCCACTACAAAAAGCCATGTATTGGTTACAGGTGTACTTGATAATGGTAATAAACTCACTTCAATTTTCCCGGTTGAAATTCTATTATCAGAATACCCAAAATCAGCTGGTGTTCCTGAGTGGCTAGAATAGTACGTTGTTTGTGAAAATACTTGGCTAGTAATAAGAGCGAAAAATGCAAAAATTGAAACTTTTAATATTTTTTCCATAAAACTTAATCTAGTTCATTGCCTACTCTTTGAAGGATTTTCGGCGTACTCCTTTTTTGTCTATGATGCAAAAGGATGTAATACATAAAAATCTTGCTAACAATACACCTTTTTACAATTAGCATTCATTTTAAATTCTATGGAATAACATCATATTCATCATAGGTATAAAAACCATGATTAGTAGGGTAAGGAAAGTTTGGATCGCTAAAATAAGTAAAGCCGTGCCCAGCAGATATAAATAAGGTATGGGTAATAGCATAATAATCTCCTATGTAGACACTTCCAGAATAAACAACCTGTCCTGTTGGTAATGTACGATAATCTTCAGTTTCATTATTAAAATCTACCAGGTTAATTATAGACCCATAGGGTAATAAAGCAATACCAAGAGATAAATAAGTTCCACCAGTGTGAACATCACTTATATTCATGCTATTAGGGTAATTAACCGTGAAAGAGTAATGTAGATAACCAGTTAATGAATCTAATGTTAAAATGGGTGCTGTTGCATAACTAGACTCATTGTTGTAGGAGGGATAAGAGTCTCTTAAAGAAATCGATTGTGCCTTAATGCCTACTCCAATTATACAGAGGAAGGCGATTACAATTAGTTTTTTCATTTTTAGGGGTTTAAATTTGGTTACCTACTCTTTGAAGGATTTTCGGTTTACTCCTGTATTTTATTCATATTAAAAGTGATGTGTTTTGTAAATTCTATTCAAAAAAAAACGGGTTCAACCAAATGAACCCGCTTTGAGATGTTAATCTTATTTATTTCCAATCAAATGGCAAATACCAATTGGCTGGGTTCATTAATTTTGTTCTAGTTGCCGCTGCATTAGGATCACCAGCCTTTAATAATTTCTGGTAAACGCGATCAGCTAAAAATGCTGGGTTATTTTCCCTTGTAGCAATACGCACTAAATCTGGCCAACGGTTACCTTCAAATGCAGTTTCTAAGGCTCCCTCATCAATCAACTTGCCTTCTAACCCTAATACATCAGTTTGTAAGGCAACATCAAGATTGGTTATCCCTGCCCTACCCCTAATTCCTGTACTTCTATACCAAGGCCCTCTAAAGTCAGTATTGCTAGAGGCATCCATAAAATAAGGAGCTGCGTAAGGCGTTCTCATCGACGCAATATCATCAAATGAAACAGGTGCTGGTGCGCCTGCGGCATTTCTAGTGCCATTATAGAAAGTATTAATAATGCCATTATTTAATAATGCCCAACCTAATTTCCCCTTACCATCTCTATTAGCCGCCTCAGCATAACGAAGGTGCAGAAGTGTGGCACGATATATTCCCCAAGTACCACCTTTATTAAATGCAGATGCTGGTAAGGTATTTCCCGTAAACTTGGTAATTTCAGGCCCAGCTGCACTTGTAGAATAAGATAGTCTGCCCCTTGCGTCATAGGGGATACCACTATTTTGTCGCTGTGCATTCCAACTTTCAATAATTACTTGCGAAGGTTTAACCAAATATTTTCCGTACTGCTGAGAGCAAAGTTCGAACATAGGATTACCTGGCTTAAAATTAGAACTGTAAGGTATGCCCCACAAAAATTCAGCCTGCCAAATTCTATTCGTAGTGGGCAAAGTAAACATAGTTCTCCAGCCAGACTCGAACAGCAAAGTCGCCTCGTCTTGATACCTACCGTAACGGACAGTTGCATCTGCCCACTGGTCGGCAGTATATACTACTTTATACCAACTAAATGACTTGTTAAATTCTGGATTTGTGTTTTCATAATCAAATATCTTAATGTAACTTTCAGCTGCCTTTACATAGTTATTTTTCCATAGGTACAAGTCTCCTAAAATAGACGGTTTACTAATAAACATCCTTTCCGTAAAACTTCCATCAATCGTAGTAACTAGTGGATTACCGGTTGGATAAGCATAAACTTCCTTATAGGGTAAAGCCTCAGTAAAAGCGATTAACTTATCCAACAACTGATCAAAGGTGATGCGTGGAAAACTACTAAGGTTTTTAACATCATCTACCTTTTCAACAGGATCCGTAATGTAAGGAATACTGCCATATTGTATACCCAATTGCAAATATATGTAACTACGCAAGGCACCAATGTCTGAATAGTGTTTGTTGTAATCATCAACACTCATTTTCTTGTCACGAACCATTAGCTGAAAATTCTTTAAGGCATCATTACAGTTCAAGATCACAGTGTAATACGGTCTTGGGTCTATATAAGGATTGTCTTTCGTAGCAGTATGGTTCGACAATGCTTTCAAATTTTGATCTGCATTTGCAGTAACATCCATCAAATCACCACGTAGCTCATTTTGCAAGATGAATGTTTTATGTAAGCCCAAAAACTGACCATAAATACCAATAACAGCAGCATCAGCATCTGAAGAGTTTCGATAAGCATTACTGATATCTAACTTGTCTTCTGGTGCTTCGTTATCTTCTTTTTTGCAAGACCATGAACCTGTTGCAAGCAGGGCTACCACTACAATTGCAATAACTTTTTTATTAAAATCCATCATTCTCTTATTATACATTATCAATTATAAACCAACTCTAAAACCTAATTGAAACGACCTGAACTGAGGCTCAAGTGTAGTGTCAACTCCCCTTGTAAAAATGCTTCCCGATGCACTAAACTCTGGGTCGTAACCCAAGTAATTAGTTAGCGTAAATACATTATTAGCAGTGGCATAAACCTTTGCATATTTAAATGCCTTTGTTTTTAACGGGATATTATAACTTAAATTAACCGTCCTTAAACGTAGGTATGAACCATCTTCTATCCAACGATCAGAAAATCTTGCATTACCCATCGGATCGCCGAAAGATGCTTTAGGGGTATTAGTAACTTGTCCGTTCCCTCTCCATCTGTTATTTAATGCTTCAGTTTGGTTATAATAAGTACTGCCAGATTCTAGTTGCGCTCTGGTATAGTTATATACATCATTGTTTGCTACAAATGTGATCAAGGCATCTAAACTCCAATTTTTATAAGAAACTGTACTACTGAAACTTCCAAATAGAGAAGGGTTTGGATTGCCAATCACGGTACGATCTGCATCATCAATTATTTTGTCTCCATTTTGGTCAACAAACCTAACGTCACCACCTGTAAAAGGTACCAATGAACCAATACTATTTCTGTTAGATAAGCCAACCGACGCGGCCTCAGCATCACTGCTGTAAACACCATTTGTTTGATATCCGAAAAATTGATTAGCTGATTTACCAACTTGAGTAAGGTAAGCACCACCTGCATAATTGGTAATGATACTCGTACCATTTGGCAAACTGGTTACTTTATTCGTAGAGGTACCTAAAGTGATACCAGCATCCCATTTTACTGATTTGTTCAAAATCCTACCATTCAAACCAAAATCAATACCTCTAGTACGCATCGCACCTTGGTTATCTAAAAACGAATTGATTCCTCCTATAGAACTTACAGGTACATAAGTTAACATCTTATCAGTTTTGTGCTCATAAACATCAATGCTCATACTTAAACGTTCGTTTAAGAACGCACCATCGGCGCCAAAGTTAAATTTAGAAACCTTTTCCCATTGGATATTAGGGTTGGCAATGTTTCCTCTAACTAAGCCCTGTAAGCCTAAAAGGTTTTGAGAGATGTAATATTGGCGGTTATTGTAGTTACCAATATCATCGTTCCCTACAATGCCATAACTCATTCTCAATTTCAACAAGTTAATATGTCTATAATCACGCATAAAATCTTCGGATGAGATTAGCCAAGCAGCACTCACAGCTGGTAAAATAGCTGAGTTACCTAAAATAAAATTATCTGCAATGTCTTTTCTACCAAAACGAGAAGACTGATCAACAGCAACAGCAGCATTTAAAAAATATTTATCTTTATAGCTATAATCAGCTGTTAAATAAGTATTTAAAGTACTCCATCTGCCTATATCCCCTCCAAAAGTACGTAAGGCTGCATTCGAGTTTCCAATACTGATCAATACATCTGTTGCCGTATTATAACCAATGGCAACGTCCTGCTCACTCTGACTTGAGTTAAAACGTGTACCTAAGGTGGCATGGATACGATGGTCTTCTCCTATTTTATGATCAAATGTTAAGCGTAAATCATCAAAAACACTAAAATACCTTGCTACCTGAGTGCCCGATTTACTGTCTCCAATTGTTGTTGTCAACGTTTCATTCACAACTCCTTTACGAGGCACAAATAAGGTTTCTTGAACTTTGTCATAAGTTACACCAGTTAAATTTGATAATTTAAATGACTTACTAAAGGTGTAATCAAAGTTGATATTTCCAAAAAAGCGATAGGTTTTTTTAAGATTTAATCCTTTCTCTATTAAAGCACGAGGATTACTCACACCTAAAGTATCATATTCGGCTAAATTTGGCGAAACTGCCCCCGAAGGGCTAATCTCATTTACACCTAAAAACGGTGCTTTAACCAGTGATAAAAAGATAGGATTGGTATTTGGCGCAATGCCTTGGTCTTTTAAGCGTTGTTCGGCATATGCAAATGATAAAGCAGTAGTTCCTTGAAGTTTTTTAGTCAAGTTCAAATCACTATTAAAACGCATACCATATTTGGTATTGTTAGTAGAGTCAATTACACCTTTGTCTGAAGAATATAAGGCTGATAAAGCATATTTTGCAATATTATCTCCCCCTGTTACTTTCAAATAAAAATTTTGATCAAATGAGTTTTTGAAAACTTTGTCTTGCCAATCTGTATTTTGATGATACATCGTGTAACTCGGATTGGTTACGGGATTCGAATCGTCGTTTAAGTAAGGTTTTGCTGCTATCTGCGCAGTGGTTAAACCTTGGCTTTTTAAAACATCAGTTAAATAAGTACGAAAATCCGCTACACCCATCAATGGTAATTTTTTAGGTGCCAAATTAAAACCACCATAAGCAGCAAAATCTATCTGTGTAGCCAAATCTTTAGCCCTATTAGTGGTAATAACCACAATACCGTTTGCTGCTTTTGAGCCATAGCTAGCAGTTGCTGCTGCATCTTTAACTAAACTGATGCTTTCTATATCACGTACATCAATAAATTGCAAAGGATTATTTCTATGTCCAAATGTTAAAGATGTGCCGTAACTATTGGCATCATAAATCATCCCATCTACCAAATACATTGGCTGATTGCTGGCATATAATGAGGTAAAACCTCTCACAAATAAATCGGCACCAATACCTGGGGTTCCTGATTTTCTAATCACATTTAAGCCTGGCATTTGCCCTTGAAGAAAACTAGTTGGACTTTCTGAATTCGCGTTCCAACCTCCTTTCGGATTAAAAACACTAACTGCTGCTGGGGTACGAGCAAGGTTTTGAGTACCCAAAGGTAAGCTCACGTTGGTAAACACAGAATTATAAGTATCTGGCCAAATTTTAATGGTCGCTAACTTTCGTTTGTGAACGGGCAAAAGTTTGGTATGATAGCCATCGAAACTCACTAAGATGGTAGCATTAAAATTAGGAACAGTAATGCTAAACTTTCCTTTATCATCTGTTAGTGCAGCAGAAAAATCGATAACAGTGAGCTTAACGCCCACCATTGGTTTATTCGTATTGCCATCTACCACCGTACCTGTTATTTTTTCTCCTTTTAAGGTTACCTGTTTAACCTTAACGGTCGTGGTATCAGTACTATATTGAGCCGTATCTGTTTGTGCATAAGTTGTTACAGTACACATAACTCCAAAAATCAGCAATGAAAGTCTTTTTTTTATGATGGTAAAATTATACATAGTCTTTTATTTGAGTCAGATTAATTGGTTTTATGGAAGGATAGGTTCAAATTTCAAATAATCCAGGATGAGCGTATTTACGTTTTGCGAAGTACTTGCAGCCGATTGTAACCTTAGTTGCAGTAAGCCTAGTTGTTGAGGAGTATACTCACCCAGTAATACTTCGGTGTAATTCAGTGGCGTAACTGCTTGGGTAGCGAATAGATCATATACTAAAGTAGTTGGATTATAGATGAAATATCGCTGAGTATAATTTGCTACTTGAGAATCACCCGTTGCACCCATAATTACCCTTGCATACACCTTATATTTAACTACAGGCAACTGACTGTAGATATAATTGATATAATAATCTGATACCCCATGATTATAAACTTCAATATCTTTATATAAAACACCTTTGTCATCTAATTTTGTCCTATAAAAGGTATTACCTGTTCTGTCAGATCTAAAAGAGAACGGTCTTTCTCCTTCAATTTTAAATACTGGTACTTTATCCTTTAACCTAAAAGGTAAAGCGTTTACAACATAGACAATACCATTACTGGCACGGTAAGACTTTTGAATAGTTGCCTTGTTAATGGGAATTTTTACACCCCTAGTAGAGATTAGGGTATCAGGCAATTTATCTACAGTATATAAACCTCTAACAGCGAGATCTTTCACTAGTGCAGATTGAGTAAAATTTGGGTAGTAAGAAGATAGCTTTGCTGCTTCTGCGGTATAACCAGCGTCTTGTATCATAAAATAAGTAAACTGCTGGTTTTCTGTACGCAAATCAGCTACCGTACTCCAATAGGTATTTCTAGGTATCATTGGTGGATTTGGGGCAAAAATTGGCGTACCATTGGTATTGTAACCGATAATCGTCGCTTTCGCCGAGTCTATTACCAAGCCAGTTAGGCTACCGATATAACTGGTTTGTAGGGGTGCATCGGTACTGGTTAACAGATAATCCCAAACACTCAATTTAGTGGGTACCGCTTTATCGATGATATATAGTGCACCGTTTTTCACGAACTGTCCTTGTCCAACAATGGCTGCTTCTTCAAAACTAGTACCAACCACAGTGGCAAATTTACCATTCTGTAAATTCACTCTGATGGTATCATTTACTCCCTTAGAGGCTGCAATTATAGTGAGCGAAATGTGATTCGCTACAAAATCTTTCAACTTTGCGGGGTCACTACTGATAGAAGCATCTAAACTAGCTAAAGCCGCATCTGTGGGAGCCCACACCGTATAAGATTGAGAATTTGCCAATATCAAATCATAACCAGTACTTTTTAAAAAGCTATTAAATTTGCTAAGGTTAGCTTGAGATCCTATTTTCTCACTTAGGTTAATTGTGTTGTCAACATTGGTTACCTCTAGGTGTTCGTCCATAGCGCTTTTACAGCTGCCTAAAAAAAACAGGGTGCTTAGTATCAGTAAGGTATTCAGTATATTTTTCTTCATTATGTTATCTTTTATAAACCGTGAAGCATCTGCATGCCTCACAGTTCTAATAAATTGCTTTAACTTTTATGGTTTTTGAAATTGAACACCTTGCACAGAAAATCTAGGCCAGCCTTGCTCTGCATCAATTGGTATAAAGTGAATCATATCTAACCAAGTTTGATTTGTGGTTCCTGAACCTGCAATCATGGTCAGTCTTAAATAATGTCTGTCGGTGGTTTGTACATCAATTACCCCTGCCAATCGGCCCACACTTAAATTCCATCCAGTTGTATTGATCTGGTTTTGTCCTCTTAAAGTCCCCTGATAGTCGTTCGTAGTAGCCATGTAACGTTTAAAGCCATTGGTCATCATCAATGCATCTGCCGATGCCAGGGCCGCAGTTGTAGAATTAATTCCAGAAGAAGAAAGATCTTGCCTAAAATCTACCGTATTTGGCAAAACTTGTGGGTTTGGTTTTCCAATATCGAAACCTGCTTGGAAGGCTACAGAAGAACCATTAGCTGCATAACATATCCAAACTTTATATTTGCCTTTAACCAACATTGGCGTCCTAAATTCAACATATTTTAATCTTGCGGTACTTGAACCGACAGATAAATCAAGCATATCATTTGCATTATATTTACGGCTACCATTAGGTACCGTAACATAATTGTATCTACTTCCTTGGGATACAGGTACCAGATCACCAAAATCCACACCTGCCAATGTAGAAACTTTGTTAGGATACAATTCAATAGTAGCTGCAGCAGCTCCCCTCCATTTTGGATTTGCCCTTAACTCTGGTTGATCTGCAACATCAAAATAGACTGGGGCTTGCACACGAACCTTAATGGTAAATGGTTTTTTAACTTCGTGTTGTACACCATTAGAGGCGGTTACGTCACTATAAGTCCTGTTAATCTCTACCCCAGGTTCTATTACACCTGCAAATTCATCTTCATTTAACAACACACTTTGTCCAGCAAACTTAGTGGTAATTACCTCCTTAGGTGCCAAAGTATAAATGGCAGGTGTGGTGATAATATCCGGCACATAAGTAGGTCCAGTAGAAATATGATAAGCCATATACAACCATAAACTATCAGTATGCAGCTTAGGGTTACCAGATTTAGAATACCTAGCTTTAAAACTAGCATAAGTAGAAAATCCAGCAGCTTTTAATGCAGAATCTGATTCTAGGATAACGGTTTGAAACCTTCTAGTGGTATCTATAACGGTCGCACCATCTACATTTAGAGAGTCATAGAACCCTGTCTCCTTAAAGGCTTGGGTAAAATAAGTGTAGCGTGCATTTCCTTCAATACTTTTTGCTAAACTTAAGCTAGCGGGAATAAGCACATGGTCCATTACATGAATAATACCGTTACCTAATCGCACATTAGACTTGGTAATTTTTGCTAGTTTATTCACAATGTAGCTACTTACGCCAGCTTCATTTTTAACGCCGGTTTGAAGATACTGACCATATAAAGTGATTTGCGCCAATTTACCATCAGAAAAACGACTAGTGGCTACTGTATCTGGCAATAAATGATACTTAACCATATTTTTTGCCTCTTCAACAGTTAACTGATCAACACCAGTTTTATTATTAGTTTTAAGCCAAGCAGTAATGGCGTCATTGGTTGGCGTAAATAAGGTAAATTTACCATAAGCACCCAAATAACCATTGGTTCCAGATCGCTTTATAATCTGCGTCATCAACGAAAACTGATCTGGATATTTTTCCAAATAGCCTGTGATGTTTACATCTTCAGTTGTACTTTGTGTGTATTGCTCTTGTTTACAAGAATTGATCAATACCAAAGTTAAAGTGCAAATAACTGCCACTATGGCAAAATTGCGAACATTGAAATTATTTTTCATGATGATCATTTATTTCGTGTAAAATGGATTTTGAACCAATAATGGATCTGCGAAAAGTTCCGAATCTGCTATTGGCATATAGTGACTATTCAAATCTCTGTATTTAGTAATTGCAGATTGCTGAATGAGCGGAGAAACTGTTCTCGATACCATATCAAGCAGAACGCTTAATCTTCTATAGTTATCTCTTTTAGCTACACGAAGCAAATCATACCAACGTTTACCTTCAAATGCAAACTCACGAGAACGCTCAGCTAAAATATAGTCTACCACAGCATCAGCGTCTCCTGGATCTGGCGTTTGCGCACTAGCAGTTACAGCATTTCTTTTTAACCTAATTTCATCAATGATGGCAATTGCCTCAGCACCACCTCCGGTCATGGCAAGCGCTTCAGCTTTGAGTAACATGATATCGCTGATCCTATAAGCTTGCCAATTCACATAAGATGGATTTTCAGTGCCCCATTTTACAATCGCTAAGTCTCCACTATTAAAGAATTCGCCAGCCCTTATATCGAAGAAACGATCAGGGTCCACATCGTCTGAAGGAAATACATCGGTAGTTAAATAATTATTCGTCATAAAACGTTTTCGTCCCTGTATCAATAAGTTATAAAACACGTTGTTAATAGAACTTTTATTACTGAATTCAAAAATAGTTTCTGTAGAACTCCCATTATAAAATACATTGGTGTACCAAGAGCCTGTTCCGTTTTGCAATGCATAAAGCTGTGAATTGATAATTTTGTTACATGCAGTGATACATTCAGTATAATTGTCCATCCATAAATACACATCTGCTAATAAAGCATTAACGGTATTCTTTGTAACTCTTCCCTTATCAGATGCTGTATTACCATAGGTGTTTACGGCACCAGCCTCAGCTTTTTTCAAGTCCGAAACAATTTGAGCCAATACAGTCGCAGCAGTACTTTTAGGCAAATTTTCCAAGTCAGTATCCTTTGCGGTCGAAGTAAGTTTTAATGGCACATCTCTCCAAGTTTTAACCAAGTAAAAATACATCATCGCCCTCATGGTTAACGCCTCTGCACTATAAGCATTCAATTGTGCATCAGTTAAGGTTGGATCTGTAGCCTTCACTCCTGGTGAATAATCCAAAACCGTATTGCAATAATTAATTGTCCTGTAAAAAGCTGCCCAACTGCTCAGCGAAGTAGAAGATACAATGTTAACGTCAATTGCATTAACCTCATCTTGTGTAACACCTGCCGCAGCTGCCACCATATCTGCTCTAATTTCACCTTGTACAAATATCCACTCGGTAAGGGCTTTATCACCAACCCCAGGAGGAGGTGCTAATAACGAAGTATAAATGCCTGCTACAGCAGCTTGAATATCTTCTTTGGTTTTCCAAAAAGCTTCTCGGGTAATCCCATCACGAGGCTTTAAGTCTAACCATTTATTGCATGAGCAAGCTGTGATCAATAACAACACAAGGCTTGATTGATATATAATTTTCTTCATATCTGATTAAAAATTTGCGGTTAAACCTAAAGTAATTGTTTTGATTGGAGGCGTGGTAGAATTATCTACCACAGTTGAGAATGCAGTTAACTTTACTGGCACTTCTGGATCTTGTCCTGTGTATTTAGTAAAAGTTAAGATATTCTCTGCCATGATATTTATACTCAAGCTTTTCATACCCAATCTTTTCATGAAATTTTTGCTAAAATCATATTTTGCAGTGATACTTCTCAATCTTAAGTAAGAACCATCTTCAACGTAACGATCTGATCCTAAGAAATTAAAGCCACCACCATAAACTGCTCTTGGCATATCAGTAACATCTCCTTCAGATTTCCATCTACGTAGTACGGCAGTACTTTGGTTGCTGAAACCATTCATGTTAGTAGTCGTAATTTTCGTGCCATTGATAACCTGATAGCCTGTACGATAACTAAAATTCGCACCAAGCCTGATGTTACCAAATAGGGTTATTCCTGTTCCAAATCCACCTGTAAATTTTGGATTTCCACTCCCTAAGTAAACAATATCCTTATAATCAATATTACCGTCATGGTTGGTATCTTCATACATCGAATCACCCGGTTGGAAAGTGTAGTCTATAGATGGGTAAGCAAAACGCATGTAAACCTTCTGGCCATTTGGCCCAATGATTTGGTTACCACTTTCATCAAGAGCAATGGTAGAATTTAAATCCTTGTAAACACCTTTGAATTTAAACCCGTAGAACGAACCAAATGGGTTGTTTTCTTGCACAAATACTTTAAATACATTATTTGAGGTTACTTTTCCGTTATTTTCCCTTGGATACAAAGGAGAGATTTCACGAATGATATTTTCATTGTGTGAGATATTAAAATTAAAATCAACCCTAATGTTTTTCTTTTTAACCAAATTGGCAAAAATGGCAAATTCCCATCCTTGGTTATCCATCGTACCCACGTTCATATCCACCGCTCCATAGCCATTATAATTGGCCACCTGTAAGTCTGGGTAAAACAAATCAGAAGTACGTTTGCGATAGATATCAAATTCCATTGATACGGCATTTTTAAACATCGCTAAGTTAACCCCTACGTTAGATTGCGCTACTTTTTCCCATCTTAAATCAGCTAATTCTAGGTTGTTGGCATAAACACCAGCATTGCCTAAATAACTAAATCCATAATTTTGATAGGTATTTAAATAAGTATAATCATATTTTGGCGCATTACCTGCCAAACCATAACTAGCCCTAAAACTAAAATCATCAATAAAACTGGCTGTTTTTTTCATAAACGGCTCACCAGAGACTCTCCATCTTACTGAAGCAGAAGGGAATACACCATAACGATTATTTGGGCCAAATTTCGAGTTACCATCTCCACGAACACTACCGATGAAGATGTAACGGTCTAAATATTTGTAGATTCCTTGAACTAATAAACCAACTGAACGAGTTTGTCCGTATGAAGAATAAGCAGAACCAGTTGTATTATTACGACTATCAATGGAAGGATCAGCTAAATAAGAAGAAGCTGTATTGGTAGAAAACATTCCTTGACCAGTTCGTCTTCCATCATAAGCATCAAATCTGGTAAATAACCCTAGATCGTGTTTTTCGTTTAATTTTGGTTTATATTCTAAGGTTATAAATGAAGTCATACTAAAAGCATCACCATCACTATCACCAGCAGAATTAACATAGGCATCGGTAAATGGTCTACCTGTGGCAATTTGAGGTAAAAATGTTTTGGTTTTGGTATTATTAATATCCGCCTGGAAATTAGCGGTAAGATTTAGCTTATTATCTGGCAGAATTTTATACTGTAAGCTAAACTTTGGAATTACTCGCTCTCCTAACTGGTGGTTATTAGCAGACATTACAAACGCTAACGGATTATAAGTGCCTGGATAGGTTCCTTGGGCAGTAGACGATGGACTAAAATAGTTAGACGTAATATTGCCATATTCATCATATTCAAACACAGCCTGATTGGGCATTTTTTGATACGCGATATCTCTTGACACGTTTCTAGAACCCCTATCTTGATATAAATTCTGATTATCGATATGGGTATACACAAAATCTGCTTGGAATTTAATTTTATTGGATACTTGATAATCTAAATTTACCCTTGCACTCAACCTGCCTAAACTTGTACCTCGGGTTGTTCCTTCTTGGTTAAAATAGTTTAAAGATGCACGATACCTCGCTTTTTCACCTCCTCCAGAAATAGAAAGGTTATGATCTTGTAAATAACCTACACGAGTAATGGCATCTAACCAATTGGTGTTATTGCTAAAGTTATAATAGTTATAAGGATCATTACGATCATACTGAAATTGTTTGGCAAACTCTGAAGTAGAGAACTGACGACCGGCATTATAATACTCTTCTAAAATTAAGGTAGAATATTGATTACCATTTAACATAGGGATTGGACCAGGTTGTTTAGAAAAAGAACCTTTAAAATTATAACTAATGGCAGGTGGACCAACAGCTCCCCTTTTGGTGGTAATTACCAACACACCATTGGCGGCCCTAGAACCCCAAATAGAAGTCGCGGCTGCATCCTTTAGTACACTAATTTCTAAAATGTCTGAGGGAGCAATATTTAATAATTGTCCGTAATTGTTTTCGTCCGAAGTGGCAAAGTTGAAATCACTAGGGATAGAAATGTCATAAGGCATTCCATCAACCACGATTAAAGGGTCTACTGCACCGTTGATAGAAGAAGTACCACGAATACGAATCTGCATCGGTGCACCCGGATCTCCACTGGTTGATGCAATATCTATACCCGATAAGCGCCCTTGCAAGGCCACATCAATTGAGGCTGCCTGCATATCTTCTAATTCTTTAGCATTGATGGTTGAGATTGCCCCTGTTTGATCCCTTTTATCAATGGTCATCCCACTACCTGTATTAGATTTAGCCCGAGATACAATTTTCACCTCATCCATTTGGTTGTTTTCAGGCTCTAATTGAAAGTTAATCACTGCTTTATCAATAGCGATTGGCGTTGTAGATTTATAACCGATAAAAGAGACCCTAATTTTATGGCTCGGATCGGTTACGGTCATAGAGTAGTTCCCATCTATATCAGTAGAAACTCCCCTTACTATACGTCCATCTTTATCAAGAATAACAACGGAAGCACCTACAACTGCATCTTTATCTTTTTTATCAATAATCTTACCCTTAACATTGGTGATTTGTGCACTTGCACTTAAAGACACCAGCAAGCAGCAAACGATTATACAAAAACTATATATATATTTTTTAGTCATCTTAGCGTATGGTTTAGAATTGATATTTTAAATAGTTGTTGATCTGGTGAATTACTGTTCTGTTAGAAAGCACATTACTTCTATCAGACGGCCCTAACAATGCATTAGCTGTTCTATTGGTAACATCGGTAAATGTTAATGAACTTGTAGTATTGGTTGTTACCCTCACAAGAGAAGTATTACCATTGTCATCTTTATATAAGGTTTCGTAGGCGCCGGTTTTTTGTCCATCGCTGGCAACAGAAGTTTTATTAATAATGTGGTACTGAATAAATTGAGATATTAGATTCTTTCCAATTAAATCAGAAGGATTATAGGTCGGTACGCCTGTTGTGGTATTCCCGGGAAGAACTCCATCCTTAACAGCTTGTGTAATAGCAGCTTTTGTTGGAATAAGGACAGTGTAAAAAACACCATCTGACACCCCAGTAATAGCCCCTGAAGTAGTATTATAAATTTGACTTGTTTTTAAGAATTGATAAAAATCATAATATGGATCAGTAACCAATGTACCATAACGTTCGATATGCCTTGCCACTGCTAATGGAGTATAAGTCAAAGCCTCTTTACCATATACAGCAGATCCGTTTACAGCACTATTTACTGAATCTATTGGAATGGTTTGTTTAGCTACCACAGTACTATCTGAAGTACCGGCAGAACTTAATTTACCTGCATTATATTTAATGTATTCTCCATTTGAAGCTTCAAGAATTCCAGAACCAGCGAAATCTGGCACCTCTCTGTTACCCAATGGGATAATGTGTGTTTGTAAAATACGTCTAAGCGCAGCATTGTCTCCTCGTATAGGTGCCGATGGATAGAAGGCATCATAATAAAATCCCATTTTTCTTAAGGTAACATCAGGAATCATCACAATCATGTAACGAAGGGAAGCTGTTCTTAAGGGAATCGTTAATCCGAAATAGTTTAATGCTTGTTTCATGATAAAATAATCAGGATCCAAGTTTACATTTCCATAAACTGTCGAGAAAACACTTGCATCTTGTGCCTTATTTACGCCATATAAAAAACCATTACTTAAGGCTTGTTTATCAACCACATTGGTTTGGCTTAATTTACTTGCATCATTTAATGAATTTAAAGCAACATTAAATTTACTTGGCCATACTGTAGAAGTGTATAAATGGGAGTTTACGAAATCCCTAATTAAATCTGGTGCTACTACATAAAGTTCATTCAATGTTTTTACTCCACGTTTACCCCAATACCTAAGTAAGGTACTTTTTGCATAGGCGTTTACCGCATCATTATTTGGTGCGAAAATACTGTAAGAACCTGTTTGAGCATCGTTTGCATCAATTCGCAAATAATTTTCATTGTTAGGAGAAAATGATAATAGTGTAGCGTAATTTTTAACAAATACGTTACCTACTTTGCCAGTTAGTACTTCATAGCGATGAGAAACATCTGTATTAGGGTTATAAGTTACATACTTGTCTAATAAGTTTTTGAATACGCTATACTCACTCTTAGCATTTATGTATTGGTCTATACTCTGCGGAGGTGTTAGCACCCTATCAATCACATGTATCACTCCATTCTCAGCGATGATGTTATACTCTCCATCAACAATATTTGCAGGACCCACATTTTTACCAGTATAAGTAGACCCAGGATAAAAATAGTTGTAATCTGTAGCAGTAAGTCCATTAATTGTCATAAATGGAGTAAGATAGAATGGTAAGTTCTTGTTATTAAAATCAGTATTGATAAAACTACCGTTACGATTGGCAGCCACCGCTTTAATTGGATTTCCATTTGCATCAACTGCGTCATATACAAAATCATAATAAACCGTACGGCGCCTAAATGCAGTATTTTTGATAAAGCCTTTGTTAGAGAAAAAATCGCTTAATCTTTCCACCTTCTCTCCGTCATAAGTCATTGAGTACCTAACTATGGCAGAAGCTAACTCTGGCGTAATAGTCGTAAGGTTATTATCTGTCATGTATTTTGCAAAAGCAGCATCGGTTGGTGCAAATACGGTCCATGATCCGGCAGCACTTAAAGTTTCCTTATAGCCAGCTTTATCTACGGCATCTAAAAACTTGGTGAAATTTCCTTTTTGTTGTAATTGCTGATAGATAGGATCTCCCAGATTTTCTGGTCGACCATAAAATTTGTCAAACTCTTCTTTCCTGCAACCAGTCAGTAAAAAAATAAAAGTCAGAGAGACAATTAGATAATTTAGTACACTTTTACTCATAGCTATTTTATTAAATAAAACGGCTATTACTTTAAGGCAATGAAAAACACAGTCACTCCAATCAAATAGATATGAAAAAATAAATGGGATGAAGATGAGGAGTAGAATTTATGCCATACTTAGTAATAACGACGTTAGTTTATATGTTGGTTAATGTGTTTCCTGTTATTTTTATCCTTTATTGCTTCCTCAACTTAATAAACGTCAAACTGACGATTAAAAAAAATTGAAAAAAATAAACCAAAGCAAATATGATTACACACCTGAATTGATTTAAATGAAATAAAAACTGGATTTCTTAATCGATAGATTGTTCATGTTTTGATTAAGAATATAGAGTATAATTATTTCATACAAGCATGTTAACTTACGTTAACTTTTAATATTTGGTTAATGGTTATTTGGTTAATATTTTAACTCTCTAAATGTAAAATTTAATAAACAAAATTCTGTCCTGTACTATCCTGTCAATTTATTATAAAATATTAGCACAAAACATAACAGGACTTTAATATGCGTTTTAAAACGATTTAGCTTGATATATTACACTGAAGTTTAAACACTTTTTTATTAAAAAAAATAAAAATAATTCAAACTTCTCTTAGTTGTAAGGTGTTATTGTTATTGGCCCAAGCAATCCTGAAGGCATAATATCCCATTTGGCAGCATCAAAATCCTTGTAGTTGATATCTACAAAATTGATTTCATGGTAATTTCTCCACTTTATTTTTTTGATATCCATATCGCGAATGCGATTGGCCATTAAATTTACCACCTCAATTTTTATGGTGTTATTACCCACTTTTAAAAACTTCCCTACCTTAGCCTCAAAAGGAATACTCCACAATATGCCCACTTCTTGCCCATTAATAAATACCCTTGCGCTCTCATCTACTTGATTTAAACTCAACACATATTCCTTGGCATTTTTTGCTGGCAGATTAAAGCTTGTAGTATACACTCCAGTTCCTGAAAAAGATTTTAATTTTTCATCAGGTAACTCAGTCCACGATATTAATTTTTCTAGTTTTTGATCAGCTGGTAATGCAGGCCCGCCTTGCGAAAAATGTAAGCTCCATGGGTTAGTGAAAGCAAGCGCTGTTCCTGGTGCTTGTAAGTAATTCCATAAATTAGTCACTGCGGGTTTTGCTTTTGTAATCTTCAAAATGATACTCTCACCAGATTTTAATTGAAATCTAGTTTTCAATTGCCCCTTCTCTACCTTTGTAGCAGCTAAACCATAAGTTCCATTCAATGGATCCATAAATAATACGTAACCAGATTCATTAACAGGCAAATAAGCATCAATGGCTTTGGCAGTATGATTTACTACATAATAATATTTTCCACCAGTAATAGCTCTACGAATAAATTGCAGACCGGAATCTGTTAATTCTTCTCTTTTAATTGTTTTATAAGTCAACGCTTTTTGAATATCACTAGCCAAAAGGATTTGCCCCTTACCCGTCTTAAATTGTTTAATTCCGTCTGTTAAACCCACAAATGCCAATTTACCTAGGGCTGTTTTCAATTGCGATTGTCTTACGCTTAAATCATTTAAACCCGGAACATCTTTTGGTAATTCTTGAAATATAACGGTTGCACCTGCATTAGCCATTGTTATAATTTTATTCAAGGTATTTAAATCCATCATCTCACATTGTGGAACGATTAATACTTTATATGGCGATGCGTTTGCCGCTGTTTTAACTAAACCATTTGCT
Organism: Pedobacter frigiditerrae; assembly: GCF_004331645.1. Lineage (GTDB taxonomy): Bacteria > Bacteroidota > Bacteroidia > Sphingobacteriales > Sphingobacteriaceae > Pedobacter > Pedobacter frigiditerrae. The sequence goes on from NZ_SJSK01000002.1 coordinate 315,149, forward strand.
ACTGTTGATTGTGATAATAAATGATCTGATGCAAAATCAAATGAATAACCAGTTTTTGACAGGCTAGTAGCTAGTTTATAAAATGGTGTTGGGTGTAACCAATCATCAACATCATGTACCTTTAAGGCAATATCTAATCCCTTAGCTTGGTTCCAAACATCATATACTGGCCAATAAATTAATAATTCGTTATCTGCCTTGCCGGCCTGTAATACAGATTGACAACGAGCAATGTAATTATTTAATCCACCTATTTGCGGCCATAAACTGTTTGTGGGGTTCATTTGAACCGATGCATAAAATAACCAACCTGGCCAAACCGCATCTGAAGGAGAGTTTGTTGTACCATGGTAAAAGATATGGTTAACGCCAGAAAGAAACAGTTGTTCTGCTTCTGGTTTGCATTGAGAGAATGAGGTTTTAAAATGTTCTGTTAACCAAGTAAAAGTTTCTGATGATACCAGTTTTTTACCTGTAGTATGTGCCGCAGAAGAAGCAAACTTGCTCATCATAGGGTCTGGATTTACATTTCGTATGTCTTCTTTGTTTCTTCGCAAACCTGAGATTGGAAAATAGCTAGAGCCAAAAGTCTCTGTTTCAGGAATATCTACTGCGCTATATAAATCTAATAAGTTACCTGGCGAACCATGGGATTGGTTTTTAGTTAAGGATTGATACTGATGCGCCCAATTTGTCCACGGTTTGGTAAAGTTGTTTAACAATAAGTCGTTCATGGTTTCACGGTAATCTGATTTAACCCTTGCGATGGTTTCTTTATTTCCATCATCCCCTACTAACTCCCTTAAGTAATTCCTAAGATCATATCCCCTGTTCTTTTTAAATTCATCAAAAAAAGTGGGTGTCCAGTTGGCGCCATAAACTTCATAACTATCATTAAAAAACGACCTGATACCTTGAGGTTTATTTCCAAAAGCATCATTAAATCTTTTAAGGTAAACATTAACAGCACTTTTATCCAAGTGGTCTAAAGTAAAACCTTCACCCCCCGGTGCTGCACGTTTAACCATTTGGCGTGTTTTGCCAGCAAATAGCGCATATATTTCCCAATTGCCTTTGTTGGGCGACCAGTTTAAATTACCATTTGCCTCTACTTGGTTTAATAAGTTTAGTATTTCTCCTTTAGGGCCATAAGCGGTTAAGGCTTGTAATTTGGCGACTTCTTGTTTAGCTTCTTTAACTTTTATAGGTTCATTTAATTTCTCGCCTTCTTTTAAATTGTATTTTTGAGTAATCAGTTTAGTAGCTGCATTTTCTGGTTTGATTTGTGGCCCACCAAATGGCCAACCAGTGCCTGTATTCATATCAACGCCCAAACCCAAACTAGTAGATTTATTTACGGTGAACCTTAACATATCCATCCATTTTGGCGATAGGAAATCAATGTATCTAGCTTCATAACCTACAGCGCCATAAATCGGCGTAATCTCTACCCCACCTATTCCTGCTTTTTGATAAGTGGTTAAATTCTGAATAAGGTTTTTTTCATCAACTGCACTACCCATCCACCACCAGCGAACCCAAGGTTTCATTTGTTTTTCCATTACCGGCCAAACTGATTTAGTGGTTTGAGCCATTGAAGAAATGGTAATGGATAAGGTGATAATAAGGATAGAAAAAAATCTTTTCATAGTGTGATATTTGGTATATGTTCGATTTAAGGTACGTATGACAACTTTGCCTATTAATTAAGATTATTGTCAGTCTGAGCTTGTCGAAGACCTTATCAACAATCCTTCGACAAGCTCAGGATGACATCCCTATAATAAAATTAATCTAAATGAAATACTTCCAACAAAGGTTTGCTAATTGGAGAATTATCTGGATTTGTATCCATGATATCTGCCATATAAGCCCACCATTTTTGTACAATAGCTGTACTTCCTAAATCTTGTGATGAAGAACCATTTTGTTGTTGTACAGCAAATAAGATATTTGTTTCTTCATCTAAAAATATGGTATAATCGCTAACACCATTTTCTTTTAGCAAAGCTGATAATTCTGGCCAGATCTCGTCATGACGTTTTTTATATTCAGCTGTAAAACCTGGCTTAAGCTTCATTTTAAATGCAGTTTTCATCTTTAATTGATTTTATAAGTAATATCAGTCAAATTATTGGCTCTTGATTTTATAGTTAGCGTTTTATCTTTCAAATTATAGCGTGGCCCGATAAATCCGGAATACTGAGTTTGAGCGATACTTACTTCATTTTCTAGCATCACTTTTGGAGGAGTTTCTCCTGTCCAATGTATTCTTAATTCATATTTATGAAGTGTTGGCTTAAATTTACCTACAGGTTTAGCAATTTTAATGGTCAAACCATCAGCTTTTAAAGAAGAAGTGATGGTTGTAATGGCAAAATCTCCAGTTTTGTAGGCCGAACTTAAATTATCATCTTCATACACATCATATTTTGAATCGCCATAAGGGAAAATATCTAGCGTAATTACATCAACAGGTTTTTCTCCGGTGTATTTCATTTCTGGCTGCATCGGAATAATACTTCCTCCCTTCACAAAAATTGGAATGGTATCTAGTGGTGCTACCACATGATGATATTTTTGACCTTCATACTTTTGATTAGTCCAATAATTAAACCAAGTACCTTTTGGCAAATAAACCGACCTAGTAATTGCTCCCTTTGTAGTTACTGGAGCAATCATTAAGTTATCGCCAAACATGTATTGATCTGCTATCTCATACACATTTTCATCTTCTTGGTTATCTAAAACTAGAGCCCTCATAATTGGCACACCTGTTTCATATTGCTGATGCATACTCGTGTACATGTAAGGAAATAAACGGTAACGCAATAAATCGTATTTTTTGAAATTACGTAAGGCATCATCTCCGTATTTCCAAGGTTCTTTGTAACCAGGATGATCCATTCCAAAAACCAATGCAATTGGACTAAACATCCCAAACTGAACCCATCTAATATATAATTCTGGATCGGCTTGATGCTCAAACCCCCCCATACAATGTGCCCAAGAACCAACGCCAGATAAACCAACATTTAAACCAGCTTTAATAACTGGCGCAAAATATTGCCATTCGCTAGGCCAATCGCCTGCAAAAATATATGGATAGCGCTGTATGCCCGAATAACCTTCTCTGGTTTGATTTAAACCTCTAAATCCATTGAATTTTTCAAACTCTTGGAAAGGTGCTTTTGCATAAGCGATCGGAAAAACATTATGTAATCGTTCTGCAATCTTACCTTTTGGTCCCACTTTTTCACTTTCATTAGCCAAAGCACCAAAAGCACTTCCCTCATCTGTTTTTAAAAATTTAGCACCAAGATCTGCCACTCTTTTCACACCATTATCCCACCACCATTTTACAGCAGCAGAATCGAAGAAATTAACAAACTCTCCCGGTTTACCATTTTCTGGGTAGGTATATCCTTTTGCCCTAGCTTGGTCTAATAGGTTTAGTTTTTTAGCATTATCAAACCTTGGCCTAATGTGTAAGCCAACCATTTTATAGTTCATGGCATAAATGCTATCGAACATCGATTTTGGATTTTTAAAAGTTTCTCTCCACTCGAAAGTAGTAGCACCCTTACCTCCATTTTCACCGAATAAACGCCAAGTAGAATCTAACCAGAATAAATCTACCGGAATGCCTAATTCCCTATATTTTTTAGCTAATTCTACCACATAGTGATCAGATGTTTTTTCTTCATGGCTCCAAGTACCACCGCTATAAGTACCAGCATGTAAGCCCAATGCAAATTGCGGCAACATTGGCGATTTACCAGTAATTGAAGTATAATTATTTAAGATGTTTCTAAAGTTTGGTCCGTAGATAAAATAATAATCCAACTCACCATCAGCCGCTTTGAAACTATATTGGTCTTTTTTATCAGCTCCCATATCCCACGAGGTGGCGAACGAGTTGTGTAAAAATATGCCATAACCCTTTGTGCTCATGAAAAACGGAATAGGGCAATAATTAGCTTCTAAGATATTGTAAGCGCCAATTGCGTGTGGTAAACCTTTGCCTCTACCCACATTTAAGTTCACTTTTTTGCTTCTGCGATCCATAAAATCCATACGTTCGCCAAAGCCGAAAAAGTGTTCATCAGCGGCTAATTTTTTGGTTACACCAACTGCGGTTCCTTCTTTTGTGATTGCTCCATTAACTTCTGAGCTTAATAATTTACCGTTTGCATCAAAAACATCAACCTTAAATGGGCTTTTATATAATTTAACCATCAGCTTTGCCGTGGTTAACAAAAAATGGTCCTTTTTATCTTCAACTTTAGTATTTACCAAAGGCCAATTGTATTTAGTAACCATCAATTGTTCTTGTGCCTCAAACTTACCATTCCAGCTTGCCCTTAATCTAAAAACTTCTGGTGTGCAGAATTCTAGTTTAACCTCACCATTGGTTGTTAAAAACGACAATACATTTCCTGTTTTTTTGTAACCAGATTTATAATTGCCAATGGATTGCCCATTAGCAATAAATGAACTGCATAATAAAATTAATGCTACTGTTACAGATTTAATCATTACTATTTTTTCAACTTATAAACTTCTGTTCCAGCTAATAAAAAGCAACCTAAACCATAATCCTCAAAATCTGGCATACTGGTGTAATTAACCGGCTGACCATCTTTTGGCTCTTTCCCTGTTCCTTGCATGTAACCAATAAAACCTGTTTTTTGAACCGCTTCTTTAGTCATACCGTTCCAAGCTTTGGCAATAATAGGTTTGTAAACGGCTTTATCTAAAATGCCTTTATTTACACCCCAAGCCATTCCGTAAACAAACAACGCTGTTCCAGAAGTTTCTTTACCACCAAAATGAGTTGGATCTACCAAACTCACATTCCAGAAACCATCTTCACGTTGTAAAGGCACTAAAGCCTTAATCATTTCGTGATAGGTTTTTAAATATTCATCTCTATGAGGTGCATTTTCTGGCATAATTTCCAACACCTTAACCAAGGCAGCAACTACCCAACCATTTCCTCTGCTCCAATAACAATCTTTACCATTTGGCTCTTTGTAAGGTGGCACAAAATCTTTATCTCTCCACCATAAGCCATCTTTTGCATTGTATAAGCCTCCACCTTCTACGTTTTTGGTGTGCATATACATTTTATACATGTACTCATAATAAGTATCATCTTTTGTTAAAACACCTAATTTCGCAAATACAGGCATCGCCATTTGCAAGGCATCAATCCAAGTCCAATCGTTAACTTTTCCAGATTTAATCATTAAATCCATTGAAGCTTTAATGTCTTTTATTCTTTCTGGTTTTGGGTCGATGTTATATAAATCAATATAGGTTTGTCCACAAGCCTGATCATCACCATTTCTAGTTTGGATGCCATTTCTTAATCCCCACTTATGTTTATCACCCCATTGCACAGCATAATCATAATATTCCTTATCAGGATTAATTTGATGTAAAGCCATTAACCCTTCATAATAAACGGCCCTTGTCCAAATGTTGCTTGGTCTTTCTTTGTTGGTAAAAATAGATTTTCCAGCATCTGGCCACTTATTCATGAAATAAGCATTGGTTTGTTTTAAAACTTTTAAAACCTTCGATTGAGATGGGATTTTTTGAGCAAAACCTTGTGATATTAAGGCGAATAATATGATTGTAGCTAGGATTGTTCTTTTCATTAGGATGAATTTTATGAAATTAATTAGAATTTGGCTTAGGTTTAAGTTCATCTGGACTATCTTTAGTAAAAGTCTCAAACTTTTGTTTTGAAGGTGTTTCAAAAATGTCTTTTACAACATTAAAGTCAACGTTAAATTTCGGGTTAAATTGGTCTGAAACCATATATTTCTGTAAACTATAATACAATTGTTGCGCACTTGGCATTCCCTTTAAATCTGATGATAGGTTAGCACTTGATACAATCAATTTACCATTGCCAACTTTTGCTTCAAAAATCATAGCCAAACGGCGATTTAAAAACCAGGTATCAATTGGCTGAACGATAGGTTTAAATCCTTTCGGGAAATCTTCCAAGTTCATTACTTGGGTTCTATTTACGATTTCCCACCATTGCATATCGCTGTGATAAGACGTTGGAAATTCAGCAAATGCTGGATTCTTCGGATCAACCACAAAACCCAAAGTATGTGGTGGACGCATTTTAAACCAAGAAGTATTCCAAAATACTGGTAAAAATGTTTGAACCACCTCTTTTCCTTTGATTACTTTTCCGGCTGCATTTAAAAACACTTTTCCTCCGCTGTTTAATACCGCTCTTGCTTTATCATCCAAATCAGTCGTATAGTAAACATCAGTTTTAACTTCGGGAAGTGAGGGTGGGAAAAACCAAAAATCCCAATCGTTGGCAAATTCAGTTCCATCAATAGCAACTTCTAATTTTAGTTTTCTAGACTTGGTAATTGGGTTTGATGAATATTTTAGAGAACCGATTTGAGTAATCTCCCCAACTGGCAATGTTCTTGGACCCCATTTAAAAGTAAAAACTACTTTACCAGTTTCATCTATTAACCTAGCTGTAATTTTTGCATCTATGGGAGCTTTCCCCCAATGCGCTATTTCAATTTTCGGTTCAAAGTTTTCATCGCTCGTATAAACAAACTTAGGCACCTCAATTAATGGGACAGTACTGTTAGAAAAGCGCTTAAATTCTTTAGCGGTGATATATCCTTTTTCATCCCAAAAGGCATCTAATACACCAATTAATGCAGTGCCTTGACCAGGATAATCATTTAAAGACAGTAACTGATAACCGTTATAATTTGGTGTTCTTAAAGCTTTTTCTATTTCATTTTTGTAACATAGCGCTTGTAATTTACCCGAAGCCATTAAAAATGATTCTGCTTGATCGCCCATATTATGGTCTTTCAAATCTTCTTCAAACAACTCAAAGTTTTTAGCTTTATAAGCTCCTGTATATTTTTTAATTTCTTTAAAGTTCGGGTACACACAATACTGTCCCATCTCATGGGCTACAAAAGGAACTGTGAATTGTGAAATTTGCTTAGCATAAGTAGAAATGCTTTCAGGTTTTCTGCCCCAATCTAAACCTCTTGCTCCTGCCCTAACCATAAATTCGTTATTTGGAATAACTGGCCAACTACCACCTACTGAAGCTCCAGTGTACAACCTTCTAGAATCTTTTGCTTTCCAATAATCGTTAAACTTGGTTAGGTATTCTACTTGTCTCCCACTAGGTTCATTTCCATAAGCCATCATACAAAAAGAGGCATAATTGCCATAATTTTTGGTCATGCGATTAGTCTCATCGTAAATGAACTGGTCGATAGGTTTTCCGTTACCGATAGAAGTTCCATGATTTGCCCAACTCGGACCTTCAGGTTGTAAATAAAAACCAATTAAGTCGGCAGCTATAAATGCAGCTTCTGGTGGGCACCAAGAATGGAAACGCATATGGTTTAATCCATGAGCCTTTGATATTTTAAAAATCCTAAGCCATGATTCCACGTCCATTGATGGATATCCCGTTAGGGGAAACTCGCAGTTATTAGCGGTTCCACGTAAAAAAACCGGACGACCATTGACATGAAAACTTCTACCTACGGCTTTAAATTCACGCATCCCAAATTGAACTTGTCTTTCGTCCTTTTTACCATCTTTGCTAACTAACGATGCTCTTAAGCGATAAAGTGCTGGGTCAAATTCATCCCATGTTACGATCTTACCGCCCATTGGCAACTCAATTTCTAGTGAACCATTTCCATTTGTAATTGAATATGCTTTAGTTAGTGCCTTAACATTTATAATTTCTTTGGTATTGAAACTTGTGGCTGATAAGGTAATGTTTCCTGTCGATGAAATATTTTGACCTGCCTTTAATTGAATCTTAACTTTGGCAACCTTGCGTTTTAAATCAGGATAAACTTGAATGTCTTCAAAATAGATTGGAGAACCAGCTTGAATAAACATTTTACCTACAACGCCATTCCAGTTTCCCTGGGTATGATCGGTTAAACTGTGCGAATCTTGACCAACATTGATAGCTTTTATCCTGTTATCAATTTGCAAAGTAATAGTATGTTTGCCAGGTTTTAAATTAGCTGGTAACTCGAAGTTTTGTGCTACCACAAAAGTATATTGACTGCCGATTTCTACATCATCAATCCACACTCTTGTTTCTGAATGGGGATATTCTAATGATAAAACCATTCTTTTCCCATTCCAATCTGTCGGGATTTGAATATCTTTTTGATACCAAGCTGCTCCCGTGTAATATTTGTTAGGTGTTAACCAAAATGGAATTTTAATATTATTGGCTTGACGATATTTAGCCAAACTCGGATTATAAAAATAAGAACTATCATAAATACTTCCAGTCCACTTTGTTTTAAGCGTGATGTCTTCTCCCTTGAAATTTTCATTCATCGAACCCGGTAAATTAATAGTTTCTGGAAGAACGATATTAAACCATTTTGCCTTTAAACCTTCATCATTGGCATCGATTTTAAATCGCCATTTACCTTGTACAGAAATGGTTTGGGCTTGTGCAGCGTTAGAAAGCAAGAAGAGAAATAAAACAGCAAGTAAATGCCAGTGTTTCAACTTAAATAGATTTATCAGCATATCAATATTAAGTGAATGCGATTAAACACACACTATATTTGGTTAGAAGCTACTATATTAAGCTTTAATGGAGATATGGGCAACCTGTAGTGTCCTGTAATAACTAGAAAAACCTATTAAAAGAGCCGAACACAAGTCTTTGAAAGGGTCTCTAAAGCGTAACATATTTGTGGTAGTAATTCATTTATTGATTTACCACACCTGCATGCAGGCAGTGCAGGTAGGCACATAGATAACATAGTTTTTAATGAGCATTCCTTTCAATTTTATGGCATTTTCTAACCAAAACAAATTTCCTTCTATGTGTCCTATGTTCCTAATGTGGTTAATTTTTTACTTTAAATACTTATTCAACCTAGAATTCTTCAGTGTTTTTAAACCCGCAACAACAAGGGAAGCATTTAGTTTAGCGCCTGCTTCATTGGTATGCGTATGGTCCTTTTCGGTAAAATAAGTCTTAACTAAATCCGCACTAGCGGCACCATAATTATCTTTTATCAACTGGTTTAAAGGAATAAAATCTACGTGCTCCGCTTTTGCAACTTCTTCTGCCCATTTAGCGTAACTATCATTTGCCAAAACAACTTTACCATCTTTTACTGGGTTTCGAGGAATGGAAGAACATACAATCGGAGTAGCTCCTTTTGCTTTAACATCATTGATAAACTTGCGCAGATACCAGCCATAAGTATAAACTACTTCTTGCTTTTTCTTAATTGGATTAAAGATTTCTTTACTTTCTGTACCAATTCCTTTAATTGTTCCACGAGCACGAGCTGTATCATCTAATGGACTACTATCATTATGCCCAAACTGCATCATGACAAAATCTCCTTTTTTAATCTTGGCTAAAACTGGTTCCCATAAACCATTTGTTTGGAAAGTACGACTACTCGTTCCGCCAAGCGCATTATTTTCTACATTTATTTTATTGGTGTCAAAAAGTTCTCCAATAAAACTGCCCCAACCCCATAAAGAACCATCACCTTTTCCTTTTCCGTTTTTAACGGTAGAATCTCCGATTAAAAATAAGGTAGGTTTTTCATTTTGTTTTAAAACAATGCATGAAGAAAGAACGATAAATGCAGTGATTAGTCCTAGGCTTAAGTATTTTGTTTTCATTTTTGATTTTTGTATATTCTTATTATAAATTGTCAATCCTGACCTGTACCGATTTCATATCGGTAGCTTGTCGAAGCCTGCCTACCGGACAGGCTGGGATTTGCGAATGGTCTTCGACTACGCTCAGACTGACATCTATTTTTTAATATAATTTTTAAGTGTACAATCTTTTAGTGCTTCAATACCTTCTATCACCGATTGGGCGTTTAGCTTAGCTCCTTCTAAATTGGTATGAGTATGGTCGCCAGGGAAAAATGCTTTTACCTTCTCTGGCCCCATTGCATCATATTTATCTCCAGTAAGCTTATTTAAATCCACAAAAAAGGCATTTTCTTCTCTAGCCACATCTGAAGCCCATTTACCAAAATTCTGATCAGCACGTAAAACTTTCCCATCTTTAAATTGATTTCTAGGTATCATAGAAACCACAATCGGTACAGCCCCCTTTGCCTTGGTTTCGCGAACAAATTTTCTAATGTACCAACCATAAGTATGTACGGTTTCTACTTTCCCATCTGGCCAGGTTAACACTTTAGTTTCCTCTCCAATCCCTCTTAAAACTCCTCTACGCCCAGCTTTTGTAGTATCTGGTGCGCTTCCATCATTATGACCAAATTGCATAGTTACAAAATCTCCAGGTTTTAAGGTTTCTAAAACTTTATCCCATCTACCTTCAGACAAAAAAGTTCGGGTACTTCTACCTGCCATGGCATTGTTTTCTACATGTAGCCTAGTCGTATCAAATAAGGCTGCGATTGGTGTTCCCCACCCCCATGTTTCTTTGTTAGAGTTGCGAACCGTAGAATCACCTATCGTATGTAAGGCTGGTTTACGTTGAACGATAAACGCTAATGAGGACATCATCGTAATGATTCCTGCGATGATAAATAGTTTATTCTTTTTCATTTTCATTATACTTAAATTTTACCACACCTGCCTGCCGGCAGGTAGACACATAGAAATCGATAAGTCTTTTTATTATTCTATCTCAACTATGGAGTTTACATTTTTATTTTACTTCTAAACTAATGGAACTACTTTCTAATCCATCAGCTGTTGCTTTGACTGTAATTTTTCCATTTGGTTCATTTGCCTTTACAAAAGCAATGCAAGAACCGCGATAAGCATGTCGTTGTGTAGCTTTATACAATTCGTGGCTCGCTACATTTCCATTATCAACAGCTGTTATAAAACCTGCGCCTGAGACATCAAATTTAACTAATTCATCAGCATTTGGACAAAGATTACCATCTGCATCATAAATTTTTGCGGTCACAAAAGCTACATCATCCCAACTATTGTTGATTTGATTCTTATTTACAGATAATACAATTTTGGCAGGTTTACCAGCAGTTTTCAATTCTTCAGTTACCACCACTTTACCTTTATTTTTTCCTACCGCCTTTAATGTTCCTTTTTCGAAAGTTACATCCCACAAACGTGGAGAATCGTCTGCAGGTTTTGTTTTAGAACCTAAAGACTTATCATTCAAAAATAGCTCTACTTCATTACAATTGCTATAAACAGCAACTTTAGAATCATCATAAGTATCAAAATCAGTTGGGGTCCAATTGTTAATCCAAGCACCGGCACCTGCATTCTCTTCTTTTCTTACAATATGAACTATTGGTTTTTCTGCCCACCAGCTTTGTCTTTGTAAACTCTGATTTTTCCAGTTACCTGCACGGTCAAACAAACCTTGATTATTGGTCACTTCTGGCCAATCTGCCTCTCCCAAATAATCATAACCAGTCCATAAAAACTGTCCAGCCATAAAAGGATTATCTCTTAAAGCCAAATATTGGACTAAAACGTGTGTGTTTTCTGTGCCAATTACCTTTAAGCTTGGCTTTTGGTTATGCAGAGCAACTAATTCATTTTCACGATAGTTTTGTCCAACAACATCCATTATTTCTGCAAAGCCATTGGTATAAACTTTAGAATTCGCAGGGCGGAATAAGGCCATAGTAACAGGGCGGCTCGGATCTAATTGATGAACTAAATCTTGCTGATCCGTATATTTTTTGAAACCTGCGGGACTATTTAAATCATCATGAATTTCGTTTCCAACACTATAAATTACTATGGATGGATGGTTGCGATCTCTCATCACCATGTCACGAGTATCTCGTTCCCACCATTCGGTAAAGAAGCGATTATATCCTTTTTCTCCGTTATTTTTAGCCGAGTTCCAAGTATCAAAAGTTTCATCCATTACCACAAAACCCATTTGATCACATAAATCTAAAAACTCTGGGGCAACAGGATTATGAGCGGTACGAATGGCATTTACACCAACTTCTTTTAATTGTTTTAACCTACTTTCCCAAATGGCCAATGGCACCGCAGCGCCAACCGCGCCACCATCATGGTGTAAACAAACACCTTTTAGTTTAAAGTTTTTACCGTTTAGCCAGAAACCTGTTGCAGCTTCAAATTTGAAAGCCCTAATACCGAAAGTATTTAATTGATCATCGATTACTTTTCCAGCGATGCTAACCTTTGTTAAGGTTTTATATAGTGATGGCGTTTCTAAATTCCACAGTTTTGGATTGGCAACAGCGATATCCTGTTTAAATTGAAAGGATTTACCTGCTTCTACATTTTGTTTTGCTTGAGCGCTTTTAACAATTTTACCATCAGGATCTAAAATAGTAGTTTCAATAGTAACTTGAGTAGCTTTAACAGTCTCATTTATCACACTGGTTTGCACTTTAACCGTTGCCTTAGCAGCAGTGGCATCATCTGTAGTAATATAAACGCCCCAATTTTCAATATGAACCTGATCAGTTGCCACTAAACGAACGTGCCTATAAATACCCGCACCAGTATAATAACGTGAGGCAGGTTGAACAGTGTTATCAGCTTTAACTGCAATTACATTTGTTTTTCCTTTGCCAAAATTGAGGTGTTTGGTTAAATCATAGGTAAAGCTGATGTAACCATAAGGACGCTTACCTAAATGAAAGCCATTGATATACACATCGCTATTGGCCATAACACCATCAAATTCGATGGTGATTCTCTTTTTAGCCATTGTTTCATCTAAGGAAAAGCTCTTGCGATACCAACCTATCCCTGAAGGCAAATATCCTCCACCACGTGCAGTTGGATTAGCCTTATCATAAGCGCCTTCAATACTCCAATCGTGTGGCACATCTAATCTTCTCCACTTCGAATCATTAAATTCTGCTTTGCTCGCCTCGCTTACATCTTCTTGAATGAAAGTCCAATTTTTATCGAAGTTGTTGATTACCCTAACCTGTGCATACGATACGGCATTCATCAAAATCAATCCTAACAAGAGGCGCATTATTCTAGGTATGTTCTTTTTAGTTCTCATCATTCTTTGTGTGGTACTTAATTAGTTTAATATTTGGTTCTGGTGGTTTATTCATATCATCGCCTATGTAAAAGCTGGTATGTGGGGGCTGATTGTAGGCTACATTTTGCCAGGCAATACTTAAACGATATTGTGGATCATGCATAAAGGTGTAAAAACGATGGGTAGTTGGAATGGTAGTGGTGAATATTCTTAATTCACGGGCATCCGCTGTGCGAAAAATAACCTCTTCACGCCAATCTCCTAAAATATCGGCTGAGAGCGCTGGAGTAGATTTCGTGCCATTATTAGAAAGACAATTATAATCTCTTGCATTTAACAGGCGAATGGTTTTTGAATTTTCATAATCCCATTTATCAATTGAGGTAGAGTTTAACAATTCGCTTTGGCAATCGCCATCCCAAAAAATACCAAAATTTACGCTTGGTGTGTAAATAGATATCTTATTGCCTTTAGCATCAAACATTCCAGTAATTCCAGCTCCTGCCACCCAGCTTTCAGAGCCTCTATATCTTGGATCAATATTTAAAGACAATCCTCTTCCTGGTCCTTCGCCATCATCGCCTGCTTTTACAGAAGCTTTTTTCCATAACACTTCCCCTGTTTTTGCATCTGTAAAATGTGCGCCAGCATCAGAAAAACGCTCTTGAATGTCAAACACTTCTAATCCGGGTCTATCTGGATCTAAATCACTTACATGTAATGCATCTCCATGACCAAGTCTAGTGGTATATAAACCTTTTCCATCATCATCAATGGTCATTGCACCATAAACAATCTCATCTTTACCATCTTGGTCTACATCAGCAATGCTAAGGTTGTGATTTCCTTGACCGCCATAACCTCTATTTCCAGGTTCTCCGCTATCGAAAGTCCATCTTTTTTGTAATGTTTTACCTTTAAAATCCCAAGCGGTAACAAAAGTTCTGGTATAATAACCTCTAGCCATGATCAAACTTGGGTGTTTGCCATCCAAATAGGCAATGGCTGCCAAAAAACGATCCATTCTATTGCCATAACCATCTCCCCAAAAACTTTTTAGTTCGCTAACGGTAGGGTTTTCATTAGAAAAACGTTGCGGAATAAAATTCGTGGTGTTAATTGCCGCTCCAGTTAAACCATCAAATACGGTTAAAAATTCAGGACCAGCTAAGATATAACCGGCTCGATTTCTCCAATCTTTGGTAGAATCTCCAATCACTTTACCTTGTCCATCAATAGTTCCATCAGCTGTTTTACAAGCAACTTCGGCTCTGCCATCTCCATCTAGGTCATAGACCATAAATTGGGTATAATGTGCACCTTCGCGGATGTTTTTACCTAAATTAATTCGCCATAAAAATGTGCCGTCTAATTTATAGGCTTCTAACAAAGGTTCTGTTGTAAAACCCGCTTGGCTATTATCCCTGCCTCTACCAACTTGATGCACCACAATTTCATATTCTCCATCCCCATCTAAATCACCTACAGAAATATCATTAGGTGTATATCCTGTTAAGGTTTTTAAAGGAACAGACAAATAAGGCTTGGCCTCCGTATTTTTTTGTAAGGTAAATGCGGCACTTTCTGCCTGTTCTTTACCATTTAAAATTGGCTTAACAAACCATTCATTTTGGTTAGCAAAATTTACAACCTTATCTGTAAAAATAGTTGCACCAGTTATTGGCATTTTGTTTAATCTAATCGGCTTTTCTTGATTCGTTTTCCTATAAATATTAAAAGAAATATCATCGGGATCTGTTCCTAAAACACGCCAACTTACATACACGCTATCTCCAGGGAGATGAACAGCTACAACACCTCTACCCAAATCTTCCATTTCACGTTGTGCAAAAAGCGAAGTAGGCAGAGCCAAGCAAAAACAAAATAAAATTTGATAAAATAAACGCATTTTAATGTTGTTTAGGTTCAACTAAAACGATGTTAGGTTTTGGTGCCTTTTTCATCCCATAACCAAAATAAAAGCCAGTGTGTGGCGGCTGATTATAACCAACATTTTGCCAAGCAATACTTAAACGATATTGCGGATCATGCATTAAAGTATATGTTCTATGTGCTGTAGGAATGGTAGTAGTAAAAATCCTCAAGCTTTTATTATCGTAAGCACGAAGTATCAGTTCCTCTCTCCAATCACCAAATAAATCTGCACTTAAAGCTGGAGTAGATTTAGTTCCGTTGTTAGAAACATAACCGTTTGCGGTAAATAACCTACCTGCATTGTATTTATCTATATGGTTTCCATCTAATAATTCACGAGACAAGTCGCCATCCCAGTAAATTAAAAAGTTGGTAGAACGAGGATTTTCGCCCACTCTATTTCCTTTCATATCAAATAATCCATTAGAACCCGACCACCACATTTGCGCACCAACCCTAGTATTATCAATATTGTCTGCTACACCCCTACCTACATCTTCATCATCTGAGCCGCCCCATAAAACTTCTCCCGTTTTGGCATCATAAAGTGCAGCTCCTGGTCCTTTTGTGCCTTCCTCAATTTCGTGCACACCAAAAACTTCTAAGCCAGGTCTTTCAGGATCCAAATCACTTACATGCAAAGCATCTCCGTGTCTTAAACCTGTGGAAAACAGTCCCTTTCCATTATCATCAACTACCATAGCTCCATAAACAATCTCATCTTTGCCATCTCCATCTACATCAGCTACGCTTAAACCATGATTGCCCATCCCAGAATATGGGTTTTTGCCATCTTTTGTATCAAATACCCAACGAGAGGTTAACTTTCCGTTTCTCCAATCCCAAGCAGCCAAAACTGTTCTACCATAATAACCCCTACACATGATTACACTTGGATAAACACCATCTAAATAAGCGATACAAGCATTAAAACGATCAACTCGATTACCTGTATTGTCATTTTTACCATTACCACCTCTTCCGCCCCAACCCCCTAAATCGCCTCTAGCCGGAATGTAATCAGTTGTCGCTAATGCCTCTCCAGTTTTGCCACTAAAAATGGTAAAGTATTCGGGGCCTTCTAAAATTTTCCCTAATCGGTTTACCCAATTTTTGGTTGAGTCTCCAACTATTTTTCCCTTACCATCTCTGGTTCCATCAGCTGTTTTACAAGCAAATTCTGCAATGCCATCGCCATCTAAATCATACACCATGAACTGAGTATAATGTGCGCCCTCTCGGATGTTTTTGCCAAGGTTAATCTCCCATAAAAAAGTACCATCTAATTTATAAGCCTGAAATATGGGTGGATCGGTAAATCCATTTGAAGGTGTATCTCTACCACGGCCAGTTTGATGTACAATTAATTCGTATTCGCCATCACCATCTAAATCGCCAACAGAGGTATCATTAGGAGAATAACCCACTGGTGTTCTTAAAGGAATGTCTAAATACTGTTGTGAAGGAGCATTTACTGGCAACACGAATGATTTGCTAGCCTGTTGTTCGATACCATTAATAACTGCTTTTATAAAATAAGTATTAGCAGTGCTGAAATCTACTTTGGTATCTAGGTAATTTGTACTCTCAGTAATGGGTTGTTTATTGAGTTTAAAAGCTGTTTTTTCTCCTGCTTTACGGTAAAGATTAAAAGCAATTTCATCTGGTTCTGTTCCCAATAAACGCCAACCTACATAAACCGAGTCAGTTCCTTGTCGCATGGCGATCAGTCCCCTATCTAATTTTTCCATTTGTCGCTGCGCAAGCGAATTGGAGCAATTAATTGCCAAAAAGGCAAATAGCAATAGTGATTTTGTTAGCGCGAATTTTAATTTCAATTTGGTTAGTATTTGAGTGTGTTGTAAAATGCGAATAAATTACTATTTGTCTTTCCTGTACAGTGCTGTACAATTAGCTGTCAGTCTGAGCGTAGTCGAAGACTCTAAATTAAATCCCCGCCTGTCCGGCAGGCAGGCTTAGACTACGCTCAAGATGACAATTTTCAAAAATTATTTAAATTAATTATATACCACTTTCCTAATACCCTTCTCCTTTTTTAGTGGCTAGTTTCTCAAAAGAAATCACATCAGATTTCTCTGCCCAATTGTTATAAAGGGTTATCAATTCTTGAACTTTTTTAGGTTGAGATTTACTTAAATCATTCAACTCTGTTCTATCATTTACCATATTAAACAAATGCCATTCGTTATCAGGGTAGTTCGAAACCAATTTCCAATCCCCTTGCCTAACCGCACGATTGCCTTCATGTTCAAAAAACAAAGCATTGTGACCAGCCCATTTTTGTCCTTTAAATAAGGGAATAAGATTTATACCTGCGGTTTGTTTAATTTGCTGGTCTTTATAAATGGATGGATATTTTGCACCCGCAAGATTTAAACAAGTAGTCATGATATCTATAATATGCCCTGGTTGATGAGAAGTAATACCCGGTTTAACCAAATTTGGGCCATAGGCGATAAATGGCGTTGCTGTACCACCTTCATATTCCCAGTGTTTAAATAACCTAAATGGCGTATTACTCACGTTTGCACCTTCAAAACCATAAGCTGTAAAAGAAGTTGGGTCACTTGCTAATTTTTTGCTACTTTGAAAAATATCAGGTAAAAATCCGTTCGGATTAATGGTTTCGTTACTTGCACCATTATCTGACAAGAACATAATTACCGTATTATTATCCTCACCAAGATCTTTTAGTTTTTTTCTAATCCGACCAATATTTTGATCCATACAATCAAGCATTGCAGCGTAAACCGCCATTTTATCATCCCAATTGAGTTTTTCTTCTTGAGATAAAGAATTCCATTCTGGCAAATTGCTGTCTCTTGGAGATAATTTGATATTTTTAGGAATGATGCCCATTTCTTGCATCTTTTTGAAACGAGTTTCACGCAATTTATCCCAACCTTGCATATATTTGCCTTTGTATTTGGCAATGTCTTTTGGCAAAGCCTGTAATGGCCAATGTGGCGCTTGATAAGCTAAATATAAAAAGAAAGGTTTTTTAGTTTTACTGTTATCTTCAATAAATTTTAAAGCATAATCTGTATAGGCATTGGTAGAGTAATAGTCTTTACCTGGTGTATATTCTTTGTCATCTAAAGCGATGGTTAACTTTTGTTTTGGGCGATAAGGATATGGCCCAAAATAACTGCCTGCACCATCTATTAAACCAAAATAACGGTCAAAGCCTCTTTTAACTGGCCAGTTTTCTGGCGCCTGACCAACATGCCACTTACCTGCCATTAATGTGGTGTAACCATAAGGTTTTAAAGCCTCGGCAATGGTTACACAATTTTTGTTCAAGTAACCTTGATAAGCTGGCTCTTTCCTGGTATTCATCATATCCCCAACTCCTGCTTGATGCTGATAAAGACCTGTTAACAAAGAAGCTCTTGTTGGGCAACACCGAGAAGCATTATAAAATTGGGTCATTTTTAAACCCTTAGCCGCCATTTCATCGAGGTTTGGTGTTTTAGTTTCTGAACCAAAACAACCAATATCAGCATAACCCATGTCATCGGCCAGAATAACAATGATGTTAGGTTTCTTTTTATTTGCGGTTTGTGCCATACTTATAAAAGGCACTGAAATGAGCAAGAATATTGCTATTCTAAAAAAACTTCTATTCATAACTATTGCACTTTATAAGTCGATTTAGTAGCAACTGCGGCACCTTGTTCTGTAATTCCATCTACTCTAATATTTACATTTCCTTTATTATCAGAATTATAGAATGACACACTTACTTCTCCTTTTTCATTCGTTTTTAACAGGGGTGCCCATAACAATGTCGTCCTAAAATCTTTAACCGTTGCTTCGTTGGAAACATAATTTGGAGAATAAAAAGTTCTTGCTGAGTAATAACCATTTAAACCAATATTTAAAAGGTGGAGATTGGGACCACGCAAGGCACTGTCTTTTAAATCAAGGTACATAACAAAAACATCCTTGCCTTGGTTGTTAATTAAGTGCTTAATCACAATTTTGTTAATTTGATCCATTGTTAAGCTGTAATAATCTAAACGATCTTGCAGATCTAATCTATTATTAACTAAAATCAATGGTCTAGAAGAACCAAAATATATGCCCTCATTTCCCGTAGAATCATCAATTGGAATAGGTCTTGCCAATTCTGCTTTAGTTAATAAAAAGTGTTCCAATCCTTTAAAAACATAATCTGCTGCAGTAATATTAAAAACCTGATCTTTATAACCAAAAGTCATTAAACTTCCTCCATCTGGTAACAATATGGCTTCTTTTTTTTCTCCCACAATTTTAACCTCATCTAACATAATCGAATCACCTATTTTAAACTTCCGGTTGTAAGCCATCCTTGAACCTAGATCAGCATTTAAAGTAGTTGGGATTTCAAATGGGTTTAATTTTTTAAGATTTATGGCGAAAGGCTTAACTACAGAATCAATTTGTAACCATCCTCCTTTTTTACCTTTATTATCTTGAGAAGACAGTTTTATAGCTTGATATCCCGACCAATTTAATCCATCTAAAAAATATCGCCCCGCAGCATCTGTTTTAGTGGTATACAGTTTATTGCCCACAAAGCCAGACCCAAATAAGGTAATGTTCATATTAGGCATTGGTTTATCTGCTAATTTTTCTCTTACGCTACCTCTAATGGTAATACCAGGTTCTGGCATCTCGCTTATTTTAATGCTCGTATCTGCTAGCTTTCGCCATAAATATTCCCTCCAGCCTTGGGTTAACAACAATAAATCCAGTTGCTTAAATCTTCCTGTGTTTTGAGGGTCGAAATATTGGTCTGCATTTTTAATCTCCCCTTTTATTTCAGATTGCAGCATTAAATAACTCACAATATTACTGGCATCTGTAGGAATTATTCCATCAACAACAGCCAAGGAAAGATTTGTTTTAATTGGCTGTCCAAGGCTATTAATAGCTTTAACATTCAATGTTACTTTTTCTCTTGCCGCATAAGTTGCCTTATCAGGGTTAACAGTTAAGTTTATCTTATTAGCAGATTGAATGTAAACTAATCGCTCACTGTTCGGTCTTCCCAAATGATCTAATAAAGTTACAACAGCAATACCAGCAGGTAAATCTTTAGTAGGAATAGTAACCGAAGCATTGGTTTTTGTTAACGTAATAGAACCTGTATAAACATTATCGCCAGCGTGTTTAATGATGATAGAAATAGGTTTACCCTGAACTTCTGCAAAGGTTACCTCATTTGTAATGATTGATGCTTTTATGTTGGCAGAATCAGTTGTTAAATGTAAGGAAATTCCTTTTTTAAGCGCAACAGGTAAAGCCGATGTAAATTTCTCTGTACCATAAAAGCCATCAACCTTGTATTTTTCATCTGGTAATGGGGTAAAGGCAAAAATCCCCATCCCAGCTTCTGTGCTTTGAAAAGTTGTTACTGTATCTCCTTTTGAAGATATCACACTTCCCTTAGCTTTTAATCCATTCCCAATTTCATCATTTGTTTTAAAGGCCACAATTGAAGTTAAACCCTCAACTAAAGAACCTCCCTCTGGGAAAAATGTAATGCTTTTTTTTGAGCTAGTAACAATGGGATTTGCTGTTTGACTAGTTGACGTTTTTAAAGTATTGGTTACGTATATCTTCTTTTGGAAAACAAAATCATTACCAAAATTGCGCATCCAATTGGTATATGCCCTAATATTGTACCAGCCTGTTTGTAATGTATCTTTTAATTTAAAATCACCGTTCCCTAGCCCTGCATTCATCCTGATCAATTTACTATCAATAAGCTGATCTTTTGAGTTAATTAATTCTACATACAAATTATTACTGGTACTGGTTAAACTTGTGCTTTTTCCGTTTACCAAATAAGCGCTAAACCAAACATCCTCTCCAGTACTGTAATATACCCTATCGGTTTGTACATAGGTTTTTTCGAAAAATAGTTTAAATGTTTTATCATCTGCCGCTGGCACACTTTTTTGCTGCGCTAAAATTTGACCAGAAACAAATGATATGATGACGAAAGTAACAGCTTTTAAACTTTTCATAGATGATTTTTATCGTGAGATTGATATTTCATAAACAGAGCCCACTTTTGTGCTGATATGGGTTTGGTAAGCAACTCCTAAACTACTTTTAACTTGCTTAGAAACTACCTTTTGGTTGGCTATTTTGACAGGTACATTTGTTAAAAGGTTTAAGGCTCCGCCATTTTTAGCTAAAATTTTAGCACTTTTTAGTTTTCCATTTTCCCAAAACATATCAATCACAAAACCACCACGTGCAACTAATCCTTTAACCGAACCATTTGCCCAAGATTTTGATAGTGCAGGTAGTAACTGGACTTTATCTAAATGACTTTGCAAAAGCATTTCTGCAACACCTGCTGTTGCCCCGAAATTGCCATCTATTTGAAAAGGTGGGTGTGTATCAAACAAATTATTAAGCGTAGAGTTTTTTAATAGTTCTTGATACATTTTATAAGAATGGTCTCCATCAAGCATTCTTGCCCAAAAATTAATCTTCCAGGCCTTACTCCACCCTGTTCCTTCATCACCTCTGGTCATTAAAGTTTGTTTGGCCGCATTTGAGTAAAGTGTATCTATCAAAGGAGAAATTTCGCGACCTGGATGTAAACCGAACAAATGAGAAATGTGTCTATGCTGTGGATCAACATCTTCAAAGTCGCCGTACCATTCTTGCAGATTACCTTTTTTACCAATTTTAAGGGGTTGTAGCTTTGCATATTTCTCTTTTAGCAAGGCTGAAAATTCCTTATCAATTCCTAAGATTGCTGCTGCTTCCATTACATTTCTAAAAACATCTCTAATGATAGACATATCCATTGTAGAGGCTATAGTTACCACTTCCTTATTGCCATTTGGCAAGATGTAACTGTTTTCTGGAGAGGTTGATGGCGCAGTTACCAAATAACCATCCTTTTCTACCAGCCAATCTATACAGAACTCTGCAGCGCCTTTCATTAAAGGATATGCAGTTTCCTTTAAGTATTTTTTATCGCCGGTGTATAAATAATGTTCGTATAAATGTTGAGATAGCCAAGGGCTACCCAATGACCAGTTTGCCCATTTTGGGTCGCCACTACCTTCTCCTACCGGATTGGTTTGTGCCCAAATATCAGAGTTATGATGTACTGCCCAACCTGCAGCTTTATAATAATTGGTAGCTGTTGCTTTGCCGTTAACTGCTAGGTGTTTTATCTGCGTAATTAATGGCTCGGTTAATTCTGATAAATTACAAACTTCTGCCGGCCAATAATTCATCTGCAGATTAATATTGGTGGTAAAATTACTTCGCCAAGATGGCCTGATTAAAGGATTCCATATCCCTTGCAAATTGGCAGCTATCCCACCTGGGCGAGAACAAGAAATCAACAAATACCTTCCAAAATCAAAGTATAATTTTTCAAGTCCGTAATCGGCTTTGCCAGTTTTGTAATCTGCCAATCTTTTATCAGTAGGCTCATCGGCTAATAAATTTCCAACATTGTTGATGTTTAACTCCACCCTGTTAAAGAAATACTGATAATCTGTTAGGTGTGCTTTTTTTAAGGTTAAATATGGTTTTAAGCTGGCTGCTTTTAAGAAATTAACTGCAATGGCTGTTTCATCCTTACCGTTTAAATCTGGATATTGATCATAACCATTGTAACTCGTTGAACCTGAAATTAAAACTAAAATTTCAGAAGCTCCTGCAACATTCAACAAACTATCTGTACTTAATTTTCCATCAGTTTTAATTACCTTAAGTCTTGTTTGGTAGCGCATCCCATTATGGCGCAAGCTATCTGTATAAACAATTGGTTTTGGATTTCTACGCTCATCCGAATAGGTTCTTGCCTTTCCTTTTAATACCAATTCGTTATTTCCTTCTGCATTTACCTTAACTGCTAATTCATCATTTAAACCGAAACTTACATTAATAGCTTTGGGTTTATTGGCAGTTAAGCGCATCACAATAACTTGGTCTGGTGCCGATGAAAAATATTCTCGTGTATATTCTACTCCATCAACAGTAAACTTAGTAGTTGCAATTGCCTCAGCAATATTTAAGGTTCTGGTATAATTACTTACTTCACCAACTAACTTCTGTTTTAAAACTACATTTGCCAAAGGCTGATACATATTTGTATTTGGACCTTGCATTTTTTTCATCAGTTTTACAGCATCGCCATTTTTGCCTTCAAACAGGAGCTTTCTTACTTGTGGCAAATATTGTGGAGCACCAGGATTTGGATTAGGATTTACTGGTCCGCCTGTCCAAAGTGTTTCTTCATTCAGTTGAATAAGCTCATTATCTGTTCTGCCAAAAATCATTGCACCTAATCTGCCATTACCTATTGGCAAGGCTTCATCCCAGTTTTTAGCTGGTTTTTTATACCATAAAGTTTGGGCAATATTATTTTTTTGGGCAAAAGTTGTTAGGCTGAAACCAGTTAGAATTACACACAACAAAAAGTTACGGGTACGCATAAGGAATAAATTTGGTTAGATATTTTCATTAAGTAAATAAATCACACTTAATAACATTGCCAATTTAAATAGTTCGACAGGCAATTGCATCCTGTTCCATCCTGTGTTAGCTTGCATTCTCTCCATACTCGCCTATTTCGCTATATCAATTATTGTAATAAGGTTATTACTTTTATTTTAACGGTACAATTACAACATTAACTTTAACAGGTTTGCGCATTCCTTCTCCTAAATAAAATCCTGGGTGTGGCGGTTGATTATAACCCACATTTTCCCCTGCAACGGCTGTTCTATACTGTGGGTCTTGCATTAGAGTCGTAAAACGATAATCGGTTGGAATAGTGGTAGAATAAATTCGCAATTCTTTATGATCTGGTGTTCGAAAAATTACCTCCTCACGCCAATCGCCAAATAAATCTGCACTTAATGTAGGTGTAGCTTTCGTTCCATTATTTGATGTAGCGCCAATTGCAGTAAATAAGTTAACCGTTTTTTTATTCTTCCAATCCCACTTATCAATTCTATTTTTATCTAAAAGCTCTCTGGTTAAATCTCCATCCCACCAAACTACAAAGTTGGCAGAGCTAGGCGTTTCCTCACTTATGGTTTTTCCATTTAAATCTCTTAATCCACCTGGACCACCCCAATTTTCGAAACCTAAATGTGTAGGGTCAATATCGGCTGCCACTCCTCTACCCACATCTATATTACGAGCTAAGGTAAAATAAGGTCTGCCTGTTTTTGCATTGTACAAAGCTACTCCTGGCCGAGGCGGTGTTTTAAGTGAATCTTCAATTTCGTGAACACCAAAAACTTGAACATCTTCATGCTCAGGGTTCATTTTCGTAACATGCAAAGCATCACCATGGCCAAAACCAGTGGTAAATAATCCTTTTCCATCGTCATCAACTATCATTGCACCAACGCAAATTTCATCTTTGCCATCATTATCAACATCAGCTACGCTAACACTATGGTTTGCCATTCCAGAATACGGATTTTTTCTATCCTTCGAATCGAAAACCCATTTACTGCTTAGCCTTCCATTTTTCCAATCCCAAGCAGCAATAACCGTTCTACCATACCAACCACGTACAAAAAAAGCACTTGGTGTTTTGCCATCTAAATAAGCTACGCCTGCCGTGAATCTATCTGGTCTGCCACCCGTATTATCGTTTCCTCCATTCCCTCCTGTTCCTCCCCAACCATCTAATGGGTAACGATTTGGAATAAACTCTACAGTACTTAACGCAGCACCAGTTTTACCATCAAACACTGTTAAATATTCTGGACCTTCTACAATCTTACCATAAGTGCCAGATTTTTTATCGTAAGTTCTCCAATCTTTGTTGGCATCTCCTATCGCTTTCCCTTTGCCGTCAATTGTGCCGTCGGCCGTTTTGGTAATCATTTCGGCTTTGCCATCTCCATTAAAATCGTAAACCAAAATTTGAGTATAAGCTGCACCCGAGCGAATGTTTTTTCCTAAATCAATTCTCCAAAGTAATTTTCCAGTTAAGGTGTAAGCATCTATAATTTGATTTCCTGTAAAACCTGTTTGAGGAGGGTTTTTAGCGTTTGAAGGTTCCCATTTCAAGATGATTTCATAACTACCATCACCATCTAAATCAGCAACACTGGCATCGTTTGCACTGTAACTAAATTTTGCACCTTCAATTTCCCCATCAGCTGGAGCTTTAATCGGAATTGAAAAATAAGGTTTAATATCTGCGTTAGCAGCTATTTTAAATGTAGCACCAGATTCTGCTATTTGTTTGCCAGACACTTTAACAACCCAATTATTTGCTAAAGAAAAGTTAGCCGTACTATCTATAAAAAACGTGGTTTTGGAGATTGGCTTTTTGTTAAGTTTAACTAAAGTCTTACCTAAGCTTTGCCTGTAAATATTAAATGAAACATCAGAATGATCATTAACCAATAATCTCCAACTTAAAAACAAATGATTTGAACTATTTTTTATTCCTATTAATCCCCTATCTAAATTTTCGACTTGTTTTTGAGCAAGACTGCTAAAAATTGAGGCAAGAAAACAAGCAAGAAACAATAAACAACATTTGCACTTTAGGACTAAGGAGTTAACTTTTAAAAATCTCATACTATTCATATTTGGTTAACGAACTTAATTACTTCTTTAAGATTTATCGTCCTGCCGCATCCTGTTCTATCATAAATTTACAGATTTTTGAATCTCCCTCCATTTTGTTTAAAATTGTGCAAACCTATTTCTAGACGATGTAGAATCTCATAACCATTGTCAATTAGACAATTAAAAATAAATGACAAGACAAAAAGAAATAAAAAAATTATTGTATGTTTTTGAACATCTTGGAGTTCATCACTCCGAAAATGGGGCTATTTTAATAGGAAGAGCACCTCATATCGGCTCAGAAGCATGGTTAAATAACATCTATCCAGTATTAACTGAAAATGAAATAAGAATAGTAGAGGATGCTTTAAAAACCGACATTCCAAGTGAGTATAAAGATTTTCTTCTTAATTTTTCAAATGGACTTGACGTATGTGTTTCTACATTTTATTTGGATGGTTTGAGAAAAGAATTGGGAAGAACAATTGAAAGTAGTAGGCAACCTTATTCATTGGAAACCTCCAACGTTTACGAAAGGTTGAAAGACTCAGAAGATGAATATTTTTTTATTGGGGGATATAACTGGGATGGGTCCCATCTTTACATTGATAAAAGAACAAATATGGTTCATTGCTGTGAGAGATATAATGTTGCTTCTAAAAAACAATGGGCTTCATTAGAAGATATGATTGTTTCTGAACTTACCCGGATTAACCAGCTGTTTAACGTTAAGGGAGAAGAAATTGACGAGGATTTTCCTTCAATACCATACTAGTTTTTTCGGCAATCTTTACATTAACATCAATGGGAGGAATAATCTCCCCATTATCTGATGTCCTCTTTTCCTTTTTAATCTTAAATCAGAGAATTCTTTAAGCGACCTAAATAGGCTTTTTCATTTCGCAACCCAAGCTAAAAATTATTCGAAAATAATAATCGTACAAATGACGTTTATTATCTTAAATATTTTACTTTTACAATTTAGAACCATCCAAATATTAATCTTTATGAAATTAAATCGGCCTGCCAAGCGAGTATTATGCTTAATGCTGTCTTATTCCGCAATCGGATTAGGGTTTTCAAATGCATCTTTTGCTCAAACTGCAAAAACATTTATTGTTAAAACAGACAAATCAATTGCCAAAGTTGAGCCTAATATGTGGGGTGTCTTTTTTGAGGATATTAATTTTGGTGCTGATGGAGGAATATATGCAGAGCTGATTAAAAATAGGTCGTTCGAATTTGCCAAACCTTTAATGGGTTGGTCAGTTCACAGAAATAGACAAAAAGAAGGCGAAGTTTTGGTGGTTAATCGCAAGGAAGTAAACGAAGCCAATCCGAGGTATTTACAAGTTCAAAGACAGACCGATGATTTCGAATTAATAAACGAAGGTTTTAAAGGAATTGGAGTTAAAAAAGGTTTGCGATATGATTTCTCGATGATGTATCGCCAAGCAATTCCTGGTGTAAAGATGGTTTTACTATTAAAAGCCGCCAACAATAAAGTAATTGCACAAACAGAATTAACACCGCTTCAAACCACAGGTAATAATTGGCAAAAACAAACAGCTAGTTTAACCGCAACAGAAACAGACCCAAAAGCAAAATTTTCTATCATATTTCAAGGTAAGGGAAACATAGATTTAGACATGATTTCTTTATTCCCCCAAGATACTTGGAAAAACAGACCACAAGGTTTAAGAGCCGATATGGTTCAAATGCTGGCAGACATGAAACCAGGTTTTATTCGTTTCCCAGGGGGATGCATTGTTGAAGGAATGGATCTAGCGAATAGGTATCAATGGAAAAACACCATCGGTCCTATCGAAAGCCGTAAAATGTTAATGAACAGATGGAATGTTGAGTTTGCTCATCGCCCTGCGCCAGATTATTACCAAACTTTCGGATTAGGATTTTTTGAATATTTCCAACTAGCTGAAGATATTGGCTCTGATGCCCTACCCATTTTAAACTGCGGAATGGCTTGCCAATACAACACTGGCGAGGTTGCAGCATTGGATGAATTAGACCCTTATGTACAAGATGCCTTAGATTTAATTGAGTTTGCCAATGGCGATATCAATACCAAATGGGGCAAAAAAAGAGCCGAATTAGGGCATCCAAAACCATTTAACTTAAAGATGATGGGCATTGGAAATGAAAACTGGGGACCGCAATACTTAGAGCGTTTGGCAATTTTCACTAAAGCAATTAAGGCAAAATATCCAGAAATTAAATTAATCAATAGTTCAGGTACTGGTCCAGATGGGGATAGATTTGAGCTTTTAAATACTGCATTGAGAACTGCAAACGCAGATTTTATAGACGAACATTATTATAAACCTGCAGATTGGTTCTTGAAAAATGCTGGTCGTTATGATAGTTATCCCAGAAATGAATCGAAGGTTTTTGTAGGCGAATATGCAGTACACGCAGATTCTAAAATTATTGGCAGCAATAGAAATAACTGGGAAAGCGCATTGGCAGCTGCAGCTTTAATGACTGGTTTAGAACGTAATGCAGATGTAGTTCAAATGGCATCCTATGCTCCTCTTTTTGCTCACGTAGATGCTTGGCAATGGGCGCCCGATATGATTTGGGTAGATAATTTAAAAGTTTACGGCACACCGGATTATTACGTTCAAAAATTATTCTCTACCAATAAGGGAACAGATGTGGTTGCCATTACAAATGATGCAAAAAACATCATCGGACAAGATGGATTATACGCTTCTGCAGTAACGGATAAAGCCACAAATGAGCTCATCATTAAAATTGCAAACACAGCTAACCAAACGCAAACCATTGATTTGGCACTAGATGGCAAGAAGAAAATAAAATCAAAAGGATTTATTGATGAGTTGGAAAATAGCAACTTAAATCAATTGAACTCATTTGACGCTCCTCAAGCAGTTGGTCCTAAAAGGATAGAGTTATCCTTAAAAGGGAAAAAATTAAACTTGGTTTTAAAGCCATATTCATTTAACGTTATCAGAATACCTTTCAATTCATAAGCCATGAAGAAACTATTGCTTTCGCTAAGCGTAATTGCTTGCTCCTTTGCATTAAAAGCACAAACAGAAACAGTTTTAACTATTAAACCTGCGACTGAACAAGTTATTAGTAAACATATTTATGGTCACTTTTCTGAGCATTTGGGCCGTTGTATTTATGATGGTTTTTGGGTTGATGAAAATTCGACCATCCCAAATAAAGGAAGAATTAGATTAGACATTGTTGAGGCACTAAAGAAAATCAAAATTCCAAATTTGCGTTGGCCAGGAGGATGTTTTGCTGATGAATACCATTGGAGAGATGGAATTGGGCCAAGAAACCTTCGCCCGAAAATGGTTAATACCAATTGGGGTGGCGTTGTAGAAGACAATAGTTTTGGTACACACGAGTTTTTAGAGCTTTGCGAAATGCTGCAAACCGAGCCTTATATTGCTGGCAACGTAGGTAGCGGAACAGTGGAAGAAATGGCAAAATGGGTAGAGTATTTGAACTTTGATGGTGTGAGTCCGATGACTGCTATTCGTAAGGAAAACGGCAGAGAAAAACCTTGGAAAGTTGCTTTTTGGGGTGTAGGAAATGAGAGTTGGGGTTGCGGTGGAAACATGACACCACAATATTATTCAGATTTATACAGAAGATATGCTACTTATGCTCGTGATTATGAAGGTGCACCTTTAAAAAAGATTGCCGCCGGCGCTAATTCTGACGATTACAATTGGACAGAAACTTGTATGAAAAACATTGGTACTAGAATGTGGGGATTAACACTACATCATTATACATTACCAACCGGAAAATGGAATGCAAAAGGCTCTGCAACAGCGTTCGATGAAAGTCAATATTTCAACACCATGCAAAACTGCTTAAAAATGGAAGAGCTGGTAACGAAACATTCGGCAGTAATGGATAAATATGACCCAAAGAAAAGAGTAGCATTGGTTGTTGATGAATGGGGAATTTGGACTGATGTTGAACCAGGCACAAACCCTGGGTTTTTATACCAACAGAATAGTTTACGTGATGCCTTAATTGCTGGCACAACTTTGAATATTTTCAATAACCATTCTGACCGGGTTAGAATGGCAAACTTGGCACAAACGGTAAACGTTTTACAAGCCTTGGTTTTAACCGAAAAAGATAAGATGATTTTAACCCCTACTTATCACATTTTCGATTTATATAAAGTTCATCAGGATGCTAAGTATTTACCAATTGATTTTGTGAGTCCTGATTATGTTTCTGGCGATAAAAAAATTCCTGCTTTAAATATTTCTGCTTCGCAAGATGCAAACGGTGCAATTCACATTTCATTGGTTAACCTAAATCCTAATCAAAAAATCACACTAAATACTGCTTTAGATGGTTTAAACTGGAAAACCGTAACAGGACAAATATTAACTTCTGCAAAAATTACAGACATCAATACTTTCAGCGACCCTAATAAAATCCACATTGTGAAATTTAATGGTGCCAAGAAAAATGGCAACAAACTTTCGGTAGAGTTGCCTGCACAATCTGTAGTTGTTTTAGAGTTAAAAAATTAGATTATAAACTTTGTAAGTCAGAAGGTAGGTGAAGACCTATTACTTGAGACAAACAAAAATCCTTCGACTATGCTACCGATGTAAAATCGGCACAAGTCAGGATGACATATCGTTAAAAAATTATGAAGAGAATATTTATCATCAGCCTGTTGGCATTATCGATTACTTTTAATAGTTGTGTGCAAAAAAATTATTTGTTTTCCTATTTCAATAACAACGGTCAAGATGGACTGCATTTAGCTTACAGCAATGATGGCTTCAAATGGACTGCCTTAAAAAATGACAAATCATTTTTAACACCAACAGTAAGCAAAGACAAATTAATGCGTGACCCTTGCATTATTAAAGGCAGAGATGGATTATTTCACATGGTTTGGACAGTAAGCTGGAAAGATAAAGGCATTGGATATGCAAGCTCTAAAGATTTAATTACTTGGAGCGAACAACAATTTATTCCCGTAATGGCTAAAGAAGAAGGCGCTAGAAATACTTGGGCACCAGAAATTACTTACGACAATAAAACAAAAACATATTTAATTTATTGGGCAACCACTATCATCGGTAGATTTCCTGAAACAGCATCAAAAGCAGATGATGGTTACAACCACAGAATTTATTATGTAACGACTAAAGATTTCAAGACATTTTCTGAAACTAAACTTTTATACAACCCAGGTTTTAATATAATTGATGCCACTATTGTAAAAGACAAAAACAGGTTCATCATGTTCTTAAAAGACGAAACCAGAGAACCTGACCAAAAAAATCTTAAAATCGCTTATAGCGACAACTTAATTGGCCCCTACTCTAAAGCAAGTGAAAAAATTACTGGAAATTATTGGGCAGAAGGACCTACTGTATTAAAAATTAAAAAAGATTGGTTGGTTTATTTTGATAAATACAGAGAGCATAAATATGGCGCCATCCAATCTTCAGATTTGGTAAACTGGACCGATGTATCAGCTCAAATTTCAGTTCCAAAAGGAATAAGACATGGTACTATTTTGCCTATCAAAAAAAGAGAATTAAAAAAACTATTAAAGGTAAATTAAGATGACTAACATCAAAGCTGTTGGATTAAGTTTGATTGCCATTGCATTCAATACTTCAATTGCCAAATCTCAAGAGAAAATTATTGTCTCAACAGGCAATCCAATCATCACAGATAAATATACTGCAGACCCAGCTGCTTTAGTTTACAAAGATTCAGTTTATTTATATACTGGTCATGATGTGCCAAAAGCACCTAAAAACAGCTACGAAATGCACGAATGGTTAGTTTATTCATCAGCAGATATGGTAAACTGGAAAGAGCATAAATCTCCGTTAGATGTTAAGGCTTTTAATTGGGCTAAAGATGATGCTTGGGCTTCGCAGGTGATAGAAAGAGATGGAAAATTCTATTGGTATGTGGCCATAACTCACGGTACCATACACGGAAAATCTATCGGCATTGCTGTTTCAGATAGCCCAACTGGGCCATTTAAAGATGCTTTGGGCAAGGCTTTAATAACAAATGACATGACAACAGATGTGAAAATTAGTTGGGATGACATTGACCCTTCAGTAATTATTGATGATGATGGTCAGGCTTACTTGTTCTGGGGAAACCAAAAATGCCGCTACGTGAAGTTAAAGAAGAACATGATAGAAATGGATGGTCCAATTGTAACCTTAGATTTGAAAGAATTTACCGAAGCACCTTGGATTCATAAAAGAAAAGACTGGTATTACCTTTCTTATGCTTCTCAATTCCCAGAAAAAATTGTTTATGCAATGAGTAAAAAAGTGACTGGTCCTTGGGAGTATAAAGGCATTTTAAATGAAATTGCTGGAAACTCAAACACTAACCATCAAGCCATCATCAATTTTAAAGGCAAAGATTATTTCGTTTACCACAATGGCGCAATTAATAACGATGGTGGTAGTTTTAGAAGGTCGGTATGCATAGATTACCTGTACTACAACAAAGATGGAACCATGAAACGTGTAGTGATGACTACAGAAGGTATTAAAAAAGCGAAGTAACAATCAGTTCGTCACCCTGAATTTATTTCAGGGTCTGGCTAGTATTTGAAAGGGATGAAAGATGCTGAAATAAATTCAGCATGACGAAAGTTAATATAATTTGAAAAGCAAAATCAGAGCAAAATTAAAGCCAGTCCTTCTTTCCGCTAAATCTTTTATAAGCTTCGCAAATAAAAGTATACCGCTGCAATAAGGTTTATGAACAACGGTCTTTGCTACTATTTAGGGTTGCAAAAGCACAGACCTGCGTTATCTAAACGGGATTGAAGCGAAAATACTTTTTGTCATGCTGAGCGTAGTCGAAGCACAAAAAGATTGAAGCAAAAAGCCCGACTAACTTAAATACCTGTAGAGTTATTGCTTTTCCAAAAAAAGATAAAAAATATGGTCTTTGAAAGGCCAAATATATAGTTAACCATATTATAATTTAGATATGACAAAGAAACTTATTAGCTGTGCTTTACTATTATTTACAGGTAATTTCGCTTTCGGGCAAGATAAACTGCAAGCTTTTAGCTTAAATGAAGTTCGTTTACTCGACGGACCTTTTAAAGCTGCTCAGCAAACAGATTTAGCTTATATGCTATCGCTTGATGCTGACCGATTATTGGCACCTTACTTAAAGGATGCCGATTTAGCTCCCAAAGCCGAACAATATGGCAACTGGGAAAATACAGGTTTAGATGGGCACATGGCTGGTCATTATTTATCAGCCTTGTCGTTAATGTATGGTTCTACGGCAGATCCAAAAGTGAAAGAGAAGATAGATTATGTAATCAGTGAGCTCGAAAAATGTCAGGTTAAAAATGGCAACGGTTATGTTGGTGGTGTACCAGGTGGTAAAGCAATTTGGGAAGAAATTAAACAAGGAAAAATTAGAGCCAATAGCTTTTCGCTGAATGGCAAATGGGTGCCATTGTATAACATTCATAAAATCTATAATGGTTTATACGATGCTTATGCCGTTACTGGGAATTTAAAAGCAAAAAATATCTTGATTAAATTAACAGATTGGTGCATTGATTTAGTAGCGAATCTCTCTGATGCTCAAGTTCAAGAAATGCTAAAAAGCGAGCATGGCGGCTTAAATGAAGTTTTTGCAAATGTGGCTGACATAACAGGCGATAAAAAGTATTTAGTGTTAGCTAAAAAGTTTTCAGATTTATCAATTCTTACTCCACTCCTCAATCAAAAAGATGCCTTAAACGGATTGCATGCAAATACTCAAATACCAAAAGTAATTGGTTTTGAGCAAGTAGCCAAAGTAGCTCATGATGCAACATGGGCAAATGCAGCTAATTTTTTCTGGCAAACTGTAGTAAAAAACAGAACTATTTCCATTGGCGGAAACAGTGTTCGTGAACACTTTAATCCTACCAATAATTTTTCATCGATGATAGATTCGAGGGAAGGTCCAGAGACTTGTAATTCCTATAATATGCTAAGGCTAACTAAGCAATTATTTCTGGCCAATCCGAGTGCTAATTATGTAGATTATTATGAAAGAACTTTATATAATCACATTTTAAGTTCGCAGAGTAAAACAGGTGGCTTTGTCTATTTTACGCCAATTAGGCCCGGTCATTACCGAGTTTACTCTAGCGCACAAGAAGGTTTTTGGTGCTGTGTAGGCTCTGGATTAGAAAACCATGCGAAATATGGCGAACTGATTTATGCGCATAGTAAAACTGATTTATTTGTCAATCTTTATATCCCATCAACCCTAAATTGGAAAGAAAAAGGATTAACCATTACACAACAAACTACTTTTCCAAATACAGAAACTTCAAAGATTAGCGTAAAGATTAACAAACCAAGTTCATTTGCCATTAATTTCCGTTATCCTGCTTGGGTAACAAATAACACTTTAACTATTTCCATTAATGGAAAGAAACAGAGTTTTACAAAAAATGCAGCTGGTTATGCCAGTATTCATCGTTTATGGAAAACTGGCGATGTAATAAACATCACCTTACCGATGCATAACACCGCTGAATTTTTACCTGACCAATCTAACTGGGTATCTTTTTTACACGGACCAATTGTACTTGCAGCAGCAATAGACACCTTAAAACCTAAAAATTTAATAGCTGATGGAAGCAGAATGGGACACATTGCTTCAGAAACATTATTTCCGATAGATAAGGCTCCATTAATTGTTGGCTCAAAGGATAATTTGGCTGCAAAGATTAAATATGGCACCGCCAATATGCAATTTAAGGCGGCCGACCTTATCTATCAAGCGCAATATAAAAATCTAAAGCTTGTTCCATTTTATGAGATACAAGGCAGGAGGTACATGATGTATTGGCCATATACCAATGAGGCCGGTTTACAAGAAAAAATAGCCAATATCAATAAGATTGAAAAGGCAAAAAATGAACTCGATGCGCAAACTGTAGATGTGGTTAATACTGGTGAGCAACAACCAGAATCAGACCATAATTTTAAAGGCGAGCAAACAGAGAATGGAACTTTCTTGGAAAGACATTTTAGAAATAGCAGAGATTGGTTTAGCTACGAATTAAATAACCCTAAGTTAAATGCAACTAAGCTTCGCTTTACCTTATATGGCAAGGATAAAAACAAGAACTTTGAAGTTTACATCAACAAAATTATAATAACCACCATAAGCTTAGATGGAAGTAAAGGCGATGGTTTTTACGAAGTTGAATATGAAATCCCTGCCTTTTTAAGAAAGGAAAAAATGGAAGTGAAATTTGTTGCGCAACAAAAATCTCAAGTCGCTAATATTTATGAGGTAAGGTTAATGAAATAGGGCTTTAAACCAAGTAGATCATGTTATTCACCATATAAGAAATATAAGTTCATTTAAGCTTGAGGTTTTACTTACATTGATTTATATTTCTTATATGGTTTATCTTATTTACAAACTGAAAACTGATTAATTCCCATCTGGTTTAACAATACTACTCTTAGGGCTTTCTGGCCATTTCCATTTTGTTACATCATCTGGTTTTGATGGACTAAAGGCCGGTAAATCATCTACCAAATATTTAGCTATACCGAGCTTTTGTTGTTTGATGCCTAGAATGATGCATTGCGCAATTTCATAAGCGCCATAAGGGTTAAAGTGCGTATTATCTGCCAATTCCTTATCCTGACCAGGATAACTATTTGCAGGATAATGCACAAAAGCTTTTTTAGAATTTTCTTCTCCCAATGCATTAAACAACTCCATTGTCATTGCATTTAAATCTATTAAAGCTACTTTTTCATCTTCAGCAACTTTGCGAGCCGCAGCAGGAAAATCACCTAGCGAATTTGTAATTTTTCCATCAGCACCAAAAGACCTACGACTAGTGGAGGTAACCACAACAGGAATACCACCCTTCTTTTTAACCTCAGTTATAAAAGTTTTCAATCGCTCTGTATACGATTTAAAAGCGCCATCATTAGGTCCTTTATCTTTTTGGTCATTATGGCCAAACTCAATAAAAAGGTAATCTCCAGGTTTCATTACACTTAACACTTTTGCTAATCTTCTACTCCCTAAAAACGAACCTAGGGTTAAGCCAGATTCAGCGTGATTAGCAATAGCAACTCCTGGTTTAAAAAAACGTGGTATCATTTGTCCCCATGAGGCCCAAGGTTCATTATCCTGATTAACAACTGTGGAATTACCTGCTAAAAAAACAGTAATTTGATCTTCTACCTTTGTAATTTCTAGTGAGTTTAAATGAGTGTTCAAATCAAATTCTAGCGTCAATTTATCATCCCAATCCAACTTAGTTAGCTCTCTATCTTTTAACCCTACAACTTGCCCCCCAGTTATATTTTTATTTTTAACGTTTACAATAAAGGTTTTTGTAATGTATTTTCCTGCAACAGTTTTTACATTTTCTAACATCAATCTCCTTGATTCTGCTTTAACGGTACTTTCTGAAGCTTCTTTTGAATCCCCTATGGTAACAGTGATTTTATAATTTCCTTCTGGTACTGCGACTGAAAAATAGAAGGGCAAATCACTTTTCACCAAGTCGCCTTTAAGTAAATCTTTTCCTCCCCTATCAACAGCAGTTACTTTAGAATCAAAATCGAATCCATAACCTTTTTCCTTGCTGTAAACATCGCTAGGCAAAATCTTGATGTAATTTTTCTCTGCCTTACCCGAGCCAAAATCAAACTTATAAGCTGTCTTAGTCTGTGCAAATAAACTACTTGAAGCCAATAACAAGGCAAAAGTGATTTTATGAATATTGTTTAGCATTATTTAGAGTTTAGTGTGATTATTGCGCTTGTTAAACCTTTTGCGCTAACCTGTAAATTGATATTCCCTTTGAGTTTTGAGCTCTCTACAATGGCAACCGCCATTCCGCTAAAAGCTTTCATTTCTGGCTGATGAAATAATTGTAAAGAAGTAGCATCGCCATTACAAGCAGCACGATATTTACCTGCTCCAGTAACTTTAAACATTAAATTATCTGTAGCCGTTGGACAAAGATTGCCGTCCTTATCTACCACACTAACTGTAACAAAAGATAAATCTTTACCATTTGCAGTTAACTGTTTTCTGTCTGCCGTTAATTTTAAATGATGTGGCGGTCCAGCAGTTTTAACTTCTTCAGTAGCTACAGCTTTTCCATTTTCATCATAAGCAACAACTTTAATACTTCCTTTTTGATAAATTACATCGTTCCACATTAAACGGTAACGAGTTTGATTATTCAAATTGCTCTTTTTCTGAACGCCCATACTTTTCCCATTTACAAATAACTCTGCCGAAGGATAATTAGTATAACAGAAAACAGGAATATTCTGACCTTCCTTGCCTTCCCAGTTCCAATGTGGCAATAAGTGCAAGGTTTTTTCTTCTGGTTTCCATCTGCTTCTGTACAAGTAAAATCTATCTTTAGGCAAACCTGCCAAATCGTAAATACCAAAATAAGAACTACGTGACGGCCAATAATCATCATAAGGCGTTGGCTCTCCAAGATAATCAAAACCTGTCCAAACAAATTCACCAGCAGAATAAGCCGTTGTATCTTGAACCGCCCATTCATCATCAGGAACTTGAGACCAATTGCAAAACTCTAAATCGTAAGATGAACTTTGATTGTCTGGATGATGTATATCCTTACCCATTTTTACTGGGAAATGGTAAACTCCTCTTGAACTTACTGTTGAAGCAGTTTCTGAACCATAAAGAAAACCTTGTGGTAATTTTTTATAAGCTTCGAAATATTGTTTCGGTTTGTAATTAAATCCAGGAACATCTAAAGTAGCCGCAAAATTGTTCTTTAATGCAGAATTAATGCGGTCCATTCCAGCTGTTACTAATCTAGTTGGGTCAGCTTTATGGCAAATATTCTGTAGATAGGTAATGATTTTATAACCTTCCTTATTGTCTTGGTCTGGCACTTCATTTCCAATGCTCCACATGATAATGCTTGGATGGTTGCGGTCTCTCTCAATCATATTGGTTACATCTTTTTCTGCCCACTTATCGAAAAAATTATGGTAACCATTTTTCATCTTACCTCTTTTCCACTCATCAAAAGTCTCCTCAATTACCAAAAATCCCATTTCATCACATAAATCTAAAAACTCTGGAGCCACCGGATTGTGTGAGGTACGAATGGCATTACAGCCTAAATCTTTCAATAAAACCAATTGTCGGCGCATGGCGGAAACATTAACCGCTGTACCTAAAGGGCCCAAGTCATGGTGCAAACAAACACCTTTGAATTTTACATTTTTATCATTTAACCAAAAGCCAGTTTCACGTTTAAACTCAGTTTTTCTTATTCCGAATTTAGTTTGTTGTTGGTCGGTTAATACATTGTTCACATATAATTTAGTAACCAGCGTATAAAGTGTAGGGGTTTCCGGCGACCATAATTTCGGATTTTGCAGCTTTAAGTCTATTTCATTTTTGCTCAAAGCAGAACCACTAACTAAAGTTGTCCCTTTTGAATCGAGTACGTTATAAACTAACTTAAAACCTTTGACCAAACTATCAGATAATTTGGTTTTCACATTTACTTTTGCAGCATTGGCTGATATTTCAGGT
Source organism: Pedobacter frigiditerrae (assembly GCF_004331645.1). GTDB lineage: Bacteria > Bacteroidota > Bacteroidia > Sphingobacteriales > Sphingobacteriaceae > Pedobacter > Pedobacter frigiditerrae. Next base: position 353,331 of record NZ_SJSK01000002.1, read on the forward strand.
GTTGTGACAAATGTACCCCAAGTTTTAAGGTTTGTCTTATTTTTAACAATTAGATGTACATTCCTATAAATTCCCGCTCCCGGGTACCATCTAGATGATTCTGGTTTATTATCAACCCTAACGCTTAGCGTATTTGATTTTCCTTTAATGATATAAGCAGAAATATTGAATTGAAAAGAGCTGTAACCATAAGGCCAATTACCAACTTCTTTACCATTAACATAAATGGTTGAGTTGCTCATAACGCCATCAAACATTAAAGTCACTTCATCATTACCAGACACCGTAGGAACTGTAAATGTAGTACGATACCAACCAATGCCCATGTAAGGCAAAGCCCCTGTTCTACCAGTTTTCCTGGTTTCTTTGGTTTCGTTATTTTGGGTAATCTTAGTGATTTGCAGATCGTTATTTTCATCAAACGGACCATAAATTGCCCAATCATGGGGTACGGTTACGGTTTGCCAAGCCCTATCATTAAAACTGATTTGGGCCGCGCTAGGAAAATCTCCTTTTGAAAACTTCCAACCGTTTTCTAATAAAACAGATTTAGTTAATTGTGCTGAAGATAAAAGAGGAAAAAAGCTTACGGAAATAACTAATATAGTTCTAAAAATCGACTTTTTTAAAGTAATCATTTGTGGTTCTTAGGTTATTTGGTTTCGAGCTTAAATCTGACCATTTTATCTAAAAAAACTGTACTGTACTGTTATGAGGAGAATAGGTCCAATTCATCATCTAAAAAAGCTAAGCATAGCCTAGCAGTTGAAACATTATTAATTAAGGCTGATGAAGGGCTTGTTTTTACAAGGGTATTTGTTTTTCCATTTTACCTCTTACATTTCCCATCTAACATTCTTTTTTACCAACATAGAACCCAAAGAGCACCTTATTAACTAGAGCCTGTCCCGAATTTAACTATATTTAATCCCTAAGCAATTAAAACCTCGTATGAAACCAAGCCACTTCCTTATTGCCATTACCTGCTGCCTCAGCTTTCCCTTTAGTTCTTTTGCTCAAAATAATGCCCAAGCAAAAGCCGCAAGCTTAAACCATATTGCTTTTTATGTGGCCGATCTCAACATCGCCTCAACCTTCTATCGTGATTTTTTTGACCTGAAAGAAATCCCTAATCCCTTTAACGACCAAAAACATACTTGGTTTAGTCTAGGCCCCAATTCAGCCCTCCACATCATATCAGGCGCCAAAACCAAGGGCAATTATTTCATTGAAGAACATTTATGCTTTAGCACCCCATCCATTGAAATTTTTATCAAAAAGCTGAAAGCGCAAAAGATAAGTTATATGAGCTTTAACAAGGTAATTAACGAAGTTACCCTTCGCCCAGATGGCGTTCATCAACTCTACTTACAAGACCCCGATGGGCATTGGATTGAAGTAAATGATGCGAAGCTGTAGCCTAAGATAAGCCAATCTAATTTTTCTATGCGCAAAGAGCAATAAATAAAATAGAATTTATCATAGCCATTTTTTGATACCATTACTTCATTAACAGCTATCAGCACTTGTATAACCAAATCAGGAATAATCTTGTTGAGTGTATAACAACAATAAAAATAACACATAAGAGTGTATAGCCCAATCTAGCCTGGGCATAGATTAACCATCTAAGCCATTCAAACAACTAACCAACTCAGCAATTAACCAGTTAACCAACTTAAACAATTAACCAGTTAACCAATTCAAACAGTTAACCCATTCAACCAATCAATCCCCTATCCAATTTTCCTTAAAAAAGCTACTCCCATCCTTGCCAAGGTACCCACTACCTTACCATCCTTAAGTTTTTCACATTTAAGCACATACAAACATTGTGCATTAGCAGGCAATTCAGAGAAACGAAGTAAAACCTCACCTTTTTGCAATTCGCCAGATAATTGAGCAGTAAGAACTTCAGCAGGATAAGCATTAAGCAGCGTTTCATCTGTGGCAATGCGTAAAATACTCATTAAATAAGCTCGGTCAGTAGCTGGTCCATATAAAGTATAGTCCAATACCATGTTTGGGCCGGGATATTGAGGTTTGATATAAAAATAGCCGTGTTTATTGGTTCGATAATTAGGGCGCATTTCCATCTTTTCGAGAGGAAGATAAGAAATGAGCTTGCCTTCTTTCTGTTGCGCCCTTATTTTTTGGAGCAATTTACTCCAGAAAACTGTATCCTTAAAGCCCGGTGCTAAATCGTTAACCGCATCAAAAATGATTTTAGCCATTAAATTGGCAGTGGTTTGTTTGGCGGTGCTTTCCTTCATCCCATCTGCCAAGAAAATCTCGGTGTATGAGCCCCTAACTGCTCGATAGTGGTCGCCGTAAGCTTTACTGCGGACAAGTATATATCTTACTTTTTTACCCTTAGATTTGCGTTTCTTTCCCATAGAATTTGTATCTTTAAGTTTACAGCCTCTAGGGATCAAAAGCTATCCTAAAATTACCAAAAAATCTTCAAAAAACAATACCCTTAAAGCGACGTTATAGCGACAATAAAGCGACCTTATAGTGACCTTGCTCCCAGACAAACTCGTACCAAATCCGAGACAAGTTCGAGAAAACTTCGTGAAACCTTCGTCAATGCTTCGCTAGCCACCCACTTTTCGGGTACTATACGATCAACATGTTCCCGAACAAAACTCGACCAAAACTCGACCAAAACTCGAACCTGATTCGAATCACTTACGTTGCAAATACGAGTGAGATGCGATACAAAGTCGAAAAAAAGACGATATTTTGTTTATCTTATGGAGATTTGACTTATCCTGGCGTGATCTTATTCCCATTAGTCCGCGAAACAACTCAAACTAGTGGGTTTCGTTTTTTTTTAAATCCCAATTCTTACATAATAGTTGATCCGCGCCTTGGTCAGTTAATATGACAGGTGAAGTGATGTAACTCTCCTCCTAAATAAGTCCATATATAGTCCATACTAAGTCCATATATTACTAGCATAACTTGGACTTTATACAGATCTGATATTCTTTTAAATGAATATTTATCGAAGGAGTGTTACGAGGTGGTAGGATCCTGCTTAGATTACCATAATCAATAGGTAACAAGTAAACTTTCCTTGCTGGCTGGCATCCCATGAAAAAAGCTCCACTCAAATTGAACCACTAAGCCATATCGATCACAAAGATCTAAAAACCTTTCTGGAGGTAAGCCCAAATGAAATCGGAGATAATTACCACCCAAATCTTTGGTGCGTTGGATAGTGTTCTTTTTAAACCAGGTTGTATCGTATCCCAACTGTACACCTTCTTTGGTGCGCATCCAACGATGCCATACCACGGTTGGTCCACGAGGGATGAAGTGCGCATTGTTCAAATAAAATTGTTTGTCTTTTACTTCAAAGGTTTTAATACCCAGGGGAATACTCCTTTCATCGCTACCCATGCCACTGGCATCAATTATCGTTAGTTTAGCTTGATAGGGAATTGAAATGACATTGGCATTTCCAGCAATGGTTTTGGTTTGTGTAATTAATACCTTACCTGCTTTATCAACTACCACAAGTTTTGCTTTCCCCTCAAATTTTTCGGCGTTGTTAAGGTTAAAGTGAATATTTACCAGTTGGTTTTTGCTATCTACAAAAGGCATTACACGGGCTATGCCCACCGTCCCATGAAGATGTAAAACCACATCATCCCATAATCCTGAAAGAGACATTACTGCGCCATTGATCAGATTGTGGAATGTAGGAAGCATCCGTTTCGGGTATATTTTTTAGGGATGCCAAAGCAATTTCGATAACCATGGTTTTTCCTGGTTTGGCATTTTCATTCTCCAACTCAAAAAAAACAGGTGCCATCCCTCCTTCTTTCTGACCAATTAGTTTGCCATTGACATATAATTCTGGCCTGAAGCGTGCTCCTTTTAATTGTAGTGTAATGGCTTTCCAATTTCCTTTAGGCAACTGAACTACCTTTTTATACCACAAAGTTTCGCCTGTAATTTTTTTAGGATCACTTGCAATTGATGGAACCGATACTTTTTGGGTGTACTTTCTGTTAAAGCCCATTTCCCATTCTCCATTTAATACCTTGGTTGCGGTTGACTGTGCAAAGGTCAGCGTTGAATAAAAGACCATAGCCGATAAACAGATATTAGGGAATATTTTGTTTTTCATAAGGATGTTTGTTTTTGGTAAGTGACTCGTCAATACTTGCAAAACTGAAGAATTAGTATTTTAAGGTTTTAATTCCACCATTGATACTTGACGAATATCTTTTGATGAGCTTCCCACCAAAATCTGATATTTTCCACCATCCATTACCCATTGAAATAGCTGATCATTATAATATTGGAAAGCCGTTTGATCTAATTCTATTTTTAGGGTTTGTGTTTCGCCCGCCTTAAGGAATATTTTCTGAAAAGCTTTAAGCTCCTTTTCTGGTCGTGGTAATTTTGGTTCATCTTGACCCACATACAGTTGCACAACTTCGGCCCCATCCTTTTTACCTGTATTTGTAATGGTTAGTGTGATTGAAACTTTTTTATCTCCCGCTACCACGTCCAGCTTATCGTATTTAAAAGTGGTGTAGGAAAGTCCGTGACCAAAAGCAAATTGTGGCTCAACTTTATAGGTATCGAAATAACGATAGCCTACAAAAATATCTTCATGGTAAACAGCCGTTCCGTTTACACCCGGATAATCGCCAAGTTTGTGTGCAGGAGAATCTTCCAATTTTTTAGGGAAAGTCATTGGTAATTTTCCTGAGGGATTTACTTTGCCAAAAATAACATTTGCCAATGCATTGCCACCTTCCATACCTGGATACCAGCCTTCTATCACTACTTTTGCTTCATCAATCCAAGCATTCATTTCTACTGGCCCACCACCCATCATGATGATCACAAGGTTTGGTTTAACTTTTAGTAATGATTTTATTAATTCGTCTTGTCCGAAAGGTAATTTTAAATCTTTCTTGTCCACTCCTTCAGCATCATAGGCATTATCATCCCATTTACTAAAATCGTATCCATGTACCCAACCACCAACAAAAATTACCTGATCAGCAGTTGTTGCAATTTTAACTGCTTCTGCAATGAGTTGCTGATTAGCGATTGCATTTTTAGCTACCTCATAACCCTTTGCAAAAGTTACCTTGGCTTTTGATCCAACATAATTCTGAATTCCCATTAAAGGAGTAATTTCATAAGTAGGTTTTACTTGAGAGCTACCGCCTCCCATTGCATTTGGTTTCATGGCATTAGTACCAATTACAGCAATATTTTTAATTTTTGCAGCATTTAATGGCAATACCTGATCTTTATTTTTTAGCAAAACAATTGCTTCCTCTGCAACTTTTAAGGCGGTTTGTTGGTGTTCTTTTGTGGCGAATTGTCCGGCTTTACGGCTTTTATCTAGCATTCCGGTTTTAATCATGACCCTTAAAATTCTCCTCACCTTTTCGTCTATAAGTGCAACCGGCACTTTACCAGCATTAACCAAGGTAATCACTGTGTCACCCATGAAAAATTTAGCATAATTTGGTTTGGGCAACATACCAAGGTCTGTACCCATTTCTAAGTCGGTTCCATTGTAAAGTGCTTCATTGGTATGATGTACCGCCCCCCAATCGCTCATTAACAAACCTTTAAAACCCCATTCTCCTTTTAAAATTTTATTGACAAGGTAATAATTATGCGTTGCCCATTGTCCTCTAAATTTATTATAAGATCCCATCACTGTATTTACATCGCCTTCTATTACAGCGGCTTTAAAACCTGGCAAATAAATTTCTCGTAAAGCTCGTTCGCTCATTTCTACATCAACGGCGGTTCTATCAGTTTCTTGGTTATTGGCAATAAAATGTTTTAAACTGGCTGAAATACCTTGATCTTGTACCCCTTTAATATATCCAACTGCCATTTTACTAATCAAAAATGGATCTTCGCTTAAGTACTCAAAATTTCTACCATTTAGTGGCGTTCTGATGATATTTATACCAGGCCCTAAAATCACGTCCTTGCCTCTTGCATTGGCTTCGCTACCCAATACCGCCCCAAATTTATAACCCAATTGAGGATTCCATGTGGCGGCTAATGCATTACCAGTGGGTAAGTAAGTACCTGCATCGTTTACGTGATCATTAGAAGTGTCCCAATCTCTACCGTGTTCTGGTCTAACACCATGTGGGCCATCAGACATGACCAATTCTGGAATGCCTAATCTAGCTACACCTGCCGAAGTGAATGAAGAACTGGCGTGAATCATTCCTACTTTTTCTGCCAAGGTCATTTTAGAAAGGAGTTGATTGATTTGTTGCTCAACTGTATTTCGTTGTGCATGAACCGAAAAATTAAAAGCAGAAAAAAATATTAAAAAGATAAGTCTTGCTTGTGGGTAGGTAAGTTTCATTTAATAAGAATTTATAATGGATTGAATGTTGAACTAGCTAAAATAACCCCGGGAATAAGAAATATTGAGCCTGTTTTGTTAATAAAAAGGGTTAATATGTTAACTGATTTGGCTATTTAAAGTCAAACCACAATGTACCTTTAAAAGAATCGTAATTTAGCTGAATGTTTTGCTGACTAGTTGGCCCTAAAAATTCAGGTTTTTGAAATTTGGTACCAATTGGTGCTATCGCATTCATGAAACCTAAATCCCCGGCAGGAAATGCTGCTTTTACAGACTCTCTGGTTGCTTTAGCGTAGGCTGGCTTAAATAATTGAAGAAAAACATTTTGATTGGCCGTGTAAACGGTAAAATCTGCCTCGCTATTAGCTAATTTAACCCAATAAAATGGGCCATGATATCCCTTAAATTCTGGATAATCGAATTTTTCTCCAGTAATGCCATCGTTATATTCCTTTTTCCAAAGCCCAAACTCGGCACCATCCATTCTGTTTTTATATACCCTTTCAGGCCCATTCCCCATGAATTCAGCTCCTTTAACCAATTGCTCGGGATAATTAAATGTGATCCCCATAAAGTTATAGCCTAACTGCTGGTCGAAACGATTTGCAGCATACTCATAATCGAGTTTTACTGGCATACCAGCAGTAAAAGTCCATTTTACGTTTAACCACTCTTCACCTTTGTATGCACTTTCTACAATTACATTGCCATCTTTTACATAGTTTTTAAAGTATTGAAGCTTCATTTCTGAGCGAGCTTGCGCAAGAATTGGTCCTTTAGATAGACTTATTTGTTTTCCTTTTGAAATAACATGGTCTAGTAGCCCAGTAGTTTCATCAAACTGAACATCTAATTCATTTACCAAAACATTAAGTTTTCCTGATTTTAGTATCGCTTGAGGTTGTGTTTTAAATTCCTTTAAAACAATATCAGATTTGATTACATCTTCTGGAAATTTTAATGACCATGACCAAGTGTAAATCTCTTTTCCCTTCGGATCTATAGCGGTAAAGATCAATACATCGTTTTTTTTCCAATCGCTGGGCAAATTTAGTTTGAGCGCCGTAGTTTCTCCCGGGTTGACACTTGCTAAGAGAATCATTTGATCTGAGGCTTTTACCATCGTTTTTAACTCATCTTTATCTCTTATAAACTTTTTTAATTCCCATTTAAAAGTACATTGGTTTAAATTTGTATAGAGGTATCTGTTTTCTATAAAAAGTTTTCCATCAAAATTGGTTGGAATGTATTTGTTGTTAACCACAATAGGCGACCAAATTTTTCTTACCGCATTAAAACTGCCCTCTTTTTCATGATGTGGCCCAACAATACCGTCTGGAGCACTATCGCCTGCTAAATCAATCGCTCCATTTTTATCCGTTCGCACCACGCCTTCATCTGCAAAAGACCATAAAAAGCCGCCTGCCCCGTAGGGATGTTTGAGCATCATGTCCCAAAAGTCCTGTAATCCCGCCGCCATGCCTCCATCGTAATTGCCATGCATAAATTCGGTAGGAAAAAATACTTCTTTGCTATATAGCATGGCATTAACCATATAATTATAATCAGGATAGTGACGAGTATCTGTACCTCTAAACTTTTCCCACGGGTGAATGATCATTCTTTTTTGAGGATCATATAAATCAAAATCATCATCTAGTTCCCTGTTCCAGCCACCCTCATTTCCATTTGCCCAAATTACTATGGATGGGTGGTTAACATCCCTTACTACAAGTTCTTTCACCAACTTTTTGCCAATTGGGGTATCATAGCTTTTTTGCCATCCAGTTAATTCATCAATAACAAATAAACCTAACGAGTCGCACACCTCTAAAAAATGCTGATCTGGAGGGTAGTGAGACATTCGCACTGCATTCATGTTCATTTGTTTAATCAATTTAACATCATCAATGCTAATTTGCTTACTCAATGCTCTCCCACTTTCTGGCCAAAAACTATGTCTATTTACACCCTTAAATTTAATTTTAACATCATTTACATAAATCCCATCGGCTGGCCTAAGTTCAACTGTTCTAAAACCTATTTTCTGTTTAACTTGATGCACAATCTTTTTTTGATCTACTAACGAAACCGTTAAATTGTACAGATAAGGTGCCTCAGGGTTCCATTTCTTGATATCTTTAAACCTTGTGGATATCCTCGTATTTCCTTGTTTATCAATTAATTGTTGAGTTGAGCCAATTTTTTTCCCATCCAAGGTTTTGAGTTCCACCTCAATTTTTTGAGAGGAAAATTCTCCTTGCGTAAAAACATCGACCATTAAGGTCCCATCCGCCGTTGCGTTAACAGCAACCCGATCTATAAATTTTTTGGGTACGATCTCTAAATAAACTGGCCTGTAAATGCCACCAAATTGCCAGTAATCTCCCTCTCTTTCTGCTTTGTTTACAGATGCATTAGTAGATTTTTTATAGACCTTAATTTCTAACAAATTTGTACCAGTGGGATTCAATTTATCGGTAATGTTATATTTGAAACGATAAAAACCACCTTGATGAATGGGGCCGGCCAATTTACCGTTGATCTTTACCTCGGTATCAGTCATTGCGCCCTCAAAAACGATAAATACCTCTTTGTTTAAACTAGCTGGTGATTCAAAATTTTGTTTATACCAACCAAATTCATTTGGATTATTTGAATCAGAAAAATAATTATAAGTACCAAAACCTTGTAATTCCCAATTAGAAGGCACCTTAATTTTACTCCATTTGCCACTGTTCATTCCGGTGTTTACCATAAAATCCCAGCTAACGGTGTGGTCTTTATCAACCCCAGAAAGATATTGGTATTGAGTTTCTTGGGCGTTTGAAACAATTGACAAACTAAATTGCAACAAGAGAATGAAAGTTTTGATCTTAATATTTTTTATAGAATTCATCTTTTAATTTTTTGAGTAGCCACATTCATATTGTAATGCCTGTATTGCATTTACCAGATAAACTAAAGGCGCATTCCAATTAATGGCAATTTCGTTGGCTGCATAAGAATTCATACTATCCGTATAGGCCTCATCGGCTACCATACTAGGTAATGCAACTCCATCTTGCTTTCCAGGATTAGGCCCACCTACCAAAAAACCTGGCACTGGTTCTTTAATTCGATCTGCTGCAGAAGGACGATGGTGAGGAAACATTGGCGTTTTTGACCCAAAACCAGTAACATAAGAAAAACCTGTAGCATTACGTCCTAACAAATAATCGAGATTAGACAATGCATGATCTAGGTACTTTTTATCTTTTGTGATTTGATAAGCTTGAATGAGTACTATGCCCTGATTTGCCGCATTGGCATTACTGCCCCAACCAAAATCTCTGTTTGTTTTACCCATAACAGTTTGATAGGCAGTTGAAGATGCACCTTCAATGAAATCGTTAGCCATTTTTAGCAACCTTTTCTTAATGATTTCGGCGTCCGTTTTTTGGTTGTTTTTTAAAGCTGCTTCATTTCTTAGTAGCGAATAATAACCTAAAAGCCTAACATTGTTCCAAGATGGTAAGGGCATTCGTTCATCTGGTAAGATATTTACAGCAGTATAGTATTTTTCATTTTGTGTGGTTAGGTATAATTCTATGGCCGCCCAAATAAATTCATCTGTAAAATTCCGATCACCATAACCACCAGTAGTAATTTTAGGTTCATATTTGTTATTCATCGAATTTTGATCATAAGACATACTAGGATTTTTTATGGCCCAGTCCCAAGCCTTTTTGGCTGCATTTAAGCAAGAATCTGAAAGTCCTGGCAATTGTGTCTCATATTTTCTAAAAATACGACTTGCCTGAGCGGTTACCGCAGCAAAATCGAGCGTAGCTGAAGTTCCTTTCTGAACCACATAACGAGGTAATTTTGTAATCTCGGGCATTACCATACCATCAAAAAATGCGTTGGTTAACTTATTGTAAACCCCTCCATCATCTTGGTCTTGCATGCATAACATCCACCTAACGTTCCATAAAATCTCATCTAATTCATCAGGTACCTTATTGCTGCTTTCTGGAATATTTAAGTTTATTTTTTTTACATAAGATGGAAAATCTTCATACAGCGAAAGTAAAGTACCCGTGGTAATACCAGAATTTACAATGTATTTATTGTAATCGCCTGCATCATACCATCCTCTTGGTGCAGAAATTATTGTTCCGGTTGGCTTTTTTTCGGTTGCCGCAGAAGGGTGGATTAACACTTTATTATCTGGATGACCCGCATTTCTAAACCATGGTCCCGCATATTTTTCTGGTAAGGCCATTGAAGCTCTTTGGTAATAAAATGCTTTTACCGTACCTTTAGCCAAATCTGCAAACACATCATTTTTAATACTAAATTGATAGCTATAGCCCATATCTGGGATATAAATAATATAATCGCCAGGCTTTGTAAAATCTGAGAAATTAGCAATTAAGGTTTTTTTACCATTTAAAGCTACATTGGTGGAGGGTTGTAAATTCCCACTAAAAACAATCTTGTTTTCTTTTGCAGTTATAATTTCGAACTTGGTCAAACTATCTGCGCTAACAACAGCTATTTTTTGTGCGTTTGGATAAAAGCCAAGTTGATTAAAGCGAATATTTTCTGATAGGAATAAATTATTTAAGTTAACCTGTTGTGCATTTAAAGTAATATTAACAAAAATTAAAAAAGAAGAAAGTAAAAACGATTTGAAAAAGAAGCTCATTTTATGATTTTATTGGGATAAACTTATTGGGAAAACAGCAGTCTATTGCCATCTTGAAAATTAATTGGGATCATTAGCACTCTCATTATTACTTTTTAATTTGTAATAAAAGCGTACTTGATTTTAAACCCGCGGAGTTAGTTTGCAATTTAATTTCGCCTTCCTCGCCAGTTGCTTCTACAATTACTTGAGCCAAACCATTAAACAAGTTTCTTTTCCATTGTGGTGCAGGCGTATAAATCTGAAACAAGCCAAGATCTGTATTAAAACTATCCCAGCTGTTTTGTTTAACAAATGGAGTAGCAATAACCGCAACTGTATTTTTACCCACTTTTATCAATTTCTCATCAATTATATATTCGTAACCTTTTTTATTTTGGGCTAAATTGCCTGCCAGTTTTACCCCATTCATATAAATTGATTGTTGTGGACCAACGCATTTGTAAAAGAAAGTTACTTTAGCACCTTTTGGTATTTCGGGCAAATCTACTGTACCCCTATATATTAATGCTTTCGCTCTTTCTGCGAAAGATGCGTTTCTCTCGTCTTTAAAAGCAGGTTTCCATTGCTGATCATTGTAATTAGCGGCAATACCGTCAACAACAGCCATATTATCAACTATCTTTTCCTTTAAGCTGTGTATTGGGAAAGTTTCAATTTTTTCCAAGAATTTCTCTGGTGCTAAAGAAGTGGGATCTCCGTTGCCTACGCCAATTATTTTGCCCGGACCACTTAGCTCAAAACTTAGGTTGTTATTGGCAGTTGGCACATTTAAGCCCTTTTTATCGGCTACCGAGATGGTTACTACGGCAACTTTGCTATTTTCTACTAAAATTTTATCTTGTTTGGCAACAATTACTGCTGCTTGTTCAGTTGTATTAACTGCATCTGTTAATGTTTTTTTACCGTTTTTAAAACCCACAGCTTTCAAATTACCAGGTGCATAATTTACTTTCCACTCCAAGTGTCCATTTTTTTCCATGGTCTTTTTCCCTAAGCTTTTTGAGTTTAAAAAAAGCTCAACTTCATCGCAATTACTATAAACCCAAACGTCAAAAGTCTTACCTTCTTTGCCTTTCCAATTCCAGTGAGGCAAAATATGTAGGGTAGGTTCATCTGTCCACCATGATTTTAAGTACCAATTGTTATCTTTAGGAAAACCACATAAATCTAACATCCCGAAATAGGAAACTACTGAAGGCCAGCCAAAGGGGGTTGGTTCTCCCCTGTAATCAAAACCTGTCCAAATAAACATACCTGCCAAATATGCTCTGCTGGCATAGTGTTTCCAGCCATTCTCTAGGCTTAAAAAGTTATCATTTTGCTTTTTATCGTAGGCTGCTAAGTAATGTTTTTCAAGGTCATCAACATAAATGCCACGAGTTGCCACTGTAGAACCTTCTTCTGTACCCCAACTTAATTGTTGAGGAAATTTCTGGTGTTGTTCGTCCGTGTTTTTTGTGGCGATGTAATTATAACCCAACATATCAATGGTGGTGGAAATACCATTGCCAATGCCGCCACTCACTGCTGCCGTGATTGCTCTGGTAGTATCTATGGTTTTGGCAAAAGCCTGAATTGTTTTTGCCACCCTTGCGCCTGTAATATTTCCTTCGATGTTCCATTCTTCATTACCTACCGACCAACTGATTATACTTGGGTGATTGCGATCTCTTAGCATTAATCTTTTCAAATCATTTAAGTGCAAATCTGTAGTACCCATGAGCCTTGTTTCGTCAATTACCAACATACCTAGTCTATCACAAGCATCTAGCAACTCTGGCGTTGGAGGGTTGTGTGAGCAACGATAAGCATTACTACCCATTGCTTTAAGTAAGCCTATCCTGTAATATTGCAATTCATCTGGCAATGCTACCCCTAAACCCGCATGATCTTGGTGGTTATTTGTTCCCTTTATTTTAATGTGCTTACCGTTTAAAAAAAATCCTTCATCGGCATCAAATCGAATAGTTCTTATTCCGAAAGTGGTTTTATAAACATCAATCAATTTTCCATTTTGGCTAATTGTAGTAACCAGTTGATGTAGGTAAGGATTTTCTAAGGACCATAATACTGGATTTTTCAATGAAATGGTGCTGGAAAAATCTTTCAACTCTAATGAATTGATTTTAAGTTTTTCAATTTTAACAGTTCCCAAAACCTTTCCTTCTGCGTTTAAAACTTCTTGCTTAACCTCAAAATTCTCGTCTTTTAGCCCATCGTTTTTTACAGTTACCAATGCTTGTATTTTTGCTTTATCGTTCTCCAACAAAGTAGATACAAACGTTCCATTTGTCGCCACATGTAGTGGATTTGTTTTATTGAGCCAAACATGACGATATATACCGGCACCTTCATAGAACCAGCCCTCTTCCATGGTTACGTCAGCTCTTACGGCAATTACATTTTCGCCGCCATAATTTACATAATCAGTAATATCATAGTTAAAACTGTGATAGCCACTTGGTTCTGTGCCTAGATAATGGCCATTTACCCACACTATAGAATTTCTGGAAACTCCATCAAAAGCGATCGAAATTTTACGACCAAGATCTGTCGTTGGTATATGAATCGTTTTGCGATACCAACCCACACTTGTGTTAGGAAAGTTTCTGCCAACGGCATTAAAGCCATGACTTAAACTGGCATTCTTATCAAATTTTTGTTCAACCGCCCAATCATGTGGCAAATTTAACTTCCTCCAATATCTATCATCAAAACCAGGTGCAGCAGCTCCATCTCCATATCCAGTTTTACTGAGGTAAGAAAAATAGCTTGTTCCATTGTAAAAATCCTTTTGTGGTTCATATGGATGTCCGAAGGCAAAATACCAGTTTGCATCTAAAGAAATGTGTTCCCTTGTATTTGTAACTTGGGCTTGAGTGGTTAAACAATTGATAAACAAAAAGAAAACGATGATCGGAAAATACTTAAGCATTATATTTTAAGAAAAATAAGATAAAACGGGTTGTTTATTTTTTATCGACAACGAGATACACCACTGATCGAGGCGGAAGTGTTAATTTAATACCACCGACAACAGTTGCCGATCTGGCCACTAAGGTTTGGTAGTTTGTTGGTCCACCAGAAACGCCATCGGGCCCATTATCATTAATTAATAATTTTCTAGAAAACTCGCCATTATCATTGCTACCTGTAAGCGTGTAGTAATAATACCTGCTACCAGCATTAAAATTCTTGATTTCGGTGTTTACAATTTGAGTGCTGGTTCCCTTGTTCACTAAAACAATTCCGGCTTCGCCTGATGCGTATCCGGAAGCATAACTAACCACGTCAGTTGATCCAGTTACGGTAGAGGTAACCATCCTATCTCCAAAATATTTTTGGAAATAATATATGTGATAAAATGCAGGCCTTGGTGTCCATTTTGTAGTTCCATCACCTTCGTCTGCCAAACTAAACATCCCATGATCGTTTCCACTACTGTACCCATTTGCCAAATCCCACCTACTGGCCATTCCATAATTGTTTTTTATTAATTCGCCCAAAACCATAATGGCATGCATGCCTGCAATATGGGAAACTTGTTGCTTAGAGCCTTCTGCAAAAATATTCCATTCTGTCATTGCAATTGGCTTTAAAGAAGCGCCATTGTCTTGAGTGGTTTTTTTCATGTAATCCATGATCATTTTAGATTCAGTAACCGCTGTATTTAAAATCACCGACGCAGTAGAATTTTGAGCGTAAGGTGTGTAATAAGTGTGTACAATATAAAAATCTGCGGCTCCTGCAGCTGCAGATAAAAAGCCAGAATTCCAGTTCTTATCAACTACGTTGCTACTTGTTGTCGCATCATATTGGATCAATTGCCCTCCAATTTTTATCACAGATCCTATCTCACTAGCCGCCTTACGCATCGAATCTGCAAAAACCTTGAAATGTTTTCCGTAAAGTGCACCGTTTATAATTTCAGGCTGACCATCTTTATTGGTTGCCGTATTAATTTTATAACCTGCTTGCCAAGGGCCAGCATCTTCGTTACCAATTTCCCAATATTTTGTTTTTCCTTTATCAAAACGAACCCAATCTGCCGCTAAATGTGCCGCAACTTGGTCTGGATGTGTGCTTGTACCATAGCGGGCATAGCTATAGTTTACGGTAATTATTCCAGTACTATTTGTTTGTTGTAAAAAATTATAATAGTTAGCTAAGGAAAGTGTCCAGTTTGCAGTGTTTTTTCCGTACCAATAACCAGCATTCACTGAAGTTCCTGATGTGTTATAAAGCGTGCTTGGAGCATCTGCAGGTTTTTGATTGGCATCTGCATTCCAAAAAAATACACTGGCAATGTTTCCGCCAGGAAAACGCAAAATATTTGGAGATAGATTTTTAACATGGCCTACCAATAAAGGCTCGGTAGCCAATTGCCCTATATATGGATTTGTGTTATTCCCAAAGAGATATTTTGATACCTTAGCCACAGTTTCGCTAAAATCTGCACCAACTGTAACGTTTGCCGGCGACGTACTTTTGGGAACATCTACAAAATTAGGAGCTACAAAAGCTTTACCTTGCCAGTCGTCCATGAAAAAGCCAATTGTATTGGCTACTGGCACTGACTTTGGCGGAATAATATCACCTGTGTTTCCTGGGTTTGTGGGAACAGTTGGCTCGGCAATCACTTCTTTGGGCGTTTTTTTACAGGCAAGTAGAAACAACAAGCCTATACCCAAATAAGTAAGTTTTAACTTATTTGTAGTTAAATATAATTTCATGGTTGTGTATTTAAGGTGGATAAAGAAGGTTATAGGCTTTTTAACTAAAGCCTATAACCACTTTATTTTATCTATTTGCCTTAACAATTCTGATGTTGTCAATTGCCACATCAAACTTGGTAGTAACTGGCGTAGAGGTGTCATTGATATACATGAACACCATAGGTCTTCTACCTGTACTATTGGTTAAATCTGCTAATGTTGGTACGGAGTTACCGGTACCTTCTCCATTATTAGTTTTAGTTTTAAACTGAGTTAAAGGAATGGTTACCGTATACCATTGGTTTGATGTAAATGGTGTTGGCAGTGTTGCTTTCCAAGGCTCATAGCGAGCAAGATATAACCAAGTACCCTCATCCCTACGTATCATTAAGCCTCCTCCGCCCCAAGGTTCTTTAACGAAAATCTCGAATTTTAACACATAACTAGCTACTGGATCTTGTAAATTAGCCAATGGAACCCATTGTACAGGATTTAAGTTAATAGATCGATTAGCATCATACCATGCATAATTAAAAGAAGAGATTGGCCCAGTAAACATTCTGGCATAAAAGCCTTGTGCACCTGGAAACAAAGTTTGATCATTAGTTCTGGTACTGCCATAACTAAAAGTATTCACGTTATCAAAATTACAAAGCATACCTGTAACTTGATCATTGTAAGAGCTGTATTTGGTAGATCCACCCTGTGTTTTCACTATAATATCGCCAGATGTTGCACCCAAAGGAATGGTTACCGTACAAGAAGTTCCATCTGGTTTAGAAACCACATTTGTTCCATCAGCACCTCCCGGAAATGTGATATTTGTAATGAGGTAAAGGTACTGGCCATATAAAGTGATGGTTTGACCAGGTAAAGTGTACTCATTACTTACCGAGTTTACGATAGGCGGAGGTGGTGAAACGGGAAATTTAAAAATCGTTTCTCCATATTTACTCACCAAACGTATTGTATTCTCTTGTCCCTTTGGGATATTAGAAAATAGTATAGAAGGCACAGTTACCACAAAATTGTTATCGCCTACTAAAGCAGCGTTAAATGTTGCCGGAAAACCACTAAAATACACTGCCGAAGCCGATTTTAGGTTTGCCCCCTGTATAACGATGTTCTGCCCAGAACCCACCTTAGTTAAGGTAGAATCGTTTGGTGCAGGAGCAATTGCCCTGATTCTGTTAATTACAGGTGGTTTTTCATTTTCCTGTTTTTTACAAGAAGATTGAGTGGCCATTACCATCACACATAGCATGATAAATAAGCCAAATTGATTTTTAAAGACCTTTTTCATTATTCATTTAATTAATGATGAACTTATTTTATTTATAATAGGCCACAGCGGGCTGACTTAACAATGGATTTGTAGTGATATCTGCTGCAGGTAAAGGTAATTTGAATGAAGCTGCTGTGGGTGTAGAAAACTGCGGTTCATTTGTTCTGGCATTAGTTGCTGCATTATACGTTAGACGACCTCTATTTTGCAACGAAATTTTATTGATAGTTTGAGAAGGGTTAATATCATATTCCCTTAACAAGTCAAACCAATATTGACCTTCGATAGCAAGTTCTATTTGTCTGTCTATTAAAACATCAGCCTTTGCAATTGGTGCAGCCTTAACATCTAAACCTGCCCTAGCCCTCACTAAATTATAATATTTAACCGCATCTGCATTTGTAGAAGTACTATTATTTCCAATTAAAGCCTCAACGTAAATCAAGTAAACATCGGCAAGCCTTAACATGTAAGTAGCAGAACTGGTAGAAAGAAAATATACCTGTCCGGGATTATCTTCATTTGTACCAACTACATATTTTTTTACGTGTGGCGTAACATCTGTAACCCTATAACCTCCATCTTTTTTCAACAACTCAGTATATAAATCGCCATTTTGCATAAAAGTTGCTTTACGTCTGGCATCTTTTACGTCGTATTTGTTGTAAATATCTATACTTGGTGAGTTGGCAGCTCCAAATCCATCACCTGCATTGGTTAACTTACCCTCGGCAGCAAAGTAACCTTGTGTACTATTGCCAAGTCCGTAAGCTATCGGGCTAGCAATAAATTGCAATGCAAAAAGGCTTTCTTCGTTATTATTATTTTCTATCTTGAATAAATCAGCATAGTTAGGTAATAACTTTAAACCGCTATTGACACAAACATCACCTGCGTATTTTTGCGCACTATCCAACAAAGCTTGGTTTCTTAAGCCATTTCCTGTACCAACACCATCATCTGTAAGGCCAGATCTTGTTAAGTAAATTTTAGCCAACATACCTTCTGCCGACCATTTGTTAACCCTTCCTTTATCAGGTGTACTGCGCAAATTGGCAACGGCAAACTTCATGTCATCAATCACAAATCTGTAAACATCCTTAACTAAGTGTTTGTTAATTTGTGGTTGCTCCGCTAGTTCCCTATTGTCGGTAATAATGGGTACTTCTCCAAAATATTGAACCAAATAAAAGTAGGCCGTGCCTCTTAAAAAACGAAGTTCGGCTATGGCACTATTTTTTGCTGCGACGCTAACCGATGGATCTGTATTCTTTTCTATGTAAATCATATTAAGGTTAGCATAGGCAATTATTTTGTAGAGTGAACGCCATGCTTCATTAATCCTTGGATCGCTACTGTTAACCGCAAATGTAGAATAGGTTATCCAGTTGGTACGAGATAAGTTGCCGGCCATCGCGTCGCCAAGGGCGATCATCGATTTATCATTAAAATCGAACCAGGGTGTACCATATAATGCACCAGTAGCCAAACGAAGATCCCCTTCTGATTTAAAGAAGCTTTCTAAAGTTACCTTATCTAATGGAGCTCTGTCTAAAAAGCTCTTTTTACATCCAAAAAATGTAATCAAACCAAGCGATAAGGCAAGTATGAAATATTTTTTATTTTTCATTTCTTTTAAATTTAAAATTAAAATCCTGCGTAAATACCAAATGTATAAGTACGAGAAGATGGATATCTACCATTATCTACGCCAGCAGATTGTGCACTTTGAAAACGAGAGCCCACTTCTGGATCATAACCAGTGTAATCTGTAATGGTAAATAAATTGGTAATGTTTCCGTAAACCCTTAAATAACCAATTTTTAGTTTTTGGGTCATTTTATAAGGTAAGCTATAGCCTAGCACTAAATTTTTAAGACGTAAGTAAGAACCATCTTCAATGTATCTTGTAGATACCCTGTTGTTGTTATTTAAGGTCGAAGTTGAAATTCGTGGAACTTTGGTATCAGCATTGGTAACGTAAACATTATTGATATCTGCTGCACTACCGCTCGGATCTTTTAAAGCCAAACGGGCATAATTATTTACCGATTGCAGCAAACCAAAACCACTTTGCAGATCTTCGTTAGTTCTTTTTAACTGATTAAAGATTTTGTTGCCATAGTTACCATTAAAAAATACCGTTAAATCAAATTGTTTGTATTTAAAGGTATTGGTCATGCCATATTGAAATTTAGGAAGCGGAGAACCCAAGTACGTTTGATCCTTATTATCAATAATTTTATCACCATTAACATCCTTAAATTTAATATCACCCACCCAAACACCATTAACACCTATGGCACCTTGGTTTGCGTGATTAGTTAAATCTGCCCCATCCTTAAATACGCCTTCTGCTATATAGCCATAAAACTCGCCAATTGATCGGCCAACAGTAACTTGCTGTACAATGTCGGTACCCAGATACTGTGGTAAATTGGTGTCTTTGGTAATTAAAGAGGTAACCTTGTTCATGTTCCTTGACAAGGTGATATTGGTTGTCCAGTTAAAATTCTTAGACTTTAAGTTGATTGAATTAACACTAAATTCTATACCCTTATTTACAATTGAGCCAATATTCTTAGTAGGTGCATTCAATTTAGCTACCGTAAATTGATCTTGCGGGGTTGTGCCAGAATATAACGGAAGCGATAAACTATTTAAGAGATTGGAGGTATTTTTATAATATCCATCTACTGTAAATTGTAACCTGCTATTAAAAAATCCAGCATCTATACCAATGTTTGATGATTTTGTAGTTTCCCATTTGGCATTAGGATTTGGCACATTATCTAACAAAACACCTAAACCTAACGCAGTTTGCGTTGTACGGTAAGAGGTTCCATAAACGTAATCTCCTATGTTTTGATTATTTACAAGACCATACCCTAACCTTAGTTTTAAATCACTTATAAAATCAACCGATTTTAAGAATTTTTCTTCTTTTAAACGATAAGCCAAGGCAAATGCATAAGTAAAATTCCAACGGTTGCCCGGCGCAAATTTAGAAGAACCATCATACCTAAAAGTTGGGGTGAAGATGTATTTATCGTTATACGTTAAGTTAAACCTGGCATAATAAGAATCTATAGCTTGCTGTCCTTTACCACTAGTTGAAGTTGCTTTCGCTGGATCACCTAAATTAAGCTCAGAAATTACGTTTTGAAAAAAGCCAGAGGCAGTTGCATCTACATAAGAACTTGTGTTTAATCGAGATTCATGACCAATGGTACCATTTACCTTATAGATTTTTGCAAAAGTGTGATTATAGCTTATATAACTTCTGAAAGTGTTTTGATTGTATGCTGTACTTCCTCTTCTACTAAAACTTACAGCCTTTGGAAACTGTCCGAATTGATAAGATGGCTCAAATTGAACAATTTGTCCGTAATTATAGTTTATCGCCATCTCATTGCGAAACACAAAGTCTTTTAAAAAGGTGATGTCTGCATAAGCACTTCCATACACCTCGCTCCTAGTTCTGGTATTGGTGTTGATCTCAGTTAACGCAAACGGATTGGTTAAGGTAAATAGTGAACTCGATGGGCCACCATAAGTACCATCAGGATTTATAACAGCGATATCTGGCGATTGCCTAATGGCTAACTGAACAAGGTTTCCGTCTTGATTATTAATATTCTCATTGATGCGATTACCCGAAATATTGGTAGCCAATTTTAACCAGCTGGTTACCTTGGTTTCTACATTTAGTCTAACATTATATCTTTTAAAATCAGATTTGATGGCAATACCATCTTGATTTAAGTGCCCGAAGTTTAAGCCGTAAGTAGTACGAGCATCGCCCCCATTAAGCGAAACATTGTAATTTTGGACAGGGGCAGTGCCAAAAATTGCTTTTTGCCAATTTGTACCCGGACCTAAAACAGAAGGATCTGCAAATAATGGATTTGGAGTGGCAAAGTTTTGAATATCACGGACATTTCTAAATGCAGCATATTCTGGCAGTTCCATTACCGGTAAATATCTAGGTAACTCTTGGATCCCGTAAGACATATCGAAATTAATTTTTGGAGGACCAGATTTTCCTTTTTTAGTGGTTACGATAACCACACCATTACTTGCCTGACTACCATAAATTGCAGTTGCAGAAGCATCTTTTAAAATGTCTATACTTTCAATATCAGAAGGAGAAATAGTGGCCAAAGGATTTGTAGTTGGGCTACCACCAGTATAAATTGCACCGTTAACATCGCCTCCATAAAAAACCCCATCAATAACATATAAAGGTTCTTGGTTAGCTCCCAATGTAGAGATACCTCGTATTTGCACAGATATACCTCCGCCAGGCTGACCAGAATTGGTGTTAATAACCACACCTGCAACCCTACCTTGTAATGCTTGATCAAACGTGGTCGCAGCTGACTTAGCGATATCATCTGCCTTAATAGATGATATTGAACCTGTTACATCTTTTCGCAATGCAGTTCCGTAACCCACAATTACCACATCATTTAAGTTGTTGATTGAATTTACCAAACTGATGTTCATTACATCTTGCCCTGCCACAACAGTTGCTTCTTTGGTTTGATAACCTATATAGCTAAAAACCAACACATCGCCAGTTGCAACTTTTACTGTGTAATTTCCAGAAACATCTGTAATGCTTAACTGGCTATTTTTACCTTTTAAAGAAACATTTACCCCAGGTAAACCCTCTTTGCTGTTGCCATCACCAGTTACTTTTCCACTAATAGAGCGCAACGTTGCCTGTTGTGCATAACTTAAGCCATTAATGGCGATAAGCATAGAAAATATGACCAGTACAACAAGCGTCTTGCTGTAAATAATATTTTTCCTCATCATTTTAATTTTGTAAATAATTTGTTCATGTTGGTTGATTTGATTTATAATTTGGTTGTAATTTGCTTGCCTGTATAATTAATTGTTTGGGTTGCTTTCTGTTCAAAGTTGAGTGGTTTTGGAGATTTAGAATTAATCAAAAACACTTTAAAAATTCTCTTATTTAACATGCCTTTAAATTCTCCAACTCTACTTTGGATGGTTAAAGAATTTGATTGTTGATTATAGTTAAATTGGATGGTAGAAAATGCGCCCTTTTCGTAATTGTTATTTATACCTTCATCTTCATATAAACTAAATGTGGCATCTTTACCACCGTAAACGTATAAATGCAAGGTATCTGCAGGTTTTTCATCGGTATATTGTAACTCTGGCCCAAAGGGAATAATGGAACCTTCCTTAACAAAAATTGGCATTCTTTCATATGGAGAGGCTGCATTTATGGTTTCCCCACCAGCAAAATACTTCCCATCATAAAGGTTATACCAACCTGTACCTTTTGGTAAATAAACAGGTCTATTTGTTGCTTTATATTGATAAACTGGATTAATTAATAATGATGGACCAAACATGTATTGATCATTGATATTGTTAACAGCTTTGTCTTTCCCAAAATCCATCATTAAGCCACGCATAATGGTATAATCGTCTTTAAAAGTTTGACCTGCCAAAGAATAAACATAAGGCATTAACCTGTACCTAAGCTTATTATAGTAAAGCATACTTTTATAGGCAGGATGATTTTCTGGAGCAATATTATAAATCTCCCTATAAGGAAATTGTCCGTGAGCTCTAAATAAGGGTACAAAGGCGCCAAATTGGAACCACCTGCTATTTAATTCTCTCCATTCTGCCAAATCAATTTCATTAGGTTTTTCGTAGCGTCTTTCTACGGAAAAACCCCCAACATCCATGGTCCAATAAGGCAAGCCTGATAAAGAAAAATTAATACCAGCCGAAATTTGAGATTTCATATCTTCCCACCTCGACGCAATGTCTCCACTCCATGTGGCAGCACCATATCTTTGTAAACCTGCATAAGCAGACCGTGTTAAAATAAATACCCTATCGTTTGGTTTAACGGATCTTTGACCTTCATAAACACCCTTAGAATTTTGTAGTGGGAAAGCATTAAAATATTTTGTAGATGAACCTAAAAACGTTGGATTCATTAATTCTTTACGGGACTCTATTGGCAAATTTGAATGAATATCTGGTTCGGTAGCATCCATCCACCAAGCATCAATCCCTTTCACGTACAATTTTTTTTTCATTAACTCCCAAAAAGCCTTTCTTGCTGCCGGATTAAAGGCATCGTAAAAAGTTGAAGTAAAACCTAACCAATCTTTTTCTTGATTTACCACATTACGTTCGTACAGGAAGCCTTTTTTATTCATAAAATCGTAATTGGCATTACCTGTGTAAAACTTTGGCCATACAGAAATCATCAATTTGGTATGATAGTTATCATGCAATTTTTTAATCATCGCATCTGGATCTTGGAACCTATCCTTATCAAACTCATGGGTACCCCAACTATCTAATTTCCAATACTGCCAATCGAGTACAATATTGTCTAATGGAATTTTACGATCCCTGAATGTTTTTACAACATCGAGCAATTCGTCTTGCGTTTTATATCGCTCTCTACTTTGCCAAAAACCCATTGCCCATTTTGGCATTAAAACAGCTTTTCCAGTTAGGTTCCTGTAACCACTAATTACTTCATCTGCATTTTTACCTGCAATAAAATAATAATTGATCTCATCTCCAGATTCAGATAAAAATGCATATTGATCTTTTTCATCTTCTGGAATTGGGGTTAAGCATTTTAACGACAAATAAGATGGACCACCATCTGGAACCCATTGCATTTTTAGGTCGTACCTTTTATCTTTTAACATCTTGACCGCAACCACCGCACTACCAGGATTCCAAGCTTGCCTCCATTTATCTACCAGTAATACCCCATCAATCCAAATTTTAATGTATCCTGCGTATTTAACCTGCAAATGATGTAAACCCTCAAAACCTGATGCTACTTTTCCTTCCCAATTCACTAAACCGTCTTCCAGTTTATATCCTTCTGGAAATTTGTTCATGTCACTTAAAAACGAATAATCAATATCAGATTCTGCTCTTTTTAAAAAAACGTTTTTCTCTTTTGTATCATGGTAGGTGGCCGTTAGCCAACCTTCGTGCCCTTCAGCATCAAATAATTTTAAGGCAGAAAGCGGTTGATAGGTTCTGACATCTCCTACTTTGGTAATTGAATAGTTATCCCATAAAATACCATAATTTTGGTTTGATAAAAGAAAGGGAATGGCAACATCTGTATTATTCTGTAACAGTAAAACTTGTTTCCCTTTGTAATTCATCATGTCATCTTGATGCTGGCCTAAACCATAAATTGCTTCTTCTGATGGAGATTTAAAAGCTTGCATTAATTGAAATGATGCTTCGCCATTATTAGAAACTGATTTAAAGGAACGACTATTTTCTTTTTCACTTAAAAGAACCCTACCTGCTTGATCTTTATAAACTATGTTTCCGTTGTTACGGTTAATAACTACCGAAATGGAATCTGTGCTCAATACAATTTCTTGGCTTTGCTCAACCACCGACCATTTAATTTTTGTTGACGGGCGATCTATAGCCATTAAGCTAGGTTGATTGCTAAATGTAGAAATTGGACCTACTGTAACGTGGATAATTTTATCTGCAATAACATCTAACTTAATTAAACGATTTTGATTTGCGTCTTGTGTTTGGATCACAATGCCATTTTCTGTTTTTTGATAAGTGGTTTGCTGTGCTAAACAATCACCAGAAAAAGTTAAACAACCGATTGCATTAAAAAGGAAAAAAAATGTTTTGTACATACTTTGGATTTTTTGTTAATAAAGCATTTATTGCTAAATGACTTAACTAACGCTAACATTATATTTGGCTTAAATTTTTGTTAGGTAAAAGTAGCCAGTACAGGATGATGTGACGGTATGCAAATGATTAAAAATAGGTATCAAAATGTTAACTCGAAAGAAAAATGCCTTAAATAAGCCAGAGATTAAGGTTTTTCGTTTAGCTGATTTGCTCTATAAACTGTGGGCAGTTCATTAAACTCTTGCTTAAAATATTTAGAAAAGTATTTTGGGTTATTAAAACCAACCGAATAAGCAATCTCAGAAATGGATAACTGAGACTTTAACAATAAGGCTTCTGCTTTTTTTAGTCGATATGACCTAATAAATTCTACAGGAGATTTGCCACTCAATAATATTAATTTCTTGTAAAGCCCAACCCTGCTCATGTTAAGTTCGCTACTTAATTGATCAACAGAATAGTCGGCATTAGCTAAATTTTTCTCGATCATTACCAATAACTGACGCATGAATTTCTCATCAACCGACTCAATTACATCCTGCACGGTATTTATATCAACCTGTTTTTGATAAGTCTTTTTAAATGCCTCTTGCTGAGCTAACAAATTTCTTATTTTAGATAATAATATTTCAAAATTAAAGGGCTTCATTACATAATCGTTGGCCCCTATTTGTAAACCCGCCAACTGCGTTTCTTCGGTTGTTAAAGCGGTTAGCAAAATTACAGGAATGTGAGCCGTTCGTTTATCTTCCTTAATTTTTTTGCATAAATCAATTCCATTCAGTTCTGGCATACTGATATCACTTACCACTAAGTTAGGATGTGCAGAAAGCAAACGCTGCCAACCTTCCTTGCCATTAGCAGCTTCGTAAATATGGAAGTACTCTTTTAAGTTATCTTTTAAATAAAACCGAAAATCCTCGTTATCTTCAATTAATAGCAGCGTGGGTTTTTTATTTAAATTTACTGCTTGAACAAAATCTTGATCATCTATCATTCGTTTTTTTACGGTAACCGTCTTTTTTATTGATATCTGGCCACTTATATCGGCCGTATCGATTAACGGAAGAGCCACTGTAAAAGTAGAACCTTCATCTAGCTTACTTGTAGCCCAAATTTTTCCACCATGCAAGTTCACAAATTCTTTGGTAATGGATAAACCAATGCCGCTACCTTGGTTTACGATAGATCCAGGCACTTCATTTTGAAAAAATCTTTCAAATATTTTATCAAGCTTATCGTCTTCAATACCAATACCTGTATCTACTACCTTTAACAATAGGCAAGTTTGGTTCAATTCATTTTTTTCTGTAGTTAACATCACATCAACTGCACCGCCTTGTGGTGTAAACTTAAATGCATTTGATAATAAATTAAAAAGGATGCGTTCCACCTTATCGTGATCAAACTGAGTTACCAAACTAATCAAATCGGTTTCAAACTGCAATTCTATGTTTTTCTTCTCTGCAATATCTGTAAATGAAAATGTAAGCTCTTTAATAAAGCCAATAATATCACCAGCTGTAGCCTGCAATTTAAGCTCTTTAACTTCCATCCTTCTAAAATCTAGCAACTGATTAACAAGATTAAGCAAGCGCCTACTGTTTCGCTGAACCATTTTCAGTTGCTCTTTTTTTCCTTCATCAGCCGTTTGGTGGATAAGTTTCTCCATTGGTGTGATGATCAGTGAAAGTGGTGTCCTAAACTCATGGCTAACATTGGTAAAAAACTTAATCTTCAGCATATCCAAGTCGCGCATCCTTTTAGCTTCCTGACGTTCTTGTTCTAATGCAAAACCTGTTTTTAATTTATTTATGCCTCTTCTTCTAACCAAGTAAAGTGCCATTAAAACAGCCATGACATAAAGTATATATGCCAAAGGTGTTCGCCAAAATGGTGGCAAGATTTTAATAGAAAGATGTTTTTCATTCGCTACCCAATCGCCAGCAGAATTGGTAGAAATTACCTTGAATATATAGTTACCAGGATCTAGGTTGGTGTAAGTTGCCCTTCTAAATTTATCTACTGGCTCTTGAAACTTCTTATCAAAACCCTCTAGCATGTATTTATACCTGATCTTATCGGGGTTAAAAAAGTTGAGTGCCGTAAACTCTATGGAAAAGACATTTTGATGATGATTTAGCACCAACTTATCTATACTATTTAATGCTTTTGTCAGAACGATGCTACCATTGACCTCTTCCCCTACATCAACGCTTTTATTTGCAATTTGTAAATCAGAAAAACTAATGGTTGGTTTGATAAAATCACTGATAATATCATCAGGTTTAAACAAGTTTAATCCATTTGCACCACCAAAAATCAGTTCACCTTTACTTGTGATGTAAGCAGCATTTACATTAAATTCTCTTCCCTGCAAACCATCATGCTGGTCATAATTATTAAATGTGTAGCTAAGGTTTTTACCATTTTTCTTTACCTTTATCAAGGTTAAACCCTTCGAGGTACTTAACCAAAAATTACCCTGCCTATCTTCCACTATATTTAAGGTAGAATTATCTGCAATACCATCTTCAGATCTAAAAACCTTAAAATAACCCGTTTTTGGGTCGTACCTATTTAGTCCATCTCTAGTGGTTATCCATACATAACCATAACTATCTGCTAAAATATCGTATACGTTACCATTGCTCAATGCATTTTTACCATGGGGATCTGCGTTAAAATGGATAAACTTTTGAGTTCTTTTTTGCCAAAAATCTAATCCAGATGAAGTACCAATCCAAATGTTCCCATTTTTATCTTTTGAAAGAGCGGTTATGTAATTAGATGCTACAGAATTTGCACCTGTATAAGCCTTGTAACGTTTAAATACTTGCCTATCTCTATCAAGAACAGCAATACCTCCACCTAATGTTGCAATCCAGAGAGATTGATCATCTGCCTCCAAAATATCCCAAACCCTATCATCACTTAAGGTATTTGTATTTGTTTTATCGTATCTAAAATGCTTAAAGTTTTGTCCATCAAAACAATCTAATCCTCCAAAATAACTTCCAATCCATAATTTTTTGTCTTGGTCTATATATAAACTAACAATAATATCATTGCTTAAACTATTTGGATTGTTGGGCTGGTGAGTATATACTTTAAATTTCCTTGTTTTTCTATTAAAAAACATCAAACCCTGCCCATTGGTGCCAATCCAAATGTTACCCTCATGATCTTCAATAAATTTATTTACATCATCAAAAGGAAGGCTATTAGGGTTGGAAGCAAAATGACGGTATAACGGAAATTTAATGATGTTTTTATGGTAATAATTGATTCCCTTTTTAAAAGTTCCAATCCAAATAATACCGCTGGGATCTTTATATAAATTTACAATACTATTCTGACTTAAACTTTTAGAGTCATCTTCCCTATTGGTGATGTAGCTAACAGAAAAATCTTTTTTATTAAGTAAGTTAATACCGCCATGATCTGTACTAATCCATATTAATCCATTTTCATCCTCAATTATACCCGTTATCAAGCTATTATTTAACCCACCAGGTTTTTTAGTGAGTACTTTATTTATTTTTTGAATTGAATCATAATAAGTTACTCCTTCTTGACCCTCAAAACTCCAAATATAAACCACATCACTTTTATCGATAAAAAACCTTAGTGGCCTGTAACTTGACTTATCCTTAATTTCAAAAACAGAAACTTTTTGGGTTATTTTAAGCGATTTGATGTTAAATTTTTCAAATGTTTTGTCCACATGAAGTACCCACATCCCCTCTTTTGCATCCGTTTGGATGCTTGCAACAGGTGCTGCCCCTAATTGTGAAGGATGAGTTCCCCTGCAAGGAATATGTACTGTTTTATTTTGTTGAGTGAGGTAAATATAAATCCCCCCACTACCTGCATTGAACCAAAAATTACCTAGCTTATCTTTCTTAACAGCATTTATGACGCTTGTTTTAATGCCGATTTTTTTGAAATAGTTAGCCGCATTTTGATCAAAACTTTGTAGTTCTAAGTCGTAAATATTAAATCCGGCACGAGTATCAATCAATAATTTTTGATCAGGAAGTTCGTAAATGTTATTTATAAAATCATCGCTAAGCGATTTTGGGTTTCTCGTATCATGCCTAAAAACCTTAAACTGATACCCATCATAACGATTGAGCCCCGCCATGGTTCCAAACCACAAATAACCTTTATTGTCTTTAAAAATTGTGGTTACTTGATTATTCGACAAGCCATTAGCGAGTTCGAGCCTAGAAAATTGCAATTGGTTTTGCTGTGCAGAGGCAAATTTTGAAACAAAAAAAAGAAACCAAAGGAATATACAGCGCATCTATAGCAATTTATGGAATGGTTATCGCAAGTTAAAAAAAATCGTTTAAGATTTAATCTTTCGCCTTTTAGAGGCCTCAATCAACCCGCAACTATATTAGCTCGATTTGCAAAGCCAACGCCTTAACCTGCCGATTAATTGTTAATCATGAAATGATACTTGCCAGACTGAACAGTATAAACCAGATGTTTGGGCTCATTTCTTAAAAACCCTACACCTTCAGCTTTATTTATAGCTAAGCCTCCCTCAGTTATTTTTTCTTTGTTGGTTAATGGCAGATAAAGCGTTGCAGAAGTATTAACAGGTACAGCAACATTTAAGCTAATCCCATTTTCTGTTCGTTGCCAATTGCAAACAATATTCCCACTTATCGCTTTAAAAGATCCTTTTACCCAACTTAAATCTGACACAAATGAAGGTTTGAAAGTTATTTTTCGAAAGCCAGGACCCGTTTCGTCAGGGCTTATCCCTATCAAATCATTGAAAAACCATTCATTGATTTGCCCCGACATGAAGTGATTTTGCGAACCAAAATCTCCAACACCAGCATCCCATTTTTCGGTTAGGCTGGTTGCACCTTTTTTAATCTGATAGCCATAACCTGGTTTTTCAGATTGGTTATTCATTTCATATACAACATCAGAATAGCCCTCATCGGCCAACGCCCTAAGCAAAAACCTGTAGCCAACTTCTCCAGAATTAAAGCTGTTACTGTTTTTTTTGATACTATCTACCAATGCCTTAATCAATTTAGGGCGATCTTTTGGTGCTGCCAAGTTAAAAAACAATGGCATGGCATAAGTTGTATTAGAACCTGTTGAATAAGATACTGTACCTGCATTAAAAAATTTCCTATTAAATGCCTTTCTGATTTGAACCATCGCATGACCATAAGCTTCTGCATCTTCAGTTTTATTTAAACGTTTGGCAACATTGTACATGATTTCATTATCGTAATAGTAAACAGCCGTTCCCGTAAAAGAAACAGGTGTTAGCTGAGATCCCCAAGCGGGCTTTGGACCAATATCATACCAATCGCCTAGGCCAGTTAAAATGATATGGTCTTTAGCAGTAGAAGCCAGAAAAGAAACATATTTTTTCATTCGATCGTAGTAACGCTCTAAAAGTGAAATATCTCCCGAAAACAAATATTGTTGCCACGGAACAATAATGAAAGAACTACCCCATTCGGTTGAGTTACGGAAACCATTGCTTAAATCTGATGGGCCAGCAATAAAATATTCTGGGGCAATATTGGGTACAAATCCATTTGGCAATTGTGCATCTGCCATATCGCTCATCGTTTTGCGAAACAATGGCGACATGTCAAAATTGTAACGGAGCGATGGCCCATTCAAGTGATTTTCTTCCAACCAACCCATTTTTTCCCGGTGCGGGCAATCTGTCATTAAACTTTGCATGTTGCTTCGTTGGGCCCACCTGACCAGTTCATAAATTTCATTAAACATCTTGTTTGATGTTGAAAATTGACCCACAGGTTCGGCCGATGAGTGTACGATCAAATCTTCAATGGCTTCAATCTTTGGCAGTGGATCGTTTACCGCTGCAGGGAACAGTTCAACCTGTAAGTACCTTGCCCCTTGATAAAAAAACTTTGGTTTCCAATTTTCTATTCCTCTTCCGGCAAGTGTATACTGCCACCAGGCAGGCCTTGCCCCATCTTGTGTGGCCGATTTTCGATCTACCAGACCATTTTTATCTAAAAGCTCTGCCGGTATCATTCTCACAAAACTTCCTTTTTTACCACTTACCCTTAAGCTAGGCATCATGGAAGCATTTTGCCCAAAATCATAGATCCATAAATTATCCCTTATTTTTGTTATTTTAATAGGACGTTTTTTTTCAATCACCTTTATTGGTGGTGCTGATGCAGATAACCCACGGAGTTCTCCACCAGGTCCCAAACATTCGATGGCGTTTTGCCATAATGAACTTGATTTGAAGCTAGCAGTTTTCCAACCCAAAACCTCTAAATTAGCATTATAATCTTCACCTCCAAACATATTAGAGTAGGTAACGGGGCCAGGTGCTACCTGCCAAGTCTTGTCTGTGCCAATTATTTTTACGGTACCATCTTCATAATCTAATCTTAATTGTGCAATAGCCTTTAATGGTCCGTAAGAGTTTAGAAACTTAACATATCTGGTTGTATCTGGCTGGATATTATACATTCCATTTCCCAAAATAATTCCAATGGCATTAGTTCCTGCTTTTAACCTCTTGGTAACATCATAAGTAACATACAAAACAGTTTTTTTATATTCCGTCCAGCCGGGTGTCAGTAAATCATCTCCAACTTTTTGTCCGTTTAATGAAAGTTCAAATTCAGACATCCCACTTATAAAAATAGTTGCCCTAGCCAAGCCCTTGCTGATGGAAATGTTCTTTCTTAATGCCATTGATGAATAATTTGGCAAAACAGAAGTATCTTGAGGTTGATCTGTTAAATTCTGCTTAGTCCATCCATTTACGGCATTGCTATCCAAGGCTGTTACTGTAGTACCTGCGGCCATATTTTTACTTCCCGAAAAAACTTCAATTTGTCGCAAAGCGAATTGAAAGTTACGGTTTGAACCCCACAATCTGTTTGCAGTTATCCTTATAAACCTTGCTTGTGCATTTTTTACACTGAAAGAAACTGGTTTCCATCCGGGATTGCTAAATTGTTTTGTTGTATAATCAGCAACTGTGATTATTTTGGTAAAATTTTCATCGTTAGCTAATTCTACCTTAAAATTGATAGGGAAACCGTATCCAGCACGATCCTCAAAAAAAACAGGCGTAATTTTTATAGCGGAAATTTGTGTTAGTTTCTTTAAATCTACTTGCACCCATTTTATTTCATTACCTTTTTCGGAACTTTTAGACCTGTAGCCAAATGGGCTGAGCGCAAATTTTTCGGCACCCACTGCACTGATCCACTTAGCAATCCAATCCTTTTTCTCTAGTATGCCCATTGTCCAGTGGGCGATGTTGCTCCACTTAGAAACATTTCCTTTATTATCCCAAATACGGACTTTCCAATAATATTTTTTTCCAGAGGTTAACGCTTTTCCAGAATAGGTTATATAGGCCATTTGACTAGAAAGAACTTTGCCAGAATTCCAAAAATTCCCTTTATTGTTATTCAATGCAAATTCATTATCTGCCACCAAAAGTTGATAGGCGATTTGATTTACGTTTCTCATGCCCACCAGACTATTTAATATATAGCTAAGACCAGGGCGATCAACGTCAACACCCAACGGATTTTTAAATAATTCACATTTCAGCTCTGTTGGTTGTAATGCAGTATTTGCTGCAGAACAATAAAAGATGCTAAAAAATAATATAAGAAGAACAAGATATCTTTTTGATGGAAGCATGATCATTAATAATATATTTGGTTTGACTGTACATTGATGCCGGAAAATTTGATGCAGTATCCAATGCAATCTAAAGTTTTATTTATTGAGCCTTAATAGGAATGTTTTAAAATTTATTTCCACAATAAACTTTACCACAATAAATCTATTCATAACTACTGGTTTGCGGTTATTAACAGTTAACAATAAACTCAAATTTAATAAAGTAATGGTGAAGAAAAAATGTACAATATGGTCTTTTTCTTATCCAAATTGATTGGCACATTGAAGGTAGGTCGCCTTAACTCCGCGAAAAGTTCTTACTGCAACTTCTCCAGATCTTCCTTTGTAATGAATTCAATTGTTGCTATGATCCTTAATAGCTAAAGTGACAGGTGCAGTATGGAACACTCCTCCTATCTAAGTCCATAGTAAGTCCATATATTACCACTATAACTTGGACTTTGTACAGATTTTATATACTGTTATAATGAAGGTTTATCGAAGGAGTGTTACTAGGCGGTAGGATCCTGCTTGAGGCATAATAATATGACGTCAATAAAAGAATTTATTGATAGTAATTTAAACGAGATAAAAATACACACCTAGCGAAACAGTGAGAACAGTAAAACACTGATTTAAAAATACATAGGTAAAAAAAGGTAATTTTACCCTTTTAATGAGCAGGCAAGTCAGTTATCTTTATCTTTAAATAACAGATCATGAAATACACTCTCACCATTACCCTCATGCTGGGTATTACCACGGTAACCTCAATTGCCGCAATTGCTCAGAACAAAGTTGGCTATAAGATTAAAATAAAGCCATACGCTAACGTACAAAAG
The DNA here is from genome assembly GCF_004331645.1 of Pedobacter frigiditerrae. Classification (GTDB taxonomy): domain Bacteria; phylum Bacteroidota; class Bacteroidia; order Sphingobacteriales; family Sphingobacteriaceae; genus Pedobacter; species Pedobacter frigiditerrae. The sequence continues at coordinate 386,629 of NZ_SJSK01000002.1, forward strand.
GTCGTCGAAGTGAAAGGATGTCAAGATACCGTCAAAAAAGGAGCTGAAATCAAAGTAGAAACCATTAAGACCGTCGATGGTTCCATCTATACCATCACACGCAAAAGCACTCCATTAAAAGACACTGTACTTTTAATTCCTAAAAAAATTAAAAAAGACCTTGCTGGAGATGCCGACGGATTGGCCAACGTCTTTATAGACGAAAAAGACAAATCCCTTCTTCATATCAATTACTGGCTCAACCCAGAAACCATAGTCCCTAAGGGCTCTATTGTCCAAAAGACGGTACAAACACTAGACTGCAACGGCAACTATATCCCAAAAACAACATTAGATACCCTCAAATTACCCACTGCATATCGTCTTTGGAAGATCGATGCACAAAACTGGCCAGATACCAAAGACAAAAAATGGGTCAAAACTGCAGACGAGATCATCGAGGTATTTGGAGTGACCGGCAATACCAACTATTATTTAGTTGACCGCTACGACCGCAATGCCGACTATCAGATGACACTAAAAAACCGGGAATTCCTATCCTATCCTACCTCTTGGTTGGAATACGGTCCCATTATCATCCCTGTAAAATACCGCTTCCAACGCGAGAAAAACGGCAAGATTGCCAAGGACCAGTTCCAGTCCGACATCAACATTGGCGTTTACGGAGGCTACAATTTCGGAAGGTACAGGTTGCGTAACGATGGTGGTACCCTCACCGAGCTCACACCGATATCGTTCAGTTTGGGCAGCTTCATTAATGTAGGCACCGCATCGATCGACACCCTTGCAACCAACCTTTCCGATACACCTCTGGCTAAGGACGAAACTTCCACCATCGGCGTAATCTCTCCCGGGTTCGGCGCAATGCTGTCCATTCATAACCTTCAGATTGGCCTCTATAGCGGCATAGACCTAGGAATGGGCAAAAGCGCCAAATTGTGGAACTTCCGCAACCGCCCCTGGATCGGCTTCGGCATAGCCTACAATGTCTCAGGCTTTTGGAAGAAATGACAATAAATGAGTGCCTGCATATTTTCGCTTGCAAGCAGCTCAGCAAGGGTCTTTTTATAGCTTTACAGCAATTCGCTCGCAATACCTTACATCATGCAGTTAGCCATTTGCTATATGAGCTTCTATCAAATTTTTCGTGCATCATTAACTTCCATCGAAACGGAGATTTAAGCAAAACTGGCCGTTTGTTTCTCCAATACTACTAAACTAATTCTACTTGCCAGAAAACAACACCCTGTGTGATTCATTATGATAATGATCGTTTGCGTGACCATCATAGCTCATCTGCTGGATGACTATGATGGCTTTTACCTACACCTATGGACTTTTGAGGGCATCACGATTGAATAGTTTGAAAAGACCTGAAACAGTTTTTGCGCTAGGCATATGTCATGAAAAGGGGTTTTGAAGACAAAGAAAGCCTTCGCTTCTCCCTTGTCGAAGCTTGCTTTTTAATTTACAGCCTTGTTTTCAAAGCCGCTGTTGTTTAGAGGGCTAGAGGATTACGTTCGCTGCGCTCGGTGATGCTGTTGGAGGGGGTGGATTCAAACTCAAGCCTTGGTCTTCTCGTTCCTCGAAGATCGCTTTTTTGTTTCTTGCTCCCCGGTCAAGCCCTTTGGGCTTGCGACCAGCTGAAAACAAAAAAGCCCTTTCTGCTTCGCAGAAAAGGCTTTCGTTTGTCGGGATGGCAGGATTCGAACCTACGACCTCCTGCTCCCAAAGCAGGCGCGATACCGGGCTACGCTACATCCCGAACTTGGTATCACCTTTTTGACCCTTTTGTGAAAGTGGAATCTTACTTTTTGTCGGGATGGCAGGATTCGAACCTACGACCTCCTGCTCCCAAAGCAGGCGCGATACCGGGCTACGCTACATCCCGAACTTGGTATCATTTTTAGACCCTTTTGCGAAGGGATTGCAAAGAAACGATTTTTAAATCACAAAAACCACTAATTTGACGTTTAAATTTATGCGGAGGAAGAGGGATTCGAACCCTCGGTACCGTTGCCAGTACGACAGTTTAGCAAACTGTTCCTTTCGGCCACTCAGGCATCCCTCCGTATTTTCAAAATATCCGTTTTGAGGTTGCAAATATAGCAATTCATTCATGTTTACAAAAAAAAATTACGTTGTTTGTAAATAATCTATTCGCACATGATAGATGCTCATCAGCATTGTCTTGAATATCAGCTTTATAGTTTCTAAATCTTTTAACGTTAAATCGCAATTATCTAACTGGTCTTGCTCCAATTTGTAGTTAATTATCCTTTCAACCAAGTCATTTATGCTTTGAGCGTCTGGATTTTTGAGACTTCTTGATGCTGCTTCAACAGAATCTGCCAACATTAAAACACCAGTTTCCTTAGAAAAAGGAATAGGCCCTGGATAACGGAAAATATTTTCGTCGACAAATTTTTCTGGCGAGTTCTTTAAGAATGACTGATAAAAATAATCTACCCTTGTGTTTCCATGGTGAGTTCTAATAAAATCAATCACATTTTCTGGCAATTTATGCTTTCTGGTAATCTCTATACCTTTATGAACGTGTTTAATAATGATCTGTGCACTTTGCTCATAAGGTAACTTATCATGTGGACTAACAGCTGTATTTTGATTTTCGATAAAATATTGCGGATTTTCCATTTTACCAATATCATGGTAAAGTGCCCCTGCCCTAACCAACAACGAATTTCCCCCTATCTTAAAAATAGCAGCCTCGGCAAGGTTTGCCACTTGCAATGAGTGTTGGAAGGTTCCTGGGGCTTTAAATGCTAATTCTCGAAGCAATTTATTATTGGTGTTAGTTAGCTCTATTAGTGCCACATCAGAAGTAATTCCAAATACCCTTTCAAAAGCATAAATTAAAGGATAAGCCAACAAAGAAAGCAATACACTAAACACAAAAGGTAAAAAGTGAATCCATTCTATTTGTTTAAATGAACCTTCTCTTAACAGAGAAATGCCTACAAATGAAACAAAGTATGCCGCCAAAATAAATGAAGCTGATATCAGCAGTTGCTCTCTTTTAATTAGATTTTTAATGCTGTAAATGGCCACCATACCCGCAGTAGTTTGATAAAAAACAAACTCAAAGCTACTGGGCACGAAAAATCCAGCTATTAAAATAACCAACAGGTGAAGGTTTAAGGCAAGACGGGTATCAAATAATATCCTGATGATGATTGGTACTATACAGAATGGGATATAATAAAGGCTGTTTAAGTCAAGTTTTATTGCCCAAGTTAGCGCCAGCAACATTGAAGTGATCACCAGCAATAGCAATAGAAGCTGTCTGTTGTCTGCAAAAATGTCCTTCCTAAAAAGAAAAAGGAAAACCATCAAAAGTGTAATGATAAAGCCAACCAAAAATACTTGCCCTAAATAAACCAGCTTGTTATCGCCTATGGTTTTTGTTTGAGCCTCATAAGCCTCTTTAAATGATAATAGTTTTTGGAATACCTCATCATCTACCGTGCTTCCTTTCGCAACAATTAATTCGCCTTTTTGAACCATCCCTTTGGTGGTGGATAAGCTATTGATGGTATTATCCTGAACAACCAAGGTTAAACCTTCATCAAAAATAATGTTTGGCTTCAAATGACTTTCAACAAGGTCTATAACTACATCATTAACCCTATCATTAATAGACTTAAAATTAGATTTAAAAAAATCCAATGCACTTTCTGTTGTAAAAACATCTTGGGAGTTAGATTTTGTAGAAATATTATTGTCAAGCAATGAGAAATCATAATGCTTCCCATCTTTTTGGTGTTTTGCAGTTAATTCGATAATGCCCCTCTTATAAACAGATTGAAGCATTTTGTATGCATTTTGCTTATTTACCTCTTTTTCGTTTTCTGCAAAAGCATTAGATTTCCACTTTACATCAAACTCATTTAAAAATGCTTCGCCTTGCGCTTTAAACACCTCAACATCATATTTGTAAATTGGCAAAATATTATTTAAAGCCTCTTTTTTATCTGTAGTTACTTGACTGTTTGTTTTTAAAATGGCAAAGCTAAATGGAGATATTAAATCTTTATTGTCCCAAACCTTGCCCTTTTCAAATTCATACCGAAATCGAGGTTGTTTAGGTAAATAGAGCGTGATTAAAAAAACGCAGGCAACCATCATTACATATTTAATGTTCGACGAATACTTGCGGTAAAGAACCTTAGGATTATTTCTGATTTTAGCCAAAATAGTTCGAATTGATTAACCCAAAATTAAGATTAATTTCTTAACATAAATATTTACCCTGTTTTATTTGTAATTATGAAATTTTATGTCTCCATTTGTGATATCAAATTAATATCATTATGTATACAGAAAAAATCATCAAACCACCTTCAGGTTATTTAACCTTGGCTTTGTTTTTAGTATTATTGATTGGCGGCATTGTAGCCCTCTCAAACGAGTATTTTTTTACTGGCGGAGCAATACTGACAGTAAATTTCATTTTGGTATTACCAGGATTGATTATTGTAAACCCTAATGAATCAAGAGTATTAACCCTTTTTGGGAAGTACATCGGAACAGTTAAATCTGATGGCTTTTTCTGGGTAAACCCATTAACGAGCAAAAAGAAATTATCCTTAAGGGCTCGTAATTTAAACGGGCAACAATTAAAAGTGAACGACAAAATGGGTAATCCTATTGAGATTGCGGCTGTAATTGTTTGGCAAGTTAATGAAACCGCTAAAGCAACCTTTGCAGTAGAAAATTACTTACAATACGTTAACATACAGAGTGAAGCAGCAGTTAGGCATTTAGCAAACAGCTTTGCTTATGACAATATGGAAGACGAAAGCGCGGAGATCACCTTAAAAGATGGTGCTGAAAAAGTAAGCATTTTATTAGAACAAGAGCTTAACGAACGTTTGTCTAGAGCTGGTATTGATGTAATTGAAGCCCGTATCTCTCACTTAGCTTATGCACAAGAAATTGCTAGTGCCATGTTGCAACGTCAACAAGCAACCGCGGTTATTGCAGCTAGAAGGCTTATTGTTGAAGGTGCTGTTGGTATGGTTGAGATGGCTTTAGAAAAACTTTCGCAAAAAGGTATTGTAGAACTTGATGAAGAACGTAAAGCTGCAATGGTAAGCAATCTTTTGGTTGTTTTATGTGGTGACAGACATGTCCAACCTGTTGTAAATACTGGAACATTATACAATTAATGGAATTTATAGAAATACAGCAATTAAAACTTTGGTGGCTCTATATTTTATTGGGAATAGATACCATAATAGTGGGCAGTATTGTTTTATTTGATAAAGGCGGAATGAGCTGGCAAGATTTAAAAGACATTTATTTCTTGCCGGTTTTCGCCATTGCATTACCTTATATTGTTGTCTATTTCGTAACCAACAATGTTTTAACCTTAAGCATTGACCAATGTGGCATAAATTATAAATATTGGCCTTTTTCGAAAAACAAAACTGTCTCTTGGACTCGAATTGAAAAAATGTATATCAGAAAATACGATGCATTTGGAGAATACGGTGGATGGGGTTTACGAAATCGCCTATGGTTTAAATTTAATGATAAGGCCTATGTTTTTAACGATAACAATCTAGGTTTACAATTAGAACTAAACAATAACAAAAGACTACTTTTCAGCACTTCAAAAACTGAAGAATTGTCTCTTTTTTTAATTAACCTGAAAACAAAATACAACATAGGAGCCATAGAAACCGATGTCAGAGAAAGATAAAAAAGCCTTTGTGTTGAGAATAAACCCAGCTTTACTTAAAGAAATAGAGCAATGGGCTGCTAATGAATTCCGTAGTACAAACGGACAGATCGAATACTTATTAAGCGAAGCAATAAAATCTAAAAAGAAAACTAAATCTAAAAAATCAGATACTGAAGATTAGAAAAACAGTGTCAGTATTTCATAGCAATTGAAGCCCTGCCCTTTGCTAATCCCAATGAAAAAATTGGGAACCGCTGTCGGTCAGGTTTATATAACAAAGTCACAGCTACAAGTCAAAATCCATTTATTGTTCGATAATTTCTTTTCGAATACCTAAATTGCGCCACCAAATATTATAAAAACATCATATGAGAGAAGTAGTAATTGTTGCTGCCGTAAGAACGCCCGTGGGTAGTTTCGGTGGTTCATTAGCTGGGTTTTCGGCTACTCAATTAGGTGGCTTTGCCATCAAAGCAGCTGTAGAAAGAGCAGGTTTAAAACCAGCAGACATCCAAGAAGTTTACATGGGCAATGTGCTTTCAGCAAACCTTGGCCAAGCACCAGCAACACAAGCCGCTAAATTTGCAGGCTTACCAGATTTACCCGCAACAACCATCAATAAAGTTTGCGCATCAGGAACTAAAGCGATCATGTTAGCTGCGCAAAGCATCGCCCTTGGCAATAATGAAATAGTAATTGCAGGCGGAATGGAAAGCATGAGCAACGTGCCTTATTATTTAGATAAAGCTAGAAATGGTTATCGTTTAGGTCACGGGCAAATTACCGATGGCCTGGTAAAAGATGGCTTATGGGATGTTTACAATGATTATCACATGGGTTCTGCAGCAGAACTATGCGCCATCACTTGCAACATTACTCGTGAAGACCAAGATAATTTCGCCATTGAATCTTACAAAAGAGCACAAGCGGCACAAGCTAGCGGCAAATTTTCTGAAGAAATAGCTCCTGTAGAAATAAAAGACAGAAAAGGAGAAATCACTATATTTGACAATGATGAAGAACCTGCTGCCGTTAAATTTGATAAGATACCAGGACTAAAACCAGTTTTCAAAAAAGACGGCACGGTAACAGCGGCCAACGCATCAACATTAAATGATGGAGCGGCAGCTTTAGTGCTGATGAGTGCAGAAAAAGCAAAAGAAATGGGCATAAAGCCATTAGCTAAAATTTTAGCCTATGCTGATGCACAACAAGCTCCAGAATGGTTTACCACAGCTCCGTCAAAAGCAATTCCTTTAGCATTAAGCAAAGCCAATTTGAAAACTACAGATGTAGATTTCTTTGAGATAAACGAGGCATTTTCGGTTGTTTCATTGGCAAACAATGCTGCCTTGGACTTAAATGCAGCGAAAGTAAACGTAAACGGAGGAGCGGTTGCAATTGGCCATCCACTGGGTGCATCTGGCGCAAGGATTGTAGTTACGTTACTTTCTGTTTTAGCACAAAATAAGGGTAAAATTGGTGTCGCCGGGATTTGTAATGGTGGTGGTGGTGCAAGTGCAATAGTTATAGAAAATCTACGTTAATCAACTATGTTTAAACCATTTAAGTTTTACTTATTCCTTTTCGTTTTATGCTGTTCGTTTAAACTTAGTGCCCAGCATACTTTTAATTTAAGCAATACTCCCAAATTAAATAAGATACAAGATTCACTTGTAATTTTAAGTGAGGCAACTTTTGCTGCAAAAACTAATTTAGAACGTGTAGAGAAAAACTCGCAATTTGTAAAGAAGTTTATCAGTGCCTTGAAAACAAATGGCTCTTTTAACTTTGGTTTCGACTCTTTAAAACGCATTTCAATTCTAAAATCTCCAGACAATTCATTTCGCATCATCACTTGGTTTATCCCAACAGAAGAAGGTACTTATCGTTATTATGGCACCATACAAATGGGAACACCTGACGGTAGTCTGAAACTTTTTCCGCTAACAGATGATACCGATCATTTAACAGATGTAAATGCAGTATCTACTAACAAGAATTGGTTAGGTGCACGGTATTATGAAATGATTCCTGTTATTGTAAATGGGAAACAGCCCTATTGGATTTTCTTGGGTTGGAAAGGAAATAATGCCACAACAAACAAAAAAGTGATCGAGGTACTCTCTTTTGACAAAGGACAACCCGTTTTTGGAAAGAACATTTTCGAGACTGCAAAAAACCAACCTTTAAAAAACAGGGTGATATTTGAGTACAACAAAGCCAACACCATGACCTTAACTGTCGAAAGTAAGGTGAACATGATTGTTTTTGACCATTTAGCGCCATACGATACAAAAATGGCTGGCAAATTTGAATTTTATGTTGGCGATGGCAGCTTTGATGGCTATAAGTTAAATTGGGGCAAACTATCTTTATCAGAAAACCTAGAGCTCAAAAACGATCCTTCCCCTAACGATGATTTTTATGGCAAGCCTATAAAAGCATCAACCATCATTACTAAAACAAATCAATAAGCATAATTACGTTACATTTTAAAATTTGCTACTGTGCATACATGTACTTATATTGCAATTTAAAATAACAATATTACACACAAATAAAACTGAAATATTAAACTTAACTAAAAACATGGCATCTGAAACTATTAGCCTAAGCCAAGACGAGGCACTTGATTTACACCTTGAAAAAAGTGGTGTAGAAACACAAAAATTACTCAATCACCCTGTCGGATTATTTGTACTATTCTTTACCGAAATGTGGGAAAGATTTAGTTATTATGGAATGAGGGCTTTGTTAGTACTTTTTTTAGTAAGTGAAGCAAGTAAAGGAGGCTGGGAATGGACCAGACCAGAAGCTTTAAGCTTGTACGGATGGTATACTGGCTTGGTTTATTTAACCCCTATAGTTGGTGGTTTTATTGCCGATAAATTAACTGGCTATCGGAAGGCAGTAATCATTGGCGCATTAGTAATGACTTGCGGTCATGCCTCTATGGCAATGGAAGGTATAAGTACTAATTTCTTTTATTTAGGCTTAGTACTAATGATGGTAGGTAATGGATTATTCAAACCAAATATCTCTTCAATGGTTGGAAAGCTGTATCCCTTAACAAGTGATAAAAAACATGCTGCTTATACGATTTTTTATATGGGTATTAACTCTGGTGCATTTTTAGGCATTTTGATGTGCGGTTATGTAGGCGAAAAAATTGGCTGGCATTGGGGCTTTGGTTTAGCTGGTATTTTTATGTTCTTTGGCATGTTACAATTTTACTTTGGACAAAAAATATTTGGTGTTATTGGCGGTCTTGTAAATAACAAAAATAAAGACACTCAAAACACAGATGAAGTTTTGCCTAAGAAAGTTGAGAATCAGCGTTTGTTGGTAATTTTTATTCTTTCATTATTTACAGTTTTCTTTTGGATGGTATTTGAACAAGCAGGTGGTTCAATGACCATTTTTGCTAAGGACTATACCTTAAGAAATTTAGATGGTAGCTCAAGTACAATTTTCAAATGGGCAGATGCGGCTTTAACGATCTTCCCTTTATTGGCAGTTTCTGTAGTATTATTTGGTTTAGCAAAAAAATTGTTTGCAAAATATCCAGCAACAATTCTTTTCACCGCAGTTAGTTTTATCATTATATGGGGATTAGCAATTTGGAAAGTGCAAAAGGAATTTTCTGCGGTTAACACAGAAGTGCCAGCCTCATGGTTTGGTATCTTAAACTCATTTTTCATTGTTTCATTAGCACCATTCTTCTCTAAACTTTGGGAAACCAAATTTAACCCAAGTGGACCAGCTAAATTTGGCATGGGCTTAGTTTTTGTTGGATTAGGATTTGCTGGATTAGCTTATGGCGGAAGAGACATCGCTGCTGGTGCAACAGTGGCACAGGTAAGTATGTTTTGGTTGATCTTTGCCTATTTTTTCCATACTGTAGGCGAACTATGTGTATCTCCAGTTGGATTATCTTATGTAAGTCAATTATCTCCCGTAAAATATGTTGGACTTATGTTTGGCGTTTGGTTTACTTGTACCGCAATAGGCAATTGGTTGGCTGGTGCTAGTGGAAGCTTAATCGATAAAATAAGTACAGAATATTCGATTTCTACCTTCTTTTTAATTTTCACTATACTTCCTATCGTTGTTGGGTTAATTGCTTTTGCACTTACTCCATTGTTGCGTAAATGGATGCATGGCGTTCACTAAACATAGTTTTAACATCATTTAACCAAAAGCCCGTAAAGAAATTTCGGGCTTTTGCTTTTTAATAGCTATTTTCGCCAAATCAAATTGTAAATAGTAAATCAACAATCGTAAATCTACCTGTGTCTGATAGCCTAGTCATTATTCCAACTTATAACGAAAAAGAAAACATAGAGAAAATCATTCGAAAAGTGTTTTCTTTAGACTATGCATTTGAGGTCTTAATCATTGATGATGGTTCTCCAGATGGCACTGCAGGTATTGTTAAAGATTTACAGTTAGAATTTCCAACTCAACTACACATAGAAGAGCGTAGTGGTAAACTTGGTTTAGGTACAGCTTATATACATGGTTTTAAATGGGCATTGGCAAGAAATTACGAATACATTTTCGAAATGGATGCGGATTTCTCCCACAACCCTAAAGACTTAATTAAACTGTTAGGCGCTTGCCTGCCTGCCGGACAGGCTGGTGTTAGCGGTGCTGATGTTTCAATTGGCTCAAGATATGTAAAAGGCGTAAATGTGGTAAACTGGCCTATGGGAAGGGTTTTAATGTCTTATTTCGCCTCTATGTATGTGCGTATCATTACAAGAATCAATATTCAAGACGCAACAGCTGGATTTAAATGTTATAGAAGAATAGTGCTAGAAACCATCCCAATGCATAAAATCAAGTTTGTAGGTTATGCCTTTCAAATTGAGATGAAATTTACTGCCATTAAATATGGTTTTAATGTTGTTGAAGTTCCCATCATTTTTACGGATAGAACCGAAGGAACATCCAAAATGAGTACCAGAATATTTAGGGAAGCTTTTTTAGGGGTAATACAAATGAAGGTGAATAGTTGGTTTCGTAACTATAGTCGTTGATCGTTGTTCGTTGATCGTTGGGTTTTAAATGAAAAACGACAGACGATCAACCTACCCCCTATTACTTCTTATCATTAAACCAAAATCTTGCTTATGGTACATTGCATTAACTATCATCACCAGTCTTTTTGTACGAGTTGGTTCAGTTTTAGCACTATTTAACCAATTGATGAAATAGTTTTGATGTGATTTAGGCATTGATAGAAAACGTGCTAACAATTCTTCTTCATCTGCCAAACAAAGCTCTAAATCATCAGGCATTTCTATTTTAAAGTCTGCATCAAATTCCAAATTCAGGTTAATTACCGCTCCCTCTTCTTTTCTTAAAGCTTTTCTCAATGGTTTATTTAGCGCCAAAATGAAACCTCCATCTTTAACTGGCATCACGCTCATTCCTTTCACCGCTACTTGATCTATTAAACCCTTAACCCTAAAACCAATGCGTGAATTAGGCTTAATTTTGTCTGCCACATCTTGTGGGATAAAAATATAACTCCACCCAGTTTTATCGCCATTTTTGGAGAAACGTTCTATTTCTGCTTTTAGGTTAATCATGATGTGAAATTAAATAGAAAATGGGAAATAGACGAATCGATTTAAAGGGGAAATAGGAAATGGAAAATAGACTAATTGTTAAAAAGTATAGAATACACAAATTACTTTTATAACCTCTCTACTCCCTATTTCCCATTCGCTATTCCCTAAAATATCAAAACTTCTCCTCCACTCCTAAACCAAAAAGTGCAAAATCATACTTAACAGGATCTGTAGGGTCAAACTCTTTTAGCTTATTTGTCAACTCAACTGCAGTTAACCAATCTGTTTGTTTACGGTTGATTAAACCTAATCTTCTCCCTACCCTATCTACGTGTACATCACAGGGGCAAACTAATGCTGAAACTGGAATGGTGTTCCAAAGGCCAAAATCTACACCACAATCATCCTTACGCACCATCCATCTTAAAAACATATTTAAACGTTTGCAGGTAGATTTTTGCAGGGGCGATGAAATGTGCTTGAAAGTTCTCCTAGGGAAATCTGGTAAGCTAAAAAAATAGGACCTGAAATGATTTAATGCTTTCTCGGCCGTAAAATCATCTGCTACAAAATCATTTAATGAACATGGCGAAGAAGCAAGCTCGATATAATTTTCATCATTATATTTTTCTGGTAAATAAGCTGGATTAAAGATTTGTTGTTGAGGCAAAAAGGCTGTTTCGAATGTATCAGATTGTAAATAATGTTGTTTAAAGAATGATACAAAATAAAGTAAATCGGTATCGTTAAATGTACGATGTTTAAAACCTAACAGACCTTTTAAATCATCATCGCTATGATTGAGCATAAACTCATAAGGTTGGTTATCCATCCTTAGGAATAACTCATTACACTTATTGATAATTGTTTTACGTTGGCCCCAAGCTAAAATTGCTGCAAAAAATGCAGCAATTTCAATGTCTTGTTTTTTGTCGTATTGATGCGGAATACAAATGGGATCGTTAGCAATAAAGTTAGGCCGATTATATTGCCTTACTTTAAAATCTAAAAAATCCTTAAGCTGGTTAAATTCCATTTTTTGGTTAATTGTTAAATCGGTTAATTGGTTAACTGAACGATTAACCAATTTCAACAGTTAAACGCTTAAACTTAACTCAATGCTTGCTCCAAATCTGCCAATAAATCTTCTATATCTTCTACGCCAACACTTAAGCGCAATAGGTTGTCAGTTACGCCAACTTTTTCACGTTCTTCTTTTGGAATAGAACCATGTGTCATTGTAGTTGGATGATTAACCAATGATTCTACACCTCCTAAAGATTCTGCCAAAGAGAAGACTTTAAATCTAGATGCAATTCTAAATGTTTCTTGTAAATCAGCGTCTTTTAGAGTAATAGAAACCATTCCACCGAAACCACGCATCTGTTTTTTAGCAATATCATGATTAGGATGGTCTTCAAAACCTGGCCAATAAATTTTATCAATTTTTGGATGTTTCTTTAAATAATGGGCAACCTTCTCTCCGTTTTCGCAATGTGCTTTCATGCGCAAATGCAAAGTTTTAATTCCTCTTAAAACTAAGAAAGAATCTTGTGGACCAGGAGTTGCTCCACATGCATTGTAGATAAAAAACAAATCTTTATACAACTGCTCATCGTTAACCAAAAGCGCACCCATCACCACGTCAGAGTGACCACCGATATATTTTGTAACAGAGTGCATTACTATATCAGCTCCTAAATCTGCCGGGTTTTGCAAATAAGGAGAAGCAAAAGTATTATCAACCGCTAAAAGCAGCTTATTTTCTTTTGTGATTTTTGCAACACCTTCAATGTCAATAATTCGCATTGTTGGATTAGTTGGCGTTTCTATCCAAACTAACTTAGTGTTTTCGTTAACATACGGAATGATATTTTCAGGCTTAGATAAATCTAAAAAATGAAACTTAATTCCGTACTTCTGATAAACTTTAGTGAAAATACGATAAGATCCACCATATAAATCGTTCCCTGTAATTACCTCATCACCAGGTTTTAACAACCTCAATACACAATCAGTTGCCCCCATTCCGCTACTAAAAGCTAAACCGAATTTACAGTTCTCTAAAGCTGCTAAACAATCTTCCAAGGCCTTACGCGTTGGATTTGTACCTCTAGAATATTCGTAACCCTTGTGCTCTCCAGGAGATTTTTGCCAATAGGTTGAGGTTTGGTAAATTGGTGTCATGACTGCACCAGTTGTTGGATCTGGTTCTTGACCAGCATGTATAGCTTTTGTTGCAAACTTCATGTTATAGATTATTTTGCTGTATTTCTGAACTGAATAAATAACCTAAACGCTTACCTGTTGGGTATCCGCTTGCGGCTATTAGTGATTGTTTTTGATGTAAGGTTACGTCTTTTATTTGTGCAAATGGTGGTAGCAGCAAATCTGTGTTTAAGCACAAAAGTATAGACCTTTCTAAAATATCTGTCAAATTTTCTTCAGTAACCATATTGGCTTCAAAGTCTTCGTATAAAAAGCCTAATGCACCATCACCTTCTACCAGAAAATGTTTTTCCTTGTTAACTAATATCCTAGCAATTAACGAACCTTCATCAGCTAACCTGTTATATTTAATTGAATCGGCTAAAAAATTATGGATGTAAATTACGCCACAATAACTGAGGCTCTCATCTGCCTTTACATAATTAGTCTGAAAAATTGAATGTCCCTCCTCAAAGTTAAAAACATTGCTATGCATTGAAATCATCAGCATATCGCCAGAAAATTTCAACTGTGCTTCGAATAGGTTATTTTCCTTATAATTTACCTCCACAGAAGGGTCTTTACTGGTATAATCCCCATGCAGTCTTGCTGCAATTTTAGAAAGAATGGTTTTAGTTAAGCCAAACACCTCAGCTGTGCTGCGATAAATAGCTTGTTTTAAGGAAGCCGTACTTTCTAATTTGCTGAGTATTTCTTTATAGTTATCTTCCATTGGGTATAGGGTATTGCGTATTGCGTATTGAGAAATACCTACTGAGCAAATCAATTAGACTTGATCAAATCTCTATACGCTATACGCATATCTCAATTCTAATAAGCCCTTGCAAACAACACTCTTTGTATAGATGGTTTACCAGTTAATATACAAACACCTTCTTCTTGTTTATTGTTTAACGGGATACATCTTATTGTTGCTTTTGTTTCCTCTTTAATTTGTTTTTCGGTTTCTGCTGTGCCATCCCAGTGTGCAGAGATAAAGCCAGTTTTGCCATCTAACAATTCTTTAAATTCATCGTAAGAGTTAGCTTCGGTAATGTGCTCTTCTCTAAATTGATGTGCCCTGCTATAAATATTTTCTTGAATTTCATTTAACAAGTTAGCAATGTAAATATCCAATCCTTCTTGTGGAACTGTGGCTTTCTCCCTTGTATCTCTACGTGCTAATTCTACCGTACCATTCTCCATGTCTCTACCACCTATTGCTAAACGAACAGGAACTCCTTTTAGCTCATATTCTGCAAATTTGAATCCAGGACGTTGACTATCTCTACTATCGTATTTCACAGAGATGCCCATTCCTTTTAGCTTCATCATTAATTCATTTACAAAAGTTGAAATTTTAGCTAAATCTTCATCACCTTTATAGATTGGAACAATTACCACTTGGATTGGCGCCAATTTTGGAGGTAATACCAAACCAGCATCATCACTATGTGCCATGATTAAAGCCCCCATTAGGCGAGTTGAAACGCCCCAGGACGTAGCCCATACGTGTTCTTGTTTACCTTCCTTACTTGTAAACTTTACATCAAAAGCTTTTGCAAAATTCTGGCCTAAAAAGTGTGATGTTCCGGCTTGTAAAGCTTTTCCATCTTGCATTAATGCTTCAATACAATAAGTTTCTAAGGCGCCAGCAAAACGCTCAGTTGGCGTTTTTTTACCTTTCACAACAGGCACAGCCATCCAGTTTTCCGCAAAATCTGCATATACATCTAACATTCTTTCTGTTTCTTCAACAGCTTCTTGAGAAGTTGCATGAGCGGTATGTCCTTCTTGCCACAAAAACTCAGTAGTACGTAAAAACAAACGAGTTCTCATTTCCCAACGAACCACATTGGCCCATTGGTTAATCAGTAAAGGCAAATCGCGATAAGATTCTATCCAACCTCTGTAAGTATTCCAAATTATGGTTTCTGAAGTAGGGCGAACAATTAATTCTTCCTCTAATTTTGCAGTTTCATCAACTACTATGTTTCCATTACCATCATTTTTAAGACGATAATGTGTCACAACAGCACACTCTGTGGCAAAACCCTCTACGTGTGCAGCTTCTTTAGAAAAATATGACTTAGGGATGAACAAGGGGAAGTAAGCGTTACTATGGCCAGTGTCTTTAAATTTTTGGTCTAAAACTGCCTGAATTTTCTCCCAAATTGAATAACCATATGGCTTTATTACCATACATCCTTTAACCGAAGAATGCTCGGCTAAGTCGGCTTTTATAACAATATCGTTATACCATTGAGAATAATCGTCGTTTTTACTCGTAATACCTTTGCTCATAACTAATTGGAACGTTTTTTGTGTTAAATTTCTTGTAAAGTCGTTTACAAAGCTATAAATTTATAGCTACAATTTAATTGAGCACACAAACAAAACACACATATCATGAAATCTAACCATTTATTCACCAGTTTGCTCGCGGTAACTGCCTTGTTGGTTGCCTCTTGCTCTACTCCAAAAATGGCGCAAAATGCTGCCGTTCAGGACGACGTGTACAACACAACTGCACAAGCTAAGGAGTATAAGCCTTCGGAGCCGGTTCAAGCTACACAAACAGACCAACAATCTAATGCTGACTATTATGGAAGAACTAATCCTAATTACGATATGGATTATTATTCTCGTATAGACAGATTTTACTATGGCAGCCAGTATAGAGGTTATTATGATCCATACTACAACTATTATGGCTACAACTCTTATTATAACCCATACAGCTTTGGTTACGGACTTGGTTATGGTTATAGTGGATTAAGCCTTTATTATGGCGGTTATTTTAACAATTGGGGATATTTTGGCAGCCCTTATTATAATCCTTATTGGGGTATTTACTCAAATTACAACTATTTTGGTTCTGGATATTATGGCAATGGATATGGTGGCTACTACGGAGGGGGTTATTATGCTGGCGGAGGTGCTTACAGCCCTAACTATGGTACAAGACCAAATAGAGGTGGTGAAAATGGCGTAAGAAGAGGCAGCGGAACAGGTTATAATGGTGGTTCAGGTATAGGAGCACCTACTAGATCAAACACTGGAGCTGGCTCTGGCAATACCGTTACTAGAAGCAGAGCAGAAATGTACAATCCTGCAGGACCAAGTGGAACTACAACTCGCCCAACTGGAACTAGTAATAACGGGGGGTCTTACACACCAAGTAGAACAACTACCACAACAGATTCTAGACCAACTAGAACAAGTGAGAGCTCAAGACCAGCACCCACTTATAGTCCCCCACCAACTCAATCAAGCTCTCCTCCTTCAAGAGCAGAAAGCTCAGGAAGTAGTTCTTCAGGTAGCAGTAGCAGTGGTGGCGGCGGTGGCGGCAGACCAGGTAGAGGTGGAAGATAATCTAAATTAACATTCAACACAGATGAAAAAAATTATATTAATGTTTGTGGTAGCTATAGTAGCTACTACAAGCAATACTTACGCTCAATACTCTGGCGACGCACTTCGCTTTTCTCAAACAAATTATGGCAGTACTGCTCGTTTTAAAGCAATGGGTAATGCGCAAATTGGAGTTGGTGGAGACATGAGCTCTTTAGGTGGAAACCCTGCTGGATTAGGTTTATTTACTAAATCAGAATTTAGCTTAACACCAGAGTTTAATGGCGGTGGCGTTAACGCCTCTTACCTTGGGCAAAATACCAATACTACAAAAGGCCAATTAAACATTAACCAAATTGGTGCCGTATTCTATGTTCCAACTTACAAACAAAAAGGTCAAGACACTAAAAAAGGACTAGTTAGTGGTGTTTTTGGTTTAGGTTATAGTAGAAACAATGATTATAGTACTGAAATTAATTACGGAGGCCCTAACAATAAAAATTCTATCGCAGATTATTTTGCTGAACTTGCTGGATCAGGTGTTCCTAGTAATTTAGGAGAAGGTAGTTTAGAAAGGATGGCTTATGATAATTATTTGATTAGCTATGATAATGTTGCCAATAATTATTTCCCAGAAACTTTTGCAGATGCATCTAATGCAAATATTCAGCGTAAAAACGAAGTAAGATCTGGTTCTGTATCTGAATTTAATTTTTCCGGAGCTGCCAACATCGGCAATAAGGTTTATATTGGTGCAAGTATTGGTTTAGTAGATATTAAATACAATACCGATGCACAATATGAAGAAAGTGGAAAAGCTAGAGAATACAATTCGGCTGGTATTTTAACAGGCGCTAATACGCCTTACAAATTACTTTTCAACCAAAGTCAGGTAACCAAAGGTTCTGGCGTAAATGGACGTATTGGTATTATTGTTAGACCGGTAGACAACCTTAGATTAGGTGCAACCGTGCAAACCCCTACTTGGTTTGTAATTGACGACAGTTATACAGAAGGCTTAGATAATAGAGGAACAGCTAGAGGAACTACAGATGAGCAGACTTATGATTATACTTACAACTTAAGAACACCATTAAAAGGATCTTTTGGAGCAAGTTATATCATTGCCGGTCAAGCTATCATTTCTGCAGACATTGATTATGTTGATTATGCAAATATTAAATTTTCAAACAACAATGGAAGCGGTGCAAGTTCTACCATTACTTCGAATAATAAAGCTGTAAGAGATAACTATCAGAGTGCAATTAATTACAGAATTGGGGCCGAATATAAAATCAATAGTGTTAGTTTAAGAGCAGGTTACGGTTTAAATGGTAGTCCATATAAAACTGATGAAGATAATTTCTACGATACTAAGATGTACAGTGGAGGTTTAGGGTATAGGGTAAACAACTATTATATAGATTTAGCTTACCAAAGAATTGAGGCAAACAATACTTATAGCCCATATACTTTAAATAATTTCTCTGAACCAGTAGCCGATGTTAAAAGCAGCAAAAACAATGTGTTCTTAACTTTAGGATTAAGATTTTAAAAATACTAGGTTAACAAAAAAGGCTTCTCAATAAATTGAGAAGCCTTTTTTGTTTGATAACAATGGAAAACATCATTAATTCTTTTTCTTATCTACCTTAAGATTTGAGTTTAACTATCTTTAATGGATTTGCTTAATTAACCAACTTGCCATATCATTGGCTGCTTTATCATTCTCAAACCTAACAGGCAACCTTCCATTTACATATTCATTATACAACCATGGGTCGCCAACTGCCAATACCATACCTTTGCCGTACTTAGCGCTTACCATGACATTTTTCCCATCTGTTGTTTTTAACACAGGTTTTGCTGTATGATTAATTGCAATAGAAGATGCATCTTTAATAAAAATATGCTTCGCAGTTTTTAATATGGGATTATTTTCAATGCTGATTTCACCATCTGCAAAATGTTGGTCGTCGGTTACATGAAGGATTAAATCTTTATTAAAGGCAAAGCCGAATTTAGAAGTTAATATGTTCAAATGTTCCAGGTCTGCATTTACTTCATCGTTGGCCATTAACAACAAAACACCACCTGCTTTTACCCATTTTGCAATTGCTACTGCTTCTGTTTCGTTAACATAATTAGGTTTCGGATTGTCTTTTAGATTATCTGGATCTACAATGATATAAATATCGGTACCTTTTAATTTTGCTTCATCTGGAGCGGTACTTAAGGTTTTCAATTCTTTTGCCCCATTCTTTTTAAAGGCCTCGCCAAAAATTGAAAAGCCAGACATTTCAGTTTCATTCCATTGGTAATGAAAAGTAACCATGTTACCCGACTTGTCTTTTTTAGTTTCCTGGTTATAATAGTTATCTATGGTAACAGTTTGTGCATTTAGCCCTAGCCCAATAAAAGTCATCGGGCAAATCATCCATATTTTGTTCAAAAATTTATTCATCGTATCTAGTATTTAAGTTTAGCATAAAGATAATTCATTAAAGGCATTACATGCCAGCAAGGGCACAAGAAATCGACCAAATATACTTAAGCTACCCTGCTGACGATGCTTTACCTTGAAATATTATCCCTCCATTACAACTTGTTTCCTTTACAGCTCTATCTATTTTTAGGAAATTAAAACAATTAGCATTTGATCAATACAAATATTTGCTTAGTTCTCTTAACTAAACTATAAATACTTGAATTAAAGAAAGAGTTTAACACTGCACAAACGTTTGTTCTGCGTTACATTTGATAATTGAAATTATCTTTCAGAATTTTTGATTCAACTTGTTATTATTTCACCAGTCTGATGAATTGATATGTGTTTTAAAAAAATTTAGAAAAAAGAACAGGAGCAAATAAACTTTGCCTTGCGGTTTCTATTAACAGTTATTAAAACTCTCTAAGAAAGTTTGATAAAGTAATTTTATATGACCCCATATAAACTACCACCCTTTTCTCCCATTTGATCTATTTTTTGTTCTACTGTTGGATCTTTGATCAATTCTGGAGCGTGATGAGGTTTCTTTCTTGCATCAATGATCAATGGTCCATTACAGCCCCAATGTTTGTTGGTATTAAAATCATTAACACCATCAATATCAGTTGCAGGATTGCTTCTGGTAAATGTTACCCAAACCAAATTATTAATGTTTGCAGCGGTAAACTCAGCATCATCGCCTACAACAATTAAGGGTAATGATTTCAAATCCTCAGCCTTTAAATGGGATTTTAAGGTTGCTATTTCTGTTTTGGCACTATCATATTGATAAGGATTTGCTTCAATAACCATCACCCCTGGCATAGCCATTTTTGGATTGTTAAATCCATCTGGTAAGCTAAAGTTAGCAGGTAATGATTTCGTTAAGTCCCTTTTCTTTTCTCCAGCTGCTGCAAAAACAACTTTAGAGCCAGCGTTTAATCCCTCACCCGAATAATCTAGCGTATCAATGGTGGTATTGGTATGGAAATGTAAATCCTTTGTGAAGTCAATTCTTTCTAGCATGTGCTGAAGAAAATGTTCGATGTGATTGGTGCTTAAATTTTCATCATCTTCTCTTGCTGCTATAAATAGATATTTAGCCAAACTCAATTGGTTTTTACCTAAAATATGATTAGCGATGGTTAAAATTTCTTGAGGTTTCCTGTCTTTTAAATAAGGCGTATACCTTTCGCTACCAATGGCAAACAGCAATGGATGCACACCTGCGGCATCAACTGCATTTACTTCTTTTAAGCCTGAGATTTCTTTCGGAATGGCAGAGCCAGTTATTTCGTGAATAAGCGCACCAAAACTGGTATCTTCTTGTGGGGGTCTGCCAACAACCGTGAACGACCAAACTGCATCTTTTTTATGATAAACATTATGAACCTTCATCAATGGAAAAGGATGTGTTAAACTGTAATAGCCCAAATGGTCGCCAAATGGTCCTTCAGGTTTATTTTCCTGTGGGTAAACAATACCTGTAATTACAAAATCAGCATCTGCAGAAATACAGAAACCTTCCTCGTCATAAAAATACCTAAACCGTCTATTGCCCATCGCTCCTGCAAAAGTTAACTCAGATAATCCCTCTGGCAAAGGCATTACTGCAGCTAAAGGATGTGATGGTGGCCCACCGACAAAAATACTTACTTTTAAAGGTTGTTCTTTTGCATTTGCCTTGGTTTGGTGTACCCCAATTCCCCTATGAATTTGGTAGTGTAACCCTATTTCTTTATCAGTAATGTAATCGTTTCCTGCTAATTGAATTCGGTACATTCCCAAATTGCCATTCATCACCCCTGGTTTATCTATATCTTCTGTAAAAACTTGGGGCATGGTAATAAATGGCCCACCATCCATTGGCCAATTTACAATTTGTGGCAATGCACTAATGGTGGTTTTCTGGAAAGTACTTTTAAATAGCGATTGTTTTAAAGGCAATGCCGATAAAGCCGTAAGGGCAGAACCAGCATATTTTAAAGGGTTTTTTAGTGCCTTTATGGGATCAGAACGTAAACCTACCAATTGTTCTACTTTTGGCAGGCTATCGCGAAACATAAATTTAGAACGGTCTAAGGTTCCGAAAAGATTAGAAACAGCAGGGAATTGACTTCCTTTTACGTTTTCAAACAATAAAGCCGGACCTTGATTTTCATACACTCGCAAATGAATGGCGGCCATCTCTAAATAAGGGTCAACCTCTTCTTTTATACGAATTAAATGACCATGTTTTTCTAGGTCTGCAATGCAGTCTGCTAAGTTCTTGTATCCCATTTACAAAGATAATTAGCTAATTCGCAAATTAGCTAATTAGCTTATTTATTTCTTACCAGCGAAAGAGCGTAACATCCAAGTTGTTTTCTCTTTAAATTGCATGAAACGGTTTACCATGTCATTGGTTCCATCATCACCAGCAGTATCTGATGCTTCTAGCAAATCACGTTCTAACTCGATTAGTTTTGCCATGTCTTCTAAAACGGCATCAACCATAGCTAAATCATTTAAGCCAATGGTATCAATTTCTTTAATGGTAGATTCTTTAATGTAATCAGCAAAACGACTGTGAGGTGGTTTCCCTAATGTTAAAACACGCTCGGCAATTTCATCAATTGTTAATTGAGCGTTGGTATATAATTCTTCAAACTTGATGTGTAAGGTAAAAAAGTTTTGGCCTTTAATGTTCCAATGGCAACCTCTTAGCTTTTGATAATGAATGTGGTAATTGGCTAAGTAGTCATTTAACATATCTACTACTGGTTTAACTTTTTTTTCGCTTAAACTAATTTCTTTTGCGTCCATGATAATTTCGATGATTTAATTTCAATAATAAAACAATCACTCTTAAGATTGGTTTGGCTAAATTTAGGAAAAAAGCACAATAGATATGTCATAATAACGTTTTAGCTACATCATTTACCCTAAAAATTATTTTCGTATAATTGTCAACCAAATACTTTCAAGAAATTTAATGCGCAAACTATATATACTCCTCACCATCTTTACACTAAGCTCTTCCATTACTTTTGCCAACTATAAGGTTGATTCTATTGGTGTTGAGAATAACAAAGGCAAAAAACTGATTGTCCACAGAGTGGAAGCCAAAGAAACTTACTATTCGCTTGCTAAAAAATACAATGTCAATTTTAAAGACATCATGAGCTTTAACGATAGCAAGTTTTTACAGATTGGCGTGACTATTAAAGTACCTACCGAGATTCCTTTCTCTTCTGCTACTTCATCTACTGTTGCGACATCAAATAGTGAAGATGTGGTGCAATACACCATTAAAGCCAAGGACAATTTAAATATGCTTGCAGAAAAGTATGGCACAACGGTTGATGAAATTAAAAGGGTAAATGGCTTAAAGTCTATCAATTTACAAATTGGGCAGGTTTTAATCATTCCGAATGAGCGAAAAGTTGAAGACACAGCTACTCAACCAGAAACTAAAACACTGGTTACCCCTCCAACACCAAAAACAGCTGTTGATAATAAGGTGGCTACAAATGAAAACCCAGCTACAGTAGTAGAGCATGCCATAAAAGCCAAGGAGAATTTAAACCTCTTAGCAGAAAAATACGGCACAACGGTTGATGAAATAAAGCGATTAAATGTTCTTTCTTCAAATAATTTAAGGATTGGTCAGGTTCTAAAAATTCCTTCGGTAAATGGAACTCAAGCACCCGTAGTTGAAAACGTAACTCCAACTGAACCAAAAAGCAATGCAAAAAAAGAGGTTGTTGTAGCAAAAACAAATGCTGCAGATGCAGGTTTTGAACATACGGTTGTTGCTGGCGAAACCATTTACTCTATTGCGCAAAAATATAGCTTAACCACCTATCAGTTAAAAACCTTTAATAACCTTACTTCAACAGATGTTGTTGTAGGACAAAAATTAATTATAAAGGGCGCTAAACTAGCTGCAACAGAAGGAGATGATGAAGAAAGTACTGGAAGCCCTAATACGATTAAAGACCCAACCTTAAAATATGCTCCAAGCAAATACGGCTTAACCCAATTTGAAGAAAAAGGAATTGCAGTTTGGATTGCCGACCAAGACCTAGATGCTACTAAAATGTTGGTTTTACATCGCACTGCGCCAGTTGGCACCGTTATAAAAATCACAAACCCAATGAGCAACCGAACCACCTATGCTAAGGTTGTTGGTAAATTTACAGAGAACGAATCAACAAAAGATGTTATAATTGTAATGACAAAAGCGGTAGCAGACGCTGTTGGCGCTTTAGATAAACGCTTTACCTGTAATATAACTTACGGCGCTCCTGAGAATGAACAACAAAAATAAACCACTAATTATCGGAATTGCTGGCGGCAGCGGTTCTGGAAAGACCTTCTTTTTAAATAGTTTTTTACATCATTTTAAAAATGATGAAGTTACATTGCTTTCACAGGATGATTATTACATTCCTGCCGGAGAGATGACCCAAGAGGAAAACAAACTCTACAATTTCGATTTACCATCTACCATTGATGACGAGCAATTTTTAATTGACATTAAAAAATTAATTAAGGGAGATGTTGTTTACAAAAAGGAATATAACTTTAACAATCCTTTAGCAGTTGTTAAAATTTTAGAAATTAACCCTGCCCCTATTTTAATTGTTGAGGGATTGTTCATTCTTCATTTTAAAGAAATTTCTGACTTATTAGATTTACGCATATTTATTGAAGCGGATGAAGATGTAGCTTTACAACGTCGCATTAAACGCGATGGGATGGAAAGAGGCTATCCCGAAGATGATGTACTCTACAAATGGAACAATCATGTTGTACCAGCATATAAAGAGTTTTTACTTCCTTATCGTGATGCTTGCAATAAAATTGTAATCAACAATAACGATACACCTGACGATATCATTAGAATTACTGAGGAGATATCTGACGAGTTGAAAACGAAGTATTGTAAATAAAGAGCTGCCGTCATTTCGAGCGAGCGCAGCGACGAGAAATCTGCTCAAGAAGAACCATCAATATTGTTGATACAAACTTAATTTATGTTTAAACAACTAACAGATTTCTCACTACGTGAAAAACTCCGTATCGAAATGACGTGCTTATTTATTAATCCAAAATCATTTCAGGCACATTGTCATCAGCGTAGAGCTTACCTAAGGTTGATTGTTTGATAAAATCGACACTAACGCCTGGCGCTCTTTCTAACAACCTAAAACCACCTTCTGGTAAAATATCCAATACAGCTAATTCAGTTACCACCTTTTTAATACATTTAACACCAGTTAATGGTAATGTACAATTAGGTAACAGCTTACTCTCTCCAGCCTTATTGATGTGCTGCATCGCGACAATTATATTCTTAGCCGAAGCCACTAAATCCATTGCCCCACCCATTCCTTTAACCATTTTACCAGGGATTTTCCAGTTGGCTATGTCTCCATTTTCAGAAACTTCCATTGCTCCTAAAATGGTAAGGTCTATTTTTTGAGCTCTTATCATCCCAAAACTCATTGCCGAATCAAATATGGATGAACCCGCTAAAGTGGTAATCGTTTGTTTACCAGCATTAATTAAATCAGGGTCTTCTTCTCCTTCGAAAGGAAACGGCCCCATACCCAACAATCCATTCTCAGATTGTAGTACCACATTTATTCCTTCTGGAATGTAATTAGCTACTAAAGTTGGAATGCCTATTCCTAAATTAACATAGTAACCATCTTTTATTTCTTTTGCTATACGTTTAGCAATTCCGTTTTTGTCAAGCATGTTTTGTTTTTTAACCACAAAGGGCACAAAGTAAATTTTGAGATAATGTTTATTCGTTTTTCGTTGGTCGTTTTTTTCGTTGACCGAAGGACGATAGACGAAAGACGATGGACGAAAGACGTTACTGCTCTTTAATCTTTTTTCCTAGTGGTTCTCTGTTCAATTCGTTTTTCGTAGTTCTCTCCTTGGAATATGCGATGAACATATACACCAGGCGTATGAATATGGTCGGGGTCTAGTTCTCCTGCTTCTACCAGATGTTCTACTTCAGCAATTGTAATTTTTCCGGCCATTGCCATTACAGGATTAAAGTTTCTACTGGTAGAACGGAAGATTAAATTACCTGCAGTATCTCCTTTCCAAGCTTTAACTAAAGCAAAATCTGCATCAAAGGCATATTCCATTAAATAATCCTTACCATTAAAGTTCCTGATTTCTTTACCTTCTGCCACCTCAGTACCTACCCCTGCAGGGGTAAAAATTGCTGGCATTCCGTAACCTGCAGCCATACAACGAGTGGCTAATGTTCCTTGTGGAATTAATTCTACCTCCAGTTCGCCGCTTAACAATTGTCTTTCAAACTCAGCATTTTCGCCAACATAAGATGAAATCATCTTTTTCACCTGTCGGGTTTGCAACATTAGCCCAATTCCGAAATCATCTACACCTGCGTTATTTGCAATACAGGTTAACTTATTAACACCTTTTTTAACGAGTGCAGTAATGCAATTTTCTGGAATACCACATAAGCCAAATCCACCTAACATTAAGGTATCTCCATCTTTTATATCCTTGATGGCATCATCTGCTCCAGATACAACTTTGTTAATCATATATAACGTTTTGCGGCTAATTTAGAATTAAAATAGCGCTTATTAAAATTAGATTAGATGTAAAATTTACACTAAGCAAAGCAGATAAAACGCCTTAAAATGTAAAATAGCCACGTTTTAATGCGATTAAAACATTTAGAAATATTTCTAAATTCTTACAACTAGGAAGGGTTATTTCAAAAAATTTAAACATTAATGCATTAAGAAAATAAGTCTGAAATCTTAACAACCTTAATTTCTTCCTCCCAGCCGCAGGCATGAATGTTTAAAATTATTTCAAGTTAACGTAAGTAATCCCATCTCCACCTCTATCTGCATGTTCATCTTCTAAACTTGTAACTTCTTTATATTTCTTTAAATGTTCTCTCACTAATTTCCTTAAAATCCCATCGCCTTTACCGTGAATTAGTTTAATAGATGGAAAGCCAAGCATAATTGCTTTATCCATATAGTTTTCTACCTCTTGAATAGCATTTTCACCACGCATACCACGTAAATCTAATTCAGGTTTAAAATTCATAACAGCTTCAGACATTCTACCTGAAAAGGAATTACTTTGAACCACTTTTTTTGCTTGGCGATTGCTAATTTTTTGGACCCTATTCCGTTTAACAACAGAACGTAAGTCGCCCAAAGCCAACACAAAGTTATCCCTGTTAATTTCTAATACCTGTCCGCTGGTTTCTGTATTTATTAATTGAACCCAATCTCCTACTTCAATTGCAGAATTATCAATTTTAACAACAGGTTTTTTCTCTTCCTTAACTTCGTTTTTAACTAAACTCTTTTGAAGATTCTGTCTTAATTCTTTCGTTACAACCTTATCGGCTTGTTTTTCCTTAATTTCTGCAATGGTATTCTCTACCAGCTTATTGGCGTCCCTAATGATATTTTGAGCTTCTAATTTGGCTTCCTTAATTAAAACCTTTTTATTCTCTTCTAAAAAGAGCTTGAGCTTTTCATTTTCTGCAACTAGGTTTTTAACCTTGTTCTGCTGATTAGCGAGGGTGATTTTAGTCTCGTGAATTTGTCGTTTTTCTTTTTCTAAATCGACCAATAAACTATCTATGCTATTTTGGTTGGTTCCAGTCTTTTGTCTTGCTAATTCTAATACTTCTCTTTGTAAGCCAATATTCTGGGCAATTTCAAAAGCGTAAGAGCTTCCAGGTTTACCTAAATCTAAAACATATAAAGGCTTCATTTTACTGTTATCAAATAACATTGAAGCATTTTCTAAACCATCGGTATTACCTGCAAACAGTTTTAGGTTTGAGTAGTGAGTTGTAATTACACCTCTAACTTTTTTCTTATTTAAGACTTCTAAAACAGCCTCTGCCATTGGCCCACCAAATTGTGGATCGGTTCCTGTACCAAATTCATCAATTAAAACCAAGGTTTTTGGAGAGGCGTGTTCTACAAAATACCTCATTTTAGTTAAATGCGCACTATAAGTACTTAGGTCTGATTCAATAGATTGGTCATCGCCAATATCTGCAAAAATCTGGTCGAAGATTCCCATTTCACTACTCTCATCAACAGGAACCAGCAAGCCAGTTTGCAACATCATTTGCAACAAACCAACAGTTTTCATACAAACAGACTTACCACCTGCATTTGGTCCAGAAACTAAAACAATCCTTAAATTCTCATTGATATGAATATTTAAAGGCACAACTGTTTTTTTCTCTGCAGCAAAAGAAAGAAGCAATAGCGGATGACGAGCATTTATTAGTTTCGTTTTTGCTTCTTTCAATAAAACAGGCATATTAGCCTGAACATCTATTGCAAACAACGCTTTAGCCCTAACAAAATCTAACTTCGTTAAAAACCCGTGATAAGATAAAAGTAATGGTGTAAATGGTCTAAGTTCTGTCGTTAAAGCAATTAAAATCTTGATGATTTCTCTGCGTTTATCAAATTCTAAATCCCTTAGTTTGTTGTTTAAGGTAAAGACTTCTTCAGGCTCTAAATAAACAGTTTGTCCACTTGCCGATTCATCGTGTATAAAACCTTTTAACTTTCTTTTATTCTCTGCCAAAATGGGAATACAGATTCTTCCATCTCTGACGGTTAAACTTCCATCAGCAACCCAGTTTTTGCCAACCGCCATTTTATAGATAGAATCCATTCTTTTACGAACTTCCTGTTCTCCTTTGGAAATTGCCGATGTTATTTCTTGCAGTTCAGCAGAAGCATTGGGCTTTAATTTTCCCTTTGAGTCTAAAACCGTTTCTATTTTTTTAAGAATATTTTTTTCGATAGGTAAATGCTCAAAGAGTGCTTCCAAATTTGGATATATTTCCTTTCGTTCATCGAAAAACCGAAGTACAGAAAAAACAGTTTGCAAGGAAGAATAGATTTGAAATAACTCATCTTCTATTAAATAAGTTCCTTCAACCCTTATTTTATCCGCCAGTGTTTTAATATCAAAAAACGTACTGATTTGGAGCGGCTCTTGATTTTCTAATATGCTTTTAAACTCGCTTGTTTGACGAAGAAATTTATTAATCTGGTCAAACTTAGTCATCACTTGCATTTTTGCAACTAACGTTTGTCCCATTGTACTTAAACAATGTTGATGAACCATTTGTCGCACCTCATTAAAGCCTAAACGCTCTTGGCAATTTTCGGGATATAACATATTACTGAACGGGGAATTTTGTTTTTTTAGCAGACAATGTATCTAATGCAGGTTTAACTTCGGTAGCTAAAGGCATAGGCATCGCAGCAGGTGGTATAGATACTGACAGAACATTACCAAAATTGCCATAGCGCTGCCTAATTAAATACCTATAATTATATCTTCTGTCTAAAGTTGGGTCGTACTGAGTGCTGTCTTTTGCGCTTGCATCAAAAATACCTTTAAAAGAATACTCTAAAGCCAATAGATCTTCTTTTGTAACCTGTTCTTTTAAAATCGTAAGCTTAACACTAATGCTGTCATACATCTTTTTCATAAGGTCTGGATGATTGTAATAGTAATCTAAACTTCTGTTATATAGAGCTGAATCGATATCGAATTTATTGTAAACACCTTTATATAAAGGAGCAGCTACTTTTTTAGAAGTATCTTGACTTGGCAAGTTTAAGGTAGACATGTAACCATCCACAATATGGATATCTATCAGTACTTTCTCCATTTTATCTGGCTGAATGATATCCTTCGGAACGCCTGGTTTACAAGCGTAAATGAATAAGCAAAGCATGATAAGGGTAAAAAATCTTTTCATTATTTGTAAAACCTTCTTATTTCTTAGTCAAATTGAACTAAGGATGTTAATTTTACCAAAAATACTGATAAATGAGCATTGCAGATAACTTATTGAAATATAAAAATGAATTAGACTCGGTTGGGGTTAAATTGGTAGCAGTTTCTAAAAACCATCCGGCAGATGCCGCATTAGAGGCTTACAATGCCGGTCAAAGAGTTTTTGGAGAGAATTTGGTGCAAGAAATGGTTGAGAAACAAGCTCAACTACCACAAGATATAGAATGGCATTTAATTGGCCACTTACAAACCAATAAAGTAAAATACATTGCTCCGTTTGTAAAACTGATAGAATCTGTAGATAGCCTTAAACTGTTGAAGGAAATAGACAAACAAGCCGCAAAAAATAACCGCGTTATAGATTGCCTTTTACAAATTTATATAGCTGATGAAGACACTAAATTTGGATTGGGGTTTGATGAAGCCATTGAATTGTTGAGGTCTGAGGAGTTTCAAACCTTTAAAAACGTGAGAATTGTTGGCTTGATGGGAATTGCAACAAATACTGCATTAGAAGGACAGACTAAAGCAGAGTTTCAAGAATTGAAAGTTCTTTTTGATGGTATAAAAGTTAGCTTTTTTAGAAAAGAAGATAGCTTTAAAGAAATTTCTATGGGTATGTCTTCAGACTATAAATTGGCTATTGAACAAGGAAGTACAATGGTTAGAATTGGAAGTAATATTTTTGGCAAAAGAGTAATTAAACATTGGAAAGCTGAATAAGGCGTTTTTCGTCTATCGATAAACGAACAACGTCCAACAACAAACGAACAACGAAACATATGAACATAAACATAAGAGTTGCAGTAAAGGAAGATTGCACAAGGTTATTAGAATTAATTAATGAATTGGCTGTTTACGAAAAGGCACCTGAAGAAGTTACGGTAACTATTGAGGAATTTATTGACGCAGGTTTTGGAGAAAAACCAGTTTGGAAAGCCTTTGTGGCCGAAGAGAATGAGGTGGTTTTAGGTTTTGCTTTATTTTACACCAGATACTCTACGTGGAAAGGTTGCCGTTTATATTTAGAAGATTTTTTAGTTACTGAAGCCGCACGAGGAAAAGGCATTGGAAAACTGTTATTTGAAACTGTTATTGCAGAAGCAAAAAATGGTAATTATAATGGAATGACTTGGCAAGTTTTGGATTGGAATGAGCCCGCAATTAATTTCTACAACAAATATAAAGCTTACATAGAGACTGGCTGGCTCAATGCATCGCTCTCAAAAGAGCAAACTCATGACTTATGAAACCATCGTGAGCAAACACTCAAAAAAACAAAACGAATATGCTCATGATAGCTTCATCTCCTTTAAAAAAACAATTATATAGTGATGAAAAAACTAACTTTATTTCTTGTTCTAATTAGTATTCTAGCAGCTTGTCGCAACGACAAAAGTAAAACTGAAACTATCGAAACAAGAGTAGATTCTCTAACCTACAACTACGATTCTGTAACGATTTACAGCACAAACATTGTTAAAACTGACGCAAAGGAAACCGATACTACAAAAGCAGTAATACAATATCCTGTTTTTAAAAACGAGGAATTGAATAATTATATCCAAAGACAAGTACTTAATTACTTTTCAGAAGAAGACAAAGCCATTATTGCTTATCAGGATATTGCAAAGAGCTTTATAACAGGTTATGATAGCTTTTACAATGAAAATAAAGGCACACAACAGGCTTGGTTTTTAAATATAGATGTTAATGTGCTTCATCAAACTCCAAATTATATTGCATTGGAGTATATACATTCAGATTATTCTGGCGGAGCTCATCCCAACACAAATTTTTCTTTCATCAACTACAATCCGAAAACAAACCAGCCATTAACTCTAGATTCGTTAATAGACAAGAGCAATAAAGCTAGGTTAACAAGCATCTCTGAAAGTATTTTTAGGAAGGATGAGAAATTATCGTCAACCGAACCATTAGAAGGAAAATACTTTTTTAGCGATGGGAAATTCACATTGCCTGATAATTTTTATGTGAGCAATAAAGGATTAGTATTTTTTTACAATCCTTATGAAATTAAAGCCTACGCATACGGAACAACTGAAATAACCATTCCATTTGCTGCTTTAAGAGAAATAGCTAAACCAAATACCATTTTAACCACAACAAATTAATGCAAGTATTTAAATTCGGAGGAGCTTCTGTAAAAGACGCAGAGGGTGTTAAAAATCTGGCTAAAATAGTACAAAGATACCCGTCTACTCATTTATTAATCGTTATCTCGGCAATGGGGAAAATGACCAATAAATTGGAAGAATTAACTTGGGCTTATGTTAAGGGAGATGAAAAAGCGCATCAGCTATTTGATGAAATTAAAGCTTTTCATTTTGACATGATATCAACTTTGTTTGAAGACCGAAAAAACCCTGTTTATGATGATGTAGCAAATACTTTTGTAGAAATTGAGTGGCTTTTAGAAGAAGAGGCAAGTGACAGCGCAGATTATTTGTACGACCAAATTGTCTCTATTGGTGAAGTGGTTTCTACCAAAATTGTGGCTGCTTATTTAAATTTAGCTGGTACTTTTACCATTTGGACAGACGCAAGAAATTACATCAAAACAGATAACAACTATCGTGAGGCAACTGTAATTTGGGATAAAACGGAACAGGAGATTCAAAAACATTTACCTACTTTTTTAGATAAGGGAGTTGTAGTTACCCAAGGTTTTATTGGTGCCACCAGCGAAAATTTCACCAGCACTTTGGGCAGAGAAGGCTCTGATTATTCTGCCGCCATATTTTGTGCTTGCTTAAATGCAGAATCGATGACGATTTGGAAGGATGTGCCAGGTGTTTTAAATGCCGACCCAAAATGGTTCGACGAAACAGAAAAAATCCCTCAGCTTTCTTACCATGATGCCATTGAGCTAACCTATTATGGGGCTACAGTTATTCACCCAAAAACGATAAAACCTATTCAGAATAAAGGAATTCCTTTGTATGTTCGTTCATTTATTGAACCAGATGCAGTGGGAACGGCAATTACTGGTGTTGCCTCTCCTTTACCAGTTGCATCTTTTATATTTAAAATAAATCAGGTACTAATCTCTATTTTCCCGAAAGATTTCTCCTTTATTATTGAAGAGAATTTAAGTCAGATTTTTAACATTCTACACAAAAACAAAGTAAAGGTTAACACGATGTTAAACTCTGCCATTAGTTTTTCTGTTAGTGTAGATAATGATGATATAAAAATCGAGCAATTGATTAAAGACCTATCTGAAACCTTTAAAGTGAAATACAACAAAGGTTTGGAATTGGTTACCATCCGTTATTACAATCAGCAAACCATTGATAGGGTTATTGTTAACAAAGATGTTTTGCTGGAAGTGAAAAGCAGGCATACTTGCCAAATAGTGATGAAAGACAAAACCCAAAACCCCTAAGGGGCTTTTCATAAAATGAACCCAAACATTTTAGACAAGGAAGTTCAGCAGTTTATCGATTCAAACTTGCTAAGTGATGTAAACAAAATTGCATTGGCAAAACCTATGTTTCAAAATGTGAGTTCAGCAGAATTGGCAGGGCAAATTGCGGCAAAAAAGAAAGCAAAAAACAAGCTTCCTACTTGGTTTAGCACAGCTGATATTTATTACCCAGCCCTATTGTCAATCGAACAAACCTCTTCAGAAACTACGGCAGCTTATAAGGCTAATTTAGCTATTGGTAAAACGTTATTAGATTTAACTGCTGGTTTTGGCATTGATAGTTATTTTTTTTCTAAGAAAGTTGATGAAGTTTTTAGTTGTGAAATCAATCCTGAATTAGCAGAAATTACAGCACACAATGCAAAAGTTCTTGGTGCAATTAAACTTTCAGTAATTTCAGATGATGGACTTGAATTCTTAAAAAATGCAGATAAAAATTTTGACACCATTTACATTGACCCCGCTAGAAGAAGCAATAGCAATAAGGTTTTTAAATTAAAAGATTGCACTCCAGATGTAACTGAAAACTTAGATTTTTTGCTAGCTAAAGCTCAGCGCATCATTATAAAAACTGCTCCTTTATTAGATATTTCTGCTGGCTTAAGCGAATTGAAAAATGTAAGTGAAATTCATATTGTTAGTGTAAAAAATGAATGTAAGGAGTTGCTTTGGGTTATAGATAAAAGCTTTACAGGAGAAACAAAAATTGTTTGTGTTACTTTAAATGAAAAAGATAAGGTATTTCGGTTTGCTATTGGCGATTTGCAATTAAAGACAGAAATATCACAAAGTGAACCAGCAGGTTATTTATACGAACCAGATGTTGCGCTTTTAAAAAGTGGTGCTTTTAATTTAATAGCCGAAAGGTTTGGAATGAAAAAATTGCATCAACAAAGTCAATTATATTTTAGTGATGAAATTAAAAAAGATTTTTTAGGTAGAATTTTCGAAATCAATTCACTATTGACTTTAAAAGAATTGAAAAAGGAAAAAGAATTGAAGGGAAATGTTATTGTAAGGAATTTCCCTGAGAAAGCAGAAAACTTAGTCAAAAAGTATAAAATAGAATCTACCCATGATGACTTCCTTGTATTTACTCAAAGTAACAATGGCTATCTAGTCATTAAAGCTAAAATTATACAGCATTATTAAGAAAAAAATAAAACGTCATTTCGAACGAGGCACGAGGAGAAATCTCTTGCAGAAGTACTACTGAATAAGATTTCTCTGCGTTCCGTTTCGAAATGACGGGCAAATTTGAGCCGGCCTCTTTTTTAATATAATTATAAATGATTTAAACCTTTTTAACGCTAACAGCTTGTAATCCTTTTTTTCCTTCAGCAATTTCAAATTCTACTTCATCATTCTCTTTAATGCTGTCTATGCCTCCAATTACATCTTTAAAATGAACAAAAATTTCTTTATTGCCATCGTAAACAAGAAATCCGTAACCTTTTTGAGTATTAAACCATTTTACTTTTCCAGTATTCATAAAATTTTGATTGTATTGATAATTTATTTAAGTATTTAAACCTAATTTAGTTACAAAAGTTTCAAAAAGAAATAAATATTTTAAAATTATTTGTTTGGTTGAGGCGTAGTTCTCAAATAAGGCTTAATAACTTGATGGCCTTTTGGGAATTTTGCAGGAATATCTTCAGTTTTAATGCTATTCATCACAATAACATCCTCTCCATCTTTCCAATCTGCCGGCGTAGCAACGCTATATTGAGCAGTTAGTTGCAAAGAATCGATAACCCTTAATACTTCAGTAAAATTTCTTCCTGTAGAAGCAGGATATGTAATCATCAGTTTTACTTTTTTATCTGGAGAAATCACAAATAAAGAACGAACAGTCATTGTCTCAGATGCATTTGGATGAATCATGTCATAAGCATCGGCTATTTTCTTATCCTCGTCTGCAATGATTGGAAACTCCACATTGGTATTTTGAGTTTCGTTAATATCACTTATCCAACCTTTATGAGATTCTGCTGAGTCTACACTTAAAGCCAAAACCTTAACGTTTCGCTTATCGAACTCAGGTTTTAAAGAAGCTGTTCTGCCTAACTCTGTGGTACAAACTGGTGTATAATCTGCAGGATGTGAAAATAAAACTCCCCAACTATCGCCCAAATAATCGTAAAAATCAATCTCACCTATAGATGTTGTTGCCTTAAAATTTGGTGCTGTATCTCCTATTCTTAAACTCATTGTATTTAATTTAAATTAATAAAATCTTTAATGAGTTGAAGTTACAAAAAGTCTATTAAAGTAGTAGATTACTTTTTGGAATAAAATTTATTCGTGACAAATCGCTACCTAAATGCTTGTTGAATTGCTCAATCGTATAATCTGCGATTAATGGCGTATCGGCTTCATCGTGTTGGTGCAAAAAGAAATATACTTTCTCTAAGCCATTAGCTAACCAGTGCTTAATCCTTATTACCCATTCATCAACCCTGGCTTTGTCAGAATCGAGGAACTTCCCACCATTACCTACAAATCTTATAAAAGCTTCTGGACTTGGCAATTCCATGTGTAAACAATCTCTTCGGCCACTAGCATCAGTAATTGCAGCGCCTTTTTCGTGTTTCGCCAACATGCTAAATAATTGTTTTTTAGCATCGCCAACAAACCAATCTTTATGTCTTACCTCAACAAAAACCTTTAAATCTTTTGGTAATTTTTGTAGGTAATTTTCTAATACATCAATATTATTTGGACCAAAATTATCGCTTACCTGCAAAAAACAAGGCCCTAAGTATTTACGAAAAGCAGATATTGATTTAATATATTCATCAGTTAAAAAATCGGTGTCTTTTAATCTTTTAATGTGAGTAATGGTTCTAGAAAATTTGGGACAGAAAATAAAATCTTCATTCGTATTTGCCTTCACCATTTCTGCCCATTTGATAATTTGTTCTTCTTTAGGGATGCTATAGAAAACCGCATTCAATTCAATAGAATTAAAATGTTTAACATATTCCCCTAAAAAATCGGCTTCTTTGGTTTTCTTTGGATAGATTAAATCTTTCCATTCTTTTCTTCCCCATTTGGCACAACCCACAAAAAACTCAGTCTTTGCTGGCTTATTATTTTTTAAAGTAAGGATTGTTTGTTCGCCATCTGCTGGCAAAGTAAAATCAACATTTAATACTTCTTCTTCTGCAACTCTTCCAAATTCCATAACAAATCATTTAAAAACAAAAACCGTCACGATAAATAATCGTGACGGTTCTCAAAGTTAATATTTTGGGAATATTAATACACTTTTATCATGAAAACATAATCCTGTATTTTTTGGACTTGTTTATTACGTTTTAAGCCTTGTAATGAACTTCTTTTACCATAAGCCACTCTTCTACTTAAAGAATCTTGTGGAATTGCATTTAAAGCTTCCATTATATATTTAGATTTTACAGCGAATGCTGCTCCATCTGTTTTACTTTCTTTTCCGTTAATCACACCAACAATATTACCGCTATTATCTAATAAAGGGCCACCACTATTACCTGGGTTAACTGGAATAGCAACTTGATAAGCAATGGTATCGCCATTTAAACCAGTTTTAGAACTCACATAACCATCGCCCAAAACCACATCGTCTTTTGGATAGCCTAAAGTATAAACAGCATCACCAATACCAGCCGAACCTTTTTTAATACTATAAGGTAATGCACCTAGATTTTCAAAAGCAGCATCACTAATTTTTAAAATAGCGATATCATTTATTGGGTCAGTATAATAACGCACTACTTTAAATATTTCTCCTTTACTATTCTGAACAGATATTGAACCTTTGCCATTAATCACATGGTAGCTAGTTAAAATATAACCATTGCTTGAAATAGCAAAACCAGTTCCACCAAACTTAGCTGGTAGTGATTCTGTAGCACGATTTCTAGGATTATTATTAATTGTTCTTATGATATTATCTTGTGAACCTTTCAATTCAGAAACTTTACCAGCCAAAAGCTCCATATTTCCTTCTTGTTTAGTTTGGCTCTGTATAGAATACAACATGATCATTGCCAATATCAAAAATGAAGCGGCAACTGCAATTGCAGATTTATTGTTTCTAAATAATCTAACAATCTTAGATGGGTGTGGACCAACTTTAGCACTAATTGCAGCAACATCAATTTTATCGTGAGCAGCATCTAACTGTTGTTTCAGTAATAAAACATCAGCATATTGTTTCATCGATTCTAAAAACACCTTATGTGCAACAACTTTATGATCAACAATTGGGTCATTATTTCTCAATTGCTCAAAAGCTTTTTGCTCATCAGCTGTTAACTTACCGTTTAAGTAATCCTCAATAATCGCTTCTAATTCTATCTCGTTCCTCATTTTATGATTGAAAAAATAACTTTTTTAACCTTTGTAAACATTTATACTTCTGTGTTTTGGCGTTATCTGTGTTGGTATAACCAAACTTCTCACAAATATCCTGCATCGATAAACTATTGATATAAAAATCCTGAATAATCGTTTTGCAGGGTTCGCCTAAACTTTCCAAGGCAACTTTCATCTTGTCGAACTGCAGGTCTTTTTGTTCACGCTGCTCTACATCTTCATCAACAACTAAAACACCCTCAAAATCGGCTATGTTATTTGTCTTTTTGCTATGTTGTGCTAGTTTCTTTAACCATATTCGGCGACTAACCGAATATATATAGGTCTTTAGCTTACTACTTAGCTCAAAGTTGCCAGTTTTGATTTTGTTATATAAAACAATAATTGCTTCCTGATACACATCTTTCGCATCATCTTCATCGCCATTATTGTTTAAAATAAATTGTAAAACCATCGGATAATACCCCGCATACAACTTATTTAGCGCTTCTTCTGAGTTGTTAAGTATACCTAATACTACCTCTCTATCTGTTGGAACTGAACTATTTAACTTAAAACTCACCAATTAATACATTTAAACGTGAATGGTAACCCAATGATAGACAAAAAAAATATTTTTCGCCTTAAAATGACAATTCTGAAGCTAATTCTTTTCATTATTTGAAAAGCAAAGACAGTAGAATTTTTTAAAGCTAGTCCTGCTGTCCGTTAAATCTCGATTTGCTCAATTCACTTCCATCAGGTTTATAACACAATCTTCAGTGCAAAAATATCACACGTTAATACTCAAAAACAAGCAATGGTAACCCCAAAAAAATAAAAATATATTTCTCGTTTTTTCAGGTCACCTTTTAAAAATATTTGCATTAAGGTAAAAACCTAAAAATTTTAACCTTTAAACAAAATTAACAATGAAAAATGTATTTAAATTCGGCTTTTTAGCCTTCACATTGTCCTTATCCTTAACATCTTGCGATTGGTTTACAAATTCTTCTGATTCTGCGGCAATAGATTCAAACAAAATCGACTCTCCTCAGGTAGATTCACCAAAAACCGATTCTCCAACAATAGATTCTAATAAAATAAAGGTCGATTCGGAGAAGATTAAGCACTAAATAAAAATAATTTCATTTTTTTTCAAAATTGCGGGTTACCTTTTTAACTTTGCAGTATTAACATGTAAATTAATTAATTATTTAAACAGAATTAAAATGAAAAACTTATTTAAATTTGGCTTTTTAGCTTTAGCATTATCTTTAGGTGTTGCTGCTTGTAACTCTGAGAAAAAAGATGCTGCTACTGATTCACCAGCAGTTGATTCACCAGTTGTAGATTCACCAGTTGTAGATTCACCAGTTGTTGATTCTCCAAAAGTTGATTCTCCAGCTGTAGCTCACTAGTCAATAGTAAAGCTTATAAAAAGGTCTTAACAAATTTTGTTAAGACCTTTTTTGATTCTAAGCCATTTTATCTCCCTTATAAACACCATAAATAAAGATAAATGTTAACTTTGCGGAATTATCAAAATTCTCATTCAAAATGAATTTATCTTCGCTTCAAGCTATCTCTCCTGTAGATGGTCGTTATAGAAAAACTACTGCAAAACTTGCCGATTATTTTTCTGAATCTGCTTTAATAAAATATCGTATTTTTGTAGAGATAGAATATTTCATCGCATTAGTTGAAGCTAAAATCCCTGGATTAGAAAACTTTGACACCTCGCTTTATCCTAAATTAAAGGCAATTTATCAAAACTTTACTGATGTAGATGCGCAACAAGTAAAAGATACAGAAAGCATTACCAACCATGACGTAAAAGCTGTTGAGTATTTCATTAAAACGAAATTTGATGAGCTTGCCCTACAACCGTATAAAGAGTTTATCCATTTCGGCTTAACTTCTCAAGACATTAACAATACTGCTATCCCTTATACTTTCAAATTAGCATTAGAAGAAACTTATTATCCAGCAATTGCTGAATTAATTGAGAAAATAACTGGTTTAGCCAAGGAATGGGAAAATGTTCCTTTGTTGGCGCACACTCACGGGCAACCTGCATCTCCTACCAAATTAGGTAAAGAGTTTATGGTTTTTGCAGAAAGATTAACTATTCAATTGCAAAACTTAAAAGCAATTCCTAATAGTGCGAAATTTGGTGGTGCAACGGGAAACTTTAATGCACATCATATTGCTTATCCAAAAACAAATTGGGTAGACTTCTCTAATGATTTCGTAAATAATGTATTGGGATTAAACAGAGCTCAATACACTACTCAAATAGAACATTACGACCAATTTGCCGCACAATGTGATGCATTAAAGCGCATCAACAATATCATTATCGATTTAGATAGAGACATTTGGGCTTATATTTCTAAAAACTACTTTAAGCAAAAAATTAAGGAAGGCGAAGTTGGTTCATCGGCTATGCCACATAAGGTAAACCCAATAGATTTTGAAAATGCTGAAGGTAATGCTGGCTTAGCCAATGCCTTATTTGAATTTTTTGCAGCAAAATTACCTATCTCTCGTTTACAAAGAGATTTAACTGATTCTACAGTATTAAGAAATATTGGTGTTCCAATGGCTCATACCATTATTGCCATTAGTTCTACTTTAAAAGGATTAAATAAAATTATCCTTAATAACGATGCAATAGAAGCAGATTTAGAAAATAACTGGGCTGTAGTTGCCGAAGCTATACAAACTGTTTTAAGACGTGAAGCCTATCCAAATCCTTATGAAGCATTAAAAGCTTTAACACGTACTAACCAAAAGATTACCGCCCAAACAATGGCTGTGTTTATTGATGAATTAGATGTAAACGACATCATAAAAGCTGAGTTAAAATTAATTACGCCGTTTAATTATACAGGAATATTCTAACCTCACCCCAGCCCTCTCCTTAAGGAGAGGGAACTATTCTTCATAAATGACCTAAAATAGACAACTGCACTCTCTATTTAGAATTAGAATTAATTATTTTTGTAGCATAATATTAAAGACATGACTATTAACGTATATACAGAGCAAACCCCAAATCCGGCTACAATGAAGTTTATGGTTAATAAACTTTTAATTAATGGTAGCGAAGATTTTGCAACAAAAGAAAGTGCTGAGCACTCTCCTTTTGCTAAAGAATTGTTCAAGTTTAACTTTGTGAATGGCGTATTTTTTGCAAGTAACTTTGTTACTGTTACTAAAACAGAAGATGCTGAATGGGCTGATATTGAAGCTATCTTAAAGGAATTTGTTAAAGGCGCAGTAGAATCAGAGTTTAAAATAAAGGAAAACACTGCTGACGAAGCACCAGCTTTTGAAGGAAGTGAGCTAGAAATTAAAATTCAACAGATATTACATGATTACGTTCGTCCTGCTGTAGAGCAAGATGGCGGTGCAATTAGTTATAAATCATTTGATGAAGGCGTAGTTACTGTAGAATTAAGAGGTTCTTGCAGTGGTTGCCCATCATCTACAATCACTTTAAAATCCGGCATACAGAACTTATTACAAAGAATGGTTCCTGAGGTTAAAGAAGTTGTTTCAATGGCGTTATAGGGATTAATTGGTTCATTAGCATCAATGGTTCATTAGTTCATTGATGAAAGAGCATAAAAAAGAGTCCAGACTTTAAGTTTGGACTCTTTTTTTATGCGATAAAATACTATGAATTGTTGTGGCAATCCTTGGGGTTGCCCATTTACAGTTATATTATTGCAAAATGGGCAGGGCAAGCCCAGCCCCGACAAGTCCTGACAGATTAAGACTAAAAATATTTCTTAATCGTAGATAAAATCTCTTCTGTTAGCAAACCATTTGTCGCTAAAACTTCTCTTGTTTGTAAAAATTCATCGCCACCTGCAAAGTTCATGATTTGTCCACCTGCTTGTTGAACCAAGTAAGCTCCGGCAGCCACATCGTAAGAGTTTAGGTTATACTCGAAATAAGCATCAAATCTTCCGCAAGCAACATAAGCTAAATCTACAGCCGCAGAACCTATTCTTCTTAAGCCATGGCATTTCTGCATCATGTCTGTAAAAAGCTGAATATATTGAGGCTGTTTCTCAAACTGATAATATGGAAATCCAGTTGCCAATAAACTTTGTGTAAGGTTTTCAGCTTTAGAAACTCTTATTTCTTTGTTGTTCAATAAGGCAGGTCCTCCTTTGTAAGTGGAAAACATTTCACCTCTATTAATTTCATAAACAACCCCAATAATAGGTTTATCTTCTTCATAAAGCGCAACACTAACCGAATAAGTAGGAATGCCATGAATGAAGTTGGTTGTTCCATCTAAAGGGTCAATTATCCAAGTAAAAGTTCTGTCAGTAATATCTTCGGTATCTTCTTCTGTTATAAAACCAGAACCTGGCAATATTTTAGACAAGTTTTTAACCAATTGTTTCTCTGCGTTTTTATCTACATAAGAAACCATATCGTTTAAGCCTTTATATTCAATCGAATTTGAATCGAAAGCCATTGATTCTTTACGGATAAAATTACCCGTTAATCGCGTTGCGGCGACTACCTTTGAGCATAATAATTCGTAATTCATCTTTAATAATTTGCGTTTCTCTCTTTGTTTTTAATTGAATAGATAACTAAAAGTAATCCTCCTATAAACAAAAGTGATGATATCAGTTCTGCTTGCGTAAACGGAATACCAGCCACTGTATATTTAGAATTTACACGAATCAATTCTATAAAAAATCTTTCTACCCCGTTTAGCATTAAATAAATTCCAAACATCATTCCTGGCAATTTAATGCGTTCACGAATTTTCCATAAAATGATGAATAAAATAAATGCTAAAATAACTTCATAAATTGGAGTTGGATAAACAGGTTGTGCCAATTCATTACAATAATTACCAATGCAACCTGCGATATGGTTACCTTCTCTAGCTACGTTATTTGGATAAGTGTATGCCCATAACCAATCTGGCAACCAAGTAAATGGCTTAGGATTTAAATTTGGAATTCCCCAATCGCCATCTCCTGATAAATGACAACCAATTCTTCCAACACTATAAGCTAACATCATTCCTGGTCCGCCAACATCTAACATGTGTAATGGTTTAATGCCATTTTTACGAGCGATGTACAATACAGCTGCACCACCGCAAATTAAACCTCCATAGAAAGTTAAACCTGTAAATGAGAATAATCCGCCAATCGGATCTTTAACGAAAGTATCCCAATGTTCTAAATTATCGAAAATCTTTGCTCCTAAAAAGCCCCAAACTGCAGCCCAAACTACCATACTGCTCATTACTTCATGAGGATGAACAGTTACTTCAACTTTTTTTGGCTTAGGTAACTTTGTTTTTTGTTTCTCGCTATAATCCCAATAGGCAAAAACGATGGCTAAAACTATACCGCCAATTATATTTCCTTTGGCCGAAAGTAAAACTCCTTGTTGGTCGTTTACAAATAATTTATAGTTAATGATAGCATAAACAACTTTATAACCAATTAGAAATCCAAAAAATGCATTCAATAAAATGTCTGAGATACTTGCTGGCTCTCCGACAGTAATTATCCTTTTAGTTGGGTGTATTAAGCCTAAAGCTTCTTTTCGTTTCAATTCTTTTGTAAAAGCCCAGTAACCAGCAACAAATGCCAATGCTACAAAAACGCCGAAAGTATTAAATGGAAGCGGAATATCTACACCAAAAAGGTAAGATATGAAATGCGAAACGGTTGGAAACATACAAAAATTAGTTTAAGCGAAGATAGGAAAGAAAATTAAAGACCGAAAGTCCGAGGTCCGAAAGTCAGGCTTTAAAAGAAAATATCTTTCGGACTTCCCGACTAACAACTTTCGGACTTTCTTATCGCCATTCTCCATACAAAATAAATGCCCCCCAATAAAATGGATGCACAAATTTTGGGTTGCGACTTAAGGTTTCCTGTGCTTTTCTCAATGCTAGTGCCTTAGGCATAGAATTCCCCATATTTTCATAAAATGCACTCATTAGCAAACTTGTGGCTTCATCATCTACCGACCAAAGTGAAGCAACTACAGATTTTACACCGCTTACTAAAAGTGAATTTGCTGGAGAAACATACCATCCCTTATTCACCGTTTGCGTTACTGCCGTCTCACAAGCAGATAAGGTTACCAAATCGCAATCTGAAATTTCGAGTCCTTTAATTTCTTGTATGGTTAATTTACCATCATTTGTGCTCGATTTTGCAAATTTTAAAAACGTTTTAGAAAAATCACTATAATCTAAAATACCATGGGTGGCAAAATGGATAATTTTTTTTGAGCCTAAGCTTTCTTGAGCCATGTCTTCTGTTGCAGAATCGCCAATATATACTTTGGCTGTTGTTATAATTTTATTTATTTCCTTAACCTCATTCTCAGCATTGGGTAAGCTATGGTCTGGGTTACCATAAGCAACAAAACTCATTCCTTTAATCGAATCAGGTTTTTTCTTGGTAAAGATGGATAAACTATTCGTGTAAAAAATCGTATAGTCTTCTACTAAATACCTAAAAGTTCCCTTATCATTTTTCTTACCAATTGCTTGAAATGGAATACTGCTCAATTCGCCATTATTAATAATGCAAAGTTGAGTTTTATTAGCTATATCTGCCGTTATTGGGTCGATAAGCGCTTCGTATAAACTAGTTCCTGTTTCTGCAATAGAACGAGATGATTGTGCTGAATTGGTAACCTTAACTCCTCTCAAATTTAATGGAGCCGCATTTTTATCTTTAAATGGTTGTTTTAATGCTACACTAAAATCTTTAACCTGAGCAGAAAAATCTGTCCCATTAATGCTCACAACCTTGGCTTTGGTGCTTTCGTTTGTTAAGGTAAAAATAATAAGCTGATCACCTTGAACAACGTATAACAATACGGCCATTTCTGGTGGAATAGAAGATTTAAATTCTTTAAGTTGCTCTGGGTTAACACTTTTAGTGAAATTATCATTAAAATCTTTATGTACCTTAACCATACTATCTAAAAAATTAAGCAATTGTTTCTGAGCAAATTGCTGAACCTTTTGTAGCGACACGATTTTGTCTTTATTCTGTTCTGCCGCTGGTTTTGCCTTTTCTTTGGCTATGTTCTCTTCTACTGAGGCAACTGTATTTGTTAACTGTGTGTGTTGTTTCAAGGCGGCCGATTTCTCTGTATTGTTACTCATCGCAACAACACCATTCATTTTCTCTTTAATTGCTTGGATATTACTTCTACTTGTGTATTCTAATGCTTCATCAGTTTTACCAACTTTTATAAGCGTAGAAATTAAATTATTATAAAGACTTACTTTTTTCTCATCAGCAGCAAAGATTTTTTTAGCAGCGGCACCACCAAATATATTTTTACCGGTACCTTCTACACTGGTTACTGCTCTTTTAAAATAAACCGTTGCAGAATCAAGTTTATTCTCGTTATAAAACATTAATCCACGACTGTAAAGCGCTTCCCATAAATTTTTAGCTTCTCCCACTCTAACCGAATTCACAATTGCTTCATCAAAGTACTTAGCAGCTTCTACATCTTTCTTTTGAGCCATTGCAACTTTACCTAAGTATAAAGATGATTCTATCAACTGGCTATTTTCTTTTGTTGATTTTGCGTACTGATAAGTATTTTGCAAATTAACAATCGCATTAGCGTAATCCTTTTTATCATGGTATAGCTTACCCAAAACCATTGTAGCACTAGATTTTGAACGTACCGCATTTTTTTCATTGCAAAGCTTTAGCGACAATAATAATATCTTTTCTG
This sequence comes from Pedobacter frigiditerrae, assembly GCF_004331645.1. Classification (GTDB taxonomy): domain Bacteria; phylum Bacteroidota; class Bacteroidia; order Sphingobacteriales; family Sphingobacteriaceae; genus Pedobacter; species Pedobacter frigiditerrae. Next base: position 431,379 of record NZ_SJSK01000002.1, read on the forward strand.
CCTCTACATAATTCTTTTGATGATAATATACCTCTCCCAAGTTAGTAGTAACCAACAATGTATTTTCTGTTACCACAGGTTGAGTTTTTATAATGGCATTAGCTTGATTAAAGTAGTTTAAGGCTTGGGGATAATCTGCTTGATAATAGTAAATTGTTCCGATATTGTTCAAAGTTGTAAAGCGACTATCTGGTGATTTTTCTACTTTAAAAAGACTATCAGCTGCCGTATAACTTTTAATGGCATTGATATTATCTGATATCCTATTATAATAATTACCTGCAAGAATGTAGGTATTAGCAATTTGATAGGCGTTGTTTAACTGCTTATAAATTTTAAAACAACTATCAATCAAAACTTTAGACTCAGGAAATTCTCCCTTTAACTGATGTAAATCAGATAAAGCTGCTAGGACATCGGCTTTGCCACCATAATTGTTTGTTGCTTTAGAAATATCCAAAGCTTGCTGCATTACATTTTCAGCATCATTAAACTTACCTAAAGAAACATTGGCGTAACCAATTGACAATAAAATATTTGATTGCTCAGATTTTTCATCAATCTCTTTATAGATAGCTAAAGATTGACCGTATTTAAAAATTGCATCGGTTAAATTAAGTCTGGTATTTGCAGCATCAGCTAGTTTTTTATAAGTTAAAGCTTGCTCCCTTTTTCCATTAATTTCTTTTGATATGGCTAATGCCTGAATGAAATATTTTTCAGCACTATCGTATTTTTTTTCTCTCGTATCTAAATTTCCAAGATTAAGCAAGCAGTATAACATTTGGTCCTTTATACCAATCGTTTTGTACAAATCATAAGATAACATATAATATTTTCGAGATTGTACCATATCATCCATATAGGTTGCATCCGCGATATTATATAACTGCTTGGCCATTTCTTGTTTTAGCCCAAGCGCTTTTAAGCTTTCATAAGCTGCTAAATAATGTACCATTGCTTTTGGAATATTTTTATCCTTAATGTAAATATCTCCAATAGAGCCATCTATTTCTGCCAGTTTATCTTTTAATCCAGCTTTTGTATAGGATATTTTAGCACTATCTAAAGCGGCAATGGCTTTTACCTTATCGCCAATTTCAATAAATAAACTACCTAATTTAGAATAGGAATAACCCATTCCTTCGAAATTACTCCCTTTTTTTCTGTATAATATTGATTGTTTATGAGCGGCAACAGCTTCGTTAAATTTACCTAAGCTCCATTGAGATTGCCCTATTTGCGAGTAACTATAACCCGCTTTATTCCAATCTTCAGTTTTTAACTGAATTGCCAATGCTTCATTCGCAAACTCGATATTCTTATCGTATTTGCCCATTTTGCTAAAAGCATAAGCTTTACTATTTATGGCATATGAGCGTTTTCCAGACTGGTTTAAGTTCTTGTAAACCACAATTAACGAATCATATACAGAAACAGCTTCTTCGTAGTTGTTTTGATTTGTTAAAATGTCTGCCACATTTTCTCTTGCCAATGCGTTTGCTACTTGGCTAGAAAAATCATCAAGTTTCCGATACTCATCTGCAGATTTTCCATAATATATTTTAGCCTCATTTAAATTTCCTTTTCTTTTTAAAGAATAGCCATAATAACCATAATGTTGTGCTAACAAACTTGTATACAAAGTCGACTCAAGTTGTGTTTTATAATCTTTAAAATCATTTTCGAGCCCATTGTAAGTTTTCGTTGCAGCTACAAAATCACTAAGCATCACCTCAATATAAATTCTTTTAAGTTTAAGCTTGATGTAGTACTCCCAATATTTTGATTGCCTGAAAAAATCAATTGCCTTATTGGTATGGACAATCGCTTGTGCATATTGTTGCTTATCTTGAAAAATTTGAGCTTGTATGTAGTGATAAAAACCTAAACCGGAAGTATCCTTTAAAAACGTTCCTGCTTTTAGTGTTTCTTTTAATAGGTTATCTGACTCTAAAATTTTTCCATCATTTGTTTTATCCATTGCAATAACTGCCCAAGATTTAAAATATTCATCTTTAACAATTACACTTCTATTTGCTAGCAGGAATTTTTCATACCTTATTTTATCATTTGTATAATGTTTTAAAGAATCTAACACTTCCTGATTATTTAAAGGCGCATTATTGATTACCCAAGTAGCAAAAACTTCGCCCAACTTCCAACTGGTACCAATGTATTTACCAGGATAAGATTTAACGAATTTCAAAAATCCGATAATATCAGCTTTAGTTGTTTTAGCCATTACATCTAAAACAGTCCTTCCTTTATATCGTCCATCAATCATTTTAACTTTTAGACTCTTGTACTTGTCATCATCCTTAACCATGTCATAAATTGATTTGATATCAATTATGCTTTTGTTTATGATAGAATCTTCCAAAACCTTCGAATCTTTAGTGAGGATTTGTTTTAATGAGTATAATTTGTTTCTAGAATTATCAAGAAATGTGATTTGCATTAATGCTAGATCATAAAATAGACTGTTATAGTTGTTTTGTGGCAGATTTATGTCTAAACTTAAATAATCATTTGCGATTACTCTTTCATCAGTAATATTGGGCTTATACAATGTTGTTTTAGCGATAATGGTATCACCCATCAATTTCACAATTGTACTAAAACCTAGTTCTTTTTGAGAACGATTTGGCTTTTCTGTAGAATAAGTTCCGAAAACTTTACCCTGCTGTCCCACCTTTACGCCTAATTTACCTCCTTCATAAATGAAAAGATAAACACTATCGGCCTTGCCATAATAAACGTAATCTATTTTAAAGTTGAAATTTCTAACAACGGTTTTAGCAACCTGAGCCTTGGTAGAAATAGAAAGAATTATAAGTATTAAACCTAGCAATACTTTTATAGCAGAAAACATGTACTTTTTCATACAGCGAGTTTTGTGAGCATTATACACACAATATTACAATATAAAAGCTACTGCTATATACCCACAACTGGGTATTTTAAAGAAGGAATTTGGCGATTAATGAGCTAATACTTCCTCAGCTTCAGCCACTTCTACTTCGCCATCGGCTAAAAGTTCTATTAACTTCACGTTTTTAAGCTCGTTAACCATTACAGGGTCGTACTTTGCCTTAACTTTTACATAGTTTTTGGTAAAACCATGCATGTATCCATTCTTTTGGTCGTCTTCAAAAAGCACTTGTGCAGTAGAACCGATTTGAGATTGATAGAAAGCTCTTCTTTTTTTATCGGAAAGAATATGTAGCATTTTATTTCTATCGAAACGAGTGCTTCCTGTAACTTTACCCTTCATAGTTGCAGCTTCTGTTTGCTCACGTTCAGAATAGGTAAATACGTGCAAATATGAGATATCCAATTCATTTAAGAATTGATATGTCTCTAGAAAATCATCGTGGGTTTCTCCAGGGAAACCAACAATAACATCAACACCGATGCAGCAATTAGGCATTACTGCTTTAATTTTTGCTACACGTTCTGTATATAACTCACGTTGGTAGCGTCTTTTCATTAAACCCAAAATCTTATTTGAGCCAGATTGCAATGGAATATGAAAATGAGGAACAAAACGTTTTGAGGTGGCTACAAATTCGATAATCTCGTTGCTTAACAAGTTAGGTTCAATTGATGAAATACGAATACGTTCAATTCCATCCACCTCATCTAATGTCTTAACAAGGTCGAAGAATTTATCTTCTCTTTGTCCATCACGGATACCAAAATCGCCTAGGTTTACACCTGTTAGTACAATTTCTTTAACGCCACTTGCTGCAATTTGAGTAGCACGATTAACTACATTCTCAATGGTATCACTCCTACTTCCACCTCTTGCCAAAGGAATAGTGCAATAAGTACAAGGATAATCGCAACCGTCTTGAACTTTTAAGAAGGTACGGGTTCTATCGCCAATTGAATAAGCTGCAATAAAATTATGGTTTACTTTTTCGATATTTTGTTGATGAACAACCGCCTTAGGATTTTTAGTTAAGTCTGAAATAAATTCAACTATCCTGAATTTTTCAGCAGCTCCTAAAACCATATCAACGCCTTCAATTTCGGCTATTTCTGTAGGTTTTAACTGTGCATAACAACCAACAATAGTTACATAAGCATTTGGAGAATACTTTAATGCTTCTTTAACAACTTTGCGGCATTTTTTGTCAGCGTGTTCTGTAACAGAGCAAGTGTTGATTACATAAACATCAGCTGCATCTGTAAATTCAACTACAGCATAACCCGCGTCAGTAAATAAACGACCAATGGTTGATGTTTCTGAGAAGTTTAGCTTACAGCCAAGTGTATAAAATGCAACTTTTTTCATTCGTTAACCATGTTTTCAGCGGTAATGAAGCTATCATAATTTTGTTGACTGTTTGCCTTTGGCCTTTAGAAAAATTATGATCGTTTCATTGAGGTTGCTCCAAAGGAGCCCATATTTTGGGCAAAGATAAGAATTAGATGTGAGTATTGAGATATGAGATTTGAGACGGACAGGAAACCTTACAACGAGCTAACAATAGTATTACTTTTTTAACAAGTACTTATGATAGTAATTATATTTCTTGATATAAGATTCAATCATTTCGTAGCTAAAATTCTTTTCTGCAATAAAATCATTCCAAAGTTCCTTATAATCTCCAATCAAATCATAAAAATTACTTTTTCGCTCTTCTCTAGTACCTAAGATGTTATTTGTTTTTATTTCTAAGAGATCGCCATTGTCTTTGCTTGCATACCAAATAGTTTGACTAGCAGTGCCTGCACCCATATAGCCAGAGGTTCCAGCTATAAAATGCTCATATAACTTTACTTTCCCATTCTCCAAACGCTCCAAAAACAATGGCTTTTTACGTGTTGGAATAGTTTTTAAAACATAAGAAGAACTATCCTTACTTTTGTAATAAGCAGATAAATCATCATAATTCACATCTTCGAATTGTGATTTTCCATTAGCTCTAAATTTAAGCCCTGTAGATATTAGTTGTTTTTTGAATTGCCCTTTTGTAGTATCTCCAGCATTATTTACGATGTAATCTTTCTGGGCAAACACAAAAAAACTAGAAAAAATTAAGCTGAGAAATAATGAATTTATAATGATACGTTGCATCTTGATTAAATTTCCTAAAAATAAATTAAAACCTTGTCATTTCTAATCTAACAAGCAGTTATTAGGCTAATAAATTCAGATTCAAACATTTAATTTATTCTTCATTCCATCTATAGCTTTCAGAATCTAACCCTGCTAAATCTATTACCCGATTAACCACCGTTTGCGCCACTTCTTCTATTGTTTTTGGTAAGCTATAAAATGACGGGTTGGCTGGACAAATAATTCCTCCAGCTTCTGTTACGGCTTTCAAATTATTAATATGGATTAAGCTAAAAGGCGTATCGCGAACAACTGCAATTAGTTTTCTGCGTTCTTTTAAAATTACATCTGCAGCACGAGAAATTAAATCGTTAGATATGCCGTGGGCAATACGGCCTAACGTTCCCATAGAGCAAGGAATAATAATCATTGTATCATATTTGGCAGAGCCTGATGCAAATGGCGCATTAAAATCCATTTTATGATAAAAAGTAAATGGGTAATTATCATAATCTTCATTTCCCAATTCAAAACGCCACACTTCCTTTGCATTATCAGACATTACTACTCCAACTGTCTCTATTTGCGAAGAGAGTTTCAACAAATTATCTAATAAAAGCTTGGCATAAACAGAACCGCTAGCACCAGTAATGGCAACAATGATTTTTTTCTTTTTTATCATATCTAAGCAAATATACGAAGTGGTATTGATTTTGGACGTTATAGATGAGCCTAATCAATATAGATTCCTCATACCTCTGAATGACATTTTTTTTGTAAAAACAAAAAAGGGCCTGAAACAAGTTTCAGACCCTACATCTACCTATGAAAAACATACCCCCGAAAGGGTAAGCTCAAATGTAACTAATTTTATAAATAAAAGAAAGTTTAAACACTCTTTTTTTTATTATAGTGTAAATGTGACACAAGTCCTCTTTTTTTATTGCTAAAAAACAGGTCTCATTACATTTAAAACAAGTATTTCGTACTTAAAAAGTTTGAACTATTGCTGTCAATAATCTCATTTAACAAGTGCTTATTGTTTTCGTTTAGTTTCGTTGCCACTAGTGACCTGATGGAGAACGAACGCAAAGCATCAACAACCGAAAGCGTACCTTCGGCACTATCTTTTCTACCTGTAAAAGGAAAAACGTCTGGCCCGCGTTGACATTGACAGTTAATGTTTACCCTACTTACTTGATTAACCAAAGGGTCAATCAAAGCGGCTACCTCTTGCTCATCATTACTAAAAATACTTACTTGCTGACCGTGAGTAGAATCGATTAAATATTGAATTGTTTCTTCTAAATCATCAAAAGGTACAACTGGCACAACTGGACCAAATTGCTCTTCTGTATATAATTTCATTTGAGCATTAACAGGATAAACTACAGCTGGATAAACAAATGATTCATTTGTTGCTCCACCATTTTCATTCATCACTTTTGCCCCTTTTGAAATTGCATCATCTATTACTTCTTTCAAGTAAGCAGGTTTGTGAGGTTCTGGAAGTGGTGTTAAAGAAACGCCATCAACCCAAGGCATACCAAATTTTAATTTGTTAACTGACTCTGAAAGTTGTTTCAAAAACTCATCAGCCAAGCTACGATGAACAAAAATAATTTTCAAAGCCGTACATCTTTGTCCGTTAAATGAAAGAGAGCCAAGTACCGTTTCTTGAACAGCTAACCTCAAATCTGCCTTTGCAGTAATAATGGCTGCATTTTTTGCATCTAAACCTAAAATAGCACGTAAACGATTCACTTTTGGGTGCATCTTTTTCAATTCGTTAGCTACCTTACTAGAACCAATCAAAGTTAAAACATTGATTTTTCCTGATTCCATTAAGCCGGGAATGATTTTATTTCCACGGCCATAAATCGTGTTAACCACACCTTTAGGGAAACAGTTTTTAAATGCTTCTAATAATGGATAAAACAATAATGTTCCATGTTTAGGTGGTTTAAATAAAATGGTATTGCCCATGATTAACGCCGGAATTAACGTTGTAAAAGTCTCATTTAATGGATAGTTAAATGGTCCCATACATAACACTACACCTAAAGGTGAACGGCGAATTTGAGCTACAATACCTTGTTCCATGGTGAAACCAGAAGATTGTCGATCTAAATCTTTTAACGCATCAATTGTAGCTTGAATGTATTCAATTGTACGGTCAAACTCTTTGGTAGAATCGGCAAATGTTTTACCGATTTCCCACATGATTAACTTCACCACTTCTTGTTTCTTTTCAATAATAGCGTGAGTAAAGCGCTCCACACATTCTATTCTTTGTGCAACCCCCATTGTTGGCCATTCGCCCCTACCATTATTATAGGCGGCTACCGCTGCATCAAGTGAAGCTGTTGCTTCTGCTGCATCACAAAGTGGATAAGTTCCAATAACCTTTCGCTCTAAACCTTTTTCAGTTTTGATACAAATCGGTGATAATACCGTGTGAACATCACCACTCCAAGGCAGCATTTCTCCATTGGATAAATATTCGCGTTGGTTAACTTCTGCTGCCAATTTAAAGGCAGTAGGAATCTGCTCTTCTGTTAAAAAGAGTGAATCCAATTCTTCTTGAAAGCTCATAATTTATAGATCAGTAATCTTTTTATATTTTGGAACTAATAACTTCATGACAGACCAAGCAATTAAATAAGCGACTGCACAAAATGCGAACATAATGGTGTAAGCAACAGTCATATTTGATTGAACTAGGGGTTTTTGAATTTCTAGCAATTGGGTAAATAGATTTGCGTCTACAGCTTTTAATTTATCAGCAACTTCAACTGGCAACTTACTCAATGCCATGATATTCAAGTTCACTTTGTCGCCATATTTACTAGCCAAATCCATCGAAGTAATTTGCGTGATAAAACCACTATTACCAAGTTCGTTGAATTTTGTAAACGACTCTGATATTCCCTTATTTGCATAATTATCAAAGATCCAGCCGCCAACTTTAGTTACTAACACACCGCCTAAACCACCTGCCATACCACCAATACCTACAACAGAACCAATTGCTCTTTTAGGGAACATATCTGAAACCGTGGTAAAAATATTTGCAGACCAAGCTTGGTGAGCGGAAGCGCCAATACCAATTAAAACCACTGGTACCCAGAACGAATAATGTCCGAAAGGTTGTGCTAACAAAACCACCAAAGGGAAAAGCGCAATTAAAAACATGGCTTTCATTCTGCCATCATAAACTGCATAACCTTTGTCTGCAAAGTATTTAGGCAACCAACCTCCACCAATACTACCAATCATTGTCATACTGTAAAGCACAGATAATGGGAGCATGATATCAGATCCTGTCATACCGTATTGATCTTTCAGATAACCTGGCAACCAAAATAAGAAAAACCACCACACACCATCAGTCATAAATTTACCGAAAGTAAATGCCCAAGTCTGTCTGTAACCTAATAATTTAAACCATGATACCTTATCAACATTGGCTTTATCGGCTATTTCATCTTCATCACTATTGATATAAGCTAATTCTGCGGCTTTTAATCTTTTTTGTTTTTCTGGAGATTCGTAAAAAACTAACCAAAAGAAAAGCCATAAGAAACCGATAGCACCTACCAATTCAAATGCTCTTTCCCATCCCCAATGCTCAGCAATCCAAGGAACAGTAATTGGTGCTAAAATTGCGCCTACGTTAGCGCCTGAGTTAAAAATACCTGTTGCAAATGAGCGTTCTTTTTTCGGATGATATTCTGCTGTAGCTTTAATTGCAGCGGGAAAATTCCCTGACTCTCCAATTGCCAAGACGGCTCGAGAAAACATAAAACCGAGAATAGATACTGGTAATGCAGCTATACCAAAGGTAGTTAAGATAGAAGCAACACCCGTACCAATTGAAATTGAATATGCGTGAATAATTGCTCCAATTGACCAAATGATAATTGCAATACCATAACCCCATTTTGTTCCCAATTTATCTACAAACCTACCTGCAAATAACATTGCAATTGCATAGGTAAATTGAAATACAGCAGCAATATCTGCATAATCACTGTTAGACCAACCGAATTGTTCTTCTAATGTTGGCTTCAGTAAACTTAGCACCTGTCTATCAAGGTAGTTAACTGTTGTTGCAAAAAACAAAAGGGCGCAAATGGTCCACCTGTAATTGCCGATTTTAGTTTGGTTCATAATTTTTGGTTTAACCCCTACATTCTTTGAAGAAACGTTGGAGGATTTAATATTTGGTTAAATTTGTGTTTAAGGTTTTACTTTATTGATGATTTCAAATGCTTTTGTGGTTAACGCGTGCAATTCATCATAAGCTTTATTTTCTAATATTTTTTTACTTACTAATTTACTTCCCATTCCAACCGCACAAACTCCAGCTTTAAACCAGTTATCAATATTTGTTTCATCAATTTCTACTCCGCCAGTTGGCACAAATAGTTGCCCTTGGAAAAGTTCTTTAATTGACGATAAATACTCCGGCCCTAAAATGTTAGCAGGAAACAACTTGATAATTCCAGCTCCAAACTGATGAGCTACATTAATCTCCGTAGGTGTCATACATCCAGGAATCCATAATAAACCTGCATCGTGAGTTAATTTACCAACTTCTAAGTCAACCACTGGGCAAACAATAAAATCTGCCCCAGCTGCTAAAAACTCCTTAACTTCTGTTGTGTTTTTAATTGTACCAATCCCTAAAAACAAGTCTTGCATTTCAGTTTTCAAGGCTTCCTTTAGAAACTTAAAATTTTCTAATGCAGCCTTACCTCTATTTGTATATTCAAAAACACGAACGCCACCTTTGTATAAAGCACGAACAATCTCTAAACTTACTTGTGCATCTTCATAATAAAAAAGAGGCAACATCCCTTGAGTTCTGATTGCCGCTATCGTAGTTTCTTTATTCTTAGTCATTTTCTGCTAGTGTTTTTTTAACGTCTGCAACTCTTGCTGTTGTCGCATCGCTAGGTATATATAATTTATTGTAAGCTGCAGCAGTAGCAAAGTTTAGTGTATCTAATGGATTATTACCCTGATAAAAACCATAAATTAAACCAGCCATGAAACAGTCGCCGCTACCCACTTTATCTAATATCTTTTCTGAAAGGTATTCTTTCGAAACTAGTAGTTCATTAGCTGTATAAAGTGCGGTATAATATCTAATTCCTTGTTTGTAATCGAAACGGAAAGTATTTGCCACCCATTTACATTTAGGATATTGTTTGATGATCTCTTCTGAAGTATTTTTTGCTTGCTCAAGATAAGTATTTTTATCATCAGCTTCTACAATACCTGCTGGTACAGTTATGTTTAACATCTTTTCTGCAGCCCAAATATTGCCCATGATTAAATCGCAATATCGAGCTAATTGAGGCACAATTTCTGAAGGTTGCTTTCCATATTGCCATAATTTAGCACGGAAATTTAAGTCGATAGAAATTGTAATTCCCTTTGCACTTGCTGTTTTTACCGCTTCTAAGCAAACATCGGCTGCTGCCTGATTTAATGCCGGACAAATGGCACTAAAATGAAACCACGTTACGCCATCCAATACTTTATCCCAGTCGATTGTTCCTGTTTGCAACATCGCGAAGGCAGAATTTGCCCTATCGTAAATTACACCTGCATTTTTTAAGTCTTTTCCTTTAGGCAAATAATATAAGCCTATTCTATCGCCTCCGTGATGAATTTTAGAAGTATCAATATGGAGAGCATCCATGTAACCGATGATTTGCTCAGACATAAAATTCTCAGGCAAAGCTGTAAAATAAGCTGAAGGAATATCCCATAATGCCAATGCCGTTGCAACATTTAATTCTGCACCACCAACATAAAAAGGCAATTTATTTTCCGCTAACCATTCTCCATCTCCATCCGGACAAATACGCAATAAAAGCTCCCCAAAACTTAAAACCTTACCCATACCTAGAAATTGAAATAAGTTTTAGCATTGTTATAACAGATATTCTGGATAATTTGACCTAGCCATTCTTTATCGTAAGGTAATTCTCCATTTTCTACATCGGTACCGAATAAATCACATAAAATACGTCTAAAATATTCGTGACGAGGATAAGAAAGGAAACTTCTAGAATCGGTTAACATTCCTACAAATTGGCTTAATAAACCTAGGTTAGACAAGGCATTAATTTGGTTAATCATTCCTTGCTTTTGATCTAAAAACCACCAACCAGAACCCCATTGAACTTTTCCAGCAACAGTTCCATCTTGGTAATTACCAATCATTGTTGCAAATAATTCATTATCTGCCGGATTTAAGTTATATAAAATGGTTTTAGCCAATTTATTATTCAAATCCAATTTGTTTAAAAATTTAGATAATGCTTTTCCTTGTGGGAAATCTCCTATAGAATCAAATCCTGTATCTGGGCCCAAAGAAGTTAATAAACGATCGTTATTATTACGAATTGCACCTAAGTGAAATTGTTGAACCCAGCCTTTCTCATGATCCCATAAAGCGAAAGTGAAAAGCATAGCCGATTTGAATTTCAGATTCTCTGCTAAGCTAATCGCTTCGTGTTTTCTAATTTTTAAGAAAATAGCTTTTACTTCTTCATCGGTATAATCTTCAGCATAAATTTGCTCTAAACCATGGTCAGAAACTGATGCTCCGTTTTCAGCAAAATAATCATGGCGAGCTTTTAAAGCTGATAAATAAGTGTCATAATCTGCAATTGCTGTTCCTGTTAGAGCAGCTAATTTATCGATGTAGGTATTTAAACCCGGAACATCATCTGCATTCATCGCTTTATCTGGTCTAAACGCAGGTAAAACAACAACTTCAGCATCACTAGCTGCAATTTGTTGATGGTATTCTAAATTATCCAGAGGGTCATCAGTTGTACATAAAGTTTTTACGTTCATTTTACGTAATAAGCCTTGTACGCTGTATTCCTTGGTTTGTAATTTGGCATTACACTCATCGTATATTTTTTTCGCATTGGCTGAAGATAAAACTTCGTGAATGTCGAAATAACGTTGTAACTCTAAATGTGTCCAGTGATAAAGTGGGTTTCTTAAAGTATAAGGAACGGTTTCTGCCCATTTTTCAAATTTTTCCCAATCAGATGCAGCGCCAGTAATATAATATTCATCAACACCGTTTGAACGCATCGCTCTCCATTTGTAATGGTCGCCATAAAGCCAAACCTGAGTAATGTTCTCAAAGTTTTTGTCTTGTGCAATTTGCTCTGGCATTAAATGATTATGGTAATCAATTACCGGCATTTGTTTTGCAAACTCGTGATACAACGTTTTTGCTGTTTCAGTTTGCAATAAAAAGTTCTCGTCTAAAAAATTTTTCACGTCTTATATTTTTTACCACATAGCCACATAGGAAATTTGTCTATGTTACCTATGTCTCTATGTGGTTAATTTCATTTCTAAACTCCACTAAAAATAGAGAAGCCACCATCTACGCAAATCATTGCACCTGTTACAAACTGAGATGCATCGCTCAATAGCCAAACTAAAGCACCTTTTAATTCATCTGGATCACCGAAACGTTTAAAAGGAGTTTGTTTAATTACCGACTGACCACGAGGTGTAAAACCACCATCTGGTGTAGTTAATAAGTTTCTGTTTTGTTCGGTTAAGAAAAAGCCTGGAGCCAATGCATTCATTCTAATTTTATCGCCATAACGATTAGCTAATTCCACTGCAAACCATTGTGTATAGCAATCTACAGCAGCTTTACCCATATTGTAGCCTAATACCTTGGTTACTGCTTTTTTGGAATTCATTGAAGAAATATTTACAATACTTCCTCTTCCAGTTTCGGCGATGGCTTCTCCAAAAATTTGAGTTGGAATAAGTGTACCCCATAAATTTAGGTCTAACACTTTTTTCATTCCATCCATTTTCATTTTGAAAACGCTTTCTTCTGGTTGCAAAACACCATCTGGCATATTACCACCAGCAGCATTTACTAAACCATCAATTTTACCAAAAGCAGCGATAATTTTTTCTCTGGCAGCAATTAATTCTTCTTCATCCATTGCATCAGCAATTAAGGCAATTGCTTTACCACCATTTTTATTGATTGCGTCTGCTCTTTCATTAGCTATTTCGGCATTTCTACCTAAAATACCAACTGCACCACCTGCTTCTACAATAGCGTTAACAAACGAATTACCTAAAATCCCTGTTCCGCCAGTTACTACGATTACTTTACCTTCTAAAGAAAATGATTGTTCCATCTTTATTATCTTTTTAACCACCAAGACACTAAGAACACAAAGCTGAATTACAATTTTTTTGGTGCTTTAGTGTCTTTGTAGTTTATATGTTTTTACTTCCTTTTTGACCACCAAGCTTAATAATAATTTCTTGGTGCTTTTTGTGTCTTTGTGGTTTACCTACTTAAGTTCTTTTACGCCAAATGTATCCATATCGGCATAGTCAAGGTTTTCACCTGCCATACCCCAAATAAAGCTGTAATTTTTTGTTCCGCTACCAGCGTGAATACTCCAAGTTGGAGATAAAACTGCCTCATGATTAGCTACAATGATGTGACGAGTTTCTTGCGGCTCACCCATATAATGGAAAACTCTATGTTCTTCATCAACATCAAAATAGAAATAAACTTCCATTCTACGGTCGTGTGTATGAGGTGGAATAGTATTCCAAACACTACCAGTAGAAAGAATGGTTAAGCCCATTACCAATTGGCAACTTTGAATTCCATCTTTGTGGATGTAACGAATAATTCTACGTTCGTTAGCAGTTTCTACGCTTCCTAATTGTGCAGAAAAAGCATCAGCATTTTGCAAATAAGTTGTTGGATGTGTTGCGTGTGCTGGAGCCGATAAAATATAAAATACTGCTGGATTGTTAGCATCAGCACTGCTGAAAGATACATCTTTAACACCTTTACCCATATACAAACAATCTAGTTTAGCTAAATTGTATGTTGTACCATCTGCTTCAATTGTTCCAGTACCCCCTACATTAATTACGCCCATCTCTCTTCTTTCTAAAAAGAAATCAGCACGTAAAATATCATAAGTACCTAAAGGTACTATTTCGGTTGTTGGCGTAATTAAACCAGTAACCATTCTATCGTAATGAGCATAAACAAAATTGGCTTTGTTTTTCTCTTTCAATCCGTCTAATAAAAACCTTTCTCTAATTTTCTCAGTTCCGTAGGTTTTAAAATCTTCTGAGTGTACGTGTTGTATAATTTTCATTACTTTTTATTGCTTTTATTGGTTATGAAGCTTGCTATGCAGGTTTCATTGGTTGTTTTTTTATTATTCGTCATTTCTAACCGATAATTTATCGGGAGAAATTTCTTTTGCTCTGTGCATTATCAGACCAGATATCTCCTCGCTGCGCTGCGTTCGATATGACGGTTTAACTATAATGACACCCCTCTTTTCCAAGGAATAAAATCATCTTGATTTAGTAAAACTGATTTAGGGATTATTTCGCCACTGGCAGCTTTAATGCAATATTCTAAAATATCTTCGCCCATTTCTTCAATGGTCTTTTCGCCTTCAATTACAGGCCCTGTGTTGATATCAATGATATCGCCCATTCTTTTAGTTAAAGCGTTGTTTGTAGAAACTTTAATTACCGGACAAACTGGATTTCCTGTTGGCGTACCCAAACCAGTAGTAAATAGAATTAAAGTTGCTCCACTAGCTGCTTTACCAGTGGTAGCCTCTACATCGTTACCAGGTGTACAAACTAAATTTAAACCGTGTTTTGTACTTGGTTCAGTATAATCTAAAACATCTTCTACAGGCGATGTTCCACCTTTTTTAGCTGCGCCATTACTTTTAATGGCGTCAGTAATTAAACCATCTTTGATATTTCCTGGAGATGGGTTCATATGGAACCCAGAACCTGCATTTTCTGCTGCCTGACTGTAAGCACCCATCAAACCAATGAACTTCTTTGCAGCCAATTCATCTTTAGTACGATCAATTAAGTCTTGCTCAGCGCCACATAACTCTGGAAATTCGGCTAACAAAACCGTTGCACCTAAGCCTACTAATAAATCTGAACAATAGCCCACTGCAGGATTTGCAGAAATACCACTAAATCCGTCGCTACCACCACATTTAACACCAACATTCATTTTGCTTAAAGGCGCTGGTTGGCGTTCTATTTTATTAGCTTCAACTAAACCTTCAAAAGTTTTTTTGATAGCCAAGGCTATCATATTTTCTTCGCTTTGCGATTGCTGTTGCTCGAAAATGAAAAGAGGTTTATCGAAATTAGGATTTCTATCTTTTAAATCTTTAGTAAAATCTTGAACTTGTAAATTCTGGCAACCTAAACTTAAGACTGTTACTCCTGCAACATTCGGATGATCTGCATAAGCAGCTAATAATTTACTTAATACGGCAGCATCTTGCCTAATACCACCACACCCACCTTGATGGTTTAAAAACTTGATACCATCTATATTCTTAAATGGCCTATTGTGTCTTACACCTTCAAAAGAAAGTGGTGCATCTAAAGTTGAAATATCAACTCCATTTTGATATGCTTCTACCAATTGGTGGGTATAAGATTTGTATTTTTCAGTTACAGCATAACCTAATTCATTGTGTAAAGCTTCACGAATGACATCTAAATTACGGTTTTCGCAAAAAACAGTTGGAATAAATAACCAGTAATTTGCTGTACCAACTTTGCCATCTGAGCGATGGTAACCATTAAAGGTTCTACCTTCAAATTTCGAAACATCGGGCGCTTGCCAACTGTAATGATAAGGGCGATATTCGTATGGAGCAGCTGCGTGTTTTAAGTTATCTGTATTCATTACAGCCCCAGCTCTAACTGTAAATTGTACTTTACCAACTAAAGTTCCGTACATACTTACTTCATCACCAGCATTCATATCGGTCATATAAAATTTATGCTTCGCATCGATATCATCGACTAAAACATAATCAACACCCTGATAAGTTACTGTTTGACCTGCTTTTAAATCGGTTAAAGCGACAAGTACATTATCTTTTGGATGAATTTTTAAAACCTGTTGTTTCATATTTATTCTACTTTCTTTTTTGAAAGGATTAAGTTAGTTAAATTAATTAGAACTGTTTAACGCTACTAAAGCTTCTGCAATACCATTTTTAGCTATTGCTTCGTGTTTTTCATTTACGGCTTGAGTAAAACCAGGCAATAAGTTTAAATCGGCTTTCCAGAAATCAACATCCGATAGCACGGTTAATGGATAGTTTGAACTATTTGATGATAATGTGTCATTGAAATAGCTTGCACTATCATCAGTAATTAAATAATCAATTCCATTATATGAACCGTAATATTTACCATCTTTTTGGCTTACCACTTTCATGAAAGTTAAATAAGCTGCAAAGCCAAAGGCGATATGTTCTGGAACGCTACTGAATAATTTATAATGATTTAGCAGCAATGGCAAAATGCGGATTTTCATTTTCATTGTATATTGAAAGGTGATATTAATCCACAAATGTTCAATAGAAGGATTTGCAAAACGGTCTTTAACCGTGCTTGCAAAGGATGTAGTTTGTTGCTCAGTAACTTGATAAGGAATTGCTGGGCCAATTTCTGAAGTCATTAAAACCTCTATGTAAGATTTTATTTGTTCATTAGTCATTGCTTTCTTAACGGTATCTATACCCGATAGAAATGCAATACCAGAACTTAAAGTATGTGTACCGTTTAATAAACGAACTTTTAATTCTCTATAAATCTCAATGTCTTCGGCAATAACAACACCGGTATCTACTTTAGCAAAAGACAGTGCTTCTGCCACTTTAGCATCGCCTTCAATTGCCCAAAGACTGTAAGGTTCGCTCATTGAAAGCAAATTATCAGTATAACCTAGTTCATTTTGCAAGCTAGCTAAAGTTGCAGCATCAGGCTTTCCTGGTACAATTCTATCAACTAACGAATTGCAAAATCTATTTTCGTCTTGTAACCATAAAATAAAATCACTTTCTAAGTTGTTAAATCTTGCTAATTCAACTACAATTGAACCTAATTTCTTACCGTTATCAGGTATCAACTCTGTTGCCACGATAACCAAGCCACTATCTACTGCGCCTAAAGCTTTAAACCTTTCGTGTAAAACTGCCAACACTTTAGCAGGGAAAGAAACTGGGGGATTTTGATTGATACTTTCATTAACTAACTGAATACCTACTTCTGTAGTATTAGATACAATAACGGTTAAGTCTTTTGATTTTGCAATTTCAAGAATAGCATTCCAATCATCATTTGCAGAAATAACCCTGCTTATGGCAGACGATATTATGTTTCGTGAAACTAGTTGGCCATTTTCTATACCACGGATACAAAGCGTATATAATGAATCTTGTTCTTCAAATTCTGATGTAGCGCCACTTGTAGATTTTACTACAGCAACCCTACCATTAAAAACCCCTAGTCGGTTTGCTTTATCTATAAAGTAATCTGGTAAACCACGCAGTAGAACACCTGTTCCGAATTGCAATACCTTTTCTGGAAGTTCAAAAGTATTTGCAGATGGCACAATCACATCTTCCTTAGTAATAAGGTTAAGATTTGCTTTAGATAGAATCATTATTGTATATCAAATTTCAAATTAAAATTTGCCGACGAAAGAAATCAAAGCACATTGTCAGCTTTTGGTTATAGCAATTTTACGTATTTTTAGCTATTAAAAACCCTATTTGAAAGCAAATATTTGCGCAATCGTTCCCGAATTCAGTTGCCAGTTTTCAGCTGGCAGTTGGCAACTTGTTACGCTGAAAATTGAAAACTGGAAACTGATTACTGATTAGCTTTTTGCCATTTTGGATAATCTTTAAGAATTAGATTATTCGCCCAAGTACCGTACCATCCATATCCGTTTCTACGTTCGAAACTGATATCAGCTACATTTGATTTAATTGAATTGTCTCTATCTCCAAAAATTGGCTTATTGGTTTGAAAATCATAAAATCTAGCCCAAATTATTGAAGTTTCATCTGGAATTAAACCAGTATCTTTTCCATCGGGAAATTTAGCGAATTTATAGCCTGTTATTTTTGAAGCATCAAACCAAGCTACCGCATTTGTTATTGCATTTTTAACAGCTGGTGATGGATTTTTTAAACGTATTAAAAACTTTACTATACCGGCAGATTCTGATGTACTTAAGGAAGCTGGTTCAAAATTTCTAGCTTTTGCAGGTTTTAAAGTGTTTTGATCATATTGTGCTGCCCAAATGGTTAATTTCCCATTTTGGGTAATTTGAGTTTTTAAGATACAGTCTAGGCCTCTTTTCACAGCATCTTCTGCTTTAGAAAAATATGCTTTATTCACTACATCGAAATCGTTTGCTTGGGTAACAATGTTTAACATGATATTTAACACATTAATCATAGCATCATCATTATAGGTAATTTCGGCCCTATAGCTACTGTTATCAGGATAATATTGTGGCCAACCCCCATTTGCATACTGCGCTTTAAAAAGATAATCTATACCTTTTTCTGCTGCAACTAAATAAGCTTTGTTTTGAGTGGTTTTATATGCCTTTACTAATGCATTAATTTCTCTAGTTGTTGCCTTATTATCAATTGTGGCATGCATATAGTCAGTTGCTTTAATTTTAGCTAATAATGCATCTGTTAATGGCAATTCATATTTAACTACAACACCACCTACTAATTGCTTTGGCCAAGCCCCATTGCTCAACTGATATACTAACATCTTTTCCGCTAATTCATCGGTTTTTTGAGCCGTTTGCGTAGCTTGTTGAGCAGATGCACAAGAGTACAAACTCAAGCAAATTAACGATAGAAATATTTTAGTTATGTTTTTCATAATTTAATTTTAGGCATTAAGAAACCTTCGAGATCCTTTTTTTAACCGCACCTGCTGGCAGGCAGTGCAAAGAATATGGCATTCAAGCTTTCATATCTTCCGGACTTTCGGTCTTAATAACTTTCTGACTTCTTTACTATTTTACTTGTTTTGTTAACCAATTCACTAAATCATTTGCAGCTTTAAAGTTGTCATAAGTAGCTGGTAATTTTCTTGCATCTACATATTCGTTGTACAACCAAGGATCTCCGATTACAAACACGGTGCCTTTACCATATTTAGCTACAGCAATTACATTGTCTCCGTCTTTATCTTTTAATATTGGTCTTGCGCTACCAGAAAGCTTTAAACTGCTATATTCTTTAATAAAAAGATCTTTTGTGTTTTTAAAGATTTCATTTCCTGCAGGCACAACTACTTTAGCTGTTTCAAATACTCCTGCAACAGGCACTTTCCCTTTGGTTTCTCCATTAAAATGAAAACCAAATTTGTTAGCCAATTTGTTAAAATGTTCTAATTCTACATTTGGACCATCATTACCTAATAACACTAAAACACCCCCAGTATTTACCCAATTTGCAACATTTGCGATGTCTTTTTCTTGAACATAATTAGGTTTCGTCGACTCTTTTTCACTATCAGGGTCTACAATAATATAGATTGAAGCACCTTTCAGATTTTCAACAGTAGGCGCCTGATATAATGTTTTGTTTTTAAATCCAGATCTTTCAAAGATCTCTCCAAGCAATGAGAAGCCATTATTATCACGAGCATCCCATTTGTAGTGCCAAATTTGATCGTTACCACTTTGATCCTTTTTAACTTCATTATTAAAATAAGAATCGAGTATTACGGTTTTGCCTGATCCTGGTTTTGGTAATGCAGCAATTTCCATTTCATTAGCTGCGCATAAAAATGCTCCAACACCTTTTGCATCGTTAGTAATTACTTTTTCGCTCATGTAATAAGCATAACTACCATCACGATAAGGTTTTCCGCCTAAGCCAGAAACAGCTACAGTTCCCTTCAAATTAACTTTATCTGTTCCTACCCTCTCGATAAATTCTTTTTGAATTCCTTTATAACCTTTATCTGCAACTGCGAAATAAGATTTTGGCAACCATCCCATTCTAACTGCTTTGGCATAGGTGTAAACAAACATACTTGAAGCAGACGATTCGAAGTAATTGCCCTTTCCTTGTGGTTTATCTAAAATATCATACCATAAACCAGACTTAACATCTTGAACTTTTTGAGTTGCCACTGCAAAGCGATTTAAAATAGCCAATAATGCTGCTCTTTTTGGATGTTTTTGAGGAAAATTATCTAACACATCTACTAAAGCCATTCCGTACCAACCCATTGCTCTTGCCCAAAAATTAGGTGATTTACCAGTAGTTTTATTGGCCCATTGTTGGGTTTTAGATTCGTCCCAACCGTGATATAACAAACCAGTTTTTGCATCTCTTGAGTTTTTCTCCATCCAAATAAATTGATTGGCGATATCATCAAATGCTTTTTCATCTTTAATTAACGTTGCATATTCTGCGTAAAATGGCTCACCCATATACAATCCATCTAACCACATTTGGTTTGGATAGATTTTTTTATGCCAAAAACCACCTTCCTTTGTTCTTGGTTGTTGTTTTAACTGCTCCCACAATACAGTTGCTGCTTTAAAATATTTTGCCTGACCAGTTACTTTGTATAACGTTAATAAAGTACGGCCATTTTTTACATTGTCTATATTATGGTCTTCTTGTTTGTACATTTTGATGTCGCCATCCTTAGTCACGTACGCATCCATACAAGCTTGCATGTATTTAAAATATTCATTGTTAACCGTTCTTTTCCAAACGCCATCAATGCCTTCTAAAATCACGCCTTGATCATAAGACCACTTTACTGGTCTAAAATTATTAGAACTTGCATTAGCCGAATCCTTAGACAAGGCCAGCACTTGGTCGGCCATTTGTTGAGATAAAGGTTTTACTTGGGCACCTACCTTAAAAGTTAAGCTTGTTAAAGCTACAAGTGCAAAATATTTAAAGGTTCTGTTCATGTTATTTATTAATCTGTAAAGTTTTTTCATCAGCACCAGCTAAAAATTCGGTTTTAGATTTTGCTTTTGTAGCATCTAATCCAGAGGTTTTAATGGCGCTATTTCTATCTCCTGCGATACGAAAAAGCAATTGGGCTGCATTATAATTTATATTCTTAAAGTTGATTACATTTCCATTTTGTATGTTAATTAATGGATTAGAATTGGCAACAATCAAATTCACATTATTTAAACTTACATTTTTTGCCTCTTGAATATCTATACCTTCATTTGCTGCGATATTTAGATTATCTAATGTAATGTTACTGATGCTTAGTTCAGGTAAGCCTCTAATAAATACCGCTTTCGATGCACCATCACAAACCACATCAGTAATATGAAAATCTCTAAAAATGGGCGTCTCTTCGGTTACAGGTAATAACTCAACTTTTGGAGCATCCCTTTTTTCACCTTTTAGCGGAACAGGATCTACCGCAGCATAATACATATCAAACAAAATAGCTTCGCCGACAATATCTTTCATGTTGATGTTTTTAACAAAGATTTTCTCTACCACGCCACCTCTGCCACGAGTTGTCTTAAAACGAAGACCAATATCAGTTCCAATAAACGAGCAATCAGAAACAAAAATATTTTTAGCACCACCAGACATTTCACTGCCAATTACAAATCCGCCATGTGCATGATAAACTGTGCTATTGCGAATAATTACATTTTCTGTTGGCATTCCGCGTTTTCTACCTGCAGCATCACGACCAGATTTAATGCAAATTCCATCGTCACCTACATCAAAAGTACTACCTTCAATTAATACATTTTTACAAGATTCAAGATCAATACCATCTCCATTTTGAGCGTACCATGGGTTTTTAACATAAACATTTCTTACGGTTAAATCTTCACACATTAGTGGATGTAAATTCCAAGCTGGGGAATTTTGAAAAGTAACACCTTCTAACAAAATCGTCTTACATGATGTAAAAACCAATAAATTTGGTCTTAAAAAAGTTTTAATGCTATTGTAAAATTCTGGAGTTTTATCTGGAGTAATTTCTCCAGCATTTTTCATTTTTGTAGCTTTAAAGAAGGCTTCAGAAGGGTACCAGCTTTTTTTATCATCACTTAACACACCACCTGATGCTATTAATTTAGACCATTGGCTTTCGGTTAACTTATCTTTCTTAACCATTCGCCAAACTTCACCAGCACCATCTATAATGCCAAAACCGGTTATGGCAATATTGGTTTGGTTTGTAGACCATAAAGGCGATTGGTTACGCATTTGCGGTAAACCTTCCCAATTGCTGGCAACTAATGGGTATTGATTAAAATCTTTAGTAAACTGGAGGATTGCATTTTTTTGCAAATGCAAATTTACATTGCTTTTTAACTCGATTGGTCCAGTTAGCCACATTCCTTTTGGCACAAGAACAACGCCTCCACCTTTTTTATTACAAGCTATAATTGCATCATTTATTGCCTTGCTATTTAAAGTAATACCATCGTTCTTAGCCCCGTATTTTATGATGTTAAAAGTATCTGCTTTAAAAGATGTTTTCGCTATTACTGGAAGATTACTAAAAGAATAGGCTGCTTTTTGCTTATTCATTTGGGCAAGAGCAGTTAATGAAGTAATAAAAAGAGTTGTAGTAAATATAGTTGATACTATTTTTCTCATTCGGGTATACAGTTTATATTGGTAATTATTAATAACAAGTCTACAGAGTTTAAAGGAGTAATGAAACAAAAACAGACAAAATAACTGTGCAATCGTTGTCAGTCGTTAGCTTTTAATTATCAGTTTTAGCAGTTTTCTATTACAATTCTATTCTAAACCAATCAAAATCTGCATAACCTGCATCATTGGTTTGTTGTTCTCTAACGCAAAAGAGCCCCACTTTAGCACCTATCCATTTTCCTGGCTCAGCCTGAAAAACATCATTCACTTTTGTAAATTTATCTCCATCTAAGCTGTAGCTAAATTGGCATTTTGCGTCTTCAATTACCGTTACGCTTAAGTAAATAGTATTAGAACTTAATTTGATCAATGTTTCTTCTTTTTCGGCTTTACCTTTATCTGCAGTTTTACAAGTGGTATAAACTAAGTAATTTCCGTCTTTTTTGCTCTTAACAGCGATGTTGGCATAACTTAAACCAGCTATGATGAGACCGGCTTTTTCGTTCTCTAACTTTGGGTTTGGTATAAGTGTTAGTTTAGTAACTGTTGTAAATTTTTCTGTCGGGAATTTTTGTAAAAGCAAGTTTGGCACTTCCCAATAATTTTTAGCACTATCTGGCATTTTTACAGAATACAGTCTTAACATTCCTTTGGCAGGGTTTAAAAATGACCAAGTAGCCGATGGATTCGCTTGCCATTGCCATTGTAACCCTAAATTCGTTCCGTTAAACTCATCGCTTTCTGCAGGGGTTGTAATCACTACCGGTTTTAATATGGATGGCTTTTTATAAACCAAAACTGGTTCTCCAATTCCATCGCCGTCTACATCTGTTCCAATTACTGGCCAATTATTAACCCACTTCATTGGCTGTAAATGAACTACCCTTCCATATGCATTTTTATCTTGAAAGTGTAAAAACCAATCTTCACCCGATGGCGTATTAACCCAAGCACCTTGATGTGGACCATTTATTGGAGATTTTCCTTGATCCATTGCAACTTTTCGCTCGTAAGGTCCGTATACATTTTTAGAACGAAGTATAGTTTGCCAACCTGTTGATACACCGCCACCTGGAGCAAAAATGTAATAATACCCATTTCTTTTATAAAATTTCGGTCCTTCTATTGTTGGATCTAACTCGTGGCCATCATAAACTAATTTACCTTCATCAATTACTTTATCACCTGTGGCATTCATCTTTTTTACTACGATAATACTTTTAATTCCAGCTCTGCTGCCTGCATAAGCGTGGGCTAGGTATACCTTTCCGTCTTCATCCCAAAGTGGACAAGGGTCAATTAAGCCTTTCCCTCCTTCTACTAACACCGGCTCAGTCCATGGACCTGCAGGATTTTTGGCTTTCGTTAAATAAATACCAAAATCTGGGTCTGGATAGTAGATGTAAAATTCTCCATTGCGAAAACGAATAGCAGGGGCCCAAACTCCGTTTCCATGTTGCGTTTTGGAAAAATGATCAAAAGGTGGTTGTCTTTTTAAGGCATGGCCGATGATTGTCCAATTTACTAAATCTTTTGAATGAAGAATTGGTAAGCCGGGAATGGCGTCAAAACTCGAAGAAACCAAATAAAAATCATCTCCAACTCTAACTGCATCCGGATCTGAATAATCAGCATCAATTACTGGATTTTTATACTTTCCATTACCTAAATCTGGCACCCAAACTTTAGAAATATCTTTTTGAGCAAAGGCTGAAATGGAAAGGAAAGCGAAAAATGTAAGGATTGATAATTTCATAATGTATCTGTGGTTATTCTTTTTGTATTGATTGCTATGCGTTGTCCAAAACGAACAACGATAAACGAAAGGATTGATTTACTCTCTAGGACTCCAACCATTGAAAATCTTATCTAGCGTATATTCTTTTGCTATTGCATCATCTAATTGATGTGACCAAGACACTCGAGATTTTGCATTGGCACCAGGCCCAGTACTTTTATACTCTGCGTAAAATGCAGTTTTCTCATTGCTTTCTTTGCCCCAATTATTCCAGCCTTCTGCCTTAATTATTTTACCCAAATCACAATTAATGAAAACTGCTTTTGCATAAGGTCGCCAAGGTCTACCTAAAAAAAAGGAATTAGCTGGAGCATCGCCTGTGATTTTGCTATTGATAAAAACGTAGCCATATTTTGAGGTATCTGGAGATGAAGAAGCAGTAACATATCCTGCTTTTTTACAAAAAATCTCACATTCTTCGAAAACAGCAGTGGATGCCCCAAAAATGAAATCGACTGTTCCTTCAATATAACATTTGTAGTAATATTGGCGACTGCCATAACCGTAAGTATATAAGGTATCTTGAAAACCTAACATTCTACAATTTGTAAATTTGGCTTTATCACCTGCCACAAACAAAGCAACTGCCTGACCAACCGGTCCTGCCGTATTTTGGAATGTGATGTTTTCCGCAGAAAAACCTTCTCCATAAATAAAAAAACTTGATGAACCAGAAGTCCCTTTTTCTTCTCCAAAAGCATTTTTCCGTTGTGCCCAATCATCATAAGTTAAAATAGTCTTCTCAACGCTTTCGCCTATCATTTTAACCAGTTTCTTTGAGGCAG
Organism: Pedobacter frigiditerrae; assembly: GCF_004331645.1. GTDB lineage: Bacteria > Bacteroidota > Bacteroidia > Sphingobacteriales > Sphingobacteriaceae > Pedobacter > Pedobacter frigiditerrae. The sequence goes on from NZ_SJSK01000002.1 coordinate 456,579, forward strand.
AAAGATTTAATTTTTCTTTATATGTTCCATTTTTAATGAAAATTGTTGTTGGTGTTTTTCTAAAGTCTGGAACAGCATTGATTGCCTCTTGAACAGTTTTAAAATTTCCGCTACCATCGGTGGCTACTACGAAATCGTATTGAGTATTGAGTATAACGTATGGAGATTCGAGATGTGGAATATGAGAGCTGAGAGTCTTTGAATTGGCAAAACCGACATTCAACAATATAACAATCCAACAATAAAACAATCCTCTTTTCATTAGTAGTTATTTCTTAAGTAGATGTTTAGCTAAACTAGTTTTTGTCTCTTTAACTCCGGCCGCAACCAAACCAGCAAAAGCTTTTGCACCTTCCACATTTAAATGTGTGTTATCTTTTAATCCCTTTGGGTAGTTAACGTGCCCAGAATCTAAGTGAAGGAACAACTTTTTAGAGGACTCGTCACCTAAAGATTTAACCAACTTCTCGGTCTTACGTTGCATATCAATTAGTGGGATTCGTAGCGAATCAGCCAGCTTTCTAACAACATCAGGATAACCTTTATGTGTGTCGGTTAAAACGCCATTTATAAAATTACGACGAACAATTGGTGTCAATAAAATTGGATGTGCTTTTTTAGCCTGAGTTTCTTGAACATACTTTATCAAGTTAACTTTAAACTCTCCTAAGGAAGTTCCCACCTTTGGGTTTTCAATTTTCTCATCATTATGACCAAACTCAATCAATACAAAATCACCTTCTTTTAAAGTTGTCAGTATATTCTCCCATCTTTTTTCATTAATGAATGATTTGGTACTTCTTCCATTTAAGGCTCTATTATCAACTTTTACTTCCTCATTAAAAAACGATTGAAGTTCCATTCCCCATCCAGTTTCTGGAAATTTATCTTTTGCTTTATTCGCTGCTGTAGAATCGCCGATGATATAAAGTGTAATGGGTTCATTTTTTATGAAGGTAAATGACGTTAGGATAATTCCTAATCCGATCAAAAGGTCTTTATACATGCTATAATTGGTTTTTTTAAAAAGTCAAACTGTTTTTTGAGTTCTTAGAGAAGCAAATTACTCAACTTTTATAGCATTTATGATAATTAATTATGCAAACGTTGCCGACTGTTATTACAAAAAAAGGGCAGAATAAATCCTGCCCCTTTTATAGATAAACCAATTTAAACTTTTACCTCCATCTTGGGTCACCTATTCCATTTGTTTTTAGTGTATTCTCGCTAATGGTAAAATTACCTGTCGCAGGAGCGGTAAAACCAGGATTTAAAGTAGTTGAAGTTCCTGTATCATATTTAGCACCCGATGTAGCACTTCCGGCTAAATAAGTTGGTGCATTAAAATAGTTATTTCCGGTAAAATTAGCAGCCACAATAATAGTTGATGCTTGGTTTGTTAAAATACCACCAGAGTTTGCTACTATATTTTTAGAGAAAAATATTTGTTGATTCGCTAAACGAACATACAATAACCTATTTGCGGCACCAGTACACATTCCATTTAATGTATTGGTAGCAATGGTAATAACTGATGTTATTGTAGGGAAGTTGGTTGAACCAGCAGGATCCATTCTAAAGAAATCTCTTGCTAAAGCTGAATTATAAACTGTATTATTAGAGAAATTTACAGTTTTAGCTAAGCCAGCTCTAAAATCAATAAAATCTCCTCCATTACATTCGATATTACTAATGATATTACCTTTTATTGTTACTGATTCAATAAGTGCCTTAACATTTACGTACATTAATCCTTTTACATAATTTTTGATTATGCAATTTTCAATAGAAAGATTGCCATAAGCATTATCAGAAGCTTCATCATAAATAACAGCTTGATTACCATTTAATGATCCTGTTCCATCAATATCCAAATCTTTTAGCGCCAAACCAGCATTAGCTTTTAATCTAATGATCATACCTTTAATCATTGGTTTATCAGTTGGTTTAGCCCCTTTTATCGATATTGATTTAGTTGCTGTTATATCTGCATTAATGTTATAAGTTCCAGGAAATAATGCAAACACATCTCCTGCATTAGCATTAGCAATTAAAGTAGCAAAGTTATCTGTTGGATAAACTGGAATTGCGCCACCTAAATCAAGTAAAGTGGTAAAGGTAATTGTCCCTCTAACTTTAGTTCCATTAAGTAGTTTTGCAGTATATAAAGTTTCTCCGGTTAACCCTGTAACAATAGCCTCGCCTGCTGCTATTTCTGCGGCAGTAACTGCTCTGGTAATATTACCCGGCGACAATGTAATCGTAGTAGCAGTTTGTCCAGCCGGCCAGTTTAGTGCTACTGAATTTGAGGTTAATTTAGCTGCATTTATGGCCTGTAAAATTTGTTCAGGATCAGTCTTGGCAGTAGCGGTTACCCATTTAGAATCAACTATTCCATCACCAACTCCTTTAACTCTAATTGAATATTGGGTATCCCCGGCTAGGCCAGTTACCGTATACGGCACTTGTGTAAATGTGATATTTGGAATAGTTTTAACCGCTGTTCCTGAGAAATCTGCATTTTCAAATACTTCAATAGTGTAGGTTTTGGCATTATTTACTGCTTTCCATGTTAATAGAACGTTTGTTTTATTAACTACATTAGCAGTTAAACCAGTTGGTGAAAATGTTCTATCAACTTCTAACTTGGTAATTTCATCCATCATATCATCTTTACAACCTGAAAACCCTATTAAAGTCATCAGGAAAAAAATGCTGATATATATTTTGTTCTTTTTCATAACCTAATTATTATAAGTTTAAAGGTTTATTATTTAGCATCCCGTTGGAAGCATCTAAAAAAACTTGCCATATAGGCCAGTATTGTTGCAAATTTGGTTGTTTTACGAATAAAGCATCCCAATATTTTATCGGATCTGCAGCAGTACCCAAAGCCCAAGTTTTGTTAGCTGTATAACCACCAGCCGCACCAATAGCATCAATATCACCAAAGTTTAAACCATAAATTTCTACAGTTTCTCCGTTTGCCAAAGTTTTATAATAGATTTTAGCCGGAAGGTTTGCATACTTTCCTGTCCTGCTTTCTAATTGTTGCAATTTGGTTTTAGCTTCAGTCAATTTGGCATCTAATAAATTCCAGCGAATTAAATCTCCCTTCCTTAACATTTCACCAGTAAACTCTAACGCTCTCTCATTTACTACCGCATCAAAAAACGCTGTTTTGGAAGCTGTTGCTGTACTCATGAATGCAGTAACTTTTGCAGGAGCGGTTGGGTAAGCCCTATCACGAATCATTTTTAAATATGGAGCTGCTGCTGCTGGGCCATCAATATCATTAACAGCTTCTGCTGCCATTAAAATCACATCGGCATAACGCATGTACATCCAGTTTAAACCATCATCATTTGTAGCGGTAACTCTTCGTTTCATCCACTCATAACGATACTTACCAAAATATAAAGCGCTTAATGATGATGGAACCTGAATGGCACCTTTAGTACCATCGCCACCATCCCATCCATAAGGGACAATACTTACATCTCTACGTACATCTTCTTTCTCGTACTCGTATAACATAATTGGATTAGGACCATTTGTACCCCCTTTATTTTGACCAGTATATTGATCTGTCTTTGAATGTTTTACGCCTAAATCAAAGATTACTCTACCTCTACCTTCACTAAATGGAATTTCCCACATCGATTCTAAACCTGCAGCACCAACTTCTTCATTTAATTTTCTGAAGACTTCTTCATATCCTAGCAACCTTAATTTACCACTAGCAATAATCTCTAAACACTCTTTTTTAGCAATTGCATACATTTTATCGTGAGACAATTCTGGATCTGCGCTTAATTTTACAGTACCATCTAAACGTTGTGCAAAACCACCAGCAGCTAGGGCCAAACGAGCTCTTAACCCTTTAGCAAATGCTTTATTTACTTTTTCAACACTGTTAGTACTTGCATTTTCATTTGGCCATGGCAAGTAACCAGCTGCTTCATTTAAATCAGCCAATAATTGTTTATAAATAACATCCCTATCACTTCTCGGCAAATAGCTAGTTTCGCTAGTAATTGGTTCAAATCTAGCTGGCACATCACCCCAACCTTTAATTAAATCATTGTATATAACTGCTCTTAAAGTTAATATTTGCCCTAAAATTTGTGCCATTTGAGGGTTACTTTCTATTTTGCCATAAGTTCTAATTCCTCGTATGGCTAAATTTGCCCTTTCTATTCCTTCGTAGAATTTAGCCCAAGCATTATCTAGCGTATTCATTTGGCTATTATTTACATTGGTATTATTGTTACTCAATCTTGCTTTATCATCGCCTGTTGCTTTTAGTGAATTGTATACTTCGGTATCATTATTAACACCGTAATAAACCAAAAAGCGACCTCTATACGAGTTAGTTTCTCCAAACGATTGTAAAATCCCTGCAACTGCTCCTTCAGATAAACTTGGTGTAGAGAATATAACAGACTCATCCAAAGTAGACTTTGCTGGTGCATCCAAAGCATTTTTACAACTACTTATTGCTGCAAATCCTGCAAAAACAAATAGTATATATATTATCTTTTTCATATTATTTATTTAAATATTTTTCTTAAAAATTAACGTTTAACCCAAAAATGAATGATTTACTTCTTGGGTAAGCAGAATAATCTACACCTGGTGTTAAAGTAGTGTTTCTCCTAGTAGATACCTCCGGATCAAAACCAGTATAATTAGTCCACAACCATAAGTTATAACCCGAAGCATAAACCCTTAATTTTTTCATTTTCAATTTCTGTGAAATGTTAGCAGGTAAAGTATAACCCACTGTAACAGTAGATAAGCGCAAGAATGAAGCATCTTCTACAGCCCAATCGCTCAATACAAATGCTTTAGAGAATGGCGACCAAAGTGTGGTGTTAGCGTTCATTGCCGTTAATTCCGCAGGATCGTTACTCAGCGTACCGTCTGCACGAAGATTTGTCCAACGTTTACCTGTAGCCATGATATCAATCATATTTCTAGAACTATATTTACTACTAGAAGTATATTCTATTTTATTAGCATTATAAACATCATTTCCGTAACTCCAGTTAAAATAAGCGCCAATATCAAAATTATAAATTCTAGAGTTTAATGAGAAACCACCAGTGTTTAATGGGTTCGCATTACCAATGATAGATCTGTCTGATAAATCAATTTTTCCATCTCCAGAAATATCCTCAATTTTCATTGTTCCTGGGCGAATTGTACCTAGAAACTCTTTACCATCAACAATGCCAGGTTTCAATGTCCAAGTATCTGTTGCCGAATTATATCCAGAAAAGTCTGAAACCTCATATCTACCCGCATTTTTATAACCATAAATACGACCAATAGATGCTCCTGTCTCTACTAAATAATCTACCCCAATTTCAGTTGATGCCCAACCAGATGTACCATTTAAGTTCTTAAGAGGACCTAATGATTTCACTTTATTTCTATTGAAACTAATATTAGCACTTACAGTAAAATCAAAATTTGTTTTTTTCACAGCATTCCAACTTGCAGAAAACTCTAAACCTTTGTTTTCTGTTTGGCCCACATTACGGTATTGTGCATCATACCCTGTACCTGCTGTAGGAACTAAAAGTAGCAGGTCTTTAGTTTTATTTAAATAGGCATCTATTGTTCCTGTAATTTTAGAATCAAGGAGCGTAAAATCTAAACCTATATTTCTTGTTACATTTGTTTCCCACTTTAAATCAGGATTAGCCATAATTTTAGATGGTGCCCAAAAATTATTATAGCCATTTGAGTACACAATAGTAGAACTCTGGAATGATTGTACTATTTGACCCGGAGGAATATTATTATTACCTGCAGCACCATAACTTGCTCTTAATTTTAAGTCTGTTAACCAAGATTTTGTATCATTCATAAAATCTTCTTGAGAAACTCTCCATGCCCCAGAAACTGATGGAAAATATCCCCATTGGTTGCCAGCTGCGAATCTCGATGAACCATCTGCCCTAAAAGCTGCACTTAATAAGTATTTGCCCTTAAAATCATAATTGGCTCTTCCAAAAAATGAAAGAAGTTTATCGTCAGGTGAAAAATTATTATCTATAATAGTAGACTTGCCCTGAGTAGTTAATACCTTAGTTTGTTCAAATGTGAATGTTTTAGGGAAATTATGAACTTCATTCAATAAAATATTCTGCTCTGTTTTGATATATTCATGACCCAATAAAACATTAAGGTTATGATCTTTATTTAAAATTTTATTAAAGCCATAATTTAATGTATTAGTATTTCTTAAGCTATTTCTATTTGTATTTGTACTAGCAAGAATTGGAGTATTCGGATAATCAAGAGTATTTTTTACATAATAAGTTGTAAGCCCATAAAAACGATCTTGATCATTTCTTGAACCGTCATAACCCACCTCAGAACGTAATTTTAGATTATCAACGATTTCATAAGTAACAGCTCCATTGAGATTATAAGCTTTGCGATGAATTGATTGATTGTTATCAGTAATAGATGTTAGCGGGCTATATAAGTTAAACTCATCATTAGTTTCTGTTGATGATGTTAAACCAGCAACAGGAAACGGAGGATATAACATGGCATTTTTTAAGCGAGAATCTGCAGAAGATTTTTCATTTTGCTCATTTGCACCACCGCCATTGGTTTTAGTATCCGAATAACGAACTCCAAAATCTAGTGTTAAGTTGTCATACAGTTTATGATTTAATTTAAAATTAACATTTTGCCTTTGGAAATCAGACAATTGCATTATCGCCTTATCTTTCACAAAACTATGACTCAAACTATATTTAGTCTTATCACTTCCCCCGCTAATACTTAAATTATGATTTAAGGTAGTCCCTGTACGACCAAATATAAGATCCTGCCAATCATTTGGTTGTACATTGGCATATAAATCGATATCTTGAAAGTTTCCAAAATATTGTGCATAATCATTCGGCGTTTTCTCTAGCAAAGCCCTTTCATATTGCCAAGTTACATAATCTAGAGGTGTAAGTACACTTAACTTATTTGCCATTTGCCTTGTACCTGCAAAAATATTGTAGCTTATACTTGTTTTACCAGCTTTACCACTTTTCGTAGTCATTAAAACAACACCATTTGCACCCCTCGAACCGTAAATTGCGGCAGAAGAAGCATCCTTTAAAATGTCTATGCTCTCTATATCCTGTGGAGCAATATCTGAAATTGAGCTAACTGGAAAGCCATCTACAATATAAAGTGGGGTATTATCACTCGTTATAGATGCACCACCTCTTACCCTAACACTCATCACCGCATCTGGTGAGCCTTCGGTAGAAGCAATACTAATACCAGCTAAACGCCCTTGGATAGCCTCTAAAGCAGAAGAAACTGGTGCAGCTGCAATTACTTCAGCACTAATAGATGATACTGAACCTGTCAAATCTTTTTTACGAACAGTACCGTAGCCCACATTAACCATAACTTCGTTTAACGTGGACACGTCTTCATCAAGTGTGAAATTTACCTTAGTATCATTTCCAACTGTTATTTCTTGTACCTTAAAGCCTAAGTATTTAGCTTGCAAGACTACAGTTCCTGAAGTTGGAATATTGATTACGAATTGACCATTTGCGTCGGTACTTGCAGAAGTAGATGTACCTTTAATGGAAACAGCGGCTCCCGGAATGGCTTCTTTACTTGCCTTTTCTGTTACTTTACCCGAGATTTGCCTTGTTTGTTGTGCACTTACCATAGTAACACCTATAGCCAGCATCCAAAGAAGCAGTAGAATTTTTTTCATACATTAAAATTATATTTGGTTATTAGGCCATTTAACAGGCTTTAATAAACAAGTCTACATTGTTTTTTTTACAAACCATAACAGTACAGGACACTAAATTTGTGCAATCGTTCCCGACAACGTTACCAAAAAGTGTTATCGAAATTTTATATTTAAGCCTCAGAAAAAAATCGTAATATTATACTTTGATTTTTACCGTTAAAATATTAGCAGAATATTGCTTTAACTATGTTTGAGCCCGTAACCATAAAAGATATTGCAAAAGCTTTAGGCCTCTCTACTTCAACCGTTTCTAGAGCGTTAAGGGATACCCATGAAATAAGTGCCGCTACCAAGAAAATAGTGCTCGCTTATGCAAAGGAAATCAACTATCAACCTAACCCTATTGCATTAAGTTTAAAGGAACGCCGCAGCAAATCTATAGGTGTAGTGGTTAGCGAAGTGGCTAATAGTTATTTTTCTCAAGCAATTAATGGAATCGAATCTATTGCTTATGATAGAGGTTATCATGTTATCCTTTCACAAACACATGAATCTTATGATCGTGAGGTAATTAACGTTCAGCATTTGGCTTCTAGATCTGTTGATGGTTTATTGGTATCATTGTCTTCTCAAACGAAAGACATTTCCCACCTTACGTCCTTACATGAAAGAGGTTTACCAATTGTATTCTTTGATCGAGTGGCCGATGAAATTGAAACCCATAAAGTAATATCCAATAACGAAAAGGGAGCTTTTGAAGCCACCAACCATCTCATAAAATCTGGATATAAACGTATTGCTCACTTAACAAGTTCTACGCAACTATCAATTAGTATTGAGCGCCTAAAAGGATATGAAAATGCCTTAAAAGCAAATAACATTGAACCTAATCCTGCCTACATTAAACATTGTCCACATGGTGGAATGATTTATGAAGAAATGGAAAATGCAATTAAAGAATTAATGGCCTTACCTGAAAAACCAGATGCCATATTTGTAGCGGGAGACCGTTTAAGTACAGGTTGTTTAAGTGTATTTAAGAATTTAAAAATTGCAGTACCTAAAGATATGGCCATTGCCGGTTTTAGCAATTCTGATGTACTCGATTTATTTAATCCCTCACTAACATCTGTCCGTCAACCAGCATTTGAAATAGGAAAATTGGCTACACAAATGTTATTACAGCTTATCGAAGCTAAATATCCTGTAGAAGAATTCGAAAAAAAGGTTCTAGAAACCGACTTGTATGTTAGGAATAGCTGATAAATGCTATTATTCAATCTATCTACAGCATACAAACACACTATACTACATTTCTAATATTTAGTATCATTTAAAACTTCCCCACATACTATAATGTTGATTATCAGTATGTCTATAGCATTATTTTGCTTTATTTAAAATAAGTCTAAATAAATTTTGCTTTTATAAGCTTGGATTATATCTTTGCCACTGTTTAGAATTAATCCAAATAAAAGATGAAGAAATTATTTACTCAGATCCTTAGTGTCATTACTATTTCCATATTCCTGTTTGGGAATGTGCAGGCCCAAACAAAAAACGGCATCGTATCAGGTATTATTAAAACCAGCGACGGTAAACCAGCTCCATACGTAAACGTAGGCTTATTGAATACCAACAAAACAAGCCAAACGGATGAAAATGGTAACTTCATTATCAAAAACATAACTGCAGGTACATATACTTTAAAAATTTCTGCAATTGGAACAATTTCGCAAGAGAAGCAAGTTTCAGTTACAACCGGTCAAACTACTACGGTAGATTTTGCCATTGCAGAATCAGCATCAAAACTTAAAGAAGTTGCCGTAAATGGCTATAGAACACCAAATTCAAAATCTGTTAACCTAGGTAAAACTAATATACCAACAAAAGACTTACCTCAATCTGCACAGATCATCACAAGTCAAGTAATTGCAGATCAGCAAGCCGACCGATTAGGAGATGTAATGAAAAACGTTAATGGTGTAGCACTAGGCGCAAATCGCGGTAGTGTAGGAGAGAATTTTTATGCTCGTGGTTATAGCTTAGGGAGCAATAATACCTTTAAAAATGGAAGTCGTACTTCTATTGGTGGGAGTCCAGAAGCTAGTACTTTAGAATCTGTAGAGGTTTTAAAGGGTAGTGCAGCATTGTTATATGGTGGTGTTACTGGTGGTGCTGTTATAAACATGGTAACTAAAAAACCTCAATTCGAATATGGTGGCCAAGTATCTTTGCGTACAGGAAGTTATGACCAATACAAGCCTATGGTAGATATTTATGGTCCCATCTCTCAAAAATTAGCATTTAGAGCCATTAGCACTTACGAAAAAGCAGGCAGCTTTAGAGATAATGTAAAATCTAAACGTGTTTATGTAAACCCTTCATTACTTTATAAAATCAGTGATAAAACAGATATCTTATTACAAGGTGATTATTTAAAAAGCAACTATACTCCTGATTTTGGCGTTGGTTCTGTTGGCAGTAAAATTATAGATTATGGCAGGAACCAATTTATTAATACCCCTTGGGCCTACAATAATACAAATACAGTTACTGGTCAATTAAACGTAAATCATAAATTCAATGACAATTGGAAAATGAATGTAATAAGTTCATTTCAATCTTATGGTAGAGATTATTATGGCGCAGAACGCCCTGCTGCTGATGCAACTGGTGTTGCTCAACGTAATTTAACAAGATCTAAAACACAAGAATACACTTACAATCAACAAGTTAATTTAACTGGTATATTTAATACTGGAAAAATTAAACATACATTATTAGTTGGCCTAGACGCAGACCAATCAAGAGTTACGAGTAACGGGTTTAACTATGGTAAAAATGCAAATGGTACTGCTATCACTGCATATAATTATGGAAGTGTAAATTTATTTAATCCAGCTACTTATTATGGTTCTGGTTTAATACCAACTACCTTTAACATTAGCGAAACTTTTACTCCAGTTTATCGCTATGGTGCCTTTGTGCAAGATTTAGTTGAAATTACAAATAAATTTAAAGTATTAGCTGGCATCCGTTATACAGACCAAAAGAATGCTCGTACCAAAACGACTGTTTTCGAAACAGGTGCCATAACACGTGCAGCAACTAAAATTGAAGGTGCATTTTCACCTAAAGTAGCCCTTATATACCAACCAATACAATCAACTTCCATGTATCTGAGTTATGCCAATAATTTTATATCTAATACAGGAACAGATATTTTTCTTGCAGCTCTACCCCCATCTATTGTAGATGATTACGAAATAGGTGTAAAAAATGACCTCTTTGGTGGCAGATTAACTGCTAATTTAGCCGTATACAGAAAGGTAAATAGCAACATTGCACAAACTGCAGAGTTTGATGCCCAAGGAAATATTAACTCAAATAGCAACATTAAACAACTAAATGGAACTACTAAAAGTGATGGACTAGAAGCAGATTTAACAGGAAGTATTTTACCTGGACTAAATTTTATTGCTGGATATAGCTATAATTTTATGCGCTATACTAACACCGCTCCTATTGTAGCCACACCAACAACTGCTAATCCTAATGCGACTACATCAGGGATGTTAGAAGGTGTACGTTTAGTTGGAACAACTAAGCATACGGGTAATGCCACTCTTTTTTACACTATACAAGAAGGAAAAGCTAAGGGCTTAAAATTAGGAACTTCTGTTTTCTACACTGGAAAGCGTAATGGCGGTTGGAATGATAACAAGGCTGCTACAACTTTACGACTAATCCCTTTGGATGCATTTACAACAGTTGATTTTTCTGCTGGATATTCTTGGAAAAAACTTTCATTATTAGCAAAAGTTTCAAACATTACAAATGCGCTAAATTATTATGTGCATGAGAACTATAGCGTTAACCCTATTGCCCCTCGTCAATTCATCACTACACTTTCCTACAGGTTTAAATAAAGTATTAAAATAATAAGCCCTAAAACTATGATAGTTTTAGGGCTTATTTTATAAGATAAATAATAATTAGCCTATTTCAAATTCAGTTGCTAATTGTTGCAACTCTTCTTTAGAAATAGACCTTGGGTTATTATATTGTTTCTCTAACATAGTTAAGGCCACTTTAATGTGTCCCGTAGTTGTATTGATCAAGCATTCTCCATTTTCAACGGTGCTAGATATGTACTTACCAATTTCCCGATTGATATCCGAAAAACGAAGTACTAATTCATGGAATATAAACACTGGATAATTCATACATTAAAAGTATAAGTCCAATGTTAAGTTTATATGAAATTAATGTTATTTTTTGTTAACATTAAGTTAATATTGAAGACAAATTAGTTTTATTGTTTTACTTCTGGCAATTTAAATGCTTGCCTACCCAATAATTTCCATTCCCTTCCTTGCTTTTGCCAAACAAGCAAAATTCCTAAATGTACTTCACCTGGCTTACCACCATCATTTGTTTTTGCATGAAGTTCATGACGAACCAGTGCTGTTTTTCCAGTAACTTTAACCGTCTGATTTTTATATTCAATACTTACAAAATCTGATGAACCATTAGCTATGGCCTCTACAAACTCTGCTTTATTTTGCAATTTACCACTGGAGTGTCCATAACTTAAATCTTCTGCTGCAACATTTTGCAAAGCAGTTCTTTCGCCACTTATTAATGCTAAACGCATATTTTCTACAGCAGTTAAAACATTAGATTCATCTTTAGTTTGAGCTTTTACCATAAACGTGGCAGTTATTAATAACAATACGATGCTTATTTTTTTCATTTTCAATATATAATTAAGCCAATATACAGCTTTTCGCAATTGGTAGGAAATCTTCAAAATTACCATAACTCATTAACCTTAAAACCAAGAGTTGTATTGATCAAGTTTATCAAACATTTTTAAATAAGGCTTGTTAAGCATCAAACAAAAATATCTAACTATGAACCATTATAATCTTTGAGTCAACAACTGAAGCATTGAGATTATAATAGTTTTATCACTAAAACAAAAACCATAAAAAAATGAAAAAATTAGGATTTTTAAGTATGATCGTTATCGCTGCATTTGCTTTTCAAGGCTGTAGCAGTGAGCCAAAGGATTCAAAAGAAACTGCAGACAGTTTAAATGAAACCAAAGATACAACTACAAATGCAAACGCAACAGGCGGCATTGCGGTTGATGAAAATGATGCAAAATTTACAACTGACGCTGCCGCTGGTGGTATTGCAGAAGTTGAACTGAGTAAATTAGCTTTAACAAAAACTGCTAATGCCGAAATTAAAGCATTCGCTGATATGATGGTAACAGATCATGGAAAAGCTAATGCTGATTTGATGGCTATTGCTTCAGCAAAGAACATTACCTTACCAACAGCATTAGATGAAACTCATCAGAAAAAATATGATGATTTAGCTAAACTGACAGGAAAAGATTTTGATAAGGAATATGTAAAAGCAATGGTTGATGGTCATCAAAAAACTTGGGACTTATTAGATAAAGAATCAAAAGATGCAAATGATGCTGACTTAAAAGCTTTTGCCGCTAAAACAGCACCTGTTGTTAAAGGTCATTTAGATATGATCAAGAAAATACAAGATGCTTTAAAATAAAAAAGACATTTTATATAAAGGTTCTAGCTTACTAAGTAGCTAGAACCTTTTTTATGTTTGAAAAGTTTGCCATAGCAGCCACTCAAACTATATTCTTCAAATAGATAATATTCCTTATGCTTTAGTGAGGTTGCACTTACACAATCTATCTGCAGCTTAGCTCAACAACAAGTTATTGTTGATTTAACATAATCAACAATAAAGTTTTACAATGACTTTTTAACTAAATATTTGTATGTTTGAGACAACAAAATCCCTAATAACGCTCCTATTACTGAAATCATTTTATAGTATTTGGATATTTGTGGATTCAAGATAACCAAGTATTATTAACCCTGCTAAGCATATAAATCTCTAATGTGATTATGAGTGGAATAACTGGATTTATAGACCATAATCAAAAAATAAACGAAGCACATTTAATAGAGTCATCTAAAACATTACTTCATCGTGGAGGTAATGGAAACGACATTATTTTCGACAAAAAAGAACATTACACTTTAGGCATTGCTAATCAACGTTTAGCTACAATAGATTTAAGCAAAAAAGCTTCACAGCCGCTAACCACAAATTGTGGTAATTACAGCATTACCTTAGATGGCACTATTTACAATTATTTAGAACTTAGGGAAACCTTGATTAAATATGGAGTAACATTTTCTACCCTAACAGACACTGAGGTTATACTAGAAGGTTATAAAAAATGGGGCTATAGATGCTTTGAAATGCTAGATGGCTCTTTTGCTTTTGCTATAATAGATAGAAAGTTAAACCAATTGTTAATTGCTAAAGACGAAATTGGAGCCAAGCCCATATATTATTACAAGGAGAAAGGGTTTTATGCCTTTGCCTCAGAAATTAGAGCGCTTCTTTCTTATCCAACAATAAAGAAAGAAATTAATAAAAATGCTATTCCCACTTTTTTCAGGTATGGTTATTTTATTGGAGAAGAAACCATCTATAATAATATAAATAAGTTTAAAAAAGGTACTTTAACTACAATTGACGTTCATAGTGGAAATAGTTATGATAGCCCCTTAACCCGAAAACAGCTTATTCCCTCAATTTCCGAAAACAACTATACGGAAGAGCAAATCTTAGACCATGTTGAAGATCTGCTAACAGAATCTATCTTAAAGCGAAATGTTGCTGATGTTTCAATTGGGGTTCTATTAAGCGGTGGTTTTGATAGTGCAACTGTTGCAGCTATTTTGCAAAAAAACCAGACAAAAAGAATAAAAACTTATACTGTAAGCTATAAAAATGAAAAGCTTGACGAAGCATTACAAGCTAGAAAAGTTGCCGAACATCTAAAAACAAATCATAAAGAATTTTACCTAGATAAAGTAGATGCCTTAAATATGGCAAAAAACTTATCAAATGTATTTGACGAACCAATAGGCGACAGTAGTGCTATACCGTTATTATTTATTGCCGATAAAGTTAAAGATGATGTTAAGGTTTTATTAGGTTCTGAAGGTGGAGATGAATTATTTGGTGGCTACAGAACTTATGCAAAGGCAATTAAAATCAATTCCTTATTAAGTGGCAATCTTCCCAAATTACTTAAGGATGCTTTGATTAAATTCCTGATAAAAACACAGCCTAGAATGAAAGAGGTTTTAAAAGGAGAAGGCCTATTAAATAAATATCTAGCAATTAACGCCTGCTATAGTTTAAATCAAATAGGAAAATTATTAAACGTTGATGTAAATATTCCTAATAAAACCAAGGGTAAGGCGCAAAATATTAAAGACTTGCTTATTCATGATTTGCACAATTATTTACCAAACAATATCTTTTTAAAAAACGACAAGTGTTTTTCTCATTATGGTGTAGATAATAGAGACGCCTTATTAAAAAATGAATTGATTGCATATCTAGCCTCATTAGATTCGAAATGGTTCATTAAAGATGGAGAACAAAAATATTTACTTAAAAAAATCACTTCTAAATACATACCATCGAGTTTTATAGCCAATCCAAAAAAAGGTTTTGTAATTCCATTAGCTAAGTGGCTAAAAACAATACTTAAACCATTAGTAGAAGAATACTTGTCGGAAGAGAAATTAAAGCAACATCAGTTATTTAATGTAAAAGAAGCATTAAAAATAAAATCATCATTTTATGTCCATAATACCGCCTATAATGCGCAAAGGGTTTGGCTATTATTACAATTTCAAATGTGGTATTATAAATGGATGGCGTAAAAAAGCGATGAGTTACACTAACCCATCGCTTTTACATTAAATTGGAGTATTAATTAGAGATAGTGTAATTAATTGGCATATTATAACGAACCCTTACATTGGTATTATTCTGTTTTCCAGGTTCCCATTTTGGGGATTTTTTGATGACCCTCATTGCTTCATCATCACAGCCATAACCAATTCCACGTACCAATTTCACATCAGATAACGTCCCATCTTTCTCGATTACAAAGCTGATATATACCTTACCTTGTACTTCATTTTCTTGGGCCATATAAGGGTACCTTAAATTTTTCTGTATAAATTTTGCCCAAGCTGCCATCCCGCCAGGAAATTCCGGGAATTTTTCAATACCTGAAGTTTCATATATTTTAGTGTCACTTTCTCCTTCAGTTCCTGTTCCGAAACCGCCACCAGTAGTTGGTGCTGGATCTGCATTACCTTTCCCGTCTTTTCCTTCTAAGTTAGTACTTCCAATTACGGCTGTTTGTAACTCCACACTAGTTGGCGGTGGAGTATCATCTATTGGATCTGCCACCACAACAGGAGCGACAAAAGCCTTTGTTTTTACTGGTTCTTGGGGCGCCGGCTCCTCTTGCTTTGGTTCTTCTTTTTTAGCTTCTTCCTTTTTCATTTCATGAATTGGTTCAATATCTTCAGTATTCATGACAACTTGGGTTACCTTAGGTTCAACGGGTTGCATTTGCGCATAAATCATTGGACCAACAAACAACAATACGAATACAGGCACTACGATCAATAGAGCTTTCGTCATGATACTAGATGATTCTGACCTTAATGCATAAGCACCATAATTTTTGTTTCTGTTTTGGAATACGAGAGCAAGCCACTCACTGCCGTATAAATTTGATGAATTGTTAAACATAGCTTTTAGGTTTTTTTTAACTATGATGTTAGTTATTAAACAATTCCATAAAGAATTTTAAAAAAAATTAAAATAGCCAAACATTGATTTTTTACACATTTTTAATTTTTTTAACATTATTGCCATTTTTATGTCCGTTTTAAGAAAAAACATTAAAATTTTACTAAAAATTTGAAATTTCATTGAAAAAATTGATAAAAAATTCTATTTTTGGATAAAATTTAAACAAATCAATGAAACCATCATAAGTTTTACGTTTAAAACAAACAACAAAAAACTTATGATAGCTTCATAACAAATAAAAAAATAACAAACTAATGAAAAGTCTAAGAACAATTGCTCTAAAAGAGGCGCAAAATAGAATTTCTCCAGAAGTTCAAGCACCCTCATCAAAAATTTCTGATTTTTACGGTTCGAATGTTTTTGATAAGAAAAAGATGAGAGACTTCTTGTCTAAAGAAGTTTATGAAAAGTTAATCTCTACTATTGGCCAAGGTGAATTAATTAATGCTGACGATGCTAACCAAATCGCATCAGCTATGAAAACTTGGGCAATGGCAAAAGGTGCTACTCATTACACGCACTGGTTTCAACCTTTAACTGGTTCGACTGCTGAGAAACATGATTCATTTTTTGAGCCTAGTGGTGATGGAGCAATTGAGAAATTTGCCGGAAGTGCATTAGTTCAACAAGAACCAGACGCTTCTAGTTTCCCTAACGGTGGTATTCGTAATACTTTCGAAGCTCGTGGTTACACTGCTTGGGATCCTTCTTCTCCAGCATTTATCATGGAAAGCAAAGCTGGTAAAACACTTTGTATTCCAACTGTATTTATTTCATACACCGGAGAATCTTTAGATTATAAAGCACCTTTATTAAAAGCATTAGCGGCAATGGACAAAGCTGCTGTTGATGTTTGTCAATATTTCGATAAAAGCATCACTAAAGTAAATGCTTCTTTAGGTATTGAGCAAGAATATTTCTTAGTAGATCTTGCATTGTTTAATGCTCGTCCAGATTTAGTAATGACTGGCCGTACTTTATTCGGACACATGTCTGCTAAAGGACAACAATTAGAAGACCACTATTTCGGTTCTATTCCTGAGCGTGTATTTGCTTACATGGTAGATTTCGAAAATGAAGCTTTGAAATTAGGTATTCCTTTAAAAACTCGTCACAATGAAGTTGCACCTTCTCAATTTGAGTGTGCACCTATTTATGAAGAAATCAACTTAGCTATTGATCACAATCAATTATTGATGGATTTAATGGAAAAAGTTGCTCGTCGTCATAACTTCAAAGTATTATTACACGAAAAACCATACGCAGGCATTAATGGTTCTGGTAAGCACAATAACTGGTCTCTAATTACAGATACTGGCAAAAACTTATTAGCGCCAGGAAAAACGCCTAAGAACAACCTAATGTTCTTAACATTCTTCGTAAATACAGTTAAAGCTGTTTATGAGCATGCAGATTTATTAAGAGCAAGTATCACTTCGGTAAGCAACGATCACCGTTTAGGTGCTAACGAAGCTCCACCAGCAATTATCTCTATCTTCTTAGGTCAACAACTAGATGAGATTTTAGATGAAATCGAGCACTCTCGTATCAGCAAAAAAGCAAAAGAAGATAATGGTTTGTGGTTAGGTATTCCTAAAATCCCTCAAATCACTTTAGATAACACAGATCGTAACCGTACTTCTCCATTCGCATTTACAGGTAACAAATTCGAATTAAGAGCTGTGGGTTCTTCTGCTAACTCTTCTGCTCCAATGACTGTTTTAAATGCAATCGTTGCAGATCAGTTAACTAAATTTAAGGTAGATGTAGATAAATTGATTAAAAAAGGCGATAAAAAAGACGTTGCTTTATTAACAGTTATCAAAAGATACATTAAAGAATCTAAAGATATCCGTTTCGAAGGAAATGGTTATAGCCAAGAGTGGGCTGATGAAGCTGCAAAACGCGGATTATCAAACATCAAAACTACTCCTAAAGCTTTAGATGCTTATGTAAGTGAAAAATCAACTGAGTTATTTACTAAAACTAATATTTTCAGCAAACGTGAACTACACGCACGTCATGAGATTTTATTAGAAAGTTTCTTCAGAAAATTACAAATCGAAGCTCGTGTAATGGGCGACGTGACCAATAGCCAAATTTTACCAGCTGCAATTGCTTATCAAAACATTTTGATTGAGAATGCAAAAGGATTAAAAGACCTTGGTTTAAGTAAAGAAGCTATTGCTACTCCACTTGCAATTATCAGCACACTTTCTGAGCACATTGGCATTGTTAAAACTAATATCGATGCGATGTTAGAAGAACGCAAAAAAACCAATGCAATTGAAGACAGCCGTGATAAAGCAATCGGTTACGATGAAAAAGTTAAAGTTTACTTTGACACCATTCGTTACCACGTTGATAAATTAGAGCAAATTGTTGACGATAGCGTTTGGCCATTGCCTAAATTCAGAGAGTTATTATTCTTAAAATAAGATTTCTTTCTTTATAACATTTAAGGCGTCCCGATTAGTCGGGACGCCTTTTTTTGATTTGTCATCCTGAGTGCAATGTCCAAACTCTTCCTATCGTGTGGCCACAAATTATTGGAGCTTATTTTTGCTTCCTGCCTGCCGCAAGGCATCAAAGTTTTTGATGGGTGTATATTTTAAGGGTATGCGAGAATGCTTCGCATTATTGAAGCATTAAAAGTATGTAAAAATACATCGTAAAAGGAAAGCACCAAATCATTCAATCCATTCGAACCAACATCGCTTTTGGGTCGTATCAGAGTCGTCTCTGCATCGTGACAGAATCACAATGAGTCCAATATGAGTCCAATATAAGTCCAATATGTGTCCAAGTATTTCGATAAAAACTTGGACTTTTTATACATATATTTTAAAGTTACTATTGTAACATTCCAACTCAGTTACGATACTGTTACGAAGCAGACCCTAATCAGTAGCAATGCTGTCTCGACTGTATGACGAGCAATAGATAAAGGATATGGGAACACCTGCGTTATCTAAAAAATGGGCCCCTGCCTATCCTATCGTGTGATACATCTTTTTTTTTGCTTTGTTATGGCGTCATTTCCAGCTCGACTGGCAATCTTAATGCTATAGAAAGCGAATAGGCATACATAACGCTTTACGATTAGCTGTGCTGAGCCCTTCGGGGTTCCCGATGGCATGTGAATGACATCAGATTTTGAGACTTGTGTTCATAAGATAGAGGTAGTTATCGGGAGAGCCGAGGACTTGAAATCAAACGCCCGACTAACATTAAAAGATTCCCACTGTCGCTGCTTTTCAAACATCTTTATTACCAGCATAAACCTTTTACCTTTTTACCTTCCGCCTTTTACCTTAAAAACTTATCTTTGCACCAATGAGCGATAATAGGTACAACCAACGTGGCGTTTCTGCATCAAAAGAAGATGTACATGCAGCTATTAAAAATATTGACAAGGGTATTTTCCCTCAAGCATTTTGCAAAATCATTCCTGATATTTTAGGAGGTGATGAACAATATTGTAATATCATGCATGCCGATGGTGCCGGAACAAAATCTTCATTGGCCTATACCTATTGGAAAGAAACAGGCGACATCTCTGTTTGGAAAGGAATTGCTCAAGATGCAATCATCATGAATTTAGATGATTTAATTTGTGTTGGCGCAACCGATAACATCTTATTATCATCAACAATTGGTAGAAATAAAAACCTAATTACAGGCGAAGTTATTGCCGCAATTATTAATGGAACTGAAGAAATTTTGGCTGACTTAAGGGCACTTGGAATTTCAATCTATTCTACTGGTGGTGAAACTGCCGATGTGGGCGATTTGGTAAGAACAATTATTGTTGACTCTACCGTTACCTGCAGAATGAAACGTGATGAGGTGATCAGTAACCATACCATTCAAGATGGCGATGTAATTGTTGGCTTAGCTTCTTATGGTCAAGCAACTTATGAAACCGAATACAACGGCGGAATGGGCTCAAATGGCTTAACTTCAGCACGCCATGATGTATTTGAAAAGTCTGTAGCGAATAACTATCCAGAAAGTTTTGACCCATCTGTTCCATTTGATTTAGTTTTCTCTGGAGGTAAAAAATTAACTGACGAAGTTAAAATCGACGAGCAAAATAGCATAACCGCTGGTAAACTGGTTCTTTCGCCTACAAGAACTTATGCTCCAGTTCTTAAGCAGCTATTAGATTCTTACAGAAAAGAAATTCATGGCCTAGTTCATTGTAGCGGTGGCGCACAAACAAAGGTGCTTCACTTTATTAATAACGATGTTCACGTAATTAAAGATAATCTTTTCCCTATCCCACCCCTATTTAAATTGATACAAGAGCAATCTGGCACAGATTGGAAAGAAATGTACAAAGTATTTAATATGGGCCATAGAATGGAGGTTTATGTGCCACAAGCAATTGCTGATGACATTATTGCCATTTCAAAAAGCTTTAACATAGATGCTCAAATTATTGGAAGAGTAGAAAAAGGCAATCAAAAACAAGTAACGCTAACTAGCGAATTTGGCACTTTTATCTATAATTAGTTCTGCTGAATAAACCATTCTTCAATTTGCCTGTTTTAAATGTAAATTGTGCAATATGAAGATTTTGGTTTATACAATGCTTAATACAGAACAAGAAAATCAATTAACAGCTGGTATTACTGGCAATGTTGAATTATTTTTTAAAAATGATTTAACAGAAGAACAATTGTTTTTGAAATTAGCTGAAGCTGATATCGTACTTGGAAATATAAACGTAAACCATTTTTCAAAACCTCATCCTAACTTAAAATTTTGGCAATTAGATTCTGCTGGGTTTGACCAATATCAAGATATCAGTTTAAATATACCAGTTGCTAATATGGGTACTTTTTATGCACAAAGATGCGCCGAAACAATAGTTGCTGGTGTGATTGGTTTTTACAGAGGCATACCTAATTTAGTGAGGCTTCAAACTGAGAGGAAATGGGTTGGCAGTAAAATAAGGCCTTCATTACAAGGATTGACTGATAAGAACGTAGTTATTTTAGGTGCTGGAGCTATCGCAATAGCAGCTAAAGAAATGCTGATTGGTTTTGGTTGCAAAATTAAACTAACTGCTAGAAATAACCCTAAAGCAAGCCTACACAACTTTGAAGATATTGTTGCCGTTTTACCAGAAACGGATGTGGTAATAAATACCTTACCTGGTTCAGCAGAAAATTATGTAAACGCAGATTTTATCAATGCAATGAAAAATGGAAGTATATATGCAAACGTTGGCAGAGGAAACACAACTGACGAAGAGGCCTTAATAAAGGCCTTAGAACAAGGCAAAATTGCAGGAGCGATATTAGATGTAACTGCAGTAGAACCGTTGCCAACAGAAAGCAAATTGTGGGATTTGGAGCAAGTTATTTTAACGCAACACTCTGCAGGTGGAGACCAAAATGAAACTTCTGGAAAAGTGAAACACTTCATTAAAAACGCAAACAAGTTTTTAAATGGCGAGCAACCAGAAGATTTAGTAGATTTAAAAAGAGGGTATTAGCTCAATTTTTCCTTAAATAGCTCCATTGTTCTTTTCCAGGCTAATTTAGCTGCTGCTTCATTATATCTTGTTGGGTTTGAATCATTATTAAAAGCGTGGTTAACGCCATCATAAACATAAACTTTATAATCAATGTTGTTTTGCTTCAAAGCTGCTTCATAACCAGCTATTCCTGCATTAATCCGTTCATCAAGCCCACCATAATGCAACATGACGCTGGCTTTAATTTTTGGCACATCTTCTGCTTTTGGTTGTGCACCATAATAAGCCACTGCCGCTAAAAGTTTGGGATCTGCCACAGCTAATTTATTAGACATAGCACCTCCCCAACAAAAGCCAATACAAGCTGTTTTGCCGTTGGCATCTTTATGGCTTCTTAAATAAGCTAATCCTTTTAAGTAGTTCTGCAGGTTTTTTTCTGCATCTAACTTGCCTATCAATTCTCTGCCTTTATCTTCATCAGCAGGCGTGCCACCTAAAGGAGATAAGGCATCAATACCAAGCGCTAAGTACCCTTCTGCTGCTACCCTTTTAGTTACTTCAATTATATGTGGATTTAGCCCCCTGTTTTCATGAATAACAACTACTGCACCAAGTTTAGTTTTTCCTTTAGGTTTCACTAAAACCCCTTTCATCTCACCTTCTACTCCAGCATAAGTTATATTTTCGATAATCAGATTTTCATCACCTATGGTTGCTGCAGCCACATAATTATTTTCTAATAAGGGTAAAACCGTTAATGCCAAAGCTGTGCTTCCAGTTATCATGGCTAGCTTTTTCATAAAATCTTTTCTGCTAATCTGACTATGCGTATAAGAATCGTATAGATTGATAATTTTCTGATCCATCGTTTTAGGGTTTGGTAAAGATGATTGAATTTACGACTAATCTTTATAAATAGGGAATAAAAAAAGCCGATCTCTAAATTAGAAATCGGCTTTATCAAATTGTAATGAGAATTAAAGAGCAGCTCTCATCCCGTAATCTGCTAACGTAATTGTGTATTCGGCTAGCGTTACGTTTGCTGCATCTTGCGCCGTAATAATTATACTTGTACCTCTTGATTGAGAAACAACGTTATTAGATACAGTAAAAAGACCTGGTCCTATATCACTTAAATTAAAAGTATATTTAAGACCCCAAACAATATTACTTGCATTGCCATAAGAACCAATTGCAGTAATTACTGGAGCGCCAGCTGTTGGAGTTGGCGTAGCTGCTAAAGTAACATTATTTGCAGTATAAAGTGTAGTTCTTACAGAAGAACTAACAGCTGTAGAGCTTGTTTGCGTATTTTTTAAATAAGCAACTGTTAATTTTGGGATTACTTTATTTGGGAAAAGTTTTTCACCAACAATATAGTTTAATGTAACAACACTTGTACCTACAGTACCGGTAGCAGAAAGGCCAGCAACCTTCGCTACTTCTATCGTTGTTGCACCAGTACCGGCAACTTCTACATCTTCTAAATCTGATTTATCACAAGAAGAAAATGAAACAGCTAATACAGCTAAAAGTGCAAATTTTGAAATTAATTTTTTCATATTAATATTTTTTAATCCTTAACAGAAATTTAAATTCTTCCTGTTAAGGATATAATTATTAGTTAAAGTTATAACGTAAACCAAATTGCATATAGAACGTAGATGAAATAGTTTGAGATGTGCCAAAAGTTTCTCTAACGATATCGCCATTAACGTTGTTTAATTTAAATGTTGGTTTAGTGGTAGCGCTAATAGAACTAACGTTTTGTGGAACTAAGATGTTTGCACGATTAACAAAGTTCAAATTACCCCAATCTTTATTCAACATGTTACCTACGTTAAAAATATCAACAGAAAACTGGATAGAGTTTTTACTTGACCCAACGTTTTTGAAAACCTCTTGCGTCAACCTAAAATCTACTTGATTTCTCCAAGGAGAAGTAGCACCATTACGAGTTGCATACTGGCCTTTGTGTTCTCTTAAATATTTATCTTGCTCAATGTAAGCGAAGAAAATATCGCTTTGCTCTTGTGCAGAATATGGTCTTGCATAACCAGTAGTACCACCACCGGCAGGTATATTCACAAATGTAATTTCAGATGGATCCCTAGGGATATAGATCAAATCATTTGTTTGACCATCACGGTTAAAATCTGCTGAATAAGTGTAAGAGAATCTTCCTTGTTGAGAACCTTCATAGAATAACGATACTGAAGTCGCTAAATTTCTGAAATACTCCTTTTTGAATGATACGGATGCAATTACACGATCAGGATTTAAGTTAGACGAATAACTTAAGGTTGGTGTGTTTGGATTAGATGAAGTTTGTGGGATTGACCATAAGTTCAATAATTGATCACCAGCACCATCACCAAAATTACGTTGATCTGTACGTGTATATGCTGCCATTAAACCAATACCGTTAGCGAAGTTTTTAGTTAACTGAGCTGTAGCAGACCAGTTGTAACCACCCTTAGCATTTTTCATTTTAATCACATTGTTAATTTGCGTACCAGTTGCTGATGGAACACCAGCAGAAGTAGTATTAACAGCTTGTCTTGTGGTTACAGAACTAGAGTAAAAAGGTCTGTTATCAGCATATCCTGGAATATTTAACGGACTTGGATCTTTTAAGTTTACGTTAACAGCAACCGCAGCATTTAAATCTTTACCGTAAATCCCTTCTAAAGTACCAATAATTCCACCTGGCAATTTAG
This sequence comes from Pedobacter frigiditerrae, assembly GCF_004331645.1. Taxonomy (GTDB): domain Bacteria; phylum Bacteroidota; class Bacteroidia; order Sphingobacteriales; family Sphingobacteriaceae; genus Pedobacter; species Pedobacter frigiditerrae. The sequence goes on from NZ_SJSK01000002.1 coordinate 481,273, forward strand.
CATCAATAGCTAAGCTAGACTTCCAAGTTTGAGGGAATTTTAAGTCTTCAGATAATGCACTAATTGTACTAGGAATAGTAGTACCAGCAACACCTTTAGCTCCTACTAAATTTGGAGCAATGCTTGGATTAAAGAATGGAGTAGTTGCACCAGTATAATTTTGAGTGTATTGCAACAAACCAGCATCACCAGATTGAGCAACTAACCATACAAATGGAACTCTACCAGTAAAGATACCAGAACCACCTCTCACTTGTAGAGAACGATCTCCATTTACGTCCCAATTGAAACCGAAACGAGGAGAATATGTAATTTTATTAGCTGGTAATGCACCTGTATTTACTGTTTCGCCATTAGCAAAAGTTTGTGCTGCTACTAAAGGATGTGTTCTGATCTCATCAACTCCAGGATATCTAGCTTGTTCGAATCTAATACCGGCAGTAACTTTTAAACGATCAGAAATGGTAAACTCATCTTGTAAATAAGCTGAGTACTGAGCAAATTTAAAGCTAGGAAAAGCTTGAGAACCATCTGCAGTTAATGGATAAGTTACAGAATACTGTAATGGTCTTTGATTAGTTACGAAATCATTCCATGATCTAAAAGTATAAAATCCTGTTCCAAAACGTTGGAAACCATTTTTAGTAGTGCTAAATTCTGCTTGTACACCTACAGTTAAGTTGTGTTTTCCTAGAGCAATACTTAAATCATCGCTATAAGTATAAGACGTAACATCTCTTAAGTTACCATAAGTAAATGGCTCATAACCAAAAGTGGTTAATACGTTACCAGCACTAGTTCCAGTTTGTGTACCATCTAAAATATCAACTAATGGAAATGGTGAACTATCAGATTTTCTAGGATCATTTTGGTGAGAATAAGCAGCACGTAAAGTGTTGGTAAATCTGCTACCGAATGAAGAGTTTAACTCAGCTGTTGCTGAGTATAAATTAGCAGCTTGATAATAGCCAGCATTAAAAAATGGTAAACCAGCAGTTTGATCATTTCCTGATCTAACGTTACCATATCCTAAAGAACCAGCAACCCCAGAACCAGTAACTGATGTACTAGCAGGGCTTGGACTTTGGCTTTCTACTTGGTTGTAACGGATACTGAAACGGTGATCTTTTGAAATGTTCCAATCTAAACGAGCAAACATTTTCTCATTCTCACTTACATACTCATAATTCTGGTAAGGTCCGGTTTCATAGCCATAAGTTGATAAAAGATATGAACTTACTTGGTTCATAAAATCAGCAGTAGTTCTTGTTACTGTACTAATAGAGCCATATGGAAGGCCTGGAGTAGCAGCAATCCTAGTAGAACCAGGTGCTTTAGTTAGTTTCTTCTCATAGTTTAAAAAGAAGAATAATTTGTCTTTAATGATTGGACCTCCAAAACTAGCACCATAATTTTTCTCATCTAATTTCTGAAGACTTTGAATGGTATAATCACCTATTTTACGACCTTGTTGATCATCACCACGCATGGTGTAGAATGCATTACCAAAAAATTTATTTGATCCTGAACGAGTTACCGCATTAACAGCACCTCCTGTAAAACCAGTCTGACGAACATCATAAGGAGTTACATTGATAGAGATTTGCTCTAGTGCATCAATAGAAATTGGAGAACCATTAGCAGGAATATTTGCACCAATACCAAATTGATTATTGTAGTTAGCACCATCAACAGAAAAATTGTTTGAACGATAGTTACCACCACCAATACTTGTACCATTTGCCTGCGGAGTTAAACGAGTAATATCGTTTACACTACGAGAGATAGAAGGTAAAGCTTGTATTTGCGCCCTACTAACCACAGTATTTGCTCCACTTTTATTAGAGTTCATGATCGGATTAGCACCTTGACCAACAATATTAACGGTTGCCAAGGTAGAGCTATTGTCTGCCAAAGTAACATTTAAAACAAAAGGCTCGCCTAATTTTAAAGTTACGTCTTCAAATTTTTCAGGTTTGTAACCTACAAAACTTACTTCAATGGTATAAGGACCACCAACACGCATGTTTCCAATTGTGTAACGGCCATCGCCATTTGTAATTACGCTATAGACCGTTCCGGTTGGCGTATGTGTAGCTTTAATGCTGGCACCTGGCATAGTCTCTTTCGAGTCTTTTACCGTACCTGTTAATGACGATGTAGTTATCTGTGCATTCGCTGCAGAGATAAAACCAACAAAGACAAGAACAATTACTACAAATTTTAATAGTAAAGATTTCTTCATACTCTTTTAATTATTTTTTTGTTTTGTTAAGAAATGTTAAAATAACGCCACAAAGGTAAATATTTATTTTATCTGAAGTTCATTTCCAATGTTAAATAATTATTAATTATCCCCAAAACTTACTAACACTTAACATATTGATTAAATTACCTAACTAACAGTTTATCAATCGCTTTATATTTTAAGAATTTTGAATTTTACAGACAAAAATATGACGTAAAAACCCCTTCTATTGTCAAAAGTATGCTAAGTGCAATCATAAACTTATTTTAACCAACATTTTTTTTAATTTTGACGCATTATTCGTTTAGATCTTTAAAAAGATAGTACCCGAACTTGGTTTAGTTAACTTTAAACGCTTGGTTTAATTGGATACAGCACCTAAAGGCTCCATCTTGCACATGATCCGCAAATGCGGCTTGAAGAAAACAAATGATTTAAACGACTGAAAAAACATAAAAATAAATAGATGAACTACGATGTTATTGTTTTAGGCAGCGGCCCTGGTGGTTATGTAGCTGCAATTAGAGCTTCTCAATTAGGACTTAAGGTTGCAATTGTTGAACGTGAATCTTTAGGTGGCATTTGCCTTAACTGGGGATGCATACCTACAAAAGCGTTATTGAAGAGTGCACAAGTATTTGAATACATTAATCACGCAGCTGATTATGGCATCAATGCACCTGAAGCAACAGCAGATTTCGCAGCTGTCATTAAACGTAGTCGTGGTGTTGCAGATGGAATGAGCAAAGGCGTTCAGTTCTTGATGAAAAAAAACAAGATTGATGTTGTGATGGGAACTGGTAAAGTTAAACCAGGCAACAAAATTGAAGTTAAGGCTGCTGATGGAACTCAACAAGAATTATCTGCAAAAAATATAATTATCGCAACCGGTGCTCGTTCTAGAGAATTACCTAACTTAAAACAAGACGGTAAAAAAATAATCGGTTATCGCCAAGCCATGGTTTTACCTGAGCAACCTAAATCTATGGTTGTTGTAGGCTCTGGCGCTATTGGTGTTGAGTTTGCTTATTTCTATGCAACAATGGGTACTAAGGTAACTATAGTTGAATTTATGGAAAATGTTGTTCCTGTTGAGGATGAAGATGTTTCTAAGCAATTATTACGTAGCCTAAAGAAAACTGGCATTGAAATCATGACTTCTTCTAGCGTAGAATCGGTAGATACTAGCGGTGCTGGATGTAAAGTTCAAGTAAAAACGGCTGCTGGTATGCAAACCATAGAATGTGATATCGTTCTTTCTGCAGCTGGTGTGGTAGCCAACATAGAAAATATAGGATTAGAAGAAACTGGCATTAAAACAGAAAAAGGAAAAATCGTTACTGACGAGTTTTACAACACTTCAGTTAAAGGATATTATGCAATTGGAGATGTTGTAGGTGGTCAATCTTTAGCCCACGTAGCATCTGCCGAAGGCATTATTTGCGTAGAAAAAATTGCAGGCCAACATGTTGAGGCTTTAGATTACAATAACATCCCTGGTTGTACGTATTGCACACCAGAAATTGCATCCGTAGGATATACTGAAAAAGCAGCAAAAGCAGCTGGTTATGAATTAAAAATCGGTAAATTCCCATTCTCAGCCTCAGGTAAGGCAAGTGCTGCTGGTGCAAAAGATGGTTTTGTAAAATTAATTTTCGATGCTAAATATGGAGAATTATTAGGTGCACACATGATTGGTGCAAATGTTACAGAAATGATTGCTGAGATTGTTGTTGCTCGTAAATTAGAAACAACTGGTCACGAAATGATTAAATCTGTACACCCTCACCCTACCATGAGTGAAGCTATTATGGAAGCTGCAGCTGATGCTTACGGAGAAGTAATTCACTTGTAAAAAAGTTAATCGTTGAAATTGTAAAATTGGTTAATTGTGATGAGCAGTTAACCAATTTTTGTTTATAGTTAATCTATAAAATCGTAAATTGTAATTCTAAAATTGTAAATCCATATGAAACTCTACACCATAAATACTGGCTTTTTTAAATTAGATGGTGGCGCAATGTTTGGTGTTGTTCCAAAATCTATCTGGCAGAAAACTAATCCAGCAGACGCAAACAATTTATGCTCTTGGGCAATGCGGAGCTTATTAATTGAAGATGGCAGTAGATTAATACTGGTTGACAATGGATTAGGCAACAAACAGGACGAAAAATTTTTCAGTCACTATTATCTGCATGGTGATGATACTTTAGATAAATCTCTAGCAGCACATGGTTTCCATAGAGACCAAATAACGGATGTTTTCTTAACTCACCTCCATTTTGATCATTGTGGCGGTTCAATTGAAAGATATGGAGATCAACTTCGCCCTGCGTTTAAAAACGCTATTTATTGGACAAACGAACAACATTGGGATTGGGCTGTAAACCCAAATGCAAGAGAAAAAGCCTCTTTTTTAAAAGAGAACATCCTTCCCATTCAAGAAAGTGGACAATTAAGGTTTATACCTTCTCAAAATGGAGTGGTTTTTCACGAGGACATTAAAATCCGCTTTGCGTATGGGCATACAGATGCGATGATGTTGCCACAGCTTTATTATAAAGATAAAACTATCATTTATATGGCAGATTTACTGCCTTCGGTTGGCCATATCCCCTTGCCTTATGTAATGGCTTATGACATGTTCCCCTTACAAACCTTAAAGGAGAAAAAAGAATTTTTGGAGGAAGCAGCAGTCAATGAATATATTTTATATTTAGAACACGACCCAATTAATGAATGTTGCACGGTTCAGCAAACTGAAAAAGGAATTAAGTTGAAGGATACTTTTTCTCTTTCGAGCATTTAAACACACAAGAAACTACAAATCAACACCTTACAATAAAAATATTGCATTTTGACCGTCGCTTCACCGTCAATCGGATGTCGATTGACCGTCCAAAAGCCTATTTCGACGGTCAACCGACGGTATACCGAGCCTATACGGACGGTAAAAGGGCATATGTTAAAACAAATAGCATTTATATTGCCAACACCCTAAATTCTAAAATATCGCCAGGTTGGCAGTCTAAAGCTCTACAAATTGCCTCTAGGGTCTCTAATCTAACCGCTTTTGCTTTTCCTGTTTTTAGGATAGATAAATTTGACATGGTAATCCCTACCCTATCACTCAATTCAGTTAGAGACATTTTTCGCTTAGCAAGCATGACATCAAGATTTACGATTATCGGCATAGATAGATTGACACAAAAATAAGCTTAAATTGTTAAATCTTGTTCTTGTTTTAAAATCATCGCTTTTTTAAAAGCCGTATAGATTAAGTAACACAGAGCTGATAAAATCACTAAAAAGTAGTCATGCTCCCAAAAAGAATAAGTTATAGCTACCCCTTCTATTGAATGATTAATGCTAAAAAACAAATATATGATTATATTGAAAACAGAACTATAAGTTCCTAATACCGCGAGAACTATGGCCATTTTCTTTAACTTATTGACATTTTTATTTTCAAAACCATTATTTTTTGATATTGCAATGATTACTTCAAAGAACATTTTTAAGGTAAAAAAATAAGAAAATAATGCAATCGCAATAATTGCATAACTAAATATTTCAACAGAAACTTTCCAAAAAGGCATCCTAAGAGGAAGAAGAATCATATTCTCCTTTGATGAATATTTATAATTCACTTTCTTATCAATATAAGAAATGGAGTTTTCCTTACCGTTAACGCTTAATTTCGTTCTCGATAAATAGCTATCTCCATTTTTCGTGTAAAATGCAAGATAGTTGGGACCTTCCCTTTCTTGAACTTTAAGTCCTATCTTACTTAAAACTAAATATTCTAAATTATCTTTCTTTTCACCCCTATCACTTTTTCGTTCCAAATTAACTAGGCCTAGGAAATTGTTATATGAACCACTAAAACCATCAAACCCATCAATATAATTTCTCTCTACTCGCTTGATACTATCTAACTTTTGTTGGGCAATTCTAATTTCGCTCTTTATACTATCCCCCTTGTTTTCTTCCATTGAATATGCATCTATACCATAACTATTATCGGGATAATAATGATATAACTCCATCTTCCCAAAAACCAAAATTAGGATTACTATCACGCAAAAAGCGGATATTACATTTCCGTTGATTTTCATATTGTTAAATCTTGTTCTTGTTGTAGTTCGATACCTTTTTTAAACACAAAACCTATTGTTAGCAAAGTAATTCCAAAAATTATTAACCAAAAATCAAAATCAACTAATTCAATTGCTTTATAAACAGAATCCATAGAAAAGCTGACAATAGTTTTTAAAAAATAAAAGATATAAAGCAAGAAAGATAGCGTTATAGATGACCAGCCCATTGAAGTTAATCGAGTTACATTTTTTTCGTCAAAAATATTTTCTTTTTGCACAGAATTAATAAATCGAAAAAGGTTAATTAGAATTTTTAAGCCAAAATAAACGCCCGTAAAAGCAACAAAGGCCTCTAATAAACTAGGTGCTTTAACATCACCCGTCCCTTTCCATCCTTCTATAAACCCTTCTCTAAAAATATCTAATCGAAGAGCTACCGAACCTACTATGGTTAATAAAAACGAGAGTTTAATTAAAGTAATTTGATTTTTTGTATGCATAATTAGGTAGTTAAGTATTACTCTTTTGGTTAAGTTGTAGAATAGCCTTTAAAAATTACCAATACCTATTTGTATCTTTTTAAGCGAACAGTATTACACTTTTCATCTACAAATAAATTGTCACTCCTCTATCCTTAAATTTAAATATAAATAATTTATTTACAACACAAACATAAAACAAAAAATATTAATAATCAAAATATATTTATTGATTTACAATAAATAAACTACTTAAATCAATAATATATGACAAGTTATTACAAATTTAGTTTGGAATGATTTTTGTTGTTAAGTATTTGTTAAAAAATATGACATAAAGCACAAGATTTACAGCATTTTATCTGTCAATTTTGTTCAGAAATGTATATTTTTGCAAACCGAATTATTAGGAGTACTAAAACACATAAATGAGACAACTCAAAATCACCCAATCCATCACCAATCGCGAAAGTCAATCATTAGACAAATACCTACACGAGATTGGAAAAGTAGATTTAATTACCGCAGAAGAAGAAGTAATATTAGCCCGCAAAATACGTGAAGGCGATCAAGCAGCTTTAGAACGCTTAACTAAAACCAACTTACGTTTCGTTGTATCAGTTGCTAAGCAATACCAAAATCAAGGTTTAACACTAGGCGATTTAATTAATGAAGGTAACTTAGGCTTAATTAAGGCGGCTAAACGTTTTGATGAAACTAAAGGTTTTAAATTTATCTCTTACGCAGTTTGGTGGATTCGTCAATCAATTTTGCAAGCCATTGCAGAGCAAAGCCGTATTGTACGTTTACCATTAAACCAAGTTGGTTCATTAAGTAAAATCAGCAAAGCTTTCTCTAAATTAGAGCAAGAATTTGAGCGTGAGCCATCTCCAGAAGAATTGGCAGAAATTTTAGAAACAACTGTTGATAAAATCTCTGACACTTTAAGTAACTCTGGTCGCCATGTATCTATGGATGCACCATTTGTACAGGGTGAAGAAAATACTTTGTTAGATGTTCTTGAAAACCACGAGCCAAACACAGATAGTAACTTGATTAACGAATCTCTTTCTGAAGAGATTAAACGTTCATTATCTACTTTAACTGAACGTGAACGCGAAATCATCGTTTTATTTTTTGGTTTAAGTACTAACCACCCATTATCTCTTGAAGAAATTGGTGAGAAGTTTAACTTAACCCGTGAACGTGTACGTCAGATTAAAGACAAAGCTTTACAACGTTTACGTCATACATCACGCAGTAAAATCCTGAAATCTTATTTAGGATAATCAATAAAAAACAAGCTACTTAGTGTGCATTTAACACACTCTAAGGCATATTTTTATATAGAAATAAAGCAAAAAAGATTGGGTACTCACCCGATCTTTTTTACTTTTGTGCCAATTCTAACCAAATTAATTTTCTTGTATGTTAAACAATTATCAATCAGAGTTTCAAAACTGGATTGAAAAGGAAAAAAAGGCGCTTGAGCTCATCAGCGTAGTCGGACAATTATGGTTCGATCGTTCTATCGAACTTGTTCTTTTTCGTAAACCCCTATTCGACGTTGGCAGTAGTGAGATATTGGCACATCACCAATATGCTAAAGAAGTAAGCGGAAAAGACATTTCCGTATACGAAACACTTGAACTCGCTTCAACCATCGCTAAATGTAGCCTCGCTCCCTCTCGCATAGATGTTGGCAGGTTGGCAGCCGAATGGCTCGATGAAAGCAATACGCATTCTTCAATGCATAATTTCATTATCAGCAAACTAGGCAAACACATCGGCAAAGACAAAATTAGCCTTAAGCCAAAGGACGTAGTTTTATATGGCTTTGGCCGTATTGGAAGAATTGCAGCTCGCGAACTGATTGTACAGGCGGGTAAAGGCGAACAGCTTCGCTTAAGAGCCATAGTTACACGTACCTATAGCGATGAAGAATTGATTAAAAGAGCTGAGCTTTTGCGTACCGATTCTATACATGGACCTTTTAACGGAACTATAGTAGAGGACTTTGAAAACAAAGCATTGATTATCAATGGACAAACCATTTACATCATTGTTGCCAAAAACCCAGAAGATGCAGATTATAGCGCTTACGGAATTGAAGATGCTTTGTTAATAGACAATACTGGTGTTTTTAGAGACAGAGAAGGCTTAAGCAGACATTTAAGTGCACCTGGAATTAGTAAGGTTTTATTAACTGCTCCTGCTAAAGGCGACATCCCGAATATAGTTACAGGTATTAACGATGCAGATTTTGATTATCATACAGAAACTATTTTCTCAAATGCATCTTGTACCACTAATGCAATCATTCCAGTTTTAAAGGTAATAGACTCTACTTTTGGCATAGAAAAAGGACATATAGAAACTGTTCACTCTTATACCAATGACCAAAATTTATTAGATAACTATCATAAAAAATACAGGAGAGGTCGCTCAGCAGCATTAAACTTAGTAATTACCGAAACTGGCGCCGATAAAGCTGTAGCCAAGGTAATCCCACATTTGGCAGGAAAACTAACTGGTAATGCGGTTCGTGTACCCACACCAAATGTTTCACTGGCTATCTTAAACTTGTCATTAGACAAAGTAACTTCAAAAGAAGAAATTGCAGCAGTTTTAAAAGAAGCTTCCTTATTTGGAGATTTATCTGAACAATTGGAATATTCAATTTCAAATGAATTGGTAAGTAGTGATTTAATTGGCAATAGTCACGCTTCAATAATTGATGGACCAGCAACAATCATTGCTCAAGACAATAAATCAATTGTCTTATATGCTTGGTATGACAATGAATATGGCTATACAAGGCAGGTAATACGCCTAGCTAAAAAATTAGCAGGCGTAGTGAGGTTAACTTATTATTAAACCTAGTATTTGTCATTCTGAGGTGTGCCGATTTTATATTGATAGTAATCCTAAGAATCTCCTATCAAAATAGATTCTTCGTTGCACTCAGAATGACAAAATTCTTATAGATTTGAAATAAATAAGTCACCATGAAATTTCCTATTTATCAAGCCGATGCTTTTACCGACCAACTTTTTGGTGGTAATCCTGCAGCAATTGTACCATTAAAAGAATGGCTTCCAGCTTCAAAAATGCAAAAAATTGCAGCTGAAAATAACTTAGCTGAAACTGCCTTTTTCATTTCACAAGGAGAAAACTTCGAATTACGTTGGTTTACACCAGAACTAGAGATAGATTTATGCGGTCACGCTACTTTGGCAACTGCACATATTCTTTTTACAGAACTGGGTTATTCAAGAGAAATCATCCATTTCCATACCTTAAAAGCTGGTACTTTAACGGTTACAAAAAAGGATGACTTATATACTTTAAATTTCCCTTCGAGAGTCCCCCACCTATGCGAAATACCAGAAGGATTATTAGGGGCTATCGGTGGAAAACCACCTATTGAAGTTTTAAATTCTAGAGATTACATATTGGTTTATGAAGCCGAGACTGATGTTTTAGCTTTAAAGCCAGATTTTACAGCTTTGGCAAAAATAAGCCCTATGGGCGTAATTGCAACAGCTAAGGGTAATCATAGCGATTTTGTTTCTCGATTTTTTATTCCAGCAGCAGGCATTAATGAAGACCCAGTTACCGGCTCTGCTCATTGCAACTTAATTCCTTATTGGGCAGAGAAACTAGGAAAGAAGGAGCTGCATGCATATCAAGTTTCGGCAAGAAGAGGCGAATTGTGGTGTGAACTTAAAGGCGACAGGGTTTTAATGACGGGGAAAGCAGTAACATATCTAAAAGGAGAAATCTATATCTAAATCTACATCCTTAAAACATTTAGGAAAACAGTGTCAGAGCATTTGGCTTCTGCAGTCCTGCCATACGTTTTACTTCACCGACAAAATCGGTTACGTGCTCACTTCTGTCAGGTTTAAAGAACTCAGTCCTGTTCTTTATGGCAAGGTTGCTGGGAGCAAAAGCTATATAGTTGCACAAGCCTTGCACCCTAACCTGCCTGCCTGCCAGACAGGCAGCCAGACTTACATTAATTTTAGCAGGTTTTTGCCCCAAAGAGATTCCCTTGGAACTTTTCAAAAACAACCATTAACTTTTTACAATCCTTGATTGCCGAATATCTAACAATATATCTACCTTTATTTCAGAAACAAAACCCTAACAAATGAATAAATTACTTCTGCTTCCATTAGCATTCTTAATGAGCTGTGGCACAGTAAAAACTACTACAGATACCACAAAAACAAGTGAGCAATTACTAAAAGATGTAGAAACACTTTCTTCAGATGCTTATGAAGGCCGTAAAACAGGCACAAAAGGCGCCGAGTTGGCGAGGACATATCTAACTGCCAGATTGGTAGAAATTGGCTTAAAACCATATCCTGGTCAAGCCAGTTATGAACAAGCTTTTGAAATTAAAGGAAGAAATGGTGCGGGAGCTATTCAAGGCAAAAACCTTATTGCATACATTCCTGGCAAAACTGATAATATTATTGTTGTTTCTGCTCACTACGATCACGTTGGCGTTAAAAATAATGAAGTTTTTAACGGTGCTGACGATAACGCTTCTGGAGTTGCGGGCTTATTGCAGTTTGCTAAATACTTCTCTAAGAACAAACCAAATAGCACTTTAATTTTCGCCATTTTTGATGGAGAAGAGATGGGCTTACAAGGTGCAAAAGCATTTGTTGCAAATCCACCGGTAGCTTTAGAAAAAATTAAGCTTAACATTAATATGGATATGATAAGCCATAACGACAAACAAGAATTATATGCTGCAGGCACCTTCAAATACCCTCAATTAAAAAAGTATTTGATTACTACAAACCCAAATTTAAAAATGTTATTAGGGCATGATGACCCTAAGCTAGGAAGTGATGACTGGACGAACCAAAGTGACCAAGGCGCTTTTAATGCCAAGAACATTCCTTTTATTTATTTCGGTGTTGAAGACCATAAAGATTACCACAAAGCAACTGACGAGTTTAAAAACATTAACAAGACATTTTTTATAGATGCAGCCAATGCGATACAAGAAGTTATTGTAAATATTGATAAACAAAGAGATATACAAGCCATCTTTAGGGAAACCCTGCAGATGAAGAAGCAGTAAAAAAGAAAAGTCCCGACATGTCGGGACTTTTCTTTTATTAATATTCTATATCAATAACACATTTTATAGGAATGTGAATGTTGTTTTTTAACTGGATATATTTTTCTGTAACGGCCCAAACTGTTGTATAAACTTTTTTTGCGCCTTCTTTTGTATTAAAGGTAATTGTTGCTTTTGCTTTAAATTCATTACCCAATCTTTGGGCAGATGCTAGTCTTGTAATTGCTTCTTCTGAAAGGCTTGTTTCGGCAGGTATTATTTGAGTAACATCAATTGTTTCTTTTTCTATTAATTCGGCGTTCATGATCATTCTTATTTTGTTTAAACAAGTTAATTGTTTTCTGTTAATACAACAAAAATGCCAATACTTGTTTTCTCAAAAATTTGTAAAATAAATGTTATTTATAAATAAGAAGGCCGCTAATCGCGGCCTTCTTATTATTCTTTAATTTTATGTTTGGTATCTATCATTCCTTTAAACTCATGATCGCTAAGATCAGTGTTTATTACGGCAGATGAAGGGCTAGCTAACTCTTGTTGTTTTGCAGTCATCGTTCTAGCTTGACTAGTTACTGTTACGCCCGGCGCAATTAAACCCAAGGCCATCTTCAAATAGTTATCGTTAGGATTGCCGAAATCATACATTATTGTGCCAGCAGGTACTTCTGGTGCTCTATTTGCAATATCAGGAATAAGGCCATCATAGTAACCACCTTGCCCTAATGAATTTTTCGTTTCAAATAACGAATAATACACATCGTACTTATTTTCAATTGTTATAGGAAAGAAACCAACAGGCTTGCCATAGGTAGTTAAACCTACTAATTGCACAGTCATATGAGGTTTTAAACTATTAATAACCAATTCACTTGCAGAAGCCGTGCTACCTGAAACTATAAATACAATATTATTAACAGTTGTTAAAGAGCCCTTTTTAGAGAAAAGTTCTGTATTTCCAGCAACAGAATAATCAACATCTGCGTAAGTTATCATCTTTCCGTTTCTATATTGAACTTTATCGTTGGCATCTAATAAGGGTTGGTTAGCTAAAATTGTAGCATTCCCGGCTTGCATGGTTGCATTGTAATATTCTGTGAACATTGTGCCAGTTGCTGTAGAGGGTGCTATCAAATTAATTAAATGCTGTGCGGTACTCACATAACCGCCACCATTGTATCTCAAATCTATGATTAAGTCCGTAACTCCACCTGCAGCAAAAGAGGTAAATGCAGTTTCTAACTCTGCAATAGAGTTTTCTGCATTAGAAAACCTTGCATAAGCTAAATAGCCAACTTTTTTTGTGCCAGCGGTTAATATTTTAGTTTTATATATCGGACTACTTTTAAACAAGCTTTTTAATAACGTAGTAGAGAAACTAGTTCCATCATTTTTTAAGCCCTCAAGAGAAATGGTTGTGCCAGCTAATGATGTGTTTAAAAAATTTAGGTTCGTAGAAAAATTAGTTCCAACAGTTACACCATTAATTTTTGTAATTACATAACCACGAGTAATTCCTGCCTTATCTGCAGGAGAGTTTTGGTAAACAGCACTAACATAGGTGGTAAAGCTAGCATCGGTACCATAAAAGCCAAACCTAATACCTAAGTCGTTCCCATTGCCTTCTAAATCTACTGAAGCGGTTGTTTTAAGACTTGCACTTGCGTTTTTATTTGCTTTATCGAAAATGTAGGAGTATTTAGAAGAAGTCCCTCCTGTTTTATATTCATACGGATTAGAATACTTTGTAATTTCAAACAGTTCTTGATCATAATTATCTAGCTCTGATGTATTAGTGGTATATTTTCGAGGATTGAAAACCTCATAGGTAGGCAACTTATCATTCCACAAGTAAATTTGCTTAGCATATAAAAAAATAGAGTCTTTAGACAATTCTGCTCTAGTTGCTGTTATGACAGGTGGTACAACAACAGGTGGTGTTGGTGTTATTTTAGCCTTTTTACAAGCCGCCAAGGTAAATATAGAAATTGCCAATAAGGCAAATAGTTTGTTTATTTTCATAGGGATCCTTTATAGAATACTAATTAACGGAAAAATAATCATAATAGTTTTGCCACCGACAAAAATTCCATTCCAATTTTACTTGCAAAATCTCTATCCAAATCTGATATGCCCAGCATTAAAAGCTCATCTATTTTAACTTTATTTTCATTTAAGATAAAATTAATGCTTTTTGAAGATGGTTTAGGCTCAAATTCTTCGGTAAAATATACTTTCAAATATTTTTCAAGGCCGTGCCACTCCGTTTGCTTTATTTTATTGATTTGTTGTTTAGGGTCTCCATCTACCAATAAAAAAATAGTCTTTCTTTCAACAACAAGTTCTTGTAAAAAAGAAAGCATCTGCTTAAACAATAATAGCTTTAATGGCAACCTTGCGTTTTGATGCAAAAGGCTAAAATTAGCTTTGTATTTATCTGGAATATTGAATTTTGAAGAAGCTTTTTCAAAAATGCCTTCACTTCCATTTGCTACAAACTCGGCCTGCATAAATTCAATTATTTTCGAAGAATCAAGTTGTTCTGAATAAGCCATAAATTCAGAAAACAGATAATAAACCTGTAATAAGTAATCTTTTTCTGGATAAAGCACATTATCCAAACCTAAAACAATTGCTTTTTTGTCTTTAATATATTCTTCAAAAGCCATTAAACAGTAATTAAGTTCAAAACTAGATTTTCATCATCGCCATTAAAATAGAATACGCCATTAAGCTGCTTTGCGTTGCCATAAGCAATTGCCGACTTATTATCGTTAGTCATAAATATAGCCTCGCCATTTTTAAAAACAACCCAATCATCGGTTTTACTGCCATTTAGATATTGATTCAAATCATCCGCCTTTGGCACCAATACTTCAATGTTAAACTCATTAAATAAAATTTCGGCTTTAGCTACGGCTTCAATTTCAAAAGAATGAAGAGGCAAAATCGCGTCAACACTTTCATCCAAACAATTGTTTAATAATGTATGAGCAATTGTATCTTCATTTTTCACGCCAAGCGTTTTGAAATGATAATTTGTTGATGAAAGGGACGGCACATCGCCATAATCAGCTAGTATAACATTGTCATCTTTAAAAGCTTTAAGCAGCTTTAATGCGGTTGATGAGTTTCCGCCAGTGATTAATATTTTCAAATTTAAATAATTGAATTTGGAATGGACTATTGAACTAATGACACCAATGAACTACCTACATTTATACCACCAAACCGTCTTTCATTGTTACTACCCGATCGCTCATTGTGGCCAAATCCTCATTATGTGTTACAATAACAAATGTTTGCTTAAAATTATCGCGTAGGTTAACAAATAACTGGTGTAAGGCCTTGGCATTAGCTGAATCTAAGTTACCAGAAGGTTCATCTGCTAAAATAATTGCCGGATTGTTAATGAGCGCCCTTGCTACAGCAATTCTTTGTTGCTCGCCACCAGAAAGTTGATTTGGTTTGTGGTCTGCTCTATCTCTTAAACCTAATAAATCTAACAATTCAAAGGCTCTTAGTTCTGCCTCTTTTTTACTTTTTTTTGCTATAAATGCTGGAATGCAAATATTTTCAAGAGCTGTAAACTCAGGCAATAAATGATGGAATTGAAAAATAAACCCAATATTTTGATTTCTGAACACACTTAAAAGATCCCCAGAAAGCTTGTTTACCTTTGTTCCTTTTAACTCTACAACGCCTTCATCTGGTTTATCTAAACTACCTAATATATGCAGCAAAGTACTTTTACCAGCCCCTGACGCCCCCACAATGCTTACAATTTCTCCTTTTGCAACTTCAATATCTACCCCTTTTAAAATTGGTAAACTCCCGTAAGCTTTTTTAATTCCTGTGGCTTTTAGCATTTGGTAAAGTTACGTATTTGTTAAATTGCTACATTGTTAATTTGTTAAATTGTTAAATTGTTTTTGGGTTCATTAATAATAAAGCAATCAAACAATATTTAAAAAATATTTGGATATATTAATTTCTTCTATAACTTTGAAGCACAAAGTGCTTTAATATGAATAATCAAGAAGAACAATTGAATGCATTGAGCGACATTAGAAAAATGATGGATCGCTCTTCTAGATTTATTTCTTTAAGTGGTTTATCTGGTGTTTTTGCTGGAATAACCGGCTTAGTTGGAGCTTATTTGGCACATTTAGAATTAAAAAAGTATGTTGGCAAAACTTATGATTACGCAACTAGTACAGATGCAGGTGCTGATATAGAAGCCAATCTGATAAAAATTGCCTTTGGTGTTTTATTTGTTGCTTTAGCAGGAGGTTTTCTATTCACGCTTCGTCAGACCAAGAAAAACAATCTTCCATTTTGGGATAAGACCTCTAGAGCTCTTTTAGTTAATCTAGCAATTCCTTTAATTGCGGGCGCATTTTTCATCCTTGCCTTATTATTTAACACGACTGGAGGTGCTGCCTTAGTTGCGCCGACCTGTTTAGTATTTTATGGCTTAGCTTTAATTAACGCCAGTAAATACACCTATACTGATATTCGTTTTTTAGGCATTTGTGAGGTTATATTGGGAATAATTGCTTTGTTTAACATTGGTTACGGACTCTACTTTTGGGCTTTTGGATTTGGTGTTTTACACATCATTTATGGCTTTATCATGTATTTTAAATACGAAAGGACAAAGTAATGGTAAATCCAATTGGAGCACTTAATAAGATATTTGATAGCAGGATAAGACTTGGTGTCATGTCTATCTTAGTCGTAAACGATTCTGTAAGTTTTAACGAATTAAAACAAATGTTAGAATTAACGGATGGCAACCTTGCTTCTCACCTAAATACTTTAGAACAAGCAGAATATATTAAAGTGCAAAAGGCATTTATTGGTCGTAAAACCAACACCACTTATCTAATTACAGAGTTAGGCAAACAAGCTTTTAAAGCACATCTGGATGCTTTAGAAAAAATGATAAAAGGGATTTAATTTTTTTTTAACCTTATACTTTGAATTTCAAAGTACTTTTAAAATATCAGAATGGAAAATCAAGAAAACAATTCAATTATTAAATTAGCAATATTTTGCTTTAAATATTCGCTTATTATAGGCACTCTACTCTTCCTATCTTCTTTTATAGTAAGAAATGAAATAATCCCTCTCTTCGGCTTCTTCTATGTCTGTTTAGCAGTAGTCATAAATCTATTTGTCTTATTGGCTCTTTTAATCACGCTTATTTCCACCTCCGAGAACCGAATCCAGCTGGTTAGAGCAATGGGTTTATTATTAGTAAATATCCCTATTGCCCTATTTTACTTCTGGTTTCTTATAGAATATCCATCAATCTTTAATCAATAAATAAATGAAAAAACAAATAGACCTACAACTCATTGCCATATTTGGCGGTGGTTTACTTTTCAACTTCCTTTTTTGGATGGAGCGTTTAGCTTTGAACCTCCTACTCTACTCTTTATTTATATTTATTGTTTTATTTGTCGATAAGGCAACGCCTAAAAACAAAAGAGTGCTTTTTGCTGCTGTTTCGCATTTATTGGCAGCATTGCTAGTAGTCTACAATCAATCTGTCTTAACAATTATTTCATATTACTTAAGCTTATTTATATTTATCGGCTTTGTCCACATGCAACAATTGAGAAGCGTTTTTACTGCTTTATTTGCTGCAGTCCTGCAATTAACCATAGGCCCAATTAATTTGGTTAAAAAATTAATTGGTGTAAAACTTGGAAGATTTTCTTTGAAACCAATTATAAGACCCATTAAGTACATCATCATTCCAATTATTGTACTTATTTTCTTTAGCATATTATATAGTATAGCAAATCCTGTTTTTGCTAAGTATTTAGAAATTATCGCAAATAATATTGGCAGTTTCATCACTTCCGTGTACACTTTCATTTTTGGCGAACTAAGTGTATTAAGATTTATGCACATTGTTTTAGGCATTCTATTTACTGCAGGAATTATCATCAAGTTCAAAGATGATGGCTTAGAAAAAGCTGAATTAACTTTAGAAGAAAAAATGATTCGCAAAAAGAGAAATCTCAAAAAATTCTCTTTTGGTTATGAGATAACTGCAATATTTGCGGGCAAATTAATGAAGAAAAACATGGCACTTAAAACCGAAAATATCATCGGGATTATATCCTTTGCTGCGTTAAATCTTTTAATACTATCTCTAAACACCATTGATGTTTCTACACTCTGGCTAGGCAATGTTTCAAGCATAAAAACAGTGAATTACTCTGCAGAATTACACGAAGGAACCAATGCTTTAATTATGAGCATCGTATTGGCAATGCTTGTGATTATTTATTTCTTTAGTGGAAACCTTAACTTTTTTAGTAGAAATAAAACCATAAGGATATTAGCTTATGTCTGGATCATTCAAAATGCATTTTTAGTATCATCTGTACTATTAAGAGATTACAATTATGTAGATATGCATGGTTTAACTTATAAAAGGATTGGTGTTTTAGTCTTCCTGATTCTTTGCACCATTGGCTTAATAACAGTTTACATTAAAGTTGCACAACAAAAAACATTGTTTTACTTATTTAAAACCAATGGTTTTGTTTGGTATAGCTTATTGTTGATTGCAGGACTAGTAAACTGGGATGTTTTTATTGTTAACTACAACATTAACAATAGAAATAATATCACTTTAGATTTAGACCATTTGTTAGATATGTCTGATAAGACATTGCCCTTATTAGATAAGAACAGGAATTTGCTCAAAAAATATGTTTCTCAATCTAGTTACGCAACTAGGTACGATTACACTGAAGTTGTACCAGATACTGCTGCAATTGCTCAAGTAAAAACACCTGTAGATACTGTTCAGTTAAATATAGAGAGGACAAAAAGGCAACTTAAAAATTTTGATGATGACCTTGACGGAAGAATTGAAAGGTTTAATAAACAGTATGAAGAAACATCTTGGCTGTCTTGGAATTATAGGGATTGGCAAACGAGCGAATATTTTAGATTTAAGAAGAAAGATTAGAAAAGCTCCATAAGAGTCCATTGGGGACAATGACAGTGAAACGATTAGTTTTAGTCTGGCTATTCGTTTCACCCTATTTATCGAGATCCACTACTATCACGATTAAAAAATAAGGACCTACTGCTATATTTAGTATTGATAGTTAAGACGTGATTCATATTTATGAAATAAAACAACCTTCAGATTGACATAAATTAGGTTCTAGTAATCAATAAGGTATAACCATTTGAAGCCATTCTTATTTATCAACCCATCGGCTTTTTTGCCCTTTTGATTAAGGCCTCTAAAAATTGATCGATTCCAGATGCTGTATAGCCCAACAGTCTTGAATTTTCGCCAAGTTCAGAAGAGTTAATCATTGTTTTCTCTCTAATTTGGGTCATACAGTACATATTTATAGCTTGCTGCATGGGTAAAGTAATGTATTGTTTGGCTTCGGCAATTTTGCCACTTAAAATAATCAATTCTGGATTAAACAATTGGATCAGCATGGAGATTCCTTTACCCATGTACGTACCCACATTCGACAATAACTGGATGGCATATTGATCGCCCTTATTGGCCGCCTTAATAATTACAGATGGTTCAATCCTTTCCAATTCTTCGTTAGAAAGTGTGTTTAGCATAGAGTTTTTACCCGATAAAATACCTTCTTTAGCCATTTCTGACAAGGCATTTCCTGAAGCTATTGTTTCTAAACAGCCATGTTTGCCACAATAACATAATGCGCCGTTTTCAACAAAAGGAATATGTCCTAGTTCTCCAGAAAAGCCACAGGTTCCCTGCCTCAATTTGCCATCCATAATAATACCTAAGCCAACTCCCCAATCCATTAATAATACAAGCACATTTTTTTTGTCTTTAGCCATACCATGCGTAAATTCTGCCATAGACGAACCGTTCACATCATTTTGTATCACAACAGGTATATTTAACAGTTTTTCGAATGCGGCAGTTAAGGAAATATTCTCGCCATCACTTAAAAAGTAACTGTAATTTTCTCCCTTTTCAGCATCAATTAAGCCGGGCATCCCTATACTACAACCAATCAACTGCTTCCAATCAATACCTGCCGATTTTAAAATAGCTTGTAGGTTGGCGTGTAGAATATTAAAAAAATCAGTTCTACTTTTTGAGATCGGTAGCAGAATGGCTTTAACATCTAGTATAAAGTTATAATTATTATCTATAATGGCTATTTTGGTGTGAAATAACTCAATATCAACACAGAGGATCATGATTTTCTTATCCTTTAGTCGATAAAGTTCAGGTTTTCGACCACCAATGGATACCCCATAACCATTTTTTTCAACCCAATCTTCATTAATCAGCGATGTTAAGAGTTTCAATAAACTCGGTGTGCTCATATCCATTGCTTTACATAAAGTAGAAACCGAAGCAGTCTCTAAGTTAAAAAAATGTTTAATGAGCCTGTGCTTGTGAATTGACTGCTTATTGCTGCTGTCTAAAATTAAGTGATTTAATAGGTTAAGATTCATATTTATAACTGTACTATTTTGATAAATATAGATAACTTATATTAAAATTTTATAAAACTTTTTTTAATACATAAATAAATTATTAATGTTTTGTCTTTACAATAGTTATTTCCTAATATTATGTAATTAATTAGGATAATGTTTTCAAACAACGATTATGCAATTAGATTAAATGAAAACCAAATGAAAACCAAAAAAGAACCACAAAAATCACAAAACTCCAGACGAGATTTTATCAAAAAATCTGCAATCGCCCTGGCTACATTTACCATTATCCCTCGGCATGTAATCGGAGGGCAAGGGTTTATTGCTCCTAGTGATAAACTTACCAAAGCCGTAATAGGTGTTGGAGGTATGGGAAGAGGTCATTTTGCTTACGAAGGCACACAGGTAGTTGCCATTTGTGATGTTGACCAGAACCACCTTAAACAAGCTGCTTCTATGCTAGATAAAGGCGTAAAAACATTTAGTGATTATAGAGAACTCATACAATTACCCGAAGTAGACATTGTACACATTGCCACCCCGCCACATTGGCATGGTATTATGGCTGTAGATGCTGCAAATGCAGGAAAAGATATCTGGTGTGAAAAACCAATGACCCATACCATAGGTGAAGGGAAAAGAGTTGTGGAAGCCGTAAAGCAACATGGCAGAATGTTTAGACTAAATACGTGGTTTAGGTTTAAAGATACCTTTTACGGGATGGGTACAACCGTAAAACCAATTAAAAAACTGGTAGATAGCGGTATGTTGGGCTGGCCATTAAAAGTAATAGTAAGTAAACATACAGGCTACGATTGGAAGTTTTACTGGGTTGGCAAAGATCATTTAGCGCCTCAGCCTGTACCGGCAGAACTAGATTATAACGCATGGTTAGGCCCTGCGCCTTATAAACCTTACAATGCACACCGTGTTCACCAAACTTTTAGGGGCTATTGGGATTATGATGGTGGTGGCTTAAGTGATATGGGGCAACATTATATCGACCCGATTCAATACTTTTTAGGTAAGGATGATACCAATCCAATTTCTGTAGAAGTTGATGCGCCACAACAACATGCTGATGCAGTAGGCATTTGGCGCAGGATTACCTATACCTATGCCGATGGGTGCCAGATTATTTTGGATGGTGAAGGTAAAGATGCCAATGTACCTTATATAGAAGGTCCAAAAGGTAAATTGTATCCAGGTTTTAAATCTGATATCCCTGATCTGGAACGTAAATTGGCGCAATTCCCCGATCCTGACCCTGAGATTGTAGAGTTTTCAGAATCGGTAAGAACGAGGAAAAAATTCGCTTTAAATGAAGAGAACGGACATCGTTCATGCAACATTGTAAATATTGGTTTGGCTGCCTTAAGATTAGGAAGATCGTTAAAGTTCGACCCGGTTAAGCAAGAATTTGTAGATGACGAGGCTGCTAACAAATTAATTAATCCCGTAATGCGTGCACCATTTTCTATTTAAGACATCCCAAAATACGACGATCATGAATAAAAAAATAATATTGGTGCTGTTAACCATAGTAATGCTTTCCAATGCATTATTTACGGTAACGGCCCTAGCTCAAGATAAAAAAGACGAGAGAACTACCACCACACGTATTGCTGATTTATTGGCGCAACTGCCCGCCAGAAATGCTGCACAATTTGAACGCAACATGAAAGAAGTTGCCGATTTAGGTGAAGAAGGTTACGTAACCTTAATCAGTGGCTTAACGGCTTCTGCAAAAGGGAATAACTCGCTTATTGAGTATGCGGTAGGTGGTTTTACTGCCTATACTACAAAAAGCGGCCAACAAAACTTAAGGAATATGGCTGTAAGTGCCTATTGCAAATCACTAGCTAAACTATCCGATAAACAGAACAAAGCATTTATTATTAGTCAGTTCGACTTGGTAGGAAATGATGCTGCGGTATCTTGCTTAACCGGTTATCTTGCTGATGAGCAATTGGCTGACGAAGCATCGAGAGCACTAGCCAAAATTGGTACTGCCTCTGCTACAAACGCATTAATTAATGCATTAGCTAAGGCCAACGGCAAAGCCAAAATTTCTATTGTAGAAGCATTGGGGCATGCTAATGCTAAAACAGCATCAACCGCTATTGCACCATTGGTTACTGGAACAGATAAAGAATTAACCAAAGTAAGTTTGTATGCCTTGGCCAATATTGGCGATGCATCTGCTAAAGAAATTTTGGTAAAAGCTGCTGAACAAGCAGGTTATAAATACGACCAAACCAATGCGGTTGCGGCATTATTGGTTTATGCACAGAAAAATGTAACAACAGATAAAACCGGAGTAGAAACAATAGCCAAAACAATATTAGAAAAAGCAACGGCAAATGATCAGATAAACGAACGTATTGCGGCCTTAAGATTACTTTCGGCAACACAAACTGATCAACAAGCCTTGTTAGCTGCCATGGCCGATAAACAGTTCGAGTTCCGCGCTGCCGCGGTTAAATTTGCTGCTAATGGCGTAAATGATGCCAACAGTGCAGCTTGGGTAAGCCAGTTAAAAAAGGTAGATGCTCCAACTCAGGTTTCTATTTTAGACATGTTGGCTAATAGCAAGGCAAAATCTGTATTACCAACCGTACTCAAATTAATTAAAAGTGACGATCAAGAGGTAAAGCTGAGTGCAATTAACACAGCCGTAAAACTAGGGCAGGAAGAGGTTATAGAAGATCTGTTGATGTTAATGAGCAAAGGAGATGCAGCAGATATTGCAGGTATTTCTAATGGTATCTTAAGAATAAAAGGCGAAAGTGTAGCTACGAAAGTTGGCGCATATATACCGAAAGCTAAACCAGAAGTTCAGGTTGCTTTGATTAATATTTTAGCTGCCCGTGCAGCAACAAGCCAAACAGCAGTTATTTATACTGCATTAAACAGTAAAAAACCTGAAGTGAGAAAGGCCGCATTTCTTTCATTAAAACATATTGCTGTAGCCGAAAATAAAGCGCAATTATTTGACCTTTTAAATAAAATAACCGATGCAGGCGAACTTACTGCTGTACAAGATGCCATTATTGCTTCGGTTAAAGGAACAGCAGATAAAGAGGCTCAAACCAATGCTATTCTTCAGCAAATGGGTAATACACCTGCCGATAAGAAATTGCTATTTTATAAGGTACTGGGTAGCTTAGGTGGACAGAAGTCATTAAAATCGGTATCAGAAGCTTATGCCACAGGCGACGATGCTACGAAGAAAGCTGCAATCGAAGCCCTCTCTTCATGGTCGGATGCAGGCTCAACTGATGCACTGATTAACATTGCCCGTACAACTACAAATCCAGACTTTTTGAACCAGGCAATTGTGGGTTACTTAACTTTAGTAAGAAATACAAAGTATCCTCCCGAGCAGCGTTTATTACTATTGCGTAATACAATGTCAGTGGCAAAAACCCCGGCACAACAACAGCAAATCCTTAAAGATACCGAACAGGCCAAATGTTTTAATGCAATAGTATTTGCAGGTAAGTATTTAGATAATATTACTTTGCAACAAGCTGCGGCAAACGCGGTGATGAATATTACGATGACTGGCACTTACAATGGCGACATAGTAAAAGGCTTGTTGAATAAAACCATTGCAGTAATTACCGGAGGTGATGCAGGTTATCAGAAAGAGGGTATGCGTAAGTATATTTCTGAAATGAAAGCTGACGAAGGCTTTGTTCAGCTTTTTAATGGCAAAGATTTATCTGGTTGGAAAGGGCTTGTGGCCGATCCGATCAAAAGAGCAAAAATGGATGAAAAAATCTTAGCCGAAGCGCAAACAAAAGCTGATGCAGAAGCAAAGGAAAGCTGGAAAGTAATTAATGGCGAACTACAGTTTCAAAGCCATGGCAATAACCTTGCTACCGTTAAAAAATATGGCGATTTTGAAATGCTGGTAGATTGGAAAATCATCGACGATAAAAAAGGTGAAGGCGACGCGGGTATTTACCTACGCGGTACGCCGCAGGTACAGATCTGGGATCTTGCTCGCACAAAAGTCGGTGCTCAGGTTGGTTCTGGTGGTTTGTACAATAATCAGACTAACGAAAGCAAGCCACTTAAAGTAGCTGATAATAAGTTAGATGAATGGAATTCATTTAGAATCTTAATGAAAGGCGACCGTGTTACTGTTTATTTGAATGGACAATTGGTTACCGACAATGTAATCTTAGAAAATTATTGGGACAGAGGTTTGCCAATCTTTGCAGAAGAGCAGATCGAATTGCAGGCACATGGATCGCCGGTAGCCTACCGAGATATCTACATCAAAGAAATTCCTCGTCCAAAACCTTTTGAGCTAAGTGCACAAGAGAAAAAAGAAGGATACAAAGTATTGTTCGATGGAACCAACATGCATAGCTGGACGGGCAATACCACCGATTATATCATTGAAGACGGAAACATTGCCATCAGACCGAAACCAGGTAAAGGATCAGGTGGGAATTTATTCACCAAAGAAGAATTCAGCGATTTTGTTTATCGTTTCGAATTTCAGTTAACCCCTGGTGCAAACAATGGCTTAGGCATTAGAGCTCCTTTAGAAGGCGATGCAGCTTATGTAGGTATGGAATTACAGATCCTGGATAATGATGCCCCAATTTATAAAGACCTGAAAGTGTACCAGTACCATGGTTCTGTTTATGGTACTATCCCTGCCAAAAGAGGATTTTTAAAACCTACCGGCGAGTGGAACTACGAAGAGGTAATTGCAAAAGGATCGAAGATTAAAGTGATCTTAAACGGCACCTTAATTTTAGATGGCGATATCGAACCATTTAAGAAAAACGGCACCCCCGATCACCAACAACACCCTGGTTTATTACGTGAAAGCGGACATATCGGATTTCTGGGCCATGGTTCTCCAGTGCAGTTCCGTAACATCAGGATTAAAGACTTGAGCACGAAAGCGCCAGCTCAAAAAGAAACAGATACAAAAGCTTCAGATAAAAAGAAATAAGTATAATTTAGCATTATAATAAATTAATAATGATAGAAGATAAAGCAAATTCGAAAACCGAAAATTCAAGAAGAAACTTTATTAAAACAACAGCACTTGCCACCGCTGGATTTATGATTGTACCTCGACATGTACTAGGTGGGCCAGGTTTTCTGGCACCAAGTAATCGTTTACAATTGGCTGGAATAGGTGCAGGCGGAAAAGGAGAAAGCGATATTGCCAGTATTGTTAGAGGAGGCAAAACTGATGTTGCATTTTTATGCGATGTAGATGATAGAAGGGCTGCAAATTCTTTAAAAAACTTCCCAAAGGCAAAATATTATAAAGACTACCGTGAGTTATTGGATAAAGAAGGCAAAAATATTGACGCTGTAACGGTATCCACACCCGATCATACCCATGCGCAAATTGCCATGGCAGCCATGCAGTTAGGTAAACATGTATATGTTCAAAAACCCTTAACGCACGATATTTATGAAGCCAGGATGTTAACCGAAGCAGCAAACCGATATAAAGTGGTTACACAAATGGGTAATCAGGGAGCTTCGGGAGATGGGGTAAGAAGACTACAGGAATGGTATGATGCAGGCAGGATAGGTAAAGTACATACCGTTTACTGTTGGACTAACAGGCCGGTATGGCCACAGGGAATTTCGTGGCCAACAGGAAAGGCAGAAATACCGAAAGAACTCGATTGGGATTTGTGGTTAGGTAGCGCTCCATACAAAGAATATGTAAATAAACTGGTTCCCTTTAATTGGAGGGGATGGTGGGATTATGGTACAGGCGCCATAGGCGATATGGGCTGCCATTTAGTAGAACCGCCATTTAGGGTATTAGGTTTAGATACGCCCATTAGCGTAGAGTGTAGTGTGGGTAGTGTATATGTAGATGAATTTAAAAGAGCCTATTTACCAGAAAGCTGTCCACCATCTAGCCATGTAATTCTCACTTTTGCCAAAACGCCAAAAACCAAACATGAGGTTCAAGTACATTGGATGGATGGAGGTATTAAACCAGAACGTCCAGAAGAATTAGGTGCAAACGAAAAATTTGGCGATAATGGTGTACTTTTTATAGGTACAAAAGGAAAAATGATCTGCGAAACCTACGGCAAGAACCCAAGGTTACTGCCGTTATCACACAATAATTCTGATCATACTAAAATTACCATTCCACGTATCCTTAATCAAGAAGAAGGACATTACACCCAATTTGCTGAAGCTGCAATTGCCGGTTACGGAAAAATACAACTCAGTTCGCCATTTGAAATAGCAGGCCCACTTACAGAAACTTTACTCATTGCCAATTTGGCCATTAGAGGTACAGATGTGCAGCGGAGAGATGCGGCAGGTAAAATCAATTACCCCGGCAGAGATATCAAGATGCTTTGGGATAAAGTAAACATGAAGGTAACCAACTTTGATGAAGTAAATCAATTTGTAAAACGCGAATACCGAAAAGGTTGGACTTTGGGCATTTAAGAGACTGATGGAAACAACAAAAAAGAATTTAAGGGTATTAGTGGCAGGCTGTGGCAATATGGGTGCATCCCATGCCACAGCTTATCATACCTTGCCAGGTTTTGAAATATGCGGATTGGTTTCTACTGGAGAAAGTAAAAAAAATCTCAATGAAAAACTTGGTGGTCAATACCATTTGTATAGCGATTTTGATGAAGCTCTTTCCGTTACCAAGCCAGATGCAGTTTGCATTTCTACCTACCCCGATACACATGAAGCGTATGCAATTAAAGCTTTAGAGAATGGTTGCCACGTATTTATAGAAAAGCCATTGGCAGATAGTGTAAACGGTGCAATAAGAGTAGCCGAAGCTGCAAAAAAAGCTAACAAAAAATTATTGGTGGGCTATATATTACGCTATCATCCATCTTGGCAAAAATTTACAGATCTGGCTCAAACAATGGGAAAACCATTGGTAATGCGTATGAATTTAAACCAGCAAAGCCATGGCGCAAAGTGGACGGTACACCGTAACCTGATGAAAAGTTTAAGCCCAATTGTAGACTGTGCTGTGCATTATATCGATATCATGTGCCAAATGACAAAATCTATGCCCATACAAGTGAGTGCCATTGGTGCTAAACTAACCGATGATATACCCGAATGGAATTATAATTACGGACAGTTGCAGATACGCTTTGCAGACGGTTCTATTGGTTGGTATGAAGCTGGCTGGGGACCAATGATCAGCGATAATGCTTTCTTTATCAAGGATGTTTTTGGCCCAAAGGGATCAGTATCCATTGTAGCTAAAAATGCTGGAAACGTAGGACAATCTGCTAACATTGAAGCCCACACCAAAACCGAATCAATTAAAGTACACCATGCCGCTTTAGATTGTCAATACGAATTTAGCAAAGCTGATGAATGGATAGACCTTACAGATGAACCTAACCATCAAGAACTCTGTAACCGCGAACAACGGCATTTTTTAAAGGCCATTGTTGAAGACCTTGATTTAACCAATCCTACCAATGATGCAGTAAATAGCTTAAGGATTGCTTTCGCTTGTGATGAATCGGTGAAAACTGGCAAAATGATTAGGCTAAACTAAAATTTTTCCCTGTACCTTGTAGCATTATTGGGTGGTATATCTCCTTAACACATATTTGTTTGCAGAACATGAAATAAATTCAGGGTGACGTTTAGTCCAAGCTGATGAAGTGATGTAGATGCTCTTTTCTTAACAATTTAACATATGTATGGGGCGGCTTGCAACCTATCCTATTTTCACAACCTTCTTTCTCTAAACCCGGTTACAGCGAGCACGAAGCTGAAGAATGAGGCCAGTAAAGCGAAAGACTTGACTATCGTTAAAAAGAACATCTGACCTTGCTTTTCTAATAAAGGTGATTAAATTTTAACTAGGAATTTTGTGTGTTTAGCTAATATACTAAATACTTTCATTTTTAATAGATTTAGGCTTTGTATAAAGGTTTTGAAATTGTAGATTTGAGCAAATTTTTGAACAGATGAATATCCACGAATATCAAGGTAAACAAATTTTAAAGAGTTTTGGCGTTGCTATACAAGAAGGCATTGTAGCTGAAACTGTTGAACAAGCTGTAGAAGCAGCTAAAAAAATGAAAACTGACTATAACTCTGACTGGGTTGTGATTAAAGCACAAGTTCATGCAGGTGGTAGAGGAAAAGGTGGAGGCGTAAAGCTTGCTAAAAACTTGGATGAGGTTAAACAAAGAGCTACCGATATTTTAGGTATGCAATTGGTTACACCACAAACTAGTGCTGAAGGTAAAAAAGTACATAAAATTTTAGTTGCTCAGGATGTTTATTATCCAGGTGCATCTGAAACTAAGGAGTTTTACGTTTCTGTTTTATTGGACCGTGCAAATGGAACAAACATTATCATGTACAGTACCGAAGGTGGTATGGATATTGAAGAAGTTGCTGAACATACTCCACACTTAATTTTCAAAGAATCTATTGATCCAAAAGTTGGCTTACAAGGTTTCCAAGCTCGTAAAATTGCTTTTAACTTAGGTTTAACTGGTGCAGCTCATAAAGAAATGGTAAAATTTGTTACCGCTCTTTATAAAGCGTATGATGCTACTGATTCTGCGATGTTTGAGATTAACCCAGTTTTAAAAACTAGCGATGATAAAATTATAGCTGTTGATGCTAAAGTTGATTTAGATGAGAACGCTTTGTTCCGTCACCCAGATTATGCAGCAATGCGTGATAAATTGGAAGAAGACCCAACTGATGTTGAAGCTAGCGAAAGCAACTTAAACTATGTTAAATTAGATGGTAATGTTGGCTGTATGGTTAACGGCGCTGGTTTAGCAATGGCCACAATGGATATTATTAAAATTGCTGGTGGTGAACCTGCTAACTTTTTAGACGTTGGTGGAACTGCAAATGCAACTACAGTTAAAGCTGGTTTTAATATCATTTTAAAAGACCCTAATGTAAAAGCAATCTTCATTAATATTTTTGGTGGTATTGTTCGTTGCGATAGAGTTGCACAAGGTGTTATTGATGCTTATAAAGAAATTGGAAATGTTCCAGTTCCTATTATTTGCCGTTTACAAGGAACTAACGCTGCAGAAGCTAAAAAATTAATTGACGATTCTGGCTTGAAAGTTTTCTCTGCAATTCAATTAAAAGAAGCTGCTGATTTAGTTACTCAAGTTTTAGCTAGTTAGTCAGGAAGTTTTTAGTCCGCAAGTCGGAAAGATATATAATATTAAAAAAGACCAGCCGTAAAACGAGCTGGTCTTTTTTTGTTCCTAACCTTGCTTCAGTACAACCTTAAAAGTTGCACCAATTCAACACTCGCTATACCTTAATCAGCCTGTATAAATTTACATATGTAACAGGGTTCAAGTAGGCATCAAGTAGGTATCATATAACCTCAATAGCTATGTGACGCCTAGATCATATTTACTTGGTTACTATTTCCTACAAGAAGAGTATAACTAACAATAAGAAAAAATCAGGAATGTAAATAATATATTCTTATTAAAAACAAAGGCCAGTCGCTTGAACGAACTGGCCTTCTATAGTTTGGTTGGTTGTTAAGTTCTATTATAATTCTGTTCACTCCTATTTAGAGAGTTTTTAACCTGGTTTAATTTAAATGAAAAAGCTCTGGCCATCCAACCAGAGCTTTAATCAAACCAAATATAAATGTACTTTTTTGTATGAACACAACAAATATAAGGATTTATTTCACATAAAATAGATTAAAAAGAAAAATTATTTAATTTTTTTTACAGAAAATTAAATAATAAGTATAAAATTCTGCTAATCAGTGATTTTTTACCTTAATAACACACAAAAAAATATATGAAATTGATATAAATTAAAATATAACTCAAATTTAAAGGCATATTTTAATATTTAATGATTTTAAAAAGCACTTTTATTCAATTTTTTAACATAAAAACCTAAAAACACTTAAATATTTTAGTAAAATAGAAAATATCTATAAATTCAATCTAAAACAAAAGTTCATTCTATTAGATTATATTTGATACCTCAAACAAATTATTGATGAACAATTTTCAGATCCCTAATTCATTAATTCCAGACAATGATGCAGAGCGAATTAATAAGCTACACGCCTACGATATATTAGACACCCCTGAAGAAGATACATTTAATAAGATTGCCATATTAGCTGCTCAAATTTTTAACACCCCAATAGCTCAAGTAACTTTTGTAGATGAAGAACGAGTATTCTTTAAAAGCAATATAAGCCCGTTACAAGCAACACAAATAGACAGGAAAGATAGTTTTTGTTCTATTGCTATATTAAATAGCAATGTAACCTTGTTTGAGAATATGCTTAACGTACCTGAACTGGCAGACAATCCTTTTGTGTTAATGGAAAATGGTGTAAGGTTTTATGCTGGCGCACCTTTAAAAACCCCTGAAGGTCTTCAATTAGGCACAGTATGCGTTTTAGATGTAGAACCAAAAGAAGTAACAGCGCAGCAACTCCAGATGCTGGAAACATTATCGTCTATAGCAATGGATGAACTTGAACTAAGGCTTGCTACAAGAAAGGCGATAAGAACTCAAACGGACATGATGAACAGAATTGTTCACGACCTAAAAAATCCAAATACAACCATTTCACTTTCTGCAGAGTTAATCAAAAAAAAGGCAGATGACCCGAAAATTGTTGCCGACTTTGCAGATAGGATTAAAAGGGCTGCCACTAGTGTTTTGGGTAGTTTAAATAATTTATTAGACTTGTCGCAAAGTGAGAATGCAAGTTTCAGGTTAAATTCTCAAGAAATAGATGTTGCTGGAATATTGGAAACTATCAAAAAGAATTTTGAATTAATCGCTTCTCAAAAACAACAAACGGTAGAAATATCTTGTAATTGCTCTACTGTAATTTTAGCAGACACAATAAGATTACAAGAAGCTTTCGAAAATTTATTAAGTAATGCTTTAAAATATGCTTATCCCAATACTACTATTTTTATCAATGTAAGCACAATAGATAACCAAATCATAATTGAATTTAAAGACC
The DNA here is from genome assembly GCF_004331645.1 of Pedobacter frigiditerrae. Taxonomy (GTDB): domain Bacteria; phylum Bacteroidota; class Bacteroidia; order Sphingobacteriales; family Sphingobacteriaceae; genus Pedobacter; species Pedobacter frigiditerrae. The sequence goes on from NZ_SJSK01000002.1 coordinate 512,693, forward strand.
AAGGGCAAGGATTATTAGAAGAAGATATGAGTAAACTATTTACAAAGTTTGCCAGATTAAGTGCCATCCCAACAGGAAAGGAACATTCTAATGGTCTAGGTCTATCAATTGTTAAAATGCTAGTGGAGCTACACCATGGAAAAGTGTGGGCAGAAAGCGATGGAAAAGATAAAGGAGCTTCCTTTTTTATTGCGTTACCAGTCTCTTAACCAATCTTCAAACTTTTAAAATTTAAGAAAACTTACCTCAAACAAATAGGAAATTTTAGGTTTAAATCCTTATTTTTGACGCCCTTATAGAGCATAGCCTAATGATAAAGAGAGAAAAAATTAAAGACCTGCTGAATTCTACAGCATTTGACACGGAAGTTAAGGTAATGGGTTGGGTTAGAACCTTTCGCAACAACCAATTTATAGCATTGAATGATGGTTCGTGCATGGGCAACATTCAAATAGTTGTTGACTTTACCAATACACCTGAAGAATTATTAAAAAGAATTACAACTGGCGCTGCAATTTCTGTTGAAGGAACTTTAGTTGAATCTTTAGGTAAAGGTCAAAAGGTAGATGTTAAAGCAAAAACTATCGAAATTCTTGGAGATAGCAATGCTGATGAATATCCTTTGCAACCTAAAAAACATAGCCTAGAGTTTTTGAGAGAAAAAGCGCATTTGCGTTTCCGCACCAATACTTTTAATGCTGTTTTCAAGGTTCGTCACGCTTTAGCATTTGCGATACACCAGTTTTACAACGAACGTGGTTTTGTTTACATGCATACACCAGTAATTACTGCAAGTGATGCAGAAGGTGCTGGAGAAATGTTTAAGGTTACTACTTTAGATTTCGATAAAACTCCTCGCACAGATGATGGAAAAGTAGATTTTTCTGAAGATTTCTTTGGAAAAGCAACAAATCTAACTGTTTCTGGTCAGCTAGAAGGCGAATTAGCAGCAATGGCTTTTGGCCAGATTTATACCTTCGGACCAACCTTCAGGGCTGAGAATTCGAACACTACTCGTCACTTAGCAGAATTTTGGATGATTGAACCTGAAGTTGCATTTGCAGATTTAGAGAACAACATGCAATTGGCCGAAGATATGATGAAATATGTAATCGGTTATGCATTAGAAAACTGCAAAGACGAAATTGCATTCTTAAATGACCGTTTATTAGAAGAAGAAAAAACAAAACCGCAGCAAGAAAGAAGTGAGCTATCATTAATTGAAAAACTTGATTTTTGCTTGGCAAATGAATTTGAACGTTTAACTTATACCGAAGCTATACAGATATTAAAACATTCTAAACCTAATCAGAAAAAACAGTTTAAATACTTAATTGACGAATGGGGCGCTGATTTACAAAGTGAGCATGAGCGTTATTTGGTTGAGAAACATTTTAAAAAACCAGTTATTTTAACTGATTACCCTAAAGACATCAAATCGTTTTACATGAGAATGAACGATGATGGTAAAACGGTTGCTGCAATGGATATTTTATTCCCAGGTATTGGTGAGATGATTGGTGGTTCGCAACGAGAAGAGCGTATGGATATGCTTACTAAGCGCATGGAAGAAATGCACATTCCGCAAGAAGAACTTTGGTGGTATTTAGATACCCGCCGTTTTGGTTCTGCCCCTCACGCTGGGTTTGGTTTAGGTTTTGAACGTTTAGTTTTGTTCGTAACCGGAATGACAAACATCAGAGATGTAATTGCTTTCCCAAGATTTCCAAAAAGCGCTGAGTTTTAAACCCCTAAATCCCCTAAAGGGGACTTTTAGTGAATAGAAAAGTCGCTTATCAGAAATGTTAAGCGACTTTTTTATTGTTCTAATTCGTCATTACTAACTTACTGAAGTATTATGGCTTTCTCAAGTATAGAAAAAGTATTAGTAAAGCAAGAAACAGGCTTATTAATCCAAATGTTAAATCTGTTTGTAGAGGAATTTTATGAGCACTAGCGTGGTACAACATCCAAAAAAATAGATTTACACCTAGAAATAGAATTAAGATAGGTTTAATGATAGAGATTAGTTGCTTCATTTATTTTATTTCAGTTTATTAGTTTTTAATCCCTCAGCCCAGACCCTGAAATAAATTCAGGGTGACGGACCTTTCTGTATTTATGCTCCCAACACCTTAATAATTGCACAATCCTTGCATCTTAAACCCGATTGAACCGACAGCCCGACAGCCAATTTTTCATTGGCTTAGGCTACAGGGAAAAGCGGGACTAACTTTAATAGCTACAATAGCTTGCTTTTCAAAAACAAAATCACTCAGTCCTTAGACAAGGTCAGGATGACAGTTTTTCATTTAATTATTAGAACTTGCTGTTTGATAATCTATTGCCGAAACTTTATAATCTGTTGGAGCAAAACTAGCTGAAGTACTTAATGCCATTCCTAACTCATGCTGTGAAGGATAAGGCGTTTGCACTAAACTTCCTTCAGGAATATAAGGAAAAGTTTCCATGTAAGATTGCATTACATTTTGCCCGATTCTACGGTTAATATATGCCCTAGTTAATTGATAAGGATGGCGTAAACCCGCAGCACCCAGCAATTCCACCGCACTTTGAACGGTTAATCTATGGAAGTTAAACACACGAACAGTTTTATCTTCGACTACCAAGCCTTTCATTAAACTTTCGTCTTGCGTGGCCACCCCTGTTGGGCAAGTATTGCTATTACATTCTAATGCTTGAATGCAACCTAAGGCAAACATCATTCCGCGAGCAGAATTACATAAATCTGCACCAAGGGCAATGTTTTTAACCAAATCAAACCCTGATGAAATTTTACCAGAAGCTATAATCTTGATGTGCTTTTTTAAACCAAAACCACTTAAAACATCATAAACAAATGCAACACCCTCTCTTAAAGGCATCCCAACAGCATTTGAAAACTCTTGTGGCGCAGCGCCTGTTCCACCTTCTCCCCCATCAACCGTGATAAAGTCTACGTAAATTCCAGTTTCCACCATCGCCTTACAAAGCGCAAAAAATTCTGTCCGTCTGCCAATACAAAGCTTAAATCCTATAGGCTTTCCGTTAGACAATTCTCTAAGCTGTTTTACAAATGCCATCATTTCTAAAGGAGTTGAAAAAGCTGAGTGAGCTGGAGGAGAATTAACGTCAAAGCCTTCTTTTACTAAACGTATCCTTGCAACTTCTGGCGTTACTTTCTTGGCGGGCAACATACCCCCATGACCAGGTTTTGCACCTTGAGATAATTTAATCTCAATCATTTTTACATTTTCTGTCTTTGACCTTTCTGCAAAAGCATTGGGATTAAAAGTACCGTCCTGATTTCTACAGCCAAAATAACCAGTTCCAATTTGCCAAATTAAATCGCCACCAGGACCAGCGTGATAATCGCTTATTCCCCCTTCGCCGGTATTATGGGCAAAGCCACCCATTTTTGCACCCCCATTTAAAGCTAGAATAGCATTCTTGCTCAACGAACCAAAGCTCATTGCCGAAATGTTATAAATACTCGCAGAATAGGGCTGCTTGCAATCTGGACCGCCAACTATTACTCTTGGGTTAACATCTAATTCATGGTGACTAATTGCTGCAATGCTATGACTTAACCATTCGTAACCATTTTCATAAACATCTAACTGTGTACCAAATGGAATGGTATCGTTATCTTTTTTAGCACGTTGATATATTAATGACCTATTAAGCCTGCTGAATGGTTTTCCGTTGGTATCGCTTTCTACAAAATATTGATAAACCTTTGGCCTCAATTCTTCCATAAAATAACGAAGTCTACCAAAAACTGGATAATTTCTTACAATGCTATGTTTAGGCTGATATAAATCATATAGACCTAGTAAAACAAATGGTCCGGTAAAAATAAATGACCACCATAAAAATGGATGATACAAACCTAACATAATTGTTAGGGCAACTAAAAACGCGGCAATGGCAACAAATGCTTTTCTCATATCTCAAAATTTAGCTTCGGAAGATTTCGATTGACAACCTTATCAAAAATAAGAAAACACTTCCCCATTTCCGATTATCAATACTTATTAAATGTAATTATCTAATCATATTAAACAAAGGCAATTTAATATTGTTATTTTTGAGTATGCTAATTAAGATATATCCTGAAAATCCGAATGAAAGAGCTATTGAGCAAGTAGTTGAAGTCTTAAAAAAAGGAGGCTTAATAATTTACCCAACAGACACTGTTTATGGATTAGGTTGTGATATTACCAATCAAAAAGCAATAGAAAAGATTTGTCGCATTCGTGGAATAAAACCCGAGAAGGCAAATTTCTCATTCATTTGTTCAGATTTAAGGCATATTTCTGATTTTATTAAACCAATAGATACAACAGTTTTTAGGGTATTAAAAAAGGCCTTACCTGGTCCATTCACCTTTATTTTTAATGCCAACAATAATGTGCCTAAATTATTGAGTTCTAATAAAAAAACGGTTGGTATTCGTGTGCCAGATAATGATATTGCAAGAGCAATTGTTGAAGCTTTGGGTAATCCTATTTTATCTACTTCCATTAAAGATGATGACGAATTGATTGAATATTCAACAGACCCGGAGTTGATTGATGAGAAGTATCAAGAATTGGTGGATATTGTTATTGATGGAGGTTATGGAGACAATGAACCATCAACAGTTGTTGATTGTACTTCTGGAGATTTTGAAGTTATTCGTGAAGGCAAAGGGAACATTGAGGATTACCTTTAACCATTAGAAACATCGCCGCTCAACTAAAATACCATACTCAATTTCAATTTCCCAAGTCAAACCTTGCTTTTCACCATTAAAAGTTAACCACAACGAAATAAATGTTAAATTATTTTTCCACAATAGGAATAATTTAACCACAAATTAATACTAGCGTTCTCATTTACGTATACATTTGTTCGTTCAAACAAATTGTATATGAAAAAACATTTACTCCTTTTATTTCTTTTTGCCATTTCATTCCAATCATATTCACAGGTTTCTATAACAGCACTAAATACTGCTAAAACAGAAAACTTTGATGGAATGGCTCCTACCGCAACCGCACCTGTTTCAGGCTGGTTTGCAGTTAAAGCTTCTGGCTCAAGTGGCGTAGCAGTTGGCGCAACAATTCCCCTTGTAGTTTATGTAACTTCTGCAAATGCAGGTGCTGCCTACAATACAGGTACACCTTCAGCTATTGATAGAGCAATTGGAAGCTTAGCTTCTGGATCATTAGTTCCAAGATTTGGTGCGGGTTACACCAACAACACTGGTTCTACTGTAACAGCTATTGATTTAAGTGGCGTAATGGAACAATGGAGAAGTGGAAGTAATGCGATAGTAGAAACCTTACCATTTGAATATAGTTTAAACGCAACTAGTATTGGAGACGCAACAGCAACTTGGGTTCCGTTAACAGCTTTGGATTTAGCAGAAAAATTAACTACAACTATCGTTAGTGCAGGTGTAGATGGTAATCTTACTGCAAATCAAACAGCAATATCAGGAAGTATTTCATCAATTTCTTTAACTAATGGTAGTACAATTTATATCAGGTGGACTGATAAAGACGATACTGGAAGTGACGGTATTTATGCTATAGACAACTTTAGTATTACTTTTAAAGGTGGGGCTGCAAGCAATCCACTTTTAGTTACAAACCCTACTTCACTAGCTTTCGGAAATCAATCAGTAAATGTTGCTTCAACATCTAAAACATATGCTTTAACTGGCACAGATTTAACCTCAGCTGTTAATGTTTCTGTTCCAGTTCCTTTTTCAGTTTCAAAAGATAATTCAACTTTTAGTGGGGCAATTAGTTATACAATTACTGAAGCTGCAGCAGCCCCTACTGTTTATGTTCGTTATACACCAATAGCAACAGGCGTATCAAACGAGAACGTTTTAAATACAAGTACTGGTGCAACATCGGTTAATATTGCCTTAACTGGAACAGGTGTGATTGGGGATGTAACGCCACCAGCAAATACAGCCACCTATCCAAAAACTAGCAATGTTACCATTACCTCGTTTGATTTAATAAGTAATATCACAGAGGCGGGAAAATCATATTATGTTGTTATTCCAGCAAGTGGAACTGCTCCAATAACAGCTGCACAAGTTAAGGCTGGACAAGATGGAAATGGAAATGCAGCTCTTAAAGCTGGTTCAATTACCAATTTGGCCAATGCCGATGCAACGGCAAACATTACTGGTTTAACTGGCGCAACAGCTTATAATGTTTATGTAGTGGCAGAAGACAATGTGCCAAATTTACAAACAACAGTAAGCTCACTAAATGTTACAACAGCAAATTTACCGCTTGTTGTATCTCCTTTAATTATTAGTCAATATTACGAAGGTGCTTCAGTTAATAAATGGATTGAATTAACCAATTTAAGTAATGCCCCACTGAATACAGCAGCTCTAAATTTAAAATTAGCTTTATATAATATTTCCGGAGATGCTGGCAATATCAATATCACTGGCAATCCTTCTCAAACTGTTAGCTTAACAGTTACTATCCCAGCTAGAGGAACTGTAATTATTGGCAATACAGGTAATGGAAATGAAGTTCCTTATTTAACTTCTACTACTGCAGTTCAAAATAGCAATACAGTTATTAATTTTAATGGTAATGATGGTGTTGCAATTTTAGATGCAAACGGAAACATTTTAGATGCTTTTGGGCAGGGTGTTAATGCTAAAGATGTTTCTTATGTTAGAAGTATCACTGTAACCGACCCAAGCCCAACATTTATTGTAGATGATTGGCAAAGGGTTACTTTACCCGTAGTTCAAAATGCAATTGATGGGGATGATGCAGACCAATTAGGCGTTCACTTCCCTCCAAACCTTCCAGTTTGTGCCGGACCAACTGTTTCCGCTACAGCATTAACTTTTAGCAATGTAACCACAGGAAGTATTACAGGAACATTTAATAAATCTACGGATGCTAATGAATATTTAATCATTCGTAGTTTAAATAGTACTTTATCTGCAACACCTGTTGATGGAATTTCATATACAGTAGGCGCTTCATTTGGTGGTGGAATTGTAGCCAACAAAATTGTAAGCAATACTTTTACTGATAACAATTTAACAAGTGCTACAAAATACTATTATTTCATTTTCCCATTAAATAACCTTTCTTGTACTGGCGGGCCAAAATATTTAACCACAAATATTTTAACTGCAGATCAAACTACAAAAACATTATTGCCTTGCGCTGCACCTACTGCTCAGCCAACCAATTTTAATGTTACTGCCTCAAATTACAATTTTGTTCAAGGTACATTTACAGTTAGCACAGCTGATGAATTCTTGGTAGTGATGAGTACTTCAACCTCATTAACAGCATCGCCAGTTAATACAACAGTTTATAATGTTGGTGATGCAATTGGCGGTGGTATTGTTGTAAAAAGAGGTGTTGGAAATACATTCATTAGAAATGGATTATCTCAAAACACAACTTATAACTTCTTTATTTATGCATTAAACAGTGCTTGTAGTGGCGGTCCGCTTTACCTTTCTACCAATCCATTAAAAGGAAGTCACAAAACTGGTATTTTAGATGTAAATAACCTTAACTGGTATTTTGGAAACTTACACAGCCATAGTAGTTATTCTGATGGAAATAAAGATGATTTAACCAAAAAACCTGAAGATGATTATGCTTTTGCGAAGAACTCCATGAATTTAGATTTCTTGGGTTTATCAGAACATAACCACACACAAGCAGGTATGTCATTAGCTAATTGGCAACCTGGAATTACTGCTGCTAAAAATGCAACTACTTCTAATTTTGTTGCCTTACACGGCATGGAATGGGGCGTAATTAGTGGCGGTGGTCACGTAATTGTTTATGGTATCGATTCGTTAATTGGATGGGAACCGGGAGAAAATCAAATCTATGTTCCGAAAAGTGTTTATACTGGTACAACTGGATTATTCAGAATCATCAACCGCCATGGTTTAAATGCAGTAGCTACTTTGGCTCACCCAAATACTACAGACTATAATAATATCTCAGCTACTTATGATTTAGGCGCAGATAGCGCAATTGTTGGAACTGCTTTAGAAAGTGGACCTGCTTTCTCTACCAATCTTACCTATTCAGACCCTGCAAGTTCAATGAGTTACATCAGTTACTATAACCGAATGTTGGCAAAAGGATATCATCTTGGGGCATCAATTGACCATGATAACCATAATTTAACTTTTGGTAGGCACACCAGAGCTCGACTTGTAGTTATGGCTCCTGCATTAACTGAAAACGATTTATTAGATGCGATTAAAAAGATGCGTTTTTATGCATCACAAGACTCAGCAGCGAAAATTACCTACACCATCAACAAACAACCAGTTGGAAGTATGTTTACGAATGCTGCCGGGCCAGAAATATCAATCACCTCAAAAACTACTAGTCCTGTAACCAGCATTAAAATAATGTACGGAACACCAGGAAGTGGTGTTAATCCTGTTGAAATAACCAGCAGTACAACTGGCACTTTAAGTTTCACTCATACAGGTCTTGCTAATTTGGCAACAGGTTATTACTACGCAGATATAGTAGAAAGTGATGGAAGTAGAATCATCACATCGCCTATTTGGTATACTAGAGACGATGCTTATGTAAAGAAAAATCAAACCATCACGTTAGCTCCAACTAAAATGGTTACTTATGGCGACCCAGATTTCCCAATAGGTGCAACAAGTGATAACACTGAGATTAATCTAACTTATACTAGTAGTGATACCAATATTGCAACCATCAGCAATAATGATATTCATATCTTAAAAGCCGGAACGGTTACAATAACTGCTAATCAGATTGGAAATGCTTTTTATAATGCAGCAACTCCAAAGACTCAGGTTTTAACTATTTCTCCAAAACAAATTGCAGTAACCGCTGCAGCGAAAAGTAAAATTCAAGGCGCAACAGACCCAGCTTTAACTTATACCTTTAATCCTGCCCTATTAGGTAGCGATGTATTTACAGGAACCCAAACTCGTCCTGCTGGCGAAACCCCAGGTGATTATACAATTGGTCAAGGTACTTTAGCCATCAATGCTAATTACCAGATTAATTATACTTCAGCCATCTTCAAAATCATTCCAAAACCTGCCGGAACCATAAGCGGAACAACTGGTATTTGTATTAACTCAACTTCACCTAACATTACTTTTACCGCAACTGTTGGTACAGCTCCATTTACCTTTACTTATAACATTAATGGAGGTGCAAACAGGACCGTTGTAGCAAACTCTCTAAATACATCTGTAACGGTAGCTGCTCCTACAAATGCCGTTGGTACTTTTGCATATAACTTGGTAAATATTGCCGATGCAAATACAAATCAAGCGCTTACTGGTTCGGCAACTGTTACCATAAATGCTTTGCCAGTAATTAGTATTACAAAGAACAACACTTCAACTTCTATTTCTAAAGGAACTCCAGTTGTACTTTCTGCAACAGGTGGTGTTACGTACACTTGGTTACCAAGTACTGATGTAGTTGCAGGACAAGGAACAGCTACATTAACAGTTAGACCGAAGCAAACTACAACTTATACAGTTACAGTAACTAATGCGTCGGGTTGTACAAGTAATCAATCAATTACAATAGCCGTAGAAGAAGATTATAAAATTAAACCATTAAACATTTTAACACCTAACGGTGATGGTAAGAACGATAAGTTTACAATAGAGAACATCGATTATTATCCAAATAATACCTTAAAGATATTTGATAGATCTGGTAGAATTGTATATACCAAAAAAGGTTATGCCAACGAATGGGATGGAACTTACAACGGTGCCGCTTTGGCCTCAGACACCTATTATTACATTTTAGACTTTGGCACAAACATTAGCCAGTTTAAAGGTTACATCACAATTATTAGAAACTAAATTGTATTAAACAGATGAAGATTATCAATAAAACATATCAAATGCTACGCCATACAGTTTGGTCACTTTTGCTAATAACAACAGTTTTATCCTTAACAAGGATTGAGACAAAAGCGCAGCTTAATCCTTTAAGTTCGATGTATTTCTTAAACCAATATCAGGCAAATCCAGCATATGCTGGATTAATTGATGGCTTAAACGTAAATATTAACTACCGCAAGCAATGGAGTAATATTCCTGGCGCACCAAGCACACAAGGCATTACTGCAGATTATAAAATGAACAAGGTTGGCGTAGGTGTTAACTTTTACAACGAAAAGGCTGGTTCTTTACAACGCACAAAAGCGGTAGCTACCTATGCTTATCATTTGCCATTAAATGGAGATAACCAGAAGTTAAACTTCGGCGCTTCTATTGGAATAGTGAATGAGCAAGTAGATTATAGTGATGTAAATGGTGATATTACAGACCCAAACATTACACAGTTTAACAACAAAGGTTCTTTATTTGATGGAGATTTTGGAATTGCTTATACCAGCAATAAGTTGAATATTGAAGCTGCCATCCCAAACATTAGAAGCTTTATTAAACAAGAAAATGATAATGTAGTAGATCGTTCCCGTTTTTATGCTGCAGCTAGTTATAAAATCAGCACTGGAAGTGGAGCAAATGCATTAGAAATTGAGCCTAAAGTTGCTTTCAGGGAAATTGAAGGCTATGATAGCATTTTTGATGCTGGGGCAAACTTTAATTTTACCAATAAGCTTTTCATCATGGGGATGTACCATAGTTCAAAAAGTGCATCTTTTGGTGCAGGTATTAACTATAGGTCATCTTTAGCCATAATGGGTTATTATACTACTGAAACATCTGCATTGCAGGGCTCGGCAAATGGTACTTTTGAAATTAGCTTGAAAGCAACATTGTTTGGGAAATAAAGCTCTCCTAAAAAATTCTAAGCCGCTCTGTAAAATAGAGCGGCTTTTTTATTCTATGGGCTTGTCATTCTGAGCAAAGCGAAGAATCTCATTTTATAATCACTAAGAGATCCTTCGTTCCTCAGGATGACAAAATTGATTAAAAGACAAATTTGTTGCTTACTTTTAACCATGGCAAAAACAATTAACCTATCCATATTTCAAAAGTTTTTTCAATCGGGAAAAGTAGGTGGAATCATCCTTTTAGTTTGCGTAGTTATTTCTTTATGCATTGCTAATTTTGGAGATGCTGTTTATTTCAATAATTTTCTAGCACGAGACTTAGGTTTCAATTTAGGCTCTTTTGAAGTAAAATACAGCATCTCTGCTTGGGTTAATGATGGCTTAATGGCCATATTTTTCTTATTAGTTGGCTTAGAAATAAAACGAGAGTTGCTAGAAGGAGAATTATCTACCTTAAAAAAAGCATCCCTACCTGTTTTAGCAGCGATAGGCGGAATGATTGTTCCTTCCTTAATATTCTTCTTCTTTAATAAGGGTGCAGCAACAGCATCTGGCTGGGGAATACCCATGGCTACTGACATTGCTTTTGCATTAGCTATTATTGCCATGTTGGGTAAAAACGTACCTGCATCTTTAAAGATTTTTTTAGCTGCTTTGGCAATTGCCGATGATTTAGGCGCTATTTTGGTGATTGCCGTCTTTTACACTGCACAAATTCATTGGAACTATTTATTAATGGCTGGTGGAGTTTTCGCTTTCCTCCTAGCGTTAAATTATTTCAAGGTTAAATCCCTTTGGTTCTATTTGATCCCTGGAGTTTTCTTATGGTATTTCGTTCATCATTCAGGTATACATGCAACCATTGCTGGTGTTTTATTGGCATTTACCATTCCAACTAATGATACAGATATAGAATCTCCCTTAGAGAAATTAGAGCATTTTTTAACCACACCTGTTAATTTCATCATCATGCCAATTTTCGCTTTGGCAAATACCAATATCACCTTTCAAAAAGAAATGATTAATGGTTTAACATCGCCTTTGGGTTTGGGCATAATTGTAGGCTTATTTGTAGGTAAAACTTTAGGTGTTTCTTTATTCTCTTGGTTTGCAGTTAAAATGAAATTTGCCACTCTACCTGATGATGCTAATTGGAAACATATTATTGGCGTTGGTATGTTGGCTGGCATTGGTTTTACAATGTCTATATTTATTTCATTATTATCCTTTAACAATCCCTTATATGTAGTTGAAGCTAAGTTTTCAATTTTATGCGCTTCAATTATAGCTGGTGTTTTCGGTTTTGTTTATTTAAAAAGTATCAAACAAAAAAACTTAATTTTAAAGAAACCAAATTATATACTATGAACAAGAAAGCGTTAATCATCCTTTTACTTTCCTTGGTAGTTAATGAGTTATATGCTCAAAATCAATGGGCATTTAAAAAAGATAAAATTTATACTTCTTGGGCAAATGATTTAAATCCGAGTGCTCCTTTACCAGAATACCCGCGACCACAATTGGTAAGGGATAACAATTGGAAGAACTTAAATGGGCTTTGGGATTATACCATTACCCCGAAAACAGAAGCTAACCCAACAAGGTTTGAAGGCAAAATATTAGTGCCTTTTGCTGTAGAATCTGCTTTGTCTGGTGTAAAAAGAACCGTTGGTAAAGACAGTACTTTATGGTATAGAAACAATATTACCATTCCAGCTGAGATGAAAGGAAAACAAATCCTTTTACATTTTGGCGCAGTAGATTGGCAAACGGAAGTTTTTGTAAATGGTAAAAGTGTTGGAACCCATGAAGGCGGTTTTGATCCTTTTAGTTTTGACATTACCTTATTTTTGAACAAAAAAAATAATCAAGAAATTAAAATAAGGGTTTGGGATCCTACTGAGGACGGACCACAACCAAGAGGAAAACAGGTTAAAAGACCTCGTGGGATTTGGTACACCCCTGTTACTGGTATTTGGCAAACGGTTTGGCTAGAAGCTTTGCCGGGAACTTATATCGTAAACACCAAACAAACACCAGATATTGATACGCATACTATTAAAGTTGCTATCGCTTTAAATAAAACTAGCGAAACCGATAAAGTGAAAGTAGAAGTACTTGACGGTGCAAACGTAATTACATCTGAATTTTTAGGAACTGATGGTTCAGCAACATTAAAGTTGACCGACGAGAAATTATGGTCGCCAAGTAGCCCTTTTTTATATGATTTACGAATTAGCTTAATCAGGAACAATAAAACGGTTGACCAAGTGATGAGTTACTTCGCCATGCGAAAAATCTCTATGGGTAAGGATGAAAATGGTATTCAACGAATGTTGTTGAACAATAAATTCTTATTCCAATACGGACCATTAGACCAAGGTTGGTGGCCAGATGGTTTGTACACACCTGCAACGGAAGCAGCAATGAAATTTGATGTGGACCAATTAAAGGCAATGGGCTTTAACATGATTAGGAAGCACATTAAGGTAGAGTCTGCCCGCTATTATAATTATTGCGACAAGATGGGAATGTTGATTTGGCAAGATATGCCAAGTGGCGATTTAGGCAATAGCTGGAATCCTAACCCCGGAACAGTGAATAACGAAACAGAGAAAAATCGCAGTGCGGATTCTGAGGCTTATTATCGCAAGGAATGGACAGCAATAATGGATGATCTTCACAATTTTCCGAGCATTGTTGTTTGGACACCATTTAACGAAGCTTGGGGACAATTTAAAACAGTAGAAATTACAGAATGGACAATGAAAAAAGACCCATCAAGATTGGTTAATAGTGCCAGTGGTGGTAATTTCTTTAATACCGGTCACTTTGTAGATTTACACAACTACCCACAACCTGCTATGCCTAGACCCGATTTATTTGGCAAAGATAGGATATTAGTATTAGGAGAATTTGGTGGTTTAGGTTTACCTGTTGATGGACATACTTGGCAACAAAAAGACAATTGGGGATACCAAAGTTTTAAAACTAAAGAAGAGTTATTTGCCAAATATGCTTTATTCATTAAGCGTTTGGAAGAATTAATCCCATTGGGTCTATCTGCTGCTGTTTATACACAAACAACTGATGTAGAAATAGAAACAAATGGAATTATGACTTATGATAGAGCAATTATAAAAATGCCCATTCCAGAACTTCGTCAAATACACACTAAACTATACAAGTAATATTTACACATGACACCTCATAATAAAGAAGAAATCATAAAAAATTACATTACTGCCTATAATAGTTTTGACCTTGAGGGAATGTGCTCACAATTACATGCTGAAATCGAGTTCATTTATATTAATAAAGGAGAAACCAATTTGACTTTAAATGGTATTGATGCCTTTAAAGTTCAAGCTGAACAGACCGCTGCTATGTTTAAGGCCAGAAAACAAGAGATAATTAGTATTGTTTATGGCGATAACCACGTAGAGGTTGATATTCATTATACTGGAACTTTGGCAGTTGAGTTTCCTAATGGTTTAAAAGTAGGTGATGATATTGAGTTGAAAGGGAAATCTGTTTTTCAGTTTTATGATGGGTTGATTTTGAAGTTGGTTGATATGAGTTAGGGTGTTGTAAGAGAAATATATTTAATTACGAGAAAATACTAAACTTGTTTTGGTTTACCGTCGGTATAGGCTCGGTATATCGTCCATTGACCGTCGAAATAGGCTTTTCGACGACCATGCGACACAGGATTGACGGTGAAGCGACGGTGAAAACTTAATATTTGGAACACATATAGCCGCTAGCACCGCATTAATGGCAGATTATATAGTATTAAATATGAATATTAACTGAAAAATCAGTCAAATTTTCATATCTCTTCATTCAAATTTTTATCTTCGGTTAATCAAAAAAATTAACAAACTCGAAAAAATGGCATTTGGTTTAACTCCCAAGCATACTGAAGAAATTTATTTAACAGACCTTAGCCCTGAACAATTTTTAGCCTTAGCAATAGAAACTGCTAATCAGTTGAAATGGCAAATCAATTATGTTAGTGAAACGGGAATAATTGCATATACCAACAAAGGTTTATTTAGTTGGAATGCTGACATTAAAATTCTGATGCAATATGGAAATACAATTTTCATTACGAGTGAATCTGCAGGGAATGAAATGATAGATTGGGGCAAAAACAAGAAAACCGTCAACCAGTTTTTAGATACGTTTGAAATTGCTAAGCTTTCTTTTACTCCAGAAGAACTTACTTTAAAACATATAGAACTCGAAGCAGAATTACCGCCTCCAGAACAAGATTACTTACAACTTCCTCCTCAAACTTTTAAAGAACAAATAAAAGATTTCTTTTCCATGTTTGTCCCAACAAAGGAATACTTCATCACACCTATTTTGGTAAATCTAAATCTCCTAGTTTTCATTTTGATGCTAATTAGTGGGGTGGATATTATAGCACCAACGGGTGAAGCTTTATTAAGTTGGGGTGCAAATTTTCGCCCTTACACATTGAATGACCAACCTTGGCGCCTAATTACAAATTGCTTTTTACATATAGGCATTATCCATTTGGTAATGAATATATTTGCGTTATTATACATTGGTGCGCTTTTAGAACCTATATTAGGAAAAGTAAGATTTTTTGCAGCTTATCTCTTAACTGGATTAATTGCGAGCATCACTAGTATGTGTTGGCATGAGTTAAGTATAAGTGCTGGAGCATCTGGTGCTATTTTTGGTATGTACGGCGTTTTCCTAGCATTATTAACCACTAGCTTGATTGAAAAAAATACTCGAAAAGCCTTATTATCCAGCATCGCATTTTTTGTAGTTTACAACTTAATTTATGGATTAAAGGGCCAGATTGATAATGCTGCACACATTGGAGGATTGTTTTCTGGCATATTGATTGGCTATGCATTTTTACCTAGCATAATACGCTTTGAAGAAACTGGCGTTAAATCTATTACTATTGGATTTGTTTCATTAGTTGTGATTTCTTCTTGTACTGTTATTTATACCATGCTGCCTAACAATGGCATTACTAACCAAGAGATAATGAATGGAGCAATAAATAATCAGACACAATCAAATCCTGAGCGATCAATTTTTTTTATTGAATCAGATAAGGACCGAAGTGAATATCAATCTATCATGAAAGATTTCGCATCAATTGAAAGTATGGCATTAGATATTTATCCACTTGACACTACTGTAGCGGGCAAAGAACAAGCTCTTGGACAAATTAAGAACAGAGGGATTTATTATTGGAACAGAAGCCTAGAAGTATTAGCACCCCTAAATCAACTTAAGCTTCCACCTGCCATAATTAAGCAAAACAAATTGTTAAATGAGTACTGTTTATTATATATCGAGTTGTATAATTTGATGTACGTTGCATTAGAAAAACATTCTAAGGCCTATGACAAACAAATAGATGAGTTACACCAAAAGATAAATGTGAAACTTGAACAACTAAAAGCTGGGCTTCCCAAATAATTAACCACAAAAATGTCATCCATTATCCCTAAACCTGTAATTTATTTAACCATTGGTTGTATTGTCTTATTCTCCATTGCCATAGGTGTTTTTGTTTATTCGGTAAAAGGAAAAAGAGCAAATTCGGGCATATTTAATTCTACTTTATATGGCAAATCTGATGAAGTGGAGCCGTTTAACAAAGATGCCGACAAAAAAGAATACGAAAGGGTAATGACCGAATACCTTTCATTAACTACTATGGCAAATGGCATATATCCTGTCGATACAACTTTGGTCGGTAGAGAAAAGGCAATGTCTGATGTTAAAGACATTGGCATTTATTATTGGACTAGGAATTTGGAGATTTTAGATGAACTAAAACAAATTGATTTACCTAAACAATTGGTTGCTCGTGTTCAATTATTTAAAGAGTATTGCCAATTAAACAAGGAATGTTGCGAACTGATATATAAAGCTGTTGATGAACATTCTACCGCTTATGATGAGAAGATTGAAGCTTATTTTACACGGATTGACGCGAAAGTAAAGGTGATAAATGGGGGTTAGAGTGTTTAAATTAAATTAAGAAATCTAAGAGGAGATTGCCACGTCGTTCCTCCTCGCAATGACGTACGAGGAAGAATGAACTAATATATTATCCTCTAAATTGTTTCATAAATGTTTTCACACTTCCTTCTACATCATTCTCATTTAGGCTCTTTACAAATGCGCTACCGATGATGGCCCCGCTTGCATATTCATTGGCAGAATCGAATGTTTTTTTATCGGAGATACCAAAACCTATCATTAAAGGATTGCTTAAATTCATAGCTTGAATACGAGCGAAATAATCTCTTGCTGTGGTAGAAACATCTAGGTTTTTTCCAGTAGTTGCTGCAGAAGATAACAAGTAAATAAAGGCATTACTCAAGCCATCAATTTTGCGAATACGTTCTTCAGAAGTTTGTGGCGTAACCAAGAAGATATTGCTTATGCCGTGTTCAGCAAAACAGGTGTGGTACATTTCTTCGTACTCGTACATTGGTAAATCTGGAATAATACAGCCATCCACCCCTACTTCTTGACATTTTTCGCAAAAATTTGCGACTCCATATTGCAATACCACGTTTACATATCCCATCAATAAAATAGGGATAGTTACAATTTTGCGTAAGTCTTTCAGTTGGTCGAATAAAATTTCTAGTGTCATTCCGTTATCCAAAGCTTGTTTGCTGCTTCCTTGGATAACTTCTCCATCGGCTACTGGGTCTGAATACGGAAATCCGATTTCCATAAAATCTGCACCAGAAGCTTCTAAAGCCTGTGCAATTTTTAAGGTATCGTTTAAGTTGGGATAGCCTGCTGTATAATAGATGGAAAGAATATCTTTCTTTTTATTTTGAAAAAGTTGTTGTAATCGGTTCATATCTTGAGATGTGAGATATGAGATGTGAGATATGAGATCCCTGAGCTTTAAAAAGTCTCAAATCTCAAATCTAATGTCTCAAATCTATAAGTTAAAATGTTTCATATAAGTTTCCATATCTTTGTCGCCCCTACCGGATAAACAAACGACCACGTTTTCGCCCCCTTTAAATTCCATATATTCTAGGTATGCTAAAGCGTGTGCACTTTCAATTGCCGGAATAATTCCTTCTAGCTGCGTTAATAACAAACCTGCATCTAAAGATTCATCGTCTGTGATAGACACATATTTAACGCGACCGGTTTTAAATAAATGGGCGTGTTGCGGACCAATGCCAGGATAATCCAGCCCTGCAGACACCGAATGTGGTTCTACTACTTGTCCGTCTGGTGTTTGCATTAAAATACTTCTGCTCCCATGCAAAACACCTTCTTTACCAAGGTAGGTTGTGGCTGCAGAAAGACCAGAAGCTACACCTTTACCAGCAGCTTCAACGGCAATCAGTTTTACGTTTTCATCATCAATAAAATGATAGAACATACCTGCAGCATTGCTTCCGCCGCCTACACAAGCCATTACATAATCCGGTTGGTCTTTGCCTGTTTGTTCTATTAATTGCTTCTTTGTTTCTTCAGAAATTACCGATTGAAAAATAGAAACCATATCTGGATAAGGGTGCGGACCGACCACAGAGCCAATGATGTAATGCGTATCAACAGGATTATTAATCCAGTCTCTCATTGCCTCATTGGTGGCATCTTTTAGTGTTTTGCTACCTGATGTTGCAGGAACAACTTTTGCACCTAACATTTTCATACGAGCCACATTTGGAGCCTGACGTTTAATATCAATCTCTCCCATGTAAACTACGCATTCTAATCCGCGTAAGGCACAAACGGTTGCTGTTGCTACACCGTGCTGACCAGCACCTGTTTCGGCGATGATTCGTTTTTTACCTAAGCTTTCTGCCAATAGAATCTGACCGATGGTATTGTTGATTTTGTGTGCGCCAGTATGGTTTAAATCTTCGCGTTTAAGGAAGATGTTTGCTCCATATTTTTCAGATAATCGCTTAGCCAAATATAATGGCGAAGGGCGTCCAACGTAATCCTTCAAAAGTGCTTTAAACTCTTCTTGAAAGCTTGGCTCGTTTATGATACCTAAGTATTGTTGCCTTAATTCTTCTACATTTGGATATAACATTTCTGGAATGTATGCTCCTCCAAAATCTCCGTAATAACCTCTTTCGTTTACAAAATAGCTCATATTTTTATTTATTATAACCGTCACTTCGTGTGAGTGAAACTACGAGAAGTCTATTTGTGTAGTACTTTTGCAGAACAGATACCTACTCGCGCCTCGTTCGATATGACGATTTATTTTATTTTATTTTTTCCTCCACCAACCCCATCCAGGGGGACAATCGCGTTCAAGAATTCATCTCTTTAAAAAACTCTCTTAACTTTTCTACATCCTTTAATCCTGGTTCTAGCTCAAACTTGCTATTTACATCTACGGCGTATAGTCTTGGGTCGTTTATATTTTTTATTGTTGTTGTATGTGTTAAATCAATTCCACCACTTAAAAAATAAGGTTTATTGAAAGTATAATTTGTTAATAATTTCCAATCGAATATTTTACCTGAACCTCCATGATCAGGTGTTTGAGTATCAAACAAGAAATAATCAACCACATTTAAATAAGCCTCTAATTTAGAAAAATCAAAGTTTTCATCTATTCCAAATGCTTTTATTATTTCAACCCCTGTGGGTTTTAACGCCTCACAATAGACAACATCTTCCTGTCCGTGTAATTGCACTGCTTTTAAATTGTATTTGAAAATATATGCCTTAACTCTTTCTAAATCTTCGTTAACAAAAACGCCTGTAGTTTTAATGGTTGATGGCACATATTTAATCAGCTCTGCTGAAACCCCACTAATAAAACGCGGTGATTTTTGGTAGAATATAAAACCCAAATAGTCAGGTTGTAATTCTGCTACCGCAGCGATGTTACTCGCTTGCCTCATTCCACATACTTTTAGTTTCAATTTCATCTTTTATGTTTGAATCATTTAAGGAATACCTTCCTGCGATAGGCAGGTAAGTTCATTTAAGTTTAGTGCAATGGCTTATATTATCTTAAATGCCTTATATGGTTTATTCGTTAAACGATTATCAATTTTTTAAAACTCTCTAAAGCTTTTTTATTCATTAAAGATTCTTCTGCTTCGTAATAACAATCGGCAAAAGCTACATCTTGTTTAATAGTTTGGATGGCTAATGCTGCATTACTTAACACTACATTCATTTGCGCATCAGTTCCTTTCCCGTTTAAAATATTCGTAAAAATTTCTGCTGATGATTCTACCGTATCACCACCTTGAATATCCTTTTCGCTGATTTCTTGAAAACCTAAATCTGAAACCTTATTTAAAGCCTCCCCCTTTTTACTGAAAGTTTTAAAGTCACAGGTTAACGACACTTCATCAAACCCATCCACTGCGTGAATAATGGTATAATTCTTATCTGTCTGTTGATATAAATACGCGTACAAACGAGCTAACTCTAAGCTAAACACACCAACAATTTGGTTTTTTGGCTGCGCCGGATTTACCATTGGTCCGAGCATATTGAAGAATGTTTTTACACCCAATTCTTTGCGTATTGGCGCTACGGTTTTCATTGCCGGATTAAATAGTGGCGCATGTAAAAAGCAAATACCTGCTTTGTCTAGGCTACGTTTTAATTTGTCTTCATCGTTGGTAAAAGTGTAACCTAAATACTCCATCACATTTGATGAACCACAACCAGAAGAGACACCATAGTTACCGTGTTTAGCTACTTTATGACCTGCACCGGCAACCACAAACGAAGCCAATGTTGAGATATTAAAAGTGTCTTTTCCATCGCCACCAGTACCACAAAGGTCTACCAATTCGAATTCTGAAAGGTTAATTTTTAAGCATAAATCTAACATCGCATCACGGAAGCCTTGCAATTCATCAACCGTAATGTTTCTCATTCCATAAGCAGTAATAAAAGCAGCAATTTGCGAGCTGTTAAATTCTCCTAACGCAATTGAAGTTAGAATTCTTTGTGCTTCTTCTTTGCTAAAGGTTTTATTTTCGAAAAGGTGGTTTAGTATTTTCTTCATGGGTTTAAAACAAAAAAGGTTGCCTTTTACAAGCAACCCTTCAAAATATTTTTATAAAAAAATAAACGTATAAATAAGGATCACATCACGCTGTTGCGTTATGCCACCACCAATTTTTATTTGTGTTTATCTGTATCATTCTGTTGGCAAATATGTAATAGTTTTTGTTTAAATGCAAAAAGTTTTTGAATTATTTAGGTTTTACCTCTGTTAGCAACTCTTTAATAGCTGCCAATAACTGCTCATCTTTGCCTTGATCAATCATTCCTGGCATATTTTTAACCTGTATGTCTGGTTTGGTTTCATTGTTTTCTAACCATTCTCCAGCTTTATTTTTGGCACTAATAGGAATAGATCCCCATCTTGTACCATCAATTAATGTTTCCCAACCTGCAAAACTACAAGTGCCTGGCACTGGCATACCAACTGTTTTTCCGATTTTTAAATCTTTATAACCACAAGAGAAACAATGTCCGTCGCTATAATTTGCCTCATTAAACATTGCTAAGGTTGGTTTAGTCCACCTAAAAGTTGGCTCACCACCAACCGAACGTTTATCCGTAGCGTAATCTAAAAACTTCTGACCAGTGAAGAACATCGCCAAATCTGACACTAAATCGCCTCCACCATTAAATCGAGTATCTACAATAACCGCTTTTTTGTCGGCATATTTACCCATCATTTCTTCGTATACGTTACGATAAGGGCCATCACTCATTCCGGGAATGTGAACATAACCTAGCTGACCTTTACTTAAACTATCTACCTCGGCCTGATTAGTTTTAACCCATCTTCTGTAAAGCAATTGATTTTCTAGTGCTAATGGAATTGGCTTCATTGTTAATTGCTGTCTTTCTCCGTTTTTAGGATTTAATATTTCCAATAAAGTAAGTTGACCCGCTTTTCTATTCAAGTATTTAGCAATATCTTGATTAGATTCTATTAGCTGACCATCTATTTTTTCGATGATCATTCCTTTTTTAGCAACTGTATTCGCAGCCCTATCTAATGGCCCGCCAGCTAAAATTTCATCAATTAATATTCCATCTCCTTTGTGTGAATAATTTAATAAAACACCTAGAGAAGCTGTAGCATCATCGCCTGGAGCACTGCTTCCATATCTTGCACCGGAGTGAGATACATTAAGCTCACCTAATAGCTCAGACAACATTTCTGCAAATTCGTAGCTATTGCCAATAGATGGAAGATATTTTTTGTAGGCTGGCTTTAAGGCATTCCAATCCGCACCATGCATATCTGCAGTGTAAAACATCCCTTTATTTCTTAGCCAAACGTGTTCAAACATATACTCACGTTCTGCTTCAGCATTAACTTGCACTTCACCCTCAATAGTAATTGGTTCTCTCTTATTATTTTCAGTATTGATTTTAGAAACTCGACCACCACTTAACAAATACAAATTCTTTTGCGCTTTATCCCACATTAAACTTCCCCCCATTCCATCTAAAGCAATTTCCATTTTTGTTTCTTTTGTACGAAGGTTCGTACTCCAAAGGTTAGTGCCTTTTTCGAAACTCGCCAAATAGAAAAGTTTTTCACCATCTTTTGTAATTACAGCATCGCTTAATGAAGAAGAATGAATTGTTAACCTAGCTTTTCTCATTTCCATTCCATCCCAATCAAATTTAATGGTAGAATCTGGCTTAACAGGTTTAGTTCCTTTTTCTTTTTCAGCTTTTTTATCAGCTTCATCTTTAGCTTTCTTTTGCGTTGTCTCCATTTCTTTTAACAAGGCAAAATCTTCCTTATCTAGGTTAAAACGATCCCAAGCATCTTTAGTGAAAAACATTCCATAAACATCACGTTGTGAAGAGCCTGAATTCGCCTGAGATTTCATTCCATCTCTATTACTAAACCACAACATTTGTTTACCACCGTTTACCCATTTTGCATTGCCATCTCCAAAACCACTTTTGGTTAAATTTCTCATTGGCAATTTGCCTTTAGCATCCAATAAAACTACTTCTCCGTTGGACATAGTCGGACGATAAGTTGCTAAAAGCCATTGACTATCTGGACTCCAAGTGAAATACTGGTCGCCATCTTGCATATAGAATAATTCATCTGGAGACAATAGCGTAACTGCTTGCTTGGTGCCGATTTCCATAACCCTTAAAGCTCTTCTATCTTCTATGTAAGCTATTCTTTTGCCATCTGGCGATATACTCGGCATGTAATTATCCTTATCATTACTTACCAAAGGTTTTTCTTCCAACACTGTTGAAGCGAAAAAATAAGGTTCTTCTTTCCGAGCTTTTTTCACTTCATAAATACGCCATTTGCCATTTCTTTCACTAGAATAAATAATTGATTTGCCATCTGGCGCAAAATCAACAAATCTTTCTTGCTCTGAAGTATTAGTTACTCTTTTAGTCATTTTGCCATCAGCAGATGTTACAAAAACTTCGCCCCTAGCTATAAAAGCAACTTCTTTTCCATCTGGAGAAACCGCCATCTCCCTTACCCCTCCATTTATGGCAATGAAGCTTTCATTATTGTTTTTATCTTGAGTGGTAATCGCTACTTCCACTTTTTTAGGTTGTTGCCCTGGTTTTAAGGTAAAAATCTCTCCATCATAACCAAAACTTAACAAGCCATCATTAGAAGAACTTAAAAACCTAACAGGGAAAGTTTTAAAATTGGTTATTTGCTGATTTTTAGCATTAGCTGATAAAGGCATTTTATGGATATTAAAGTTTCCACTTTGCTCACTTAAATAATAAATGCTTTTTTCTTGGTCAGCAAATACTGGATTTCTATTTTCTCCATAAAAACTACTGATTTGTTGATGTTTATTTGTCTTTTTATCATACAACCAAACTGCTCTAGCCACTGAAGATTTATGGTGTTTACGCCACTCATTTTCGCCACCTTTTTTATCATGGTAAATCATTTTTGCCCCATCACTTGAAGATTGAACATATTCTGCAGGAATAGTGAATATTTGATTTATCCTACTTCCTTCGGTGGCCACGCTATAAAGTTCAGGTTGTGAGCCAGTGGGAAATTGACGATGGATTGCTTCATCCTGTCTAACGCCACCAAAAACTACAGCTTTATTGTCGAAAGTAAAACTATACGGAAATTCATCAGCAGAGTGATAAGTTAATCTTTTTGCAGAACCACCATTAGCATTCATGATAAAAATATCGAAGTTGCCATAACGATTTGACGCAAACGCAATCTGTTTCCCATCTTTACTCCATACTGGCATAAAATCATGGGCATCATGAAATGTAATTTGTTGAGCTGTTCCGCCAGCACTAGAAATTTTATATAAATCACCTTTAAAAGTAAATATAATGGCACTTCCATCTGGTGAAATTGATGGGTAACGCATCCATTGAGGTTTGGTTTCTGCATTTGCGGTGATTGCAAATAGGGAGCATAAAAATAGCGTAAAAATTTTCTTCATTTTATGGGATTTAGGTTAGCTAAAATACTTTCAAAATATTTATTATTAACTATTATTGGGTAACATTTAGGCGAGCCTATTAATAGGCTTATTTTGCAAAATCTTTCTCAAAATAATTTAGAAATATGGCTTTTATTAAAAGAAAACACCACGAAGAAGACGATTTAGGCTTTGGGAAACGACCAATGGGCAAAGATCAAAGGATGATGAATGCCGATGGAACTTCGAATGTTAAAAGAATCGGGCTCCCAATATTTAGTTCTAACGACACTTATAACTGGCTAATTTCTATGTCGTGGCGAAAGTTTATGTTTATCATTTTGACGGCCTATCTTGCAATTAACATTCTTTTCGCTACAGTTTATGTAATAATTGGAATTGAGAATTTACATGGAGCACCTGGAATTACTACTCGTGACCATTTTTTTGATGCCTTCTTCTTCTCTGCGCAAACTATTTCTACTGTTGGTTACGGGCACATTAGTCCGGTTGGATTTTTAACGAGTTGTGTTGCCGCTTTCGAATCAATGTTAGGTCTGTTAGCCTTCGCCTTAGCAACGGGTTTATTGTATGGTAGGTTTTCTAGACCGAATGCAAAAATTCTATACAGCAACAATATGGTGGTAGCGCCTTATAAAGACATTACGGGCTTAATGTTTAGGCTAGCCAACGGGCGAAATAATCAATTAATTGAGATCGAAGTTCAAATGGTTTTTACAATAAACCAAGTGGTTGATGGCAAAAGAACGAGACGATTTTTTCCTTTGAATCTAGAAAGAAATAAAATAGGATTGCTATCATTGAGTTGGACTGTTGTTCATCCGATAGATGAAAAAAGCCCACTGTTTGGAATGACAAAAGAAGAGATGATGGAGGGAGAAACTGAAGTTTTAATACTTCTAAACGCATTTGATGACATTTTTTCTCAAACGGTACATAGCAGGGCGTCTTATTTAGATGAGCATATTCTCTTTAAACATCGCTTTTCGCCTATCTTGTCTCAAGATGAGGAAGGCATAACCACACTAGATTTATCGAAACTTAGTAATACTGTTTTAGCTTAATTCTAGAATCGAAACTCTTTTAGGAATACGTCAAACAAAGGCTTCAATTCTCTGTTCTGTGCTTGAATTATTCACGTAATTCAATAGGATGAAGTGTTATTTATCGGATGATAGTAAGAACTTTATATAAACATCTACCAATGTTTAGCACAACCCTTGCCATTGATTTGGCAAGGGTTTCTGCTTATATACATTTTTTAAACCACTAACACATTCAAAACGAGCTTTGCAAATAAAAAATTACTAAACACTTAGTTGTAACTAATAGTTTAATTTTTATATTTGAACTTAACAACGCTCGATCCTATTTTTTATGAAAAAAACCATCTCTCAAGCTAGAAACTTAGTTTTTCTAGCAATTTTAGCTATCTCAACTATTTTTATTTCATCTTGTGAAAAAACAGAAAATCAAATTAAAATAAGAATAAACCAGTTTAAACAAACAGCAGTTGCTCCTTACGGGCCTGTAATAACACTATCTGCCCAGCAAGGAGATGAGATTGGAAGTGCTAACTGGTCTGCATTTTACGATCAAATAGTTGGCTTCGATTATGAAATAGGCTACGTTTACGATCTTCTAGTTGTAGAGACAGAGATTCTTAATCCGCCAGCAGATGGTAGCTCTAAAGCTTATCAGCTGAAACAAATTCTTTCTAAAACTAAGGTAGATGAAAGTATAACGTTTAATTTGATGTTAAAAAACGACTTAATTAATTACGTTAAGGGCGATGCAGTTTCAGGTTATACACTATTAGACGAAGCTGACATCGATTGTGGTAATCTATGTAATGAATTTGCAAACGCATTGCAATCAAATTCAAAATTAATTAACGGCAAGTTTGTTTTAAATTCGGATGGCTCGATCAAACTAGTTGAACTTCTATAAGTCTATCTGGTTTCTTTTAAAAAATCAAGAATACTTTTGTATAGATTATTATTTCCCCAAATCATTTGGCTAATCATTGGAACGTGCTTTTTGCCGTCTATTTTTATTAGTTTAACTGGAGTTTGTTGCTCTTGTAATATTTTACAAATCCGTTCAGATTGGATTTGTATAGCTTCATAAGTCTTTGTGCCGTAGAAAATAAGGTGTGGATTTTTAATATTTTTTACATAAAACAGTGGTGACCCTGCTTGCCAATTTTTTGATTCGTTGCTAAACGTTCTTAGGAAATCTGTATAGTAATGGTCTTTTGCTGCCTTAGTTAAATATTCTTCCATATCTAAACCAAAGGGATCATTCAAAATCACTCCTTTTAGTGGATTTGCTATCCCTGCATTTTGAAAAAATTGAGGATCAGAATTAATTAACTCAGCTAAATGTGCGCCCGCTGAATGCCCCATTATAAAAATACGATCAGCATTACCACCATAAGCTGCAATGCTATCCTTTACCCATTTAACAGCCTGTGCTGTAGCCGCAGCCATTTCTTTATAGGTAACACTTGGAGCTAATGGATAATTGATGATGACACTTACCACATTATTTTTAGCCAAATTTCTACCAAGCCACCAATAAGTTTCCTTTTTACCACTACTCCATGAGCCCCCGTGTACAAAAATAATTACATCTCTATTTTGAATGCTGTCTTTTTTATGGTAAATATTTAATGTGTTTGCTTGATAAGTATTACCTGCATAGTTGATGTTTTTCTCAACACGAATTTGAGCTGAGCCAGTAAAAACCTGACTAAGGAAAGCGAAGAGCATTACTATAGTTTTGAGATGTGAGACATGAGATGTGAGATAAGAAAACAGCTGTCCATTTTCCATTTTACTTCTTACATTTTCCATATTCTATTTAATCAACGGATTTTTCTCTTTTGCAAACAAGTCGAACACTTTTTTATCAGCGAATGCTGGAAATAATTTATTAACCCAAACCGCTAACTTGCCTTGTCCTGTCATGATCAAGGTGCGCTTTCTTTCTGCAATTCCATCGCTAATAATAGCTGCAACAGCTTCCGATGTCATCATTTTACCTTCTTCCATACTTGTTTCTCCATGAGCCGAGCCATCTTTCGCCAATGCGGCAACACGGATGTTAGAAGTGGTAAATCCTGGGCAAGCCACCATCACGTGGACACCCGTTTTTAATAACTCAGTACGTAAAGATTCCATGAAACCATTCATCGCAAATTTGGAAGAAGAATAACCAGTTCTTCCGGGCAAACCCCTATAACCTGCAATTGAAGATATGGCAACCACACTACCTTTGGTTTTTAAAATTTCTGGTAAAGCATATTTTGTACAGTAAACTGTTCCCCAAAAATTAACATCCATCAGGTTTTTCAAAACCGATAAATCTACATCGTTAAATAAAGCACGCATAGAAAGTCCGGCGTTGTTTATTAAAACATCAATTTTACCAAAGGTGATTAACGTTTGTTTAACTAGCATTTCACAATCACTTTCTATACTTACATCACATTGTACAGCTAATGCCTTTACAGCATATTTTGCTTCCAACTCTGCTGTGATTTCGCAAAGCGTTACATATTGGCGAGCGCCTAAAACAACATTAGCACCACGTTTTGCTAGTTCTTCGGCCAATGCCTTACCAATACCAGAAGATGCACCAGTAATTACGACAACTTTATTCTTAAAATCCATTATTTATGTTCGAAGTAAGTTTTACACTCCACTATTTTATCTGTGTTTATAATTACCACACCCATTTCGTTTAATTGTCGCCAACAATCTTGAGTATCTGGAGCACCCCAAAATCGGAACGGTCTATGTAATTTATTAGCTTGCTTAACAGCAGCTAGTAGTTTTATCTTATCAGCTTCTGGAATCTCGCCAACACCTCTCCATTTAGAATAAGAAGCAAAATTATCGCTAATCATGGTTACTCTTTTTAAATCTGCTTTAGCATAGCTGATGTTTGGTAAACCATCAAAATATACCCAACCTGGAAAAGTGTGATACAATGAATCTGCAGGTCTGTTACCGCTAATTACAACTTGAACTGCATTCTTGTTCTTGCTCCTGTCTAAAATTTCGCCAAACGTTTCTAAATGTTTTTGCAAAGCAGGAAAGGTTAAATCCCAACTTGTCTTAAAATCTATCATCAAGGTAAAAGTGTATTTTTTATCTGCGCTTACTTTTCCATTATTTAACTTAAACAATGAATCTATCTTATTTAAGTATAGTTTTTCTAAAGTTTGTTTAACCTCTATTTCTTTCTTACTATGCGCAACGATTAACTCGCCATTAACCTCAAAAATATCTGCTTCTATCTGATACACCTTATTGTTGTAAGCTAAACTAAATTGCTGTTTTTGCACATAATCGTTATGCGAATGGATTTTAACTTGTGCAAAACCAGTTGTTGCAATTAGAACAAAAAGGATAAAAGCAGTTATTTTTCTCATTGTTAATTATTTAAGGAAAGAACCTTCATAAGGCACTCTGGTAATAATTGATCGGCCAAGTGTGATTTCATCCGCATACTCTAATTCTCCGCCAAAGGCGATACCCCTAGCAATGGTTGTAATCGGAATTTGAAAATCTTTGAGCCTTTTGTGAAGATAAAACAAGGTAGTATCTCCTTCCATATTAGCACTTAAAGCCAATATAATTTCCTTTACAGGTGTTGTGGCTACTCTTTGCACCAAGCTATCGATATATAAATCAGATGGACCTACCCCATCCATAGGAGAGATTAATCCGCCTAAAACGTGGTATACTCCAAAAAACTGATTGGTATTTTCAATGGCCATTACATCACGTGTATCTTCAACCACGCAAATAATTTCTTTTTCTCTTTTTGCAGCGGTACAAATACTACAGGTATGATGATCGGAAATATTATGGCAAACATTGCAATGTTTAATTTCCGCTTTAAGTCTAATTAAGGTATTGCCAAAATGAGAAACCTCTTCTTGTTCTTTATTTAACAAATGTAAAACCAAACGCAAAGCTGTTTTTTGCCCTACACCAGGTAATTTAGAAAATTCGTTTACTGCGTCTTCAAGCAGTTGAGAAGAAAAGTTCATTCTACAAATTTAATTAAAATGATGTGGATTGATAGGCAAGATATAAAATATTACAAAAACTGAATGATGTTATTTTTAACCATTTAAGATAATCTTAGCTATTCGTAAAAAAGTATTTTTTTGTGTTACTGAGATGTTCTTAGATTTCTAAGATGGTTGACATTGGGCTATTGCCAAGAATAATTATCTTCGTTGTATATGAGATTAAAATTGTAAATTCTTACATTTAAAAACTAAATATTAAATATGAGTCCAACCATACTATTGTGTTTCTTAATTGGGTATTTTACTCTCTTAATTATCATCGCTTTTGCGACATCAAAAAAATCATCAGATAATTCTACTTTTTTCTTGGCAAACAAAAATTCTAAATGGTATTTAGTTGCTTTTGGGATGATTGGAACAGCACTTTCTGGCGTAACCTTTATTTCCGTACCTGGAGAAGTGGGAGCTCCCGGTGGTAATCAGTTTCAGTATTTTCAGTTTGTTTTAGGAAATGCTGTTGGATTTATCATTATAGCTACCGTGCTTTTGCCCTTGTATTATAGGATGAATTTAACGTCCATTTATAGTTACATTGAACAACGACTTGGTCATTACAGTTATAAAACCGCAGCATCTATATTTTTATTGAGCCGCACGTTGGGTTCGGCAGCAAGATTATACCTTGTGGTATTGGTACTACAACGTTTTATATTTGATAGTTATGGAATTCCATTTTGGGCAACTGTATTAATATCATTAGGACTAATATGGTCATACACTTTTAAGGGAGGCTTGAAAACCATCATCATTACAGATACCTTGCAAACATTTTTCTTGGTATTATCTGTATTCTTAACCATTTATTTTGTTTGCAGCAGTTTAGACTTAAACATACCGCAGGCTTTTGAAACGATTAAAAACAGCAGTTATTCTAAAATTTTCTTTTTAGATGATTTTGTATCAAGTAAGTTTCATCTGAGTAAACAGTTTATTGGAGGTATTTTTGTAACCATCGCCATGACTGGGTTGGATCAAGATCTAATGCAGAAAAATCTAAGCATGAAAACCATTGGTGAAGCAAAAAAAAATATGTTCACCTTTACAGGAATATTTGTGGTATTGAATATATTCTTTTTAAGTGTTGGAGCTCTTCTTTATATTTTTGCAGCAAAAAATGGCATAGAAATTCCTTTAGATCAAGTTACTGGAAAACCAAGAACAGATATCCTTTTTCCATTAATTGCATTAAATCATTTAACTACAGTACCTGCAATTGTATTTATGCTAGGGCTAACTGCCGCTACTTTTGCTACTACAGATAGCGCTCTAACAGCATTAACTACATCTTTTTGTGTAGACTTTTTAGGGATGAACAAAAAAGAAAACCTCGAAAAGAAAGATGCCGTAAAAAAAAGGCATATGGTGCATATTGGTTTTTCTGTTTTAATGTTTTTAGTCATATTGGTTATTAATGCTTTAAATAGTTCTTCTGTTGTAAGTTTAATTTTCACAATAGCATCATATACTTATGGCCCACTGTTAGGTTTGTATTCATTTGGTTTATTTGTTAAAAATAGAGGCCTACATGATAAATTAGTTCCTATTGTTTGTATTGTGGCTCCAATTTTATGCTACCTATTTGCTACAAATTCTAAAGAATTGCTTGGTGGATATGTTTTTAGTGTAGAACTGATTTTGGTAAATGGATTGATTACATTTGTTGGCTTATTACTGATCAGTAAAAAAACAGATCAACAAACGAAGTTTTAGAATAGTTCATTTGCTCATTAGTTTAGGTGCCTTTTACACCCAATGAACCAATGACACTAACGAACTTATGATATAAAATAATAGAAAATGACAAGTGAAGAAAAGATAAGAAGTGCCTTTGCGAATAAAGATTGGCAAGAAATAAAAGTAACAGATAGCTGGCAGATTTTTAAAATCATGGCAGAGTTTGTAGATGGATTTGAGAAGTTGGCTAAAATTGGCCCTTGTGTAAGTATTTTTGGTTCTGCTCGTACTGCAGAAACTAATCCATATTATGAGATTGCAGTAGAATGCGGTCGTTTATTAACAGATAGAGGTTATGGTGTAATTACTGGTGGTGGACCGGGTATCATGGAAGCTGGTAATAAAGGAGCGCACATGAATGGCGGTAAATCTGTGGGTTTAAATATCGATTTACCATTTGAACAGTTCCACAATAAATATATTGACCATAATAAATTGCTAGAGTTCGATTACTTTTTTATTAGAAAAGTAATGTTCATGAAATACTCACAAGGCTTTGTGGTATTACCTGGCGGGATGGGGACAATGGATGAATTATTTGAAGCAATAACATTAATTCAGACTGGCAAGATTGCCCGTTTCCCAATTGTTTTGGTTGGTAAGGCATATTGGGGTGGTTTAGTTGATTGGATTAAATCAACTATGTTAGAAAAAGAGCACAACATTCATGCAGAAGATTTAAATTTATTTAGATTGGTTGATACAGCCGAAGAAGCTGCAGAACATATTTTTAGATTCTATGATAAATATGTATTGAAACCGAATTTCTAAACCATAATCGTCATTTCGAGCGAGCGCAGCGACGAGAAATCTGTTTTAAATTTACTTTATAGCCAACTTTTAGTTGGCTATTTTTTTGCCTGTTTGTAACGAAATAAAACAATCATAGTCTATAATTTATAAAAGCATACGCCATGGAACGCTACCTAACTTGGAATAAAGGAATATTTGAAAGCAATTATCAGATTTTTGAAAGTGGGAAAATCAAGTGTACGCTATTTTTTGACACTTGGAGAAGTGAAGCCAAAGCCATTAGCCAAAGCAAAAATTATAGGTTTAAAGATGATGGGCTTTATGGCACCACTACCCAAATATTTGATGGGAACAATGAATTAATTGGTTTTATTAGCTACAGTGATTGGAAATCAAAAGCTACCATAACGCTAAATTCTGGAGAGAAATATGCCTTTGAATTTACCAATACTTGGCATTCTCAATGGAGAATTACAAATTTTAACGATAAGCAAATCAACTACGATTCTTCAACATCTTCAGGAACTGTTGTATCAAACAATGATGATGAACTAATGCTATTGATAGGATTTTATGCAAGGGAGCATTTCACTAAGATGATTATGCTCATTATATTTATTATTATTTTCTTGCCAATGATTTCGCGGGGTATTTTTTAGAAATGACTAACACCACCGCTAACTACTAATTTCATTGCATCGGCGGCACTCATATTTAATGGCTTAATTTTTTCTTTGCTAACTACATAGACTTGTCCGGCAAATGAATAAGAGAAAGGGAAATATACAATCGCATCTCCGGGTAAATCAAGCTTAGTTAAGTCGTTTTGTGTTAAAAACCCAATTCTTTTCATTCCTCCTTCTGCCTCAACCAACACAGGGTGATTAAATTTCTTTTCATCGCCAACAAAAGCTTCTGTTAAATCTTTAATGGAAGAAAAAATAAAATTTAAGAGTGGTAACCTATTCATTGTACGTTGAAACCAATTGTACATTGGCTCGGTTACAAAGTTGGTTACAAAAATACCAGCAGTTAGTATAATAAAAATCACCAATGCTAACCCTAAGCCAGGTATATTTCTATTTGTACCAGTAAGTGGATTTACACCTAAAATATTATTAATGTTTAACCAACTATCAACAGTTGTTACCGCCCAAACCACTATAAAAATGCTTAGGGCAATTGGCACAACAATCAATAATCCTTTAATCAGGTAATTTAAAAGCGCTCTTCCTATCCTATTCATAGTGCGAAATTAGGTAAAAATAGTTGAGTTGTTTAGATTGTTGAGCCGTTAAGTTGTAAAGTCCGTTAAGAAGTTGACATTCATTCGACTCACCAACAAACAACTTTACAACTCACCCCTTATCTATTCGTAAAAATAAACTCTTTTAACTCTTTGAGAAACGTTGGTTAATATTTCATAAGGAATAGTTCCTATCTGCTCAGCCAAGTCTACAATTGTATGTTTGTCATTAAAAACGATAACTTCATCGCCTGTCTTTACGTTTAAACCAGTTACATCTAACATACACATATCCATACAAATAGACCCAACCGTAGGAACCAGTTTACCCTTTACCAGCATTTTACCTACACCATTTCCAAATTTGCGACTGTACCCATCGGCATAACCAATTTTTACAGTGGCAATTCTTCCGCCCGTTGGCATGATGCCTTTTCTACTGTAACCAACGGTTTCCCCAGCATTTAAATTTTTAACTTGCGTAACTGTGGTTTTAAGAATAGCCACAGTCTGTAAACCCTTATTGTTATTTAACGCCCCATCAAAGCCATACAGGCCAATGCCAATTCTTACCATATCCAATTGTGCTTGTGGCCAACGTATAACGCCAGAAGTGTTTAAAATATGTCTTATAGGCATATAACCAAGTGTGCTAACTAAAGTGGCATATAACCTTTCAAACTCATCCAACTGGTGTTGCGTAAAACCATCATGTTCAGCTTCTGCACTTGCCACTAAGTGAGAAAATATGGAGACCACTTTTAATTGTTCATTGTCCTTTAAAATTTCCAATAAATCAGGTAAATCAACTGCCTCAAAACCCAAACGATGCATTCCTGTATCTAGCTTTAAATGTATTGGAAAATCTTTTTCATGGGCTGGCAAGAAATTGAGGAAGCTCTTTAGAATATTGGCGTTATATATCTCAGGCTCTAAATGATTTTTCACCATTGCCTCAAAAGCAGAAGGCTCTGGACTCATTACCATAATTGGCAAAGTTATTCCAGCTTTACGAAGGGCGATGCCTTCATCAGCATACGCTACCGCCAAATAATCTACCTTGTGATACTGTAATAAATTGGCGATTTCGAAACTCCCACTTCCATAAGAAAAGGCCTTAACCATTGCCATTACCTTTACACCTTGGTTTAATTTAGAACGATAAAATTGCAGATTACTAGCTAAAGCATTTAGGTTGATTTCTAGAACAGTATCATGGATTTTTTGTGTAAGTAACTTACTAATTCTGCCAAATTCAAATCGCCTTGCGCCTTTAACCAAAATGGTTTCATTAGCAAAATGAATGGCTGGCAACTTTTCAATAAAATCTTGTGTGCTTGCGTAAAACGATGATTCAATCGTAATTAAACCAGCAAATGCTGAAATATTTGGACCAATGCCAATTAAGCGGTTTAAATTCTTCTGTGCAAGCAAAGCTGAAATCTCTGCATACAATACTTCATTAGTTTTACCAGTTTCGTAAATGTCTGATAAGATCAATGTCTTTTTAGGGTGTTGGTTTTGCAGGTTTAAAAAATCTAAGGCGATAGCCAATGATGAAATATCTGCACTGTAAGAATCATCAATTACTGAACAGTTTTCAATACCATTGATTAACTCTAAACGCATACTCACTTGCGTTAATTTCTCTAAACGTAAATCTGCCTCTTCTGGAGTATAACCCATTGCTAACAATGTAGCCCAGCAAATTATGCCATTTTCTACTGATGCTTTATCACTAAATGGAATTAAACATTCTATTTCCTTTTCTTTATAAGTAGCCCTGATATAGTTTTTACCTTCAATTGGTTCTATAAACGAAACCTTTAAATCTGCTGGAAGATGTAGGCTCCAAGTAAACTTCCGTTTTCCTGGCAAATCTGCTTCAGCCACATCACTTACATATTCTGGTGCATAAACAAAAAGCTCAACATCTTTAAAAAGCTTTAATTTTTCTGTTAATTTTTCAGCTTTGCTTTCGAAGCCCTCAGCGTGTGCCTCGCCAATATTAGTTAAAACACCAATGGATGGCGAAATGATATCTGCCAAAATTTCCATTTCATTCTTAGTCGAGATACCAGCTTCAAAAATGGCCAGATTATGTTCAGCATTAATTTGCCACACAGATAAAGGCACACCAATTTGAGAATTAAAGCTCTTTGGGCTACGAATGATGTTAAAATCTGAGGCCAATAATTGATATAGCCATTCTTTAACAATGGTTTTTCCGTTACTACCTGTTATACCAATTACTTTTAAATCGTTTGCTTTTCTATTATAGGTTGCTAAAGCCTGTAAAGCTTGTAAAACATCATTTACCAATAAAAAATTGGCATCTTTAAATTTTTCCGTATAGGCGGAATCAACAATTACAAAATTGCGAACCCCATTTTCGTAAGCATCTTTGATAAATTGATGACCATCTCTCTGCGCATTCACCGCAAAAAACAGAGAACCTTCGGGGTCTATTACTGTTCTGCTATCAGTTAATAGCTTTCTAATACCCGCTTCAGGAGTAGTTAAAACTGCCTTTGCCTTTAAGATTTCGGAAATTTGTGAAATAGAATATTGGTCTGCGATCATTATGAAACGAATTTATGAAAATAGCAGACATAAAAAAAGGGATGATTTGCTGGAATTCGATTGAATGTAAATGAAGAAGCTACCGAGCGTTAATTGAATTATAGCATTAGCATAGTGAAACAGTACCCATCCTACGTTCATCTTTCGTTCATCCTACGTTTATCCTACGTTTAATCAATCTTCAAGTTGGCCTTATGCTAGTGGTCGAAGCAGTTGATTATCCGATTTAATATTTTTCCACTTTTGATTAACGGACTGTACACGTCATGACCATGGGTTAAATTTTCAGTTTCACAAAAAGAATAGGGATAAACAAAAAAACCTTTCGTTTCTGAAAGGTTTTTGTTCGATTTGTTCTGTACTGAGGATGGGAGATTTCTTGAACACATTTATGGGTTTCTAATGGTTGTAGAGCGAATTCTAGAAAAGAAAAAGGCATTAGAAAATCCATCAAAAGACTAAAAACATCGTATTTCATCTTTTTTAATTACTTAATTTTTTGTGGGGATGGTAATTTTTTCGAACACTAAGGACTATGTTGTAATAATAGCGCAAGTTTTTCAAATGACAGGGTGATTTAATAAATTTTTCTTACGCGGAAATACTATTATCTTTAGAGATAACTTTGTAGATAAATGCCAATATCAAGTTCAACAGTTGAAGTCTCAGATGATTGCGTAGGAAATCGTTGGGAAATCAATGATGAAAACGAGTTAGCCAATCTGGTTGCTTTTGTTACAAAGGCACAGGCTATCCATGCACAAAATATTTTAGCTGGCATTGTATCCGATTCAATTGTTTTTGAAGCAGCTCAAGAGCAACAAATTAAACAGTCAGCAATAGACGCTTTAACGGTTCCAAAAGATGCACATGGCAAAGAAATAAGAGGAACTGCATTATGGCATCGTGATGGTATATTATTTGAAGCAATATCTTGGATTGTTGCTAGAAAACACTTCCCAGATGCAATAATGCGAGATCCTCATATTTCACCAACCACTCAAGGTTTAGATGGGTTGATGATTGTTCTTAGCCCAGATATGGATGAGGTTCTTTCTACAATAATATTCGAAGATAAATGTGTAGAAGATCCTACTCATACTTTTAGATATGAAACTTTACCCGCATTATTGCGCTTTCATGTGGATAGTAGAAAAGTTTTAGAAAGCGCAAGTACAATTTTGCAAACAGTAATACCACTAGCCCAAAGACCTTCTATGGCAGCAAAATCAATTTCATCCACGGTGAGGGCGTAT
This sequence comes from Pedobacter frigiditerrae, assembly GCF_004331645.1. GTDB lineage: Bacteria > Bacteroidota > Bacteroidia > Sphingobacteriales > Sphingobacteriaceae > Pedobacter > Pedobacter frigiditerrae. Next base: position 549,683 of record NZ_SJSK01000002.1, read on the forward strand.
CGTGCGAGTTTCCCAATCCCTCCTTCAATGGATAATGTACCGGGAAGGGCAGGGATTTTTGATCGATATAATCAAATTGTAGGTATTGCGAAAGAACGCAGAATCGGTGGAATGTTTCTTGCTACAGAAGACATAAGGGCTTGGTTTGAGCAATTTGCAATTAAAGTTATAGGCAAGCTCTAGAATGTTCGACGCTCAATCTGCCAACTTATTGCGCTTAGCGCCTGAGATTCCTGGAATTACTCCAGATGAATTGCCTCGAATACTTACTGATGTTTATACAGAAATTGTAGTAAATAGACTTAAAAGTAATAATCAAGCACAGAATTTAGAACCTGTTTTCAGATTAATTGAGATAGCTAATACTTATGAAGCAATCACTGTATTAATTGGCGACGAACAAGTAAGGAAGGCCTCAGCTTTTGTGGCTGGTAGTGCATATCAAATATTAGCTAAAAGTGCAGAGATAAATTCCGTAGCCGAAACAATACCACTTTCTAGAGATCACATTAACGGTCGACTCGCAAGTGCATTACTTTTCTTAATTGCCGAGCAATATCCAGATTCGAAAGAAGCAATCAATGGTTTTAATATACCAAATGAAAACTATTCACTTATATTGCAAATGCTTTGTGAAAGTCTTCGTGACCTAATACAAGAACGATTTGAATCCATAATTGAACGTGGGACAAGACGTGGTATTTATAATATTCAAGGCGGAAATTTGCAAGTGCAAGCTACCAATAAATTATATGAAACAATTTTACAGGGGGTTGAATTTTTAGCTTCTAGAATATTAACTAAAGCACCTCCAGTGTCAGTTGTGTTCCAATACGAAACTGCTAATCAGTTTTTTAACTCCGTTATTCAATTATGTACTTTAAATCATCAAGGTGCTGTAATGGAAACGGATTTTATAACTACATATCCTGGCCCCGCTCATCTTGCTAAATTACTTATTTCAACTGCCACAACTCTTGAAGCAGCTTCCATTATGAATATTGAAGTTCCAGGTAATGCGAATGAGGAAAAGTGGTCACAATGGCTCGCACATCGAGCTCAATCAAAGCCCATCCTTTGGCCAAATCATCGTATTGCCATCGATCAAAATTTTCATTTGCAGGGAAATTCTGCAGTGATTGTCCTTCCTACAGGTGCTGGAAAAACTACTATGGCAGAATTTAAGATCGCAGGAGTTTTAGCTACTGGTAAAAAAATTATTTTTTTAGCCCCAACTAATGCTCTCGTTGAACAGCTTAAGAATGATCTGCGTGACGGTTTACCAGAAGAAATATTTGGCGAAAGTGATCCTTTTGAAAGCGATTTCTTTTTTACTGGGGACGATGCGCTTACTACTTTAGAGGTGATGACACCTGAGAAATGTCTTGCCTTTCTAAATTTTAATCCAAGTGCATTTTCTGAAGTTGGCTTACTGGTTTTTGATGAATGCCATATGCTTAGTCCTTCTTCGGGGAGCTTAAGGCGTGCAATAGACTCGATGTTAACGATCTTAACTTTCCAAAAATATGCCCCCAATGCGGATTTTCTATTTCTATCAGCAATGGTCAAAAATGTAGATGACTTTGCAAAATGGATTTCAAGCATTACTACTAAGCCCTGCATACCGATTAACATGGTTTGGAAACCTAGTAGACAATCAAGAGGAATTTTAATCTATGACAAGGCAGAGCTAGATGCTGCGATTGAGGCTTCCACAAATGCACAAATAGCGGCGGATGACGATGCGGTTGCTAATGGAAGAGCGAAATCAGGGGGTGTAAGGGCTGCCCCAGGTCGGTTACTTAAAGTCAAACCTCATGCCTTATTTGGGCTTGTTCATAATTGGAATCATGGAGCACCAGAGGATATACGTATAAGAAAGGTAGCAGAGGAAGAATACCAGCTTGACCCAAAATTTGTCGATAACTATGGAAGACAAATTTATCCAGCTTCTAACGGTACAGAAATTGCAAAAAAACTTGCTATTGCAAGTGTAAAGTCTGGCTACAAAACAATTGTCTTCATAAATACAGCTCCTTCAACGTACACTTCTGCATTAGATATCCAAGCTAGTCTACCAGATACAGTAAACTATACCTCTCACGAACAATTACTTTTATCGGCGATTGAAACTGAACTTGGCAATCTTGATGCTTCAATGCTACAGAACATGAAATCTGCTGTTCCTCATAACGCTCGGCTTGTAGGCTTTGAAAGGCGACTTGCTGAATCATTATATAAACGTGCTGACGGCGCAAGTGTAATTTTTGCAACAACAACACTGTCACAGGGTATGAATTTACCTGCACAGGTTGCTATACTTTCTGCCGATCAAAGAGCTATGCAGGATGAGGATGGAGATGGTTACAGTCAGGATAACTTACAAGCACATGAATTATTAAATGCGGCAGGTCGTGCAGGAAGAGCCGGATTTTTAGCCAATGGACTTGTGTTCTTAATTCCTAGAAGGGTGCTTACTTTTACCGATTATCAACCTGTCGAAGAAGCCTTACCTATTCTAGAATCAATAATTCCTGAAGATGAACGTTGTGTCATTATAACAGACCCTTTGGAAAAGATATTAGATCAGATTCAAACTGGTGCTGAGCCTGGTGAAGATGTTGTCTATATGTTTCATCGCTTACTATCAGATACCCCGGAATCAGATGCTGTTGAGACAATTATGAACAAATCATTCGGTCGATTTATGGCGGAAAAAGGAAATGAGGTCAATAACTACGATGAAAAAATTGCAGAATTTAAAGCTGCTATATTGCAGATCCCGCGACTGGATAATACTCCAGATTGGCTTTCGCGACTTACAATTCAGTCTGGCGTTTCCCCTAATGTGATAATTAGTCTGCATGATGCCATTAAAAGTCAATTTCAACAATTACCAGAAACCATACAAGGTTGGGTCGATTGGCTTATTGTTTATTTAAAAGCTAACCCAGAAGCCGGTCGATATTGTTTTGGAAAATTATTATCACCTCTCGAAAAAGTCAGTGGAATTACAATATCAAGTCTTGACCATTACGATGCAGCTTTGGAGCAACTCTCTTTAGGTCTTAAAAGTTGGATTCACGGAAAAACCATTAAAGAAATCAATGATAATATTGGTGGTACAGGTATTGGCCGAGATAAAGTGTGCCCTAGGGCCAGGGAGCTGGTTACAAACATTGCACCTCGCCAATTATCTTACTTTACGAGTCTAATTGTGCAAATAGTGAGCTATTTAGCTGATGAATCAGAAACATTAATTTCAAAATTAGCAGTTCTAGAATGTTTGCCTAATGCTATTAGATATGGTTTTGATAGACCCGAAAAGTTAGCATTCTTTTCTATTGAGACCAAAACGAACCCATATTTAGGTAGAGTGGCCTCACATCTAAGTTATGATATTAGATTAGGGAATGTAGAGCTAGTTGAAGATAATGATGATTATAAAACTGTATTCTTAACTGTGAAAAGCCTACTTGAGGGTTGATAATCTTTAACCCAATATATATCCAATCATTTTCTCTAAGGGGCTAATAGTAAGATCTACAAGGGTTTATCTTGATGGATTTGTTTTCAGGTTTCAGTATTTCTGAAGGCATGGTTCAGCATATAGTCTATTTTGTTAATCCTTGCTAGTATATATTCCAATTCATCTACCTTAAACCTGATTGCGTTGGGTTTGTCACGGAACTTGGCCAGTGCAATTCCAGTTTCCTGGTCCCAGTCGGCAATCGTGGGGATTAGTGGATAATGTGCGAACTGGTTTCTCAGGTCGTTAAGCTCGGAGAGCTCTTTGAAAATATGTTTGTACTTTGTCCTGTTTTCTGCTGCCCGTCCATAGATGATGACTTGAAAACTAGCCCGTTTATTTTCAAAGGTCATTCTTTCCAGCAGGGTGTGATACATTTGGTTGCCCAGTTCCCGATCAGAGATAAATGATTCGGTAATGATCATGCTCATGGTCATTTCCAGAAAACAGAATTGACTGATTATCTTTCCCCTATAATAATGTGCTCGATCGATGTAGCTTTCGTCAATGATCCAATTAATATTGTCTTCCATAACAATAAATCTACAAAACTAATCCAGCAGTTTCATCGCGCTAGGCTGTCAAATACCAAAAACATATTTTCTCCTGGTCAGGATAAAATTTAATCATACAAGAATGTGCTAACTTTTCCATATTTGACAGGTAACAAAAAAACTGCCTTGGAACGCTTCAAAAGCTGTATCTTTCCTTGAACAACTTACCAATGGATAAAGTAATTCAATTAAAAACACAGCTTGCAGAAGCTGCCAAACTAGGACTATCTAACAACTTCGGGCACCAACGCCTATCGGTAATTCTACTTGATAATTTTGTGGAAATTCAGTTAGCAGCTTTAATGGAAAATGTATTCATGTATGATAGTGGATGGTATAATAGTCCCAAGAAATATAGCTATGGTTTAAGGAAAAAAATCAAATTTCAGCATGCAGATTTATTAAAGGCTTGTAAGAATGAAGATATCATAAATGAGGAGGAAAGAAAACAATTAGAATTTTGCCACGAAATCAGGAACAATTTATACCATGTTGGAAAAGAGGATCATCTGTTAACTAACATTGCGCTTCTAATTCTGTTCAAAATCATATCTACTCGACAACCAACATGGAAATCAGCAAGAAATGTAATGGTTATGAGTGGCGATTTAATTGACCCTTATGTATCAAAGTCTAAACAGGAGGGTTTTATGAGTTCAAATAGTCAGAGTGAATGGGAGAATTTTTTAGCTGTACATTTCAATTTTCTTGAAGAGAACCATAAAACGGTACCTAGCCTGATTTATGAACATCTTATGGGAAAGCTTGATAAAAGCCAAGACTTTTTAAGCTTCTTAAAAGAAGAACATCCTAATTTCAACAAGTCATCGGAAAACTGGGAGCTAAACGAATATATGCTCGAATATTCTTTTTTCAGCATGAAATCAAAAGCTCTTTCAGAAATTGAAGATCGTCAGGAACGAAATGAGAAATATCGACAGCAATACACTAATCACAAAAAAAATTGGAAGTTTATTAAAGCTAATCGAATAGAAACACTAGAAAATAGCATAAGAGCTTTACAAGGGAAGACTGCACATAGAGCATTAGAAATTTACATTTCAAAAAAATCGGAAATATATTTAATTTTTGATACGTTATCAGATGCCGTTTCTGATTTGGAGAGTCAAATCGATGGGGCGATTGAAGATATGAAATTAAGTAAAATTTAGTAACAGAAAGGCCATTGAATACATACAAGCAATAAAAAAGAATGAGCATCTGTATTAACACTTGAAGAAATCGTGTGTGGTCACTTGCGTGACTATCATTCTTAATAAACTACATAATATTATTAGCAGCTCATTAAGTTGTATTAACAGTTCAGTCTTGCTATAGCGCAACTAAACCCTTGTTCTTCTCCTATTAATCCTACCAATACAAGTATTAGTAGGTAGATGCCCATTCTTTCTTTTTTAGAACTACTTCTAAATCAATTTCTTGATCCCATTCAAAAAACCAAGTTTTTTGATCTTGAATAGTTTTAACTTCGTTAACAAAATTACCTGTGCGAAGATAACTACTATGAACCATGATAGCTTTTTTATTTTTGAAGTCAACATAAGGACAGCTAATGAAGTCAAAAAATAATAAAGTCAATTCAGATTTAGTAAAATGATCGGTTGCTTCCTCAAACTTTTTAACAACAGCTTTTTCCAGTAAGCTTTTAATGATTTTAAAATCAGTATTATTATCAAAATAATAGAGTAAAGTCACGATCTGAAAGTAGTTCAGCTTTTTCAGTTGCGAAATATCATTTGTCTTTGTCAACCCTTGGTCGAGATTGAAATATTCTCTTAATTTTTTTTCAGTAAAAATATATTCTTTGCCCAATCCTTTTAGAGATATAAGCAAATTAAGAGTCTCGATATTGGTTTCGTTTTTATTTTGTCTTCTATGATAAGTTGTCATCACAAATTCTGCTTCCTTCAATATTTTCGAAAACACTGTATGTTTATAATCATCAGCTTTTTCAGATAGAAGCTTAGATATTAGTACAATAATTTGAGAAATCTTGAAAGTGGCATTAGCTGTGATATTGAGAGAATAGTAATAGAAAACTACCTCGATGAACATAAGTAAAAAATTCTCAAAACCGTCTTGCTCCTTATCAATGTCTTCATTTTTGAGATATCCTACTAATTTGCGCTTAAATAGCCTTATGATATCCCGATTAATTACATCATAAGTCAAATTATTTAACCTCACTACACACTGAACATCTTTGATAAAATGTTGTGATATAGAGTATGGTCGACTAATTGGCACCATTTTTTTAGAAGTAGAATCTATTAAGCTGTCAAAAAGTTCCCCTACCAGTTTTTTTACCTGTCTTTTACCTACGGCGATATTAGAAACAAATGGTGAAGCAGTTTTTTTTGTTTTATTTGTATTCAGGTAAAGTTTATAGAATCTAAGCTCTTCTTTATATGCCTTAAATATTGCCTCTTGTATCTTTTCTTCATTGGAAAATACAAAGATATCATCAACATATCTTCTGACTTCATAATCAACGCCCATCTTAAAATTTTGCATTAAAACTCGATTGATAACGTTAATATCTACTTGTTGTAATAGTATTTCAGCAAAAATCCTAGAAATTTCAGGTCCCACCACAATGCCATTAGTTTCATTATAGTTTGCCTGCTGCATCAATTTATCAAACTTGTTTTCGAATAGATTTTCAAACTTATGGTTACGTTTGGCACTTTCCTTATCTTTTATTGCCCAAGTTATCGAATGTGTGTATATATGGTAAAAGCATTTGCTTATGTCAAACTCCCACAATAAGTTAAAACGTTGTTCAAGTCTTTGATAATCATGCCTGTCATAGAACTTATAAATTAGGTCGACCGGCTTATAAATAAAATAGGATTTTAAATATTGAGGATCATATTCCTTAATTTCAGGTTCTGTCTCAACTTCCGCATCTTTATGGCCATCTTCTGGAAATACTAATTCTGAAATGGAGCTGAATTTAGCGACCTTTTTAATGCTTCTTAAAGAAAATGGACTTTTTGAGCAGAGGTGAAGCATTATTGAATCATACTTCTTGTAAAAGTCTATAAAATTGTATTGATTAAATGGATGTATTACACTTAAAGTTCTTGTATCAGAATCATTTGACTTAGCGATTTCATAGTTAAAAGGGATTCCGTAAATTTCCCTCAATGGTCGAAGCTTTGATATAAAATATTCAATATTCCCCTCACTGACGATTTGATAGAATCCGTCATTTGAGAACAACATCGGCACTTCATAGGGCAATAATTCAGTGAGCAAAATCCTATTTGCATCGTTTTTATCAATTTTAACCCTACTCATATTTCCAACATTCTTTTATTTTTTTCATATCAGCAAAGGTAAACCTATGATAAATCTTTTGCTTGAACCCCTGTTTGAAAGAATATTTCATAAGCCTTATTTTATCTGCAACTGGAAGTTTTGCAGTTAGTTTAGTTCCGAAAGAACCTGCTTTTGAATTTAATAACTGATGGTAAAAGCCATTTAATTCCTTTAACGGAGATAAATCGTTAATATGCAAATAATTATAGTATATCCCCGCCTTTAAATCATGTCCACTTTCTGAAGAGCTTTTAATGCTGTAATTCCCCGTTAAAAACCTCAACCTTTTTTCCAACATAGCAATATCAGAATCATTCAAAAAGGTTACGAAGGACAACACCAGTCTCGTTTTTATTTTTTTTACTTTCGTTTCGGCGATAGATATATTGACACTCTTTGTATCGCCCTTGAGTCTCTGAATCAAAAATTTATAACCTAAATATTCAAGTGGGTTTTTTTCAGTAATTGAACTTCCATTATATATCTGGGTCTTCGATATATTTTGTGTGAGTCCAGTTTCTAAATTTTTATCCATGTGGTCACGGATTTCCTTAAGCGAGTCCTCACTGTTGCTAAAAATTAAAATGTCATCTACAAACCTTGAATAATAATATACCCCCCTACATCCGCGGATATATCTATCAAATTTACGCATATAAATTTCTGAAAGAGTAGCGCTAATGCCTATTCCTCTAGGCAATCCGTTATAAGCAGCGATCACACTGTTTGTGAAAATTCTTTTGATTGCCCACAATGAAAAATACGAAAGTCTAGCATCGTTGTGAAGCTTTGAGTATATTCTATCTCTATCTACACTCTCATAAAATTTTGAAATATCTGTTCTTAAAATCCAAAAAGGACAGCCATCTGGCAAAAGAGTTGTAACCTGGTTAATTATAACACGCCTATTAGACTGTTCATCTTTATAAATGCGTTTTATATTATCATTCAGCTTTCTTAAAATGAGAATGTCTACAAGATTACCCGTATAAAAAATCAATCCATTTTTATGGATGCTAAAATCAAAATTACCTTCGGTAATTGCCTTACTAGCAATTTCCAGCTTGGCTACCAAATCCTCTTTAGTAATTTTATGTTCCTTTAAATCGGCAAGCCTCAGATATCGAAGTAATTCTTTTGCAGAGAAATTTTGGTTCATTTAAGGTTGGCATTTCTTATCAATTCCTCGTTGATTGATTTCGCAGTTTCATGGGTTTTTACCCAACACTATACTTGCCTTGTCGACCTTGAGCTGATTAATTTATCTAAAGCTAGTTATATTTTTGCAATATCGGTACTCGACGACTTCTTTACCTAATTTTATGTGCTTTATCCAACTTGCGATGACAAAGTGATGCTATAGTCATAATTTCTAATGCGTCCTGTTCAGTCATTATCCAATTGGTTTTGGGCACATGAGCGGTAGTATTTCTAAACATCCCGAAAAATCCAATCAAGAGATTTGAAAAACCTTTATGTTCACTAATATCTGTTTCATCCGTGAAGTTATTGATTATAAGAATTGGTTCTTTTGAGGAAAATGCCTCAGAAACTAGTGCCGCACCATCAATTTTTAAATCTGACAAGTATCTTAGCCTATCAGCAACTCCCTTTGTGGTTTCAAATACCGCATGAAAATAATTGTCCATTAAAAGCTCAGGCTTGCAATATTTGAAAATGTCTGTGTGTACATTGCGTTGTTCAAGCTTATGCATCAAAGTATTTGCCCTAGTTTGCGCATCACTTATTGTTTTTGATGCAGTTTTATTTCTAAATACTCCATCTATTCCATATTCAAGACCTATAAAAGAAAGTGGTTCATTAATCGAGGCTACAATTGAAGAAAAGTAGTTATCTCCATAAATTACGAAACGAGCTGGATGGATAGCTGTCTGGATAAATTTCAGAATGTCGTTCGAGTTTTTGGCATAAAATTGTTTTTGATCTAACGCATTCACCAGACGTTTCCATTTGGTTATATCTGGTGTAGGGTTATCAATTTTACAATCATTGAGATATTTATTAATGTCGGTCCCAGATAAGCCTTCGCTTATATTCCCTATTGCCCTACATACAGCCTCCAATACATTTGGAGGAATTTTATCAAACGCTTTTCCCATTAATTTTATAAGTGTTATTAATTTCACCTAATATATCACAAAACAAACTTATTAGAACATTAAAAGCACTTAAGGCGCTGACAAAAAAATGCCCTCTCCATTGACTATGAAGTGGGCATTTTTATTTAGGATTTACTCAATTAAGCGCCTCTACGCCAGTTTTAGCAAAATTACTGCACAAATCAAATGCGGTCTGGCTTCTCTGCAAACCTGCTCCGTACATAATAGATTTAAACTTGCTTTCTTCATCCTTGTAATTACGCACATTCTGGAAGTAACCCGTGACCGCATTATATGCCCCAAACAAAGTGCCTTTAGTTGTGGCTTCCTGTTGGGTAGGATTTGTTAAAGCATATTCCATTACGCTACTTACCATGTTATTGTAGGCACTTGAAAATTCATCCTGTTTACCAATTTTTAGATTAGCTAACGTTTCCTTGTTAGGTGCCACTGAGAGCTGAACCAAACGTTTTACCGCCCTATCGGTAATCTTAACCTTAGACCATTGGTTAAAAACCTCCTCCAATTCATTTGCTAATTGGTTGGTAATCCCCAAAAGTTTATTTGCCTGTTTTAACCTTTCCTGTGCGGTTGCGGTGTGGCGTATCTTAATGCAATTAGTATGGTTTTTCAATGCTGCATTTAAGGTATTTTGGCAACAAACACGAACAGGCGTGAAAGATGCCATAATGCTCCCAAAACCATCGTGTGAAGATGTAAGAAAAAGATATTTCTCAATACAATCGTTTCTGCCAACACGGATAAAATCGGGCAGTTTTGCAGTAATAAAAATCCGTTCTCCCAATCCCAATGCCCCTGCGGTTTCGTATAAAATCCCATCTTTTCCACCTACAATACTATCAAAAAATGCAAATGCGTCTACATTCTGAACAATATTGTAATCTTTGCCAACGACCCCCAAAACCTCGTCCGTATCAGTTCTAACATTTGCATAATGGTTGGGTACATCAACACGCCATTCCATTACAATATCGTTGTCCTCTGTTTCGGGCGTTGTATCATCGCCATAGGTAAACAGGTTTCGTTTTTCTACGGTATAGTCTAAACCTGCGTGCTTGATTGCTTCGGCACTGGTCGGGTAATCGGTTATAATCTGCCCCAATCCGTGCCAAGCTTTTTCCTTTACGCTGAAAAAGCTGTGCTTTTCCGTTTTTTCGTTATAATTTAGGTTGTGTGCCATGATTGATGTTTTTAATGTTCCTTACCTTAGATACTAAAATTTCTGTTTCCAAAATGTTGACGTTTGCCATATCGGATAACGTTAATTTTGACTGGGTTTCTATCTCGTGTACGATATCCCCCAAATTGGTATGGTCAGCATGAACTGCAACCCGAGCCATAATAAATATTGTTTCGTATTTCATCTTTTTGATTTTTGGTAAATGAATAAACGCCCCTTGCAACCTGCAAAGGGCGTTGCTTTAATTAGGCAGGAATAAAAATCTCTCCCTCAATTTCCGCTAACTTGTCAACGCACAAAGTATTAACCCTATTTACTACCTCACGGATAATGAAAGGGTTTTTTGTGGTAAACTCCCTGCCCTTATCATCTTCAAGGGTGAGGGTACAACCTTGGAAAAAATTATTGTCCGTTTCTTCGGCATCATCCTGTTGCGCCACTTCAAAGGCTTCCAATGTGCTGATAGTTTCCAATAACTTGCCCCTTTGATTGATACGACGGTTTAAATCCAACGCCAATTTTATGGTTTTTTCCAAATTGAACGCTGGTTTTTCCTCTTTCAACTGTTCCTTGATTTCAATTTTGGTCGGGTCTGCTTTTGGTGCATCCTGTTTCGGGGTGTCTGCTTGTGGCTTTACCTGTTCTGCAGATTTTTCATTTGCAGGTGCTTCAATTTTTTTAACCTCTTCCTGTTTAGAATCCTCCTTGTTAGTTACCGAACCATTGCCAATTGGCGAGAGGGTTTTTACATCTGACTTTCCGTTTAACTGAGGGTTTGTTTTTCCATTTACGGTTGAACCGTTTAATTGTACTGTTTTCATGATTTCTAATTTTAAATTTCTATTAATGATTATTTGAATAATTTCCCCAATCGGGGCGGTTTTCCTTAGTCGGTAGCTCTTTGGCGTACCGCATTGGCGTTTGGTGGGTGGGCTTCTGTCTTTTAGTGTTACCATATCTTTTGTTTTTTAAGTCCAGTCGGCAGAGCCTCCTGGCTTTTTGATAAACCCCCGCACCTGAACGCAATCCCCTAGCAAGGCAAGGCTTTGCGAAAAAAAACCTCGTGAGCGTAGCGAGCAGGGAAGATTTTTTCAGCAAACCCGTAGGGTTTAGCCTTGACGGCTAGGGGATTGTTCAGAAATTTGTTCACAAAAAGCCTAGGTGAGAATTTTACCTCACATTGGAAATCATAAATATTATTGTATAATAGCGAGTAAAGAATTGGCTCTATGGAAAATATCAAAACACAAATACTAGGCTATATAAGTCTTGAAAAAAAGCAAGCGGTTGAATCCTTAGTCGATAAGGTGATTTCATTCTATAAAGAAAATATCGAACTTGAACTGACAGAAAGTAGTATAAGCTATTTCGAAAGAGCGAAAGAACGAGTAAATGCCGAGCAGGCTACACCGAAAGGAAAAATCACATTATCTAGTACTATGAATACAGAAGAGGCATTGGTTCATGAGCTTTTGCACTTGTATATGCCCATCCATCATGGAATTTATACCCTTGGGTTTGATATCAAAGACAAGGGTACTTATGACCTTTCGGCAATCACACAAAATCTAATTGAACATGATATATTTCTAAAGGATTACTTGAATTTTGGTTACTCTATAGATAGATTTCTTACGCCAGACAACAAAAGAGATGATTATGAAACCAAAATTAGATCAGGCATCGCTAATGACCTATTTTGGATGCATGAGTATTTTCGAATTTTTATTACGAAAAGGCATGTTCCAAAACATAAAATTGCTGAATGGGATAAACGGATGAATATTATGAGAGTACATGCATTAAAAATGTATCCAAATATTACTGATAAGTTCAGCCTGATTAGAAATTGGATTAAGTCGGAGGATTTCCATAAATCGGACAGTCTTTTCAAAGAAATAAAATCATTATTTAAAATATTTGGAATATATCCGCCAACACAAATACTTACGCACGACAAAAATTACCTTTTAAATATTGTGAGACCTTAAAGCATTTATTTTGAAAATTAATGTTTGAATCTTTTAAACAGAGGTAACCATATGAACATAAATCGATATTGCCTTTTACTTAATAGATAACAGCTTCTGTTGGTTCTTTTAATTCTTTCATTATTACCTATTTCTGTGCTGTCAAAAGAAAACTGTTGCCTATACTTATTTTGATATTTATCTTCATATTCAAAATATAACACATCCATCTTGAAATCATTGTTATCGATAACCAAAAATTCTTCCTCTTTAAATAACGGAAAGAAAGAGGCTCGTTCTAGAGTTGATGAAAGAACAGTTTTTCGGTTTTCAAAAGAAGCAATAGCGGTAGATGGATATTTAACCACAAAGACAGCTCTTTCGGAATTGCTAACCTTTAAATTGTACATATTTGACCTTAAACAGACAAGATATGGTTCAACCTCATTTCCAAAATCTGTCTTATAGTTGAAACTACAATATTCTCTTTTTTTAAATGTTCTGATGAAACCGATAATTCCTAAAACCGACCCGACAAGGTATAAGATGTCTTTGGAGAAATTCATTAGCTGTTGTTGATTGTCAATCATATAAATTCAATTTAGTTAATCTACTGGCACATTATCGTAATGTCCAAGTGCTAGATTTGACACTTTTAATCTGGCAATTGTCAAGTTGACAGCACATAAATAATCGTAGGGTTTTTTGCTGAAATCTGTTATGTCTACCATAAATTCATTTGGAGGGGGAGAATCATGGGTGAGAAAATACCCAAATGGCTTAAAATTTATTTCAGACCATTTATATATGCCGCCGATTCTCATGTCAGAGGCATAGCTGTAACCAATCATTCTTTTGGTAGAGCAAGCATTAGAATAAATATGAATATTGATTTTTTCTGGAAAAACTGTGCTATTCTTATCCAATAGGTAGTCTTTAACTCCCTTGTGATTATTTAAAGTGCCTGTAGAATCTGTGCAAACAAACATCAATAAAATTTGCTTGATTACATTTAAAGGTTTAATGGTATAACTACCACTAGATAGATGCGGATCTGTTGTTTGCTCTAAAATCTTCAGTCCTTGTTGAGTGAAAGCGCAAAAATCCTTTGCATACCAATTTCCAGTTGAGTTGTTGCACGAAGCACAAAGACAGTGCTTCCCAAAGCCCCTATTACTTAAACTCTTTTTGCCAAATAGATAATTTTTTTCATCTATTAAATGATCATGGCCCTGTATATAAATCGATTTATTGTTAAAGGCGCATTGCGGTGGGATATGTTCAAAAGTAAGATTTCCGACTTTGCCACATAAAAAGCAACTATTTTTCTTTTGCATAATTCGGATTGATTTTGTACATTTTTTACAAAAGTTAAAGTACAAAAAAACCTGACCATAAATGATCAGGTTTTGCATTATTATTATACTCTCATCCCTTGCCTTTGCTCAACTTCCTGCTCTTTACCCTTGTCTTTCGATTGGGTTGCAGACATTGATGGCTCTTTTAAGAACTGCTCCCTTTTTTCAGGTTTGCCATTTTCAGCATACATATTGATTTGACTGTAGCGTGGTACGGCCTCGATAAATAACTTTATAGGTTGACCATCTTTTTCCGTAGTCACAAAAGGACGGTTACCATTTTTAAGCGAATCTTCCAACAGCACTTTTTTAGCAGGGTCTTCCAATTCCTTGATATTGAACCTTTCCAGTACCTTGTTAAGGTCAAAGCCATATTGTGGGTCGTGGAACTGGTTGGTACTGTAATTCTGGAAACGGTCTTTGCCCTTTTCAAAATCCAGTTTAACCCAAGCTTTGTAAGGCTCTCCCGAAAGGTTCATCATATCATCACGATAAACAGAACGACCTTGTATCAAATTTATAGCCTGCTCTGCTTTAAATCCTCTGCCTTTTTCTATCCAGAATGTCTGTGAAATCGGGTTGGCATAATAGGTACGCTGAAACTCTTTGTTCACATAGTTTACCTTTCCATTTTCCATATTGGCAACCATATTTTTACTAGCAACCAAATCTTTATTATTATCTCCTTTTCCAATGGCAAGTTCGCTATTGCCTGTTTGTTTTTTGAAGAAATTAATGGCTTCCTCGGTATTCAGGAATGATTTGATAAGGTTCTGTTTGCCGGCTTCTTCTGGTTGCGTTATCACTACATACTTTTGTCCTTCCTGCAAGGTTTTACCTTGGTTATGCGATACTTCGAACTTATTGAAGTAATAGAACTCCGATTGTCCAGACTGTTTGAAATGCAGGGTTAAATCTACCTGCCCTTTTGTTGCCTTAGCAATATCGTGCAACCTAAAATCGGGAACATTGTCCTTCATGTATTCTTCCATTTCACCAATGAGCTTATCCTTAAAGCCCAATCTTTTCATTTCATCTTTCAGGTCTTCTAAATTATTCAAATTCATAATGCTATTTTTAAGTTAACGAATGGATTGATTTGGTTTGTTGTTGCGGAGCAGAACTGGATATTTTGCCTTCAACTTGACTTTTATGCGCTTTACTTTTTTAGAGAAAAGGTTTTTCGTGGCTTCGATACCTGCACCTGCAATCTGTGCGCCCATTGACTGGTCTAATCCCATTAGCTGTATATTCCTAACGGCATCATCCGAACCACCATTGATAGCATCGGTAAGTAATGCCTCTGGCGCCTCAATGCCACGGATACCGTCCAAACTGTAGACCGAGAGGTCAACAGGTACAATGCGATTTCCCAAACGAATGGTCTTTATATCGAGCAACAATCGTTGGTTGGCAATATTGCAAATACCATAGATGAACTGCCCTTTTGGGATAACCTGTCCGTTGAGTGTTACGCTATCGAGCAGGCGCAATTTTATTGTAGCTCCCTGTAGCACTTTTTGGTTATCGACAATTACTGCGGGAATTGCCTTGAACAAACTGTCTGGACTATCTGCAACCTGATTGATGTATTTTTGCCTTACACGCTCTGGATGCTGTATATCCATTATACTCTGTAGCATAGAGTTCATTTGCTCCATTTCGGGGTCTGAACCTTTGCCCGACTGCATAGAATTCATCAGCATTTCCAATCGGTCTACATCGTTTTTCATTCCGTTTGGCTGTTGCCTAACTGAAGTTGACGATGTGTTTGGTCTAGGAGTTGGTTTTGTAATTTCCTTATTTAACGCTTCCAGTTTCTGGTTGATCTGTTCGGTCTGTATATCTTCCTTTGCATTAAATCCCAATCGGTCGACAACATTTTTAATTCCGTTTTCATTTGCATTGCTGTCTTTTGCAGTGAGATTGTAGATGCCCATTTTATCTTTTGGGTCTTCGGTTTTAAATGAGGCGTCGGGAAGCGAGGTGTTTATTCCCTTACTATCCAGATGCCCTGACAGTTGATTTGCTTTTCCACCGCCCATTGCGTAAAATGCAAGTGCCATAAAGGGCAGTACCAATAGCGGTAACATCAATAGCACCTTTCTTTTGTCCTTTTGTTTTGTTTCCATGTTAAATTATTTGAGTGATAAATGATTAATTGAGTATCGAATTGTAGAGCAAATAGATGCAATAAGCCCCGAATGCAACGCAGAAACCGAACAGTGCAGAAGCCAAAAATTTTTTCGGTACGCCACTGATTTTATGGTTCAAGTAATCTGCCAACTGCCGTTGTCTTCGAGTAATGTTGCCTGCGATTTTCTCGGCGGCTGCATCGCTAGATACGGTTGCCTGTTTTCGTTTAAAAAGCTTCATTATATTAGGGGTTAAGAGGCTCGTCCTTATTTTCCAAGGTTTCCCATCGCTGAATCAAAAAGCCGTGCGGATTGTTATCGCTTCGGCTTACATTTCTAATATAGCCTTGTGTAACAAGCTTTCTTGTTGTTGCCGATGTTGACCTAATCAACCGTTGTGTTGCGTAACATTTGAAATAAAATGGATATTGGTTAATATCAAGTGAAGTACTGTCGATTGTAATTTCCTGTGAAATATTGGCAGAAATTAGGTTATTGAAATATCCCCGTTCACGCAGGTTATCATAAGCCTTTTTTGCGCTTTCATCTGCCAAATTCAGCGAATTTGAAACATTCGTTTGTATAACCTTATCATCTGGGTCTAGTGTAAAGAACAGGTGATGAAAGGTTTTGATATGATCCCTTAGCTCAACGGGGAGATTGTCCTTTCGCTCGGTACTAAACGCTTCGATTGCCTTGCCATTGGCAAGGATATATACCTTTGCCTGAACGGCATTTACCATATCAAAGCTTTTATAGATCGCAAAGCAGGAGATAAGCAGACAGGCTAATATCAAAAAGATGCTGAACCTTTTGATGTGGCTGAAAGCGGTATCGATATTTTTGAATTGTGTAAACATAATGATGTGTTTTAATTATCTATTTACCTGAGAGTTTGTCGTGCTGATGGTTTGAGGCATCTTTAAGTGGGAAATAATCCGAATAACTTGCTGCAGCGTAGCCTTGGCTCATGTTACGGTTTCCATCACCCAACATATCTACCGCCATTCCTGCACCTGCCGAACCTGCACGCATTCCTGCGCTACTTGTATTACTGATAATGGAGTTTACCTTTTGGAGAATGGCATTTCCGCCACCTGCGTGAACCACATAGTTGGCAACGTTTGGAACCGAAAAATAGCCAACAATGCCAATGATGAGGAAAATTAAATATGCAACATCGGTACTTGAAAAGAAGGTATCTCCCTGTGCATCGATTTGTGAAATATCCAAACGGAGCATGTTTTCTTGAATTTTCCCAAGGATGCTACCAAAGATATTTGCAATTGGCAACCATAAAAATATATTGACATATCTGGCGAGCCAAACCGTTAGCGTATTCTGGAAACCATCGAACACTGCAAAGCCAAATACCAAGGGACCCAGGATTGCTAGCACGATGAGAAAGAAAGTCCTAATGGTATTTATACATAGGCTTGCCGCAGCATAAAGAACTTCCAATACTTCGCTCATCCATTGCTTGATGGAGTTTCTAAAGTTGTAGGACTGCTTTTCCATAAAGAACTTGATATCATTTCCAATGCCCTCGAACATTCCCTCATCTTCTCGGTCGGGGTCTTTTGGATGGGTATATTTATACCATTTATCAGCATTGCCACGGCCATCCTCGCCAACATACATCTCATAATATTTGCTTTTTTTAATGGCCTGTTCCTTGCGTTTCAACAGCACCTTTATCGCCTTGTTGGAATCCTTAACCATTGAGCCAGTGGCAGAAACGGTCGGTTGCAGAATACCATTCATAACCGCTATGACAAGTGGGAACATC
This sequence comes from Pedobacter frigiditerrae, assembly GCF_004331645.1. Classification (GTDB taxonomy): domain Bacteria; phylum Bacteroidota; class Bacteroidia; order Sphingobacteriales; family Sphingobacteriaceae; genus Pedobacter; species Pedobacter frigiditerrae. The sequence continues at coordinate 567,684 of NZ_SJSK01000002.1, forward strand.
AGTATCGCCATACCAAGGGCGAAAGGTCGGAGCAATGGATAGAAATCTATGGGTTCGGCGGATGCCATTTGGCGCCAAACCCGACTGGCAATATACCAGAGCGCACCGAAACCCGCTATGCCTCGGGCAACGCCAATCAGCCGACTGCAAAGTGGGAGCATATCGTCGTACACCCTGTCTAGCACGGGTTGCATTCCAGTCAACGTTTCCGCCATACCCTGTGCGCTGGCAAATTGGGGCAAAGCAGTGGCTGATACCACAATTAATGCGGTTAAAAAAATTTTTGTTGTCATACGTTCTAGTTTATCCCAAATAATCCTTGGGTAGTTTTCAGATTTGACTTTTCCCGTTGCCTTTGAAGATTGAGAATGCTGGCTTCCTTGTTGAAACTTCGCAGGAACATCAGCTTGTTTTCGGTATCTGCAAAAATTCGGTCTATGGCCTGTAACCTTTCATCATCGCTCTTTGCTAAGTCCACGCGGACTACAACACTGACCTGCCGAAAGTGGTGCTGAACTTTGGGTTGTGGTTTAAAATTGTTTCATCAAAGATGTGGGTATAGAAGATTACCGTTACGACAGTAAAGCGGTAGGTACGAGAAATAGCTGTTAGGAACTATTGTGTTGATTTAGTAAATGATACCGTAATTTTATTGTAAATGGGTTAAATTTATGGACTTATCTGGCTACGACCTTAACGGTCTTCATCTTCTGCATAAAAGCATTTCTGAATTATCAGCATCAACAGAAAGTGAAATGCACATAGAAGAAGATTTGCATTCTGCAAACTTTAAGGAGCTATCTGAAAAACTGTTTTATTATTCCGCACTACTTGAAATGGTAATAATAGAAATAAGAAAAAGACAGAAAGATAAACTTCTATTTTCTGTGGAAGATATGTTTCGGATGGTGGGTCAATTCGATAAATATGTTATTATATATTTCTACCATACAAGCGATTCTTACATAAATTATGGAGAGGAAGTGCATGGGCATATAATCTATGGTCGGAAATCAAGAAGTTATTTAACAGAAACTATAGTAGACGATAATCATACTAGATCAGATGGAAAAATCCTCTTGGATACCATTAATATTGATGAAGAAAAAATTAAAAAATTAAAAACAGATGGATTTCTAGCAAGTGAAATTTATAAAATAGAAACCTTCAATCATGATCCTGAAGAAGTCGCCTATAAAAAACAGGGTTTAAAGACAATACCTAACACTATAGAAATACCTTTTGAATCTGCGGGTTTTGATTTAGCCAGAGTAGAAAATCACATTATATCGATGAAGATTAGTGACGGTTATAAAATTTTGGCTCATGAGATGTTAAGATACTATGTTAATGAACTTATTATTGGAAATAATGTGCCAGAGGAGTTGTTAAATAAATATGTTATAGAGGACAATGGAGTTTTTAAAGAGCAAGCCTTGGTTCAAATGAATTCTTATGCCCTGCATCATGATGTACTTGATGAGATCCAAAAGTCTTATTTTAATATTATTTTAGGGATTAGGGCAGAAAGACGTATTGAACTCTTAAAAAAGGATCTTGGTATAACCAATGATGTTTTTGAGAAGTTCAAAATTAATCACCCATCTGAGTATAGGAATACAAGAATGATGCTTATGTCTTTCCGAGAAGAAACATTAACCAATACATGGCCTCAATATCCTATTTATTGGGATGAAGAGAGGTTCATTCATATATATGGTAGGCACTATGTTGATTACTTCATTAATTTTTCTACTTATAATGGTACCCACTTTCAGTACACCTATAAGGATATCCGTCGACTTATCTGCTTAGTGTTAGATAGTTTAAGAGAAGATATTGAGTCTTCACTTTCAAATGGAAAGAGATATGATAAATACGGGGATCAAGGATACTATTTTAACGGTGATTATTACACTTTGAGAATTGATGAAACTGGAAGGTTAATGACATTTTTTCCAATGGGGAAACCTAAGGCTTAGAAGTGATCTTTATCTGATTTCTTCTATTCTTTCCTTGATTTTTTTTACTTCTATTTTGAAATTATCAATAATTATATTTTTGGAATAAGGATCTTTAGTAACTAAACTAATTGCCTTTTCAAAGCCCTCAATATCAGCTTTTCTATTGTTAATTAATGATGTGGTATTAGCTGAACTAGGTTCTTCACGTAATTCAATAGCTTGTTCTTTTTGCTTTAAAGCTTCTTTTAATTCTTCTAAAAGTAATTCTAACTCTTTCATCTTAATAATTTTATCAAATATACAGTTACATAAAATAACATCAAAAATTACAAGTACCTACCGTGTATATAGCGATTAATTAATTTTAAGAGATCGGAGATTTACTTTTCAAAATGGAAGGTATGGGCGCAGAAATAAATGATAAAAATACATTAGAGGATTATATTGAAAATGATATAACAGAGGAACAATTCATTGATAAAATCGATAAAGAATTACCTTCAATTTATGCGGGAAGTGAAGATAAAATGCTAAATTTAGTAGTAGAAATCATTGTTAAAATCATAATAAAGGAGGTTTTATGAATGCTATTGGCTATATACGATTAAGCATAAAAGATCAATCACAATATTCATTAGAGTATCAAGAAAAAAGCATACGAGACTACTGTTTGCGAAATGATGTTAATGTACTAGAAATTTTCCAAGATAATGGAAAGAGTAGTTACACTTTTGACAGACCGAACTACATAGCGTTAGAGAATTTTATAAAAAAACATAAAGGGGTCGTAAGGTATCTTGTAGTAATGGATCATGATAGGTTTAGCAGAAACCTATCTGAGGTACTCACCAAAATTGATGTTCTTGAGAAAAAATATGGCATTAAAGTGCTTGCAACTAATGAACCCCTAGATTTAGATACCACAGACCCATCGGTTTTTATGCAAAGAGCCTTTAAGTATTTGGTAGCAAATGAAGAGTTGTTCAGAATAAGAAAACGTGTCAAAATGGGAGTTAGACATGCTATTGAAAGCGGTAGATTCATAAATTTTGCACCTTTTGGATACGTGAATGCCCGTGATGAAAGTGGCAAGGGAATAATTGTTATTGACGAAATTAAAGCAGAGATTATCAAGAAGATTTTTGCTGACTATCTTGACGGCAAACAAGCTTTCGTCATCCATAATGAAGTTAAGGAACTTGGGTTTACCACTAAGGGAAACAGTGCAATTGTTCGCGTGTTAAGTAATTGCGTATATGCTGGCTTAATTAAAGTTCCTGCATACAAAAATTCCCCTGAAAGATATGTAAAAGGAAAACATACTAGAATTGTAAGTGAAATGGATTTTTGGTTAGCACAGGAAATGCTAGGAAACAAACGTCCGTCCAAATCCCGTGCAAAAGATGAAGTTCCGCTTCGAGGAATATTAAAATGTCCCTGTGGATTAAGTATGACTTCTGGTTGGAGCAAAGGGAAAAAGAAGTATTACTTATATTATCGTTGTACCAAACATAGAGGTATCAATATTTCTGCACCAGATTTACACAAAGATTGGAATGAAATATTGTCGCTGCTTAGTTTTAGTCCTAATCAAGTACAAAAAATTCAAACAGAAAGTAAAAAAGCTATTGAGATTGCTTTATTAGGTGTTGCCGAACAACTAAGTGTCAAAAGAAAAGAATTGTCTGAACTTGAAATTAAAATTGATCGTTTGGAAGAGAAAATGATGAATGATGAGATTGAACCATATACTTATAAAAAATGGTTCAGTAAATACTCGGGACAGAAGGCTTACCTTGATAGTGAAATTCAAAATCTAAGTGCAGATCAAAAGGGCAAGTGGAAGAAGTCTATGGAACTTTTGGACAACTTATTGGATATACCATCTATTTTCAAGCAGGCCGAAATTTTAGACCAACATTCTCTAATTAAAGAGGTGTTCAAACATGGTATCACATATTCAAAAGGCAAGTGTCGAACACCTTCGGTAAATCCTGGATTTTCTCATAACTCATTGAAGCTAAAACAAATAGGGTTGCTCGATAACGAACAACCCTATGAGAATTTGGGAATAAATCCCATCCGTACTCGGAGCGGGAATCGAACCCGCACGCCTGTTGAGGGCACAGGATTTTAAGTCCTGCGTGTCTACCAGTTCCACCATCCGAGCTTAAAAGCATAAAGCTTTTAAAATTAAATGCCTCCTGGTAGGAAGGCATTTAGAGCGAAAGACGAGATTCGAACTCGCGACCCCGACCTTGGCAAGGTCGTGCTCTACCAACTGAGCTACTTTCGCATTTGCAACATCATCCGATGTTATCCCTTTTTGATTGCGACTTTTAATGTGTCTCTCTCCGTTTGGGAATGCAAATATAAGCAGATTTATATTTCTGTCAAGAAATATTTCATAATAAATTTCACTATTCTGTTAAGTTATTGGCTTTCAGTACATCAAAAATTAAATCTTTTTCAAAACCCTTGCTTTGAAGGTACGTAATGAGCTTATATTTTCTTTTTAAGGAATCTTTTTCGCTTAAAACCTTCGATTTTTTTTCGGCAGTTGCTAATAAATTTGCCAAATATTTATCGCCATCAATACTATTTAGTGCTTTTTGAATCAACTTATCTGGAACTTTTTTTAGTTTTAACCCTTGTTTAATTTTTATTTTACCCCATTTTTTGATGTTCACCTTTCCCGAAACATAAGCCATTGCAAACCTTTCTTCATTTAAAAAGTTGGTGGTAATCAATTCTGATATCAAATCTTCAACCTCATTTTGGTGCAAACCATATTCATAAAGTTTGTTACGAACCTCTTGTTGCGAACGTTCTTGATAAGCACACCAACTCTCTGCTTTTAACAACGCAGTTTTTTTATCTAGAATTTGTGGCTGTTTTTTTGGAGCTTCCATATTATTGTTGAAAGTCGTAAAAATTATTGTTGTTGACCTTATCCTTACCTCAAAATATTATAACAAACTATTTAAACAATTAACTGTTAGTTAAATATCCCTGCTTGTACTAAGCGCTCGCATAGTTTTTTATTTCATATAAATTCACATTACCGTTATGAAATTAGTAACCGTTCCCTTATTATGCATTATGCTTTTTATCGGCATAGATTCAAATGCGCAGATAGATAGTTCAGCTAAAGTATTTAAAAACCAAAAATCTATTCAGCTTAATTTAGGCACCCAAGGCATTGGAGCAGAATTCCTTTATGGAGTATTACCTAAATTAGCACTAAGAGGAGGTGTAAATGCAATCCCCTTAAAGGCGAATGATATTTTTAAGATTGAAGATTTCAATTCTACAACTCATGCGTCTGCAGATTTTTACAATATCCATGTACTTGCAGATTATACGCCTTTTCAAAAAGCAAGTTGGTTACGTATCGTTGGGGGCCTTGCCTATTTTTTTAAGGCAGATGGAAAAGTAAGAATCACTCCATCTGATGATTATACTTATGGTGATTTAGTACTCAGTGAGGAACAAATTGGTTATGTAGATTTAAATGTAGACTGGAAAGGAGTAGCGCCTTATTTGGGTTTTGCTTTCGCGAATACATTTCCTCGTAAAAAATTTAATGTTAATTTTGATTTAGGAGCTTATTACTTGAGCAAACCGAAAGCAGATATCATTGGAACAGGGTTATTAGAAGGGAACTCTTCACAAACACCTCAATTTCAATCTAACATTAAAAATTACAGGTGGTTACCAATCGTACAAGTAAATTTCAATTATAAATTTTAAAATTTAATGTCATGTCTACAGAAAAAATAATAGGTTTTACCTTAGTGATGCTCACATTATCAGCTTGTAAAAAACCTACGGAAAACATCAAAATTATTTTAGATACCGATGTGATCAAAAACACAGCAATGATTAATGTAACAGATGCTCAAACTGGCAATTCGGCTCCTAATGATGCCACCATTACTATTTCTGGAACACAAGCTACCGACGTTTATGAATTATCGGGCAAAAAGGACATCAAATTAAGTGCTGGTATGGTTACTATTGGTTTACGCCCGGATATTATACCCACAGCTGATAAACCCATAAGTATTATTGTGGAAATTAATGCTACCGGTTATAATAAACAAGCAAAACAGGTTACTTTTACTGCAGCGCAAAAGCAACAAGTTGTTAATATATCCATTACTAAAACTGGCACAACGGCTCCTCCAATCGTAATACCTCCCCCGCCTGTTTATAATAATACGACTTTAACTTTTGTAGGCAAATGTCCAAACAGGACAGATTTAGAAATAAGACCAAGTGTATATGTTTATTTCAAAAAAACAAGCTCAACTGGCGCATTTCAATATTTAGGCTATATGGAAAAGGGGAACATAACCACTAATTTATTAGCCTTAAATGAAACGTATGATTTTCAGATTGTTTATGGCGGAGAGACTTATAGAACAAGTCAAAAAATAGAGCAAACTAGTTACAATTTAACTATTGAAATGCCGGCGGCTTGCAAATTTTAAATTATTGTTAACAGCATTAATTTACCAATCATATCAAATAACTATTTAAAGATTTGACATAAATTTTTAACTTTATCAAAAATTAAACACTATGGGACCTCAATCGCCAGAAGGCTTACAGACCTTACTTATTCTAGCATCAGTTTGCATTATCATTTTAATCACTGCGTTTTCTTTAACTTTTTTTAGAAAAGCAGATACTAGTGATAAAAAACACTAGAATTTCTCAAAACGATAGAAAATAAAAAAGGTTGGCTTTAACACCAACCTTTTGAGAGACATTATTTAGGTAGTATTTAAAATATTGCTAATAACTTTAAGTTCTGCATTTTTCTTCTGCTCAACTCTTCTTTTACCTCTTCCTCATTCATCCTTATAGACCAAGCTGGTACAATTTCAAATTTTGGGAAGCTGTTAAACACCCTGCTATTTTGATCGTAAGTAAGACCAATAAACTCGCCTAGCTTAGCCACTTGTGCATAATTAGGAGATTTATCTACATATACGAGCTCTCCTTTTTTGTTCTTCTCAAAAATTCCAACATAAAATGATAATCCGAAGTTAGAATCGATTGTTTTGTCTATAATGCGGATATGGATACCTTTTCTTGCAGATAAATAGATTAATTCTTTGGCAAATGGTCTAGCTTCAGGACTCATCATCGCAAGCATTTTTTCATTCTCAGGATCGCTAAAATTTGCGAAATCATCAGCACAACTTTCAACTATCAATAGCTTGTACAAAACATCCCAAGTTTTAGTCCAGGGATAACCGTCTGCTCTTACATTAATCTTTTGTTGTATAACTTTAATAATAGAATCTACATTGATATCATAGGGCACTGAAGAAAATAGAAGATAATAAATATGAAGCCAAGTTTTTGATGAGGCTACTCCATCTGCCTCAATGCCTGCTTTTTGCTGTAATGCTTTAATTTTATCGGTGTATTCCATCATTTTGGTTTTAATAAACGGGGGTACTTATTAATACTATTGAACAAGCTTTAATAGCTTATTGGTTTAGCGTAAGCTAAATGACAGTTTTTTACTAGAAATTTTGAGCGTAGTTTTGCGTGAAGTAATGATTGCGTATTTAAACTTGACGAAACAGGTAAAAATACCTGGTCTTAATTAGTGAGTAGGTCTAAATCAAATATTTTGTGCTTCAATGCGTACAAAACCAGTCCAGCGGTATTTCTACTGCCAGTTTTTAACAGCAAATTATTCCTATGCCCCTCTACTGTTCTTGCACTTAAAAATAATTTTTCGGCAATTTCATTGCTATTTAATTGTTTACAGATAAGTTGTAGCACTTCTTTTTCTCTTGGAGTGAGGTTATCTTCCTCTTCTAGATTGATTGTATTGTGTTTTTTGACCAAACCTTTTCGCATAACTTGTAGCATAGGCAAGGTAAAATAGAAATCGTTCTTAAAAACTTCTCTAATTGCAAGCTCTACCTCTTCAGGTTCAGCATTTTTAGCTAAATAGCCATTTGCTCCGGCTTGAATAGTGGCCAATATAAAGCTTTCGGCTTCGTGACTTGTTAATACAATAACCTTAACTGCAGGGTGTTCTTCTTTCAATATCTTTAGCGCATCTAGTCCGTTCATTTCAGGCATAGAAAGATCGAGCAAGATAATGTCTGGCTTTACTTCAGCATTTTTATACAGCTCTAGTAATTCTTTTCCATTTTCAGCCTCAAAAACCATCTGCATAAGCTCAAAGGAGCTAATAAGTGCAAGCATACCTTTCCTGAAAAGTTTTTGGTCGTCGGCTATTGCAATGTTAATATTCATTAAGGATGATTTGAAATTTGAAAGTAGAAAAAATGTGCGTTATAACGTTATAATGTTCATTTTTTTTTAGATTAGAAGAAAAATTATCTCAATTATCCCTCAATGAAAAAATCACTTAACATCCCAACAGTTTCAATTCCAGATGCAAAAGCAAGAGTTGAAAGATTTAGAAGACAGCTAAGTGGCTCAATGCCAGAAAGCAACATCCCTAGAGCTATTTTAATTCCAATAGCTGATATTTTACAGATTATAGATAAGTATCAATACGTTGATGAAGAGGGCGTAACAAGGAATGAGTTACGAGGTGTTCGTGCTTATTTTGCAGTTAAACAAGGCGACCAAGATTTACCCGATGATGTTACTGCTTTAATTGTTCCTGTAGATTTAAAAGGGAATGACATTGTAAAAGATCCAGAAATTGGTTTAGGAGAAGGAGATAAAACTGAAATATACGATTTCACTAAACCTTGCCCTGACATGTGTGACCCAGAAAGCCCGTTGTACGTACCTTAATCTACTATGTTCGTAACCTATATCGTTCCCTTAAGTATATTAATTCCTATACTTTTGGGAATACTAATTTTTAAAAATGCTAAAACAGGCCCAAGGCTTCTATTATATTATTTGATAGCTTCTGGACTAATCAATCTAGCTGCCATAATACTAGTTTTTAACAAGATGAAGAATTTGCCTTTACTCCATTTGTATACAATTGTAGAGGCGGTTCTCATCCTTAGCTATTTTAGAACCTTATTTGTTGATCCTTTGATAAAGAAAGTCTTACTTTTTATCACGATTATATTCCCATTATTTTGCATTATAAATTTCACTTTCATACAAAGCATATTTACATTTAATACTTACACAAGGCCCTTAGAGGCTATTTTAATTACCTTTTTCTGTTTATTATACTTTTACAAAAGTGGTTTTACAGAAAACTTCATCAACAAACCTACAAGTTGGTTTAACATTGGCATTTTAATGTATTTCCCAGTAGTTTGCATTATTTTCATTTTATCGAACTATATGGTTTTTGTAACCAAAAACAAGGCTATGAACTCAATTGTTTGGCATTTTCATGCAGGAATGTCTATGGTAATGTACTTGGCTTGGGCAAAAGGTTTTAGTCTAATTAAAAAAGATGGATAATATTTATCTACTCATTTTTTACAGCGTATTAGCCGTTTTTATATTGGTTACCTTTTTCTTGGTGCTATATATTAAAAACCAAAATATGTTGTGGCAACAAAAGAAACTCTTTCAAGAAACTGAGATACAGCAACAAAAGGAGCTTTTAAATGCAGTAATCGAATCTCAAGAAATTGAACGCAAACGCATTGGCCAAGACTTACATGATGAAATAGGAGGCACCTTATCTGCTATTAAACTGATGTTAAATGCTGCAAAAAATCAGGATGGTGCCAGTAATGGCAACATTATTGAAGCTAAAAAATTAATAGATAAAATGATGGTTGATGTGCGTAACCTTTCTCATGATTTATCGCCGCCTGGCTTAGCAATGTTTGGTCTTTATACTTCAATTGATGCTTTTGTAGATTTGATCAATAACACTGAAGAAATTGAAATTTTAATTACTCACGAACCTTTAATAGAAGAAAGATTATTGAATGAAAAGTCAGAGTTGGCTTTATTTAGAGTAATCACTCAACTAATTTCCAACACACTAAAACACGCCAATGCCACTAAAATTAAAATCAGTTTTAAACCTAAGGAACAAAGGTTAGAAATAGATTATGCGGATAATGGAAAGGGCTTTGACCTTTCAGTTTTAAACACTAAAAAAGGCATTGGAATGCAAAATATTCAAAGTAGATTACAAATGGCTAATGCAACTTATGTTATAGATACTAAACCAAATGGGGGCTTTAAGATGAGTATCATCTGCCCTATTGAAAAAAATCAAGCTAACTGAATCCTTTAAACTTTTTGAACTGCCAACAGTAGATCTCCAAATTTAGCAACATTATCAGCTATAACATCTGCTCCTACCTCAGATGCTGCAACATCCTCCATGGTTGCCTCTCCAGAAAGCACTAACACTCCTAATGCATTTGCATTAAGTGCCATTTTTACATCTGTATATAACCTATCGCCAACCATGGCAATTTCTTCTGGTTGCAAACCTTGACGATGTAAAATTCCATCGAGCATTCTTGGATCTGGCTTACCTAAAACAATATCAGGCAATCTTTTGGTTGCTCCTTCTATACAGGCGCAAATCGCACCACAATCTACCAATATTACAGGTTGGTCTGTGGGGCAAACCCAATCTGGATTTGTAGCCACGTAAGGTAATTGCTGGCTAACCCACCAAGCTGCTCTACATAAACGGGAGTAAACTAACGTACTGTCAAATCCCACAACAACTGCATCCGGTTTATCATTTGCATCATCAGCGGTAGAAATGAAGCCATTGGCTTCAAACTCCCCTATCATACTTGGTGTACCTAAAATAAATAATCGCTTAACCAAAGGGTGGTAACTTTTCAAATAATCTATTGTAGCTAGTGCAGAAGTGTACATTTCCTCAGCAACTGCTGGGATACCCATTTTTTCTAAATGCTTGAGGTAATCTCCAATTCCCTTTGAAGGGTTGTTAGTTAAAAATGAATAGCTAATACCTGCACTTTTTAAGCTTTGTAAAAAACCAGGTGTATAAGGGAAAAGTGTACTTCCATTATAAATAGTTCCATCCATATCAAGCGCTACGTGTTTGATTTTTTTTAAGCGCTCTATTAATTCTGGAGAAACATCACTTATTATTCCTTCGTATGATTTATTTTCTTCTTGCATTTAAATTAGTTTTCTAGTTCATCGTACCCATGTGCTTTGGCTTTCCACATTAAAGCAAAAACAAATACGCCAATTAAAGCCATTCCTATCATCATCATGAATACATAATCCCAAGCCTTCCCTGGATTAACTTTGCTGATGGAATCTACCATAAAACCTACGCCAACACCAGAAACCAAACCACTAGCATAACCAAACATCCCTGTTAAACCATTTGCAGTTGCTGCAGCCCTATTGGTTGCTTGATTTGCTGCCGCGATTCCGATAAGTGCCTGTGGGCCGTAAATGAAAAACCCAGACATTGCCAAAACGAATATCATTACCCATTGCGGACTATCACTTGGCATATATAAAAAAATCGTCATGAATACAGCTACTCCAATCATACAGTACAAAGAAGTACGATGTGCTTTTCCAGCCAAGTATTTATCAGTAACCCATCCAGCTGCTAACATACCTAAAATACCAAAAATTTCAAACACAGCAACTGTCCAACCAGCATTAGAAAGTGTCATTCCACGTGCTTCTTTTAAAAATGTTGGTCCCCAATCTAAAACAGCAAAACGAACAACATAAACAAAGAAATTTGCTATTCCTAAAATCCAAATCCATCTATTACGATAAACAGATTTACGCACAAATGCTTTAAATTCGGCAGAAGATTCTTTTCCTTTTTTATATGTTTTATGCAACTCTGGCAATCCAACCGACGAAGGTGTGTCTCTTAAGCTGATGAATAATCCAATAGAACCAATTAATGCGATTGCGGCAGGTATCCAAAAGCACCATTTCCAAGCGCCATAATGTGAAGCAGATTCGATAACACTCTTCATCTTTTCGACGTTATTTACATCAACTTTCAAATTAGCTGCAATTGAAGCAATAACCTCTGGGTCAGCACTCAAATTAGTACCTAAAGAACTCATGATATAGCCTGAAAGAATTGCTATTAACGCTGCGCCAATTGAATGAGAGGTATTCCAGATTGACATTTTTGTAGCTAGCTCATGCTGAGGAATCCAATGCGTTAATAATCTAGCTACTGGAGGAAAACCACTCCCCTGCACAAGATTATTTAAAATTAGAAATGCACCAAAAATAAAAACCATGGTATTGGTAAACATTGGCCCACCAGTTTCACCTGTAAATAATGTACTTAAATCAGCCCCCCAACCAAATGCAAAATTTGCTAGGGCACATAAAAACAAACCAATTGACATTTGATAACGAGCATTTACCCTATCGGCAAGTATACCATTCAAAAATCTTGACACACCATAAATAATGGTTATCAAGGTCATTATTATTCCGAAACTTGTTTTTGTAATACCGTATTCGGCGGTTAAACCAGGAATGGCAAATGAGAAGTTTTTACGAACGAAATAAAACACAGCGTAACCAATCATGGTGATGATGATGGTTTTAATTTGCCAATATTTAAACTTCTTTTTCGCCGCTGTGTCCATAGACGCATATTCTTGGTTACCGTTATTGTCCATTGTTTATTTTTGGTTAGGTCTTTTGAATTAGAAATTACTGGAGCTTAAATTTTCCAAATTCCGTCTTTGCCAAATAAATTATCCAGCCATTGAGTTAAGTAACCAGTACGCAAAGCCACATCTAAAATGGTAAACCTTCTACGGATATATTGAGCCCTTATAAATGTTTCTCTTAAGCGTTCGCGAGTAATTGATATTTGTTCTGGCGCTGTTGGTGCGCCAACTAATTTTAATCTTCTTATTGCTTCCTGATAAGGTACTATTTGTTTCTCTAACTTAGCTTTTATGGCTGGCCAATTGTTTTTAAGCATGTTCAGTTGCTTTTCAAGCTCTTCAGCATTGCTATATTTCGCCTTAGTTTCTTGCAGTCCTATTTCTGGAAAATCTGTACCAACGAAAATGGCTAATGCTTCAGCATCAGATTTTTCAGTAGATGGCCAATCGGCTAAAGCCTTTTCCACATCTAAATTATTAACATCAGTTTTTAAAAACTCTCCATAAAGTGCTGTAATGGCAATAGTGCCTATGCTTACTTGAAAACCATGGGAAATATGTTCTCCATCATGCAAATGATTTTCCATGTTCCATAAATGACTAAATTGATGTTCGGCACCAGAAGCTGGGCGACTAGACTTAGACCATTGCATAGCGAAACCACCTAACATTAACCCTTCTACCAATTTTGTAATGGCAAAGGGATCGCCATTGTGAACACCTTCAGGATCTGAAAGTGCATCGTGTAGACCATCCTGAACTATAGACCAGGCTTTTTCATCAATTGGCTCTACATTCAAACTGCCTGCCAAAATCCAGTCTGCACCTGCAGTAATTTTAGCAAATAAATCTGCATAACCAGCTGCTGTCATTTCACTAGGTGCATTACAAATGATATCGATATCTGCTAAACAAGCTTGAGGCGCCGGGCAATTGAAAGTCTGTTTAGCACCATCTGCAGTAATTGAAGCACCAAAAGCAGTATAACCATCCATAGAAGCTGCTGTTGCAACACACATATACTGGCGTTCAGTTAAATGTGAAGCCAACTTCGTTAAATCATTAATAGTTCCTGAGCCTACAGCAATTGGAATAGCATTATTCGTTTTTAGGAAATCAACTAGTTCATCAACAAAAGCGTATTCTGCATATAAATCTGGATGATTATAAACGTATGGATTCAGTTGAGGAATATTTGCTTTTTGTAATTCGTCATATACTTTATCTCCTGCAATTTTATAGGTCGTTGTATCAGCTATGATAACAGCTGTTTGATTAGGGAACTGTTCTGAAAACAAATCGGCTACTTGACTTAGCAATCCTTTTCCAATTCTTAAGGCTTTTGTTTCACTTGCGGCTGCTAATGCATCTTCTACTTTAGACATATAATAATTCTATTGAGGTATGACGTTTCGTTTTGTATCGTTATGATTTTGATTTACTTTCAAATAAATAAAATTAAAGCAAATAAAACAAATCGAAAGTAATTTAAATACCAAAAACTTGTTAACAATTGATAAAGTTCAAATTTGTTACCGTTATAATTGATATTCCTTTGTCAAATCTGATTATTGAAGTATAATTGCTATTGAATTTAAGACCGATTAATGCTTTCAAACGTAAAAAAAATTCAATTCTAAGCACAAACCAAATATGAAAAAGCATTTTCTAATTGCATTACTATCAATTTTATCTTTAAATCTTGTTAATGCTCAACAACTTAAATCGCCCAATGGCGAAACAACTTTATCATTTTTGCTAAAAGCCGATGGCATACCAACCTATCAACTCAGTTATAGAAGCAAAGAGGTGATTAGAACTAGTAAACTTGGTTTAGAACTTAAAAATGATAAAAAGTCCCTGTTAAACGATTTTGTAATCACAGACACTAAAAATTCTTCATTTGATGAAAACTGGACACCAGTTTGGGGTGAAGTGAAAACAATTCGTAACCATTATAATGAGATGGCGATTACTTTAAACCAAAAAGAAACCAACAGACAAATGATTATTCGTTTCCGTTTGTATGATGAAGGTTTAGGTTTCAGGTATGAATTTCCATCTCAAAAAAACTTAACTTATTTTGTTGTTAAGGAAGAAAAAACACAGTTTGCAATGGCGGGCGATCATACGGCATATTGGATTGCTGGAGATTATGACACGCAAGAGTACGATTATACGACTTCTAAGCTTTCTGAAATTAGAGTTTTAAATGCAAAAGCAATTACCGCGAACTTATCTCAAAAATCATTTTCATCTACAGGAGTCCAAACATCATTGATGATGAAAACTGCTAACGGTTTATATATCAATCTACATGAAGCAGCACTGATTAATTATCCTTGTATGCATTTGAACTTAGATGATAAAAATATGGTTTTCGAATCATGGTTAACACCAGATGTAAATGGAGATAAAGGATACATTCAAGCTCCTTTTAATACGCCTTGGCGAACAATTATGGTAAGTGATGATGCGAGAGAAATATTAGCATCTAAAATGATTTATAACCTTAATGAGCCAAATAAAATTAAAGATACTTCGTGGATTAAACCAGTTAAATATGTTGGCGTTTGGTGGGAAATGATTACCGGAAAAAGTTCTTGGGCATATACAGATGATTATCCTTCGGTACAATTAGGGATTACAGATTACAGCAAAGCAAAGCCAAATGGCAAACATGGTGCAAATACCGACAACGTAAAAAAATACATTGATTTTGCCGCTGCAAATGGTTTTGATGGTGTTTTGGTAGAAGGTTGGAATGTTGGTTGGGAAGACTGGTACGGAAATTCTAAAGATTATGTTTTCGATTTTGTAACGCCATATCCCGATTTTAAACTGCAAGAAATTAGAGATTACGCTAAATCAAAAGGCGTTAAAATGATCATGCACCATGAAACATCTTCATCGGTTCGCAACTACGAACGCCACATTGATACCGCTTATAAATTCATGAAAGCCAATGGTTACGACGCCGTTAAAAGTGGTTATGTTGGAAATATTTTGCCAAGGGGCGAAAACCATTATAGTCAGTGGATTATTAACCATTACCAATACGCGGTTGAGAAAGCTGCCGAGTATAAAATTATGGTTAACGCACATGAGGCGATTAGACCTACTGGAATTGCTCGTACCTATCCTAATTTAATTGGTAACGAATCTGCAAGAGGAACAGAGTATCAAGCTTTTGGTGGCTCGAAACCTAATCACGTTACCATTTTACCTTTTACTCGCTTACAAGGCGGTCCGATGGATTATACGCCAGGAATTTTTGAAATGGATATTAGTAAATTAAATCCTTCAAACACTTCTCATGTTAATGCTACGCTTGCAAATCAGCTGGCCTTGTATTTAACTATGTATAGCCCTTTGCAAATGGCAGCAGATTTACCAGAAAACTATAACCGCTTTGCTGATGCATTTCAATTCATTAAAGATGTAGCGGTTGACTGGGATGACAGTAAGTATATTGAAGCTGAGCCTGGGGAATTTATTACGGTTGCACGTAAGGCAAAAGGTACTGGCAAATGGTTTTTAGGAAGTGTGAATGGCGATAATTCACGTACTTCGAACATTAGCTTAGATTTTCTGGAAGCTGGTAAAAAATATACAGCTACTATTTATGCCGATGCAAAAGAGGCACATTACAAAACTAATCCACAAGCTTATACTATTCGTAAAGTTGTGGTAACAAGTAAATCGAAATTAGCTCAATTCTGCGCAGCAGGCGGAGGTTATGCCATTAGTTTTTTAGAGAATAAATAAGAGTTTAACCACAGATGCACACAGATTAACACAGATATAATTATTTCTAAATACCTGTGGCTATCCTTTTCATCTGTGGTTAATATTTTCAAAAGCCCTTTAAATTGTCGCGTTTGACCATAGTTTTTCAGAATTAGTTGGGCTATCTTTATATTATAATCAAATATTTAAAAAAATGGCTACTGAAAAACTATCATCAATAACTGTAGAAACAACTGTAAATAAACCTGTTGCACAAGTTTGGGAGTTCTGGACAAATCCAGAAGAAATTGTACAGTGGTGCTTTGCATCACCAGACTGGCATTGCCCCTACGCAGAAAACGACATCCAAACTGGAGGTAAATTCAAATCTACCATGGCCGCAAAAGATGGAAGTTTCAGTTTTGATTTTGAAGGTGTTTACTCAAACGTAGAAGCAGAAAAACTAATTGAATACAGCATTGCCGATGGCAGAAAAGTTAAAATCACTTTTGAATCTCTTGGAGCTCAAACTAAAGTCATAGAAACTTTCGACCCAGAAAGTCAAAACCCTATTGAAATGCAGAAAGGTGGTTGGCAAGCCATCTTAAATAATTTTAAAGCTCACGCGGAGAGTTAGTTTATAAAAAAAGCGTCATTTCGAAACGGAATGCTGTATAGCGAGAAATCTCATCCAGAAGCAATCTGTCAGAGATTTCTCCTCCTTCTTCGTTCAAAATAATGATTAACTTATTTTATTTCCTGCATATTATCTTTCTGATTCGCATCCAATAAATAGCCATAAGGGTCTACCGCAAGAATTTTCGGTTTTTCATTTACAATCAAACTCAACTTTGTTACCAACTGATTAATGTGGTGTTTTCTTAAATAAATGGGTTTCGTATTTCTATCCCAAGTACCTTCCAATTGATTAAAAACCGCAACATCAACATCCATATTTGGAACCAATAATTTATGAATGCCTTGTTTATTTTTAGAAGCATTAATTTTAACTTCCAAAGCGAACTGACCATTAGAAATAGGCTTGCAGGACAAAAGCTCTATACTTAAATTATAATCTACAACTTCATTAAAACTTTCGTTAATAAATGGTTGTTGTTGGGGTTGGGCTTTTCTGTTTAATTCATTAACCAAGTCATTAGGTTTTGCTTTTAAGTTAGGATAACGATGTTTTACTATCAAGTCACTTAATATTCCATTCAATCCTTTTTCTCCTAAAGCTTCTTTAGCTGCATACATTATCAGTGCACCTTTTTGATAGTGAACGTGATTTTGTTCGTATGTTTTTGCCAAAGGAATTTCTTTATTGTCATTCTCTTTCAAAACAAAATAAAGCTGATTGTCATCCTTTAAATAGTTGCGTAAATACATTTTTCCATAAGTTTTTTCTAACACCATATTTTCTGTGTATTTCGCCAATGTTTCTGTAAGCATAGCATCACCCGGCCCATAAGCTGGTGTTAAGAGGTTTGCCCACCATTGATGCGCTACTTCGTGAACTGTAATGGCAAAAGATTGGTCAACCTTATTTAAATCGCTGTAATCTGATAAATAATTAATTCTTTCTGCATTAAAGACCACGCCAGGATAAGCAGTTGCAGCACCCTTATACTGCGGAACTTCTGCCAACGTAAAATGTCTCAATGGATATATCGCAAAATTCTGGTTCCCATAATCCATTGTTGCTTTTACAGCATTAAGCATTGATTTTATATTATAATCCTGACCTTTTAAATAAAAGAGATTTACGGTTAATCCTTTGTAGGCTTCCTTCAAATGCTCATATTTTGCAGAGCTTAAGGCAAACATAAAATTAATGGGAGCTTCTGTTTTATAGTTGAAATAACTTCTGTTATTTGCTTGCCAAGTTTTTTGCAATACCCCAACAGTAACTACTTTTTGGTCTATGGAAGTAGAAATTATAGTTTCAAAATCAATCAGGTTATAATTAAGCTCTTGATAATTTGTATCAATTTTTAGTGGCGCCAAGTCAGCTTGTTTTCTGGTTCTCTCATCATTAATTTCTAAACTATTATTATAACCAAAATGAGGAACAAACTTTTCTAATTCGATATAGCTTCCATTTTTTACAACTGAATTTTCGCTATCAAAATCGACAAATCCACTTCTAAAAACTTCAAAAGAAAAGTTCATCATCAGCTCTGCTCCAACTGGCAAAGGTTTTTCTAAATCGACAAATTGTTGATTAAACACCTCATCCTTAACTTGTTTTTTTGAATTATGAATAGAGATTTCAAAGTGATTGACAGCATTATTAAAGCTAATCCACAATTTAGTTATAGGCTGATTGCTTTGATTTTCTAATCGATAATTCCCTTTTACGACGTATTTATTTTCGTTAGGATATAAATCTACTTGAGTTTTAACTGCTTTAATAATGGGCTGTGGTAAATCGGCCAACTTTTTATACTTTTTCTCGTAATTGATACGCCATGCTGACCTTGCATTTTTGTTTTTGTATTTGCCAATAACATTTGTTTGCTGATAGATAAATGCACCACAACCAAGCCATAAAATGATGGAAATTACCAATATTAATTTTGATTTTTTTAATGTTCTTGGTATTGATTTTAAACGTTCAAAAAAAGTTTGTTGATGGCGACTTTGCCACATTGCTATGGTTAAAATTGCTAACAGTATCGACAAACCAGACCAGTATAAAATGTACCAGTTAAGAGCTGAAGCGTAATGCCCAAATCCATTAAAATAAGAGAACTGCAAATCGGGCATTGCAGCAAAACGTAAAAGATAATGCTCTAATCCGAGTTGAGATGCAAACATAAAAATGAACGCAATTATCATACTCAACAACATCCCTACATATTTATTTACAGCCAGATTTTGAACAAAAACAATTAAAACAACAAATAAGAAAAGTGGAAAAGCACAGTAATAATACAATTGAAGATAGGTTTCTAATTCTAAATTCGTATAACCATTAGCCAGTTGTAAACCGATACCAATACCAATATTTGCAGTAACCAAAACGAGTATCAACACAAATAAGCTTAAACATTTGGCTAAATACAAAACATTGTATTTAATCGGTGTACTGTAAATTAAGCCCTGAATATTTGCTGTTTTTTCCCTACCAATTAGTTCGGCAACATAAAACAAAACCAATATTAATGCAAATTTAATGGAACGTAATTCTTCTACAATTGCTCCAGTTGTTGGATAAGTTTTAATGCGATATGGCCCATTTAAAAATGTATCTTTCAATTCTACCGAAAAAAGAAATATCCACAATAAAAGCAATACCATAAAAGGAATATGCTTAAACAAGGAAATCAATTCTATTTTAAACTGAGATTTAAAGCTTAACCAATTATAATTAAAACCAGCAGGCTTATTTTGATAGTGTTTAAATGGAACAGCTTTAATTGCTTTAGATACCTTTTGTTTTGCCTTTCTAGAGGTTTGGTTTTGCAACCTAAAATTGAAGAACTTATAACTTACTAAAATAATCAAACCACTAAATCCCAACCAAAATAAACGATTAGCCAAAAACAATCCCTTAATCGGAAACAACAATTGGTTTCTTTGTACATCAGTCCAAGGTTTGGTTTCGCTAAAAAAAGACGATAAGCCAAAAGGGTCAATTAAAAAAGGTAAAACTCCGGGATCATTTACGTTTAAAGCAGAAGTAGCTAACAACGGCGAATTACCAAGAATAGAGGCAACCATATATAAAATATAAAGCAAAACTCCAGTTGCATATATTGCCCTTACATTTTTGGTTAACAATGCTGTACAAAGTATTAAGCTGGTGCAAAATAGCACATTAGGCAATCCAAAAATTAAAAGCGGATGTAGAAAATAGACAAAGTTAAAAGGACCTAATTGGTCAGCGTCCACAAAGAAACTCCCAATAAATAAGCCTAAAAGCAACAAGACCAAAAGAGAAAATACCGAGATTATTAAACCCAAAAAACGGACAAAGAAATAAGATAATTTACTGATGGAAGTGGTAAATATGACCGAATCCATTTTATAAATGTTATCTCTTAGAACAACATTTGCTGTAAATAACGTGGCAGAAAAAATAGAAAATAAAGAAAGCAACGCAACAATGTTTGCAATAACATAAGGTCCATTTCGGTGTACTTCCGGACCTCCAAAACCTCCTTTTGAAGCTAACATAAAACCAAAACCAAGAAAAATAAAAGCGCCTATTTTATAAGAGACTTGACTAAAATGATAGCGAAGCTCAAACTTAATCATTGAGCCCATCATAAAATTACCTCCTTAGCTTTTTGAACACCAAACAAAGCAGAAAAATAAATTTCTTCTAAACCTGGATAAAACGGTTCAAAACCTTTTGCTGGTAGCTCATTACTTAAAACATAAACGTGAATTTTACCAGCAACAATTCGTGTAGAAATAACAGCAAAGTTGGTTAAATAATATTGCAAATCAGTTTTATCAATTACCTTAAGCCAAACTTGTCCGTTTAATTTTGAAGTTAAGTCTGCTGGTTTGCCTTTTAAAATCAAATTACCATTAGCCAAAACTGCCATTTCTGGACAAAGGTCATATACATCTTCTACAATGTGGGTTGAGAGCATAACAACCCTTTCTTCGCCAATTTCAATTAATAAATTATGAAAACGGTTACGTTCTAAAGGGTCTAAGCCTGCAGTTGGTTCATCAACAATAATTAACTGAGGATTACCCAACAATGCTTGTGCAATACCAAAACGTTGACGCATACCACCAGAGAAAGAACTTACGGCCCTATTTCTAACTTCATAAAGATTAGTTTGTTGGAGTAATGCGATTACTTGCTCTTTACGCTCATTTTTATTTTGCAAACCTTTTAAAACAGCTATGTGATTTAATAAATGGATTGCTGAAATTTTAGGATACACCCCAAAATCTTGTGGCAAATAACCAAGGTTTTTTCGCATTTCTTGAGGGTTTTTAAGCACATCATTTCCATCAAAAAACACCTCGCCACTATCTGGCAATTGTAAAGTAGCTAGTGTCCTCATCAGCGATGATTTCCCTGCCCCATTTGGCCCAAGTAGTCCAAACATCCCATTTGATATGGATAAGGAAACATTATCTAATGCTTTTACACCATTGCCATAAACTTTTTTAAGGTTTTGTATTTTAAGTCTTTCCATAAAATTTCAATAATACAGTTGCAAATTAGATAGACAATTGAAACTGAATAAACTTATGTGACGAAAGCAAGGAAAACAGTGACGAAAGTCTAAAATTGGATGATTTTGAAGATTTTTTCCCTTCATCATTAAAAAATAGCCTTTTGTCATTTAGATTTGAGCAGCTCGACTATTTAGCGTTTTTTTATATATAATTATGATAACCAGTTCTAGCAAATACAGTACTCTATTCAAGTATCAAGATTTTTTGATTTTTATTGGCTTGTTACTTTGGGTTTCCATCTTGAATGTGGCAGGAATAAAGGCTGATATTTGGTCGAGCTTCTTCTCTTCGGTTTTATACTTGGGCATTTGCCTATTACCTGTTCTTATTTTTAGCTTTTACAAGGAACAGCTCAAAACATCCTTAACTCAAAAACAATATTGGTTTTATTGGATAAGTTGTTTCGTTATTTTATTGCCGCTATTTACCATTGGCACTGTTTATTTAGACTTAGGAAATTTAGAAAACACAGATTTTATTTATCTCGCCAGTGCTGCTTTTGGGTTAGAATTATTGTTAAATCTTAACAGTTATTACCATAAAAAAATACAACACATCAAGTGGATAAAAAAAATCGGGCTAGAGAACGCTGTTTTCATTACCATTGTTTTGATTGCTGTTACCATCTCTGCGATGGCTACTTCTAGCTTAAACAACCCCATTTATCATACAAAAGAGCGTTTATTGGTTGGCTTTGAATTTGATTTCATTAAAATTCTACAAAACTTCGGAAGCTTTTTAAGCTTTTTCGTCCAATTTTTATTGATGTATTTATGCGGTTATTTACTTTTCATCATTAACAGTAGAGTTTTGGTTTCCAAAGTTTTAAAACACAAAGGACTGATCATTTACATTCTAAGCTTATTAACCACAATAGCAATTCTTTATCCAATCTTAGCTCAACTCCTCATTTCCCTTCCATTAAATACCATTTTTGGTAGAGACATTTTCCTTACCAATCCATTTGACCTAGAGAATGCTTTTGGTGCTATTGGCATTATGGTTATCAGTTTGCCTTTCGTGCTAGCTTTGCAATGGGGCAAGCAAAATCATCAGATTTTATCATTAGAAAAAGAGAAATCAGAAACTGAATTAAGTTTATTGCGACAACAACTTAATCCACATTTCTTTTTCAATACCTTAAATAATCTTTATGCGTTGAGTCTGCAAAAGTCAGATAAAACTTCTGAAAGTATTCTGCAGTTAGCAGAGCTGATGCGCTACACCATTTATAAAGGGCAAGAGCAAAGCGTAACTATTGCACAGGAATTAAAGTACATTGAAGATTATATAGATTTACAACAGATTAGGTTAAAAAAGGAATTAAATTTTAATTTTAATAAGGAAATAGCTAATGAAAGCTTAAACATTGCTCCTTTATTGTTAATTGTTTTAATAGAAAACGCCTTTAAACACGGAATAGAACCTGCTGAAAATGCTGCTTTTTTAAACGTGTCGATTAAGTCTGATAAGAAAGAACTTACTTTTATTTGCGAGAATTCTTTTGAACTGGAGAATACCCTTAACAAACCTGGCATTGGACTAGAGAATTTGAAAAAACGATTGGCTTTGTTATATCCAAATCAATACGAACTGGAAATTAGCAATGAAAACTCTATTTTTAAAGTAACGCTTAATTTAAAACTGAAATGAGTTTACGTTGCTTAATCATAGATGACGAACCTTTAGCACATGATATCATTTTATCATACATTAAGGATATTCCTTTTCTAGAAACCAAAGGACAATGTTACAGAGCAACGGATGCGCTGGAGTTTTTAAACAAGAATGAAATTGACCTCATTTTTTTGGACATCAGAATGCCAAAATTAAGTGGTTTAGATTTTATCAGAACTTTAAAACATAAGCCATTTATCATTATTACTTCGGCTTACGAAGAGTATGCCTTAGAAAGCTTCGACTTAGAGGTTTGCGATTATTTACACAAGCCATTTCGCTTCGACCGTATCTTAAAAGCTGCAAATAGGGCTTTAGAGATTTATAATCTAAAAGCAACTGCCGGAAAGCGTATCGAAAATAAAAACCCTAGTTCAAATCAACAGATTTCTATAAAAAGCGATAAAAAGAGTATTTTAATTGATGTGGATGATATCCAATATTTAGAAAGTTTAGGCAATTATGTAAAAGTCTATCGAGATTTAAAATTCCTTCTTACTGCAAGGACTTTAAGCAGTTTTGAAGAACAATTACCAGCTGAAAATTTTATCCGTATCCATAAATCTTACTTGCTCAATAAGAAGTTTGTGCATTACGCAGAAGGCAATTGTATTTATTTAAAAAATGGCACTGAATTACCAATTGGCAAAAACTTTAGGCAAATAGTTAAAGATTGGATTGGGAATATTGATTAAACCTTCAACCAACCTGTAATACTCATTCTTGGCTCGTTAGTTACCAAAACCTCGTGAGCCAGTTCGCTACTTTTAAAAAAGACAGACTTACCATTTAATGGCGATATATTTTGTTCGCTATCTTGATGATGAATTCGCAATTCGCCCCCATCATTCTGCTTCCAATCTGCATTTAAATACATCACCATAGAATAAGCCCTACTCCCATTTTGTTGAAACTGATCGATGTGTTTTTTATAGAAGCTTCCTTTTTCGTAAAGCGTATAATGAAATTCATAACCTGTGATTCCAGTATAACAAGTCGAATTAAGATGTAATACAAAAGCATCTATCAAATCGAAAAAATCGTTTTCGTATTGATTGTTGTGGCTTCTATCCAACCAATAAATCACATCGCTTCTCACTAATTTATCGTGATTAACAACTTTTTCATTTCCTGTTCCAGCAGAAAGCATCAATTGATTTGTATATAACTTAGCTAAATTCTCTTTTAAATGTTGGGCTAAACTTGTGCTTAAAAAGCCATCGGCTATGCCTACTTTATCTGCAATAAAACTATCAATTAGGGTATCAAAGATTTTTTCCAATAAAATGGATTTAATCGGCAAATCACCGATTGGTAAGGTAGTCTTTAATAAATGGTTAAAACTATTTATTTAATATACCACTCTTTCCATTTTTTAATAAGAGCAGTGCGATGTTTCAAATAATTTGAATTAAAAAAGATGCAAGACCAATCATCGAAATTTTCATATTGAAAGCCTAGATAGAATATCCAAAATGCAAAGCCGAAATAAGGAATTGCTGCAAGTTCATCATCACTTAAATTTCTAACCTTTCTATAATTTTCTACAAAAACAGCGAAGCATTTATCGGCTTCTTCTTGTGTTATTTTTCCGCCATAAACCTCTAAAAAGTAATGGATATAAAATGAAGCGATATCATTAATCAAATGTCCTTGTCCAGCAAAATCAAAGTCGAAAAAAGTTAGTTTCCCATCTTCTGCAAAGTGAAAGTTTTTAGGCAAAAAATCATACTGACAATAGCCATAACTAAAATTATGCAAGTCGAACGTTTCTATTTTTTTTGCTATTTTAATTACACTTTCTTTTAAAAAAGAATATTCTTCCGGCAATTCTTTGAATGCAGGTTTAAAAACTTCGAGAGGTTTTAAAAGCATAGTTTCAATTGAATACTCCTTCCTAGTATTCCTCAGCGTAATAGCAGATGTGATGTTATGCAATTTTGCCATTTCCCTGCCAAGCGTTGCTAATTGTTCATTGCTCATATCAGGCACAACTTTCCCTAAAGCATAAGTAAACAACACACCATACCGAGTTCCTTCTACCGCATTAAAAGATTGTATTTCTTCCCCATTTACGTCTTTTATAGGATGAGCAACTGAACCTCCTTGTTTATGTATCAAATTTAATAACTCAACTTCAGCCTTAATTTCTGCTAGCTTACGATGCTTATCTCTATAAATTTTGAAAATGTATTTACTTGAAGCACCCTCTAAAATATAAGTATCACTTACATTGTGAATGAGCAAACGGCAACTTGGGTTTTTTAGATCATATTGACTAGCTAAAAAAACACCTATCGCTTTTGAAGATAATGTGGAATATTGGGCAGGGAAAATATCCATTTGGCAAATATAACAACATAACAATTATCAGAATCCTATTTCTTAAATTCAACTAAACAAAAAAGGCTCGTATTGCTACGAACCTCTCAAATTAATCAAAACTTAAACGCTCTTTATCTCCAACCACCACCTAAAGCACGGTATAAATTAACCACTGCTTGTAGTTTTTGTAATTTATCGTTTACGCCATTTAATTGAGCAGTTAATAAGCTCTGCTCAGATGTTAAAACATCGGTATAGTTAGTTGTCGAAGTATATCTTAATAATTCTTGGGTAAAGTCTACCGCTTTTGTTAATGAAGCAATTTGTTTAGCCCTTGTTTCTTCTTTTTGAGCTGCCGTTTGGTAAGCAAATAAAGCATTAGAAACTTCCTGTCCACTGGTTAAAAGTGTTTGTTGAAAGGCATAAAATGCAATTTGTTGTTGGGCTTTGGCAGTTGTTAAACGAGCTCTATTTTGTCCTCTAGCAAAGATCGGTTGTGTTATTCCGCCAACCAAATTATAGAACACAGCATTGCTGAAGAAATCCTTTAATTGCAAAGTAGATAATCCGCCAGATGCGGTTAAAGTTAAAGCAGGATAAAAGTAAGTTTTAGCCACATTTGTATTCTCGAACGCGGCTCTAAAAGAAAACTCTGCCGCTTGTACATCTGGCCTGTTTTGTAAGAGTTGTGCAGAAACACCTGTTTTTAAATCGTTATATGGTGTTTGGCTGTCTAAAGAAGTACGAGTAATACTTCCAGGAGAACCAGCAATTAAAATACTTAAAGCATTTTCTGTTTCTCTAATGCTTCTTTTTAAATCTGGCAAGGTAACTTCAGCGGCATATAAATTAGCTTCACTTTGTACTACCGCAGCACCGTTTACCACAGCGCCTTCTTTTAAAGCCTTAATCGTTTCTACGCCTTTTGTTCTGCTTTTTATGGTTTGCTCTGTTATGGCCAATTGTTTATCCAATGCTAATAAATTATAATAAGCATTGGCAATATTAGCAATCAACTGTGTTTGAACGGCTCTTTTGGCGGCGTCAGTTTGTAATAAACTAGCATAGGCAGAACGTTTAGCACTGCTTAATTTACCCCAAATGTCGGCTTCCCAACTTGTACTTAATTGAGCTCTGTAAGTCTGAGTTTCTAGATTAATGTTTACACCAGCTGGAAAGTTTAATGCAGCTTTAGATTGTTTGGCATCGGTTACCGAAACATCGCCCTGCAAACTTGGCAACATCGCCATGCGATTTTGATATAAAGTTGCCTCAGCTATTTTGATGCGTTCTATGGCTTGCTTTAAATCTAAGTTTTCTTTAATGCCTTGTTCAATTAACGTTTGTAAAGCGGCATCGCCGAAAATATCTCGCCAAGGTAAGGTTGCAATTGTTGCACTATCTGTTGTCTTACTGTTTCGGTATAAATTGTCACTTCTTACCTCAGGGCGATTGTATTTTGTAGTCACACAAGCACTTAAAGTAAGTATAGCAAAGCCGATGAAGAATATAGAATATCTATTATTATTGAGTTTCATATATTAAAGATTAATGTTCGCGACTATCTACTGCCGGAAATTCAAGTTCTGATTGTTCGTTATGCACATCTTCATCAAATGGAGATTTACTGCTTACCTTTTCTTGTAGCGTTTGGAAAATGATAAACAAAGCCGGAATTACAAATATCCCGAAGATGGTTCCAATTAACATTCCGCCAACTGCACCTGTACCAATAGAAGTATTACCAGCGGCACCAACTCCAGATGAAAGCATTAATGGCAATAAACCTAAAATAAATGCAAATGAGGTCATCAAAATTGGACGTAAACGAGCAGTTGCACCTTCAATTGCTGCATTAACAATACTCATTCCTTTTCTCCTTCTATCAACTGCATATTCTACAATTAAGATGGCATTTTTAGCTAATAAACCAACCAGCATAATTAAAGTAATCTGTGTATAGATGTTATTATCAACACCAAAAATCTTATCGAAAATAAATACACCTGCTAATCCAATAGGTAGAGAAATTAAAACTGCCAATGGTAAAATATAACTTTCATACTGTGCAGCTAAAAGGAAGTACACAAATACAACGCAAAGCAAGAAGATAAATATAGTCTGATTACCACCTGCCATTTCCTCACGGGATAAGCCCGAAAATTCGTATCCATAGCCTGCAGGTAAGTGAATAGCTGCTTCTTCTTGCACAGCTTTAAGTGCATCACCTGAACTAAAACCAGCTTTTGGCGCACCAGTTACCGCAATTGATGTATACAAGTTAAAACGAGAAATGGCTTGCGGTCCGTAAACTTTAGTAAGTGTGATAAACTCAGTTATTGGAGCCATGGCACCAGTTGAATTTCTCACATAAATACTGTTTAAGGTTTGTTGGTTAGCACGGTAAGCCGCATCTGCTTGGTACATTACCCTATACTGTTTACCAAATTTATTAAAGTTTGAAGCATAAACTCCGCCATAATAGCCTTGTAAAACGCCTAAAACATCTGTTACTGCTAAACCAGCTTGTTTAATTTTGGCCACATTAACATCAACTTGATATTGAGGGAAATTTGGGTTAAATGAGGTATAAGCATTCAATATTTCGGGCCTTTTACTTAATGCCGCTAAAAATGCGTTACCAATTTCATTAAATTTCCTAATGTCGCCACCTGTTTTATCTTGTAACTGAAATTCGAAACCACCACTTGTACCAAAACCTTGAATGGTTGGAGGGGCAAAGAAAATAATTTTAGCGCCTTTAATTTTTGCTGTTTTAGCAAATAATTCGCCGATGATTGCTTTAACATCACGCTTTCTTTCATCCCACGGCACCAAACGAGATATTACCATTCCGTATGAACTTCCAGTACCACTAATCA
The DNA here is from genome assembly GCF_004331645.1 of Pedobacter frigiditerrae. GTDB lineage: Bacteria > Bacteroidota > Bacteroidia > Sphingobacteriales > Sphingobacteriaceae > Pedobacter > Pedobacter frigiditerrae. The sequence continues at coordinate 596,070 of NZ_SJSK01000002.1, forward strand.
TACTTCTACCCACAATCCTCAAAGAGTTTTTAATCTCAGGAATGGTATGTACTATATCATCAATTTGCTTAATTACAACTTCTGTTTGTTCGTTTGAAGTTCCGGCTGGTAATGAAATATCAGACATGATGGTTCCCAAATCTTCATTTGGCACAAAACCCTTCGGCGTAGTATTCATTGTCCATACCAAAACAACCACGAAACCTAAAATACCTGCAATGGCCACCCATTTTTTGCGAGACAGAAAGCTAACAGATTTTTTATAACGGTTGGTCATTAAATCAAACGAAGTATTAAAACCTACATAAAAACGCTGTAAAAAGTTTTTCGGTTTTTCGTGATCATCTGCATGAGGCTTTAAGAAAATGGCACACAAAGCAGGACTTAATGTTAAAGCGTTAACAGCTGATAAAATAATCGCTATAGCTAAGGTTAAGCCGAATTGTTTGTAAAATACCCCCGATGAACCTTGAATAAAACTTACCGGGATAAATACCGCAGCCATTACCAAAGTAATAGATATAATTGCACCGCTAATATCATCCATTGCATCTACAGTAGCTTTTTTAGCAGATTTATAACCGTGGTCTAGTTTGGCGTGTACCGCCTCAACTACCACAATTGCATCATCTACCACAATACCAATGGCTAATACCAATGCAAAAAGCGTTAACAAATTAATGGTAAAACCGAATAAACTCAGGAAGAAAAACGTACCAATAATTGCCACTGGAACAGAAATAGCCGGAATTAATGTAGAACGGAAATCTTGCAGGAAGATAAACACCACTAAAAACACTAAAATAAATGCTTCAATCAGAGTGTGTATTACTTTTTCAATAGAGGCATCCAAGAAATCGTTAACGTTAATCAAGGTAGTATAATGAACACCTTTTGGAAACGATTTTTGAGCTTCGTCTAAAGCTTTTAGAGAATTTTCAATTACCTCTTTTGCATTTGAGCCTGCGGTTTGATTAATTGCAATACCTAATGCAGGCTTACCATTAAATCTTACTGAACTGGTATAACTTTGTGCCCCTAGTTCTATTCTAGCAATGTCTTTTAGCCTTAATACTTGTCCGTTAGCACCAGTTCTAATGATAATGTTGCTAAATTGTGTTTCATCTTTTAAGCGGCCAGAATATTTTAAAGTGTATTGAAAAGATTGATCGCCTTGCTCTCCAAATTGACCTGGAGCTGCTTCTATATTCTGTTCTGCCAAGGCTACACTAATATCATTTGGTACTAAACCATAAGTTGCCATTACATCTGGTTTTAGCCAAATACGCATGGTATAGTCCATTAAACCAAATGCACTTGCATCACCTACTCCATTTATACGTTTAATCTGAGGAATGATGTTAATATTGGCATAATTCTGCAAAAATTTCTGATCATAAGAAGGATCATCACTATAAATAGCAAATATTAGTACGTTACTAGCTTGTCTTTTAGCGGTAACTACACCAGAACGTGTAACCTCAGCAGGTAATAAACTGCTTGCTCTAGCCACACGATTTTGTACGTTTACTGCCGCTAGGTCTGGGTTTGTACCCAATTTAAAGTTTACAGTAATTGTTGCCGTACCATCATTACTGGCAGAAGAAGTCATATAGGTCATGTTCTCTACCCCATTTATTTGCTCTTCTAATGGAATAACCACACTACTCATGACCACATCGGCATTTGCACCCTGGTATGATGCTGATACCTGAACTGTTGGCGGTGCAATTTCTGGATATTGTGAAACTGGTAAGGTAACTAAACCTAATATGCCTAGAATTACAATGATAATGGAGATTACCGTTGATAATACTGGTCTTTCTATAAATTTCTTAAACATAAAATTTAATTACGATTGTTGAATGACGATTTACGATTGCTATTTTTTGATTTCAGCAAACACCGAATCCCTGTTTAATGCTACAGGTTTAATTTTTGTTCCGTCTTTTAAAGATTGGAAACCTTCAAAAACAATTTTATCGCCAGTTTTTAAACCGCTAGTAACTACATAAAAATTACCTTTAGTTATTTCCTTAATTTTGATTTCTGTATTTACAACTTTAGCAGAATCGCCTAAAACGTAAACAAATTTCTTTCCTTGTAAGTCTACTGTAGATTTTTGTGGGATTAAAATCACATCATCAAAATGCTGAGGAATACGAACCGAAGCACTCGAACCACTTTTTAATAATGATGTTGGATTAGGGAAAGTTGCCCTTAAACTAGCTGAACCTGTAGCTGTATTAATTTGTCCGTTTATCGATTCTATTTTACCGTTTTGGGCATAAATAGTTCCATCTGCCAATACTAAACTTACCGCAGGAATATTTTTCATTTGCTCGGCTAAGGTTTTTCCTTTATAAGTGGTTGAAAAATCTAACAGTTGTTTTTCATTTAAAGAGAAGTAAGCATAAACTTTAGCAATGTTAGATACAGTTGTTAAAGGTTGAGCACTACTACCACTTACTAAACTTCCGGTTTTAAAAGGAATACTACCTACAATACCATCAACCGGACTTGTAATAGAAGTATAACCTAAGTTTACACGAGCATTAGAAAGTTCTGCTTTTGCTTGTGCTAAAGCTGCTCTTCTGCTTTGTAAAGTCAACAAAGCTGCATCCAATTCATATTTACTAATGATGTCTTTTTCTACTAAAGGTTTTGTTTTATTTACTTGAAGTTGCGCTGCACTTACATTTGCTTCGGCACTGCTAATTGCTGCTGCAGCAGTTCTAACTTGCTGCTCGTATTGTGGGGCATTTATTTTAAAAAGTAGTTGACCTTTTTTCACAACAGCACCTTCATCAACATAAATTCTTTCTATAAAACCATCAACCTTCGGTCTAATATCAACATCCTGAATCCCTTCAATTGTAGCTGGGTAATCTGAGTTTAAAGTAGTTGATTGTGTGCTGATATCAAAAACCGAATACGGTTGTGGCATTGCCGCCGCCGCAGCGGCTTGTTTTGCCTTTTCTTCCTTGTCGCCATTACAAGAAGCCAAAACAGCACCTATTATTAACAGGAATGATAATTTAATTGTTGCTTTCATATTTATGTTGGGGTTGCTTTTGTGTTTCATTTTTATTTATTGGTATATCATTTCGAAGATTAACTTCTTTCTATCTTTCATCAATTTCAAATATTCTGCATCATTAACATTATATAATGATTTATTAAGGCAAGTTGTAATTAATGGGTAAGCCATCAAGGCGAATAAGTTGATGCAGAATTGCTTTGGATCCATCTTTCTAATTTTCCCCTTATCCATTTCAGCACTAATTTCTTTTAGAAATCTTTTTACAATGGTTTTCTTCTCTTCTGGAATAACTCTTGATGTCCTGTTAAATTCAGTCACCACGTACATTTCCCGATAAGGAAATTTCATAGCCTGATCCATAAAAACCGTGATTAATTTTTCTAATTTTTCTTTAAATTCTAATTCAGCTTCGAAAACCGGGTCTAACACTGCCGACATTTCTTGCCGGGCTTCTGTAGCAACTTGCTCAAAAAGAATATCTCTAGACCTGAAATAATAATTTAATAATGTCCTGTTTACACCTGCCGCATCGGCGATGTCTTGTGTTGTAGCGTGTAATTTCCCCTCCGAAAAAAAGATACGTTTTGCTGTATCTTTTATCAGTTGCTCCGTGCCCTTATCTTTTACTGCCATTTACAATTATGTTTAACATTTTTGTTAAACAACAAATTTAACTATATGTTTAACCATACAAAGTTTCTATCAAAAATGTAGCTGATTTATGACAAAGGATTGATAAACTATAAATTCTATAAAACAAAAAACTGCAACGATTAAACATCGTTGCAGTTTTTTGTTAAATGTCATTAAATTTACAGATTTGCATCTAAAACACTTACCGAAGGGCGTTTTTTGTAATCTTTATCAAAAAATACAAACTTAATTTTTCCGGCTTTGTCTATGATATAAGTTGCCGGTACAGGCAATACGTAATCAGTTTGTCCGTTTGCCATCGCAACATCTAGTCCTCCTTTCTTGTAACGTTCTGCCAAACCTGGCTCCATTACATAACTAACTTTATATGCTTTCATTATATTATAGTTTCTATCACTAATAATACTAAATGAAGCTTTTGTTTTTGCAATTGTCTTATCAATACCAGCAGCGGTTTCTGGCGAAATACCAATTACATAAGCACCTTTAGCTGTTAATACTTGCAGGCTATCTTGCAGGTTTTTGATGTGTTTATTACAAAACGGGCACCATTGACCTCGATAAAAGAATAGCACTACAGATTTATGCCCTTTCAAAACACTCTTCAAGTCAATAAGCTTTCCATTGTTATCTTTTAGACTAAACAAAGGGGCTTTGTCTCCAATTTTTAAAGGTTCTTGTGCAAATAATTTAGTTGTTGTAAATAAAACAAGTGCAATTAATAAGATTTTTTTCATTTTCATTTATTTAATTTTTCTTTGATTAATGATTGTAAATTGTTTTTAAAATCATCAGTCAGTTTTTCTCTCTTCGGCTGATTAAAAAGATTACCGACCATAGTTTCAATATATTTACTTTGGCGCTGATAAGTTTTACACCAAGAACAACTGAACAGATGCAGCTTTAGCTTTATTTTTTCATCTGGATGTAATTGCGTGTGCATCCCTTTCTCTATTAAAAAGGTGGCTTTTTTACAATCCCTATTATTATTTTCCATCCATCCCATATTTACAACCAATGTTTTTGTAAACAAGCTCTCAAGCTCAGCTTACTTCGATGTACAATTACCCAATAATTTGCAGCAGTTATGCTTAACGATGAACAAATCAATTCGGTAGAACTATCATCAACATACTTTAAACTAAAAACGGTTAACCAAAGTGCTGGTAATTTTTTCATACATTCCTCTAGTACCTTGCCTAGTTCCTTATTCTCTAAAGGATTACTTTCGTTTATACCAATTTCTAAGGGTTGACTCTTCCAATGTCCATCATGTTCAAAAAAAACATCATCAGTTAATTGCTCAATCGGAAGCTTCTTTTTCTTATAACTATCTATGATCTTATTTTTTAAAATGGCAGTTAACCAAGTGAGCTCAGTACTTTCTCCTTTAAAACTTTGCATTCCTTGTAATGCTGCCAAAAATGTCTCTTGCACTAAATCTTTTGCTAATTCCTCAGAAAAAACCTTTTTTAGAGCAAAACGATACAGTTTATCTGCATAAAGCGCTACCCATAAATTTGGATCTGTTTTAAGATTTTTATCAGCCATTAAATAAATATAACTTTTGCAAGTTCTTTGTAATGGTAGTCTGAAGAATAACCAATTCCTTACAAATGATGAAGAAAAAATTATTAATGGTTTATATAAGTAAATCAAATACCTATAAATCGATAAATAAATGTATCACAAAATTTTAAGTAAAGAGATTACTTCTTGTCTGCAATGACGAAGAAGAAAATCTACCAAATCAATTGATAGATATTTCCTTTATTTCCAGTCAATAAAACCAAACTGCCTTTTTTGGCTTTTTGTAAAGCATTAAAGTTTTGAGTGGAGATGTTAATCCAAGTATTGCCACCATCTAAAGAATAATCTGTACCAGAAGAACCTGTTGCAAAGCAAATTTTATTATTAAAGTACTCAACTGCTGAGCGATAGCCAAGAACTGGCCTTAATGGTTTTTCCCAAGTTTTACCACCATTTTTTGTTACAACAACATTATTAGTGTTTTCTTTATCCTTTAAATAGTTTCCACCAACGGCGATACCATTTCTTGCGTCATAAAAAGCAATTGAAAATGGACCTGTACTACTTTCACCTTGTATAATTGGGCAATCGTACACCTTCCATTTATAACCATAATTGTTAGAGAAGTAGATTTTTGATTTAGAGCCGCCACTTGCAACCCATACCCTACCGCCTTGTCCGGTTCTAATAGTTGTGCCGCTAGCTGCAAAACCAGCCTCGCCAACACTTAATTCTTGCTTAAGATTTGCAGAAATATCTTGCCAAGTTAAACCACCATCGGTAGTTTTTAGCAATTGCATTTTATTTTTAATTGGGTCACCAAATATAATGCCTTGTTGCGCATCCCAAAAATCCATTCCATCTAAAAATATAGCCGAATCAGTGTTTTTATAAGCTTCTCTCCAAGTCTTGCCACCATCAATTGTTGATAGAATATAGGCTGGGGAACCTGCATTTACCACGATTGCCTTTAGGTTATCAAAAGCCTGAATATCTCTAAAATCTAATTTTTCATATCCTTTAGGCTGCATCCATTCCCATGTTTTCCCACCGTTTAATGTTTTACCAACATAACCACCACTTCCACTTATCCAAGCAATAGAATCAGATAAAACAGATAAACCTCGCATACTGGTATTTGTGCCCGAAGCCAGTTTTTTTAAACTGTAATTTTGGGCAAAGGCAATGCTTGGAAGTAATAACAATAAATAGATAATTCTTTTCATAGGGTGCCAGATGATATTTTATATTGAGATTATTTAACTTTTTTCCAAACTTCTGTTCTTCCAATAAGAGATATGCCAATGTAACCTCTCATTTTCAATTTATTTACACCTTCCAAACTCATATTGCCACTATAAGATTTGCCAGTTTTAGGGTCATAAACTTTTCCTTCAGTCCATTCATTATCTTCATAAACAAAGTCTTTTACAATTTCTAGCCCCAAAATTGGTTTTGTTCTCAAGCTAGTATTCGGATTCTTGACATCCGTTCTAGGTTTACCATTTTCGTCATTTGGGTCTTTTATCCAAACTAATTTGCCAAAGTATTTTTCGCCTTTTTTAAAGATTTCAATTTGCCCTTCGCCTGATGAATTAAGCCATTTACCTAAAATATCATCTTTTTTTTGGGCAAAAACAGACAATGTTGAGGCGAACAATATAAATAGGACTGCTAATTTTTTAAACATCTGGATAGGTTTAATCTGTTTATAAAGTTAGCGAATAGGAATTGAAAATAAAATCTAGCTAGGTAGGCTGGAGAAAATACTGACACTTGGCTGAAAATCATCTTCCAAAATTTCGGCATAAAATCCATTTTGCTCTAAAATTGAAATGATAGCTTCTGGTATTATTGAACTATTAAGAGATTGAACACGAAGAATTAAGTCACAATCTTCCAAATCAAAATTGGCTTTATAGTCAGTAAATTTTAGATGAATCTGCTCAATTAGTCTTTGAGCATCATCACATCTTGAAACATCTGTTTTAAAAACTTCAACCATATTACTCATTGTTTATTTTTTATCAACTGCCTAAATAACCTTGATTGTTTAGACAGCTGACAGACTTAATCGTTACAGATTACGCTGTAATTAACATATCATGCTTTATCGTTTTTACCGTCATTTGCAGGATTAAAACTAATCATCCATTGCACTGCATATTTATCGGTTAGCATGCCATAATAATCGCCCCAAAACATATCTTGTAAAGGCATTTGTGCTTTACCGCCTTCAGCTAATCCTGCAAAAATTCGGTCCGCATCTGCCCTACTATCAACACTTATGCAAAGCGATAGATTTGTACCAGATTTAACTTGCTCCATATTAGAAGGCACGTCTGTTCCCATTAACATAGTTGAGCCAATGTTTAGGGAAATGTGCATGATCTTGTTGCCTTCGGCGTCAGGCACTTCGTCAACACAGCCTTCTGTATTATCCTCTTTTGGAATATCTTTGTAACGTTGCAAAAAAGCAAACTCACCACCAAAAATTGATTTATAAAAGTTAAAAACTTCTTCGGTATTACCATTAAAGTTTACATACGGATTTACCACCATGACATTAATTTTTATTGATTTACTAATTATTATTTTTCTTGTTTTATTTTATTTGTCACCCGATAGCTATCGGGTCTGAGCGTAGTCGAAGACTTATTAATTACGTTCTAAAATTTGTTTAACATTCTCTAAACTTTTAGCTAAATCTTTACCTAAAAGTCCATCAATAATTATGTTCATCAAATTCATTGGAAATTTATTTTTCCCTATCATTTGCCATTTCAAATTGGTTTGGTTTGCACCAACAGCTTTTGTGAATAGATAAGTTTGTGAAGTGCTTTCAAATGGTTTTTCAAACCTTAATTCGATGTTTAAACTGTTTCCATCTTCAATTTTTTTAAACTCTTGCTCACCTTTTCCTGCTTGTTTGTTTCCTTCCCAAGCACAGGTAAAACCTTCAGTTCCATCCGTTCCTGTGTAAACCAGTTTAACATTCGGGTCTTTCATTACCCAAACATTATACATCTCTTGGTTTCTCATTATCTTAATATAATCGAACACCTCCTCCTTTGGTTTATTGATTGTAATATCTCTTTCAATTGAATATTCTTTTTTAATAATCAATGCTAAGAATAAAAAGAAGCCAATTAATACGGCCAAGAATAAGAGGATAGAAAATAAAATGGTCATGGTATTTTAGGTTAAGCCGATTTTTGAAAACGATGAATTTCTTTGAGTTGATGAATATGTCTTTCTGTATGATAAGTAACAAAATAGATTGCCTCCAATCTTGTTAAATGCCCCATACCCGGCAATTCAAATGACAGACAAGTTTTCCCTAGGTCTAAATCATTAATTGCCTTTGCAATTCCTTCTTGGATAATCGCAATTTTGGCAAGATGTCTTTCCTTATCATATTCCTTTAGGTCAGGAAGAATAAAATCTGGCGACTTCATTTTAGTTCCATAATCTAAAAAAATAGCTTTGATTTGAGATTTTTTCTCATCAATTGCCGTTTCTGCATCTTTTACTTCAGCATTTAAAACCTTAACAAATCCTTCACTCGCTAAAATAATGTGTTGTGTTACTTGTGCAGGTGTCCAACTTCCATCAAAAGGAATTTGATTATAACTCATGTAATCGAACCCTTCAACCGTTGTTATTAAATCAGAAAAAACCTTGTTAAAATCTGAAATTATAATATCTTTTTCCATCTTTTAAATTACATGTAATTAATACCTGGGTAATTTAATAATCTACGCCATAGGGCAATTTGACCAATGCAGTTTGCCTCACGATAAGCATCAAATGAAACCATCTCGTAAACTGAGAAACTCATTCCAGGAAATTCTAAAACCTTCTCCAATTTTTCATCTGTTGCATTAATTAATTCTTCTCTTAAAATTGGGCTTATCTTATCCCAATCTTTTTTGTAAGCATCTAAAGTAGGGTAAATAGCATCATCCTGAATACCTTTATGATCCTTAAAAAGTTCATCAGCATCAGATATTAAATCCTGCCCAAAAATCTTTGCCAACTCATATCTTTCTTGAATTAAGCTACCTGCCAACCACTTGATATGATTTGCCTTAGTATTTAATCTTTCGGTTGCATCATCATCAGAAATCCCTTCTAATGCTTGATGAAAGTATTTGGTATGCATATCAAACAATGTCATAATTGCATACATTCTGTTACTTACTGTTTTTGGTTCCATCATTTTATTTTTTGGTTACACTAAGTTAAAACATATTAAAGCATAAAATGATTGCCGTAAAAGTCAACATTAGGGGGCATTTAAGACAAAATTTATATCTTAGTATTTCAATTATTGATTTTTATGAAGCAAATAGGAGTTTTATTAAGCAAGAATTATAAATTATTAAGTGTTGCAGCAATTTTAGAGGTATTTGAAACCGTAAATAAATTTTACGCAACTGCTGGAGATGAATTACCATTTGAATTGAATTTATTAGCATCTCATGAAACTATTGAAAACCAGAAGGAATCATTTGGCTATCAGTTACAATCTATAAAAGATGTGAAGCAGTTAGATTTAATATTAATTCCAGCTTTTACATCAGACAATATGCATGAAACCTTGCAAGCCAACAGGCTTTGTGTTCCTCATCTCATTAGTCAATATAATAATGGTGCAAGCATTGGCACATTTTGCACCGGCGCATTTTTATTAGGTGCAAGTGGTTTATTAAATGGAAAAATAGCAACCACGCATGTTGATGCCAGTGACGGCTTTGCCATTGCTTTTCCGGAGGTAAATCTAAAAGCCGATAGAACAGTTACCCAAGATGGTAGACTATATACTAGTGGTGGAGCAACTTCATCATTTCACTTATTATTACATTTAGTGCAAGAGTTTTGCGGAAATGAAATGGCCATCAAAATTGCTAAGGTTTTTGCCATTGACATGGACAGGGATAAACAGTCTTATTTCAGCACCTTTCAACCATCACGTAACCATAATGATGAATTAGTAGCTTCTGCACAACAAAAAATTGAAAGTAATTACCATGATGTTACCACCATTGAAGAGTTAATAAAAGATATTCCTTCTAGCAGAAGAAACATTGTTAGGCGATTTAAGCAAGTAACCGGAATCACTCCAATAGAATATTTACAACAAACTAGAATTGCCGCAGCTAAAAAACTATTGGAAAGAACAGGTCAACAAATGACTGAAATTATTTTTAACTCGGGTTATAGCGATCCAAAAGCTTTCAGGAAAGTATTTAAAAAAAGTGTGGGAATGACGCCCTCACAGTACAGGGAAAAATTTCAGGTGAGATAACAAAAAAGCCACTTAGTTAAGTGGCTTTAATCGTTGGCATCAAATTGTGTGTAAATTATTTTGAAAAACCTTCTCAAAAACATGCTCTAAAGAAGAATATGATTTAAGCAGCTGAAGTTGATTTTTTGCTCTTACCAAATTATGAGAGGGATATGTTGTATGGTAATAAACATCATTGTTTAAGAAATCTGTTAGAAACCTCAAGGTCTGCATGTAAATCATAAACTGACCACTAAAAACAAAGGCTGCTTTTTCTGATGTTGATAATACATCACCCATTTCTTCCATGTAACCGCGGTAAATGGCAAAAAACATTTCTTCTCTTACCACAACTTTAGATAGGTCTTTCTCTTCCTCATTTGCTTCAGACAAGTAGGTTCTCATCATATCGCCAATGTCACTAATATAATAACCTGGCATTACAGTGTCTAAGTCTATTACACAAAGTCCCTCCCCTGTTTCCTGGTGAAGCAAAACATTACTGATTTTAGTATCGTGATGAACAACTCGCTTTTTTAGGCTACCATTATCAATTAGCTCTTGATATTTTGTGGCTATATCTTCGAGTTTAATCAATTCATTGATTTCAGTTGCGGCCTCAAGCAAACGTTCTACGCTAGCACTTTGTATAGCCAACTTAAACTGCGTTACCCTAAGAGGAAGGTTATGAAAATCCACAAGTGTATACTTCAGTTTTTTAGTATTAAATCCATCAAGCTCTTTTGCAAACTCGCCAAATTGTTTTGCGGCTTGGTATGCTTCTTCAGGAGTTTTTACAAAATCTAATGAAGTAGAATTCTTGATAAAAGGGAATATTCTATAATACTCTCCATTAAAAACAAAAAGTGTCTCATTTTTAAGGTTGGGTAAAGGCGATACGAATAAATAATCTGGTGCATATTTATCTAAAAACTTCCTTAACTCAAGCAGGTTCTCATCTATTCGTGTTGGCTCCTTAAAAACATTAACGTTTATTTTTTGTAATAGGTAGTTGTTTTCACCTGAAATTTTCCAAGTGTAGTTAATAAGTCCAGAGCCGTAAGGTTCTATTTTAAAATCGTCGAATTGCAAACCATAGCTAGCTAAGATTTCCTGAAACATATATTGTGTATTAAGTGTGCGACTGTTCAAACAGTCATTAATTATGTGTGTTTTAAACCTAATGAGAACGTTAGACTAGCAAACCCCTCGCCACCAAAATGGCGAAGGGAATAAGCAATCAATCAAACTATTATTTTAAAACTCAATTAAATATTCTAAGCTAACTATATTCTAATACCAGCAAGATTTAACATTAAAAGTCAAATCAACATTACTGTTAAGGTTATCGCAAGTTATGTAATAAACGAACTTTAATTTTATTAACCTTCACGCAACCGTTTGATTTAAAAAGTTAACATTCTATTTCTCTGATGCATCAAATTAACATGTGAGCACCAAAAAATCTTAATTCTAACTAACCTTCCTCTTTCATAAACCAATTTAAACGCAAACGCTTGTTTAATGATAAAACATCCAGTTGATGTTACAACTTATAGCTTATTATTTTAAAAACTCTATTTCAAATTGGTTCAAGAAAGGATTACCATCAATACCAAATTCTGGCAAAATCTTAACATTCATCCAATAAAGCATAGTAGCAGATACTGAAGCTGGTGTTAGAATAATAGATTTACCACTTGCATTTGGATCAGGAGTTACACTAGCAGGAACATCAGCACCCATAGATTTCCAAGTATATGCACCACTTAACACCATATCATAACCTCCAGGAGCTTTGTTACCTACAGTACCTTCAGCTCCTTCATCAATTGGCCAATAACCTATTAAATTTGCATAATTAGGATGTTTAGTGATATCCTTTAAACCCTTGTTTGCTAAAATTGTAGCTGCATCTAACGCAGTATTAAAATAGCATAAATCAGCTGCTTGAAAAGATAATCCTGTACCACCGTTGTCTACATTTTTATAGCCAATGGTTAGTTTTTCTGTGGTGCTTAGGTTTCTTTTCGACTGAATATTTGCAGTGGTTACTTGTACCCCATCTAGGTATGTTGTTAAAGTTCTGGTTGTTACATTAACCATTTTCACAGATAAGGTTATGGTATGCCAGCTAAAATCTGCTGCATTACCTCCACCATATTCAGTCTTTCCTCCACCTCCATTTAAAGTACCACCAACAGCGGCTGAAACACCTGCATTACCTTGCCTAAACATCCACCCTGTAATGGCAGAACCAATCATTGATGTACCTTTGGAAATAAATCCTGGGTATTGAGTTTGTACATTAAATTTCACCTGCATTTGAACTGTAAAATCTTTGGTTTCTCCTGGATCGTACAAACCATTATCGTTTGGTACTGAGGCAAGAATATTAGCTCCTGTAAACAAAATCGTATTAAAACCCGATTTTTTAACTTCTTGCTCCTTTAGATTTTTATTGGATGCGATTAAAAATCCTTCTTTAGGGTTAGTGTCGCTTCCGCCATGGTTGGTCGTTACAATAACCAACCAATCTTCATTGGCGTAATTTTTTCTTGTTTTTAAAGCGGTTATGATGTTGCCAACGTATTCATCTGCCTTAACTATAGCATTTTTATAATTAACGTTAGTAGCCACAAAACCTCCATTGTAACCAGCAGTTTCAACATCTCTAAAATTCACCATTACAGCACCGATATTATCTTGCTTAGTAATGATATTGATGGTGCTATCCTTAACTGCGATATCTGTACTAACTACAGGTGTAAAATCTCCATTGATTAAGTATTTACGCAGGTTATCCCAGGGTGTAATTATTGCAGTTTTTGTAGCCTTATATTGGGTAATGTAATCCAAAACATTTCTGTAAGATTTAGTCTCACCATGTTGATTAGCGTTAGGATCAATTATTTTCTCAAAATTAGCTGTACCAATTGAATGTTTGGCATGTCCAACTCCAGTTGCCATGGTTACCCATGATGAGACATCATTACCTAAACCACTTCTTATCACATTAAAAGAGTACTTCGATGTTTTTTGTAATTCAGTAATATTTGTTGGTGCAATGGTTTTAAGCTCACTGCCAGTAACCCCATCAATACTAATTACAAGCACCTTCCTTTGTACATTACTAATTAGCTTTAAATCTTCATAAACTGGTGGTGGATTATCATATTTTTTACACCCTGTGATAGCCAGTATTGAAAATACCATACTTGCTAAAATTATATAGTTGTGCTTTTTCATCATTTTAATTTAAGGTTTAATGATATTACATTCTGAAAGGTTTGCATAGCTAGCATTTACCCCACTCTTAATCACTACTCTTATAAACCTGGCATTAACTACTCCTCCAGGAAATGTATAATCGTATTTGGCAATATTTTGCGGTAGTGTAGTGGTACCTACAGAAGTATAGTTTACATTATCTGAACTTGTAAAAATCTCTACATCTTTTACATACCCACCACTGTTGTTCTGTCGTTGGGCAAACGTCATTCCTTTAATTGGAATAGGCAATAACGCGGCTCTAATAATAATATTTATTGGATAGCCTAGGGTATTTGTTGGAGTTGCCGTGCCATAGTTAGAATGCCAATACGAGGCATTTGAAATTACACCATCTACTAGGAATCTCGAATCCCCATCACCTGCAGCATTTGAGCTTACGCTTACGACATTAGGATAAACAATTGGAATGATAGTACCTGTCCCACCAGTTTTAGTTAGTGGATTATAAGTCCAAACTTGCTTATCTAAAGGTGAATACTTAGCCGCAACCTTATCTCTTACTGTCTGACTGGTTAAAATCCCCCAAGCATCAAAGAATGTTCCTAAATCTATTTGAGTATAGTCAGACAATTTTTCGTACACAAAATTATGCATGGTAATATCACTATTGTTCAGTCTTTCGGCATGACGGGCTTCAGTATACAAATAGGTCATTGCTCCATAACCATATTTTTCAAAGATCTGTACAAATGGAGTCATTCGCTTAAATGGATCATTCATTGCCGCATCCGTATCAAAGTTTTTTGCCCCTGCTGTGGCTGCATAAGTAACGGCCAAAGGGAAACCACTAGTAACTGCAGGATGTAAAATACTATAGTTGGTACCGCGTCTATTTGCAACTTTAAAATTAAATAAGTTATTAGTCGTTTCTCCTAAAGTACTCCAACTCCAAACTCTTCCTTGCTGCATATTGTGTCCAAACTCATGATAAGTTCCCCAAGCGCCATCAGTGTTTAAGGATGTCATGGCTCCAAACCATTCGCTATCATTCAAACCCACAAAAGGAAAGCCACTGTGTCCATATCCTAAACTTAACTGGATATCTAAAATTCCTCGCCAAGCTCCTTGTGGGCTCCTATCCCTTACATCAATCGCATTATCAGATAGGCCCATCCAACCGTTATAATCTAAGTCAAAAACTGTATTCCAGTTTTCCATTACGGCCTTTGGATTATTAAATGGTTTAGCTGTTGACAAAGAAGCGATTATTTTATCTCTAGGAATTAAAAAAATCACTCGTTTACTTCTCAATTCTAACCAAGGCACTCTTGAAGCCTTAACTTGATCAATCCAAGCGGCATCATTAGTTGTGTTTAAAATATAATCTGGCGAAACCACAGCATTAGTAATGGTAAATTCTACTGGATTTGGATAAGCATGACTAGCACGAATATAAATGGTACCACCATATAAATTACGTACAAAGTTATTACCAGCATAAAGCTGTTGGCGCATATAAACGATAGGATCTCTTAGTAAAGGTGTTTTGCCATTAAGATTATCTGTATGCCCACCAATTTGAACAACCAAACCTTCTATACCTTGTGGTACTACAATCTTTACCAATTCTCCTGGTGCGGCATAATATCCTGTGCTGAATTGTGGCTCAGGCGCTACAGAAATACGCAAAATATCTGCAGTTTGATCACTATAATTTAAATCTAGGGTAAATTTGGCATCTTTTACGCGAGGTTCTGATTGATCTACCAAACCAGGAAAAACCTTTGCCTGGGCATACTTTGATTTATCAATAACCTTCAAGTTGGTATCAATTGTACCTGTAGCTATATTGCCAGAATTGTCAGGATAGCCATCTGGAATATTGTAACCATACTTTTTACAAGCAGTAACACTTAAAAGCAAGGTTACAGCACATAATATTGTGAAATGATTGAGTTTCATATTTCTAATATTTAATTAGTTGATAGGTAAATTAACTTTCGGACTATACAATTTACCTGTTAAGCCCCATTGACTAGGAACAGCGATATTCATCCAATAATATATCATAACCGGAATATCGATACCATTTGGGACAGTACCATAAGCTTCTTGACTAATATTACCTCCTACAAATGGTGAAGCTTCGTTAAATGTTAGCCAACTTGTTGCTGCATTTATTGTAAAATTATTTTTAGCAGCTGATATGTCTTTTAGCACAGTTCCGCTACCTTCATTTGCTGGCCAGCAACCTAACAATTTATCTGCATTAGGAACAACAAGTGATATTTCTTTTTTCATGTTCACTATAAGGTCATCATCCGTTAGCGCATAATTATAAATAGCTACATCTCTAAAAGATATAGATGCACCATCACTTGTAGATGTAGCTTTCCCAGGACCAAGATGCAATGCAGCAGGATTGGTGAAATCTTTTCCAGTAATATCTGCAGTTATAACTTTTTTTCCATCCTGAAATAAAGCGACATAACGCGTAGCTCCACTATTAAATAATTTAAACGCAAGTGTATGCCATTTACCGTCTCTAATATTAACGCCAACGTTTATAGCATAAGCTCCACCGAAACTAAAATAGTATGAGTCTCCCCATGTCATATAATCCCATCCAGTTGCGTTTAGTCCTTCCCTTGCCGTATAGTTACTCATATTACCACAAAAATGGGCGTAGTTACTAGCAGTACCGCCATCACTTCTTACTTTCATCTGAAATGTATATTCGCCACTTGTCCCAAAATCGCCTACACTTGCATTTGAAAGTAAAGCCTGCCCATTAGTAGTTACATTTGAAACCATACGAACTGCCTGTCCTAAAAATGGATAGCTATTATCGTCTGGTTTATTTATTAAAAAAGAAGAAAACCTTGGGTTATAAAATGCCACATAAGTATTTCTTGACATATCACCATAGATATTCGACCCAACAGCTCCACCTGATACACCGCCACCTTTATTTGATGCCAATACAACAAGCCAATTTTCTCCTGAAAAACCTTTTCTGGCCTTTAGTGCTGTTAAAATTTCTCCAATATAGGTATCAATGGTTTTTATGGCATTCGCATAGGCTGGCGTGCTAGCTGTGTAACCATTTGCGGCACCTGCAGTTTCAGCCCCATGGAATTGTGCTACAACCATACTAGGGTTATTTGTTGATAATTCGCTTAACACTGCAGTTTTAACCGCAGCGTCGTCTGTTAGGTTTTGCTTTACGGTCGCATCTCCAGCTAATTTATCATTGAAAGCAGCAGTTGAAGCAATTGAAACCATTCTAGCGTTACTGATAGTTGATTTAATCCTGGTAAAAATAGTTGGAATGGGTTGTAAATTCAGATCCGAAAAATCTTCCGTAGTTACATTGTGCGTGGTATATTCTGCACCAGTTAACATGGTTGTCCAAGCCGCAGCATTTGTCATTACATTTAAGTTATCATCTGTTAAACCGTCAAATGTATAGGTAGCTTTTTCGTTAATGAGTGTTATATTTTGGGGAGCCAAAGCTTTAATTGACGCACCCGTTACTCCATCTAAAATAATATATAACACTTTCTTAGAGCCATCGCCTAAACTAGCTACATTGTCTTTATAGGATTTTGGCAATGTATTTTCAAAATCTTTGTTGCAACCAAAATTTAGCCCAACTAAGCACATGATCATAATTGCGATTAGGTGCTTAAAATTCAAATTCATAATTCTTTTCATATTATATGTCCCTTCCTTTAAAATCTATTAGTTAGCTATAATTAATCGTAGTACATTATGAGGGATGATTGAGTTAAACCTTGCAATATTACCAACCAAAATAACGCTGGTACCATTTGCTATTGATTTCTCATACATGTCATAAACCCTTCCTTGAAAACCGCCTATATTGTTGTAACCTATTGCTAAGCTACCATTTGCTTCTAGTATGGTAAATCCTTGTCTCATATAGGAGCCATACTTATTAAAAGAACCAGCTACTATTATTTTACCGTTAGCTAACTGTCCAGCGAAAGAGGCAAGACCTCCTGAAAAGCCTAAACTCGTAAATGTATTCACATTAGATCCGTCTGCATTTAATAAATTTAAACCATCTACAGTTTTTCCGTTAAAAGTTTTAAATAAACCTGCTACTACAATTTTATTGGTGGTTGCATTGTGACGAATAGAATAAATGTCTCCATCGGATCCAGTACCTACGTTAAATGTATTATCTACACTCCCATTCAAATTTAACCTAACAATATGATTAGCAGTTGTACCATTAAATGTGGTAAAATTACCTACCAAAATTAATTTGCCATCTGCTTGCATAATGGCATCGGTAATACCACCATTAGCACCTATTGCACTTTGCTTGGTTACTTTATTATAATGGAAAGTCGAGTCCATTGAACCATCATTGTTTACCCTTACCATTTGACGCATTTTAGTCACATCGTAAACTTTTGCATCATAGCTAGAATTAGGCACATACATTCTCTTAAAGTTTTGAAAATTACCTATCATGTAAACTTGTTCGCCGAAAACAAAGGTTTTTTTGATTGTCCCATCAACACCTGCATTAAATGAGGAAATGGTGTCTCTATTTTTATAGATTTCTTCTGGTTTGGGATTAATTACGTCAACAATCACACTATCCAAGGTGCCATTAGCATTTAACCGGGTAATATTGTTAAGTGTTTGTCTATTTCCACGAGTAGAATTATAAGCAGTAAAACTTCCCGCTACTATAAATTTGCCTGCATGTGTACCTGTGTTAATCAGGTTAATAGCATAGATACTTTGATTACCACCTACAGCGCCTTTTCCAAAATTAAAACTGTTGGCAGTAGAGTAAGCTCCATCACCATCTATCTGAACAATACCTCCATTAGGTAATTTTTCGGTACCCTTTAGTTCAAAATTGCTAAAAGCTCCACCTAGTAAAAAATTCCCAGTAGCTAATACTTGCATTGCGTAAACATCAGTACTTCCAGTACCTGTTACCGTTCCAGCACCATTTACAATCTTAAACGCATTGTCTACACTTACCTTACCACCCACTTTTACCACTGGACCAAAGAATAATTGGCCATTCAGTTCAACCCACATGCTACCAGTACTAGCATCCAATGGTACATTAAAAGTTATGGTACTATCTGTCCTTGCTGTTAAAGGAGCTTCAATCTCATTTACAAATATCTTAAAATCGGTATCTTTATATTTTGCCGTTGTTAAACCGCTTACCTTAATGGTTAAGCTGGCACCAGCTGTTATAATATCAGGCGATGTATTTTTAGAAAGAATACTAATGGGCAATGCACCTTTACCTCCGGCATAAGGATCTTCTGCAATTCCTTTCTCTTTTTCACAAGCAACAATTACAGTCATGGCAAGCAGCGCTAGACCGATTAGCTTAAATTGATATATTTTATTTTTAAACATCTTATTCAATTTTATAGGTAATTATTTAACAATTAAGGTGTTGGAGGTGAAATACCCGCTGAAACAACCTGTTCTATAAACGTATCTGTATTGAACCCAAAGTTGAGTTTTGTCTTATTGAGTACATGAACCACACCATTGTTAGGCTGAATATCTGAACTAGCTACGGGGATGTTAACCAATGATACCTGTGGGTTAGATAAATCCGGTATATAAGCCAAATACAATTGGCGATATCCAGCATAAATCACACCCCCCGCATCGTTAAATACAACGCCAACATTCATAATTCTACCAGCGTAAGAGGTATAATTTTGACCAGGATAAGCTAGGTAAGATGCAGTGTCTCTTTGAGGGTAATCTTTTAATAAATTTTTTCCCTTGAAAATATATTGAGACAAGGCATTTTTCCAAACCGACTGCTTAATTTGCGACAATTGAGAAACCGTATCCTTGCCGTTAAATTTTAAATATTGGTTTAAACGTTTAATTGATTTATAAATAGAACCACTTGGTGGAGCAAAAAATGTGATTTGCTCCTTGTCAACTACGTCCGTCATCCCAGCTAATTCTATTACCCTTAAGGTACTATCGAAAAATGCTGGCTTCGATTTTAAGTACTGTAAAATTGTACCGTCAAATTTAGCCTCATGTACACCACTATCGAAATAATATTTTTTGCAGCCAGCAAACAACACTAATACACCGGCCAGCATTAAAAAAACAATTTTATTTTTATGTTTCATTTTCATATGTATTAATTCCAAAAATTATTTCCAACCAATTTAGGATTAGCCAAACGCTCTGCAGAAGAAATAGCTAATGGCCATGTCCATGCACCAGCATTGAAATCTGTTACAGTAATTGGGTTACTTGAATAATCTGCATCTAAAATTCTTTTGGTACGCACCGCATCAAAAAAGAATTGCCCTTCTCCTATTAGTTCACGGCACCTCTCAAAATAGAGGTCTTTTTTTAATTCTTCGCCGCTAGTAATCAGCAAAGGTGCGCCAGCCATTAACCTTACTTGATTAGCAAAATCTCTTGCTTGACTATCGTTATCTAATTCTGCGGCAGCTTGGGCAGCCAACAAGATCATATCTGGCAATCTAAAAATGATAGCACTATCATCGCTATTCACGGTTAAAGTTGAGCCCGAACCTGTAGCATAAATATTCATGTACTTTTTAAATTGAAAACTATTTGTACCCGAATCATAATTCTCGAACCAAGTAGCTAACCTGGCATCTGCTACACCTGCAGGAAAAAGCTTAATGATATAATCTTTCTTATAAGTCATTCTACTAGTAGCTGTAGTAACACCACCATATAATGGGAAATGTGCAAAGAAATAACCATACAAAGCTTGTTGGCTAAAAGATTCACCGTAGTTAAAATCTTGTAAAATAGAGAACAAATTCTCAGGCGAACGACCTTTAAATATCCTTCTAGTGTTTTCTGCATTAATAGGTAATAGCTGATAATTAGTATAAGTAGCCAACTCATTAGCCAGAGAAATAGTAGCAGTATAATAAGGTTTTTTATCGGTGTTATCCCAAGCTGCAGCCCACATGTTTAAATGCATTAATAAGGCAATTGCACTTCCCCTAGTAGGCCTTAAACCAGCTTTAGATGGATCAGCGTTAACTACTGGCAAATCATTCTTTACAGCATCCATATCTGCAATACAATTTTTCATCACCGTTACTTGACCTGTTCTAGCTAAAGACTGACTATGGTAAGCATCAGTGTAGTAAATGGCATCACCGAAAAGTTTGCAGATGAACATATAACTCAGGTTACGCAAAAATACAGCCTCAGCTTTATAGTTTTTTCTTTCTGTATCAGACAACTCACTACTTGATACTCGATCTATTTCTTTGTACAAGATATTGGAAGCAGCAATAACATCATACCAAGCTTTCCAGTTTTGCATATTATTAAATGAGGTGCTAGAAACTTGCTTTAAGTTGTTGGCAATTAAATTATTGTAATTGGTATTACCCGCAGCATCATTAGAACTGGTGCCCCCATTACCCGAAACAAAATTACCCCTCATCTCTAAAGCTGGTAAAAAAGGGCCATCACCAACTTTATCTCTCAATCGGGTATAAATTCCATTGGTAAAACCTTCAACATCAGTTTTGGTTTTCCAAAAATTGTTACCAGATAGGGCATCAATTGGCGTTACGTTTAGGAACTTTTTACAACCTGGTATTATAAAAAATAAGACCACTACTAACAGTAAATATTTTATATTCTTCATTTTCATCGTTTAAAAAATTAAAATTCTATGTTTAAACCAAATGCAAACTGTTTAGCTAAAGGGTATCCACCTGGATAATCCCTACCTAAAGTTGTTACGTTTTCTGGGTTAGGCCCAGAATAATTGGTAATAAAACCTAAGTTAGAGGCCGTTGCATTTACACTTACCCTATTCATCCCATATTTGCTGGTAAAATTCTGTGGCAAAGTATAATAAACCTTTACCGAATTTAATTTAAGGTAAGAACCATCCTCTTGAAACAAGGTTTGAGAATACCTAAAAGGATTAATGATCGATGCTCTAATAAAATCTAGAGGATTACCATAAGCAGCTACATCACCTGGTTTAGCCCATACGTTATATTGAGATAATGGTACTAAATTGCCCATTGAAGTAGGGTTACCAAAGTTGGCAAATTGCGAAGCCAAACTGTTGTTTAAGATATCACGTTGCAGGGTAAATGAGGTGTTGATCTCTAAGCTCCAGCTTTTGTACTGTAGTAAGGTGTTAAAACCGCCCGTTATTTGTGGTTGTGAGTTACCTGCAATTACTTTATCGTTTTCATCTAGTACATAGTTACCATCTAAATCGGTAAAAATAGGATCGCCAGCTCTGAAGTAATTTAATATGTTCTTAGCCCCTACACGATAAGGTAAACCTGTTAATGGATCTACTGGCACTTGTCTGTTGGTGGCATATACACCTTTGGTATTATACAAATAATTAGATAATGAATTTAAGCCAAGGCGATAATAAGTATCTTGATCTTGAGCTGCGATATCATCATAAATCCTTTCACGTAAACCATCGGGTAACTGCGCCAAAACCTCTCTGTTAATTGCCAAAGTACCCGTTAAACTTAATTTAAAAGGACTAGATGAATTTAAGGGACGACCAGTAACCATAAACTCCCATCCATAATTTACGTTACTAATTTGTGTATCAGAAATGCCACCAAAAGAGGTTGTGGCCGACAAATCTTTATTCTTTAAAATGTTATCCGTTTGTTTGTAATAAGTATCAAATGCTAATGAGAATCTGTTATTAAATAAACCAAGGTCAAAACCGGCATTATAGGTTGTCGCTTTGGTAGGCTCCAAACTTAAATTAGGTAATAAAGAGGTATCTAAAATAACTGACTTACTGTTATTGTAATTTTCACCACCGTAGTATTTGCCATAAGCATCGTAAATACCACCATTTGGCGTAATGTTAGAACCATAACTTAAACGGAAATCTCCATAATCAAGCCACTTAAGTTTTGATAAGAACTGCTCTTTGTTAAAATTCCATTTTACCGAAATTGCAGGATTTTTCTTGTAGCCTGAATTAGGTCCGCTACTAGATAATCCATCTATACGATAGTTAAAATCAACTACATATTTTTGCTTATAGTTATATGAAAAAGCACCAGCAAAAGCAATTGTTCTCAAATCTGTATAGCCTACAGTTCCACCTAATGAGCTTATATAACTAGTCACATTGGTTAGTGGGCCTCTTAACTGATCATTTACTCCTTGTTGGTTTAAAATGGCATCTGCTTTAAAGAATGAAGACCTTAACTCAGAGAAAGCAAATAGAGAGAAATTGTGTGCATCCTCACCTTTTTCCTTAAGCGAATAAAAATAAGATAATTGGTTACGATTGTACAAGGTTGTTGATCTATCGTTATAGGTATAATATTGCGACTGATTTTCATTTAAAGCTGCTGGAGAAAAATTATCTTTAACACTAGATACCCCCGTATAACTTAAATAAGAACCAATTTTAAAATTCTTTAACACCTCGTAATCGGCATTTACTGTAGCTGTTGTATTTAAAACCTTACTGTCATTATCTGTGGTTAATGCCCCTAAAACAGAGTTTACAGAAGAATATAATGACGGTGCGGGTAATAACGACGACGAACTACCACCGGTTGCTACACCTTCATTCTGCAAACCGTTTCCACTACCGGTTTGTTGTTTCTGTATAGAGTTATATAATGATCCGACTAATTTGAATTTATCACTTGGCTGATAACCCATGTTCATGTTCAAATTATAACGTGTATACCCTGTATTTTGCTGAATACCACTTTGATCAATAACACCCAATGCCACCTTATAATTAAATCTCATATCTCCCCCTGAAATATTTACGTTATGGGTTTGATTTACGGTAGGTCGGTAAAAATACGACTGCCAATCTGTCGAATTGTTATAATAAGCATTTAAACTATCTGAAAGAAATGGCGTATTATTAACCTTATCTATTGCATTGTACGCACTTGTATCGTTACCTAAAATCTGCGCTATTCTTAATAAGCGCTCGTCCTTTCCTCCAATTACTGAACGTAATTGAGGCACTGTAGACAAAAATGCACTTCCGCTATAACGTATTACTGGTACTTTAGAGTTACCACGTTTAGTAGTAATTAAGATAACTCCATAAGCACCCCTCGATCCGTAAAGGGCAGTTGCTGCTGCATCTTTCAAAACGGTAATATCCTCAATCTCTTCAGGTGGAATTTGAGATGCCGGAGAAACGCCTGGCCCTGCTGGTTGAAAACCATACGAATAGTCTGCATTATCATCAACTGGTACCCCATCAATTACATACAAAGGTGATGTTGGCGTAAGAAAGCTAGAATTACCTTCACCACTAACATTAATGTTAGAGATACCACGAATGGTAACTGAGCCCCTAAAACCAGGTGCACCAGTATTATTTTGGATGTTCAGGCCCGGAACCTTACCCTGTAACAGAGAGATCACATCGCCAGCAGGTTGCCCCTGTAACTCTTTACCGGAAATAGTTACCGCAGAACTTGTATTTAATGTTTTAGTTTTGGTTTGATAACCGGAAGTAATTGTTACTTCTTTTAGTTTAGTATCACTTGATTCAGTTAAAGTAACATTGATAACAGTTCTGTTATTTACCTTTTCTCTTACGGGTTGAAAACCGATATAACTGAAAGTTAATACCGCATCGCTATTTACAGTCACCCTGTAACTACCTTCGCTACCTGTTTGTGCAACCACCTTACCGTCTACCAATACTGTAGCCCCTGGTAAAGTTTGCTTTGATTTTGTTGAGCCATCATATACAACTCCAGTAACCGTAATTTTTTGCTGTGCAAAGGTTTTGCTCTGGCAACCCAAAATCAATAAAAATGCTATGGTGTAAAAATACTTCATGGGAAATACGTTTTGTTTAAATCTATTTGTTTCCATTAATCATTATCAAATTTTGGTTTATCCCTTAAAAACTGGAAGGTAATTTCCCAATCGCCTTGTTGGTAAATGTTAAAGTTCAATGCCACAAAACATTGCTGTAACACATTTCCGAAAGCTTGTCTGTTAAACCTAAACACCACCCTAGCTTGACTACCAGATAAAGTTGTGTATTTTGTTGGGTATGTACTTAACGGAATTGGATAAGCGGCATCGAATTTTACATATTTATCTGTCTTAACCATGTTAAACCCATGCACCAAATTTGCCCAATCTGTAGCCGCAAACTTGTTAGGATCTATAGGATTAGATAAAGTATCTGAAAATTTAAAAGTAAGGCTATTGCCATTTCCATTCCTTTTAAACACTACACGTACATCAGTACCAGCGTTTAAAGGTTGTCCTCGCTCGCCTGTAATATTTACACCACTTGGCGACACAGATACATTAGGACCCTGACCAATAATTGGGTCTAAATTTGATGGCTCATATGGACGTTCTTTAAAAGGTAACAATCTCAAGTTTTGATAGTATTTTCTACCTCCAGAATTAGACATCTCCACATCGAAAACATAACCAGAATCTGGTTGTGCTTTTATTTGATTTGAATTGGCAGCGGCCCACATCAAAAACTCTCCAGAATGTGGCCTAATCTCAAATAACTGATGATTTTCCAAGGCTCTTTTAGCATCAATTTCAGCAATTGATTTTTCTGTACCATCATAAGCTTGTTTCCAAACCATTACAGGGTAAAAAGCAGTTAATTCTGGTGCAGGCTCGCCTGTAAATGTCCTCATGTTTACGATCTTAAAATCTAAGGGACGGCTAGAGCTTCCGAATTGAAAATTGTTACTGAATAAAGTATTTCTTCCCAACACTGGTTTGTAAACGTATTGCGTAAACTGCGAATCGTTACCAATGGAAAGTCGAGCATCTGGCAAGTTCTTTTTACATGACGAGAACAGACCAACACTGCCAAGCAGTGCCAATCCTATTTGTAAAGTATATTTAATATTTTTCATTAGAATATATTTGTTTTTAATGGTAATGAAGCTATCATGGGCAAATATTTCTTGCTGTTGAACAGCTTGTCCATAATGGTTTCATCATTTTTTTCCTAGCGCTAATTATCTAATCTTACAGTAAACTCATCAAAGCCAAATTGATGCGACGAGGTAAGGATGTTAATGGTTCCATTATTGGTTTTAATGTTAACTGCATCGGTTGTGGTATTAACCCAATATTTAGTAAAAATAACACCTCTTGGATCGCTAAAAGTTAACTGTGCAGGCCCACCACCTATATAACCCGAAGAACTTAACTTTACATATTTAACATGCATTGGATAATTGAAACCAACTGCTTCTTGGTCAATACCATCTACAGTTTGCATGTAATCATCGGTTGTTTTGTTATCCTTAAGGATGTACTTGCAGGTCATGAACAATAACTGTATTGGGTCTGCATTGTCTAAGTCAATCAATGATTTTCCCTTTTTTACTCTTTGCTCATTCAAGTATTTTAATGCTACTTCAAAATTTTTGTTTACCGGCACAAACAAGGTTACCTTTTCATCTTTTAGTATTCTAACTAAATCAGGGTACTTATCTACAATCGATAAAAAATTATCGAAAGTACCTTTTGGTTGTGCTTTAAGGTATTCGTAAGCAGAACCGTTAAAAGTTTGTACATTATTTACATAATCATGATAAGGCGAATCGCTCTTTTTACAAGCACCAAAGCATAAACATAGTACCGCTAATGCGAATAAAATGTGGTATTTATATAATCTATTTTTCATGTATTTCTCTAGTTATATGATTATTGCCAATATGGATTTTGGGTAATTGATGGATTTGCATTAATTACATCTTGAGATACCGGCCAGTAAATACCACCCGCAGCTTCAAACTGCTTAAAGGTCATTGGCGTACCGTTTTTAGTAGTAAAAACGCCACTGGTATTTTTAATCCTGTTTAACCTAACAATATCGTACCATCTCCAACCCTCGCCCATTAATTCTCTTCTTCTTTCTGCAAAAATGGCATCAAGTATAGGTACGGTAGATGTTGATGCATAAGTAGTTCCCCTTCTATTGGTAGATGCATTTAAAGCACTAATGGCCCCACTTCGATCTCCAAGTACAGCTAAAGCTTCAGCTCTTAATAAGGTAATCTCTTCTAAACGACTAATTACACATGAAGAACTATACAACATTAAATCGCTATTAGTATAAGCCCTATAAACAACCTTTATTTTATTAAAAATAGGTAGCTCTGACTCATAGTTATAGAAATAATTAGTTCTATACAACCCAGTAACCGGATCAATGCTGAAACGTAAATCTAACGGATCAGTGAATGCTTTATTTATGGTATCCTTTGGCACAAACATTTCTGGCTGTTTTTTAGGTATGAATGGCTCGGCCAGTGTTAATTGCTCTAAGTGTCCATTGGCAGTTGATAACCCGTTACCAGATTCAAATGCGAAACCTACCATTAAACTTGACCTTTTAAATGCAAATGGATTAGTACTGCCATTATCATTTTCTGTCAACGCGGTCATAGTGAGATAATCTATATTATAAGCACCATCTCCATTTAACTTTGTCCGATTATCTATCACATATTTTGCATAATTAGCAACATCTAAATAATTACCTTGCCAAGCAGCTATATGCGCCAATATGATATAAGCAGATAACCTGGTAAACGTAATACCATTCCATGAGCTCCAACCACCACCAAAATATAAACCCGGTAATATGGGATCGGTACCGCCAAATCTAAATGGCAACACTTGTGCTGCAGCTAATAATTCATTGGTTGCAAAGGCTAAGACTTGCTGTTGTGATGTTCTAGGTAATTGAACAAATTCACCGTCATGAGAAGAAGTTAACAAAGGTACATCTCCCCATATTCTACTCATGTAAAAATAAGCTAAGGCCCTTATTGTGCGAGCTTGGGCAATATCAGCTCCATTATTTAAAGCAGTATAGCGTGGATCTAATTTTAAAATCTCTCCCGAACGTTCTATATATAAACTAGCTGCATTAATTGCCGCATAAAATCGACGCCAATTGGCAAGTCTATTGATTACTGGGTAAGAAGCATTTAACTGCCCATTTACGATTGCTTTTAAATCAGCACGGTTGATAATTTGGAAATCGCCCTGGCGTAAATCGCCCATTAACCAATGCCCATTATCAGCAACTGTTGCCGAACGTAATAAACCATAAATAGAGAGCAAATTGCCCTTAGCGTCTTCTAAAGTTTTCCAGTTAGTTTCTTCAGTTGATAATCTCGTAGATTGTACATCTTCAATCTTTTTACAAGAAAAGTTACCTAAACCAACCAGTAGCACAATAATTCCAATTGAAATTTTGTAAAAACTGTTCCTTTTATTGATCGTGTTATTCATATCTTTTTCTTATATATTTTATAAATCCAATTTAAGTCCTAACACAAAAGTTTTAGGGATAGTTAAATTAGCCCCATCATAATAACCATTGTAGTTAATTAACTCAGGGTCAGTTCCTGTAAATTTGGTCATGGTTAATAGATTCATCGCTGTGGCATATAAATAAGCTCTCTTAATTTTCGATGAAGATTTTATAAAGAATGGTGCTTTGCTAAAATCGTATCCTAAGGTTACTGACCTTAATTTCAAATAAGATGCATCTTCTAAGAACAAATCTTGATCTGTACGATAGGCATCTACATCACTAAATGGATTATAGATCGGATATTTCTTCTCGTTATCAAACACCTGCCAAGAGGATACTTCCTTAACAGAACTAATATCATTTCCAGTTTCTGCTTTAATGAAACCATAACGGGTAGCCTGATATTGGTTAATCGCTTTTTGACCTAAGGCAAAAATGAAGTTGAAGTTAAATTCGAAATTTTTATAGTTCAAGGTATTGTTCCAACCACCTACGAATTTCGGTAAACGATCGCCAGTCATGACTTTATCTTTGTTGTCAATTCTGTTATCACCGTTATAATCTACCCATTTAGGATCTCCTGCTTTAAGGGGGATACCATTAAAGGTATGGCCTGCAGGAACTTCGGCATTTGTATTATAAATACCATTGTTTGTATATAACCAAAAACTACCTACAGGTTTTCCTACCTCTAGTTTGTTTTCGTTAAGGATTAATTGAGTTACCCCATCAGGTAAAGCCGTTAATTTATTTCGGTTATAGTTAATATTGTATCCCGTACTCCAACTTATCGAATTAGGACGATCTATGACCACACCATTAACTATTAACTCTATTCCTTTATTATTAATAGCCATACCAGATTTGTAATTCAGATCATACCCAGTTTCTACGGGAACAGGAATACCAATTACTTGATTTTTATCATTACGATTATAGGCAGTGACGGCAGCGCTTACCCTGTTATTTAAGAAGCTTGCATCCACAGTAAGGTTAGTTCTTTCAGCATAGGGCAAAGAAATGCCATAACCAATGAAACCACTTCCATATGGTCTATTGATACCTAATCTACCTCCATAACCCGGAATTGTTGGTTCTTCGAACCAGCCGTTCTCAGATCTGTATTGAGGCCCTGCTGCAAAACGATCGTCTAAAAATACCCTAAGTGTTCTGCCCCATCCCGCACTCACATTTAAAGTATTAAAAGTTGAGTTCGTTTTTAAGAATTGTTCTTTAAGGTTATAGTTTGCATTAAATGCAGCAGTGGTTACCCATCTGCTATCTGGCTGACCATTTGAAGAACCATCTCTTCTTACAATGGCATTAACTGCTAGCAAATTTTTATAGCTGTACTTCGCCGAACCATAGAAAGACATTAAATTATTTTTCTCTTTATCTATATATCTGAAAACATAGAAACCATTAGTAGCTAGATATTCATCAGAGCTGGCATCTCCAATTACCTTATTTAGCTTAATAAAGTCATTTTCACTGTCAGTATATGCTCGGGCATAATTATATTTATAAGTATCCCCTTGAAAACTTTGACCTAGCTCAAAGTCAATAGCGTGATTTTTATTGATTTCAAATTTATAAGCTGCGTTGTTGTTTATTAATATACGTTGACTATAACCGAAATAATTTGAGATATAACTAACACCGTCTAACAAAGTAGAAGGAGTAAAATAATCACGAATACCTTCGTTATAGTCAAAAATTAGACTAGAAGTTATAGATATCTTATTAACTTTTGCCGCTAAGATTAAGTTCCCGTTTAAAAGACTAGATCTGTTATTGTCAACATTTTTTTCAGTTTCAGTTAGGAAACCCTGATAAATAGCTGCATTTGGAGATAGTGGATTAGATAAATCAGGGATGTAACGTTGCTCAGCAAAACGATCCCTTAAACTATTATTCCTAATGCGATCTAATCTTGAAGCGTTTATTGTACTTGATACAGTGATCCATTTAAATGGCGCCATATTAATACCAAAAAATAAGTTATATCTTTTAATATCGGTATTGTCAGCATTACCTGCATTTTGAGTTCCAGAACCAAAAAACCTAAAATTAGCTCTATCACTTCCACCAGTAATACCTAAATCGGCCGAAAGAGTTGGAGTATCCTGGTAATAAAGATCATTCCAGTTTGACGGACCGTAATAAGCCGTATTAGTTGAATCTTTTAAATAAGAAGCATAGCTAGCTAAATTTTGCGCATTAGCGTATTTTTGATAAAATGGCTTTCTGAAATTATTTTCATAAACACCATTAACCGTATTTACTCTTGGCGCTGTTACATATCCAAAATAAGTATTTAAGCTGATATCCCTTAAACCTCCCCTAGCATTCTTAGTGGTAATATATATAGCACCATTTGCAGCATTAGGCCCTAACTTAGCTAATTCATAAGGATCTTTAATAACAACTATCGATTGTATATTTTCGATATTGATTTGCGAAAGTAAATTTGTGGCTGGGCCAATCCTGTTATAATCATACTTTTGCACATCAAATGCAAAAGGATTATCCTGCACCAATGGCACACCATTTAAATAAATGGCAGGTTGTAAGGCATAAATGTCTTTTTTATTGAACAACAACCCTGAACTTCCTTGGATGATCATACTTTGTTCTGTACCTGGTTCGCCATTTGGCTCTTGTACATAGACGCCCGCTAAACTTCCCTTAACAATTTGCTGTAAAGACAAATTTGGTACTGGACGTGACGAACGAATATTAACTGTGTCGCGTACATTTTTGAATTTCTGCAATGCCTTAACCATTTGTCCAATAGTATCTGTTTTAGCAGAATACTTGGCATTTTTGGAAGTATCTTGTTGAAAAGCAAAATAGGCTTTCAAAAGATTACTCTCTGAATAACTAGCGTTTGCAGCTGTTATTCCAGAAAAAGATAGCATCAAGGCACAGCAAATGCTTGTAATGATTTTAACCATTTGATTAGTTTATTAAGTTTTTAGTATTTGAAATTTGATGCAATTGCTAAAGAATTGATAGAGGTGTATTTATAGTAGATACCTCTGAAAAGCAATGCCTGAAAATAATGAGTAAAATTTTTAATCATTCGATAAGGGTTTAAGTTTGGTTAGCATTAATTCTTAATGAAGTTTTTAGGCTACATAAGAACGATTAGTTTTGTTTGTTCATCAAATACCTTGGTTAGAGGTATTCTTTCTTTTTAACTAGCAAGTTTTTTTTATTTATATGACAATAAAAAAATGCCTAACTCGTTTATTTTTGTTAATGCAAGGTATACGTTAAGAAAACAGGTTTTATGTTTTTTCACAGCGCAAACGTTTGTTTAAAACATCCACTAATAGTCAAAAACAGGCATTTAAACACCTTTAAAATGGTGATAACTAGATTATTTGAGGGGTTTTAAAAGAATATAAGGCAATTAAAGACCGAGGTTGAAGCTTGATTAAAAGCATAACTATTTAAACCTTCTCCAAACAGTTCTAGAAGCATCAAAAACACACATACACACTTAATTATCAATAAGTTAGATCGAAAAATAAAATAATACAAACTGTGTGCAAACGTTTGTATTTCATTCCTTTAAAGGATTTTCTTATAGTTTATAGAAAGTTTTATCAAACCTTTAGATTTAGTTGTTAGCTAAAGATTGATTTTTTTGTATTTATAGGGACCGATTGCAAATAAAAACCCCTAATACAAACTCATTTGTTGTATTAGGGGTTAATATATTTATCGTCTTTAGAGTCTTATCCCCTATTAACAAAAACTAGTTTCTCTCCTTTTTGGGTAAACAGCTTAGTTCTTTCTCTTAACATCTGATTGTGCCTAGAAGCTAAAACAAAATCGCCTTTTGGTAGCTTAATATTTAATTCGCCACCATTTTCACATAAAATTTCTATTCTAAGCGTAGCTCCTTCCCTATAGCTTGCACTTACTAAAAATGCACCGGCTGTTCTTAAATCCTTAAAAGAGCAATCGTTCCAAGTAGAGGGTATGGCCGGAAAGACTTCTACATACCCATCCCTGCTTTGCAATAATAGTTCATGAACGCCTTGGGCGAAAGCAAAATTTCCTTCTAAAGTAAATGGACGGTAAGTAAAGCCAGAATACTGTCCTCCTTTTTGATCCCCATTTAAATGGAAACTATTTGGAGAACAGAAATTTGAGGCAAATATTTGTAACTGTTTAATTGCCTTATCAGCTTGGTAAGCTCTTGCATATAATGAAGCCATCCAACTAAAAGAATAACCTACCCAAGCTCTTGTTCCCTTTGCTTCTAACTGTTTAAATGAATTATCAATACGGATTTTGTCTTCCGCTTTATTATAATCTAACAATGCCAATGGGTAAATCCCCATGTATTGAGACATGTGACGGTGAGAAGATGTTAGATTTTGACCGGGTGCGATGGTAAAGCCAGTTTCATTTACTTCATAATCTGGCAATTGACTAGCTATAGTAGCCCAATGTTCAGCACCTTTTTTATCGCCCTTGGCAATTGAAACTTCTTTTGCTGCCTTGAATAAAAATTTAGCCAAGCTTAAATCAAAATTACTCCATTTTTTAAACCAAGCAGAAATATCGTTATCGTTATATTCTGGACTAGAGCTTAAAGGCAGCATTCTCAGTCCATCTTTTGAAACACTAATGTTTTCTAAAAAAGTAGCCGACTGTATAATGTATGGATAGGCTTGCTCGTTTAGAAATTGCTTGTCCATACTGTATTTCCATTGCCAATAAAAGTGTTGCGAACACCATGCGCTAACAGTTGGGCTCATGGCATACTGGTTCCACCCACCCATCGGTTTTCCACTCAATGCCACAACACCAGGAATATTTAAACCAGACACACCAAAGTAAGCTTTAGTATAAAGTTCACTTTCTCCCTTTACCTTCCAAAGCCAATCGGTAAAGGTTTTACCTTCTGCTAAATGGTTTGAGGTATAAGTTGGCCAATAACTTAATTGCGTATTTAAGTCATTATGAAAATCTCCTTTCCATGGCGGCAAACTGCCGTTATCTGCTGTCCATACTGCTTGTAATGTAATGGCTGGCGCACCTTTTCTTGCAACAGAACCTAATTTGTACATTTCAAGGTAATATTGCTTTTGCACCAATTCATCAGGAATAGAAATAGACGATTTATTCCAATAACTTGTCCACCATTTGGTATGCGTATCCCAACCAGTTGGTTCTTTAGCAGTTGTAGATATAGGTGGCATAACAGCCTCGGCATCTTTACTAACCGTCCACGAGCCTATAATTTTGTTCTTTATTTTTCGCCACGTGATTAACACTTCATAAAAATGTCCATCTGTCATTGGTTGTTTATAACGGATGCTGTTTGGTGTTTTGGTAACATCGCCTTTGGCATAACCTAATTTTTGTAAACCTTGTCCGGCATGGCTATTATCAGCAGTTGCTTTCTCGTTGCCAGCATAATTGTGCACAATTAAATTGGGCAATACATCAACGTTTTCTAAGTTCTCGAAACCGAAGAAACCTTGGTTTTTTGTAGCATGGATATAACAATTAAATACTATGCCGTTTTGAAATTTCACGGTATTTAAGGCTGTATTTATTTCCAAAACATTTGACAACACTTTACCAAAACTACTCACATTAAACTCTATTGCAGCTGCCGGAATCTTGGTTGGTGTTGTTTCATGATAAGGGTCGTCTAATGTTTTTTGAACAATACGATATTCCTTTTTTTCTACCTGTTGCTGCACCCATTTAAAACTATAAGTAGTTAAATCTGGCAAAGCTTTTCTTTCATCCCATAAATCAGCACGATCTAAAGAAAGTCTTAATTTGTCTCCCTTTCCCCAAATCAAAGCGCCTAACATTCCATTGCCTAAAGGCATCCCTTCATCCCACCTAGTGGCAAGCTTTTCAAAACTGAGGTTATAATTTGATAACGTTTGAGCAAAGCTGAATTGGTAAACAAAGTTGATGAGTATAATTAGTGATATCTTTTTCATCATAAGGCAAGCTATTAATTCTGAGGAGGGAAATTAAATGGTTTCCATTGCGGGTATTTCGTTAATTCTTTTTCTACATCATCACTAATTGGAATACCCCAGGTTTCCCAGAAAGGCGCTAAATTTCTTTTTACCACGTCCGAATAGGTTTTAACCCATAAATCACGCTTTTTCTGATCATTCATCCTACCTATACTTGGTCCTATTTTTTGATATTCTTTAAAGAAAGATTTAAAACTTTCCCATCCAAATCCTTCTTGCATCTGACGGAACATAATTAAACCAAGGAAAGGATCACTTTTCCATTTTTCATAACCAGAACCTTCCTTGAAATATTTTTTCATCATTTTTTGGGTATTTTCACTTGATACACCGCTATGAGCATCGTCTCTACCGCCAATTAGCCTATCGAACATATAAATAGAAAAGAAATTATTACTTACTTCTGTTGTACCACCAAAAACCCAGTTCAGGTTCTGCATGTTATGACCAATTTCGTGAAAAAATCCCCAATTCGCTCCGCCTTTACTTGGCTTCATTAATAATTCTGGATTTGCCATGATTTCATTAGACAGCATTTTTCTGGTTGGAGAATGGTGTATCATAATTGGATAACCACTGTGCATGTATCCACCACCAATATGTTCATCTGGTACCATGCGTTGTGGCCTGTAAAATGGAGCTGGCATATTTGCTAAATCTAATTCACCAAGCACTACCAAATCCCATAATTTTAAAACTTCTTCTGGATTTTTAATCGTTTGTAAAACACTATCTGGCAAGGTTAAAATTACATTCTCGGTTGCTATTTCTCCCCAAGGCGCTTTATTGTTATTCAATTGATTTTCCCAATCAGCTTTTGATGATTTACCCAACACAAAAAGTGGTGCAGCTACAGCATGGCTGATGTTAAAATCAATTGTTCTACTGTCACTTTTCGGTTTAATATTGATGTAGATTAAGCCACCAAACGGAGATGCCAATTTATTTTTACCGATCACCAATTTTTGATTTTTAGTGATGATGGGCATTCTACGCCAATCTTCTTTTCCTGCAACCCAATAGTTTAATCGATCACTATGCACACCAATCTGAACTTCTAAATCTTTTACGTCCGTATTTTTTGGCACCTCAATTTCTATGTATTCTCCTGCCATGGCATACAAGCCAGTGCTGTACATTGTAGCATTATCGTAACCAGAATAGCCTAATGTAGAAACGATGGATACTAAACTATCAGCCATTTTTTTATGATCTACAGTTACCTTTTTGCTAACAAATTGATATCCTGTTTTTACAGCGCCAGGAAAGACATTTGCTGATGGTTGAGCTTTGATGTTTTTGTAATCCGTGCTCTTTAATGCCTCATCGCTCCATTTTGAAATTGCCGTTCTAAAAACTGTATCATTTTTAGATAAGGTTTTTTGCGGCGTAATTAAAACTGTTGCTGGATCCTTTGTTGCATCTTGTGCAAAGGTGGTTAGCCCAGTTGCTAAAAATGCGAAGGTTAATAATTGTTTCATTTGTGTGTATGTTTATTAGTTTTTAGTTTATTTATTGAAAAGAAATTTTATCGAGGTCCCTAAACTTTTTTTAATCGAAAAACCTTTGTTTCATGTGAGGTAATTTTGCCAGTCCATTTATTAGCTATACCTATAATTTTATGCAGCCATAAATCTTTAACCTGATATTTACCCTCTAAACCTAACTCTAGAAAGTTTATTTTTGAATCTTGCACAATAGATGATTTATTTAAAATGGCAATTGCATAATCGCCATTAGCCAAAGGGCGAATAAAAACATCCCAAATTGGGGTGTTAATTTTTCGCTCTGCTTGTTTGCCAAGTGGATCTTGATTTAAAGCAATCACTTCGCTGTTTAGCAGTATGTTTTTTGCAGCTTCATCCATTTTCCGAATATCATTACTGGCGTAAATTGGAGAGTTTAACATACACCACATACTCATTTGACTTTGGTATTCGTTGTCAGTACAACCAATTCCACCTAAATCGCCCGACGGCCCTTTATAACCTCTTAAACCAGTTACCAGCATATCGCCATCATTCCATTTACCAGGGCCAGAAAATTGCGCCAAACTTGCATTTTTATCAATTACATCATAAATACCTACACCGCCCTTATTTTCTTTGTCTATCCATTTATCTCTTATATCGAAAGTAGTGCGCCAACTCTGTCCACCTATTTCAGCACCCCATTTCCAAGGTTCGCGTGGCCCCCATTCGCAAATACCAAGCACAATTTCTCTTCCCGAATTGCGTAAAGCCTTAGCCATTATACCGTAGCGTTTTTTGGCTGTTTCTACATCTTCTGGAGCATTGCAATAATCGTATTTTAAGTAATCAATACCCCAAGAAGCAAAAGTTTTGGCATCTTGTTCTTCGAAATTTAAACTGCCTGTAAAACCACCACAGGTTAATGGAGCTGCATCAGAGTAAATACCCAACTTCATTCCCTTGCTGTGAATGTAATCTGCCAAAGCCTTAATACCAGAAGGAAACTTTTTTGGGTCTGCAATCATATTATTTCTATAATCACGACCCCCTTGCCAGCAATCATCAATAAAAATGTATTGATAACCAGCCTTAACCATACCAGTTGAACTCATTGCATCGACTATTTCTTTTACATCTTTCTCGTTTATCTTATTAGATAAGAGATTCCAACTCATCCATCCCATTGGAGGCGTTGGAGCAAGTTTTACTTCTTGCGCAATAGTTTTTGCACCAATTAGCAGCAGGGCGATAATTAATTTGAATTTCATTTTATAATCCTTTAAATAAAGTAGTTGAAAGATAAATTTTATAATCTTTAATTCTACCATTTGCATTATCTTGTCTAGGCAATACTTTAACACTTGCTATTTGGTAATTTTTACCTAAATCTATTACAATTTGATGTGGTGGTTTAGGCGATGTATTCTCCCATTCGGTATGCCAAATACTAGTAAACTGTAAATCGAAAACGTTTACTGCACTACCATCATCCCCTCCTACCTCTTCACTATCAGCAAATACTACTTTCCAATTGGTACGTGGTATTTCTTTTCCGCTTGCGTCGTATAAATTAATTTCGGCAATGGTTGTAAATGGTTGTCCTTTTTGTTCTGACAAAGCCTCTAAGGCAAAATACCTAGCAGAGGTTGGTTTAAATGTAACTGTTTGCAATTTGTTAGTGTTTTCAAAACTACCTGCTGCAATTGGAGTTAATGCAGTAGCATCCCATTTTTGGCTTGCAGATTTATGTTTTTGAGGTAGTGGCTCATTTACTTGATCTAATATTGGATGATCCAAGAAAGTTAATTCTGGTTTCGCAGAGCCATATAGATCAAACACCACAACTTCATTTATTCCTTTTTTTAACCAACTTTTAGGAACCAACATGGTTTGTGTTGGGCCAATGCTCCAATAACGACTTAAACAATGTCCGTTTACCCAAACTAAACCCTTATTCCATTTACTTAGATCTAAATAAGTGTTTTCAATGGCATTTACAACAAAAGTGCCTTTGTAAAAACCTGCTTCTGGGTTTTCATCAGTATATAATTTGTTTTTATCGGTGATGAAGCTATCATGAGCAATATTCCTGTCTATTTGTGAGTGTTTGCTCATGATGGTTTGCTTGGTAAATGCCTGGTATTTAACCGGAATAGTTACATCACCTAAGCGAATTGGATAGTTCTTCCAATTTTTTATTTCTGTTTTTTTATTTTCATCAACTAAAAATACACGACCGTGGATACCTTTTCTATCGTGCATATGCCCACCATAGTTTACACGACCGGTAGCTTCCACCAAAACGGAAAGTTGTGCAGCTTTAATTCTTGCAGGTAATTCTATGCTGAACTTGTTTTTTCGCCTATCTAAACTTCCAATTAACTTGTTATCTAAATAAACCAAAGCATAATCATGTATATCATCAAAAGTTAATGTGGTTTTAGCACCTGCCGGGATGTTAGCTTTATACATGACACAACCAAAATCTTGATTTAAATCTTCCATCAACATCGGGGTTTCATTCAAAGTAGCTTTAGGCAAATTCTGATTTAAGGCAGCAAAAGAGCTAAATTTTACGGGATCCAAAGTTTGGAATTTCTGTTTAGCAGGAATTGGGGTAAGCTGCTCACCTTCTTGTAAATATTTCTCAAATAATTCTCTCAAGGCATAAAATTTCTCTGTCGGATTACCTGCTTCATCTATAGGTGCATCATAATCGTAACTACTTGTTTGTGGCAAGTAAGGTGGCGAATTTGCACCTGCATAGGTACCAAACGTTGTACCACCATGAACCATATAAATACTGAAAGAAGCTTTTTGGTCAAGCATATATTTCAATTCATTTACAATTCTCTTCGTATCACCTTTATGGTGTGGACGGCCCCAGCTATCAAACCAACCTGGATAATATTCGCCACACATTAATGGCCCAGTAGGTTGTAGATCTCTAAGCGCTTTAAAATTCGCTTCGGGATTGCTACCAAAATTTACAACTGCAAATAAACCCTCAGGATGATCTGCCTTTAACTGAGAGGGGCCATCACAATGGAATAATGGAACCGTAAAGCCAGCCTCTTGTAAATTAGCTTTAATGATGTTCATGTAAGCTTTGTCGCTTCCATAACTTCCATACTCGTTTTCTACCTGCACCATTAAAATATTACCACCTTTGGTAATTTGCAAGGGAGCCAATTCTTTACCAACTGCCATTAGGTATTTTTTGCTGCGTTCTAAAAAGTAAGGATGTTGCGTGCGAAGTTTTATGGTTTTGTCCTTTAATAACCACCAAGGGAATCCACCAAATTCCCATTCGGCACAAGAGTAAGGACCTGGTCTTAAAATCACATATAAACCTTCTTCTTGTGCTATTTTGCAGAATGTTTTTGCGTCTGCCTGGCCAGACCAAGTAAATTGATCCTTTTGGTTTTCATGCATGTTCCAAAATAGATAGGCACAAACCGTATTTAAGCCCATTGCCTTTGCCATTTTTAAACGACTACGCCATTCTGCTTTCGGAATACGGGCAAAATGCATTTCGCCACAACGAATTACGTAGGGTTTTCCATTTAATTCGAAATTTTCGGTACCGATAGCAAAACTCTGTGTTTGTTGGGCTTTTAAAGTGTTTACAAAAAATAGCGTAAAAACAACGAGTAGCGTTTTAAAATTCATTCTGATTCAATTTGGTGTTTAATTTTTTATTTAGCCCAACAATAAATGTATAAGCCTGAATTAATTAAAGCCAAAATAGACATGTATATTCTTTTATGCAGGGTAATTCACAACACAAACGTTTGATTTTTATTTTATTGAAGTATTTTTTCTTTCATTACCCTAACCTTACAGCTTAAAACACAAGAAATCAAACGTTTGTGCTGATAAACTTTAGTCTTTGAAAGGGTAGCTTTGGACACGGTCTATACCAAC
The DNA here is from genome assembly GCF_004331645.1 of Pedobacter frigiditerrae. Taxonomy (GTDB): domain Bacteria; phylum Bacteroidota; class Bacteroidia; order Sphingobacteriales; family Sphingobacteriaceae; genus Pedobacter; species Pedobacter frigiditerrae. Next base: position 635,596 of record NZ_SJSK01000002.1, read on the forward strand.
TTCATAAATGAATTATACCAGCATATCTATTTCGACAAATTTAACTCGGGGTTAAAACGGGGTTTGCTCGGATATATTTGTCACAAGTCCGAACAAAGTCCGAACCAAGCCCGTCTAAAGTCCGTCTTAACCCATACGCCTTTACGAACTTTTTACGATACTGCCTTAACTAAAGGTTAAACAAAGCGTAGGCATTAAACCCTATTTTAACAAGGGCAAAACAAAGCTTATTTTAGATTATTACAATTGATTCCAATTCGCAAAAATTGAATGTAGGCTAGGTATTTGTATTTATTTATCAATTCGATTTTTAGTAATTTCAAACTATCTTTGGTTTAGGCCAAATTTTAAGAAACCAAAAAGCACAAGACATGAACACTTCCGACATACACAACCAGCGAATGGCTAACATGACCTTTACCTCGGTTTATCCAATGTACATTGCGAAAGTAGAGAAGAAAGGCCGAACAAAGGAAGAATTGCATCAAGTTATCACATGGTTAACTGGCTTTGATGACGAGAAACTGCAAGAACTAATTGACAAAAAAGTAACTTTTGAAACATTCTTCCAACAGGCAAAGCTTAACCCTAATGCACCTCTTATTACTGGACTAATTTGTGGCTATCGCATAGAAGATATCGAGAACCCATTAACACAACAGGTACGTTATCTAGATAAATTGGTAGATGAGCTGGCAAAAGGCAGAAAGATGGAAAAGATATTGAGAGGTTCTTAGAATTCTGAAAAGAGCTTCAAACATCAATAAAAAACAAAGCCTAATAATATGATTATTAGGCTTTGTTTATATTATGTATCCAAGAGGAGATTCGAACTCCCACACCCGTAAGGGCGCCAGCCCCTCAAGCTGGTGCGTCTACCAATTTCGCCACCTGGATAAATAAAGTGCAAATATATTAATTTGAAGAAATAACGAGCATATTATCTCATAAGTTATATTTTTCAATCAAATTTGATGTCATTTCGGGATATTTCTTCAAATTTTTTATGTAAGTAATACTTTTCATCTTCTAGATATGCTTTTCAATTAGTCTAGCTTGCTTATAATCCAGATTGTCAATAGAGAAGAATAGTTCCCAATCATTAACTTTGGCTGTAAAACTGCCTCCAAAATCTTTGTTCAAATGCTCAGCTAAACGTACCGTTAATTCAGCACAACTGCCTATATAAAACTTATTCAAGGTCTCTGAAAAAAGTATATAAATAGATGCCATATTCTACAACTAAAAAAGCTAATATATAGCAAAACTTTGTATCAAGAGGAGTCCCGATAGCTATCGGGACGAACTCCCACACCCGTAAGGGCGCCAGCCCCTCAAGCTGGTGCGTCTACCACCCCGATAGCTATCTGGGTCGCCACCTGGATAAATAAAGTGCAAATATAATAGAATGATTGATTTTAAGAGATTGTTTTATTGTTGAATTGTATTATTGCTCCAAAACAATCTAACAATTAAGCTCCCGATAGCTATCGGGATTAGCAATCAAAACTCAACCCATCATACGCCAATTTAATATGCGATGGCAATTCTTTTTCAATATCAGCGTGTAAACCTAAATTATGGCTCATGTGCGTAAAATAAGTTGTTGCTGCACCTGCTTTATTGGCAAATGCAATTGCTTCATCAAATGTAAAATGTGAGATATGGTTTTCTTTTTGCAAGGCATTGATCACTAAAATTTTGCTACCTTTTATTTTGGCTAATGATTCATCAGAGATAGTTTTGGCATCAGTGATGTAAGTAAAATCACCAAATCTATAACCTAAAACTGGGAGTTTATGATGCATCACTTCAATAGGAATAATGCTAGTTTCCCCTATTAAAAATGGTTGATCATCTATTGTGTGTAATTTAATTTGCGGCAAACCAAAATATTTGGTGTCTTCAAAAATGTAAGAAAACTCTCTTCTTAAAGCATCTTGTACCCTTACGGTTGCATAAATATCTATGATTTTATGAAGCAAATAATTATATGGCCTAATGTCATCTAAACCAGCTACGTGGTCTTTATGTTCGTGAGTATAAATAATGGCGTCCAAGTCATTAACCTTTGCCCTCAACATCTGATACCTAAAATCAGGGCCACTATCTATCACAATTGTTTTATCATCAGTTTCTACCAAAACAGAAACTCTTAACCTATTATTTCTTGTATCAGTAGATTGGCAAACGGCACAGCCACATCCAATTACTGGAATGCCCTGCGAAGTACCTGTACCTAAAAAAGTGATTTTCAAAATTTGTTATTATAAGATGCTTCGACAATCGTCTGGCTCAGTACAAGCTGAGCTCAGCATGAGAAATGAACCATGAGCAATAATACTCAAAAAACCCTTAAAACAAAAAAGGTTTGAACAATTGTCCAAACCTTTTTAACATGTATTAGAATTAAAATTATCTTAAATCCACCACTTCTACGCCAGGATATTTCTTAGCATCGAAAGCGAAAGTTGTTTCTGGAACTTTTGCGTTTGGTGTAAATGTTTTAACGTTATAGGTATAAGTATTTCCGTTTTTCTCGAAGATAACCACATTAGCAATCTGCTTAGTAGCTTTATCAATACTTAAACGAACTTTAAAGATTGTTTTTTTAGCATCTGTTGGCGATAAATCTATCATCTGATAGGTTTTTGCACCTACTTTACTCTCGCCGGTAAACAAATACTTAAATCCTTTCTCATAAATGGTAAAAATCTTTGCTGGGTTAATTGCATCACTGCTATTGTCAACATTAGAAATTTGAACCTCTTTATCATTTTTTAAATAAGTCCACTGCACTTTACCATCACTAATTAAATCTTGGTTTGTCATTGCAACTTTATACTTGTTTGCATTTGCTTTAACGTATAAAGTTCCTTGTTGTGTTTCTTTTACTTTAGCTTGAGCATTGTTCAATGTAAATGTAAAATCAGTTTTTACAACATCATAAGTACGGTATTTTTTACTTACCTCGGCTAAAATCGCTTTTGCTTTCGCATCTGTTTGTGCATTTGCAGTAAAACCTAATGAGCTAACTACAATTAATGCTAATATTATCTTTTTCATTTGTTTTTTAATTATCTCTGCTAACAACTCTCTGTACTGGTTAGCAAAACGTTAAATCTATTGTTTGTTATTTAAGTTATTCAAGAACTGTTCCAAAGCATATTGGTCTGGCAATAAAACTTCCCTTGCCTTACTTCCTTCAAACGGACCAACTACACCTGCCGCCTCCAATTGATCTATAATTCTACCAGCTCTATTGTAACCTAATTTCATTTTACGTTGAATTAGAGATGTAGAACCCTGCTGATGTGTAACTATCAGCTGTGCAGCCTCTTCAAACAAAGGATCTCTATCATCTGGGTCAAAATCAGCCTTATTTTGTTCTGCAGTTTCATCTATGTATTCTGGCAATTGATAGGCATCAGGATATCCTCTCTGGTTACCAATAAATTCCGAAATTCGATCTACTTCTGGTGTATCAACAAAAGCACACTGTAGCCTTATTAAGTCGCTACCGGTAGATAAAAGCATATCTCCCCTACCAATTAATTGATCTGCACCACCACTATCTAAAATAGTACGTGAATCGATTTTTGATAAAACCCTAAATGCTAACCTGGCAGGGAAATTCGCTTTAATTGTTCCTGTAATGATATTTACCGAAGGGCGTTGAGTTGCTAAAACCAAGTGAATACCAATGGCACGGGCTAACTGTGCCAAACGAGCTATTGGTGCTTCCACCTCTTTACCAGCCGTCATCATCAAATCGGCAAACTCATCCACCACTAAAACAATGAAAGGTAAAAAACGGTGACCATTATTTGGACTTAGCTTACGCTTGATGAATTTATCATTATACTCCTTTAAATTTCTTACTTGTGCATCTTTTAATAAATCATAGCGCTGATCCATCTCAATACACAATGAATTTAAAGTATTTACTACTTTTTTGGTATCAGTAATAATTGCATCGGCTTCCCCTGGAAGTTTTGCTAAAAAGTGACGTTCAATTCTATTAAACAAGGTTAACTCTACTTTTTTCGGGTCAACCAAAACAAACTTCAGCTGCGCTGGATGTTTTTTAAACAGCAAGGAAACCAGAATAGCATTAATACCAACAGATTTACCTTGGCCAGTTGCACCCGCTACCAATAAGTGAGGCATTTTAGCTAAATCGGCAATAAACACTTCATTACTAATCGTTTTACCCAAAGCAATTGGTAAATCCATTGTATTGGTTGCCCATTTTTCGGTATTCAAGATGCTTCTCATGGATACCATTTCTGGGTGCTGATTAGGAACCTCAATACCGATAGTTCCTTTACCAGGCATTGGTGCAATGATACGAATACCCAAAGCTGCCAAACTTAAGGCAATATCATCCTCAAGATTTTTGATTTTAGAGATACGAACTCCAGGGGCCGGAATAATTTCGTATAAAGTTACCGTCGGACCAATTGTAGCTTTAATCTTATCAATTTCAATATTGTAATGATTTAAAGTCTCTACGATTTTATTTTTGTTAGCTTCTAACTCTTCGGCATTTACAGAGATTTTATTAGAACCATAATTTTCCAATAAGTCCAAATTTGGATATTGATAGCCAGATAAATCTAACTTCTCATCATAATTTCCAAACTGCTCAACTAAACCATCTGCTTTTGCTTCATCTTCACTTTTCTGTACCGTAAAAGCTGGCTCTGGTGCAACTTCTAATGGCGTAGCGGCTGCAGCAGCGCTAACCGTTGGTGTTAACATTACGTTTGTAGCTAAAGGAGCAGCAATAATATCATCTACCGTTTCTTCTTTATTTTCAAAACGACTTGGTGTTAAAACAATGTTCTGTTCTTTTTTAGGTTCGTTTTTAAATCTATCATTTATACTAAATTCAACTGGTCCAGAAGGTTCTTCAACCTCTCTATTTACAGCTTCAGCTGCCCTAATGTCATTTACATAATCATCAACTTCATTATCCAAATACACTTCCTTTTTTCTTTCAGGAATTTTGAAATCGATATTATAAGCAATAATTAAAATGGTTAAGCCTAAAAACACGATTAAGCCCCCAACTCCTGCTTGACCAATTTGTGCAACTAACAGTTTATTACTCCAAAATCCAATCTCTCCCTCTAAAAAATGAGGTGTCTCTGCAAAAAACGAATGTCCGAAACCAAATGTTAACGATAAAAACAATAAGAAGAAAAAGCTATAACCTAAAACCTTTTCTACTGCGAAAATTTTCACTTTGAAAAGCAAGCGATAACCAATTACAAAAAACACAAAAATGAAAAGGAATGAGGCAACCCCAAACCATTCATAAATAAATTGATGAGATAACAACGCACCAATTTTACCTAACCAATTTTGTATTCCCGGCGCTTCTGCACCGTTCCTAAGTTCATTTCCAGTATTAAAAAGATTGCTCCAACCTCCATTTGAGTCGATTACATAGCTCTGGTCTTCTTGCCAAGTAAACAAATAAGAAGTAAAGGCAACTAAAAAATAGATGGATATGATGATAAAAAATAGTCCGATAATTTTAACAAGCCTCCCATTTTGCAAATCGAAAGACGGCATGATATCTACCTTGGCTCGGGGTGCTTTTGTAGCTGTCTGCCTCTGACCAGCTTTTGCAGGTTCAGTATCTTGCTTAAATGAATTTGACTTGAATGAATTCCCCTTTACAGACATCGTTCCTTAAAATATTATTAATCAACAAATATAAAATATATAGTTGTTTGTACTACACAAATCAATTACGATTTAAAGAAATAATTTCGATTTGCCAAAGCTCTCTAAAAAAATTATCTATAGGTTATTAAACTTTCTTCACAAATAATAGTCTTACTTAAAACTGAATAAATTCCGTTTAGATAGTTTTGTTTTAGGTTAATCCTGCTTGATTATATTAAGCAGGATTTTTTGTTTAAGAACACTTTTTAAACCATATAAGGAATTACCTGCCTGTGGTAGGCAGGTAAGGGCATTTAAGATTTAGTCCCAACAAACAACATTCTTTTATATTTCCTTAAATATCTTATATGGTAAATATTCATCTGCAACAAAACAGTTATACTTACATTAAAATTCTCTCCTCCTTAATGTTTAAAACCATTAAATCTGTTATTAACATTTAACATTCTCAATTTATTTTTGTTAATTTAACGTGTTAGTATTAATTAAATTTTAAAATGGATATTGCGCATCTCGAATCACTTATAGAAAATGACCAGTTAGATGAAATTATTGCGTTACTTTCAGAAAAACCGCAATTAGCTAATCAAACTACTTCGCATCAAATTTCTCCGGTATTATTGGCTTGTTACTATAAAAAACAAGAAATAGCTAAAGCCATTGCAGAATTTGTACCTGAGTTAAGCTTATTTGATGCTTGTGCGGTTGGTAAATTTGATGATGTAACACTTTTAATATTTAAAGACCCAGCTAAAATTAATTCATTCTCCATTGATGGATTTACGCCACTTGGTTTGGCTTGTTATTTTGCCCACGAAGATATTGCTCGTTTTTTGGTACTTAAGGGTGCTGAAGTAAATGTGGCAAGTAAAAATGGCTATAATGTTTTCCCTATCCATTCAGCAGTTGCAGCTAATAATTTTAACATTACCAAAATGTTATTAGATGCTGGTGCTTATCCTAATGTTTGTCAGAAATCTGGTGTTGCACCTCTACATTCGGCAGCGCAGTTAGGTAATATAGAACTAATTATTTTATTGCTGGAACACGGTGCCGAAGTAACCTTAAGAATGGAAGGTGGTAAATTACCGGCAGATTTAGCTGCAGAAAAAGGTTTTGCTGAAATTGCAGAGATTTTAATGCCTGAAGACTAAAGAAGTATCAAGTAGTTAGTATCAAGACTTTGCAAGCGCTTTAGTTTTTGGTCTTTTCACTCTAGTCTGCTAAATGTCCCAAACTCTTAACCTTACTTTTTTCATGTAGGTTCTAATATCTAAAACCACAGCGGCTAAAAGATAAAATAGAATTGGAAAACCAACAGCTAAAAAAGAAGAGTAGATAAAGAACAAGCGCACTTTACTTGTGCTCATGTTAAATTTGTTGGCTAAGTAGGTAGAAACCCCAAAGCTCTGTTGTTCGAAAAAGGTAACAATACGTTGAAACATTTTTTATTGTTTTAAAATCTTTATTCCGATACCACAAGTTAAGCATTTTTTTTCATTGCAATACTTCTTTTTTAATTGCAATAATGCTTGTGAATTAAAGGCATTTTTAACCAAAACGCCTGCAGCCTCATATTGTTTTATAATTGCATTGTTTTCACTTGGTATATTCTCTAACAAATAAAAACTTCGGGTTACATAATTATGCTGGTCTAATGCTTTGCCATAGGCGAATAAAAATAAGCTTAACGTATTAATCAGCATATTTTGAATGGAAGATTTGCCCAATTGTAAACTTACATTTTCAGCTACCTTATTAAAATGATAATGAGTTTCCCAAAATGGATTAACTGGTAAATTCTCGAATAAAACTTGAGAATTGCGATAATCTCTCATCACTAAAATCTTTGAAAATAAATGATTAGAATTTACAATTAAAGCAGCAAACTGCGCTAATCGTAGCGTTGGGAAATTTTGTGGTCGCATTCGCATAAATTTCCAAAGGGAAATATCAATTGGTTTTAAGCTATATTTCTTTTGCAGAAACAAATATTCTCTCTTTAACTGATTTGGGTATTCATCTTCAAAAGTTTGGTTCAAAAACCCTGCCTGACCGAATATCAAGGCTTCAATTTGTAAGGAATTGTCTTTATGCTTGGCGAACAATTGTTGAGGTAAAGATTGAGCTAACATTTCCATTGGGGTGGCATTTACGTTAAAGCCAAAGTTTCTTGCCATAAAATGATAAAAGGTTTCGTCCCAATCTCCTTTTAATGTTCTTAACTTGTCATAAACTTCAGTAGATTTTTGTTCCAATCGTTCTACTAATACACGTGATAAAAACCCATTGATTAAAAATTCATCTACTGTGTGGATTTGCTTTTCGCAAGGGAAATTATTTGTTGAGGTGATTAATTGCTCATAATTAGCTAATAAGTATAGTGGGAAAAGTCCTTTTAAAATAAGCACAGGAAGTATAGTTCCATCTTTTCTATAAATTGGTTCATCATCTTCGTAAACTACATGAAGAATTACGTTTTCGTAAGCACTATCTATTTGATGATTATGCACTAACCAATCTGATGATTTGATATGAATTTCTACATTACCAACCCAAGTGGTATCACCAATAATTAATTTTGCCTTGCTAAAATCTGGACCAGCATCGTTATTTAATGTTCCTTGTTGTAAAACCTCAATAGTTTCTCCTGTTGTAGTTCGCAATGTTTGAGCGCCATACAACCTAAATTGCCAAATGAAATGCAGAAATTCTTCAGGAAAATTCATGGCTGAAATTATACAATAAAACAGAAGAATTTAAGGATTTAAGAAAATTTAACCTACGGTTAGAAGGATTAAATTATAAGGAAATTATGTTCCTTATGGCGATGCATTTTTGCTGTCATCTCCGCGAAAGCGGGAACCTTAAGGCTCAATTGCCTTTCAAAAGCATTTAAGATACCCAATCAAGTTGGGTATGAAGAACCAAATAACCACGCCCATAAATTTACTTACTTCACTAGACACTTAAGCAAAAGATAGCAAATAATTCGGGGTGATCAATAGCTAGGGTCAGGCTAACTCTTTTCGTTTCCCCTTGTAATTTGTAATAAAAACCCCCAATATAATTAACGCTGTAGCGATTAATAAATCGTAGGTGATCACCTCATCTAAAATCAACCAACCTAAAAATATCGCTATTATGGTATTGAAATAAGAAAGGATTGAAACCTTAGTTGCAGAGACTTTTTTAAGGGAGTAGTTGTAACAAAAATATCCAATTATTGAACCGAAAACGCCTAAGTACACAACAGCTAGAAGGCTTTCTAAGCTCCAAGTGCTTGGCTCAATCTTTTCTGAGAATATGAATGCAAAAATCAACTGCACCACTGCAGAAAATACAAATTGATAAAACAAATCGAGAAAAATATTTGAAGTTTGCTGTGTGTATTTTTTAGTGTAAATTGTTCCTATTGCCCAACCCATAATAGCAATTGCCAAAAATATGATGCCGGTTTTATAATTTGGGTCTAGCAAATCACTTAAACCATCCCTAAAAATAAAAGCTACGCCTAAAAAGCCAATAACCACCCCAACAACACCTTTTAAAGTTAGTTTTTGCAAACCAATGATTACACAGCCAATAAAAACCACAATTGGATTTAAAGCATTTAATAAGGATGTTAATCCGCTAGGTATACTTTGCTCAGCAACCGTTGTTAAACCATTTGCTATGATAATCATTAACGATGACAATAAAATTTGTCTTCTTAGAGCTGGCCAACCAATCCATTTCAATTGGTTTTGCTTTAGCAAAAATACTAACAAGATTAATGAGGCAATAGTTTGGCGCATTGCCGTTACAAACCAAGGCGGAATGGTATGAACAGCCACTCGGATACCCAAATAAGTTGTTCCCCAAACAATGGCAACTGCAAGTAAGGCTCCTATTAATTTAAAATCTGGTTTAGTGTTCATTTAAATATTTTTAACCACCAAGACACAAAGTGCACGAAGAAGTTTTAAAAGATCTGAAGGTCATCATGCTGACCGTAATTGAAAGCTCAATCAACAAGTTTTTAACTATGTTCAAACCTACAACTTTATTAGTTTTGTTTTTTAAGCCTATATTAGGTTAGCAGCTTTTAAAATCTGCTCCATTTCTTGTTGTAATAGCAATGCTTCTTCTCTTGCTTTTTCGGCAAAATCTAAACCATCACTAGCATAGATAATACTTCTAGCAGAATTAACCAATAATCCACATTGCGAATTTAAGCCATACTCACAAACTGCGCTTAAACTTCCACCTTGTGCACCAACACCAGGAACTAGTAAAAAATGTTCTGGTGCCAACTGGCGGATATTTTGAAACTCCTCTGGTTTTGTAGCACCAACAACATACATCAGTTGATCACTTGTTGCCCATTTTTGAGCCGTTGTGATTACTTGTTCGTATAATTTTTGGTCGTCGCTTTGCTTAGCCTGAAAATCTTGACTACCAGCATTTGAGGTTAAAGCCAAAAGGATTACCCATTTATTTGGATGGTTTAAGAAAGGCGAAACCGAATCTTTACCCATATAAGGCGCAACGGTAACAGAGTCGAAGCTCATTGCAGAGCTTTCTTCATTAAAAAAAGCTTCGGCATACATTGCAGACGTATTCCCAATGTCACCACGTTTAGCATCTGCAATGGTAAAAACATCTTTTGGAAAATGTTTCCAAGTATTAACTAAAGTTTCCCAACCTTTAACTCCCCTGCTTTCATAAAATGCAGTGTTTGGTTTGTAAGCAACACAAAGATCATGGGTGGCATCTATCAGTTGTTTATTGAACTCTAAAATTGGATCGTTATATTTTAATAGGTGTTTTGGAATTTTAGCTAACACTGGATCTAGACCAATGCACAAAAAAGATTTTTTTTGTTGTATTTGCTCAAAAAGTTGTTCCTTGTTCATTTTAATAGGATAATGGTGCGCAAAGATGCCAAATATTGATGGTTTTTTGATTGCTTATGTTTAAACAAATTGAACTTTTTTTAAACAATTTTCAATTTTAGTTGCTTATTAATTTTCAAATACATACAATTGTGCCATAATTCCCGAATGTTTATCTGAATATCCCAGAAAAATCTCAACCTAAATTATTTTATTGAATGTTTTAAAAGCATTTTTCTGTAATATTTTCTGATAAACTCAATTTAAAATTTCTCGACAAACAAATATAAATGTTTAATAAAACAGAATTAACTGAAAAGCTTACTGCAGAATTACGTGAGTTAGCAAAAAATGAAGGTGTTACCAACGCAGACGATTTGCGCAAAACAGACCTGATAGAACAAATATTACAACAGCAAACCAACAAAAGCACTATTACTCCGGAAGTTACAGCAGAAACTGCTGCTCCTGTTGCAGCTGCTAGACCAAAGTTGGTTAAAGAAAGTAGCGATAAACCTCTCGCCAAAAAGAGAGCTCGTATTTCTAAAGACGACAAACCACAACCACAACAGCCCGAAAGAGATAGAGTAACTTTGTTTGATGAGCCTCAAACTCGCAGACAAGAATCAGAACAAGAGCCAGAAACCCAACCAACAGCAAATGTTGAAGATATTGAGCCACCAGTAGTGACTTTACCTCCAGATTTTGTAGACGACCCACAGCGTATGGAAACCATTGCTGAGAAATTACAAAATCAAGCTAACAAACCTGCTGCGCCCATTAATCCGAATCAGCTAAATAAAAAAGACAGGTTACCAAGAGAAGCACGACCTGCTAAAGAAGCTAAGGAAACTGCTACAGGCGAAGAAAAACCTACCGGAGAAGAAAGAGCACCAAGAGAGAATAATAATCGCCCACAAAAGGGACAAAATAATCCGAATCAAAACGCCGGAAATCATAAAAACAATGAAACCAGCTATTCTAACTTAGATTTCGATAATACCATTACCAACGAAGGTGTTTTAGAAATCATGCCTGATGGATATGGTTTTTTACGTTCTGCAGATTACAACTATCTTTCATCACCAGATGATATTTATGTATCGCAATCGCAGATTAAATTGTTTGGTTTAAAAACCGGAGACACGGTTAATGGTAGTATCCGTCCACCAAAAGAAGGTGAAAAATATTTCCCTTTAGTAAAAGTAGTAAGTATTAATGGTCGTATCCCTGCAGATGTGCGTGATCGTGTTCCATTTGACTATTTAACTCCTCTTTTCCCTACAGAAAAATTAAACTTATTTACAGATAGCAGCAACTACTCTACCCGTATCATGGACTTATTTACCCCAATTGGTAAAGGCCAGCGTGGTTTAATTGTTGCACAACCAAAAACAGGTAAAACCAATTTATTAAAAGAGGTTGCTAACGCGATTGCCAAAAACCACCCAGAAGTTTATTTGATTATTTTATTAATTGATGAGCGTCCGGAAGAGGTTACTGATATGGCTCGTAGTGTAAGAGCAGAGGTTATCGCTTCTACTTTTGACGAACCGGCAGAGCGTCACGTTAAAATTGCCAACATTGTTTTAGAGAAATCTAAGCGTTTGGTAGAATGTGGTCACGATGTGGTGATCCTATTGGATTCAATTACTCGTTTAGCAAGAGCTTACAACACCACTGCTCCAGCTTCTGGTAAAATTTTATCTGGTGGTGTTGATGCAAATGCTTTGCACAAGCCAAAACGTTTCTTTGGTGCAGCACGTAACATTGAAAAAGGTGGTTCATTAACAATTTTAGCTACTGCATTAACAGATACAGGTTCTAAAATGGATGAGGTAATCTTCGAAGAATTTAAAGGTACTGGTAACATGGAGCTTCAGTTAGATCGTAAATTATCTAACAAACGTATTTTCCCTGCTATAGATATTACGGCTTCAAGTACACGTAGGGACGATTTATTGTTAGATAGAGAAAACCTACAGCGCATTTGGGTATTACGTAACCACTTGGCAGATATGAATTCTCAAGAAGCAATGGAATTGGTACAAGCTCAAATTAAAGGCACCAAAACCAATGAAGAGTTTTTATTGGGAATGAATGGATAGTAATGAGATTTGCGTATTGAGAATTGAGACAAATCGCAATACTCAATACGCACTACACAATACTAAATTATGAAAAAACACATTCCAAATGCTATCACTTGCGCCAATCTATTTTCTGGTTGTATAGGTATTGTATTTGCTTTTAAAGGCGAACTAGAACTTGCAGCCTACTTTGTTTTATTATCTGGCATTTTCGATTTTTTTGATGGAATGGTTGCTCGACTACTTCATGTAAAATCGGCCATTGGAAAAGAATTAGATTCTTTGGCAGACATGGTAAGTTTTGGCTTTTTACCTGGGGTAGTTATGTTTCAGCTTTTAAAGCTGAGTGATTACAATTCGGAATATTTACCTTATCTAGCCTTTATAATTACTGTTTTTTCTGCGTTACGCTTAGCTAAATTTAATATTGATGAAAGGCAAACTGAAGAATTTATTGGGCTAAACACGCCAATGAACACACTTTTCATTGTTTCTTTACCTTTTATTGCCAAAGATTATCCAACCATTATAGGTTCTACAATGCTATTGTTGGGAATAGTTGCCATTACCAGTTTTTTACTCGTAAGTGAGATTAAAATATTCTCTTTAAAATTTAGTGATAAAACTTGGGTAAAGAATAAATTCAAATTTATCTTTTTGATCCTTTCAGCTATACTATTGATTGCTTTACAGTTTGTAGCTATACCTTTTGTATTGGTATTGTATATCGCGTTCTCGGTATTACATTTTAGAACCCAAAAAATCTAAAATAGCTTTCTTCTTTAAATTTCATATAGCTTCCCAAAGTAATAATATATACCTTTGAGAAGAGCACTATTGGCAGTAAGAAGTCCCCTTTAGGGGATTTAGGGGTTAAAGTCGCTTTTTAAGTTCCTCCCTAGAGTCATCTAATTGTTTGTAAAGAATTTCTACAAAGTTTTTTGCTTCGGCAAAAGCAGTAGGGATGTTTTCTATATCTTTTAACTCACGAGCATTACGTTCAATCTCTTGCATGTGGTCTCTAACGTCTTCCCTACCTACATAATAAAAAGTAGGTTTCATCTTATGTGCACACTCAGAAGTAGCTTTCCAATTTTCTGCTTCAATGGCATTTTCTAAATCTTCCATATAAATTGGGGTTTGCTTTTGAAATGCATCTAACATTTCAATCATAAACTCTGCGCTATCACCAGACATGTCTCTTAAATAAGATAAATCAAGAGGTTGTTCGTTTTTATTTTGGTCGATCATTAGCGTAAATTTAAGTAATTATATTTTTGAAACAGGTAACGTATCTGTTAAAGTTGTTAATATTTCTGATACACTTTTTTGCAGTACTGGATGAATTAAATCTGGTGCTATTTCTGCCAAGGGTTCCATTACAAATTTTCTGTTTTGCATTTCTGGATGCGGAATTTGAAGTTCATTAGCTAGGGTAACAATCTCATTGCCATAAAGAATAATATCGATATCAATTAATCTGGCGCCCCATTTTTCTTCCCTAATTCTGCCTAAATACTCTTCAATTCCTAACAGGGTTTTTAATAACGCTAAAGGTGCTAAATTTGTTTCTACTTCTACCGCTATATTTAAAAATCCAGGTTGATCCGTTTTTCCCCAAGCAGCTGTTTCATAAGTAGAGGACCTTAATTTAATCTCTCCAACCTCTTCTGCAATTAACTTTAGTGCATTATTAAGGTACAACTTTCTATCACCTAAATTACTACCTAGTAACAAATACGTTTTTTGTTTCTCTAATTGCATATTTGATTGCTGTTTATAGCTTTTAAATTAATGAATTGGCCTTAATTTATTCACTAGATGCCCTTTCAGTTTTATATCTTTACAAATTAAATACTTACCAAGCACATGAAAGAATTTTTTAAATATGTTTTTGCTACTGTTGTCGGAATTGTAATTTCAACCTTTGTTTTAGCATTTATTTTCGTTTTACTTATTGTAGGTTTTGTAGCCTCTATAGGAGATAAAGAGTTGGTTGAAGTTAAGAGCAATTCAGTTCTGTCTTTAAATCTAGACCAAGCAATAACAGAGCGTACACCAGATAATTCTTTAGCCGGAATTCCTATTTTAGGTGGTGGCGAGGAAAAAAGCATTGGCTTTTACGATGTAATTAAAGCATTAAAAGCTGCAAAAGATGATGATAAAATTGAATGCGTTTACATTAACGTAAGCTCTCCAAATGCTGGCATGGCAACAATGTTAGAGGTTAGAAATGCCATTATCGATTTTAGGAAATCTAAAAAACCTGTTATCGCTTATAGCGAGGTTTATACACAAGGAGCTTACTTTTTAGCTTCTGCAGCTGATAAGGTTTATTTAAATCCACAAGGTGCTTTAGAATTTAAAGGTTTCAGTTCAGAATTAATGTTCTTTAAAGGCGCATTAGATAAATTAGGTATTGAAGCTCAAATTATCCGTGTTGGAAATTACAAAAGCGCAGTTGAGCCATTCATCAATACAAAAATGAGCGATTATAACCGTAAACAGGTATCTGCTTATGTTGGTGGCTTATATGATACTTTTTTAACTGGGATTTCTAAATCGAGAAACATTAGCAAAGACAGTTTACTCGTGATTGCTAACGAATACAAAATTCAATTTCCTAAAGATGCATTGGCTTATAAAATGGTTGATGCGTTGAAATATAAAGACCAAGTATTAGATGAATTAAGAAACATCACTGGAAAAGATAAAAAGAGCACAGTTAATACAGTTAGCATAAACGATTACATTGCTAATTTACCTGCCGAAGGCTCTACGGAAAAAGATAAAGTTGCTGTAATTTATGCCAATGGCGATATTGTTGGTGGCGAAGGTTCTGACGAGCAAATTGGCTCTGAACGTATTTCTAGAGCAATTAGAAAAGCAAGATTAGATGATAACGTTAAAGCCATCGTTTTACGTGTTAACTCTGGTGGTGGTAGTGCATTAGCTTCTGATGTAATTTGGAGAGAAATCATTTTAAGCAAAAAGGTTAAACCGGTTATCGCTTCTTTTGGTGATGTTGCTGCATCTGGCGGATATTATATTGGTTGTGCTGCCGATAGTATCTTCGTTCAACCTAACACAATTACGGGTTCTATTGGTGTATTTGGTATCATTCCTAATTTCCAGAACTTGCTAAACAATAAGTTAGGGATTACGTTTGACGGTGTAAAAACTGGTCAATATGCTGATATCATGAGCACCACTCGTCCATTAACTGCTGGCGAACGTTTCATTATTCAAAATGATGTAAATCACGTTTACGATAGTTTCATTACCCGTGTTGCTGATGGCCGTAAAAAAACAAAGGCACAAGTTGACAGTATTGGCGGTGGACATGTTTGGATTGGCACAGACGCTGTTAAAAATGGCTTGGCGGATCGTTTAGGAAGTTTTACTGATGCTATTAAATCAGCTGCAAAAAAAGCCAAAATAACCGACTACAAAATTGTTGAATATCCTGAAAAAATTGATCCTTTGAAAAACTTACTTTCAAATGCTAAGGAAAATATTAGTGTTTATTACACCAAAAAAGAGCTTGGCGAAAATTACCTGATTTTTAAACAAATGCAAAAAGCTGTTATCAATTCTGGTGTACAAGCTAGAATGGATTATGAGATTAAAATAAAGTAATTACTGCAGAATTTTCCATTCTGGATGAAGGGTGAGATAGGTTTGATTAACCTGCTCACCTTTTTTGTGAATAATTATCGCCCTGCTAATATCCCTAATAAATTCTACCGCAATACCATTAGATTTTGAATCGTACAGCAAAATTGTATCTCCTAAATTATCATTTACAAAAGTTGCTACTTTGTTGAAGTCGCTATATTTTGCAGTAAAACTGGAAAGTAAATTGCCATTATTTAAACCTGTAACTGTGGTAACTTTATTTGAATTAACTCTAATTTGTTTTACATCTTTCCATTTCATCGTACTATCAGCATAAGATGAATAAATAGCAATTTCTCTTTTCCTGAACTTAGATGTATCACCACGATACCAAATACTCCAAGCTTTTCCCATTGCTGCATCGCTAAAATCAGGCTTCCCAAGAATAGAATCTAATTCAATAACATTTTGCCCCAAGTATATTTTTCCAATTGACTTGCCAGGTACAATTAAAAATTTTGCATCAGCACTATCAATTTTCAAGCTATCAGAATTGAGTTTCATTTTATTTGAATCTGATGTGCAAGAGAAAAGTAATCCACAACATAAGATTAGGAGATATTTAAGTTTCATAATATGAAAACAACAATAACTGTTTATTGTGTTCATTAATTCAATTTTTAGGTTTTAGTTTGTAATTTTACAGCAATGGAAAACAAACCCATATCACGTACATTACGACTTTTATCGCAACTAATGGAGTTGCATGAAGTAAATCCATTTAAGATAAAATCTGTTGCTAATGCTGCTTTTAAGATAGATAAACTACCTTTTGCCATTGCTTCAAAACCAACATCAGACATTGAAAAGATAGATGGGATTGGAAAAAGTATTGCTGCTAAAGTAATTGAACTTTTAGAAACTGGAACAATTAAAGAACTAGAAGAAATTTTGCTGCAAACTCCGCCAGGCATTGTAGAAATGTTGGGTATTAAGGGTATTGGGCCAAAGAAGATCAGCGTGATTTGGCACGATTTACAAATAGAAAATGTTGGTGAACTTTATTACGCTTGTAATGAAAATCGTTTAATAGAAGCCAAAGGTTTCGGACTTAAAACTCAAGAAGAAATTAAAAAAGTCATTGAATTTAAAATGGCTGCCAATGGCAAATTCCTTTATGCACATATCGAACCTACTGTTAATCAACTATTAACAAATTTATCCCTTTGGCTAAACAAAGTGGATGACAACGCTTTGTTAGAGATAACTGGTGAATATAGAAGAGCTGTTGAAATTATTGAGGAAGCTTTATTTGTAATTGGCACAGCTGATATAGAAAATCTAGCTAAACAAATTCCAGCATTTGCTGATTTAGATCTCAAAGATATAGGAGATGATACTTTTACTGCACATACAGAAAGTGGCTTGCACATTAAGTTGGTTCTAGTTCCAAATGCTGACTTTTACCTTAACTTTTTTAAACTGACTGGAAATAAAAAACACGTTGCTGAAGTTTTGAAACTAGCAGGTGATGGTCCTTTTTTAGATGAGAATGATATTTATGCCAAAGCTGGTTTAGATTTTATTGCTCCTGAATTACGTGAGGGATTAGATGAAATTGAATTGGCTTTGCAACATCAGCTACCTATTTTAATAACTGATAACGACTTAAAAGGAACTTTACATAATCACTCTGATTGGAGCGATGGCGTACATACGTTAGAAGAAATGGCGGTGTATTGCAAAGAGACTTTGAAAATAGAATATTTAGGTATTTGCGACCATTCTAAATCTGCATTTTACGCAAAGGGATTAAATGAGCAAAGAGTTTACGCCCAGCATTTACAAATTGATGAGTTAAATGCAAAACTTGCTCCTTTCAAAATTTTTAAGGGAATTGAGAGTGATATTTTAAATGATGGCTCGTTAGACTATAGTGATGATATTTTAAAAACGTTTGACTTTGTAGTTGCCTCTGTTCACAGTAACTTAAGAATGGACCAAGAAAAAGCAACAGCAAGGTTAATTAAAGCCATAGAAAATCCTTATACCACAATTTTAGGTCACCCAACGGGAAGATTATTATTAAGCAGAAAGGGTTACGAAATTGATTATAAAAAGGTAATCGATGCTTGTGCAGCAAATAAGGTGGTTATTGAAATTAATGCCAATCCTTTGCGTTTAGATTTAGATTGGCGTTGGCATAGGTATGCTTTAGAAAAAGGAGTTTTGTTATCAATTAATCCAGATGCGCACCGTAAAGAAGGTTTTCATGACATGAGATATGGCGTTATGGTTGCACGCAAAGGCGGATTAACAGCATCTAAATGTTTAAATGCATTTACACTTAGCGAAATTTCAACCTACTTTGAACAAAAGGCGAATGCTAAGCTTATTTAATTTTTATAAATTATTTCATTATCAACAAAAGTAAATAATGGCAAATAAATATATTTTTTGCATGAAATGGGGCAAACTTTATGGCCCTGAATATGTTAACAGACTGTACGCCATGGTTAAAAGAAATTTGAGCTATGAGTTTAAAATGGTTTGTTTTACTGATGATGAAATAGGGATATTGCCAGAAGTACAGTGTTTCCCTATTCCAAGTATGGAAATTCCGGGTGGATTACCAGAACGGATGTGGAAAAAGCTTTCTACATTAAAAGAAGATCTTTATGGCTTGCAAGGAACTGCCCTATTTTTAGATTTGGATATCGTTATTGTTGATTCGATTGACCCATTTTTTGATTATCCAGGGGAATTTTTAATTATAAAAGACTATAAAAAACAATGGAGAATTACTGGAAATTCTTCTGTTTATAGATTTGAAATAGGAAAACACGGTTATGTATTTGATGACTTCCTTAACACGTTTGATGAAATTAGGAAGAGACATCGCAATGAACAAGAGTATCTAACCCAAGCTATTTTTGATAAAGGAAAACTGACTTATTGGCCAAAAAAATGGTGCCCAAGTTATAAATATGACTGTGTATCTAAAATCCCTTTTGCATTTTGGGCAACACCCCGAATTCCAGATGGAGCTAAAATTATTATATTTCACGGAGAAATTAATCCACATAAAGCGATAAAAGGCGGAAGAGGAAAATGGTATAGATATGTAAAACCTGCACCCTGGGTAGCTGATTTTTGGAAATAACAAAATTGGCTATGAGTTGCGAGTTAAGGTTTAAAAATCAAGACACCCATAACATATAACACAAATAAATATGGCAAAGCAGTTATTATTAATTAGGCACGCTAAATCTGACTGGGGCAATGCAGGTTTAAGTGATTTTGATAGGCCTTTGAACAAAAGAGGAAAAGCCAATGCTCCAGAAATGGCAGAGCGATTGTCCAAGAAAAAAATAGTTCCTCAACAAATTGTAAGTAGCCCTGCTTTACGTGCCTTAACAACTGCCAAATTTTTTGCAGATACCTGGCAAATTCCTCTAAAAAACATTAAATTAAAATCAGATATATATGAGGCAAGTGCAAGAACTCTTTTATCAGTCATTAATAATTTAGATAACCAGTTTGATAAAATTGCCCTATTTGGCCATAACCCTGGATTAACCGGTCTAGCAAATTATTTTGATGGAAATATAGATAATATGCCCACTTGTAGTGCTGTTTACATAGAATTTCCGTTTGACGATTGGAAAATGATAAGTGCTGATACTGGTAAAGTTTTATTATTTGATTATCCGAAAAGCGGAGAGGATTAAATTAATCTCAACTATTAAATGAACTTCCTGAAAATTTTATTTCCAAAAATGTTTCAAATAAAACTAGAAACTAATTTTAACTCTGGAAAATCTTATGATGAAGTTTATAAAGATTTAGGTGTATTCAAGTATGATATTGATGGATTCTCAATTAATTATGCAAATTTGTCTAAAGCAGTTAAATGGAGTGAAATATCAGCACTTAATGTTTACAAAAAGGATGAGTTAGGTGTTGATTGTATTACAATGGAAATAGTTTATGATGAGAAATATTTTTCTATTGATGAAGAAACCCCAGGTTGGTATCAGTTTGTAATAAAGACGAAAGAGGTATTTCCATCGATTCCTAAAGACTGGGATATGGAAATAATTCAACCTCCTTTTGCTACAAACTATAGAATAATTTATACGAAACCTTAAATAATGTCTGATATCCCTTTTCAATCCATAGATTGGAGCAAAATAGAAAAAACTGAACATCAAGGTGAAACTGGAATTTCATTTTGGCAAACACTACAATTTGATGGGCTTCGAGTTCGCTTAGTTGAATATTCTGTTGGATATTTAGCAGATCACTGGTGCCAAAAAGGACATATTGTTCATTGCCTAGAAGGAAATTTTGTTAGTGAACTTGAAAGTGGAGAAGTATTTACCTTAAAAAAAGGAATGAGTTATATTGTTTCTGATGATTTAAGTTCTCATCGTTCTATTACAGAAAATGGAGTAAAATTATTAATCATCGATGGAGATTTTTTAAAGTTAAATGAGCTATAAAAATCTATCCACTGCCAGAGAATTTTACAACAAATTTGAATTCGATTTTTCAAATTTAAAAACTGAAAAAGAAAGTGTTGAATATGATGCTTGTACATTCCAGTTAAATGGAAAATCAATTATCCATAGATCTTCTAAAATCACACCAACCAAAACTGGACAGTTTGTTACCATCTGGAACAGAAATGAAAACGGACAAACGGAACCATTCCATATCAACGACAATTTTGATTTAATTATCATTAGCTCTAGAAATGGAGATTTATTCGGTCAATTTATTTTTCCTAAATCTGTTTTAATAAAGAAAGGGATAATCTCTAGCGATAAAAAACAAGGTAAAAGAGGCATTAGAGTTTATCCAACTTGGGATTTAACGATAAATAAGCAAGCGCAGAAAACCCAACAATGGCAAACTGAATATTTTGTAGAGATTTTGGAAGATTCAGTAGGTAAAGTAAGAACCTTAATAGCTGTACAAGCGTCGGTTAAATAAACCTTAGTGAGCGAGCAGGAAGATGGAGGAACGAAGGCGAAGTAAATCGGAAAAAAGAACAGACCCCTTCCTAATATCTGCTGTATTTCCTTCTTAAAACAAAAAAGAGAAACTTATTGCTAAATTCCTCCTCATATTCTCCACAGAATGACAAAACTCATTAAAACCTCAGGTGTTTTACGGTGGCACCACCATTTATTAACTGTTTTAAAGAATCAATACCTATTTTAAGGTGACTATCAACATAATTGGTTGTTACTGAGCTATCACTTTCTGCAGTTTTAACACCCTCTGGAACCATCGGTTGGTCTGAAACCAATAACAATGCACCTGTAGGAATTTTATTAGCGAAACCAGTTGTAAAGATTGTTGCTGTCTCCATATCAACTGCCATCGCCCTTAAAGTTTTTAAATACTTCTTAAACTCTTTGTCGTGCTCCCAAACCCTACGGTTGGTGGTGTAACATGTTCCAGTCCAATAATCTCTTGAGTGGTCTCTAATGGTTGTAGATATTGCCTTTTGTAAAGCAAAGGCTGGTAATGCTGGCACTTCTGCAGGTAAATAATCATTAGATGTTCCTTCTCCCCTAATCGCCGCGATTGGTAAAATTAGATCGCCTAATTGGTTTTTCTTTTTAAGGCCGCCACATTTCCCTAAAAACAAAACTGCTTTTGGGGTAATCGCGGTTAATAAATCCATCATTGTTGCAGCCATTGCACTACCCATACCAAAATTGATAATGGTAATACCATTTGCCGTAACACTTTGCATTGGCTTATCTAATCCCATGATTGGAGCATTATCATTCCACTCTGAAAACATGGTTAAGTATTTACTGAAGTTGGTTAATAAAATATATTTACCAAATTCTTCTAAAGGTCTGCCTGTATAACGAGGCAACCAATTCTTTACTATTTCTTCTTTAGACTTTAAGCCTGATTTTACCGGAGTTTCTACTTCTTTTACTTTTTTAGCTTTCGCTACAATTTTTGCGTCCTGTTTTACTTCTTTTTCTTCGTTCATATTTTGTCCTCCTTTTTATAAATGTATTAATTTTAGTCGATAGTCCATACCATATGGTCCATAGTCTAATTTATAGTATTAAAAAAAATCCCCTAGAATTTCTAGGGGATTTTTTTATGCTGCTTTTAGTTTCTTAAAGTCTGCCTTTTCAAATTTCTCGATGGCATAATCTAAGGTGATATGCAATTCTTTCACCGTATCATCTGATGGGGTGTCATACATGGCATCGAGCATGATCGCTTCACAGATTGATCGCAACCCCCTCGCTCCTAATTTATACTCCATTGCTTTATTAACAATGAAATCCAAAACCTCGTCTTCAAATACTAAATTCACGTCTTCGTATTCAAAAAGCTTGGTGTATTGTCTCATTAAAGAGTTTTTAGGCTCAGTTAAGATATTACGTAAAGCTTGAATATCTAACGGGTTTAAGTGGGTTAAAACTGGTACACGACCAATTAGCTCAGGGATTAATCCGAATGCTTTTAAATCTTGCGGTGTAATGTATTTGTAAAGGTTTTTAAGGTCTAAATCTACTTCATCCTTTTTAACCTTATAACCAACAGCCTGTGTACGTAAACGATTAGCAATTTTACGTTCAATGCCATCAAATGCGCCACCACAAATAAATAAAATGTTATTGGTATTTACAGGTATCATTTTCTGGTCAGGATGTTTTCTTCCACCCTGGGGCGGAACATTTACAACAGTTCCTTCTAATATTTTAAGCAATGCTTGCTGAACACCTTCTCCAGAAACATCTCTGGTAATTGATGGGTTATCGCTTTTACGAGCCACTTTATCAACCTCATCAATGTAAACGATACCACGTTCTGCTGATGCTACGTCATAATCAGCAGCTTGCAATAAACGAGTTAAAATACTTTCTACATCTTCACCAACATACCCAGCTTCTGTTAAAACAGTTGCATCTACAATACAAAACGGAACGTGTAAAATTTTAGCAATGGTTTTTGCCAATAATGTCTTTCCAGTTCCTGTTTCGCCAACTAACATGATGTTAGATTTTTCAATCTCTACCTCATCTTTGTCAATTTTCTGACTAAGGCGTTTATAGTGATTGTAAACTGCTACAGAAAGTACTTTTTTAGCATCATCTTGACCTATTACATATTGGTCAATATGAGCCTTTATTTCAGCAGGCTTTAACAACCTAAACGAATCGTCGAACGCTTTACTTTTTTTATTGCCTAACTCCTGTGCAAGTAAAACATTGGCCTGCGTTACGCATTTGTCGCATATATATGCGTCCATACCTTCAATAAGCATTAAAGTTTCTTGCTTTGGAGAGTTACAGAATGAGCAACGTGAGTCTTTATTTTGTTTAGCCATATTATTTTTGTTATGGGTTATGGGTTACGAGTTACAAGCTTACCAATCCAGTTCCACAACCAGACCTTTAACCCAAAACTCGTAACTCGTAACTAATTACTTTGTTGAACCTAACACCTCATCAATCATACCAAAACTTTTAGCTTCATCAGCTTTCATCCAGTAATCACGATCAGATGCTTTTTCTACCCATTCATAGCTTTGGCCAGAGTGAGTTGAAATGATATCATATAATTCTTTTTTCAATTTTAACATTTCTCTTAAGTTAATCTCCATATCTGAAGCAACACCTTGAGCGCCTCCAGATGGTTGGTGGATCATCACTCTTGAATGCGTTAAAGCAGCACGTTTACCGGTAGCACCTGCAACTAATAGTACAGCGCCCATAGAAGCTGCCATACCGGTACAAATTGTTGCCACATCTGGCGTGATGTACTGCATGGTATCGTAAATACCTAAACCTGCATAAACAGAACCACCTGGCGAATTAATATAGATTTGAATATCTCTGTTTGCATCAGTTGATTGTAAGAACAACAATTGTGCTTGAATGATATTTGCATTTCCATCATAAATTGCATCACCTAAAAAGATGATACGATCCATCATTAAACGAGAGAAAACATCCATTTGAGCCACATTTAACTGGCGCTCCTCAATGATGTATGGTGTCATTGATTTTGGAGAATTATTAGTTGCACCAATATAACGGTCAACGTTTAGTCCATTAATTCTATGATGTTTAACTGCGTATTTTCTAAATTCTTCTTTATCTATTTTCATGATATATATTATTTCTTTTTTTAAGCGTATCTAATTTTGGTTTGGTTTAAAACGATTATCGCCATTGCTAAATTATTTAAAACTTCCGTTAAATGAACAAATATTGGTCAGTTATATGCAATCTTCTTTTAAAGCTAGCATTGGAGTAAACTGGCAACGATTACCAACCGATTAGATAAAGCAAGAGCAGCTAAAAAAGCTGCTCTTAAAAAGATATCTATAAAAGACATTCAATGAGATCCTTCGACAAGCTCAGGATAACAAATCACAATTACTTCAAAGCTATAAACTTGTTATAGTCTATGTCTTTTTGATCTAAGGTTGCTACCGATTGAATATGTTCGAATACTTTTAAAGCCTTTACCTCATCGAAAATACGGTTGGCATTTTCTTTTTCTTGCAAGAAGGTAGCAGTGTATTGCGCTAACTGATCTTCTGGCATTGGTTGTGGGCTGTACATTCTAAACTGTGCATCTAAACGTTGTTTAGCAGTTTCGAAAACATCTTTATAATCAATTTTAATTTCGTTTTCAGTGATGATTTTGTTTTCAATCAAAGTCCATTTAAGGTTCTTTGCGAAATCAGCGAAACCTTGCTCTAACTCTTCGTCAGTTAATTTTTCGTTAGTAGCTTTTAACCATTTGCGCAAAAATTCTTCAGGTAATTGCATTTTAGTTTGCTCTGTTAACTGCGTATAAATATCATTCTGCAATTTGCGATCTGCATCTTGCTTAAACATACTTTCAATCTCTTCAGTAATTTTAGCCCTAAAACCAGCCTCATCGGTTACTACACCTGCACCAAATATTTTATCAAAGAACTCTTGATTTAAATCTGACTCCTCTAAACGGTTTACATTTTTAACAGTTACCTGGAATTTCGATTTTAAATCTTTTGCATCCTCTTCGCCAATGTTTAACAATTTAGCAATTACTGTTTCATTGTTATCAAAAGCTTTCTGAATGTCTAGCTCAAGTAAATCGTCTTTCTTTAAACCCACTAAAGATTTTAAAATCTTTTTATCAGTTACTAAATCTAAACGGATAGAACCTGTGCTTGCAACACCACCTTCAAAAATTGCTCCATCTGGAGAAAGTTGTGCCAAATCAGCATAAAGCACATCGCCTTCTGCCGAAACTTCAGGGTTTGTCATTTTGCCATAGCTTTTGCGGATGTTTTTGATACGAGATTCTAAAGTTTCGTTATCAGCTTTAACATTATATGCAGTGAATTTATCTTTTGAAGTAATTTCAACGTCCACCTTTGGTGCTAAACCCAATTCATATTTAAATTCAAATTCGTCTGTGTTATCCCATTTAAATTCTTTGCTGTCATCCATTACCGGTAAAGGCTGACCAAGAACTTCAACTTTGTTATCCGTTAAGTGTTTAGAAAGGTTTTCACTTAACATGTTATTAATTTCTTCTACCAAAATGCTTTTGCCATACATTCTTTTCATGTGGGCAACTGGTACCATTCCTTTACGGAAACCCGGAAGATTTGCTTTTTTAGCTTGCTCTTTAAGGGCTTTTTCTACTCTTGGTGTGTAATCTGATGGTGCGATAGTAATTTTAACTACTGCATTTAAATCGTCAATTTTTTCTTGTGTAATATTCATTTCTTGTTAGATATGAGATATGAGTATTGAGTATTGAGATTAATTTCTCTTGCTCAAACAACACATCGATTTACAATTAATTCTTTATCAATGTCTTTATAAAACTGAAGCCGTCCCGATTTAACGGAACGGCTTCAGGTATTGTGCGGATGAAGGGACTCGAACCCCCACGCCGTGAAGCGCCAGATCCTAAGTCTGGTGCGGCTACCAATTACGCCACATCCGCAGTTAGGATTTATTTTGGATTGCAAAGATAGCGTTTTGCATCAATAAACAAAATTATGATGATTTATTTTTAGTAATTATTGTAAGGTTGGAATGTTGAAAAGTTGGAATGTTTTGAAGTGATCGAACATCAAATTTCTATCTCATTAATATTGAGGGATTAAGGGGTTAGAAAAGCAGTTGTAGTAGGATATGTTTAAGCTAGTCGGGCTTTTTGCTACAATCTTTTGTCCTTCGACTAAGCTCAGGATGACAAAAGGATTTTCGCTTCTATCCCGTTTAGCTTACAAAACCTGTGCAACTTATAAAATTGCAGATAGACAAAAACCATAAACTATATCATTGTCTGCGTTTGCAATGAGGATACTTGAATGGAGCATTTTCAATGCTCAGTTACAGCTTTAAGCTATAAAATTGCTCAACTCGAACATCATTTTAATAAGCAAGCATTGTCTGTGTAATAACTTTATAAGTTATAAAGAAGCTTCATCCTTCGTTCATCTTACGTTCATCCTTCGTTTATCTTACATTACTATGATGTTATTTTACCGCTCTAATCTCGTTTTAGGGAGCAGCATCTTTACAGAGCTTAAGAAAGCAAAATACTTAAGATTTATGAAATTAAATGACCTTTAATTCATCCTGCAAATGAAAAAGATAGTTAACAGCTTTTACAAGCCTACTTCCGTACCAAGAAAACATTTCTCCATCTACCAGCATTACTTTTGCATTTGGCAAGGACGATTGAATTTCATCAATATGTTTTTGCTTAAAAGGATAAGGCTCTGAAGAGAGAAAAATGAGTTGGGGGTTGAGCGTTTGGAGTTGGGAGAGATTCAGTTCGGGGTATCGACTTTGCTCAATAACATTTTGCAAGCCGATTTTTCTTAGAACATCGTCTATGAAAGTATTTCGCCCAGCAAACATATATGGGTCTTTCCAAATTAAATAAGCTACCGTTTGATTAATGTTTTTCTCAACTGCTAGCGTTTGTAAATCTGTAAAACCAGCGGTAATTAAATGATTTAAATAAGCTGCTTCTGGCTCACGATTAACCAACTCTCCTATTTGAGTTATGGTTTTTATAGCATCTTCTAAATTATAGATATCGCTCATCCAAACTGGAAATTCTTGCATCAACAATTCGACTTCGCCCTGCGTATTCTCTTCTTTATTACCAATAATTAAATCGGGTTTTAAATCCCTAATCTTTTCAATTAGTAGTTTTTTCGTTCCACCAACTTTGGTTTTAGCAGCAAATTTTTCTATTGGGTGAATACAAAATTTGGTAATCCCCACCACTTCATCATCGAGCCCCAAATCAAACAACAACTCAGTTTGCGAAGGCACAATGGAAACAATCCTTTTAGGTGGATAATTAAATGTGACTTGGTTGCCAAGTTGATCTTTGACGGTTTTTTGCATCTAACAAAAATGCAATTTTGTTTAATATAAAGCTTTAAAAAACTTATTTCTTGCTTTTTAATTTCTTCAGGATAACTTTAAGCTTATCGGGTGTGTCATTGGTTATTTTTACATCTGGAGCAATGCCAATATTATCAATTGGATAAAGCGGTAATCTTTTAGACCTTGAAATTGCTGCTACTAATTTAAAATCGGGCTGTGGAAGATCGAAATATTGAGTATTCGAATAATCTAAAACTCCTGCAGAATTCTCTCCAAAGAGTATAACTTTCTTACTCTGCTTTGCATTTAGCAAAAACGTTTCGGCAGAACTTTCGCTGTTACGATCAATCAAAATCGCAATTTTTTTAGGGTATTTATATACAGAGTCTAAAGTTGTTAGAAAAAAATCTTTACCAGAAGGATTTACAAACTTTCCTTTATTATTCTCCATTAATTTAATTACCGATGATAAAAATTGTTTATTTCCTTCAGGCAAATTTGTATCGCTTAAATTTTCCTTTAAAATATTAATATTTCCATCAGATGCCCAATATTCATCGGGTTTAACTTTAATTGGATTAGTATATAGGTAAGGTAGTAAGCTGTTATAGGCATAATCAGTTCCTCCCGCATTACCCCTTAAATCTATAACCCAATAAGGTTTATCTTTAAGTGTACTTTTGTAATTAGTAATTAAACTATCAATCTTCTTTTTTTCAGACCACTCAAAGGAAGGTAGCCTGAACAATAATGCATCATTTTCTAAAATTGTAATACTTGTTTCTTCGCTTAATTTATCTTGAGCTGCAGGAGGTAAATCCCTTTTAGGAAATTGTTTATTTATCTCTTTAACCTTCTCTGGAAATTTTTCTCTGTATCTCCATCCCAACTGAACGCGAAGATGTCGATCTTTAAAAAAATTTGTCCATGTTTTTAGAATAACATAACAAGAATCGATAGCCTTAACATTTGCTGCTTTATTTTGCAGTTTACTTGTAAAATCATTAAAATATGTCAGATTTTTAGCATTAACTTTATCATTAAAGCCAGCATAATTTGGCTTCACTTGGTTAACAAGAGCTTCAAAATTCAGTTTGCAATTACATTCTTGCGCATTTGAAATAAATGAACAATACACTATTGATATTATAGCAAGTAATTTTTTCATATGGTTGTGTAGATTATATGCGTTTTTATTATTTCAAAGCCTAAATCAAATAATAACTTGGTTTTTCTATTGGGCCTTCAAGTCACGTTTATTTTTACCTTCTAACTCATTGCCTTCAGCCTTCTACCCCTACTCGTACTTCAAAGCATCAACCGGATTATTTACGGCAGCTTTTCTAGCTTGTAAACTAACCGTAAACACAGCAATTATTACTGATGTTAAAGTTGCAATGGCAAATGGCCAAAAAGGCATATCAATTCTATAAGCAAATCCTTCTAACCATTTTTTAGTTAAGATAAAAGCAATTGGCCAACTGATTAGGTTTGCACTAACTACCAAAATCATAAATGATTTATTTAACATATTGATAATCTGCAAATCTGAGGCACCCAATATTTTACGGATTGCAATTTCTTTTGTTCTGCGTTTTGCCATAAAAGTAGACAAGGCAAATAGCCCTAACAACGAAAGCACAACTGAAATAATGCTGAAAAGCACAACGATCTGCATCAATCTAAGGGAAGGTTTCAGTTCTTTTAGAAAAGCATCTTCCACAGAGGTGTAAATCATTGGAAAATCAGGGTATACTTTTTTCCATTCTGCCTCTATTGTTTTAATGGCCGACTGATAATGATCATTATCAAAACGAACTAACAAATTATTTGTGTTTGAAGAGCCCCCTAAATGAGTTACTTTATATATTGTAGGCAAAACAGCCTTTTCAAAACTCTCGTTATTATAATCCTTAATAACCCCAACAACTTGAAAAACATCATTTTTTGGGCCACTTGTAAATGTTTTACCTACTAAATTTTTACCTAACAAATTGGCTGCTGATTGATTCAACACAACTGAATTAATGGTGTCTTGGGCATATTCCTTGGCAAAAATTCTTCCTGTTACCACCTTTACACCTAAAGCTGGCAATGCATCCATGGTAACCGTTACCGCATTAACATCAAATTTCTGATTGTTAAAAGTAAGTTCTCTAGATGTATTGAATGTATTGCCCATTACCTGTGTCGTTGTGGCCACATATTTAACAGATGGTATCCGTTTGATACTTTCAACAAAAGAATCGCCTGTTTCGTAGTTAGTAGAAATATTTATTAATTTGTCCCTATCGAAACCTAAATCTTTACTGGCCATGTAATGGTTCTGCTTATACATAACCCCAATACCAATTATAAAGGTTACTGCTATTATAAATTGCAAAACCACCAAGCCATTTCTTAACGCAATACCACCAAAACCACTTTCATAATTGCCTTTTAATACCTTAACCGGATTATACTTTGCTAATACCATAGCTGGGTAAAAACCCGCCAATAAAGTAATCAGTATAAATAAGCCAAACAATTGACTAATAATTGAAAGCAATTGATCGCTATGCCAAAAACTTAGTTGTACATTAAAGTGATTACTAAAAGCTGGCAGTAATAATTCTACCAATATGATTGTAATAAACAAAGCGGTTAGCGTTTGAATAGCCGCCTCCATTAAAAATTGCAGCACCAACTGTTTTTTATAAGCTCCGAGCACTTTTTTAACACCCACCTCTTTGGCGCGTTGCACTGATTGAGCTGTAGCCAAGTTCACAAAATTGATAACCGAAATAATTAACAAGAAAATAGAAAGTGCAATAATCGGTTTAATTTTAGCTAACCAATTTTCTGAAAAAGAAGGAGTTGAATATACTTCGCTAATTGGTAGTATTTTTAAACCTGCTTTCCTATTTTTTTCTTTATAAAACTCATTGTATGTTGTTCCTCTAGCCTTTAAAAGTGCTTTTTTATAATCTACATAAACATTTAAAAGACTTTTGTTTAGCACATTTGTATCTAAAAATTTCTCAGCCCGAACATAAATACCAGTGTAATTTGAATTACTAATTTGATCAGGATCAGTATCTCTTTCTCCAGTATGGGTAATGGCATTAAATGCTAAACTTTCAGCAGTAGAAGGATCTTTTACTACACCCGTTACAGTCATTAAATTTCCTTCATCACTTCGCCACCTCACTAACTTTAACTGTCTGCCTATCACTTTATCTGTTCCAAATAATTGAATGGCTACACTTTGCTTTAAAACGATAGTATTTGGTGCGTTAATGGCAGTTAATTCGTCTCCGTCAATAAACTCATACGGAAACACTTTAAAAAAAAGTGAATCAGCATCAACAATATCTTTAACAATTACAGGATTATTTCTATCAATCTTTACTGAATATCCATCTCCCCAACCTTCACTTGCCTTTGTTACATATTTAAACTGTGGTATCTTCTCCTTTAATACCGTTGCAATTCTAGATTCACTTCTTTGTTGCCAATAAGCCTTGTTGTCTGGGGTAAAAAAATCATGATATTCTCTAACTTGATAAACATTTTTCAGTTCAGGGCTCCATTTATCATA
This sequence comes from Pedobacter frigiditerrae, assembly GCF_004331645.1. GTDB lineage: Bacteria > Bacteroidota > Bacteroidia > Sphingobacteriales > Sphingobacteriaceae > Pedobacter > Pedobacter frigiditerrae. The sequence continues at coordinate 666,869 of NZ_SJSK01000002.1, forward strand.
ACTCGATTCGTGATTTACAAATAACAATAAAAGCACAAAGGCTGTTAAGCCAATTGCTAATCCACCAATATTAATGGCAGCATAAACTTTGTTTTTAAACAAATTACGCAAGGCTATTTTTAAGTTAAGTTTGAACATGTTATTAGAATTGAGTCCCGATAGCTATCGGGATGAGATATGAGAATTGAGGCATAAGACGGAACTTTACTTATTTGTTATTACATTTTACATTTGTTTCTCCACCGAAATATCTTCCTTTATCACACCATCTTCAATGGTTAATATTCTATTGCCGTATTGTGCATTTTTTTCTGAGTGTGTAACCTGAAGAATGGTAATCCCCTCCTCTTGATTTAATTTTTTAAATAAATCCATTATTTGTTCTGCCTGTGTCGATTGCAAATTTCCAGTTGGTTCATCAGCCAAAATAATTGATGGTTGTGCCACCAATGCCCTTGCAATACCCACCAATTGTTGTTGACCACCTGATAATTGATTTGGAAATAAATCTTTTTTAGCTACCATATTAAATCTGTCCAAAACATCAGCTATGCGGCTTTTACGCTCTGAACCTGGGATTTTTTTATATAACAACGGTGCTTCAATATTTTCGGCAACTGTCATCTCATCAATTAAATGGTAAGCCTGAAAAACAAATCCAATATGGTTGCGATACAACTCAATCCTTTGGCGTTCTTTCATCGCAGTTACATCTTCGCCCATAAAATGATATTCGCCATAAGTTGGCTCTTCTAGCATTCCCAAAATATTTAACAAAGTTGATTTTCCGGCACCAGAAGGTCCCATAATGGAAACAAATTCGCCTTGTTTAATACTGGTAGTTACGTGACGGAGTATATAACTTTTCACACCTTTATTAGCGTAGTATTTTTCTATGTTTTTAAGTTCAATCATTTTTGAGTATTTAGTAGTTAGTACAAAGTATTTAGATAACCTAAGTCTTTGATCATTGCTCTTTCATCTTTGGTCTTTAAGCTTTCAGCTTAAATTACTCGTATTTCAATGCATCAATTGTATTTGCTTTTGCTGCTTTATAACTTCTCAGTGTAACTGTAATAATGGTAATGGTCATAGATATTAACATGGCAAAAACAAAAGGCCAAATGCTTAAATCGATACGATATTCGAAGCCTGCTAACCAATTTTTAACAAAAATGTAAGCTACTGGCCAAGCCACCATATTTGCTATTAGCACCATCCATAAAAATGAACTATTTAACATTTTAATGAGCTCTAAATTTGAAGCCCCTAAAACCTTTCTAATGGCAATTTCTTTGGTACGTTGTGTGGCCACAAAAGAAATTAAACCAAACAAGCCAATGAAAGAAATAAAGATGACCACACCTGCAAAAACTTTAAAAAGTGTACCCATAATTTGTTCTGTTTCATAGTATTCTTTTAAACTTTCATCAAAGAAATTATTTTCGTAAACGTAGTCTGGAAAAGTAGCGTTAAATGTACTTTCAATTTTTTTAAGCGTTGCTAACATCTCTTTTTTATCTAACTTAATGGCAACGTTTTCATAGTTCCTTTTTCTAGAGAATATAGCTATTGGTGCAATTGCTTCATGTAATGAATAATTATTAAAATCTTTCACTACGCCAACAACTGGACCAGATGCCCCCCATATGCGCATTATCTTGCCTATAGCATCTGCTGGATTTTTAACATTCAGTTTTTTAAGTAAAGTTTCATTTACCACAAATTCTTTTGTGGTATCACTTTTAGCTAATTGTCTTCCTGCTATTAAGGTTAACCCAAAGGTTTTAAAGTATTCATCATCAGCAGTTTTAACATTTACCTGAAATTCTGCACTTTTTGAACTGTTGTAGTTAAAGCTGGTTTCGTTATTATTGCCAGAAGATGGTGCTCCCCCATTAAAGCTTATACTCTTTACACCATTTATTGCCAATAGCCTTTCTTTAAAACCACTGTATTTTATTTGGCTTACACTATCTGTTGGTAAATTTATCATTGCGATTGCGTCTGTATCAAACCCAAGAGATTTATCACGTATGTAACTCATTTGTTTAATTACAACAAGTGTACTTACAATTAAAATTGCAGTAATGGCAAACTGTACAACAACCAAAGTTTTACGCAAACCAACTCCTCCAGCGTTTGCGGCAACTTTATTTTTTATAGCCAAAGCCGGACTAAAACCAGACATAACTAATGCTGGATACAAACCTGCTAAGAAGCTTACCAAAACCAATAAACCTAACAAGAAAATAAATATAATCGGTTCACCAAACAAACTGAAATTGACATCACCACCAAATAGATTTTCCATTTTTGGCAAGGTTAATTCGGTTAATACACAGGCTAATAACAAGGCAATCACTGTAATCAATGCAGTTTCGCTTAAGAATTGCCAAATCAACTGCTTGCGTCTGCTTCCCATTACTTTACGAACACCAACTTCCTTGCTCCTGCTAATTGCTTGCGCCGTAGCAAGATTTACGAAATTTATACAAGCAGTTATCAGCAAGAACAAACCGATAATGGCTAAACCCAAAATTTGCTTGTAAGGTGTAACTTGGTTTGCAAAATTGCCATAATCTTCATTGTGGTGAATATCACTTAATGGTTGAAACTGATGTCCTTCTTTTCCTGGTCCTTTTTCCACATAATATTTCTTGATGAACTGTTGCAATGGTTTATCTAACTCTGTAACCGCTACACCTTTTTTAAGTAATACAAAACACTCAGAACTTGAGGAAACAGAATTCCATACTTTCAAATTTCTATTATTGTAGCTTGAATAGCTAAAAATAATACCTAACGGGAAACTGCTATTTTGTGGATTATCTTTAATTACTCCAGTAACTTTAAAATCTTTATCGGTATTAAAATTAATGCTGTTACCTACTGCTTTTTGCCAATCTCCAAAATACTTTATAGCCATTTTTTCTGACAGCACTACTGTATTTGGTGTATTTAATGCTTGATTTGCATTGCCTGATAACCAGTTATAATCGAAAATTTCGAAAAATGAGGGCTCTGCATAAAATACAGATTCAGAATCTTTAATTTCTGATTTGCCTTTTTGTGCTTTTACTTTTACTATGCCTCCACTTTGCTGAATAGCAGCAACCTTTTCAAATTGTGAGAAATCATTTCTCATAGCTGGAGCTAAAGGTAAGGGTACACCCGGCGATTGAAATTCATTTGCATCTGCATATTTCCATGAAGATACCACACGATATATTCTATCGCTATTGACGTAATCCTTATCAAAGCTGGTTTGATAGCTCACAAAAATGAAGATGAGAATGCAGCTGGCTAATCCAATTGATAGGCCAAAAACATTTATGGCGGTATATCCTTTGTATTTCCAAAGGTTGCGAAGGGCGATTTTTAAGTTTAATTTAAACATCCTGTGAGATTTGAGATGTGAGATTTGAGATGTGAGACATAGTTTGAAAATTATTTCGATTAGAGATGTGCCAATTTTATACCAAGGAATTAAAATAAATTAAACAACTATAATTCAGATACTTAATAATTTTAATTGCAAAAAAATGTTCGTTTTCGAACAATAGCTGTACGCTTGCGAACGGTTAATTAAGGTGGAAGGTATTGAGTTGGAAGGCGGAAGGTTGTTGATGTACAAACCCTACGCCTTATTACCCTCTACCATCAAAATTTATTCGTATTTTAAAGCATCAATTGTATTTGCAACTGCAGCTTTGTAAGAGCGGATGCTTACTGTTAATAAAGTAATAATCATGGTAATGCACATGGCTAAAATAAATGGCCAAACACTCAATTCCATTCTATAGGCAAAACCTTTAAGCCATTCACTCACAATTAAGTAAGCAATTGGCCAAGCCACTAAATTTGCGATAAATACCATCAACAGAAAGGAACCATTTAGCATTTTTACCAACTCAAACGTAGTAGCGCCTAAAACTTTTCTTATTGCCATTTCTTTAGTGCGTTGTGTGGCTACAAAAGCCATCAGCCCAAATAAACCAATAAAAGAAATAAAAACAATTACTCCAGCAAAAACTTTAAATAGAATGCCCATTATTTTTTCGGTTTCATATTGGCTATTAATACTTTCATTCACAAAACTTGAATAATAAATCTGGTCTGGAAACAAACTATTCCACAATTGTTCAATTTTTTTATCTGCTGAGAATAAATGTTTAGTATCTAATTTTATGGCCGCCCTCCAATAATTATTTTTACCCGCAGAAATGGTTAACCCAGAAATATTGTCTTTTAGCGATAAATCATTAAAATCTTTAATTACACCAATTATTGGAATATTTTGTCCGGTAGAGTTTATCAATTTACCTATGGCATCTTGTGGATTATTAATGTGAACTTTCTTTAAAAAGGTTTCGTTAACCACGTATCCATTTGCTGTATCATTTTTAGCAAATAGTTTTCCGGCTATTAATTTTAAATCGAATAATGAAAAATAATCTTCATCCGCTTTCATTCTCCTTACCTCGAAATCTTTATTTTTTATTCCATTAAATGTAAAATCAGATGAATTTATATTTGGCGATAAAGGCGCATCCTGACAATAACTCACTTTGTTAACACCAGGAATTTTCAACAATCTATCTTTAAAATTCTCATGCTTTAGCCTATTCAAACTATCATTTGGTAAGCTAATCATCATTACTTCGTTTGCGTTAAAACCAAGCTGTTTTTGTTGTAAATACTCCATTTGGCGCATTACTACTATGGTACTAATAATTAGAATAATGGCTATTGAAAACTGCACTACTACCAAGATTCTGCGCAAACTTAAACCACCATTATTTAGCTTAATTTTGCTTTTAATTGCCAATACTGGTGTAAAACCCGACATGATGATAGCTGGATAAAAACCCGCTAAAAAACCGACAAACATCACCAAACAAAGCATAAATACAAAAATGATTGGATGCTGAAACAGACCAACAGAAATAGTGCCTTTAAAAAGATTTTCCATCTGAGGAATAGCTAATTCTGCTAATACACAAGCAATAAGCATTGCCGCTAATGTTACTAAAAAAGTTTCGGTTAAGAATTGCACAATTAATTGTTTACGCAAACTTCCCATTACTTTTCTAACACCGACTTCTTTAGCTCTGTTAATAGCTTGAGCTGTACTTAAATTAACAAAGTTGATGCAAGCGGTAATAATTAAAAAAAGCGCTATAATGCCCAATCCGTAAATCTGGGTTTTACTAATAGTGAGGTTAGAAAAGTTATCATAATGTTCACTAAAATGAATATCTCGTAATGCTTCTAATTTGTTGTTTTGATTGCCCGCAACTTTTCTGTCGGCATAATTCTTCTTATTAAATTGCGCCAATGATGTTTCGATATCCTTAGCCTTTAAACCGTCTTTTAATAATATGTAAAACTCATTTCCAGAACTTACACAATCCCAGCATTCATCATCTTTCTCTGGATAAGTTTGATAACTTACCATAATATTGAGCGGGAAACTGCTATTTTTTGGAATATCCTTAAATACACCACTAACTTTTAGCAAGGTTTTATTGCCCATTGTTACGTTTTTACCAATCGCATTTTGCGAATTCCCGAAATAATGCTTGGCAGCTGTTTCTGATAATACTACCGTATTGGGTTCATTTAATGCTGTAGTTGGTTTTGCATACAACCACTGCATTCCAAATATTTCGAAAAAATCAGGTTCAACGTAATAAACGGTTTCGTCTTTTTTAACTAAATCCTTACCCGTAGCATCTTTAACGCGGATGATGTGCCATTTTCTAAAAATTGCCGCAGCTTTTTCTATTCCTACAATTTCATTCTTTGCTGTTTTTACAGCTGGAATTGCAACCGCATTCGAATAATCATCAAAAGCATCGTATTTCCATTCGGTTACAAATCGATAAATTCTATTTTCATTTTTAATGCTCTCATCAAAACTTAATTGATAGCGAATAAACAAAAAGATAAGGATACAACTTGCCATTCCGATGGAAAGACCAATAACGTTGATAAAAGTATAGCCTTTGTTTTTCCATAGATTTCGCAATGCGATTTTTAAGTTGAGTTTGAACATCTTTCAGTATTGAGAAGTGAGATATGAGATTTGAGACATAGTTTTATAGTTGAAAATTGTTAACTGAAAACTGTCTCTATTCGTATTTTAAAGCATCTACAGGATTTGCTTTAACTGCTTTTCTAGCTTGTATGGTTACGGTAACAATGGTTAATAAAATGGTTATTAGTGCACTTAAAGTAAAAGGTAAAATAGGCATATCTACCCGGTAGGCAAAAGTTTCTAACCACTTTTTGGTAAGAATATAAGCCAAGGGCCAAGAGATTAAATTGGCAACTAGAACCATTACAAAAAATGTTTTATTAATTAATTTAAATATTTGTAAATCATTTGCTCCCAGTATTTTTCGCACTGCGATTTCTTTTATTCTGCCATTAGTGATGTACTTTGCAAAGGCAAATAAACCTAGTATTGCAATAAAAATGGTTAGTATGGCTGCTGCAAAAAACACAGACTGTAACTGCTCTTGTTTTTTGAAGAGCTTGCCATAAAGTTCATCTAAAAATTCGTATCGAAAATCTTCTCCATCTTTTGGATTAATTTGTAACCATTGGGATTTTAATGCAGCTAAAGCCTCTGCCATTCTGTTTTCCTCAATTTTAACCATGATTTGCGTTTTATAATCTCCATGAGGATCATTAATGGTATAAATGGTGGGTTGAACTGCAATTTCAAAACCTTGCGATTTAAAATCTTTAATTACACCAACTATTTTATATTCAATACCACTGCCTGTAATAGTTTGCCCAATAGGATTTTTCATTCCATATTTCGCTGCTGCAGTTTCATTGACCACAGCAGAATTTACCGTATCAGTTTTAAATGTATTAGAGAAGAAACGACCCTCCTTTAATTTGATATTAAGAGTCTCGAAATAATCAAATTCAACGTTTACAAAATCAATATTGGCCTTTACACCATTAGCTGAATAACTATTTATCCCATTTGTACCGCCTGGTATATAGGTTGCCACGGTTGCTGACTGAATACCCGGAATTTTCAACATTTTCTCTCTAACTGGTTCAAAATTTACTGACCCCATTTTCGCAGGCTTATTAAAAAGTGTTAAATTTTTAATATAAACTACTTGATTTGTTTTAAAACCTACATCTTGGCTTTGCATATACTTTAATTGCGAATTGATGGTAAATAAGCTAATGATAAATACTACAGCAATACTAAATTGAAATACCAGTAGGCCATTACGCAACCAATAACTCTGTTTACTGGTAGAAAAATTTCCTTTTAAAACCAATGCAGGTTTAAAACCTGATAAAACTAAAGCAGGATAAATACCAGCAATTATTGTAATTACCAATAAAATAAGTGGCAACTGCCAAAATAATTTGTTTTCCAAATCCCAAATAGTGAGTTGGACTTGAAATAGGTTATTGAAGCTTGGTAAGATTAATTCTGCTAAAATTAAAGCCAAAATGATAGCTACAAAGCATTGCATAAAAATCTCTACCAGAAACTGCGTGGTTAATTGCAAACGGAAAGCGCCCATTACTTTTTTAATACCTACTTCTTTGGCACGTTTGGTAGCTTGTGCAATACTTAAATTAGTAAAATTAATACAGGCTATTACCAAAATCAATATTCCTAATACTGAAAGTGCAATTAATATTTTATATGGAGTATCGTTACCTGCTTTTGGTCTTAAATGCAAATTAGATAATGGATCTAAGAATGCAGAAATACCTTTAATTTCATCATTTCTTTTACCTTTTTTACTTTTTAGTAATTCAGCTTGGTATAGGTCTGTAATTTTTTGCTCCAAATTTATCACATCTGTTCCAGATTTTAACTGTAGGCAAATGGTATAATTGTTCATGTCATAATTATCCCCATTACCTAATTCATTGCCAATAGAGACACCATCGAAAACAAAGTTAGAGTGCAGGTTATTTTTTATCGACCCAGCTATTGTTCCCGTTATTCCCGAGTTACTAGCTCCAAAACCAACCATTTCGGGCTTATTATCTTTTTTACTTGGGAAAAGCGTTTTCATACTTTTATCACTTAAATAAGTAAGCCTTTCTACATCTCCAGATGGTTGTACTAAACCACCTTTTGGCTGTATGTTGAGGATTTTCGCAGCATTATAATCAGCGGCCAGAATTTTTCCAGTGAAAAGTGTTTTTTTCCCATTTTTGATTGTCAACTCAAAAGAACTTTCTTTTATAAGACCAACAGACTCAACTTCAAGAAAATTTTGCTTAATGGCTTTTGCAAATGGAGCAGCCGTGTAATAAGTTTTAAATTCTGGATATGTTATACCAACAACATAAATATTATCATAATTCGGGTTTTCCTTATCAAAAGTAGTTTCATAAGTTGCGTACATCATTACCAAAATAAACGCAGCTAATGCAATAGCCAAACCACCAACATTAATTGATGTTATACCTCTGTTTTTCCAAAGGTTTCGTAATGCGATTTTTAGGTTGAGTTTAAACATAGTAATGTAATGGTTACGAGTTATGAGCCCAGACTTATAACCGGCAACTCTTAACTATTATTATTCATATTTCAATGCGTCTACTGGATTTGCTTTTACAGCATTTCTAGCTTGAATACTTACTGTTATAATGGTTAAGGATATGGTTATAACTGCGCTTAATATAAAAGGCAATATTGGCATTTCGATTCTATAGGCAAAAGTCTCTAGCCATTTTTTGGTTAAAATGTAAGCTAATGGCCAACTGATTAGATTGGCAATCATTACCAGTACAAAAAATGAACTATTAATTAATTTAAAGATTTGCAAATCATTTGCACCAAGAATTTTTCGCACTGCGATTTCTTTTATTCTACCATTGGTGATGTATTTTGCAAAGGCAAATAAGCCTAACATTGCAATTAAAATAGTAAGTATTGCTGCTGCAAAAAACACAGATTGTAACTGCTCTTGTTTCTGGAAAAGCTTACCATATAATTCATCCAAAAATTGATAACGAAAATTATCTCCATCTTTTTTATTAATATCAGACCATTGTGATTTTAATGTTGCTAAAACTTCTGACATACGGCTTTCATCAACCTTCAGCATAATTTCTAGTTTACTGTTGCCACAAGGGTTTTTCATTGTATAAATAGTTGGTTGTATTGCCGTTTCAAACCCTTGAGTTTTAAAATCTTTAATTACGCCAACAATTTTATAATCGGTTCTACATCCTCTAATTATTTTACCTATAGGGTTTTTCAGTCCATATTTTGCTATTGCACTTTCATTTAAAATCGCTGAACTTGCAGTATCTGTATTAAAATCTTTTGAAAAAAACCTACCTTCTTTTAACTTAATATTTAGGGTTTCGAAATAATCAAAGTCTATATCCAAGAAATCTATATTAGCTTCTTTTCCTTCTACAGTATATCCATTTGTTCCATTTTCCGAGCCATCTGGTATTCCCGAAGCTACCGTGGCAGACTTAACACCTTCTATCTTCATTATCCTATCCCTTATCGGCTCAAAATCTTTAGGGTTAGTAAAGTATGCGATGTTTTTGATATAAACTACTTGATTTGCACTAAAGCCAATATCCTGGCTGCGCATATATTTCAGTTGAGAGCTAATAATTAATAAACCAGTTATAAAAATTACTGCTATGCTAAACTGCACAACCAACAGGCTATTTCTTAACCAATAACTTTGTTTACTTGTAGTGAAATTACCTTTTAAAACTACTGCAGGTTTAAAGCCAGAAAGTACCATTGCAGGATAAACACCAGCAATTAACGTAATGAAAAGTAGAATTAAGGGTAATTGCCAAATCAATACGTTATCCATACGCCAAATGGCCAAATCAACCAGGAATAAATTATTAAACTGTGGCAAAATAATTTCTGCAATAATTAAACCTAAAACTGTGGCAACCACACATTGCATAAAAATTTCAAGCAGAAATTGAATGGTAAGCTGAAAACGAAAAGCACCCATTACTTTTTTTACGCCAACTTCTTTTGCTCTTTTTGTAGCTTGTGCAATGCTTAAATTGGTAAAATTAATACAAGCGATTACTAAAATCAGTAAGCCTAAAACAGATAAGGTAATTAATATCTTATAATTTGCATCAGTACCTGCTTTTGGTCTTAGGTGTAAGTTCTTTAATGGATCTAAAAATACACTTACTTCTTTAACACGTTCTAAAACACTCTTATCAGTTTCTCCCTTTACAAGCTCTGCTCGGTACATAGCAGTTATTTTTTGCTCAAGATTAGCTATATCTGTTCCTTCTTTAACTTGTATATAAGTGTTATAATTATTGTAGCCATAATTTTCACCTTCTCCTAAAACGTTAGCAATTGACAAGGCATCAAATGTGATATTAGAATGTTTATCGTTAATTACTGCACCTTGAACAGTAGCTGTTTGACCAGCAGATTTACTTCCCAAACTAACCAACTCAGGTTTGTTATCTTTTTTATTTGGAAACAATCCATCCATATTTTCCTTGCTCAGGTAAAATAGACGTTCATCACCAGCTGGTTTATTTAATCCTCCGGTTGGATTTATATTAAACATTTTGGCTGCATTGTAATCAAGCCTTAATAAATTCTTGGTAAAAATAGTAGCTCCATTACTCGAAATAGCAAACTCAAAGCCACCTACCTTTGTTACTCCTACATTTTCTACTTCTGGTAAATTATCCTTTATGGCTTTTCCAAATGGCGGAGGTGTGTAATTGGTTTTAAGGTCTGGCAAAATCCTTCCAACTATATAAATTTGATCGTAATTTGGATTTTTCTTATCAAAACTAGTTTCGTAATTAGCATATAGCGTAACCAATATAAATGCTGCTAATGCCACTGCCAAGCCACCAACATTAATTGAAGTTATTCCTCTATTTTTCCAAAGGTTTCGCAATGCGATTTTTAAGTTGAGTTTAAACATTTTTGAGTATTTAGTAGTTAGTATAAAGCTGTTAGACCTTAATAGTCGCTGTCTTTATTCCTTGCTCTTTTATCTTTTAAGCTTTCAGCTTAATTTATTCATATTTCAAAGCATCAATTGGGTTAGCCTTCGCCACTTTAATGGATTGTATACTTACTGTTAAAATGGCAATCAAAACAGAAATAACAATAGCCAGTGCAAAAGGTAAAAATGATATTGACACTCGATAATCAAAAGTAGAAAGCCATTTATTAATAACTACATAAGCCAATGGAAAAGCTATTACATTGGCTATAGCAACCAGTTTTATAAAATCCTTATTTAGCAAAGTAAGTATATTTCCTGTACTGGCACCCAAGACTTTACGGATACTAATTTCCTTTTTACGCTGTTCTGCCATAAATAATGCTAATCCGAGTAAACCCAAGCAAGAAATGAATATGGCAAAACCACCAAACCAATTAGAAAGTGTCCCTAATAACTTTTCATCCTGAAACTTAACCTCGAAAGATTCGTTTACAAATTTTCGATTAACAGGATAGTTAGGTTCTATTTCTTTAACCAATTCATCTATTTTTTCTAATGATGAACTGATATTTTGATTAGGATTTAAACGAACGATTACTGCTGATGCTCCCCAAGTTGAACTCGGAAAAAATATCATTGGCGCAACTTTCTGATAAGCGCTTTCTACAACAAAATCTTTAATAACACCAACAACAGTCCTATCATTATCCCAAAATTTAATTTTTGCACCAACAGGGTTTTTAAGCTTCATCATTTTAACAGCCGATTCATTCAGCATCGTACTATTGCTATCATTTACAGAATTTATGACAAACTCTCTTCCAGAAACCAATTCAGTGCCTATAGTTTTAATAAAATCACTTCCAATCCCCCTATTGTTGAAAAGAATTGACTCTCCCGGAGTTTTTCCTTCCCAAGAAACATCCATAGTATTATTTCCACTTTCTGTAATATCCTGACTAAATAAGGTAACGTTAGCCGCTGCACCAGATTTTAGCAATTGAGTTTTTAACAATTCTAGCTTACTTTGATCGGCCATTTTACCTCGTACTGCAATTTGGATTAAATTTGATTTATCATAACCAATAGGTTTATTTTTTACATAATTAAGCTGCTGATAAATAACAGCAGTACAAATTATTAAACAAGCGGCAAATACAAACTGTCCAACTACCAATACTTTCCTCACAGAAACTGATGAATCTGATTTAATTTTTAAACCTTTTAATACTTTTATTGGTTCAAAGGATGACAAGTATAAGGCAGGATAACTTCCGGCAATTAAACCAGTAAATATCATCAAGCCAAAAAGAACAAACCAAAAAGCACTATTCTTATAATCGATAGTTAGCTTTATATTTAATAGATTATTAAAATATGGCAAACTAATTTCTACAAAAATGAATGCTAAAACCGTTGCCATAAATGTAATGAGCATCGATTCTAAAAAAAACTGATTGATTAAAGATCTGCGTGAAGAACCAATTGCTTTACGTACACCAACTTCTTTTGCCCTACCTTCTGAACGAGCGGTTGACAAATTCATGAAGTTTACACAGGCAATTAGCAGTATGCAAAAGGCTAATAGTAAGAATATTTTTATTTGATCTATTTTTCCTCCAATAGATTTTCCATTTTCAAAATCGCTGTAGAGATGCCATTTAGTTAAAGGGTGTAACAATGCTTCTGCCGTGTTTCCTTTTTGATTTCGTTTATAAACACCAAACATTTCAGCATTTGCTTTAGAGAAAAAAGCATTGTCTTTTAATTGTACAACGGTAAGACACATGTTATTTCCCCAATTGAGCTCTTTTGCCCAAGTTTCTCTTTTTTCAAATAACGCCCAAGGCATTAAACACTCAAAAACAATACTATTATTGGCTGGCACATCTTCAATAACGGCTGAAACCTTTAAAACATCCTGATTTTCTAATTTTACTGTTTTGTTTATAGGATCTTGTGTTCCGAACAATTTCTCAGCAAAAGACTTGGTTAAAATAATGGTATTTATATCTTTTAAAACTTGTTGAGCATTACCTTTTATAAATTTATAATCGAATATTTTAACAAAATTCAGATCTGCAAAAACCGCTTTGCTATTAATTTTTTTATCACCAACAGTAATCAGCTTCGGATTTGGATAGGTAGAGTGCGATGCATATTTTACTCCGGTAATTTTCTGTTGCACCTCATTGGCCATCGCATTTGGTGTCCACGCCCAGCTAAATGTTTTTCCATTGGCAACAGAGTTTTGATAAACCACATAAGTTTTATCGTTATTAGTAAATTGCTTATCGTAACTCCACTCGTAAGCTACATAAATAAGCAAAACCATACAACTGGCTAAGCCAATAGCCAAACCTCCGATATTTATTAATGAAAAGCCTTTGTTTTTCCAAAGGTTCCTCAAGGCGATTTTTAAGTTAAGTTTAAACATTTGTGAGTATTTAGTAGTTAGTATAAGTAGTTAGACGATAATAGTCACTTTCTTTATTCTTTGATCTTTTATCCTTAGTCTTTAAGCTTTCAGCTTAAATTATTCGTATTTCAATGCATCTACAGGGTTTGCCTTTGCCGATTTATAGGCTTGAAAACTCACCGTTATCAAAGCCATCATTAAAGTTCCCAATCCTGCAATTGGTATAATCCACCAAGTTATTTCAGTATGGAATTCAAATTTGGTTAGCCATTCATTCATCAAATAATAACTTAATGGAACAGAGATAATAATAGAAACTGTAATCATTTTCACAAAAGAAAGTGACAATAATTGCATCAGGTTAAATAATGATGCGCCTAACACTTTTCGAACACCAAATTCCTTCGTTCTTTGCTCTGCACTATAAGCAACCAAGCCATATAAGCCAAGGCAAGACACAAAAATTGCCAGTCCACCGAAAAGATTCGATAGAATACCTAGTGTTTTTTCTGAATTATACTTCTCTAGATAAATTGAGTTTAAGAATTTAATTTCAGTTGGATATGCTGGATTCAATTGTTTTGTGATTTCGGTAATTGTAGCAATGTTTTGTGCTATCGAATTTGCTTCATTTAAGCGCATAGTAATTGTACCAGTTCTATTTGGGTCAAAAAATACAATCACTGGATTATTTGATTTATACGGGGAATCCCATACATAATCATCAAAAACACCAACAATAGTATATTTATCATCAAATATTGTAACAGTTTTGCCAATGGGATTTGTATAACCGAATACTTTTAGAGCTGCAGCACTAATTAATATGCCAGCAGAGTCTGATGCGAAATTCTTAGAAAAATCTCTTCCCTCTTTTAATTTAATTCCATTTGTTTTAATGAAATCATAAGTAGTTGCTACTTGATTAAATAATTGTGTATTGACTGGTTTAGCCATTCCCTCCCATTTTACATCCATAAAATTTTGTCCACGATGCGATAGACCTACAGATGATTGGGACACAGCCGTCACAGATCCAGATTTAAGCAGTTGAGATTTAACAACCTCGAACTTTGTTTTTAACTCGCCATCTTGCGGAACTTCTACAAGCGCATTAACATCAACTCCCATTGGCCTATTTTTTATAAATTGTATTTGACGGTAAATTACCATCGTAGAAATAATCAATACAATAGCAAAACAAAACTGACCAACAACAAGTACTTGTCTAAGGTTGATGGCTAAAATTCCATTAGATTTTATTCTCCTTTTTAAAGTTTGGATAGGATTAAATGCCGACAGATAAAAAGCAGGGTAACTCCCAGCAATTATACCAGTTAAGAATACTATTCCTAAAATCCACATCCAACTTGATGCACTAAAATATCCAATACTTAATTTAATGTTTAAGAGATCATTAAACGTTGGCAAGAAAATTTCTAACAGGGCAATTGCAACAATTACAGCAATAAAAGTCAACACCATTGATTCTGTCAGAAACTGCATGATCAATGAAATTCTATTGGCACCAATTGTCTTTTTAATGCCAACTTCTTTTGCACGTTTTTCTGATTTCGCCGTGGCCATGTTCATGAAATTGATACAGGCAATCATCAAAATACCAAAAGCCAATGCTACAAATAGATAAATTTGCTCAATATCACCACCAACATTTACACCATTTTCAAATTTGCCATACAGATGAAGCTTACTTAATTGGTAAAGGAAGTAAGGCTGATTTGCTTGCTCTAAATGTGCTTTTACTACTTTATCTATTTTTTGATTAACCTTAGTTGCATCGGCATTTGGATCTAATAAAACCATGGTAACAAAACTAAAATTGCCCCAATTAAGTTCTTTTGCACTAGCATCTACCATCTCATAGAAAGCCCAAGGCATTAGAAAATCGAATTTTAAAGTTGCAGAAGTATTATCTGGCAAATCTTTAATTACTGCAGAAACAGTCAGATCTTCTGTATCTTGATATTTAACAACTCTATTTAATACTTGTGTAGAGCCAAATAATACCTTCGCTGTGCTTTCAGTAAGAATTACTGACTTAGGATTTTGCATCGCAGTTGCTGCATTACCTACTATATATTGGTAATCAAACAATTTGAGTATTTCTGGTTCAGCAAATTTTCCTAGTTTTTTAAAACTATTTTCCTCAACCGCAATTAATGCTTTTTTGAGGTAATTCATTCTTGCTAAATGTTTAATTTCTGGAATTTCTTCTTTTAACAATGGCCCGAGTGCTGTTGTAGAACCTTCGAAAGTGTTTGAAATTTTGCCATTATCACCAGGTATGTTGGTCATTATAGTGTACAAATTTTCGGTATTTTTTCCTTGTTTATCAAAATTCCACTCGTAGGTAACATATAGCAGCAACATTAAGCAAGCAGCAAGGCCAATGGCCAAACCAATTACATTAATGAAAGAAGAAGTTTTATTCTTCCACAAGTTGCGCAAAGCGATTTTTAAGTTGAGTTTAAACATTTTTGAGTATTTAGTAGTTAGTATAAAGTAGTTAGACCTTAATGGCCGCTATCTTTACTCCTTGCTCTTTTATCCTTAGCTTTAAGCTTTCAGCTTAAATAAGTTCTTCCGTTCTACCTTTATTAATTTTTTCAGAGATAACATGACCATCTTTAAGGTTGATAATTCTGTTACTGAAACTTGCATCATGGCTTGAGTGAGTTACCATTACGATAGTTGTCCCTGTCTCATTCAACTCACAAAGCAATTCCATAACTTCATTACCGTGTGTGCTATCCAAATTTCCAGTAGGCTCATCAGCTAAAACCAATTTAGGTTTGGTAACCAAAGCTCTAGCAACTGCAACACGTTGTTGCTGACCACCAGAAAGTTGTTGAGGAAAGTGACCTGAACGGTTAACAATGTTCATCCTGCCAATAATTTCATTTACTAGTTTTTTACGTTCGCCGGCAGGAACTTTATTGTATATCAGTGGCAACTCAATGTTTTCAAAAACGGTTAATTCATCAATTAAATTGAAATTTTGAAACACAAAACCCATATTTCTTTTTCTAAAATTTGAACGTTCCCTATCGTTCAAGGTTAATAGTTCTGTCTCAATGAATTTATAACTACCACTTTCAGGTTTATCTAAAAGTCCCATTACGTTTAACAAAGTTGATTTTCCGCAACCAGAAGGACCCATAATAGAAACAAACTCACCTTCTTTTACATGAAGATTAATTCCGTTTAAAGCAGTAGTCTCAATTTCTTCAGTTTTGTAAACTTTCTCCAGATTTTCAATTTTAATCATAATAATTGTTGTAAGGTTTTAATGTTGCCTGCCTACCCTAGGCAGGTTAAGTTGAAATGTTCTTGATTCTCAAATCTCACATCTCAATAGTCATATCTTTAAAGGTTGGTGCTCCAGTCAACGCACCTGACTCGGAGCTTAACCAACCTAAATTTTTCTTATTTATTAATTAAAATGCTGTAGACAACGTGTCTCAATTCTCACATCTCAATTCGCATATCTATTTATTTATTTCTATAATATCATATTGGTTAAACTGATCGTAAGACGATGTAATTACTTCTTCGTCTTTTTTTAATCCTTCAAGCACTTCGTAATACAAGTAGTTTTTACGACCAATTTTTACGTTTCTTTTCGTTGCTTTTCCATTATTCACAACAAACACCCAACTTCCACCTGTGCTTTGGAAAAACTGCCCTTGTGCCAACAAAAGTGATTTACTATTATCCGATAATGTTAGTTTAACTTGTAAAGACAAACCTCTTCTTAACTCATCAGGAGATTTACCTTCAAACACCATTTCTACTTGAAATTGACCAGCAGTAACCTCTGGAATAACTTTACTTACTCTTAATGAATATGTCTTCCCGTTAAATTCGCATTGAGCAGTTTGCCCTTCTTTAACACGGTTAATGTAATATTCATCTACGCCTGCTTGTAATTTATAACCTTGCATTACATCAATTTTGCCTAACATTTCATTAGCACTATAAGACTTTCCTATTACTGGGTCATAAGATGATAAGCGGCCAGAAACAGGAGCTTTAATAGTCATATTTTCAATATTCTGTCTAATAGTCTGTAGGCTTTCGTTCATTCTTGAAATAGAAAGCTCAATTTGTTGTAATTGCATTACACGACTTTGATTTTCTTGACGAACCGCTTGTTTTAGTAATGTTTTTCTCCCTTGGAAATACTCATAATCTTGACTAGAAACATTAAATTCTTGTTGAGTAATTACCTTTTTAGAAAACAAAGTGCTATCAATTTTATATTTACGAGTGGCAGTTCTTAAACTGTTCTCAATATCCATCATATCTTGGCTCATCACCCTTTGATTTTGCTCCAAGTCTAATCTCAATTTTCGTAATTGATTAATTTGTTCCGTTATGCTTGTTTCGCTAGCTGTATAGCTAGATAACGCATTAGGATTAGCAATTCTTAAAAGCGGAGTTCCTGCAACAACTGATGCACCATTTTCTGTAAAGATTTGTGCTACCGTACCACCTTCAGACGAACTTACAATTACAGATGTTAGTG
Organism: Pedobacter frigiditerrae; assembly: GCF_004331645.1. Lineage (GTDB taxonomy): Bacteria > Bacteroidota > Bacteroidia > Sphingobacteriales > Sphingobacteriaceae > Pedobacter > Pedobacter frigiditerrae. The sequence goes on from NZ_SJSK01000002.1 coordinate 684,819, forward strand.
GAACTACACTTGCATTGAGCAAAACCACATCTTCAAAATCGCCGTATTGAACTTTGCTAACTGTAATTTTATCAGCCTCTGCTTTAAAAGTTTTATTTAATGATAAGCTATAGCCATAAGCAACTAATACTATAAAAATTACAGCACCTACAATAATTAATGTCGTTTTTTTATTAAATCTCTTTTTCTGTATTACCTTGTCCATTTGGATTTATTGTGTTAATGCTATGCCATTTGCCAAGTTTATGCCAATAGTAGATTAAATTTTAAAACACTGTAAATCAATTAATTAAATTTTATATTCAAAAATATATGTTCAATATCGAACACTAGTTGTACATCATCGAACAGTACATTATAAATTTGCTGTGAATATGAGTTACGAATTGCAAGCTTGGGAGCTTTAACTAGGCTTCCAGCCCTAACCTTTAACCATCAACCTTTAACCTAATTCAATGATAGACGCAAACATTCTCGTAATTGATGACGACGACGATATTCTGTTAAGTGCTCGTCTTTTCTTAAAACAACATTTTAATCAGGTGTTAACGTGTAAATCCCCTAGGGAGATTAATGTGCTATTGAGTAAAAATGAAGTTGATATCATTTTGCTTGATATGAATTACCAAAAAGGTGCAAGCGATGGTCGTGAGGGTTTATATTGGTTAGAACATATCCTTTCTATAGATAAAGATTATGTGGTGATTTTAATGACTGCCTTTGGAAACGTAGAATTAGCCGTTCAGGCCATTAAAAAAGGAGCTACAGATTTTATCCTTAAACCTTGGGAAAATGAAAAGTTATTTGCTACACTTTCCGCAGGTGCAAAACTCAGACAATCAAATAAAAAAGTTAAAAAATTAGAAAAAATAAACACTTCTATTCAGGGAGATATGGCTCGTAAACTAGAGCATATAGTTGGTAATGACGAAAGTGTACAGCATCTTCAAAAAACATTAATAAAAGTAGCCCCTACTGATGCTAACGTTTTAATTCTAGGTGAAAACGGAACTGGCAAACAAGTTTTCGCCTATGAATTGCATAAAAATTCGTTAAGAAGGAAACAAATTTTTATGCATGTAGATTTGGGTTCTTTAAACGAAAATCTATTTGAAAGTGAGCTTTTTGGTTATGCAAAAGGTGCATTTACCGATGCTCGAGAAGACAAACCTGGACGCTTTGAAATGGCTGATGGCGGTACCATATTCCTTGATGAAATTGGGAATCTCTCTCTTCCACTACAAGCAAAATTATTGAGCGTTTTGCAAAACAGAACAGTTACTCGTTTAGGAGAAAGCAAGGAAAGAAAAATTGATGTACGCTTAATTAGCGCTACTAATATGCCATTAAATGAAATGGTGGCTAAAGGAACTTTCAGACAGGATTTGTTATTTAGAATTAACACAGTCGAATTAATTCTTCCGCCATTGCGCCAAAGAGGAAATGACATGATACTTTTGGCTTACCACTTTTTGCAAAGTTTTAGTAACAAGTATCATAAGAACATAAAAAATATCAATGCAAAAGCAGAGCAAACACTTTTAAATTATAGTTGGCCTGGAAACATTCGTGAACTGCAACACGTTTTAGAAAGAGCTGTAATTATGACAGATAGTTTGGAAATTAGTGAAAATGATTTACAACTATCGCCACAAAAATTTGGTAATCAAGCTGTTTTGCAAACTGATATGCCCTTAGATGAAATGGAAAAAATGATGGTTAACAAAGCTATTGAAAAACATAAAGGCAACATTTCTAGAGCTGCAGCCGAATTAGGCTTAACCAGAGCTGCACTTTATAGAAGAATTGAGAAGTTTGGACTTTAAAAAGTCTAAAGCAGAAAGTCCAAAGACCAAAGCTTAATTTAACACCTTGCTCATCTCGCTTTAGTCTTTTACCTTTGGTCTTTTAGCTTACAACAATGTTTCACCAAAGATTCACCTTCCGCTTAATCATCCGTCTGTTGTTCATCAACATAATGGCGGCGCTGTTGTTTTATCTGGTTAAGAATACACAATTATGGTTTACAATAACTGGGGTTAGCTTAATATTATTGGGTAGTATCATTTCCATTTATTACTACATCAATCAAATTAGAGAAGACATTAAACGTTTCATTTTAGCGGTAAAAACTAGAGACCATACGCTAAACTTCAAAAACAAAGTAACCAAAGGAAGTTTCCCAGAATTGTACGAATCATTCAATGAAATTATCCAAATTCACAAGGATATACAACTAGAGCAGGACTCTATTTTCCAATTAATCAAAACCATTTTAGAACAAGTTCCAGTTGGCGTAATTGTGGTTAAGAAGCAAAAATCTACGCAAGAAAAGTCAGAAATATCTTTCTTTAACCAAGCAGCAAGCAATTTATTAAATGTGCCCGCTTATAGTTATTGGCATAGATTTGAGCAGCATTTACCTGTTTTCACTAAAGAAATTGAACAAATAGACACTGGCGGAAAACGTTTCATCGAATTGAAGATTCAAGATAAATTTATTCAACTTTCTATCGAAGTTATTCCGCTAAATTTATATGGTGCAGATTATAATATCATCTCTTTTCAAAACATTAAAGATGAAATTGAGCAAAAGGAAACCGAAGCTTGGAACCGTTTAATCGGCGTAATCTCTCACGAAATTTTAAATTCAATTACGCCAATCAGTTCGTTATCTGATACGGTAAACCAAATGATTAGCAATAAAGAAAGTCTAAATGCGGAAGACCTTGAAGATTTAAAACCTGCCTTACAAACCATTAAACGTAGGTCTGAGGGTTTATTAGATTTCGTAAAAGATTACCGTTTAATTGCCGAATTACCTACACCAAATACTGAACAACATAGCATTGGCGAAGTTTTACAACACGTAAAAGTGTTAATGCAACCAATGGTTAGCGCCAAGCACATCAAGCTTCAGGTATTGCAAACTTCTTCAAAAATCTCTCTACAAATAGATTTAAAACTCATCGAACAAGCATTAATTAACCTCATCACCAATAGCCTGTATGCATTAGAAGATACAGAACAGCCTATTATTGAAGTTACTTACAGATTAGCACATAACAAAGTTTATATAGATGTAAGTGATAACGGAAAAGGTATTGAAGCTGCAAATATCGAGAAGATTTTTGTGCCGTTTTACACCACTCGCAAAAACGGTTCTGGTATTGGCTTAACCATAACACGTAACATTATGAAAATGCATAGGGGTAGTTTAGAAGTCGATTCTATTCCTAACCAAAGAACTACTTTTTCATTGGTGTTTAACTACACATAGAGCTGTCATCCACAATTAGTAGTCATCCGATGAATATTAACAGTTTACCATATTCATCGGATGACTAAATGTTTGTCATTCAGAGCGCAGCAAAGAATCTCTTTTGAAAGCCAAAGTTCAGCAATTCTTGGTAACATCAGCCCTGCTATCCGCTTTACTCCATTTCATTCCGTGTTCGCTCCTATCAGGCTTATTTAACAAAGTTTGTGCAATAAATTCAATCGCTTTAACTTTTAAAACTGCCTAAATTTTCCTAAAAACCATTGAACTTGGATACGTTTTAAAGGATAACAAATTATTTTAAAATAAATACTACTAAATTAGTAGTCTTTATTTTATTTTTCTATATTTGTCCTGTTCATACACATTTATATTTGGTTTGCGAAAAGCGGCTACCTGGATGGGTAGCCCTTTTCATTTAAAGTTAAATCTGTTTTTAGAAAATCTCATAAAAAGCAAAAGCCATCTAAAAAGATGGCTTATAGCTGTCAACAAAACAAAAAAGTACATACCCAAACCGATATATGCACCTGTGGCTAGGTAATGGATTCGAACCATTATTAAAGGTTTATGAAACCCCTACCTTCCTTTAGGTTAACCTGCCATATATTCTCAAACTAATCTGAGAAATAAATAATTTTGCAATAAACTCATCTCCTCTTTCATCATCTCTATCTCCTCGGTCAAAGTTTCTAGATCACTAGCTAATGGCTTAATATAAAAAGGGTATTCATCAATACTTGGAAATTCTAAATAAATCGACATAAAATAAAATTAGAGTTATCCTTATCACTAATTGATAATCAAATATAACATAAAAATAAAAGACTACAAAATTAGTAGTCTTTTATTTTATTATTTCTTTTCCCCACTAAAAAATTTATGGTTTAATCTAAGAATTGATTTGAAAGTTGACGGTCAGTAATAATTAAGTTTTCAACCACGCCTATTCACTATTTCCTATTCACTATTTCCTCTTTAGCTATTCAAATATTTACTTTTTTTAAACTCAATTCCTTTTCTAATTAAAATTGCATGGTAAAAGCTAGGAATATCGTGTGTCCATTTAGGCAAAAATAAGATAATTAGAATTACATCCAATTGCGAAATCAACCCTAAAACAATACAAACTTTCATCATCCATCCGCCATAGGCGAAACCTAATAAACAAGTAAATGTTGCCAATAATGTAAGTCCCCACATTTTTGAAACGAAGGCATGGGTACATGTTTCCTTGCCAAATTTAATTAAGCTAACCATGTAGCACATTGCTTCCATTGCTACAACAGCAATAACCCCAATCCAGTTTTCTTTAATTAAGGCTGGATAAATCAAATAACAACTAAAAGCAATGCTTAACCAAAATATTAAATCCGTTTGACTATCCAATCGCCTCATTTTCTCGGTATCAATTTTCATTTTTCGTGCGATAATACCATCAAAAATATCAGAGAACAAACCTAAAAACATCAAAATAAGTACAATGTAAGCCGCATCTTCCCCCATTAAAAAAGAAAGAATTATAATAGTTGGCGCCAATAAAAACCTGAATAGAATTAACAAATAGGGAATGCTCATGAAGAAGGGATTAATGAACAGATTTTTCAAGATAACAAAAAAGCAATTACTTAATGATAATAATTATTTCAAATTATGGATTCCAACACATTAATTTATCATATTTAACAAACTATAAACCTTAATATTTTATGGGCCGAAAGTTAACAACTCTTATCATCTCATCCATTTTTTTATTGATTAGTTGTAAAAACGCTAAAAAGGATGTTGCATTTGAAAAAGACATTTTGATGGAAATAATCCCAAGTATTGTTGATAGCATTTGCCAAGACCCAAGGGCTTTTTTAAGTCCGCCACCAATGTTGGGTAAATTTAAAGAAACTGCAGACGGGCACACAATAATTGATACATCCTTAGCTACAGTAGAACAAAAGATTAGATATAAGCTATGGCTTAAAAAACAAGATTCGTTAAAAACAGATACTTCAAAAATTGTTTTAGCTATTAATTCTAAAATATATTACTCTGAAGACTCTCTTGAAATAGAATTTAAAAAATATTTTAAGGGCAAGAAATTAAATCGGGCAAAAGATACGGATAGCAGTTATATAATAGATATAAATGCTATTAAACTTAACAAAAATTTTAGTTTTAAAAATAAAGGTGAATTTCCAAGTACATTAGATGTTTGGAATAAAAAATATGATTTTATTTTTTCCGGTTTCTTTAATGTGAGTAGAATTTTGTTCGATGAAAGCAAAAATTATGGTATTTTAAGTGCCAGCTATACTTGTGGTGGCTTATGTGGTGAAGGACACATAATTTACATAAAAAAATTTAACAACAAATGGGTTATTGACAAAATCGAAGGAACTTGGATTGCATAATAAATCCTATAACCATTAATTTAAGAGATTCTTTGCGGGCTCAGAATGAAAAAAAATCAAAAAAGTCCTTACTTTTCAGTAAGGACCATTCAATTATTTATACATCTTCCTTCTTACATTATACGTTTTACATTTATATCACAGTTCCATTGGGTATGGTAGCTCCTTTTTTAACTACCACAATTCCATCTTTTACAACGTATAACCCATAATCTCCTTCCGCCAAATGCGAACCACCATTAATGCGAACATCGTTACCAATTCTGCAGTTTTTATCTACAATTGCATTGTTGATGTAACACCTATCGCCTATTCCTAACAATGGATGACCAGCTTGCGTTTCTTCTTGTATATCTTTTAAGGTTTGGTAATGGTCACTACCCATTATATACGAATTTGCAATTGTTGTTCCTCTTCCTATTCTAGAACGAATACCCAAAACAGCTCTTTCCACTCTACTAGCCTGAATAATACAGCCTTCGGCAATAATGGTTCTTTCTAAGGTTGTGCCAGATATTTTAGACGGAGGTAACATCCTTGCTCTTGTAAAAATAGTATGCGCACTATCAAACATATTAAACAAAGGCAATTCATCAGTTAAGCCTAAATTAGCTTCAAAGAATGAAGAAATATTACCAATATCTGTCCAATAGCCTTCATACTGATAACTTAAAACGTGGTTATTTAATAAAGCACGAGGAATAATTTCTTTCCCGAAATCCTTCTCATCAGGGTTTTCATTTAACATTTTGATCAAAAGATCTCTGTTGAAAATATAAATACCCATTGAGGCTAAATAATTTCTACCAACACCTTTCATTTCATCGCTAGTTTCAGAAGTCCATTCCGGTAATAAATCTGCCTTTGGTTTTTCTATAAATGAGGTAATGAAACTCTCCTCATCTGTTTTTAGAATTCCAAAATCTGTAGCATCTTTAGCATGAACAGGAATAGTTGCAATAGAAATTTCAGCTCCTTTATCTACGTGAGCTTTCAGCATTGCCTTAAAATCCATTTGATACAATTGGTCTCCTGAAAGAATCAAAATATAATCAAACTCATGATTGGTAATGTGATGCATACATTGCCGCACCGCATCTGCAGTTCCTTGAAACCAAGTTGGGTTATCTGGCGTTTGCTCTGCTGCTAAAATATCTACAAATGCTTTAGAAAAATGACTAAAGTGATAGGTGTTTTTAATGTGTTTATTAAGAGACGCTGAATTAAATTGTGTTAATACAAACATTCGGTGGATTCCAGAGTTCATGCAATTTGAAATAGGAATATCAACCAATCGGTATTTGCCACCTATTGGCACAGCAGGTTTAGAGCGGGTTTGAGTTAGCGGAGATAATCTAGATCCTTGGCCGCCGCCAAGAATAACACCCAATACGTTTTCGGTCATATATATTTAGTTTTACATTTGGTATAAATCAATGTACTGTTGTGCCGCTCTATCCCAAGAGTGATCCAAAGTCATTATAAACTTACGAATTTCTTTTACCTTTTTTTGGTCTAGGTACAAGTCATAAGCTCTGCCTATGGCATGACCAACATCCCAAATGCTGGTTTGATCATGGCAAATTCCAAACCCCCCATCTCCAATGTCAGTTACCGTATCTTTTAATCCACCAATGCGCCTTACAATTGGAATTGTTCCATAACGTAAAGCATACATTTGGTTTAAACCACAAGGTTCTACTCTCGATGGCATTAACAGAAAATCTGCACCTGCATAAATTTGATGTGACAATACCTCATTATAACCAATATAGGCATTATACTTGCCAGGATGATAATGAGTTATTTCATTTAATCTATCTTCAACAGCTGGGTCTCCAGAACCTAATACCAAAATATTAATCTCTCCCTCACTTTGTTCTAGTGCGTTCCAAAAAATATCAGGTAATAAATCAGCTCCCTTTTCTCCTACCAGTCTACCAATAAATGTATATAAAGGTTTAGTTTTATCTAAATTAAAAACATCACAAAGTGCGTCTTTGTTTGCTTTTTTTCCACTTTCTACAGTTCTATTTGCAAAAGCTTTGGTAAGCATTGGGTCTTTCTGCGGATTCCAAACTTCGTTGTCTATTCCGTTTAAAATTCCGAATGACTTTCCTCTCTCTTGGGCTAACAAACTTTCTAAGCCATTTGCCTTATAACTTATTTCATCTAAATAACTTGGCGAAACCGTTGTTACTCTCCAAGCACATTTTATAGCAGATGCTAACGGATTAATCGAATTACTCCAATCCAATTTACTCGAATTACGCAAATCATAAGCTGGCAAATAATGTAATTTATCCCAGCCAAATTGACCTTGATATTGTGCGTTATGAATGGTTAAAACAGTCGGAATGTAACTTAAATGACGATAGTTATTACAATTACCAATCATAAAAGGAATTAACCCGGTATGGTGATCATGACAATGTATAACGTTAGGTTTATGTTCCCATTGAGCAATCCAATCTAAACTTGCAATTTGAAATGCCATGAAACGTTCCACATCATCATCATAACCATAAACTTTTTCACGGTCCAATAATCCTGCAATATGAACTAGGAATAAATCAAAACCTAACTTATTTGTTCGTTCTCTAAATATCCTAACGGTATGATTATTATATCCCAATCTTACCCAACCATCATATACAACCTCAAATTCGTTTTGATGAAGGAACTTTGTATCATAAGCAGGCATAACCACTTTTGCAACATGACCTAGTTTATTTTGATATTTAGGCAGTGCGCCTACCACATCGCCCAAACCGCCAACTTTTGCTACTGGATAACATTCTGCACTGAAGTGTATTATTTCCATACGATACCTTTGAAAAACTTACTTAAATTAGGCATTAGATTGAGTAATGCAAACATTTAGTAAAAAATAATTTTGATTATTTAATTGTGTTCAAATAATTCTTATCCTAAGAAAATTTATTTCTATAAAAGAAAAGGTTGGATATTGCTACCCAACCTTTTGCTCCAAAATAAAAAATAAAATATGGTTACTAATATTCTTCCTGAGCCATAATTGCATAAAACTCTTTTATGGTATTAAATTGAGGATGCAATGATACAACATTACCAAAAACAAGTAAAGCTGGAGAACTCAATTTCTTTTCTTCTATTAATTCTTCAATGGTATCTACAATACCAACTACTACATTCTCTTCTTTAGACGAACCATTTTCGATTACCGCAACAGGCAAATTATCTTTACCCTCGGTTCTGAAAATCGTTGCTATTTCTTTAATTTTTTCGATTCCCATTAACACCACAATCGTAGCATTAGATTTAGCGGCAACATATAAATCTGGCGAAATTTCTCCTTGTGAATTTGTACCGGTAACTACCCAAAAGCTTTCGCTTAAGTTACCATAAACCATAGGGATTTTTTGCAAACCTGGCACACCTAATGCGCTTGATACACCTGGAACAATTTCTGTTGGTATACTATAAGATTCTGCTACATCAATTTCTTCGAAACCACGAGCAAAAACAAATGGGTCGCCGCTTTTTAAACGCACAACGTGACCATAGTTTAAAGCGTAATCAATCATTAACTTATTAACTAAGTCTTGAGAGAATGATTCGTCTCCTGAACGTTTACCCACATAAACCTTAATAGCATTCTCTGGTGCGTGATTTAATAAAGCTTCATTTACCAAAGCATCATAAAGAACCACATCTGCTGTCTGCAAGGCTTTAACACCTTTTAAAGTCAACAAATCTGGGTCGCCCGGACCTGCACCTACTAATGTAATTTTTGGTTCTACTTGAGTTTTCTCTATCTTATTTAAAATCATCGCTCAGGGTATTAAGTATATCAACAAAACAAATTTATATAAAATCTATAGAAATAGTAGAATTTATTTTAAAATAAATTTAAAACACTGTCTGGATTAAGATTTAAGCGATTTGAGGATGGCAGGATTCATCTGGAATCAAAATATTGCGTAATAATAGTTTTGAGATTTGCTGTTTGTCTCCTGCACAGCTTTAAGTTCTCCAAACCCGATTGAAGTGAGCACGAAGCTGAGGAACGATAGCGAAGTAAAACGAAAAGCGGGGCTATCGTAACCGACGCCCCGCTGAAATTGCTTTACTAGTTTATTCTAAAATAATGAACTATTGAACCAATGAACTAACCTATTCTACCGAAGCTCTAAACATCAATGCTCCTACAGTTAAGTTGGTACGACTATCAATTAATATTGCTGAACCATTTGCCCTATTATCTCCATATAAATCGAATGCCAAAGCATCTGCAGTTTTAATGATTACACGACCAATATCATTCAGTTTAAACTCATCGGCAGCGTGTTTTTCTAACGTATTGATATCTACCTTGTACAAAATCTCGTTGATTTTACATTTGGTCGTTTTGCTGTTATGTTGAATTAAATACATAATTGATGGGTCTAATGCTCTCCCATCCATCCAACATAAATCTGCTTCGATTAACTTAGATTCCATTGGCAAGGCCGATGAATTAACCAAGGTATCGCCCCTACTGATATCGATGTTATCTTTTAAATGGATGGTAACCGATTGACCAGCTAAAGCTTGGTCTAGTTCATTTTCGAAGAATTCTATTTTACTAATGGTAGAACTTGTTCCCGCAGGCAAAACCGTAACGTTATCGTTAACCTTAAAAGTCCCACTTAAAACCCTACCTGCATAACCTCTGTAATCGTGAAGTTCATCTGTCTGTGGCCTGATTACCCATTGCACAGGCATACGAGCTTGTGTGGTTTTATCTTGCAAATCTGTATCTACTTTTTCTAAGAAGTGCAGCAAACTTTCTCCTTCGTACCAATCCATATTTGCTGATGGTTGTACAATATTATCTCCTTTAAGTGCGCTTACAGGAATATAGGTTACATCTTTTAAACCTAGATTAAGTGCTAAAGCCTTATACTTCTCTTTAATAGCAGAAAAAACAGTTTCGCTATAATCCATCATATCCATTTTGTTAACTGCAACAACAATGTGTTTAATGCCCAATAAAGAAACCAAATAAGAATGGCGAATGGTTTGCTCTACAACACCATTTCTAGCATCGATTAAAATGATGGCTAAATTTGCTGTAGACGCACCTGTAACCATATTTCTGGTATATTGAATGTGACCCGGAGTATCGGCTATAATAAATTTTCTCTTCTCGGTCTGAAAGTATTTATAGGCCACATCAATAGTAATTCCCTGTTCTCGTTCGGCTCTTAAACCATCGGTTAAAATGGCCAAGTCTATTGTTCCATCATCGTTTTTTCTGTTAGAGCTTTGCAAAGCTTCCAACTGGTCTGCCAAAATAGAATCGGTATCATATAACAAACGACCAATGAGGGTACTTTTACCGTCATCTACACTGCCCGCTGTGAAAAATTTTAATATGTTCATTTTTTTATATTTAGATATTAGTAGTTAGATGTCAAATCGTCTAAAACCAAATACTTCATTTAATAATCTGTAGTTAAGCATATGTCTAAATACTATATACTAACTACTCTGTACTTCCTTAAAAGTATCCCCCTTTTTTTCTGTCTTCCATTGCAGCTTCAGAAACCTTATCGTCCATACGAGCGCCACGTTCTGATATTTTCGAATCGCTGATTTCCTGAATAATATCATCAATTAAATCGGCATCAGATTCTACTGCAGCTGTACAAGACATATCTCCTACCGTACGGAAACGAACTTTTTTGCTTTCTACAATATCATCACTATCCATATTTAAAAATGGTGAAGCTGCCATTAATTGTCCGTTTCTAGTAATACAATCGCGTTGGTGTGCAAAATAAATGCTTGGCAAAGCGATGTTTTCCCGACGGATGTAATTCCAAACATCAAGCTCGGTCCAGTTACTTATTGGAAATACCCTAACATTTTCGCCTTTGTGGATTTTACCATTATAAATGTTCCATAATTCTGGGCGTTGGCGTTTTGGATCCCACTGGCCAAACTCATCTCTAACCGAAAAAATACGTTCTTTAGCACGAGCTTTTTCTTCATCTCTTCTGGCACCACCAATACAGGCATCGAACTTATTTTCTAAAATAGTATCTAAAAGCGTAACCGTTTGTAAGGCATTACGACTAGCATTTTTGCCTGTTTGTTCAATTACTTTACCTTCATCAATAGATTTTTGAACTGAACCAATAATTAGTTTTTCGCCGATTCTCGCTACCATTTCATCACGGTATTCAATGGTTTCTTCAAAATTATGTCCAGTATCTATGTGTACCAAAGGGAAAGGGAATTTACCTGGTCTAAATGCTTTTTCTGCTAATCGCACCAATGTTATCGAATCTTTTCCTCCAGAGAACAACAACGCGGGTTTCTCAAATTGCCCTGCTACTTCACGTAAAATATGAATCGCCTCGGCCTCTAATTCGTCTAAATAATCAAAATTGTATTCGCTCATTTGTAGATGTTGTAATGTTTAAAAGTTGTAATGTTTCATTCCAAACTTTCTTAATTCCTTGCTCCTGTTCTTTTCTCTCTTTTATTCCTTGCTCGCCACAATCTCTTCAGCAGTATTGTGTAAGCCACACTCTTTTTTACTTTGGTCTTCCCACCACCATCTTCCTGCTCTAAAATCTTCACCTGGCTGCACCGCCCTAGTACATGGGGCACAGCCGATGCTTGGGAAACCTTTATCATGTAAAGTGTTGTAAACTATATTATTGTCCTTAATATATTGTTTTACTTCTTCTAAAGTCCATTCGAAAATTGGATGGAACTTGATCAACTGATTTGAAGCATCATATTCCAAATCGTGCATATCTTCTCTATTCGGACTTTGCTCTGCCCTAATTCCAGTTACCCAAATTTCGTTCCCGTACAAAGCTCTTTTTAGAGGTTCTATTTTACGGATATGACAGCACTCTTTTCTATTTTCTACAGATTCATAAAAACTACTCGGTCCTTTTGCATTAACCATTGCTTGCAATAAATCTGCTTGTGGGTAGTAAGCATGAATAGTTTGTTGATAAACTTCTAGCGTTCTGTTCCACACATAATAGGTTTCTGGAAACAACCTGCCTGTCTCTAATGTAAAAACCTTAATAGGAATTTTATTAGCGAATATGATATCGGTAACTACTTGGTCTTCCCAGCCAAAACTTGTACTAAACACTATTCTGCCTTCGTACTTTTTAGTTAAGTACCAAAGTTTATCTACGATGCTTAAGCCAGCTAATTCTTGCTTTAAATTTTCTAATTCTTCCATCTCTAAATCAGCTTTAAAATAAACATAATAACGCTACGCAAACTCACTATCATAACGATGATACCTACAGCCACCATGATTGTTTTTGCAGATATTTTATTAGAAACTCTTGCTGCAATTGGCGATGCTAAAGCACTTCCAATAATTAATCCCAAAACTGCTTCCCAATACCTACCACCCAACATTGTAAAAAATGTAAGCGAACTTAAGGTTGCAATAAAAAACCTCGAAATCTTAACTGTTCCCAAAGAAAACAATGGATGTCTTCCTCCGGCGATTAAACTTGACAATACAATCGAGCCCCAACCACCGCCAAATGCGGCATCTATAAAACCACCGACAAAGCCCAAAGGGCCAATCTTTTTTATTTTATCTCCAGCTGCTTTCTTTTTCTTAATATTGAAAGCTTTCTTTAAAATAATCCCACCCAAAACCAAGGTATAAACTCCAACAACAGGCTTTACATAAGCACTGTAGTGTTCTAAGGATGATAAAATATAAGCACCTAAAACTGCTCCAATAATGGCTGGAATAATTAATAACCTAAAAAGTTTCCAGTTTACATTACCCATTTTGTAATGCATCCAACCAGCAATTCCATTACTTAAAACTTCAGAAATGTGTATGGCCATACTGGCTGATGCAGGTGGTAATCCCATAGCCAATGAAAAAGAAGCAGTAGTTACGCCATAAGACATTCCAATTGCCCCATCAACCATTGCAAATACAAATCCAGCTCCTAAAAACCAATAGAATAATGGGTCTATGTCTATTAAAAAGGTTTTAAATTCCGGCTCAGTATTCCAAAGTGTTAAACCCGCTGTATAAATAAATAATATAATAGAAAGCCAGATTAGCCATTTAATATTTCGCTCTGCAAAACTCTTTTTATTGTTGATTAAATTTTCTGTAACCTTATTTAATGTTTTAACTTTTGAAGCAAAATCTCCTTTTAAAGTCTGGCGCAAGGCACTCATGTTTTGCAAAGTCTCATCCAACTCTGCAGGAATGCCATCATTTAAAATCTCTTTTAAACGTTTTGCAATTGTAGGCGATTTTCCATTTGTAGAAATTGCAATCTTTAAATCTCCTTTTTGAACAATGGAACCTAAATAAAAATCACATAGTTCTGGTTTATCGGCAACGTTGATCAACAAACCTTTATCGTGTGCTTCTGTTCTTATTTGCTCATTTAAAACATTATCGCCTGTGGCCACAAAAACAATATCCACATCATTTAAATCTGAAGCATCATAACGTTTCTGTTTAATCTTAACATTCGGATAACCTACAATTAAGTCAACAATTACGGGATTTATATTTTCAGCAACAATGGTAACATCAGCTTGAAAGCTGTTGTTAACTATTGCTGTTAATTTTTCTAAGCCAATATTTCCCCCACCAATTAATAAAGTACGCAACTGATTCAGTTTTACAAAAACTGGAAACAGCTGGTTTCCTTTCTCCTCTTGAGAAAAAGGCACATTATTATTGGTTTTAGGAGATTGAAGCATATGGTGCAATCAAAGTTTTAAACGATGGGTGTAATGATACTACTTCTCCAAAAATAAGCAAAGCTGGCGCTTCTATATTTTCTTTTTTTGTGATTTCTAAAATCGATTCTACTTGACCAACTACCAACTTTTCATGATCAGATGAACCATTCTGAACAACTGCAGCAGGTAATTGATGTTTTCCTTCGGCTTTAAATATTTCTACAATCTCAGCTAATTTCTTTAAGCCCATTAAAATGATAACCGTAGCATTAGATTTTGCAGCTTGATAAATATCATCAGATACCTGTCCGTTTGAAATTGTACCTGTAATTACCCAAAAACTTTCGCTCAATCCACGATGTGTAACTGGAATTTGTTGCAAACCCGGTACGCCAATTGAACTAGAAATACCTGGAATTACGGTTACTGGAATGTTATACGAATCCGCATAATCTAGTTCTTCATAACCTCTACCAAAAACGAAAGGGTCGCCGCCTTTTAAACGTACTACGTGACCATAGTTTAAGGCATAATCTACCATCAATTTGTTAATTGCATCTTGTGCATAAGAATGTTCGCCAGAACGTTTGCCAACATAAACTTTAATCGCTTCCGCAGGTGCGTGAGTTAATAAAGCTTCATTGGTTAAAGCATCATAAAGTACCACATCTGCAGCTTGCAAAGCCTTTACGCCTTTTAAAGTCAACAAATCTGGATCTCCAGGACCAGCGCCTAATAAGGTTATTTTTGGTTCTATATTTAAATTTCTTTCTCCCATTATACAGTCGCCCTTAGGACTTTTATTTCATTTAAAAATTCAGCTGCTTCTGTAAAATATTGCTTAGCAAAAACTGCTGATGGTTCGTTTTTATTAATTTGAAGCACTAAATCTGCAAAACTGGTATTAAAAGTAAATTCACCACTTTCTACAAAATGATTATCAAATTCTCTAATTACACCTGCTTGGGTGCTACTGCTAACGCCTTTATCTAACAATAAAGATTTTGCTGCATTTACCATAGTGCTATAGCTGTGGTAAATAGAATCGGCATAAGCCTGATTTTCTAATGCCTCATTTGCCCAACCTAATTTCTCCTCTGCTTCTAACAATAAAGTAGCTACCAAATCAATTACAACACCAGCACATTCGCCCACACCAATTGCAGTTACAAATGTTTCTTCGTGACCCCAGTCGACAAACTCTTCAGCCTTAAGGTTAGTTAAGTCGCCAAGTGGCTTTAATAATTGATAGAAATAATCCTTCCCTTTTCTATCATAATATTGATGGAAGCTTTCATGCTCTTGGTTATTCGCCTTAAAATCGTTTAACAAGAAATGTAAAACTTGCGTAGCTCTTTTTGAAGGCACTTTGATTACTCTTTCTGCAACTCTACCTACACCGTTTCCAACCGTTCCGCCACCTAACATCACTTGTACAGCTGGCACTACTTTTCCTTCTGCCTTTACCGAACTACCGTGAAAACCAATTTCTGCTAAACCATGCTGACCACAAGAATTCATACAGCCACTAATCTTTATTTTGATGTTTTTCTCGTAAATAAACGCTGGAAAATCTTCGTAAACCACTTCTTCCAAAACCTCAGCCAAAGTCATGCTGTTAGAAATACCCAAGTTACAAGTATCTGTACCTGGGCAAGTGGTAATATCAGCTAAACTATCAAATCCTGCATTGGCAAGGCCAATGTCTGATAACGCTCTATATAAAGATGGCAAAGCATTTTCTTGCACAAACTTTAACAAAAACCCTTGATTTTGAGTTACACGAATCTCATCAGCAACATAAGGTCTAATGGCATTAATGAATTCTCTTGCCTTATCTGTTTTAATATCACCTACTAATATTTTTACATAAACGCCAAACAACCCACTTTGCTTTTGTTCAAAAACATTTGTAGCTAACCAATGCTCGTAATGATTTTCATTTTCTAAAGCAACTTCAGGATAGTCTTGCGTAAATGGATAACTTGGTAGAGGAACAGTTGTTAAATCTATTTTAAAAATTTTCACTTTATTGGCTGTTCTTTCTTCCTCAACCAATCTCAAAACTTCTTCTAAACCTAACTTCTGAACTAAATATTTTAAGCGGGCTTTATTTCTATTGTTACGTTCACCATAACGGTCAAACACTCTCAAAACAGATTCAGAGAACGGAATTAACTGGTCTTCTGGTAAAAAATCATTAATTGCACTTGCTAAAAAAGGTTGTGCCCCTAATCCGCCAGCAAATAAAACTTTAAAACCACGTTCTCCTTTCTCATTTACTTTAGGAATGAAACCTAAATCGTGGATATAGCTGTATGCTGTATCTTTATCGCTTGATGAAAAAGAGATTTTAATCTTTCTTCCCATTTCTTGGCAAATCGGATTACGCAAAAAGTAAGCGAAAACTGCTTGTGCATAAGGCGAAACATCAAAAGGCTCGTCTGGGTCAATACCCGATGTTGGCGACGAGGTTACATTACGAACAGTGTTTCCACAAGCTTCTCTTAAAGTAATATCGTCTTGTTCTAGTTTAGCCCAAAGTTCTGGCGTTCTATCTAAACTCACATAGTGAAGCTGAATATCTTGACGAGTTGTTAAGTGTAAATTCCCACTTCCGTATTCATCAGCAATATCCGCAATGCGTAATAATTGCTTGAAACTGACTTTACCAAAAGGCAGTTTAATACGAATCATTTGCACGCCTGGTTGGCGCTGACCGTATATACCCCTCGCTAAACGCAAACTTCTAAAACGTTCGTCGTGAATTTTTCCCGAACGAAAATCATTAATCTTTTTTTCAAGGTCAATAATATCTCTCTCCACAACAGGATTTTCTAGTTCTGTTCTAAAACTTTGCATATAATAAATTTGGTTTACGTTTTGTTTAAGAGTTGCATTTAACCGCCTCTCTCGCCATATTATATTTGCCTTGACTATAAAAATAAGCTCTCAAGCAAAATAATATTATACAAATATACAAAGTATATAGACTTAGTAGTCTTATTTTATAAACTTTTTTAAAATAATTATTGAAAGAGAGCATAAGGAGAACGTTTTATCGTTGAAAATGAATTGGAGCAAGCTTTTGGCAGCCTTCAGCCCTGCTATCGCTTATAGTCCTCACCCGATGAAAAATCGGGTTGCGGGCTATTTGGCTCTATCAGGTTTAAGATTATGGGAAGTGGTTCTTGATAAACTTTTTCCTGTTCTGTTTCATAAAAGCACTGATTTTGTATTTTAGCCCCGGAATACGCGGAAATATCCCGATTCTTCATCGGGAATTGCAGTATTGGCTACAAAGGAGTGCCTTTGGCACGGGACTAGCCTGAACCAATAACCACAAGCTTTGCACTTCAAATCCCTTCTAATACACTACCTCAATGAATCCGCTAGCTAGCGGATCGGTACACGTAAGGATGACTAGAAAAACTTTAAATGATAGGTAAATTTAAAGCTGTTTGTTCGCGTTCGATGATATTAGCTATGCTTGTTTCGCTTAAAACCTTTAAAGAAGCATCTCTAACATCGATAAATGCCTTACGAATACCACAAGTTACTTCATCATGGCACTCTTCACATTTATGATAAAATTTCAAACTTGCACAAGGAACCATGGCAATTGGCCCATCAGTAATGCGTAAAATATCTACCAAATAAATGTCTTCTGGATTTTTATTAAGGCTATAACCGCCTCCAGCTCCCTTTTTACTGTATAAATATCCAGCGTTGCGCAGGTCTAACAGAATTTGCTCTAAGAATTTTTTAGGAATATGCTCTTCTTCGGCTATACGAGCGATTTGCATTGGTGGTTGGGTCATATTTTTACCCAAAATTACCAATGCTTTTATAGCATACTTTGTTTTCTTTGATAGCATATAGTAACAAAGCTAATAAAAAGTTAGGAGTTTAAAAATGTGCAACAAGATTTTTAATCAGCAGATTTTTTCAACTTAACTTTAGGTAAAAAAAGAGCCTTCAAATTTACATCTGAAGGCTCACCTTTTTACTTGATTGGTTTTATCCAATAACTGTATTGTTGATTTTTATAGGGGATTTGATATTCACTTAATGGCATTGAACCCCAACTGTCTATACCTTGAACGCCAAGTTGCTGTAAGTCCATGTGCACATAAATTTTATCTCTCTGCACCAATTCGCCTGAGTGGTATTGTTTCTTCTCTGCCTCTGGATCTAAATCTTCAATGGTATATGGCAAGGCCGAAAAACTCAATAGATTATCAGCATATTCAAATTTTAAACCTTTACCTTTTGCATTGGTGAAAGAAACCCAACGTACATCAGTTTTATTTCCACTTTCTTGCGGACGAGCATAAGGAAAATATTGCTCATCGACTTTGCTCTTGTATAAACCAATTAATGATGCTGTTTTACGGTCCCAATAATTTTCACCTGGTCCACGACCATAAAAATTAATGGCGTTAAATTGTTTGTTCAATTGCAAGTCATTTCCTACTCTCATTAATGCTCTGTATTTTCCTTTTACAGCAATTAATTTGTTATCAACTTTTATAGCACCATCTGCATGAATAGTAAATAGTTGTTCAGTTTCGGCATCACCATTTAATAAAGATGAACGGAAAAATATAGTTAACGATTTAGGGTTTGATTTATCTACTTTCTGAGATAACAATGTGCTCTTCTCATCATAAACATTTCGCCACATGCGCAATGATTTATTTAATCCTGCACCAATATCATTATCGGTTGGTGCTCTGTAAAATGCAGGTTTTGGACCTTGAGCAAGTAACTCTTCTCCTTTTAAAACATAACTTGTTAACAAGCCTTTTTTCAAATCAAAACTGGCTGTAAAATCTTTTCCCTTAACCACAACTTTATCAGCAGTTTCTTCAACCTTTAAATCTCCATTTTGTATTTGAGCTTGATAAGGAGTAGCGCCACCACCATAAACAAATTGTTCTGTTGCCAGTTCATAACCTTTTTCTAAAAATGGTTCATCGGTTTTAAGTAAATACCTTAAGGTTAAGAAATATTCTTTTCCAGCTTTTACAGTAGTCTTAATAGGTAAAGTAAATGTTTGAGTAGCACGAGGTCCGATTGGCAAATCATTTAACAAACCTGTTTCAATTATTTTGCCATCTTCTAACACCTCCCATTTCAATTGGAAATTACTAATATCCCTGAAGAAATAGCTATTGTTAACACTAATCTGCTTGTTACCTAAATAACTAGATTTAATAAATTGATAAACTTTTTTAGCTTCAATTGCCATAGGTGTTAAGCCACGATAAGCAGTAACCACACCTTTAACACAGAAATTATTATCGCTAAAATCTTCGTTAACTGGACCTTCTAATGGAAAATCTCCGCCATAAGCTAAAATTCGTTTTCCATTTTTTACGGTATCAATGGCTTGGTCTATCCACTCCCAAATAAAACCACCTTGTAGTTTAGGATTATTTTCTATGGCATCCCAATATTCTTTAAAATTACCTAAACTGTTACCCATGATGTGCGCATACTCACTCATGATCAATGGCCTTTCGCTTTTTCCTTTCGAATACTTGATTAACCAATTTGGATCAGGATATTGAGGAACAATCATATCCGTATTAAAGTCGTTTTCTGCCCTTTCGTATTGCACAGGACGAAAATCTCTTTGTTTTAACCACTCATAGGCCTCGTAGAAATTCACGCCATTTCCAGCTTCATTCCCTAGCGACCAAGTGATTACTGCTGTATGATTTTTATCTCTTTCATACATTCTGGTTATGCGCTCTAGATGCGGAATACGCCATTGTTTATCGTTACCAAAAGTTGTTTCTAAACTATAATAACGACCGTGAGATTCGATATTGGCCTCATCAATCACATACAAACCATATTCGTCACAAAGTTCCATCCAATAAGGATCTGGCGGATAATGAGAATGACGAACTGCATTTACGTTCAGTTTTTTCATCATTTCCATGTCCTTTCTCATGTCTTCATGCGCAAGAGTATGGCCTTGAGTTGCATTATGTTCATGGCGATTTACACCTTTTAAAAACACACGTTTTCCATTAACCAATAAATCGCTTCCTTTAATTTCTACACTACGGAAACCGATACGCTGAGGAATAACTTCAATTACATTTTCGTTTTTATCTTTAAGTGTGATGTATAAAGTATATAAGTAAGGTACTTCGGCCGACCAATTTTTAACGTTACTGATTTGAGTTTTAAAAGAAAGATTAGATTTATAATTACCTAAAACCTTTTGCAAGCCTGTTGCGTCTTTCCAAATGCTATTTCCTTTTGCATCTACCAAGTTTAATGCTACATAAAAACTATCTGGCCTGCTGTGATTGGTACGTTGATCTATTTTATAGTTTTCTACAGTTACATCTACATTTAGCAAACCATTTGTGTAGGTAGGGTCTAAAGTACCAATCGCTTTAAAATCACGGATATCTAGTTTAGGAGTTGAATATAAATACACATCTCTTTCTATGCCCGAAATGCGCCACATGTCTTGGCACTCCAAATAACTTCCATCACTCCAACGGTAAACCTGCAAGGCGATGGTATTTTCTCCTGTCTTAACATATTTAGTGATATCAAATTCAGCTGCAAGCTTACTATCCTCACTGTAACCAACTTTTTTACCATTTACCCAAATGTAAAAAGCAGATTTTACAGCGCCTAAACTGATAAATACTTGTCTATTTTTCCAGTTCTCTGGGATGTTAATTTTTCTACGGTAAGAGCCAACTGGGTTATTATCTTCTGGAATATCAAAAGGCGGATTCATTCTATTGCCAGTATTTTTTCTCCCAGCAAATTCGTAAGGCTGATTTACATAGATTGGCAAACCATAACCATTCACCTCCCAGTTAGCTGGCACTTTAAAGTTATCCCAGCTTGCATCATTGAAATCAGTTTTATAAAAATCTAAAGGTCTTTTTCGTGGGTCTTTAACCCAGTTAAACTTCCAAGTTCCATTTAGCGACAAAAAATATGCTGACTTTTCTTTGTTCCTTTTAGTCGCTAAATCTGCGCTTTCATAAGCAAATGCTGATGCCCTCATTGGCATTCTGTTCACTGAAACTACTTCTGGTGTTTGCAGTTCTACTGGTAATTGTTGCGCTTGCGTATTTAAGCAAAACAATAAAATGATAAGTAGGATGATTGTGTTTTTCTTCATTTGTGGTTAATTGGTCTAGGTTAATTGTGCTTAGATTAAAGTTATTACCTAACAATAACAATCTATTAGCATACTAAAATAGTGATGTAAAGCCAGCTATAGCTATTTTATAAAACACAAACGTTTGCATTTTTTAGTTTATCCGATTAACATTTGTTTTAATAAGCATTACACTGTTATTAATGATTTATTTTTTTAGGCAAATTGTCCTTATTTATTGCTAGAGATGTTTTTGTGAGATTATTTTTGATAGATTGCTTAGGGTTTTGCGCAAATGTTTTAATAAATCAAACGTTTGTGCTGCAATAGCTTGCTTTTGAAACCAAGTTGACCCATTTTGCAAAAGCGTTAGGATTTCTGATTATTAAATTTCCAAAATTTAAATTATAACTTCTCCAATGCCTGAAAATTTCCTTATCTTAGTTAATCATTGCAATTCTGGCAATCCCGCTTGTTCAAAGCGTTTCATCCCCCTTAATTTCATTTCACTTAGTCCACATTAAATCCACCTTAAGTCCACGTTATATCCACCCTTCCCTTCGTTCCTATTCCATTGCTATCCTATTCCTATCCCAGTCCTACCCTAGGATACTTGCTTCCAACCCTATTCTTAGCGATTAAAGTATGACTAAGAGACACAAGGATAGATATGCAAGGGATATGCAAGCATGGTGCGAGGAACAAGGAATGGTTACTAAATGATTATATAATGTAAATAGGAAAGATTAAGATTTATTACGAGTGTATCTTGACTTAACCTGTTCATTTGAAGGGTAGAGACTTCCCTTCCTAAATCTTTTGTGGCTAGCCAGACGAAAAATAGTACTTAAAGAGGCTGAAATGATAATTCAAAAAAGAGAAAAACCTCCAAAGTCTACCGTGCCTTCTCCCACATTCCTCCCAGATTCCTTCGGAGAATTGGCCTTTAAAGCAACGTTTCTCGAACAACACTGGGAGAAGTCTCGAACAACCTACCTATTTAGCTAGATATTTCCGGACATTCGAGGACATTTTTCAAGCAATTTTTTCGGGTTTCCTTCGGGAATTCATTTAGGTTTCTTCGGGAACTGTTCGGGAAGCGTTCGAGTCTGCTTCGGGAAGGCTTCGGGAAAGCTTCGGGAAACGTTCGGGACCGACCCGAAGAAAAGACGAAGCGAAGTCGACTACTTCTGCATCCAATTATGATGCAGACACGACCCAGTTTCGATCAAATGGCGGAGAAATGCCGAGGCGCTAGTAGATTAGAAATTCTTATTTTTTGGTTTTCCTTTAACAGATTTGCCGCCCCCTAAGCCCATCCCTTCCGCCATAAGACCTCGATTCTAGCGATCTGCTAGGCAAAAACATACCTTAATCGGCTAAATTAGCATCATCAGCCGTGTTTTCTAGGCCTTTTATCGAAGCAGTACCCTAGCAGGTGCCTACTAGGTCCCTATCTGGTACCTTGTTGCTATAGCTCGTGGTATGACTGCGACTAGACAGCGACTGAATAGAAAAAAGTAAACCTGTCAAACAGATCCTTCGCGATGCTCAGGATGACAAAACCCCTAAACTCTAATCTGCTTCGCTGCGCTATGAATAACAAGACTACCTACTTACAATCGGCTACCTCAAAAATAAACTTTCCTCTCTCGTAATCAATCTTTCTTTTATCGTCAAAATAGGCTGAGCCAAAATACATATAGAACTTACCAACGCCCATGGTCAATTTTCCATCACGTTTAAGGAAAGCAACTGGATTTCTGTACCATTTATTAGCTTTGTTTACTTTAAAGTCGTAGTGGCCTTTTAAAGTATCTCCATACATTTTTCCCTTAAACTGCCCATCGTAGTTTTTTCCGATGCCATAATTAAAAGTTAACAAACCAATAATCTGACTTTTAGAAGTATCTATCCTTAACCATCCAGTATCTTTTTCGCTAATAGATTGATAACAGATGGTACTTTTCTCAACCATTAGGTCTTTAATTTCTTTTTCCGGTTTTTGGCTACAGCTGTAAAATAGGGTGGTTAGTGTTAATGATGATAGGAGAAGGAAGGATTTAGTTTTCATTTGAATAATTTTAGGCTTATCTAATTTACTAAATGATGTTGGTATTTGGGGAATTGCATGAGAGAGAATGTATTTTTTATTCCCTCAATATTTATTGAAGAAACCAATGAACATATTAGGTGGTTGGTTTAACCGCAAAGAACGAAGAGAGCACAAAGTTTTTTAACCACCTAAGCAACCTAAGAACACCTTAGGTGATTGGTAACCGCTCCATAGGAGTCCCTTTTGGGCAAAGGGCGCAGAGAACGCAAAGGGTAGTTGAACCATATAAGAGATGATAAGGACATATAAGTTTGTAGTACTACTTATATTATCTTAAATGCCTTATATGGTTAATGTTTTTTGCTGCTGGCTTTTTCCATCTATTATTCTTAGGTTTTCTAAGGTGCCTTAGGTGGTAATTCTCCTTGGACTTTAAACCAGCTAAGAAACCTGAGAGCCCCTTAGCTGTGGGTTTTACCATCTAAGAAATCTTAGTACATCTAGTGTGATGGGTTTTTAACAACCTAAGAAACCTGAGCGCACCTTAGCGTTTTTTTACCATCTAAGCACATCATAGTGTGATGGGTTTTTAAACCGCCTAAGAAACCTGAGCGCACCTTAGATACATATATCCTTAGATTTTCTAAGATGTCTTAGCTGGTTAATTTTTGATTTGCTGCTTATATACTTGTTCTTTCAACTTAGGTTTTCTAAGGTGCCTTAGGTGGTGAAACTATAAAACCCCTTCCAACTTAGCCCAAACATTTTCTGCTAAAATCTTTGCGCCTTGTGCTGTTGGGTGTATGCCATCTTTTTGGTTCAATTTGGCATTCCCTCCTACTTTATCCAGTAAAAAAGGAATTAAAACCATTCCATTTTTGGAAGCTAGTTTTGGAAATACCTCTCTAAATTGATTGGTATAAGTTAATCCCATACTTGGTGGCATTTGCATTCCTGCTAATACCATTTTTGCATTTGGATATTTTTTCTTCACCTGATCTATAATAAATTGTAAGTTTTTAGTGGTTTCTGCAACTGGAATACCTCTTAATCCATCATTTGCGCCTAGCTCTAATACAAAAACATCAATTTTCTGCTTCAAAAGCCAATCTACCCTACCTTTACCACCTGCAGACGTTTCACCACTTAAGCCTGCATTAATTACTTTATAAGGTAGTTTTAACGAGTCTATTTTTTGTTGGATTAAGGTTGGATAAGCTTCTGAAGGGTCTAAACCATATCCGGCAGTTAAACTTGTACCAAAAAACAAGATATTTCTTAGCTTAGTTTCAGTCTGATTTTTCACCGCAGCAGCTTCGCTTTTTTCATTTTCATCCTTTGTGTTTCCGCAGGCTGCAACAACGCAAGCCAAAACAATTATACCCATTAAACGTTTTCGTAACATATCTATCAATTCTTCCTCTAATAATTTAAAAGCCTTTATCTTTAACAGGACAAGCGGCATAATGTTTCATTCAAATATAGCGAAAACTTAAAATAGGAAATCATTGGAAACCATTCTCGAGATAAAAAATGTGAGCAAGGCTTATCAAAGCGCAAATCACGAATTAACTGTTTTAGACAACATCAATTTCTCTATCAATAAAGGCGATACAGTTGCCATTACTGGCCCATCAGGTAGCGGAAAAACAACCTTGCTGGGTTTATGCGCTGGCTTAGATAGGGCTACCTCTGGCTCCGTAACTTTAAACAACATCGCTTTAGATAATTTAAATGAAGATCAAAGAGCAGCTGTCCGCAATCAATATGTGGGTTTCATCTTTCAGAATTTTCAATTGTTACCTACATTAACAGCTTTAGAAAACGTAATGGTTCCTTTAGAATTAAGAGGGGCAAAAAACATAAAGGCTACTGCGATGACCTTATTAGACAAAGTTGGCTTGGCAGATCGTTCACATCATTATCCTGTTCAATTGTCTGGCGGAGAACAGCAACGAGTTTCTTTGGCTAGGGCATTTTCTAATCAACCTGCTTTACTTTTTGCTGATGAACCAACAGGTAATTTAGATGCGGAAACGAGCGAGAAGGTAATTAAACTGTTGTTCGATTTAAACAAAGATGCCGGAACAACGCTCGTAATTGTAACCCACGATTTAGAATTAGCAGCTAGAACCAACCGAATTATTAAAATTAAAGGCGGTATCATCATTGCCGATGAAAGTCCGAAATATGTCTAAGTCTGCATTTAACCAACCCATTAGCGTTGCATGGCTTTTTAAGATGGCCTGGCGAGATAGCCGTAAAAATCGCTCTCGTTTATTCCTTTTTATCTCTTCCATTGTATTGGGCATTGCCGCTTTAGTGGCCGTTTATTCTTTTAAGGATAATTTGCAACGCGATATAGACTCACAGGCCAAAGAATTGGCTGGGGCCGATTTAATTGTAGAAAGCAGGCGACCATTAGAAAAAGCCAGACAAAAGATGTTAGCCCAATTGGGCGATGACAGAGCTGAGGAGAGAATTTTTGCCTCGATGCTTTATTTCATCAAGGGAGAAGGGAGCAGATTGGTACAAATTAAAGCTTTGCAAGGTAAATATCCATTTTATGGGAAGATAGAAACTAGCCCAGCCGCAGCAGCCACACAATTTCAAAGTGGCAGAAATGCACTAGTAGACCAGACCTTGATGTTGCAATTTAACGCCAAGGTTGGCGATTCTGTTAAAGTTGGCGCATTAAATTTTAAGATTGCGGGCATACTAAATAAAGCACCCGGACAAACAGGCATCCAAGCCACCATTGCCCCTACTGTATTTATTCCCTTAATTTATCTAGAAAAAACTGGTTTAACTCAAATTGGAAGTAGAATTACCTATCGTTTTTATTATCAATATTTAAACGATAGTGAACTAGAAAAAACACTAAAGAAAATTGAAGCTCCTTTTGAAAAAGAAGGATTGGATATTGAAACCGTAGCCTCCAAAAAAGAAAGTACTGGCAGGTCTTTTAGAGACATGAGCCGCTTTTTGGCTTTGGCAGGATTTATTGCCTTGTTGTTAGGTTGTATTGGTGTAGGTAGTGCCATTCACGTTTACATTCAAGAAAAACTAAGTACCATTGCCACTTTACGCTGTTTGGGTTTAAAAGCAAGAGCAGCCTTTTTAATTTACTTGATACAGATTTCATGCATAGGTCTAATTGGTGCCGTTTTAGGAGCTGCATTAGGCACTGCAATACAGTTTTTACTGCCTGTTGTACTTAAAGATTTTCTGCCCATTGAAATCAGTATGCAAATTTCTTGGTTGGCAGTTGCACAGGGGGTGGCTTTAGGTTTGTTGATTTCTATCTTATTTGCATTGCCTTCTTTATTGGCAGTTAGGAAAATATCGCCACTAAATGCTATTCGTGCTTCATTTGAAAGTGCAACAGCGAAAAGAGATCCGCTAAAATGGTTGGTTTATGTATTGATGATTCTTTTTGTATTTGGCTTTACCTATTTACAAATGAAATCAATGGCACAGAGCATAGCTTTTACCATCGCTATACTGATTGCCTTTTTATTGCTAATGGCTTTTTCTAAGGGATTGATGTTTTTGGCCAAGAAGTTTTTACCGCTTTCATGGAGTTATTTATGGCGACAAGGTTTTGCTAATTTGTACAGACCAAATAACCAGACCTTAATGCTTACGGTTTCCATCGGACTATCTACAGCGTTTATTTGCACCTTGTTTTTTGTACAAGCGATATTGATTAATCGCGTAACACTTTCTTCGAGTGCCAATCAACCTAACACCATTTTGTTCGACATTCAGAATACACAGAAAGATGATTTGAATAAATTAACAAAGTCTTACAAACTGCCTTTAATGAATCAAGTGCCCGTGATTACGATGCGAATTGAACAAATTAATGGCAAAACATTAGCAAAAGACACTAGCAATGCCAATGCATTTAGGGGAGAAATTAGGGCAACTTATCAGGATAGCCTAACTGCTGCAGAAAAAATTACCGATGGAGAATGGATTGGAAAGGTGGAATCTGACACTGCCCCTATCTACATTTCGTTAGAGCAAGGTTACGCCAAAAGGTTGAAGGTAAAACTGAAAGATAAGATTGTTTTCAATGTACAGGGAACGCTTATTACAACAGCTGTTGGCAGCTTTAGAGAAGTGAATTGGGGAAGGATGCAAACTAATTTCAGGGTTGTTTTTCCGACTGGTGTATTAGAAGATGCACCTCAGTTTCACGTATTAATGACAAGGATTCCGTCTAAAGAGGTCTCGGCGAAATATCAAGGAGCAGTTGTTAGAAAATTCCCTAACGTTTCTGTAATAGATTTAGACTTGGTTTTAGAGTTAATAGATGAGCTGTTGAGTAAAATTGGTTTCGTAATTAGGTTCATGGCAGGTTTTAGCATGGCCACGGGATGGATTGTTTTATTATCAGCTGTGCTTACCAGTAAAAACCAACGAATCAAAGAAAGCATTTTACTGAGAACATTAGGCGCAAGTGGCAAACAGGTTTTAATCATCAATGCGATTGAATATTTCTTTTTAGGTGTTTTAGCTGCAGGTGCAGGATTGATATTATCCATAAGTGGAAGTTGGTTGTTGGCTAAATATAGTTTTGATGCTACATTTACGCCACCACTAGTCCCTATACTTGTGCTATTTTCAATTGTTGTTGGATTAGTTGTGATAACAGGTGTATTAAGCACCCGAAATATACTGAACCAACCACCATTAAAGATATTAAGAAACGAGGGATAATTTCCCCAATTACCGTATAAGTGGGAAATTGTTAGGTAAATAATTCCCCACTTTTCTACAATTCTTAAATTATGGATTTATATAAAAAACCTTAATTAAGACACTATATGGTCATATTTTAACTTATATATATGTTTAAACATTAACAAGGCTATTTAAAAGAACGTTACATTCCCATAAGGAGTAAGAAGTGGTGGATGGCATAACCATTGACTAATGAGGCTTGAAGAACAAGACTCAGAATGAAAAAATATTTTAAATACATAGTTGCTGTAATCCTAGTTTTAATTAGCGTATTCATGGCTAAGGCATCAACAGGGTGTAACCTAGGAAATCAAATTTTTCCAAATGCAACAGGCGGTGTAAACGCTACTGGATATCCAACCTATTATAACACCAGCCCAATTACCATTAGATGGTGGGATGGCGATACAAATTGTGGCATTTTAGATTCAAAAATCCAGAAGCGATCTAACAATCAAGACAAGTGTGAAGTAATTGGCAATAATTGGGGAGTGGTTTACTTATATGAGAATGCAAATAATAATTGCACAACCCCTCCAATGAACTTGCCTTTAGATGATTATAACTGGGCAATCATTTTAGTAGTAGGGATCATCGGTGGATTTGTAATCTCTAGAAAAGGAATGTTAGTCTAATTGGTTCATTGGTGTCATTGGTTCATTGGTACAGCCATTCCATATTCCATTTCCCATCTTCCATCTCCCATCCCACTTATTCTTTCGCCGGCACTTCTATTTCCCTAGCCGCTTCTATGTAAAGCTTAACTTGGTTTACACAGGCTTTTAAGTTCTGCCTCACTTCGTTTTCCCAAAAACGCATTACTGTATAGCCCATTTCCTTTAAACTTTCATTCACAAACTGGTCACGTTGTATGTTTCGCTTAATTTTTGGGATCCAAAATGTTCGGTTATTTTTATGCCTATTTTCATCCCATTGGTAACCATGCCAAAAATCGCCATCTACAAAAATTGCGAGCTTATATTTATCAATCACTAAATCTGGCTTACCTGGCAAATCTTTCCTATGTATGCGAAAGCGAATGTTATTTGACCAAAGGGCCCTACGCAACAACATTTCTGGCTTACTGTTTTTACCCCTTATTTTAGACATGATCTTACTTCGCTGCTTGGTGGTGTAATAACCTGCACTTTCCTCAAATTTGGGAACTTGAATTTTGTCTTGCTCTGCGGGATAAGGTTTCCGTTTCATCGTTATAGGTCTACGAAATTAACGATTTGAGGATAAAATTGTTTGTTTATTCTTAAACCTAGAAAGGTAAATAGACTATCATTAAATAATTTAAAATCATCGATTTTCATCTTGAAAACCTTTCAAAATACCAACTTTTAAGTATATACAATATCAATGGCATTGGTTAATTTTAAAAATCGTTTTTTTCGTTTCAATCAATCCCATTACCAATGAAAAAGTGGTTTTACATTTTCGCTAGCATAATTTTGTCTGCTCAGCTTTGCTTGGCGCAAGGAGAAAAAGGTATAATCGTAACCAACAAGGAAAAAGATGGCCCTACAGGTAAAACTTGGGCGGTTGTGGTAGGGATATCTGAATATCAAAACATTTCAAAATTAAGTTATGCCCATAAAGATGCTGAGGCATTTTACAAATACTTGAGGACACCGCAAGTTAATGTACCTGCAGAGAACATCAAGATGTTACTTAATAAAGATGCCATCTCGGGCGAAATCTATGGCACTCTAGAATGGTTGGCAGAAAGCGTTAAGGAAAATGACAAGGTAATCTTCTACTTCTCTGGCCATGGAGATGTAGAGAAGAAACGATTCATCAAAATGGTTTTTTGTTAGCTTATGATGCACCAACTGCTGCCTATATGACTAAAGGAACGGTAAGCATTAAATTTTTGCAAGATTACCTAGAAACTTATATTGCCAACAATAAAGCGAAAGAAGTTTTATTAATTGTTGATGCCTGTAAATCTGGCAAGCTAGCAGGCGGAATGGAAGGTATAAAAATGACCATGCAAGCACTAGGCAAGGAATGGAGTGGGCAAATCACCAAAATACTGTCTGCACAAGAAGGAGAGCTTTCTTTAGAAAACCCTAAATGGGGAGGTGGAAGGGGTGTTTTTTCTTACTATTTCATGAAAGGCATACAAGGTTTAGCGAACAGAAATACTGATAATGTGATTACCGCTGGCGAGCTTGCACTTTACCTACCGCTCAAAGTTGGTGATGAAACGGCTAATAGCCAAAACCCTAAGATTGATGGAGATGCAAAAAGACAACTATTTACCTTTGACAATATTTTATTGGCAGATGCAAAAAAAGATGAACTGATTATCCCCGCTGGGCAAATGATTGCTGCAAATACCAAAAAAGGTTTTGCAGATGAAATTACTCCAGCAGTAGCTGATGCTTATGCCAAATACAACGAATTCGTTAAAAAAGGATGGTTGTTATGGGGAGAAAAGGAAACTGACACTGTTAATTCGGCACTTCATATTTATAACAGATTATTAAACGATCCTAGTGCTATTGCAATTCGGCCTTCATTAAAATCCTCTTTTTTTGCTGCACTGCAAAAAAGATCTCAAAATAAATTGGATGATTATATTAAAGGTATACCAGATTTATTCACAGTTAAAGATTTAAGAACCATAAAGGAAATCATTTTCGCGAGCACAATGGTTGAAAAGAATCATATTTTACATGATTACATAAACGCAAGAGCATTATTTTTCAATTCCCTTCAAGTTGATGATGATTTACAAGCCATTAAAATACTTAAATCCGCATTAAAACTAGAAGAGGATGCTGCCTACATTTACAATAGGATTGGATTGAGATTTTCAGATGCAGGAATGACTGACTCCGCTATCTATTATTGCGAAAAAGCAAAAGAACTTGCCCCTAAATGGCTATTTCCCTACAATAATCTAGCTATTGATTATAACACATTAAAACAATATGACAAAGCCTTAAAAAATTGTGAAGAAGGCATTTCAATTAACCCAAATTTTGGTGGAATATACAATGTGATGGGCACCGTTTATGAAAAAAAGGGAGAACTTGATAGGGCGCTAGAACTTTATAACAAAGCAATTGCTCTTGATAGCCTACAGTCCTTACCGTACCTAAACGCATCTAAGGTATTAATTGAGAAAGGATTAGCCAAAGACGCGTTAACATTTGCAATGAAGTCATCTGCTTTAGACCCTAAAAGCGGAGATGCTTATAACGAAATCGGCAGATGTTATCAATCTTTATATAATTATGATGAGGCTATTAAATTTTATAAAAAAGCATTTAGTTTAGATACAACAGAAACAATTTACTATAATAATGCAGGCAATTTATTGTACAATCAACATAAATATGAAGAGGCATTACTAATATATAAAAAAGCCATAACCATTAACCCACAGGAAGAGGAGACTTGGATTAATTTATCAGATACGTACCATGCATTAGCAAAAAGGAGTGATGCCATTTCTTATTACCAAGAATACATTAAATCTAATAATAATAGCAACTATCCATATTTAAGACTGGCCGAATATTATAATGACAATGGCGACAAAGCCGAGGCTTTAAAACTTTACACAAAAGCACTAAAATACAATTCGAATTTAGATGAGGTTTATATAGCCATTGCCAATACAAACATAGAATTAGGTAACTTTATAAAAGGCTATGCTTTCTGCATAAAAGCCGCAGAAATGAATGTCTATGAGTCCTATCCAATGTTAAATAAAGCAATCAGAGAAAATCCTTTAATCTTATTGGAATCTTATAAATTTTATACCGATTCACTTTCTCCAAAAATTAGCAACGATCGGTATTACCTCCATTTAGGAGACATCTTTTTTGCGAATAAGCAATATGCCAAAGCGCTAGACTTTTATGAGAAAGGTATAGCTGTAAGCAATTCTAAACTCATAAAAATCTATCATCAGGCAATTAAGTCTAGCATATTTCTTAAGGATTATAAAAAAGCTATAATTTATTCAAATATGGCTATTAATAAGTATCCGTCTAACTTTGATACCTATTACTTACTTGCCAGCATTTATTCTTTAGGCAATGATATTCCTAATGCCCTAAAATATTTTTCATTGGCAATAGATAATGGCTTCGACGACCC
Source organism: Pedobacter frigiditerrae (assembly GCF_004331645.1). Lineage (GTDB taxonomy): Bacteria > Bacteroidota > Bacteroidia > Sphingobacteriales > Sphingobacteriaceae > Pedobacter > Pedobacter frigiditerrae. The sequence goes on from NZ_SJSK01000002.1 coordinate 717,314, forward strand.
CAGTCAAACCTATGCAGACGCAAACTTGATTAACCTAAGGAAGTCTCAAAAATTTAAAGAATTAATGAAAAAGAATTTTCCAAATGGGATAAAATAAACGTGAGTTCCCACAAGATGAACATGTTATTTCATTTTCAATAATTCTGTGCCTGCCATTAAAAAGGCACCTGAACCATATTCTTGGTTATCTTCACTTTTTACCAATTCGGGTTTTGCACCAATTTGTTGTACCCAAGTTAATTTTCCTTCCGAATTAACCTGTTCATTAAGTGCCTTCCATCCTTTTAATACTTGAGGCAAATAAGTTGTTTTATCTAAATAACCATTATTAATACCCCAAGCCAAAGCAAATACGAAGAAGCTAGAACCACTTGTTTCCTTGTTGGTGTATTCTAACGGATCAACCAGATTTGGTCTCCATAACCCATCTTCCTGTTGTATTGAAGCTACTTTTTTCGACATCTTTAAATACAGCTCCTCAAAACGCTTGTAATCTGGGTGGCTTTTAGGCAAGTGTTCTAAAACTTGAACTAAGCCCCCCATAACCCAACCATTTCCTCTCGACCAAAATATTTTCTTCCCATTGGGAGATTTGCGCTCAAAGAAACTCTTATCTCTATAAAAAAGGTTCTCTTCCTTATCGAATAAAAAGTCTGTGGTATCCCACCACATTTTGCTCATGAAATCATTATACTTCTGCTCGCCAGTAATTTCTGCTAAACGCACTAAAACAGGCGGCGACATAAACAAGGCATCGCACCACCACCACTCTACCCTTCCAGCCTTGGGTGTTTTTAACAAAGAATCGTAAACAGACTTTGTGCCGGCTATCATATTTGGGTCTTTTTTGATATTGTAAATCTCTAAGTAAGCTTGTCCACGAGTATGGTCGTCTGCATGGCGCAAACGATTAGCTAATTTGTAATTTAAAGCTTCGGCCCAACGAACAGCCTCATTTAGATACGATTTATCCTTTGTTTGGTCATAGGCACGCATAATGCCCGAATAAAAAACACTTCTTGCCCAATCATCTCCATTTCTAGCATTACCCACAACAGGATGTGCAACCTGCCATTTGAAAACATTTTGCATGGCTGTTTTTACAGCTTCTTTGCCGGGAACTGCTGATTCATTTTTACGAACAGCACAGGCTGATAGAAGAATGAAACTTAGGAGGACTAGTGTGAGTTTAGGTTTTTTGTTCATAACAAGGGTATTTTTTACAATTTGGATGGAATAAAGCTAATAAAATATGTTTTTATAAGATAACAATAGCCGCAAATACATTTCAAACAATACAATCTTCAACCTTGTTATTATTAAAAAATGATTTGATATGAGATCGATTTGGAAAGGTGCTATTGGCTTTGGATTAGTTAATATTCCTGTTAAGTTATATTCTGGTGTGCAAAACAGCAATTTAGATTTAGATATGCTAGATGAACGAGACCATGCTAAAATCAAGTTTCAACGCATTAATGAAGATACAAGAAAGGAAGTTCCCTACGAAAAAATAGTGAAGGGCTATTTCTTAAAGGATAAATATGTAATTTTAGATGAGCATGATTTTGAAGAAGCGGCTCCAGAAAAAAACAAGGTAATTGAACTAGAAAACTTTGTAGACATTCAAGATATTAACCCTATTTATTATGAAACTTCTTATTACACTGAACCAGAAAAACAGGGAGCTAAAGCTTATGCCCTACTTTTAAAGGCATTAGAAAAATCTAAAAAAGCTGGGGTTGGGCGTTTTGTTCTGCGTAGCACGGAAAACTTATGCGTAATTCACCCAATGGATGGCGTAATTGTGATTACAAAAATCAGGTTTCAGCAAGAGATTAGAACGATGGATGAAATTAAAAAAGTTGACGATAAAGCCATTTCAAAAAAAGAGATGGAGGTTGGCTTAGCTTTAATTAAACAATATAGTTCTGATTTTGACATTGCAGCTTTTAAGGATACCTATAGCGATGAGTTACTAAAAATCATTAAAGCTAAAGCAAAAGGCAAACACGCAGTGGTTAAAAAATTAAAACCTCAAAAAGCAACTAGCGACAATTTATATGACCAGTTAATGCAAAGTTTAGGCGGGAATAAAAAGAGAGCTTAAGGAGGGGAAAAATGGAAGATGGAAGATGGGGAATAGGAAATAGACAGGGAGAATGGGAAATATAAGAGGGGAGAAATAAGATGGAAATGCAGACACTAAACATCTTGTGCACAAATTTAAACAAAACCTAAACTATGTTTTCTATGTACCTATGTGGTAAAAACCAAACTAACCGCAAAGACAAATTGAACCAAGCTTAAACAAACCTAAGCTATGTTTTCTATATACCTATGTAGTAAAAAAACTTCCAAGAACTGTAGATTATTAGCTTATTATTCTTTATTGGTAATTGCCTTGATAATTTTCTTTAAATCGATGCCTTTTTCTAACACTGGTTTAAAGATATCACCTAAACTTTCAATGCGCTCTACAGCATTAAAAATTGTAAAATCTTTCATTTTTAATCCCTTCTTCACCTCATCCCAAGCCAGAGGCATGGATACGGTTGCACCAGGTTTTGGCCTGACAGAATAAGGAGCGGCAATAGTTGCTTGTGCCCTATTTTGTAAAAAATCCAAATACATTTTCCCTTTCCTATCGGCAACCGTACGTTCTAAACTGGTATATTTTGGCAACTCTCTATTTACGAGGGTTACTACAATTCTGGCAAACTCTTTTGACTGTTCATACGTATATTTTGCACCTAGCGGGATGTAAATGTGTAGGCCAGTTGAACCGCTTGTTTTGCAATAACATGGCACACCCATATCGTCTAAAATCTGTTTAGTTACTTGGGCGGCTTCAATAACTTGCTCAAATGAATTTTTATCAGGATCTAAATCTATGATACACCAAGTAGGATGGTCTGGTTTTTTAGTGGTGCTACTCCAGGGATTAATCTCTATGCAGCCCAAGCCTGCCATATAAAGTAAGGTAGCTTCATTGTTGCCCAAGAGGAAATGTTTATCCTCTGGACTATCGCTACTATGGTACAAATAAGTATCCATCCAATCTGGCACTTTACCAGTTACATCTTTTTGGTAAAAACTTGGCCCATTTATGCCTCCTGGGTGGCGGTTTAATGATTGTGGACGATTTTTAAGATAAGGCAACATGTAGGGCGCAACCTGATAATAGTAATTGATTAGGTCTCGTTTTGTTATCTTTTCTATTGGCCAATAAACCTTACTAAGGTTAGTAAACTTTAAATCGTGTCCATTTACCTTTCTAACCTGTGTTTCGTCTTTCGGGTTTAATAAAGTCTTTCTTTTACCACTTTTTGGTGGCGTCAAATATTTATCAACGGCTGTTTCTTTTACCACATCTTCTGTATTTGCTTCTCTTTCCAAAACTACCTCCTTTGCTTTTTTATCTTCACGCATCCCTTCAAATGATGGGTGGCGCATGACACCGTCTGTTGTCATTTCAGTAAAACTAACCTCACAAATTAATTCTGGCTTTAACCAGGTTGCTTTTGCCCGTGGCGGGTTTGGCCTAAACCTGCTTGGCTTATTAATATCTGGCTCTTCACTAAATTGAGGTTTATCAGTAATTAATGGCCCGAATAATTTAAGCATCTCCTTTTGCGTTTTGATGTTAAAACCTGTACCAATTTTACCAGTATAAACAAATTTATCCTTTTCAAATACGCCAACTAATAGCGCACTAAAGGGTTTGCTCGTATCATCATTTTTAGTGAAACCACCAATTACAACTTCTTGTCTTTTGTTCGATTTTATTTTTAGCCAATTGCCTGTTCTACGACCTACGTCGTAAACGCTATCTTTTCGTTTAGCCATGATACCTTCTAAACCCATCTTTTTAGCAGCAGCTAAAAATTCAGTGCCAGAAGTATCAAAACTCTTGCTTAATTGTATCAATGAATCATCTGGAATGATTTGTTTCAAAATGGCTCTTCTTTCTGTAAGTGGCAAACCTTTTAAATCATAGCCATTGTACCACAAGACATCGAAAACATAATAAATTAAATCGCCATCTGCCTCGCTACGCCAGTTTTGCAAAGCCCCAAAATTTGCCATTCCTTTTTCATTTACTACCACTACCTCTCCATCTACAACAGCGTTGATGTTCCACTTTTTTAATTCATTGTAAACTGGATAGAACTTTTCGTTAAAAGACTTATCGTTACGGGATTTTATTTCTACTTGATTTTTATCCATAAAAGCAACTGCACGATAGCCGTCCCATTTTATTTCATATAGCCAATTATCATCATCAATTGGTTTATCTACCAAAGTGGCAAGCATTGGTTCTATCTTTGTGTAAAACGGAGATTTTTCGGCATTTGCCACTATAGCTTTTTCACTTTTTAGTGGTGCTTTTTTTGAAGTTTTTTTTTCCTTCACTACTTTTTCAACCTTTTTGATTGGGCCTTTTTTAACAGTCGACTTTTTATTGTTTTCTTCGTAAATACTGTCTGATGTTTTTTCTACTTGTTCGAGTGTTTTTTTAGAGATTACTGATTTGTCCTTTTTGGTAATATCCTCTTCAGAAGCATATTTATCTTTATGCTTAATGAGCAACCAAGAGTTTTCTGCCATTCCGTGAGTTTTCACTAAGGCAAATTCGCCTTTTAGCTTCTTACCTTTCAAAACCATTTTAACAGAGCCCTTTTTTAGTTCTGCCAATAAATATTTTTCTTGCGCAGCAATACCATCAATTTCTTCAATAGTTGTATAAGTTCCTTCATCCCATACTATAACTGTTCCACCACCATATTCTCCTTGCGGGATAATCCCTTCAAACGTTCTATAATCATAAGGATGATCTTCTACCATCATTGCCAATCGTTTAACTTTTGGGTCTGTTGATGGGCCTTTGGGAACCGCCCAACTTTTTAACACCCCCCCCATTTCTAATCTAAAATCGTAATGCAGGTGCGATGCGGCATGTTTCTGAATAACAAAACGAAGTTCCTTTCCTGTCCCCTTACCACCTTTTGGCTCAGTGGTTTTGGTAAAACTTCTTTTCTTTTTATAGGCTGTTAAACTCATCTTAATGTAGATATATGGTTCAAGCTGTTAACAATTGTGGTTTTAAAATGTTTAACTTTTAGTTCATAGGTTCACTAGCATCATTAGTTCATTAGGTAGAAAATATGACAAACATTTTTTCTTCGGAGGTGTTTTTTAGAAAAACCTAAACCTATGGGAAAGATTAAAAAACAAGAACCCCCTAAAAAACCTGATACAAAATATCCTGTACCACCATTTCCCAAGCAGAGTCAAAATCCGCCTGGGACAGAGGCCGATTTGAAACCTTTGGCAGATCATGGTGAAACATCTTATAAAGGTTCTGGAAAGTTAAAAGGCAAAAAAGCAATCATTACTGGTGGCGATTCTGGAATAGGAAAAGCAGTTGCCATAGCCTTTGCTAGAGAAGGTGCTGATGTTTTAATTAGCTATTTAGGTGATGAAGAAACTAAGGATGCAGAAGATTCTGCTAAATATGTAACGGAAGCAGGACAAAAAGCTGTACTGGTTAAAGGTGATATTAGAAAAGAGAGTCATTGCAAAAAAATCATAGAGAAAGCTGTGAAGGAATTTGGCCAGATTGATATTCTGGTTAATAATGCAGCGTTTCAAATGGCAAGAGAAACTTTACTTGAAATTCCGACAGAGGAATGGATTAGAACATTTGACACCAACATCCATCCAATGTTTTATTTAAGTAAAGCAGCGGAACCCTTTATGAAAAAAGGAAGTAGCATTATCAATACCACATCTGTAAATGCTTATAGCCCTACTCCTGTTTTATTGCCTTATGCTGCAACAAAAGGTGCCATACAGAATTTTACGGCTAATTTAAGTCAGATTTTATTAACCGCGGGAAAAGGAATTAGGGTTAACGCAGTAGCACCAGGCCCCATTTGGACACCCTTAATTCCATCTACTATGCCAGACCCTGAAAACTTTGGTAAGGACACGCCAATGGGAAGACCCGGACAGCCAGTTGAAGTGGCCCCAGCTTACGTTTTTTTGGCATCTGATGAAGCTAGTTATATCTCTGGAGCAACGATTCCAGTTACAGGAGGACGAATTACGATTTAAGGCGGAAGGTTGAAGGCATAAAGGTAAACGGCAAAACCGAACAATCTAAGGTTTGCTTAGGTTTCTTAGGTGGTTTAAAAATTAAAAATCAATATTATGAAAAACGAGAAAAAAACTAAACACGAAAATCCAAAATCATCTGGTGATGCCAAAGGAAAAGCAAGTTTCGATCAAAATGGCAAAGGTGCATCACCTAAATATGGTCAAGCTGGGGTAGACCCAAGTGAAACCAAGGAAGGTGCAAAAAAAGGGAAATTGTAATTATTAGTTTAGCAGTTTTCTCACTCTACTTACTAAATCATCAATATCGAATGGTTTACTTATAAAGTCATCCGCTTTGCTTTGGCTACTTATTATGGCAATATTTGTATTTGCAGACATTAATAAAACAGGAATGTTTTCTGTGGCAATTGTTGATTTTAACTTATTGCAAATATCAATCCCATTACCGTCTGGAAGCATGATATCTAGCACCACGGCATCTGGAGTAGAGTTTTTAATCTCAGCATTAAAAGTTGTTGCATTTGGAAAACCCGAAACTTTGTAGCCTTCTATTTCAAGCAGGTATTCTACCAGTTCCCTGATGTCATCATTATCTTCAACTATGTAGATTATTTTATTCAATTTATAGTGTTTTTAGAGCTTTTGCGAATATAAAAATTAACTAATGATTAAAGCAAAATTCTAAAACCATTTTAAGAGGATAATGTTTTTCAAAAAACAAAATATGCCCTCCTCAGTTATCAATCATTTTATGTACGATGAGAAATCGCATACATTGACCATCACTTTTGTAACGGGATTGATTTACCATTATAAAAATGTGCCGAAAGATGTTTATAAAATGTTTAGGGCGGCAGGCTCTAAAGGAAGGTATTTTAATCATTTTATTAAGGATAAATTTAGGTTCAAAAAAAATTGATGAATAATTTATTCCCGTTTTTCAATCCATAAAATTGATTTTTCATTTAAACATTCCCATTTTCTCTATTATTATTTTTTTAAAACATTCTCAAAAACCGAATGTTGAGAGCCTGTAAAACAAATCATTACATCACCCTTAAAAACAAAATAATATGAAAACGACTAAAAAACCAACAGGAAAGACAGGCAAAATGGAAGATTCAGAATTTCATGAATTTTTTGTTGATGAATTAAAAGACATTTATTGGGCAGAAAAACATCTTGTGAAGGCTTTGCCTAAAATGCAAAAGGCAGCAACTAGTCCAGAATTAGCTGCAGCTTTTGAAAAACATACGCAAGAAACAGAACAGCACATTACCACTTTAGAGCAAGTTTTTGAACTATTAGGGGAAAAAGCTGTTGCGAAAAAATGTGATGCAATGGCAGGTTTACTAGAAGAAGCAACAGGTATTATTGAAGACACTGACAAAGGCACCATGATACGTGATGCTGGTTTAATTTTAGCTGCTCAAAAAGTTGAACATTATGAAATTGCTACTTATGGCACTTTGCGCACATTCGCTTCAAACATGGGACATACAGCTGTTGAAGAATTATTACAGCAAACATTGGACAATGAGAAAGAAACTGATGTTGCCCTAACCACAGTTGCCGAAAGCTTCGTAAATGAAGCTGCAACACAAGAATAGAACTAAAAGACCAAGTAAAAGCTTGGTCTTTTTAAAATCATTTTATGCTCTCATTATAATATAAACCTCAATCTCAACACAGAGATTTAGTTTTTGCTTTAACACCTAATTTGTCTAACAGCAAAACATTCACCTCAAACTTATTGTTAATAAAATATTCATTTCTTGATTATGGAAAATAAAGATATTTCACGCGATAGTACCAACAACACACAAAACACTCAAGACCATATTAAAACTTTAGAAGGTACAGCAGCGGTTAAAAAGTTAAAAGATTTGGCAACAAGTGCAGAGAATTGTTTTTTCTGTACCAATATTAAAACCGGTTTACCGTTATCTGTTAGACCAATGTCTGTTTTACAAGTAGATGATGCTGGTAATTTATGGTTCATGAGCCAAAACGATAGCAACAAAAATGCTGAAATAGCAAAAGACCCTTTTACTCATTTATTCTTTCAAGAAAATAAAAACTCTGGCTTTTTAAATATTTATGGCATAACTGAAATTATAACTGACCAAGCGAAAATTGATGAGCTATGGAATCCATTGCTTAAGGTTTGGTTTCAAGGAGGTAAGGATGACCTAAAAATTAGTTTACTAAAGGTTGAACCTACTAACGTTTATTATTGGGATACTAAGCATGGAGAAGCTATTGCCTTTATCAAAATGGCAGCCTCTATCATTACAGGTAAAACAATGGATGATTCTGTAGAAGGAAACCTAGAGTTTTAGAATAGCGTATATTAAAAATTGGCTAATGGATAATAGTGTAGAATTTTTCTTACTATTAATCATTAGCCTTTAACCATGATATAATTAAATACAATTCTTATGATGCGAATTCCGATAGAGCGCAAGCATGTTAAAGTTTATCCAGATCCAAAACGTGTTATTGCCAGATTCTTTTTTAACGGCGACGATAGAGCTAAGGATTTAATTACCAAGGTGATGACATTGAGCGACGTCCAGGTTTTTCAAATCATTTCGCCGCTTTTACAGGAGTATTCAAAAAGACATAGAAACATTACGAAAATCTTGATTCGCCATTGCAAGAAATTGAAGTCGTTATTTGAAACAATGGAAATTGATTATAAAGAGCTTGATGAACGGAGACGCCTGTTAATCGGTTCTTATTTTACACACGAGTATTCTATTGAATCAGCTGCTTTTTTTAATCCATCTATTGTCGAAGACCCAGATCAAGCGGATTTAGAAGAAGGTGAAAAACGTCTAATTATTAGTTTTAGAGCAGTTGGAGAAGGACATATTTCTTCTATTGTGTTTAGGAGAGCGCTAATTGACCGACACAATAATATCACGGTTATGCCAGTTGGTGATTACATTGATGAGGCTGAAATTATTAGAAATGCAACCTACAACAAAAAGCTTTTTTTGGATAAGGGACTCATATCTCTCATTAATGAAGATGTGTTAAAAATGTTAGATGCTAAACTGGAAGACCAATTTGATTATGCAACTTTAAAAAAAGTAATAGCTGAAACTCAAGAATTTGAACCTAATCCTGAAAAAGATGTAGAATTGGAGAAGGTTTTATGGCTTTCTGATTCTTATTACGAAATCATTTTTTCATTAGACACAGATATTTCTGACCGAGTAATTTTCCCTATTTCTGAATTTGAGAGAAAAGGCATTGAAGACGCAAGATTTACAAAATTCACCAATGATGATGGCTCTTACACCTATTATGCCACTTACACCGCGTATGATGGGCAAATCATCATTCCTAAACTTTTAAAAACTAAAGATTTTTACGATTTTACAATAGGTCCTTTATTTGGAGATGGTGCACAAAATAAAAACTTGGCACTTTTTCCTCGTAAAATTAATGGCAAATACGCCATGTTATCTCGTATAGATGGGATAAATAATTACATCATGTATTCTAGCAAAATTAATGTTTGGGAAAACCCAATTAAATTGCAGGAGCCTCATTACAGTTGGGAATTTGTACAAATTGGCAATTGCGGATCTCCTATAGAAACTGAAGATGGCTGGTTAGTAATTACTCATGCTGTTGGCCCAATGAGAAGATATTGTTTAAGTGCTACACTTTTAAATTTAGAAGATCCAACTATAGAAATTGGCAGATTGTCAGAACCATTGCTCATTCCAAATCCAGATGAACGCGAAGGTTATGTTCCTAATGTAGTTTATTCTTGCGGCTCTATTATTAACAATGATCAATTGATCATCCCTTACGGTTTATCAGATTATTCATCATCTTTTGCTACTGTAGATCTAAAAGTCTTGCTAGATAAATTAAAGTCATCCCCAACGCCCAATTAATAAAAAAGCTTGGTTTATTTAAAAACCAGGCTTTTTTGTATTTTCAATCCACTTAGCTGTTGGTCGTATTTAAAAGCTTTAAGCACAACCAAATGTGATATTAAGTAAGCAAGTGTACTTTCTGCTCCCTGATTTCTATTTACACCACCTTTGTGTAGTCCATCCGCACAACCTTTAGTTTCCGAATCATATAAAGGAATTCTCAATGAATTCTCTCCCAAGAACCATAAATAACTAGAGAACATTTTCTTTAAGTATTCAGCTTCGCGAGTAACCACAAAAGCTTGCAAATACATCAATACCATTGCCATAATTTCTATAGCTTGTTGATCATACAATGGCATTACTTTATTACCTCTGCTATGCCAACCATCGTTTCCAACCGGATTACAAGAGTTAAAGTTAAAAGTTAATTTCTCTAAATAACTTAATGATTCAAGTGCAATATTTTTCACCTCCTCATTACCAGTTATCTCTGTCGAATGAAATAATGCCAATGGGAAAATTGCATTGTCATAAGTCATTTTATCTTCAAACCAATGCCAATCATCACCTTTGGTACCATGATAAGACACTACTAATTTATCAGTTAAAAATTTAAGTTCATTTAAAATCACTTCATCATAAGGATGAGATTGTAAATAATAACTCAAACCAGTTATGGTATTAGCCACACCTCTTAGGTGAGTTAACTTTTTAAAATGTGGTACAGCCTTAAAAAACAATTCCCTCCCAAACTCTATATAAGAACGATTTGGAGCGGTGTGTATTAAATAGCCTAAAGCCCAAATGGTTCGTCCAAATGAATCATCTGTACCTTCCTCATCTAAATACTGCCTACTGAAACTCATGAAATTCCTGAAATTTCCATCTTCCAATTGCATGTCATGGGTAAAGCTTAAATAAATTGGCAAAAGCTCTAATGCTTCGGTATTATTGGTCTCTTCATAGGCCATTAAAGCCATGATGATTGCCCTAGAATTATCATCTACGCAATAACCTTCTTTCCTATTCGGCACACCAAATTTTGCATGCTGAAAAATTCCAGTATCATCCGTTAAAAGTTTAACGTAGTCGATATTAAACTCAGGCATTAAACCTGGGTCAATAATTTGTCTTAATATTTTTTCGCTATAATCCTGATGTTTGATTGCTTTTTCAATTGTAGAAATGAATGATTTCCCAATTTTTGGCCACCTTAATTGAAGACCATATTGATAAGCGTTATTTTTTAAAGCAGCTAGCTTTTCAGGAAAATCTAATAATTGATTTACAATTTCAGCTAAACCAATATCATCTTTGAAATTAAATAGTCGTCCACGATTATTGTCTAATAATTCTTGTGCATGCCAATACGGGGTAGATACAACTGCTGCACCAGCCCCAACTGCATAGGAAAGTGTACCACTAGTAATCTGTGCCTCATTAAAATAAGGGGTAATGTAAACATCTGCTGCTGCCAAATAATTAATCAACTCTTCTTCTTCAACAAATCTGTTTAAGAACACTAAATGTTCACTTACATTTAACTCTGCAGCCAAGCTTTTAAGATAGTCACGGTATTCTTCGCCAGAATTTTTAACAACTCCTGGATGTGTATTTCCCAAAACCACATATACCGCATCTGGATGTTTTTGTACAATTTTTGGCAAGGCTTTCACAACAGTTTCTAAACCTTTATTTCTGCTAATTAAACCAAAGGTCAATAATATCTTTTTGCCTTTTAACTGTGGCAATTCTTTAACAGGATTGATGACTGGAGCCTCCAAATCTGGCACCCCGTGCTCTATTAATTGGATTTTTTGCTTTGGAACTTGATAAATATCAGTTAAAAAACCAACTGCTTTTTGCCCCATCACAATTATTCTCGATGATTTTTTAGCAATTTCTTTAATAATGGTTTTTTGTAAAAAAGTTGGCGAATTTAAAATGGTGTGTAAAATAGAAATGATAGGTTTTTCAATCTGATTTAGAAATGGAAGAACAAACAATCCACTTTCACCACCATAAATTCCAAATTCATGTTGTAAAATGCAAGCATCAACATCACTGTTATTAATAAAATCTGCTGCTGCAGCATAATCTTCTTGTATATTTTGTCTAATTACAAACTTGACCTCATCTGGATATTTATATTCATTAATATCATCAGAATTGTTCATTGCAATAACCACACTAGTTTCTAGTAGTGATTGATTATCGAAATTGCAACAAATGGCTTTAATCAGGTTATGATTAAAAGTTGCTAAACCACACTCACGTGGTGGGTAAGTAGAAATATACGCTATTTTCATATCTCAGAGGAATAATGCTTAAAAAATAAAGAACCTTAGTTTTTTGAGAGATTATGTGTTTAACAACGAGCAGGTTAAGTTGTTTTGGATGAACAGCATATTTTCGCCTAAAATCGTACTCCTAAAAGGAGAAATGATAATTTGATTACTTTTTAAATATTTAAGAGAAATATTTTGCTTTTAAGCCTCTAAATCCATAAGTTTGCGTCCCGCTATTAAGCAAATGCCCAGTTGGCGGAATTGGTAGACGCGCTGGTCTCAAACACCTGTGGGAAACCGTGCCGGTTCGACTCCGGCACTGGGTACAATTGAAAGAATGCCTCCTAAAGGCATTAACCGGACTTTGAAGTGTTCAAAGTCCGGTTTTTTATTGCCTGAAAACTTTTTTAAGTATCCTAAGTGTGTTCAAACTACTCCCGTCCAACCCATTCATTACTAAGGGAGATGACCGTAGGTTCTTGAACCAAAATGGATAGATTTCTTATCGAAAACTGAATACTAAATTTAATTAATGATCATTTCAATGGCTATTTTCATGTCATTTCACTTAAATAAATAGGATATTTAGTACGCTGGTTGCAACCACAAATGATTTTTTATTCTTTCCAGAGGATGTACCGCCGTACTCCTTTTAGCTCTTTTACCAAACAAACATAGTTGGGTTATTATGACTACCTTTATAAAACACCTATGACCTGAAAAGCCAATGTGGATGATCTAGTCTTAAGATATATTACGCCGTACTTGCTTATATTTTTCTTCCAAAGCGTTTTATTTTTGATTGAATCTTACCCTCTACTATAAATCTATGTCAACAATAAAACCACACCATGTCATTGCAATTGGTGCCTCTGCAGGTGGTATGGAAGAGATTAATTCTTTTTTTGACCATACACCTTTAGATGGGGTTTCCTATGTTATTGTTCAACATCTATCTGCCGATTTTAAAAGCAGGATGGTCGAATTGCTTGCAAGGCACAGTAAACTTGTTGTTAAACAAGCTGAAGACGGCATGAATGTTCAATGTAACCAGGTGTATCTTATCCCAAGTGATAAGTTTATGACCATACAGAACAATAAGTTATATTTAACGGATAAGGAAAAAATTAAAAGCCCTCATTTAACGATCGATACCTTCTTTAATTCACTTGCAAAAGATTATGGTAAAAAGGCAATAGGTATTGTTCTATCTGGCCTGGGTTCTGATGGAACAGAAGGTATTAAGGCAATTAAAAAGGCAGGCGGTATGGTAATGGTCCGTGACCCTGAAACTTCGGAGTTTGGCAGCATGCCCTCCCATGCCATCGCTACCGGCTTGGTAGATTTTGTAATGGAACCTATAGCCATGCCCGATGCGATAGAAAATTACGTTAAAAACGAAGAGAATTTAACGGTTGACCAGGGAGACGATGAAGAGAACCTCGCGGCAATTGTGGAACTGATCAAAGAAAGCTCGCCACTTGATTTTACAGATTATAAATTACCTACGATATTAAGAAGGACTAAAAGAAGGGCCTCCTACGGAAATTTTACAACGTTGGGGAATTATCTTGATTTTCTGAAAACTACCCCAAAAGAAGTTGAGGCACTTACCAAAGAATTTCTGATCAGTGTTACTTCATTTTTCAGAGATGAAGAAGCGTTTGATATTATAAAAGACAAAGTATTACCCGACATTCTAGAAAATTTAACCATAAATGAAGAGTTGAAAGTATGGGTGGCTGGTTGTGCAACAGGTGAGGAAGCTTATTCTGTAGCAATATTAATAGCAGAGCAGTTAACAGGTAGATTAGCAGATACTGTAGTGAAGATTTTTGCAACTGATATTGATGGTCCTGCATTAGCCCTAGCGGGCAAAGGAGTTTATAACAAGAGTATTTCAAAAAACATATCTCCTTATTTGCTTGGAAAGTATTTCTTAAAAGAAGGACACAATTACCGGATAAAACCTGTCCTACGCAAAATGCTGATCTTTGCCCAGCATGACCTAGTTAAAAACCCGCCCTATTGCAATATGCATTTGATCAGTTGCCGTAACCTATTGATCTACATGGCGCCGGTTTTGCAAAAGAAAATATTTACCATGATGCTCTTCGGGCTCAAAAAGAATGGCTACTTGTTTTTAGGCTCCAGCGAAAATCCGATGCCGATAATAAAAAACCTGGAGGCAATACATAAAAAATGGAAGATTTATAAAAACCTGGAAACAAAACGAGCTGTAAGCTTTGACGCATTCTCAATGCCTGAATTTTTGGATGCCAAAACTAAACCCTCCCGATTTTTACAAGAAAATATATCTAAAACCGTAAACCACACATTTGCCGAGGCAATGCATGAAAGCCTTGCAAAAAAAATAGATTATTTTGCAGTTTGTATTGATGAAAATAATCAGGTTATAAAATCTTATGGAGATACAACAAAGTATTTACTTCATAAACATTTCAGTTCAAATCTTCCAGAGCTCTTACCAAAGTCACTTGCAGTTGCTTTTAACACTTTGAGCAAAAAAGCTTTAAAAAGGAATGAACAGGTTACCCTAAACGGGATAAAAATCAGACAGGGTGGATTTATAATTAAGGTAAGCCTTTCTGTAAGCCCTTTTATGTTAAAAGGCGAAGAGAACTTATTACTAGTAATATTTAGTGAAGATAAATTAGATAATTCCCTGCAAAGCGATGTCGTATTTGATGAAAAAATATATCTGGATCAATATGTGGTTAACTTGGAAGAGGAGTTAAAGGAACTCAAAGATAAGCTTCATATTGCTAATGAAAAACTGGATGCCTCTAATGAGAACCTCCAATCCTTTAATGAAGAGCTGATCTCTGCCAATGAAGAAATGCAAAGTACCAACGAGGAAATGCAATCTGTAAACGAAGAACTTCATACCATAAATTCAGATTATCAGCTAAAAAACAAAGAGCTGCTCGAAATCAATGACGACCTGAATAACTATTTCAGGAGTAACATCAATGGGCAACTATTTATTGATAATGAAATGCGGTTAATGAAATTTTCCCCAGGCACCACTAAGCAGATCAACTTATTGGAAACTGATATTGGAAGGCCACTTAGCAATATTTCTACCAATATCAAATTTGAAACTATTATTGATGATATTAAAAAAGTACTGCATGATGGAAGCGTAATCACAAAAGAGATTGAAACTAACAATGGTAAATGGTACCAGATCATGACGATGCCTTATGTGCAGCAGTCAGAGCATAGAAATACAGGTGCCATTATTACCTTCAATGACATCACAGAATTAAAAAAAATACAGCAAGAACTTAACGTAAGCAATAAAATGCTTGGTATTGCTATCGATTCTGCAGAAATGGGAATGTGGTCTATAGACCTCAAAACACGTGAGTTTGTTCCTTCTCAACGGTATAAGCAAATATTTGGTTTTTATCCAGATGAACAGATGACCTACGAGGCATCTATAGCACAAATCGACAAGGAATATCAAACTTTAGTAATAGATGCCGTTGAATCTAATATCACCAATGGAGTGAAATGTGATGTGGAATACCCATTAATGGGTTTTCACGATGAAAAACTACGCTGGGTAAGAAGTGTTGGTGACCTCTCTTATGACAACGAAAATAAGCCAGGTTATTTTACAGGAGTTCTGCTTGATGTTACCGTACACAAACAGGATGAGCTTCGGAAGAACGATTTTATAGCTATGGTGAGCCATGAGCTTCGCACACCCTTGACATTACTTCAAGCCCATGTCCAGATGCTGACATCTAGGGCAAAAAAAGCAAATGATGAATTAAATATCATCAGCCTTGATAAGGCAAATATCCAAGTAAAGAAAATGAATGCATTGATTAACGGCTTTCTTAATGTATCAAGCTTTGAGGCAGGCAAAATTTATTTGAATCCGCAGATTTTTCAGATTGATGCCTTACTAGATGAAATAGTAGAAGAAATGGTATTGATAACCACAAGCCATAACATTGTGTTGCGACACCGTTCAGCACTAACCGTTAAGGCAGACCGGGATAAGATTGGACAGGTGATCAATAACTTTTTGAGCAATGCAATAAAGTATTCTCCAAAAGGCGGAAATATTGAGGTGTCCTGTAAAGAATTAAATGGCATAGCACAGGTAAGTATAAAGGATGAAGGTGCGGGAATAAAGCTAGAAGACCAAAAAAACCTGTTTGATCGATATTATAGAATAGAAACTGCGCATACTCAAACCATTTCAGGTTTTGGTCTTGGTCTTTATCTGTCTGCTGAAATCATTCAGCGTCATGATGGGAAGGTATGGGTTGATAGTGAAATGGGCAAGGGTTCAACATTTTACTTTAGTTTGCCCCTTACTAATTAATCGTTGTATAACATTAACCAAATCTTCAAGAAACAAATTCTATTCAATACGACCGAGCGTACATAACTTGTTTTAATCATTGCACCCATTTATTAAATAGCTTGTTGTAAAAAACTGCTCTTTCTAAAGACATTACAAGAAACTAAAATAGAATTAACCATTTCGGCTATTTGATCAAAATTTTCACCTTTAAATCTTGGATTATAAGCTCAATAAGCTGTAAATAACTCTCTAAATGTTGAAAGTATTCTTGTTGAACGATACTTTGGAAGCTTTAGATTTCTCCAAGGCTTTTTTGTTTTAACAACAGCACAACACAGGACAGTTAATTCCTCAAACCAACTATATTTGCTTAGGTAACACATCAAAATTACCCACTAACCAATTATATCCTAATGGCCAAGTTCAACACTGTTCGCATAGTCCATCTTTTCATATTATTGACCATTGCTTTTTGCTCCATCCAGTTATCTGCTGCAACTGCTTATAAATTTAATTTACTAATAGCTCCAGGAACAGTTTCTGAAAATGAGGTAACACTTTTATGGGATAAACAATATGCTGCGGTTAATCCAGCTTATGTAATTTCATTAAATGATAAAGTAGTTGGCAATACTACTAAAACCAATTATACAGCAAGTAATTTAACACCTAATACTTGGTACACTGCTAAAATTAGTATACAGTCAGTAAAAGACAAGAAGTTAAACACCTTAAGTACCGTTCGTTTTAAAACAAGGGCAAAAGGTAAGATCTATAATGTATTGGATTATGGAGCAAAGGCAGATAGTACGCTCAATACTAAAGCCATTCAATCGGCAATTGATGCTTGCACTCCAGGTGGAACAGTTTACATTCCAAAGGGAACATTTATTTCTGGCGCCTTACATTTAAAAAGCAACATGACACTTTATATTGAAGAAGGTGGTGTTCTAAAAGGTTCTACCAAAGTAGATGATTATCTGCCAATGATTTTAAACCGTTTTGAAGGTTGGGAAATGAAAACCTATGCCAGTTTATTAAATGCTGGAACACTTAATCGTAATGGGACTTATAATGTAAAAAACTTACGCATTAATGGAAAAGGAACCATTAGCGGTGGCGGTAAAAAACTAGGTGATGCAATGACAAAAGCGAGTGGAATTCGTAGCAGGGGACGTTTAATTTGTTTAATGAATAGTGAAAATGTAAGCTTATCAAACTTAAGCATAACAGAACCACCTTGTTGGACAATTCATTATATCTACAGCAATAACATTACTTGTAATAACTTAAAAATTACTACAGTTAACATTCGTAATGGCGATGGAATTGACCCTGATTCTTCTACCAACTCTTACATTTTCAATTGCACTTTTGATACTGGCGATGATTGTATTGCAATTAAATCTGGCAAAAACCCTGAAGGTTTTTTTGTAGCCAAGCCAACCAGAAATGTTCGCATTACAGATTGCGATTTTAAAAGAGGTCATGGTATCTCTATTGGCAGCGAAATGTCTGGTGGTGTAAGTGATGTTTTGGTACAGGATTGCAAAGCAGGAAAACTACTTTATGGCATGCAGATTAAAGGCACCAAAGACAGAGGTGGCTACGTAAGAAATGTTACCGTTGCAGATTGTCAGTTGCTTCAAATCACCATATTCTCTGCTGTTAATTATAACAACGATGGTGAAGCTGCACCACAAATACCAACATTTGAGAATTTTGTATTTAAGAATATAGATTTATCATTGGCTCCATTAGAAAAACCAGCAATTGATATTAATGGCTTTAAAGATCCTGCCCATCTTCTAAGAAATGTAAGTTTCACGAATATTGTTGTAGCAGAAAATGCAAAGGTTAAAGTAAACGATGCGCAAAAAATAAACTTTACAAATGTGAAATCTGCAGCAGGGAATAGGCCCGTATATGTGTTAAATAACACGAGTGAGGTAGTTTATTAATTGTGCTTTAAGCGCAAGTTTCTGCTTTCTTTAAGGTCTCTCCAGCTTTTCATTATAAACCCAATATAGAATTGGGTGGTACCATTTCAACCAGGACTATCTAATAGCAGAAGTGCAAGTAAACCGTACATGATAGCGCAGAACTTTGGTCTTAAACCTGAGTATAACGATAGCTATTGAGCTGAAAGCGAAAAGACTAAAGTAGAAAGAGCAAGACAGGCTTTATCCATTGCATTGTAATTGTTCCAACGGAACTCCTTCGGAGCTTTCCAAAAAATATATTTTCAATTCCAAGTGGTAGCTGGACCACCAACCACGGAAAGAAAACACAATCATTTAAGATATAAGACGCTGAAAATTGGATAACTATTAAAATGTAATTACCTTAACCACAATTTAATTACCTCCAGTTCCCTTTAAATTAAAATGACTAAGAAAACGACGATAAAAGATATAGCAAATGAATTAAACCTATCAATTACAACTGTTTCATTTGTAATTAATGGACTGGCCGACGAAAAAAACATCAGCAAGATAACAGCAAAAAAAATTCTTGATTTCGTTAAAAAAATAGGTTACCAACCCAATGCCTTTGCTAAAGGTTTAAGAACGGGTAAGTCAAAAATCATAGCTTTTCTTGCAGATAATATTTCTCAACCATTTTATGCTCAGGTTGCCAATTATATAGAGCAAATAGCTGCCAATAACGATTACAAAATCATTTGCAGTAGCACATCCGATGATATTAAGAAAACGAAAGAGCTGATAGATAGCTTTAATGAAAGACATATTGATGGATTTATCATTGCACCTTCGTTAAATCTTAAATCTATTATTGCAAATTTGGTATCAGGAAAAGTACCAGTTGTACTTTTTGATAGTTATTTTACTGCTATAGATTGCGACCATGTGATAACCGACAATTATAACAGTACTTATAACGGTACTACACACTTGCTAAATAATGGCAAAAAGAATATCGGTTTCATTACCATAAAAACAACAGAAATTCAGATGGAACATAGGTTAAGCGGCTATCTTAAAGCTATGGAAGACGCCAAATTACAACCTCTAACATTAGAAATAGACTACAGTACTACTGAGTATAGCATTAGTCAAATTACCGAATTTATTACTGCGCATAAAAACCTTGATGCTGTATTTTTTGCTGCAAATTATCTTTGCTTAGATGGGTTGAGGGCTTTTAAAATAAAACCTTCAATAAGCAAAAACCTATCTATGTTATGTTTCGATGATTTTGATGTGTTATCATTCTCCAGCCCAACTATTTCTGCAATTGCACAATCGCCAGAAAAAATAGCGGATGAAATTATTAGAACATTGCTTTTTAGGCTTAAGGAAAAATCAGCTAAGGTTAAGCCTATACATACCATAATTCCAACCGAACTGCATATCAGAGAATCGACATTAACAAACCCTACCAACTTAATCTAATCTTTTTATTTCCTAGGGTTTGAGTAGTCTATCAGAAATAAGTAATTATTAATTTTTGCAGCGCAATAACACTGTTATCGTTTAAGTATCTTCCTGTCACAAATGGACTTCGGAGCTTTTACGCTATATCCCGATAAAAATCGGGATGCCGTTTCAATCATGGCTATTTAACAACAGAAGTCCAGGTAAAACCATACATAGCCGCAGAGAAACACTGTTCCTAAACCTGATTGCAGCGATAGCTCTTGGGCGGAAAGCAGGACTAGGCTTTGTTTATTACAGTGCAATCGCTTTTCAAAAACACTTCACAAAGTGAACAACTGAAAGTATAGGTAAGTGTATCAGCCGACAGAAAAAATAATTTATTTAGATCTTTCGTCTTTCAACTTTTTATCCACAATAAAAGGAGCGAAAGGCAATAAGGAAGCTATAAAAATTAAGACTGCTTTACCAAATTTCCATTTTTGTTCTTGCCAAGCCATAATTAAACAAGCTGCATATAATAAAAACAATAATCCATGTGCCCAACCAGTATACTTTACAGCTAATGGCATATCTGCTAAATATTTCAGTGGCATTGCAACCAATAATAACAGTAGATATGAAATACCTTCGGCAACGGCTACTTTTCTAAAAAGGTTTAAAGAAGTCATAAAATGGATTTGAACAAAAGTAAAAAAAGCTTGCTCGTTACAGACCTATACTTTTAATTTTTACATTTCACTTACTACTTGCTTTAAAACTCAAAGCTGTCTAGGTATTTATAACAAGAACCCGTGTTTAATAAAAGGATTTTTTCGTCTCGTCTTACCTCTCCGTTTTTTAACAGTTGCTTTAATGCAGCCAATAATGCAGCTCCTTCTGGAGCTACTAACATCCCTTCTAGGGCAGCAATTTCTTTAACACTCGTTACAATCTCTTTTTCTGAAACAGAGATTGCTAAACCTTTAGACTGTTTCAAAACGTCTAACATCATTTTTTCTGCAAAAGGATGTGGCACGGCAAGGCCATTTGCTATAGTTGGGGAACCTTGATAACCTGATGAATTTAATTGTAGCCCATTAAAGGTATCTACTAATGGTTTACAATTGTCGGCCTGTACCGCTATCATTTTAGTTTGAACATCTTTAATCCATCCCATGCTTTGCATTTCTTTAAAAGCTTTCCAAATGCCTATTAGTCCGGTACCTCCTCCAGCTGGGTAAAGAATAACATCTGGCAATTTCCAATCTAGTTGTTCTGCAATCTCATAACCTAAAGTTTTTTTACCCTCAAGTCGATAAGGTTCTTTCATTGTAGAAATATCGAAGTAACCATTATCTTTTTTAAGTTCGGCGACTACTTTTGCGCAGTCATTAATTAACCCATCAACCAAAATGAGTTCTGCTCCAAAAGCCTTACATTCTTTTTTAAATGCTTCTGGTGTATGCCTAGGCATTACTACAATAGATTTTATTGCTGCTTTTGCACAATAAGCGCTTAATGCACCGCCCGCATTACCAGCCGTAGGTACAATGCAAGCATCAACATTTAACTCCTTAGCCTTTGAAATGGCCATACTTAGACCTCTAGCCTTAAAAGACCCTGTAGGGTTAAATGATTCGTCTTTGATTATTAGTTCGTTTAACTCTAATCTTTCTGCTAGTCTTGAAAGATGAAGTATTGGTGTCCAACCTTCACCTAAAGTAATACGGTTATTTTCATCCAGCAATGGAAGAAAGTTTCCATAGCGCCACATAGACCTCACATTTGATAGGATGCTATTTTTAGCAGTAGAAGGAGTTAAATCAAAATGAACTGTTATTGGTGATTTCCCACACTGGGTGCAGAAACTATTTAATTGATTTTTATCATACATGTAATTGCATGAATAACATCTTAACTCGTAATTAATGGGCATAGCTTTATTATTTCTGTTATCGTTTTAACAAAACTAGTGCGATAAAAACTTTAAAGCCAATACTGTTTTTGAATAACCTATAACAAAAAGTTATAATGATTTTTAGCGAATTTGATGAATGCTTTGCTAATGCCACTATTTTCTTCACCAATTCTCTGAATAAAATAAAAGTGTCTATTAATGATTAAATCTTCTATTTCTAATTGTACGAGTTCTCCTCTTTCTAGTTCTTTTGCTACGGCTTTTAATGGTAAAAAACCTAGGCTATCATCAGCCAAAATGAAATTTTTTAAAGCTTCCGTACCACCTAGTCGCATACAAATATTTAAATCGGCAATTTTTACTCCATGTGCTGATAGTGCATGGCTTACAGCAATGAGTGTTCCGGATCCTCTTTCTCTAAGCGAGATTGGTATATTTTTGAGCTCGGCGATTGTGTAGTTATTTTTTGCAGTTAAATAGCTAGTAGCCGAACAAACTGGAATTACCTTTTCAGTTAAGAAATACTGGCTATTCACATCTGCCATTTTATCCTTACCTTCAATTATGGCTAAATCGATTTCATGATCGATTAATGCTTGCATCACATTCTCTGAGTTGCGATTTACCAAACTAATTTTAATTGCTATATTTTTTTTGCGGAATGCAGATAACACTGCGGGAATAACGTATAATGCAATTGTTGTACTGGCACCAAGCTTAAGTTCTCCATTTAACATTTGTTTATTGTGAATGCTACCTATTTCGAACTCAATTTGTTTACTAAGCTCAGTTGCCCTCAATAAATGTTGCTGTAGTAAAATGCCTGCCTCGCTAAGTAACACTGCCCCTTTTTTACGTTCAAACAGCGGGGTTTTATAATGTTCTTCTAGGTTACGGATATGCTTGCTAATTGCTGGCTGGCTAATAAACAATATCTCGCTGGCCTTAGTGAAACTAAGGTGTTTTGCCACTTCAATAAAAACAAGGTGATTAAAAGACAGCATATATTACATTTCCTGTTACCTAGAAATTAAAACACTGCTTAAAATGTCTATTAACCATTTGTTGCAAATTTATTAAGGCTGTCTCTAATTCGCAACAGGTATTTATTTCGATAATAGATATCTTTTATCGCTTTTAGGACATTTTCTTGTTCAGCGGCACCACTATTATCAAATGAAGATGCTAAAGCTGTCAGCTCCTTATTTAAAGCATCTTCTATTTCTGCTGTCTGATTTTTTAATTCGGCCAGTTTTTCGGGATCAGTACCAAACTCTAATTCCATTAAAGCTTCGTTAACATCCATCATTTCCATTAAGAAACTTTGTGGTAGAGCATAGTTTTCACCTTCAACTAATTGATCTTTAAGCTCAAGAATATAATGTAACCTTTTTTGTGGGTCTTTTAAAACCTGAAACGCTTTGTTGTTAACTGTAGAAAGCTCTAAAACCTCATCTTGTTTCTCCTGACCTTCATTGATATAAAAATCTGGGTGAAACTGCTTGCTCAACTGGTAAAACTTTTGCTTTACCAATTTTTGGTCTGGATTAAAACTTACTGGCAGCTCATAAAGCTCGAAATAATTTAAGGGTTCATTAGCCATTGGTTCATTAGTTTATTTGCCTAACAACTTCAGAATATCATTACCAAAGGCAAATACCATTAAACTCAATAGGATAACAAAACCAACAACTTGTGCCCTTTCCATAAATTTATCGCTTAATGGTCTTCTAATGATCATTTCGATAATTAAAAATACGACGTGACCTCCATCTAAAGCTGGAATTGGCAATAAATTCATAAAGGCAAGCGCCATAGAAATTAATCCTGTTAAGCGCCAGAAGTTTTCCCATTCAAATTCAGAGCCATAAACTTGTGCAATACCAATTGGGCTGCTAATGTTACGGGCACTTACTTTACCGGTAATCATTTTCCAAATTCCTTTACCATTATCGGCAAAAGTTGTCCACGCTTTTGTGGTACCAACTGAGAAAGATTCTAAGAAGCCATAACTAACGTGTGTTTCATGTAATGCTTTAATCCCAAATACAACCCCTAAAGTTCCATCTGCTGCAACTTTAGGTTTAAGGTCTAAGGCTTTACCATTACGCCAAACTGTTAAAGTAATTACCTTACCAGCAGACTTCTCAGCTGCAGCAACTATTTCATCTCTAAAACGAACTGGAGTTCCATTAACAGCTAACACGCTATCTCCAGCTTTAACACCTGCATCAAATGCTGGCGCTACACTTTTAGCTGGCTGTACTCCTCTAATCTTTTTCCAAAAAGAAACCTTTTCTGGTGTATGATCTGCAACGCTTTTGATTTTTTTAGTTTCCATCCTTGGCGCCACAAATTCTTGAATGCCATATTCGCTAATGCTATTTAACACCGTTTCAGGAACTTTTAAATCTACTGCCTGGCCATTACGAGAAACAGTTAATTTTGGACTTCCCAGCAAAACCTTCGAGCTAATTAATTCATTAAAACGAACAACTTTGTTTCCGTTAATTGCTAAAATTCTATCACCAGTTTGAATGCCTATTTCCTTACCAATTATCCCAGGAGAAACACCATTTACTAATTTATCGTTAGTGATATAGTCTTCACCATATTTAAATGTTAAAATCCAGAAAATGAAAATACCTACCAAAACATTAACGATGATACCTCCTAACATTACGATTAAACGTTGCCAAGCTGGTTTAGAGCGAAACTCCCAAGGTTCTGCAGGTAACGCCATCTGTTCGGTATCCATAGATTCGTCTATCATACCAGAGATTTTTACATAGCCACCTAAAGGCAACCACCCCACTCCATATTCAGTTTCGCCAACTTTAAAGCTAAAAAGCTTAAAGCCCCAAGCATCAAAAAAAAGATAGAATTTTTCAACTTTTATTCCGAAGGCACGTGCCGCTAAAAAATGTCCTAATTCGTGTAAAATTACTAGTATCGATAATCCCAGCAAAAGCTGGCCCGCCATAATCAGTCCGTTCATGTAGTGTTTTTATGTTAAGTCTTTTAGATATTTTAAATTTTATTTTGTTACGAGTTGACTTGCAAATATACGTGTCTCCTTGTCTGTTTCTAAATAATTTTGGAGCGTAGGCAGACTAACGAAAGTCATTTTTTGCATACATTCCTCAATCACATCACTCATTTGTAAAAAGCCAATTTTATCCTTCAAAAATGCATCTACTACAATTTCGTTAGCTGCATTGATGATACAAGGCATATTACCACCTTTTTTCATTGCCGTAAAGGCAAGCTCAAGGTTACGAAAATTTTCTGTATCTGCCTGTAAAAATGTGAATTCTGGATGGTTTAAAAAGTTAAATCTTTCGAAATTACTGCTAACCCTTTGAGGATAAGCCAATGCATAATGAATTGGTAATTTCATATCTGGCAAACCCATTTGCGCTTTAATGGAGCCATCTGTAAATTGCACCATCGAATGAATAATTGATTGTGGGTGAACTACCACTTCAATTTGTTCAGCTTCTAAACCGAACAACCATTTTGCTTCAATAGCTTCTAAACCTTTATTCATTAACGAAGCAGAGTCGATGGTAATCTTTGCCCCCATCACCCAGTTGGGATGTTTTAGTGCCTGTTCTTTTTGTACAGTTGCTAAGAAGGATAAGTCTTTCCCTCTAAATGGCCCGCCAGATGCGGTTAAAAAAATCTTTTCAATTGGATTATTTTCTTCGCCTACCAAACATTGAAAAATTGCTGAATGCTCTGAATCTACTGGAATTATTTTTACACCATTTTCTTTAGCCAATTGCATCACTAATTCTCCTGCAACCACTAAAGTTTCTTTATTGGCAAGGCCGATGTCTTTTTTGGCTTCAATAGCAGCGATGGTAGGTTTTAATCCTACAGAACCCATAATTGCTGTTAATACAAACTGAGTTTGAGGCAATTGAACCGCAGCAATTAACGCTTCTTCGCCACAAAGAACCTCTACATTTGGCAACGCATTTTTAACTTTTGTATAATGGTCTTCACAAGTGATGACCACCATTTTAGGATTAAATTCTAAAGCTTGCTGTATTAACAAATCAGCATTATTTTGCGCTGTTAAAACATCAATCATATATAAACTTGGATTGGCCCGAACTACTTCCAAAGCTTGTGTTCCAATAGAACCTGTTGAACCTAGTATTGATATGTTTTTCAAGAGATGTTGTAATGTTAAAACGTTGTAATGTTGTAATGTTGCAGTGAGTCCGCTATCTTCCTGTCATTACTTAATCTAGGCACTTTATTTTGCCCACCTAATTTCCCTTCTGACCGCATATAATCTACAAAAGCATCTTTCTTTAACGAACGGATAATCAGCTTTTGCAAAATCTTTCCTTCGATTAAATCAAAGTAGTAAATATTTTTCTTTTGCAACGCTAAATCTACTTTTTCGCTAAACGCTTTTAAATCTTTTGGTTCACTGGCAAATTCTACAAACCATTCATGAAAAGGTAATTCGCCCGCTGGTGGATTAACTTGTGGGGCAACAGTAAACTCTGTAATCTCTACTCCTTCTTCATTAGCAACTAACAAAATCGCTTGTTCCACTTCTTCGCCAATAACGTGTTCTCCAAAAGCAGAAATGAAATGCTTAATCCTTCCTGTTACTAAAATTTTATAAGGATTTTTTGAAACGAACTTAATGGTATCGCCAATGCTATATCCCCACAAACCAGCAGTCGTATTCAAAATTAATGCATAATTGGTATCTAATTCTACGTCTGCTAAACTTAACCTTGTTGGTTTATCATTATAATATTCATCAGCAGGGATAAATTCATAAAATATTCCGGCTTTTGCCAAAAGCAATAAACTTTTATCTTTTTGAGAATCTTGATAGGCAATAAAACCTTCAGAAGCTGGATAGGTTTCAATGGTATCTATTGTTTTACCAATGCTTGCTTCAATCTTTGCACGATAGGGTTCGTAATTTACACCGCCATAAACAAACAAGCTAAAATTCTTGAAGATATCCTTTATCTTTTTACCATTAGATTTTTCGCTTAACTTATCGAAATACATTTGAACCCAAGGTGGAATACCCGAAATCAATGTCATATCTTCTGTTATCGTCTCTCCTACTATGGCATCAACCTTTTCTTCCCAATCTTCAATACAGTTAGTTTCATAAGATGGCAATCTGTTTTTTTGCAAATAAGCTGGCACTAAATGAGCCACAATACCAGATAAACGACCAACATTAATTCCGTTCTTTTTAGTTAAAATCGGGCTTCCTTGTAAGAAAATCATTTTACCATTCACAAAGTCGGTCTTACCCGTTTCATGTATGTAAGTTAATAATGCATTACGAGCAGCTTTGATATGCTGAGGCATAGATTCTTTAGAAATCGGAATATATTTCACACCAGATGTGGTACCTGAAGTTTTAGCAAAAAATTGAGGTTTACCTTTCCAAAGCACATCTTTTTCACCTGCTACAACCCTATCAATGTAAGGCCTTAAAGCTTCATAATCCCTAATTGGAACATTAGCTTTAAAAGCTTCGTAATTTTTGATGTTAGAAAAATGATGGTCCTTACCGAAAGCTGTATATGACGCAGATTTAATTAAAGAATGAAAAACATCATCTTGTGCTTTTATCGCATCCTTTTTCCACTTGTTAATTTTTTTAACCACCCACGCAGCAAATGGCTTACTTAGTGCCGCTTTTAATCCCATAAAGCCCAAACCCCTAAAGGGGCTTCTCCTTTCTAGCGTTAATATTTAGTTGTTTCATTATTCTACACATAGTATTTGGCGATTACATAAAAGTCCCCTTTAGGGGATTTAGGGGTTAAACGATATTATGAATAATGTCTGGATGTTCATCCCCCTTATATTCACTCATAATTTTACGATATGCCACTGTAAAAAATGCAGTGGTAAATGGTACAATTACAAACGAACTAAATACCACAACAATTAAAGAAACATATTGATTGATATCATAATCAAAAAAGTAATTAACCAATCTAAAACCTGTTAAAACTACTACATAGAAAAAGCCAAATACCACAGCTTGCACCAACACCAAGCCAGCCAAAATGAATAACAGCTTAATAAAGTTACCTTTTGTAGTCGCCAAACTTAGCTTGATAGATTCAAATGGTGTGCTCTTTTTATCAATAATGAAAAATGGGAAGAATACAATCCTGATGAAAGTGAAAAAGATACTTAAAACAGCAATACCAACAGCAATATTTACAATTACCTTTCCTGCATAAGTGAAATTATCTATCACACCTTGATCAACTGCAAATTTTAAAATCAAGTCTAAAATGTAAAGAATAGGCATTAACAATATGCCCACTAAAAATATACTGATACCAAAATAAACCGTTCCAACCAAAAACCTAGCAATTTCTGAACGTGTAGGTAAGGTTTCGATTATCTTTATCTCTTCAGTTTCGTGGTCTAATAAATGGAATATGTATTTAATTAGACAAAGTTCCACCACACAATAACTTAAAATAAACATCAACAACATTATTATCCTAATTCCAATATTAAGCTCTCCCATAAAAAAAGCCATAAAGGTTGATGTTGATGCGGTAATGAATATTAAAAAGCAGAGCGTTGCGATAGAAAAGTAATTATCACGGGTTACCTTCCATGCTTGCATAATTACATCTTTAACTGCAAAAGTGCTTTCCTTTAAATAGTCTATCATGATTGTTTAAATATTATTCTTTTAAAAAAATCTTGTATAAAACCTAAGCCATAGGCGAAGAGTTGTATAAATGATGCAACAACACTCAAAAATGCAATTTTTATTGATTTATTAACTTGCCAAGCGTGAAAAAATATCAACAAAAAGAAAAGCAAGAAAAGAAAATTACAAATATATGCCAATGGTGGATAAAATACATTTAACAAAAGCATAACACCCAAACCAACAGTGAATGCAGCTGGGAAGAAGTGAACTAATTTTAACTCTGATGGGAAATGTTTGTAAATATTAATGCGAGCCCTTCCAAAAAAATGCAGCTGTTTATAAAATTGAGCAAAACTTGTTCGCCTTTTATGATAAACCTTTGCAGCTGGAATTAATCCGATTTTAAATCCATTTTCGTGAATACGGATACTATATTCGATGTCTTCTCCTAAACGTGTTAAAATAAAACCACCAACCTTTTCATAAACTTCCCTAGACACACCCATGTTAAAACTACGTGGATGAAATTGACCAATGTGTTTTTTATTACCTCTAATCCCCCCTGTTGTAAAAGGAGAAGTCATAGCATAGCTAATTGCTTTTTGAACTGGGGTAAAAGTTGTATGTGCTGCATCTGGGCCTCCATAAGCATCAAGCTGATGTTCGAAAAGATTAGCCGAAACTATTTCTAAATAATCTTCAGGGATTAAACAATCAGAATCAAAAATAATGAAATAATCGCCCTTTGCACGTTCGAAACCAAAATTACGAGCAAAGCCTTGTCCGGCATTTGGCTTAACAAAATACTTGATGTCTAGCCTATCTGTATAAGACGCAACAATATCGGCAGCATCATTTACAGAACCATCTTCAATAACCAACACTTCAAACTGCATGTAAGTTTGTTGGGTTAAAGTTTCTAAAAGCTCATCAATTTCTTGTGGGCGATTATAAAGAGGAATGATGATGGAGAAAAACATAGTAGAGATGTAAAATGTAAAATGGCAAATGGCAAATGGACCGTTATATCTTCCATCATACCTCTTCCATTTTACATCAAATTATTTCCTTTTCTATTAAATACCGATTTCTTTCTGTTGCATTACGGCCAACCAATTCAGCAATAAATCCTGCTAAGAACATTTGTGAACCTACAACAATAGCAACCAAAGCCAAATAAAATAAAGGTTGGTCTGTTGAGTCCCTGTAAGGCAAGCTATTCCAAATCAGGATTTTCTTTTCTATCATAATGTATAATGCCATTATAATACCTACCACAAAGCTCAGTACGCCTAAAGAACCAAAAAAGTGCATCGGACGTTTGCCAAATTTACCTACAAAAAAGATGGAAAGTAAATCTAGAAAGCCATTGATAAACCTACTCATACCAAATTTGGTAGTGCCGTATTTTCTAGCCCTATGCTCTACAACTTGCTCTCCTATTTTGGTGAAACCTGCCCATTTAGCAATTACCGGAATATAACGGTGCATTTCTCCATAAACTTCTATGGTTTTAACTACATCACTCCTGTATGCTTTTAAACCGCAGTTAAAATCGTTTAATTGAATACCGCTCATTTTACGAGTTGCTGCATTAAATAATTTAGTGGGGATTGTTTTGGTTATTGGGTCGTAGCGTTTCTTTTTCCACCCAGAAATGATATCGTAATTTTCTTCTTTAATGCGACGATATAATTCTGGAATTTCATCCGGACTATCTTGTAAATCGGCATCCATGGTAATAATTACATCGCCTTGCGTAACTTCAAAAGCTACGTTTAAAGCTGCAGATTTACCATAATTTCTTCTAAACTTAATGGCTTTAACACCTGCAAAAGTTTCTTTTAATTGTGTAATTACTGACCAAGATTTATCGGTACTACCATCGTCAACAAGAACAATTTCGTAAGAAAAATTATGCTCATTCATTACCTTATCTATCCAAGTAACTAACTCGGGTAGCGATTCATCTTCATTATATAGTGGTACTACAACTGATATATCCATTTATTGAGTATCGAGTATTTAGTATCAAGTATCAAGACTTATGCCTTAAAACAAAAATACGCTTAAAAAACAACGTGCAAATTTCATCAAATTATATGACAAAACCTGCACGTTGAAAAATTTATGTTAAACCTAAATATTAAGCCTCATTAAAATGCGCTGGGCGTTCTTTCTTTAATATTGCAGCAGAAATTAAACTTATCACTAATCCAGCAAGAGTGAATACAATAGCCGAGCTAAAAGGAACAAAGTATCCCATGTATTTACCCATCATTTCTATACCTTTAATTTGTTGTTCATTTCCATTTGCTTTTGCTATTGCGGTATCCATCATTTGTGTAATGGCTGATGGGTCGATAAATTGATAATAAATTATCAAAAGTATCATCATAAATAAACCTGAATAAGCAGCAACTTTGAAACCTGTAGAGAATGCTCTTCCATAGGTTATAAAACCACCTAGATCTTTTTTATGTTTATTTTGAGCATAAAAAATCGCAAAAATAAAAGCTCCCCATGTTAAAATTGATGAAACCACAATTTGATAAATTGGAACATCAATTCCCTGAGGGTCAATTTTTAACATTCTCATCACAATAGTGAGAATCAATACATAAATTGCAAAGCTGATACCAACCTGAAATGCTAACGCATTAGGTTTTTTTTCTTCTTGTAAAATTTGTTGTTCCATTTTTGTTTGTTTTAGGTTTATCTATTTTTATTAAAGTTAGTGATTAAAGCATAAACTGCAACATCAAAACTTTTGTTATTACTGTACTCAATCAATTCTTGTTGTGTTTCTTCGCTCGTTTTCGGTTGCAAGAAGAAAGTCATGAATGGTACAAAAAGCTCTTCCATTTCTTCACTCATTTCTATGATATCTGCATTGCTACAAATATCCGCTACACTGCTTTCGGCTAATTGTTGATTACTAATTAAATCTTCATAGATGTGAAATTCATCTTGAAACTCATCTTCTTCAACTAATAAAAACTCTTTCAAAAAGTCTTCTAAACCTGGTTTAATCTGCTCATCATGACATTCATTAATATACAATAACAAGTTCAATAACTCAGTACCGCGTTCAATGGTTTCATCCTCAATTTTTTCCCATTCTTTCGATTCTAAATAATCTTCTTCTAGTTTATTTACATCGCTGGTAAAAAAATTAATCATTAGCAAATCGAAGAATACCTCCCTCAATTCATCAAATTTTGGATATTCATCAAAAACCTCATCAAACTCAGCAACCTTCTCCAAAAAGTTCATGTCTTTACCAAAAACCTCAACCAATCTTTGCTCAACGGCAATTGAATCTATACTATTAACTGCTGCATATTGGTCTAATGCCGCAACCAGCGCCTGTTCTACACTACTGTTCATATTTTTGAAATTGATTGTTGTTATACACTAATTCAACTTTTCCTGTTAATGTTTTGCCCATTAAAGGCGAGTTGCTAGATTTTGAAGCATTATTTGTAGCATTATACTCCCATTTTTTAGTAGGATTATAGATTACAAAGTTAGCAACCTCTCCTTTTTTGATTTTTGGAATTGTTAAATTTAATATCGACCTCGGATTAATTGAAAGTTTTTCTGCTATTAAATTAGAATCTAAACCTGCTTGTAAAAGTAAAGGGAGAACAGTTTGTAGGGCGATGATGCCATAAGCTGCAATTTCAAATTCTACATCTTTAAATTCTATTTCGTGTGGACGATGCTGTGAAGAAACCGCATCAATCGTACCATCTTTTAAACCCGCCAATAATGCTTTTTGGTCACTCTTACCACGTAATGGTGGTTTAACTTTATAATTGCTATCAAAATCGTTTAACAAATCTTCTGTAAACACCAATTGATGCGCTGCAACATCACAAGTTATTTTAACGCCATCCTTTTTTGCTTTTTTAATTAAAGCAACTGAACCTAGTGTAGAGATATTGCTGATGTGGATTGGTGCGTTATGATAAGTTGCTAAAAATATATCTCTAGAAACCTGCATTTCTTCGGCCAATGCCGGAACACCTTTCATTCCAAGTAGCACATTATTCTTGCTCTCGTTTACTTGTGCCTTACCAGCGATAGATTTA
The DNA here is from genome assembly GCF_004331645.1 of Pedobacter frigiditerrae. Taxonomy (GTDB): domain Bacteria; phylum Bacteroidota; class Bacteroidia; order Sphingobacteriales; family Sphingobacteriaceae; genus Pedobacter; species Pedobacter frigiditerrae. The sequence goes on from NZ_SJSK01000002.1 coordinate 750,052, forward strand.
TTTTCTGGATAAAGCATTAACAAACCATCAAAACCTAAACTATATTGCAATGCCCTACTTACAAAACCGTCATCGCTAATAGCCTTACTTCCATCAGAAAAAGCAACAGCACCCGCATTTTTCATGTCAAAAAGTTCGGCTAATTCTTTTCCTTCTAAATCATGGCTAATTGCACCTATTGGAAAAACATCTACTAAGTTATTTTTTGCTCTGTTAAGGATGTATTCTACTTCGCCTTTAGATTGAACAACTGGCTTTGTGTTTGGTAAAACTGCCAATCCAGTAAATCCTCCGGCTTTTGCTGCTGCGGTACCAGTTTGAATATCTTCTTTTGTTTCCAGACCTGGGTCGCCTATCATGCAGTTTAAATCGAAAAAACCAGGTGAAAGCACAGCGCCATTTGATTCGAAAATTGCCTCGTTTTTTAAAGGCAATAAGTTTTTCTCAATAGCTGAGATTTTTCCTTGTTCAACTCTCACATCAGCAGTTTGTTGATTAAACTCGCTGTTAGGATCGGCAATTGTAATTCCCTTGATTAAGAGGTTCATGAATTTGTATGTTTATTGATTAGTATATTTTATTTTTTGGCATCAATGAGCTCGCCAGCTCGGTTTCTAATATTATAAAATCGGACCAATAATATTTCAATCGCTATAAAAACTAATGCCAAAATTAGGCAAAGTTTCCATAACTCTGTTCCATTATTTTTTGCAGAAACAGCAGAAGCAATACTATCAGATTTTGGGTCTAAAAATGCGACTTGCTGTTTACCAAACAACTTTTGTAAATCTGTTTGAGCACTGTAATGCATATCAGATTCTGTTCTATTATCATTAAAAGCGACAACCGCTAAAGTCGAATCACCTTTTTTAACATCATAAAAACCAGCCCGTTTAACTTGGTCAGCAATGTATAACAAGGTTTTACCATTACTTTGGCGCATTTCTGGTATCACTTCAAAATTATCAGCTACCAATTTTAAAGATTGGTTAGCGCCCAATTCTATTTTTTCGCTTTCTAGCACATTATCTTTTGTCGCAGTATAATAAACGGGCTGTTCTTTCGCACTTGCAAAAGCAATTTTATACATTAAGGGCACAAATACAGGATGTTTGGCAAAGTTGCTGTCTTCATTTTCTAAATCAGTTGCTGATAAATAAATCTGTCCATTTCCAATCGGATACCTGGCAAAAAACAATTGATTAGCTGGCAGTTGTAGTAGGTTTTCTTTGTTGCTGTTATTATTTTCTGCAAAGCTGAAATAGCGATTAACCTGAGGCAAATCTAAATTTTGAGGCAAGGTTTCAAATACATCCTTAAATAATGGATGTTTCAATTCTATGCCGCTAACTTTTGTTGGTGTTGTATATAAATTCACCAATGCCGGAAGATTAATAGCCTTTAAAAATGCTGAATAAACTTGTTTTTCTGCATCTAAATCCGGAAAAACAACTACAGAACCACCATTCGATACATAAGATTTTAACTCTTGCGCTAAACCACTTGAAGGATTACTTAAACCATTTAATACAATTAGACTATAGTTTTGCAAAACAGAATAATTAATATTCGCCTCTAGCATTTCGGTTAATTTGAAATAATTATCAGCCCCAAATAATGCTTTGATGTATTTTCCGCCTTGCTGCCCATTAATGCTCAATATTTTTTGGTCGGCGCTAACCTTAAAACTGAAGTTGAGGTCATCATCAAAAGTTAGAGGAAAATCTTTAATGCTTATTGTTCCCTTTTGCCAACCTAAGTTTAAGCCGCTGTAAGAAAGTGTATCGCTTGCTGTTTTACCTGCGGGAATATTTAAACTGCTAATTGCCTTTTGTTGTTTATTGATATTCAGTTTTACTGATATGTTTTTAGCATCTTCATCTCCGTAATTACGTAATTTGACAATGAGCTTTTCTGTAGCATTAGCTTGATGAACAGGCGATAACAACCAAACACTATCTACAGCAACGTTTGGCAAATCGTTAGCATTTAGTTTAACTAAAGAAACATTTGTGTTTGCATCCGTTTTAATTGGCTCTTCGCCAGCAAATCCTTTTTGGAAATCAGAAATCACATAAGCAAATCGATTGCTTGCCCCGGTAAAAACACTTTGTTGCCTATTAATTACCTGCTGTAATTCTCTACTGGCAGATGAAATTTTAACTTCATCAACTGCTCGCAATAATTCATCAGCGTTTAACAATCGTTGGTGTTTACCTTCAAAATCATTGGTTAATAATTGAAACCTATCATTAATTTGAAAAGCTTTAACTACTTCCTTTGCCTTGCGTTTGGCTTCATCTAATAAACTCCCCTCTTTATTTACAGCTTCCATGCTATAAGAGTTGTCTATATAAATGCTTACAATATTGCCTTTGCTTTGGTCAATTTTACTGCCAGAAGGTAAAAAAGGACGAGCAAAAGCCAATACTAAAAAAGTAATTGCTAAAATACGGCTAATTAAAATGAGGAGATTTTTAAGCTTTTCTTGAGAAGATGTTTGCTCTTTAATCTCTTTTAAGAAAGCAACATTGCTGAAATAAACTTTTTTAAACTTCCGGAAATTGAATAAATGGATGATGACCGGTATAACGACCGCAAAAAGCGCAAAAAGAAAGCCCGGATAAAGGAAATTCATTAAAAATCAAAGATAGAAAAATTATACAGTTTAGCGAATTGGTAAACGAAAACTTACTTAGTTCAAAATAAATAGGCATTTTAAGCCAAGTTTAGGATTGTATTAAATTATCATCAATAAACAACAGCAAAAACCTTACTCTTTTGCGGAATAATAAATTTTAAATTACATAATTAACTATAAATCAATAAAATATAAAAGTCACAGAAAGGTAACCAAACAATCAAAATTAAATTAGTTCATAACAATTTAGTATATTTGATTATTAATTACACTTAAACTAAAAGCTTATAAAAAGAAACTCATACTAGATTATTGTGAACGAGATACCGAAAAACTATGAGAAAATACATTTTAGGAATAACTGGATTATTATCCATCGCATTTTGCTTAACCATTAGCAGTTTTAAACCAACAGAGAAAAGCGAAAAACCGAAACAAGGTAACATTACAACAGACAGTATTTATATGAATTACATAAATACGTTGTACGTTGCTGTGCATTTGAAAGAAGCAGGACTAAGCTTTCCAGTGTTCGAAAAAGCCATTACTGGTTTTTACAATTTGAAAAAATCTGGTCAGCTTTCTAACAAGTCTATTTTAACTATTGCAGATTTTGACCAATCGAGTACAAAAAAGAGATTGTACATTATCGATTTAGATAAAAAAGAAATCTTGTTAAATACTTGGGTGGCTCATGGGCAAAAAAGTGGAAATGATGAAGCTATCAATTTCTCCAATAAAAACGATTCTTTTACTAGCAGCTTAGGCTTTTATGTAACAGGAGAAGTTTATAGAGGAATTCATGGCAGGTCGCTTAAGCTAGACGGAATGGATTTAGGCTTTAATGACAATGCTAGAAGTCGTTCTATTGTAGTTCATGGCGCACCCTACGTAAGCGAAGGAACTATTAGTGCATTAGGCCGATTAGGACGCAGCCAAGGTTGTCCGGCTGTTGCACCAGAAGTGGCAGATAAAGTAATCACTACCATTGGTGACAAAACGGTGTTATTCATCAATAAAAGTGTGGAGAACTATTCATCTAAATATTTGGATGAAGCATTGGCTGCAAACTTTGCCTTAGATACTACAACACATTTAATGGATTAACAATATTCATTTTAAAAACAAAAAGGAGGAATTTAACATTCCTCCTTTTTTTATGCTAGTCTTTGCAAGTAAGTAAACAAAACTATATCCAATCCATAAACATCTTTCCTGAACTGAAGTTTTCCTGCTGCATCCGCCCAACATGTAAAATAGGTTAAATAAACTGGAACTTGTTTTGGCAAGCCAATATCAGTAGCCACCGGATTTTCACTTTGCATCCCAGTTTTTATTTTATCGTACTTAGCTCCTCTTCCAAACAAAGCTTCAGCTAATTCCAATGGTTTTTCTACACGCACACAACCGTGGCTAATGGCTCTCATTGGCAATGCGAATGCTGCCTTTGCAGGTGTGTCGTGTAAGTAAACGCTACTTTCATTTTGAAACAAAAACTTGATTTTACCTAAAGAATTATCATCACCCGGTCGTTGCTTAAAAGCATATTTTTTTCCCACATTACCGTCCGAAAAATCAATTGTTTCAGGATCTTCAATTATTTGGCCATTCTCAAAAACATCTATATTATTGTTGGCCAAATAGTATGGATCTTTAGCAGCTAGTTTTGAAATTTCATTTGTTGCAATACTTTCGGGAATATTCCAAACTGGATTAACCTGAACACTGTGAATCATACTTTTTAATTGAGGGGTTTCTCTATTGAACGGCCTATCCTTTTTCAAGTCATTTTCATCGTACTCAACCAAGTTATCAGTGTTGTTTTTATTTCTACCCTCGCCCACACAAACCTTCATGTTTAATACTGATTTGCCATCTTCCATCACGTCCAGTTTAAAATCTGGAATGTTTACCCAAACATATTTATCTTCGGTAGGCAAATTTTTCCATCTTAACCGTTCTAAATTAACCTTTAAAACCCTTTCAGTTTCTTCTGCACTTGTTGCAGGTAAAACAACTTTTTCTTGTAAAGCTTTTTGCAAAGCAACATACTGCGCTTCTTTTGGCTGAATACTATCTAAAAAGTTTTTAATATCTCTGGTTTCAAAAACTTGCAGAAAACTTAAACTGTCTGGTCTTTTTGTTGCCGTATAATATTGCGCATAAATCTTTCTGGGACTAATAATCCCGAATTGTAGTGCATTACCATAGTTCGTTAAAGAATTAGCAGCAGAAAGCTCTAAATCAATCAAAACCTGATAAGCCTCATCTAGTGTTTTAATCTCTTTTTTATTGTAAGTTTTCTCTATTAGTTCATTTAACTCATAGGTTTTAAATATTGCTGGGTCTAAACCATGAACAGCAGAATTATTAAGAACGGCAATTGCCTCTTTTAGCTTATCTTTTGACAGGTTCTTCATTAGTAGAACTGGCTCAAAATCATTAGCCTCATAAAGCGCTCTTAGAAATTTGGGGTTTCTGTATTGTTTTTCTTGCTTTTCGAAAGTTGCTTTGAATTTCTCAACAAAGGTTTCAGTTTCTATGTCTTTAAAGATTTTATTTCTAGTTTCTTTAAAAACTACTGCACCAATATCAGAGTGGCTTTTTTTACAAGATTGCAGGATAAATAACAAGAAAACGCCAAGCAAAATAAATTGCGGAGCGTATAATTTAGGGTAGATTGTAAACTTCATATAGACCAAATGAAATTAAGCCCATTTTGTTTGAAAATTTACATATATTTTTTAACGGCATTCCAAAGAACTCCATCATAGTCATATACATCTGGTCTAAATTGAACTTTTCCATTCTCTGCCCAAGCAGTATAATAACCAATTACCACAGCTACGTTTTTCCTAGTTGAGAACCAAGATGGTTTAAGTTGGAACACGTTTGTAGTATCTGCTTTTTTAGCCAATATTTTCTGATACTGCTTATTTCTATTGGTATCAATTGGCGGAAGGTTTACCTCCATTCGCAACTGGTCGTATTGATATTTATCTTTAACCATCAGCTGTGCAAACTTCAGTGGGTCTTCAATGCGCACACAACCGTGACTAATTGCTCTATTTGCTAGTTTGAAACCATATTTATTATTCGTGTCGTGCAAATAGATACTCGAACTATTGTCAAAAATAAATTTGAATTTCCCTAAAGCATTTCCTTCTCCAGAGCCTTGTTTAAAGGTAAAAGGTAATTTTTCCCTAGCATATTTATTCCATTGAATGGTATCTGGGTCATAAACTTGTTTGCCTTTATAATAAACTTTGATGTTACTATTAGAGAGGTAATATGGGTCTTTTCTAGCCATCCAATAAATTTCACTTTGTGCAATGCTTACAGGAATATTCCATATTGGGTTTACCTGTATTGCGTTAAAAACACTTACCAATTGAGGCGTTTCGTGATTTTTTGGTTTATCATCCAAATTGCCTGACTTTAAGAATAACTTCATTTTCTCAGTATAAGTCGCTTCTCTTTTACCGCCAACACATACATTCATGTGCGCCAAAGTATCTCGCTTATTAAACCAAGTCAGCGAAAAATCTGGAATATTTACAGCTACAACTTCATCTGTTTTTATAGGCAATTGCCAGCGCAAACGCTCCATATTCAATTTTATGGTTTTAATTGCTTGGTCATTTTCATTTCTAATGCTATCTCGATAAAAGGCTAGCATGGCTTTTAAATCCAAATAGCTTTTTGAGCTTGGTTGAGCACTTTTTAAGGATGCAACAATATCAGTCGTATTTAAAAGCGAATCCATCCTCAAACTATCTGGCCGGTGAACATTGATGTAATAACGATTGTATATTTTACGTGGGTTAACAATTCCGTATTTAATAGAACTTGCATAGCGTAAAAATGCATCAGCAGTTTTAATTTCTAATTCAGCTATAAGCGAATAAACTTCATCGATACTTTTAAACTTGTTCGCATCTAATGTTGCTATCAACTGCGTTAATTCTTTAACCTTAAATACTTCCGGATTAAAACCATCAGCATTACTCCTTTCAATATAGCTTGTTAAAGTATCTAACCCACCATTGGTATAAAATCTTGTTATTAGCGATGGATTATTTTCGTGAGTTAAATAAAATGCTTTGGTTGTTTTGGGATTGGATAGAGAACTACTCAATTCGTCCAGTTTTTTACTGAAAATGGGATTATAAAATGCAGTATCGAATTTATTATAAAGTTTGTTCTCGAAATGTTTGGCTAATAATGTAGCAATTTCTGGTTTTTCCTTAAACCACCCACAAGAGCACAAAAACAGACATAACAGGGAAAAAAGGAGCGTTTTCTTCAATTTTTTATTGGTATTTAACAGGCTAACCACATTGATTAGCAGTGAATATACTTCAAATTAAATGCCATATTGTTTTGATTTTAAATTTACAAAGCTATATTTGCATTATCTTCTCAACAAAATTACGGAAAGATAAGCAATATAATGATTCAAGTTTTAAACCATCACGTACATTTACACCATCGCCATTGTGGCGATATATAGTAGTATGTTTTGTACGCAAAACGGTTTTTAGACAGATTCAATATTTCTTATTCCTAATTTTATAACAAGTGAAAACACTTAAAATCGCTATCCAAAAGTCGGGTAGGTTAAACGAAAAATCAGTAGAAATTCTTAAAAATTGTGGCCTTTCTTTCGAAAACTACAAAAGTTCACTGATAGCAACTGTTGCTAATTTCCCTCTAGAAATTCTTTTTTTAAGAGATGATGATATCCCAGAATACGTTCAAGATGGCATTGCCGATTTAGGTATTGTTGGTGAAAATGTAATCATCGAAGCAGGTGCTGATGTATCCTATTTACAGCCTTTAGGATTTGGAAAATGCACCCTAAAAATTGCTGTTCAAAGCACCAGTAATATTACCGAACTTTCGCAATTAAATGGCAAAGCAATTGCCACTTCTTACCCTGTAATTTTACAAAAATACCTTTCAGAAAACAATGTTGATGCGCAGATTAGAAACATCTCTGGCTCGGTAGAAATTGGTCCAGGCTTAGGATTAAGTGATGCGATTTTCGACATCGTTTCTACAGGTGGAACTTTAAAAAGCAATGGACTAAAAGCATTCAAAAATGTAATGGATTCGCAAGCAGTTTTAATTGCTAGCAAAGGGATGGAACTGAATCCAGAAGTGCTAGAGTTATTGCAAAGAATTCAATCTGTACTGAGAGCTAAAGCTACAAAATATGTTGTACTAAATGTGGCTAAAGAAAACTTACAAGCTGTGGTAGATTTATTACCTGGCGTAAAAAGTCCTACTGTAGTTCCATTGTTCGAAGAAGGTTGGGTTGCTGTACATTCGGTAATTGCAGAAGAAGATTTCTGGGAAAAAATCAATGGCCTAAAATTAGCCGGCGCAGAAGGAATTGTTGTAATGCCGATTGAGAAAATCATTACATAAATCAAAAAAAATAGATTTAAACGCTATATTTTATATTAACTAATAGTTAAATTAAAAACATAACATATTGAAACTCTATAACTATAAAGATTTAACTGCACAAAAAATTGAAGAGTTGTGTTCTCGCAAAGTTGAAGACGATAATTTGGTCTTTTCACGGGTAGAAAACATCATTGCCGCTGTTAAATCGGAGGGTGACGCAGCACTCCTCTCCTATGCCGAACAATTTGATAAGGTTAAATTATCTTCTTTGTTTATTGGTAAAGAAGAACTAGTCGAACTAGCCAAACAAATTCCTTTATCGGTAAAAAATGCTATTGATGTAGCTTACCAAAACATCTACAAATTCCACGAAGCTCAGCTTAAAACTGAAGCTAAAATTGAAACAATGCCTGGCGTAAATTGCTGGAGAGAAGCTAGAGCAATTGAAAAAGTCGGGCTTTATATTCCAGGTGGAACAGCTGTTTTACCGAGTACTTTTTTGATGCTTGGCATACCTGCAAAAATTGCAGGTTGCAAAGAAATTGTGGTGTGCTCTCCGCCACAAAGTGATGGAAAAATCAATACCTATATTGCTTATGTTTCTACCCTGCTTAACATAAAAAAAGTTTACTTAGTTGGAGGTGCGCAGGCTGTCGGAGCAATGGCATTTGGAACCGAAACAATCCCGAAAGTTAACAAGATTTTTGGACCTGGAAATCGCTATGTAACAGAGGCAAAAAAACTATTGCAAAACACAGTTGCAATCGATATGCCAGCGGGTCCATCTGAGGTTTTAGTGATAGCTGATGAAACCGCAAATCCTGCTTTTGTTGCAGCTGATTTATTGGCTCAAGCCGAACACGGAACCGACAGTCAGGCGATATTAGTTGCTACCTCTAAAAAGTTGATAAACGAAGTAATAGTTGAAGTTGAAAAGCAGTTACTTGATTTACCCAGAAAAGACATCGCTCAAAAAGCAATTGAAAATTCTTACGCTGTATTTGCTGAAACTTTAACTGAGGCAATGGACTTTAGTAATGCCTATGCACCTGAACATTTAATTCTAGCGACTGAAAACTTTGAACCACTTATTCCATTAATCATTAATGCAGGTTCGGTATTTTTAGGAAATTTAACTCCAGAAAGCGCAGGAGATTATGCTTCAGGAACAAACCATACTTTACCTACAAGTGGTTTTGCAAGAGCTTTCTCAGGTGTTTCAGTTGATACTTTCCTTAAGAAAATTACTTTTCAGCACCTTACGGCTAATGGTTTACAAAATATTGGCAGCACAGTTGAAGTTTTGGCAGAAGCAGAAGGATTACAAGCACATAAAAATGCGATAACAATAAGATTAAAAAAGATGTGAGAAGTTAGATATGAGATTTGAGGAACTAGAAGGTATCCAAATCTCACTACTCAAATCTCACTACTCAAATCTCAAAAAAATGGACATTAAAGATTTACAAAGAGAAAATATAAAAACCCTTAAACCTTACTCTACAGCTAGAGATGAGTTCAAAGGACAAGCAAGTGTCTTTTTAGATGCAAATGAAAATAGTTTTGGTTCACCACTACCTGCAAATTACAACCGCTACCCAGACCCATTGCAGTTAGATTTAAAAGATGCGATTAGCAAAATTAAAGGTGTACCAATAGAAAATACCTTTTTAGGAAATGGTAGTGATGAAGCAATCGACCTTTTATACCGAGCTTTTTGCAACCCTGGGAAAGACAACGTTATCATTCTTCCACCTACTTACGGAATGTATGAAGTTTCAGCAAACATAAATGATGTTGAGATTAGAAAAGTTGATTTGCTGCCAAATTTCCAATTAGACCTAGAGAAAATTGCTGAGGCTATTGACGCAAATACTAAAATGATTTTCATTTGTTCACCAAACAACCCTACCGGGAATTCCATCAATAGAACAGACATTGAGACAATCTTAGCCAATTTTAAAGGTTTGGTGGTAATTGATGAGGCTTATATCAATTTCGCAAAGCAGAAGACCTTTATTCAAGAATTAACCGAATATTCAAATTTGGTTATCCTACAAACGTTTTCTAAAGCTTGGGGATTAGCGGCTTTACGTTTGGGAATGGCTTTTTCATCACGACCCGTTATTGATATTTTAAACAAGGTAAAACCACCATACAATATCAATCAAGCTACACAAGACCTAGCTTTGGCTGCTTTAGAAAATATACAGCAGGTAAATGATTGGATTAAAATCACTGTCTCAGAGAGAGAGAGATTAAGTAATTTACTCACTAAACTTCCTTTGGTTAAAAAAGTCTATCCATCCGATGCTAACTTTATATTGGCAGAAGTGCATGATGCCTTAGGTACTTACAATTTATTGGTGGATAAAGGCATAATTGTCCGCGACCGCTCGAAAGTATCGCTTTGCGAAGGATGTTTGAGAATTACCATAGGAACCGTTGAAGAAAATGATGAATTGATTAGAGTATTAACCCCCCAACCCCCTAAAGGGGGAGCTGAAAACCGAGCTTAATTTATGGAGCAGAATATAAATAACAAAGATTTAGTAGCCTCAACTCCCCCTTCAGGGGGCCGGGGGGTATTGTTTATAGACCGTGATGGCACATTAAACATCGAACCAGCAGATGAACAAGTAGACAGCTTTGCAAAGCTGAAATTTTACCCAAAATCATTGTATTATCTTTCTAAAATTGCAACAGAGTTGGATTTTGATTTGGTAATGGTAACCAATCAAGATGGCTTGGGAACTCCATCAAATCCAGAAGAGAACTTTTGGCCAATACACAATTTTATGCTAGATACTTTCGCTGGCGAAGGTGTGGTATTTAGGGAAGTTGTGATTGATAGAACTTTTGCAAAGGATAATGCTCCTACACGCAAACCTCATACAGGCTTATTAACACATTATTTTGGCGAAGATTACGATTTGAAAAACTCTTTCGTAATCGGTGACCGATTAAACGACGTTATTCTAGCCAAGAATTTAGGCGCAAAAGCAATTTTCCTACGTCAGAATGATGCATTAGGAAGTACAGAAGCATTGGATAAACACGAAACTTTATTAGATGTAATTGCTTTGGAAACTCAAAAATGGGAAGATATTTATACCTTTTTAAGAGCTGGTGCCAGAAAAGTTCATCACGTTCGTAAAACGAATGAAACAGACATTACCATTGGTTTAGATTTAGATGGAACAGGGAAAGCAACCATTAAAACTGGCTTAAACTTCTTCGACCATATGCTAGACCAAATTGCCAGACACGGCAGCATGAATTTGGATGTAATTGCAAATGGCGATTTACATATTGATGAACACCATACCATTGAAGATACTGGAATTGCTTTAGGTGAAGCTTTTGCACAGGCTTTGGGCAATAAATTAGGTATTGAACGTTATGGTTTTTGTTTACCAATGGATGATTGTTTAGCACAAGTTGCAATAGATTTTGGTGGCAGAAACTGGATTGTTTGGGATGCAGAATTTAAACGTGAAAAAGTTGGTGATGTACCAACAGAAATGTTTTTCCACTTCTTTAAATCCTTTAGCGATGCCGCAAAATGCAACTTAAACATAAAAGCAGAAGGCGAAAACGAACATCACAAGATAGAAGCTATATTTAAGGCTTTTGCAAAAGCAATTAAAATGGCGGTAAAAAGAGATGCAGAGAAAATGGTTTTACCGAGCACAAAAGGCGTTTTGTAAATGAGTAATGAGCAAGGATTAAAGAGCAAAGATTAGCTCAATATCTTTTCATCCTTGTTCTTTATTCTTTAATTTAAATAATATGATTGGAATAGTTAACTATGGAGCAGGAAATATTTTTTCCTTAACCGCAGCTTTAGAAAGACAAAACATAACTTATGGAATGGTAAATACTGAGGCTGATTTAGAAAAATACAGTCACATTATTATTCCAGGAGTTGGGCATGCAGGTGCAGCCATGAAAAAACTAGAACAGACTGGTTTAGTAGCTGCCATTAAAGCTTTAACAAAACCTGTACTAGGCATTTGTGTGGGTATGCAACTCATAACCCAACATTCTGAAGAAGGAGATGCTAATCTTTTGAATATCATTCCATTAAATACAAAATTATTTAACAAGGAATTAGGCATCAAAATCCCACACATGGGATGGAATAACATTGACTTTAAAAACAATTCTTTATTTCAAGATGTTCCTGTAGATACACAGTTTTACTTTGTACATTCTTATTTTATTGAATATAACCCTACTTTTGATATCGCGTCTGTGAATTATGGAAACAAATTCTCAGCTGCCATACAAAAAGATAACTTTTATGGCGTTCAGTTTCATCCAGAAAAATCTGGTGAAGCAGGCGAACGTTTATTGAAAAACTTCTCAAACCTTAGTTTATAAAATGTACATTATACCAGCAATAGATATTTTAGATGGAAAAGTTGTCCGCTTACGTGAGGGCGACTATAACCAGAAAACAGAATATGATGTTTCTATTAAAGAAATGATTGAACGTTATCGCTCAAATGGAACTGATTTTATTCATATTATTGACTTAAACGGCGCCAAAGGTGATTTCAGCAATCAAAAAACCTTATTCGATATCATTAAAAAAACCGATATGCGGGTTCAATATGGTGGTGGAATAAGAACAATTGACCAAGTAAATAACCTTTTAGATTCGGGAATTCACCGTGTAATTGTTGGAACACAAGCCATTAGTAATCCTGATTTCTTACCTGATTTAAGCAAAGCCTTTGCTAAAAAAGATGATTACGCGAATAGAATTGTAATTGCAATTGATGTTTTGGATGAAGTAATCAAATACTCTGGCTGGATGGAAAGTTCGCCAATAAAATTAATGGATTATGTTGACAAGTGCCTTGCCTTAGGTTTCTTCCGTTTTTTATGTACAGATATTAGCAAGGATGGAAAACTGGGTGGTGCAGCGGTAGATTTATATAAAAAACTGCTTGACCATTCGCCAATGATTAAACTTATCGCATCAGGCGGAGTTAGCTCAATGGAAGATATTTATGAGTTGGCTAAATACGACATTAGAAGTGTGGTGGTTGGTAAAGCAATTTATGAGAACCGTATTTCTATCGAAGAGATTAAAGAGTGGAATCTGAAGGCGCTAAGTTCGATATAACCCCTAAATCCCCTAAAGGGGACTTTGCCGACAAAGTTTGAAAAACATAACATTTAGAAAAAATGTATCCAGAAGCTGATGATGATTTCGAATTATTAAGATTAGAAGAACCAAATATGTTTTATGGGGCTTCGAACTTGATTTTTGAAAATGCAAGGGCTTTAAGAAATAGGGTTACAGAAAGTGAAAGCTTACTTTGGGAGCAATTAAAGGGCAAACAATTAGGATTAAAATTTCGAAGACAACACCCAATTTCTATTTATATCGCAGATTTCTATTGCCACGAAATTAAACTCTCGATAGAATTAGATGGTGGAATTCATAACGAACCTGAAGTGTTAGCTAATGATATTGAAAGACAAAGAAATCTTGAAGAGCTTGGCATAACTGTAATAAGATTTACAAATAACCAATTACATAATAATTTAAATTCTGTTTTGGACAAAATAAAACAAGCCATACAGGCTAAGCAATTAGCACCTCCCCCTTCAGGGGGATTGAGGGGGTTAAGCAAAAGAATTATCCCTTGTCTTGATGTAAAAGACGGCCGTACGGTTAAAGGCATCAACTTTGTTGATTTGCGTGATGCTGGCGACCCAGTTGAATTAGCGGCACAATATGCCAAACAAGGTGCAGACGAATTAGTATTTTTAGATATCACAGCTACTCACGAGCGTCGTAAAACGATGATTGAGATGGTTAAATCGGTAGCGAGACAATTGAATATCCCTTTTACCATTGGTGGCGGAATAACTGAAATTGCTGATGCTGAAGCATTACTAAATGCTGGCGCAGACAAAATCAGTATTAACTCTGCAGCAGTAAAAAACCCACAACTAATTGAAGATTTAGCTAAGACTTTTGGGGTTCAATTTGTGGTTTTAGCAGTAGATACTAAACATATTGATGGCAAAAATATAGTCCACCTTAATGGAGGTAGATTAATTACCGAACTAGAAACCGAGGCTTGGATTAAAAAAGCTGAAGATTTAGGTGCTGGTGAAATTCTGCTTACTTCAATGGATCACGATGGAACCAAACAAGGTTTTGATTGCAATTTGTTAAGCAAAATAAACAAGATGATTAATATTCCAATCATTGCATCGGGCGGGGCAGGGAAAACTGAACATTTTACAGAAGTTTTTCAAAAAGCTGGTGTTGATGCCGCATTAGCCGCGTCAGTATTTCACTATGGAGAAATATTAATACCAGATTTAAAACAAGAATTAAAAAGACACAATATTCCAGTTAGGATATGAATATAGATTTTGATAAAAGTGATGGGTTGGTGCCTGTAGTTATACAAGACGAACAAACTTTAGAAGTTTTAATGTTAGGTTACATGAACGCCGAAGCATTTGAAAAAACGCAAGCTGAAGGTAAAGTAACCTTTTATTCTCGCTCCAAAAGCCGTTTATGGACCAAAGGTGAAGAAAGTGGCAATTTCCTTTTCGTAAAATCTATTCATATCGATTGTGACAATGACACCATTTTAATTAAGGCGAATCCAGTTGGGCCAACTTGCCACACCGGAAGTAGAAGTTGTTTTAAAACAGATTATAACCAGAACTTTATTTTTGAACTAGAGAACATTATTAATGATAGATATGAGAATCCTGTAGAAGGTTCATACATTAATAAGATGAGGGCTAAAGGTTTAAATAAAATAGCTCAAAAAGTAGGCGAGGAAGGTGTAGAAACTGTAATTGCCGCACTTGTTGAAACCGAAGAAGAACTAATTGGCGAAGCATCTGACCTTCTTTTTCACTTAATGTTCTTGTTAAAAGAAAAAGGATTATCCATTCAAGATATTGCTAAGAATTTAGAAAGTAGACATAAATAGATGTGAGATTTGAGTATTGAGATTTGAGACAGTTCCAATCGCAATACTCTTTACGCAATACGAAAAAAATGCTCAAACATCTCCATACCTTCCCTGGTCACCAAAATCCTGTATATGCTTTAGCAAATGCTGATGAAGAAGGTGTTTTTTTTAGTGCTGGAAATGACAAAGGGATTGTAGAATGGTCATTAGAAAAACTGGCTTTTGTGAAGGTTAAAACACCTGCACAAAGTTCTGTTTATAGTCTGCTTAGTTACAATAATTTGTTATTTATTGGAGAAAGAAGTGGTGCATTTAGTGTTTATGATTTGGCAAAGCAAGAAATCATCATAAGAGTTAATGCCCATCCAAAACCAATTTTTGATATCCAAGTAGTTAAAAGCAAAAATGAATTGTTGACTACTGGAGAAGATGGAACTGTTGCCGTTTGGTCTTTATCGGACTATTCTGAAATCTATCGCTTTCAAGTAGCTTATGATACGGTTAGGTGCATTGCTATTTCTCCAGACGAAACTGAAATCGCCTTTGGCTGCAAAGACCACCTGGTTAGAATTTACAATTTAGCTGATTACAGTTTAAAACAAACATTAGAAGGGCATTCTTTACCTGTAACATCATTAGCTTATCATCCTACTGGGAAGTATTTAATTTCTGGCAGCAGAGATGCGCAATTAAAAATATGGGTTTTACCAACCTATGAATTGGTTCAGACCATTCCAGCCCATATGTTTACCATTTATAACATTGCTTTTCATCCAACACTACCCTATTTTGCAACGAGTAGTCAAGATAAGAGCATTAAACTCTGGGATGCGGAAAACTTTAAACTTTATAAAATTCTTAGTTTAGAAAAAGGCGAATACGGGCACACACATTCTATCAATAAAATCATTTGGTCTAGAGATGGTAAATATTTGATTTCTACCGGAGATGATAGAAAAGTTATGATCTGGGAATTTAGTAGCGACCTGTAAATACTTTTTTAAAAAAGTATCCAATCTTATTTGTCAGAGACCTTTTAACAACTATGCCACCGGCCATAATAGTTGTTATTTCACCCAATACACTTGGAGTAATTTTAATTTTTATTTCAAAATTTTGAGCGGAAGCTAAATCAATCTCAGTCTCCATAGTTTCGTAACCTAAATATTTCGAAACCAAAATCAGCTTTTGATTTGAACCAGATTTAATTTGAATCTTAAATCTTCCGTTTACATCCGTTGTGGTTAAACTTTGCCCATCTTTTACCAATATGCTTGCACCAGGTATTGGTAAACCATCACTACTATCTTTTACTACGCCAGAAATTGTAATTAATGTATCTGTTTTTTTAGCAGAATTATCTGATTTTCTAGATTTAACATCGTCCTGGTAAATATTCTGATTTCTAAAGATTTCTTTTGAATAACCTTTAGTGCTCGTCAACAGTGTTAAACAAGATGCAACAAATATTTTATAACTTAAATTTTTAAATCTACTAGATTGGTTTTGTAGCGGAATAGAATTTTCTAATTGCACCTTAGTCATTCTCCCACAAACATTTCCTTTTGGGTATTTAAAATAGTCTATCAATTCATTTGTGCTAAACTTAGTAAAGTCTAAAACCTGTTTTTCGCAACTATCACAAAACCTACCTTGTTCAAGTGGCTTCATATTTTCCCAGTTCTCAGCGCATGGTTTTGGAATAGTAATTTTAAGATTTGGCATAAGCGTTTGTAATAAGATACATAGAGGATAATTTTTTTCTACATTTTCCATAACAGCAACGATTTTTAATTTGGATATTTTATCTTAGCCTTATGGACACACCAAAGAATTTACCAGTTTTAGATGCAACGCAGATTAGAGTTTTAGGCGCTTTAATGGAAAAAAGCAAAACTACTCCAGATTATTACCCAATGACTTTGAATGGTTTAGCTGCTGCTTGTAACCAGAAAACATCTCGTAAACCTGTTGTTCAATATGATGAGTCTACAATCTCAACTGCACTAAATTCTTTAAAGATTGCTGGTTTAATTTCTACTGCAACTGGTGGCTCTATCCGAAATATTAAATACAAGCATAACTTTGCCATTGTATTTCCGCTACTACCATCAGAAGTTGCGGTAATGTGTTTATTGTTTCTTCGCGGACCGCAAACTCCTGGCGAAATCAACACCAATTCTGGCAGGCTATACGAATTTGAAACCTTAGAAGAAGTACAACAGGTTTTAGAAAAACTAGCCTCCGAAGAACCTGCCTACATTAAACAATTACCTCGCAAACCGGGGCAAAAAGAACAACGTTACATGCATTTATTTGCCGGAGACATTGAAACCTTTGAGGAAGAATATGTTGCTGAAGAAAGCCCTAAAAACAATAATGAATTAGAAGAGCGTTTAACCAAAGTTGAAGAAGAATTGGCAGAGCTGAAAACCAACTTCGATAAATTGATGAAAGAGTTGATGGGATAGTCTTAACCATATAAGAAATATAAGTTTCATATAAGCTAGCAGCCCATCAATAAATATCCTCGTAGAGTTCGTTTACATAGGTCTTTTGCCCTTCCTTGAAAATATGAGTACAATTAAAATTTATCATTAAGCCAATTGGCAATTTTAATAATTTCATATAAGTCATTAATTGAGCAATATGAATTGGAAGAACTTTTTCAACCGATTTAAATTCTACTATTAGAGAATTCTTTATTAACAAATCACATCTTAAATCAACATCAATATTCAATCCTTTATAATTTATAGGAATAGATAATTCAGATTTAAAATCGATGTTTCTTAATTGTAATTCGCGTATCATACATTTATGATAAACACTTTCTAAAAGACCTGGGCCGAGAGCTTTGTGTATCTCAATGGCAGCACCATTAACTTTATAAATTAAATCTGTGAGGTAAGCTTTTGTCATTTCATATCTTTAAATAAACAATATAGAAAGATAAAACCGTACTTGTCACCTACTCAAGTTCATATTTCACTAAATTAACTATCTAGTTAATTTAGTATTGTCAGGCAAAATTTATTTAATTTTTAGTTTCTTATTATCTCTTTTCAAAAAAATATAACCCTTATATTTCCTTAAATGTCTTATATGGTTTAAACCTCAAACAAACCTCTTAATTATCCTCAATTTATGGGTATATCTTCCTAACTCAGCGTTATAAATTCCTTGGTCGTCTATTGGGTCTATTCGAACCTTACCAGCGGAATGAATTATTTTGTCGTTACTTAACATTAAACCTACGTGGGTAATTTTTCCATCTTGGTTGTCAAAAAAAGCTAAATCTCCTAATTCAGCCGATGCTAAAAAATCTACTATTTCCCCTTGCTCTGCTTGTTGCGAAGCATCACGCTTGATTTGGATTCCATTTAATTTATATACTATCTGCACAAAGCCCGAACAATCAATACCAAACAGAGTTCTTCCACCCCATAAATAAGGTGTGTTTTCAAAAAACTTAGCAATTGCTTCAACTTCTATTTTAAATTTCGTCTTATCTGCAATTATTGGAGTAGATTTCACTTCAAATCTTTCATCACCTAAGTAACAAAACCTGTCTTCAAAATATGGCAAAGTACTACCTGGACTTAAATAATATTTAGTTCCATTATTGGCTATTAAAGTATTGTCTAATTGCAATGGTGTTAAAGCTGTATAAGCTTTCTCATCGTGAAATTGTAATTCAGAAATTTTCTGTAGTTGTTTGTAATCCATCCAACCCTCATAATTATCATGATGAGTTTTAATTAGACACCACTTCTCGGTCTTTTCTAATACCTCAACCCTGTCGCCAAATAATAATTGAGAAACAATTTCGCTTCTATCAGATGGTTCTTTTCTTATTGGCGCAACTGCAAGCCTACAAACGTGGTAGTTATTCATATATAAAATGTATCCTCAAAAATAATGATTAACATCACAACATAAACATTTAACCCTTTTATTTGTTATTTTTATATATAAATCTAAATGCTTGTATCATGGACTTTAAAAAAATATTAATTGCTGTAGATAACAGTATTTGTTCCGAAAAAGCAGCAAAAACCGGCTACGAAATGGCAACAAAATTCGGTGCCGAAGTAGCACTTTTAAATATTATTGAACCAGCTCCAGCTACGGTTAATCCAGATTATACATTAGCGCCAGTTTTTATGGAGATGTATGAGAATAGTGAAGAAAATAGCCACACTCTATTACAAGAAATTTCAAATAAATATGGAAATGGAACTCCTACAACTTACTTAACTAGCCTTGATACTGCAACACACGGTATCATTCAACAAGCCGAAGAATGGGCTGCTGAGTTAATCGTTATTGGAACCCATGGTCGTGGTGGCCTATATCATTTTTTAATGGGAAGTGTTGCCGAACATGTGGCTAGAAAAGCTGCTTGCCCTGTTTTGATCGTACCTAATAAAGACTAATTCAGTTTTCAGTTAACAATTTTCAGTTGTCAAAATACTGAACATAAAAAAAGGAGATTTAAATAAAATCTCCTTTTATATTATAAATTAACTGAAAATTGTTAATTTGAAACTATCCTTCTTGGTGTAACCAAGCTTTTTTAGCTAATAATTCTTCTTCAGTTTCGCGAACATCTTCGTCGTCAACACAACAATCTACCGGGCAAACCGCAGCACACTGAGGCTCATCATGAAACCCCTTACATTCTGTACATTTATCAGAAACAATGTAATAAACTTCATCAGAAACTGCTTCTCGAGCAGCTCCTGCATCCATTTGTTCACCGCCAAAATCAATGATACCATCTAAATTTGTACCATCAGAAAATCTCCAGGCTGTACCTGCATCATATATTGCATTATTTGGGCATTCTGGCTCACATGCTCCACAATTAATACATTCGTCTGTTATTTTAATCGCCATGTCTTCGTGTATATCTATTGCTAAGTTTAACTTTGCACTGCAAATATAACAATAATCGATTTATAATAGTTCTAAATATGTCATCACTTACCAAAGGAAATTTAATTATTGCATTACAAAAACTAAGTGAGTTCATGGCTAATCCTAGCAATGAGTTTAATGATGTGATGGAATCTGCAAGTCATCATAATGCTTGGTTTACTTTTGAAGAGGTTAAAAAAGCAATGATTTCCTTAAGTAAAATGCTAAATAATGATGATTTAGGTAAATGGTTTGAAGAAATTCAACTTAACAAAAAACCTAAAAAAGTTGGATTAATCTTAGCAGGAAACATTCCATTAGTAGGTTTCCACGATGTGCTTTGCGTTTTAGCTACAGGGAATATTGCATTAATAAAAATGTCATCAGCTGATGATAAATTATTACCCGCACTTTTAAAACAATTGATTGCTTTTGAACCAGCACTAGCAAATCGTATTGAATATGTAGAACGATTAAAAGATTTTGATGCCATTATCGCCACTGGCAGCAACAATAGCTCAAGATACTTTGATTATTATTTTTCAAAAGTCCCTAACATTATCCGTAAAAACAGAAATAGTGTTGCAGTTTTAAACGGAAATGAAACTAAAGAAGAGCTTGAAAACTTAGGCCATGATATATTCGATTATTTTGGTTTGGGATGTAGAAATGTGTCTAAAATTTATGTTCCTGCCAATTATGATTTAAAGAATTTCTTTGAGCCAGTTGAAAAATATCAGCCAATCATCAATCATTTTAAATACAATAACAATTACGATTACAACAAATCTATTTATTTGGTTAATGGCGTAAAACACTTTGATAATGGCTTTTTGTTAGTTAAGGAAGACGAGAATTTCGTATCGCCTTTAGCTGTACTTTTTTATGAAGAATATACATCCATTAAGAATGTTGAAGAAAGATTGAATACACAAGATGAGCAAATTCAATGTGTAGTTTCAAAATCACCTTTAAATATCAATAAAGAAAAAATTGGCTTTGGAGCTAGCCAGAATCCAAAACTTTGGGATTACGCTGATAATTTGAATACAATTGAATTTTTGAATAAATTATAGGCTATACTGGCAACCCTTTGATATTTGACAATTAAAACAATAATACCCCAACATTAACACAACATAGCTATTCTAATACCCTTAGCTCGTAAAAAATTGTTACTTTGTTTAAAATTACCAAAGCAATTGACATATACAATTCGCAAGTACCTTATTGCACTCATTTTAATTTTTTCCATTTCAGAAATTAATGCTCAGGTATGTACTGGAACATTAGGCGATCCCGTAATTAACATAGATTTTGATAGAGGGACTAGCAATATCGGGCCACAAATAACTGAAACGAATTATTTTTATGTAGCTGGCAATCCAAATGATGGACAGTATACCATTGTTAAATCAAGCGCAGGGCTAAATGGCGGTTGGCATCAAAACATAGTAAACCATACGCCAAATGACCCAAATGGTTATATGATGCTTGTAAATGCAGATTATAACAAAGGTATTTTTTACCAAAAAACAAACATTAATAATCTTTGCCCTAATACTACCTATGAGTTCGCAGCTTGGGTTATAAATATATTGCGTGGGTCTGGGATTAAACCTAATATCAAATTTACCATTGAGAACAATGGTATACCCATTAAAGAATTCTCTACTGGAGATATTGCTGAAGGTAGCGCCAATAATTGGATTAAATACGGCACCATTTTTACTACACCAACAAATGTTGGTGTTATTACTTTAAAAATGACTAATGAAAATCCGGGAGGCTCTGGAAATGATCTTGCTTTAGACGACATTACTTTTAGGGCTTGTGGACCAACTATTGCAACCTCTATTAATAGTAGTACCAGTGTTAATGCAGATTTGTGTGTAGGGCAAAGTGCTAATTACAACCTCACTGCAAGTGTATCTTCAGGCTACAATGACCCTGTGTATCAATGGCAGTTATTTAACGGCACAATCTGGGCAGATATTAGTGGAGCAAATGCAACCCAGACCACAATAAATTTTAATAATGCTATTGTAGGCACCTATAAATATCGTTTATCAGTTGCCGAGCGACCAAACATCAATTCACCAAATTGCAGGACATCTTCAGCCATTTTAACCATCAATGTAAATGATAAACCCGCTCCTATTGCCAGTAATAGCGGTATTGCTTGTGTTGGCTCAAACATTCAATTAAGTGCGTCTGGTGGCACAAGTTATAGTTGGGCTGGTCCTAATTTCACTTCTACACTTCAAAACCCAATCATACCAAATGTAAATATAAACTCGGCTGGAACTTATACAGTTACTGTATTTAACGCAGCTGGCTGTTTCAACACAAGTCAAACAGATGTTCAAGTTCTACCAGTAGTTATAGCGAGCACAAACATTACAGCTGCAACAATTTGCGGGAGCGAAAGTGTTGCTTTAGAAGCAAGTGGAGGTTCTTCTTATACCTGGTTACCCGTTGATGGATTATCCAATCCAAACATTGCAAACCCAATTGCTTCTCCCAAACTAACAACCACTTATAAAGTATCGGTTTCAAATGGCACCTGTTCTGTTACTAAGGAAATCACAATTACTGTGTTAAAAAATGCATCAGCCAATGCTGGAGAAGATAAAAAAATGCTTTTTGGCCAATCAGTTACTTTAAATGGGAAAGCAACTGGAGACAATGTTACTTATCTATGGTCGCCATCAAACTATTTAGATGACCCTACAAAACTTAACCCAATTGCTACACCACCAAATGATATCACCTACACCTTAACCGTACAATCAAATTGCAATGTAAGTACTGATGAAGTTTTTATTAAAGTTTACCCAAAAATAGAAATTCCAAACACATTTACTCCAAATGGTGATGGTATTAACGATACCTGGAATATACCCTCTATTTCTGCCTTCGATAAACCTATGTTAAAAGTTGTAAACAGGAATGGCCAATTAGTGTATGAAAATAGGAACATACAATCTTGGGATGGAAAATCTAATGGCAAGAATTTGCCTACCGGAATATATTATTACACTCTTTATTTAAATGAAGATTTCAAAATCTATTCGGGTTGGGTCTTTCTCTCTAGGTAATCCCAATAGTGGGCTATGCTTTCTAAATAGGTACTGGTAGCTATGCGATCTCGATCATTTATATTTGAAAGAGATCCATAAAGAATAAGGAATCTCTTTCCTTCTCATAACGTATTCCAACAAAATACCTCCCTCCCAGTTGCCCTCGCTACCTAATGGTAATAAAATACCCCTGCTTTCTGGTTATGTCATAGGCCAACAGCATCAACTAGTAATTCTGTAGGGAATCTGTAGCTTTTCGAATGCTTGAATAATTTGAGTTACCATCCTAAGAAAATTTCATCCTACATAATCCTTTACCACCCAGTTAAACATATCTTCTGAGTTAGGAAAGAATAATAAAGGGTTTAAGTTTAAAATGTATTATAGTTGTATGTTAAACGTAGTTTGGTCGTATACATTTGTCATAACTACGTCTTAACTTCGACCAAACTACGTCTAAAATACGACGAAACTATGAATACAAACATACTCTTAAACGATTGTGATTACTATGTGTCTCGATGAGAAAGCGAAGTTTGCTGCATAACTAAGCTACATTGATGTTTGACTACATTGCTTGATAAAATCTTAACATTTCAATTCAACTATCAGCTAGAAATGCTATTTTTGAACAATGTATATCATTAAAGTAAAAGGCATTGCCAAAATACCAGATTACGTACAACTTAGAGATGAGAAGTTTACCTTACTCGCCTATTTTAGAGTTGATAGACCTGATAAATCTCTAGATAAATTAGGTTTAGGTGATAAACAAGACCAAATCATGAACATTATTAATGACTTGCCTTTTGGACAGGTTACTAAATTAGATATTTAATTATGGCAGAAAACATAGTAATCAACTTGCAAAATGTTGATGTTTTTCAACAAAAACACTTGGTTTTATCAAACGTAAACCTAGATATTGCCAAAGGCGAATTTGTTTTTTTAATTGGTCAAACGGGTTCAGGAAAAAGTAGCTTGCTGAAAATTATTTATGGCGATTTGCATATAGGCAATGGTGCTGGTGCAGTTGCTGGTTTCGACCTTAAAAACTTGGCTGATAAAGATGTGCCATACTTGCGCAGAAAGCTAGGAATCGTATTTCAAGATTTTCAATTATTAAGTGATAGAACGGTTGAGCAAAACTTAGAATTTGTTTTAAAAGCAACTGGTTGGAATGACAAAAACCTAATTAACGAACGCATTAAGGATGTTTTAGAAAAAGTGGGCTTACGTTCTAAAATTAAAAAAATGCCTCATGAAATTTCTGGTGGCGAGCAACAACGTGTGGTTATTGCAAGAGCATTGTTAAACAATCCGGAGATTATTTTAGCTGATGAGCCTACTGGTAATTTAGATCCAGATACTTCTGAAGAAATTGTTTTGCTATTGAAACAAATCAGTCAAAGTGGAACTGCTGTTTTAATGGCAACACATGATTACCATATCATCCGTACCTTCCCTTCTCGTATCATTAAATGCGAAAGTGGTGTAGTACACGAGGATGCGCAAATTGCCTAGTCAATTCTGACAAAATATTATATTTCAGCCATTCTGTTCGGTTATTATTAATTTAAACTGACAGCATGGCTGATTTTAGTTATTGGCAAAACTTTTGAGTTTGAACAGAAAAAACACGCATACAAAACATGTTTAATAAGAAGAAAAAGGAAGAAGAACCGATTATAGAGAATAATCAGGCTGAGCAAGAAGTAGAAACAGCACAAGGCGAAGCAACTAATGATACAGAAAATGCAACTGCAGAGCCTGTTGTAGAACTTTCAGTTGAAGAAAAATTGCAACAAGAAAATGCTGCATTAAATGATAAATACTTACGCTTATTTGCTGAGTTTGACAACTACAAACGCAGAACTCAAAAAGAACGAGTAGAATTATTGCAAACTGCTGGTAAAGATGTGGTAGTTTCTATGTTACCTGTTTTAGATGATTTTGAACGTGCTTTAAAAGCAACTGAAAATGCAACTGAAGTTAGTGCAATTCGTGAGGGTGTAATGTTGGTTCAAACTAAATTAAAAAGCATTTTAAGCCAAAAAGGATTAAAAGAAATGGAAAGCATTAACACTGTTTTCGACACGGATATTCACGAAGCAATTACTAAAATACCTGCTCCATCTGATGATTTAAAAGGTAAAGTAGTTGATGAATTAGAAAAAGGATACACACTAAACGACAAAGTAATTCGCTTTGCCAAAGTAGTGGTAGGTGCATAAAAAATGAGCAAGAGAGATTTTTACGATATACTTGGCGTAACTAAAAGCGCATCGGCGGAAGAAATTAAAAAAGCTTACCGCAAATTGGCTATTAAATATCACCCAGATAAAAACCCTGATGATAAGGCTGCAGAAGATAAATTTAAAGAAGCTGCAGAAGCCTATGAGGTATTAAGCAACCCAGAGAAAAAACAACGTTATGACCAATATGGTCACGCTGGCGTTGGTGGTGCGGCAGGTGGTGGTGGCTACGGCGGTGGCGGTATGAATATGGATGACATTTTCAGCCAATTTGGAGATATTTTTGGTGGTGGCGGAAGTCCTTTTGACAGTTTCTTTGGTGGGGGTCAACAATCTCGTGGTGGCGGTGGCCGTAGAGTAGCTAAAGGAAGTAATTTACGCATTAAGGTTAAATTAACTTTAGAGGAAATTGCTAACGGTGCTGAGAAAAAAATTAAAGTAAATAAACAAATCACTTGTAAAACTTGCGATGGTTCTGGCGCAAAAGATAAAGGTTCGGTAAGTACTTGTAAAACTTGTGGCGGTAGCGGTGCAGTTCGTAGGGTTACCAATACCATTTTAGGTCAAATGCAAACCACAGCAACCTGCCCTACTTGTCACGGTAGCGGACAACAAATTACTGCAAAATGTGGGGCTTGTCATGGAGAAGGAACTGTACGTGGTGAAGAAACCATAACCATAAATATTCCTGCAGGCGTGAGTGAAGGCATGCAATTAAGTATGGCGGGTAAAGGTAATGCTGCTCCAAATGGTGGCGTTCCTGGAGACTTGATTATCTTGATTGAAGAATTACCTCACGAAACTTTAAAACGCGAAGGCAACAATATCGTTTACGATTTACATGTAAGCATTGTTGATGCGGCTTTGGGTTACAGTGCAGAAGTACCAACAATTGATGGAAAAGCCAAAATTAAAATTGAGCCAGGTACACAAAGTGGAAAATTATTACGCCTAAAAGGCAAAGGTATTCCGGAAATAAATTCTTACCACAGAGGTGATGAAATTATTCACGTTAATATTTGGACACCAAAAGCGTTAAGTAGTGAAGAAAGAGCAATTTTAGAAAAACTAAGAGAATCTCCTAACTTCAAACCACAACCTAATAAAAATGATAAGAGCTTCTTCGATAAAATGAAAGAATATTTTGAATAAGATAAATTAATATAAAACAAAGAAACCGATGCCGAAAGCGTCGGTTTCTTTGTTTACAATTAGCTCGTCATTCCTACGCAGGTGGAAACCACGAAGTGCTCAGCGAAGCTAAATCTTAAAGAGCCTATCTATATCAGCCTACTAAGCCCTACCATAGCATTACGATTGCCAGTCAAGCTGGCAATGACGCTCTCTATACAAATTTAACTAAGATTTGGGCTATTTGGTTTTCTTAAACTTTTCTTGATTACTGGCTTCGTTTTTTATTGCCAATGAAATACGTTCTTCAAAAGGTTTTAAATCAACATCAAATGACTTAGAAGACAATGGAATTTCGTTCGCAGTTTTAATAGTCGTTGTATAACCACCAGATGACATGTAAAATCTATCTGCAAATTGGGGTGAAACACCTTGCTCAAAATCTACACGTTGCCCAACTTTACCATCGGTATTAGAAAATCTAACTTTATTAAAATTCATCCATTTTCCAGTGGTTGCTTCTTTTCCCCAAGCATTGTAATAATATGCCTCGCGACGTAACTGTCCATTGGTATAACCAAAGTTTTCTATAAAAGAATAAAAGCCATCAAACATTCGGTGTTCTTTTGGTGCTCTCCAAGTCGCAACATATTTCCAATCTTGCCCTTTCAATTGGTACCAAGCAGATAAAAGTACCGAATTGTTATCTTCTGCTTTTACATTCATTATAAATTTGACAGGCTCGTCAGTTTTCCAATCTGCTGTTTTTACGTATGATTGTCCGCCAGTACCTTCGCCACCAAAACTATTTACTGTTGTTGCCTCATCTTTATCTACAAATGAAACAAAATCCTGCTTAGTTATAGATTTATCATTTTCTGCATCCTTACTGTCCCAAACAGAAAACAATACTCTCCTTTCTGTTGGAGAATTAGTTTGTATGCCCATATAACCGCGATAAAAACCCAAACTCATGTAATAAGTTGCTAAAGGGTCTGCACCTTTTGGTACTAAAATCTCTTGATAAATCCAGTTATAAGATTTAGTTGTTGGTGCAGTTGTGCTGAAACTCAGATGTACAGATGGCGATGATTGATAATCAGTTTGATTTACCTGCCCATTAGGTTGAAGTGATTTAAATACTAATGAGTTAATTTTAATTGCAGATGCTGGATTTGAAATAGGCTTTAGTTCGTATTTGAAATATCCAGTATTTGGAACCACGATTTTAGCAACGAATAAACTATCTGATTTACCTGTACCCTTAAAAGTTAGTTTTTTCTTTAAGTTTTTAAAACCTGCTACTGGATATGTTGGTGTAACAGTCAGTTCAAATTCTAAAGTTTTACCCTCATCTACAATATTGTTAAAAGAGAAATCATAACTACCAGTTTTTTGATAGAGATACCAAACGACGCTTTTAGTTTGGTCTCGCCAATTAGATATTATTCCTTTATTCTCAGGATAACCTACCGGAATGGAAACTCCAGGTCGTCCAGGTGCAAAAGGTTCAGCATAGGCCTTATTTGCTGGGATTACAAATACTTGGTTTTGTTGTGCTACGCTAACATTAGATAAAATAAGCAGAGTGATAAGTAAACTTAAAATAGGTTTCATATTTGTTGATTTTGTGTCTAACAAATTAACCTATTATTAAATTTAAAAACTATGGTTTTGGTACTCACACACAAACGTTTGCGTGAACATAATTGGGAAAAAGACTAACATATATCGCTTACTCTATACTGAAAAACAATAAACTACAGGTTTAAATAATAAATATTCATTCCGTAATAAGTTGCAACCTTACCCGTTTCCTTAGGCACTTCTTTTTTATCAATCAGAACTTTTTCTACTTTACTCAAATTGCTATTTACTTGCAAGTTAACTTCGTAAGGAGCTTGATTCCCTAACTTTAAATAGTAAGTATTATCTATAGACTTAGCTAAAATTGCAATTTCTTGAGACATTAATTGATAATAATCAAACTGATTACCTCCATAAGAAAATGGTGGTCGAATGGAAAAACTGATTTGTTTTATAATGCCATTTGCATCTTTTGAATACAAAAGAATTTGACTTTGGCTGAAAGAACCGGTTGTCGTCGAGCTCAATAAATCTTCTCCACCAGCATTTTTGATAACCAAATTTAAATAAGCAGTAGACTGTACAGGAGAGCAAGCACATAAACCACCTCCGTTATTTTCATCTATTTTTTTACAACCAAAAATTATAACAAACAATACGGCAAAAGCGATGGTAAATTTTTTCATAAGTAGTTTTTATTACCAATACGCACAAACATAGGAATTCGCTACAAAATCTGATATTAAAGATTAAATCTTAATTTACAGCCTGCAACATTACAAAAGAATTACTGCCTTTAAAATTTAAACCTGATTGTAGTGAACACGAACGCAGAGAGTAAAACGAAAAGCAGGGCTGAAAACCCCTATGAAATGCTGCCATTCTTTTTCAAAAAAATAAATTTGCTCTTAGGCTGTTACTAAGTAACATTTTAATCAACCTTGCATCTTATATTTACTAAACTAAAACAACATCGTAAATGCTAAGCGTAAAAAATATTGTTAAACAATATGCCACGCACCGTGCTTTAGACCAAGTTAGCTTGGAGGTAGAAAGCGGAAAAATATTTGGACTATTGGGTCCGAATGGTGCAGGCAAAACCTCTTTAATTAGAATTATTACTCAGATTACTGCTCCAGATAGTGGCGAAGTGCTTTTTAATGGCGAACGTTTAAATGCAAATCACATTTCGCAGATTGGCTACTTACCAGAAGAACGTGGCTTGTATAAAAAAATGGAAATTGGAGAGCAGGTTTTATACCTATCTAAACTAAAGGGATTAAGCACAGCTGAAGCCACTAAACGCATTAAATTTTGGTTCGAGAAGTTAGAAATGGGCAGTTGGTGGAATAAAAAAGTAGAAGATTTAAGTAAGGGAATGCAACAGAAAGTACAATTTGTAGCTACCATTTTGCACCAACCTGAACTGATCATTTTAGATGAGCCTTTCTCTGGTTTCGACCCAGTTAACGCCGATATCATTAAAAATGAAATCTTGGAGTTGAACAGACAAGGGGCAACTTTCATTTTCTCTACCCATAGAATGGAAAGTGTAGAAGAACTTTGTGACCATATTGCTTTAATTGACCGCTCTAAAAAGATTTTGGATGGCAGCGTTGATGAAATCAAGGGAACCTATCGTAACAATACTTACTGGATAGAATATGAAGGAGATTATAATACGGAAAGTGCAAAAGACATTTTTGATGTATTGCAAACTGAAAATATAAAAGGTAAAACTTTATTAAAAATTCAATTACAGAAAGACAAAACTGCCAATGAGGTTTTAGCAACTTTATTGCCTTATGTTGCCATTCATCGTCTAGATGAGGTGATACCAACAATGAACGATATTTTTATTGACAAAGTTAAAAGACAAGATTATGAATAAGGTTTTACTCATTATACGTAGAGAATATTTATCAAGAGTGAAGAAAAAATCGTTCATTATCATGACTTTTTTAACGCCACTTTTAATAGCTGGTATTTATGGTTTGATTGGTTATTTTACTTACAAAGGCATAAAAGACACACACGATAAAATAGCTGTGGTTAGCACTAACAAAACACTTACAGAAAAACTAGTTACAGATAAAAACATTGAATACGAGTATGTAAATCAGTCTTTAGAGGAGGTGAAAAAATCACTCAAAAAGTCTGATTTCGACTATGTTTTATATTTACCCGAATTTAGTTTAGCTGAACCGAAAGGTGTTGAGTTGTTTGGAGAGAAACAAGCTGGTTTATCTTTAAACAACAGGATTTCTGGAGATATTGAAGAATTAATTCGTAATCAGAAGTTGAAGGAATCTGGTATAGCACAAGCAGATTTAGACCAATTGAAAACATCGGTTGATATTGAAACCAAAAAGATTGCAGATACCGGCAAGGAAGAATCTAGCAGTGCTGGAGCAAGTACAATAATTGCCTTTATTGCTGGTATTTTAATGTTTATGTTCATTATGCTTT
The DNA here is from genome assembly GCF_004331645.1 of Pedobacter frigiditerrae. Taxonomy (GTDB): domain Bacteria; phylum Bacteroidota; class Bacteroidia; order Sphingobacteriales; family Sphingobacteriaceae; genus Pedobacter; species Pedobacter frigiditerrae. The sequence goes on from NZ_SJSK01000002.1 coordinate 780,518, forward strand.
ATGGTATACAGGTGATGCGTGGTGTAATTGAGGAGAAAACAAGTAGAATTATTGAGGTAATGATTTCTTCGGTTAAGCCTTTTCAATTAATGATGGGTAAAATCATTGGGATTGCCTTGGTAGGTTTAACTCAGTTTATTTTGTGGATTGTATTAACACTCACTATCAGCACCGTTGCATTAAGTGTTTTTGTAGACAAAGCTGACGTTAAAAAGATTGCAACTTCTGCACAAGGTGGAACTCAAATTTCTACAGGAACTACCGTTGTTCAAGCACCACAAGGCCCTATGGTTGATATTCAGAAAAGCTTAGCAGGATTAGATTTTGGAAAAATTGTTTCTGTATTTATCTTTTTCTTTATAGGTGGTTATTTATTTTATAGTGCTTTGTACGCTGCAATCGGCTCTGCTGTAGACAGTGAAACCGAAACACAGCAATTCATGATGCCCGTTATGATGCCTTTATTGCTAGGTTATGCATTATCGTTAAGTGTTGTTACCAACGACCCTTATGGCAATGTAGCATTTTGGCTTTCGATGATCCCATTTACCTCTCCTATTGCAATGGTGGTTCGTTTACCTTATGGCGTTCCAGGATGGGAATTGGCATTATCTATGGCAATTTTAGTGGTAGGCTTTATTGGTACTGTTTGGGTGGCTAGTAGAATTTACCGTGTTGGCATTTTAATGTACGGCAAGAAAACAACTTTCAAGGAAATGTTTAAGTGGTTTACTTATAAGAATTAATTTTTAGTTATAACCCACTAAGGCACCAAGACAGAATGCGACTAATTGCTTTGAAAAAATAATAACCATATAAGGCATTAAAGGAAATATAAGTAATAGTTAAACTTATATTCTCTTATATTTCTTATATGGTTCAAATCATTTTGTGTTCTTCGTGCCTTTGTGGTTAATATCGATATGAAAAAAGCAATAGTTATTGGCGCAACTTCAGGCATTGGAAAAGCTTTAGCTTTACTACTAGCAGATAATGGCTATAAAGTTGGAATAACTGGTCGCAGGGAAAATTTATTGGCAAAATTAGACAATGAAAAGCCTGATAGTTTTTACTATTTGCCTTTTGATGTTACGGCCGAAAACCTAGAAGAAAATCTAAATATCATTACCGAACAATTAGGTGGACTAGATTTATTGATTTACAGCTCAGGAGTTGGAGAGTTAAACTCAAACTTAAAAATAGATATAGAACTGCCAACAATTGATGTTAATGTCGTAGGATTCAATAAAGCTGTAGTTTGGGCATATCAATATTTTGAAAAGCAAAAAAGCGGACAAATTGCAACTATCAGTTCCATTGCTGGCTTAAGGGGAAGTGCTTTTGCTCCTGCTTATAATGCAAGTAAAGCTTATCAAATTAATTACCTAGAAGGATTAAGGCAAAAAGCTAAAAAACAAAAATTAACCATTTCAATTACAGATATAAGAGCAGGTTTTGTTGATACCAAAATGGCAAAGGGACCTGGTAAGTTTTGGGTCGCAACTACCAAAAAAGCGGCATTACAAATATTTAATGCAATTAAAGCTAAAAAAAGCGTTATTTATGTAACCAAGCGTTGGCGAATAATTGCGTGGTTATTAAAACTGATGCCACGCTTTTTATACGAAAGAATGTAACATGAGATTAGCCGTTATCGATTTAGGAACCAATACTTTTCATTTAATAATTGCCGAACAAAACGCTGGTGAACTTCAAATTATCTATAAAACTAATCAGCCAGTTAAGTTAGGCGAAGATATAACCAAAAATAATTTAATCATCCCAACAGCATTTGAGCGTGGCATAACATGCCTGCAAGACTTTAAGGCAGAGATAGACAAATATGAGATTGATGTAGTTAAAGCAACCGCAACTTCTGGTGTTCGCAGTGCGAAAAACGGAATGGATTTCGTAGAAGCAGCTAAAGAAAGGGCAGGAATTGAAATTGATATTATCGATGGAGATGAAGAAGCACAATACATATACGAAGGAGTAAAGTGGAGCGGTGCAATTACTGGAAAATCACTCATTATGGATATTGGGGGTGGAAGTACTGAATTTATCCTTTGTGATGAAGAAAGTTTGGTTTGGAAAAAAAGCTATAATATCGGCGCAGCAAGGTTGATGCAGGCTTTTTTCAATTCAGACCCAATAAATGAAACAGACACCAGCTCAATCATCAATCACTTAGCAGAAGAATTAAAAGCACTTAAAATTATCTGCAATGAATATGCACCAGAAACCTTAATTGGTTCTGCTGGCGCTTTTGAAACCTTTGCAGGGATGATTAATGATGATATTGACATTAAAACCATAGCCACAGCTGATATTCCCTTGTTAGATTACAAAAACCTTGCTGCGCAACTCATCCAATCCACTCATCAAGAAAGAGCAAATATGGAAGGATTAATACCTTTACGTGTTGATATGATTGTGATGGCCAGCATTTTAACAAACTATATTTTAGATGAGTTTGGCATCAAAACAATCAAATTATCTACTTACGATTTGAAGATGGGTGTTTTGCAGAGTTTGAAGAGTTAGGGATTAGTGGTCATCGCTATTTTACCCATAATCATATACACGCAATTCACCGCTAAATCAGCTTGTTTTTCTTTTGCGTAATTAGCTTTAAGCGACCCTTCAAATCTTAGCGAGTTTATTTTAATAATATTGTTTTTGGTGTCAAAGTTTTTGGTAAGCAATATTTCATATCTGCCATTATTATCAGTTGTTGCAAATAATTTTGTGTTTGTAATGACTACCCTAGCACCAGATATTGGCTTTTGATTTTCATCATAGACATAACCATAAATCATTTTTATCTGATTTGTTTTAGAAATAATTTTTCGGTTTAGTGGAGAGTTAGCAAATTCTATTGGCTTTTTTAAATTAATGGCATTCGCTTCACTTACAATCATACTTATTCCGATTGCTAAAACACCTAAATATTTAAGCCAATTTTTATTTGAAGGTTTAATCAGAGAATAGTAGTTGAGTTGATTAAGTTGCGTATTAGTAAGGCGACCACAGACATCATTTTTTGATGATGATAAAAATTTGATGATTTCGGAATTGGTGTGATTAGAAAAATCGACTACGCATTTATTACACGATTCGCAAAAACGCCCATCGTTTCTGCTATCCATTAATTCCCAGTTTTGATTACAAGGTTCTGCAATTTTTATTGCTATAGCTTTATTCCTCATCTTTTTAATTTTTATAGATGATGGAAAATTTATGGGGATTCCACAAATATTAGAAAATTTTATAAATTGCTTAAAGCTTGATACAGTTTTTCAGTTGGCAAACCCATCACGTTGGTATAAGAACCTTTAATACGCTCAACTACAACTAAACCCCACCAATCTTGCACACCATAAGAACCTGCCTTATCGAAAGGTTTAAAATTGTCTATATAGTATTCGATTTCTTCTTCGCTAACTTCTCTGCAAAACACCTCACTTAAATCATAAAATGATATTAACTCATTATCTTTTATTAGCGTAACGCCAGTATAAACTTCGTGTTTACGACCAGATAATTTCCTTAACATTTCTTGTGCGTGAACCCTGTCATCAGGTTTTCCTAAAATTTCGCCATCTAATGCCACAATGGTATCTGCCGTAATGGTAATTTGATTAGTAGAAGAGCCAAAAGCTTTTGCCTTTTTCTCTGAAATATAAACAGCCACTGCCGAAGGTTGTAAGCCATCAGGAAAACTTTCATCAACTTCTTTTAACTCGATGGTAAAATCAAGCCCTAATGCTTTCATTAATTCTTGTCGACGAGGAGATTTTGAAGCTAAAACGATTGGATGTTGTTGTTTGTACATGTGCTAAATTTGTGCTAAAATAACAAAAGCGACCATAAGTCGCTTTTGTTATTGAAAATATTGTTAGTGATTATTTACCACCACCGCCTGCTTGACGTTCTTTCATTGCTTTTTCTCTAGCAGCTTTAACTTCATCTTGCCAAGTTTTGTAAGCTGTTTTTTGCTCAGCCGTAAAAATTGCGTTTAATTTAGTGTCAGTTTCTGCTGTCATTTTGGTCATTTTTTCCATCATTGCAGCTCTATCTGGAGTACCACCACCAGCCATCATCTCTTCACGCATTTTTTTCTGAGCTTCTGCTGCTTCAGCATAAACTGCAGTAGCTTTAGTTTTTTGCTCGTCAGTTAATTTTACTTTTTCATCTAACTGTTTTACTCTTTCTTCTGGAGTAGCTTGAGGACGACGTTGTCCGCCACCACCTTGTTGTGCATTTGCTGCAAATGCTAAACCTGCAACAAGTACTAATGACAATAATAATTTTTTCATGTTTTTGTTTTTTAAGTGTTTTTGAAATTCTTAGATAAACCAAAAATCTCTGGATGTTTTGTTTTAACGAATCTTAGAGCATGAAATTATCAGAAAGTTTAATCGATTAATATAAATAATTGTAACATTTTTAAGCAACTGATTATTAGAGAGAATACATTGAATTTAATTCTCAACATCAATTTAATCGTGCAATCGCATTAGGATGCCCAGTTAAGCTGAGCATGACGACAACATTAATTATTTACTTGCTTCTGCAGCAGAAGGATTAAGGTCGAACCAATTTTGTTGAACCTTTAACACTTTTTCAATTACATCCCTAACAGCAGAATCGCCGCCTTTTTTAGGAGAAATGTAGTGCGATATTTGTTTAATTTCATCAACCGCATCAATTGGGCAAGTAGCAATACCTACCAATTGCATTACATAATAATCAGGCATATCATCGCCCATATATAAAACCTGTATTGGCGAAATACTTTTTTCTTTTAAATATGCTTCAAAAACCTCAACCTTGTCCCCTACTTTTAAAAAGACATCTGGTAATCCTAAGTTTTCGAAACGTTTTGTAGTAGCTGGACCACCACTTCCAGATATAATGCAAATGTTATAACCTTTTTTCAAAGCCAGTTGCAAAGCATAGCCATCCTTGATATTAAAACTACGTAAAAGGTCTCCAGATTCTGACGCAATAACAGTTCCATCAGTTAACACGCCGTCAACGTCAAAAATAAAGGTTGTTATGTTTTTTAGATTTTCTAGGAACATATCTAGGTATGGTTTATACCCTTCGACTACACTAAGGGTCACAATTGCAAACTGAAAACTGTTAACTAGTCTTGGTTATCTCTCCATTCGTAAACCCAAGCAGATTGGATTTGCTCTAAATGGCCTTCGTTACTCTCTTCACGAGTACCTTTAAAGTTAGGTAATGAAAGTACCCAATCTAGTAATTCGGTAAACCTGATGCGGTAAATTTTCGCTTCGTTAAATTCATCACCAAATTTCTCATAAAGTTCTTGAGCTATATCTTCGTGGTCGTTCCAGTAAATTGGTAATGCAAATTTATCGTTGTTCATAAAAGGTTAATTGTTGTAATTGTTTAAACTGGTTAACTGTCCTTCAACTACGCTCAGGATGACAAGTAACTGAAAATTGTTACCTGCAAACTGAACTAGTGTCCTAAAAATTCTGATTGGTCTGGAATGGTTACCTCAATATCTCCATCTAAAACCACACACTGACAAGCTAAGCGTGAAGTAATTCTTGGTCTTACGGCTCTATCAATAAAATCCTCTTCCTTATCAGATATTTCTTGGATATTATCCATACCCTTGTTCACATAGATATGGCAAGTACTGCATCCGCAAACACCACCGCAGTTATGTTGCAATTCAATTCCGTTATCTAAGCAAATGTCTAATACATCTTCTCCAGCAGCAATTGGCAACTCAACAGGTGTTTTACCCGCTTCTTCAAAATTTATCTTTAATTTAAAAATACTCATAATTATTTGCAAAAGTAAGTAGCTAAAACCGCAATTAAGAATTAAATAGTTTTTTTAATGCTATCACTTAATATTTTATATATTTCTAGTAATTGTGGCTGTTGCAGCAACAATTCTTGGTGTTTAATTAATGTTTGTTCATCGTTTCTAATTGCAGGTCCAGTTTGTACATCTAATGGAAAAGCATTTTGAACCTTAGCAGCAGTTTCAACGATTAATGGTCTTAAAATATCAAATTCAAGTTGATTGGCCTTTAAAATTTCATCCGCCAATTCATATAAATGATTGGTGAAATTACAAGCAAATACGGCTGCTAAATGCAACATCTTACGTTTTTCGCTATTTATCTCAACTATGTTTTTACTCAATTTGCCAGCTAATTCTTTAAGCCTAGTTAAAGAACTTTCATTATTTGCTTCTAAACAAAGTGGAATATCTGCAAAGCTTATATCTTTACTCTTGGAGAAAGTTTGTAATGGATAAAACACGCCATAGTTTTCAAAATGATTAGCAAATACCTCTAAATTAACTGCACCAGAAGTATGTGCAATTAAACCTCTAAAGTCTTTTAGTTGATTGGCAATATCAGCAATTGCGTCATCCTTGATAGAAATAAGACAAACATCGGCATCTAAATCTATCTCGTTTAAATTAGCTATTGCTTTTGCATTTATCTGATTAGCTAAGGTTTGTGCATTTTGATTATGATAAGACCATACTTGCGTTACTTGCACATTAGCAGCATATATCGCTTTAGCAAGATGTGTAGCAACATTTCCAGCTCCTATAACAACAACCTTCATTAGCTCGTTTTGAGTTCTTTTTTTCTCCTGAAAATAGAGATTAAGAAACCAACAACCATTATAATTGTTCCAACCCAGTACAAATTGATGAGCGGAAACTCTATAGATTTAAATACAATCCAATCTTTAGCTTGTTGCGGTTTTTCATACACCTGTACTTCAAATTTGTTTTGGTCAGGCAATACTTTTGTAAATCTTAATCTTAAGCCGAGCTCTTCAATGTTTCTAGCAAAGTCAAATGTGTTATTTCCTTTTACCAAAAATAATGGTTCGGTTTTATAAATTTTACCACTCACATTAACGGCTAATGGTAAACCTATAGCCAAATCGCCAGGTGCTAATTTTAAATCTTTTACTACCGGGTTTCTATTTATCGGGTTAACCGTTAAAACACCACTACTTGTATGAATTGTATCGCCCACAGCTAAAGTAACTATCCTTGGTGCTTTAAAATTTTCTTCTTCAGCATGCCCTTCATGGTCACCATGTTCTTCTTCATTAGCCTTTACACTAGTCATGTGTGTATAGATATCGGACGTTAAATAATGCTTGGTATCTGGAGAAGATATTAAACCCATTTTTTCATTTTGTTGAACATTTGGATTTACTTCAAATTCTTCTTTCACTTTTCCAGATTCATCAATAACTTTAAAATTAAGCTTGTAGAATGTATTTGGTGCTATTGTAGTATCACTGATGTAAGTTACCGTATACTTACCCATTTTTTTAGGCTCATTTTTATACAACATGATATTTTCGCCAGGCTTTTGATTTTTTTCGAAATCCCTAACGTCTATTTGATTTGTTGCATTAATTGAAACTACCTTACTTGTAGCTGCAGCTACCAATGCACCTAAGAGTAAAATGGCAAAGCCGATGTGCGCAATTGCAGAACCAGCCAATTTACTTCCTTTTGAGCTGAAAATTCCTGTTAACAATCTTGCATTTGATAATACGGCAAAAAGGCAGCTAAAGGTTAAAAGGATAAACATTAAATTGGTATATACTTTTGTAAAATACACAAACAATGCTGTTAAAACTAAGCTGAATACAATTGATGAGATTAAACTGCTATAAAAACGACGCGGGTCTGTTCTTTTATATTTTAAATACTGAGAGAAACCAGAAATTAAGGTCACTAAAAATGCAAAACCAGACTGCCATTTGTTGTAATATTCGATAGGATTGCTAATCAATTTCGATGTGCCAAAAATCTTATTAAATACTGGATAAGAAGTGGTGACAATTACTTGCAAACAGGCAACCGTTACTACCAAAGCACCAATAAACATCCAAAATTCGCGAGAATAAGTTTCTTCGTCTTTATGGGTTATTGGTAATTCATTCCATCTTGTGGCAATAAAATAAACGCTAATGATAACGAATGCTAGGATGTATGCAATTAGGTGACCGAACATCCCTAAATCTGTAAACGAGTGCACAGAGGTATCGCCCAAAATACCACTTCTGGTTAAAAAAGAAGCATAGAGCACTAAGATGAAACTCATTAACATTAAAGCCATCGCCGTAAAAAATGCGTGGCCAGTGTTTTTATAAGCAATTAAAACGTGTACACCTGCAATTAAAGTTAACCAAGGAATGATAGATGCATTTTCTACGGGATCCCAAGCCCAAAAACCACCAAAGTTAAGTGCTTCATAAGCCCAAAAAGAGCCCATGATAATACCTGTTCCTAAAATCATTACTGCAAATAATGTCCAAGGCAAAACAGGTTTAACCCAATCTTTATAACGTCTGGTCCACAAGGCTGCAATACCATAAGCAAAAGGCACCACCATACTTGCAAAACCTAAAAACAAGGTAGGTGGATGTATCACCATCCAATAATTCTGCAACAATGGATTTAGTCCCTTACCGTCTACGATAAACTTTAAATAGTTCTTAAAATTTTCTGGGTCTGCAAAAACTACAGGAGCCATTGATTTTAAATCAACAGCGTCTCTTAACAGGATAAAAGGTGAACTTCCAATTCTTTGTCCGAAAATTTCAACGCCCAATAACATTGATGTTAAAAACACTTGTGAAAAAGCAATAACAGTCATTACACCATTTTCCCAAGTTTTCCCTTTCCAAATTAGAATGGTACCTAAAATAGATTGCCAAAATGCCCAAAGCCAAAAACTTCCTTCTTGCCCTTCCCAAAAAGCAGAAACAATGTAGTAAACTGGCAATTCTTTCGAAGAGTGAGAATAAACGTAATTGTATTCGTTATAATGATTTAGGATTAGATAAAATAAGGTTACTCCTATACCAATAATAGATATTATATTTACTATAAAACCAATACGACCTAGTTTAGTCCAAGATTTACCTTGTTCGTCTTTATTTTTAACAGCGAAGAAATAAGCGATAGTAGATAGTAGAGATGCTGTGAAAGAGAGCACAATAAAAAACTGCCCTATTTTACCAGGAAGGAGGTTTTCTCCTATAAATTGAATATCCATTAAGATTTTTTGTATTGTTTAACCTGACCGTCTTGGCTTACCTCAACCATTTCATCGTTATATTTAGAAGGGCATTTCATTAATATTTTAGAGGCATAAAAGGTCTCATTTTCCATTTTTCCAATGACAACCAATTTCTCAGAACGTTCAAAATCTTGAGGTTTTGTACCATTTAAAACTACTTTTTTTACTTCCCCTTTTTCATCTTTCATGTAAAAAGCAAAATGATTTGGGTCCTTTATTGCATCGTAATGTGTGCCCTTGGTTTTTTCCCAATGTCCAATTACGTGTTCTTCTTTATTTGAAGATGAGGCTTCGATAAAATTAGAATAGGTATCTGTCTCTGCGTTTAAGCTTACCAAAAAGCCAATGCAAATGGCAATTGTAATTAAACCGATAATAGCACTTTTTCTCATGTAGGTTTTAAATTAAAAATCTAGACCACAAAGATAAAAAATTAGGCGTAGCTAAGGCATTTTGGGGCTTCCCTAATGCGCATCTTGACAATTAATTGATAGTTCTATTGAAAAATGTTCATTGGTTCAATTGTTCATTAGTATAATTAGTTCACTTGTATCATTAGTTCGATAGTTCATTGTCAACTCAACAAATTAACAACTCAACAGCTCAACTAAACTTACTTATACTCATCTTGAAGAAGGTTAGGCAAAGCAAGCCTCAACTTCTGAACTTTTGGTCCGCAAACATTAGTGATATAACCTTCATCAGGGTGTAAGCGATAATAATTTTGGTGATATTCTTCTGCCGGATAAAACTTTTCAAGTGGTTTAATTTCTGTAACTACTGCTTCACTATGTAACTTTGCTCTATTGTATTTAAGAATGGCTTCTTCAATCTGTTTCTTTTCGGTTTCATCGCTGTAAAAAGCTACAGAGCGATAACTGGTTCCAAGATCTGGACCTTGCCTGTTTAATTGAGTGGGGTCATGCATTACAAAAAAGGCTTCCAATAATTGGCTAAAGCTAATCACATTTGGGTTATAAATTATTTGAACCGACTCTGCATGACCAGTTCTATCAGCACTTACTTCTTCATAAGTTGGATTATCTTTTGTTCCACCCGCATAACCACTAGTAGCTTTAGAAACTCCTTTTAACTCAGAAAACCCTTCTTGAAGTCCCCAAAAACAACCACCAGCAAAAACGGCAACTTGTTCTTTAGCATTAGGTTTTGGCAATGCTGCTTTTTTCTGCTCGCCATCATTACTACAAGATGAAAAAACAATTGCTGCGAATAAAATTCCAAATAAGTACTTCATAAAATTCCTTTTCTACAATATACGCAATGGTATGATTTTTTGTTTTTAAAGATTGTCATTACTAAATAATATTGATAGCAAATAAAATACCCAATGTTAGGTATATAGGTTATGTAACCACTAGACTATTTTTGATGAATAAGTAGTCTAAATGCAAAACACAAAAAAAGACATTAGCCTAACCTTTCTTTATTTTTTATTATCAACTTTAATTACGGGTTGGTTTATTCACCAAAAGTATGCTCTTTATGAAAATACCCAGCAAATGTTATTATCTGGCAGTATTGCTGGCGCAAAATGGGGGATTCAAATTTTAGCTGCTTTACTTTTCCTCGGCAAAAAGAAATTTGAATTTATCCGTAGAATTAGTTTTGTCTGTTTTATAGGTTCTGCCCTATTGCTTTCTTATTATTTAATAGCATACTTACCCATTTCAAATGCCAATCAGTTTTTATTGGCACTTGGCTTATGTGTTAGCGTAATGATCTTTTTATATTTCAAGGCGATAAATCACACCCATATTAGCTTAAAATGGCATTTCGGATGGGTTTTATGCCTTAGCATTGCCATTACTTTACAATTAACTATTGTTTTTCATATCATCTAATTTTTTGAAGCGCGGTTGTAGCAATTTTTTAATTGTGCGTCATGCTCAGCTCAACTGGGCATCTTAATACAATTTTACTTCTATATTTAATAACTTCTCTTACCTTCCCTTCGCTTTAAGGTTCCCGTTTGCACGGGAATGACGTTAGATTTTCGGGATTGGGACCAAACGTTAGGATAATCGGGATTGAGCTATTTTACTAAGACTTGTGCAAGGAAACCGCTCATAGTTGCAAAAATTTCGTTTTCTAAACCCGATTGCAGCTTATAGCCCGAAATTGAGGAACGAGATGAGGTCTTGAAGCGCAAAGCGGGACTGCTTTAACCAATGAAATACTGAATTTGCTTTTCAAACAAAAAACCCTTCAACTAATACGCTGAAGGGTTTTAATATTTATCCTAAGACTAGCAAAGGAGATAGATTGTTGTTATGGCCAAACACCCAAATTCATATAAGAAACAGCAATTTTATCAATTGAATTCACAAAAGCTGCAGTTCTTAAAGTTTTAACCTCTGGTTTGTTAAGCCAAGTTTCCCTGATTTCACGATAAGAATGAATCATGGTGTCTTCTAAACCAGAGTTTACCAATTCCATTTCAGATGCACCTTTAACAATCATTAAACGATTTTCGGCAGGAATGGTTTTCCCAGTTAAGCTTTCTAAAGTGTTAATCAAGTTAGCGTTAGAGTTTTCTGCATAACGACTTTCCATGCGACCAAATGCTACGTGAGAAAGATTTTTTAACCATTCGAAATAAGAAACCGTTACACCACCAGCATTACAATACATATCAGGAATAATCATTCCGCCCATTTCTGTAAAGATTTCTTCAGCTTCTGGAGTTGTCGGTCCGTTTGCACCTTCAGCAATAATTTTTGCCTTAATATTACGAATATTCGATTCCGTAATTTGGTTCTCTAATGCTGCTGGAACTAAAATATCGCAATCTTGTTCTAAACCTTCCATTGAGTTCTTGAAGCTTGTAGCGCCTTCAAAATCTAAAATAGAGCCACTGTTTTTACGATGGGCAAAAACTTCGTCGATATTTAATCCATTTGCGTTGTAGATAGCACCTTCAAATTCACAGATCCCAACAATGGTAGCACCGAATTCCGCCAAGAATTTAGCTGAGTGATAACCTACATTACCTAAACCTTGAACGATTACTCTTTTACCATCTAAGCCAGCAGTTAAACCAACTTTGGCCATATCTTCTGCAAATGAAACGCACTCACGTACGGCGTAAGCCACACCACGACCAGTAGCCTCTTTTCTACCACGAATACCATGCAATGCAATTGGTTTACCCGTTACACAACCTAATGCATCTAGTTGACCAGGATTCATGGTCATATAAGTATCTGCAATCCAACTCATTTCACGTTCACCAGACCCATAATCAGGAGCAGGAACATCGATACCAGGACCAATAAAATTCTTTTTAATTAATTCTGTTGTGTAACGACGAGTGATTGTTTCTAACTCGGCAACAGTATAGTTTTTTGGATTGATGCAAATTCCGCCTTTGGCACCGCCAAAAGGAACATTTACAATGGCACACTTATAAGTCATTAATGCTGCAAGCGCCATTACCTCGTCTTCGTTAACCATTTCGCTATAGCGAATACCGCCCTTTGTTGGGCTCATGTGATGCGAGTGTTCTACACGCCATGCATCAATTACTTCGAAACCGTTTCCTCTGCGGATAGGAAATTGAAAACGGTACACACTGTTACATGCTTTTATTTGAGCCAATAAACCTTCTGGATGATTGGTAAATTGTGCGGCACTATCAAAGTTCTTACAAACATCTTGAAAGAAACTTGTCTCGTTTGCTGTATTAGCCATTATTTGTAGTTTTATAAATTGTAGTTAGTATTTACGGCTGCAAAATTGCAACTAAATAAACCATTAATGCAAGTATAAATTTGCTTAGTGTACTAAAAACACAGTTGTAAAAACATTAAAAGAGTAGCGCTATGACGTTTAAAATTAGTTTTTATCAGAAGATTTTTTTTCTAACATTTTTAATCTTTTGTCGAGAGTGAAGAGATAGACTAGCAATCCAACTAAAATTATGACGATAACAGCTACCACAACATAAATTTTTCCATTACTTCTAAAAGCATCGGCCATTTCTACCTCATTGTTTTGAGCGAACAAATTAAGGGTAGTCATTAACATCATTAAAGTAAAAGCGATTTTCTTCATCATTATAAATTTGATTTGTTTTCTAAAACACGAGTTCTGAAACGAATGGTATAAATCCAGTAGCCAATTAGTATCCAGCCTAAACAAGCAGGGTAAAATACCATTCGCATTCTGCTATCTAAATCGTAACTGTTAAAACCTGGATTACCGCCATTGCCCGGGTGCAAAGATGATTGTAAGCGTGGCAAAACAAATAGCAGAACCACCATCATTGGAAAGGCGAAAATATTATAGATGGCAGATATTTTAGCACGTTTTTGTTCTTCATCTATCGCATTGCGAAGTACTAAGTAAGCAAAGTATAATAAGATAGAAATGGCAGCAAAGTTTTGTTTTGGGTCGAAACTCCAAAATTGCCCCCAAGTAAATTTGGCCCAAACAGCACCTGTTATTAACCCTAAAATACCAAAAATTATTCCTGCATTTACAGCTTCAACAGCTCTAATGTCGTCTATTTCTTTTTTAGAACTAAGTGAAATAACACTGTAAACCACTGAGATTGTAAAAAGAACAATCATGGCAAACCACATGGGCACGTGGAAGTATAAATTTCTAATGGTTTCATTTAAAATATTAAGGTGCGGCACGCCAAGTAACAAACCCGCAATAGTAGTGTAAATCACTAAAACAGCACCTAAAATCTTCCACCAAGTTTTTCGCATTTTTATATTTTGATTTGGTTATTTAATCTCGCCACAAATATGGGAATAATATTAAAGAAACGCCCATTACCATTGCATTAATCAACAATAAGAGGCCAACATCATCTAAACTTACACTTCTATCTAAACCGTCAATTGCATTTTTAGCCAATTTAACCAACACAATTAATACGGGAATTATAATAGGAAAACTTAAAATTGCCATTAACATACCACCATTACCAGCTTTAGATGCAATTGCAGACACCATGGTAAATATGGTAGCAAAACTTAAGCTACCCACAATTGCTGCCACTAAGTACATTAGGACATCAGTTCCTTCTGGAAATTCGAAAACCATACTGTAAAACAGCAAAGCAATGATAGTTAGTACAATCATCAATAGCGAATTGTAGACTGTTTTAGCTATGATTAAAGAAATTGGGCTTACCAAAGTATATATATATAAATGTCTGCCTTTGCTTTCTTGCAAGAAACTTTTAGCCACAGCATTTATGGAAGCGAAAAGCATGATAATCCAGAACAACGCATTCCAAGTTAATTTTTCTACGGTAACAAAAGATAAATAACAGACAAAAACGGTAGAGACTACATAAAGCAAAACCCCATTAAGTGCGTATTTGTTACGCCATTCTAATAACATTTCTTTTTTAATAAGATGTTTAATCTGGTTTGCAATTTGCATGGCCACAAAGATAGTTTTTTGAGCCTAAAGCCGAAAGACCAAAGCTTAAAGTGACAAAACGTTGATTTGACATTTAAAATATTTAGAAAATGTATCTCGATACTTTCTACTTGATACTTGATACTATTTTATTGTAATATTGTATTGAAATGGAAAAATATTGCAGTGTAGTTAAATCACCCATAGGGGATATTATCATTTTAGCTGATGATCATGCTGTAAACGTAATTACTTTTGGTTCTAGAGACATTGAAGGTCTTCAAGAAAATTCCATCAGCCAGTTGGCGGCAAAAGAATTAACACAATATTTTGAAGGAAATTTGCAAGAATTCTCCTTCCCTATGGCTCAGGAAGGAACCGAATTTCAAAAAGAGGTTTGGCAAAATCTATTAAAAATTCCTTATGGTGAAACTACGTCTTACGCTAAGTTTTCGGCGCACAAACCTCTAGCTATTAGAGCTATTGCAGCAGCAAACGGAAAGAATAATATTGCCATAGTAGTGCCTTGCCATAGAGTTATTGGCAGCGATGGAAAGTTGGTTGGTTATGCCGGCGAACTATGGCGCAAAAAATGGCTATTGCAACATGAAATAGAAGTTGCTCAAAAGGGGCAAACAGAGTTGAAGTTTTAAGAAAGTCCGAAAGTTATTAGTCGGGAAGTCGGAAAATTTAGCACAATAATTGTAAATTGTAATTTGATGGCTGTTAAGAAGGCGGTTTTAAATTTTAACAATCGTAAATCTAAAATCGTAAATTAAAATGAACCCATATTTAGATATAGCATTAAGAAGTTTAGCTGTTTATGCATTTATGCTGATTGCCATTCGTTTAACAGGCAAAAAAGAATTTTCTCAGCTCAATACAATTGATGTGGTGTTGATTTTATTAATTAGCAATGCCGTACAAAACGCAATGGTTGGCAACGATACAAGCTTACTCGGCGGATTAGCCGCAGCTGCTGTACTTTTTATTCTCAATTACATCCTTAAAAAAGTAGCTTTTAAAAGCAAAAAGGTTAGAGAGTTGATTTTTGAACATCCAGAAATTTTAATTCACAACGGTAAGTTAAACTTTGATAAGTTAAGTCACTTGGGAATTAGTGACGAAGAATTAAAAGAGGCAATGAGAGAACATGGCGTTGAACATTATAAAGATGTAAAACTAGCCATCTTTGAAGTCGATGGAAATATCAGTATTATTTCTGGTGATAAAAGTTTAAAGCAAACTCATTTTAAACGAAAAAAGGCGCACAAAACTTTGGTTTTAAATAGTTAACTCCTAAAATCTTCTGATAAATTGTTTTCGTAAATAAGATTAAATCATCTTATATGAAAATTTTGTTTGCAGTTTTACTTATCGCTTTTAGCAATTCTCCTATCGAAAAAAATGTGCCAGTGGCCAAAGTAGATATGAAAAAATATGCTGGCACCTGGTATTCCTTATATTCAATTCCAACTATGTTTGATAAAGAAAGTAGAGAAACCACAACAAAATACACCCTAAATAAAGACGGCTATTTTAATGTGCTAACTTCTTATAAAAAATCGAACGACGAAGCAACTTATTCTAGGACTTCAAAAATGTTTCCACCAGAAGAGGGAAGCAATGGCGAATTAAAAGCGCAATTTATTTGGCCAATTAAAGTAGATTATTGGATTATAGAGCTAGCTGATGATTATTCTTACGTTGTTGTTGGTCACCCAGAACATAAATTTTTGTTTATCATGAGCCGAATAAAAAAAATGCCAAAGAAAACCTACGATGAAATTGTAGCTAGATGTAAAGCAAAAGGTTATAATGTAACCAAGCTTACATCGCAACAGCACTAACTTAGGTAGTAGGTATTTTTAATTGCTCTTTTTTAACGCTGGTTAACAGCAACAAAACAGCTACTAATAAAACAATCCATCCCCATTGGTAATGAACAACCTTACCAATAAACTTATTTGCAAATGCAGATTTAGTATAGTTATTAGATTGAAAATATACAGCGCCAGCCATTAATACACTCCAGATAAAAAATACAATCGAGAACAACTTGAATCCTCTTAGTTGTCTAATTAACAGACAGAATGTAGCTATTGCTAGAATTGCAAAAGAGATAAAAAACAACCTGGTATCGGTTTGATATAAATTCCAATTGCCTTTAATTGGCACCCTTAACATTGGAGCAACGCTGATGGCAATGATGGCTAAAATTAAGCCGATGTATGCATTTGTTTTTCTTACGATTAACATATCTAAAGTTTAAAGTGGAAAGTTAAAAGTTATGCAGGAAACTGCAAACTTAAAATTGCCAACAGAATTATTTCCTAGGGTCGATACCCATTTTATCTGCGAAGTGTGCGCAGTAATCACGCAAATCTTCCACAATGTTTTCCTCTCCAGTAGCTTTCAAAAAGCTATCACCCATAGTTTGTAAGGTCTCGTAGAAAAAACGTTTCATTTCATCAACAGGCATATCTTTTGTCCATAAATCTATGCGCATAGAATTTTTGTAATTATGGTCCCACAGAGCTAAAATCATAGATTTTACAGGCACTTGGTCTTTAGTTTCAGCATCTGTACTTTCCCAAAGAATATTCTCTGGCATATTCTGGTCGTCTAACTCTACGGTAATTTTTATTTCTGCTTGTCTCATTGTATTCAATTTTTTCGGTTGCAAATATGCTGATTTTACAAAGCATATTTAAACCAGCATCGTTTTACTTTTGTAATATTAAGAAAAGAACAATTGTTAAAGCAATAAAAAACAGCTCCACAAACCAAATGCGTTTTAATTCTTTAAAGATGAATCTAAAAATCATATCAGTTATAAAAGCAACAATCACTAAAGCTCCCAAAACCATTTTGTAAAGGCTGCTTACATCAACGTGTCCCTTAGAAATTGGTTTAGGTTGAAAAAAAGAAACAATAAAGAATGCAAGTGCAAGTGCAGCTACAATATTTAAAGGCGTTATCCTAAGCTTCCTCATTACTTCTTTTTATCAAAGCGTTTTTTGTTCTTAAATACTTTTGTTTTGTGCGCTTTATTTCTAGCCTTCTCTCTTTCGCGGTCTTCAATCTGTTTTGCATTTTTCTTTTCGTGGAAAGCACCTTTAAAATCAGGGTCTTCCTTACGTTTTTGCAAATCTATCTCCTTGGCTATTTGCTGTTTTTCTTCATAAGGCGTTTCCTCTACAAAAACTCCTTCAGGAATTGGTTCAACAGGAATAAACTGACGAGTTAATTTCTCAATTTTACGGATGTAATATTTCTCTGCTTCCGTACAAAAAGTAATCGCATCTCCTTTAGAAAACGCTCTTCCAGTTCTACCAATTCTGTGCACATAATCTTCAATAATAATCGGCACATCAAAATTAATTACGTGACTTACCTCCGTAACATCAATCCCTCTTGATGCCACATCTGTAGCTACTAAAACCCTAATATTCCCTTCCTTAAAGCTATTTATGGAGTTAATCCTAGTATTCTGACCTTTATTGGCGTGAATAACACGAACAGACTCTTCTCCAAATTTACGAACCACGTAACTGAAAATATTATCGGCTACTGCTTTCGTTTTACAAAAAATAATCAACCTATTAAAAACTTCAACATCTTTTAGTAAGTGCTGTAAAAGGTTGATTTTTGTTTTAAAGTTTGGCACTTCATATAAAACCTGCGTTACTGTTTGTGCGGGAGTTGCTTGCTCAGATGCCTCAATTATAGTTGGATGTTTCAAGAAGTCTCCCGCAATTTTCTGCACTAAATCGCTCATTGTTGCTGAAAAAAGTAAGTTTTGACGTTTACGAGGTACTACTTCTAAAATCCTATGGATTGAGCCAATAAATCCCATATCCATCATTTTATCAGCTTCGTCTAAAACCAAGAACTGTAAATATTTTGTGTTGATTTCTCCCGAAAGGTAGATATCTAAAAAACGACCAGGTGTTGCAATAATAATGTCCACTCCAGCTTTTATCTGTTCCTTTTGTGCTTTAGGTCCAATTCCACCAAAAATAACTACCGAACGTAAATCCGTATAAGTAGAAAAACGTTTCACTTCTTCGGCGATTTGCATGGCTAATTCACGTGTTGGCGCTAAAATTAAAGCTCTGGCTGCCTCGCCCTGCGCATATTTTAATTTCATTAACATGGGCAAAACGTAGGCAGCTGTTTTACCAGTTCCAGTTTCAGCAATACCACAAATATCCTGACCAGATAAAACCGGTGCAATTGCTTTTTCTTGTATTGGTGTGGCAACAGTGTAACCAGCATCGGCAACTGCGTTTAATATTTGCCTATTTAAATTAAATTCTTCGAACGATTTTGCCATAGCGCACAAAGATACGGAATAAGGTTGAGGGTTTGAAGGTGTAAGGCAGAAGGTTAATATACCCACCTTATAATAGCTTATATTACTTATATGGTTTAAAATAATTTGAAAAGCAATTTCAGTGCTAATCGGTTGCGGTAGTCACGCCCTCGCTGCAATCTTTTTGCACTGTCATCCTGAGCGTAGTCGAAGGACCAGTGTGACAAAAGGATTTCCGCTAAATCAGGTTTAAAGAACAAAATGCTGTGCTCAATACTTCTGGCCTCATTTCTCAAATCTCATATCTCAAATCTCAAATCTATCTTTATCTTTACCACCATGAATACTTACCTCATAAAAGGCGCTACTTTAGTAAACGAAGGACAGCAATTTATAGCTGATGTTTTAGTTAAAAATGGTTTAATTGAGAAAATCGGTCAATCACTATCTGCTCCCGAAGCACAAGAAATTAATGCCGATAGGCTTTACCTTTTACCAGGAATGATAGACGACCAAGTTCATTTTCGTGAGCCAGGTTTAACACATAAAGCAGATATTTTTACTGAAAGCATGGCCGCTGTTGCAGGTGGTATTACCTCTTTTATGGAAATGCCAAATACTGTCCCTAATACTTTAACGCAAGATTTATTAGCAGATAAGTACCAGATTGCTGCAGAAACTTCATTGGCTAACTATTCATTTTATATGGGTGCCAGTAATGATAACATTGAGGAGGTTTTAAAAACAGACCCGAAAAATGTATGTGGTATAAAAGTGTTCATGGGTTCATCAACTGGTAATATGTTGGTTGATAATGAAAAAACTTTAGAAAATATTTTTAGCAAAGCACCAATCTTGGTGGCTACACATTGCGAAGATGAGGCAACTATTCGTGAGAATTTGGCGATTTTTAAAGCAAAATATGGCGAAGATTTAAGAATCGAAATGCATCCATTAATTCGAAGTGCAGAAGCTTGCTATAAATCCTCTTCATTAGCTGTTGAGTTGGCCAAACGCTACCAAACTAGGTTACATATTTTACATATTTCTACTGCTAAAGAAATTGCTTTATTTGACAATACCATCGCCCTAAAAGACAAAAAAATAACGGCTGAAGCTTGTGTGCATCATCTTTGGTTTAACGATCAAGATTATCCAACAAAAGGCAATTTCATTAAATGGAACCCTGCCGTTAAAACTGCTGCCGACCAAGCAGGAATTTTAGCAGGAGTTTTAGCAGATAACATAGATGTAATTGCAACAGACCATGCCCCACATACTTTAGCAGAAAAGCAACAATCTTATGCTCAAGCTCCTTCTGGTGGACCATTAGTCCAACATGCTTTACCAGCATTGTTAGAAATGCACTTACAAGGCAAAATTTCCTTAGAAAAGATTGTCGAGAAAACTGCGCATAACTTAGCTATCTGTTTTGACATTGAGAAACGTGGCTTTATTAGAGAAGGTTATTGGGCAGATTTAGTGCTTGTAAATCTAAACGACCCCTTTAAAGTAACGCCTGTAAATATCTTTTATAAATGTGGCTGGAGCCCATTTGATGGAGAAACTTTTCAAGCTAGCATTACCCATACTTTTGTATCTGGGAATTTGGCTTATCAAAATGGAAAATTTGTAACGAGTGAGCTTGGTAAGAGATTGAGTTTTACTCGCTAGTTTATGCAAACTACAACGCCTAGAAAGTTATTCATTAAATCTGCCATTATAATAGGTATTGCTTTACTTATCTTTCTTTTTGGTTTATTTCCTGAATTAGTTTTAGATGTTTATGTCAAAGGGTTTTACCCAATTATCTCTTCTGTTTTAAGATGGGTTTCTTCGTTATTTCCTTTTGCTGTTGGGGATATTTTATATGTGATATTAATCCTATATCTTCTTCGATTAATCGTTAGGTTCTGTTGGCGGCTTAAAAAGAAAGGTTGGCAAAAGACAGACAAACTCACCATCCCTATTTATATTCTTAATGCATTTCTGATTTTATTTATCAGCTTTAAATTGCTTTGGGGTTTAAATTATTCAAGGCCAAGCATAACTAAACAACTGAATATAAGTGATAAAAAATATGACGTTAAGGAATTGGTAAGCTTAGGCAATTATTTCATTGATAAATTAAATAAACTTCAACCACAAATTTCTTCTAAGCTTACCTATGACATCAATCAGCTTCGTGAAAAAGCAGTGGCAGATTATAAGGATTTGGTGCTAAAAAATCCTTTTTTTAAATATAATGTTCCATCAGTTAAACCTGTAATTAATGGCTGGCTCATAAGTAAAATAGGAATTGAAGGTTATTATAATCCTTTAAGTGGCGAAGCCAATGTTAACATGAAGTTACCTGCTTGGGTTTTGCCATTTGTAACCTGCCATGAAATCTCTCACCAAATGGGTGTTGCCAGAGAAGATGAAGCTAACTTGGTTGCTTATTTAGTGGGCATTAATAGCAAAGATGTAAATTTTCAGTATTCTGTAAATTACAATATGTTGCGATATATATTATTTGAAATCAGATTTAAATCTCCTGAGGATTATTTGGAGCTTAAAGACAAAATTAGTCCTGGTGTTTTAGCTAATTTTAAAGCTGAAAATGAATTTTGGGCTAAATACAGTGGCCAAATGTCTAACTACATGGGTATTGCCTTTGATAAATTCTTAAAGTTAAACAATCAGAAAAAAGGAATTAAGAGCTACCAGAATATTGTGGTTTGGTTATGGAATATACATAAAGATGAATTAAAGAAGTCCGAAAGTCTGAAAGATTAAGTCGCCATCCTAATCCCCCATTTTCCCTTTTACCTTTTAGCCGTGTATCGCTTCTTTATTACCGAAGCTCATGATTAATTCGCCTTCAAATTCCAACCATTCTTTCCAACGTTTATCTACATCTACATCGATGGTGTATTTACGGGCAAAGTTTAAGAATGTGGTGTAATGCCCTGCTTCTGAAACCATTAAATCGTGGTAAAATTTAGCTAATTCCTTATCTTTAATATTCTGAGATAAAACTCTGAAACGCTCACAACTTCTAGCTTCTATCATAGCTGCAAACAGCAGTCTTTCTATAAAGCTATTGTTTCTTGAACCATCTCTTTTGCAGAATTTCATTAACTGGCCCACATAATCATCCTTTCTACCACGACCTAAAGTATAACCTCTTTTCTTGATGATATCTACCACTTGCTGAAAATGTTGCATTTCTTCTAGAGCAATAATGGTTAATTCGGAAACCAAATCGATGTGTTCGCAATTATCTGCAATCAAATTAATAGCATTTGTAGCTGCTTTTTGTTCACACCAAGCGTGGTCGGTTAAAATCTCTTCTAAATTAGATTCTGCAATATTGGCCCAACGTGGGTCAGTCAATAATTTAAGTCCTAGCATGTGTCAAAATTACGAAATTAGTCGGGAAGTTGGGAGTTTTGAACCACCAAGAAACCAAAGAACACCTTAGTCTAAGTATAAACCTTAAAGCTCGCTTTACCTTTCTATCGCATTACGATACCCAATCGAGTTGGGTATGACGAACCGAAAGAGATCCTTTGTCAAAGTTCTAGGAGTCTTGCAAGTACTTTGACAAAGTTCATTCCCAAGAGCTACTGGCTTTGTTCAATAAACCTGATTTAGCGAGATGCCGATTTTATCGGCAGAAGCGAGAGCAGGACTGCATTTCCCGATAAGCACTAACAATCGTTTTCAAATTTTTAACCAGCAAAGAAACTAAACCAGGGAAGAGATTGATTTTCAAACTTTATCTTTCCGACTTTCGGACTTTCGGACTTTTTACATCTTTTGGACTTTAACCTTACAACATTATTGTAAATTTGCGCTGTTATGGCAAAAATATCCATCAACCTAGCAACAGGTTCGTTTCAAAAAGAAGAAATTATAGTTGGTATAGATTTAGGAACCACAAATAGTTTGGTTGCTTTTATCAATCCAGATAAAAACCCACAGGTAATTAATGACACAGGAAAAGGTTTTTTAGTGCCTTCTGTAGTACATTTTAACGAACATGGAGATGCAGAAGTTGGTAATGAGGCCAAAGCATATTTAACAACAGATCCTGCAAATACCATTTTTTCGGTAAAGCGTTTATTGGGTCGTTCTTACAAGGATGTTGCTAGTTACCAAGATATTTTTAGCTATAAAGTTATTGATGATGACAGCGATGCTTTAGTAAAAATTAAAGCTGGAAATAGATTTTATACACCGATTGAGCTTTCGGCAGAGATATTAAAAGAGTTAAAAGCAAGAGCAGAACACGCTTTGAAAACGCCAGTTAACAGAGCAGTTATCACAGTTCCAGCTTATTTTAACGACAGTCAGCGACAAGCAACTAGAGATGCTGGAAAATTAGCTGGATTGGATGTTTTGCGTATCGTTAATGAACCAACCGCCGCAAGTTTAGCCTATGGTTTGGGATTAGACCCTACTCAACAAAAAACAATTGCAGTTTACGATTTAGGTGGAGGAACTTTTGATGTTTCTATCCTTCAAATACAAAATGGAATTTTCGAAGTTTTGTCTACCAATGGCAATACATTTTTAGGTGGTGATGATTTTGATAGAGCAATTTTAAACTACTGGATTGAACAGAATAAATTAGATTTTGCAACCGTTGCACAGGATAACATTTTGATGCAAACTTTACGTTTACAAGCTGAGGCTGCTAAAAAAGCATTGTCGACCCAAAACTTATACAATGAGCAATTAGGAGAAATTTGGTGCACTTTAGACAAGCAGACTTTCGAGAAATTGATTGCGGATAAAGTTGCTGAAACTTTAACTTGCTGTAAACAAGCACTGGCTGATGCAAATTTAACTGTTGCCGATATTGATGAAGTGGTTTTAGTAGGTGGTTCTACACGTACGCCTTATGTAAAACAAGCTGTAAGCACCTTCTTTAATCGCCAACCACACGATCAAATTAACCCAGATGAAGTTGTGGCTTTAGGTGCTGCCATCCAAGCTGATATTCTGGCAGGCAACCGTTCTGATATTCTATTATTAGATGTTACACCTCTTTCATTAGGTATAGAAACCATGGGCGGATTGATGGACGTGATCATTGCTCGTAATAGCAAGGTTCCTACAAAAGCTGGTCGCCAGTATACTACTTCTATTGACGGACAGGTAAACATGAAAATATCTGTTTACCAAGGTGAGCGTGATTTAGTGAAAGAAAACAGAAAGTTGGCGGAATTTGATTTAAAAGGAATTCCGGCTATGCCTGCAGGTTTGCCAAAGGTTGACATTAACTTTTTATTAAATGCTGATGGAATTTTAACTGTTCAGGCTATTGAGTTACGTTCAGGTGTAAAACAAGAAATAGATGTGGTGCCGAGCTATGGTTTAAGCGATGATACCGTTGAGAAAATGTTAATCGACAGTATAGAAAATGCCAAAAGCGATGTGGAGCAACGAATGTTGATTGAAGCAAGAAGTGAAGGCGAACAATTGGTTTACACCGCAGAGCGATTCATAACTAAAAACAGTGAAATTTTAACCGAAGAAGAAATCAGTTCTACAAATGCACATATTGCAGCTTTAAAAGATGCTTTAGCTGAAGGGGATAAGGATATTATCCTTAAAAAAGCTGATGAATTAAATGAGTTTACTCGTCCTTTTGCAGAGCGGTTGATGGATATGGCAGTTGGACAAGCGATGAAGGGGAAGAGCATTGATAAACCGTAGTCAGTTTTCAGTTGTGTAATTGAAATTTGCCTTATCAGGCAAAGCTGAAGCTTATCACCCTATTTTCTCTTCGAAATAGATTGCCAAAGACTGTAAACATAACAGCCAACACAAATGGCAAATACGCTTTCCAATACGGCAAATAGGAGTAGCACAGTTGTTAATGCAATGGCGATGTATATTTGGTTAAATAAATAAAACGCTCCAATAACTAAGCAGAAAACAAAACCCAATGTAGCTGCAAATTTCTTTGGTGCTAGATCGGTTAATTTTGCGGGCAAGGAGAATAATTTAAAAAGCTTTAAGGCTATAAACTTCAATAGACTGAATTTTCCTGAGGTAAAAGCTCTTATTGCAAAATCTATCATCAAGAAAACAATGGCATAAAAATTCACAAACAGCAGGCTCACAGCGCCAATAATTGCCACCATCAATGCTATTAAACGAACTACATTTTCATTAATTCTTTCTGAAGATACTGGACAAGATATTTCCATTTGCTGATTTTTAACAAATGTATGGAATAACAGGATTAGCCGCATCCATAGGATATGAAATTTACAAAACTCGTATTATTTTCGTTTGCATTTAATTTTGTGATTATAGGTTTTGCAAGTGCTTATTATTTTGTCATTCCGCAAGCGTTTTTCTCTCAACGTAAAGATATGGCAATGATTTATTATAAATGCACAAGCTGTTCAGTTGCAATAGAAAACGCAGTTTCAGATTTCAATGGGGGGAATTATCAAATTATTTCTTGGGGGCTGCCCGATGGAAATCCCAAAAAATTAATAACAGTAAATTCAATTTTAGAATTAGACTACAATATCAAAAGCTTTCATGGTGGATGTATGTCAATACCATTAATAAACTGTTATAATAATAAAATGTATCAGCTTTTATTTAAAAAATATGGCAACCATTTCATCGGAGATGCATTTCGAAAAGCTGTAAAATTGAATAATGGAAGCATCCCTCCCCAATAATATTTTACCCTCCTATCAAATTCGTTCTTATATTTATTAAAGTGTTAGTCATCCGATGAATTGAGCAAAATGCCTATATTCATCGGATAACCATGAAAATTTAACTGAATGGATAATAAGGACGAGAAATTAAACTTACTGTTAATAAAGCTGGAAAATCTTTCCATCAGGCAACAAGATTTTGGAACAGAAATAAATATTTTAAGGGAAGAAATAAGGCAATTACAAGGGGGTATAGTACCAGCAATTCCGCAAAGCGAATATCAATCTAAACCTGTTGAGAAAATTAAAACTACTCCCGTAAGTTCTGCTCCTATTACCACTCCCCCACCTTTCCAAGCTAAGCCACAGCCTCAATTTAAACAGCCAAGTTTTACAGACAAGTTTAAAAGAGAAAATATTGGCAAATCTGATTTCGAGAAGTTCATTGGCGAAAATCTAATCAGCAAAATCGGGATTTTAATATTAGTCATCGGCGTTGCCTTTGGCGCAAAACTAGCCATCGATAAAGGACTGATTAGTCCGTTAACCAGAATCATTTTAGGGTATTTAGTTGGTGTTGGCTTAATGGGGTTTGCGATTAAACTCAAAGCAAAATACGAAAGTTTTAGTGCTGTTTTATTGAGCGGTTCTATAGCCATTATGTATTTCATTACTTATGCAGCTTATGGCTATTACCAGCTCATTCCTCAAACAATGGCATTCGTGTTGATGGCTGTTTTCACCTCATTTACAGTCGTCGCTGCTATAAAATATAATCAACAAGTTATTGCACATATCGGGATGGTTGGCGCTTATGCAGTTCCATTTTTGTTAAGCGATGGCTCTGGAAAAGTGGTTATCCTCTTTTCTTACATGGCCATCATCAACCTTGGTATTTTGGTTTTAGCCTTCAAAAAACATTGGAAACCTTTATTTTATTTATCGTTCGGCATTACATGGCTCATCTTTTTAGCTTGGCGAATTCCGCTGAGCGATGGTTTAAGTTATGCTAAGATAACCCTCCTATTTTCTGGCATTTTCTTTATTACTTTTTATATTACCAATCTGGCGTATAAAGTAATCAAGAAAGAACAATTCAACATTACCGATGTAATTATTCTATTGTTAAACTCTTTCATTTTCTATGGCATCGGTTATTATGCCTTAAATGAATCCCCAAATGGAAGTGAGTTATTAGGCTTATTTACTTTAGGCAATGCCATCATTCACTTTGTGGTAAGTTTAATCATATATAAAAGAAAGCTTGCCGACAAAAATCTTTTCTACTTTATCTTGGCAATGGTCATTACATTTATCACTATGGCTGTTCCCGTACAATTAAGTGGCAATTGGGTAACTATATTCTGGGTGGTTGAAGCTTCTATCCTCTTCTACTTAGGCAGGACGAAAAACATAGCTATCTATGAAAAACTGTCTTTTCCATTGATATTTTTAGCGTTTTTTAGTTTACTTCAAGATTGGTCGTTAACCTCAAGCGAGTTCGATTACATTTATGATTATGTACCAACCAAGCCATTCTTTAATGTAGGGTTTTTGAGTGCTTGTATATTTATTACAGCTTTTTCTATAATGTTTATTGTTAATAGAAAACCAAAGGCTGAAGATGAAAAAAGCAATGGTTTAAGGGAGATACTGAGTTATATTATTCTCAGTATTTTAATTGTAGTTGTTTACTATACCTTCAGAAAAGAGATTGCCAACTATTTCGAGAATTTATATCAGTACACTAAAGTTGATTTAAAACTAAATTCCAAAGAAGACTACGATTTTGCCTATAATTACAATTATCCTTTGTTGAAAACAGCTTGTGTTTACATCTACACACTACTATTCGCCAGTATTTTAACCTACCTGAATATAAGCAAAATAAAAAGCAAAGAGTTAGCCGTTACAAATGCAATATTAAACGTGTTAACCATTTTGGCTTTTCTTACCCAAGGATTATATGTTTTAAGTGAATTAAGAGAAGCTTATATTTTACAAGACAATAAATTCTTTGTAAGTGGCACAATGAACATTGGCATTAGATACATTTCATTAGTATTTTTTGCATTGCTGATTACCATTTGTTACCAATTAAGTAAATCTGAAATATTTAAGGTTAAGTTTAAAACGGCGTTCGATTATTTGCTGTACATCGCTATCCTTTGGGTACTGAGTAGTGAGCTATTACATATTTTAGAATTGAACGGCTTAAGCACCGGATACAAGTTAGGATTGAGCATTTTATGGGGAGTTTATGCTTTGTTCTTAATCGGGATGGGTTTATGGAAAAACAAAAAGTATTTACGAATTGGAGCCATCGCATTATTTGCGATTACTTTAATCAAGTTGTTCTTCTACGATATTTCATCTTTAGACACCATTTCTAAAACCATTGTTTTTGTATCGCTTGGTATACTCTTACTCATCATTTCATTCCTTTATAACAAATACAAACTTAAAATTAACGATGATGTTAAAGCAGAAAATTAAACTTACAGCAATATTTATACTTGGCGCTTTAGGTTTAAAAGCGCAAACAAATCAATTTCAATACCAAAGGGATCTAAAAGGTGTGACAACCAATTGGCATAGTTTACAAATCCCAAATCAGGTTTTTAAAAAGGCTAATGCTGGATTGGAAGATTTAAGGATTTATGGCATTAAAGGCAAAGACACCATTGAAGTGCCTTACATTTTAGAACAAAGTGCCAATCAGGTTACTGAACGAGAAACATCTTTTAATATCATTAACCAAACGCATAACCAGAATGGCTATTATTACACCTTTCAAGCATCAGTTGCTGCTACCTTAAACCAAATTAGGCTTTCATTTAAACAAGCAAACTTCGACTGGAAAGTAGCCTTAGAAGGCAGTAACAACAACACCGAATGGTTTACAGTTTTAAAGGACTATCGTATTTTATCCATCAAAAACAACAATACCGATTATCAGTTTACACAATTGAATTTCGCTGATGCAAAGTACACTTATTTTAGAATTTGTATTAAAGCCAATGAACAACCTGAGTTAAATGCAGCTAAAATCTTAAAGGCAGATACCCTAAAAGGCATTGATGCGGCTATTCCATTTTCAGGTTATCAATTACAAAATGATGCTAAAAACAAACAAACTTTGGTTGATATTAACTTGGGTGATATTGTTCCCTTATCTTATTTAAAGTTAAATGTACAGAGCGATTTCGATTTTTACAGAGCATTTAAGATTGAGTTTGCAACTGATAGTTTTAAAACCGATAAAGGCATTCAGTATAATTATGCTCCTTTATATGAAGGCACATTAAGTTCTCTAGAATTTCCAGAATTTCGTTTCAAAAGCACACTGGTATCTAGATTGAGAATTACCATAGAAAACAATGATAATAAACCCCTACGCTTAAATTCTATTGCACTAAAAGGTCCAGTTTATGAGTTAATGGCCCGTTTTGAAAAAACAGATTATAACTATGCACTTTATTATGGCAAAAAAGAGGCCGTTGCGCCAAGTTATGAGTTAAAGAATTTTGAGAATAAAATCCCAATGGAGATGACTGCCTTAACGGTTGGCGAAGAGAAAATCAATCCAGCATTTGCTGCCCCTAAAATTGAAAAACCGTTATTCGAAAATAAACTATGGCTTTGGTGTTTAATGGGCATTATTATTAGCCTATTGGGTTTCTTTGCTTATAAAATGTTAAATAGTTAGGGCTTCTTGGTTCGTCATTGCTTCTCCCGATTTCATCGGGAGAAGCAATCTCATTTTGAAATAAAAAAGAAAGGTTGATGAAATACAAATGGTCACAATTATCTTCTAACAATTGAAAACAAATAAATTTATCATATTGTCATTATCCATAAGTATTTTAGTTATAATTTGCTTATTGATACTCAATTATAAAATTGCTCAGCAATATATTTTAGCAGATGGTAAAACTAGAGCATTATTTGGTTTAATCGAGCTATCTTATTTGAGCTACGAAATAATTCTATTTGCTTTTGGGATTTTATCTTTTTTAATTGCGGCATTTAGACTTAGAAATAATTGGGTTCTAATAACCAATCTAACATTTTTTTTAAGTTTAATTTCAATTGCATTAATTTTTATTCCTTTATGGAGATTATGGATATAAATAACAAAATCTCCGCCAATGGCTTTTCCATCATTCCAAACATTTATAATGATGAGGAAATTGAACAGATTTTAGAAGTAATTAATCAAGTAGATACTTCAAAAGATACATTTAGAAAATCTGCTGATTTATTTGCCATTAGGCAATTCTTAAAAGAAGTTCCAGCTGTTCATGATTTAATCTTTAATGAAAAATTAAAAGCTATTATTCAATCTACTTTTGGCGATAACTATTTCGTGGTTAAGTCCATTTACTTCGATAAACCAGAACAGTCCAATTGGTTTGTAGCTTATCATCAAGATTTAACTATTTCTGTGGACAAGAAAATTGAACTGGAAAATTTTGGACCTTGGACAGTTAAACAAAATCAGTTTGCCGTTCAACCACCTATTGATATTTTGCAGCATAACTTTACCATTCGCATTCATTTAGATCACACTGATGAAAATAATGGTGCATTAAAAATTATTCCAAAATCTCATTTAAAAGGAATTTACAGACCAGAAACAATAGACTGGACCATTGAAAGGGAAACCATTTGTAGGATAGAAAAAGGAGGCTTAATGATAATGAAACCTTTATTATTACATAGCTCATCTAAAACCACAAACAACAATAAGAGAAGAGTAATTCATATCGAGTTCTCTAATGTCGAATTGCCTAATGAATTGCAATGGGCAGAAAGGATTTAATTTCAAACACTACTAATTATAACCAAAATATAATTTTATTTCTGCTTCTTCCTTTCCTTAGCTCATAACAAAATTAGATGAACCTAGGATAAAATTCACAATGGAAAAGAATAATCAACAGAGGGATTTTAATCTTTTCCTTATATTCATTTTTTTAAAACAATAATATGAATGACAATACAATTGATAGTTTAAGAGACGCCCTAAAACATTCACCTGAAAATACACCTTTAAGACTTTTACTTGCTGATACTTTACTAGATTTAAATAGACTTGAAGAGGCAGAAGCCGAATACAACATGATTTTAAAAACATCTACCAACATCAAGGTTAAGTTTGGTTTGGCTACTACCTTCTTTAAAAAAGGTAGTTATTCTGCGTGTAATGTAATCTTAGAAGAAGTAATTGAAAAAGGAACAACCGATGTAAATATTTTAACATTATATGCTAAGGCACTACTAAAAGAAAATGCAGTTAGCAAGGCCATCGAAACTTACAAAAAGGCTTTAGCTATTAATCCAAACCATTCTGACGAAGAATTAGATAATCAATTAAGATTAAAAGGTCACAATGAAGCAGAAGTAGTTAATGAAGAAATAGACAATAGGTTTCTACAAAAGCCAACCATTAATTTTAGTGATGTTGGGGGAATGGATATCGTCAAAAAAGAGATCGAATTAAAAATAATCAAACCCTTATTACATCCAGAACTTTATAAAGCTTATGGCAAGAAAACTGGCGGAGGAATTTTACTATATGGCCCACCCGGTTGCGGAAAAACATTTATCGCAAAGGCAACCGCTGGTCAAGTAAATGCAAAGTTTATAAGTGTAGGTTTAAATGATATTTTGGACATGTGGATTGGAAATAGCGAAAAAAACCTTCATGAAATTTTTGAATTAGCCAGACAAAACACGCCTTGCGTTTTATTTATTGATGAAATTGATGCCCTTGGTGCAAGCAGAAGTGACATGAAACAATCAAGTGGAAGACATTTGATTAATCAATTTTTACAGGAGTTAGACGGAATTGACAATAACAATGATGGTGTATTAATTCTTGGCGCAACAAATACGCCTTGGAACTTAGACCCAGCATTTAGGAGGCCAGGAAGATTTGATAGGATAGTCTTTGTTCCGCCACCTGATGAGGTTTCTAGGGAATCTATTTTAAGACTAAAACTCCAAAATAAACCAACAACAAATATCGATTATGTTAGTCTTTCCAGAAAAATAGAAAATTTCTCAGGAGCTGATATTGATGCCATTATTGACATTGCAATAGAACTTAAGCTAGAAGCCTCATTCATTGATGGTATCCCTAAGCCAATAGACACAAGTGATTTACAGAATGCAATAAAAAAGCACAAAGCTAGTACGCAAGAATGGTTCATGACAGCTAAGAATTTTGCCATGTTTGCAAATGATGCAGGTTTATATGACGACATTCTAACCTATCTAAAAATTAAAAAATAATGAGCGATAACCTGCTACTAAAAGTCGAAATTCTAATTCAACAAAATAAATTTGCAGAAGCAGAAAAGATATTAAAGAATTTACTCTCTGAAGACTCCAATAATGTTCATTTTTTGGCATTATTGGCTGAAGTAAATTTGCAACAAGACAAGTTTGATAGTGCTACAAGTATTATTAATAATGCAATTAGCTTAGCTCCAGATCACCCTCATTTGTTCTATATCAAAGCAAGAATTGCAATTCAACAAGATGATTATGATAATGCAGAAGAAAACATTAAGCAGTCTATAGAATTAGACCCATTTGATGCTGATTATTTTGCACTATTAGCTAATCTCAAGTTATCTCGAAAACAATATGATGAAGCTTTAGACTTTGCCAATAAGGCTTTAGAAATTGATGCAGAAAACATACTAGGACTAAATACCAGAAGTTCGGCCTTATTAAAGTTAGATAAAGCTGAAGAATCTTTCGAAACGATTGAAGGTGCTTTAAGGGAAGACCCTAACAATGCATATACGCATGCAAATTATGGTTGGGGTTTATTAGAAAAAGGGAATCACAAAAAAGCATTGGTTCATTTTAAGGAATCATTAAAAAACGACCCAAATTTTCATTATGCACAAGCAGGTATGATGGAGGCTTTAAAAGCCAGCAATCCAATTTACAAGCTTTTCCTTCAATACTCATTTTGGATGAGTAACATGACGGCAAAATACCAGTGGGTTTTCATTATAGGATTTTATGCTGGCATAAGAGTATTGCGGGCATTGGCAAACAACAATGAAACGTTGCAACCTTATCTCACCCCAATCATCATTGCACTATCATTAGTTGCATTTTCTACTTGGATAATGAACCCAATTGGCAATTTGTTCTTAAGGTTTAATACTTATGGCAATCTATTACTTGATAAAAATGAAAAAGCAAGTTCAAATTTTGTAGCTGCTAGTGCAGGTATTTTTCTTGTAGGGGTTTTGCTTTATTTCCTTTTCAAAGAAGATAAATTTTTAAGCCTCACTTTTTTTGGCTTTGCGATGATGCTACCTTTTAGCTTAATGTTTTCTCCATCAAAATACAAAAACGCATTCCTTATTTATGCTATCATAATGGCCATTTTAGGGACTTTAGCTATAGCAGTCGCATTCTTAACGGGTGTACTATTTAATTTATTAAGTGTGATTTTCGCAGTTGGTTTTATTGGTTTTCAATGGATTGCGAACTTTTTAATGATTAAGGAAAACAATAAATAACTGATTTATAAATGGTAAGAATTGAGTAATGCTTTCTAATTCTTACCATTTTTCTCTATCTTCATCTTATGAAAAGATTAACAATTTTAACCTTGTTAATCATCCCTTTTCTATTGTGTACTTCTTGGGGCTTTTTTGCGCATCGGCGGATTAATCAGCTGGCTATATTTACTTTGCCTGCAGAAATGATTAACTTCTACAAGACCGGCCATAAACACATAACAGAGCATGCTGTAGACCCAGATAAAAGAAGATATATCGATACGCTTGAAGCCCCAAGACATTATTTGGATGTAGAAAATTATGAAGAAAACATCGATAGTATTCCTGAAAAATTTAATGATGCTTTAGCCAAATACGGACAAAAGAAATTAAATGAAAGTGGCATTGTACCTTGGCAAATTCAACGAACTTATTATAGTTTAGTTAAGGCTTTTAAAACTCATGATTCGCTTAAAATATTAAAATACTCGGCAGAACTTGGTCACTACATTGGCGATGCTCATGTCCCTTTACACACCACAAATAACCATAACGGACAATTGACTAACCAAGTTGGCATTCATGCTTTTTGGGAAAGTAGAATTCCAGAATTATTTGCTGGTAAATACAATTTTTTGGTGGGCAAAGCGATTTATATAGACAATCCGCTTAAAACTGCTTGGGTTGTTGTTAAACATTCACATAGCTTATTAGATAGTGTATTAGTGCTTGAAACACAGTTGAACAAATCATTTCCTTCCGACCAGAAATATAGTTTCTCTGAACGAAATAACATCGTAATCAAACAATACTCAGAAGCCTATGCTAAAGCTTATCAAGAAAAAATGAATGGAATGGTAGAAAAACAAATGCGCTCAGCAATTATTACCATTGGTTCTTTTTGGTTCTCTGCTTGGGTTGATGCCGGTCAGCCAGAACTAAAAAACCTAATTAAACTAGAACCTGATCCAGAAGAAAAGAAATGGACAGAGCAACAGGAGAAAAAGTATCAAGAAGGAAAGATTATTGGTAGAGAGAATTGATCTCAATTTCACCCATCGAAGAAAACACAGCGAAAGCTCTGGTCTTATAGGTCGAATTGAATCCAAAGAATTATAACACTGAAACGAATATATGATAAAAAACCTAAATGTAGCATATTGAAGCTAGTTGACTACATCCGACTGCATTTTACCAGCTCGAATGGTTGTTGTTCGAGACTTCTCCCAGTCTTGTTCGAGAAACCTTGCTTTAAAGGCCGATTCTTCGAACGAATCTAGGAGGAATGTGGGAGAAAACACCTGCAATTTTAGCCCTTGAATTGTAATTAATGAAGATATTTATCTTACAATATGACACTCCATTCACTTTTACAATATAAAATTGCTTGCTAATTCAGTTGAGTTATTACCTAATACTTAGGTCAGATTACGTTTATATCAGGCTTGGTAAATTTGAAAAGCCCAATAAATTGGAAGCCGTCTCTATAAGAAAAAAGGAAAATAAGGTTAAAGAAAATTAAAAGGAAAGGAAAAATTATTAGTAGAGAAATTAAAAAAATCGTCATTTCGAAATGAGCCTTTCGCGATTGAGAAAGCTGTTAATTATAATCACAAAAGAGCATATTATTAACAGATATCTCCCTGAGGTCGATATGACGCAACACTTTATTACTTCTCTTCGGTTAACTCCTCTTCAATTTGTTTTTCAACTGGTTTCTTTGAGAATACTGATTTTAAAGCTCCATAAACAACTGGCACAAAAGTACCCACAGCAATAATTAAAACCAATATTTCGAAATTCTTTTCTACAAATGGAATTTTACCTAATAAGAAACCTGCAAACAATAAACTAGATATCCATGCGATGCCACCTACAACGTTATAATAAGTAAACTTACCAAATGACATTCTAGCTGCTCCTGCAACAAAAGGTGCAATTGTTCTTACAATTGGTAAAAAGCGACTAAACACAATTGCTCTTGCCCCATGCTTCTCAAAATATTCGTGAGATTGATGATAATATTTCAGCTTAAGAATTTTATTATTTTCTTTGAAAACTTTAATACCAAAATATTTACCCAAATGATAATTCACTGAATTTCCTAAAATGGCGGCAGCAATTAAAATAACTAACATGAACCAAATATTTAAACCAGTTCCATCTCCTGCAACCAAAGCTCCAACCGCAAATAGCATCGAATCTCCAGGCAAGAATGGGGTAACTACAAATCCAGTTTCTGCAAAAATAATGATGAATAAAATAAGGTAAGTCCAGGTTTTATATTCCTGCATGATTACTTCTAACGTTTCTTTCGTATTAGTAAGTAATTGTATTAGTAGATCGAAGAATTCCAAGTTTTATAATTTTTCCTCAAAAATAGGTATATGGATTGACAACCACATCAATTTTAAAAATATGATGTTAATTGTAAGTAATTTTATTGATAGTAAGGTTAGCATTTGAACTACCACTAAACCAAAAAGTATAAATTTTACCTGCTTCAATTTGAGCGGTTGGCACAACTTTAACGATTCCTGTTCCTAAAACAGAAATCCTTAAATCTGCATCTGGGTCAACTGAAAAATAAGCCGATGCCTCTGCAAAAGGTAAAGAATTAACCAACAATATCGCTCCAGTTAAATTTACATTAATAGAGTTTGTAAAATATGGACTTGCGTTTACAAATCTAATTCTAGCTTTCCCCGCTTCAGTTGCACCTAGATTATCTTCTAAGGTTAACACAGAGCCTTTATTGGTTCTGTCTTCTAAATAAAATGAAGTATAAGATATAGTTGGTACAAAAATCACTTCCGATTCAGCCTCATCAACTCCGTTATTCTGAACTTTTGAAGCCTTGGTCCCTGATTCTACCTTAACATATTCACTCCCTTCTCCAAAAGCTAATGCCGTTGAATTAATTTTTGCATTATCTAAATAAAAATCAACTGATGTAGAAGTATGTGAAGCATTTACCATTCTAACTTTTGCCTCTCCTTTTACTTCTTTCTTGCTTATCGTTTCGTCCTTTTTACAAGAAACTAGACACATCATTACTACAAAAAACGATAGAAATAAATAAGAATTTCTTTGATTTGAAGAAAGTAGCGCTATTTTCATAGGAATAGTTTTGGTAATGGCTTATAACAATAATGGCTTGGTCAAAAACCAAGCCATTATTGTTAAATTAAAGGTCGTATATTGTAAGTTTTATGTTAAGTTCAAGCTATAAACTTACAGCCTTTTTTCTTTGTTCCTTAATCCTTTTTCGTACTAATAACTATTGTTAAGCATTACAGGCATCACTAACATTAAAACATCTTCGTTTTCGTCGTTGGTTTGTGGAATTAATAAACCTGCTCGGTTTGGAGTTGACAACTCTAAAGTAACTTCCTCGCCACTTAAATTGTTTAACATTTCGATTAAGAAACGTGCGTTAAAGCCAATTTCTAAATCTTCACCTTCATATTGGCAACTTAAACGTTCGTGAGCTTCATTAGCAAAATCTAAATCTTCTGAAGAGATATTTAATTCGCTTCCGTTAATTTTCAATCGCACTTGATGTGTGGTTTTATTAGCAAAAATTACAACCCTACGTAAAGTATTTAAGAACAAAGCTCTATCGATTACCAATTTATTAGGATTGTTAGCAGGAATTACTGCTTCATAATCTGGATAACGTTCATCAATTAAACGACAAACTAGATTGATGTTCTCAAATTTAAAGAAAGCACTTGTTGCATTGTAATCAACTGAAACATTAACATCAGTACTTGGTAAAGCAGCTTTTAACAAAGTTAATGCTTTTTTAGGCAAAATAAATGATGAAGCTTTATCTGCCTTGCTATCCATTCTACGGTAACGCACCAATTTATGTGCATCAGTTGCTACAAAAGTGATATGTTGAGGAGAAAGTTGGCAATAAACACCTGTCATTGCTGGCCTTAACTCATCATTACTAACTGCAAAAATGGTTTTTGTAATGGCTTCTGTTAAAACTGAAGCTGGCAAATTAACTGAAGATGCATTTTCTACAACAGGGATTTTTGGAAAATCATCTCCATTTTCTCCGCTTAATTTATACTTTCCATCACCCGCACTAATTTCAATTGAAAATGTATTATCATCAATATTAAATGAAATTGGTTGATCTGGCAATGTTTTTAAGGTATCTAATAATATTCTAGATGGAACGGCAACTTTACCTTCTTCCTTAGACTCTACAGCCAAAGCGGTTGTCATGCTAGTTTGCAAGTCAGTAGCTGAGATAGTTAAGTTTCCGTCTTTAATTTCGAACAAGAAGTTTTCTAAGATAGGCAAAACTGTACTGCTGCTAGATGCACCATTAACGGTTTGTAAATGTTTTAATAACGTCGAAGTTGATACTATAAATCTCATAGTTGTATTTAGTCTTGCTCAAAAATATAAAAATTACTTTGCATACTTATGCTTACGGTAATAATGTTGAAAAATTGCGAAACATATTAACAATAGTATGGGAGCAACTGCATTTACAAGTTGCCATTTCGGTTTTTCAGTACGTAAACGGGTCCTATCAAGTAATCTCACCTTAATTTCTTTATTACGCAGGGCGATTAAATTGTCATCATCCGTAAAATAATCTGCAATGTTTAAGAGTAACGCTTTATTTCCGTAATTCTGTTGTGTATATCTATCAAATCCCAAAGGGAAAGGTGTATGATCTGTCTTACTCACTTGATTCAAGAAAACATCACCATCTCCAATCACAATCATTTTTGTTGGCCTACTTTGCGCTGGCAGATTGTAATTTTCCATTATTCCTTCTGGCACCGGCCGATTTAGAAACACAGATCTAAAACTTCCCTCCAATAAAACCGCAGCAGATTTTGGAATACTTGTATATTCTTTCTGAGCAGGCTGAACTGCTAACATTTGCAGCGAAAGCATTTTAGGTGTTTCGAAAACCTTGTTAAAAGCTGATGTTTGGAGAATAATTTTCTTGCTCACATTCGGCACACCAATCGTATCTACCGTACTTGCAAACTGACTTTTAATGCCATCTATATTTTTAACCACATTGCTTGTTGTATCTGGCATAAATACTGGGTAGTATAACCAAGGCGCCGTATCTATTTGTGCTTGCTGACCAGCATTACCTGTTGCAAAGGGAATCATGGCACAGTTCACATCCGTTATTAAATTATAGTTTATTCGGGCACCATATTCAAACAGCATATCATCAAGATTGAGCTGCCTATTAAACGCCATTTCTCGTGGTCGTTTTTCTAAACTATCTAATTCTGCATTAACTTGGTCTATTGCCCAAACTACCCTGCCGCCTTTCATGACAAAGTAGTTGATTTTATACTTCTCAACTTCTGTAAGTGCTTGTTGCGGCTTTTCGATGATGAGCACGTTCAAATCGTCTAACCCTTGTTTGGTCATTAATTTTAAATCTACCCTCCCCACATAATATTGTTGTGATAAAGAAGTAATAGCATCGTATAAATATAGATTAGATGGTTCTCCGTGACCTTCTGTAAATCCAATTTTTGGACTTACACCAGTTAATAATCTTTTAAGAGTTGAAGTAAATGCATATTCCAGATTCTGAATAGAGCTGGTTATATTTTCTTCATAATCTGTTGCTGCACCACCCGTTTTTTGCAATAAGTTGACTGGAATCTGAACATCTCCACTTTCAATTAATGCCATAGGGAAGATTAATTTCTGCGTTATTCCTGCATCATTTTTAAGGTTGATGGCAATAGGTTTTATTCCAATTCCTAGATATTTATTAATGACTGTATCTTGCTCATTTGCTGGCACATCTTTTAACGGATCTTCAAAAATTATTTTAATATTGGCATTTGAATAAGCCTTATAATCGCTCAATAAATCTTTAGTCGCATTTTGCAATCTTTTAAAAGCAGCAGGTATTTCCCCATCTAAAAAAACAGTGATGATGATATCCTTTTGTGTCTTTTGTAAAACATCTTTGGTTTTCTGATTTAAGGTGTAGCGTTTTTCCTTGGTAAAATCGAAACGAGTATACAAATGTTGTGCGATTACATTTATTAATACCAAGATGATTATAAAGCCTAGTAATTTGATGTAACTATTCTTTGCTCTTTGTCCCTTGCTCTTTCCCGTTACCATTTCCTACCCCCTATCACCAGTTTGGTTAAACCAAAAAACATAAAAACGAAAGTGATAAAATAGACTAAATCTCTAGTATCTAAAACACCTCTACTCATTGATTGATAATGCTCATTAATCCCTAGATTAACCAATATGGTTTCAAGTGCGCTTAACTCGAAAACTTTGCTCAAAGAATCAAACCCGCTGTAAGCGAAAAAACATAAAAAGACTGCCACCGCAAAAGCAATTACCTGATTTTTAGTAATGGATGAAGCAAAAATACCTATCGAAATAAAAGCGTTTCCCAATAGGAATAAACCTAAATAGGAACCAATTACAGCGCCAGAGTCTACATTCCCTTTTGGCAACCCTAATTGATAAATACTGTAGTAATAAATCAATGTTGGTATTAATGCAAAAAGCAGCAGTATTACGCAGGCAAAGTATTTAGCTAAAATAATTTGTAAATCGCTTAAAGGTCTTGTTGCCAACAGCACATAAGTTCCTTCTCTTCTTTCTTCTGCAAAAGAACGCATGGTAATTGCGGGTATTAGAAAGATAAACAAAAATGGAACGAGGTTAAAAAAACCGTTCATTTCTGCATAACCATAATCTAAAATGGAGGTATCTGGAAAAAACCAAAGTAATAATGCGCAAGCCAACAGAAAAACACTAATGGTAATATAAGCCATTAGCGAGTTTAAGAAGCTGAATAATTCTCGTTTGAAAACTGCGTACATGCAAGACGATTAATGATGCCGAAGTTATGCAATATCTCCTAAAACAAAAAAGTCTCAACGCAATTGTTGAGACTTTTAATAAATAGGTTTTATAGTTAGAAAGTAAAGCCTAAACCAACAGTGAAAACTTTATTTTTAAATTTAACATCTATTTCTTCTTGGTCGTCAATAACGCTGCTTATTCCTAATCCATAACCAGCGTGTACATTTAAACCTTTGTAAAATTGGAAGCCACCTAAAAAGTTTACTCCAAAATCACCACGCTTAAAGCCATCCTCATCAAAATCAACATCTTCTTTAATTCCTCCTGATTTTCCATATGCATCAACAGCAAAGGCATAATAAGGACCTCCCCCAAAGAAAACTTTACCTGCACCTACTTTAAAATTTGCTAGTAAATTAACTGGTATTTCAATATAAGAGAAGTTTAAAGTCGCAGAATTTGAACCTGTAGATACATCTTCAAAGTCAAAATCATCTCCATTAAATTTAGTTCCTTTGCTAATAAAGGTTAAACCTGGTTGTATCGAAATTACATTAGAGATAGCAAAATCTGCTGTTCCCCCTACATAAAATGATGTTCTTGAATCGAAACCTACTGAGATACCACTTGTAGATATCGACATACTAGGGAAAGCTACACCAGCTTTTACCCCAAATTTAACTGGTTCTTGAGCTAAAGCTGCTATACTAAGACCAGCAACTAGTGTTAGTGATAATAATAATTTTTTCATGTTTTTTTGTTTGATTACCTAATTACAAAACTATCAATTTAGTTTAAATAAAAAAGCCTCGACAAATTAAATTATCGAGACTTTTTTTGTTGTTGTTTTAATTTCTACAAACCGAATGCATAAGCTGCACGAATACCTATAAAGCCAGAAGAGGCTTTCGACCAGTTCTCATAACGTACACCAAGATCTAAACTAGATTTTTCAGCAACTGAAAAAGATGCACCTAAAGTAGGCGCATAAGCAAATGAAGTACCAATACCATCTTCAGTGCTAATTGCAGCACCAACTTCGCCAGCTGCATAAAAATTGCCACCAAAATAGTATTTAGCACCAGCCTTTAAAGGAATAAATCCGTAGCTAGTTTTAGCTCCCAATGCTTTTAAAACATCTTTTGCATCGCCAGTAACCATATCAGCAATATAACCCGCTGATAATGTGAAATTTAATGATTTTGCGATTGGCTGTTCAAATTGTAATGAACCTCCAACTAATAATTCGTTAGATCCTTCAGTTGGAATACCGAATTCTGCACCGATACTTAATTTTTTAACTGCACCTTCTGTTTGTGCGTTAGCTGCAAAGCCTAAACCTGCAACAAGGGCTAATGATAATAATAATTTTTTCATCGTGTTTTTTTGTAATTTATATTTTGTTAATTGTTGCTCATAAGACGCAACAACTAAGCCAATAGTTACCAGAAATAGTCACGAAATTGACAACTTTTGAGAATGAATTTCTA
The DNA here is from genome assembly GCF_004331645.1 of Pedobacter frigiditerrae. Classification (GTDB taxonomy): domain Bacteria; phylum Bacteroidota; class Bacteroidia; order Sphingobacteriales; family Sphingobacteriaceae; genus Pedobacter; species Pedobacter frigiditerrae. The sequence goes on from NZ_SJSK01000002.1 coordinate 821,902, forward strand.
ATTAAATGAATTTCAATTAGTTAATTTTCTGAAAATTTCTTCTAACGAAGCTCCCTTATATTGATTTTTAAGTTCTGATTTAGTGTCATTTGCGACAATCTTTCCTTTGCTAATGACAATTACTTCATCGCAAATGGCTTCTACCTCTTGCATGATGTGAGTAGAAATAATGACAGTTTTGTCTTTGCCTAAATTCTTTATCAAAGTCCTAATGTCAGATAATTGATTAGGATCTAAACCCGAAGTTGGTTCATCTAAAATTAAAACCTTTGGGTCATGAATAATTGCCTGTGCCAAGCCAACGCGTTGTTTATAACCTTTAGAAAGCATTCCAATTTTTTTATGCTGTTCTGGTGTTAATCCAACTTGCTTAATCACATCGTCTACCCGATGAGACAAATTGGCAATACCATAAGTTTCACCAACAAAACTTAAAAACTCACGAATGTACATGTCGTTATAAAGTGGTGTGTTTTCTGGCAAATAGCCAATTAACCTTTTAACTTCAATTTCAGCTGTTAAAATGCTTTTACCACATATTTCCGCATCGCCGGATGTTGGCGACATATAAGCTGTAAGCATTTTCATGGTAGTAGATTTACCTGCGCCATTCGGACCTAAAAATCCTAAAATTTTACCTGGTTTAGCTTCAAAGCTAATAGAATCAACCGCTTTTTGTAAGCCGAAATGCTTGGAGAGGTTTTTTACTTTAATGCTCATTTGGTTCAAAAATAAGAAAAAGATGTAAGATGTAAGCGGTAAAATGGAAGACGGCTTAAATGGTTAATTGTTGAAATCGGTTAATTGCCATACTCAGTTAAACAATCGGCACAGCTTAAATAGTTAACCAATAATATTCCTACTTTCGTTGCCCTGTAAACCCGACTCAGCGGAAATCCTTTTTTGATTGTAATCCTGAGCGTAGTCGAAGGAAAAAGGCAAAAAGATTGCAGCGAGGCTAAAGATAACCATATAAGGCATTTAAGAAAATATAAGTTGATTTGGATAAGGATTAAGCTTTAGTCTTTTAGCTTTAGTCTTTCATCTTTAAATATTATCTTTGCGCCACTATGGCTAAAACAAACGACGAACAATTTAAAAATGTAATATCACACGCTAAGGAATATGGTTTTGTGTTTCAAAGCAGCGAAATATATGACGGTTTAAGTGCCGTTTACGATTACGGACAATTAGGTGCCGAACTAAAAAACAACATTAAAACTTACTGGTGGAAAGCAATGGTGCAGATGCACGAAAACATTGTGGGAATTGATTCTGCAATTTTTATGCACCCTAAAGTATGGAAAGCGAGCGGTCACGTTGATGGTTTTAACGACCCAATGATCGACAATAAAGACTCTAAAAAACGTTACCGTGCAGACCAGTTGTTAGAAGACAAAATTGCTCGTTACGAGAAAGATGGCAAAACTGAAAAAGCGGCAAAACTGCAAGCTAACATGGATGCTGCTTTAACAGCTGAAGATCTGCCTCGTTTAAAAGTTTTAATTGAAGAACACGAAATTGCCTGTCCGGTTAGTGGCACTAAAAATTGGACTGATGTTCGTCAGTTTAACTTGATGTTTAGCACACAGTTTGGCGCAATGGCAGAAGGAAGTGATGAGGTTTACCTTAGACCAGAGACTGCACAAGGTATTTTTGTGAACTTTTTAAATGTGCAGAAATCTGGAAGAATGAAAATCCCTTTCGGGATTGCGCAAATTGGTAAAGCTTTTAGAAACGAAGTAATAGCTCGTCAGTTTATCATGCGTATGCGTGAATTTGAGCAAATGGAAATGCAATTTTTCGTTCGCCCTGGTGAAGACAAAAAATGGTTTACCTATTGGAAAGAAGCTCGTTTAAAATGGCATCAGGCTTTGGGCACTGCCCCAGAGAAATATCGTTTCCATGACCATGTTAAATTAGCACACTATGCAAACGCAGCAACAGATATCGAATTCGAATTCCCATTCGGTTTTAAGGAAGTTGAAGGTATTCACAGTAGAACTGATTTCGATTTAACCCAACACCAAGAGTTTTCTGGCAAGAAAATGCAATATTTTGATAACGACTTAAACGAAGAAGGCAAGCCTTATGGCAACTACGTTCCCTATGTTATCGAAACTTCAATCGGTTTAGATAGAATGTTCTTGCTAACAATGATCAATGCCTTTGAAGAAGAGGATCTAAGTACACCAGAAAGACAAGACAGTAGAACTTTATTACGTTTGCATCCTGCTTTAGCTCCAATCAAAGTAGCTATTTTTCCATTAACTAAAAAAGATGGTTTACCAGAAAAAGCTCGTGAAATCATGGATCACTTGAAATTTGATTTCAACTGTGTTTATGAAGAGAAAGATGCCATTGGAAAACGTTATCGCCGTATGGATGCTATTGGAACACCTTTCTGTGTAACAGTAGATCATCAAACTTTAGAAGATAATACAGTTACCATTCGTCATAGAGATACTATGGAGCAGCAACGTATTGAAATTAAAGAATTGCATACCATTATTGAAGGCAAAGTGAGCTGGAGAAATTTATTAGCTTAAAAAATCAGATGAAAAAGATCAAATCACACTTATTGCTTTTAATACTTACAACTTTTGCTTTCGGTGCTTGCCAAAAAGACATTGTTTTTGTTGAAGGTTCTGGCCCTGGTGGTACTAAACCAGCGACTAATATTACAAAAATGAGCGCAAAAGTTGATGGTGTATTGGTAGAGTGTGATTTGGCTTATGCCCAAAAATGGACTGGGCAAAAAGCAATACAAATAAACGGGTTTAAGAATCCGCAGGCGTTTGCTTTCACATGGGACGACATAAAAGGTGTTGGCACTTATAATGCTGCCGACATCGTATCAAATGCTGCTTATACCGCTAATATGTTAGACCCTTTAGACAATAGCTATTTTGCAGAATCTGGAACAATTAAAATAACAACTTATAATAGTAAAGTAATTATAGGCACTTTCGAGTTTAAGGCAGTTAATACAGATGGGGCCATTAAAAATATTACCGAAGGGCGATTTGTAATTAACCTAGAAAAGGATTTGGTTTTGGATCAAGATAATGATAATTCAACCTTTAGCGTTAAAATTGATGGTGTACAAACATCTTTTTTAGATGCTCAAATTGTTGATGCTGGAGCCATTAACATTATTGGGATAACCGGAAATAAAACATTTGCCTTAGGTATATTTAACTTTAATGGACCAGGCACTTATGATGTTACAGGTGCCATTAATACTGGAGCCCATTTATCTTATATCCCAGACATTAACACATCTTATCATTCAATAAGCGGAAAAATCATAGTTACTGCTTCAACTGCTGATGGCATTGTTGGAACTTTTCAAGGTATACTTAAACTGCAAGATTCTAGTACAACTACTTTATTAACACTAACAGAAGGTAAGTTTGATGTTAAATATTAACATCAAACTGATGAAATTTCTACAACTGTAGTTTTATAGAGGGATTAGAATTTGGCAACAAACTTTGGTGCTTTGAATCTGTATTATAATTTACACTATGGCTTATCACTACACAACTTCTTTATTAAAGAACTGCCAATAAATTCAGCAAGTTTATTAGTTTTATAAAATTAAATTGATAGCTCTAAATGAAAATTAAAATTTTATTTTCCATAATATTGGCATTACTATTTACCTCTTGCCAAAAAGACATCGTTTTTGTTGAAGGCTCTGGCCCTGGCGGAACACCACCTAAGACTATTAAAACCAGTATGAAAGCTAAGGTTGATGGTGTTTGGGTTGAATGTGAATTTGCTTATGCGCAAGAATATATAAATAGCGACGGCAAAAAAGACCTACAAATTAACGGCATTAAAGCACCGCAGGCATTTATTTTTAATTGGCAAGATTTTAAAGGAGTTGGCACTTACAATGCAGCAGATTTGATATCAAGCGCAAATTATACAAATGGCATAACAGATCCTTTTACACAAACCTATTATGCTGAGTCTGGAACCATTAAAGTAACAACCTATAACAGCAAGGCAATTATTGGTACCTTCGAATTTAAAGCAGCAAATACTGTGGGCGAAATTAAAACGATTACTGAAGGGCAATTTATCATTAGCCTTGAACCAACCCCTGGCCCTACACCTGGTCAAGGTACTGCCAACATGAGTGCTAAGGTTGATGGTGCAAGCCTTAACTTTGTAGGACAAGCAAATTTGAATATAAATGCCAAATTAGGAAACATGATGACCATTTATGGCACTAACGGGTTAAAGGTCGTAACGATTATCGTTTACAACTATAAAGGGGCTGGAACCTATGAAATTGATATTGATGCGCAAGGTGGCTACAATGAAGACCAAACTCAAACAGGCTCATACGCATCTGAAACTGGGGTTAAAACTGGTAAGTTAATTATAACAAGTTCTACAAGCAACACCGTTAAAGGAACCTTTGAATTTGTTGCTCCAAATATGGATACTTTTCTAAAAACAAAAAAGACGATAACTGAAGGAAAGTTCGATGTATCTTATACTACAACTTCAATATAACCTAATTACAATGAAAAAATTAACGCTTTTTGCCTTCTCATTAATTATTTCCTACAGTTCTTTTAGTCAAAGCGCTACCTATCAAGCCCTACTAGCACTAAATCACAATGAATCTAACAATGGCTTCAACACCAAAATTAAACCAACCGTTGAAGATTTCTCTAGCAAAAAAAGTCTGATTTGGAGCAATGTCTATTTTAGATATTTTAAAGGAAACAATATAGACAACCCTCAAACCGCAATGAAATTCAGTGCTGTGAGCGAACAAACCTATCATATTTATTGTGAAGAAGCTCAACCAATTTCAATCAACCTTAATAAAGAAGCGGCTGATAGGGTTTTAGAAGTTAGTGTGGTGATGTTTGAATTAGACAATGGCAAAATTATAGCCACAAAATTGAAGAATAAGAGTTTTACTGTCACCAAAGAACCAAAACTTATAAACCTATTAATAGATAAAGAAAATATTAAAGCAGGCGCTTATTTAAAAGTAAGTTTTGAAATTGAATCTTCAAATTTAAAAAAATTAGGTCCTTATAATTTCGCCAAACCAACTAATGGCAACTACGATTTAATAATGACCACAAATATTCCAAAACCATTTTCATACAAAACACCTGAGGATCTCTTATTGAAGGATCAGGTTTCAAAAAAGATGAGGTTAAAACAATTCACTAATTCAACACCTGCAATTGCAGATTATGATGTTGATAGCGATTCCATTAAATGGACATTAAGCGATAAAAACTCTAAAGAAATTACTTTCAACTTAGAAAGTATATTTTTCGGACTAAATGTCGGCCCATCTGTTAAGTTTTTAATGGAAGAAAAATAATTCTATATAAAATCAAATATTAAAAAAGGCAGCTTAGTTTAAGCTGCCTTTTTTATATGCTTTAGAATCAATATTTCTTTATTTCTCGTCAATAACTAGTAGGTTCTATAGCTATCAAAATTTATATTTGAGAATCATAATCCTATTTATGCCTAAAAAATCAATCACCCTATTGCTCTTATTGTACTTTTTTAAAGTAAATGCACAAACTACTATTCCAAGTAAAAAGATGGAATGGTTTGCAGATGCAAAACTTGGCATTTTTATACATTGGGGAATTTATTCTGTAAACGGAATTTCTGAATCATGGTCTTTTTACAATAACTACCTTAACCATAATGCTTATATGAAGCAATTGAAAGGTTTTAATGCTTCAAAGTACAATCCAAACCAGTGGGTGCAATTGATTAAAGAAAGTGGAGCAAAGTATGCAGTTATTACAACAAAACACCATGACGGGATTTCCTTATGGGATTCGAAAGCACCAAACGCCACCACAACCATAAATGGTAGCACCGCTAAACGAGATCTAGTTGCACCTTTTGTTAGCGCCTTAAAGAAATCGGGATTAAAAACTGGCTTATATTATTCGCTACCAGATTGGAGTTACCCTGATTATGACATTTTTACAAGATAAAGAAAACGATATAGTTTAAAGGAAGAACCTAAAAGGTGGGACTTGTTCTTAAATTATTACCAAACGCAACTTAATGAATTATCAATAAAGTTTAAACCAGATTTGATGTGGTTTGATGGCGACTGGGAGCACTCATCTGCCGAGTGGCAAAGCGATAAAGTACGCCAATTGTTATATAGTCATAATCCAAATGTTATTATTAACGCTAGGTTAGATGCACATGGAGATTATGAAACACCAGAGCAAGGTGTACCAATTGTAAAGCCAGCCAATCCTTATTGGGAACTGTGTTATACCATGAATGATTCTTGGGGTTATCAACCATACGACAAAAAGTATAAAACGGCCAATATGATCATCAGAACTTTGGTAGATTGTTTAAGTATGGGTGGCAATTTGTTATTAGATATTGGCCCAAAAGCCGATGGGACAATTCCTCTTGAGCAACAAAACATATTAAAAGGTTTAGGCAGGTGGACAAACAAACATGCAGAAGCTATTTACAGTATAAAAGCAGGTTTGCCAAATGGCTTTTTTAATGGTAAAACGACTTTGTCTAAAGACGAAAAAACGCTTTACCTCTATTTAGATTATCAAGATAACAATGGAATAATATTAAGTAACATCAAATCCAAAATTGAGCAAGTAACCGTAGTTGGATATGCTGGTAAAATACCTTACAAGGCTATAGATAACAATGATTATTTAATTCAAATCCCTGAAATAGCTTATGATAAAGATGTCACTGTAATAAAGGTTCAGTTTAAGGAATCATTAAAATTGGACAATCCAACATTACCTAACCTAACTTATAAAAATCTATTTACAAAATCTGATGAGCCAACTGCCTTGAAGGTTAAGAAAACCATTTCATTACTAAATGATGGTATTAACCTATTTAAAGATAGTTTAACATCAGCAGATGGTTTAGATTTTAAACCGAAAGTAAATCCTCTTGACGAAAGCGTAAATCAATGGGCAATTAAAAATGCAGAAGCTTTGTATCAAACAGGAAAAGGAATTCCAGCTGGCCATTTTGAAGGAAAAACAACTTTAAGTGCCGATTTAAATACCTTATATCTTTTTGTTGAAGGAAAACCAAATGGTCCAATTGCCATTAAAGGATTAAAAAATCAAATCAGTAGAATTAGAATTGTCGGTGAAGGTACAATGCTAGAACATACCGTTTATAACAAATTGTATTGGAGTAAAGTACCAGGAATTATTTACATAGACATTCCGAAAGACAGATTAGACAAAGATGTAACGGTAATTGCTGTTTTACTTGATGGACCTATTCAACTCTACAGAGAAAAAATTACTGCAATAGAAAGTAATTGATTTTGTTCATATAATCTCATCTAGCGCATCCTCAGACCTCCCAATTACCGCAACATTATCTTTAACAATAATTGGCCTTTGAATAAGAATTGGATTTTCGTGCATAGCCATGATCCATTCTTCATCTGTTAAATCTTTGCCTTTGTACTTTTCTAGGTAAACCTTTTCAGTTGTTCTCACAATGTCTTTTGGCTTGCAATCAAGCTTTTCAATTATGCTTCGCAGTTCTTCAACACTTGGTACGTTTTCTAAATAATTAATCACCTCAAAAGGTTCATCATTTTTTGTTAAAGCTGCTAAGGCAATGCGACTTTTAGTACAACTGTTATTATGGTAAATTGTAATCATATTTTAATTCTTTCCGTACCAATCGTGCTGTTCAACCCTGGTAATTTCTGGTTTTCCTATTTCAGTTAAAATCCTCCTGGCGCCTACTAAAGTTCCACTTTGCACCCCATCGTAATTTGGCGCTGTTGCAACAATGCTATTAATTTTTACCATCCCAGCACTCTGGATAAATTCTCCATTGCCCATATAAATTGCGGTATGGCTAACACGACCACCATTTATACCTCTACGTTTCGCAGCAGAAAAAAACAGTAAATCGCCAGGCTGTAAGTTTTTTAAACACTTTTCTACGCTGATGCTGTCATTTTCCAATACATCAATCTCATTACCAACTAACGCTTGCTGAGAAGCATCACGAGGAATCACAATACCATTTAAAAAATAAGCTGTTTTGGTAAATCCACTACAATCTACTCCTTTTATAGAGGTACCTCCCCATAAGTACGGAACGCCTAATAATGTTTGCGCCGTAGCTAAAATTGCTGTTGCATTTGGGTTTGGCCTTGTAATCCATTGTTTATAAAGTTTGGCATTTGTTTTTGGCAGATAAGCCACTCTACCATCTGGATAAGCAACTTTATAAAACACCTTTTCCATTCCCAGTAATTGCAAAATATTACCACTCACCAAATCAGATACCCTTTGAGAATTAACATCAGCTCTGCTAAACCCATGACCATAATCTGCAGTAAAAACTATTTTATCTGTCTTTTGCCAGGTCTCATATTGTTGTTTGTCCATTAGTTTAATTGCCCCACCATCTGTCCATGACAAATAACCATCTGGAGTTTTCACCAAATAAAATCCACCTTGTTTTTTCATTACCCTAATCGGTGTACCCAATAACATCTGTGTCATCAGCTCTGCTGCATTTTGCGGATTTGCCCTATTATTACAAACAGAAAGGTTTGCTACACCATATTCTAAACCATTTAAAGATTTTGCAGGCAACAAAGTTGAGATAAATTTAATATTTGCCATGGTTGGCTTTACCTTTTCAAACTCATTTAAAGCCTCTTGAGAAGTACTTTCTAGTCGCACAGAATCGCCTTTTATCTGTATGTTGAAATAAATGGCCCTTTTATCTGGCGCAAATTTCTTCTGAATAGCCATGGCTTGAAACCTATATGCCGAAGTATCGGTTTGTGCTTTTACAACAAAAACACAAACAGTTAAAATAAGAGTTAAATAAAAATTTCTCATCGCAGAACTAAGTTACAACAAATAGAATTACCAGTCATTTTCCAACTTACATTTTACATACACTAAGTTTTCACCATCTAAGAAATCCCTGCTTGCGGTAGGCAAGTTAGAGCAGCTTGGGATATTAAAGCTTAGATTTTCTTAGCTGCCTTAGATGGTTAACAGAATCGTGACTTTCCATCTTACATTTTACCTCTTACATCTTCCATCCTTTTTCCGTAAATTTATAGCTTTTATACCATCAATGAACCAAACAACCAAAAGAGAGCAATCAATTTATACAGCATTAACTTATCGCTTTTTACTTTTATTGGTGTTATACCTCTTTTGTCGACTAGGTTTTTATTTCACTAACCTTTCGCTTTTTAAACACATTGCTTTTACCGATCTACTATACATCCTCTTAGGTGGTATAAAATTCGACATTGTAGCTTTACTCTACATCAACTCACTCTATATCGTTTTACAAGCCATTCCATTTCCTTTTAGGTACAGAACAGGGTATCAGAGGTTTTGCAAATGGCTGTTCATCATTACAAACAGCATAGGTTTTTTTGCTAATTTTATCGATTTCGCTTACTATAAATACACGCTTAAAAGAACAACAGCAAGTGTTTTTTCTCAATTCAGCAACGAGAAAAACAAGCTTAAGCTAACCTTCGATTTCTTGTTAGATTATTGGTATTTGGTTATCCTATTCGCAATTTTCATTTATGCCTTTGTTAAACTTTACCAACTCGTAGAGCTAAAAAAAGCACCTAAGTTTACTTGGCAAATTTATGTAGCACATACCTTAGTTTTGGTTTTAATAGCAGGTTTATCGGTTATCGGTATGCGTGGCGGTTGGCGCCATAGCACCAGGCCAATTACAATGAGCAATGCTGGCGATTTCGTAAAATCTCCTGGCGACATGAGCTTGGTTTTAAATACGCCTTTTACCATCATGAAAACCTTAAAGGCATCAAATCTAAAACCTGTTAATTATTACGATGAGCAAACCTTAAACAGTTTATACATCCCAATTCATCAGCCAGAAAACAAAGGCGATTTTAAAAAGCTAAATGTAGTATTTCTAATTATAGAAAGCTTAGGTAAGGAACACGTTGGTGCATTAAACAAAGATGTTTTAAATGGGACTTACAAAGGCTACACCCCTTTCATAGATAGCTTAGTTACCAACAGTTTCACTTCTTCCTACACTTATGCCAATGGGCGAAAATCGATTGACGCTTTACCTTCTATCATTTCTGGAATTCCTTCCATTCGCGAACCATTTGTGCTTTCTAAATATTCGGGAAATAGAACTACCAGCATTGCTAAATTATTAGGCGATGAAGGTTATGAAACCGCATTTTTTCACGGCGCGCCAAATGGGTCAATGGGGTTTTCGGCTTACACCAACCTAACAGGGATTAAAAACTATTTCGGCAAAAACGAGTACAATAACGATACAGATTTCGATGGCATTTGGGGCATTTGGGACGAGCCTTTTATGCAATACATGGCAAAAACCATTAATACTTTTAAGCAACCCTTCTTCTCTGCTTTCTTTTCGGTTTCCTCGCATCATCCATTTAAAGTGCCCAAAAAATACATAGGCAAATTTCCAAAAGGTCCACTGCCCGTGCAAGAACCAATGGGTTATACAGATATGGCAATTAAGAAATTCTTTGCCACTGCTTCAAAAATGCCTTGGTATAAAAACACCTTGTTTGTTTTAGTAGCCGATCATGCTACCGTTTCTTACTTACCAGAATATCAGACTTTAGCCGGCTCATTCTCTATCCCCATTCTATTTTATTACCCTGGAGGAGATTTAAAAGGCAAAACCGACAAGCTAATTCAGCAAACCGACATCATGCCAACGGTTTTAAACTACTTAAATTACAACAAACCATATTTTGCTTTTGGTTTTGATGCCTTAAGCAATAAAAAAGACAATTTTGTAGTTAATAACAACGATGGTAGCTTTAGCTTTTTCAAAGGAGATTATTTATTAATTTACGATGGTTTAAAATCTACCGCACTATTTAATTTAAAAACCGACAGATTAAACAAAAACAACCTAGTTGATAAAGAACCAGCCATACAAACCGACATGGAAAAATACCTCAAAGCATTTATCCAGCAATACAACAACAGAATGATTAAAGACCAGTTAACAATTGGCAACTAATAGATTGTCACCCTGAGCTTGTCGAAGGACAGTTTACAATTAGCAGTTAACCAGTTCAAACAGTTCAAACAGTTAACCCAACTAACAATTAACCGATTAACCCCACTACTCTCAATGCGCAAAGCAATATTAGCCATCATAGATTTTTTCCATCCTCCCTTAAAAAAATACATCTCACTGCACAACTTTCGGTATTTAGCAACTGGTGGTAGCACTTTTGTATTGGGCTATGTAGTTTATTACCTTTCGTTTTATCATCTTTTTAAAGCAGAAGAAGTGGATGTTCTCTACTTCACTTTAAAACGAGGAACCGCTGCAATGGCAGTAGATTTCGCTGTTGCCATTCCTTATAGTTTTATCATGAACCGATATGTTGTTTTTACACATAGCGAAGTTAGAGGAAGGGTTCAGTTATTCAGGTTCATGAACCTACAATTCATCAATATTTTACTCAACATATCTTTATATAAGTTCCTTGCAGACGTACTTTTAATCTACCCAACAGTGGCTAGGTTCGCCGTACAAATTTTACTGGCAGGTTTTAGTTATATCTACCAACACTACTTTACATTTAGCGTAAAAAAGCTAGGAAAGAAGGGATAGTTCTCCTGCCATCTGATGATTATAGATAGCTGGCAAGGTTTCATCGAAGAGTCCCCTATCATCCGATGAATATGGGTAACTGTTAACGTCTCTTCGGATGAATAATCGAAAAAATCTTATTTGAAAAGCAAATACAGTAAAATTATTTGTGGCAAGCTCTATTGTTCGCTGCAATTTTTTGTCGCCTTTATTTATTCATCCGATGAATATAACCGATAATGCAGTATTCATCGGATGACCATCGTGGCAACAAAAGCGGCTGCTACTATTTAAGGCTTTCTTACAAGTTCAAAAACATTGAGTAATCCGAATATTAAACATTTATATTCGTACTAACATCAAGCCTCCTAGCGTGGGCGGCAACCTTTATACAATCCAAATAAACAAACACTTTATGGAAAATATTAACATTGCAAAAATGACAATTAAAGACATTGACCAATTAAAAGAAATTGGCATAAAAACTTTTTATGAAACTTTTTCGACAAGTAACACCGAAGAAAATATGCAAAATTATTTGACAGAAGGTTTTTCGAATGACAAACTGAGGTATGAATTGAATGACGAAAATATGGAATTTTACTTTGCAAAAATTGAAGAAAATGTAATTGGTTATTTAAAACTAAATTTCGGGGCATCGCAAACAGAACTTCAAGACGATAAAGCACTTGAAATTGAAAGAATTTATGTACTTAAAGAATTTCACGGAAAAAAAATTGGACAAATTCTGTATGATAAAGCAATTGAAGTAGCCAAGCAGAAAAACGCAGACTTTGTTTGGTTAGGAGTTTGGGAAAAAAATCCGAGAGCAATTAACTTTTACAAAAAAAATGGTTTTGTAGAGTTTGACAAACACATTTTTAAACTTGGAGAAGATGAACAGACAGACATTATGATGAAACTAAAATTAAAAAATTAAACGGACAAACAAAAAACAGGAACTTTCGAATATATTTGATTTAGCGGCTATTTTATGAACACTCTACCAAACGACATATTAGCAAAAATAGAACGAGAATTTGCTTTAATTGTGGACAAACATAAATATTTAAGAAAGCATTTAAAACCATAACCTCCCACCTATAAACATCAATAGCAATGAGAAATATTTTCATTTTATATCTATTATCAATTTGCTTTTCTTCATTCTCACAAGAAAAATTAGTAAAGGTTAATGATAATAATTACAATGTCTTTATAAAAGGATTTGAAAATAGAAAAGAAAACACACCTGCTATAATTTTTGAGAGTGGTATGGGGAGTGACTTAAGAAATTGGGAAAAGATAATAGGAGAAATTTCAACATTTGCTCCCGTTTTTGCTTATGACCGTGCAGCATTAGGCAAGTCTGACAAAACTTTTAAAATGCCAACAACAAAATTAGTTGCCGAAAATCTCCATTCAATTTTAAAATCTTTAAAAATCTCTCCACCATATATATTAGTTGGGCATTCTTTGGGCGGAGTTTACATCAGAAGTTTTGCGGGTTTCTACCCTAATGAGGTATCAGCTTTAGTTTTTATTGACCCAGCAGATTTTACAGAAACCAAGAATGATTGGAATGATATTTTCAGAAAGATGGGCATTCCCGAAAAAAAGATTGACGAAATGTTGTACAATCGACTTTACAAGCCAACAAAAATTGACTCATTAAATTTTGGACCATCCAGTGAAGCACAAGTATTGGGCGAGCTTAGGCGTACAGACTTTGCAGAAACTAGTGCTTTGCCATTACCTAATGTACCTATCTATTTCTTCGTGGGTGGAAAATTTGAAGTCCCGATGGAGAGAAGAAGCAAGGATTATGACCAAGAAAAATTTTTTCACATTAAAAACAATTCAAATATGGAGCGTTGGAGAAAGTTAATTCATTCAACAAACAAAAATGGAGCACTTATTTACCTAACCAATGCAGGTCATTATATACAAAATGACGATCCTAAATCGGTAATTAGCAATATTAAAGTTTTAACTGAAAATGTGAAATAACCCATACAAAATAGAAAGCAAAAGGAACTAGAATTACGCTGAATAAAAAATGAAAAAAATACCAACACTTTACGAATGGGCAGGAGACATGGACACCTTCGAAACCTTGTTTACTAGATTTTATAACAAAGTTTTAAAAGATGATTTGTTAGGCGAGGTATTTGAAAATATGTCTCCTGACCATATTAAACAGGTATCGCACTTTGTTGCAGAAGTTTTTGGTGGAGAGAAACTTTACACTACCGAAAACAAAGGCAGCCACTCGATAATGATTGGAAAACATATTGGTAAAATGCTTACCGAAGAAAAACGACAGCGTTGGGTTCACCTTTTACTTCAAACGGCTGACGAGGTAGGTTTAAAAAGCGACCCAGAATTCCGTTCAGCCTTTGTTGGATACATTGAATGGGGAACAAGGCTTGCTGTAATCAATTCTCAACTTACAGAAAACCCAATAACCGAAAGCGAACCAATGCCAAAATGGGGATGGGGAGAAACTGGTGGCCCATATAATCCAGACGGAAATTGAGTTGAAAAATATTAAATAGATATATTTTTAAATTACGAGAATTTAGTCACCTAGCATTGATACCATAAAATAAATAATATGGCTACAAAAAACAAAACAGCAGAAACAGAAGTCAGCGTTACTGACTTTATAAACTCATTTGTAAACAAAGAGGAAAAGAAACAAGACAGCTTTCGTCTCATTGAATTAATGCAAGAATGGTCTGGTTTTGAACCCAAAATGTGGGGGCCAACAATTATAGGTTTTGGAACTTATCACTATAAATATGCCAGTGGCCATGAAGGAGATGCGCCCTTCATTGGCTTTTCTCCTCGAAAGGCTGAGTTTTCTCTTTATGTTTCTACCCAAGGAAATGGTGATGAAAATATTCTTAACGATTTAGGTAAATTTAAAATGGCAAAAGCTTGTATTTATTTCAAAAAATTGGACGACCTTAATCTTAACACCTTAGAGAAACTATGCAAATCTACCATCAAATACATCAATGAAAATCATGAGTGTCCTTGTAGAAATTGATCATTTCAATATCGATATTACCTTATAAAAACTCAAACAGAACCTACCCACCACCCTAAAAACAATTACACTAAATCATACTATCTAAAATCAATATGAAATATCTGATAATTTGTGTCCTATCTTTCCTGGCAACTAGCTACACATTCGCACAAACCAAACAAGACAGCTTAGAAATAAAACAAGCTGCGCTTGATTATATCGAATCACAACACAAACCCAATGCTAAACAAATGGAAAAGGCATTACACCCTAGGATGGTTAAAAGAACATTCTGGAAAGACAAAGCAACAGGGAAAGATTATGTTCGTGAAACAACTACTGAAACTATGGTATTGCTGGCAGAAAGCTATAATAAGACAGGTGATAAGTTTCCTTCAAATCCAAAAAAGGATGTCATATTATTAGATGTTTCTGAGCGAACAGCCTCTGTAAAATTAATTGCCGACGAATGGATTGACTATATGCACATTGTTAAATTAAATGGAGCTTGGAAAGTCATCAATGTGCTTTGGCAGTATAATGATACTAAACAACATTAATAATTCATGAACTTAAGATAATTAGTATGAAAAAGACAATATTATTAACCTTGGCATTAGCCACAACTTTTTGCCTTGGTTTCGCTTTTAAAACAATCATAACAACCAACAATCCTAATAAAATAAAAAAAGTAACAGGTATCGGGGGCATTTTTTTCAAATGCAAAGACCCAAGAGCAATGAGAGAATGGTATCAAAAACACCTTGGTTTAGAAACAAACCCTTATGGGGCAACTTTTGAATGGTATGAAGGTCCAGATAGCACCAAAAAAGCGCAAACACAATGGACACCATTTAAAGAAAATACAAAATACTTTGAGCCTTCGACAAGGGAATTCATGATTAATTACCGAGTTGAAAACCTTGAAGCATTGGTAGAAGAATTAAAAAAAGAAGGTGTTACTATTGTGGACAAAGTTGAAACTTACGATTACGGAAAATTTGTACACATACTTGATGCAGAAGGCAACAAAGTTGAATTGTGGGAACCCAAAGACTAATATGTTAAACAACTTCTTCCTGCTGGTTCGAAAATATTGCGGATTTTTTCACTAAATATTTAATTTGCGAAGTCTCCTAAATCTGCGGGAAGTATATAAGCTAAAAAAATGAACATCGAAACCCACCATATCCATAACATTAAAATTGCTGAAGTAATTGCAGAAGATATCATTATAAACTCAGCAGAAGACGGGCTTGATTTATTGGGAAATCTATATTATCAAGACTTCGATAAAATAGTTATTCATGAGAAAAACATTACACCAGAGTTTTTCGATTTAAAAACTGGAATTGCAGGAGAAATCCTTCAAAAATTCTCTAACTACCGTGTTCGTTTAGCCATTATTGGGGATTTTGAAAAGTATCAAAGCAAAAGCATCAAAGACTTTATTTTTGAGAGTAATAATTCTAGGCAAATTAATTTTGTTCATAGTTTATCAAGTGCTTTGGATAAATTAGCTATTTAAACACCAAATTATGTGCCGTTACGCAATGACATCCTACAAACCCCATTATGCTTGTTTTAATTGTCGCAAGACTTTTAAAAGAAGATTCATGGCTGATATTCAAAGAGGTGAAGACACAAAAAATGAAGCCAAATGCCCTGAGTGTGGGGAGTTAACAGCTAGTATGGGATTAGATTTTGAATCGCCCAAAAAGACTGATTTGAAAAAATGGGCACATCTAAAAAGTTTATATTCAGTTGGCATTAACTTTCATTCTTGCGGGTGCACAGGCCCGGGTTATATCCCTAACACAACCGAAAAATTAATTGCCTATTTTGAAGAATTAAAAGCCCAATATTTCAAAAATATTGAATTCTGGAGAAACAGAATCGAACCAACTACAAAAGCCGAACTGGATAGAGATGAAAGCAAAAATGGTGAGCACCGTTGGCAAATCCCCAAAAGTTATAGAGCCGATAAAAAGGATGTTAAAAATGAAGAAGCTATTAAATACTGGCTCGAAAGAGTAAAAGAGGTAGAAGGAAAATTGGCTATAATAGAATAAATGCCTATATTTATCTAACATTTCAAACTGGCAAAAACCCGCCAAATTCAAATATATTTATTAATAGTTACAGTAATATTATGGCGACCTTACTGCGACCTTACCGCGACTTGTATTCGTGAATGATCCAAGAAGAGTTCGTGAAGACTTCGGGAATGATTGGTATTTAGCTCAGGTCTTGCTCTGTTTTGCCTCGCTATCTTTTCGCGTTTTTCCAAATCAAGAGTCGAAAAAAACACGAAGCAGTTACGCACCCTTACCGAAGCAGTTACGACTGTGATAGCAACCAAAGGCGAGCAAATTCAAATAAAAACCAGAACAAACAATTAATTGTACTTTTAGCTACGCAAACCCAAAAGCACTGTAACCTGTCCCAAGGGGACTCCTTGGGAGCTTTTCAAAATATGATACTCATCATTTTAGCGTAAAAGGACACGCTTTTTTTGGATTACTAGTTCGAACAAGCTATTTTAGCCATAATCAACACCAGAATATACCATGAGTGATTTTAATGATTTTAATAATCAGCAAGTAGCCAAACTCCCTAAGCATTTAAGGCAGTTTATTGTTGAGCAAAATTACGAGAAATACACACCGATAGACCAAGCGGTTTGGAGGTACGTAATGCGCCAAAATTATAGCTATTTAAAACACGTGGCATATTATCCTTACATCAAAGGATTAAATAGGGCTGGTTTGAGTATTGAGCATATTCCAGATTTGCAAACCATGAACGATAACCTTGGCAAAATTGGCTGGGGTGCGGTTACGGTTGATGGATTTATTCCGCCGGCTGCTTTTATGGAATATCAAGCCTGTAGGGTTCTGGTTATTGCGGCAGATATTCGCCAGATTAACCATATCGAATACACACCTTCGCCAGATATTATTCATGAAAGTGCTGGTCACGCCCCAATTATTGCAGATACTGATTACAATAGTTATTTGAGCTACTTTGGTTCTATTGGCACTAAAGCAATGTTTTCAAGCAAGGATTACGAATTGTATGAAGCCATTCGCAAGCTCTCTATTTTAAAGGAAGCAGTAGGTGCCGATGAAGAAGAAATTGCTGCAGCAGAGAAAAAATTGCATTACATTGCAGACAACATGGGCGAATCTTCGGAGATGGCTTTACTAGGTCGTTTACATTGGTGGACGGTTGAGTATGGCTTGATTGGAACTTTAGAAAATCCAAAAATTTATGGCGCGGCACTACTTTCATCAATTGGCGAAAGTGCAACTTGCATGAACCCAGACATTGAAAAGCTTTGGTACAATTTAGATACGATTAATTACCAATACGATATTACCCAACAGCAACCTCAGCTTTTTGTAACCGAAACTTTTCAGAACTTAATAGATGTTTTAGAAGCATTTGCTGACACCATGGCCTTTAGAAGGGGTGGTGCTGAAAGTATATTAAAAGCAATTGAATGTAAAAACCCAAGTACGGCAGTTTATAGTTCGGGCTTGCAGCTGACTGGGGTTTTTACTGATTTAGGTATGAACAAGGCTGATGAATTAACTTTCATTAAAACTACTGGTCCATCTGCATTAGCTTTTGATGGCAAGCAATTAACTGGTCACGGAAAAGATTACCATAAGGATGGATTTTCATCGCCAGTTGGCAAATTAAAAGGAATTGAAAAACCTTTTGAAGAACATAATTTAAATGAGTTAGAGCTATTAGGCATTTTAATAGATAAAACAGCTGAAATCACCTTTGAAAGTGGCATTTTAGTTAGGGGATTAGTTAAAGACATTCTAGTTAAAGAGGGCAAACTGATTTTAATTGCTTTTGAAGATTGTACCGTTACTGAAGAAAATGGAAACATTTTATTTAAACCTGAGTGGGGAACTTACGATATGGCCATAGGCGAAAAAATAGTTTCTGTATTTAATGGTGCTGCTGATAAAGATGCTTATGAGGAACTTGTTTTTGTAAGTAAAGAACAAACCCACAAAGTTTTGTTTGATGAAGCTACTCAAAAACTACATGTACTCTATCAAAAGGTACGTGATGTTAGAGAAAAACAAACTGGGTACGAAGAATTAGAAAGTATTTTTAACACATTGAAAACTTCGCACAGAACAGATTGGTTATGCGCTTTAGAAATTTTAGAAATTGTTTACCATAAAGAATTGAATGCAAGTTTTGAAAAAGAATTGCGTATTTATTTAGAAATGAAAGCCGCCACAGAGCCAGATTACACTAAATTAATTAATGATGGTTTGCACGTAATAGCTAATCCGGTAACACAGTTGATTAACGAGGAAGATTAAAAAGTATTTAGTAGTTAGTATAAAGTACTTAGATAATGCTAACTAACTTATTTCTAAATACTAATTACTAAATACTTTATACTAAAAAATGAACATAATAATAACAGGCGCAAGTAGTGGAATTGGTTTTGAAACTGCATTAGAATTCTCTTTAGATAGCAAAAACAAAGTTTTGTGTATTGCTCGTAATGCGGAAAAACTGAAAAAACTTTTTGACATTGCTATACAAATTAATCCAGATTGCACCTTGTTACCCGTTGCATTTGATTTGGTAAATGATGATTATACAGCTTTGGCTCCGTTCATTAAAGAACGTTTAGGCACTGTAGACATTTTGATAAACAATGCAGGAAGCTTAATCAACAAGCCATTTGCAGAAACTACTGCTGCAGATTTAGCTGAGATGTTAGAGCACAATGTAATGAGCCATTTTAAAATGACACAGGCTACTGTGCCATTTATGAAAAGTGGAAGTCATATCGTAAATATTGGAAGTATGGGCGGTTTTCAAGGGAGTGTAAAATTCCCTGGATTAGCTGCTTATTCTAGTAGTAAAGCTGCCCTGCATACTTTAAGTGAGTGTTTGGCTTTTGAGCTAGCAGAAACCGGAATAAAAGTAAATTGCTTAGCACTAGGCTCGGCACAAACAGAAATGCTAGAAGCTGCATTTCCAGGATATGAAAGTCCGGTAATGGCCTTTGAAATGGGAAAATATGTTGCTGATTTTGCTCGTACTGGCCATAAGTTTTTCAATGGAAAAGTTTTGCCAGTTGCTGTAACTACTCCGTAGCTTCATTTACAAAACACACAATCAACAAGTTTTCAACACTTTACCTCATTTGGATATTTTTGTTATCTTTGAAATCCTAATATGAAGAAAACACTAATTATTTTCTGTTTAATGTTATTGTTTGCCCTTAAAGGCAAAGCGCAAGAGAACACCTCTCTTCCTGCTCAATACCAGGAAATGATGACAAAAATACTTAGTAATGTTCCTAAAACGGCTTCTTCTACCGCATCTCAATTATTAGATTTTGCCAAAACAATGATTGGTGTTCCTTACAGATACGCCACAAGTAATCCTGAAAAAGGTTTCGACTGTTCTGGTTTTGTAAACTATGTATTCAGTAGTTTTGGTTTTAAAGTACCTCGCTCCTCTCCAGAATTTGCAAGTGCAGGAGTACCTGTTAAATTAGCTGATGCCAAAGTTGGTGATGTTTTAATTTTTACAGGTACTAATCCTAAAGTAAGAAGGATTGGGCATGTTGGCATTATTTATTCTATTGAAGATGGAGAAATCAAATTTATCCATTCTACTTCTGGAAAAGCTCACGGTGTTACCGTAACAGATTTTGATGCTTATTACAAAAGTCGATTCATGAAGGCTGTAAGTATTGTAGAATAGTTCAGTTCGCAGTTACCAGTTTGTCAACCGAAAATTGAAAACTGACAACTTTTAATTATCTTCATTTATCAATTCTAATCAAATGGCTGAACTAAAGACAAAGGTTACCACGCAATCGGTTGAAGAATATTTGCTGCAAATCCCTAATGAAACAACCCGTAAGGATTGTCAGACTCTCTGTAAATTAATGGAGGATATGACTCAAGCAAAAGCAAAAATGTGGGGCAATGCAATTGTTGGCGTTGGCGATTATACCTACTCCTATTCAACTGGCAGAACCGGAGATTGGTTCATGATGGGCTTTTCACCTCGCAAAGCAAACATCAGTTTATATATTATGGGTTGTAATGCCGACGAGAGGCTAGACATTTTACCTCGATTAGGAAAGCATACCACTGGAAAAGGTTGTATTTATGTGAAAAAATTGAGTGATATCAATATGGATGTTTTAAAGGAGATGTGTGAGATTTCTTATCGAAACTTGAAGAAGTAACATATAAAATGCACCGTCATTTCGACGTTAGGAGAAATCTCTAAGTTTTGCATATCGTATTAACAAATTGCTGTAATCAAGATAAGATATCTCGTCGCTACCTAAGAAGTCGGGATAGGTGCACTAACTCGATACGCTGGTTGTTACAACAACACTACCTTCAACGCATCAATAACATTCCCCATAGCTAATAACTGATGCGCCAATTCGTGTAATTCTCTTTCTCTATTATGCTCATCGCCGATGGTTGCATCTAAAATATCTTTTACAGCCGTATTCCAACGCATGACATCAATTACATCTTCAGTTGGCAATTGTTCGATGTTACCTAACATTCCTAAATCATTTCCAGTTAAAACCTTAGATTGTCTAACAGAAACTGGTAATGCACTCACTCCTATTCCTAATGTGGTTAATGGTTTGGCTACCTTAAATAAACTCTCAGCGGTAACCCTACAATACCAATCGCCACCTAACCTAGCAACTAAATCTATCTTAGCTTGGTCAATTTTACCATCCTCATCTAAAATATCCTCTTTGATATGGATTAATTTAATTTCTGCTAGAACTAAATTTCCAGCGCCGTGTTGGTCACCCAATGGGATAACTTCTTTAACCAAACATTCTAATTGAACAGGTGCTTCTGCAACTCTTGGCGGTTTTACCAAATGAGATTCTTGCATCGTGAAACCTGCCTTTTCAAATTCATTAACACCCTTTGCATATTCTGTACTAGCTAAACTAGTTTGCTGTACCATTGCATAATTAACAATGTTGATGACACATTCCTTTACTTGTAATACATTCTCTAATGTGTGTTTAGTGGTATTGTCTCTCACTCTTCTGGCAGGAGAAAAAATACACATCGGTGGATTTGTACTAAACAAGTTAAAAAAGCTGAACGGACTTAAATTCACATTCCCTTCCGTATCAATTGTAGATGCAAAACAAATTGGTCGTGGTGCAATGGCATACTGCAAATAGTTTTGCAATTGCATAGGTGAAAGAGTTTCACAGTTTATCGTTAGCATAAGAATTTGAAGGTTGAAATGCTGTAAAGTTGGAATGTTTTAAATGGAATAAAAAAACCAAAAAAGAATGTCATCCTGAGCTAGCTTGTACTGAGCGAAGTCGAAGTGAAGGAATTCTTTTTTGGTTTAGTCGTCATAGACAAGCTCAGACTGACAAATTTATATTTAGGATTTCTTTAAGGCAAGTAACGAAAAATCTGTATCTACTTTAGTAATAATGTTAGTTAAACTTCCCAAACCCGTGATTTCCATTTCTACATCATCGCCAGCTTGCAACCACTGTACCTTGTAATTAGGGTCGTTAAGTAAACCAGTTCCATTTAGCTCTAAAAAGCAACCTGTTCCAACTGTTCCAGAGCCAATAACATCCCCTGGTAAAATATCTACTCCATAAGCACAACGTTCAATAATTTCTGCAAATGTCCAGTCCATATCAGCCATATTACCAGCAGAAACTTCTACACCGTTAACCCTACAATTCATTTTTAAATCATAAGCATTACCTGTGTGATTTGGTTTTGCTGCAACTTTATATTGTTCCAATTCATCTGGTGTTACCAACCAAGGCCCAATTACAGTTGAGAAATCTTTTCCCTTTGCAGGACCTAAATTCAACAACATCTCTTCCATTTGTAAGGTACGAGCGCTCATGTCATTCATGATCATATAACCAGCGATGTAATCATCAGCTTCTGCTGCTTTAACATTACGACCTTTCTTACCAATTACAACGGCCACCTCTAATTCAAAGTCTAATTTTTGAAAATGGTCTGGCATACATTCTATTTCTCCAGGACCTTGAATGGCATTGTGATTTGTAAAATAGAAAATTGGATATTGGTCAAATTCTGCTATCATATCTGCTTTCCTATTTCTTCTTGCTGCTGCAACATGCTGACGAAAAGCATATCCATCTCTACAAGAAGTTGGATGTGGAACTGGCGCTAATATTTGATAAAAAACTTCTTCTTTTGGTTTAATTGCACCTGAGATGATATCTTCATTAATTTGCTTTGCTCTTTCCATTAAAGGTTCTCCACCTTCTAAAAAAGACTTCATGTCATCGGGTATTAATTTGTGGCATGAGTTTAAATTGTAAATGTGTCCATCTACAAAAACACCTAAATGTTCAATATCTTCAGTTTTATAGGATACTAGTTTCATATGATATCTGGTTAAAATACTGGTTAAATGTACTATTTTACATGAACTGTTAAGGCTTATTAATTATAAAATAAAGAAATCAGTTGATACTTATTTATTTAATCTTTTGAAAACGTAAATAACTGCCCATCTTTTGCCATAATTATTTTTGAGGTAAGGCTAACAAATAATCCATGTGCCAAAAGTCCATCAATTTGATTTAAGCTTTCAGAAAGTTTTTGAGGTTTATCAATTAAACCAAAATCTACATCTACAATATAATTATTGTTATCAGAAATAAAAATCTTACCTTCTTTATACCTTAAGTTTACAATACCATTCAGCTTTTCGAGTTCATTAACAACATATTGATAAGCTGTAGGAATAACCTCAATTGGAACTTTAAAGGCACCTAATTTTTCCACTTTTTTTGATGAATCAGTAACGATTATTCGATTCTTGCTTAAAGATGCTACTATTTTTTCTCTGAATAGCGCACCTCCTCCCCCCTTTATCAAATCTAATGTTTCTGAAAATTCATCCGCACCATCAATGCTGATATCAATATGTGAAGTTTTACCAAGTTCTTGCATAGGAATCCCTAATGAAACAGCTAACTCCTCAGTCTTTATAGAACTGGCAACACCTATTATTTTTAATCCGTTATTAACTAATTTTGCTAATTCTTCAATAGCAAACTTTGCTGTAGAACCTGTTCCTAAGCCAACAATATCATTATCTCTTACAAAAGAAACAGCAGTTTTTGCAGCTGCTTCTTTTTCTATTTCGCTTTGATTTTGCTTATTTACTGACATTAATTAAAAATAGCAAAGAAATTTGAAATTGCTATTTAAAACCATAATTTAGCCCCTAGAAAATGAGTAGCCATTCAACATATCAAAATCACAATGCTAATGAAGTTCTTTCAGCATTTAGGTATGCCATGTTATCTAAAATCATTTTTGCGCAATATTCTTTTTAGACTTTCCAATACTTCGTCTATCCTAAAACGTTTATAATTATTTAAACGTTATATATTTACATTCTAACCAAATTACCTAACGCTATGCCTATTTACCATACATTAGGAACAATTCCACCTAAAAGACATACGGTTTTTCGTAAACCTAATGGCGATTTATACGCAGAGGAATTAGTTTCTACAGAAGGCTTTTCTAGTTTATATTCATTGGTTTACCATTGTCATCCGCCAACAATTGTGAAATCTTTAGGCGAACCCTATAACGTAGAACCTAAAATCGCTCGTGAAAAACATCTACGTCATACCAGCTTGATAGGCTTCAACATCAAGCCAGAAGATGATTATTTAAAGAGTCGCAAACCCGTTTTGGTCAATAGCGACTTGCATATTTCTTTGGCGGCGCCGAGAAAATCGATGACTGATTATTTTTACAAAAACAGTCAAGCTGATGAGGTCATCTTTATCCATGAAGGCTCTGGAACATTGAAAACTGGCTTCGGGAAAATCAAATTTGAGTATGGCGATTATCTTGTTGTTCCTCGTGGTACAATTTATCAACTGGAGTTTAATGATGAGAATAATAGGCTTTTCATAGTTGAAAGCTTTAGTCCTATTCGTACGCCTAAAAGATACAGAAACCAGTTTGGTCAGCTAGAAGAACACTCTCCATATTGCGAAAGAGATATCAAGCGTCCACAAGATTTAGAAACGATTGATGAGGTTGGAGATTTCAAGGTATTGATTAAAAAACAAGGAATAATGTACCCTTATACTTACGGTACGCACCCTTTTGACTTTGTGGGTTGGGATGGTTTCCATTATCCTTGGGCATTTTCTATTCACGATTTTGAGCCAATAACTGGGCGTTTGCACCAACCTCCTCCAGTTCACCAAACTTTTGAAGGGCATAACTTCGTGATTTGTTCTTTCGTTCCTCGCAAGTACGATTACCATCCATTGTCTATCCCTGCTCCTTATAACCATAGCAATGTAGATAGTGATGAGGTCTTGTATTATGTAGACGGAGATTTCATGAGTCGTAAAAGTGTGGTAAAAGGTCAGATTACACTGCACCCAGGGGGGATACCACATGGACCACATCCCGGAACGGTAGAAAAATCAATAGGAAAAGAAAAAACAGAAGAACTAGCCGTTATGATAGACCCTTTTAGACCTTTAATGTTAACACAAGATGCGGTTGATATTGAAGATGAAAGTTACCATACCAGTTGGCAGATAAACGTAGAGTAAAGTCCGAAAGTTGAAAGACAGGAAGTCCGAAAAATATTAACGGACTTCCCGACTTCCCGAATTTCTGACCCTTAAAAAACAACAACATGAGCACACAAACATTCGCAGAAAAAATAGCAAAAGCACAAGATTTCCTTCCAATTAATGGAACGGATTACATAGAATTTTACGTGGGCAACGCCAAGCAGGCAGCCCATTATTATAAAACAGCATTCGGTTTTCAATGCTTAGCTTACGCCGGACCAGAAACAGGAGTTCGTGACAGGGCATCTTACGTTTTGCAACAAGGCAAAATAAGATTGATTTTAACAACTGCATTAAAATCTGACAGCCTAATTGCCGAACACGTTAAAACACATGGTGATGGTGTAAAAGTTTTAGCACTTTGGGTTGATGACGCCTACAGTGCTTTTGAAGAAACAACCAAACGTGGAGCAAAGCCATATTTGGAGCCACAAACCTTAACTGATGAAAACGGAGAGGTAAAAATGTCTGGGATTTACACCTATGGCGAAACCATTCACATGTTCATTGAGCGAAAAAACTACAAAGGCATATTTATGCCAGGTTATCGCGAATGGAAAAGTGAATACAACCCAAGCGATGCAGGTTTACTTTACATAGACCATTGCGTTGGTAACGTGGGGTGGAACAGGATGAATGAGACCGTGAAATGGTACGAAGATGTAATGGGCTTTGTAAACATCCTTTCATTTGACGACAAACAAATTAACACTGAGTATTCTGCGTTAATGAGCAAGGTAATGAGCAATGGAAATGGTTTCTCGAAATTCCCAATCAATGAACCTGCTGAAGGAAAGAAGAAATCACAGATTGAAGAATACCTAGAATTTTATGAAGGTGAAGGTGTTCAGCATATTGCAGTTGCTACCAAAGACATTGTAAAAACTGTAACTGAACTCAAATCTCGCGGTGTTGAATTTTTAAGTCCGCCTCCAGAAGCTTATTACGAAATGATGCCAACACGGGTTGGAGATATCGATGAAGAAATAGCTTTGTTAAAAAGCCTAGGCATTTTGGTCGACTGTGATGAGGAAGGTTATTTGTTACAAATTTTCACAAAGCCAGTTGAAGACCGTCCTACTCTTTTCTTTGAAATAATCCAACGTAAAGGCGCACAATCTTTTGGTGCAGGAAACTTCAAGGCCTTGTTTGAGTCTTTAGAACGTGAGCAAGAATTGAGAGGGAATTTGTAATCTAATAAACCGTCATTTCGACGTGAGGAGAAATCTTTGAGTTTGATCTAAAGATTTCTCCTCACTACGTTTCGTTCCAAATGACGGCTATCATACTCGGTCGTGTCTCACCAACCGAAAACAAAACTCTTCAATTTGATGTTAAATGATAATGATCGCATCAAAACTTAAATTGTTATTTATTGGATTTGTATTATTGCAAACTCAAACTTGCAAAAAAGAAGATTTTAAAGACCTTCCTGTTTGCATCCTTGAGAAGATTGAAAAAATAAAAGCAGAGAATGTAGCAAACCCACCAGCAAGTGTTTGGCAATATGAATATAACGGGCAGGTAGTTTATTTTATTCCGCAGAAATGCTGTGATATTCCAAGTTCGCTTTACGATAGCAATTGTAATCTAATTTGCAGCCCTGATGGTGGCTTTACGGGAAAAGGCGATGGCAAATGCAAAGACTTTTTTGAAAAGCGAACCAAGGAAAAGTTAATCTGGAAAGACGAACGAAAATAATTAAAAAGTTGTTCAGGAAACTGAGCAGCTTTTTTAGCAATGCCCCAAAGCGTAATAAATAACAACAAAAATAATGATGGTAGATAAACAGCCACCCCCTAGTTTTTTAGCACCGTAGCCTGCAATGATAGTTCTGAAGAAATTGTTCATAGGTTAAGTTTTGTAGAATAACCATAAAAGGTCAAAAAAGTTTTCTGAAAAACAATTTTGTAGCTTGGTAAAATCAATCCCTTGCCAAAGACATTCCTTTGGAACTTTTCTAATCAAATCAAATCTTCTGACTTACCTTCTTCAAGACTTTCAGACTATTTACTTTCTTTAATCACTATCAATAATCCTTTACCTTTTGGGATAGTTATTTGAGTTGGGATTCCAATACTTGCTCCTACCTGAAAATTTTGCACTTCTGGAACTGACAGTACCGCCTTTGCTGGACTAATGCCCAATTTATTCCAATCTATGTTTAGAGTGATTTGGACGTCATTATCTGCCCAACTAGCAAGAGAAATCAAAGCAGCACCTTGTTTTTTGTAAACCGTAGCCAATACTTCAGCATTGCTCGTTTTAACCGGACAATTCTCAGACCAGTAACCAATCATTTTTGTGCCTTTCATACCGAAATTATCCCAGACTTTCCAAAGTGGTCTTGGGTCGTTATTGCCCGACCAAGGTAAACGATTAGTCATTCCGTAAATCATTCCACGCCAAGGATTTCCTCCATCTTGTAACATTTCGCCCATTAAGCCAAAAGGAATTCCGCTTACTTCGGTTAGGTAAAAATCTGGCTTGTTCTTTTCGTAATCAAAATATTCGCCAAACCATAAACGGTTTAAATACGGGAAATGTTCCATGTATAAATTAGCGCTGTTGTTAAACCCATCGGCTTTATTGTATTGATTTGCAGAGTGCAAATCTATAATCCCAGGGTGTCCATTCTGCGTTAAAACACGTTTAATGCGTTTCATTGTAATTCTGTCAAATGCAACGTCATCTAAGTAAATACCATCAATACCAACATTTTTGGTTAGCCAATTCATTCCTTCCACATAATAGTTGTGCCATCTGCTCATTCCGCTATTTACAATGGCTGCGTCTTTAATTTCTGGCACAAACCAAGCGGCTATATAATCGTCTTTTACGTGTTCTTGCAGCCAAGAAAAGCCGCCACCTTTACCTGGCGAATAGATTTCGTGGCCTAAACTTCTCATCGGGAAAGTCTCATAAGCTCTATTTGAAAGTTCACGAACAGTATTGTAAATCTTAACTTTCAAACCTTTAGCATGTGCCTCATCAATGTATTTTTTCATTTTGGCATGCTCAATAAAAGGATAATTTATCCAAGGATTTATTGGGGTAGCGTGGTGAATATTTACAACACTTGCTCCAGTTGCCTTTATGCTATCAATGGTGTTATACTTATGATAAAATCTATTTTCCCATTGAAAATCAGTATTAATGGTATGAAATGGAGTAATTAGCAAATTGAAATTATAGTAAAGCACATCGCCTTTTTTCATTTGATGCTCACCAGTATAATTGTTGGCCAACATTGAACTTCCTTTAATGCCAACGCTTATTCCACCTTTATTTTCATTGCCCCAAGATTTAGGCAATAGTAATGGCTTTTGTAAATAAAAGTTGGTATTTAATGGTCTTACGTAATTTTCATCTCGTAATGAATATTGCAAGCCTGCATTCACGTTTCCTAACCACGTACCATCTTGATTTTTCGTGGCCACTTCCCATTTCCAATCAACCTGTTCTGGTCGCAAACCTCCTTTTTGACCTAAACCCATCATATAAGTGGCAGCAGTTTTATTGAAAGGAATATGCATTGTAACGTCTTTTAATGCCACATCTTTTAATGCTGTTACTTTTACGGTGTAAGCTAAAAAGCCATCGAACTCTAAACTTCCTACCACATCTATCTGCAGGCTATCGTTACTACTTTTGGCTTTCCATTGCACTGTTCCAGCCTCTTTTTTTGTGAACTCAACACCACTGTCGGTCATTTTTATGTTTTTCCCATCGCCTTTGCGCACAAAGTGAAAGTGAATATTTTCGTATAACAAGTTATTCGGCGTTGCTGTAATCTCTGTCATTTCTGGACTAAAGAAAGTTTGAATTTGTTTTGGAAAACCATTTCTATCCAATTCTACTTTCCTACCTAAAAAACTGATGTTGTTTCCAGAAATTTGCAAAGGAGTGTAAGGCGCAATAACTGTATTTTTTTGAGCTAAAGTTGAATTTAACCAGGTTAAACGAGTCTGTTTCCAAGGTTCATTTATTCCATTTTCTTTTGCTAATTGAGCATCAACAACGATATTTAATTGAATAGTTTGTGAAGGTGCATTTGCAGCGGAAACGATAACAGTCCCAGTGTATTTTCCAGCTTTGGCTGTTGCAGGAATAGTTACTAAATTCCAAAATGCCTGTACTTGATTTTGAGGAACATTAACTTCTTTGCTTAATACATTTCCATCATAGGCGATTCCATCTGTATTTAAGCAAGAGATTAATTTAGAAGAAATTCTATTGCCTGTCTTATCTTTCAAATCACTGAATTTAAGCTTCACATTTTGTAAATCTTTTAAGGCATAAATTCCTAATTGAAAAGAGAAATTTTCTCCTCTTAAAGCTTTATCAGTAAATGTTTTCTGACTTCCTTTTAATATCCAACGTTGCGGAATCTCGTCTCTCATTACGATTGGATAATTTCTACTTTCTGGAAAAACTAGATAAGCTGGCTCTGAATTTTTTGCTTTTAGTTTAGTTATTTCATCCGCAGTTGCGATAACTTCCATTGGATAAACGCTATTGAAAGCGTCAATAGATTGAATTTCTAAAACTTTAGTGTTTTGTACTGTAGAATTAGCTTCTTTAACGGAAATCCAACTTGACAGCTTCTCTTGTTTTGGATAAACTCCTTTTGGATAATTTGACCTACCTTCATTTTTGTACGGTTGATAATAAATGTAATAATTCCCTTGTCCACTTTCTGGTTCAAAACAAACTATTCCTTTTTCTTTATCAATGCTGAGTGGTAAAATATGTGTTATCTTTTTTCCAGTTTTAGCATCCTGAATAATAATTGCTTTTTGTTCTGGATTAGGATCGCTCCTCCGCCAAGCTATTATAACTTTAGCAATTTTACTGGTTCCAGTAAAACTCAGCAATGCTCTCTGATTACCTAGTGAGTCAGTATTCCAACTATTTTTGCCATTTGTATATTTAATTTCTTGTGCATTAGAATAAAGTGAAATTGCGCTCAAAAACAGTATGGCTGCTATTAGTTTTTTCATCAGAAAAAGAGTTTATAGGGTTAGAACTGGTAAATTTAATTTATTTCTTTATTGTTTAACTAGTAAGTGAAAATTTTAGGGGATAATTGGGCCAGATTATTTAACCAAAAGGTTTATTGGCTTATTTTTCTTAATTTTGGATAACACTAAATGCCAGGATGTACTCAATCACATTAAAAAGGTCTAAATTATTTTGCTCACATTTAAGAATAGCATTTAAGTTATTTAGAAAAAACGACCCCTTGCGTTTAGCAGGTGCTACTGCCTTTTTTGCAAACTTTGCTTTACCCCCAATTTTACTTATCCTGATTAGATTATTTGGTTTTTTTGTTGACAGAAGAACATTGGCAACAAGAATATTTGAGCGATTAAATAGTATTTTGGATGAAAGTGGTACAGCTCAAATTAGACAAACATTAAGAAATATTAGAGGAGTTGATTACAATTGGTGGGGAACAATATTAAGCTTTGTGTTTTTCATTTTTGTAGCAACGACCCTTTTCAATGTCATTAAAAATTCAATGGAGCAAATCTGGAAGATTGGTGTAAAAGAGAAATTGGGTATTTTATTTACACTTAAGATAAGAGGGCGCTCAATGACTATTATCTTATTAGCAGGAATTTTATTCTTTGTGGGCATAATAACCGATGGTATACAAGCAATTATTGGAGGCTATATTAATAGCGCTGCGCCAACATTTGGGAAAGTATTTCTTTCTATCTTAAATCAAGTTTTATTTATACTAATTGTTACAACTTGGTTTACGGTTTTATTTAGATTTTTAACCAATGGCAGACCAAGCTGGAAAACAGCAATACGAGGTGGCTTATTAACCGGAATTTTATTTACACTCGGGAAATTTATTTTACGAATTGCATTACCATTGAGCAATATAGGCAACATTTACGGTGCTTCGGGCTCAATTATATTGATTATGCTATTCGTATTTTACTCTTCTTTTATTTTCTACTATGGTGCTTGCTTCGTTAAGGTACTTAGCGATAACATTGCACACGGAATCCGTCCTATAAAAGGTGCTTTCCTGTACGAATTGAAAGAAATAGTAAAAGAAAAAGACTAATTAGTTGGTAAACCAACCCTCTCAAAACCTTGCATTTCAAAAACGGCTAGCTTATTTAACAGATTGCAATGTAACGTTCCAAAAAAATTGAAAATTCCACTTTCATTTTTTCCTTCAATACAGATTGTTTCTTTTAAGATTTCGCTTTGTGCTAAATTTTGGTCGGTAAGCAACAAATTTTCGTCCTGAATAATTACATCTTTAGCCTCAATTGCGAACTCTTTTAGTAGTGCTAGAAAGCTTTGTCCGTTAAGTAGTAGTTCTTTGATATTCATAGCGATAGGTTTATGGTTAGGTATGCAAACTATATCAATTTTAAAGCCAAAAAAATGGATAAACTAATTAAAGTTTATCCATCAATTTTTAAGACAAAGGGATGATATTCTAGAATAACTTATAAGCCAAGCCTAGTGTATATAAATTCAGTTTTGTAGATTGATAACCTGCTTCATTTATCTTAGATAAACCCAATTCGTAGCGCAAATCAATACCTAATTTACCAAGGTCTACTCCGGCACCAAATTGCCATGCAAAAGATTGATCTTTAAATTTACCACTAAAGGCAGCAGAAGCAGCTTGAGAAAAATTTTGATCTTCATTTAACAGAAAAGAAACTACTGGCCCTGTATTTAAACGTAGACCAACGCCAGCTGCACCTAATTTTGTTCCTACTAGAACAGGTACATCAATGCTAGTAAATTTAACTTCATTTTCTTGTCCAACGCTATTTACTAAAGTAGTATTCTTACCTGATAAATAAATTTCCGGTTGTAAATGAAGTCCTGCAGCACCTATACGAGCCCATACACCTGCATAATAGCCAGCTTGATTGTCACTACTGAAAGTATTAGTAGTATTAAATTTAGAAAGATTCATTCCACCTTTTAAGCCAAACTGAAAAGAAGGAAGCACTTGGCTAAATGCAAAAAAACTGCAGCAAATTAGCAATAGGGTAAAACTGATTTTTTTCATAATGAAATAACAATAATTTAAACGAAAATGTTTTAACGTAAAACTAATAATATTTTTAATTGAAAGCTAAAATGCGTAGTTTTATTAATTCCTATAGAAATTCAATGCAAATAATGGATATAATTCCTCAATATTGAATGGACTTTACATTTAACGCTTACGCAATATTTCTCATAGCCTGCGGTTGCACAACAATCCTTTTATCATATTATATATTTCGTAGAGGTGGAGACACCGTGAAGTGGTTTTCAATGATGATGTTGTCTAATGCCATTTGGTCTATTGCTTATGGTTTTGAGCTCGCAAGTGCTACACTCTATCAAATGAAATTTTTCATCAACATCGAATATGTTGGCATCGCTACTTTACCTTTAAATTGGTTCATATTTTCATTAAACTTTTGTGGCAAGGAATGTTGGTATAAAAAACCTATTAACCTAACCTCAATTTTAATTTTCCCAATCCTTACTATTTTAATGGTTTGGACAAATTCTTTCCATCATCTACATTATAAACATCTAACTATAACAGAAGAAGGTCCCTTTCCCATGTTGGCTATTGATACTGGGCCTTGGTATTTAATTTTCACTATTTATTTTTATCTCTTACTTGCGGCTGGTTGTTATCTCATCTTAATAAAATTCAAATCTTCTGACCCAATATATAGAAGGCAAAACTACAGCATTATTATAGCTGCATTTATTCCTTGGGTAGCCAATGTGTCTTATTTATTAGGGTTTAGGCCATTTGGGCATATTGATGTAACTCCGTTTGCATTTATAATGACTACCTTTTTAACATTGATTGGCATTTACCGTTTTAAGCTTTTTGACATTATCCCCATTGCTAGAGAAAAGGTATTAGAATTGATGCAAGATGGTTTTTTCATTTTAGACCAAAAAAATAGAATTATTGATTATAACAAGTCAACAAAACAATATATTAATTTAGGCGAGAAAGTTAATTTGATTGGCGCTTCAATTGAGGATGTATTACCTGACCAACCTGAACTTTTTGAAAGAATTAAAGCAAGAAACCCAGGCAAAGTTGAGCTAACGTTATTAAAAGATGGAAACAAGCTCAATTTAGAAGCTGAAACCTTGTTTTTAAATGACTCAAAAATCAATAGTGATTTTAGCATTATCAAACTACAAGATTTAACTAATGTTAAAAAAGAGGCTAACAGGGTAAGAGATCAAGCTAGAGAATTAGAAAAATTAAATCAACTTAAAGATAGGATATTCTCTATCATAGCACATGATTTAAGAGGGCCATTGGTAAACTTATCTGAAGTTTTAAAAATGATTGCTAATGACCAGATTACCATAGATGAATTTAAAGATATTTCACCTACACTTAGTAAAGATATTATCTACACAACAGATTTATTAGAAAACATTCTTCATTGGTCTAGGAGTCAGTTAAAGGGATTTGGCATTAAAAAGGAGTTTTTTGATTTGCGCAACTTAATTATCAATGAAATTAATTACCATTTACCCGCAGCGAGTCTTAAGGAGATAAAAATTATCCACGATGTTTTTCCTGGTGAAATGGTGTACGCAGATATACTGATGATTCAAATTGTGATACGGAACATTTTGAACAATGCGATTAAGTTCTGTAATAGAAATTCAGAAATACTTATTACTGCTGTTTATCAGAAGGAAGGAAAAATGCTCGTTTGTATTCAGGATAATGGAGTGGGCATAGCTAAAAAAATAATAGATAAATTATTTACAGACGAAAATATATCAACAAGGGGAACGCTAAATGAAAAAGGAACTGGACTAGGTTTAGTAGTATGTAAAGATTTTATCAATAGAAATGATGGTGATATTACCGTTACCAGTGTTGAGGGAGCTGGAGCAAAATTCTGTATTACGCTACCTACCTCCAAAAAAATAGGAGCCTAAATTTAATTAGACTCCTATCTTAATGGTTTAATCCTTGTTTTAATGTCCCGTTACCTCATCTATCGCTTGTTGTTCTTTTAATGCATCAACATTATTTTTGTTTCCAAAATTTTGTGTTTTCTCTGCAAAATAAGAAAGTATATCAACAATAGTATCCAAGTTATCTGCAACTCTTTGGTGCATATCAGGCAAGTCTTTATCTAGCTTTTTATCTCCAAGTTCAATATTATCGACTTCAATTTTACCAATTTTTTGAATGATGGCTTGCTGAGAGTGTTGTAAATCTTCTAACTCTCTCACTATCTTTTCCATTAATTCGAACTTCTTTAGCGTATCCATAATTGTATTATTATTAACGTTAATATTTAATATTATCCATTATAGAACGTATTTTTTAATAAAAAGTTTGAATTATCTCAATTGCTATTGCAATTACAATAAATAACTAATATTTTAGTTTAAAAATACACCATTATGAAAAAGTTCATTTGTGCCCTCACTTTTGCATTAATCTATCAATTCGGATTTGCACAGTCTACAGTTTTGGATAAAGAGAAATTGCTTGAATTCTATCAAACTCAAAGATATGCCGACGCTGCTCAATATCTGCAAAGCATTTACCCGGCTGATACTAAGGATGTAAAAGCATTAAGTCAAATGGCATATTGCAATATGATGGCGGGTAAATTACCAGATGCTGAAAAAAGCTATTTAACGATTAATGAAATTCAGCCAAATACGTTACCTGTTCTATTTAATTTAGCCAATATAAATTCCAGAAGAGGTAATGATTTAAAGGCAAAAAGCTATTTAGAAAATATTGTAAAACTAGACAGCACAAATTTTAATGCTGTTAAACAATTAGCTGGCTTAATAAAAGATAGTTTACAGTTAAAAATTGCTTATTTAAAAAAAGCTAATTCTCTAAATACAGCAGATGCTGATGTAGCAACTGACTTAGCGCAAGGGTATAGAGATTTACAACAATGGGCATTAGGTTACCAGGTTTTAAAAGTTGCCATTGCTGCGGATACTAGCAATCTATTTCTGCTACAAGCGCAGTTACCTTTTGCAAATGAATTAAAAAAATATAAGGAAGTAATTTATGTTGGCGAGAAATTGTTAAAAGATGGTGCTGATGCAAATGTAGTTAAGGATGTAGGTAAAGCTTATTACTACTTAAAAAATTATGAGAAGTGTATTAGTTATTATCAAATGCTTGAAAAGGTTGATAAACAAACCGAAATGACTCTTTACATGATGACTTTGAGTTATCGTGAATTAAAGAATTTAGACATGGCCACAACTTATGCAAAGAAAACCATTGAAGAAGGAATTTCTCCAAACACAAGTACTTACTATAATTTGCTTGCTGGATTACAAGAAAGCAATGGCAAGTTAACAACGGCAGCATCTTCCTATAAAAGAGGTTTAACTTTTAGTGAAAATAGCAGCATTTATTATAGACTTGGTTTATTGTACGATTTAAAATTAAAGCAGGTGAAAAATGCATTTACTTATTACAACCTTTACCTTGCCAGTAAGCCAGATGCTAAAGTAGAAAAGGATCAAATTGATTATGTAACAGGTAGATTAGCTGATTTAAAATCGCTTACGAAATAGATTCGAAGATTGGTTTAACATCCACCCAGAATTGATCTAAGGCAATTATTCTTGGTTTTAAGAAAGAGATTAATGCTTGCCAATCATTCTGATTGAAAATACTTATGCCATCTAAAGTGGCAGATATTCTGGCTAAAGGCACCCCAAAATCGTTTTCTGTTTCGGCTTCCCAAAGCCAATCTTCATTTAAAGTTTCATTAAACAACATTTTGAAAGCCTTAAATTGCTTAAAATACAACGCTCGAATTTCCTGATTATGATGGGTAATATCTATAGAAATTATTACCTGCCTTTGCTCGGCATTCATTTTAAAAAAGATATGTTTTACTCCTGTTTTGTAGTTTACCCAATTAATTTCTAAACCTTCAGCTGATGGGATGGGTTTCATGTATTTCCCAAATGTTATCCAGAATTGCTGGCGTAGCTTAGAAGCTTCCTCTTTACTGTACATTGTTTTTATAATTGTTTCAGCTTTAACAAAATTCTGGGCTATTTGAAAGATTTTTTTCAAAGCTAAGGTTCTTTAAAATGATACAGGTTTTTGTAACTGAACCTTTGTTAATTAAACCTGATAGCAGTGGAAGCCTTTTTGTCATCCTGAGCGCCTGCCTGCGGTAGGCAGGTAGTCGAAGGACAAAAAAGGTTG
The DNA here is from genome assembly GCF_004331645.1 of Pedobacter frigiditerrae. Classification (GTDB taxonomy): domain Bacteria; phylum Bacteroidota; class Bacteroidia; order Sphingobacteriales; family Sphingobacteriaceae; genus Pedobacter; species Pedobacter frigiditerrae. The sequence continues at coordinate 858,517 of NZ_SJSK01000002.1, forward strand.
AAACGATTAGCAGGACTGATTTTTCAAAAGAACCACGACCTTTGTTTTTCTAAAGATTTTTGTTCCTTGCTCTTTGCTACTTATTCTTTAATCTTTAATCTATTTATTTCCCATCAACCTAGCCACATACTTCCCGATAATATCAAATTCTAAATTAACGGTATCTCCAACTTTAACCTCGTGTAAATTGGTATGTTCAAATGTATATGGAATTATAAAAACAGAGAACTCATCAGCCTGAGAATTAACAACGGTTAAACTGATACCGTTTACACATATAGAGCCTTTTTCTACCGTCACATTTCCTAAAGCTGCATCATATTTGAAACGATATTCCCAACTTCCATCTAGCTCATTTACTAAAATACATTTAGCAGTTTGGTCTACATGGCCTTGCACAATATGACCATCTAAACGAGCATTCATTTGCATACAACGCTCTAGATTTACCTTGCTACCTACTTTTAAATTGCCAAGACTAGTTTTATTTAACGTTTCTTCAATGGCGGTAACGGTATGAACATTATCGCTTAATGACACAACAGTTAAACAAACGCCGTTATGCGCCACACTTTGGTCTATTTTTAATTCGGCACAAATAGAAGAATTTACAGTAAAATGGATATTTGTTCCTTCTTTTACAATGTTTTTTACTTCGCCAAGCGTTTCTATTATTCCTGTAAACATTTTATGAGATTATTGTCACGTTGAGCTTCCCGAATTGGGGCAAGTTATCGAAAGGTCTATTAAACACCTTCGACAAACTCAAGATGACGGAATTATTTAAATATATTTCTTCCTGTTTTTTTTCCAATTGCTAACAGCATCTGTATTTTGAGATAGGCTAGCAATTTTTGTTTTCTCTTTTTGCAACAATAAAACTGCTGTTATTGCAGCTAACATTGCTTCTTCTTCATTGTCGTTTTTTAAACTATCGGTATTAAAATATTTACCTACAAAATGAGTATCAAATTTACCTGAAGTAAATGCTTCATGTTGCATTACAAATTTACCAAAGCTCAATGTGGTTTGTATGCCCGTAATGTCATATTCATCAATTGCCCTAATCATTCGTTCAATTGCCTCTTCCCTATTTGCACCAAAGGTGATAAGTTTTGCTATCATCGGGTCGTAATAAATTGGAATCTCCATTCCCTCTTCAAAGCCATCATCAACCCTAACACCATTACCTTTTGGAGTGCGATAGGTTTGTAAAGTGCCAATATCTGGCAAGAAATTATTTAATGGGTCTTCTGCATAAACCCTCAATTCCATAGCGTGACCGCTGATTTTTAAATCTTCTTGTTTAAAACTTAAAACTTCGCCCCTAGCTATTTTAATTTGTTCTTTTACTAAATCTAAGCCTGTTATCATTTCTGTAACTGGATGTTCAACCTGTAAACGAGTATTCATCTCTAAGAAGAAAAAATGTAGGTTTTCATCTAAAATAAATTCAACCGTTCCAGCACCAACATAATTTACAGACCGAGCAACATCAACTGCACAATTACCCATTGCTAGTCTAGTTTCTTCAGTTAATACAGATGATGGTGCTTCTTCTACCACTTTCTGGTGTCGACGTTGTATGGAACATTCTCGTTCGAACAAATGCACAATGTTTCCGTAAGTATCGCCCAAAACTTGTATTTCTATGTGCCTTGGTGAAGTCACATATCTTTCGATAAAAACAGAACCATCTCCAAAAGCAGAGGTTGCTTCGCTAACTGCCAAATGCATTTGCTCTTCAAAATCGGCAGCTTTATCTACAATTCGCATACCCTTACCACCACCACCTGCCGCGGCCTTTATTAAAATTGGAAAACCGACTTCTACTGCTCTTTCCCTTGCTTCGTTTATATCTGTAATTGCCTCTTCAGTTCCAGGAACCATTGGGATATTATACTTTAGAGCCGCAGCTTTAGCTGATAATTTATTTCCCATAATTTCCATAGCTTCTGGCGTTGGCCCAATTAAAATTAATCCAGCTGCTGCAACTTCTCTAGCAAAACCCGCATTTTCAGATAAAAATCCATAACCGGGGTGAATTGCTTCTGCACCTGTTAACTTACAAGCTTCAATAATTTTTGGACCAACTAAATAAGACTGATTTGATGGTGCTGGACCAATACAAATTGCCTCATCGGCATAACGTACATGTAATGAGCTTCTATCAGCTTCCGAAAAAACAGCTACTGTTTTAATGCCCATTTCTTTTGCAGAGCGCATGATACGCAAGGCGATTTCTCCCCTATTGGCAATTAATATTTTTGAGATTTTGGGCATATTATAGTTTCAAATTTTTGATGACTTGAATAGTTTGGTCAATCATTTCTTCGTTAACATCTAAATGGGTTACAAATCTGATAGTTTTATTAGAAGTTGAATTACATAAAACTCCTTTTTCTTCAAATGCGTTAACAACTTGGTCCACATCTAAATCAGGTTTAACATCAAAAAGAACAATATTAGTTTCTACTGGCATTACATAACTTACAAAATCTGCTTTCTCTAATTCATTTGCTAGTGCTTTTGCGTTTTTATGGTCATCTGCCAAACGATCAACGTGATTATCTAAAGCATAAATTCCTGCAGAGGCTAAAAACCCTGCCTGTCTCATTCCGCCTCCTAAAACTTTTCTAATCTTAGTTGCTTTTTTTATTGTTGCTTTATTACTTAAAAACACAGAACCAACTGGTGCGCCTAATCCTTTAGAAAGGCAAACCGAAATTCCATCAAACTGTTTTCCATAATCAAAAGCTTTATCGCCGGTGGCAACTAATGCATTAAATATTCTTGCACCATCTAAGTGAAGTTTTATTCCCTTTGCCGCACACAATTTAGCAATGGGTTCTATTTGAGAAAGCTGATAGCATTTCCCACCTCCCTTATTAACTGTATTTTCTAATACAACCAAACTAGAATTTGGATAGTGGATATTGTCCGCATTAATTTCTGGTTCAATAATTTCTGGAGTTAAAATTCCTCTCTCGCCATTTAACAAACGAACCGATGCCATAGAATTATAAGCAATTCCACCACCTTCATACCGGTAAACGTGAGCAGTTTGGTCGCAAATAACCTCATCCATGGGTTGCGTAAAACATTTAATTGCAATTTGATTGCTCATTGTTCCAGATGGACAAAACAAAGCTGCTTCCATATTAAACATTTTGGCAAGCATTTCTTCCAATGCATTTACCGTTGGGTCTTCCCCAAAAACATCATCGCCAACTTTTGCACTCATCATTGCATCTAGCATACCTGGTGTTGGCTTCGTAACTGTATCGCTTCTAAAATCTATTTTCATTTTATATTGTAAGGTTGTCAAGTTGAGTTATATCTTGCTACTAGATACTAACTACTTTCTACTTTGAGATAAATTTATAAAAATCTGTGAACTCTCTATTCCAAAACCATTCTTTATGTTCGCCATCTGCTTTTTCTATCAATATAATGTTTTTATTGTTTCCAGTAGGATTTAAGATTTGATAAACTGCATTGATATCCCTTATCATCGCTTTGCCTTCTAAAGTGCCTGCTACGAAATAAATCTTATTGTTGTTTAAATTTGGCAAAGCATTTTTCAAATCTTCTTCAATCGGCTTTGCCAACCAAAATGCTGGAGAAAATATACCAGCTTTACCAAAAACCTTTGGATAGGTAGCTAAAGCATACATAGAAATCAACCCGCCCATTGAGCTACCAACGATTGATGTATTATTTGCATCTTTTATTGTGTGGTAGTTTTTATCTATAAATGGCTTTAAATTATTGACTAAAAAATCAACATATAATTTCCCTTTACCTTTCCCATATTGACTATCATAAGGATTGTATTCCTTTAGTCTTTCTGAACCTCCATGGTCTATTCCCACTACAATAAATTCCTTGCCTCCTTCTGCACTTATTTTATCCAATATTTCATCAATACCCCATTCTCCATATCCACCAGTAAATTCATCAAACAAATTCTGACCATCATGCATATATATTACTGGATATTTTTTCTTCGATTGAGCATAAGATGGAGGTAAATAAATCCAAACCCTTCTAGTTGTACCTAGTTGTGACACTGGAAAAACACTGTCTAACAGTTTTACATTAACAGATGCAGTGTGATTAGGAAGTTGTTTTTTAAATTCATCAGCCCAGTTTAATACCATTACTTTTACTACAGTGTCATTTTGGAGTTTAACCGACCTATTCCCTACTGTATTCCCTTTTGCCCCAGACTCTACCTTGGTCCAATTGCCTCTAGTAATTTTATATTCATATCGTCCAGCCGGAAATTGTTTTTCAATAACATAATTTCCGTCAGCACCTTTTAAAAATTTAAAGTCTGCATCATTAGGTTTCCAATTATTAAAACTACCAGCTAAAAAATACTCGGGAATAGAATCTTTACTTTTTGGAATATTTTGTAATTCAAATTTCATTTTAACCTGAGCAACTGAGGCCACAAATGCAAGCAGTAATACGATAAATAGGCTGAAACGTTTCATTGATTTTAAGAATTATAGATTTTGAAGATAATTTTCAAATCATTTAACAAATAAATAGAAATATTTACTTTTTTTATCATTTATATTTACAGGCGAAATCAAAAGCCAACTTGCGTCTCTAGAATGGATAATGTCAACATCAAAAAATTAGCTCAAGCCTTAAACCTATCTACATCTACAGTTTCTAGAGCATTTAGAGATAATAGCGATATTAGTAAAGAAACAAAGGAAAGAATATTGGCAATGGCTAAGGAAATGAATTACCAGCCAAATCATTATGCCAGTAATTTAAGAGAGCAAAAAAGCAAAACCATTGCCATCATTGTGCCCGAACTTGGCAACAACTATTTTTCATTAGCTATTCAAGGTATTGAAAAAGTGGCCAGTGCTAAAGGTTACCATATTTTGGTTTACTCTACCAACGACCAATTTGAAAAGGAAGTTTCATTTATCAAACACTTACACAATGGCAGGGCCGATGGAATTATCATGTCGGTATCTGGTGAGGCTAATGACCATAACTATTTAAATGAGCTTTCTAAAAAGAGGTTACCCTTAGTTTTTTTTGATCGGGTTTATGAAGATATTATTACACCTCGAGTAATTACAAATGATTATGATAGTAGTTTTTCTGCTACTAAACATTTGATACAACAAGGCTGTAAGCGAATTGCCTATTTAGCGGTTAATAAAACGCTCTCTATTGGTAAAACACGTATGCAAGGTTATATAGATGCCTTAAAAAAGTTTAAAATCCCATTTAATGACGAGCTAATTATCGATTGTACTAACAATTACAAAGAAAATATAGAATTATTAAAACAAGCATTTACCAATTTAAAGCCAGATGGCGTTTTTACTTCTGTTGAACGCTTAGCCTTTGCAACTTACTATGCCTGTTATGATATTAAACTCTCTATTCCTGATGATTTAAAGGTGATTGGCTTTTCAAGTTTGGCCATTGCTCCATTATTAAATCCAGCATTAAGCACCATTACCCAACCTGCGGCTGAACTAGGAAAAACAGCAGCAGAATTGCTCTTTAAAATGCTTGAAAACCCAAGTGATGTTGACTTAAAAAGTGAGGTTATCTTGAACTCCAAATTATATCCAAGAGAGTCAACTTCAAAGGTCTAAAATCATCAATTTTTAAGTGCATTTTTTTGAGCTAAAAACGGGCTCATTTTTTTCAAAAATTTCCAACATTTCTTCAAAATACGCAGAATTTCGACTCAAGGGTTTAAACAATTTTACAATTTACCTCCTTTTTTTCGGGAACGTTCCCGAAAACGTTCCCGAAAAACACGCTCAAAACAGCTTAGTGTAAAAAATACACCTTTTTATTTAAAATTGATTTATAACTATGTAATTATCAATAAATTAATTTCTAATTTATTGAAATATCGATTTTAAAAACCCATTTAAAATTTCGAATTTTAAGTGTTTTTCGCGTCTAAAATATGGTGTTTAAAAAAAATATGATATAAAATTTTGATTTTTAATATGCTATCATAAATTTACAATAGTGTATAATACACTTATTTATAACCAAATATTTCACCTTTAAAACGGGCTTTTTCTATGAAAGTATTTTACCCAATTAAGCTTTGTATGTTGATGATTTTTGCACTCTGCACATTGACAACTTATGCACAAACCGGAAGCATTTCTGGTAAGATTAACGACGATGCAAATTTGCCAATTCCTGGCGCTTCTGTTCAAGTTGTCGGAACTCAAAAAATAACATCAACAGACAATGATGGGAATTACAGAATCACTGGCTTAACTAGTGGTACTTATACTTTAACGGTTAAGTATATTGGTTTTGCAACTCAAACCTTAACAGCTACAGTTGGCAATGGGAATGCTGTCTTAAACTTTAACATGAAGACTGACTCTCAAAACTTAAACGAAGTGGTTGTTATTGGTTATGGTACAGCAGAAAAGAAAAGTTTAACAGGTTCAATTACAACTGTTAATTCAAAAGATTTTCAAAAAGGAACAATTACAACACCAGAACAACTCATCCAAGGTAAGGTAGCAGGTGTTAACATTATCAATAATGGTGGAAGACCAGGTGGAGGTAGTGTAATACGTATTCGTGGTGGTGCATCATTAAATGCAAGCAACGATCCATTAATTGTTGTTGATGGTATTCCTTTTAGTGGTAATAGTATTGGTAATGCCCCAAGTCCATTATCATTAATCAATCCAAATGACATTGAGACCTTTACTGTATTAAAAGATGCCAATGCTACAGCTATTTATGGGTCTAGAGCTTCAAATGGTGTTATTTTAATTACTACTAAAAAAGGTGGTTCTGGTGCTCCAATATTTAATTTCAGCACAAACAATTCAATAGCTACGGTCATTAAAAATGTGGATGTGCTTTCTGCAGATCAAATTAAAGCTTATGTTAATGTTAACGGAACAACTGCCCAAAAAGCATTATTAGGTGGGGCAAACACTAACTGGCAAGATGAAATTTTCCAAAATGCATTTTCTACTGACAATGCATTGAGTATGGCTGGTTCATTTAAAAATGTTCCTTACCGTGTTTCTGCTGGCTATTTAGAGCAACAAGGCCTTTTGATAACAGATAAATTAGAACGTGCTACTGGAGCTTTAACAATTGCGCCAACATTCTTCTCAAATCATTTAAAGGTTAATTTAAACCTAAAAGGTTCATTATCCGAATCACATTTCGCAAATGATGGAGCAATAGCAAGTGCCATCCAATTTGACCCTACCCAACCTGTTTATGCAAACAATGCATTTGGCGGCTACTATGAATGGATTCAAGGTTCAGTACCAAATCCAAATGCACCAAGAAACCCAGTTGCTTTAATTAGGTTACAAGATAACAATGGTAAGGCCGCAAGAAGTTTTGGAAATCTTCAATTAGACTATTCATTCCATTTCTTACCAGAATTGCACGCTAATTTAAACTTGGCTTATGATGTAAATAAGGGTTACGGCTATACAAGAGTTGGTAGTATTGCAGCCCAAAGTGCTTCAACAAGTGGTTTTTATGGAAATCGATTAAACACAGAAAGAAATAAAATTTCTGAATTCTATTTAAACTATGCACATACGGCTGCTAGTATTAAAAGCAAATTTGACGTTACTTTAGGTTATGGTTATTATGATAATTCATCTACTGGCTATAATTTCCAAACGTTTAAAGGAACTGGAGAACTTTTAAATACCCCAGTATTTCCATTCTCAATTGAGCAAAACAAATTGCTTTCTTACTATGGAAGGTTCGTTTATACTTTAGCAGATAAATATATTTTATCTGGAACAATGAGAGCTGATGCTTCTTCTAAATTTGCAGAAGAAAATCGTTGGGGCTATTTCCCATCTGCAGGTTTTACATGGAGGATTATAGGAGAAGATTTCATGAAAGATAGCAAAACTTTCTCTGATTTAAAATTGAGATTAAGTTATGGTGAAACAGGTAATAAAGATGGCATCGGTAATTATGATTACCTATCTAAATATTATGCAAACAGTAACACTGGGCAATATCAAATTGGAAATACTTTCTATAACTATTATACCCCTGCCGCATATGATCCAGATTTGAAATGGGAAAGTACAACCACCTATAACGCTGGTTTAGATTATGGTTTTGCAAAAGGCAGAATATATGGAAGTATTGATGCTTATTATAAAAAAACTAAAGACCTATTAAGTACGATTAACATTCCTGTGGGTACAAACTTTAGCAACTTGCTAACTACAAACGTTGGCAACATGGAAGTTAAAGGTATTGAAGGAAGCATTAATTTTGCAGCCATTAAAAGTGAAAATCCCAATTGGGATTTCGGATTTAACATAGCTTACAACAAAAGAAAAGTTACTAACTTAACCTTAAACCCAGATCCAGGATCAAAAGTTGGAGCTGGCGATATTACTGGTGGTGTTGGTACAACATTAAAATACAATTCAGTAAATCAGATTCCAGGTTCATTCTTTGTTTACAAACAAGTTTACAACGCAAGTGGCACTCCTATAGAAGGCGTTTATACTGATTTAAATGCCGATGGTGTAATCAATACAAGTGATCAATACTTCTACAAATCACCAGATCCAAACTTCACTTTTGGCTTTAATACTGCTTTTAGCCACAAGAAATGGACTATCAGCACTGTGTTAAGAGCTAACTTAGGAAATTACATCTACGATAACGTTTCTTCTAATTTTGGCATTAAAACAAACATCTTAAGTCCTAGTGGAATAATTAACAACACTAATAGTGATTTCTTAAATACCAACTTCCAATCTAATCAGTTTTTGAGTGATTATTACATTAAAAACGCTTCATTTTTGAAAATGGATAATTTAGGTATTGCTTATAATGTTGGCAGGTTATCTAAAAATGGCAAAACTAATATGCGTATTTCTGCAAACTGTCAGAATGTATTTGTCGTAACTAATTATGATGGCTTAGATCCAGAACTATCTTCCGGTATTGATTATAACTTATATCCAAGACCAAGAACTTATACCTTAGGTTTAAATGTTGGTTTTTAATAAAAACATAAAAATGAAAAATTCATTTAAAACATTATTGGCAACTAGCATATTGCTAGTGTCATTAAATTCATGTAAAAAGGGCGATTTAAATCTAACCCCAACCAATGATGTAACTGCCGCAACAGTTTATGCTACTCCTGCGGGTTATAAGCAAGAATTGGTGAAACTTTATGCTACTTACGCATTAACTAGCTCTCAAGGATCTGATGTTAGTGAAATTGGTGGCATTAATTCTGGTTTTGCAGATTTTTTAAGATTATTTTGGACATCGCAAGAGTTAACTACCGATGAAGCGATTTGTGCTTGGGGAGATATTGGCATTCCTGAGTTAGATCATTCAACTTGGGCAGCAGATAACGTTTTCTTAAGAGGCCTATATTCTAGAAGCATTTTACAAATTACTTTTTGTAATGAATTTTTAAGAGAAAGTACACCAGAAAAATTAGCCACAAGAGGCATTTCTGGCGTAGACGCTTCTGATATTCAAAAATATCGTTCTGAAGCCCGCTTCTTGCGCGCATACCAATATTGGGTACTGCTAGATGGTTTTGGTAATCCTCCTTTTGTTACAGAAGCTGATGAAATAGGAAAAGTTTCTCCAAAACAAATAACAAGAGCTGCGCTATTTGCTTATGTAGAATCTGAGCTTAAAGCAATTGAAAGTTCCTTATCTGCTCCTCGTACAAACGAATATGGCCGTGCAGATCAAGGTGCAGACTGGGCTCTATTAGCCAGATTATACTTAAACGGTCAAGTTTATACAGGAACAGCAAAATACACAGAGGCCATTACTTATGCAAGCAAAGTTATTGCTGCTGGTTACCAATTAAAAGCTAATTATAAAGATTTATTCTTGGCAGATAACAACGTAAATAATTTAGAAACCATTTTAACTATTAACTATGATGGTTCAAGAGGAACAAATTATGGTGGTACAACGTTCTTAATTAACGCTGCTATCAATGGCGACATGAATCCATCTTCTTATGGGGTTCCAAATGGTGGATGGGGTGGAAATAGAACGCGTCAAAATTTACCCGCTTTATTCCCTGATCCTAATGGCACAGCTGATAAACGTGGTATTTTCTTCGGCACAAAGAACAATGTAGAAGATATAGGCGTATTTACTGATGGCTTAAGAGTTACTAAATTCAAAAACATAACTTCAACTGGTGCAACACCAAGCTCTCTTAATGGAACTTTTAGCTCACTTGACTTTCCATTGTTCCGTTTAGCTGAGCAATATTTAATTTATGGAGAAGCAGTAATGCGTGGTGGTTCTGGTGGCACGCAAGCACAAGCACTTATTTATGTAAATAATTTACGTCAACGTGCCTATGGCAATGCTTCAGGCAATGTAAGCTCATTAACCACTGATTTCTTTCTAGATGAACGCGGAAGAGAGTTATATTGGGAAGGTCATCGCCGTACAGACTTGGTTCGTTTTAACAAATTTACTGAAGCTACCTACTTATGGCCTTTTAAAGGAGGAATTAAAGCAGGTACTGGTTTACCATCATTCAGAAACATCTATCCTATTCCGACTGCAGATTTAATTGCAAATCCGAATCTGAAACAAAACACAGGTTATTAATCTTTATTATTTAAGATATGAAATCAATAATTTTAAAATCTTTAACGTTTAGCTTCATTGCTTTATCGTTATGGTCTTGTAAAAAAGACGAAACCCAATCGGTTGCAAATGCTGGCTCAGGAGGCTCATTAAAATCATCAGCAACAACAGTTGTTCTAGATAAAACAATGTTAGCCACTAACGTAATTACCTTTAGCTTAACTAATGCTAATTTTGGTTATCAAGCAGCAGTAACCAATGTACTACAATTAGCGGTTAAGGGCACAAGCTTTGCTAACCCTAAGGAAGCGATATTACCGGCAAATGCTACATCTAAAGCTTATAATGGTTTAGACTTTAATAACCTACTTTTATCGCTTAATTTACCTACTACAGCTAATTCAGATGTTGAAATTAGAATTAAATCTACCATTTCAAACAATCTAGCTCCTGTGTATAGTAATGTGGTAAGTTTAAGTGCGAAACCCTTTCCTCTTACTGCATGGATTTACGTACCGGGTAACTACCAAGGTTGGAATCCTGCAACTGCAGATAGTTTAGTATCACTTACAGGAAATGGAGTTTATACTGGTGTTATTGCTTTTGATGGAGGCAATTTCAAAATTACACCAGCAAAAAAATGGGACATTGCTTATGGTGTAGCTGGTGCTGGCAAAATTAGCACATCTGGTGGAGATATCAGTTCTATATCTGCTGGTGCAAAACAACTTGATGTAGATATAAATAACTTAACCTATACCATAACACCACTTGTATGGGGAATAATTGGAAATGCAATACCAGGTAGCAACTGGTCTGTAGATACAGACATGAAATATATCAATGATGGAAAAGGTACTTGGAAAGTAACAGTTGCCCTTACAGCAGGTGAATTCAAATTTAGAAAAAACCATGATTGGGGAACTAACTATGGTGGCAATCCTGCGGGAACTTTAAATGGCGACAACATTGCCATAACCTCAGCAGGAAATTATACCATTACTTTAGACATACCTAACAATAAATACACACTGGTTAAAAACTAAATCGTCTAAAAAATTTAAAAAGCCCTTAAAATATTTAAGGGCTTTTTATTTTATTAAAAATTTTACAGTGACCAAAAAACCGATCAAACATTTAGTCTAATTATCACCCTAATAGTGTATAAAGTACACTTTATGTTAAAACCGTTCTTTTGACGCTTAATCAAAACATATACATAAACTTACCATTAAGAAAATAAAAACAAAATTTTAATTTTTTATTTCAAAAAAGCCACATATATTGGTAGACTTTTTACTTATTACATAACTTAACAAACCAAAAATGATAGTTATTGCAGATGGTGGATCAACAAAAACAAATTGGTGCTTGATCAACGAAGCAGGGAGAAAAATCCATTTTAATACAGAAGGGTATAATCCCTATTTCGTAGACAGCGATTACATTGAGAGTTCATTAAAAACATCCTTACCAGATCACCTTGAGCCAGAAAAATTAACTGAAGTTTATTACTACGGTGCGGGCTGCTCAACAGACGCCAAAAGAAAAACTGTAGAAGATGGTATGCAAAAGATTTTTGTAAATGCAGAAATCAAGATTGGCCACGATTTATTAGCCTCATGCAGGGCTTTACTAGGAGATAATGAAGGATTTGCAGCTATTTTAGGAACAGGTACAAACTCTTGTTTATATGATGGCAAAGACATCTCATTAAACATCGATTCATTAGGATACTTCCTTGGTGATGAAGGTAGTGGAAGTTATATCGGAAAAAGGATTTTAGCAGATTATATGAAAGGCTATATGCCAAAGGGATTAAGAGAGAGCTTCTATGATAATTATGCATTAACTAACGAAGATATCTTCGATCATATTTATAACAAGCCTTTACCTAATCGCTTTTGTGCTAGTTTCAGTAAGTTCATTTATGACTTTAAAGAAAACTACGAAGATTACACGCATTCAGTTGTTGACTATGCCTTTACTGCATTTTTCGAAAACTTGGTAATCCACTATCCAAATTATAAAAACTACGAATTAAACTGTGTTGGCTCTGTAGGTTATAGCTTTAGAGACATATTAAGCTTAGTAGCCGATAGATATGAAATGGGTGTAGGCAAAATCATCCGTTCCCCTATAGATGATTTAGTTGACTACCATTTGAGCAAGAGATAATCTTTATCAAATAATCATAAAAATGCCCCAACAATTAGCTGGGGCATTTTTTTTTAAACAATATTATAATTTTTTAAAACTATTGAACAATAATTTTTCTACTGTAAGTCTTGTTATCAACCTGCAACAATAAGATATACATACCAGAGGTGATGTTATTTTTAGCAAGCACCCAATAATATTCTTGCTTACCAGCTGCTTGCTCTTGTTTTACCAATACAGCTAATTGTTTACCTGTCAAATCAATAACTTTTAGTGTAACATTTGCTTTTGCAGTTAAGGTATAGGCAATTGTAGTTTCGGTAACAGCTGGATTAGGGTAATTAAAGAAATTAGTAGCTTGTTTACCATTTAAACCAGCCCAATCTCTTCCAGAAGAGATTAAATTAGATTTACTTGATTTAGCAGAATTTAACAAAGAATTACCATCCCAATGTGCTTGAACAGGTACGTTCATCACAAATAGCACAACAAAAATCAATGTTAATTTGTAGAGTTTCTGCATATTAGGTTGATAGTGTAAATATAACACTCCAAAGCAAAATCCAATAAAGAATTTCAAATTATTTTTTAGCTTATATATTTTTTACCGAAAAAATTCGTTGCTAAGCTAAAATCATTTGGTTATAACACAATATGCCCTTAAAAGGAGATCTCCTTGCCAAATAGTTTAGCGTATTTTCTTCGATCGAATTTATATAAAGTAGCCGCTCTAAAAGAAACCCCTTTTTGTTTTTCATTCAGTTCTTTAAGCACGCCGAAACTCAATATTTTTTTCCTGAAATTTCTTTTATCTAATTTTTTACCCAAAATAAGCTCATACACGTTTTGCACTTGAGTTAAGGTAAATTTCTCAGGCAAAAGCTCAAATGCTATCGGTAGATGTTTAATCCTTCGTTTGATTTTCTCCAAACCTTTATCAAAGATATGCTGATGATCAAAACCTAACTTGGGAAGTTCCTTCACATTGATCCACTGTGCTTTTTTAGCATAAGAGGTTAGCGGTTTTAATGCTTTATCGCCACCTAGTCTTAACATGGCATAATAAGCCACAGTAATTACCCTACCTTGTGGATGTCGGTTTACCTCGCCAAAGGTGTAGTATTGTTCCATGTAAATATCACTCAACCCTGTAAGTTCATGCAAAATACGTGAGGCAGATTGTTCAACGCTTTCGTCTTCCCCTATCAGATTACCAGGCAAAGCCCACCAATCCTTAAAAGGCTCTTCGTTTCTTTCAATTAGTAGAATTTTGAGTTCTCCACCATCAAAACCAAATAACACGCAATCAATTGAAACCGCGGAATTAAACACAGGTAATACTTCTTTCAAGACAAAATCGTTTTTATATTTTATAATATTAGAACAAAATAAATACACTTGTTCATTTAATCCATAAAAATAATGAAAAAAAATTACTTAGTGTAAAAAATACACACTATATTCGTATAATATAAATAATGGAACCAAATATTAGAAATATTGCAGTACTAACATCTGGCGGCGATGCCCCTGGTATGAATGCCTGCATAAGAGCTGTAATTCGCACAGGTATTTATCACGGAAGAAATATGTTCGGGGTAATGCAGGGTTATCAAGGCCTAATTGACAACAATATCCAAGCAATGGATTCTCGCTCGGTAAGTAACATATTACACATGGGTGGTACTATCTTAAAAACTGCAAGGTGTTTAGCTTTTAAAGAAGAAGCAGGTATGGAAATTGCCTATAAGAATTTAAAAGATAAAGAAATAGATGCCTTAATAGTTATTGGTGGCGATGGAACCTTTACTGGTGCAAAACGTTTTGGAGAAAAATACGGAATCAATGTAATAGGTGTACCAGGCACTATAGATAACGATCTTTATGGGTCTGACTTTACCTTAGGTTACGATACAGCTGTTAACACAATTATAGAAGCAATAGATAAAATTAGAGATACTGCAGACTCTCATGACAGGTTGTTTTTTATTGAAGTAATGGGTAGAGACTCTGGCTGTTTAGCATTAAGAACAGCAATTGCAAGCGGAGCTGAGGCTGTACTTTTGCCAGAAAAAGAAACTTCTTTAAAAGATTTAATAACAAAGTTGAGGTCTGGTGCTGATACCAAGAAATCTTCAAGTATTGTAATAGTTTCTGAAGGGAATAAATATGGTGGGGCTTATGACATTGCAAAAAGTGTTAAAAGGAAATTTACACATTACGACACAAAAGTAACGATATTAGGTCACTTACAAAGAGGTGGAAGCCCAAGCGGATTTGACAGGATATTGGGAAGTAGACTGGGATATGCCGCTGTAAATGAAATAATTAAAGGCGAAACCATGCAAATGGTTGGGCTTCGTGGTAACGACATTAGATTAACAAGTCTTGAAGAAGCATTGCATGCTCATAATTATAAGTTAGAAGACGATTTATTAGAAATGACACATGTTTTATCAATATAAATAAGAATGATAGCAGTTGTATATAGCGGATCAAAAAGTGCTTTCTGGAAAATTTCCAATGAAGGAAAGACCATTGCTGAATGTACAATTCCAGGAATAAACCCTCGTTTTAACGACCAAAAGCACATTCTTTATTTATTAAACAAAAACATCGTTTTAATTAACCATGCAGAGAAAATAAAGAAAATATTTGTCTTTGCAGCTGGAGCTTCTTCTGTAAATGCTCAAACGTCTTTAGCCGAAACCTTAGGCAAATTTTTCAAAAATGCTAAAATCAAAGTTGAGGATGATATTTATGGTGCTTCAATAGCAGCATGTTATAACCAGACAGGCATAGTTGGCATATTGGGAAGCGGAGCTAACTGCGCTTATTTTGACGGAAAAAAACCTGAAAAGAATAACTTTGGATTAGGCTACATACTAGGCGATGAAGGTTCTGCCAACTATTTAGGCAAAATCTTATTGAAGAGCTACCTAGAAGACAAAGTCCCTCAAGACTTGAGAAAACAATTCGAAGAAAAGTATAATGTAGATAGGGCCATTATACTCGAAAAAATCTACAGGAAACCTAATGCGCAAAATTACCTTTGTTCCTTCTTAGATTTTTACATAGAAAATAGAAGCCATAAATATATAGAACAACTGATTGATCTGGCTTTTGAAAAATATTTTAACACCTATCTTGTACCAACAACACGTCAGCATCCAAATGAAGAAGTTCATTTTGTAGGTTTGGTTGCAGGAACGTTTCAAGATAGATTGCGCTTAGTCGCAAAAAAACATGACATAAACATTATTACAATAACAAAAGAACCAATATACAATTTACTTAATTATTACTCAAATTAATAAAAATGACTAAAGTAGGAATAAATGGATTTGGCCGTATCGGCAGATTAGTTTTTAGAGCTGCCTTGAAGAGAGGCTTAGACATTGTTGCAATCAATGATTTAATTGAGCCAGATTACATGGCTTACATGTTAAAATATGATACAACTCATGGTGGTTTTGACGGAACAATTGAAGTTAAAGACGGACAATTAGTTGTGAATGGAAAAACCATTCGCATTACTGCAGAAAGAGATCCTGCAAACTTAAAATGGGATGAAGTTGGTGTAGATATCGTTATCGAATCTACAGGTCTGTTCTTAACTCGTGCTGATGCAGAAAAACACATCGCTGCTGGTGCTAAAAAAGTAGTATTCTCTGCTCCTGCTAAAGACAGTGATATCCCTACTTATGTAATGGGCGTTAACCACGAGAAATTAACTGCAGACCAAACAATTGTATCTAACGCTTCTTGTACTACAAACTGCTTGGCTCCAATTGCTAAGGTTTTAAATGACAATTTTGGTATCGTGGAAGGCTTAATGAGTACTATTCACGCTGTAACAGCAACTCAAAAAACTGTTGATAGTCCATCTGCAAAAGATTGGAGAGGTGGACGTGGTGGTTTTTCAAATATCATTCCTTCATCAACTGGTGCTGCTAAAGCCGTAGGTATGGTTTTACCTGAATTAAAAGGTAAGTTAACAGGTATGTCATTCCGCGTTCCCGTAGCTGACGTTTCTGTAGTTGACTTAACTGCACGCTTAGAAAAACCTGCTACTTATCAGCAAATTAAAGATGCCATGAAAGCTGCATCTGAAGGTTACTTAAAAGGTGTGCTTGGTTACACAGAAGACGAAGTAGTTTCATCTGATTTTATTGGCAACGATCATGCCTCTATTTTTGATGCAGGTGCAGGAATTTCATTAAATGATAATTTCGTTAAAGTTGTTTCTTGGTACGACAATGAGTGGGGTTATTCTTCAGCCCTTGCAAAATTTGTAGAGTACTACGGAACTTTATAAGAGAATTCCTTTACGCAGATTAATACGAATGGCGGCACCCAAAAGGTGTTGCCATTTTTTTTAAAAAATAATATAAAAACTATAGTTTTTCATAACTAAATACAACAAAACACAAATTAACGCTTTACTAATTAATGGATTTATAAATTTTGCATAAATAACAGCTACTCGCCGTCACTATTTTTAGCATTTTATGATAATTGATATGAAATAATCAATAAAGAACTTAATAGTTCTCAAATTTTATATTTTTTACTGTTTTACCCCTTAAAAGTTCACCCAGTTTTTTGACACAAAAACTATTGATTTAACATAAATTTAACGTTCACTAATAAATAATTAAAAATATTAAAACTACTTTTGCATCTAAAATATTAGTCAAATGATGTTTTTGAGTACTTTTGTCATTTGAATAACACAAACAAAAAATAAATAAAATTTTTCTTAGTGTACTTTATACACTATAATAAAATTATTTCTATATTTGTATCATCATTAGCTGTTAAAGCAAAAACACTAAAGATTTAAAAAGAAAAAAGTCCGATCTATCGGAATAAAAAAATAACCCGTTCATACAGGTTTATATTTGGTTAGAAAAAGAGATCAGTCTGGATGGATGATCTCTTTTCTTTTTTAAAGCCATCCACAGAAGCAAAATTTTCAATTATAATTTCCAAACATAGATCAGAACCAAAACCTGTGGAGTAATTCTCTATCTATTGTCTACCAAGGTAACCCAGTTTAACCATAACCGAATAAGATTTCCATCTACCCCGTTCCTTATTAGTGAAAATGGCGTGTCGCAGTGTAACTCTTGTACAATATAAGTCCATAGTAGGTCCATATATAGTCCATAGTAAGTCCATATATTTATTGAATAACTTGGACTTTATACAGATTTTATATACATTTATAGTGAAGGGTTGTCGAAGGAGTGTTTCGATGCGGTTATATCCTTCTTAAAACGTAGTGATTATGGCTAGAATGGCAGGGAAATTCATTAGCGGGATTGTGGGCCCGGTAATCTTCAAGAAAGTGGGAAACAGACAGCTTGTTGTTTCCAAGCATAAGGGTGAGCTGATCCAGATGACGGCCGCCACCTATAATGCCGCCTATGTCTTTGGCCTTGCCAGTACCTTATCCAGTTACATCAGGCATGGTGCAGAAAACCTCCTTGCCCACTATGATGGCGGCATGGTTTCCAGGCTTACCGGCGAGTGCAATGGCATCCTCCAGAAGGCAACCATTGACGCTGGCGAGACATTCAGTTTTGACCAGGACTATTTCAGCAGGCTCAATGGCTTTGAGTTCAACGTGGCCTCCCCCGTTAAGAGATATCTTTTTGCACAGCCCGAAGTTATAACAAAAGATGAAGACCTTCTCATATCGCTTCCAGAGATGCTTGTTCCAAGGGACCTGACATTCGCACCGAATGCCAGGTACTGTACTGTGGCCTTTGAGGTTATCCTAATAGACCTAAAAAGCAAGCAGTACCTGCGACAGGACGCACAATCGTTTGAGATTGAACTTCAAAAGGACCCTTTTGGCCTTCCCCCACAACAACTCGTGTTCAAGGGTGCCCCGGGTGCAATCTATTTCGTTTCACTGGGACTCTTCTATGCCGAAAAAACATTTGCGGGAAAGGCCGTGCTCAATAGCCAGGACCTTCACCCAGCCGCCATCCTAAGGGCTGGGTTCTGCCCAGGTGACCCCACTGAGAGGAGCAATTGGCAAAAGATGAGCTTCAAGGACAGGAAAAAGAGAAAGAGCAGTGGGCAAAAC
Organism: Pedobacter frigiditerrae; assembly: GCF_004331645.1. Taxonomy (GTDB): domain Bacteria; phylum Bacteroidota; class Bacteroidia; order Sphingobacteriales; family Sphingobacteriaceae; genus Pedobacter; species Pedobacter frigiditerrae. The sequence goes on from NZ_SJSK01000002.1 coordinate 877,394, forward strand.
AAGGATGATGCCCGTAAAGGATTATTTAGTGGGCGTAAATGATTGTTTAACCCTTACACAACTTTTGTAACTGATCCCTTAGTCCACAGGTTTTGGCTCTCATCCCCAAACATCCATAAGATGATCGACAAGGAAAGGTAATGGGAAATAAGTGAATTTGAATTAATGATCGTCTATAAAATCTCTAACAAATTAACTTATAGCCGAAACCTCTATGATTAATTATCTGAACTGCTGGATCATACTTAAAATATCGCCTTAGTTTAGTGATAAAAACGTCTAAGCTTCTCGAGCTAAAAAAATCATCGTCTCCCCAAACCTGGAGTAAAAATTCTTTCCTTGCCAGCAATCTATTTCTATTCTGATAAAGCGTTTTTAAAACTTCGCTTTCCCTACCCGTCAATTGCTTTATTACCCCTTTATGGACTAAAACTCCTCTCATTATGTCGTAATTATATTTTCCAATATCAACTACACCTGAATTTTTATCACTTTGTTCATTTTCCAACAAGCGGTTTTGGTTAAGCAATACCTTTATCCGAATAATCAACTCTTCCATATCAAAAGGCTTTCTAAGGTAATCATTTCCACCCGCCATATAGCCATTTAACACATCCTGAGGCGTTGTCCTTGCGGTTAAAAACAAAATAGGTGTATGCTTATCCTCTAGCCTAATTTTCTCAGCAATCGCTAACCCATTAATGGAGGGCAGCATTACATCAAGCAACATAAGCCCAGGTTTTTCGGAAGTGTAAGTATCATAAGCCAAGTTTCCATCTGTAATGTATATTACATCGAACCCCCTAGTTTCTAAACTATCCTTAATAATCAACCCTAAGGCAACTTCATCTTCTACTAATAGTATTTTAGGTGCCCCTTTCATTGCGGTAAATTAATTTCGAAGATTGAGCCATTATCATCTGACTTTATAAGTTTAATTTTTCCCTTATGTTTTTCTATTATATTCTTTACATAGTTTAATCCTAATCCATGACCTTTCACACTATGGTCGTTTGGACTAGGCACCCTAAAAAATTTATCGAAAATACTTTTCTGATAAGTGATGGGTATCCCGCTTCCATTATCGCTAATATCAATTTTAAGGCTAGTTGTGCTTTCAAAACATTCGATTTTAACCAGTACTTCCTCCCTACCATATTTAATCGCATTGTCTATCAAATTAATAAAAACGTTATAAAGATGTGTTTTATCTGCAAAAACTTCTTCTTTGGCTTGATAAGTCAATTCTATCTTAACTTTCTTTTTTGAGTGTAATTCCTGAATATTTATCATCTCAGTTAACATATCTCTCAAATTAAATTTAATAATGTGGAGATTAAAATCGCTTCGTTCATAGATAGAACTATTTAAAATGTTATCAATCATAACCGACAAACGCTGCATCTCTTTAGCACTGGCATCTAAATACATAGTAGTTTTTTCTTTGTCCTTTAGTACACCGAAATATTGCATTCCCTGAATGGCTGCTAAAGCAGTAGCAACAGGGGTTTTTAACTCGTGAGAAACATTACCTATAAAATCATCCTTAATTTCTGAGAGCTTTTTCTGTTTTAAGATGGTGTAAAACATATAGGTTAAGCAAGAGCCTATTAACAAAAACAATAAACAAGAGCCCATTATGCTAAATAGCATTTGATTAAGGATATTTGAGGGATTTACCTTAACTACAAGAATGATAAATGGTACTCCAAAATGTAATGTATTAGCAATATCATTGAGTATTGGTTTTACAACATAAATCATATCACTAGACTCACCTAATTTTTGCACATACGCATTCAAGGAGTCAAGCTGTTCGTTAAGCGGATGATAGCGATTATCACTCACCATCTCGACTACTTGCGTGGCTTCTGCTTGAAGAATCTTATTTACAGTTGATTTTTTATTATAGATTTCATTAATTCCTTTTTGATAGACTATCTGCGTGGAAAGGTGATAATTCAATGTCTCTAAACGCCTTTTAATTATTTTATTTAAAATAGCAGTGTCTTCATGCAGATAAAAACAACGCATCAGACTATCTTGGAGTTTATCCTCCCAACTATTAGGCTCGTAATGAACGATTCCAACAAAAGTCGAATAAACACCATCTAATACATCCAAATTCCCTTTGTTAATTCGGTCTAACAAAAGCGGATAAGGACTCCCTTGAACCTTATTCAATTCTTTTGCTGACACTTTAAAAGTTGTCCAAGAAGCATTGGGAAATCTTTTGGTCCTATAACCTAATTGCACATGCTGGCTATCTGGCATCTTCCAATGAACTTGAGTCTCAATATCACTTGGATTAATCGCCTTGATCAACAACCGCCTTACTCGCTCAGCAACCAATTCTCGGTGCTCAATTATCGCTTCGTCTAATACGGTTTTTGCTTCATTTGCTATTTTATCCTTACTCAACTGATAACTACTATTTAACCAGATTACCTGGAAAACAAAGACACCGAGCGTTGCCAAAACACTCAGAGCAATAAGAGATCTTAATTTAAGTTTCATCTTATTTCTTTAATAAGGTGGCAATTTCTTCAGCTTTTTCATTTACTGTACTTAAAGTTGTTTTCGACATCCTACTTACCACGGCACCTTTATCATTTACTAAGAAATGAGATGGATAACTGTGAAATTCAAATACATTATTTACTATATTAACTTCGTCCTTAGATAAATTGATAAAATCACCATCAATCTTAAATTTCTTCTTAACAGCTAACATACTTTCCACAGTAGTGAAAGTAGAAAGAAATAAGAACTTAATCTGCTTCCCTGCCAAGGCAGCAATTAACTTCGGATAAGTTGGCAATTCGCTCATACATGGCCCGCACCAATCGCCCCAAAAATCGATGTATAAACTCATACCCTTGTATTGTGAAAATATATTGATTAATCTTTCCTTTAAAACCGGTTTAACCTTTAGCGCTTTTAAGCGAGCTACAATATCAAATTCGTTAAAAGCTTTGTGCATTGGAGCTTGCACTGTTCTTATCTGCTGTTTTAAAAATGGGTTATCAATAACCTCATTAAAGCGAGCCAAATAGGGCATTGGATCCGAACCAGAGCCTGCTCTTCGTAAAAAAGACCCAAAGTATTGTAGTTCTCTAGCAATTCCAGTTGCAAATTTGTCAATTTCATCAAGGCAAATACCCATCGTGTTTTTTCCGTTCATAGCCTTAATTGCATCATACATTGGATTAATGTTAATCATGATCTGTTGCGCACCAGTTAAGCTACTTAAAAAAGCATAATAGGAAGAACAATTTAGCGCATTATCATTGTTAATTGGTATCGAGTTAATCAATTGCAGTAATTGCTTCTGTGTGATTTCCTTATTATACTTCCCTGCAAATGGAAAGAACAAAATACTTTGGCCTGCCTCATATTGAAACCGACTACGTTGCCAATTGATAAATTTTTGATCTGCAACTTGATTGTCCTCTACAAAAGCACTTAAAAAAGCTAATTGTTCATTGAGTTTTATAACCACACTGGCGGCAAAAGCACTGTCTGTCTGCTTTTTATCACCCATATCAAATTCAGATTTAAAAGGATATTTATCATATGCCGTTTGGAATTTTAGAATCAGGTTATTGATGCTTGCCAATTCACCTTTAGCTACAAAAGCATTTTCATAATGTATTTCTTGTTTTACTTTAGAATCATAAATCTCTAACTGTAAAATGTTATTTGGCTTGGTATAAACATTTATATAGGCGCCTTTATAATTCAATTGGATATCACCTTCAAAGGATTGATAAAGCTTGATCAAAAAATCTCCATTATCCTCTATCTGAATAGCTTTACTTGTGGATCTTCCAAACAAATCATAAGTTGAAAAGCTAAGGAAATGATCTGTCTGACTTGAGTCATAGCCTACTACTTTCCCACTAATTTGGACACTGTCCTTTGCATTAAATGGGTTAATTTGAGCAATTGCAGATTGAAATGCAATAAATGCCATCATAAACAATATGATTCTCTTCATGTTTTTTAGTTTTATTTTCAACGAAACTAGTCATCAAAACCAAACAAGAAAAACGCATTAAGAAACATTAACATTGTTTTTTAGGCAAATGGCTACAAGTTGTTCTTAGAATTCGATTTTAAGTTAAACCAAAAATTAACTTGAACTAATAAAACATACTTTTCATAGAAATAAACCTACATTCCCGTTACCGATCAAATGAGCTATTTAAAATAAATTTTAAATGTAGTTCCCTTATTTAATGCACTTTCTACCTCTATTTTTCCTCCCATTGCCTCTACTTGATTTTTTGAAATGAATAATCCAAAGCCCCTTGCATCGGCATTGCCATTAAAGGTTTGATAGATACCAAACAACTTATCTCCATACTTCTCTAAGTCAATACCAATCCCATTATCCGAAACCCTTAACACATCTTGTCCATCTTCCTTAAAGCAAGCGATAGAAATAACAGGTTTTCTGTCTGGATGGCTATAACGTAAGGCATTAGAAAGCAAATTGAGTAAAATACTCTCCAAGTATGCACGATTATAGTTAACTACGATATCATCATCAACCTTGTTTAAAATGGTAGCTTTTTTAGCCAAAATCTGTGTGTTTTGAACAGCCAAGGTTCTTTGTACATATTCACTCAAGTATAATGGCTCAATTTCAATGTCTATACTGGTTTGAATGTTTACTATATTGTTTAGGTTAAAAAGGGTTTCATTCAAATTGCCCGCAACCTTTTTTAACAATTGTATCATTTCATTCCTATCGTCATCAGTTTGGGCACTTTCTATTAATGCCGAAATACCTTGTATGTTGCCTGCATGTGAGCGTAAATTATGAGAAACAATATAAGAGAAGTTCAATAGTCTTTTATTTTGTTCGGTTACCAAATTAAAAGACTTATTTAATGCTTCATCAGCCTCTTTCTTATTGGTAATATCTATCATGATACCTCTTAATTTAAGAGGCTGGTCTTCTTCTTTTATTACCGTAACGATATCCCTAATCCAAACCATAGAACCATCTTTGGCAAACATCCTATACTCTGCATCATGTTGACTGCCATTTGGCAATAACTTGTTGAGATAGGTCTGCATTACTTCTTTATCATCTGGATGTAAGTGGTCTAACCAAAAATCAGGACTACTCATCCATTGTTTAACAGAATAGCCCAGTATATCTTGCACTTTTTCGCTTACAAAAGTACATTGGTGGGAGCTAAAATCACCCTCCCAAACAATTCCATCAATTGTATTAATTAAAGACTCTATCCTTCTTTGAGAATCTATCAATATCTGCTCCTCTAACTTGCGTTTAGTTACATCCTCAATAATAACAATATGATTTGTAGGTTCATCACCCTCATCCCATAAAGGGGTAATGGTTACACTTCCCCAAATCACAGTTCCATCTTTACCTAAATACCTACTTTCTTTCTTAAACTGCCTTAATTCGCCTTTTAACAACTTCTTAAATGAAATTCGCTCTTCTCCCAAATCATCTAAATAGATAAGCGATTTTATTTTTTTACTCAACAACTCGTTTTCCTGATAACCCAAAAAATCACACAAATATTGGTTTACCTCCAAAATCTGGCCTGTTGTAGAATTTACCCTCGCTATACCGACAGCTGCATGATCAAAAATATTCTTAAACTTACTTTCTGTATCAATTAATTGCGTGGCTTGAGCATAAACCACATTCTGTAGCTGGGCTTGTTTCCTTAAAAGTCGGGTTAACAAATAACTCGATAAACCAGTTAAACCCAAGCCAAACAATATGGCACTAATAATTTGCCATAGCGTACCATAAGGATCCACGTTAATTACATAAACTTTCCAATCACCCTCTGGCAAAACGACTGATTTGTACTGCTGATTGGTAATGTCGTATTGTTTTGGAAGAAAAAACTCTTCCTTTTTGGTAAGGGGGTTAACTTTTGATAGTTGAAATTTATAATTCTCGTATTTATCATTATCAATACCTGCCTTTTTAAGCAGTGTATCTAATTTCATCACTACTGCCGAAAATCCCCAAAACTCATTATTGATAAATAGTGGCAGCCTACCCACAACTCCTATACCTCCTTGCGTTAGTTTTACAGGCCCTTGATAATACATTCTACGTGTTTCAATAGCTTTTTTGGCTTCAAGAATAGTGCGTGTTGGGCTCTTAAAAAGATCTAGGTTAAAGGCTGCTTCATTACCCTTTAACGGATAAATGTATTTAATTACCCCATTAGGCACCAATTGAACAGCCTGCAAATCTGGATTGGTTTTTACCAATTGCGACGCCACCTTCTCAAAGCCATTGGGCTTGCCATTATTATCTAAAGTAAGTGCTAACGTTAAGGCAATGGTATAACCATTTTTTAAGGATTGCTCAATGTTTGATTCGACCCCATCTAAAATATTTGAAATTTCTCTTTCCCTATTTTCCTGGAATAATTGATAGCGCTGCGTAACTATTAAGGATATAAGGCTTAACAAGAACAGGAAAAAAATAAACCCCGTTGTTATGGGCCTAGATAAAAACCAGACAGATAACCTATTGGACTTTTTCGCCATGGCTAATTAAACTGATTGATTAAAATGACCCACATTAACTTAAATTGAGATTGTTGTGTGATAAATATAGTAAAATTGATTAATAAGATGTTGCAACAGAAATGTTTTAAAACAATAGCATTGCTTATTTCAAAATAAACCCCTAAGCACTAATCTATTTGGTAATTAGCTTATTTGTATTAATTTTGATAGCTACATCATAACTCTTGCTTTACCCCTATTAAAATTTTACTTCTTTGGTTTTCAAATAAAATTTGTGATTGCAGCATGTTGCTAGACACTTCTCCTTCTGACACCGAATTGATTGAATTACTGAAGAGTGAGGATGCCTTAGCCTATACCATCATTTACAACAAATATTTTGATGTTTTATACCTTCAGGCTTATCAAAAACTACGCGACAAGGAGGAAGCTCAAGACTTACTACATGAACTTTTTGCACAACTGTGGAACAAGAGAAATTCATTAGTCATTAATTCTAGCCTATCGGGATATTTATACACTGCTGTTAGAAACAAGGTTTTAGATGTAATTTCACATCAAGAGGTAGAATCTAAATACATTAAGTCTTTACAAGGTTACATAGAACAAGGTTATTGCATTACAGATCATAACATAAGAGAAAAACAGCTATCTGCCTTAATTGAAAGTGGCATTGCCAGTTTACCGCCTAAAATGAGGGAAGTTTTTAACCTCAGCAGAAAAGATAAACTTAGCCACAAAGAAATAGCTGCACAGCTTAATTTATCTGAACAAACGGTTAAGAAACAAATTAATAATGCGCTTAAAATATTGCGTAGTAAGCTAGGAATGATGCTTTTTATTAGTCTTTAAATTAATTTTAATTTTTTGTTAAATTTATATACCCCCCACCTACCCCCTTTGCCGTCTATATTTTAAAGAGGAAATAGTCTCTTTAAGGACATGAAAAACATCGAAGCAAAGCAACTACTCAAAAAATATAAGGAAGGCAATTGTACCGAATCAGACTTAGCTCTTTTAGAGAGTTGGTACCTAACAGTAGACAATGAAAAAATCGACATCAGCATTGAGGAACTAAACGAGGCAAAAAGCCAAGTTTGGGCAACATTACCAATTCACAAACGCAAAGAAAAAGCAATTAAACTTTGGCCAAAACTTGCTAAAGTTGCCAGCGCTGCTGTGGTATTAATTTGCCTGTCTTTTAGTTTGTATTTCTACCTCGACAAAAACAACAATCCCGCCAAAACAAGTCAAGCTATTGTTCAAATCTTACCGGGAGGTAAAAAAGCAACATTAACCCTGGCAAACGGCGTATCCATTTCACTAAATGAGGCGAACATTGGAAAAATAGGCGATCAGGGTGGCTCAAATATCTTTAAAACTGAAGATGGGCAATTGACTTATAACACTAGCAATGCAGCCGCTACTTCACAAATAAACTTATTGACCATACCTAATGGAGGTTACTATAATTTAACATTAGAAGACGGCACTAAAGTTTGGCTTAACTCGGCATCTAGCTTAAAATATCCAACTGTATTTAATGAAAATGAAAGGGTTGTTGAGTTAACAGGTGAAGGTTATTTTGAAGTAGCTCACAATGCCAACAAACCATTTAAGGTAATAGCCAACAACCAGGTTGTCCAAGTATTGGGCACCCATTTTAACATCAATGCTTATCATGACGAAAAGAGTATAGCTACCACATTGGCCCAAGGCAGTGTGAGGGTAAGGACTAAAAATGGCACTACTAAGGTGTTAATACCTGGTCAGCAAGCCAATGTAATAGGAGATTTAATTAATATTAAATCTGCAAATGTTGATGATGAAACAGCTTGGATACACAATGAATTTGTATTTAACAATGAAGACATGGGCAGTATCATGCGAAAAATCTCGAGGTGGTATGATGTTGAAGTACAGTGCCCAAGCGATTTATCAAGAATGGTATTTACTGGCTCAGTGTCTAGATCAAAAAACATTAAACAAGTATTAAGAATAATGGAATTAACAGAAAGTATTCACTTTAAATTCGAAGGAAGGAGGATTACTGTTATGCCGTAAATTTTACCTACACAAACAGTAAGCTGAAAATAAGTTAGAGGCGGTTGCAACGCCCCTAACCTTATACTCTAAAAGAGTTTTATTCAGGTTAGCTTGTTAAATAAATCGACTCAATTAACATTTGAAACTTAAACCCAAACAAACAAATGTATGAATTTTTACATGACATTTAATAGCGGTAAAACAAGCCGTATTTATGCCAAAATATTATTGAAATTGAAACTAACGTTCATCATCTTATTTTCGTTTATCGTACAAGCCAGCGCAACCACTAGTTTTGCACAGATCACACTTAACGAGAAGGCCGTTCCACTAGAGCAAATCATACAAAAAATCAGTAAACAAACTGGGTATGATTTCTTTTTCAATGCAAACATGCTAAGCCTAGCCAAACCAGTTACGCTTAAGGTAAAAAATGCATCAATAGAAGATGTACTAAGGCTTTGTTTCGCCAACCAACCTCTAACTTATAAACTAGAAGAAAAAACCATCGTTTTACAATACGCAACCAATCCTCCAAAAGAAAATAAGGAGAAAGACATTGTGGTTACTGGTAAAGTAATTGATGAAGATGGCAAACCGATTGTAGGCGCCTCAATTAGAGTAAATGGCACCAAGGATAAAGTTGCCATTACCGATAGTAAAGGCGAATTTAAAATAACCACAGCAACTGAAACTGATGTTCTAATCATCACCTATATTGGTTACAAAACTAAAGAGGTTAAAGCCAGTACCCAACCACTAACTATCAAACTAGAGGTTTCAGAAACTGAAATGAAAGACATAGTAGTTACAGGAACAGGAATTAACCGTAATAAAGATAGTTTTACAGGAACTACAGCCAAATTTACAGGAGATGACCTAAAAGCAGTTAGCAATAACAACATCATTCAAAGTCTTAGGTCATTAGACCCTTCCTTTCTCCAGATAGAAAATAACTTGGCTGGCTCTAATCCAAACGTAATGCCAGTAATTGAAGTTAGAGGTAAAAGCAGTATTCCAAGTACCACCCTGCGTGATCAATTTGGTGCCGACCCTAATCAGCCACTCTTCATCTTAGATGGTTTTCCCACTACCATACAAACCATTGTAGATTTAGACATGAACAGAGTAGGTTCTGTAACCATACTTAAAGATGCAGCCTCTACAGCCCTATATGGTTCTCAAGCTTCTAACGGTGTAGTGGTTATCGAAACCATTAAACCAAAGCCAGGCCAACTTAGCTTTTCTTATAGTCAAGATTTTAGGTTCGAAATGCCCGTTCTTTCTACCTATAACATGATGAATGCTACTGAGAAATTAGAATTTGAGCGCTTATCTGGTCGTTACATCCCAAGTACTGCAGGCCAACCTGATCAAGAGATTTACTTAGATCAACTTTATAATGCCCACCTTGCCAACGTGAGGAAAGGTATCGACAGCTATTGGTTAAGCGAACCTGTTCAAAATGGTTATTCTACCAACTCTTCAATCAGCGCATCTGGCGGAGACAATGCTTTTACCTATGGCGTTGGCATGAACTATAGAATTGGTGAAGGTACGATGAAAGGTGTAGGAACAGATATTGGTGGAGGTTCTACAACAGCTTCAGGAAGAGATACCTATAGTGGTAGCATTAATTTAACCTATCGAAAAAATAATTTCAACATCAACAACATTACTTACATCAGAGGTTATTCTAGTACAGAATCTCCTTATGGCAATTTCTCAACATGGGTAAATACTAATCCATATTATGAAAAATCAATGAATAGGTATCTTGAGGAATCGAGAACCAGTAATGGACTTACCTTACAGGTGAGTAATCCATTATTTGATGCCATGCAACCACAGTATAACAGGACAAAGAACTTAGAAGTTCAGAATAACTTAAACCTTAATTACGACATTAATGACGTACTAAAGTTAACTGGTGGGTTACAAATTACAAAGGGAAATACCAGCACCGAAGTTTATAAATCGCCAGACATGAGCGCATTTATCAATACACCAACCTTAAGGAAGGGAAAATATACAGATACCAGGGCTAGTAACTTTTCTTATCAGGCCAACTTAATGTTAACGTATCATAAGGTGTTAGCAGAAGACCACATCATCAATGCCAACTTCAGAAATACGGTATCAGAAAGTGAAAACAGAAGTTATAGCAGTGTAGCTGAAGGTTTTCCAGCAGGAAATTTAGGTAATCCTAGATTTGCCTATAGCTATATGGAAGGTGGAGCCCCAACCGCTTCAAGTAATGTTTTCAGAACACTAAACAGTACGGTATCTGTTAACTATTCTTATCAAAACAAATACCTATTTGATGCACTTTACCGCCTCGATGGTTCTACATCTTATGGTAGCAACAACCAATTCTCTCCATATTATTCATTCGGATTGGGATGGAACCTCCATAATGAAGAGTTTATCAAAAGCAAGAGTTGGATCAATACATTAAGATTAACGGCTAACGTTGGAATTACTGGTAATCAGAATTTTGCCAATATCAGCTCACTTTCTGTATATAACTATAACAGTAATACAAACTATAATGTATTTGGTCAAGGAGTAAGTTTAACAACCTTGGGCAATCCAAACTTGGAGCCACAAAAAACGCGTCAAATAAGCAGTTCATTAGAATTTACCTTGTTCAAAAACAGATTTACAGGTTATGTTAATGCTTATGACAAAAGTACAAACCCGTTAATTGTTCCAGTAGATTTACCATCATCTACAGGGGTGTTTAATTACCCATATAATGTTGGTAGTTTAACTTATAGAGGTATCGAAGCTAAGTTTACTTATTTCCCTGTTTACAATTTGGCCGAGCGCATTACTTGGAGTGTTGGCATATTTGGCTCTATGTATAAGAGCAAATATGGAGATATCGGGAACTCGTTAACCTCCCTGAACAAACAACAAGAAAATAACAAAACCACTGTTAGGTATCAAGACGGCTATAGTGCCGAAGCCATTTGGGCCATTAAATCAATGGGCATTGATCCTGCTACCGGAAGAGAGGTTTTCTTAACTAAAGACGGACAGTATACTTTTGACTACGCTACGGCAAACATTGTTAATGTGGGCAATACAACACCGGTGGTTGAAGGAGTGGTTTCTAACAACTTAAGGTATAAAAGCTTTTCATTGGGCTTTAGCTTACGTTATAAATTAGGTGGCGATGTATTCAATTCGGCATTGTTTGACAAAGTAGAAAACATCAGCTTTGTTAGCGTTAACAATAACCAAGATAAACGTGCCCTTTACGACAGGTGGAAAAACCCTGGCGACTTAGCACAGTTTAAAGGTATTTCTCAAACCGCAACCACGCCAATTTCTTCACGCTTTGTGCAAAAAGAAAATGCCTTAACCATTGAGTCTGTAAATATCGGCTACCTTTTAGACAATTCTAAATGGGTAAAAAGCTTAGGACTTAGAAGCCTACAACTTAACGCATTTACAAACGACTTCTACACCCTATCCAATGTAAGAAGGGAACGTGGTATAAATTATCCTTATGCTCAAACGATTGCTTTTTCTTTAAAAGCCTCATTTTAAAAAACATCAAAATGAAAAAGAATTTTATCAAAATAGTAGCATTTGTAGCATTAACAATTACAGTGTTTACTTCATGTAAAAAGTTTTTGGATGTACAACCAGAAGACAAGGTTTTAGAAACTCAGCTGTTCAGCACCAAACTAGGTGTACAATCTGTACTAAATGGTTTATACATCAACTTGGCTAAAAACGAATTGTATGGCGATCAAATGTCGCTTTCTACCATAGAAATTTTAGCACAGCGTTATAACATTCCAAGCACACACAGTTTAACCAAGATGGCTACCTACGTGTATAACGAATCACCAACAAATACTAGGTTAGAGAGCATTTGGACAGCAGCGTACGCTAACATCCTGAACATTAATGCCTTTCTAGAGAACATAGAAAAATACAAGGGAGCAGTAGACCCAAGTACAGAAGCCATCTTTAAGGGAGAAGCTTTAGCCATGCGTGCTTACCTCCATTTCGATTTATTGCGTCTTTATGGCCCTAGATATAGTACTGTTGATTCCACTAAACAAAGTTTACCATATTATGAGGGAAGTAAATCGAGCATCAACCCGCTATTGCCTGCCAATGAGTACATGGTTAAGGTATTAAAAGACCTTTCAGATGCAGAAAATTTATTACAGGCAGATCCAATTATTACTGGTGGGGTTAATACAGCAAGCGCAACCGATGTGGCCGACTTTTTAAAGAGTAACAGGAACTTGAGGTTTAACTATTATGCCGTAAAAGGCCTTCAAGCGAGAGTTTATCTGTATAGAGGCAATAAGATTGGGGCTTCGCAAGCAGCAAAAGTGGTTATCGCGGCAGTAGATAAATTTAAATGGACAACCACCGCTAATGCCTTAAACGAAAAAGTTAATCCAGATCGAACATTTAGTACCGAAATGATATTTGGTGTCATGAATACACAGCTTTATACCAGATACACCGCCATATTTGACCCAAGCGTGGCTGATGCAAGCATCTTAGCACCATTACCTGCCAGGTTAGCTACGGTATACGAATCAAATGACAACGATTACCGTTATAACCTCAATTGGCAAATTCCTTCAACAGGGGTAAAAAGTTACCGTACATTTTACAAATATGCTGATGTGGTAGACAAAACGAAAACCTTTAGGTTTACCATTCCATTACTTAAAATTAGCGAAATGTATTACATCGCAGCCGAAACCGAACCTGTTGCCGCCGATGGAATTAACTACCTCAATGTGGTAAGATTGAACCGAAACCTGATTAACCTTCTTCCAACTGCAGTGATAAACACCGAGTTGCAAAAAGAATACCAGAAGGAGTTTTTTGGAGAAGGACAACTTTTCTTTTACTATAAAAGAAGAAATATTACTTCTGTAGGTAACGGATCAAGTACAGCTAATATCATCATTAACTACGCTGTTCCATTACCTCTTTCAGAAAGTCAATATCGTTAACCCTTAAACTAAACGCAATGAAAAAAAATATAGCTTATATAATTGCTTTGGTAATTATATCGTTAAGCATCTCTTGTAAAAAACCACTCGATACTTATTCGGGAGAAAATTCTATTTATTTCTATGATGCAGGCAGGCTTCCTGTTTATACCGGAGAGCCTATAAAAGATTCAACAAATATATCTTTTAGTCTTGCCAAAAGCCAAGATTCGACCATGAATATGATTATAGCTGCCATTGGTCCAGTTTCAGATAAAGATAGGCCCTATAAACTGGAGCTTAATCCAAACTCTACAGCCATTGCAGGAGTTCATTATACCATCTTGAATACTTCTTTCCAGATCAAAAAGAACAAAACTTTAGACACGGTAAAAATTAAGTTTTTTAGAAAGGCAGAAATGCAAACGAATACATTTTTGCTAAGCTTCGACTTAAAAGCCAACGAGAATTTTGTAACCACCTTTAATAATAAAATAGCGAACACTACTACTGGCAGAATCCATTCTTTTGTAACCTACAGGTGGTTTGTTAATGACATCATTAAAAAACCTGCAAGATGGCTAGATGGATATCTAGGTGTTTTTACTCGTAAAAAATTAAACTTAATGATAACTGTTTTAGGAGTAGACCCAGCCTATTTAGACACCAGCGTATCCATTGCCGAAACATTGGCCTATGGCAAGTTCATGCAGCGTTACCTAAATGAACAAAGAGCATTGGGGAATAACATTTTAGAAGATGATGGTAGTGTAATGATCATGGGTTCATCAGCACAATAATTAAAACAAAAGTTATGAAATTAAATATATATTATAAAGTATTCGTTGTTTTAATGGCAATGGTACTTATAGGGGCTTGTAAGAAAGACCTTGGAAATTATAACTATAATGAAATTAATCAACTTGCAGACGTTAGCGGCTTACCAAAAGAAGTGAGTGCTATTTTTGGAAAAAACATCCTATTAAAACCTGAATTCAAATTTACACAAGATGCGGGCACAGATGATGCTAAATATAGTTATGAATGGATTTATATTGGGCCAAATGGCTTAGGTGGATCTAAACAATTTACTTTAGCCACCACACGCAACCTCGACATGAAAGTAAACATTGTTGCAGGTACTTATACCGCCTATTATAACATTACCGATAAAACATCTGGCGTTAAGTATGCCTATAAGTTTACTCTTAAGGTAGTTAATGAAATTAATGAAGGCTGGATCATAATGTGTGATTTTAATGGAGGTGCCAGAGTTGATATGCTTTCTTTAAATACTACAACAGGCACCTTTGATTTGATTATTGACTTATTAGCCACCACTGGTTCGCAATTGAAATTAGAAGGGAAACCAGTAATGACATATACTTATCCCACAGGACTTTTAATTGGACCAGATGCCATTAGTTATGGTTTGTATTTTGGGACAGATAGCTATACCACCAAGGTAGATCCAAATTCTTTTAAATGGACTAGCACCATGGGTTTAACTTATGAAATGTTTGGCGTTATCCCTGCTGGCTTTTATGCTGATGTAATTAAGATGGCTTCTGGGAGCTCGTCTTTCATGATTGGTAAAGAAAATGCATATTATTACGACCGAGCACAAAACATCTATTACTCAGCACCCATTAATTACATTAATAGCGAACAAAAAGAATTTAAGGTAGCGCCATTTATCGCAAGCAATCATAGCAGTTTCCAATATGCTAACTTTTACGATAAAACCAATCAAAGGTTTGTTAAATACACCAACGGGCAAGCTACCTGTACCGCCATCCCAGACCCATCAGCAGCTACTAAAAAATTCAGCTTTAGCACAGGTATGGATTTGGCTTATATGCAGTGGGTGCCATTTAATGGTGGCGAAATATTTGGTATCCTTAAAGGTACTGGCACCACTCGCTTTTTGGCCAGATTTAATCCAGCCAACAATGTGCAATCTTATTACGATGAAATAACAGGCACAGGCATTGGTAATGCTGATTTTTATGCAGTTAGTCCAAATTTAGGCTATATTTTTTATGCGGTGGGTAGCAAGATTTACGAATACGACATGATTCTTAAAACCTCAAAACTGATGCTAGAATTAGGCAGCAAGAAAATATCGTATTTCGGCTTTTATGATTTTAAGAGTACAACAAAATACCCAGGTAGCAACAACTTAATGGTGGGTAGTTACGATACTAATTTACCTGCAGGTGCCGATGGTAGCTTAAACATCTACACCGTGCCGCCAGTAAATGGCGACTTGGTATTAGACAAAAGTTATTCAGGTTTCGGAAGGATAAAAAGCTTAACCTACAGAGAGAGATAATCAACCACAAAATTACGTTGCACGATGCAAAAACATCGTGCAACATTTAAACACATCACAATGAACATCAAAAAATTAGGTGCCGTATTATGCTTTGCATTTGCTGCACTAGGAGCCAACGCACAACAAGGCGTTGAAGTAACCGGAAAACTAAAATTTTCTAAACCACGTACCGTAAAGCTATTTGCAGTTAACGAAGGTAAAACAACAGAAATTGCTACCATCATCCCTTCTAAAACTGGCGATTTTGGCTTCCATTTTTTTCCAGATTATGAGGGACTATACGTAATTGGTACAGGTACCACCATCAATGGAGCAGATAATTACAAGTTCTATTTCAAAGGGGGCGATAAATTATCAATGATCATTAACGATTCTACCTACGTATTAAATGGCAAATTAAATACCAAAGAAAATGTAGTTTTATCTCAATGGCATGACCTTACCTATACTATAGAACGCAAGTCGGTTAACTTCATGAAAGTGGGAAATAGCACGTTTTTAGATTTCTTCCCTGAGTTTGAAGAGGTCTACGCCAAATCTAAAACTTTCTTAAACGGTAAAGCCACTGGCAACATCAAGTTTGATGCACAGGTAAAAGACATCCTTAAATTAGATTTAGCCACTTATGCCACTACTTTTTTAAATACACCACGTAGTGCACATCCTTCTGTTGAAGAATATATTGATTACTATAGCACATTAAAAGCCGAAGACTTCAGTAAAAATGCCAGCTTAACTTATAATTATCCTTGGGGGTCACGTTTAATTTCTTCCATTATCTTGGTCAATATGCGCCAGAGGGATATTAAATTCTTACCTGGTTTACCTGGTTTAAAAAACCAATTAGATATGGTAGTAAGCGATACCCTAAAGGGAGATTTGATATTAGACAGAGCAGCTAGCTATAAAAATTACGATGATTACATCACTCTTAAAAATGAATACGGCAAGTATGTAATTACCAAAGGCCAAAAGCAAAGGGACATGGACATCTTAACGCCATTAGCAACCTTAAAACCTGGTGATGCCGCACTTAATTTTTCTTACGCTGATAAAGATGGTAAAACCGTAACCTTGGCTAGCCTAAAAGGCAAGGTGGTATTGGTTGATGTTTGGGCAACTTGGTGCGGTCCTTGCCTTGGCGAAATCCCAAGTCTTAAAAAGTTAGAAGAAGAAATGAAAGGTAAAGATGTTCAAATCATCAGCCTTTCTACAGACGACCCAAAGGACAAGGAAAAATGGCAAAAAATGATCAAGGATAAAGAATTAGGTGGTATGCAATTATGGGCTGGCGGACCAGGCAATGATTTCTCTAAATACTACAAGGTAAACACCATCCCTCGTTTTTTGGTATTTGATAAAAATGGAAAAATTGTAAGTGTAGACTCTCCAAGACCATCAGATCCTCGATTAAAAACTTTATTAGAAAAAGAATTAGCAAAATAAGGGAATTAACCACATAGACAGACATATAGAGGTTAACCCTTCAACTACCTGTCTATGTGGTTTTAAAAAACCAAAAACATCTTCATTTAAATTTATGGTAAACATTAAACACACAATGCTTTTTTGCATTGTCCTGCTATTCTTATTGCCTAAAACTAATGCGCAAACACCTGTTGCCGTTATTCCTTTCGAGCCCTATAACGAGTCTATTGTTTTACATGTTAAGTTAAATAACAACCCAAGGGTGTTACGTCTATTGTTTGATACCGGAGCCGATGGCATGGCTGTTACCCAAGCACTAGCAGACACACTTGGTTTAAAGGTAAGCAGGCAACAAAACACCTCTGTGGTGGGCGGCAATATGCAAATCTCTATTTCTGCTGGCAATGATGTAACCCTAGGTTCCTTTACCTTAAAAAACCAAAGCATTGCCTTGTTTAAAGATATGGGCAAAGAGCTTGATGGCATTATTGGCAATACCATGACAAGGCAATACATCACCAAAATAGATTTCGACAAGAAAGAATTGAGCTTGTACAATTTCGATAATTACGCTTATGAAAAAGGTGGCACAGCCATACCCATTAACATGACGGGTGTGTTCATCATTCCCGGCACCGTTGCCATCAATGCAGACAAACCTTATACAGGTAATTTTGTGTTTGATACGGGAGCTGCCTATCACCTGATCTGTTTTAGGCCCTTCGTTAGACAAAATCGTTTGCTAGTAGGTGGTTTCAAGCCAGAGTATCAAGCCAGCACCACCAGCATGGGTATCTCCTCACCTACCTTTAATGGCAAGGCAGCTAGTTTTTCTTTTGCAAATACCAAAGCTATAACCAATATGCTGGTAACCCTAATGGCGGGTGGTGGACAGAACGAAAGCTGGAAACCAGGCTTTGATGGTTCCATAGGTATGCGATTAATTTACCGTTACAATTTCACCATTAACCTTCAAAAAAAAGAAATATACCTCACACCAAATAAAAATGCTTCCCATCCCCTTGATTTTATTTTAGGGGGTTATGCCTTTGGTTTTAACCTAAAAGGAGAACTAGCCATGCAAAACTCAAGTACACACCATCCAGATCAAAAAATTAAGGAAAATACTATTATCACCAGTATCAATGGGATAACAGCCCAGACTATTCTCAATAACCCAGAAGCCTTAAAACGTTTGTTGGATTCAGCAGCAGGCACAAAGTTATCTATCATGTATAAAAATGGGCAACAGTTGTTAACTGAAATCATTACTAAATAATTAGAAAGCATTGTCATCCGATGGGTATAAAGCAACCTGCAAATCTCATCTGTTAACTAAGAAGTTATATCTCCAAACCATATTTGTGGCACTTATGCTCACACAAAGAGACACCAACAATGGATGTTGTTGATTAGTTAGAAACAGTTAATTACTAAATGGGCTTGATAATTTATCAGCCCATTTTTAGTTACAAAAACACTTATCATCCAAGATGTCTGTCATTCCGACTTTGGAGGAACCCCCGAAGGGCTCAGTGAGCTAATCTATGACTTGAGTTCATTTTCATTTGCTACATCGTCAACATGAAGTTCGGTTCTTCACTGCACGACCTGTTCCGATTCATCGGAAAGCAATCTCCTATTTGCAATTTTTACACGCCCTTCTTTCTTGAACTACGCTTCTTGAACTATGCCGTCTCCCTCTCTGAGGTGGTGAGGGTGCGGATTAGCTAAAGTATAGTCCTCCTCTGGAGAACCTGTCCCGTTTCGATAGCTATGTGGACATTAGAAGGGTTAAGTCAGGAATCTAAAAATCTCGCATTCACGCTTCCAATTATATTGTTCGACTTGCACTTCTTGAAATGATGCAGTTTATTTAGAATGCCATTTAAAATAGATCAATTTTTATACAAAGTAAAAGGGTTACCTTGTAATGGCAACCCTGACGTTTTATTAATCTCCTGTATCCCAAGTTTCTGGATCAATGAAATTTCGACCTGTACCCCAACATGCATAGTCTGGGGCCTCATTTTTAAATACTTGAAGATGAAGATGAATACCTGAGATATCAGTACCTGCGGGCACCTTTTTCCCAGTTTTCCCTAATACGGTATCTTTGGTAACCTCAGCACCAACCTTGACTGAAATGCTAGAGCAATGCAAATACTGTATAGTTACAGTACTATCGTGGGCTGGCTTAACAGCTATTGTGCCCCAATCACCACCAAGAGGCTCAACTACCTTACCCTTCACTCCTGCCTTAAAGGGTTTTTCTTTTCCACTACTTCCAAAATCAGTTCCTTTGTGTGGACAACCCTCTCTATCTTCACCAAAGGGTGCAGTAATTTTGTCTAAGCCAACCTTTGCCACTGTAAAACCCCTGTTGAGTTTATTGTCGCCTAATGTCATCTGTTTTTTCATAATTATTTATTTTTTTGTTAATTATTCAAGATTAAACGTACTCACCAGCACAACTCTATTGTTCTTATTCTCAATTAATTGATCAAATGAAGATGGGTTTGAATCTTCCCAATGTTCAGTTTCTATAATCACTAATTGATAGTTTTTATCATTATTGTTTTTGTAATCTAGTCTCTTTGGTAACTGATCTGCTCCATTACTCAATTGAAAAAAAGCATCCGTTGCATCTGTTTTCTTTGCAGTTTTCCAAGCGAAACTATTTGAATATTTTTCTCTTACGACTGCAAAAAATCTACTTCGGTTATCAGAAGATTTACCTTTTAAAGAAGTGACATCAAATTCTATAGCGGGTTTTACATATCCTTTACCAAACTCTACCGTAATTAAACGTGATCCCATGATATAGGCAAACCCAGATTGATATACGTTAGAAATCCGACAATCTTTGATTAGATTGTTTTCTGATGTTTTATTGTAGTTGAAAGATTTTTCTTGATAATGAACCAAGGCGAACTTTAAAAATGGATTATGAAGTTGTTTCCCATTTTCATCTTTAATATCTAGTTCCACATCAACGTACCAAAGATTCAGCTTCTTATCAAATTTAGGCAAATAAGTCATAATCCCGAGATCTTTAACATACTTAGGAGTAAAACTCTCTAAATCTGCTTTAGGCTTCTTAGTGGTATTATCGTAAATATATTGGGGGTCTCTGATCACAAAATTAGATTCAGATAATAAGACCTCATTATTACCTTTACTTCCATCAAAAGGCTTAACTGTATCAGAAATGATATCTTTCCCAACCATTGAAACTAAATTATTCTTCACCATCTGATCATTGTATGTGCCAGCTGGTTCATTTACAATAAATCCAATTCTTTCGCCGTTACCGGATGTCAACCTACCCCTCTCAAAGAAAATCCTTAACCTATTCATGGAGGCGCCTCTTTTAAAAGTTGGCCCTTCCTGCCAATCTTCAATTACTGAAATCAACTTTATTCTTTTTTGATCTGATATTTGTGGTGGTGCTGGCTTTCTACTATTTAAAACCTCCATTGTGTATGGAATAGCCGAAAGCCTATTATAATACTCTTTTGACTGCCAGCTATTTTCAGGTAGCGACTCGTCGTCTTCTACACCTCTATTTTTAGGGTAGTAAGAAGTAAATTGTGATTTATTCTTAATCCATAATACTTTCTTCAGGTACTTTGTTTCCCTAATATCATAACTAGCGTTTAAATCAACCGCATAATTTTTAAAGTCATTTCTTAATGAACTAATTTTATTTAATGTTTTTTCCATGTTTAATAATTGTGGGGAAACATCAACATTAAACTCGAAAATGGCTGGCGATTCTTTCTTATTAATATGCGTAAATTTCTTGAGATCCACGTCATTAACTGGCATCAAAGGAGTCCAGTTATCTGAAGTGACATGTTTTGGGTCATCTAGATACTCTTCCCACTTGGCATAAACCTCTATATTCCCTGTTGGTTTAGTATTCTCTAGGTAACGGGTAATGCCTGCATTATCTTTATAGCTGTAAAGTTGCTCTAAATTTGTGGTAATAGTTAGTGATAAATTTGTTTGGTCTAGTTCTTTTTTACTAACCGTCATATTACCAAATTTAGGTCTAATTAAAGGTCGTTGGATAGCATGTACTAAAGTAAACTCTAAAGGTGGGGTTAAGAGATCATTACCACCAAATCTGGTAAATTGGTTATTGTTTCCAAATGTTTCCATTTGATTACTATAATCTTCAGCTAAAATAGTGCGAGCAGTTACAAAAATTTCACTTCCCTTCTCTATCCTTACCCAAATCGTTTCTGCACTCTTATCAAATAGAACCATTTCGATATCATTGGGTTCATAATCAACAAGAATAATTTTCCAAGCATTAATTTCCGGATAACTTCCAGTAAAATAATATTCGTAATCCTCATATTTTTCATATTCCTTCGCTTTAATCAGCCTATCTTTATCTCTAAAAAACTGAAACGTAAATCCTTTCGACAATGGATCTGGAAGATAATTGATATCACAACTCTTATTATAAAAATCCCTCATTCTTGTCGATCCATCTATTGCTTCCTTTAAAGAATTTTTCCGATAGCTACCATCAGCTAGCAATACAGGGGACCATTCATTGTTCTTATCCCATTGCATAGAAATTTCACCTTCATTGATGGGATAATGGTGCTTTAAATACCATTTATATGACTCTTTAACAGACATTCCTTCAGGGTTATGTTTATTATTGAATAGTTTATTATGCCATATGGCCTGTTGAAAGGAAATAGCAGGTGGCAAAATATGCCTGATGCTAGTCTGATTAGTTACATATACCTCATCATTATCTACATTACTAAAATTTCTAATTACCAAATTAGTAACAGATTCTCCCTCTCTTTCTTCAATTGGAGCACCAGATTCCTCTACCAACTGGTGATACAATCTGAATTCGATTGGTTTAACCGGCTCATTTCTCTTAAAAATAAATTTTTGAGTAGTCAAGCAGTGTGAGTTTTCATCCTTTAGCTTAGGAATTAATGCGGTTGGTATGGCATATTTATTTTTATATTCTGGTGTAAGAAATACTTGAATTTCACGACCGAATATTAATTTCTTATTTTGAATTGAATTTAAAGAATATGATAATTGAATAGGAAGATTAGCTATATCTGTATGAAGCTTTGAATCCTGATCGCCTTTATGGGCATTCCTTTTATATTCTACACCTTTAATTTCATAATCTTCGATAAAAAATTTGCTCAATTGTTCTGTTACAAATTTAATAGAGTCACTTACTGCTCCTTCATCTACTGTTGACTCAAAGTTCTCTTCATTTTCTTGGTTAGAGAAAACACTTGGCATACCGATATTTTCACCTCCCCAATTATTCATCGCTTGGTCTGCGATGATTTGAGGTACCATCACTCCTTCTTTGTCACGAAGAAAAGCATGAGCTCCAGAATCCGTATTAATACCAATGTCCTGAATTGATAATTCATTTGGAAGATTAATTTTGTTTCCTAGTGTTCCCTTTAAACTTACAGTACGCAAGCCTATCGGTGTTAAGTCCACACTTTTAACACTTTTTACGGCAAATCTGTAACCACTTCTAATTCTATACAAGTAATTTGGCAATACAGTATTGTTACTTTCTGCTGCAGCTTCAATTTGTTTCTCCTTAACTAAAATACCAGGAAGAGAGAGATTATAGGTATTTACCCCAATCGTCATTGCAGCAGTGTCTAAAGTCATTAGTTGTTTTCTAATCTGGTATTTTTCAGACTCGTTAACACTAGCATCATCTAAAATATCAAGATATTTCTCATACTTCTCTTTGATAGCTTTCAACCCAACTAATTTACCGCCAATGTCATAATTGGTAGCTTGTATTTGAATTGGAATTTTGTCTAATTCATTTTCTTCTCGTACCAAAATTACCTGCATCGAAGGATAAATCCTACAAGGCGTAATTAAGTGTTCCCAAGTTAATTTAGTTAATTTTGCCACCTCTTTCAAAACATCGTCTGAAAAGCTAAATACAATATCAAACTCTTGTTTATCTATATAATTTGATATATACTTTTTTAACTCATCCTCTTTAATTTCGAAATCAATAATTTGCCCCATAACACGTTGAAGAATGGCATTCGAATCAATAAATGACCAAAATTCTAACATACTAGCTGCATTGTCATAAATTGAAGTATATTTTTTCTTAGTACTTTTAAGCAAGGAATTGGTTTCCATAGCATTAACCTGTTCAGAAAATGACGAAATCCCGCTTAACATATTGCTAAAGTTTTCGATATCATCGTTGACTGATTTTAATCCTGCTCGCAAAGGGCTTACCAATGGCTTTAGTGACTTTATATCCATTTTTTCGGACTCGAGTTCCATCATCATCGACCTCCTTAATTGTTGACCATCTGGGATTGTTCCTGTTTTAGTCTTAAAAATGGGGATAGTATGGGCAATTGAAATGTCTAAACCTTGTGCATATCCTGGCGTTTCATTGTTCCCTCTAGTTGTGTAACTGTTAATCGGCAAACTATTCCAAGCTGTAACTATTTGACTAGTGATAGTAGGAAAGCATACAGCGCTTGATTTAACAGGGATATTTTTTTCACCTGTTTTATAGAGATTAATGCTCAAATTTTTAATCAACAGCGATGAAATAGAATTCGCATCATTGGCATAAGTCAAAATAAACCTCCTCAGTTCATCCCTATCAACTACAGCTTGGTCATCGCTATAATTTGGATTTAAATCTATGCACAACGAAAAGCGATAGGATTTAGTAGTTTTATTATAACCAAAAGGCAAAATGCTGGTGCGAATATTTTTAAAAGGTTCCATAATTAATCAATGTAAGAGTTAATGAATTTTTCCCATTCTGTTTGGGTAAGAGGCCTGGTTTTTCTTTCTTCAGCATTTTGCATTGGAGCAAAGTCAATTGCTTTATCTGACGAAAATCCATTAAGTGCCTTATATTTGTTAGCAATTCTTTGTGTATTACCAGATTGATTATTACCTGGTGATGCACCAGCAACTTTTTTATAATAGGTTGCAGAAAACGACCTTTTAAAGAAGCGACTAATTCTAATCTCGTAAGATACTGTACAACGGCCTTCTACATAACCGCCTTGACTCCTTACACCCATGTAGAAGCGGGCAGTAACCATAACGAACCATAGCTTAACACGACCTTCACACAAGAAATATCCTTCTATAATTACTCCTGTTAAGTCTTTCCTGTAATATAAACCAACAACTAATTTTACTTCTCCTCGAAGTGGACCAAGATTTAAACCAAAGTAACCACCAAATTCTATGCTTACTTCTATTGTAGTAATTCCCTGTTTTGGATTGCCAATTACAATGAAATAAAATAATCCAGTATAAATGCCAACAGAAAGTTTAGTTCTATTCTCTGGTGTACCAATTCCTACACCTAGTTCCATTGGCTTTTGGTTAAAGTGAAGCGTGTAAAGAATTTTAAACAAAATGTCTTTAAAACCAAAAGAAGGTGCTCCTAAATAGGGGATTGGTAAAAGGTATTGGATTTCTACACTAAGTGGCTGTATTTTTACAGAAAAATTATCTCCCAATAATTTACTAAAAATGCTTTCTAAAGCTTGCACAAATGAAAATGCACCAGCAAATTGTACATCCCTAATTTTAACTTCGAATTTAGATTTCTGATTGGTTCCGGCTACAAAACTAACTTCATTGAAGTTAATGATAATTGCCTTTAATAAACTGATGCCGAAATTATTTAGCCTATTTTCTGCAAGCGAATCAACTTTACTTACAATAGCTGGAAACTTAAGAGGTTCAAAATGAATGGTATTTCTTACCTTAACAGTTAATGATGTTTTAGGACTGGTAGATGCTATGAAGGAGACAATACCAAACTCTGCATTTTTAAATGAGCTAGTTTGCCAGTCGTAATTAATTTCTTTTTTGGTTACGGAAGTAAGTAAATTAAATAATTCATTAAGTTTGTTAAAGTTAGCTATTAACTCTTGGTTTTCTGGGTTGGCCAAAACTTGTTGTTTTACCTTTTCTATTTCAGCATTGACCTTTCCAACAATACCTGATGTAGCTTGTTTTACTTGCTCTCTTAATAAAAGCTCATACTTTTTAAACTCTTCTCTTAAGTCGTCTTCTAGTTTTTGGAGTTTTTGTCTTGCAATTTCCTCAATTTCTCTTCTAATCTCTTGTATTTCTGGAACTTCAAATTTGCTTATGGAAAGAACAATATCTGTAACATCATTCGTTATTCCCAAGATTTCTTTTATGGCTTTTTGCTCAGGGATACTGTCCTTTAAACCCTCCCATATAAAGGATTCTGTGATGTATTTATAAGCATTAACAATATTGTTGCTGTTGAGTACAAGCTTATCAATATCTGCCCTTGTATTATCATACACAGTAAGATAATGGTTTATGAGGAGTTTTTTTGTTTGATCAACTTGTTTCTGAAAACCTGTAGTTTCTGCTATAGTACCAAGAATAGTGCTTAAGGTTTTGTCATCAAATTTTAATTTGCTTTTGATGATCTCAAAATCTTTGGCTGCCTTTTCATATTGATCTATGTAAAATGGAAGATCAAAAGAATTAATAAAATCAATTCCATTTTTTGCAGCTGTTTGCACTTCGTCAAACTTTCCTTGCAACATTACGGTTAATTCTCTATCGACTGCATTTCCCTTTAACTTTATTTCTTCGGTCAGGCTTTTGAAATAAAACTGCTCCTTTAATACCTGTATTTCATTCGTTACGACATCTAAAGCTTTCGCCGCTGTCTGATATGCTTTTAATAAGTTGTTATTTTTTTGGGAATTTAAGTAATCTTCTTTTGCCTTTAACTCAACAGCCACTCCTTTAGTAAACTCATTGTATTTGGCCAAATAAGGTTCAAATGATGCTTTTAATGTTGCTTTTATTTGGTCACGTGTTCTTAAGATTTCCTCTTTTTTAGCGGCGTTTAAATTGAGTATTACATATTTACTTGCATTAAAATATTGCTGATCTATATAATTTTGAATAATACCTAAAGCCACTCCAGAAAATGCTTTCCCATCTTGGGTGAAACTCTTCAACCCAACTAAGGTTTTTTTAGCCGCAATAAGTTGGTGGTAAAGCGCATATGCAACTTCCGTTTTTGCCAATAAATCGGTAATTACATTATTAAGAATACTTTCAACATCTCCCTTAAAGGTTACGATATCATTTTCATATTGCAAAAAAGGGATTTTATACTGAGCAATCTTATTCTCTACCAAATTTTCAAGGTCAGCAAATTGCCAATCAAAATTTAACTTGTCTTTTAGAGATATAAGTTGCTTTTTATACGTTTCAATTTGTGCTTGGGCGTCTTCAAAGAATTTGATGTACTTTAAAATTTGGTCATTTACATCTTTTAATTCCTTTTTAATATTTTGATAAATCGGGTTATTAATAATGCCATCCTGTAAGTTTTCTAGCTGAGCGGTAATATTTTTGATTTCATTAACTGGTGCTTCATAATCCGGAAAAATTTCTTGAAGAATATCTAGTAAACTAATTCCATTAAAAATCTCTGGTGCTTGTCGCAATAAATCTGAAGGATTGAACTTCTCAAATTTTCC
Source organism: Pedobacter frigiditerrae (assembly GCF_004331645.1). GTDB lineage: Bacteria > Bacteroidota > Bacteroidia > Sphingobacteriales > Sphingobacteriaceae > Pedobacter > Pedobacter frigiditerrae. The sequence goes on from NZ_SJSK01000002.1 coordinate 904,294, forward strand.
TGTGAAATTGTTTAGCTCCTCATATTTTTTGTTAATGTCCTTTCCAACCGAAATGCTTTGCTTAATTAAACCGATTGTTTGAATATCGAAATCTGGATTTACCAATCCACCGATAGCAGCTCCAGCTGACCCAAATGCTTCTTTTATTTTTTGATATCCTTGACTTGCTTCATTTCTCTTATTTAAGACACCGTCCTTTAGGTCATAAATTTGAGCCTTACCACTCATAAATGCAGCAGTATGGTTAAAGATTAATTTTCCTTTATTATAGGTAGTTGCTTGTTGTTTACCTTTAATTACAACTATTTTATTGCCTTCATAACCATAATTGATAAAATCATCATTGTATTCTACAACTGATACTAATGGTTGCGGTGTATAACTTTGAATATTATCTATATATAATTGCGCTTCTTTAACCTGAGGATAAAGAGGGAAAAAGCGCTCATTAAAAATAGAGCTATTTGGCAAACGAGCAACATCTGGCACTACCTCTGTAGAACTTATGCTTCTGGTAGGCTCTAAACAAAGACTAAAGTAATATTCTAAGTGATCTACTTTAGCCACATTAGATTTGTTTTCCGAATCGGCGTTAATAGCTGCTGTCGAAAAATCAGGGGTTAATGCGATTTTTGAATTAGCAAAACGGATGCTTCTTCTTTCAAATCGTTGATTGATAAATCGATTATTGTAAATCTCTGTATGCAGTTGTTCTAAATTACTTTCGCATTCTATAATTTTTTTTCTAATAAAAAGGAATGTACTCGAAAATTTGATAGCTTGATCGTTCCAATCATAACCTATAAAATCTAGATAGCAATCCTGATCCTTACCATTAAGTTGTTTTTCTAAAACTGGCCAAAAAACTGTTGCACAATCACATGCTGCATGCTCATAAGTTAAAGCGGTTGGTTTTTTTGTTTTATCAGTTTCAATAGGTTTACTGATCAAAGTTACCACTTCAATTTTTTTAAATGGCCAACGGCGATAATTGGTATGCCAGTTTAATTGGGCCTGATCTGCTGAATAAGGGTGATTTGGTAAATAATTAGGAAGGCTCCACAAAACTGAATCTCTAAAAGTATTGTCAGTTTCTATTGAAGGAAGGTCAATGCTGTGAATTACTTTATTAGGCTGATTGTAAACAGACGGATATGCTCTTGCGTGAATAAAGTTTTTTGGTTCTTTTAATATTTGTCCTTGTTGACTTCCAATAAATAACTGGCTATCGAAATAATTGATCTCTTTTTGAACGATCTCAATATATTCTTTAAAATCCATGTAAGATTCCCCTTTTACAATTTTCCGTTGCCCTATTTTTATATGCAAAGCCCTTTGTCCAGTTACAGAGATTACTCCAAGTCTTGCCACCTTAATATATTCATCCCTTCCCATGGTAATGTGGTGTTCATATTCCGCTAAGTCGGTATCTTTTGGTGGTGTTAAGTTTTTATAATGAAATTTGGCTATAGCACCTAAACCTGTAAAAGTTAAACCCTTAGTTTCAATATTCCAATCCTTCGTATCATTGTCTCCTCTGCCTAAACTTGTAAGGTAAACCAACTCTTTTTTGTCAAGCAAAGATGGCAAGAAAGTGAATTCATCTTTAGGACACTCATCATTACCTCTGATTTTCTCTGCTTCTTGTCTCGGAACATAACCAACAGCTCTTAAGAGAGGATCTATTGGACCATTTATAGAGTCAAAAAACAGAGAAGGCGACCAAATTTCCTCTACCGTTCTAACTACACTTCTATTTTGATAATTAATTAAAAAGCGTGTTTTAGCAATTTGATAATTATCAATAAATGCCCTTCCCCCTACTAGACTGTATGGAGAAACCAATAAACCTTCTGGAATTTCAAGTACAGTAATGGGATAGGCAGTTTCTTTAACAAATATTTTTTTACAAATATCCTGATACAACTTACTAATATATCCTGTTGATGGATTAAGCTCAGTATCTGTTATTTCTGTAACCTTATTTATTTTAAAGGTATTCCAATCATTCCCATTAAATGATTTGAAATCTTCTTTTTTAGGTATAATTAACTCAAAATTGGTAGCATTAGTCCAATTAAGCAGTGTTTCTGGTTGATCAAGATATAGCTGTTTTTTTTGAGTGACGACCGTAGCGCCTGATGACGATGTGCTTTTAACCTTAGGGAATACATGAAACGCTAGGTAGGAAAAGCCTGAAATTTTTGATTGTACGTTTTTTTTATTGTCAGTGTAAAGTGCCAAATCAGATTCCTTAATCACCTGCTCTGCAATATGTTGCTGAGGTATTTTAACCACCATATAAGCAGGCTGACCTACATTTAAAGGTTTTAAAAGCTTACCCGTTACTTTTGCATTTATAAAAAAGAAATGCAGGTTAGTTAAATTGTTATCGAAATAATGAAACTCATCCGTAAAAAAATCCTCAATATACTTGGGTTCTATTTTTAGAATTTTTGCCAATGCATTTACGGTTGGCAAAAAGCTGAATGAAGCTAACGAGCTTAGCTTCAAGAAATTTCTTCTAGATGTACCCTCAGGTTTCCGATTTTTCATATTTATGAATATTATGGTGGTAATAAAATTACTCCTCAAAACTGACTAACAATAACCACCAGCAATCAAGGTGTCATGCTAATACTATTTTTCTGTACGGTTCTATCACAGCCCAGTATGCCAATTAATACTTTTACACCAAGCAAAGCATATCCTAACGACTTATCAAATTAAGTCGTCGTAGGTAATTATTATTCGTACTGTGGATCTGAATAATTTTAGTTGTTATCTAGGCAAAACCAAACAATCTTTTTTAGAGAGATGACCATTAAAATGAGAAGCAATAGGTTACAGCGCAACTACTTCTCCTTATTAGTTAATAAGCAGCTTAACTGTTATCATCCTGTTCCCTCGTTTCCGCTTCATGGCCTTTATCAGCGATATGGTGATTTGTCCTATTATCAATTACTTTTTTATCACCAGAATAACTACCTATCCTTTTGCCCTCTGTTACACAATAGGTATAATAACTTGGTACCTTTTTGCTTGCAGTTGTTGTTTTTTTGTCTTGGTTCATATAGTTCGTTTATTTACGTTCAAGTTAAATACTAAAATCTTAAAAAAAATACCTAAAATTAGGTATTTTAAGACCATAATGTCAAGAAAATGAACATTTTATCGCTTAAACTAAATAGTTAGTCAGTAATGTTTTAAAACTTGGTGAGTTTGTAATTTTTACATCATTGCACTCAAATGCTTTGTTGTCTTTGACTTTTTTAAGAACACTCTTTACAGCTGAATTGGATAGAAAAGATACGATAACACACAGATTGTCAAGAGTTGCAAACTTCAGCACATATAGCGCCATCATCTAGCTTTTCACTCCCTACCTACCTGTGGGAGACACTTCGGCTTTCCCAATTCTACACCGGGAAGGAACCTCATAGGTCTTGATGAAGCTAATTTCGGAGATTAATCCATTTAGATCATGCCATCGTTGCGAGTGTTGATTTCATTGCATGAAGCCTGCTGCGGCAGGTGGGGTTATCCTAAAAGGGGTCACTTCTTTTTATCCAAAGTGGTCACATATTACGCTCCAAAATCGCCTCTTTCTTATTTTAATAGGTTTTAATCGTCAGAAAGAGTGTTTTGAACACTATGTGAGTTGCTGTCTAAAGTTGAAATCTAGCGCATTAAATTGGCTAAATCAGTAAAGCTTTCTAGTTGGTGGATGTATTGGATTCAGAGGTTTGGATTCTGCGACCTTGAAGGTGTTCTTATCCTCTTTTGCGAAGCAAAAGCATAGGAAGAGTACTGGAGGTGGTAAATCTTTAGACGCTTGGTATCTGAGCATCAATCTGGCTTCACGTAACTCCTCAAAGGGTCTTCAAAATGCGATGGTTTCTTTTGGGGTGGCAAGAAGTTGGAACGGAATATGGTATTGGGACGGAGCAGGTTCTCGCAATGACGTGAATGATGTGCTATCAGTTCTTCGCAAAAATTTGATGGGTTTAATCTGCTTCTTGCATTTCGGCCTCTTTTCTCTGCTATTTATTCTTTGCTCCTTTATCCCTCATACTCCCGACTTTTCGGACTTCTCTCCATTTTCCATCTTACACCTTTCTTCTCCCTTAATGTTGAAAACATCTTCCCTACCCAAAAAGCAATTGCCTTAATTTAGCACCACATTTTATCTACCTATAATGACACTGGATCCCCTGCATAAATTAATCATCGACTTTATCGAAAAAACCAATAAACCGATATTTATGACAGGTAAAGCAGGTACAGGAAAGACTACCTTTTTGCGTTACATTAGATCGAACACCAAAAAGAATTTGGTTGTGGTGGCACCCACCGCTGTTGCTGCCATTAATGCCGGCGGGGTAACTATCCATTCTTTTTTTCAGGTTCCCTTTGGCCCCATTTTACCCACGCCATTTGCCAATGCTTTTAATGAATTCTCAGGCAAAAGTTTTGGTCCCGAAAAATCAAAAATCATCAAATGCTTGGATCTCCTTATCATAGATGAGATCAGTATGGTAAGGGCAGATACCATAGATTACATTGATAGGATATTAAGATTTGTTAAAGGAAACAGTCGGCCTTTTGGTGGTGTACAATTGTTAATGATTGGTGATTTGTACCAGTTGCCCCCAGTTTTTCAGAAAGATTGGCATTTGCTCGGCAAATTCTATAAAGGCCCTTATTTCTTCGATAGCTTAATTTTCAGGGAATTTCCGTTGCTCACTTTCGAACTAACAAAGGTACATAGGCAAAGTGATCCGATATTTATAGAAATACTAAACGAAATAAGAAATGGCGCTATTAGCGAAGACTTGCTGCAAAAGCTAAACGAACATTACAACAAGAACTCCGCTAACCATGACCTTGCAGACCATGTTACCTTAACTACGCACAACCCATTGGTTAAACAGCTAAATGAGCAAAGGTTAGCAGCGTTAACAGGTAATACGCACTCATTCAAAGCTAAAGTTACTGGCGATTTTCCAAAAGAAGCCTATCCGACAGAAGAAGAGCTTGTGCTTAAGGAAGGTGCAATGGTTATGTTCATCAAGAATGATAGCTCTGGAAAAAAGCAATTTTATAATGGCCGAACTGCCAAAGTACAAAGCATTAGTGGAGATAGCATTAACCTAACCTTTTTGGATGATGGCTCAAGCTTTGAGGCCAATCAAGAAATTTGGGAAAACAATAAATATGCACTTTCAGAAAGCGATCAAAAAGTAACACAAAGCAGTGCAGGTTCCTTTACTCAATTCCCTTTAAGGTTGGCTTGGGCAATCACCATTCATAAAAGCCAGGGTTTAACGTTTAACAAAGCTGTTATTGATGTTGGCGCAGCCTTTGCCCACGGGCAAACCTATGTAGCGCTTAGTCGTTGCCGTAACCTTGAAGGCCTGATCTTGAAGGAAAAAGTGCAGCTTAAAAATATCATTACTGATGCTTCGGTAACGGCGTTTATGAAAAAGGCGCAAGCCGAATTACCTAGTCAACAAACACTAGAAAATGCCTTACTTGCCTTAGAGCTAGAAACCTTGCAGCAAAGTTTCCAATTCGCTCCCACAATGGCAGCTTGGCAACATTTAAAGGTAGTGATCATGGAACTAATGCCAACTGAACCTTTAATAGCTGAAAAACTAAGCCATATCCAGCAAATGCTGGAGCATAAAATCCATAGTGTTGCCGCTCGTTTTATTCAGAAAGAATTAAGCATTAAACAAGTTGTACTCTCTGAGATTAAGGCTCGTTTAGAAAAAGCTGCTGGTTATTTTCTGCCAAACCTCATCAACCTACATACAGACATTACAGACTTGCACCAAATGTTAAATGGAGTGGCATTTCATCCAGACTATTTTTCTACCTTAAATCAATTGCTCGAGCAGTTGGAAACTAAAAGCGAAGTATTTAAGCTATTGCCTACCATTAATAACTTTAGTGAAATAGACAAAGTTATGAGCAGTAAGGCAGCAAAGTATAAACCAGTTGATGACTGGAAACAAAATCAGGCAAATACAGCAGCAGTAATAGAAAACCCTGTGCTTTATGCCCAGCTATTGGACTGGCGAAAACGAACGGCAGAAACAAAAAAATTGATTGGCTACCACATTATTTCTGATCAGGCGATTATCGATATCTCTGCAAAACTACCCAAAACACTCACACAACTTTCTAAAATTAAAAATGTTGGCGAAGGAAAAACCGCAACTTATGGCGATGACATCTTAAGACTTATACGTCAGTACTTGGGCGAGGGTGAGCTTTTGTTTTGATATGGTGAATTAGGTTAACTGCTGAATCGGTTAACTAATTACAAGCAATCCTGCCGCGAAGGCGCTAACAAGATGGTTAGTCAAACTTTAAAAGCATTAATATTGCCTTCCGATGCTTTCGGAACGAGCTTGAAATGACGACTGAAGAAAGCACTAGACAGGTTTGTCTTTAAGCCTCAGGCATTTCAATGATTAACTTAACGGCTGTTTTTTAGAATGAGGTTGAAATTGGTGTGCCTTAATGGCAACTAATAAAACCAGTACATCTAAAATGATGAGGACGAGGATGGCACTGTTCACGGTATTCATACATTTTCAATTAATTAAGGGATCTTTTTACAGTTATTCCCCAACAACAATAAGGTTCTTTTTTTATAGGCTTGAGTATGCTATTAGCTTGCAACTAAGTTAATGGAAAGTTAATTAATTATTAAATTATCATTACGTTAAGGAGATAGCAAGATTCAATAATTGCTTAACGTCATTTTCTTCGAAAAATATATACCTACCTTATAATAAATTAGTTACAATCTTGGCTAATTGGTTCATTAGTTCAATGGTATCATTAATCATCTCTCTGACTTTTTCGACTTCCAGGCCTTCTTACATTTCCCAGACTTTTTGACTTAAATAGCATACTTTATTCAATTTTATTAATTTAGTCTTTGTAAATCAAGACAGCTTATATTAAACCCTCTAAAATGACGAGACTTAACCTTATACTTTTTTTAACAACCTTGGCTATTTGTAATATTAATTGTACGGCACAAATTACATCGTCAAAACAGAGTACAGCTAATAAGTCGGGGATTATTACTGGTGCAGACCAAACTGAGAAATATTTGCCTTACTTAAAAGGAAAACGAATTGGCTTGGTGGCAAATCAGAGTTCGCTGATTGGCAAGAAAAGCAGCGTTGATAGTTTAGTGAGCCTTGGAATTAAAATTGTAAAAGTGTTTGGGCCGGAGCATGGTTTTAGGGGCAATGCCAGTAATGGAGCTGTGGTAAACAATGAGATAGATGTTAAAACGGGCATTCCAATTATCTCATTATATGGTAAAAACGAGAAACCAACAAAAGAACAATTGGCAAACATAGACCTAATGGTATTTGACATTCAGGATGTGGGCTGCCGTTACTATACCAATATCAATACACTTGAGTATGTAATGGAAGCCTGTGCAGAAAACGGAAAAGAATTGCTAATTCTTGATAGGCCTAACCCTAATGCTTATGTAGTTGATGGGCCAGTAATGACTGATGATAAATTTAAATCGGGCATAGGAATCCATTATACGCCAATGACACATGGCATGACCATTGGTGAATTTGCACAATACCTTAACGGCGAAGGCTACCTAAAGCAACAATGCAAGATTAAGATCATCAAAGTGGCGAATTGGAATCATGACACACCCTATGTATTACCAATAAACCCATCACCGAATTTAAACACACAACAAGCCGTGGAACTTTTTCCCAGCTTGTGCATGTTTGAGGGAACAGCAATTAATGAAGGCAGGGGAACGTATATGCCATTTACCATATTAGGCGCACCTGCATTGAAAGGCAAATATTCTTTCTCCTACAAACCAGTAGGTATACCAGGAATGAGCGAAAGACCAAACCAAAAAGATTCTGTCTGTTATGGTCTAGACTTGCGTAAGTATGACATTAATAATTTACGTAAGAGCCGTCAGCTTAATTTATCATGGGTAATTGAACTCTATAAAGCCTATCCAGATAAGGCAAATTTCTTTGGTAAAGAAAGAGCAGACACAGGTGTATCTCCGTTTGATTTACGAATAGGTACCGATCAGTTAAGAAAACAGATTATAGCGGGAGTATCAGAAGCAGATATTAGAAAAAGCTGGGAACCTGGCTTGCAAAAGTTTAAGGGCATACGATCGAAATATTTGATTTACCATTAGTTAAGTCGTTAGGCGTTGTTCGTTGATTGTAATTGCAACTCGATTTTTAGTCTTTCTAACTTACTACTTAAAGCTCCGTTTCCTTTACTAAATGCTCCTTAATCTTTCTTACTCTCTAACTTTTCGACCTCACAACTCCACAACTTTACACCTTTACATCTTCCCTAACAACTCCTTCGCCAACTCATATTTCGTAGTTCCTGCCGGGATTTTTTGAAGCCAAGTTTTAGCATCAGCTTTTTTGTCTTCTTTTAAATAACTAAGAGCGATGCTGTAGGCAGCTTCGTATTTAAATACCGATTCACCCTCATAAATTACAATCAATACTTTTCTTGCTTCATCTAAGGCATTGGTTTTAATTAACGATAAACCGTAATAGTAGGCAATCATTGTATTGGAAGATTGTTTGATGTAAAGTTTTCCAAGTGCTGTTTTGGCTGATTCGTAATTCTTCTCATTATACAAAGCTGCGGCTTTATCTAAATCAGTTAGTGTGGCAGCTCCTCTTTCTGTTACCAGCATTTGACTATCATCAGCATAGGTATCGTATAAATTGGCATTCCAAGGTGCCCAAATAAATAAACCAATTACTAATATGGCAGCAATGCCACTTAACCATTTTAGCGCTGGCTTAAAAGAAATAACTTTCGGCTCTTCCCCAAAATATTGTTTATTGAAACCTTTTAAGGTGTCTTTAAATTCATCATTGTTTGCCAACTTCATTTTTAGGCTCTGATGAATATGGTTATAATCCTTTAAATTTTGTTGTAGTTCATCATCGCTCTTTAACTGAGTTTCGAATTCGGCAATTTCAGCTTCATCCATATCTCCCTCAACATAGCGAGCAACCCATAAGATTTTATCTTCAGTCATCATTTCTATTTATTTACTTGAACCAATTTAATTAGGCTCGCCATACATTCAGACTTCTTTTTCCGTAAATAGCCATAGGTAACACCTAATGCTTCGGCCACTTTTTCCTGTGCATCGCCTTGCATGCTCCATTTTATAATTTCCTTGCAACGCTCTCCCAGTTTTTCAAAGGCCTTTAAGAATATTTCAGATTGTGCAGCTTGATCTGCCAACTGCTCTGCTTGTTCAAATGTATCCTCACCAATTAGTAATAAATCATCTTCACTATTTGTTACCTGTAAAACTGATTTTTTCTTTAGGGTATTTAACCATTTGCGTTTACACACCAATAAAAGGAAAGGTTCGAAAGGGCAAGTGAGTTGCAAATCTTTATATTTTGCTTGGTTATAAATATCTACCAAGGCTTCCTGAAAAATATCTTCGGCATCATTGGCTGTTCCGTTATTAAAAATAACGAAGGATTTTACCTTGCCTGCGGATTTTTTATAAATTTCATTGATAAGACCTGCATCATTATTAAGCAATGCTACTAAATAACGTTGGTCTTGATGAACGGTTTTTGCCATTGGCGATAGATTTAGGATGATTTGGTTAGCCTAATTTAGGCTTTCTTCTGCATTGAAAGAAAAAATTTAATAATAGGGGTAACAAATTTTTGGTTTGACTTATATATCATCAAACCCTATTAAATGGCGTACGCTGAAAAGCCTTTAAAAGAGTAAGCATCAATTTAAAATTAAAGATCATGAAAAAGTTAAACCTAACCTACGCAATTTTTGCAATTATAATCTTATTTTCTGCAGCTTGTAAAAAAGACAAAAACAACGGTAACACTGCCAACTCGGCAAAAGAATTTGCTGCTCTTTTGGGTCCGCAAATACAAAGTGTAAAAATTAACGGAAGTACATCAAACACGTTTACCTTAAAGGGCGGAACAAAAATTATCATTCCGGCAGGTGCCATTAAATTAGGTGGTGTTGCCGTAACCGGGGAACTCACCATTGATGCGATGGAAGTTTTAAAAAGAAGCGATGTTTTATTTAGCGGCACTAATACCAATCATATTAGTGGTGCCCCTTTAGCATCAGATGGCTTCATCTACCTAAATGCAAGTGTAAATGGAGTAAAAGTAGACCAGGCTTTAAGTGCCGCCATTAAAATCTCTATCCCTACCAATAGAACTGGAACTACCCAGATTTGGGAAGGTGTAGAAAAAGTGGGTGCAGATAACCAAATGGCTTGGCAAGCACCTGTACAAAACCCTGCTGGTGGTGGTGTACAAATTAAACGTGAAGCAGATGCTGCTGCTGGCTCATTTACTTTTGACATGGGCAACTTAGGCTGGATTAATTGTGATGTGTTTTATAGTTATGCCAATCCGAAAACAACTACTCGTGTAACCTTGGTAAACAATCCTGGTACAATGGCCTCATTTAGGGCATTTAGTGGAGAAACTTTTGTATTCTTCTGTGCAAAAGGAAGTAATGTGGCTGCGCAACTATATACTCCAGATGGCGCAAACAAGGTAAAAAGTTATGATGATGTAATGCCAATTGGTGTACAGGGTAAATATTTATCGTTCTCTATTAAGGATGGTAAATACTACTATGCAGAGCTAGAAACTACCATTGTGGCTAGCCAGAACATTACTTTAACCTTGGTTGAAACTACTGAAGCACAAGTGCAAACTGCTATTAATAGCCTAAACAACTACTAATATTCTCAAATATTAACCATAAAGATGGGGTCATTCATTTGGCCTCATCTTTTTCGATTTCTTTATTACAAATAAAAATCTATAAATTTAATAATGATGAAACCGTCATATTTAAAAAGAATCATTAGGCGCAAAGAGCAATGATTCTTTTTAAATATAAAAGGCTTCATCTGGCAAAAATCAAACCAAATAACAGATGAAAACGCTATTCTCAATTTTGCTTTTTGTAGGAGTTAGTTCTGCTTATGCACAGGTTTTACCAAGCGATACCGTCCCTGCAATTATCAATTACACCACAGAAAATGGCATCACTAAATTTACATCAGAATTAAGGCCTTTAAGGCAAATTGCAGGTGCGCCTGCCCCATTCTATACTTATTTTTGGGAGTTTGGTGATGGAGGTTTTAGTTTCGAAAAAGACCCAATTCATATTTACAAAGGCAAAGACCCAATTCTAGCTAGACTTTATGCCACCAACAATTACGATGATGGTAAACGTCCGCCAACTAAACCAAAGCCAATTATTAAACCTAACACTACAAGTAGACCTATGATGGCTTCCAATTCTACCGAGCCCTCATTATTTAAAATGGGTGGCAACATAGAACTGAAAAGCAATTGTATGCCCAAACCAGGCGATGACATGATGATTGTTTTTGGTTATAGAAACAAAGCAGAAAATGGTCAACAGAATTTAAATGGTACAGTTGCCCTTTTATTTAATGATAAGGAGTTTGCCAATAACAATTTCGTGCTGGCAGAAACGAGAGCATATCATGAAGAAAAGAAAGCGGACTTAAAACCATTATTAAACACTGCTTATTTGCCAATAAAAAAGAACAACCCAGCACTATATTATGCTTCGCTAAATGGGATGCAATTTAGTGCCGATGAAAAAATACTGTTAAGTGATAAAGCAAAGGATTTCAAAAGCAGTGAAACTTGGCGTTTCGAAAACCTGAAACAAAATGAAGAGCGTTTTCTGTTCATGCATTTTAAAACAACACCAGAAATGCTAAAGGATACGAATGCAGTAGTAAGGATTACAGCTGTTTTTATTCCTGATAATCCTTTGGTAGAAAAGGAGTTTTTTAACATGGAACTGCAGATTGTGGCTTCTCATGACCCTAATAAAATGGTACTCAGAAAAACCAGGATGAACTATCGTTTTACAGGAAAAAATAGAGAATTAACTTATAAAATACGTTTCCAAAACACAGGTAAAGGGCCTGCAAAAAAAGTTGATGTAGCGGTAAATATCTCTGAAGTGTTTAATCAGGAAACGATAAAAATTACCAAAACCAAACCTGAAGTAATCAATTGCGATTCTGCATATACCAATCAGAGTTGCATTAAAACCATTAAAGGTACTGATAGTGTCCACTTTGTGTTTAGCAATATTTATTTACCAGGTTTACAGCAAAAAGGGGTAAATGATGCCGACTCTACCATGGGTTTTGTAGAATATAAAATCAAGTTTAAGGAAAAGCCTAAAAAGCTACCCATTAAAAGTGGTGCCGCCATTGTATTTGATAAAAACGAACCCATTTATACCAATAGGGCTGTCGGCCGATTTAAAATGGGCCTATCTCCAGGCATAATCATTGGTTATGGTTTCCCTTTTGAAACCGACAATAAAAATTACCTGAACAGCAAAAACGTAGTTATTGGCGGCAGTTTAGCACCCTATGCACCACACCGATATTATTGGCAGGCCGAACTATACCTAAGCTCGTTTAAAGAAAGTGCAGATTTAGTGAGTTCAAGTGGCCCAGGAAAAGATACTCTCATTAACAGAATCCCTTACCGAATATTGAACAAGGACTATACAAAATTTAGAAAAGTAACTACCGTTAATTTAGTCCCTGCCCAAATGAGGTATAACATTAGCAAATATATTGGTGCTGGTGCAGGTGCTTTGGTTTCGTTAGATATTTACAACAAAAACACCGATGTACTTGATTATAAGTTGAGCACTCAAAGTGCCAATGGTACAAGCACAGATTCTGATTTAAAGGTAATTGCCAACGAATTAAAGCAGCATTTCGCTAATGCTAGAGTTTCCTTTTTTGCTGATGTGCAATTAGGCTTGGTAAGGGTTGGCCCATCAATTGGCTTTAGGTATCTCTTCGATCCAAAAACAGATAACAATAGAATGGCAACTTATGTTACTTGGAAGTTTTGAGTTTAGGGTTTAGGGTTTAGGGTTTAGGGTTTAGGGTTTAGGGTGATTAGAAATGGTTAGTTGCTAAGGTTTAACACTTATATTTCTAAATGCTAACTACTATATACTAACTACTTTTTATTAAATTAGCTGAACTGCAATCCCTTTCATGCGTTTGGTACGATTACGTTTTACATTTTTAACGTTACTTATTTGCTCAAGTATTTTCTTATTTGCGCAGGGCGATGCCATTCAGAAAAAACTAGATTCATTTAAGCAAAAGGATAATTTAAGCGACTGGATTTATGAGCGATTAAATTATGTGACGGAAAATCCGCAGTTGCGATTAGCTTATTTGATGGAAACACAAAGTAAGGCTTGGCGTAAAGCAAAAACAGCTAGTGAGCATTATGTTTGGCTAAATCTATTAAGTACACAAGGTTATTATCAATTGTTAGATGGAAATATATTGAGTTCCATTAATAGTTACGAAGCTGCATTTGATTATTACCTTAAAAATAAAGTAGCTGATTACGATATTGTAGAGTACACCTTTAAACCACTTAGTAATAATTATACTAGACTGGGGGATTACGAGAAAGCCGTATACCTACAACAACGCTCTATCAGCTTCCTTTTAAGAAAAAATGATTTACCAGAAAATATTGCATTATTATACAGCAATATGGCCATTTCCTATCGCTCAATGGGCAACTTAAACGAAGCGGAGAAAAGTATAAATGCAGGCTTAAAATTAGCCAAGCAAAACAGTAAAGTAAACATCATCTTAAACAATATATTGGCTGGTATTCTATTTGACAAAAAAGAGTATGCCACTGCAGCAAAGCTGATTGAGCTTAATATTTCAAAACAGAAAAACATCAATCAAGATAATGCTTATTGGTTAATGGGTTCTTATACTTATGCAGGAGATATTTTTAGGGAATTAAACAAACTATCGCAAGCTGAAAGCTATTTCAGTAAAGCTTTAAACATCCTTAACAAATATTATAATGGAACTAGATTAAGGGAAAAGGCAAATATCCTTACTCAATTAGGCAGTATTAAATTATTAGCAAAGGAACCTCAATTAGCAATTGCTTATTTTAATGAGACATTGACTACTTTAAGAATAACTAACCTAAACAAAGTAGATGTTAACAAAATATACGGAGATAACATGGTTGTTAATGTTTTTCAGGAAATGGCGGGGGCTAATCTACAATTAAACAAACCTAAAGAAGCTTATCAATACATTAAGTTGGCTTTGCTTTCTGCAGACAAAATCAGGAATGAATTTGCAGATGACAAGACAAAGGAACGTTTACAGGTTAGTCTCAAACTGATAGCTGAAAAAGGTATTGAAATCACTTTTAACCTTTATCAGCAAACTAAGGATAAATCGCTTCTAAATGAAATTTTAAACCTGGCAGAACAAAGCAAAAGCAGAACATTATTAGACCAGATCAACAGAAACCAGGTTCTTGCTGCTGCTAACCAAAAAGATTCGCTCTTCATTAAAAAACAAGCTTATGAAAAAGCTATCATTTATAATGAAAAACAGGAAATTGAAGGTAAGAGCAACAAGAGTTCTACAGAAACAGCCAAGTTGAAATACTTTTTGGCGCTGGTAAACAAACAAATCAAGCAAACGCATAAACAATTTAATAGTGATAGATTTAACACCCCAATTACGAAAGTACTATTGGCTTTGCCCAATCAAAAGATAATTGAATATTTCTTTGGGAAGGATGCGGTTTACATCATTGACATCAATAACAGACAGGTTAACAATGTCATCAAACTGGATAATTCTAGACTAATAAAAACTGCAATCCAAACCTATGCAAACACTTATTTTCAGCATGGTGCTGATGCGATGATCAATGAACCAAAAGCATTTTATTTAGCTTCCCATCAAATTTACCAAACCATTCTCCGTGGAATTAAACTTCAAAAAAACGAATCTGTTATCATAGTACCAGATGATGTTTTGGGCTTCATTTCTTTTGATGGCTTAATAACCGACAAAAATTATAAACCTAGCATTTCAAGCTGGCCATTTCTAATCAAAAGCAACAGTTTAACCTATGCTTTTTCTTTGAAAACGTTAATCGCTCAGAAGAAAGCGTCGAGTGCAAAAAACTTTACTGGGCTTTTCATTACACATCAAAAAAATGGTTTAAAGCCTTTACAAGCAGTTGAAGATGAAGCGGTGGCTATTAAAAAAGTACTAAAGGGAGATTTTCTATTTAATGAAAAAGTGAATAGCGCTATGCTTAATAAGACTTTTGAGAATAGTCAGGTATTACATATAGGTACCCACGCCTATTTATCTGGTAAAAATCAAGAGCCAACATTAGACCTAGGTAAGGAAAAACTATTCTTGTTTGAACTCTCAGCAAAAAAGCAAGCACCATCTTTAGTTGTTTTAAGCGCTTGCCGAACAGCAGATGGTTTATTGGCCAATGGCGAAGGGATAATTAGCTTATCACGGGGTTTTATTGCAATTGGCACACCTGCAACAATTGCGGGCTTATGGAATGTAAATGATGTAGTTGCTTCGGTGATCATAGGCGATTTCTATAAACATATAGTTAGCCACAAAAGCAATGGTGAAGCCTTACATCAGACAAAAATTGATTGGCTAAACAAGCCTCAAAATAACAATGCTTTTTACTTGCCTTATTATTGGGATAACCTCATTTATATGGGAACAGACCAGCATATAGAATTGACTAGTGCTACAAATTGGGGGCTGATTTGGGGTGTTGGAGCTGTTTTTGTTATATTATTAGCGATGATATTAGTTTTAAGGAGGGGAATTGGTAGGGCGAATTAACATCGAGTGACGACCTTAACTATCTCACTTCACCTTAAAAAACAATTTCTGAGGAATATAATCGAAAACAAAACTTGTTACTTCGCAAAGCCATAGTTTTAAGTCTATTTTCTCAGATTGATAGGTCTCCAAATAATAAATCCCTCCACCACCCAGATTCTCTTCTCTAATGCGCAATAGCGTCAAGGTTTCAGCATTGGCAAAAGGTTCATCAGCCATTTCGATTTCTACCTTATCGGTATTCTTGCTAATTAAATCCAACCATTGATCTGCACCTTCAATCATTTGCAAATCTTCGGGGTCGCCTTTCCATTCTGGCAAAGTTAACCACCATTCGGATTTATCTTTTTTGTTAAACTCGAAGTTTCTTTTTAGCATTGACATTATTTACAATATGCGTCACCCTGAATTCATTTCAGGGTCTTTCCTGCAAGCCAGATGCTGAAATAAATTCAGCATGACGCTATAATTAACTAATTCCTTTTTTAAAAACACATACCGCTAAAGGTGGAACGTTGATTGAAATTGATTGCGGATGGTTATTATAGTCAATATTTTCGGTATCAAACAGTCCTTCATTTAGTTTACCACTACCATAAAACTCAACTGCATCGGTATTAAAGATTTCTTTCCATTTCCCTTTCATCGGCATACCTACCCTAAAGTTTTCGCGGTAAACTGGCGTGAGATTAAGTACAATGACCAAAGTATCCTTTGCCTTTTCTGCCTTTCTTGCATACACATAAATCGAGCTATCTGCATTATCTGCATCAATCCACTCAAAGCCTTCATAAGAGAAATTATATTTGTATAAAGCCGGTTCGTTGCGGTAAAGGAAGTTTAAAGCCCTAACCAATTGCTGCATTCCAGCGTGTGGAGGATATTGCAATAAATCCCAGCTTAATGATTCGGTAAAATTCCACTCGTTGGTTTGTGCAAATTCATTACCCATGAACAACAACTTAGTACCAGGATGGGTAAACATGTAAGCATACAATACACGAAGATTAGCAAACTTTTGCCATTCGTCTCCAGGCATTTTATAAATCATTGATGACTTACCATGCACTACTTCATCGTGCGAAAAAGGCAGCATAAAGTTTTCGGTAAAAGCATAAGTCATACTAAATGTCAATTGATGGTGATGATGTTTTCTGGCAATTGGATCATTCTTGAAATACTTTAAAGTATCATTCATCCAACCCATCATCCACTTCATTCCGAAGCCTAAACCACCTGCATAAACTGGTCTGGTTACACCATCAAATGTGCTGCTTTCTTCTGCAATGGTGTGTACGCCTTTATAATTGCCATAAATGGCTTCATTTAAATCTTTCAGAAACTGGATTGCGCCCAAATTCTCGCTTCCACCATATTCATTTGTCCCTGCTTCTTCTGCTGTTCTAGAAAAGTCGAAATATAACATAGATGCTACTGCATCAACTCTTAAACCATCTGCATGGAATTGATCAATCCAGAACATCGCATTGCTAATTAAAAAAGAGCGGACTTCATTTCTATCATAGTTGAAGATGTAAGATTTCCAATCGGGATGAAATCCTTTGCGCATATCTGCATGCTCAAACAAATGCGTCCCATCGAAATTGAACAAACCATTTGCGTCTCCTGGAAAGTGTGATGGAACCCAGTCTAAAATTACTGCAATATTGTTTTTGTGTAATTCCTCTATCAGATACATCAAATCTTGTGGAGAACCATGTCTAGAACTAGCGGCAAAATATCCAGTGATCTGATATCCCCAAGATGGGTAATATGGATATTCCATGATGGGCAATAACTCAACATGCGTAAAGCCCATTTCTAAAATATATGGGACAAGCGTATTCGCTATTTCGCCATAACTTAAAACCCGCTCTGAATTACTTGGGTCGCGTTGCCAAGAACCTAAATGTAGCTCATAAACGGATATAGGTTGGTCTAAAGCATTTAATTTAGGTCGTTTAGTAAGCCAAGCTTTATCTTTCCAAGTATAATCTGTATCCCAAACTATGGAAGCTTTTTGAGGCGGGTGTTCCCATCTTAACGCATAAGGGTCTCCCTTTTCTAAATCACTGTCATCAAAACCTTTGATGTAGTATTTATAAACTTCACCTTTCCCTACAAAAGGGATAAAACCTTCCCAAATACCAGAAGCATCCCAACGTTTATATAAAGGATGACTTTCTCTAGCCCAACTATTAAAGCCGCCAATTACTGCTACTTCTTGTGCATTCGGTGCCCAAACTGCAAAATAAGTTCCAGCGGTCTTATTTACAGTTAGCAAGTGAGCACCCATTTTTTCGTATAAACGGAAATGTTTTCCAGATACGAAAAGGGCTATATCAAAATCGGTTAACAGACTATGCACCCAAACACTTCTAGAATAATCTGCAAATGGGTTTTCTTTTTTTGGCACGGCTACTTTTTTAACTGCTGCAGTAGTTTTTGTTGGAGTAGTTTTTTTAGTACTTGCCATGTTCATAGTTGATTAGATTGCTGTAATTTACTTTTTTTAACCTTAGTTTATAAGATTTATTTAAAAAAAATTAACTAGGCAAATATCCATTCAATATCAAATCATCTTCAGTATTTATGGCATAGTTACAGCCATTATGAATCAAGACAATACGTGTTGACACATCCAAAATCTGTTGATAATAATGATCAGTAACAACGAAACCTTTATGAGCTTTAAATGCTAAGATATGTTGTTTTAATTCCTCAGCAACTAGCGGAGCCAATTGAGAGAATGGCTCATCTAATAACACATATTTAGCATCGCTATAAATGACAAACAATGCTTCTATTAATCTCCTGCTGCCTCCGGATAAATTGCCAACTTTTTCGTTTAAGTTCAACTTAACAACATTTACCTCAAGCAATTGTTCTCTATAAATATTGGCGTATAATTGGACCAAATCTTTTACTTTAAGATAATGAGGAATGAAATATCCTTGAGGGAGATAAGCAATATGTTTAGATAAATATCCTTTTAATGTAAATTGCCCATCAATTTTAAGATGTATGAATCGAGGTTTTATATCACCAAAAATAATCTTCAACAGGGTTGATTTCCCAGAACCATTTCTGCCTAACAATCCCACTACTTCGCCAATCTTACAGTTTAAAAAAATACTGCTGAGTACCTCTCTTTCACCATAGCGATGGTTTACGCTATCAATATATAGCTCTTGCATACAAAGGAAATTAATAAAAGCGAAAGGAAAACAATAAAGTCGACACTAAAGAGTAAAGAAAATATCTTTCTATAACCAAGGCCTAAATTGCGATAGTAGAAACTTCTTTGTGTGAAAAACAACTTCTCTATCCCAAATGTAATGGCATAAGCCATTGCTTTAAAAGCTAAGGCTAAATTATACAAAGCAACTTTATCAAATCCTTTTAAAAGAAAGAGATAGGCAAAAAATAGGCTGAGGGATAAATTAAGAAATAGAACTAGTTTGAAATGATGAGTGTAGATGAATATCAATCTCTTAAACATAGTTCTATTTCCTTAAACTTTAAGCGCCTATAATTTTAATATGGATAAAGTTTTTATTCGATTTAAATCTTAAACGTTGGCGTTCATCAATACTGAAATCTGTTTCCTTATCATCAACAAAAACCTTGCTGATTTTAAAAGGTATTCCAATTACATTATAATCGTACAATTCATAATTTGGTGTATAAAGACCTTCAGTAGCTTGCTGGATAAATAAGTTTTTGCCATCTCCTCTTACGCTAAATTTCTTCTCTAGGTAAATATCTTGCTCATAAGCAAAAGTATCACCGTGGTCTTCAAACAAGAAAGAGTTTACTTCGTAATCTGCATAATAAACATTTAACCAAACTTCATCAATTGGTTTTTCGCCAACATATTGCATTACCGGGTATTCTGGAATAACAGAACCTGCCCTTACAAATAATGGCATATCTTCTAATGGTGCATCGATATTGTATTCTTTTCCTCCATCTAATAACTGATGTGTCCAGAAGTTATACCATTGACCTTTTGGTAAATAAACAATTCTAGAAACTGCACCTTGCTCTAAAACAGGGCAAACTAGAATTTTATCGCCAAAAGTAAATTCATCCTGACGGTAGTGATTACCAATATTTTCTTGTTCTAACATAGTTAACGGTCTCAAAATTGGAAAACCATAACGATGATGTTCCCAGAAAACCGAATATATATATGGCATTAAGCGATAACGCAATTCTATAAACTTGCGGTTAATGGATGTAAAAGGTTCACCAAAACTCCAAGGTTCACGTTCTGAGGTATCTCCGGCAGAGTGCGCCCTCATGAACGGAGAAAACGTTCCTAACTGAATCCACCTGGTAAATAATTCACCATCTGGTTCTCCACTAAATCCACCTATATCTGTTCCACAAAAAGGAACGCCTGAGATTGACATGCGCTGGCATTGGATATTACCCAATTTTAAATGCTCCCATGTTGCCACATTATCGCCAGTCCAAACACTTGCGTAACGTTGCATACCTGAATAACCTGCTCTGGTAATGGTAAACGGACGTTTATTACGCATTAACTTCTTTAAGCCATCATACGTAGAACGCACCATTTGCATGCCGTAAACATTATGGGCTTTACGATGAGAGCCTCTGTAGCCATCATAGTTATGTCTTACGTCATTTGGAAAAGTACCTGCGCCAAAAACTGCGGGTTCATTCATGTCATTCCAAACTCCAGCCACTTCTAAATCAACTAATTCCTTATACAATCCGCCCCACCATTCTCTTACTGCCGGATTGGTAAAATCTGGAAATTGGCATCTCCCTGGCCAAACATGACCCTCCATGAAATAATCATCGCTACGGCGACAGAAGAAATTATTCTCTTTTCCTTCCTTAAACACCCAATAATTATCGTCCACTTTAATTCCTGGATCTATCATCACAACGGTTTTCATACCAATGTTCAATAGATCCTTGATCATCTTTTTAGGATCTGGAAAGTATTTTTTATTCCAAGTAAAGCATCGATAGCCATCCATGTAATCGATATCTAGATATATCGCATCACAAGGAATTTGGCGTGACCTAAAACCTTCTGCCACTTCTCTTACCTTACTTTCTGGATAATAGCTCCATCTACACTGATGATAACCTAAAGCCCATTTTGGCGGCAGTTGATGCGTTCCTGTTAAAGTCTGGTAACGTTTAACCACATCCATCATGTGTGGCCCATGGATGTAATAATATTGCAGTTCGCCACCATCAGCCCAAAAACTTGTTTTTTCATTGTTTTCTCTACCGAAATCAAAATAAGAACGGAAAGTATTATCAAAGAAAATTCCATATCCAGCACCTTGATGAATGCCGATGTAAAAAGGAATGGTACGATATAAGGGATCCTGATCCCAACCAAAAGAATAAGCATCAGTATTCCAGTTTTGGAATTTTCTACCACGCAAATTCATATTTCCAGACTTATCACCTAAACCGAAGAAGTTTTCTTCTTGCAAGCATTCCTTGGTAGCATAAACATAATAACCACCAAACTCAACGTTTTCTTCCCAATGCATAGGAGAAGCGTCCTGGCTCATAACCATTGAGGTTGCATTGTCTACAAAGGAAACTAGAAAATCTTCTTTTCTAACTTTACAGGTAACTGTATTGGTTGAAATAGAATAATATTCATCACTTTCCTCTAGCCTGAAGGTGGTTACTTTTTGGTCTACAACAGGAACCGCGTAAGAAAAATCATCTAAAAAAACACCGTGTGGTGCTAATCTAACCCTAATAATTTCATCGCTAACAATCCTAACTTCTACCTTTGCATTACCATCAGAAAAATAGAATTTATTTCCTTCTTTTTTAACTTTTGTAACTGTAGTTAGGTATTGTTTAACAATAGGTTTTAAGTCGGTAACAGGATTATTAAGGTGTTGAATAATTTCTTCTGTATTTTCTCCTCCAATTGTTTCTGCTAAAATTTGTTTTTCGTCGCTATTTGTTTCTTCTGCCATAAATAATATATCAAAGCTATCACTGCATTACTCTAAAACTTCCGTATCCTCTGCTTGATGAGTAATTACTTTTTTATCTGTAATCAAAAAATTTGCCAGTCCGCCAATAATTAAAGCTGAACCAGCTAAAAGCATCGAATTAATTACTTCCTCGCCAAAAATAACATGATATAAATAATTTAAACCACCTGTTGCGGCAATAATTTGCGGAATTACAATAAACATATTAAAAATCCCCATATAAATCCCCATTTTTTTTGGATTTATAGCACTAGACAACATGGCGTAAGGCATTGAGAGTATGCTTCCCCATGATATCCCTATCAAAATGAACGAATAAATAAGCTGTTGTGGGTCTTGAATATAATACATCGATATAAATCCAAATCCGCCAGCTATTAAACTAAACATGTGGATATATTTCCTGTTTATGCTTCTTTTTGCCGCATAAAAAGTTAATAACAAAGCAAAAGCCATTGATGACAAACCATACATCCCCATATAAGAACCAACTAAATCGGCAGCATCATTATAAGCCTTACTGGCTGTCATAAACAGTGCTTTTGAGCTTTCATCTGCCATGTTAAAAGCCGATTCTATAGGTGCAGGCGCATGGAAAACGTGTGTAGTTAAAGCAGGTGTAGCTAAACTCCACATGGCAAAAAAAGCAAACCAGCTAAAAAACTGAATAACTCCCAATAATTTCATTGTTTTTGGCATCTTGCCGATGCTTGAAAAAATTTCGTTGAAGCCATTCAAAAAACCTTTACTTTGCTCGTTTTCCTTTTTAAACTCTTCTAAATCATCTGGCGGATATTCTGATGTAGTAAAAATTGTATACAAAACAGAGATTAAAAATACTGCCCCGCCTATGGCAAAAGCAATTTTAACAGAAAGTGGAACTAAACCGGGCAACGCTTCATTAGAAACACCCATTTTATTTACTAACCAAGGTAAATTACTTGCAATCCATGTACCTACACCAATAATTAAAGTTTGCATTACAAAACCATAAGAACGTTGAGAATCCGGCAATTTATCGGCCACTAAAGCCCTAAAAGGTTCCATTGTGATATTAATAGACGCATCTAAAACCCATAAACAGCCTGCCGCAACCCATAATACTGGAGAATTTGGCAAGAAAAATAAAACGATTGTGCTTAGCACTGCACCAATTAAGAAAAATGGTTTTCTTCTGCCCCATTTTGGACTCCAAGTTCTATCGCTCAGATAACCAATTACAGGTTGTACCAGCAAGCCTGTTAAAGGTGCTGCAACCCATAAAGCTGGGATACTATCTTGACTTGCACCCAAGGTTTGAAAGATACGAGACATGAAACCGCCCTGTAAGGCAAAGCCGAATTGAATGCCTAGAAAGCCAAAGCTCATGTTAAAAATGCTCCAAAAAGAAAGTTTTGGTTTGCGTGAAAAATTGGTCATAGTATATTTGGTTAGGTTAGTTATTATACTTCATACTTGTCATGCAGTGCGGAGCGTCGCATATCTAAAAACAGACTCGTTAACGAAACCCTTGCCTGTCCGGCAGGCAGGTTTCGTTGCACTCTGGATGTAAAAATACCCTCTAAAATTCTAGTATTACAGCACTCGTTGCAGGTATATTTAAGTTTAGCCCATTATTTATATTATCTGTTTTAATCTGAGTTTCAGTTAATAAATCAGTAAATGTAATAGCCTTGCTCTTTAAATTGAATGCCGATAAAACATCTTCTGGTAAGTTTATAGTAAGGTCAGTTGCTTTTCTATTAAAATTAGCTAAAACTAAAACCCGCTTATTTTCGGTATATCTTAGGTAGGCATAAACTTTATCATTAAAACCCTTAGACGATTTGTTGGCTTGTAAAAGCTCATAGAAATTCCCACTAGAAATAGCTTCGTTAGTGTTTACAAGATTTAACAGTTTACTATAAAATTGGCGAAGGCTTTTCTCATCATCACTTAATTTACCGCCATCAAAAGCACCATTATTCATCCATTTCTGATGATTTGGAATTCCCCAATAATCAAATATCGTCGATCGACCATCATGTCCACCAAATCCCTCTGTGCCATTTGCTGACTCGCCAACCTCTTGTCCGTTATAAATCATAACCGGGCCAGATGATAAAGTAGCAGTCACCACCATACCTGGAATGCCATACCAGGCATTACCTGCAAAATCTCTTGAAGCAATTCTTGTTTCATCATGGTTCTCTAGGAAACGTAACATGTGTTGCGAAAAACCATTGCTTTCTTTTTGCCACACAAAGCTGATGTCTTTAACTGTCGCCTTACTATCGTTCATCATTAAACGTTTCAAACCATCGTATAAACCAACTTTATCGTACAAATAATCGAATTTTCCATTTACTAAAAAGTTCTTGTATTCATTCCTATCGTAAGCTTCTCCAATAAATACCAAATTGGGATATTTCTTTTTTAAATCTGTAATTACCCAATTCCAAAACTCAACTGGAACCATTTCGGCAACATCACATCTAAAACCATCTACGCCTTTCGAAGCCCAATAAGCCAGAATATCTCTCATTTTTCTCCAAACTGGGGGTTGTGGCATAAAATTTTTGGCATGGTTATGCTGCACGTCTAATCCATAATTTAGCTTAATGGTTTCAAACCAATCATCCAATTTTGGAGCGTGGTTAAAAACATTATTACCGGTTGCCTTTGCAGGATTTTCGTCAAATTTACCATCTTTTAAAGGACTTTGATATTCATTACCCCCAGGATTGTAACCAGTTGGAACAATAAATTTCTGATCAGGAATATAATAGAAATCATTTTTAGGATCAAAGCTTTTTGTGGTATCATCTTGAGCACCCAAATCTATAACATGGCTCGGTTTTGCATCAGAATGATAAGTTCTAGCCACATGGTTAGGAATAAAATCCATCAGCACTTTTAAACCATTATCATGCGTACGTTTAATTAAGGCTTCATATTCTGCCATTCTATTTTTAACATCAACTGCTAAATCCGGGTCAACATCATAATAATCTTTAATGGCATATGGTGAACCTGCCCTTCCTTTTACAATATCAGGATCATCAGATTTAATTCCATCTTTTGTATATTCAGTCATTGTGGCGTGCTCAATTACACCAGTGAACCAAATGTAATTAGCCCCTAACTTTTTTATTTCTTGAAGCGCTTTTTCATCAATATCATTAAACTTTCCGCTCCCATTTTCTTCAATGGAGCCGTAATTTTTATTGGTTGTATTTTTATTTCCAAAATAACGAACCAGAGTTTGATAAATAACTAATTTCCTATTTTCAATTTTCTCTGTGGTTGTTTGATTTTGATCTAACATTTGTAAATTATTTTTTTGCACGCACCCAGATAAGCCGCAAACTACGGCGATCAACAATGCTATTTTTATGATGCTTTTCAATTGCTATGAGCGTTTAATTCTAAAGTTCCATTAGCTATTAAATGCTCTTCCTTACCGAAAATATGCAAGCTTAAAGCCTTTTCATTTTCATTTTTCAAAGTCACTTTCTGTTTATCCACTTTAACAGTAACTATAGCCTGTCTAAATCCGATTTTAAAAGCATAAGACTCCCATTTTTCTGGTAATACAGGATGCAAGTGTAGGTGGTTATTTTTAATACGCATACCTCCAAAGCCTTCAACAACGCTTAACCATGTACCCGCCATTGAAGTAATGTGTAAACCATCTTCTGTATCATTATTGTAATCATCTAAGTCTAAACGAGAAGTACGCAAATAAAATTCGTAAGCTCTATCTAAATCGCCCAATTTTGCAGCAATAATTGCATGTACGCAGGGCGATAAAGAACTCTCATGTACTGTGCGTTGCTCGTAGAAATTATAATTACGCTGGATGGTATCTAAATCATAATCCTCTTCGAAGAAGTAAATTCCTTGCAATACATCTGCCTGTTTAATAAAACACGACCTTAGAATTCTATCCCAACTCCATTTTTGATTTAATGGTCTATCAACTGCTGGTAAATCTTTAACTAAAACCTGTTCCTTATCTAAATATCCATCCTGTTGTAAGAAAATACCTAAGTTTTTATCTTCAGGATAGAACATTTTATTGATGATGTCTTGCCAATGATTAATCTCTTTCTCAACATTAAAATTGGTCTTGCTAAGTATTTCATTTAGTCTACTTGTGTTATCAATTCTAACCAAGTCAATAGCTTCAATGGTATATTTTAAACACCAAGTTGCAATAGTACTAGTGTACCAGTTATTGTTTACGTTATTTTCGTATTCGTTAGGACCTGTTACACCCAACATTACATACTTTTCCTTCTCTATACTCCAATTAACACGCTGAGACCAAAAACGAGCAATACCGATTAAAACCTCTAACCCATATTCGGCTAAATATTTTTGCTCTCCTGTATAACGGATGTAATTAAAAATTGCAAATGCTATAGCCCCATTTCTATGGATTTCTTCGAAAGTGATTTCCCATTCATTGTGGCACTCTTCTCCATTAATGGTCACCATCGGATAAAGAGCCGCTCCATGCCTGAAACCTAGTTTTTCAGCATTTTCAATTGCCTTTTCTAAATGTTTGTAACGATAGATCAATAAATTTTCTGCTACTTGTTGTGGTGCAGTTGCCAAATAAAAAGGCAAACAGTAAGCTTCTGTGTCCCAATAAGTAGAACCTCCGTATTTTTCACCTGTAAATCCTTTAGGGCCGATATTTAAACGGGCATCTTCTCCTGTATAGGTTTGATGCAATTGAAATATGTTAAACCGAATTGCCTGCTGGGCTGCCACATCTCCTTCAATTACTACATCTCCATTTTGCCATTTTACTGCCCAAGCATTAGCTTGCTCAGTAAGCATTTGATCAAATCCTTTGGCAACAACTTTTTTTAATCTTTCAATGGTAGCTTTTTCTAAATCTTCCTTTTTATAATTTTCTGAAGATAGATTTACAGCATATTTATAGATGGTGATAGCCTGATCTCTTTTTACAGCAACCTCAAACTGTTGTGCCACATACTTTTCTTTCTTATTGAAAACTGGTTTTAGGCCTAAGTCTTTTCCTTCTTGCTTTATTAAAGTTTGAATTGCAGAACTTACCCAAAACGCTGTTTTTTTGGTCTCCAAATTAAGTAAAGCATAATCTCCATCTTCTCTTGCATTTATTTCATTCCAAAACTTCTCATCATAATTTGAATCTTGATTTTTCACATCACCGTCTAAACTAGATTCGATCGTTATTTTCCCGTCAAAATTGTGAGGTGTGATGGTATATTTAATCACGCCAGCTTCATCATCAACAATACTACAAAAACGGATGGCTTCAACTTCGAGAACGTTCCCGTTAACTTGTTTAACAACAAATTTTCTAGTAAGTGTTCCCTGTTGCATATCAAGTACACGACTAAACTCTAGTACCTCAGAAGTGTTTAAATCAAGAACTTCATCATTAACGGTAATATTTAAACCAATCCAGTTAGTAGCATTTAAAACTTTAGCAAAATATTCCGGATAACCATTTTTCCACCAGCCTACTCGTGTTTTATCTGGATAATATACCCCAGCAACATAATTACCTTGCAGGGTTTCGCCAGTATAAACTTCCTCAAAATTGGCACGCTGCCCCATTCTGCCATTACCAATGCTAAAAATACTTTCAGATATTTTATTTAAATGTGGATCAAATCCCTCTTCAATAATCTGCCACTCGTTATGTTTGATATAATTCTTCATTCTTCTTTATAAATTCTCCAATTTTTCTATGGTCATTTCAAATAACCCTTTCACCACTAAATCTGCTTCATTTAAAATAGCTGCTTCACCAATGCCCACAGCTTTCATATTGCCAGCCTTTGCAGCCTGTACACCAGCAATTGCATCCTCAAACACAACACATTCTCCTGGGTTTACGTTTAGTTCTTTTGCCCCAACCAAAAACACCTCTGGATTTGGTTTAGATTTGGTGACTTTATTTCCATCAACTAATGCGTCAAATAAATGCATTAAGCCAATCTGCTTTAATATCATTTCTGAATTTTTGCTTGCAGAGCCTAAAGCTGTTAAATACTTATTAGCTCTAACTGCTTCTAAAAATTCTTTTGCGCCCGGCAATATATCGCTCGGTGTCATTTTTTTAATCATCTCTACATACCACGTATTTTTCAAGGTGGCCAGTTCTTGCATTTCCTCATCTGTCTTAGCTACAGTACCCCAATTTAATATAATTTTCAGAGACTCTATTCTACTGATTCCTTTTAATTGCTCGTTTTGTTCTTCGGTAAAATCAAATCCCAATTGATTTGCTAACCTACGCCAAGCTTCATAATGATATACTGCTGTATCAACGATAACGCCATCAAGATCAAAGATGCATGCTTTTATTTTAGACATATTATTGTAATTCAAATATATAAGTTGTTTTTGCTGGTAACGTTAATTTATTGATAACAAATTTTTGGTCTGTTATTATGTTTATCAAAGTTTGATGTTTGCCTATCCGTTCTGCAAAACGTTGTGTTTCTAATTCTACGGCTTCTTCATTTGTATTCATCACTACCATTATGGTTTTCTTAGCATCATACCTAAAATAAACATATATACCTTTTTCTGGAACAAATTGCATCATTTTACCTGTTTGTAAAACGGTATTGTTTTTACGGTAGTTGGCTAATTTTTTAACAAAGTTGAAAGCTTCATTTTCTTTTTCATTTCTACCTATAGATGTGAATTTATCAGCTTTATCAGTCGCCCATCCACCTGGAAAATCATCTCTCACCTTTCCGTCTGGGTTTGCAAAGTTTTTCATTAGAATTTCAGTACCATAATACATTTGAGGTATCCCACGAAGTGAAAACAATAAGATGATGCCCGATTTGTATTTATTAAAATCTTCCCCAACCTTTGACAAGAATCTATCTGTATCATGGTTATCTAAAAACAATACATTCCTTGTAGGATCTTTATATTGATAATCGCTTGCCAAAACAGTATATAATCTATTTACGCCATCTGTCCACCCAAATTTCCCATTTAAGGTTTCATTGATGGCAAAGTAAGTTTGAAAATCTGTTACCCCTTGTAATTTCGTATCAAAATGCTGATTAACAGTATTTCCTTCAGTAAAGAAAACCTGATTAGCTGTTCCATTTACCCAAGTTTCGCCGAAAAAAGTAAATTTTGGGAACTCCTTGGTAACTGACTTTGCCCATTCTGCCATAAATTCTCTGTCGTTATAAGCATAGGTATCTAGCCTAAATCCATCCAAACCAGCGTACTCAATCCACCAGATATGACTTTGGGTAATGTATTTTTTAACTAACGGATTTTGTTGGTTAACATCTGGCATGTGATGATCAAACCAACCATCTGTCATTAGTTTTTTATCTACAGCGGCTGCATACGGATCAAATAAAGTTTGGTCTTTATAAGTTGTGCCTGTATATTTTGCCCATTGATGGAACCAATCTTTTGCAGGTGGATCTAAAAACAAAAAATGCTGATCTCCGATATGATTATGTACTAGGTCTTTAATCATCTTCATCCCACGTTTGTGGCATTCCTGTACTAATTTTTTATAAATCGAATTGCTACCAAAACGACGATCTATTTGATAATTTTCTGTATTGGCATAACCATGATACGAGGTAACAAATTCATCATTTTCTAATACAGGATTTAACCAGAGGGTTGTAATACCTAAATCCTGTAAGTAAGGCAATTTATTAATAATCCCTTGTAGGTCTCCACCATGCCTGTAATACATCGAATCACGGCTGAAGTGTTTATCCTTCATCCCTGCAATTTTGTCATTATCTAAATCGCCATTGGAAAAGCGATCAGGCATAATTAAATAAATAAAATCTTTATTGGTTACACCTTCGGTATGATTTGTTCTAGATTTCAATTCATAATTATAACTAACTGCCTTCTCTCCTTTTTTAGAAAAGGTAATCGGGAACGTTCCCGATTTTGCAGTTAAAGAAATTTGTAGATTTACAAATAGATAATTTGGGTTTTCTACTTTTTGTACACTTACTAGCTTTACGCCAGGATAATTAAGGGTAACTGTTTTATCTGCAATTCGATTTCCTCTTATTAATAATTGTAGAGATTGATCCTTAAAACCAATCCACCAATTTGCTGGCTCCACTCTTTCGATGGCAGGTAATTGAGCAAAAATAAATTGAACTTGAGCTGATAGCAATAAAGTCAACAAGACTAATTTCTTTATCATTTTATATTTGGTTGATATTAAACGAAAGTGATAATTTTTATGTTAATAGCCAAAGATTAAAAAAATTAATTCTCAATCATAAAAAAAATCCTCTCCACTTCCGCAGAGAGGACGTTTTTTACTTATTGAGAACTATGGATTAAATGTGTATGACAAATAATATAATGCTCCAACAGATGGATTACCAAATGATGTTTGATAGTATTTATTTAAAACATTAGAACCGCCTAATTTAATAACCGATTTAACTGAGGGTACTTTTAAGTTAACTTGCGCATCAAATGTAGAATAAGATGGAACTTGACCTGTTGCGAAAGTTGAACTCCACATAAAAGTATCTTGCCATCTGTATTGTACGTTAAAGCCAAAGTTTTTAACGATTTCTCTACTTCCAACACCAGCATTAAATCTCCATTCTGGAGTATTAAAGTTATTATCAAACGTTGGCGATACATCACTTAACTTATTGTATGAAGTATTTCCATTAAAGTTGAATTTACCAATTTGGTAATCTAAACCAAATGCAGCGCCATAAGATTTAACTTCTTCGCTAATATTAACTGGAACATTAAATTTTACAGCTGTTGTTGTTGGGTTCTGATATAGTTCTACACCACCAATGAAATCTTTATAGATGTTATAATAAACATAACCATCTATTAACAATTTACTGTTTGCTAATCCTTTATAACCTAATTCGAAAGATTTAACACTTTCAGGGCGTAAGCCTTCTGCATCAAAGGTATAAGCCTGTAATAAAGCAGGATTTGGAGCTCCTGCAGCCGCAGACGCTACAAATGCTCTATAACTTGCTGATGTTACACCTTTATTTGTATTTAAAGCATATTTATTAATAGACTCTGGCAAACCACCAATTAAACGAGTTGAACCTCCACCTACTGCTAAATCAATATACTGATCTTGAGTTGTTGGATTACGATAACCAGTTTGGAATGATGCTCTAATGTTGTTGTTAGGTGCTACTGTCCATACACCTGTTACACGAGGGGTAACTCTACCTTCAAAGTTTTTGCTTTTATCGTAACGGCCAGCAACTGTAAGTTTAAATTTCTCTCCAAACTTTTTACCCATTTGAACAAATGCGCCATATTCACTAATAGTGATATCACGCGTTGCATCATCAAATATAGTTCCGTCAGAATGCAAGAAGTAATCACGATAAGAAGCACCAACTTGTAACTCTACTACATTATTTAATACATTTGAGAAGTTGTACATACCTTCATAATGGAACAAATTTGTTTTATCATTAAACTTAGCACCATTTGCTGGGCCAATCGTTTTTTTGGTTATTGCATCTTTTGCAGTTTCATACCCAGCAGTACCAGGAATTAAGCGACCCATATCCGCTTGAGACCTTGCAAAAGCTTGAGCAGCAGCATCAGTTTGACCAGCTTGTTTAGCAGCTGAATAATTTCCTATGTATTGTGCATACCAACCCGTTAAACCTCCAGATGGCTTCCAAGCTTCATTAATAAATGTTCCTAAAATAGTTGCATTATACGCCTCACCAGAACGTTCTTGGGTAGTATAACCTCTTAAAAAGAAATCTTGTCCTTTTAATTCCAATTTATACTGTCCTATACTAAAGTTTCTCAAGGAATAACGATCAGTACCTGTATAAACAGATGTTCCTGTTCCCCAATTAGCTTGTGCAATTGCCTCAATAGTATTACTAAATTTATAATGCAATGAAGTTGATGTTTTTAAAGATTTTGTATCATAATCTACCAAATCACTTTCAGCATAGCCTGTTCTAGAAACAAATTGATTAGGAAGTAATCCTGGAACTCTTAAGCCTACATAAAAAGGCAAGTAACTTTGGATAGTTGGTCTTAAAGCTGCTGGAAAAAAACCAAGTGCCGCAGCCTGTTGCGCTGCAGTTGGAGCTACTCCTGCTGCTACGCCTAGTGCCGTAAACGCTCCATTTAATGAAGTCTGAATGTTTGGAATTGCGCCCCCACTAGCTGCATTAACACCAGCAATAATTCCAGAATTTAGTGATTGAGTTACATTCAGCATATTTTGGCTGATTTCATCACCATATACATTTATACCATCATAATTTGGATCGCTACTTCTATCCCCGCCTTTTAATTGACGAGCGGTTCTATCAAAATTTCGAGTATCAGTAGCAGCCCAATCTTTTGCTTGTAAAAAACCAAATGATGTTTTGAAACCAAATTTGTTATTCCATGATTTAGCCAAACGAACATCTAGCTGTTTAAACTCTTGAACACCTTGATTGGTATTATTATCATCTACGTGGTTAATACCAGCTTTATACATAAAGCTTGCACCTTGATATTGATAAGGATTTTTTGAGGTCATTAATAAAGTACCATTAATACCACCAGCACCGTATAACGCTGAAGCAGCACCAGGTAATAACTCAACATTATCTACATCAAGTTCTGATAAACCAACAATATTACCAACTGAAAAATTCAATCCAGGAGCTTGGTTATCCATTCCATCAATGTATTGATTGAAACGAACGTTACCGTTAGCATTGAAACCACGAGTATTTACCGATTTGAAAGTTAAACTTTGGGTACTCATTTCAACTCCTTTTAAATTGTTCAATGCATCATAAAATGATGGCGCTGGCAATTCTTTTAACTGAGAAGAACTGATACGTTCTACAGAAACAGGAGACTCTAGAATACGCTCTGGAGTTCTAGATGCAGAAACAACTACTTCTTGACCCAAAATCGCTCCACTTTCTAACTCAAAAGTTAAGTTTGCAGTGTTACTTGATACCTCTCTTTCAACAGTAGTGAAACCTATATAAGAAACTAATAAGGTAAATGGTGGTTTTTCTGTTGTGCTAAATGAAAATTGTCCTTTTGTATCAGTAGATGACCCAATTGTCTTTCCTTTAACGGTTACACTTACACCTGGTATCGGCTCTTTAGTTAGTTTATCTGTAACAGTACCACTAACTACTATGCTTTGTGCATGTACCGCAAGCCCAGTTGCTAGTAACATAAAAAGCATAAAAATGACTTTTGTAAAGATTTTGTTCATACTCAAAGTAGTTTATATTTGTTTATATAGTATAAACTTAGTACAAATTTCGAAACTAACAAATACAATGCCGTATAATTTCTTTATAATTTTTTATGCAAAATCTAATTTCATTGCATTTAAAATCAATTTTATAGTAAATTGCAGTTTAAGTTCCTTTTATCAAGAACAAAATTGAACAACCAAATAAACTCATATATAACTAATGAATAGAGTAAAAGCCCTAATCTGCATCATTATACCTATTTTATTGGCCTACGCATTAAATACTAAATTTGGCGATTTACCGCCCATCTTAAAGTTCTTAAACCCATTTACTGGCTTTTGGCAAAATGCCGAAAGTGATATGGTAAATGCAAGCAAAAAGATGAAGCTCAAAGGAGCTCATGACAAAATTGACATCCTTTTTGATGATAAAATGATACCACATGTATTTGCTCAAAATGACCATGATGTTTATTATGCACAAGGCTATGTAACCGCAATGCATCGCCTATGGCAAATGGATTTTCAAACTAGATTTGCGGCTGGAAGAATTTCTGAAGTTGTAGGAAAAAAAGCAATTGAGGTTGATCGTTACCAACGTAGAATGGGAATGGTTTATGGCGCAGAAAACTCTCTAAAAGGAATGATGGAGGATCCAAAAGCTAAGGAGATGATTTTAGCTTATACCGAGGGAATAAATGCTTATATCCATTCCTTATCAAGAGCAAGTTTACCAGTTGAATATAAACTGTTAGATTTTAAACCAGAAGATTGGACACCGATTAAATGTGCTTTATTGCTTAAACAAATGTCGGCTGTTTTGGCAATGGGTTCCGATGAATTTTATATGACCAATATCTTAAAGAAATTTGGCCCAGAAATAACTAAAGACCTTTTTCCAGATTACCCTTTTAAAGAAAGTCCAATTATCCCGGTAGGTACAAAATGGGATTTTAAGCCTTTACCAATCCCGCAAACTCCATCAGGATACACAGAAATGATGACTGGCAACATTAAAACCAAACAGAAAGTTGAAGGCATCGGTAGTAATAACTGGGCTGTTTCTGGTGCTAAAACAAAGTCAGGTTATCCAATTTTAGCAAACGATCCCCATTTAGATCTAACACTACCTTCCATTTGGTATCAAATTCAATTAAATGCGCCTGGCTTAAATTCTTATGGGGTATCTCTTCCAGGTGCTCCAGGTATTATTATCGGTTTTAATAAAGACATTGCTTGGGGTGTAACCAATGTCGCAGCTGATGTACTGGATTTTTATCAAATTAAATTTAAAGACAATTCGCATAAAAGTTATTGGTACAACAACAGTTGGAAAAACACTGTTCAACGTTTAGAAACTATAAAAATTAAAGGAGGCCCCGATGAAATTGATACAGTTTACTATACGCATCAAGGCCCTGTGGTTTATTTTCAAAAACCTAATTATAGTAAGGCAAATAATGTGCCTGTTGGTAATGCTTTAAGGTGGATTGCCCATGATAAATCAAACGAGTTAATGACTTTCTACTATCTTAACAGAGGAAAAAATTACGCTGACTATAGGAAGGCATTAACCTATTATACTGCACCTGCACAGAACTTTATATTTGCCAGCGCAGAAAATGATATTGCCATTACACCCAATGGTAAATTTCCTTTAAAGTGGAAAGATCAGGGTAAGTTCATTTTAGATGGATCAGACCCTGCTAACGATTGGCAAGGTTGGATTCCAGCTAGTCAAAACCCAACGGTTAAAAATCCGCCTAGAAATTTTGTGAGCTCTGCTAATCAATCATCAACCGACCCAACATATCCATATTATATTAATTGGGAATTCTCTCCTTATGAACGCGGGCAAAGGATTAATGACAGATTAACAGTAATGAAAGATGCTACAGCCGATAGCATGAGGGTTTTGCAAAGCGATTCTTACAGTATTATAGCACAAGATTTGTTACCTCATATCTTGCCACTTATAGATGCAAGTAAATTAAATGCCACGCAAAAAGAGGCTTTAAATATGACCACAAAGTGGAATAAATTTTTCGAACCAAAAGAAGTTGCAGCTAGTATTTTCGATTTGTGGACTAAAAGATTAAGTTATGATATTTGGGATGATGAATTTACCATTGCAGATATCCCCATGCGTTATCCTTCTAGAGACAGAACGATTGAACTAATTCGTAGCGACCTTAATTCAAAATGGTTTGATAATATTAAAACATCTAAAAAGGAAACTTTAACTGATTTGGTAAACGAGTCATTTAAATTCACTTGTGATAGTTTAGAAAAGAAATACGGTCCTATTGGCAAAAATTGGAATTGGGGAAAAGTTAAAGGCACTAATGTTCCGCATTTAGCCAAAATACCTGGCTTTGGGTCTAAAAAATTACTAATAGGCGGAGCAAAAAGCACTGTTAATGCAGTAAGTGAAGCTAATGGGCCATCATGGAGAATGGTAATTGAACTTGGCAAAAAAGTAAAAGGACATGGCGTTTATCCTGGTGGACAATCGGGTAATCCAGGCAGCCCGTTTTACGACAACATGGTTGATACTTGGGCACAAGGAAAATTATACGACTTATTCTTTATGCAATCTCCAGATGATAATACTGGTAAAATAATTTCTCGTTATAAAATCTCAAAAAAATAAAAATGGTTTTCATAGTTATCATTATAGCATCTTTATTATTGCAAATATTTTTACCATGGTGGGTTGTAATTGTTATTGCTTTTGCAGCTTGTGGCATAATTGGCAAGACAGGTAAAATATCCTTTTGGCAGCCTTTTTTGGCAATTTTTGTGCTGTGGATTGCAATGGCTTTATTTAAAAGTTTGCCAAATCATAACGTTCTAGCTACTCGGGTTGCAGAAATGTTGAGCGTAAAACTGTGGCCAATAGTTTTAGTAGTTACTGGTTTATTAGGAGGTTTAACTGCTGGCATAAGTGGCTATTGTGGTTATCATTTCAGAAAAGCAATGATTAGCATGAAAACACCTGCCTAAATCATAATTCTTTGTATTTTTGTACAGTGAATTTAAGTCCTGAACAAATTTTTTCTATTGATAACGAAGCAACTTTTAACGAGGTTGCTTTAACTATTTTTAAACATCAGGCAAGAAACTGCCAAGTTTATCACGACTATATTTCTAACCTAAAGGTTAATCCTTCAGCGATAGAGACCTATAAGGAAATTCCATTTTTACCCATTAGCTTTTTTAAAAGTCATCAAGTTTTAAGTACAAACGAAGAACCTCAAATTGTTTTTAGCAGCTCTGGCACAACTGGCCAAATAACTAGCAAACATTTGGTTAGTGATGTTACAACTTACGTTCAGAGTTTCAATAAAGCATTCGAACAATTTTACGGAAACCCAAAAGATATTTGCATTTTAGCTTTGCTTCCATCTTATTTAGAAAGAGAAGGCTCATCGTTAATCTATATGGTTGATGATTTACTAAAGCAAAGTCAGCACCAACAAAGTGGATATTTTTTAAATGACTTAGAAAAACTCTTTAACATCTTAGAAGATTTAAAAAAAGCTAAACAAAAAACCATTTTAATCGGAGTTACTTATGCCCTATTAGATCTTGTTGAGCAATTTCAAATCGATTTTCCAGAATTAATTGTAATGGAAACCGGTGGGATGAAAGGTAAAAGAAAAGAAATGGTTCGAGAAGAATTACATGATATTTTAACCTCAGGTTTTGGGGTTAAACACATTCACAGCGAATACGGAATGACCGAATTACTTTCTCAGGGTTATTCTTATGGAGAAGGTATTTTCAATTGTCCACCCTGGATGAAAATCTTGTTAAGAGACACTTCAGACCCTTTAAGTTTATTGCAAAACAAACAAAGTGGAGGAATTAACGTAATTGACTTGGCCAACATCAACTCTTGCTCTTTTATCGCCACCCAAGATTTAGGAAAAGTTTATGCAGATGGAAGTTTTGAGGTCCTAGGCCGATTTGACAACGCAGATATTAGAGGTTGTAATTTATTGGTGCAATAAAAAATCCCAAACTTTTCAGAATGGGATTTGATTTATATTATTTAAAGGCGATTATTCTGCTATCAACAAGAAATAGTTTTTCTTTCCTTTTTGCACAACAATGAACTGCTCATTAATCAAATCACCAATATTATAAGTTGATGTAATTTCCGGAACCTTAACTTTATTCACACTTAATCCACCACCTTGGATAGTTTTTTTAACTTCTCCTTTAGATGGGAACACGGTCGTTTTTTCTGCTAAAAGTGTAGCCACATCAATTCCATCCGCTAGTTCTGCTTTTGATATTGTAAACTGAGGAACACCTTCAAATATCTCTAAAACACTTTTAGAATCTAATGTCTGCAAAAATTCAACGGCACCATTCCCGAATAAAAACTCTGATGTTTTTATTGCAGTTTCTAGCGCTTCCTGTGAGTGAGTTCTGATGGTGATATCTTCAGCCAAGGCTTTCTGCAAAATACGCAAATGCGGAGCAGCATCATGCTCTTGCTCTAATCTCTCTATTTCTTCTTGCGTTTTTAATGTGAAAATTCTAATCCATTTTTTCACATCATCATCAGAAGAATTTAACCAGAATTGATAGTATTTATAAGGAGATGTTTTTTCCGCATTTAACCAAACAGCACCACTTTCCGTTTTTCCAAACTTAGTACCATCGGCTTTTTTAATTAATTGGGTAGTAATGGCATAAGCCGTTCCCTGATCTTTTCTTCTAATTAATTCAGTTCCGGTAACAATATTACCCCACTGATCAGAACCACCCATTTGAATGATGCAATTATGATGTTTCCATAAGTAGTAAAAATCATATCCTTGTACCAATTGATAAGTAAATTCTGTAAAAGACATTCCCGTTTCACCTTCCAAACGCTTTTTAACGCTGTCTTTGGCCATCATGTAGTTTACCGTAATGTGTTTACCAACATCACGAATAAAATCTAAGAAGTTCATATTTTTGAACCAATCAGCATTGTTAACCATAATAGCACCATTACCAGCAT
This sequence comes from Pedobacter frigiditerrae, assembly GCF_004331645.1. Lineage (GTDB taxonomy): Bacteria > Bacteroidota > Bacteroidia > Sphingobacteriales > Sphingobacteriaceae > Pedobacter > Pedobacter frigiditerrae. Next base: position 942,384 of record NZ_SJSK01000002.1, read on the forward strand.
CTTCAAACTTCAGAAACTTAGCAAGTTGGGTTTTCATTCCTGCCAAGTTGTGAGCTACCATTTCTTCAGTTTGTAAATTTCTCTCATCCGACTTTCCAGATGGGTCACCAACCATTCCTGTCGCACCACCTACTAAAGCAATTGGTTTATGACCTGCATTTTGAAAATGAATCAAGGTCATAATTTGGGTTAAGTGACCAATATGCAATGAATCAGCAGTTGGATCAAACCCGATATAACCAGCACACATGGCCTCTTTCAGTTTATCCTCTGTATGAGGCATAATGTCATGCAACATCCCTCTCCAACGCAATTCATCAACAAAATTTTTCATCACTTCTTATTTTAGGTCGCAAAGATAATAATTAGCCCATTAACTAATTAGCTAATTAGCTAATGATTTCAGACTTTTCAATTATCTTTAAGCAATGAATTTCCTTTCACATTTTTACTTTGAAAGACAAAACCACGATGAAAATATGGTTATTGGAACTGTATTGCCAGATTTGGTTAAAAATGCACACAAGGACTGGAATCTTTACCCACAAAAAAAAGAAGAAGTTTTTATTGGTGACAAACAACTAAACGCTCTCTTAACAGGGTGGAAAAGACACCTGCAAGTTGATTTGCTATTTCACTCTTCAGACTTCTTTAACACAGAAACTGCAAAGCTAAAACAGCTCCTTTTACCTATTTTAAATGATAGCCCCGTTAGGCCATCATTTTTAGCACATATAGGTGTAGAATTAGTTTTAGACCATCTATTGGTAACCAATAGGAAGATAGATATAGCATCATTTTACGACCATTTAAATAAAGTTGACGATGTTCTATTAAATGATTTCCTTAAAAAAAGTGGTAGTGATGATACAGATACGTTCTTTAAATTTTTAAACAGTTTCAGGTCGAGCAGGTATTTATTGAGCTACCAGAAGCTAGAAAACATCAGCTATGCTTTACAAAGAATTTGCATGCGTTTATGGACACACCCCTTTGATGAAATAACTGTTAGTTTATTAACTGAACAGATTGCTCTTTACAAAACCCTACTAGAGAAAAACTACTTGGATATTTTTGAAGAGATAGAAAGTAAGTTATAGTTCATTTTGAAAAGCAATTTTGGTGTCTAAATTAAAGGAATTCTCGCCATCCATTACAATCTTTTACCCATACTGGTAAAAGTATTTCCATTGCCATCGGGTTTATTTTACTTAGGCTAGTGTAAGGAAAACCCCTCATAGCAGCAAAAACCTGCGTAACCTAAACCTGATAATAGCGAGCACAGAATGAAATGGAGTAAAGCGGTTAGCAGGATCAAACGCTAATAGCTACATCATCTTTGCTTTTCTAAAAACAATTCTCACTTCTAACTTCTCAATACTAATATTATATTTGTCTATGTCTATTTTTGCGGTGAAAGAACAAATGGATGCCTTGGTTGCAGAGTTAAACCAGCATACTTATAATTATTATGTTTTGGCAATGCCTACCATTGCCGATTATGAGTTTGATAAAAAACTAGAAGAGCTTGCTAAGCTAGAAAAAGAACATCCAGAATTTGCCGACCCAAATTCTCCTACCCAAAAAGTTGGTGGTGATATTACCAAAAACTTTATTACGGTAAAACACAAGTGGCCTATGTTATCACTTGGTAATACTTACAACGAGCAAGATTTAAGAGATTTTGATGAACGTGTAAGAAAAGCCATTGGCGATGATTTTGAATATGTTTGCGAACTTAAATTTGATGGCTTATCAATAAGTTTAACCTATGAAAATGTAGTTTTAGTTAGGGCTGTAACTCGTGGAGATGGTACACAAGGTGATGATGTAACCAGTAATATCAAAACTATCCATACCATTCCTCATCATTTAAAAGGAGATGAAATTCCTGATATTTTTGAAATTAGAGGCGAGGTATTTATGCATCGTGCTGCTTTTGAAAAACTAAACAAGGAAAGAGAAGAGTTGGGCGAAGTTGCTTATGCAAATCCAAGGAATTTTGCAGCTGGAACTGTAAAAATGCAAGACTCTAAGGAAGTGAGTAAACGACCATTAGATTGTTTTTTATATGCTTTAAATAGTGAGAAACAATTATTTAAAACACATTGGGAAAGCCTACAAACTGTAAAGAAATGGGGTTTCAATGTTTCTGATCATAGTAAATTAGTTAACAATATTGATGATGTTTTAGAGTTCATCTCTGAATGGGAAAACCAACGATTTAAATTGAGTTATGACATTGATGGAATTGTAATTAAGGTTAATAGTTATGCGCAACAACAAGAGTTGGGCTTTACTGCTAAATCTCCCCGTTGGGCAATTTCTTATAAATACAAAGCTGCCGAAGTTCAAACTGTTTTAGAAAAAGTAACTTACCAAGTTGGAAGAACTGGTGCTGTTACGCCTGTTGCAAATCTGAAACCAGTTTTATTAGCCGGAACGACCGTAAAACGAGCTACACTACACAATGCAGATGAAATTATACGTTTAGGTTTACACGAAAACGATACTGTTTTTGTAGAAAAAGGTGGAGAAATTATTCCCAAAATAATCAAAGTAAATTTAGAACAGAGAAAATCGACTGCATTACCTATTGTTTATACTAATCATTGTCCGGAATGTGAAACAACACTCATTAGAAAAGAAGGTGAAGTAGCTTTTTATTGTCCGAATGACGAAGGTTGTCCGCCACAAATAGTTGGAAAAATTCAACATTTCATTGGTCGCAAGGCGATGAATATAGATGGCTTGGGAGATGAAACTATAGAGGCTTTTTACCAAAGAGGATTGGTTTCCCACATCAGCGATTTATATTTCTTGAAGGAAAAAGCCGACAAACTTAAAACAATTGAACGTTTTGGGGAAAAGTCTATAGAAAATATGTTAAAAGGCATTGAAGATTCTAAACAAATGACGTTTGAAAAGTTGCTGTTCGGACTGGGAATTAGGTATGTGGGCGAAACTGTGGCTAAAAAATTGGCAAGAGGTTTAAAAAACATAGATAACTTAGCTAAAGCGTCAATTGAAGAGTTAACAGCCGTTGATGAGATAGGTGGTAGAATAGCCGAAAGTATCCAAGATTACTTTAGCAAACCAGAGCATTTACAACAAATAGTGCTTTTAAAAGCTGCAGGATTACAATTTGAAGTGGCAGAAAATGAAGTATTATTGCAAAGCGACAAACTTATTGGAAAAACATTCGTAATTTCGGGAGTTTTCGAAAAGCATAGTAGAGAAGAACTTAAGGCGATAATTGAAGAAAACGGTGGAAAGATTTTAAGTGGGATTTCTGCTAAACTGGATTTCTTAGTAGCTGGAGATAATATGGGTCCATCCAAATTAGAAAAAGCAACAAAGCTAAATGTGCCTTTAATAAGTGAAGAGCAACTTATCGAAATGATTGAATTATAACAGTAAACTGTCTTTATACTTTTTACTAAATACTATATACTTTAAATTAAATGAACAAATTTCACGGAACTGGTGTAGCCCTAGTTACACCTTTTAACACAGACGGATCGGTAGATTATCAGGGATTAAAAAAACTGATTAATCACTTGGTTGATGGAGGTATAGATTACCTTGTATCATTAGGTACAACAGGCGAAACAGCCACATTAAGCAAGGACGAGAAGAAGAAGGTGTGGGACTTTACTGCTGAAATTAATAATGGTCGCTTACCTTTAGTAGCTGGTATTGGAGGTAATGACACACTACTCATTGGCGATGCCATTAAATCATTCGAAAACAATAATTATAGCGCAGTACTTTCTGTAAGTCCGTATTATAGCAAACCTACGCAAGAGGGAATTTATCAGCATTACCAATACTTAAGTGAATTAAGTGAGTTGCCAATTATCTTGTACAATGTTCCTGGCAGAACTGGGAGTAACATGAGTGCAGAAACAACTTGTCGCTTAGCTCATGACTTTAAAAATATAATTGCAACTAAAGAGGCTTCTGGAAGCTTTGATCAATTTAATCAGATCATGAGAGATAAACCAGAGGATTTTCTATTAATCTCTGGCGACGACCCAATTGCATTACCAATGATTTCTATTGGCGCTGTTGGTGTAATTTCTGTAATTGGGAATGCTTTACCTCAGCAATTATCAGATATGATTAGGTTATGCTTAAAAGGAGATTTCGCAAAAGCAGTACCTGCACATTTAAGTTTATTAGAAATAACAAGGTTAATGTTTGCAGAAGGAAATCCTGCGGGCGTTAAAGCCACTTTAAAGCAACTAAACATTTGCGATGACGTAGTTAGATTGCCATTGGTAAAAGCTTCTTCAGCATTAAATAAAAGCCTAGCTGAGCAATTAGAAAGCTTATCGTCTTTAGTTTAAAATCTTATCATCCTCAAATCTTAAATATCCTAACTAAGATTTGAGTAAGCATAAAAAAAGCGCCTCGGTTAAGGGCGCTTTTCTTTTTTCAAACAAAAAATGCTAATTAAGCTTTGTTTTTAGTCTCTTGAACTTCTAAGCGAATTGCTTGAGCTAAGTTTTTTAAGTCTTGCATACCTTTACGTACACGAGTTCCAGCTGCGCTGTTAGCTTTGTTGTAGAATTTGTCTGCATCAGCTTCTAAAGCTGCAACAAGTGCTTTAACTTCTTCAAATTTTTTCATTTTTTAATTACTCCTTTTAGTTTTTTTTTAAGGTTTTGATTAATACTCTAATACTAAAGTAAGATGTTTATTTTAATAAAAAAATTTTTGTGAAAATAAAAAAAGCCTCAAATAGCTGTTTTTTTCCACATTTAAGTGGGTTATAAACAAGTACATACCAAAAAAACCAGCTTTACAAGCTGGTTTTCAATGTTTTAAAATAAAAACACCTTCTAATGTATACTGAGGGCATCTTTTATATTTTTTAAGTTACTGGTATTTTAGCGCTTGCATAATGACCATTTTTCAACTTCTCAGACACTTCACTAAACGCATCTAGCGTTCTTTGTACATCTTCCATGCTATGTACTGCAGTTGGAATAAGTCTTAACTCAATCATTCCCTTTGGTATAACCGGATAAACCACAATAGAACAGAAAATACCATAGTTTTCACGTAAATCCATTGTTAAGGCAGTTGCCTCTAATAATTCTCCTTTTAAGAAAACTGGAGTAACTACTGTATCAGTAACACCAATGTCAAAACCTCTTTCTTTTAAGCCATTTTGTAAAGTTGTAGCAACCTTCCAAAGCTTCTCTCTTAATTCTGGATTATTTTTTAATAGCTCTAAACGTTTCAATAAACCAATTACCATAGGCATTGGCAATGCTTTAGCATAAGTTTGAGAACGTAGGTTATATCTAAAATAGTTAGTCAAATCTTTTGTTGAAGCTACGAAACCTCCAATGCCAGCCATAGATTTAGCAAACGTTCCAAAATAAACATCTACCCCATCTATACAGTTTTGTGCTTCGTGTGTTCCAGCACCAGTTGGCCCCATTGTACCAAAACCATGTGCATCATCAATTAACAAACGGAAATTAAAGTCTTTTTTAAGGTCTATGATTTCTTTTAACTTACCTTGAGCGCCTGACATTCCGAAAACACCTTCAGTAATTACTAAGATACCACCACCAGTAGCTGCTGCTAATTTGGTTGCTCTTTCTAATTGTTTACGGCAATCCTCAATATCATTGTGTTTGTAAACAAAACGTTTACCCATGTGTAGGCGTAGTCCATCTATAATACAAGCGTGAGATTCTCCATCATAAACAACAACATCTTTCCTATCAACCAAGGCATCAATTATCGACACCATACCTTGATAACCATAGTTAAGCACAAAAGCATCTTCCTTACCAACAAAATCAGCTAATTCTTGCTCTAATTGTTCGTGATATTTAGAGTTTCCAGACATCATACGTGCACCCATCGGGTAAGCCATACCAAAATCCTCTGCTCCTTGCGCATCAGCTTTTCTAACTTCAGGGTGATTAGCTAAGCCTAAATAATTATTTAAACTCCAAACCAAATGCTCCTTGCCTCTAAAGTTCATGTGTGGTGCAATCTCTCCCTCTAATTTCGGAAAAGAAAAATATCCATGAGACCATTCAAAATGTTCCCCAATTGGTCCCATGCGCTTCGTTAGTTTTTCGAAAATATCCAATGTAATTATATTTAGTGTTATCTATTCTATTAGTTCGGCAAATTTAAGGTTAAAATCCCTATTTAACAAGGCGTAAAACACTCCCTGAACCGAGAATTGGAAACTGTTAATTGAATTTGGCGGGTCCCTCGCTATGCAAGGGGCGGGCTATCCGTTAGAAGTCCTCGCTCGTTCCTCGCTGTGGGCTTTTAACTTCTATACATCAAGCAAACCAACAACCTTATTAGGCTATATGAAAAAGCCCTAACAATTCTCATAGTTAAGGCTTTTAAATTATTTGTTTGATTTGTTAGTCAACATTATCATGCAAGAATGAATTGTTTGGTCTAATCTCAGTAGAACCATCTTCATCATTACTTAACGTAAATCTAGATACTTGAGACTCAGAAGAATGTTGAACTTGTTGCAATTGCATTTGTTTGCGTTTGTAAGCTGGTTCATTTTCTAATTCTTGTAAGCCATTTGTAGTACGTAATTTTAAGCTTAAATCCTTTAATCTTAAAATACGCTCTCTAGATTTTTTCAACTGGTCTTCAACTGAATCATCGTTTTTATCATCATCCAAGCCAATTTCTTCTATTTCTGCAACTGGCTCTGGAACGGTTTCAATTTCTTCTTCTAAATCAAATTGAGCAATTGGCGTTTCAAAAACAAAATCAGTTTCTGATACTTTAACCTCAAATTCAAATCCAGATTCTTGCGGTTCTGCAGCAGGAGTTTCTTCTATTAATTGATGTACAATTGTAGCATTTTCTGCTTCTTTCTCTTCAACTTTTGGAGCTCTATTTAAATTAAATAAATCGCCAAATAAGTCAGATTGCTTTTGGTCTTCTTGTACTTTTAAAACCGGCTCAGTACTTACTGGCGCTGGTTTAGCTTCAATAAAAGAGTTAACTGGTTCAACTGGCCTTACTAGAGGAGCTTCTTCAGGAGTTAATAAAGAGATTTTCTTTACGTTCTGTCTGTCTTTAGCTCTTTGTTCGGTGGTTTGGAAACCAGTAGCGATAATAGTAACTGATAATCTGTCTTCTAAAGCTTCGTCAATACAGTTACCCCAAATTAAATCAGCAGAAAGACCTGCTTTATCTTGAATATAATCTGTAATGATAGTTACCTCATCCATGGTTACTTCACGTACACCAGAACTAATATTTAATAAGATGTATCTAGCACCTTCAATTTCGTTATCTTTTAATAGTGGAGATGCCAATGCACCTTCTACAGCAGCCAAAGCACGGTTTTCGCCTTCTGCAGAAAAACTTCCCATGATAGAAACACCACTGTCTTTCATTACAGTGCTCACATCTTTAAAATCAACGTTGATGTAACCAGGAACTGTGATGATTTCTGCAATGCCTTTAGCGGCTGTTGTTAAAATATCATCCGCCTGTGCGAAAGCTGAACCCAAGGTTAAGTTGCCAAAAATCTCACGCAACCTATCATTTGAAATAACCAGATAAGAATCTACGTATTTTTTCAACTCCTCCATTCCATCATCAGCTTGCATTTTACGTCTTTTACCTTCAAAGGCAAATGGCGTTGTGATAATTGCCACGGTTAAAATACCAAGCTCTTTTGCTGCTTTTGCAATAATTGGACTAGCACCTGTACCAGTACCACCACCCATACCAGCTGTAATGAAAAGCATTTTTGTAGTGCTACCTAACATCGCTTTGATGTCGTCGATATTTTCAATTGCAGAGTTTTTACCAACCTCTGGTTGAGCACCTGCACCCATACCTTCAGTTAAGCTAGCGCCTAATTGTACCTTGTTAGGAATTGGGCTAAACTCCAATGCTTGCGCATCAGTATTACAAATAATAAAGTCTACACCAGTAATTCCTTGACGGTACATATGGTTTACCGCATTACCTCCACCGCCACCAACACCAATTACTTTGATGATTGATGACTTATCTTTTAACATTTCGAACTTCATATCGTTATGAATCAGTTGTTTAAAAATTGAAATTTTCTGTTCATCTCTTTTGTAATATTAACACTTTTTTAACAGGCGTTTTCCACAAGTGTTAATAATGTGGAAAAATCCCAAATTGTGGAAAAATATTACGGTTTGATGTAATCCTCATCACTCACATTCATATCATCCTTGATGAAATCTGTGGTTTTTTTAAGTAGCTTATCAAACAAACCTGCACGTTTTACTTTTTCTTTAGCCACTGTTGGCTGCTCAACAAACACCCCTGGTTGTTTCATCTCTTCCAACAACTCTTCAGCTTTTTGAATTCCCTTAATTAACAATCCAACAGATGTTGCATACATTGGACTTTTTAGGTCATCATAAACATTTTTGGCCATGTCTTCGTACTTAGACAAATGTTCGTTTGGATAACCAACGCGGCAATCCAATCCGGTTACGTACTCTACCAATTGGTTTAGATGTTTTAATAACGCTCCACCACCAGTAATTACTACACCGCCAATCAATTTTTTCTCATAGCCCGAAGATTTAATTTCATAGTAAACATGCTCAACTATCTCTTCCATACGGGCTTGGATTACATAAGCTAAGTTTTTTACAGAAATTTCTTTTGGCTCTCTACCACGTAAACCTGGTACGCAAATGATTTCGTTCTCTTTATTTTCTTCAGCCAATGCCGAACCGAAACGAGTTTTTAACAACTCTGCTTGATTACGCATTACCGAACAACCTTCTCTAATATCTTCAGTTACGCTGTTACCACCAAATGGGATAACTGCTGTATGGCGAATAATACCTTCGTGGAAAATAGCGATATCTGTTGTACCACCACCTATATCAACTAAACAAACACCTGCTTCTTTTTCTTCGTCGCTCAACACCGATTCTGAAGATGCAAGTGGTTCTAAAATTAACTCTTGAGTTTGTAAACCTGCGTTGGTTACACAACGCATGATATTTTTAACAGCCGTAACTTGACCAGAGATAATATGGAAGTTCGCTTCTAAACGAACGCCTGCCATACCAATTGGGTCTTTGATACCTGGCTCATTATCAATTGTAAATTCTTGAGGTAATACATGGATAATCTCTTCGCCTGGAGGCATCACCAATTTAAACATATCATCCACCAATTTATCGATGTCTTTCTTGCTAATTTCGTTCTGCAACTCTCTACGAGTTAAAATTCCACGATGCTGTAAACTCTTGATATGCTGACCAGCAATACCAACGTTTACTACACGAATTTCTACATTAGATTGGCTACTTGCCAATTCTACTGCAGCGGCAATTCCTTGAACTGTTTTTTGGATATTTGAAACCACACCACGAGTTACCCCAGCGGATTCAGCTTTACCTATTCCTAAAACTTCAATTTTGTCGTGTTGTGTTCTGCGCCCCACAATAACACAAATCTTTGTTGTACCAATATCTAATCCTACTACGATTGGAGATTGAATGGTAGATTTTTCTTTGCCCATAACTTTAAATTTTGTTGAGTCTATTATTTGTTCTTCTTGGTATCTGTTTTATCTTTTGTTGCAACAACAGGTTTTATCTTTTCCTTGGTTGTTGTATTTGTTTTTGTTGGCGTTGTTACTGTTAACTTAGCAGGTGTCTTTTCAGCAGGTTTTTCTTTTGCAACCACAGGCTTGCTAACAGCAGGTGATGTAGTTGGTTTAACTACAGTTTTTTTAACCGTTGGAGCTTCTGCCGTTGCCTTCTTAATTTCTTCATCTATTACGGAGTGAACAACCGAATCAACTGAACTCTTCACTACAGCATTGGTGTCGATTGGAACTACTGCTGTCTTTTTAACCAGTAACGAATCATACTTTTCACAAACAATTTGATTTATGTATTTTAGGTTAATTGTTTTATAGGCACCCCAACCTACAAGCGGCATTGCTTGTTTGTAAAAGGCCAATAGATTTCTCATTTTGGTTGCTATCGAATCTGCATTACCCAAAACTATTCTTTGGTTACCAACCCTAGGTATTAATTCTATGTCACTTTTGTCGTTCACAAAAATTTGCTCAATTTGAGCATTCCATAAGGTATCCTTTTTAATAAACAAGGCTGTCTTATACAAATCTCCAGCCATTGGTGTCATTAAGGTATCAACCTTGCCACCAAAACCTTCCAAGATATGTCCCGTTGCCACCAAAACATCAGCCGTAAAATTTGGAGACATTGGCATTTTTAAACCATCGCTATCTATATAATAATCTTGTCCACCAGCATTCAAAATTCTTAGCACTGGTTCACGTTGCTTAACCTCAATTTTAATCAGTCCATCCATATCTATATACACTTTTGCAAAAGCGATATATGGATTTGCTTTTAATGATTTTTCAATCTGATGAATATTTATCTCTTCTAAACTGCGACCAACTAATTCACCTTGACTTTGCTTTAAAATGACATCTATTTCTTCTCTTTCTATAAAGTTATCTGCCCCCGGAATTAGTATTTCTACTTTAGTACATTTAACAGTTTGCTTTTTAATTTCAATAAAACTCATCAATACCACCATTCCTGCCAAGCAAGTAAGCCAGGCAAAACCTTTAAAAATCGCTTTCCAATTAATTCTCTTAAGCATGATTTAAGGCATTTTTTAATGGTTCAATCAAAGTATCTATATCTCCTGCACCAACTGTTAAAAGCAGTTCAGGGTTTTTGCGCTTTATGAGTTCTACGGCTAAATCTTTTCCACATAACTCTTTATTAACAGCAGTAATTTTCCCTAACAACATTTGTGAATTCACGCCTTCAATAGGTAATTCTCTAGCTGGATAAATCTCTAACAAAACAATGTCATCAGCAGTGCTTAAAACCTTGGCAAAATCATCTGCAAAATCACGGGTTCTTGTAAATAAATGCGGCTGGAAAATCACTGTTAATTTCTTATCAGGATGTAATTGTCTAACCGCGTCAAAACAAGCTCTTAATTCTTCTGGATGATGCGCATAATCATCAATATAGATATGCGCTGGTGTATTAACCAATGTTTCAAACCTACGTTTTACACCTTTAAAAGATGCTACCGCTTTTTTTATACTTTTAGGATGAATACCTAAACTTAGTGCCACACCAACGGCAGCAACGGCATTCTCTACATTGTGTTTACCTGGCATTGCCAAGTTTAAATCTTTGATGGAGGTATACCCATCACTAAAATCGAAAACAAAATTTCCATTTTCTACATGGATATTGCTAGCAACTAAAGCAGAATTTGAGTTGGCACTATAGGTTATTCCATTTAAAGGCAAACCATCTTTTACAAATAACTTCCCATCGGCTTTTAACTGATTGGCAAACAGATGAAATGATTCATGCAAATGACTTTCATCCCCATAAATATCCAAATGGTCTGCATCCATAGAAGTTACTACGGCAACATCGGGATGAAGGGTTAAAAATGAACGGTCATATTCATCAGCCTCTACAACTACAACATTGTTCTTTCCGAACAAAACATTGCTGTTGTAATTACTGGTTATTCCCCCTAAAAATGCAGTACAACCAAAGCCAGTATCAGTTAAGATATGGGCTATCATAGATGATGTAGTTGTTTTGCCATGGGTTCCTGCCACAGCGATACAAAACATACCTTCACTTATAATTCCTAAAACTTCTGAACGTTTTTTTAGGCTAAAACCATTAGCTATAAAATGATTTAAAATCTTAGAATTTTTAGGGATAGCCGGTGTATAAACAACTAATGTATCATCATGATTTTTTTGAAAACAAATAGACACGGCAGACTCTTCATCTAAATAGGTAACTAGAATTCCTTCATGTTCTAACTCGATAGTTAAATTGGTTCTGGTTTTATCATACCCACAAACCACTACTCCACGTTTCGCAAAATAACGAGCAAGCGCACTCATACCGATGCCACCGATACCTACGAAATAAACTCTATTTATTTTACTTAACTCCATATTAGTATTGTGTATTGAGACGTGCGAATTGCGACTAGATACCTAAGCCAAAATCCAAAAACGTCTCTTATTTATATCTTTTTAATATTGCGATGAGGAGCTTTCTCACTACTCAATACGCTATTCTCAATTCTATTTTACCAACTTCAACACTTCCTTTGCAATAACTATATCCGCATCTTGCAATGCCATTTTACCTATATTTTCACTTAATGTTTTACAACGTTCCTTGTCCTGTAATAACTTTAAAGCTTCAAAAACCAAAGTATCTTCTGCCGAACGGTCGTTAATTAAAATAGCTGCATCATTTTTAACCAAAGCCACTGCATTTTTAGTTTGGTGGTCTTCTGCTACATTTGGCGAAGGCACCAAAATCACAGGTTTTCTAATTAAACAAAGTTCTGCAATAGTTCCTGCACCTGCTCTTGAAATGATTATATCAGCAGCTGCATAAGCCAAATCCATTTTATTCAAAAATTCTAAAATCACCACATTAGGATGATAAGTACCTAACCTTTCTATGATTTCATTATAATAAAATTTTCCAGTTTGCCATACCACTTGCACATCTTGTGCGATGATTTCTGCCAAATGTTTCTCTATGCTTTTATTTAAAGTTCTTGCACCTAAGCTACCACCCGTAACTAATATGATTTTCTTTAAAGGGTCTAGTTTTAATAACTCCGCACCTGCAAAATGTTTATCTTTAATATCAACTATGTTTGTTCTAACTGGGTTTCCTGTTTTTAATATTTTATCTGCTGGGAAAAATTGTTCCATCCCATCAAAAGCCACACAAACTCTAGCTGCTCCCCTACCCAATAACTTGTTAGTTATGCCAGCGTAAGAATTTTGTTCTTGTATCAAATAAGGTATCTTTTTTAAGGATGCTGCATATAATAATGGTCCAGAAGCAAACCCACCAACACCAACCACTGCATCAGGTTTAAAATCTGAAATCAATTTCATTGCCTTGTGCACACTAGATATTACCTTAAAGGGTAATCCTAAATTCTTTAAAATAGAGCCTCTTTGAATTCCACTGATATTTAAACCCACAATCTTATATCCAGCGGCAGGAACTTTTTCCATTTCCATTCTTCCCACTGCACCAACAAAAAGAATCTCGCAATTAGGCGAAATGCTTTTTAAGGCATTGGCTATGGCAACGGCGGGAAATATATGCCCGCCTGTGCCACCTCCAGATATGATAATTTTTGGGAAATTATTCATTGTTAATTTTGCTTAGCCTTTTCAAAGCCTCTCTAAATAGAGAAGCTCTTGAAGACTGGGTGTTTATTTGTTTGTTTCTTTATTCTATTTTTTAATCTCTTTTAACCACAAAAGACACAATAGTGAACAAAAGTCTTTTATACTTTTTAATTGTCAATTCTTTACCCATAAATATTGCTTATGAATTATTTTGTTCCTTTGCGGTTAATATTATTCTGGTATGTTTCTATAAAAATCGTTTACATAAGTTTTTTGTCCTTCGGCATATAAATTCACTGTATTAAAATTGTAAATAATCCCTTTTGGCGAGCTTAATAATTTCATATAAGTAATGATTTGTACTTCATGAATAGGCATAACCTTTTCTACTGCCTTTAATTCAATAACCAAAATATTTTCAATAAATAAATCACATCGAAGGTTTGTATCAATATCCATTCCTTTGTAATGAACAGGAACTATCATTTCTGTTTGAAAAGAAATTCCCCTAAGCGCAAGTTCAAAACTCATACATTTATGATACGTACTCTCTAACAAACCCACACCTAAAGCCTTATGCACTTCAATGGCTGCTCCATTAACTTGATAAGTAAGGTCTTTAAGATATGTCTTGCTAATTATCATTTATATTAATGCTTCTGTGTTCTTTTGTTCCTTTTGTGGTGAAAATTATGCCATTGCAGGAATCTCTCCTACAATAACCTTATCTTTTTTTGTACTATATTCTTCAACGTCTCGGCTTACACTTAATATAATGCCAAAAGCTATACTTGTAAATATCATTGATGTACCTCCCATGCTAACCAATGGCAAGGGAACACCTGTTACCGGACCCAAACCAACTGCAACAGCCATGTTAGCAAAGGCCTGTATGGTTAGGCTAAAACTCAAACCAGCTGCGAGCAGCGCGCCAAATGCCTTCGGACTTCGAGTTACAATTCGCACACATCGGTAAAGTAAAACCAGGTATAACATCACAATCGCTAATCCGCCTACCGTACCATATTCTTCAATAATAATGGCAAAAATAAAATCAGAATAAGGGTGTGGTAAGAAGTTACGCTCGGTGCTATTCCCTGGACCTTTACCAAATAATCCGCCAGTTGCCAAAGCTATCTTAGAATGGTCAGACTGGTATGTTTTATCAGAATGTTGTAATTCTGGATGCATAAATGCATTGACACGAGATATGTAGGTTTCTTTTCTTGGACCAAAAAATACAACAAGCATTAACAATACAATTCCACCTGCACAAACCATTGCAATTTGTTTAATGCTAATACGACCAATAATTAACAACAAGATACTTACACCAAATAACATCAACGCTGTTGATAAATTAGCTAATGCAATTAATACGAATACCACACACACAGAGCCCATGATAGGAATGAATGAGTTTTTTACATCCTTAATGTTTTCTTGTTTTTTGGTTAACATTCTAGCCAAGAACGTAATCAAGGCCAATTTTGCCAAATCGGAAGTCTGGAAAGTTAAGCCGATAACTGGAATCTTAACCCACCTAGATGCTTCATTAATACTACTACCAAATATTAAAGTATAAAACAATAAAGGAATGGTTATAATCATTAATATTTTAGAGATACCCGAATAATATTTATAATCTAGCAAGTGTGCTATATAAATCATCCCAATACCTAAAAGCACAAAAATAATGTGTTTATAAAGCAAGTATTTTTCTACGGTAATTCCTTTTTTATAGGCAATTGCACCTGTTGCGCTATAAACCGCCATGATAGAAACTAGAGATAGCATGATAATGATCAGCCAAATCCATCTGTCTCCCTTGGTTCTTTCTAGAAGTGCATTGATATTAAACATTTTATAATTCTTTTACTGCTGCTTTAAATTGATTGCCTCTATCCTCGTAGTTTTTAAATAAATCGAAACTTGCACAAGCCGGAGATAACAATACTGTATTGCCCTTTTTAGCTAAATGATATGCAACTTGCACTGCTTCATTTGCAGAAAATGTATTTACAATAATTTCTACATCATCCTCAAAAGCTTCATGGATACGTTTGTTGTCTTTGCCCATACACACAATGGCTTTAACTTTACTGCGCACCAAATCCTTAAGCATATCATAATCATTCCCTTTGTCTACACCACCCATGATTAAAACCACATCTGGCGCCACACTTTCTAATGCGTACCAAGTAGAATTAACATTCGTTGCCTTAGAATCATTAATATATGTCACATCAGAAATTTTGGCTACAAATTCTAACCTATGCTCAATATTCTTAAAGTTACCCATGCTTTCGCGGATGGTTTCATTACGTAACTCTAATACTTTAGCTACTATGCCCGAAGCCATAGAGTTGTAAATGTTGTGCTTGCCTTGCAAGGCTAACTCTGAAATTGACATGGTTAATTGTTCTTTAGGGTGTGTGTTGATGTGTATGGTAGTATCTTCTAAATAAGCACCTTCCTCTATTTTCTTACGGATAGAAAAAGGATATTGCTTAGCTGCAATTTTCGTTTTGCCTAATGATTTGGTTGTTTCTTCATCATCTGCACAATAGATGAAGAAATCATTAGCGGTTTGGTTCTGAACAATGCGCATTTTTGATGCAGCATAGTTTTCTAATTTATAATCATAACGATCTAAATGATCGGGTGTAATATTTAACAGTACGGCTATATCTGCCTTAAAATCAAACATATCATCTAGCATAAAGCTTGATATCTCTAAAACATACCAATCAAATTCAGTTGTAGCTACTTGAGCCGCAAAACTCTGACCTATATTTCCGCCTAAACCAACATTAATACCTGCATTTTTTAAGATGTGATAAGTTAACATGGTGGTAGTGGATTTACCATTTGAACCTGTAATACAAATGGTTTTAGCTTTAGTATATCTTTTAGCAAACTCAATTTCTGAGATTACTGGAATGTTCTTTTTTACCAATGCCTTAACTATTGGAGCAATAGTTGGTATTCCTGGGCTTTTAATTACTTCGTTAGCATTTAATATCAATTCACTAGTGTGCTGTTTTTCTTCAAAAGAGATATTCAACTCCTGCAAAGCAGCTTTATAACGGTCTGCAATGCCACCAAAATCTGATACAAAAACATCAAAACCTTGTTTTTGCGCCAACATTGCTGCGCCTACTCCGCTTTCGCCTGCTCCAAGAATTACTACTCTCTGTGTTTCCATTTAGCGTAGTTTTAAAGTAACGAATGTGATGATTGCCAGCATGATGCCTATAATCCAGAAACGAGTTACAATTTTTGCTTCGTGGTAACCCTTTTTCTGATAATGATGATGTAATGGAGACATTAAGAAAATTCTTCTGCCTTCACCAAATCGTTTTTTAGTGTATTTAAAATAACTTACCTGAAGTGTTACTGATAAAACTTCGACTAAGAAAACACCACATAAAACTGGAATTAATAATTCTTTACGAATCATAATTGCAAATACAGCGATGATACCTCCAATTGTTAAACTTCCTGTATCACCCATAAAAATTTGGGCTGGATAAGAATTATACCATAAGAAACCAACGCAAGCTCCTACAAATGCACCAGCAAAAATGATGAGCTCACCAGAATTAGGGATATACATGATATTCAGGTAATCTGCAATTACCGTGTTACCAGAAACGTAAGCCAGAATTCCGAGTGTAACACCTATGATGGCGGATGTTCCCGTAGCCAAACCGTCTATTCCATCGGTTAAATTGGCACCGTTAGAAACCGCAGTTACTATAATGATAACAAAGGCAAGAAATACAATAAATGCATATTTTTCATATCCAGGGCCTAAAAATTTAAGCACCTTAGCGTAATCAAATTCATTCTTCTTGTAAAAAGGGAAATTACTTTTGGTAGATTTTACATCTTGAGTATAGTAATAACTTTTATCTTCTGCTTTTTGCCTCAATACCATTGGCACCTTGTTTGAGGCAACAGTAGTATCATCAACTGTTTGTCTCACTACAATACTAGGGTGAAAATACATGGTTAAGCCTACAATAATGGCTAAACCAACTTGACCAACTACTTTAAAACGACCAGCTAAACCTTCCTTGTTTTTTTTAAAAACTTTGATATAATCATCTAAAAAACCCACTGCACCCATCCACAACGTGGTAATAATCATGAGAATTACATAAACATTTGTAATGTTTGCAAATAATAAAGTTGGAATTAGAATACCTAACAAGATGATGATACCACCCATTGTAGGTGTACCCTGTTTTTGCATTTGTCCTTCCAATCCTAGATTTCTTACTGGCTCTCCAACTTGTTTGCTATGTAAATAATCAATTAACCTGCGGCCATAAACCGTTGTGATTATTAAAGAAAGTACAATAGAGAGCGATGACCTAAAAGTTAAGTATTGGAACAACCTTAATCCCGGAAAATCATAGTGCTTATGCAGATATTCGAATAATAAATATAACATTAGTTGATTAAGTTTAGTTGTTCGGTTAACACTTCTTTATCGTCAAAATGATGTCTAACGCCATTAATTTCTTGGTATTTTTCATGTCCCTTTCCAGCAACCAGGATAATATCTCCAGGTTTGGCGATGTGACAAGCAGTTTTAATTGCTTCTTTTCTATCTAAAATGCTCAAGGTTTTCCTTTGGTTAGTTGGAGAAACTCCTTTTTCCATTTCAGCAATAATTTGTTGCGGATTTTCAGTTCTAGGATTATCAGAGGTAAGGATTACTTTGTCACTCCAATCACTAGCTACTTGTGCCATGATTGGGCGTTTAGTTTTATCCCTGTCACCACCACAACCTAAAACCGTAATTACCTGTTCAGTTCCTTTTCTAATGTTAGCTATAGTGCTTAAAACATTTTGAACCGCATCTGGTGTATGCGCATAATCAACTATTCCGATAATGCCTTGTTTAGAAACGGTATAATCAAATCTTCCTTCAGCCCCTGCTAATGTGCTTAAGATGGTTAACACATTTAATTTATCTTCGCCCAACAAAATGGCAGTACCATACGCGGCTAATAAGTTATAAGCATTAAATGAACCAACCATTTTAAAGAAAACATCAATGTCATCAACGTTTAAGTTTAAGCCGCTGAATTTATTCTCAATGATTTTTGCTTTAAAATCTGCCATCTGTTTTAAGGCATAAGTCTTTTTACTTGCCTTTGTATTTTGCAGCATTACCATACCGTTTTTATCATCAGCATTCGTTAAGGCAAATGATGATTTAGGCAGGTTATCAAAAAACTCTTTTTTAGCTTTTAAGTAGCTATCAAATGTTTTATGAAAATCTAAATGGTCATGTGTAATATTAGAAAACACACCTCCAGCAAAAGTTAATCCCGCAATGCGATGTTGAACTACCGCATGAGAACTTACTTCCATAAAACCATACTCACATTTCGCTTGCACCATGTCTTGCAATAAAGAATTTAAGGCAATTGGATTTGGTGTGGTATGGGTTGCCGGAATAATATCATCGTTAATGTGATTTTGTACTGTTGATATTAACCCAACATTGTAGCCCAACTCCCGAAACAATTGGAATAAAAGCGTAGCAATAGTCGTTTTCCCATTGGTACCAGTAATACCAATTATCTTCAATTTTGAAGAAGGATTTCCGTAAAAATTACTAGCTACAATTCCTAAGGCGACTGACGAATTTTGAACTTCTACATAAGTAACACCTTCAGTTAAATCAGTTGGTAAAGTTTCACAAACAACTACAGTTGCACCTGCAGTAATAGTTTGTTCAATGTATTGATGACCATCTACTGCTGTTCCTTTTATGGCAAAAAATAAGGTATCTGGTTTTACCTGACGAGAGTCAAAAGCCAAACTAGCAACCTCTTGATTAGGTTTGTCTGTTAAGCTTTTAATTGATACACCGTAAAGTAAATCTTGTAACTGCATTTAATTTAATTCTATTTCTACCATTAATCCTTTACCAATTCTACTTCCTGGCAAAATAGATTGGTTGATTACTTTTCCACTTCCTTTAACTCTGGCCTTTAAGCCAGCATTGCCTACTAAATACATGGCATCTTTTAAACCCATTCCTTTAATATTTGGCATCACCCCTTTTGTAGGTGTATTTTCTTCGTATGCTATTCCATTACTGGTATCAGCAGAGTTAAAATATGCTGATTTTGCAGCGTAAAGTGCTTTAATTCCAAAAGCATTATAAACTTGTTTGGTAGCTTTGCTTTGCCCAGCTTTAGCTTCTGGTGCAGTTGTATTACCCACCATGTTTTGTTTCACACTGTTATACATGGTCACATCGCCAGCATAAATGCGGTCTGCAATTTTTCTAAACACAGGACCAGAAACCAATGCACCATAATACTCGCCTATAGGGTCGTTAATTACTACAATCATAGAATATTTAGGTTTTTCTGCCGGAAAATAACCAACAAAAGAGGCTTGATATTGCTTTTTAGCTTTATAACCTAAATTATCATCAGCAACCTGAGCAGTACCCGTTTTACCTGCAATTTGGTACAATGGATTATATACAATCTGTTTCCCACTACCATTTAAAACTACTCCCTCTAACATGCTCTTAATCTTACTTAAAGTTTCATCAGAACAAATTTTTTCATTTATCACACGTGCTTTAAATTGCTCAATAGGATTGCCCAATCTTCTAATTTCCTTTACAAAAATTGGCGCTAAATATTTTCCATTGTTAGCTACTGCATTATAAAATGAAAGTAATTTTAATGGGGTTAATTGCATTTCATAACCATAAGCCATTTGCGGCAAGGTCATGTTCTTATTCCAGCTTTTATTGGTTTTAGGGTTTTTAACAACTGGCTGTGCCTCTCCACTAATCTGCAATTTCATTTTTTCATTGAGGTGCCAATCATATAAGTGATTCGTGAATTTTATAGGGTTGTTACCATAATGCTTATTGATCAGCTGAGCTACAGCAGAGTTTGAAGATTGCTCAAAAGCTCTTTTCACCGTTACCGTACCAATACTTCCGTGAGAGTCTTTTATCGTATGTCCACCTGGCAGTCTATAATTTTCTGTTCCAATTAATGTATTGGTGTCAACCATTTTATCTTCCAACAAAGCCATATAAGAAGCTAATTTGAAAGTAGATCCAGGGTCTTGATTACCCGCAATTGCATAATTAAAGTTCTCTTTATAAACACCCTCTTCAACCCTAGTATAATTGGCAACAGCTCTAACTTCGCCAGTGGCAACTTCCATTACAATTACTGCCCCATGATGCGCCTTACTTCTTATCAATCCTTCTTTTAATGCATTTTGGGCTAAGTCTTGCATATTGATATCAATTGTTGAAATGATATCAGCTCCATCCTTAGGCGCAACCTCTGCTTCGTTGTTAACGGGAATCCACACACCACCACTAATCCGCTGCATGATTTGTTTACCACTCTCCCCGTTAATGTAATTTCCGTAAGCACCTTCTAATCCAACTGGATTTTTTACATTCTCGTTTAAATAGCCAATTGTTCTTTGAGCTAGGTCTTTAAATGGCAAAATGCGTTTATTCTGCTGAATAGCCATTAAACCCCCAGTATATTTCCCGATATTGAACAGTGGGAATTTTCTAATGATTTTTAGATCCTGGTAAGTAACTTTACGCTTAATTAGCACGTAACGAGAACTGTCTTGTCTAGCTTTACGTAAAAACCTTGAGTAATCCTTCGCACTTTTATCTCCAAAAAATTGAGACAATTTCATTGCCAAAGAATCTACCTTGCCATTAAAAACTTCATCCTTCTGAATTCCTCCAGCCAACATATCCATCCTTAATTCATATTCAGGAACAGAAGTAGCTAATAAACTGCCATCAACAGAATAAATATTCCCTCTGGCTGCTTCAATATCAAATTCTTTGGTAGAAAGACTATCAGCCATTGCTTTCCATTTATGGCCTTGGATAAACTGAACATCGCCTAAGCGTAACAATACAGCAAAGGCGAACAGTACAATTAACCCGAAAGCTAAGTACACACGCAGTAATATATTTGCTCTAATGTTCATTCGTTGATACAACTATTTTTTTTGGTGGTTCTATTAATGCTTTTAAACCTAAAGTGTCAACCTTTGCTTCTACTTCAGTTTGTTTGCTTTTGAACATCAAATCAGCTTTTAACGATTTGTATTCCCAGCTTAATTCTTTTACTTCTTTATTTAACCTATCTATATCACGTATATTTCTAACTGCCATATGGCTATTAGCGATGTAAACCATCCCCAACACACATAAGAAGATTAAATATGGCAACACTCCTGTTGCCGATTCCTTACTCACCACGCCTTCCGTAAACAACTTTCTAAAAAAAGCAGTTGCCGCCCCATCTTCTTTAGGTACTTTCGGTTCTTCAGGAGTTTCTAATTCCCTTTGGGCACGCAATTCTTCCTCTTGCTCTTCTATCCTTTTTCTGAATTGGTTATTCATATTCTTTCTCCAACTCTTAATTTTGCACTTCTAGCACGGCTATTTCTAGCCAACTCCTCATCATTAGCAATAACCGCTTTTCTTGTTATAGATTTAAAGGGCTTTTGCTCATTTCCAAAAAAATCCTTCTCTACTTCACCCCTAAATTTTCCTTTGGCAATAAAATTCTTAACCGGCCTATCTTCCAATGAATGATAAGACATGACCACCAAACGGCCTCCCGGCTTTAAAACAGCAGCTGTTTGCTCCAAAAAACTCTCTAAAACCTCTATTTCTGCATTTACCTCTATGCGCAATGCCTGAAACACCTGCGCCATGTATTTATTCTCTTTTCCTTTCGGGATGTGAGCCGCAATCATAGCTTTGAAATCCGCCAATGTTGCTATCGGCTTGTTCATGCGAGAAGCCACAATAGTTGCGGCTAATGATTTAGCATTTTTTACCTCACCATAAATACCGAAGATTTTATGCAATTTATCTTCAGCATAAGTATTTAAAACGATAGCCGCAGTCAACGGACGATGTTTGTCCATCCTCATGTCTAAATCAGCATCAAACCGAATAGAAAATCCACGACTAGGTTCATTAAATTGATGAGAAGAAACACCCAAATCAGCTAAAATGCCATCAACAGCTCTGTAACCCAGCAAACGCAGGTTGTTTTTTAGAAAGCCAAAATTTTGATCGATAAATACGAAACGAGGATCATCAATTTTATTTCTTTGCGCATCCGGATCCTGATCAAAAGCAATCAGCACACCATCCTTGCCCAGTTTTTTTAATATTTCTTTTGAGTGACCACCGCCACCAAAAGTAACATCAACATATACGCCAGAAGGATTAATATTCAATCCATCAATACATTCTTGCAACAGGACAGGAACATGATAACTATCTTCCATCTTCTTCCCTCCTATTTTTATTTCCCATCACTTCTTCCGCAAGATTGGCGAAGTTATCTGGCTCATTGTCCAACAAATCATCATAAGCAGCCTTATCCCAAACTTCAATTTTATCAAACTGGCAAGCTAAAACCACATCTGCATTAATACCAGCAAACTCTAATAAAGATTTCGGCAAAAGCACCCTGCCAGAAGCATCTAAACTTAATTCTGTTGCACCGCGAGTAAAAAAACGGATAAAGTCTCTTGTTTTTTTCTCGTATTGATTAAGCTTACTTAGCTCAGCAACAATATCTTGGTAAACTTTTTTAGGATAAATAACCAAGTGTTTTTCGAAACCACGATTCACGACCAAGCCGTCTTGCTCTACACTAGGCAATTGCTTTTTTAGATTCGAAGGCACCATCAAGCGTCCCTTCGCATCTAACTTACAATCAAATTCTCCTATTAGCTGAATCATTTTACCACCAACACTTTTTATGTAGTGTAAAAATAAATACTTCTACCACAAATCCCCACATTCTACCACAAAAAGTTTTCAACATATTACTTTTCTCCATTTTGTCCCACTTTTAGTGATTTCTCGATGAAAATCTGGTGGGAGAGAAAAAAGAAGTCTTGCCATCCGATGAATATAACAGACCATGAACGGTTCATCGGATGACTAATGGGTAATCACCAGAATGGCATTTAGTAGTCGTCCGATGAGATTGGCAGGTAGCTTTATACTTATTGGATGACCGAGTGAACTATTGTCATCCGATGAATATAACAGACCATAAAAGGTTCATCGGATGACTAATGGGTAATCTCTAGAATGGCATTTAGTAGTCGTCCGATGAGATTGGCAGGTAGCTTTATACTTATTGGATGACCGAGTGAACTATTGTCATCCGATGAATATAACAGACCATGAAAGGTTCATCGGATGACTAACTAGATAATCTTCATAAACCTTTGTAGTCGTCCGATGAGATTGGCAGGACGACTTATAATCATCGGATGACGGAGCAGTCTATTGTCATCCGATGAATATAGCAAACCATGAACGGTTCATCGGATGACTAACTAGATAATCTTCATAAACCTTTGTAGTCATCCGATGAGATTTGCAGGGCGCATATACTCATCGGATGACGGAGTTTATTTTGATATAGAGAGAATTATTCTTATCATTATTTACCTATGGAATTTATTGAAGACAGCATCTATCATATTTATAATAGAGGCAATAACAGGCAGCAAATATTTTTCACTGACGAAAATTACCTATTCTTTTTAGAAAAGATAAGAAGTGGATTTAGTTTACATTGTGAAATTTTATCTTATTGTTTAATGCCGAATCATTTCCATTTTATTGTTTTGATTAAGAGCAAGGAGGATGGAAGAATAAGGGATTTAAATAGTGCAATTGCTATTATTCTTCGCTCCTACACAAGGGCAGTACAAAAACAAGAGAATTTTACTGGCTCACTTTTCCAACAAAAAACAAAAGCTAAAAAATTAGTTGGCAATGTAAATGAAACAGTAAGCTATTTATCAATCTGCGCTCATTATATACATCAAAACCCATTAAAGGCTGGACTTGTTAAAATACTAAAGGATTGGAAATATTCTTCTTATCCAGATTATGTTGGATTAAGAAATGGATCTTTGTGTAACAGGGAATTATTTTATGCATTTGCAGGAATAAGCAAAGAGCAGTTTTTAATTGAGAGTGAAACTTTAGTGTCTGAAAAACTTCAAAAGGATTTATTTTAGTAGTCATCCGATGAATATAGCAAACCATGAAAGGTTCATCGGATGACTAACTAGATAATCTTCATAAACCTTTGTAGTCGTCCGATGAGATTGGCAGGACGACTTATAATCATCGGATGACGGAGCAGTCTATTGTCATCCGATGAATATAGCAAACCATGAACGGTTCATCGGATGACTAACCTTGAAACCACCTTGAGTTGTCTCATTAGTCGTCCGATGAGATTGGCAGGGAGCAGATACTCATCGGATGACAGATTTTTTTCTAACTCATGATCGCCTTAACACCTGGCAATTCTTTACCTTCCATGTATTCTAATAAAGCGCCACCACCGGTAGAAACATAACTTACTTCATCTTCTAAGCCAAATTTTGCGATGGCCGCAGCAGAATCACCACCACCTATTAAAGAGAAAGCACCATTTTTTGTTGCGTCAACTACCGCATCGGCAACAGCTCTTGTACCTTGCTCAAAGTTTGCCATTTCAAAAACACCCATTGGGCCATTCCATAAAAGGGTTTTAGAGTTTTTAATAGTTTCGGCAAATAATTCGGCTGTTTTTGAACCGATATCTAAGCCCATCCAATCAGCAGGAATTTTACCAGTATCTACTTGGTCTTTAGAAGCCTCATTATCAAATTTATCAGCTATTATCGTATCTAACGGAAGGATTAAATTAACGCCTTTTGCTTTTGCCTTATCTAACAACTCTAGGCAAAGCGCCATTCTATCTTCTTCTAAAAGTGAAGTTCCTATTTCTCCACCTTGTGCCTTAGCAAAAGTGTAAGCCATTCCGCCGCCAATAATTAAATTATCAACCTTATCTAATAGACTTTCGATCAATAAAATTTTATCTGAAACCTTTGCTCCCCCCATGATTGCGGTAAATGGTTTTGCCGCACCGTGATTTACCTTTTCAGCATTTTTCAACTCCTCAGCCATTAAGTAACCGAAATATTTAGCATCTGGAAAAAATTGCGCCACAATAGTTGTAGAAGCGTGCGCACGATGAGCCGTTCCGAATGCATCATTCACAAAAACATTTCCCAATTTAGATAAAGCTTCAGCAAATTTCACATCTCCCTTTTCTTCCTCAGGATGGAAACGAAGATTTTCTAACAAAAGCACTTCTCCTGCTAAAAGGTTTTTTGCTTTACTCTCTGCATCTTCGCCAATACAATCTTCAGCAAACTTCACGGTTAAATCTAATATCTTAGATAAATCACCTAAAATGTGCTTTAAAGAATATTTATCTTCTGGACCACCTTTTGGCCTACCTAAATGCGACATTAACACTACCGAGCCACCATCATTTAATATTTTATTAATAGTTGGCAATGCAGCACGCATTCTTTTATCATCGGTAATATTAAAATCTTTATCTAAAGGCACGTTAAAATCTACCCTTATTAATGCTTTTTTATCCTTAAAATTTAATTGGTCTATTGTGTTCATATTTTAGTATAAGTTTAAAATCATTTCGTAATGTGGTCCCACGCCTGCTATTTCAAATTCTTCACCAACTAAATCAAATCCAAGTTTTTGATAAAATTTAATGGCCGAAGTTCTGGCGTTACACCATATATATTGTGCTTTTGTTTTTTTAATATATTCAATGGCAAATTCAACTAATTGTTTGCCATAACCTTTTCCTAAAAATGGAGTATCTGTTGCCATTCCACGTAATTGATAACCCAATTCTACCTTGTCTTTATAATTTTTAGGGAAAAAAGAGGCTATTGTGGCAATCTCATCACCCACATAAAAAGCCAAATGAAATGCGCCTTCAACCTTATCTGTAGGAAAAACGCAATCCTCCAATGGCATTCCATTTCTTAAAACCTTACTTCTAAGGCCTAATGTAAGTTCTGTAGGTATAAATTTAACCATTTCTTAAGTATATAGTACCTAGTAGTTAGTATAAATTAGCTAGACACTCAATTAATGGATTTAGCTTTTTCAATTTTTTCTACTAAATCAACTAATCTATTTGAGTAGCCCGATTCATTATCATACCAACCCACTACTTTTACCAAATCACCTACAATAGAGGTAAGTTGTGCATCAAATATACAAGAATGTGTGTTATTGATGATATCAACTGATACGATTGGGTCTTCTGTATATTCAATTATTGAGCTATATGCTCCATCAGCAGCTTTTTTAAATGCTCTATTTATTTCTTCGATGGTAGTTTTGCGCTTAAGTAAGCAAGTAAAATCTGTTAACGAACCATTTAAAACAGGAACACGAATTCCTGCACCCCCAAGTCGCCCTTCTAGATGAGGAAAAATATTGGTAATCGCTTTAGCAGCACCTGTTGTGGTGGGAATAATTGAAGATGATGCTGCTCTGGCCCTACGTAAATCGTTGTGTGGCGAATCATGAAGGTTTTGATCGCCTGTCATAGAGTGGATTGTGGTGATATAACCTTCTTCTACACCCCAATTATCATCTAAAATTTTAACCATTGGCGCTACATTATTTGTAGTACATGAAGCATTTGATAAAATTGGTGCCGACAGGTCAATTTGATCATCGTTTACCCCAATTACAATCATTGGAATATCCTTATCGCTTGCAGGCGCAGAAATCAGTACCTGCTTGGCTCCTGCTGCTAAATGTAAGGTAGCACCTGCCTTGTTAGCAAACTTACCAGTAGCCTCTATCACCAAATCTATTTCTAATGCTTTCCACGGCAGTTGACCAGGATTAGCATTTGATAAGATCTTTATCTTTTTGCCATCAACAATCAAAAAATCGTCCTCATGAGAAACAATTCCTTTGTAAACACCATGAACCGAATCATATTTAAAAAGATGAGCAAGTGTTGCTGGTGCAGTCAAATCATTTATAGCAACCACATTTAATTGGCGTTCTATTGCTGTGCGTAAGAAAGTACGACCAATTCTGCCAAAACCATTTATAGCGATGTTCATTTGGCAAAACTACCTATATTCTTTTAAAGGAGTGAAAAATAGTTGTTCGTTGGACGTTGTTCGTTGTTCTTTGACCGTTATTCGTTGTTTGTTGTTTGTTGGACGACAAACGGTAAACGACAGACGATGGACGACAAACGAGGGACGTTGTTCGTTGAGCGTTGTTCGTTGTTTGCGGGACGAAAAACGACAGACGAAAAACGATGGGCGACAGACGACAAACGATCTAACCCAAAGACTTAATCAATTTAGCTAACATCATTTTTATACTTATTATTTGAGAGTCCATAACTAAATAAGTTTCTTCAGATAAATAAGATAAACTCCTCGCTAAAAACAAATGGTGATGTGTTTCGGCTAAAGAGCCTTTAGCAATATATAAAAACTGCTTAAACTCTTTTACATATTGCCTAGCCTGACCTTCAACAATGTTAGTTGGTACACTTGATACACTTCTTTTAATTTAAGCAGTTAAGCTAAACAACTCCTCTTTTGGAAATTGCTTGGTCAATAAATAAA
Source organism: Pedobacter frigiditerrae (assembly GCF_004331645.1). Lineage (GTDB taxonomy): Bacteria > Bacteroidota > Bacteroidia > Sphingobacteriales > Sphingobacteriaceae > Pedobacter > Pedobacter frigiditerrae. The sequence continues at coordinate 970,171 of NZ_SJSK01000002.1, forward strand.
TGACCAAAGTTAATTCGTGAGATTTCCTCCAAACTTCTAATTTGTTTTCCATGATTTAATTATTAAAAATTTATAATCAAGGATGATTACTGTAAATATAATACTTTTTTCGTTGTTCGTTGAACGTTGACCGTTGGGCAAAAGACGACAAACGAAAAACGATGGACGACAAACGACAGACGACAAACGTTGTTCGTTGACCGTTATTCGTTGCTCGTTGGACGAAAAACGATGGACGATGGACGACAAACGAAATCAATTACCCGATCTAAAGGTATCCTTAAATACCACATCAATTAACCTGTAACTTGAGTTGTCTTTTTTACCAATTAAATAGGTGATCACCATATTAAACAAAACACAGATGGTTATTAACAAGGAAATCAATGAGAAATTACCAATATCCTGCAATGCAACTGCGAGAAAAATCATGCAGATACCAAACAATGTTAAAGTAAGAACAATTTTGTTTGCGCTAAAACCTAATCGCTGTAACCGGTGATGGACATGATTGCGATCTCCTTTAAAGGGTGGTTTCCGGTGAAGTATTCTAATAAAAAATATTCTCAAAGAATCAAAAATAGGCACCATTAAAACGGCAACAGCTATAGAAGGTGCAGAATTAAAATACGGATTGGGTTTTGACCCTATTTTATTGAGCTCAATAAATTTGATGGCTAAAACCCCTGCAACCAAGCCGATAATCAGGGCACCCGTATCGCCCATAAAAATTTTAGCTGGCGAGTAATTAAACATTAAAAAGCCCAATACCGAGCCAAACATTGCAAAAGCGATGAATGCATAAGAATAAGCTCCTGCAATAGCGAAAAACACACCAAAACTTAAGGTAGCCAATACACCAAGTGTACCAGCAAGCCCATCAACCCCATCAATTAAATTAAATGCGTTGTTTACGAAGATAATTACAGCTATAGAAAACAGGCTCGCTCCTATTATATTAACATCCCACAAGAAAAAAACGCCGTAAAAGCTAGTTAACCTAAAATCTCCAGCCACTACCAAAATGATAGATACAACGATCTGCAACAAAAATTTAGTGCTGGGACGTACGCCATATAAATCGTCTTTTAACCCGAGGGCAAACAGAATAATGCAAGAGGTAAGCAAAAAATTAGCCTGTTTATAATTTACCATTGCGGCAAATAATAATGTGGTTATGGTAAAACTACAAAAGATAGCAACACCACCTAATCGCGAAATATGAAGTCTATGAGATTTTCGATAACCATCTGCCTGATCAAACAGGCGATACTTAATTGCAGTAAATATTATCGATGGGATGCCAGCTATGGACAATAGGAAGGATAATCCTACAATTGCGATATAATAAATTAAATTTCCTTCTAATAAATTCACGTAAAGTAATAGCTAAACCAAATATAACATAATATTTATAGAAAGTTAAATTAATTAACCTGTAATGCAATGTTAAGGGTGAAGAGGATCTGCAGTAAAAAAGAGTTTACCATATAAGGCATTTAAGAGAATATAAGAAATGTTACAAAAATTCCTATCGGCTGGTGTCTCACCTGCCGAAACTGAGTTAGCTTTTCATTGGATTACCAAAAGAGATATCTCTTTCTTAAGTACCACTTACCTGGGCTGAGTTATTGAAGATGGTTAGAGATTAGAGTTGAGGAGTTAGGATCGATGGATTAGGTGGCTTTAGTGCTCAAGAGGGTTAGGGAATCTCAATCGCTCCCGAAGAATCGGGACAGGCGTTGGGCATTCCTCCACAGGAGCCCCTTTGGGACAAAGCACAACAAAACCCTAATCTCTAACCACCTTAACCCTACCCCTTCAACTACGTAAATACTGAGGGATCTTACTTAGTTTCTTAAACAACAAGGTGATTAATGGAAGTGAGATTTTATTCTCCTTAATTGCCTTGTAATCATTCTTTAAAGCCAAATACCTTTGTTTAAAGGAGTTGTTGCTTACCCCACCAACCCGCATGTTAACGATAAGTTGATCGAGGAATTTTGCATTGATTTGATAACGATAAAGAAACCTGATCATCAACTCGTAATCCGCAGCGGTACCAAAATCAAGAGAGTAACCCCCATATTTTTCGAATAGCTCCCTTTTAGCATAAAATGTTGGGTGAGCAGGCATCCAGCCCATTTCTATATCTTTTTTCTCAAACTGCTTTGACAGCCACTTCCTACTTATTTTGCCCGTGTTTTCAGCATCTACATAATTGAGATTGCCATATACCGCATCGGGTCGTAGAGATTCAAAACATTTGACGATCTTGGCTATTACTTCTGCCGAGGTCAGCATGTCATCAGCATTAAGCACACCAATGATCTCGCCAGTTGAAATGCTTATGCCCTTGTTAATGGCATCATAAATACCTTTGTCTTTTTCTGATACGAAATGTGTAATTCTGTTACGATAACTATCAATTATAGGTAAAGTACCATCCGTAGAAGCGCCGTCGATAACAATATACTCTATGTTTGGATAAGTTTGGCTGATTATAGATTCTACACAGTCTTTGATATATTTTTCTGCATTATAAACTACGGTGATCAGGCTTACTTTCATTACGGAGATGCATGTTTTTATTCCCGTACAGGAATATTGCTATCGTAAAGATAAATAATGCAGGGATATAATCATCAATAGGACAGTTATTATACAAATGACCATAAACACCATTTTTATAAACTGTTGTAGTGGTACCTCCTGCACCATCTCCATAATAAACAGTACAAGGCGGACCCAGGTCATCTAAACATTCAGCCCCACTTTGGTCGGTATAACCACCCAAACCAGCAAGGGTTCCCGTAAACTTAGTGTGATCAAAAGGCGCTATTTCATTTAAATAAACTCTTTGTGTACTCCCCGCCAACACGTGGCAACCAAAAAAGTCGACTGCATGAACCGCAGCACAATTTAATACTGCAAAAAACAGTAGAACGGAACAAATTATGCGTAAAAAACTTTCAATAGGAATGATAAATAGAAACTTTTTCATGAGCTTAGATTTATCAGGATTACTGAACTTATGAAAAAAGATTTGAAGAATAAAAGAATAATTTCATTTAGAAATCAGGAGTTAACTTATTGTTTTTGAAGGAAATAATTTGTTTGGAAAGTTAAGAGTGTGGAGTTGGTGAGAATTTGGTTAGAGGTTAGGGGTTAGATGTTGAGGCGTGGATTCGTTAAGCTGTCGAAGACTATTCAACAAACGAAAAACGAGAAACGATGGGCGGTAGACGTTGAGTTGATGAGGTGTTGAGGTGTTAAGCTGTATTAGAAAGACTTCGACCGTTGTTCGTTTGGAGTTGGATGAAAGATAAAAAAACGACAGACGGTAGACGTTGAGCTGATGAGTTGTGAAGGCGATGAGAAAATTGGTTAGAGGTTAGGGTTGAGAGTTAGGGAAAAGACGTTGACCGTTGTTTTCTCAAAAAACGACAAACGACAAACAATGGACGTGGAGATGTTGAGTTGTGGAGATGTTAAGTTGTATTCACAAACGAGACGATCGACGGCAAACAACTGACGCCTAAATAACCACTACACTTCCCAGATACGTACTGTTACTCTTACTCGAGCGATCATCAGCTATAAATGCTAGATATAAATGAAAAGTTCTACCAGCATGGCGTTTTTCTAGTTTGAGTTTGGCAGTTCCACTATTTCTTGTCGCCGCTCCAGCATCGTAGAAAACTCTTCCATTTTCAATATCATAGGCCACTAGCATCGCTTGGTCGTTGTACTCTCCCTTATATTCGGTACTCCATTCATAAATAAGCTCCTGGTTTTCAGCACAACTTATATTCGTTGTAAGAGGCAATGGCTGCGTACCACAACTTACCAATGCCAATTCGGGGTTTATCAAAAAACCGCCATTCCCATCACTCTCCAAAGCATTTTTTTGGTTGTAAGATTTAGCTGCAACAAACCCTTGATAAGTTGGCTGATAGCCCTTAAAACCAATGCGAAGAAAATCTGTGAGCGGCTCAAGCCATCTTTGGGAAACCGCAAACTTTAGTCGATTCAATAATTCCTTTTCGGTAGGCGGGCTTGTTCTTTTCCTTGGAAGACCACGTAATACCTGTTGTCCATTTAATTCAACACCAACCACACTTCCTACCTTGCCTCTAAAATTGCCATTTATTCCATTCCTGCCAACTGCCATAACCTCTAATTTTCAAAAAGTTATAAATAATTTTATCTACCTCCAAGTTTAATTAAGTTTTTATTAGTATTTAACAGGTATTTAACTCGGATATTACAGGGAATCATCCCTGTCTTATACCTGTTTTATCCCTGTTATCTCCCTGTTATCTCTTTGTTAATTATATAGAGGTAAGCCGATGACCATAGGCGTTAACGGGGAGAGAGTTGAGTTGTGAAGGCGTTGAGTTGTAGAGACTACCTCGACAAACGAAAGACGACAAACGATGGACGGTAGACGTTGAGTTGGTGAGTTGTTAAGCTGTTTATACAACGACAAACGGTGGACGTTTAGAATTGTTGAGGCGTGGAGTTGGTGGTGAGAAGAGTTTAGAGGTTAGGCAGCCGATAGTTGTTCGTTGGGCGTTGGCACTGGGCGATATACAAAAACGACAGACGATGGACGACAAACGATGGACGACAGACGACAGAAGTTTAGAGGGTTAGGGTTGAGAGCTTAGACGAGAACGATGGCGTTGTTCGTTGAGCGTTGTTCTTTGGGTTGCAATATATACAACAAACGACAGACGAAAAACGACAGACGATAAGCCATTTACGCCATAACGTACATCTTCTTTCTATAAAGATAACAAGCTCCGGTACCAGCTGCTATTAGAGCAAATACGCCAGCGTAATCGTCTAATGGACAAGCTACCATTGTAAACGTGCCTTCAACTCCTGAAGTAGTTCCAGATAAACATACACCGAAGACATTAAGCCCACCATTACATACAAGACAGGTAGGTCCGGTTACGGGAGTCCAGCTACAATAATTGGTAGAAAGACCTGTGAAGACATTATTATAATATGTCCCTAGAATTCCTTTACTTGTATAAACAATATTGTTCGGAAGTAAACAACCTGTTGCAGATCCTTGAGAAAATGCTGTTAAGGAAATTAAGGAAAAACACACTATTAAACATTCCCTTTTCGATACTGTAAATCGGTTTCCAAAGACAAACTTCTTTCCTTTCAAGGAAAAAGCTAAATAAAGTAATTGATAAAAGTTAGATATGACCTTTGAGAGCTCCATACAATAGGGGATTTGTATGAATTTACCATCAATTTGAACAAGAATGGTCGTTCTTTTTGTTCAAGTATGCCATAGAATTTATTAGAATGGGCTTTTTTCATTAAAAGCATGAGCTTGCCTGGGAAAACCTGATGAAGATGTGGCTGATTATATGTGTTGAGTTGACCCAAAGGGATGCCTTTGGCATTGAGGTGGTTAGGGGTGAGAGGTTAATTTGTGGAGTTGTTGAGGTGGTTAATGGGTTTATGCACTTACACCTTCTAGCATCGAATGAGCTTTTCAAGGGAATATCTCTTACAAGCAGCCGAAACCAGTAATTGTACAAGTGAGGGATTTTATATACATCTGATGAAAATACCATATGTACTATATTCATCGGATGATAATTGAGCGCTGTCATCCGATGAGTACTCCCCAGAAGTCCCTTTGGGATAACCCCCCCTGCATTCTCATCGGACGACTAGATCGAGGAATTTGCTTAGTACCCATTCGATTGATAAGCTAAGTTTCGACAGATGGACGCCAACCGATAGGGAAATTTTAAGCAGATTAGGTATTAATTGACAGGGGAAATATTAGGTTTTCTTTTATTGATATGATAGAAGCCAAGACCTGTCATAAAAAGAATAAGAAATGGGATATAATCATCTAAAGATACATTGCAATATGTTGGATTATTATAGGTAAAGGTTGCGTATTTGCCATTGTTGTTGACATTACCATTGCCAGCTGCGGCTAAGGATGGTGATGTAACACAGCTATTATCCGCTCCTTGGGATATAATTTCGTTTTGGGCGGGTATAGTTACATTGGCTCCATAAGGAGGGATGCTGTTATCATAATAAGAACCTTGTGGATAAACATTGATCTTACCACATTGGTATCGATTAGAGCTGTTAGAATTAATATCAATAGAATTACCACTGTTTTTATATACTCTAACCATATTATTTACATTTCCATAGTAAGGAGCCATACCTAAATATTCAGTATAAATTGAACTGCCAATATTACAACCAGTACCTGATGTCTGGGCGAAAAGAGAATTACAGATTAATACTAAAAAAAATAAGATTTTAAACTTCATAGGGATTCAATATCTCCATCTAATCAATTTCAACACCATTCCACAATAAAATATGTCATTGAAATATCATTAGCAGTTTAAACATCTTTAATCCTTACAAAACAATTGAAAAGCAAACAAAATAAGTGAACAAAATGAACAGGCCTTAGAATAAGGCAGTAGATAGTGAGGAATATTGAGGAACAAAATTCACAATCAAAAACCTCATAACTCCCCAATATTACCCAATTACCAATTGGTATAATTATTGATAATAAGCCTTCTTTTAAACATTTACTTTGGGTTGAGTTGTTGAAGAGGCTTAGGGTTGAGAGGGTTAGATTGGCTTACGCATTGACCCTCCCCTCCCCGTCTTATCCAACAAACTTTTCGCAAAGGCCTGCCCGATTCTTCGGGGATATCTCTAAGTTAATTGAACAGAACGAGGCACCTATACAGAGTGATTAGGTTTAGTTGTGGAGTTTTTTAGAGGTAACCACCTACAAATCTTGACTAGATAGGCATTAGATTAATTCTTTTGCGTAGATGGATTAAACCTAAGACAGAGCTTGCAAGAATTAAAAAAGGGATATAATCATCTAATGGGCAAAGTACCATTGTAAAAGTATTATATACCCCGGTTTGTACGTTGCCTGAACCACCACTACAGTTTCCACCATTGTTGTATTGCCCATTTTGATCAAAACAAACAGTACAAGTAATACCACCAGTAGGTGTCCAATCACAATAACCTGAAGAAAGTGCAACGACACCTGCATTACTATTGAACTTGTAAAGACCAGCAGTTGTAGTTGTATAAACTTTATTATCTGGCAATAAGCAACCAGTTCTAGACCCTTGTGCTAAAAGACAAGCATACATAAACAAACTGCATAAAAGCAGTATTCCTTTTTTCATATTGGGGATAAATACGAGCGATCTTGGCAAGATTAATGCCATTATTCTAAAAAGCTCTAATTGGGTTAGGCGTGGAGTTGTTGAGATGGGGTTTAGATGGCTAGGTGTTGAGGTGTTCAGAGGTAAAGAGCGCCCTATATGCTCATCGGCTGACTAGATGAAGGCTTACGTTCCGGCAGGTGGGACACCAGCCGATAGGCAAAGGGGACTCCTTCGGAGCAGCAGTCAGCCTGTCCCGATTTTGATTCGGGAAGCTGAGCATGACGGCTTGCCCTCCGTCATCCGATGAGTATAAGGCACCCCGCAAATCTCATCGAACGACTAGACGAGTAAGGATATGTGTTGAGTTGGTGAGGCGGTTAGTTGTGGGGGCGTTGAAGGTGGTTAATGTTGCAAACTGTTTACAGGCCGTTCTAGCGCATTACGATGCCCTCCCGATAGCTATCGGGACAAGCTGAGCATTGTGTCTTGTCCTAAAATAGGTTTACCCAAGACGACTGAGCACTGTCATCTGATGAGTATAAGCAGTATGCAAACCTCATAGGATGACTAGAGGACGGGTAATAGTGTGAATTTGTTGAGTCGGTTAGGGTTTAGGGAGTTAAGTGACTTTTGTGCTCAGGAGGGCTAGAGAATCTCAATCGCTCCCGAAGAATCGGGACAAGACACTCATTTCGAAGTGAAGACAAGGCAGGGACGTGCTCAAGAGGGTTAGGGAATCTTCCCAATGAAGGATTGGGGAGAAGTGACGGGAATATTCATCGGATGACGGGAAATAACTTATTCGTTCTACGTAAATAGAAAAAGCCTAGGCCACCTACAGAAAGAATTAAAAAAGGGATGTAATCATCGATAGGACACTTAATCTCTGTATAATTATATAATACTCCAATATTATTACTATTATAACTTGTGGTCAATCCGCAATTAGTTATCGCAAAGGGATAACCGATATGATATTGTTCACGCAAAGCATACCTATTCTGATCCAATGCGGGGCAAGCGCCGTATAAGGCTGGCAAAACTGGAGAGGCATATTGCGGCCTATTTCCAAAAAAGCCTCCATATACATTTTGAACAAATGTTGTATATATGGTACTACCAATTAAACATCCTTGCGCTGCAAATACCTTAGTTACTGAAATTGTTAAAAACAAAACTAAAATAACTGATATGGAACATACTCTCCTGTTGTTCATACACCTCATTTTTCTTTTAATCAAAAGAAAAAGAGATAAAATTGAATTAATTTGTAACATACCTTCTCCATTTAAAGAGAGCGGTTGTTTATATTTTAATTCTTTGGTAGAACGTTAATGAAGATGATTGTTATGATAACGACAAATAAATGATTAGAATGTTTAACTTTTTTTAAGCATTTTTAAAATGTATTTTTGATACACGATTAGTACAGCTATAGCGCTACAATAAATTATGAACAAAAACTCTACGTTAAATTATTTTTTAGCAGCTCTATTTATACTTCTATTTTCTGCTTGTGGTGCCCGTAAAGAGCGTACGCTCTTTAATGCAGCCACTGATGTGGTAACAGACTCCATTAAACAGGTTTATGTGGTAAATGACCAAGGTGCGGGAGAAATTTATTATAAGATAAAGGTAAATGACCAGTTAGCGGTTCGTAACTTACAAGACCGAGAGTTTGGCGTAAAAAATTCGACCGCAAGTGCAGCAACGGCGACAGTTGGTACAAACGTCACTTCTTATCAGGTAGATGCAGATGGGAACGTTAATTTACCAGCTATAGGCAAAGTGGCCGTATTAGGTTTAACCAGAAAAGAAATTGCAAACAAGTTGCAAACTCTATATGGAGACAAATTGTTGGTAGACCCCATTATTGAAGTAACGGTGGTTAATGTTAAAGTTACCCTATTAGGGGAATTTAACAAACAAGGCAATTTTCTTTTAGAAAGAGATAACACTACCTTAATAGATATTTTAGGAGAAGCTGGGGGCATCAATACTAAAACCGCTGATCCCAAAACGCTAAAAATCATTAGGGGCGACCGTAGTAATCCAGAAATTATTTATGTAAATTTAAACGACATCAATAGTTTATCGAGTAAAAAACTGATTTTGCAAAACAACGACCTTATTTTATTACAACCAACAAAAAGCAGTGCTTTAAGTGAAAAACTACAAGGCATTAACAACATGATTCAGCCAGTGCTTGTTTTGCTAAACGTAGCTTTGCTTATCTTTACCATCTCGAGATAATGAATGCCCCAGAAAATATGCCGAATCCAAAATCTATTAGACAGGATATAGATTTTTATAAAATATTTAAGGTTTTTTTTAGTCGTTGGTATTGGATAGCCGGCTGTGTAATTATTGCATTGATCATTGCTAAAATTAATTTGGCTTATACCGTTCCTACCTACCAGAGTTATGGGCAATTAAAATTGCAGGAAAGCAACCCAACTGTTAATACAGTGGCCGCTGCCCCTTCACAAGTATATAACTATACGGATAAAATACAGGCAGAGGGTTTTGTGATCAGGAGTAATAGCGTGATCTTAAAAGCGATAGAGAGTCTTGATTATAAGGTTTCTTACTATTTGCAGGGAACACTCAGAAAAAGTGAGTTATACCCTAACAAACCTTTCGCAATTGAAATCGTTAAACAGGATTCTATTAATTTTGGCAGAAATGAGTATTTCGTTGAACCCATCAATGCCGCAAAATTCTACTTAGCAACAAGTGAGAAAGGAACCAAAACCCAATATAATTACGGTGACAACATTAATCTCGGGGAGATGATCTTTAAGATCAACACTCGAATCCCAGACAAAGGCAACTATAGCTTTAAATTTAACAGTAAGGAAGATTTTTTAGGCAGGGCCAATGTAAACACCAACGAAGCGGCAAAGTACACCAATGTGATGTCCTTAACTTTTACCGATAATAATGCCGTATTTGCCACGGATATGTTAAACGCGGTCATGAAATCATACATTGCCCATGACATTACAGAAAAAAGACGTTCTGCCAGGCAAACTGTTGCCTTTATTGATCAGCAATTAGGTTTTTCTAATAAAAAAGCCGATACAGCGGGCTCAAATTTCGCTGATTACAAGGTTAAGAATAAAATTATTGATTTAGGTTCTAGCAGTCAGACAAATGCCGGAAAGCTAAGTGCATTTGAAACTCAAAAGACCGAACTGAACCTAGCCATGATTGGCATTAAACAATTAGAAGAACAGCTCAATACCAATCGTGATAAAATAAGCATCAATTTAAATCTAGAGGGAGACATGAGCGGCTCTCTAAATGCCCTCATTACCCAGTTGAACAGCTTAATTGCAGAACGCCAAAAAAAACTGCTTGATTTAAAACCTAACTCGCAACCCATACAAGATATAGACCAACAAATCTCGGCATTAAAAGGCTCCATTAGAACCAATATCAACTCCTTAAAAGAGAGAAACCAAAAAAACATCAGGTTTATTGATAGCCAGATTGCACTAACTAATCAAAACCAAAGTACCCTACCAGGCAAGGAAAAGGATTTTGTGCGTTACCAGAGTAATTTTGAGGTTAGCAATAAGGTACTCACCTTTTTGTCTGAAAGGAAATTAGAATCTGAATTAAATGAAGCAGCCATTGTACCAGGTGCTGCCATTGTTAATTTGGCCTCTTATGCCAGTCCTATTACTTCAAACCCCAATAGCGTGTATTCATTTGCGGCCATGATGGGCCTTTCTGTTGGCATAGGTTTAATTCTTTTGGTACGTTTCCTTAACCCATACATTTACGATAAAGAAACGGTAGAATCGCTAACATCCACTCCTATTATTGGGGTAATTAGGAAATTCCCAGATTTTATAGATAACGACAGCAGACAAGCACTTTCATTAACTAAACCAAAATCTGTATTTGCAGAATCGGTTAGGTCTGTACGTACCAACTTAAGCTTTTTAGCTGCAAATAAAAAGAGTAAAACAATTTGTATTACCTCTGAGGTTTCTGGCGAAGGAAAATCCTTTGTAACCGTAAATTTAGCGAGCACTTTAGCCTTAATTGATAAAAAAATCATTTTAATTGCGGCCGATTTACGTAAATCTAAATTACACAGAGCCTTTGGCAACGACAACAAGAAAGGGTTGAGCAGCTACCTGTCAGGACAATGCACTTTAGAAGAAATCATTACTCATGATGAAATGCATGGTTTGGATTTTATTCCATCTGGACCTGTTCCACCAAATCCTTCAGAATTATTGCACACTGAGTCGATGAAAAAATTATTGGAGATTTTGGCACCACAATATGACTATGTATTGGTAGATACAGCTCCTGTAGGTTTGGTATCTGATGCGATTCCATTAATCCGTCAGTCTGATGTTAACTTATTCGTCATCAGATCTGGTAAATCTCAATTTAGGGCGGCAGCAATCCCAGAAAGGCTATCAAGAGAATATGGATTGAGTAACCTAGCCATTGTATTAAATGCATTTGGTGATGATGCCCTTCACTCTAATTATTATACCACAGATTACTCTCGTGGTGGAGGTAATAGCACTTATTATTATTCTGATTATTCTGGTTATTCTGGCGCAGGTTATTATGACAATGACCCTAAGAAGTGGTGGGAGGTGTGGAAGAAGAAGTAAGGGGTGTTGGTTAATTGTTTGAATTGGTTAACTGGTTAATTGGTTAACTAGTTAATTGTTTGAATTGGTTAATTGTGGAAGTGTTGATTTAATTTGTACATTAGGTAATCCCTATTTGGTTAGTTTAAATATTATACATTTTAAATTTTACCATTATGCATACCTATTCTTTTGAAAAATTAGAGACATGGCAAAAAGCTAGAATATTCCGAAAAGAAATTTATTTGTTAGTTAAAAAATTTCCTAAAGAAGAGATCTTTGGGTTAACTAGCCAAATAAAACGATCATCAAGTAGTATCGGAGATTGCTTGGCTGAAGGCTCAGCTAGAATCACCTCAAAGGACAAAGCTCATTTTATTACAATGTCTTATTCAAGTACAATTGAAACTATCAATCATATTATTGGTGCTTATGATTTAGAATATATAGATGAAAATGAATACATTTCGTTTCGCTTAAAGCTTGATGAAATAACAAACAAATTAAATGCGTTGAAGAAATCGATATTGAAGTAGATTAATTGGCCGGGGAGGTTAATTGGTTGAATTGGTTAATTGGTTGACGGGCTAAGTGATTAATTGTTTTGAATAAAAATCTTTACTATTATATTTGGAAGCAGTATCTAAATTGTCTGCAATACAGTTAACCTTAATACTTATAGCGCAATTAACAATTTCAACAGTTAACCCCAATATGCACAATGCAGTTAACCGCTTTATACAATTAAACAGTTAACCCAATCCTTCCCTAATGATCGACAATACATACAAGTGGTACCCTATTTACACCAGATCAAGGGCGGAGAAAAAAACAGCTGAGGCATTAACTAAAAGGAACATTACCTCCTATTTGCCATTAAAGAAGGTACTGAAACAATGGAGTGACCGCAAGAAGGTGATTGAAGAACCATTGTTAAAATCTTATCTATTCATCCATATTTCTTCTAAAGAATATAATGAGGTATTAATGACCTATGGCGTTACTCGTTTCATCTACTTTTCCGGTAAAATTGCTTCAATTCCTGATAAACAATTAGAAGATCTTAGGTTATTACTTGCTAATGGCACTGATCTTGAACTGATTGACTATAATATTTCTCCTGGCGAAAAAGTTTTAATTAAAGCAGGGCCTTTTAAGGGAATTATCGCAGAATTAGTATCTTTAAAGAACAAAAAGAGTATAGTTTTACGATTAGAAAACATCGGATATTCTATTCTTATTAATACTTCCATGGCTTTCATAGAACCCATGGAGTAAACAGCAATTTATTAAGCAGCTACAAAAAATAACCTGTGACTGAGAGGGCGAAGCTGTGGGCGGTCTTAATTTAATTAGTCGTCATTGCCAGCTTGACTGGCAATCTTAATGCCTTAAGCGCTTTGCCTTTCTATCGCTTTAAGATACCCAATCGAGTTGGGTATGACGTTCTCTCCTAATTCGCGTCATACCAATGCAGGTGGAAAATGATTATTTAACGGAAGAGTTGAGACGCGAAGACGAAGCCTAATGAATGATGAGAGACTAAAACGTAATGCCAAAAAACAAATAGAAAGGAATGGTTTAAAATAATGTGGGGTACATATCATCCCCCTCCCTAAACACAGTCCAGCACCCCCCCTTCAAAGGGGGACTTGCAAGATGCCTAAAAACAACAAATAGAAAGGAATGGCTTAAAGTAACGCAGGGTACATATCATCCCCCTCCCTAAACACTAGCCAGCACACACCCCTTCAAAGGGGGACTAGCAAGTTGCAAAAAAAACAACCAGTTAAGCAAAACAGGTAAGGAACCAACAAATCTAAGGAGATTTAAAATTCGTAAATCAAATAACTGTCATCTCCACCTGCATCAAGCAGGCTGAGCTACCCTAAACAATGGGAAGAGCTGTTAAAGGATTCATCAACAGTCTTCGACACTTCGACAAGCTCAGTGCAGGCTGAGCTCAGACTGACAACAAAAAAATGTGTAGAATAGCAGGTATTATAGATAAACATCAAGATTTAACACTAAGCAGTGCTAAAGTAAAAGAGATGTGCGCTATAATGGCTCATGGCGGACCTGATGGAGAAGGGTTTTATGAAAATGCTAACGACAACGTTGTTTTTGGGCATCGTCGACTGGCTTTAATAGACCTCTCTATCACTGGTCATCAGCCCATGATACATGACGATAAATATGTTATTTCTTTTAATGGAGAAATCTATAATTATTTAATCCTTAAAAAGAAATTACAGGATTTAGGTTTCCAGTTTCGCACAAAAAGCGATACGGAAGTTATTTTAATTGGTTTTGCTTATTGGGGAACAGCGGTGTTTGATAAATTATCGGGTATGTTTGCCTTTGCGCTATATGACAAAACCACCAATAGTACCTATCTCGTAAGGGATCAATCGGGTATTAAACCACTTTACTACTCGGCTATTGACCAACGATTGATTTTTGCTTCAGAGGTTAAAGCATTTAAAAAACTGCTGAAAGAAGAAAACCCCAATTGGAAAATTTATTTTTTAGCCTTTGGCCATATTCCAGAACCTTATACCACATTAAAGGATGTGTTGATGTTACCTAAAGCCCAGTATTTAAAATGGGATCATCAAACTGGTACTCATGAACTCCATTGTTTTCATAAAGAAAGCCATGACATTTTAATCCATAAAGTTGAAGCAGCTCAAGAAAAAGTTAAAAATACAATAGAAGATGCTGTGGCTCGTCATTTAATTGCCGATGAACCCATTGGCGTATTTTTAAGTGGTGGAATTGATAGTGGTTTACTGACCTTGTTGGCTGATGAGGTGCAAAATAAAAATGGACAGCAACTACACACCATCTCCATTAACTTTAAAGATGAGCAATTTTCAGAGAAAGCATACCAAGACTGTATTTTAAAAGAGGTGAACAGTAAACATTACGAATATACTTTGGATGAAAGTACTTTTGCTGAACATTTCCCATCAGCACTTGCAGCCATGGATCAACCAACTGCTGATGGGATTAACTCTTGGTTTATCAATTATTACGCGAAGTTAAATGGTTTAAAAGCTTTTTTGTCTGGCATTGGTGCAGACGAGTTGTTTGGTGGTTATCCTTCTTTTGATAGAATGGGTATTGTTTCATTTTTAAGCAGTCTGCCTCATTTTATGCTAAAGATGGCTTTAAAAATTAATTCGGTCACCTTAAAAAGAACCTACTATCTCCATTATAAAAACACCATTGGTAAATACTTATTTTTGAGGGGCTTTTTTACGCCTGATGAAATCAGTAAATTATTAGACATCCCTGTTTCCAAAATCGACGGGGTTTTAAAAAACTTGTCCATTGCAAATATGCCGAACGCTTTAGGGAATGGCGAGCAAGCGAGCTGGTTAGAAACAAATTTATACATGCAAAACCAGCTGCTGAAGGACACTGATTTCATGAGCATGCAACATGGAATTGAAATTAGGGTTCCGTTTTTGGATAAAGAATTATTGGGATTAATCAATTCCATTGCTGAACCAGTCAAATATAAAAATACCAAGAAAAAAGGCTTATTAATAGATAGTTTCATCAACTTATTGCCCAGGAAAATTTGGGACCGACCAAAAATGGGCTTCACCTTCCCTTTTCAGCATTGGTTAAAGGACGATCAATATTTTCAACAGCAGTTGGCAAAATGCAATAACCAAAGGGCAAAAGAGCTCATAGCTAATTTTAAGAAGGGCGATTTACATTGGTCTAAGGCAATGGCCATTTATCAGGTTTTTAATACCATAGATGATTAAACCAAAAATCTTATTCCTCACCCTAAACACCTTTAGCTTAACTGGAGGCATTGAAAAGGTGAGCAGAATATTGACTAAGGTTTTGGATGACGGCATCAAAAGCAAGGAACTGAATGCCGAAAGCATAAAGGCACTTTCGCTATGTGACCTGCACAGAGATGTTGATACAAATTATTGCAGCAAGAAGAATTTCAGGGGTTACGGTTACAATAAGATGCGGTTTGGCTTAATGGCTGTTTTAAATGGCCTAAGGAGTAATACCATTATTTTAAGCCATGTTAATCTATTGCCTATTGCCTATTGCGTAAAATTGCTTTCGAGCAAAACAAAAATCATCATGCTTGCCCACGGCATTGAGGTTTGGCGCAATATTAAACCCTGGAAGAGATATTTTCTTAGAAAACACATTGAAATTTGGGCCGTGAGTGAATTTACTGCCCAAATTTTGCAAGAAAAACACCAGATCAATAAACATCAGATTAAGGTATTGAATAACTGCCTTGACCCCTACTTAGTGTTAGCAAAAGACTTTGAAAAGCCTCCATATTTAATAGATCGATATCATTTAAAGGAAAATCAACCTGTATTAATCACCATTAGCCGTTTATCTTCCTTTGAGTTATATAAGGGTTATGACATGGTTATAGCGACAATGCCTGCCTTATTGAAAAAATTTCCTGACCTGATTTATATTTTGGGAGGTAAGGCCGACTCGAGGGAGAAAAAAAGATTAATGGATTTGATTGACAGCAAAGGCCTTCATCAACATGTTTTATTAGCTGATTATATTCCTGATGAAGAACTAAAAGACCATTTTTTATTGGCAGATCTTTTTGTGATGCCTAGCAAAAAAGAAGGTTTTGGCATTGTTTTCATTGAGGCTGCTTCTTGCGGTTGTCCGGTAATAGCTGGCAATCAGGATGGCAGCGCAGATGCCTTATTGAACGGCGAGCTAGGTTTGTTAATTAATCCAGAATCACCTGAAGAATTGATCAATGCCATTGAACAGACTTTAGCCAAGGGTAAAAGTGAGGAGTTGAGCCTGGCGTTGCAAGAGAAATGCGTTTCGCATTTTAGTTACGAACAATATAAACAAAAAGTAATAGGGCTTCTGGAGCCCTGATGACGACCCCTCCGTAGTTCCGTCATTCCCGTGAAAACGGGAATCTTAAAGCGAAGGGAAGGTGAGAGATGTTAATAACGAACGCATTAAGATGCCCTCCCGATAGCTATCGGGACAAACTGAGCATGACGAATCCAAAAAAATGAGCACTGAAAATCACGAATGGACACCCCACCCCAGCCCTCCCCTGAAAGGGAGGGAGTTAGATATTTCGAAATATGAGTAATCAAGATCAAAGTTGGACAATTGAGTCTAAATCTTCTCTATTTGACCTGAAGTTTAATGAGGTTTGGGCTTATCGCGATTTGCTTTTATTGCTGGTAAGAAGGGACTTTGTTTCCTTTTATAAACAGACCATGTTAGGGCCTTTATGGTTCTTTATCCAGCCTTTATTTACCACCATAATCTTTACCTTCATTTTTGGGAATTTAGCAGGTATATCAACAGACGGCCTACCAAAACCTTTGTTTTATATGGCTGGTATTACGGCTTGGAATTATTTTGCCGACTGTTTAACTAAAACATCAACCGTATTTAAAGACAATGCCAACATTTTTGGTAAGGTCTATTTCCCGAGATTAATTATGCCGCTCAGTATTGTAGTGAGTAATTTGGTTCGCTTTGGTGTACAAATGATACTGTTTCTTTTGATGATGGCTTATTATCATTTTGTAATTGGTGCTTCATTTAACATCACCTGGGCTATCACTTTGTTTCCTGTTATTGTAATTCTAATGGCTTTATTGGGTTTGGGTGCTGGCATGATCATCTCAGCCATGACTACTAAATATAGAGATCTGGCATTTTTAGTAACCTTTGGCGTGCAACTCTTGATGTATGCCACTACTGTAATCTATCCCCTATCAACCGCTATCGAAAAATATCCTGATTATGCGTGGGTAATCGAGTACAATCCCATGACGCCTATCATAGAAACCTTTAGGTATGGTTTTTTGGGCGAAGGAAGTTTTAGTTGGCAGGGTTTAACTTATGTTACTTTAGTAACTTTCGTACTCCTAATATTTGGAATTGTCATATTCAATAAAGTGGAACGAAACTTTGTAGACACAGTTTAACCCCACCCCAACCCTCCCCTGAAAGGGGGGGAGTTAGAAATCTCTAAATATGTCAAACATTGCAATAAAAGTAGAAAATTTAAGTAAAGCTTATCAGTTAGGTCAAATCGGCACAGGAACGATTAGTCGTGACTTAGAGCGCTGGTATGCAAGGATACGAGGCAAAGAAGATCCATTTTTAAGGATTGGAGAAACGAACGACCGCAGCAGCAAAGGCACTAGTAATGTGGTTTGGAGCTTAAAAGATATTAATTTTGAAATAGAACAGGGTGACGCCGTAGGCATAATTGGCAGAAATGGAGCTGGAAAAAGCACTTTATTGAAAATTTTAAGTAAGGTAACCGCTCCTACCACTGGTAAAATTTCTGGCAAAGGAAGAATAGCGAGTTTGTTAGAAGTTGGCACTGGTTTTCATCCGGAATTGAGTGGCCGAGAAAACATCTTTTTAAATGGTGCTATTTTAGGCATGCGCAAAAAAGAAATTGCCCGAAAATTAGAGGAAATTGTAGATTTTGCTGGCATAGAACGTTACTTAGATACTCCTGTTAAGCGTTATAGTTCTGGAATGTATGTACGCCTAGCTTTTGCTGTAGCTGCCCATTTGGAGTCGGAGATTTTAATTGTTGATGAAGTTTTAGCCGTTGGCGATGCTGAGTTTCAAAAGAAATGTTTGGGTAAAATGGGTGAAGTGAGCAAGGGTGAAGGTAGGACGGTACTTTTTGTGAGCCATAATATGGGGAGTATAAAGCAGTTATGTAGTAAGGGTCTTGTTCTAGGAAATGGCGAGTTAGCATTTAATGGTGACATTTTTACTGCAGTTAACCATTATGTTAACAATCAACAACTCAAACGTGCTGAGTTAAAATTTTCAGGTCCATTAAATAAATATATAGATATAATCGGACTTCGTATAAATAGAAAAGAAGAAACCCACTTAGATTTCCCGCCTACTGAAGATATAGTAATTGAAGTTATTTACAAGGTTAAAGAAGACCTTAATGATCTTATTATATTTATTTCATTATTCAATGATGGTTACAGGTTATTTACTAAAAGAGATGAATCTTCGTTAAAACCAGAACTTGATAAAATTTATAGTGCAACTTTTAACATCAACAAGTTTACACTCAGACCAGCTTCCTACACTTTAGCCCTTGGTGCATGGGGCAACAACGAAACGCTGTGGAGTTGGTCTCCAGACACATTATCCTTTAAAATAGAAGAAATGTGGTCTGAAAACTTTAATAAAAGTGATGAAGGAATTTTCAACCTTGATATACGTACCTGCAGATCTTTAATTTAATGCAACCTGATTTACTTGAATAATATGAATAAAAAAGGATTAAAGGTTTTATTTATTTTACCTGAATATTATCCTCATTCAGGTGGGGGAATCTCTACTTATTACATCAATTACATTAACTCACTTTTGCCTTTTTGTGAGAAAATTAAAGTTATTATTGGTAGTGGTTATTTTCAAGGTGATGTTAGCACAACTTATAACGGAATAGAAATAGAGCACCTTAAACCGCAGTTATTTGAAAAGTATTTTCAAAAGTTCAAACATTACGACATATTTCTAGAACATCGAAAAGGTCTTGCAGCATCTTGGGCAATGCAAGAACAATCAGAATATGGCAAAGATTATGATATTATAGAATGTACAGATTTTGGATTAGGGTACATAGCTTGGTTGATTAATCAAAAAAAGCCAGTTATTACAAGGCTTCATGGTAGCGAAGGACAAATTGAAATTAATGAGCCTAGTTTAAATAGAAATTTGATTGGAAATATAAATAAGCTTACTGAATATTCATTATTATTAGTATCAACTAAATTAGTAACCTATAGCACGGCTAATAAACTATTTTGGCAACAGATTTTCCCGAATAAACCCATTGACCTAATACATCCCACTTTTAATGCAGCCATAGGACTTTCACTTAAATACAAGAATAGTTTTGCAACTGTATTAGGTAGGATTCAACAATGGAAAGGGCCAGATATTTTATGCGAAGCATTAACAGGGTTAGACTTTAAAATAGAGCCTATTAATTGGTTTGGTAGAGACACGATGTATTCTTCTACTGTTAGTACAACCCAAAAACTTTCAAATAAATATCCTCTTGTTTGGAATACCTATATTCTTCACAAGCTGCCAGTTAACAATGAACACATTCCATTAATCCAACAGCAAACAAAATTTGGCATTATCCCATCTACCTGGGATATGTTTAATTTTACATGTATAGAGTTCTTAAGCGTTGGAACGCCAGTTATATGTTCAGAAGGTGCTGGTGCAAGTGAATTAGTTATTGATGGAGTTAACGGGTTTAAATATCCAGATAATGACCCTATAAAACTAAGGGAGTGCCTTTATAGAGCGAGTATCCTGACAAATGATCAATATGCTGAAATGTCAAAAAAGGCGATAGAGACAATTCATAATAAACTTGCTCCAAACATTATAATTCCAAAGAATCTTGAAATATACCAAGATTCCATTAGTTCATTCAGTGTACAAAAAACTAATGCTTACCTTGAAAAAATATTTAGTCCAAGTGACCATGGATATTCGTATAATGAAATCCTCGACCAACAACCGTTAAAAACATTGCTAAATTATTTATCGAAAAGAATTATACAGAAATTAAAATCTTGAGTACGATTGCCTTATGTATTCCTGCCTATAATGCTGCGTGGTGCTTGCCTAGGCTTTTGCAATCGGCAAAAGATCAAACTATACCTTTTGACGAAATTTTGATTTATAACGATTGCAGTACAGATGACACCGAGGAAATAGCAAAAAAATACGGGGCTACAGTGTTCAATGGCACCCAAAATATGGGTTGCTCATACGGAAAAAATAAACTAGCGGAAGTAGCTAAATCAGATTGGTTACACTTTCATGATGCTGATGATGAATTGCTGCCAAATTTTTCTACCATTGCTCATAAATGGCTGGAGCAAAAAAATCTTGATATCATCTTACTAAATTACGAATATAGAGAATATGAAACAGGTAATTTTCTCAGCTTTCCATCTTATAACAGATTAAAACTGATTGAAGATCCTTATCTGTTTTTGCTAGAAAATAAGATAGTTAATTTTGCAATATGCAAAAGAGAAAGCTTTTTAAGGATTGGTGGCTTCGACCTAGATCCAAATGTTTTATACAATGAGGATAGGGCATTTTATGCTAGAGCAATAATATCAGGTCTTAAATTTGATTATGAAGACACAGTTACTTGCGTAAATTTTAAATATCCTGAAAGCATGTCTCAGGCTAATGATTTAAAATGTGCCATCGCGTATTTAAATGTTTCGAAAAAAATCATAAAGTCTATCGGTAGCAAATACCCAAAGGAGATAGCAAATGGTTTATGGCAAAATGCAACAATTGCTGCAGTGCATCAAGATTGGGAATTAGTTAAAGAACACATAAAAATAGCTAAAAATTTAAACGTACATCATCCAACCAATCAAAACTTAACAATAAGGTTGCTTTCGATCATAAGCCCCTTTTTTGCATTTTGGTTTAGAGAAAAAATGATTAGAATTTTTAAACATCATTTAAGAAAATGAAAGTATTTATTGATGTTGGAGGACATATGGGGCAGACGCTTGAGGCTGTTATTGACCCTATTTATTCGTTTGATAAAATATATTGTTTTGAGCCGTCAAAGCTTTGTTTCCAAAAAATTCAAGAGATAAAAGATCTTAGAATAGAGGCTTTTAATTGCGGTTTGCTAGACGTAGAAAAAAAAATATTTTTGAATTATCCAGGCTCTGAGGCTGCGAGTATATTTCCTAATCATAGCGCTTACAAGGCAACTTCTTATACTGAAAATTTTGAAAAGCGAGAGTTATGTGACTTTATATCAGTTTCTGATTTTTTTATTAATAATATTACAATGGATGATTATGTTGTAATGAAGCTAAATTGTGAAGGAAGTGAATGTGCAATCATAAGATCATTATTAACGAGTAATCAATATAAAAAAATAAGTAATGTATTGATAGATTTTGACATAGTCAAAATTCCAACATTATCTCATCTCAAAGATGAAATTATAGATCTCATCAATCATGAGAAAAAAGTATATCACTTCCCTGAAGATGTACAATATGGAGCGGGCAGCCATTTTGGAGGCATAAAGCAATGGCTCAATCTTACAAATGAAAGGGACAAAAAACTAAGCTCATATACAAAAAGTTTATGTTGGGACTTTAAAAACATCATAAATAAAAGACATTTAAACTTTTACAAGTTTCAGCTTTTAAAAACCTTACCTAAAGCTATTGTTCAAATGTACTATAACAAAATAAAACGTGCATAAGCAACCATTGGTATCCATCTGTATTCCGGCCTATAATGCTGCTCAATTTATTGATGATTGTATTAATAGTTTAATTAACCAATCTTATCAAAACATAGAGATTATTATTGTTAATGATGGTTCTACTGATAATACTTTAGCAATAATCGAGAGCTATAATGATTATCGAATCAAAATTGTTAGCCAAGAAAATAAAGGCCAATGTAGTGCAGCGAATTTAGCTTTTGAGTTATCCAATGGCGAATACATTAAATTTTTTGATGCAGATGACATTCTTTCACAAGAATTTATTAAAAGCCAAGTAGAACGATTAAATGGCAGATCTGATGCCGTTGCCTCAGCTGCATGGGGTCGATTTTATCAAAATGACATCCATACATTTCGACTTAATCCAGAAATTGTTTGGAAGGATATGGTACCATTGGAATGGTTAATTGGTTCATTAAATGGAGCTAGTATGATGCAATGTGGCCTTTGGCTAATCCCAAGAAGCATTTTAAAGAAATCGGGACTCTGGAATGAGAAATTATCATTAATTAATGACTTTGATTTTTTTATTAGGGTTTTATTAGTCTCTAAGGAAGTTCTGTTTAGTCAAAATGCAATATTATATTATCGTTCGGGTATTCAAAATTCATTATCAGGTTCCAAATCTACAAAAGCTTATCTATCAGCTTATCTATCAACCGAGCTTGGAATTAAAGCGATATTGAAATATGAGAACTCAATTAGAACTAGAAAGGTTTGTGCAAATACATTTAAATTATGGAGTTATGATTTTTATCCATTACATATGGAGTTATATCATAAAAGCAATAATTGGATTAAAAATTTAGGGGGATCGGATTTAAGGTTTCCTGCGGGAGGGAAGACTAGGGTGCTTAATTTCTTGTTAGGTTGGAAGTTGGCAAAAAGATTAAAATTATACTTTTCAAGGAGGGTTTATTAAAATGGAATGGAAATATATTATTGGAAACAACTTCAGTAAAATTGATCAGGCCATTATAAAATCTGGTTTAAATTCAGTTTATAAACATTATCCTTTTGGCCGGCATTGGATATTTGATTTAAAAAGAATTTTAAAATTAGAACCTATTGTAATGGTTGATGCTGGGGCAAATATTGGTTCTGTTTCCAAAGAACTAAACTATTGGTTTCCCTCGGCATATATATATGCTTTTGAACCTGTAAAAAGCACTTTTGATTTATTGGTTAAACAAACAAGTAGCATTAGCAATATTTATCCTGAACAATTAGCACTTGGAGCAAATAGTGAAAAGATAGAACTTGCTCTAAATCCTGAAAACACTATAAATTCATTAAAGGTTAAAAACTTAACTCATATGCTTGGGAAAGAAGTAATCGAGGTAATTAGGTTAGATGAATTTGTTAAAAACAATAGTTTAGACACAATAGATATCTTAAAAATTGATGTAGAAGGCTTTGAATTTGAAGTATTAGAAGGTTGCGGAAATGTCGACATCAACTGTATCCTAATAGAAGTTGGCTATGAACGAGAACTCACCAAGGTTCATTTCTCGGATGTAGAGAACTATATGGAGAAGTTAGGTTTTCAACTAATTGGCATTTATGAAATTATGCGCAATTTAAATGACAGAAGAAAAATAGCTTATTCAAATAACCTATATATCAAAAGAGCACTAATCAATTCTTGAACTCGCCAAAACTTAGAATAGCTGTTATTGCAGATCCTTTTATTCCTGTACCCCCGTTAAACTACGGAGGTATTGAGCGAATCATTGATTTTTTAGTGACTGGACTGACTGAAAAGGGGCACGAGTTAGTATTACTAGCTCATCCAGAATCTAAAGTAATTTGTAAACATCTTTCCTACGGAGACCAAAATTCCATTTTCAAACACCTAAAAAATATAGTCAAGGTAAACCAACTTAAGGCCTATCAACCTGACATCATACACAGTTTTGGAAGATTAGCTTACCTCCTTCCCTTTCTGCAAAGTTCTACACCTAAGATCATGTCTTATCAACGAGAGCCCACTATTAGCCAAATTAAAAAGGCGATGAAACTCGTTAAAAAAAACACCTTGACTTTTACGGGCTGTAGTGCTTATATCAGCAAGCAAATCGGGCCTTATGCTCCATCATTTCCAATTTTTAATGGCGTTGATTTAAAATTATATGATTTTCAAAATGAAGTAGCTCCTGATGCGCCTTTGATTTTTCTAGGAAGAATAGAGCCCATTAAAGGCACACATATCGCCATCGAGGTTGCAAAAAAAACAAATAGAAAATTGATTATTGCGGGCAATATTCCATATGAATATCAATCTTATTTTGACAATATAATTCAACCTTCATTAAATGATCAAATAACTTATGTTGGTGCAGTTAATGATTTGCAGAAAAACGAATTGTTAGGAAAGGCAGCGGCATTTTTAATGCCTATTGAATGGAATGAGCCATTTGGCATTGTAATGGCAGAGGCAATGGCTTGTGGCACTCCCGTTATTGGCTTTAATAGAGGTTCAGTTCCAGAAGTTATTAATGAGAAAATTGGTTTTATTTGCTCAAATCTTAACGATATGATATCTGCTATTAGCCAATTGAAAAATATTAATAGAGCACAAGTACGAGAACATTGCGAATTAAATTTTGGATCGGATGTGATTGTAAATAAATATATTGACTTATATAAAAGTTTAATCTTAAAATAGAGGTGGCTCAGAAAGAAAACGTTTTATTTATTACGGATAAGGGATATGTAGATTATAAACTCCCTGGTGGGGTGCAAATTTGTACAGAAGAATTTATTAGATACCTAAACAATGCAGGATTTAATATTATTATCATAAAGGTTTCTCCAGACATTACTTTATTAAAACGAATAAAACTAAAATTGGGAATAGAAACTTACGAGTTGTATGATTCAAAAATTTATATCTCCGAAATTGTTAATGCCATTGTCAAAAACCAAGTTAAATTTGTTTTATTTAATCAACTTAACATTGCCCATTGGGCCACATTAATTAGAGCAAAAATATCAATACCACTTAAATGCATAGGGCTATCACATGGGAATGAAAGTGGTGACTATTTATATGAAATTACAAAACAGGATAAAGTACCAACTTTAATAGAAACTTGGCGCATTGGAAAGCTCATTGCCAAAGAGAAAATATTATTTTCAACAACATTAGACGCTGTAGTTACAATTAGTGAACATGAAAGTTATATTGATCAATGGTTAGGAGCAGATAAAATATTGTTTCTTCCTAGAATTCTTGAGCCAAAATTTATCAAATGGGAGCCAGAGAAAAATGTAATTGGTTTTGTTGGCACTTTAGATCATTATCCAAATTATCAAGGAATTGAATTACTTGCCAATCAACTTCATGTTAAAGCATTTAATGGGATATTAAAATTAATTGGTGGTCCTAAATCAGTTGGCGAAAAATTAGCCAGGAAATATTCCTTTATATCTTACCTCGGACATTTAAGTAATGAAGAATTATTTCATGAAGTAGCAAAATGGTCAATTTTTGTTAATCCAATATTTTGGTATGCAAGGGGCTCGTCTACAAAAGCATCTCAAATTATCAACTGGGGTATTCCAATCTTGTCTACTAAAGCTGGTATTCGAGGCTATCATTTATCTAACACAAATTTTTTAACTAAACAGAATAAGCCTGAACATCTTGCTGCTCTAGTTATTAAAAAATTAGGATCAACTAGTGAATTAAATACATTGAAAAAAATTTCTGAAGGTAATGCTAGTACTTTTGAAATAACTAAATGGTCAGCGGAACTGAAAGCATTTTTAGAAGAATTATAATTTGAAGCACTTACTCATCATATCTCCCTACTTTCCACCTGTAAATGCCGCAGACATGCATCGTGTGCGAATGAGCTTGCCATACCTTAAAGATTATGGATGGGAAGCCGAAATAATTACTGTTGATGTATCATTTGTAGATTTTGATCAAGACAGCTACTTATTTGACAATTTACCTAAAGAAACAAAAATCCACAAGTTAAGTGCGTTTCCAAAAAGATGGACCAGTAAATTAGGTTTAGGAAGCATTGCCTTAAGATCTTTATGGTTTTATAAAAACTATGTGGATAAACTATTACAGAAACAACATTTCGATTTGATCTATTTTTCTACCACACAGTTCCCCCTTATGATTTTAGGGGCATACTGGAAGAAAAAGTTTCACATTCCTTATGTAATTGACATGCAAGATCCTTGGCACTCTACCTATTATCAGGATAAACCAAAGAAAGACCGTCCGAAAAAATACTGGTTCTCTTACAGACTGAATAAATACTTAGAACCTATAGCTATGAAAAATGTTGATGGTTTAATTAGTGTATCTCAAGCTTATATTGATACTTTAATTGAACGTTATCCTCGTATAAAAAAGGTTCCGAATCAAGTAATTACATTTGGGGCTTTCCATAAAGATTTCGAATTTGTTAAAAAGAATTTTGACAAATTTAAAAGAGCATATGTAAAAGATGATCAGTTTAAACACTTCGTTTATGTAGGTAGAGCTGGAGTCGATATGAAAGAATCGCTAGTGATGTTGTTTACCGCTTTTAAAAAAGGATTGGATTTATACCCCATAGAATTTGGAAAAATTAGGTTTCATTTTATTGGCACAAGCTATGCATCAAGCGGAACTGGAATTGAAACAATTACACCAATTGCAGCGGCTATAGGATTAGATTCGAAATATGTTAATGAACAAACCAATCGAATTTCTTTTTATGATGCTATCTATAACTTGATAACAGCTGATGCATTGGTGATTATAGGATCTGATGACCCACAATATACTGCTTCCAAAATATATCCATATATTTTAGCTGAAAGACCATTAATGGCGTTTTTTAATGCAAAAAGTAGTGCTGGGGAAATTATTCGAGAAACTAACGCCGGAATGGTTATTCATCTTGGATTAGAACAACATGAAGCAAGCTCCTTAATTAATCAATTCTTGTTTAATCTTGTGGCAGAAAAAATAGTACCACCTCATATTAATTGGAATAAATTTGAACCTTATACGGCAAAAAACATGACAAAAAAACAATGTTTTTTATTTAATGAAGTTATTTCATGATTAGTGGTTTAAAGAGAACCCTAGGATTTATACACAAACATCCACTTGCAAAAAGACATCTATTTTTAGCCTATTATCAGTTTTTGTCTTGGCAAATCAAGAGCTTTATAAACGCTAGTTTACAACCAGTAAAGTTTTTAGGCTCAATTCGATTTTTGGCTAAAAAAGGGTTAACTGGAGTTACAGGCAATATATATACAGGTTTACACGAGTTTGAGGATATGTGTTTCTTGTTGCACTTTTTAAAACCAGGAGATGTGTTTTTTGATGTGGGAGCAAATGTAGGCTCTTATACCTTACTTGCATCAGGGTCTTGTGGAGCAAAATCGATATCATTTGAGCCCATTCCTGCAACTTATGCTATCTTAAAACAAAATATTTACTTAAATAATCTAAATGACCTAGTAACATCAGAGAACAAGGGAGTTGGGAGTAAAAATGAAGTTCTTTACTTCACCGCTACAGAAGACACCACAAACCATATCGTTTTGGCTAATCAGGAAATTGAGCATACCATTTCTGTACCTATTGTTACCCTAAATGACTATTATCTTCATCAGAAACCTAATCTAATTAAAATAGATGTTGAAGGTTTTGAAACAGAAGTTTTGAATGGAGCCACAGAAATTTTAAAGGACAATGAATTAAAAGCAATCATAATAGAGTTAAATGGTAGCGGAGGTAGATATGGATATGATGAGATTCAAATTCATCAAAAATTAGTAGATTATGGTTTCAGGCCTTATCAATACTTTCCCTTTGAAAGAAGGCTTAAAAAAATAGCTAGTTTTGGCTCCTATAACACCATTTACATTAGAGATATTGATACAGTTGAAAATAGAATTAAAAGTTCGAAGCCGATTAAAATTTTTAACGAGCAAATTTAATTGAAGTCATTAGCTATCATCGTTACCCACCCTATTCAATACTATGTACCTCTATTTAAACTTTTAAATAAATACTGCGAACTAAAAGTATTTTATACCTGGGGAGTAAAGGGTGCTGCTGCTAAATATGATCCTGGTTTTAACAAAACAGTTGCTTGGGATGTTCCATTATTAGAAGGTTATGCTTATGAGTTTCTGACAAATACCGCTAAAGATCCTGGTTCTCATCATTATAATGGAATAGTGAATCCAGAATTGATTGAGACGGTTCATACATTTAAACCCGATGTCATTTTAGTTTATGGATGGGCCTATAAAAGTCACCTAGCTGCGTTAAGGCATTTTAAAGGAAAAACACCGATTTGGTTTAGGGGCGATTCTACCTTGCTTGATGAACGAAAGGGATTTAAACAAATTTTAAGAGGATTATTCTTAAAATGGGTGTACAGCCATGTTGACCTAGCGTTTTATGTAGGGAGTGCCAATAAAAAATACTTTAAAAAATTCGGCATGCAAGAACGACAACTCATTTTTACTCCTCATGCAATTGATAATGAAAGATTTGCTGAGGATAGAGGTGATGAAGCACATCAGATTAGAGCTTCATTTAATATTAAGAATGATGATGTTTTAATATTATTTGCAGGAAAATTGGAGCGCAAAAAGAATCCAGAGTTGTTGTTGGAAGCTTTTATTGAATTGGATTCGTCTGTCGTTGATCGTCCCTCGTCTTTGGACCAACAAGAAGAGCAGAAAGAGGAAAGCTTAATGACCAAAGAGCAAGGATCAAAGAACAAGGAGCAATTAGATACTTCTCTCGCCCATCGGCTATCAACTTTGGCTGAACAAAAAAAGAAAAGAGAAAAACACCCAGAACTACATTTACTATTTGTGGGGAATGGGGAGTTGGAAGAAGAGCTAAAAGCTAAAAGCAGAAAGCAGAAAGAAAAACTAGAAAAGTCCTTCGACTTCCTGCCTGCCGGACAGATCGGCGCTCAGGATGACAAACTAGAGGTGGATCAAGGTGATAGTGTAAAAACGAAAAACGAAAAATCCCGTCTACCGGACGGGCAGGGAAAAACGAATATACATTTTATGGATTTTCAGAATCAAACGCAGATGCCTGCGGTTTATCAGGCTTGTGATTTATTCTGTTTGCCATCTCATGGTCCGGGAGAGACATGGGGTTTGGCGGTTAATGAAGCCATGGCTTGTAAGAAAGCAGCTTTAGTTGCTGACAAGGTGGGCTGTGCACAAGATTTAGTAGCCCAAGAAACTGGGTTGATATTTAAGAGCAATGACATTGATGATTTGAAACAAAAATTAATAGCTTTAACGAGTGATAAAAACAACTTATCTGAAATAGGTAAGTCTGCTCAGCAACATATTCAAAACTGGAGTTTTAAGGAACAATTAAAGGCCATTTTAAATCAGCTTAATGGATAAACATCAAAATTATTCTAAACAGAAAGTTTTAATCTTAATTTATTTGCCTTGGGTTGTATCCTTAATGGTACAAATTAATCCTATTGTATCTTATTTTGTGGCGTGGCTAGGCTCATTTTTCATTTTTTATTTGACCTTATTTTCTAGCGTAAAGTTTATCCCATTGGATTTACCATTAGTAAAACAAGTAATGAGGCCCATTGTGATCATCCAATTGATTTTTGCAGGTTTTATGTGTTGTACTTCCATCTTTTATTTCATGAACCATTTAGGTTATGAGTATTTTACTAAAATTAGCCCGATTCCTTTTCAGGTAAACGAACAGACTTATGCCATTGCTAAATGCCAACGTTTATCTTTATTAGCTCATGCTGCCTTGGTTACGGGCATTATTGTAAAAATCAAACAATTTCCTATTATTAAACACCGACTGAATCTCAACCTAGATTTTTTCTTGATTTGGCTTTGTGTGATTAGCTATATTATTGGAGGTGCGGCTTCTAAAATTGCGAGTATAGCTCAGTTTTCTTTTGGCTTTATTAATGTTTCTATTACTTGTAGCGCCTTAGTTTTAGTGAGGGGAATGGTGCAAAGAAAAAGAGGTTATATGATTTTTGGGGGTGGATTATTTGCCTTTAACTTCTTGGCTTCTACCCTAACCGGTTATAAGGAAAGTATCATTATCAATGTAATCATCATCAGTTTTTTGATGTACCCTTATTATAAAAAATTGATTTTAACCTTGGCTATACCTACTATTTATGTCCTTATCTATATTTTACCAACATTCGCGACCATAGTTAGGAGTCAATCTTGGTCTGGGGAGAAATCTGCAGTAGAAGCCCGTAGGGAAGCATTTGATGCGGTACTTAACAATGAAGCACCTGTAATTGAAGAAACCAACTGGCTGTTTTTAACCGATCGGATCAGTGAAATTAACATGTTTACCATATTTGTAAAACATATACCTGCAGAAAGAGGTTTTTATGGCTCGGAAATTGTAAAAAATTCCATTTTGGCAATCATACCAAGGACTTTTTGGCCTGGTAAATTTGTAACCGAGACCATTTCCATGGAACGTGTGTACGACGCGGGGGTTGTGAGTGGTGCTTCTACTGTTTCTGCTAAAACAAGACCTGTAGTAGATGGCTATGTGAGTGCTGGTTTTGTGGGGGTGTTTATTTCAATCTTCCTATACGGCTTGGTTACGCAATGGATTTGCAATAAAGCTGAAGAATGGTTTGGAGGTTACGAATTGGGTTGTATAGTCATGTTTAACGCGATCTTCCAGAACCTTTGGCGTGGCAATAATTTTGAATTTTTGCTGAATAATATTGTTTACGGGTATATAGCCATGTATGCGATTTTTTGGATACTGAAAAGGTCTAATACGATTACGGAGCTAGAGGTTTATGAGGCGAGTGGCGAGGGTGTGGAGTTGAAAAGGCGGTGAGAGAGGGGTTAATTGTGAAGATGGTTAATTGTTTAAACTGGTTAATCGGTTAATTGTGGAGAAGAAGGTTAAGGTGTGGAGGCGTTGAGTTGTGGAGAGAGGTTAATTGTTTGAATTGGTTAACTGGTTAATTGTGGAGAGAGGTTAGTTGTGGAGGCGTTGAGTTGTTAAGGATAAACAGCAAAGAACAAAGAGAAAGAAAACAGAAAGATATGTATGGGCCTGCTAACGCATTAAGATGCCCTCCCGATAGCTATCGGGACAAGCTGAGCATGACGCACAATAAAAAATAAATTGAAGATCATACACATTATTGCTGCTTATAAACCTGCCTTTATTTATGGTGGGCCAACGATGTCTGTGGCGAAGTTGTGTGAGGCGCTTGGGGAGTTTAGAGGGTTAGAGGTTAGAGGTTTAGGGGTTAGGGAGGCGGAGGCGTTGAGTTGTGGAGGCGTTGAGGGGAATGAAAATAATGTTGAGTCGAGCAGTCGTTTAGGTGTTGAGATGGCTGAAGTTGAGTTGTTGAGGCGTAAAGGCGTTGAGGGGAATGAAAATAATGTTGAGTCGAGCAGTCGTTTAGGTGTTGAGAATGGGTCGTCGAGTGGTGGAGGTGTTGAGGCATTTAATGATATTGACGTTGAGGTTTTGACGACGACGGCTAATGGGAAAACTGAATTAGCTGTTGTTGCTGGGGAGCGACAGCTGGTGGATGGTGTTGGGGTTACTTATTTTAGAAGATTAACAAAAGATCATACTCATTTTTCGCCAGCATTGTTAAGAGGGTTAAGAAGAGAGATTCTTCGTTACAAGAAAAATCCTCCCCCTACCCCCTCCAAAGGGGGACATACTCTCGCCATACACATCCATGCATGGTGGAATTTAGTCTCGATATTAAGTTGTTGGGTAGCAAAATGGTACCAAGTACCGGTTGTTTTATCGCCAAGAGGTATGCTTACTGATTATACTTTGGGCAATAGAAATGTTGGCTTTAAATCAATTATACATTGGCTGATTGGAAAAAGATTATTAAGGTACTGCCATATCCATGCCACCAGCGAAAAGGAAAAAGAAGATATTTTAAAGTTTATTAAACCTAAAAGCATTACGGTTATTGCTAATTTGGTGGAGGGAGTTGGGAGAAGTGAGTATCAAGAGGCGAAAAAGCAAACAACTCCACAACTATCCAACTCAACAACTCAACCAACTTCTTCATTCAAGCTTATCTTTCTTTCTCGCATTGAAGAAAAAAAAGGTTTAGAATTATTATTTGATGCTTTGGCAAAGTTTGATGCTGATTGGAGCTTGACCATTGCTGGAAGTGGCGAGCAGGGTTATGTAGATGGGTTAGCGGTTAGGGTTGAGGGGTTAGGGATTAGCGATCGAATTAACTGGGTTGGACATGTTAAAAATGAGGATAAGTTTAAGCTTTTGGCTGAACACGATTTAATGGTATTAACTTCATACAATGAGAACTTTGCTAATGTAGTGATAGAGAGCTTAAGTGTGGGTACAGCGGTTTTACTTTCAGATCAGGTTGGTCTTGCAAATTATGTGGAAGTGAATAAATTAGGATGGATTACCACACTTAATACAGCTATAATTGCCAATACCATTAGACAAGCATATGATGATAAAGAAAAGCGATCAGGTATTAGGGCAACCGCCACGGAGATTATTTCGAGGGATTACAACACAAAAAATTTAATCTCTCAATACTGTGATTTATATCATTCCATTTAGAAAATTTATAATTAGTTCGTTGCTATGAAAGTGCCTGTTTCTGTTGTAATTTTAACTTTTAATGAGGAGAAAAATATCCGGGATTGCATAGAAAGCATCCTTGATTTTACGGATGATATTTTCGTGGTTGATTCTGGTTCGACCGATAAAACTTTAGAAATTCTCTCCAATTATCCCGTTCAAATTTTACACAATCCATTCGAAAACTATAGTCAACAGCGAAATTGGTCTTTAAAAAACATTAAATTTAAAACGGAATGGGTTTTAAATTTGGATGCAGACCATAGAGCTACGAAAGAATTTAAGGAGGAGGTAGAAAAACTGTTTCTTAATGGCATACCAAACCATATTAATGGTTTGTTAACCAGTAGAAGAACCATGTTTATGGGTAAATGGATTAAATATGGGGGCCACTACCCTACCTACCACGCTGCCTTGTTTCGTTTAGGTAGAGGGAAATGTGAAAATAAGCTATATGATCAGCATTTCTTAATAGAAGGAGACACCTTAAAGGTTAAGGGTGACATTATAGATCTGATAACTGAATCGTTAAGTACTTTTACCCAAAGACATGATAAATGGTCTAGCCTGGAGGCTATCCAACAATTTGAAAATAACCTTAATAAAAAGGACATCATTAAAGCAAATGTGACTGGTAATCCCATTCAGAAAAGAAGATTTTATAAAAACATCTATGAGCAATTCCCTTTATTTGTAAGGCCTTTTATTTATTTTTTTATTCGATACTTTTTAAAATTTGGGTTTCTAGATGGTAAAAGGGGTCTAATATTTCACTTCTTGCAATGTTTCTGGTTTCGATTTCTTATCGATGCCAAAATTTACGAGCTAAAAAAGAATTCAAATAAATTTTAAAATCAAAGCAGTAGCTTTATCAGCATAATCACTCTCAAAAATGGAACAAACTGTAGAAAATAAAAAAAAGGCAAACAAGACCGCAATTCTTTTTGTAGTTAAACTTTTGTTTTTTTACTTCCTCTTTAGTCAGGGTAATAGATTCATGAACAGTGTAATGAGTGAAGGTGGAAGGTTTTATAACGCGTTTATTGCAAACAACCTAGATTACATTCAAGGTTTAAAAACTACATTGATTGTTCCTGCAGTTTGGATTATTAAATTATTTGGGTTTTATGCCATACACAACGAAATGGATGTAATGGTGGTTGATGGGCCATATTTAAGGGTTAATTACGATTGCCTGGGTATTGGGGTAATGTGTTTTTTAGTGGCCTTTGTAATTGCTTTTCCGGCAAAACTAAGGGCTAAATATAAGTTGTTGCTTACTGGAATAGTCATGATTTACATCCTTAACGTATTGCGCATAGCTGGATTGGGTGTATTATTGGGCTTTTTTAAATCTCAACGTAATAATTTTACTTATCATCATGAGATATTTAACATTATCGTTTACATCTGTATTTTTATTTTGCTTTATGTGTGGATTAAAAAGAATACGGGCGAGAGAGGGTTAGGTGGTTAGTTGTGGAGGTGTGGAGTTGTTGAGGGTTTAGAAAAAATAGTATAGAAATCTGATAAAATAAAATTGAACAAGGAAACTCAGCTTCAAAAAGACTTCGATAAAAAAGGTTTTAAGAGTGGTGCATCTACTTTTAAGATGTTATGCTGGTATTTCACTAGTATAGTCTTTTTTCGCTCTGGTTTAATTCCTTTTAGTTCTATTTTAGTTTTCATCTTAAAACTATTTGGTGCTAAAATTGGGAAGGGCGTTAGGATAAAACCCTTTATCTATATTTATTATCCTTGGAGGTTAACTATTGGTGATAACTCATGGTTAGCGGAGTGCAGGATTGAGAACTTAGATCATGTTGTTATTGGAGAAAATGTGTGTATATCTCAGCAAGCCATGTTGCTTACAGGTAATCATGATTATAAAAAGGTCAGTTTTGATTTGATTACAAAACCTATTACCATAGCCAATGGAGCTTGGATTGGCGCTAAAGCGATGGTTTGTCCTGGAGTAACTGTAGCTTCCCATGTAGTATTAACGGTAGGCTCTGTAGCCACAAAAGATTTGGAAGCTTATGGAGTTTATCAGGGAAATCCGGCAGTGAGGATTAAAGATAGGGTTGTTGGTTAATTGGTGACCTGGCTAATTGTATGTCATCCGATGAGTACAAAGCGCCCTGTAAATCTCATCGGATGAATATCAAGGTCTTTCTCGAGATTATCTAGTAGTCATCCGATGAACCCTGAATAGTTACCGATATTCATCGGATGACAGGAATGCTCGATTGATATGACGGTGAGGGCTAAGAACAGTACTTCTTAGTACGATTGCTTAGCAAAAGCTAAATCTCTAAGCCACTCAAGCTCTGACCAAGGTTTTTGCAAAATTTTAGCAGGCGGTTCTTAGCAAACAGATATCTCAGTCGCTTTGCTCCTTCGGTATGACGGCGAGGGGCTAGTGGGAAACAGATATCGCCTCGCGAAAAGCTCGTTATGACGTAAGTGAGTAATCG
The DNA here is from genome assembly GCF_004331645.1 of Pedobacter frigiditerrae. Lineage (GTDB taxonomy): Bacteria > Bacteroidota > Bacteroidia > Sphingobacteriales > Sphingobacteriaceae > Pedobacter > Pedobacter frigiditerrae. The sequence continues at coordinate 1,005,456 of NZ_SJSK01000002.1, forward strand.
TAGTTAGGCAATCTATTTAATCATTCTATCGCATTAAGATACCTCCCATGGGGACTCCTTCGGAGCAGTCAAGTTGGGTATGACGCACAATCCTAAACTTCCTCATTTATAGCCATCCATAACATATCCTTCAGTTCTGTTATCCCTTGTTGGGCAACTGAAGAGATAAATATAAATGGCACTTTAGGCAAGTCTGACTTCATTTCGGCTTTCAATTCTTCATCTAACATATCAGACTTGGTAATTGCAAGCAAATGAGGCTTCTGCATTAATTCTGGATTGAATTCTTGCAATTCATTTTTTAAGATCTCATATTCTTCCTTTATCGATCTACTGGTATCTGCAGGTACCATGAAAAGTAGCACGGAATTACGTTCGATATGACGTAAAAATCTAAAGCCTAATCCTTTCCCTTTTGAAGCACCTTCTATAATCCCTGGAATATCTGCCATTACAAAAGACTTTCCGTTACGGTAAGAAACGATACCTAGGTTTGGAACCAAGGTTGTAAATGGATAATCGGCTATTTCTGGTTTGGCAGCAGATAAAACAGACAACAAAGTTGATTTTCCTGCATTTGGAAAACCTACCAAGCCAACATCTGCCAATACTTTCAGCTCCAAAACCATCCACTCTTCTTTTCCAGCTTCGCCTGGTTGTGCAAAACGAGGAGTTTGTAAAGTTGGTGTTTTAAAATGCCAGTTTCCTAATCCTCCTCTACCACCTGGAGTTAAGATTTTAGTTTCTCCGTCTTCAGTGATCTCAAAAATAATATCTCCAGTTTCTGCATCACGGGCAATAGTTCCCAGTGGAACTTCTAGAATTTCGTCCTTACCTGTTTTCCCAGTTTTCTGACTGCTTCCACCACTTAAGCCGTCTTCAGCAATAATGTGCTTGCGATATTTTAAGTGAAGCAATGTCCAGAATTGAGAATTTCCTTTTAATATGATATGACCACCTCTACCGCCATCGCCACCATCGGGGCCGCCAGTAGAAGTTAGTTTGTCGCGGTGTAAGTGTGCAGAACCTGCGCCACCTTTACCAGAGCGGCAACATATTTTTACGTAATCTACAAAATTTGATCCCTGTGACATTTTAATTTTAGATTTTAGATTTACGATTTTAGATTGTAAAAATCGCCAAAAAAACAAACATCCGCAAAAACAACTAATGCTTTTTGCGGATGTTTGTTTTTAAAAATTGTTATTACTTAGTACTTATCAATAACGGCACATAGGTTATCGAAAATCTCTTCGATATTACCGATGCCGTTTATTTTAGTTAGTTTCTTTTGTTCATCGTAATAAGGCAATACCAAGATGATTTTATTGAAATACTCATCAATTCTTTTTTGAGATTTCTCTGCCTGATCATCTAACCTACCTGTTTCTTTTTGACGTAGTGCCACACGTTTCACTAACTCATCTTTATCAACGTCTAGGGCAATTACACCATCAATCTTACTACCTTTTCCTTCTAAAAACTTATCTAATTCTACTGCTTGAGGTATTGTTCTTGGAAAACCATCAAATACAAATCCTTTTGCATTAGGATTTTTATCAATTTCTTCTTCTAACATGTCAATCGTAATCTTATCAGGAACCAACTCTCCTTCAGCAATAAGTTTGCTTACTTTTTTTCCTAAAGCAGTTTGGTTTTTAATGTGTGCTCTAAAAAGATCTCCTGTAGAAATGTGTACCAACTGATATTTACTAATCAGTTTTTCAGATTGGGTGCCTTTGCCTGCACCTGGAGGGCCAAAGAGAACTAAATTCAGCATTTGTCTTTTTTTATGGTTTAATCGTCTTCAATTTAATTTGAAAACATTTAGTTGATAATAAAAAGCAGCAATTTATGGTATAAAGGCTAGTGCTTTAAAAGTTGCAAATATATAATTATTTTAGCTTATTGGGTTAATTTTTATGAAACTGCTATGGATGGAAGCTTTTTTACGGGTAAAGGTTAATTCTTGACGGGTTTGATCGCAGATGGTGCAGATATGGATCGCAGAAAAGGCGCAGATTTTAACGCTGAATAGATGCTGAGCTAGTTCTTATTGTAGTTTCTAGCATTTCGGTTGGTGAGACCAACCCATAGAAATTGAAGGCATAAAAAAGCCAGGCTTAAATTAAGTCTGGCTTTGTGCACTTGTAGGGATTCGAACCCCAAACCTTCTCATCCGTAGTGAGATGCTCTATCCAATTGAGCTACAAATGCATTTCCGTTTCGTTAACGGACTGCAAAAGTAACGTTTCAAAATTAATTTCGCAATTTTTTATTATAAATATTTAAAAAGGTAAACCAATGCAACTTTTTTAATCGAAAAGCATGGTCAATGCTACTATTAATGTCAGTCCCGCCAATCGCTTTACTTCGCCCAGCAAACGCTTGGGCTTCGTGTTCGCTAATGTCGGGTTTAGAAAGCAAGTTCCTATGCAAAAGCCAATGTTTTTAAACCCGATTGCAGTGGATCCCGATTCTACAGCTGGAATTGCAATGGAAAGCCGCAGAGGGCAATGTTATTAATTTAAGCACATTGGCTGTCAGTCTGAGGGTAGTCGACCTTTTGATGGTCAAAAACAAAAATAATTTGTCCTTCGACTACGCTCAGGATGACAATTATTTTTGTTTTCTCCCTAACTTAACATTGCCCAAAAGAATTCTTTTGGCAAGAGACCGAATGCTAATAATAGCAATGATTCCACTTTCAAACTAGGGCGACAAAACTCTTACCCTGCAACAATGGCTTTAATTTTCTCAAAATCTGGCAAATCTCCTGCAGATTCTAATACTTCTGCATAAGTAATTACACCTTCTTCATTTATAACGAAGGCTGCTCTTTTAGAAACACCTTTTAAATTGAATACAAACTCATCATAAAAAGCACCATAAGCTTTAGAGGCATCTTTATTGAAATCTGATAATAAAGGGAACTGATAAGATTGGTCTTCCTTAAATTTAGCCAATGTAAATGGAGAATCAACTGAAATGCCAACAACTGCAGCATTCATACCTTCGTAATAACCAAAGCTATCTCTCATGGTACAAAGTTGCGTGGTACAGGTACCTGTAAAGGCCATCGGAAAAAAGTGAACCACTAATTTCTGGCCTTTATAATCTGCTAACGAAACTTCTTTTAGTTCTGAACTAAATAATTTAAAATCTGGGGCTTTATCGCCTACTTGTAGTGACATATTTTTTTGGTTAACTGTTGAAATTGGTTAAATGGTTAATTGTTGTTCTTTATAAAAAACGAAAGACGATAAACGAAAAACGACAGACGAAAATAGACTATTGACCCCCGACTAAGGACTTCATCTGTCTATCCATTATTTCTATTCCTTCTTCAAAGCTATGCGGATGATAATTTAATTCAGTCATTGCTTTGTCTAAAATAAAACCAGTTTTTAAAGGTCTCTTGGCGGCTTGATTTAAGGTGGCTGCGCTAACCTCATTAATCAAGCTTTTATCCAATTTATAAAAATCGGCCACTCTGTAAACCAATTCCACCACACTCATCATGTCCTTTCCAGAAATATGGAATATGCCTTGAGCTTCCGTCTCAACCGCTAACAAACAGGCGTCTGCTAAATCTTCTGCAAAGGTTGGCATTCGGTATTGGTTGTTTACTATATTAAGTGGATTTCCCTTTTCTAATGCACTCTTTGCCCAAAGCACAATATTACTTCTACTCATGTCACTTACTATTCCGTACACTAAGATGGTACGTAATATTGCGCATTTAGCATTTGATGTTATTACTAACTCTTCTGCCTGCAGTTTAGTTTCTCCATAATAACTTACCGGATTAGGCTTTGCGGCTTCATCATAAGGCCCGTCTGCACCATCAAACACAAAATCGGTAGATAAATGGATAAAATGGATGTTAAATTCTTCACAAAGTGAAACTAAAGTTTGTGTTGCGATTACATTCAATTGATAGGCTGCTTCTCTTTCTATATGACAGGTATCCACATTGGTCATTGCCGCGGTATGAATAATGCCATCGGGTTTATATTGCTCAATAACGGTTCTTACTTGAATAGGATTTAAGATATCCATCTCCGCATAAACATACCCATCATTAAAAGGAAAACGATCTGCTCCTTTCGAAGTGGCAATCAGATTTACACATTTCTCTATTCTAATTTTCTCTGTTATTTTCTGACCTAAGAGCCCATTTGAGCCTGTAACTAATATGGTTTTCATACTTGCTAAAATATCAATAAATAAACTGTGGAAAAACTTTTAATTTATATATAAAATTTTACCGAAAAACTCTTAGCTTTGCAGACCGAAATACAAGCGTTGAAAAACGCCTTTAACATTTTGATTTTTATAATTTTATCAAAAACAATATATGCCTAACATTGGAAAAATAGCGCAGATTATAGGACCGGTAGTTGACGTAAGTTTTGCTAACGATGCCCATTTACCTAAAATTTTCTCTGCATTAGAGATTACTAAAGAAAACGGACAAAAGATCGTTTTAGAAGTTCAGCAACACCTTGGTGAAGACCGTGTACGTGCCATTTCGATGGATTCTACAGATGGTTTGGTACGTGGTATGGATGCAGTAGATACTGGTGCACCTATCAAAATGCCTGTTGGAGATCAAATTAAAGGTCGTTTATTTAACGTAGTTGGTGATGCTATTGACGGTATTACTGCTGTTGATAAAACTGGCGGTCGTCCAATTCACAATGCTCCTCCTCGTTTCGAAGATCTATCTACTGAAACTGAAGTACTTTTTACAGGCATTAAGGTTATCGATTTATTAGAGCCTTATGCTAAAGGTGGTAAAATTGGCTTGTTCGGTGGTGCTGGTGTTGGTAAAACTGTATTGATCATGGAGTTGGTAAACAACATCGCTAAAGCTTATGCTGGTTTATCAGTATTTGCTGGTGTGGGTGAGCGTACTCGTGAGGGTAACGATTTACTACGTGAGTTTATCGAATCTGGCGTAATTAACTATGGTGATGAATTCTTACACTCAATGGAAAAAGGTGGTTGGGATTTATCAGCTGTTGATACAGAAAAATTAAAAGAATCAAAAGCAACATTGGTATTCGGTCAAATGAACGAGCCTCCTGGTGCACGTGCTCGTGTAGCATTATCAGGGTTAACAGTTGCAGAATATTTCCGTGATGGTGATGGCGAAGGCGCTGGGAAAGATATCCTTTTCTTCGTTGATAACATCTTCCGTTTCACTCAGGCAGGTTCTGAGGTGTCGGCACTATTAGGTCGTATGCCATCTGCGGTAGGTTACCAACCAACATTGGCAACTGAGATGGGTTTAATGCAAGAGCGTATTACTTCAACTAAACGTGGTTCAATTACATCTGTGCAAGCAGTATATGTACCTGCGGATGATTTAACTGACCCTGCACCCGCTACAACTTTTGCCCACTTAGATGCAACTACAGTACTTTCTCGTAAAATTGCTGAGTTAGGTATTTATCCTGCGGTAGATCCATTAGATTCTACTTCACGTATCCTTTCTCCTGCTGTTTTAGGTGATGAGCATTACAACACCGCTCAACGTGTGAAAGAAACTTTACAACGCTATAAAGAATTACAAGATATCATCGCGATTTTAGGTATGGACGAATTATCTGAGGAAGATAAATTGACGGTATCTAGAGCTCGTCGTGTTCAACGTTTCTTATCTCAACCTTTCCACGTAGCTGAGCAATTTACAGGCTTAAAAGGTGTGTTGGTTGACATTAAAGATACCATCAAAGGATTTAACATGATCATGGATGGTGAAGTTGATGAATATCCTGAAGCTGCATTTAACTTAGTTGGTAGCATCGAAGAAGCTATCGAAAAGGGTAAAAAATTATTAGCAGAATCAAACTAGTATATAGTAGTTAGTACTTAGTATAGAGATATTATCTTGCCTAAGTACTAATTTATTAAATTCATTTAGTGGATTAGTCTAACTACTAACTACTAAATACTAACTACTAAAAGTATGACTTTAGAAATATTAACTCCAGATAAAAAAGTTTTCGAAGGCGATGTAACTGCGGTTACCGTTCCAGGAACTTTAGGTTCTTTTCAAATTTTGAAAGACCACGCTCCTATTATCTCTACTTTAGAAGATGGTCCGGTAATTATTAAAGGAAGCACAGGCGAAGAAATCTTTAACATTAAAGGTGGCGTTGTTGAGGTTCTGGATAATAAAATAATCGTATTAGCAGAAGCAGTAGTAGCTTAAGCTTTTACAAAACGTTTCAAAAGCCTTCTCGAATTTCGGGGAGGCTTTTTTGTTATACCTCATTTTTAAAACAATATAAGAAATAACTGCCTGCGGCAGGCAGGTTAGGTTGTTGGTTTAACTGCAAAGAGGCAAAGAGCGCAAAGTTTTTTTTATTTTTGCCATTAACTTTTATACTGTTGATTATAAATTTCTTAAGGTGCTCTAACCTGCCGGCATAAACCTTATCCCTTTGCATTGATCCTAGCGTTTGCAATTATAGCCAAGTAATTAATAAAAAAAGAAGGGGAAATAAGAAGGTATTTCTTTTCATAATTAACTTATCGAATACCCATAATAAGGCAACCCCTGAGAGGAAAGCCCGTATTAATTTATCCTTGACAGACATCATTTTCTTATATACCACAAGATACCCGATATGGTAAAGGTGCTAACCTATAAAGTTGTTATTATGAAGTAGGCTAACTAAAAATCTGTTAGGAAATTAGCGCTTCTAAAAAATGAATTCTTAAGCAGTTTTTTTATTGTTTTTTCAATTTCACGCCGAAAATCGGCAAATTACAATGCAAGCATAATAAACAGACCGAATACCGTTTTCATATTTAGTCTACACCTTGCCACGGTATCAATTGCACAACCTATTAATATCAATATTATATTTTGATATATTTAATAAATCAGAATTAAATTTTTTTTAATTTATTTTGCAATAAGCCTTGCTAGTTTCTGAACTAAAAACTAAATTGGTTTTTATAAAACAATGACAATGTACAACCCAAGAATTTTAACTTTAAGTATTACAAATAGAGCAGACTACACGTCTACTTTATATGTCATTCTTATTATTATTCTGCTACTAAGTAAGCAGCCGGGGACGTTATAGAATGATTATTTAATACTCACAATATACCTAAAGCGTCCCAATCAAAAGGGACGCTTTTTTTAAATAAGAAAAAATGGAATATTATAACTCAAAAACGGTGATTTATTTAGACGGTGAGTTTGTTAAGGCACAAGATGCTAAAACAGATTTATACGGACAATCGCTACATTATGGTTATGCAGCATTTGAAGGCATAAGAGCTTACAAAACACATAATGCAACTAGGGTTTTCAAAATCAAAGAACATTACGATAGACTGCAGCGCTCATGTGAGCTAATGCATATTCCTTTCCCATGGGATAAAAACGAGTTAATTAAACAGACTTACAGATTGTTGGAAATCAATAATTTTAAGGATGCTTATATCCGTCCATTGGTTTATTGCCCACCAAGTATGTCATTGGTTGCACCAACTGAATCATCAATTATGATTTGTGCTTGGGATTGGGCTTCTTATTTTGGAGACAAAAAATTAAAGGTTTGTATTTCTAGCTATCAAAGACCTAATCCCAAATCAACCTATGTTGAAGCAAAGGCTAGTGGGCATTATGTAAATTCTATTTTAGCTACAACCGAAGCTAAAAGTAAAGGATTTGATGAAGCATTGCTTTTAGACATGAACGAAAATGTAGCTGAAGCTCCAGGTGCAAATATTTTCATAGAAAAGGATGGCAAATTATATACACCTGCTTTAGGGCACATTTTAGCAGGAATTACTCGTGCAACGGTAATTGAACTTTGTAAAGTATTAGATATAGAAGTAATTGAAAAAGCAATTAGTGTAGATGAATTGAAAGCTGCAGATAGTGTTTTCTTTTGCGGTACAGCAGCAGAAATTGTAGGCGTACATACCATAGATGATGTGGTTTTTAGACAAAGATGGAATGACAGCATCGGTTGCACTATCCAAAGAGCCTATAAAAATCTAGTGCTCGAAAAAGTAAATTATGAAGTAATAATATAGATGTGAGTATTGAGAAGTGAGATATGAGATAGGTTGCCTAGCAACATTATAACCTTTAAACATTACAACCTTACAACAACCAAATGAACGAAATCAACAAATACAGTAAAACATTTACACAAGACCCAACCCAACCAGCAGCACAAGCCATGCTTTACGGCATTGGATTAACTGACGACGATATGCGCAAAGCCCAAGTTGGTATTGCAAGTATGGGTTATGATGGCAACACTTGTAACATGCACCTTAATGATTTAGCAGCGGATGTTAAAAAAGGTGTTTGGAAAAATGATTTGGTGGGTTTGGTTTTCAATACCATTGGTGTAAGCGATGGAATGAGCAATGGCACCGACGGTATGCGGTATTCATTAGTTAGCCGTGATGTAATTGCAGATAGTATTGAAACCATTTGTGGTGGACAATATTATGATGGTATTATTTCAATTCCTGGTTGCGATAAAAATATGCCCGGTGCTATTATGGCTATGGCTCGTTTAGACCGCCCATCAATTATGGTTTATGGCGGAACAATTGCCCCAGGCCATTATAAAGGTGAAGAATTAAACATCGTTTCTGCTTTTGAAGCATTGGGACAAAAAATATGTGGAAATCTTTCTGAGGAAGATTATCAAGGAATCATTAAACATACTTGTCCGGGTGCTGGTGCTTGTGGTGGTATGTATACTGCAAATACCATGGCATCTGCTATTGAGGCTTTAGGAATGAGCTTACCTTATTCTTCTTCAAATCCAGCTATTAGTGAAGAGAAAAAACAAGAGTGCTTAGATGCAGGAAAGTATATCAAGATCTTATTAGAAAAAGATATCAAACCAAGTGATATTATGACGAGAAAAGCATTTGAGAATGCGATTCGTTCTATTATCATATTGGGTGGAAGTACAAATGCGGTGTTGCACTTTATTGCAATGGGTAAAGCTATCAGTGTGGAAATTACACAAGATGACTTCCAAAAAATGAGTGATGTAACTCCAGTACTTGCCGACTTTAAACCAAGTGGAAAATATTTGATGCAGGATTTGCACCAATATGGAGGTATCCCTGCAGTATTGAAATATTTGTTAGACGAAGGTTTATTACACGGTGATTGCTTAACTGTAACCGGAAAAACTGTAGCTGAAAACTTGGCTGATGTGAAATCGATTATGGATTACGACCAAAAGATTATCCATAAACTAAATGATCCAATAAAGGCAACTGGTCACTTGCAAATTTTATACGGAAACTTAGCTGAAAAAGGTTCAGTGGCCAAAATCTCTGGTAAAGAAGGAGAGAAATTTGAAGGACCGGCACGTGTATTTGATGGGGAGCATGATTTAATTGCAGGTATTTCTAGCGGTCGCGTTCAGCCTGGTGATGTAATCGTTATTAAGAATTCTGGTCCTGTTGGCGCTCCAGGTATGCCAGAAATGTTAAAGCCAACCTCAGCAATTATTGGCGCTGGGTTAGGAAAATCCGTTGCCTTAATTACCGATGGCCGTTTTTCTGGAGGCACACACGGTTTTGTGGTTGGCCACATTACGCCAGAATCTTACAAAGGTGGCTTAATTGGCTTGGTTGAAGATGAAGATAGAATTTTAATCGACGCAGTGAATAACATCATTAGCTTACAAGTTAGCGAGGAAGTTATTGCTGAACGAAGAAAAAAATATGTTCAGCCTGCATTAAAGGTTACAAAAGGAGTTTTATATAAATATGCTAAAACAGTATCAGACGCAGCTAGCGGTTGTGTAACTGATGAATATTAAATTTTAAGTCATCCCGACAATAAATTAATATTTAAACGAGAACTATATGCAAATTATTAAAAGCATTGAAAGTAGAATTTATGTAATTCGGGGTGAAAGAGTAATGTTAGATTTTGATTTAGCATCACTTTATGAAGTTGAAACAAGAGTATTAAATCAAGCAGTAAAGCGTAACATACAGCGTTTTCCAGAAGATTTTATGTTTCAATTAACAAAAGAAGAGTTTGAAAACAATAAACAAAACTTGTCATCACAAATTGTGACGACAAACGAATCAAACTTGATATCACAATTTGTGACATCAAGTTATGGAGGCACTAGAAAATTGCCATATGCTTTTACAGAACAAGGTATAGCTATGTTAAGTGGTGTTTTAAAAAGTGAAAAGGCAATTAATATGAACATTGCTATTATGAGAGCTTTTGTATCCGTTCGGAAGATTTTGCTTAAGCAAAGCAATATTAATGAACAGTTACTAGAAATTAAAGAGCGTCTTGGAGAGCATGATGTTCAATTAAATGAGCTTTATGATGCAATGGACAATATGCTAGATGAAAAAATTGCTCAATTGAAGTGGAAAGACAGAGAGAGAATTGGGTTTAAAATAAAAGAATAGTACAACGAGTAAAGATATAATTATGGATACTGCACAAGAAACAATACAAAAACCCGAGGCAAAAGCAGAAACTAAAACTTTTGTAGAAGTTACAGGCTCTGTAGCCTTATTAGAAGGATTAATTGCTGAAGGAACTGATGTCATTTTTGGATATCCAGGTGGTGCAATTATGCCAATTTACGATGCGCTTTACGATTATAAAGAAAAGCTTAACCATATTTTAGTACGTCATGAGCAAGGTGGTATTCATGCTGGTCAAGGTTATGCTCGTAGCTCGGGCAAAGTTGGTGTGGTTTTCGCTACTAGTGGCCCAGGCGCAACCAATTTAGTAACTGGTTTAGCAGATGCTCAAATAGATAGCACTCCCCTAGTTTGTATTACAGGACAAGTTTTCGCACACCTTTTAGGTACCGATGCTTTTCAAGAAACCGATGTAATTAACATTACTACCCCAGTTACCAAATGGAATTATCAAGTTACTGATGCTAAAGAAATACCTAGTGTTTTAGCTAAAGCATTTTACATTGCTCGTACTGGCAGGCCAGGTCCAGTTTTAATAGACATTACCAAAAATGCTCAGATGCAATTGTTTAATTACGAGGGTTATATTCCTTGTAACCACATTCGCAGTTACAGACCAAAACCAATCATTCGTAATGAATATATTGTAGAAGCTGCCAAATTAATTAACTCAGCTAAAAAACCATTTATCTTGTTTGGCCAAGGTGTTTTATTGGGCAAGGCCGAAGAAGAATTTCAAGCTTTTGTAGAAAAAAGTGGCATTCCGGCAGCTTGGACAATTTTAGGTGCAGGCGCAATTCCAACTGACCATGAATTAAACGTAGGGATGTTAGGTATGCATGGTAACTACGGACCAAACGTTTTAACAAATGAATGTGATGTATTAATTGCAATAGGGATGCGTTTTGACGACCGAGTAACTGGTCGCTTAGATAAATATGCAAAACAAGCCAAGTTGGTTCATTTAGATATTGACCCAGCTGAAATTGATAAAAATGTAAAAGCAACCGTACCAGTTTGGGGAGATTGTAAAGATACTTTACCTCTTTTAACTGAGCTAGTTGATGAGAAAAAACATACTGAATGGTTAGCTAAGTTTAGAGAATATACCAAAGCTGAAGTTGATGCTGTTATTGAAGCAGAGCTAAACCCAACTGGTGATGAATTGACCATGGGTGAAGTAATTAACCAATTAAATATTTTAACTAAAGGTGAAGCGATAATCGTGACTGATGTTGGTCAGCACCAAATGGTTGCTTGTCGTTATGCTAAGTTTAACAATACGCGTAGTAATGTAACTAGTGGTGGATTAGGCACTATGGGTTTTGGTTTGCCAGCTGCAATTGGTGCAAAATATGGTGCTCCAGATAAAACAGTTGTAGCTGTTATTGGCGATGGCGGTTTCCAAATGACTTTACAAGAATTAGGCACTATCATGCAATTTGGTGCTGATGTGAAAATTATGATTTTAAACAATCGTTTCTTAGGAATGGTTCGTCAGTGGCAAGAATTATTTAATGAGAAACGCTATTCTTTTGTAGATATTACTAGTCCTGATTTTGTTAAACTAGCAGATTCTTATTACATCGCTGCCAAGAGAGTTTCAGACCGCGATGATTTAGTAAGCTCGTTAGTAGAAATGCTTAACTATAAAGGCTCGTACTTATTAGAGGTAATGGTAACAAAAGAAAATAATGTTTTTCCGATGGTACCGCAAGGTTGTAGTGTAAGTGAAATTAGATTAAAATAACCCCCCAACCCCCTAAATGGGAGTTTATAAAATAAAAAATTGTTACTATGAGTACAGAAAACAATAAACAAGAATTTACGATAACCGTTTATACCGAAAATCAAATTGGCTTATTAAACAGGATTGCGATTATTTTTTCGCGTAGGAAAATTAATATAGAAAGCTTAAATGTTTCTCCATCTGAAATTGAGCACATCCATCGTTTTAACATTGTTATTCACGAAACAGAAGATGTGGTAAGAAAACTGGGTCGTCAGATTGAAAAGCAAATTGAAGTTTTAAAGGTTTACTACAATACTAACGAAGATATCATTTGGCAAGAGATGGCGCTTTATAAAGTACCTACCGAAGAAATTGCTGAAAAGGTATTGGTAGAGCGCTTGCTGCGTGAACATGGTGCTCGTGTGGTAGTGATTAGAAAAGATTATACTGTTTTTGAAACCACTGGACACAGAGAAGAGACTGATAAATTAATAGAAGTTTTGCAGCCTCATGGCTTAATTGAGTTTGTACGTAGCGCAAGGGTTGCAATTATTAAGGACAGCGAGGGCTTTAATGCTAAACTAAGAGAATTTGAACGTGAAGAACCTGGCCAGGATGTGATTGAAAATGAGTACTTGGATAAGGGACAGAAGGTTTTTACCATGTAGAAAAGTATTTAGTAGTTAGTAATTAGTATCTAGATAGAGAAAGGCTAAAGACTAAAGCGAGATGCAGCATTTGAAACACAGACCGCTGTACAATAAACCCGATAGCAGTGGAAACAAATTTTTCATTTGTTGAAACGAACCTGCCTGCCGGCAGGTAGATAGCGGGACTGCAGCAGATAACAACTAAGACTTTCATTTTCAAAAAGACTAATGACCAAAGTTGAAGGTTTAAAGTTAAAACGAGAGACCAGAAACAAACAACGAAACAAAACGATAAAGAAACTAGAAATCAACCAAAAAAATAGATAAAAAACAATGGCAAATTATTTTAACACACTACCTCTAAGAGAAAAATTAAACCAATTGGGCGTATGCGACTTTATGGACAGTTCTGAATTTTTGGACGGCGTAAATGCATTAAAAGGCAAAAAATTGGTAATTGTAGGTTGTGGCGCACAAGGCCTAAATCAGGGTTTAAACTTAAGAGATAGTGGTTTAGATGTTTCTTACACCTTACGTGCGGCAGCAATTGAAAGCAAAAGAGATTCATGGAAAAATGCAACTGAGAACAACTTTAAAGTTGGTACTTACGAAGAATTAATTCCGACAGCTGATGTGGTGATTAACTTAACTCCTGATAAACAACACACTGCTGTAGTTAGTGCAATTATGCCTTTAATGAAAGAAGGTGCCACTTTGTCTTATTCTCACGGTTTTAACATTGTTGAAGAAGGAACGCAAATACGTAAAGATTTAACTGTTATCATGGTTGCACCAAAGTGCCCAGGTAGTGAAGTTAGAGCTGAATATGTAAGAGGCTTCGGTGTGCCAACGCTAATTGCTGTTCACCCAGAGAATGACCCACAAGGAAAAGGATTGGCACAAGCAAAAGCTTATTGTGTTGGTACTGGTGGCCATAAAGCTGGTGTACTAAAATCTTCTTTTGTTGCCGAAGTAAAATCTGATTTAATGGGTGAGCAAACCATTCTTTGTGGTTTATTGCAAACTGGTTCTATCTTATCTTTTGATAAAATGGTAGAAAAAGGAATTAATGCTGGTTATGCTTCTAAATTGGTTCAATATGGTGTAGAGGTAATTACCGAAGCTTTAAAGCAAGGTGGAATTACTGCCATGATGGACAGATTGAGCAATGTTGCAAAGATCAAAGCTTTCGAAATCTCAGAAGAATTGAAAGATATCATGCGTCCATTGTTCCAAAAACACCAAGATGATATCATGAGTGGCGAATTTAGTCGTATCATGATGGAAGATTGGGCTAATGGTGATAAAAACCTATTGGCTTGGAGAGCTGAAACTGGTGAAACTGCTTTTGAAAAAACACCTGCTGGTGATGTTAAAATTGGCGAACAAGAATATTTCGACAATTACACTTTAATGGTTGCTTTTGTAAGGGCTGGTGTTGAATTAGCTTTTGAAACCATGGTTGATGCGGGTATTAAACCAGAATCTGCTTATTACGAATCATTACACGAAACACCACTAATTGCAAATACCATTGCTCGTAAGAAGTTGTTCGAAATGAACCGTGTAATATCTGATACTGCTGAATATGGTTGTTATTTATTTGACCAAGCTTGTAAACCATTATTAAGCGACTTTATGAAAAAAGTAGATACTGATTTAGTTGGTAAAAACTTTAATGAAGGTAAAGATGGTGCGGTTGATAACAGAACGCTGATTGAAGTTAATGAAGCTATTCGTTCTCATCAAGTAGAACAAATTGGAGCTACTTTGCGTAAAGCGATGACTGCAATGAAAGCAATTAAAACAGCCTAGTAAAACACAAACCTTATAGGTTTTAAAACCTATAAGGTTTACAAAATAGAAAATATGCCAGAAATAGTTTGGGATAGTAATTTATACGAGAAACAGCATCACTTTGTATCTGATTACGGTGCAGATGCCTTACAATGGCTTGCACCTAAACCAGGTGAAGACATTTTGGATTTAGGATGTGGAACTGGACAATTAGCTGCACAAATTGCAGCAAATGGAGCTGAGGTTTTTGGCATTGATGCTTCTCCAGATATGATTGCAGTAGCAAAAGCAAATTATGCTGAAATTGGTTTCGAAGTAATGGATGCTACCAAATTACCCTATCGTGAAATTTTTGACGCCGTTTTTAGCAATGCTACTTTCCATTGGATAGAAGACCAAGATGCATTAACAAGTGGAATTTATAACAGTTTAAGAGCTAAGGGTAGATTAGTTGCTGAATTTGGCGGCAAGGGCAATGTAAAAAGTATTACTGACGCCATTTTAAGCGCTGCAAAAAATTTAGGATTAACTGAAAAATTAAATAACAATTTTTGGTTTTTCCCATCAATTGCTAACTATTCAACTCTTTTAGAAAAGCACGGTTTTGAAGTTGAACAAATTTGGTTATTTGATAGACCGACAAATTTATATGGCGAAAATGGAATGTATGATTGGATTAATCAATTTGCGCCACACGCCTTTAAAAATTTAACCGCTGATGAAGCAGAAGCTATCAAGGACTTAGCGGTACAAATATTAAAACCAACTCATTATAAAAACGGTCAATGGATAGCAGATTATAAACGTTTGAGAGTTAAAGCTTATAAAAATCAGTAATCAATTTGATGAAAAAACCCGTCGTCCATATCACCAATTTTAATTTAAAGTTTCAGGATAAATCTGTCTTAAAAGATTTATGCTGGACAATTAATATTGGTGAAAACTGGTTACTTTCGGGCGAAAGTGGCAACGGAAAAACTTCATTAGTTAAAGCCATTGCTAATTTAATTCCACATTATGGCACTGTAAAAATAAACTTCAACACGCCAAGCCATTTACCTGCAGTGGTTCACTATGTATCCAATTGGTATCAATTTAAAGATTTAGAAGGACAGTCTAATTTCTATTATCAACAGCGTTACAATAAACAAGTTGCTTCTACAACCAACTCGGTTGGTAGTGAATTAAGGCATTTTGGGCAACAAAACCATCTTAATATTGACACATTAAACCCAATATTAGTGGCCTTAGGTTTTGAACATTTGTTGGCAGCTACTTTAATTGAGTTATCAAGCGGAGAGCATAAAAAACTACAATTGATCAAGGCTATTTGGCTAAAACCACAATTGCTAATTTTAGACCTTCCTTATAATGGCCTTGATTCGGCTTCTCGAAGAAATTTAAACTTACTATTAGATGATTTAGTTGAGGATGGAACTCAATTAATTTTGATTTCTAATGAATCGGAAATGCCATCAAGCATTAATCGTTTTGCGAAAATTGAAGGGGGAAAATTAGTAGAAACTGCAGAAATGCAGCATTCAATTAATTTATATACTGAAGCTCTAATACCTTTACCGTCATTTTTTGAGGAAAAACAATGGCCTGCTTCAAAATCACATCTCATTAAAATGATTGATGTAAATGTGAGTTATGGTGATAAAAAAGTATTAAAAAATATCAATTGGGAAGTTAAACCTGGAGAAAAATGGGCTCTTCAGGGACCAAATGGCTCTGGCAAATCTACCCTATTGAGCTTAATCTGTGCGGATCATCCTCAGGCCTTTGCCAATAACTTTTATTTATTTGGCAATTTACGTGGTAGTGGCGAAAGCATTTGGGAAATCAAGGAACGGATTGGATTAATTTCGCCTGAGTTACATTGGTATTTTGACCCCACTGCTACAGTTTGGCAAAGCATTGTTTCAGGCTTTTACGACAGTTCTGGCTTATTCTGCGACCCTGGTTATACCAAAAGATTACAAGCCGATGAACTGATTCATTTTTTCGGGCTAGATGATTATAAAAACACCTTAATGAACCAGCTTCCATTAGGAAAACAAAGACTGGCTTTATTAGGGAGAACAATTATTAAAAATCCTGAATTATTAATTCTGGATGAGCCTTGTCAAGGTTTAGACCAACAACAAACCATTCACTTTAACAAATTGATAGATGAGTTATGTAAAAATGGAACTACTTTAATTTATGTAGGCCATTTCGAATCTCAACTTCCAGATTGTATAGAAAAAAGAATTGTATTGGAAAATGGCGAAGTACAAGTGATAGAAGATATTTTAGAAGCGGTTAGCCATACTTAACTGCTCATATAATTATTAACATTAAAAATTATGTTACACGATCCGAACAAAGTTTACGTATTTGACACCACCTTGCGTGATGGAGAACAAGTACCTGGTTGCCAATTAACAACCCCTGAAAAAATTGAAATTGCCAAGGAGCTTGAAGCACTGGGCGTGGATATTATCGAGGCAGGTTTTCCGATTTCTAGTCCGGGTGATTTTCAAAGCGTAGTGGAATTGTCTAAAGCGGTTTCACAACCTATCATCTGCGCACTAACTCGTGCTAATAAAGGTGATATCGATTCGGCAGTAGCTGCACTACAGTATGCAAAAAGACCAAGAATCCATACTGGAATTGGCTCTTCTGACATGCACATTAAACATAAATTTAACAGCACCCGTGAAGAAATCTTACTGAGAGCGGTTGATGCTGTAAAGTATGCTAAACAATTTGTAGAAGATATTGAGTTCTATGCTGAAGATGCGGGTAGAGCAGATGTTAATTTCTTGGCGCAAATGGTTGAAGCTGTAATTGCTGCAGGTGCTACCGTAGTAAATATACCAGATACCAATGGTTATTGCTTGCCGGATCAATATGGACAAAAGATTAAATTTTTGAAAGACAATGTTCAAAATATTGATCAAGCAATCATATCTGTACATTGCCATAATGATCTTGGATTGGCTACCGCCAATTCAATTGCAGGTCTACAAAATGGCGCTCGCCAAATTGAAGGTACAATTAATGGAATTGGTGAACGTGCTGGTAATACTTCAATTGAAGAGGTAGTAATGATTTTAAAAACGCATCAAAACCTTGGGTTGCATACGAACATCAATACCAAAAACTTTTATGAAATAAGCCGAATGGTAAGTTCGCAAATGCGGATGCCTGTACAGCCAAATAAGGCAATTGTTGGAAGTAATGCTTTTGCGCATAGTTCTGGTATTCACCAAGATGGATTTTTAAAAAATCGTGAAAACTATGAAATTATTCGTCCAGAAGATGTTGGTTTTCCAGATGCAACCATTGTACTAACTGCTAGAAGTGGTAGACATGCATTAAAATTCCATTTGGAACGGTTAGGCCATAATTTGAGCAAAGATGAATTAGCTAGTGCTTATCATCATTTTTTAACCATTGCCGATCGTAAATTAAATATTAATGATGAAGATCTCACCTTAATGATGAGAGAATTGTCGAGTGTAGAACGTTAAGCTAAACAAAAATAAACTATAATAAAATGAGCAAGACATTATTTGATAAAGTGTGGGATGCACATGTGGTGCGTCAAATTGAAGGAGGACCTGATGTACTTTTTATTGATCGTCATCTTATTCACGAGGTAACAAGTCCAGTTGCTTTTTTAGGTTTAAAAAGCAGAGGAATAAAAGTATTATATCCAGAACGTACATTTGCTACAGCTGATCACAATACCCCAACAATTAATCAACATTTACCAGTTGCTGATCCACTTTCTGCAAATCAGTTAGCAGCACTCGAATCAAATTCTAACGAATATGGCATTAGTCACTGGGGATTAGGTCATCAAAAAAATGGTATTGTACACGTTGTAGGTCCAGAATATGGCATTACCCAACCGGGTTCAACCATCGTTTGTGGCGATTCGCATACCTCAACCCATGGTGCTTTTGGAGCCATTGCATTTGGTATTGGAACCTCAGAAGTTGAGATGGTTTTGGCTACCCAGTGTATCATGCAGCAAAAAGCAAAGAAAATGCGCATTAATGTGAATGGAAAATTAGGCCTTGGTGTTACACCTAAGGATGTAGCTTTATTCATTATCTCTAAACTTACTACATCTGGTGCTACCGGATATTTTGTAGAATATGCTGGTGATGTTTTTGAAAATATGACCATGGAAGGAAGAATGACCGTTTGCAACCTAAGTATCGAAATGGGTGCTCGTGGTGGAATGATTGCTCCGGATGAAACAACCATCAACTATGTAAAAGGGCGTGAGTTTAGTCCAAAAGGTGAAGCTTGGGAAAAAGCATTAGCTTACTATAAAACATTAAAAACAGATGAAGGTGCAGTATTCGATAAAGAATTAACCTTTGATGGTGCTTTAATTGAACCAATGATTACTTACGGAACCAATCCAGGTATGGGTATTGGTATTTCACAAGATATTCCTAATGCCGAAAATGTTGAAGGAGGCGTAGCAACTTATGCTAAATCATTGGGATACATGGGTTTTTCTGAAGGAGAATCTATGATTGGCAAAAAGGTTGACTATGTGTTTGTTGGAAGTTGTACCAATGGTCGTATAGAAGATTTCAGGGCATTTGCATCTATTGTAAAAGGGAAGCATAAAGCTGATGATGTAACCGTTTGGTTAGTTCCGGGTTCACATATTGTAGAGAGCCAAATTAAAGAAGAAGGATTATTGGATATTTTTACTGAAGCTGGTTTTACTTTGCGTCAACCAGGTTGTTCTGCATGCTTAGCCATGAACGATGATAAAATCCCAGCAGGAAAATATGCAGTTAGTACTTCAAACCGAAATTTTGAAGGCAGGCAAGGCCCTGGATCCAGAACATTATTGGCGAGCCCACTTGTTGCCGCCGCAGCTGCTGTAACTGGAGTAGTTACCGATCCAAGAACATTAATTGAAGAACTTGTTTAATTAGAAAGAAATTTAAAATGGCTTACGATAAATTTAACGTCTTAAGAAGTACAGCAGTGCCTCTTCCGATAGAAAACATAGATACCGACCAGATAATTCCAGCTCGATTTTTAAAAGCAACAGAAAGAGTTGGCTTTGGCGATAACTTATTTCGTGATTGGAGATATAATCCCGATAATACCCCTAAAAAAGATTTTGTACTTAACAATCCTATTTATAGCGGAAAAATTTTAGTTGGAGGTAAAAACTTTGGTTCTGGTTCATCAAGGGAGCATGCTGCATGGGCAGTATACGATTATGGTTTTAGGTGTGTAGTATCTAGTTTTTTTGCAGACATCTTTAAAAATAATTGTTTAAACATTGGTGTATTGCCCGTACAAGTGAGTGCCGAATTTGCTGACAAAATCTTTACTACAATTTTAGCAGATCCAAATACAGAACTAGAAGTGGATTTAGATGCACAAACCATTTCTATTTTAGGCACTAACGAAAAGGAATCGTTTGATATTAGTCCGTACAAAAAACATAACATGTTAAACGGATTTGATGACATAGATTATCTCCAAAGTATCAAAACAGAAATCGAAGACTTTGCGACTAAACTTCCACTTTAGGAAAGCAGAATTGAAAAGTTAAAAACATTCTAAACAACCTATATCAGGAACCAGCCCTAAATGGAAAAAAGAAAAATAGAAATCATGGATACTACACTTCGAGATGGAGAACAAACATCTGGAGTGTCGTTTTCCATTTCCGAAAAGTTAACGATTAGTCAACTACTCATAGAGGAATTACTTGTAGATCGCGTAGAAGTAGCCTCTGCTCGTGTATCTGATGGGGAGTTTCAAGCGGTTAAGGCAATTACAAATTGGGCAGAAGCAAATGGACATATCAATCGTATTGAGGTTCTTTCTTTTGTTGATAATGGTGTCTCTATCGATTGGATGATCAATGCTGGTGTAAAGGTTCAGAATTTATTAACCAAAGGTTCGTTAAATCACCTCACCTACCAACTTAAAAAAACTCCTGAGCAACACTTTGCCGAAATTAAACATGTAATTAATTTAGCAGCGGCTAATGGTATTGCTACCAATGTTTATTTAGAAGATTGGAGCAATGGAATGCGTAATTCTCCTGAATACGTTATTCAGTTTCTAGATTTTTTAGTTACCCAAAAAATTGAGCGTATTTTATTACCTGATACACTGGGGATTTTAACTCCTGCAGAAACTACTCAATTTATTAGTGGACTGCTAAAGAAATACCCAACCATTCATTTTGATTTTCATGCGCATAATGATTACGATTTAGGCACAGCAAATGTATTAGAAGCAGTAAAAGTTGGCATACATGGTTTACACCTCACTGTAAACGGAATGGGTGAAAGAGCTGGAAATGCAGCTTTAGCAAGTGTAATTGCAGTAATTAAGGACTTTGCACCTGAGGTTGATGTGAGTGTAAATGAATCATCAATTTACAAGGTTAGTAAATTGGTAGAAACATTCTCTGGTGTTAGAATTCCAACCAACAAACCTGTGGTGGGTGATAATGTATTTACACAAACAGCGGGAATTCATGCTGATGGCGATAATAAAAACAACCTTTATTTCAATGATTTGCTTCCAGAGCGATTTGGAAGAAAAAGACAATATGCTTTAGGCAAAACATCAGGAAAAGCAAACATAGAAAAGAATCTTTTAGAGCTGGGCTTAAGACTAAACGATGAAGATCTGAAAAAAGTAACACAGAGAGTTATTGAACTTGGTGATAGAAAAGAAACCGTAACCAAAGAAGATCTCCCTTATATTATTTCGGATGTACTGGATAGCAGTTTATATGAAGAAAAAGTAAAAGTTGATTCTTATGTATTGACAAATTCAATGGGTTTAAGACCTTCTGCAACCATTGCAGTAACAATTGAAGGAGAGCAATTTGAAGAAAATGCACAAGGTGATGGGCAATATGATGCTTTTATGATTGCCTTAACAAAGGTGTATGGCAAAAAACAGCTAAGTTTACCAAAGTTAATTGACTATGCCGTAAGAATTGCACCAGGTAGTAATTCAGATGCTTTATGCGAAACCATTATCACTTGGGAAATACCAACCAAAATATTTATCACAAGAGGACTAGACTCAGATCAAACTGTTTCAGCGATCAAGGCTACCCAAAAAATGCTGAACATCATTTAATAATCAAATAAACTATATATGAAACTTAATATTGCGCTTTTAGCAGGAGATGGAATCGGACCAGAAGTTATAGATCAGGCCGTAAAAGTATCAAATGCAATTGCAAAGAAATTTAATCATGAAATTACGTGGACTCCAGCCATAACAGGAGCTGCTGCAATTGATGAAGTTGGTGAACCTTATCCAGATTCTACCCACGAAATCTGTATGGCAGCTGATGCTGTACTTTTTGGAGCAATTGGTCACCCTCGCTTTGACAATGACCCAAAAGCTACTGTTCGTCCTGAACAAGGATTATTAAAAATGCGCCAAAAATTAGGCTTATATGCGAATGTTCGTCCAACTTTTACTTTTCCATCATTAATTGATAACTCTCCATTAAAGAGAGAGCGTATTGAGGGAACAGATTTAATTATCTTAAGAGAATTAACAGGTGGGATTTACTTTGGTGAAAGAGGAAGAAAAGACAACGGAAACACCGCTTTTGATACCTGTACTTACACACGTGCTGAAATTCAGCGTTTAGCGAAATTAGGCTTTGAAATGGCAATGACCAGAAGCAAAAAACTTTGTTGTGTAGATAAAGCTAATGTGCTAGAATCATCACGTTTGTGGAGAGAAACTGTTCAGGATATGGAAAAAGACTATCCAGAAGTTACGGTAAGTTATGAATTTGTTGATGCCGTGGCGATGCGTTTGGTGCAATGGCCAAGCTCTTATGATGTGTTGATTACTGAAAATCTTTTTGGTGATATTTTAACTGATGAAGCTTCAGTAATTTCGGGTTCCATGGGTTTAATGCCGTCTTCATCTATTGGTGTGCACACGTCACTTTTCGAACCTATTCACGGATCGTACCCACAAGCTGCAGGAAAAGACATTGCTAATCCATTGGCCACTGTTTTATCAGCGGCGATGATGTTTGAGGATGCTTTCGGATTAAAGGAAGAAGCCGAACTGATTAGAGCTGTTGTAAACAAATCGTTAGCAGAAGGTATTGTTACTGAGGATTTATCTGGAACAAATAAAGCTTATAAAACCTCTGAAGTTGGTGATTGGTTAGCTAAAAACATATAAACTTACAAAGTTCAAATTGTAACTTTGTAAATAAGGGCTGTTCGTTAAGGTTAATGCTTTTTAGCAGCAAACTTTTTGAACAGCCTTTTAATTTTAAAACAATGTCTAACAAGTACAACTTTGATTTTTTAGCAGCAGTAGAGCGCATTAAAAATGTTGTTAATCGCACACCGCTACAGTATAATGCAAGACTTTCTGAAAAATACGATTGTCAAGTATATTTGAAACGTGAAGACCTGCAAACTGTAAGGTCTTATAAACTACGTGGCGCATATAACATGATGAGCCAAATCCCTGCTGAACAAATTCAAAATGGAATTGTTTGTGCAAGTGCTGGAAACCACGCTCAAGGTGTAGCTTATTCTTGTAAAAAATTAAAAATTAAGGGCACTATTTTTATGCCTGAGATTACGCCAAAACAAAAGGTTAGTCAGACTACTTTATTCGGCGACGGTTGGATAAACATTGTTTTGGTTGGTGATACTTTTGATGATTGTTTGGCGGAGGCTTTACATTTTACTGAAGAAAACAAAATGACTTTCGTTCCGCCTTTTGACCATTATCACGTAATTGAAGGACAAGGGACAGTTGGTGTAGAAATTTTAGAGGATTTACCAAATACTGAAGTTGTAATTATGCCAATCGGCGGTGGTGGTTTAGCTTCAGGAGCGGGAACTTATTTAAAAGAGACCAATCCGAATATTTTATTAATTGGTGTTGAACCTGAAGGCGCTCCATCTATGGAAGCAGCTTTTAAAGCTGGTAGGCCAATTAAGCTAGACCAAATCAATCGTTTTATTGATGGTGCCGCAGTCAAGTCTGTCGGTTTATTGACCTATCCAATTTGCAAGGAAGTATTGGATGAAATTCTATTAATTCCCGAAGGAAAAGTATGTACCAGCATTTTAAAACTCTACAATGAAGATGCGATTGTTGCAGAACCAGCAGGTGCTTTAGCGGTAGCCTCGTTAGATTTATGCGCTTCACAAATTAAAGGTAAAAAGGTAGTATGCATTGTAAGTGGCGGTAATAACGACATTGAGCGAATGCAAGAAATTAAAGAGAAATCTCTGCTTTTTGAAGGATTAAAACATTATTTCATTGTTCGTTTCCCACAACGACCAGGCGCTTTAAAAGTATTTGTTAACGATGTTTTAGGTCCACATGATGACATTACTCGTTTTGAATTTATTAAAAAAACAGAACGTGAAAGTGGCCCTGCTTTAGTTGGTATAGAGTTAAAAGACCGTGAAGATTATGCTGGCCTAGTAGAAAGAATGAAGGCTTTTAAATTTGAGATTATTGAGTTAAACCAAGACCAAACTTTGTTTGAGTATTTGGTTTAAAAAGCTGAAAGTCTAAAGCGTAAAGACTAAAGCTAGCTCTAGTTATATAACTAGGACAGGTTTATATTATTTAAACCACCCCGTCAGTAAAAAACTGACACCCCTCCAAGGGAGGGGAATTAAAACAAAGCAACATTTTTCATCTGTGTTCATCCTTTTTATCCGTGGTTAAAATCCACAAAAAACTGGCAATAGTTTTGCATTATAAATTGCAAAACACACACACAACATGAAAAAGCTAACAATCCTATTCCTTTGCATCGCCACACTAGGTCTGGCGTCTTGCAAAAAAGACACTATCATTAACCAAACTACACCAAACAGAACAGTAGTTTTAAATGTAGCTTCAAACGCTTGGACGTTGAGCACAAATGGTTTAACTTATTATACCATACTAAATGTCCCAGAAATTGACCAATTTTCTTTAGACAATGAGGCGGTTTTAGTTTACATTTCTTACGACAATGGCGCTAGTTATTTACAAATGCCATTTGTTTATGATGTAGACGCTTACAGTACTGTTATCAGTAAAGGAAAAGTGGAAATTGATATTCAGAGTTCAGATAATCAAGCAACTACACCAATTAAACCATCTGTTAACGTTAGGGTTAAGATTGTATTAATTGCAGCTGATAACGTTACCTAATTGAGAGAAAGAATTAGAACTCTAAAAAACGACCAATGTTTGCCTGAACGTGGTCGTTTTTTTTATGCTCGCCACTATTCAACTGCAGGGCTCTAATTTTTACGCCATTCCTTTCCAATAAAAGTTCGTCGTAAAAGCCTTTGTAATAAACTTCTTTTACTTCAAATCTTCTACTGTTCCAACTGCTTTTTAACTCTACCCATTCTGGATAAAATACCACATTTTGTTTCTCCGTTTTAAGTCCTATTTGTGTGGCTTGTTCAGCATCTAAAATAATGGCATTCCCTAATATTTGGGCAGTATATAAATGAGATGGATTTTGGTAAATGGTCTCTGGTTTATCATTTTGTAAAAGCTGTCCTTGTTTAAGGATTAATAATTGGTCGGCCAAAAACAACCCATCGGTTGGGTCATGAGAAACTAAAACAATGGTTAGTCCAGTTTCTTTTGCCAAACGTTTAATGTCTGCCCGTAGTTGGTTTTTTAATAATGAATCTACCTGACTAAAGGGCTCATCTAACAATAAAACCTTTGTATCGCTTATCAACGCTTTCGCAATGGCAACTCTCTGCTGTTCTCCCCCACTTAGCTCGGTTATCTTTTTATCTTTTAATTTGGTGATGTGCAAACGCTCCATCATCTCTAAAGTTTTAGCTTGCTTGGCCGCAACGTCTGTATTAGATAACATCGAAGCAATGTTATCATAAACTTTAGCGTAAATGTTTAAGGAGAAATCTTGGGTAACCATTTTCATTTCGGCATTGCCGGGAATCAATTGTTCATCTGGCCCCAAAACCCTTTTACCGTTCAATAGAATTTCTCCTTCATCTGTTTTAAGCAAGCCATAAATACATTTCAACAAAGTTGATTTACCACTTCCACTTTCGCCAATAATGGCAACTATATCTCCTCTTTTTATAGAAAAACTGATGTTTGAGATACCAGATACTTGGGGTTCTTGGTATTGTTTTGTTAGGTTATTTACGGTGATTATTTGCTCATTCACATTGTAAAGATAGAGAAAGTCCGGAAGTTATGAAGTCGGAAAGTCCGAAAGTTATATCAAGCCTTTTTCATTTTGAAAATGGAAAGGATGATACATAAAAAATCCTGCAAATTCGCATCTGCAGGATTGGGTTTTATTTGTGTGTGTCTTGTTTATTGGTTTCCCGATAAATCGGGATGTCGCTTCGCTCAACATTGGTTCATTAGATTTTAGAACTAAATCTTCTGACTTTCTGACCTCCGACTTTCCGACTAATTAATTCCAAAAGTCAAACCGAATGCCATATTTCTTAATCCTTTTTGTGGTGCGCTATCAAACATATCGCTTACATAATATTTAGCAAATAAAGCTAATCCGTTTGTACCCACTCTCACTGTACCGCCATAACGGAATGGAGCAAAGTTATAATCATCTTTAACTTTCACTTTTCCATGCTCATCGCTAATTTGTTTTACTTTACCATTTAACAAGAAAGCAATTTCTGGACCTGCAACTAAATACCAACGACCTCCTTTGTGATTCTCTTTTGTCCTCAATTCGAAATTCAAGGGAATATGTAAATAGCTACTAGAGAATCGGTTTTTACTATATAAAATTTCTGGATTTTCTTTAGTATAAGCTAATATAGGGCTGTTTTTAACCATTGTAATGTTGTCTTTTAAGCGAATTAATGTCCAATCGAAACCACCAGCTACATAGATTTTAAAGTTCGAGTTAAATCTGTATCCCATTTGTAAAACATCAAATGAAAAGTGACTAGTTTTTCCAGCTTTGTAGTCTAAGAAATCATTTTGAGGAGATAAAGAAAAACTTCCGTTATCAATTAACTTAGAGAAACCGAAATCTACACGAGTAAAGGTTATGCCCCCAACAAAACGAGCCTTATTTGGATCTTTTCTTTTAGTGCTATCACCATTATGTGTAGTTACTACTATTGGTCCAATGGTAATACTTTTACCATAATTAATTTTTTTACTTTTTGTAGTAGTATCTTGTTGTGCAATTGCACTTAATGCTGTCAGAACGGTAAGTCCGCTTACCAAAACTGCTGTTAATACTGAACGTTTCATTTGTGTGTTTGTTTATGCCTGCAAGCCGCAGGCTTGTTTGTTTGGTTTATGTATGTTAAATTGTAATGCTTAAATCTTTAAATCCTATTCCTACTTGTTATGTTTTTTAGAGTTCAATTTTAAAAAGCCAATGTTTATTCCAATTATCGATGAGTTATCATCATCATCAGTATTAAACCTTACCAACTTTTTATCTCTCTTATCTACTTTTTCTACGACAAAGTTTACCAAGTCGCCAACGTTTCTAATTCCTTTTCTTTCTGTTACAATTTCTTCGTTTGCCGATGTTTCTACTCCTGTTGACTGACCATCTACTTTTGCGGTTACAACTTGGTTATCTCCATAATCAATATCTTTAACTGGCGCAACATCTAATGGTTTAACATCTTGTTGTTTAATAGGTAGACGATTGTTAGCATACATCGGTTGCACGGGCTCTTGAATATTTTTTACATTATTTTCAGGAGTACTATTTTCTTGTGCTTTTACCACTGGAGTTTTAACCGTAGAATTTGCAACGTTGCTTTCTTTACTAGTTTGATTTACAACAGGCAATGTAGAGCTTGCAGTCACAGTTGTAGCAATTGGGTCTTGCTCAACAACAGGTTTTAAAACAACCGCAGTTGCTTCACTACCACGTAATCTAATTTTATCTGTTTTCTGGAAAACCAACATCGCTGTTATTGCCACGGCTACACTTGCAGCAGCTATCCAATAAATTGGAATAGTGCGTTTGCGTTTTGGTTCTAGTTGTTGTTCTATGTTAGCCCATAAATTTACAGATGGTTCAATTTCCGCATCCGCTAATTTGTCTTTAAATAATTTATCGAATTCTTTATCCGGCATGTGTTGCATAACCAAAGCCCTCCATTTTAATAATTTCTTGTTGCAATATTGCTCTCGCCCTACTTAATTGAGATTTACTAGCACCTTCACTGATGCCCAATGTTTCTGCAATTTCCTTGTGCGAGTAACCTTCAATAATGTACATATTAAATACCATGCGATACCCGTCGGCTAGTTTTTGTATCACTTTCATTAAATCCTGCATGCCTAAACTGCTGAAATCAAATCCTTGTGATGGCTGCTCGTAAGCATCTTCAATTGGCACGATACTTAAAGAGCGTAAATTCTTTCTGTAACTTTCAATCGCGGTATTTACCATTATTCTTCTAATCCAACCTTCAAAAGACCCCTCGCCACGGTATTCCTTAACTTTCTGAAAAATTTTAACGTATCCCATTTGTAATACATCTTCAGCTTCCATACGGTCTTTGGCGTAGCGCATACACACGGCCAACATTTTCGATGCAGTTTGCTTGTAAAGCATTTCTTGCATCTTCCTGTCGCCAGCTTTGCAGCCTTCCAATAGGTCATCAATCGTATATGTTTTAGTCACCTTCATTTGTTGTTTGTATAGGGTAGATGAACCCTAGAGGTAAAAGGTTGCACGAGGTCGCAAATAAATTTATTTTTTTTGATTGCATAGATTTAAGATGATTACACAGATTGTAAAAATACAACATTAAGGCATTAAGATAAATTAACGCTTAATGTCTTTACATTTCCTAATGTTTAAAGATGATTTGAAAAGGAGTGTTTGATGCTGCATAGTTGCTGCAGTCCCTCTTTTGTTACAAGTCCCGATGAAGAATCGGGAGCTTTCCCCATTAATCGGGTTTAAAAATTAAAGGTGGTGCTTTTAGAAAGGTCGCAAGGTGCCCAGCATAGCAGCACAAACCTTCCTTAATTAAACGGGATTGGAGCGAAAATCCTTTTTGTTAGGCGAGCTTGTCGAAGTAACAAAAAGATTGCAGCAAAAAGCCCGACTAACATAATTTAGCTTCTGACTTTGCTTTTCTAAACAGAGATTATTATAACAATGGTTCGCTCAACTTTCCGACTTCCGGACTTTTCTGACTTCCCAACTCCCTTTCTATTTCCTCTTAAAAAGCCTAAAATTTTCTTTGTAAGTCAAGAACAAAGAATGATTAAACTGAAAATCGGCATCAGGCGTTCCTAAGTCCCAATGTGGCTCTACACGAACATCTAAATATAAATTAGGAATTAATTGTTTTTGATAAAAGTATCTAACGGCTAAAATACTCCTGCTACTTTGTTTAAAACCTACGTCGTATAAAGTTTCAGAAACCGACTGATACAGTGGCATTCCTTTTATAGTTATAAAATTATTTCCTTTCCAGTAGGAAGCAATTAAACTTCCCCATTTGGTTTCTACACCAGCATTTAACCATAAACCAAAACCAGACTGATAAGCTCTTGATTTTGTTGGCGAAAAATCTTTATAAACTGCTATATAGTTATCTGTAAAAACTTCCTTCACTTTATAGCCAACTGTTTTATGTAATTTAAAACCAGTTGCTCCATTAAACAAGGTGCTAATGGGAATGTTCTTTAATACATCTATTTGTCCACCTTGATGGTAGGCTAAAAATTGAGCGGGTATAGACAATTTCCAGTTATCAGTTTTCAGTAAATAAGTTTCTGTAATTAATCCACCAACAATTTCTTCTTTAGCAGCTTCACCCTTGTAAATCATTTTTTGCCACGAAATCCAGCTGTCTAGCTTGAATTTTTCTCTATCAACCAATAGTTGTGTTCCATATTCAATTGGCGAGGTAATTTTTCGTTCGAAATTATCGATCGGTTCAATGTAATTATGTTGAATATTTCCTTCAAGACTACCAAAAACTAAGGTGAGATTCCTTTTATGATATTTTAAGCTAAATAAAGGTTTTGCATCATAAATACCTTCAGTTCCAAAATCCTTGCGCAAATAAGCACCAGCAACAATAGCCAAATTTGGATTGGCATAATAAACCAATTGTGGTTCTATTTGTGTTCCGTATAAAGTATAACCATCGTGAAATTTATTCGAGTATTCGTAATTTCTAACGTAGTTGAAATTGTAGAAATTGAAGTGTAATTCTTTATCTAGGCTATCTGCCGGACGAATACGATTGAATAAGGATTCGTTGTTGAATTGAGCCTTTGCTGCAAGAGATAATAAAAAGAGGAAAGCTAAAAGCAGATTTTTTTTCATTGTAATATTTTATGAGTTGTCAGTCAGAACGTAGTTGAAGACAATTTATTTAATCCTTCGACTACGCTCAGGATGACAAACATTCTTAATTTACTTTCTTTTCTTCTCTCTATATCTTTTGTAGATCTTTACTGCCATCATGATAATTGCAGAAAAAACAATTAACCCAAGTAGACCATAAATCCAGTTTACGGCACTTTTTAATATCACCGCAAAAACAATGGCAACTAATAAAATCGTGGCAACTTCATTCCACAAACGCAATTGATTAGAAGAATATTTGAATATTCCATTTCTCAATTGTTTCATGATATTTTGGCAAATGAAATGGTAAACCAATAATAAGCCAACAAAGACGAGTTTAACCCACATCCAACTTTGAGTAACTAAGAAGTCGAAGTGCGTATAATACATTAACGCTCCCGCCAAAACCGTTAAACACATCGCAGGAATGGTAATGATATTCCACAAACGACCTTCAATTTTTGTGAATTCCTTTTGTAGAATATTCCTTTCTAGTTCTGGTCTATCGTTAGCTTCTGTATGGTAAATGAATAAACGAACACCATAAAACAATCCAGCCATCCAACTTACAACAAAGATGATGTGAACCGCTAAAAAGTATTGATAGTAATCGTTCATTATTTAAGTTTAGCGCTAAGCGTTTTTAGTATCTAAATTCCTTTACCACCTCAATCGCATATTTCACGTTATCAAAGGGAATATCGGGCATGATACCATGACCTAAGTTAAAGATAAAACCTTCCGTGCCACGCATTCTTTCAAACAATTGATGAATGTGTTTTTTGATAACTGGCTGGTCTGCGTATAAAATATGTGGGTCTAAATTACCTTGCACTGCAATTCCTGCTGGCAAAGCATTTTTAATGTTCAATAAATCTGCATTCCAGTCAACCGAAATTACATCTGGTTTTGCTTCCGCCATAATTGGTGCAAAAACAGAACTTCCTTTGCAGAAAGAAATCACAGGAACATTTGTTCTATTTAATCCAGCAATAATTTGTTGGTTATATTGGTGAGAAAACTCTTGATAATCATTCCATGATAAAGCCAAAGCCCAACTATCAAATAACTGAACAGCATTAACGCCTGCCGCAATTTGTAAGTTCAAATAATCAGTAGTTACCTTTGCAATTTTAGCCAATAAACGATGAGCCAATTCAGGATGATTGTGCATTAACAACTTAGTTAACTTAAAATCTTTCGAAGAACCACCTTCAACCAAATAACTCATTACCGTAAAAGGTGCACCAGCGAAACCAATTAAAGGGATACTGCCATCTAAACGCTGCTGAATAACTTTAATCGCATCTGCAACATATTGTAATCTATCAACAACATCAACTTCTAATTTGTCAATATCAGCAGCTGTGCGAACTGGATTAGCGAATTTTGGCCCAACACCTTGAGTAAAACTTAAATCGCCACCCATTGCTTCGCCCGTTACTAAAATATCACAGAATAAAATAGCTGCATCAATCCCTAATAAATCAACTGGCAACATGGTCACATCAGCAGCAATTTCTGGGTTTTTACACATTTCTAAAAACGAATATTTGTTTTTAATTTCCCAATATTGTGGCATAAAACGACCAGCTTGGCGCATCATCCATACTGGTGGGCGTTCTGTAGCAATTGAATTTGCAGCGTCTAAAAATAAGTTATTCTTCATATTTGTATTAGGCCAAACCGTTGGCTTCTTTCTCTATAATTTTTATAATTTCTTTTGCTCTAGATGTTGTAGCCAACTCTTTTGCTCTTTCGATGTATGCTTTTGCCCTTTCAGCATCTTTTTTTCGAAGGGCGAGATTTGCCAAATGTATCATCACAAAAGCTTTATCATTTTTTCCTCCCAATGGGAAACGACTGGCAATTTGAAAGTGAAACTCTGCAGTTTCAAAATCTTCTCTTTGTAGGGCGATGTTTGCCTTCATGAACTCATAATATCCACGACGATTTTTAGCCAATCTATCTGGATTTGAGACTTCGTTTAATATCTGTTCTGCTTTATCATAGTTTGCATCCTTAAAATGTTTCGATGCCAATAACACCGAACTGTGTTTAAAATGACTCCATAAAATAAAGGCAAAGAGAAAGCCGGCTATTGCAGCCAGCTGGTATTGATTATAATATAAACTTACCAATGCAGAAAGGGCAAAAATTGCCATTAAAGCATATCTACTCCAGGTATTATACATTAATGTGTGCTATCTGTAAATTTATAACCTACACCTCTAATCGAGTGAAAATACACCGGGTTTTTTTGGTCTGGTTCGAAATACTTACGGAACGTTAAAATAAAGTTATCTATGGTTCTTGTTGAAGGATATACGTCATAATTCCAAACTGTTTCTAAGATTTGCTCACGAGAAACGGCTTCGTTTTTACGCTCAATTAACAACTTCAACAACATGGTTTCCTTTTTAGTTAAAGGAACAACAACACCATCATCTTGTTTTAATTCAAAAGAGTTAAAATAGATAGTTTTATCACCGATTTTGTAAGAATTTAATTCTTTTAAATCGTCTGCTTTTAAGCTACGTTTTACTAAAATTCCAACACGCAGAATTAATTCTTCTAAGTTGAAAGGTTTTACTAAATAATCGTCTGCTCCTTTTTTAAGACCCATTACACGGTCTTCGCTAGTATTCTTAGCAGTTAAAAACAAAATAGGAACTTCAGTATTTTCTAAACGAATAGTTTCACAAACCTGGAAACCATCCATCTCAGGCAACATTACATCTAAAATGATTAAGTTGAAACGTTCTTCCTTAAAAACTTTTAATGCAGTTTTACCGTCTTTAACAGCGTGAACTTTATAACCCTCTAGTTCGAGGTTTAATTTGATGGCATCCAATAAATGATCTTCATCTTCTACCAATAGTATTCTTAATTTCTGTGGCATATCAGTTAAATGTTACTTCAAAAATTGCACCTTGCGGTGTGTTATCTTTAACGCTAATATCAGCGTCGTGGTTTTGTAATACCTCTTTAACAATAAACAAGCCAAGTCCAGTGCCCTTAGATTTGCGCACATTTTCATCTCCTACACGATAAAATTTATCGAAAATAAGCATTTTTTCTTCATCCGGAATGCCCGGACCTTTATCAGAAACCGTTAAAAACGGCTTACCGTCATTTTGACAGAGTGTTACTGCTATTTCGGCACAAGGACCAGAATATTTTACAGCATTCTCTACCAAATTGGTAACTACCGATGATAAAGCAAATTTATCACCCAATACTTTTATGTCATTATCTATTTTAGTATTAATCATCTGCTGATTACCACAAGAGTGAACCTGTAGTCTATCAGTAATTCTGGTTACCAATTCAGACAAGTCAAACTCTTCTTTGGGAAACGAGTAAGTACGACTTTCGATCTTTGTGGCCAATAACATATTCTCTACTAAATCATCCAGGCGTTCAATATCTTTTAACGAGTTTCGCAGCAATTTAGATTGTTGCTCCTTATCTAAATCTCGTTTTACTATAGTTTCTATAGAAAGTTTAATAGCAGCCAAAGGCGATTTCAATTCGTGAGTTACAGACAATAAGAAATTTTGTTGCCTCTCGTGTAATTTATCTTCCTTTTTAATAGATGCATGAATAAAATAAGCACCCACGCAAAGTAAAAACAAGAAAACAGAGCCCTCTCCCATTACCATAGCCATTCGGTCCGGCTGTAATTTTATAACAACTGTTCCCCACCAAAACATTTCTAGCATGGCGTAGAACAAAAGGAAATAAAATATGAGCAAGGATTTCTTCATTTTATATACATTGTGTCATCTGAAGCTTGTCGAAGGACTTTTGGTTACATTTCGACTACTTATCCCGATTATTCGGGAGGCTTCAATGTGACAATTATTATTTTTTACTAAAAACTAAATCCAACGCATCAAAAATAGCTCTTTTTGCTTTCTCTAGTTCTATTTTAGTGTGTGCGGAAGAAACAAAACCTACTTCATATCCAGATGGTCCTAAATAAATACCTCTGTTTAACAATTCACGGTGCATTACTTTAAATTTCTCCATACTCGTTGGGTCTATATCTTCTGCAGTTTTAATGTCTTTATCAGTAAAAGCAAACCAGAAAATAGAACCAACGGTAAACACCTTGAACTTATAATTTCTTGCTGTTGCAAAACGTTGAATGCTATCTACAAACTCCTTTGTTTTTTGGTTTAAGTCTTTATAAAAACCAGAACGCAAAAGTTCAGTTAAAGTGGCAATACCTGCTGCCATCGCTACTGGATTACCAGATAAAGTTCCTGCTTGGTAAACGCCACCATCTGGTGAAATATGACTCATTATTTCTGCGGAAGCCCCATACATGCCCACAGGTAAACCACCACCGATAATTTTTCCGTAAGTAACAATATCGGGCTTAATGCCATAATGAGCAGCTGCACCTTCAAACCCAACTCTAAATCCTGTAATCACCTCATCAAAAATTAGTAAAGCTTTATTATCTGTACAAGCTTGTCGCAAAAACTCGATATAAGCTTGGTCTTGCATTAACAAACCATTATTTGCCGGAATACCTTCTATAATTACCGCAGCAACTTGGTCTTTAAATTGTTCGAAAGCCTTGCTAATCGCTTCCGTATCATTCAAAGGTATAACAATGGTTTCTTCTGCAAAAGATTTAGGCACACCTGCCGAAGAAGTTTCTCCAAAAGTTACCAATCCAGAACCTGCCTTTACTAAAAGCGAATCGCTGTGTCCGTGATAACAGCCTTCAAATTTGATGATTTTATCTCTTCCAGTATATCCACGAGCTAAACGAATTGCCGACATTACCGCCTCTGTTCCAGAACTTGTAAAACGGATTTTTTCTACATAACTGTTATTCTTGATAATCAACTCTGCTAATTCATTTTCTAAAGCAGTTGGTGCGCCAAAGCTCATTCCGCTTTGCATTACATCAATCACTTTTTCTCTAATTTTTGCGTTATTATGACCTAAAATTAGCGGCCCCCAACTTGCACAAAAATCTATGAACTGATTGCCATCTGCATCCCAAATGTAACACCCATCGCCTTTTTGAATAAACAAAGGTGTTCCGTAAACCGATTTAAAAGCCCTAACAGGAGAATTTACTCCACCAGGAAAATAGGTTTTTGATTTTGCATACAACTCTGCCGATTTCTCACGACTAATATCAGGTTTGCTTCCTGTATTTACCGGCATCTCCTCTTCGTTTCCCGAGAATATTTTCTTTAACGATTCTAACATTTTTTATTAAGCTAAAAGCTGAAAGACTAAAGGTAAAAGCTAAAAACTATGCACCCATTTTGGTTGCTTTAGTCTTTTTGCTTTAAGCTTTCAGCTTTAAAATTACATCCAATTATTCTCTACTATATCTCTAATGTGGTAAGTGGTTATAATACTTGCTCCTGCTCTTGCAAATGCATGCATCGTTTCCATTACTACTTTTTGTTCGTCTATCCATCCTCTTTGCGCTGCTGCTTTAATCATCGAGTATTCTCCCGATACATTATAACAAGCAATTGGCAAATCGCTGTTTTGCTTTAATTTACTAATGACATCTAAATAAGCCAAAGCTGGTTTAACCATCAAAACATCCGCACCTTCACTTTCATCTAATAATGCCTCCCTAACTGCTTCTGTTCCATTTCTGAAATCCATTTGGTAAGCTTTTCTGTCGCCATTATTTGGCGCACAATCTGCAGCTTCCCTAAATGGGCCATAATATGACGAAGCAAATTTGGTAGCGTGACTCATGATAGCAGTATTTACAAAGCCGCTTCCGTCTAATTTATGTCTTATTGCTGCTACTCTACCATCCATCATATCTGAAGGCGCTAACATATCTGCTCCCGCCTCTGCGTGATTCAATGCCATTTTTGCAATTAAATCTACTGATAAATCATTTTGGATATAGTCATCTTTCATGATTCCGCAATGACCGTGAGTAGTGTAAGAGCAAACACAAACATCGGTTACCACATATAAATCATCACCAAAGTTTTTCTTTAATTCCCTGACCGCAACAGGCACCAAAGAATGTGGCTCGTAAGCAGATTTTGCATCATCACTTTTCTCATCTCCAACACCAAAAAGCATAATTTTATTTACGCCTAACTTTAATCCTTTTTCAACGTCTTTTAACAAGGTATCTGTAGAGAAATGGTTAACACCGGGCATTGCATCAATTGCTTTTGTAATTCCGCTTCCTGGAACTACAAAATACGGATAGATGAACATATCCTTTGACAATCGCGTTTCGGCAATTAACTCTCTAACAACTGGATTTTTTCTTAACCTACGTGGTCTGTGCATAAATTTGGTATTGAAACTGCAAACCTATTTATTTTAAAACTTAGTATGATAACCTAAATATCATTTTTTAGAAAAGCAGTGATAGTGGTTCTTTTGTTTTGTAGTCCTGTTCCAAAGGAACCCCTTTTGGGGCTATTCGTTACAAGTTTTAATGGTCTTCGACAAGCTCAGACTGGCATTAAAACTTTTCACTGCTGTCAGGTTTATTTAAGAAAATTCAGTGCCGACACCTTCCTTTTCCTGCAATCGCTTTAAGGTTACTTCCCAGAGAAGTCGGGACAGCCTGTTCTTCTCAATTACGAGTAGAAAAACCTTCCCTCCTCAACCGTTCTACCTTTTACCTTATATCTATTCCAAAAACTGCTTCAGCTAGTCCAATTTCATCTGGAGAATAAGGCAATGTGTATTTTACACCCATTTCTTCAAACTTCTTACCTGTAGAGTTACCAATGGCTATTACTTTTTGTTCAGGGTCTAATAAATTATCTGCAAAATACGCTTCAACGTTACTTGGACTGGTAAAGATTAACACCTCAGCAGTTGTTCCATCAATATCATCAGCTACAACAGTTTCGTAAATTGGCAAGTCAACAATTTTTGTACCTGTACCTAAAGATTTTTGAATGCTTAACAGCGAATCTTGAGCTCTTGGGAATAATACGCTCTGACCAACAACTAATTTTGCAAACTCTTCTGCAACTTCTACAATATCTCCACTTTCGCCAACAAAGTCTGCCAAATGACCGAATTTCCTTAATGTATCTTCAGAACCACGACCAACCACACCAAATTGAACTTTTTTAGCTAATACAGGATTCAGTTTAAAGAAATATTCAACTCCATTTCTACTGCTAAAAAATATCCAATCGATATTCTTTAAATAAAAAGGATCTAAAATATTTACAATTGGAAACGTACGAATTAACGAACGTCCATCTATTTCAATATCGTGTTTTGCTAAAGCTTTTCTAAAATAACTATGTTCTCCAATTTCTCTAGAAATAAAAACCTTAGCAGGCAGTTTTCTTTCCTTATCAAACTTAGCTACTATTTTCTCTGCTAAGCCTTCAGTAGTTTCAGACCTTAAGAATAAACGGTCTGGAAAATCCTCGTCAGTTTCTGCCTTAGAAGTCCAAACTTCAAAAACTCCATTTTCCTTTTTACAATAGCATCCCAAAGGCATATGGCAGCCACCTTCAAATAAGTTTAAGACCTTACGTTCCACAGCAATTTCTTCAGCAGTTGCTGAATTATGGATTTGTTGTAAAGCAGTAAAAAGCTCATTATCATCTTCACGAATTTGGATTGCCAAAGCACCTTGCGCTGGTGCGGGGATCAACTCTGTGGTATCTATAACTTCTACGTGAAACTCACTTAAATCTATATTCAATCTATTGACACCAGCTTTTGCCAATAAAATAGCATCATAATTTTCATCACGTAATTTTTGAATACGTGTTGGTACATTACCACGTAAATCTTCAATATTTAAATCGGGACGTAAAGCTAATAATTGGGCTTTTCGGCGATTGGATGATGTACCAACCATTGCTCCCTTTTTTAAGGAAAGTTTATTGCTAACCTCAACCGTATCCTTCAAAATCAATAATAATTCTGCCGGGTCTTCACGCTCAGTAACCGCAGCAATGATTAATCCAGCTGGGTTTGTGGTAGGTAAATCCTTATGAGAGTGGACAGCAATATCAATTGTTCCGCCTAATAATTCTTCTTCTAATTCTTTGGTAAAGAAACCCTTACCTTCCAATTTATCAAGTCTAAGGTTTAATATTTTATCGCCCTGCGTTTTAATGATTTTTAATTCTGCCTCTATTCCGATGCTTGCCAACCTATCTTTTGTGTTGTTAGCTTGCCATAATGCCAAATCGCTTCCGCGTGTACCGATTATTAGTTTCTTCACTTTATGCTTAGTTTTCTGCTAAATTAATAAAATTTTGAAAGGGTTATATGCTTTGAGTTGTTTTAACCGCAAAGGCGCAAAGAGCGCAAAGAAGATGGTAAAATTATTTGATTGCATCCAATCTCATATCTCACCTGCCTAGCGGCAGGCAGGCATCTCAATACGCAAATCTATTTAACTGTTTTTAACCAGAATTTCTTTTGCCATCACCATTGGGATAGTGATACATTTTTTCTCCATGTAATCCATTACCCGTTCTAAAACCGCTCTTGAGTTATCATCCATCATATTTATCTCGTCTGCAAAAACAGCGTTGATAGCCTTATGTTTGATATCCTTAATTTTTTGAGGAACATCGCTCATGGCAATTTCAATTTTACGCTGACGTAAAACAGATTCAAAATCCTTGATATTTTCATCTATGATATGCTCGGCATTTACCAACTCATCATAACGTTCTTGAATATTTTTGCGAGCAACTTCCTTTAGAGATTCTACCTCAATATAATGTAGAGGGAAGTTTTCAACAACTTCTGGGGCTGTATCATTAGGAATTGCTAAATCGACGATAACTTTTTTGCAAGTATCTCCTTTTAACAATTTAGCATAAATTTCTTCTGTAATTATAGGTTCAGTTGCACCAGTACAGGTAATAATCACATCAAAACCTTGGTCGTAATCTGCTAAAGCTGATAGTGGATAGGCCGTTCCATTTAAATCTTTAGCAAGGTTTTCTGCTTTTTCTATTGTTCTATTAAAAATAGAGAAGTTAGAATATTTGTGCTTTTTAAGGTATTGAGCAATATTCTTATTGGTTTCGCCAGCGCCGATAATTAATAATCGAGAATTACCGCACATATTTAGTTCACGCAATTTGCGATAAGCAAGTGAAACTATAGAAACTGGATTTTTAGAAATATTAGTATTGGTATAAACCTCTTTTGCAGTTTTAACTACACGATTCATAATCATACGCATGTAATCGCCTGTAAAACCTGCAACTCTACAAGCTTCATAAGCTTTACGAACTTGGGCAAGAATTTCTTTTTCTCCAACTACTAAACTTTCTAAAGAACAAGAAATACGTAATAAATGGTTAAAAGCTTCAAC
This sequence comes from Pedobacter frigiditerrae, assembly GCF_004331645.1. Classification (GTDB taxonomy): domain Bacteria; phylum Bacteroidota; class Bacteroidia; order Sphingobacteriales; family Sphingobacteriaceae; genus Pedobacter; species Pedobacter frigiditerrae. The sequence continues at coordinate 1,044,821 of NZ_SJSK01000002.1, forward strand.
CTTTTCAAACACAGAAACATTTTCGATGAATTGTTCCATGTATTCTTCGGGCAAGCCCATATCCAAAACATGTAAAAATCGATTGATGAAAGCCTTGTTAACTTCATCAGCAGAAGTAAAAATAAATTCTACACGGTTACAAGTACCAACGTAAAATATCTCTTTGATATTTAACTCTGATTGGATATTCCTCAACCTATCATCCAGCGTTTGCTCACATATAACTAATTTACCTAAAGCTTTTAGGTCTATCTGCTGATGTGTAAATGCAATAATCTTTAAATATTCCAAAATGGGTACAGCGTATTATTTTTAGCGAAACAAAAGTAACAACGTAGGCTGGTTTCACTGTCATTATGCTGTAAATTAGGTTTATTTAGAAAGATTTTAAATTAAAGGATGCCTCCATTCAATGCAAATGATGTTGAGTTAAATTAGCTGATATTTAGCTGACAAAAATTTATTAATTTAGAATATGGTCATCTTCAAAAAAACAGCTTTTTGGCTTACAATTTTAATTTAAGATTATGATTACGATAGAAAAACACAGCATTAAGGGAAGTAGTAACCTGTCAATTTTAATGGATATTACTTTTAATGAAACTAAAAAAAATGCACCTATAATAATTTTTGTTCACGGTTTTAAGGGTTTTAAAGATTGGGGAGCTCATCATTTAACTGCTCGTTATTTTGCTCAAAATGGTTATCGTTATTTAAAATTTAATTTATCGCATAGCGGAGTAACTTTAGAAAAACCTAATGATGTGAGTGACATGGAAACATTTGCAGCAAACACTTTTTCTAAGGAAATGCTTGATGTTGATTTAGTGATTAATTATGCCGTAGAGAATTTAGGCGTAAAAGAAGTTTTTCTAATTGGCCATAGTCGTGGTGGCGGATTGAGCATTTTGCAAGCAGCCAACAACCCACACATTAAAGGTTTAATAACATGGAGCTCTATCGCAGATTTTAGTAGTCTATGGAAAAGAGAACAGGAAACGGAATGGAAAAAAGAAGGTAAAATCCATGTCATAAATGCTCGAACCAAAGAGAAAATGCCTTTAAACGTGACTTTACTTGAAGACTTTAAAGCCAATAAAGAAAAACTAGACATTTTAGCCGCTGCAAAACAAATTACCATTCCTTGGTTAATTGTGCAGGGCGATGATGATGTAAATGTACCTTTTGAAACTGCTCAGCAATTAGCCAATGTAAATTCAAATAGTAGGTTGGTAAAAATTGAAGGAGCCAATCATGTTTATGGAGCTTCCCATCCTTATGATAAAGAAACTTTGCCAGCTCAACTTTTTCAGGTTTGTGAAAAGAGTTTGATATTTTTGAATAGCTTGATTTAAATCTTATTATCACAAAACAGCTCTAAGAAAATTTAGGTAACGACATAGTAAATTTACTTCCTACTCCCAGAATGGAATCTAAAACAATGGTGCCACCTAGTTTTTCAACAGATTGTTTAATGATGTAAAGACCTAAACCAGTACCTCTTTTACGAGAGTCAAGAATATAAAACATATCAAAAACCTTTTGATGGAATTCTTCAGAAATACCAATACCATTATCTTCTACTTTAATCACTAAATTAGTGTCATCGCTTTTTACCTTTACCTTAATAAACTGATATTCTTTTGTAGGGTCGCTATATTTAAAAGCATTAGAGATTAGATTATTAATAATAATCTTGATAAAAACAATATCGCTATTAATCTCCTCAAGGCCCTTTGCTATTTCTATTTCTGTTCTAATTTCTTTGTTATCTGCATTATGCTTATTTAATGAAAATGCATCTTCTACCACAACTTTTAAATTCATTTTTTTAGGTTGTGGAGTTAGGTTTCTGCGTTGCAATAAAGAAATCACATCTTTAATAAATGCATCCTGTTTGTCCAATAACCTATCCATTAAAAGCATGTTTTCCTTAATAGAGGTTATATCTGTTTCTAGGGATGAAAATTTAACTAAGCCTTGCAAAGAGGTTAAAGGCGCTCTTAAATCATGAGACAAACTATAAACAAAAGTATCCAGCTCTAAATTTAAATCGAAAACCTTATCGTAACTTTCTTTAAGTTCTCCCTTAGATTTATATAATTTAGCTATCACCAACATCAAATAAGCTGATAAACTTCCAATCATTATAATTGTTACTAATGCATTTACCCAGTTTAGTAATTTTTCAATTTTTCTGGCCAAATTACTCAGGTTTTTAGAAAAATTTGTTTCTAACTCTGTGAGTTTAGCATTCGATATCGCTATTTTTAAAGAAAGCTGTTCTTTAAGCTGTATGTCAGTACTGTGTTTAAATCGTTCTGCATCTCTATTTATATCAATTAAGACAATCTCAGATTTTGCCCATAAATCAACCGCTTCTTTAAATTCTTTTACGTTTTTAAAGTTTTTAAACATCCATATAATATTATCTATATCTGATGGGTGAACTTTTCCATTAATAAAGTGATTAAAAGGTATTGAATCTGGCTCATTATTAACCATTGCATGGCGGGCTAGATTATCACTCATTGGCACTTTTAATGATTCCTTATACCTGTTCCAATAAGATATGTCTTGCGTATTTAAGTAATAGCTTAAATTTAGAAGCGCATCTTTTTGACCTTTAGAATACGCTGACTCGCCATTAATATAAGACCTGACACCTGATTTAATTCTAGATGAATAAATGTTAAACAAAATAAGAATTAAGGAGGTTAGAGATACCAAAAATACTACTAGCCTACTTTGCGCTTTAAAAGTCATTCGTAAAATTTATTGAAACTAATCAATTTCTTATAATTTTTATCAACGCTAACTACTTTTAATTAAAAAGGTTAAGTAAAAATGATGAAGATTAAGCAATTCATATTTTATTTCATTTAAAATTTTAAAACAAACCAATTTCTCCATAAGAAATTCAAAAATGAATACCTTTGTTTTTTATATATAAGATCATGAACGAAAAATTTTTTCGCCAATTTACAGATATTGAAGTTAAAGAAATGAGCCCTGGTTTCTTTTCTAAACTTATTCATACAGAAAACAATACCATCAATTTTATTGATATTAAAGCTGGCAGCGACTCCCCCATCCATAGCCATCCACATCATCAATGTGCTTTTGTTTTAAAAGGACAATTTGAGATGACCGTTGGTGAAGAAACTCAAATTTTAGATACAGGTAAGTTTGTTTTAATCCCCGGCAATGTACCACATGGTGGAAGAGCGGTTACCGATTGTACTTTATTAGATATTTTTAGTCCGGGGAGAGAAGATTTTAAATATTAACATTATCAGTCTGATCCTGTCGAAGACCTTTATTAAAGCAATTCTGGAATAGAGTTCCTACAAAAAGAAACAATAAAACCTCCCCCTAACCCCCTCCAAAGGGGCACAACATAATGCCAAGAGAAAAATACAAATGTTTCAAAAAACAATTAGTTTAAAAGCAAGAAGTAGAGGCTTTCATTTGATAACTGATGAAATCCTTCAAGCTATTCCAGAAATTAAGGATTTGAAAATTGGGATGATGCAGGTTTTTATTTTGCATACCTCTGCTTCATTAACTATTAATGAAAATGCCGATCCAACGGTTAGAAAAGATTTTGAAATGTGGTTTAACAAGGCTGTTCCCGAGAACGACCCAGATTACAAGCACGACTATGAAGGTTCAGATGACATGCCTGCTCACCTAAAATCTGCATTATTAGATACCTCAGTTTTAATTCCATTAAGAAATGGAAGACCAGCTTTAGGAACTTGGCAAGGTATTTACTTATGCGAACACCGCAATTACGGGGGCAACAGAAATGTGGTCATTACAGTTTGGGGAGTTTAGTTTTGTCATTCAGAATGCACTGAAGAAACTCAAAATCGAATCCTTTATAATAGACTCCTCCGAAGTCGGAATGACAAATTTTAATTTAGATTTGCTAACTCGCAACTGTTTCCACCCAATTTCCGTCTTCTCTTATAATTTCGATAAGTTCATCTAGTGCTGATGGTGTATTCACGTTTTTCTTCACCACTTCTTTTCCACGGTATAGTGTAATTTTCCCTGGACCCGTGCCCACATAACCATAATCTGCATCTGCCATTTCTCCAGGGCCATTAACAATGCAGCCCATAATGGCAATCTTAATACCTTTTAAGTGGTCGGTTTTTGAACGGATATACTGCGTGGTTTCCTGTAAATCGAATAAAGTACGGCCGCAACTTGGACAAGAAATATATTCCGTTTTGGAAATACGAGTTCTTGTGGCTTGCAAAATTCCGAAACTAGTAGAATTAACTAATGATAATCCAATTGTAGTTGGGGCATCTATCCAAACACCATCGCCAAAACCATCAGTTAACAAGGCACCTAAATCACTTGCTGCATATAGCATCAACTGATCTGCACCAACATTATTATAACTTCTTTTTATGATTACAGGGACTTGAATGTTTTGCTGTTGCAAAGCGACAAAAAACTCCCTTTGCTTTTGCATTCCTAGATTTTGTGAGGTTTCTAAGATGATAATAGTGGAGTTATTGAATTGCTGGATTGTTGAATTGTTGAATTGCTCTGCATTAATACTCACGAAGTTCAAACCTTCTACCTTCCATCCTTCTACCTCTATATATTCCTTTTCAGTTAGTAACGGGTAACAATTATGCTTGTCTTTTAATTTAAGCCACGTTTGGTAATTATAAACCTGTTTTAAATTGCCTGGAAATGAAAAAGAAGGTAATTCATCACCTAAATACACCAAGTCACAAGCTTGGTCAGACAAGTTGTATTTATCTAATCCAGCACTGTAATTATAACCCAAAGGGCTTAAAAAATAAGGATCTTTTAAGTTTTGTTTCGTTACATCAATCATCACCACTGGGTGAAAATGCCCACCAATTTGTTGAACTGGGGTTGTGATGCGACGGCTGTATTGGTAAGGTGAATAAGTTGAGTTGTGAATTGTGGGTTGTGGGTTGTGGGTTGTAACTCCTGACTCTTGACTAAGGTCTGAAGACTTTCTCTCAAATCTATCTGCCAAGGCTCTTGCAACTGGCGCTTCAAATTCTGGGTCTTCGGTTAAAGAAACACGAATAGTATCCCCTAATCCGTCGGCTAGCAAAGTTCCAATGCCAACTGCAGATTTAATTCGTCCATCTTCCCCATCTCCTGCTTCGGTAACACCTAAATGCAAAGGATAATTCATCCCTTCCTTAACCATGGTTTCTACCAACAAACGATAAGCTTGCACCATTACTTGTGTGTTACTCGCTTTCATAGAAATGCACAAATTGTAATAATTCAAGCTTTCGCACATGCGGATGAATTCCATTGCAGATTCAACCATTCCTCTTGGTGTATCTCCATAATGGCTCATGATTCTATCTGAAAGAGAACCATGGTTGGTTCCAATTCTCATCGCCGTGCCGTACTCTTTACAGATTTTTATAAGTGGTGTAAACTTTTTATAAATTCTTTCTAACTCTGCTTGATAGGTATCAGTAGTATATTCTAGATTTTCGAACTTCTTTTTATCAGCATAATTACCAGGATTTACACGAACTTTCTCTACAATTCGAGCCGCAGATTCTGCAGCATTTGGAGTAAAATGAATGTCGGCAATTAATGGCACATCGTAACCACGAGCCCTTAATTCTTTTTTGATGTTCTCTAAATTTTCTGCTTCCTTAATACTTGGTGCAGTAATTCGCACATATTCGCAACCAGATTCTACCATTCTGATAGTTTGCTCAACTGTACCCAGAGTATCCATTGTGTCTGTGGTTGTCATAGACTGGATACGAATTGGATTTAAACCTCCCATTGGGATATTTCCTATCTTAACTTCGCGGGTTAAAAACCTAGAATATTGGGTTAAACTGTTACAATAACCGCCTTCTAGTTGGTTTGGTTTAATTAGTTCTTGCATACATTGCAAAGATATGCTAAAGGTTTTAAATGTTCCAAACGTTGTAAGGTTGAAATGTTTGAAGGTTGTAAAGTTTAGTTAACTATATCAACCTTTGTTTAGTTACCAAAGTTTCTGCCATTATATCATGTAAACATTGTTGCTTTTTATTTAGGAAACAAAAAAGATACCCCAGACCAAAAGTTGCATTAGAAACAATCTTACCTAGATTTCTACCAATTGAATTTCCTAATGTCAGTCGGCTACCATTTAAATCGGTAACTTTTATATCCATTATGCGCTTACCAATTGTTGCTTGTTTAATAGAAGCTTCAGCTACGCTAGAATAAACAATTCTTGCAACGGGAACTAAAATCAGGAAGAATAATGCCGTTCCAATTCTGAACATTTTTTGATCGACAAATATATAAGCTAGAAGAACAATGACAACATAACAAATCATTAGCAAGAAATAATCTATAACCGAAGCCATTAAACGTTGATCAAAAGAAGCGAAATATTGAGGTGCGGTTTGTTGAAATTTGAAACCCAAAAACTCACGTAGCTCTTCAAATTCATGGGCTTCTTTATAATCGTCCATACCAGGTTTACGAATGAAAGTACCTGGTTTTATATTTAGCTTTTGCAGTTCTTGCAAGGCATAAGGACCTTCAGGTTTTCCATTGATAACGACTGTATATTCTTGCATTAGATTTGTGAATTGAGATGTTAGGTTTGTGACAATAAACTAATAGCGTAAAAACAAAACTACTAAACATTTTGTCTTTACGCTACTTATAGTCTTTCAGCCTTTAAAACTTCGACCTACTAATATCTATCTACTTCGAAGCTACTTAAACCACCATCTAGGTTGATGAATATTTTATTGGTCGAGGTTTTGTAATTAGGTGTTTCGTAAACGCCATCACTAAGCTTAGTAAAACCATTAAAATCTTTGGTTGACAAGCCCGTTTTTGTTTTGATTCTGCAACCTGAACTTTCTGGAATTTTAATTTTCACATCTGCTAATCCAGATTTAACATTTACATCTGCAATTGGCAATAAGCTACCTATTTTAATGTCTAACTCGGCTGCACCACCATCAAAATTTAAGGTTCTAACTTTATAATTTGTTAAATCTAAATCCATGCTTCCAGCACCCATATTCAATTGCAGTTCCCAATTAGGGGCTGTGTTCATGTATAACTTAACATCATTCCCATTTCCAATATTCCATGATTTGTGACGGCCTTTATCTTGCATTTTAAAAGCTACTGTATTTACACTATCTGAAGTTGTTTTTGTAATACCAAAATGATTGTTTTTCCCACTAACTTGAGCAGTGAATAAGCTATCTGTTTGTCCTTCTAACTTGAATGATGTTCCTCCGCCAGAAAGATTTAAAATAGTTCTTCTAGCTTCATCACCCGCATCGAAAACAGCAGAATAGCTTTCTTTTACATCGCTGTCATTATCGTTATCTTCATCATCATTGTTGTCATAATGCTCATATCTATCTACTCTATCTCTATGATTTCCCCACCAAAAACGATGTGAAGCTCTTTCTTGTCCTCTGAAAAATAAAAATCCAAGCGCTATAACCAAAATACCTAGTGACATGATACTTCCAATTTGCGATTCACCTCTGTTAAACAGGATATTAACACCTAGAATAATGATAAATACTGGCCAGAAATCCCATACGTTTCCCCAATAAAAATCAATTACGTTAAAATTTTCTAACAATAGTACACCACCTATAAACAATAGTAGCACACCCCATATTACTTTGTCAAATTTCATATCTTTTAATATTTAAACTCGGTTTTAGTTTGCATGAAAACTGATTTACCGTTACTAATTAAATCATGCTTGGTTGGTTAATTAAGGATTTGGTGTTACCGAATCTTTATCTTCTACGATAATAGTTGCGTCTTCAACTGGTTTTTGGTCAGTTGTTTTTTGTGCTTCCTCGGTGGTTTTCTTAAAATTATCCCACTCTGTTTTTCTTTGGTTTCTAAAGATTAAACTAATACCCACCGCAACGATTGCCAAAGGCCACAATTTGTATATTTTGAAAATATTAAACCACTCTGGCAGGATCTCAAATTGACGAAGCAAGAAATAAAAACCTACAATTAATAAGATTAAACCACCAATTGTACGACTGGTATCGTCTTTCTTTTTAAAACTATTTGGATTAGTTGCGTCTGTAAAATCAGGGCCAGCATTTGGCGTATTCCACTTGGTTTGTTCAGTAGTATTTGAAGCATCTCCAAAAGCATTAGGCGTGCTAAAGGGATTATTGTTTGGTTGGTTCTTCTGAAAGTAATCGTTAAATTTATTAAAACGTGCTACTGGGTCGTTATTAACCGGCAGTATAATCCACATGATAATATAAACCAACAAACCTGTTCCCGCTAAAAATATGGTTGCCAACACAAAAAGTAATCTTACAATGGTAATATCAACTTGCATATAATCTGCTAAGCCAGATGCAACACCTGCAACTTTTTTGTCGTGTTCATTTCTAAATAATCTCTTTTCCATGATTCATCTCCTCCTTTTATTTGTGTGTTAAAATTTTAAAGGCGTTAGGGTTATTTCATCAACGTTTACACCACTACTTAAATTTAAAATGGAGTATAAAGAATTGGCAATGTCTTCTGGTTGTACAAACTTATCAGGATTAATGGTTGTACCTTCCCAAGAAGCTGTTAATGTAGAACCTGGCAAAATTGCCGTAACCTTAACGTTGTAATCTGCTAACTCTTTCCGCAATACATTATTAAGACTTAGCATCGCTGTTTTTGTTACACTGTAACTACCTGCATTCTCAATTGTTTGCGCACTTGCTATGGAGCAGATATTAAAAATATGCCCAGAATGCTGAGAACGCATTATTTTACCAAAATATTTAGAAAAATAATAAGTAGCATTTAGGTTTAATTGTTGTTGAAACTCGAATGAGTAATCATCTTCATCTAATATACTTCCTGTTAAAAAAACACCTGCATTATTAACTAAAACATCAATTATATTAAAAGCTGCTTTTGCTTTTTCGAAGAAATTCATTACATCAACCTTGTTGCTACAATCTGCTACAACAGTAACTATTTTTACATCCATTGGTTCTAGTTCTTTTTGCAGGGCAATTAAATCTTTTTCAGTTCTGGCGCAAACTGCTAAATTATAACCATTAGAAGCCAACTTAACAGCTATAGCTTTTCCAATTCCTTTAGTGGCACCTGTAATTACTGCGTTCTTCATTTGCAAATTGTTTTTTGACACAAAAAAGAATATTTATATCCGAAATCGGTAATATTTTTTTACAAATACACAAAGCCAGAACATTTTTTGTTGTTTCTTTGTATATTAAAGTGTTTACGCATAAGCTAATCTTTATTAAATGAACTTTACCAATTTTGGCAAATATATATTGCTACTTAAGGCAGTATTCAGAAGACCCGAAAAAACTAAAATATACCTTAAAGCTATTTTTCAACAGATGGATTTTATAGGGGTAGGCTCTTTGGGATTGATCAGCATCATATCTACATTTATTGGAGCAGTAATGACTTTACAAATCGCCTTCCAATTGGTAAGTGATTTAATCCCTAAAACCATTATTGGTTCTGTAAACCGCGATTCGAGCATTTTAGAATTAAGCCCTACAATTAGTGCTATTGTTTTGGCAGGTAAGATTGGTTCTGCAATCTCATCAGAAATTGGAACAATGAGAGTAACCGAACAAATAGATGCATTAGAAATTATGGGAATTAATGCGCCAGGTTATTTAATTTTACCTAAAATATTAGCCGGAATTACAATGGTACCTGTTTTGGTTATTATTTCTATGGTATTGAGTATTGGCGGTGGTTATTTAGGTGGTACATTATCTGGAGCCGTTTCTGCAGCAGAATATATTCAAGGCATTACTACAGACTTTAATCCATATACCATTACCGTTGCTTTAACCAAAGCATTTGTTTTTGGTTTCATTATTACTTCGGTTCCTGCATACGAGGGTTTTTACGTAAAGGGAGGTGCTTTAGAAGTTGCCCAAGCTAGTACAAGAGCAGTTGTTGTTAGCTGTATAAGTATCTTAGCTTGTGATTACCTTGTAACCCAATTATTATTATGATCGAGATTAAAGATATTCATAAATCGTTTGGTGATAATGAGGTTTTAAAAGGTATCTCAGGAACATTTAAAGAAGGTGTAACCAATTTAATAATTGGAGGTTCTGGTTCTGGAAAAACTACGCTTTTAAAATGTATGATTGGTTTGCATCAACCTGAAGAAGGAAGTGTGCTATACGATAATAGAGAATTTACTCAACTCAGCTTTGAAGAACGCATTGAGATTAGAAAAGAAATTGGAATGCTGTTTCAAGGTTCTGCCTTATTTGATTCGATGACAGTTGAAGAAAACATTATGTTTCCTTTAAATATGTTCACAGAACAATCTCGAAGTGAAAAGTTAGAGCGTGTTAATTTCTGTTTGCAGCGTGTCAATTTAGAGGGGAAAAACAAGTTATTTCCTGCAGAGCTTTCTGGAGGAATGAAAAAACGTGTTGGTATTGCTCGTGCCATTGCGATGAACCCAAAATATCTTTTTTGCGATGAGCCCAACTCTGGCTTAGATCCAAAAACTTCTATTGTAATTGATGAGTTGATTAAAGAATTAACAGAAGAATATAATACAACAACTATTGTGGTAACACATGACATGAACTCTGTAATGGGTATTGGAGATTATATTATTTTCTTACACGAAGGAAAAAAATTCTGGGAAGGTTCTAATAAAGAAATTGCCAAAACAGATATTGAAGAACTGAATGATTTTGTATTTGCTAGCCGATTCATGAAAGCTGCAAAAGGCAAATTTTAATATATACCACACCATTTATGATAAGCCTCTTAACACCAACCCACTGGAAAGATTACGAATTGATAGATTGCGGAGATTTCGAAAAGCTAGAACGTTTCGGCAATTTGGTACTTTCTCGTCCTGAGCCGCAGGCAGTTTGGAAAAAGATACTATCACCACAGGAGTGGAAGAAAAAAACGCATATTAATTTTAAAGGTCGCTCTGCAACAAGCGGAGAGTGGATTAAAGCTGATAAAAATATTCCAGACCGCTGGAATGTGAATTATAAAAATGATGACATCAGCATTAATTTACGCTTAGGCTTAACTTCATTTAAACACGTTGGTGTTTTTCCAGAGCAAGCAGTTAACTGGGATTATATCTCATCATCAATTAAAAAATTTAAGACACCTAGTCCGAAAGTACTTAACCTTTTTGCTTATACAGGCGCAGCTTCTTTAGTTGCAAAGGCAGCAGGAGCTGATACCACACACGTTGATTCGATTAAACAGGTAGTAAACTGGGCAAATGAAAACCAAGAACTATCTAACTTAAAAGATGTACGTTGGGTAGTTGAAGATGCTTTGAAATTTGTTAAAAGAGAATTAAAGCGAGGCAAAAAATACAATGGTATTATTTTAGACCCTCCTGCTTTTGGTCACGGGCCAAATGGCGAAAAATGGAAATTAGAAGACCATATCCAAGAAATGATGCAAGACGTTGTTCAATTATTGGATGAGGAAGAACATTTCTTAATTTTAAATACTTATTCATTAGGTTTCTCTTCGGTAATAGTGGAAAACCTAATTAAAACATCTTTCCCGCAAGTTAAAAATCTAGAAACTGGGGAGCTTTATTTACAAGCTACTTCGGGCATTAAATTGCCTTTGGGTGTTTTTGGCAAGTTTAATAAGTTTAGATAGATAAAGGAGCAAAGAATAAGGATAAAAGAGTAAAGCCTTAAAGTATAATATTTAGCCAACGATGTATTCGTTGGCTTTTTTTATGCGATTTGCGACTTGAAATAGCAGCACTAGATTTCGTTAATTAAAACTAACGATAATCAAAATCTTTTTTGTCATCTTAAGCGAGCTCGCACTGAGCGTAGCCGAAGTGAAGGACAAAAAGATTGGAATGGGTAATTCCAAAGAGTCCCTTTGTGCAATCGCTGCTATGAAATACTAACGTTGTTTTTCTAATTAGAATTAAGGATTACAATCCCCTTTTAATAGGAAAGGCTTCCGAATCCTCGAAAGCCTAGCTCCTAAACAAAACATAACCAAATGTATTATCCTTTTTTAACCAGTTTATATTCGATAACAGGTTTACCGCGTTCTCCGCCATCACCCGATATATAACTGTTAAATTTCAATTTGTAAATGTTGCCATTACTATCTTTTACAACATAAAATGAGTCTGTTTTAACTCCACCTCCAACACCTGTTTGACTTGGAGCAGTTCTCCATTTTGTTCCTATAACATCTTTTGCAGATGAAAATGTTAAGGCGGCAATATCTGCTTCTGCAAATGCAGCATAAGTTTTTGTGGCAGTAAGAACCTGCACCGCAGAAACTCCAGATAATGTATTTAGTGATATAAAATCTTGAACCCAATATGGAGAGCCTAAGCCTGAATTGTATGTAGAATAACTCCAAGAGATATCCCAATTAGTTTTTTCTGGCTCTACACTAACTATTTTATTATTCTCTAAAGACACGAATGTTAAATTAAATCTAGAGTCTTTAGGGACATCTAATGTTTTAATTACGGTTTCTCCAAGCTTTGCATATTGTACCTTATAACCAGTACCTGAACGAGTAACTTTAATTTTAAACCATTTATCACGCTCTTTATTTCCTTCATAGCTCAACAAGAAAACTTTGTTACTCGCATCAGTGACACTTATTTCATCCCTAATGGCAGTTTTTGTAATGTCTCCATCCCAACTATCTGCCAAGCTAATTGTATTTGGATCAAGTATATCATGGTTTAAATTAACTGTTGTACCAGGATCCCCAATAGTAACAGTATTAATGTCAGTTTTATTGGTTACAACAGCTGTAGTTTGATAAGAAGCATTTAATACTACTTTAAATTTAGAGTCAGAAGTAAGGGCAAGGTTCCAAGATTTTCTATCTGCTTTAGTTGCTTTATCAGCGCTAAAATCAACAAATACAATATTTGCGTAGTTGGAAGCATCTGTTTTACCTTCCATTGTTAGCGTACTACCATCAGATGGTGGCGCAACAATAATAGGTTCTTCCTTACTTTTTTTACAAGCTGTAAATGTAATTGCCAATAATGCAATCGCGACGAATGAGTTAAGTTTATTCATTTCTATTTGAGTTAAATATATATTTAAAAAGCCCCTTTAGGGGTTTGGGGGTTATTCCAGTTAAAAGTTATGCCTAGTACATACGAACGACCATAGCTATATGAAACACTTGCGCCACCTGTACTATGTGCACCATTGCTTGCGGTAGATGTATTTGTGAGTTGTGTTACATCAAATATGTTTTTAACACCAGCATTTAATGTGATATATTTATAAATGATTTTGTTAAGCATTAAATCTGCCCAACTAAAATCTCCTATTTTAACAACTCTTGGGGTTTGTACACCACCAACCATTGTTAATTGATAACCTGGTCTTTTGCCGGTGTATTTGTAGAATAAGCTTACGCTTCCATTAATTTTAGGGAAATTGTAAACTACGTTTCCGTTAATTTCTGGCGCCCACATGAACTCTGCTACATCTAACGATTCTTTATTTACCAATAAATTATTATACCTACCGATGTAAGAAACACCAAGATTTAATTGTAAATTTTTAAGAATGAAAGTATTATCTAACGTACCGCCAATTGTTTTATATCTAGAAACATTAATTAATGTGGTTATAGAAGAATTTGCAGGGTCCATACCGAAATCAATTCTATTGGTAAAAAGATTATAAAAACCTGTTGCCGTACTTCTAAACTGCAGATCATCTTTTTGTATACCTGCCCAAACCAATGATGTATTGAAACTATGAGATTGTTCTGCCTTTAAATTTTCGTTACCTCTAATCGAATGACTGGCATCAAAGAAATCATAATACAATTCTCTTAAAGCTGGTGCTCTAAATCCTCTTGCATAAGATAGGCGCAAGTCGAAGTTTTTTGTTAATCCGAATTTGATATTTAGAGATGGAATTACTGCTGGTGCATCATAAACAGAGTTTTTGATAAACCTAACTCCAGGGCGAATGTTAATGCTTTCTGTCGGTCTAACTTCCGCCGATGCGAAAAATGCGTAGTCATTGATAACTGGTGTGCCTTTAATCCTTTGTCCACTCGCAGCATCTCTGTTATATTCAAAACCAGGTTGAATAGAAATCAATTTATGGGCAAAGTATTGCGCAGTTAGCCTTACACTTGTTCCATTAAATTTGGCAACATCTTGCTCTCCAGCATCTGTAGAAAGTTGTTCTGCACCAGTAGTATAATCGTGAATAACAGACTTAGTTGCTCTCTGTAAATCTGTATAACCAACAATAGCGTTTAATTCTAACTCTTTAGAGAACCTATATTCAGATTGAATTTGATTTGTGTAACGTTTTGTAGTATAGGTTTGTAATTTGCCTTTATAGTTATTTGGGTTGATGCCCAATCTGGTATCTATTGTTTCTTTTAAGCCATCTAGGCGATACCAAATATTAAAATTATTATTTCTGTAAACGATTTTGGTATTTCCTAAAAACTGTTCTTTTGGTTTCCATCTGTTAGTTGCAGCATTTACCTCTGCAGTTGTGGCTGTTTTTGGCGCTAAATTCCAGCCACCAAATTCATTGTGACTAACACCTGCCAAAGCGCTCCAACCTTTATTTTGCCAACTTGCACTTAAATTTTGATTGTGTACACCACTACCACCAAATGCTTCGTACTCTTTACCAGCAGTTTCCTCCTGCACCCTTGCCGAAACATTTAATAATGATTTACCCGCATTTTTTGTAATGATATTAATTACACCCGCTAATGCATCAGTTCCGTAAACAACAGAAACCGGACCTTCAACAATTTCTATTCTTTCAACAGTGTTGATGTCTATTTGATTTAAACTTTCTCTGCTATCAGAACGGTCTACCATTGGTACACCATCTAAAAGGATTTTGATGTTTCTACCACTCATCCCCATTAACTCAACATCTGTTGTACCTAAAGTTAAATCGTTATTAAAGCGGAAACCAAGCTCAGTATTTAAAACCTGCTGTACATTAGTTGCTGATCTTAATCTAATTTTTTCTGCACTAATGGTTTTAACATTGTAAACAGAGTTCTTCATAGATTGTGGACCATACTGAGCAGTTACCACAACTTCTTTTAAATCGTAAGCCTTTTCTTTTAAGGTAATTGTTGGTATGGCTAACTGATTATCGCTAACCTCGATATTTTGTTCTAATGTAGAAGCACCAGATCTTACGATTAATTGCTTGTTGCCAACAGTCGATAATATCTTAAAAGAACCATCACTTTGAGTAAAGGCAATGCTTTTTGATTCTTTAATCGATATCAACAAACCAGCAGCAGGTAAACCATCAGCAGTCAACACCTTACCTGTAATAATTAAGCCCTTACCTTGTTGTTGTGCGATAGCACAGTTTATACAAATTAGAAATAAAATAGAAAATAAATATATTCTCATTGACGCTATTTAGAATGATTTCAAATAATACAGCAATGATATAACTTATTTAGACTAATTACAAATAATATTCAACAATAAGCTGCAAGTACCTAAAAACGAGGATTTTTGATATTGATAACTATATGTAGTATAGCAAAAGATTTGAGTGTTGAATTTTTATAGCCTTTTATTAACAAAATGTTAATGTGTTGATAATTATACGACCAGTCTCAAATGAAATGACGTATTTTTGAATTCGGACAAGAAAAACTAAAATAAAACAACCATTTATCTATGAAACTTACAAAAATTGCTGGTGCTGTGCTGATAGGAATAGCTACAATTAGCACATTCGCTTATTGCACTTCTGACGCTAAAAAGGCCGGAGATAAGAAGGCGGCAAATGACACTACTAAAGTTGAAGAAGAAAATTTGCGTGCACCAGTTGATACTGCAAAGTACGACCAAATTATTAAAAAATTAGCGAATGGTGACACTACAGGTAAGTGGCCAGTAAAAAATCAACCCTATCCATTAGACGGCGCAATTTTACCTTTTAAACGCATAGTTGTTTATTATGGAAACTTACACTCAAAAAAAATGGGTGCTTTAGGGGAATATGCACCTAAAGAAATGTGGTCTCGCTTAAATAAAGAGATTAAACATTGGGAAAAAGTAGACCCATCTACTCCAGTACAAGCAGGTTTACATTACATTGCAGCAGTTGCTAGTGGAACTCCAGGAAAAGACGGCAAATACATTAATAGGATGGGCAATAAGCAAATCGACTCTGTGTTGAAAATTGCAAAAATGCGTCCAAACACAATTGTGTTTTTAGATTTACAAGTTGCGTTAAGTAATATTAAAGCAGAACTTCCTCATATTGCGAAATATTTAGAAATGCCTAATGTACACTTAGGTATCGACCCAGAATTCTCTATGAAGGATGGTTCTTTACCAGGCAAAAAAATTGGAACTTATGATGCTGCTGATTTAAATTATGTTACTGGCTATTTAGCGGATATCGTTAAAAAACATAACTTAACCCCTAAGGTTTTTGTTGTACATCGTTTCACCAAAAAGATGGTTACAAACTATAAAAGCATCAAGTTAAGACCAGAAGTTCAAATCGTTATGCACATGGATGGCTGGGGCGAACCAGATTTGAAACTAGGTACTTACCGTCACTTTATTTTTGGCGAACCTGTTCAATTTACTGGATTTAAATTGTTCTATAAAAACGATTTGAAAAAAGCGCCAAACCGCTTAATGACACCAGAAGAATTGATGAAACTAAAACCAATCCCTAGTTATATTCAATATCAATAATTGAAAAAGAAATACCAAAAAAGGGCTTCGAGAATTCTCGAAGCCTTTTTTGTTTTAAGCTAATCCTCAAATGTTAAGAGAGAATGTTGGCTTGCCGTATGTATATCTCGCCAAACTCTATTAATTTCTGATTCTTTTTTTGCTGCCTCTAATCCGCAATAAGGATAAAGTGTGTCGGTAATCTTTCTGCTTGTATGGGCTAACTTTCTACTTGCCAAGCTTACGTTTTTAAGCAGACTTTCACCAATAGATTTTTTGTTCATCAAACTTACCCATGAGAAATCGAATGCTTCATAAAACTCATTTCGAGCTTGCTCAAATTCCATTTTACAACGCTTAAATTCTATATCAAAATAAAGTAATTGACTTTCCTTATAACGTTTTATTCCTGTTCTTCCATAAAAAAACGCTTCTGTTAGCTGCAGAAAATGCTTAGCCATGCCAGCACTATTTACAGCTAAAGTGGTTTCTGCCAATTGCAAAAATGGATAATCGAACCCAGGGATATCAACTTTTATATCCTTATTTATTTGAAAAGTTCTGTTTAATGGCACTTGCAAATTCTTAGCTTCAAATGCGTGGCTGCCTGTAGCAATTAAACCAAAATAAGACCAACCTGGTAAAATGGTTATTTCATCCTTAAATAAAATAAAAGATTTAATTACTTGTTCTCCCTCATCTGATAAAATAGGAGAACCATCTTCATTTTGCAAATTACAGTTTGCTGTAAATATAGTAGCGTGTAGTGCGCCACTAGCATAGTTCCAATGACCATTTACAACATACCCTTGCTCTGCTTTAACAGCTGTTCCTCCTACTGCCCCACTACCTGCAAAACAAACCTCCCTATTAGCAAAAACTTCCTTGGCTAATGCTGGATCCAAAAAACCTGCAAACCAACCAGCGCCACTACAAAGTGTAACCGTCCATCCTAAACTGCCATCTAAATAAGCCAACTCTTCTAGTAGTCTTAAAATTTCGGGAAGTATTCTAGCTGGTCCACCATAAACTTTTGGCACGTATAGCTTGAACCATTCTTGCTGATAGGTTATCTCTAATATATCTGGATGCAATTTTCCAAGCTGCTCTGAGGCAGATGCTAATTCGACTACGATTTCTTGCCAAGCTTTTTCTTTATTGATTTCCATAATTAGATAGGTTGTAAAACTTGTTGTTGTCTGTAAATTTTTCTCCAATCGAAGAAACCGAAAATGGCAACAATGAATAGGAATAAGGTTAATAAAGAAAAGAGTTCCAAATCTTTATGCCATAACAATGGAATAGCCACTATATTTGATACGTTGAAAAAAATCCAATTTTCTATTTTCCGACGAGCCAGTAACCACATCCCAGCCCAAGCCGTTGATGATACAAAAGCATCCAAAATAGGCACATCAGAATTGGTAAAGTTCACAAGTACATAATATAGTACAAAATAACCTCCTATGGCAATGGATAGAGCTATTTTAAGCTCTTGTTTATTCATCCAGCTTACAGATAAAATTTCATTTTTGGCTTTACGTTTAGTCCAGATTATCCACCCATAAAAACTCATTACTAAGTAGTACATGCTCAATAAACTTTCGGCATACAAGCGTGCATCTATTTTCAAATAAAGAGATAATAAGATACCTATAATACCGGCCGGATAAAGTAAAATATTATTACGCTTAGCTAATAACACTTCCATTACACCAAAACACACGGCAAACCACTCTAAAAAAGAGGTAGCTAAAATCTGGTCGTACAATAGTGCAAACCATTCCTGAAAATTCATCATTTACAATGCTTTTTGTCTGCAAAGACAGTTAAAAAAATAAAATATTAAAAACTGTCGCAGGGGCGAAACAGCAATGTAAAACAACCTCCTTCCTACGCTGGCATTATCCAGATCAGGTACATTTGGAGTTGAAACTGTAAGGTATAAAGTTGACAATCCAAACCTTTAACTTTCTACCTATAACTTCTTCACTCCAAAATGGGTATAATCTCAGCTAGCTTTTACAATTTGAGTTTGCAAAAAGCCAGCACCCCTTTGAGTGATGCAAATATAGATTTAAAAAGATTAAAACAAAGTGTGTTTTTAACCACATTGGCACATAGCCTGTGTTAAATGGGTCTTAAGTGAAAATAAAATCTTATTATGTGGTTGGTGAGCCACCAACCAAGGAGGTATGGGGGGCTTTTTGAATGAACAATATTACCACATAGGTACATAGCTATGTTTTCTATGTGGCTAAAAGGTTTGTTCTTGTGGTCGGTGTTATCACCGACCCACTCAAAAAAATAAATAATGGTTGGTGATAACACCAGCCAAAGGAAAAAGGGCTTCAAAAATTCAAAGCCCTTTTATAATTAATTTGCCATAGGGGGTGCATCTCCAGTGCCACCAATCCTATCAAAACTTAAATATCCTAACTGATAATCTTTACTTACTACAATAGAGACATCGCCTTCAATATGATTCGCTTTTGAGTAGAATATATATTTATATACGTAGTCTTTATAAGAAACAAACTTTACGGATTTTAATTTTCCCATCATATTGTAAACTTCTTTCATTTGTTTAGTAACGGATTCTTCAGAGACCTTTTGTCTATAACCTAAAGTATATAAATCATAAGCTGATTTATAGTCTTGTTTATTGAAACAATCTTTCCATTTATTCAATACTTCGTCAACTTTTTTATCTTGCCCAAAAGAGATTGAGCTAATGAATGATATTAATACTATGATTATTTTTTTTTTCATATCAACTTTAAAAAAAACCTAACTGTCCCTTATCGTCAATTTTAATATCATCAGGATTGGTGATTTCAAAATCTACTTTTTTAACCGGTTTTGCTTCTTCAGCTGGTTTCTCAACTTTTGGTTCAGCTTTAGTCTCGATTTTTATTTCTTCCTTAGCAACTGGAGCTGCTATTGGCTCAGCTTTAAAAACAGGCTTTCTCTTTGGCGCCTCTTCAGTAGGTTTCTCGACTTCAACCTTTATTTCTGGCAACTCAGCTTCTTCTACCATTTCTGGAACAACTTCATCAACAGTAATTTCATTTACCATTTCTACCGAAGTTTCATCAGCATCTGCTGAAGGAGCCGAGTCTTCAATAGCATCATCGCTATCTACCGCAATTGGCTCAACATCATCAACAATAATCGGTTCTACCAGCTCCATTCCTATTTCTGGTGTGGCATCAACTAAAGTAACTTGTTTTACATCGTGTTGCGAAAGCCTGTTACCATTTGCCTTTAGTCCTTTAACATCAATTAATCCGGCTAAGTCTACAACCAAAGTTTCTGGTGTTTTTGATTTACCTTTTTCTACATCAATCTGAACTTGCGCATCTGGCTTACCAGTAATAAAAACCAGTTTAGAACCCGGTTCCTCGCTAATAATACTTACCTCTTTCCCGGCAGGCTGCATTTCAAATACAAATCGTTTTACGAAGTAGTTTTTGGCCTTGGTATCAAAATGTACTAATCCATAAACTTTTTCAGGATCATATTTTTGCATCAATACAATTCCTGGGTCAAAGTGATTGCTCAACTCAAATCCAGTTAACTCATACCAACCCGCAGCATTTACTTGTAAAATTTTATCATCACCATCAAATTCACCAAGGTATTTCCCCCTGCCATCAACATTTAAGCGTTTCAGTAATTCGTCATACCAAATCTTTAATCCTGATAAGGTAGAAACACCTTTGCTCTTTAATAGCACTTTTTTAACCGGATATTTCGAAACAATATTACCCTGAGAAGCACGACCTTTTATCGCAGTTTCTGCAAAATCTAAATCAAATTGTAATTTCTTTAACTTAGAATGAGGTTTTAACTGAATGGTGATAATCTCTGCCTCTCCATTCGGATTAGCAGTAAAATATAAAATCTTAGAACCTTTAGTGCCTTTGGTTAAATCGTATTCCTTATCTCGCGTAACGCCTAAAACAGCGAAACGTTTAATGTAATTCGTTCCGCTTGCACCATCTCTATAAATCAAGTTGTAAACAGTACGCTCATCTCCTTTTTTAAATACCTGTGCATGGATAATTCCCTTGCCTACAAAAGTTTTATCTGCAACCTTGGTTACTATACATTTCCCATCTTCACGGAAAACGATAATTTCATCGATATCAGAACAATCAGCAACAAATTCGTCCTTACGTAAACCAGTGCCAATAAAACCATCTTCACGGTTTACATATAATTTAACATTAGCCAAGGCCACTTTACTCGCCTCAACTTTATCAAAAAAGCGAATTTCCGTTTTACGTTCCCTACCCTTGCCATATTTATCTTTCAGTTTCTGATACCAAGCAATGGCATAATCAGTTAAGTGACGTAAATGACCTTTAACCACCTTAATCTCATCTTCCAAAGCCTTCATCTGCTCATCAGCCTTTTTCACATCAAAACGGGTGATGCTACTCATCGGCTTGTCAATTAGCTTCTTGAAATCTTCTGGCAAAATGGCTCTGTATAAAGACGGTTTAAATGGATCGAACAATAAATTCAACACCGTTACCACACCTTCAAAATCAGCAGAATTTTCGTATTCAGGATTTTTGTACATCCCTTCCTGAATAAAAATCTTTAATAACGAACTAAAGAAAATCTTCTCTTGTAGCTCATGCAAACGGATTTCCAATTCTCGCTTTAAAAGAAACTTAGTGTGCTTTGTATTTTGCTCAAGAATATCATTAACCGTTAAAAAATGCGGCTTATCATCCTTAATGATACAAGTATTGGGCGAAATTGAAACCTCACAAGAAGTAAAGGCATATAAGGCATCAATTGTCACATCCGGAGAAATACCAGGTGCCAATTGAATAACAATCTCCACATTAGCTGCAGTATTATCTTCAATCTTTTTGATCTTGATTTTACCCTTATCGTTCGCCGCTAAAATACTGTCGATTACCGAACCAGTTGTTGT
Source organism: Pedobacter frigiditerrae (assembly GCF_004331645.1). Taxonomy (GTDB): domain Bacteria; phylum Bacteroidota; class Bacteroidia; order Sphingobacteriales; family Sphingobacteriaceae; genus Pedobacter; species Pedobacter frigiditerrae. Next base: position 1,066,522 of record NZ_SJSK01000002.1, read on the forward strand.
ACTATATGGAACTTCGGTAATTACCAAAGTCTTTTTATCCTTTTCTGTAATTTTTGCCCTCACCCTAATTCTACCACCACGCATTCCCTCGTTGTAGTTAGAAAAATCGGCCATCCCTCCCGTAAAGAAATCTGGCAAAATATTACTTCTATTGCCTCTTAAAATTTCTATCGAAGCATCTAAAAGCTCCACGAAATTATGAGGCATTACTTTAGTCGCCAAACCTACTGCAATTCCCTCAGCTCCTTGCGCCAATAGCAATGGAAACTTAACCGGCAAGGTTACGGGTTCGCTATTTCTACCATCGTAACTTAATTGCCAAATGGTCGTATCTGCGTTAAAAACAACATCATTAGCAAACTTAGATAAACGAGCTTCAATGTAACGAGGTGCCGCAGCGCTATCCCCAGTAATCGGGTCGCCCCAGTTACCTTGGCAATCAATTAGTAAATCTTTCTGACCAATTTGAACCATTGCATCGCCAATAGAGGCATCGCCATGCGGATGGTATTTCATCGTATTCCCAATTACGTTGGCCGCTTTGTTAAAACGCCCATCATCCATTTCTTTTAGCGAGTGCATGATACGGCGTTGCACAGGTTTTAAACCATCATGAATGTGCGGCACTGCCCTATCCAGAATTACATAAGAAGCATAATCGAGAAACCAGTTTTCATAAAGTCCGTTAATGGGTATAACTGAATGTTTAATCTCCGGATTATCCGGCAAGGCATCTTCGTTTAAATTTTGGTCTAATTCTTCACTCATTCGCTATAAAAGTATTTGGGATGCGTAAATATAACGCTTGCAATTATAATTTTCGAGAGAAGTTTTTAACAGCTTGTGAACAGCGAATTGAGTAGAGCGTATTGCGAAATTAAATAACCATCTAAGAAATCTAAGAGCAGCTAAGCATAATCCAATCTAAGTCCCCTTAATGCCTTAGATGGTGAGATATTTAACCACATAGGAAAATAGCAATCTTAAAAACTTAGGTTTTCTTAGGTCTCTTAGGTGGTAAAGTAATACACATAAGAAAAACCATCTAAGAAATCTAAGAGCAGCTAAGTATAACTTCCAGTCTTAGATTTTCTAAGATGTCTTAGATGGTAAAAAATTAACCGATTAGGAAAGCAAAAACAGCAATCCTTAGCAATGTTAATCCCGTGCCAAAGGCACCCCTTTGGGGCTGTGCGCTTTACTTCAGGGTAACCGCAAGGGTTATCCCTACGTGCTCATTTCCATTGGGTTTATTTAACAAAAGATGGTGCAACTATTTGAGGTTGCAAAGTTTTCCAGTAAATTGCTTGCTTTGTAGGAAAACTAAGAGAACATGTCTGTTAAAAGAACTAAATACCTAAAAAAATATAAGGAAATTGATGCACCAGGTTTAGATGCCATTAACGAACGTGAGCTAGAAATTTATGGCAATCAGGAAGCTACACACATTGCTACAGCCATACCTTATGAAATGGGCGGAAAAGACCCACTTTGGGCAGTTGAATATTTCAAAAGCGAAGAACAAACTACTCACTTACATTATGTTACATTGGGTTATACCAATTTATTCTACGATGCCGAATGTGCAGATGATCAGATAAATGGTTTTGGTTTTGAAATTACTTTCAGGCATTTACCAGTTGCCGGTGACTCAGAAAAACCACTTTGGGCTGCTGCCTTTTTACAGAACATTGCCAAATACGTTTGGAAGTACCAAAATGCTTTTGATGAGTATCATTACATGTCGGCCGGTGGTCCATTTAGACCAAAGACAGCGTCAGACATTACAGCTTTTGTATTCTCTATCGACTCAGAATTTGAAGAGTTAGACACGCCACACGGTCATTTAAAATTCTTGCAATTGTTTGGCATCACCACTCAAGAGTATCAAGACATCGAAGACAAAAAATATACCGCAAAAGAATTGGTAGAGAGACATAAAAAAACGAATCCGCTGTTGATTACAGATTTGTTTAGGAAGTAGTCTTATAAACAGAATAATATGATAATTGCAAATCAGTCTATTAATATTAGTACAAAGAAACTATGATTCCATCTATACTTCAATTATCTGGTTCTATTTTATTGGCAATAATGACCTTTTTAAGAAATACAAACCAAATTCAAATGTATGCTGGTATTGTGTTGGTACAAAAAAGGGGAGTAATAAATCCAAAATTAAAGGAAATACTTAAAGAAACATTTCTATTTAGAGTTGGATTAGCCTACATATGTTTTGGCTATATTTTTCAAATAGGAGAAGTTGATTATAAAATAGATATTATTTCGAAGACCTGTGATTCTATTCTTTTAACACTCCTAATTACAACTCTAGGATATTTTGCATCTAGTTTATTTGCTAAATTCAAATTTAACAGATTAGAACCATTTGATCCAGAAAAAGGGAATCATCCTGATGGAAGTATTTTTATAGAAGATGAAAAATAAATTTATATCTAAATTTGTTTATTTAGGAATTGCAACATATTTGTAGCGTTAATTGATACAGAAAGATGGATAATAGCTTTTATAAAAAAATACTACTAATTGTGTTTTGGATTGCTGTCTTGATAGTTTCGTTTTATTTTTATTTCGATAGTGTATTGCCATACTTTAAAGGAACGCTCAGCCCTAGACAAGAAAGTGAAAAATGGTGGCTTATTGTACATTTTTCTGGAGCCACTTGTACGCTGGTTTTAGGTCCCCTTCAATTTTGGTCATATTTTAGAAACCATTTCAAGCGTTGGCACCGATTAGCTGGAAAATTCTATATTGGAGGTTCCATTGTCTCAGCTTTGATGGTTTTTTATTTGCTGTCAAATTATCCTTTACCTGGTTCAGTACCTTCTCTTGGCCTACTTGCTATCATTTGGCTTTTTACTACAATCATAGCATTTTGGTTTGCAGTGAAGAAAAATTTTAAACTTCATAAGCAATTCATGATACGTTCTTATGTTTGTGGACTAGCCTTTGTATTTATCAGGCTACTCCCTCTTATTAATGAATATACAGGCTTGTTCAATTTTATAAAAAATGAAGAAGTGCAATTTACAGTATATGAATGGATTTGTTGGGTTTATCCGATTATGCTAACAGAATTCATTTTAATATGGTGGCCCTCAGTTTTAAAGATTAAGACTTTAAAATAAATTTGTTTTTAATCTCGTGATACTCGCTATTCCAGATTTGTAATCTGGAATTCTTATCATAGGATTTGTAATCCGTAATAAATACATTTGATAAAGGGATTTAAATTCTAAACCTATGAAAATACAGTGCACCGATAAAAAGACATTTGAGCTTATTGATGGTTCCGAAAAATTAGGCCATATCACCTACGATGGCTTGTTTTCTTACAGCGCTAATGCTGTAATAGGTAAGGATAATTATAAAATCACTCCGAAAGGAATTTTTAGCTCCACAATTTCTGTAACGAAAGATGAGATAGAGGTTGCCAATTTGCAAATGAATTGGAAAGGACACATCATCATTTCATTTCCAGATGGAAAAAATTTCATATTAAAAACAACTGGTACTTTCCAAGACAAATACGTTCTTGAAGACGAAAATCATCAAAAATTAATGTTATTAAACCCTGATTTCAATTGGTCAAAATTCAGCTATAACTACGACATTTCTTACGACAATAAACAAAAAGACATATTATTGATTTTACTAACAACCTATGCTGCTAATTATTACATAGCTGCCATGTCTGGACAAATGTAATTCGTAGAAAGATTAAAGAAGCAAACTATCAAGATACCATAACTAGATGATGAATACAGAACTTTGGGACAAAATTATACAGTTTGACTTTGATAATCCCCCAAGTGAATATGGTTTTTCTACTAGGCTTGCCAAGGAAAACTATTGGACAAAAGACTTTACAGCAAAAGCCATTTTAGAATATAAGAAGTTCATGTATTTAGCCTCTACTTCTGAATTTATGGTTTCACCCTCAGAAACTATTGACATCGTTTGGCATCAACATTTAATTTTCACTCAATCTTATCAAGAATTTTGCAACTTAAGTGGTAAACAAATTCAACATATCCCCTCTACCCATAACAAAAAAGATTTCTCAAAATTTAAACAAGCAAAAGAAAGAACTATCAAGTTTTACGAAAACACTTTTGGAACTCAACCAAGTGACATTTGGGAGTTGGAAGGGATGTATGAGAGCTTGAATTTAGACAAAGCCAAACTTAAAATAAGAACATTTATTATAATTGGTATTTTGTCTTTTATCCTTTTAACAACGCCCTTCTACCTTCTACTAAAACCAATTTATATTACAATTAACAATCCTGATTTTCTTCTATATTTCATTGGCTTGGTAGTAACAATTGTCATAATTCTTGAAATATACAATAAAGACAAACTTAAAATTATTACAAGGTCTTTTGATAAAAATTCATTCATTTATTCCCTTCAACCTTTTGAATTGGTTTATCTTCAAACTCAACAACTTTCTAACGTTATCAATGGGGCAGTAAATGAATTAATTGATAATGAAACGATAAAAGTAAACACAGACAACACAGTTAAGCTTGTTATTAGAGGAGAAGCCAAATCGCCAGAGCAACTTCAAGTAACTACCACTTTAAGCGAGATTGGAAAAACTGCTTACCCAACACTTTTAACGCATTTACTTAGAAAACCAATTTTTTGGAACATTGTTAATGCCATGGATGCATTCAAAAAGTACTCTATCAAATCCAAAAAATTTGGCAATCTATTTTATTTGAACTTTGGCATACTTTCCATTTTTTTGATGTTAGGTTCTATAAGACTGGTAACTGGAATTTTAAGAGAAAAACCTGTCACACAAATTGCCATAATTGTTATTGCTTTGACAGTTTTTATGATATATTACCTGAATAGATTAACGAAAATTATTTGTACCCATACTATACCAAACTTGTATAAAACTGAGATTTTACCAACAAGAGAAATTGAAAATGATTGGCAATGGAATTACTTCTTATTTGGGTCTGCTGTTTTAACAACTACTTTTGTTCCACTAGTTAATTATGCAAATCGAAACAATAATGATGGCGGAAGTAGTTGTGGGAGCTCATCTAGTTCATCCTGTGGAAGTTCTTGCAGCAGTTGCGGGGGTTGTGGTAGCGATTAAATTATGACATTCTATTTCCTTTTATAACAGGCATTATAATAGTTCAAAGATATATGAGTGTTTTATAGAAAGCATCCAAGCAAATCATAAGAATTCTCTATAAAAAGCCTACCTTTATTACAACACCTCTTACTTGGCAATCCTGCCAAAATCTTTCAATCAAAAATGATATAGTTACAGCGACGTTATGGCGACATTACAGCGACCTTACCGCGACTTGTAGTCGTGAAGAAGTCGTGAAGAAGTCGTGAAGAATTCGTGAAGAGTTCGACATTAGCCTAGTTATTGGTTTGCTTAGCACCTCCAGCTAATGCATATCGCTACCCAAAAATTGATGTTTTTCCCGAACAGAAGTCGACCACTTCTCGACCATGATACGATGCAGACACGAAGCTGTTACGACCAAAGCTAAAAGAACAGTAAATGCCAGCTCACACAAATTCTTTTCTAATTTGTGGCATTTACTTTTTCTCTCTTATTACTACATCCATCTTAAAACATATTTTCTTCTTCACTTAAGATTTAATCATTTCTTATCATACATCAAATCTTTATTAACTTTCGCCGCTTATTTTTGTTATGTAAACAAAGAGAAATCATATCGTTGTTTATTCAAGCAAAAAAACAATCATCAATTAAAACCTTAAATCATGAGCTCATTAAAATTAAAAGACGGAACAGAAATTTATTACAAAGATTGGGGAACAGGACAACCCATAGTTTTTCACCATGGTTGGCCATTAAGTGGTGATGATTGGGATGCGCAAATGATGTTTTTCTTAAATGAAGGTTATAGAGTAATAGCCCATGACCGAAGAGGTCACGGCAGGTCTACACAAACTGCCACTGGAAATGACATGGATACTTATGCAGCAGACGTTGCAGAATTGACAGCATTTCTAGATTTAAAAGATGCCATTCACGTTGGTCACTCTACTGGGGGTGGCGAAGTAATTCGTTATGTAGCTAAACATGGAAAAGGCAGGGTAGCTAAAGCGGTTTTAGTAAGTGCAGTTACACCCATTATGGTACAGAACGATGAAAATCCTGATGGTATACCAATGTCGGTTTTCGATGAAATTCGCGAAGGTACTGCTACAAAACGACCTCAATATTTTGCAGATTTTACAGATGCCTTTTATGGTTTCAATCGCGAAGGAGCAAAAATTTCTCAAGGTATAAAAGACAACTGGTGGCGACAAGGAATGATGGGTGGCATAAAAGCACATTATGATTGTATCAAAGCTTTCTCTGAAACAGATTTCACTGACGATTTGAAAAGTGTAGATATACCTGTATTGGTTTTACATGGTGAAGACGATCAAATTGTTCCTTTTGAGTTAACTGGCGTAAAGGCTTCAAAATTATTAAAAAACGGACAACTGATTTCTTACCCGGGTTTCCCTCACGGAATGCCAACTACTGAAGCTACAACCATAAACAGAGACCTTTTAGCTTTTATTAAAGGATAATAATTATTGCGATAAACTCATTTCAAAAACTTGAACATTAAGTAATTAAGAAAAATGAAGTCTTAATTACTTAATGTTTTTTATTATGATGCAGCTTGAACCATCTAAGAAATCTAAGTTCATCTTAGCATTTCATAGCCATACAACATACTATTTGTCCTTAGATTTTCTAAGATGTCTTAGATGGTAAATAAACTACCTGATTCTTCCCTGTTCCTTTGCGGTAAACATTTTCATTTCTTATCATACATCAAATATTATAAACCGACCACACCTTAACTTTGTTAAAAATATTTAAGTTATGGAATTAGGTATAGGAATGTTTGGAGATTTGCAAGTAAATGCAAAAGGCGAAGTACAACCAGCCCAACAAAGATTACAAGAAATTATAGAAGAAATTAAACTAATGGATGAAGTTGGTTTAGATTTCTACGGCATAGGCGAACATCATCGTCCAGATTATGCAGTATCTACTCCAGAAATTATTTTAGCAGCGGCTTCTACGGTTACCAAAAACATAAAATTGGGTAGTGCGGTTTCTGTTCTTAGTTCTTCAGACCCTGTTAAATTATACCAAAGTTTTGCTACCATAGACTTAATCTCTAATGGCAGAGCCGAATTAATGGCTGGTCGTGGCAGTTTCATCGAATCATTTCCATTGTACGGTTTTAATCTGCAAGACTATGATGAACTCTACGAAGAAAAATTAGAATTACTTTTAAAAATAAACAAGGAACAAAAGATAAGCTGGAAAGGTAAATTCAGACCTGAATTAGCCAATCAAGAAATACTACCTCGTGCTGTAGACAATAACTTGAAAATCTGGGTAGCCATTGGTGGCACACCAGAATCTGTAGAAAGAGCTGGAAGATTGGGTTTACCAGTAATTTTCGCCATTATTGGTGGTAATCCGGCTAGTTTTAAACCTTTGTTTGATTATTATAAAAAAGTTTATCAGGCTTATGGTCACGATATGGCTAAGTTTGAAGTGGGTGTTCATATGCATTCTTTCTTTGGAGAAAACAGTGCCGAAACCGCTGATTATTATTACTCCTTATATTCTTCACAAATGGATCGAGTTGGTCGCTCTCGTGGTTGGCCCCCTTACCAAAAAAATCAATTCGATTTCGGGAGAAGTAAAGATGGTGCATTAATCATCGGCGATGCCAACGAAGCAATTGATAAAATTTTGGCAATGGAAGCTATGTTTGGTTTAACCCGTTTCTCTGCACACATGGATGTCGGCGGACCATCACACTCAGCAATGATGAAATCTATTGAAATATTCGGTACTAAGATTGCGCCAAAAGTAAGGGAAGCGTTGAAATAGAATTGCGTAAAGCGTATTGCGTATCGCGATAAATTAACATTAAGAAAGATTTGTGCTTTAAACCTTTTAAGAAATCTGAGAACAGCTAAGGATTTCCAACGAAAGATTTAAGATTATTTTTGAACCACCTAAGGAAACCAAAGAGAACCTAAGCATTTCAACTTCGGTTTCTAAGGTATCTTAGGTGGTAAATTTTTATTTAAACTACCTCTCCAACCTATCTTCTACAAAAGCAAAAGGCAATAAATTTTTAACGCTTTTTACTTTTAAAATCTGTCCATCTATGCAATAGAATAAAACTTCAATCGGCAATTTTTGTCTTTTTTCTACTTCAATCATCACTTGCAAACAACCACCACAAGAAGTAATTGGATTTACAATTTTAAAAACATCGGTCTGTGCAGTTATGGCCATTGTTTTGATAACAGCATTTGGATAGTTTGAGCCAATAGTAAATAAGGCAACCCTTTCGGCACAAAGTCCTGATGGATAAGCCACATTTTCCTGATTACTTCCTAAAACAACCTGCTCATCGGCTAACAAAATTGCTGTTCCTACTTTAAATTTAGAATATGGAGAAAACGATGAAGCTAATGCATTCTTCGCTTTTAAACATAGTATTTTATCGGTTTCTGAAAGGTCTTCTATACCGTCGAAAGTTTCGTAGCTAATTGTAAAATTCTGTGCGCTCATAGATTATGTTCCACAAATTATTTGTGGGATATAAACCTAAGCTATTTTTTCTTTAAATTCTAAAGAACTTTTCTATTCGCAATTTGTTTAAAATGCATAGTGTTAATGGCACAGTATTAGTATTAAACATTTTATCATCTCAAATTTATCTCGCTTGAAGAAGTATTTACGCAAAGGTTTAAAAATTTTCCTATGGGTTATCGCTAGCATTATTTTGCTGGTGGTGCTTATTGCGCTTTCTTTAAATATTCCTGCGGTACAGAATTTTGTAAAGGATAAAGCCATCACATACATCAAAAATAAGACTAAAACTGAAGTTAGGTTAGAAAGTATAAAAATTGCCTTACCAAAAGATGTGGTGCTTAACAAGTTTTATATCGAAGACCGTAAAGGTGATACCCTATTGTATGCGGAGAAATTACAGGTTGATATTAGCTTATTGAAGTTACTAAAAAACACAGTAGAAATTAATAACATTGAACTAAAAAACATACGGGCTAACGTAAAACGAATAAATCCAGATACTGCGTTTAATTTTTCTTTTTTGGTGGATGCTTTTATGACCGAGGAGAAAAAAGACCCAGCAAAAGACACTACTTCTGCCCCGCTTAAATTTAGGATAGACAAAGTTTTATTTACAGATATCGGTATTACCTATCGGGATGATGTGGTGGGAAATGACATTAAACTACATCTTGGCGAATTTAAAACCAAGATTAAAGACTTCGATTTAGCAAAACAGAATTACGTAATTAAATCACTTAGCCTAAAAAATACCACGCTAAATTATTTACAACAAAAACCGCTCACACAATTGGTGCAACATTTGACCAACAGTGTTGACAGCGCCCATATAGAAAAAGGGAAATTACCCACCATAACTGTTGAGGATTTTGCATTTACTAATGTGAAGATCAATTACGACGACCAGTTATCTACTACCAAAGCTATAGCCAACATTAATGATTTAGGTTTGGTGAATTTGAAGGTAGATTTAACAAATGGGAAATATAATGCTGATGAAGCAAGGCTAAACAAATCTAAAATCTTATTCGCTTTTAAACCTGCACCAAGTAATAATTTAAACAAGGTAAAAGATACAGTTCTAGTAGAGCAATCGCCCTTGGCTTTATTTCTAAAGAAGGTAGATTTTAACGACAACAATATACAGTTTGACAATTTGAGTGCAAAACCAACCAAGGGTTTAGATTTTAATCATTTAAATATTACCAATTTAAACTTAGGTGCTGGAGATTTGAATTTTGCCAATGGCGGAATTACCGTTAAAGTTAATAATGGTTCGCTAAAAGATAAGAGTGGTTTTATTTTAAATGAATTGCAAGGCGATGCTACTTATACAGACAAACAAATCAAGCTGGCCAATTTCATTTTAAGAACGCCAAATACCAGCATTGATAATGCAACAGAGTTGAATTTTACTTCTTTGGAAGATTTAACTAAACATCCTGAACGGGTTCAGATGAGCTTGAATTTTAAAAACACCATCATTGGTTTAAAAGATGCTGCTTTCTTCAGCAATGCGATACCTGCTAATTATAGAAATGAAAAAATTAAGGTAAACGCTAATGTAAATGGCTACTTAAACAATTTAACTATTGCCCAATTACAGATTTCTGGATTAAAGAATACGCAAATAGACATTAGTGGAAGAGCAAAAGGATTACCTGATATCAATAAAACTTACCTCGATTTAAACATCAAAAAGCTCCATCTTAGCAAAGCTGACATATTGGTAGTTGTACCTAAAAAATCACTTCCTCCAACTATTGAACTACCAAATATGGTAGATGCGAGAGGGACTTTTAAAGGTTCGATGACTGATTTTAACACCAATCTAAACATTCAGACAGATATGGGGGGTGCTGTGGTTGTAGCGAATATGAAAGGGCCGAAAGGAAAAGAACGTTACCAAGCCAATATAAGTTTAAACAACTTCAACGTTGGCAGATTATTGAAACAACAAGCTACTTTAGGCAGAATTACAGCAAAGGCTAATGTTTCAGGAACAGGTTTAGACCCAAAAACAATCCATGCGAAATTTGATGCTACCGTTTTAAGAGCAACCTATAACAAATACAATTACAGCAATTTGAAGCTAAACGGAACTTATGCTAACCAGTTAGTAAATGTTAAGGGAAGTATGCCAGATAGTAACGCGAACTTCAGTTTAGATGCAAAAATTAACTTGGCAGGAAAATATCCATCGTTAAAGGCTGATATTAATCTAAAACAAGTTGATTTACAAAAATTAAACTTTAGCACAACAGAATTTAAGGTTGCAGGTAATATAAAAGCTAATATCAGCACTGCTGATGTAGATCATTTAAATGGTGATGTTTTTGCAACTGGCTTACAAATTGTAAAAGAAGGTAGAAGGTTTAATGTTGATACTGTTGAAATTAATGCGGTTTCTACAGCAACGTCTAATAGCTTAGCTTTAAAATCTGAATTGTTAAGTGCAAAAATTGACGGAAAATACCAGTTAAGTAAAATTGGAAATGCAGTAATTAACCAAATCAACAAATACTATCAGTTTGGTGAAGTGGTTTCCATTCCAGATCAACGTTTCAGGTTTGATATTAACATTTACAGCCCTAAATTCTTAAAAGATTTTGTCCCTCAGTTAAGCACTTTTGTCCCCTCAAGAATTAACGGATTAATTGACACACAGAAAGACAGTTTATTGATGAATGCCTCTTTCCCGAAAGTAGTTTATGGCGATTATAATGTAGATAGTGTCCGACTTGCAGTTAATAACAATAACCAAAAGCTAAACTATAATCTAACTATCAGAAGTATTCAAAGTCCATCAATTGTATTATTCAACTCTGAAATTTCTGGAAATGCAGCCAATAATCAATTAGATTTAAACATCTTTCTTCGCGACAGACAAAGAAAAGATAAATATGTAATTGGTGGGATATTCAAATCTTTCAACAAGGATTTTAGGTTTAACCTTGATCCAAATAAGCTATTATTAGATTATCAGAAATGGACCATGTCTCCTGAAAACTATATTCAATTTGGTCAATCGGGCATATTGGCAAACCAATTTAATTTAAGTCAGGGTTCTCAATTATTGAGCATTAATAGCATCAGCAACACACCGAATTCTCCACTTCGAGTAGAGTTTAAAAACTTCCAAATAGAAACCATTACTAAGTTTGCAGAAACTGATACTGCAATGGTTGGCGGAACAATTAACGGAATAGTTGATGTAAAAGATTTGATTTCCAATCCTAAGTTCGAGGCTAATTTGAATGTTAGCAAATTACGTTACCAAAAAGACGAGCTTGGCGATTTGAGCTTACTGGTAAATAACAATACCGCCAATGCTTTTCAAGTAGATGCCAGATTAAAAGGAGTACACGAATTACGAGCAAGTGGTTTCTATTATACAGCTCCTCAAAGTGCATTAGACTTAGTAGTAAATATTGATAAGATAGATTTAAAGGAAGTAGAAAGTGTAAGTCTTGGGCAAATTAGACAAGGTAAAGGAACGGTTACTGGACAGTTTACTGTTAAAGGAGAATTAACTGCGCCAAAAGTTTTGGGTTCGTTGAAGTTTAATGACGCCGGATTTAATGTGGCTTACATCAATTCATATTTCACAATGCCTACGCAAGAAATAGCATTTACTAATGAAGGCATAAGATTTGATGATTTTACACTGATTGATTCATTAGGTAAAAAAGCAATTATAGATGGCAATATCTATACTACAGATTTTAAAAATGTAAGATTTGGCTTAGATATTAGAACAGATAATTTTAGGGCGATTAATTCTACCGCAGCTGATAATGACATGATTTACGGAACGGTTTATTTAACCAGTACCATTAAAGTTCGTGGAGATTTAAATCAGCCAGATGTGAATATGAACATCAGGGTAAATAAAGGCACTAAATTCTTTTACGCGTTGCCAATCAACGACCCATCTGTTATAGAACAGGAAGGAATTGTGGAGTTTATTGACGCTGATGCACCACCATTTAATGGTCAAAAACCTCTAAAAGCCGACAGCATAAGTAAATCGCCATTAAAGGGAATGAATATGGTTGCTAACATAACAATTGACCCAGAAGCAGAGTTAAATGTAGTAGTAGACCCCCAAAATGGCGATAATTTAAGTATAAAAGGTAATGCCAACTTAAATGCAACAATTGACCCGAGCGGAAAAATAAGCTTAACAGGGAGGTATGAAGTTGAAGAAGGTTCTTATAGTTTAACGGTTGCTCCTTTAGGGAAAAGACCGTTTAAAATTGTAAAAGGTAGCACTATTATTTGGACAGGTGAACCTACCGCAGCTACCGTAGATTTAACTGCTTTATATGAAGTTAATGCAGCCCCAATTGATTTAATTAATGAACCAGATAATATCCAGGCCAAAACGAAATTACCGTTTCAAGTTTATTTATACATGAAAGAGGAGTTGTTGAAACCAAAAATTTCTTTCAAAATAGATTTGCCTGAAAACGAGCGAGGTGCTTTATCTGGAACTGTTTATACCAAATTACAAAATGTAAACAGAGATGAAAGTGAGTTAAACAAACAAGTTTTCGCCTTGTTGGCCTTAAATAGATTTATAGCTAACAATCCTTTCCAAAGTTTAGCTGGCGGTGGTGGTGCTTCTACTTGGGCCCGCTCAAGTGTAAGTAAATTATTAACCGAGCAATTGAATAACCTAGCATCTGATTTAATACAAGGGGTAGATTTGAACTTCAATGTAAATTCTTCAGAAGATTATTCTACTGGCTCATTAGAGCAAAAAACGGATTTAGAAGTTGGCCTTTCTAAAAAACTATTGAACGAACGATTAACAATTACTGTTGGAAGTTCATTCGGTTTAGAAGGCCCTAAAGTACCTGGCCAAAGTTCATCTAACATAGCTGGAAATTTAAATGTAGAATACGCCTTATCTGCTGATGGAAAATATAGGTTACGTTTTTACAGGAGAAATCAGAATGAGGCGGTAATTGATGGTCAAATAATTGAAACTGGTATCGGTTTTACCTTAGTAGTCGATTACAATAAGTTTAGGGAGGTTTTCCAGTCACGTAAGAAGAAAATAAGAAACCAAATAGAACAGAAACCAAAAGATGAAACAACTAATTAAACCTATAGTATTTTTATTGGCTTGTTTGGTTGTGGCTAGCTGTAGTACAACCAGGCGATTAAAACCCGGGCAATATTTGTATACAGGCGCTGAAATAAACATCAACCCAGATTCAAGTAAAAGAATTGACGATCAAAAAGAGGTTAAAAAGACTTTAGAAAACAAAACCAGGCCTCGACCTAACAAATCGCTTTTAGGGATAAAATACAAATTGCTCATTCATAACTTAGCTCCAGATACTGTAAAACCTAAAGGGATTGGCAATTGGTTAAAAAACAAGATTGGAGAAGCTCCAGTTTTATTAAGTGAAGTAAAAATTAAATACAATAATGATGTCTTAAAAAGTTATTTAATTAGTCAGGGTTATTTGCAAGCTGAGGTTACAGGCGACACTGTAATTAAAGGGAAAAAAGGGAAAGCGATTTACACCACAAATACCGGAATTAGGTATAAAATAAACAGCATTACTTTCCCAAAAGACACTGGTGTTTTAACTCATATCATTGACCAAAACAAGAATAATACATTGCTTAAAGTTGGCAATTTTTATGATTTGGATACTTATAAAAATGAGCGGATTAGAATCGATAACGATTTAAAAGAAAACGGATATTTCTATTTCAGTCCAGACTATTTGATTTTACAAGTAGACAGTACAATAGGTAAAAATTTAGTCAACATAAATGTTAATGTTAAAAGAAGTGCACCAGATGCAGGTATAAAACCTTATACCATTAAATCTATTAATATTTATCCAAATTACAGCTTACGCAGAGATAGTTTATTAAAAACATTAACCCCTTTGCAGTATAACGATTTTAATATTTACGATAATAGAAATACATTCAAGCCAAAACTGTTCGACAGGTTAGTTTTCTTTAAAAAAGGAGAAAATTATAATCGTAAAGACCATAATCAATCTTTAAATAGAATGGTTAATCTAGGGGCGTTTAGAGATGTTAGGGCAGAGTTTTTATCAATTGACAGTTTTAAAAACAATCAGCTTAACTTAAATATTTTCCTCACACCATTAAAGAAAAACTCCCTAACATTTTCAGTAAATGGAACCAATAAAACGAATGGTTTTGTAGGTTCTGAAGTAAAACTAACACAAACAACCAGAAATTTATTTAGGGGGGCGGAGCAATTAGACGTAAGTGTAAGTGGTGGTTTTGAAACTCAAATTAGTGGATTGGCAAAAGGATTAAATTCATATTCATTTACAGCAGAAGGAAAGTTGACCTTTCCTCAGTTCATTGTTCCATTTTATAAACCAAGAGTTACAAATTCTTTTATTCCTAGAACTGTGACTTCTTTATCCTATCAATTATTAAACAGAGGTTCGTTATACAAGTTGAATTCGTTTAAAGGTGAATTTGGTTACAACTGGAAAGAGAATTTATATAAAGAGCACAGCTTTAACCCAATATCTATCACTTTAGTTAAACCAACAGAGGGAGATTCGTTAAAGCTAGATAGTTTATTTAAAGCCACACCAGGATTAGAAAACACATTAGAGGAGCAGTTTATTATAGGAAGTAACTACAGTTTTACCTTTACCAATCAAATGGAAAACCAACGTAGAAACACAACCTATTTTAGAGGTAGTGTAGAAACTGGTGGTAATTTATGGGGCTTATTTGTTTCTAAAAATGGGATTGGTGAAAGAACGTTATTTGGCATTCCATTAACCCAATTTATTAAGTTTGAAGCAGATTTGCGTAACTATCATAAAATAAATAGAAATATAACTTGGGCAAATCGATTTAATGCTGGTTATGGCTATGCTTATGGAAATAGTACATCGTTACCATTTGTTAAACAATTTTTTGCTGGCGGAAGTAATGACATTAGGGCTTTTAGAGCAAGGTCTCTAGGTCCAGGAACCTATCAAGTAGATTTAACCAATCAATTTGCAGATCAAGGTGGTGATATTAAATTAATGCTGAATACAGAATTAAGATTTAAAATTGCTGGACCACTGCAAGGTGCTCTATTTGTTGATGCTGGAAACATTTGGTTAAGAAAAGAAGATTTAGGCAAACCAACAATTCCAAACAGTGGTAGACCTGGTTCTGGCTTTAAATTAAGTAATACATTAAATGAATTGGCTGTTGGTACAGGAGCTGGATTAAGGATAGATGCTCAAATTTTTGTAATTAGGTTAGATGGTGCATTTCCTATTAGAAAACCCTATCTTCCTAATGGACAACGCTGGGTGTTAAATGATGTAGATTTTGGTAGCAAAACCTGGCGCAAAGAAAATTTTATTTTAAACATCGGCATCGGTTATCCGTTTTAAAAGTATGATTGGTTTATTAAAAAAGACAAAAAACTTATTAGTTATAACTTATCACCTTTTTATAGCTGCTGGAAAAGGCTTTATGGAAGATAGGGTGATGAAGTTAAGTGCGGCATTGGCTTATTATACCATATTTTCACTTACTCCACTGATTATCATTATTATTTCAGCTGCAACTCTTTTCTTGGGAGATAACATGGATCCTAACACAAAGCTATTTGGAGAAATTAGCGAAATGATCGGTACCGACGCTGCAAATCAGTTGAGAGGTTTTGTAGAAAATGCTAATCTTTCTGGCAAAAGCACAATGGGTTTAATTATTGGTATAGTAACCTTAATTATTGGGTCTACAGCAATATTTATAGAAATTCAGGATAGTATTAATATCATTTGGAAAGTAAAGGCGGTTCCTAAAAAGGGATGGAAAAAATTAATTACCAATCGTTTATTGTCATTTTCTCTTATTGCATCTTTAGGCTTTTTACTTTTAGTTTCTCTTGTTATAAATAGTGTTGTAGTTGGAATTGGCAATAGATTAGAAGTTTATGCCTCCAGGGTTGGTATTGAACAGATATCTGGATTTGTGATGTTAATTATTACCAATATATTAACACTCGGCGTGGTAACCGCCATATTCGCCATCATTTTTAAGGTTTTGCCAGATGTAGATTTAAAATGGAAGCCTGCATTAATAGGGGCTCTATTTACTGCACTTATGTTTAGTTTGGGTAAATACCTAATTGGTATTTACATCGAAAAGGGCAATCCAGGTTCTGCATTTGGAGCAGCAAGTTCCATTATTGTTATTTTAGTTTGGATATACTATACCTCTATCATTTTATATTTTGGTGCCGAATTTACTCAGGCCTATGCAGAAAAATATACTGAAGGCATCTCACCAAGTAAATATGCCGTCCACTTAAAAACAATAATTGTAGAGAAGAAAGTAGCTGTTTTACCTCCTCAACATCCAGAAGATACGGTTGATTGCCCTGAAGAAACTTAATCCTTATTTAAATACTCGGCCATTTTGTCTATCAATTCCTTTTCCGAGAATGGTTTGAGTACTAAGTCATCAATCCCAGATTCGATATATTTCTTTCTATCTTCTTCCAAAACGTTTGCCGTTACCCCTAAAATTGGGAGATTGGCCTTTGATGGATCAGGATACGATCTAATAAGTTTTGTTAACTCTATCCCTCCCATCTCTGGCATTTGAATATCTGTTAAAAGTAACTCGTAATCATTCTTTTTGAATAACTCAAATGCTTCCACCCCATCATAAGCAACATCAGTTATCATTTTATATTTTTTAATAACAGTTTGAGCAAGTAGAATATTCATCTTGTTATCATCCGCCAATAAAATACGTTTACCTTCTAAGCCATCTACAGCAATAATGGTTACATTCTTATTTTTTACAGCGTTACTTGTTGTACAAATATCATAGGGAATTTCAAAACTAAATATCGAGCCCTTTCCTAATTCGCTCGTTACACCAATTTGCCCACCCTGAAACTCTACTATTCTTTTACAGATTGCTAATCCTAAACCAGTTCCCTTTTGTTTAATCTTGGTTGATGAATAGTAAACTTGTGCGAACTCATCAAAAATCATATCAATATCTTCAGCCCCAATACCAATTCCAGTATCCACAATTTGAACTGTTAATAATCCTTTTTTACCATTTAAATCAATATCAGCCTTTAATGTAACCGAACCTTTATCGGTAAACTTAATTGCATTGCTTAACAAATTCATCACCACTTGCTTTAAACGTAATGAATCACCAGAAAAGCAAGCGTTTCGCTTAAAAGAAATTTCCTTTTTCAACTCTATCCCCTTGCTTGTAGCTTGTATGGCTATACTGTTAAATACTTCTGTTATAGCATCAAGCGGGATGAAAGAAATCTTATCAAAGTTTACTTTGCCCGTTTCATATTTAGAAAAATCAAGAATATCATTCACAACATCTAATAGCATTACAGAAGAACTCCTAATAGCGCTTACCTGCTCAATTTGCTGTGCATCAAGCTTACCTTGACTTAATTGTTCAGAAAAACCAATTACAGAGTTTAATGGCGTTCTAATTTCATGGCTCATGTTTGCCAAGAACCTACTTTTAGAAACCGCATACTGAGAGGCTTTCTGACTGTAATTAATCAGTTCGCTTTCATTTTTATAAATTTTCCAAAGGTTAAATAAAATGCCACTCACCAATAAAATGAGTAAAACGATACTAAAGACAAAAATCTTGTCTATGCTCTTAAAATTACCATTTATATTCCCTAAAATCTCTTCTTTATTTTGTTTAGCAAAGGTTATTTCCTTTGTCTTATAGTTTTGTAATAGCGAAACTATTTCTGTGATGATTTTGCTATTGAGTTTTAAAATAGCTATCTCATTATTCTTCAACATGCTATTCGCCGTATATAAATTACGGAAATAATTATTCATGTTTTTTAGTTGTAACCTATTGAAAGCTTTACTTTTCTTAGTAGTGTCTAATTTAGTTTCTACCCTAACTACCCTAGTTATAGCATTGTTTTGCTCTGTTTTTGGTTTACGTTTAATTGCATCTCCTAAACGACCAATTAGGTTTTTTTCTTTTTGAGCCTTTGGCCCAATCTTAATGGTATCAATAGTAACCATTGTCTTAAACTGTTTATAGGTTAACTCATTCCCATCGTCGTCTGTTTGAATTTTATTACCCACAGTATCTACCCCAGTTGATAAATTAATTAAACTATCCGTTAATTGCCTTAACCTTAAGTAAAGCTGAGTTCTAACTTTCTTTTGATCAACTAAACCTTTTAAATCTTGTGGACTATTTTTTCCATTAACATCTGCAGATAGCTTGATATTATTTAAAATGTTAGAAACAAATTTGATATCACTTGCAAATTTATTGATATATGCTTTTTGGCCTGTAACTGCATACAACCTGCAATTATTGTCTGCATTGTATAATACTACAATGCATGAATCTACTAAGGCGTAGTCTTCTTTTAGTTCAGATAGATTGTTAATGTCACGAGACAAATCATTCCCTTTACTATTGCGAACATAAAAGAAAATCGCACATAAAAAGAGTGATAATATTAAGAAAACGATAAGTCCGTATCGAGTTGAGGAGTTTTTAGCAGAGGAAAAAGGCATAAAGGAATTTGTTTATTAAATCAATTTTCCCATAATAATATATTACAGGCATTTTTTAATAACAAATAGGGATATGCAATATTACGTAAAAAATTATTCTTTTAAGTTAAATTAAAAAAATTATGCTACTTCTAAGTCTTCCGTGTTAGCTGCGTTTCTTTCTTCCTCACCCTCTTTTACCTCGTCTTTTTCAATACGTAAGTTTTTAATAATATGTTGTTGCCTTTCTGGTGTGTTTTTACCCATATAATATTCCAAAAGCTTTTTAATAGTTTGTTCCTTTAAAATAACAGGATCTAAACGAATATCTTTTCCTATAAACAAACCAAACTCGTCTGGAGATATTTCTCCTAATCCTTTAAATCGAGTAATTTCTGGCTTACCACCTAGTTTTTCAATCGCATCCCTTCGCTCCTCTTCACTATAGCAATAAATAGTTTCCTTCTTATTACGGACCCTAAACAATGGGGTTTGCAAAATGTAAACGTGACCGGCCTTTACTAAATCTGGGAAAAATTGCAAAAAGAAAGTCATCATTAACAAACGAATGTGCATTCCATCAACATCTGCATCTGTAGCAATAACAATATTGTTATAGTGTAAACCTTCCAAACCATCTTCAATATTTAAAGCGTGTTGTAGAAGATTAAATTCCTCATTTTCATAAACTACTTTTTTGGTTAATTCATAGCAGTTTAATGGTTTTCCTTTTAAGCTAAAAACAGCCTGACAATCTACATCTCGAGATTTGGTAATAGAACCAGAAGCAGAATCCCCCTCGGTTATAAACAATGTAGTTTCGTATCTTTTTTCGTGCGTACTGTTAAAGTGAACTTTGCAATCTCTTAGTTTTTTATTATGTAATGATGCTTTTTTCGCTCTGTCATTAGCTAGTTTTTTAATACCAGCAATATCTTTTCTTTCTCGTTCAGATTGGATAATTCTTTTTAAAAGTGCATCAGCAACATCTGAATGTTTGTGTAAATAATCGTCTAATTCTTTCTTTACAAAATCATTAACGAAGCCTCTAACAGATTGTCCTTCTGGGGCTATTTTCTCAGAACCTAATTTCGTTTTCGTTTGCGATTCGAAAACAGGTTCTTGCACACGTATGGCAACAGCTGCAATGATAGATGCCCTCACATCATTCGCATCAAACTCTTTTTTATAAAACTCACGAATTGTTTTTACCACTGCTTCTCTAAACGCCGCTTGGTGTGTTCCACCTTGTGTAGTGTATTGTCCATTTACAAAAGAGTGGTAATCCTCACCATACTGTTGTCCATGTGTCATGGCTACCTCGATATCATGGCCTTTTAAATGGATAATTGGATAACGGATTTCTTCTGGTTTATTTTGCTTTGATAATAAATCGAATAAACCTCGCTCTGAGAAATATTTTTGATTATTGAAATTAATAACTAAGCCTGTATTTAAAAATACATAGTTCCAGATCATGCTTTCTACAAAATCAGGTATGTAGTGGTAATTTCTAAAAATAGTTTCATCAGGGTAAAAAGTTATAGCTGTACCATTACGCTGTGTAGTATCAATTTCTGGATGCTCCAAAGTAATAAGGCCTTTACTAAACTCTACTTTTTTTGTTTTACCGTCTCTATAACTTTGTACCAAAAATGAAGTAGATAAGGCATTAACCGCTTTTGTACCAACACCGTTCATTCCTACCGATTTTTGAAAGGCATTACTATCATACTTACCTCCAGTATTCATTTTAGAAACGCAATCAATCACTTTACCCAAAGGTATACCACGACCATAATCACGAATGTTTACTTTTTGGTCGCTTAAGGTTATATCAATTGTTTTTCCTGCACCCATCATGAACTCATCTATAGAGTTATCCATGATTTCTTTCAATAGTACATAAATACCATCATCTTGCGCAGAACCATCTCCAAGTTTACCAATGTACATTCCTGGTCGGCGACGAATGTGTTCCTGCCAATCAAGTGACTTAATACTATCTTCGTTATAAATCGGTTCTGCCATAATATTTTTTTTGTAATAGAGGTCGTCATTTAGAGCACCGCGAGAAATCTACCAGTTAGAATAATAAATAATTAGATTTCTCCATCGTTCCACAGTCGAACTGACGTGGAAACAACTCAGCATTACAAATTTAATCTAATCTCTGTTCAAATCAATTACAAAGTTTCCACAAATGAACATTTTGGATAAGAGTTAATCGCATGGTGTATGGCGAAAATCGAAATGTACAATTAATAGCTCACCCCAAAAACAGAAAAACTTGCCCAATACATTGGGTTTGGATACTTAACTTTAGTATCTAAAATTGCTAGCCGAAGTTGTTCAGATGGAAGGTAAAAATTGGGCTCTTGTAAATGAAAGATGAACCTTTCCATTAAAAAAGCGGTGGCTTCATCATCAACATTCCATAAACTCATGATTACTTGTTTTGTACCCCCTAAAATAAACGACCTAGCTAATCCGGTTATACCCACATCAACAGATTTCCCCAAACCTGTTTGACAAGCAGAAAGTATAACCAGCTCTGGAAATGACTTGCCTTTTGCGGCAAGGTTCATTACATCTCTTGCCGTTAATTTCGCATCAATGCCGCTCAACACCAAGTAACTATTTTCTATCGGATTGCTCTCGTCAGCTATGCCGTGTGTCGCAAAATAAATTAAATCTGCCTTATCCCAATATTTAAGTATACTGTCTTTTTTGGCATTATTCCCACTAAGTAAGTGATAGTCTTCAGCATAACTTATTGCACCGGCAATTTCTTTTGTTGCTCCAGGCAAATCTGGAAAACTGTATTCTAAATTTTTAGGGTAGGCTGGGTTACTGATAAATAACGGGTTGTCTAATGTAAATTTTCTCCTTGGGGGCATATAAGTATTTCGGTCTGTACCACCAGATTGATCAAAGTATTTTCCGTCTCGCCACTCGCCGCCCATAGTTCCTCTTAATATTAGGGTTTTAGAAACTATTAAATCAACTATTCCCGGACTAATTGTAAAACTACATTTATCAATCAGATAAGAATTATCCTTGTAGGGCTTCAAAATATGGAAAGGGAAAGTACCAATATTTAATGCCGGAATAACGATTAACTGTTTTACTGTCTCATCAAAACCAATAGGCAACAAAATACTACCAATTTCTTTTGTTAATACTTCGAGATTAATTTTCTTGGCATTTGAACCTACATTCTTAACGGCCACTCCTCTTTTTATTGGAGATCTGCTTGCAGATTTGGCCTGTATTTGAAAAGCCATTAATAAATCACTATGCAGTTCTACAAGTTTTTGTTGGCTAATCTTAATCGCCTTTTCCTCTAAAACTTGTCCTGGTTTAAAAAAGGTCCGATGTAAAATACCTTCATTATAAAAAAAGAATACAACGCCTATTTTCTCCTTGTCGCCATACAGGTTCTTTAAAACATTGGCAAAATCTGTATTAGACTTTAAACCAGACGTTTTGAAACCTCCAATTAGATCTGTAAATCCAGATGAATAGGAAGCACCTCTAGATTTAATCATACTATTATATTGTCGTTTATAGATTTCAAAAACATCTTTTTCTACTGTTTGAGCAAAAACTAAATGGTTTAAAAATAAGATGATGAACAACAAAATGTATTTCATAATACTATAATACAAAAAAAGCCTGTCGTTTAATAATTTTCAACAGGCTTACAAAGCCCAAACTTTTAACTCCAAACTAAAATTCATATCTTCCAAACTTAAACTTATGCTCATGCAAGCTAAAAAGCAACTCTCTCTTTTCGACCTTTCTATGATTGTGGTTAGTCTAGTAATTGGGATGGGAATATTTCGCACCCCTGTTAATGTAGCTAATAAAGCACAAATTCCAGAACTCTTCTTTTTAGCATGGGTGGTTGGTGGTTTTGTGGCTTTATGCGGCGCATTAACCTATGCAGAAATTGGCTCTCGTTATCCAGTTACAGGCGGATACTATAAAATTTTCTCTGTTTGTTACCACCCCTCAATTGCATTTGCAATCAATTGTATTATTGTGGTTTCCAACGCAGCATCAGTTGCCGGTGTTTCCTTAATTGGTGCAGAATATTTAAGCAAGGTAATACTAAGTCCGGAAATGCAAACAGCAGAATATCGAATTATTATTGCTGCCATAAGCATCATTATATTTTACTTAGTTAACTTATTAGGCTTAAAAACAAGTTCCAGAACACAAAATGTACTAACCATTATTAAAATTGTGATGGTACTTACCCTAATTTGTGCTGTCTTTTTTGGAGAGCAAACTTCTAGTATCACTCCCATTTTCAATAGCACTTCTGGTTTGCCCGCAACGTGGAGCGATTATGGAAAAGCATTAGGCTTATGTTTAATAGCCGTTTCATTTAGTTTTGGGGGTTATCAACAAACTATCAATTTTGGGGGCGAAGCTAAGGAGGCTAAAAGAGTTATTCCAAGATCTATTATTATTGGTCTGGGAATAATCATCACTTTGTATATGGCCATAAATTATGCTTATGTTAAGGTTATTGGTTTCGAACAACTAAAAACTGCAGAAAGTATTGCAGCTATTTTGGCAGGCAAAATCTTTGGTCCGGCAGGTTTTACCTTACTTTCAGTTTTAATTTTCTTTTCAGTACTAGGTTATGTAAATGTTAATTTGCTAAGTAACCCGAGAGCAATGTACGCTATGGGCGAAGAAAAAGCCCTGCCTAGCATCTTTACCAAAAAAACAAAGAAAAATGATGTAATGATTGTGAGCTTAACTGTATTTACCCTTATTTCAATCCTTACCTTATTTTATGCTCAAACTTTTGATAAAATTTTAAACTATACCATATTTTTAGATAGCATTGGAATGGCATTCTCTGCAGCTGCAATTTTCTATTTACGCAAAACAACAGCCCATTTAGATAAAAACACAATTTATACAATGAAATTTTATCCAGTAATGCCAATCATTTTTATTGCCGCTTACCTGTTTGTAACCGTTAGTATTTACAGTGACGACCCAAGTGCGGCTACAAATGGTTTAATTATCTTTTTAGGATTTGTTGCCATTTATTTCATTACCAGATTTTTCAACAATAGAAAGGCAAAAACTAGCTAATGGATTTATCTTACATATTAAATGAACTAGGTGAAGAACGCGAAAACTATTTCAATTCAATTGCTCCTCCTATTATGCAAACGAGCAACTTTAAGTTTAACACAGTTGAAGATTTTAGAGCTGCATTGGCTGATGAATATCAAGGTAATTTATACTCAAGGGGGTTTAACCCAACGATAGATATTTTAAGAAAAAAATTAGCTGCGCTTGATGGAGCAGAAGACGCACTGGTTTTTAGCAGTGGCATTGCAGCAATTACTGTCCCTGTTTTGGCTTTATTGCAAAGTGGCGATGAAGTAGTTTGCGTAGAAAACCCATATAGTTGGACAATTAAATTATTTAAAGAGTTTTTACCAAGATACGGTGTAAGCACAACCTTTATAGATGGAACAGATCTAAGTCAGTTTGAAAGCGCCATTACAGCTAAAACAAAGTTGATTTATTTAGAATCACCAAATACATTTAGCTTCGATGTTCAAAACTTAGAAGCTGTAGCCAAAATTGCCAAAGCAAAGGGTATTTTAACAATGATTGATAATAGCTATTGTTCTCCACTTTATCAACAACCCATTGCTCATGGAATAGATTTAGTAGCACAATCGGCAACCAAGTATTTAGCAGGGCATAGCGATGTTGTAGCAGGAGTTTTAACTGGGAAAAAAGAATTATTGGAAAAGATTTTCAACAAAGAATACCTGAATATTGGTGCAGCATTAGCTCCACAAAATGCCTGGCTTTTATTGCGTGGTTTAAGAACCTTGCCAATTAGGTTAGATAAGATTAGTGAAACTGCAGATAAGGTGGTAGCTTATTTAAATGCGCATCCTAAGGTTGAAAAAGTATTACATCCTTTTAGTCAAGATAACAAGGACTTAGCTCTCGCTAAAAAACAAATGAAAAAATGTGGCGGTTTGTTTAGTATTGTTTTAAAAGATGCTGATCTTACTAAAATTGAAACTTTTTGCAATGGCTTAAAGCATATTTTAATGGCGGTTTCTTGGGGTGGTTATGAAAGTTTAATTATTCCAGCCTGTGCAGGGATTAACAAAACAAATTTCGATGCGACCAATAATAGACACGTGTTGATAAGAATTTATGTAGGATTGGAAGAAGCTGAGTATATTATCGCTGATTTAGAACAAGCCTTCTCGAAAATTTAAATGCCAACACAAACACTACCCTTTAAAAAACAATTACTTTATTGCGCCGGAATGATGGGTTGGAGTATCATGTCCAATATCATCATTGTAATGTTGCCTTATTTTTATTTACCACCTAACAATGCTGGCTTAAATCCATTAATTCCGCAATTACTGGTTTTTGGCGCATTTAATATTCTTTCTTTAATATTAGCTTCGGGTAGATTAATTGATGCTGCTTACGACCCATTCATTGCTTCGGTAAGTGATAGTAGTGAAAATCCAAAAGGAAGACGTTTTCCAATTATGAAATGGGCAATTTTACCTGCAGTTATCTTTTGCAGTTTGGTTTTTTATCCCTTGGTTAAAGGCGAAAGTGTAAATAATGCTTGGTGGTTGACTTTTGTTTTAGGTGGATTTTTTGTTTCGGTAACTACTTATATAATTCCGTATAATGCATTGCTTGCAGAATTAACCCATACACCAGAAGAAAAAGTTAAGCTTTCTACATTTCAACAAGTAGGTTTTGTTTTGGGGATGATTTTAGGTGCACTTTGTAATAACTTCGCCGATTTAATTCAGACATTTTTTCATGTAACAGAACGTTTTCACGCTTTGCAATATACCATTTGGGGATTAGCTATTTTCTCTGGTTTGGTGATGATTTTACCTATTCTTTTTATTAACGAAAAAGATTATGTGCAAAGCAAGCCAACACATATTCCTTTGTTACCGGCTATTAAAAGCACATTTAGAAATGTAAATTTTAAATATTATTTAATATCAGATTTTACTTATTACACTGCATTAAGCTTAATGAGTAGCGGCTTGTTATATTATGTAACCGTATTGCTTGGCTTACCAGATTCTGATGGTGGTAAGTTCATGGGAACAATGGTTTTGCTGTCTTTATTATTTTATCCCTTCATTAATGTTGGCGCTAAAAAATTAGGGAAAAAGACTTTGGTACTTTTAGCTTTCGGGGTTTTGAGTTTAATATTTGTCACCATTTTCTTTTTAGGCAAATTACCATTTACACCTTCCAACCAAATGTATCTATTAGTCGCTTTTGCCTCTTTCCCATTAGCAGCTTTAGGCATTTTACCAAATGCCATTTTAGCAGATATTGCACAACAAGATACTTCAGAAACTGGCGAAAACCACGAAGGAATGTTCTTCGCCGTTAAATATCTCTTCGTAAAATTAGGTCAGACTTTAGGCATAGCCATTTTTGCAATGCTTACCATTTATGGAAAAGACACAGGCAATGATCATGGTTTACGCTTAAATGGTGTAGTTGGGTTTGCACTTTGTGTATTAGCGCTGTTGTTTTTTACAAGGTTTAAGGAGGATAGTAGCAAGATTTGAGTATGAAGTAGCAAGATTGGGTACATAATCAATTCCATGCCTATCAGCATGCAGGCATTTTACATCTTACATCTTTTTCTACTTTCGTTCCCTAAACATGAATAGCAGAAAATACTTTTTTGAAAACCTATAAGATTTTTAAAACCTTATAGGTTTGAGATAAAAAGATAGTAGCGAGGACAGGGTTGCTCCTGATAGCTATCGGGATACCGAAAAGCTACTGACATCAGTTTCCGATTATTCCCAAAGGGATGCCTTTGGCACAATTTCAGTTTCCAGTTTTCACAACGATTGAGCAATTAAACAATAAAGCAATTTCTTCCCTGCCTGTCCGACAGGCAGGCATTTACGCTCTTACATCTTACATCCATTTATTTTACTTACCTTTGTGCCGAAGCAGAATTTCTTTATCATTTAAAGCAAACACAAGCTAGTCCTTCTAAATAATGATTGTTCTAGCTTCTTCGACATTTTACATTTAAAAATTATACTTTGTTATTTTCAGAATTAAACCTCATAGCTCCTATTTTAAAGGCGCTTGAAACCGAAGGTTATACACAACCTACACCAATACAGGAGCAATCTATACCCTCTATCTTACAAAAACGCGATTTATTGGGTTGCGCTCAAACTGGTACTGGTAAAACCGCAGCATTCGCTATACCGATGTTGCAATTATTAGACAAACCACATTCAAATGTTAAGGGCCCTAAGCCAATTAGAGCTTTGATTTTAACGCCAACAAGAGAATTAGCCATCCAAATTGAAGAAAGTTTTAAGGCTTATGGTCGCAACCTATCTTTAAAACACTTGGTAATTTTTGGTGGTGTTGGACAAAAAGCACAAACTGATGCCTTACATAGAGGTGTTGATATTTTAGTGGCAACTCCTGGTCGTTTATTAGATTTAATGAACCAAGGTTTTGTGAACTTACGTGATATCGAGATTTTCGTATTAGATGAAGCCGACCGTATGTTAGATATGGGTTTTATCCACGATGTGAAAAAAGTTATCGCCAAATTACCTGCTAAGAGACAAACTTTGTTTTTCTCGGCTACCATGCCAACAGAAATTCAGAAGTTGTCTAGCACCATATTAACCAACCCTGTTAAAGTAGAAGTAACCCCAGTTTCTTCTACAGCAGAAAAAATTCAGCAAGCAGTTTATTTCGTTGAGAAAAACGATAAAAGAAGTCTGTTAGCACACTTGTTAAAAGACAAGGCAATTGAAACCGTTTTGGTATTTACACGTACTAAACACGGCGCAGATAAAGTGGTTAAGGATTTGATAAAAATCAACATCAAGGCTGAAGCTATCCACGGCAATAAATCTCAAAACGCCCGTCAAAGAGCACTAACTAATTTTAAGGCCCGTACAACTCGTGTTTTAGTGGCTACTGATATTGCGGCTCGTGGTATTGATGTGGATGAATTGGCACACGTAATTAACTACGAATTACCAAACATTCCCGAGACTTATGTACACAGAATTGGTAGAACCGGTAGAGCTGGTTTAAGCGGTATTGCTTACTCGTTTTGCGATGGCGAAGAGAAAGAATTTTTAGATGATATTGAGAAATTGATTGGTTTAAAAGTTCCAGTAAATGAAGACCATCCTTATGCAATGAGCTGGCAAAGTTTAATGTCTGCTGCTGCAGATGCAAAAGGTAAAGGCAAAAAGAAAGGCAACCAACGCGAACCTCGTGAGCGTGAGCCAAACTTAAGCGGAGCGAAAAAGAAACCTCAAGGTGGTGGCGCTAGAAAGCCTAACCATACTGGTAGCACAACAGGTGCAAACGCTGGTGGTGGTAACCGCAGATTTAGCGGTGGCGGCAATAGAAGAAGGGATTAATATTCGTTGTTCGTTGAGCGTTGTTCGTTATTGATAACACATTGTCATCCGAGCTACTTTGTCATTCCGAGCCTGCGAGGAATCTCATTTAAAGAATCTTTCTAAGAGAGATTCTTCACTTCGCTCTGAATGACAAAACATCTTATAAAAAATGGTTCGTAGCAATACGAACCATTTTTGTTTTATAGGAATTGTTATATTCGTTTATAAAATCTTATGAGAAATTACTTATTTACCTGCCTTCTTTTTGTAATCGCTTGCAACAATAAAACCATAGAAACTCAAAAAAGCGGAAATTGGAAATTAAAAGGTAATTATAAGATTTGTGATACTTGTACCACAATCATACTTGTTCATCATGACGAATGTACTGAGTGTGCCGATTTATATGTAGACAGTGGAACGATATTTATTCCAACAAAGGTTTTGTCAATGATTGATACATTGAGTTTAAATACTAAATCTAGTATAATGTCACAAAGTAATCAAGTTAATCTTTCAGACATTAATTTAGATGATGCCAGCTATTTTAATAAATTGTGGTCTGATTCAATAAAATATGAGGATAGATATTTAAAAGATCTACATAACGCTTTTAGATTAAAAGGAAGAATACTTTCATTTGAGAGAAGATTCTTTAATGGGAAAAAAAGTTATTACCCAAGTTTATATTTTAAAGTTTTAAAAGCTGAAGAAATAGACACAGCATATCTTAGAAAAACAATCAACAAAAACAATTGACCTTCACCCTCAAAATTTCTACCTTTAGCCTCAAAATCCTATCTCTCCGTATTATTCGGCCTTGTATAAACCATTTGCATAACATTGATATTTCTCATTTCAAATGCAGCTTCGCAATAGTTTAAATAGTAATTCCATTTGCGGATAAAACGCTCGTCGAAACCTAATGCTTTAACCTCGTTTAATTTGTGATTAAATTCGATAAACCAAAGTTTTAAGGTTCTTGCGTAATCTAAGCCTAAATCTTTCAAGTCTACTAAGGTCAAATCGCTGGTATTGTTAATCGCTTTATTAATTACAGCTACTGATGGCAATAAAGAACCTGGAAAAATGTGCTTCTGAATCCAGTCTACACCCCTGCGTAAATTTTCATACCTGCTATCTGGGCTTGTGATTACCTGAAAAGCAAAAATCCCGTTAGGCTTTAAGACTTCTGCACATTTCGCAAAATAGGTTTCCAAATAATTATGACCTACGGCTTCCAACATTTCTACTGAAACAATCTTATCAAACTGGCCTTCAATGTTTCTGTAATCTTTTATGATAATTTCTATTTGATCTGATAATCCAGCTGCTGCGACTCTTTCTTGTCCAAGCTTTTGTTGCTCCTTCGAAATGGTTACTGTAGTTACTTTACAACCGTAGTTCTTCGCCATGAAAATAGCATTTGCACCCCAACCACTACCAATTTCTAGCACGTGGTCGCTCGCTTTTAACTGTAATTGTTCGCAAAGGCGACGATATTTTTCATCTTGAGCTTGTGCCAATGTTAATTCTGGCGTTTTAAAAAATGCGGCAGAATAAGTCATAGATGGATCTAAGAAAGTCGCAAAAAAATCATTATTTAAATCGTAATGTTCGGCAATGTTCTTTTGTGAACCTGTAATACTATTTGAACGATTATTATGATAAATTCTATTGAACCACTTAAATAAATTTAATCCTATAGATTTCACTTTACTCCCAGAAACCGATGGTGCGTTTTCGATATTCAGGATAATCCATTTGATGAGATTGGTAATATTATCTGTTTCCCAAAGCCCATTTACATAAGCTTCGCCAAAACCGATATCTCCATATAATACAACACATTTGAAGAATCTAGAATCCTTAACTTCCAAATCAGCTTTATAACTGGAATTTGAATCACCAATTTCAAAATTTTCTCCACTAGGTAGTGTTAGATTTAAAAATCCTTTATTCATTTTACAAAGCGCATTTACAACTGCATTTTCGTAAAATCCTGATTTCGATTTTGTTAGGGAGAGAGATGACATATTTGCTTACTAATTGGTTCTATAAGGTTTATATACGTCTTTTTGCAAATCTTGGTTTGCAGCTTTCGGGTGATATTTTATTTTCTTAATCCACAATCTAAAGGCTTGCCAATGGATTAACCACATTACCCTTAGTGGTATCATTGGGATGGCAAAGAAGTAACGCAACATATTTGCGTTAGTTAAAGGCTTTTGCTCTCCCTTTAAAGTGCTGATAAAAAATCGATTTCCATCTTTATCATAATCATCTATCTTAATTTCCAATTTTTCTGTCGGAATAACAAGATTAAAATCGAAAAAGTCATCTAAATCTATAAATGGAGATACGTAAAAATGTTTTTGAACCCTCTGTTTAAATGTATTTCCATCAAGCTCATCTTTATCAAAAAAGAACATTTTCATTTCATGATAAGTATTACTAATTTCTGCTACTGCGCAAAGTGGGCAATTGTTTTCATCAAAACAGAAATAAAAAGAAGCAGGATTGAAGTTATAACCTAATACTGAAAGGTTAGTCAACAACATAATTTTACCATTGCCAATTTCTACATTGTGGGATTTTAAATAAGTTGTAATTTGCTGTTTTGCTGAGATGGGAGATGTGAGATGTGAGATGTGAGACCTTTCATCTTTGTTCTTTGTTCCTTGCTCCTTACTCTCTAAAACCAAATGGCATTTATCTCTAAAACTGAATAAATTAAACTTGTTGTAACTAAACCAGCGAAGTTTTTTATCTAGAATTGCTAGCTCATCTAAATCTATATAAAACATAAATACATTATACCAGAAACTGTGCTTCTTAGGCGCTAACCTATGATGCATAACTTTGGCTGAATATATGGAGGAGCTAAACAATTAAATGGAAGATGTAAAATGGAAAATGGAAGATGGACCAGTTCTAAATGTAAGATGAAACTCTATGGAAAATTTAAAACGTAAAATGGAAGACGGACTTTTCATAAGCTATTTACTTGAGCTGATTTTGATTGATGCAAAAATTTTCTTGAGTTCATTAGCCTCATCTTTGTATTGTTCAAATTCAAGTGTAAACTTTTCATCAATATATAGTTCCTTTAATACTCTTAACCAATAGGCACTTTCTCTTGCCTCTCTGTAAGAAATTCCAATTTTATAATTGAAATCCCTTTTGCTTGTTGCACCTTGAGCTTCTTCATAATTTGCTCCAACAGATGTTGAAGAACGACTAAGTTGCAATATTGGCACTTTATAAACTTGACTATAAGGCAATTTGTTTAAAAACTTTAAAATGTTTACTCCAAAACAGAAAGTTCCGTCTAGAAGTTGTGTTGTTTTTTCATTCATAGTAAGATGTTTAGGTATACATAAACTTAATGTTTTCTGCCCATTTCCCATCTAACCTATTTCATTTCCCTTTTACTAAATTGCTCAACCATTTCCCATCTTACCTCTTACATCTTTTCACATAGCTCCACCGCACTTTTATAAGCATCTTCATGGAAACCATATTTAAAATAACTGCCACAATAATAAACCGGGCCAGTTTCATTTAGTTTGTATAATTCTTCTTGCGCTTGCATTGCTGGCACATCAAATAATGGGTGTTCGTATGCAATTTCCTTAATTATCTTACTTTTATCAAGCGTAGCTGATGGATTGATAGAAACGAAATAATCAACCTTATCTGAAACACCTTGTAATTGATTCATCCAGTAAATGGTACTTGGCACTAACACCTCACCTTGTTTTTCTACTCTATAGTTCCAACTACTCCAAGCCAATTTTTTCTTAGGCATTTGAGTTTTATCGGTATGTAAAATGGCAGTATTAGGTTGATATTTAAATTTAGAAAGAAGACGTTCTTCGTCGTCTGTTTTTCGCTTTACAATTTGATAAGTTTGGTTAGCGTGACTTGCCATGATCACTTTATCGAATTCCATTTCCTCTCCTTTTGATGTCGTTACTAAAACCCTTCCGTTTTCTAAACGCTCAACGCTGGTTATTTTTGTATTTATTCTAATCTGATTTCTAAATGGTTTAATCAATTTCTCACGATAAGCTTGGCTTCCGTTATGCAAGGTAAACCATTGATGCTGGGTATCTAAACCTAAAAAACCGTGATTTTTAAAAAAGCGAATAAGCGATACTGCCGGAAAATCTAATATCTGTTCCATCGGTGTAGACCAAACTGCTGAACTCATCGGAATAAGATATTTCCAAACCATATCTTCTCCATAACCAAACTCTTTTACATACTGTCCCAACGAATAATTTGCGTATTTTAGATCATCTAAAATGGCTACGCTTTCTTTGTTGAAACGATTAATCTGCATCAACATTTTTAAAAAAGAAGAATTAAAAATATTCCGTTTTTGCGCAAAAAGGTGTTTCATACTAGAGCCTGAGTATTCTAATCCACTTGGCAAATATTGAACGCTAAAAGACATATCTGTTTTTTTAACAGGCGCATCAATCTCCCTAAATAACTCACACAAATTTGGGTAAGTCTCATAGTTAAAAACCATAAAAGCAGTATCTATAAAAACATCTTTACCATCCTCATTAACTGTAACCGTATTCGTATGACCGCCAATATAGTTGAGCTCTTCAAAAAGTGTGATATCGTATTTTTTGTGGAGCAAATGCCCACAACCCATTCCTGCTATTCCTGTTCCTATTATTGCTAGTTTTTGCATCTGCGAGAGTAAAATCTTTAATCCTTGTTCTTTTCAAAAAGATAATGACAAACCATCCATTCATTACCTTTATTATAATTAAACAATTCTGCACAAGCCATATAAAACAAGCGCCAATAAACCCACCATTTTACTGCTTGATCTTTACCATAAGTATTCTCTAAGATTGGCATAATTTCCTTTTTATGTTTATCCATATTACTTAACCAAGCCTCAGAAGTTTTGCCATAGTTAGTTCCATTTACCACCCAATGTTTGCTGATTTTCAAATCGTCATTAAAGTAGAAAAACAAATGGTTCGATGGCATTATTCCGCCAGTAAAAAAGTACTTACTCATCCAATCGCTTTCATCAATAACTTCATACTTATAAGCTAGAGTTTTATGCGTAAAAATATGGACGAACAATTTGCCATCGGGTTTTAAGAATGATGAAACCTTAGCTAGCAATAATTTATAATTACGCATATGCTCGAACATCTCTACAGAAACTACCCTGTCAAAGCTATCAGTAATAGTGAAAGTATTCATATCTGCAGTTAAAACAGTAAGATTTTCAATACCTCTTTGTTTCGCAGTCTCGTCAATAAATATTTTCTGTGTAGCAGAATTTGAAACTACGGTAAACTTGCTCTCTGGAAATTTTGAGGCCATATACAGCGACAATGAGCCCCATCCACAACCTAATTCTAAAACGTTTTGCCCATTCTGTAAATCTGCTCTTTTACAAGTTAGTGCCAGCATATCATCTTCAGAAGTATCTATATCCTTTACTCCCGGATTCCAATAACCACTGCTGTATTTTAGGTTTTTACCCAAGCAATACTGAAAAAATTCAGTCGGCAATTCGTAATGTTGCTCGTTTGCATCAGTGGTATTTACTGCAATAGGAGAAGCCTTTAACTCATCAATTAAGTTAATGAATTTCCTTTGTTGCAATTCTTCATCGCCAACAGTTTCATCTGCCAAGCGTTGTTTTAAAAGTTTCCTAATTCCAGCTCGTAAAACAGGGTCTGGTAATTTATCGTTTTCTATTAGTTTATCGTACCACATATTTATGTAAAATGTAAGATGGTAAAGGGAAAATGGAATTTATAAGCAATGGGCACATCTTCCATCTTACCTCTTCCCTCTTCCATCCTTTTTTCCCCATGGGAAAAAGGAAGAAGTTGTTTCTTGATATTTTTTATAAGCCGCAGGTTTACTGCGCAAGTTTTGTTCTTCGTTGTTGGGTACGCCTGTCACCTTTAACAATAAATATAAAATGATGGCTGGGCTGATGATGGCCAAAATACCCCACGGTGTTGCTAAAGCAAAGATGAAATAAGCCATCCAGGTTAACCATTCAAAAAAATAATTGGGGTGCCGACTGTAATACCATAAACCTGTATCGCATACTTTGCCTTTATTTTTAGGGTCTTTTTTAAATGCTGCCAATTGATTATCAGCAATCATTTCCCCTATGAAAGCGATTACCCAAATACCAATTCCCGTGTATTCCAAAATCGATATTTGTGTTAATGGATTTGCCGTAATGATAAAAAATGGAATAGCCAGCAATACGTTTGATATGGCTTGGAACTGAAAGAAAAAGAAAAAATTCCTATCAGCTTTATCTCCCCATTCTTTCCGCAATTGCTTATAACGTCCTTCCTCCTCATTTAAATGACCAATTACACGCTGCCAAAGATGAAGTCCTAATCTTAGTTCTGCGATTAAAAACATACCGCAAATCAGAAATTTCCGTGTTTCAAATCCTTCCGACAGGAAAGAAGTAATAATCGTGATAACTGGAAAATTGAGTGCCCAAAATACATCAACAACACCAGCATTTTTAACTTTTTTAGCCCAAAGCCAAACCAAAAACATAATAGTACAACAGGCAATTAGCGAGATGAGTGCGATAAAAAGTAGATGTTTGTAATCCATTTTATAGTATAAAGTATTTAGTCCCAAAGAGATGCCTTTGGCATATCGAGTATCAAGAAAGCCCTCGGCCTTCTCATTCTATCTATTCCCCACCAACTCTTTAACACCTTCATTTGACTTAAGTTTGAATAATTTAATCAACACATAAGCGCAAGTTGCAATGCTACCTAAACATACGAATAAAATTACCCAAGAAATTTTAGGAATAATATTTTTTTCCTTGTAAAACATCCACAAGCTAATGATAAAAATATTGGCGTAAAAATCCCAAAGCGTAGCCCTCATCCAAGGTATCGAGCCCAGAAAGTCCCACTCTTTAAATAATGAACTTTCTAAACTTGTGCTAATAACTATATAAGTTACCCAAACTAATAAGACAGAGAAAATAATTTTTAAGGCTGTAATCATATATTTTTTAGTCATACGATGAATATAGCCAAGCTGCAAATATTTATCGGATGACTATTGAATAAACGAAAAAAGAGTAAGGGGAGTTTTTAGAAAACAAAAAAGGTTGGCAAAAACCAACCTTTAATATATAGGTATTGTCAGTCTGAGCTTGTCGAAGACCCTACACTAAATTATTCGACCACCTTCCGACGAGCGCTCAGGATTACATTTTAAATTTGACTATTAAAAAACAAATAGCTTTATACCTTTCTAATTCTAATAATATGCATCCAGTGTAAAACCTTCATCACCGGATAAGTTGGGTCAAACTCCCACCACTTAGATGAAAACTTTGGACTGTTTGGTTTTTTATGGTGATTGTTTTGGAACAATTCGCCCATTAACAAGAAATCCCAAGGTAAAGAGTTTTTACTATGGTCGTCATTATCATGGTTCGAATAACCATATTTATGTCCGCACCAATTAACAATAGCACCATGTAATGGGCCCATTAAAAAGTGAATTGGCAATAATAAATACATCCACCAGTATTCTGCAAAGGCAATATAAAAACCAATATAAAATAAACCACAAGCAATTCTCCAAATCCATGAATCTCCAATTCTATCAACTAGTGGCCATTCAGGATAGTTACCTCTAAAAGCAGGTTCAGGTTCTATTTTATGTTTTAAATAGCTCATGTACATATTTTTGGTAGCTATCATCATTCCGAAGACATCCTTAAAAAAATGTGGAGAATGTGGGTCTTTTTCCGTGTCACTATAAGCATGGTGCATTCTATGCAAAATAGCGTAAGCTCTCGGATTTAAGAAAGAAGAACCTTGAGAGATTAACAATACTAGGTAAAAGAATTTTTCCCAAAATGGCTCCATCTTAAACATTTTATGCGATGAATAACGATGCAGAAAAAATGTTTGGCTAAATAGCGATAAAAACCAGTGGGCAATAAAGAAGATTAAAATGATCATGAATTAGATGTGTACTACTCTATAAACGAATTTTAGAGAGATTAAGTTTAGATTCGTTACAAAAATGGATAGGTATAAGGAAATCTGTCTATCTACTGACAAACAGATTTCTTAAAAATTTGAAATTATTTTATCTACCGAAATCGTCTTGAACACGTACGATATCACTTTCATCAGAAGGATTTTCTGCATCAGTGTGTTGCCAAATTTCGGCTACAACTCCCCAATCATTTAAACCAATTAAACGATGGCGTTCGCCTTGTTGTAATTTGATTTGATTTGTTGGATGGTATTCTTTTACTTCTCCTTCTTCATCAGTCTGGCTGGTTTTAATACCAACCGTACCACTTACCACTTGCCAAATTTCGGCTCTGCGGTGATGATATTGCCAAGAAAGGCGGGTGTTTGGTGCTACTATTAAAATTTTTGGACTTAGTTTTCCTCCGATTTTCAGGCTATCTACATCTAAACCGTCAAAATAGGTATCGGCAAATTGTTGTGCTTGTGCTTCATCAATTACAAAAAAACCACCCCACGGGCGAGTTTCATCACGGTTAACGATATTAAAACCTTCAATTTGCAAACGTTGAGCAACGGTATCGAATATTTCTGTCTTTTTAGTTTCCATATTTTTTATTGATTAAGAAGCCAACAATGCTTGTTTAGTTATTGTTTGTTGATCACCTAATTTTTGTGCCGTAAAAATACGGGTTACAAATTAAAAAAGCCCTCTCGGGCTTTTTATTTTTTAAGAAATTATGTTTTTATTTAACTTCTGCCACTACAATATCAGTTGGTAAACCAGCAGATTGTAAGATAAAAGGAAAAGCTGCGTTGTTTAACACCCAAAGTTCTACTTTACCATCTTCACTTACAACATTTGTTGCATCAACTTCTTTACCCCCAATTTTCATCACACTAGCTGGCGATTTAATTTTAAAGTTCAATCCACTATACGTAAATGCCTTCTTATCTACTAGTGTTTTGTAAGCTGCTTTAGAGATAATTGCAAAAGTTTCTTCATCAGCTAATTTTGTAGCACCTAATGCAGGCTGGCTAACAGCCGCTAATTTAGTTGCGCTTTCTAAAGCTTTTGTAGTCATTTCAAAAGTTCCTTCTCCATAACCATCAACAGCCCAACCAATAGAAACTGGCCCAGCAATGCTTTTTACAGACAATAACAATGGAAATTCTTGACCTTGAACATAGGCACTACAATGCAACACGGTACCTACTTTAAATTCTGGCAATGTTTTTTGAGCATATACAGCTACAGAAAAAACAAAGGCAACTAGCGTAAAGATTATTTTTTTCATTTAAGATCTATTTATTTGGAATGAAGATAAAATTTATTTCTTTAATTTGAAAAACTTACACAAGTAATAAGAAATATGTTGAATAAATTAATTGCAACTACCTTTATCATTTTATGTTCCTTTAATTTAACTCTTGCTCAAAAGCAATCTAAACCAAATATAGTTTTTATTCTAGCTGACGATTTAGGCTATGGGGATTTGAGTTGTTTCGGTCAAAAAAAATTCTCTACACCAAATATTGATAAATTGGCTGCTAAAGGAATAAAATTTACTCAATTTTATGCTGGCACAAGTGTTTGTGCACCATCTAGGTCATCATTATTATCTGGTCAGCATACGGGCCACACCTATGTTCGTGGAAATAAGGAAGTGCAACCAGAAGGGCAGCAACCCATACCAGACTCTGTTAGTACCATAGCAGAACAATTTAAAAAAGCTGGTTATGCTACAGCTATCTTTGGCAAATGGGGTTTAGGTTTTGTTGGTACCTCAGGCGATCCTAACAAGCAGGGCTTTGATACCTTTTACGGCTATAACTGTCAACGAGAATCTCACCGGTTTTATCCAAGCCACCTTTGGGAGAATGGTAAAAAAGTACTCCTCCAAGGAAATGACGAATTACAAAACCACATAACTTATGCGCCAGATTTAATTCAAGCCAAAGCCTTAGACTTTCTTAATAAGCATAGGGATAAGCCTTTTTTCTTATACCTTACTTACACTTTGCCTCATGCAGAGCTAATCGTACCAAACGATGATATTTTCGAAAAGTTTGATGGAAAATTCCCAGAAAAAGCCTTTGTAGGCCAAGACTATGGCCCTGGTGCAACACCTGCAGGATATGTATCTCAAGCTAAACCTCACGCCACATTTGCAGCTATGGTAACTAGGTTAGATAAATATGTTGGCGAAGTAATGGACAAATTGAAAGCGCTTGGAATTGATGAAAACACCCTAATCGTTTTTACAAGTGATAACGGACCACATACTGAAGGTGGTGCCGATCCTGCCTTTTTTAACAGTTCAGGTGGCTTGAGGGGAGTTAAAAGAGATTTATATGAAGGTGGCATTCGTGTTCCATTTATTGTAAATTGGCCTAACAAAATAAAAAAACCATCTGTAAACAATCATATTGGCGCATTTTGGGATTTATACCCAACTTTTTCTCAATTATTAGGCTTAAAACAAAACAGTTATACTGATGGCATTTCTATTTTGCCAAGCATTTTAGGCGAGAAAAGTCAAAAAAATCATGCCTATTTATACTGGGAGTTTCACGAAAATAATGGCCGACAAGCGGCAAGAAAAAACAATTGGAAAGCTGTTTATTTAGACGTAAAAACCAAAAATGAAAAGTTTGAACTCTACGACTTGGATAAAGATCCCCAAGAAAAAAATGATGTCGCCTTAATTTATCCTGAAATAGCTAAGGAAATAAAGAGGATAATGGAAAACGCACATGATGAAAGTGTGGTTTATCCATTTTTTAAAACTAGCAAATAACAGAAAATCCCGCTCTTTTCAGAACAGGATTTTGTGGAGAATATCGACCCCCGATAGCTATAGAACCGATCACGAATCAGAACCAAAACCTGTGGAGTAATCCTAAATCTATTGTCTACCATAGTAACACAGTTAAAGATAACCCAATGGGCTTTGCCATTTGCCCCTATTCCTTAATAGTGAAAATGGCGTGTCGTAGTGTTACTTTCTTCCTATATAACTCCATAGTAAGTCCATATATAGTCCATAGTAACTCCATATATTTATGGTATTACTTGGACTTTATATAGATTTTATATCCTTTTATAATGAAGGATTATCAAAAGAGTGTTGATGCGATTATATCTATCCTAAAGTTAATGATCATCGCCCCACAGCAACTGATGTTCAAGAGCGCTCCAGGAGCAATTTATTTAGTGTCAATGGGACTTTTCTATTCCGAAAGAACATTTGTGGGCAAGGCCGTGCTAAGTAACCAGAACCTTCATCCAGCTGCCATCCTAAGAGCTGGGTTCTGCCTG
This sequence comes from Pedobacter frigiditerrae, assembly GCF_004331645.1. Taxonomy (GTDB): domain Bacteria; phylum Bacteroidota; class Bacteroidia; order Sphingobacteriales; family Sphingobacteriaceae; genus Pedobacter; species Pedobacter frigiditerrae. Next base: position 1,106,553 of record NZ_SJSK01000002.1, read on the forward strand.
GGGGAAACCATTGAAAGAAACAATTGGCGTAAGATTATCTTCAGTCACAGGAAAAAAGAAAGAATACGGGGCAAAACAAGGATGATGCCCGTAAAGGATTATTAGTGGGCGTAAATGATTGTTTAACTCTTCCACAACTTTTGTAACTGATCCCCGATCACCTCTCTCAAAACTTTCAAAATATAAAAAACCTCCCAAAACTAATTGGAAGGTCTAAATTATGGTGGAGAATATCGGAGTGGATATTTCATCAACTGCGAGCTCCAAACGCTGTTTTTGATGCTCTAAAAGCGGTTTTTTATCTGTCATTTTTGGTAATTTGGCTGAGTTTTGGCAGAGTTTATAAAGAAAAAATCACTCCAAAAACATCGTTACTAAATAATTAAAGGCATTTTTTTAATTTTTACGTCTACCCTAAAATAGGGAACTAGGCTAAATTTTCCAAAAAAAATGTTTTTTATCTGTGGATAACTCTAAAATCTACACACCTGTTTTCAACTCGAAATTTTGATTGTATTTTTCAACATTTGACCAATTTTTTGGCTGAGTTCTTCCTGAGTTTTTTGGCTTGAATTTCCTTCCACTACTTTGACAAAATGAACTAAGAACCTACCTAGAGCAATCAAACTAATTATTTTTTTTAGCTATCAAATCATAATCGAATTTTATTTTTTTAGGAAGATTAACTAAATCCCCAAAAACTGAATAGCAATTTATTCCTAACTTGGACAATTCCTTCTTAAGGTAGGATTTTGCCCTCTGCGGTATAATTACACTAACCAGTGTTAGACTATCACTAACCGTTAATAGTTCTTTTCCCAATGCATGAAAAGTAGAAAAACTACTTTGAAGTACCATACATAAGTCATTATGTTTAGAGCGGGGTGGCAACAGTGGCAGCCCTTTTCATCTTGGGCAAAAGACCCAGGACAGCTGACGGAGTCTGCTTTATCTCGATCGAGATCGAGCCCAGGTTTTGAGATCTGGTGGAATTGCAATTCCACAGGGCCAAAGAAGGCCTTCTACGCAGACAGGAATTTTAAATAAACATAGATTCAACTAGCCACAAAGCTGAGAGAAAAGACCTTTCGACACCTGTTGGTCTTGCCAAGTTTACCACCTTATTTTTGGCTCTATCAAACAATGGCTTTTTAGCGGGTTGAATAATCCTTCATCAATTCGCCAACAGCATTTTTTTATATGCCCTGGGTGTAACACCTTTAGAATCCTAAAAAACTTGTTAAAATTGGAAAGATTATTAAAGCCACAGCAATAGGCAAGGTCGCTTATCTGTTGATCTGTCTCAGCCAGCAGCTTACACGCATAACCAATCCTAACCTCATTTACAAAGGTTATGAAAGTTTTTTGGGTAAGGCTCTTAAAATACCTACAAAAGGCATATTTATTCATATGGCTCATCTCAGCTGCCTCATCAAGCAGTATTTCCTTATTGAAATTATCAAAGATGTACTTTAAAACCCTATCCATTTTATCATTATCCTTAAGCTGGTAATTATTGGATAGCCAGGACTTGAAAGCAATAGATAGTCTTTTGCATTGCAAAGCAGGTTTAGGATTTCGAGCACCACTATCAAGATCCTGATTTCCTCAATTTCCTGCACTGCTTTGATCAACAACTTACTCAACTCCGCTTTTGTTGTCAAACCAAATTTCATCCCCCGTTTGCCTAAAAGAAAAAAATTCTTCAACCGTTGGATATTTTCTGGTTCCCTAAAAATATGCTGTATTTTTTCGGGGTGGATAAAAAGCGAAACCGAACGGGCATACGAGTTTGTTAGTCCATCACTGAAATACTGTGTACTGTTGTGCCATACATGTGGCAGATTTGAGCCTATAAAAATCAGCTCGTCGTTATTAAAGTTGGCTATACTGTCGCCTATCATCACTCGTCCTTCACTTTCAATAATTTGATAGAACACATCAACGTGGTCTCTATGACGTGTTTGTCCGCCTTGTTGTACATTCCAAGGTTTGAGTGGGCCAAATGTACCTTAGCTTTTACTGACTGTACCGCCAGCCGAAAATGCTCCCTGCTCTTTAATTAGCAAAGGCTTCTGATTGGTATTATTTTGTACATAAAGTGATGGAGATAGCCATAATAAACATATGGCACTCCAATAGCTTGTGATTTTCTTTTTCATATTGTCCCTGTGTTGTTAGTTTTGTGAATGATAATGATCCAAGTTTCCAGCTGGCATTTTCATTTACATAAACTTCTGTGACCATAAATGGATTGGTTACTTCATTGCCGCCAACCACAGACAGAATTGTCCACCACTCACTGAGGGTAGAACTTTATGGTGAGTCATTAAGAAGGAGAAACTCTAAAACAGAAACTGTATTTTTGTATAAACAATGTTATTAACCAGACATAGAAATCTGAAATCTTGAACGGATTTGCATAACAACTTTGTTCTTTTCTACATCAACTCTGGGAATCAATTTGAAATTAGCGAAAAAAGTTCATATTTATTGGTATTTCCAGTTATACAATTGTTTCTGTCAAAAGTTTTTGATGAATGACAACTCCTAAATGGCTTTTTTCGAGCGCCAAAACCGCTGCAAAAGATTCGGCCGCTTTTTCTAGTTGTTTAAGTCCTAAATAGCCTAATCCTTGCATGTATAAACAATGAATGTTATTGCGCTTGTCTAAATCATCTTCCCAAATGGTTAAATCTGGCAATGACACTGCAAAATAATCGATGGTAACTTTATCATTTAAGTGCTTTTGCGCATAGTTCATCAACTTTTCAAAACGCAATTCTGCTTCGGCATGCCTGTTTAATTGAATCAAGGCAAAGCCTTGATAAAAAATCTTATCAGGTTGCTGATCATTATAGAAAATAGCAGCGGCAGGTTCGCTTAAACCTTTGGTCGCTTTTTTCCAATAATGATGCGCCTTGTTAATGTCGTTTAACTTTTCATACGCTACACCTAACCAATAAAAAATGTCATTTTCCTGTGTGCCGGTTAACTTACCTTCGGCCAGGTTGTGCGGATAATATTGCGCATTGGTAAGATACTGGATAGCTGTACTGTAATTTTCATCGGCGATAGCCTGTTTTGCCATTTCTACAAGTGAGGTCACATACTGAATGGCGACCTTACCTTCACCACCTTCCCAGGGATGAAAAATTCTATTCTGTAATAAATCAAAAGCTTTTTGATATTCACCGTTAAGGTTTAATAAAGTGATGTATTCAAGATAAACATCATCACGCTGCAATACCAGATCTTTATTTTGTGTTAAAAAATGAAGCCTGAAATCAAGATCTTTATTTACCCTTTTATATAACTGGTCTAACTCCATCAGAATTCGGGCATCATTTTTATCTAACTCAAATGCCTTTTCCAATAATTCTACAGCATTTTCCTGTTTATCGGTTTTATTGTAGTAAGCCAATGCAAGATTGCGCTGAACGGTTGGAAAATTCGGATCAATTGTTATCGATTTTTGCCAGCAATCAATGGCTTCATTATAATATTTGGAAGCATACCAAAAATTGCCCAAATAATACGGTGCTTTAGCATCATCAGGGTTTTGTCTCATAGCATCTTGCAAGGCTAAAACGGCTTCGATATGGTTAGGAAAACAATATGCAGGGTTTGCATGAGCAGCTTTGTTATAGGTTTCTTTAGCAAGCTTTTCATTGCCAGTTTTACTATAAAACCAGGCTAAGTAATAATAAGCCAATGGATAAACTTCTGTTTGAAGTTCAATGCCTGCATTTAATAATAAGCCAGCCTCATGGTATAAACCTGCGGCTGCATAATCAAGGGCATATTCGATATAAGTATGAATATTTTTCCTGATCAAATGATGCAATTGGCTTAAATCATTGAGGTTTTCAGATAAAAGATATTTCTCAAAGTGTATTCCAAAATTAAAATGATCATTTACCAAATAAGTTTCAGCAATGGATAATGCATTTTTCGTTTTTCCCAATTTGCGTAAAATCGCCACATGCAAGTGCAAAGCTTTTTGATCGTTGGTATTTTTAGAAATCGACTTTTCTATGTGTACTAAACCACTCTCCAAATCGCCTTTGATGATATCAAGCTGTGTAATATAAAAATACCCCTGATTTTGCCAGGCTGCGTTCCAGATTGATTTATAGAAGGCATTATACGCTTCATCAAAACTATTCTGTAATTTTAAGGATAATCCTAAATTAAAATAAGGTTCGCCATCATAAGGATTTGGGTTTCTATCCGTTAAGGTTTTTATGGCAGTTTTAAAATAATACTCCGCATCCTCAAATTTACCTTTTCTTAGTTTTAAGATGCCGACTGCATTGTTACATCTAATGTCCCCAGAATCTCTGCTTAAAGCTTCATTATAGTAATCGAACGGATTATAGGTAGCATGTCGGTATTGTTCTAAATGCAACCCTGTTAAGAAAAGCTGCTCATTATTTTCGATTTCTTTTGGTGCTTTTGCAGGTTTTGCAGGCGCTGGAATAGCAGTTTCATTTTCTCCCTCCCATTTCCAATCAACCAAAACATTGGCTTTCTCATCCATAATATAAATGAACAATTGATCAGGTTTCCCATCAAATTCCAGTTCTTTATGATATGAAAGCATTGGCGAAGCATCATAGCTATCGGTTAATAACTCTTGATCGCCATTTTTAAGCACGATTGTTGTATTGGGATAAGCACCTGTGGTATAAGCTTTAACGATTAATTTCCCGTCAGCCTGTTCTATATTAACCATGGCATTTTTAGAGGCGTTTTTTACCACGCCCAAATCGCGGTATGGCATATAATATTGTACAAAATCTTTGTACTCGCCTGGCATGATCCATGAAAAATCGGGCTGGTTATCCGTATAAACACCACACATTAATTCGATGTATGGCCCATCTTCATCGGTAAGGTTTCTATCCCAAGCTTGCCCAAAATCTCCATTGCCCCATGTCCATTGTTTTTTGCCCGGTGATATATGATGATTGGCTACATGTAATAAACCACCTTTGCTATCATTTTCATAACCGCCCACAAAATTGTATTTGGAAGAAACCGCCATATAAGAGGTAGGAACAGGAATATTCTTATAGCGTGATATATCTGTACCTGGAGAATAATCAACTTTATAATAGGTTCCTTTTGCTATGGGGAATGAAGAAACATCACGTTTACCATGATCAAAAACCGCATTCACATCTGGCGGAAAAACAGATTGATAATCGTCGTTAACTTTTACTGCCGGATTTGCCCACCATAAAAACGTTTGTGGAAACGGTGTTCTATTGTAAAGTTTGCCCTTTATTTCGAGATAATTTTTATCAGGGTACAAAGTAAAACCAATCGTTCCCTTAGTTCTGAACATTCTTTCTACCTCACTGCACCAAACCGTTGCGCTACCATCTTCATTTTCCTCAAAGCAAAAATCAACTGCATCGAAAGTTGAAGGACGATGATGCTGAGGCCAGTTAAATTCGATGCCACCAGAAATCCAAGGACCTGTTAAGCCTACTAAAGCTGGCTTAATAACCTGGTTATAATAAATAAAATGACGATTTTTAGTCTTATCGAAAGCCATTTGTACCCTACCACCCAGTTCTGGCAAAATCATAATCTTAACAAAATCATTTTCCAGATAAACAGCATTATAGGTTTTATCCGTTTTCTCGTCGGCAATTTTTTCAATAACCGGGTATGGATATACCGACCCACTGCTTCCCTGATAAACTCTTTTTTCTATAAATACAGGATTTTTTTCTGGCAAGCCAACCTCATAGGTCGGAATAACAACAGCCTCTGTCCAAACTTTAACTTTCATAAACACGAATTGAGCGTTTTATATTTTTGATTAAATTTCCTTCAAACAAGGATTTAACTATTGATAATGGAATACGTTTAAGATCTAATGTCCCATTAAACTGGTTTCCAATTCCTCTAAAGTTTGCCCCTTTGTTTCCTTTACCTTGCTCTTCACAAAGAAAAATCCTGCTAAACAAATGATAGCATACAAGTAAAACGGACCAAAAGCACCTAGCCATTCGGCCAAAATCGGAAAGGTAAAAACAAGCACAAAATAAGCGCCCCACAATGACACTATCGCTATCGACGATGCTTTGCCTCTTATATTATTGGGGAAAATTTCTGAGATTAAAACCCAGGTAACAGGAGCTAAAGAAGTAGCATACGTAGCAATGGCCAGGAGTACAAAAACCGAAACCAGATTTGCGTGTGCATTGCTCTGTAATAAAAAAGCCAGCACTATGTACAAAACCGATAAGCCCAATGACCCTATAAGCATTAATGGCCTGCGGCCCAGCTTATCTACCTGCCACATGGCAATTAGGGTAAATATAAGGTTAACAACTCCGATTGCAACCGTTTCAAAAAGCTGCCTGTCTAGATTGGCCCCTACAGCTTCGAATATAGTAGAGGTGTAATTAAAAACTACATTGATGCCGCACAACTGCTGAAAAACCGCTAATGTAATACCAAGCACTACCGCCGGACGAATAGCCTTTGCAAAAACAGCTTTGTAACTTTGCTTTTCTTCGCCACCTTGCATGGAATTATTGATTTTGGTAAAGGTTTGATCTACAAAATAGGCATTACCAATTTTAGAAAGCACTTTTTTTGCCTGATCTATTTTACCTGCTTTGATGAGCCAACGTGGACTTTCTGGCAACCACAAAACCCCAAGTAAAAACAACCCTGAGGGAATTACCCCTAAACCAAACATCCAACGCCAGGCATTCTCTCCATAATCTGCCAGTTTATAGTTAACTAAATTAGTGACCAAAATCCCTATTACTACTGTTAATTGGTTAATGGCTACATTTCTGCCACGTTTTTCGGGAGGAGAAACTTCTGCAATGTACATTGGGCTTAACATAGATGCCATGCCAACTCCAATACCTGCGGCAAAACGCATAAGGATAAAAATGGTAAGGTTGTGAGAAAATGCCATCCCGATAGATGATATGGCAAATATAACAGCGGCCAACATGAGCCCAGGTTTCCTACCCTTATTATCGGCAATATTCCCTGCCACCAGACAACCTACAATACAGCCCAATGCCAAAGATCCTGTTAAGAAACCCTCCCAATACGCATTCAGTGCAAATTCTGTACGCAAAAAAGGCAACGCTCCGGATATAACCGCAAAATCGAACCCAAAAAGATATCCACCAAGTGCTGATATAAATGAGATCCCTAAAATGTATGTATTATTGTAAGTAACAGTTTGATTATTCATTATCATTAATATTTGGTTAGTTGCTCGACTTAAAATCGAATATCCAAAACTAAATATCCAATCCTAACAATCAAATACTAAACCATAACGATTTAATGGATAATTAATTTAATAGATGGACAATATTACCATCTGCATTTTAGCCTACAACTTTATATTCCGCCTAGGTAAAAAGATGAATTGCTTAATCCAAGTCCCAATTAGCATTCTGCTTTTTTCTTACTTTTTAAAATAGAATGACGGATCAATCAGGCTTATTTATTTAAATTCCTATCAAGGTCTTTGGGTAATTCCCTTCCAGATGTCGGTTCGGAAAGGCGATGCCGGTAGGCCGGCACCATTCGCCAGGTTAAAAACAGGATTATTTGCCCAGGCATACCTCACTACAACAGGATTGGCCACATCAGTACTGCTTACAATGACCTGATTGCCCTTTACCACGGCTTTAGCCCAGTAAAACTTCTGATCAACTCCTGCTACCGCGAAGCCTTTCAATTCTTCTCCATCTTTAGCCATTAAGCCGCCGTTAGCGGAACTGAAGTTTAGTTTAATGACATTGCCATCAATAACCTGCGACTAATAAATGAAGAAAACAGAAAGATAATACCAATAGTAAAGCTCCATTTTTTAGTCTATTTCATATTTTGTTTAGCTACTCTATCTCTTATTAATCTAAAAATTCATACGCAACAGATAATCTCGGTTATAATGCTTCTATTTTTAATACCACACTTGTTCTATATTGATTTATATCGGGATTAAACCCAATCTTCATCAAAAAATCTCCATTATAAACCTTAGCTGCATCAATAGAAGATTTTGTGCCAGGGTATACATTGAGCTCTGAAATTTTATATTTTTTTGAGGCATCTAAACCATGGAACTTAATGGGTAGCTTACTTCCTTCGCCGTACCTATTATTAACCAAATAGTTAAATGCAATACCTGTTTTTTTATCTTCACTGATATACACCATGGAGGCTACGCTACTTTCTCTTGGATTAGAAAGCCTGTATTGATCTCCCTGCCAAATCACAGGTTTAAATTCGTTATAGGTTTTAATGGCGTCCTGGCAGAATTTTAAATCGTTAGGCGATAAGTGGCTCACTACAATATCAAAACCTAATTTACCCATCATTGCTACATCCGTACGGAACTTAATAGGTTGCTTGCCCCAATCTGTTACATGGTTGGAGCTCGAAATTGCAGGGTAAAAATAAGAATACTCCCATTGCATAAAGATCCGTTCTAAAGGGTCGGTATTGTCACTTGGCCAAAACTCGGTAAAGTATTGTAATGCAGCATAATCAACCCTACCACCACCACCAGAACACAGCATCATTGGTACTGTTGGGTATTTCTTTCTAATTCGTTCTAAAACCTGGTAAAGGCCACGTACATACTCAATATAAAAATGAGATTGATTTTTTAAGTAGACAGAATGTGCATTATAGATAACGGCGTTACAATCCCATTTAATATAGGCAAGGTTAGGGTTTTGTTTAAAAAGATCATCAACTACGCCAAAAACAAAGTCCTGTACTTTTGGATTGGCTAAATCGAGCACCAATTGGTTTCTAAAGTAAAACTCTTCTCTTTTCGGTTGCTTAACCACCCAATCCGGATGTTTCTCATACAATTCACTTTTAGGGTTTACCATTTCTGGTTCAATCCAGATACCAAACTTTACTTCATTATTTTCGGCCTCCTTAACCAGTGAAGCGATACCATTGGGTAGTTTCTTTTTATTTTCCGCCCAATCGCCCAAACCGGCAACATCTCCATTTCTTGGGTATTTATTTGCAAACCAGCCATCATCCAATAAAAACAGGTCTACACCTAGTTTTTTAGTATCTTTTAATAAGCCAAACAGCTTATTCTCATCAAAATCAAAATAAGTAGCTTCCCAATTGTTTAACAGGGTTAGTCGTGTACCCTTACCATCAAGCAAGCGGTAATTTCTAGCCCATGATTGCAGGTTTCTACTTGCTGTACCTTTACCCGAGCTCGATAAAGTAGTAAGGAAAGCAGGCGTTGTAAAAACCTCATTAGGCTTTAGCGTATATGCCGATACATAATTGTTGATACCAGAAATAATTCTCAGGTTATCAAGATAATCAAGTTCCAGATCGGTTCTAAAATTTCCGCTATAGGCTAATGTGCCATACAATACTGTGCCTTCGGTTTCGGTTGCTGGCTTATCCATCGAAACCATAAAAACAGAAGGTTGAAACAGGTTAGCACGCGTACCCAATTTAGTATCCAGGGTTTTTATGCCATGCGTAATTTTACTTTCCTCGGGCTGCATTTCTTTTGCCCAATCGCCATGGTATTGGGTGAGGTAAAAGGAATTTCCCCTTAAGTAAAGATTGGCTGAAGCAAATTTCTGTAAGGTAACATTTCCTTTCTCGTTATTCTTAATTTCGCTCCATTGCTCAATTACATCTTCATTATAATAGATTTTGTAATAAAGAATGGTTTTCAAATTATACACCGGATCTTTCAATACAATGCTAGTAATGGCAATATTATCAGATTCCTTTTTTACAGCATGACTGACAAACAAAAGATCCAAAGAATTATTTCCATCGGCATGTGTAACCGTAATGGCAGGTTCCATTAAATTCCTTGATCCTGACGCAGTATAAGCCGCATCGACAACACCGGTATATTCACTTCCCTGTTTGTATGAACTTACAATATTAATATAATCGCTTTGCGCAGCAAGCTTTGGTCCATAATAAACCATTGCAATATTTGCCTTTGCATCGACCTGCAGAACCAGGGCATTGTGTTTAGTTTCGATAGGTATAATGGTTTGCGATTTTACTTGCAGCAAGCCTACCATCAGGCCAGAAAATAAGGTAACTGATAATTTCATATTGTATAAGGTTCTCATTATGGTGTTTGTAATTAAAATAAACTAGGGATGAATATATAGTGCAAAACCTCCACCCTTAGCCATTTTTACAGGTAAAATTGTTTTATTATTTACCTTTATTGTTTTGTAAAGGTATTCCTCTGCGCTTCCATTTGCGCCAGGTCCATCGATATAAATTTCTGCCTGATATTGTTGCGAGGGCGAAAGAAAAGAAAAATCGATATTAACCTCTCGTTCATCCCAATTAGTCATACCGCCAACAAACCAATTCTTACCTTTTCTTTTTGCAATTACTATTTGTTCGCCTAACTTGGCCGATAATGCTTTTTCTTCGTCGAATACAGTAGGTACTGCAGACAAAAACCGCATAACTGTATCTTCTTTCATATACGCTGTTGGCGAATCGGATAACATCGCCAATGGCTGGTTATATATCACATACATCGCCAGCTCATGACAGCGTGTTCCTTGAGCCGAGGGCAAACCTGGATCTATAGGCTTAAACATTTCTTTAGTTTTATTGCGCATGGCTCCCGGCGTGTAATCAAACGGACCAGCCAGCATACGTACAAAAGGGGTTAATACATGTAAATCAGGATTTATGGTATAGTCCCATTTGTTTGATTCTGCCCCTCGTACTGCTTCATAGTTAACAATATTGGGATAAGTTTTTTCCAAACCCGTAGGTTTGCTGCAACCATGAAAATTGATCATTAACTTTCTTTTGGCAGCCGCTTTCGCAATAAGCTCAAACCATTTAATCGCCTCTTGATCATCTCTGTCTATAAAATCTACTTTTAACCCTGCCGCCCCTAAAGATTGGATAAAATCGAGGTTTTTATCTATATCTTTCAGTAAAGTAGTAGCTACACACCATAAAAATACGCCTACATTTTTTGATCTGGCATGGGCAATAACTGCCCTAATATCATTTTTAGGATTAATCCTGGTCAAGTCATAATTGTCAGACCAACCCGCATCAACCATTAAATATTCGAGTTTATTTGCCGCAGCAAAATCAACATAATAATTATACAACCTGGTATTTCTATTATCCATCCCCGATGGGATAGCTGCTCCAGGCAATAAAGCATCGTGCCACCATTCCCAAGCAGCTTTTCCGGGTTTAATCCAACTCGGATCCTTAATTTTAGACGGGGTAGCCAATTCCGTAACCAGGTGATTGGTCAGTAACTGTTTATCATCAGTAGAAATTATCGCAATGCGCCAGGGATAACTTCTATCACCTGCTGTTTTTGCAATAAAAGGGTATCTATCTTTCACTACGGAAACAAAATTCCCCCAACTTCCCATTACTGTATGTGATGGCAACTGCGCCCATTCGCCAATAAAACCTGATTTTTCTGTTTTGATGTACATCCCTGGGTAGTCAAATAAATCTGATTCAGCAATAACCACTTTTACTTCGTTAGGGTAAGCAAAAAGTGCAGGTGTTGTTGCTCTTTTTCCCAATGGAATGGTTCCTACAGCATTTGATTTGACATACCTACCTTCCCAGGTCGTATAATTATCAGTTTCTTGTAATATTGCTGCTGCATTGGGTTTAATGTTAAATGTAGCCGTTTCATTAAGCACTTTTACCGAATCTTTTAAATGGGTAATAAAACGATAAGTAAACCCTTCATTATATAACCTAAAAACAACCTTGTATTTTTTGGTAAAGCTTAGCGTTAGCTCATTGTATCTAGCTTTTTTTTGGGTTGAAGTTTGATTTGGAACAGTATTATTGCCCAAAAGCTCATTTTCTAGTTTAAGGCCAATTGGCGAAAAACCGATAATTTCCTGTTGCTTTAAGGCAATTGAATAACCAAGTGTTTTGCCACTGGTAATGTTTGCGCTGATATTTCCATCAGGTGATTTTAAGGTAAATTTACCTTGAGCAAAAGTAGCACTCGCTAAGAAGAATAAAATATAAAAAACAGGTAAAAATCGTCTCATGGTTTTAAGGTATCAAACTTGTAAATAATTTGCTGTTGATAAATTGCTCCTTTTTCTAAGGTTACTTTTGGAGCAATTTCTTGGTTTGGAGCATCGGGATAATGTTGACATTCCAGGCATATACCATTAAATGCGCTATAGCGTCGACCTTGATGACCAATGCTGGTGGAGGCTAAAAAATCACCTGTATAAAGTAATACGCCCGGGCTATCGGTAAATACTTGTAACCTTCTTCCTGATGGGGGGTGCAAAAGCTCGGCGGCCAGATCAAGTGTCGATGATGTTTTTTCTTTCAGTAAATAATAATTGTTTAATCCACTAACCTCCATACCATTTTGTTGAACAACCTCTGAAATCTGCTGTCCTTTAAATGTATTTGTTGAGGTTGGTGTAATCTTCCCGGTAGGCAGGTAATCTTTATCCATTTCCAGCATTTTTTCTGATGGAATAGTTAAGCAATGATCAAAAATATTCGAGTGCTTGCCACTTAGATTAAAATAAGCATGGTTGGTAAAACTTACTATTGTTTTTTGATTTGATTGAGCCTGGTAAGTAATCAAAACCTCTCCATAATCTGTTAATTCATACGTTACCGAGCAATGCAAATCGCCCGGAAAACCTCCTTCTCCTTCTGGGCTATATAATGTAAAAATTACCTTCTTATCATCTGTATGGTAATGGAATATCTTATGACTAAAACCATAAGCGCCACTATGATTAGAGTGGGCTCCATCATTAGTTTGCAAATGAAAGGTTTTACCATCAAGCATAAATTTTGCATTTGCAATCCGATTAGCAAAACGACCAATGGTAGCCCCCAGATAATTCGTATCCTTTAGATAGTCTTCTACATTAGAAAACCCTAAAACTACATCTGCATATAACCCATTTCTATCTGGTGTAACTACAGATACCAATGTAGCCCCATAGTTGGTAAGCGAAATAGACATCCCCTGCTTATTGGTTATTTTTATAAGTTTAACTTCATCTAAGCGATTGATCAAACCATTTTCTTTTATATTAGTAATACTCATTATACATAGGGAGATTTTAGGAACAAAAAAATTTCAATTGTTTTAACCTATTTTTTTTAAAGAAACTACAGTAAGTAGTTTACCATTTACCTTAACCTTTACCGAGCTTCCTGCTGGCGAAAAAATCCGGTAATCTGTTACTAAACCATTTTTCCAGCTTAAATTCACCGTATAATTACCTCTGGCTTTTAACCCTTTAATGCTTCCATATTTTTTCCATTCATCGGGTATGGCAGGCAATAGATTAATATATCCTTCATGACTTTGTATCAGCATTTCGGCTATACCTGCTGTGGCACCAAAATTCCCATCGATTTGAAAAGGAGGACCAGCTGACAATAGATTATCGTACACGCCACCTCCAGCTCCATAATTGATATCGGTTCTTTGGGTTGGTTTTAATAATTCTCTAAAAAGCTTAAATGCCCTATTGCCATCCCTTAACCTGGCCCAAAACAATAGTTTATAGGCAATTGACCAACTCGGGCCATCATCGCCCCTCACATTTAAGGTCTTTTTAGATGCCTCGGCAAGATCCGGAGTCGCATCAACTGTAATTAAAGATGCAGGGTATAAACCATACAAATGGGAAATGTGCCGGTGTTGAGGATCGGTTTCCTTATAATCATCAATCCATTCCATTATTCGTCCATCTTTAGAAATTCTGCCAGCTGGCGGAAGTTGATTTAATTTATCCTTTAAGGATTTACTTAATGAATCATCCTTGCCCAAGGTTTTAGCCGCATAAATTACATTTTGAAACAATTCTCTAACAATTTGATTATCAATGGTTGGCCCCATGGTTACATTGGCCGTTTTTCCATTGGGCATATAAAAGCTATTTTCTGGAGAAACAGACGGAGCAGTCATTAGCCAATTCGTTTTCGGGTCGAAAATTAAAACATTACTATAGAATTGGGCCGATCCTTTAATTATGGGATATATTTTCTTTAAATAATTTAAGTCTTTGGTAAAAGCATAATGATCCCAAAGGTTATTGCACAACCATCCCGAACCTGCGTTGGCCACCCCCCAAGAGGCACTCTCGCCAGGCTCGGTAAAACCCCAAATATTGGTAATCACGTGGGCAATCCAACCCTCAGCATTATAATAAGCTTTGGCTGTTTTTTGTCCGTTCGGCACTAAATTACCCACCAAATCTGCTAATGGGAGGTTAAGTTCAGATAAGTTTACCACTTCTAAAGGCCAGTGGTTCATTTGCACATTTACATCTAAATGGTAATCGCCATTCCATGGCGTATGGACTTGATTGGCCCAAAGCCCTTGCAAATTTGGAGGCAAAAGTCCCACACGCGTGCTCGAAATGCTTAAATACCTGCCATACTGAAAAAATAGAGCTGGCAATTGTAAGTCTAATTCAGGGTTTTTATAGTATAAACTTAACCGTTTATCAGTGCTCAGTTGGCTATTTTTTCCTTCTCCTAAATCAATAGCAAGCCTAGTGAACATCTTTTTAAAAATAGCTTCGTGCTTTAATTTCTCGGCAGCATAGTTTTGTTTGATGGCCTTATTAAGCAAAGCCTCAGCATTTATCCTAAAATCAGCATCTTTATAACTGGTTTTGGTTGATAGGTAAATGGTTAAAACATCAGCCTTTGTAACCTCAAGTGCATTTCCGTTTTCACTTATTTTGCCCCCAGAAACTACCGGAGCCAACATGGTTAGGTACTGCATTCCCTTTCCATCAATGCCATTGTCTAACTGGCCAGAAAGTAAAATCCTGTTCGCTTTAACCTCGCTAACACCCCGTTCCGGTCGGTCAAGTGCTAATTTGCAATTGATTTGCCCAGGTCGATCTGCAGTTATTCTAATAATTGCTACATCTGCGTTAAAACTGGTAAAATATTCTCTTTTGTAAGAAACATTATTCAGCGTAAAATCTGTAGTGGCAATGGCATTATTTAACAAAAGCTGCCTTTTATATTGTGTTGGAGCATGGTCGTTTCCTTCATAAACGTATTGAATATTTAGGTTACCCAGCATTTGGAAGCAACCCCAATTAGCTCCACCAGACCCTTTTCCCTCACACACAAAATTTTTATTAACCAAGTCTTGTGCTTCATCGTTTTTGCCTGCCAAAATCAAATTTCTTATTTCTGGCAAATATTTGCAAGCTTCGTAGTTATTTGCATCTTGTGGCGCACCAGACCAAAGCGTAATATCATTTAATACGATCTGTTCATCTTTTATGCCGCCATCGGGCATCATCCCTAATCTGCCATTACCTAATGGTAAAGTTTCTTCCCACCGACTTGCCGGTTTATCATACCACAATTTAAAAGGTTTTGTTTGTGCAACACTTCGCGATAAACCAAAAAACAAGATAAGAATAACATAGATAGGTCTGTTCATTTGAAGCAAGGGTATTGGCAATTGAGATTGGATACTTAAAATTGCGCTACCTTATTGATGATATAATGGTAGCGCAGAAAGATCAGTTAGTTACGTTTATAAAAAGTTAATTCGGTTAAATGAAGATAACTTGCACCACCCCAAGTTTGAAGTACCTTAATGCGTATGTACCTTACATTTGGAATTGTTGTGGGGAAGATAAATTTTTCGCCAGCTTTGGCAAATGTTTTATCTCCATCGCTTGTTTGTCCGGCAGGTAAACCCGATGGTTTAACCGAGGTAAACGTTTGCAATTTTGTCCAGCTATCCCAACTTCCATTTGAATTTGGATTAGTACTGCCCCACACCTCAAACACCTTAAGATTACCAACATCATATAATGCATTTTCACGTTGCCAAAGCCTAAAATTATCTAATGTAACGGTTTGGCCAAGATCAATGGTAAACCACTGCGGCATACCTGAGCCTCCAGTATGGAAACCTTGATCTTGCCCTGTAGTATTATCCCACAGGTGTGGTAATATCCAGCCATATTCTGAAGTAATATCTGTTGGGAGATTTACTTCCTTAAAAAGAGATTTATCACATTCGGTAATTTTTATGATGGTTGGAAAATCTGAAAATTGAGCTACATTAAATACATCAATTGCGCCGACTTCAGGAATATAAGAAGAGCGATATTGTATGCCAGTACCTGTTTTATAATTCGGGATAACAATAGAATTATCATTTGCCAATAATTGTCTTTCTTCAATTGCGCCTAGCGTATTCGTGTAACGTATAGTGGTAGCAACATTCATGGTATCTCTTTTATTAAAGTTTAACTGCAACTTTCCATCAGACAAAAAACTGTAGGGCTCGCTTGTGTTTATTGCTCTATTAAGCAATGTGGCTATATAAGTTGCGCCAAATACCCTTACGTTATTAATTTCGGTTGCAATAGATTTATTGCCTTCATTATCATAAGAAACCACCGAAAAGGAATATACATATTCTTCGAGGTTAGGTACAACAACCCTCACTATATCGCTAGGATTATGTGAAGTAGCTGCTAACTCTAATTTGCTAGCGCCATTGTTCCAGGTAATTACATATTTAGTGATACTAGGATCTGGACTAGGATTCCAAAACAACTCGGCTCGCAGATTACCTGTATTATAGCCAGATTTTGCAATTTTCCCTGAATATTTTATCTCCTTATTATCCAGATAAGTCAAATAATCATCATCGTATTTTTTACAGCCAAAAAAAACAATGGAAATAAAACAGATGAAAGTGATATTAAATATAATTTTCATGATCTAATTTTTAAATTGAATATTATCCCTATAAAGGACTGCCATACATACTTATTTCCATTGCATTGACATAATCCAAGCCTCCCCACGTTTGTGTGCATTCGTATCTGATATATTTAACAGCCGGTGCAGATTTTGGCATTTCAAAATTAACACCTTTGGCCACAAAATCTTTATCGGCAGCATTAGCCTGACTTGGCAATAAGCCGGATGGTGGATTTGGAAAAATAAAATTGCCCAAGTTGATCCAATCGCCGGCCACAGTGCCTTCGGTCGAATTATTTGGCAGGGCTACATCTGCTGGATTATCTTTATTTGATCCCCATAAAGTAAACTTACGGGTATTTTGATAACCATAATAGTCTGAAGGCCTTTGCCAAACCACAAATCGGCTTATTTTGGCCGTTACCCCCATGCCAAACGTACCGATGGTTTTGGGTGCGCTTAAGGTATGCCATCCCGGATCACCTAGATTGCCATCAAAGAAATAACGAAACTCCCAGCCATAGCCAATTGGGGCATCGCTTGATAAATGATAGGTAAAAAATTTGCTTTTATCAAGCAGGGTCTCAAATAAAGGAGTAACTGTTTTAAATACGGTATCAGAAACATTGCCAAACCTATCCGTTGTAAATACACCAACTTTATGTGGCGTTGGTGGTAAATTTCTAATAGAAATATCAATAGTATCTGTGCTTACATATTCAGGTTCCTGCTCATCATAAGTTTTTGTGGTTTCGTTATATACAAGTAAATGCATGGAAAGTGATGCCCTGTTTATATTTAAACCAAAGAAATTAGCTCCTCCAAAATCTGGTGTAATATTGAGCGCCGAATTAATAAGTATATAATTTGGCGTTTTTGGATGTACTTTTACCACAACAGGATCAGACATTACATTAGCTCGACTAACAGCATATAGAGTAACTTCATAGTCCTTTTCTCTTGCAAAACCATCTACAAATATGGTATCGGTATAATAACTTGATTTTGTTTCCCTTATACGATTATCATTTATAGCGTAACGGGCCAAAACATATAAGAGGTTTTTTGAATTGGGCAAGGTATAGGTAATTCTAGCGGCTCCGTTAATATTCTCTACCTTAACATTGCTTACCACACCAGGTTTTGTCATATCATTAGATACAGCTTCAAAACCATTTTCTACTTTTTTGCACGAAGCAAACAATATAGTCATCAAAACCATGGCTAATATTAAAAAGACAAGGTTTTTTCTGTAATTAATTTTTTTCATAACATAATTTATATTTGAATATTAATCTGCAAATTTTACACGCTTACCAAAATGGGGTTTGAACCAAGTTTTCATTGATAACAACCTCAGAATTTCGGATAGGCCATAAATAATCTTTTAATCCAAAAAATGGTACAGCAACCGTTCTAGGGCGATAATAATTTGCCGCAGTGCTTTCATTTACATTCCAACCTTGTAAAGGCCTACTTAATATACCTTGTATCTCTTTCCAACGACGTAAATCCCAACCACTTTGGCCTTCAAAACATAATTCTATCCGTCTTTCTTGATGAATAATCTCACGCCTACCTTCTTTGCTATCGGGCTTAGTTGGGTTTTTTGAATAGTTTTGCCATGCGCTTGCCACACCAGGTAAACCCGCTCGGGTACGTACTTTATCTATCCATAACAAAATATCTTGTTTAGATGCGCCTCCCTCTTCATTTAATGCTTCGGCATAAAGCAAATACAAACCCCCAAGGCGCATAACTGGAATATAATAGCTTTCAAACTCTATCCCATTGTTCATTATCGATAAATAATTCGCAAGTTTTTTAGGCCAATATCCAGTAATGTTTGTAGCGAATTGGCTTTTTGGCCCAGCAATAGCAAAAGGTCCTCTTGCCTGTACATAAAATGCATCACTCTCATTTCTCTTATCGTTACCAAACCAAATCCCTCCATCAAAACCAAGAGCTGCATAAAACCTTGGCTCACGATTAAAGTTTGCTTTTGCGGTTTCATAGCCCATTTTGATATAAGATTTATTGCTGTTATCGCCAAATTGCGGCGTATTTCTGTTTGCATAATCAAATGCACTAGTGTTATCCTCGTTTATGGGAACGCCGTTTTTGGTATAAAATAATTCAGTAGTAGAGATGGGTACAGACCAGTTTGAAGGGTGTTCGTTACCAAAAGAAACTGCATCGGTAGTTAGCTTTGGAAATACGTAGCCCTGATATTCGAAACTGAATTGAGATGACCATATCAATTCTGGATTTTGGTCACGTTTTTCTGTAATAACGGATTGAAGTTTCAATACACGTTTTAGTTCATCAGAAACATTTTCGACTTTATTTGTTGGAACCCGATCGTATAAAACACCACCTCGAGACTCAAATTCGTCAATTGCCTCTTTGCATGCTTTAGCTGCCGCACTCCACTTTTGTGGATCAATTGCTGTTGAAAAAAGATTTTTACCATCTTTATCCTTAAAACCTGCATAATCTGGATTACCATTGAATAATGGGCTTGCAGCAGTTGTTAACGCTTCTGCTTTTAAAGCCATTCCCATAGATTTGGTAGCACGGCCATATTCTAAAAGTTTGTTTCCAATAGCAGATGGTAAATCTGGTGTAGCTTCGTTAAGCAACTGGATTACATAGGCAAAAGATTCGTCAACGCTTGATCTTTTTACTTTTGTTTGTTCAATCAGGCCATCGATAGCGCGGTTTTCTTTAATTAACACAATTGGTCCATACAGCCTAATTAAATAATAATGATAATAGGCCTTTAAGAACTTTATTTCTGCAATCCATCTTTTCTTTTCAGGTTCTTTCAAATCGAAGGGTTTATCAATGTTTTCTAGCATAATGTTACACCTTCTAAGCGCAACGTAAATTGGTTGCCCTCCGTTTGCACCATTCCAGTAATCAATAACCGGATTTGATACATTTTGTACACCCCCTCTTATCAGCTTAAAACCCGCCCCTGTAATTTTGTTGAAAGGATTGTCATCTAAGTTGGGATATATAATTTCAGAAGAGGTTACAAAACCAACATTATTTACAATTTCTCTATTTAATGTTTGAAAGGTATTATAACATCCAAAAAGGTAATTTTCAGCCTCATTTCTATTCGAAAAAGCATAGTCCAGCGTACCCACGTTATTAGGAACAACATCCAGATATTTTTTACAAGACACCCCTATGATGCAAAGCACCATTAAGCAGGTCAGTTTATAATAGAATTTCATATCTTTTATTTTTTCTGTTATCATTATAAATTCATATTTAAACCGAAATTGAATACTTTCTGGATTGGATAAGAAAATCCATTGCCGCCCAACTCTGGATCCCACATTTTAAAAGGACTCCAGGTAACCAAATTCAGGCCATTAAGATAAATGCGACAATTTGAAAGCCTTAAAGACTTTAATAGCTTATTTGGAAGAGTATAGCCAATTTCTACCGATTTTAATCTGATAAAACTTCCATCTCTTAGCCACCAAGTACTAGGTTGTAAATTATTTGCGACTACGGCAGAACTGGTTCCTAATCTAGGATAGGTGGCGAATAAATTCTGGTTTTCTTCTGACCAGTGGCTCTCTGCAAAAGCTTTTAATACCTGCGCTCTACCTTCTACATAAGCTACATTACGTTCAAGAAAAGGACTTGTTTTTCTTGGATCGATAAAGAAAGATACCCTTGCCTGGCCTTGGAAAAATGCCGAAAGATCAAATCCTTTAAATCCACTTGAGAAGCCAAAACCATATACAACTTCAGGGGTGGATGGATAACCTAAAAATGCCATATCCAAGTCGTCTATTCTTCCATCTCCATTTAAATCTCTGTATTTAATATCGCCCCCTCTTGGAACCGCCCCGGTAATTGTATTGCCATACGCATCGCTTGTATTAAATGCCTGCGTAGGCGAATTGCCAACTTCTTGATCATCAACAAATAAACGCTCTGCAATAAACCCATAACCTCTGCTAATAGGCTGTCCCATAAAGTGCCTCCATGTTTCAGGATAATTAGGCTCTTCGATATAGGTATATTTATTGGTAGAGTAAGTGAAATTTCCACGAAGAGTACTCCATAAGCCATTACTGAAGTTCTGTTTATAATCAAGCGATAAATCTATCCCTTTTGAATCTACTACGCCGAGATTGGTTAATACATCAGCTTCAAAACCTTCGGTAGATGGAATATTACGTGAGCGCAAAATATCGTATCGATGGTTTTTATAAAGTTCGGCAATGATATTAAGGTTTTTTAGCAAGGTAATTTCAGTTGCTAAATTAGTTTGCCTCGAAGTCTCCCAAGTAATGTTATCATTTGCATAACTTCTTATGGTTACTCCATTCAATTGATTTTGGTTATTTATACCAAACTGTGCAAAGTTACCTCCGTTTAGGTTAACATCAGATAAGTAGAAAAATCGCTGGGAACCAATGGCATCGTTACCAACTAAACCGTGACTAAAACGTATTTTTAGTCGGTTAACAATATCATTCTGTTTCCAAAAACTCTCGTTTGAAGGCACCCAAGCAGCGCCTATAGTTGGGAAAAAACCAAATCTATTGGCTTCTGAAAAACGTTCAGAGCCATTATACCCGAAGTTAAACTCTACAAAATATCTATCCTTAAATGAATAAGTTGCTCTAGCTGCCAAGCCTAAATTACGGAAAGGCAACGAATAAGGTAGCGTAGTTGTATTTGTTCTTGGATCTCTTGCACTCGAATAAAGCGTTTGTTGTGCAGTACCAATCAGTGTAGAACTAACTGTATGGTTTCCAAATTTTTTATTGTAATCTAAAGCTCCCTGAAAATAAAAAAAGGAGTTGGCATTAGGTTCGTTTTTATTATACACCAAATATTCTGTCGGAACATTATTGGCTACATTATTCTTAGGATTAAGCCAAGTTAACGAATAAACATTGGTTTGCTTATTGTAACTATCTGCGCTATAAAAATATGGAGAATAAGAAAGTTGCGAATCAAAATAAGAATACCTGTTGGTATTAAATATTGCTCTGAGTTTAAGTCCTTCTGTTATGAATTTAAAATCCTGATTAAGCTCTAACTGTGCAGACATCCGCGATTCTGACGAATTTTTATGTCCTTTTAAAAGCTGTGCATAGGGATTACCATTGGGATATAGAATACTGTTATTGTTTGTTCCATCCGGTCCTCCTACGTTTCCAAACAAAATATGGTTTGCCCCGGCATTTGCCTCATCTGCGGGATAATATGCAGGGAATAAAACCGGGCTGGCATGAGACGCTATCGCATACAAATCAGAAGCAAAGGAACCATCTAATGTAATGGGTCCATTATAATCGCTAAAAGTACCCGAAAGCCTAACAATAAGCTCGGTTGTTTTACTTAAGTTAACATTGATATTTGAACGCAACTGGTAATTTTTAAAATTAACGTTGTTCTCATTATTATTACGTAAATCTGTTTTTAAAATTCCGTTATCAATGTTATATGAGCCAGAAATATAATACTTAGCTACGCCACCACCCCCGCTAATGCTTAAATTGTTACGTTGCGTACTAGCCCTATCTTTAAATAACATATCTATCCAGTTAACCGCAGGATATACATAAGGGTTACTACCCGCCTTACCCGCTATTGTAGCTTGTGTATTATTTATTTTAGATTGCGTAAAAGGTAAAGGTAAAGCGGCATTACGCGTTAATGAGGCTTCGTTAAAAAGCATCATATACTCAATAGGATCTACAAGTTCGAGCGTTTGGGTAGATTGCGACAATGAATACTCTGAACGAAAATTAATTTTGGCTTTGCCCTCCTTGCCTTCTTTGGTACTTACTAAAATTACGCCATTGGCACCACGAGCACCATAAAGTGCCGTTGCACTGGCATCTTTTAATATAGAGAAACTTGCAATATCATCGGTCTGTAAACGAGCAAGATCATTGGGCGTTAACTCAACATTATCAATTAAAATCAAGGGATCTTGCTTATAACCAAATGTGGTTACTCCCCTAATAAAGAAAGAGGCATTGTCTTGTCCGGGCTGGCCACTACGCTGATATGAAATAATACCCGCTGCCTGACCTGCAAGCGCAGCCGTTAGGTTACTGGCCGGTATCTTCAAAGCGCTAGGTTTAATTGTGGTTACAGAACCCACTACAGCTTCTTTCCGTTGCTTTTGTCCCATGGCCGTAATCACAATTTCATCGCCCGTCATTACCGATTCCTTTAAAACTATGTCATACACAGTATTGTCTGTTACAGTAACTCTATTTTCGAGGTAAGCCACTAATGATATTCGAAGAGTATTACCCTTAACAACATCAAGAACAAACTTACCGTTGTTATCAGTTTGGGTACCTGCCTTGGTATTTTCTATGCTTATGTTTGCGCCAGGTAAGGCTATCCCTGCTGTATCTCGAACAGTTCCGGTAATGGTTGTTTTGGTTTGAGCGGTTACCTGTGAACCAATTAAAATAAGGAATAAAAATGGGATGCATTTAAACACATTTAAAAAAAGACGTTCTCGGCAGAGCCACCTAATGCCCGAATGATTAGTAAAAAATGACTTCATAAATTATTTGGTTAGTTAAATTTAAATATTGCCAGTTTTGCGCAGGCAATTTGAGCTTTACTTATACTCTACAGTATATCGGCTGGGTTGGCATGTCAACTGCGCCAAAGTAAGAAGCAATTACGGATCTGTGGGAATGAAAATCATAACATTTTATATTTGGTTTAGTAAACTTAGGACAGAAACGCTCCTCTTAAAATGGATAAACCCGAAAAAAAGATGGACAATATTATCATTACATACAAATTATGGGCGAATGAAAAAAATATCATTTATTATACAAAAGTCCTGTAGTTTTAAATCAGAAATACTTATATTGTATATCTCTAAATGTACAAACAACCTAGTCGATATTTCTATTATTACAATTAACCAAATATTCAACAATTACATTTCTCAAAAATTTTAATGGAGCAAAAAATCATTGAACCTAAAAAAAAAATTAAGGAAGGTTTTATTGGCCAGAAAAGAATTGTACTCCCTCCGAACATTAGGAAAAAAGTTATTAATAACCCCATAGTTAAAAACTTTTATTTAACGGCAATTGGTCATTACCCAAAGGCTGCTAACCATGACATTGTAAGAAAATTTGGCAGCAAAGAGTATATCCTACTCTACTGCACCGAAGGATTTGGCTATATCCATATTTTTGGAGAGAAATTATTGTTAAGTCCAAATTCTTATTATATCATCCCAAAAAATGCAAGTCACCACTATCAAAGCCATGAAATTACCCCTTGGAGTATTTTCTGGGTACACTTTAGTGGCGACATAGCAGAAAATATTTACAATCGTTTTACCGAAGGGAGTTTGGCACATGTACAGGAGATACCATTTGTAGAAAGTCGCATTAAACAGTTTAATTTAATTTATACTTTATTAGAACATAGTGTTGATGAGAAAGACATGGAAATCATTAACATTAAGCTATTAAACTTTATGTCGTCGTTTATCTATTACAAAGAGGTAAATCCTGATGTTTATAACACAAATTCTATTAGTAAATCTATTCTTTATATGAAGAAAAACCTAAGAGAACGATTTTCTGTTGAAGATTTAGCGATGCAACAAAACTTATCGGTTTCTCATTACCTTAGGTCTTTTAAACAGAAAACAGGCAGTTCACCAATTAACTATTTCAACCAACTTAAGATCCAGGAATCTTGCCAATACCTATATTTTAGCGATATGAGCATTAAAGAAATTTGTGCTGAGCTAGGTTTTATAGACCAGTATTATTTTTCGCGTTTGTTTAAACTTATCACTGGCACATCGCCATCTCGCTATAAAAAATTGCACAAAAGATAGGCTTTTAATTATTATATGGTACCACTGATAGTTTTACCGAATCGTTTTTTATCAAATCTGATTTAAATTCTATTTTAATATCCTTGCTTTCGCCCGGCATAAGGGTAAAATAACTATCATTAATCATATGTGGCAATATTTGTTCGCCATTACTCGCTTTAACTGGTTGTACCCTTACGGCAAATGCAATTGTTTTTGCCGATTTCGGATTGGTAATTTTTGCCTCAATGAAATGCTTATCACCTACTGTTTTTTCTGTAGAAACAACTTCAAGTTTGGCTTTAGGCAATTGACCTAATGCCGTAAAATTTTTTTTATTAATTCCTCTCCAATATAAATTATCCGATATTAATTGCCCTTTTGCATCGGTAAGTTTAAGCTTTAAAAAGTGTACGCTAGATAAATCAGGACTTGGAACGTCGCCGGCAAACACCTCAAAATTCCATAGAGAATAACCCCAATACGAACCTCTCTCTATTCCCAAAATGCGCACATAACGTGCTTCTTTTTCTTCCGAAAATATGAATTCCTGTATGCCTTCTTTTCCATTAACCTGAGCCATTGCGTCGTTCCAGCTTTTCGCATCATTTGATAATTGAATTTTAAAAACTTTGGCATAGGCCTGTTCCCAGTTTAATTTAACACCGGTAACGACTTCCTTCTTGCCTAAATCAACATAAATCCACTCATCATTGGTCGAATTACTTGCCCACCTGGTATCGTTCTTTCCATCGTTAACCATCGCTACATCACTGTACGAACTTGAAGATGCCACACAAGGTTTATTCAGTGCTAAATTCACTTTATCCCCCTGAAATGGGAGTTTAAAAGCCGTAACCGCGGCGTTGGATAACGAATTTACTTTGGCTACTTGATTGTATTTTGCAGCCTGTTTGCCATCCATGTTAAAGATATTAACCTCGGCTGTTAGCCCATTCATGTCGTTAGCCGACGTGTTAACGACCTTAATTTCATTATTTACTGGATTCCACTGGATATGAATAGGTTCGCAGGCTTCTTTTACGCCCCAATAGGCTCCATTTAAGTCATAATAATAATCATAGGTTTGCCAAACAAAAGTTGGGTTTGAGGCATTACTTGTCCAAGTCATAATCCCCGATGCGTCTTCCCAAATATGGTCTAGCCAGCCCTCATACATGGCTTTATTGGTTTCAATGTTAAGCAATTGAGCCTTTTTACAAAAATCTTCAATCCCCGTGGCTTTGCCATATCTAGTATTGATACTTTGTTCGTATTGATCGGCTCCAGCGTTAAAAGCCCAGGTACCGAAAAAGTGTTTATCCCACATATCATTTCTTGGCCACCAGTTTTCTTTAGGGATCATTTTTTTAAAGCTCTCTACGTTTGTAAATACAGCCGAACCTAGCTCGGTTCTAAAGCCCCAACCATCATTACCACCTAAACCAGTAGGATATTGCGTAAAATAATAACGGGGGTCTTTGTTCATCCACGGCCCACTTCCCGATAAATTATCGGCGTGAGAATTAGCTTGGTAATACCTGTCGTTGCCATCAAACGTGGCAATATTTTCTTTCAGCCAATTATTTAATGGCGCTTCTGGCCAACCTTCATTATCGCCACACCAAACTGCAATGGATGGATGGTTTCTAAACCGCTTAATTTTCTCAATTACATTGGCATTAAAATTATTCACATCTCGAGGAAGAACGGGGTTGGAATTTAGCCAGAAATCATCCCAAATCATGATGCCGTATTTATCGCACGCCTCATAAAATTCTTCGTCAGTGGTTGATCCGATCCAATTGCGGATCATATTAAAATTCATCTCCTTATGCAACCTAACTTTGGTATCGTATTCCTCTCCACGGCAACGCAACATATATTCAGACATGGCCCAGTTTCCACCTTTCACAAAAATTCTTTTCCCATTAATATAGAGATGAAAAACTTGTCCGACGGTATCATAAGTATATGATTTAACCCCAAATTTTATGGTCTGCGTATCCGAAACCTGATTATTTACTACAACACTAAGTTTACAGGTATAAAGATTTGGTTCTCCATATCCATTTGGCCACCAAAGCTTGGGGTTATTGATGGCTAGTTGTTCAAATTCTCTTTTATCGAGCAAAAAAGAAATCTCATCATTGGCATCGACCTTTATTTTTTTAACAAACTCGATATTACCGGGCATAATTACCCCATTAATATAGGCCGTTTGCTCTTCATTTTCTGTGTTTTTTATAGCCAAAGCAATACTCAAGTCGGCTCTAGCATTGGTAGGCAACTTAGTACGAACCCAAGGATCCTGGATGGTTAAACTACCTGAATTTGATAGAAATACCTTATCGGTAATTCCCGAATTTAAACCAGGTACATAAGGCATCCAATCCCAACCGCCGCTAGATACATAAGTAGGGCTAGCCGAATTGGCCATTGGCCTTTGGGGCATATCTACTAAAACCGCCAAAATATTTTTTTTGTTTTTATTTACGATGCCCCCAATATCATATTTCCCTCTTTCCATAAAGCCATTTAACGCACCTAATTTCGTTCCATTCAAATAAACATCGGCCTTACGATTAACCCCATTAAAATTTAACCAGATTTTTTCTTTATCGAAAGATATTGGCACCTCGAAATTGGTTACATACCAAAAACTTTGATCAAACTTTGCTCTGTCTGCTTTCCAGATATGATCAGCAAAATTCGGGTCCTTTTCCAATCCAGCCTCAACATACGAGGTATAAATAGTTCCAGGCACAACTGCTTTTACCCAGTCTTGTTGTTTAAAATCCGGTTTCCAGAAAGTGATAATATCACCTACTTCTTTTTTAGGCTTAATACTCCATAGTTGCATAGAAGAACTGTTTAACGAAACAATTTCTTGGGCATATGTACCTAAACTAATGGTCAATAACATCAGTAAAATTAATACATTAATCGTTTTAGTGAAATAAAAAAGCATAAAAGTACGTTCGTTCTAAATTTAAAAAAAAGGTTTATTTGACTATACAACAACAATGCTTGTAGTAAAAGCTAAAATGCAATACACGAAAATTTATCATTGGTTAGAAATTAAAGTTGGCATTTAATTCTATTTGGAAAAATGGATTAAAAATAAAAAAAGATGGATAATACTATCTTTTGGAAATACCAATAAATCTGATCCTCTTTTGCCAATTTCAAATTGACCCTCAGAGTTGATGTAGAAAAGAGCAAAAGTTGTTATGCAAATCCGTTCAAGATTTCAGATTTCTATGTCTGGTTAATAACATTGTTTCTACAAAAATACAGTTTCTATTTTAGAGTTTCTCCCTCTTAATGATTCACCAAAAAGTTCTACCATCAGTGAGTGGTGGACAATTCTGTCAAGCTGCCTTCAAATATTAAAAAATCGAACAACACATATGAAAAGATCACTAACACCAGAAATGGTTATATAGAATTTTGCAAAAACATGGTCGCGAAATAGATCTAGAGACAGCAGAAAAAATTTTAGAATTGAGCATGACCTAGCTGCTCTTTCAGTTAAGAAGAAATTGACATTGCTTTAAGAAATGGTGTTCGAGAAGCACCATAAAGATGGGCAATGTTGCTCGAACTTTAAAAAATGCAATAAATATGCGAAAAATGAGGTCTTAGAAAAGATTGGGTTTTAGAAAAAAACAAGTTATTCTAACGAATACCACAAAAAGTTCCTTATAGGAGTAAAAAAGGCCAAAACCATTAAGATTTTGACTTTTGAAAATTTCGGGGTCAGTGGCGGTGCGTAATTCGAACCATTTTGTGGACGAATTGATTGAAATTGGGGGTTTTTCGAAAATTCTTGATGAAAAATTCGCAAAGTGAGGTACTACTCTACATCCACACTTTTAATCTAATCAAATCTATCACAAATACATTTTTAGAGATTGTTGAATAATTAACCACCCCATCATAGATAATGGGCCTTATAAATGGACTGACGTAATCCAGTGACCACTTTCCAGATAACCCCCGGAGATCATCTAATTCCTGTTTCATAGCCTATTTCAGACGTTTATTTACTAGTTCAGAAAGAAATATTACAACTAGGGCAAAATGACACGGACCTTCGAGTTCCGCATTATTAGAATATGTTTTAGTTAAATCTGGATTGTGAAAGAGGATTTCATGAATTCCATTAGGTTTTCATTTGGGCTCTTGATCCTGTTGAGTTTTAATATCTAGCGACCCCAGAAATGAAAGGGATGGCTTCCCAATAAACCCACTAGGACTTTGGTTATAGCACGCCATGATATATAAGCACATAAACTTTAGCCAAGCTTTAGAGTTCGATATCTTAAAAGCTTAATCAGGCGTATTTTCTAATACACCCCTGTCATCCGACTTCAATATTTTTCTGATCCTATCGATATGTACCTGTGAAGCCTCTGCTCTTTCCATCGAAGATTTCGCCGAAGCACCACTCTGGCTTTTTGAGAACGTAGTCAAAAGATTCCGACGCTCCTCAAACATGCGAAGCGCCGTCCACATCGTTTCCTCTATCTTTTTGGTCTGTTCAGAAATTAGCACCTTTGCCGTGTAAGAATGTCCAGTATGGCATCGGAACCGAAGCAAAGGCCCTTCACTAATTTGCCAAAGCACTCCGCCGCACCCGGGGCAGTTGAACGGTACCTGATCACCTAATGCATTTACTGAAGGGAGGTCACTTAGCACCCTTTCAGCAATCTCAGACTCTCGAACAATGTCTTTTGGAATCTTCACTTGCTTTGGAAGCTTATCCAAAAGGATCCTTGTTAGGGTTACCCCCATCTGAGAAATAGGGATTTTAAAGTCTGCCCTCACCTGACCAAGTGCATTATTTGGCATATCGGGATATTCCGCATCAGAGGGATCCTGTACAATACAAATCCCGCCACACCTATTAATTGCCATTAGACCAGCAGTTCCATCATCCAGATATCCAGTCAGTATAATTCCGATGGCTCTATTGCCATAGGCGACCGCCGCCGACCGAAAAAGCGGATCGATCCCAGGTCGGTAGCGGTTTTCTTGGGCTCCCTTTGTTACCATTAACCTTCCACTAGAATCTATCAGCATATGATGATCAGGTGGTGCAAAATAGATATGCGCTAATTTGGCCTGCATCCCAGCTGTGGCGTGAACGCATGTCAGCTTGCCAGCTGAATTCAACGTGTCTATCAATACTTTGCCCGTAGCATCTGCCGAGATGTGCATCACTACTAAAATCGGCGCCGGAAAATCAATTGGGAGATGTTCAACAAATTCCTTTAGCGCCTCAAGCCCTCCTGCCGAAGTGCCAATCACTATCAATCTGTCGAGATCCTTTACTGTGATTTTCTTTTTAGTGGTTTTCATATTGGCTGGGATTTAATAAAGGAATAGTTCCACAAGTTGTGAACGCTTATCTAATAAGAAGAAAAAGTGGTAAATTGTTTCATCACCGATGATATCGGCGGTAATACCAACCAGTTTGCATATTGGAGTACTTAAAAGCTGCTTCACTCAAACAACTATGGCTGACTTTTGGCTAGGCAACGAATGTTATAAAAAAGTAAATCATTCGTTCTCAAATAATTCATGAACTCTCGTACCAAATGCAATATTCTCCACTTGATGCTATTTATAGCCACAGAATTGTATTAGAGCATATTAACGTTCTAAAAAGCCAAATCTCAGACAAATATTAAACAAAAAAAACGCACAACTATTTGAAAAACAAATAATTATGCGTTTAAGTGGAGAATATCGGAGTGGATATTTCATCAATTGCGTCCTCTAAACGCTGTTTTTGATACTCCAAAAGGGGTTTTTTATCTGTCATTTTGGGTAATTTGGCTGAGTTTTGGCAGAGTTTTCAATGTTAAAAATCATCAAAAATCTACCTTAATAACTATTTTAACTGCTATTTATAAATTTTTGCTATTATCTAATTTACGAAATTTAGCTGAATTTTCAAAAAAAACTTCAAAATTGTGAGTGGATAATTTCATATTCTACACTGCTCATATTTCCGAAAATTCTGAAAAATTTCTACTACAACTCTAAAATTTTCATGGCTGAATTTTACCCATATTTTTTTTATGCTTTTTCGTGTTTTCTTAATTAGTCTGATCGGCTCCAAAGAAAAACAAAAATACGCTCCAATCATATTCAAAGGTCGTTTATTCAGTCACCTAACGTTGAGAATAAAACATTCGCCACAAACATATTACTGAAATTATCCTCCGATATTTTAATTGAGCTTGGCTGAGTTTTTATCATCAACAGTACCTAAAATGACTAAAAATAAAGGGAAAAATTGAGTTTTTTTTGAACGCATTTTTTAGGCGATTTTTGGAAGTTTTCATAAGCAGTTCTATTGAGCAATAATGATGCTTTTATAAGATTTATAGAACACTAAGACGGAGTGATTTGGGCTGACTGTGAAATTTGGTTTGATTGCATATTTCAATAAAGCTGTCAAGTTGTATTGCGACAATACAAATAGTGTTTTTGTCGCAATACTTAATATCGCGACAAAATTGTTATATAAATCTGACTACAAACTCCCTTTATGGAGACAGTTTTACAACTATCAATACCGTAAAGGTATTTACATTCATTTGTCATATTTTATATATAATATACGTAATTTAAAATATTCTATATATATTGTATACCATAAAGTATATATACTTTATGGTAATTAATAGTATTAACCCTAGTTAACCCAAACAATCTTCCTATATATCGTTTAGCGCACTTCAGATTGTCATTTTAAATCCTTAACTTTGTTATACCAAAAGTATATATACTTTTGGTAATTATCACATTAATATAATATTACTCCTATACAGTTATAGCAGGGCTTTCTATTAATACCCTCTAAATATTCACTTCGTACTCCATTATCACAGCCAGCTACAAATTTGTCCTTGCATTTTTTTAAAAAAATGCACACGGCATACTTGATTTTTAAAAAAAATGTTGTAACTTTGACGACAAGGTATATATACCTTGTCGTGTTTAATTAAAATAGCCAACTATTATCTTTAACCCCTCTTGACAATGTCATTTTAAATCATTAACTTTGGAATACAAAAAGTATATATACTTTTTGTAAATGATATAAAATGGCAGGTATTTCACGATTTACGACTTCCTTAAAAAGCATCGTTAAGCAATTTACCGATAGCAACAAAAACTTATTCACCTATTCAGAAATTGAGGGGATATTTGAAGATGGAAGGCAGTCATGGCGATTACCTCAATCAATGACAACCGATAAATTCTTAATGCAACTTATTGAGAAGACTGATTTTAGAGAGATCGAACTGAACTTTTCCAGTGTTGAATCCAGGAGACTATTCATGTATGGAAATGCTACGCCCGAAGAAATTGCATCTGCATCATTTAATAAAGCCTACCTATCTCATTTTACGGCCTCAAGTATGAATGGTCTTACTGAACAAATACCAAAGACCATATATGTGACAGTTGAACAATCAGCCAAGCACGAAATTGTGCCAGAAATAGCTAGACGTGGGTTAATACAAGAAAATATTGACAAAGCTTTTAAAAAGCCACAACGAACGTCTGAGGCAATAGCAGATTGGGAAGGGGTAAAAATCGTATTACTTAGAGGTAAGTCAACTGGCAACCTAGGTGTAAAATCTATAGGCTCAGCAAGGAACTTGCGAGTAACAGACATTGAAAGAACTCTCATTGACATGACAGTTAGGCCTTCTTATTCCGGAGGAATATTTGAAGTGCTCAAAGCATACCAAAATGCAGGAGAAAACAGTAAGGTATCTGTCAACAAACTTTTAAGCTATCTCAAAAGAATGGACTTCATTTATCCTTATCACCAAGCTATAGGCTTTTATATGGAAAAATCAGGCGCATTTAAAGA
Organism: Pedobacter frigiditerrae; assembly: GCF_004331645.1. GTDB lineage: Bacteria > Bacteroidota > Bacteroidia > Sphingobacteriales > Sphingobacteriaceae > Pedobacter > Pedobacter frigiditerrae. The sequence continues at coordinate 1,139,081 of NZ_SJSK01000002.1, forward strand.
GCAACAATTAGAAAAATTCAGGGAACTTACTGGAGAATATAAATTTTACCTTGCATACGATATGCAGGAAATGGAATTTTCAGAAGATTGGAATATTTATTATCCAAAAGGACTTCGTTAATCCAATACATTTTCGAACATGTCTAGGACATAGTTAAAATAAAAATCAAACCCGTTCTCTTTAGCTTCTTTGTCCTTGATGGTATCAATCAGTCCATCAAAATCCAATCTATGGATATCTTTCATTGTCCTGATTTTTTTCAGGTAAGTATGGGGAACTTTTTTTGCATCAAACACATGCCCTAGTATTTCTTTGAAAGATGCTGATGATGCATCAAACGGAGCGTATTGTGTAAGCACATAAATATCATAGAAATCACGCGCTCTCGCACGATCTTTTTCAGGCTTACTCTGATGCAAGATATCTGTGGTGTATTCGGGTAATTTCTGACAAAGTGCCCTGATTTTTTCTGCAACAATCAGTTCTGGAGCATATAATTGGTATCGAATGTGGTCGATTTCCCTTGTTACAACATGCCCTCCAACATATTCAAATTTACTGATATCGATGCTGAATTTAGGGGAGCCTCCTGGATTTAAAGCCAATGCAAATTTTGAGCTGGCTAAAGCCAAATCCCCATTGATCTCTTTAAATTTCTTCTCTTCTATAAGCTTGAAAAGAATGTTATACCCACCCCAAAACCCAAAGTTCTGGGTCTGTGTTTTGGGTTTGTCCAAAAACTCATATTCAAAACAGACGTAACCATTTAAGGCAAAACCTTCAACCAATAGCTCCTCTATTCTATGGGCAACTTTATCTTTATCAGGAAAATCCTCTTCCAATGAATAATCTAGATCATACGATGCCCGGTCTTCCAGCCCATAACCCAGACTAATTGCATTGCCACCTTTAAGGATCAGTAATTCATATAAATCATCGTCTGACACCAATGACGTGATTACAATTTTCTTTATTTTGTTAATAAGGTCTAGATCAAGTTTAATCGCCATATAAATTCGGAAGACTCATGATGACTTCACATGTAAAGATAAGATTATGTTCGCATAAAGAACCTATTACCTCTTGCTTCAAGGTATATTGCAAAAAATGGCCAAGAGTAGCATAATACTATTTTTATAATTATTTTTAACTATGGAGAAACAAATACTTGATGAACTGAAGGAACTAAGAATGGCACTTGTAAAATTGGTGGGTACAACGTACCTTCCCAAAAGCAAACAACTGTCACCCAATGTATTGGACAAGGCTGCCGATGAATTTAAAAAACTGCAGAAGCAAAGCGATGCATGGGTAACTGAATATGATCTTTATAAATATTTTAAGGATTCTCACTACGGGGTGGGCAAATTCATAAGGGAAGAATTCAAGTTTACCAATTTTTTCATCAAGGGAAAATCACACTATTACAACAGAGTAGATATCCAAGCCTTGGCTAAAGAGCTGAAAGCAAGGAACGTCAACCTAAAAAGGTATATGGAACTCAAGGCGGACAGGGAAAACTTTAACAAAAAGATAGCCTCTGCCCTATCGAACAAAAAGCAACATAAGAACAGACCCTACCTGCTCGAAGAAGACCTATCTGACATCAACACTTCCAATCCACCAAGACCTTCGGCTGAGATCATCAAGGAAGATCTAAAACGATTGGAAGAAGAGTTTTTTGAATATAAATTGGAAGAGTACATAGATATATACAAGGGAAATTATGCCATGGTCAAATTTGAATATCACTTTTCAAAATACATGAAGAGCGAAATAAAGTCGCGAACTAAAAAATGGTGTGAAAATTTCAATTATGCCAACAAGGCACTTGAACTACTGACCAGCAAAAAATCAAATTTCATTCCCGTTAAGGACGAAGAAAGATATCAACTTTAATGTTCGGCTCTTCTTCGGCGGACTTGTATCTTAAGCACTTCCGACTCTAGGTACATTGCCTTTTTTCTGCCCTTGACCAATTGCGGCTTGACGACACCGTCATTGATTGCCTTTAAAAAGACGGCATTGCTTGCACCCGTTATTTTTAGTGCGCCTTCTTTAGTTAATAACTGATCCTGTTGCAGTACACTTTTGAGTTCCTCTTTGATAATCGCCCTCATTTTTTCAAAAAATTCATCCACCGTAATGGATTGTAGTAGAATAGTCTCCATTTAATTAATGATTAAAAGCTGAAGATATAAATTTGCAACAATACAATAAATCTAAATACCTATGTTCTTTGTTTGCAAATTGCGAACACGGAACAATTAAAAAATATCCAAAGAATAATTAATATTTTGGAGGGCTGACTTATGACTGAGTTGTAAGTACAAAAATATATTAAGAACTGATTATAATCTCCTTACATGGAAATAATTTTTAATGAAGTATTCTCCACTAATATCATTGCTAATCTTCCCGAGACTGTGTACTTTTCAAGAAATTTATTTGATGACTTGACTAGAATTTCAAAGATTGACGAAGATCCTTTGGAATAATTCAAGGTTTAATTGCCATCATTGCATTTTTGGCAAACCTCATATTCACCTCTCTTATTCATATAAGACCTGCGCCAGCATGATATTGATTTGCCGCATCGTTTTGTTATAGTGCCCATTTTCATGGTAGATTTTTATTCAGATCAGCTGAATTTGACTTTTAAAATTATAGTCTTTGAATTTTGCATATAATGCTTTGGATCCTGCATTTTTCCCCTCTGTTTTAAGTAGACCTTTGGTATATCAAAAAGAAACAAAAACTTAAAATAACAACAACATGAAAAATTTAACAGGAAAAGTAATCTTAGTAACCGGAGCATCAAGAGGAATTGGAGCAGAAATTGCAAATACATTAGCCGCTCGCGGGGCCAAAGTAATCATCAATTTTGCGGGAGATGAAAATGCAGCTGAGCAGCAGTTGCAGAAAATAAGAGCAAACGGTGGCGATGCTATTGCCATCAAAGCTGATGTGAGCAAAACTGACGAGGTAAAAAATCTTTTTGATGCTACCATCGCCCGTTATGGAAGAATCGATGTGCTGGTTAACAATGCCGGTATCATGATTACAAAACTCCTTAAGGATACAACCGATGAAGATTTCACCCGTCAGTTTGATATCAATGTAAAGGGAACTTTTAATACGATGCGAGAAGCAGCTACCAAGCTTGCCGACAATGGCAGCATTATTAATTTCTCTTCAACCACCACCCGGGTGATGATGCCCACCTATAGCACCTATGTAGCTTCGAAAGCCGCAGTTGAACAACTTACCCGAGTATTTGCCAAAGAAGTTGGTGCAAGGGGCATAAATGTGAATTCCGTATCTCCAGGACCTACCAATACCGAGCTTTTCACGAAAGGGAAACCACAAGAGGTTATCGACCGTCTTGCCTCACTTTCAGCTTTTAACCGCATCGGTGAGCCCGAAGATATTGCAAAAATTGTTTCCTTCCTTGCCAGCGATGATGCCAAATGGATTTCGGCACAGAATATCGGAGCTAATGGCGCCATGGCCTAACTGAGCAATCAATAATCAAATCATAATCCACAACCATTAATCTTAAAATTTATGAAAACGTTTATAACCGCAATCATTTTCGGCCTGTTCGGTGCAGTTGCAGTAAGTATATCCTTCGCCATGGCATGGCCAACATGGGTAATGTTCATCGCCTGGGTAAGCTATTACCTATTTGGGAAGACGGTATTGTCCTCACTTAAAGCCTTCATACAGATAGGGCTTGGCATCCTGATGGGCGTGCTGATTCAGCTAACTGGAGGCGTACTGGGCAAAGTGATTGGCACTTTGGGCTTTCCGATTGCCGTGTTCATCTTTATCGGATCACTAGCCTATTTCGCCAGAACAAAAACGCTGAATAATATTCCGGCGTGGTTCCTGGGGTTGATCGTCGTATTCGGTGTACACCCACCCTTGGCCCCACTCCCGATCTTACAACTAGCCATTCCATTATTCTTTGGGTTTTTATTCGCCTGGCTTAACGACTCTGCTGTAGAAAAAGTAAACGCCCAAAAAACCAACCATTCTCTTAACCAAAATCATTAACAAACATTTTAACTATTCAAATCATGACAAATTTAACAAATAAAGTAGCATTGATCACAGGATCAGCAAGAGGCCTAGGTAAAGCAATCGCAGAACGTTATGCAGCATTGGGTGCAGACATCATCATTAACTACTCACGCGATAAGGCATCAGCAGACGAAGTAGTGAGCAACATCAAAGCCATGGGCGTAAGGGTAATATCCGTAAAGGCAGACGTTAGCAAGGTAGCAGATGTACAGCGACTTTTTGCAGAAGCGATCAGTACCTTCGGCAAGATAGATATCGTAGTGGCAAATGCAGGTATCGAACTGGTAGAAACGCCGGTAACCGATTTTACCGAAGAGCAATTCGACCGTGTATTTTCCATCAATACCAAAGGCACCTATTTTACGATGCAGCAGGCCGCCAAGCACGTAACCGATAATGGCCGTATCATTTATGTCGCCTCAAGTACAACATCATACCCAGTCCCGGGAATGGCGGTGTATGGAGGTAGCAAGACCACTCCAAAATACCTTGTAGAAATCCTTTCAAAGGAGATTGGCTACAAGGGAGTTACGGTAAATACCATTATCCCATTCGCGGTTGACCATTCTGGAATCTTTGCGGAAGCCGATAGCTATCCAGAACTCCGCAAGCAACTGTTAGACAGCTGCCCAATGGGGCGTTTGGCAGAAGTAGAAGATGTGGCCAATGCGGCAGAGTTCTTTGCAAGTGACCTTTCTTCGTTCATTTCCGGCCAGCACCTTTTGGTAAACGGTGGGGCGACCAACTAAGCTAAAATATTAGCGGGCAACTATTTGTTTTGACTGGCATGAAGTAAAATTCATGCCAGTTTTTTATATGGGCATTTCTGCAATTAGGAGGAGAGTTTTTACCCCTTGGAAAGATTGAGGATGTGTTCACTGCGAAAGCTGGCAGGGGAAATCTTGGTGTGCTTCTTGAAATAGTTGCTAAAGTGTGCCGATTCAGAAAATCCCAACCTGAAACTGATTTCCTTGATTGAAATAGATGAATTCTGCAAAAGGGACTTTGCCTCCGCTATGGTCTTTTCCGCTATCCAAGTACCAATTGCTTTTCCTGTCTTTGCCTTGATCACGCTGCTGAGGTAATTGGGATGCAGGTTCTGGTCATCCGCATATTCCTGTACACGGTAGGCACGATCCAACATGCCGCTACTTAGGTCCCGATAGTGCTTTTCAAGGAGTCTCTTAAAATTCTTTACGATATGCGAACTCCTGTTGCCCTCGTATATGGGATTATAATCAAGCCAAAAGTACTCCTTGATCTTCAGCAGCAGCACAACAAAAAGATTTCCGATAAGGCGGTTGCGAAATGGCGAATGGGACACATACTCCTTGTGAATCTGTAGGTAAAGTCGTTCAAATTCTTCAAATACCTCGGGGGCCAGCACCCGTGCCGGAAAGGTTTCGGCCAGCAAAAAGGGAAACTCCTCGAATATATCTGCATGTACATTCTCCTTTAAAAAGGATTCGCTAAGGGTGATCAGATAAACCTCCTCGACCTCTGCCCAATCGAATGATCGAGAGTGTCCGGGGTTGGTAAAATAGACAGTACTGGGACGGATATCGAAACGCTGTTCATCGATCGTGTAGTTCCCCTGACCGTTCTTCACAAATGCAAACACAAAAAAATTCAGCCTGCTGATGGGCGAGCGAATGGTAATCATATCCCTGATGTCCGCAAGGTTGAAGATGGTGAAATCGCTCTGTCGGTCGATTAGCGAGACAGGTAATCCAAGATGCTTGTACTGTTCATGGAGATCATTGAAAATCCTTAACTTTTCCTCTTTCATGCGCGTCGAATTCTTGTTAAAATTACCAAGTAATTCCGTAATACACAATCTGCCATGAATTGCCATAACGAAATAAGGGTTTTGGCGCTTAGAACCAAAACCCACATCTGTCGCTGCTGACTAAATAAATTTGAAAATGAGGTGCTGTCGAAATGCTATTTTTTTACTGTTGGATACTGAAAATAGATCAGTGCAAGATTCATTAACAGAAAAGGTACCTCGATCATTGCACCCCTGATATCCATTATTGAAAGTTGGAGGCACAAGATCAAAAGGATCAGGGAGGCCATCAGTACATTGCCGACCACATACGTTTGTGGGAACAGCACCATTATTGCCGCCAATATGGTCAGTCCCCCAAGTACCTTCACCCAAAACCTGCTAAAATTGAACTTACCGAACATCTCCAACACAACTTCGTTCCCATTGAACATAGCTATGCCCTGCTTGAACCCCATTATGACCACCACAATCAGCAGTACGGCCGTAAAAATTCTTATCATTATCATTTTTCTCTGTTTTTGTTAAACAAAGATCCGGATTGGATGGGCTAAGGAATTGCGAGAATCAAATGAAGTGTTGCAAATAACAAAGATAGTTTGCTATTCAATCACAGCGACCCAGGATAATGTTTTCTAGTTTGAGCTAAAAGGGTTCCTATACTCCAAAGGGAAAAAGCAGTCTTCTTTACAAAAAGCTAATTGAGGGATTGAGGATACTCAAATCCCAATTGGTAGGCAATCTCACTCACGGATAAATTGGTACTAGCTAATATTTCTTTTGCTTTTTCAATTAAATAATGGGTGTGTTCAATCTGTAAGATTGCGGAGCATATCGCTCAAGTAATCGGCCGATACATTTAATTTGGACGAGACGTATTGGACCGTGGAAACCCCCAATGCCTGCACCTGCCCAGCGTTAAATAATGGGTCAGTATCTTTTCCTCCTTTATCAACAGACCGTTGTTTGCCGTCCGTCGGGTTATAAATTGCCTGTTGGAAAAACCGTTGTAATAATTTAGTAACAGCTCGATGTGGGATACCATAACATCCTGGCTATAATTATCAATGGGAAAGGCAACTTCCTTGGCGATATTGCCATCACTGTGTCCAAAATTATTTCCTCACTTTCAGATAGATGCAGGGCTTCATTTACCTCATAATTGAAATAGCCAAACGTTTTCATCGTCAAAGCGTTTGATTTCCTCAAAATTTATCACACTCACCAGCGGATTTGTAGGCTTTGATATTTCCAATATCCGTTGCCGATCGGCGATGGCGCTAAAACATGTGGTTGAACCAGATAATTCTTCCATCGTCACATAGCTGAACTGCAGCCAACATTTCTTTTATAATTATAGGCTCATAATGAATAGACCGCCTTAATTCAGGCAGAGTGATTTTTTCTGCCGATTGAATGGTTAAAAATGCTGTCTCCATAATTACTTTTTCATGCAGGAATAAAGCAGCAGGATAGGGTGTCAGGAGCCACGGTCCACCGTGATTTATATAGCCTTGACGACTTAGCAGGCTGATTTACCTTGAAATCCAAAAAAGTGATAATGAAAACAGCAGGATCTGAATTAACTTTTATCTTAAATTTGATTATGTGTTTGCAAAAACAAAATTAGAAATCTCTTTTCAAAGTTTCCTTTCCTCATTATTTTAAGAAATTTAAGGCCTCATTTACAAACATTGCTGGGTACTGGAAAATAGAACCATGTCCGGAATCTGGATACAAATTTAGTTTAGCGTTAGGTATTTCCTGGTACATTAAATACGAGTTAATTGTTGGGACCATAATATCATTATTTCCATTAACAATCAAAACTGGTATTCTGACATTCCTTAGCTGACTTACTGCATTTGCGTCTGGCTGAGCCCATCCTAAGATTGATTTTAACTGTGCCTGTATCGCTGGCATTTCTGTGTCAGGGTCGCGGTTTAACTTCCTTTTATTGATCCTGTTTAATGATTGCTGTCCGAACAAGCGGCTCGACGGCGTTGTATTATAAAATAAATAGAGTTTTTGTTCATCAGGCGTCATTCCTGCAGATGCGGTCAACGGCTTTACAATATCCGCGAGATTCTGGCTGCCCTTTGGACCAGTCCCTGCGAGGATCAGCTTATTTACCAAGGTCGGCTCATCAAGCGTGATCTGCTGAGCGATAAACCCGCCCATAGAGAAGCCTAAAAGGTTAACTTTTTTGTAACCCAGCGCTTTAATGAAACTGATTGCATCCTGAGCCATCGCTTCAATATTATCAGGGGTTTGACCTTCAGAAGCACCGATCCCTTTATTATCGAATAACACCACCTGAAACTGTTTTGCCAGGCCATTGGTTACCGCTGGGTCCCAGTTATCCATCGTCCCCGTGAAATGCTGTAAAAGAATGAGCGCTATACCCTCTTTTTTTCCAAATGAACGGTAAGCATATCTGTTACCGTTAGCCTGTATAAACTGTGTAACTGCGGTCTGGTGATAATCAATAGATAGCTGGGCGAAGGTTGAGGCACTGGACATGCCGAAAAAAAATGTAAAAAGTATGAAAATGCGTTTCATGATTATTGATTTAAAGCGGCCAGATAAAATTATGACCGCGGGTTTATGTTAAATTATTATTTCTTGTTAAGGAATTGAGTTACATCTTGCACGAACTCATCCGGATATTGAAACAAGAAGCCGTGTCCAGAGTCAGGATATAATATAAGTTTGCTGTTTGTTAAGTGCTGAAACAAATTATAAGAGTTTATAGTTGGCACCATAATGTCATTGTTGCCATTAACAACCAGGACTTCATGTTTGATCTCTTTCAGACGCGGAAGTGCCGGATTGGGAATACCCCATTTGCCTATTGCACTGGCCTGAGCAATTAGTACGCCAGTGGAACTTGCGGGTTCAAGATCATTGTTACGCAGGTGACGACGTTCCCAAAACGCCCTACCAGCATTCTGACTGTTTTCACTGGGTGAAAAAAAAAGATATAAAAAATTCTCAAGTGAAGGTACCTCAGTGGTTGCTGCAATAGTCACTTCCGGGGTGTATTCTTGCATATTCTGTCCGCCCTCCGGACCTGTTCCCGCAAGCACCAGCCGCCTTACCAGATCCGGTCGGTCTAGAGTAATCTGTTGTGCTATAAAACCTCCTAAAGAAAAGCCGAGCAGATCAACCTGTTGATAACCCAGGGCTTCAATGAAAAGAACGGCATCTTTGGACATTCCTGCTATTGTATCAGGTGTTGTTCCACTTGTTAAACCGATACCAGTGTTAGAGAACAGTATTACTGTTCGGCGAGTTGCCAATCCGTCTGTAATACTTGGATCCCAGTTTTCCATAGTCGCCCTAAAGTGGCCAAGCATTAGCAAAGGGACTCCTTCTTCTTTACCAAACTTCCGGTAGGCAAAACGTATTCCACCAGCCTCGATAAATTGATTGGGCGCTGTAGTATGTGTATGTTGTAGCATTGTATTAATTTGTTTAATGTTTAAGTTACTATGTTCAAAGGACTATAACTATCTAGGAGTTTATCCCTAACATCCGTTGTACGTGAAGGCTGATTTGGTGTGTGCTTTCATTAATTGATTCAATCACAGGCTGTCCATCTCCCAGCCCTATCGCCGTCCATATAGTCCTTTCAGGTTTTGAAGTATCAATTATTTTTGCAATTAGTTCAGCTACCTCATTCGGTTCGGGGCTGTCAGGACTAGCCGCAAATAAATAACCGATGCCTTGTTCTATTCTGGCTCCGTACTCCCCGTAACGATCTGCTGCTTTTGGGTTGTCAGCAGGCATAATCTTACTAAAAAGATCTGTTGCCGGGTAAGCTCCTGGTTGAATAATAACCGAATCAATGCCAGTCTCTCGTAATTCGTAATGAAGGGTTTCAGCAAGTGTATCTATGGCTACCTTTGTCGCGCTATAAGCGCCGAGATAAGGCAAATGGAGTCTTGATAGCCCTGAGGATAGATGAATTATCAGTCCACTGTTAGCTTGATGCATATACGGCAAGACTGCCTTATTCATTCGATCAGCACCAAAGACATTCACCTGAAAAATCTCTTCAAGCTGTCTGGTACTAACCGTTTCTGATAAACCCCATATTAACAAGCCTGCGTTATTTATCAGCACATCAATTCCACCGGCGTCCTGTGCAATCTGACTTATAGCATTTTTCACAGATTCATCGCTGGTTATATCCAGCTCGACGATTCGAATGTCAGCATTATTTTGTTCTGCCCAAATGTTAAGGTTTTCTACAACCTTTGCATTTCTGGTCCTGAGATTTCGCATTGTAGCATAAACAATATGACCCTGCTTTGCTAATGTTTGCACTGTCAATAGTCCAAAACCGCTTGAACTTCCTGTAACGATGATTTTTTTCATGATTTAATTGATTGTGACTGATCGTTGTTCTAAATACATTTATAAACCATACAGACCAGTCTGTTTTATATGGATAAATTTTTTTTATATCATACTCTTAACAATGCCCAGGGCGCTTTTCATCTCTGCGGTACTTTTGGTTATAGTAGCGGTTACAGTCGACCCTTCCAGTAAAAAGTAGAGCGTATCTGTCAAGTTTTCATTTGAGAGATCTTGCTGTTCTTTGAGAAGGACAACCTGTTCTCTGATTAAACGCCTTAAACGGTCCTTATTTTCTTTAACAACATTCAAAACAGCTGTTTCATCACACTTTACCTCCGCCTTTATTTTTAAGAACGGACATCCGATGAAACCCGAACTCTCATAAGCATAAATGTGATATTCAAAAATTGCAAGGATTTTTTTTCTTCCTCCATTACTGTCCTTAATAAATTTCTCCAGATCACTAAAAAAATTGCGTGACTGCTGGTTAAGATATGCAAGTAAGAGATTGGACTTCGATGGGAAATGACTATAAAGTGACGCTTTAGCAATTCCGGCTTCTTCTATGATTTGATTAATTCCGGTGAGATTATAACCTTGTGTATAAAAAAGCCTAGATGCTGCATCTAATATTCTGTGTTTAACATTCATTTCTATCATAGCGACACAAAAATAGAAACAATACTGAACATACAAGTCTGTATAGTGTCATAACTTAATATTCTTCTGACATTTAACTGGTGATTAGGTATAACACATTACCTGTTCGTATTTATGCCTTTAGCCGGAAGTTCCTTGTAGTCTTGCACAAAAGCGTTTAGAGCTTTTGATTGTAATGCATCATTGCGGTATATAAGGATGGTGGTAAGCGTTGCTAATTCTTTATTCAGGCTTAGGGTTTTAACACTTCGTTGAGAATAATAAAGATTAATTATTTCTACTGGTAAAATGCTGATTCCTAAACCTGCCTCGACAAAGTTTATGATACCTTCTATTGAATTAACGACAATCGCTTTAAATTGAATAATCCCCTTGGAATTCAGCCAGGATTCCAGCCGTGTCCGGAAAACACACCCATGGTCAAAAACAATTATCTTCAGCGGGATTTTATTTTTTAATATTGAGGGTAGCGAAACTGAGTTTCCGGGTAGAATAACGGCCAACTGCTCTTCCTTTATAACCTGCTGCTGAAGTTCAGGAATATTAACAGGCGAAGAGACAAATGCAGCATCAAGATTATAACTTAAAACATCGTTGATAAGCGTAGGCGTTAGTGCAGATTTGAACTCAATATCTACAAATGGCTGACGGTTGGAAAAATCCTTCAGTATTTGAGGTATTTCAAGCGCTATCGTGGTTTCAATACAGCCGAGCCTTAACGTACCGCTAATTTCATCTGAATTGCTGATTTCTCTTCTTGCTTCCTCTAACAGATGCAAGATCTGACTTGTATAATTCATTAAAATTTGGCCGGATTTGGTTAGTTCAGTTTTTCGTGTATTACGTTTAAATAGTTCAGTTCCTAACTCCTTTTCTAGGATTTTAATCCTTGCAGTTACATTTGATTGCACGGTAAACATGGTCTCAGCCGCGCGTGTAAAACTGTTATGTACAGTTACTGCTTTGAAGATCTTTAAATCATTAAAATTCATAATCACTAATTATGATAAATCACATCATTATAAATCATTTTTACAGACCAAAAATACAGAATATATTTGCTTTACCGTAATGATTTAATGTCAACATTAAAATATATGCCGAATGAAAGATAAGCTACTCCCAGGATTGCTATTCGCTATATGCTGGTCAACCGGATCTGTTGCAGCGAAATTTGGAATACAATCAGCAGATGCATTAATACTGGCAAGCCTAAGATTTATAGGAACTGGCATAATTTTGAGTCCTTACTTTATCTATCGCACAAAAAGAGCTTTTTTACCGCCAAGAGAGGAATGGAAGCATGTTATAATATACGGAATATTAAATACTACGTTGACTTTGGGAGCCTTTTTCGCTGCACAAAAGTACGTGACATCGGGGGTGAGTATGTTATTCATAGCCATAGCGCCCTTATTAATCTCGCTACTCTCTTCTATCCTTTTGAAAAGAAAACTTAGTATTTGGGAGATAGTAGGTATGCTTGTAGCATTCGCTGGACTGGTAATCTGCTCGATGCCCGAAATAAACAATGGAAAGATTAAATTGATCGGCATTGTTTATTTGTTAATATACATTATTTCGTATGCCATAAGCAGCGTATACTATTCAAAAGCGCGCATAACTGTACAGCCGGCAGTTTTCAACATCTGGCAGGTTTTTATCGGTGGTATTGTGCTTTTACCTATTAGCTTTCTTCTTCATAGTGCGCAAATAAGATTTATAAATGCAACGCTTTTCATTTCATTGGGATGGATGATAATAATACTTTCATTTACTGCAAACCTTCTTTGGCTGTTCCTGATAAAAAAGGATGCAGTTGCCGCCGCCGCATGGCTTTACCTTACACCCGTATTCGGGTATTTATGGGGTTTCCTTTTTCTCAAAGAAAGCATTGACTACAATGCCGTAGCAGGAACGGTTCTGGTAATCGTCGGATTAGTAATTGCGAAGAAGACGGAAAAAGCAAGAACTTAAATGCAAATTGATAAGGGAGAAATAACATAATTTCCGCATCGTTTACTCACTACATCTACCTTTAAGAAAAGTGTAGCATATAATTTTTAACTGATAGTTACTCAAATAATCTATTGCCCGTTACTTATCTCTCCCCTTTTCTATTTTTTCAGACAGCATAATAAGCGGCTTTATATCATTTGTAACCAATGCATAGGATAATAACATAGGATTCTATCCCAAAAGATATGGTGTTGATAAAATAGACTTCAGCAACCGTTAAAAAAAAGACCGGTGTCTAGAATGGACCCGGTCTTGTTAAGTGAATGTAACTGTTATTCAATTATTAAAATATTTTTACCTTTCGAATGACCAGCTTGCTGATATAAAAGGGCAGGAACCAAGTCTTTGAAAGAAAATATCTTATCAATGAATACTTTCAGTTCTCCCGCCTCAATCAGATCTACAATTTTTTGAAGACTATTGCTGTTTGAAGTGTATAAAAAATTAGTTGCGGAAACATCAAGGCTTAATGCCAGTTCCTGTGATGCGGGTAATGTTAATGATACGTATTTACCACCTTTTTTAAGCAGCTGCAAGGTTTGTTCAGAAGATGCAACACTATCTAATATAGCGTCAAAATCATTTGGCAATGTCGAAAACTCATTCCGATAATCGAAAACCTCATCAGCTCCAAGGGATTTTAGGAATTCAGCATTTTTTTCAGATCCAACGGCTACGACGTAGGCGCCTTTGATTTTTGCCAGTTGAACAGCGAAAATACCAACACCACCTGCTGCTGCTTGGATAAGAACTTTCTGGCCGGACTGTATGTTCAGTTTGTCAGTAAGCGCCTCTAAGGCGGTTTGACTTGCCAATGGAACACCTGCTGCTTCGAAAGCAGTTAAATTCGATGGCTTCAGTACAACTAGGTTTTCATCAATGGGTGCGTATTCAGCAAATGCACCCTGATTTTGAAGGGTGAAACTTCCGATAACCTCATCACCAACCTTGAATTTGCTAATATCCGAACCAATCTGCACAACAGTTCCTGAAAAATCGCTGCCCATGATATAGGGTGTCGGCATTCCCAGAACATCGAACATATTATAAGCCGGTGCCATCCAGTCCACGGGATTTATTCCGGCCGCAAATATTCTCACAAGTATTTCCTTGCCCGCAGGCGCAGGCTTTTGAATTTCCCTAATTTGTATATCCTCGATCTGTATCGGTCCAGTTATTTCAATAGCTTTCATATCTCTATATTTTATCTGATGTTAAACGATTAATTCCATGTGCTTTATCAGAAACTTCTTTCCACTGTTCCCACTCGTCCATTTTTCGCTGATACGCTTCCCTGACTGCCGGATAGGCAACTTTGCCGAGAAGTATGCGCAAAGGCGGATTTTCCGCATCTGCAAGCTGCAGGATCGCTTCGGCGGTAGCCTTCGGATCCCCGAAAAGATCCGGATCCGGATTACCGAATATTGCATCCTTGATGGGCTGATATTCTGGCATTGGTATGGTCTGCACAGCCGAGGCACTTCCCCATTCTGTTGAAAAACCATTAGGCTCCACTAAGGATATCTTTATCCCAAAACCTTTCACTTCAGATGCAAGCGTTTCGCTCAGGCCTTCAACGGCAAATTTTGTCGCATTGTAAAGTCCCAGGGCCGGAAGCGTTGTTATGCCAAGAAAACTTGATACCTGGATAATGTGACCGCTTTTTTGCTCCCGCATTACCGGAAGAACCGCCTGTGTAAGCCATAACAGGCCAAAGAAATTCGTCTCAAACAGTTCCCGTGCCTGCTTTTCCGTTGTTTCCTCGACTGCACCGAACACTCCATAACCAGCATTATTGATCAATATATCAATCCTACCAAAATGTGCCCTGGTCTTTGCTACAACGTCTATTCCCTGCATACGGTCGTTGACATCCAGTTCAAGTGGCAGAATAAGATCGCCGTATATTTTCTTTAGGTTTGACAGAGCGTTTATGTCTCTGGCTGTAGCAGCAACTTTATCGCCGCGTTTTAAAAATTCTTCGGCCCAGATTCTACCAAATCCACGTGAAGCGCCTGTAATCAAGATTATTTTTGACATATTTCAGAGTTATTTATGACCTTTCGGTCTTTTTTTGTTTAAAAAAATTATTTATTTACGGATACAAATGCTATGATATCAGTGATCTTACCGTCCTTGAACAAGAATATATTTTCTCCGTTTAGCACGTCACCTAATTTCCAGGTGGCCCTGGCTACATTGTTAAGTGTTTTAACCTCCACTACCGTAAAATTCTGACCTGGGAATTTTTTATGGATTTCGTTTACAGTGTTGTTGAAGTCTTTACAATTGAAATGCTCAAAAAAAGTATCAACTATATGAAAATCAGAACTATAAATTTTACCCATTTCGCTTAATCTTCTCTCACTACTACTATTGTTTAAAACTTCGAAATGTTTATATACCGCTTTATCCATAACCGAAACGGGTGTTACTGCAGCATGTTTTATTTGTATCTGTGTCTGTGCATTTAAATGAACAGCGGGAATTGTGAGGGAGCCTAAAATTAGAACGACGCCCAATAGTGTTTGTATCTTTTTCATTTTACGTGACTTTCTTTATTTAAAAGAGACTTCAGTTAGTTCTGCCGATACCACCAAGAAGTCTTTTATCGGATCGTTGTTCTCATCGGGTGGATATACTAGTCTTTTGGTAGGTACCATAATCCCGTTAAACTCCTGATAGTCGTGAACATAATGAGCGCCGGATGCCCCTTTGGAGATCTCCACATCGTAATCCAGCCTTCGCAGCAGTCCATCCGGTCCAAAATAAAATTTCTGCTCTTTTGAATGGTAAGCCAGATAATCTGGGAAGGTAGCTTTCAGGGCGCGACATTTTTCTCCATTCTCCATTCTGCCTTCAACTTCCTCAACCTTAAATCCATCATAGGTCAGCACAAAAGGAAGTGTGAGATAGGTCCATGTAGCGTAAGCGTTGAAATAAGCCAGATGCAAATCATCCCAAGGGGTTTCCATGGTGTGGCCTTTGAAAGCTTCCCGGGGATGGGTTCTCTCTTTGATGACACTTCCGTCTGGTGTCTCGATAGCGATCGTTCCGTTCTGAAAATGGCTTCTCTGACCAGCTTTCAAAAATGGCTCGTTAAAGTAGATCTGTTCATGGAGCTTTGCCCTGATTGTGCCAGTTGATGCGAACCCGGGTACCTGTTTGGATTCCCAGAGCACTCCACCGACCTTCATCGTTACAAAAGCCTCGGAAAGCGCATTCCATCTTTTCATGCCTCCGTGGGCATCTACTGCTAATTGAAGTAAATCGTTCATTTTTTTGTTGTTTTAAAAATGTGAATATTTAAGTTATTTCGTTTATGACCGATTGGTCATTTTTAATGCAAAAAAAAATTATAGTTCCCATCTGCTGATTTGCTCCAAAAGGTTGGCTTTTATAACCTGCATCTTTCGATTATTTCTTGCAACCCTGCAAATGAGCTGCCCGCCCTCTATCATGGCAAACATTACCAAAGCAAAGTCTTTATAGTTCCACTCGTTGCTGAACTCTCCTTCATCAATACCTTTTTTAATTATATCCGATATGATCTGCTGACTGAAAACAACTGCCTCATTGACTTTTTTGGTTACTACTTCGTTGGTATCATCAGCCTCCATTCCAAAATTGAGCATAGGACAACCTCCCTCTACGATCGGATTTACTGGCGTGCTCAGCACGTCGATATACGCAATGAGTTTTTCCCTTGCGGACCTGGCTTTGCGAAGCGTCTCAAAAACCTTGCTTCCTAGCAGCTGCATGTTATAATCTACTACCGTCATTACCAATTCATCTTTATTCTCAAAATGGACATATAGGCTTCCTTTTGATAACTTCGTCGCATCCATAATATCACTCATCGCAGTAGCTGCAATACCTTTTTTGTTAAAGATAGGTGCGGCACTTTTGATTATCATTTGTCTGGTTTCTTCTCCTTTAGTCATGACAGCAATTATTATATTATTGACAGGGCAAAATTAATTGACCGAACGGTCATTTCCAATTAATTCTCAAGTTTTAACATTTCTTTAACATTTCTACACGAAATAGTAATTTAGATACTTTATCATCAATCGCCACCCAAAGATTTTCCTCATCTAAAAGAGGTTTGGTTACCAATATATAATTTAGCTCTGCTCAAAACTTCCTAAATTTGCTACTTAGGTAAAAATGTCCTCACAACCTCATACATTGCCGGTTCGAAACGGGCAATTTCTAGGGCCTCGATGAGATAAGGTGATGCTAACGGATTTGCACGCATTTGTTCATAATCTTCAATACTTGCCCATTGAGCATACATAGTTACCTTTTTACCATCTATACTACGATGTAGGCTGGATGAAATAAAGCCCTTAACTTTTGCAACACCGCTTTCCGTAGCTAGGATGAGGAGATCTACCAATTTTTGCTGATTAACAGGCTCAACAATAAAAACATTGATTAATGTTAAGTAGTGATTTTCTTCGGTTATAATTGTCATGATGTATTGTTTTATCTTCGAAAGTAAGTAATAATTTAAAAGTGATTAGTGCTAATAGCGAAAATCCACCCCTTCATTTACCTATTGGTAAAGACTCAATCAACTCTTTCCGAATAAAAGCAGAAAAAATGGACAAAGAGGTAACGAAAAGGGAAGCCCATGCCACAAGTACAGACCGCGAAAAATAACATCATGCTGATCGTATTGTCATTATATTTGTAAGTCAACCAAAACAGCAAAAATATCAAAGGGAGAAGAAACCAAACAATTTATCATAGAAAAGGCTGCACCGATATTTAGTAAGAAAGGAATAGCTCGAACTGCCATGAGTATGGAAGCTTGAGTGATTGGAATTAAAAAGATTTTGCTACTTTGATATTCGCCATGATTGAAGATGGGCAGCTCATTTGCCGTGTCTCCGGTAGTAACAGCAAACATTTTATTTAGGCGAAATATCTAAAGATATTTTTATGGCTAATTCAGTGAATAATATTAATTTTTTGTTGTGAGCTTTTAAACAAAGTATATTTGAGCTTCCTAACAAAACTTGAATTCTCAGTATACTGTACTTTTGTTTCATAAAAACAATAATTACAACAATGGAAAAAGTTTGGTTCATTACCGGCAGCTCCCGAGGATTGGGACGCAGCCTTACAGAAGCGGTTTTAGCGATAGGCGATAAAGTAGCAGCTACTGCCCGAAACACGGATAGCCTAATAGACTTGAAAAATAAATATCCTGGACAAGTTTATGTAATAAAATTAGATGTTACCGATTACCCTGCGGTACATAAAGCCATTGCAGACACCATAGCATGTTTTGGTAGGATAGATGTATTGGTAAATAATGCAGGTTTCGGCATTACTGGCGCTGTGGAAGCATATACAGACGAACAGGTATACAGTCAATTGCAGACGAATTTATATGCACCGATAGAAATAACTCGTGCCGTTTTACCATATATGCGTAAACAACGGTCGGGCCATATTCTGCAGATTAGTTCTATTGGCGGCCGGGTTGGTAGCGGCGGCATAAGCATTTATCAGGCAGCCAAATTTGGCCTTAGTGGTTTTAGCGAAGGCTTGGCCGTTGAGGTTGCACCTTTAGGTATTAAAATAACAAGCGTAGAGCCAGGTGGCTTCCGTACGGACTGGGCAGGTGATTCGATGACTTATGCACCGCATATAGCGGGTTATGAAACAACTGTGGATGTGCGAATGGATGCTTTTAAAAGTGGTAATTTCAAACCCATTGGCGACCCAAATAAAGCTGCCCGTGTAATGATAGACATTGTAAATGATGCAGAGCCACCATTGCACTTGTTACTGGGCAGCGAAGCTGTAGCCATAGTAAAGCACTCAGAAGCTGCTAAACTTAAGGAATTAGAAAAATGGGAAACTATCAGTACATCAACAGATGCAGATGATGCTGAAAATTTTCTGGAAACAGAGCATGGTAAAAGGTATTTAAGTTTAAAAAAGTAATTGCTAATTTAATGGTCGATTAAGTGGTTGGTAGATATATTCATATTTAAGACTACCAATCACTTGATCG
Source organism: Pedobacter frigiditerrae (assembly GCF_004331645.1). Classification (GTDB taxonomy): domain Bacteria; phylum Bacteroidota; class Bacteroidia; order Sphingobacteriales; family Sphingobacteriaceae; genus Pedobacter; species Pedobacter frigiditerrae. The sequence continues at coordinate 1,158,035 of NZ_SJSK01000002.1, forward strand.
ACTATATTTTTACGAAAAAATGTTAACCAAAATGCAAAATACCGGTAAACCAAAAATAGGTTATTCCTGCCACTACACTAGCAGCAGGGAAGGTGAGCAATTTGTGCCCGAGCATGTGTTTAGCTACCAGATATCTGGTATTCTGACCATTAGCGATGGTCAAAAGCAATATAAATTCAATCCAGGTGATTACAGGTTCATTCGTCGTAACCATTTAATTAAGTTTAATAAACAACCGCCACCAAACGGCGAATTTAAATCAGTTTCCGTTTACTTGGATCAGCATTCCCTACTTGAATTTAGCATAGCGTATGGCTTTTCACCGAATGGTCATTTTGATGGCGATGCGATTTTAAATTTGAATCCTCAACCCTTGTATAAGAGTTTTATAGAATCATTAACACCTTACCAACAGGAGGATGTACAAATAAATATCAACCTGCAGAACCTGAAGATCCGCGAGTGTATATTAATATTGCTACAAAGCAATCCTGAAATCAAGGATATCTTATTTGATTTTAGTGAACCTGGTAAAATAGATTTGGAAGGCTTTATGGAGAAAAATTTCCATTTTAATGTGCAGTTAAAAAGATTTGCATATTTAACAGGTCGTAGCCTTGCTACTTTCAAGCGAGATTTTAAAAAGATTTTTAACACTACACCAAGTCGCTGGCTTCAAAACCGCAGGCTACAGGAAGCGTATTATCTGCTCAAAGAAAAAAGAAAAACAGCATCGGATGTCTACCTAGAACTGGGTTTTGAAGATCTATCCCATTTTTCTTTCGCCTTTAAGAAAAGATATGGCATTTCACCCTCCAAACTATTTTTACTGATGTAGTACTTTAGAAACCAAGATACCCCACGGTAATACAATCAATAAATTGCCTTCATGGTTATAGGCAAAAGGGGGGATCTAAAGTAGGAAACAGTTTAATACAGATGTTCTCGCCGGATACCCAGCCGTTTGATTTTTGAGTTTAAAGTACTCTTCGGCACGCCAAGTCGTTCTGCGGCGCCACCTTCTCCTCCTACTCGACCCCTACAATACTTAAGCATATTCAAGATATGGTCACGCTCATTTTCATCGATTGTCTTTAAGCAAGTAACTGTCTCAGATGTTAAGGGTTTATTTTTATCTCTCATTAAAGGAAGTTGAATTTCCTTAATCATGGTTCCGTTAGTTAGCAGAATACTTCTTTCAATGAGATGTTCCAATTCCCTGATATTTCCAGGCCAGGAATATTGCGTTAATTCACGCATGGCACTACTACCTATTGCATCAATTGGCTTACCAAGCTTTTTAGAGAATCGTTGCAGAAAGTGTGTAGCAAGTGAAGGAATGTCTTCCGGTCTGGATCTTAGTGGCGGAAGAGAAATCGGGAAGATATTTATTCTGTAGTACAAATCACTCCTAAACCTTCCCTCCGCCATTTCTTTTTCAAGATCCCGGTTGGTTGCTGCAATAATTCTAACGTCGACTTTAATCGTGCCCCTACCGCCAATTCGTTCAATTTCCTTCTCCTGCAGGGCCCGTAATAGTTTCACCTGCAGTTCCAGAGGTAACTCTCCAATTTCATCTAAAAACAAAGTACCCTTATCGGCCAGTTCAAATTTCCCAACTCTTCGCTCTGTGGCTCCAGTAAAGCTCCCTTTTTCATGGCCAAAGAGCTCGCTCTCAATTAAATTCGCAGGTAATGTAGCGCAATTTACCTTAATCATCAACCGGTCTTTTCTAGGAGAGTTATTATGAATTGCTCTTGCAATCAACTCCTTTCCGGTACCTGTTTCGCCAAGAATAAGAACAGTACTATCTGTTGCCTCAACTTGAGAAACCATATGAAAAGTTTTTTTCATCTCCTTACTATTGCCAATAATCTCATCGTAATTATGAGTTGTCTGGATCTCCTCCCTTAAATAAACCTTTTCTTCTTCCAATTGCTGTTTGTATTTTTCGATTACTTCTAATTGAGCGACCACTTTCTCGTTTGAGTGGATATTGGAAAGCGCAATGGCTATCTGTGAAGATATACTTTTTAAAAGTAAGGCATTTGCAGATTTATCGTAATCTTGCGGAATACTAAGCCAGAGGATACCAATATTGACTTCCCCTAATCGTACCCGCAGGCCGGTAAGTTCTATCAGGCCGATTTCCCTCCACCATTTCACATACGGGGGGACGGTCTTCCGCTCATTAAGTTCCTGAATATTGAAAGACAGTGGCTCCTGCGAATCAAGCACCAAGTTAGTAATACCATCATTTACATCACATTGCATAGTCAGAATATGATTAAACCCAGGGTGCTCGGTGAACGCATCCCTGGCATCATACAAATACATCTGGTGGTATTTCTGGTCTGCAGACAAAAGCCTAAGGCTGTAATTACCAATGACCCCAAATTTTCGCAATTCATCTGAGAATTCCTTTGCCAGTTGCTCTTTATTCCTTATTGAGGCAAGTGCGTTGCTAAAGGAGAGTAGTAATGATTTTTCATTTTCGCGTTGCCTGATTTCTGCATTGGCCATGATGTTTGAAACAGCTACGGAAATTTGATTAGCCAATCCCCCTATCAGGCTCAAGCTGCCTGAATTTAATGATTCCTTGTTTTTCAGAAACAGCATCCAGAAACCAAATACTTCACCGCCAAGTGAAAACCGTGTAATAATGGCTTGTTTTATACCGGATTCATCATTGATTTTAAGATACACTGGTAAGTCTTGAGCAGCTTTCAGCTCGTTAAAATCAAAAACAAGGGGAACGGAGCTGCTATAAACTTTATCCATTACCCCGTCATTAATCTGGAAATTGAGTTTTTTAGCATCATTATAGTCTGGATGTCCCTGGCTCATCGAAGCAGGGTCGGTAATATAAGCCTTGAAGGTCGCGTGGTCACTATTTACAATGCCGATAAGGGTATGGGTAAAGGTGAGCTGATTCTTTAACCTTGAGGTAATCACGGCAATAAGCTCATGGTGATTTCTTACGGCGGCTAAGTCTGTACTGATTGATAATAGCAGTTCCCTTTCCGAAACCCGGCTACTGATTTCCTCACTGGCAAGGATATTTGAAACAGCTACTGCGACCTGTGAGCAAACACCTTTCAATAAGCTATATTTTCTGCCATCATCTTCATTCTCAAGGAAATTAAAGAAAATGGTTCCGATGGGAGTTCCACCGACACGCAGTGCGAGACATAATAACTTTTTAAACCCGATTGCCTCCCAAAAATACACATAAGCTGGCGCATCAGCTTCAGCTGCCAATTCTGCGATGTCAAGCATAACCGGTTCGTCCGTTCTAATAACACTAGAGAATGCGCGGTCATTGATGCTGTATTTTAAATTAGTGATTTTTTCATAGTCTGCGTGATCAATAACAGCCTTACCCATGTCAATCATGAAGGCACTATGGGTTAAATGGTCATCATTGATTTTTGCAATACCGAACTGCGTAATTGAAAATATCTTTTTTATTTTTTCGTTTACAACACGGAAAAGGTCATTCCTGCTTTTCAAGGAGGCAATCTCTGTACTCAAGGATAACAGTATTGCTTTTTCCTCTTGCCTTCTTGCAATCTCTTCATTCGCCAGAATATTGGATACAGCAATAGAAATATGATAAGAGACTCCCTCGATCAGTTTTAACTCATGGTCTGAGTATACGCTTTTTCGCATAGAATTCACAAAATATGCCCCTATGATTTTATGATCGTCCTTTAGGCAGATGGCGATTTTTTCTTTAATGCCGTTATCGAATTCGAACTTGATGTAACCAGGGGCAGATTCTCTCTGGGCAAGTTCTTCTACATCCAATATTGCGAGGCCTTGGGAATGAATTACTTCACGAAGACAGCAATCATCATCAATATTCTTTTTTAAGGCATTTTTTTGATAATGCAGATAACCCGGGCTTTGTTGGCTCAGTGAAAACAGAAACGAATAGTACGTCCTGTCTTCGTTAAATACCATAATCACTATGTCATCGAAATTAAACAGCTTTCTAAGGTTGAGATTAATTGCCTGAAAAAGTTCCGTTTTATTTCGGATGAGAGCGATATGCTCACTAATCTTGAGTAATAAATTGCTTTCTCTCTCCCTCGATAAAACCGATTCGTTAGCCCGTATATTATCAATAGTAACCGAAAGCTGACTAGAAACTTTCTTAATCAGTCGAATCTGAAAATCGCTGCTAGGTAAATTGTCTACCTGGCATAAGCACCAAATACCAATTAAACGATCTCTTGTATACAAGCTTGTTATAATCACACGCTTTATCCCATTTCCGTTTAATACCTGAAAATGTTCACTCAAATCGCCGGAAGTTTGCTGATGCTGCAGATCAAATATATGTGGTTCCTTGGAAAAAATTACCTTGTTAATTAAGCTATCACTCGATGAAAATTGTGCCCTTATCGATCTGGTAAACTGAGAGCTCCGGCTCATAGAAGAACTCGTATCCTGAAGATAAGCAAATAGCGTCTTTTGATCCTCGCTAATCAGGTGTATAAAATGATCACTAAACGCAATATTCTGCTTTAGCTTACGCTGTACTAATTTCAGCAGATCCCGTGTGTCTCGTAAAGAAGCCATCTCATGGCCTAAGGAGTCGAGAATTTCATTTTCAGTTTCACGTCGAGTGAACTTGTCATAATCTGTTATCTTAGATAAGGTCTTAGCCAACCCTCCCGCAAGCGATTCCAACAATTTAATATCAATACGTTGATTGACAGCCTTATTATAAAGCATAACCAGACGGGCAATAAGTAAATTATCATCAAATAGCTTAACCTCTATCGGCTCCAAGCCTTTACAGTACGCTGGGATTAAAAAATTCTTTAAATCTTCTTCAGAAAGGCTAATATCCCCTGAATGGCAGAATACTTGTAATCCGGCAGAATAAAAAATATCTGAGAAATAATTTCTGAATCCATCCTCCCCAGCTACCTCGGTAAATATGGTAGCGTATATATAACCCGAATGTTCCCTTAACTTCTCATTAACTAAAACGTATAACTGCTGCTTAGAGCGGACATTTATCAAATCAAGAGTAAGAGATAGGAATAATTCACCATTGCTTAGCCCGGGAGCCAAATCGGCATGCCTGTTCACTTTCATTCATTAAAATTAAATCAATATAGCATAAAAAACAAATAGAGTTGTACAGTAATGGTTATCAAATTATATAAGACAGAACGCTAACGAAAAATCAAGTCGACACTTCGTCCAAGTGAAAGCCTAGAGGCGATATATCGCCTATGCTTTTGAAGAAATATTTTATTAAATAACTTTAAATCAACACGTTATATGTGTGGCATTATTTTTATAACCTTGTTTACAACCTGCATTTCAGGAAATTCAAAATTTAATTTTTACTTCAATGAAAACACTAACGGGAAAAGTAATTTTAGTAACTGGAGCCTCAAGAGGCATCGGTGCAGCTGTAGCCTTAAAACTGGCTGACGAAGGGGCTAAACTAATTATCAACTATGCGGGAAATAAGGAAGCCGCTGCCGAGATTGTGGCAAAAATCGTTTACAATGGTGGTGAGGCAATCGCATTACAGGCTGATGTAAGTAAGTCGGAAGAGGTAAAAATTCTTTTTGATCGTGGCATTGAGCATTATGGTAAAATTGACGTGTTGGTAAACAATGCCGGTATTATGATTACAAAACTGATCAAGGATACCACTGATGAAGATTTTACGCGGCAGTTTGGCATCAACGTCCGCGGCCCTTTTAACACGCTGCGTGAGGCAGCAACTAAACTGGCCGATAATGGTAGCGTCATCAACTTTTCATCAACCACAACCCGCGTAATGATGCCTACCTACGGAACTTACGTTGCATCTAAAGCCGCGGTAGAACAGTTTACCAGGATTTTTGCCAAAGAAGTAGGTGCAAGAGGGATCAACGTAAATACAGTATCTCCCGGACCAACCAATACAGAACTGTTTACCAAAGGCAAGCCCCAGGAAGTTATTGAGCGTCTGGCTTCTTTAAATCCATTTAACCGAATTGGCGAACCTGAGGATATTGCCAGAGTAGTTGCCTTTTTGGCAAGCGACGACGCTAAATGGATTAATGCGCAAAACATTGGTGCAAACGGCGGAATGGCGTAGATTATCAATTCCAGTTTTAAATTAAAATCATTAACTATAAAACCCATGAACTCATTAAAAAATAAAGTAGCCTTAATTACCGGATCCGCAAGAGGTTTAGGTAAGGCCATTGCCGAACGTTACGCAGCTTTAGGTGCCGATATCGTTATAAACTATTCTCGCGACAAAGCATCTGCCGATGACGTCGTAAGGAATATCAAAGCTATGGGCTCAAGAGTAATAGCTGTACAGGCCGATGTGAGCAAGGTAGCCGATATTGAAAGGTTATTTGCCGAAGCAAAAAAAGAATTTGGGAAAATAGATATTATAGTAGCCAATGCAGGTATTGAAATGGTAGAAACCCCGGTTGTCGATTTTACCGAGGAACAATTTGACCGCTTGTTTTCTATAAACACTAAAGGCTCATACTTCACCATGCAGCAAGCAGCAAAAACAGTAACCGATAATGGCCGCATCATCTACATCGCATCCAGCACCACCTCATTCCCAGTACCAGGAATGGCAGTGTATGGCGGCAGTAAAACCACACCACGCTATCTTGTAGACATCCTTTCAAAAGAGATTGGTCATAGAGGGGTAACAGTCAATTCTATTATCCCCTTTGCAGTAGATCACTCGGGCATATTCGCCGACCCAGATAGTTATCCAGCACTGCGGAAACAATTATTAGATAGCTGTCCGATGGGACGTTTAGCAGACGTTGAGGACGTAGCCAATGCAGCCGAATTCTTTGCGAGTGGACTTTCTTCGTTCGTGTCAGGACAGCATCTACTGGTTAACGGCGGCGCAACAAATTAATTCAAATATTTATTATCAAATATTAAAAAAAAATAATAATCATGTCAATAAACAAAGTAAAATCGCTGGCGGGAATCGTTGTTCCAGACAGTACCATTGCCAATCAAGCTACGGAATTATTGCTAGAGCACGGTACGGAATTTATCTACAATCATTCATTGCGGGTGTTCTTTTTCTCTTCTCTTAACGGTAAACGGAATAGTTTACAGTACGACCCCGAACTATTGTATGTTTGTTCCGTATTTCATGACCTGGGCTTAACCAAACATTATAGCAGCCCTGATCTTCGCTTTGAAGTAGATGGGGCCAATGCAGCCCGTGATTTTTTGAAGGGCCACGGCATAGCGCAAGACAAGCTCCAATTGGCATGGGATACAATCGCCCTCCACACTACCATCGGAATTGCCGAGCATAAAGAAGCGGAAGTTGCCTTAATGTATTCCGGTGTAGGATTAGATGTCATGGGTGAAGGTTACGAGAATCTCAGCGCAGAACATAGAGAAGATATCATAAAAGCATTTCCAAGGAATGATTTTAAGAAAAATATTATTCCGACTTTTTTCAGTGGTTTTGAGCATAAAACAGAAACAACCTTCGGTAATATTAAAGCCGATGTGTGTGCATTTATGATACCCAATTTCCATCGTAAAAATTTCTGTGATTGTATATTGCATTCACCATGGAGTGAATAAGGCTTACGGAAAATACAACAGATGATTTAAACCCACTCCTTAAGTAGAATCTAAGCAATTGAAACTTTGGTGAAGAGAAACTTTTATTGAATGTGGTTTCATTGGGTTGGTGAGGTTAAAAAAAAATAGCGTTACATGTTGACGAATGTTGAGATGAACATTAGCAGTTGATCAAATTGATATTAATTATCTATTTGATCATCATCACTTTAGCTATTGTATAAATTGATAGATTATGGAAAAGACTAAAAATCAAAAAGAAGAAAAAGAAGTAAGCAACATCGATGTTATATACACCTTCAAATTTAACAATGAATTAGAAGTAAATCGTTTAGGCTATGGAACCATGCAATTAAATGGTGCGGGCGTGTGGGGAGATTCTTCAAATCGCGATCTCGACAAACGTGTGCTCCATTCTGCAGTGGAATCTGGCGTCAATTTCATTGATACTGCTGACGCCTACGGTCCTCATACCAATGAATTGCTGGTTAAAGACGCGGTAGGTGCGTATTATGACAGCATTGTTATCGCAACCAAAGGTGGATTGGAACGAAGTGGTCCGGGTAGATGGCACGTCAACGGCAAGCCGGAGTATATAGCTCTAGCGATTGAAGGAAGTCTGAAGCGCTTGGATAAACAACGGATCCAGTTATGGCAATTGCACCGTGTTGATCCTAGAATTCCGATCGAAGAAACGCTGGCGCCCGTTGCCGATGCCGTTAGGGCTGGCAAGATCCAGTACGTGGGACTATCGGAAGTTGATATTAAAGTTATTGAACGCGCAAGAAAGATTGTGCCGATCGTGTCGGTGCAAAACCTCTATAACTTGTCTGAGCGCGGTTGGGAGCACATTGTAGACTATACCGCGAAAAATGGCATGGCGTTTATTCCATGGTTCCCACTCGCATCAGGTCCAGATAAATTGAAGGATAGGCTTGCACATATCGCAAACAAGCATAATGCCACAACTTCACAAATAGCTTTAGCTTGGCTGCTGAAACGTTCGCCAAATATCCTCCTTATTCCGGGCACTAGCTCTCTGGCTCATCTTCAGGAAAATATGGAAGCTGTACAGATAAAATTGACGGACCGGGAATTTGAAATATTATCCAAATAAAATTATAAACTATGGAAATCAAAGGTGTTTTTAGTTCTAGATATGGCAAGGTATTGGTGATCACCATGCTAAATTTCTTTTTTTTAACTACAGGCGTTTTACACGCCCAATATAAAAAATCAGCCACAATGGAAAATAAAATATTAATTCAAGAAGGCTTTAATAAATGGGCGAGTGGTACCGGTAATTTTTTTGACCTGTTAGCAGATGATATACAATGGACAATAACTGGAAGCACTCCGCTATCCAAAACATACGTAAGTAAAAAGCAATTTATGGATGAGGTAATCATTCCATTAAATGACCGTCTTTCAAAAAAAATTACACCTAAGGTTACCGGACTTTATGCTGATGGTAACATTGTAGTTGCTTTATGGGATGGCAAGGCAACCGCGGCAGATGGAAAACCTTACAATGCTAGTTATTCGTGGACCATGGAGATTAAGAACAAAAAGATAGTCAGGGTAGTAGCCTTTTTGGACGGGATCGAGTTTGCCGATATTATGAGAAGAATCCCAGACCGTAAATAGTAACATTCTAAATTTAAAGTTAAAAAAAATGAATGATCAAAAAACATGGTTTATCACAGGAGCATCTAGGGGCTTGGGATTAGAAATCACAAAGGCAGTACTGGCTTCGGGTGACAATGTAGTAGCCGGAGCAAGAAACCGGGCGCCAGAATTAGAGGAACTTAAGCATGAAAATCTATTTGTAGTAAGTCTGGATGTCACACACGAAGAACAAGTGATAGAAGCTATAGGCCAAGCGATATCAAAATTTGGTAAAATTGATGTCCTGCTGAACAATGCGGGATTCGGTTTATTAGCGGCCGTGGAAGAAGCATCAGATAAAGAGATCCGTCACATGTATGACACTAACGTGTTTGGCACTTTAAACGTGATCCGTCACACGCTGCCTCATTTACGCAATCAGCGCAGTGGGCACATTATCAATATATCTTCTGTTGGAGGTCTATCCGGGTCAGCCGGTTGGGGTTTATATAATTCGACGAAATTTGCAGTGGAAGGTTTTAGTGAAGCGCTTTCCAAAGAGCTGACCCCCTTAAATATTCATGTTACAGCAGTTGAACCTGGTTATTTCCGTACGAACTTTTTGGATGGATCTTCATTAAATACCATTTCCAATATTATTGATGACTACGAAGACACTGTGGGAAAAATGCGTTCAAGAGCGGTAATGGTTAATAAAATGCAGCCTGGTGATCCTAAAAAACTGGCTGATGCGCTGATACAAATTGTGTATAGCCAAAAACCTCCTTTGCATCTTCCTTTGGGTAAAGATGCATTAGAGAGTTACCAAACTAAAACTGCCAATTTCGCAAATGATATTGAAGCATGGAAGGATGTAATTACCGGAACTGATCACTCATCATGATTTATAAGTTTATAAAAAATCTGGTATAAGCGAATTAAAAATATACCTTTTGATAAAGAGCGGGATAGTTGTAAATAAATATTCACAGCTATATGAAGAATTTCAATCTGGAAACAAGATTACTGATTGCGAGGCTATACTCATCTAAATCTGAATTGACTATTTTCTTGGTAAATGGGTCGTTAATTAGAAATTCACTCTTGTTTTCTGGATGTTTCTTTAACTATTTGCCACACAAGAAATGTGAAGTGTCGATAAATCTAGTTTGACTTTTATGGCATACCCAGATTTTTAGATTGTAGGAAATACCATTTTTGTAATAGTGTACGAAACCTTTTTTGCCGCTTGATGCAAAACTTCCTGTTATACAAACAAAGCCCCAGTCTATGGTATAAATGGGGCCTTTTCGCGATTTTTAGAATTGAAAATCTGACCTCTGGAGCCTATTTACTTTTCTAGAAACCCCACTTGATGACCTTAAGAGAATTGCAAGGATTGATGAATATTATTTAGAATAATGGGATAATATAAATCATTTATTGAAAAACCAACAATAATTAGGTTGGATTTCATCGCGAAATCTATTAGTTATTTTCTTTAATAATGTTTTCTCGGATTTGTAAAAGATAAATACTTAACTCACCAATGTCTTGCTTTTCTTTTAACCACTCGTATTCGTAAGTTAAACTATAAGTTTTACCAAATCCATATTTGCCCATGATTGTAATGCTAATTGGTTCTCCCTCGAGATTTGCTCCGTTTCTAATAACTTCGAGATCATTTAAAGTAGTATTTAAATTGAATTCGATTAATTCCTTAATTTGGTTATATCTGATCATATAATGCTAATTTATTCTTAAAAAAAATACTAAGGGCTCGTAATTTCAACGGCTTTAACAAAACCACCTAATAACGAGTTTTGATCGTAAATAACCATTCGAGGACTTCAGAGTCAAAGGCACGAATCTTTCAGAAGAGGAAGTAGAAAAATATATTGATTTAATTTATTTCTTTTCAAATCAGGCATTTAATCTATAAAATGCTAGTAAAACTTGCAGTCCTGTCGAATTTGACAGGATCGAACCAAAAAAAGCTGAGCATATAAACTATAATCTATTCGCTAAGAAGGTGTTAGTGAAGCAACTTTGAGTTTTTTAGACGCTTTGCACAGTATGGGTGCGGACACTGGGCTCTAACCAAAAATCGGCCTCTATTTACGCTATGCAACGATTTGAAAATCAGCTGAAAAAGAAATGCCCTTCACGATATCGTGAATGGCATTGGCTCCCGAGGCTGTGTACTTTTCTAACAATCTACTGGACGATTTTACTAGAATTTCATAAATAGATGGAGATTCTTTGAAATAAAATAATGATTACATTTTAAATTTGCATCCGGAGGCAATTATTTAGATTCGGCGATAATGTATTTGCTGGCAATCAATAAAAAAAGCGTACGATCTGCCTTAGCCTCTTCGTAGTTTTCCTTTAAAAGGTTTGCGATCTGCTTGTTCTTTATCTTAACTGCAGCCATCTGGAGAATTTGGAAAGAGGCCATTTCAACACTCTCTATATTCTGTAAGTAGAAAAGTATAGACAGATCTCGAAGTTCTCTATCTTTTCCCTGTTGCTGGATAGCCGAGAAAGCATCTTCTACTAGACCAGTAAGACCTTTCGCATTGCAATCTGAATAGGTAGAATCCAAAATGGTATAGATCATTTCCATTCTGGATATTTCATTCTCCACATGATTTATGGTTTCTAAAATTGCCGATTTCAGATCAGCAAAGTGTGCCTGCTCTAATAGCTGGGGAAGTCGAGTGATCAAATGGATCTTGGCACAATAGATCTTATCTAAATGGCCAATAAAAAACGTTTTCAGCTTTTCACCATCAAAGTTGATGCGTTCGCTATCATGATTGTTTGTTTGGTGCATGTTGATTTAATATTTTATCATTTCCCTAACCTTTTCAGTCAGCCCCATAATGTCGAATGGTTTGGTAAGGTATCCATTGGCTCCACAGCTACTGGCAATCATTGCAAGATTTTTTTCTGCCGATAATAGCAAAACTGGTAAATGACTGGTCACGGTGAAAGCCTTTAATTCAGCACAAATCTGTGCCCCAGTCTTTTCACATCCGCTAATACGGACATCAAGCAGTACAATATCCGGATGCAATAAGCCTATTTCATCAGCGGACATTCCATTTCGCTTAGAAACGATATCGTAACCTTCATCCTGGAAAATAATATTGAGTATTTCCAGAATATCTGGGTCATCCTCTATAATCAGTATACGTTTGGTCATGTAGATAATAAAACGGAAACTTGCTATCAAACACGGCAAAGTCTAAATTGTTTAGTAGATTTTTTTGAGCCGCCTAATCTAATTGAATAAATTAAAGGCAATGGATTTATTTTTATCATTCCACATATAAAGGACAAATGAACCATTTGGCTGATTTTTGTCAGGATGTCCATAAGACTAAAGACTAACAAATTGATTGACAAAGACTTAATGCCCGACTGGTGAAATGCAACATTCTTCGAAAAATGATATTATTAAACGCCTCGAACCTATTTAGTTTTAAAGAAGCCTCTTGATGGCCTCACCAAAATTTCAAGAATTGATAAAGACAATTTGTGATAGTATTGATGATTATAGTGAAACAGTCTTTTTCTCCTTATGACGTTAATGTCAATATCCTCTACAAATTATGTATATAAGCAGCAATATATTGCTGAATTTACAAAAAGTATGGCAAAATTAATTGCATAGTGGAATACTAAGATCCAACAAGATCTAATTCAGCTTTCACACCATAAAATATAGTCAAATCAATTACCAACAAAACTTTGGACTCAAACGCGTTGAATTTTAATATTATATTTAATAATAAAATAAATAATCACGAACAAAAAAGCAAACTACGTGGTTCATACCACATACACGATTCATCCTGACGATAAACAGATCTTTATCGATGCGGTTAAAGAACATATTTTATTGACGAGAGAAGTTGACGGAAACGTTTATTACCATTTTTCTTGGGATATGATCGATCCATATACCTGCGTACTAGCGGAAGGATGGGTAGATCAAGAGGTTATTGACAAACAGCTTACTAGTGCAGTTTTCCAAAAAGCATTAAAAGCAGTAATGGATAACGTTCGCATTTTGGATAGACAAGGAACACTTTATACTGTTTCAGCGGAGACAGACATTATTCCAGAGGTAGCTGAGTAAGGCAATAAAGGGCAGAAATGATCTGCCTTTTTTTTCCCGCTTATAATCATTTCGTTACCACTACATTTATCCAGCCAAATCACCATATGCCGATTTAGTTTAAGAATCCACGTACAGTCAAATAATTGTTTGTCTTGTGACAGCACAGCTACCATTTTTCATTTCAAAAAATCAAGTTAAATAAATATGCGCTGAGTTATATGGTTTCAGTATTACTTATATCGTCCAAATATATTTAAGGCATTTCCCAGAAAGCAAATCGATTATCGGACACCGAGGTATAGCAATGACCAGTACCATAATCGCTGAAGAGGATTTTGTTGTAGTTAAAAGAAACAAATATAGCAGAATTGAAGCTGATATTTATGCTGTAAACGATTAATTAATATCATTATGGTAATTTGATGATTATATTTGATTTCATGTACAGGTCTTTTTTTTAACTTTGACTTTTTTTTAAGCATGTTTGAAATATTTCGAAAGTATCTAGAGGAAAAGGTGGCAATTTCAGACAGCGATTATGCCTTTATTAAATCTGTCAGTGTCATAAAACGCCTAAGGAAACATCAATTATTGCTTAATGCAGATGATAGATGGAGCTCACATGCTTTTGTTTGTGAGGGCCTGCTTCGTAAATTTAGCATAGATGAAAAAGGCTCTGAGCACACAGTTTACTTCGCTTTCGAAAACTGGTGGGTGGGGGACCGCGAAAGCCTGATGAATAATCTGCCTTCAAAATATTATATCGAGGCTATAGAGGACTCTGTAGTATTGCTTATCCATGATGAAAATTTTCAGGAGATCTTCAGGAAGGTTCCACAGATTAAGGATTTAGTTAATACGATATTGCAGAGGAGCCTAAATGCTGCACACGAACGAATCAACGCTACATTTAAATCTACTGCCGAAGAAAAGTATAAGCATTTTTTGAAATCCTCACCAAATCTTGCAAATAGGGTTCCTCTACATATGCTGGCGTCTTATCTTGGCATTACTCCCGAAACATTGAGCCGCATCCGAAAGCAGATTGCCAAGACAAAGTAATTGGTTATCGATCGGGTCTGCCTTTACTGACTTGATATTTATCAATTTTCTTTTTATCAAATGTCAAGCAGGGAGATGCAACGAATCCGGATATTTGTTTAAAAAAAACATGTCAAAAGTAATTGTAATAACAGGAACAAGTACAGGGTTCGGAAAACTTACCGCCCTGACACTTGCAGCGGATGGGCACGCAGTAATTGCGACCATGCGCAATACAGACGGCAAGAATAAGCTCGTGGCCGATAAATTATCGAATATTGATAATATTGAAGTGGTGGACATGGATGTTGCAAGTGAGCCATCCGTAACTGATGCATTTGAGTATATCTTGAAAAAATACGGCAATGTGGATGTATTGATTAATAATGCTGCGGTAACCGGCTTCGGTATTGCTGAGGCTTATTCAATCGAGAGTTATAAGAATATGTTCGATATCAATTTTTACGGACCTATCCGTGCTTATCAGGCTGTATTGCCGTCGATGAGAAGTGCAAAGCAAGGATTGGTTATCAATCTTTCAACAGGAGCTAGCGGCTTTTCCGTACCATATATGGTGCCATATATGGCATCAAAATTTGCACTAGAAACCTTTATCGAGGGTATCGATTCTGAATTACGTGATTTTGGAATTGAAAACGTCTCTATCCCATGTGGTGTGTATCCAACAGGTATGGGAGAAAAGGGTGGATTTAACGCAGATAGAGAAGAAATTACCTTAGCGTACCCTGATTTTGGACAAAGAATTGGCGATTTGGGCAAAGCTTTTTATTCGAAGGTTGAAGAGTTTAAGATGGATCCACAGACTATAGCAAACGGCATAAAATCCTTGATTGATATGGAAAAAGGGACTCGTCCGCTGAGATACCCACTAGATGCAATCGCGCAAGGAACAGATGTTGAGTTTATTACCGCAAAAAGAAAGATCAAAAGGAAATGGGCGTCTAAATATGGAATAGATATTTAATTTTTAATTTATTCTTAATGTAGGTATATCCGATAATCATCAACCTCTCCTTCATCCGGGATATATCTACATTTTTGGACATGGTTGGTTATCCGAAAAGTGTGTCTCACCCTATAATTACTTGTTGTTGGTCTTGTACGATTTCACCTCACAATAGTCTTATCTGCCAAAAACTGTAAAATTTTGGATAAAATGTTAATTATGAATGAAAAAGAAGTAATTACAAGATTTGATTGCCCTAGAAACATAAGGAGAGCCGATGGATAGTGTGGCCTAACAGAGATTTCAAACGAAAAGCAGCTATGATATTTTAAGCGAATGATTTTATAAATTCAAGCGGAGTCTTTCCAGCCTTCTTTTTGAATAAGCGAGAAAAATAAGAGACATCTAAATAACCTAATTCTTCTGCAATTTCAGAAACAGAATAAGCGGAATGGACCAATAACCGCTTAGCTTCAAGCATTAACCTATCCATAATTAAATCTGATGTTGTCTTGTTTAAATATTCCTTACAAATTCGATTCAAATGTCTTTCACTCATGAACATCATTTCTGCATATTGGCTCGGAGATTTTATCCTTTTGAAGTTTGCATCGATCAAATCTTCCAACTTTCCAATTTTAATCAGAAAATTCTGATTTTTTTTATCAATCGACGTTTTTGGCAAATATAATCGCGAAAAATCAATATATACTAAATCTAACATTACAGCAATTCTTTGAAATTTCAATAGATATTCATGCACATACTCATCGAGAATTTCAGAAAATATTTGCTCCGCTTTTTTCAAAGATTTTTCTTTCAATAAAATTAAAGGGGAATTATGCATCGAACAGAAGAAAGGATAGTCGCGAACGTTCTTAGAGGGAAAATGCAAATTAAAAAAACTCCTGGTATGGAACAAAATATATCCATCAGCGTCTTCAGACAAGTTCCAACTGTGACTTTGTCCGGGTATGATTGCAAAAACACTTCCGGGTCCTATCTGATAGTTATTAAAATCAATATTATGAGTACCAGAACCCTTTGTAAATATCGCTACAAAGAAAAAATCATGCCTATGTGGGGCTAAAACAAATTTATGCAAATTTAGATGTGTCCTTATGGAGTTGACATAAAAATCATCTTCCTTTCCTAAATAATTAAACTTTTCTATGTTGAATATTGGAAGTGATTTCTTAACCATACATTAAATATACAAAAAGTCCGATTTATCCTAAAAAAAACGTTTTTTATTATTTCATAAAAAAATAATACTGCTGTAATTTGTTAAAACAAAGAATGAAAACTTATCCAAGAAAGGAAATACAGACTTTTATTGATGCTTTGCACAAGTCAGATAAAGCATTGCAAGCCATATATGAGAGTACCAGGTCAATTCGTTTTATTATTGTACCTGATTATACAGTCTTGTTTTTTAACAAAAAAGCTCGTGATGAATTTCCTTCTGTATTTGGAATTGAAATTATAATAGGGATGAATTTTTCAAACCACTTTAAAAAGAATACTTTTATTGACAGTCTTGATCTCCATTTCCAAAAATCACTTACGGGAGAGCACATCATTACAGAAAATTTAGTTGGTTCAGGGAATAACAAACTATGGTATAAAATAGACTTCCACCCTCTTATAATTGATGGCACAACTATCGCAGTGTCAATTTCAATCAGAAATATAAACGATAAAAAAATAAAAGACCTCAGGATTAAAGAGCAAAATGCTCTTCTTAGTGACATCGTTTTCTCACTATGCCATAGCGTTAGGGGCCCTGTCGCAACGAATTTGGGCTTATTAAGTCTTTTAGACAGACAAAAGCTCTCAGAAAAAAACAAAGAAATAGTGAGATATCTTGAAATTTCCACTAAGAACTTGGATAAAATATTAACGAAAGTAGTAGGTGATATAAATAACATAAATTTAAGCGAGTAAATTTTATCCGTATTACCTTTGTTCCATAAAAAAGTAATTTTAAATTATCTCCTCCGTATATAGCACACCTTAGTGAGAGCGGCAATAAGCTTACCTATCCTAGGGAATCACATTTATGACCTATGTAACACAAAGGGAAGAGGGAACATTGTTCCTTCTTGGACTTTGTTATGATTTTTGTGGTCAGGCATTCTGGGCAGAAAGCGAAATCGGAGAGGGAACTGGGTTCTTTTTTATAATTCTGCGTAAAAAAGATAAGTGATGCTATTTGGCTGATTTTTGTCAAGAAATTTTTATAAATAAAAATAAAAAATTGATTAACAACTACTTAGCCGTTGGATGTGTGAAATGCAATATTCTCCACAAAGGGTATATAAATTCTAAGATTAAATTAAAAGCTAAGTACCGATCAGCAGGAATACTTTGAACATTTAAATCGCTTTTTATTGCTTATTGAGCCCATAATTGAAGATTTGGAGCGAAAAGGTTTCATATAAAAGTGTGTAAAAATTATCAAGATTTTCATGAAGGAGACCTTGAGAAGATTATATTAGAACAAAAAAGTTGGCAAATGTGAATTGTAGGAAAATCGATCTATATTATTGTATTTCTACAAATAACATATCTTAGATTTAAATCCTATACTTAACTTGTATAAATTTTAACACAAACTCTTTTAATTTCGCTCTCTTGAATGCCGCTGAAAACCAATCGTCTACCATAAGTCAATTTATTGAAAAATACGATCGTGGAACCGTCATAAAGGTTACGATTACGAAACTTATTCCACCTTCACAAATTATTACCAATTTCGAGGATGGCTACATAGGCCGTATGTCCATAATAGACCTAGATTGGTCGCTCGCACAGAGTGAAGTCAGTTTTGCCTCTCTTGAAATCGGTCAGGAGTTGCAGTGCGTGATTTTGGGAATGGATCACAAGCATAAACAGGTTCTGCTCAGCCGGAAAGCCGGTTTAGTTCACCCTGCCGATACGATTGCCTGGGAGAGAGTCGGCCGTGGAGACGAATATCAGGCGAGCGTCATTTACGGCATGCACAGTAATTATCTGCTCCGCACTGCAGAAGGTCATTTTGGACTTGTGCCAAGAGAACTTTGTAGTACTTGTGATAAGCACATCAGGGTCCGTTTGACGGAAAAAATAGAATATAGCAGTTTATTCAGTTTCCTGCCGGCAGAACATTTTCGTGCCATTCCAACTGATGTAAAAAACTTTAATCCCGAATTTAGTTTTATAGAACCAGAACTGGTTTCCTACGTAGCTTTTAAAAAGAGTATTCTGGGTACCAATGCAAGTGATGAAGATCATATATTGATAAAAAAAGGCTTCGATACCGATGCTAAAATTTTTTCGCAGCGTATGTCGCTTGACTGGCCGCTGTACATCCAATTTGACCGGGACAGCAATGCATTTGATTTGGATTTCAAAAGTCAGGCTTATAGCTGTTTTTTTCCGGGTTCACCTTACGATAAGGCTAACGAACAGCAATTGCTGGAAAGGCTTTCTGGCGAAAAGTATTGGATTAAGCTCAATAAATTCAAAAGTAATCGCGGGGACGGCGAATTGGTCAATGATTTTTCGCTTTACAATGAGCAAGTAAACTTTTACGGTCACATCCAGTTCGATAAAAAGAAAAAAGAAATCAAATTCAGCATCAAGAAATTTAGTATCGGTCAGGACTTTGCGGGTACAGCGGATAAGAAAAAGCAAAACACCAAGAACGGTTCATTTCAGTTTTCATCCGCAATTAACATACTTACGCCCAATGATATTGTGCCATTGGAGGTAAAGCAGGTGGAAAGTTTTGAATACATGGTATTGAAGTCGGACTGTTTTTTCAAAATCCACCAACTCAAGAAACAGTCCGGTGAAATATTGAGGCTGGAAGGGAGAACACTAACGATAATCGATAAATTTCTGGAATACCAGATGAGTTTATTAGACGAACAGCGATTCGAGAATGCCTTTGTCGATACTTATGGACAAGTGGCTAGTAAAGGAGGGGGAATTGCAATTGAAATCACTTCCGCTATAGCCGATATTCTGGACGTTGAAGATGGCAGTTTATTAAATGTCCGGCTAATCCAACCCTCGCTGCGCAACAGCCAGGAACAGGAACTGGCTCTGCTTAGCGATGCTAGGTTGAGCATCCAGGGTCCAAGATTTATCTTGACATTTTTAAAAGAAATTAAATTAAGCCTGCTGGACAACGGCTTTTACTTAGATAAGCGTGTATCTAAAAAACAGTTTCAGTTGCAACGTTCTATTATCCAGGATTTCCTAGAGAATAAGATCAAAATCGACCACATTGAGTCGATGCTGATTAAAGGTGATAAGATACATACGCCGCACTTAGCGCAGGTGACCTTCAAAAACCCCGATCTCCTTAGAACCGAGCAGGATCAGCCGGATAATAATCAGGTGTCGGCAGTTAAAAAGGCTATCGGCAATCAAAACATTTTCTTAATTCAGGGACCACCGGGAACTGGCAAGACCACTGTGATTGCCGAGATTATCCAACAGCTAACCGAGCAAGGAGAAAAAATACTGGTGGCGGGTCAGAACCACGTGGCTGTGGACAATGTACTTGAAAAAATTTCAAGAGATCCGAAGCTGAATCTGCTTCGGGTTGGTAACCCCGACAGAGTCGATCCGAATCTTTTAAAATATAGTATCGATTACCTGGCTGAGGATCATAAGGTGGATTTCAGGCGGTTTTTAACCAATCAGGTTAACCTTGCCAAACAATATTTTCAATTATTGGTTCAAGGGGTAGAGACCGAAAAAATCCGGGAGCAGTTCAAAGCTTGGGTGGAGCTGTGCGCTGAACAATATGAAAAAATGCAAGCGGTTTACCGCGAAAGACATTTTGTATTTCGCGAAACCTTGTTGATGCTAACCGCAGTGGAAATTGAAAAATCGATACGCGCACTCGAAAATTGGATTCAGTCGATCCAAAGTGAATATGAAACGCTGCTCAAACCCCTTATCTATAGCAATGTGGATGTTGTGTTTGCCACTTGTATCGGAATTAAAACCGACCAGGTATTTAAATATTCTGCATTTAAGTTTGACACAGTAATTATTGATGAGGCGGGTAAGGCTAATATCGCCGAGAGCCTGGTGGCTATTGAGCTGGGCAAAAAAGTGATTCTGGTGGGGGATCAGATGCAGTTGCCGCCTTATATGGACAGTGCACTCATTGATGAAAATGATCCGCAAAGTTTCCCCAGGTCTCGGTACGGTGGGGATTTTCAGCCCAAGGAAATTGAGCATGCGCTAAAGACCTCTTTTTTTGAATTTATCATTAACCGGATTCCAAAGCGCGAGTTTCCAAGGGAAAATCTGGAACTGCTTAATTACCAGCATCGGATGCATCCCAATATCGGGGAATTTATTTCGGAAGCCTTTTATGGTGGGAAAGTTAAAATGGGGAGTCGGACACATTTAAACCATCTAGCCCTTCCCGCCCCTTTTGATAAGGAAATTATTTTTATCGATACTTCAAATGCCCAAAATCCATATGAGCAAAATGACGGGTTTTCGGCAAAGAATAATCTGGAAGCGGAATCCATCGCGGAATCCATTTTACCGACGCTTTTCAATAACAGTGTGGCGCCGCAGTCCATTGCCGTTATTGCCCCTTATAAATCACAGGTGTCCAACATCAAGCGCTACATCAATGGCGCAGCTGCCTGCACATTTAAAAATATTGATGTGTCCACGCTGGATTCCTTCCAGGGTATGGAATATGACATCATCATTTTCAGTTTCACAAGATCGGTCGATCACAGGAAAGCACAGAAAGTGGACGGAAAAAACAAGTACAGCAAGGTTGGATTCCTAGATGATGCAAGAAGGTTAAATGTGGCCTTTAGCCGGGCGAAAAAGAAACTAATCCTTATCGG
The DNA here is from genome assembly GCF_004331645.1 of Pedobacter frigiditerrae. GTDB lineage: Bacteria > Bacteroidota > Bacteroidia > Sphingobacteriales > Sphingobacteriaceae > Pedobacter > Pedobacter frigiditerrae. The sequence goes on from NZ_SJSK01000002.1 coordinate 1,179,264, forward strand.
AAATGCACTGACACTGGGTGACCGTCGCTCGCATTATGACGGGCTGTTTAATTATACGCAGCTTTTCAATAATCTGATTAACCTGAGCAAAAAGGAGGAGATTGGAAATTTTGTGAATATTGCGGACTTCAAGGGAAAAGGAGTATCAAGTGCTACTTCAATGTCCCTATCCGTAGGTATGGTAACCAAGGCAATAGTTAAAGGGTTGGCGCTTATGAAAACAAGTGAATATCATTTTGGGCTCTTTGTCATGATCGGCTCGCAGCAATGTCTTGCACACAAAGCTTTTAATCCAGATTTCCAGTCATTCAATCCAGGAGATGAATTAAATGTAAAGATTCTGAAAATTGAAGAACCAGGAAACCGGATATCAGTTAAAATATTACCTCCAAGTTGGGAAGATCTGGCATCAAAGCTGGTCATCGGTCAATACCTCACCGGCGAAGTGGTCATGGTACAAAAAACCTGGCTACTAGTGAGGTTTAGCAAAGAACTTGCGGGATCTTTAAGCTTTGAACCAAACAGCCAGCCAAGCGCTTTTTCGACTGGAAAAAAGGTAGAGGTTGCAGTCGAGAAAATTGATTTTTTAAAGAAACGCATCTACTTAAAACGCTAACGATGGCCGTATTTAACATTGATATTGAACGATATTACCAGGAGATAAAGCAGCAAGGAAGAGAACTTAAGGGATTTTTTTGCATTCAGTACCCTGTTTATTGCATACATACAAATATCAGAGACATCTCCCCTGATGCGCTGGATGATATCGATCAGGTGATCTGTGATTTCCTGATGGCAAAACCGGATTTTAAGCCGAGTCAAATTGCAAGTTTGGTGGGCACCACCAAAACATTTATTGACCTTAGGCTCGCTGTTTTGGTGAAAGAAAAGTTCTTTAAAAAGAGCGGTCGGGCATATGTACCCACTGAAGAGGGTTTGGCTGTTTTCCAGGAACGGAAGAAAAAAAGGGAACACGAACGCTCCTTTGACTTTTTCATAGACGGGGTAACCCTAGAGCCTTTGCCTGCAATTTTCTATACCTACTACCGCTCGAAACTGATCAGTGAACATGACAGCTATTATCATACCAATGCCGAAGGTAAAACAAGGGTAATCAAACCTTTTAACCCTGATATCGTGCATACTCCGCCCGATATGTCCAAAATCATTAAGGGTATTTTTGATATCGATAAAGAGCAACGCGAAGCGTATTCAGTGCCCTCGGGGTTGGTGGACATCGGTGAAACGGCCTTTACCAGGCAGTCTTTTCACCTGTTGATCTCCGCAAGTACTCACGGGGATAAAATGGTGAAGGAAGTGGTGGACGGTTCGGCGTTTTTCTCGCTTTACGATGGAGACAGTTATTATGAGGCGCTGAGGAAACATGTACGCATATTTGAATCGATCCTGACAAAAAAGATACGAAACCTAGTTTTTAAAATCCAGATCCCCCCTTTCCGTGAGGACCTTCAGCTTCAACCCAAGCCTGCCTTCATTTCCAACTGGACGGAGATTGACAAGTATAAGCAGGCCGAAGAACGCTGTTTTTCTTTCAGCAGCGAAGATTTGCTTAAAGTAATTGATGAGCTCTTTCAAATTAAGGATGTTTTGCCCGAGAGTGTGGTGAATACCGAAACCTCCATTGGCATCAGTTTAACCAAAGAAATGCTGATGGGTTCTCCCGATCGCAATAAGCTGATTGAAAATCTCATTCGGGAACGGGACTACCATTTGGTCAACCGCAGTGACGGAGGTGTTTTTTTGGTATACCTGTATTACAGCAGCAAGGATGAGTTCGTGCAAAAAGTATTGCGCTTTAAAAGGCTGATCAAATTGGAGCGGCAGAACAAAAAATTTGACATGACTGATTTTCTCAGTCTTCATCCAGAGTTTTCGGGTGAACATCGGGAACTGCTCACCGCGGCCGGGGAACCGGAAATACTCGAACGGATGGATATTGCAGAATTTATGGTTAAGATTTAAAAATTTATGGAATTTTCAATTCAGCAATCCGATTGCTTTAAAACAGGGTTTTTCCTGCAAAATAAACAAAAAGCCGACTACTCACCATTTCAGGGTAATGATGAATTATTTCTAACACAGGAAGGTAATGCTTCCTTGAAAGAAGAAATCCTTAAACTTATTGACCAAGCGGAGCGTGTAATTAAAGTATGTAGCTTTATCATTACCGACCGTGAAGTTTTTCAGGTGCTGCTGGAAAAAGTAAAATCACGCCGAATAGCGGTTTTTGTGCTAACACAGCTCGATCCTACGAAACTTAAAAATACGATGGCGATGGCGAACCATGTTACCGACGAAGAACTTAGTGAAAATCCGGCGCATACTCATCTTTATCATATTAAGGCACTTTTTGACCAGGGTGCACATGTCAGGGCGGCAACAACAGCCCATGCCAAGTTTCTCCTTATAGACCGGAAGATGGGACTATTAATGAGTGCGAATTTAACGACACCATCACTAAATCTGAACACCGAAAGCGGAATATATGTGGATAATGATACGGTTGCTGAGCTCGACCGTCTATTTGATATTATTTTTCAGCACGGGACAAGGTACAGGCAATATTTTACGGCCAGTAAATCCAAAGCTTTTGTGGTTTCGAACAATGAACACGTATCTACTGACTACCTGCTGATTAATCCCAGTGGCCGTTTGCGTTATACTTATGAGCAGCATACCCATCATTTATATGAAACCATGTTGGAGTATGTCAATCAGGCGACAGAGTACGTCTATATTTCGACTTACTCAATTGTCGGCCTGGAAAAACTTCCGGCTTTTACCAGAGCCGTGGAAGCGGCGGTATCCCGCGGGGTGAGCATTTCCATTTTCTGCAGGGGCATGAATTACCGCAGTGACCATTTAAAGAATACGCTGCTGCTGGCTCAGCTGGGCTGCAAAGTGTATGGCGATGTTTATAACCACTCCAAAGGGATTATCAATGAAAATACGGGAATGATTTTCACGGCCAATATTGACGGAAACCATGGTTTGATTAATGGCTTGGAGGTGGGTTATGTGTTAAATAAGGTGCAGCGGGCTGCTTTTTTGGATTTTCACTTAACGCTCATTGGCAGCAGCCCTTATGTTTTTCATACACATCCTCAAAGGGCAGAGCTGTTTAAGACGTATGGAGATTATGAAGTCTTGAAAGGATTAAAGCCTCCTGTGTTTCCGGATGAGCTGGAAATTCACGGTATGAAAAGCATTCGTCTGGCAGAAGCGGACTTCAAAAGACATGCAATTTTTTACGCCAGACAACAACATAATAATTTCCTGGTAATTGGTCCTGCACTCTACCGTTGTCAGTACCAATCGGGAAAATTCACGATTCTTAGCAGAGAGGAATTCAGGACAGACCTAGAAAAATATATTTTAAAATTCAATAACCTTAAAATCACCTTAAACTAATGGCAGAACAAATTCCATATCTAAACGAATGGCTAGAGCTTTCCGCGGGTGGAAACTTTCAAAAAGCGCAGGAAATTTATTTCGAAAAACTCTTTGCGGTTCTCATTGAGCAGTTCAAAGCTTCCAACGGGGATATTTTGCCCAAAGGGGGGATTCTTTTTTCGGTGCTGGGCTATTCGCCGGAACCGATTATTCTCACAGCCAAGGCGATGGAGCCCGGGGTTCATATTATTTTTACGACCAATAATAAAAGTGAAGGAAGTATTTACCTGGAAAAATATCTGGAAGGCAACTATGAAATGGTGCTCCTGAAGGAAGAGACTTTCGCGGCAATTTACGGGGCGATGAAAGAGCAGCTGATGCTCAATCCTTCTTCGGAACTGGTACTGGATATCACTGGAGGCAAAAAATCAATGGTAGCTTCGGCGGCGATTTTCGGTAAGGACTATGGCTGCAAGATTGTGTATGTGGATTTTCGGGAGTACATCAAGGACCTGCGCAAGCCATTACCAGGCTCGGAAATCCTCAATATTGTTTATGACCCGTTAAGTGACCAACCTGAACTTTTTATATCATGAAACACCAGATTGCTTTAGTCGGCGGGCAGATTCTGCCTATTTTTTTAGGGGTGAAGGAATTTGAGCCTGATGTGGTTCATTTGGTTGTAACCAAAGAATCGGGTGATAAGCTTTCTTATCTGTTGCACTCGCTGGAAGGTTACCGAGTCAAGGAGTATTTTTGCGGGGCTTATGATGTATCAGGTATTACTGAAATTTGCAGGGGAATAATTGCGGGCTGCACGGCAGAAGATGGAATAACTTTTAACCTCACCGGGGGAACCAAGTTAATGCTGATTGCTGCGCAGGCGGTTCTGATTGAACATGGTCTTAAGGGTTTTTATTTAAATATCGGCAATATGTTGACGGAGATTCCCTCCTACACGCAGCGGAAGCTACAGTATCAAACAGCGACGAATGATTTTTTTAAGTTAAGCGGGCACGGGATAGCTTCTTTTCGGGTACTGGATGATTACAGTGCGGAAGATTTGGAAGTGGCCGGGGCAATTCAAACCTACTCTGGTGAGAGTAAGGAATACAGTTTGATAACGGCGCACTTTCGCGAAAATGTGAAAAGCATGAAAAAGAGTGGCCGGGAGGTTTTAGCAAACGGCATTTGCTGCGAATGGTCTCCTGGAAATCTAATTATTACCCTTAAGGACGGTAAAATAAGGGAATTTAATTCACCCCTGGTAAAAGAGCTGTTTTTTTTCGGCGGTTGGTGGGAGCTTTTGGTGGGCACTGCGATTGTCGGCTGGGATGCTACCCAGGAAATTTTGATGCAGATTGTTTTGCCTTTCAGGGCGGATATCAAACAGCCTAAAAATGAAATTGATATTTTGATAAACCGGAACAATAAGCTGATTTTTGTGGAATGTAAATCGGGGATCGTCTCGCAGGCTGATATCAATAAAATTAAATCGGTGCGGGATACTTTTGGAGGTAACGCGTCGAAGAGTATTCTGGTGAGCCAGCATCAGCCGAAGACGACTTTAATGGAAAAATGTAAAGAGCTTGGGATCGGGGTATTTTATTTGATTGGAGAAGACGGGAAGAGCGTGAAGACGTTTGAGGAATTGATTGAGGATTTGCGCAAACTGGATGGTCAGCTGGGGATTTAGTTATGTATTGGGGGTTATCCTAAAAGTGGCCACTTCTTTTTATTCAAAGTAAACAAAGTGCGCATTTGGACATAATACTGTTTTATTTAAAGATTAAACTAAGGTAGCGCAAAAACTACAAGGTCTTTAGCAAATCAATCACCTAAGGCTTGCATAAAAAAAATTAGATGTTTTCCTGCTACAAACAGATTCTGGTAATCAGATATAAGTAAATTCCTCAACCTGCTGTGTCCCTCGACTAATTGATAGGGCTGGTGAAGCTCGGCACTTGTTGGCGCTTTTCCTATTACACTTGAAGTATCTAATATAATGGGTGGTACCCGCCAAGTCCCATATTGTTCCCAATAGAGCTCATCTTCCTCCAAAGCGCAAACAGAATTAAATTCATCTTCAATTCCGGTAATTGAATTCTCAAATGCGTCTATCGCTTTCACACCCTGAAGCTGTTCAACTGTCCATTCTTGTAATTCAAATTTAACAGTTGTATAGTCCATCCAAGCGTAATTCTTTATCATCCATTCATTATCATGATGCATGTATATCCATTGCTCCAGTACAGCTTCTGGAATATGTTGATAAATGCCTGTAGCATACACACGATTAGCGTAAACAGAAAAATTTTCGACATCAATAAGATTTCCGTTTGGAGATAGTTCCCTCCAGCTATTACCAATCATAAGAGATAGATATTTAATATACTATATTTAACAAAAATAGCTTTATTTCGATTCTTCTTTGTTCGTTGCATCGTTTAAAAACAATTTATTCAACACGTTTAACGTCCATAGTGATTTAACCAAAATATTAGCAGCTACATCACGGTAGTTTTCTGTGGTCAACCCAAAATATTCCATTGCTTTTTTGCAATTCTTGTTCGATTCACTAAATTTATGTGCAATCATACCAGATCGAAGATTTTGCAGATGCCTTATAAAAATAAACATATCAGGTATATCCTCTACCCGCTCTTTAATAAAACGCTCAAACTTTGCAATTCCTTTCTCATTTTCAATTTTGGGAAGATTCTTTATTAGCATCTCCTCATTCAAACTATCAATAGTGAACTTTACCACTATAAGCATTTGATCGCAAAATGCAATTATGCTGTTATCCGCTGGCAAATGCAACCCATTAAACAAATGCACATCTGCGCCTGATGGCTCCTTATAGAAGTGCCAGCCAAATCTGTCGAACCATTTTTTATTAAATGATTTATATTCCTGTTTGAACCTAACATCAATTGCATCAGACTTTCTGGCCCAATTACCTTGGATCATGGTATCATAATAAGACCCACTCATGCCCATGCCAGGCTGTGGAGCAATATTATGATGCTTCCAATGTAACTGTTCCTTTTGTGGCAACATTCGTAAATCATTCAGGAATACCATAACGTAACCATCATTATTGTTATCCATTTTTAAGCTAAAAGCTCCACAGGATATTCCAAAACCATCAACACTATATTTCTCCGGGTTATTGTAATATTTGCTCAGCACGTCCTTTTTGAAGAACACCTGTACAAAAAACTGATGTTCTTCAGAATCACAGGAGACTAATGCCTCTTGTCCTGTATCCTCATCATAACCGATCACGAATTGCTCATATTGGTAATCAAGGTCGTACCAAGTCTTTTCTGATTTAGTAGGGTCATACTTTATTATCAGTTTTCCTCTAATCCAACTTTGAATTTCTGTCGAGCCAAAAGATACCCTTATCAGATGGTTATAATTATGCCAATCACTTATTTTGTCAACGTCCTGCAATTCAACTCCAAATTCCTTAAGTGGTACGTCTCCAATAGCCATAAAATCGAAACAAATGGCCAAGTGCATCCTTCTAACGGCAATATATTCCATCAAAAATTTCTGCTTAATTCTGACATTATCAGAGGTAATTACTATCACTTCTTCCTTATCCCCAAGGTCATCATGAAAATAGTACTTTCTTTCCTGTTTAGAAGTGCCATTTTCATAGAGTTTAAAATAATTTACAAATTCTTCAGAAACATCAATGTATCTTTCCTCCGGGAAATACTTAGAATAAAGAAACGGTTCAAGACCTTCTTTATCAAATGATGAATAGCGGGTAACCTCCCCGTCAGGCAAGTAAAATGTGCTTACACTGGGTCTGCCCTCACTGCCCTTCCAAATTCCTATATCTCGATTTTTTAAATGTTCGTTTAGGTAAGCATCGGTTATGAGATAACAAAATACACCTCCTGAATATTTATCGCCATCCCTGAAAATATCAATCCAGCCCGCCTTTGTAAATTTGCTATTGATATCTTTTTGTGCACCCTCAAGTAAAAAAACAGTCTTTTCCATATAATAACTAGTTTACTGTTAATGATAAAAATATCTGAAATTATTCGGCCATTGATAGGTTGGTTCATGTGTTAAATAACCTATTATCTCTGGTTTATTTATCCATTTTGAAACACCATGCTTCAAATATTTTACAGCCTTATCTAATTTATTATGCGAATCAACAGTACACGAAATTATGATCTTATCTGGCTTAATCGTTGAAGCAAGTGTCAGGAGGTTATCTAAGCTTTTATTCGATGATTCAAAAAACAATGGGCTGCTGTGTTTACATTCTCCAATATATAGCTTGCCATTTACCATACTGACCACATCTAAATCTGTTTTAGGTTTACCAGCTTTATGATCTTCATAAACATCAATCTGGGGAAGATATTCAAAATTGCCAGCTCGGGACCGATTGTATAAATATAATAGCGTGTTTATTGCGGTAAGATTTCCATCAGGAACAAATACTCCTTTCTCGCTTTTCATCCCATAATTATTTTTTACTAGGTGATTTAGCTTATATGATATTGGTGTTTCAATGGTGAAATAGTTTTCATTGGAACATCCCTTGCAAATTGTCATATTTGTTATTTCTGCTAAAGAATACCATATTTTAGAAGAACACTTTTTACATTTTGAATTGTACCCTATAAGAAAAACCTTATTCTCAGCCAATCCCTGGAGTGTGCTTTTAAGACCTAGTTTAAGGTTATCAACATTTATGCGAGTTTCTGGATGTTCCCCAAACTGAATCCCTTGTTGAACCATCAACGCATAACATCTCTCATAGAGTTCATCGAAGGTAATTGTATCTCCTTCGACTTTAGCGTTGTTCGTTAGTTCCAGAAATAAATCATTCCAAAATTTATCGTGTAAGAAATCCTCAATTAAAAGGAAACTATTCTCAAATAAACCAAGAAATTGCAAAAGCCTATTACTCCCGTCATTATATGCACAATCTGAATATATCCGCTGGTCTCTTTTATTTATTATTCGAGGAGATGTTACTACCTGTTCAACATTTTTAAAGAAGTCGACATTATTAAAGTCTAAAATTGCCTTTTCATGGATGGTTTCATCCACAAGAGCAACTAATCTTCTAGATTTGTCAATTCTCCCGGCACCCCTAAAGAAATATTCTGCCTTTGTATTAGTAGGAAATCTTCTATTGTTTCGCTTGCCCTTGCTAATTTCACTAACATCAATTTCGATTGCATATTGCTGTGTGTTGCTGTAAAAGTCTTTATGGAAACTCAATACTGGAAGGTTTATAAAATATTCAGTTGAAGAATTAACTTGAATGGCTTGCCTTTCCTTTGATTTTAAATCACTCCGACCACTTTCATCCATTATATCAAAAGGAAATTGAAAAGGTTGGGTTATAACAAATTTACTATGGACGGTATAATCTTGAAGTTTTGCTCTAATAATTTCAGTTTCTTCACCACTAAGAGAAAAACTAACTATGTCGATTCTGTTTTCATTTCCTGAATGATCAAATAAAGTTTGTTTGAACCATTCAGTTTTAATGAGTTCTTCAAGTTGTTCAACTGTAATGAAAAGACTTGCCAAAATTTGATAACCAATTTCAAAGCATTTTTTATTCCAGTGATAAATTAATTCTTGAAAGCAATTATTTTTATCAGCAATTACAAGTTCGAACGCTCTGAAAACACTGCCCTGAGGACGTAAAATCAATGGAGAAATATTGACCGTTGACAAATAGGAGTAATTTGTAACACGTTGTTCATGTAATAGCTTGTCAAGGTTTCCAATATTGTCTTTACTAATTGTAACTAACTGATGTTTACCTAATAAGTTATCTTCAAAGAAGTGAGATTCATCAAGTAAATAATTAAATTGATAATATTCCTTTAGTGGGCTATCCCAATCCCATATAGATGATGCTTTAAAAAAGGTATGAGGATCTCTCAGAATGGGTAAAAGATATTTTGAATTAACCCCTTTAAAATTGTTTCTTTCCTCTTTTAAGCTCAATAGTTCAATCGGATTAAATTTGAGTTCATCAATTATCCCCAATACAAAATCCAAGCTGATATTTTCTCCATAGTAAATGTAATCAGGGTCAAACCTGCCCATGAAGTTCTTCCATTCATCAGATATCGAATTGCCAGAAGTAGGAATTATTGGATTATAACGACCTCCCCAAAGTCTCATACATCTGATCATTAACTCTGTCAATTCTGAGGAAGCTATAGTTTCATCAACCAGGAATAAGATTTTTAGGTTCCTAGCTTTTGATATTGTTTCGTACGAAGTATCGCGCATTTATAGATTTATTTTACTAAGGTACAATAAATCACAATCTTAGCTAAATCGTTATCAAGCAATCTTTAATCGGCCAATTTTGTCAGGATTTGAAATATTTTAAGGCATTTATGGATTATCCAAACCTTCTTAGCTTTATTTTTTAAATCTAAAGAAACTAGATACTGAAGATTATATGATAACAACAAGTGTACATCAAGCCTCTGCCCCATTTTTGCGTTGCCCATAATTATGATAAAACTTTTTGAGCTGTCGTTTATAATCAGTCCAGATCACTTCAGATTTGGGTTGAAGTTTTTTTGTCAATGGATGCAACAAATATGGGAGTCCATTGCCCTTTGGATTTTTTACATTTTCTTCAAAAGTAGAGCCGGAAAGCAGATCAATCCTTAACAAATCGAGCAGAAAATTTATTGATCGTAATGTTTGATAGATGACTACAGATGGTAGACAGTCCAAAGTGTAGTTGGATTCCTTATCATACCCTGCGACTATATTTTTAAAATGCTTCATCGTTTCTGCCGATGCTGCAAATATTAGGGAAAGTTGATTAGACTTCTGGTTTTTTGTTATACCTATCCGACGCGAGTCCCGCCTCCTGTGGATCAACTGTGACCGATGCCACTCCAAGTTTATGCGGATTTTATTATCAATTTCCCTGATCCCATCCGCCGATTTTAGTGTATCCTTATAGGCAGCCCTTGCTTTGTTCGCCAGCGATTTCCAGTCCAAGGTCTTATCCTTGTTTGCCTCGAACATATATGAGATAAAATGTCCCAGATAATCAAATACCGAGCACAGATGGAAAAATATACTGTCGACTATTGAGCTCAATTCATAACTATACCTATAGATCGTTGGATGTGATTCCAAAATACCATCGTAAGGTTCTTTGTTCAGGTCAACAATCGTCTTATTATTTAGACCTTCTACCAAGAGCTCATATTGGTGAAATACCGCAAAAATCCTGTAGATCAGATTTTCTTGCAAAGGGAACATCTTGGTTGAAGTATTCCTATCAAGGCGATGATCATCATAAACGTTCATAATCGCCTCTATCCCGATATTGGTAATCCGAATTAGTTCGGCAATGGTCTTAAGGTCACCTTTTTGATCAGGTATATTAATAAAATTGTAGGTAGAGCTCATGTATCGGGTTTCTAGTTTTTTATTGAAGTTAAAATACGCAAGATTCCTATAACTTCCCATACGTTTGCTAATCACTTATTGCCCGCAAGGGCCGCCCGATATTTTGGACATAGCAAAGCACTAAGAAGAACATATCCTTAGTGCCCTTAAATTGCTATTTGACGCTCCTAATTCAATGCATTCACGCCCACCTTAGCAAAATCATTGCATAAATCAAACGTAGCTTGCGCCCTGCCCAATGCATTACCTGTCATAATAGATTTAAACTTTGTTTCGGTATCCTTATAGCTTTTCACATTCTGAAAATAACCCGTAACTGCATTGTAAGCGCCAAACAAACTACCTTTTGTAGCTTCCATCTGTTGGGTCGGACTTGTGGCGGAATACTCTAAAACCTTGTCTACCATATTAGTAAATACACTAGAAAATTCATCCTGCTTTCCTGTCTGAAGATTCTGCAGCGTTTCCTTGTTTGGAGCCATTGCCATTTGAACCAGTTTTTTAACCTGCTTGTATGTAATCTTTACTTTTGACCATTGGTTAAAAACACTTTCCATTTCTTTAGCTAATAAATTGGTTATACCTAATAGTTTATGTGCTTCTTTTAACCGATCGTGTGCGCTTGCGGTGTGGCGTATCTTGATTGCGTTGCTCTGATTTCTCAAAGCTGCATTAAGGGTATTTTGGCAACAAATCCTAATCGGGGTAAATGATGCCGTTATGCTTCCGAAGCCATCGTGCGAAGTGGTCAGAAACAAAAACTGTTCTATTAAATCATTCTTTCCCACCTTGATGTATTCGGGCAGTTTTGCCGTTATAAAAATACGTTCCCCCTTTCCCAATGCTCCCGCTGTTTCATATTTAATCCCATCTTTCCCGCCTACAATGCTATCAAAAAATGAAAATGCATCTACGTTCTGTACAACGTGATAATCCCTGCCAACTACGCCCAAAACCTCGTCTGTATCTGTTCTAACCGTTGCATAATGGTTAGGTACATCTACACGCCATTCCATTACAATATCGTTGTCCTCGGTTTCGGGCGTGGTATCGTCCCCATAGGTAAACAGCTTGCGTTTTTCTACGGTGTAATCCAGTCCTGCGTGTTTTATCGCTTCTGCACTTGTGGGGTAATTTTCTATGATTCTGCCCAATCCGTGCCAAGCTTTTTCTTTGACCGAAAAAAAGCTGTGCTTTTCGGTCTTGCTGTTATAATTTAGGTTGTGTGCCATAATGAATGTTTTTAGGGTTTCTAACTCTTGACAATAAAATTTCAGTTTCCAGAACATTAACATTAGCGGTATCGCTAAGGCTCAATTTCGACTGTGTTTCTATTTCATTTACAATATCTGATAACTGGGTATGGTCGGCATGGACTGCCACGCGAACCATAATAAACAGGGTTTCGTACTTCATCTTTTTTGGGTATGTTGTTTTTTGAACTTGTCCAACTGTTGGTAAAATGCTTTCGGGTTTTCCTCCTGGAATTCCAACCCGTAGCCAGTCCAGTACAACTGGTCTAAGAATTCTATAAATGCCTCAAACATAATTTTTAGGATTATTGGAATAATTACAAACGCCCCACCCAAAAGGCAGGGCGTTGAATTGCTTATTTAACAGGAATAAAGATTTCGCCCTCGATTTCTGCCAACTTATCAACGCAAAGCGTATTGACCATTTTAGCCACCGCATTAATGATAAAAGGGTTTTTGGTCGTAAATTCCCTGCCCTTGTCATCTTCAATGGTCAATTCACAACCTTGAAAATGCGTACTGTCGGTTTCCTCTGCATCATCTTTTTGTGCCACCTCAAAGGCTTCCAATGTCCCGATTGTTTCCAAAAGCTTGCCTCTTTGATTGATGCGGCGGTTCAAATCCAAAGCCAATTTTATGGTAGCTTCTAAATTCATTGCAGGTTTTTCCTCCTTTAACTGCTCCTTGATTTCCATTTTGGTAGGTTCGGCTTTTGATGCTTCGGCAACCACCGCAACCGCTTTTGCTGTTTCCTTTGGCTGTTCTTCGGCTTTAAATGCTGTAGCTTTTAGCGTTTCCGTTTCTGCCTTTGGTTTTTCCTTGTCAGGGTCAACTTGATTGGCATTTTCCTTTAATGGTACTGCCGGACGGATTGCCGATTTATCTGTTGATAGGTTTTTAACTGTTCCGTTTTGTTTTTCGCTCCCAATTACTGTTGTTTTCATGATTTCTGATTTTTAAATTTCTACTAATGATTATTTGAATGATTTGCCCCTATAGGGCGGTTCTGCCTATGCGAAATGCTATTTCCTTTTCGCTGTTCGGGTCGGTGGGTGGGCTTCTGCCTTTTGTTGTGCGCATGGGTTTTCTCCTTTTAAAATTCAGTCGGCAGGAGCCTCCTGCCTTTTTGTTAAATGCCATCACCTGACCACAATCCAGTAGGCAGGCAAGACTTTGCGAAAAAAAATACTACCCGAGCGCAGCGAGGTGTGGAGATTTTTTTTCAGCAAACCCGAAGGGCTTGGTCTTGACTAGGCTACTGGATTGTTCAGAAATTTTGGCACAAAAAGGTTGGGGGTAATTTTGTTGCACATACGAACTCCCTAAATTTTGGTGGATTTGGAATTATAAGCTACTTTTAGAGATGGATTTTAATCAGTTTCTTGAGCAAGAAAAAGAAAGGGTGTTAAAGTTATATACTGTTAATCACAAGCCTGGGTTTAGTACGAAACAAGAGTTGTCAGATTGGTACTTATCCCAAATTCAAAAACAAAATTATAATTGTTACTACTGCGAAACATCCATTTTTGATATTCGAAGTTTAATCGAAGTAAACGTGTTAAAGGCAAGAAAAATACGATATGGGTTCAGGGGGCTTGTGCTTGAAATTGACAAAAAAGAAAATAGCCTGGGTTACCAAAAAGAAAATTGTGTACTGGCATGTTACTATTGCAATAATGACAAAAGCTATACAATGGATTCGAATCTATACAAGAAGTATTTTGGTATTTCGAGATTTAATTTTTTTCAGGCGCTGATTAATCAAATGAGGAAGGAAAAATAGCTCTATCACCGGATTGGCGAAAACAAAGTCATTTCTATTTTCTTATCAAAAATTGAAAGCATAATTTCAACTAGTCCCGTATCTGATTTAATATCTAGCCACATGCGCCCTGTCCAGTGCCTTCCAGCCAAAATATCTAATCCTTCGCTTGTTGTAAATATGCCTGTCCCAATATCATCTATTCCGTAAATTTTATATAATCGACCTATTAAATGTTTAAGTGCAGCAATGGTATTAAAATTGATAATGCTTGACTCAAATGTGATGTTATATTTTTTTTCACTAAAATACTTGATATGGATTGAATCAAACAAACCGCATTCCTTAAAATTTATCTTTTTTCTGTAATTTGTTAACTGGGTTCCATCGGAATTCGTTTCAGACTTACCTTTAATGAACGAATTGTCCGGTATATTATTGAAGTTAATATTAAAAAGGTCGAGAACAGAAGAAATATTGGAATTTCCATCATCTTTTGAAGTCTTTTTCACTTGATCTAGATTATAGTCTTCTATGTATTTCCCCCACACCAAAAACGATGCAATGCCCAACTTGTCCATACAAATCTTTAACCTTTCTGACCAAATCGGTGTTTGGCTTAAATTGAAACTTAATTCCCCTACTTTAGATCTTTTCTTTGGATATAAATTATTACTTATTTCAACAAAATTTTGCATCAACATCACCTCATACTCATCATCCCCATTTATCTCGCCACTATGAATTTCATTTGCTAAATTCCCAAGATATATTAAGCATTTTTGGAACGATTCGCTTATAAGTTTTCCATATTGATTGAATTCATGGATTAATAACTTTTCGGTGAACTTATCCATTTCCTTTGTTTCCAATATTGAAATTTCTTTCAGATGTTGTACATAGAGTTGAAGCTTCATAAATTCGGAAAGTCCCTCTTTAACATCATTCATTTTTGTTAAAAGTGTGCTCCAGTCCATCAATCCAAGTGAAGTAAACACATTAGCATCAATAACTTTTGGCGCAAAATTAAAGACGTTCAACTCTTCAAAACTCTTACTTTCAAAAGTGTATATTGGAAATTCATACCACGAGTTATTCAAGGTGTAATTTTGAATGGTAGGGAGAAGATAAACGGTGCTGAAGTTCAAATCCAAAACAAGTCTCTTTAGCCCCATTCCTTCTGTTGATATTACCTGTTTAATAGCTTCAAATGCTGGTTGCAAACTTTTTAAGAACATGAAAGGACTGTCTGCCTCTATTAAAACGATTGGTTTAAATCCAGTTTTTTCATCCATCCGAAAAGAAAACTTAAAATTTTCTGAAGTGTCGGCACGTTTGAGTAAAGCTCGTAAACGGTTGATAATGTTATTTTTTAGCTGATCTGTATTTTGACGAACATTAAAATTTTGTTTCTTTAAATATGAACCGCTTACAAAGGAATGCCATAAGAATGCTGTATCAAATAGATATGGGGAGGTGTTGGTATTAACGCCTACGTACTTGCTAAAACGCTTATTCTTTTCAATAAGCATCTCTGGATAAAATTGTATTGCTTTAAAAAGATTGTACTGCGATACTCGCTCATCCTTCAATCTATTCTCATAGTTTTCCGGCTTCGTATTGGATGATTCCATTATTTTGGCATATAAGGCTGATGCAGATTGACGTAGGAAGTTATCAAAATGAGATTTAAAATCAGAAAGTGATTTTGTAAAAAAATCATACTTTGATTGCAATATGGCAGCTTTTTCAGTTTCCTGAACATATTGAAAACTTTCAATGGTTAGGGAACTACCCTTAGCCTGGAGTCTAAGTGCTTTACTATAAATGCCAAATGGATCAACAATGTGTCGTGGGCTCAATAGTTCATGCCCTGAATTATAATTAATATTTTGGACGATAGGAGCTAGTTCCTTATAGTCTGTTTTTGACTTGAAAAATTTTTTTAAACATTGATTAAAGTCATTGAGTTTGTTCTTTACTTCAGTTTCCCAAAGATTAAGTTCAGTATGATAATGTTCCCAATCAAGTGGACGTTGAAGGTAGGTGAATAGATTAATCAACGTGTAGTTCATACTTGTCCATTCAGTTAATGGAAGGTTCTCTATTGCAATAGATTTATAACTATCATCATAAGGCTGCGGGAGTGCATCAAGTTGATGCCCAATACCATGCACAGTGAATTTTAATTTATCGGGGAAAGCACGCCTCAATAAATCTATAATCTCAACTGAGCGATCATTGAGACTGATTTTCTGATCTTGTTGCAGTATATCAACCAAATAATCTGCTTTGACCTCTTGGTCCTCCAAACTAAATCCAGCAATAGAGTAGGTCTCCTTTAATTTTTCTATAAATATCCCATGATTAGAAATTCTGAATTGATTTGTAAATGTGTCGTTCAGGTACATTCCTAGCATAAGCGTAGACAACTGTTTTACATCCGTTAGAATAAAACCATCATTATAATCTGATTCTGAGAAGATTAATATTTGTTCATTCTGATTAGTTTGATTAAACCAAAATAACATTTCTCCATAAATTTCCCATTCCTTGCCATTCTTAGGTGGACTATCTGGGAGAAGATTTAGTGCAATCATTTTTTGCACATACAAAAAAACATCAGATTTGTTACTGAGTTTTTTATTTGCATCTTCGGAATATTGCCTGATATCTTCATTAAAAATTTCAGCATTCAAAAAAGTTTTTTGATCAAATGCTTGACCAAAATAAACATCCGTAACAATGTACCAAGCAGATTTAACGCGGTCATACGCCGATTGGTAAACATCAATATTATTATTTAAATAGCTACTTACGCCAGACCAAAGAAATGCCTTGAAAATTGCGGAGTAGTTACTCCACGACATCTTTTCAAAACCTTTAAGTTCATTTAATAGGTTCTCTGGCGATATTAACTTATCATTAAATATGTGGAGTAAGAAAAAGTAAATGTCCTGTGCATCCAAATATTTTAGGCACTTTACCACATATGAGGCTCTTTCTAGGATAAACTCATCAAATAAAAACTCAAGTAATATCTTTGATCGCTGCGGGTGAAGACCAATAATGTATTTTTTATCATCGGTGATTTTAAGCAGATACTCTTTCTCTAAACGATTTAGTATCATGGAAATCTTAGGGTAAATAGCTAATGCATGTATCCCTATTTTTGCACCATAAGTATCCGCTAAACAAACAATTCGCAGAAAATCAGTGATATTTTCTGTTGAGCCGTTTTCTATCTCAAGTAGCCTAACTTGCTGTTGAAGCTTTTGTTTTAGGGGAGTTCCCTGGGTGACCATATAAACAAACTCCAATAATGGTCCCTTTCCTCCAAATTTTATCCATGCCTCTTCAAAATCTGCATGATACAGGTCAACTTGCTTTGCATTCAGTCTTTCATAAATACTTTCTGCTTCTTCCTTTTGAAAATTTATCTCGACTGTCGTGTGCAAAAAAGGAATGCCAGAAGCAACGGCTTTAAATAAATCTTCCTGTCTTATGGTTATTAAAAAGCGAAGGGCTGAATTATGAGCAAACTCTGCAACGACTTTTAGCCATCCCGTTGTACCTGGTGCTACTTGGACTAATAGCAATAACGGTGCTTTTAAAGCCTTGCTCATTCCCGCAATTGATAAAATTGCTTCTCGTGTTTTTTCAACCTCATCTGGCAAATTCAATTCATAAACTAACTCTTCAGGTGCGTTTTGATGTATATACCTAAAAGCTAATGTAGATTTCCCTTGCCCAGATGCTCCTTGTAGCATTACTACCTGGCTAGTTTTAAATTGTTGTTCAATTTCATCTAATAGATTTGGCCTAATTACATCAAAATCGCTAAGGATGTGTTCATATCGAGCACTACTGCCCATATAGAATTCTTCCTTCAGCAACTGATAATCCCCTTCATTAGAAATTATTCGTTGTAAAGGCATGATAAATTTTCCTAGCTGATTAGCTGCAGCAATTCGTTCAGATAAGTAAGTTGCAGTAATTTCTACCTTTTCAAAAAGCTTTTTCAATGTTATACTTTCTTGTTTTTCAGCACAATATGAAAGCCAAAAAAACAATATTTCAGCAGTTGGCAAGGGGTCAATTGTCGGAAATTGCTCTTTTAATTTCGACAAAATAAGATTGGAAACTGTGTTCTCGTCAACTTTTAGAAGTTCAGTGCTTGTTTTAAACCCTAGCCATTCCTCTTCAGTCAATTGATACTTTCTAAGTATATCTTTCTCTTTTAACGACATACCTTCTTTCTTTATCAACAAGATTAATTCCTCGCTAATACTCCCGAAAGAGATAAGAAGAGATTGAATTTGGGCAGAGTTTTTTGAAATCTGGATGTACCTTTTTATAAATGAGGTTTTATTAGTAGATAAAAGATCTGAAAGCGAAAGTTGTTTTGTGAGGTGCTTTACCTGTATGACACATTGAAGATTGTTTTTTTCATCATAAACGTCAATATCCTCTATGCCTTCAAGTCTAAAGGTCAAATTAGGGTCTTGTAAGTTTAGAATGTGATATAGAGAATATAAGAATTGTACCCTATATCCTTTTAAAGCAGATATGCCTGACATATTTAGTTGTTGCGAAAATGAAACTTACTTTAACGGACCGAAGACAGCAAAAAATACCCAAAAAATATCACAACGGTCAATGTAGAAAATATGGTTACCAAGGAATAGAGATTGGTATTTTGCATTATCGCCCCATATCTCTCTCTTTCTTTTGCACTGATTTTGGTTATTGATGCCTGTAATCTACTTCTTAGTAGCATCCTGTAATCAACATAAAGTAGAAGAATGGAGTTGATTGTAGGAATAATAATAGTCCATGCTGGAATATTTTTAGTAATTGCAATAAGTGCGAAATATCCTGCAATTAAAAAGCTATTTAATGAAAAAAGCTTGTCATGTATCCTATCAAAATATTTTTGTGTATCTGCAATACCTGCTTCTTCGATTCTTTCAAATCTTTGATCCATTTCACGTTGCTCTTGTTCTGTCATGATTCCTAGTGCTTTGCATTCCTCATCTGTCATATTCAGTTGATTATACCCTTATTCTCGGGCTCGAAGTAAAAATTAAAGTGAGTTTGCACCTCGCAAACATGAGTAATATGAGCTTCTATTGTTCTTAGCATGTTTTCTCCTTGTTTTCCATAGATTTTCATTTGGTTCACATCCTTAAAAATCTGATCGTTTTCAGCATTGAAAATTTGGGCTTTTGCCTCGTTAAGTATATTGATTCCCTTCTGAAAAGTAATACCCTGCATGAAGTGTTGGCTAGCTGATTGGTTTTCCGAGGCATATTGCTGCAGCTTTAGAAGAACTTTTTCGTTCAGCTCTTTCGCAAAAGCGTAACGGGAGATTAGGTTTTCGATTTCATCTGTCGGACGTTTATGAAAGGTTTTTTGATAGGTTATAATCGCAACTAGAGTACCTAACACAGTGCAGATGAACAAAATAGTTTCTATCATAAATAATCTTAATTAAGTGCCTGTGTGCGATTAACTTTTTGTATTTGAATGTAGTTTGTCCATTCTATAACACCATTTTCAGATATCTTTTTTGTTTCTCGGTAGTGGGTAACATTTGCTAGAGATATATACTCTGGATTACCATTTATTTTGCTTTTTTCATCGTAAAAACACTCCGAAACAACAAATTCAATTGCTTTATCGAGAATAAAATCATTATCTACGACACTTGACTTGATAGCAATATTGCGTGTTTTCAGGTCGTTGCCTACGCTAGGGTATAATATGCAATCAAAGTCAAAATCTGGATGCCCATTTTTTGACTGAAATATTCGTTCAGAAAAGATTGCAGAAATAATATATTCCAAATGGTGTTTTACTGGTTTGGAATATTCGTTTGAAAGGAGTTTCAGATAATAATTCATGAATTCTACAAAAAGTGGGTCATATAGTTGCTCTAAAAATTTTATTGACCTGCTCGCTAAAGCAATGTCGGCATTTGCAGCAATCGCGTTTTCACTATGAACAATCGGATAGCAAGTAAATGTCTTGGGGCTTTTTGGTTGCCATACGCCAATTGTAACTCTTTTACCTTCACTCGGCCGTATCTCCTTAAGTGCTGTATCAATGCTTTCAGCAGTATAAAGAACTGTGGTATCGCAGGTATTACCTCTGTTGTATTTGCCAAGTTTCCGAACAAGTTCCAAACTCGGATAGGTTAAATAATGGCTTTCAGTTATACTTTGGTTGCTTCCGGATACATTCTCATTGACTACAAGCCGATATGCTTTGTAAATAGTAAGCTCATTTGTTAAAAGTGCAGTATAGTTAAATGCGTAGGAAGTGTAATTCTTGAAGTCCTTAATATCTTGAGATGTAAAAGAAGAATAGTCTAACAACGCTAACTGTGCATCGAGCTCTTTGTAGAAACAGCTAAGTCCCTTAAAAATCTGCCTTTCCTCATCACTGACATACTTTCCTGTCAAAAGTTTATGCGAAATCTTTTGCTCTAAAGTTGTTCCATCTTTTACGTTATATAATTTGGCTTCAGGAACCGTTGGTAACTCCCTAAAGTTTGTGATACGTTCACCAATCTCCTCCTTAAAGGATTTTGTCGGCTGATCCCAAATATCAATAATGCCTTGAATGGTATTCTCAATCTCTTTTAAGATTGGCTTTTCTATTTTATGATGTAATAAATTGGTTTGCTGTTTTCTGTAATGGAATATTTCTGCGAAATCGTATGTAGCCTTTTCAACCAAATCAAATAAGAATTGAAGTGATGGCGATTCTCCGAAGTTATAGCCTATTTTAAAGGTAGTGGTGGTAACCCCAAGAAAAACCTGTCCATTAAATTGATTTTCATAAACCCGTCTAACCCGTACCATAAAATAAAAACACCGGTCAAAGATATCCGCGTGTGATAATCCCAGTTCATAATTCATGTGACTGGAATTATGTCCTATGAATTTTTCAAAGCCATCATGCTTCCATTGCTCTACAACAACAGGATAAGTTTCTTTGAGGTCCATAGGTTAAAGATAAGAAAAAGCCTGACCGTTTTCCGATCAGGCTCAATCTGAATACCAAGCTAATTTACTTGGCGTTCTTCTTTTCCGTAATCTCTTTTCTGATTTCAGTTGCCAGTACTTTTAAGTCCTGCATCGCTTTTCGCACTCTAGTACCCGCAGCACCATTATTAGAGTTATAAAATTTTCCAGCATCTGTTTCAAGATCAGAAATAAGCTGTTTTACTTTTTCAAATTTTTCCATGGTTTTACCTGTTTTTTTATGTTGTTAATTAATTAGTTCCCGCTAAAGTGAATATATAATTTTCTAGCTAGACTCCCATTCCCTGGCCTTGAGCAACTTCTTTATCCTTGCCCTGTTCCATTTTCTTAGCGAAGACATTGCTCATTTCAAGCCCAGTCTCCTTTTGGAATTGTTCCCTTTTTTCAGGCTTACCATTTTCTGCATAGAAGTTCAGCTTACCATAACGAACAGCGGTCTCTAGATACATCTTGGTTTCCTGACTTTCTTTTTCAACCGTGACCATTGGGCGGTTACCGTTGATTAGCGAAGTTTCCAATGCTTCTGCCTTTTTAGGGTCGGCCATTTCCTTG
This sequence comes from Pedobacter frigiditerrae, assembly GCF_004331645.1. Lineage (GTDB taxonomy): Bacteria > Bacteroidota > Bacteroidia > Sphingobacteriales > Sphingobacteriaceae > Pedobacter > Pedobacter frigiditerrae. Next base: position 1,200,746 of record NZ_SJSK01000002.1, read on the forward strand.
ATCTTATAGTCATCCAAAAGGGATTTAACATCATAACCGTAGGCATCGGTAAACTGGCGAAAGGTCAAATTGTTCTGACGGTCTCTTTCCTTTTCGGTATCCAGTTGCATCCAAGCCTTATAGGGCGTACCCTCTCTGCTCAATAAATCATCACGATAGACCGATCTGCCCTGAACCAAGTTTGCCGCCTGCTCTTTTGAAAACCCTTTTCCGTGATCCAGCCAAAAGGTCTGTGGCAATGGTGGAGAATAGAATTCTCGTTTGAAATCCCTTGAAACATAATTGATCTTGCCCTCTTCCATATTGGCAAGCATCGATTTGTTTGCGGCATCTTTACCTACGGCAAGCTCGCTATTGCCTTTCTGCTGTTTAAAGAAGTCAATGGCTTCGGCCACGTTTTCCAGTTTTTTAACGATGTTTTTTCCTTCTTCAGTTTTGGTGATCACCATATACTTCTGGCCTTCCTCCAACGGCTTGCCCTGGTTATGTACCGCCTCCAATCGGTTAAGGTAATAGTAATCGGACTGACCTGACTGCTTGAAATGCAGGGTAATATCTACCTGACCTCTGTTTGCCTTTACTTCATCGTAAAGTTTAAAGGCTGGATCATCGTTTTTCATGTGCTCTTCCATTTTTGCAATCAGCGGATCGCTAAAGCCCAGTTTCTTCATCTCATCTTTGAGATCTTCAAGATTGTTTAAATTCATGTCTTTATGTCTTTTGTTAAAAATCTTATTGTTAATTAATTTCCGAATTATCTAGTCTTCTGCTTGTTGTTGCGAAGCAGGATTGCTTTTCCCGCATTCAGCTTTACCTTAATGCGTTGCACTTTTTTACTGATAAGCTGTCTTGCCGCATCTATTCCAGCACCTGCAACCTGTGTAGCAACGGACTGGTCAAAACCTCCAAAGCCAATACTCCTCACTGCATCATCGGTTCCATTATTCAGTGCGCCAGTTAACAATGCCTCGGGAGCATCAATGCCAATCATTCCATCAAGGCTATAGACCGAAAGGTCAACTGGTATGATGGAAGTGCCGAGCCTGATATTTTTGATATCCAGCAATAGGCGCTGATTGGTAATCCTGCAAGCGCCGAACAGCTCCTGCCCCTTAGGAATAAGCACCCCGTTTATGCGAAGGGTATCCTGCAACCTGATTTTTACGGTTGCGCCCTGCACGGCTTTCTGGTTATCCACTATAACGGCAGGTGCCGCTCTGAACTGGCTATCTGGACTGAGCGACTGCACAAACTGCATCCGCTGATTGATGCGTTCTGGGTGCTGGATATCCAAAATATTCTGCATCATCGTATTGAGCTGTGCCATTTCGGAGTCTTCGGATTTATTATCCTGCATCGTTTTCATCAAAGCTTCCAACCGATCAACATCATCTTTGATAGTAGAGGGTTGAGTCTTTGCTACAGTTTTTGGTTGTCCATACGTAGGTTCGGGTTTACTGATTTCCCTATTTAATGCTTCCAGTTTCTGGTTGATCTGCTTGGTCTGTTCATCTTCGGAACCACCTTTTCCGTTGACATCAGAAAAACCGAACTGCCCTGCGATGCCAGCAATCTCGTTTCCATCCTCTTTTGTAGAATTGCGGTCTGCCTGCTGATAGTAATCGGCTTTTGTTTTTGGTGTATCCGTTGAGAAAGAAGCATTGGGCAGGTTGGTATTGATACCCGCCACTGGTTTTAGATCTTTTTCGTTACCTCTACCGCCGCCCATTGCGTAAAAGCCCAATGCCATAAACGGCACAATTAGGATAGGGATGAAAAGCAGTACCCTGTGTTTGTCTTTTTTAAGTTTTGTTCTCATTTTATGATTTTTAAATTGAATAAATCGAGTTAATTGAACGCGCCAAAAGCGCTCGTCAGCAGATAGAGTAGGTA
>NZ_SJSK01000003.1 GCF_004331645.1 Pedobacter frigiditerrae
CACATACCTGGTCTGAACGCCCCTCATTGTCATCCTATCCACCCATGCCACAAGATCCATGAAGCCCCTGGCGTGATTGGAAAATGTCTTGTGGGCGTATATATCTACGCCCGTGTCATGGCTCATTCGCCCAATGGACACCACCAGTTCTTTTTTGGCCACGTCAATGCCCACCGCCTGTTTTACCGTCATAGTCTTTGAGTTTTAATTGAACCCAAGTGAGTGACCTTCCCTCGTCTTTTCTCCTGCTGGATATCCTGGCTATAACGTTGAACGATATGCCTTACATTCTGTTCAGAYTCTAAAAGGTAAAAAAGAGTGAGGCAATATCTTCGGACGAACATACCCGTGGGTTGTTTAGAAGTCGGTCAGCTCTCACTCTTCTTCACTTAAGTATCATACCTAATATATTCCTTTTATTAGATGATAACAAACATAGGAGAAGTCGGGACAGGCTACGGGAATGACGGAGGAGGGGATTTTACCGAAGGACTATCCGGTAGAATTTTAAAGGTAAAGCAGTTTTCTTTTCCATTTAAGCGGTAGTCCCGCTATCCGTTTCAACAAAAATTCTTTTAGAATTTCGGTTTCTCTGCTATCGCCTGCCTGCCGGTAGCCAGGGGTTTGTTTTGCGCAGGTTTGTGCTACTATTAGGGGTTTGTGCCTAGCAGATGCCAAGAACTGCCAGCTTTGTTAAATAAACCTGATTGAAGCGATAGGTCTTGAGCTGAAAGCGAAAAGACTAAAGCTGAAAGCAGGACTGCATATGCGATAAAAAGCTGACACTCTTTTTCTAAACAAAAAAAGCCTTAACAATTATGCTAAGGCTTTTTATGCTTGGTGAGACACCCAACCAAGGAATTCTATTTTATGGATTTAATAAGCGCTCAGGAAACTGAGAAATATTCTCAATTGTTAACTGCTGCATGATTTGATATAAATGCGTTTTAAACATGTTGATGGTGTGTTCTCCGCCTTCGTTGCCTAATGCGCCAACTCCATACATGAAAGGTCTACCCATAAAGTTAAATTCAGAACCAACTGCGTGTGCCCTTGCTAAATCAACTCCAGAGCGAATACCTCCGTCTAGCATTATTTTTAGTTTAGACTTATAAGCTGGATTGCTAGCTAATTTAATCAGTGAATTAATTGAAGATTCACCTGCATCAATTTGTCTCCCACCGTGATTAGATACAATAACACCATCTACACCGATTTGTATAGCTGCTTGCATATCTTCATCTGTTGCAATTCCTTTTAGTACTAATGGACCTTTCCAAATATCACGGATTGCTTGAACCTTTTCAATGTCTACCTTGCCAGTAAAAGTTTTGTTCATGAATTGCCCCAACTGCGACATATCTAAACCTTTTTCCATGTAAGGTTTTAAGGTTGCAAAAGATGGAATGCCGTGCTGCAAGGTTTTAATGCCCCATAACGGACGAGCAAAAGCTTGCAATATATTGTTAATCGACATTTTAGGTGGTATAGATAATCCGCTTTTGATTTCCTTATATCTTAATCCAAATGCAGGTACATCTACTAAAACAACTAAAACTGGGCATTCAACTGCTTTCAAGCGATTTAAAATATCATCCCTTAAACTGTTTTCTGTAGGATGATATAATTGAAACCATGCTTTTCCCTCAGATACTTCAGCAATTCGCTCAATGCTACTTGTAGAAACGGTACTTAAGGTGTAAGGGATATCGTGTTTAGCGGCTGCTTTAGCTAAAATTTCTGGCGCATTTGGCCACATTAAACCTTGTAAACCAATAGGAGATACGCCAAACGGAGCGCTGTATTTACGTCCGAATAATTCTACAGACATATCTATTTCTCCACCAACACGTAGATAGTTAGGTTTTAGAAGAATATTATCGAAATCACTTTCGTTACGTGCTAGATTAAGTCCCTCGTTACAACCGCCTTCTAAATAATCGAAAGCGAATTTGGGAATTCTAGATTTTGCTTTACGTCTTAAATCTGCTACTGATGGGTATTGTGAATGATAAGGGAAAGTGATTTTTTTACTCATTTTTATTTGGTTGTCTTTTTCAGACCTAATTTTAAAAAGGGAAAACTAATGTTTTATATTTTATTTTCCATCCTGCTCTATTCTGCTTTTCAGTTTGCGTCACCCTGAATTTTTCAGGAGCTTTTATTGATTTTTTCCTTCAAGAGAGCTTCGCTGTTTATTTCAGCATCTGGCTTGAAGGAAAGACCCTGAAATAAATTAAGAGTGACGACCTAATTTATATATTGTAAAACCGTTTTGCATTGCCTGAAAAAACTTTCATTTTTTTATCATCAGTAAATTGCGAAACATATTTTTTAACCAAATTAAACCAATGTGTATAAGGTCGGCTCACTAAAACAACAGGCCAATCGCTTCCATACATTATTCTATTGGTTCCGAAGTGTTTAAATATCACATCAAAACAATTAAAAATCTCAGTTTCTGTCCAATTATACCAATCGGCTTCTGTTAGTAAGCCTGAGATTTTACAATATACATTTGGGTTCTGAGCTAAAGCTTTAATGTTTTCATCCCAAGCTTTTAAGTCTTGAGTTTTTACATCTGGTTTACCACAATGGTCTAAAACTAAAAGTTGGTTAGGTAATTTATCTACTAGTTTATTGATGGCATTTAACTGCGTATGGTAACACAACAAATCATAACTATAACCAAATTCATTTAAGGTTTTTACACCTTTTGCAAATTTGTCATCCAAAATAAAGTCATCTTGCTCTGCCTGCAAAACGTGTCGCCAACCTTTAATTAGTGGAAACTGTTTCCAATGATTTAACCTTTCGGCCAAGTTGTCGGCTTTTAAGTCTGTCCAACCAACAATGCCTTTAATAATTGAGTGATGTTTAGCTAAATCAAGTAAAAATTCCGTTTCAGTTTCACTTTGGTTAGCTTGTACGGCAACACAACCAGTTATTCCTACTTCACTATAAGTTTTTAAAATATCTTTTGGCATAAAATCATTTCTGATCATGCCCATTTCTTCAGTTACCCAATTATCTCTAATTGGGTCAAAATTCCAAAAATGAACGTGACTATCAATCATTTACAACTCAAATATTTGGTCCATCATTACCCATTTCTCTCCTGCTTTTGCCCAAGGTAATGCTTGCTGAAAATTCCACATCAATTTTTCCCATTCTTGTACTTTTGAGTTTGCCAAATCGGCTTTCCTTTTTTGTTCGAAAGTAAAATCATCATCGACTTCCATGATCATGAAAAGTCGATTCTCCAATAAATAGATTTCCAAGTTTATAACCCCGACATCTTTTAAACTATCCTTCACTTCTGGCCAAACAGAACGGTGGTACTGCTTGTAAGTTTCAATTAATTTTTTGTCTTCTTTAAGGTCGAGGGTAAAACAGTATCTATCCATGATTTAATTTTTGATTTACGATTTTAGATTGGCTCGTTAAAATACAAAAAAATAATTAAAAGTTTATTGATACGCTTTTACGTTTTGCTTACTACTTCCCAAGTCATCAATTCCAAGCTCAACAACATCGCCAGGTTTTAAATACCAAGGTGTAGGTTTCTGACCTAATCCAACTCCAGCTGGTGTTCCTGTTGTAATCACATCTCCTGGCAATAAAGTCATGAACTGACTGATGTAAGAAATCATAAAAGGAACATTGAAAATCAAGTTGCTTGTATTTCCATTTTGCAATGTTTTTCCATTCACGGTTAACCAAAGGCGAAGATTATGCACATCTGCAATTTCATCAGGTGTTGCAATAAATGGCCCGATAGGGGCGAAAGTATCTGCACTTTTACCTTTTACCCATTGTCCGTTTCTTTCTAATTGAAATTCACGTTCGCTATAATCGTTGTGTAAAACATATCCAGCAATGTGGTCGTAAGCATCAGCCTCTGAAACATATTTAGCTTTTTTACCAATCACAATTGCTAATTCAACTTCCCAATCAGTTTTTACACTGTTTTTAGGGATTTCTAAATCATCATTCGGGCCAACAATAGCAGTAGTTGCCTTAAAAAATAAAATAGGTTCAGTTGGAATTGGTGCATTTGTTTCTGCTGCATGGTCCTTGTAGTTTAAACCAACGCAAATTATTTTAGAAGGGCGAGCTAAAGCAGCACCTAATCTTACGCTTTTATCAACCTCTGGTAAATCGGCAGTTTTTATTGCCTCAGCTAGTTTTGTAATGGCATCACCAGCGAAAAAGTTTTCGTCATAATCACTTACTAAACTAGATACATCATAATATTTCTCGTCTATAATTACTCCTGGTTTTTCAGCTCCAGCTTCGCCAAATCTTATTAATTTCATTCTGTAAAATTTTGTATAATTTAATTATTTAAAGTCGTAAATCCACCATCAATTGGGTAATCGCATCCAGTAATGAAGGCTGCTTCATCGCTACAAAGAAATAAGGCTAAAGCACCAACTTCTTCAGGTTTACCCATTCTGCCAATTGGTTGTGATTTTGATAATTTTTCGAACATTTCAGGGATATTATCAGGATAATTTTTCTGCAAAAATCCATCAACAAAAGGTGTGTGAACCCTTGCTGGCGAAATTGAATTACATCTGATGTTTTCATTGATGTAATCTTTTGCTATACTCATTGTCATTGCTTTTACAGCCCCTTTTGCCGCGCTATAGGCAAAACGGTCTGGCAAGCCTATTAGCGCAGCTATCGATGCCATATTGATAATCACACCTCCACCAGCTAAACGAAGTTGAGGAATAACAGCGTGTAAACAATTGTAAACACCTTTTACATTTACATTCATCACCCTGTCAAAATCAATTTCTGATGTGGTGTCTACTTTTCCTACGTGTGCAATACCTGCATTATTTATCAAGATGTCAATTTTTCCAATTGTTTTAAAGGCATCAACAACCGCTTGGTGATTAGCTACATCACAAGCATAACTGAAAGCTTTTCCACCATCATTTTTAATTTCTGCTAGCGAAGCCGAAGCCTGTTCAATACCCAATTCTATAATGTGCACTTCAGCACCTTGTTTAGCTAATATAGTTGCAATTGCTTTTCCAATTCCACTTCCACCTCCGGTAACAACCGCTTTTTTTCCTTGTAATGAAAACATATTTATATTTAGTTTTTAATATTCTAAAATCAATAAGGTCTAAGGATTTGGGCGTTTTAATCCCGAAGTTTCGGGACTATATCCCTGATGAAAAATCGGGGGATGCCGCTTCTATCGTTAATGCTTGCAAATCTTTAAAACCTGTATATTCGAAAGATATATTTAGTAGCAAAACTAGCTAATAAATTATATCTGGCTATAACTTATCCAAGTTTACAAATAAAACAGTAAAAGGATATTTATAATTGTATTTTATTGCCTAAGTATCATGTTATATTGGCATATTTATTAAAGGGTATAAGTTGAGATTTATCATGGCTTTTTTGGGTGAAATAATTATTTATGTAATAGGTAGATTATTATTAGCAAATCTTGGAAAATGGGTTAAACAGATTTTTTGTTTTCTTCTTGGGTTAAAATATCAACCTAAGAAAATGAAACGTTATGATTTATTCGATGTTGAAGATTATAGCAACTGTTTTGTCGGCGTTTTAACTATCATCGTAATTGTCGGAATAATTAATCTAATCTTTAATTAAAGTTTTTCTGAAATTGCAAAATCCAAATGCTAATATGCTACATTAACTTGCAGAAATATTACATTAAACAAAATATTGATTTACTTATATTTGAATGTTGTTTTTATATTTAAACAATATTGTTGAACCAAATATAGTTTAAACTTATAAAGTTTAAGCGCTTGAACCAAATTGAATGAGAAATTTTCTAATCTCCTTTTCCCTTTTATTTTTAGCTCCAATAATTTCTGAAGCAGCAAAACTGCCTAAAGAATCTAAAACTATTTATATTTCTTCACAAAGTGGACAGAGAGTGCTTTTTGGTGTTGAACGTTTGATTGTTACCTTAGAAAAATCAGGTTATGATGTAACATTAACTGTAATTAATTATAGGGAAAAGTTTCTTAAGCATAAAAATGCTATTGTTGTTGGGACATTTAATGAAAAAATATTTGGTGAATTATTTCCTATTTCTCTGAAAAACAAATCGTTAAAAGCAGGTAAAGAAGGTTTTTTAACTTCGTATGATAAAGATGGTACATTATATATTATAGGCGCAGATAACTCTGGAACTTTATATGGTTGCGTAGATTTAAGTGAGAAAATTGCATCTGGCGGAAAAATACCAGCTCAATTGGCTATAACGGACCACCCACAAATGGTATTGAGGGGCACTTGTATAGGTTTGCAAAAGCCAGATTATTTACCGGGAAGAGATGTTTACGAATATCCATACACTCCGGAAAGTTTTCCTTGGTTTTACGATAAAGCTTTATGGACAAAGTATTTAGATATGATGGTTGATAATCGTTTCAACTCATTGTATTTATGGAATGGTCACCCTTTTTCTTCGTTAGTGAAGTTAAAAGATTACCCTTATGCTCTAGAAGTTGATGAAGCGACCTTTAAAAAGAATGAGGAAATGTTTCGTTTTTTAACTGCAGAAGCGGATAAAAGAGGGATTTGGGTAATTCAGATGTTTTATAACATCATCATTCCAAAACCTTTTGCAGAAAAACATAACTTAAAAACTCAAGATAGAAATCGCCCCATCATTCCATTAATTGCCGATTATACACAGAAATCCATTGCTGCATTTGTTCAGAAATATCCTAATGTAGGTATAATGGTGGCTTTAGGAGAAGCAATGGAAGGTGTTGGACAGGATGATATTGATTGGTTTACTAAAACCATAATTCCAGGTGTTAAAGATGGTTTAAAAGCAGCTGGAATTAAAGAAGAGCCTCCAATCGTTTTACGTGCCCACGATACAGATGCGCCAGCGGTGATGAAAGCTGCTTTACCAATTTACAAGAACTTATATACTGAGAATAAATTCAATGGAGAAGCTTTAACCACTTATGGGCCAAGAGGTGCTTGGGCAGAGTTAAATAGAACCTTGAGCAGGATTGGTACAATGAATATTTCTAACGTACACATTCTAGCTAATTTGGAACCTTTTAGATATGGTTCGGCAGATTTCATCCAGAAATCGGTACAGGCAATGGATAAAATTTATGGGGCAAAAGGCTTGCATTTATACCCTCAATCTGGTTACTGGGATTGGCCTTTTACAGCGGATAAAATTACCCAAAGACAATTACAAGTTGATAGAGACTGGATTTGGTACAAAGAATGGGCAAGATATGCTTGGAATGCTAATCGAAATAGAAACGATGAAATCAATTATTGGGGTAATCAGTTAGCCCATAAATATGGTGCAAACCTAAGTGCTGGAAAAGCAATTTTGAATGCTTATGAAGAAGCCGGAGAGATTTCCCCTAAATTATTGAGGCGTTATGGTATCACCGATGGTAACCGTCAGACTTTAACCTTAGGGATGTTAATGACACAATTGATTAATCCTTTCCGTTATGGTTTATTTACTTTAATGTACGAATCTGAAGCGCCAGAAGGAGAAATGATTATCGAGTACGCTGAGAAAGAATGGAATAAACAACCACATATTGGAGAAACTCCAGTTCAAATTGCAAAAGAAGTTGTAGAACACGGGAAAAAAGCATTGGTCTCAATTAATCAGGCATCAACTGCTGTTACAAAAGATAAAGAAGAATTTAGAAGGCTTAAAAATGACATGTATTGTTATGATGCAATGGCAAATTTTTATGCAGAAAAGGTTAAAAGTGCCTTATGGGTTTTAAGGTTTAAATATTCTAACAAAGTTGAGGATTTGGAAAAAGCTTTACCATCTCTACAAAAGAGTGTGGATTACTATGCTCAATTGGTAAAATTGACTGAAAATGACTATTTGTATGCGAACAGTATGCAAACCAAACAACGCAAAATTCCAATGCGTGGCGTTGATAAAACGTTCATCACTTGGAAAGAAATGTTACCGGTTTACACCAAAGAGTTAAACCATTTCAAAAAAAGTATTGATTCCTTAAAAGCGATTAAACCAGGGCCTGTTGTGCCAATCGTAGCTTTCCAAAATGCTGATGTGCAATTACTTTCTAGCAATCCTACTTATATAATCAATAAATCTGCCGTTGTATTTTCTGACACTACTTCTCAAATAAAAGAGGTTACTGAAAAGTTAATTGGCCTAAAAGGAATTCAGTTTTCTATAAAGCAACAAATAACTACCGGAACAGAAATTAAGTTTACTACAAAAACTCCTGTTAAGTTGTTGATTGGTTTCTTTAATGAGAAAAATCCTAAATATTCTCCTGCACCACAACTAGAAATAGATGCTAGTGCCAATAATTATGGTCAATCTGAAATCAAGATTTCTAACGGAATGATTGTAAATGGGTTTCCGCCAGTAAATATTCACGCTTATTCATTTGCAGCTGGTACACATACTTTAAATTTAAGTAAAGGTGCTTGTTTGGTTTTAGGCTTTATTGACGATAAACAAGAATTAAGAATTTTTAATGCAGGTCTCGATGGTCGTGGAAGAGACATAGATTGGCTATTTGAATAATGAGTAAAAGAAAAAAAATATCATCAACGCTGTTGTTGCTTTTGATAACAGTAACAAGCTATGCGCAACAAAAGCAATTGTTAAGCACGGCTGAATTGAAAAAGTATGTTACTTACTTTAATAAAATTGATACAGAAGCGGTTAAAAATTTTGTGCCTAATGCTCAAGCATTTGATTGGTTATCAGTAAATGTGCCTTTGTTAGATTGTCCAGATCCAATAATTGAGCAAAATTATTACTACCGTTGGTGGACATTTAGAAAACATTTGGTTAAAACGCCAGAAGGTTTCATTTTCACAGAATTTATTGAACCTGTAAAACACGCTGGAAAATACAATTCCATCAGCTGTGCTTTAGGTCACCATATTTATGAGGGTAGGTGGTTGAAAAACAATACTTATTTAAAAGAATACATCAATTTTTGGTTGTATAAAGCAGATGTTGGTCAAACAAAACAACGTTTTCATCAATTTAGCAGTTGGGTAGATGATGCCGTTTATCAAAATTATTTGGTAAAACCTGATGTTGGATTTTTGAAAGGCATTCTTCCTGCTTTGGATGCAGATTACACCAAATGGGAAACAGAAAGGCAGGTTAAAAATGGTTTGTTTTGGCAACACGATGTAAAAGATGGAATGGAAGAATCTGTAAGTGGTTCGAGAAAAGACCAAAATAATCGTCCAACCATTAACAGTTACATGTATGCTAATGCAAAGGCCTTGGTCAATATTTCAACTTTGTTGAAGGATGAGACTTTAAAACAAAAGTACCAAGCTAAACAAGCCATATTGAAAAAGCTAGTTCAAGATAGTTTGTGGGATGCATCTACTTCTTTCTTTAAAACCAGAAATGCCAAAGGCGGATTAGCAAAAGCCAGAGAGGCAATTGGTTTTATTCCTTGGGACTTTAATTTGCCTGATGATAATGCAGATTATGCTAAAGCTTGGGACCAACTATTAGATACAGCTGGTTTTAAATCACCCTGGGGATTAACAACTGCCGAAAGAAGGGAACCAACATTTAGAACTCGCGGTACAGGACATAGTTGCGAATGGGATGGCGCTTTATGGCCATTTGCAACTTCGCAGACTTTAAAAGGATTATCGAACCTATTGGTTAATTATAAAAACCATGGTAAAATGACGCCAAAGGTTTTTTATAATGAGTTGCAATTATATGCTAAATCGCATACCAAAAATGGCAAACCATACATTGGTGAATATCAGGATGAGAAAAATGGCGAATGGTTAAAAGGCGATAATCCGAGGAGTAGTTTTTACAACCACTCTACTTTTGCTGATTTAGTAATTAATGATTTAATAGGTTTTAAACCTCGTGAAGATAATATTTTAGAAGTTTATCCCTTAATTCCGAAAGGGCAATGGGATTGGTTCATGTTGGATAGAATTTCATATCACGATAAAACCATTACCTTACTTTGGGATAAAACAGGTAAGAAATACAATAAAGGAAAAGGATTTCAGATTTATGTAAATGGTAAATTACTCTATAAAACTGATGATTTGAAACCTGTTAAAGTTGCAATGAAATAAACGACTTTTGTCATTCTGAGCATCACGAAGAATCTCTTAATAAGAATTTATCTCAGAGATCCTTCCTTCGTCAGGATGACAAAACGTAAAAAGAAAAAAATGAAATATACCTTAAGATCTCTAATTGTTCTTCTAATAACATGCTTCAGCATATCCGCAAATGCGCAAAACTATTATAATGTGCTCAGTTACGGCGCAAAAAACGATAGCAGCAAACTCGCAACAACGGCTATCAAAAATGCTATTGATGCAGCGGTAAAAAAAGGTGGTGGTACAATTTATTTTCCAGCAGGTAAATATTTAACGGGTCCAATTCATTTAAAAAGCAACATTACCATCCTAATTGATGCAGGAGCTGAATTGCATTTTAGTGATGATTTTGACCAATATTTACCAATGGTAAAAAGCAGATATGAAGGTGTGGATGTAACTAGCTTTTCGCCACTTTTTTATGCTTATAAAGTAGAAAATATCGCTATAAAAGGAAGAGGCCTTATTGATGGTCACGGTAAAAAATGGTGGGATTTTGTTGAGGGTTACAAAGAAGGGCAAGCTCGTTCTAAATGGCAACTGAAATTTGATGAACTAAACAAGGATATTCTTTTACCAGATGACCCCAAACAAATGAAGCGTGGATTTTTACGTCCACCTTTTATTCAGTTTATGTATAGTAAAAACATTCTGATAGAAGGTATTACTATTCGTAATTCGCCATTTTGGACGGTTAACCCGGAGTTCTGTGAAAATGTAAAAGTGCATGCAGTTACTATTTTTAATCCTCATAAAAATGCGCCAAATACGGATGGTATTAATCCAGAATCTTGTAAAAATGTGCACATTTCAGATTGCCACATTAGCGTAGGAGATGATTGTATTACCATTAAATCTGGTAAGGATGGGCCAGGTAGAAAAATGGCAACTCCAGCAGAAAATCATACAATTACAAACTGTACCATGTTATCTGGTCACGGAGGTGTGGTAATTGGCAGCGAAATGAGTGGTGATGTGAGGAAAATCACCATTTCTAATTGTGTTTTTGATGGTACTGACAGAGGTATCAGAATTAAATCTGCTAGGGGAAGAGGTGGGATAGTGGAGGAGATTAGAGTAAGCAATATTGTAATGAAAAACATTAGGGAACAAGCTATCGTTTTAGATTTACAATATGCAAAAACAACAGTTGAGCCTGTTTCTGAACGTACACCAAGATTTAGAAATATCCATTTTAGTAATATAACTGGACAAGTAAATCAGGCTGCTTATTTAAATGGATTGGAAGAAATGCCAATTGAAAACATCACATTTAGCGATATTAATTTAGATGCAAAATCTGGTTTCAACATTTCTAATTCAAATAGAATTGAATTCCATAATGTGCAAATCAATACAGAAATTGGTGCTGGGGTAATTGCTTCTAAAGTGAATTTTTTAACCTTAGATAACGTAAAAAGTTATACGCCATTAGCTAATTCACCAATTTTAGATTTGAGAAATGTGAATGATGCTTTTATTTATAATGCTAACCCATTTGTAGGAACAACTACTTATTTACGTTTAAGTGGTGCAGAAACAAAGAATATCAGCATAGGCAATAACAATTTTAGAAATGCCAAAACCTCTGTCAAAAAAGAGGCTGAGGTTAAGGAAGAAATAACTATAATTTCTGGAGATAAATAATGAAATTTTCATTCAAGTATATTTTTACTTTACTGTTTTTGCTTGTGGGCTTAAACAACATTGCATTCGCTCAAACAGACCATCACCTTTGGTACAATAAACCTGCAGAAAAATGGACTGATGCTTTGCCAATTGGTAATGGAAGAATAGGGGCAATGATTTTTGCAGGTGTTACTCAAGATCATATCCAATTTAATGAAGAAACTTTATGGTCTGGTAAACCTAGAAATTACAATAAAAAAGGAGCATCAAAATACCTTGCAGAAATTAGAAGACTACTATTTGAAGGTAAACAAAAAGAAGCGGAGGCCTTAGCGGGAGCTGAATTTATGGGCTTAAGAAGTGAAGCTGGAGATAAGGCAAAATGGGTGTCAGAAATGAAAGCTGGAAAAGGAATTACAGGAAATCCAGCTTTAGGGAATTACGATGATAAACTTTGGAAAACGCTACAAGTTCCATCTTATGAAGGTTGGGAAACAGTCGGCTTAAACAATGTAGATGGTGCTGTTTGGTTCAGAACTACTTTTGATGTGCCTGCAAATTGGGCAGGAAAAGATTTGGTGTTAGATTTAAACAGAATTCGCGACCAAGATTTCACCTATATCAATGGTCAATTGGTTGGTAATACCGACAACCTAGAACCTAGAAATTATACCATTCCAGCAAAGCTGATAAAAACTGGGAAAAATACCATCGCCATACAGGTTCTAAACTATTACGATAAAGGTGGAATTGCAGGTTACAAAGACACAAAAAGATATATCGGGATTTATCCTGTTGGTTCTACTATTGAAAATGGAGTTTCACTGATTAAAAAATGGAAGTATAAAATTCAAAATGAAGAACCGCCTGCAACTCCTCAATACCAAGCTAGTTATCAGCCATTTGGCGATTTAAATTTGTATTTCAAAAATGTTAAATCAGCGGTTTCAAACTATAAGAGAACACTTGATTTAACAACAGCAATCTCAACCACAACCTATACTTTAAACAAAGTAGATTACAAAAGGGAATACTTTGCCAGTCAGCCAAATCAAGCGGTTGTCATTCATTTATCCGCCAGTAAACCTAAATCTATCAGTTTTGATGCAGGTTTGTCTAGTCCACATTTAAATTCAATAGTAAAGGTTGTAAATAACAATACCATCTCTATTTCAGTACAAGTTAAGGATGGGGCACTAAGAGGAGAAAGTCGTTTAGCTGCTGAAGTTAAAAATGGTACACTAAAAGTTGTGAATCAGAAAATCAGTATCATCAATGCTGATGAAGTGACTTTATACTTAACAGCAGGAACTAATTTTGTAAATGCCGATGATGTCTCGGGTAATCCCGAATTGTTTAACTCAGTTCGTGAAATTGGGTTGTTAGGGTCTCCTTTTGAGTCCATTAAACAAGCTCACATCCAAGAATATCAAACCTATTACAAGACTTTCGATGTTAATTTTGGAACATCTGAAAATGCAAAACTACCAACTGATGAGCGTTTAGTAAAGTTCGCAAAAGCTAATGACCCTGCATTTATGGCCTTGTATATGCAATATGGCAGGTATTTGCTAATCTCAAGCTCTAGACCAGGCGGACAACCAGCAAACTTGCAAGGTATTTGGAACGATTTATTATCTCCACCATGGGGAAGTAAATACACCACCAACATTAATTTAGAAATGAATTATTGGCCAACGGAGATGTTAAACTTAACTGCTTTAAACGAGCCTTTGTTTAGTAAAATAAAAGCTTTATCAGTTAAAGGAACTGAAACAGCAATGGAATATTACCATGCAAAAGGTTGGGTTTTACATCATAATACAGATTTGTGGAATGGTACGGCGCCAATTAATGCTTCAAACCACGGTATATGGGTAACAGGTGCTGCTTGGTTAAGTCAGCATTTGTGGGAACATTATTTGTTTACTGGAGATAAAAAATTCTTAAAGGAAGAAGCTTATCCAGTAATGAAAAGGTCGGCCCAATTTTTTGAGGATTTCTTAATAAAAGACCCAAAAACAGGTTGGTTAATTAGTACGCCATCTAATTCTCCAGAAAATGGTGGTTTAGTAGCAGGGCCAACAATGGATCATCAGATTATTAGAACATTGTTTAACAATTGCATCTCCGCTTCTGAAAATTTAGGTGTTGATGATGCTTTTAGTAAGTCATTACAAACAAAGGTGAAACAAATTGCACCTAACCAAATTGGAAAATATGGGCAATTGCAAGAGTGGTTAACAGACAAGGATGATACAACAAATAAACACCGTCACGTTTCTCACTTATGGGGCGTTTACCCTGGTGATGATGTAACTTGGGATAAAGATGCAAAGATGATGGAAGCGGCCAAACAATCGCTTTTATATCGTGGAGATGATGCTACAGGTTGGAGTTTAGCTTGGAAAATTAATTATTGGGCCAGATTTAAAGATGGTAATCACGCCATGACTTTGGTTAAAATGTTGTTGAAACCAGCTGGTGAAGGAGTTTCTGGTTCTTATGTTAATCTTTTTGATGCACATCCGCCATTTCAAATAGATGGGAATTTTGGTGGTGCTGCTGGCATAGCCGAAATGATTGTGCAAAGTCACCAAGGTTATATTGAATTATTGCCTGCTTTACCAGATGCCATTCCGTTTGGAGAAATTAAAGGCCTTTGTGCCAGAGGCGGATTTGAATTGAAAATAAAATGGAATAACGGAAAACTTGAAAATGTTGAGGTTAAATCTAAGGTTGGAGGAACTTGTAAGCTTCGTTATAAAAATCAAGCCATAAGCATTGTCACAAAAGTGGGGGGAGTTTATAAGTTGAATGGAGATTTGAAAACTTTATGAAAGTTGCATTAAATAGTTTTCTCACAGAAAAACGTGGAGTTCTTTCGAAAAAGGATTTTTTTTTCTCGCAGAAAAATCGCAGATGTCAAAAGACGAAGATTTTCGCTAAGCCAAGTCGGTTCTTCTCTGCTTGTTTAACTATTGTTTTCCTTATCTCGATTCCAAAAGCTTTTGCCCAAAATATTCGTAAAGATATTTTGCTCAATTCAAATTGGTCAAGCATCGCTGATGAAAAAAATAGCAATGCTTATAATGGATTTGAAAATAGTAATTACAAATTAGCCAGTTGGAAAACAGTAAATGTTCCTCACAATTGGGACCAATACGAAGGTTACCAAAGAAAGCTACATGGCAATAAACACGGTTATGCTTGGTACAGAAAAAGCTTTAAAACAAATGAAATTAACCCGATGGCTATCGGGTCAGGGAAACGATTTTTTCTTTATTTTGAAGGAGTAGGCTCTTATGCCACAGTTTGGTTAAATGGTAAAAAGGTTGGTTATCATGCAGGTGGAAGAACAACTTTCACACTTGATGTGACATCGGTTATCAAACTCAATAACCAAGATAATTTATTGGCGGTTCGAGCAGATCATCCTGCAAATATTCAAGATTTACCTTGGGTAGATGGTGGTTGCTCAACAGAAAGAGGTTTTTCTGAAGGCTCGCAGCCAATGGGCATTTTTAGACCAGTGCACCTCATTGTTACCAACGAAGTTAGGATTGAACCGTTTGGTGTTCACATATGGAATGATGACCAGATTTCAGAAAAATCTGCC
The DNA here is from genome assembly GCF_004331645.1 of Pedobacter frigiditerrae. Taxonomy (GTDB): domain Bacteria; phylum Bacteroidota; class Bacteroidia; order Sphingobacteriales; family Sphingobacteriaceae; genus Pedobacter; species Pedobacter frigiditerrae. The sequence goes on from NZ_SJSK01000003.1 coordinate 15,401, forward strand.
GTGCTAAATTTTGAAACCACAGTAAAAAACTACGGAGCTAGTACCAAAAGCATTACAATCAGTAACCAGTTGGTAGATGCGGCTGGTAAAATTTTAGCTTCATTAAACAGAGTTGAAAAGATTGCTGGCAATAAAGAATTAGTTATAAATCAGCAATCAAATAAACTGATTAACCCCAAATTATGGTCGATAGAAAATCCGTATTTGTATACGATTAAAACTAAGATTATTGAAAGTGGAAAGGTTGTAGACGAATTAAATACGCCTTATGGCATAAGATGGATCAGTTGGCCAATTGGCGATAAAGCAAATCAGAAAGTATTTTTATTGAATGGAAAGCCAGTTTTCATAAACGGCATTGCAGAATATGAACATTTAATTGGTCAGAGTCACGCTTTTAGTAACGAGCAAATTCGTTCTAGAGTGATGCAAATTAAATCTGCTGGTTTTAATGCTTTCCGCGATGCGCACCAACCACATAACTTGCTTTACCAAACCTACTGGGATAAATTAGGTGTTTTAAGTTGGACGCAAATGGCTGCACACATTTGGTACGATACACCTGAATTTAGAAATAACTTTAAATCATTATTAACAGACTGGGTTAAAGAAAGAAGAAACAGTCCATCGGTTGTTTTATGGGGCTTAGAAAATGAAAGCACATTGCCCGAAGATTTTGCAAAAGAATGCACAGAACTGATTAGAAAATTAGACCCAACGGCATCATCACAACGTAAAGTAACTACTTGTAATGGTGGTAAAGGAACCGATTGGGATGTGCCTCAAAACTGGACTGGAACTTACGGGGGTAATCCTTTAACCTATGGCGATGATTTGCAAAAACAGGTTTTGGTGGGTGAATACGGTGCGTGGAGAACTTTAGATTTACATTCAGCAGACGCGCAGATTAAAAGCCCAACGCATACCGAAAATTACATGACCGAGCTAATGGAAATCAAGGTTCGACTAGCAGAAAGTGTAAAGGATAAAACGGCAGGGCATTACTTCTGGCTGTATAGCTCTCATGATAACCCTGGTAGGGTACAAGGTGGTGAAGGTTTAAGAGATTTAGATAGAGTTGGTCCGGTAAATTACAAGGGAATGTACACACCTTGGGAAGAACCAACTGATGTTTATTATATGTTCAGGGCTAATTATGCGCCAAAACAAACTGAACCAATGGCTTACATTGTTTCCCATACTTGGCCAAATCGTTGGTCAACTCCTGGCATAAAAGACAGTATTACGGTTTACTCAAATTGCGATGAAGTAGAACTTTTTAATGATGTAAATCAGCAATCGTTAGGTAAAAGGACAAGAAAAGGAATTGGAAGCCATTTTCAATGGGACGAGCCAAATATCCAATATAATGTGCTTTATGCTGTAGGTTATGTAAATGGAAAGGCTGTTGCAAAGGATTATATCGTGTTAAACAACTTGCCAAAAGCACCAAATTTTAAGAGTTTAGTAAGTAATACAAACATTGCCGAACCTACAAAAGGATATCATTATTTATATCGCTTAAATGCTGGCGGACCAAGTTATACTGACCAATTTGGGAAAGTTTGGTCTACAGATCAACAAGCTAACTCCAAAATTGGTGCTTATGGTTCAACATCTTGGACGGCCAACTTCCCAGGTGTTCCATCTTTTTTTGCTAGTCAGCGACGAACGTTTGACCCTATCAAAGGAACATCAGATTGGAAATTATTTCAAACCTTTAGGTATGGGAGAGACCAGCTGAAATTTCAATTCCCAATTCCTGCAGATGGAGAATATTTAGTGGAATTGTATTTTATTGAACCTTGGTTGGGCGTTGGAGGCGGAATGGATGCAAAAGGAATGCGTTTATTTGATGTAGCGATCAATGATAAAACGGTTATTAAAGATTTAGATATTTGGGTAGAAGTTGGAGCCAATAAAGTGCTAAAAAAGACGGTTAAGGTATTTTCCAAAGCAGGGCAATTAGTTGTTTCTTTTCCACAAGTTAAGGTCGGGCAAGCTTTAATTTCAGCTATCGCTGTAGCAACAACAAATGAAAAGATAAAAATTAGTCCACAAGATAATTCAATTATCGAATACGCAAATGATATTGAAAAATCAACCTGGTTAGATATTGGTGATAAACAATACAGTGATGAATTTATCGAATTTACCTCACTGCCATCTAATTTATTTGGCGCAGAGTATGTAAAAACATCAAATAAAACTAGTAAAGCCATATCATTTAAGCTTACGGCAGCGGCTGATGTTTTTGTAATTGCTGATGAAAAAGCAAAGCTAGATTGGTTAGTTGATTACGAGGATGCCAAATCCATGGTAATTAACAGCACAGGTGCAAAGTTCAATGTATTTCGTAAAAGGTTTGCCATAGATGATGAAATTAAACTTGGTCAAAAAGCTTCGAATACTCAAATGTATTCAGTTGCAGTTGTGCCTCCAACTAATTTAGAGCCAGCCTACGATTTAAAATCGGTAACAACTTATAAAGCAACTGATGCCACATTAAAAGGAGAGGGCTTAGTTAGGGAAAATTTGATGGGTAAGCCTAGAGTTGTTTTTAAAGCTAATGAAGGCAATGTTTTAGAATGGAAAATAAACACCGGTGTTGCTGATATTTACTCAATAACGATTAAATACCATAATCCATTTGATTTCAATCTTAAAGCAAAGCTTGAATTTTTATCAGCTGACGGCACATTGATGAAAACTGAATTGGTAGAATTTACACCAACAAAAGAAGGTAAGTGGAATTATTTAAACACCAATACTCGGAGTATGATTAATGCAGGAAGTTATTTGGTGAGAATTACTTCAACAGAAACTAAAGGTTTGTATGTTGATGCGCTAGATGTTCAATAATAAGAGCCCGTCACCCTGAATTTATTTCAGGGTCTTCATTGCAAATTAGATGCTGAAATAAATTCAGCATGACGAATTTTTAACTTGAAATGTTTAATAGACATCTTGTACTAAATTCCAACAAGATAACATACTACAATACATAGGTAAAATTAGATATTAAAACTGCTACTTATGCAGTGATATTTGTTTTAACCAATTATAAACGAACAACCAGAAATGAAGGGTCTCCCGATTCTAGATTTAGCAATAATCGTAATTTATCTTATAGGGATGATTTTGGTTGGCGTTTATTTTTCGAGAAAGAATAAAAATTCAGAACAGTTTACAAAAGCTTCTGGACTTATCCCTGGATGGGCGATAGGATTATCAATTTATGCAACGTTTTTAAGCAGTAATACTTTTTTGGGCGTGCCCGGAAAAGCATTCGGAACAAACTGGAATGCCTTTGTTTTTAGCATTTCAATGCCCTTAGCAGCTTGGATTGCCTCAAAATACTTTGTTCCGTTTTACAGAAGTACTGGAGAAATATCAGCCTATACCCATCTAGAAAATAGGTTTGGGCCTTGGGCTAGAGCTTATGCGGTAATCTGTTTCCTGTTAACGCAATTGGCAAGAATGGGCTCTATATTTTTTGGAATTGCTTTGAGTTTGCAAGCCTTAACAGGATATTCAATGCAAATGATAATGATTGTGATGGGAATTTGCATTATAATCTATACAGTAATGGGAGGCATTGAAGCCGTAATTTGGACTGAAGTTGTACAGGCGGTAGTAAAAACTTTTGGAGCGTTATTAATCCTATATCTTATCATTACAAATGTGCCTGGTGGCGTAGCAAAGGTGATAGAAATAGGCAAGGCCGACCATAAGTTTAGCTTAGGTAGTTTTTCTCCGGATTTTGTCAGTTCCTCATTTTGGGTGGTTTTGCTTTATGGTTTTTTTATCAATCTCAATAACTTCGGGATGGATCAAAACTATATCCAGCGTTACCATACGGCATCATCAAGTAAGGCAGCATCTAAGTCAATTTGGCTATGCGTTTGGTTATATGTACCGGCTTCGTTGTTGTTTTTTGTGATAGGTTCGGCTTTATATGCCTATTATCAAGTTAATCCAGATTTAATTTTAGCCATTAAACATCAGGTTGCAGTAGAAAGATTGCCGTTAAATGCTTCGGCGGCTGAAATATTGAAGGTGCAAAACGCATTGGTCCCAGCAGATTATGGAGATAAAATTATGCCTCATTTCATGGTTAACAAAATTCCCATCGGATTAGTTGGCCTAATTGTTTCGGCTATTTTATCTGCTGCAATGAGTACCATTAGCTCTGGAATGAATTCTTCTGCAACAGTATTTACAGTTGATATTTATAAAAGATATTTTAAAAAGGACATCAGCGAAAAGCAAAATTTATCTGTTTTACATATCGCAACAGTTGTTTTTGGATTGTTAGGGATGATAGCAGGGATTGCAATGATAGGTGTGAAAAGCATTTTAGATGTGTGGTGGGAGTTATCAGGGATTTTTGCAGCAGGGATGTTAGGTTTATTCTTGCTTGGAATTGTTAGTAGACAGACGAAAAATCACGAAGCAATTACTGCAACAATGATAGGGATAGCAGTCATCATCTGGATGACTTTCTCTCACTTGCTTCCACCAGAGTTTGAAACCTTTAGAAATCCTTTGCATAAAAATATGATTATTGTGGTTGGCACTTTAACCATTTTCTTAACAGGAATAATTTTAACTAGAATAAAGAAAAAGAGCGCTTAGTATTAAGTGGAGCGCTGATTATATAACAAATCAACAATTTGTGCCTTAACGGTTAATCGTTATACACGCTTATCCAAAGACACCAAACATAAAACAGAGAATGGAAAACTCACAAAAAGGATTCATACCGGTAATGCTTACACCTTTTTCGAGCAACGGTAGTATTGATTATGTATCGCTTACACAACTAACTGAAGTTTATTTACAAGCTGGTGCAGCTGGTTTGTTTGCCAATTGTTTGTCGAGCGAAATGTTCGAGTTAACTGATGTAGAAAGAATTCAAGCCATCAAACACGTTATAAATGTTGTAGGTGGAGAAGTACCTGTTATAGCAACTGGAACATTTGGCGGAGCCATTAGCAAACAAGCAGATTTTGTGAAGAGTGTTAACGATACCGGGGTAGAAGCTGTAATTGCAATTACCAGTTTGTTAGCAAATGAAAATGATAGCGATGATATTTTTAATGCCAATGTTTTTGATTTATTAGCGCAGACAGATAATATCCCATTAGGTTTTTATGAATGTCCAGTTCCATATAAAAGAGTTTTAAAGCCTAGTCAATTGCAGCAATTTGTGGCAACTGATAGGGTAATTTATCATAAAGACACCAGTTTAGACCTTAATCAAATCAAAGAAAAATTATCACTTACCCAAGGTCATCAATTTGGCTTGTATGATGCCTATATGGTTCATGCTGTAGCGTCTTTAAAAGCTGGCTCAGCAGGTTTGTCTTGCATACAAGGTAATTACTTCCCTGAATTGATTGTGTGGCTCTGTGACCATTATAATAATGAAAGCTTGGTTGAGGAGGTAAATGTTGTACAACAATTTATCATTGATAATATGGATGTCATGCACAATGTTTATCCAATTGTATCAAAATATTTCCTTCAAAAAAGAGGCTTAAATATCTCAACCTATACCAGAAGAGAAGTGGGTTTGTTTACCCCGCAAGTTATTAAAGAAGTAGAAAGCCTGTTTACTGATTATACCGCATTGTTAAATGACTTTAACATTAAAGTGATTATATAAGGATCTTTTGAATGGTGAGATTTTCGCATTGTTGATTTCAGTTAAAAATGCAACCATTTAAGATGATCTCAATTCTTGATAACTTGTTTATTCAGGTGCCTAATTCACTGTAAACTTATTTTAGATCGTTTGGTACATTGATAGGCCCATCAATAAAATCTAGATAAATTTTTCTGTAAGTAGCTAAGGGAAAACTTCCGTTCAAAAGCTAGTTTAAGTCACGTATGTCCTATACAAAACCGCGATTGTAGGCTTCCTGTAGGCAAAACCCTATCGAAATCGCCCTAATTACCAGTTGTATAGGTGTTTTTTAGGCTTTTTATCGAAGCAGTACCCTAGTTGGTGCCTATCAGGTACCTAGCAGATGCGTAGTTGTTGTAGGTCGTGTCAAGAGGAGAGTTGGATTGCGATAAGGGAGATGTAGGCAGCAATAAAGAGTGGAGATGTTGGCTGAGAGAGATAAGGTTTTTGTTTAGTGTGTAAATTTAGCAACAACTAAGCTTTAGCTTTCCCTTAGTTTAAGTGTACTGGTTGTGGTTCTATCTTACGTTCATCCTTCGTTAATCTTACGTTCATCCTTCGTCTTTATAGGCTCTGTACATTAGCTTTGATGGCTTAGGGTTAGGCAGAGTAATGATGTGTTTTTACAAACATATTGTTCTTGATTGTAAGTGATTAAACCAATATAAAGAAGTTTGTAGCATTGATCAGGTTAATACTTGCTTAAGTTAGAATTAGCTTTTACAAAAAAAATAAATGAATCTGAGTGATTAAAGGAAACAGATTTATCCTCGATGAAAAATCTCTTTCGAAATGACGGCGAAAGGGAATTAGTTATGTAGAATGAACAAATTTATTCGTTCAAATACTTCCTCTTATAGTCCAACGGCGTCATTCCGGTAACCTTTTTAAAGTGTCTGTAAAAATTAGAAACGTTATTGAAGCCACAATTAAAACAAATCATTTCTGTGGGTAATTTGTTTTCAATCAAAAACCTACAAGCATGACTTACCCTAATTTCAATTAAAAAATCATAGTAGGTTTTTTTGGTCATCAATTTAAAATAACGACAGAAAGAAGTAATACTCAAATTGCTTAAGGAGGCAACTTCTTCTAGGCTAATGTCCTTTTTATAGTTAGAAAGTGTGTAAGTGCAGATTTTATTAATTCTCAGCGTTTCTGATTCATTAGATTGGTAGAAGGTGTTTTTGCTAGTAATTAATTCAAACTCGTCTGTTTCAGCTAAAGTTTTTAAGATAGTTAGCAAAATAATGATGCGCTCTAAGTTGGTGGCGTGAATGGCGTCTCCCATCAGCTTTGCTAGTTTTTCCTTAGCCTTACCATGAATGATCAATCCACTTTTAGCTTTTTCAAATAACTTAGGGATAAGGTAAGCCTCAGGTAAGTTCAACAGATGTTTACCTAAACAATCTGGTAAAAAATGGATTACCATTGCCTCAACTTTAAGGTCTGGATTATTCTGAAAATATTCCTCTTTGCAACGCCAGGTATGTGGCAAATTTTCGCCCAATAATACCATCTCATCAGACACAAAATTGCTAATGTTGTCACCTATAAATCGAACACCCTCACCCTTCATGTTATAGTGTAATTCTAACTCCGGATGGTAGTGCCAAATATTGCCAAAATCTGGCTTGATGTCATGACGAATACTGAACGAACTTTGTAAAGTAATTGGGACTTTGTGAAAATGAGGTTTCATCTTAAAAAATAAATATTTGGTTTTTTAAGCGTTTCTAATTTTTGCAAATCATAGATGCTTAAAAGCTAAAGGTAGGTGCTTTTATGACAACATCCTATATTAATTTGGTAAAAACTTAGAGAAAATAGTGTTTTTCTTTGTTGAGTTTTGTATATGGCCGCTTTGGCTATAACCAAAATATAAACCGACAAACTCTTTTTATATAAATTGTTTGTTCAGTAATGAATTATGAAGCAGGGTGTACTAAAACAAATTGTGTTAGTTTCTAGTGGAGATTTAAGGCTTTCGGCAAATCAAAATTGCTGGGCTGCCCAGTTTCAAATGGAAGGTAATTTAACTACAGCAATTGAGAAATTTGGCTGGACTGTTAAACGTGCTCATCCTTACAATTCTACAAAAAAACATGGCTTCATAGATTCCCAAAGAATGGGTATGGATGTGTTCCATGATATCGACCCAAATCAGCCCTTAATTGTTGCCGAAAGTGTATGGCAATATTCACATCACATACTTGCTGGACTTACCACACATAAAGGTCCAATTTTAACAGTCGCAAACTGGAGTGGTCAGTGGCCTGGTTTAGTGGGTATGCTAAATTTAAATGGCTGTTTAACTAAAGCAGGAATTAATTACAGCACATTGTGGAGTGAAAACTTTGACGATGACTTTTTTACCGATGGTTTACAGGAATGGTTGTCTACTGGTAAAATCAGTTATGATCAAAGTCACGTTAAAAGCTTTAGCTTAAGTAAAATTCCTTTAGCGGATGAGAAAAAAGGCAGGGCCTTTGCTCGTTCATTAAAAAATAGAAAAGCCATCATGGGTGTTTTTGATGAAGGCTGTATGGGAATGTACAATGCTATTATCCCAGATGAGCTTTTGCATAAAACAGGATTTTTTAAAGAGAGATTAAGTCAATCTGCACTTTATGCAGCAATGCTTCAGGTAACTGAAAAAGAAGCTGAAGCTGTTTTAAATTGGTTGATTAAAAAAGGAATGAAGTTTAATTGGGGAACCAATGAACAAACGGAGTTAACTAAATCACAAACTTTAGAGCAATGTAAAATGTATATCGCAGCGGTTCGCATAGCGGATGAATTTAGTTGCGATACCATAGGAATACAATATCAACAAGGATTAAAGGACTTAACGGTAGCCAGCGATTTAGTAGAAGGTTTGTTAAATAATGAAGATAGACCACCTGTTTACTCAATAGAAGGAAAAGAATTGTACGCTAAACAAGCATTACCTCATTTTAACGAAGTTGATGAATGTGCAGGATTAGATTCTTTAGTAACTTATAAGTTGTGGAAAGAATTGGGTATGACAGGGGAAAATACCTTGCATGATATTCGTTGGGGCGAAAATTACAATGTTGAAGGTCTCAATCAATTTGTATGGCTTTTCTTAATTTCTGGTGCAGCTCCATCTGCTCATTTTATAGATGGTTACAAAGGAGCAAGTAGCGATAGGCAACCTGCAATGTATTTTAGATTAGGCGGTGGAACATTAAAAGGGATAAGTAAACCAGGATTTATAGTTTGGAGTAGGGTATATGTTTGTGATAATGCATTACACTGCGATTTAGGTGTGGGAGAAGTTGTAGCTTTACCAATTGAAGAAACCAACAGGCGCTGGAATGAAACTACGCCAGAATGGCCAATCATGCATGCTGTTTTAAAAGGCATTAGTCGCGACCAAATGATGGCCAGACATAAAGCAAACCATATTCAGGTAGTTTACGCAAATTACGAAGCTAGTGCTCATGAAGCTTGTAGGGTTAAAGCTGCAGCAATGGATGAGTTAGGAATTACCGTGCATTTTTGCGGTGAGGTAAATTTAATTAAGAAAAGAAGTTAATTTAAAAAGAGAATGAGGGTTTTAGGAATACTTTTTTTTATTTTGATAAACGTTACAAATACGTTTGCGCAGAATAATGCAGTTGTAGACAAGGAAGCTTATGTAAAGGTAATCACCGAACGTGCAGCTAAAATTGTAGCGGTTTTAGGCATTAATGATAAAGTTAAAGCCGGAAAAGTTACTAATGTAATTAGAGATCAATATAGTAATTTGAATGATATTTACGCTGCTCGTGATTTAAACATAAAAGCTGTAAAAGAAAAATACAAAGAGAATAAGGCAGAAAGAGATACAGCGATAGCTAAGGAAAACAGAGCAGTTGATGCTTCCCTAGCCAAACTTCATAAAAAATACCTGAAGAATTTATCAGCACATATAACAGCTAAACAAGTTGAACAAGTAAAAGATGGGATGACTTACGGTGTTTTACCGTTAACTTATAAAGCTTATCAAGAACAAATACTAACCCTTACTGAAGATCAGAAAAAGCAAATTCTGGTTTGGTTAACCGAAGCTAGAGAAAAAGCAATGGATGCAGAATCATCGGATAAAAAACATGCTTGGTTTGGCAAATATAAAGGCAGAATAAACAATTATTTGTCTGCAGCCGGATACGATTTAAAAAAGGAAGGAATTGAATGGGAAAAGAGAAGAAAAGCTGCTGCTGCAAAAAATTAATATCATAATCAAACACTAACCAAATAATATAATATGAACTCAAAATTTTTACACAAATTTTCATTGTTCTTGCTACTAATGTTGTTGGCAAGTTCAGTTATCTTTGCTCAGGATCGAAAGATTACGGGTAAAGTAGTTGACGAAGGAGGTCCTGTACCTGGAGTTAACATAAGCATCAAAGGCAAACCAAGTAATGTTAGCACAAATGCTGAAGGTGTTTACACCATTCAAGTGCAATCTGATGCTGATGTATTGGTATTCTCTTTTATTGGATACGTTAGACAGCAAGTTACTGTTGGTAACCGTGCTAGAGTTGATGTTACCTTGGTTTCTGAAAATAACACACTAAATGAAGTAGTTGTTAACGTTGGATATGGTACTAAGAAACGTGCTAATGTTCTAGGTGCTGTTGCAAGTATTAAAGCCGAAGAAATAGAGGATTTACCAGTGGCGAACTTAGGTAATGCCCTTCAGAATAGGGTTGCTGGTTTAGGTGTAAGTATTGCATCTGGTAAGCCTGGTGCAAATACTTCGTTACAAATTAGAAATCCTACCCTTTTTGGGGCTTCTGGTTCATTGGGGTTAACATCAGACCCTTTATTTGTAATTGATGGTTTAACAGTTACGAAATCAGATTTTGATAATCTTGATGCAAGTTTGGTTGATCAGATCTCATTCTTGAAAGACGCTTCTGCGGCTATTTATGGTGCAGCAGGTGCTAAAGGTGTTGTTTTAGTAACTACAAAAAGAGGTAAACCAGGTAAACCAAGAATTAGCTACTCTAGCTATTTTGGAACTTCAACTTCTACTGAAAAACCAAACGTATTAACTGCATATGAGCATGCTAAAATGTTAAATGATGGTTATGAGTTGAATAACTCTGCCAACAATCTTCGCTTTTCTCAAGCAGATTTAGAATTACTAAAAAGTAAACCAAATGAAAGCTGGTATGATGAGCTTTGGAAACCTTCAAATTTAATGCGTCATACTATTAATGTAAGTGGTGGTAATGAAAAGGTAACATTTTTTGCTGGCGGTAATTATTATAATGAAGATGGGAATTTTGGTGATGTCTCTATAAGAAAATACGGTATCCGTTCAGGTATGGATGCTAATATCACCCCAGAGTTAAAAGCAAGTGTAAGTTTGAATATGGACTATTCAACTACTGATAGAAATACTTTAAAAAACAGTGGTGTTGATACGGAGGATTTAATGACCAGAGCATTATTTCTTACACCGGCATGGGTTCCATTAACTATTAATGGCAAGCCAAATAACTGGGCTAACGGGCCAAATCCTCCAGGAGCATGGAATCCTCAGGCATTATTTGATTCTGGCGAATATGAAAGAAACAATAATCAAGGTCTAAGTTTAAATACAAGTATTGAATATAAGCCGAAATTCTTAACTGGATTAACAGCTAAGGTTCAGTTTGGTAAGTTTAATAGATTTGGTAATGCTAAACAATACTTCCCATCTTACACGGTTTATAATTTTGTAAGAGGCGGTCAAAATGGTTTGTTATATACCAATGTCCCTACAACAAGCCCAACATCAACTATAGCCAATTCAAACCGTTTATCTATGGGTACTACTTTTAGTGGTAGTTACCAATTAGTTGGATCATTGGCTTATGCTAAAAAAATCAAAAAACATGATTTTGATATCTTAGTACTTACTGAGCAAACTGAGTCAAGTGGAGATGGTTATGCAACTTATCGCGATGGTCAGCAAATACCAGGTGTGGATCAATTTTTTGCATTTAATGCCGCTACTACAACTGCTCAATTAGATGGAGCAAAAGAAGCAGGTAAACGTTCTTATTTAGCAAGATTGAATTATTCATATAATGATAGATATATTTTAGAAGCGGTAGCTAGATATGATGGTTCGGCAAACTTCCCGCCAGATAAACGTTGGGGTTTATTCCCTTCAGTTGGTTTAGGATGGAGAATTAGCGAAGAACCATTTTTTAAGGACAATGTTAAATTTGTAAGTTCATTAAAATTAAGAGCTAACGTTGGTCTAGTTGGAGATGATAGGGTGCAATCATACCAGTACCTTGCTCGCTTTACTCAAACTACAGGTATGTTATTTGGAACTGCTGTTACCAATGGTTTAGATCCAAACCTTTATCCAAATCCAGAAATTACTTGGGAGAAGGCATTTACTCAAAACTATGGTATAGATGCATCGTTTTTAGATAACAAGCTAAGTTTTGCAATGGATGTGTGGCATAGACATACTTATGATGGTTTTGATAATTATACGGTTACTGGTTTACCGTATACTGTAGGTATCAACTCTGGTTTAAAAAACTATGGCATTCAAAATTCATGGGGAACAGAATTTAGTGTAGGTTATAGAAATAAATTTAATGATAATTGGGGTTATAGCATTGACGCTATTGCTGGTACTGGTGGTAACCAATTGATACAATCTTACTACAGCTTATCAAGATTAGGTACTGTAACTGAATATCAAGATGTGCCCATTGGTAAAAGCTCAAATACTTATACAAGCTCTAACTATGGTTTTATCGCAAAAGGTATTCTTCGTACACAAGCTCAAGTTGATGCCATCTTAGCAAATAATCCAAATTATAAAATTGCTGGTGCAAAACCTCAAGTTGGTTTTATGGATTATGAAGATGTGAATAAAGATGGAATAATTGACGATAACGACATTACTATTATGTATGATAACGTTGCTACAAAAATTAATTTTGGCTTTACGTTAGGTGTATCTTATAAAACATTTAAACTAAGTACAAATGTTGCTTTTGCTGTAGGGGGACGCAAGTTTATTGACTCTGAGGCAAGAAAGGTTCCAACAACAACGCAATCTGCTCCAGCATTTTGGGCAGATCACTGGACACCAGAAAATCCAAATGCAAAATACCCAAGAGCAGATGCTCCTTTAGCAAAGGAAAACTCTACTTTCTGGTCAGTTAGTGGTACAGTTGCTCGTGTTAACAACGCAGTATTATCATATAGTTTGCCAAAGAAAATTTCAGAGAAGTTTAGAATTCCTGAATTTAGGGCATACATTACTGGAACTAATCTCTTCAATATTTATAATCCTTTTGAATATAAAGATCCAAACACTAGTAATTTTGCAAATTATCCAACCTTAAGAACAATTTCTTTGGGACTAAACATTAGTATGTAATCATTTAATAAGATCAAAATGAAAAATAATATAATTAACAAACTTGTCTTACTTGTCGCATTAAGCATGATATTATTGTCATGTCAGAAAGATATTTTTGATAAAAGAGATTTAAGTGGTTTAGATCCTGCTATCTGGGATACAGAATCTGCCACCAATTTATACATTAATAAAACTTATGATTTGGTAATGCCAAATTGGCCAGTTGCGGGTGCGCTGCACAATACTTCTGATGAAAGTAATGGTGCAACCACGGCTTTATTATATGGACAATTAACAGAGGCAAGCGTTCCTGATATTGCTTCAAATAATACAGGCTCAGGAAACAACCAATACTTTACAATCAGACGTATAAATCTTGCTATTCAAGGAATTGAAGCAAGTACTTTAGCTGCTGATGTAAAAGCTAAACTAAAAGGACAGATGTACTTTTTTAGGGCTTACATGTATTTTAACTTAATTAAACTTTATGGTGGTGTGCCATTGGTGCTAAAATCTCAAGATATCAATACTGATGTTTTAGATGTGCCAAGAGCGAAAACAAGCGAATGTGTAAAACAAATTGTTGCAGATTTAGATTCTTGTTATGGTTTGCCATACACTTGGCCTGTGAACTCAGACGGAGGAAGGATAAGTAGGATGGCTGCCTTAGCACTTAAAGGAAAAGTATTAATGTACTGGGCGAGTCCACAATTTAACCCAACTAATGACTTAACAAGATGGGAAACCGCATATACAGCTTGTAAAGATGCATATGATAAAGGTTTGGCAAATGGCTATGATTTGATTGCAAATTATGCAAATATTTTCATTGATGAGTCTGCTTCTAATAAAGAGAGGATCATGTGGAGAACATATGATGCAATTACAACTAACCCTGGAAGGGGAACAAATATTGAAAATGCATTAAGACCTTTTTCAGAATCTAGTGCCGGTGGGGGTAGTTATCAACCTACTTGGAATTTAGTACAGGCCTACACTTTAAAGGATGGTGTTCCAATTACAAATGCTGCATCTTCTTCTTTTACTTATGACCAGTCTGTTTTTTATGTAAATAGAGATCCTCGTTTAGAAGCTTCAATCGCTTACAATGGTAATGTTTGGCCACTAAGCGGAAAATCAGGGCGTAGACAATGGAACTATGTTGGTGTTACTGAAGATGTGAGTAAGCAAACTTCAACTGGTTTTTACATCAAGAGAATATCAAATCCTAGCATAACTGCAGTTGGTGCTGCTTATAATAGCAATACTGGAGGTGGTAGCGGTATGGATTGGATAGAGTTGCGCTTTGCTGAAGTTTTATTAAATCTTGCTGAATCTGCGAATGCTACAGGTAGAATGGCGGAAGCAAAAACATTATTGATTAAATTACGTACGCGTGCAGGAATTGTGGCTGGAACTAAAAATTATGGTTTAGATTTAGCCACTACTACTGAGCAATTAGCAACCGTTATCTTGAATGAGCGTCAGGTTGAGTTTGCAATGGAAGGAAAAAGATATGACGATTTAAGACGTACCAGAACTTTTCATTTATTAACTGGTACGGTTAGACAAGGATACAGATGGGCGCCAAAATCACCTAATACTGTAGCTACATTGGAGGCTTTAGTTCCTGCAACAACCATCAAGGTTAGAGATAATATAGATGTAACAAATGCAACTCAGGTAAATAGTTATTTTACACCTTCAATTATCAGTCTAGATACCGCACAGCCGATTAGTTTTCCAACTAACTATTATTTCTATCCTTTGCCTGCAGGTTTCTTGACATCTTCTGTTAAGATAGAGCAAACATTAGGTTGGTCTGGCGGAACATTTGATCCATTGTTGTAATAGGGATAAATAGATTTGAATTAAATATCAAAGAAAATGAAAACAAAAAATATAATTCTTTCAGCAATACTTGGATTAACAACCATTGTATTTAGCTGTAAAAAAATAGACATTCCTAACAGTAATAAGGTCAATGTAACCTTCGCAAATCCAGCTGCAAATTACGTTACAGAAAATATTACGGTGAGTCCAAATGCAGTGATAAAGTTTAATTTTACCATCAGTTCAGAAAGTGAAATGGAAACTGTCTTTATCATGAAAAATTTGACGGAAATATCAAAAGAAACCGTGACAACAAATAAATTATCATTCACTAGTGATAAAACGTTTGCCGCAGATGCTGCTCCAGGCGTATATACTTACCGTTTTTTAGCAAAGGATAAAGCAGGTGTTTATATGGGTGAAAGAAAACTAACGATAACAGTAACTAATAATAATGACTTCAATTATTTTACCGTTAAAAAGCTTATTGTACCTGATACTACTACCAAGATAAATCCCACTTATTACTCTTTATCAACTAATGAAGCATTTAGTTATACAACAGGTGCTACAAAGAGTAATTTAATTGATTTTGGTTATTTTTGGGATCCTGCCATTCAAAGCGGTACTACACCAAAAGGTCATACTATTTATGCATTAAATATTACACCAATCCCAGCTCCGCTTTCTATCTATGATATTAGCACGTTTACTAAAAATGCAACTTTACTAAAAGTAATAACTTCACCTACATTTGCAAATTTAAATTCATCTACGCTATTACAATCAACTGGAGTTTCACAACTGGCATCTGGTACTTCAACAAGTATTAATCAAGCCGTAGGAAAGACTATTTTATTTAAAACTGTTGCCGGGAAATATGGTGCATTGCAGATAACTTATGCAAACCAAGAAAATCCTAGTAAAAGCACTTATATAGTATTTGATATTAAGATTCAAAAATAACTGCTTAAAACACTATATAACGATTATTCGTTATACGTTTTGGCATATTTGGTTAGAAGGGACACGAAAGTGTCCCTTTTTTTATCTATATTTTTATTTGGAAATGTTACATTTATATATGAATTTTATTATTAGTAATGATTAACTTGCAACATAGATTGAATTAAGATTGTTACT
Organism: Pedobacter frigiditerrae; assembly: GCF_004331645.1. GTDB lineage: Bacteria > Bacteroidota > Bacteroidia > Sphingobacteriales > Sphingobacteriaceae > Pedobacter > Pedobacter frigiditerrae. The sequence continues at coordinate 31,465 of NZ_SJSK01000003.1, forward strand.
TAGTAAAAAGGCTAATGATAAGATGTTATATTCTTTTGAAAATATAATAGATAAATTAGTAGGTTGAACCCTTTATTTTTGATATATAATATACTTTCTAACCAAAATAAATTTACCTGGAATAACCAAATTAGCGTTACGAATTTAAAATAAATGCGTATTTTTTGGTCTCCATTGAACAAAACACAAATGAAAAAGAAATTCTTAAACCTAGCAATTGTTGCTTTGTTAATGCTCTCGGCAAATTATTCTTTTGCACAATATCCAAACATTCCAGCTGATATTAAAAAAGCTTCTGATGACATGATGCGTGAAGCTACCAGACAATCAGACATTGCTTGGGAAAAGGCTAAGCCAATTATTGAAAGGGAAGCGAAACAAGGTAAACCTTATATTCCTTTTGCAGGACGACCAACAGATTTACCTCAATCAGAAATTATTGCATTTCCAGGTGCAGAAGGTGGTGGTGCTTATAGCTTTGGCGGTCGTGGCGGTAGAGTTATCGTTGTTAAGAACTTAAATGATAGTGGTCCTGGTTCGTTGCGTGATGCATGCGAGCAAGGTGGAGCTAGGATTGTTGTTTTCAATGTTGCTGGTATCATCCGTATTAAAACACCTTTAATCATCCGTGCTCCTTATATTACAATTGCTGGTCAGACAGCGCCAGGGGATGGTGTTTGCGTTGCTGGAGAATCAGTTTGGATAAATACACATGATGTAATTGTTCGTTTCATGCGTTTTAGAAGGGGAGAAACGTTTGTTGGCAGAAGAGACGATGCCATTGGTGGTAATCCAGTGGGCAATATCATGATTGACCATGTTTCGGCAAGTTGGGGATTAGATGAAAACATGTCGATGTATCGCCACATGTATAACGATAGCACTGGTAAAATTGAAGATAAATTAGCAACTGTAAATATTACTATTCAGAACTCTATTTTTTCTGAAGCTTTAGATTATTGGAACCATGCATTTGGTAGCACATTAGGTGGAGAGAACTGTACGTTTATGCGTAACCTTTGGGCGGATAATGGTGCAAGAAATCCCTCAATTGGTTGGAATGGTATTTTTAACTTTGCTAATAACGTAATTTTTAATTGGAATAATAGGTCAACGGATGGTGGCGATTATACAGCTTTGTATAATATCATCAACAATTATTATAAACCAGGGCCTGTTACAGATTTAAAAGACCCAATTAGCTATAGAATTTTAAAACCAGAATCTGGTCGTAGTAAATTACCTTATGTGGTATTTGGTAGAGCGTATGTAGAAGGAAATATCATTGAAGGAAATGAAAAAGTAACCAAAGACAATTGGAATGGTGGTGTGCAGGTAGAGGATAAAAAAGGGAATTTAATGACTTACGAGCATTCACAACCATATTTTGCTGCAATGAGGGTTAAAAAGCCTTTTCCTATGGCTAAAATTTCATTACTTCCTACTTTGCAAGCTAAAGAGTTTGTATTGACAAATGTTGGAGCTAATTTACCAAAAAGAGACCCTGTAGATACTCGCGTAATTAAGCAAGTGGTTACAGGTAAAATTGAGGTGCATCCTAATGCTAAACCATCAGATTTTCAATTCGAACACCGTCGCTTACCAAAAGATTCGTATAAACAAGGAATAATTACAGAAATTAGTCAAGTTGGTGGATATCCAACATACAAAGGAACTCCTTACCAAGATTCAGATGACGATGGCATGCCAGATGCTTATGAAACTAAAGCTGGTCTTAATCCAAAAGATGCATCAGACGCTGCAAAAATCTCTAAAAGTGGTTATTCAAACATCGAAGTTTACTTAAACAGCGTTGTGCCGGTAAGTATAGTAAAACCTTAATCAAATGCGCAAAATATTAACTTCAGCAATGCTGATAGGTATGATCGGCTCTGCTAATTTAGCTTTTGCACAGTATCCAGTTATACCAGAGTCGATGGAAAAGAAAGCTGATTCTCTACTTAAGGAGATTGAAAGACTTTCTGAACTTCAGTTTCTGAAAGTAAAACCAATTGTAGATGCAGAAGCTAAATTAGGTAAGCCTTATATCCCTTGGGCAGCAAAACCTAGCGATTTACCGCAATCAAAATTATTAGCATTTCCAGGTGCAGAAGGCGGTGGCGCCTACACTTTTGGTGGTAGAGGCGGAAAAGTTTATGTGGTTAACACATTAGCAGATGCTGGTCCGGGTAGTTTAAGAGAAGCTTGTGAGCAGGGTGGGGCAAGGATTGTGGTTTTTAATGTTTCTGGAATTATCAAGTTGAAAACTCCTTTAATTATTAGAGCACCATACATTACAATAGCAGGTCAAAGTGCGCCAGGCGATGGGATTTGTGTAGCGGGAGAATCTGTTTGGTTAAATACACATGATGTAATTATCCGTTTCATGCGTTTCCGTAGAGGAGCGACTGATGTTACACGTAGAGACGATGCCATTGGTGGTAATCCAGTTGGGAATATCATCATCGACCATGTTTCAGCAAGTTGGGGATTAGATGAAAATATGTCTATTTACCGCCATGTTTACGACCCTAAAGATGGTTCTAAACCTGTTAAGTTACCTACAGTTAACGTTACAATTCAAAATTCAATATTCTCTGAGGCTTTAGATACCTATAATCACGCATTTGGAAGTACTATTGGTGGGTTAAATAGTACGTTTATGCGAAATCTTTGGGCATCAAATATCAGTAGAAATCCTTCGGTTGGTATGTATGGCGATTTTGGTTTTGTAAATAACGTGGTTTTTAATTGGTGGAATCGCAGTGCGGATGGGGGCGACAATGCATCATTTTATAGTTTCATTAATAACTATTACAAACCCGGACCGATTACTCCAGCTGGCGAACCAATTGCTTATAGAATATTAAAACCAGAATCTGGTCGTGATAAAAAATTTACCAATGAATTTGGAAGAGCTTATGTAACAGGAAACATTGTTGAAGGGAATGAAAGGGTAACAAAAAATAATTGGGATGGTGGTGTACAACCAGAAAGTAGAAGAGATAAACAAAAGTTGTTAGATTCAATTAGAACAAATACGCCTTTGCCAATGGCGAAAGTTAGTTTAATTGATGCAAAACAGGCTTATACTTATGTTTTGGCAAATGCAGGTGCTTCTTTGCCAAAAAGAGATGCAGTTGATCTAAGAATTGTTGAACAAGTTAGAACTGGTAAAATACAACACGTTGAAGATGAAAAGTTGCCAGCTAAACAGAACTATGTAAAACGTCGTTTAGCAAATGATTCCTACAAAAAAGGTATCATTTCAGACATTGCCCAAGTTGGTGGTTATCCAGCATACAAAGGAACCCCTCATGTTGATTCCGATAAAGATGGAATTCCGGACGCTTGGGAAAGTAAAAATGGTTTAAATCCTAAAAATGCTGCTGATGCAGTAAAAATTTCAAAAAACGGCTATGCTAATATTGAAGTATATCTAAACAGTTTGGTTGAGATTGGAAAAGTTAAACCGTAAATTAGATTGCCACAAAGACACGGAGACACAAAGAAAATTGCTTTGCGTTCTTTGCGCCTTTGCGGTTTAAAAATGCAACACAAATGCTAAATATAAATCCAAATAATAATCATTTAAGCCTTGACAAGTTTTTAAGCAACACAGATAAAAAGTTGTCAAAGCTGATTTTATTCTTGGCTTTTCTATGTTTTAGCTTCTGTGCAAATGCCCAAAACAAAAAAGTAGAATTACCACCTAAACCAATCTTTAAAGGTAAAGATGGAAAACTGGCTTACACGCCAGATGCGCAAGGAAATAGAATTGTAGATTTTTCTTACAGCGGTTACATGGCTGGCGATAAGGCAATTCCAAATGCGGTTATAAAAGCTAAAGTTCCTTTATTAACGGGTGATGCAACAAATCATATTCAATCTGCATTAGATTACGTTTCAAATCTCCCAATGGGAAAAGATGGTATTCGCGGTTGCGTACTATTAGAAAAAGGCATTTACAAAGTTTCAGGAACTTTAAAAATAAAAGCTTCTGGAGTTATTCTTCGTGGTAGTGGAATGGGGGCTAACGGAACTTTAATACAAGCATTAGGTTTAGATAGAATTGGTGTAATTAGAATTTTAGGAAAAGCTGATAAAATTGTAGAATCCGCAATAGCCATAACAGATGAATATGTTCCTATTAATGCGATGAAGTTTTCCGTTGCGAATGCAGGTAGTTTAAAGGTTGGAGATAACATTTTTATTCATCGTCCCTCTACGAAAAATTGGATTGAAACTTTAAAAACTGCCGAATTTGGTGGTGGAGAAAGTGCCCTTGGCTGGAAACCCAGTACAAGAGATATTCACTGGGATAGAAAAATCATCAGCATTGCTGGAAATGAAATTACAATTGACGCACCAATAACAACTGCCTTAGATGCAAAATATGGCGGTGCTACTATTTCAAAGTATAAATGGGGTGGAAGGATTAATCAAGTTGGGGTAGAAAATTTAAAAATCCAATCAGATTATCATAAAGAAAATTTAAAAGATGAATACCATCGTTGGACAGCCATTTGTCTAGAAAATGTGCAAGATGCTTGGGTTCGTCAAGTTGTATTTGAGCATTTTGCTGGTTCTGCAGTGAATATTTTAGAAACTGCTAAAAGAATTACAGTTGAGGATTGTAAGTCATTAGCGCCAATCTCTGAAATTGGTGGCGAAAGAAGAAATACATTTTTTACTGCTGGTCAGCAAACACTTTTCCAAAGAATTTACGCCGAATATGGAATGCATGATTTCGCTGTAGGTTTTTGTGCACCAGGTCCAAATGCTTTTGTACAATGTCAATCTTATTTGCCTTTTAGTTTTAGCGGTGCGATTGACAGTTGGGCATCAGGTATTTTATTTGATATCGTAAATGTAGATGGGCACGCACTAAGCTTCATGAACCGTGGGCAAGATGGACAAGGGGCGGGTTGGGCAGCTGCAAATAGTGTTTTTTGGCAATGCAGTGCGGCAAGAGTAGATAATTATCAGCCACCAACAGCTCAAAATTGGGCTTTTGGAACTTGGGCACAGTTTGCTGGAGATGGTTATTGGGATATGTCTAATGAGCAAATTCAACCAAGAAGTTTATACTATGCGCAATTAAAAGACAGAATTGGAAATGACGCAGATGCACGTAACGTCGTACTACCTATAGAAACAGAAGCTTCTAGTAGTCCACCTGTAGATGTAGCTCAAAAATTAACCAAACTTGCTGTTAAACCAGCTTTAACTTTAGTAGAGTTTATAGATAAGGCGCCAACTAGAAATCCAATTCCTGTTACGGAAAATATAAAACCTAATGAGACTTATCAAATTAACACACTTGCAAAGCCAACAATGGCTGCCGCAATGTCTATTAAAAACGGTTGGTTAGTTCGTGGTGATGAACTAGTAGTTGGTAACAGACAAGATGTACAATGGTGGAATGGTAGTGCAAGACCATATGGATTGAAAAATAACAAATCGCATATTACTCGTTTTGTTCCTGGTCGTTCTGGCAAAGGATTAACAGATGATTTAGAAGAGATTACGGATTCAATGAAAAATGGTGCTGTGAAAATAGTAGACCATAATTACGGACTTTGGTACGATCGAAGAAGAGATGATCATGAACGTATTCGCCGTATGGATGGAGATGTTTGGGCACCATTTTATGAATTGCCATTTGCACGTAGCGGACAAGATAAAGCTTGGGATGGTTTGAGTAAATACGACATTACAAAATACAATCTTTGGTATTGGGATAGGTTAAAAACATTTGCCAATCTGGCTGACCAAAAAGGGTTAGTCTTAATTCATGAAAACTATTTTCAGCATAATATAATTGAAGCTGGAGCACATTATGCAGATTTCCCTTGGCGTACTGCAAACAACATTAACAATACTGGCTTTCCAGAACCAGTTCCTTATGCAGGCGATAAACGTGTATTTATGGCTGAGCAGTTTTATGATGTAACTGACCCAGTTAGAAGAAAAATACACAAGGCCTATATCTATAAATGTTTAGAAAATTTTAACGACAATAATGGCGTTATTCAACTAATTGGAGCAGAGTTTACTGGTCCGCTACATTTTGTGCAATTCTGGATTGATACCATTAAGGAATGGGAAAAGGAAACTGGAAAACATCCAATAATTGGTTTGAGTGTAACCAAAGATGTACAAGATGCAATCCTTGCCGACCCAAACAGAGCAAATGTTGTAGATTTAATTGATATCAGGTATTGGCATTATCAAGAAGATGGAACTGCATATGCGCCACAAGGAGGACAAAATTTAGCACCTAGACAACACGCTCGTTTGTTAAAACCTAAGAAAACTTCTTTCCAAGAGGTTTATCACGCAGTTACGGAATACAAAACAAAATTCCCCAACAAGGCAGTAATTTATTCTGGTGATAATTTTGATAGTTATGGTTGGGCAATTTTAATGGCTGGAGGTTCTTTATCTAACGTTTATGGAGTAGATAAGGCAACCTTAACATTGGCCGCTACCATGAAACCTTTTTTGCCTGGAGTTAACAAACAATACGGATTATCAAATATTGGTAAAGCATACATTTTGTACAACGCATCGGCGGATGCCATAAACTTAGATTTAACTAAAGCCACAGGAACTTTTAACTTAAAAATCCAGAGCGCCAGAAATGGATCAATTTTAAAAGAAGAGAAGGTAAATGCAGGCTCAATCATCAAAATAAATAAAGTTGGTAATGGCGATGAAGTTATCATACTTGATAAAATTTAACCTATGAAACTAAAACAAATAATTTTAATCCTTTTAATTGCCTTAGCAATTTACAGTTGTAGACAAGAAAAGAAAATTGAAAGAATCATTTCTAAAGACCCCAAAAGTCTGCAGATATCTGAGAATAAAAGATATTTAATGACCGGCGATGGAAAACCTTTCTTTTGGCTGGGAGACACTGGCTGGTTATTGTTCAATAGGTTAACTAGGGAAGAAGCGGTAAAATATTTAGAAGACCGTAAGCAGAAAGGCTTTAATGTTGTTCAGGCAATGGTGTTGCATGACGTGCCTTCTAGAAATGTTTATTTAGATTCTTCGTTGGTGCATTCAGATGTTTCTAAACCAGCAGTTACTGAAGGAAATGATTTTAAGGATTCATTGCAATACGATTATTGGGACCATGTAGATTATATTGTTGATGAAGCTGCAAAAAGAGGGATTTATATGGCAATGGTTCCTGTTTGGGGAACAAATGTTAAGGATAAAAGAGTTAAGGAAGCTCAAGCTGGTCCATACGCTAAATTTTTGGCTACCAGATATAAGGATAAATGGAATATCATTTGGCTAAACGGTGGTGATATTAGAGGTAGCGATCAAATGAAAGTTTGGAAAGCCATAGGCGAAAACTTAAGGGCAAACGACCCTAATCACTTAATCACTTTCCATCCAAGGGGTAGAACAGCATCTTCAGATTGGTTTCATAATGCTGATTGGTTAGATTTTAACATGGTGCAATCTGGCCATAGAAACTATATTCAAGATACGATTAAGAGTGAGAAAAATCATTTTGGGCCAGATAATTGGAAATATATCGATGTTGATTATAACTTAAAACCTATAAAACCAACTATTGATGGAGAACCATCTTATGAGGATATTCCTTATGGTTTACATGACCCAAGCAAACCAAGATGGAATGACAACGATGTAAGAAGATATGGTTATTGGTCGGTTTTTGCTGGTGCATTTGGTTACACCTATGGACATAACTCTATCATGCAGTTCTATAAAAAGACTGACCCAAAACCAGCTTATGGACCGCATGACGAATGGTTTGTAGCTATTAACTCTCCTGGTGCTAAACAAATGATTCATTTAAAAAACTTGATGTTATCTCGTTCTTATTTTGATAGGGTTCCAGACCAAACCTTAATTGCTGGTACAAATGGCGAAAGATATGAAAGGGTATTAGCCACTAGAGGTGCAGCTTATGTGATGGCTTATACTTATACAGGAAAAGATTTCAGCATTAATATGGGTAAAATAGAAGGTGCAAAAGTTAAAGCATCCTGGTATGATCCAAGAACAGGAGAAACTACGGTTATTGGAGAAGTGGAGAATAAAAGAGTACAAAATTTTAATCCACCAGCAGAACCAAAAGATGGTAATGATTGGGTTTTAATATTGGATAAGATTTAAGGTAGAGGTTTGGAAGGATGAGGGTGAAAGGTGTATAATTCGCAATTCCCCTACTTTGGCGGGGTGCCTGAAAGGCGGGGTGGTTATTAATTAAATAGAAAAGAAAATTAGTGTCAAAAACAAAGTTCATATCATCGTTTCGTTTAGCTATAATTAGCTTGGTTTGCTGTGCATTAACTTCTTGCTCAAAATATGCTTACGTTTTTACATCGTTCCACGAACCAGCCAATGAAGGGTTAAGACTTTTATATGCTAAGGATGGTTTACACTGGACTGATTTGAACAAAGTATTTCTAAAACCGGCCGTTGGTACACAAAAAATAATGCGTGACCCATCTATTGTTCAAGGTCCAGATGGTACTTTTCATTTAGTGTGGACTTGTAGTTGGAAAGGTGATAATGGATTTGGTTATGCCACTTCTAAAGACTTGAAAAATTGGAGTGAACAAAAATTTATTCCAGTGATGCAAAAAGAACCAACAACGGTTAATGTTTGGGCACCAGAAATTTTTTATGATGATGAAAATTCACAGTTCATTATTATTTGGGCTTCAACAATTCCTTTTCGTTTTCCAAAGGGGATTGAAGAAGAGGACAATAACCACAGGATGTATTCTATTACAACAAAAGATTTTAAGACTTTTTCTGACCCTAAGTTATTCCTAGACCCAGGTTTTAGTGTAATTGATGCTGTAATTGTAAAAAGAGCGGTAAAGGATTACGTTTTGGTTTTAAAGGATAATACCCGCCCAAATAGAGATTTAAAGGTTGCCTTTAGTGAAAATGCCTTAGGTCCTTATACTAATGTTTCAGAGAGTTTTAGCCCGAAATTAACAGAAGGACCAACAGTTTTAAGACAAGGAAATAAGTATTTGATTTATTATGATGCTTATGGCGATAAAAAATATACCACATTAAAAACATACGATTTTAAGAATTTTGAAGACATCAGTTCATCGATTACCATACCAGAAGGACATAAACACGGAACTGTAATTAGGGTAGAGAAGAAGATTTTGAGGAGCTTGAAAAAGGATTGATAACCGCAAAGACACAAAGAGCGCAAAGTTGAGGTTTAATTCTTTGTGACCTTAGTGCTTAAAATAGAAAAGAATGAAATTGAATAAACTATATATCATCTTATTATTCGTTTTTGCGATACAAACATTGCAGGCACAAGATACCATACGTTATACTGGCAAAACCTTGGTTAATGCAGATTATCATCACGGGCAGCTAATACCTGTTGTAGGTATCCATAGTATTCAAACTTTTAGAGCCAATCGTGAACATCCAGAATTAGCAGAAAACTTTGGTTGGACTTATAATCATGCTCCGATGTTGGCTTATTGGAACAATAAATTTTATGTGGAGTATTTGAGCGATAAAGTAGGAGAAAGCATCCCGCCAGGACAAACTTTATTACAAAGCAGCGCTGATGGATATACTTGGACCAAACCAGAGGTGATATTTCCTATTTATAGAATTACAGATGGAACTAAAAAGCCAGGAAGAGATGAAGTAGCTAAAGATTTAGATGCCGTAATGCACCAAAGGATGGGATTTTATGTTTCTACAAAAAATGTGTTTCTAGTTTTAGGTTTTTATGCCATCAGCTTTGATGCAAAAGACGACCCCAATGATGGAAATGGAATTGGTAGGGCGGTAAGAGAAATTCAGCCAGATGGCAAATACGGACCCATCTATTTTATTCACTATAATCCCAATTGGTCTGAGAAAAATACATTATATCCCCTATACACAAGGAGTAAAAATAAAGCTTTTGTTGAAGCTTGTAATGAATTGTTGGCTAACAAGTTAATGACACAACAATGGAATGAAGAAGCGGATAGAAAAGACCCTTTAATTACTTTGCAAAAGCAATATAAAGCATTCAATTACTATCATTTAAATGATGGTAGAGTGGTTGGTTTATGGAAAAATGCATTAACAGCAATTAGTACAGATAATGGGAAAAGTTGGCCCGAAAATGCAAGTAGAGCTCCAGGATTTGTAAATAGCAATGCTAAATTCTGGGGACAAAGAACTGCAGATGGAAACTTTGCAACAGTTTATAATCCATCAGAATATAGATGGCCTTTGGCAATTTCTACTAGTAAAAATGGATTGGAGTACACTAATCTACTGCTGGTTAATGGCGAAGTTGCACCAATGCGTTATGGCGGTAATTATAAATCTTATGGTCCACAATATGTAAGAGGCATTATTGAAGGAAATGGTAAGCCAACAGACGGAAAATTATGGGTAACCTACAGCATGAACAAGGAAGATATTTGGGTCTCATCAATTCCATTACCAGTAACTGAAATTGCTAAACAGCAAGTAGATGATGATTTTTCAAAACTTCAGGCAGGAAAGGAATTGGCACTTTGGAATATTTACAGTCCGCTATGGGCACCAGTAAAAGTAGAAAACAAAACATTAGTTCTAAAAGATAAAGACCCATTTGATTACGCAAAAGCGGAAAGAGTTTTTCCTGCCTCATCAAAAGTAACCACGCAATTTTCTATTATTCCGAAACAAGATAATTTTGGGCAGATGGAGATTGAATTGCAAGATGCAAAAGGAATGGCAACTGTTCGCTTAACATTCGATTCTACTGGTACTTTAAGTGCAAAAGCAGGTGCTCGCTATAAAAACTTTATGAGTTATAAAGCAGGAGAAAGTTATGATGTTAAAATCAAATTAGATGCTTTTACCAGGTTTTATACCATTACCGTAAACGGAAAAGATGTGTTAACGAGCTTGGCATTTCAACCTGTAGCTGAAGTTTCCAGAATTGTATTTAGAACAGGAACTGTTCGTCGTTTTCCTGATGTAGATACACCAGCCGACCAAACTTATGATTTACCAAAAGCTGGTGAGAGTGAAAAGAATGAAGCCGTTTATTCGATTAAATATTTAAAAACAGGGAAATGGTAAAGCAGTTTGGAACTTGGAGTTTGGAGTTTGGAGTTTTTCCTTCATTGTGGATAGGAAGGCAAGCTTTCTTGCTTGGACTTGTGCTTTCTCTATTCTCCTTTTCCGCCAATGCGAAAATATTATTACCTCAAATTTTAGGAAATGACATGGTGTTGCAACGCGATAAATCTGTTAACATTTGGGGATTTGGTGCTGTTGGAGAGAAAGTAACCGTAAATTTCGCTGGACAAACAAAAACTGCAATTACAGACGATAAAGGGAATTGGATTGTTGTTTTGTCTCCTTTAAAAACATCAGCTGTATCACAAAAAATGACTATTTCAGGTAGCAATAAGATTGTTTTAGATAATATTTTAGTTGGTGAAGTTTGGTTATGTTCTGGTCAATCTAATATGGAGTATGCGATGCGGAAATTGGCCAAAATTCCGAAACCTAAAAACGAGAAATTAGGCGTTCCATCAGATGCAGTTGTAAAAGCAAAAAATACGAAAATCAGGATATTTTTAGTGAATAGAAAAGCTTTAATCAAACCAGATTCTGTTCATAAAAGTTGGGCACTTGCGCAAGATTCGGCATTGCGAAATTTTTCTGCTGTAGGGTATTTTTTCGCGAAAGTATTACAAGAGAAATTAGGGATACCTATTGGCGTAATCTCATCGGCTGTGCCAGGAAGCGCTATTGAACCTTGGATTTCTGATGAAGCATTTGCTAATGAGCCATTTTTTAAAAGTCAGAAAGTTGGCAACGATCCAAGTAAATTTTATACGCCCATGGTTGAGCCATTAACCAAATTCGCCCTGCGTGGTTTTTTATGGTATCAAGGGGAAACAAACTGCTTTTTAGGAGAAAACATCAGCTATGCTTATAAAATGAAAGCCTTAATTACAAGTTGGAGAAAAGCATGGAAGGATGAAAGCATGCCATTTTATGAAGTGCAAATAGCGCCATATAATTACGCTAAAACCACTGGAAAAGTGCCAATGACTTCAGATACAGAGCCTGAATTTTGGGAAGCACAAGCTCAGGTTTTGCGCTTGCCAAATACAGGGATTGTTGTAACTACCGATTTAAATGATAATCAAGAAGATTTGCACCCAACTTACAAATGGGAGGTAGGCAGAAGGTTATCGCTTTGGGCTTTGGCAAAAACTTATCATCAGAAAATTAACTACTCTGGACCAATTTATAAATCAAGCCAGTTTAAGAACGGAAAGGCAATTTTAGAATTAGCATACTTGAATAATGCTGTTATAACTAATGATAGTAAATCTTTATCTGGTTTTACAATTGCAGGTAAGGATGGAAAATTTGTAAATGCAACAGCAAAATTGGTAGGTAAAACATTAGAAGTTTCATCATCAGAAATTAAGCAACCAACTGAAGTGAGATACAATTGGTCAGAAAATCCATCAGGTAATTTTTATAGCAATGGTTTACCTGCATTACCATTTAGAACTAACAATCCACTAACCAATCAATTTAAAACCAATTAATGAAACGCAGATTTATCATCTTCTTGTGTTTAATATCTATGTTCTTTGCCGTAAATGCACAAGAAACGGAGAGATTAATGTTATCTGGAACAGGAAACGACAAAACCGTAAACTGGGATTTTTTCTGTACAGCAGGAGCAAATTCTGGTAAATGGACAACTATTCCTGTGCCTTCAAATTGGGAGTTACACGGGTTTGGTAAATACAATTATGGTTTCGATAAGGATACATTAAGAGGTAAGGAGGAAGGTTTATACAAGTACAAATTTGCTGTTCCTGCCGGATGGAAAGGCAAACAAATTAACATTGTTTTTGAGGGTTCGATGACAGATACCGAAGTGAAAATTAATGGCAAATCTGCAGGAGCAATTCATCAAGGTTCGTTTTATGTTTTTAAGTATGATATCTCTAAACTTTTAAAAACAGGAGATAATTTACTGGAAGTTAAAGTGTCTAAACACTCTTCCAATCAATCGGTTAACAATGCAGAACGCAAAGCAGATTTTTGGATTTTCGGTGGGATATTTAGACCTGTTTATTTAGAAGCTTTACCTAAGGCTCACCTAGAAAGAGTTCAGTTAAATGCAAAAGCAGATGGCTTTTTTGAAGCAAATGTATATGCAGCAAAAGGAGCTGATAAAATTTCAATTCAGCTTTACGATAATACTGGTGCTGAATATGGAGAAGTAATTGATGCTGCAATTGAAAATCAAATCAGGATTCAACGCGATTTTGTAAATCCAAAATTGTGGTCAACCGAGTTCCCTAATTTATATACGGCCAAATTCACCTTGTATAAAGGAAATCAAATCGTCCATACCATTTCTAAAAAAATTGGCTTTAGAACGATTGAAGTAAAAGAACGAGATGGCGTTTACATCAATGGCGTAAAAATGAAATTTAAAGGTGTAAATCGTCATTCATTTTATCCTACATCTGGCAGAACAACGAGTAAATCAATTAGCATAGCTGATGTAAAGCTGATGAAGGAAATGAATATGAATGCGGTTCGTATGGCTCACTATCCGCCAGATGGCCACTTTTTAGACGTTTGCGACTCGCTTGGTTTATTTGTAATGGATGAATTGGCAGGCTGGCATGGCAACTACGATACAAAAACAGGGACAAAATTATTGGGTGAAATGATGGAAAACGATGAAAATCATCCATCAATTATATTTTGGGCTAACGGAAATGAAGGTGGTCATAACAGAGAGCTAGATAATTTATTTGCTGAACAAGATATTCAGAAACGCCCATTGATTCATCCTTGGGAAGTTTTTAACGGCTTTGAAACCACACATTATCGCGATTATAATTACGGAATTGGAAACTACGATTACGGACATAATATCTTAATGCCAACTGAGTTTTTACATGGAATGTGGGATGGTGGGCATGGTGCAGGTTTAGAAGATTACTGGAAAACAATGTGGAATAATCCATTGTCTGCGGGTGGTTTTTTATGGGATTTTGCAGACCAAGGCGTAGTAAGGGTAGATAAAAATGGTTTTGTTGATACAGATGGAAATCACGGTCCTGATGGGATTGTTGGACCTTATCACGAAAAAGAAGGAAGTTTTTATACGATAAAGGAAGTTTGGAGCCCAATATTTTTTGAGCACAGGGAAATGACAGTAGGTTTTGATGGTTCATTTAATGTCGAAAATAGATATGCTTTTACCAATTTAAATCAGTGCACTTTCGAATGGAGATTAGAAGAACTGACCAATCCAATATCTGTTTTTAAAAACGGAACGGCTACTTCACCATCGATAAAACCTTTTGAAAAAGGTATATTAAAAGTTGATTTGCCAAAGGATTGGAGAAATTACGATGTGTTGAATATTACAGCTAAATCGCCCAATGGCGAAACCATTTTTACTTGGAGTTTTCCAATTACATTGCCAAAAGATGAAGTGAATAAATTGGTGGTAAAAACTGGAAAATCAAAAGTTAATGTTGTAAATAATGCATCAACTTACGAGGTTTCGGCAAATGGAATTGATGTTGTGTTTGATAAAACGACTGGTTTATTGCAAAAGGTTAAAAATGCAAAAGGCGAAATTCCGTTTACAAACGGTCCGATTTTACAAGAAGGGGTTAACAATTTTAAAAACTTCACTCACAAAACTATTGGAGATACTGTAGTTATTTCTTCAACCTTTGAACGTAAGGAGAACTTCAATACGTTAGAATGGACAATTTATCCTTCTGGAATTGTTAAAATGCAGGTTAAATATTTTCCTTTGGCTTACTTTACCACATTTGTGGGAATGAATTTTTCTTATCCAGAGACTGAAATAAAAGGTGTTGAGTATAAAGGAAATGGACCTAATCGAGTGTGGAAAAACAGGATGAAGGGGAATCAGTTTGGGATTTGGAAAAAAAGCTATAATACTTCTGCAACGGGCGAACCTCCATTTTTATACCCAGAGTTTAAAGGCTATTATTCGAATATGTATTGGTGTAAATTTATTGGTAGAAATAACACATTCAAAGTATACACCGACCAAGAAGATATTTTCTTCAGGTTATTTACACCAAAAAAATCAAAGGATACAGAATGGGATAACATGAGCCCAACTTTTCCTAATGGAGATATTTCTTTTATGAATGGAATATCTGCCATTGGAACTAAGACCCAAAAACCCGAAACAACTGGCCCGATGGGAATGAAACATGTATTTTACGATTTTGAGAAAGAACCAGCAAGGGCATTAGAAATGACTTTGTATTTTGATTTTAGTGGGAATTAGCTTTTAACGCGAAGAAAAGAAGTTAACCGCAAAGACACAAAGAGCGCAAAGAAAATGTGTTTGAATGTTGAAAGGTTTTGAATGCCTAAAGTGCCTAGAACATTACAATTAATTAGTAAATAATGAACTTAAAAATATATATCGTACTGTTTAGCATTCTCCTGCTGCCATTTCAAAAGATGGCACCGCAGGTGAGTTTGCAAAATACCACTTGCGAAATGTTGGTTAATCCGATGGGTATTGATGCGGCTAAGCCAAGGTTTGGATGGAATATTATTTCTGCGGAACGTAATGTGATGCAAACTGCTTATCAGGTTTTGGTAGCCACTACACCAGAAAAATTAAATGCGAACGAAGGAGATCTATGGGATTCTGGTAAAATCAATGAAGAAACATCTATTCAAGTTGCCTATAATGGTAAGGAATTAACAAGTCGTTTGCGTTGTTATTGGAAGGTTAAAGTGTGGACTAATGATGGTCAAAGCGAATGGTCGGCAAATAATTCGTTTACAATGGGCTTGCTTTTTTACAAAGACTGGCCAAAGGGATGGATTGGATTCGATAGGGCTTTTCCTTGGGATAATATGAAGACTGATTCACGTTTATCTGCAAGATATTATAGAAAAGAGTTTCAAAGTGCTAAACAAGTTAAATATGCAACTGCATCCATTGTTGGTTTAGGTTTATATGAGCTTTACATCAACGGTAAAAAGGTAGGTAATGATGTTTTAACACCAACGCCTACAGATTATACTAAAAATGTGAAGTACAATACTTACGATGTAACTGAATACATTAAAAACGGCAAAAATGCTATTGGTGCGATATTAGGAAACGGTCGTTTCTTCGCTATGCGCCAGAACGAAAAACCTTATAAGATAAAGACTTTCGGTTTCCCAAAAATGCTGATGAATATCAACATTGTTTATACAGATGGTACAACAGCTAATATTGATACAGACGATAGTTGGAAAGGAACAGCAGACGGACCAATTAGAACCAATAATGAATATGATGGTGAAGAATATGATGCTACCAAAGAATTTACTGGATGGAACAATGTTGGCTTTGATGATAGCAAATGGTTAAAAGCTGAGTTTGTACAAGAACCAACAGGAGTTATTGAGGCTCAAATGAATGAGAATATTAAGGTAATGAATACGCTAAAGCCAGTTTCTATAAAAAAAATATCAGGCGGAAGGTTCGTTCTTGATATGGGTCAGAATATGGTAGGCTGGTTACAAATTAAGGTAAAAGGCTTAAAAGGAAAACAAATCAAATTGCGTTTTGCAGAATCTTTGCAAGATAATGGCGAACTTTTTACAGCTAATCTTCGCAATGCGAAAAACACAGATTTATACACAATTAAAGGAATTGAGCAAGAAACTTGGGAGCCAACATTTGTTTATCGTGGATTTAGATATGTAGAGTTAACTGGTTACACTTATCAACCTGCTTTGGCTGACTTTACTGGCAAAATGATTTACGATAATATCAAAACCGTTGGCACATTTGAAACTTCTGACGCTTTAACTAATCAGATTTTTAAGAATGCTTGGTGGGGAATTGCAGGTAATTACAAAGGTATTCCGATAGACTGTCCGCAAAGAAATGAACGCCAGCCTTGGTTGGGTGATAGAGGTGCAGTTGCTTTTGGAGAAAGTTTCCTTTTTGATAACGGCAGGTTTTACACCAAATGGTTGCAAGACATCAGGAATTCTCAAAAAGAAGATGGTGCTATTCCGGATGTTGCACCTGCATTTTGGCGTTATTATAGTGATAACATGACTTGGCCAGGAACAATATTGCTCATCACAGAAATGGTTTACAACCAAACAGGAGATGTAAATGTTGTGAAGGATAATTACCCGGCAATGAAAAAGTGGCTTGGCTATATGAAAGATAGATATATGAAAGATTATATCCTGACTAAAGATAGCTATGGAGATTGGTGTATGCCACCAGTAACCATTGAGGCTGGAAGAGGCAAAAGTGCTGATAAAAAATATCCATCTGAATTAATTTCTACAGCTTATTACTATCATTTTACGCAGTTGATGATTCAGTTTGCGAAAGTTTCAGCTAATGACAGTGATGTTGCAACATTTGAGGCGCTTGGCCAAAAAATAAAGGATGCTTTTAACCAAAAATATTATAACGAAAAAGGATATTACCGAACTAATGTTCTAACTGATAACATCATTCCACTTTATTTTAAAATGGTGCCTGAGAAACAAGTGGACAAGGTTTTTAAAAACATTGTTTACACTATTGAAGTAAGCAACAAAGGACATTTGAGCAATGGTTTAGTGGGTATTCAATGGTTAATGCGTTGTTTAAACGATTACGGCAGACCAGATTTAGCTTACACAGTCGCAACTAAAAAGACATATCCATCTTGGGGATATATGATTGAGAATGGAGCAACAACCATTTGGGAGTTATGGAATGGAAATACTGCTGACCCAAAAATGAATTCTCAAAATCACGTAATGATGTTGGGAGATTTATTAACCTGGTATTACGAGAACTTGGCAGGAATAAAAGCGGCTTCACCAGGATTTAAAAAGATAACAATGAAACCTGAAATGATTGCTGGATTAGACCATGTAAATGCATCATATCAATCTGTTCATGGAATAATTAAAAGCAGTTGGAAAAAATCAGCTAAACAATTTAACTGGACAATAACTGTTCCGCCAAATACAACTGCGGTAGTTTATTTACCAGCAAATGAGGGAGATGTTGTTGCAGAGCAAAATATTAAAGATTTAAGATTAGTTAAGAATGAAAATGGAAGAGCAGTTTATGAGATTGGCTCGGGAGATTATTCGTTTGTAGTGAAGAAGAAGACCCCTAGCCCCTAAAGGGGAATTAGGAAACGAATAAGTATTTTGTTAAGCCTTAAAGTGAAATCCCACTAATTTAGAGGGGTGTCAGCTTCGCTGATAGAGAGGTTGGACAATAATAGTTCGTAGCAAATGATAAAATAACCAATTATGAAAAAGATATTAGTATTCACATGTCTAGCACTTGCAATCACATTTGCAAAAGCACAAACACCAGCAGCGGCTGATGAAGAGAACAGTAAAAAAGCTGCTGAATGGGTTGCATCCTTAAATTTAGGTGATGCTCAAAAAGAGGCTCGTGTAAAAGACGTTGTGGCAACTCATTTAACTACTATCAGAAATTGGCATAATGCACATCCTGCTTCTACTGTTCCAGCAGGAATAAATCCAGTTACTGGAAATAAACTAAGTGATTTGGATAGAGAGATAATTGCTGATAGCGCAATACCTACAACGGTTCACACCGCTTTAATGGATGGTTTAAAGAAAGATTTAACACCAGAACAAGTTGAAGCAATCTTAGATAAATACACCATCGGTAAAGTTGCTTTTACAATGAATGGTTATAAATCTATCGTTCCAAATTTAACAGCTGATGAAGAAGCAAAAATTCTAGGATTTTTAAAACAAGCTCGTGAACAAGCGGTGGACTATAAAAATATGAAACAGATTTCTGCGATTTTCGAAATCTATAAGACAAAATCAGAACAATTTTTAAATAATAATGGTCGTAATTGGAGGACCATGTACAGCGATTATACCAAAAAGATTAAGGCTGAGAAAGAGAAAAAAGCTAAAGAAGGTAATAGAGGATAGGTAATAGGATAAGAATAAACTATTATCTATTTCTTATTACCCCAAAATAAAGATTATGCTAAAAAGAAAAATATACATTACAGTAGGGCTTGTTTTCGCGGTAGCGATAGGAGCAAATGCACAATTAGAAAAATGGCAAAAAGGAATCGTAAAACAAGAGTATTTATACGATAAAGCTCCTTTTCCATCATGTCACTCAGCCACAATTGTTGAAACACCAACTGGATTAGTGGCATCATACTTTGGCGGAACAAAAGAACGCGACCCAGATGTAGAAATTTATATCAGTCGTTTTGTGGATGGAAACTGGTTGGCACCAGTTTCTGCGGCAAATGGTATTCAGCCAGATGGCAAAAGATTACCAACTTGGAACCCAGTTTTATATCAAGTTCCTGGAGGCGATTTAATCTTGTTTTACAAAATCGGTCCAAAACCATCTGAGTGGTGGGGAATGATGAAAACTTCAAAAGATGGTGGTATAACTTGGTCAGAGGCTACAAAATTACTTGAAGGATATATCGGTCCTGTAAAGAATAAACCTGTTTTGTTAAGTAATGGAAATCTTTTTGCTCCATCAAGTAAAGAGGGCAAAGGATGGAGAATTCATTTTGAGGTGACTAAAGATATTGGTAAAACTTGGCGTACCATAGGTCCAATAGACAGCAGTGGTATGGATGCAATTCAACCTAGTATTTTACAACACGGCGACGGTAAACTTCAAATATTAGCAAGAACAAGAAACCGTGCTTTAGCAGAATCTTGGTCAACTGATAACGGAGAAACTTGGTCACCACTGGCAAAAACCAATTTACCAAACAATAATTCTGGCACTGATGCCGTAACAATGAAAGATGGCAGACACGTTTTGGTTTATAACCACGTTTTGCCTCCTGGAGAATTAGCGAAAGGACCAAGAACACCTTTAAATGTTTCCATTTCAAAAGATGGTAAACAATGGTATGCAGCATTGATTTTAGAAGATTCTCCAATTAGTCAGTATTCTTACCCTGCGGTAATTCAAACTTCAGATGGTATGCTGCACTTTATTTATACTTGGAGAAGAGAGAAAATTAAACACGTGGTTGTTGACCCTTCGAAATTAAAATTGAAGAAGATTGAAAACGGAGTTTGGCCAAGTATGAAAGGTTATAAAGCACCAGTTTTAACTGAAACAAAAAGCGAAGAACCGTGAGAAAAATAACCACAATCATCATAGCTAGGTGCCAAATAATCTTAAAGCAAAAAACAGCTTTATGGCTGCTATTGCTTAACTTTTTTTGCTTAAATCTTTTCGCACAAAGTGGAAATACAGATAATCAGTACAGAAAACCACTTTTACAAGTACTTAAGGATATTGAGACAAAGTTTGGTGTTAAGATTAAATACAGCGACCCACAGGTAAAAGACAAATGGGTAAACTATGCAGATTGGCGCTTTAGGACAGATGTTGACCAAACGTTAGACAATGTGTTAAAACCTTTAGACATGAAGGTTAACAAAGAAAAAGATAAAGTTTACAAGCTTAAGGAATATGAATATAACCGCTGGGATGTAAAAGATGGCTGGACTTATTTAGATACTTTGGCAACTAAATACAATGATGTAGCAAGCTGGGAAAAACGTAAAGCTTTAATCAAACCTCAATTGTACGAAGCTTTGTTATTATCACCATTACCGGCTAAACCAAACTCAAAACCCATTATTACTCCTAAAAGGATATTTGATGGTTATACGGTTGAAAATATTGCCATTGAAATTATGCCTGGTTTATACATCAATGGTTCATTATATAGACCATTAAATTATAAAGGTAAAATCCCTGTAGTTTTAAGTCCAGATGGGCACTGGGAAAAACAACGTTTTCGTGCCGATTGTCAGACTCGTTGTGCCATGATTGCCAAAATGGGGGCAATGGCATTTAGTTACGATTTATTTGCCTGGGGCGAATCAATGCTTCAATTTAAATATGAAGACCACAGAAAAGCTTTAGCGCAAACTGTACAAACCTTAGGAGGAATAAGAATTTTAGATTATTTCACTTCCTTAAAGGAAACAGATACAGCTAGAATTGGGATTAGTGGAGGTTCAGGTGCAGGAAGTCATTCTATTTTAATGACGGCAATGGATGCTAGAATTAAGTTAAGTGCGCCAGTGGTGGCCATGTCGTCATACTTTTATGGCGGTTGTCCTTGCGAAAGCGGAATGCCAATTCATTTTTGTGCTGGTGGAACAGATAATGTAGAATTAGCAGCAATGGCAGCTCCAAGACCTCAGTTAATTGTATCTGATGGTAGCGATTGGACTGCAGAAACGCCTCAACACGATTTCCCTTACCTACAAAAAATGTATGGGTATTATGGTGTAAGCAGCAAAGTTGAAAATGTTCATCTGCCAACTGAAAAACATGATTTCGGAATAAATAAACGTATTGCGTTATACGATTTTCTAATCAAAAACTTCAAGCTAAATGCTGCTACAGTAAAAGATAAAAGGGGTAAATACGATGAAACCAAGGTAACCATCGAACCAGAACCTGCATTATATGTATTTGGCGATAAAGGCCAGAATTTACCTAAAAATGCAATAATGGGTTTCGAAAACCTGAAGAAATTATTTCCAAATTTTAAATACTAAGATGCAAACGCAGGATAGAAGAACATTCATCAATACATTGGCGCTGATAACAGGAAGCTTAATGTTGCCTAGTGGGTCTTTATTTGCAACGGCTAAAAAGTCAAAATATAAAATTGCGGTAATTGATTTGATGATTTTAAAACGTCAAAAAATTAGTGCGCTGCAATTGGCAAAAGAAATTGGTGCAGATGGTTTAGAGATTGACATGGGTGGTTTAGGTGATAGAGAAACTTTTGATAACAAACTGGCAGACCCAAAAATTAGGCAAGAATATTTAGACAAAGCCAAAGAATTGAACTTGGAAATTTGTGCTTTGGCAATGACTGGATTTTATGCACAATCATTTGCAAAACGACCAACTTACTTGAAGATGATTCAAGATTGCTTGGATACAATGAAAGCAATGAATGTGAAAGTTGGCTTTTTACCATTAGGTGTTCAGGGCGATTTAGTGAAAAATCCAGAATTGCGACAGCCAATTGTAGAACGATTAAGTATTGTTGGGAAAATGGCTAAAAAAGCAGGTGTTGTAATTGGCATTGAAACTTCTTTAGATGCAAAAGGTGAATTATCATTGTTAAATGAAATTGGTTCAAAAGCCATCAAAAGTTATTTCAATTTTTCTAATGCGATAAAGAACGGAAGAGATTTACATCAAGAATTGAGGATTTTAGGTAGGAAAAATATCATCCAAATACATGCTACGAATGAAGATGGCGTGTGGTTAGAAAATGACCCTAAAATTGATTTGGTTAAAGTTAAACAAACATTAGATGACATGGGTTGGTGTGGTTGGTTAGTGGTTGAAAGGTCTCGTGATGCTAAACAACCTACAAACGTGAAGTATAACTTCAGTGCAAACACGGCTTATTTAAAAAAGATATTTCAACCTAGTTAAGATGAGAAAAAAACTAATTTTTTGTTGTTTACTAGGATTGATGTTTATGGGTTTTACATCCAGCGCAGCTGATATTTATGTGTCTTTAAAAGGCTCAGATGCCAATATTGGAAGCAAAGAAAAACCTTTAGCAACACTACATTCCGCTTTGCGTAAAGCAAGGGAATTACGTCGTTTAAATGATGCTACTGTAAAAGGAGGAATTCGCATTATCATTGAAAATGGAGTCTATAAATTAGATGAAACCATCATTTTAAAACCAGAAGATTCAGGTACAAAAGATAGCCCGACACAAATTATCTCTGCTCAAAATGCTAAAGTGATTTTTAGTGGTGGATTATCAATTAAAGGTTGGAAAAAGGTTTCAACTCCCATTGCTGGTTTGCTAAAAGAAGCAATGGGGAATATCTGGGTTGCTGAAGCACCATCGCCAGCTGGCAGAACTTTAGAATTTAGGCAACTTTGGGTAAATGGAAATAAAAGCACTAGGGCACGGGATAGAAATGGAGAAGTAATGAATCGGATTTTATCTTGGGATTTCAAAAACCAAACCTGTAGAATTCCAATTCCTAAAAACTTCAATCCAAAAAATATCGAAGGGATGGAAATGGTTATTCACCAATGGTGGGCAATTGCAAACTTGAGAGTTAAATCGGCTAAAGTAATTGGAAATGCAGTAGAATTAAGTTTTATGCAACCAGAAAGTAGAATTCAATCAGAGCATCCTTGGCCATCGCCATGGATTTCGAAAGATGGAAACTCTGCTTTTTACTTAACTAATTCTATCCAATTTTTAGATGAACCAGGTGAATGGTTTGAAGATTTAAGAAACCATAAAATATACTATTGGGCTACAAAAAATGAGCAAATGCAGACAGTTAATGTTGTGGTGC
Organism: Pedobacter frigiditerrae; assembly: GCF_004331645.1. Classification (GTDB taxonomy): domain Bacteria; phylum Bacteroidota; class Bacteroidia; order Sphingobacteriales; family Sphingobacteriaceae; genus Pedobacter; species Pedobacter frigiditerrae. Next base: position 54,916 of record NZ_SJSK01000003.1, read on the forward strand.
CGCATTTAGAAACATTGTTGAAAATTGAAGGAACAGTAGACCATCCTGTAGCAAATGTTTCGTTTAAGGGGATTTCATTTGAGCATTCTACTTGGTTAAGGCCATCTAAACAAGGCCACGTTCCTTTACAAACAGGAATGTTTATGCTCGATGCCTACAAGCTTCAAATCGCAGGAACTCCTGATAAGAAAGAATTAGAAAATCAGGCTTGGGTTGGCCGACCACCTGCGGCTGTTGAGGTAAGTTATGCAATAAATACCAGTTTTGATTCTTGCAAATTTGAGCATTTGGCATCAACGGGGTTGGATTACAAAAAAGGTACACAGGATAATTTAATCAGAGGGAATCTTTTTAAAGATATTGGTGGCTCTGGAATATTAATCGGAACATTTTCTGACGAAGCGATGGAAGCACATTTACCTTACAACCCGAAAGACCAAAGAGAGATTTCTACAAACGATAGAATTGAAAACAACTTAATTACAAACGTAACCAATGAAGATTGGGGCACAGTTGGTCTTGGAGCTGGTTATGTAAAAGGAATCAAGATATTAAATAATGAAATAAATGAAGTTTCATATTCTGCAATTAGCGTAGGTTGGGGTTGGACACCAACTATTAATGCAATGAAGAATAATGTAATCAGCGGTAATAAAATCCATCATTACGGCAAAAGAATGTATGATGTTGCTGGGATATATACTTTGTCTGCTCAACCTGAATCGTTTATCACAAAGAATTACATCGATAGTATTTACAAAGCGCCTTATGCCCATATCCCAAGTCATTGGTTCTATATTTATACGGATGAAGGCACGGCTTATTACACCATAAGAGACAATTGGACGCCAGCACAAAAGTATCTTCAAAATGCAAATGGACCTGAAAACATTTGGCAAAATAATGGCGATTTAGTAGCCGATAGCATCAAGCTAAATGCAGGTTTGCAAAAGAAATATAAATATTTATTGAAGGATAAATTTGCGAACAAATCTTCGCAACCCATCAATTTGGCAAACCAGCAAGTTATATTAGAATTGATTTTTAAATCAGGAACAAAACCAACTGAAGTACTTTTAAATTCATTTTTAAAAGCAAATCAGATTCCAGCTTCTTCAATTTACCAATGGGGAAACCGTGTGGTGATTTATTTCGCAACACAAATACCTAAAGAATTACGAAACAAGTTTCAAAAGCAATTCAGCAATGCTGAAGTAAAATTGTACGACAACACTTTTTACGATTTTACGAGGCAAAGGAATTGTTTGTTAGAACCTGCAAAGGAACGGGACCACATTATTTTATCAGCCAATTTAGTGAAGGATGAAAAAATGCAAAAAGAGTATTTGGATGAGCACGCCACACAATTTGATAAATGGCCAGAGCTTTCGAAAGGGTTTTGTAATGCAGATTTCCAGCAATTGGTTATTTATAGAAATGGTCGTCAGCTAATGCTAGTTATCAGCATTCCAAAAGGAGCAAATTTAGACGAGCTTAACCCAAAAACAACCTTAAATAATCCAAGAGTTGATGAATGGAATGCTTTAATGAAAAAATACCAAGAGGGAATTGAAGGAACAAAAAAGGATGAAGTGTGGGTTTTTTTTAAAAAGATAAATTAGGCGCTATACTGTCCCCCTCTGGAGGGGGTTAGGGGAGGAATTAAAATATTTATAATAAAATAGATGTTAAAACTAGGAATTTTAGGTTTAGGAGAAGGAAGAAGTACGATTTCTGCAGCATTGGCTAGTAAAGCTTATGAGCTGGTTACCATGTGTGATTTAAGCGAAGAAGCCTGTCAACAGAGAGCTAAGGAATTCGATTTCCATCATTATACTACAAATTATCACCATATGCTGGATAATAAGGAAATTGATGTAATTGCCATTTATACGCCCGACCATTTACACGCTGAGCACATTAAACAAGCCTTGCTTCATGGTAAACACGTTATTTGTACCAAGCCTTTTATAGATGATTTAGCTAAGGCAAAAGAATTATTAGAAGTTAGTAAGCAATCTGGAAAGAAAATTTTTGTTGGACAAAGCTCTCGATTTTTTGAACCTGCAAAACGCCAAAGAAAAGATTTTGAAGAAGGTTTAATTGGAGAGCTAATTTCCATTGAAGCCCAATATCACGCTGACCACAGGTGGTTTTTAGAAAAGGGTTGGTCGTTAAAACAATCCTTTAAATGGCTTTATGGAGGTTTAAGCCATCCGGTGGATTTCATTCGATGGTATTTGCCAAATATTGAAGAGGTGATGGGTTACGGAATGTTGAGTAGCAATGGGAGCAAAGCTGGATTAAAAAATCAAGACACCATGCATTTTATATTTAAAGCAAAAGATGGAAGAATTGCTCGTGTAAGTGGTGCTTATACAGGTCCAACACAGCCTGCTTATCGCGATAGCGGAATGAGCACCATTTTACGATGTACAGAAGGTGCTAGTCAAGCAGATTATCATGAATTGCGTTATGCGGTAACCGATAAAACGGGTGAAGAGAAAATTGTGGTTTGGGGAGATAGCGCTTTAAAACATTATTTCCGTTTCGAAGGGCAAAGTCACCACGCTGGTGAGTACCAAAATTACTTAGAATATTTTGCAGATAGCATCAACAATGACACTGTAGCATACCCAGATTTAAAAGAAGGAATTGGGACAGTTGCTTTGTTACAAGCGATGGACAGGTCGTTAGAAACTGGTTTGCCAGTAAAGATTGATAATGTTTTAAAAGAATATAATATTTCGAAAGAGGAGATAGGGCTTTAAAAACCTCACTCGTGGGGAAACGAACAGAGGCTAATAATTTCGGTTGGTAAGAGAATAAAACCAAATTAACAAACCAAATATGGGCAACATAGTAGAACGTTTAACGACTTTAGATTACATCATTGTAATCGCCTATCTCGTTATTTTAGTGGTTATAGGGTATCGAGCTAGCTTTTCTAAGGGCAAAAGATCTGATGAAAGCCTGTTTCTAGCCAACAAGTCCTTAAACTGGAGCAGTATTGGTTTTAACATGTGGGGCACCAATGTTGGTCCATCTATGTTGGTTGCATTTGCAAGCATCGGCTATGCAACGGGTATTGTTGCAGTAAATTTCGAATGGTATGCCTTTATTTTCTTATTTCTTTTGGCCATTGTTTTCGCACCCAAATATTTGGCAGCAAAGGTGAGTACAATGCCTGAGTTTATGGGCAACAGGTATGGGGATTCTACCCAAAATATCTTGGCTTGGTACGCATTGGTAAAGATTTTAATTTCTTGGTTGTCGCTTGGTTTATTTGCTGGTGGTGTTTTAGTTAGACAGATTTTGGGTATTCCGATGTGGCAATCGGTTACGGTTTTAGTGGCTTTTGCAGGTTTGTTTGCTTTTTTTGGAGGATTAAAAGCCATCGCGAAAGTGAATGTTTTTCAAATGATTTTATTGATTTGTGTTTCACTGGCACTAACATATCTAGGCTTAGAAAAGGTAGGTGGAATTGCAGCTTTATATGAAAAAACACCAAAGCATTTTTGGAATTTAGCACAACCTGCAAGCGACCCGCAATATCCTTGGTATGCTATTTTATTGGGTTATCCAGTTTCTGCTGTCGCTTTCTTCTGTACAGACCAGTCTATGGTGCAGTCTGTTTTGGGGGCGAAAAACCTAGAGCAAGGGCAATTAGGCGTTAGTTTTATTGGATGGCTTAAAATATTATCATTACCTCTTTTTATCATAACAGGCATATTGTGTTATGTTTTGTATCCAGGACTAGCCAATCCAGATATGGCTTACATGACAATGGTAACCAATTTATTTCCTCCTGGAATGAACGGCTTGGTAATCGTGGTGCTTATTGCCGTTTTGGTGGGTACAATTGGTTCTTGCTTAAATTCCCTAAGTACCGTTTTTACAATGGATGTTTATGTGAAAAAAATCAATCCTAAAGCAACTACAAAAGAAATTATTAAAGTGGGTAGATTAACGGTTATTGCAGGTTGTCTTTTTGCCATTTTTGTAGCCTTAGCCATAGATAATATTAAGGGACTTAAGTTATTTGATGTCTTTCAAGCAGTGCTTGGTTTTATCGCTCCACCATTATCAGTAGTGTTCTTGTCGACAGTTTTTTGGAAAAGAACAACTAAGAAAGCTGTTAATTTTACGCTTTCAATAGGCTCAATCATTAGCTTAGGAATTGGCGTTTGTTACCTATGGGTTTTACCATCATCAAAGTATGATTTTTGGCCACATTACATGGTTTTATCTTTCCTGATTTTTGCATTATTAGCCTTGCTCTCTGTAATTATTTCTTTGGCAGATACTTCACCATCTATTTACAAAATAAATGAAGAGCACCAAGCAAATATTGAGAAACCTACTCGTAGAGTATGGATTTCCTTTGGTGTATTGACTTTAATAATGATAGCCCTTTACATTTTCTTTAACGGACATTAATTCTAAGATATGAAGATTTTAAATACTAAGTTTTACATTACTCTTGCTTTATTTTTTAGCTTATTTATCGAGCAAGCTCAAGCTCAAAAAGCTAGTTGGATATGGTATCCAGGAGATTTTGATATTTACATGAGTAACGTAATGCAAAATCGCAGAACAGAAAGAGGTTCATTTTTTCCAGTGTTCTGGAAAATGGATAGTCACTTTGTTTTAGTAGATTTTCATAAAGAGTTTAATTTGGCAACGGCCGAAGAAGTTAAACTGTATGTAGAAGGAACTTATAATGTTAAAATTGATGGTCAGGCAATTACTGGTTTCCCAAAAACCATTACTATCCCTGCAGGAAAGCATAAATTAAGCTTAAAAGTTTATAGCACAGCTCAAGTGCCAGCCATTTTTGTACAAGGTAAAACTGTGGTTTCTGATGAGACTTGGTTAACCACTTTTGAGGACAAAGAATGGATTGATGCGAGTGGAAAAACATCAGATAAATCTGGAACAACCTTCGTTAATGCAGGAACGTGGAATTTAACTGACCCGTTAACTCCACCTTCAAAATTTAAGTTGCCAACAACTCCAATGTTTGCGGTTAAAACAGATAAAGTAAATAAAGGTTTTATTTCAGATTTTGGCAAAGAAACTTTTGGTTTCATCAAAGTTCATGGACTAAAAGGAAAAGGCAAATTAAATATCTATTATGGAGAATCGAAAGAAGAAGCTTTGTCGGTCGATAAATGCGAAACTTTAGATTTATTGGAGCTTGATTTATCTAAAAAAACAGATTCAATAATGATACTTTCTAAGGCGTTTAGGTATGTAAATATTCAGCCAGAAGGTGCTGTATCGCTCGATTCGGTTTCTATGCTTTATGAATATTCGCCTGTGGCAGAACGAGGAAGTTTTAAAAGTTCTGATGTTGAATTGAACAAGATTTATGACGTTTCTAAATACACTTTCCAGCTTAATACAAGAGAGTTTTTTATCGATGGCATTAAACGTGACAGATGGGTGTGGAGTGGAGATGCCTACCAAAGTTACTTAATGAATTATTATTCGTTTTTTGATGCGTCAACTGTAAAAAGAACATTGTGGGCACAACGCGGAAAAGATCCTGTTACAGCTCACATCAATACCATTATGGATTATTCATTCTATTGGTTTTTAGGTATTTATGATTATTATCAATATTCTGGAGATCAAAAATTCGTAGAAGATATTTATCCAAGGATGAAAACCTTAATGACTTACATTGATGGTCGTAAAAACAAAAATGGTTTATTAGAATGGATGCCTGGAGATTGGATTTTTATAGATTGGGCAGATAAATTAAGCAAAGAAGGCGAAGTGAGCTTTGAGCAGTTATTGTATTGCAGAAGTTTAGAAACAATGGCTTTATGCGCCAAATTAGCTAATGATAATGCAAGCGCAGTTATCTATTCTAAACAAGCAGCTGAGTTAAAAGCTAAAATATTTGCCTTGTACTGGAACCCTACTAAACAAGCTTTAGTTCATAGCCGTATTAATGGAAAGCAGACAGATAACGTAACTCGTTACGCCAATATGTTCGGTATTTTCTTTGATTATTTTACGCCAGCACAAAAATTAGAAGTAAAAAAGAATGTGTTGTTGAATGATAAAGTTGCCAAAATTACCACTCCATATATGCGTTTTTACGAGTTGGAGGCACTTTGTGCAATGGGGGAACAACTTTATGTTTTAAAAGAAATGAAAAATTATTGGGGTGGAATGTTAAAACTAGGAGCAACCTCATTTTGGGAAGAATATAATCCTGATAAGAGAGACACAGGACATTTAGCAATGTATGGTAGACCATTTGGTAAAAGCTTGTGCCATGCTTGGGGTGCTAGTCCAATTTATCTATTAGGTAAATATTATTTGGGTGTTAAACCTACTTCAGCCGCTTATCAAACTTATATGATTGAACCAAATTTAGGAGGTTTAGAATGGATGGAAGGTAAAGTGCCAACTAATAATGGAGAAATTGCTGTTTCGGTAAGTAAGAAAGAAATAAAGATTAAAGCAGCAGATGGTGTTGGTAAATTGAGATTTAGAAGTGTCACTAAGCCAAGTGTAAATGGAGCAGAAGTAAAAGAAATCTCAAAAGGTTTATACGAAGTAACGATACAAAAAGGAGTTGAGTATTTGGTGAAGTATCAGGGGTAGAAAGGTTTCGTCATTCCCGTGAAAACGGGAATCGTAAAGCACTTAATAGGTTTGCTTACCTGCTCAAAGCATTACGATTGCCAGTCAAGCTGGCAATGACGCCTTATTAAGTTTACAACCCTAAAACCCCAATCCTTTGCTCAATTTTTTTAACACATTTATTAGCTTCAGCTAATATCTCATCGTTCTTTATATTCTTGTTAATATTTAAAGTGCTCAGCATCGAGATGGTTAAACAAGCTATAATGCCATTTGTACTATGTTTTCCTATCGGAAGTGAAATGTCTGAAACACCTTCTGCTAAATCACTGGGTTTAAAATAAGCTCCAGTTTCTTTGATATTGGCCAAGGACGCTAAAAACTCATCTCTTTTAGGTTTTGGATATTTCTTGTAAATCGGATTAGCTTTTAAAACCGTGGTTCGCTCTGCTTCATTCATATAAGCCAATAAAACTTTACCAGAGGCAGTTAAAGGCAATGGAAATAGGTTTCCTTCCTCAATAGAAAGTGCAATTGGACCTGGGCTTTTTGCGTGGATAATTACCATTACTTGATTCATGTATAAAATGCTCAAGTGGCAAGATTGTCGAACGGTATCAGCCAGTTCTTCTAAAGGAAACTGTGCTGCTTTTCTCAATTCGTCTACAGGAGAGTGGCGATGTGACAAGTAAAAAAGCTTTAAAGATAAACGGTATTTGCCCGAAACTTCATCCCTTAAAATGTAGCCACGGCTCTCTAAACTCATCAACATCCTGTAAATTTCATTTGGGGTTTTATCAATTCCAATAGCAATTTCAGACTGAGAAAGTGGAATCGATTGAGCTGAAAGGTATTCTAATATATCAAGTCCTTTATCGAGAGCTGGAGCCTGATATTTTGATTCATTTTCGTTCATTATGCCAAGTAATATTTTATAGTTAGTTTTTCAAACATACAAAATGCTTTGTAATTTATTATTTTTCAAGATAGGTAATTTTTTTAGCTATAAAAATTTTCATATTTAAAAAAAACATTTATATTTGAATTGAAGCTTAAATATAATTAAAGCATTAGCAACCAAATTATAAACAGATATTATTTGTATCGCATAGCGATTAAATATTAGCAGCAACCAATGCTAATTTATTTAAAAAAAATGAACAGAATTCTAACAGCTTTCTTATTCTTTGTATTTGCTTTTCCTACTTATGGCCAGCAATTAAAAATTGTTGATTTAACTTGTGAATACAGGACAAATCCATTAGGAGTTGATGTTGCTAAGCCTTCTTTAAGCTGGAAACTGCAGTCTTCACAATACAATGTTCTTCAATCTGCTTATCAAATTATAGTTGCAGATAACTTAGGCGACTTAAAAAGCAACAAAGGCAATATTTGGGATTCGAAAAAACTTACTTCTAATCAATCTATTCAAGTAAAATATAATGGATTAAAGCTTTTATCAACTAAAAAATATTATTGGAAAGTTAAGGTTTGGGATAACAAAGGTTTATCTGCTTGGAGCAAAACCTCTTTTTGGCAAATGGGTTTATTGTCTATTACTGATTGGAAAGGCGCACATTGGATCGCCTACAATAAAATTACAGATTCTAATCAAACCGATCTTTGGGTAGATGGAAAAAAAGATACTTTCAAAGAAAACAACATTCTGCCAATGTTTCGCAAAAGTTTTGGCGTTACGAAGTCTATAAAAAAAGCTACCGTTTTTATTGCTGGTTTGGGGCATTTTGAAATGAACTTAAATGGACAAAAAGTAGGGGATGATTTTTTAGCTCCCGGCTGGACAAAATATGATAAAGAAGCCTTATATGTTACCTACGATTTAACAAAGCAAATAAAGGCCGGAGAAAACGTAATCGGGGTAATGTTGGGTAATGGGTTTTATTATGTTCCACCCATTTCTAGCAGATATAGAAAGCTAAAATCTGCTTTTGGTTATCCTAAAATGATTTGCCGTTTGGCGATAGAATATACTGACGGTACAAATGAAAATATCATTTCTAATCCAACTTGGAAAACAGCGCCATCGCCAATTACTTTTTCGAGCATTTACGGTGGCGAAGATCATAACGCAAATTTGGAACAAAAAGGTTGGGATTTGCCGAAATTCGATGATAGTAAATGGAAATCAGCTTTGCTTGTTGACGGACCGAAACTGAATGCGCAAAAAGAAGAACCAGTTAAAGTTTTTGAAAATTTTAGTGCGAAAACAATTCAGCCTGTAAATAATGGTGAATGGGTTTATGATTTAGGACAAAATTCATCAGCCATTATTGAACTAAAAGTTCGTGGCAAAAAGGGAGACACCATTCGCATTACTCCAGCAGAATTGTTAAAGGCTGATGGAAGTGTTACGCAACGCAATATTGGTGGTCCATCTTACTTCACTTACATTTTAAAAGGCGATGGTTTAGAAACTTGGCGACCAAAGTTTATGTACACTGGCTTTCGCTACTTGCAAGTAAAAGGCGGGGTTCCAGTTAGCAAAGAAAATTCATCAAATAGAGCTATTATTGAAGATTTGAAAGGTCTTCACATCCGCAATGCGGCAACAACAGTTGGCAGTTTTAATAGCTCAAATGAATTGTTCAATAAAACATTTACGTTAATTGATTGGGCGATTAAAAGCAATATGGTCAGTGTATTTACCGATTGCCCGCATCGTGAAAAATTAGGCTGGTTAGAAGAATTACACTTAATGGGAAGTTCGGTTCGCTATAATTATGATGTAGCCCCGTTATTTAAAAAAGCCTTGCAGGATATGAAAAATTCGCAAACTGCTGATGGTTTAATCCCTGAAATTGCACCAGAATATGTTCAGTTTACTTGGGGTGGAGATATGTTTCGTGACTCTCCAGAATGGGGTAGTAGTGGGATTTTAATGCCTTGGTATTTGTATCAATGGTATGGTGATAAACAAGCCGTGGTTGATTATTACCCAATGATGCAACGTTACATCAACTATTTAAAGACGAAAGCAAACAACCATATTTTAGCTCAAGGTTTAGGCGACTGGTACGATTTAGGCCCAAATCCTCCTGGTGTTTCTCAATTAACGCCAATGGGAGTTACGGGAACGGCAATCTATTATTACGACTTAAAAATACTAGAAAAAATTGCTAATCTAATAGGCAAACCCCAAGATGCGATTGCATATAAAAATCTTGCAGTTGAAGTTCGTAAAGCCTTTAATGCTAAATTCTTTAATGCCGAAACCAAGCAATATGCAACTGGTAGTCAAGCTGCAAATGCAATGGCTGTTTATATGGAATTGGTTGAGCCACAGTACAAACAAGCTGTCGTAGATAACATCATAAAAGACATTAGAAGCAAAAATAATAGCCTTACCGCAGGAGATATTGGTTACCGTTATTTATTAAGGGTTTTGGAAGATGAAGGCAGGTCTGATGTGATATTTGATATGAATAGTCGCTCTGATGTACCTGGTTACGGAATGCAAATTGCAAAAGGTGCTACTGCTTTAACAGAAAGCTGGGCAGCATTGCCAACAGTTTCCAACAATCATTTCATGTTAGGTCATTTAATGGAATGGTTTTATAGTGGTGTGGGTGGCATTAGGCAAGATGAAGGTGCTATCGCTTTTAACAAGATTAAAATCCAGCCAGAAATTGTTGGGGATTTAACCTCCGCTAACACAAGCTACAATTCTCCTTATGGTTTAATTACCACCAATTGGAAAAAATCAGCAACGAGTTTTGAGCTTGAAGTAAACATTCCTGCAAATACATCGGCTACAGTTTATTTACCTGTAAACGGACCACAAAGCATAATTAATGAAGGTAATGGAGAGTTCAAAATTCTTAATTACGATGGGAATAAAGCAAAAATTGCCATAGGTTCTGGCGTTTATAAATTTAAAGTTCAAAACAAATGAGAAAGATAAGTTTAGCTTTTTTCCTGTTTGTTTGTGCATTAAAAGTAAATGCTCAAAAATCTAATCCTGTTTCTCAAGCAGAAATGGAAAAGATTTATCAAGAAGTAAAAACACCTTTTAAATATGGTTTAGTGTTAGTTCCTAATGATGAACAACATAAAATGGATTGCCCAACTATTTTCCGAAAAGGGAAATTTTGGTACATGACTTACTTGATTTACAGTGGAAGAGGTTATGAAACTTGGTTGGCAAAAAGTAAGGATTTATTGAACTGGGAAACCCTCGGCAAACAAATGTCATTTGGTGATGCAGGCAACTGGGATGACAATCAAAAAGCAGGTTACAATGCTTTAAGCAATACAAAATGGGATGGAAATTATAAGCTGTCTAAATTCGATGGCAAATATTGGATGTCTTATTTCGGTGGTAAGGAAAAAGGTTATGAAACTGAACCCTTATCTATCGGAATGGCTTATGTAGAAAGTAATCCTTGGTCTGCTCAAGAATGGACAAGATTAGCAAAACCAGTTTTAACTTCAGCAGATGCTGATGTAAGGTGGTGGGAAAACAGGAATAAACTTTTCAAAAGTTCGATAATTGAAGATAAAGAAAAGTTAACAGGACATCACTTTGTGATGTATTACAATGCAGTTGGCGATTCGTTGGTAAACAATAAAAAAACAAGGTGGTATGAGCGCATTGGAATGGCTGTTTCTGATGACATGGTAAATTGGAAAAGATTTCAGAAAAATCCGGTTGTTCATCACCCAGTTGGGATAACAGGAGACGGAGTGATACAGCAAATAAATAATACTTGGGTAATGTTTTATTTCGGTGCTTTTTGGGAAGATAGAAAAGGCGCATTTAATCGTTTTGCTGCTTCAAATGATTTAGTGAACTGGACAGATTGGAACGGCGAAAACCTTATTCAGTCTTCAGAAAAATATGATGAATTATATGCGCATAAATCTTTCGTGTTAAAACATAAAGGAATTGTTTATCATTTCTATTGTGCGGTAAATAAGAAAAACCAACGAGGAATTGCAGTTGCAACTTCAAGAGATTTAGGGAAAAGTAAAGTGAATTTTGTAAACCAGTAATGATTAACAATTTAAAATATAAAATCTTATTTCTAATGCTTTTTGCGAGCGTTGGAACTTATGCGCAATCAAGAGTTAGAGAAAGTTTTAACAAAAATTGGAAGTTCTTTTTAGGCGATGAGCCTAAAGCAAAAAGCACAACTTTTAATGATGCTAAATGGCGTAAATTAACATTACCCCACGATTGGAGCATTGAAGGGAAATTCGACGAGAAAAATCCTGCTAAACCAGAGGGTGGTGGATTACCGACTGGAATTGGTTGGTATAGAAAAGATTTTATCGCTCCAGCAAATTTTCAAAATAGAATTACAACCATAGAATTTGATGGTGTTTACAAAAACTCCGAGGTTTGGTTAAATGGTCAATTTATAGGCAAACGTCCGTATGGCTACATCTCATTTGCTTACGATTTAAGCAAATATCTAAAAGCAGGTAAAAATACCATCGTTGTTAAGGTAGATAATTCTGCCCAACCAGATTCACGTTGGTATTCGGGTTCTGGAATTTACAGAAATGTATGGTTAACCTCAACTTCAAAAGTGGCAATTGCTCATTGGGGAGTGAAAGTAGACCCACAACTTTCTACAGATGGGAGCAAGGTTTTAGTTAATGTTGGTACTATCATTTACAACAAGACCAAACAAAATCAAACTGGTGCTTTAATCAACTCAATTTATGATGAAAATGGCAAGTTAGTTAAAAAGAGTAATTCATATTTTTTAAAACTAGATACCGGTAACCTAGATATGACTACAGATTTATCTATCAAAAATCCAATTCTATGGTCGGTGGCTCATCCAAAACAATATAAATTGGTTACTGAAATTTTGCAGAATGGAAAAGTAATCGATAGCAAAACCACTTTATTCGGTATTCGTTCATTCAATTTTGATGCTCAAAAAGGTTTTTCATTAAACGGAAAATCAATGAAGATTCAAGGTGTTTGTTTGCACCATGATTTAGGTGCTTTAGGTGCAGCTGTAAATGTCAGCGCAATGGAGCGTCAGTTAGAAATCATGAAAGCGATGGGCGTAAACGCAATAAGAACAGCGCACAATCCTCCAGCGCCAGAATTTCTAGATCTATGTGATAAAATGGGCTTTTTGGTAATGGATGAAGCTTTTGACATGTGGGCTAAAAAGAAAAATAAAAACGATTACCATTTAAATTTCCCCAATTGGCATAGAACAGATTTGGAAGATATGGTTAAGCGTGATATTAATCACCCATCCATCATTTTATGGAGTATTGGAAATGAAATTCGCGAACAGTTTGATAGTACAGGTATTGCGCTCACTAAAGAACTGGTTACCATTGTTAAAAATTTAGATAGAACTCGCCCCGTAATTTCTGCACTTACAGAAACCATTGCCGAAAAAAACTTCATCTACCAAGCTGGTGCTTTAGATATTTACGGATTAAATTATAACCATAAAAAGTATAAAGATTTCCCAATTAACTATCCGAATGTTAAGTTTTTAGCTGCAGAAACTACGTCTGCTTTAGAAACTAGAGGTTATTATGATACTGCCGATAGCATTCGCCGTTGGCCAAAAGACGGGAAAACCAAATTTACAGAAGGTAATAAGGATTGGGCAGCTTCAGCCTATGATAATGTTTCAGCCTATTGGGGTTCAACCCATGAAGAAACTTTAAAGGAAGCTAAAAAATACAACCATGTTTCGGGCATTTTTGTATGGACTGGATTTGATTATTTGGGCGAACCTTTGCCTTATGCTTGGCCTGCTAGAAGCTCTTATTTTGGTATTGTAGACTTGGCAGGCTTCCCTAAAGATTCTTATTATTTATACCAAAGCGAGTGGACCAACAAACCTGTTTTACACATCTTACCGCATTGGAACTGGTCAGCAGGCAGATCTGTGGAGGTTTGGGCTTATTACAACAATGCTGATGAAGTAGAATTGTATCTGAATGGAAAATCGCTTGGCAAAAAGAGCAAACAAGGCGAAGATTTGCACGTGATGTGGAAGGTGAATTATGAAGTTGGAACGTTAAAAGCCATTTCTCGCAAAGGCGGAAAAGAAGTTTTGGTTAGAGAAATTAAAACTGCAGGTGCTCCAGCTAAAATTGAATTGATTGCTGATAGAAAAAATATTAAAGCCGATGGTAAAGATTTATCATTTATTACAGTCAGGGTTTTAGATAAGGATGGGAGTTTAGTGCCAAATGCGGATAATTTAGTGAATTTTAAAATAGAAGGAGAAGGTTTCATTGCCGGAGTTGACAATGGATTTCAAGCAAGTTTAGAGCCTTTTAAAGCAAGCTATAGAAAAGCATTTAACGGACTTTGTTTGGCGATAATTCAAGCCAAAGAAAAAGCTGGAACCATTAAATTAACAGCAACTTCGAATGGATTAGCAAGTTCATCGATTTTGATAACAACAGTGAAGAAATAAAAATATCTCCCGCAGATTTAACAGATTCCGCAGATGATAATTAATCTGCGTAAATCATCTCAATCAGCGGGAAAGAAAAGAGAGAATGATGAGTAAGAATATAATTTTAAAAGGAATTACTTGGAACCATAGTCGTGGGTTATTGCCAATGGTGGCAACGGCACAGCGATTTGCTGAGCTAAATCCAAATGTTCAGATTACTTGGGAAAAGAGAAGTTTACAGCAATTTGCAGATTTCTCTATTCAAGAATTGGCAGAGCGATTTGATTTATTGGTTATCGACCATCCTTGGGCAGGTTTTGCTTCAAGAACTAAATCGATTATCCCATTAGATGAATATTTGCTAGCTGATTATTTAAAAGACCAAGAAGTAAATTCTGTAGGTGCTTCTTACGATAGTTATAATTTCAATAACCATCAATGGGCATTGCCGATAGATGCAGCAACTCCTGTGGCATCTAGCAGGCCAGATTTACTGGAAGAAAAAGGTTTATCCTTACCCAAATCTTTTGAAGATTTATTGGCATTGGCAGATAAAGGTTTAGTGGCTTTTGCAGGCATCCCGATTGATGTTTTGATGAATTTTTATACGCTGTGTTGCTCTCTAGGTGAAGACCCTTGCCAAGCAGATGATATTGTAATTTCAGAAGAAATTGGTGTTAAGGCTTTAAAAATGTATCTCCAATTGGCATTAAAAATTGATGTAAGAAACTTTAATAGAAACCCAATTCAGGTTTATGAAGCAATGACACAAAGTGATGAGGTTGCTTATTGTCCATTTGCCTATGGTTATTCAAATTACTCAAGAAACGGATATGCTCGAAAGCCTTTGCATTTTCATGATATGATTTCTTTGGATGGCAAAACCAATTTGAGAAGCACTTTAGGTGGAACAGGTTTAGCAATTTCTTCTAAATGCGAAAACAAAGAAATCGCGGTTGAATATGCAAAATTTGTAGGTTCACCAGCTTGTCAATCAAGTTTATATTTCGAAAGTGGCGGTCAACCAGGACATTTAATCGCTTGGAAAAATGAAGAGGTAAATAGACAAAGCCAAAATTATTATTTAAATACTTTGCCAGCTTTAGAAAGAGCATTTCTTCGTCCACGTTACCATGGTTCTATGTTTTTTCAAGACCATGCTGGTGATGTGGTGAGAAATTATTTAATGCAAGGTGGAAATGAGTATCAAGTTTTAGCAGATTTAAATAAACTATATCAAGAATCTAAAACCTTAACATTAGCATGAGAAGACCGTTAGAAGGAGTTTTGGTATTAGAGTTTTGTCAATTTTTGGCGGGGCCATCTGCTGGATTAAGATTGGCAGATTTAGGCGCAAGAGTAATCAAGATTGAAAGACCAAGAACAGGAGATGCTTGTAGGCAATTATCTATCAAAAACCTTTTTGTAAATGATGATAGTTTGCTTTTTCATACTATTAATCGCAACAAAGAGAGCTATGCAGCTGATTTAAAAAATGCAGATGATTTAGTGAGATTGAAAAAGTTAATCAGCAAGGTCGATATCATGATTCACAATTTTAGACCAGGGGTGATGGAGAAAATTGGTTTAGATTATACTTCCGTTCAAGAAATCAACTCAAAAATTATTTATGGCGTTGTTACTGGTTATGGTAATGAGGGTCCTTGGGCAAATAAACCTGGACAGGATTTGTTGGTGCAGTCTGTTTCCGGATTAACTTACTTATCTGGTAGTGATATAGACGGCCCAGTTCCATTTGGTTTATCAGTTTCTGATATCATGTGCGGTAACCATTTGGCGCAAGGTTTAATTGCTGCTTTAATAAAAAGAGCAAAGACAAATCAAAGTGTTTTAGTTGAAGTGAGTTTATTAGAATCGATTTTAGATGTACAATTTGAAGTCATCACTACTTATTTAAATGATGGCGGAAAATTACCAGAACGAAGTGCGGTAAAAGGAAGCGCCCACTCTTATTTAAGCGCACCCTACGGGATGTATGCAACTACAAATGGACATATCGCACTAGCAATGGGCGATTTAAAGTTGATTTGTTCAATAATTGATTGTGATATCACTGATTTATATACAGATGCAAATTCTACATTCGAAAATAGAGACAAATTAATTTTGAGATTAGGTGAAACTTTCAAACATCAAAATAGAGAGTATTGGCTCGGGTTATTAGAAAGTAATGGAATTTGGTGTGCTGCAGTTTTAAATTATAGAGAAGCTACAAATTTAGATGTTTATAAAAGTTTAAAAATTGAGCAGCAATTAAATTTGGGTGATGGTAAACATATAAAAACTACTTCAAGTCCACTTAGGATGGATGGTAATAAGTTGTATGCAGATAAACCAGCACCAATTTTAGGACATCACAATGTGGGAATTAATGAAGAGTTTGAATTAAATTAGAAGAACCTATTCGTCACCCTGAATTTATTTCAGGGTCTGTATTGCAAGAAAGATGCTGAAATAAATTCAGTATGACGGTTTGTTAAAAAATAAAAAATATGCGTCCTCTAGAAGATTATTTGGTTATAGATTTTAGTCAGTTCCTTTCTGGTCCATCGGCAAGTTTACGCCTGGCAGATATGGGTGCTCGTGTAATTAAAGTTGAGCGTTTAGGTGTGGGAGATATTTGTCGCACCTTGTACACTTCTAATTTAATTATGAATGGCGAATCATCAGTTTTTCACGCCATCAATAGAAATAAAGAAAGCTTTGAGGTCGACCTAAAAAGTGAGGAAGATTGCGAAATGGTTCGCGAATTGCTTAAAAAGGCAGATATCATGATCCATAATTTCCGTCCTGGTGTGATGGAGAGATTGGGTTTTGATTATCAATCTGTTTCAGAAATCAATTCATCAATTATTTATGGTGAAATTTCTGGATTTGGCAACGAAGAAAGTGTTTGGAGAAATAAGCCTGGTCAAGATTTGCTTTTACAGTCGGTTACAGGTTTAACTTCCTTAACAGGCAATGCTGATAGCGGTCCGGTGGCCATGGGTTTATCTATTATAGATATGCTAACCGGTGCTCACTTAGCACAAGGATTATTGGCTTGTTTATATCGCAAAGCAATTACAAATGAAGGTGGTTTGGTACAAGTAAGTATGATGGAATCTGCTTATGATTTCCAGTTTGAGACCATTACAACTTTTATGAACGACGGAGGTGCATTACCAGAACGTTCAGTAAAAAATAACGCTAATGCTTATTTAGGTGCTCCTTATGGCATTTATCAGACCCAAAATGGTTATTTGGCTTTAGCCATGGGTTCCATTCCGGTACTGGGGAAATTATTGGAATGTGAGGCAATGCTGAAATTTACCGATATCAAAGAAGCATATGATAAACGAGATGAAATTAAGGCAATAATAGCCGAACATTTATTAACAGGAACAACAGAAAAATGGCTTTCTAAATTAGAACCTGCCGACATTTGGTGTGCCGATGTTTTAAATTGGGAACAATTAATGGCTCACGACGGATTTAAGGTTTTAAATATGATACAAGAAGTAGAAATGCTTGATGGTTATAAATATGAAACTACTCGCTGTCCCGTTCGTATTGATGGAGAATTATTAACTTCATCGAAAGGTTCGCCTAAGTTGGGCCAGGATAATGAAAAAATCATTAAAGAGTTTAATTTAAAATCCATTGCAAGTGCATAATCCACAAGAAACATTTAGAATTGCAGTACGCAAATTTGCTCCATTTGAATCTGCCATGCAGAAATTTTGGGATAAATACTGCTCGCAATCTGGATGTAAATTAGAATTGGATATGGTGGTGATGGATTTACACGAACTTCACGAAAGCACCTTAACCAATAATGGCTTAGCTAATGGAGATTTTGATGTAGCCCATATCAACACTGATTGGATTTATGAGGGTTTTGTAAACAATGCTTTTGAAGTTTTAAATGATAACATTGAAAAAAATCCGCCGGTAAATTTTCCTGATGGATGGAGCAAATCTTTACTAAGTCTACAAAATTTCGATGGAAAAATAGTTGGATTGCCTTTTCACGATGGTCCGGAATGCTTAATCTATAGAAAAGACCTCTTCGAAAGCCACAAAGAACAAGCTGATTATTTTGCTAAGTATGGTAAAAATTTAAGGGTTCCACAAACGTGGGAAGACTTTAGGCAAATTGCCGAGTTTTTCAATCGCCCTGCGGATAATTTATATGGAAGTATTTTTGCCTGTTACCCAGATGGACACAATACCGTATTCGATTATTGCCTCCAATTGTGGACTAGAGGTGGAAGTTTAGTAGATACAGATGGTTCGATTAACATCGATACAAAAGCATCTATAGACGGTTTAAACTTTTATAGAAACATTGTAAAGGACAAAACAAAAGTTCATCCAGGTTCTGCTCAATTTGACTCAGTAGCGGCAGGTTTAGCTTTTATGAATGGCGAAGCAGCGATGATGATCAATTGGTTTGGTTTTGCTGCAATGTGCGAAGTGGATGCAAATTCAAAAGTTAAGGGCAAAATTTACGTAGATGTTTTACCATCTGCTGCAGACCAAATATCTGCTTCCTTAAATGTTTATTGGCTTTATACCATTGGAAAAGGAAGTAAGAACAAGGCTATTGCGTATGATTTTCTCCGTTTTGTTACAAACCAGGAGAACGATAAACTTTTAACTTTAGAAGGTGGTATTGGTTGCAGAATCTCTAGTTGGAATGATGCTGAGATTAATAGGATTATCCCATATTACCACAAATTAGAAACATTACACGCTGTAGCGAATATGTTGCCTCAAAAGAAAAACTGGGCGCAAATTGCAACGATAATTGATGAAATGGTACTTGCTGCAATTAATACGACTGAACCAACAGAAAAATTGGTTGAATTGGCACAGCAACAAATTAATGAATTAGAAAAATGAGTATTGATATCAAATATAAACCTGAACTTCCAGTAACTGAACAACCCATTATAATTATTGGTGCTGGAGGAATTGTAACTGATGCGCATTTGCCAGCTTACAAAATAGCAGGTTTTAAAGTTCACGGTATTGTTAATAGAACCAAGGAAAGAGCAGAAAAAGTAGCCGGCCATTTTGATATTCCCAATGTTTATAATTCTGTTGCAGAGGCTGTGGCATTAGCTCCTGCAAATGTGGTTTATGATTTAACCATTATGCCAGAGCAATACATTGAAACGTTAAAACAATTACCCAATGGCAGTGCTGTATTAATTCAGAAACCAATGGGCGATGATTTTAATCAGGCAAAAGAGATTTTAGCGTTATGTAGGGAAAAGGATTTTAAAGCGGCCATCAATTTTCAATTACGCTATGCGCCATTTGTAAGCGCAGCCAAATATTTAATAGATGCTGGTTTAATTGGCGAATTATACGATATGGAAGTTCGTGTGACGATTAAAACGCCTTGGGAGATTTTTCCTTACGTAATTATACATCCAAGGTTAGAAATTCAGTACCACAGTATTCATTACGTAGATTTAATTCGTTCGTTTTTGGGTAATCCTGAGAGTGTGTTGGCGAAAACTTTAAAACATCCTGCTAAGAGTTTGTCATCATCTCGTAGTACGATATTATTCGATTACGGCGATACCTTGCACGCAGTTATTAATACCAATCACGACCACGATTTTGGATCAAACCACCAAGAAAGTTATATCAAATGGGAGGGGACAAAAGGCGCAATTGTAGCTAAAATAGGTTTATTGATGGATTATCCTCACGGCGTACCTGATGTTTTTGAATATTGTATTTTAGAAGAAGGAAAATCGCCTGAATGGCAAATAGTAAAATTAGATGGCTCTTGGTTTCCAGAAGCATTTATTGGCACCATGTCTAATTTAATGAGGTATAACGAAGGTTCGGATAAAGTTTTAAATACCAGTGTAGAGGATGTAATTAATACGATGGCGGTTGTGGAAAGTGCTTATCAGTCTAGTGATAAAGGTGGGGTTAAGGTAAGTGAACAGTTAATGTAGGCTTGTCATCCAGAGCAAAGCGAAGGATCTAAATAATGAATAATTATTGGCTGGTGGAGACACCCGCCAGGGATATTAAGAATAAAAAAATATGTATTTCAAATCAAAATTTTTTGAAGATTACCTCTTAAACGATAAACGCGTAACCTTGGGTCGTACCATAACAGAAACTGATTTTGTGGTTCATGCTGGTCACACAGGTGATTTTTTTCCTCATCATATGGATGCAGAATGGTGTGCGACACAGCCGTTTAAACAGCGTATTGCTCACGGCACAATGGTTTTTAGTATTGGAATTGGCTTAACCGCATCAGAAATAAATACTGAAGCCATGTCTAAAGGTTATGATAAGTTACGTTTTGTAAAACCTGTTTCTATTGGCGATACCATTCATTCTGAAGTGACCATTTCAGAAAAAGCAGAAGCTAAAAAACCTGAATACGGAACTGTAACCGAACACGTAGAAATTATTAACCAACACGGAGAGATCGTTTTAGTATGCGACCACTTGCTAGTAGTTAAGAAAA
Source organism: Pedobacter frigiditerrae (assembly GCF_004331645.1). Classification (GTDB taxonomy): domain Bacteria; phylum Bacteroidota; class Bacteroidia; order Sphingobacteriales; family Sphingobacteriaceae; genus Pedobacter; species Pedobacter frigiditerrae. The sequence continues at coordinate 75,442 of NZ_SJSK01000003.1, forward strand.
AATAATATAAACCATACTTTAAGTCCCCTTTAGGGGATTTAGGGGTGCTAAATAAAAACCAAAATATGAACCACAACAATCAACCTGAAATTATCGTAGAAGGAGATTCTTCGTCGAACAAAAAGTATTTATTACCATTTATTTTTGTGATAAGCCTATTTTTCCTATGGGGAATGGCCCACAATTTAGATTCAAGTCTAATTCCGCATTTAAAAAAGGCCTGCAATTTAAATAATGTGCAATCAATGTTAATTGATACTTCAGTATTTCTAGCCTACTTTTTAATGGCTATTCCTGCGGGCATGATTTTAAAGAAATTTGGTTATAAAGCGAGTATGATTGCTGGTTTGTTGGTGTTTGCGGGTGGTGCATTTCTTTTTGTTCCAGCAGCTAATTCGTTATCATACACTACCTTTTTAATTGCTTTATTTATCATTGGGTGTGGTTTGACAATTCTTGAAACTACAGCTAATCCTTATGCGGCAGTACTTGGTGATCCTGCAAAGGCAACTAGTAGATTGAATTTGGCTGCTTCATTTAATGGCTTGGCAGCCATGGTTGCGGCTTATGTAGGGTCGAGGTTTATCTTGTCTGGAAAGTCATATTCTAAGGCAGAATTAGCAGCAATGACAGAGATTAACCGAAACTCATACTTTCTTGAAGAAGCCTCGTCTGTAAAAATGCCTTATATTATTCTAGGAAGCGTACTTGTAATTATAGCTATCATTTTTTGTTTTATTTACTTCCCTGAAGTAAAAACTAAAAGTATTGATGGTGAAGCAAAGGGAAGTTTTATGGGCGCATTGAGGCATAAACATTTAAAGTGGGCGGTAGTAGCTCAGTTTTTCTATGTTGGTGCTCAAGTTTGTGTAACAAGTTCTTTTATTCGTGCTGCTCAACAAGGTGCTGGATTCAGTGAAGCAACGGCAGGAGATTATCTAATTGCTTACGGTTTTCTATTTACAGTTGGTCGCTTTGCCGGAACAGCTTTATTACAATTTATATCTTCTGCAAAACTATTGTCTGTTTATGCAATTGTTTCCATTTTACTTTGTTTAGTTGCAGTATTAGGCACTGGACCTATTATGGTTTATGCATTGGGTGGATTAGGTTTCTTTATGTCAATTATGTTTCCTACCATTTTTGCACTTGGTATTGAAGGTATTGGAGATGATACTAAACCAGGTTCTTCATGGTTAATTATGTCAATTGTTGGCGGAGCAATCGTTCCTGTACTTATGGGCGCATTAATAGATAAATTCAATGACAATGTTCAACTTGGTTACTATGTTCCATTGGTATGTTTTATTGTTATCCTTTATTTCGGATTGAAAGGTTATAAAATCGCTCATAAATAATTTAAACTAACCACTAAGACACTAAGGACACAAAGAAGAAATTAATTAACCAAACTTAGTGTTCTTTGTGCCTTTGTGGTAAAAAAAAAACAAGAATAAAAATGAAACCACTGTTTAGCAAAATCTTCTTGTTCTTTCTGCTTTGTGCCTTTAGTTTTAAGCTTAGCGCACAACAGAATGAAAATGCTAGACCTTGGGTTTTCTGGTATTGGGTACAATCTGGTATTTCTAAAAAAGGAATCACTGCCGATTTAGAGGCAATGAAAACCAACGGAATTGGTGGTGCTTACCTAATGACCATTAAAGGTGGTAAGTCATCAACTCCTTCATTATATGAAAAACCAATAGAGCAATTAACGCCCGAATGGTGGGAGATGGTGAAGTTTGCCATGGATGAAGCCAAACGCTTAGATTTGAAATTAGGGATGCACGTAAGCGATGGTTTTGCCCTTGCTGGCGGACCGTGGATTACCCCAGAATTATCTATGCAAAAGGTAGTTTCGTCAAAGATAACTGTCAATGCATCAAATACTAAGATTAAATTACCTCAACCAGAATCGAAGGAAGGTTATTATAAGGATATTGCTGTTTATGCTTATCCATCCCCAACAGGAACAAACCAATCTACGCAAACCATAATTCCTAAAATTACTGCTAGTAATGGAGCAGATGGAAGTGGATTAGTTAAACCAGATAACAAACAAAACTTTGGTTCAAATGAATCACTTTACATTCAGTATGAATTCGAAAAGCCATTTACTTGTCGCACAATTAAGATTAAAGTAAGTGGTAATAACTACCAAGCTCAGCGATTAAAAATAGAAGTTAGCAATGATGGTAAAACCTTTCGTTCAATTGGCAGATTAGAGCCACCAAGACACGGTTGGCAAGATACGGATGAAGATGTAACACATTCAATCGTGCCAACTATTGCTAAATTTTTCCGTTTTGTTTACGATAAAACTGGTTCTGAGCCCGGTTCCGAAGATTTAGATGCTGCAAAATGGAAACCTTCTTTAAAATTGGTAAACCTAGAATTATTTGCTGAAGCTAAAATAAATCAGTTTGAGGGTAAAAATGGTTCTGTTTGGCGCATCAGTAAAAGGACAACCAATGAGCAATTGCCAAGCAATTCATGTGTGCCATTAAATAAAATAATTAACCTAACTGCAAAGTTAAAATCAGATGGTAGTTTAGATTGGAAAGTTCCAGTAGGGAATTGGACAATCTTAAGAGTAGGGCATACTTCAACCGGACAAAAAAATGCGACTGGTGGCGCTGCAATAGGATTGGAGGTTGATAAATTTAATCCGACAGCTGTAAAATTACAGTTCAATAAATGGTATGGAGAGGCTTTAAAATATGGTGGGCCAGAAATAGCTTCAAAGGTTTTGAGCATGTTTCACGTTGATAGCTGGGAATGTGGCAGTCAGAATTGGTCAAGCAATTTTAAAGCGGAATTTTTAAAGCGCAGAGGATATGATTTAACGCCTTATCTTCCAATTATGACCGGATTGCCTGTGCAAAGCGCATCGGTTTCTGAAAGCTTTTTATATGATGTTAGAAAGACCATTTCAGAATTGGTTGTCGACCAGTTTTACAAAACCTTAGCAGCCTTAGCCAAAGAAAAGGGAGTAACATTTACTGCAGAAAGTATTGCCCCAACAATGATGAGCGATGGTTTATTGCACTACAAAACTGTAGATGTGCCAATGGGCGAATTTTGGTTAAATAGTCCAACTCATGATAAACCAAATGACATGCTTGATGCTATTTCTGGCGCTCATATCTATGGCAAGAACATTATTCAAGCGGAAGCTTTTACAACGGTTAGAATGGACTGGAATGAAAGTCCGATGAATATGAAAACCTTGCAAGACAGAAATTATGCATTAGGAATAAATAAATTGGTTTATCACGTTTTTACACATAATCCTTGGATGGATAGAAAACCAGGAATGACTTTGGATGGCGTTGGTTTATACTTTCAACGTGACCAAACTTGGTGGAAAGCCAGTAAAGCTTGGGTAGATTATGCCATAAGAACACAAGAATTGCTACAACAAGGAAAACCAGTAGTTGATATCGCAGTTTTTACTGGCGAAGAATTGCCTCGTCGCTCAGTTTTGCCGGATAGGTTAGTTTCTACTTTACCAGGTCTTTTTGGTGCCGATGTGGTAGAAGCTGAAAAGAAACGTTTAGCAAACTTTGGTGAGCCTTTAAGGTCAATTCCAGCTGGTGTTTCTCATTCGGCAAATATGGCCGACCCAGAAAATTGGGTAAACCCTTTGAGAGGTTATGCTTATGACAGTTTTAACCCAGATGTTTTAAGTACAGCAACCGTTAATAATGGAGAAGTCGTGTTTGCAAGTGGCGCATCGTATAAGGTTTTGGTTATTCCAGGGGATATGAAAATGAACCCGAATTACCAATATATGAGTTATGCTGCAGTTAAAAAATTGGTAGAACTGGTAAAAGCCGGGGCAACGATTATTGTAGGAGAAAAACCATTATATCAAATTGGATTACAAAAAGTTAATGATTCTGAGTTTAATGGTTTGGTTAATCAAATTTGGGATGGGAAATTCAGTGAAATCAAGAAGGATTTTAAAGATAATTATAACTCAACTCTAGAAAAAATAATTGGCTTTGGAAAAGTAATTCTAGCACCGTTTAAAAGGTCAAGTTTTATTGATATTGGAATAGAGCCAGATTTATCAGTAACACAAGATTGTACTTCAGAAATGATAACTTTTGTTGAAAACGTTGCTTATACTCACAGAAAAGCTATAGATAAAGATATTTATTTTATATCTAATCAACTCAAAGAAGAAAGAAAGGTTGATTTTAATTTTCGCATTAAAGATAAAATTCCTGTATTGTTTGATGCGGTTAGTAATCAGACTATTGAATTGAAAGAGTGGTATTCTTTTGGTGAAAGTACAAGCTTTAGAATGAATTTAGTTCCTAATCAATCCCTGTTCGTGATTTTTGAAAAGTCAACAACTGATACTGTATATGATATTGGAAATAATTGGAAAACCTTTAAACCCATTCAAAACCTTTCTACAGATTGGCAAGTAAAATTCAACCCATCTTATGGCGGCCCATCAACTCCTGTTGAATTTAAAACTTTAACCGATTGGGCATTAAATGCTGATAGTGCCATCAAGTATTATTCTGGTACAGCATCCTACACCAAAACATTCAACTTTGATGGAAAATCTACAGATAAAGTTTGGATAGATTTAGGTGCTTTCTCAAGCATAGCTGAGGTAAAAATAAATGGAATTGATTGTGGTACATTATGGACAGCACCATTTGAGTTAGAAGTAAGCAAAGCTTTAAAACAAGGTGAAAACCAAATTGAAATACAAGTAACCAACACTTGGGCTAATCGTTTAATTGGAGATAGTAAATTACCTGTTGATAAACGAATTACAAATACTACTGCACCTTTTCGTTTAGGTGGAAAACCATTAAATCCAGCTGGTTTATTCGGGCCAGTTACCCTTAAAATTGAAGAGAAATAATGATGAAGAAACTTAATAGAAATTACGGACTTTCGGTTTTTCCGACTTTCGGACTAATCGTATTACTCTTTCTAGCGTTAAACTCCACAAAAGCCCAACAAAACGCCTTAACCTACAATACCAATAGCCCCTATGCTAAATTGAAAAGTTTAGACATGAAGGATGTGACTTGGACCAAAGGTTTTTGGGCAGACCGCTTTAAAGTGGCAACCGAAACAATGGTGCCAAATATGTGGGCAATTTATAACGACCCTAAAACCAGTCACGCTTTTAAAAACTTTGAAATTGCTGCCGGATTAGACACTGGAAACCATAAAGGACCTTCGTTTCACGATGGCGATTATTACAAAACCTTAGAAGCAATGGCAAGTTTATATGCTTCAACGGGTAATCCAAAATTAAATGAAATGATGGATAAAGCCATAGCTGTTATTGCTAAATCACAGCGTGAAGATGGTTATATCTACACCAAGGCAATGATTGAGCAACGCAAAACAGGCTCAAAAAATCAGTTTCAAGATAGATTAAGTTTCGAGGCCTACAATATCGGACATTTAATGACGGCCGCTTGTGTACATTTTCGTGCTACGGGAAAAACATCTTTATTAAACGTAGCTAAAAAAGCGACTGAATATTTGTACAACTTCTACAAAACGGCATCGCCAACCTTGGCTCGAAATGCAATTTGCCCTTCTCATTATATGGGCGTGATAGAAATGTACCGTACCACAAAAGAACCTAGGTATTTAGAACTGGCCAAACATTTAATCGCCATTAAAGGCAAAATAGATGATGGAACTGATGATAACCAAGATAGAATTCCTTTTTTAACGCAAACAAAAGCCACTGGCCACGCCGTTAGGGCAAGTTATTTGTATGCTGGCGTAGCCGATTTATATTCAGAAACTGGAAATGATAGTTTAATGAAATCTTTAAACTTGATGTGGGATGATGTAAACAGCCACAAAATGTATGTTACTGGAGGATTAGGCTCTTTGTATGATGGGACTTCGCCAGATGGCACTTCTTATAATCCAACTGAGGTACAAAAAATCCATCAGGCATTTGGTAGAGATTATCAATTACCAAACTTCACAGCTCACAATGAAACCTGCGCCAACATTGGTAATGTGCTTTGGAACTGGAGAATGCTGCAATTAACAGGCGATGCAAAATATGCTGATGTAATGGAATTAGCACTGCATAACAGCGTTTTATCAGGCATCAGCTTAAATGGTAAAAACTTTTTATACACCAATCCTTTGGCGCAAAGCGATAATTTACCTTTCAAGCAACGCTGGTCTAAAGACAGGGTGCCATACATTTCTTTGTCTAATTGTTGTCCACCAAATGTAGTGCGTACCATTGCCGAAGTAAGTGCTTATGCTTACAGCGTGTCTGATAAAGGAATTTGGTTTAACTTATATGGTGGCAACAAAGTAAATACTAAACTGGCAGATGGGGTTAAAATTAGCCTCTCTGAAGTAACCAATTATCCTTGGGATGGAAATATTAAGGTTACAGTAAACGAAACTGCTGGTAAAGCTTATTCTATGTTTTTCCGCATTCCTGGATGGACGAGCAATGCAAAAATCAATATAAATGGAAAACCTTTTAATGTTGTTGCAAAATCTGGAACCTATGTTGAAGTAAACAGGAATTGGAAAGTAGGCGATGTAGTAGAGCTTATTTTACCAATGGAAGCTCAATTAATTGAATCAAATCCATTGGTTGAGGAAAATAGAAATCAAGTAGCTGTTAAAAGGGGACCAGTTGTTTACTGCTTAGAATCTAATGATTTCCAAGGGAAAAATATCTTCAACGCTGTTATTCCATTTTCAATAATATTAAAAGCAACGCCAATAACCATTGATGGTGCACAAATGATGAGTTTAGAAGGTAGTGCAAAATTGAGAGCTAAAACAGATTGGACAAACACACTCTATCATCCAATTTCAAAAACGAATGAAACCACTCCAATAAAACTGGTGCCATATTTTGCGTGGGGCAATAGAGGTCACTCAGAAATGTCGGTTTGGTTACCATTAAGTAGATAAAAAATGGAAAGAATTACCGCAACATATTACATTGAAACACCGCTTGACATAGAAAAAGCTGCCCAAGTTTTGGCAGGCGAACAATCATCTGGCACTTTTATAGCCGTTCCTGGAGAAACTGAAGAACTGAAACAACGCTTTGCGGCTAGGGTAGAATCGATTGAAAGATTAGATTCAGCCTCAGAGCCATCTATTCCTAGCGTAAAATTGAAACCAGGTACATACCAAAGAGCTTTGGTTAAAGTTTCTTGGTCGATAGAAAATTTTGGCTATAATTTGCCAGTTTTGGTTTCCACCTTACAGGGTAATTTATACGAATTAACTCAATTTACAGGTTTAAAGCTGATGGATATTGAGTTTCCATCTTCGTTTGCAGATGCTTATAAAGGACCGAGGTTTGGGATTGAAGGTTGTAGAAAACTAACCAATGTTTACAACAGGCCATTAATTGGCACCATCATCAAACCAAGCATTGGAATGTCTCCTGAGCAAACGGCTGCATTGGTTAAAACATTAGCTGAAGCTGGCATCGATTTTATCAAAGACGATGAATTGTTAGGTTCATCAGCTAATTCTCCTTTTGCCAACAGAGTTGATGCAATTATGGACGTAATTAATGCACAAGCTGATAAAACTGGCAAAAAAGTAATGTATGCCTTTAACATCAGCGATGAAATGGACCAAATGCAACGCAACTATGAGAAAGTTGTAAATGCTGGCGGAACATCAGCAATGATTAGCTTAAATAGTGTGGGTTTAGCAGGAGTGAAGAAGATTTGTGATAATGGGCAATTGGCAATTCACGGACACAGAAATGGTTGGGGAATGTTAAATCGCCATCCTTTGTTAGGGATTGAGTTTCCGGCTTATCAAAAAATATGGCGTTTATCGGGTGTCGACCAAATTCACGTGAATGGCATTCAGAACAAGTTTTGGGAGTCTGATGATTCAGTTGTGACTTCAATTGAAGCTTGTTTAAAACCATTTTTAGGTGGTTCAGTCTTGCCAGTCGTTTCTTCTGGGCAATGGGGTGGACAAGCGCCTGAAACCTATCGTAGAACGAAAACAGTTGATTTATTGTACATGGCTGGAGGCGGAATTATGGCTCATCCAGACGGACCAACTGGTGGTGTTTTGGCTTTGCAACAAGCTTGGCAAGGTGCGGTAGAAGGTTTGTCTGTTGAACAAATCGCAGCTAAACATGCAGAATTTAATAATTCAGTAAAGTTATTCGGTAAAAAATAATGGAGAACTCAACAAATAGCTTATTAATTGCCTACTACGGAGATGATTTTACAGGCTCAACCGATGCCTTAGAGTTTTTGAGCAGAGCAGGAATTAAAACAATGTTATTTATTGAAGCCCCAACACTAGCTCAGCTTAAAAATTATCCTGATTTACAAGCAATAGGAGTAGCTGGAATGAGTAGAACGATGTCTCCTATAGAAATGGAGCGGGTATTAACTCCAGCATTTGCTGATTTGCAAAAACTTAATCCGAAACACGTTCACTATAAGGTTTGCTCAACTTTCGATTCATCTCCTGCTATTGGAAGTATTGGGAAAGCGATAGATATAGGAGCAGCTATATTCAAATCTAAATTCGTTCCTGTATTGGTAGCTGCGCCAATTTTAGGCAGACATATGCTTTTCGGAAATCTATTCGCAAGAATGGGAATTGGAAGTGCAGGCGCTATTTACCGCTTAGATAGGCATCCCTCTATGAGTAAACATCCCGTAACTCCAGCCGATGAAAGTGATATTAGGTTACGTTTAGCTAAGCAGACAGAAAAAAACATTGACTTATTCAATATCTTAGATTTACATCAATATCAAGAAGAACCAAAAGATTTAGAATTTGCAGCTGATATTGTCCTTTTCGATGCGTTAGAGCAACAAGACTTGGCATCAATTGGAGAAATAATAGACGCACAGGCAAATGAGGAAGATATACTTTTCTCTGCTGGTTCATCAGGAATAGAAATGGCTTTAGGTGCTTATTGGCAACAAAGTGGATTGTTAAAATCAGAACAAAAATGGGAGATAGCCAAAGTTGATGGGCCCATTCTAATTGCTTCTGGAAGTTGTTCTGCTGTTACTTCAACACAAATTAGCTTTGCCTTGCACAAAGGCTTTGCCGAAGTAGCCATTGATACCATCACCTTAGCCAAACAAGTTTCTTCATCCAGTTTAACTGAAAATATTAATTACTTAAATGAAGTGGCTAAAGCCTATGCCACAAAAGCTGTTGAATTAATTCAAAAAGGTAAAAGCATCATTATTCATACCAGTTTAGGTAACGATGATGAACGTGTAATCGAAACTGATAAAGTATTTATATTCAGATCTTTTTCAAAATCAACTACAGCTAAACTTTATGGAGCTTTATTAGGAAAAATTGCTATACTGGTTACAGAAAAAACTTCCTTAAAAAGAATTATTGTAGCTGGCGGCGATACATCAAGCTATGCTGCAAGAGCAATGGGAATTGAAGCGGTAGAAATGATAGCTCCACTTTCTCCAGGCTCACCCTTGTGTAAAGCTCATGCACCAAACACAGCAATTAATCATTTACAAATCGCCTTTAAAGGTGGACAAGTTGGAAAAGAAGATTTCTTTTTAACTGCCGCTAAAGACATAGAACCAAACCAAACATAACCGATATGAAAAAAACACTAGGACTTGTCCACACCTCAGCTACTTTAGTTCCCGTTTTTCAAAAATTGTGTAGTGAATATTTACCAGATGTAAATGTGTTCAACATTGTTGATGACAGCTTAATCAAAGATGTGATAACTAGAAATGAGCTCACCAAATTAACAGCTAGAAGAGTGGTAGATCATGTAGGTTCTGCTGAATTAGCAGGTGCTGATATCATTTTAGTAACCTGTTCGTCTATCGGCGCTGCCATAGAAGCATCAGTAGCATTAACTAGTGTGCCTGTTTTACGTGTAGACCAGCCAATGGCAGATTTAGCTGTAAAAACTGGTAAAAGAATAGGAGTGATTGCCACTTTGCCAACAACTTTAGGTCCGACAAGTGATTTAGTAAAACGTAGAGCTGCAATTGTAGGTAAAGAAATTGAATTAACATCTAAACTTTGTGAAGGTGCTTTTGATGCCTTAATGGGCGGTAACCCAGAGATACATGATGAGATGGTAGCAAAGGCTTTAATCGAGCTTTCATCACAAGTAGATGTGATTGTTTTGGCTCAAGCCTCAATGTCTAGGGTGGTTGATACCTTACAAGAATCAGAAAAGAAAGTTCCAATCTTGTCAAGTCCAACATTAGCTATACAGCACATTGCACAACTTTTAAATAGCTGACGATGTATCAATTCAGAAAGCTTTGTTTGTTGATAAGCATTATTGCAGCCATTGCATTGGTGCTTGGCATTTTTACAGGCAATCTAAATCTTTGGCAACCTGCGGCTGTAACATTGGCTGTAAGTTTAGCCATTGGAATTGGAGCGTTAGAAAGTTTAAAAAACTATCAATACACCGCTTGGATTATCACTGCAGTTGTTGTAGGAATGATTTATCCAACTGCATTTTTAAAATGGGGCAGTTTCGATTTGCGCAATAAATGGTTAATTCTTGTTGTAGTTCAATTTGTAATGTTTGGTATGGGCATACAAATGGGATTAAAGGATTTTGCTGGTTTGGCTAATAGTGGAAAAGGTGTAATCATTGGTTTGTTATGCCACTTTTCTATCATGCCTCTAATGGGCTTATTGCTAGTTAAGGTTTTCCATTTCGAAACGGAGATTGCGGCAGGCATCATCTTAATTGGTTCTTGTTCTAGTGGTTTAGCCTCCAATGTGATGGTTTATATTGCCAGAGCGAATTTGGTATTATCTGTAGCGGTAACGGCCATAGCAACATTAATAGCACCGTTCATGACTCCATTATTGATGAAATTATTAGCAGGGACTTTAATAGAAATTAAGTTTTTTAACATGATGATGGAAATCATCAAAATAGTAATTGTACCAATTGGTGCGGCATTGGTACACGATTATTTGAAAAGAGCTACGCCAAAAGGAGTCAGCACGGTTAAAATAATTTCTATTGCTTGTATGGTTTGGCTTGCGGCTTTGTATTTTGGCTTGTGGAATATATTGGAGCAAACATTTGCTAATCCAGAGGCGATGGCATCAGTAGAGATTTTTAGTTTCTTTACTGGCGCATTCTTGGTTGGCGTAGTTTATCACCTCATTACTTTAAAAATCAAAAAATTAGATGATATAATGCCTTATATTTCTATGTTTGGCATTGTATATTTTACAACAGTAACTACGGCGGCAGGTAGAGAAAATCTTTTAAAAGTGGGATTTTTGCTTTTCCTAGCTTCTGTAATCCATAATGGAGCTGGTTATTTGTTTGGTTATATATTAAGCCGGGTATTTGGATTGGATAAAAAATCATCAAGAACGGTGGCGTTTGAGGTAGGTTTACAGAACGGAGGCATGGCATCTGGACTTGCCGGTTCAATGGGTAAACTAGGTACCGTTGGTTTAGCTGCTGCTGTGTTTAGCCCTTGGATGAATATCTCAGGGTCTATTTTAGCTAACTATTGGAGAAGACAAGCATTAAAAGAAGAAGAAAATGAAACCAAAAACAAATCACAGACTGATGAAAAAAATAATTCTTAAATCAATTGTAGTTATTGGGCTCTTGGCAATGTCATCAATGGCATTTGCTAAGGTTAAACCGGCATCTATTTTTACGGACCATATGGTTTTACAGCAACAAAGTAACGTTGCCATTTGGGGTTGGGCAAAACCATTATCAACGGTTAAAATTACTACCTCATGGAATAAAAAACTATATACGGCATCGGCCGATGCCACAGGGAAATTTAAAATTAAAGTCGCAACTCCAAAAGCTGGCGGACCATTCGAAATCAGCCTTAATGATGGAGAGTTACTGGTTTTAAAAGATATTTTAATAGGAGAGGTTTGGTTTTGTGGTGGTCAATCTAATATGGAGATGCCATTGAAAGGCTTTAAAAACCAGCCAATTTTAGGTGCTAATGAAACCATCTTAAAATCTAAAAATCCTAACATCAGAATTTACACTGTACCTCGTTCTTCAATCACAATCAGACAGGAGAATAGTAAACCATCAGATTGGAAAGTTGCAGGACCTGAAGCAGTTTCCAATTTTAGCGCCACTGCCTATTATTTTGGTTCATTATTGAGTGAAATGTTAGGCGTGCCAATAGGTTTAATTGGCGATAGCTATGGCGGTTCAACTATAGAAGCTTGGATGTCATCTGATGATTTGAAAGCTTTCCCAGAAGTTAAAGTTCCATTACCAACAGATACCATTAAAGAAGTGAGCAGAACACCAACTACTTTGTACAACGGAATGTTGCATCCAGTAATTGGTTATGGTATCAAAGGTGCAATATGGTATCAAGGGGAGTCTAACGTTGATAAACCAGATAGATACGAAGATTTATTTCCGGCAATGGTAAGCAATTGGAGAAAAGCCTGGGGAATGGGCGAATTTCCCTTTTATTATGCACAGATAGCTCCAAACAAATATAAGCCTATTGTTAATAATCCAAAATCAAATTCAGCTTTTTTAAGAGACGCACAGCGGAAGTCTTTGTCTAAAATTCCAAATAGCGGAATGGCAGTTTTAATGGATATTGGCGATGGAAATACCATTCATCCTGCAAACAAAAAAGATGTTGGTTCACGCTTGGCTTATCAGGCTTTGGCGCAAACCTACGATGTAAAGGGATTTGGTTTTGCAAGTCCAGATTACCAATCCATAACTATTGATAAAGATAAAGCCGTAATTAACTTCAAGAATGTGCCAAATGGGTTAACTTCTTTTGGTAAAGATTTAACTTTATTTGAAATAGCAGGAGAAGACAAGAAGTTTTATCCAGCTACCGCTAAAATTACAGGAAGTAGTGTTACGGTTACTTCAGCAGACGTAAAAGCGCCAGTTGCCGTACGTTATGCTTTTAAAGACTTCTTAATTGGAGATTTGTTTGGTAATGATGGTTTGCCAGTTTCATCGTTTAGAACTGATAATTGGGATTATTAAAATGAGATTAACCACAAAGACACAAAGAACACTAATTTGGAAATATAGGAACTTATATTTCCTTAAATGTCTTATATGGTTTATAGCCCCGGCACTAAAATCTTTTTTTGCGCCCTTTGCTTCTTTGCGGTTAAAAATGCTATCTGTGCTCTTCGTGTCTCTGTGGTTAAATAATAATACACAAGCACAGCAACGAAATGTTACCTGGACTAGCCAAAGCAAAAACTCATCAGAATCTATGCCTGTTGGTGGTGGTGATATAGGCATAAATGTGTGGGTAGAAAATGGAGAAATTTACCTTTATTTATCACGAAGTGGAACATTTGACGAGAACAATACTTTACTAAAATTGGGTAGAGTAAAACTGAAATTAAGCCCCAATCCTTTTGAGGGAAAAACCTTTAAACAAGAACTGATTCTAAAAGATGGATATGTTCAAATTACAGGTATAAATGGTAAACTTAATGCTCAAGTAAATGTTTGGATAGACGTTTTTAAACCTATTGTAAATCTTGAAGTTAAATCAAATAATAATATAATTGCAGAAGCAAGTTATGAAAGCTGGCGTTTTGAAGATAGGGTAACCATAGGAAAAGAAAATAACCAGAATTCTTACAAATGGGCACCTCAAGGAATTGTAAAAACAAGCAAGGATGAGATAGCATTTAATGGAAATAAAATCGAATTCTCACATCAAAATAATGCAGAAACAGTATTTGATGTGGTAGTTAAGCAACAAGGTTTAGAAAGCTATAAATCGACAATGTTTAACCCATTAAAAAACCTAAGTTTTGGTGGCGTAATGCAAGGCGAAAATATGGTTGCAGCAGGCAACTATACCGGCCAATATTTAAGTACACCATATAAAGGCTGGACTATCAGAAGCGCAAAACCTTCCACCTCTAATCAGATTGCTATTTTATTAAAAAGCAGTCGAGATAATAACTCAATTGAGAATCAGAAATACAATGCTACCAAGTCATTTGCAGCTAATAAAACTTGGTGGAATAACTACTGGAAAAAAAGTTTCATTTACATCAATTCATCAGATAGCTTAGCCAATCAGGTTGGTAAAAATTACCAATTGTTTAGGTATATGTTAGGGGCTAATGCTAAAGGTGATTGGCCAACAAAATTTAATGGTGGACTTTTCACATTCGACCCTCAATTAACAGATACTTCATTCAAATTTACCCCAGATTTTAGAAATTGGGGCGGAGGAACACATACCGCACAAAATCAACGTTTAGTTTACTGGCCAATGTTAAAAAGTGGAGATTTTGAAATGATGAAACCTCAATTCGATTTCTATTTAAACATCCTTAAAAATGCGGAGATAAGAACAGAAGCTGCTTGGGGTCACAAGGGTGGGAGTTTTACAGAGCAAATAGAAAATTTCGGTTTACCAAATCCTACAGAATACGGATGGAAACGTCCTGCAGATTTTAACAAGGGAATGGAATACAACGCTTGGCTAGAATATGAGTGGGACACCGTGCTAGAGTTTTGTATGATGATTTTAGAAACAGAACGTTATAATGGAGAGAACATTCAAAAATATATTCCACTGATAGAAAGTAGCCTTACTTTTTTTAGAGAGCATTATACTTATCTAGCTAAACAAAGAGGAGCAAAAACTTTAGATGCAAATGGGCATTTGGTTTTATATCCAAGTTCTGCGGCAGAGACCTATAAGATGGCTTATAATGCTTCATCTACCATTGCGGGTTTAAAAACAGTTTTACAAAGGTTAACAGAGATAAAATCAGCTTCTGAAGAACAAAAACAGAATTGGAAAGCAATGTTAAATACAATTCCGCCAATTAGTTTTAGAGAGTTTAATGGAAAGCCAACCATTTCTCCTGCAAAGTTATGGGAGAGACTTAACAACACAGAAAGCCCACAATTGTATCCTGTTTTTCCATGGGGGATTTATGGAGCAGGCAAGCTTGGATTAGATACAGCAATAAATACTTACCAGTTAGATTCTGATGTATTGAAATTCAGAAGTCATATTGGTTGGAAACAAGACAATATTTTCGCTGCCAGATTAGGACTAACCGATGAAGCGGCTCGGTTAACAACTTTGAAATTAAAAGATTCAGGAAGAAGATTTCCAGCTTTTTGGGGGCCAGGATATGATTGGACACCAGACCATAACTGGGGTGGCTCTGGAATGATAGGATTGCAAGAAATGTTGATGCAATGTGATGGAACAAAAATTTTGCTGTTTCCTGCATGGCCAAAAACCTGGGATGTACATTTTAAATTGTATGCGCCATACCAAACAACTGTCGAAGGAACTTTAAAAAATGGAAAAATAGAAAGCTTAAAGGTTATACCAGAATCAAGAAGAACAGATATTATAAATATGCTTAAGTAAGTTTCGTCATGCTGAATTTATTTCAGCATCTTTCCTGCATAAAAGACCCTGAAACAAGTCCAGGGTGACGATTTATAATAAAAACATACATCATGAATTTAAACTTAAAAGATAAAGTAATCATCATAACAGGTGGTGCAAAAGGAATAGGCAAAGCAATGGCAGAGCTATTTGCCAAGGAAGAAGCAATTGCAGTTGTGGTTGGTCGTAAAGCGGCTGATAACTTAATAGTTACCGATGCAATAAATGCGAATGGCGGCAAGGCTTTTCAGTTTGTAGCAGAACTGGCACAACCAGAAGAGTGTGAGGCTGTAATTAAAGCGATTATAGCGCAGTTCGGTAAAATTGACGGTCTTGTTAACAATGCTGGAGTTAACGACGGTGTAGGTCTTGAAAATGGGAATTACGAAGATTTTATGTCGTCGTTACATAAAAATGTGGTGCATTATTATTTAATGGCTCATTATGCTTTGCCAGAATTGATTAAATCTAAAGGTGCAATTGTAAACATTACTTCTAAAACTGGGGAAACCGGACAAGGGAATACTTCGGCCTATGCTGCTGCAAATGGTGGTAGAAATGCCTTAACAAGGGAATGGGCCGTTGAACTATTGAAATATGGTATTCGTGTAAATGCAATCATGGTTGCCGAATGTTGGACACCTGCTTACGAAACTTGGATTGAAACATTACCTAACGCACAAGAGAAATTGGCAGAAATTACGGCTAAAATTCCTTTGGAAAATAGAATGACAACAGCAGAAGAAATTGCAAATATGGCTGCCTTTTTAATGTCTGATAAATCAAGTCATACAACTGGACAAATTATTCACGTTGATGGCGGCTATGTGCACTTAGATAGAGCATTGGCTAACGCGTAAGAGATTCCTTGGTTGGTCTCCTCACCAACCAATTACACTGCTATGCTTAGCTTATCAAAGGATAGAGCAATTAATAAATAAAAACATTTCGGTTGATGGAGACACCAACCAAGGAAAATATAGAAAATGAAAACCTTAACCTGTACAACTCCCGGAACTTTCGAATATTCAGCTACTGAAAAGCCTCAATTAGAAAAGGGTCAGGCCATTATTAAAATTAAACGAATTGGTATTTGCGGGACAGATTTGCACGCTTTTGAAGGTACACAGCCATTTTTCAATTACCCAAGAGTTTTAGGTCACGAACTTTCTGGAGAGTTGATAGCAGTTGATGGTAATGACGATTTTAAAGTTGGTGAGAAAGTAACTTTCATCCCTTATTTTAATTGTGGCGAATGTATTGCTTGCCGAATGAATAAGCCAAATTGTTGCGCTAAAATACAAGTTTGTGGTGTCCACGTTGATGGCGGAATGCGTGAATACCTTTCTGTGCCATCAAAAACATTACTGCACGGAGAAGATTTAAGTTATGATGAATTAGCTTTGGTAGAACCTTTGGCTATCGGCGCTCATGGTGTTCGCAGGGCAGATGTTCAAAAAGGTGAATTTGTTTTGGTTATTGGTGCTGGACCCATTGGTTTAGGTACAATGGAATTTGCCAGAATAGCAGGGGCGAAGGTAATTGCCGTAGATATAAACAACGATAGGTTGGCGTTTTGTAAGGATAAATTAAAAGTTGCCCATACCATAAATGCTTTAGATGCTGATGTAGTTGAGCAATTAAGCAAAATTACCAATGGTGATATGCCAACAGTTGTAATTGATGCCACAGGAAACCAAAAAGCAATTAATAATGCGATTAATTATATGGCTCATGGTGCAAGATTTGTGTTGATTGGACTACAAAAAGGCGATTTAATATTTAATCACCCAGAGTTTCATAAACGTGAATCTACTTTAATGAGCAGCAGAAATGCAACTATCGAAGATTTTGAACATGTAATAGCCTCTATGAAAAAAGGCTTGGTTAACCCTACCACTTACATCACGCATCAAGTTAATTTTGATGAAGTTAAAGCTGAGTTCGCCAATTGGCTCGACCCAAAAAATGGGGTGATTAAAGCGATGGTGAAGTTGGGAGACTAGTTAACACATCTCGTCATTGCCAGCTTGACTGGCAATCTTAATGCGGTGGAAGGCTGAGTAACATACATAACGCATGGTTTCATGGTTGGTGGCTCACCAACCAATAATTAAAGGTATGTTAGTCGAGATTGCAAATCCAGACTAAGGTTAGATTAATGAACAAAAAAGGCGATAACCAATTAAGATTATCGCCTTTTCCCAGGTTGGTGTACTCACCAACCAATTATTGTATTACCAGAACTTAACGTAGATCAGCGTAATTAATAGTAAAGTAATTACGATTAATACCAAAGTAGAAGGCGCAACCTTAAACATAGATTTATCTAATTCGAATGCTTTAGGGTTAACTTTCGGACCTAATAAACTCAAGCCTACCATTACAATCATGGTAAACAAGAATGATAAACCCATACAGATTAAGAATGGAATTTCGTACACACCATCTTTATTGATGTAAGCTGTATACAAGAAATTATCATGGCCAAACCAAGTAGGCGCAAAATTATTGAATACTACAGAAAGTAGAAATCCTGTAACTAAACCAGCAATGGCTGCGGTTCCTGTGGTACGTTTCCAGAACATACCCAAAATGAACATTGCAAATACACCCGGACTAATAAAACCAGTATATTTTTGGATGAAAGTAAATCCTCCTTCGCCACCAATTCCCAATAAATCGTCCCAAGTAAGGATTACAGAAACTACAATTGCCGCTAAAATACTCCATCTACCAACAACCACTAATTTTTTATCGTCAGCAGCTTTGTTAATGTATTTTTTGTAAATATCTAAAGTCCAGATGGTAGAAATACTGTTTGCCTTACCAGCCAAAGAAGCTACAATTGCTGCCGTTAAAGCTGCTAATGATAAACCCTTTAATCCAGTAGGTAAGAAAGTTAATACCGCAGAATAAGCATTATCTGCAATTACTTTGCCATCTGGTGCCATTTCATGTTGTAAAGCACCATTTCTGTGTAATACGTAAGCCGCAATACCAGGTAACATTACAATAATTGGCATACCTAATTTCAAAAATCCAGCAAATAAAATACCTGTTCTTGCAGTTTTTAAATCAGCACCTAACGCTCGTTGTGTAATGTACTGATTACAGCCCCAATAGTTTAAGTTCACAATCCACTGACCGGCAAAATACATGGCAATACCAGGTAAGGCTAAATATTTGTTTACATACTCTTGCGTAGAGTTTGCATCAGGCTTTGCCAAAATCATTTTAAAGTGGTCTGGCGAATCTGTCATTAACATTTTAAAACCTGCAATGGCATCTTTACCTAATCCAAAGTGATCACTCACCATTGTTAATGCGATATAGGTTGTAACTAAACCACCTACTATCAATACCACAACTTGAATTACATCGGTAAAGCCAATTACTTTCATACCACCCAAGGTAATGATCAATGAGAAAGCTGCTAAGCCAATCACAATGTATTTAAAATACATCGGATCAACCATACTGCTAATGGCAATAGAACCTAGGTATAAAATTGAAGTTAGGTTAACAAAAATGTATAAGAACAACCAAAAAACCGCCATGATTAAACTTACGGTCTCATTATACCTCGTTTGTAGGAACTGAGGCATGGTGTAGATTTTATTCTTTAAGTAAACAGGCATGAACCAAACAGCCACAATGATTAAAGCAATTGCTGCCACCCATTCATAAGCTGCTACCGCGATACCAACTTGGAAACCCTGACCACTCATACCGATAAATTGTTCGGCAGAAATATTCGATGCAATTAACGATGCGCCAATTGCCCACCAGGTTAAAGAACCCTCGGCTAAGAAGAAATCATGGCTGCCAGAAACGCCTTTGTTTTTTTTGCGACTGTAAATCCAATATCCGTAGCCAGATATTAAGATAAAGTAAAAGATAAATACTGCGTAATCTATCCCTGTTAAATTGTTCATAATTGTGGTTTAATTTGGTTTAAGGTTTTGTTATTTATAAAATACTTCATTCCAGTGAAGTTCATTTCTAAATTGATTGATTTTTGTATCTGCACCAATATTGATGTATTCTAAACCAGCAATATTTGCAAAATCTAATAAATGTTCTGTTGTTAAGTTTTGACTATAAACTGTATGGTGAGCACCACCTGCATAGATCCAAGCTGCACAGCCTGTTTTCATGTCTGGAAGTGGTTTCCATAAAACCCTTGCAACAGGTAAGTTTGGCAAATCATTTTCTACTTCAACAGCTTCTACTTCGTTAACCAATAAACGGAAACGGTTACCCATGTCAATTAAAGAAGCATTTAATGCATTACCGCCAGCAACGTTAAATACCAAACGAGCAGGGTCTGCTTTACCACCAATGCCTAATGGATGAACCTCTAAACTTGCTTTTCCTTTTGCCAATGAAGAATCAATCTCTAGCATGTGCGAGCCTAAAACCATTGAGTTTGATGGGTCGAAATGATAAGTGTAATCTTCCATGAATGCATTGCCACCTGCTAAACCAGCACCCATTACTTTACAAGCACGCACTAAAGCTGCGGTTTTCCAATCACCTTCTCCTGCAAATCCGTAACCATCTTCCATTAAACGTTGTGCAGCTATTCCAGGTAATTGAATCATTCCGTGTAAATCTTCAAAAGTATCAGAGAAACCTTTAAAATTACCATCAACCAAGAATTTTCTTAAGCCAATTTCTATTTTAGCAGCATCATAAACTGAAGCATGTCTTACACCACCAGTTTTTAAATCATCTGCCATGGTATAAGTTGCCTCATACTCTGCAACTAAGGCTTTAACTGCTTCATCACTAACATTATTTATGATAGCTACTAAATCGCCAATCCCATAAGTGTTTACAGAGAAACCAAATTTCATTTCAGCTTCTACTTTATCGCCATCAGTAACGGCAACATAACGCATATTGTCACCAAAACGAGCAAATTTAGCACCTTGCCAATCATTCCATCCAGCTGCTGCTCTTGCCCAAGTATCAATCTGGCCAATAACTTCAGCATCTTGCCAATGTCCCACTACCACTTTACGGTCTTTGCGCATACGCGAAACCATAAATCCAAATTCTCTATCACCGTGAGCACTTTGGTTTAAGTTCATGAAATCCATGTCAATGGTGCTCCAAGGAATATCACGATTAAATTGAGTATGTAAGTGCAATAAAGGTTTTTGAAGGATGTTTAAGCCTCTAATCCACATTTTAGCAGGAGAGAAGGTGTGCATCCAAGTAATTACGCCAATGCAATCTTTATCAACGTTAGCTTGTTGTAGGGTTTCAAATATCTGGTCTGGTGTTTTTACGATAGGTTTGTAAACTACAGAAACTGATATTTTTCCTTCTTTATTTAGCGCTTCTGCTACTTCTTGAGCATGTACAGCAACCTGTTTTAAGGTTTCTTCTCCGTATAAATCTTGTGTTCCAGTAATGAACCAAACTTGAAATTTCTTTAAATCAATCATTTTAATTTTATATTGGCTAATAGTTTTTATGTTTAATCGGTTAACTGTTTAAATAGGTTAATCGTTGTTGGTTAATTGTTTGTTGAGTTTAATTGGTTAATTGTTTGAATTGGTTAATCGTAGGATGCAGTTAACCAATTAACCAGTTTTTACAATTAAACTCTCAACCAGTTTGCACAATTAACCTTACTCTTGTCCGTAATAAGCACCAGCACCGTGCTTACGCTCAAAATGTTTTTGTATCAACGAATCTTTTAATCTAGGTGCACTTGGATTTATTTGTTGCGTTAACAATGCCATTTGTGCTACCGCTTCTAAAACCGCACTGTTGTAAACTGCTTTTTCTGCAGATTTACCCCAAGTAAAAGGAGCGTGGTTACCCACTAAAATCATTTCTACCTCTTTATGGCTTAATTCTAGGTTTTTAAAGTGATTGATGATTTGGAAACCAGTTTCATATTCGTAATTACCTTTAATCATTTCATCATTCATTGGCGGTGCACAAGGAATATCAACCGTTAAATGGTCTGCATGTGTGGTGCCGAAAATTGGAATGGGCAGTTGAGCTTGCGCCCAAGCCGTTGCATAAGTAGAGTGGGTGTGAACAATTCCGCTGATATCACTCCAGTTCTTGTATAAAACAGCATGTGTTTGCGTATCTGATGAAGGTCTTAAATTGCCTTCAACCGTGTTGCCTTCAAAATCCACAATCACCATTTTCTCTGGCGTTAAATCTTCGTACGGCACACCACTTGGTTTAATAGCAAATACGCCTTTTGCTCTATCAGCTGCGCTAACATTACCAAAGGTGAATAACACTAAATTCAATTTTGGCAAGCGCATATTGGCGATATAAGCTTCTTCTTTTATGTTTGTATAACTCATGATAAATAAGGATTTGCTTCCTTTTTGTTATATTTTTCTATATGTCTACCTAAAGTTTGATATTGAAGGTAATGGTGACGATACATTTTTCTCTTTTTAAGGTTTGGTTGATATTCTTTTTCGAAACCAGTTCCCATTGCTTTCATTGCGGCTTCTACATTGGGATAAATTCCGGCTACAACTGCTGCAAACATAGCTGCACCTAAAGCGCAAGTATGCTCAAAACGATGAATCCTGATTGGCATTTCTAAAATGTCAGCCATCATTTGCATGATATAAGGCGATTTTTTAGCTACACCACCAATGCCTATAATTCCTTTTACAGGAACATGTTGTTCTTTAAAAGTTTCTACGATGCTTTTTGCACCAAAACAGGTTGCTTCGGCCAATGCCCTAAATACCCGGGGTGCATCTGTTCCTAAACCTAAGCCAGTAATTGCTCCTTTAAGCTCTTGGTTTGCATTTGGTGTTCTTCTACCATTTAACCAGTCTACAGCAAGTTCTGCGTAATCATCGTCGGTTAAAGCTTCAGCTTGTTTGCTTAAGGTAGCTATGATTTTGCCTTCAACTTCTTCTCTTAAGGCGTTGGCAGTTGTTTCATCAATAATTAATGAATCATTTAATAAATTGTCTAGTGGCCAGCTGATTAAATTTTTAAACCAAGCATAAACATCGCCAAAAGCAGATTGCCCGGCTTCTAAACCAGCCATGCCAGGTATTACTGAGCCATTAACTTGCCCGCAAATACCGCCAACTAATTTGTTCTTCATATCCTTATTAGGCGCAACAAGAATATCGCATGTACTTGTACCCATTACTTTACTTAAGTAATAAGGTTCAATTTGTCCACCAACAGCACCCATGTGTGCATCAAAAGCACCCACGCCAATGGCAACATCGGTACTTAAACCTAATTTATTTGCCCATTCTGCACTTAATTTCCCTGCTGGGATGTCTGAAGTGTAAGTATCCTTAAAAGCAATTTCTCTATAACCTTTTAAAAGTGGGTCTAATTTTGTGAAGAATTCTTCTGGTGGCAATCCACCAAATTCTTCTGCCCATAAAGCTTTATGTCCTGCTGCACAACGACTGCGTTTTAAATTGTTTACATCTGTTTCACCACAAAGTAAAAAAGGAATCCAATCACATTGCTCTACCCAAGAAACCGTATTTTTTCTTACAACTTTATCAGTTCTAAGAATGTGAAGTAATTTAGACCAAAACCATTCTGATGAATAAATTCCACCTACGTAGCTTAAATAATTTGTAGGGAATTTAGTAGCGTGTTCGTTAATTTGATTAGCTTCTTTAACTGCTGTGTGGTCTTTCCAAAGCACAAACATGGCATTTGGATTTTCTGCAAATTCTTTTGTTAAAGATAGTGGTGTACCGGTTTTATCAACAGCAATAGGAGTAGAGCCCGTTGTATCAACTGTAATTCCTTTAATAGCAGCTGCAATGTTGTTTCCTCCTGCTTTTGCAATACAATCTTTAATGGTGTGCTCTAAACCTTCAATATAATCTAAAGGGTGTTGTCTAAATTGATTCAGTGCAGGATTGCAATACATGCCTTTTTTCCATCGCGGATAAAAGAATACAGAAGAGGAGATTTCCTTTCCATTAGCGGTGTCTACCAATACGGACCTTACTGAGTCGGTTCCATAATCTACGCCTATAACATAGCTCGTTTCGTTCATACAAATAAATAAATGTCTAATTAACGTTTATTTATTCAGAATAAAAAATTTAAGTGTGAATTTTCTTATTCGATTTTAGAATTGCCTCTAGAAATAAAGTTCGAGAGTGGGGTTTGGTTAAAAAGAGTTGCCAGAGATCAATAGGTTTTTGCCTTTATTAAAATTAGTAATATATTTTTTGCTTAAGGAAAACTTTTTAGGGGTGATATCCGTTCTTTCACAGATGAAAGAAATAAAGAGAGGACATTACCAATTGTCTGAATCAATTATAGAATGTTGGAAAAATCACGGTATCCGATACATTAAAGGAAAATTAGCTGAACTCTTTGCTGAAGATAACGGCGAAAAATATATCAATATAAAGGCCTATTGGAGCAACCCATACAATGACGATTTGAACCTTTTCGTTTATGAAATCAATTCTAATGAGGTTGTACAATTATTAGCAGATAACAATAGTTTAAAGTATCTGGTGAGTCATCAGCAACTATAACCGTTCACAACTCACCGTCAATCTCCCCTTAATCATCGATCAAACGCTAGTCAGCTAACTAGTTAACCAACTCCACGATTCCTCGCTCACCCCTCTACGCTGCTTTGCCTTTCCTTCGCTTTTGCATTATATCAACAACCTAACAGAATCCTTACAGGTTATGTACTGGGTCGTCTGTTGTTCGTCCTTTATTCGCTGCATGACCGAAGCAGTGGCGACTCTGTTACGACGCAGTAGCGATGCTGTGGCGAGCCTGAAACGAAGCCTAGACGAACAAGTGACAAAGAAACAGCGATGCGGAGACGAACACCGCCCGAAGAACACCCGAAGGAATCGACAGAATTAAACAGGTATAATTACTTGATAACAAAAGGTGATTTTACCCTAGCAGTTAATGATATAAAAGTATAATTTTAACTAATAAAGTTATATAGTGTTAATAACTAATAACTTACATTAAATTATTATCTTTAGTAAAAAAGTAATTTAGGTTTTTTTCAATTTAAAAACGATCTCATGAGAAGCAAATCGCAACCTACCCAAGGTTACACCGTATACGCTGTATCGGGTACAAATACAGTATCATTTACCATCGATTTTAGAGATGCCGATACAGCTAACCTGCTCGGTTTTGCATTCGAAAGAGTTAACCTAAGTACAG
Source organism: Pedobacter frigiditerrae (assembly GCF_004331645.1). Lineage (GTDB taxonomy): Bacteria > Bacteroidota > Bacteroidia > Sphingobacteriales > Sphingobacteriaceae > Pedobacter > Pedobacter frigiditerrae. The sequence continues at coordinate 100,053 of NZ_SJSK01000003.1, forward strand.
GAGAAAAAAAGGTTCCAAAAGGATACAAGGTTTTTGGAAGCGTTATCCCAAATCCTGATAAAGATACCAGTGTAGAAACATTTAAGCACCCCATTCAGAGCTTTGTTTGGGATGATTTTACCTGTACCGCTGGCGAAAGCTATAAATATGCTATCTATCCAATGACAGGGAAGCCTAATGCATTGAAAAAAAATGACCCAATTACCATTCAAATAGAAACTGAGCCCTATTACACCACTGGAGAGCACGATGTTTTTTTTAACAGTGGTGTGGCCAGTAGCCAAGCCTATGCTCGCAAATTCAATAATCTAAGGCCAGATAAAATTACAGATCCAATATTGAAGGCCGAATGCAAGCAATGGCTAAGTAGGGAATTAGATGATGCCATCCTTAAATTTATTGGCCAGGCAGCAAAGGGCGATATGCTTTATGCTTGTTTTTATGAATTTAGGTATGAGCCCGTGGTTACCGCATTTAAAAAAGCGATAGACAAGGGGGTTAAGGTAAAAATCATTATTGATGCTAAAAACAACCCTAAATTGAATGAGGAAAATGAAATGGTTTCTTTTCCGAGAGATGCAAATTTGAAGATGTTGCAAGACATTGGGATAGCGCTTGATCAAAACATCATCTTAAGAGAAGCAAATAAGGGCTCTATTCAGCACAATAAATTCATTGTTTTCCAAAAAGGGGGCGAAGCAGCACCCGCTCAAGTTTGGACAGGTTCTACAAATATTTCTGAAGGTGGCTTTCATGGACAAACCAACGTAGGACATTGGATAAGAAATAAGGAGACTGCCACAGCCTTTAAAAAATATTGGACCATTTTGTCTGTAGACCCAGGGCAATTAGACAATGGCGATGACGCAGGGGATAAAGCAAAAATGGCAAGCCTTAGGCTTGATATAGAAAAGCTTTATGGCAATTTTGAATTTAGGGATTGGAATGACATACAACAAGGTATTACCTGTATATTCAGTCCAAGGTCTACAGAAAAAGTATTAAAAAGTTATGCTGCCATGTTTGACTCTGCCGATGTAATGGCTTGCGTAACCTTGGCATTTGGTGTTAACGATGTTTTTAAACAAGCATTGGTAGATAACCTAAACACCGATCAACTTTCATTCATGCTGCTTGAAAAACCAGATGAACCTAAAAAGCTTAAAGACGGAAAGAAACCTAAAAAGCCATTTGTTTATATTAATGCCAAACAGAATGTTTATAAAGCCTGGGGTGCTTATTTAAACGACCCATTGTATCAGTGGACACGCGAAGTATCTACAAGACAGTTGAAACTAAATACACATGTAGCCTACGTGCATTCTAAATTCATGTTAATTGACCCACTGGGAGATGATCCAGTTGTAATTACGGGCTCGGCAAATTTTAGTGGCCCATCAACCACTTCTAATGATGAAAACATGGTGATTATAAGAGGAAATAGGCGAGTAGCAGATATTTATTACACTGAGTTTAATCGAATTAACAATCACTATTATTTTAGGGCTGTTTATAACAAGGTTAACAAAGACGATGGAGCCAAACGTAAATCTCTTTTTCTGGCAGAAACTGCAGCTGAATGGTTGGAAGACTATAAGCCTGGTACACTAAAATATAAAAAGGTTGTTGCCCGATCTACAATGGATGTTTAGGTTTATGTTGTAGATATGCAAGATTACATTAGGCTCGCGCTATACTATTTTGTTGTCAAATGCTTAATGTATTTATTAGTTAATGATAGTATTATTATTGAGCTTTTGTTGCATCAGCATCAAACTTAATTACTTCGTTACCATCTACTTGAAATGACTTACCTATTTTGTTAATACCTGTTTACGAAGGTTTGTCAAACTGTTGCACCTTCGTAACTGATTTCTTTGTTGGTCTCTGTTACATTTGAAGTACCTAAGTTGGCTTGAGTTTAGTGAAGAAGGTTAATGTCCTTAAATAAAACTGAAATTTTTAATACCTTATTTACAAAATGTAAAAAGATTGAACATTTTAGTGCGCAAATTGAAAAAAACAATCAAATATGCGCATAAATGAATACAACTTTTAGTTGTTTGGCGTTTCATTTTTGCTACTTTTAGCTCACAAATTAACCCCCTAAAAACTAAATTAATGAAAAAGAAACCTGCATCAATTCTTGATGATAACAGAATCTCGCTTGCTGAGGCAATGGACCGTACAAATTTTTGGCGAGAAACGATCAAACCTCTCTTTGATGATCAAGATGCTGTGCTACCCAAAGGCTTTTATATTCCATTTGAAGACATTAAGGCCTTGTCTGAGCTATACCCAGAGGCAAAAGGTGCCAGAGCCTATTTTACCTTGCATCAACCGGGTTTTAAAAAAGGACAAGGTATTTCTGCTGTTCTTGTTCCTGTTCTTATTGATGAAGCTGGTACCTATAAAGATATCATAGAACCTGCAACAACTGATGAAGAAGATTCATCTATCTATGACTTTACTAAGCCCTGCCCACACTGCTGTGATCCAGAAAGTGAATTGTCCTAATAACAGATGTCATTGTTAACGATTTACGGACATTCATTTTCCTATTATTATCAAAGCCTGATTGTTCCAATTTCAATTTTTATTCCTATTGGTGTGGCAGTATATAACTATCGCTACATCAATAGGTTGTTTAAGGTTTTACTACTTTATCTTCTTGTTTCAGGTAGTATTAACTTAATGGCAATCTTACAATCTGGAAATAATAATCTACCACTACTCCATATTTATACTGTAGTGGAATTTTTGTTCTTGGCAGTCTATTTTGTTGGACTTAACCAAAGCAGGTCATTTAGGAAATACAGCTACCTAATCATGGCTGTGTTTCCCGTGTTATGTTTAATCAACGTGCTTTTTTTTCAGAGTAAATACCAGTTCAACTCTTATGTTAGACCACTAGAGGCCCTGATTTTTATCTGTTACAGCTTACTGTATTTTTTCAACTCGGTTGATACTGATACGAGCCAATCATGGACTAACAATGGTTTTAACCTCATCAATGCAGGCCTGTTGTTGTATTTCTCGGGGTCTTTGTTTGTTTTTATTCTCTCTAATGTAATCACCTTTAAATTAAGCCATGATGCGAAAATGTTAATATGGAATCTGCATGATACCTTTGTTATTGTGCTTTACCTGGTTATGGCTTTTGGATTTATCAAATGGAAAACATCGACGAAAATATATATGTCCTGATTTTCGCTGGCACTGCCGGAATGTGCATCTTGGCGATTTCTTTTATCTTACTAAACGTGAGGCTGCAGAATAAGACACTGAAGCAGAAAGACCGTGATCAACAAGTTCAATTGCTACATCAGGAAGAACTGCTTCAGGCAATAATTAACTCCCAAGAAGATGAACGTAAACGGATTGGTCAGGATTTACATGATGATGTAGGTACTGCACTTTCAAACTTGAGGCTTACCATAGATGTTTTTAAACCTGATTCTGAAAATAGTTTAGCCATTTTTTCAGGTCGATGTAAGCATATTATTGATAAAGTAATCAAAGATGTACGCCATATTTCGCATAACCTTTCTCCCCCTGGGATTGAGTTATATGGTTTTTTAGGTGCATTGGAAGAATTATGCGACTCAATTGTCCAAGGTCAGCATATTCAAATTATCATCCATAACCAAGCAGAAATTCAACTTAATGAGCTCAGTGCTACTACAACGATTTCTTTATATCGAGTTATGGAAGAGCTTTTAAATAACACAATCAAACATGCAAACGCCAAAACAGTTGACATTTATTTCACTGTAGTTGATAAAGGAATTACTGTTACTTATCAAGACAATGGTACGGGTATAGCGATTGGTGAACAAAAAACTAGAAAAGGAATGGGTCTTCATAATATAGAAAGTAGGTTGAAAATGATAGGGGCCATGGTAAACAATCCAACTGTCCAGCATAATGGATATCAATGTCAATTTACAATAAACTGTTAAGATGGAAACCATAAAAATAGGCATTATAGACGACCAGAATATCTTTAGGCAAAGTTTGGTCTTGCTAATCAAGAGTGTTCCTGAATTTGAAATGGTAGCAGAGGCAGCAACTGCGTCTATGCTACTGTCAATTTTTGACACCTTGCCAGCACAAATTCCAGATATCTTATTGATGGATATGAACATGCCAGAAATGAATGGCATTGAATTGAACAAGTTCATTGCCGATAAATATCCGGCCATTCGAGTAATAGTATTGTCTGTTCATTCGCAAGACCGCCTAATCTCTAAAATGATTACCTCTGGCGCAGCTGCCTATCTGGTTAAAAACTGTAATAAGGAAGAATTGATAGCTGCCATTAAAAGTACTTATGAAACTGGTTTTTACATGAATAAACAGGTGTTGATGGCGATACAACAGGCAAATCGTTCTAGCAGTAAAACCATCAGTATATTTAATAGCCCTTCTCTTGAGCTTACCCCACGCGAAAAAGAAGTGTTAGCCTTGATATGTAAAGAAAATAGCAGTGCCGAAATTGCCGAAAAACTTTTCTTAAGTGTACGCACAGTAGAGGGCCATCGGAATAATCTGTTACTCAAAACCCAAAGCCGAAATACTGCTGGCTTGGTGTTATTTGCCATTAGGCACCTCTTATTTGAGGTATTATAAGCCATTATAGTAGTGATACGCTTGAACAACCAAGTAGTTTTACCTGCTTTTTAAAGGGGCATTAATGCCTGTAAATACAAGTCATTTATTAGCTCAATTTGAGATAAGCAAAATGATAAAATAGCTTTAACCGCTGTTTCTTGCCCTAAAAGCAAGCATAAGCAATGCTATCTTATCAATTATTTGCCCTTAAATTAAACTAATCAAATTATGGCTATTCTTCAATTGAATTCGCAAGGTGATGATGTAAAATCACTACAACAACAATTAAGCAATTTGGGCTATCCGCTTACCGTTGATGGAATTTTCGGAATCGGCACTCAAAACGCGGTAAAGAAATTTCAGTACGAGCATAAGCTCCTTAATGATGGCATTGCCGGTACGAACACCATGAATGCCATAAATGCACTACTAACGCCTAATGATACTGCTGGCATTGTTAAGGGAATTGATATTTCTCACAACAACGGTACAATTAATTGGGCCACTTTGGCACAAGAAGTAAGTTTTGTGTATTGCAAGGCAAGCCAAGGTGCGGGCTTTAAAGACCACATGTTTGAAAGCAACTTTTCTAAATTAAGCAGTTTAGGTATTTTACATGGGGCCTATCATTTTCTAAATTTCAAGGACGCAACAGCTCAACAACAGATCGATAACTTTTTAGGTTGTGGAGTTGATTTTTCACAAGCAGGTCTTTTACCTCCAGTATTAGATGTAGAATGGCAAGTGCCAGATACCCTAAACCCTTATGTTATTCAGAACCGTACCGCTTGTGTACAATTAGTAAAGGATTGGTTAACAGGTGTAGCAAGCAAAACAAGACGTATACCAATGATTTATACCAATCGTGTTTTTTGGCATGATTTCCTCGGTAATCCCACAGGTTTTGAAAACTATCCGTTATGGATTGCCGCCTATCAATCTGCCCCACCATTATTGCCGCCTGGATGGGATAAATATACTATTTGGCAAAACAGTGGTACGGGAACCATTAAAAGCGTAAGTGGACAGGTAGATAAAGATATTTTTAATGGTACCAAGGCAGATCTTGAAAAATTAGCAATGCTATAACCATCATCTTATTTCACCTGCCAAATCAATAAGTAATCAACAAAAATCACTAATAATTAAAAACAAAAGTTATGGAATCTAATCTACTGTCGATGTCACAAGAGTTCTCAGGCCTGCCTATGGATGCTCTAATTGGCGGACCACTAAATGCTGCTGCTCGTGCCAATGCAGCAATGGCGCTAACTCAAACCAAGTTCATGTTAGATACTTGTTTCACAAAAATCACTGTTCCTAAGGCTGATCTTGTTAAAGGAGAACCTGCAGAATTCGATAAAGATACTGGCTTGTTGAGCAAGGCAGAGGTAATTGGCACACCTGCAATCGAGAAACATGATAGCTATGTGCCAGTTATGATCGTAATGTCATTACAAAGAGGGATAATCACTCCTGGTACTCCAGCAGTTGATGCTGACGATACAGCTAAGCCACCAGTTAAAGCGAAAGCGGCAGTCGCAACACAAATCCAAAGCTTTGTAACGCAATTCAACTTGCCAATGTTAACCATTGTTCCACTAAATTCATTAGCAGTTGATACAGTAGATATCAATTTCGAAATGGAAGTAAAATCAAGCTTCTCTGAAGATCAATCAGAAGCAAAGTCAACAGAAAGCAAGGGCGAAGGCAGTTTTGAAGCTAAGATGGGTTGGGGTCCATTATCGGTTACTATCAGGGGAAGTGCCAGTTACGATTCGAAAGATTCCTCTACGCACAACACACACTATGAAAAGAGTAATTCTGCTAAATATAGTGTGAATGTACATGCAGCTCAGCTTCCGCTACCAAAGGGTGTAAATACCATCATCGAAGCATTTGCACAGTCTATCTCACCAATTACAATCGGAGCGAATTAAATTAACAAAATCAAATAAGTTAGCCTAGCTAACTTATTTGTTCACAAATAATTATAGTCAATTATGCCAAAAGTAACGAATCAAAAATTCAATCCAAACTTTAGTAAAGCATTGGACATTGAATCATTAATCAGCGCTCCACTTGTGGCGGTTTCAAAGGCCAATGTGGTAATGGCACAAGGCCAAACCAGGTTCTTGCTTGAATACTGCTTTAAGAAAAACGGAGATGGCTATGAACCGATTCTGATACAGATGGCATTAACCAAACCTGTAATAGATCGTGGTAAAGTTGCCGTGAAAGCAATAGCAGCTTCTGCACCAGGTGTTATCCCTGTAGTTGAAGCTGTTGAAGCTGCGCCAGCAGTTCCACAGTCAATTCAATTGGTTACAACTCATTTTAGCCTACCCTTGCTTACCATTGTGCCCATGAATTCTTTAGTGGTAGATAAGGTAACTATAGATTTCGATATGGAGATTACTTCCGTAGCTTCTAAACCATCAAATGGAACTAATGAATCAGGAAACAAGATTACCGACCGAAAAGCACAGCTATATGGTAAAGTGAGCGATTCGGGTTCAAATAGCAATCGAGATTCCAAAAACCAGAGTAAGATCTCAAATAAAGTGAAGATCAATATCAATGCAGCTACACTTCCTCTGCCTGCAGGTGTGCTTACCATCATTGACCTGTATACCAAATCGATCCAGGCAGTACCAACTGAAAATAAACAAGAATTATTCAATAACTAAAATAAATAACATGATAACGCAAAGTCAAAATATTCCTTGCCCAGTTTGTAATACTGGAATTCCCTTCGATATCAAACAATTGATGATGGGTGTACATTTTGCATGCCCCAATTGTGCGGCGTCTGTTGGCCTTGCCCCAGAAAGCAAAGAGCTTGTAGAAGAAACAATCGAAAAGTTGGAAGCCGTAAAAGGAAGAATCTCAGCATAGCTTAATCAACATAAATAAATTATATCAATCATGATCAGTTTTAAATTATTCGTAAACGCTATTCAAGAAGCTATAATCAGTGCCAGTGATGCATTGATGGATAAAAATACATCACTATTAGATAAATACTTTATCGAAGCACCCAAGGCCGTTGAAACACATGTGGCAGAAGATGAAGATAAAGAACAACCTAATGTTCAAAGTGCTGCCACTCCTAACAAACATACATTAGTTCCGAGGACTGTAATTCTTGAATATCCACATCTTGGTCATGATGGTGAAATTGAAAACCTAGAAATCTCAGTTCCCCTGATCACTTTGGTGCCTCTAACCATGTCTAAAATTGATAAGGCAACGCTTACGGCAAGTTTTAGGATGGCTGTAGTTAATGGTGAAGTGCAACTTGATCTTGGTAATGAAGGTAATGGTGGTTTATTCAAGAAAAAGCCGAAAATGGCCTGGGGAAAAATTGAAATATCACTCGCCCCACAAGAAACTTCAGAAGGATATAAGCTATTGGTAGAAGGTTATGAAGCCATCTTGAAAAGACAAATCTCTTAACAAACTAACATACAGGTGGAAGCCGAAAAACCTGACTAGAGTAGGCAATCTTTAACAATTTAATATTATGTTCATATCAATTACAAACAATACCGGGCAATTACTTACAATTTTGGATAATAACACAGTATGTGGTCAAATCGCTAATGGTAGAATTATGCACACATTGCCTCCTACCATTAACAAGTTTAGAATCGGAAACAGTAATGTTATTTACGGCAGACCAGTCGGAGGAGGTAATTTTCTACAAGGGGAGGTTGAGTATTCTGCAACATTCGATGGCAATGCAATTTTATTTACGACGGATGGACACACAGTTAGTTTTACTCCTCCTATAAATTAAGTAGGTATGAGCCAATTTTTAACTAAACCAATTGCAGATGCCGTGTGCACTGCAATTGTATTGGGATATGCTTCCAAAAACAGCAACACTATTTTTCAATACATGTCTGCTGTTGATGAAAAGGATTCTTATGACAAGGTAAAAGTAGTATTTGAAAAGCTAGGTGTTAATGTTTCCGTTAGCCAATCTGCTACAGTACAAGAGTTTGGTTATATTATAGCCACTACGCCAAGAGCATCAACTATCCCTGCTATTGCTGCAATGACAGATCAATACAGCAATTATATTAAACGTTTAACTGATGCGGCAAATGCAGCAGCACCACCGCCTTATGGTGCTTATATTGGAGGAATGTCTACAGTAAACCAATGTTTTATTGTTGGTCCATCTAATCTAGAACTTTATAAGCCAGCCTATCGAGCACCAGACCAACAAGTAGCTGAGGCCTATGGTAAAGCAGTTGAGTTTACAAATAGTGCTTTAACTGCTATTGAAACTATAGGAAAACCACTTCCAATAAAGGGTTATAACATTAATCTGGTTAATACGATTCCAAAGATTAGTCAAAAATATGTAGTTGGCCAATTATTTAAAAGTTACCATGGCATGATCCAAGCCATGAGCTTATATTCGACCACGATAGATAATAACAGCTTTATATTTGAAATTGCATTAGGCAAAAACACTCAAAAAGTTTCGGCCTGTTTCCCTTGTTGCGCCTTTATGACCGCTAATGGCAAGCCACCTACCTCAACGCATTTAGGCAAGGGGGATAACTGGGGCATTCCAAAAAGCAGTAACATGATGTTGCAACAAGCTTGGGCAGCAAAAATAAAAGAATGGTACCTTGCTGGTAAACAGTTAATGATGGCAAAAGAACAATTGAAAAATACATTTGTAGAATTTGGAAAGGAAAATCGTGAAAATGATATTCCGGGCATCTTTTTAGAGGCATTAACCTTTGAAGGTAAGTTTACCGATAGGATTAATAATACGCTGTTGGGCAAAGTTTAAATAGGTTAGCTAATAATGAATTAATTGATCTCAAGCTATTATGGCCTTAGCGAAAGCTAAGGCCTTTTCTTTGAGAGTCATGCTATTTCGAGTTAACTCTTCATCAGCTGAAATCTTTGAACAAAATGGAAACACATCGAGTATAGAGCAGATTTTGAATTGCTTTCTAAACAATGTGCTAAATTTGAAGAAGTAGGGTAAACATTTGATAAAGGAGTTGTTTTTTATCAATCAACATTCGAGAAACGATGCTAAGTGCTTCGAAACAGCTTCGAGATGGGGTCATAGCTGCATCGGGTTGCGGTTTACTCTTGTTCGACTTGGCCTCGGCTTTTCTTCGGGTCGGTGCCGAAGCCTTCCCGAACGTTTCCCGAAGCCTTCCCGAAGCAGACTCGAACGCTTCCCGAACAGTTCCCGAAGAAACCTAAATGAATTCCCGAAGAAAACTCGAACAACGCACAACAAACAACGCTCTACATTCAACAAATGGTTTCTGCCAAATAATCATCAAATAAGGTTTGCACTCCCTTCATTAAACTTGAGGTGGCTATTACCAATTCTAAGGCTTGTTCTTGATCAATTTGGTATGCATTTTCATACCTCGCCTTGATGTAAGCCTCTTGCAAAAAGGTTAATAAACGTAGTTCTTTTTTTGGTTTAGGATGAAAAAGGCCAATAACCTGTGGCGCATAATGGGTCAGCTGCTTTCGAAGCATAACCAGTTCGTGGCTTTTGATGTTCTTGCCTTTAAAGACCATGATTAAACCCCGATAAGTAAACTCACATGCCTGTTGAAGCATGAAAACGGCCATGGTATTTTCATTACGCTCAAGGTATTGTTTAGCACCGTTCATGAAACTAAGGGCCTTATCGCTGTTTTGCTTAAATAAGATGGCTGCATTTAACCTATTTGCGGCCAATAAGACAGGATTAGGTGAGGGTAGGTTATAATGTGCTTTCTTTTGATAGATGCAGTTTTTTTGAGCGCATAAGGTAGCATAATAGAAATGTCCATTGCTAATTAAATTAACCATGGTGCCATAGGTATGTATTTCAAAAGTGATTTTTGGGTAAGCCATTAGGCTGAAGTTAACAGCCTGATGTACTTCGTCGATTGGTTTATACTCATATCTATCTACTACAAAGGTTAAATTGCCACTGTTTAGCTTGCCCTGCTGAAAGAAAACATAGCCAATGGGGATAATGGGTGTTAGGATATTAATAATCGATTTTGCGTCTGTTAACGCTTCATTTTCTGCTGTATTGGCTTGCTCATTAGCTTTTGTTTGCTGGTATGCTATTAAATTGCCATGTATAATTTCAGTCAGCTCGGCATAAAATAATTGCTGAATAGCTGTATGTTCATCTATCTCATCGGCCGAAGCTGGCATTAAAGGCACCAAAGCAGCCTCAATCAAGTCTGCAGGGTAATAGCTAAATAAGCTATTAAACTCTTGTGTTAAATTTGGCCTAGGCTTCATGGCTTGCTATGGTTAAAGGTAAAACAGGGGTTTTGGCATTTTCCGTAATGATCAGGTAAAAAGCTTCTGTGAGTTTTTGCAGCGTGAGGTAAAAGCTAAAGGCATACTCATCGCCTATACCATGTATGCTCGAATTTTCGCTTAAACCAGCATCTAGCCATTCCTGCAAGCCAAACCTTAGCTTTACCACCTTATCATGGCTTAAAGCCTCCGTACAATACTCCATTGGTGCCGCTCTTTCTGCTAAACTGAGCACATGGGGTTCTTCATCGCCCAACATGATTTCTCCTTCTGAAATATCACTGTCCCTTTTGTCAAGCATCCATTGACCCATGGTTCTACCGTCATGTTTATCTGGTTTAGGTACATATGGCAATTTTTGAGCTACAATGATGTAACCTGCCTGTACCAACTGGGTATATTGGTTGTGTATAAATAAACAATCGTTTGGTTTTTTTGCCGCTATATCTTCATTAATTACAGACATGAACCAATCTTGCAGTTCTTCTCGGTAGCCACTTAAATTGGTAAAATTGAAAAACTCTTCAATCATTAAATAAGGGCTTTTAACCTCCTCTTCTGTAAATAAACGAGGTTCGGTTAAGGCAAAGTTTAATAATGGGTTGGGATAGCTTGGCTTTTTGAAACTATTCTTAGTAACCACCCTTTCATGAAATAACCAACAAGCAGCAATCAACTTTTTGGCATTGGTATATAATGGGATAATATAGTCTGCATTTTCTGTTGCGTAATTATCATTTAATCCTTCTGCCACCCATTCTCTTAAGGTTTGTTTGTAGTACTGCAGGTCTTGTTTCTTAAAAATGGCCTTAATGGCTTTTAATGGATTTAATAAGTGTTGTTCTTTTAATTGATAAGGGAAGTAAGTTAAGGCATATTGCTCCGTTTCTAAAAATGCTTGATCTAATGTTGCGCTAGCTGCTAATGAAACATAGCCTTCAGTTGCTTTATTGAGTTGATAACTCACTTCAAATAAAGCTTCGATCCTTTCATAAAAGTAATAGAGGTCGGCGGGTTTAGTCCATCTTTTACTAGGCTTGCCACCCAATAACAGTTCCATCCATTTATCGATAAAAGTAAGGTGATTAATTACGGTTCTGGTGCCGAAAAACTCTTGAATCCCATCCAAGAATTTAGTTTCGTTTGAGTTAAATGTGAGATCTTTCATAGGAGGTATATTAATTTGAGGTAGATTTAATAACTTGCGTTAGTAATACCAATATACCATATTATTATATATAATCTATAATAATATATAAATTATATAACAAGGTAATTCATATGTCTGAAAATCAACGACTAAAAGTTTTAATGGAGAAGTTGAAATTTAAAACTCAATCTGATTTTGCTGTAGCAATGAATATAAAGCAAGGTTCTTTGTCTGGTATTTTAAGCGGAAAAACAGGAGAAAAGCTTTCAAATGCTATTAAGGATAAGTTAACATTGCTATTTAACGTGAACCAAGAATGGTTAACGGATGGGATAGGAGAGCCCTTTTTAAAAAAGGGGCCAGTTGTATCTGAAGCTAAGGAAGGTGTGCCTTATTACGACGTTAGCTTGGCTGATGCTGGAGCGCCTAGCCTGATGTTAATGGAAGATGAGCCCGAGTACTTTGTAAACTATAAACCTTTTAATGATTGCACGGCCTATTTGCCTGTTTATGGTGATAGCATGTACCCTAAATATGCCTCTGGCGAAATTATTGCCGTAAAAGAGGTAACCAATTTTGATGTATTACAATGGGGCGAGGCTTATGTAATCATGGGTGATGAAAAAACAAATTGCTTAAGGAGCATTAAATTAATACACCAACATCAAGATCCAGGTAAATTGATCTTACGCTCTAGCAATCCGAATTTTAAGGGAGATACGGTAATTACCAAAGAAAGTATCAGTTCCATGTATATCATTAAGGGTAAGATCACTAGGAATTTGATATAAGACTAACTTGGGTCTTATCCGTCTATAGCTTTACAGTTTTTGGATAAAACATTAACTGACAATGAAAGAAGAAGCAATCGCAAGATTCGATTATCCCATCTAGCATAAGGGCCCCGCTTGTGATTGTAATAAATAATCGTTCAGCATACCTAAGAAATATGCTGAATTTTTTGTTTTAAGCTAATTTGATTAATTATTGTATTTTGGTTTTCTGTTTTGGGCACAAGCTGGACGTTTGCTAGAGAGGGGAAAATAGATGGCTTTTTGTTTTAAATAGCAGATTTATTGCAAATTTAACTGATCATAGAATTTAGCAATTTTTTCGTTAGTTTCTGTGTTGTAAGATGCATAATTGTCGCCACTTCCTAATTTAGCAGTGGATTCCATTCTACAACAGCTTAAACATACTGCCGATTGTGCAATTACTTTGTTATTCCTGTAGTAAATTAGCCCAATCCTTGGTTCATAACAAAAAACCATTTTTGGATTTTTAAAAGATGATTTACTGCCGAATATTATTTGAATAAAATTGAGTTGATCTTCTAATAATCTTTTTGTTTTTTTTATCGTAGCTATCCATTGCCCTTTATCGTTAAGAGGCAAATATGTATGTTCACCAAAAGCTCCGTTATAATCTACTATAATAACAGAATCACATTCGAAAGCACCTTTTTTGTGGGTTAATGTTGTATCAATTGCCAATTTTACTTTTCCACTATCAAGCCATTTAGCTTCTGGTAATGGTGGTGGCTGTTGACTTGCCAAAGTCTTATTCTCATTTTTTACTTCTTTTTGCGTATATGAAGTAATTATTGAGGAGATTAAAATAATAAATGTAATTGCTGCCTTCATCATAAATTCTTTTTAGGAAAGATAAACTTATTGTTTGGTTCGAGAACTATCCTATTGGGTCAAACTCAAACATCTCAAACATTGCAATAAGCCTTAAATCTTCCAATAATTGGTTCGAACTGGATCCTTCTGCGGTACAAAAGCGGATAACTCTAATTTTTTAGATGTTACTCCGCTTTTTTTACGTCTTAACTGGTTGTTAATCTGATAGATAAAAGAAGCGGCAATACTTATTTCTGGCGTTCGATAGTTTCTGTTTTCAAAAACAAGTTTTTTTTGGAAATATCGAACGAATTATTTCCATTTTTCCCTCAATATCTTCGTCCAGATACAATAGATTAAGTTTTTTGAAGGTTTCCATCGCACCATGCAAAATAAATACTTTTCAGCTTTCGTACTCATCTTTTAATCCAGTGCCCGAAATACGCTTACCCATTGCTTGTTGAATTAGGTAAAAGATTTTATTTGCAGCCAACTCAGCAGATAGTCCACCTTTACGGATACTGGAAATGCAGTTACGCGAATCGTCGGTAAGACCTCTCTTTGGCCGATACGTAAGATAGATGCCCATGCTATCGGCTGCGCTTAAACCTGGTCGTTCTCCAATAAGAATAAGGGATAACTTCGCCTTTAAGATCTCACCGATCTGATCGGCAATGGCAACTCTCCCTTGCATAACCAAACATATGGTTGCTAAGCTCCAGTTGGCCTGTTGTATTTTGGGTACTAACAGCTTGATTACGTCAAATGCATTTAAATTGATAGCCAGTGCAGATAGCCCATCAGCAACGCAGATTACTACATCGCAGTTTTTTATCTCATCGCTCAGCACTTTTGTCGAACGCTGGTTAAGCAATCTACCAAGATCAGGTCGCTGTAAATATTCGGTTCTATCCTTAACCTTGCTATATAATGTGGTTGATGGTAAACTAAATGATTCTAATTTACTACTCAGCGCAACAATTGCCATTGGTGTATAAACCGCATCACGGGCTTGGGCGTGGGCAAGTTTAAAGTTAAGCGATTCTTTAGTTGGTATACTGGTGCCGGCATGACCAAGGCCAATACGGGCATCGGTTAATTCTTTAAGGAAATTAAAGTCAAGCAACGGTTGTTTTCCAACATTTTCTAACTCTTCCATAATACATCCAAATTTTTTAAAATCCCTAAATTAGTATGTTTTGCAAGCATTCCGTATTCATCAAAAATCTGATGAGCTATTAGCCATTTTTCGAATTCTGGGGCTGGTTTTAATCCCAAAACTTTGCGTAGATATAAAGCATCATGAAATGAAGTAGACTGGTAATTGAGCATGATATCATCAGAACCCGGTACACCCATAACAAAATTACACCCGGCAACCCCCAGCAAGGTTAGCAAATTATCCATGTCATCTTGGTCTGCTTCTGCGTGATTGGTATAACAAACATCCATACCCATTGGAAGCCCTAAAAGTTTGCCGCAAAAATGATCTTCTAGTGCTGCCCTGGTAATTTGTTTACCATCATAAAGGTATTCTGGACCAATAAAGCCTACCACAGAATTAACCAACATCGGATTAAACTTTCGGGCCACGCTATAGGCTCTAGCTTCGCAGGTTTGCTGATCAACCCCATGATGTGCGTTGGCAGATAAAGCACTGCCTTGTCCAGTTTCGAAGTACATCACATTGTTTCCAATGGTACCTCGCTTTAACGATAGGGTAGCCTCATGCGCCTCTGTTAGCAGGGCGAGAGAAATACCGAAACCATGATTAGCTTTTTCAGTTCCAGCAATAGACTGGAAGCAGAGATCAATGGGAGCTTGTTTGCGAATTAAGTTAAGGGTAGTGCTAACATGGCTTAGTACACATGATTGTATTGGGATGTCGAATTGGGTACGGAGCCGGTCAATGAGTGCCAATAACTTTAGCACGGCCAATGGATTGTCTGATGCGGGGTTAATGCCAATTACGGCATCCCCATTCCCATACATTAATCCATCAATAATACTGGCTAGAATACCTTTCGGATCATCTGTTGGATGATTTGGTTGTAGCCGGGTTGCAAAATGTCCTTTTAGCCCAATGGTATTGCGAAATTTGGTAACTACTTCAATTTTTCTAGCAACAGCAATTAAATCTTGGTTACGCATAATTTTGGATACGGCTGCAGCCATTTCTGGAGTAATTGCAGCAGCAATATGATGAAGTTTTGCTGTGTCTGTTTCATCGCTCAATAACCATTCTCTAAATTGCCCAACTGTAAAATGGTCGATTGTAATGAAATTGGCCATATCATGATCATCTATGATTAGCCGTGTAATTTCATCAGTTTCGTATGGAATAATAGTTTCTGATAAGAAGTTTTTTAGCGGAACATCAGCCAAAGCTAGCTGAGCCGCCACTCTTTCTTTATAGGTTCTGGCACTTATATTTGCTAAGGCATCGCCCGTGCGAAATGGAGAAGCTTTGGCCAATAAAGCTTTTAAATCATTAAACTGATATCTTTGATGATCAATGGTAAAATGGTATGACATGTTTAATCCGTATTGATCAAAATGGGAACTTTATGTTTGCCTAAAAATATGAAAATAAGCAGAACAATAAACAAGGCAACAAAAAACATCAAACTAATTTTAAAATTGTAATACACGATTGCAATGAGACAAATTATGGCAATAAAGAGGGCGATAGCTGGAAATATAGGGTAAAAAGGTGCAACAAATGGTCGCTCTAGCCCAGGCTCTTTTTTGCGCAAAATGAATAGGCTTATCATGCTCATGATGTACATTACGATAGCTCCCAAAACAGATAAAATGATGATCTGGCTAGTTGTACCTGAAAATAAAGCTAGAAAAGAAATTAATCCACCAGCTACCAGTGCCCAATGCGGTGTTTTAAATCGGGTATTGATTTTTGCTAGAGGAGAAGGCAAATAACCACTTCTTGCCATTGCATATACCTGACGCGACGATGCTAAAATAGTACCATGGAAAGAAGCTATTAACCCAAATAGGCCAATGCTAGCAAAAATTTTGGTTAATACATTTGATTTGCCCAAAACAATGGCTATGGCTTCGGGCAATGGATAATCTATGCTGCTTAACTGATGCCAATTGGTAATGCCACCTGTAAGGATCATGATCCCAAAAGCTAAAAATATTAAGGTAGCTAAACTAGAGATATATCCTCTCGGTATATTTTTTTTTGGATCTTTTACCTCTTCGGCTACCATTGCTACGCCTTCAATTGCCAAATAAAACCAAACTGCAAAGGGGAGGGCAGCGAAAATACCACTCCAGCCAAAAGGCATTGGATCGGCCGTAAAATTTGCCAGCTTGAAACTTGGAGCAACAACACCCATAAAAAGCAATAATTCTGCTACGGCAAGTACGGTAATAAATACCGAGAAAATTGCCGATTCTTTTACACCAGAAATATTAAGTAAAATAAACGTAATATTGAAGACAATCGCAGCTGGAATGACCTGTACTCCTGGATATAAAAAATGGAGATAACTACCCAATGCAAAGGCAATGGCAGGTGTAGCAAAAAGAAAATCAATGAGTGTGGCATAACCTGCAATTAGCCCGCCAAACGGACCAAGCGCCCTATATGCATAAGCAAAGGCTCCTCCAGAATGAGGAATAGCAGCTGTTAACTCGGTATAACTAAAAATGAAAGTAACATACATAATGGTAATGATTACTGTAGCAATCAAAAAACCAATCGTACCCGATACTGCCCATCCAAAATTCCACCCAAAATATTCTCCAGAAATCACTAATCCTACTGCTATTGCCCATAAATGAATCGGCTTTAGTACTTTTTTTAGCTGAGCAGTTGAGTTTTTTTTCAATTGTTCCTTTATTTGCCTTTAAGTTAGGGATTTAATTCCAAAAATGGTTGAACGCTGCATCATAATTAATAAAAAGAAGCTACATCATCAGCCTCAGTATTTAATCTGACAATTATTTATGGTTGTAGAGATAATTCGTTGCCATATTTAGTTGATTATTGCCGATAAAAGTCATTTGGTATAGGTATTTAATGATTTAACCAGTGAACGGTAAATCTGTTTGGTTAGAAAATGATACTACTGGGTACTTAAGGAACAGCTCTATTAAGTTGTTTCCCTTTTTTTATGATAATAAATAGCTGTTAGCCAATTTGTTGCGGTTTGGCTGATTTTCCTTCGGTTTCTACACAAATTAGGTCTTAGACTATTTTTAAATATAATCTAGATTGTGGGTTCGGGATATTGTCTATTAGGTTTTTCCCTTGTTCGAGTTTTCCTTAAGGTTCTGTTCTGTTTTTTGATGTCAAAAGGATAGTTTCTTTTTGTACTTGAAATTTTTTCATTACGCTGTCGAATTTTTTTAGGGGAATAAATTAAAGGTGACATTTTTCTGTTAAGGTAAAACTTAACCGTTAGATAGACTGCTCATCAGACGAAGCTTATCCGATGAGTAGAGCGGCTTATCAATGCACATACTACATTTTCTATCAGAAAAGTAGGTAGGGAATCCCTCTAAGTTTTTAATTGTATGGCAGAGCTGCTTATTTTGTTGATATTTTTCTTTAGTTTTCATCCATATTTGGCAACAAAACACCAAAATAATTGTTAAGATAATAATGAGTAAGGTATTCACAATCACAGAGGGGCTAGAAAACCTAGGCGCACTGCGAACCGGTGGTCAGGGTTCGGTATATAAGGGTAGGCGCATTGGCGAAATCTATTCAGCCGTAAAGTTAATCCCCACGCCAATACATACCGAAAATCAGGACGATAAAAATTACCGTAACTTTCAAAATGAGGTAGGTAAGTTATCAAAAGTTAACGAAAATCCGAGCCCAAATGTGGTTAAGATGCTCAGTTTTGGTATAACAGAGAGTGGCTCCTTTCCGTTTATAGAGATGGAATATATTGATGGACCTGACCTTTGCGAACTGCTCCAGCCACCCCATGACAAGATATTTGCCCTAAAGGAACTGATTAAGGTAGCAGAGCATCTGGCATCTGCCCTTGCACATTGCCACAGGGTTGGTGTTAAGCATGGCGACATTAAGAGCAATAATGTAAAATACAATGTTCATACCGGCAATTACGTGCTGCTTGATTTTGGGTTGGCGATCATGAGCGATGAGCAGCGTCGCAGCAGCATTCGGCATGCTGGTGCGGTTGAGTTCATGGCACCAGAACAGAATGATGGTAGAATGCTTCCGCAAAGCGATGTTTATAGCTATGGTATAATTTTATACGAACTATTGGGCGGACAAGTACCATTCCCATTAGCTGGTAACAGCGATACTGGTCGCAATACGGTAATGATTGCACATATGGAAAGTGAACTGCCAGATGTTATCGAACTGCGTAAAGCGAACTTGCCCGAAAGTTGGAGCGAGGACCAGAAGGCAAGGGAAATGCAAATTCCTGGCTGGCTCTTAGAACTGGTAGATAAATGTTTGCAGAAAGATCCAGCAAATCGTTTTGATGATGGGATCTCACTGCTAGAAGCATTGGTTTCGGGGAGCTTATCAGTCATTGCTAAACCTGCATACAGTCTCGTAACGGATAAGGCTGCTGAAGAAAACAACGCACTCCGCCAGCAAATAAACGAGTTGAAAAATGGGATAAATGAAAAGAAACCTGGAATATTGCTTTCGCCCATTGTATTTGCCTTCTTAATAATTGCCATTGTTGGATTGATGGGCCTGGTTGGCTATTCGGAGTATAAAAAAAGGGAACCTTCTCAGGTTGTGATAAATCCAGTTGATTCGCTAGTGCCTGAAGCCGATACCAGTGAATATGATGCTGAGAAGATGAAACGACAACGTGAAATGATTCGCAGGGCTGCAGTTAAGCAGGCATTAGACAGTGCAATTAGGGAGGAAATGAGAAACAGCCAAAAAGAAACCACAGATTCTACCGAAGAGCCAACACCCGATACAACCGCCACCCCACAGGGATTTTAGTTACACCGATAAAAAAAAGCCTTGATTGGCACAGTTAAGTTAAATATGGAAACAAAGTCTAATTTCTGGCAGCGTATTGGCATTCAGGATTGGTTTTTAACCGATGAAACCAATGGGATCAATGGTAAAACGCCTCAGTTAACGCCTGAAGCGGTATATACCTACATTATCGAAAAATTCAAGGAATCCATCAGGGAACTCTCGTTTGCCGATCGTGTTGTCTTCTATCACGAATTTATCATCAGCTTTAACGAGGAGGATTACCGTGAGTTTATAGAAAATAAACAGGGTATTTTCGGTCTCATCGTTCAAGAAACGGTTAAAAAATTCTACGAAATCTTAAAAGAATATCGCATTGCCGGGAAAACGGTAGAGCCCTCAGGGTCAAAATGGGTTTTTAGGTTGGTGTCGCACCCCGATTACGTGAGGGGTGATAAAGGTTTTATCGGGAAACTGTTGCCAGGTAACAATCAGAAAACGGAAAACCTTCGGGTAACCTTCATTCCACGTCAAACTGGTATTGCACAAACCTTCGATGTAAACAATGACATTTTAAAGGGTTTCACTTATTACAGTGATGGTTACATGGAAATCCCATATCAGGCGCAGCTCGAATACGTAGAAGGTAATGCCGCTCAGAGCAACCAAGCAGTGATTGCTCGCTTGGAAACCATCGTCCCCGACAAACAGTTTGCAGGTAAAAAGATAGAATTTTTAATCAAATCTGAGGATACCATTGTATCGGGCAGCGATGAGGTACGCGATGACCCTAACCTATTTAAAATTCCTTCTGATTGGGCAAATTCACCTCACTTGCACATTAGATATAATAAAGCAGACGGTAATTTCTATTTGGCTTCTTTCGGTGAGCTCACCACCTTGAATGAAGTGTTGGTGCAACGAAGCGAGATCAATTCACCACAGTGGATTGCTTTGCCTTTGAATTCTAGATTGCTTCTTAACGGAATTATTGGCTTAAATTTATTTAAATCTTGACATGTCGCAATTGTTATCCATCATCCTGTTATTGGTTGTATTTTCTTTATTGATACTACATTTTAAAGACATTAAAAACTCTCGAAATAAAAATGGCTAAACACTTTTTCGGACTCACAGATACTGGCAAGACTAGAGACAACAACGAAGATAGCTTTATTGTACAGCCCATTAATGGCGAGCAATATATCTTGGCAGCAGTAATAGATGGCGTTGGCGGATATCATGGTGGCGAGGTTGCTGCTGCCATAGCGAAAGAAGAGATGATGAGGCAATTTATTGCCCGTCCAAAAGATCCAATTTCGCAAATTATTGATGCTTTTCGAGAAACAAATAGGCTCATTGTAGCAAAAAAGGAAACAGAAAAAGAGCTTTCAGAAATGGCTTGCGTGGCTACCCTAGTGCTTGCAGACATTGAAAACAATCAATTTTATTATGGCCATGTTGGCGATACACGATTATATCTATTAAGAGACGGATCGCTTGTTAAAATCTCAAAAGACCATTCTTTTGTAGGTTTCCTTGAAGATTCTGGAAGACTGGATGAGGTTGCTGCCATGCAACATCCAAAACGCAATGAACTAAACAAAGCTATTGGTTTTAGTGATCAAATTACAAATGTCGAGAGTTATATAGAAACAGGTCAATCACCATTTTTGCCAGGCGATACCCTGTTGCTTTGCAGTGATGGCCTTACCGATATGGTCAATAAGCAAGATATCACAAGTTTGCTCATGCAAGGTGATAGACTTGCTAAAAAAGCGGATAACCTCATTGCGCTTGCCAATGAAAACGGTGGACGTGACAATATCACCGTTGTACTGTTACAAAACAACAAGGCCAAGCAAAACGTCGAGCCAACCCGACCAGGTCTGGCACAACAAGTTCCTCTATCTACCACTGCTACAATGAGGGAAGAACCAGTAACTGATGTTCAGCCTGAAACCAATAGCCGAAGTAAGAAACATCCTGGTTTTATTGCCTTGATCATTTTATGCATTGTGTTGCTTGGAACCACCTTGCTGCTATTTTTAAAATCACAACAAACAGTAGATCATGGATCAATGAGGGCTGCGCCTGCCAAAATTTTGGTGCGTAATAACCAAGAGAAATTGTTGCAAGATGCAATTGACCATGCACCAGGGGATACATTGGTTCTGTCTGACAGCATTTTCAAAAGTCCGATACTCCTTAGTGATACGCTGCGAATTAGAAAAGATACCCTACATATTTTTGCCCATGGTATTGTCTTGCAGGCAGACAGTGGTTACAAGGGTGCGGCAATAATTTTAAAATCCCAGTCTAAATTAATAAGCTTGGATAGCATGCAATTCAAAGGATTTAACCTCGCCATTGCAGCTTCTAACCAAGCCTTGTTCCTTAAGAATGTCAGGTTTATCAATTGTGTTCTTCCTGTAAATAATAGTTATGTTTTTCCAAACCAACAGCTTATAAATATGTTGTTTCCCAGTGTAAATCAGTCAAAAAACATTACTAAAGCCACAGATTCAAAAAATGGAGCAAATTAAGTCGGTTGGCAAAACAGGAAGAAATCGCGAACGTATATTTATACTGGTTATCGGAGTGGTTTTTACGCTATTTTTCTATCAATTGTACCATGTTATTCAGCCTAGATTTGAAGAAGTAGCACCCCGTTTAAAGGCGGGTACGATGGTAAACCTAAACGCTGGAAAGCCTGCCCAAAGCTTACGAAGCTTGCTGAAAAATGGTTATTACTTTGAAGATCATAGAGATATCGATCTGATTGAAAAAACTGTTGCCAATGCTACCCAAACTACAGAAAAACTTGACAATATTGGCGAGGTAAATAAGCGGAAATATTTTCTTTTAGCAGATGAAGCGTTTGATAAAGGAGGGAAATCATTTAAGGCTAGGGTAATGGCCTCAAGGGCATTACTTGGGTATACAGGTGATGATTCCTTAAGGTTTAATCAGGAGCTTAAAAATCCTAAGCCATACTCCTCAAGCGTAGATGTGGCATTGGGTGCTCATGATATTACGGGCAAGGTTTTTGAAAATGAGCAGCCAGTGCCTGGAGTGCTTGTCCGTCTTGAAATGATTTTACCACAAGACAGCATTTTCAATAATGAAACTACTGAAAACATTAAAAATATAGTAGAAAATGCTGTAGGCTTTACAAAGGTTTTTACCTTGGATAGTGGCAAGCGAAAATTACAGCAACTTACGGCTTATGCAAGGACTAATGCTACAGGCGAATTCATGTTTACCCATTTACCTAATAAAGCATTTAAAGTGTTGCCCCTAAAGCCAGGGTTTCAATTCGGAGTTGTTAAAGGTGTGCAAAGTCTTACTAGTAATAAGGCGTTTACTTTCGAGCAACGCCCTCATACCATCAAGCTATTTTCTACAAAGGATTTTAGCATCCTTAAAAAAGAAAAGTCACTTATTATTAGAACCCCTGAAGAATTTAATAAATGGTTTTTTATTATCTGCGGAAGTTTTATAGGCGGTTTTTTAATGGTGCATCTTGTTCTTTCTTGGAGATTTAGTACCGCAGATCAAGTTATGCTACCAATGGTGATGTTGCTTACCGGGATTTCGTTTTTAACCCTGTTAAGCTTGCAGGATCCGCTGCGAGATCGATTTTTAGCAAAAGATTCGCTCATTTATCTTTTTATGGGTTTGGGCGGAATGTTATTGATGTTGTGTTTTAACTGGCGACGATTTCATAACGATACCTTAATTTATCGCCTTATTATTTTTAAGCAAATACGTTCAGCAGCAAATGGATGGCCATGGGCAATGGTTGCTATTGGGCTCTTAGCACTTACTATAGTATTT
The DNA here is from genome assembly GCF_004331645.1 of Pedobacter frigiditerrae. Lineage (GTDB taxonomy): Bacteria > Bacteroidota > Bacteroidia > Sphingobacteriales > Sphingobacteriaceae > Pedobacter > Pedobacter frigiditerrae. The sequence goes on from NZ_SJSK01000003.1 coordinate 123,553, forward strand.
GGAACAGGTCCAGAGGGTAGTGGGGTGAAGGTGAACTTGTTTGGTTTTCAACCCAGTGAAGTGGTTAAGTATTTGGTTATTTTCTTCCTAGCGGGATTTTTTGCCGTAAACGAAAAACTAATTAGTGAGTATGCAAGCTGGAACAAGAGGTGGTCGTTTTTCTCCTTGGCATTATTTGCCATATTGATTACCCTTATGCTCTTTTTAGTATTGGGAGACTTGGGGCCAGCCATGGTAGTTTGTTTCACATTTATTATCTTATTCTCATTTTCTCGTGGCGATTTCATGTTCATGGCAGGTGGCGTGGTACTATATGTAATGGCCTCTTGGGTATTTGATAATATTTGGATCGCTACCGGGATAACTGTGGTGCTTGTAGGAGCAATCATGTTTTTTCAACGCAAGCAAATTAGTGAATCTACGGTGATTGTATTGGTCATCATGTCGGCGTTTTTAACCATTGATCAAATTCCATATTTAGATCGCATTATACCCGGCCCAGTACAGCGACTAGGCGATAGGAAGGCAATTTGGCAAAATGCTTGGAACAATGAAGTTTATGGTGGAGACCAAGTGGCCAATGGTTTATGGGCAATGGCTACTGGTGGTACCACTGGGCAAGGTGTGGGCGAAGGTTTCGCCAAAACCATTCCCGAGGCCCATACAGATATGATTTTACCAGCAATTGGTGAAGAATTTGGATTAACTGGTATGCTTTGCATCTTTTTGTTATTTCTATTGTACCTGCATCGATCAATAATTATTGGTAGACGAACCGGTTCACCCTTCTTGTTTTACTTGAGTGCGGGAATTGGTGTATCTACATTTGTACAGTTTTTGCTCATAGCGGGTGGTTCTACGGGTGCATTACCCTTATCCGGTGTATCGTTACCCTTTCAAAGCTATGGTGGCTCATCGCTTGTGCTCAATTTTTTGGCAGCAGGTTTTTTGATTTCGGTATCAACCTTGCGTGGTACTAAAGTACAGATGGAATACATTGCTAAACAACAGGACAAGAATTTAGTGCCTGCACTAATGGCGGCATGTTTAGGCATTATATTATTAGGCATTAATGTAGCTGGATATGTGCTAAACAACCAGAAATGGGTGGTACAGCCTACTCTTGTTGCAGATCGGAGTGGGGCCAGGATGTTTAGTTACAACCCACGTATTGCCATATTAATGAAACGATTAAAGGCAGGAAACTTGCATGACCGCAAAGGAATTTTGTTGGCAACAAGCAATGCGGATAGCGTAAAAGCACAACGCTTCAAGTTAATGGGGGCTGGTATAGCTCACTATAACCTCGATTCTGCCGTACACCAACGTTTAGAACGTTATTACCCATTTGAGGAACAATTGTTTTTTTGGACAGGCGATGCAAACTCTGGCGTTTTTAATGGCAGTATAAATGGTTATTTTGCAGATTATGAACATGCCGCAGAACTTCGTGGCTTTAAGTTGCCTTCAAAAAGCTTCCCTGTGCTTGCCAATAATTATAGCGAAAACCGATTCTTAGTTCGTGGGGTTAAAGAAATGACAGTTGTAAAAAAGGACTATGGAGCACTTGCACCTTTGTTATTGGCTGGTATTGGCAGTAAGGAAGTGGAGGATTTCAAAAACCGCAATCGCGATGTACAGCTAACGATGGATGCGGGCTTGCAAACAAAAATACAAAAGTCTATTGCACAAGATACTTCGCTAAGAGACAATCGTGTCTCTGTAGTAATCATGGAAGCAAGTACGGGTGATGTGCTTACCTCGGCAGTATATCCATTACCTCCCATTCATGATTGGGAAAGGTTAACCATGACGGTTGCAGAACAGAACCAACTTTCGCCTTGGGTTACCACAGCTGATTTAGGCTTTACGCATTTTACCCAGCCCGGGTCAACGGCAAAGCTAATCACGGCAATGGCTTCTTTTAATAAATTGGGCTTAAATGCCGCTCAAAAAAAGTATCAGGTCTCTACTTGGGAACGTATTCGTACCAAAGGAATTGAGCCTGATGAAACTGGGTGGATTGATTTAGAAAGGGCAGTGGTAAAATCTAACAATGTGTATTTTATTAAACTCGCTAACCAAGAACAGTTACAAGAACAAATGGGCGAACTATACCTAAAAACTGGTATGTTTTTGCATGGGGTTGGTGGATATTATTACAACAAACCAAGCGAAAATGCGGTTCAAGAAGAAAAATGGAAAAAGCTGTGGCGAAAAACAGAATTTAATACCAAACCAAAATATGATCCCAACAACATCCGCAGAACCAGGGCTAAGGGTATTTCTGGTATGTCTTGGGGACAGGGAGAGTTAATTGCCACGCCAGCAGCAGTAGCGAGAATGGCAGCCGGAATTGCAAACAATGGGAATATGCTTGCCAATAGGTTTGTACTTAAAGTAAGTGATCAGCCGCAAACCATAAAAACTGGTACAAAATTGGTAAATGATCCAGCGTACGCAAAGCTGATGGCAGCTTACATGATTAAACAGAGCGAGTTAAAAACAGGTACACTTGGTCTTGCGGTGGCGGGCAAAACAGGTACACCAGAGCGCATTTGGAAAAAGCAGCAGATTAACGATGGTTGGTATGTGTTTTTTGCACCCACAGGTAACGGCAAAGGAAACATTGTGGTATGTGTAAGAATTGAAGCAACTAAAGGCTCGTCTGATGCAGTTAAATTAGCTGGCAAACACGTCATTCCATTTTTAAAAGAAGGTGGTTATGTTAAAAGTATAGGTCCTAATAGTGAAAATATTAATTAAAATAAACATCAAGCTCTAATTAACAAAAATGAAAATGATATTTGACTTATTTAAAGGTGGAGCCAACGAACGCCCTGAAGATGTAAAAGGAATTAGGCACGCCTTGCTTCAATTCATAAAGCAAGAGCTACAAAAGGCAGAAGGTGGTGAAGGATCAAATATTAAAGGCTTAGGCATTTATATCAATTGTTCCTCAGCAGAACGACAGGTTTATGAAGCAGCCCTATATAAGGATGATCCTGATCAATTAAAATCAGAAATACAACGCATAAGCGATGATTATTCTCTTGACTTGCCCAATGATTGGACATTGACACAAACTTTTGATGAGTCATTTCCTTTGGAAGCAGTAGCCATGACTAATCTTCCAGTGGCATTGTTTATAAAAACTAACTCTCATTTTGTGAAGCAAAGTGCAGTCGCCTATATAACAGCACTTAGCGGTAAGACCTCGTTACCAATTTATAAATTGAGTTCTGAAGGTGGGAGATATAACATAGGTAGAGATGAAAAAGTGCAGTCTGATGAAGGATATTTCCGTACCAATCATATTGCGTTTCCTTCAGAGAGTGATGATGAACGCAACAAATTTATCAGTAGACAGCATGCGCATATTGAGTGGAATAAAAATTTGGCCAAATTCATGATCTTTGCGGATGAAGGAGGAATACCACCTCGTAATAAAGTTAAACTACGCTCCGCATCAACTGAGAAAATCTTAAAGTTGCATGCTACCCAAATTGGACAAGACTTAGAAGAGGGCGACCAGATTATCTTGGGCGAATCTGTTGTTTTAGAATTTAGCTACCTAACCAAAAGCCATGAGTAAAGTTTTTACCATTGCAGAAGGGCTGCAGAACCTAGGGGCGTTAAGAACAGGGGGGCAAGGTTCAGTGTACAAGGGAATGCGGATGGGGCCGGTTTATTCTGCCATTAAACTCATTCCAACTCCAATTTATGTAGAGGATGAAAGCGATAAAAACTACCTGAACTTTTTGAATGAAGTAACAAAACTTAAACATGTAAATGAAAAGCCTAGCCCAAACGTGGTTAAGATTTTAAGTTCTGGCATTACAGAGAGTGGCTCTTTCCCTTACATTGAAATGGAATACATTGATGGGCCAGAGTTAAGTGAGCTTTTATTGCCTCCCAATCAAAAGGTATTTGCCGTTAGGGAGTTGTTAAAAGTAACCGAACAATTGGCATCAGCCATTGCACATTGCCACAGGGTTGGTGTTAAGCATGGCGATATTAAAAGCAATAATGTAAAATACAACGTGCACACGGCTAATTATGTGTTATTGGATTTTGGATTGGCCATCATGAGTGAAGAGCAACGCAGAACCAGTATCCGCCATGCAGGAGCAATTGAGTTCATGGCGCCCGAACAGCATGAGGGAAAAATGTTGTTGCAGTCTGATATTTACAGTTATGGCGTTATCCTATACGAGCTTTTAAGTGGCCAAGTACCTTTCCCACTAGAGGGGAATGGAGATACAGGTCGCAATGCTGTGATGATTGGGCATCTGGAAAAGGAGGTGCCAGATGTAATGTTGCTTCGTAAGAACAACTTGGTTAATGAAGTTTCAGATGAGGTACTGCAAAACGAGATGCAAGTACCTCAATGGCTAATTAAAGTAGTTGAACGTTGTTTGCAAAAGAATCCTGCCGACCGTTTTGCCGATGGAATTGAATTATATGATGCTGTAACAAAAGGTCTTTTATTAGGGGAGCCACAGGGCGCTCGAAACCATGATCATGAGCTACCTGGCGGATTGTTACGATTAGCAGCATCAGAAAAGGAACTACGCGAAAGGAATGACCGCCTTGAAAAAGAATTAAAATTGCTGAAACCCCTGGTATCAGCAGCAGGAATAAAATACGATGAAGCTAGTGGGATATACCAACCTGGCAACTATATCAGGGCCCCAAAAACTGCCTTTGTAGGATTGGCAACAGTATGTGCACTCCTTATTGTTTTTTTAAGCTTTAGCGTATTCACAAAAAAAGAAGTCGTTGTTCCAGCTAAAGTTGTTGCCCCTTACGAATCTCCACTTATTACCTATGGCAAAGAATACCAACAGCGGTTGCTAAAGGCGAGGGAGGATAGTATAGCGAAAGCCCAATTGGCAGAAAACCTTAAGGCAATTGAAGTTAATGAGCAAAATGCCAAGAAAAAGAAAAGGAAAAAATTCCTTGGCATATTTTAAATAATGCACCTAATACGGGTTGTTCATTTGAGAATTGCCAAAGTAGTTGGAGGGAGTTAATATATAACCATATTAATAGCTTGTTCTATAAATCAATCAGGTGTTATTTCCAAAAGAAAGGTGTTTTCCTTTCAGTTTCTACGGCATCCATCGGTGTTCGTTCTCGTCCATTAGGGTCAAAATCGATAGTGTCAAATTTGGCGATTTCTTAAAAATCAGGCCTAAGATTGTTTGTTTGGAGGCTTGTTGAGAGTACACTCAAAGGCTTTTAGTTTATTCTAGGAGCTTTTTTGTTTTGGCAAATTAAGTTTCAATAATCGGTTAACTGCTTATCGGATGAGCATGATTCAATGAAGAATATATTAAAGGATAATTAGTTGCTATCATTCCCTAAATATTTTTTACCAATACCTAATTTTTTCATCCTTGAGTTCAATGTAGATGGATGAAGATCCAATAACTCAGCTGCACCACCTTCTCCGTGTATCTTCCACTTACATTTCTCCAAGATTGTTAAAATATGATCCTTTTCGTTTTCGGTCATGGTTTTTAGTGGCGCTGTGGCACCATTGGATGTCACATTATTTTGAGCTGGTAATTTTATAGTATCGATAATTACGCCGTTGGTGAGCAAAACGCATCTTGCGATCAGGTTTTCTAATTCTCTTATATTGCCGGGCCAGTGATAGTTAAGCATGGTTTGCAACACATGGTTTGCGACTCCTGTGATGGGCTTATTTTCTTTACGTGCAAAAACATCAACAAAATGTTTAGCTAGTGGTGCAATGTCTTCCTTACGTTCACGTAAAGCGGGCAATGTGATAGGGAAAACGTTCAGACGATAATAAAGGTCAAGCCTAAAGCAGCCTTTTGCGATTTCTTCTTCCAAGTTGCGGTTAGTGGCTGCTATAATACGAATATCTATCTTTCTCTTCTTGCCTCCAAGGGGTTCTACTTCCTTCTCTTGCAGTACTCTAAGTAATTTTACCTGTAATTCAAGCGGAAGTTCTCCAATTTCATCCAAAAACACAGTTCCTTCATTTCCTTGTTCAAATTTTCCGATTCTTTTATCAGCTGCGCCTGTAAAAGCGCCCTTTTCGTGTCCGAATAGCTCCGATTCGATTAGGTTTGCTGGTAATGCTGCACAATTAACCGGTATGAATGGTTTTGATTTTCTCGAAGACAAACGATGTATGCTCTGTGCAATCAATTCCTTTCCTGTACCACTTTCACCCAATATTAAAACTGATATATCAGAGGCACCTACCACCTTCACGTTTTCCATTACTTCACGCATTACTTCACTGCTTCCAATTGTTTCTTTAAATACGTCCTCTGAAATAGCAGGTGTTGAACGTCTTAATGCCTTAATTGCAAGCTGGTTTTGATGATGGGTGTAAAAAGCAATATCCAGCATAACCAATACATCTTTTTCCCGAAAGGGCTTTACCAAAAATCCATAGGGTTTCGTTTCTTTCGCTGCTTCTAGTATTTCCCGGTTTGAATTTGCCGATAGATATAGAAAAGCAATATTCTTTTCCCTTAAAATTTTTGCCATATCAATTCCTGTCAAATCACCTTTTAAGCGGATATCTAACAGTACCAAATCAGGGTTTTCCTTCTCAACGATCAGCAATCCTTCATCTACAGAACGTGCGATCTTACAAACGATGTATCCTGCATTTCTCAGAATCGCTCTCAGGTTATCAGCTTCAATAAACTGGTCCTCAACAATAAGCACACGAACGATCATATAAACTCCTCTTTATTTTCTGTTGACCTTAAGAACCCTTCCATGTCACTTAATGTGTCAGGCTTAAACACAATGGTAATTATGGTGCCATTATCAATTTCAAAGTTAATGGTGGCTTCTATATCTTCACTTAAACCATTCATTAACCGTAGTCCCATAGATTCAGGTTCAGTCTCACGATCAAATAGGGACATTCCAATACCATTATCAACAATTTTCAATGTGATTAGGTTACGATCATCCATCATCGAAATTGAAATTTCACCATTTCTAGTATCAGGAAATGCATATTTGATAGCATTGGTCACGGCTTCATTTAAAATTAGTCCCAATGGGATGGCCTGCGAAAGCGTTAAATTTATCGGATCGATATTTAGTTTGAATTTAACTTGATCTGAAATGCCAAAACTATCCTCTAGAGATTGAACCAGTTCTGGAACGTATTCTGCCATGTTAATGGTTTTAATATCGTCTGACTGATATAGTTTTTGATGGATGAGCGACATGGCATAGATGCGGTGCTGGCTGTTTTCTATTGCTTCCAGTGCATCATTTTCAAGGTTGCGTGCTTGTGCTTCCAGCAAACAGATTACCGTATGCAGATTGTTTTTTACGCGGTGGTGAACTTCTTTGAGCAACCAGTCTTTTTCTGAGAGCAGATGTTGGAGAGTTGCATTTTGTGTATTGATTTGCTGTTGTTTGGCAATCAATTTTAGATTACTGCGTTGTTTTGCTCGGTATCCGTTATATGCAGCTCCGGCTACGATAAGTAATAGTAGCCCACCACCAATCGTAATGTTTCTTTGCAGATTGGCTTTATCCAATCTGGCCTGCTGAACTGCACGCTGGTTTTGGAGGTCCTTTATAGATTGCTCCTTTTGTGTGGTTTCATACTTGATATTTAATTCTGCTACCTGCTTATCTTTAGCAGCAGTAAAAAGTGAATCTTTGATGTGGTCACGAAGCGCTAAATCCTTTATGGCCTGACGATAATTACCCTTGGCCATATCATATAGGTACAAATTGTTATAATGACCTAACCAATAGCCAGGCTCTAGGGGGATTTTTGAGGTTTTTAGTCTTATAGAGGTATTGTTAATATAGTTTGCCGCTTTTTCCACTTGGTTAATCTCCAGATGAATACGCGCCAATTCAATATTGCAAACGAGTGTCCAAATGTTAACCGCAGTCGGAGCGTAATTTATGTTAAATTTAAGATTCAATATTTTCTTATAATATTGAATTGCCATGTCATTTCTATTTATTTTATCGTAGTAAAGCGCAGCAACACGATACTGACTTAGAGTATCAGAAAAACTGAGGTTAGCTTTTGTTGCTATAAGCTTATTCAATGCGATTCCTGCTTCTTTTGTCATATTCAATTGTAGTAGAATTTGCACCAGAACAGTTTTAATGTCTGAATTGGAATCTTTACTTGCTGCAACCTTACGTGCCCACGGCAATGCTTCTCTATATTTTTGTGAGGTATAATAACTTTTTGCAAGGAAATAATAATAACGTGTAGCCAGGGAAGTGTCTCCGCTTGCCCGCATGTATTTAATTGCTTCTAAATTATAGGCTACAGCTCGGGTGTAATTGCCTCTTACATATTCTAAAGATTGGAGAAGATCGTAAGTGTGGTGCAGTTCTTTGAACCCTAAAGTTTTATATTCAGTCAAAACCTGTTGCAACATTTTTTCAGCCAGGTCATATTTTTTTTGGTATACATGAATACTAGCAATTCCTTTTAAAGCTGTAATTGCATTTAATTGGTCATGGTCTTGTAAGTACAAGGAACGAGCACGTTGGTAAAATCTAATCTTATCCTGCGTGTGACCATTTAGCGGAGTAATATCGTAAAGGTTTGCTAAAGTATTCCAGGCATTTGCTTCCTTTTCTACATTACCTGTTTGGTGGTAATAGCCTGCAATGCGCACAAAATATTCCTTACAACGTGCCCAATCAGTCATTTCTGAATAGTAATTTCCAATCATTCCTAAGGCTTTATAATGCCAGTCGTTTTCATGTAGCTTAACGCTTAATTGAGCTGCCTGCTTAAAAAAATTAACCGCACTGTCCAAGTCATTTTTATACTCGCCTGGTTTAAAAAGATAATAACTTCCTAATTGTAGTTGGAGGCTTATTCTGTTGGTATCTGGTCTGCTTGTTTTAATTTTTTGAAGCAAATCTTTTGGAGATAAAGCAGGGGAGTCTTGGGCCGTGACTTGGAATACTAATAAAATTTGGAATGTACCCACCAACAGTAACTTAAAGTATAAGTTACCTTTAATTACGAAGCTAACGTAATAGGTAATAGTCTGATAAACCTTGCTCATCTGCGATGAAAATTAATGTCACACAACAATTTAAGGGAATCGCTCCCCATTAGGTTGACATATAGGCACTTATCAAACTGTTATTAAAGTTCGGAATTTTTATTTAGAAAAGCAAACCTCCCTTTTTTAAGATAAACAGCCTCCCTGTCTGCGATGACGAGATTTCGTCGGCATGCTCCTCACTTCTTTGAAATATCAACGTTTTAATTTTCTTGTATTTGTAATAAATGACTGATATATAGATGATTGTATATAGGCACAGTAATGGAATAGCAAAACTCAAATAGTTCAAAATTAAAACTTAAAACAATGAAAAAGACCAAAAAACTCCTTGCAATTGCGCTGCTCTTATGTGCCAGTTTGATGCAAGTAAAATTAAGCTATGCGCAAAAAGTTACTTCACCAAGTAACGTACCTAATGAAACTATCCGTCCTTTCCCGAGGATACACTTTTCAGAAGCAGCACTTGCTGATCTAAAGCGCCGTATCTTGGCTACGAGGTGGCCTGAAAAGGAAACTGTTTCAGACCAATCGCAGGGCGTACCGCTTGCCACGATGAAATCACTGGCGAATTATTGGGTCACCAAATACGATTGGCGCAAGATGGAGGCGAAGCTAAATACGCTGCCCCAGTTCATTACAACAATTGACGGGCTAGATATCCACTTCATCCACATACGTTCGAAGCATAAGAATGCACTTCCGATTATTATTACCCACGGATGGCCCGGCTCTGTAATCGAACAGATGAAACTCATTGGGCCGCTCACCAACCCCACCGCTTATGGTGGAAAGGCGGAAGATGCCTTTGACGTAGTTATACCCTCCATCCCAGGTTATGGGTTTTCGGGCAAGCCTTCTACTACGGGCTGGGGCCCCTCACGCATTGCGTATGCATGGGTAGCCTTGATGAAGCGCCTCGGCTATAAGAAGTTCTTGGCACAAGGTGGAGACTGGGGCGGTCTAATTACAGATATTATGGCGGTACAGTCGCCTGAAAACCTGTTGGGCATGGCCACAAATTTCCCCTGCACGGTTCCTGTAGAAATTAACAACGCTGCGTTCGCTGGCGCATCAACGCCAGAAGGGCTTTCTACGGAGGAGAGACGTGCCTATGATCAATTGGTTTTTGCGTATAAACATGTTTCTTACGCGTTTATTATGGGTTCTCGCCCGCAGACGCTACTTGCAACGGCAGATTCGCCCATCGGACTCGCTACGATGTTCTTAGACCATGATCAGCCTAGTTTGGCCCTGATCATTCGCTCGTTTGCAGGAAAGGCCGAAGGACTCACCCGAGATGATGTGTTGGATAACATCACACTTTGTTGGCTAACGAATACTGCTATATCGGGCTACCGCATTTATTGGGAGAACAAGCATGCCTTCGTGGCGCCCCTGGGCGTGAAGGTGCCAGTTGTGGTGAGCGCTTTTCCTGATGAACTCTACCAAGCGCCTAAAAGTTGGGCCGAAAAAGCATATCCCAATTTGGTGTATTACAAGAAGCACAGTAAGGGCGGTCACTTCGCTGCTTGGGAACAGCCCGAGCTCTTAGTTAGCGATATCCGTGAAGGCTTTAGGTCATTACGAAAGTAGAATTAAAATATACCAAACCTTGGCTTTGATAAGCTTATCATTTCATAAACAATAAATATTAAAACAATTTAAAAATTAATAATATGAATACTAACACAGAAAATTTGATCCGTCCATTTCAGGTGGGCAACGTTCCGCAGGCAGAGCTTGATGAATTAAAACGCAGGATTTTAGCAACAAGATGGCCAGAAAAGGAACCAGTCTCAGATCAGTCTCAGGGTGTGCCACTTGCTACAGTGGAAGCCCTTGCTCGCTATTGGGCCACTGATTATGATTGGCGCAAAGTGGAAGCAAAGCTGAATGCTTTGCCTCATTTTATAACAGAAATCGATGGGCTTGACATTCACTTTATTCATGTGAAGTCAAAGCACCAAAATGCATTGCCTATTATCATCACCCATGGATGGCCAGGTTCGATTATTGAGCAAATGAAGCTCATCGGCCCGTTAACAGATCCTACAGCCTTTGGTGGAAGTGAGGAAGATGCCTTTGATGTAGTGATTCCATCTATTCCTGGTTATGGGTATTCTGGTAAGCCAAGTACAACAGGTTGGGGGCCTTCACGCATTGCTGATGCATGGGTAACCTTGATGAAACGCCTGGGGTATCATAATTTTTTTGCGCAAGGAGGAGATTGGGGCGGGGTTATTACAGATATGATGGCCGTACAGGCACCAGAAAATTTGTTAGGAATGGCCACAAATTTTCCTTGTGCCGTACCTGTCGAACTTAACAATGCAGCATTTGGGGGAGCACCTGCACCAGTTAGTCTCTCCGCTGAAGAAAAGAAAGCTTATGATCAATTGGTTTTTTCCTATAAGCATGTTTCTTACGCTATCATTATGGGATCACGTCCACAAACATTACTTGCAACTGCAGATTCGCCTATTGGTCTTGCTACGATGTTTCTTGATCATGACCAGCCTAGTTTGGCACTAATTTCACGCTCATTTGCTGGACATACTGAAGGACTTACCAGAGATGATGTGCTTGACAACATTACACTATGCTGGCTAACAAACACAGCGCTTTCAGGGTACCGGATCTATTGGGAAAATAAGGACGCTTTTTTAGCACCATTTGGTGTCAAAATACCGGTGGTGGTGAGTACTTTCCCCGATGAACTGTATCAGGCACCTAAGAGTTGGGCTGAGCAAGCTTACCCTAATATGATCTATTACAAGAAACATGATAAGGGCGGGCACTTTGCTGCTTGGGAACAACCCGAGCTTTTGGTTGGTGATATCCGCGAAGGATTCAGGTCACTGCGATAATAATAATGAAAGACGACGCAACCTTTGCGTCGTCTTTTCTCACTTCATTAATTTTTTTCTCATGAAACATAGTGGTTTAATATTTATTCCCGATATCAGCGGGTTTACTCAATTTGTGAATAATGTAGAGCTAAAACACAGTCAGCATATTATCCAAGAACTGCTGGAAGCAATACTCGATTCCAACGAAATGGAATTAAAGGTCTCGGAAGTGGAAGGCGATGCTATACTGTTCTACAAGCTTGGAAAATCCCCAGATCTTGACATTACTTACAAGCAAGTAGAAAGAATGTTCCAGTCCTTTCACCAACAGCTCAAAAATTATGAAAGCAAGCGTACCTGCCACTGTAAAGCCTGTATTGCTGCAACTCACTTGTCGCTAAAAATAATAACACATTATGGAGAATTTAAAGAATATAGAATAAAAGACTTTCTCAAGTTAATTGGCAAAGATGTTATTGTGGCGCATCAGCTTTTGAAAAATGATATTCCAGATCACGAATATTGGCTCATAACAAATCAATTGTCTGGAGGGAGCCCATCCGGAAAATTTACCCCATTAATTAGATGGCACCATGGGAGTAAATGGATAAACGAAGATAAAATCTCATTTCATTTTGCACAATTGGACCATTTAAAATCTATTGAAATATAACGGTGCGTATGAAAGCCTTTCCATCGATTCGGTTAAGGCTACTCAAATCTGTTAGTTCAACGCAGTTTATCGATTTGGTCAAAACAAATAAAACTTTAAAACATGAAACAGAAAAAAAACTTCCGCCTCGCAATCCTTGCCATTATAGGATTAACAATACTTACCATAGTTCATTATGCTTTGGCAGAACAGTCGGGCATAGAACGCGTCGAACTACAGCGGCACGACCTTGGCACGCCAGGAAAAGAAGTTGTGCAAGTGCGGATTGACTTCGATTCAGGAACGGCATTTGGCAAACACTGGCATCCAGGGGAAGAAATTATTTACGTTCTGGAAGGTTCACTTGAATATCAAGTAGCTGGAAAATCAACAGTGACCTTAAAAAGTGGTGATGTATTGTTTATTCCTGCTGGGACAATACATGCCGCTAGAAACCCAGGCAAAGGCATAGCAAAAGAACTCGCTACTTATATCGTAGAAAAAGGTAAACCTTTGGTTAATGTTAAATATAAGTAGAAAAACAATTGCTTGAAAGCACAAGTTACTGCCGAGCTACGCTTCGGCTTAAAGACTTGTGCTAGTTGGTGTAAATTTGTATACAGTCTATTTATTATCATAGATCAATTGAAAGATAAAATTTGGGCACTACTTTTGACGAATAAGACGTTCAAGAAATCAACCTGATTATTAATTAAATTTTAAACCATGAGAAAATTATTTTTTGCGCTACCTGCGCTATTTTTACTCGCATCTTGCGGAGGATCTTCAACTGATAGTGCGAAAACAACTACTGAGCAAACAGCTGCAGCACAAAAGGGTGAAACTTTAACACTGGACACTACTGGTACTTCAGTTGATTGGAAAGCTACCCACAAAGGTGGTCTAGCACCACGATGGGGAAAAATTAGCGTTAATTCAGGATCTATCTCAGTTGATAAGGATTCATTAACTGGTGGAGAGTTTATCGTTAATTTAGGTTCGCTAAAGGTTGATCCTGCTTCAGTTACTGAAAAAGATAAAAAAGCGAGTGATTTGGAAGGACATTTGAAAAGTCCTGATTTTTTCGATGTAGCTAAATATCCTACTGCAAAGTTTGTGATTACCAAGGTTGAACCATTTACAGGAACTCAAACATCTAACCTGTTAACTGATCCTAACTATTTGATCAGTGGAAACCTGACCCTGAAAGACAGCACCTTGAACATCACATTTCCAGCCAAGGTAGATGTTTCTGCTGCAGGTGTGAGTGCTACTGCTAAGTTTGTAATCGATAGAAGTGCCTGGGGAATTAATTATAAAGCCGAGGGAAGTCCTGAAAACTGGATGATATCAAAAGATGTAGAAATTGGTTTGAACCTTAAGGCTAAAAAATAAACCACTTAAGGCTTGGGCAAAAGCTGTTTGATCAAGCTCTAGAAACCTAACAATTTTAGCGCCTGACTTAAATGTTGGGCGCTTTTTTATAATTTTTCCCGCTTTTGTCATTGTACCCACCACTTCATCTAGCGTATGGTTACAGGGTAGAAGGCCCCAACTGGTCTTGAAGTTTGCCTTTACAAACCTAAAGACCTTTGTGTACTTATCTATAGGGTTGCTCATAAAAAAGCATCTCTTTTTTATTGATTTTAAGTGACGTGTGATAGCAACTTCAAATAGGTAAAAATCTTCCCACTATGCTCTGCTTCATGATAGTTAGCGGCTTGTAGTGCCTGGATATGATTTTTTACTTGAAAGCCGATGGGTAACTTGAAGGGCTCATAGTTAACAAATAATCCAGATGCCAGATCTGATTCAAGGTGATTAACTGTATCAATCAATAAATGTTTTACCTCATTAACATCTGGAGTAATTTTCCAAGAACCTGGAGACGATCCAATTTTGAAGGACTCCATGAATTCTTTAGAAATATATATGGGTAATCCGCTACGCATATACATATGCCTTTGTTGGGAAGTGATACAATGACCAATCTGCCAAATTATATTATTGTTAAAACCTGTTGGAATTTTAAATAAGGTCTCGTGATTAGTTGTCTCGATTAAATGCAATAGCCTAGTTCTGCTAGCTCTTAAAATTTCACATTCGAAATGCTTATTAATCATTTAAATTAGTTTAAGTCTTTAGGAAGGGAAGAAGCTGTAATGCTTCTAAAATAACCTATTCACATTAAAGTTCAAAATTATCTCATTTTTTAGGAATCTAAGCGTAGGGATTATATGATTAAATTGCATTGATTTGAGATTTACCCCCTTATAACGGCTTAATTATCTCTTTTTTGTGATCTTTAGCTCATCGCCAATGCGTAATAAGCCTAGGTTACTATGCATTATATTGTGCCCGAATAGTATTTTCTGACCAAAATTCCTGTAGGTAAAAAGTGTTTTTAATGGCTCTAGACTTTTTTCTCCTGTCTGTTGATCTACGGTAACCATCACACATCGGGTACAAAGTTGCCTGCGGCTGGTTAAAGTCGATGTATTTCTTGCCGGCTTCGGAAGTTTTATTGATGTAGCCGACTGGTGCAGTTGCCATCTGGCGACCTTCCTTACGCGGTAGGGGCTAAATGTTTTAGGTTTAAAAAGGTGATTTTTGCATATTTTTCTTTAAAGGTTTCAGGTAGATTCGTTTAGGCTAATCAAATGAATTTTTTCATAAGTTCTAATTTAGTTAGTTAATAGTTAATTTGTAGTCGGATTAGGTACCCGACTACTTTTTTTTTGAAAAAAATCGACTAATGAGTTTTGATATAACCTTGAATGGTTTTTCCATTTTGGAACTTTACATCATTAATGTAACTTTCAATAATCAACAGTTGGAGGATTAAGATTTGACCAATCTGTATTCTACTTAAGTCGCTGCACTATTTCTGGGTTAAATTGACAGATGGTTTCGTTGCACAAGCTAACGACCTGAGACATTTGGTGTTTAGGTAGGAAGACCTTGGGACTAACTTTATCGTATAAATAAAAAGAGGATACCTTTGCAAGTATCCCCTTTCATAAAGCATTACGATTCAATCTAAGGATTAAGGTCTTGCACCTTTAAATTTAAGCACTAAACCCAAAACCTCTCTTTTATTGGCAGTTTGGTTCCAGTCAAAGTTTAAAGTAAAGGTTTTTGTTGCAGGATCGTACTTATTATCCTTGCCTACTATTGCTTTAAGCGATGGAGCAGTTCCGGACGATAATGTTACTAAATTCGTGGCAGGATCAACGGTAAGAAGGATTGGGTCTACTCCACCTACGGCACCTCCATTACTTGCCCATTGCAGGCCTGTTATCCTATTCACATTGGCACCAAGGGTAACCAAGGATACATCCTTGTTTCCCGCCAGGCTACCGTTAAGTGCATCACCCACGGTTGGTGTTGTTGGGGCACTATATCTTTGAATTGTTCCAGCTATGCTTTGATAAACACCGTCATATTTGTTTTTCGGTACTACGTTTACCAAGATCTTGCTGAAATTACCACTAATCGTACCCGAAGAAGTACCTGTGATCTGCAAAGGAACAACATAGGGAACACCAATGACAAATAAACTAGTGTTTAATGACAAGTTCATCGTTGCTGTTTTTTGTCCCTTCCGTATAACTACAGAGTTGCTCGTTAAAGAAAACATATTGCTTGGTAAGATTACATATGGCTCATTGCTAGCTCCAACTGCACCAGTTTTACCTT
The DNA here is from genome assembly GCF_004331645.1 of Pedobacter frigiditerrae. GTDB lineage: Bacteria > Bacteroidota > Bacteroidia > Sphingobacteriales > Sphingobacteriaceae > Pedobacter > Pedobacter frigiditerrae. Next base: position 139,821 of record NZ_SJSK01000003.1, read on the forward strand.
GCTCGGTATTATAATTATTGATCATTGTTTGTGTTCCTAGACCCATATTAATTGTAATATCTTCAGGGGCTCCATCGGCTGGGCCAGAATAGCTAACGGTTAGGGGTACAATGGTTGGAGTATTTGCAATCTCAAAACTTAAGGAATATAGGGGTATGGTACTTCCATGGACAACAATCTCCGATAGGTTTTGGAATTCTATGACATTAGTTCCTTTATCCGGGTCCAATACTAAGCTATCATCTTTTAGGCAAGAGGACAATGTAACAATGGCTAATAACAGGCCTATTGATTTATAAATATATTTTTTCATGATTTCTCTCTAATTAATTTACGTCCCAGAATATTTTAGAAGTATATAAACTGATGCCAGGCTTTGCATTGCCTGCATTTAGGTTATACTCTTCCTGTGGATACAAGAATCTTGTGATTATTTTATCTGGACTGGTTGCCACTGATTGTTTTGATGCAAAAGTATCAGTTGATGAATTTGGGCCATTGGTGATAACTGCAGGAAAACCTGTACGTTTGTACTCATTGAATGCCTCATCGTTCATGATATTTGCCAATGCAATATACTTTTGTGTGCTGATGGCCTCTATTTTCTGTGCGGCGGTGAGTGCCAAGGCATAGTTGACCAAGTACGGTTTAGCGGCCCCTGCATTATTCGTTATATAGTTATCTACATCTGTGGCAATGGTTGTACAGGTTGGGCATGAGGCACTTGGGGCCACCTTGGCTGGGTTAAGCACCCCGTTCTGATTCCTGTAAAGATAATCAAATGATGCAGTGATGCCTGCCTTGAAGGCAGCAGCGCCAAGATCACCAGCTGGGATATAATTTCTGACCTGGGCTTCCGCTAACAGAAAGTTAAGTTCAGAAAGTAAAAACATTGGTTGGCCCTGGGCTGGCCCCTTTGCGATTCCATAGGCATTGCCTGCGGCCGCATCTGCCCAGGTTGCTGCAGAATACCATGCATTGTAAGGTGGAGCAACGGCAGCTACAGAACCAGATGTTTCATCTCCCAGTTGATTTGAATTGGTATTTGGGAAACTCCTGAAGCTAACGCTACCACGTACCGGGTCTGCCAGTTTAACCCCATTATAGAAAGAGAGGATCCATTTGGTAGGTACGTTTTGAGTGATTGTTGCCAAGTCAGATATGCTGGCGCCCATGTTGTTCCATTGCGGACTTTGCCTGCCAGCTTCCTTGGTGTAGCCTGGATTGCACAGTGCATCTTCCTGGATGTAGCCAACAGATGCAGTAGTGGCAAATAATGGGGTTGCGTAAGCGTTAAGTGAAGGAACGCCAGCCATTTTAACCAGCATGCGCAACCTTAGGGAATTTGCGAAGCGCTTCCATTTGTCCATGCCTGAAAAACTGGTTGCAAAAGTGCCACTGCCCTTATACAATGGATCGATAGGGCTGGCTACAGCTTTAATGCCTGCACTAATTGGTGCAACTTGCCCTGCGCTGATTGCATTAATGGATTCGGTAAGTTCCTTGATTAAATCTTTATAGATATCTTCAGCCTTATCATATTTTGGTGCTAATGAACCAACACCCTTTAATGCATCGCTATAGGGCACATCGTTGTACTGGTCAACCAGACGTGCAAATGCGTAAGCCTTCATGATTCTGGCGATAGAAGTAGTAAATACCAGTTGGGGATCTCCGGCATTTGTGGCAATCACATATTGATAATCGTTTGCATTATCATAGGTATTGGTCCACATGGCAGTGAAACTATTGGTAGTGTATGCCCAGGTATAAGTGGCACCATAACCGCCAACACCTGCAACACCTGCGAAAAAGCCTCCAGGAACGTTCATGCTCTGGTTAAAACCACTTGTATGTGCCGCCGTGGCAACGATGGCCTGTGGTAAGACTAGGTCTGCATTTGAATCTGTTGCATTGTTTGGATTGACATTTACGTCCAGGAACTTCTCGCAGGACGCGAGGAACATCACAACGGCACAAATTATTAATCGAGTTAATATCTTTTTCATTTTCATCTTCAATTATAAAGTTAATGTAAGAGTAGCGCCATAGAATCTAGCTGGTGGGGTTTGGTTGATATTGGTAATACCAAGCCCATTGCTATCTGCACCAGCGGCACTATATTCTGGATCTGTGTAAATATTCGTCTTCGGAGTCCAGATGAATAAATTTCTGCCCTGAACACTAATGACTGCACCTTTAATATATTTGATATTTCCCAATACAGATTTTGGGAGCTCATAGCTCAAAGAAAGTTCACGTAATTTCCAGAATGCTGCAGAATGCAAATAATTGGATACGACTGCTGTTTGGGAAGGACCGTTAGTCCAGAAATCCACACCACCAGTCCTAGTGGTAATATTTGTGTTCACCACATAGGTATTGGTAACTGGATCTAAATATGAAGAATTTGGTACCACAAAGCGCTCACGGTTAAAATAGGTATTTCTAATACCAGCTCCAGAGAAATCAAATGCAACCGAACCTGCATTGTACATCACAAAGCTACCTCTGTATTCGAATAGACCAGCCAACCTAAACCCTTTGTAAGCAACTGTGGCATCTAGGCCCAAGCGGTGTTTTGCATCAGTATTGCCAAGGTCAGAGTTTGTGGTTGTAACTGAAGGGAATCCTGTTATCCTGTCTACAATAATTCTTCCCTTGTCATCTTTTTGATAAGTTGTTCCCTTGATGAAAGGAAAATTCTTTCCCGGTACTGCACTGATAATCGCATTGCCACTTGTTACAATGTTCAACTGGGGTAAATCATCGCTAATTGATACAACTTTATTATCATTAAATGTATAATTTCCACCAACGGTAACTTCCAGACCCGTTGACTTATTTTGAACGGCAACTAGCCTAAGGGAAGTTTCCCAACCTTTACCAGTTACCTCGCCGGTATTGGTCAAGAATGAGGTGAAACCAGTGGCACTTGGTACACCTACTGGTACGGTCTGATTTGTAGTTTTTGAACTATAGTAAGTTACGGCCCCTGTTAATCTTGAATTGAACAACTCAAAATCAATACCACCTTCTATCTGGTCGGTCAATTCTGGTTCCAGGGAAGCGGCGATGATTCTATTGCCTAGGCCAAAACCTGGGGCGCCTGCAAATGGAAAGCCAAATTGTTGGCCAAATGTGGGCACCAGCGAATAAGCGCCAATATTTACGTTACCTACTCTTGAGATGCCACCCCTTAACTTTAATGAGTTGATGGATTTAATTTTCTTGATGAATGGTATGGCATCAGAAGCGATAAAGGAAATGTCAGCTGCTGGATAGAAGAAAGACCTGTTTTCCTTGGCCAGTACCGAACGCCAATCATTTCTACCAGAGGCATGCAGGTAAAGGTAATTTTTAAAACCTAGGCGCAGGTCACCATAGACACCTTGTTGACGTTCTGTAGAGTTGTTTTCACCGGCCCCAGGATTCAACAGGCTGTTTCCGATGTTGAATAGACCTCCCTGGATGAGGTTGGTGGCACTTACGTTCACTGTTTTTGCTGTATTGCTCCTTGAGCTTGCCCCTAAGATGGCATTCAGTGAGAAATCATTGGACAACCTCCCGATGTACTGTGCCTGAAATTCGGGACTGATCTGGGTGGTGTAACCAGCCCCATCGTTTACCGCACCCAATACATCAGCTACGTTAGCACCGCTGATCCCTTTCCTGTATGCTGAATAGGTAAATTTATTGGTGTATGACTTGCTGGAAAAGTTACGCGTGTTGATGCTTGTCCTGAACAAAAGGGATAGGGACTTGATCGGATTCCATTTGATTGAGGCGAGACCAGTCAGGTAATCATTTCTGGTCAAGCCGCGGTTATTCGCTAAACTAAAATAAGGATTTGCAAAGTATTCATTATAATAGCCATTTGGATTTGCAAACCTGTCATTTTTCCAGTCACTGTAACGGGTCAAGGGAATTTGGCCAGGGGACATCAGCACATTTGTAAATGCAGCACCACTAGCAGTACTGGTGTCAAACCTGTTTTGCACATAGTTGGTGTTGAATTGGAAGACAACATTATTGCCCAGATCTCTTTTACCATTTACCCTGATCGTAAAACGATTGTATTTATCACCTGGAACAGTACTCTCTTGATTGAAATACTGGCTTGAAACATAATAGGAACCTTTATCATCACCAGATGAAAGGCTGAAGTCTGTTTGATTCGCTATTCCAGTTTCCCAAAAATTCTGTTTGCCCTCAGATTCATTCCAGCTATAGGGAACACTTTGGATGGAACCATCAGAGAGCGGTTTACCAATAATTCTGAGGGAGCCGTCGAACCTTGGGCCATATTGCTGGTTTTCGTACTCAGTATAGGTAGGTACATCATCTGGCCCAGTACCTGACCCAAATTCTTCCTGCAGTATGGGCAAGAAACTGACTTGCTCCAAAGTGGTAGTATTGCTTAGGTTAATTGCGGTCACTCCGCGTTTTCCTGTTTTGGTTGTAATGATCAACGCTCCATTGGAAGCATCAGATCCATATAAAGAGGCAGCACCGGCACCATTCAATACCTGGATATCCTCAATGTCTTCTGGATTTAGGTTACCCAATACAGAATTTGGCACGATTACGTTATCCAAAACGACCAATGCCTGGTTGTTTCCCAACAGGGAACGGTTTCCCCGCAACACTAACCTTATGGTAGGGTTGACACCCGAACTTACGGCGTTTACCTGTAACCCTGCAACCTTACCCGTTAAGGCACTTGCCACGTTAAAGGCCTTAGCCTGGGTTAGTTCTCTTGCCTTGATTGTTGTTGATTGATTACCTTGCTCACGACGCTTGATGTTGACACCGCCAGCAGTTACAACCACCTGATCTAGGGTTTTGGAATCCAAGACTAGGGATATATTAAGGGCCGCACCAGATATTGCTATTTCTTGGGTAGTATATCCCAGGTAGGAAATCTGTAAGGTCTTCGCATTTGAAGGGACTTTCAGGGTAAACTCACCGTTCACCCCAGTTGTTGTGCCAAGCGAGCTGGCATCTTTCACTTTTATCGATGCACCAGGTATTGGCAACCCATCTTCACTGGCTTTTACGGTACCAATAACCGTACGCTCTTGTGCACTTGATTGAAGGGCTAAACCAGCAATCAAAAATAATATTATAATTGGTATTTTTATTTTCATATAGTTGTGATTGAATAAATAAAATTGCTTGTTTCTTGAAAAATTAAATCTCTTGGGTGGAGCTCTTTCCATGTTGAATCTCAGTTTAGTGATCCATAAATCTAGGTGCTATGGCTTTTTGGAAATATGCGAAAATCACCTTTTTAACATGCTTCATCCTTTTCTGTAGATTTTGGTTCTTTTGAGATTTGATGCCACTGACGCTGCCAATCAACCAGTTCATATGCTGAAATTGTACTTCGGGTTTGTTTTGACTGTTAGCAAAACATCCAGGCTTATTTATAAAAGTGTGCTAAACGTGGGAGGGATTTTTGTTGCCTGGGATGTGTAGATATCGCAACTTGGGGAATCAGGAAAGCAACTTATTCTACAAGCATTGGGAAAGGGAGGGTAGAGGGGTATTGTTCACAAGAGATATCGATTTACAGAGATAGTTTCAGCACTCATCTATGTCATTAAATATTTCACAAAAATTTATGTGGGATTGGAGATTGTTTTTTACAAAAAAAAACAAGATACCAGCTTTCATCTGACTTTTTCTTTTCGGATAAACGCCATTACCAGCCCCGGATTTATCGCTGAGCCCCAAGAGACAACAAAACAATTTTTTTTACAGCGAAAAATCCAGTTACACTTTTAAGCCAAAAAATTATGAGACATACATTAGGGGCCGATAGTAAAACGGTTGGAAGTACTCCGTTTGTCATATTGCCTGGCCGATGTTAACTCCCGTAATTTTCTTTTAGTTTTCTCATCAATATTTTAACACCTTGTTGTGTGTCGGCATTAAAAGAGTTTGTGAAAATTATGTAAGCTTTACTCTTTATTCTGTCTATGTGAACAAGGGTATAATATGTTCCTGCCGTTCCGGAATGGGTTGAAAGGTCCTTATTGTTTTCATAAATGTTATACCAACCAATGGAATAGTTTTCAATTCCCTTATGAATGAATTTGTATGTGTCAGCATTCAAATAATTATTTTTACCTGATAACCCTTTTATATTTAACTGTATGAATTTAATGTAGTCTTTAAGCTTAATGTTTATATCACCCGAAGGCTCAGTATAATCCAGGTGATAATCAACTGTTGAAGGAATTGGAGTTAGTTTACCATTTTCAAAAGAATGACCCCAAGTATCTTTTTGCTTTTGATTTTCAGGCCAAGATAGTTTTACATTTAATTTTAAATCTTTGTTAAATACCAGTTCAACTAACTGCTCCCAACTTTTTTTTGTTACCTTTTCTAACATTAAAGTTGCCAAAGTATAGCCTGCATTAGAGTAACTAAAGGGATTCTTATTGTCAATTTTTACGGGTTCTAATGTCAACACAAATTGTCCAAATTGGTTTCTCTTTACTTGATTTGTTCCTTTAAATTCAGGTGTTTTCGGGTCGTTATTTCCTTGAAATGGTTGTATTCCTGCTTTGTGCGTGAGTAGCTCTTGCAGAGTAATATTCAGATAATCCGATTTGCTATTTACTCTCCATTCAGGAAATAAGTCAAAGAATTTTGTTGTCCATTTTAATTTTTCTTTTTCTACATATTTCGCAATGATAAATGCAGTCATTGCTTTGGTATTAGAGCCAATATGAAATCTGTCATTAAGTGTTGCTGTATCAGAAAGTCCAATAGAGTGTTTTCCCAAAGCTGAAATTTCAAATATTGTTTTACTATCAATAACTGCATAACTAATTTCAGGAATATTATATACTTTACTTATTGAGTCGGAAAATTGAATAGTCTTTTGTCCAAAACATAGTGTCGTAAAAGTTAAAAATAAAATTGTCAATAATTTTCTCATTATCTAATGCAAAAGATTTTATTCCGAAAGGACCTTAGTTCGTTATCCATTTTTGCTAATGTTATTTGTCGAAGATTTATTCATTTGCTATTTTCTTGAACTATATACTAAGCCCAACTTTATTTTATATCGACACACTCTGCCACCAACTTCTTGCTGTATTTTTAAACCTGAATCCTTTTTCATTTTAAAATATACAAGGTAACGGTGAGTTCATTCACGTAGGATGTTTGTATTGATGTTTACAGCAGTTATTGTAAGGTGTCACTTTTTTGGGCATATATTATTTAGTTAAATTTAAATGCTATCCCAATTCTAGCATTCGTGCTACCAATAGATCCAAGCTCTGTAAATAGTCCAATTTTCTTGCTTAAAAAGTACTTGCCTCCAATATAGGCGCCTAGAAATAAACCGCTTCCATAACTGTCTCCCAGATTTTGGTCGGTATCTTTCCAAGAAAAATTTCGATACCCTAGTGTGGGGCCACCATATAAATCAATCTTATTGTTGTTTATTTTTAACAATTCATTAGCGTGATAAGAGGCTCTTACACCAAAGTAAATGGCGGTAAATTTAAAGGATTGGTAATCATTAGAGAGATAGTCTGCGTTTACTCCAATACTGATGTTATTCGTTATTCCCTTCTCGAAAGAGGCTCCAATTGGTATTCCTCCGTCATAAAAGGAATTTACTCCTATACCTATATTTAACAATCTGTCTTGTTTAGAGAAGGCGCCGTTTTGTGCGAATAATGAGGTTGTGGTTACGAATAATAGGATAATGGTGATTCTTGTTTTCATTTTTCTTAAGGTTAAATTTTTATTTTGATGATCTTGATTTAATATTGTACTTCGCGACTTTTTGATAATTTGGATCTTTTACAAAAATAGAAACAACACAACCCAAACCACTTAACTTAAGTTAAGAAGTGATATTTAAAACACAATTTTTTCATGCGTATCTCTAGGTGGTTTAATTTCTAATGATATTGAAACCGTTGATGTGATTTGGAGAGACAAAATGCTTTTTGATTTTCTTTTGGGTGCATCTCGGAGCAATAGCATAAAAAATAGATTGACATTCTCTTACTTTCGATAAACCACCAGGAACGGCTCTGCCTGTTTCACTCATTGGTCCATTTAGCAAGAAGTTTTTGGTGGCTTGATTTTGATTTTCCAATATGGTCGAGTCAAATGATTTAGTACTAAGTAATTAACTTTCTGACAGGTATCGATCGGAAATGGAACAACCTGTTTTGCAGCTTATAAACAAATCTCCTGAATAGTCTTTATGATATAAATTAAGCATCGTTTACTCATGTTGATTAGCAGCTAATTCAAAAATTGGCTCATTCGTAAACGAATCTTTCTTTGTTAATGTAAATATGAGCAGAGACGCCACTAGAAACGCTTTCTGTTTCCGACTTTGAAAAACTAAAACCTTTTTTCTCCAGATAATTCTATTAAGGTATAGAAGTATAATCCTATACTATATGTTTTTGCAACCTTAAGCAAAAACATATAGGGGAAAATTTATAATCCACTATACGGATAGTGGTGTATGGATTGGATGAATAAAAATGGTTTTTAATATTGCTTGAATGGTATTTCTTAACCAAAGTCAATTTGTTTTAATTTATTGATGGCTACTTTTGAAATGTCTTCTCCTGAATAGATCTTTAGACAGCTAGTGGTTTAGGTGCATGGAAAGTGCTAAGTTTTATTTCAAATTCAATTGTTATGGTAAGAGTTTTTGTTGTGCTATTATTTTTTTGTTCATTAGCTGAAGCTAAAGCTGAACTGGTTACGAATTTTGCTAATGTTGAAAATAAACTTCAGCATATTGCTGAAGTTACAGATACCATTAAGCGTTTGCCCCCAATGAGTTCCCAGGCTAAAATTAAATTTGTATATGCAGAACTGCTGTGCCAAAGACTTTATGGAGAGAATAAGTTTTCTTTAAACGGAGACAGCTTAGGGGAGGATTTAAAAAAATCGGTAGCACAAGTTAAGTATAGAGAATCGGCGTTAGATTTGTTAGGAGCAGAAGGTTGGGAACTTTCGGTAGCGGTTACAAGGGAAGTAAATGCTGGTTTTGAGATTTTTTATTACCTCAAGAAAAGAATTGATTAACCTTATCTTTGGCTGTTTGCCTCATTTGGATTTTTAAGAAAATTAAGGTTAAAGCGAAGTTGTTTACTTAAAATTAAATTAAGTTTAAAAAATTATACTTTCAGTAGAAAAAATCATCGCTCAGAAAATGTGTAGTTTTATCATTGAAAATTATTAGACTTTATAAAATTGATTTATCGTATTTAATTTTAAGTAGCTATACACATGAATATCATTTTTTATCCACCTCCAAAACATTTAGAAAAGTATATACGATACTTTTGGAGCTGTGATGTGAAAGAGCATGGATTGTACAAAAACATTTTCTTTGAGAATTATGCAGATAGATTTCCCCGTTTAGTATTTCAGGTAGAAGATAAAGCAAAGTTGAAATTGGATGAACACAGCTTTGCGCCTCAGGCTTATTTATGTGGTATCGATACAGTTCCCTCTACAATGAGTATTCAATCTGAGTTTTCACACTTTGGTATTAGCTTTAACCCATTTGCACTAACAGATATTTTCCGCATTGAAGGTATGTCGTTAGTAGATTCGATTATTGATCTGAACGATCTGGAGCTTAGGCATATAGTTTCAAAATTGAGGGATGCAAAATCACACTTAGATAGAGTAGAAATTATGTGCAGGTTTATTGAACTGCAAAGTGGACAAAAAAGATTGGTCCATCAAAATGTCATAGAAATTGTATTGCACAACCAATTGGCAGAACATGAAGATTTATTCAGGTTGCAAAAGAAATACAAGACTACAGAGCGCACCTTGGAAAGACTCTTTAAAAAATCAATGGGTATCTCTCCAAAAACATTTCAACGATTGGTTAGGTTCGAAAGAACTTTAAATCTTCTCAAAAGCCCATTAAATGGAAATTCTGGCTATGTAGCTTCCTTCTTACAATATACAGACCAATCCCATTTTATTAAGGATTTTAAGACGTTTACCAATATTACTCCTTCCCAGTTTCAAAAAAATAGTTTTCACACCTCTGAGAGCTCGGCATTTATATCAAAGATTTAGCAACTGTTATTCTATATTGTCAGACTTATGTTTTTTTTTGACATTTTATAGAAGTGTCGGTTTTCTACTATTTCCCAAATTTCACTATCCCTAACTTTGTTTAAGTCTTTTTTGTGAGTTAAAGGATTGTACAATTTATATGCTCATATAAGGGTATTCCTAAGATTTTATTTTGCTGGCTAAGCAGAGAACAAATTTAGACTGGGTAAGCAAACTTACTACCTGTATGGATATTTAAGTTAAAAAAATAGGTTAACGATGAGTAAAGAGATCAAGTACGTGGCAGTTGATGTGGATAAGAAGCAGGAATCAATACTGTTTTATAGGAAATACCTAAACTTTGAGCTACACAGTACCGTTCAAATTACTGTAAATGAAGAGTGGTCTTTTTTAAACAATTGCGAAGGGGTACCATTGGGATTGATTCTAATAAAAAAGAAAGACGGTGACAGACAGCCATGTACGCTGATATTGAATGCTCAAGATTGCCTTTTTGAATATTGTAAGCTTAAGGAAACGGAGATTAATGATCTTTCAGCACCCATTTATTCTGCAATTGGTTTAACGATAAGTTTTTCAGACCCATCTGGGAACAGGATCATTTTGTTGGAGGAACGAAAATATAATGAATTAGATAACTAATAGAAGATATGGAAACTTATTTCAAACGCTTAGGTAATAACAATAGCCTGCATCAGGAAAACAAAAGATACGCTTTTGGTGATCATCTGAATGATGATTTTACATTAAAATTTGTTTTTTCAGGATCCAAGCTCTATAAAATCAACCGAAGGAGTTTGGTCGTGCACCCTGATTGTTTTCTTGCAATCAACAAGAACACGAGCTTTGAAAGTAAAGTCCAGTCTGATCAATGCGTACAATCTCTCTCGATCTCCTTTGCCCCAGACTTTATAAAGGACATGCAAGGGACTTTGATCAAGTCGACAGCTTACCTGCTGGACAATCTGATGGAGGGTGATGCGGGCGATCTCCGTTTTCCTGAGACCTTGTTGCCTTTAAAGAGTAACCTGAATTTCAACCTTAAGCACATAAGAAGATATGTTCGGGACTGCTTAAGAGACGATAGCCTGCTTGAAGAGTATCTTCATCACACCTTCATCAATTATTTTGAAATCATCAACAGTGATGTTGTCCTTGCAGGGGACCGTTTGAAATGCCTCAAGAAAAATACAAAAATTGAAGTGATTAAGAGGTTAAACATAGCCAAGGATTTTATGTACTGCAATTATAACCAACAGATTACCTTAACACAAATCGCTGAGAACAGCTGTCTATCCGTAAATCACCTGTTGAGGACTTTCAAGCAGGTATTTGGAGAAACTCCATACCAGTTTTTAACAAAGTTAAGGCTAAGGAGAGCAAATTATCTGATCAAAAACTCGCTTTATCCGATAAATGAAATTGTAGCCTTGGTAGGTTTTGAATGCGCTAGCTCATTTATCAGGCTCTATAAGTCATATTTTAGCCACACTCCGGGGAAATTCAGGAGCTATGATTACCAGATTGCCTGAAGCACTAGGGGTTTTTAGCGTATAAGTTTAGAGTTTGAAAGCTTCATTAACACGGTATTGATCTTTAGCGATTGAAACAGCCTTATCATAACTTAAATTTTACCAAATAAATGGTAAAAGGAGAAGTACTATCTTAAAGGTAATGGAAAAAACCAAATTTAAATGTTAAGCAAAAAAGGCCATTGTATAAGACAATGACCAATTTAGTTAGTTTAAAAGCTAATTAGCAGGGATAATTTAGTTAGTGTTGTTAATTTGTGCTTGACGTTTAAAGGTTAAATGGCCTTGTTGATGGAGGATGGACATAATGCAACAAATTAACAGGAAATTAAATTCAACCCCATTCCTTCCACCGCCTACTACAAACCATCCCTCCTTTAGATGTATCATGAATATGCCCACTATCAAAACAATGATGGTAATGGCGGAGCTTAATTTTAGATATTTATTACTAATAAGCGAAAAGACAAAAGCCACGTGAGACATTTTGATTGCCCATGCCAAGGCCAAGCCAAATGGCTTGAAACCTGCACCATTTAGGTATTGGTTTCCAAAGTCATTTATGCCATTGTTAAATATGCCAGGCACTGCATGTGCCAAAAATATGATGATCAATGCAATTCGTAAAAAAGGCTGATTTTTGGTCATTTTTGATTTCTTTTTAGTGATGTTGGCCTTATTTGCTGGTACTATTGAATAGAAAAGGCAAACATAAAGTCTTTTGTGCCAAAAAAATATTCTCCAACACTAAGATTGCTAACAATCAAGAAGTAGTACTCATTTTTGATTTTCTTTACCTCATAGCTGATCTTATCAAACGAGGTTGATGTACTTGTTGCTTTTGCAGTCGTTGTAATAAATACCCTTTGGTTTCCACGTACGGTAAATTTAACCAAATCTAAAATGGATGTGGGATCAACATTTGGGGCAAGTCTTGCCACAAATTTTAACTCCTGTTGCTTTGTAAGCTTAACAGATGAGGAAGTGCCGTTTAAAACAAAACCACCTTCCGCTTTAAACAAGCCCTTAGCCTTGGCCATGGCATTGTACTGGGATTTTTCCAACTCTAGCAACATGCCAGTCTTGCTATCCAGGTATGCGGGTTTCTCATTGAATTCTGGTAAATTTTGAGCCTTGGCCAGTAAAAAGCCAACTATCAAAAATATGGTGCAGCACAGGTTTTTCATCAGATAGGTTGATTAAAAAAAAAATTAGAAAACTATAGCGGGACCAGTGGCAGGTTCTATGCCTCCTGAGGATTTTGCAACCAATTCAATTGTGCTGCCTACCTGTACCCCACCTCTTTTAATTACAAGATTGACCTTTTGTCCGGCAACACCGCCAGAACCAGATAGGGCAATGATGGCTGCTGTGACATTTGTAGCATAATCGATTTCCTTTGTCCAAGGAATAGCAGTAACTGTTTCATTAACTGTTCCTCCTGATGCGGTGGTATATGATGTAACAATAGATCCAGTAAAATTTCCTGATAACTCATAACGTAGTGTTCTTGAGTTGTTATCAGGACTATTGTCTGAGTCTTTCTTGCAAGATAGCGTAAGCGTAAATAAGATGATAAATGGGATCATTAAATTTTTCATGATGATGTTTTTTAGTTTAAAATATAAGGTGTAATTTGAATATGCCTGTTATGTTATCATGCACTGCGCTGCACCGTTTAGTTTTTTGAGAGCCATGATCATATTGGTACATATTTCAAAATTCAAACCTAGCACGATCATGATGAACTGGATATGCTAAAATCATCTTTTTTACTTCGAGTCTTTGCTTTTCAATACAGGGTATGGGTATCATGCCTGCTGCATGATAATATGATATTGGCAAAATCCATTTCCTTGTCTTAGCGATGGCTATTTGCTTAAGCAATGCTTGGCTTATGGGGTTGCGGCAATGCTTTGGTAATGGATATTGGAGATGCACATGGCAAGGGATAATCATCATCGTCTACAGGAGATGCAAATTACGTTGTCAAGTTTCAAGATTTTTCAGGATAGTGCCCAACACTTCAGTGGTTGCAAACAAGAGAAAAACAAGATCTCTTGATTCAATCTAGACAGTAGGTTTTGTTAACAATAGGGGGACAGAAGGAAGGATAGAGGTTGGAAAAGCCAGTTTTTAAAAGGTGATTTTCGCACATTTTGATTTTTAGATTACACGTATATTTATCTTTTATTGACCTTGGTATCCTTCAGTAATTTTGTTACGGAGGAGAAATTAACGCCAAAGCAAAGAAGTCCTAAATACAGTGTTAGCGGCAAGTTGACAAACAACGACAATCAACACCGTCGAAACAGTTGATTTAAAATAAAAGAAAAAATGAAATCTAAATTTGCATTAACAATATTTTTGACGACAACTATATTTTGCGCGAATATTATGGGTCAGTCTATCAATAGTACGACGCAGAAAACTTCAATAGATAGTTTTATTGAAAGCAAAATGAATGAAACAGGAATTGTTGGAATTGGAGCATCTATTATCGTTGACAAAAAAGTAGTATGGACAAATGGATATGGCTATGCTGACAAAGAAAATAAAATCCCATTTACTCCTTCAACAATTATGAATATTGCTTCAATAAGCAAAACTTTTACAGGAGTTTGTATAATGAAAGCCGTTGAAGAAAGAAAAGTTTCACTTGACGAGGACATTAATAACTACTTGCCTTTCAAATTGATTAATCCAAATTTTCCTAATGAAAAAATTACATTAAGACATTTGGCAACACATACATCGGGTTTAGCTGACCGTAATCCAATTTATACAGACACCTATTATTACGGCGGTAGTAAACCAGAACCATTAGGAGAGTTCTTAAAAAACTATTTTGTGCAAGGTGGCAAATATTACTCAAAGGATAATTTTTTAAATGCCAAGCCAGCAACAAATAGAGATTACTCTAACATTGGAGCAGGATTGGCAGGCTATATAATTGAATTGAGAACAGGAGAAAAACTAAATGAGTATGCTAAAAAAAATATTTTCAAACCTTTAAAAATGCAAAATTCAGGTTGGGCTTTGAATGAAATTGATATAAATAAACATTCTAAACTTTATGAAAAAAAAAGCGACAGCATTGTACAAATTGGATTATATGAAGGAACAACTTACCCAGATGGTGGAGTTAGAACTTCGGTACAAGAATTGTCTAAATTTTTTATTAGCCTCCTAAACGAGGGGAAATACAAAAAAACAAGAATTCTAAAAAAGGAAACAGTTGAAGAAATGCTTCGTTTTCAATACACAGAATTGAATAAACCTGACAATGTAAAATTAAACAAAGTTAATCAAGGTATCTTTTGGGCGACCAAGTTAAGTACTACACGAATTGGGCACAATGGTTCTGACCCAGGAGTTAGAACTTTTATGCTTTCTGATTTGAATAAAGAATTTGCTGTAATTGTATTTTTCAATACTTCATTGGATGAAAAGGACGAAGGAAAATTCTTCGACATTTATGAAGAACTCTACAAATACGCAAAAGACTTGAAGGCGAAACAAACAACCAGCCGCTAACAGCAGATTTGAGATAGGCGGGGTGACGTGCTTCGGTGACACATTTGTGGTTAAAGGAAGTATAGTTTCTCCGAATGAACATTTGTGCTGAAAAGCCCGCCCATCGCAAATCTGCAAAACGTTAGCAGTAATACATCAAAACTTTACAATCATGAAAATTATTAATTGGTTAAAAAAAATAGGTTTAGAACTACTGTTTTTAATATGTTTACTATTAATAAAGGGTTTGGTTTTTGAAAAAATATTTCGTGCTAATGCTGATAAAATTTCGCATGATGGAATTTTGGGTAGGTTGAAAATCATCGCTTCCACCCTTTTAAAAAGAATATTGGAGGTTCAACTGTGGTGTTTGAAACAGCATTTAACCCAACTAAACTATTATTAAACTGACCATGAGAAATATACGAGGCTTGCTTTTGCCATTTTTAATTATCTTAATCATTTCAATGGGATGTTCAAAAAAACATCCTCTCCCAACACCTGATTCTCCTTCTGACAATATTGTAGGAGCAAGTTTAATGAAGATCGAAGATGCTTTAAAAAGTTCAGATCTGAACTTTGTGAACCTGGTCAATAAAATTAGGGGAAGCGTTGGTACTAATGGTTCTGGAAGTAAAGTGATTTGGAGTAAGAATAATGATTATAAGCTTGGGCTATTTGTTTCAGCTAACCATGTGTATGGGGTAAAAATGTGGAATTCCCATCATGAGGAATTCATAGATCTGTCAGCCATCAACAACGGGATTTTTCTGGGCTCTAAGTTGCCGGCGATAAATGGAAACATTCAATTGACAGGCGAACTAGTTGCGAATTTTGGTCTTTATCACCCAAGTATCCCCTTAGAAGCCACTAATATTACCATTCTTCCAAGAGACGATTTCTATTTGGGGGTTATTGATAACCAAAGAAAATTGGACAATGGTTTAGCAATTTACCCGGATAAGGTTCAAACAGTTGTACCACTTCAACTGTATGATCCGAACAAACGTACCGAAGCTCTTCAGGTATGGACTAATCCAGAAACAGACGAAAATGTTATTGCAATTGGCTATCCACAGGACAGAACCAAATACCCAAACGGAGCTGTTTCTACTGGTAAAGTCTATTCAGATACACAAGCAGCAAATATTATACAATCCTTGAAATCCAAAAATGATGTGGAAGGAGAGATCCCATATCAACCACAAGTTGAATTCTTCGCTGAAGTTGCTGCAGTTGCAGGAATGAGTGGGGGAGGTGTATTCAACAGAAATGGGCAACTACTGGGTATAATGGTAAGGGCTACCCAATTAAATGGTCAGCCGATATTGAGAGTAGTAAGGATAAAATATATCAAACAAAAGCTCATCTCTTTTTACACCTCACTTTCAATTACCGATCAAGCAAAGTTGAGACCTTTTATAAGTGGAGAATTGAAGTAGAAAACCCATAACCTGTAAGAATGGATTTATTGGTGTTCTTAAAAGTGAGAGCGCTGATGAGGTTATTCATTTGAAAAATGAAAAACTTACATCTTGCAATGGGTAATTCTCCCAAGTCATTGATGTGAAAGGAAAAAGTAGCAGATAAACAATTTAGAAAAAATCCCGGTTCATCCCAAAAAATCGCAATGGAAATTTCCAAAAGGCAACAGCCTCAGGATGATACTTCATCCACTAGGAAGTGACCTAAATGAGATAGCCCAGATTAAGAGTATGCTTATGTTCTCGCACTCACTTGCAATTCTGTGTATACCATTCATTGCATTTGGTTTTTGGGGCTTATCAATAGCCTTTAAAATTTAAAACACCAATTTTTCATCAGATTTTGTCTTTTTGGATTAACGCCATTGCCTGCGCTGGACTTCTTGTTGAACAGCTCAATTAACCCTATCCAAGTGATATAGCCCTGCAATATCAACCATCCTTGAAAGGTGCCCGAATAGTAAGCCATTTCCTTCAATCAAATGCAGAAAAGTTTCAAAACTCATCTAATCTGTTTACTTAAATAACTTTAGTTAACGATTTAAGTAGTGTCAGGTACTAATTTATATTTAAAGATTTTTCTACAGTTTACCATGCGATCAGATGGTCAATATATTTGACGATTTGATACGCATATAGAGTAATTATTTAAAACATAGAAAACGATTTACTTCAGAGATGATGATGTACGTAATCTGTTTCTTATTCTACTTAACGATTCGGGCTTTACGCCGAGGTAGCTTGCGATATGATAGAGCGGAACAAATTGAAAAATCTCAGGTTTTGTTTTCATTAAATTCTCATAACGCTCGCTCGGGCTGGATGAAAGGTAGTTATTTACTTCTGTTTTGTAATTAGAGTAGTGCTTTGCGGTTTCTATCCTGCACATCGACTCTAATCTCGGGAACCTTCTATACATTTCGGTTTCGACTTCGTAGGCATAAATAGAGATAATGCATTCAGTTACACATTCCCAGTTTACAGCACTTTGAACCTGATCGTCTTTATTTCCATCAACGGAAGGGCTATCGCCAGCAGTATAAAAAGCTACAGTCTTTTCTTCGCCGTCTTTGAGATAATATTCCCTGATGCATCCTTTAAACAAATGGTATGAGGTTTTGATGAACTGACCTTCTCTTAAAAGGAGTTCGCCTTTTTTTACTTTTTTGACAATAATTTTTTCTGCAAAAAAGTCCTTTTCTTCTTGCGTATTGTAGTCTGAGCTTACTAAAGACTTACTGAACTCCAAAACCTCTTGGTCAGGATCTGTTGTATTATCAAATTTCATCCCTTAAAATTAAGATAAATTTGATAAAACTCCATAAAGTTTTATTAAGTTAATCGAAAGCTAGAACAACATTTCCCTTTTTTTGCCCGCTTAGCACATACTCGTAGGCTTTTTCGATATCTTCCAATCTATATCTTCGGTCTATCAAAGGAGTAAACCCTTCATTCACAACAAGTTCATCAATAAACTTCATGCTTCGTTTTATAGAGTAGGGAAATGGAAATTTCACTTTTTTACCTGGCATAAAAGGAGACAATAATGCAAGGACTGGATTTTGCCAATTTTTCCCTAGTTCAGAGGATATATATATTCCTTTTGATTTCAGCAGTGGCTTGCATTTTCCAAAACTACTTTTCCCAACTGCATCAAAAATATGATCGAATTGATCATTTATTGTAGTAAAATCTTCTTTTTGATAGTCTATCACCCTTTCTGCTCCTTGCGATTTTAATACCTCAATAAATTCAGTTTCACAGGTTACGGTTACGCGAACATTAATATGCTTTAATAATTGTAGGGCAGCATTGCCAATAGCCCCAGTTCCACCATTGATAAGAATTCGATCTCCCGCATTCAACTTAAGATCTTTCAAGAAATAAAATGCATAGTGAGCTCCTTCCAGGCTGGCTGCTGCTTGTTCAAAGGTCACATTTTCAGGCTTTCTAAGTACTGCTTTTTTTGTCGACACCGCTAAATATTCAGCATGTGAACTTAAGCCCTGATCAAAAAAGCCATAGGCGTGGTCGCCAATTTGAAATTGGTCTACATTGTTCCCCTTGTCTACAACTATTCCCGCAAAATCGGTTCCTGTAATTGGGCGAACAGGTTTAAATAAACCAGTAAAAAGCCGAATTGCCCATGGCTTTCCCGTAAGTACACCACAATCTGTTCGGTTTACCGTGGTGGCCTTTACTTTCACTAAGATTTCATCGTCGCCAGGCCTTGGCAAAGCTATCCTGCCAATTTCCAGTTGATCGGGAGTACAATATTCGTTCCTTATTGCGGCTTTCATCATATCCATTCATCAGTTAAAAATAGACCCTGTACATCAAATTAGGAAACACGGTACCCTGTTTCGTGTAACCAACAGAACCAGGTTCTCCCGGATCGTAAAACTCTGTAAGTCGACCTCTATTATTTGTAATATTATCTATGTTAAGAAAAATTTCGTGGGTTGCTCTTGGTTTGTTGATTTTATAACTAAACGACATCGTAATTTGATATAAATCTTGTAAGTCATTTTGATACGCTTTACTATAATCATAATATCTATTGTTAGCTGGGTCTACAGCCAAGTTCCCATCTGCACCCCTTAACAACGGGATTATTTTTTTACCTCCCCCAAAAAATGCTCTGCTATTGAAGCTGATCGTCTTATTTTGTGCCTTACCAAGTTTTGGGAAATCTTTACCAAAGAGAACATTTACAAGGTAGTTTCCATTGAACCGTGTATTACGTTCGATTCCATCAAGGGCCTTGTATGTCGAATTATAAACCGAAGCATTCACAAGGTAATAGTAATTTTTGTTAAAGAAGCGTTCAACAGTTAATTCTACTCCATAGTTTTTACCGCTTCCCTTATTTACCAAGTCAAGATACTGAAAATCGAGCCGCTCATTAATAGTCGCGAATATATTCCCTTTAGAGCTTGCTACTGGCAAGTTATACAGATCTTGATAATAGGTTTCTAACTTAACCATCATATTTTTACTAAAACGTTTCTCGTATCCCAGCACGAAATGATGCGCCTTTAATAAATCAAGGTCTTTATTAGGCTCTATATTGCTTCCGTCTGATAATTTAACCTGGGTGTAGTAATGATGAATACTTTCCATTGTACTATGTTTGCCATAGCCTGCACTTAAAGCGCTAGTCTTACTTAGTTCCCAATTGAACGATAAACGTGGCTCGATTGTACTCTTGTTGTTCAGCAAAACATTCATGTTTTGCACACCAAATACGGTAGTCACCTTTTCATTAAATCTATACCTAAAATTAATGAAATTTCTAATTGTACTGATATTTTCGTTAAAATTAACCAATGTCGATCTAACGTTCGTACTATCTCTGAACATGCTTTGATTAAAATTGTAATCGAGCAACGCATATTTAGAGCCCACCTGTAGTTTAAGTTTCGAACTGAGTTTGTTGTTGTAGGTAATTTCGCCCCTGTATGTCGATCTTATCAGTCGGCCTTTAAAATTTCGTTGATTAAATTCGGACGTGTCGGTCTTGAAATTCTCGAAAACATCATCGTCAATACCTTCGCTCGAGAAAGACAGACCAGTACTGATATGGCTGTTTTTATTGATAGTTAAGGTATGGTTCATACCCAAATTCGCAAGGTGCGAACCTTTATCATAGTCTTCACCTATTTTGTTAGGCACGAACCTGATTCCAGGTGTTTGCCAAAAGTCAGGAGATACATCTTTAAACAGAAAATTACTAAGACCCGCCAAACCAAAAAAGGAAAACAGCCCAGCCTGCTTAGTAGGCAATACAACTTTAAAAGTAGCGTCTTGAAAATTTAATGTCCCATTTAAACCCTTAACCACTCCGAGGTCGTTTAACAGCGAGACTGTAGAATAGCGATAATTCACTAAAAAGGAACCTTTATAGCCCTTTTTAAATGGTCCTTCGAATGTAAGTTCTGTGCCTAATACACCTAAACCGAATGTTGATTCGAATTTTTCGTTATTTCCTTGCCTTAGTTTAACATCATATACTCCAGACAATACATCTCCATATTCTGCTGAAAAGGCACCGCTATAAAAGTCTGAAGTTGCTAACAAGTTATTATTTAACGCACTAATAGAACCACCTACCGCGCTTTGATCAGAAAAATGATTGGGATTTGTAATTTGCATACCCTCTAACCGCCATTGAATATATTTAGGTGAGTTACCTCGCACAATTATATCATTGCTACCATCCTGAGAACTGGTAACCCCCGCAAAATTAGACAGGATCCTCGATGGATCGTTGAAGCCACCTGCATATCTATTCGTCTGTTCTGGAGAAATAGACCGACCACTTACCAAGGTCATATCATTTAAGGGCTGACCTTTGTTTTTATCGAAAGTTAATACTATTCCTTCCAGTTGAGCAACAGCTTCTTGCATATTTATATTTAAAACGGTTTCCTTGCCCGAATTAACAACAATATTAGGAAGTATAATTTTTTCGTATCCCACGTTTGACACGTATAAGGTAATTCTTCCAATTGGCATATTAGCGAACCTAAAGCTCCCGTCTTTGTCGGTTAGTATAACCTTTAAAGGATTACTGCCAGCGACGGATATGGTGGCACCCTCTATAGGCTGCTTACTGTCTTGGTCTGTTATTACTCCCCTCACAGTTTGATCGAAATTTTGGGAGAAAGCTGAGGTGAATAAGAAAAATAAAAAGAAAACGATTGTACTTATTTGTTTCATATTATATACGTTTTAAAAGACTGAGTGCAAAACAACTCTAACTTTTAAACATATTTCTTGACTTCGGTTATTTAATGAAAATCGCGGTGTGTTAAATCAAATGCAAACCTATGTGGTCGTATTTTTTAATGACAAAGGTATTTCAGGGAAAGTGACCGCTCATTCCGATGCAAACTGACTCCCCTTATTCTGGTGGAAGGTGGGCTTTTTAGCGCTTTAGGGTATTTTTTTTCCAATAATTAGTTGCCTTCTTTATAAAACAGGTAGAATTAAAGGCTACAGAACCTCGTCTGGTAGCTGTTTGACCTCAGCGTCGTCTGGAGGATTCGAGCCGTTCGTAAGGCTATTTGAGATGGTTGGTCAAGACGGAAAGGATAGGCCTTTATAGTGCCTGTATTGTAATCAAAAATGCAGTCTGAAGATCGAAGATGTAATTTTTAGGAGCGTCCGGGTTAGTAGTTTTTTAGTATTAAAAGGATTAGTTTACATTCGGTTAAACAAAAGAGATCATTCCTACCTCTTACTATAGCCAATCAGGCGGCCACTTTACATCGGAATAAAGGGGATGCTTTCTCGGAAACATATAAATTTCAAAGCCCATTTGCTTTAGCATAGATAAAATGAGCAGGATTTAACCTTTCTAGTCATTTTTAGAAAATCTATGTCAATCAAGATTTTTCTTTTAGGTTACTTTAAGGAACAAATGGGTATCATCCTCAGCACCGGTTTTTGCTAAAGTCACGTTTAAAAAGTATCTTATTATTAAGCTCAATATGGTCGCCCGATACAATCAAATATGGATGATTGGGAGAATACCCTGCGCTACGGCTTTTTACAATTATTTTGTCGTTAACCTTCAGGCTATTTAACTGCTGAAATTCCTTTAGACTAAACTGCATCATGTATTCTTCACCATTGATCCTGACTATGATCCATTTTGGTTCTACTGATTTACCGTTTGCGTGCTGAAAAGTAACTGAGGTTACCAAGGCCTCCATATTGGTGAAAGCCTTAATATACTTGCTTATTTTATCATGACTGGCATGCACTTTTTTGCCTTCAGGAGAAACCTCCCATTCTTTGTACTTTATACCGTCAGGAGAAGCCTCCCATTTTTTCCTGTCCTCCACCATACGGGCTTTCCTTTCAGCAATGGACATTGGCTTGGTTTCATTTTTAGTTTCACGATTTGCAAATACCAGACCGCTCACCACAACCAGCGGTAAGATCAGCATATAGATGGTTTTTTTCATATGTTTCATATCCCTTCAAATTGATTAAGCGAATCTAGTTTGATATTTTTCGGATTGAGCGATTTGGATTGTAAATTAAAATGTAAATTTTGTAAATAAATCGTAAATAGTATTTGATATGGGGGTATTCTAAAAGTGGTTAAATCTTTTGATCCAAACGATAGAATAAATACCAATCTAGTACCTGCTAAATAATAAAACATCACCTCATGTATTTTGCACCTCATAGCAATTGTTTTTTTGAGGAAAAAACCAAAGGCTTACTTAAGCAGATTGTTTTTAAACCACACATCGGCTAAATTATCTCGTTTTAGTGATCTTTAGCTCATCGCCAATGCGTAATAAGCCTAGGTTAGTATGCATTATATTGTGCCCGAATAGTATTTTCTGACCAAAATTCCTGTAGGTAGAAAGTGTTTTTAATGGCTCTTGACTTTTTTCTCCTGTCTGTTGATCTACGGTAATCATTATACATCGGCTACAAGGTTTGGCGCTATAGAATTGAACCTCGCCAATTGAAAATTCAGTAATGTCATCTTCAAGGTGTGCCTCACCACCAGTAAAGACTAGATTGGGACGAAAACGGTCCATACCAATTTGATGCGCTAATTTTGTGTTCAATAAGTCTAATGAAGATTGCCCGATAATAAGGCTAGGATAGGCATCAGCAAAACCTACAGTCTCAGCATGATGCGCATATCTTGGGTCAACTTTACGGTTTTCTGTTTGTGGCATTTTTACCAGTTTAGCATCCATTTGCAGGTAGGCCGAAAACCATTTGCTAACTTTGGTACTCACTTCCAAGCCTGTACAATGGTCATCCCATATATTTACCGCGATTGGTGAATCGAGGTGTTCAGCTATCGAAAAAGAGATGTTTTGATTTGGCTTGTGTTTGTGTTGGACAGTGACTGTAGTAGCAGTAATGCTGGTTTGTAGGAGTGCAAGTTGGTGGTATTTTCGTTGACTAATGAATGTGTCTTCCTGATCAATTAGCATCCATTCTCGGTCATGTTCAAGTCCACGGTTACTGATATAACCCTGCTGAAGCGCAATGCCCCCTAGCGATTTGATTGGGTAAATGAATAGCTGTGAAAGGTGAAGTTTATCCATTTTTAAAGATAAACAAGATTTTGCAGATATAGTAGATCGGTTGAAACTCAAAGGACCAAAAAAGGAGCCTTTTTATTGGTTTTAAGCTCAGCGTTGAAAGACTAAATAATAAACCCTATCCCTAAAAACCTTCCCCATTTGTCATCTAAAAATAATAAGAAATAATAATGGAACAATCGTTCCGAATTTGATTATATATTTGTGGAACGATTATTCCAATAAGGGGATAGCAAAGATAAACATGAAAAAATTAGAAAATAAAATAGCCGTAATTACAGGCGCTTCAAAAGGTATTGGTGCTGGTATTGCTAAAAGTCTTGCTGCAGCAGGAGCAAGTGTAGTTGTAAATTATGCTTCTGCAAAAGCTGGTGCAGATCAAGTGGTTGAAGAAATTACCGCAGCAGGAGGCAAGGCAATCGCTATCCAGGGCAATGTGACCAATGCAACAGATTTAGCCAAATTATTTGACGAAACCAATACCACTTTCGGTCCAGTTGATATCTTGGTAAACAATGCAGGCGTTTATCAATTTGGTGCCATTGAAGAAATTACAGCAGAAGACTTTCACCGCCAATTTGATACCAATGTACTTGGTTTGTTGTTGAGCACACAAGGCGCATTGAAACATTTCAATTTAGGTGGTGGTAGCATCATTAACATTGGATCGGCAGTAACTGCCATCACACCGGTGGCAAGCTCAATTTACACGGCAACCAAAGGTGCCGTTGACTCAATTACGCAAGTATTGGCTAAAGAATTGGGTGCTAAGAATATCCGTGTAAACTCCATCAATCCAGGTATGGTAGAAACTGAAGGCACACATACTGCTGGTTTTATTGGCAGCGATTTCCAAAAAGAAGCCATTGCTTCAACGCCATTAGGTCGTGGTGGTAACCCAGATGATATTGCTGATATCGCAGTATTTTTGGCTTCGGAAGATTCTCGTTGGTTAACTGGCGAAATCCTGATTGCAAGTGGTGGCGTAAGGTAGTGCTTCGTTTTACGAGAATTAATTTAAAATGAATAGCTTTGCTTTATTAAGCAAGGCTATTTCTGGTTATGGCAAGAACGAAAGATTTTGATGAGAATGAGGTGCTGACCAAGGCAATCCAACTTTTTTGGCATAAGGGCTACAATGCTACTTCTATGCAGGATTTGGTAGATGCACTGGGCATTAGTCGCTCGAGTTTGTACGATACCTATAGTGATAAACACACCCTATTTTTAAAAGCATTAGAAAGCTACCAGCTGGCTGGAAATGCAAAAATCAACGAAATTATAGATCAATCAAGTTCTGCGAAAGAAACGGTGATTAAGTTGATGGAATTGGCCACCAATGATTTAGTGGGCGATAAACAGCAGAAAGGCTGTTTCATGGTAAATGCCGAAGTTGAGGTAGCACCACATGATCAAGAAGTAAGTAAACTGGTTTGCCAAAACGAAAAGCAAATGGAAACCGCTTTTTTTCAGGTCATTAAAAAAGGTCAGGAAAGTGGAGAGATTAAAAATACGCAGGATGCATTGGTACTGGCCAAATTTATCTTCAATGCGGTAAAGGGAATGCAGGTTACGGCAAAAACTAGTCCAGATGCCACCAGTTTTGGTAATATTGTTAAGCTAACAGTAGCGGTGTTGGATTAAGCTTGACTAAATGCTATTAATTTTGCATTTAAGTGGTTCGACTCAGGTGCTGGATACAATTGTGTTAGTAAGATTGTTAAGTAAAATGAAAAGCCAATAGAGATATTGGCTTTTTTGATTTCCACCTTTATGAGGTGCTTTACATATTTTTATCTTCCAATTCCGCTATTATTTTTTTCTTAACAGAAGCCAATCTTGTCTTTTTATTTTTCTCCACCATTTTATCAGTAATCCAAATGTTCTAATTTATGACGCATTGGGATTAAAAGTGTTACCACGCAAACAGGAAAGCTCGTTAAAATTAAGTGAGGGTTATTTTTAATTACAAAAAATCCTACTCTAAAACAAGCGTAAAAACACGTTTTAAAAAGGGTGTTTTTACGCTTGACTTCAGTTTTTTGGCGCAGTATATTTGTGAATGTATAATGAAAATGAATAAAATAAACAGTTGTTAAACAGGTGTTTATCGTACTGTATAGTCGCATTTACCTATTGACAAAAATATAAAAGTCTGGGGATTTATGCTGCCTAGCAATTGTACAAGGTTCAGTATTAGGAATTATATTGAATTTTGGATTTAATTATAGAAATTAGGAAACCGGATTAGCCTTTACAGTGAGTTAAAACATTAATCAAATAGAAATGTCATATACACCAAAACAGCTAGAGTTTATTGAAAAAGCACGCCAAAGAATCAGTCAAGACCCAAGGTCAAGACTAAGTTCTGTTACAAAAGATGTAATAGAAAGAAACAACTTCGTTTTTGATGCCCATTGCCATTTATTTGACAGTAAATGCATTAATGTCATGTATTTGGCCATAAGAATGATTGCTGGAATTCCTGAAATGCTTAAGCCTACAGCATATAAAATATTAACAGGAAATTCAATGCCTCACGAGATGAAGATCGCCTCCACCAAAGAATTGGTAGAAAACATTTATGACGACCCGTCTATCATAGGCTCTATTTCAGATGTTGAAGAAGCCGTAAACAAGATGAAATTAAATTTGGATTTGATTGAATTGGAAAGGGCAACATCAAATAAGGTAGAGCTTTCTAAACTTGGCCTAGGTGAATTTTTGAGAAGATGTAGATTTATTCTGAACCTATTGGGCTCAAAGAAAATGGAGGATGTTTATAAGTCTTTTCGTGATAAATATGGGATACACCATGTTAATAGGGAATTAAGTGGTGAGGATTGTGAACTTGTAACCATAGCACTGGGTATGGATTTGAATATGGCATGGGATAATTCTATCAAGAAAAGCCAACAGGAACAAAACAAGGAATTGTCGGAATTGTCGGCTCAATACCCAGTATTGCCCTTCTTGCCAATAGACCCTAGAAGAGCTGATCATGACAACAATAGTTCAGAGGAAAACTTATATGATGTTTTCCTTAGTGCTTTTGATTCGGTAGAACCCAAATTCTTTGGAGTTAAGTGTTATCCAGCTCTTGGATATGCTCCAACAGATTCTAGGTTAAAACCGATTTTTCAAATTTGTGCAGAAAAGAATATTCCCATTATGACACATTGTGGAGGAGAGTCAGTATCCACATTCGCAAAGCCACTTTTTGTAAACCGAAATGGAATTGAGCAAGAAATAAAGCAAAGCACAAGGACTGCAAAAGCCAGGATCTTGAATGAACCTATTGAATGGGCGCCTGTATTGGAAGAATTTCAAGGACTAAAACTTTGCTTTGGCCATTTTGGATCTGGAAAAGCGTGGTCGGAACCAAATAGCATTTATTCAAAAAGGGTGCAAATAATAATGGATCTTATGAAAAAGCATCAGGTTTATTCAGACTTTTCGTTCAACCTAGAATCTGAGCAGGCAACTGCTAAGTTTATGGAGAAACTAAAGGAAGATAACGAAGAGGGAGATCTTATAAGAAGTAGAACAATGTTTGGTACTGATTTTTGGGTGGTATTACCAATGTCGAACTTAAACCTTGATCAGCGAAAATTTTTAGACCAATTAGGTGTTATGAAAGAGAATCTATTACGTAAAAATGTGATATCATTTTTGGGATTAGTGTAGCTTCTTTGTTCTTTTTATTAAATAGAAAGGCACTAAATGAATGTTCCATCAAGTAAGTCCTTCAAAGAAAATGAACTTTTGTACGGCTATTAAGCAGTAGTTCTGAAATGACCTATATTTACTAAATTGAAAACAATGAGCAGCTAACCCCATTAGGAAACCTACATTGCCAAATTTTCATCAAACAAAATAGTAATGGAATCAGAACAACTAAAATATCTTAAGGAGCAAATCGATAATCGAATTACAAGAATAAATAGTAGTAGGTTATATTACAGGAAAGTAGCCTTTTGGACATATCTAAGTGTAACTATTTTGGCTGCTTTCTCTACAATAGTCTGAGGGCTCAATATTGAGGAAATACAAGATACTCTTAGGATTATTGCATTGATTATTTCTGGTTGTATAACCGTAATTAGTGCCTATAACACTTTCTTTGACAACAAAGGGATGTGGATTGCCTATAACAATGCGCTAAACGAAATCTACAAATTAAAACTTGAAATTAGTTTTGCTGAAAAGCAGGGAGTTCCGGTGGATGATAAAACAATAGAATCATTCAAAAATCAATATCAAGATATTCTTGATAAGGTGAATAATAAATGGACAGAATCTAAATCCAAGTAGCTAAGATCGAGCATTTGCCTTTTTTAAATTGATTGGCTAAATTGTGCAACTAATAATATGAGCAGCAATTTTTCGGAAAGCAATCAGGTTGGAGTGGTTTCTACATTTGATGATTTGATAAATACAGGTTTTAAGGACACAACAAACGCAATTTGCTGGCAAAGGGAACTAGTTGGAGATTTCAGGGAAATTGTTGCTAAGCTTCAATTAAAAGAAAATGTTACAGATGTTTCAATTGACGAGCTTTTAGCCCTGCCCTTATCACAGGAAGGTGCCATGGCCAGGGAGATTATATTAAACGATTTAAGGTTATTGGCAGGTTTGGGGGCATTGCCGACTCTCAATTTACTGAAAAGTTATGAACGAGATGAGGAATTAGATTTCATTTCAACCGATGTATATTCTTATCATGTAGATCGTTCGCCTATTGCTATTGACACTTTTTTATGTACCTATCATGGCGCTGCAAGTGATATCATACCCAATGATCAGGTTGAACAAAGGGTTTTAATTCCTGATATTCGGCAAAAACTTCAGGAATTATATAATGGTCCACAGACAGGGTTTGAAGACTTTTTGAAAGAGTATTCTTTTGACCTGCATTATCAACCTAAAGCGAATGCAAATCCTGTAAATTTAGGCGTAGGCCACCTGTGGAAATTGGCAGTAGATTATCCTGAACAACAGGTTTTACCATGTGTGCATAGGGCACCGAAAGAAAACGATGGTGAATACAGGCTACTTTTGATTTGTTGATAATTAATGCAGTACTTTTCTGCATCTACAAACCAAGCTGATAGGCGAGGCGTGATTACCTGCTTATCATATATCTGTACCACCTTTTGGGTCCAAGGGGTTTGTTCAATGAATTTATCCATTAACGCATGATCATATTTTCTTCAGCAACACTTGTACGGTATTTCAAAACCTCGACTGGTAATCCGGAGCTTTGCCCATGTTCTGGAAAAAACTCAATTGCTCCATATCTTCCTTATTTAAAATTCCTGCCGCCCGGAAATATCTCTTGGGGTGCAGCTTCCCTCACCTGCGAACGCTTGTTTTCTGTGGTGTAGGGAGCAGACCTTTCATCTGCTCGGGAAAGGGTAAGTAACGGCAATTGATCATCGTCTTTGGCTGTTAATCCCTTTAATAGTTTAGTATAATCAAAACACTTCTGTACAATGATGTGCACCACTTCTCCTTCTCGTTGCAGTTTTCCCTCCACCATCAGTAACCTCGATTGCAATATTTCCTTTCGGTACTTCTCAAATAAGTGCTGAAATACCACCAGATTGCTAAAGCCAGTTTCATCTTCAATGGTGATGAAGCAAACACCTCCAGCCGTGCCAGGGCGCTGCCTTACCAAAACCAATCCGGCTATCTTGATCAGCCTTCCATCTGCTATGTCTGGTAGGTCTGCGCTAGACTTAACGTGTAGCAGGTTCAGTTTCTCTCTTACAAAACTAACTGGGTGTGCTTTCAGTGATAGGGCAGTGGTGGCATAGTCCTGTACCACATGCTCACCCTTGCTCATCAATGGCAGTTGTATCTGGCTTTCTAGGTCACTTGCAGAGGCTTGCCCCTCAAATAGGGCAATTGGCCTGTCTTGCATGGCAGATACTTCCCAAAGTGCTTGCCTACGATCGAGCCGTAGGGAGCGAAAGGCATCTGCATCTGCCAACCTTTCCAGTGCATCCAGTGAAACCCCCGCGTCCAGTAAGCCATGAATGTTGGTATAACCTTTTCCACGCCCATTAACCAATAATTGCATATCATCCTCACGTATTCCCTTAATCTGCCTAAAACCTAAACGAAGTGCGCAATAGTTTCCAGCTTTTTCTTGTAAGATGTTATCCCAATGAGACACATTGATATCTACCTCCCTAACTTCCACACCGTGCCTGCGGGCATCAATCACGATCTGGGCAGGTTGATAAAAACCCATTGGCATAGAGTTAAGCAATGCTGCTGCAAAAACATCTGGATAGTAACACTTTAGCCAACAAGAAACGTAGACCAAAAGTGCAAAACTAGCTGCATGGCTTTCTGGAAAACCATAACTTCCAAAACCTTCCAGCTGTTTAAACACCCTTCTGGCAAATTCTTCGGTATAGCCATTTCCCGTCATTCCATCTACCAATTTCTTTTCAAACTTGGTTACCATGCCATGCATCTTAAAGGTGGCCATGCTTCGTCGCAGCTCATCAGCCTCAGCAGGCGTAAAGCCAGCGGCTACAATGGCAATCTTCATCGCCTGTTCTTGAAACAAGGGAACACCAAGAGTTTTACCCAATATTTCCCTCAATTCTTCAGATGGATAATCTACTTTTTCCTCGCCATTTCTCCTGCGTAGGTAGGGATGTACCATGTCTCCCTGTATGGGGCCGGGCCTCACAATGGCAACCTCGATTACCAAGTCATAAAAACATTGTGGACGCAACCTTGGCAACATGGATTGCTGTGCCCTGCTCTCTATCTGGAATACGCCAATGGTATCTGCATGGCTTATCATCTCATAAACCTTGGGGTCATCTTCCTTGTTGATGCTGGCCAAGGTCAAATCCAGATCGTAGTGTTTTTTTGCCAAATCAAATCCCTTTCTGATACAGGTTAGCATCCCCAGTGCCAATACATCAATCTTTAGGAAGCCCAATGCATCTATGTCATCCTTGTTCCATTCAATGTTAGTGCGGTCTTCCATCCGAGCATTAAGGATGGGGCAGAGGTCGGTGAGTTTACCTCGGGTAATCACAAAACCCCCGGTATGTTGCCCTAATTGCCTCGGAAAACCCATCATTTGACCTGTTAAGTCCAGTACCTTCAAAAGCAAGGGGTCTTTAGGGTTTAATCCCTGTTCTGTAATTCTGTTGCCCTCAAACCATTCATCGGTAAACTCCCAAATGGAAGCAGATAGCCTATTGATGGTATCAACGGATAAGCCCATTGCCTTGCCCACATCTCTTATTGCTCCTTTTTGGTGTAGCTGCGTAACGGTGGCAACAATGGCTGCTCGGTCACGACCATATTTGTTATAGATGTACTGGATTACTTCCTCCCTGCGCTCGTGCTCAAAATCCACGTCAATGTCTGGTGGCTCGTTACGAGCCGATGATATGAAACGTTCAAAGAGCAAGTCGAACTTGGTAGGGTCTACAGAGGTAATGCCCAGGCAATAGCAGATGGTTGAGTTGGCTGCAGAGCCACGCCCTTGGGATAATATTTTTTGTTCCCTTGCAAAACGCACAATGTCATAAACCGTCAAAAAATAGGAAGCATAATTCATCTCCTTCACAAATGCCATCTCGTGGTTAATGTTATCGATTACCTTTTTTGGTAGGGGTTCGCCAAAAATCTCTTTTGCGCCTTTCCATGACAGGTATTCGAGTTCCTCATGTGGCGTGCGTCCTTTTGAGGTAATTTCTTCGGGATAGATATATTCCAAGCTATCTAACGTGAATTGGCACAGGTTTGCAATCTCCATCGTTTTTTCAATCGCTTCGGGATATTGCCTAAACAACCTTTCCATCTCTTCAATGGGCTTTAAGTGCCGCTCGGCATTTTGGTGCAGACGGAAGCCAGCGTTTTGAATGGTACATTTCTCACGAACACAGGTCAGTACGTCCTGTAGCTCTCGTCTTTGCAGGTCATGATAGTACACATCATTGGTGGCAACCAAGGGAATGTTTAGGCTTTTGGCCAATGTTGCCAAGCGATACATCCTTTTCTGGTCTTGACCTTGATAGTTTCGGTTAGCCGCCAGATAAAGTAGCTTACCAAATTCCTGTTTATAAAGCCTTAACTCGTCTGGAAAGGTGGCTTCAAAATCAAAGCCTTTGCTTAATGCGTTTGGTGGAATGGCAATGAAGATAATCCCTTCCTTATGTGCAAATATATCGGCTCGGTACAAATGGCATTTTCCCTTTTCTGCCCTCAGGTTACCCAGGCTCAGCAAGGCAGATAAACGCCCATATGCTTCTCTATTGGTAGGATAGGCGAGTAGGCTGCTTCCGTCCAACAAATCTAACCTACAGGCTGGTATCAATTGGATGTTGTGTTTTCTTGCTTCGCTATGCGCCCTAACAATGCCAGCCAATGTGTTTACATCTGTAATGGCAATCTTGGGGTAACCAAAGGCAGCAGCCTGTTGCACCATTTCCTCGGGATGTGAAGCACCTCTTAAAAAGCTAAAGTTGCTGGTGATTTGTAATTCGCAGTAGCCCATAACAAATTAACTATGCAAAAAATCCGTGTAAAAACCATTCAGACTTTTGCTCATTGTAATGCCCTGAACGAAACACCCAGTACCTTCTCCCTTTTTCATCTTCCAAGATATAATAATCCCTATGTTCGCCTTTTTCTAGCCACCATTCCCTTTCAATGCGTTCAGGTCCATCAGCCTTTTTAACCATGTGCAACTCATCCTTGTAACGAAAATTCATTGGTGGATAATCTGGGATGGGCGCAGTTACCTGTACAGGTTCTGGCCTGCTTAACATTTCCATTGGGCGGGGGTTGGTGTTTTGCCATTGGGTTTCTGCCTGTTCTTCTAACGAAAGGGCAGGGCGAAGTGAACGTTCTGGCCAATAATGCGCAGCTGGTAAATAGCGACGAATGGCTTGTTGACCGATCTTGCCGGCCAACCTATCCAATAACTGGGCAAGCCCGGTATCTGCCAAACCTGGTTTGCCCGACCACAATTTTTCTTGATGCACCAGCACCGCTTCTACCTTTGTAGCTGTTAAAACAAATAACTCAATGCCCAATGCAGGTTCGATGGTGGCAACTTTTAACTCGAATAGTTTAAACAAATGGGCAACTTGATTGGTGGCTTGGTTGGTGCCGATCTGTACCTCGGTCAACCTACCATCAACCCGATAGCCCTTAAGTGTAGCAGAGCGGATGCCCAAACCTTCATTGCTTAAGCGCAAACAAAGCAATTCCAACAACTTGGTAATTGCCATTTCTATGGCAGGTTTGGTGCGAATGGGTTCTAGGCAAGGCAATCGTTCTTCGTATGGCAAGACTACCACCAGGGGTTTAATGGATTCCTCTACGGTTCCCAAGGCTTGCCCCAACCTTAATAATAGTTCTTCCCCAAAACGCCTACGTAAAACAGAGCGGGGCATTTGGATAAACTTTCCTATTTGGGTTAAGCCCAGTTTGTGCAAGCGTTGCATAATGAGGTTATCAAGGCGCAAGGCAGTGGGTGGTAAATTTAACATTGCGTTGTACTGTTGGTTTGATGAGATTATGGGACTAATCGTTCCGTACCTTGCAATTGCCCAGGCTGTGCCAATGGTGTCGGCTATGGCGGCCCTGCAATGGTAGCCAGCTTCCCTCAGGCGTTGCAAGATCATTTGCAGGTAACCTTTCTCGCCACCCCAAAGGTGTGTGCAACCCGAGGCATCCAATATTAAACCATTGGGTAAATCTATGGCAACGATGGGCGTGAAACGGATGCTCCATTTGCCAATACGTGTCAATAGTTTTTGCGACAAGCCTATTTGATCATCAAAGACCTGTATCTCAGGCACAATGGCCTTGGCATCTGCAAGGGCAGTGTCTACAAATATACCTTGCATTTCTGCTGCCTTACTGGCTGCGGTAATCATTACCCTGCCACGCACATTAGCAGTGAACACAAATACCTTTTCCTTTAGCTCAGGCTTCCGGATGGCAAGCCAGTCCGTTAATAAATTCGGGAACCATATCACTACATACCTTTTCATCTTATCCCGCTTGTTTGCTGTGTGCTGAATCTATTGCTGTTGTTGTTTCAAAAAACTTGAAATGATCTGCTGCCCATTCCAATAAAAAGCTGCCAGTATGCCCATTGCGTACCTTTAAGAGGTTTACTTCCCAGCGTGGTTGCCCAACACCGGGCAAACCGCTTTGTAGTTCGCTTGGCTGTGGCTTGATGCTCCAGCGAACGGTGCAGGCTGTGGCAGATAAGCGCTTAGGTTCTTTCCTTAATAAAAAGCCTGTAACCCTACTTTTTTCTACCACCAGTTGCAACCTTCTGCTTTGCGCAAAATCTATGTCTGGTAACTCTGCAACTACCACTGCCAAGCCCTCACATTTTAAAGCTTCTTCCATGACCCACAGGATTTCTTTTTCTCGGTACAGGTCTATAAAGATTACTTGCTGTGGCCATACACCAAAGCCTTGCAGGGCAGGAGGAAAAAGCTTGCGGTTACGACTGATCCATAGGCAGGGATTTCCTGTTTCCATTAACTTGGCCATTAGACCTGCCATAAAGCCTTCGCTTGCCGCAATATTCTCCGGATTTTCGGCGAGGAACTCGTGGATGGTGCCAGTCGGAAAAACCTTGAAGGGAAAACAGGCTTCAAGAGGGCCAAGGCCAAAACCATCGCCAGGGGCAATGAGGGTGGGATTGGATTCTTGGGCTTCCAGTAGCTGCCTTTTGAGCCTAGTCAATATTTTCTGTTTTTCCGTTGTCATTGCTAGTAGTCATTATGCCGTGAGTTTGCAAATAACTTTAGTAACAGTAAAGTTATTACTAATATTATTAGTATTTACTAACAATATTAGTATAATTATCAACATATTCTTGAGTTGCGATTAAATAAACAGAGTTGAAATACAAATCATTAAAACAAAAATATGTACGCTGTGTCAAAAAATATGTACGATTTGCCATCCAGTCTTTCGTCATTATTAATGTTATTTGTAACAATTAGTAAAACGTTTTACTAATTACTAAGCAAAAAAGGGTATGAATAGTTTTAATCTCCATGCGATGGCTCCGGTCCATCCAAAATCTAACCTATTTAAATTATTTGAGGTTCGAGTATTTCAACCCGTCAGACTCACATTTTAATCTAAAACTTAAGATTTCTGCTTATTCGAAATCTTATTAACCTGAATACAGATAACCTACACCAAATATTAAACAAAAACGGCTAATGAAAACTAATTTACTCAAAATTACAGGGCTCTGTGCGAGTATTTTGCTCAGTACCTCTGTGTTTTCGATGCATTCTGATGGTAAATTCATCACAGAATCTTTGAAAATTAAAAGATTATTGCAACGAGACCAAATGCGCAAAACAGTTACAGGCATCGTTGTTGATGACACCAATACGCCCACCGCTGGGGTTGGTGTTAAAAATTTAGCAACAGGTAAAACCACGGTAACCGATGCTAATGGAAGGTTTAGCATCGAAACCAATAGCGAAAATGATGTGCTTCAATTTACCTTTATTGGTTTTAAAACTCAAGAGGTTAAAGTAGGTAACAATACTACCTTATCAATTAAACTGCTTAGCGATTCTACCAATTTAAATCAAGTTGTGGTAATTGGCTATGGATCCTTAAACAAAGACCAGATTTCTTCGGCAGTTACAAAAGTTGATTCTTCTGGTTTTAGGCAAAGTGGCTCTAGAAACCCAATGGATTTACTTATTGGTAAAGTAGCTGGTTTACAGGTTACCAGAACAGGGGGTACAAATCCTAACTCAGGTGTAAGCATCCAATTGCGTGGTGTAACATCTATCTCAGGATCTCAATCTCCATTAATTATTATTGATGGTATTCCAGGAGGTAACTTAGATCTTCTTCAACAAGATGACATTGAATCGTTTAGTATCCTGAAAGATGGTTCGGCAGCTGCTATTTATGGTACAAGAGCCAATGCAGGTGTAATTATCATCACTACTAAAAAAGGTAAAGTTGGTCCTTCTAGGTTCGACTACAATTCGTACGTGCGAACAGAGCGTTTGGTTAAAAGACCCGACTTCATGAATGCAACCCAATTAAGGGAAAGAATTAAAAGTGGAGAATATGTAATTCCAGATTTAGGAGGCGATTTTAATTATTTCTACGATTTGATTAATGATGATAATTTATCACACAACCATAATTTGGCAGTTTCTGGAGGTTCGCAAAATGCTAACTATAGGGTAAGTGGAAACTATAGGGATATTCAAGGCTTTGCTAAAGAAAATGCTAGAAAAGAGTATGGTTTACGTTTAAGTTTAACACAACGTGGATTAAAAGATAAACTGACAGCACAGTTTAACGTAGCAGCTAATTTTAACAATGCAAACCGATTAGGTGGTGGTGGTTGGGAAAACGTGTTGACCAAAAACCCAACAGAATCCTACTTTAAGGCTGATGGTTCACCTTTATTTACACGTACCATTACAAATGAGGTTGCTCGACTTTCTTTAGAGAAAAACAGGTTGCAACAACAAACTTCTTCAGTTGATGGTAAATTAACCTTGGAAATTATTCCAGGATTAACAGGCTCTGTTTTTGCAGCTCACCAACGTGATTGGACAATTTCTAGTGAATATAGAGATAAAAACAGCCAGAACTCTTTAGAAGATTCGAATGCTCCCGGTGGTGGTTATGCAGCAAGAGCTACAGGTTTAAGCCAGAATTTTAACATAGAGCCAACATTAGATTATTCTAAATCTTTTGGAAAACATAAAGTATCTGGTCTTGCAGGATACATGTATCGTTATGAAGTTAATGAAGGTTTTAATGCAAACAACCGTGGTTACGTTAACGATTTATTCGAAGACAATAACATGGGTAGTGTACCTGTTGTGGTAAACAGAATAGGTATTGGTAGTAATAAAAATGACAATACCTTAATTGCAGGTTTTGCAAGGGGTTTTTATTCTTATGATGATAAATATATATTAACGGCTACCATAAGAAGAGAAGGTTCATCAAGATTTGGGGCTAATAATAAATGGGCAACATTCCCGGCTGTTTCTGGTGCATGGAATGTTACTCAAGAGAATTTCATGAAAAATGTGAAATGGGTAAATAATTTGAAGATAAGACTGGGCTATGGTGAAACAGGAAACTCTGGTTTTGCTAACTATGCTTCATTGGTTACACTTAGTGGAGGTGGTATTTATTTATTCCCAACTGGAGAGTATTTGCAAACTTACGGACCAAATAGAAATCCGAACCCAAACATTAGATGGGAAAGAAAAAAAGAAACCAACTTAGGTATCGATTTTACTGTTCTTGACAATAAGTTATCTGGTTCAATTGAATTGTATAACAGGGTAACAGAAGATCTATTAGATTCTTACACCTCGCCACAACCTCCTTTTATTGTAAGTTCTATTAATACAAATGTAGGTACAATTTCTGCCAAGGGAATTGAGATTACTTTGGGTTATTTAGCAGTGAAAAATCAAAACTTTACTTGGGATATCGATTTTACAGCTAGTACAACTAAGAACACACTTGATCGCTACTCTAATGATGAATATAAGAGAGATTTAAAAACTTTTGGCGGTATTGGTGGTTTTGGTGCATTGGGTGATGCAATTCGTACTTACGAAGGAAGAGACCTAGGTGAGTTTTGGGGTAAGAGGTTTGCAGGTTTTACACCCGATGGAAAATGGACATTCTATAACAGGAAGAATGAAGTAGTTCCTAATGCTCAAATTAATACCTCAACCTTCAGAGATCAAACAGATTTAGCGGTTATTGGTAATGCAATTCCTAAATATTACCTGTCTTTAACCAACAATTTTAGGTATAAATCATTCGATTTAAGGGTGTTTTTAAGAAGTAAATTAGATTACGATATCCTTAATACCATGGCCATCTCTTATGGAAATAAAAATGGTGCTGGAACAAACCTGTTAAATAGCACATTTACCAAATATGCTGCCATTAAGGATACTTACATGTACTCTGATTATTATTTGGAGAGAGGAAGTTTCTTGAAAGTGGATGAGGTAACGCTAGGTTACACCTTTAGATTAAAAGGAGTTAGAAATTTAAGGGCTTATGTAACTGGTCAGAATTTATGGACAATTACAGGTTATACGGGTAATGATCCAGACTTTGTTTCTGATACAGGTTTAGGCCCAGGTATCGATTCAAGAAGTCCTTACCCAAGTACAAGACAATTTTTATTCGGTGTTAATTTTGGCTTTTAATAATTAAGATAATGAAAACATATAGTAAAATAATTCTGACATGTTTAGTTGCTGCACCAATGCTATTAATGAATAGTTGCACGAAACTAGATGAAAATGTATATGATCAGTTAATATCTGATAATTTTTATAACAATAAAAACGAAGTACTATCAGCAGTGCTTAGGCCTTATACACATGCAAATGCATGGGCAACTCCATCAGGACAAGATGGCTGGTGGCGTCCTTCAGAGCTATCTGGGGATCAATTGGCTTGGCCAACAAAAGGTAAACACGGTGAAGATGGTGGTAAGTGGAAAAGACTACATTATCATACGTGGCTAAGCGATGATGGACCATTAAATAATGCATGGTCTCTAATGTTCTGGGGTATGGGATTGTGCAACGACCCGATTGAAAATCTAGAAAAAAGAGATATTTCTAAAATGGGAATTACACAAGTAGAAAAAGATGCCTACATCGCAGAGTTGAAATTGCTAAGGGCATTTCATTACCTGAAGTTAATGGATTTATTTGGTAACATTCCGATCGTTACAAAAGTGGGTACTCCAGCTAAACCAGCAACTGTTGCCAGAAAAGAGGTATTCAATTTTATTGAAAAAGAAATCAAAGATAACATTGCAAAAGCTCCATTACACTCAAAAGCAATGACAGGTAGAATGAGTCAGGCAGGTGGGTATGCTATGCTGGTTGAACTATACTTAAATGCAGAAGTATGGACAGGTACAGCACGCTGGGATGATTGTATTGCAGCAGCAGATAAATTAATTTCAGGTGCAGCAGGAGGTCAAAATGGTGCAATGGCTTTAGATCCTAATATTTTTGATCAATTTAAAAGTACTAACGATTTATCTAAAGAAACCATATTCTCAATTGCTTATGAATATAAGTTAGCGGTATTTGAGCCCTCATGGACAGGTGAATTTTATCACTTCCAACAAGGACCAATTTATGGCGGTACTCGTAATGGTAACGATGGTGTAGTTGTTATTCCAGGGGTATTTACAACCTATAGCGATAGCGATTTAAGAAAAAGAGGTTGGTTGCTAGAGGGGCCTATGGTAAGATTTGATAATGGTCAGCCAAACTTAGCGAGTGGTGGTAATGAATATAGTGGCTCACAAGTAGTTTTTGTAGATAATATCCGCAAAAACAAAATTGGTTCTACAGTTTCTACCATGAGTGAAGGAGAAGAAAACAGTGGTGTCCGTTTTAATAAATACAAGCTTGGAAATTCGGTGCCGGGTATTATTAATGGTGTGCCAGTTCCAATAGATCCAAACTATAATAATACAGATTGGAATATTTACAGGTTAACTTGGATTTATTTTGCAAAAGCAGAAGCTTTGATGCGTAAAAATGGAGGAATAGCTAATGCAGAGGTATTAACCTTGATTAATGCTTGTAAACAACGTGCTTTTGCACCAGCAGATTTTGTTCCATACACAACTGCAACGCTTACTTACGATGAGTTTTTAGCTGAAAGAGGAAGAGAATTTATATTCGAAGGTTTTAGGAGAGATGATCTTATTCGCTTTGGTAAATTTACAACTGCTTCATGGTGGGATCACGTTCCTTCCGCATCATTTAGAAATCTGTTCCCAATCCCGCAGGTACAAAGAACACTTAATATAAATTTAGCCCAAAACCCAGGATACAATTAATAATTATGCAAAGGGTGCTTATAAAAGCACCCTTTGCATAATTATTAACACTCAATTAAAAGACGATATTCCTCGTTGGTAAATTATTAATCCTGTATCATTAAAGTTACGAAAGGCTGTGTGATAATTTGAATATTTATTGATAATATTGATTTACTAAAACGTTTTATGTGTGCCTAGCCTATCTTTTGATTAACTACGGTTAGCTTAAAAAAGTTATGATTCTTGGATTAAGTACTGCAGCATAAGTAAAACGTTTTACCACATAAACTAACCAAATTCTGTATGAAAAAATTCTATTTATTGGCAATTGTTTGCCTAGTTTCATTGTCTAACTTAATAGCACAAGATAAGGCTCCAGCATATCCATTAATTACCCATGATACGTATTTTAGTATTTGGTCATTTGGTGATAAGCTAAATGAAACGTCAACCAAACATTGGACTGGAAGGGAGCATGGCTTAGTGGGGATCTTAAAGGTAGATGGTAAATTCTATAAATTTCTAGGAGCAGAAAATAAAGCTTACTCAATTTTACTCCCAAATGCAGAACAAGTTGCTTATCAGGCTAACTATACATTTACACAGCCTGGTGAAAATTGGTTTACTTCAAGTTTCGATGATTCAAAATGGCAGAAAGGTTCTGCTCCATTTGGCGATGAAGGTAACGCTAAAACGAAATGGACTACAGATGATTTATATTATAGAAGAACATTTACTGTCAATGATTTATCTCAAGCAAAAAAGTATTTAAGTCTTAACCATGATGACAATGTTATTGTGTATTTAAATGGTAAAACGATTTACCAGAAAGAAGGATGGGTTCATGAATTCATCAACATCCCTATCGAAAATGGCATCTTAAAACAAGGCGAGAATGTTTTAGCGATCCATGTGAAAAATAGTGCCGGTGGAAGACATTTAGATGCCGGTATAGTTGAAGATGTTCCTACGGTAGCCAAAACCGAACAGGCTAAACAAACAAAAGTTACTTTTAATGCAACAACCACAAAGTATGATTTTGCTTGTGGGGGCGTTAACCTAGAAGTTACCTTCACATCCCCATTGCTATTAAATGATATTAAATTAACAGCCAGGCCAATTAGTTACATCAGTTATACTGTAAAAGCCAATGATGCTAAAACGCATGACGTAGATTTATTTTTTAGTGCCTCTTCGAACATTGCAGTTAACAAAAATACGCAGCAGGTGTCTGCGTGGAAAACAGCTACTAACACCTTATCAATCTTAAAAGCTGGAACAGTAGAACAACCTGTTTTGCAAAAGAAAGGTGACGATGTTAGAATTGATTGGGGTTATATATATGTGGCAATTCCATCAAAATTTAAAGCTGCTCAATATATTGATGGAACATCTTCTAATTCGAGCTTTATAAATAAAAGTTACTCAAAGCAAACCCAGCGTTTAAACGACAAACAATTAACCTTAAATAGTGTAATTCCTTTTGGTAAAATAGCATCAATCGCCGTTGAGAAATATATGATGTTAGGTTATGATGATTTGCAATCTGTAGAATATTTCGGTGAACACCTTTTGCCATTATGGAAAAAATTGGGATCTAAAAAATTTGAAGATCAATTGGCCATTGCTAACACGGATTATCCTGCAATAAAAATTAAATGTGCTGCTTTTGATGCAAAACTTTATGCTGATGCATTTAAATCCGGAGGAAAGAAATATGCAGATTTATGTAAATATGCATATCGTCAAAGTGTTTCCGCTCACAAAATAGCTTATGCACCAAATGGCGATTTACTTTTTCTGTCTAAAGAGAATTTCAGTAACGGTTCCATCAATACGGTTGACATCACTTATCCATCTGCTCCGCAATATTTAATCTACAACCCCGAATTACTTAAAGGGATGTTAAATGGTATTTTTTATTATTCAGAAAGTGGTAAATGGAAAAAACCTTTTCCTGCGCATGATTTAGGTACATATCCTATAGCAAATGGACAAACTTATGGCGAGGATATGCCGGTGGAAGAGGCTGGTAACATGATTATTCTTGCAGGAGCAATAGCCAAAGCAGAAGGTAATGCAAATTATGCTCTAAAACATTGGAAAGTGATGTCTGTTTGGACAGACTATTTATTAAAAGAAGGGTTTGATCCAGCCAATCAGTTATGTACCGATGATTTTGCAGGTCACTTGGCAAGAAATTCTAATTTATCTGTTAAAGCAATTGTTGCTTTAGGAGCCTATGCTCAAATGGCACAAACATTAGGCAAAAAAGCAGAAGCAAAAAGAGTTAGAGATGCGGCATTAATCATGGCTAAAAAATGGATGGAACTAGCCGAAGATGGAGACCATTACGCCTTAACCTTTAATGACAAAAATACTTGGAGCCAGAAATACAATTTGGTTTGGGATAAGTTATTAAAGTTAAATCTTTTTCCAGAGTCACTTTATAAAAAGGAAATCAATTATTATTTAACCAAGCAGAACAAATTTGGTTTGCCTTTAGATAGTCGTAAAACTTACACTAAATCTGATTGGATTGTATGGACAGCAACATTAGCTGATAATCAATCAGATTTCCAAAAATTTATAAACCCAGTATATCGCTTTGCTTCAGAAACTGAGAGTAGAGTTCCGCTAAGTGATTGGCATGAAACAACTAACGGAAAGATGGTTGGTTTTCAAGCTCGAAGTGTGGTTGGTGCGTATTTTATCAAATTATTAGCAGATAAATGGAATATTAAAGATCAGCCTATGGGAAAATAGAAACCAACAATCTCGAAAAATCAAGAAAAACAA
This sequence comes from Pedobacter frigiditerrae, assembly GCF_004331645.1. Lineage (GTDB taxonomy): Bacteria > Bacteroidota > Bacteroidia > Sphingobacteriales > Sphingobacteriaceae > Pedobacter > Pedobacter frigiditerrae. The sequence goes on from NZ_SJSK01000003.1 coordinate 182,230, forward strand.
CCAACTATAAACATAAAAATATGAACACAAAGATTACTAGATTCAATCCGCGAAAGCTGATGATGAGGAGAGGGGCCGTTAAGATTGGCACTTTTTCCATGGTAGTTTGTTTGGCTTTAAATGCATCAGCAGATGCTAAGATTGCAAACGAACTGAAGCCGTCAAACAATTTACTGAGAAATTATACAGCTGATGTTGTAATTAGAGGTATTGTGAAAGATGAGACGGGAGCACCTATTCCAGGAGCAGGTGTAAAAGTTAAAGGAACGTTAACCACTGTAGCAACCGATGTTAATGGCAGTTTCTCCGTTACTGCTCCTTCAGAAAGTTCTGTTTTAATTATCACTTATGTAGGATATGAAACTCAAGAAGTAACAGTAGGAACTCAAAAAAATATTACAATTAGTTTAAAACCTACAAGTAGCGCTTTAGAAGAAGTTGCGGTTGTAGGTTTTGGTACTCAGCGTAAAGTATCATTGATTGGAGCACAGTCTACCATTAATGCAAAAGAACTAAAACAGCCCGTTGCGAGTATTACACAATCATTAGCGGGAAGAATTGCCGGTGTAGTTGGTGTGCAAAGAAGTGGCGAGCCAGGAAGAAGTGCAGCAGATATTTGGATCCGGGGTATAGCAACTTTCGGTGGAGGCTCAAGTTCTCCTTTAATTCTGGTAGATGGTGTAGAGAGAAACATCAGTAACATAGACCCAGAGGATATTGAATCATTCACGGTATTAAAAGATGCATCAGGAACTGCGGTTTACGGTGTTAGAGGTGCTAACGGTGTGGTTATAGTAAAGACAAAAACCGGTAAAGTAGGTAAGCCAACCATCTTTTTCGATTATAATGAAGGCGTAAGTACATTTACCAAAAAGCCTGAAATGCTTGATGGAGTAAATTACATGAACTTAGCTAATGAGGCTTTGGTTGGTAGGGGGCAAGCGCCAAAATATGCGCAAGACTATATCAATAATACCGCATCTGGTGTAGATCCATTAGTTTATCCAAATGTAAATTGGATGGATGAATTGTTCAATAAATACAGTCGCAATAGAAGAGCAAATTTAAATGCAAGTGGAGGGGTTGATAATGCACAATATTATGTTTCATTGGCCTATTATAATGAAAGCGGTTTCTTGAAAACTGATGATTTAAGTCAGTACAACTCTAAGCTGGATTTTAAAAGGTATAATTTTACCAGTAATTTAAATTTAAAATTAACAGGTACAACAAAATTAGATTTGGGTTTACAGGGTTATGCCTCCAATGGAAACTACCCTGGTGAAACCACTGAGAGTATTTTTGGATCTGCTCTAGATGTTTCTTCAGTAGAATATCCAAAAATTTATCCAAATGGCTCTGTTCCTGGTAAAAGTTCCAATGGTGGGTTTCGTAATCCGTATGCAGATTTAACAAGAAGAGGTTACAGAACCGAATTTGCAACTCAATTATATTCTAATTTACGTTTAACACAAAGTTTAGAAGATTTAATAAAAGGTTTAAACGCCACGGCAATGGTAGCTTTTGATGTTAATAACTCAAATAGCATTCGAAGATCAAAAAGGGAAAGCACGTATTTTATTCAAAATGTAACTGGAACTAGTTCTCCATATAAACCAGATGGAAGCTTGAACTTGGTTCAAACCTATACAAGTCCGGGTAATTATTTAAGTTTTGATCCAGCAAGAGGTGGTAATCGCAAATTTTACACAGAGGCTGCCCTAAACTACGATAGATCTTTTGGGAAACATCGCGTTGGGGGATTAATTCTTGGATATACGCAAGATTATATCAATCCTTTCGCAGGTGATTTTACATCATCAATTCCAGAAAGGCAAGTAGGTTTAGCAGCTCGTGCCACATATTCTTATGATGATCGTTATTTCGCGGAGGTAAACTTTGGTTATAATGGATCTGAATTATTTGCAAAGTCAGACAGGTATGGTTCTTTCCCTGCTTTTGGTATTGGATGGATTCCGTCTAACGAAAAATTCTGGGAACCATTAAAAAATGCCATCTCTTTCTTAAAGTTTAGATATTCTGATGGTAAAACCGGTATTGGTAGCATCAACGGCAGAAGATTCGCTTACCTAACCTTAGTAGCAGATAACGCGACTGGTTACCAATTGGGTAAGAACTTCTTAAATACTGGTGGTATTAATGTTACTGATTATGGTATTGATGTGAGATGGGCAGAATCTAGAAAACAGGATTTGGGTATAGAAATTAGGACCTTAAAAGATAATTTATACTTAATATTCGACTTATTTAAAGAGCAGCGTACAGGCATTTTCTTGCAACGTCAGTCCATTCCTGGTTATGTAGGACTAACAAATCAGCCGTTTGGTAATTTGGGTCAAGTTGATAATCGTGGTTTTGATGCAACTTTAGAGTATAATTTTAAAGTAGGCAAGGTGGATATCGGTTTACGTGGAACCTATACTTATAATCAAGATAAGTTAATTAATGATGATCGCCCCGCACAACCCTATCCATGGATGAGTAGAATTGGTGATAACATTCTTTCTCGTTATGGTTATGTAGCTCAGAAGTTGTTTGATAACCAAGCAGAAATTGATGCAAGTGCAACACCTGGTTCAAAAGCGAGCATTAAACCGGGTGATATTAAATATGCAGATTTAAATGGGGATGGATTAATTAATGATTATGATAAAACCAGAATTGGTAGAGGCGATGTTCCAAATAATGTTTATGGATTTGGCTTTACTGCGTCTTATAAAGGCTTTGCAATCAGCACGCTATTTCAGGGAGTTGGCAATGCTGATATCATGTTAGGTGGTTCAGGTATATTTCCATTTAATGGAGGTGGCGGTTTAAGTAATGCCTATGCAATTGCAACAGACAGATGGACGCCTACAAACCCAAGACAAGATGCGTTTTATCCTCGTTTAGCTTATGGTGAAGCCGATAATACCAACAACACTTTAGAAAGTTCATGGTGGGTTAAAGATGTAAATTTCTTGAGGCTAAAAAGTGCCCAAATTAGTTACAATCTTCCGACAACATTTGCTAAAAAGTTATACTTAAAAAATGCAGCTGTTTATTTAATTGGCTCAAATCTTTTAACATTTAGTAAATGGGATCTTTGGGATCCAGAGTTAAATACAGGCGGTAGAGCTAATGGATCTAAGTACCCGTTATCAACCACCTTGTCTTTAGGCTTAAACCTTAAATTCTAATCTATTTAATCATGAAAAAATATATTTATATCGCATTTGTAGCTAGTTTAACATTGGTTACATCATGTAAAAAGGGTTTCCTTGATCAAGTACCTAATGATAGGTTAACGCTTGATGAAACCTTTACCAATAGAACAACTGCCGAAAAATTCCTAAATAACGTTTACAGTCGCATTCCTGATGAATATGATCAAAGAAATCCGAATACTGGAAGAAATGCAGGGATTTGGACAAGTGCATCTGATGAGGCAGAATATGTTTGGGGTTTTAACCAAGGCAATAATGTAAACATAGGAAGCTGGGATGCCAATACTGGTTTCGTAAATGATTATTGGAATAACTTTTATAGGGGAATCCGCTCTGCAAGTTTCTTTATGGCAAATATTGATAAGGTTACCCAAGATATTACTCCTCAATTAATTGTTCAGTATAAAAACGAGGCAAGGGCCTTAAGAGCGATGTACTATTTTTATTTGGTACGTATGTATGGGCCAGTTGTAATATTAGGTGATGATGTAATTGAAGCAGATGCTCCTGCAGAAAGTATCCATTTACCTCGTAGTAGTTTTGATGAGTGTATCAATTATATTGCTTCGGAATTAGAGGCTGCTGCGGCTAACTTGCCGACTACACCTTCTAGTGATACCCAAGTAGGAAGAATTACAAAAGGAATGGCTTTGTCATATCGTTTGCAAGCTTATTTATTGGCTGCAAGTCCGTTATACAATGGAAATACAGATTTAGCTACATTAAAAAATAAAGATGGCAAACAATTAATTAGTCAAGCTTTTGATGCTTCTAAATGGAAAAGAGCTTCAGATGCTTACAAAGCATATATCGCTCAGTTTATTCCAGGTACTTATGATTTATACAGAAAAAATACTAATGGTGTTTTAAATCCTTATTTATCTTGTCGTGATGTGTTTTTAGATAACTTTAATAGCGAGATTATCATGACACGTATCGAGTCTGCTATTGGATCTAGGCAATATGAGTTAACACCATATCACAGCGGTAAGAATTCAGAAACTAGAGGTTCTGGAGGTTTGGCAGCTACACAAAATCAGGTTGATGCTTATTTTATGGCAAACGGACGTAGTATTGATGATCCATCGTCTGGTTATGTAACATCTGGTTTTACCAATTATCAGCCTGTTGGCGCACCAGCTGCCACAAGTACTTATAACCAATGGGTAAATCGTGAGCCACGTTTTTATGTAAACATTACTTACCATAACAGTATTTGGTTAAATACTAACTTCGGACAGATAATAACAGAATTAAATAATAATGGTAATTCTGGCAAAGCTACAGGTGGTAATGATTATTCAGTTACTGGTTATATTGTTAGAAAATTCATGGGCTTAGGTAACTGGAATATTGGTAACCGACCAGTAATTTTGTATCGTGTGGCTAATGTATTTTTAGATTATGCAGAAGCACTAAATGAATCTACTCCAGGTGATGCTGATATTGTAAAATATTTAAACCTCATCCGTGAACGAGCCGGTATTCCTCAATATGGACCAGGTGTGGGGCAGATTCCTATACCGGCAGATCAAGCTACAATGCGTATTGCCATTAGAAAAGAACGTCGTGCAGAACTTTCTTTTGAAAACGTAAGATACTTCGATACCAGACGATGGAAAATTGCTGAAACCACAGACAATGGTCCAATTTACGGCTTAAGCATTACAAAGAACCTACCTGATTTTTTAACGGTAGTTCCTTTCGAAACAAGGGTGTTTACTAAGAGACATTATTTATTCCCAATCCCATCAAAAGATGTGAATTCGGATAATTTGATGGTTCAAAATCCAGGTTGGTAAGATAAAAATCCCCAATGTTAACAACAATTCAGGTTTGGTTACATCCTATTTGTAGGATGTAGCCTTGCCTTAATACTTACCATTTACAGTATTTCATGGAAAATCATAATACTACCACTCGTTCGTTTTTAGTTAATAAATCTATCCTTGCCTTAAGTTTGTTTTTATTGGTTATAGGTTCATGTAGTAAAAAGAAAGGTACGGAATCTAGCCCAAATCCTATTCCGCCAGTTACCACTATTAAAAACTATACATCAGCTGACGCTACAACAGCATATAATTCTTTTAACACAACTTATTACAGCCCAGCTGATAAACTTTACTACAGCACAACTGAGAAAAAAGGTATAGCTGCAATTTGGACACAGGCAATTTACTGGGATATGGCGATGAATGCCTACGAACGTACAAAAGATGCTGGTTACCTAAAGTTAATCAATGATATTTATGAGGGTGGTTTTAAACGCTACGATGGTTACAATTGGGATAACACCACTGAATGGTTTATTTACGATGACATGATGTGGTGGATAATTTCATTAACCAAAGCCTATGAAATTACAGGAAATACGGTTTATCTAGATAAGGCAAAAAGCGGTTTCACTAGGGTTTGGAATGGTGCTTATGATCCTGTAAAAGGTGGGATGTTTTGGGATTTTCAGCATAGCGGAAAAAATGCTTGCATTAATTACCCTACCGTTATTGCTGCAATGAAACTGTATAAAATTACTAATGATGAAGCTTATTTTACTAAAGCGAAAAGTATTTATGCTTGGTCTAGGGATAATTTACTTGATATTTCGAAAGGTAGGGTTGCAGATCATAAAGTGGGCAATAATAATCCTGGTTTCGAAGATTATACTTACAACCAAGGAACTTTTATAGGTGCTGCGGTTTTGCTTTACAAACAAACAAATACCCAAAGTTATTTAGATGATGCAAAATTGGTTGCCAATTATACAAAGGCAACAATGAGCGATGCAAATGGCATTTTGCCAGCAGAGGGAGACTGGAATGAACAAGGGGTTTTAAAATCTATTTTTGCGCAGTATTTAGCGGAACTAGTAAAGGTGGCACCAACTACTGATTATGCTAAATGGGCAATATTTAATGCCAATACCGCCTGGAACAATCGTGATCAAACTCGTGGAATCATGCATAGGAATTACAAAATTGCTTGCCCATCAGGTGTTGTTCAATCTTATGAATCAAGCAGTGCAGTCGCTTTAATGCAGTTATTTATTTCAACTAATTAGTAGATCATGAAAACGAGAAACTTATTAGTCGCTTCGGCCTTCATCCTATTTGCTCATGGTGAGGCGTTTTCGCAGGTAAAACCTAAAGAAAAAACTTCTTTTCAGGCATCAGCACCTTGGAGTGCAGATTATGATGTACGAGCGGATATTGCAATGGTTTATGGCATAAATGATGATGGAGGGAAATTTGAAGAAAGAGTAAAAAGCTATCGCGACAAAGGTTACGAGGTTCAATTCATGACAGGTATCGCTTGGGGGCAATACAAGGATTATTTCTTGGGAGAATGGGACGGGAAAAATCATTTGGATGAGGGGCAGGTGATGCGTAATGGCGAAACCATTTGGCACGGCGAAAATGTGCCATACATTGTTCCATCCGCTAACTTTTTAACCTATATGAAAACCCATGTAAAACGAGCAATTGATGCTGGTGTTACTGCAATTTATTTAGAAGAACCAGAGTTTTGGGCAAGGGCTGGTTATGGCGAAGCATTTAAAAAAGAATGGCAAAAGTATTACGGCTTCCCATGGATGGCACAACATGAATCGCCAGAGGCTACTTATTTATCTTCAAAACTCAAATACCAGCTCTATTTTAATGCCTTAAAAGATGTTTTCACTTATATTAAAACTTATAGTGAGAGCAAAGGGAAAAGAGTAAAATGTTACGTGCCTACTCATTCTTTAATCAATTATTCATCTTGGCAAATCGTAAGTCCAGAAGCTAGCTTGGCAAATTTGGAAGGTATGGACGGTTACATCGCACAGGTGTGGACGGGAACGTCTAGAGAGCCGGTTTTTTATAATGGAATTAAGAAAGAACGTGTTTTCGAAAATGCTTTTCTAGAATATGGTTCAATGGTTTCGATGACAGCCCCAACCGGTAGAAAACTCTTCTTTTTAACCGATCCGATTGAAGATAGGGCAAAATCATGGGATGATTATAAGGTGAATTATCAAGCAACATTTACTGCGCAATTGTTGTATCCAATGGTAAATAATTATGAAGTAATGCCTTGGCCCAATAGAATTTACAGAGGTAAGTTTGTTGTAGAAGGACAAAAAGAAAAGCAAGGTATCTCGCCGGCTTATGCCACTCAAATGCAGGTTATGGTTAACTCTTTGAACCAAATGCCATTATCTAAAAATGTAATTAATGGCAGCCATGGTATTGGTGTTTTGTTAGCTAACTCTATGATGTTTCAACGTTTTCCCACACACGCAGGGTATGATGATCCGCAGCTTTCTAACTTTTACGGAATGGTAATTCCATTACTAAAAAAAGGAATTCCGGTTGAAACCGTACACATTGAAAACCTAGCAAATGTAAATACACTAAAAGACATTAAAGTGTTAATCATGAGTTATGCCAATATGAAGCCTTTATCGGCAGATTATCATAAAGAGTTAACGAAATGGGTTAAAAATGGTGGCGTACTTTTATATTACGGAAAAGATACAGATCCTTTTCAAAACGTAAAAGAATGGTGGAATACGGATGGAAGTACTTTCAATGCGCCATCCGAACATCTTTTTGGTTTGTTGAGATTAACCGAAAAAGAAGGCGAGACAAAATATCAAGTTGGAAAAGGGAAAGTCTATTTAGTAAGGAAAGATCCCAAAGAACTAATTATGCAAACCAATGGTGATGCTGAATTTTTCGCAAATGTTAAGTCAGCTTATGAAACAGATGCAAAAGCAGGAAAATTAATTTCTAAAAATAACTTTGTATTAGCACGTGGGCCATTTGTTATTGCTGCGGTTTTAGATGAAAATGAGAACAAAAATCCATTAACCTTAAATGGAACTTTCATCGATTTATTTAATCCAGAACTACCTATTTTAAAAACAAAAACAATACAACCTAATACACAGGCATATCTTTTTGATGTTGCAAAAGTAACAGATGAAAAAACACCACAAGTTTTAGCAGCAGCAGGTAGGTTAGAGGATCGAGCTACTGTTATCACAAAAAATAGTTATACTTTTTTAATTAGAAGCCCAGCTAAAACAATAAACGCCATGCGGATTTTATTGCCTAAAAAACCTAATCAAATTACTTTAAAATTGGGCGATAAAGACTTATCGATACTTAAAAATGAATGGGATGAAAATTCTAAAACTCTGCTATTAAGTTTTGATAATTACAGTGAGGGCGTAAACGTAAACATCAATTGGTAAACACACATAACACACAACATGAAACTTAAACTAACCCTATTATTTACTTTTTGCTTGTTAAGCCAGCTAATGGCACAAGAAAAAGATTTAGTTAATTATGTAAATACTTTACAAGGAACTAATTCTAAACACGAATTAACCAGAGGGAATACGTATCCAACTACAGCTTTACCTTTTGGGATGCATACTTGGACACCACAAACTGGCAGAAATGGAGATGGATGGAAATATCAATATTTTAAGGACAAAATTAGAGGGTTTCAGCAGGCACACCAATGCAGTTCATGGACGAGGGATTACGCTGTATTTTCGCTAATGCCAATGTCTGATAAATTAGTTGTAAATGAAAATGACAGGGAAGCAAAATTTAGCCATACTAATGAAATAGCTAAGCCAAATTATTATAAAGTTACATTTGATAATCAAATCACAACAGAAATATCGCCCACAGAACGCGGAGCGCACATTCGATTTTCATACCCCGCAGGTAAAAAAAGTTTCTTGGTTTTAGATGGTTATACCAGATTAAGTGGTGTTCAAATATTCCCGAAAGAAAATAAAATAATGGGTTGGGTAAATAATGGAGAAGGTTTTAAACGAGGCTGGAAAAGTTATTTTGTTATTAAGTTTGATCAGGCAATTAAGGGTTATGGAACCTGGGAAAATAAAACAAATAAGATTAATGCCGATTCCATTGCCACAGAAGGTTTTGGTAAAGGAGCCTATATAGAGTTTAAAGCAGGTGTAAAAGTTCAGGCAAAAATTGCATCATCCTATATCAGTTTAGAACAAGCAGAGCTAAATTTAAAAAGCGAACTTGGTTTGGATAAAAATTTAGAGCAAACCAAAGCCAAAGCAGCGGAAGTTTGGAACAAATCATTAGGAAAAGTATTGGTAGAAGGAGGAACAGAAGCCGACATTGAGACTTTTTATTCTTGTTTTTTTAGGGCGAGCTTATTTTCTCGAAAATTTTATGAAATAGATAAAAATGGAAAGCCTTATTATTTTAGCCCTTATGATGGCAAAATTCATGAAGGCTATATGTTTACCGACACTGGGTTTTGGGATACCTTTAGGGCACAATTTCCATTAAACACTTTGTTACATCCCGAAATGCAGGGAAGGTATATGCAGGCCATGCTTGATGCCTATAAACAATGTGGTTGGCTACCTTCTTGGTCTTTTCCTAGCGAAGCTGGAAGTATGATTGGTAATCATGCAATTTCTCTACTCGCAGACGCTTGGGTAAAGGGAATTAGAACTTTCGACCCGAAGGAAGCTTTAGATGCTTATTATCATGAAGCCACAAACAAAGGTCCTTGGGGGCCAGCAAATGGCAGAGATGGCTGGAAGGAATATTTTCAGTTAGGGTATGTTCCTTATCCAAAATATAGAGAGGCAACGGCAAAAACTTTAGAATATGCTTATGATGATTATTGTGGCTATCAGTTAGCTAGCTTAACGGATAATACATTTTATAAAGATATTTTTGGCCGTCAGATGTATAATTACCGTAATGTTTACGATCCATCTACAAAGTTCATGAGAGGAAAAGATGCAGAAGGGAAATGGTCTTCAAACTTTGATCCAATAGAATGGGGCGGTCCCTTTACCGAGGGAAATGCTTGGCATTGGGTATGGTCTGTTTTTCATGACACCAAAGGCTTGATTGATTTAGTAGGTGGTAATAACAAATTTACTTCCAAACTAGATTCGGTTTTTTCTGAACCGAACAAGGTAAAAGTAGGAACATATGGTGGTATGATTCACGAAATGACGGAGATGGTTATTGCAGATATGGGACAATACGCTCACGGAAATCAACCTATACAACATATGGTTTATCTTTATAATTATGCCAATCAGCCTTGGAAATCGCAGTTTTATGCTAGAGAGGTAATGCGCAAATTATATAATGCAACTGAAAACGGTTATCCTGGCGATGAAGACCAGGGCCAGACCTCCTCTTGGTATGTATTAAGCGCCTTGGGCTTTTATAGCGTAACACCGGGCACTGGAGAGTATGTGCTCGGAAGCCCTTTATTTAAAAAAATTACGCTTACGCTAGAGAATGGAAAAAAGTTTATTGTTGACGCCCCTGCAAACGATAAAAACAATGTTTATATCAAATCTGCAACTTTAAACGGAAAATCTTATTCTCTTAATTTTTTAACACATAAAGATATTACAAACGGTGGTGTCCTAAAATTAGAAATGGATGATAAGCCTAATTTTAATAGAGGTTTAAATAAAGAGGATAAACCGTTTTCCTTAACTAAGTAAAAGTTTTAAGTGGTTATTAATAGTATAATACAAAAATGGAAAAACGTAACGTTTTAGGTATAGATATTGGTGGTTCACATATAACTGCGGCTTTGGTAGATTTAGAAACAGGTACGTTAATTCATGACTCTATAAAGCGCAGTGCGGTCAATTCTGGGGGGAGCCAAGAAGAGATTTTAACCGTATGGTGCGAGGTTATCAATGCAGCTTTTGGAAATGTTATAGACAGTGAAAAGAAAATTGGCATTGCCTTTCCAGGTCCATTTGATTATGGAAATGGGATTTCCCTAATTAAGAACCAGGATAAATTTAAGGCACTTTATCAAGTAGACATCAAGAAAGAACTTGCCAAGAGATTAGCGATCAAGCCATCAGATATGAGGTTCATGAATGATGCAACTGCATTCATGCAAGGCGAAGTGTGTTGCGGAGCAGCAAAAGGTTACCAGAATGCATTAGGATTAACATTGGGTACAGGACTTGGCTCTGCCATTGCCGTTAACGGGATAGCAAAAGATGCAGACCTCTGGAATTCCAGCTTCCTTGGAGGCATAGCGGAAGACTACCTGTCAACCCGTTGGTTCGTAAATAAATATAAAACATTAACAGGAGAGGAAGTTGTTGGTGTAAAGGAATTAGTTGATATAGTAAAGATAGATCCATTTGCAAGGCAGGTATTTAATGAATTTGGCCGTGCGCTTGGCCATTTTTTGGTAGACTTTATCAACGCCAATAAATCAGACATTGTTGTACTAGGTGGAAATATTTCAAAATCATTTCACTTATTTGCACCACATTTAATTGGCAATTTAGAAGCGTTTCACCTTAATACCATTGTTAAGGCCACTTCATTAAATGAATATGCCCCGCTCATTGGTGCGGCAAGTAGCTGGAACTTGGATACCAAGAAAAACAAAGAAAATTAGAACCATGTAAAACCATATACCAAACTTAACATGAAAAGAAGAACATTTATACAGAATACAGGCCTGCTTGGAGCTGGGGTACTGGCCTCAAAATGGTCGTTTGCAGCATTGCCAGATTTTCCAGTGGTTAGGGTCGAGTCAGCAAAGCGCCATTTCAGGAGTGTTGCAGTGGATAAGGCCATTGAGACCTTTAAGGCAAATGTTGCCGATAAGGAATTGGGCTGGCTATTTGAGAATTGCTTTCCCAATACATTGGATACCACGGTAACCTATAGCCTACAAAATGGCAAGCCAGATACCTATGTAATTACGGGCGATATTGATGCCATGTGGATGCGCGACAGCTCAGCGCAGGTTTGGCCTTACTTGCAGTTCGTAAACGAGGAGCAAAAGATAAAGGACTTAATTGCAGGCGTGATCAATCGGCAGACCCAATATATCTTAAAGGATCCTTATGCAAATGCCTTTTACAACGATCCCAACAAGGTGGGGGAATGGAAAAGTGACAGGACAGCAATGACACCAGGTGTTCATGAGCGCAAGTGGGAAATTGATTCCTTGTGTTATCCAATCCGACTTGCCTATAACTACTGGAAAAAAACTGGGGATAAGGCGCCGTTTGATGCCAACTGGAAAAAAGCGATAGAAGCTACCCTGCAAACATTTATAGAACAGCAACGCAAGACTGGTAAAGGCCCATATCGCTTTCAGCGACAAACCACACAACCTACGGATTCGCTACCTATGAATGGTTATGGTTTTCCTGTTAAGCCCGTGGGCCTGATTTGTTCTGCCTTTCGTCCAAGTGACGACGCAACAGTTTATCCATTTTTAATTCCGTCTAACTTTTTTGCAGTGGGTAGCCTTAGGCAGGCAGCAGAAATGGTGGTTGCCCTGCACAACGATACTGTTCTGGCAGGTAAGCTAAAGGCATTGGCCACTGAGGTTGATGCGGCACTCCAAAAATATGCGACCAAGAACCATCCTCAGTTCGGAACGATGTTTGCATTTGAAGTTGATGGTTTTGGAAGTGCCTATATGATGGATGACAGCAACGTTCCGAGTTTGTTGTCGCTACCGTATCTTGACGCCCTAAAAGTTGATGACCCAATCTATAGGAACACGAGGAAATTCATCCTGTCTACCGATAATCCTTATTTTTTCAAAGGAACTGCTGCTGAAGGCTTAGGTGGACCACACGTTGGTGCAGATATGATCTGGCCTATGGCGATTACCATGCAAGGCTTAACCTCCGTTAGTGATACAGAGATAAAAAGATGCATTGCAATGTTAAAGAGCACTCATGCAGGAAAGGGATTTATGCATGAGAGTTTCCATAAGGATGATCCTAAGAATTTTACTAGGAGTTGGTTCGCTTGGGCAAATACATTGTTTGGTGAGTTCTTGTGGAAAGTGTACAATGAAAAACCACATCTCTTAAAATAATACCAAAGAGATGATGTTAGTCATGACCTAGTAAAAGATGATGAATTTACTTATTTAATATAAATAGCTATTCTAATAGGATACAAAAGTTTAAAAAGTAACTATTCATGATGAGGTATGACCAAGTTTTGGTAGGTGTTTGTTTTTTTAACGATTGGATAAATTGTAATGGTGATTTTCCTTGCGCTTTTTTGAAGAACCTTGAAAAATTAGACACATTTGGTAAACCAATACGTTCAGCAACCTCAGAGATGGTTACATCTTCATGGGTCATGATGTGAATGGCTTTTTTTAACCTAACTGTCCTTACAAACTCACCTACTGATTGATTAGTAAAGCTTTTAATTTTTTGATATAATTTTGTTCTGCTGATGAAGAGGTGATTGCATAAGAATTCTACGCCCAGATCCTCACTGTCAATATGTTTCTCAATTATTTCTAAAAGCTTATTTACAAAGATGTTACCCTTTTCAGAGCAAACAAGTTCAGTATGATCTGCAAGGTAATGATCTGTATATCGTTCTTTTAATTTTTGTTGTTGTAAAAAGATGTTTTTGATGGTTAAGGTTAGAAGCTCAGCGCTTAAAGGCTTAGCAAAATGAAAATCTGTCCCAGCCCTTAAGCCTTCAAGTTTTGAATCTAACGTGTCTTTACCTGAAAGCAGTATAAATGGGATATGGCTAGTTGCAAAAGTCTGCTTTATTAATTTACAGAAGTCCACGCCATTCATTTCTGGCATCAATGTATCACTAATGATAAGATCTGGATTTTTTTCTAAGGCAATGGACATCGCCGAATCTGCATCCTTTGCTTCGTAAATGACATATTCTTTTTCAAATAGCTGTTTTAGTAAGCTAGAAAGTTCAAAATCATCTTCAACCAAGAGTATAGTTTTGGTATTTGCTGCATGCGAAGATGCAGGGGTTTGACTCAGTGGAATTAATGAAAGGGGGTTTGATTGATTGTCCATTCTCACTTCTTTTTTCTAATTAGTTAGGCACTATTTGATAAAAACATCATTTTTACAAGCAGCTTGTTTACAACATGAGGTTATTTGTAAATAATCAAATTATCTAGCATTAGTAAAAAAGAGCGTTAGTAGCTACAAGTTAATAAAACCTTTTAGTAAAACCATTTATGAATTGCATTTTTTAAAGAAAACACTAATAGTTAGCACATTATTTTTAATGTTAGTTATTTTAATATAAACACATGGAAACCGATTATAAAAGAGTTTTAAGCCTTTTGCTGGTAATATCGTTGGCAACAAACCTAGTCAAAGGACAGGGAAAGACTACCTACACAAAGTTTGTAAACACATTCATTGGTACTGCGCCGCTCACCGACCCAAAGGTACTTGGCTATGAGCTGCCAAGCGGGTGGAGGTCATGGGCAGGGTTAACCTTCCCTGGTAGCTCATTGCCCAATGCAATGGTGCAGTTGAGCCCGATGACCGAATATGGCTCTGGCGCAGGTTATGAATATGAAGATGAGATGATTTATGGCTTTACGCACACCAACAAGGGGCATTGGAATCTGTGCAATATTCCAATATTACCGCTTTCTAATCCAGGCAGTAAATTTGGTTCAAGGTTCTCACATAAAAATGAAAGTGCCTCTCCTGGATTTTATCAAGTGTACCTTGAAGATTATAAAGTGAATGTTAGCCTGACATCTACCCTAAGGGCTGGCTATCACAAATATGAATATAAAGATAATGACAACAGACAAATACTGTTTGATATGGGCAAGGCCAACAGCAGGGTGTCTACATGGAAAATAGAGAAGGTTGGCAATAATGTTGTCCAAGGTTTCCAGGGCGGCGAGAATGTCTATTTTTATGCCATAATTAATACACCAATTGATAAATTGGATATTACCGATGTTGGCAAACGTGAAGGTTTTGCCATTGCATACCTAAAAAATGGTACTAGTAGACCTGTTGAATTAAAAATAGGTTTATCTTTTGTAAGTATCGATAATGCAAAGGAAAACCTTGAAAAGGAAATTGGCAACAAATCATTTATTACGATTAGGAATGAAGCTACTCAAAAATGGGAAGACCTTTTATCAACTGTACAAGTAAAGGGAGGTACCGATAAACAAAAGCAGATGCTCTATTCTTGCCTGTACCGTTCTTTCTTGTGGCCAGCCCTAAGGAGTGACGTGAACGGACAGTTCACGGATGCCAAGAGGAACGTGGCCAATGCGGATTTTGCCTATTACACAGAACCATCATTATGGGATACCTACAGGAATAAAGACGTCCTTCTAGGTCTTATTTCTCCAAAGGTTGCACTCGATGTGATCAAGACTATGAAGGATGTGGGTGATAAAAAAGGTTTCATACCAACCTTTTTCCATGGTGATCATGGTGCTTCTTCCATAGCGGGGGCCTACCTAAGAGGGATTGATGATTTTGATATCAAAGGTACTTATCAGATTTTATTACGGAATGCCAATATTTCAGGTGGGGCAAGACCCCATATTGCTGAGTATATTCAAAAAGGCTACATTTCTGATCCTGATGTTGCCAGGCCCAATGTAGAAACTAAAGCAAAGGCTGGGGTGTCAAAAACCCTTGAATATTCTTATGACGATTACTCAGTGGCTCAGATTGCTAAAAAATTGGGAGATACTGCTAATTACAGGATATTAATGGCAAGATCGAATAACTATAAGAATATGTTTGATCCGAGTACAAGATTTATGCGTGGCAGGTTGGAGGATGGGAGCTGGATTACCCCATTTAACCCTCAGTTTCCCTACTACGAATATATGTACAGGGAGGCCAATGCCTGGCAGGTCTCATTCTATGCCCCGCATGACATGAAGGGATTGATCGCATTATACGGGGGAGCCAAGGGATTCGAATCCAAACTTGATTCATTGTTCACCGTGCCGTGGAACCCAAGTTACATAGCAAGGAACGTAGAAACTATGATAGGCCAGTATTGCCAGGGTAACCAGCCCGACCATGAGGCACCCTTTGCGTATCACTTTATCGGGAAGCCAGAGAAGTCACAGAAGATTTTGGACAATATCATGGAGAACCTGTATGGCATTGGTAGTGATGGGTTGGCACTTTCCGGAATGGATGACGCCGGAGAAATGTCAGCTTGGTACGTGTTCAGTGCTATAGGCTTTTACCCATTCTCTGCCACAGACCCAGAGTACCTCGTTACCGTTCCCCTTTTTGATGAGGTAAGATGGAAGACTTCCAATGGTAAGACAATCATCATTAAGAAGCCTAATGCAGGCAGGGCACTGAAGGATATAAGGGTTAACGGAAAGGTGAACAGCAGTTATTTTATCCCACATGACGTGTTTAAGAATGGGGCAGTGATTGATATAATTTCAAAATGATTACTATGAAATAAGATATTAAACGCTTGGAACACCATAAAAGCCTTACAGCATTATGTAAGGCTTTTTGCATTCAATAATTTTACGAATCTTACTTGTAGAAACTGCTAGTTTAAAACTTTCATATTTTTATAGTTAAAAATGCCTATAAGCGAATCAATTGTTGGTATTTGTATGGTAGATGTTAGTTTGTGTTGCGATTTTTGAAAATTATGAAGAAAAATCAAGGTGATTTCAGATAATTTTGAAAAAAAAATGCTGGTTGTTGTGGTTGTTGAGTTTAAAAGGGACGTGTATGCCTTTAATGTTAACTTAAAATTAACTAAATGTTGTGAATTGTGAATTTAGAAGTTGATTAATTCTTATTTATTTAATGAAAACAAAATTTTAGGCTAAAAAATAAGATAAAAGTCTTATTTTATTCTATTTTTCTCTAAAATTTAACTTTATTTTAAAAGAAAAATAGTTTCTTTGTATTATAATTGTAATATATTCAGTACCTAAACGTTCTAAACATGTCTCAAGCCCCAACTCCCCCTAGCAAACCACGTGAGAAAATCGTTTGTCCCGATTGTAAACAACCAACAATTGAGAGAATTAGTCGACCAACCTTATTTAAGCTTTTTCTTTGGTGGACAGAAAAAAGACGATTTAAATGTTATAACTGCTATAAAGTCTTTTATTCGTAGTTTTAATATTTGTTTGGCTGGTATACAGCTAATAAGATAATAGCATCCCAACATTAATTGGAATGGGCCTTGAATAAGATTCTCTTTTCATGCAACCTTCTAAATATCTCGAACGTCTTATGTTAAACAACATTGTTTAACTATTGAACTCGATATGAAAATTAGATTTTTTACAACTTTCTTACTATTATTTTCTATTAACACGCTTTTAGCTCAAAAGAAATTGCCAATCATTAGAGCAACTTCCACTCATGTGGATATCAAAGACGATAATTATCCATTGAGGAAAAATGCATGGACAGTAGAGCCGGTTGTAAAACTAGATGTTTATACTACTTCAGCCAAAAAAGTAACATTTTATACAGACCAAGAATCTATTTCATTTAATGTTGATCCTAAAGTAGGTGAATATAATTTTATCATCTTAGTTAATGGCAAAGATACAGCCATAACGCAAGTGAAATATGATGCAAAAGCACCCAACAGAAATCCGCCTGCTTATTTAGATACACTTCGCAACGCGGAGAAATATAACCTTGCCGATAAACGTGAAATCCCAAAATTTATCTATCAGTCGATGGATAACCCTAATTTGATTAGGATTAGAAAGGATCTAAAATTAGATTCAATTGCTGGTAATGGAAATGAACTTTCTAAGGTTTTTAATCTTTTGCATTGGGTGCATAACCTAATTAGACATGACGGTAGTAGTAATAATCCGACACTTAAAAATGCAATAGACTTGATTAAAGTTTGTAAAACTGAAAATAGGGGTGTAAACTGTAGGATGTTGGCTACCGTATTAAATGAATGTTATTTAGCAATGGGTATTACTTCAAGATATATTACGTGTATGCCTAGGGAAACCGTTTTCGACGATTGCCATGTCATCAATATGGTTTATATTAAAAATCTAAAAAAGTGGATATGGATTGATCCTACGTTTGATGCTTATGTGATGGATGAAAAAGGAAATCTACTTGGCTTACAAGAAGTGAGGGAACGATTGATAAAAGGAATGCCATTGGTTTTAAATGCTGATGCCAATTGGAATCGCTCAACCTTGCAAACAAAAGAATATTATTTACAAACCTATATGGCAAAAAATCTTTACCGCCTAGAAACCCCCTTAATCAGCCAATACGATTCAGAAACATGGGTTAGCGGTAAAGAAGTAAGTTATGTTGAATTATTGCCTTTGGATGGAATAGTGCAAATGCCACAGAAAAGAGAATCAACCAACGAAAAAACAGGTGTTAAGTTTACCTATTATAAAACGAATAATCCAAGTTTATTTTGGACTATACCATAAGTAAGAAACAATGTTGATTGCTTTTATCAGATTGTAATAAGTAGGATAGAATTAACATTGCCTTAGCTTCATTTATAAGTTTTTAGTAAGTTAGCTAGCTCTATTTTAGCACAAATTTTAACCATTCATTTTATGAATATGCGAATTACCCTTCTCGCTTTACTGACAACCGCCAGCGTTGCATCAGCTCAGCAAACTACAGTTCCAATCCGTAAAAGCATTGAAACTTCAAAACGTTCAATCCGATTAGATGTGCCAATGACGAATTCCATTCGCAAGGCATTTACTGCAGGAACACGTGATTTTTCGGGCAAACCTGGACCGAATTATTGGCAACTAGAAGCCGATTATAACATTAAGGCTAGTCTAGATCCAGCAACCCAAACCATTACAGGAACAGAAAAAATTAGTGTGCATAACAATAGTAAAGATGAGCTGAGAAACATCGTACTGCGTTTAGATCATAATATTTTTCGTGCAGAAGCCCAACGTGGTGCATCAGTACCTGCCGAAGCAACTGATGGAATGGTTTTAACCAGCATAAAAGTAGCTGGTCAGTCTGTAGATCTTACTGCTGCCCCTACATTTGGTGGTCGTGGTGGTAGTGGCGCTGCTGCACCTACAAAAATAACTGTTTCTGGATTAACGCAAACTGTAGCTAGTATTAATTTGATCGATCCCATCAAAGCGGGTGCAACAGTAGAGGTTGAAATTGCATGGCATACCAAACTTCCAGGTGGTACGATAGGTAGGGGCCATAGAATGACACAACGTTTTGATGATAAACTTTTTCAGCCTACCCAGTGGTACCCACGTCTAGCAAAATATGATGATTTACGTGGATGGGAAACAAGTCCTTATTTAGGTCCATCTGAGTTTTATAACAACT
Organism: Pedobacter frigiditerrae; assembly: GCF_004331645.1. Classification (GTDB taxonomy): domain Bacteria; phylum Bacteroidota; class Bacteroidia; order Sphingobacteriales; family Sphingobacteriaceae; genus Pedobacter; species Pedobacter frigiditerrae. The sequence continues at coordinate 201,607 of NZ_SJSK01000003.1, forward strand.
TTGGTAAATTTGATGTTTACCTTACAGTACCAAGTGGATGGATTGTAAGTGGTACTGGTGTACTCCAAAACCCAAAAGAAGTTCTAACAGAAACTGCCAGACAACGTTTGTCTACCGTGCTTAATTCAGATGATGAAGTGACTATTGTTGGCGAGTCTGAAAAAGGACCAGGTAAATCAACTGCACCTGGCGATAAATTAACTTGGCATTTTCTTGCCGATAAGGTAAATGATTTTGCTTGGGCAACTGCCGAAAACTTTATTTGGAAAGCCACAAGAGCAACAATTCCTGGTAAGGGTGCTATTCCCATTCATATGGTTTATGCACCAGAAAGAGCAAAATCCTTTGAACGAGCTGGCCAAATTTCTCGTCATGCGTTAGAGTTTTATTCGAAACTTTGGGCTCCTTATCCCTTCCCTCAATTTACCATGCAAGATGGTCCAAGTGCTGGTATGGAATACCCAATGGTAATTAACTCTAACCAAGGTGCAGCAGATCATGAAACGGCCCACCAATGGTGGCCAATGGTAGTGGGTAATAACGAAACTCGTTACGGATGGATGGATGAAGGTTTTAACCAATACATGAATATTCTATCTGGTGCCGATAGCAGACAAAGAGCTTATAGTTTAGATGGCCTTGGACAAAGTTATGGTAGAAATAGTGGTAGTGAAAGCGAAGCACCAATGATGTGGAGTGCAAATGATGCAGGTAGTGGTTACAGCTTCCAGACTTATGGAAAAACACCATTAATGCTTTCTATGTTAGGTGGTATTGTTGGTGATGAAGCCGTAATTAATGCAATGAAAAAATACACAGCCACGTGGTCATTCAAACATCCATCACCATGGGATTACATGTTCTTCATGAATAATGAATTGAACCAAGACTTAGAGTGGTTTTGGTATTACTGGTTATTTACAACAGAAACTGTAGAAGGATCAGTACAAGATGTAAAAACAGTTAAAGGTAAAACAACCGTAACTGTGCATGAAGCCGGACAAATGCCATCACCAGTGGTATTAAAAGTAGAATTTGAGACAACAGGTCCAGCTCTTAAAAAAGTGGCAAATGCTAAGATGATTGACGCAACTACGGCAATAGTAACCTGGCCTGCATCAGTTTGGTTCAATGGTAATCGTAGCTTTAATGCAGTTATGGATTTTGGCGAACGCAAAATCAAGAAAATAACATTTGACCCGAATGGACGTTTCCCTGATGCTAATGTGGCCGATAACATTTGGCCAAGAGAAAAGAGCGTTAAATAGTGTAAAAATACAATATAACTGAAAGGCCTTAGTTTTTACTAAGGCCTTTTTATTTTTTAATCTGGTTCGTTTTTCATTGATCGGTAAACGGTGGGCATCAAACGGTAAACGATTCGTAAACAATTATTAACTTCGTATCAAAAACCTCTCGAAATGAAATGGATTACTCGTGAACATCCTAAAATAGATCGAATTGCTTGTCCTTGGCTTATTAAACGATTTATCGATCCAGACGCAGAGATAATTTATGTGCCATTTGAGCAGGTAACGAGCAAGGCGAAGGAGTTAGATGCCATACCTTTCGATTTACCAGGTGTAGAATACAGTCATTATGCTGATCAATGTACCTTCGATTATTTTTTAAAAAAGCATCAGTTAAAGGATGTGGCTTTAGATCGAATGGCGACAATAATTAGAGGTGCAGATACAGACCGTCTTGATATTGCACCTCAAGCGGCAGGATTATCTGCTATATTTTTAGGTTTGTCTCAAAATATTAAAAACGACCAAGAGCTTTTAGAACTTGGTTTAAAGGTTTACGATGGCCTTTACACTTGGGCAAAACACCTACATCAACAAAAGCATACCCAAGCTCCTGTAGAGCAGTTATTACTCGATGTTTATCATAAATATTTGAAAGTGGCCAGTCCCAAAAAAGCACCACAATGGACAAAGGAACTTAAAGAGATGATACAGGATCAAATGGACACGAATATGTCTTTAAGCCTTCAACAGGTATCTGATGAACTGGAAATCAATGCTGCTTACTTGTCGAGGGAATTTTCTAAGTATTTTGATAATTTATCCTTTGGAGATTACATCCGCAAGATGCGTATTGAAAAAGCAATGTTGTTGATGGAAACCACAAATTACCTACTAACTGAAATTGCCTATCTCACAGGCTTTTCTGATCAAAGCCATTTTAACAGGATATTTAAAAAACAAACTGGACAAAATCCCTCTGCTTATAGAAAAAATGGTAAAAAAAAGTAAAAAGGATACAAATGGTTAAATCCGTACAATTATAGGTTATAAAGAATAAGCAATATTGTAGCTAAATACAATAATGCTTAATGAAAGAACAACTACAAAAAACACGTCCTCCATATTCACTTGCGCAGCTTACCAAATATTTTCTGAAGTTGGGTACTTGGGGTTTTGGTGGTCCAGTAGCTCTTGTTGGCTACATGCAACGAGATTTAGTAGAGCAGAAAAGCTGGATTACTGAAGATGAATATAAAGAGGGTTTAGCCTTGGCACAACTGGCACCTGGCCCGTTAGCTGCTCAATTAGGTATTTATATCGGTTACGTACATTATAGATTGTTAGGTGCCACACTAACAGGACTTGCTTTTGTTTTGCCGTCTTTTATCATGGTCGTGCTGTTGGGTATGGCTTACCAATTATATGGCGGCTTACCATGGATGCAAGCCGTATTTTATGGGGTAGGTGCAGCGGTTATTGGTATTATTGCAATTAGCGCTTACAAACTCACCATCAAATCAATTAGTAAATTTGAACTAAATGCCATAAAATCTAAATGGTTGTTGTGGGTATTTTATGTAACAGGTATTGTCATCACCATTATAACAGAAAGAGAAGAGATGCTGTTATTTGTTGCTTGTGGTATTTTATATATGCTCATTAAAGCCCCGCCACAATGGATCAAAAAACCTGCTACATTACCCGCTGGCATTTTAATAAGTACTGGTTTTTGGACTTATGATGGCAAGACACTGTATGAAATTGGTTGGTTCTTTTTAAAAGCGGGAGCCTTTGTTTTTGGAAGCGGCTTGGCCATTGTGCCTTTTCTTTATGGCGGCGTTGTTAAAGAGTTTGGTTGGCTTACAGAAACGCAGTTTGTAGATGCTGTAGCCGTGGCAATGATTACACCTGGTCCTGTGGTAATAACGGTTGGTTTTATTGGTTACCTAGTTGCAGGATTTCCTGGAGCTTGTGTTGCTGCATTAGCAACTTTTTTGCCTTGTTATTTATTTACTGTTGCCCTAGCACCATCTTTCAAGAAAATTGCGAAGAATGCCAGTGTTAAAGCTTTTGTAGAAGGTATTACTGCTGCTGTTATTGGTGCATTAGTCGGATCTGTGGTTGTAATAGCCATGCGTTCCATTAAAGATATTCCAACTGCCTTAATTGCCATTGCCTCCATGCTTGCCTTAATTTATATTAAAAAACTGCAAGAACCTTACATTATAGGTATAGGTGCAATTGTTGGTTTATTGATCAAGTTTATTTAATTATAATTACATGTCTATATCTTTTACCAGAACATTTATGTTTCGTTGCGCAGTAATATTGTTTTTAACTGCCATTTTAAATTTGACTACAAAAGCTCAACAGGTCAATAACTACCCAAAAATAACTGGATATTTTAGCATCATGCATCCCATTGGCACATGGAACAAAGATGGTTTCCATGATAACTTCTCTAATGTATATACTGTTGTTTTTCCATTCGGAATGAACATTTTAAAAAGCGATAAATTTGGAGTTAGCTTTGAAGTGGCGCCAGTAGTTCGTACTGAGCATAACATAGCTAAAGTAAGTTCTGTATTGTTTCATCCCGGAGCAATGTTTCGCTTTAAGCATGGCTTTACCTTTATAGGGCGTATGGCATTTGAAACCAATGGTCGTTTTGGTTTTACGCCTGTTTTTAATCAGGTTATTAAGAAAGGGAAAAACACCAGTTTGTTTTTATCCGCTCCATTACCAGTTAGGTTTGGGAATAATCAACCTGTATCCTTAACAACAGGCTTGCAGGTTGGGGTGTCATTTTAATAAGGTAGAAAACATGTATCTATTTCGTTCAGCTGCAACTTAAATTTAACAAAGCCTTAAGATTGGATATAGAAATCTTTTTTACTTTTACCACCTATGTATTGGTACGAAGAAGAAATAAAAAGAATAGAAAGGATAGACAAAAGTTTGGGTCATGAACCTACTGTGCTTTTTTATGGCTCTTCTTCCATTAGGTTATGGGAAGGTTTAGGCGCAGACTTTCCCGAATATAACATGGTAAATCTTGGCTTTGGTGGTTCAACACTTGCGGCTTGTACTTGGTTTTTTGAGAGGGTCATGCAAAACTATCATCCTAAAGCCCTTGTTGTGTATGCAGGAGATAATGATTTAGGTGATGGAAGACATCCTGAGGAAATTCTCATTTTTTTTCAGCAATTAATGACCAAAGTATCAGTTGTTTTAGGGGATATACCTTGTTTCTTTGTTTCGCTCAAACCAAGTCCGGCAAGATGGCAAATGGAAGATCAATTTAAGTACACGAATAACTTAATTGAGAACGAGATTATAAAGTATAATGCAAACTGGAAATTTATCAATGTGTTTAAAAGAATGTTAGATAAATCTGGTAGGCCAATGACAAAATTATATGCACCAGATGGACTTCATTTAGGGCCATTTGGTTACGAACTTTGGAGAGAATCAATAGCCGAGGCATTGGCTAAGGTGCTTTAATGTTTTTCTTTTGTTTGTTAGCAAACATGACTTTCACTTAATATCAACTTAACAGTAACTCAAGACATTTGAGTAAAATCTGTAAATGGAAAGGGCATACCATAAGTGGTTCAGTGAACACTTACAAAGAGATATGGAACTTTTGGTCTTCGGCCACAAGGGAAAAGCTGTATTATTTTTTCCGACAAGAATGGCTAGGTTTTACGACTATGAAAATTGGGGAGTAATTAATGCACTAGCAACGCAGATTAATAATGGCGAATTACAGCTTTTCTGTGTTGATAGCATTGATAGAGAGAGTTTTTACAATCAAGATGAACATCCAGAAGTAAGAATAGCCAGACATAAACAATACGAGGATTATTTGGTTAACGAAGTTGTACAGTTAATCTATAAAATTAACGGAGGCGATTATATTCAAACTGCTGGTTGTAGCATGGGTGCTTATCACGCAGTTAACCTTGCCATGAAATATCCTTGGCTATTTAAAAAAACAATTGGGTTAAGTGGTAGGTATGACCTTACCAAAAACTATGGCAATTTCAGGGATTTACTAGATGGCCATCAAAATGATGCAGTATACTTTAGCATGCCGGTACAATTTGTTCCAAATCTTGCAGACGGTTATTTACTTTCTGAACTCAGGGATTTGGAAGTTGTATTAGCAGTAGGTAAAGATGATCCATTTTTACCAGGGAACTTAGAGTTCGGCAGGTTATTAAATGAAAAGGAAATGCCAAATCAATTACACATTTGGGAAGGTACTGCACATAAGGCCGCAGACTGGATAAAAATGGTGCCCATCTATTTTTAGCAAATTACTTCCAGCTTAACTGGAAGTAATTGTTAATTTATCCTTAATATTAAGCTGGAACTTCTTCTTTCTTTGCAGCACTTTTTTTGCTAACACTCTTTTTTACTGGTGCAACTGGAGTAGCATCTACAGGTTTTTCTGTAGCTGTAATATAGCTAGAGAATTTTTTAGCTAGTTGCTTTGCACTTTTTGCAATTACTTTGTCTAGTTTTTTCTGGTTTCCTGATGCATTAACTGTCACAGTGCTCAATGCAGCAACAATTTGTGCTGTTAATTCTTTTTTGGCTAATTTCCTTGATTCTTTAACGATGGCTTTCTTCTTTTTCATAAAAATTGAATTTTTCCAAAGCTATGTTATTGCAAAGTTAATTTCATATTATATTTATGTTAAGTAACTTAGCATTTCTTAACATATCATTTAAAAAGGTATGGCTTATTTAGCTTCCCACCAGTTCAAAGGGAATTTAATTTCATCAACAGAACTAGCAATCATATCTGGTTTAAAGGCATAATGACCTAAAGTATCTTTGCTAGATATGCCAGAAAGTACCAATATGGTTTTATAACCCATTTGTACGCCTCCCTGTATATCAGTTTCCATGGTATCGCCAATTACTGTTGTTTCTGATGTTTCCAATCCGAGAAATTTTCTGGCAGAACGCATCATGACAGGGCTAGGTTTTCCAGTAACAAAAGCTTTTCTACCTGTAGCTTCTTCTATCATTGCAGTTGTGGCAGCTATACCCAGGTTATTCCACCCCGGTTTTTTAGGAGATGGATCTCTGTTTGTGGTGATGAATTTTGCTCCGGCTAAAATCATATCCACGGCTCTATGTACCATTTCTAAGGTAAAGTTCCTGCCTTCTCCAAGCACTACAAAGTCTGGGTCTGTGTTTACCATAGTAATACCATGTTCATGTAAACTACTTAACAAACCACCTTCGCCTAATACATAAGCTGTACTTTTTGGACTTTGGTCTGATAAAAATTTAGCAGTTGCCATAGCGCTCGTATAAACATGACTTTGATTTACCGTAATGCCCAATAGTTTTAGTTTACGTACTACTTCCAAAGGAGTACGCTGACTATTATTTGTCATGAATGCAAACGGAATTTTTTTATCGAGTAAATTGGCTATAAATTTATCAGCACCGAATATCAATTCTTCGCCGCTGTAAATAACGCCATCCATATCTATTAATAGGCCTTGTTTCATAATTTGTGTGTGAGTTCAAAACTCAAAAATAGGCATTTCTTATTTACTACATGTTAAGTTTGGAATACACCCTATGTATATGTTTTTTTTGTTGTTTTTCTGTTAATGATGCCTTTACAGGGTGTCGTTATCATTGTATAAAATAATTCCCTTATATGAAAAGAAAACTACTAACCATTGCCACCGCAGTTTTATTGCTTACTGCGTGTAAAAAGAACAAGACTGAAACTATTGCAATTGTTTATCCTGAAATGGCAGAAGCTGTAAATCCATCTGTGTTATTCACTACAACAGCTGGTGTTAAAGTATATAATGGAGGTTTTGGTTCAGCTGTTGCGGTTGATCCTAATGAACCAGATGTATTCTATATGCTAACTGATCGTGGGTCTAATGTTGCTGGACAAATGGCTAACTCCATCATCATTGGCAAACCAGATTTTGATCCACAGATAGGTAAATTCAGGTTAAAAGACGGTAAATTGATATTAGAAAATGTAATCGAACTTAAAAATGAAGCAGGTGCAAAGCTAAATGGTCTACCAAACCCCATTGGTATGGGGGCATCTGGTGAAACAGCTTATGATTTAAATGGGAATGTAATTACACCAAGTGCAGATGGAATAGATTCTGAAGGATTGGTTAGAGCAGCTGATGGCTCTTTTTGGATTAGCGATGAATACGGGCCACATATTGCGCATTTTGATGCAAATGGAAAAACGATAGAGAGAATTAACCCCTTTGGTACAGGGGGAGGTGGACGCAAAATTCCAGCTGTATTTGCCAATCGTAGGGCAAATAGGGGAATGGAAGGTTTAGCCATTACTCCAGATGGTAAAACTTTGGTCGGTATGATGCAATCGCCAATGTACAATCCATCTAAAGCGGCAACTGCAAATTCTACTGTGTTAAGAATATTAACTTTTGATATTGCTACTGGTGCAACCAAACAATATGTTTATTTAATGGATAACATTACCTTAACAGGTGTAAGTGATATTGTAGCGGTAAATGCAACTACTTTTTTAACCATTGAGCGTGATGGGCTTTTCGGTGGGGCGGCTTCTAATCCGGCTACGTTTAAAAAGGTTTTTAAAATTGATTTAAATGGGGCAACTGATATATCTGATGCTGCTAACGGGGTTACAGGGAAACTATATGGTGGAAAAACAGTAGAAGAACTAAATAATTTAGTTGGTTTGCAAGGTGCTGGTATTGTTCCTGTAACTAAAACCCTTGCCTTAGATCTTTTAAAAGATTTACCAACGGTATATCCACATGATAAAGCAGAAGGATTGGCATTATTACCAGGTAATATATTGGTTATTTCTAATGATGACGATTTTGGAGTGGTAGACAATGGAGCAAGTGGCTTTGCACAAAAGATATTGCCATTAACCAATTCAGTAGATAGAAATCGTTTATATTTTATAAAATTGAAATAATAATTAGTGAAGGTTAACTTGAAAAGGCTGGCCATCAATTGATGGCCAGCCTTTTTTTGAGTATTAAGAAGTAATTATTGATCTAGCGTATCAATTATTTTGTATAAGTTGCCCTAAGTATAGTAATCTCTTTTGGCCCAATTGCTAGTTCTTGTTGTAGAAAATTTTCTATACTACCGTATTGTTTTTTTAGCTCGTTAAAAAAATCACGTAGTAATTCAGGCCTCAGTGCCATTTCCTTTTCTACTGCTTCAACTGTAAGTCCACTCATTTTTGCTAGTGGTGTAAACATGTTTTTGTGCATTTCCTTTAGATACACATTTGAAGCAACATAATCAGCTTCAATGGTCTCTTGTGGCACTTTTAAAATATATAATAACAACGCGGTTGCCATACCTGTACGGTCTCTACCACCGGTACAATGAAATAATACTGCTTCTTTTTTATCTAAAGTAAGTAGTTTCATAAATAAAGTACGATAACGATCACCAGCATACTTAGCACCATCACTACCATACATTTTACCTAAGAAATTGCCATTTTTTAACAAGGCAACCATTTGTGCTGCATCAGGCAAATTCTCACTTCCTGCAGGACATAAAGTATAATCTGTGTTTTTTGGTAAACGATCTGGAGCAGCAGCTGATTCTGCAGTGCCTCTAAAATCTACAACGGTATGTATTCCTTTTTTATCTAATAATTCTAAATCTGCTTCTGTAAGCTTGCTAATTGCCGCACTACGATAAATTTTCCCCCATACAACTTCTTTTCCATCAGTGGTTTTGTATCCGCCAATGTCACGAAAATTTGCAGCATTTACATGGACTAGTCTTTTGCTACTATCAGCCAATTGTGCTGAAGCTATTATTGGTATAAGTAATGTAATTGCTAAAATTAGTTTTTTCATAATTTCTATTTGTAAAATATAATTGATTTGTTCTATTTGACTGTTTATTTTAAGATGTCTAGACGAATACCAGCCTGACCACGACTACCGTAAGACTCTGATGAGGTGAGGCGACGCTTATCGCCCATATACATTTTAACAGGTGAATCACTTAAGTTGTTAAGCTCAACAAACGCTTTTAATCTTTTAGTGATGGATACTGTTGCTGAAGCATCAATAGTAAAGTTAGCTGCAGACCAAGTATAAAAATCTGAACCTAATTGCTGGTTGATGGTTTCTACAGAATTACCACGGTAATTACCAGCTAAACGAACCATTACACCATTACGCTCGTAAAATAGAATTGTATTGAATAAGTGTTTAGATTGATTAGGTAAACCAGTTTTGTCCATCACATTTGCATTACCTAAACGCGGTACTTCTGTTTTAGAATCGATGTACGAATAGTTAACTTCTACGCCAAAACCACTCCAAAAACCATTGAGGAAATCAAAACGTCTATTGATGCCCATTTCAAAACCAAATAAGCTTGCTTTATTTAGATTTTTTGCCTGGGTTACCATATAATCGCTACCACCGATATTCTGCATGTTAACATCTGTAAAGATGATATCTGAAATATCTTTATAGAATAATCCACCAGATAATATACCAATATTATTAAAGTAATGTTCTCCCATTAGATCGAAGTTATTACTGAAAGTTGGCTTCAAATTAGGATTGCCTTTTGAGATAGTCATTGGTGCACTTGTAGTATTGGTAGAACCACCTGGTGTCATGTCGCCAAAATTTGGACGTACAAATGAACGGGTATAAGCTGCACGAACATTCGCTTTTTCAGAAAGCTTATATTTAAAGTGTAGCATTGGCAATAATGCATTGTAATTGTTCTCTACTGTTGATGGAGTAATGCTAACCACAGCAGGTGTGCCAGAAGTAGTAGATTTCATTCCGATTAAAGTTGTACTAGTATATTCGTTACGGATACCACCAACAATTTTTAATCTTTCAGTTGCATCAATTTCTGCCATTGCATAACCAGAACTAACATTTTCAGTGCCTGTATAAAGTGCAGTTGGGTTAGTTTTAGAAGTAGCATCCATAATACCATTGGTAGATTGGAATGAAGTGCTAAACATATCGAACAATTGCTCCTTTACTAGTGGATTTACTATGTATTGGTTATAATTGCCTTTCATGTTACCAAAAAAAGTAGTGCCCTTAGGAAAATTAGTTGTTTGTAAAGACGATAAGCTGCGCAATGCAGGAGAGTTTGGTACGCCAAGGGCTGCACCTGGTAGGTAAACAAAGTTAGAACCAAATGTACTGATACGTTCTTTATGACGGTACTTACCTCCAAACTTTAAATGCACTTTAGATGTAGCGTCTATCTTTAAATTAAGTTGTCCTATTTGGTCGTGCTCGCTATTATCTAGTTGCGAAATAACCATTTGAGAAAGCAATAATTTATCAGCACTCATTACTTCATTTACATCTTTTATACCCGATTGGAAATCATCGGCTGTGCCACCAACGCCATTCGGAGAATCGAAACTCCAATAGCGCTTACCATCACTAGAAAGATTATTAAAACCGCTAGTAATTTTCTGACGGAAAGTAGCAATTGGTAAACCTTTACCATTAGCGGTAGGAGGGGTTTCTAAGAAGTATTTAGATTTATGGTTACTGTAACTCCAATCTAATTTTAATTTTGGAGCCAATTGATTTTCTCCACCTACCTCAATACCATTTAATGTAGTTTGGTAGTGTGAATAACGATAATTATATTGAAAACGAGTATTTGTATAATCAACATATGATTCATATACAGGGCGTATATCGTCAAATTTATTAGCCATACCTCTAAAAAACAATTTATGTAATGGAGTAATCTTATATTCTAAACCTAAATTTAAGCCCTTGGTCTCACGTTCGCCCATGTAACGCTTAAACAATACGGTGTTAATAGAGTTTTTTTGTTGCAAATTTGCAGACCCGGTATTGTAACTGGTTACAAATTCATCAGAACCCCATTGCCTGCTCCAAATTGCACCGGCAACAATAACACCCAGTTTGCCTTTTAAAAAATTATCTCCGTAAACTAAGGAACCATTGTATGTTCCATTTTTACTAAAGGTATTGTAACCACCAGCGGCACTAACATTTAATGTACGTTTTGTAGGGGCAGTTCGAGTAATAAAATTGATAGCGCCACCAATAGCATCGCCTTCCATATCTGGTGTAATTGCTTTGGCAACCTGTACATATTGGATAATTTCTGAAGGAACAACATCTAAAACAGAAGAGCGATTACCCATTACATTAGAGCTCGGTAAACGGTTACTGTTAAACAGTGTTGATGTCCAAGAGAAAGGAGTACCTCTTACTGCTGCCTGATCTGCCTCTCCATGATACCTAGCAACAGCTACACCCTGCATGCGTTGTACTGCTTCTGCTGCATTACGATCTGGGAGTTTTCCAATTGCATCAGCAGCCATTACATCCATGATCGCATTGGCATTTCTTTTAATGCTATACGCCTTAGCTTGTGAAGGTGCCATTGTTCCTTTAACAACTACCTCACCTAAAGTACTCTTGGTGTCGGGCATCATTTTTACCAGCCCTATGTCGTTAACACCTTTTATTAGCTTTAAAGTCATCGATTTTATTTCATAACCCATGTATTTAAATTCGATGGTTACCATACCCGTATCAGGTGCAACAAGTGAAAAAACACCTTGCAAATCAGAAACTACAGTTGTTTTAAATGTTTTGCCATTAATATTGGCTCCAGGCAGGGTTCCTGCATCACTAACTACAATACCCTTAATGGTTTGGCTTAGGGCAGGTAATGTTGTGCCTGCCATTAATATGGCAATTACAAAAAGCGTATTAAGCATATATTTGTAAGTTGCTCGAGGTTTTAAAGTAAATTTTGTAAGCATCATTGTTTTATAATTTTCGACAAAAGTAGCGGTGAGTATAAAGCTCATCGACCATTTCAAATAACTGTTACTTAGGCTCGTATTAATTATTTTATTGGCACTATGTGGTGTTGATTATCAGTGATTTATGCTGTGTTATTAAAATGTTAACAATATTTTCTTCATAAGCAGCTAACATTAACCTAACAATGGTTTGCTATTTTTGAGCATATAATTTTGCTTTATGAAATACATTATTGCGATAGGTATATTTCAAGCGCTAGCTGCAGCAGTTTTATTGTGGCGCAGTAGAGTTCGTAACCAAGCAGACGGGTTATTGATTGCACTGTTAACTTGTATTGGCATCCATCTTTCTATAAAATTTTTTATTTATACCGTTGTAACAGATTTTGAAGTGTTAAATATGATGAACACTTTTATCGGGTTCTGTTATTTGCCACTGCTTTATCTTTATACCATTAAAACCATACGCCCTAATTTCATACCGGCATCTCAATGGTATGTATTTGTTCCGTTTGCTATAGGTACAATAGCTTTTTTTTCTGTATTGAGTGTATTGATAACAAGTCTTGAAGCAGGACACAACATTCTGTATTGGTATAATACAATTAGCCTTTGGACTTTGATTCCATTGGATGTTATTCTTGCTTGCTGGATTATCTATTATGCTAATAAGAACTTGGATAAACAGTCTAACGAGAAGAAGTTGATTACTCAAATTGCATATCTATTTCTTATTACAAGTATATTAAGCATTACATTTATCCTGCTAAAACCATTTGGCTTTACTTATAACTATATTGCTCGAAGTATAATTTACACGTTCTTGATTGTGATATGTATTAGGATTATCACTTATAGATATTCAGCTGCTATATATGTACAAAAAGAAAACCTAGAGTTAAATCCAATGGTTGCGGATATCCCCAATTATCATCCTATTAGACAGATTGATAACTTTAACCAACAATCCACTAATGCCATGTCATTAGCAGAGACGGGTAAAGAACCAGAAAGCAAAGTGATACCTATGCTCTCTTCTCTAATATTTCCAGAGAAAAGAAGGGAATTACTAAGTATGGATGAAATGATGAGTATTTTGCTGAAATTAGAAACTGCAATGACCACCCAGGGGTATTATAAAGATAGTGAACTGACATTGGATAAATTGGCGACACTAACTAAACACAATAAATATCACATCAGCGAAACCCTAAACCATTTTTTGCATAAGCCTTTTTACACATTTGTGAATGAATATCGTATACAACATGTAAAAGATAGGATAGAATGTTTATCGAAAAAAGATATCGAAATAAATATGCTCACTTTAGCTTACGATGCAGGGTTTAACTCTAAGTCGTCTTTCAATAGATATTTTAAAGAAATTGTAGGACTAACTCCTACAGCATATTTCAAAACAATTGCCCAAGAAATTGAAATGGCTTTATGATGCAAGGCTAGTTGGTACTAGTGTTTCTGACCCTTATTGACATTGAACACATGCAAAACCTGCGGAAATAAGGCTGCCATGTATTCTTCAGCAGCTTTTTTAGCGCCAGGGAAAGTAAGTACAAGCGTTTCGCCAACAAAACCAGCCACACCTCGTGATAACATGGCATAAGGCATGCGCTCTTGTCCGTAGCTTCTGGCTGTTTCCATGATGCCCTCTATTTTTCTATCAATTAAAGGCTCAATTGCCTCTGGAGTAATGTCTTTTGGAGAAAGACCAGTTCCACCTGTGAAGATGACCAAATCTCGACCAGCACCAGACAGAGCTTTTACCTTTTCTTGGATAGTATTAAAATCATCTGCAATTACCATGTAATCTAATATTTCAATACCCATAGCTTCCAATTTAGCTACGATGACTTTACCCGAGGCATCTTCTGCCAGGCCGGCTGCGATAGAATCAGAACAGACCACTACTGCTGCTTTAAGGTCAGGGAATTGTTTGTTTTTAAAGTCAGATTTCCCACCAGATTTTTTCAATAACTTTATGCTACTAATCTCAACTCCCTTATCTATCGGTTTAAGCATGTCATACATGGTAAGGGCAGTAATTGAAGCGCCATGCATGGCTTCTACTTCTACACCTGTTTTGTAAATGGTATGTACCTCAACTGTGATGATTACGTTTAATCCCTCAATTGCATAAGTGATAGCCGTATATTCGATAGGGAGTGGGTGGCAATCTGGAATAAGGTCGCTTGTTTTTTTTACACCCAACAATCCTGCTGCACGTGCAAATTCGAATAGATCTCCCTTAGGTACTTTTCTTTGCTCAATGGCTTCAATGGTTTCTATTTTAGATACGCTTACCGTTGCTGTAGCAATTGCAATTCTTAACGAGCTTGATTTTTCTGTAATGTTAACCATGTTATTTGTTTTCCTTCCACTGGTGTGTTTCGTCTTCAAACAGTTCTTTTCCCCAGATGGGTAATTCTGCCTTTAATCTTTCTACTATTTCGGTACAGGCATCTATAGCGGGTTTACGATGTGCTGATGAAGTAAATACAAATAAACAGATTTCTCCCGCCTTAATGGTGCCTAAACTATGATGCACATGCATACAGTTCAATGGATATTTCTCAAAAATAGCTTCCCTTATCTCATGCATTTTGGCTAGGGCAATTTCTTCAAAAGTGGTATATTCAATGGCAGCAACAAACTTGCCATTTAGCTCATCTTTTCTTACTTGCCCCATGAAAATACTGTGACCACCTATATCTGTCTTAGCACTATGTTTAGCTATGCTATCGGCGATAAAGGCTGGCGTGATGGGTCCGCTAACAAATATGTTTTTTATCTTTTTCTCGTTCATTTTAATTGATAAAATAATTGCGCCATTTCACAATTCCGCCTTTAAGGCTGTAGATGTTTTTGGTGTTGCCATACTTTTCGGACAAAGCTTCTGCAGCGGCAACACTCCTAATTCCGTGTTGGCAAATTAACACAATGTTTTGCGCTTCAACATCGGTTGATAAAAAATCATTAAAACTAGACATGGGCACCTGACGGTAAATAGCTTGATCTAGCGCTGGAACTTCATGTATTTCCCTAACATCAATTAACAGGGTTGATGTTTTCTGTTGTAAATCTTTCAAAGTTGTTGCGTCTATTTCTATCACCATTGGTTCAGTTAAACTAATGTGGTTGTATTTAAAGGCCATTAAATCTGCTTCGTTTTGGGGTAGTTGATAATCGTTCCCTGCAATAATAGCTAACTCATATTGCTCATTGCTGAGTATGTTATAATGTAATAGTTTATTAATTAAGGGTCTGCCTATACCTGTAATCAGTTTAATGGTTTCACTAGCAGCCATGGTGCCCATTATCCCTGGCAATACTCCAATTACGCCATTGTCGGCACAATTGGCAATTTCTCCTGGTTTGGGTGCAATAGGGAAAAGGTCTCGGTAATTGGTGGTTTCTCCCTTTTCATCTGTTGCATTAAATATAGCTAACTGACCTTCGTAATCAGCTACAGCAGCAAAAATCAATGGCTTTTTTAATAAGGCACAAGCATCATTAATCAAGTACCTGCTTTCAAAATTATCTGAACCGTCAAGCACAAAATCATAATCCTTTAAAATTTCAAGCACATTATTTGTTTCAATTCGCAGCACATGTACAACAAATTCAATCTCAGGATTCATTGCATGCAATCGTAGCGCTGCTACTTTTGCCTTTAGTCTTCCTATATCATTGGTGGTATACAAAATCTGACGATGTAGATTAGATAAAGCAACGGTATCATCATCGGCAATGCCAATTAAGCCAACCCCAGCCGCGGCTAAATATTGTAGGGCAGGGCAGCCCAAACCTCCCGCACCAATTACCAAAACTTTTGCTGCTGTTAATTTTGATTGCGCACTAGCACCAAAACCTTCCAATATAAGCTGTCTGTGATATCTTTCGGATGCCATAAATTAACCTCCAGAAAATGGTGGCATGAACGCAACAATATCGCCGCTTTTTAACTCAGCGGTTTCTTGAATGATGGTTTTGTTTACTGCCAATTTGTATTTGATGTCTGCTAATGCAGGGAATTCTTTTTCAAGGAGATCTTTCAACTGCGCAGTAGTTTCAATGCCATCTACTGTTAATCGTCTATTTGCCATGAATTCTGCAATCTTCCCAAAACTAATAATCTCGATTTCCATTTGACTAATTTACGCGTAAGATGGTAATTTTGCTCAATCCTTTTACATTTTTAAGCATGCGTAAATAATAATTTATAGGCTGCTAGGGCAAGTACGCAAGCCAATACATTTTTTAATATAGCTTGAGGGAACTTTAAAGCCCCAAAATAGGCACCACATATACCTCCAGTAAAGGCAACGGCAACATAAGCTAACATGTGGTTGTTAAATTCAAACCCCTTGATCAGCTGACCGCCCAAGCCAGCAACAGAGTTTACAAAGATAAAAGCAGCGCTAATGGCAGCTGTTTGTTTTTGATCTGTCCATTTTAACAGTAATAAAACAGGAGAGAGGATGATACCTCCACCAATGCCAATCATTCCTGATAAGAGCCCTATGATACCACCAATAAGCAAAGAAAGTGGAATATTTGCAGCCTTAAAATCCTTTGGGTCGGTGTTCTTGAAAAAGAAAAACCTAATTACTGGGATGAGTAATAAAACACCCAATATTTTTTTATAAATGGAACTTTCAATAGCCATCATGCCCCCTATAAAAGAGAGTGGGATGGATGCTAATGCAAAAGGCCAAAATAACTTCCATTTAAAATGCCCACCCCTATAAAATTGTATAAATGAAGTTGATGACACAAAAAGGTTAAGTAATAGGGCAGTGGGTTTCATGATGGCAGGGGAAACCGCAAAAATGGCCATTAAGGCCAAATAACCGCTAGCGCCACCGTGACCAACAGATGCATATAAAAATGCAACAACGAAGAGGAGGATGTAAAAGAGGATAAAAGATTCTTGCATTTGTTAGTTAGGTAATAAGAGTATCGTTAACGATTGGTTCTCCTTAAAGCTTTCTTCTTCTTCAGGTAAACAGATTAAACAGTTGGCTTGGGCAAAAGAACTTAAACGATAAGAGTCTTGTGCATTTAACGGAGTTGCTTGTCCGTCTTTATAAAAACCTTTTAGAAAATGTGTTAATCCTTTTGGTTTTTGATAAGCAACCATAAGCGCTGCTTTTAGTTCGATTACGGTATTTTCTTTCTGGGATAATTGTTTCAAGCTAGGCAATACATAATTGTAGTAACAACTCAGTACAGAAGATGGATTGCCTGGAAGTCCGAAGACTAATTGTTGTTCTTTTTTACCAAAATAAAGAGGTTTGCCAGGTTTTTGTTTCACCTTATGAAACAGTTGTGCTATGCCACATTGTTGCGAAGCCTCAATTACAAAATCATAATCGCCTACACTTACCCCGCCAGTCAGTAAAACTACATCGGCACTTGCCAATGCTTGTTTTAGTACATTGGTTAAGATATCAAGCTCATCATCTGCTTCAAATACAGTAATCTCCGTAATGCCTTCATTTTTTAATGCTGCCGTAAGCGAGTAGGAATTAGATTCGTACACTTGGCCAAAATTAAGTGCCAGTCCAGGTTTTTGTAATTCTTTGCCAGTTACAATAATGGCAACCTTAGGCATAGGGAACACGGAAACAGTGGTAACGCCAATGCCGGCTAAAAAGCCAATAGCCGCAGGTGTTAAAAGGTTGCCCTTGCTCATCGCTAAATCTCCAGCACTAATTTCAGAGCCTTTTTCCCTGGCATTTAATCCCTTTTTAAGTTTAATATCTTGAAGTATGATTTTACCATTTGCTGCACTGACTTTCTCTTGCATGATTACCGTATCTGCTCCTTCAGGTAATGGCGCACCGGTAAAAATTCTGTGCGTTTCTCCAGCTTTTAACGTCGACTTTATTGGTGCTCCAGCAGCCATTTCTCCAGTAATGGTCAATTCTTTTAAGTCTTCCTCAAATTTTAAAGCATAACCATCCATAGACGATTGCCTAAATGCAGGAATGTCACAGTTGGCATAAATATCTGCTGCCAATATATGACCAGCAGCATGAGCAAGGCTTAAGTTGATGGCTGCTAATGGCGTGATGTTGTTACGGATTATTGTTTTTGCTTCAGCTACGGTAATCATATTTGGCTTATCCTCCAATGGTAATCATGCTTCTGTTTTGCAGGGTGGTGGTGTCAATCTGCTCAAAGTGTTTGCCCAGCTGACCACCCAATTCTTTTTTCTTACTTAAAATAGAAGCGTGGATAAGTGGTAGCACATCTTCGTTATTGCGTAAAGCAGTTAACAAATCTGTTTCTCCATCGCTAAAAAGACAGTTTTTTAATTTCCCGTCGGCAGTTAAGCGCATTCTATTGCAAGTGTCGCAAAATGGAGCACTCATGGTGCTTATAATGGCAAATGATCCTTCATGGCCTGGTATCATGAAACTTTTAGCGGTATCATGTGGCTCGGCCTTAACAGGAAGTACGCTGAAATCTTTTTCAATAACCTGCAGTATCTCAGCCAAAGAGAACATTTTATTACTTGTCCATCTATTTCCACTGAAGGGCATGAATTCTATAAACCTAATTTGCAAAGGATGATGTTTGGTCCAGTCTATAAAGTCTTTGATTTCATCATCATTTAAGCCTTTCATCACCACCATGTTAATTTTTACGGTAAACTTATGTTGCAGTAAAAGTTCGATATTGCTACGTACCTGATGGAAAAGGTCGCGACGGGTAATGAGCATGAATTTCTCAGGCTGTAAGGTGTCTAAACTAATGTTAATGGATTTAATGCCTGCAGCTTTAAGGGTAGGTAACAGTTCGGCAATTCTTGTCCCGTTGGTGGTAATTACCAATTCGACAGGCAATTTCCCTAAATTAGAAATGATGGCTGCTGCATCTTTACGAACCAATGGTTCGCCACCAGTTAGCCTTATTTTTTTAACACCTTGTGCTACAAATAGCTTAGCCAAACTTAAAATCTCGTCAGGTTGCATTAATCTTGAGGCTGGTGTGAAATCATAATCCTCTTCGGGCATACAATAAAAGCAGCGGAAGTTACAGTTATCAGTAAGTGATATCCGTAAGTAATCATGTACACGTCCAAAAGAATCTGCTATCATTGTTGTTTGGTTAAATTATCGTAATCTGCCTCAGTATCTATATCAATATCTCCTTTTTCAAAAGAGATGGTTCCTACATCTTTTGGATGTTGTTGTATCAGGTGTTTCGCTCCAGTATCTCCGCTCAAATTCATTAAAGCTGTAAAGTATTTCTTGTTAAACAAAACAGGTGTGCCAATGGTGTTACCATATTTGCTAGCAATAATATGATATTCGGTATGCTGTTTCTCTTCCACCAACTGCATTAATGTTGCTGTGGTTAAAAATGCTTGGTCAGAAACCATAATCATTACATTTTCAGTAGCTGGATTAAGTTTAAGTAATTCAGCTAAACCGGCATGAATACTGGTCGACATTCCATTTTCCCAACGCTCATTCATAACGTAATTTATACCAGCTTGTTGATGTGTTGCCGAAATTTCATCAGCATAAGCCCCCAGCACCGTTACAATGGCCTTAGCTCCTGTTCCTATAGCTGCTTCCGTAGCTATTTCCAATAAGGATTTGCCTTTGTAACTCAACAATTGTTTCGGTTTTCCGAGCCTGCTCGAGCTTCCTGCTGCTAATATAATGATGCCGTTTTCCATTCCTTAATTTATTTGGTGGGTATGGATGGAATTCTTTTTGTTTTTTAAGGAGGCAGCGCCTGCACCTGCAAAAAAAGCTTTAATTTCTGCAATAATGGATATGGCAATTTCTTCTGCCGTTTCTGCGCCAATGTCTAAGCCAATAGGACCGTGAACTCGGTTCTGATTTTCTTCAGTATTCAAATTTAACTCCTCCAACATCTTGATTAGCTTTTTCTTTGGTCCGAGTGTACCAATATAAGGGGCATTGGTGTTTAAGAGCAAGTTTAACAATGCTGTATCATAGTTGTAATTGTGCGTCATTAACGCAAATGCGGTTTGTTCATCAATTTCAACTTTATCAAGCAAATCATTAGGTTTTGCTATTAAAACCCTATTTGCATTAGGGAAACGTTGCGCTGTTGCGTGTGTTGGTCTACCATCTACAACGGTTACTTCCCAACCCAATACATCGGCCATTTGAACCAATGGCTGCACATCGTTTCCAGCACCCGCAATAATTAAGGCAATTGGAGGGCTGGTATATTCATAAAAAGCTTCATAAGGTAATTCATCAACCTTTAAAGGTTCAAAACGTGAGGTTTGATTAAGCAATACTTGCTGAGCTTGTTCGGTAAGTTGCTGTGAAATTTGGTCTGAAACAATGGAGCTTATTTTCGCTCGGCGATATAACATGCTTGTTCCCAATTGCTGTTGATGATCTGTAGAGAATAGGGTAACCAACACAGCACGCTCGCGTTCTGCTGCTAGCGCTTTTAATATGTCGATTGGATTATTGACTTCCTTACTGTTTATAGGCTCGAATAAAATATATACAATCCCATTACAGCCTAGTTGTACGCCAAACTTAGCATCATCTTCATCGGTTGTATCATAAGTAACCAGTTTTTTTTGTTGTTGATGAATGGCCGAAAGCGCTTTTTTCAATGCATCGCCCTCTAAACAGCCGCCACTGATGGCACCCGTTAATAAGCCATCTTCGGTAACCAACATTCTGGCTCCTGGCCTGCGATAGGATGAACCCTCTACTTTAACTACAGTAGCTAATGCCGATCTTTTGTTTTCTTGTTCTGCTTTGATGTAGGCTTTTAATATGTCTGTAATCTCTTTCATTGCCGTTTTACAGGTGGGAATTTAGCTATTTTTTTTACGATTGACTAGAAATGGTTTGATTTTTACGTTAAGGTGTTGAGGCGAGGAGGCGTTATGCTGTCTCTTCATCATACCGTCACCTCGACAGAGCGCAGCGACGAGAGGTCTCTAACTTTAAAGCCCCAATCTTTAAAAATGCTTCTGCCTAAATGTGTATCAAAAGTTCGGTCCGCTAAAGCAAACAATCAACGAAAAACGAACATAGAAAATGTCCGAAAGTCACGAAGCCCTATCCTAGGATTTTTAATCCGATTTATCGGATCTCACATTATTCAACAAAAATATTTATCGTTATTCGAACATTCATGGCCTATCAGCCTTCACATGGCTTTAAGATTGCCAGCCGCATATAATGCGTTATGTATGTATCTTGCCTACAATAGCATTACGATTGCCAGTCAAGCTGGCAATGACGTAGTTTGTTAGAGAGCTTCGCAACCGCTCCTCGTGATTTGCAATCACGAAGCCCTATCCCTGGATTTTTAATCCGATTTATCAGATCTCACATTATTCAACAAAAATATTTATCCCCAAATTCTTCTTCTCAACTGCACATATTTATCGTTATTCAAACATTCATAAACACTTATCTCATCTATAAAATTTAAACAAAACTAGTTCTTGTCTATGCGATACAATCTTCCTTGGTCTGTGATGGCATAAAGCGCACCATCTATTCCTTGGGTAATGTCTCTAAAACGCTGGTTTACGTTTGCCAGGAGTCTTTCTTCTCCAGTTACCACATTATTCGTGATCATTAAACGTACAATGTGCATACCGCTTAATGCGCCAATGAAAAGGTTATTTTGCCATTCAGGTACTCGATTGCTACTGTAAAACGTCATGCCACTTGGCGATACCACAGGATCCCAATAATAAACTGGCTGCGTCATTCCATTCTGTGCCTGTATCCCGGTTAGTACTGGCTGTCCACTATATTCCAATCCATAAGTAATAATTGGCCAACCGAAGTTTGCTCCTGGCTGCACACGATTAATTTCATCTCCACCTCTAGGTCCGTGTTCGCTTTGCCAAATATCTCCAGTTACGGGATGCATGGCCAGCCCTTGTGGGTTTCTATGGCCAATTGAGTAAAGTTCTGGGAGGGCACCAGCTTGCCCGATAAAGGGATTGCCTGCTACTGGCTGTCCGTCTTTAGTAATTCTAACTACTTTTCCGATAGCTGCATTTGTTGACTGGGCTTGAGCACGGGTTACATTATCTGAACGTTCACCAAGGCTGGCAAAAAGATTTCCGTTTCTATCAAATATCACTCTTCCCCCATAATGGTTTACGCCAGAATAGCGAGGGCTTCCACGAAAAATAACGGTGGCGCCTTCTATTGAAAGCTCGTTGGTAGCCAATCTTCCCTTTGCTATGGCAGTAACGTTGCCGCCTGTACCTGGTTCTGAAAACGACCAGTAGACCATACGGTTAGTTGCAAAATCTGGATCAAGGCATATGCCAAGTAAGCCACCTTGTCCGTTGGCATTAACCGTAGGAATACCTGTATTAATTTCAGTAACAGCTCCAGCACTGGTAACGATACGCATTCTTCCGGCCTTTTCTGTAACTATAAAACGGCCATCAGGCATGGCTGCAATTCCCCAAGGTGCCGTAAGCGAAGAAGTAACTACGCTTGTGCTATAACTTGTTGTAGTTTTTACTGCAGCTATTCTTGTCTGACCGGTAAAGGCAGGTTTATAATTAGAATTTGGTGGCAAGGTTTCTACCGATGGGTTAGTAGGAGTAGTAGGTACAGGTTCATCAATAGGTTCTGTTTTATCTTTCTTTTTACAAGATGTGGCTAACATTAAACTACTCGCCATAAGGATCATAAGATAAGTTTTCATATCAATTTATTTAACGTCCATTAATTAACCTGAGTGTTTTTTTAGCACGGTCTTTACCTCAACTTCTAACGTATACAGGTTACATAAAGTTTTATCATTATCAAGTTTTATTTAACCTCAACGAATAATGGAAGAAGTCCGAAAGTCGGAAAGTCCGGAAGATAAGGGAGTAGAGAAGAAGAAAAGATGTTTAGTTGTGGAGATGTGGAGTTGTTGAGGGGTTAGATCAAATAACGAACAACGCCAAACGAACAACGAAAGACCGATATGTTCAGAGCCTTGATGGGGATACACCATACCTGTTCTTGAAGGCGAAGGAAAAATGGGAAAGGTTTTCAAAGCCAAGTTCAAGGTAGATTTCTGAGGCCGACCTGCCCTTTTCGCTGATCTGGTAATGGGCTTCGTGCAACCTCCTTTGCTGTAACCACCTGCTAGGAGTGCTGCCTAATATTTTCTGGAAATCACGTTTAAAGGTAGCAAGGCTACGCCCGGTTAAATAGGCGAAACGCTCTAAAGGTACATTAAAATGAAAGTTTTTCTCCATGAATCCCTTTAAGTCGGTCTTTATGGGATCGCTAAAGTCAAACAGCATATCTTTTAGTTCTGGATTACCCTGCAATAAGATGAAGATGGCTTCACGCAACTTTACATCTACGAGCTTCGAATCGATTTTTACTCCGTCTTGGTTGTAGGGAGAAAGGGAATCCATGTAACTTTTGAGCAGTGGACGAGGAGCAAGTCTAACAAAACTGCCCTTGCCCGATGGAGATGATGCGCGGATGTCATGCTCAACGCTCATGCTGCGCAGGGTATGTTGGTCAAGGTACACCGAAACAGAGCGGAACTCGCCTCCGGGTGGGGGCTCCTTAAGGAATTTGACCAATTGGTTTCGCTTGATCAGCCTAAAATCTCCAGGGTTAAAGACATGCTGCTTTTCTCCGTCACTGAGTGTGAGGGTACCTGAAATCTGGTAACTGAACACATGCTCGCTCACGAACTGTTCGCCCTCTCTATTTTTGACGTAATAGCAGGAATAAGCGATGCTTGGATGGTCTATTTTGGGAGCCATAGTTTTAAAGGGTTGAGGGGTAGAGCAATTTCGCTTTAGGGAATGAATGTCCTTGCCCAGCCCATCAACTTAATTGAATGTTACTTTTTTAAATTTAGGTATTTTTTGCCGTGTTCTGTCTGCAAAAAGTTTTCGGCGTCATCTGCATCTGTAGAGGTGCTGATGTTTTCCCATTGCTCAAGCTCTCGGAGCTTTGCCGCCTCAGAATACTTAACAATGGCCACGGCCTCGCTGCCAAGCAATAGGTGAAGTGGAGGTTGTGGGTGGTTCACCATGTCAATCATTACCTTGGCTGCCTTATCAGGATCTCCCATTGGTTTAATGCTCCCGCTCTTAAAGGCATTCACCCTGGCATCTACCGTAGTTTCATACCCTTCAATGTGTGGGGCATAAGTCATTGAATCTCCTGCCCAGTCGGTACGAAAACCGCCCGGTTCAATGCAGGTTACCTTGATGCCCAATGGCGCCACCTCAATCGCCAAACCTTCGCTGAAACCGCTGAGGCCAAATTTTGCCGCTTGGTAAATACTTACGCCGCCACTGCCAACCCTGCCACCGATGGAGCTTACCTGCAGGATGTGCCCTGATCTTTGCTTGCGCATATAGGGAAGTACTGCTCGGGTTAATGCAATCGGGGCATAAAGATTGGTCTGCAACTGACTGCTCACTTGTTCGGCTGTGTAACCTTCAATGGCTCCAGTGATGCCGAAGCCTGCATTGTTAACCAATACATCAATCCTTCCAAAATGTGCAATCGTGTCTGTTACGGCAGCTTCAATAGCTTCGGCTATGTTAACATCCAGTTGGAGTGGATAGAGTTGATTGGGGTATTTTTCATGGAGATCTTTCAATGCGCTAATATCCCTTGCGGTTGCGGCAACTAAATCGCCTATTGCTAATACCGCTGCTGTTAGGCTGCGTCCCAGTCCCCTGGAGCTTCCTGTAATGAACCAAACTTTTTTCATGTTGTTGATTTTTATTTGATACAAAGATAAAGGGGCAGCACAGTATCAGTTTTGTTTAAAGGCTCAATTTACTTTGTTGAAAAGTTCATTTTCTAGTGTCTCGTAAAAATTGAATGAAAAGCAATTCATCGCCATGATAAAAATCTATGCTAATGATCGGTTCCTGAAAATTAATCGTAATTTGTATAAAAAACGCTGATCACATGAACTATCCGGAAATTGCTTTTACAAAGGAGGTGAAAACTTTACAAGAAAAATTTGGCAGCAGGGCAGCTTACGCCCGAATGGCAGATTCACGAACAACCGATGGCCTGTCAGAAGAGGAAATCGACTTCATTACGCAACAGGATTATTTCTACCTTTCAACCATTAGCGAAAGTGGTTATCCCTATATACAGTTCAGGGGAGGCCCAAAAGGTTTTTTAAAAGTGATTGATCACACGACTCTGGGTTTCATCGATTTTGAGGGCAACAAGCAGTACATCTCTGCCGGGAACATTAAAACCAACAATAAGGCCGCTTTATTTTTTCTTGACCAGGCTTCCCGAACCCGGCTTAAGATGTTCGCTGAAGTGGAAGTGGTATCCCTGGCTGAACGGCCCGATCTTCTTGAAAAACTTAGCCTAGCAGATTATCAATACAAACCCAAGTTCATCATGCTCTTTAAGGTGCAAGGTTACGATTGGAATTGCCCCCAGCACATCACACCTAGATATACACAGGAAGAAATCCAAGAAGCATTTAAGGGACATCTAGAAGAATCAGAACGGTTAAAAGAGGCAAACGAAAGATTGAGAAGAGAAATAGCCGATTTGGGAGGTGGGAGTAGAGAGTCTTGAGTTGTCGGTAAAGTGGTAGAGTTGTGGAGTTGGGAAGATGGGGAATAGGGAATAGGTAAGATGGACGATGAAAAACCATCAACGATAAACGAAAAACGATTTCAGCGATAAACAATGTTAAAAGTTGTTAAGCCAACGGGACTTATGTACAGAGACTGGATATTATGGCTACTTTAGTTTTACGATAGCCCTAAATCAATTCTTTTAATGAAAAGACCTTTCTTAACCCTCGTTTGTATATTTACAAGTTTAATAGTTAATGCTCAAGGCATTCCGCAAAAACAAAAGGTTGCCAACCTTGAAACTTTTACCAGGCTTTGCGGATATGTGAGGTATTTCCATCCTTCTGATGAAGCAGCCAATCTCAATTGGGATAAGTTTATTTATTATGGCAGTAAAGAGGTAGAAAATGCAGCTAACCAAAAAGAGCTTGTAGAAAAGCTTAAAGGCTTATTCAACCCGATCGCACCAGCTGTACAGCTAATTGAGGAGAACAACGCAAAGCCCTTTGATTTAAAGTCAATTAGCCCTCCCAATAAGGTGGGCATGAAAGAGATTACTTGGCAACATTATGGTTTAGGTAGTGAAGGAGGTTTTTACAAAAGTGCGAGAACCAATCGAGGTTTTAAGACTAAAGATCCAACAAGAGCCGAAATCGGTGGTGCTTCAAGTAGCATTAAGGCGGAAGCCTATAGAGGTAAAAAGTTTAGGTTAAAAGCTTGGATGAGAACGGATGTAAAAGATGGCCAAGGCCAGTTTTGGGTGAGGGTAGATCGTGAAGGAAAGAGTTATGGCTTCTTTAATAACATGGATGATAGGCCCATAAAATCAAAGGAATGGAAAGCCTACGAAATAGCTGGAACAATTGACATTGATGCCAGTTACTTATATTTTGGTGCTTTTCTGGTTAGCGAAGGGAAAATTTGGATCGATAACTTTACACTGGAAATAGAGGAGAATGGTATTTGGAACAAAATACCTTTACAGAACAGCTCTTTTGAACAAGCAGACACCCAGGGTTGGTACACCAAGTCTAAAGGCTATAACTATGCTACGGTAAAGGATGACCATGTTGATGGACAACAAGCATTGCTGATCTCCGACAATTCCAGTTATGAAATCATTAAAAGTATTTTTGATGAAAAGCTTGCATTTGGTGCCTATTTTACAAAACCCATAGGCAACGGACTTAAATGTATGGTGCCGCAGGTGTTGTTAGGCGATGAGCGCCAAACCTATCCGTCAGCCAATGCCAATCTGTTAAAGGAATTGCAGCAGCGCATGGCTAAGGCAAGCCCTGATTTATTTGATGCAAGCGATGTGTATACCAGACTAACCTCCATAAACATTGCCTGGAATGTGTTTCAACACTTCTTCCCTTATAAAGAAGAGATTAAATTGGAGTGGGAAAAAGAACTCCCGCTAGCGCTAGATGCAGCGTACAAATCGAATACCCGCCAAGAATTTGGTCAAGTTTTACGGGTAATGACAGCAAAATTAAAGGATGGGCATGTTAGCGTTACTTTCGGGCAGCAAAATTATTATTCCATCCAAGCAGATGTTGCATGCGTAGAAAATAAGCTACTCATCAGCCACGCTGATGATACAGTTCCCTTAAAAGTGGGCGATATCATCCTATCAATTAACGGCATACCAGCCCTTGATTATTTTAATAACATTAAAAGCGAAATTTCAGGGTCAGATCAGTGGAAAAACAGCAATGCAACAAGGCAATTTCTTCAGGGTTATAAAGATACCGCATTCACATTGAAGGTAAGCCGCGACGGAAAGGAGCAAGAATTTAGTTTCACAAGAGCCAACCTTAGAAAATCACCAGAACAAGCTAAGACCAGAAAATTAGCCGATGGCGTATACTACGTTAATATTGGAAACACCGAGATGAAAGATATAACTGCCATGCTACCTGAGTTTACTACTGCTAAAGCCATTATTTGCGACTTACGTGGTTATCCGCGAGGCAACCACGATCTCATATCCTACTTGTTAACCAAAAAAGACAAAGACGAGTGGATGTTTGTTCCCAAAATCATTTCTCCTGACTATCAAAACGTTACCTATACAGGGCTGGGTTGGGAAATGACGCCTAAAAAACCTCATATCTCCGCTAAAATAATTTTCATTACTGGAGGTGGTGCGGTAAGCTATGCAGAAAGTTACATGGGCTTTATTAAACACTATAAATTAGCCACCATTGTAGGGCAGCCCACAGCCGGAGCAAATGGGGATGTTAACGCTTTTGTCCTGCCAGGAAACTATTCCATAAGATTTACAGGGCTGAAGGTAAAACTGCATGATGGGGGGCAAATGTTTAGCCTAGGCATACAACCAGATGTGTTTGTAAACCAAACCATCTCTGGCATTACTGCTGGTAAAGATGAGTACCTCGAAAAGGCATTAGCGCTAATTAAATAGTTATTGAACTCCTAAATACCTATGCTTTATGTACGATTGAAGAGGTAAGATGGAAGGCCGAAAGTCCGAAAGTCCGAAAGACGAAAAACGCTCAACGATAAACGAACATCCTAACCATATTTATTTTTCCAATCTGCTTTAAGTTTACTATAAATAGGGTGAGCTGCTGCAATTTTATAGGCCTTGTAAAAGATTGCCGCCGCGGCTGCTTTTTCGGCAGAACCTGTTCCTCTTTCTAGCTGTTTATAATCATTGTCTTTGTCGTATTTTTTCCCGCCCTTATAATTGGCATATCTTCTTGCCCGGGTATAGCCCATCTGTAGGTATTTCCTTGCCATATCGGCACCTACAAAGTCATTTGCTTTTAAGTACTCGATAAAAAGCTGGTAGATTTTTGTGCTACTTTCTGAGGCAATTTCAGGGTTTTTAAAACGCCAGTATTGGCCAATTGCCGATTTGTAGGGTTCACAAATCAATACACCTTGCTCTCCCTTGCCAACCTTGTACCGTTCAGGATGCTTTTTATAATCAATGCCCTTTTTCCAAGGATAATCATCTATTTCAAAATCTAGGTAGGAGGGTTTGGCTATTGTTAACATGGTTCAGTAACAGCTAAGCTTGTGTTATGTTTCTTTTGGTTGTATGATTTATTGAAACATTAGTGCTGTTTGTGGGTTTGTATAAAAAATAATTTATCATGGAAAACAATCAAGAAATTATAGCAGACCTAAAAGGCTTAGTATCCATCATTAACGATGGTAAAGAAGGTTATCAATCAGCAGCTGAATCTACCGACAATGTAGAATTGAAAGCTGTATTTTTAAAGTATGTTGCCGAAAGGGCCTTATACGAAAATGAACTGAAGTCTCATCTTGCCAGGCATGGTGGGCACTCAGAGAATGAAGAGGGTGGTATATTAGGCGCTATACACCGTACTTGGATAGATATTAAGGAAGCCTTAACAGATAAAAGCGAAACTGCAGTTTTAGGTGCGGTGGTAACAGGCGAAAAGGCTGCGCTAGAAAAATACGATATGGCCATTAAAGATAATGAGCTGCATAGCGACCATTTGGACTTGCTAACCACACAACGTAATGGCATTGCCGAAGCCTTAAAAGAAATAGAAGTATTAGAACAGAAATATAAGGATAAATAACCCTTTTATTTGCACCAGTATTTAAAAGCGAGTTAGCCCATTTGGCGCTCGCTCTTTTTGTTTAGGGACGAATTAAGCTGGTGTTGAAATTCCGAAAGTCGGGAAGATAAAGGAGTAAGGAACAAAGCGCAAGACCCAACGAAAACTAAAGACGAAAAGTCGGTAGGCGATTATGCACTGTCTCTCCATCATACCGTCACCTCGACAGAGCGCACCTGTCCCGTCCCGATAGCTATCGGGATCTTCGGGAGCGACGAGAGGTCTCTAACCCAAAAGCACTGGCCTCTTAAATCCTTCTGCCCTAAAGGAACTGTTTACCCAGCGAACAACGCCCAACGAGCAACGAAAAACTGAAAAATAAACCTCAAGATCGTGGCAAGGTGAAAATTATTTGCCAATCGAAATTTCCTTCCATTTATCTTTCGACTAAAACGCATTTTTTTTCGACTAAAGTCCTTTTTTGATGTCGGTCGAATTTAAGGAGCCCTTAGTCTAAAATAGAAAAGGCAGCAGTTTAAAAAGGCTAAATTCGATTAAAATTAATATCATGAACAATCTTAAACAAGCTTTAAACACGCTGCTATACTTCGTCACGTCGCTTTCTTCTTTTGCGGCTACAACTCATTTAAACCCTAATCATCAACTTAGTGGAAAGTCCAACCAAATGTATGTTAACAGATGGGCCTCGATAAAATCGCCTTATACAGCTAACGATTTAAAGACATTGTTTTTGCCTTTGGGCGCAACAGCCATGGTAAACTCACAGTATGTTAAAAGCGACCCCATTTTAATTTTCCAGCAGCTGAGTGATCAACTTGCCAGCCTAAAAAGGGTAAAATACCATTATGCCAGAATGTTTAGCTACCCATCAGAAGATTACATGGCTAAGGATGAAGGAGAAATGTATATAGAATTTAACAAAGAAGATGATCTAGCTGGCATGAGGTTCCAATACGATGATAGCCGAAGTACGGTTATATTTAATAACGCCGAGCTGTTTAATGGTAACAAAAAGACCCAAACCCTAACCCTATATCCTATCAAATCTGCAACACATCTTGAAGGCAAATCACCACTATACAATTCGATAGTAACCTTAAGAAATATACTGCCAATGGTTATTAAGGATCAAAGTATTCAGAAATCAGTTTCAGACACTTTGATTAATCAAAAAAGGTATCATCAATTGCGATTTGTACTGCACAATAAGTTAATCAATTACATGGGAACCGATTATTCGAAGGTTACCAAAGAACTTACCTTTAACTATACTGTTATTGTAGATCAATCCACGCTCTTGCCGGTTACAATTTTGCAAACCAAGGTTAATTCACAGGATTTAAATCGAACTGACTTTACAGCTATAGAAACCAGTCCAGTGCAAGTGTTAGAAAAGTCATGGTTCTATTCCAATTACCTAGATCAATACACACTCCAGGCACCAAAAGTTCCACTTGTACCCATTAAAGTTGGCACAACCGCCCCGAACTGGGAACTCACCAACTACCTGTCTGCTACCAAAGAAACACTTTCACAACACCGGGGTAAGCTCGTTTTACTTGAATTCTGGATTAAGAATTGTGGATTTTGTATAGAAGCGGTAGATAAACTTAATTCACTTCATCAAACTTATGCAAAAAAGAATTTTAAGTTGCTAGGTATTAATACCGAAGACAACCTTAACAATATTGCATCCTTTGTAAATAAACACCCTGTTAATTATTCAATTCTTTATGGAGATAACCCACAGCTCAATAAAGATTATGGTATAGCAATTTTTCCGCAAGTGGTACTGCTTGCCAAAAATGGTACAGTGCTTTACTCAGGTGGTTTGGATATAGAAAAGCTAAAGGTGTTGATTGACAAAAATTTGTAGTTGTGTTTTTCGTCTGTCGTGTGTCGATAAACGAACAACCCACAACGAAAAACGACCCACATTACTTCTTCAGCCATTCCATTGCCGCTTTAACCTTCACATCACGGTTCAGGTCTGCAAAATCATCGCCGTTTATCATTTCAAGATCGGGAGAGAGGTAATTAGGATAGACTTTTCCGTTGCGATCTGCAATAAAAGATGCTGCTATGCCCAAATAATAACCATTGCCTAAATTAAATTCTATATTAAGCGTGGGCAGTCCATAAGTTTTTTCGCCTATAAAAATTGTATTCGCTCGCCCCTTAAATGTTGTTGCTATGATTTCTCCTGAACTGGCCGTTATTTGACTGATTAGCACAGCAATTTTAATTTGATCATTGCCCTTGCACTGGGACTTAACAGCAGACACCAACGAATTATTTTGATAGAACTTTCCAGCCTTCACTTTCCAAGCGCCTGAGAGCCCATCATGAGTACTATTGTATCCGATGCGCTCACCGCCATATAACTGACCAAATGCCGCTATCGGAAAGATGCTACCGCCCTCATTCAAGCGTAAATCTACAATGATGCCCTTGATGTTTTTTAGGTTAAGCGCACAAAGCTGGTCTTGATAACTTTGTAAGCTCCGAGTATCGCTTTTAACTGGCGACCGCAAAGCGATATATGCATAGCCGGCTTCCAACAATTTGGTGCTAAAGCCATTTGAAGCATAATCAGGAGCAATCTTTAGTGCTGGCCTGGGTACAAATGAACTGGCAGGTTTTGAATAAACTACCCGTTTGCCATGATAAAGCAGGGTGGCATGCTTGTCTCCTAGGGTTTCGAAAATCAAGGCTACTTTTTTTTCGAGATCAGCCCTTGTCTGTATGGCACTGCCGAAAACTTGCTGATGTAAAATGTCCCAATCTACATTTTTACGGTACAGTGAATGTTTTTTAGCCTTATCGTAAACGTTTTGCACTACAGCTTGTAACACCTGCACATTTTCTTGCGCCAATAACCTATTCGCTACAAGAGAAAAAAATAGGAGCAATGTAAATTTCAACTTCATAATTGCACAGGCTTGAGTTGGTAAATTACAAATTCTTATTTGAAAAGTCCGAAAGACCGGAAGAAGAGAAAAGATGTTGAGTTGTGGAGTTGTGGAGTTGGGAAGTCGGAAAGTCCGTAAGACGAAAAACGAGCAACAAATACCGGAAGAAGTCCGAAGTTCGCTAGGTGTTACGTTAACCCTTCATCATGCCATCTCCTCGACAGAGCGCACCTGTCCCGTCCCGATAGCTATAGGGATTTCGGGAAACTAACGGCGCCAATGAACCAATGAACTAATTCACAACCAATCTCCCTATAATTACCCGTCAAATGCTAGTGTTTGCCTATAGGAGTTCGGCATAGGTCCCTTAAATCGATATTTTACTATACTACTACTATAGTACAACTGAATAGGAATGGGATAGAGACTGAATAGGGACTATAGGAAGACTAGGTGAAGACTGTTTGTTTGCCAAGGGAAATGAAGGTGAAGTTTATGTAAACACTAAGGTCTAACCCGCTTCAACAAGTTAGCTCAGATGTAGTTGTTAGTTTACTGTCCCTACGGAATTTAGAACTTATTTATTGTGTAACCTATACAAATTAAGGAAAGTTTACCAAATCATTTTAAATGAAGTTTATGCAAGATTTTTCGCTCCAGTAGAAGTAAAGATAGCTACAAGCTATAGTTAAGATTAATGCCACACCCCGCCATTGTGAAGATTAAAAAGATAAATGAGATAATTTATTTTTATTTAGATTGATTCCAGTTAATATTTATACTTTTGTCGAAACTTGAAATTTATAAGCTTAAAAACAATAAACCCGGTGCCTAGTCGCCAAACCAATACACCGGGTAGTTTTGTCAACCAATTTTAGAATCAATTAACAATCACAAAAGTATGTACAAACTTCGTACCTCAAAGAAAAAACACACATTAATTACCCTTTTTACTTTCTTCCTATTGCTTAGTTACTTGACTAGCTTTGCCCAACAAGTTACGGTTGGCGCTATTATTAAAGGAACCGTGAAAACAAAAGACGGTAAGCCTGCAGAATTTGTAACCGTAACCATTAAGGGAGGGAAATCTGCCCAAGTAGATGCAAAGGGAAATTATACCATCAAAGATATTAAGGGTGGAAATTATACTATTATAGCCAGTTATGTTGGTTTAGAAGCTCAGCAGCGTGAGGTGACCATTAGCGAAGGGCAAACATCTACCCAAGATTTCACACTTTCAGAAAGCAATCAACAGCTAGAGGAAGTTGTTGTAAACGGTGGAAGTACGAACAAATTCTCGGTAAAGAAAACTACAACCTCTTCCAAGATGCCCTTAGGCAACCTTGAAAATCCGCAGGTATATACAACTATTCCGAAAACACTACTTACAGAACAGATGGTTACTGAGTTCAGTTTATCATTAAAAAATTCTCCAGGTGTTTACAAAATCCAGAATAATAGAGGGATTAATAGTGATGGTGCTTCTTTTTATACGATGAGAGGTTTCCGTACCGAAGCGGCTTTTGTAGATGGCGTTCCATCACAAACTAATGGAGAAATTGAACCTGCCAATATTGAACGTGTAGAGCTTATCAAAGGCCCATCGGGTACATTGTTTGGAGGAGCTGCAGTTTCTTTTGGTGGATTAATAAACATAGTAACCAAAAAACCATTAGACACAGTAGGGGGTGAGGTAAACTTCACCACTGGTAGTTATGGACTTAATCGTTTGAGTGCAGACATTTATGGGCCAGTGAAAGCAGATAAAAAACTACTTTTCCGCTTAAATGCTGCCTATCAGAACCAAGGAAGCTTTCAAGATGCAGGTTTTAAACGCTCTATCTTTGTTGCTCCAACGTTAGAATATCGTGCAAATGAAAAGTTGAACATTAGCTTAACGGCAGGTTTCTATTCGCTAGAGGGTACCAGTCCTTCAACTATATTCCTGAATAGGGTTAGACCTTACATTGCAAAAACACCTGAAGAATTAAATTTCGACTGGAAACGCTCTTTTACCAGCAATGATTTGGTAATGAAAAATCCTACGATGAACATTAAGGGGCAGATTACCTATAAATTATCTGATAGCTGGACTTCGCAAACTATATATTCTGCTAACTCACGTCGTTCTGATGGATTTTACGTCTATTCATTCTTAAGAGGTGCCACTAGTGATGAGATGTTGGAACGTAATGTTTCCTTACAAAATTCGGTAAATACTGCAACAGACCTTCAGCAAAACTTTATTGGCGATTTCAAAATCCTTGGACTTCGTAACAGGATGGTAGCTGGGCTAGATTATTTAAACCAAACCATCAATAATGATAATTCTCCATATATCGTATTTGATAATGTTAGCGGTCGTAATCCAGCAGATGCAAATTATGTAAAAATTTCTCGTGCAGCAGTTGAGGCAAGATTGGCTACCAGTACAGCAGCACCTACAAAAAATGCCACTAAGAGCAATATCTATAGTGCTTATGCTTCTGATGTATTGAGTGTGACCGATAGACTAACCGCCATGCTAAGTTTACGCATCGACCGTTTTCAGAACCGTGGTACCTTAAACCAAGCCACTAATCAAATTGTTGCTAATTCTAAGTACCAACAAACCGCAGTATCTCCAAAGTTAGGCCTTGTATATCAAATACTACCTGATCGTATTTCGGTATTCGGGAATTACATGAATGGTTTTGCCAATGTGCCACCTGTTACTCAACCAGCAGGTTCTAATGTTTCTGGTACTTTGAAAGCACAGCAAGCCAATCAGTTTGAAGGTGGAGTTAAAACAGATCTTTTCCAAGGTAGACTTAGCTTTACTGCAAGCTACTATGATATTGAGGTTGATAACATGACTCGTACTGAAGAAGTGAATGTTGGGGGTACAAATTACATTGTTACCGTGCAAAATGGAACCCAGAAGAGCAAAGGTGTAGAGTTGGAGCTAATTGCAAATCCTATTGATGGTCTTAACATCATTGCTGGTTATAGTTATAACGATAGTAAGTTGACAAAATCAACCGTAGCACTAGAAGGAAGACGACCAGCATCAGCAGGACCTGCGACATTAATTAATTCTTGGATCAGTTATGCCATCCCATCTGGTAACCTAAAGGGACTAGGTTTAGGAACAGGATTAAACTACATTGGAAAGCACTTAAGTGGAAATTCGGTAGTTACAGGCGTATTTACCTTACCAAGCTACACCTTAATAACTACTACGCTATTCTATGATCAACCAAAATATCGCATTGGGATAAAAGTAGATAACTTGACTGACGAACGTTATTTTACCGGACAGGGTACACTTAGCGCACAACTACCAAGAACCATAGCTGCAGGCTTAACTTATAAGTTTTAAGGATTGACACTAAAAAAACTCATTGCGCAAATTCACCTCTGGCTCGGACTTACCTCCGGGCTAGTGGTGGTTATTTTAGGTATAAGTGGTGCCATTTATACCTTTTCTGATGAGATTAAAGATATCGTTTACAAAGATAGGCGCTATGTTAGCGTGGTACCAAAAAACGAAAAGTTATCGCTTGATACACTTCTTTCTATTGCTAAACAGTCGCTTGGCGAAACACATAAAATTACCAGGGCCGAATTATCGCAAGATCCTGAGCGAACCTATATGTTTCGTGCTTTTAAAATAAACAAAAAAAGTTCTGGCTACTGGAATTATTACGACTATTATTTAAAGGTTTACCTTGATCCTTATACAGGAAAGGTTGTTTTTAAAGAGGATGCCAGCAAAGAGTTTTTTACAGTAGTACTTGCCCTTCACATGAATCTATTGCTGGGAGATGGTTTGGGGCATTTTATTGTCAAATGGTCTACCGTTTGTTTTGGCATATTGTTACTTTCTGGACTGGTACTTTGGTGGCCAAAAAAATGGAAACAAAAGCAGCTGAAGAAAAACTTTGCCATTAAATGGAATGGGAAATTCAAAAGACTCAATTACGATCTTCATAATGTTTTAGGGTTTTATATGCTAATCCCATTGCTGGTTATTGCGCTTACTGGCTTAGCCTGGTCATTCGAGCTCACAACAGATAAAAAATCAAAAGTACTTTCTGATACTACCCAAACTACCAAAGCATCTGCCAACCAAATTTTAAAACAGTCATTAGAAAAATCACCAAAAACTGCCTATTTTCTCTATAATTTCCCGGCAGCAAAAAGCGGAACCGTAAACATTTCTGCCTATCAGTCTAAAGAGCACTTATATGATCGCAGACAATACCGATTTGACCAATATACTGGCAAGCTATTAATGGAAGCAGACCCTATGGCGGCAGCTGGAATTACGCCAAAGCTTATAGCGCTCAATTACGATTTGCATACGGGAAGCGCTCTGGGAATGTTCGGAAAAATATTAGCCTTTTTGGCTAGCCTTATTGCTGCGGGACTACCCATTACAGGTTTTATTATATGGATTAAAAAGGGGAAAAAATCGGAGAAAACAAAGATCATCGCGGGCAATCTTATCAAGCTTAGCTGAGCCTTTCGAGGTTCCCGTCTGCACTGGAATGACGCAACTAGGCTACACCCGCCCCGAAGAAGTGATCTCTAACCCGAAAGCACTGGCTTCTAAAATCCCTCTGTTCTAAAGGAAAAGCTCACCCAACCAACCACCTAACCTCTCAACCCTAACCCTTCTCAACTCAACATCTCTACAACTCATCGCTCAGCGCTCCACGCTCCATCGTCTTTCCTTCGCTTCTGCATCATACCAACAACCTAACAGAGAGGTAACAAGTTATTTACTGGGTCGTCTCTTTGTCGTTTTTTCTTCGCTCCAGGACCGAAGCAGTGGCGACGCTGTTACGACGCAGTAGCGACTCTGTGGCGAACCAGATACGACGCCGAGACGAACAAACGACGAAGGAACGACGACGCCGAGACGAACAAACGACGAAGGAACGACGAAGCGGAGACGAACAAACGACGAACAAACGACGAAGCGGAGACGAACAAGGAGCGAAGGAATAAACAATTAACCTATTACAACTTTAACCGATTAACCATAACACCTCAACGCCTAACCAACTCCACACCTCAACCCCTAAAGGCTATTTGTTTCATTAAAAAAGATAATCGTATCGAAGTGAGTTGAAATGGCTAATTTTTTATTCAATGGAGTGCTTGTACCGCCAATCATTCTCATTTCTTTTTGTTGGGTAAAAAAGGAGCGTAATTGATAGTCGACCGTGGCTTTATTTATAGCTAAGATGAAGTTTTTAAACTTGCATTGGCTAAAGTAATACTCATAACCCTTGTCTGTAGAAACTTCAGGAAGGTATAAAGGTTGCGTACTTGAAAAAGATTTGGTTTTAGCCACCACTGTTCTCACACTAACATATCCCTTATTAATGTCTGTTGCCATGACATGGTATTGGCTCCCATATTGCTTAAACAAATATTGGCCCATGGTGGGTTTGTTGTATAAGGCTGATTTTGCAACATGACCATTATGCGCCCAAATGATGAGCTTGCTGTTGGGTATGCCTTCTGCTAATGCAATTGCATTTTCTGCCATGAATTTATCCCTAACCCCAATCTTACTTTTAATGCCAATAAAATTTTGGTAATTGTCTATCAATTGGAGGAGCATTTTTGTGTAAACGTTAACAGGTAAACGAGTGCAAACCTTCTTTAAATCGGCTAAGCTTTGTTTATCAATTTTCTCGAAGGGCGTGTTTCGAATACCTAATAAGATGGTTTGATCTTGTTGACTGATGTTCCAGTTGAGACTTAATATTCTATCAATGGCCAAACTAAATTCCCGAATTTCCAGGCCATATACATGCACTTTATCTTGCTCAGTTTTGTCCTTGTTAAAATCTTTAAGCCAGTTAAAGAGGGGTTTGTGGTTATTACCGATGATAGCGCTATCTGTTTTGCCATTGATGTAATTATCTATGGCTTCCAATCCACTAAAATCGGCTTCAAAAGTAATCGCCTTATAGTTTAACTTCGCAACCAAATAACGGACTAACCTGTCTTTGTAATCAAATATTTCTCTAGTACCGTGAGTCGCTTCACCAAGCGCAACTATTTTCTTTTCCTGCAGTACCTCGCCTAAAAAATCAATATCATCAAAACTGCCATCTGGCGATAGGGTATGAATTGGCTTAATGATGGTATTTAGCTTGGTTACTATTTCGGCTTCTTGAGCGAATGAGCCAGAAGAAAGTAATAGTAGAAAAAAGAAGGGAAATAGTTTTTTTAACTCAATATGTTTCATAATTAAAGGTAGGGATGTAAACAATTTAATATTTTACTTTAACAGTATTTAACACGGTGCAATCTTCCAACTTTAACCAATTAACCTCCCGATAGCTATCGGGATACAACAATCAACAACTTCAACAATTAACCAATTAACCGATTACTACAGTTAACCATCCAATCCGGATATCTCCTCGCTGCGCTGCGTTCGATATGACGGTTAACGAAGGAGCAAAGTACTAAATGTAGCACAATAATCTTTGTTGGTTTGTTCTAAATCCTTATATTGGATTTCCAATCCTTAAAATCACCATCATTCAAAAAGTATAAAATGAAACTTAAAAATTGGCTATCCATTCTGTTAATTGGTTTATCGTTACCAGTATTTGCCCAGGAGTCAAAAAAAACAGTGTATGTAATTGTTCATGGTGCTTGGGGTGGAAGTTATGCCTTTAAAAAAGTAGATTCCATTTTAACTGCTAAAGGTTGTAAGGTTTACAGACCATCTTTAACAGGGCAAGGAGAAAGGGCTCATTTGGCATCAGCCGATGTGAACCTTAGCACACATGTTAAAGATGTGGTGAACCAAATTCTTTACGAAAATTTGGATGATGTGGTATTGGTTGGTCATAGTTATGGAGGCATGGTGATTACGGGAGTGGTAGATAGCATTCCTGATCGGATTAAAAAAATGATTTATGTTGATGCCTTTTTACCCAATGATGGTGAAAGTGTAGTTGGGTTATTTGGTGGTAAAGTTGATGGTTTGGTTAAAAATCAGGTAAATGGCTTTTTAGTTCCAGCTTGGGTTAAAGCAAGTCAGCCGATACCAAAAGATGTACCTCAATCGCTAAAAACATTTACAGAGATTCTTCATTTAAAAAGGGGAGTTTCCACTATTCCTGCGCATTATGTTTTAACCGTGGCTAAAGGCACCCTTCCTGAAAATGATGATTTCGCCTCACAGGCAGAACGTGCAAGGAAAAGAAACATACCTGTTGAAGTGTTAGCAGCAGACCATAATCCACAAGTAAGCGCTATTGTTCCCTTTGCGGAGTTACTTTATAAACTTAAATAATTTAACGTTTAGGTTGAAATCTGTAAGGCGTCATTGCCAGCTTGACTGGCAATCTTAAAGCGATAGAAGGTTTGAGTTTTAAAAAATGATTAAGTTGCATTAGGATGACTCCCGATTTTACATCGGGAAGCATGATGCATATAATCTTGTCATTCCGACTTTGGAGGAATCTATAATGTGGACTCCTCTAATAGATCCTTCGCTGCGCTCTGGATGACAAGCTGGTTGGGTTAGGCGAATTGCAACCCCTCTCTTTAGTTGTTAAAATCTATTTCACTAAAACAAACGCATTTTTCTCATCACCAACCCATTTATATTTATAAATAGTAGTCTGTTGTTGCCCGTCTTTAGCTTTACTGTTGTGAGAGATGTAAAACAAACCATCGCCCAATGGCAGCAAACCTGTAGCGCCATAAGGAAACACCCAGCCTCTGATACCAGATTTTACATCTTTTAGCCCTGCGGCTAATAACGACAGTGATTTTACCTTTGTTTTTTGGTTGTCTGATAAGATATAAGTGTCGGTTGGTTTTTTCTTGCCATCAATAACAAATAGATCATAGTTTGGAAATTGAGGTTTGGCTCCCTTATAAACAGCCGCAAACAAATTGCCAGTATTAGGATCATAAGCCATGTTCTGGATGCCATAACGGCTATTGCCTGTTTTTACGAAATACTTTTCCATTGGTTTCTGTGGTCCTGAATGGTGTAGTTTATCTTGCGAAAGCTTTTGTGCGTATTTCCCCCAATCAGCAACATCGTACTTTAAAATTACCTGATGGTCGTTGTCATTTCTGGCTGTATCTCCATAAACACCGTAAGCTACATAAAGGAATTTTTTAGAACTACTCGGACTTCCTATTGCAGGTGCAAATGCAACACCATCTATACCAGAACATGCAAAGCGATGCGCTACCTCTTTATTGCCCACTTTAACATTTGCCATGTAATCATCTACTGCTTCCTTGATATAAACCGTACGCAATAAATCTTCCTTTTCTGCATTCATGTTAGGGCGTACAATGCGTGATGCATCAAATATGGCGATGTAAAAACCATCTTCATTAACGGTTTTAACACCCAATTCTTTTTTAATGCCCTTGCCAATGGCATCGTTTTTATATTCTAATGAACCATAAATTTTACCATCGGCAGTAAGGTCTAAATCGCCCAGATGGCCAACAAAACCAGTAACACTGCCAATTAGATTACCTTTTAAATCCATTTTTAACAGCTTATCTGTAAAAGAAAAATAAACAAAGCCATTCTTTTTATCTATTACTACACCCTGTACGTGTAATCCACCTTGTTTGCCAGAATAAATAGAATCTGGTAGCTTAACAGTTTGTGATTGAGATTTTGAGGATAAAGCGGTAATGAAGAAGAGCAATAGAACTAGTTTTTTCATTTAAGATGGTTTCATGAACTGAAGCGACAAGGTAATTATCGCTTCAGTAAAAAATGATTTGATAAAAGAATTATTTGATGGCTTTTTCTAAAGCAATGCTTCCACCAACAACAGGTAGGGTAAGTGTAGTGCCGTTTAAATCGATAGTGATTTCTGTACCCGCTTTAGGCCAAAGTGTAAATTCCTTGTCGCTCGAGAAAATCATCAATGCAATTTGTTTACCTGCTGGGATAATCTGATCATCTGGTTGCAGGTTAAACTTTAAATCGTAAAATTTGCCAGGCGTTAACGGGGTGCCTTTAGTTATCGATTTATAGTTTTGAGGATCTGCCCATCCACGTGTAATCACGTTGTCCATTAATTTTACGCCAGTTCCTTCGCTCCAAGGCAAGGCTACTAACCAAACTGAAAAGTTAGCTGCAGGTTTACTGCTGGCTAGTTTAACGCTAACTTGGGCAAGGCCAGATAAGTGAACAGCTTCTTTTAAAACAGGACTAACATATAATAAACGATGTGTCGATTTTTCTGCCTTCGCTAGATCACTTCCTGAAAAGGAAACATCATCACTTAATTTTTCTGAAGATTGATTTGCTGGTTTGTCAGTTAACAATGTGCCATGGCTAGTTCCGCCAACACCAAGGTAAAGTTTAACATCTGCTGCTGCCGGATTTGGATAATCTGCATAGGCAGTAGGGTTGGTGTTAGGCTCTTTCTCTCTTACGATGTATGCTTTGGGTTCTTTCTCTACGCCATTTTCAATGCCAAATAAATAACGGGTAAACCACCTGTTCATCATTTTTAAGGGTGGTGAACCGCCATGACCACCTTGGTGATAGTAGATTTTTGCAGGAATTCCCTTTGCTTCAACCGCTTTGTAAATGCGATAGCTATGCTCTGGCATTACGTTCCAATCGTTAAACCCGTGCGACATTAATAAGGCGGCTTTCCAAGGTTTTACAGCATTTAGGTAATCTCTTCCTGCCCAAAAACTATTATAATCTCCTGTAACACGATCCATTCCTTTTGCCATTTCTCCATCTCTTACTGTTTTATCAGCATAAGCTCTTTTGTCTTCGGCACCGCTATGGATATAATCATACAATACATCAACGTCTTCGCCTAAATAGCCACCAGGATTTCTGATTAAGCCGTTTGAGCGGTAATAGTTATAATAAGAAGTATTTGGCGCAACAGGGATAATTGCCTTTAAACC
The DNA here is from genome assembly GCF_004331645.1 of Pedobacter frigiditerrae. Classification (GTDB taxonomy): domain Bacteria; phylum Bacteroidota; class Bacteroidia; order Sphingobacteriales; family Sphingobacteriaceae; genus Pedobacter; species Pedobacter frigiditerrae. Next base: position 243,714 of record NZ_SJSK01000003.1, read on the forward strand.
TTCTACACCAGTAGTTGCAGCAGCAACAGGGAGTGTGCCATTGTAAGATGTACCTGTCATGCCAACACTGCCAGTGCTCCAAAATGCTTTTACTTTTTCATTGCCATCTGGCGTGGTATAACCATTGTCTTTACCAGATAACCACTCAATAACTGCCTTTGGTGCCAATGATTCGTTAATGCCACCAACGGTAGGCGAGCCTTGCGAAAGTCCGGTTCCGGGAGATGATGAATGTACAATGATATAACCTCGTCTAACCCATTCTCTAATTAGCGAATTAGAAATGATAGGCCTGGTCCCTGTGCGTTTTACCGTTGGGTGAATACGTGCCACTGGTGGTTTTACGCCAACTTCATGTTTCACATCCCAAAATGTTCCTGGTGCTGTACCTGCCGTGCCAGCATAATACGGACTTGTTTCATAAATAACTGGAAGCTTTAAGCCTTCGGTTTCAGTTTGGAAGGGCCTGGTTACACTTACGTGCATGCGATCTAGTTTTCCATCGCCATCAGTATCAAATGTGGTTTCTACCCATAAGTCATGACGGATCCATTTTTCTGGTGTTTCAAATGCGGCCACAATTTGGGCTTCGCCATCTTTAAATACGGGTACGGCTTTCTCTTGGGCAATAGCCAAAAAAGAAGTGAGGAATAAGGTCAATGAAAAAAGCACTGGCTTTCTTGCGGTTAGGTTCGGATTGATCATGTCGACTAATATAAAGAATCTCTTCCTGTAAATAAATCAATGATGATTGTCTATCTTAATTTTTACTAAAAAAGCTAATTAACTAAAACTAATAGCATAGACATTATTGCTGTATGATAGGGACTAAAGTTTTAAAACGAATTATATATATTGCATCATGAATCACTTTTTTATGAAAAAGCAATTGGTTTTAGTTTTTTGTGTGCTGGTTTTGAATTTTTTAGGTGTAAAAACTGTTTTTGCCCAGACAACCCAAGTAGAGGATGCCGAAAACTTATCTTTAGAAAATGCCAAACGTATTTTTATAACAGCTGTTAAAGAACAGTCGAGGCTTTTTAATGGCCCAACTTACTACACTTATGGCAGCGGCGTTGATGGATCTGCTATATTTTTAGACACTACCTTTATCAAAGGCACAATTTTTTATGAAGGAATTAAGTATAACGAAGTTCCTTTGATGTATGATTTATACATTGATAAGTTAGTTTCTGTTGTAGCTGGAAGTGCTTATAGTTTAATATCTGAAAAAGTAAGTGAATTTGAAATTGCTAATCACCATTTTAGGTACCTTAACTTTGAAAATTCTGCCAATAAAGCGCCTTTTGAACCTGGTTTTTTTGAGGTTTTATACGATGGAAAAATAAGGGTAATAGCAAAACATAATGAGAAGCTAGGCTTTTCTACTAAATTAGATATTCCTTACTATTTTAAACCGAAAACAGTATACCTGCTAGAAAAGGACAATCATTTTTATAAATTTAGTGACGATGGATCACTCATTAACTTATTAGACAAAAATAAAAAAGAAATGAAAAAATTATTGCAAGAGGCTAGCGTCAGATTTAAGGATGATCCTATCAAAGTAATTCTTTTAATTGCCAAATATCATGACAGCTTAGCCAATTGATATGCGTATAGTTTTACTGATTATATTTTGCCTATTCTTTTCATCTGCAGTTTTTGCACAAAAAGATAAGGAAATTCTTTACAGTGTTGATTTTAAGCAAGCAAGCATAAATGAGGTAGTTAAAGATCTAGAAGCAAAAAGCAACTACCATTTTTATTATGATGTTTTACAACTAGATAGTTTAAGAATCACGGTCAGCGCAAATCAACTTACCATTACTAATTTATTAAACAAGGTATTTGAGGGAACCAATATCAATTTTGCCATTCACAATAAAAATATCTTTTTAATTAAGGGTAAAACAATCGATTTAGATTTGGCACAAGCTTATTACGTAAATAAGGTAGGCAAGGAACCTGTTAGCGTGAAAAAAAATGATACCAGCTATCTGGCAAATGAAAAAATACAGTACGCCACAACTGCTAATAAATTGTATGAGATAGGAATTAAAACGAATGACCCTAAATCTGGCACAGCCTTGCTAAGTGGTATAATTCGTGAACCTACAACAGAAGCGCTGGTAAAAGGTGCGAGTATCTCGATAGAAAATTCTGAAATTAAAGCAATATCAAATCAAGATGGCTTTTATTCACTAAACGTCCCTTTAGGAAAACATACCTTATTCATAAAAGCTCCTAATAAAAATGATGCTAATAGGCAGATTATGGTTTATGGTGATGGAAAACTGAATATTGATTTAAAAGAGAGGGTTTTAACATTAAAAGAGGTCCAGATTTTAGCAAATAAATTATCTGTTGTTAAAAATCTGGAAATGGGAGTAAGCAGGTTAGATTTAAAAACCATCAAAAAAGTACCCTCTTTATTTGGTGAGCCTGACGTTTTAAGAGTGGTATTAACTTTGCCAGGTGTACAAACCGTTGGAGAGGCTAGTACGGGTTTTAATGTTAGAGGTGGTTCTACCGATCAAAATTTAATTTTACTTAATGATGCCACAATTTATAATCCTTCTCATTTCTTTGGTTTTTTCTCTGCTTTTAACCCCGATATTGTAAAAGATATCCAATTGTATAAAAGCACAATTCCAGAGAAATTTGGCGGTCGACTTTCATCAGTTTTGGAAGTTAATAACCGAGATGGAAATAAGAAAAAAATTACAGGTACCGCGGGCATAGGTATAATTACAAGCAGGTTTAGTATAGAAGGGCCTATAGATAGTAACAAGACATCTTTTATATTAGGTGGCAGGGCAACCTACTCAAATTGGTTATTGAAACTGCTTCCAGATGCCTATGAAAACAGTAAGGCCTCATTTTATGATTTCAATTTAGGAATAAATCATCAATTTGACCAAAATAATGAGCTATCTGTTGCGGGATATTATAGTAAGGATAATTTTAAGTTAAACAGTGATACCAGCTACAATTACAGTAATAAAAATGCATCCATAAAGTGGAAACATATTTTCAATAGTAAATTAAATGTCTCATTTAATTTAGGAACTGATTTTTATGATTATAGCATCATGAGTGATATAAATCCGGTTAATGCATATAATTTGAAGTTTAAAATTAATCAATCAAACTTTAAAAGCGACTTTAACTATACATTAAGTGAAAAACATAGTTTAAGATTTGGTTTATCAGCTATTTATTACAAATTGAACCCAGGGGAGTTTAAACCGATAGGTTCAGAATCATTGGTAATTGAAGATATTGTTCAGCAGGAACAGGCTTTAGAAAGCGCAATTTATTTGGGAGATGAATTTAAAGTAAGCGATAATTTTGCTATAAATGCTGGGTTAAGGTATTCTTTATATAACTATTTGGGACCTAATACGATAAATAATTATGCTGCAAATTTGCCAATTACAGAAGAAAACCAGATCTCACAAACTAGTTTCGGAAAAAACAAACCAATTAAAACCTATCATGGGCCAGAAATAAGAATGTCTGCTAGGTATAACTTTACCGATGATTTTTCAATTAAAGCTGCCTATAATACGCTTAGGCAATATATTCATTTGCTTTCCAATACAACAGCCATCTCGCCAACTGATATTTATAAACTAAGTGACCCGAATATTAAACCGCAATTTGGAAACCAAGTCTCATTAGGCCTGTATAAAAACTACAATAGTAAAGCAATAGAAACCTCAATAGAGGTTTATTATAAAAAAATAAAAGACTATTTAGACTATAAAAGTGGGGCAAGCTTAATAATGAACCATCATATTGAAACTGATATTGTTAGTACCAAAGGAAAAGCATATGGCATAGAATTTTTCATAAAGAAAAATGCAGGTAAATTAACTGGATGGATGAGTTATGCTTATTCCAGAACAATGTTAAAAATGGACAATGAATTAATTGGCGAACCCATTAATAGGGGAGAATATTATCCAGCAAATCATGATAAGCCTCATGCCTTTAATTTTACAGGTAACTATGCATTTAAACAACGTTATAGCCTTTCATTAAATGTAACCTATAGTACTGGCAGACCAATTACACTTCCAATAGCTAAGTATTATTATGCTGGTAGTGAGCGTGTATTTTATACTGATAGAAATGCCTATAGAATTCCAGATTATTTTAGAACTGATTTGGCATTTAATATTGAGGGGAATCATAAAATAGACCAAACCTTTCATAATTCTTTTACCCTGGGATTGTATAATTTAACAGGAAGAAAAAATGCTTATTCTACTTATTTTGTTAAGGAAAATGGCGTGATAACAGGATATAAACTGTCTATTTTTGCTAATATTTTGCCATTTATAAGTTACAATATTAAATTTTAGCTATGCAGAAGACTAACATTGATTTACCTATAAATGAAAGCTGGACAAACAATTTGTCTATGCGGAAAACATACCTTTCTATAGTTGCTTTACTTTTGTTATTAAGCGGTTGCAAAGAGAATTTTAACCCTGTTGTAGCCCCAATAAATACTAATATTTTGGTGGTAGAAGGTATGATTAATGCAGGTGCAGATTCTACTATAATAAACTTGAGCAGAACTGTTTTAGTTTCAGAAAAAACAACTACAAAACCAGAAATTGGTGCAACATTAACAGTAGAAAGCGAATCTAATCAGGCTTATCCGTTATCAGAATTGACAACAAAAAAAGGGACTTACGGAAGCTTACCCTTAAATTTGGATCCTAGCAAAAAATATAGACTTAGAATTAGAACTGCCAATGGGACTATTTATTTATCTGATTTTGTAGAGACTAAAGTATCTCCTGTAATTGATCTGGTAGGTTATGATGCAGATGTTACTAAGGGACTACAGATTTATGTAAATACCAAAGACCAAACCAATAAATCTCGCTATTATAGATGGGAATATGAAGAGACATGGATATTCTATTCGGCTTACCAATCTCTTTTAATGTGGGATGGAAAGGATGTAGTGGGTAGAAGTTCTGCTAATTCTATTTACCAATGTTGGGGTAATACAAAATCTAGTACGATAGTGCTTGGATCTTCTGTAAAACTTGATAAGGATGTGATTTTTAAACAACCAATAATACTTAATCCTTCAACATCAGAAAAATTTACAGAGAAGTATAGCATTTTGGTTAAACAGTATACACTAACCAAAGAAGCTTATGATTTTTGGCAAAACCTTAAAAAGAATACAGAATCCTTAGGTTCTATTTTTGATGCACAACCCTCACAATTGACTGGGAATATTCATAATCAGGCTAATCCTCTAGAACCAGTTATAGGATTTATAAGCGCCGGGACAATTCAAAAACAAAGGATATACATCACAAAAGGAGAATTGCCAGGTTTTACTAAACCGTTGAATGCCGATTGTAATGCTGCTGTTGTAGAGCCTACTACACCACTTGACTTTCCACTTTATTTTCAATCAGGGTTTACGGTGCCAATTGCTTTTGTTGGCACAGGCGTATTGGCATCAAGTAAGGAATGTGTAGACTGTACTTTAAGGGGAACAAATAAAAAACCTGCCTTTTGGCAATAAAAATAGTTTTGATGAGAAAAGTATTTAGCAGAATAACCGTTGTTTTCTTATTGATGTATGTTCATTCTAGCATTAAAGCTCAGGTATTAGAGAAGGTACAGAATGCGTTTACAACATACCAAAAAAATGTTTTTCAAGAAAAGATGTTTATTCATACCGATAAGGAGCAATACTTAGCGGGTGAAGTATTATGGCTAAAGATTTATATTGTTGATGCTAATCAGCATCAACCTGCCGACTTAAGTAAAGTTGCTTACATCGAATTATTAGATCAACTTAATCAACCAGTTAAACAATTAAAAATTTCCCTTAAAAATGGAAGTGGAAATGGTGCAGTTGAACTTCCAAAAACTTTAAAAAATGGTTCATATAGGCTTAGGGGTTATACAAACTGGATGAAAAATTTTGATGTAGCGTTATTTTTTGAAAAGAAAATCACTTTACTTAACGCACAAATTTCTCCTGCTGGTTCAAATCTAGCTAAGAGAAATTTTAATATTCAATTTTTTGCTGAAGGTGGAGATTTAGTTGAGGGATTGAAAAGCAATGTAGGTTTTAAGGCAGTTGGTGAAAATGGAAGAGGTTTAGATTTAGCTGGGGCAATAGTCAATCAAAAAAACGATACTATAGTAAGATTTAAACCATCAAGATTTGGCATTGGAAAGTTCCCGTTTACTCCTGAACCAAATATGAGTTATAGGGCCATTATAACTTCTTTAGGTAAGGAGAAGATAGAAAAAGAGTTTTTAACGGCCAAAAAGATAGGTTATGTGATGTCTGTAAATAAGCAAAAAGATGGTAATTTGATAGTCGACCTTAATTCGAGTATGAAAAATGAAAAGGTATATCTTCTTTCTCATCATGGCAAAAATATCTCCAACGTTATTGCTACGGATGTAATTGGTGGGAAAGCATCTTTTTTTATTGAAACAGCAAAGCTTGATGAAGGCGTATCTCATTTTACCATTTTTAATGAGGCCGGAACCGCAATATGTGAACGATTATTTTTTAAACTGCCAAATAAAAAGCTAGATATTCAGCTAACAACTGATCAATCGCAATATTCATTACGCAAAAAAGTAGATGTAAATGTATTGTTAAAAAATCCAATAGGTATTGTTAATTCTGCTGATCTTTCAGTAAGTGTACATAAAATAGATTCATTGCAAGGGATCGATGAAAGTGATATCATGAGTTACTTTTGGCTGGTTTCTGAATTGAAAGGGTATGTAGAAAGCCCTTCATATTATTTTACAAATAGCGAAGAAGCGTATTCAGATTTAAATAATTTGCTAATTACACAAGGCTGGCGCAGGTTTAATTGGAGTGATGTAATGCAGTCCAAAAAACCTGAATTTAAATTCTTGCCAGAGTATAATGGGCACTTGATTAAGGGTAAAGTAAAGGAGAAGAATGGAAAAACACTTAATTATGCCAATGTGTATTTAGGCAGTGCCGGAAAAATTGGTCAGTTTTATGAGGCTTTAAGTGATACTGCTGGTAATTTTACATTTAATACTAAAGATTTTTATGGATTAAATGAAATCGTTGTTCAAACAAATCAAAAAGATACTTCAGCTATAATTACTATTCAAAGCCCATTTTTTGAAAAATATAGCATATTTAATGTAACTGATTTCAAGTTTAGTCAGCATTTAATTGATCAGTTCGAAAACTACAATATGTACACTCAGGTTCAGCATACTTATAATCCTAACAAATTTAATAGTTCAAATGGTTTGGTAACTGATAGTGTTACCTTTTATGGTAAAGCTTTTAAAAGTTATAAATTTAACGATTATGATCGCTTTAATACCATGGAAGAAAGCTTAAGAGAAGTAGTTAAGGAAACTTTTATATCAAAAAGTGAAGATGGTTATCGCATTAAGTTATTGGCCAAGGATGTGCCATTAGACGATGATCCTCTAGTGCTTTTAGATGGATTGCCCTATTTTAATATGGATAAGGTTATGGCGATTGATCCTAATAAAATTGAAAGATTGGAAATCGTTCCAGAATCTTATCATTATGGCTCATCGAAGTTTGATGGAATATTGAGTTTTTTTAGTTTCAAAAGTAATTTGGCAAATATTGAGATTAATCCAAACTCAGTAGTATTGGATTATGATGGACTACAATTAAAAAGAGAGTTTTATAATCCATCATACGATTCTGAATCCCAGATGAATAATCGATTACCAGACTTTAGAAATGTGCTTTATTGGTCGCCAAATATTAGTATTAACGATAAAGGGGAGGGTAAAATAACTTTTTATACTTCAGATGTTGCTGGAACATATATCGGCATAATAAACGGCTTGTCAAATAATGGTAACGTTGGGAATGCCCATTTTACTTTTAAGGTCAATGAGAAAATCAATTGATTTCAAAGATTAACAAGCCATATCTGCCATTTGAATCAAGGTTAAAGAATCTCTTCCTGTAAATAAATCAATGATGATTGTCTATCTTAATTTTTACGCAAGCATAATTTGCCGGTTTAGGCTACGTTATCTATGGCTTGTACAGATTTTATATAATTACAAAGCGCCACCGTTGGGAAATTCATGAACTTTGCCTTAACAAGGGTAGTACCCACAGCATAGCTAGCTAATCCAGTACTAAAAAGTTCTATTAATTGCTCATTATTTTCATCGCCAGTGGATAACGCTTTAATTAGTGCAATTTCTTTCCTGTCTTCTGGTATAAGCTCTATTCTTACAGTAGTTTTTGATACGTATTGGTAGTGATATTTCATTTGAGCGTTTGTGCTTGGCTAAATTATGAAAAATGGCCTTAAATGCAAACATATTCGTTCATTGTAATTACTTATTGCCATAAATAGTGAAACAAAGTCTTTATTGCTGATGTTATTTAAGATAATTAAGCAACAGTTATGAAAGACGAGCATAAATTAGAGAACTCAATTGTGATTAAGGAAAATGAGAGGAGAGGGGATAAAATAATTTTTGATACCCTGATCAAGGAAAAGTTAGCCCACGTAATCGTAATTAAAGATAATGGGGATTATCACATCAACCTTGATGGTGAAGACTTGGGTTATTACGTTAAAGCTGATGATGGAACAATTACTCGTCATACCCAGCCTAAAGGCGCTCATTTAGATCCTGAAGCCTATTTTAAACCTATTGAGGCAAAAATTGAAGAATTGGAAGCTGCAGGTGTACAATGGATTAAACAAAGCCCTATTGAGCCAAAAGAGGAAGTTGTGTTACCAAGTACAGCTCCAAAAGATGGTTTAGATAATACGGGTACACAAGGTTATGATTCGTTAACCGATGATGCTTTTACTGGATCTTCTAAAAAACCAGCAGAACATCCCGGTGAATACCAGAGCAGAACTGGAAGTTCATCTAAGGATTTTCATGACGGAAAAGATGATTTATAATAACCTAATAATCAGTTGCTAAAAATGATGTTATTAATCTCTCCCTTAAAGTAGGTTAAATCACCTTGTGGGAAATTCCAAGTGGCAGAAAATGCGGAAGGGAAGGTAATGTCATTATGTTTGATGTAGGTTTTACATTCGGCCGTCCATTTTGTTTCCAGAAAATTGCCATTGCTTTGGGTGTAATACCTATCATTAGTTTCGAACTTTATAACCTGAAAGTTTTCATTGAAATAAAATAGGCCAACAGCCTTTAACCCATGGTAGTTAATGGTACCTCTAACTGTATATAAATCTATTTCTTCCCATTGGGTATAGGTTTGTAATGCATAATCGGGGATAATCATGGTTTCTGCAAGTAGTGTAACTAATTCTGCTTTATCCATTTGATAACCTTTTGCATCAACCAGTTTAAATAAGCCTGCTGCCTTAACCATCATGTTTCCATTACCATGCCGAAAGCTATCTAAAGCTTCGATACCAATTAAACCAAAAACTTTGGTGCTCATGTAAACCAATCGAATAGGGTCTGGCAAAAAATTATGTTGTACACAGGTAATAGATTTCCAACTGCCCTTTTTTGAAAGTTTTAGCCTTGCATTTTTCCATTCAATTTTTACTTGATGGATATTGCCTAAGGACAAACAACCAGATTGTAATACGAAATGTTGTAGGGCAGTAGGTAGATCTGAAACAGCTCGTTTACCGGTATATATCTTTTTAACCAATGCCCTGGCCCTTCTTAGCTCAGTAGAAAAATAATGCTTCAAGTTTCCCATCTTAAATATTACCAACCAATTGTTAGGTGATAAATAACTTGTAGCAATATGATCGAGAATCCAATAATGATTATCGGTTTGGTATTGTCTGCCTTACTAACTGGCAATGCTTTGTTTTGGGTTTTCATCGTATTTGTTTTGATGAGCCAAATTTCCATGAATCTGTTTAAGTAAAGATTGATGCCTGTCACTTTATGAATTGATGATCAACAATAATTAAACCTTGCCTTACATTGAAAATTGATAGCTTTTCTAAGTATAGACTTTTAAAAAGTGACTAAAATCATTTTTTTAGGTGATTTGCCTAAGTGTCTAAAATTCTTGATCACAATACTTTTGAAATATAAAAAAATCAAAGGGTTATTATGATTCATAAATTTCACATTCCGGTTTTAGGTTTAGGCTTTTCGATAGACACTCCATTAAAAGTGGCTAAATATGGTATTTCGTCGGTTGTTTCAGTTGTTGATGATGAATTGATTGAACGGATGCGTGAATATCATTGTAAGGAAATTGAATATATTCCGATACCAAAAAAAGCAGAAGATAGTAGGGCTAGAAGAATTACCTGTTACTTAAATATGTTAGATAAAATGGTTGACTATGATTTCGAAAATATGAAGAAGCTGCCTTTTGTAGAAGGTAATGAGCTTTGCCGTTATTTCGAAATGCTCCCTGATGATTCTCAATTGAAGCAAGGTTATGAGTTGATGATGGAATATCCAGATGGCGAGCGCAAAACAATCTTCCAGAATATCCTCCTTAAAAGAATGGAAAAAGGTGCGATTGATGTAAATATCATGGCTAAGGTAGACCGAGTTAATCATGAGAGAGGAATGGGTTTTACGGGAGATGAAAATAGTGATGCATTGGCAGCATTACGTGGTTTTGCCAAGAGCAGGTTAAAATCATCTTTGGTGCTTTCGGCAGGCATGAACCCACGCTTGTATAGTTACCTTGAAGAGTTTGCTGATTTCTATCCCGATGAAAATAATGTATTGAAGAAGAAGATAATTTTAAAGGTAAGCGATTTCAGATCAGCATTTATACAGGCTAAGTTTTTAGCCAAAAAGGGAATTTGGGTTTCAGAATTTAGGGTAGAGAGTGGTTTAAATTGTGGTGGGCATGCTTTTGCAACTGCTGGATATTTACTTGGTCCAATTTTGGAAGAGTTTAAGCAAATGAAAAGAAATATGCTTGAAGAACTTTTTACCTTGTATGTAACCGCCTTAAATGCTCGGGGAATTAAGAATACTAAGATGCAACCTCAGAAATTGAGCGTACAAGGAGGTATTGGAACAGCCCAGGAGAATGAGTTTTTGCTTCAGCATTATAAATTAGATTCAACTGGTTGGGGCAGTCCGTTTTTATTAGTTCCAGAGACCACAAATGTTGACAAGGAAACGCTACAAAAGTTAACTAATGCAAATGAAGAGTCGTTCTTTTTAAGTAATTCGTCGCCACTGGGTATTCTATTTAATAATTTTAGAAATAGCGGGATTGATATTGAAAGATTGGAAAGGGTTAAAAAGGGGAAACCCGGAAGCCCATGCACTAAAAAATACCTTTGTACTAATACAGAATTTACTGCCGAACCAATTTGTACAGCTTCTAGGAAATACCAAAGATTTAAAATAAACGAGTTAAAAGGCAAGGAATTGTCTATTGAAGAGTTTGAAAGAAGGTTAGGGCAAGTAACCGAAAAAGTATGCTTGTGCGAAGGTTTATGTAGTTCAACCTATCAAAAAATTGGCATTTTAAAACCAAAAGAAAGCAAGGCTGTGGCCATTTGCCCTGGTCCAAATTTAGCTTATTTCTCTAGGATATATTCATTAGATGAAATGGTAGGGCACATTTATGGCAAAGTAGATTTATTAGAAAAAGTAAAAAGACCAAACTTTTTTATTAAGGAGTTAGATTTGTATATCAATTATTTGAATGCTGAAATAAAAACTTTTTTAGAAGATGTTAATGCAAAAAAACAGCTACAGCTGATCAAATTTAAAACACAACTTTTAAACGGAATCGACTATTATAAGTACTTATGCGCTCAATTTTCTAGTCAAAATAACCTTTTCAAGACTAAGTTCTATAAACCATTGATGCTAGCCGAGGCTAAGCTAAATGGCATCATTATTTAAATATAAATTAGACTATATTTGAATGGAAAACTTAAGTATGGAAAGAGAGAAGTTACTGATTGCCATTATAGAAAATGCTATTGATGGAATTATAACGATAGATGATAGAGGGCTAATAGAAAATATAAATCCTGCGGCTTTAGAGCTTTTTGGATTTGAGCGTAGGGAAGATTTGTTAGGAAAAAATGTTTCGGTATTAATGCCGGAACCAGATAAACACAGGCATGATAGTTACCTTTCAAACTATGAACATACTGGAAAGAAAAAAATCATTGGCATTGGACGTGAAGTAACTGGGCAACGAAAAGATGGATCTACTTTCCCTTTTAGGCTTGGTGTAAGTGAAATAAAGTTTGCCGATAGAAGAATTTATACTGGGTTTATTCATGACCTAAGCAGGCAGAAAGAAGACGAGATTAAAATTAAAAGCTATACTGAAGAGTTAGAGGTAAAAATAAAAGAGCGAACTAAAGAACTCATTAAAACAATTAATGAGGTAGAAACGGCTAAAGAAAATATGAGTTTGCTCTTCGAAAAAGAAAAGGAACTTAATCAATTAAAAACCAGGTTTGTTTCCATGGCATCTCACGAGTTTAGAACGCCTTTAAGTTCTATCCAATTATCAGCTTCGCTAATTAACAAGTACGTAGAGAAGCAGGATGTGGAGAGCGTGGAGAAACATACTGGCAAGATCAAAAATGCAATTAATAACCTAACCACCATCTTAAATGACTTTCTATCGCTAGAAAAATTAGAAGCTGGAAAGGTAGAAGCTACTTGCATTTGGTTTGACATTATTCCTTTTGCTGAAGAAATTGCAGGTGAAATGCAGTTAATGAGCAAACAGAATCAATTGATTGTTTTTGAACATAGTGGTAACACGGCTCAAGTATGTATTGATCCGAACTTGCTTAAAAATTGCATCATCAATCTCATTTCTAATGCCATTAAATATTCTGGCGAAAATACCATGATCCAGTTTAATAGCACTGTTAGTGAGCATGAGCTGATCATTGATGTTAAAGATAATGGCATAGGCATTCCAGCAACAGAAATGAATAGTTTATTTGAACCTTTTTTTAGGGCGCACAATACTGGCGATATTCCTGGAACTGGATTAGGCTTAAACATTGTGAAACGTTACGTAGACCTAATGGAAGGAAGCTGTACCTGCGAGAGTGAGCAAAATGTTGGTACTACATTTAGACTTCAATTTACATTCTAAATCATATGAAAAAAGCATTGATCATTGAAGATAATGATGATATTAGAGAAGGTACTGCCGAAATATTAGATTTAGCTGGTTACGAAACTTTTACCGCAAAAAATGGCAGAATTGGAGTTGATTTGGCCATTAAACATTTGCCAGATATTATTCTTTGCGATATCATGATGCCCGAATTAGATGGTTATGGGGTATTGTACCTTTTGCAAAAGAACCCACAAACAGCAAACATCCCATTTATATTCATGACTGCTAAAGCAGAACGTGCCGATATGCGTAAGGGAATGGAAATGGGGGCCGATGATTATTTGACCAAGCCTTTTGATGATGTAGAATTATTTAACGCCATAGAAAGTAGGCTTAAGAAAAGGAATAAAACTGCAGGTTTTAAATCTGCTGGTGGTGATAAAGCGACCTTGTTTGAAGCGCTGAAAGCCAAAGGTAAAACAAGGTCTTTTGCCAATAAACAAATTATATACGTAGAAAATGATGAACCTTCTTATTTATATTTCATCAAAAAAGGACAGGTTAAAAGCTATAAAATAGCAAAGGATGGGAGAGAACTATCCTCTACTTTGTACCATAATGGCGATTTTTTTGGTTATGAAAGTTTATGTAAAGCCTCTAACTATACTGATAACGCAGCTACTTTAAGTGATTGTGAAATTACCTTGATTGCGAAGGCAGATTTTATGGACTATCTACTCAATCACCAAGAAATAGCGGGTGCTTTTATAGGCCTGCTTTCTGGAAGTGTGCAAGAAAAGGAAGAACAAATGTTAAGGTTGGCCTATTTTTCTGTACGTAAACGTGTTGCTGATGCCCTTGTTCAAGTGGCAGGTAAATTTGGTGAAGCCAATGCAGATTCTTGCATCTTAAAGATTTCTCGAGATGATTTAGCTGCTTTGGTAGGCACAGCGAGTGAAACCGTAAGTAGAATGCTGGCAGATTTTAAAGAAGAAAAACTAATAGAAAAAAACGGCAACGCCATTCATATTCTTTCCATTGAAAAATTGAGGAACGTTAAACAATAGGCGGTTTTCAGTTTAATAAACCACGTCATTTCGACAGAGCGCAGCGACGAGAAATCTGTTGGTGGATAGTACCGTTTTTAGTTAACCCGATAATTGAAAAACTTAGAGATTTCTCAATCGCAAAAAGCTCATTTCGAAATGACGGCAATATTTTACTTCCTTCTTTTCTGACGAATATCACATTTTCCCCTAATCCATCTCACCCGCATACCGGTCTAATCAAGCTAGTTTTGTGTATATAAATTATGCAGAATGAAAGCTATCGCCTATAACATCAATCCGAAAGAAAAAGAATGGCTCATTTTGGCCAACTATAAAAAACATGACATCACCATTATTGCTAACAGCTTAACAATTGATACGTTAAATTTTGCTGCTGGTAAGGAGGCATTGATTGTTTTTAATGAGGACCCAATAAATGCAACTATCATTAAGGGCTTGGAAGATTTGGGCATTAAATACATCGCCAATTCATCATTCGATTATAAACATATTGATTTAGCTGCTGCTAAAGTATCGGGAATAAAAATTGCAAACATCCCATTTAAGGATGGCGGTGCTTTAGAAAATATGCAGCAAGTAATAACCAATCTTGATAACTGGGCTGCTGGTAAATGTATTGGTGAGGCGTGTTGTTGCCAAAGTAATTGTGCTGTTAAATTAGTTCAGAAAGAAAATGGACAGCACTAAACTGCTTAAAAAGTACAATGTAGCAGCGCCACGTTATACCAGTTATCCCACTGTTCCTTATTGGAAAGTTGATAAATTTTCAACAGGACAATGGTTAAATTCTCTAATTAAAAGTTACGCAACGAATAAAGAAGATGGGATAAGCATTTATATCCATTTGCCGTTTTGCGAAAGCCTTTGTACGTATTGTGGCTGTAATACTCGTATTACTAAAAACCACGGTGTAGAAATTCCTTACATCACTGCATTAATTAAGGAATGGGCAATGTATTGTAAAGTACTAGGCGAAAAACCTAAGATTAAAGAGTTGCATTTAGGAGGCGGAACACCAACTTTTTTTAGTCCACAAAATTTAAAGTATTTAATTACCGCAATAATTGGGGAAGATAATGATGCAATAGCCTGTTCGTTTGAAGGTCACCCTGATAACACAACCACAGCCCATTTACAGGTACTATATCAATTGGGTTTTAAACGTTTAAGCTTGGGGATCCAGGATTTTGATTCGAAAGTACAACTGATGATCAATCGTTTCCAGACACCCGAACAAGTTGCACACATTACTAAAGAAGCAAGAGAACTGGGATATGATTCGATCAATTTCGATTTAATTTATGGCTTACCGGGGCAAACTCTAAAAGGATTGAAACAGACCATAATGGAGGTAATTAACATGTGGCCAGAAAGAATCGCTTTTTATAGTTATGCACATGTGCCTTGGATGAAACCAGGGCAAAGGCATTATGCTGAAAAGGACATTCCGCAGGGTAATGAAAAGTTTGCGCTCTATCAAATTGGTAAAGATTTGTTGCTTAGTGCTGGCTACCATGAAATAGGAATGGACCATTTTGCGCTACAAAAAGATAGCCTATTTAAGGCAAGTGAAAACCAAGAATTGCACAGAAATTTCATGGGTTATACCGATCAGCATACCAAAATATTAATTGGTTTGGGTGTTTCTTCTATCAGCGATTGCGAAACAGCATTTGCACAAAATAACAAAACACTTGAAGGTTATGTAGCCCAGATTAATAATGATTCTTTTGCTGTAGAAAAAGGTCATTTGTTAAGTGATATGGATCTCATTATCAGTAAACATATATCTAATTTAATGTGTAAAGACTTTACCTATTTTAATACTGAAATCCCTTTATTAATTAAGCAAAGGCTAATGCCTTTAGTGGCTGATCGCTTAGTGCAAATTACAGGAAGACAAGTGGGTGTAACTGAGATTGGGAAATCTTTTTTGAGGAATGTATGTATGGCATTTGATGAACATTTATGGGAGCGCCAACCTGAAACAAATCTATTTAGCAACACAGTTTAATTACGTTTATGGAACAGCAAAAAATATGGAGTGCTAACTTATGCTACCATTGTGGTGAAGGAATTTCGGGCATTGATTTGGTTATAGCAGATAAACATTTTTGTTGTGCAGGTTGCAAAGGCGTTTACCAGATATTATCAGCCAATAACATGTGCGCTTATTATGCTTACAATGAAGCCCCTGGAAAAAGAAATGAGACAAATACACACTTTGAATACTTAGAGGAACCAAACATTGTTAAACAATTGGTTAGTTACCAAGATAAAAACAACTGTATCATAACCTTTTATATTCCCGCTATCCATTGTAGTTCATGCATTTGGCTTTTAGAACATTTATATAAAATTAATGCCGCTATTTATAGTTCAAGGATAGATTTTTTAAAAAGGGAAGTTACCATCAGCTTTAAACACCAAGAGATTTCTTTAAAACAAGTTGTAGAAATCCTAACGCAAATTGGTTATGAGCCTGCTATTAATTTGCAAGATGTGGTGAAGGAGAATAGCAATACCATACATAAAAGTCTCATTTTAAAAATTGGTGTTGCAGGTTTTTGCATGGGAAATGTGATGTTATTCAGCTTTCCAGAATATTTCGGCTTGTCTAATCTAGAACCTCAGTTTAAGGCATTGTTTGGCTGGTTAAACTTAACATTCTCTATTCCTGTGGTGTTGTATTGTGGTAAGGATTACTTTTTATCGGCCTTTGCCAGTTTAAAACACAAACACATTAATTTAGATACACCTTTGGCATTAATTATTGCAGTACTGTTTTTAAGAACAGCATTTGCTGTAGTTTTTAATAGTGGAGTAGGCTTTGCCGATACCTTAACGGGATTGGTTTTTCTGTTGCTAATGGGCAAGTGGGTTCAACAACGCACTTATCATCATATTTCTTTTGATAGAGATTACCGCTCTTATTTTCCAATAGCCATTACTACTTTACAAAATAGACAAGAAAAGCAAAAGGCCATAAATGAATTGGCAATTGGCGACCGCTTATGGATTAGAAATGGCGAATTGGTACCGGCAGATTCTATTTTAATGAGAGGAGATGCGTGGTTAGACATGAGTTTTGTGACTGGCGAAACAGAACCTCAGCAAAAAGTATTGGGCGAAATCATTTATGCAGGCGGTAAACAAATGGGAGAGGGCATTGAAATAGAAGTGGTAAAAAATGCTTCCCAAAGTTACCTTACTGGGTTGTGGAATAAGGAAAATTACACCAGCAATTTCAAACAGAATTTTAATGATAGCGTAGCCAAATATTTCAGCATAGCTGTTTTTGTAATTGCTTTTGGCGCCTTGGCTTATTGGTTTTTTAATAACGATTCTACAAAGGCATGGGCAGCATTTACTGCCGTGATTATTGTGGCTTGTCCTTGCGTATTGGCTTTAAGTACACCTTTTACCTTATCGGCTATTTTATCTGTATTTGATAAGAAGGGTTTCTATGTGAAAAATACAGATGCTGTTGAAGAATTAGCACACTGTAATTCGATTGTTTTTGATAAGACTGGAACGTTAACCACTACAGAAAATGCAAGAATCAGTTTTACGGGAACACTTACAGATGAGGAGAAGAAATTGCTGGTTTCGTTACTCAATCATTCTTCACACCCATTAAGCAGGCAAATTTTAAACAATTTATCTTATGGTAAATTCTACCCAATTTCAAACTATAAGGAAATACCGGGTAAGGGAATTAGAGGTTTGATAAATAACCAAATGGTTTATGCAGGTAATCAATCTGTTTTACCTTTTGAGATTAAGCCAGATCAAGTTTCAGGTGTACATATTGTAATTAACAGTACCTACAAAGGTACTTTTATGGTGTCTCAACAATGGCGTTCAAATTTACCTTGGCTCATTGCAGCCTTAGGCAAGCAGTTTAGTTTAAAAGTTTTATCTGGCGATACCAACAAAGATGAAAAAGCTTTACAATCACTTTTTCCAACATTAACCACACTAAAGTTTGAGCAAAGTCCGCAGCAAAAGTTAGCCGCCATCTTGCAACAGCAACAGAACGGAGAAAAGGTAATGATGCTTGGCGATGGGTTAAATGATGCCGGTGCATTGAAACAGAGTGATTTTGGAATTGCCATTACAGACAACATTAACAATTTTACACCAGGATGCGATGCTATTTTAAAAGGAACTTCAATGGGTTTACTTCCCAACTTTCATCAATTAAGTAAAGATGGATTAAAGATCATTAAAATCAGCTTTGCTATAGCCATTGCTTACAATTGCGTTGGTTTATATTATGCAGTGCAAGGCACTCTTTATCCACTAGTTGCAGCAGTGCTGATGCCATTAAGTACAATTACTATTATCAGTTTTACAACCATAGCCACTAGATTTTTTGCACGTAAAAACAACTTGAGATGAACATACTATATTTTCTGGTGGGTTGCAGCGTTGTAATGGCGCTGATATTCTTGGGTGCATTTATTTGGTCGCTCAAAAGTGGCCAACATGATGATGTGGTTACGCCAGCAATGAGAATGTTGTTTGATGAAGAGGAAGTGGAGAGTTAGTTTTTTCGTTTTTCGTCTATCGTTTCTAGTCCATCGTTTTTCATTTATCGTCTTTCGTCCAACGGATAACGCACAACGATTTTCTGACGAACATCACTTTTTCAACTAAGCCTTATCATCCTACAAGCTTGGCTCAGTAAATACTTTTGTTGTATCACAAAACAAATAATTTCTATTTTTTATGCAGTTAGAAAAATTTACTTACGATAACAAGATTGTCCGGAATTTTGGGCTTGCCACCATAGTTTGGGGCATCATCGGAATGACGGTTGGTTTACTCGTTGCCATGCAATTGTTTAAACCGGCGATGAATTTAGGTAACCAATACACCACATTTGGCAGGATTAGACCACTGCATACCAATGCGGTTATCTTCGCCTTTGTAGGCAACGCCATTTTTATGGGTGTTTATTATTCCTTGCAACGCCTTTTAAAAGCAAGAATGTTTAGCGATGTATTGAGCAAAATTCACTTTTGGGGGTGGCAATTGATCATTGTTTCTGCTGTAATCACATTGCCACTTGGTTTAACTACATCACATGAATATGCCGAACTAGAATGGCCAATAGATATTGCCATTACCTTAATTTGGGTGGTTTTTGGTATCAATATGTTTGGTACAATTATTAAACGCAGAGAAAGGCATTTGTATGTAGCCATTTGGTTTTACATTGCCACGTTTGTAACCATTGCAGTGTTGCACATTGTTAACTCTTTCGAGTTACCAATTTCAGCTTTTAAAAGTTATTATGTGTATGCAGGGGTACAAGATGCCTTGGTGCAGTGGTGGTATGGGCACAATGCGGTTGCATTTTTCTTAACTACGCCGTATTTGGGAATGATGTATTACTTTTTGCCAAAAATGGCAAACAGGCCAGTATATTCTTATAAGTTAAGTATCCTGCATTTTTGGTCGTTAATCTTTATTTATATCTGGGCTGGTCCGCACCATTTGTTATATACTTCCTTACCAGGATGGGCGCAATCTTTAGGTGTTGCTTTTTCAATTATGCTTATTGCACCAAGCTGGGGAGGTATGATTAATGGTTTGTTAACCTTACGTGGTGCTTGGGATAAAGTTCGTGAAGATGTGACCTTAAAGTTCATGGTTGTTGCCTTAACAGCTTATGGTATGGCCACTTTTGAAGGGCCCTTACTTTCTTTAAAGCAAATTAATGGTGTAGCCCATTTTACCGATTGGATTGTAGCCCATGTTCATGTTGGTGCGTTAGGATGGAATGGTTTCTTAACTTTTGGAGTGCTGTATTGGATCATCCCTCGTATTTATAAAACAGAACTTTACTCTAAAAAAATGGCCTCATTCCATTTCTGGATTGGCACCTTAGGTATTCTGTTTTATGCAGTGCCGATGTATTGGGCTGGTTTTACACAAGGTTTAATGTGGAAAGAGTTTACACCAGAAGGCTTACTGAAATACCCTAATTTTCTAACCACAACCTTGCAAATTATTCCAATGCATGTATTGAGGGGAATTGGTGGGGCACTTTATTTAGCTGGTGTAATTGTAATGACGATAAACCTTGCCAAAACCATGCTAAGGGCAAAGTTGGTAGCCAATGAACCAGCCGAGGCAATGCCTTTAGCTGAAGTAATGGTAGAGCATACCTCAGATAAAAAATGGCATAGAAAGTTAGAACGTAAACCTATCAAATTCATGGTATTGGCGCTCATTGTTATTTTAATTGGTGGCATGGTAGAGATGATGCCAACTTTTACCATTCAATCTAATATACCAACCATTGCAAGTGTAAAACCATATTCGGCACTTGAGCTACAAGGTAGAGATGTTTATATCCGTGAGGGTTGTGTAAACTGTCACTCTCAAACAGTTCGTCCTTTTCGCTCAGAAACAGAACGTTATGGCGAATATAGTAAGGCTGGAGAATTTGTATACGACCATCCATTTTTATGGGGTAGCAAACGTACCGGACCAGATTTGCACAGGATTGGTGGTAAATACAGTAATGCTTGGCATTTTAATCACCTACTTGATCCTACCTCAATGTCGCCTGGTAGTATCATGCCTTCTTATCAATGGTTAATTAGTCAGAAACTGGATACCACAACAACAGCTAGCAAGATTAGGGCAATGCAAACACTCGGTGTGCCTTATGAGGAGGGCTTTGATCAAATTGCAAATAGCTCATTGAAAAAACAAGCAGATACCATAGCCAAAGACCTTAGGCAGAATAACATCAAGGTAACTAGCGATAAGGAAATCATAGCAGTAATAGCCTATCTACAAAGACTGGGTACAGATATCAAAGCAAATAAATCAACTATTCCATCAAATCAATAATCATGTTTAAACAAATTAAAGACCTAGCTGGAGGTGAAATATACCTGATTACCTCATTATTCATATTTATGGTTTTCTTTATTCTAGTAGGTGTATATCTACTTAAGCTAAATAAAAACTACATCGGCTTAATGAGCAATTTACCAATTGAAGACAATCAAATACAAGGAGATGAGAAAGCTTAACTTAACTATTGGAATTTTAATAATCAGCATGCAAGTGTTTGGAAGCGCAGCTGAAAAGGTGGTACCTGTAATTCCTAGTCCTTCAATAGGATTAAGTACTACCGAGGTATTGATTATAGCTTTATTGTTATTTGCTGCTGTTTTGCTTTTGGTTACCGTTATACTTTTTAATGCTTTTAAAGTAATGATAAAAGTTCAGGCAGATCCATCGCTCTTTAAAAAATATGAAGCCCCAGAAGCCTTGGATTATGAAGAGTGGTTAAAGCAGAAAAATACCAAACCGAATATTTGGACAAAATTACTCAGTCTAAAACCAATAGAGCAAGAGGCTGATATGATTATTCCACACGCTTATGATGGGATTCATGAACTAGATAATCCAGTGCCGAGATGGTTCAATGTACTTTTCTATGGAAGCGTAATTTTTGCTGTGGGGTATATCTATTACTATCATTTTGCTGATGGGCCAAGACAAGACCAGGAATATGAAACCGAAATGGTAAAAGCCACGGAAGATAAAAGATTGTTTTTGGCTAAGGCAGGAGAGAAGTTTGATGAGAACTCTATAAAAGTTGATGCTACACTAGTTGCAAATGGGAAAGCTGTGTTTTTGGCTAATTGTGTGGCTTGCCATGGCGAAAAGGGGCAGGGTATTGTTGGGCCAAATTTAGCAGACGAATATTGGTTACATGGAGGAAGCGTTAATGATGTTTTCAAGACTGTTAAATATGGTGTCCCTGCGAAAGGGATGGCAAGTTGGGAGAAAAACCTAAGCGCTAAAAATATTGCTGAGGTTGTAAATTTTATCGAGTCGTTAAAAGGAACTAATCCTGCTAATGCAAAAGCTCCACAAGGAGAAAAATATGTAGCTAAGGAAACCGATACCGTAAAAAATGAAAATACTCCAAAAGGTTAACGAAGTAAAAAAGGGTAGGGATTTTCTCTATCCAAAAAAACCTTCTGGCAAATTATATAATTACCGGAAATGGGTAAGTTATGTTTTGCTTGCCTGTCTTTTCTCTTTTCCTTTTGTTAAATATAATGACGAACAGTTAGTTTTATTGAATTTTATAGCGCGCAAGTTTGTCTTTTTCGGATTAATCTTTACTCCACAAGATTTCTATCTTTTTGCGCTGGCCATGTTAATCATGCTCATTTTCATTGTTTGTTTTACAGTGGTTTTAGGTAGGTTATGGTGTGGTTGGGTTTGTCCGCAAACTATTTTTATGGAAATGGTTTTTAGGCGAATTGAATATTGGATTGAAGGTGATGCCAATCAGCAGAAAAAACTAGATGCACAGGAATGGACAAGAGAAAAAATCATTAAAAAAAGCTTCAAACATTTCTTGTTTCTGTTAATCTCTTTTGCAATTGCCAATACCTTTTTAGCTTATTTAATTGGGTCTGATGTATTGTATAAAATAATTACAGAGCCAATTAGCCAACACGTTTCGGGATTTTTATCTATCTGGTTATTTACGTTTATTTTTTATGGTGTTTTTGCTTATGTACGTGAGGTAGTTTGTACGGTAATTTGTCCTTATGGTCGTTTACAAGGCGTATTGTTAGATAACCAGAGTTTAATTGTTGCCTATAATGAAAAACGAGGTGAGCCAAGGGCGCATCTCCAAAAAAACAATATCGACTTAACCAACGGTGATTGCATAGATTGTGGTTTATGTGTACAGGTTTGTCCAACAGGAATTGATATTCGCAAAGGCACACAGTTGGAATGTGTAAACTGCACAGCTTGCATAGATAGCTGTAACGAGGTTATGCTGAAGATAAATAAACCTAAAAACCTCATTGGTTTTTACACTCAAGATTTCATCCAACAACAAAAGCCCTATAAACTTGGCATAAAAGCTTATGGTTATGCAGCGGTATTATTTGTGGTGATGCTCGTTTTCTCGAGTTTAATATATAAAAGACAAGATGTGCAAACCACAGTTTTGAGGGCAAGTGGTACATTATATCAAAATAATGATGATGGTACAATAAGTAATCTTTACAACGCAGAGCTAATTAATAAAACCAATAAGGCTATTAAGTTTAAATTTAGGTCTAGTGATCAAAAAGACAAAATCAAGTTTATACAGGCACCAGAAGTATTACCAAAAGAAGGAACCACTCATCTTACTTTTTTCCTGATAAAAAATCCAGTAAATATTCAGGAATATAAATCTGATGTCGTTTTTGAAATTGTGGCCGACGGAAAGGTAATCAGCACTGCTACTACCTCATTTTTTTCGCAACATTAGTCAGTTAACAGTTTCAGTTTACCTGTACGGTTAGCAATTTATCAATACTATCTAACTACTATATACTAATTACTAAATACTAACAAAATGAATTGGGGAACAAAAATAGTCTTGGGAATGGTTGCCTTTATGCTTTTCATTGTGGCAATGGTGGTTTACATGTTTAGTGTACATGGTAACGATGCTTTGGTTGATGAGGATTATTATGAAAAGGGAATCAATTATAATCAGGAGTATAATGCCACAAAAAATATGGTTATAGATCATGCTGAGCCAAAAATAACCTTAAAAGACGGTCAACTGATCATCGACTTAAAAGACAGTGCTACTTATGAACTAAAGCTCATGAGGCCTTCTACTGTTAAAGACGATATTAAGGATAAAGGTTTTACTGTAAGTGATGATCACCTCATTTTGGTAAACACAAAAAACATGCATATAGGTCTTTGGTTTTTAGAGCTAAAGTGGAAAAGTAATGGTAAGGAATATCAATTTAAAAAAAGCATCACATTGTGAACGGATTACCTTTAGCATTTTTACTTGGCCTATTGGGCAGCTTGCATTGTGCTGTCATGTGCGGACCATTAATGCTGAGTTTGCCTTTACCAAAGCAAAACTATTTTAAAGCTGCTTTACAATTATTGCTCTACCAATTTGGTAGGGTTTTAGTTTACACGATCCTTGGACTTTTAGTTGGCCTAATAGGCAATAGCATTAGTTTGATGGTGAGCCAGCAAACTTTAAGTTTAATAGTTGGTGTGTTGATGATACTTTTTACGGTATTGTATTTTAGTAAACGATACCTAAAGGTTTTTAGCAACTTTCAATCTAAACTCATAGCACCCATAAGCAAACTAATGGGCAAAATTTACGGCTTACCTTTTTGGGGATTTTTTGCCGGAATACTTAATGGATTAATTCCCTGTGGAATGGTATACCTGGCCTTGGCAACTGCTTTAAATACGGCCTCAATAAAAGATGCTGCAAGTTTTATGTTTTTGTTTGGTTTAGGAACAACTCCTTTAATGTTAATGATATCCTTAGGCGGAATTTACCTGAAGAAATACATTCGTTTTAATCCAAATAAGCTTATTCCCTGGTTTATGCTATTTTTAGGAGTTTTGTTTATCATGCGAAGCGCAGAATTGGGTATTCCATTTATATCTCCAGCCAATCATTTGCAAAACAATAGCCACGTTGCTGAGTGTTTATAGCTTAACATCTTTCTTGTTTAGTTTTATTTCAGAAACTGATTAATATCAGTTTTTAACCTTTTGGTTGTCATTAATTTAACTAGCGATGTAGGGTATTTTTGAATACTAGACAAAGCATAATGACATTACATACTTACATTAATGAAGACCAAGCCTTAGCCATTGTAAAATCTGGTGATAGGGTATTTATACACGGTGGTGCAGCGACTCCAATTTGTTTGGTTAATGCGCTACAAAGAAGGCATCATCAACTTAAAGCAGTTGAACTGGTAAGCATAACAACTTTGGGTAATGTGAATTTTGATGCACCAGAGTTAAGGGACGCATTTTATTTCAATTCACTTTTTGTTTCATCTACAACCAGAAATATCGTAAACAGCGAAAATGGCGATTATGTGCCGATATTTTTAAGTCAAATTCCTCAACTATTTCGCAAAAGCATTTTACCTATAGATGTAGCTTTGATACAGGTTTCGCCACCAGATTTACATGGTTATTGCTCATTGGGTACATCGGTTGATATTGCTAAATCGGCGGTAGAGGTAGCAAGGCATGTAATTGCACAAGTAAATCCTTTAATGCCAAGAACACATGGTGATGGATTTGTTCATGTTAACCAAATAGACTCAATGGTTTGGTATAATACAGACCTGCCAGAAGTAAACTATGCTGGTCAGGTAAATGAAGTTGTTCAAAAAATAGGTTATAACGTGGCTTCTTTAATTGAAGATGGAGCAACTTTGCAAATGGGAATTGGCAGTATTCCAGACCAGGTGCTTAAAAACCTAACTACACATCAGAACTTAGGTATTCATACAGAAATGTTTTCTGATGGGATCATTCCTTTACTTGAAAGTGGTGTTATTAACAATAGTAAAAAGAAATTAAATATTGGTAGGTCAGTTACTTCATTTATTACGGGAACACGTAAGCTTTATGACTTTGTAAACGATAATCCTGCAATTAGGGTTATGGATATTGCTTATGTAAACGATACGAGCATCATTAGGCAAAACCCCAAAGTTACTGCCATTAACAGCGCAATAGAAATAGATATTACTGGACAAGTTTGCTCAGATTCTATTGGTACGCTTCAATATTCGGGTATTGGTGGTCAAATGGATTTTATTCATGGTGCATCCCTTTCTGAAGGTGGTAAACCCATCATCGCTATTCCATCGCAAACCAATAAAGGGATAAGTAGGATAGTTCCATTTCTAAAAGAAGGCGCTGGAGTAGTAACTACAAGAGGCCATGTGCATTGGATAGTTACCGAATATGGTAAAGTAAACTTATTTGGTTTGAGTTTAAAGCAAAGAGCCAAAGCGCTAATCAGCATTGCTCATCCAAACCATAAAGAAATGTTAGAAATGGCTTATCAAAAGAGGTTCAAATAATAGAATTTTCATACTGTTAAAATAAATAATATGATACCAAAAACAATGAAAGCCGCTGTGCTGCGTGAATTCG
This sequence comes from Pedobacter frigiditerrae, assembly GCF_004331645.1. Classification (GTDB taxonomy): domain Bacteria; phylum Bacteroidota; class Bacteroidia; order Sphingobacteriales; family Sphingobacteriaceae; genus Pedobacter; species Pedobacter frigiditerrae. Next base: position 269,874 of record NZ_SJSK01000003.1, read on the forward strand.
GCAAGCCACTTACCATAGAACAAGTACCCGTAAAAATGCCTGGCGAAAATCAGGTTTTAATTAAAGTTGTAACAAGTGGCGTTTGCCATACAGATTTGCATGCTTGCATGGGCGACTGGCCTGTTAAGCCAAAATTGCCATTAATTCCTGGCCACGAAGCTGTAGGTTATGTGGTAGCATTGGGCAGAGGTGTAGAAAATGTAAAAGAGGGCGACGTAGTTGGTGCACCTTGGCTATTTAGTGCTTGTGGGCATTGTGAATTTTGTATTACCGGTTGGGAAACCCTATGTGAGAGTCAGCAAAATGGTGGTTACAGTGTTGATGGTGGTTATGCAGAATATGTAGTGGCTGATGCTAGGTATGTAGCTCATTTCCCAAAAGGAATAAACTTTTTGGAGATGGCTCCAATTACCTGTGCAGGTGTTACAGTTTATAAAGGTTTAAAAGAAACTGAAGCTAAACCAGGTGAGTGGGTAGCCATATCAGGTATTGGAGGACTAGGGCATTTAGCCGTTCAGTACGCAAAAGCGATGGGTTTGCATGTGGCCGCAATAGATGTGTCAGATGATAAACTAGCGCTTGCTAAAAAATTAGGAGCTGATTTAACAGTTAATGCTTTAAATGATGATCCAGGTAGTTACTTAAAAAAGCAAACTGGTGGTATGCACGGTGTTTTGGTTACTGCAGTTTCTCCAATTGCTTTTAAACAAGCGTTAACTGCCTTGAGAAGAAAAGGTACTATCTCTTTAAATGGATTACCTCCAGGTAGTTTCGACTTGCCGATTTTTGACACCGTATTAAATCGTTATACAGTTAGGGGTTCGATAGTTGGTACAAGAAAAGACATGCAAGAAGCAATTGGCTTTGCAGTAGAAGGAAAAGTAAAAGCCACAGTGCATGCTGCAAAACTAGAGGATATCAATGAAATTTTAGAACAAATGAAAAAGGGAGAAATTGAAGGCCGTATTGTACTTGAAATTTCAAACCCTTAATACTTACTTAAATTTAAAGAAATGGACGTTTTATCAGAATCACGATTATCAACAGAATTGCAAGAGCTTTACTTGCAAAATAAAGAATGGATGTCTCACGTGTCTTTTTTGGAGGATGAAAACAGGTTCTTCCAAAAGCTTTTTGGCCAAAAATTATTTATAATCGGAAAAAGCCACACTACAAGACAAATTAACCTAATTAGTGAAAGCCTAGCGAGTTTATATGAAAGAACTGTTAAATTAAAAAACTTAATAATCAAGCATCAGCATTTGCTGGAGGATATTTTAAAAGATGCTGAGCATACAATAGGACTTAATTTAATTGAAGAACATGCAACTATTACAGCAGAAGTGCAAGAACTTTTATTAGCTGATAGGTTAATGAAGAGCAAGCTTTTTATGATGGTTGAGGGAAACTAGAAAAGAATCATTTACTAATAGAAAACAGAAACCCCTTATCTTTTTGAGATAAGGGGTTAGTTTTTTATAATTTGTTTACTACCAACCATTAATTTCATTTTCTTCAGGCAATACTAAAAGTGGTAATGTTATGCTTTTTGACATCTGTTGCGTGTGACTGCCATAAGCAAATTCTGCAAACATACCTTTATGGCGATGAATCATTGCCAGGATTTCTATTTGCCCTTTTTCTACAAGCCACATTAATCCATCGTTGATTTTTTTCTGCTGCACGTGGCGATAATAGATCTTAGAATAATTTATTTTTCCAGTTACACTTTTCAAAAATTTGTTCGATGGGCTATCTGGATTATGGATATCTGAGCCTAAGCCATCAATATGTGTCAGTAAAATTTCGGGTTCAAACCTACAGAAAAGCCTAGCAATATTTTGGATTGAATTGATATCGCCTAAATTAAGGTCTGTTGCAAATGCAATTTTTTTAATAGCTGAAAAATGTGCTTTTCTAGGAATCAATAGAATTGGAACTTTAGTCTGTTCAATTAGGTCTCTGCTATTACTTCCCATCATGAATCGTTTAATCTCGCCAGCCCCAGATAAGCCCATTATAATTAAGTCTATATCATGGTGATCTATCAAATGATTAATAACATCTTTTACAGTACCATTAGCAAAACTGTGAGTTAAAGTAGGGGAGTCAATGGTATTAAGGTTTTCCTCCTGAATAATTTTATCTGCATATGTTTTAAGGTATTGCTCGGTTTTAGCAGCGAAGTCTTGATTTTCACTTTGTGTAGAAATAGCGATGCCGTACATGATGTTACTTTCTATAGGAACAATGGCGTGGCAAATATGAATATCAGCTTTTGCTACTCTTGCTAACTGAATGGCATAATGAACTGCGTTATCTGCGCAAACAGAAAAATCTACAGGTATAAGAATCTTTTTCATTGGTAATTGTTTTGCTCAAAATTAAGAGGTGACTTTAGTGCTAATTATGAGTTAAAGCATATTAAAAAATGATTGTCATTACATATTGATTTTCAAATAATTATGTGTTTAAAAAGTGATGAGTATCAGTTTTATGCCTATTGCTAATCATTATCGCAAGCTAACTATCAAGCTACATTTGATTAACAATTAAAACTCAACAATCACACCCATGAAAACAAATCAAAAACTCCAGTACGGCTGGAACATTTTAAAAATCGCTATCGTAATGTTCATACTTTCACCACAGGTGACTATGGCTCAAACTACATATAAGTTAGCTTCTTCAAAAGACAATAACATTAAGGTTTCGGGCACATCTAATGTTCATGATTGGACAATGACTGCAAAAGATTTAGAAAGCACTGGCACTTTTAAGTTTAATAGTCGTGAGGAACTTATTGATTTAACCTCACTCAAATTTACAGTGGTAGCAAAAAGTTTAAAAAGCGGAAAATCTTCAATGGATACTCGTACTTACAAGAGCATTAGAGAAAGTGAATTTCCAAAAATAAGCTATCAACTCACATTTGCCACAGTTACAATGATACAGGCCAATAAGTATTCAATACAAACAACTGGAACGCTAACTATAGCAGGTAAAACACAAAGCATAGCAATGAAAGTAATGGCTTTGGTTAATGCAGACCGCTCTATCAGCTGTCATGGTACCGAAAAATTAATGCTAACTGATTATGGTATCGAGCCACCAAGTTTTATGCTAGGTGCCATGAAAGTAGGTAACGATTTAACCATTCAATTTGATTTAACCTACGGTAAAACAACCCTAGCTAAATAATAAATACACATCTCTAAAAAATAGAAATCATGAAAAATACATTTACAAATATGCGAGTATCTTTAATCGCTACTGCATTAATCGTTCTCTTTAGCTTAAGTACCAATGCTCAAGTTTCAAACCTCCGTCCATACGATAAATCCGGTATCAATGTATTTGAAGCGCCAAAAGACAGCAATGCCGTATTCGATAAATTGAAGGTGAATTTTGGTGCTGGTTTTACACAGTCTTTCCAAGGTTTAAAACATGAAAATACATCCGGTGGATTATATAAAATAACTCCTGGTTTTAACACAGCAAATGCCAATTTATTTATGGATGTGCAACTAGCTGATGGAATTAGATTAAACTTAACTAGTTATCTTTCTTCTCGTCACCATAACGAAACATGGGTAAAAGGTGGTTACATCCAGTTTGATAAATTACCATTCAAAGGTCAGTTATGGGAAGATATCATGTCGGTAACAACCATTAAAATTGGCCACATGGAAATTAATTATGGCGATCAGCATTTTCGTAGATCAGATGGTGGACAAACACTTTATAATCCATTTATAGAAAATTACATCATGGATGGTTTTACTACAGAAATAGGTGGAGAGATATTGGTGAGAAAAAACAATCTGTTTGGTATGGTTGGTGTTTCTAACGGAATGATCAAAGGTAACATTGATAGTTTAATTGCAACCAAACAAGATGCAAATGTGCATAAATCTCCAGCCATTTATTTAAAAGGTGGGTTCGATAAACAACTAAACAAAGACTTAAGATTTCGTGTTGCAGCTTCATATTATAGCAATAACAGCTCTGGTGGACAAACCTTATATGGTGGCGACCGTACCGGTTCAAACTATTTCATGGTGATAGAGAAAGCTGGTGGTACAACAGCAGCAAATGCCTTTTCAGGACGATTTAACCCTGGTTTTAGCAAAAAAGTAAATGCACTGCAATTAAATGCTTTTGTAAAATTACAAGGATTAGAACTATTTGCAACCTATGAAAATGCAAAGGGAAGATCTAAAACTGAAACCAGTGTAAGAGGAGCAGAGCAAATGGCAATAGATGGTGTTTACAGATTTGGAGAAACAGAAAACTTCTTCATAGGCGCTAAATATAATGTGGTTACAGCTGCAATGGCTAATGTTGCAGCAGTGGGAACTACACCTGCAATTGTTTATACAGGCGACGTAAAAGTAGATCGTATTGCTTTTGCTGCGGGATGGTTCATGACAAAAAACATCTTGTTAAAAGGCGAATATGTAACTCAGAAATACAAAGATTTTCCAACAGCAGATTACCGCAGTGCAGGGAAATTTAAAGGATATGTAATCCAAGCAGTAGTAGGATTTTAACCAGTAAAAAACCATGGGCAGAAACAATTTCGTTTCTGCCTTTTTTTATAAATTATGAAAACGCTATTAGCCCTTCTTTTTTTCTTTCTATTAACTAGTTTCAAAACTAACACTTCATATTATCGTGCTTCTAGATGGGTTATTAGTGAAAATAGTAGCCTAATTGTAAATGGCAGTACCAATATCAATAAGTTTTCCTGTGCTATTTTACAGTATCCCAAAACAGATACCGTTATTGTTTCTCAAGACAAAACCAATAAGATTATGCTTTCTGGTTTGCTGAATATTGAAGTGAAAAACTTCGATTGCAATAGCATGATGATGACTAAACAATTGCGAAAAACCCTTCAGGATGATAAGTTTCCAATGCTCCGAATCAAGTTTTTATCACTAAAAGAAACACCAAGTTTAGATCAAGGTAAGAGTTATATAAAAGGTAATGTAGAAATAGTAATAGCAGGAGTAACCAAAAGGTTTGAAATATGCTATCAGATAAAAATGAAGAACAACTCTTTGGAATTAATTGGGCATCAACCTATTAATTTCTCAGATTTTAATCTAATACCGCCAAAAAAAATAGGTAAATTAATACAGGCAAAAGACCAGTTAATTGTTGCTTTCTTATTGAAGATGGAATTGGTTAGTTAATATGAAATTATCCCTTCAACTCATTCTTTATTCCTTCTAAAGAGTTCATTTAAAAAATTATTCATCGAAATCTTCAATTTTCGGAATAGTGAAACAGAAACAGCTTCCTTTTCCTATTTCACTTTCTGCCCAAATCTGTCCCTTGTGTCTAGTAACGAAATCATAACAGAGACCTAAACCCATCCCTGTTCCTTTTTCGTCGGCAGTACCAAATGTACTAAAGGTAGTTTGACCAAAGAGCAATGAAATTCTTTCTTTCGGAATTCCAATGCCAGTATCACTAATACAAAATTTAGTAGCAAGCTCTTGGGAGGTAACACTTAGCGTTACGATGCCATTGGGGGATGTGAATTTAATAGCATTGGTAAGTAAATTACGAATAATGGTTTCGAGCATGGCTCTGTCAGCCTTTAAAGAAATAGGTTCACCAAGGTCGATCTTAAGCTCAATACTCTTTTTAGCAGCTAAGGGGCCAATAGTTTGTATAGCCCTATCCAATAGATCCCTTACATCATTAATCACTACTGGGGTAAAGATTGCTGCATTAAATTGAGATTTTGCCCAGTCCAATAAATCTTCTAACAAGTTATTGGCACTAGAGAGGCCTTGTTTCATCGCTGAAAGGTACTCCTTAAGTTCATCAGTATTTATTTCCGATAAGCTATCGATTGTTAAACCAAGCAATTGTAAACTGCCCGATATTGGATTGCGTAAATCATGGCCAATAATAGAGAGTAGCTTGTTCTTTTGTTGATTGGATGCAGTAAGCTCAGAATTTAATGCTTTTAGCGCATTTTCTTGATATTTTCTCGTCGTTACATCTCTTATGCTGCCTTCAGTGGCCACTACAGAGCCGTTTTCTATAACCAATCTTGCATTGATGGAGGCATAGCGAAGTTCATGGTCTTTTGTTTTTAGTCTAACTTCAAAGTCAATTACAAAGCCATTTGTACTTAGGCTTTCCATGATACGTTCCCTGTCTTGTGGATAGAAATAGAAATTAGATACAGGTTTACCAATAATTTCACTACGTAAATAGCCTGAATATTGTTCTATGGAAGGACTTATTTCAATTACCAATCCTTGATGATCGGTTTGATAGAATACATCTTGTACATTCTCAAAGATGGTTCGGTATTTTTTCTCGCTAAGTACTAAGTCGTTTTCTATTTCTTTTCTTTTGGTGATGTCTTCAATCTGCGAAACATAGTATAATGGTAATCCATTGTGATCATGGAGCATGGTTGCGGCAATAATAACCCAAATGATATTTCCATTTCTATGAATATAGCGTTTTTCATATTTGATTTGCTCCATTTTACCACTAGCAAAATCTTCAAGCATAGAAAAAGTCTTTTCTTGGTCGTCAGGATGAGTAAGTTCTTGTACCGAAAGTTTTTTTATCTCCTTTTCTGTATAGCCTAACATTTGACAAAGGCTTCTATTTACTCGTTTTAAGCGTCCATCTGGATTAATTAAAGCCATGCCGATAAGAGAATATTCAAAGGCGAGCTTGAACTGCGCTTCACTCTTATCTAGTTCCTGACGAAGTAAGGTACTCTTAGTGATATCAAATGCAATAGCACCTACCATTCTTCCTTCCCATTTTAAGTCTGAGAAAGGAAATTTATATACTTTGTAAACTTGTGGGTGTCCTTGTTCGTTCCTAAGCGTTTGCTGAAACTCAATTACTTTACCGCTTGATAATACTTGTTTATTCTGTTCGCTTGCAATTACAGCAATGCCATGGCCAAATATTACCTCACTATTCTTTCCTATAATCTCTTCGGTAAGGTGTAGCGTTTCGTAAAAACATTTATTTGCATATTTAAGCGTTAGGTCTTCTCCAGATATCCAACAAAGCCCAGGGAAATTCTCCATGAAAAGTTGGAAACGATTTTCGTTGATCAATGTGCCTGTACTTTTCGTCACATCTTCACTTGTCATCATCATCCCTGCAATGTTGCCATCACTTCCTAAAAAATGCCTTACTTCCCATTTAATATACATTACAGTGCCATCTGCACGTTCAAATCTATCGTTATCACAGGTTTGATCATTTCCTTTTAAACATGATGCGTGTATTTCCTTCCAAGTATCATTAATCTCTGGGAAAACATCATAATGCGACCTGCCAATTAATGGAAAGTTTTGAAGATTATAAAAAGAGATCCATTTTTCTGATACCGCTAAGTAACACATGTTCGTATCTACAATTGCTGTTGGCAAAGGCGATACGGAAATGATATTCTTCATTAGGGATGAAAGTTGCTCCATAGGGATTGGATTATATTGGCTCGAAACAAATATAGCAAAATCAATTGGGTGAAGCAGTGTGCCAAAGGCAAAGAACAGAAAGAATAATTATGATCTATTTCCAGTTGTTTTATGCAAAAGGATGTGTTGTTTTTCTAAAGTAACGATATTAAGTAACCTATGAATGAGATCCAGGAGAATTCACCAATATTAAATGGCTTTTTTGAATACTACAACCTGTTGATGAATACTATACATCCAAATAATAATCTTTTTCGCTAAGCTGTATGCCGTTTTTAAGGCAAAATTCTAAAATTGTCTTTCTGCCCTTTTTGCCAATCCCATAAATAAATCGTAAGTCTCTTGGACTTAAACAAGCCAAATTACTGATATGGGTAATGCCTATCATTATTAAAGAATTCTTGGTTCTAACTTGAAATTCTTTAATATCCTCGATTAAATAATCTTCCATTTTCTATATTTTTCAGCTTAGCTAATTTAAGCTCAGATAAGCTAGACCAGGGTTGATTATTGTAAAAGAAGAGGTAGAAAATTCGCAATCTTTGCGCTAATAGGACTGTATTTATCGATAATTACTCCAATTTGCCACTATCTGTGGTATTGTTCATTACTTCACGGGGGCTTTCGCCAAATTGTTTTTTAAACTCTCTGCTAAAGTATTTCGGATCGTTAAAGCCCACTTGGTAGGCAACTTCATAGATGGTATACCTATTTTGTAAAAACAATTGCCTAGCTTTTTTTAAACGAACAGATTTCACAAAATCATTAACGGATAAGTCTGTCAACATTCTAATTTTTTTATATAAAACCGGACGACTCATGCCAATTTTTGAAGCTAATTCTGATACACCAAAATTTTCATCAGCAATATGCTCATCTATATAATTTAATAACTTCGACATAAAGACTTCATCAGTAGAGTTTAAAACGACATCTCCTGGTTCTAGGTTCGAATACTTTAAATAACGTTGTCTAACTGCTGCTCTTGATGACAATAAATTACGAACGCTTAATAATAACAATTCTGGACTAAATGGTTTTGTGATGTATAAATCTGCACCAGTTTCAAGCCCATCAACATGGTGTATATGTGAAGAACGAGCAGTAAGAATAATAATTGGGATATGACTGGTGCGCTCATCTGCTTTAAGTCGACGACAAAGCTCTAAACCATCTATTTTGGGCATCATCACATCGCAAATAATTAAATCTGGTAGTATTTTAACAGCTGTTTCCCATCCACTAAGTCCATCTAGACTCTCTTTTACCTGATAATGATTGGAAACGAGCTTTGAAATAAATTGTATGATCTCGGTATTGTCTTCAACTAATAAGATGGTTTCTTTAGCGGTTGTATGCTCAGTTTTGATGAGTTCGTTTACTTGACTTTCATCATAATTATAAGCATAGGTATTGGCCAGTTGTTTATGATCTTTAACGTTCTCAAATTCTTCTTGTTTAAAATGAGATTTTCCCTTTTTTAGCTGAATGGTAAATTTGGTAAATCCTTCTTGTCCATTTTGTGTAGGATTACTCACAAAGCCAATTTCTCCATGATGCGCCTTAATGATCATTTTAGATAAAGCTAAACCAATGCCAGAACCAATTTGACTGGTATCTTGTTCATCTACCTGAAAGAAATCGCTAAAAAGATTTTTCTGGCTTTCCAATGGTATGCCTTTGCCATTATCTACAACGCTAATTTCAATTTCTTTCTCATTTTCAATTACAGTTAAGGTAATTTCCCCACCATAAGCACTAAATTTAAAGGCATTTGAAAGCAGATTAAACATTACTTTTTCTAGCTGAATTTTGTCGAAGAACAAGTTGATCTTGTTTACCTGATGAACAAATTCATATTTAATGTTTTTATCCTGAGCAATGTGGGCAAATGAAAGAAAAATTTCATTCACAAAATCAATTATGTTTTCTTCACTAACGTGAAGTTTAAGATGGTGGGTTTCGGCTTTTCTAAAATCCATCAACTCGGTAATCAATCTTATTAAGCGATCAGCATTGTGTTTAATAGGAACCACCTGTTTATGAAGTTCTGGATTGTGATGAGAATTACTTAATAGGTTTTCTAAGGGGCCAATAATTAGCGTAAGTGGCGTTCTAATCTCATGAGCAATGTAGGTAAAGAAATTCAATTTCATTCTTTGTACCTCTTCAGTTTGTTTCAATCGCTCACGTACAAAAAGATAACGTATAATTAAGAATAGTATGCCAGAAAAAAGTGAAGTATATAATAAATAAGCCCACCAAGTTGCCCAAAATGGAGGGAGGATCTTAATGTCTAACTGTACTGGTTCTCCACCAGGTTTACCATCATTATTAATCCCTTTTACAACAAATGTGTAATTGCCAGGTGTTAGATTGGCGTATGTTGCAATTGGCACATTAGTGTTTACCCAGTTTTTATGGTAACCTATTAGTTTGTAACTATAATTGTTTTTCTCTGGCTTAATATAGTTTAACAATGCAAATTCTAAACTGAAGTTATTATCGCTATGCTTAAATACCAGTTGTTTTGTTTCTTTAATATCTTGACTTAGTAATTTGTCTACGCCATTTACCAATACAGGTTCGTTAAACAGTCTTAAACCGGTAAAACTGATTTTAGCAACGTTGGGGTTAACTTCTATTTGGTTAGCATAAAATGAGGTGATGCCATCATACCCACCAAAAAACAGTTTGCCATTACGATCCTTAAGAAAAGACCTTAAATTAAAATCGTTGCCAGCTAAACCATCACTTTTAGTATAGTTATTGAATTTTTTAGTGGAGATTTCCATTTTGGATAGTCCTTTATCGGTACTTATCCAAAGGTTGTTATTGTCATCCTCAATAATGCCTAAAATGTTATTGTTAGGCAGGCCATCTTTTTGAGTATAGGTTTTAAAAGTTCTGCTCTTTGGATTAAAAATACTTAAACCACCCAAATAGGTTCCCATACAAATACTTCCGGTTTTTGTTTGTATAATGCAATTGATACGATCAGATTTTAAACTGTTCGAATCTGTGTTTTTATAATAGGAGTTGACTTTTCCAGTTTGAGGTAAGTAGGTATAAAGACCAGCAGTGGTTCCAATCCAAAGATTTTTAGATTGGTCTTCAAATATAACCTGAATGTATTTGTTCTTCAGCTTCTTTTCTAACGGGCTTTTAATGGTTTTATCGAGGTATTCTCCATTTTGTTTAACCAGCGTTGAAAGTCCATTTTTTGAGCCCACCCAAACCGTACCATAACTATCTTGTGTAATGGCGATAATTTCGGCTGTGCCTATGTTGTTCTTATCGTCTTTAACATTGGCTATCTTTTTGAATTGCTTCGTAAGCTCATTAAAGACATATAATCCACCTCTATGTGTACCTACAATTAACTGCCCAGCCTTGTCTAAGTAGAGTGTTTTAATCAAGTTTGTTTTTAAAGCTGTTGGATTGTTTGGGTTAGCGAAATAATGGTTAAAGGTGTTATTGCTTCTGTTGAAATAATTCAGTCCACCTCCCTCAGTTCCAATCCATAAGTTATTGTTTTTATCTTCTATCATTACACTAATGATATTGCTACTGATGCTATTGGCAGATGTAGTGTTTTTGTAAATATTAAAATTGGTAGAATAGGGGTAAACAACACTCAATCCTTTATAATAAGAGCCAATATAGATGGAGCCATGTTTATCTTGAAAAATACTATGGGTAGAATTTTGACTGAGCGTACTTTTTACCTCTGGGTTATGTTTGTAATTATCAAATTGCTTTGTTGAAGGATTTAAAATGCTAATTCCTTCTTGTGTACCAATCCATAAATTGCCAGCATTATCACAAATGATTTTTCTGATGTCATTATTTACAAGCGAATTTTGATTGGATGTATTCTTCTGTAACCGACTAAAGGTTTTGTCTTTATAGTTAAATATGTTTAAGCCATTGTCTGTACCTAACCATAAATTCTGCAGCTTGTCGTTGGTAATACTTGTGATGTAATTAGAACTTATACTGTTTGCATTTTTAGCATCATGTTTATATAGCTCATGATTATACTTACCATTTTTGGCAAACATTCTTATTAATCCACCGTTTTGCGTGCCTAACCACAAATTTTGTTTATTGTCTTTAAATATAGAGATGATGCTGTTTAAGCTATTGCCTGAGTTAGCTTTGGCAAAATAGAAGGTCTTAAACTTTTGTGTTTTTTTGTCGACTAGTAAATTAAGCCCATCTAAAGTACCAACCCATATGTTTTTTTGAGGATCCTCATATAAACATTCTATGGCATTGCTGCTTATTGAATTTGCTGAGGACTGTTTGTTTACACGTAAAAACTGATCATTTTTTTCATCATAGAAATTTAAACCATTTTCTGTTCCAACTATAGTAGATCCATTGCTACTTGTAAGTAAACAAGTAATTACATTGTCTGAAATGCTATTGAGACTTTCTGTATTTGTATAAACCTTAAATCTATATCCATCGTACCTGTTTAAACCACTGCGTGTACCAAACCATAAAAACTGATTTTTGTCCTGAGTAATTGCCATGACAGAATTTTGCGATAAGCCATTTTCCATTGATAAATGGTTAACGGAAATCCTTTTTTGCCCGTGGCTTACCTTAAAAAACAGTACAAATATGAAAAGCAATAAGGCCTTGAACCAGTGTTTCATAATTTAAGTTTAGACAAACATATCTTTTGGTTAAGATAAATGAGTCTTCGTGAGTTAATGGTTAAATATAGCTTGAACTTATTAAAAATGAAGAAACATTGCAGTTTTTCTACCCTTTCTTTTACAATTTTCGACCTTATTGAAAGACGGCCCGTCTATTTTTGACAAGTAGAAAGCATTGTGTTGGTTAATGAATGAAACCAACATTTATTGTTAACTAGTTTATACGCAATGCAAAATCAAATAACCAACAAAACCATAAACTAACCAAAACATGAAAACAATTTTACTTCAATTAAAAGTACCGCTTTTAACAATCAAACATTTTTACTTAATGTTAAACAAAAGCTTCAGCTTAACATTAAATCTTATTCATTTATAAGGTATCCTGTAATTAATCGCCCTTTAATCTAAGGTTGATTTAGGGTGGATTAATAAAATCTTAAAATCTAATTTTTATGGAAAAGGCAGTACTTAAAAAGTATTGCATTGGCCTTGCCATGTATTTATTCGATACAGCTGCAGATGCCAAAAAGAAACAAATTTATCACCAAATAAATTAATTTAAATGAATAGAACATATACTTCAGTTGTAAAATTGGTCACTTTTTTTGGAGTGGTACTTCTTTTTACAAATAGTGTTGATGCTTTGGCGTTCTCAAACATTAATTCTTCCTCAAAGAAGATAGAATATATAGAGACATTTTCATTGCAACAACAAACTAAACAAGTTCAAAATGACTCATTATCAAAAGTTAGGGATTCATTAAGAAATAAGTTAAAGAATTCTGTAGCGGTAGCTTTACCCAGCAACGATGTTCCAGTATTATTTGGAAAGCAAAAAAATGCGAAAAGAATCTCATCGTCGGCTATTGTAAATGGCGAAGAATTGACTAGTTTTCCTACTCCACAAGTTGGACTAATGCTTTATGGCAAACTGCCAGGTTTGTATATAGTACAAAACAACTTTCAAGCAGGTGCTGATGAACCAAATCTTTCCTTAAGAGGACGTTCGCCATTGGTAGTAATTGATGGTGTTCCTCGCTCGTATTTGAGTATTAACCCAGAACAAATAGAAAGCATAACCGTAATAAAGGATGCGCTTGGAACAGCACTTTATGGTATGAAAGCCGCAGATGGTGTATTGTTAATTACCACAAAACGAGGTGCAATTATACCTAAGCAGATTAGGGTCACTAGCCAATACGGTTTACAGCAACAAATAAATACACCCAAGTTTCTCGATGCATTTAACTACGCCACCTTATTTAATGAAGCGATGGTAAATGATGGTAGGCAACCCATTTATACCGCGTCAGATTTAGACAAGTATAAAAATGGCACTAATCCATTTACGCATCCTAATGTGAATTGGGCAGACGAGATTTTAAAGAACTCAGCGGCCGTAAGTAGGCAAAACATTAATGCTAGGGGAGGAAATAAAACTACGAGGTACTTTGTTGATTTAGACTACTTGAACCAAAATGGGTTTTTAATCACAGATAAAACCATCAATACTTACGAAACGAACAATAGCTTCAAAAGATTTTCTTTTAGAAGTAATATCGACGTGGATTTAACGGAGAGCACTTTACTTAGCTTAAACTTATTTGGCAGAATTAGAAATGGTAACCAACCAGGTTCTACAGTGGCTAGTATTTATAATGCTTTTTTAACTACACCAAACAATGCCTATCCAAAGTTGAATGAAAATGGCTCATTGGGCGGAAATACAGAGTTTCAAAACAACCTTTATGGCATGGCTATTAAATCGGGTTACAGGCCATCGGTTAATAGGAATTTAGGAGCAGACATTTCATTAACGCAAAAGCTCGACAAATTTATAACAGGTTTATATGCAAGTGGGGCAGTATCGTTTAATTCTTATTACAGTGAAAGCATCAATAGGAGTAAAACTTTTGCTGTATACACACCAGTAGTTAACGCAACTACAGGGGTAACCACTTATAATACCATTGGTGGAGATGGTACACAAGCAAATACGTCTACCGTTGCAGATCAAAATAGACAGATATTCTCTCGTTTCGATTTAGGTTACCATAAAACTATTGATAAAAATACGTTTCAGGCTCAACTCTTATATGTTAGGGACAGTTATGTTTTAGGGGGCGCTTTATCTCAAGTTAACCAATCTATAAGTGGTAGGTTTAATTACGATTATGATAACAAATACCTATTGGAGCTTAGCTCATCTTACATGGGTTATGATAGGTATAAAAAAGGAGACCAATGGGGAATTTTTCCATCAGTTGGATTAGGATGGAATATCGCCAATGAAGGTTTCTTTAGCAATCTGAAAAAGACGGTTAACTCATTAAAAATAAGAGCTTCTTATGGTTTAACCGCTACAAATGCAGCAGCTGGTTATTTCCAATACCTGCAAAATTTCGAAAACGGAGATACCTTTTACAGTAGAAACCCATTAACTAGTTCAAATACAAAAGACGAATCAACGCTTGCAAACCCGAATATAACTTGGGAAAAAGCAAAGAAATTTAACATCGGATTTGATGCCACATTGTTAAATGATAAGTTATGGTTTACGGCAGATTATTATAAAAACAATTTTTATGATTTGCTACAAACCAGAAGGACAAATGCTAGCGCAGTAATTGGCGCTGTGCTTCCATCAGAAAATATCGGAAAAAGTCAATATGCTGGTGTTGAACTTGGAGCTGGTTATCAAAACCAAATCAACAATTTCAAGTATTTCATTGCCGCAAATGGTAGTTGGAGTGCTAGTAAAGTAGTGTTTAACGATGAACCTTTTAAAAATAACGCTTACGAATACAGAACTGGCTTGCCAATAGGTCAAACTTTTGGCTACATAGCTGATGGTTTTTACAATAACACCACAGAAATTAACAACGGACCAAAGGTAGATGGATATACACCTGTTCCAGGTGATTTAAGATACAAAGACTTGAACAATGATGGTATCATCAATAACAATGATGTAACAGCTATTGGAAGTACTAAACCCATGTTTTATTACGGACTTACTGCTGGGTTCAATTATAAAGGGTTCGACTTTTCATTCACCTTAAATGGCGTGGCAAACAGAAATGTTTATTACAACTTCACCAATTTTGCTGCAACTGGTTCAACGGGTGGTTACGGACAAGCATTAGAAAGCAGCCTGTTAAGATGGACACCGACTACTTCAGCACAAGCCAAATACCCACGTTTAAGTGTCGGCAGTAATCCAAACAATAACCAAACTTCTTCTTTCTGGATTAAAGATGGCAGTTATTTAAGGTTAAGAAATGTAGAAGTAGGCTACAGCTTGCCAAGCAACATGGTCAAATTTATTGGCTTTTCTAATGTCCGATTATTCGCTAATGGCCTTAACCTTTTAACTGCTACCAAGTTAAAGGACGTGGATCCAGAAGTACTCTTAGGAAGCGTGCCTAATCAAAGGATATTCAATTTTGGTGTTAATCTTCAGTTTTAAATCGTAACTATGAATAATTATAAAAAATATTTCGCAATCACCTGCCTATTCTTGGCGCTTGGCTGCACAAAAAAGTTTGAAGCAGAACCTTTAGAAAGGATAACTGGGGATTTGATTTTTGATCCAGCAGATAAAAATGCTGATTATGCAAAACAGTTTTTAAATGGTACTTACTTGTTGTTGCCAGATTGGTACAATAGAATTGATGGTACTTTTTTAGATGCTGGAACGGATGATGCAGTGCCATCTAGAATAGGAACGCAAGCAGATTTTTATCGTACTGGAAGAATCTCATCTAGCACATTACCAGATGATGTTTGGCGTAGAAACTACTTAGGCATAAGAAAGGCAAATCTATTTTTAAGCAAAATAGATGTAGTACCCACAACGGATTTATTAAAGACTCAGTTCAAAGCTGAAGCTAGATTCTTAAGAGCCTATTTTTACTTCGAATTAGTGAAGCGTTGGGGTGGTGTACCGTTAATCGGCGATAAGGTTTATACCATTGATGATGATATAAACATCCCTAGAAACTCACTAGATGAATGTTACGCATATATAGTTGGTGAGTTAGATGCAATTAAAACTTTACTACTTCCTTACGCAGTTTCTGATGGCGATTGGGGTAGAGCGAACCTAGGTGCTGCATTGGCATTAAAATCAAGGGTGCTTTTATATGCAGCAAGTCCATTAAGTAATCCAACAAACAATACCCAAAAATGGGTACTTGCAGCCCAAGCAGCAGCTGATGTAAAAGCCTTAGGCTATACTTTGGTAACGGATTGGATTGCAAATTTCAACGCCACAAAAAACACGGAGTTTATTTTTATTAAAGAGAATGCTTTAAATACAAGTATCGAAGTTAACAACGGCCCAATAGGATATTTACAAGGTGTTGGCTTAACTAGTCCATCGCAAAACTTGGTTGATGCCTTTTTGATGCTTGATGGAAAAGCCATCTCTGATCCCGGTTCTATTTATAACCCAAACAATCCTTATGCTAATAGAGACCCAAGGTTAACGGCAACTATCATGCACAATGGTAAAAACTGGTTAGGTAGACCAGTAGAAACATTTGATGGTGGACAAGACAAACCTGGAGGAAACAGAACACAGACAAGAACTGGATATTACCTTAGAAAGTTCATGGGTAAGTTTGAAACATCAACTTCTTACGCAAACCAAGGCCACCATGTTATTTTATTAAGGTATGCAGAAATCTTATTAAATCATGCCGAGGCCTTAAACGAGTCTGGTGGTGCAGTCGCTGATATCGTAAATAATCTGGTTTTAATCAGAAAAAGAGCAGGTATCACAGCAGGTGCGAATAATCTTTATGGCTTGTCTTTAACCTTAACTAAGGATCAGTTACGAACCATCATTCAGAATGAACGCCGCATTGAGTTTGCTTTTGAAGAACATAGAACATGGGATTTAAGAAGATGGAAACTGGCAGAAGTTGAATTGAACAAGCCGATTAGAGGTGTACAGATTGTTAAAACTGGAACTGCATTTACCTACAATTATTTTAATGTGGTAAATGCTGCTTTTGATGCTTCTAAAATGTACTGGTATCCTATACCACAGGCCGAAATGTTGGCCAATAATAGAATGGTTCAAAACCCAGGATGGTCTAATTAGTTACAAGCATAAAATAGAATAATGAAAAAATTACTTAGTATAATATTATTTGTGCTGTTAACTAATTTGGTTTATGCACAAACAAAGGTGGTAAGAGGTGTTGTTGTAGATGACAATGGCTCACCACTAATTTCTACAACAATTACAGAACAAGAAAATCCCAAAAACATTGTCATTACAGATGCCAATGGTAATTTTAACATCAAAGTAGGGGATAGAAGTACCAGCTTAATTGTTAGTTCTATTGGCTATGTCAAAAAGGTGATAACAATCACCAATCAGGCCCTAAAAATTGTTTTAAAAGAAGACAATTCAAACTTAAATGAGGTAGTAGTAGTTGGTTTTACTTCACAAAAGAAGATTACGAATGCTGGTGCAACCAGTACGGTATCTGGTAAAGAGTTAAGGCAAAGTCCCGCTGCAAGTTTTCAGAATGCACTGGCAGGCAGATTACCGGGTTTATTTCAACAACAAACCAGCGGGCAACCAGGGGCAGATGCTGCGAATATCTATATCAGGGGTATAAGTACATATACAGGTGCATCAAATAGGCCACTTGTAATTGTTGATGATGTAGAATATCCATACGAACAATTGAGCCAATTAAGCTCTAATGAGATTGAGAGTGTTTCCCTATTAAAAGATGCATCCTCTACAGCTATTTATGGTATAAAGGGTGCAAATGGAGTTATAGCTATTACCACTAGAAGAGGTACGGTTTCTGAACCAAAAATTACGTTTAGAAGTGATTTTGGTATGCAAATGCCAACAATTAGAAGGAAACCTTTAGGTGCTTTTGATGCTTTGACTTTATTAAAGGAACAAGAAGTAAATGAGGGTAGAGATCCAAATCTAACTTATCCTGGTTTAGTTACTGAAGAAGCATTAAATCATTTCAAATTGGGTGATGATCCTTATCGTTATCCAAGCGTAAAATGGTATGATGAGGTGATGCGCAAGAGTGCCTTGCAGCAAAGCAATAACGTTGATATTGTTGGTGGTAATCAAAACTTAAAATATTTTGTAGCCCTTGGTAGCGTTTTTCAAAACGGTATTTTAAAAGAGATAGAGAAGGAAGAGAACTTTAATAGCAACTATTATTTAAAGAGATATAACATCAGGTCTAATATCGATTTAAACGTGACTAAATCGCTTACTTTAAAATTAGACTTATCTGCCAGGTTTAATGAAATTAATCAACCAAACTTGCCAGATGTACTTGCAGGTGGCGCTATCTCATTTTGGAGAAGATTAAGTAGCGGACTTTTAACACCTTGGAACTATCCAGTGAAAAATGAAGATGGAAGTTATGGAGGCAGAAAATCAGCAACTTTAAATCCCGTTGGTATTTTGCAATATGCGGGTTACAATAGAGATTATAGCAATAACTTAAATGCCAATATTAAAGCAAACCAAAATCTAGATTTTGTAACCAAAGGCTTAGCCGCAAGAGTAATTTTAGCTTATACTAATAATGTGGAGTTTAGCAGGTCGCTAACTAGGGGTCGCTTTCCAACCTTTGCTTATTTAACAGGGTCTGATGTTTTAGATCCAGTGTTCCCAGAATTAAGTAGGATAGAACCATTAACACTAGCAACCAGCTATGGTGTTCCGTTTAGAAAAATTAATACACAGGGTATAATCGATTACAACCGCCAATTAGGGAATCATAATTTATATGGTTTAGTGGTTTACAATCAATTAACAGATATTTCTGGTGCAACTGTACCTGCCAACTTCAGAGGTTATTCATTAAGAGCTGGTTATAATTATAAATCTAAGTATATAATTGAGTTAAATGGTGCTTATAATGGTACTGATAGATTTAAAGCCAGTAAAAGAAATGGTTTGTTCCCAGCAGTAAGTGCGGCATGGAATATCAGCGAAGAACCTTTCTTTAAAAAAGCTATTCCTTTTATCAATTACTGGAAGATTAGAGGCTCATTAGGTACAGTAGGATCAGATGATTTCCCTAGTGCTTACAGGTATATTTATGAAGAAATTTATAATGCACCTGCAACTGCTGCTAACTCCTATTGGTTTGGCGATAACAATACTTTGCAATACGGAATAACGCCTGGTGCCTTGGCAAATTCAGACGTTAAATGGGAACAGGAAAGAAAGTTAGATATTGGTACCGACATCAAATTATTGAATAGTAAATTGGGGATTACTTTTGATTACTTCGATCATAGGAGGTATGATATCTTAACCGTTAGGGAAACTGTTCCTAATTTCTCTGGCATCACTTTGCCGCCTGTTAATTTGGGTATCGTAAACAATAAAGGTTTCGAAGTAGATCTATCTTATCAGGATAATTTCTCTAAAAATTTCTCTTACTTTTTTAGAGGCAACATATCGCTTTACAAAAATAAAATTATCGAAAGAGACGAACCTTATAATCAAGGTAATCCGTTGTTAATGAGAACAGGAAGACCTATTGGACAAATTTATGGTTATACCAATATAGGTTATTATAATGATGCCAATGATATCGCTAATAGTCCAGTTTCTGTTGGCAGAAGCGTTAAGCCTGGGGACTTAAAATATGCCGACATTAATAATGATGGAAAGATTGATCAGGGTGATGTTGGTCCAATTGGCAATCCGAATATTCCTCAAATAAATTATGGTTTTTCTCTAGGTGCAAATTACAGGGGATTTGATGTTTCTGTTCTATTTCAAGGTGCGGCGAAAGGTAGTTTAAGTGCATCAACCATGTTTCAAATTGGTAACGTAAATGGTATCCCATCAGAAATACATTTAAAAAGGTGGACACCAGAGACAAAAGACATCGCAGAATTGCCACGATTGGGTGGTCCCAACTTTGACATGTCTACCTTTTGGTTACGTCCAACTGATTATTTAAGGTTAAAGAATATTGAGTTAGGTTACAATTTTAACAACAAACTGGTCAGTAAAATCGGATTAAAAAATGCAAGGATTTATACCAATGCTGCTAACCTAGTTACATGGTTTAAATTGAAGATTTACGATATCGATCCAGAATCAATCAACTCTACAGGAACTGTAGAAGCTTATTCATCTTACCCTCAACAGAAGATTGTAAATTTTGGCTTACAGGTAACATTTTAATAAATAACACAAATCATATAATGATGAAAAATATAAACCATTTTAAAACTTTAGCATTAATCGTCCTTCTTGCCATAGGATTGGGTGCCTGTAAAAAGGTTGATGACAGTAGTTTTTTGGACAAAACAGACGTTGGCCAGTTAAATGAAGCTACAGTTTTTGCAGATAGCTTATTAACCTTTAGGTTTTTAACTGGTGTTTACACTGGTTTGGCAACAACCTATTATTTAGACAACGGATTAACTGGGGGTGGCTTATGGTCATATAGTGATGCATCGGACGATTCAGATATTGTTTGGGGCGGAGCAACCGCACAAGCAGCGCCTGCTTTTAATTCAGCAACATTTGCGTCTCTGGCAGACTTTTCAAGATTCAAAAATCATTGGAACAATTGTTACAATAACATAAGGAGGGCAAATGTTTTTTTAGCCAATGTAGATAGGTCTCCAATTTCTGCCGCAAGAAGAGCAAGTTTAAAGTTAGAAGCTCGATTTTTAAGAGCCTATTATTACTGGCATTTATTAAGGAATTACAGTGGTGTTCCAATTATTGGTGATAAAGTTTATGCCATAACTGATGATTTTGGTTTACCACGATCTACATTCGCTGAAACTGTAAATTATATTGTTGCTGAATTAGATGCTTGTGCTGCCTTGCCAAAAACTACAAAGATTGAAGATTTTGGTCGCCCTACGCAGGGTGCTGCAATGGGCCTAAAATCTAAAGTGCTGTTATTAGCGGCAAGTCCATTGTTTAATGGGCAGAACCCTGGTACAGGTTCAAATAAAAGCTTGGCCGGTTATGATAATTTAGACAATAACAGATGGAAAGTTGCCGCTGATGCCGCAAAAGCCGTAATGGATTTAGGAACTTACAATTTGGTTAAAGATAATACCACAGCGCCTGGTTATGGTTATTACCAAATGATGATTACTAGAAATACAGAAGAACATATTTTTCAAGTGATGAAATCTACTAATAGATGGTACGAGACTTATCTCTTGCCGGTTTCTAGAGGCGGACAAGCCTACTCTTATCCAACTCAAGAATTGGTAGATACTTATGCGATGAAAAATGGAAAGAATATCAATGAAGCAGGCTCTGGTTACGTTGAGGCAAATATGTACAAAGACAGAGATCCCCGCTTTTATTATTCGATATTATATGATGGAAGTTTGTGGTTAAATAATACCACCAACACCAAAACAGTAGTTAACCTTTACGCAAATGCTCCAGGTGACGGTTTAGGTACTTCTGGCTCTACTAAAACTGGCTATTTATATCGGAAGTTTTGCCATGAAGGTTCGGGTGGGAATTTTGGTATATCAAATAACATTGGTTTAGTAGCAATAAGATATGCAGAAATATTGCTCAACTATGCAGAAGCACTTAATGAATTTGGCGGGCCAAGCGCAGAAGTTTATCAAGCAGTAGAGCAAATTAGAGAAAGAGCAGGTTTAAATCCGTTCAAGTTGCCTTTATTGCTAACTAAAGAGCAAATGAGAGAAGTAATTAGAAATGAAAGAAGAGTAGAATTAACCTATGAAGAAGCTACAAGATTTTTCGATATCAAAAGATGGAAATTGGCAGAAACCCTAATCAATGGACCTGCAACTGGAATGAGGTGGACACGTAATGGGTCTACTACCACGGGAGCTCGTTTTACTTTTGAAACAAGAAAGTTTACAAACCCTCAAATGTATTATTTCCCTATACCGCAATCAGAAATTAATAAGAGCCAAGTGCTGATACAAAACCCAGGTTGGTAAAAATAATGTTTGTGTTGATTAATAATTTGGTTAGTGTTGGTTATCCCTATTTGGGATGCCAACAACTAATCAATGGAAAATATTCATCAATTAGCCTTTCGTATACATTTAACAACAAAGTTTCATCTACAAAAGTAATTGCACTAAATTAGTATATGAAGAAGATTTTATTCCTGTTGCTCTTTATTGCAATTAACGCTGTGGCTCAACAGCAGCCATCACTCATACCTATGCCTAATTCGTTGGTACAAAAGGAGGGTAGTTTTACTTTAAGTCAAACGACATTAATTGTTGCAAACCAGCAATTACAAAAACTAAGTTGGTACTTAAAAAATGAATTGTTAACCTTTACCAAATCAAGTTTAGTTGCAGTTAATCAATCAGATAAACCAAGTATTTATCTGCAGTTAACAAATAAGGGTAAAAATAAGGTAAGTGATGAGGCCTACACTTTAACCATCAATACCAACAAAATAACAATTTCAGCAGCAACAGAAAGTGGTCTTTTTTATGGAATAACTACCTTTTTGCAATTGGTTAGAACGGCTAAAACGACAAATTATGCTTTATCAATCCCAAATTTAGTAATCGAAGATCAACCTGCTTATGCTTGGCGTGGTATCATGTTAGACGAATCTCGAGCATTTTATGGTAAGGTGAAAGTAAAAGCCATTTTAGATTGGATGGCATTTTATAAACTTAATCGTTTCCATTGGCATTTAACAGATGAACCAGCTTGGCGTTTAGAGATAAAAAAGTATCCTAAACTAACATTAGTAGGCGGTATTGGTAATTATTTAAACCCTAATGCACCTGCACAATATTATACGCAAAACGATGTGAAGGAAATCATTTCTTACGCAGCCGAAAGGTACATTACAGTAATCCCAGAAATTGACATGCCCGGACACGCTACTGCAGCTAACATGGCATATCCAGCTTATTCTGGTGGTGGTTCAAAGGCTCATCCAGAGTTTACATTTAATCCTGGTAAAGAAAGTACGTATCAATATTTAACCAATATCGTAAAAGAAACAAATGTGCTTTTCCCCGCAGGATTGATACACTTAGGAGGTGATGAAGTGAGTTACGGAAATGAACAATGGAAAACGGATCCTGAGATTTCCAGCTTAAAACAAAAAGAGAATTTAAAAGATGATAAGGCTGTTGAGCTGTATTTCATGAAAAGAATGGCCGATTCAGTTTATCAAATGAATGCCAAGGTTTTGGTATGGGATGAAATGGCTGATGCTGGTTTGCCTGCCTATAAGACTATTGTTTTCTGGTGGAGACATGATCAACCTAAACAGCTTCAAACAGCATTAAGTAATAAATACCAAACAGTTTTGTGCCCTCGTTTACCATTGTATTTTGATTTTGTACAAGACAGTACCCATCAATATGGTCGTAAATGGAGCAAGCTCTATAACCCAATCCAAAATGTATATGAATTTGATGCTAGCAAACTAGCTGAAAATGCAGAACAAGCTAAAAACATATTGGGTATACAAGCAAATCTGTGGACCGAGACAGTACCAACCATTCAAAGATTAGATTATCTTCTGTTTCCTCGTATAAGTGCCTTAGCAGAAGCCGCGTGGACAACAACCGCTAACAAAAATACAAATGCTTTCATGGAACGAATGAAAATTCACTTACCGCTATACAAACAAACAGGGGTATATTATTATGATCCGTTTGCACCAATAAAAACGCCTGAACCACCAACAGAAAGAAAACAACCAATTAGTTATATAGATTAAAATGATGAAGACCATAATCGCTGCAATTTTACTTTGCATGGCTTTTAATACAACAAATGCTCAAAATACTTCGAAGAAAGAAATGAAGTTGTTAATTGAACAACAGTTTCAATTTGCGGCACAACAGTATAAAATCTTGGCAAAAAATGTAGCGCCTAATGTAATGCCCAAAACTTATCATGACGACAGTAAAAAGGTAGAAACTAGTGATACGAAATGGTGGTGCAGTGGTTTTTTTCCCGGTACTTTACTTTATATCTACGAATACACAGGTGATCAAGAAATATTAAATGAAGCGAAAAGCAGATTAGCTATTTTAGAAAAGGAGAAACACTACAAAGGCAATCATGATTTAGGTTTCATGATGTACTGTAGTTTCGGCAATGCCTACAGGTTGCTAAAAGATCCCAGTTATAAAACAACTATCGATACTGCTGCGGCATCCTTAAGCACACGTTATCGTCCAAACGCCAAAGTAATTCAATCGTGGAATTCGAGTAAGAAATGGGCAGGTCCAGTGATCATCGATAACATGATGAATTTGGAATTGTTAAATTGGGTAAGCGCAAACGGTACAAATCAGCTTTATAAACAAATTGCCATTTCACACGCAGACCAAACACTTAAAAATCATTTTCGCGCAGATTATAGTTCTTACCACGTAGTAGATTATAACATGGCTGATGGGCGTGTAATTAAAAGAGAAACCGCTCAAGGTGCTGCAAATGAATCTGCTTGGAGCCGAGGACAAGGTTGGGCATTGTATGGTTATGCCATGATGTATCGCTTTACTAAAGACAAACGTTATTTAGACCAAGCAAAAAACATTGCACAGTTTATTTTAAACCATCCAAACCTTCCAAAAGATAAGGTTCCTTATTGGGATTTTAATGCGCCTCAAATCCCTAATGAGATTAGAGATGCTTCTTCGGCAAGTTTAATCGCATCAGCCTTGCTAGAATTAGGGCAATACAGCACAAAAAAAGAGCAAACAACCTATGTAGCTGCAGCAGGGCAGATGTTAAAATCACTCTCTACCCCAAATTATAGAGCAAAACTTGGCGAAAATGGTGGCTTTTTATTAATGCACAGCACAGGTTCCTTACCGGGGAAATCTGAAGTAGATGTGCCTTTAACTTATGCAGATTACTATTTTCTTGAAGCTTTGTTGAGATATAAAAAATGGTACTTGTAGTCCTATTTAACAGCAGCCACAAATGATTATCCCTAAATACAAACCATGAAAAAGAGAAACTTGCTACTTGGAATTTTGATAACAATTACATCAATTTCTACTTATGCACAACAAGCAACAAAAAGTAAAACCGATACCATCCCCTTAAAATATGGTTCACATAGAACAGGTAACCGAACTGATGCAGATATGGAACGTTGGCGCAGTTATGGTCTTGGTCAGTTTATACATTGGGGTGTTTATGCCATTCCTGGCGGACATTGGGAGGGAAAGAGTTATAATGGTGCAGCAGAATGGATTCGTTCATGGTCTGGTGTCTCAGCTCCTGCAAACTGGAGAACAACTTATGATAACCTGTACAAACAGTTTAATCCCACAGATTTTGATGCCAACAAATGGGCTAGCCAAGCTAAAGACATGGGTGCAAAATATGTAATTTTTACCACCAAACATCATGATGGCTTCTCCTTATGGCCTAGTAAATATACCGATTATAACATCGCCAACACACCATATAAAAAAGATATCGTAAAACAAGTGGTTGATGCTTATGATGCCCAAGGAATTGATGTTTATCTCTATTTTTCTATCATAGATTGGAACCATAAAGGTTATGTAAGTGCTGTACCAAAAACAGAAGCAGATAGTGTTGCTTATGAAGATTTTAAGCAATTTACCAGAAACCAATTGATAGAATTATTAAAAAACTATCCAAAAGCTAAAGGTCTATGGTTCGATGGTACTTGGGATGCTGCCTGGGTTAAACAAAGCAAATTTGCCGATGACCTAGAAAAAGAGTTAAGGGCATTACATCCTGGATTAATTATAGGAAGCCGTTTTCGTGCAGATGAAAATGGGAAACGCCATTTTGATAGCAATGGTAAAATGATGGGCGATTACGAACAAGGTTGGGAACGTAAATTGCCAACTAATATTGAAGTGTTAAATGGTCGCGATTGGGATTGCGTAATGACTATTCCACCTAACCAGTGGGGATATAATTCAGATTGGAAATCATCATACATTAAAACAGCCAATGATTTAACAGATATGTTGTTAAATGCGGTATCTATGAACGGCAATTTGGTCGTTAACTTCGGTCCAGATGGTAATGGAAATATCCGCTCAGAAGAAGCCCATACAGCCGCTAAACTTGGCGAGTGGACTAAACTAAACGGCGAAGCAATTTATGGGGTAAGGTATTCAGGCTTGCCAAAACCAGACTATGGCTATTATACCAAAAAAGACAACAAACTCTATCTCACGATACTCAATAAGCCCGTAAATAACGTCTTAAGGCTTACCATTCCAAATAGTTTCAAGCAGAAACCAACCAGTGCATTCTTGTTAAATGGTAAAAGCCAACTTCAAATCACAACGGTAGATATGGGAATGAGTGGAGATGCGAATGTTTATTTCGACATCCAATTGCCAGTTAGTTTAAATACAACTAGTCCTTTTGTAGTTACCATAGAATTGAATGAAACCAAAACTAATGGTAAGTCTTTTGGCGATGCTAAAACCTAAATGAAAATGAAATATTTGGTCATCTTTTTATGCTTGTTTGCACAGGTCGCTTTAGCCCAACGCTCAGCTACAAAACCTAACATCATCATCATTAATATGGATGACATGGGCTATGGCGATACTGAGCCTTATGGAATGACAGGCATTGCTACGCCAAATTTTAATAAAATGGCGCAAGAAGGAATGCGGTTAACCCATTTTAATGTGGCGCAAGCGGTTTGTAGCCCTTCAAGGGCTGCATTGTTAACTGGTACATATCCAAATAGATTGGGCTTGGCGGGTGCGCTAATGCCTTGGTCAGAGGTAGCTTTGAATCCCGCCGAAGAAACCATTGCCTCGCTCTTAAAAAAGAATGGATACGTTACAGGAATGTTAGGTAAATGGCATTTAGGTTCAAAAGCACCTTACTTCCCCACAAATTATGGCTTTGATAGCTTTTATGGTATTCCGTATTCACATGACATGTGGCCAGTAGATTATGATGGAAATCCTGCTAAAGCTGGAACACCACAAATCAAATATCCCATTTTGCCGATATTGGAAGGAGATCGTACGGTAGCAAATATTCAAACATTAGCTGACCAGGGAGAATTGGGTGGCAAGTTGACCAAAAGAGCCGTAGAATTTATCACTAAAAATCAGCAAAAACCTTTCTTCTTGTATTTTGCACAACCTATGCCGCATGTTCCCTTGGCAGTGTCTGCAAAGTTTAAGGGTAAAAGTAGTTTGGGTCTATTTGGCGATGTGATCATGGAATTGGATTGGACAATTGGCGAGATCATTAAAACCCTAGACCAGTATAAACTATCAGAAAATACCATCTTAATAGTTACAAGTGATAACGGACCCTGGGTTCGTTTCGGCAATCATGCAGGTTCTTCTGGCGGATTTAGAGAAGGAAAAGGAACTGCTTGGGAGGGCGGTACTCGTGTGCCATGCTTAATTAGATGGAAGGGTAAAGTACAAGCAGGTAGTATTTTTAGCGGCTTGTTAACCAATATGGATATTTTACCTACTGTAATGAAATTAAGTGGTAGCACTTTGCCAAAAGAACGAATAGATGGAATAGATTTTAGTTCGGTTTTATTGGGGAAAACCCTTAAAAGCCCTAGAGAAGTCTTTTATTACTATTATGACACAAACAACCTCAAGGCAGTACGTTACCAGAACTGGAAATTGGTATTGCCACACCCAACACAATCATACGCAGCAGGGGTATTAGGAAAAGATGGTCAGAATGGAACAACGCTTACAGTAAATGCACCAATGGCATTATACGATTTAGCCCATGATCCAGGAGAGGTTTATGATGTACAAAATCAATACCCAGCAATGGTTAAAAAGATCATGGTATATGTAGAAGAAGCGAGAGCAGATCTGGGTGATGACCTGACAAAGAATAAAGGAGCTAATAGAAGAAAACCCGCAGTGGTTAACAAATAAAAAAACAATTACTAAAAACACACAATGAGAAGCCCAAAAACAATTGAAGTTATAATTTATACCATTTTACTATTAAGCCTTAATCAATTTACCAAAGCACAAACCTCACGTATGGTATCCAGTTTTAACACGGGGTGGATATTTAAGAAAACAAATGATACAACTGCAAGCAAAAAAGATTGGGAGAAAGTTACCTTACCCCATACTTGGAATGCAACAGATATGCAACTAACCAAGCATTTTTACGAAGGAGAAGGACAGTATAAAAAGGAAATTACCTTTGGTAATGAATATAAAGATAAACGTCTATTTCTGCGTTTTGAAGGGGTAGGGCAAGTTGCCCAAGTTTATGTGAACGATAAACTGGTAGGTACACACAAAGGAGGATACAGTGCTTTTTGTTTTGATATCACTTATGCCGTTAAATTAGGTAGTTCAAATACCATCTTGGTAAAAGCCAATAACAAGGCAAGGAAAGATATTATTCCCATCAATCATTTTCTTTTTGGTGTTTACGGAGGTATTTACAGGCCTGTTAGCTTAATTGTAACCAACAAAATTAACATTACCACAACAGATTATGCTTCTCCTGGTATTTACATTTCTCAAAAAAATGTAAGTGCAACAAATGCCGATTTAAGTATCGCTGTTAAGGTTGAAAATAGCAGTCCACAAGCAGAAGATATAGTGATTAACAGTACTGTTTATGATAAATCAGGTAAAAGTATAGTAGAAAAAAA
The DNA here is from genome assembly GCF_004331645.1 of Pedobacter frigiditerrae. Taxonomy (GTDB): domain Bacteria; phylum Bacteroidota; class Bacteroidia; order Sphingobacteriales; family Sphingobacteriaceae; genus Pedobacter; species Pedobacter frigiditerrae. Next base: position 298,668 of record NZ_SJSK01000003.1, read on the forward strand.
GAGCCCACATCATCTCACTACACAAGGCCGCCAACAATTTGTGCAAGATATAAATATCACTAATCCCACACTTTGGGATGGTTTTAATAATCCATACCTCTACAAGGTGGTTACGAGGATCTTAAAAGATAACATGGTGATTGATGAAGTGACACAATCTTTAGGTTTAAGGAAATTTGAGTTAGTGGCTGGCAAAGGAATGATGCTAAATGGCAAACCTTATCACATGTATGGTGTTGCTCGTCATCAAGATAGATGGGGTTATGGTAGTGCCTTGAGCAATGCACAACACAAAGAAGATTTAGATATCATTAAAGAAATGGGGGCAACTACCATCCGTTTTGCGCATTACCAGCAATCAGAATATTTGTACTCGCAATGTGATACCATGGGTTTTGTAATTTGGGCAGAAATCCCTTTTGTAAATACTTTTTCAGGAGAAGAAGGCGATAATGCCAAACAACAGTTGGAAGAATTGGTTAAACAAAACTATAATCACCCCTCTATTTATGTATGGGGTTTACACAACGAGGTTTATGGAAAAACACCTGCAGATTTTCCAGCGGTACTTACCCGCGACTTAAATGATCTAGCCAAAACCTTAGATCCCTATCGTTATACGGCATCAGTAAGTGGTTATGGAGAAATGGATAGGCCAACCAATTTAAATGCAGACATACAAGGGATGAATCGTTATTATGGTTGGTATGAAGGGAAAATAGGAGACATAGAGAAGTGGGCAAATGGCTTAACGCAAAAATACCCTAACAATTTAATGATGCTGGCAGAATATGGTGCTGATGCCAATGTTTTGCAACAACAAGAACAAGCGACTTTAAAGGAAAGCTGGAATTATACTTTACCTCAATACCCAGAAAACTTTGCAACTAAAACCCATGAAGTGCAATGGCCAATCATCGCTAAACACCCTATCATTGCTGCCTCTTATATTTGGAATACATTTGATTTTGCTACACCAATGTGGAATAGGGGAAGTATGCCCGCTCGTAACATGAAAGGTTTGGTCACTTTTGATAGAAAACTTAAAAAAGATGGCTTTTACTGGTACAAAGCAAATTGGAGCAAAGAACCTGTTTTGTATTTAACCGAACGTAGAACTTTAGATCGAGTAAATGCCATTACCCCAGTAACTGTTTACTCTAATGTCGGAGAACCAACCCTTTATTTAAATGGCAAAAAAGTAACCGCTAAACCTTTGGTAAAAGATGTTCCTGTACATTATGTGTTCGAAAACATCCAACTTAAAAAAGGAAAAAATATCCTAAAAGTGATATCAAGCCAAAACAAGCAAGAATATACGGATACGATTACTTGGAATTTGAAGTAGTGGGGTAAGGTGTTAAGTTGTTGAGTTGTGAAGCCGACTGATTCGAACAACGAGAAACGAAGAACGAAAGTTATTGCACAGCTCCCTTCATACTATCGTCACCTCGAACGAAGCGAAGCGAGGAGAGGTCCCCCACTAAAAAGCTACTGCCTCTAAAATCCTTCTGTCCCAATAATTCTAAAAAAATCGTCAGCTAAAGCAAACACCAATGAACCAATGAACTAAATATACTAAGAAAACCTTAAATAATGCAACTTGATGCATTTGACGGAGTTAGACTGCTTTTGGATAGTTTGAGCGTGGTTTGTTCGAGACTTCTCCCAGTGTTGTTCGAGAAACGTTGCTTTAAAGGCCAATTCTCCGAAGGAATCTGGGAGGAATGTGGGAGAAAACACCTGCAATTCTTCAGCTTTCCGGCCAGTAATTTTACATTGTCTTTACCTTTTGCATTAATTAAGAGGGGAAATAGAGAATAGGAAATGGGGAATGAGAAAAGAAATATAAATGTAAGTTGGAGCCTCTAAACCCCTCGCCAAACTAAACCTTACTCGATCCGTCAGCTAAAGCACCCTAGCTAGCGCAAGTGTTCCACTTGTGATTGAGTTGAATAATCATTCCACATACACTGAATTTTCTCTTGAGCTAATTAGATTAATTATTGTATTTTGGTTTTCTGTTGTAGGCACAAGCAGGCTCCATTAAATATTAAATGAAGAATTTTTTTTTGAATAAAGTAGATTTTAAGCGGACTTTCTCGCACACATTATTTTTAATAATTGGTGTTATTGTTTTTTTTGTTTTTGATATGCTAACAAGAGGATCAATTGCAAGAGATATGATTTTTGGAGTATTAATTATATGCTTAATATTTATTCTTCCATCATTGGTCTTATGTTTTCAATATTTGATGATCAATAAAAAAACAACTATAATTTTAACCGAAAGAATAGATCAAATAAAAGTTGAAAAATCGGGTTTTACTAAAGTTTTTGAAATTTCCGAAATAGAAAAAATAACAAAAGTTTGTTCTTATCCTATTGGTGAAAATAGAACCCCTTGGTTAGCAACTGATGAGTTTTTTTATTTTAGAATTTATTTTAAAAATGATCCATGTATTGTTATTACTTCATTAATGACCAATGATTTTAAGATTAAAGGTGTTAAATTCGAAATTGAAAAGAAGTTTATAGCTTTTTTATGATGCCAAAGCCATAAATTGATAAGGTTATGGAGAAATTTCCACATTTGAAAAATGAACAGGTTGCTTTGTTGAGAGCAGATATTAATACGGGTATTGTATTGGATAAAGATTATATCTATGCGACAACGGAAGTTCAGGAGGTATATACAGTTTTTGATAATATAGATTCTGCTATAAAATTTGCCAAATCAATTATCTCAGAAAGAAATGATATAGAATGTGGAATATATGGAAACGATCCAGTTGCATTTCTAACACTTACAAGAGATAATATAGATTCCTATTAAATATTTATGACAAGCCTCTGTTCCCTAAACCCGACATTAGTGGAAATCGTTTTTTGTTTTTGTATTTCATTGTGATAAACAAAAAAGATTGAAACGTTGGCGGGGCTGCATTAGCCTTTGGCACTGTCTCCTCATTTTCTAACCCATTTCTTTAAACCTATTTGCTTTATTAATAAGTTAAAGATTTCCTCGCTCCCGAAGAAGTCTGGGCAGGTGCGCTGCGTCGAAATGACAAGTTTGATTAGGAAGTCACGTCATCTCGACGACAGAGCCTGTACCGATTTATCGGTAAGAGATCTGCTAGTTACTTCTCCTTATAGATTTCTCCTCACTGCGTTCGTTCGAAAGGACGAGCATAGGTTATTCGACGATAGGAGATATCTCCTCGCGAAAAGCTCGCTATAACGAGTTTTGTAAAGTTACGTCATCTCGACGATAGGAGAGATCTAAGAATTAGATTAACTAACAGATTTCTCCTCGCTGCCTGCCTGCGGTAGGCAGGCGCTGCGTCGAAATGACGTAAAGGGTTGTTGCTATGCTCACTCGAGATTACGGGATTATTGGCTCCAATTGTAATGACTTCTTTACGCCAAAAGCAGGACGGCACAGGTTGCCCGAAGATATATAATGTATTAGTTTAGGTAGATTAAAACCATTTATGAACCCGTACATATATTTTGCTCTAATTCAAAGAGATAAGATAATGTATCTTACCTTGTTATTTATGTTTGTTTCCACTCAATCTATAAGAATTTCTGGCTTTAGGACATTTTGTATCTGCGGACTTGTACTTATCGCAACAACATCATTTGCGCAATACGTAGAGCATAAGGGTAATGATGTAACTACGCCGCTGCACTTATTAAAACCAGCTTATGTTACACCTTATGGTCAAACAAAACCCGCAGATATTAAAGTTTCTTTAGATCGGGTTTTTAAATACCTAGATCAAACTACGCCAGCGCAATTGGTTGATAAAACAAGCAATGAGGTAATTTTAGATTTAAAAAAAGCCAATTCAAATTCGATATTTAAACCTGGCGATTATCGCCTAACCAGTTACGAATGGGGCGTTACCTATACCGGTATGCTTGAAGTTGCCGCTGCCACCGGCGATAAAAAGTATAGTGATTATACCGTTAAACGTTTCAATTTTTTGGCCGATGTGGTGAATGCCTACCAAAATTATTTAAAAACAAACACTGGTGCCGTAACGCCAGTACGTTCGGTTTTAGATCCTCACGCTTTAGATGATGCAGGTTCTATAGCTGCATCAATGATCAAGGCGCAAAAAACAGGAGAGATCAAATCGAACCTTCGGCCAATTATAGATAACTATTTAAACTACATCATGACAAAGGAGTTTCGTTTAAAAGACGGAACATTGGCAAGAAACAGGCCTCAACCCAATACCCTTTGGTTAGATGATTTATACATGAGTTTACCCGCTGTTGTGCAAATGGGTGTTTTAACAGGCGATACAAAGTATTTTGATGAAGCGGTAAAACAATATCAATTATTTGCAGACAGAATGTTTAATACCGAAAAAGGATTATATATGCATGGTTGGGTACAAGATATGGACCCACATCCGCAGTTTCATTGGGCAAGGGCAAATGGCTGGGGTTTAATGACTAAAATAGAATTGTTGGATGCTTTACCAGCCAATCATCCTGGTAGACCGATTATTCTAAAAATGTTAAAAGCCCATGTAAAGGGCTTAGCTGCCTTACAAGATGGAACAGGTTTTTGGCATCAGCTCTTAGATCGCAATGATTCTTACTTAGAAACTTCCGCTACTGCGATTTATACTTATTGCATTGCTCGAGCTGTTAACAAAGGCTGGTTAGACGCTAAAGCGTATGGGCCAATGGCCTTATTGGCGTGGAATGCTGTAAGCACTAAGATTAACGCAAATGGACAGGTAGAAGGTACTTGCGTGGGTACAGGAATGGGCTTTGATCCTGCGTTTTACTACTACCGACCAATTAACGTATTTGCCGCCCATAGTTATGGACCAGTATTGTTGGCAGGTGCAGAAACTTATAGAATGTTGCAACAACATCCTTTCGAAATAAACGACAGTGCTGTTCAGATGTATAAATAATCTTTTTTATCAAATTTCAATTTCTAATATCATCATATGAATTTAAAAATAAGCGGTTTTGGCTTAGCCGTATTCATGTTAATCAACTTACAAGCTTTTTCACAAACTAAACCTGTAAAACAAGTTCAATATCTTTCGGGTACAGATAATATACACACTAAAACCTGGGATTTTTGGGCTACTGGTGGCAGGAAAAGCGGTGTTTGGTCTAAAATAGAAGTGCCCTCACACTGGGAACAACAAGGCTTTGGTTCGTACAATTACGGTCGTGATTATGTAACCTACGGAAAAAACTTTCGCTTTGCAGACGAGAAAGGAATTTACAGACATAGTTTTAATATTCCCTTAAGTTGGAAGGGCAAAGATGTTTTCATTGTTTTTGAGGGCTCGATGACTGATACGGAATTGAAGATTAATGGTAAATCTGCCGGACCAACTCATAAGGGTGCATTTTATAGATTTAGATACAACATTAGTGATAAGCTAAACTTTGGTAAACTCAATCAACTAGAAGCTACCGTTAGTAAAATGTCATCCGATAATTCGGTTAACAATGCAGAACGTTTGGCCGATTACTGGATTTTTGGTGGCATATTTAGACCTGTATATCTAGAAGCTTTCCCGAAAGAACACATCGAATGGATAGCTATTGATGCCAAGGCCGATGGCACATTCAACATGAATGTCCATCTAAAAAATGTAAAGGCTGGTCGTACTATCTTGGCTGAAATTGTAGACGATAAAGGTAAAGTTGTAGCAACTGGAAAAACAACCACCACATCAGATTCTTTAGCTAATGTAAAAGCCACTGTTAAAAATCCAAAGCTGTGGACAGCTGAAACACCAAATCGTTACCAGGTTAATATTTCGGTTCAAAATGCTGGTCAAAGTATTTATCAGACTAAAGAAAAATTTGGCTTTAGAACCTTGGAGATTAGAAAAAGCGATGGTATTTACCTGAACGGAACCAAAATAAAAATGAAGGGTGTTAACCGACATGTTTGGTGGCCAGAAACTGGGAGAGCCATTAATCCGGCTATAGATTTAATGGATGTAAAACTAATTAAGGAAATGAACATGAATGCGGTACGTTGTTCTCATTATCCGCCAGATCAGAGTTTTTTAAATTTATGTGATTCGCTTGGACTTTATGTTTTGGATGAATTGGCAGGCTGGCAAAAGGCATACAGCACAAAAGCAGGTATCCCTTTGGTAAAAGAAATGGTGATCAGAGATGTAAACCATCCATCAATTATTTTTTGGAGCAATGGAAACGAAGGTGGGCATAATTTTGATTTAGATGCCGAATACGGAAAATACGACCTGTCAAAACGAACTGTAATTCACGCTCACCATAAACCAGGTAATGCTTTTAACGGCATAGATTGTAACCATTACGAGGATTTTTACAGTTCTAAGAAAATACTGGCAGATACGAATATCTATATGCCAACAGAGTTTTTACATGCACAGGATGATGGTGGTGGAGCTGCCTCTTTAGCTGACTTTTGGGATTTGCATTGGAATGAAAAAAAAGGAGCAGGTGGTTTTATTTGGGATTTAGCTGATGAAGGTATTGTTCGCACAGATCAAAATAACATCATAGATGTAAATGGAGTTAACGCACCAGACGGATTGGTTGGTCCGCACCGAGAAAAAGAAGGCAGTGCTTATGCCATTCGCGAAATTTATAGCCCCGTTAAAATAGATCTAAAAGTTTTACCAACAGCGTTTAATGGTGAGATTGAAGTAGAAAACAGATACCATTTTACCAATATCAATCAGTGTAGGTTTAAATGGGAATTAATTAATTTTAAAGGGCAAGAAGATAGAAACAATGGCTATGTTGTTGTAAAACAAGGAAGCGCTACGGCACCATCAATAGCTCCAGTAGCTAAAGGGAAGTTAAAAATAGATTTACCTCAAGATTGGAAAAACCATGATGGCTTAGCTTTAATGGCTTATGATCCTACTGGAAACGAAGTTTATAGATGGGTTTGGAAAATAAAATCTAATACAGCCTTATTTATAAAATCATTAGATAGAAAACCTGCAAACGCAACAGGCGTAGTAACCACCGAAGGTGATACAACGATAACCATGAAAGCAAGCGGAATATCAGTAACATTAAGCAAAAAATCAGGTAAATTAATCCAATTGGCCAATGAAACCAGTGCAGCCCTATCTTTCAATAATGGTCCAGTTCTCGTTTCTGGAAATGCAACGTTTACGGATTTGAAAGCATACAAAGAGGGAGATGGCTATGTGGTAGAATCAAGTTATACCGGCGATATGAAATCTGTTAAATGGAAAATGAATGCTAATGGCTGGTTAGAAATGACTTATGAATATGCACTTAATGGCGACTATAGGTTTGCGGGAATTAGTTTTAACTATCCTGAGAACTTTGTGCTAGGTGCAAAATGGTTGGGTAAAGGTCCATCAAGAGTATGGAAAAACCGTACACAGGGTGGGGTTTATAATGTTTGGGAAAACAGGAATAACAATACACATACAGGAAGCGCACCTTGGATCTATCCAGAGTTTAAAGGCTATTTTTCTGATGTGGTTTGGTTAGAGATGAATACGGTACAAGGTAAGTTTACCATCGCTTCGCCAGAGAATGATTTATATGTAAGGCTGTTTAATTTTTATGGTTTAAGTGGCGTTGCTTCTTATCCGGCTTTGCCATTGGGCGATATTTCCTTTTTAGATGCAATACCTCCAATTGGAAGTAAACTGGCTTTAAATGTAACACCTGATGCGAAGAATTTAGGTCCGTTGGGAGAGTTAAACCACATCAATACCACAAAGAAAAGAACGTTACTGTTTTATTTTGGTTTGCCGAAATCTGATGCACCACAACAGTTTGCCATGCCTAAAGAGAACATTTTAACCAACTAAAATATTTCCCGCAGATAACGGGGATTAGGCAGATAAAGAATGGATATGATCTGTGCAATCTGCTAAATCAGCGGGAGAAATGGATGACCAAAATAACTCCCGCAGATAACGGGAATTACGCAGATAAAGAATGGATATGATCTGTGCAATCTGCCAAATCAGCGGGGAAATGGATGATAAAAATAACTTCCCGCAGATAACGGAGATTAGGCAGATAAAGAATGGATATGATCTGCGCAATCTGCAAAATCAGCGGGAGAATAGATAAATTAATTTCAATAAACCATGAAACGTAAACCCTATTTATTTCTTGTTACAGCTTTAGTTGTGCTGATTGCTAATATAGCTAATGCTCAAATTGGTAGGCGTTTTCCTTCAGAGCGAAAGGTAATTAAAGACCCCTTAACAGGAGTTGAGCTTGTGTTTTTAACCAGCACACCTGTTGGCGATTCGAAGATTTATCAAACACATAACCAGTGGACTGCAGATGGGCAATGGTTAATATTTCGTTCTGGCAGGGTTCGTGGCGAGGCAATGGCGGTAAATGAGCAAACAGGAGAGATGGTTCAAGTAACTGAAGGTGGTTATACTGGAATGTTAAATATTGCTAGAAAGTCGATGAAGCTGTATTTCATGAGAAATGTAGATACAACCAAACGTGGCGGTGCAGTACAAATCATTGAAGTAGATTTAGCTAAGGTGTTTGTCGATAGCAAAGCTGGCAAAATGAAAGCCGCTAGCTCTTATCAGCGTATTTGCGGTACAACGCCTGCGACAATAGGTGCTGGGGGAGACATGGCACTAGATGGAGCAGAAGATTGGGCTTATTTTAGAGTAGGTAAGGAGGAAGCAGCTCGACATCTTAAAGCCGGCACTAAGTTAGAACCAAGTTTTGGTCCAAGGAAAATGGGAGCAGGACCATCAGGTATTGCAGCAATGAATATCAATACTGGTGAAATTAAATATGTTATTTCTGTACCTTTTCAAGTTGGTCATATTCAAACCAATCCTTGGGTGGCAGGAGAGATCGTTTTCTGTTGGGAAACAGGAGGCAAGTCTCCACAACGCACTTGGACCGTTTTAGCAGATGGTACCGGCTTACGACCGTTATATCCTGAGGCAGATCATGAATGGGTTACGCATGAAGCCGTAATTTCTCGTGATGAAGTGGCGATAGCCATCATGGGGCATCGAAAAATAGCAGGAACAGATGGTACTGCAGCTCCTCAAACAGGTGTTGGTGGTGCCAATCCAGGGCAAGAAACAGCTTGGGGTCCATCTGGCACTCGTGAAAAACCTACAGGATTAGGTATTGTTAATTTAAGAACCAGGCAAATGACTATTGTGGGACAAACGACTAGCGGTAGTGGTCTTTGGCATGTAAGCGGATCGTCAGATGGCAGATGGGCAGTGGGAGATGATTTTTCGAGAAGTATTTACCTGATTGATAGAAATACACACGAGATGAGGTTGTTGTCTGCTGGTCACAAACAAACCGCTTCTGATCACCCTCACCCTACAATGAATCCTGATGGCACAAAAATCCAAATCCAATCGGCAATGTTAGCTGCAGATAATAGGTCTATGAATATTTGTGTGATCAATATTCCTCAAGAATGGATTAATGCGAAGTAGTTGCGCTTAAAAAGACCAGTCTTTGAACCTATTATACCGATTTCTGAACCAACTTATTGTTTGGTTTCAATTAAGTTTGTGATTTATCAAACCAATTATGCTCAAGTACCTGCTTTTTATTCTTGCAATTTCAAGTGTCGCAAATGCGCAAGAACAGCATAAAGAGTGGCTTACGGGAGTTCGAGACACCAGCTATAACAGTCAACGTGATTTTCGCAATAACCTTAAAAAATATCCTTTCATAAAACTCGTTAGCGAGCAACAAATGCCCAGTGTGACCGAGAAACGCAATCTAACTTATGTAAATCTCGGTAAACGTAGCTTGCTTATAGATGCTTTTATCCCCAAGGTAAAAAATAAAACGGCTGCAATATTGATTATACATGGTGGTGGTTGGCGGTCTGGAGATAGGAGTCAGCATATTCCCTTGGCCCAACATTTGGCTGCAAAAGGAGTGGCATCTTTTACTGTTGAGTATCGCTTATCAACAGAAGCACTTTACCCAGCTAGTGTTTTTGATGTTAAATCTGCTGTGCGATGGTTAAAAGCAAATGCTAAAAAATTTAATGTAGATACCAATAAAATTGCATTACTTGGTTTTTCTTCAGGTGGTCACTTGGCTTCTTTGGTTGGGGTAACAGAGAATGTTGAAAAATTGGAGGGTGATATCGGCAACATCAAATACTCAAGTAAGGTAAATGCCGTGATAGATATTGATGGCACACTTTCCTTTGTTCATCCAGCATCTTCTGAAGCACAAAACATTAACACCAATAAAAACGGTGCTTCTGCGATGTGGCTTGGTTATGCAGGTAATGAAAGATTAGATGTATGGAAGGAGGCGTCACCTTTTACTTATGCAAACGAGAATAAAGTTCCATTCCTGTTTTTGAATAGCTCGGTAGAAAGAATGCATGCAGGTCGTGATGATTTTAAGAAACTTATGGATAACAAAGGAATTTATACCGAAATTGTAAGCTTTAAAGATTCGCCCCATTCCTTCTGTTTATACCAACCTTGGTTTGATTTGACGGTAAATCATATTACTGCTTTTGTAGAGAAGGTTTTTAAATAAAAACAGGTTACACTCATTAATTAGATATTAACACGACCAAATATTAAATAAAACACATGATATCAAGAATACTTATTGCAATGTTAATTAGCATTTTATCGCTACCCAATGCCATTGCACAACAAGCTAACATCAAAAAAATAACTGTAGCACAAGATGGAACTGGTAACTTCAAGTCCATTCAAGAGGCCGTAAACTCCGTTAGAGATCACATGCAAACAAGGATCACCATTGAAGTTAAAGCAGGTAAGTACCAAGAAAAGTTAGTTATACCAGCTTGGAAAAAGAACATTACCATCATTGGCGAAAGCAAGGAAAACACCATTATTACCAATGCAGATTATTCTGGTAAAGTTTTTCCGACAAAGGATTTTACGGGTAATGCGAAATACAGCACCTACACTTCTTACACCGTTTTAGTTCAGGGAAACGACTGTAGATTAGAAAATTTAACCATAGAAAATACAGCTGGAACAGTAGGTCAAGCAGTTGCATTAACAGTGGAAGCTGATCGTTTTGCCGCTAGAAATTGTGCTTTTTTAGGTAATCAGGATACACTTTATACTTCTAAGGATGGAAGGAATTATTTTGAATCTTGCCTTATTGTAGGTACAACAGATTTTATTTTCGGTGAGGCGACTGTGGTGTTTAGTAAATGCACCATCAAAAGTTTATCTAATTCTTATATCACGGCAGCATCTACCACAAAAGAACAACGTTTTGGCTACGTCTTTTTAGATTGCGATTTAATTGCAGCGCCAACAGCAACCAAAGTTTTCTTGGGCAGACCATGGCGACCATTTGCAAAAACCGTATTTATCAGGTGCAATTTAGGCTCACATATTATCCCAGTTGGATGGAATGCCTGGGCAGGCGACCCGATGTTTGCTGATAAGGATAAAACCGCCTTTTACGCTGAATATGCAAATACAGGAGAAGGAGCCAAAACTACGGAGCGTGTGCCTTGGTCTAAACAGTTAACAGGTAAACAGGCAAAAGCTTATACCCTAAAAAACATCTTCGGGTCTTGGAATCCTGAATTCTAAACCACTGGATCAATCATGAAAAAAGTACTTTTCCTCTTATTGTTTACCACGTATTTTGCCAAAGCACAAGAGTTTTTGCCGCTGTACCCTGTAAATAAAATTCCAAATTCAAAAGGTACCAAGCGAAAAGACAGTATTGCCAATGAGAGAGTATACAGAGTGGCTACACCTGGAATGTATTGCTTTTTTCCTGGTACACAAGAAAATAAGGGTGCTGCAGTAGTTATTTGTCCGGGTGGTGGTTACGAACGATTAGCTTATGTGATTAGTGGTACACAGTTAGCTAAATGGTTTAATACGCTGGGTATTTCTGCTTTTGTATTAAACTATAGGTTGCCAAACGACCCTGATTTAGTAGAACGAGAAAAAGCACCTTTGCAAGATGCACAACGTGCTATAAAAGTAATTCGTAATAATGCCGTTAAATGGGGTATCAAGCCCGATAAAATAGGCATACAGGGTTCGTCTGCTGGTGGGCATTTGGCAAGCTTAGTGGGTACGGCACCGGCCGATATCGTTAAAATAGGCGACCAGTTAGATACTGTCTCTGCTCTTGCTAATTTCATGATATTGGTTTCTCCTGTAATTGACATGGGCGCATATGCACACAAGGGAAGTAAGAAAAATTTATTGGGCGAAAACCCTACACCAGAAATCATAAAGCAGTATTCTACTCAATTGCAGGTTACTAAAAATACACCAATGTGTTTTATTGCTGATGCGTTTGATGATAAAACCGTAGACCCACACAATAGCCTGTTGTTTTATCAAGCGTTGCTAGAAAATAAGGTGACTAGCACTTTGCACGTATTTCCGCAAGGTGGTCACGCTATCGCTTTACGTAATAACCCAGGTTCTACAGAAATGTGGACAAAACTCTGCGAAGAATGGATGGTAGAAATGTCTATTATTCCTTCAACCTTAAAAAAATAACCTTCCAAATATTTATAGATGAAAACTACAATTTTTACTGCCTTCATGTTAACTGTTTCTTCGTTGGTTTACGGACAAACAGCTAAAACAAAAACATTTTCTTGGAACAACCTTCCTGTAATCAGCAAACCAGTATTTAAGAAGGATACTTTTAATATCGTTAAATATAGTGCAGTTGCAGACGGAATTTATTTAAATACTGAAGCTATTAATAACGCCATTAACGATTGCAGCAAAAAAGGTGGTGGTGTGGTGCTTATCCCAGCAGGGCTATGGTTATCTGGACCAATATATTTAAAAAGCGGAGTGAACTTGCACCTTAAACAAGGAGCACATTTGGTTTTTACAACTGATAAAAGCAAGTATAAAATTGTAGAAGGAGATTATGAAGGGAAAAGTGCGGCAAGAAATGAATCGCCCATTAATGGAAAAAATCTACAAAACATAGCCATAACAGGTAAAGGTGTTATTGATGGCAGTGGTGATGTATGGCGTGCTGTTGGTCAAGGGCCACTTACCGCATCGCAATGGAAAGAAAAAATAGCTTCTGGAGGTGTGTTAAGCGATGACGGAAAGACTTGGTATCCGAGCGAACAGTTTAAGCAAGCGCAAGTAAAAGGCAAAAGCATGCTCATACAGCCAGGAATGGATTTGAGTGCATTTGCTGACATGAAAGATTTCCTTAGACCAAACCTTTTAGTGCTTAAAAACTGTAAAAAGGTATTAATTGAAGGCATTACCTTTCAAAATTCTCCGGCTTGGTGCCTTCATCCATTGATGTGTGAAGATTTAACTATTTCTGGTATTAGGGTTAAAAATCCGCATTATGCGCAAAACGGCGATGGTATTGATATCGAATCATGTACTCGTTTTATCGTAGAAAATAGCGTGTTAGATGTGGGAGATGATGCCATTTGCATTAAATCTGGAAAAGATGAAGAGGGTAGGAAAAGAGGCATTCCTTCTGCTCAAGGAATCATTAGGGGTAATCTGGTTTATAGCGGCCATGGTGCTGTGGTAATTGGTAGCGAGATGAGTGGAGGTGCGAATAACATCTTTATCGAGAACTGTACTTTTATGGGAACAGATAAGGGTTTAAGGTTTAAATCGACTAGAGGAAGAGGCGGAGTGGTAGAAAATATTTATGCCAGGAACTTAACAATGAAAGATATTCTTCAAGAAGCTATCTTTTTTGACATGTTTTATTTTGTAAAGTTTGCTACCGACGGCAAACGTGATGAAACGCCTGTAGTGAATGAAGGAACCCCAATATTCCGTAACATGGTTTTCGATAACATCATTTGCAACGGCGCTAAGATTGCGGTTTTTATAAGGGGTTTGTCTGAAATGAATGTGCAAAATATTACGCTTAGCAACTCTACCATCGCTGCCGATAAGGGTGTTGAATTGACGGATGCCACTCAGATTAAATTTGATAATGTTCGTTTCGTTGTTAAAAATCAGGTGCCAGTTTTCTCACTTACTGGCAGTAAGGATATCAGTATAAATAAGGTGCAATATAACAATGGCCTTCCTAGTTTATTGCAGGTAAATGGAGTAGGGAATGAGCGCATTCAAGTTCAGGGTACGGATTTAAAATCTACAGGTAAAACGCTTGAACTTAAAGGGGGTGCTAGTGAGAGTGCGGTTATTTATAAGTAGTAAGTTTTCTTGTTAAGTATATAATTACCGTTACTTCGAACTCAATTCTTCATTGAGGAGAAGTCTCTATTTTTCTTGGACACTGAATTAGCCTGTGCGATGCTGAGGTCAGTAGTTTATTGGCGAACAGATATCTCCTCGCTCCCGATAAGGGAGGTATCGTAAAGCACTACGAATAGCTCTTCCTGCCTTCCAAAGCATTAGGATTGCCAGTCAAGCTGGCAATGACGCCGTATATTTTCAAAAAACTGCAATTAGCTATTCTGCGTTGCAAAGCAATAGGATTACCTTCTGATAGTTAGCGGACGAGTTGGCAATGACGCCCATATTTACTGAAAATCACTGCTATTTTAGCTAATCACGCTAAAAAATGCAATATTAATGCAATCGGTTGAACGTAGCGTTAAATGCGCTTCTAAATCAATATTTGAACCTATTATATCAATTAGTGAACCCTCATTTATGGTGCCATGAACTAAGTTTGTATGGTATCTAAATCATTCATCCCGAAATTCAAGCGCAAGAATTAAAAGGATGACCAAGATACAATAACCAAATATTTATAATCGGTCACTTGTGGAAGCCAAAACCACAAATGGTCAAGAAAAACAACCAACCAAATATGAAAAAAATTTTACTTCAAACACTGTTGCTGTTGTGCTGTTGTGCGTCTGTATGGGCCCAAACTCGAACGGTAACAGGAAAGGTGGTCGACAAAGATGATCAAATCCTGGTCGGCGTAACCATTACCATTAAAGGCACTCAAACCCAAGTTATCACAGATGCCGGTGGAAAATTCAAGATCAACATCCCAACAACAGGCAATACCACATTGGTTGCAAGTTACATTGGCTCTAAATCTGTAGAGCTTAGTGTTGGCGACAAAAAAGAACTTCTTTTTGAAATGAACCAAGATGATGAAAGTACACTTGCCGAAGTTCAAGTGATTAACATTGGTTATGGCAAAGTCTCAAAAGACGCCATCACTGGAGCGGTATCGTCAGTAAGCGCCAAAGACTTAAAAGATTTCCCCGTAGCAACAGCAGCCGAAGCCCTTGCCGGAAAATTAGCTGGTGTTTCTGTGGTTACTTCAGAAGGAAAACCAGGTGCTGAGATTACGGTACGTGTAAGAGCGGGTAGTTCTATTACGCAAGACAACTCTCCACTATACATTGTAGATGGTGTACAACTAGAAAATGCGCTTTCAGTTGTATCTCCACAAGAGATTGAGTCGATAGATGTATTAAAAGATGTGGCCTCTACCGCAATTTATGGTGCAAGGGGTGCTAACGGTGTTGTTTTAATCACTACTAAATCGGGTAGAAACTCGCGTACTGTTGTTTCTTTAAGTAGCTATGCTGGTGTTCGTCAGATTACCAATGTGTTAGACGTAATGAAACCTTATGATTATGTGATGTATCAATACCAACTTTATAATGGTAGCATAGCCGATAGAGAAGCGTTTGTAAAGAGATTTGGTGCTTACTCAGATTTAGATATTTATAAAAATGTTCCTTTTACAGATTGGCAAGATAGGGTATTTGGTCGTGAGGCTTTTTCTCATACAGAAAACATGACCATCAATGGAGGTACAAAAACTTCGAGTTACAACTTAAACGTTAATAACTACAAAGAAGATGGTATCATGCTCAACTCAGGAGCTGCTCGTACTTTTGTTTCTTTCCGTTTTGATAACTCTAGTTCTGATAAGTTTCGTTTTGGCTTTAATGCTAGGTATAGCCGTCAGAAGGTGTACGGTGCAGGAACATCCAATACGGGTAGCCAAAGTAACAACAGCTTAAGAAACGGCGTACGTTACCGTCCTTATGATGAACCGGGTCAAAGCACAGATATTGATGAGTTCGATCCAGACTATGCTAACTTAACTAATTTAACAAGTCCAGTTTTAAGTGCCTATTCGGTTACTAAAAACGATTACAATAATCAATTGGTTACCAGTGGGAATGCTCAGTTTACACCAATTAAAGGGTTAACTATTAAATCTCTTTTTGGGGTTACCAATGCCGAACGTAGAACAGATCAATTTAATAGTGCGGTTACGGGTATTGCAAGGCAAAATGCTAATTTACCTGTAGTAAATTTAAGTAATGCCTCTACACTTACTTTAATCAACACCAATACTGTTACCTATGATTTTGTCTTAGGTAAATCACATAAAATAGGTTTGTTAGCTGGTCAGGAAATTAACCAAAGTAGAACACGTAATGCAGCAAGTACCACGAAGTGGTTGCCAGTAGATTTAACAGCAGAACAAGCTTTTGCAGGTATACAAAAAGCAACACCACCAACTGGAGGTGTGCAAGATGCCCCAACTACTTCAGAAGGTCAGAACAGGCTTTTCTCTTTGTTTGGTCGTGCTTCTTACAACTACAAAGGAAAGTACCTTGCTTCATTTATTGTTCGTAATGATGCATCTTCTCTTTTTGCCCCAGAAAATCGCAATGCGCTGTTCCCTTCAGGGCAATTGGCTTGGCGTTTAAGTGAAGAAGAGTTCATGAAAAACCTTGATCTTAAATGGTTGGGTAGTGCAAAAATTAGAGCTAGTTATGGTGCAGGTGGAAATAACCGTATTGCAACTGATCTTTGGAAAGTATTGTACTTAGGAGGAAGTAATTATGGTTATGCAATTGACGAATCTGTAACGCCAGGTTTTGCCCCAAATGCATTGGCTAATCCAAACATTAGATGGGAAACTACAGTGTCAAGAAACCTTGGATTAGACCTTGCTTTTTTCAATAGCAGGCTTAATGCGACTTTAGATATCTATAACAACACAACAGACGATCTCTTATTATTAGCGAAAGTTCCAGTTACTTCTGGGTGGACAGATCAACAACAGAATATTGGTAAAACCTCAAATAAAGGTATAGAATTGCAATTAAGTGGTGTGGTGGCTAATACCAAAAACTTTAGCTATAATATTAATTTCAATATTTACACCAACAAAAACAGGATTGTTAGTTTAGGTAACGACCAGTATGGTAATCCTAACAGTTCTTACGCTGTTGCATCGGGCGGAATTAATGGCTTCGATTTCTTAGCACAAGTGGGTGGGCCAATTGGCCAGTTTTATGGATATGTTAGTGATGGTCGTTATGAATTAAGTGATTTCGACGTCACCTTTAATGCCACGGCAAATACTTACTCGTACGTTCTAAAAGCTGGTATTCCGAGTGCTAGGGCAATTGCACTGGGTAATAGAGACCCACAACCTGGAGACATGAAATTGAAAAAACTGACAGGAAATCCTGGTGATCCCATTTCTACAGATGACAGAACCGTATTAGGTAATGCGTTTCCAAAGTTTGCCGGTGGTATTAATCAACAGTTTAGCTACAAAAACTTTGATGCCAGTGTTTTCATGAACTTCTCGGTTGGTAATAAAACTTACAATGCCAACAAAACTGAGTTTACTGGGCAATATCTTTATAAAGACAACAACATGTTAGCTGTAGTGGCCAATCGTTGGAAATCTTTTGATGACAATGGAAACAGGGTTACTGACCCTACACAACTAGCTGCAATGAATCAAAATACAACGTTTTGGACGCCAGCAGGAGGTCAATATATTTTAACTTCTTATGCAATTGAAGATGGATCTTTCCTTCGTGTAAGTAACATCACCCTTGGTTATTCGCTTCCTCAATCTTTATTGAGTAAAACGAAAGTGTTCTCAAAATTCAGAATTTACGCTACAGTTAACAACTTGTATACTTTCACAAAATATACTGGTTACGATCCAGAAGCGAATACTCGTAGAGGGCCATTAACTCCAGGAGTAGATTATGCAGCTTATCCTAGAAGCCGTTATGTATTGGCAGGTCTAGATATCAGTTTTTAACCATTAGCTCATTTGAAAATGAAATCAACATATAAAAAATCAATCGTACTGTTAAGCATAGGGGCTTTTATCCTTGCTGGTAGTTCGTGTAAAAAATATTTAGATATTGAAAACCCTTCAACTATCTCACAAGAAGTAGCCTTTGAAAGCACCTCATATGCAAATACTGCCCTTATTGGGGTATATAACCTCTTACCTGGAGACAATGGCTTAACCAAGGAAGGTACCATCTGGTCCTTATCAACAGACGATTTTAAGACTTCTGGAAGTTATAGCCCCGAAGACCGCAGAGGTATCAGCATGCACTTAGCCAGTAGTGCAAATGGCGAGCTTTTAGGAGCGTTTAACCAGCTTTATACAGGAATAGAAAGAGCAAACATCTGTATCAAAGGCATTAATAATTCGCCTATTTATGTTAATGCTGGCGCTAGTAAAGCAACAATGGGTAAGTATCTAGGAGAGGCGATGACATTAAGGGCATTATTCTATTTTACCTTGGTAAGAAACTGGGGTAGTGTTGTTGCACAATGGGAACCTTCTCTTGATGTGAAAGAATTAGATGCTCCGGTTACAGCAGGAACAGCTATCCTTGATAGACTATTAGCAGACCTAAAACTAGCAGAGGATTTAGTGCCTTGGCGTAGCGAGTCTGGTTATGGCAGCACAAGATGGACTAAAGGAGCCGTTAAAGCCCTTAGAGCTAGGATAGCGCTTTTCCGTGGGGGTTACATGATGGATAAAGAAAGTCATACCATGGTGCGCAGTGCTGATTATAAAAAATACTATCAAATTGCTTTGGATGAATGTAAAGACATCATGGCTAAAAGAGGAGAGCATAACCTTAATCCAGTGTATGAGAATGTATTTAAATCATTGCATACCAGTACACGTTTTGATCCAACCTACGAGCTGATGTTTGAAGTTGGTGCTTTTGGTGCTGGCTCAAGAACAGATACCAAACTTGGCTACTACGACGGAATGAGATTTAATGCTTCTTCGCGTTTTGGTGGCACAGGCGGTGGTGTTACTGCCATTGCAACTTACTTCTATGAATTTGATCAGTTAGGAGATTGCCGTAGAGATGTAACAATTGGGTCTTATGAAATTGATGCAAACTCTCAGAAAGTAATGAATACGCTTAATAACATGACTGATGCGAAATTTAGAAGGTCATGGACCAATATCGCTGGTACAACACAAACCCTAGCGGTAAACTGGCCGGTGCTTCGCTTTGCAGATGTATTATTGATGTTTGCAGAAGCAGATAATGAATTGAATAGTGGCCCTTCTGCTGCAGCGCAAGCCGCACTCTTAGAGGTAAGAAGTCGTGCTTTTGTGGGTTTTGAAAGCCGTATACCTATAATGCCTACAGATTATGCTGGCTTTTTTGATGCCATCGTTAAAGAACGTTTGTTAGAGTTTGGTGGAGAAGCAGTTCGTAAATATGACTTGATCAGATGGAATATCATGGGCGCTAAGTTCGCAGAAGTTCGTATTAAGCTTCGTCAGTTGATGAGCGGTGAAGGTGCTTATGTAAATGTGCCTAAATATGTTTATGCAAAACCGGCAGTTTATAATGTAATACCTTCTCAACAAGAGTTTAACACGTTAGATACTTACGGAGGTTCTCCTTCTGTTACCTTATTTCAACCAGGATTAGGTACATCAGGTGCGCCAACGGGTTATACCACCAAAAATTGGAGAGCATCAATTAACGAAGAGTACATCACGGGAAAATCATCAGGTTTTGCTACCTATTTTGAATCAAATAGAGCAGAAGTATTTCCTTTCCATAACGATGTAAGGCTCTACAATACTAAAATTGTTCAGAACTATGGCTATTAAACCTATCAACATGAAAACAACAAAATTTTCATTAAAAGCAGTATTACCGATAATGGTCATGTTGTTTACCATACTGGCTTGCCAGAAAGAAGATCCAAATGAAGGACTAGCGGCACCTCGCTTGTTTAAACCGGGAGCTATATCAATTAAAACAGATCAAACTTCTGCAAAATTAACTTGGGCAGCACCAATTTTAAGTTCAAATCTTAAACTTTCTTATTTAACAGAATTCTCTCAGGATACTACTTTTGCCACTACAGAATTTGCTGTTAAAACAGATACAATGGGCGTTACCGTAACCGATGAGAAACTAACCGTTCGTAAAAAGTATTATGCTCGTGTTAAGGCATTGGCTACGGCAGATCAGCCTGAATCTCAATGGCAAAGAAGTAATGGTTTTACCGTAACAGGTGAGCAATTGTTTTTACCGGTTCGCGAATTGGAAATCATGGAGACTCAAATCACCGTTCGTTGGAAACCTACTGTTGGATTAGATAAAATCACTTTAACACCTACCACGGGTGCTCCAATTGTGGTTAGCCTTTCGGTAGCAGATGCATTGGCTGGCGTAAAAGTAATTACTGGCCTAACACCAGATGTAAAGTACAGTACAGAGCTATTTCTTGGGGCAAAAAGCAAAGGATTATTGGAGATTTCTACACTGGCAGTAACCGTTTATTCGGTTATCCTTAATTCAGGTGCCGACTTGGTTGCCGCAATTAATTCAGCTGCCAACAATTCCATAATAGGTCTTAATCCGGGTACATATAGCGCTGGTTCGGCAGTATTTACGCTCTTGCAAAAATCGGTTACCTTAAAATCTACTTCTGGCAACCCATTAAACACCAAGGTTAATTTTAGGGAGTTTACCTTAAGAGGAACTGGCGCCGGCATCAGCCTTGATGGTATAGAATTAGATGGAACAGCTTCTGGGTCATTGTATTTCATTAATCCAACAGGTGTTGCTGCAGATGCAGAAAAGGCAGATTTTGCAAATGTGAAAATCAATAACTGTATTATTCATGGTGCAACCACAAGTTTCATGAGAGCAAATAGGGGGGCTGCAGCAAGTGATTATAAGATGGACCAAATTGTAGTAAAAAACACTATTGTATATGATATGGCTTCTACACTGGGTTATACATTTTTCCACTTAGACAAGTTGCAATTTAATTCGCTTACGGTAACCAAATCTACCTTTTACAATATCGGTAGGGCTTTTTTAACTTGTTCTACCGTAATTGCAAGTACGCCTCCAACCATTACCGTAGATTATTGCACCTTGAATAATTTTGGTGCAAGTAACAATTATATTTTCATGGATGCCAATGCCAACCCGGTTAAGTTTGCTATGACAAATAGCATTATAGCCAATGTGCCAAGACCAGCTGGTACTGTAAATGGTGTGGTCATGAGGGCGAACGGAGCAGGCACAACAATGGTGTTTAGTTATAACAATACGTTTAATTTTACCAATGGAACAGGTACTGCGCTTACATTGCCAACTACCAATACTTCTCAAGCGGGTAATCTGGCTATAGTTTTAGATTGGACAGCAACAACGAATGTTTTTACACTTCCTGTTAATTCCCCTTTAAGGACTGCAAGTAGTGCAAGTGCACCAATAGGCGATCCAAGATGGACCTATTAAAATAATAATAAGATTAGGCTCGGCCGATGTTGAGCCTATCTTATTATAAAAATTGTAGACAAGAACTCATAAAAACCTATCTATTAAGGATGGGTTTATTAATTTTGGACTAATAAACCTTTAGTGGCACGTCATGCTCAGCTTGTCCCGATAGCTATCGGGAGGGCATCCTAACGCACCTGTAAATCATATATACTTGAATTTATATGATGATTTTCTGTTCGTTGCATAATGAAGATAATAGTGTCTGATGAAGAATTTAATGCTATTTTAACGCAAGATTAAAGTAATGCCTACCTGATTGAAGAAGAATCGAATGAAACTAAAATATTTTCTTAAGCTAAAGTTTACTTTGATCTTATTGATGTTGATGGGCGAGGCCTTTGCTCAACCCCCAGTTAAGATAGAACATTATTCTACAGAAGATGGCCTTTCTCATGACATCATTACCTGTATGTACAAGGATAGTCAAGGTTACATGTGGTTTGGCACTTGGAACGGGATTAATCGTTTTGACGGACATAACTTTACTTCTTTTACTTCTTCTCCCGGTCAAGTTTCCCAAATCAAGAATGTTAGGATAGAACAGATTTTTGAAGATCAGGCAAATCACCTTTGGGTTAAATCTTATGATGGCGAGGTTTATCGATTTGATAAAGGAACAGAACGTTTTACCTCTTTATCTAGTATTCTGTCACTTCAAAAGAAGATGATCTTCGATCGAATTTTAATGGTAGCGGATGGCAAACTTTGGGTGAGTACGATTAATAAAGGTGTTTTAGTTGTAGATGATGTAAGCCTAGCTTATTCAACTTGTCAAATTTTTGCAAATGTTATTGATCCTAAAACACGGCTTTCGTCAGATAAGATTAAATTCATTTTTAGGGAAAATAAATTGAGTTATTGGGTTGGATCTTCGAACGGCTTATTGCATATTTTTAGCAAGGGAAACACCAGGTTTAGTTCCCAAGTAATGAACACTGGAGGTAAACCTGGTGAAGAATTTTCTGCAGTAGCGGCCAACCAAGGGGAGCTTTATTTTGGTACTGCGAATGGAGATTTGGTTGTATTAGATAAAAGATCGGGTAGCCATCATCGTGTAAGGGTAAGCAATGGCAGAATCAATGGAATGTTACTGGCAAAAAAGACTGGCGATGTTCATGTTACCACAGCCTTAGGAGAATTAATCAGCTTTGATCCTAGGCATGGGTCGATGAGTAGTTATAATTATGGTCAACAAGTGGGGTTGTTCTCCATTTTTGAAGATAGAAGAGGCGATTTGTGGATTGAGCCTCAGCAAAAAGGAGTAATTCGTTTTGATATTCAAAATAAGACCTTTAGTACGTTTTTGCAGAGAAATGATACTTTTAACAGTACAATCCCCAATAATCATTACAGGGTTTTTGAAGATAAAAATGGAACAGTTTGGTCTATTTTAAGAGATGGCGGTTTTGGTTATTTCGATCATAAAACAAATAAGTTCAATTACTTCTATAACGAGCCCGGGACTGCTCAACGTCGCATCTCTAACATTACTTTTGGTTCTTTTTACGACTCGGCCGGAATTATATGGCTACATACCGATCAACGTGGACTAGAAAAAATAATCTTTCATCCAAATGATTTTAAGCAAAGTTTAGTAGTTAACCCAGGTCTATTTAAATCTCAAAATGAGGTTAGGGGATTGTTGAGTGATAACCACAATAGGTTATGGGTTGGTGCAAAAAGTGGTCTGCTTTACATTTATGAAAATGGTATGCCTGCCAATATTACTTTCGAAAATGGATCAAAAGATCGCATTGGAATGGTGTATACGGTTATCCAGGCAAGAAATGGTGTAATATGGCTTGGAACTAAAGAAAATGGGCTTTTTAAGGCCGAACCTTTGAATGCTTCGCATACCAATTATCGCCTTACGCACTATGCAACCGAACAAAATAACCCAAATTCAATTAGCAGTAATCAAGTTTATTCAATTGCCGAAGACAACCAGGGAAAAATATGGGTAGGTACCTTTGACTATGGATTAAACATGATTGATCCTCAAAAAGGAGATCGTATTTTTAAAAGGTTTTACGATAAGTCAAATGGTTATCCGACTCTCTTTCATAAAATTAGGCATTTAGCTTTTGATGCAAGAGGTAGGTTGTGGATTGGCTCAACAGATGGCTTAGTGATTGGTACACCCGTTGGTACAAACAACATGAAGTTCAGTACCTATACCAAACAATCTGATGATTTGCACAGCCTAGGCAACAATGACATCCAATTTATCCTTAAAGATCATTTAAACAGAATGTGGTTAGCCACATCAGGTGGAGGTTTAAATCTTGCTATTGAAAAGACTGGTTCACAATCGCTTAAATTTAACGTTTATTCGACCAAAAATGGTTTAGGAAACAATTACATTTTAAGTTGTATAGAAGATAACCAGAATAGAATTTGGATAGCTACCAAAAGTACATTAACCAGGTTTGATCCCACAAAAGGTAAATTTGATAATTTCAATTCTTATGATGGGGTGCCAACAGATGGTTTCTCAGAGGCTTCATGTCAACTAACAAGAGATGGTAAACTTGTTTTTGGAACAATTAAAGGCATACTCAGTTTTGATCCGACGCAAATTAAATACCATGCCATTCATGCAAATCTTGCTTTTACAGGTTTACAGGTTAATAATGAAGATGTAACTATCGGAGGTGAGGAAAGCTTACTTCAAAAAAACATCAATTACACCAAAGAACTGAAACTAAGATATAATGAAAATACCATCAGTGTAGATTATACAGTTCTAGATTTTCGCTCAGTAGACAGGCAGAGTTACATGTACAGGATGAAGGGTTTAGATACCACTTGGCACGATAACAAAAACCAAAGAAGGGCAACTTATACCAATCTTCCACCAGGAGAGTATCTTTTAGAAGTAAAAAGCCCCGATTTAGATAACTATACTACCATTCCTGCCAAGGAATTAAAAATTACCATATTACCACCACCTTGGAAAACATGGTGGGCCTACCTAATTTATTTCTTGCTTTTCTGTATTGCTATAGCAGTAACCAGAAGAATTGTGTTTACCATGTTGCGTTTAAGGCAAGGCATTGCCATTGAGCAAAAAATGACGGCCTTAAAGATGACTTTTTTTACCAACGTATCTCATGAATTACGTACCCCACTTACCTTAATTGTAAATCCGATTGAAGAGTTGTTGCAACAAGAAAAATTAACTGAACAGGGTAGGGAATATGCAACCATTGTAAGTAGAAATGCCACAAGAATGGTTCGTTTTGTAAATCAGTTGTTAGACCTCAGAAAAGCACAAAGTGGACAGTCGAAACTTAACTTGAGTAAAATTGAACTGAAAAGTTTTATACAAGAAGTGGCTGAAAACTTTCAAGAAGCCGCTAGGGCTAACCATATCACGCTTGAGGTAATTAGCGATGAGTCAATTGAAGTTTTAGCAGATGCTGATAAGATGGAGACAGTGATTTACAACCTGTTGAGCAATTCTTTTAAGTTTTCACCGGCAGGAAAACGAATTGAGGTAAACATGGTTAAAGCGGCCAATGCCATTCAAATTGTAGTTAACGATGAAGGCTGTGGCGTAAATGAGGATGATTTAGAAAACATTTTCTTATTGTATCATGAAAGCGAACATCCAGACACGCAACAGCTTAAAGGATCTGGAATTGGTCTGGCTTTAGCAAAAGAGTTGGTAGAACTCCATAATGGAACCATTAGCGCTGTAAATCGCGAGCAACAAGGACTTTCTATCACTATTAGTTTACCATTGATAGCAAGCCATGTGGCGAAAGCAGAAAAAGAGAAGGTCAAAATATCTACTACAACAAGCATTGGATTACAAGTTCAAAACAACAATGAACCTGCAGAGGAGATAAAGGAAAATGAGAAACAGCTCATCCTTTTAGTAGAAGATAATGAAGACATGCGTTCGTTTTTGGCCATTAACCTCAGTTCTACTTATAGGGTAAAAACAGCTGAGGATGGTTTGCAAGGCTTGGCAATGGCTAAGAAAATACAACCAGACCTTATTTTAAGTGACATCATGATGCCAAAAATGGATGGTATAGAAATGTTAGATCAATTAAAAAATGACCAAGAAACTAGCCATATCCCAGTGATTTTACTTTCTGCTAAAAGTGCCTTAGAAAGTCAGATCACAGGATTAAAATATGGCGCCGACTATTACATCAGTAAACCTTTTGATAATGAATTGTTATTTGCTGCAATGGAAAACATACTCGATCAGCGCAAGCGTGTATTTGGTCAGTTTGTTTCCAAGCAAAAGGTAATGGATCTTGGTCCTAGCCAAATTGTGGTAACCTCTAAAGATGAACTCTTCCTGCAAAAGATTATAACAATTGTAGAAGAGCACATGACCGATCCAAAATTTAATATAGATGCGGTTGCCGAAACCGTAAACATGGCTAGGGCTACTTTCTTTAAAAAGTTCAAAAGCCTTACACAACAAGCCCCAGTAGAATTTATTAGAGACATGAGGTTAAAACGAGCAAAACAATACCTTGATGCAGGTATGGGTAACATTACCGAAATTGCTTACACCGTTGGTTTTAGTAGTGCAAAATATTTCAGTACCTGTTTTAGGACCCTATATGGTATATCGCCATCAGACTACCTGAAATCAATTCATCTAGACGAGAAAGATAATGCATAAAGAAGTTACCATATATGACATTGCCGAAAAGCTTTCTATTTCCGCTTCAACGGTTAGTAGAGCATTAAATGCAAACTCGCTTGTTAGTAAAAAGACACAGCAAAAGATAATTGCAATGGCAACTTCAATGGGGTATCGTAGCAATACCTTTGCGGCAAACTTGCGCATGCAACGGAGCAATACAATAGGTTTAATTGTGCCACGGTTAAATAGCTATTTCATGTCTGAGGTTATTTCAGGGATAGAAAGCGTAACAAACGATGCAGGCTATAATTTAATCATTAGCCAATCCATGGAAAATGTAGATAAAGAAATCAGTAACCTCAAAACAATGTTTAACAACAGGGTTGATGGTTTATTGGTATCGGTTGCTGCTGGCAGTAATGGCTTAACGGGTTTTGATATTTTTAGAGACCGTAAAATACCTGTTCTTTTTTTTGATCGTGCACCACATGGATTAACCGTTCCATCGGTTACTATTGATAACGAAAATGCTGCCTTTTTAATTACTCAACATTTAATTGAGATGGGTGCAAAAAACATCTTTCACATTACAGGGCACCAATCTGTTAGTGTTTATAAGGAGCGAACTAGCGGTTTTAAAAGGGCACTTCTGGCTGCTGGCTTACCTTTTAATGAAAATCAGCTTATTGTTACCGATTTAAGTGAAAAGGCTGGAATAGCTGCTGCAAAATTAATAGCAGAACTAAAAGGCGATGGTGTTTTTGCAGCTAATGATAGTTGTGCCGCAACTTGTATGAATGAGTTAAAATTGCAGGGTTTTAAGATACCCCAAGACGTAAAATTTGCAGGATTTAATAATGACCTGATCTCAAGAAATATCGATCCAGCCCTTACCACCATTAATTATCCTGGTTTCGAAATGGGGAAGGTCATCGCAGCTAAATTGCTTGATCATTTGAGTCATAAATCAGACCTACATTCGTCTCCACTCATTACCATGAAGTCTGAATTAGTGATTAGAGCCTCTTCTAATTACAAACCTTGAGCTAATCTGCCAAAATAAGAGCATAGCCTTCTATATATACCGTATTTTAAACCAGTTCGATTAATTTTTAGACCTCTAAATGTGAGTTGCTACCTATGTTTGTTGTGTTACTACAACCAATAAACCAAATATTATAAACCAAGGATTCGTCCATCTCTTTGTATGAACATTAAAAAGACCACTTATATCATTGCACTAGCTATTGTATGTTTTATCTCACAACCTACCTACAGTCAAGTTCAAAAATATCCTTTTCAAGATTATAAATTAAGCTTTGAAGTTAGGGTTAAGGATTTGGTGAGTAGATTAACCGTTGAAGAAAAAGTAGCACAAATGCTAAATTCCGCACCTGCAATTCCAAGGCTAGGTGTACCTGCGCATGATTGGTGGAACGAAGTATTACATGGCGTTGCCAGAACACCATATAAAGTTACCGTATTTCCGCAGGCAATTGCAATGGCAGCTGGTTTTGATAAGAATTCGCTGTATAAAATGGCCGATTATTCGGCACTAGAAGGGAGGGCTGTTTATAACAAGGCGGTGCAAGATGGAAAAGAAGGATCTAAATATGTGGGTTTAACTTATTGGACACCCAATGTAAATATCTTCCGTGATCCACGCTGGGGAAGAGGGCAAGAAACTTATGGTGAAGATCCTTTTTTAACAGCCATGCTTGGCGATGCTTTTGTAAAAGGTTTGCAAGGCAATGATCCGAAATACCTAAAAGCTGCCGCTTGTGCTAAACATTTTGCTGTACATAGTGGTCCAGAACCGCTTCGTCATGTTTTTAATGTAGATGTGAGTGCTTACGACCTTTGGGATACCTATTTACCTGCGTTCCAAAAACTGGTAGTTGATTCTAAGGTTGCAGGAGTTATGTGTGCTTATAATGCATTTAGAACTCAACCTTGTTGTGCAAGCGATGTGCTTTTAACAGATATATTAAGAAAACAATGGGGCTTTAAAGGTTATGTGACATCGGATTGTGGTGCAATAGACGATTTTTATAAAAAACACAAAACCCATAAGGATGCAGAATCTGCAGCTGTTGATGCTGTATTTCATGGCACAGATGTAGATTGTGGCAAGGAAGCTTATTTTGCCTTGGTACAAGCAGTTAAAAATGGCAACATCACCGAAAAACAGCTGGATGTTTCTTTACATCGATTATTCATGATTCGCTTTCAGCTTGGTTTGTTTGATCCAAAAGAAATGGTTAAATATGCGCAAACGCCTGCTTCGGTATTAGAAAGTGCGGCACATAAAGCCCATGCCTTAAAAATGGCACAACAATCCATGGTGTTGCTTAAAAATGAAAACAATACACTTCCGCTTCGTAAAGACTTAAAAAAGATAGTTGTACTAGGGCCAAATGCAGCCAATTCAGTTTCTATACTGGGTAACTATAATTGCAATCCAACAGAGTTGAGTACTGTGTTAGATGGTATCAAGCAAAAGGTTGGCAAAGGCACCCAAGTGGTTTATGAAAAAGCCATCAACTTTACCAATGCCAACATGTTGGTTTTTCAAGATGTAGAAAGCCAATGTACATTTGAAGGCAAACAAGGCTTTAAAGCTGAATATTTCAATAATATTGCCTTAACGGGTAAACCGGTAGCCATTCGTCAAGAAACAAAAGTTAACCACGCTTGGCAAGAAGGAGAAAATGTAATTGGCAATTTAGCCGCAAACGACTTTTCTGCCCGCTATACCACTAATTTTAAAGCAAAGGCAAGTCAGAAATTGGCTTTTGAACTAGAAGCCGATAATGGCTATCGTTTAATCTTAAACGGCAAAATAGTTTTAGATGAATGGGTAAATAAGAAAAAAGAGATTAAACGTTTCGAGCTGGAGACAAAAAAAGATACCATTTATAACTTGGTTGTAGAGTTTTGGCAAGGAGACGGTCAGTCTAATGTGAGGATGGACGTGGGCAATTACGTACAAACTGATTTTAATGCCCTAGTTGCCAAACATAAGGATGCTGATGCTTTCATATTTGTGGGTGGTATTTCGCCACAGCTAGAAGGCGAACAAATGAAAGTTGATGAACCTGGATTTACTGGGGGAGACCGTACTTCAATATTATTGCCAGCAGTGCAAACCGCGTTAATGAAAGCTTTAAAAACGAGTGGTAAACCTGTTGTATTTGTCATGATGACAGGTAGCGCCATTGCAACACCTTGGGAGTCTGAAAACATTCCTGCCATTCTTAATACTTGGTATGGTGGTCAATCTGCAGGTAAGGCAGCTGCCGATATTCTTTTTGGCGATTATAACCCATCAGGGCGATTGCCAATTACATTTTATAAAAGCGATAGCGATTTAGCCGATTTTAACGACTACAACATGGAAAATCGTACTTATCGTTATTTCAAGAATAAACCACTTTATGGCTTTGGCTACGGATTAAGTTATACCAGTTTCAGCTATGCTAAACAAAGTATTCCTGCAACAGTTGTGAGAGGCAAAAATGTACCTATTGCCGTAACGGTAACCAATAATGGTAAAATGGCGGGTGATGAAGTGACCCAACTTTACATCGTTAATCAGAATAAATCCATTAAAACAGCTATTAAGGCTTTAAAGGGTTTCGAGAGAATTAACTTAAAAGCTGGCGAAAGTAAAGTGGTTAAGTTTCTATTAACGCCAGACGATTTATCATACGTAGATGCTAATGGTTTGAAACAACGATTTAAAGGAAACCTGCAAATCACCATAGGCGGTAGTCAGCCAGATGAACCAAACCAAACAAGTGGCAACGTATTAAAAAGCATCATCAATATTAACTAGCTTAATCTCATTTAAAGATGATTGAAAATACCTTTTGGAGAAGTACAATGATAATTTCATTAGCCTTTCTCGCCATCAATTGTAAAAAAACAAAAACTGTTCAAACTGAAGAGGTAAAAACCAATACGGAAAAGCCTGTTCAAGTGAATGAAACAGCGATTGCTTTTCCGGGTGCAGAGGGTTTTGGAAAAGAAGTAACTGGCGGGAGAGGTGGTAAGGTAATTAAGGTTACCAATCTGAATGATAATGGTATCGGTAGTTTTAGAGCAGCAGTTGATGCAACTGGAGCAAGAATTATCGTATTTGATGTATCAGGAACAATTGAACTAAACAGCGCCATAGAATTAAAAAATAAAGACATCAGCATTGCCGGACAAACTGCACCTGGAGATGGGATTACCTTAAAAAACTATCCACTGAATGTGAAAACGGCCAATGTGATTATTCGCTTCATGAGGTTTAGGATGGGCGATGAAAAAGCGGTAGAGGCAGATGCGATAGGGGGTTTCGAATCGAGGGATATCATGGTAGACCATTGCTCCATGAGTTGGTCTACAGACGAATGTGTTTCATTTTATAACAATGATAATCTCACGCTGCAGTGGTGTATCATTTCAGAAAGCCTAAGAGTTTCTGCCCATGGCAAAGGTGCTCATGGTTATGGCGGCATTTGGGGTGGGAAGAATGCCTCCTTTCATCATAACTTAATGGCAAACCATGATAGTCGCAATCCAAGGTTTGGAGAGCGAGAAGGCACAGCTTATGCATTAACAGATTTGGTTGATGTAAGAAATAATGTTTTCTATAACTGGGGCAGTAATAGTGCTTATGGTGGCGAAGCGATGAACATCAATCTCATTAACAATTATTACAAACCCGGACCAGCAACTAAAAATAAGGATCGCATCTTTTCCATTGACAAATACATGAAGTCAACTGCCTCGCCAATTTATAACCAATGGGGTAAGTTTTACATTGCGGGTAACCATGTAGATGGAAGAACTGCGCCAACAAATGACAATTGGAATCATGGAGTTTACAATCAGTTTCATGGCAGCTATGGAACAGTTTCGCAAGCGGATAAAGACGCGATGAAACTAGCCAATCCGCTAGAAATAAATAACAATGTAACCACTCATACCGCAATAATGGCGTATCAAGTGGTGCTTGATTTTGCAGGAGCATCCCTAAAAAGAGATGCCATAGATCATCGTATAATTGAGCACACCAGAAAGGGAACTTTCACTGCAAATGGATCTAGTGGAGAGACTAACAGTACCAATGGAATTATAGATAAGCAGAGTGATGTTGGTGGCTGGCCATTTTTAAATACTGGAACCGTTTTAACAGATACAGATTTGGATGGGATACCTGATGATTGGGAGAAAGCCAATAAACTCGATCCAAATAAAGCCAATGCAAATGGAAGGGATTTAAGTACGGGTTATGATAATATTGAGGTTTATGTAAATTCTTTGGTTAAGCAGCTTACAGCACAACAGTACAAAAAATAGATAATTCTATAAGATCTTGTTACTCTTTCATACAGGTAACATATATTTGGTTAAAGGCTACCTGGATGGGTAGCCTTTGCTATTATGATATAAAACGGGCGTCATTCCCTTGCATCCAGATAGCTATTGGGAGGGAACCTTAAAGCATTATGCATAGCTATCTGGCCTTCTTATCGCATTACGATTGCCAGTCGAGCTGGCAATGACGGACGTGGTTTGCTAGGCAGCTTGCAACCCCTCAAAGTCCCACAGTTGGATGGTAGTGTATGCTGTTTATGATGTAGAATATGCATCATTCTCATGCAAACGAGAATCTTAATGCGTTAAGCATGCTTGTATAACCGACCCACCGCATTACGATTGCCAGTCGAGCTGGCAATGACGTACGTGGTTTGCTAGGCAGCTTGCAACCCCTCAAAATCTTACAATCCTTCCCTAAGCACGAGGACTGGCCTTATTCCGATAGCTATCGGGAGGGAACCTTAAAGCGTTATGCATAGCTATCTGGCCTTCTTATCGCATTAGGATTGCCAGATGCCTGTCCCGTCCCGAAAGCTATCGGGATCTTCGGGAAGCTGGCAATGACGCCCTAAACGAACTGTTAAAGTCCCTTACCTCTTTAGCATTTCTTTTGTTTCTTATGTGGTTCAAAATCTTAGATTTTCTAAGCTGTCTTAGATGGTAAAAGGTTTTTAAACATCAATATCTCTCCATTTTCTCTTATCTTTAACCCACTCTATGACCGATAAAGAAGATTCAAATAAGCTTGACTATGGAAAACTGGCGCCAATATTAAAGGCCGACAAAACTTCGCAGTTAAACCTATCAGCTCATCTTCCCAAGAAAATGGTCGTTATTTTCAGTCGCCATAAGTACTATAGGCATTTGGTGGTAGAACTGGCGAATGTAGAAGTAAGCAAAAATGGTAAACTCAAAAATCCCATTCAAGTTCTCGATCCACTAGACCTGGTTTGGAAAACAGAAAAACAAACTGAACTTAAGTTTTATACGGGTATTTCTCGTTTCAAGAACAATTACAACGAAAGTAGAAACGGCTCTGATTTAGAAGCGCTAAAAGCAATTGCTACAAACCCACTTCATTTAGAGTTTTACCTGCATGATGAAAAGATAAATTCCATCGTAAATGCCAGTTCGGTAATAAAAATCAAACTCTCTATCCTCAAAGTAAATTTGGAGCTGAGTGTAGATGAAAGAGGTGATAGCTTTGCGATTTCTGGTTTATTACACCTTAACGGTAAAACCTACGATTTAGAAGATATCAAACTTCGTTTCCATTATTTTGTGGAGATTAAGGATCAACTGCATTTGATAGCTAATCCTTATGTGCTCAGTGTGATCGACTTCTTTAAGCAACATCAAAATAACTTGGTGATTGAGCGTGCTGAATATGAGGTATTCCAAGAGGATATTTTATCGAAGATAGAAGAGAAAATCAAAATCAACTATGCCTACCTCAAACCTGCTACCAAAAAACAAATAGAAGAGCAAGGTTTTGATTTAGAGAATGAGCAAATCATTTATTTAACAGAGTCTGAAGATTTTGTATTGCTTACACCGGTCATGCGTTATGGCGGACTAGAAATTCCTGTCATCTCTCAAAAACAAATTCAGGCAAAAGATAAAAGAGGAAAGATTTTTACCCTTGATCGGGATGATGAAAAGGAGCTGCAGTTCATTACCAACATCGCTAAAATGCATCCTTATTTCATGGAGCAAGCAAAAGAGTTTGGCGATCAACGCCACGCCGATTGTTTTTGGATGCATCGCAAACATTTCTTAGAACCAGGCTGGTTTCTAGAGGCTTTCGAATCTTGGCGAAGTAAAGGGATTGCCATTCTAGGTTTCAATGAGTTAAAGGATAATAAAATCAGTCAATATAAAGCCGAAATAGCCATTAACGTAATAAGTGGGATAGATTGGTTTGAAACAGCCATTAGGGTTAAATTCAACAAACAAACCGTTTCCCTTAAACACTTGCACAAATCCATTAGAAACAAAAATAAGTTTGTGCAATTAGACGATGGAACCATGGGCATCTTGCCCGATGAATGGTTGCAAAAGTTTGAAGGTTATTTTGGCGCAGCAGAAGTTGTAAGGGAGAGCTTACATACACCCAACATCAATTATGCAACGGTTGAAGAATTGTACGAAGATGAATTGTTAGATATCGAAACCAAGCAACGACTGGAATTGTATCGCGCTAAACTTTCGGCATTCGAGAATATAGAAGAGATCCAAGTACCTGCTGCGTTAAACGCAACCTTACGTGGTTACCAAAAAGAAGGCTTAAACTGGCTCAACTTCTTAGACGGTTTCAACTTTGGAGGTTGTTTAGCAGATGACATGGGCTTGGGCAAAACGGTTCAAGTACTGGCATTCATCCTTTCTCAAAAGGAAAAAATGGGACACAATACCAATTTGGTGGTGGTGCCAGCTTCTTTGGTGTTTAACTGGCAACAAGAGATTAAGAAGTTTGCCCCAACGTTAAAGGTGCTAACTATTTATGGTGCCGACCGAGCAAGGATTGTAGCCGATTTTGATCAATATGAAGTGATCCTAACTTCTTACGGAACATTATTGGCTGATGTAAGGTTCTTAAAAGATTACCGTTTCAACTATATCTTTTTAGATGAATCGCAAACCATTAAAAACCCCGATTCACAACGTTACAAGGCAGTGCGATTATTACAATCGAGAAATAAGGTAGTGATGACCGGAACGCCAATAGAGAACAATACTTTCGATTTATACGGACAGTTATCTTTCGCCTGTCCAGGTTTATTAGGCAGTAGAGAACATTTTAGGCAGATTTATTCTGTTCCCATAGATCAGTTTAAAGATGCCAAACGTGCTGCCGAACTACAAAAACGCATTAATCCTTTTTTATTAAGGCGCACCAAAGAACAGGTAGCACAAGAATTGCCAGATAAAACCGAAATGGTCATCTATTGCGAAATGGGTACGCAACAGCGTGAAATTTACGAAAGTTGTCGCACAGAGATCAGGGATTAT
The DNA here is from genome assembly GCF_004331645.1 of Pedobacter frigiditerrae. Lineage (GTDB taxonomy): Bacteria > Bacteroidota > Bacteroidia > Sphingobacteriales > Sphingobacteriaceae > Pedobacter > Pedobacter frigiditerrae. The sequence continues at coordinate 333,269 of NZ_SJSK01000003.1, forward strand.
TTAATGGGCACAGCCGAAGACGAACTTAAACGAAGTAGCATGCACGTACTGCAAGGCATTACCAAATTGAGGCAAATCTGTAATTCCCCAGCCATTTTAAGTAAGGAGAAGTATTATGGTGATGCTTCGGCCAAAATGGATGTGCTGTTAGAACAAATTGAAACTAAATCACCACATCATAAAATATTGGTCTTTTCTCAGTTTGTAAGCATGCTAGAATTGGTAAAGGCAGCACTAGAACAACGTCAAATTCAATTTGCTTATTTAACCGGACAAACGAAAAATAGAGAGAGCGTTGTAGATTCTTTTCAAAATGACTCAGAAGTTAGGGTGTTTTTAATTAGCTTAAAAGCGGGTGGGGTAGGCCTAAACCTAACCAAAGCCGATTATGTTTACCTCATCGATCCTTGGTGGAATCCTGCAGTTGAAAACCAAGCCATAGACAGAGCTTACAGAATTGGGCAACATCAAAATGTAATGGCAGTGCGATTAATTTGTCCAGATACCATCGAAGAAAAGATCATGCTGATGCAAGAAACCAAAAAAGACTTAGCCAGTGATTTAATTAAAACCGAAGAATCTATCTTCAAATCGTTAACCAAGAAGGATTTGTTGGAGTTGATATAAGGAAATCCGTCACCTCGACAGGGCGCTTGTCTGTCCGGCAGACAGCTAGCGACGAGAGATCTCTTACTAAATAAACAGATAGTAAATAACTTATAGATTTCTCCTAAAGTCGAAATGACGTAAATTAAAAAAAGAGATACCCAACTGGTATCTCTTTTTTTATGAGTACCTAATTGCTTAATTACCTGTAACAAAAATAAATTCTCATGCTCCAAACATTTTAATAACATAAATGTTAAACCTAAAAAAACAGAAACCATGGGATTACTAAGAACAGCAATAATTGGAGCGGCCATCTATGGCGCCTATAAATACATCACTAAACCTGATGAAATAACTGGAAAATCAATTGTAGATGATTTGAAAGAAAAAGCACCAGAATGGATGGACAAAGCAAAAGCCTATAAAGACGATCTAGAAGCTAAGTACATGAATGATGATTTAGCGAGATAAGCTAGCTTAAAAAGATAAAAGAGGTTGTGAAAGCAACCTCTTTTTTTGTGCCATAAAACAAACATATATAGGAACAGGGAAATGAAATGCTTCAAAAGCAGGATTTTCTTTGAAAATATACGTCATTGCCAGCTTGACTGGCAATCTTAAAGCGATAGAAGGCTGAATAGATAGGGTTAAAGCGCAAATTGAACCAATTTTCACCAACCGAAACAACATAAATTACAATTTCAGCAAAGACTTAACCTCGCTTTTTCGTTGTTTAGCAATGGGTATCTTTTGTGCAGTATGATCCAAAATCAAATAACCAGCATCTTCATTTAAAATACTGGTAACATGTGTTTTATTTACCAAATGAGATTGGTGGCAACGCACAAAACCATACGGACTTAATAATTCATCATATTCATAAAGCGGCTTGGAAATGAGGTGTGATGAGCCATTAATCAAAAAAAATGTGGTGTAATTATTAGAAGACTCGCACCTAACTATATCTTTAACGGGAACTAAATAGGTTTCTTTTTGTGTAGGCAAAGCTATTTTTTGACTATCATTATTTTGCTTTTTATCTAATAGTTGGAGGAGATTATCTAGTCGAGCATTTTGCTTTTTAGCTTGAACTGATTGTTCAATTCTCTCTACAGTTCTTGTGAGTTCTGTAATGTTAATGGGTTTCAGTAAATAATCTAATGCCGAAAATTTAATGGCCATGATTCCATAACTGTCGTATGCCGTTACAAAAACCACGTCAAAATCTGGTTCATTTATAGATTTTAATAAATCGAAACCATTTTTACCTGGTATCTCGATATCTAAAAACACCACATCAGGCTTTAATTCGATAATTTGAATTTTAGCCTCATCAGCATTGGTGGCTGTAGCTAATACATTAATTGATGTGCAATGCCTATTAAGCAAGGCCTTTAGGTTGCTGTTATTGATCAGCTCATCATCTACAAGTATAGCCGTAATCATATCCAGTTTTTAAATGTTAAAATGGCTTCTGTACCGGCTACCTTATTAAAAGTTAACACAATAGATCGTTCTTTTTCCATTTTATTAATGGTTTGTATTCGCTCTGCGGTTAAAGAAAGACCATAACCATCATTCTGTTTATCATCCACCCATGTGCCATTATCTTTTATCACAATTACAAAAGTATCTTCTTTAGTGCCTTCCTTGCATATAATCAACAATCTGCCTTGATCTCCCAAATTGCCAATTCCGTGTTTAATGGCATTCTCAATCAATGGTTGCAACAACAAAGTTGGTATTTCTATCAGCGAAAGGTTTAACTCATCAGCAATTTCTATGGCCCAAGAAAAATTAAACCTAAAGGCTTCTAGTTTGATGTATAAGCGCATCATCTCTAAGTCCTTATCCAACGTGGTATAAACTTGTTGGCTGGTAGCCAGTGTTTGCCTCAATAAAGAACTAAATTCTTCCAGGTACTGGTTAGCTTCATCTATGCGATCGGTATTCATTAAGCCCTGTATAGAACTCAAGGCATTAAAGGTAAAATGCGGATTAAGTAAGGATTGTAAGCGAATAGCTGCCTGTTCTAACTTGCGCTGTTCTTTCCTGGAAGTATTAATTTTCCTAACGAATGAAATAATCGAAAAAGCAAATATAGCAAACATGAGCAAAGCAAGGGTGTTCCTAGACTGATACCAATAGGGCTCTGCATAGATGGACATTACAGCCGTACTTTCGCGCTGGTCAACGTAATTCAAACGAAGTTCGTAATAGGTATTGGATTCGAAATCTAAATCTTTTATGGCGTATTTGTCTGTTCCTTGTTGCGTTCTTCCAGTTTTTAAGTCGCGTAAAGTATATTCTATATCCATCGCTTCATAATCCAAACGTTGCTTAAATGTTAATGTTACTTTTTTACCGGGCGGCGATCTAAAAACGCCTGCTTTTCCCTCTTCTTTTGAAGTGTAGAGATGATGATCATTTTCGTCGTAAAACGAAATGATTGGAAACAACTTGGGCCTTTGCAGGATATACCTTTTGATTAAATTTTTTGACCTGATGTCATGTAAATCGATATAAAAATCATTGCCAGGGGTTAAATAAATGGCAGCATCAAATGGATTCTCAATTTTTTTTTCAACCGATCCATTCTTGAAGTATGCACGCACAAATATCCCTTCTGCTATTTTAAGGGCTTCATTAACTTCAATTTCTATGTAGCCGCCTGTTGCTAAAACCTTTACCGTTTTACCCTGATGAATAACTTTAATCTGGTTACCTTCTATGCCAGCAGGATTAAACCTAAGATAATCATTAGCTTGCTGAGCCCGACTATTAGTCCCTGCCACCAAGAGCAATAAAATTACGGTTACAAACCGACCGACTTTTGCTGAAAAAAGTGTTGAATATGAAATCATAATAGTAGCTAATATATAGATTATGGGGTAATTATTGTTTTAACAATGGCAATCGTAGCATATAGCCATTGAATTTCTAAAGCTTTATTGAAACCAAAATTACAACGCCATCAACACAAAAAATAACAACACTGTGAGGATAGGAGCTATGGATGTGAATTTGGATGTGTTAAGTTTTGAATAAACTAATAGCCTTTCCAATTGTTAACCATAATCTTAATGGATGATTATGAAAAATATAAGCTGTTTATTGATCTGCCTTTTGTTGCTTGCCTGTGGACAAGGCGAAAGAACTGAAACAAAAACTGAAAAAGACACTACGAAGCAAGCTGCTGCAGCTGAAAATAGCCAAGAACCAGAAACTACAAACCCAAATTCTGTAGCCGCCATCAAACAAGCTTATGCTACTTCCGTAAACCTAATTCAATCAGGTCAACTTGATTCGGTATCCTATAATTACAATTGCCAACAGGAGCGAAGCGGTAAGATTGTCTATTTCTCGAAAAACGGTAAATTAATGATGATAAAACACAGCTACAATGAGTACAGCCATTTTGAGGCCACAGACCAGTATTTTGTAAATGACAATCAGCTGTATTTTGCACATTTGAATAGCTTAGTATGGAGTTTTGTTGCTGGAGAAGGGGATGGAGCTACCAAAGATGACATTACAGAATCACGGTTGTATGTGGTAGATAACCACGCTATACTTTGTTTAGAGAAGAAATTCACAATCAGAAAAAACGCCAAGGATAACCCTAAAGCGGAGAATGTGCCCAACAAGGTTGTAAACTGTAAACCGGTAAATGGATTATTGAAAGATTTTGATGCTTTGGTGTCTTTTAAGGATAAGGGAAATAAAGATTGTTTGGGGAAGTAGATGATTTGAAATCGGCCGTCATTCCCAGGCAGGTGGGAATCCTAAGGCGTTATGTATGCCTACTCTGCCTGCTAAAGCATTAGGATGCCCAGTCAAGCTGAGCATGACGAATCTTTTCTCGTTACGTCATTCCCACGCAGGTGGGAATCTTAAGGCATTATGAATGCTTACTCTGCCTGCTATAGCATTAAGATTGCCAGTCAAGCTGGCAATGACGAATCATTTCTGGTTACGTCATTCCCAGGCAGGTGGGAATCCTAAGGCGTTATGTATGCCTACTCTGCCTGCTACAGCATTAGGATGCCCTCCCGATAGCTATCGGGACAAGCTGAGCATGACGAATCATTTCTCGTTACGTCATTCCCACGCAGGTGGGAATCCTACGGCATTATGAATGCTTACTCTGCCTGCTACAGCATTAGGATGCCCTCCCGATAGCTATCGGGACAAGCTGAGCATGACGAATCATTTCTGGTTACGTCATCCCAACGAAAAACGCTCAACGCTCAACGTACTAATACCCCTTTTCATCAAATTGATGCCATCCCTTGGTAAGCGCTGGGTCAGTAATTCCATCCGCTATGTGGGCATGCAATATGGCCGCCGGATTAAAGTCCTTGGTATTAATGGTGGTCTCACCGATAAAGGTCTCCTCCACATACTGAAGCGAGATGGCTGTAACGTACAAGCATCCCGGTATCATCTCAAACTCAAAGGTCTGGGAGGCCACAAGGCTGGGCTTATAGGTGTAGGGGATATCCATCACCTGTGGTTCGGCAAATTTTGTGCTTCCCCTTTTCAGGTCTATGCCAATGGTGGCAATCAATAGCTTGCAGGTTTTAAGTCGGTCAATTGGCCACTTAAGGTCGGTGGGTATCTTTATCTCGGGTACGGTAACCTTCAGGGTGTTGCCTTCAATAGTAACTTGGGGCTGCACATAAAAATGATTCTTGACCATAGAGCCAACATTGAACTCAAAACCAGCAAGTGTACGGAAACTGTCGGCATTAAAATCAAATTGCTTTTCTGGATCCCTCGCAGCTGTTAAACAACGCAGTATTTCGGTATTGGACCTATAGATCATTGTCCCGTCATAGAACTTTCCACAGATATAGCCAAGCCCCCGCCTGATTCCCCCGGCTAGCTTGCTCGATTTACCGAAGAGCGTTGCCGCTTTTTTTGTGCCCTCGGTACGGTGGCTCTTGATAACCTTTGGCAAGCCTGAAACAACTTGGGTGCCCCTGTACTCACGAAATACCAGGCTGCCAGCCTTGCCCTTTATAAATTTTCCCTTAATTGTTCCCATATCCTTTGTCTTTTGTTCGTTATCCAGTCGTGACGTCGTCGCTACTGCTTATGTACAGCATCGTACCAACGTCGTATCAGAGTTGTAGTGTTACAATAGTAAATGTAATACATAAACATAAAAAGTCCAAGTTTTTATTGAAATACTTGGACACATATTGGACTTATATTGGACTCATATTGGACTCATTGCATTTCTGTTACGACGCAGATACGATTCTGATACGACCCAGAAGCGATGTTGGTATGAATAAATTCCGATGATTTAGTGAAATAAAATAGTTTGAAAAGATAAAAGAGGACCTCTTTTTTGTTAAGTAAATTATTTAATAGAATTGTGCCATCCTTTCTTTAGCTAACGCATATGCAAGCCCTTATAAAAAAAAGCATTGTACTAACTGATCCTCACTAAGGTAAAATAGCCGTAGATGAAGGAAAACCACTTTTTTGATAAAGTAAGCAATATAAAATTTGGAGGCAAGCTATTGATTTAATAAAAATTTCTTTATAATTTTCCTATATGTTTTCCAATTGGTTGCTCTTGAGCAACGCGATCTTTATCTAATTAACCAATGAACAGCAAAGAGCTCACAGTTGCAGTACCAAATTCAAAAAAAACCATTAATGGGTCTCTCGACCTAAAAGAATTGTTAAACGTACTATCCTCTGTAAAGAGTGGCAGATTGAACATTCGGATGCCGGTTACGCAAGCAGGTATTGAAGGTAGAATTTGTGAGGTACTCAATGATATCATAGACATGAACCAGCGACTTGTGGCTGAATTGTCTTCTGCTGAAAAAAACATTGGAAAGAAAGGAAATCTTTCTAAAAGGATAGAACTTCCCGAAGCAAAGGGAGAGTGGGCAGATGGTGTAAGTTCATTAAATACCTTAATTACCGATCTTACTTCGCCAACATTGGAAATCGCCAACATGATTAACTCCGTTGCCAATGGTGATCTTTCTAAACATATTCCCTTAGAAATAAATGGACAACCATTGAAGGGCGAATTTCTTCGAATTGCAAAGGAGTCAAATCAGATGTTATCTAAACTGAGGCTTTTTTCAATGGAAGTTACCCGGGTTGCTCGTCAGGTAGGTTCTGAAGGTAAGCTAGGTGAACAGGCTAAGATTAAAGGAGTTGCTGGGGTTTGGGCCGAATTGACCGACTCTGTAAACCAAATGGCAGGTAACTTAACTGCTCAAGTAAGGAATGTTGCAGCAGTAACAACAGCGGTAGCCAAAGGAGATTTATCAAGGAAAATCACGGTGGAGGCGAAGGGCGAGATCTTAGAGCTTAAAAATACAATCAATACGATGGTAGATCAGCTCAACTCTTTTTCTTCTGAAGTAACTCGTGTAGCCCTAGAGGTAGGAACAGAAGGTAAACTGGGCGGACAGGCCGAAGTACCTGGGGTTGCAGGAACATGGAAAGATTTAACAGATTCGGTGAATAGGATGGCTGGGAACCTTACCTCGCAGGTAAGGAACATCGCAGGGGTAACCACGGCGGTGGCCAACGGTGACCTTTCTAAAAAAATCACAGTAGATGTAAAAGGAGAGATGTTAGAGCTGAAGAAAACCATTAACACCATGGTAGATCAGCTGAATTCATTTGCCTCAGAGGTAACACGTGTAGCTTTGGAGGTAGGTACCGAGGGTAAATTAGGAGGGCAAGCAAAGGTAAAAGGTGTTGGAGGGGTTTGGAAAGATTTAACTGATTCGGTAAATCAAATGGGTAGTAACCTGACCGATCAGGTGAGGAATATTGCAGGGGTAACTACTGCGGTAGCTAAGGGAGATTTATCTAGAAAAATAACGGTAGACGCAAAAGGCGAGCTATTGGAATTAAAGAACACCATTAATACAATGGTAGATCAGTTAAATTCATTTTCTTCTGAGGTAACCCGGGTAGCTAGAGAGGTAGGGTCTGAAGGGCAATTAGGTGGACAAGCCAATGTTCCTGGTGTGGGTGGTACTTGGAAAGATTTAACGGATTCGGTAAACCAAATGGCGGGTAACCTAACCGGACAAGTAAGAAATATTGCAGAAGTAACTACTGCTGTGGCCAAGGGAGACCTTTCTAAAAAAATCACAGTAGATGTACAGGGAGAGATGTTAGAACTCAAAATCACCATTAACACGATGGTAGATCAATTGAATTCGTTTGGTTCGGAGGTAACACGTGTGGCTCGTGAGGTTGGTTCAGAGGGTCAGTTAGGTGGGCAGGCGAACGTGCCTGGTGTAGGTGGTACTTGGAAAGATTTAACAGATTCTGTAAATAAGATGGCAGATAACCTGACCTCTCAGGTGCGTAACATTGCAGAGGTAACCACAGCTGTAGCCAAAGGTGATCTTTCTAGGAAGATTACCGTAAATGCAAAGGGTGAACTTTTGGAACTGAAAAACACCATTAATACGATGGTAGATCAGTTGAGGGGATTTGCATCTGAGGTAACCCGTGTGGCAAGGGAGGTAGGTTCTGAAGGACAATTGGGTGGTCAGGCAAATGTACCAGGCGTAGATGGTACATGGAAAGATTTAACCGATAGTGTAAACAAAATGGCGGGTAACTTAACCGCCCAACTAAGAAATATAGCTGATGTGGCTATCGCGGTAGCTAATGGAGATTTATCTAAAAAAATTACGGTAGATGTAAGGGGAGAAATTTTGCAATTAAAAGAAACCATCAACACGATGGTAGATCAGTTGAGGGGATTTGCATCTGAGGTAACTCGTGTGGCACGTGAGGTGGGAACCGATGGTAACCTTGGTGGACAGGCCTTTGTACCTGGGGTTGCCGGAACGTGGAAAGATTTAACTGACTCTGTAAATCAAATGTCTAGTAACCTTACTTCTCAGGTACGAAACATTGCCGAGGTAACCAAGGCTGTTGCCAGTGGAGATTTATCCAAAACGGTTATCATCGACGTAAAGGGAGAAATGATGGATTTGAAGAATACCATCAATACGATGGTAGATCAGCTCAATTCATTTGCATCTGAGGTAACCCGTGTGGCAAGAGAGGTAGGAACCGAAGGTAAGCTTGGTGGACAAGCACAAGTAAAAGGTGTAGGTGGAACATGGAAGGATCTTACCGATTCAGTAAATCAGATGGCATCTAACCTTACCGGACAGATACGTGGTATTGCAAAAGTAGCAACAGGCATTGCAAAGGGGAATTTGAAGCAACGATTATCCATTAATGCATTAGGTGAGGTTGCTCAATTAACAGACACCATTAATGAGATGATTGATACACTTGCCGTATTTGCCGATCAGGTAACCACCGTGGCACGTGAGGTGGGTGTACAAGGAAGATTAGGGGGGCAGGCTAGTGTACCAGGGGCTTCTGGAACTTGGAAAGATTTAACGGAAAATGTAAATCAGCTAGCACAAAATCTAACTACGCAAGTACGTTCTATTTCTGAGGTAGCATCTGCAGTAACAAAAGGAGATTTAACACGAACCATTAGGGTAGACGCAAAAGGGGAATTGGAGGCATTAAAGGATACCATTAACCAAATGATTGCCAACCTAAAAGGCACTACCTTGAGGAACCATGAGCAAGATTGGTTAAAATCTAACTTGGCCAAATTTGCACAGATGTTGCAAGGACAGCGTGATCGAAATGCAGTAGCCAATAAAGTATTATCTGAATTGGCCGAGCTTGTAAATGCCCGATATGGTGCTTTTTATATCTTAGAACAGTTAGAGCCTTTAGATGAGCCTAAACTTAAATTGTTTGCGGGTTACGCCCATAAAACTACAAAGAAGATTAACCAAGAATTTTCATTAAGCGAAGGGCTTGTTGGGCAGTGCGCCATAGACAAAGAACAAATTAGGATCACTAATTTCCCCAATGATAACCTACAAATCAGCTCAGGAATTGGTAGTGCTACACCATTAGATCTCGTGATCCTTCCTGTATTATTTGAGAACAATGTGAAGGCAGTAATCGAATTGGCCTCTTTTGATACTTTTAGTGATACTCACATCGATTTCTTAGATCAATTAACAGAGAGTATTGGTATTGTACTAAATAATATTGAGACTAATACACGTACAGAAGAATTGTTAACCCAATCGCAATCTTTAGCAGGAGAACTTTCGGCACAACAAGAAGAATTAAGAAGGGCAAATGATGAATTACATGATAAAGGAAGGTCATTAGAGGAAAAAGCAGAACAATTAACACTTACCTCTAAATATAAATCAGAGTTTTTGGCGAACATGTCTCATGAGTTGAGGACACCACTCAATAGCTTACTGATTCTAGCGCAACAACTCTTTGAAAACCATGATGGCAATTTAACCGAAAAGCAAATCAAATATGCAAAAACGATCCACTCATGTGGAGACGATTTGATTCAACTGATCAATGATATCCTCGATCTTTCAAAAATCGAATCTGGCGTAATTTCAGCAGATGTACTTCCTGTAAGCTTTAAGGAAATAGCCTCGTTCGTTGAATCTACCTTTAAACCAATCTCAGAAACTAAAAACCTAAAATTCGAAATCAATATAGAAAATGGTTTGCCTGAAATGATTGAAACAGATATACAACGTTTGAACCAGATTTTGAAAAACTTATTATCAAATGCATTTAAGTTTACCGAAAAAGGTAGTGTAAAGTTAAATATCTTTAAGCAGTTTATCACTGCTGATGGTACTTTGAAAAAGAATGAGGAAGTTATCGCCTTTTCAATCGAAGATACTGGGATAGGCATTTCCAGAAATACCCAAGGGATTATCTTTGAGGCTTTTCAGCAAGCTGAGGGCTCTACGAGTAGGAAATATGGCGGTACCGGACTTGGGCTATCCATTAGCAAGGGTTTTGCCGAATTATTAGGTGGAACAATTACGGTTGGCAGTGAGCTTGGAAAAGGAAGTGTATTTACGTTATTGCTTCCAATGAAGTACAAAGAGGGTGCCTCAGTGGCACCTGAGGGTTTGGTGAAAGAAATCTTTAATACTAACCATCCTCGCACTAATCTAATTGATGTTGCTGAACACCAAGTAGAAGATGACCGTCATCATATTGTAGCAGAAGACAAAGTAATTATTGTAATTGAGGATGATATTCGATTTACAAAAATTGTAATGGATAAGGCACATGACATGAATCTAAAGGTAGTAGTAGCCATAGGTTATTTTGAAATTTTTGAAAGTATCCAGAAATACAATCCAATTGCCATCACCTTAGATGTTAACATGCCTGATTCAAATGGATGGAAAATATTAAAACTACTTAAAAGTGATATTTCATTAAGACATATCCCAGTTCACTTGATTTCTGGAGAGGATAACAAAGCCTTTGCACTAAAATTAGGTGCTAAGAGTTTTAGCCTCAAACCATTATCGAATAAGACATTGGATGATCTCATTTCTGGAATTATCGCTTTTAGCGAACAGAAGCTTAGAAAGGTGTTGGTTATAGAGGATAATGAAGCTGAGCTGGATAGGATTACGGAGCTATTGAAAAATGATGGGACGGTAATTTACTCCTCAAGTACGGCGAAAAAGGGACTTTCTATGCTCAAGGATGAAATATTCGACTGTATCATTTTAGATTACATGTTACCAGATGTGAAAGGAATGGAATTGCTGAACAAAATTAACCTATTGAAACGTCCGCAAACCACCATCATTATCCATTCTGCCAGGGAGTTTACCCATGATGAACTTACACAACTCAAAAGGCTTAATCATAGGATAATTACTAAGACACCTAATTCTAACATAGATCTATTGGAAGCCATGTTGACCCTGTTGCATATCAACAAGAATCAACTCAATGAGCAAAAAATTAAGCTCATCCAGAAACTACAGACCGGAAGTGATATTCTAAATGCAAAAAGGGTTTTAGTGGTAGATGATGATGTAAGAAACCTCTTTGCGCTGACTGCTGCATTTGAAAGATCAAATATCGATGTGCTAACAGCAGAAAGTGGTAGAGATGCCATCGAAATATTAAAGGGTAGTAAGAAAATAGATATTGTGCTCATGGACATCATGATGCCAGAAATGGATGGATACGAAACTATTCAGATGATTAGGAAAGATCCAAAGCATAAAAACCTTCCAATTATTGCCGTTACTGCAAAGGCAATGATTGGCGATAGACAAAAATGTATTGCTTCTGGTGCGTCAGACTATATTACCAAACCAGTAAAAACAGACCAGTTACAATCATTAATGAAAATATGGTTGATTAAGTAATTAAGGATGAACGTTGATAAAAATATTAAAATTCTGATCGTAGACGACAACGAGAACAATTTATTGTCTATTGAAGTAGCATTGGAAGGTGGGGGTTATAGCTTTTCACGTGCATTGTCTGGGCGTGAGGCTTTAAGAGTGTTACTTCATGATCAAGACTTTTCTCTAATTCTTTTAGATGTAAAAATGCCAATCATGGATGGTTACGAAACTGCGGAACTAATCTATGAGCGAGATAGCCTTAAGGATATTCCCATCATTTTTATTACTGCGCATGACTACGAAGAGGCAGCCATGTTTAAAGGTTATAGCGCTGGTGCGGTTGATTTTATCCGTAAACCTTTTAATCCAGAGATGTTAAGGACTAAAGTAGCTGTGTTTGCAGAGATTTTTAGAAAAAACCAGCTGCTTAAAAAACAAGAAGAGCGATTAAAAGCGAGTAATGAAAAACTAGTAATGTTAAATGCGGAGCTAGAAAACAGGGTAATGGAACGTACGGCCGAACTCCAAGACCTAAATACAGAATTGAGGGCGCTGAATCTCTCTAAAGATAGGTTTCTTTCAGTAATCTCTCATGACTTGAGAAACCCATTAAGTAGCATTCTCATTTCTGCTGAATTTATGAATAAACAGGCAGAAAAGATTACTGAAAAGCAAATACTTAGCCTATCAGGCATTATACACAAAACAGCAAAAGAGATTCTCCAACAATTGAACGATTTAGTAGATTGGGCCTTAAAGCAACGAGAAAAGTCTAAATTTACTCCATGCAAGCTAGATCTCGGAAATGTAATAGACCAATCATTCGAATTGTTAAACTCCTTTGCAAATCAAAAAAAGATCAATTTAATTAATGATGTAAAAGCAGATATCTGCGTAAATGGCGATGAGCATATGCTACGCTCCATTTTACAAAACATCATTACCAATGCTATAAAATTCACCTCAATTGGCGGAGAACCGATTAGGGTAACTGCAAGTGTATTAGGAGATGAAGTAGAGATTCGCATAACTGACCATGGCATGGGTATGTCTGCTGAGGTTATTCAAGCGTTTCAGGATTTAAAAGATAGCAAGTCTGAACTAGGTACAGAAAAGGAGCGAGGTAGTGGATTAGGCCTGTTATTGGTAAGGGAGTTTGTTGCGCAGCATCAAGGAAGCATTGCCATAGAAAGCAAGTTAGGTTATGGTACTACCTTCAAATTTACCATTCCTGTTTTTGTAGAAATGGATGTAGCGGATTATTGATTTCCAAAGGAGGGTTAAGGCATAACGATAGCAAACGACAAAAATTTGCACGTGAGCACCAAAACAATGAATAAATAAAAGGTCCTTTTGATGATCTCTAATTTAATATATTAGCCATACAAACCAGTAAAGCCATGGCTCAAATACAACCACTTATAGTTGCATTGGAGAATGTTTTTGGCTGGTATAAGAAAGTTATATGCAAGTTTACTAAACACACAAGCAACTGTGGAAAACACCAGCGACATAAGCATTGGAAAAGACAAATGGATAAAGTGGGTTGACTGGGACTCGAATGCAGTTGTGTGTGACATTGATGTTGAAATTACAACAACTGAACCATTTTGGAGATATTTGGAAACACAGTGTGAATCTGCTTGTTGCGGTATTGGCGCATATGCGTTTTGGACAAAAGACATATTAAATGCAAAGACGTTGCTTGGAAATCCAAATATTAAGAATGAGTTTGTAGACCTAAAGGAAAAAGTAGAAGCTATTAATGGAAATGTAGTATGTAGTGATTATCTAAATAACTTGTTTGACAAAAATGTTTTTATCCAACTGTTAGACCATATAATAAGCAATTTATAAAACCTGCATATAACAGCACCTATCCAAAAGTGGAGATTCAGTGGTTAAATCAAGCTTTGTGCATCAATCAAAGTCTGTGCTTGGTTGACATTGAATTGCTTCGAAATCGCCACCTTCGGGTAGCGCCAAAACGTTATACGTAATTGCCAGAAAAAATGAAGACACTGACTTCTATAATAATTTTTCTATTTGTGACCACAACATCGTTCGGTCAAGACATTTCTGGCACTCCTTACGGACTGACAGCTGAAGACAATGAGATATGGTTAAAAAAAGTATTATTGTCCGACAAGGAGACAAAACTAACTTTAATTCAGCATAGATTTTTTAGACAAAAGGAGTTTAAGAAGTTAGCAAATGACGCTATACCAATATTAATTGCAAACGGTATTGTCGTAAATGAAGTAGCAAATATCGAATTAAGGAATTTATTGGTCAATCAACTTACACCAGACAACGTTCAGGTTACAATATTGGATAAGGAACCAGAAGGACTTTATGTCAATAAAGCTTGGACAGGAATTATTATCTTAAATATTAAAGACAGGAAAATAAACAAGCTATTGAAAAGACAAAAATCTTTATAGACAATTGCAACTACGTATAACAACACGTTTAAGTTAAGCCTCGGGCTAAGTGCAAGCATAATAATTTGAAGTTATTTATTTAGTTTAGTGATGTGGGTAATTTGTGCAAATAAATTTAGGCTCAACTTAAACCTATAAACCGTTACCAGCCACTATAATGACAAACGAACAGACATACAAACAAGTAATAAATAAAATCGATTGGCTACTAGAGATTGCCAAGCGAAAAAACTGGACAATTATGCTTAAGCCTTTCATCGACAGGCCTGCGACCGTAGCAGAAATAGATTCTGTTGAAATGCAAATTGGAAAGACTATACCTGACGACTTAAGAAAGTTATTCTATTTTTCTAAACATTTAGAATTTAGCTATCAATTTGACGAAACACTTTCAGAGGAGTTCAGACAGAATTTTTCTGGTGACATTTATTGGAATTTAAATTCACTTGCAGAACAATACACTAATTTTCAAGAATGGATAAAAGCATCCATTGACCCAGAATATAACGACATAGAAGCAATCGAAATAATGGAAAAACTATGGCAAGACAAATTGCCTATGATGGATGTTCCAAATGGAGACATAATCGCCATTGGAAATAGTCCTTCCGAGATAATATATTTTTCTCACGAAGGAGACACTATGCACGGCAAAATCCTGGGTGACAACTTGTGGAATTTTCTTGACTTCTATTCACGAATTGGATTTGCGGGGAGTGAAGATTGGCAACTTGAACCATTCTTCGACTTTGACAAAAATATTATGGTAACACAAGGAGACAAAGTTGACAGATATGGCCAACTGTTAGAAAAATAACGGCTGTTAACAAGTGTTTTGCATTAGGCGGGCTGACGTATAAACTTGAAGCATGTACCGCCACCTTCGCCAATCCACGTAAATTATGTTCCATATTAGTACGAAATCTCAATGAAAGAACTAATTCCTACAATAAACGAAATTGTTAAATATGGACTGCTACCAAACTTGACAATATCTGACAAAGAAAAATTGCTGGAAAGAAACCTTGTGAAAATTTACGACCTGTATTTTGACATAAAATACGAATTTGATGAAACCGATTTCCCTGACTTTGACCAATCGCTACTTCCCGACATCAGACAAAATATTTCAAGTAATTTTAAGGACTTTGGATTTTACAAAACCATTCTAGATATTAATGATGTTAACAATTTAACAGACATTGCACTTGGAGATGCAATGGACGATTTGAGCGACATCATCCTAGACCTTTTAGAAATTAAATGGCGAATTGAGAATAATAGCTTGGCAGATGGACTTTGGTATTTTCAATTTATTTTCCATGGACATTCGCAACAACATATTCTTGACTTACTGAATTTTATGAAACAGAAAAATGAATAACAATACGTCACATAACAGGAGTTTTGCTAATTTTTCGGCGACAGGCTCCAAAACGTTACCTGCCATGCGTAGCGACACTGCTAACTTTGAATTGACTTTAAGAAACGAACACTTTAATTAAACAACCTTGATGAAATACTTTTTGACATTTATTCTTCTGGTAACAGCAACTTTTACAAAGGCTCAAATAAGACTTGAACAAAAGGACTTAAACAATTTAATAGCTATAAGTGAACTATATTCATACAATACAAATGCAAAAGGTGACAAATTTGCCAAAGCAATTGACTCATTAAGGACACCTAAGCTTAATCATATTATTGATGCTTTAATTGCAGTGGGTAAAGGTGACATGACAATTTTAGAGAATCGCTTTCTAGAAAGGCCAGATAACGAAGAGTTAGTATTGTGGTATGTCATTCGTGAAATCCATTACAATAGGATAAACGAAAAACTCACACCAAGACCAGTTGCAGTTGTAGCAAATGAAGTTCTTTCCAAGAAGATTGATAGCCTATGGTTGCTTGGTAACTACTACTATCGCATTCATGGCGGAATCGCTACATTATTTAACGATGCTGATTTGAGTAAGCATAATTTCAACATTGACGGTTTAGGATTTAAAGACGAAACTGAAAAGGCAATCTTCTTTTTGAATATGATGAATACCTTGGTTGGTGGGCGATTCAAGGTTCTTCAGATGATGAAGAACAATAAAAAGATACTTGAATTTTGCGACAAACTTCCAAAATTTAATGACAAGGAATATTTCTACTTTAAAAACTTTGACTATGATGACTTTGATTGGATTGGATACGATAAAACAGAATCATACAATGAAAGACACATTGGAGGTTTTTACAGTATATTGATTGCACAATTCAGCGCAATTGCTGAATTAAGGGGCAAGAAGGATGCGCAAGAAATTTATTTCAATTCTATTCTACACGAGCCAAAATATTTTAAGTTCACTCCATCAAAAGGCGACTTACAATCACTCTATGACAAATCTAAATAACTTAGAACGATACAGCTACACACCGCAAAAGACAAATGAAACAACGGACACAAATAATATTTACAATTTTCTTTGTCGCTTATTTGTCGACCGTTTTGTTGACTGATATTTCGTTGACAGGATTTTGGACAGATGTAATCTTTTCAGTGTGTCTTTCAATTTTCGCTTTGCTACTTGTATTTACAAACAAGACAGACGGAATCTGGTTGACAAAGACAATAAATATTTTGTGTTCAATAATTGTCTTTGGAGTTTTAGGACTAAATATCATTAATCCATTTGCTATTGACACCCTTAAACTTCGGGGTTTCTATTGTCAGTCGGTTGACGGGCGACTTTTCAATGCTTACTTTAAACCAGTTGGTGCGTATTCGGGTGGTTACGGAAACTTTTGGATTGCAGAAACACCAAAATATTTCCCTTTGATTGAATGGAGAGTTTATTGGGACAGAACAGTTCACCATGATTTTAATGACGATAAATCTGAAGGTGAACCAATAGACAATTATGAGGTAGTTCGAAGTTATATCAAGAACGAAGTGATTGGCAAACAAAAATGAAACAAGAAGCACGTACTAGTAACACTAGTTTTGAGTTAGGTAGGCTGATTGCAAAATTCACCAGTAGTTTTTCAATTTAGCTGTTCGAGTTGTTCTGCATCAAGGACATTCCTCTTGGAAAAGCAACAATATCGTTTTGCTAACTTATTTGCAATATTTAAGCAGTAATTCATCAGCAATGTTTTTTCCTAGTAGTTTTATTTTATTCCAATCTGCACAAGCTCCTTTGATGTTGCCTAACATTTGTTTACAAATGCCACGTTTATATAAATTATCCGTATCATCTCCCTTGGCCTCTAGTGCCTTATCAAAATAATAGAGTGCCAGCTCATGATCTTTATTTTGATAAGCAGCATTGGCTTTTTGACCATTAAAATAGCTTGGCAATGCCTGATCAGAAGTAAAGTATTGAAGGCTTAGGTCCATCAAGACTTTTACATTTTTACCATTATGTTGTGCTGGTATCCACATGTTTTTTGCACTATTAAAGGCTTTAACATATTCTGCATCAAACTTTGGATTGATGCCTTGAATAATCCTTAAGCTATCTGGTTTTCCATTTTCATCAATGATAAAGGTGCAATCGAACTCACCACTTTTAACATCCTTTTTGTTATTTCGAATTCTGTCGTAGATATAAGTTTGAAAAGCAGGGCCTTTAAACTGGGCATAAATTTTCTGCCCAGATTTATAAGTGGTGTCTGTTCCCTTGATGCTAAAAATATCATCGGGGCTAAGGGCTAAACTTCTTTGAACTAATTTTTCGTTGTAAAGCGTGTATTTAATGGCTTTGGGATCTTCTAGGTCACCTCTTTGAGATGCACTGGCTAATACTAATTTTTCAGGTGTATTTTCAATAATTCTCATGGTATTCAATACAAAACCAACATCGTTTTTAAGCAATAACAGATTTCCTTTTACTTCAAACAAGAATGGCGTACCTAAATCATCGTAAACACCAGCATAATTTAATTTATTTGGATTGCTGAAGGTATATTTAACGTAAGAATATTTCAGTATGTTATCGTCTGGTAGCTCATCATCGCTTAGGTATGATATTTTGGTAGCCACGTAGGTTCCATTTAATTTTATTTGTGCATGGGTTAATAAGGGATGTACTAGTAAGGTTGTGAGTAGGATAAGACGTATCAGTAGGTTGACAGTCTTTATTTTGTGCGTAGGGTTCATAAAAGCGTTTAGGTTTTAAATATAATGTATTGAATTATATTTAGAAAATAGGATGTTGCTATCAGGTTAACAATGGAATTTGTCACTTAGTTAGCTCAGGTCTGTGGCGTGTGGAAAAAGTATTGCACTATCAACAGCAGTTCACTAGCGAGTCGAACCAATCTCCTTTTACAAGTAACCGCTTTTCCTGGTAACTTACTCTAACGCTCAGGCTTTCCCCGCTCTTTGCCGCGGGGGCAATTTACCTTTTCCTTGATGAAAAGGTAACCAAAAATCAAGGCTGTAAATGCCTAGTCGGATAAGTACGTTAATTGTTTTTATACCGCAAGCTGAGCCGTTCGGCGAAAAGCCTTCACTTCTCCATCTTGCTGATTTATTGCTAGAGAGGAGATCTGCTTTAAACAATTAACTACTTCTCCTTCCTTTTGCTTCCGATAGCTATCGGAATAAGGCCAGTCTCGTACTTGGGCTAGGACTGTGTAGTTTTGAGGGGTTGAAAAGCTACATAAAACTAACACTCAAGCTAGCTCATGGCCGTGGTGGTTAAAAAGGGATCAAAGGGCAAATTCAAAAACTAGGTATAGCACATACTACATGCATGCTCCAGTTTGGGAAGAACATTGATAAACTAAATTATTTTGTATTGCAAGTGATCTGCTTTAGCATGAAAGAGAGGAAAAAACCAAAGGCTACATAACCAACAAAGATGATAAAGCCTGGCTGTAATGAAGTGTAATTGACGGTTGCCGTTCTTAAAAACTCGTCTTTCATGTTCAATCCTGAGAGTTGACTTTTTAGAATTCCATTTAAACCGATATAAGTCATCAATATACCTACCACCATGACATCGGCCATGTCCCATTTGCCAGACTCGAAAGTCAAGTATCTTGTAATGCCATTTTCTGCAATTATTGGCTTGCAAAGCATGTGGATTCCTCTTGCAGTAATGCGCAAGATGGGTAGTATAATTACGAAAAGTATAATGATGATACCCACGGTAATTGCATCGGGTTTAGGCTGCTGTATCAGTACTTCTCCAATACCTAAGATACTTTTACTTTGGAAAAAAAGCACCTGATTTTCAAAAACTACCTTTTCGCCCATCATTAGAAATTCAAAGGAACTCAATCGAGCATCTACTTCAATAATGGAAACCGTTACACCAATTATCAATAAGGCCAAAGCAAAAAGTAAAGACATTATGAATAAGGTACTGTGTAAATGGGTCTTTTTTCTCAAGATGACCCAAGCAACAAAGGCCATTGCTACACAGCCTAGCATGGCATATGCATAGTTATAGGTAACCTTACGGCTATTGTTTAATTTGGTTTCTATTTGTTTATTGAAAGCCTGTTGGTTATTAACGTGGTACTTTTTATACACTTGTTTAGTTACTTGATAGATCGCCACTTTTGTGCTATCAAAGGTTTGGTCTACCAGCTTATCGAATTTATCAGTTGCAATATTCTTCAATTTATTGGTTGCTCTTTGGCTAGTTATTCTATTAACAATGGTATTAGCAAAGGAGGGAACCTGAGCGTGAATTTCTTTAGGGTCAACAAATTGCTTAAAGGCAAACTTCTTTAGTTTATTACCAATGCCTTTTTGTGGTTTGGTAATTTCCTTGGTAACTTTACTAATCATGGCGTGGAGTTGCGTTTCGATATCTTTCCGGATTTCTTTTTTTTGCTCCTCAGTTATTTTAAAACCTTTTATTTCCTTGGTTACGATATGCGAAATCTTATCCCGCCAAAGATCTACTGAAAATACACCAAAGGTAATGCTGTTTACAGTGGCATAATCCTCGGCAATTTGTTCTTGCTCGTTAGATAGGGTATAGAGCTTATAACCACAATAGCCTTCCCCAACAAGGAAAATACCAAGGCCCAAAATCAAAAGAACGTTAGCTAGCCTATTCTTTGGAGCTTTCTGTTGCGGTTGCTTATCTTTTTTGGCGGTCAAGGTTGTATTGGGTTTATATGGGTTAAAATTCTATTTTTTGTTGATAATTAACTAAGAGGCATCGTTGGGTGTAATGAACTTGAGAATGGTTGATAAGATTAAACCAAAGAGTACAAAAGCGATGAATATGATATAGCCGGGTTGTAGGGCGGTATTATGAGTTGAGATCATGGTGAGTGAGTTTACAGGAACATTAAGCTGTTGCAATTGATTTTCTAGCAAACCATTTAAGCCAATGTAGGCCATCAGTATGGCGATTACGAAGACATCGGCCATGCTCCATTTACCAGATTGGAATGCAAAATATTTGATGACTTTGTTTTCTGCCCAACTCTTTCTCCCGAGCAGGTGTATACCTGTTGAACTGAGTTTCATGATGGGGAAAAGTATACTGAATACTAAGATAAGCACACCTACGAGGATTGAATCAATTGCCGTTCCTTTAACAAGGATAATGACTACATCTAAAATGCTCTTGCTTTCAAAAAACAAAACTTGGTCTGGGAAGCTAACGTGTTGGCCAAGCAACACAAAATCTAAAGCGTTGATACGAGCATCTACTTCAATCATTGATGCGGTAAGGCCAACACCAAGTAGGATGAAGGCAAAGAGCAATGACATGATAAATAAGGTAGCGTGTAATGCTTTTTGTTTCCTGAAGATCCACCATAAAGTGAGCAACAGCACGATGCAAATGAGCATGGCTGAGCAATAAGTATAGGTAGCGGTTTCGATGCGTTTGAGTTCTGACTGGATTTTTTGGTTCAGTTGCTCATTAGAATCAACCTTGTACTTTTTGTACACCTTATTGATGGCTACGGCATTGGCTGTTAAAATGCTGTCAATTACATCGCTCTGTTCAAACTTGTCGAGCTCTTGGAGTGCCATTTTACTCAGCTGTTTCTTGTTATTGGGATTGTCAATTTTCTTCATCATGGTTCTGGCCATGCCAGGTACCTGTTTCTTGATGGTATCAACATTTACAAAATTTTTAACTGCGAACTTGACTAATTTACCCCTAAGAGATTTTTTTTCTGGTTTGATTACCAGTGCTTCGGCCTTATTGATGAGTGCGATAATGACCCCTTCTGTTTCTTTTTGAAGCGCTTTTTTCTCTTGAGCCGTGATGTTTAAGTCTCTAACCTGGTGTTTAATGATATGTTCTACCTTATCGTGCCATTGATCAACAGAAAAAAGACCTAAATTGATATTGTTCATATCGGCAAAGTCCTTCTTTAAACGTTCTTGACGTTCTGAAAGTTCATGTAGCTGAATTCCAAAGTATCCCTCTCCAATTAATAACAAGGAGAGTCCTATAATCAATAGGATTTTGATTAGGCTTGATTTTTTAGGTGGAATTGTTTGTGTGTTTTTAGACAAGTGCGTAGATTATTGGCTAGTAACAAAAGAGGAGAGAGATTGTTTTGGAGAGGGATTTGGAATTGGATAAATTAAACCCTTATGTCTTTAACATGTTTTAACACTTTAACGAAAGTGACAGGGTTTATCTTTTTTATATTTGAAATAACATATAAAACCTTAAATCAAAACAATGAAAAATATAATTTTAATTATCTTGACAACTTTCGCCTTAACAACTTATGGCCAAGACAAATACAATTATGTAAGCTTTAACAAGCTGACAGAAGTTGAAGGAACTGAATATGTTATTACTGGAATTGAAAATTGGGGCAAAATGGAAGGTTTGAAGAATAGATACCTTTTATTTATTGACACTAAAAGTGGACAGACCAACCAGGTTTACTATCCAAACGAAGGATATTTTCAGAAAGTTGAACAAGTAAAAATTGACAGCTTAGGAATTAATTGTTTACTTGTTTCAGCAAAGACTATTGACCTAGACGGAAAGAAAGGAATTGACTGGAGTGACCCAACCCAAATTATAGTTTTATCAACAGATGGAAAACAAAAAACTCAACTTACTGACAGCAAATTATTTGTAAGCACTTGGGTAGTTAATAAGAAAACAGGAACTATCATTATTACCGGTCATTACGATACAAACAATAATGGCAAACAGGACAAAACAGACAAGAACGAAATTGGAATTTACGACTTGAAAACACTGAAACTGATTAACAAAATTTAAGGCTGAATTGGACCAGCTGTTGGTGATGTGCTATGCCAAAGGTCACATGGCGATGCCCTTGACACATTCCTTTAGGAAAAGGCATCTCGAACTTCCTGTTATTGGGATTTGTAATCCCATTAACCAGGACACGGATACTCTTTCAATATTCAACTAATGGATCACTCCAAACTCGCCTGCCGGTAGACAGGGAATGACAAATTAAACTAAGGATAATCATTCTCCCTCTATTTTCTCTTTTGTTTCATCACTTCTATTCAATATAGACAGATCAAAAATACCTAGCAAAACAATCCATATCACAAAGCAGGTGGCAAGTACCATTAGTCTGCTATCATGGGTTGCTACCACAACGATAATTGCAACGGCGAGCACTAATGAAAGGACTCCTACAATATATTTTGTGACAGCACTCGAAAGTGCATTCCTAAATTCATTAATCGTATTATATATCATAAGGACTAAATATATGATAATAGAGCAATTAATAAACACATCTAGGGTATCTAACCCTTTATCGAACATTCTGCCAGAATCCAATATTGCGCCAGCGATGAAAATAATACGTGTGATCAACCAGAAATAATAAGTTCGATGAAAAAAGTGTTTCATAATGTTATTTTCCATAAAAGTATTGTTTTTTTGATTAATCCCATTAGCCAAAACACTGATGTCTTCTAGTATTCAACCGTTAGATTCCCCCGAAGTCGCCTGCTACCGATAGGCAGGGAATGACGAAACCTCATAAACAAAAAAGCCTCCAACTTTCGTTGAAGGCTTTGTGAACCTCACTGACATTTTCTCGAACCACTTTGTGTCAGATTTAAAACGTATAATTAATCTGGCTGATGAATTAGATGACAAATATTGAAAGTTCTCTATTGGAGTTTCTTGTGATTTCACCACAGTAGTGTAATAATAAGTGCATTAAACTTATATTTTGGTATGAAATGAATTAATATTTGTTGATCTTGATATTAATGCGCAAGTGACGCCGCACTTAACGGTTGCAGTAGGGATCTCATTTCCATCAATTGCATTTAAATCGTGTAATAATAGTAACTGTCGGGAATATGCGAATTAGAAAGTAGATAAAAGAGAGGGGAAACAATTTGAATTGATTTTTTAAAATGCCATCTTTATCACAATGGAACAAAAAACAACTTTCCAGTTTATATCAGAGCCGGCAGACGTAAATTACGGTGGTAACGTGCATGGTGGTAGTGTAATGAAATGGATTGATCAAGCGGGTTATGCTTGTGCTAGCTCATGGAGTTCCAGCTATTGTGTCACAGTATACGTGGGCGGCATCCGATTTTATTCTCCCATTAAAATTGGGCACATCGTTAAAGTTGAAGCCGAGGTAATTTATACTGGATCTACAAGCATGCATATTGCCATCAATGTTTTTTCAAGAAACATTAAACGCCAAGAATTTGAAAAGAAAACCCATTGTATTATTGTATTTGTAGCTGTAGACGACGAGGGTATACCTGTAAAAGTCCCTAAGTTCTACTCCAAAACAGATGAAGAACAGCAGATGGAGCAATATGCCATCAAACTGATGGATTTAAGGAAACAAATTGAAAATGAAATGAAGCCATTTTTGTAAATATTGATTCTCTATTAGTAAAAACTGATAGTTTAAACCATGATCCGCGCACATTGATCTGGTTCAAAGTCTCATTATCGAAAATTTATTTCGACCAGCTGTTCGTGATGTCCTGAAAGGTATCTCGAATTACTTATCCTTGGGATTTGTAATCCCATTATAAAATGCCTACACTTATTCTTCGAGTATTCAACTATGAGATCCTTCGCGGGCTCAGGATGACAAACCATGTTAAAACAAAAAAGCCTCGCCTTTCTGTGAGGCTTCTCGTGATCCCGCTGGGATTATAAGATATGTTCCCTCCGCATTGACCTTGTCCAAAGCCTCATTCCTGCTATACAGGAATGTCTCTGAATAATCTTTAAGGAATTTAACTAATAGATTCCTCCGAAGTCGGAATGACGAAACGAAGTAAAACGAAAAAAGCCTCACTAGTGTGAGGCTTTGTGATCCCGTTGGGATTTTTCGCTCGCTTTAGCCAGGCACAAACCCGCTCAAGAAATAGTTCGAACCCAGGCCAACGCTTCTGTTCGAATCCCAGTGGGAATAAAACAAAAAACCTCCAAGCTTTAGGCTTGAAGGTTTTTGTGATCCCGCTGGGATTCGAACCCAGGACCACTACATTAAAAGTGTAATGCTCTACCAGCTGAGCTACGGAATCAATTTAAAGTATTCGTTTAACCGTTTCCTTTAAAGTGGTGCAAATATAGCTTTATGGAATTTTTAATGCAAGGTTTTTTTTCGGCAATGCCGTAGTCTACTGATTTATAAGGTGATTAATTGTAAATAGACATAGAATAGGGTTATGTTAGTTAGAGGTTATGGTTTTATTAACTTATTAGTTTAGTTGTTGAGGCGTTGTGTTGTTGAGTAAAAAGAATGTAGAGTGGTAGAAAAAATGCATCATTTCAATTTAACAATAGGTGTTTTAGAATTAAAAAATTTGTAAAATTGTTTACGATTCAAGCTAATTCACCATCCTATATGCACTCCAAGTTCATCATTCCCCTTTTATTTTTTTGTACGGCCAGCTGTTTTGCTCAAGATGCTCCTTATTTAAATGCCAAATTACCTTTGGAAACTCGGGTTAAGGATTTGCTAAAAAGAATGACTTTAGAAGAAAAAGCATTACAGATGGATAATCGTACGCCAGCAATTGACCGGTTAAAAATACCTGCTTACGATTGGTGGAACGAAGCTTTGCATGGGGTGGCAAGGGCTGGTTTAGCTACTTCATTTCCTCAGCCTATTGGCTTGGCCGCTACCTTTAACACCAATGGTATGTTTACAATGGGTACGATGGTTAGCGATGAGGCAAGGGCAAAACACCATCAATTTATTAGCGAAGGAAATAGAAAGGAATATACTGGATTAACATTCTATTCGCCCAACGTAAATATCTTTAGAGATCCGCGTTGGGGTAGAGGTCACGAGACTTTTGGCGAAGACCCTTATTTAACCGGGAAACTGGGCGTAGCTTTTGTAAAAAGCATGCAGGGCGATGATCCAAGATACTTTAAAACCATTACTACTGCTAAACATTTTGCTGTACATAGCGGTCCAGAACCCAGCAGGCACGAGTTTGATGCCAGACCGAGTAAAAGGGATTTATGGGAAACTTATTTACCTGCTTTTAAAATGTTAACGCAAGAAGGCCACGTTTATTCGTTCATGTGTGCCTATAATCGCCTTTATGGCAAACCTTGTTGTAGCGATGCCTTTTTATTGAATGATATTTTACGAAATAAATGGAATTTCAAAGGTTTTGTGGCCACAGATTGTGGTGCTGTTTATGATTTTTACATGTTCCATAAAACCGCTAAAGATAGTGTAGAAGCTGTAGCACAAGCAATAAAGGCTGGCGCAGATAACCAGTGTTATGGTTATACAAAAGCAGTTATTCCTGCCATACAGCAAGGTTTATTGAAGGAAAGCGAACTAGATACGGCAGTTGCTCGTTTATTAAGGGCGAAGTTTAAATTAGGTGTTTTTGATGCTGATGAAGCTAATCCTTATTCGAAAATCCCTTATAGTATAGTTAATAATGAGGCGCATCAAGCGCAAGCTTTACAAATGGCGAGGGAATCTATTGTATTGTTAAAAAATGCAGGAAATGTTTTGCCCTTAAAACACAGCCTTAAAACTTTGGCTGTAATTGGCCCGAATGCGAATGATGCTGAAGTTTTACTGGGAAACTATAATGGTGAGCCTAAACATATCGTTACGCCCTTAGAAGGCATTCAAAAAGCTTTCTCGAACACTAATGTGATGTATGCTAAGGGATGCAACGTAATAGACACCCCAAATTATAATCCTAAAAAAGAATTCGATGAAGCATTAGCCATAGCCACAAAAGCAGAAATGATTGTATTTGTAGGTGGCATTTCACCAAGGTTGGAAGGAGAGGACTTAAAGGTAAAGGTTCCTGGTTTTTTAGGTGGGGATAAAACAGATTTAAATTTACCAGCAGTACAATTGAAACTTTTAAAAGAACTGAAAAAACTGGGTAAGCCTATTGTATTGGTCTTACTAAACGGAAGTGCTCTATCCATTAACTGGGAACAAGAGAACTTAAACGCCATTGTAGAGACTTGGTATGGCGGCGAAAAAGGTGGTGCGGCATTGGCTGATGTATTGATAGGCAATTACAATCCAGCTGGAAGATTGCCTGTTACATTTTATAATTCTATTAATGATATTCCTGCTTTTGATAATTACAGCATGGAGGGAAAAACTTATCGTTATGTAACCAAACCTGTACTTTATCCCTTTGGTTATGGCTTAAGTTACACGAGTTTCGCCTATAGCGGATTGAAATTATCGGCTACACAACTCAATAACAAAACACCTTTACGCATTAACTTAACTATTAAAAATTCAGGTACTTATGATGGTGATGAAGTAGTACAGCTTTATATTAAACAAGCTGGTGCTGATATGCCAATTAAGGAGTTAAAAGGTTTTAAACGTATCCATTTAAAGAAGGGTACACAGCAGCATTTGACCTTCGAATTAAAGGCCTCAGATATTCAACATTATGATGTGAAGCTTGATGATTTGAAAACTAAAACAGGGAAGGTTCAGGTATTGATTGGCCCGTCTTCTGCAGTTGCAAGGTTGGTTGGAAGTTTTGAGATCAGGTAGCTTTTCGCCATCTCAACTCGATGTATTCGTCATTTCGACGATAGGAGAGATCTTCGAGTTAATTCTTCCTGCAGATATCTCCTCGCTCCCGAAGATCCCGATAGCTATCGGGACGGGACAGGTGCGCTGCGTTTGATATGACGTTAAGGAACCAAAAATTATTATGATATTCGCAACATGAAGAATAAAGCAATTTTTTTAGATAGAGACGGTGTTTTAAACCACGAAATCAATGATTATATATGCCGTAAAGAAGACTTTGAGGTATTGGAGTATCAAATACCTCCATTAAAAAAGTTCTATGATGAAGGGTATTTATTAATAGTTATCACCAATCAAGGTGGAATTGCTTTAAAAAGATATACAGAAGAAGGCTTAGCAGAAATGCATCAAATCTTATTTGATACTTACAAAAAACAAGGTGTAGAATTTATCGATGCCTATCATTGTCCGCACCACCCAACAGTTAACGACCCTTGTTTATGCAGAAAACCCGGTTCTGGTATGTTATTAGATGCAATTGCTAAATATGATATTGACCCAGCTTTATCTGTTATGATTGGCGATAAACCTAGAGATGTTGAAGCGGCAAACGGAGCAGGAGTGAAGGGAATATTGATTGAGCCAGATGAACAGATAGATTACGATCAAGTGAAAGCTGTTTTATTTGGCTAATGTTTTACCATCTAAGAGAATCTAAGAAGGAAAAGATAAATGAATAAGGAGCAAGGAACTGAAATATAAACTGCATAACCAGGAAATAAGATCAACCATATAAGGCATATAAGAAAATCTAAGAGTAAGGAAACAAAGGGACGATGAGTAAAGAATAAATAGAAAACTTATCGCTTCGCTATAATAGCCTTATGTTTTCTATATTTCTATGTTGTTAACCAACGCCAACACCTTTACCTTACTGCCCTTACCTGCCTGCCGCAGGGATGGATTTCTTAGATGGTGAAACCAAAAAAAAGCCCCGATAATTCGAGGCTCTTTCTGTAAAATATTAATGGTTATCCTTCGAAAAGCTCAGGACGACAGTTGATTATTTTCCGCTTGCTTTAGCGTGATCTGCTAAGAAAGTAGCTAAACCGCTATCAGTTAATGGGTGTTTCAATAAAGCAGTAATTGCAGCTAAAGGAGCAGTAATCACATCAGCACCTAATTTAGCACATGCAACAATATGTAATGGCCCGCGGATAGATGCAGCTAAAATCTGAGTAGGGTAGCCATAGTTGTCAAATATTAAACGGATGTCTTCAATTAATTGCAAACCATCAGTGGAGATATCATCTAAACGACCTAAGAATGGAGAAACATAAGTTGCACCAGCTTTAGCAGCTAATAACGCCTGACCAGCAGAGAATATTAAGGTACAGTTAGTTTTAATTCCTTTATTGGTGAAATATTTAATGGCTTTAACACCATCTTTAATCATAGGAACTTTTACTACGATTTTAGGATTTAAAGCAGCTAAAGCTTCACCTTCTTTAATGATACCTTCGTAATCAGTAGCAATTACTTCAGCACTAACGTTATCATCAACAATATCACAAATCGCTTTATAATGAGCAATTACATTTGCATCGCCAGTAATACCTTCTTTAGCCATTAAGCTAGGGTTGGTAGTTACACCGTCTAAAACGCCTAAATCTTGTGCTTCTCTAATGTTGTCAAGATTTGCAGTATCAATAAAAAATTTCATAATTTTAATAGTATTTATAAGAATATGGTTCGGTTCAGAAGAAACCCTGATTAAAAAAAGCCCTTTCAGGGTGGAGGGAAAAAAATGGGCAAGCAACTTTTATCGCACCGCTACAACCTTCTACCCTTGCTTCGTTCCCGCCCTGGGGGAGTTCAAAGGGAGCTGATCGTAAAAGACTTGCCCGGCACAAAGGTAGAAAAAGGAAGCGTTTTACGAAAAGAAAAATGCGAAAAATAATATAGTGTTGACTGTTAGTTGATTATATTTAAAATTGTTGTATTGTTAGGTTACTTTATTGCTTAATTAAATTCAAAATAGGTAAATTAGAAGACAAAATAGTGTATTTCGGTCGGTGAGGACACAGACCAATAGGAATGGCTGTATGTTTCGACAATTCTGTGTTTCTAGCATTGATATGGTAGATAAATAGTCGACGCCATGCTCAGCTCATTCTGATAGCTGTAGAGAAGGAATGGCAAAGCATTAAGAAATGGGCATTAGGCTTGTCTTTCGCTTTAAGATACCCAATCAATTGGGTATGACGCCACTGAAAAAACCTGTTCTAAGCTTAAAATTTCAATTTCTTATGCTTGAATAGTATTTTTTTGGTTTATCAATATTGCAAATGATATCGTTAACAATTATTAAATTAGCAATTATAAGTTAAAATAATAGCTAATATATGAATGTATCTCAAAAATATTACCGATTATGTAATTTGTCATAAAAAATCAGTATCTTAGTGTTTCCTATACACTAACTAACAAACCAACATGGAACACTTGAATGAACAACAAGGACTATACCGAAAAAGTTTCGAACACGATGCCTGTGGTATCGGTTTCGTTGCCCACGTAAAAGGCCGAAAATCGCACCAAATTATTTCAGATGCAATTACCATTCTCGAAAACCTAGATCACCGTGGAGCTTGTGGAGCAGAGCCAAATACTGGAGACGGAGCAGGCATCATGATTCAAGTACCACATGAATTTTTATTCGACGAATGTTTAAGAACCGGTTTTAGCTTACCTGCTTATGGAGATTATGGCGTTGGCCAACTCTTTTTACCTAAAGAAATACGTGCAAGAGAAGAATGTCGTGAGATTATTTATCGTACTGCCGAAAAACTAGGCCTTGAAGTACTAGGCTTTAGAAAAGTACAGGTTGATACTACGGATATTGGTAACATGGCACTTTCTGTTGAGCCAGAAATTGAGCAGGTATTTGTAGCCAGACCTTATGACATTGCTGAAGGAGCAGATTTTGAACGTAAACTTTTTGTCCTTAAAACCTATTTAACCAAAACAATTTACAATACTGTTGATGGTAGTAAAGAGAATTTCTACATTGTATCTTTCTCTTCACGTACCATTATATATAAGGGTCAACTTACTTCTTTACAAGTAAGAACTTATTTTACCGAGTTAAGTGATAAACGCATGGTTTCTGCGTTTGGCTTAGTTCACTCACGTTTTGCTACCAATACTTTCCCTTCTTGGAGATTAGCGCAACCATTTAGGTTTATTGCCCACAACGGAGAGATCAACACTTTGCAAGGAAACTTAAACTGGTTTAGGTCTAGCGTAAAATCTTTCGCATCTCCTTATTTTACGCCAGAAGAATTAAATATGATTCTTCCTGTAATTGATGAGACACAATCAGATTCTGGTTGTTTGGATAACGTAGTTGAACTTTTATTACACGCTGGTCGTTCATTACCTCACGTTTTAATGATGTTAATTCCTGAAGCTTGGGATGGTAACGAAGATATGGATCCAATTAAAAAGGCATTCTATCAATTCCATGCCTCGTTAATGGAGCCATGGGATGGACCTGCTGCAATTGCCTTTACTGATGGTCGTTTAATTGGTGCTACCTTAGACCGTAATGGTTTACGTCCGTCTCGTTATGTGCTAACTAGCGATGATAGGGTAATCATGGCGTCAGAATCTGGTGCTTTAGCAATTGACCAAAGTACGGTTATTGAAAAAGGCCGATTAACACCAGGCAAAATGTTTGTTGTAGATATGCAACAAGGTAGAATTATCAGCGATCAAGAAATTAAACAACAAGTTTGTGGTCGCCGTCCTTATGCAGACTGGATTAATCAATATCAAATTAAATTAGAGGAATTGCCAGAACCAAGGGTAATGTTTACCAACTTGGCCGAAGATTCTATCTTTAAATATCAACAAGTTTTTGGTTACAGCAGAGAAGATATCGATTTGTTGTTAAAACCAATGGCAATTGAAGGTAAGGAAGCGATAGGTTCGATGGGTACAGATACGCCTTTGGCTATTTTATCTAAACGCCCACAACATTTATCTTCTTACTTTAAACAGTTATTTGCTCAAGTTACCAATCCCCCAATTGACCCCATTCGTGAGAAAGTGGTGATGTCCTTAGCAGGATTCATGGGTAACAATGGTAACTTATTGGAAGAAAATCAAATGCAGTGTCACTGTGTGGGTATCAAACATCCAATATTAACCAATTTAGAACTAGAAAAGCTACGTAGTATAGATACTGGGTTGTTCCAATCTAAAACACTTCAAATGTATTTTAGAGCAGATGGCAAACCTGGAGCAATGCAAAAAGCTTTAGATCGTTTATGTCGTTATGCAGTAGATGCAGTTGAAGATGGTTTCCAAGTAATCGTGCTTTCCGATAGGGCAATCGATTCAGAACATGCTGCAATTCCTTCTTTATTGGCAGTTTCTTCAGTACACCACCATTTGATCAGAAAAGGTTATCGCGGTGCAGTAGGTATTGTGGTAGAAGCTGGTGATGTTTGGGAAGTTCATCATTTCGCTACCTTAATTGGTTTTGGTGCAACTGCTGTTAACCCATATTTAGCATTAGAAACCATCAGAAGATTTGATGCTGAAAGTGGTTTAAGTCAGGAGAAGTTAATTTCTAACTATATCTACGCTACAAATAATGGTTTATTAAAGATTTTCTCTAAAATGGGAATTTCGACATTACAATCTTACCATGGTGCACAGATATTTGAAATTTTAGGTATCAATCAGCAAGTAGTAAATACACATTTCACAGGCGCTGTTTCTCGTATCGGTGGATTGGGTTTAGATGAAATTGCTCACGAAACATTAATTAAACA
This sequence comes from Pedobacter frigiditerrae, assembly GCF_004331645.1. Taxonomy (GTDB): domain Bacteria; phylum Bacteroidota; class Bacteroidia; order Sphingobacteriales; family Sphingobacteriaceae; genus Pedobacter; species Pedobacter frigiditerrae. Next base: position 365,378 of record NZ_SJSK01000003.1, read on the forward strand.
TCGTCGTAGTTTCGGACCAAAAACACAAGCAGAACCAATTTTAGCTGCTGGTGGAACTTACAAATGGAGAAGACGTGGTGAAAAACACTTGTTTAATCCAGAAACCATTCACTTGTTACAAAATGCAACAAGGAGAAATGATTTCGCTACTTTCAAAAGATATTCTAAATTAATTAATGAGCAAACTGCTCAGGCCTATACCATTCGTGGATTATTGGAATTTGATTATTCTCGCCCTGCGATAGGATTAGATGAGGTAGAATCTACTGAATCTATCTTAAAAAGGTTTGCAACTGGTGCCATGTCGTTTGGTTCAATTTCTCATGAAGCACACTCCACTTTAGCAATTGCCATGAACCGCATCGGCGGAAAAAGTAATACTGGAGAAGGAGGAGAGGATGAAATGCGTTACCAGACAATGGCAAATGGCGATTCGATGCGTTCTGCAATTAAACAAATTGCTTCTGCTCGTTTTGGTGTAACCAGTTATTACTTAACTAACGCTGATGAGTTACAGATTAAAATGGCTCAAGGTGCAAAACCGGGAGAAGGTGGTCAGTTACCTGGCCACAAAGTGGATGATTGGATTGCAAAAGTTCGTCACGCTACACCGGGGGTAGGTTTAATCTCGCCACCACCACACCATGACATCTATTCAATTGAAGATTTAGCACAGCTGATTTTCGATTTGAAGAATGCCAACAGGGCTGCTAGAATTAACGTAAAGCTAGTTTCTAAAGCAGGTGTAGGTACCATTGCTGCCGGAGTTGCAAAAGCACACGCTGATGTAATTTTAGTATCAGGTTATGATGGCGGAACTGGTGCATCACCTTTAACCTCAATTCAACATGCAGGTTTGCCATGGGAATTAGGTTTAGCAGAAGCTCATCAAACTTTAGTAAAAAATAGGTTAAGAAGTAGGGTTGTTGTACAAACTGATGGTCAGCTAAAAACTGGTCGTGATATTGCCATTGCCGCTTTATTAGGGGCAGAAGAGTGGGGTGTAGCCACAGCGGCTTTAGTAACTGCTGGTTGTATCATGATGCGTAAATGTCATTTAAATACTTGTCCGGTTGGTGTGGCAACACAAGATCCAGAATTAAGAAAGCTATTTACTGGCGATGCTGACCATGTGGTTAATCTATTCCATTTCTTAGCAGAAGAATTACGTGAGATCATGGCCGAGTTAGGTTTCAGAACAATCAATGAAATGGTTGGTCAGTCTCAAGTATTAAAAGTGAGAGCGATTGGTGATGAAGATTGGAAATTGAAATATGTAGATTTATCTCCAATCTTGTATAAAGAACCATCAAATGGTTTACCATTAACTCAAACCGAATTCCAAGATCACGGGTTGGATAACGTGTTAGATCATCAATTAATTGAAAAAGCACAACCTGCTATTTTAAATAACGAACCAGTATTTGCCAACTTTGATGTTAAAAATACAGATAGGGCGTTAGGAACAATGTTATCTAACGAAGTTTCTAAGGTTCATAAAGGTGCTGGATTACCAGCAGACACCATCAACTTTAAATTCCATGGTTCTGCTGGACAAAGTTTTGGTGCCTTTGCCGCTAAGGGTTTAACCTTATCATTAGAAGGAGAAGGAAATGACTATGTGGGTAAAGGTTTATCAGGTGCTAAATTGGTTATTTATCCATTCGGAGATATCACTTATGTACCAGAGCAAAATATCATTATTGGTAACGTAGCACTTTATGGTGCGACTTCTGGAGAGCTATATGTAAGAGGTAAAGCAGGTGAGCGTTTTGCTGTACGTAACTCAGGTGCAACTGCAGTAGTAGAGGGAGTAGGAGACCATGGTTGTGAGTACATGACAGGTGGAGAGGTTTTAGTAATTGGAGATACAGGAAGTAACTTCGCTGCAGGAATGAGTGGTGGTATCGCCTGGATTTACGATGTAAGCAAAACCTTTGCTAACAAATGTAACCCAGAGATGGTTGATTTAGATCCACTACAGGCAGAGGATGAGGAAAGGATTCAGACTTTATTGAAGAATCATATCAGATTAACTAGCAGTAGAGTTGCAGAATTTATTTTAAGCGATTGGGAAACACAATCTGCACATTTCGTTAAAGTTTTCCCTAAAGAATACAAAGCAGTTTTATTACAACGTCAACAAGTTAAAATCAATTAAGATGGGAAAAGTGACAGGATTTTTTGAATACGAAAGAGTTTCGCCTTCAAGACAAGAACCAAAAGATCGTTTACAACATTATAACGAATTCCTAGATCCGCTTCCGGCAGAACAGTTAAATAAACAAGCCGCTCGTTGTATGGATTGTGGCGTTCCATTTTGCCAATCAGGTTGCCCATTAGGTAATGTTATACCAGAATTTAATGATGCAGTTTATAAGGGAGAATGGTTAAATGCTACTGAAATATTATTAAGCACTAATAACTTCCCAGAATTTACAGGAAGAATTTGCCCTGCACCTTGCGAAAGCGCTTGTGTGCTAGGTATCAATAAATCTCCAGTATCAATTGAGGAAATTGAAAAACACATTATAGAAATTGCTTTTGAAAAGGGTTTCATCAAAGCAAATGCACCATTAATTAGAACAGGCAAAAAAGTGGCTGTAATTGGCTCTGGTCCGGCAGGATTGGCAGCTGCAGCTCAACTGAATAAAGCTGGTCATGAAGTAGTGGTTTTTGAACGTGATGATGTTCCAGGTGGTTTATTAAGATACGGTATTCCAGATTTTAAACTACAAAAAGATGTAGTAGAGAGAAGGATTAACTTAATGGAAGAAGAAGGCATTGTATTTAACTGTAATGCTAACGTTGGTGAAAATGTAGAATTAAGTACCTTATTAAGAGATTATCAAGCTATTGTATTGGCAGGCGGTTCTACTATTCCGCGTGACTTAAACTTGCCGGGAAGAGAATTAGAAGGTATTTATCCTGCAATGGACTTCTTAAAGCAACAAAACAAAAGAGTTGGTGGTAGACCAATTGTAGGCAAGGAATTAAAAGCAACTGGTAAAAACGTAATTGTAATTGGTGGTGGAGATACAGGTTCAGATTGTATTGGTACATCAAACCGTCAGGGTGCAAAATCGGTTACGCAGTTTGAGATCATGCCAATGCCACCACAAAGCAGAACTGAGCATATGCCTTGGCCACAATACCCAATGTTGTTAAAAGTAACTTCATCACATGAGGAAGGTGCACATAGGAATTGGGCGGTTAATACACAGAAGTTCAATGCTGATGAAAACGGTAATTTAAAATCTTTAAGTGTTATTGAGGTGCAATGGGAAATTGATGCCAATGGAAGAGCTTTAGGTTTCAAAGAAGTTCCAGGTACAGAAAAAGAATATCCTTGTGAATTGGTTTTATTAGCGATGGGTTTCTTGCATCCTCAAAAAGAAGGATTAATAGAAAAACTAGGTGTAGAATTAGATGTGCGTGGAAATGTAAAGGCAGTTGAAGGTGAGTTTCAAACTAATATTCCGAAGGTTTTTGCCGCTGGTGACATGAGAAGAGGTCAGTCTTTAGTTGTATGGGCCATTTCTGAAGGAAGAGAAACCGCTAGAAAAGTAGATGAATATTTAATGGGTTACAGCAAGTTGCCATCTAAGGATGCTGTTGCTTACGCATAAGAAAAGGAAAGCGTCATTTCGACAGTGCGCAGCGACGAGAAGTCTATCTAGCAGATTTCTCCTAACGTTGAAATGACGATAAATTAATAGCCACAGATTCGCAGATTTTAAGTCTGAAGGTCTGTGGCTTTTTGATTTTATTAATTAGTTTAGGTAAATGAAAAACTATCAAAAAGAAATTGTTTGGTTTGTTGTTTTATGTCTAATTTCTATTCTTCTTTCCTTTTATATGGGGATAGGCTTTGGTAGTCACAGTATTGATATTAACCTTCATGATACTTATTTCTTAGTGAAGAGTAATCTCTTCTTTTTTATATGTTGTATGTTAGTTTTTTACCCAGTTTATTTGGTAAGAATTTTAATTGTAAGATTAGAAAATCTAATTGCTAACTGCATATTTTTAATCCTAAATTTTTTATTGACGCTAGTTATGGTCTTTGGTACCATATTTCAATATAAACTTGCAGGCGAAACCATCTATCCGCCACTTTCAGCCGTTCCTGTTGAAGTTAAGAACGGTGGATTAGGCAACTTCTTTTATATATCAATTGCCATTTCATTATTATTAATTGCATTAGAAATTTTTATTGCTCGTAAGACCTTAGCGAAAAACAGCATTAATTCAAAGAAATAAAAGTCAATACCTTGTTCTTATTTTTTTGAAACGAGCAAGAAGTAAAGTAAAATGAAGGGCGGGTTTAGCCAAAAGCTGGTGTCATTGTTTTTCTAAATAAATTATTTGACTTTGCCTAGTAGATTGCCACGTCGCAATGACGGCTCTTACTATAGAATCCTTCTAAATTGCCAAAACCTAATGAAAGAAATTTTGTTATTCCGATATTAGAGAAATAACCATTCCTTATTTATTATGGCTGAAATTGATACTAACCAATCTGGTGATACACGCCGTGATTTCTTAAAAAAATCTACACTTATTACTGCACTATCCTTAACGCCTTTAACGGTTTTAAAAGCGGCAGACAATAAAGTAGATGAGCAATTTGCAGAACTTTTTGAGAAAATCCCCTTGAACTTGAAGGTAAATAACAAGCCTTTTTCTTTAAAAGTAGAGCCTAGAGTTACGCTTTTAGATTTATTAAGGGAGCAATTACGCTTAACGGGTACTAAAAAAGGTTGCGACCATGGGCAGTGTGGCGCTTGTACAGTTCACGTAGATGGCGTTAGAGTAAATTCTTGTTTGAGTTTGGCAGTAATGAACGAAGGAAAGAGCATTACTACCATTGAGGGTTTAGCCAATGGCGATGTACTACATCCAATGCAAGCTGCTTTTATTAAACATGATGGTTTTCAATGTGGTTATTGCACACCAGGACAAATCATGAGCGCTGTGGCTTGTATTCGTGAAGGTCACGCTAATTCTAAGGAAGAAATCAGGGAATACATGAGTGGAAATATTTGTCGCTGTGGCGCTTACCCTAACATAATTGATGCGATACAAGAAGTTAAAGAAAAGGGAGCAGCGATATGATTAATTTCCAATACTTAAGAACTACGGTTGTTAAAACCGCGTTGGGTTTAGTGAGTAAAGATCCAAAAGCAACATTTATTGCTGGGGGAACGAACTTGGTTGATTTAATGAAAAGGGGAGTAACCGCTCCAGAAAAGCTGATTGATATTAATCACCTGCCTTTAAAACAGATTGAGTTAAAAAATAACATATTGCATATTGGCGCATTGGTTTCTAATTCGGCATTGGCTGAAAATGCGATTGTTGCAGCCAAATTCCCCTTATTAATGTTGGCTTTGCAATCTGGTGCTTCCGCACAATTAAGAAACGTAGCTACTGTTGGTGGTAACATGATGCAACGCACACGTTGTGGTTATTTTTACGATACCACAATGCCTTGCAATAAACGGGAGCCAGGAACAGGTTGTGGTGCAATTGGTGGTTACAATAGAATGCATGCCATATTCGGCACATCAGCATCTTGTATTGCTGTTCACCCCAGTGACATGTGTGTTGGTTTAGCCGCATTAGATGCTCAAGTAGTTATTGCTGGTACGAAAGGTGAAAGAAAGATAAACTTTGTAGATTTTCACCGTTTAGCTGGTACAACACCAGAAAAAGACAATAATTTGCAAAAAGGTGAATTGATTGTGAGGTTAGAAATCCCAGTAAACAATTTAAACAAGCATATTCATTATTTAAAAGTAAGAGACCGTTCTTCTTATGCTTTTGCCTTAGTTTCTGTTGCGGCTGCATTGGAGATTAAGGATGGCTCTATTACAAATGTTCGTTTGGCAATGGGTGGTGTTGCACACAAACCTTGGCGATTGACAACTGCTGAAGCATTTTTAAAAGGGAAAACAGCAACTCCAGCAAATTTTGAGGAAGCTGCAAAACTTGCTATGAAGGATGCTAAAGGTTTTGGAGAAAATGATTTCAAACTAAAGCTTGCCCCAAACTCAATTATTGAAGCGTTAACTATTGCCAAATCGAAAGCGTAATGGGAAATTTATTTTTTAAAGATGAAAACGACCGTGTAGACGGTGTTGATAAGGTAACTGGAAAGGCTAAATATTTTGCAGAGTATCAATTACCTGGATTAACTTATGGTGTTTTAGTTACGAGCACTATAACCAAAGGAAAAATAACAGCAATAGATAGCAAAGCAGCTTCGGGAGCTCCGGGAGTTTTGGGTGTACTATCTCACTTAAATAAACCTTCAGTTGCTGGATATGAAGCAGAAGGTGGTGCAAAACTGAAGATATTTTATACTGACCAAGTTTTATTTAATGGGCAACCAATTGCCTTAGTTGTGGCTGATACTTTTGAAAGGGCCACTTTTGCAGCATCTTTAGTTAAGGTAACTTATGAAAAAGGAGCTTTTAATACTGATTTTGAGAAAAGCATTAAAGATGCCAGTGTAAAAAAATTACAAGGTGCTGCACCTTATGTAAGAGGCGTGGAAAATGCTTATAAAACTGCCGAAGTACAGGTTGAGCAAACTTATGTAATGCCAGTTGAAACTCATAATCCGATGGAATTGCATGGGATTATTGCAGATTGGCGACCAAACGACCAAGTTACAGTTTATGCCAAAACACAAGGTGTAAAGGCTACCCAAAACACAATTGCTGGGGCGTTTAAAATTCCTGCGGAAAGTGTTCAGGTTAATTCTGAATTTGTGGGAGGTGGTTTTGGAATGGCTTTAAGAACATGGCCTTTGGAAATTGCTACGGTGATGGCATCTAAACATCTTAAAAAGCCTGTTAAGCTAGTTATTACCCGCGACCAGATGTTTACAATGGTTGGTAACAGACCTGCGGCACATCAAAAGATTGGCTTAGGCGCAACTAAGGATGGCAAAATTACAGGTATCACGCATACAGCTTTTGGACAAAGCTCTACATACGAGAACTTTACTGAAGGCGTAGTGAACATGAGTAAGTTTATGTACAGTTCTGAAAATGTGAATACCAATTATTACATCGTTCCACTAGATATGAGTGTGCCTATTTGGATGCGTGGACCAGGTGAAGCGACGGGAGCCTTTGCTTTAGAAAGTGCTATTGATGAAATGGCTCACGCTTTGGATATGGATCCACTAGACTTTAGGATTAAAAATGATCCAGAAAAGGACCCTGCTCAAAATAGACCATTTTCTAGTAAATATATTAAGGAAGCTTATAAATTAGGTTCGGCCAAAATTGGTTGGGATAAAAGGAAAAACAAACCTAGAAGCATTGTAGAAGGTTCTTGGAACGTAGGCTATGGTGTAAGTATTGGTGTGTTTAATGCTGGTAGAGGTAGAGCTAGTGTAAAAGGTATCTTAAAAGCAGATGGAACTTTGGTTTTACAAAGTGCCACAAGTGATATTGGTCCAGGAACTGGAACAGGAATGGGATTAATTGCTAGTAAGCTAATGAATATCCCTACTGATAAAATTACGTTTGAGTTAGGCGATTCTTCTTTACCACCAGCACCAAGTCAGGGTGGCTCTGCTACACTTTCTACAGTTGGTTCTGCTGTTAATGATGTTTGTGTAGCCTTAAAAGCAACTATTGCAGAATTAGCAGCTAATTCAAATATGGATGCTACCTCTAACTTTGTTGATGTATTGAAGAAAAACAACTTACCGATGATTGAAAAAACCATTCAATCGTCTCAGAATAACCCAGATGCAAAGAATTATTCGATGTACTCTTTTTCTATCCACTTTGTGCAGGTTAAAGTGCATCAATTAACGGGTGTGGTAAAAGTGAGTAAAATTGTTTCTGTTGGAGATAGTGGAAAGATTGTTAGTCCGAAAACAGCTCGTAGCCAGATGGTTGGTGGTGCAGTTGGTGGCATTGGAATGGCCTTAACAGAAGAAGCCATTTTAGATAATCGCTATGGCAGATATGTAAATAACAACTTTGCTGATTACCACGTTCCTGTACATGCAGATGTACCTGAGGTGGATGTAATTTTTATTGATAAACCAGACCCAATTGTAAATCCGATGGGAGCGAAGGGAATGGGAGAGATTGCAATCATTGGTTTTGCCGGTGCAGTTGCTAATGCTGTTTTTAATGCAACGGGTAAAAGGATAAGAAGTTTACCAATTACACCTGATAAAGTTTTGATGGGTTAGTTAAGTTTGTCACGTTGAGCTTGTCGAAACGTCCTTCGACAAGCTCAGGATGACAATACTATTTTACTTTTCTGTTGGGTTCTTTTTACCAGTCAATAACTTCTCTACAGTTTTTTGTATACGTTCTAATCTTGTTTTTTCTTGTTTAGCGGTGATTACCCAAAGCACATATTCTTTGCGATTAGTATAAGATATTGATTCATAAAAACTTAAAGCACTGCTTTGTTTTTCCAACTCCGCTTTTAGGTCTGCAGGGAGAGTTACGATTTTATTGGTTATATCAACATAGTTGCTATAATCATTGGTTTGTATTTCTGCATTACCGCGACCAGATTTCTTTTGGGCATTAACTGGTTTAATTCTTATGGCTGTCCAAGTCTCATCTATTGCAGCAGAAGCACAAGGTGTTAAATTATAGACTTTTAAATCATCCCAACCCATCATTAAGTTTAAGTCGCTAGCTAGTTTAGATTTAGCTTTTGGATAGATAATCCAACAAATAGTTTTATCATTAATCAACTTGGCCTCTTGATTTAATGTGGCTAATAAATCAGCTTTTGTGATGGCGAAAATTAATAAGCCATCATAATTTTCTACATCACTAGGTGAAATGCTTATTTCTGATGGAATATCGCCAATAATATTTGGAAAGTTTTCTGGTGCATTCAATACTTTTACCTTAAAACCAGATTTGATTTGAAGCTTTTTTAAAAGTGGGTTTTCCATAATGTTTGCTTAATTATTGGTGGTGGGCACGATCATATACCGTCATTTCGATATGAGCTTTTCGCGATTGAGAAATCTGTACGTTACTTATGTAATGTCAACCAAGCTAGTGCTAATAACATAGAGATATCTCCTCGTTCCTCGTTCGATATGACGGAAAAGTGGGTTACAATCTTAATTTCGCGAAGAAATCCCAAAGAACAATACCAGCAGAAATTACAATATTAAAAGAATGTTTAGTTCCAAATTGTGGAATTTCGATACATTCATCAATCTTTTGCATAGCCTCGTCACTTACTCCATTTACTTCATTGCCAAAAATTAAAGCATATTTAGCAGCTGTATCTGGTTTAAAAGTATTAAGCATGGTGCTATTTTCAGCTTGCTCAATAGCGATGATTTGATAACCTTGGTTCCTTAGCGAATCAATGGCAGTTAAAGTATCTTCAAAATGTTCCCATTCTACAGATTGTGTTGCACCCAAAGCAGTTTTCTCTATCTCACGATGTGGTGGCTGGGCAGTAATACCGCAAAGTATTACTTTTTCGATTGAAAAGCCATCAGCCGTGCGGAAAACAGAACCTACATTGTGCATGCTTCTCACATTATCTAGCACTACAACAACAGGTAATTTCTCTTGCTCTTTAAATTCCTGAATGTCTACACGATTAAGTTCGTCGAGTTTTAGTTTTCTCATTATTTGGTTTTACCACATAGGCAAATAGTTATGTGTCTATGTGGTTTTATTTTAATTTTGGTTGGTGGGACACCAACCAAGGACTTTATTTTTAAATTTTACCTACACCGTTACCAATCTGATGCACATAAATTGCAGCAGGATAGCCGATTTTATCTACATAATAATCAGTTAGTTTTTTAGCAAAGTCTTCTTCTTGTCCCTTTTTAAGCAGGGCGATGGCACAACCACCAAAACCAGCGCCAGTCATTCTTGCACCAATAACATGTTCGTAATCCTTACAAAAATCTACCACAGCATCTAGTTCTTTTCCAGAAACTTCATACAATTCTCTTAAAGATTGATGTGAAGCATACATTAATCGACCAAACTCTTCTAATTGTCCTGCGTTTAATGCTTTAGCAGCTAAATGAACCCTATCATTTTCCTTCACTACGTGAGTTGTTCTTTTTAATACAGTTTCATCAGTAATTAAATGACTATGTAATGCAAATTTCTCTGCCGTTAACTCACATAAGTTGTTAATGTTAATTGCTGTTTGTAAGGTCTTCAAAGCAGTTTGGCACTCTTCATACCTTTCATTGTATTTAGATTCTTCTAGTTTTCTAGCTTTGTTTGTATTGATAATGGCCAATACATAATCGCCCAAATCACAATCTACAATTTTGTATTTTAATGAATCACAGTTTAACACGATGGCTTTATTGGCTTCACCAAAAGCAACAGAAAACTGATCCATGATACCAGAGTTTAATCCAATAAAGATATTTTCTACTCTTTTAGAAAGCTTAACTAATTCTAGTTTATCGTGACCTAAATTATAATAATCGTTTAAAGCATAAGCGGTTAAAATCTCAATAGATGCAGAAGATGATAGGCCAGAGCCAATTGGGATGTTTCCAAAATACAATAAATCTAATCCGCCTGAAAGCCAGTCGAATTGTTGTAATTCATGAAAAACACCTAATGGATAGTTATACCAATCGTTTCCATTTTTTGTGTAGCTTTTTTCAATAGGAATGATTTGGTCACCTTCAAAATTTACGCTACTAAATCTGATTACATTATCATCGTTTGGTGCTAAAAGTAACCAGGTGCCTGCTGTAATGGCACAAGGCATTACTAAACCTCCATTATAATCGATATGTTCTCCTATTAAATTTACTCTACCTGGGGCGAAATAAGATGCGGTTGGTTGTTGATTGTACTTCTCTAAAAATTTATCTACTAATTGGTCTTTCATAAAAAATATTTTACTGGAATATTTCTGAGTTTAAGTTGTAATTTAGCCAGCAAGCTAAGATACAATTTATGAAAGTAAAGCAAATAAATACAGGCATTTTTATTGATAAAAAAGAGGTAATTGCAGTCGAATTAAGCAATGATAAAGGCAGTTTGGTAAAGATTTTCAATTATGGTACCATAATCAACAAATTTATAGTTACAAATGCCAAAGGTGATAAACAAGATATCGTTTTAGGTTTTGATGAATTTGAAGGATATCTTAGTCCAGATTACCTAAAAGACTACCCTTACCTAGGTGCAATTATTGGTCGTTATGCCAATAGAATTAAAGGTGGGAAAATTGAAATTGACGGGATTGAATATCAGTTAGCTCAAACCAATGGTGAAGATTGTTTACATGGTGGTGTTGAAGGGTTTGACAAAAAGGTTTGGGACATTATCGACATTGCTGAAGAACCAAATGCTAAGGTTACCTTTCAATATTTCAGCCTTGATGGCGAAGAGAATTTCCCGGGCGATTTGGCTATTCAGTTAAGTTTTGAATTGACTAATAACAACGAGTTAATTTTATCTTATTCGGGGGATACAGATGAAGCAACAGCAATCAATTTAACACATCATAGCTACTTTAATTTATCACCAACTGGTGGAAATATTAAAAATCACATCCATCAGATGAATGCTTCACATTGGCTAGAACAAGACACTAACAGTGTGGTAACTGGAAAATTATTGCCTGTTGAAGGAACGCATCACGATTTTAGAAAAGGAAAAGCGATAGGAGAAGGTTGGGATGAAAAAATGGGCTATGACCAAACGTATGTGTTAGATAAAGAATATGGAAGCTTAACATTAGCGAGTAAAACAACTGAAACTAATAGTGGCTTATCTTTGTTAGTTTACAGTACAGAGCCTGTTGCTCATTTATATACTTCTAAATATTTAGGGGTAAAAAATGGAAAAGGGGGAATAGATTACAATGAATTTGACGCTTTTTGTGTAGAAACACAACATCATCCAAATGGTATTAACATTCCTGATTTTCCAAGTACTATTTTAGAGCCAGATGAGGTGTACAGCCAAACCACGATTTATAAAGTTGTAAGTCAATAAATTTAGAAACTATGCTTAACCTAGAAGAAATACATATCGCAGAATCAAAAGTAAAAAGCGGAGCAGATTTTCCAGCTTTCATTCAAGAAATTAAGGCAATGGGTGTAACCAGAAATGATGTATATGTGATTAACGGTATGTCTACTTATTTTGGCACTGGCGACGAAGCTGTTCAAGGTCCGCCGATTTATGAAGATTTGATTATTGAACCAGAATCATCTATAAGTGGTATTCGTGAAGCTTTGAAGATTCATCAAAATGGGGAAACGGATTATCAAACTTTTTGTAGACAAGCAGCAGCAGCAGGAGTAGAGAAGTGGGTAACAGATTTAAATGAAATGACGGTTATTTATATAGATATGGCCGGAAATGAGCTAGTGGTAGAGAAAATACCTGAGGCTTAGATGCTGCCTAACACCATTTGAATTGCTTTGTCTACAATCTTGTTAGGTTCGGTGCTAAATTCAAATTTAACACGGCTAGCCAAAATTGCATTAACAGAGAGTGCTTTATGTCCTAGTGTTTTAGCTAGGGCATAAATGCCAGCTGTTTCCATTTCTAAATTGGTAATCCTATTCGCTCCATCTTTAAAGCTATTTAATTGACTGATAAAGTTTGGAACGGCATTTTTTGCTCGTACTTGTCGGCCTTGTGGCGCATAAAACCCTGGCGCTGTAACTGTAATTCCTTTTTCCATGTCTTTCCCTATGGTTTGCAACAAGGTTGAATCTGCAGCAGTTAAGTAAGGATGAATGCCTTTGATATGCGAAAAATGAGATTTGATACTATCTAATAAACTGTGCTCATCGCCAGACATTTGTTGAATGTAATAATGCATCAAGGCATCAAAACCCAACCCATAAGTAGATGCTAAAATTGTACCCATAGGGATATCTGGTTGAACAGCGCCGGAAGTACCAACACGAATGATATTCAAGGATTTTAGTTCTTTTTTAATCTCCCTTGTTTCGAAATTGATGTTAACCAAAGCATCTAATTCATTAAAAACAATATCAATATTATCAGTACCAATACCTGTTGAAATAACGGTGATCCGCTTTTTACCCAAATAGCCTGTATGTGTAATGAACTCCCTTTTACCCTTTTTAAGCTCAATTGAATCAAAGTGTTTACTTATTTCTCCAACACGATCCAAATCACCAACTGTGATTACTGTGTCGGCAATATCTTCTGGTAATAGGTTTAGATGATAGATACTTCCATCTGGATTGATGATTAAATCAGCTTCTGATAATTTCATAAATGGTTCATTAGTGTCATTTGTTCATTGCCGTTTGCTTTAGCTTACGGGAAAGGAATAACAAACTTAATAAAAATAGCTTATTGGTTCATAGAAATCAAGTCATACCCAACTCGTTCCGATAGCTATCGGAAGGGTATGTTAACACGAAAGACAGTTGCCATAGTTGGTTTTTCGCTTTACGATTGCCATATGGTCTGGAATGACGGCAAAGCTAGGCCAGTGCTTAAGAGGGTTGGAGATTTCTCTCCCGAAGAAGAATCGGGATCGAAATTACGGTAAAGTGAAGGAAATGACGGCCCGCTATACAGTAGCCAAATACCTTAGCTCAATTCCTTCAACCTTTTCTAATTTTGCTAAAACAATGTTGAGATTAGATTTTCGAACTTCAAATTTTATTAGACAATTGGTATCAAATTCTTGGTTAATGATTTCTAAATTTTCGTCTTTTACAATTTTCATTACTTGATTCATTACCAAATAATCGAAGTTGATTTGATAAATGTCATTTACTGTTTTGGTGACGATTTGATTTTCTTTAATTGCTTCTACAGTAGCAGTTTTATAAGCATTAATTAAACCAGGAACACCTAACAATGTCCCGCCAAAATAGCGAACAACCACTACTAAAACATTGGTTATATCGGCAGAAAGGAGCGTGTTTAAAATCGGTCGACCAGCTGTACCTGAAGGCTCTCCATCATCATTTAACTTGAATACATTTCTATCTGGAGTTAAACGTAAAGCCCAGCAGAAATGCCTTGCTTTTGTATGTTCGCTTCTTAATTTAGCGATGATTTCCTTAACCTCGGTTTCACTTTTTAATGAATATGCATAGGCGATAAACTTACTGCCTTTATCCCTAAAAATACCTTCAGAAGTTTTTAAAATGGTTTGATAAGTATCATCGAACAGCATGCAATTTCGATAAAGTGATCAAGATGATTGCTGCTAGTGCTAAGGCTAGTCCGAAGTAATTCCATTTGCTTAGACGCTCTTTAAACAATACAATTCCGATAAAACTTCCGGCTATGATTACACCAATATTCATTGCTGCAAATACTGTAGAAGGGTTATCGGCCATTGCCTTATGAGCTTTTAAATAAAATAAGATATTACCAAAATTGAATAAACCCAAGATACAACCACATATAAAATTCACCAATTGCAATTTGGTTTTCTTGGTTATTGCCAAATACAAAATGTAGATAAGCGATAAAATAAAAGCAATGCAGAAAATAATGAAAAGCGATGTTGCATAAGGAATAACAGTGATTTGACTAACTAATTTGAAACAAACATCTATGATGCCAAAACCTACAAAAACAAGTAGCAAATACAACCAACCATTTTTAGAAGAGGGACTTCCAGATTTACGGTACATTGTGAAAATGATAGCAATAAAACCTAGAATCAGTCCGACATATTTTAACCGGTCGAAATGCTCATTAAACAAGAAATAAGCAGCACAAAGCGATATAAATAAGGATAAACGTTGCGCAATATCTGTTCTTGCCAAACCTGTTAACCTTACAGCAAAACCTTGAACCAAAAATATAACAGGAAGTAAAATGCCTATTACAATATAAATAGGTGTGCTGATATGCGTACCAATAGTGCTAAAATCTGGTTTAAAGAAAAAAGCACTTAAGCCAATTGCGAATAGATAGTTCCACGTTACGGCTTGCATGATATTAATTTGATAACGCTTGGCCAATTTTAATAGAACACCAACCGTAACGCTACAAATTATACTTAATATTAAATAAATCATTCTTTATATATGCTGAGTTATTGTTAATTCATCATCGCCAATTTGCAAATGTTCAATTACATCTCCAATTAATTGTGGCGCTTTAATACCATTTTCCCAAACTGTTTTAGCTGTAAAAACTCTAGCCTCATCCCACAAATTAGCGTTAATAAACTGATTTAAGATTTGAGCGCCACCTTCAATAATTACAGATTGAATATCCATTAAATATAGCTGAAAAGCTATTTTCTGAGCTAAATAAAACTGCATATCTTCCATCTGCACAAAGTGGATATTATCAATAACATCAGTTTTAACTTCGTTGAAGATAATCGTTTTTGCTTCCTTGTTATAAATATGATGACTTGATGGAATGGTTAAATTTTTATCAATTATTATTCTGATTGGATTTTTTCCTGCTACATTTCTAGCTGTTAGTTGAGGATTATCAATCATTGCCGTTTGTTTGCCCACTAAAATTGCATCTTCTTCTGTTCTCCATTGATGGGCACATTGTTTAGCCAGTGGACCAGAAATCCATTGTTGAGAAGCGCCAGCTGGTGCAAAAAAGCCATTAGCAGTTTGTGCCCACTTTAGAATAATAAAAGGTCTTTGTTGTTTTATTCTAGTAAAAAACCTGCGATTTAAGTAAGTACATTGGTCCGCTAAAATGCCTGTTTCTACTATTATTCCAGCTGCCTTTAGTTTTTCAATTCCTTTGCCATTTACTTCAGAAAATGGGTCGGTATTACCAATAACAACCTTTTTGAGTTGATGTTTAACCAGCAAATCTGCACAAGGAGGAGTTTTTCCGAAATGAGCACAGGGTTCTAAACTTACATAAGCTGTGGCATTTTTTAAAAGGGCAGGAGCGGTTTCACTAAAATTTGAAAATACGTTATTAATGGCGTTTACTTCAGCATGGGCTTCGCCAATTTTTTGATGATAACCTTCTCCAATTATTTGGCCTTCATGAACAATTACGCAACCAACCATAGGGTTCGGGCTCACATTTCCCATCCCCAATTTGGCCAATTCAAGGCAACGTTGCATATAAAGTTCATCGGTCATTGCTACAAATGTAGGTTATATTTTCGATTTACCTACCTGCCATATGGTAGGTGATTTTTGATTTACGCATATCAATTCGTCTGATTATGACTATTTTTACAGCAAATGCAATTAAAACAATTAGCTCAAAATTTTAAGGAAAGCTTAAGCGCTATTTATCAGGAAGATGAAAGTCAAGCTTTGTTTTTGGTTACACTTCAATATCTTTTAAATTATAGCAGAGCTGATTATTCGCTTAAAAAGGATTTGGAAATAGCTGAAGAGCAAGCCGCAAAGTTTCTTGCTATTTTAAAAGAATTAAAAACCGGGAGACCAATTCAGTACATTTTAGGAGAAGCTCATTTTTATGGTTTCACCTTTAAAGTAGACGAATCTGTTTTAATCCCAAGACCAGAAACAGAAGAATTAGTAGAGTGGATTATCGAAGAAGTTAAGAATTACGATTTACGATTTACGAATGATGCAATCGTCAATCGTCAATCGTCAATCAAAAATATACTTGATATTGGCACAGGTAGTGGTTGCATAGCCATTTCGCTAAAGAAAAACCTTCCTAATGCCAACGTTTATGCATTAGACATTGCAGAAGATACAATAGAAACAGCAAAAAAAAATGCCATATTAAATAATGTCGAAGTTGGGTTTATTAAAGATGATATACTCCAATCTCAATACTCAATACTCAATACTCAATACTCCGTTATCGTTAGCAACCCTCCATATATTAAAGAAGATGAGAAACCAGCAATGCATCAAAACGTGGTTGCCAATGAACCGCACAGGGCATTGTTTGTAAGCAATGAAAATCCATTGATATTTTACGAAACCATTGCCAGTTTTGCCTTAAAAAACTTAGCAAATAATGGACTGCTTTTCTTTGAAATTAATGAATACCTTGGTGAACAAACAGTTAATTTATTAAAAGATAAAGGATTTAAAAACATTGAGTTAAAAAAAGATATGCAGGGGAAAGATAGGATGATTAGGGCTAGCTACAACCCCTAAATCCCCTAAAGGGGACTTCCTTTCAAACGAATAAAAAACTACTCGCAGTTTATCATCTATTTACATCTTGCAACCCCCCTTTAGGGGGTTGGGGGTTAAGACCTCGGATGAAACTGCGTAATTACACTTCTTAAATAATCTCTATCTAAATGTGTGTAAATCTCTGTAGTGGTTATGCTTGCGTGCCCCAGCATTTCTTGAACTGCTCTTAAATCTGCACCACCTTCTATTAAATGAGTGGCAAAAGAATGACGTAAGGTATGTGGACTGATACTTTTGTGAATTCCAGTTTTAGCAGCTAAATCTTTGATTAACGTGAAAACAGAAATACGTGATAACCTACTTCCCAAACGATTTAAAAATATAAAATCTTCATGCCCACGTTTAATGTTCAAATGAACACGTACTTCATTTACATAGATTTCCAATAGTTTTAAAGCGACAGAACCAATTGGCACTAAACGTTCTTTATTCCCTTTTCCAATAACCTTAATAAATTCTGTATCAGCATAAATATTAGAGATCCTCAATTCTACCAACTCAGTAACACGTAAGCCACAACCATAGAGCATTTCAATTATGGCTTTGTTACGCATTCCTTCAGGTTTTGAAGCATCAATGGCATCAATTAGTTTATTAATCTCATGAATATTTAAAGTATCTGGAAGTTTCCTGGTTAGTTTAGGAGCTTCTAATAATGCAGTTGGGTCTTCCTCAATAATTTCTTCTTGCATTAAATAATTAAAAAAGGCTTTGATACCAGAAATTACTCTTGCTTGTGTATTGGCTTGCATTCCGATTTCATTTAACCAAGTGATGAAAGCCCTTAAATCTAATAATTGTATTTGATTGAGATTTAAATCCTTATCTATTGCTAAGTAATATTGTACCAATTTATCAACGTCGTTTAAATAAGCCTCAATAGAATGCTTAGAAAGTGAACGTTCTAATTTTAAATAATCCTTAAAACCTTTAAGATAAGATTGGGTATTCATTAAATTTATTGAGTTTTTTTTATAACATTGCAACGTTACAACATTTCAAACAAAAACGTATGAAAATACAAATAATCAACGGTCCAAATTTAAATCTTTTAGGTTTACGTGAACCATCAATATATGGCTCAGAAGGATTTGAATCTTATATTTCGCAACTGCGTGAAATGTACAGTATCATAGAAATTGATTACTACCAAAGCAATGTAGAAGGGGAGTTGATTAACAAATTACACGAGATTGGCTTTTCTTATGATGGCATTATCATTAATGCAGGAGGTTATACACACACTTCTGTAGCTATTGCTGATGCCATTGCGGCCATAAAAACTCCTGTGGTTGAGGTACATATCTCTAATATTTACGCTCGTGAAGAATTTCGCCATATTTCGTTAACAGGAAAAAACTGTAAAGGGGTTTTAACAGGTTTCGGCTTAGATGGCTACCGTTTAGCAATTGAAAGTTTATTAAAATAACTCCTATCAAATGAAAGCATACCTATTCATAATTATTTTGTTTTTTGCAGTAAGTGTTCATGCGCAAACAACGACAAGAACAACCACAAAATTGGATGAAAATACAATTGTAAAAGATAGTTCGGGAACTGTTTTGCCTTATTCCATTTGGCAGAAATTAATGCAAACAGGAGAGTACAATTTAAAAAAGGTGACAGGACTTGATGAATTTGTAGCCTACAAAATGAATGATGTTGAAAAGGCAAGGGCTGATGAAAGAAGGAAAGCCGCAATACTTAATATGCCAAAACCTCGTCAGGCAGCCTCATTAAAAGAAGGAGAGAAGTTTAAAGGTGATAAGTTTACAGACATCAATGGAAATAAATACGATTTAAAAACATCGATTGATAAAGTGTATGTTATCAATTTTTGGTTTATCAATTGTCCACCTTGTAAGCAGGAAATTCCTGAGCTGAATAAAGTAGTAGAAAAATACAAAGACAATAAAAATGTAGTATTTATTGGAATAGGATTAGACAACAAAACTGACCTTGCAGCATTTTTAAAAACTACTCCCTTTAATTATAATATAATTGATGAAGGAAGATTTTATGCTCAAAAATATGAAATTGATGGGTATCCTACACATGTAATTGTAGGTAAAGATGGTTTGATTAAATTCAGTACAATAGGCTTAGCAGGAAATACTGTTTATTGGATAGAAAAAACAATTGGTGAGCAATTAAAAGGTATTTAAAACCATCTTAAGTCGCTAAACTTCTTTGTCTTTTTAATGAAATAAGCCCAAACAATACTGTGTTTGTAAACGCCGGTATGATTTTTAAATGCAATTTGTTTTTCGCTTCTTTTTGCAGCTGTTTTATTTAAGTCTCTGAAAAAATGAAAATGAGCCTTAGAAATAGCTAATGTAAATTTAGGTTTTCCTTTTAATAAAAATTGTAACCAAGCGGCAAAATCCAGCCAAATCCTTGCAAAGATTAGTTGATATGCATCGCCCTTTGGTAAATTTTTTTGCATGATAATTAGGTTATTCCTAAAGTTTAAATAGGTTTTAAAAGGATTAACCGCATTAAGTGTACCACCACCTAAATGGTAAACTTCCACATCTGTGCAAGCAACAATACGATAGCCTAGGTTTTTTAAACGCCAGCATAAATCTATTTCTTCCATATGGGCAAACAAATCAGCATCTAAACCATTTACTTCTTTCCAGGCTTTGCTTTTAATGAAAAATGCGGCTCCACTTGCCCAAAAGATATCTGCATTTGTATTGTATTGATTATGATCGAACTCAACTTCATCAAAAATTCTTCCCCTACAAAATGGATAAGCATATAAATCCATAAAGCCACCAGCCGCACCAGCATACTCAAACTGGTCTTTTTGAACTTGATATTTTATTTTTGGTTGAGCAACTGCAATCTTTTCATCGCTCTCCATTAAAGCTATTACAGGTTTTATCCAATTTTCTGGAACTTCAACATCAGAGTTTAGCAGCACAAAATAATCGGCATTTACTCTTTGTAAAATGTGGTTATACCCACCAGCAAAACCATAGTTTTTATTGTTCGTAAGGATAGTTATTTGAGGGAAATTTGTTTTGATAAACTCAATGGAATCATCTGTGGAAGCATTATCACCTACTATGATTTGTAGATTCTCATAGCTAGATTGCACCACACTAGGTAAAAACCTTTCTAACAAGACTTTACCATTCCAATTTAAAATTACAACCGCTACACTTGGTTTCATATCCATCTACTTAACAAATTTCCATCGCTTATGGCTCCAAAGCCAAAAATCTGGCTTGGCCTGAATGGTTTTATTTAAAAACTCATAAAGTTTATCGGTAATTTCGTGGCCTTCTGTAACTTTTGGTTCTTCGCATAAAAGCAAACAATCAACCTCATAATAACCTCGTTTAACTTTAATTACATCAAAATAAAATATTGGTCTATTGGTCTGTAGCGCTATTTTCTCTAAGCCTAACAAAACAGCAGTTGGTTGATTTAACCATTGCAAAGTATACTGTGTTTCCTCCTTAACAGGCGTTTGGTCGGCAGCAAAACAGAACATCGTGGGCTGGTCTTTAGTAGCAATTACCTTTCTTAACGTTTGGCGCATCGGCACAAATTCATTTCCAAAACGTGTTCTTAATTTTTGAAACCATTTTTCAAATAATTCACTAGCTAATGGCTTATAAATCACATATTCAGTCGCACTTAAGTTTAATCCCAATGCTAGCATGCATAACTCCCAATTACCATAATGCCCAGTACATGCCAACACACTTTCTCCTTTACTAAAGTAAGCCTCAATTTGTTCTAGACCATTAAATTTAACACGTTTACGTAATTCCTTTTCTGAAATTGTATTTAACTTGATGATTTCGAAAATCAAATCTGCCAAATATTTGTAAAAGCTTTTTTCAATGCGAATAATCTCTTTAACACTCTTTTCTGGAAAAGATTTTTGCAGATTTTCTCTTACTACTTTTCGTCTATATTTTACAATATGATAAAGTGGATAATAAATTAACCTGGCAAAAAAGTGTAAAATGGATAAGGGCAATAGAGATAACAAATACAAAAAAAATAACCCGATGTGCAAAATGCCTTTTTTAATCATTAATTTCGATGCCTAGATTGCAAACATAAAATAACAGATGCAAAGTTCAGCTATATTTCCACTTTTTTATATTCCACCTGTAAGTTATATTACAGCTTTAAAAGAACAAAACTTCAGTATTTCATTAGAAAAACAAGAACATTTCCCTAAGCAAACTTTCAGAAATAGAGCAAATATAGCATCGCCAGATGGCATATTGGATTTAGTGGTACCTGTTATTAAAGGTTCTAAAGTTCACAAACCATACAAGGATGTTAAAATTAGCTACGATGCAAAATGGCAACGCCTACATTGGCTAAGCTTACAAACTTGTTATAGAAGTTCTGCTTATTTTGAATATTATGAAGATGGTATTGCGCCATTTTATGAGAAAAAATATGATTTCCTTTTTGATTATAACCTAGAGTTATTGAACTGGATCTTCAAACAATTGAAAGTAAATCCAACTATTAATTTTACCGAAGAATATTTTAGGGAGCCAGAAGGATTAGATTTAAGAGACAGTTTTAGTAAAAAAACTATTCATTCCTTTCAAACGAAAAACTATTTTCAAGTGTTTAGCGATAGAAACGAATTTATTCCTAATTTAAGTATTGTAGATTTATTGTTTAATCAAGGTCCACAAACAAAATCATATCTTTAATAAATGTCTAAAAGCAAACACAAACATCATAAACATCGTTATGCTTTACCAAGTCCTGGTTCTAGTCCAGGTACCGTTTATATTGATGAGAATTCTTTAGCACCTCACATCAACTTATATACCTATAACGAAGGTTATTACAAGGTAGAACATATTGAAAACATTGAAGGTTTAAAGCAACGCTTAACTGACAAAATTTATAACTACTGGGTTGAAATAAAGGGTTTTAATTCCCTTTCTATGTTTGATACATTAACTAAGGATTGGAATATCAACAAGCTTATTTTAGAAGACATTACAAGAACTTACCAACGTCCTAAATATGAAGAATATGGAGCTTATGATTTTGCCATCAGCAGAATGCTCTTTCTTGATGAAGAGAATGTTTTAGAAAACGAACAATTGTCATTCATTTTAACCAGTAACGTATTATTCACTTTTCAGGATAAATACGCAGACTGTTTAGACCCAATTCGTAATCGTTTAGAGATAGGTAAGGGTAATATTCGCATAGGTGGAAGCAGTTACCTGATGTATGCCTTAATGGATATGATTATCGATGAATACTTTGCCGTTTTGGGCAATTGGAGTGAGCAACTAGATTTGATAGAGGATAGATTATTCGAAAAACCAGATAAAAGTATCATGTTCGACACTCAATTAATTAAACGTAACCTAATTACATTGAGAAGAGTAGCTTGGCCAGAGCGTGATAAAATGAACGATATTTTAAGAACCGATAGTCCGCTGATTGGAGAGTCTACTAAAGTTTACTTGCGTGATGCTTACGACCATTGCATACAGATTATTGATATGGTAGAGTCACTAAAGGAGATTTCGGCAAGTAATATAGATATGTATTTGTCTATCATAAGCAATAGAATGAATGAAATTATGAAGGTGTTAACTATCATTTCATCTATCTTTATTCCGCTAACATTTATTGCAGGTATTTACGGTATGAACTTTAGTAGGGAAGACCCAATTACAGGAAAGATATTACCTCAAAATATGCCAGAACTTTACCAAGAACACGGTTATTTGTATACCATGATTGTAATGGGTTTAATTGCAGTTGTGCAGGTAATTTACTTTTGGAGGAAGGGTTGGTTTAAGTGAGATATGAGTATTGAGAAGTGAGATTTGAAACAATTTTGTCATTCAGAACCTGTGAAAAATCTATCTAAATTGATAATTTTTTGAAAATCAAAACCTGTATTCAATTTGTGGGTACTGTCCCGCCTCCTTCGGGGAAAAATGTGACTTTCATGCTCCCGATAGCTATCGGGACGGGTTTAGTTAGCAAAATGATGTTTTTCATAGGAAAGAAATTTATACGGCTTATAAATAAGTATCTTGAAAAGATAAAATACCAATGAGGTTCATAAGAATTATAAGAGAGAGCCTAATAATATTACTGGCAATTGTTGTAATTGTTCCATTGCTTTTATTATTTTTTCCAGTATTCATCTTTCTATCTATTAAGAGTTATTTTGATGAAAAAGCCTATAAAAAGGCTTATGAACAATATGTTTTAAAAATAAACAATGCTAACTTCTTTTGTTATAATAACAAACAGTCTATTCAAAAATTAATAGAACAAGAGGTTTTGCCCTTGCTTAACAACAGCATAAATGTTATTTATTTGGATGGGAGGAATCCTGTTTCAGATTTTAATAAATCTTATATTTCAACCGTGTTATATGGCATTAAGGACAAGAAAGGCTTCCCTTATATATTGAAAATTAGAGATGGGGTTGTGGTAGATAAATCAATTAATGCTGATTTATATTATACAATTAATCATAACGAAAGTATGAGCTCCTTAGTCAAGAAAATCGATTTGTTTTTTAAGGACTAAAGTATGCTAAGCAAGAAAGATTGCTTTCCCGAATAGTCGGGACAGGCTGTCGTTCCTCCTCGCAATGACGGTATGTTCAAAAGAACCACTACCTCAGTTATATAAACCTTATTGAAGTGTATGCCGTTTTTCTCGGCAGCAACGAAAAGAAGGACTGCAATTGCAAAGAAATACTGACACTGTTTTTTTAATGTTAAAAAACCTTTTATATCTATTCTAAATGGCTTTTTGTGGCATTTTGAAAATAAATTATTTCTATCTTAGTAGCTTATGCAATCATTTGATTTAGATAAAACAGACGTTTCTAAACTGAAGCAGGCAATAAGTGGTGACAATGAACTACTTAAAGCTACGCTTGCGGAATATCACGCGTCTGAAATTGCTATTTTATTTGAAAGCATCAATAGCGAAGACCAACAACGAATCATAAATTTATTGGATGTTGAGATTGCTTCTGAAGTGATTTCTGAGATGCATGAAGAAGCGCATCCAGAAGAATTGCTTTTGCAATTACACCCAGACAAGCGTACCGAAATTGTTGAAGAGCTTGATTACGATGATGCAACGGATATTATTTCGCAATTAGAAGAGCACGAACAAAAGGAAATCCTTGAAGACCTGAGTGAGGACGACGCATCGAGCATCAGGAATTTGATGAGTTATGATGAGGAAACTGCCGGAGGTTTAATGAATACCGAGGTTATCCGAATTAACTTAAACCTCACTAAAAAAGATGCTATTGATGAAATCATACGTCAGAGTGAAGAGATTGAAGAATTCTATACCGTAAACGTTGTTGATGATAATAATATATTTAAAGGAATTGTTTCTTTAAAAGATATCATTAAAGCTAAAGGCAACGCCAAAATAACCGATATGGTTAATGCTGATGTAGTTTACGTTAAGGCAGATACTGACCAAGAAGAAGTAGCAAAGCTTATATCACAGTATAATTTAACCAGTATTCCGGTTGTAGATGACGAAATGCATTTACTGGGACGCGTTACATTTGATGATGTGATTGACGTTTTAGAAGATGAAAACACAGAAGATTTCCTGAAAATATCTGGGGTATCTGAAGACGAGGAGTTAAGTGGTAACTGGATTGAAGCGGTAAAATCTCGTCTACCTTGGTTAATTATTAATTTAGGTACAGCTTTTCTGGCATCGGCGGTTGTGCGTCATTACGAAAGTACATTAAGTCAGCTAGCGGTACTTTCTGCCTATATGGTAATTATTGCAGGAATGGGGGGAAACGCAGCAACACAAGCCTTAGCTGTAACAGTTAGACGTATTTCATTATATGATTTAACAGACAATCAGGCCTATAGAACAGTATTAAAAGAGTTTACAGTAGGTTTAATTAATGGTGCGGTAACAGGCTTAATCGTATTTATTTTTGCTTACTTTTTTGATGGAGAACCAATGTTAGGCCTAGTTATTTTTATGGCTATGACTGGTAATTTGGTTATTGCAGGGATTACTGGTTCAAGTATTCCTTTGGTATTAAAAAGAGTTGGCATTGACCCAGCTATTGCATCATCTATAATAATTACAACATTTACAGACGTTTTCGGATTTTTACTATTATTAGGATTAGCTAGCAAATTACTTTTATAAAAACGAGATTAAATAGAACATATTAATAAAACGAATAAATAAAATATGCAAACATTAAGACACGATTGGACAAAGGAAGAAATTTCAGCGATTTATCACAAGCCGTTTTTGGATTTGGTTTATGAAGCTGCAAGTATTCATCGTGAGCAGAAAGATTATAATGAGGTTCAAATTAGCTCATTGATATCTATAAAAACAGGCGGTTGTGCAGAAGATTGTTCTTACTGTCCACAAGCTGCTCGTTACCACACTGACTTAGAAGTACAACCTTTAATGCAGATTGGTCAGGTTGTGAGTGCTGCCGTTAAAGCAAAAGAGGGTGGAGCATCTCGATTATGTATGGGGGCTGCTTGGCGTGAGGTTAGAGACAATCGAGATTTTGACCGAGTAATTGAAATGGTTAAAGCAGTTAACGATATGGATATGGAGGTATGTTGTACCTTGGGTATGTTAACAGAAAATCAGGCTCAACGTTTAGCTGATGCAGGTTTATATGCATATAACCATAACATTGATACCTCTGAAGATGATTACAAAAGAATTATATCTACACGTACTTATGATGACCGTTTAAATACTATCAAAAACGTACGTAAAGCCAAATTAACAGTTTGCAGTGGGGGTATAATTGGCTTAGGCGAAACGCCAGAGGATAGAATTTCGATGTTGCAAACTTTAGCTAATATGGAAAAACACCCCGAGTCAGTTCCTGTTAACGCACTTGTACCAGTAAAAGGCACACCACTAGAAGACCAACCACGTGTACCAATTTGGGATATGGTACGAATGATTGCAACGGCAAGAATTGTAATGCCAAACTCTGTTGTACGTTTAAGTGCCGGAAGAATGGAAATGAGCACTTTAGAACAGGCTTTCTGTTTCATGGCTGGTGCAAGCTCTATTTTCGCCGGCGATAAATTATTAACCACACCAAATCCTTCTTTTGTGGATGACATGGCTATGTTTGAATTACTAGGTTTAAAAACTAGGGAAGCCTTTAAAAATGGCAGACCAGAGAATACAATTAAAGAAACGGTTGTTGCTTAGTTGATTAATAAGATGTAGCGTTAATTAAATAAAAAACCTTAACAATATTGTGAAGGTTTTTTTTGTTATGTATCGTCAGACTGAATTCATTTCAGGGTCTTTCTTGCAAACCAGATGATGAAATAAATCCAACAAGACGGATTTATTCTAGACTGCAGTAACTCTAACCTCAATATTACCTCTAGTTGCTTTAGAATATGGACAAACCTTATGTGCCATATCTGCTAACCTTTGAGTTTCATCATGAGAAACATTTGGTATATGAACGTCTAAATCTGCAGAAAGAGCAAACTCTTTACCATCTTTATTAAACGATACTTGAACATTAACCGTAGCTTCACTTGTATCAACTCCCTCAGGTTCGGCCACACTACCTAACGCCCCTAAATAACAACCACCCCATGCTGCTGCAAATAATTGTTCAGGATTTGTAGCACCACCTTGTCCGCCTAGTTCTTTTGGTTTTTTTAGTTCAAAATCAATTATTCCGTCAGTTGATTTAACGTGTCCATCTCTTCCACCCTTTGCTTCAACAGCACCTGTATATAACTTGTTCATATTTTTATTTTTTATGATTAAATAACAAGCGGATAGCTAATAGGTTTTCTTTTGTTGTTAGAAATAAGAAATAGCTAAAAAAAATGTTAGTTTGAAAGTAGTAAAAGCTTTAAATTTTTAGCTTTTCTGCTAACTTAAAGATGTCATAAGCCACTTTCTGAATTGAATCAAACTGTTCTGAGATAATCATATTTTCATCATCTAAATTTAGCTCTACCACATTTTTTCTACGGATTAATGGCACATTGCTAATATTTTCGTTGTGGATCAATAAATTTTCTGAAGATAAATTCAATAAATAAATAGTGTTTTCTGAAACTGGTTTTAACTCCTCAAAATTGCTATGCACAAATTGGTGTTCTTTTTTATATAAGGATAAAGTGGCTATATAAGATGACAGCAAATGATTTAATACCGTAAATTGATGCAATTCTTTAATGTGTAACTGCTTGCTTTTAGGCTCAGAAAACATCCGTTGAAACAAAGAAGCCAAGTTTGATGTACTTACATAAACAGCTTTTCTGGCTAGTTTATAATTTGTTAAATTGTGGTTCTGTTCAAAATATAACAAGGTTACTTCTTTATAGTAATTTGAATTGGCTTTAATGATATCAACCATTGCTTGTTTTAATTTCTCATGCTCCCAATTAGGAAAAAGCGAATAACTTGCCAATAACGCAATGCCAGAACCTATTAAAGTATCATAAATCCTTTCTCTAGCTACGGATATACTTCCCATACCTAAAAAATCAAAGAGCACTAAAATGTATGGTGTCATAAACAATACACTTACCACATAATTTTTACGCTGAAAACTATAACTGCCAATCATACAAATCAGCAAAATTACAAATAAGGTATTTTTATCGTGTATGTACATTAAAATACCCATACCAATAAAAGCACCAACTATTGTTCCCACCAAACGCTGTATGTTTCTTTCTTTTGTTAAACTAAATCCAGGTTTAGAAATAACCAAAATAGTTAAGAGTATCCAGTAGCTATGTGCAAAACCTAAGCTTTTAGCAACTATAAACCCTATAAGCATTACAATAGCAACCCTAACAGAGTGTCTAAATGTAGAAGAACTAAATGTTAGATTGTCTAATAACAACTTAACATCAGTACTTTGTCTGGTAATAAATTTATCTACATCAATATCTCTACTCTTTAAATTTTTCTTCTCATTTTTATTGAAATAGCTATTAATCGTTTTAACTCTCGAAACAATATTTTCAATATTTACTTCAATGTTTTTTAAAGCTATTAAACCTAAAGTTGTGTATTTTTCATCTCTATTAACCTCAAGTTTAGTAATTTGGTCCTTTAGCTTTGCTACATCTTCTACTAATCCATAAGCTAAGCCTGGCGTTCCTCCACTCTTCAGTGCAAAAGAAATTTCATCTAGCGAAGCTGCAATTTTATTAATTACATCTTCATACTGGGGCAAAATGCCGATAGAATCAAACTGCTCGTGTAACTGTTTATAATTATAGTAGGTAGACATTACTTGCTCAAATAAATCAACCATGTCTACAAAAACTAATAACAAAAATCTTCCCTCTGGCGTAGATTCTCTTACGATTTCCCTAGTTCTAAATAGTACTTCTCTAACTTCATTCTGCTTTTCATGAACATGTACTTGCAATTGTAATAATTCAGCATAATTCTTTTCGTAATCTGCATTTTCGTGATAAAACTTAGCTTTCGCTCTTAAAAAATCACTTACTTGTAAAATGGAATCACTTAATATTTGTTGTACTAATCGGTAAGGGCGAAGTCTGTAAACAAAATAACTTAGCAGTGTATACCAAATACTACCCGCAAAAATGAGTAAAGCATAAAGCATAACTTCTTTCCATGGCCTAATATCATCTATACTTAAAACCATGATTAGCAATACAGAAACGCCTATTGAAGCCGCTCTATCTCCATAAACAAAAAGCATAGAGAAAATAAAACTGCAAATAACTAACAATGTTCCAGTAACAATAATGCTTTTGTTCGTTAAGCCAACTATAATAGAAATAATTGTGATTAAGGCTGTTGTAATTAACATTGCATTTCTACGATGCACAATTGGACCAGGTGAATCTACCACGCTAATACACAATGCACCTAATGAGAGGGTCATCCCATACTGCAACATTCCAAATTGTGCTAAAAGCAAAGAGGGGCAAAGCACACCAATTGTAATACGCAAACCATCTGCAAAATAAGTACTCAGCAAAAAGTCTTGTATATTTCTAATTGGTTGATTAAACATGGTACAAATTTACATTATTTAGGTTTTAAAAAGCTTTGAAAATCATACTTTAAAAACAAAGATTTTTAGTAGAACTAAAAAAATATGCAGAATTTCATTTTCCAATTCTATGTTTTTTTGAGTAAAATGTGAACAAGGCAGTTAATAACAATTGTTAATAACCTGATAGCTTTTAAAAGAAAAACCATTCATTTCATTAACCATTCAATAATAAGTTGAATTGTAGCTTGTTGATAACTAACTATTAAAAGTTCATAACTTGTTAGAAAGAAAAATCGATTTTACTTGACACATATTGCTTTAGAGGCTACTTTAGATGATATCAATAACGAAGTACTTTGACAGTCTGATAGAATAATCCAAAACAAAAACTAAGTCGCAAGGCTAAAATTTTTGGGAGTATTCAAAGCTTAAACATCAAATTCGAGAAGCATTGCAAAATGCCAACGGTTTACATTAAGAAGTCGCAAGACGGTTAGCATGTAAAAGATTAAGTAATTAAAAACTCAATCACTCGCAAGAGCAGCTAAGTTTACAATAACAGAGGTTGTAAGGCCTATAATTAATTTGATACAAATTCGACGAGCGTTGCAAAATGCAAAATCGTTTTACATTAAGAAGTCGCAAGACGGTTAGCATGTAAAAAATTAAGTTATTAAACAATCACTCGCAAGAGAAAGATATTTGAAAGACTTAGCGGTTGTAAAACCAATAATTAGTTTGAAAAGCAATATCGGGCACTATTATCAATTGCCGCATTTTACGGAGTAAAGCAATATAAATAATAGGTTATAAATGAGTTCAGGAATTCGCAAGATGAACAGAGCCACGAATTAGGTTAAGTACATTCAATTGATGCCATATTTTTAACTACGGTTAAAGATAAGGTTAAAACGGAGAACCAAATCGAAAGAAGATGGTCTCCGTTTTTCGTTTTGCAGCTTTTTTATTTCGAATAACTATAATCTTTAAATGGTAAATACTAAATTTAAGGTATTATGTCAAAGGCTGCACTTCAAGATAAAAATTCCTCAAAAAAGATATTTGTTTTAGATACTTCGGTTATTCTTTATGACCATGATGCTGTAAATAATTTTCAAGAACATGATGTTGCTGTTCCAATTCTCGTATTGGAAGAACTTGATAATTTTAAAAGTGGAAATGATACACGTAATTTCGAAGCGAGAAATTTTATCAGATTGATAGATAAGGCATCTAAAAACCATTTGATTAATAAGTGGTTTAACCTAAAAAAGAATGGCCTTGGGAAGTTTAAGGTTGTTTTAGATGAACACCCAAAAAAAAATAATGCTGAAAAACTTTTTGGTGACGGGAAATTTGACAATCGCATTTTAAATGCTGCACTTGCTTTAAAGGAAGAAAACCCAAAACGTAAGGTTATATTAGTTTCAAAAGATATTTGTTTACGCTTAAAGGCTAAAGCCTTAGACTTATATGCTGAGGATTATGAAACAGGTAAAATTAAAAATGCAGATGAACTTTATACAGGTAAGACAGAAATCTTAGATTTTTCTATAGAAGTTATTGATGCACTTAAAAATAACGGAACTATTGATGCCTCATCATTAACATTACCTTACACTGATTCTAATCATTTCTATATATTAAGGAACAAGAAAAAAAGTGCTATTGCTTTCTATGATAAAGTTGCTAAAAATCTAAGGTACATTTTTCAAGAATCAGCTTTTAACATCTATCCCCGCAATGCCGAACAGTCATTTGCCATTGATGCTTTATTAAACCCTGATATAAAACTAGTTAGCATCCAAGGAAATGCTGGTACTGGTAAAACTTTATTGGCGTTAGCTACGGCTTTAGAGCAAAGAAAAGATTTTAGACAAATCTACATTACAAGACCAATTGTTCCTCTAAGCAATAAAGATATTGGTTTTTTACCAGGTGATGTTAAGGCTAAGATAGACCCATACATGGCGCCAATATGGGATAATTTAAAGTTTATAAGAGAACAATTTGCTGGCGATGAAAAAATGCTTTTCAAGATTGATGAGTTAATTCGTACAGAGAAAATTCAAATCGCACCACTTGCATTCATACGTGGAAGAACAATTACTAAAATCTTCTTTATAGTTGATGAGGCACAGAATCTTACACCACATGAAGTTAAAACCATCATCTCAAGAGCTGGCGAGCATACGAAAATCGTATTTACTGGAGATATCTATCAAATTGATACACCATATTTAGATTCCGAAAGTAATGGATTATCTTATTTGATAGAAAATGCCAAAAAACATCCATTATATGCACATATTACCCTGCAAAAAGGGGAGAGGAGTGAGTTAGCAAATTTGGCGATAGAACTACTTTAGTGATGTTTTCTTAATGCTGATATTGTAATGAATAATGAAATTAATGCTAAAATTGCACTGAGGATAAATGGTGCACCTGGAAAATAAATACTGTTATTTTTATCAATAAAATGGGCAAAAATAAACGCCATTAAAAATGGCCCAATAATAGCTCCTAAACTTTGCATACCCGTAACAATTCCTTGAATTTCTCCTTGAGCATTATCTGGAACTTGATTTGAAATAATGGTCTGCATTGCAGGGTTTCCAATTCCTGCTAAACAGTAAGGAAGAATAAAAATCATCATCATTAAACCATTTGTTGCGAAAGCAAATAAAGTAAATCCAATTGCATACAAAGATAATCCCAACATAATTGCTTTTTTACTGCCAATTTTAGGAATTACTATACGAATTAGCCCGCCTTGGACTATAGCTACAGCAATACCTACAACGGTTAATGAATAACCAATCATTTTTGGATCCCAATTGAATTTTTCTTTTACATAATATCCCCAGTTGGATTGTACCGAATGACTAGCAATGTAAAGCAATAGCAAAGCAATAACTAATCCTATAATAGCAGGGTATTTTGAAACACTTTTTAATGAACCAATTGGGTTTGCTCTTTTCCAGGAAAATTCCCTGCGGTTTTCTTTAGCTAAAGATTCTGGTAATATGAAATAACCATAAAACCAGTTTAAAAGTGTTAAACCTGCGGATATCATAAACGGAACCCTAAGTCCCATTTCGCTAAATAAACCACCTATAAGTGGCCCTATAGTAAAACCCAACCCAAAAGCAACACCAACCATTCCGAAATTTTGGGCTTTCTTTTCTGGGGTACTTATATCAGCAATGTAGGCCATCGCTGTTGTAAAGCTTGCACCTGTAATTCCAGCAATAATTCGCCCTAAAAACAGCCAAGCTAATGTTGGTGCAAATGACAAGAAAATATAATCTATACCTAAACCTAAAAGGGATATCAACAAAATTGGTCGGCGACCATATTTATCACTTAAGCCACCAACAATTGGAGCAAAAATAAACTGGGCAATTGAATAAGCAACTAATAACAATCCACCATATTCTGAAGCGTTTGCTAAAGATTTTCCTGAAATCTCTTTTATCAAATCTGGTAAAACAGGTATTATTATTCCAAAACCAATACAATCAATTAAAATGGTAATAAATATGAAGCCTAGTGTTGATTTTTTCGTAGTCATTTTAAAGGTTTGTTGTAAAAATATAATTTTAAACTAGAATAATTCTAATGGAATCTCAACTTCATGATACCCGGCTCGTAATTTACCAATTCTAAATTCATTTTTCAGCTTCTGCAAATGTCAGGTTATCATAATTTAACATTAGAATAAACATTACAAAAACTTAATAAAAAAATTAATAAGGTTAGATAAAATAATTTTATTTTACAACAATGTCTTATAATTAACATTATGTTAAGTAATAAATTACTATACCCTCCTTTGGGCATATAGTTTTTAAAACTCATTTAATTTTCTTTTCAATTCCTGGACTTTATCTAACTTATTCTTTCTGGTATAGATTTGAATTAAAAGTTGAATTGTATTTCTATCATTAGGATTAATCTCATGGGCTCTTAATAAAGTTAGTTCTGCACGATTAATAAAAGAACTAGCTTTTTGTTTGTTTTTCTCCTTTAATGCATCATTAGAATTATTAATATATACTAAACCTAATTGATATAATGCATCAAAATAATTTTGATCAATATCTAATGCATTTTTAAAAGCTATCTCAGCAGTTGGTTTATTATTTAACTCAGATTGTTGGAGATAACCATAAAGAAAAAGCAGTAATTTACTTCTTTTTTCAGTTGCTATTGATCCTTCAATAATTTTAAGTGCTTTATCATATTTATCATTATCAAGCAGTAAATTAATATAATCATTTGTTAAATATGGATGATACGGATTTACAACTAAACCATCTTCTAACGTTTTTATTGCAAGTTCACTTTCAAACTTTGAACTGTATATATTAGCTAAATACTGAAATACAAAAAAATTTTTAATGCCATTATCTTTCGCTCTTTTATAATACGTTAAGGCTTCATTATAATATTGGATATTCTGCGCACAAATTGCGGTATTTACTGCTAAAGTTGTATCTGTTTGGAAATAATCGCTTACCTGTTTTAGTAATTTATAAGAAGTTATAAAATCATTTTGTTGGTATGCTTTATTACCATCCTTTTGTTTTTTACTATTAATGTTGTGATTTGCAGCTGTAATTAAGGCATTATTAGACTGATATTTATCTAATGTTTTTGCTTTTTCATAAGCTTCAGTTGCTAAACCATAATATTTATCTGCATTAGACTCATTGTCATCAATAATTGCAATATAAGAACTTAGATATGCTTTGAGAGCCCAGGTTTCTGGCCAATTTTTGGTCTTTTTATCTACTTTAGCCAACTCAAGAGCTTTTATCCCCTCAGCTATTATAGTTAGTTGCTTTTTAAAATCTTCTTTATTGGCAATACTAGCCTGTAGTTTTCCTACACTATTTTGTGCAATTTGAACTTGAGATGTTTGGGCTACAGCTTGAGAACTAATTAACAGGAAAAGCGAGACTAAATACTTACTTATCATTTTACGAGTATTAATATTACAAAAATAACATTACAAAAATAACAAAAAAAAAGAGGGATAAATTATCCCTCTTTTAAAAAAAAATATCTAATTCTAGTTTTTAGCTGGAATAGCATCTAGCCTTTTCTTAACATCATCAAAGTTTTTTGCATCATTTTTAAAACCATAAATCTGTTTCAGTGACTCTAAAGAAGGCACATAGTTTGTATCTAATTCTGTAGCTTTTTTATAGTGCGGTAATGCTTCATCAATAAGCTTGGTCATTTTTGCAGTTAAAGCATCAAGTTCTTTAATCTTCTTTTGGTCTAGCTTGTTTTTTTGTGCTTGAATTTCTAAAGCTTGTTTGTAATATGTATCTCCCATTAAATGATGATAAATTGGCTTTTTTGGATCTCTGGCAATTAACTTATTCAACATCTCTTGAGATTTAACAATGTCACCTCTAACAATGTATATATCTGTTTCGACACCTATAAAAGCTGCATCGTCTGGGTATTTTGCGGAGGCTTCCTTAAGTAATGCTAAAGCGGCTGTTGTATCTTTAACAAATTCTAAATTTGTTGTAATGGCCTCAGAATAAAAATCTTTGACCTGTGGCACATTTAGACTGATTATTTTTTTGTACTTTTCAATTGCCTGAGGGTAGTCTTTTGCCAATTTAGCTGTCACAGCAGCATTGACATACATTGAAGTATCATTAGGGTTTAATGCGATAAGCTGATTAAACATTGCTAAAGCTATAGCATAATCTTTCTTATAATATGCTCTTACAGCGCGGCCACTTATAGCATTCCTAATATTCAGCTGTGCTGTGGCTAGATTATCCTTCTCAGACGATTTAGCATCAAGTGATTTTGCTTTTTCAATTGCTTCTTCTGCAATCTTTTGCTTTGCTAAAGAATTTTCAGCATTAACAGAATCAGTTAATGCAATTGCTGAAGCAAATAGTGCTCTGTAAGACCACGCATCTGGCAAAACTTTAGATTTTTCATTTGCAATTGCAAGATCTGTATGTCCTAAGCCTTTGTTTAAACTTGCCATTGTTTTATCAAAAGGCTGTTTCCCCCCACTTACCAAAGTAAATAAATCCCATGCTTTTTTTGCTTCAGCTATTTCACTCTTTTGTGCATTTGCCAGTAATGCCACACCTACAAATAGTATGCTTAAAAGTAATTTTTTCATTGTTTATTATTTTTTTTAAATTATATTAATTCTCTTCTGTTTCTTCCTCGGTATCAGAACTGTTATCTTCAATAGGTTTTTCTTCGACTTTTCCCGTCGAATCCTTAACAGTTTCTACGGTTGAACCTTCAACGATTTCTACTTCTTCTACTTCTTCAACCTCATCTTCGTGTTCAATTTTAGCTACAGATGCGATTTCATCATTACCTTTTAATGTGATCAACCTAACTCCTTGAGTTGCTCTACCCATTACTCTTAACTCACTCACTACTATCCTAATAACTATACCAGATTTATTAATGATCATTAAATCATCAGCATCTGTTACATTTTTAATAGCAACTAATGCGCCAGTTTTTTCAGTTACATTTATAGTTTTAACACCTTTACCACCACGATTTGTAACTCGATAGTCGTCAATATCAGTACGTTTACCATAACCTTTTTCAGAAACCACCAATACAGTTGCAGATGGGTCATCAATAGCAATCATACCAACTACTTCATCTTTATCATGGGCTAAAGTAACACCCCTTACTCCTGTTGCAGTTCTTCCCATCGGTCTAACCGTACTTTCGTTAAAACGAATTGCTCTTCCAGAACGTAAAGCCATTACAATCTCACTGCTTCCAGTTGTTAAACTAGCCTCTAGCAATTGATCACCTTCGTTAATATTAATTGCATTAATACCATTAACCCGTGGGCGAGAATAAGCTTCTAGAGAAGTTTTCTTAATGGTACCTTTTTTAGTACACATGATGATGAAGTTATTCTCTAAATAATCTTGGTCTTTTAAGTTTTTAACCTTGATATAAGCTTTAACCTTTTCTTCTTTAGGGATATTGATGATATTTTGTAATGCTCTTCCTTTACTCAATCTACTTCCTTCGGGAATTTCATAAACTCTTAACCAGAAACAACGTCCCGCTTCGGTAAAGAATAACATGTAATTATGGTTTGAAGCTATTAATAAGTGCTCAATGAAATCTTCATTTCTAGAATCACTTCCTTTAGATCCTTTTCCACCCCTACCTTGTGTACGGTATTCTGAGGCTGGGGTACGTTTAATGTAACCTTCATGAGAAATAGTAATTACAACTTCTTCATCTTCGATGAAGTCTTCCATGCTCATGTCTTCTGCCGAGTGAACGATTGTAGTTCTACGTTCATCGCCATATTTTTCAAGCATTTCAGCTAACTCATCCTTAATGATCTGCATTCTTAAAGTTTCGCTATCCAAAATTGATTTCAAATACTCAATGGTTTTCATCAATTCTGCGTACTCATCTTTAATTTTATCACGTTCCAGGCCTGTTAACCTACGTAAGGTCATGTCTAAGATTGCTCTTGCCTGAATGTCGCTTAAACCAAATTGTTCCATTAAGCCAACTCTTGCTTCTTCTGGTGTATTTGATGCACGAATTAATTTAATCACTTCTTCAATATGGTCTAAAGCGATTAATAAACCTTCTAATATGTGTGCACGTTTTTCAGCTTCTGCTAATTCAAACTTCGTTCTACGAACAACTACATCGTGTCTGTGATCAACAAAGTGACGAATTAAATCTTTTAAATTTAACATTTGCGGACGGCCATGAACCAACGCAATATTATTTACACTGAAAGATGTCTGTAAAGCAGTTTGTTTGTATAAGTTATTTAAAACGATACTTGCATTTGCATCACGTTTAATTTCATAAACGATACGAATACCATCTTTATTCGATTCATCTTTAATGTTAGAAATACCTTCCAGTTTTTTCTCGCCAACCAATTCAGCAGTACGCTCAATCATCATGGCCTTATTTACTTGGTAAGGGATTTCAGTTACAATAATCGTTTCGCGATCTTTAACGGTTTCAATCTCAGCTTTAGCACGCATTACAATACGACCTCTACCAGTTTCAAAAGCATCCTGAACACCTGAATAACCATAAATAATAGCTCCTGTCGGGAAATCAGGACCTTTTACAAATTTCATTAACTCAGGAATTGTAATTTCGTTGTTTTCGATATAAGCAACAGTTGCATTGATAACCTCAGTAATGTTGTGTGGCGCCATATTGGTTGCCATACCTACTGCAATACCAGATGAGCCATTGATTAACAAATTTGGAACCTTTGCAGGCAGTACCGTTGGTTCTTGTAACGAATCATCAAAGTTTAACTGAAAATCAACAGTATCTTTATTGATATCTGCCAACATTTCTTCTGCCATTTTCTGGAAACGTGCCTCCGTATAACGCATTGCTGCCGGCGAATCCCCATCAATTGAACCATAGTTACCTTGTCCATCAACCATTAAATAACGTAAGCTCCACTCTTGAGCCATACGTACCATGGTCATATAAACAGATGAATCTCCGTGAGGGTGATACTTACCCAATACCTCTCCTACAATACGAGCAGATTTTTTATAAGGTTTTCCTGCACCTAAACCTAAGTCTAGCATACCGTATAAAACACGGCGGTGTACTGGTTTTAACCCGTCACGTACATCAGGCAAAGCCCTACTTACAATAACAGACATCGAATAATCGATGTAAGCAGATTTCATCTGCTCGTCTATGTTTATTGAAATGATTTTGTCGTTCTCTTGATTTTCTAAATCTTCTGCCATAAATTTTTTTTGTTTTGCGTTAAGCGTATCGTATTCAGCATATAAAATGCCAACCGCTAAGTGCCAACCGCAAATTTTAAATTAGGTTTTACTATAACCTTGCGAATTTAACAAAATAACCCTCAATATGCATCTATATGTGGAAAAGTTTTGTCCTTGGGGATAATGTTTTTTTGAGGTGCATTTTAATGTAAAACCTATTGAATTTTTAGCCACAGATTAGCAGATTAATAGTTTGAGATTTTGCTTCGGCTTCGGGATACAACAACCCAATTACAATACTTAGCCTATTACTTTTATCTTTAATAGTTTCTTATTCTTTAAAATCAGCGAATCTGCGGCTAATCAATTATATTTCTGCTTTAATGGCTTACTATCGGTTACCAATACAGGGTTATCCATAATTGGCAATTTAGCAAACTTAATCACCTCAACACTAGGCACTCCAAAATCAAGCACAACTTTACCTAAAATCAAGTAACATCCCTTACCTCTAAAAGGATAAATAGGTGAACCATTTGGGAAATGTGTAGTATCAAAGAAATCCCCTTCACTATCTATGAAGGTGCCAAACCACATTTTAGTACTTTTAATGGTGTGAACTGTTTTATCGCACACGAAATTACCCAACATCTTTACCACTTTGCCTTCGTGCTTCTCTAAATTTTTAGCTAAAATATCACCGTGGTAATCTGTTTTGAGTAAGTCGAACATACTCAAAGTAACGGGAAATCCCAGTAATTCTAGTTCCTGATAAGCATCTTCAATTAAATTATTATCTAAATTTGGTAAAATATATTCCTTACTGGGCAGGTGAAATAATTCTCTGTCAGCAACTTTTTTAGTCTTACTCCCTAAGTAATTATGAACTTCCCATAGCAACTTTTTTTTGCTCTTGCCTGTAAAACGCAAAGCACCAAATCTAATTAATATAAGTGACTTACACTGGACTCGTGCTCGTTTCCATTAGGTTTAGAAAAAATGTGTAATGAGGCAACAGTCTGACAGCGATTGGTTAACGAACCATTAACAAAGAGGTATATGCATTAGCATTGGTTAACCAACTTAAATAGGTTTCTATAATTACTTTTCAAAAAATCTTAGAGATTAACATTCAAAATACTCGTTGCCAAAATTAGCGCAATCCCAAAGCTCAATAAAGTTCCAATTAAAACATATTCAGTAAGTTTAATATCGTGTGCTTCTTTTAGGTCGCCAAACCTAAAAATGGACTTGGCTGCCAATAAAAAACCAACTGCTTCAAAATGATGCGTGCAAACGAATAAGTAAATTAACAGACGTTCTATAATTCCAATAAACTTTCCTGCATCTTGCAGCGAAGATGCAGTACTCTCTGGTATCCATTTAGCTATAATTACCTTTATAAATATGGCAGCTGGCGATGTGAGAAAGAGTGCGCCTATTAGAAACAACAAGAACTTGGCATTTTGTAAAAAATCGAGGTTTATGATGGCATAATAATAATAATGCCAACAAATTAAGACAACTACAGTATGTAATATTTGGTCTACAAAAAACCAAATTCGTTTTGTTTTTTCGTTTTGAAAGGTGAGCTTTAAAGCATCAATAATTCCGTGTAGAGCACCAACAACCAAAGCTATTTTCCAAACACTAAAAGATAAAAAAACTATAAATATGAGTACAACATGAAGTGCGACATGCAAATAAAATTTAGCTGATTTTAGTTTCTTTTTTTCCTTTTCTTCGACCCAAGAGTTAGGTTGCAAAAAGAAATCGCCCAAGATATGAGCTAGTAAGAGTTTCAGTAAAGCAATTTCCATTATTTTTTAATTAGTTTGGCAATTTGAGCTTTATACCTGTTTTCAAGTTCCATTATCTCAGTAAAATGAGCTCTTTTTAAAGCTTCACTTACAGAAGATTGACTTCTGCCAGATATTTTTGCAATCTTATCTTGTTTGGTGTTTTGGTTTTCTATGGCATACTTAACCATTTCGGCAGAAATTTGCCCCCAACTATCCATTGTTATTAATGCCAATTTAATAAATAAATTTATCTCTTCATCAAACTTTGGCCAAGGCGTTTTAATAGCCATATTTAACTTATTTACTTTTAACGTATCAAAAGCACTTCCAGAGTTAATAAAAGCTTCTCCATTTGCCTCAGTTACCTTTTCTGCATTAACGGTTTTCTTCCCAATGCCTATTCCTATTCTTACATCAGCATTTTTTAAAGTTTTAATACAAGCCTTAATATATATGGCGTTTATTACCGCATCTTTTGCATTTAATTCTATCTGAAAACTATCGCCCCTAAATATTTCCCAGTTAACATTTTTACCAAAAAGCCCTACTAATGCAGATTTAAGTGTACCTATCCACTCATCAGGTAGTTCTCTAGAATTAATTATGTCTCCAGTTATTACAGCTATCATAAATCTAATATCGGCTAATTACCCGATAATTCCAAATATCGGCTAATTACCCGATAATTATTAATAAAACTTATAAGCCGGCTTGTTCGTTTATAGTAGGTATGGCATTAATAACATTTACAAACAGAGGAATTTACTGTAAACAAGGCAATTTTCACATTGACCCTTGGCATCCTGTAGATTATGCAGTAACAACACATGGGCACGCAGACCACGTGAAGTGGGGCAATAAAAACTATTTATGCCACGATTTAACTAAACCAATTTTAAAGCAAAGATATGGCTTAGAAGATAACGTACAAACCTTGCCATACAACAAGGAAATAGACATAAATGGCGTTAAGTTAAGTCTTTTTCCAGCAGGCCACGTAATTGGTTCATCGCAAATTAGAATAGAGTATAAGGGAGAAATCTGTGTAGTTTCTGGAGATTACAAAGTAGAATATGATGGTATTAGCACCGCTTTTGAGCCGGTAAAATGCCATACTTTTGTTTCTGAAAGCACTTTTGGCTTACCTATTTACAATTGGCAACCTCAGGAATTAATTTTTAAACAAATTAAAAGCTGGATTAATGATAATTGTACAAAGGGAAAAACAAGTATTTTAGTTGCTTATAGCTTAGGTAAGGCACAAAGGTTAATCAAAAATCTAGCTGGTGAATATCCAATCTACGTTCATAATTCTATTGCCAATTTAAATGAAGGCTTCGCTGAAGCTGGTGTAGAATTGCCAGAAACAATAAGAATAACACCAGAAATTAAAAAAGATGAAATGCAAAAAGGGATAGTGATTATTCCGCCTGCATTAGCTGATGGGCGTTGGGTAAAAAGCTTACAGCAACCTGCAATTGGTGTTTGTTCTGGATGGATGGCGGTTAGAGCTGGAAGAAGATGGCGTAGTGCTGATGCTGGTTTTGCTTTGAGCGACCACGCAGATTGGCCAGGATTATTATCGGCCATTAAAGCCACTGAAGCAGAAAAAGTATTTGTTACACACGGTGTTATAACAGTTTTTTCAAAATATTTGAACGAAATCGGTATAAATTCTGAAGAAGTAACCACTAAATATGGCGCAGAAGATGATGACGAGATTATTGGAGAGTCAAATAAAGAAGAAATAAAATAAGGTTTGCAATTTGTCTCAAATCTCACATCTCAATACTCAAATCTTATTATGAAAAGGTTTTCACAACTCATCCAAGAATTAGAACTCAGCAATAAAACCAATGATAAAATTGCTGCATTAGTTTTGTATTTTACAGAAGCTGATGACAGAGATAAACCTTATGTTATCGCTATGTTTACTGGTAAAAGGCCAAAACGACCAGTTAATGCTGCATTAATTAAACAATGGGCAATTGAATTAAGTGGAATTCCTGAATGGTTATTTTCTGAAAGTTACAGTAGCGTGGGCGATTTAAGTGAAACCATTGCTTTGGTTCTTCCGACAGCAGAAAATACAGTTGAAAAACCTTTACACCAATGGATTAACGAACTTGCACAATTACAAGGCGAAACTGACGAGGTTAAAAAAGAATACATTTTAGATGCTTGGAATAGCCTAAATACACAAGAACGTTTCATTTTCAACAAGTTAATATCTGGAAATTTCAGAATTGGGGTTTCTAATAAAATGTTAGTTAACGCTATTGCCAAACATAGTGAAGAAGAGAGTAGCAAAATAATGCATAGCATTATGGGCAAATGGTTGCCAAATGAAATCACCTATCAAGAACTTATTGCTGGTGTATATGTGGATACCGACAATAGTTGGCCCTACCCTTTTTGTTTGGCTTATGCTTTAGAAGCTGAACCAGTAAATTTGGGAGAAACCAGTGCTTGGCAAGCTGAATGGAAATGGGATGGTATTCGTGGACAAATTGTAAAACGGAATGGGGAATTATTTATTTGGTCACGAGGTGAAGAACTGGTAACAAATCAATTTCCTGAACTACATTTTTTAAAAGACGAATTACCAGACGGAACAGTTTTAGATGGAGAAATACTTTCGGTTAAAGACGGCAAAGTACAATCATTTAGCACTTTGCAACAAAGGTTAAATCGCAAAACGATAAATAAATCTCAACTAAACGATGCACCAATCGGCTTCTTTACTTATGATGTTTTAGAGTTTGAAAGTAATGATATTCGACAAGAACCCTTATCAAAACGCAGGAAAATCTTAGTTGATATCATAGGTAATTTAACAACAAAAGATATCGCCTTACTATCTCCAGTAATTGAATTTGACAGTTGGGAAAAACTGGCCGAGCTAAGAGAAACTTCAAGAGAATTAAACAGTGAAGGCATTATGCTTAAAAAGCTAGATTCTATTTTCCATACTGGTCGTAAACGTGGCGATTGGTGGAAATGGAAAATAAATCCTTATACAGTTGATACTGTTATGATTTATGCTCAAAAAGGAAGCGGACGCAGAGCTAATTTTTATACCGATTATACCTTCGCAGTGAGAGATGGCGAACAATTAATCACCATAGCTAAAGCCTATTCTGGTTTAACAGATAAAGAAATAAAAGAGGTTAATTCGTTTGTAAACAAAAACGCAATAGAAAAATTTGGTCCGGTTAGAACGGTAAAACCAGAATTAGTATTTGAGATTGCTTTTGAAGGTATTGCCGAAAGTAAACGACATAAAGCTGGTTTAGCATTGCGTTTTCCTCGTATCGCCCGATGGCGAAAAGATAAAAAAGCCGATGAAATTAATACTTTAGATGACCTCAAACAGTTATTGTATTCTACATTATGAGTTTAGCTAAAACAAAAGGTTATCAGCAAGTTCTCGATTGGCTTAAGAAAGACGATAAAAAACCTTTTAAGTTTCAAGAAGAAGCTTGGAGTTATTACGCCAAAGGTTATAGCGGTTTGGTTAACGCTCCTACTGGTTTCGGTAAAACATTTTCGTTGTTTTTAGCCGTTGTAATTGAAGGGATTAACTTGTCGGAAGTAAAGGATAAGAAAAGGGCCAAGGACCGCTTACAGCTCATCTGGATTACACCTTTACGTTCTCTAGCCAAAGATATTGCAAGAGCGATGCGAGAGGTTTTAGCAGAACTTGAATTAGACTGGCACGTTGGGGTAAGAAATGGAGATACCTCACAAGCAGAGAAGCTGCAACAGAAAAAATCAATGCCCGAGGTATTGCTCATCACTCCAGAAAGCTTACACCTTTTATTGGCTCAAAAAGGTTCATCAACTTTGTTTGAGAGCTTAAAATGTATTGTAGCTGATGAATGGCACGAACTTTTAGGAAGTAAACGTGGCGTTTTGGTAGAGTTAGCCATTTCGAGAATTAAAGGTTTACAAAAGGCAAATAAAAAGCAGCATTTAAGAGTTTGGGGAATTTCTGCAACCATAGGCAATATTGAGGAAGCCTTAGATGTAATTGAGCCTGATACAACAGCTAAAAGAACCATCATTAAAGCAAAGCTGAATAAAAAAATCATCATCAAATCTATTTTACCAGATGATATTGAAACTTTGCCTTGGGCGGGACATTTGGGCTTAAAATTAGCATACAAACTCTTGCCAATTATAGAAAAGAGCAAAACCACCTTAATCTTTATCAATACTCGTGGCCAGTCTGAAATGTGGTACCAGTATTTACTGAATATTGAGCCCGAACTAGCTGGGAGAATTGCAATTCATCACGGCTCTATAGATTTTGAGTTAAGAAACTGGATTGAAGATGCTTTACACACTGGTTTATTAAAAGCAGTTCTTGCCACCTCATCATTAGATTTAGGTGTAGATTTTAAGCCCGTAGACACCGTTGTTCAAGTGGGTTCGCCAAAAGGCGTTGCTAGATTTTTGCAAAGAGCTGGTCGTTCGAGTCACTCACCTGGTGAAACTTCAAAAATTTACTTCTTGCCTACTCACGCTTTAGAATTGGTCGAAGCAGCCGCGATTAAAGAAGCTGCAAAAGAAAACAATATAGAAAGCAGAGAGCCTGTAATTATGGTTTTCGATACGCTTATTCAATATTTGGTAACACTTGCCATTGGCGATGGATTTGAGGATAAAATCATTTA
Organism: Pedobacter frigiditerrae; assembly: GCF_004331645.1. Classification (GTDB taxonomy): domain Bacteria; phylum Bacteroidota; class Bacteroidia; order Sphingobacteriales; family Sphingobacteriaceae; genus Pedobacter; species Pedobacter frigiditerrae. The sequence goes on from NZ_SJSK01000003.1 coordinate 409,801, forward strand.
TGATGAAGTAAAAAACACCCACGCTTTTAAGATGCTTTTACCTGAAGAATGGAGTTGGATGATGCAATTTATCACCTCTGGTGGAGATAGCTTAACTGCTTATCAAGAGTTTAAAAAAGTTTCAAAAGATGAAGAAGATGGACTTTGGAAGGTAAAAAGCAGGCAAATTGCAATGCGTCACCGATTACACATTGGCACCATTGTAAGTGATGCAATGCTGAAAGTTAAATTTCTCTCTGGTGGCTACATCGGAATGGTAGAAGAATATTTTGTTTCTAAACTCAAAGCTGGCGATAGCTTTACCTTGGCAGGAAGAATTTTAGAGTTTGTGCATATTAAAGATATGACTGTTATTGTTCGCAAAAGCAAACAGAAAAAAGCAATGTCGCCAAGTTGGTTAGGTGGCAGATTGCCATTGTCTTCAAGTTTAGGAACCGTTTTAAGAAAAAAATACAATGAAGTATTAAATAAAACCCATCAAGAAGAAGAATTAGATGTGGTTTATCCTTTGTTTTTAGTGCAACAAGAACGTTCACACGTACCAAGAAATGATGAATTATTAATCGAAATGATAAACAATAAAGAAGGTTTCCACCTCTTTGCCTATCCTTTTGAAGGAAGATTGGTTCATGAGATTTTAGCGGCTTTAGTTGCTTATCGATTGAGTAAATTGGTACCGATAACTTTCTCTTTAGCGATGAATGATTATGGCTTTGAGTTATTGAGCGATATTGAAATCCCGATGGATGATGCTATTGCTTACGAGGTTTTCTCCCCTGAAAATCTAACAGAAGACATTTCCTTAAGTATCAATTCTACAGAAATGGCTCGTAGAAAATTTAGAGATATTGCCTGCATTTCTGGCTTGGTTTTTCAAGGTTATCCTGGCAAGTATGTAGCGAATAAACATTTGCAATCTTCTGCAGGATTGTTTTTTAATGTTTTTAGCGATTTCGACAAAAACAATTTGTTATTGCGACAAGCTTATGACGAGGTTTTCTATCAGCAATTGGAAGAACCAAGATTAGCGGCAGCTTTACATCGCATTCAGCAAAGTACTATTGTAATTACACATCCAAAAAGATTTACGCCATTATCATTCCCGATTAAAGTTGATAGTTTACGTGCCAATATGAGTTCAGAGGAATTGGAACACAGAATTGAGCATATGAAAGTTGAAGTTTTTAAATAATAAAAAGCTTTGACAATTTTCTATCAAATTGCAAAGAAAGTTGTCAAAGCTGATATCAAATGTTTAAAAGTTGTTAAAGTATAAAAGTCATAATCACTTAACTTTGTTTAATCAAACGATAAATGCTTCGACAAGCCCAGCATGACAATACTGAATAGATGACGATAACGATTAGAGACGAAGAGCTGATTTTAGCTAAAGAAAGAGCCATTTTTTTACCAAACGAACAACTATTAGCCATAAGCGACTTACATCTAGGTAAAGCAGCCCATTTCCGCAAAGCTGGTTTGCAAGTTCCATCTACACTTGCACAGAGTGATTTAAACAGATTAAGCAACCTTTTAAGCCAATATCAACCAGAAACATTATTGATTAATGGAGATATGTTTCATCATGATTTGAATACAGATATCGATGAATTTGAACGTTGGAAAGAGCAATATTCTAATTTGAAGTTTGTTCTGGTAAAAGGAAACCACGATAAATTGCATGAAAAACAATACGAGAATTTGGGAATTGAAATTCACGAACCCAGCTATTGCACACCGAACTTCTGTTTTATACACGATGCCGTAAAATGTACAGAAGAAAACCTTTATCCAATCAGTGGTCACATTCACCCCGGAGTTTCTGTTTACGGAAAGGCAAAACAAAGCTTAAAATTTCCTTGCTTTTATTTTGGTAATGATTATGCGGTAATACCTGCTTTTAGCGCGTTTACAGGTTTAAGTTTGATTAAACCAAGAGCGAATGAGCAGGTTTATGCTGTTACGCCAACTAAGGTTGTTAAGGTTTAACTATTACTCTCAATCACATTTTTAAGCTGAGCAGCTAGAATAGCACCACTTTGTCGCCAGATTTGTTTGCCATTTTTGAATAAAATAAATGTAGGCACACCTTGCACATTATAGGCAGCAGCAGCATTTCTATTTTTATCTACATCAACCTTAATGATGGATGCTTTATCCCCTATCTCACTTTTAACTTGGTCTAAAATTGGCGCCATCATTTTACAAGGTCCGCACCATTCAGCGAAAAAATCTACTAAAACTGGCTTGTTGCCATTTATTAATTCTGAAAACTTAGACATAATATTTAGTTTTTATTTACAACAATCTAATTGCTTGTTAGTTTTTTGAAGCGCAATGCTTGTGCAATAATTAATCGAAATCCTGCTTTACGCTGTATTCCCGATTAAAAATCAGGAGATGCCGCTTCCATCCGGCTATTTAACTTAGGCTGTTGCAAGTAAACCCCAACTAATAGCATAAACCTGCGTATGATAAACCCGATTGCAATGAAAATACTTTTGTTACGCTGAGCGAAGTCGAAGCGCAAAAGTATTGAAATGTAAAGCGGGACTTACCTTGAAATGAAAATCTGAACTTGCTTTTCTAAAAATTAATCAATTCTCATGCAGCAACTTCTTTAGCTAAACCCACCATCCAATCGTTAAACATTTGTTGCTCAATTTTAATGATTTCATTTGCGTGTTTTTCCCAATCAGCAGAAAACTCTCTTAGTTGGTTTAACATTTCTTCTAAGTGACCTTCTTCCTCTAAAATGATAGATTTTACAGTAACTCGACTTTCTTTGGCGGTTAAAATATCTTGATAAATCGGATACAATTCATCTGCTCTAACTTCAATTGCATAAGTAACAAAAAGATAAGCAGCAAATTTTAAATCGTAGCCAGATAAGTTAAAATGATTTTTTAAGTATCTGCAAACCAAAACATCTAAAGTATTTAAGTAATATTTAGTATGACTTGGAGCCAATAATTCGGCATTGCTATAAGTCTTGCAAACAGTTTCATCAAGTTTTGCTAATTGCTTTTTCAAATAATAAGCGTGACGATGTTCTTCGGCAGCGTGCTTTAAAATAAGTAGCGTTACTTCTTCTTTATGTTCAGAAGCGGATATCTTTTTTGCACCTGCATTTTCCATATATGACAATGTATTTAACCATTTGGAATGCAGTAAATTATCATTTACAATATTTTCTAAAATCGAAGTTAATTGCATATTATATTTCGTCTAAAGCTTGTTGAATTGAGTTGTAAATGTACGCCAAATCAACGTTAGAAATGACATACGGAGGTAAGATATAAATGATGTTACCTAATGGGCGGAGGATAATTCCTTTTCCTAAAAAGTAATTATAAAGTCTGTCTCTTAGTCCGCTAAGATATGAAGTATCACTTCCTGTTTCCCATTCAATGGCAATGATAGTTCCAGTTTGCCTAATGGTTCTAACTTTTGGATGGTCTTCTATTTGTTTATAAAAGATTTTATGTTGTGCTTCTACCCTTTTGATATTTGTCAAAGTTTCTTTAGCCAGTAAAATATCTAAACTTGCTAACGACGCTGCACAAGCAATAGGATTTGCTGTAAATGAATGTCCGTGATACAAGGTTTTCAATTTATCATCACTTAAAAAAGCTTCGAAAATCTTTTCGTTGCAACTGGTCACACCCATTGACATCGTTCCGCCTGTTAACCCTTTACTTAAGCAAAATATATCTGGATGATGTTTTAGTTGCTCACAAGCGAAATACGTACCTGTGCGACCAAAACCTGTCATTACTTCATCTGCAATTGTTAAAACTTCGTTTTCTTTGCAACTTTTTAAAAGTTCATCAAGGTATTTTGCTTCATACATTAGCATTCCGCCTGCACCTAAAATTAAAGGTTCGAAGATAAAACAGCATAATTCGGAAGAGTGACCTGAGACGTGAGATGTGAGATTTGAGATATTCGTTTCGTTAGGCAAATCGATAAACTCCACATCAAATAACAAATCATTAAATGGATTGGTAAAAATACTCCTACCACTTACGGACATTGCTCCAAAAGTATCTCCGTGATAAGCATCTTTAAATGCCAAAACCTTCTTTTTTTGCGTATTTCCTTTGTTATTCCAATACTGCAAGCACATCTTCAAAGCAACTTCGACAGCCGTTGAACCGTTATCGCTATAGAAAATTTTATCTTGCTTACCTGGCAATAAGGGCAATAAGCGCTCTGCCAAAAGAACTGCAGGTTCATGAGTAAAGCCAGCAAAAATTACGTGTTCTAGTTCTTTTAACTGTGCAGAAACCTTCTCTGCAATGTATGGGTGAGCGTGACCATGAATAGTTACCCACCAAGAAGAAACAGCATCAATGTACTTATTTCCATTTTCATCATAAAGATAAACGCCTTCTCCTCTAACAATTGGAATAGGGTTTTGCGCATCTTTCATTTGTGTATATGGATGCCAGATTACTTTTTTATCTCTTTCTATTAAACTCATATTGTCATTTCTTCTTCCAATTCTTCTTCTAATAATAGCTCTTGAACAGGTTCAATTTTGTATTTGAATATCAAGAATAAGATTAAAATCATCAATATGGCAGTACAAAAAACAGAACCTTCAATTCCAAATGTTCCTCCAGATAAATATGTTTGTCCCACTGGTTTTGCAATTAATATTCCTGAAGATTTTCCGCCACTAACTTGATAGCCTAAAATAGTTCCTTGTGTAAAGTTCCAGCCGAAATGTATGCCTATTGCCCAACTTATATTCCATTTTTGCATGGTAAATATCGAAAACAAAATTCCTGCTAAAGTTATATTTAACATTGCTAACCAAGTAAATCCATCGTTACCGAGATGTGCCAACCCAAATAAAACACTACTTAAGAAAATAGCTAATGCTGCGTGATATCGCTCTGCGAAAACAAGCAATGGAAATGTTCTAAACAATAACTCTTCAAAAACAGCAACCAGAACAAAGAATATCAAATAGCCTAAAATTTCAATTATCTTGATATTCCCAGCACTAAAAATAACATTACCATTTAGCATTGTAAAACCAGCACAAATTAAAATCAAAAATAATCCAATTAAACTTCCTTTTAAAAATCCTGAAACTGAATTTTCTGGAATTACAAAAACATCGTAAAAACTATATTTCTTTAGGAGCTGGAAGACCATTAATAATGCTCCAATTACAGCTAAACATAAACACAATTCAACAATTAAATCTGCTAAAAGAGGGCTTTCAATCTGCTGAATAAAATTGAATTGGAATAAAATTGTTGTTGGCAAAAAACAGAACAGAAATAAAACCACAAATAAAAGCAGCTTCAAAACAGGTATTGTATAATATAATATCCGTTCCCCCATTTTAAAAAACGTCTTTCTTTAAAAGATTTGCAACTGCTTTATCTGTTTTAAAAGTTACATCATCTTCAGATAAATCTTTAAGATTAATCCATCTAAAAGATTGGAAAACTCCTTCGTCAAAATCAAAGACTTTTGTTTTGAAGTTTAATTGCAGGGGATGAATCTCCTTAACCAAATAATAAACACTAATTACTTGGCTATCGTTAAAAGAAGATTTTTCGTAAAAATCAGTTGTATAAAAATGACCAGTAACCTCAACTTCTACATTACACTCTTCCATAAACTCACGTTTCAAAGCTTCAATTAAACCTTCGCCAAGTTCTAATCCTCCACCAGGAAATTTCGAAAAATATTGGTCATATTCGTATTCATCGCTTATTAAAACTTCGTTTTTAGAACTGATAAGCAATCCATAAACTCTTACATTAAAGTAACTCATTGGCTAAAATGCTTTTGGTTTTTAGTTACGTTTTCCATTGTCCATTTTATTTCGCCCTTAAAGTCTTCCTGTCTCACTTGGCAATTTGGCATTTTGCAATAATTGCAACAAGCAGGCAAACAAGGGTCTGCGTGTATAAATAATTCAGTTTGGTGAGAACCAGTAATGTTAATCAATTTATCAATACTTGATATTTCTTTATGGACAGTATTTAAATCGAAGTAATATGGAAGTGTAACGTGGCAATCTATATGTAAATCTGCTCCGTATTGTTGAGCTCGTAAATTATGTACATCAATCCAACTATTTTGCCTATTGCCTTGTAAAACAGTTACTATCTCCTTAACCAGTTCTATATTACTTTCATCCATTAAACCACCAACAGATTTTCTGGTTAATTTATAGCCATTAAAAATAATATATAAACCAAGGGCGATTGAAATAACTCCATCTAGCCAATAAAATTGAGTGAATTGAATTAAAATCACACCTAAAACTAATCCAGCACTGCTAATAGAATCGGTTAATAAATGTTTACCATCAGCCTCTAATGTAATAGATTGATGTTTTTTACCTGTTTGAATTAAATAAAAGCCAATTATTAAATTAATAAAACCTGTAGCTCCAATAATTATTGCTCCGTCAAACAGTTGTTTGATTTCACTTGGATAGAATAAATCATGAGCTGACTTAAATATAATGATTATCCCAGCAACGCCAATTAAAACACCTTCTACAAACGCCGAGAAAAACTCAACCTTACCGTGGCCATAAGGATGGTTTTCATCTTTAGGTAAAGTGCTTAAATAGATGCTGTAAAACGCAAATGAACTGGCAATCACGTTAACAATGCTTTCTGCTGCATCAGTTAAAATTGCATTAGAATTAGTTAAAAAATAAGCTGCAAACTTTGCTAGCATTAAAATAATGCTCACACAGAGTGAAATAAGAATGGCTTTCTTTTTTGGATGCAAAATCTGATATTTAGCAGGCAAAAATACAGTTTAAGCACCGAATTTTAAGAAAAAGTATCTTTTTTATTGCCTAGTAACATTTGGTTTTTATATTTGCGCATTCACAAAAATATTATGGCAGTTTTATCTCAAAGAATCAACAACTTATCAGAGTCAGCTACACTTAAAATGACCAAACTTGGTCGCGAATTAGCAGCTAAAGGAATTAATATTATTAGCTTAAGCATTGGCGAACCAGATTTTAATACACCAGATCACGTAAAGGAAGCTGCAAAAACAGCGTTAGACGAAAACTATACTCGCTACTCTCCAGTTCCGGGATACCCAGAATTGCGCCAGGCGATTGTAAATAAGTTAAAAACAGAAAATAATTTAGATTACGATATTTCTCAAATTGTAGTTTCTACTGGAGCTAAGCAATCTTTATCTAACGTTATTTTAACTTTAATTAACCCAGGAGAAGAAGTTATCATTCCAACTCCTTATTGGGTTTCTTATTCTGAAATGGTTGTTTTAGCTGAAGGTAAATCTGTTTTTATCGATACAACAATTGAAAGTGATTTTAAAATTACTCCAGAACAATTAGAAGCTGCAATTACTCCTAAAAGTAAGCTTTTCATGTTCTCATCTCCTTGTAACCCAACAGGTACGGTTTACAGCAGAGAAGAATTAGCGGCATTAGTTATGGTATTTGAGAAATATCCAGATATCTATATTTTATCTGATGAGATTTATGAGCACATCAACTTTGTTGATCAGCATGAGTCTATCGCTCAATTTGACAGCATTAAAGATCGTGTAATTATCGTAAATGGTTTTTCTAAGGCATTTGCAATGACTGGTTGGAGATTAGGCTACATTGCAGCAAACAAAGAAATTGCTGCAGCTAACGATAAAATGCAAGGTCAAACCACTTCAGGAACTTGTTCTATCTCACAACGTGCTGGCATTGTAGCCTATGAGTCGGGTTTAGAGACTGTATTAGAAATGAAAAAGGCTTTTGCAAGACGTAGACAGTTAGTTTATGAATTGTTGAATGATATTCCAGGAGTTAAAACAAATTTACCTGATGGTGCATTTTATTTCTTCCCAGAAATAAGTTCTTTCTTCGGCAAAAAAGATGCTGATGGAAATGTAATTAAAGATTCTGCAGATTTAGCTTTATACTTGTTAAATGTTGGTCACGTTGCTACTGTAGGTGGTGATTCATTTGGAAACAACAACTATATTCGTTTATCTTATGCAGCATCCGACGAAAGCTTAATTGAAGCTTTAAGAAGAATTAAAGAAGCATTAGCTAAATTGAGCTAGTTTTTTTAGAGCTAATAACCACTTTCATAAAAATAGTTACCAAAAATGAGCAGAAAAAACTGCTCATTTTTTTATGTTTTGTTTTGAAATTTGCCAAGCCCCGTTTAAGGGATTTAGGGGTTAAGAACGTATCGCTTCAACTGGATCTAACCTTGAAGCGGCATAAGCTGGCCAAAAACCTGCGATTAAACCAATAATAACTGAAACACCTATACCTAATGTTATATTACTAAGATATAAAATCACTTCAACATCAGCAAGGTACGTAATTAACAATGTACCTATATATACCAATCCAAGTCCAAATAAACCTCCCATGATACATAAAGCAACTGCTTCAAAAATAAATTGCAATAAGATAAAGTAGTTTTTAGCGCCTAAAGATTTTTGAATACCTATAATATTTGTGCGTTCTTTTACAGAAACAAACATAATATTTGCAATGCCAAAACCACCAACCAGTATGGAGAATCCACCGATTATCCAGCCTGCAATTTTAACTACTCCAAACATGATATCTAATTGGTTAGAAAGCATGGTAGTTTTATTCAGGGAAAAATCATCCTCTTGACCAGGTCTTAATCTACGAATGGACCTCATTTGTCCTTTCAATTCGCTTTCCACTTCCTCTAAACTGATATTCTCTTTTCCTCTAACCGTAACTTGTGGGTTATATCGTTCGTTATTTACATCGAACATACTTTTAGCCAGATTTAATGGTATAAGAACATTTTTATCTTGAGACATCCCCATCATGTCCTCACCCTCTCTTTTAAAAACCCCAACAACCGTAACTCGTCTACCCATTACCTTAATCTGTTTTCCAACTGGTTCGTCACCATCAAACAAACCATCAGCAATTTCTGCCCCTAATATACAAACGGGTGAACCAGCCCTGCCTTCACTTTCTGTAAAATATCTTCCATCTCCAAACTCTAAATCCCAAGTTTTATCGTATTCTTGAGAAGCTGCATTTAAACTCGCTCCATCAACAGAATTGCTACGATATTTAATGGTGCGATTACTGGTCGAAACCTCATAACATACCCCAACCGCCATATCCATACGGTTTTTTAAGGCATTATAATCTCTTAATGATGGCTCAGGGCGATTAACATATTTCCACCAAGGAAAATTATCACTAAAAATCCAAGGCCATTTTTGCACAAATAATGTATTTGAGCCTAATTTATCAACGCTACTTTGAATTTTATTTTTCATTGTATCTACACCGGTAAATACAGCTATGATTATAAAAATACCAATTGTAATACCAAGTAGAGAAAGTGCGGTTCTTAATTTATTTTGACGAAGTGCATCCCAAGCAAACCTGAAACTCTCACCAATAAGTCTAAAAATCATCATCATATCGTTTAGACCAAAAATACTTAAAAAGGTTACACATAGTGATGTATATTATAAAAAATACAATCGATTAGGTTAGTGCTAAAACACATAGAATTATTAATTGCAAAAAACATAATTATAATTTGTAAATTTGCGCCCTAATTTACTACATCAAAAAAACATGAAGTTATCTCAATTTAAGTTTAATTTACCTGAATCGCTTTTAGCGAACAATCCTGCAGAAAATAGAGACGAAGCCCGTTTAATGGTTTTGCACAAAGATAGTGGCAAGATTGAGCATAAGATTTTTAAAGATGTTTTAGGGTATTTTGATGACAAGGATGTAATGATCCTTAATAATACAAAAGTATTTCCTGCTCGTTTATATGGAAATAAAGAAAAAACTGGAGCAACAATTGAAGTTTTTTTACTTCGCGAATTAAATAAAGAATTACGTTTATGGGATGTTTTGGTAGATCCAGCTCGTAAAATTCGTGTTGGAAATAAGTTATATTTTGGCGATGACGATTTATTAGTTGCCGAAGTTGTAGATAACACTACTTCTCGTGGCCGTACTATTCGCTTCTTATTTGATGGTACCGACGAAGAATTCAGAAAAAATGTTGAAATCCTAGGAGAAACACCACTTCCAAAATATATCAAACGTAAAGCAACTGCTCAAGATAAAGAACGTTACCAAACAATTTTCGCTAAGCATGAGGGTGCTGTAGCAGCTCCAACTGCTGGTTTACACTTTAGCAGGGAGTTAATGAAACGTTTAGAATTAAAAGGTGTAGATTTTGCTGAAGTTACCTTGCACGTTGGTTTAGGTACTTTTAGACCTGTTGAGGTAGAAGATTTAACTAAACACAAAATGGACTCGGAGCAGTTTATTATTGAGCAACCTGCTGTTGATATTGTTAACAAGGCAATCGATGATAAAAGAAGAATTTGTGCGGTTGGTACAACATCTATGCGTGCTATCGAATCTGCAGTTTCATCTGGCAGAAGATTAAAACCTGCTAACGATTGGACTAGCAAGTTTATCTTCCCTCCGTACGATTTCAGTATTGCAAATTGTATGATTACTAACTTCCACACACCAGAATCAACTTTGTTAATGATGGTAAGTGCATTTGGAGGCTACGAAAATGTAATGAATGCATACCAAGTAGCGTTAAAGGAGAAGTATCGCTTTTATAGCTATGGCGATGCGATGTTAATTATATAGAAGTTAGTATTTAGTATAAAGTATTTAGATAAACTTGTCTAAATACTTTATACTAACATCTAAATACTCAAAATGAAATACTACGCAATAATTGTTGGTGGCGGATCTGGTAAGCGTATGCAAAACTCAGTTGCTAAACAATTTTTATTGCTAAAAGATAAGCCCGTGCTTATGCACACTATGTTGGCTTTTCACAATTCTATATTCAATCCAGAAATTATTCTTGTTTTAAATGCTGATTTACACCAACAGTGGGAAGAATTATGCTTTAAGCATAACTTCGATATCCCTCACCTTATTATTCGTGGTGGCGAGCAAAGATTCCATTCTGTAAGAAATGGATTGATGGCCATTAAAGATGAAGGAATTGTGGCTATACACGACGCCGTTAGACCCATTATTAGCAGCAAGCTCATAGCTAATGCTTATGAAGTAGCTGAGCAAAAAGGAAATGCCGTTACGTGTATAAAGCCTAGTGATTCTGTTAGAAAGGTAAAAGACAAGGAAAGCAAGATTATCAATAGAGACGAATTAGTATTAATTCAAACTCCGCAAACTTTCGAAATAAGTCAATTAAGAACAGCGTACCAACAGCATTACAGACCTAAATTTACAGATGATGCTTCTGTAGTAGAAAAAGCTGGTTTTAAAATCAACCTTATTGAAGGAGAAAGAAACAACATCAAAATCACTTATCCAGAAGATTTAGAATTAGCAGCTTTTCTAATAAAATAAAAAAGCCCTGATAAATTAATTATCAGAGCTCAATTATTTTTGTGCTATCTAGGCTGCGCCTCTAATTACTTTTAATAGAATAGCAACAATTGCTATTACCAATAAAACGTGAATTATACCGCCTGTGTAAAAGCCTCCAAGGAAGCTGATTGCCCAGATGATGACTAAGATTACTGCGATAACATAAAGTAGATTTCCCATGACATTTAGATTTTAGTTGATTAATAAGTTTATAATATTTTCGTTTTTATCCGATTTCTAAACATTAACAACAACTAGCTCTAAATTGTTCTATAAAATAAAAAAACCTCAGTTTTTATACTGAGGCTTTTAAATCTTTAGGCTTTAATATTCATCTTCATTAAAGAAGAAGTCATCTTTGGTAGGATAATCCGGCCAAATTTCTTCAATAGTTTCATAAGGCTCACCATCATCTTCCAATGCTTGTAAATTTTCAATCACCTCTACAGGTGCACCAGAACGGATACCGTAATCTATTAATTCGTCTTTTGTTGCAGGCCATGGAGCGTCTTCCAAGTGCGATGCGAGTTCTAATGTCCAATACATATTCTTAATATTAATTATTCTAAATCTGAAAGCGCAAAAGTATGTTAAAAAAAATGAGCAAAACAAATATTTTTTTCCACTATTTAAATTCGTGGTATCCAGATGTTTTCTTCTGTTTTAGCATCGTCATTCAATTTACGAGCCAAAACAAATAAATAATCACTTAATCTGTTCAAATAAATTGTAATATTGCTGTCAACAAAGCTAGATGAAGCCAATTCAACCGTTAATCTTTCTGCTCTTCTGCACACACAACGAGCTAAATGACAATAAGATACAACAGTATTTCCTCCTGGTAATATAAAATTTTTTAAAGCAGGAAGAACTTCATTCATATCATCCATTTCTTTTTCCAGTAACACAATATCACTTTCTAAGAGGTCGGGAATTTTCATTTTAGACTTCTTTGGGTCCGATGCTAATGAAGAACCAATTGTGAATAACCTATCTTGAATTTCCTTTAAAACCTGTTGGTGATGCGTATCTATAGCCTGACACATGATTAAACCTATGTAAGAATTTAATTCATCAACCGTTCCGTAACTCTCAATTCTAATGTGATATTTAGGCACACGTACACCTCCAATTAGTGAGGTTTCGCCTTTATCTCCAGTTTTGGTGTAAATCTTCATTTTGAGATATGAGTATTGAGATATGAGTATTGAGACTTGGCTTATCTCAAATCTAAATCTCACATCTCATATCAAGTTAAACTATGCTTTCAAAATCATCACCTTTTTTCTCTAAATGAGATAAACGAGGTGAAACTGTTTTGATATCTTCGTTGATGTAATCTTTTTCTATCAATCCATCACGCATACGTACGATACGGTGTGCATGTTGTGCGATATCTTCCTCATGAGTAACCAGAATAATGGTATTCCCTTTACTGTGAATCTCTTCTAATAATCCCATAATTTCAATAGAAGTTTTTGTATCTAAGTTACCCGTTGGCTCATCCGCTAATATAATAGACGGATTATTGATTAATGCTCTTGCAACAGCAACACGTTGGCGTTGCCCACCAGAAAGTTCATTTGGCTTGTGTGTAACACGATTACCTAATCCAACATTTTCTAAAGCTTTAGTTGCACGCTCATTACGTTCCTTTTTACTGGCACCTGCATAAATTAAAGGCAATGCAACATTATCTAATGAGGTAGCACGAGGCAGAAGGTTGAATGTTTGAAAAACAAAACCTATTTCAGAATTGCGCACTTCAGCTAACTCGTTTTCAGTCATGTGACTTACATTGGTACCATTTAAGATATAATCACCTTTGCTTGGCGTATCTAAACAACCTAAAATATTCATTAATGTAGATTTTCCAGAACCTGATGGACCCATTAAAGCTACAAACTCTCCTTTGTTGATTGAAAGGCTAACAGATTTTAAAGCGTGAATAACTTCTGAGCCAATAACATATTTACGGCCTATATCATTAATGGTAATGAGTGCTTTTTGCATTGTGTGGATTCTATTTTATGGTGATACAGCTATTGTTTTTTCTTTTTTTAGACAGGCTATGCCTATCATATGTTACAGTTAAATCACTTTTCTATAATCTTTGGCACAAAGAAAAAGCTTTCGTTATGTTTAGCCGAGTTCTTTAAGCCATCTTCCACACTAATTTCTTGTCTAGCAATATCTTCACGCCACACATTAACTTCCTCATTCATATAAACAAGCGGTTTTACTCCTGTTGTGTCCAATTCATTTAGTTTTTCCATAAAGGTTAAAATCTTATTCATTTCAACAGTTAGTGTTTCCACTTCTTCTTCTTTTATGTCAATTCTTGCTAAGTCTGCGACTTTATGAACAGTTTGTTTATCTATTATCATCTATTTTTGTAGCTTACTGTTTATCTTTTTAAAAACTTCTTCCTTTAAGGCATCAGCACTATCTTCAGCTAAGATAGTAGTTAAAATTGGCTCATGAACATAAATATCACCAATTCCAGGCCTAGTACCAAACTTCATCCCGTCATCCCACATGATTTGCCAAATATTTATCACACTTACTGGCACAATAGGAATGTTTTTTTCTATTGCTAACCTAAATGGTCCATTCTTAAATTCTTGCAAAATTGGCGGATAGGCATTATCAATTCTTCCCTCAGGAAAAATAATTAAACTCATTCCTTTTTCTAAATTTTCACCAGCCTTTTTAAATGCCCTAAATGCTGATATTTTACTCTCACGAGATACGGCAATATCAATGGTTCTAAAAAAGATGCCCAATACCGGGTTTTTCATTAATTCTTCTTTTCCCATAAAATGGTATCGTCCTTTGGCTAATAAGCAAAAAATAATGATATCTAAATTAGAGGTATGATTGGCACAGTAAATATAAGTTTGGTTTTTATCCAACTCTTTTTCAAAACTGAACTTGAAGAAAATACCTACAACTGCCGTACATAAAAAAGAATGTAATGTTCTTATCTTATTTACGAATGAATAATTTTTGGGATTTTTGGTCCCTAAAACATAGATAGGCCAAAATAGAATAAAGAAAAAAAGGATACTGAATAAAGAAAAGACGTAATGTATCTTTCTGAGTAGTTTAATCATCTTATCAAAAGTACAAATTAAGAAAATCTATTTGTTACTTTTTGAATATCTATTAAGTAATTGAGAGATTTTAGTGCAGTTGTTCGTCGGTATAGGCTCGGTATACCGACGGTTGACCGTCGAAATAGGCTTTTGGACGGTCAACCGACGATCAACGGACGATGAAGCGACGGTCAACACATATTTAAGTAACTTTAAATCAGATTTTTATATAATTATTTTTTAACACCGATTACAAAAAATAAATATTTCAAATCCATTCATAGGTTTTTTCTTAATTTCGGGCAATTATGAAAGAAACAGTAGTGAGCGGTATACGCTCTACAGGAAAATTACATATAGGAAATTATTACGGAGCCGTAAAAAGCTTTGTTCAAATGCAACATGAGTATAATTGTTACTTTTTTATAGCAGATTTACATTCATTAACAACACACCCTACCCCAGCAGATTTACATGGAAATGTAAAACATGTTTTAGTAGAATATTTGGCTTGTGGCATTGACCCAGAAGCAACTACAATTTATATTCAATCTGATGTTCCAGAAATTGCAGAATTGTATTTATACCTAAATATGAATGCTTATATGGGAGAATTGGAACGCAGTACCTCATTTAAAGATAAGGTTCGTGGTAATCCAGACAACGTAAACGCAGGTTTATTAACCTATCCAGTTTTAATGGCTGCCGATATTTTAATTCACAAAGCAACAAAAGTACCTGTTGGAAAAGACCAAGAACAACATTTAGAGATGGCTCGTACTTTTGGAAACAGGTTTAACCGTTTATATAATCAAGATTATTTCCCAGAACCTTATGCTTTTAGCTATACTAAAAACTTAGTAAAAGTTCCTGGATTGGATGGAAAAGGGAAAATGGGTAAATCTGAAGGAGAAGGTAACGCAGTTTATTTATCTGATACACCAGAAATTATCCGTAAAAAGGTTTCTAGAGCAATAACAGACAGCGGACCGACAGCAGAATTTCAAGAGAAACCAGAAGCCATTCAGAACTTATTTGATTTAATGAAAATCGTATCATCTGAAGATACTTTAGCACATTTTGATGAGCAATATAATAAAATGGCTATTCGCTATGGCGATTTCAAAAAGCAATTGGCTGAAGACATGATCATCACAACCGCACCAATGCGTGAGCGCATTAACGAAATTGCAGCTGATACGGCTTATCTTCGCCAGGTCGCAAAACACGGTGCTTTAAAAGCTAGAGAAAGCGCACAAAAAACAATACGCGAAGTAAGAGAATTAATTGGTTTTAAAAGTTTTTAATTTATATTGCGGTAGGCGATTAGCGATTAGCGACAAAAACGCATACTCATTACCCCTAACGCAAAACTCACAAAATATGCATATAGCAATAGTTGGAAACATAGGCGCTGGAAAAACTACTTTGACAAGTTTATTGGCCAAAAATTATGGCTGGGAAGCTTTATATGAAGCTGTAGATAACAACCCTTATTTGGAGGATTTTTACAGCGATATGAAACGTTGGAGCTTTAATTTACAGATTTACTTTTTGAATAGCCGTTTTCAACAGATTGTTGAGATAGATAGTCATAAACGTAATGTAATACAAGACCGTACGATTTATGAAGACGCGTATATCTTTGCAGAAAACCTACATGAAATGGGGTTAATGACTACCAGAGACCACGAGAACTATAAAGCTATTTTCGAAAACATTACCTCATTTATCAAACCGCCAGATTTATTGGTTTATTTAAAAGCCTCAGTACCAACTTTGGTTAACAATATCCAACGTCGTGGTCGTGAGTACGAAGCAAGTATCCGTATCGATTACTTATCTAAATTAAACGAGAAATATGAGGCTTGGATTAAAGGTTATAACTTGGGTAAGCTTTTAATTTTAGATAAGGATAAGCTAGATTTCACCAATAACCCGGAAGATCTAGGTTCTATTATTCAATCTATTGAAGCAGAGATTAACGGTTTGTTCTAAATAATTAAATCCTGATGGATGCATTTACATTTGTTTTAATGCTTATCATGGATTTTATTCGAATTGACATTTTTATCGTATTTGGGCTTTACACACTTGTATTCTTAATAAGCTCTATTATTTTAAAAGAAAAAGACAGATTGTATAAATTAGATGACATATCATCAAGATTTATCAGTTTTAGTGGATTGGTTTATTTGAGCTGCCTTCTAATGTTAATAATATTTATATTATTTAAAGGAGGCGAAGAGAGGCTTAATCTTTTCAATAGAATGTTTGGCCCTTATTGGTTTGCATTTTTTTTGCCACCACTTACTTACTTTCTAATTACTCAGCTAATTAGATTTAAATGGGTAAGAAAATCAAGGGTAATTAGGTTATTATTTGTACCGTTTCTGTTGATTACATTTGAACAATTTGTTATTCTAATAACTTCATTACATAGAGATTATATGCCAAGTAGTTGGTCTATGGTAACAAATATTGATCTTTCAATATTTGAAATAATAATTGGCTTTTTGATTAAGATTTTATTTTATTCAGTCTACATTGGCTTGTTTTATTTAATAACTGAACGATTAAAAAAGTTTAGCTTTACAAAACCAAATAAAGAAATAAACTAAGTATGAAAACTCTAGGTATCATTCCCGCTCGTTACGCTTCTACCCGCTTTCCTGCAAAACCTTTGGTTGATATTGCTGGTAAAACAATGATACAACGTGTTTACGAGCAAGCTAAAAAATGTGATTTAGATAAAGTTGTCGTTGCAACTGATGATGAACGTATTTCTTCTGTTGTTGAGGCGTTTGGTGGCGAAGTAATAATGACAGATACCAAACATCAAAGTGGAACAGACCGTTGTGCAGAGGTTGCCTTAAAACTACCAGGATACGATATTGTAATCAATATACAAGGTGATGAACCATTTATAGACCCAGCTCAAATTTCATTAGTTAGATCTTGTTTTACAGATGATAAAATCCAACTTGCAACATTAATTAAAGAGATACATACTGATGATGAACTCTTTAACACCAATATTCCAAAAGTTGTAATTAATGCCAATCAACAAGCCATATATTTTAGTCGCCATCCAATTCCTTATATCCGCAATGCGGATCAGAAAGAGAAATGGATATCTTCTCATCAGTTCTACAAACATATTGGCATATATGGCTATACTACCAAAACGCTTTTAGAAATTACCAAATTAGCTCCATCATCATTAGAATTGGCAGAAAGCTTGGAACAATTGCGTTGGTTAGAAAATGGTTACCAAATACAAACAAAAGTAACAGGTATAGAAACAATTGCAATTGATACACCAGAAGATTTACAAAAAATAATTCTTTAGGATATTTTTTTATATTCGATTGTAAATTTAGTCAGTCATGAAATTCGCTCATTCCCTACTCCTATTGTTTGCTTTTGCAGTAGTGGCCTGTAATTCCAAATCAGAAAAAGCTGCGCGAAATATTCATAAAATTAAACTTGAAGCTTTTACAGATACTGTACAATTAGATACTTTTAAGGTCGCTTTATTGGGAGATGAACCTGATGAGATGAAACTTTTATTTACCATCACCGCAAAAAATGGAGAACAGATTTATAAAAAAGAAATAGCAGCTAAAGAATTATTAAAAAGCTATTTAGCTCCTGCTGATTTGAAAAACGAAGACAAAAAACTTAAATTCTTAACTAATGAAGTTAATTTCTTCTTTGATGAGGAGCATATTTTAATTCCAGCCATCACTGAACAAGAGAATCCTGATAAAAATGCACCTGACAAAGTTTTTTACAAAGAATTAAAAGAAAGTAAATTAAATGGTTTCAGCTATCGCATAGGCAATGACACTAATATTTATATTGGCTGGTCTGCAAAGGATAAAAAGGTAAAAATCTATTATAAATGCTGTTAAGTAGTTTTAGTTGAACTATTTAATAGAAAATCAAACAAATTAACTTCTGGTTTTAGATTCAATTTCTTTCTTAATCTGTATCTACTTACTTCTACTGCCCTCGAGGTTATGTTTAGTAATTGGGCAATCTCCTTTGAAGACAAATTCAGCTTTAAGTATGCACAAAGTTTCAAATCACTTGGGCTAAGATTTGGATATTTATCCTTTAAATTACTTAAGAAATTTGCATGAACCTGGTCAAAGTGAATTGAGAATTGTTCCCAATCATTATCTAACTTTTTAGCTTCATTTAATAACCTTATAACTTTCTTTAAATCATTTGCCGTGTCTTTACTAGTTGTTTGTTGTACAAGCGGCAATAACTCATCTCCAATTTTAGAAAGCAGTTTACCACGTTGAACCAAATGCATTGTAGTGGTTGCTAATTCTTTGTTTTTAAACTCAACATCAGCTTCTAATTGCTTTTTCTGCAGTTTTGTAATCTGTTGCTCGTTTCTTTCTATTTCTAATTGGTGTTTTTGCCGTAGGTTATCTTGTTGTTTTTTATGCTCCTTTTCCTGAACTTTTATGAGCAAATACAGCATATAGCCAAAAAGAAAGAAATAAATTACATAAGCCAAATTGCTTCTATACCAAGCCGGAGAAATTGTAAAAGCATAGCTAATGGTTTTAGATTCATTACCCAAGTTATTTCTGGCTTTAACTAAAAACACATACTTTCCATGACCTAAGTTGGTATAATCCTTCTCGCTTTTACTGCTCCATGCAGACCATTCTTCATCATACCCTTCTAGTTTATAACTAAATTCTATATTTTCTTTTTGCTCAAATAATGTTGATGCATATTCAAAATGTAATGAATTGTATTCAAATGAAAGTTTATGTTTAGCTTTTGTACTGCCATTGAAATAACCACCAAAAAAAACGCTATCGGTTTTCCCCACAATTTTAATTTGCCCTAAAAGTACATTTGGCTTATAGATATTGGCTGCATATTTTTTATAGTCGATATGAATTAAACCTTTATTTGCGCCAATAAATATGTTTCTTTCGTTATACGGATAAATGTTTTCGAAGCCTGCTACAATTTTTGATGTTAACTCCGGCAATTCTACAATGCTAAAATTAGCTTTCTTTGTTTTTTTCTTGAAATCTACTACACCAACATTTTTTGTAGTTACAAACCAAATGTTTCCATCATGATCTTCATTTAAATATTGTATGGATAAATTTTTAAAAATGGGTCTAAAAAATTGACTTGATTTAAACTTTTTGCGATTAGCATCATATTCATAAATTCCATCAGCAGTTGCTACCACAATCTTATTTTTAACTTTAAATACGTAGTTATATAAAGTTAATGGCAAACCATCTTTTTGTGTAAGTAAGCTTGCCTTAATCATTTTTTGTCTGTCAGCAGACAAATCTATTTTAAAAACTCCCCTATAAGGATGAGAGGCCCAAACACAGTTTAGTTTTTCATCAACTGCTATAAACCTCAATGGCTCATTTAAAGCAGCGAGGGTTCCTTTATTGCTAAATTTATTATTTTCAAAATTGAGTAATTGCAAACCTGTATAAGTACCAGCTATAACATTATTGTTCGCTTTATTTAAAGATGAGAACAGCCAAGTTCCTGTTCCTGTATAAAGTGGAGTTGCTTTACCTCCATCAATAATTGAAGTTCCATCTTCATTTGCCAGTAAAAGTTGTTTATTGATTTCTGCCAAGCCCCAAGTTTGTCCTTTACTATTATTAACCTCTGTAAATTGAGATTGTGAGTTACTCAAGTCTTTTTGTTTTGTATTTAATGGTGCAGCAAAAACACCATTTGAAGTTCCAACATAAAGTTTATTAGCAAAAATTCTACTTGCGTAGCTAGAAACCTGTTTTCTTCTATCAGGGTATATGTGCTTTATTGCACTATTAAAAGCTATAAATGAAACTCCATCATCCAGGCCCAACCATAAATTTTGATGCTGATCTAATAAAATGCTTCTTATATTGCTATTATTTAATCCTTCAGAGTAAGAAAACTGTCTTATTAATGTTCCTTTACGATTAATAATAAATAAACCCGAAGAGGTGGTTCCCAATGCATATAAATCCTTATTAATTTGCATTGCGCCGTTAATTCTGTCATTATAAAAGATTTTGTCTAAAAAAGTTTTCTTATTGATTAACTCATTACCTTTCAGTAAAAAGAGCCCGTCTTTTAGCGTAGTAATTAATAAAGTATCTCCATTATAAGGTAAAACAGAAGTGACAACTCCAGTAATAATTCTTTTATCGTTACATTTTATTTCCCATTTACCATTTATAAGGATTTTTAATCCAATATTTATTTCTTGGGCATAAACCGCATTGCCTACCCTCCCCATATAAACCCAAGCTATTGGTGTTGGAAATACTTCAATCCTATTATTCTTTAGCCGAAATATTTTATTAACTGTTCTAAAACAGACTTCATTTCCATTAAATATGATATCCCAAACATCAGGAAATTGCCTTTCTTTTGGTGCAATTAAATTTTTTAAAGAGTGATAAGTTAAAATTCCATATTCATTTGGCTCGAAGTAACCAATTTCATTTTGACCTCCGATATAAATTTTTCCATTGTCATCAATTTTAACGGATCTAACTATAGTTTTCTGTGGAGTTGGATACAATTTCCAGTAGGATCCATTATAAGTTAATAGGCCTTCATTATTTGCAAAGTATAAGATCCCATCTCGGTCTTGAGCAATTCCCCAGTTTTGAGTGCCACCTTTATAGTCTAAACTAGTATAGCTACTTACCTGAGGTAAGCCGATTGGATCTTGTGCTTTCAAGTAAAATTGAGGAAAGAAAGCAATCAAAAAGATTAGAAAAAAATATCTCATCTCATTCAAAACGTAACAGTAAATATTTGGTTAAAATTTATTGCGAGCAATTATTATTCAAGATAGCAAATTTATTAATGTTGTGGTCGAATAATGCATTTTCAAATAAATTTAAAAGAAATAAGTTGTTCTTGTATGGGTATTGTAGTGGGTCAATTTTTCATTTACGGATAGGTGAGCACATATATTTGTTACATGATATTTGCAGCAGATGGAAAGCTAGCTCCCCAAAAACTGTAGATAGAACTAACCAAAATATAAACTTAAATTATTTGTTATGAAAGGAAAATCTACGTTCATTCTTTTGATCTTTTCCCTGTTTTTTTCATTGAGCCTCAGCGCTCAAGAAATTGATGTTTCGGGAAAAGTAACTTCCAAAAGTGACGGGCTACCACTACCCGGGGTATCCGTAAAAATTCAGGGCACTAACTCAGGTGTAGCAACCGATCAAAATGGACAATTCAGAATCAAAGTACCTAAAGCAGGTTCGGTTCTTGAGTTTTCTCAAATTGGTATGGCTACCCAAACATTTGTAATTAATAGTTCGCAACCTATTAATGTTGCGATGTCTGATTCGCAAAATGAACTTGACCAAGTTGTTGTTGTGGGTTATGGTACACAGAAGAAAAGCATTGTAACTGGAGCAATTTCACAGGTTAAGGCATCTGACTTAGAGAATATGCCAGTCAATAGAATTGAACAATCTTTACAAGGTAGAACTGCAGGGTTAACTATTACTACAAGTTCCGGTCAACCAGGTGATGGAGCCACACTTCGTATTAGGGGTACTACTTCTATTAACAACAGTGACGCTTTATATATTGTAGATGGAGTTCAAGTTGGTGGAGGTATCGATTACTTAAACCAAGCAGACATCGAATCAATAGAAGTATTAAAAGATGCAGCTTCTGCAGCAATTTATGGAGCAAGAGCGGCTAATGGTGTCGTTATCGTTACCACGAAAAAAGGTAATAAAAATGGTAAAATGAGTGTTAATTACAATACTTATTTAGGTACTCAAGCGCCATCAAGAAAATTAGACCTATTAAATGCTACTCAATATGCAACGTTATACAACGAAGCAGAATTCGCAGCAAACCCAACGGTTGGAACACCACGTTTCCCGAATCCATCTTCTTTAGGTGTTGGTACAGATTGGCAAGCTGCTGTATTTAATAACAGTGCTAAAATTCAAAATCACGAATTAAGCTTAAGCGGTGGAAATGAAAAATCTACTTATTATAGCTCGTTTGGTTATTTTGATCAAGATGGTATTGTAGCATCAGATAATTCTAAGTACAAAAGATTTACTGCTCGTTTTAACTCTGAACACCAATTAGCTAAGGCAATTAAATTCGGTCAAACTATTGGTTATACAAGAACTAACTCAGTTGGCGTTGCAACAAACACAGAATATGGTTCTCCATTAAACCGTGCTATCAATATAGATCCTATTACGCCCGTAGTAGAAACAGACCCAGCTAGATACAATTTGCCATTATACACTGGTAATCCAGTTGTTAGAAATTCACAAGGTTTGCCTTACGGAATTTCTAGTTACGCACAATCTGAAATTTTAAACCCTATTGCGGCTTTAGCTGTAGCACAAGGTAAAGGTTGGTCTGATAAAATTGTTGGTAATGCTTTTGTTGAAGTGGAACCAATAAAAGGTTTAAAATTAAGATCACAAGGTGGTGTTGATTTAGCCTTTTGGGGTAGTGAAAGCTTCTCTCCTATCTATTACTTAAACTCTATCAATCAAACAACAATTACTTCTTATAATAGAAACAATAATAGAGGATTATTCTGGTCATTAGAGAATACAATTAGCTATAACAAATCTATTGAGAAACACAACTTCACGGTGTTATTAGGTTATTCAGCTCAAAAAAATAAAGGTGAAACAAATGGTGGTTCTAAAGATGGTATTCCAGTTAATAACCTAAAAGATGCTTCTTTGCAGTTTCCAGTTTCGAGAGCTAATGATGTATTTTATGGTGGCGAATATTTAAATACTTTAAACTCTATGTTTGCTCGTTTAACTTATGATTATAACGAGAAATATTTATTTACTGGTATTGTCCGTAGAGATGGTTCATCACGTTTCGGCCCTAACAATAAATATGGTTATTTCCCATCAGGTTCTGTTGGATGGATTGCAAGTAGAGAGAGCTTCTTCCCTCAAAACAAAGTGGTTACTTTCTTGAAATTCAGAGGATCATACGGTATCACTGGTAATGATAACATCGGAGATTTTAGATATTTATCTACCGTAAGTGGTGGAAGGAATTATACTTTAGGTACTTCTGCTGGTTTAAATAATGGTGTTAGTCCTGATGCTTTATCTAATCCAGATTTAAGATGGGAAGAAACGTCATCTACGGATATTGGTATGGATGCAACTTTGTTTGGCAACTTTACAATTACTGCAGATTGGTATCATAAAAAAACATCAGGTATGTTATTGCAAATTGCAGTACCAGGTTATGTAGGTAACTCAGGTCCAATTGGTAACATAGCCGATTTATCAAACAAAGGTTTTGAATTAGAAATAGGTTACAATAAAAAAATTGGAGAATTCTCATTTAGAGTTGCTGCTAATGCATCGTTCCTAACAAACAACATAGATTTCTTAGGGGATGACAAAGAATTCTTAGGCGGACAAACGGTAACACCTCAAGGTTTAGAGGTTACTCGTACTAAGGTAGGTCATGCAATTGGTTCATTTTATGGTTATAGAAGCGAAGGTTTGTTCCAAACTCAAGCAGACATCACTAATTACAAAAATAGTGCTGGCGGATTAATTCAGCCTAATGCTAAACCTGGAGATATTAAATTCCGCGACTTAAATGGCGATGGTTTAATTAGTGATAACGATAGAGAAATTATTGGTGACCCAACTCCAGATTTTACTTATGGCTTAACATTTAATGCAGCTTATAAAGGCTTTGATTTGGTTGTTTTAGGTCAAGGAGTAGCTGGTAACCAAGTTTTTAATGCATTGAGAAGATTTGACTTACCAACTGCGAATTACACAACTGCAATTTTAAACAGATGGACTGGACCTGGTACTAGCAACACAACACCTAGACTTACTTTGGCTGATGACAATAAAAATTATAGCCGTGTATCTAGTTTATTTATAGAGGATGGTTCATATTTCAGAATAAAAACATTACAAGTTGGTTACTCACTACCAAAAAATTTAATTAGCAAAGCAGGCTTAAATAAATTAAGATTTTATGTGATGGCTAATAACCTATTAACCCTAACCAAATATACAGGTTATGATCCAGAGATTGGCGGCGGTAGTTATGGTGTTGATCGTGGTTTTTACCCACAAGCTAGAACTTTCTTTGCAGGTTTAAATGTTGGTTTTTAATAATATAAATGATGAACAAAAAATATATAAAATGTACTATCGCAATAGTTGCGATGATGCAGGTTTTCGTATCATGTAAAAAAGATTTTCTTGAGCTAACACCAAAAGGCACAGCTTTAGAAGATAATTTCTATAAGAACGAAACAGAAGTAATGCAAGGAATCATTTCTGTTTACGATGTTACCCAATGGGGAACAACTGGTGGTTACACTATGAAAATGCCTTTATTAAGTGCAGCTTCAGATGATTGTTGGGCTGGAGGTAGTAATGCATCTGACCAACCTAACTGGGTTGCATTTGATAATTTCAATATGGATTCTAGAATTGGCCCACAAGGTGGATTATGGAACAAGAACTATACAGGAATTAATCGCGCTAACTTAATCTTAAGCAAAATTGAAAAAGCGACTACTTTAAGTGCTGCTTTTAAAACAAGAGTAACTGCCGAAGCAAAATTCTTAAGAGCGTATTTCTATTTTGATTTGGTAAGGTTTTTTGGAAAAGTTCCATTAATAACTTCAGTTTTACCAACTGATGAATTATACAAACAAGTTCAGGCCACTCCTGCTCAGGTTTATACTCAAATAGAAAAAGATTTGAGAGATGCTTTTCCTGGTTTACCAGCAACAATTTCTGCTGGTGAAAAAGGTAGAATATCTATGGGAGCAGCTAAAGCACAATTAGCAAAGGTATTGTTGTATCAAAACGATAATACCAAACTTACAGAAGCCATTACCTTATTTGAAGACATTAATAAGACTGGCAATGCTTATGGATATGCTTTATTGGCTAATTATGCAGATATCTTTAATCCTGCAAACAAATTCAACTCAGAATCTATCTTAGAAATCCCTCACTCAAATAATGCTGCTTGGTCAGATTGGGGATGGATTAATGGTGGTGAAGGCAATGTTGGCACTCAATTTATTGGAATGGATAGCTATAATGGCGATACTTATTCTAGTGGTTGGGGCTTCTGTCCGGTTACATTAGATTTAGTTAATGTATTGAAAACTGACCCACGTTTTGCTGCAACAATTATTGATGGAGCTGCCTTAAAAACTGCTGGTGCAACTTACAATACCCGTTATCAAAACACAGATTATTTCATTAAAAAATATGCGCCTTTAAAAGCTTTCCGCTCTGCGAGTGGTGTTGCTGAACAAAATTGGCCTATTAATGAAATTGAAATCAGGTTAGCAGATACTTATTTAATGCAAGCTGAAGCTTTGGTTAAAGCTGGTAGTAACCCTACTAGAGCGAAGGAATTATTAGATGCGGTAAGAGCTAGAGTTGGACTTGGATCTGTACCTGTTACTTTAGATAACATTTATAATGAACGTAGATTAGAGTTAGCTACCGAAGGGCATCGTTTCTTTGATTTAGTACGGACTGGTAAAGCTGTAGCTGTTTTAGGCGCTGTTGGATTTAAAGCTAATAAAAGCGAGTATTTACCGATTCCTCAAACAGAGATTGATGTTACTAAAGGAAATATTAAACAGAATCCAGGTTATAATTAATCATTAAAAAAATGAAATCATTAAAAAAAACTACAAAAACATCAATCTGGATTGGTCTATGTTTGATGTTAACTATATTGGCTTCTTGTAAAAAAGATGATGCTGTAAAAGAACTAGGCAAAGCACCTACAACAGCTGATGTTCAGTTTACTGTAACCCCAACTTCTACCAATGCTAATGTTGTTAATTTTAAAAGTACAGGTCTAGGCTTTAAAGCTATTTGGGATTTTGGAAATGGTGCAACAGCAGAAGGTGTTGATGCTCAAGCTTCTTATCCATTAGCAGGAACATATACTGTAAAATTAACCATTGTTACAGATGGTGGTTATGCTTCTACAACAAAAACAGTTGTAATTGCAAGTACAAATCCAGCAATGCTAACAGATCCAGCATTTACAACCCTTTCTGGCGGATTATCTAATGCAACAGGAAAAACGTGGGTAATTGATCAAACACAACAAGGCCATTTAGGTGTGGGGCCAATTGGTTCTCAATTTCCAGATTGGTATCAAGCTGGTCCTGATGAAAAAATAGGAACGGGATTTTACGATGATGAGATGACATTTAATATGAATGCATTGAAATATACGTATGCCAACAACGGAACTACTTTCGCGAATGCATCTAACGCACCTGGTATTGGTGGGCCAACAGGAAGCAGCGACCCAACAGTAAACTATACTCCTGCTACTAACTTAACTTGGTTGGTAACCACTGTAAATGGAATAAAATACATTACAATAAGTAATAACGGATTTATTTCTTACTATTTAGGTGTATCTCAGTACCAAATTCTTTCATTAACTAACGATGAAATGTGGTTGAGATGCTTAGATAAATCTAATGCTGGTAATGCTTGGTATTTAAAATTGATAAGGAAAGGATATGTAAGACCTGTTATACCTCCAGTTCAAAAACCAATTCAAGCAGCTAATTTAACAGACGATTTTCAAAATACAGCTACGTTTACGTGGACTGCAGAAAATATGGATTATGTAAGAAGTTATGACAATCCATCAAAATTCCCTGTTAACACTTCTGCAAAAGTTGGTTACTACGAAAAAAGAACAGGACCTGATGGCCAGTACGGAAACTTAAATGTAACAATGCCTTATCGTTTTGATTTAACTGCAAAGAATAAGATTAGATTGAAAGTATTCTTACCAGGAGGAAACGATTTCACCAAGGTAGCGCCTACTGTTTCTATCAAACTTCAAAATTCATTGTTAGGTGGTAATGCTTGGACCACCCAGTTAGAAGTTGTAAAAACAATTACCGCAGCACAATACAATTCTTGGGTACAATTAGAATTTGATTTCAGCGCTTATACGGCTCAAACTTTGTATGATAAAATAGTTGTACAATTAGGTGGCGAAGGGCACGTGAATCCAGGCATTTTCTATATTGACGATTTCGAATTTAAATAACAAAAAACAACTGCCTGATGTTACAATCAGGCAGTTATAATTTTAGCCGCTATGATATATAGAAAAATTAAAAATGCTTATTTTCTAGTTGCACTCTCTACTGGCTCGATATTGTCTTGTCAATCGTGCTCTTCAGGTAAAGATGTAGAAGAACCAATTATCATTCCTCCAACTTCTGTTACTGTTGTAGATAAAAATTGGACATTTGAAACTACACCCTTTTGGGCTGATGAATTTGATTATAATGGTTTGCCAGCAACTGCAAAGTGGGATTATGATCTTGGTGGTTCTGGTTGGGGAAATAATGAAAAGCAATATTATACCAACACTTTGGCCAATGCTAGTGTAGCTGACGGAAAACTATCTATTACTGCCAAAAAAGAAAGTATGAATGGTATGGCTTATACATCTGCTAGATTGGTAACCAGAAATAAACTTGATGTTTTGTATGGAAGAATGGAAGTAAGTGCAAAATTACCAACTGGAAAAGGTACTTGGCCTGCAATATGGATGTTGCCAACAGATAGGGCTTATGGAGATTGGCCAAAATCTGGTGAAATAGATATCATGGAACATGTGGGGTATGACCAAAACAATGTGCACTTCACTACACACACTGAAGCATATTATTTCAAAATAAATACTCAAAAAACGAGCACCAAAATGATTCCTGATGCAAGTTCAGCTTTTCATAAATATAGAGTTGATTGGACGCCTTATGCTATTCGAGGATATTTTGATGACGTAATTGTTTTTGAATTTGCCAATGAAGGAAAAGGTTATAAAGTTTGGCCATTTGACAAAAGATTTCATCTATTGCTAAATTTAGCAATTGGTGGCGATTGGGGCGGCAGTCAAGGGATTGATGATAATATTTTCCCTCAAAAAATGGAAGTTGATTATGTTCGTTATTACAAAATGATTGAAAAATAATTCAATCCCTCCTATTTAAAAATATCCAGCTTAGTCTGGATATTTTTTTTGATTAAAATTTAAAAACTAAATAATTAGTTATATATTAGCCATATCAACTAAGTTTTTAAGAATTAACATTTATTAACAAGGCTTTAACATATTAGCTAAAACATTTAATATACTTTAGTAAAACAAACACACAAACAAACTATTTATCGCTCTTCCTATGCTCAAAAAGCTCTTTATTTTACTTGCCCTGAATCTTTGTATTTTATCAGCCTTTGCTCAAAAAGCTACTATTAGAGGCTCTGTTGTAGATACCATTGAAAGAAAAAAACTTCAAAACAGCTCAATCGTGCTTATTAGAAGTACAGACTCTATCATGGTTAAAACAGTTAGGGCCAATGAAAAAGGAGAATTTGAACTGACTAATCTTAAAAAAGGCGATTACAGCTTATTAATTTCCTATCCAAAAATGGCAGATTATGTGAGAGATATCAGATTAACAGATAGTTCTAAATTTAATCTCGGCCCTATCCACATGGAAACGAAGACCTTTTTGTTGAATGAGGTAAAAATTCAGGCAGAAAGACAAGCTGCTATTAAAATGAGAGGTGATACCATTGTTTTTCAGGCAGATAGTTTTGCCGTTAAACCAAATGCCAATGTTCAAGATTTATTACGAAGACTACCTGGCATTGAAGTAGATAAAAATGGTGCAATTAAAGCAGCTGGGGAAGATGTAAACACCGTTTTAGTTGAAGGTGAAGAGTTTTTTGGAGATGATCCTTTATTAGCAACTAAATATTTAAAAGCTAGTTCGGTAAAGGAAGTTCAGGTATACGACAAAAAAAGCAAAGAGACTGAATTAACTGGTATTGAAGATGGTAAAAAAGAAAAAATAATTAACATTAAGCTAAAAGATAATGCAAAAAATGGTTATCTCAGCACACTTGATGCTAATAGTGATTTAGACCATTTTAAAAATATTGGAGGAATGTTAGGTATTTATAAAGGTAAAATGAAAGCTGCAGTTTATGGCAATTCATCAAACCTAAATCAAGATTCGAAAATAACTGCCGCTATGTCTAAACTAAAAGGCGGAGACTATGATATGATTGAGGTAATGGATGATGGCAGTACAATTTCATATATGTCTGGTGGAGATTATGACGACTACTTCTCTCCTACTAATGGCTTGCCTGACTATACAACATTTGGAGCACACTTTTCTGATAAGTGGAATGAAAATAAGTTAGGTTTAAAGCTTAACTACAAAAATAACGATACCCGTGTAGATGACATTAGAACTTCTAACGGGCAAAATTTATTACCAAACGGCACATCATTTTTCAGCTCTGGTAAAACAACGGATTATACCAGAAAAACAGGTCAAAACCTAAAAGGAAATTTTGAAATATTTGTTGATTCACTTTCTACATTAAAAATATCATTTGCAGGCAAAAAGAATACTAGTGAGAATAAAGCAATTAACTATAATCAATCATTAAATGATGCTGGTTTATTTGTAAGCAGAAATGACCAAACCACTACTGGAGATGGCGATAGTGAATTATTTAACGGCAATATTAATTATACAAGAAAATCTAAGAAAAAAGGCAGAACATTAACAATAGACCTTCAACCAGAAACTTCTAATAATGCTAGTATTGAAAACAGTTTAAACATTACTGATTATTACACTAATGGTGTATTAAATAGCACTAGAAAATTAGATTTATTCAAAGATAATTCAGGTAAGCAAACCTCATTAGGTGCAAGAGTTTCATATACCGAGCCAATAGGTAAAAAATGGTCTTTACAAACAGGATATAGTTTTAAAACCGTAGAATCATCAAGTAATAAAATGGTGTATGATAATTTGTTAAACAGACAAAGAATTGATTCGCTAAGTAATAACTTCGACTTTAATAACTTCTCAAATATTGCAAAAGTTGTTTTACAATTTAGAGCAACAAAATTCTCTATTTCTGGAGGTGTAGAGGCCACTCAAACAAGTTTTGATTTGAACGATTTAGACAGAAACAACAAGTTTAGTCGGGATTATTTAAACTGGGCACCTCGAAGTAACTTCAATTATAAACTAGGAAAAAGCACTAGTTTTTCCTTAAGTTATAATGGAAATACCAATCAACCGAGAGTAGACCAATTGCAACCAATTAGACAAATTAGCAATCCGCTTTATGAAGTAGTTGGGAATTTGAATTTAAAACCATCATTTAATAATAATTTTGGTTTTAATTTTAATAGCTATCAGTTTAAATCAGAGCAATTTATGTATGGTTATTTTAGCTATAGCTTTACAAATAATGCAATTGTTTCAACTCAAACTATCGATAAAAACAACAAGACTGTTTCTAGTTATATAAATATGAATGGTAATAGTAATTTTTATGGAAATGCTTCGTACCAAAAAGGTTTTGCCAAGTTGCATTTAAGAACAGGGTTAAGCGTTGGTTACAATGAATCAACCTATGTTTCTGTTATTAACGGCGTGATAAATGAAAATTCTAACAAAAATATTTCACTTAGTCCGAGTGTAAGTTATTATACTGAAAAGGTTAATTTGAGTTACAGACCAAGTGTAAATTTCACAAATAGCAGCTCTACAACTGGGAGTATTAACAATGGTAAAACATATACCCATAACCACGAGATAAATGGCACTATTCAGCTACCAGGAAAAATGGAGTTTAACACCACTATTTCTATGTCTTTCAGACCAGCGAATGCATCATTTGACACCCCATTAAACATACATATCTGGAATGCTTACCTATCTAAAAAGATGTTAAAGACGGATGCCCTAGAACTCAAACTATCAGTTTCTGACATATTGAATGAGAAAATTGGCTATAACCGCTATGTGGGTGGAAATTATATCAATGAATCAACCTATAGTTATATTCCTAGATATGTTTTAATTGGATTAACCTATAGTTTAAGTGGAAATTTTGCGAAAGCAGATAAAAAATAAGATGATGAATAAATCGATAATAATTTTAGTGCTGGCTTTTGTAACTGTTAGTTTAAAGGCTCAAAATGTTTTTGTTACGAGTGCAAAAATCACTTACGAAAAGAAATTAAATCTTCAACGTCAAATGGCCGATAATAAATGGTTGTCTGATGATGCAAAAGATAAAATGAAAAAATATGTAACCACATTGTGGGATTATAATTTCAATGAAACAACCTCTAGTTACAAAGCACAAAAGAAAGACACTAATGCTAGTGACATGATGTTTGCTTTTTCATCTGGTCAGAACACTTCAGAAATGTATACGGATTTAGCGAAAAGCAAAAGGATAATTAAAAAATCTATCATGGGCGAAGATTATATCTTACCAGACACTATCCCTAATTTAGATTGGAAAATTATGAATGATGTTCGTAAAATTGCTGGTTACGATTGTAGAAAAGCAATAGCAGTTATTAACGATAGCGTTTATGTTGTAGCCTTTTACACCGACGAGATTTTATTAAAAGGCGGTCCGGAAGGATTTACTGGTTTACCTGGAATGATATTAGGTTTAGCGATTCCTAGATATAACACAACTTGGTTTGCAACAAAGGTAGAATCGGTAAATGTTCCTATTTATGCAATTTCAGAACCAGCAAAAGGTAAACGAGCTGACAACGAAAAGGAGTTTAAAAAACTAATTGAAATGTATACAAGATATGATGACAAAAAGAACCCAAGAAAAATAGAAGACATTAAAAAGAATTTGTATGGTTTTTTGCTGCAGTAGGGAACTGTATGTTCCAAATAACTACAGGCTTTCGTAATATAAACCTTATTGAAGCGAATGCCGACCCTTCCCCGATGAAGTCGGGACTTAAAACTTTGGCAGCAGCGAAAAGTCGGGTTAATTAGCCAAAACTTGCTGACATTGTTTTTCTAAAAATTTTTAATATTTATGAAGAAATTTGCCTTAATAAAGCTTCTCTAATTAGATTCTTTTCAAGCTCAGAATGACAAGACGTAGTTAATCATTGACTATCAACTAGATAATTTATTCAAAACAAATACCACTAAAACCATAAATTTGTGTAGCTTTGTATCCCGTACAAAAACAATTAAAACGGCCTTAAAAGCCTATTAATTTCACAAACTCACAAACATGACTAAGTATATTTTTGTTACGGGCGGTGTTACTTCCTCATTAGGTAAGGGCATCATATCCGCTTCATTAGCCAAACTTTTACAAGCAAGAGGTTATCGTGTAACCATTCAAAAATTTGATCCTTATATTAATATTGATCCAGGAACATTAAATCCTTATGAGCATGGCGAATGTTATGTTACAGAAGATGGAGCAGAGACAGATTTAGATTTAGGTCATTATGAGCGTTTTTTGAACACCCCTACTTCACAGGCTAATAACATTACCACTGGTCGTATTTACCAAAATGTAATTAATAAAGAAAGAGCTGGCGATTATTTGGGAAAAACAGTTCAAGTTGTGCCACACATTACCGATGAAATTAAACGCAACATGCGTATTTTAGGTGAAAGTGGCGATTATGATATCGTAATTACAGAAATTGGTGGTACAGTTGGTGATATCGAATCTTTACCATTTGTAGAGGCCGTTCGCCAGTTTAAATGGGAAGAAGGCGCTAATAACGCAATCGTAATTCACTTAACATTAGTTCCATATTTAGCTGCAGCAGGAGAATTAAAAACCAAACCTACACAACACTCGGTTAAAGCATTGTTAGAGTATGGTATCCAGCCTGATATTTTGGTTTGCCGTACAGAACACCACATTAGTCCAGATATCAGAAAAAAAATTGCTTTATTCTGTAACGTAAACGTTAATGCAGTAATCGAATCAATAGATGCATCTTCTATTTATAGCGTGCCTTTATTGATGATGAAAGAACAATTGGACAAAACAGTTTTAAGCAAATTAAAACTTCCTACTAAAAACGAACCAGATATGGAAAGCTGGAAGGACTTTTTAGGACGTTTAAAAAACCCTACGGCTGATGTTAAAATTGGTTTAGTTGGTAAATATGTAGAGTTACCAGACGCTTATAAATCTATTACAGAAGCTTTTATTCATGCAGGTGCTAAAAATGAATGTAAAGTTCGTGTAGAATATATTCCATCTGAAAGTATTTATGATGATAACGTAAAAGAGAAATTAGGACATTTACAAGGTGTTTTAGTTGCTCCTGGTTTCGGAAGTCGTGGTATTGAAGGGAAAATAACAGCGATTAAATATGTGAGAGAGAATGAAATTCCGTTTTTTGGAATTTGTTTAGGTATGCAGTGTGCAGTTATAGAATATGGTAGAAACGTTTTAGGTTTAACTAACGCGAATACTACTGAGATAGATGAAAACTCTAAACATCCTGTTATTAACATGATGGAAGAACAGAAAAATATTACTTTAAAAGGTGGCACTATGCGTTTAGGCGCATATCCATGCGATATTAAAAAAGGAACCAAAGCTTTTGCAGCTTACGGAAAACAACACATAACTGAAAGACACAGACATCGTTATGAATTTAACAGCAGTTATTTAAAGCAATATGAAGATGCTGGAATGACTGCTTCTGGTATAAATCCAGATAGCAAATTGGTAGAAATTATTGAGCTTAAAAACCATCCATTTTTTGTTGGTGGACAATTTCACCCAGAATTAAAGTCAACTGTTGCAAATCCTCACCCACTTTTTGTTAAATTTGTCGCCGCCGCGATGGAGCGTACCAAAAAGAAAACAAATTAATACAAGTTTAAAACAACATAATGGATAGAAATACATTTACAGGGCTCTTTCTAATAATGGTTATTATTGGAGCTTCTGTTTTTTTCATGAAGCCTGATGCGGCCGATCTTAAAAAAGAAGAACAAAGACAAAAAATTACTGCAGATTCACTAGCTAAAGCAAACGGAGCAAAAACAGCACCTGCAGTTGCTGCCACAAAGCCTGCAGATTCTGTTAAGCCAGATACTACAACTTTAAAAGGTCCATTTGGTGGAAACATTAATGGAGTTACTGAAACTTCGGTTTTAGAAAATGATATCTTAAAATTAACATTCACTAACGTAGGTGGTAAAATTTTATCTGTTGAATTAAAAAAAGAGGTTACTTATACTAAAAAACCTGTTATATTATTCAATGGTAAAGACAATAACAAGTTTGGGTTAAATATTAATATTGATGGTAAAGTATTAAATACCAACAATTTGTATTTCACTAAAGCTGCTCAAACTGCAAACAGCATTAGCATGCGTGCTAATTACAGTGCAGACAAGTTTATTGAGTTTGTTTATGATGTAAAAGCAGGAAGTAATAATGTTGGTTTCAACATTAACTTAAATGGCTTAAACCAAGTTGTACAAGGAAATAGTGTTGCTTTAAATTGGGAAACTACTTTGTTACAACAAGAAAAATCTCATAAAAAAGAACAAGAACACGCAGCACCTTATTACAAATATGTTAATGAAAATCCAGACCATTTAGGGATGGGTGGTGATAAAAAAGAGGAGCTAAAAGAAGGTAAAATTGAATGGTTCTCATTTAAGCAACAATTTTTCTCTGCGGTTCTAATTCCGCAAGTTCCATTTGAAAAAGGTGATTTAGAGGTTAAAATTTTAACTGATACGGGTAAAGTAAAGTGGTATGGTGCAAATATGCAATTGCCTTACACTCATTTAGCTGCTCAAAACTATGCAATGAAATTCTATTTCGGTGATAACAAATTCGACAATTTAAAAGCTCAAGGTCAAGAGATTGAGAAGCAAGTTGATATGGGTTATTGGCCATTAAAATACATCAATAGATTTATAGTATTACCTGTATTCCAGTTCTTAGAAAGTTTTGGTTGGGGTTACGGTGTAATTATTTTGTTGTTAACAGTATTGCTTAAATTGGCAATGTCACCGTTAACTTACAAATCGTACATCTCGATGGCTAAAATGAGAATTTTAAAGCCAGAAATGGATGAAATTAAAGCCAAAGTCGGTGAAGATAATGCTACACTTTTACAACAAGAATACTTAAAACTTTATAAGAAAGTTGGTGTAAATCCTTTGGGTGGCTGTTTGCCAATGTTACTACAATTACCTTTTGTAATGGCCTTCTTCTTCTTCTTCCCTAACTTATTTGAGTTAAGAGGAGAAAGCTTCTTATGGATGCACGATTTATCTACATATGATGATTTTATTAAATTTGGCTTTACCATTCCATTTATTGGCGACCACTTGAGTTTAATGTGTATTTTGATGACTATTTCTACATTAATTTACACTTACTTTAACAACCAAATTTCTGGAGCTACTGGTCAAATGAAATATATTGGTTACATCATGCCAATTATTTTCTTAGGTGTTTTAAATAGCTATCCTGCTGGTTTGAACTATTACTATTTCTTAGCGAATATGTTCACGTTCTTGCAACAATATTTAATTAGAAGAATGGTTAATGACGAGAAAATTCACGCCATCTTACAAGAAAATAAAACTAAGCCACAAACTGAAAAGAAAAAATCTAAGTTTCAAGCTCGTTTAGATGATTACATGAGAACACAAGCTCAAGCTAAAACTCAAGAGAAAAAGGGTAAGTAGTTTTCAGTTTACAATTCACAGTTATCAGTTTTGGAACCATAACTGCAAACTGATAAGCCGCAAATGCGCAGATTTAATCTGAACATTTGCGGTTTTTTATGCAAGCAACAACCTTCCCTATTTGCACAAGTTTATGTTAACTAAACTGGATTGAAACGGCAGCTTAAGGCAAAGCCTTAACTACAGTGTAAAGCCAGACTTGCTTTAATAGAACCACAACCATTGCTTTTCAAATAAAAGCTTCATTAATTGTAAAAATTGGCGTACAAATAGCTAAATTCTCATCAAAATTTGCAATTTTTAAACATCTAATAAAACCAAACCTTAAAACTATATTAACAATGCAGAAAAAATTAACCTTTTTCTTATTATTATTTGCAAGTGCTGCATTTGCACAAAAAAAACCATTAGATCATAACGTTTATGATAGTTGGGAGAATATAGGAACTAAACAAGTATCAAATGATGGACTTTGGGTAGCTTATGGCGTGAGTGTTCAAGAAGGAGACGCTAATTTATTCTTTCAAAACACACTAAATACTCAGAAAATCAAAATAGCAAGGGGTGCCGCACCAGGTGGTGGTGGCTTCGGAGGTGGGTCATCATCTTCATTATTTAGTCCAGACTCAAAGTTTGCGGCATTTTCTATTAAACCTTTATTCAAGGATACTAGATTAGCAAAAATCAAAAAGAAAAAACCAGATGAAATGACTAAGGATACTTTAGGAATTGCAAATTTGACAATTTTGGCAATTACAAAAATACCTAGAGTAAAATCTTTTAAATTCCCTGAAAATGGCGCATCACTTTTAGCTTATAATTTAGAAAAAGCCCCAGATACAAGTAAAAGACCGGCCAGACCGGGTGCTGGGGCAGCTGAGCCTAAAAATGATAATGAAGATTACTTATTTGCGGATGACGAACCTGCTAGTGCTGCTTCAAAGGAAGGAACGGATTTAATTATAAAAAACTTAGCAACAGGAATTGAACGTGTCTATAAATATGTAACTGATTATAGTTTTAGTAAAGATGGTAAACAGTTGGTTTTTGCTGCTTCTGGTTCTAAAAAAGATGCAGCTGCTAAACAAGGTGTTTTCTTATTAAACACTGAAACTGGTGTTTTAAAAACCTTGGTTAAAGGGAAAGGAAACTTTAAAAACTTTGTATTTGATGAAGAAAGCGAGCGTTTGGCTTTCTTGGGAGAAACTAGTCCAGAAAAACAAGAGATTAAAGATTACAATTTATACTATAACTCTATTTCATTAGATACCGCTCAAATTTTGGTTGATAATGACATGACTGGTATGCCTGCAAAATTTGCCGTAAGTGGAGATGGAAGGGTAAATTTTAGCAAGGATGGAAATAAAATTTTCTTCGGTATTGCTCCAATTAAAAAAGCAAAAGATACAACTTTAGTAGATTTCGAAAATGCTAAATTAGATATTTGGGGCTACAAGGATGATTACTTGCAACCTATGCAATTAAAAAATGCAGATAGAGAGTTAAAAAGAAGTTATTTAACAGCAATTGATATTTATAGCATAGACCCTAAAATTGTTCCTTTAACAGATGCTAAATTACCTGAAGCCAGTTTAGTTAATGAAGGTAACGCTGCATTTGTTTTAGCTTCTACAGATTACGGAAATCGTATTCCTTCTCAGTGGACTGGCGGTTCTGTAAGAGATTACTATCTGGTTGATGTAAAAACGGGTGTTCGTAAAAAAATTATCGAAAGTTTAGATGGAAATGCTTCGGCATCGCCAGATGGCAACTATGTGATTTACTATGACAAAGCAAAAATGTTATGGAAAACCTACCAAGTTGCTACAGGTAAAACAACAGTTTTAAACGAAGGAATGACTGTTAAGTTTTATGATGAAGAAAATGATGTGCCTGATGAACCAAATAGCTATGGCATTGCAGGTTGGATGGAAGAAGATAAAGCTGTTTTATTATATGATCGTTTTGATATTTGGCAATTTTCGCCAGATGGAAAAACTGCTCCTAAAAATATAACCGCTGGCTTTGGCAGGGCAAATAACTTAACTTTTAGAGCAGAAAGATTAGACCCAGATTTTAGGTTCTTTACTAAAAAGGATGTATTATGGTTAGATGCAATAAACAATGTCACTAAACAAAATGGTTTCTATCGCAAAGCGATTAATGATAGTAAAGCACCAGAATTGGTTATAATGGCTCCATTTAAATATTCTAATTTGGTTAAAGCTAAAAATGCTGATGTTATTCTTTTTGATAAAGGAAGTTACACTGCATCGCCAGATGTTTATGTGTCTAAAGACAATTTAAAAACTGCTTTAAAATTAAGCAGCACAAACCCACAACAAGCTAATTACAATTGGGGAACTGCAGAATTGGTAAAATGGACAACACCAAAAGGTTATAAATCTGAAGGTATTTTGTACAAACCTGAGAACTTTGATCCAAGTAAAAAATACCCAATGATTGTTTATTTTTACGAGAAACTCTCTGATGGATTGTATAGCTATCAAGCTCCTGCTCCTACTCCATCTCGTTTAAATATTCCATTTTTTGTAAGTAATGGCTATTTGATTTTCGCACCAGATATTAGTTATGAAACTGGTCACCCAGGTAAGTCTGCAGAAGAATTTATTAATTCAGGTGTAGAAAGTTTAAAACAAAATGCTTGGGTAGATGGAACTAAAATTGGTATTCAAGGTCAGAGTTGGGGAGGTTACCAAGTTGCACACTTAATAACTGCAACCAATATGTATG
Organism: Pedobacter frigiditerrae; assembly: GCF_004331645.1. Classification (GTDB taxonomy): domain Bacteria; phylum Bacteroidota; class Bacteroidia; order Sphingobacteriales; family Sphingobacteriaceae; genus Pedobacter; species Pedobacter frigiditerrae. The sequence goes on from NZ_SJSK01000003.1 coordinate 448,715, forward strand.
CTGCTGCTTGGGCTGGTGCACCTGTAGTTAACATGACATCTGCTTATGGCGGTATTCGTTGGGAAAGTGGAATGAACCGACAATTCCAATATGAAAAAACCCAAAGTAGAATTGGAGCAACCTTATGGGAAAAACCAGAATTATACATCGAGAATTCTCCTTTATTTAATTTTCCAAAAGTTAAAACTCCAGTGGTGATCATGAGTAATGATGCAGATGGAGCTGTGCCTTGGTATCAGGGAATTGAGATGTTTACAGGCTTAAAACGTTTAGGCAAACCAGTTTGGTTGTTAAACTACAATAACGAAGCACATAACTTAGTTCAGCGTCAAAATAGAAAGGATATTCAAATTAGAGAGCAGCAGTTTTTTGATTATTATTTAAAAGGCGCAAAAGCTCCAGTTTGGATGGTTAGTGGAGTTCCTGCAACTGAAAAAGGAAAAACTTGGGGATTTGAACTGACAGACGAAAAACCTTAATCAGTTAGCAGTTTTCAGTTAACAATATGATGATAAAATCTATAATTGATAATTACGAAATATTTAAAGAAAAGCGGTTGAAAGACCGCTTTTTTAAGCATAAGGATACTGCAGAACTATTAGCAAAACTTCCATCAACATTTGAAATTAAGGAGTTAGGGAAATCTGTAAATGGAAAAAACATCAATCTTATTAGTTGGGGAAAAGGCAAAACAAAAATTATGCTTTGGAGCCAAATGCATGGCGATGAAACAACAGGAACAATGGCCTTGTTCGACCTATTTAACTTTTTGCAGAGCGATGATAAGGTTGTAAAACTGTTAATGGAAAACTGCCAACTGTTTGTCATCCCTATGGTTAACCCAGATGGTGCAGAAGTTTTTACTAGAAGAAATATTCAGCAAATTGATATCAATAGAGATTACCTAAAAGAATCTACTCCAGAGGCTAAAATATTAAAACAATGCAGAGCTGATGTTAATCCTGATTTTGGTTTTAACCTGCACGACCAAATAACCTTATGGAGTGTTACTAAAACTTTAAAACCTGCAACCTTATCTTTTCTTGCTCCTGCTATTGATGAAGAATTAAGCATCGATGAAACCAGAAAAAACGCAATGTTAGTTATTGCAGATATGTTTAGGGACTTGGATGAACATTTACCGCAACACATTGGCTTATTTGATGATGAATTTGAACCTCGGGCATTTGGCGATAATTTCCAAAAAGCAGGAACATCAACTATCTTAATTGAAGCTGGTGGTTACCAAAAGGATTTCGAAAAGCAGGACATTAGAAAATACTACTTTACCTCTATCCTATCTGGATTAATTTCTATAGTTAATAAAACATACGAAGAACAAGATTTAAAAAGCTATTTCTCTATTCCAAAAAATAATAAACAGATTTTTCATTTCCTTATCCACAATGTGATTTTAAATGGAATTGAAGTGAGTATTGGTATAAATTATGATGAATGTCCTGCTTTAGATGGTTTAAGTACAACTAAAACATATTCGATACAAGATATTGGAGATTTAAGCTTCTGCGATGCCTATCAAACCTATTCTGCGAAAGAATTAAAGCTCAAAGGAGAAATCATTTTATATCAAACTGCAAACTTTGAGTTAGTGGATAGCGATAAGACAATTTTATCTTTCCAAAATGGGAAATTGCTTTAAAAAAATCCTAATTTCAACATCAAAATAAAAAACGAATGGCATTAAGTAGAATTTGGTCTGGTTTTATCATTGTGGCAATTGTAGTTGCTTGTATAAAATGTTTCTTTTTTGGTGAAACCGAAATTTTAAGCTGGATGGTTGTTGGCAAAGCTGATGACCCAACTAATTTAACTGGAGTAAATGGAATAATCGAAACCTGTTGGACAGCTGTAGAGCTTTGTTTAAAGTTGATAGGAATTTTAACATTTTTTATGGGCTTAATGAGCATTGCCGAAAGAGCTGGCGGCATTCGTTTATTATCTAGAATTGTCGGGCCATTCTTTTCTAAATTATTTCCAGAAATTCCGAAGGGACACCCATCAATGGGGCACATGATCATGAATTTTTCTGCTAATCTTTTAGGGTTAGACAATGCAGCAACACCATTTGGGTTAAAAGCTATGGAAAGCTTACAAGAGCTTAATCCAAATAAGGATACTGCTAGCAACTCGCAAATTATGTTTTTATGTTTGCATGCAGCTGGTTTAAACCTTATTCCTGTTAGCGTAATTGCATTACGGGCATCAAAAAATGCAAGCGACCCAACTGATATTTTTATCCCTTGTTTAATCGTAACCTTTGTCGGAACGATAACTGCAATGTTAATTGTGTCGTTTAAACAAAAAATTAATCTATTACAGCCAGTTATAATTGGTTGGATTTTGAGTCTTTCTATTCTAATAGCAGGTATTGTATTTTACATAACTTCTTTAAATGCTGATGGCATTAAATCATTTTCTGGACTATTGAGTAATGGATTAATTTTACTGGTTATTTTATTGATTGTTCTAGGTGGCATTTATAAGAAAATTGATGTTTTTGATGCTTTTATAGATGGCGCTAAAAATGGATTTGAAACAGCTGTTAAAATCATTCCGTACTTAGTAGGAATGTTGGTGGCTATAAGTATGTTAAGAACAAGTGGCACTTTCGATGTGGTGATTTTAGGCATTAAGAATTTCTTCGTGTTTTTAGGAGCAGATACCCGATTTGTTGAGGCCTTACCAACCGCCTTAATTAGGCCATTAAGTGGTGGTGCTGCAAGAGGAATGATGGTTGATACAATGACTGCTTATGGAGCAGATTCCTTTGCCAGTAAATTATCTGGTGTTTTTCAAGGAGCTGCAGATACTACATTTTATGTAATTGCAGTTTACTTTGGTTCTGTTTCCGTAAAAAATACCCGTTATGCCGTTGGTGCTATGTTATTGGCAGATTTAGTTGGTGTTTGTACGGCGATAGGATTAGCTTATTTGTTTTTTGGAAGTAGTTTGTAGTTCTTTAGCACTGGTTTTGTTTAATAAACCCACACGAAGTGAAAAGTCCAAAATTGAGGCACGAACCGAGGGATTAAAACGAAGTTCGGGACTAACAATCAAATGAAATACTGAAATTGCTTTTCAAATAGAACGTCCCGCTCTGTGTAGAACGGGACGTTTTATTGATATAATCCTTTATACTTCGAAAGGCTCAGTTTGACATTATTCAATTTGCCAACTGATTACGGTTTATCCCACCATACTCTTGCATTTAAATCATCTGCGCCACCATAAGGAAAGCCAGAAACTGCAGCATTATAATTTGTTGTATTAATAGAGCGTTCTTGTGTTCCATAAGCTTCTCTTCTCGGTATTAACGCACCATTGTTTGCAGGAGGCGGAGCAAGAAACGTAGGAAAACCTGTTCTTCTCCATTCTGCCCAACCTTCGTAACCATGCAAAAATAGATGCACCCATCGTTGTGTGCCAATCTTCATTAATGCATTTACTGGGTCGTAAGCTACACTTGCTTGTCCTAAATAGGTTGATGCATTAGTTGTAGAGCCAGTCCATTGTCTAATAGACTCTGTTACCGCATTATTATAGTTGGCCAAAGCAGTGGCATCACCACCTGTAATCCAACCTAATTTAGCTGCTTCTGCCATTGCAAAAAGAGATTGTGCATAGGTAACCAAAGCCACAGGCGAGTTCTGCAAGCGTAAATTGCTCCCCAACAAACTGTAATTAGCTATAGTTACTGTTGTAGAACCTGGTAAACCATAATCTAATCCTACATAAGTGGAGATAGCTGTATTAGTAGGTTTGTTAGCGTATACTGGTAAACGTGGGTCATTTAAGGGTTGCATATAATCTACCACAGGCTTACTAACGGCAAACCAATTTCTGCCTAATCTGGTAAATGAATTGTACCAATAGTTTTCATTGTTTTGGTCTGCCAAATGGGGATAAGTTAAATTATCGGTATTTGCAGTCATCGTACCATTGGTTACCGCCTTGTTAAACTCGGCCGCTCCTTTTGTAGCATCAACCTTGCTTAATCTTAAAGCCATTAAAGCATGAATGGTGTTTCCTAACTTTTTCCATTTGGTAACATCACCACCATAAACAATGTCATTTTTAATTGCTCCTGTTACAAATGCTGCATTTGCTTCATCCAATAGCGTAAATAAAGCATTATAAATTGCTTGTTGTTTATCGTATTTAGGCGAATAATTTACATCACCTTTTAAAGCTTCAGTATAAGGCAAATCTCCCCACCTATCTGTCATGTGCCAAAAATAATATGCTTTTAAAATTTTGGCAACCGCAATTTGATTAGGTACTGGACCTTCACTAGCATCTAAATTTGTATTGTTAATTACGTTTTCCAAATTCATTAATGGTCCTGTGTATAAACCATAAAAATTGAAGTTTACAGTAACATAACGACTATTATCTGAAAATGAAGTGTTGCTAAGATATTGTGGATAATGCACACCATAAGGCGATGAGCTAATTCCCGGTAATGATAATTCTGCATTAGCTATTAATTGAGTTCCAGATGCCTTTGTTGGGCTATTAGGGTCTGTGTTTATCGAATCATCAAATTTAGTACAACTACCTAGCATTACTAATGCTAAAGAACAGCTGAAAATTGATTTATATATTGTTTTCATATGCTTTAAGATTAAAATGTTAGGTTTAAGTTAACTCCAAAAGATCGAACAGTTTGCAACTCTCCTTTTTCTATCCAACTGATAGACGAACTACCTGATGATAATTCTGATGGGTCTACTCCTTTTGGCGCTTTTTGCCATATCATAACTGGATTACGAGCAATAAAGGCAAGTTTAGCAGTTTTAAAAGGTGTTTTGGCTAAAACTTTTCCATCAAAATTATAGCCCAAACTTACCTCGCGTAACTTTATATATGAAGCGCTGTAAATCCATTCGTCATAAATGCGTGTACCTAGATTCGTTCTGTAATATGTTCTAGCATCTACATAAGCGGTAACTTCCTGACCAGTTGCTTGAGAAATACCATTTACTTTTACACCACCACCAGTTGCTATTGCATCACGAACGTTAAAACCTTTATCATTAATTGCTGCTGTTTCGGTTGCCTGACCAGACTTAGCAGACAACATTTTAGACCAACTCATGAATTGTCCGCCTTTTTGAAAATCAATCATTGCACCTAAATCAAACTTCCAAATTTTGAATGTATTTTGAAAACCACCTGTAAAATCTGGCAGTACACTTCCAAAATCTTTAGCGGTATCAAATAGAGGCATATTATCTGTACCTAATAAAACTTTTCCAGTACCTGGATCAATTTTATATCCAGGGCCTATTAAATTACCAAACGTTCTACCTACAGTAGAGTTTAAATAAATAGTTTGACTAGAATAAGTATTTAAATCATTTTGTAAAACATTGATACCTGGATATAATTCTACAATTTTGTTTTTGTTACGAGCAAAATTTAAAGTAGCATCCCAGCTAAATAATTTAGATTGTATTGGCCTACCACTTAATGAAATTTCAATTCCTTTATTCTGAATTAAACCAGCATTAACAACAGTTTGATCAAATCCGCTAGCACCAGAAACTGATAAATCGATAATTTGATCTTTGTTTTCTTGATTATAATAAGTTAACTCCAATCCTAAACGATTTTTAAGGAATTTCAAATCAACCCCAACTTCAAATGAATTGGCAAATGAAGGTTTAATATTTGGATTTTTTAATTTATCGGGCACTAACAAAGTATTAATTGCTCCAGCAGTTGCAGGGTAATTAGAACCAGGACCATAAGTAAATGCAGTTTGGTATGGACTTAAATCAGAACCAGCGATAGCATAACTTGCCCTTAATTTACCAAATGATAAAGCTTTCCATTTAACTAATTCGCTAAACACAAAACTTCCAGAAACTGATGGGTACCAATAAGAATTATTGTTATCTGGCAAAGCCGATGAAATATCATTACGGATTGAAGCATCTAAAAAATACGTGTCTTTATATCCAAATGAACCCATTGCATAGATGCTTCGTACTTGTTTTCTTCTTAAAAAAGAAGTGCTTACTGGCCTATCTATAGACGCAGCTGCAGAATACCAGCCCGGACTTGATAAACCACCTACCGTAGCTTGGTATTGTTGAGAATATTTAACAGTATATAAGTTAGCACCAATATTGAAATTTAAGGAAATATCATTTAATGTTTTAGCATACTGACCTAAAAATTCATAGTTGTTCTCTTCATTTTGGTATTTACCAATCTGATAGCTATCTACCAAACGACCACCTAAAGGCTCTTTATGCGTAATGTTTTGAGTAAACATATCAGAACGAACAAATCCGCTTAACTTTAATTCAGGCAATACTTGATAAGTTGCATTTACATCACCAAACAAACGATCACGATTATCATTATTTAATACCTCATAAGCATCAAAAAATGGATTATTCCAATCACTAGGCCTATTTGTTGTAATAATGCCACTTGTAGTATTAGGATTTACATTCCAGTTTAATATTGTACCATCTGCATATTTGTAATTACGCAAACGATCAATATCTATATTTCTTTGAAACCATTGTGTAGCTCCAGTAAAAGAGCCTTGATAGCCTTGAGTTGGCCTCTGTCCGTTGTTATTAGCATAGTTTACATTGGCACCAACAGATAACTTATCTGTTATTTTTAATGATGAACTTAAGCCCAAGTTATTACGTTTTAACCAAGTATTAGGAATTACACCATTTACATAAGCATTATTATAGCTTATTCTATAATCAATATTTTCACTTCCACCTGTTACCGTGATACCATTGTTAATATTATGACCTGTTTCATAAAAGTCTTTAACATTATCTGGATGAGGAACAAATGGAGTTAATTGACCAAATTCTGGATCTTGAGGATAAAAGCTATAGAACATTCTTACTGGAGTTCCATCCATTTTTGGCCCCCAACTTTCATCATTGCCATTCACATATTTCTGACCTCCTGTTAGGGTTAAAAAAGTTTGATTGTTACCAACTCCATAAATATTTTGAAGTTCTAAGAAATTTGCAGTTTTCTCAATAGAAAATGCTGAATTGAGGCTAATATTAACTTTTTTAGAACCTTTAGAACCTTTTTTGGTAGTGATTAGAATAACACCATATTGACCTCTGATACCATAAAGTGCAGAAGCCGCAGGCCCCTTTAAAACGCTAACACTTTCAATATCTTCTGGATTGATATCTTGAGAAATGTTACCGTAATCTACACCGTTTTCTGCACCAGCAAAATTACTCTGAGCAATTGGAGTTCCATCTACAACCATTAAAGCTTGTCCGCTACCATTTACTGAGTTAACGCTTCTAATTTTGATTTTTTGAGTACCACCCATATTGGCACCTGATGAGCCCGTAACCTGAACCCCTGCAATTTTTCCAGCTAATGAACCAATTACATTCTGTTCTTTTGTTAAAGTTAAATTTTCTCCTTTAACAGTTTGAGTTGCATAACCTACAGATTTTTCGCTACGCTTTATTCCTAAGGCTGTTACCACAACGCCTTCTAAGGTTTGTGAACTTGAAGAGAGAATTGCATTAATTACAGTTTTATCTCCGATCGTAATTTCTTGGGTATCGAACCCTAAATATTGAAAAATTAAAGTTGTGCCACTTGCTGGTACATTAATGGTGTAAGAACCATCTGGTTGAGTTGTTGTTCCTGAACTTGTTCCCTTTACAAGTACACTTACACCAGGGATTCCACTGCCATCTGCAACATCTGTAACTTTACCCCTTAAAGTTTTTTGGGCATAGGTAACCGTAGCAAACAGTAGGAATCCAAATAGAATTAGTATAGATTTTCTGTTCATAGTCTATTGTTTAAGTTTTTATGAATTTACAAAACATAATTAACTTAAAACTATCAATAAAGACTATTAAGAATTAAAACAAATACAATTTAATTGGGAATTATGAAACAGAAAGCATATTTGCCTCTTCTGTAACATCTAATTTACCAATAATTTGATCCAAAACGCTTTGATCTAGGTTCGTAAACTTAGAAGAATACCATTTAGATGTTTTTTCATCAAGCCAAATGCAAAAGGAATGGCAATCTTCTAAAATTACCGCATAGGTTAAATGAAAATCGTCATGAATTCTCATACAAAATCCTGAAAAGGTTTTACCTTTTACATCGAATTGGAGGTTTAAATAATCGTTCAACATGGCAATTTGGTTTTAGGGTAAGGGTACAACAAACTTAGGTTGCAAATGTTTTGTTAAGGTTAAATATTTAACAAGAAATAAGCATTCCTTTTAAGAATGTCTTATCCGATGTTAAGCATGTTGGAATATCCTTTTGCAATTAACCTGTTTTTATTCGGTAAATAAACTTCACATTGTAAGTTAATAATTGTCCTTCCCTGTTTTACAATGGCAGTTTTAGCTGTAATGATATCTCCTTCTACAGCCGGCGCAAAATAATCTATGTTATTATTAACAGTAGTATATTTTCCACTTAAGCCTAAAATAAACACTGTCGCCCCAATTAAATCATCTATAATTCCTGCAGTTATACCTCCATGCAAAATACCATAAGGGTTTGTCATTTCTTTCCTAATCACATAACTACAATGCAACATTCCTCTTTCTGCACTAATTAAGCTAGGTTTTAACCAATTCATAAAATGAGATGGAGACTGAGTGATTTCTTTTCCAGTAAACGATTGAAAATTAATTAATCGTTGTTGAGCTTCGTTTTGTTCTTCCATTTTATGTTATGTTTAAGGTAAATTTAATATTATATGAGCAGTTCACAAATTACAGCAATTACAGAACTAGATAAATCGAGATTTAAAACAAAAGTATTTGCTGGCGGACATTTAATTTATGCAGATGAACCCACTGAATTAGGAGGAACAGATGAAGGAATGAACCCGGGCGCCTTATTATTGGCTAGTTTAGGTAGTTGCACAGCGATAACAATTAGAATGTACGCTGATAGAAAAGAGATTCCCCTAGAATCTATAAAAATTGATTTGGCTATCTGTAAGGAAGAAGAAATGTCTAAGGAAACAACTATTGCTGTAAAAATAGAATTTACCGGTGATTTAACTACTGAACAAAGAGAGCGATTAATGGTAATTGCAGATAAATGCCCTATTCATAAGTTACTTACTAATCCGATAAGAATTTTAACGAGTTAAACCTATTTAAACGAACCTTGCTTATTTAATAGCTCAAAAAATTGGTTCAGGTTTTTACCAAGTGATTTTTCGAAAGAAGCTTTCATATCTTGCGGAGAAGGATGTTTGTTTTTCCAATCCTTGTAATAGGTTTTAAAGGCATTATCTATTTGATCTTTACCAACACTTGCCTCTAACAGATATAACCAAATAGCCGTTTTTATGTATGATGTCATTGCATAATCATCAGAATTAGCAAATTTATCTACAGCTGTTGCTATTGCTGAATTCATTGGAATGTTATTAATCATTGCATTATATAAAGTAGATTGAAATTGATCGGATGGTAAAGCTTTAATATTTTCTGGTATCGCATCCCCAAAAATAGAATTAGCCTTATACTTTTCTGCTTCATACCTAAACTGATAATAAGTGTTTAGTCCCTCATCTTGCCAAGTATTTGCTCTCTCATTGCTACCCAAAATACTCATGAACCAATTGTGCCCTACTTCATGAGTTATAACTGCATCTAAAGATTGTGCTTTTGCATCTGGACTGGTAATTAACGTTATGGTAGGATATTCCATTCCGCCACTGGCATTATTTTTTGGTCCTTCTACAACTTGCACAATTGGATATTCATATTCGCCAATCCAATTACTGTATTTTAAAGTAGCATCCTTTGCATAATTAACGCTTTCTAACCATAAAGTTTTCTTTTTGTTATAGTAGTAAGTAAAAACATCTACAATTTTACCAGATGACAGCTTTAAGGTATCATAAGAAACAACATACTTTTTATCAGCAAACCATGCAAAATCAGGCACATTATCCATTACATAACTTAACGTTTTTGTTCCATTTTTATCTTTAGGAACATATAAAGCAGGTTTGTCATCTTTTGCTGCAAAATTTTTGGCACCAGTTGTTTTATATTGCTCCAATTCATCTGCATTTTGCAATACCCCTGTTGCACCAACAACATAGGCAGAAGGCAAAGTAATATTTACCTTATAGTCGGCATACTCACTGTAAAACTCTCCCATGTCAAGATATGGGAATTCGTGCCAACCATCCCTATCAAACACAGCTGGTTTTGGATACCATTGAGTAATTATAAATTCATCATCTACATAACCTGATCTAGAAAAATAACTAGGTAATTTCACCTTAAAATCAGCGGTAATCTTTATAGAATCTCCAGATTTAAGTGGAAATGGGAGTTTGACTTTTATTACATCTATAAATTGAGGATTTGGATGTGCTTCTATTATTGCCAATTGATCATTCACTTTAAAATTAAGTCCCTCAATATGGCCAGTGCTATATTTTTCTAATTTTTTCTTTCTAGATGGATCGTTTTTAATTTGTTGAAACATTGCCGTTGTTTCATTCTTATAGGCATTGGGATAAATATGAAACCAGATAAAATCTAAAGTGGTGTTAGAATTATTTTTATAAATTATTGTTTCATCACCTTTTAGTGTTTTATCAATGTCATTTAAGGTAACATTAATTTGATATTTTAGTTTTTGCTGAAAATAAGGGCTTTGTGCAGATGAATTTAGCGTAAAACAAATTAAAAATAGAAAAGTTAGCTTATACATATTTGGGTTTTTGTGGAAGATAGTAATTTCAAGATAAAACAAAAACGGCATATTGAAGTATTTCAATATGCCGTTGGCTCTGAGGTAATTATTCTAATAAAATTTTGGCTGAGGAACCAATTTTAAATTTTGTTGTTGATGCCAATAAGGATAAATTGGATAAACATTACTTGCTTCATCTAATCTTTTAACTTGATCAGTGGTTAAGTTCCATCCAACTGCCAGTAAATTCTGCTTCAACTGTTCTTCATTTCTTGCTCCAATGATAATGTTAGCAACCGTTGGTCTTTGCACCAACCAATTTAACGCTACTTGAGGAACCGTTTTTTCTGTTTCTTCTGCAATTGCTTTCAGTGCGTCTACAATGGTAAACAAACGTTCTTGATCAATTGCAGGCCCATGAGAACCACCTTGCTGAATTCTGTTCTCTGTTGGAAAAGGCCTTCCACGTTCATATTTACCACCTAATTTACCAGAAGATAAAGGGCTCCAAACCATTGTGCCTATATTTTGATCTATAGCTAAAGGCATAAGTTCCCATTCAAATTCTCTATCGTACAACGAATATAAAACTTGGTGACCAATGTATTTAGACCAGCCGTATCTTTCAGCAACTGATAAAGATTTCATTAGATGCCATCCAGAAAAGTTAGAAACAGCAATATATCTTATCTTTCCACTTTGGATTAAGTTATCTAAAGTTTTCAAGGTCTCTTCAACGGGTGTATTAGCATCAAAACCATGTAAGTGGTAAACATCTATGTAATCTGTGTTTAAACGTTTCAAACTTTGATTTACCTGATCAATTAAATGTAAACGACCAGAGCCAAAATCATTTGGTCCATCTCCCATTGGGAAAGTTGCCTTTGTAGAAATCAACACTTTGTCGCGTTGTAAATCGGCAATAGCTTTGCCTAAAATTTCCTCGGCAATACCTCGAGAATATATATTTGCAGTATCAAAAAAATTAACGCCAGCATCCATGCAAACATTAATTAAGCGAGTAGCCTCATCTACTTGAGTTGAGCCCCAAGCTTTAAAAAATTCGTTCGCTCCACCAAAAGTTGCTGTACCAAAACTAAGTACAGGGACATTTAAACCAGAAGCTCCTAATTGTCTATATTCCATATTATTAAAATAAAATTGTTCTATTGATAAATTGCTTTATTGTTGCTATAAATAGCTAACTATTAACCGCCAACTGCAAACTCTCTTTAATGATTTTGGCCAGTAATTCATAAGAATGAAGCCTTGCTTTATGATCATAAACATGAGAGGTTACCATAATTTCATCAATCTGGGTTTGTGACACAAATGATTGTAACTGAGCAGTTAATTTTTCTGGTCCACCAATAAAAGCGATAGCTAACATTTGATTTACGGCTTCTTCCTCAATATCACTCCAAACTCCATCCATATTATCTATGGGTGGTTGCAGCAATTGGCGTTTTCCTGTAACAATACCCATAAATAAACGTTTTAAAGATGTTGATAATCTTTCTGCTTCTTGATCTGTATCTGCAGCAACAACATTTATACAAGCCATTACATAAGGTTTAGCTAACGTAGCTGATGGACGGAAATTTTGCCTGTAAATTTGTATGGCCTCCATAAAATAAGTAGGTGCAAAATGACTTGCAAAAGCATAAGGCAAGCCATAAGATGCCGCTAAATGGGCACTTTCGGTACTTGAACCTAAAATCCAAATGGGCACATTGGTACCTTCACCTGGAATTGCTCGTACTTTACTGTCACCATTATAATCAGATAAATAAAGCTGTAACTTTTGAACATCCTGTGGAAAGTGATGTGGCGCTGAAAAACGTTCGCCTCTTATTTCCATAGCGGTTAATTGATCAGTTCCTGGCGCTCTTCCTAATCCTAAATCTATCCTATCTGGATAAATAGTAGCTAAAGTTCCAAATTGCTCAGCAACTATTAGTGGCGAATGGTTTGGTAACATGATTCCACCAGAACCAACTCTAATTGTTTTAGTGTGACCAGCAATATGCCCAATTAAAACTGATGTTGCAGAACTTGCCACACTGATCATGTTATGATGTTCTGCCAACCAATAACGTTGATAACCTAGTTCTTCGGTATGTTGAGCTAAATCAACACTGTTCCTAAAAGTATCGGCAATTGTTTTTCCTTCTATAACTCCAGCTAAATCTAATACTGAAAATGGTAATGCTGATAATTGATTTGTACCCATAATTTAATGTCTATAATTCGGATGCCACTAGATTGCTTAAATCCTCAAAAGCTTTCTCATTTCTTTTGTAATAAGTCCACTGACCTACCCTACTAGCCGTAACTAAACCAGCTCTCTGCAAAACAACTAAATATTCTGAAATGGTCGATTGTGTTAATCCAGCCTTTCTTTGAATATGCCCAACACAAACACCTCCATTTGTTTCCCCACAAGATACCTTATGGTCTGGAAAATGTAATTCGGGGTCTTTTAACCAGTTTAAAATTTGCAAACGGGTTTTGTTAGAAAGTGCTTTAAATATTTCTACCTGATCCATGGCACAAATATATATCGGTATTTCCCGATATACCAATTAAATAATGATAGATGACAGAACTGTGAAGAAATTAGTCTTGTGCTTGATTTTGGTTATCAATTAAGCTGCTTTTTTCTATTGGAAAGTCTTCAGTAAAAAGACCATCAGAAGGTTCAGCCTGATTCCCTGAAATTTTACCTCCGATAATTAAATTACCCTTTTCATCTTCATCAATTTCTTCATTTGTTTTTCGAGATACCAGACTAATATCTTTTGCCTTAGGTTTATGCTGATTTTGATTCTCCATAATGTTACAATATCTTATTTAGGAAAAATGTTTTAAAAACCTTTTAACGTTAAAACATATAACACCTAAATAAGGTTTAGCTATTATGGAAATGATTTTCATTTTAGCTATTTCAGTTGCCTGCATAGCATGGACAGTAACTAAGGAAGCTGTATTTAAAGAAATAAGGGATTATTGCATTGATAGATCTATCAATTGCAAAAAGTTCTATAAAAGGAAATTCTTCTATTTATTTACCTGCGAATATTGTTTCAGTCACTATGTTACGGTCTTAATATTACTGATGGCACCCACTCATTTAATATATAATGATTGGAGGGGTTACATATTATCTGGATTTTCTATTGTTTGGATTGCAAACATTTATATGAGTTTATATAATTTGCTTAGAATAGATTTAAAAAAACAAACTATAATTGCTAAAAAAGAGGAGAAAGATTTACCGAAAGAATAATCTATAATATTTCTGCCAAAGAATTATTAAACAGTGGTTTAGAGATCAACTTTGCAACAGCTGGGTTAGCGCTTGCCAGCTCAATATCCTCTATTACATCAGTTGCAGTTAAAACCACAATTTTTATAGCGTTCTTTAATTTATCAGCAAATTCAGAAAATCGCTCCAAAAAACCCAAACCATTCATTTCTGGCATATCTAAGTCAAGTATAATTAAACTTGGTAAAGAACTGATATTGTCTTCATTATTTTCCAAATAACTTAATGCTTGTATTGGACAATCCATCACTAAAACATCAGATTGCGAATATGAGTTTTTCAATACTCTTGTCGTAATCATTTGATCAATGATGTTATCATCAACAATCATTATTTTATTGTTTAATTCAATCATCTTAAAAATACCTTGGTGTTAGCATCCTTATTATTTCTGTTGGCCTTATGGTAACACCAACAGAAATTTCATGAGAGCCACCACTATATCCAGATAATCGGCTTAAAGTTTGGTCATAAGCATAACCCACCCTTATATTATTGGTTACAAAAAAATCTACCATACCAACTACAGAATTTGTTTTTTGCAAATCTACTTGTAAGTAGCTCTTATCGTATAACTTTACTGCAGTGCGATAACTCGCCCCCACCCAAAATCGATTTGCAAAAAGCACAAAAGCGTTTAAGTCTAAACTAGTTGGGCCACCACGATCATCCTTTAATAAAAAGGAAGGTTTCACTTGAATATCTTCATTTATTGGTAAAAGCATTCCAGCAGTAAGGTAAAAGTGGGTTTTTGGTGTTTGAAAATAAACACTCAAATTCTTTTTATTAATTACATATTGGGCAATCAAGTTATCAGCAGAAAAACCAGCATAAAAACGGTCGTCAGAATAGTAAACACCTGCCCTTGCATCTGGTACAATTACACTTTCATTTCCTACTGCTAAAATATAACTGTCATCCGCATCTCTCGCATTAAGTCTTCCTGCGTCCAACGACTGTTGCATAACACCCAACCCTAGCCCAAAAGCTAAACGAGAATTATCAGAATTTCCAACCCTTAATCTATATGCATAACTTCCATATGCTGAGACACTACTTTCTGCCCCAAGTCTGTCTGAAGAAACTTGAAATGCCAAACCAACATTTCCATCATTTGCAATGGCATCCACAGCGAGAGACATACTTTTAGGAGAACCTGTTATACCCGTCCATTGGTTACGATAAAAACTATGAATATTTAGTTGCTCTTTGTAGCCAGCATAAGCTGGATTAATATATATACCATTAAACATATATTGACTATACTGAGCATCTTGCTGTGCATTACACAAGAAAGATAAGCTAACTAAAATGAATAATATAAATGATCTTTTTATCATTGCTTGTTAATGGAAGTCATAAAACCCAGTACTATTATACAAAAGCAACGCCAATAATAGCTATTACGGTAATATTTCTTCAGCAATAGTAATCATGAAGTTAAAACAAATGTTTAAACACTTAAAATATTGTTTTATAGAACCTTTAAAAAAAAAGAATTTAACTTTTACGAAATTTTAGAATTGCCACTGTTGAATTTATTCCCCAAATTGGGGATATATTCTCATTTACGGGGAATTATATCTACAATGATATCAACTTTATTAATTATTGAGTAATAAATGAAACTACCTTTTGATAGAGCTCGTCTGGTAGAAATGGTTTTACAATAATATCATTAATACCTACTTCCTTCACTTGTTTTTCAACATCTTTTTTGTTATTAGCAGTTAGTGCAATGATTGGAGTATTAATCCCCTTTTCTCTTATGCTTTTTGAAGCTTCAAAACCATCCATTATAGGCATATGCAAATCCATTAAGATTAATTGATGCTTATTAATATCTAAAATATCTAAGGCCTGTTTACCGTCTTTTGCCACATCAACTTCTGCTCCCCAATTCTTTAAAAAGCTTTGTGCAACCATTACATTTAGATCATTATCCTCGACTAATAAAATGGAAAATCCAGATAATTGCGTTTCTTTCTCCTTAGTGAAAACATTTTTCATTTCATTGTACATCGAACTAGCAGCTATCTTTTTAAATGTTTGCACAAAATAAAAAGTCGCTCCTTTACCTTCTTCACTTACAACTTTTAATGTGGAGTTTTGAAGTTCTAAGATTCGCTTAGAAATAGCCAAACCTAAACCTGTTCCTCCAAAACTTCTGGAAGTTGAAGAATCTGCTTGTGTAAATCGATCAAATATAATTTTCTGCTTCTCTCTGGAAATGCCAATGCCTGTATCCTTAACTTGAATTTTTAAAGAAATATCTTGATCAGTTTCTGAGATCTTACTTAAGCTTAAATGAACATATCCCATATTGGTGAACTTAATGGCATTGTGTACTAAGTTTGTAATAACCTGAAACATCCTTGTTGGATCTCCTAATATCCTTGAAGTTATCGGATCTTCAGTCGTAAATTTCAAATCAATATCTTTTTCAACTGCATCATTCTGATGTCCGGCAACAATATTATTTATAATTGCTATAACATCAATCTCTGTATAATCTAATTGTATTTTACCAGCCTCAATTTTATTAAAATCTAGTATGTCGTTAACAATTGCCAATAAATTATTAGCGGAAAAAAGCATTATATCTAATTGATCTGCCTGGTCTTTTCTTGGATTGTTCTTTAAAAGTAAATGGCTCATACCAATCACAGAATTTAGGGGTGTTCTAATTTCATGGCTCATTGTACTTAAAAATTCGCTTTTAGCAATTAAGCCTTGTTCTGCTTGCTCTCTAGATTTTTTTAGCTGATATGAAACTCTATATGATAAAATGAGGGATTGTAGGAAGAAGAAAGTAATATAGGCACAAAAAGTTAAGCCTTGTAGTTGCGGAATGATGTTCCAGTAATGTAAAAGAGAAATAGCAAACACGAACATCATTGCGAAGGAACTCAACATGGCATAACCTGAACCACTTCTCCTGTTTAAATAGCTTATGATGTAAATGTAAAGTGTATAGCCAATACAAAAAATAGTTACAAATAAAAAAGGTGTAATCAGTTGAGTAAAATAGAATGGTGGCAATAGTAAGGTGGTTAATCCAAATAAAAAGCAAATGATACATAACAACTTAACTATGGTTTTATTCACATCAAGTGGATATAAATATCGAGTGTATAAACCAAATAACCCAATGCTTAAATATAAGCTAATGTATTCTATCCTAACAGTAAATTGCCAATCTAGGTTTGGTAATAATGTATGGAGTATATAATTATCAACTCCTATGATTCTATAACAATAAACAATAGAATAAAGAGAGAACAGCAAAATAGCTTTATCCTTGCTACCTAAAAGATATAAACCAATAAAAAACATACCGCCCATAAATAAACAGCCGGTAAGCACTAAATCTATGGCTTCAGCATATCTCCTATCCATTTCCATATTTGTCTTCTCTCCAATGTAAAGTGATTTTTTTATACCACCTTTGCTATGTACATAGTTTGCTATCTGCAGAATCAATACTGCTGTATCTGTACCTGCGGGAACATCAAAGGCGTTATATTGCCAATGGGGAATGAAATCTTTAGCACTGGTACTTACTTTTCCCGTTTCGGCTACCAGTTTCCCATTTAAAAATAAACGGTAAGCACAATAAACATCTGGTATATCTATTTTAAATGGGGATTTGTTTTTTGGAAGAAGTAGGGTTAACTGATAGGTTGCGTAACCAAAGGAAGGAAGTTGTTTTCCATTAATGGATAGATCATTCCATTTTTTGGGAAAATCAACTATTACACCTTCATTGTTTGGCTTTGCGTTTGGATCGATTAATTGATTCCAATAGAAAACCCATTCGCCATTAAGGGCCAACTTGGTTTCAAATGATACTGCCCTTAAATCAATTACCCCTTGTTTTGCGATAGGGAGTTGATTTGCTGCAACATTATTCAAAGCAAAACAAGAAAGATATATGACAAATAAGACCTTTAGTTTCATTTAGAAAAGCAAAAACCTAGATTACAAAACAACTTTCGGGTTATTTTAATTTAGTTTTAAAGATAACTATTGTTTAACTTAAAGTATAACAGAGATTTCTATCTAATTAAATTGTTATAAAGGCTATTAAAACTAACCCTTATAATATCCACAAAGGTTTTTGTAGTGGTAGGATTACAGCCATTAGTTATTACAACGATGCCAAATTTATCTTTCGGGTTAAAAAACATTGCACTAAATAAACCATAGGCAGAACCAGTGTGACCAGTCATTGTTTTTCCGTCAATTAAATCATCTGAAGTTCTAAGGGCTAAACCATAATTTTCTTCATCTGAGAGTTTAGTTTGCATCAGTTTTGAACTCTTTTTTGAAATGATTTTAACGCCATTATATTTGCCATAATTCATGTGCATTGTCATATATTTTGCCAAGTCGGTAGCTGATATTTTCATTCCGCCAGTTGGCGAAAAAATTGGCGTACTGTAACCCATGATATAATTCTTAACCTCTTCAGATCTGGGGTTATAAGCCAAAGGCGATGATTGAAATCGTTTAGTCTTATCGTTGTATTCATAAAGTGTTGTAAAGCGAGATTTGTCTAAAGAATCAACGCAATAACCTCCGTACAAACCTAATGGATCTAGAATATGATGTTTAATGTATTGATCAAACCGTTCACTAGACATTTTTTCAATGATTGACCCTACCATATTGAAATTTAGGTTACAATACTGATATCCTTTTCCTGGTTCATAATCGTTATAACACTTTGCCCAATTAGTATTTTTAGCAGGATTAATCACATCCAAATTGAAATAACCTTCGCTATCATTAATGCTTGATGCGTGTGACAACACCATTTTTAAAGTAATTATTGTTTCTGGATATTTTGGGTTTCTTACTTTAAAGCCTATTAACTCACTAAAATCATCAGTCAATTTTAATTTTCCCTTTTCTACCAATTGCATAATAGCTGTTGCAGAAAATGACTTGGATATGGATGCTATTCTGAAAATATCGGTATCCCTAAGTGCCATATTACTTTCAATATCTTTTAATCCAAATGAATGAGTATAGATTAATTTACCTTCTTTAACAACTGCAACAGAAAGCCCTAAAGCGCTGTATTTCTCCATAGCTTCTTGTATTTCTACCTCAGTTTTTGAGACTTGTGCACAACAAGCTATGGTTGTTAAAAAAAATACAGATACAAGAAAAATGTATTTAAAAAAGAATTTGTTCATTGAAGGTTTTTTGTTTAGAATAAAGATAATTCATCTTTCTAATATTTGATAAAAAAACGATGATTTATAGCTAATTTTCCTTTTCATTAAACGAAAATGAAGACAAAGCATTTTTTAATCATTCTAACTTTTTCATTTCTAATTATTGCTTGTGCTTTAAATGGAAGTTGCCAAAAACTTAAACCTTCCTTTGCTAAAGGAGGCGATATTAGTTGGTTGCCCCAAATGGAAGCTTCTGGATTTAAATTTCATGATTCAAACGGTGTTGCACAAGATTGTTTTAAGATTTTAAAAGACCACGGTTTTAACACCATTAGATTAAGGACTTGGGTAAATCCCTCAAACAGTAAAACTAGTGGGCATTGTAGTAAGGAAGAAACGATTGCAATGGCTATAAGAGCAAAAAAATGGGGAATGCGTATCATGATTAACTTCCATTATAGCGATACTTGGGCTGACCCTGGGAAACAGCACAAACCCAAAGCTTGGGAAGGACATGATTTTAAGACCTTACAAGGTGATGTATATAATTACACTTTTGATTTAATGAATGCTTTAAAAAGTAAAGGAATTTATCCAGAATGGGTACAGGTTGGTAATGAAATTCCGAGTGGGATGGTTTACCCAGAAGGAAGTACAGATAACTGGCCACAATTAGCTGCTTTAATTAATAAAGGTTACGATGCCATTAAAGCAGTTAGCCCAAACTCAAAAGTAATTTTGCATATTGACCAAGGTAATGACAATGGAAGATTTAGGTATTGGTTTGATAATGCCAAAAAACATAATGCTAAATATGATGTAATTGGCCTATCCTATTATCCTTATTGGTTAAAGGGAAGTCCAGATTATACTTTATCCATTAATGATTTAGGTAACAATCTTAATGATTTGGTTACTAGATATGGTAAAGAAGTAATGGTGGTAGAAGTTGGTGGAGAAGCAAACAAGCCGCAAAACACTTATAACATGCTAATTGCTGTCCAAGAAAAAGTAAAGGCTGTACCTAATGCCAAGGGTTTAGGCGTACTTTATTGGGAACCACAAGGTGCTGCAAGCTGGAGTAAATATAATTTGAGCGCTTGGGGAGATGATGGAAAACCTACCAAAGCGCTCAAAGCTTTTCAATAATTTAAGAGTAATTTTATTTACTAATACTAAAAACCTTACTGCTATGGGGTGCTAATTGCTGCGAAAAGATAGGTTCGGTGCCTTTTGTACTTTCTCCAGACCACAATTCCTTAACCTTGTATTTTCCATTAAAACCAAGCTCTTTTAAATTTACAGAAACTGTTGTTGTTTCTTTATCGCTAATGTTAAATATTGCGAGATAACGTTCGCCGCTTTTGCTATTTACAGATGTTACAGCAACCTTTCCATTTTCCATAAAAAGTTGTTTAACATCAGTTCCCTCTTTATGCATTTTAAGAATATTCTTGTTGTTAAGCAGCGACAAGGTAAAAGCATCATTAGATGGTAAATCTCCACCAAACATTAACGGAGAACGGAAAATAGTAAAAAATGTCATTAAAGAAACCTGCTCATCTTTTGTTAAACGAGTCATTCTATCTTTGCCACGTTCACCCCTTATTGCTATTCTACCCAAAGGAATCATATCACAATCTGGCCAAGTGCCTGGCGCCGAATAAGCATACCATCCTTTAGAAACATTCATTAAATGAACTAAATCCTTCCAAATGTCCCAAACATCATCTACCATACGCCACATGTTAGCATGTTCTTTAACGTGAGCAGCATTTTTGATAGGTGTTTCCCCAGGAGAAGTGCTCAATACAATTGGTCGTCCTGTTTTGTCAATCGCCTTGCGAATCAATTCTATCTCACCTTGGTGGTAAGGACGAGATAAATCATCTACCTTAATAAAATCAACTCCCCATGAGGCGTATAACTCTAAAATAGAATCATAATATTCTTGTGCTCCAGGTTTATCTGCCACAACAGTGTAATTATCTCTTAACCATTGACATTGCAATTCTGTGGAATAAACTTGGTCTGCAGTAATTCCATTTGCACCTTTAATTGGCAATTTTCTTTTTACTGCTTCTACAGGTATTCCACGCATAATGTGAATTCCAAACTTTAAACCTTTGCCATGGATATAATCAGCCAATGCTTTAAAACCCTTACCTCCAGCAGCAGATGGAAAACGACCAACATAAGGAAGATATCTACCGTATTCATCCATTACATATCTAGGGTCAGTTTGGTTATAACCTCCTGCTTTATCATTTTCTACAAACCAACGAATATCAACTACAACATACTGCCATCCTAGTTTTTTTAAATTGTTAGCCATATAATCGGCATTAGTTTTTACTTCGGCTTCTGTAACTGTAGAACCATAACAGTCCCAACTATTCCATCCCATTGGAGGAGTTTTTGCCCAATCTTTGAATGATGATTTGGTTTGTGCTTGCGTGGTTAGAGTAAGTGAATACAAACCAACAATGAATAATGCTTTTTTTAACATATAATGAATAGCTTTTAAAATTTCATATTTAATCCCCATTTTTTGGCTAGCGTTTGTGCTTCTTTACGGGTAACTTGAATAACTGTAGGATGTTTTGGAACTGTGAAATTTGTAGATTTCATTACGCCTTCATTAAAGCGACCAAGATTTGTAAAATTGATGAAATCTGTAGTCTCACTAAAACCAAAATTATGTGGGTTAATGCGATAAATATCATAAACCATTACCCATTTATTTTCTCCTATGCGTTTATAAACCGTAGGCGCTTCACAGCCAACTTTCTCTGGGTCGTACCATTTAGGGTCGTAGGCATAGCCTGTATTTACAGAATCTGAAATAGCTTGTTTTACACCAGATGTGCCATCATGAGAAGCATATAGCATATGGTATTTATTACCCACTTTGGTGATGTCTGCGTCGATATAAGCTACACCATTTGGATATTCAAAAATAGGCTTAGGAACTGTTTCTAGCTTAGTGAAATCATCGTTGAGATAACTGTAGTAAACTTTTTCCTTACCTACGCCAAAACGCATAGAAAAGTAAATCATTGTTTTCTTTTTAACTTCATCATAAATCATTTCTGGTGCCCAAGCACAACCAATATTGGCCAGTTCAGGAAATGATTGATCTACTCGTAGAACTTTGTGCGACCAATTTATTAGATCGGCTGACTTCATTAACACTATACCTCTATTATTTCCCCAGCCGTATTGTTTGCCATCTCGTTCCCACTCTGTATTACGATAGCCAGCCTTTTGTCCATAGATATGTAAGTCTGTTAATGCCAAATAAAACATTCCATCTGGTCCCCGATAAATATAGGGGTCGCGAATTCCTTTTTGCTCTGCAATGGTATCGCCAGTTATTATCGGTTTTGCATTATTTACATCAGTAAAACTATAACCATCTTTACTTAAAGCTATATACAAACCGTGTGTATCATCTTTAAAATACACCATTAAGTACGCAGCCATATCTTTTTCGGTAACAACTTTACTTTTCTTTTGAGCACTTAAATTGTCGAAGAACAATGTCAGCATTGCAAAGATTATAATGCATTGAAATTGCAGTATTCTTATTTTCATTTGGGATTTATGATTTGGCTTATTCAAAAATATAAATTAAACGTTAATAATACGTTTATTTATAAACTTATTTTATCCTATTCAATAAACAATGATTGGCACAGCTTATTTCAAATAAATGGTATTTTTGTTGTTCTAATAAATCGAATGAAAAAACTGCTCCTTCTCTCGCTCATTTTCTACAGTACAGCAATTAGTGCACAAGTTTTACGAACTCGAGCGGTAACATTAATGGGCAGTCGTTTTGACATTACACTTGTAGCTATAGATTCAGCAACTGCTGAAAATCATGTAGATACGGTTATTAAGGAAGTAACAAGAATTGAAAATTTGATTTCTGATTGGAGACCCTTTACTCAAGTATCTCAAGTAAATCAGAACGCTGGAATAAAGCCCATCAAAGTTGATAAAGAAGTTTTTGAATTGACAGAACGAGCGATTCAATTATCAGTAATTACAAATGGTGCATTTGACATCAGCTTTGCCGCGATGGACAGAATTTGGAAATTTGATGGCACAATGAAAAAAATGCCTACTACAGAAGCTATTAAAAAATCAGTAGAGAAAGTTGGTTATAAAAACATCATCCTTGATAAAAAAAACAATACAATTTTCTTAAAGCTAAAAGGAATGAAGATTGGTTTTGGTGCGTTAGGAGAAGGATATGCAGCAGATAGATGCCGTAAAATAATGTTAGAAAAAGGGATAAAAGCAGGGATTGTAAATGGCTCTGGTGATATGAATACTTGGGGTAAACAACCAGATGGTTCTCCTTGGAATATTGGCATTACCGATCCTAAAAGCCCAGATGAGCTTTTTGCAGTAGTGCCTTTGGAACATGGTGCGGTTGTAACTTCTGGTAGTTATGAAAAATTTGTAATGTTTAATGGCAAACGTTACGCACACATTATTAATCCGAAAACGGGCTACCCTGCTACAGGCTTATCTAGTGTAACTGTTTTTGGGCCAAGCGCAGAACTGGCTAATGGTTTAAGTACTTCTATAATGGTTTTGGGCAAAACTGCTGGACTACAATTAATTAAACGCTATCCAAAGATGAGTTGTATTTTGGTAACAGACAATGGAAATTATTTCTGTTCACCGAATTTTGATATTACTAAGTTTTTGGTTAAATAAAGAAAGTCAGGGGTCGGAAAGTCCGAAGTCTAATTGTAAAAGGAACTGCCTGCGTTAACATTGAAGCGGCACCCTCCTATTCTTCATCGGCATTAAAAGGTTTAAAATATTTGCCCCCAGAAAAACACTAATTACGCAGATAAAAAATTGAAATTTATCTGCGTAATCTCCGAAATCAGCGGGAGAAAAAACCTCAATAACAATCCATTAAAATTCTATTATGCGATTGGTAATAGCTCACTTCTTGATTATTTGTCTCCTTAAATATTACTTCTAATATTTCAATGATATCTTTCTGCATAGCTAATGAACCACAAATCATAATTACACCGTCTTGCTGCATTGCTTTTGCAATAAGTTCTTTATCCCTAAGCACTAAATCGCTTACATATTGTTTGTTTCCTTCTCTAGAATAAGACAAGTTCAATGAGCTTAGTTTCTTTTTTTCTAAGTTTTTATGGGTAGCATCTTTGTAAAGTTCAAATGATGATGAATCACGGAAACCACAGTATAAGTGAGTATTTATTTTTTTGTGATTCCCATCAACCATTCCTAAAAATGGTGCAATTCCGGTACCGTTAGCAATCATAATTACTGTTGATGCCTTTTTAGGAAAGTGGAAATGTGCGTTTACATCTACGGCTGCCTTAATGATTTGGCCTGGTTGCAAATCGTAAAGATAATTTGAGCCAAGACCATTTTTATGCAATTTAACACTGAGTTGTAGGTTTTTATTGACCTTGCCAATTGAATATAACCTTTCTCTATGGTCGTTTGCAGGATAAATTGCTAATAAATCTCCAGAAGTAAAACGAAGAGTTCTTTTAGGTTTAAGATGGATTAAAAATGAACCCTCTTCGTGAGTGATTATAGTTTTTTCTGTTACAACTAACTTGTGCAGTCGCTTAGCTTTACCTGCAAAAAGCTTTGGAGAAATGGCTAGTGGAATTTCAGTTTTTTGCGACCAAAGCTCTGCCCATTGTCCAAATTCTTCTGGCGACCTGTCATTTACGGTATGAATTTCTATTAATGAAGCTGCCCATTCTTGAAGTGAAAGTACATTATTTGCTTCATAGGCGTATTTACAGAAATCTGGATATGATTTTGAACCAAAACCTACAACCGAGAAATCAACTTTGTTAGGTTGAGGATGCTTCTTTAACAATTCCATAAACTTACTAGCATTTGTTGGTGCATCTCCCAAACCGTAAGTTGCTGTAAATACAATTAAATATTCTGCTTTTGGGTAAACACTATAATTATTAAGTTCGGCTATAAAACATTTTTGTCCGACTTTAATTAATTGTTGGTATACTGATTTTGCAAAATGGAAAGTACTTCCATTTTCTGAACCAACTAGAATGATATAATTACAATCTTCCTTTTTATACTTGTTTTTAGTAACTCCTGACCTACGTTTTAAAGTAATAGCAAAGCCAGAGTAGATAAAAAACAAAATATTACAAGAGGCAATTGCCAATACTATTGCCCAAATTATATTGGTACGACCTGTATGTAAATCTAGGCTTAGTTCTGTTAACAAAACCGTGGTTGGATATAATGCCTCAGTTAATATATCTCCGGTTATCTGATTAACAGTTAATTCTCTATCTTTTAATTTTAAAGTATAATAATCTTCTACATCTTCAGAAAAAGGAAATTCAATATTATTTACTTCACCTAAAGTCGTGTTCTTAAAAATAGTAAAATCAGCCAATTTCTTTTCTGGATCTGATTTAATAGAATCAAAATCTACCTTTGAAGAAACCTTATGCTCTGGAATTATTTTAAATCGAACTAGAGATAAATATGTTCCGCTAATGGTAATGATTAAAATGGGAATTAATAATATCCTCCCAAGCGTAACATGGTAATATTGAAAGAAATTTTCTCTTATAATTTTGGTAAAAAAGCGCTTAATTCCTCGTTGCCTTTGAATAATTAATGCAATTCCTGATACAGTAATAAGCAGTAATAAAAATGCTGTTAAACCTATAAAAAACCTTCCCAGTTCATTTAAAAATAAGGAACGATGAAATGATGTTACCCATTGAAAAAATTCATTTTGCTTTTCTGGCACACCAAGTGTTTTTCCATTTCTAGGGTCTACATAAACAGTTACATCGTTACCAGCTGTATTAATACCTTTTACAATTACAAACTGATTATGGTCTACAGTTAAATCTGTAATTTCTTCAAAATTATTTTTAAGAACAGGCAGTGTTTCTGCAAGCGTAATTTGATTGAAATTATCGACTTTATAAGGAAGCGTTTTAAGCGAAACAGGTTCAAATGCTAGTATAATACCAGTAATGGATGCGAGGGCTATGAGTAGAAAAGAAGATATAGCCAAAACTAAATGGCTATATCTCCAGACTGAAATGGTCATATAGATAGATGTATCTTAGTTTTGGCTAAATCTTACGTAACGGATATAGTTTGTTCCTTCTGTTTTGCTCGAAACACCTTCTGTAGTTAAAGGAACTTCAATGTCTTTTGCATAGTATTGTTTGTCTTCAACCGCTGTTTCAAAACGTAATTTATAACCAGCGTTCAATTTAGAATCTTCTATTTCAAAAGTAGTAACACTACGGTCGCCACCTGCCACAGAAGCACCAGTTATTGCACTAATGTTTGCTGGCTTTTTAGAGTTAAACTTATGCCATTCTTTAATGTGAGTGTACCATTTTTTATCTGGCCCCATTACATATAAAGTTTTCTCATACAAACCTTTAGGATTAATCAATGAAACAACAACATAAGCATCTTCACCAACATAATTTGTCATCTGTACCATACATTTATATTTAGTAACGCCAGGTTTTTGAGCTAATGAAGTAAAAGGAAATGTGAAAATAAGGGCGATTGCCAAAAGTGTTCTAGTAAAGTTGTTCATTATATTATTTTAAAAAATCTATGGAGATATGTTGTTTAGTTAAAAATTCATTTTCTTTGGCAAGGTTATATGCCGTTTCATTAAAAGCGGTGATTAATTCTTTTTTAGCGCCAATGGATACAAGGTATTTTAGCACTGTATCATCTTCTGCCACCATTGCCGCTTTATGCAATGCGGTTAGACCCTCTTTATTTTTGGCATTTACATCCACGTTGTATCTTTCAACTCGCTTTAATAGCGCCAATCCATTTTTAACCAGTATTAAATGGTAAAGAGAACTGCCGTTTTTTTGAGTCGCTGCGATATCAAAACCTTTGTCTTCTAATAATTTTAATTTAACATCAAAAGCTTTTGGGTTTTGCGCAAAAGTTGGGATTAGGTAATAAGCTAAATTATATCCATCCGAATCAACTATTTTAATGTCAGCACCTTTATCTATCAATAACTTCACTATTTCTGGCGTGTTTCTACGCACAGCATAAGCTAATGCTGTTATGCCTTTTTTATCAGCTTGATGAAGGTTTTTAGATAAATTAATCAACCTTGTTAAAGTCGCTAAATCATCATTGGTACTTGCTGCGTACATTAGAGGAGTAATGCCTTCGTTGTTTGCCTTATTTACCTCTACTCCTTTTTCTATAAAGTAGTTGATAACATCCAGTTGTGTAGGTTTCCTTACTATATAATGCAGCACATTTTCACCTGAGACAGATATTACATTTGGATTTAAGTTAAGGCTTACTAAATATTTATAAAGCTCAAGCCTCGCTCCAGAACTTCCATATGTGCCTATGCTCGCTGCAAGAATTGCATCTTTATTAAACTTTACTCCTTTAGCAATTAATGCTTTTAAAACTTCGATATGGCCACCTTTTACAGCATAATCAAAAGCTGTTTTCCCTATTGAGTCGGTACTTTTAACATCAACACCTTTATTGATGAAATAACTGATTAATGAAAAATCCTTATCATAAGGTGCTAGTAGCAATAAAGCGTTAGCACCACCAACTTTTTCATTCACCACGTCGGCACCTTCTCTAATACAGATATCATAAACCCTAGTATTGGTTTGCCCTATAGCAGCTGCATAAGATAGTACTGTGTAACCAAAATTATCTCTTAAATTGGTTTTTGCACCCTTACTAATCAAATACTCCATTAGCTCAATATTAGCGTTGCTTGCTGCAGAATATAAATAGGTACGTCCATTAGAAACAATTTTGTTAATGTCATTTCCTTTTTGGCTCAACATAAATTGAATCGTTTCCATTGTCGAATGGGCGTTTATAGCATAAACCACAGCATCAGCATCATAAGGACCAGCGATAGTTGCGCTGTTACCTTTAGAAATCTCACCCTTGATACGCTCAATACTTGGTTTTTCTTCCCAAAATGCAGGGTCGTGGAAAACATTCTTCTGCCCAAATACAGAGATGCAGCCAAACATTAAGAATATAAGTAAGCGTGTTTTCATTAGTATTGATTTCTCAGCTATTGCTTAATTATTTAATTTCTGCTACAAATCTAATAAGAATTAGTCTAAATAAGGATTGTTTTGCAGAAAAACTTCTAACTTATTTATAGAAATAAATGCCGTGAGCTATTAAAAAATGGAGAATTTTCCTTTCATCCTGCCCTCCCGTTTACATCAAGCGCAAAAATAGTGATTAAAATTAATTTTTATTTAGACTGATTCTTGTTAATTTTACCGAACAATTAAACACATAGCCCCTAGATTCTTATTAATTATGACCTATTTAAAAATTAAAACTACTCTTGTAGTCATTTTAACTTTTGTTTCAATTACTGCAATGGCACAAAAAAATGTATTTCTTGACCAAGCATTTTGGAGAACTAATCCAGCTGTTGACCAAGTTAAGGCAGAAATAGCAAAAGGTAATAGTCCATCGGAACTTAGTTCAAATAGTTTTGATCCTGTTGTAATGGCTATTAATGCAGGAGCGCCTACTGAATCAATTAAATTTTTACTTGCCCAACCTGGTAATGATGTAAACAAACTAACTCACGATGGTAGAACTTATATCTTTTGGAGTGCAAGCAGAGGAAATGTAGAATTGATGGAATATTTATTAAGTAAGGGTGCTAAATTGACCATTAAAGATAGCAATGGTTCAACACCACTTAATTTTGCTGCATCTGGCGGACAACAAAACACAAAAGTTTACGATCTATTAATAGCAAATGGAGCTGACTTAAAGAAGGACTTAAGTAGTCAAGGTGCAAATGCCTTGTTATTGACTATCCCATCTGCAAAAGATTTTAAATTGGTTGATTATTTTGTTGCTAAGGGTTTAAGCTTAAACAGTGTTGATGCTAAAGGCAATACTGCATTTAATTATGCGGCAAGAGCAGGAAACATTGAACTATTAAAAACCCTAGTTTCAAAAGGTGTTAAGTATAATGATAATGCCATGTTAATGGCTACTCAAGGTGGTAGAGGTGCAATAGCAAATACACTGGAATTATTCCAATATCTAGAAAGCTTAAAAATCAATCCTGCTGTAATTGGACCAAATGGCGAAAACGTATTGCACAGTATTGCTAGAAAGCCAAAACAAGAAGAAATTATTAAATATTTCATTTCTAAAGGTGTAGACATCAATAAGGCTGATAAAGATGGTAATACGCCATTTATTAATGCTGCTGCATCTAATACAGATATACAGTTACTTACTTACTTAAGTACATTAGTTAAAAATATCAACCAAGCTAACGTTAAAGGAGAAAGTGCGCTTACAATGGCCGTTCGTAGTAATACAGCGGATGTAGTTTCACTTTTAATTTCTAAAGGTGCAGATATAAACGTAGTTGATGCAGCAGGCGATAACTTAGTAGCTTACTTAATACAAGGCTATAATCCACAAAGAGGAACTGAACTATTTGAAGCTAAACTTAAATTACTGCAAGAAAATGGTGTTGATTTTAGTAAAGCTCAAAAAAATGGCAATACATTATATCACCTTGCGTTAGCAAAAGAAGACTTTGCCTTACTAAAACGTATTGAAAGTTTTAAGGTTGATGTAAATTCAAAAAACAAAGAGGGAATTACAGCGCTTCATAAAGCTGCGATGACCGCTAAAGATGATAGCGTTATGAAATATTTGATTTCTATTGGTGCAAAAAAAGATGCTGTAACAGAGTTTAAAGAAACAGCTTTTGACTTAGCTAAGGAAAACGAATATCTTTCTAAAAATAAAGTAGCAATTGATTTCTTAAAATAATCAATTAATAAATACTAAACCAAAACACCCTTATTATTGTTGTTTAACAAATTAAGGGTGTTTTTTTTTACCGTTAATTTCTATCTAGTAAATCCTAAAAACTATGGAACCTATTAAAAGAAGAAAATTTATAGACTTATCAGTTAAAGCAGCAGGTGTTTTTACTTTTGCAAGTATGGCTGGCTCAAGCCTTAATGCTCTTGCTCTAGAAACCGATAGCGTTGCAGCGTTTGCATTTGCCCAGATTCCTTTGCCTTATGCCTACAATGCATTAGAACCTGCAATAGATGCTTTGACAATGGAAATTCATTACACCAAACATCATGCTGCCTATGTTAAAAACGTAAATGATGCCATCAAGGCGGAAAACTTGACTTATAAGAATGAGTTGGAATTCTTTTCTAATGCATCAAAATTATCAGCAAAAGCTAGAAATAATGCTGGGGGAGTTTGGAATCATAACTTCTTTTGGGAATCAATGCATCCTGCTCCATCGACTAAACCAACTGTAAAATTGAAAGAAGCAATAGACAAATCGTTTGGTTCTTTGAGTAACATGAAAGATGAATTTTCTAAAGCAGCATTAGCTCAATTTGGTTCTGGATGGGCTTGGCTAACTATTGAAGATGGAAAGTTAAAGATAGGTTCTACTCCGAATCAAGATAATCCATTAATGGATAATGTGGCTTTTAGAGGTACACCCTTACTTGCAATTGATGTTTGGGAACACGCTTATTACCTTAAATACCAAAATAAAAGAGTAGATTATATTAATGCTTGGTGGGATACCGTGAACTGGGAAAAAGTTGCACAACGGATGTTATAAATTGTTGTCATTCCCAACTTGTTCCGATAGCTATCGGAAGGGAATCGTAATGCAACAAAATTGTTCTAAATAATAGATATTTAAGAAAGCCAGATTTTCAGAATCTGGCTTTCTTGTTTTAATACTTTTCAATTAATATTTGGATTGATGAAATATTTATATTTACTTTGTATTACAAAGTACTTTTAAATATAATAAGAAGGTGTTATTAATGAGAACAGTAGAAAAAAGCTTAAGGTTGCATTTAAGGGTTAATATCATAGTTATTATTATTGGTTTAGCAGTAAGTGGAATAACTGCATTCCCAATAGAAACTGAACTTTCTTATTTGGTTAATCACACTAATAATTTACCGATTGCATTGCAAACATGGATAAAAACTGTTTATACTGCTGTAAAAGACACAAACCATAACTATCCTTATTTAAGTTACGGAACAGATTGGCTTGCTTTTGCTCACATTATGCTTGCGATTCTTTTTATAGGCCCATTAAAAAACCCAATCAAAAATAAATGGGTAATTCAATTTGGAATGATTTGTTGTATTTCTATAATCCCTTTGGCGTTTATTGCGGGAAGCATTCGCCAGATACCATTCTTTTGGCAGTTGATCGACTGTTCTTTTGGCATAATAGCCATCATCCCTTTGGGTTTATGCCTTTTAGATATTAAAAAACTTGAAACATTAAATGAATATGAAATTTACGTTTAACCTGTTCTATTTTATTTGGTCTTCGCTCTTATTAGGAGTAGAAATAATTATTGGCTTTTTTATAAGAGATAATTGGATCAGAGCCTATTTCGGCGATTTCCTAGTCGTTATTTTACTTTACTGTTTGATAAAGAGTTTTTCCAATACTAAGGTTAGTCCTACCCTATTTTGGGTTTTAATGTTTAGTTATTTAATAGAAACCCTACAATACTTTCGCTTTGTAGAACTGATTGGCTTACAGCATATACCACTTGCCAACACACTAATTGGAACTTATTTTTCTTGGTTAGATATGCTGATGTACACCTTAGGAGTTTGTTTCGTAGCTATTATTGAATTGTTGAGGAGACAACATCAAACCGAAAATGAATTAAAAATGTATTAAGATGAGTGATTTTGTAAAAGAAAATTCTATAGTAAAAAAAATCTGGGGTAATACAGATACAATACTGTTTATTTTTGCTGGCGCAGCAGCTGAATTTAGCTTAAATAAAGCGGTAGATTGGTTATATTTTACAGGTAAACTGCCGAAAGACCCATTAGGCAGGTTATTTTCTACTGTTGCCTATGCGCAAAAAATTGTATTTGCAACTACCGAAAAAGCGAACGCGGCAATAGACCAAATTACAGCTATACACCAAAATGTAGAAGCGGCTAGGAATACTAAAATACCTGACTGGGCTTATAGAGACGTATTATTTATGCTGATTGATTATTCAATCCGCTCTTTTGAAATGTTAGAAAGAAAACTTACAGATTTAGAAAAACAAGAGATATTTGATACGTTCAATCGTGTAGGTAAAAGAATGAAAATAAGTGGATTACCGACTAATTATGCTGAATGGACAATTATGCACAGTTCCCAGTTAATGGAAAACCTAGCTTATGGCAATTTTTCAAAAGACCTTTACCAACAATACTTAAAACACTTGGGTTTTGTAAGATATAACTTGATGAAAAAAATTCAAGCTGTTTTGGTGCCAAAAGAAGTTAATCACTTACTGAAATTGGGTAAAGGAAAAGGTGTATCTTCTATTTTAACAATTTACAAAACAAGCCGAATTTTCAATTTGAACATTTTTTTAAGGAACCTCCTTCTTCCTAATACCTACAAAGCTCAAATTTTGAGTATTGGTAATGTACGTTAAAAGCATTTAAAATGAATGTCAGTCTGAGCGTAGTCGAAGACCTACAAAATCCTTCACTTCGACATCGCTCAGTGCAGGCTCACTTAGGATGACAGGCGACCTTTAACTCAACTTCCATTCCGGTCTTTCAAAATGGCAAGTATAGCCATAAGGATGTTTTTGCAAATAATTTTGATGTTCTTCCTCTGCACTCCAAAAATCAGTTTCTGGAACAACCTCAGTCACAATTTCTCCGGGCCATACGCCAGAAGCATCCATTTCTTCAATTAATGCGTTTGCTGTTTCTTTTTGAGCATCATTTACATAAAAAATAGCCGAACGATATGAACTACCAATATCGTTGCCTTGTCTATTTCTAGTGGTTGGGTTGTGAATTTGAAAAAAATATTCAAGTAATTTACGGTAACTTAATTTTGCTGGGTCAAATGTAATTTCAATACCTTCAGCATGCGTACCATGATTGCTATAAGTCGCATTTGGAACATCGCCACCAGTATAACCAGCAACTGTCGAAATTACACCTGGGTAATGACTAAAAAGTTCTTCAACTCCCCAAAAACAACCACCAGCTAAAACTGCTTTCTCTGTATTCATATCTATTTTTCTTTAATTATATAAAGTTACGATGTGTTACTGTAGATGACAATTTTGTCTGTGTTTTAAAAGTCAAAATTGAGATTTATAATTTTATAATCTAAATAACTATCTTTAAAACTCATCTCAATTCCAACAACCAAATTATCTGAAATGTTTAAAATCTATTTAGCTTTAATTTCCTTCTTTAGCCTTTTGACTTTCCAATCTACAGCTACACAAAAAGAATTTTATCAGTTAAAAATATATCACATTAAAACTGCTCAACAAGAAGAAAAAGTTGATGCTTTTTTAAAGCAAGCTTATCTTCCAGCACTACACAGGGCCGGAATTACTAAAGTTGGGGTGTTCAAACCTATTTATCCGACAGATGTTGTACCGACGGAGAAATTGATTTACGTATTTGTTCCTTTCCGTTCTTTTGATGGAATAGCAAAACTTGAACAACAATTAGTAAAAGACCAAACTTACCATATTGATGGAAAATCATATTTAGAAGCTGTTTATACAGAACCACCGTACGAAAGATTAGAAATCATTTTAATGAATGCGTTTGATGGGCATCCCAAATTTACAATGCCCCAATTAACATCCCCACTTAAGGATAGAGTTTATGAATTGAGAAGTTACGAAAGCCATACAGAAGCTATTGCCAAAAATAAAATTGAAATGTTTAACAAAGGTGATGAAATTGGCTTATTTAAACGCTTAAACTTTAACGCCGTTTTTTATGCTGAAGTTGTGGCAGGAAGTCGAATGCCCAACTTAATGTATTTAACTACGTTCGAAAACAAAGCAGACAGAGATGCGCATTGGAAAGCTTTTGGTGCAGATGCTTTTTGGAAAACCTTATCGGCATTGGCACAATACAAAAACAATGTTTCTAAAAACGATACGAAGTTTATCTCCCCTACTGAATATTCGGATATTTAATGATTTGTAGCATTAGCGAATCACTTAATTAAAGTCAGTTCAAGTGAAATGAGCTTAACTCGTTTACTTGCTCAGCTACCAAATTAAGTGCTTTTTTTGTTTCTAAAATTGAACTGGCTGTTATTGAACTAGATTCTAATGCATTAATCATTAATGCCTGTACTGCATTAGCGTCCTTTGTTGTACAGCTAACCATTGATATCAACTCATCAAAAATAAGTGGATTTATAGCTTTTTTCTTAATTACATCATTTGAAAATCTATCGACACTTGTAAAAATATTAGTTAAGTAATCGGCTAGATTTTTAGTATCTAGTTCTAATTTATTTGCATTATCAGTGGCTATAGCTATTTCTTCTAGTGCAGAAGCTAATTCATTTTTTAAATCATTTATTTCTTTTTGAACATCCTTTATTTTCAACTGCAAATCATTCAATTCTGTATTATTTATTTCTGACTTTAACTTATTATAATTAACACCCAACGCTATTGCCATATCCAACACTTTTGAAGCAGAAACTTCAAAGGTGCACATTGCTGTTTCCATCCCTAGTTGGGAGAGTAACTCTGCTTTGTAAGCCACATCATTAACTTGTTTACTTAAATCTTTTGCATTTTCGTACATCTTACTGTTGCGGTCCGCTGCATTCACAATACTAAAGATACTTCCAATATCACTGGCAAGTTTCACAATAGCATTAAGTGCAACTTGAATATTTGCAGCTGCCATTGATGAATTAGCGATAGAAAGCTTACAATATTCATTAGTCTGCCTTGCAGATAACACTAAATCATCAATCAAATTACCGTATTTATAGATTTGATTCTTTAGCCCAACATAGACTTCTTGCTCTTTCAAATTTTTGCCGTTTAAGGATTGATCTAATTATAAAAGTTAATATAAAGATTATTTATTCAGTATCGATCAAAACAAGTTTCCGTTGTGATAAATTTATTTACTTTGTAATTCAAAGTACTTTCTTATATTTGTTTATTCATTATTTCAGTAAGGCTTATAATAAACCAAGGCATCGTGTTTTTCAAAATATCCCTTCAAATCAATATTAAAATTTATGCTTTCGTCACATTTTTTAGCCCACTCATCACATTTTATTTGCAATTAAAAAAAATCGTCGTATACTTGTGTACTATTTACCTAGTACACTAACTGATATATACACAGAAACAATCAAACAACAATATGAAAACGTCAATTTTTATACTCCTTTGCGCTTTTTTCAGTATTTCTGCAATGGCTCAAAACAATCCATCTTTACAAATAAGTGGAAAAATAGTAGACACGGTAGGCCAAAAGCCCATCAGCTTTGCTACAGTTTTAATAAAAAACGATAAAAAAGTACAGCTTAAATCTGTAGCAACTTCAAAAGAAGGCTCATTTACTATAACAGGTCTTTCAACAGGAAATTATTTTTTGAGCGTAGTTATTGTAGGTTACCAAACCAAAGTAATTTCAGTTTCATTAACCTCAAGCTCTAAAACTTTAGATATCATTTCTCTAAGCGCGTCTCCTACTCAATTAAAAAGTGTATCAATCACTGCTGATAGACCGCTAATCAAACAAGAAATAGACCGCATATCATACGATGTAAAAGCAGATCCAGAGAGCAAGGTTAATAACGTATTAGAAATGATGCGTAAAGTACCTATGTTATCTGTTGATGGTGACGACAACATCCAATTACAGGGGAATAGCAATTATAAAATATTAATCAATGGTCGCCCTTCTGGAATGATGGAGAGAAATCCGAAAGATATTTTAAAAAGCATGCCAGCTTCTAGCATCGAAAGAATTGAGGTAATTACCACACCACCAGCCAAATATGACGGAGAAGGTTTAGTAGGGATTATCAACATAATTACTTTCAAAAAAGCAGACAATGGCACTAATGGAACAGTTAACCTAAGTGAGCGTTTTCCTGTGGGCGGACCATCAATTGGTGGTTCATTTACTGCAAAACTGGGCAAATTAGGTATTGCAACAAATGCTGGTGGTAGCTTAAATAGTTCTCCACTACTTAACAATACCAACTCTAGAATAACCTTAAATTACCCCACCAACTTATGGCAATATGGTAACAGAGATCAATCTGGAAAAAGTGGTTACGCAGGTACAGAATTAAGTTATGAAATTGATAGTTTGAATTTAATTTCAGCACAATTTAACTACAACGCGAATGATAATGAGAGTTTAAGTAACCAATTTTCTTCATTAAACAACACTCAGCAACTTATCCACTCTTATCAATTACAAAACAATTTAGATGGAACAGGAAATGGAATTGATGCAGCTCTAAACTATCAATTAGGGTTTAAAAAGGACAAAAATCGCTTGTTAACTTTTTCTTACCGTTATTATCGTTTCACCAATAGTCAATACAACAATGTTGATGTATTGAATCAGGTTATCGATACAAGCAATCCGTCTGTAACAGCCTTAAAAGATTACCAACAAGAAAACACAGGAGGTTCTTCTGAACAAACAGCACAAATTGATTATGTGTATCCATTAAAAAAAGTAACAATTGAAGCAGGTGTAAAAGCTATTTTTAGAGATAACAGTAGTAACTTCGAATTTCTGTCTGTTAATCCTGCTGGCCAATTTGTAATTGATCCCCTTAGAACAAATAATTTTGACAACAAACAGAACGTATACGGAATCTATAATACTTACCAATTTAACATCAACAAATGGGGAGTAAAAACTGGTATCAGAGTAGAACAGACTCAAATTAAAGCTAATTTCTACGGAGCAGGCAATCAGTTAGATAATAGCTCATTAAACTTTATTCCTTCTATTTCTGTTAATCGCAAATTTAAAGACAATAGCAGTATCAATTTTGGCTTTACTTCTAGAATCCAAAGACCAGGTATTAATCAGCTTAATCCTTTTGTAGACCGTTCAAACCCTAACTTCGAATCTTCGGGTAATCCAGACCTTAAACCAATGGTTGGTCAAAGTCTTGAGGTTAACTATAGCAGATTCAAAAAGGCTTCATTAAACATCGGCTTTAGGGCAATTATTATCGATAACCTAATCATGCCTCAAGTGTCTACAGACCCAGTAACAAACATTACACGTAGCAGTTTTGCAAATACAGGTGGTGCAAAATTATTAGGCATAAACGTTAATGTAAATTACCCTTTCACCGCTAAATTAAGAGCAACGCTAGGTGCAATGGCTAATTACGGAATGGTAAATGGCGAAGTTAATGGTGTTAAAATTGATAAAAAAGGCTTAATGAGACGTGCTTTTACTTCATTAACTTACCGTGCTAGTAAAACTTTACAAGCCACTGGTAGCTTTAACTACAACGGACCAAACCTTTCTTTACAGGGAACTTCTAATTCTTTTGTTGCAAGTTCATTTAGTGTAAATAAAGATTTTTTCAATAATAAATTAACAATTTCATTTGCTGCTAATAATGCCTTTAGTAAATACAGAAAAGCAATAAATTACACTACTGGACCAAACTTTACCCAAGAAAGTTATAACCAAAACTACCAACGTAATTTCACTACAAGCATTAATTATCGCTTTGGTAAATTAAAGGATGCCATTAAGAAAAACAAAAAAGGAATTAGTAACAACGACGTTTCTGAAGGTTCGAACCTATAACGCCCACCATCAAACAAAAAAAAGATGAACGATAATTATATTATCAAAACAACAGGCCTGGAGCATTCCCATGCCAAAGGCACAAAAACGTTAACCAACATTAACCTGAATGTGGCTAAAGGAGATATTTATGGCTTCCTTGGCCCAAATGGAGCTGGTAAAACTACAACTTTACGCTTATTACTGGGCTTAACTAAAATACAAACTGGTAAAATCGAAGTATTTGGTCAGGAATTTAGCTCAAATAGGTTAGCTATCTTAAGAAAAGTTGGGTCGTTAATTGAAAATCCATCATTATATGGACACTTAAGAGCATATGAAAACTTAGAGGTGTACCGTGAAATATATGGCGCATCAAAGGCTAGAGTTACTGAAGTACTTAAAATAGTTGGACTAGAGCATACAGGGAAGAAAAAGGTAAAGTCATTTTCATTGGGAATGAAACAGCGCCTTTCTGTTGCGCTTGCCTTATTGCCGAACCCTGAACTGTTAATTTTAGATGAACCTGCAAATGGACTAGACCCTACTGGGATTATTGAGCTGAGAGAATTGGTAAAAAAACTAAACAAGGAAGAAGGAATGACCATCCTAATGTCTAGTCACCAATTAGCTGAAATAGAGAAAATGGTAAACCGAATAGGGATTATTTCTAAAGGTGAAATGATTTTCCAAGGTTCGATGAATGAATTAAAACAGCTACAAAAAAAGCAATCTAAACTGCTTATCCATACTTCAGATGATCAAACAGCTCTCCAAGTTCTAAAAGCGCATGAGCCAGAATTAATGGAGGGTGTAATTTCTGTCTCTTACCATAATGAGCAAGAAATTGCCAAAATGAGCAGAGCCTTATACGAGAAGCAATTAGATATTTATTTGCTTCATCCTCAACAAAATAACTTAGAACAATTATTTATGGACTTAACTACCCAACACGCATGAGCTTAGCCATTTCTTTAAAATCAGAATTCTTAAAAACCAAACGTTCGCCAACTTGGATTTTAACATTAATCATGGCCGCCTTTGCTCCTGCATTCATGTTATTGGTTTTCCAAGAAGAACAAGATGGTCACCTTTCAGATGATATTGCAAGGGTTAGTAAAGACGCTTGGAATTTCTATCATTATCAGGGTTGGGGAATCATTAGTATGGTCTTTTTACCAATGTTTGTGGTTTTAATGAGCACTTTATTACCCCAAATAGAATTCAGAAACCATACATGGAAACAAGTGTTCGCAGCCCCTCAATCACTGGGAAAACTTTATTTTTCTAAGTTTCTATTATTCCAGTTCTTTATTTTGGCTTTTATAGCACTACATATCATACTTGTGGGCATATCAGGATATTTCTCAGGCATCCTTAATCCAAGATTTAATTTTAGTGGAAACCATTTAGATTGGCTCAAAATGCTAATGCAACTGGGTAAAACTTATGTAGCTATTTTAGCACTTTCTACCTTTCAATTTTGGATGGGAATGCGTTTCAAAAGCTTCTTGGTACCTATTGGAGTTGGTGTTCTAATGTCAATATTGGGTATGATTAACATGATTGGTTTTCCAGTAGTCGATGCCGATAAATACTTTTTTAACTTTTCTGGTTTCATTGTTATTAAAAGTAATGCTGCTAAAGTTCCTTATGTCTTATGGAGTTCTGCAGCTTATGCAGCAGCTTTTTTAATCTTAGGGTTTTTAGATTTTAGCCGAATAAAAGAAAGATAGTTTTCATTAACGTTTATAAAACAAAAAAAGCCTTAGATTTCTCTAAGGCTTTTGTATTTATATCATCTTTTTATTTAGCTAATTTTAATAGCTCATCTAGTTGTTTATGCAATTCCTCTCCCCTCAGGTTTCGTGCAACAATTACACCATTTGGATCAATTAATACATTGGATGGAATAGCTCTTACACCGTATAATTTGGCTGGTGCACTATCCCAATATTTCAAATCAGAAACATGTGTCCAAGTAAGCCCATCATCTTTAATTGCCTTAATCCAATCTGCTTTGCTTTTATCCAATGAAACGCCTAATACATCAAATCCTTTTGAGTGATATTTTTGGTAAGCACTCACTACATTTGGATTTTCTCTTCTGCAAGGTCCGCACCAGGCTGCCCAAAAATCTATCAAAACATATTTACCACGAAGTTGAGAAAGACTAAAAGATTTTCCAGACTGATCTAAGGATGTAAATTCTGGTGCCTTTTTACCTATGGCAACAGTGTTTAATACACCAACCAATTCTTTCAAAACAGCTACATAAGGTGTTTGTACTAATGCAGGATCAAGCAAATCTAAATTCTCCTTAATTTGATCTGGACTTAAACGATAAGAAAAATCTCTGTATAATACATAAGCAGACACAATTGACGCTGGGTTTTGCTGAATGAATGTTTTAATATCTACATTTCTCTGTTTTTTATAGGCGGTAAACAAGTCGTTGCTTTTTGAACCAGTAATAACTGATGCACTTAAATATTTCGCGGTATCAATTTCCGCTGTAATCTTTCCAGCTTCTAAAAAAACATACAAAGGCGATTTATTCTTATTTAATGTTATCCCATATAACTCGGGTAAAATCAATTTCTCGTTAAATTGAAAAGTACCATCTTTTATTTCTGCAGAATCTATGGTATTGAACATTTTGTTATTAAATTTTTGCAAGTAAACTTTGCCAGAACTTACTCCTTTCACAGTGCCAGTAAGCGCAATGTCTTTCTTTTCTTGTGCACTAACAATACCAATACTTAAGGTCAGAATTGTAATAAGGGTTTTTAGTTTTTTCATCTTTATAAATTATTAATTGCTATAAAATCATTTCTTCTTTTACTTCAAAACAAATGATAGGCATAATAGCATACTTCCCAGCATATGGGCATTTATACTACTTATCTTTCTCTTTTAAAGAGTAGGAATTAGCACCTTTTTACTTCAGATTTGTATCAGGTTGCTAAGACGTTATCGGGCCTATCCCTCAGTCTTTCTTTATAAGTAATTTTAGTCAAGAACTTTTGTCTTGAGGCAAAGATAAATAAAGTCTATTAAAATTATAGACTTTATTTTCAAATGATAGAATAATGACAATTAATGTTATAAAAACTGAATGAATTATTGGGGAAATGGGAATTTTATTAAAGTAAAAACCAAGAAATAGAAACCTGTAAATAAGTTAATTACGAAACCGAAATAAAGTATAGCTTGTATTAATTCTTTATTTCTAGTTTATATCCTCTACTATGAATGTTTTTCAATTGAATAGATAAATCGGCTTCTAATTTTCGTCTCAATTTAGAAATAAACACATCTAAACTTCTACCAACAATTACACCTTCATCTTCCCATATTTCTTTTTGGAGCCTACTCCTATCAACAACTACATTCTGTTCATTCCCCAATATCCATAATAACTTAGTCTCTTTAACAGTAAGTTTTGTAATCGTTTCGGCAAAAGTCAACTTACGGTTTTCAAAGTCAAAAAATGTACGTCCAATCTTCAATTGTTCATTAACAACATTATTTTCAATTTGTATTTTCTTTTTGCCTTTGGCACTAGTAAACAACAGCCCCACAATAGCAAGAAATGGAATTCCGCCAATTAAATATCCTTTTTGTATAGGTGTTAAACCAGTATTTTGAAATTTGATTTCAATTAAATAGCATCCCTTTGGCTGTGTTCTTCCTGTACATGCAATAACATCGTCTTTTATGTTTCCAGCCATGGCATAACCGAAAACAATGTCTAAGCCTGTACAGTTGCGTACATTTACAATATATCCATTAGAAAGCTGGTCTTTAGTGAGCGTATTTTTCACAATCTTTATCAATGAATCTGCCTCAAAGGTAAGCTCATTTTCAAATCTAATCTGATATTCATTAGTTGCTATTTTTTTCACAGGCATTACCCTCGATGTGCTGTCTCCAGCACGTAAAAGCAACTCATGTCCTATTTTCCTTAGCAAGATTTGTTGTTTAGCTAATTCAAAATCCTCGTTAGTGCTTAAGTTAAAAGCAACACAAACCATAGCTGCACTTAAAAGTAAAGTAAACCCAAAAAGATATTTCATTTTTGAATATGAACGTATTTGTCGAAATATCATACCGTTTGCCTAATTTTTTACAAAGTTTACATTTTAATTTACAATAACTATTCCTGCAAATTTATCATTGGTAGCTAGGTTTACAGTTTTAAACCCATAAACTCATGATTAATAAAATTACAATTATTCTGCTATTGTTCAGCCTTTCATTTTCGGCAACAGCACAAAAAAGTTATTCTTTAGACATTAAAAAAAGTAAAATCTCATGGAAAATAGAAACGGTGGGAAAACACAACGGACAGATTCTATTCAGTTGGGGTAAATTAGATTATTCCCCCAAAGGCGAACCTACAGCAGCCAGTTTCATCATGGACATGAATAAAATGACGAGCTTGGACCGTCCAACAGAAAAAGGCAGAGCAGAAATTGACACAGAATTGCGTTCACCTGGCTTTTTTGATGTTGCTGTTTATCCAACCGCCACCATGATTGTTAAACAAATCCTTAAAACACCAACTCCAAATGTTTTTCGGGTAACCGGCGATCTAACCATTAAGGGAATAACCCATCGTATCGAATTTAATGCAGCTATCGTAAAAAAAGGAGAGTTAATAACTGCTAAAGCTAATTTTAACATTGCCCGCAAAAAATGGAACATAGATTTTAAAGAAAAACCAAATGATTGGGATTTTACAGCTGCCATCAAAAACAAAATGATAGATGATGATATCCAAATCTCTTTAGATTTAACTTTTGGAAAATAACAATGTGCGTACCTTGGTTGGTGGCTCACCAACCAATGGGATTTTAAGCTTTTAAAGGTTTTTTGAAAAGCAAAAGCTATTTTCCATTTTTACGTCAGTCCCGCTTTTTGCTTTAGTCCCTGCCTACCGCAGGCAGGTTTTGCTTTCAGCTCAAGTGCTATCGCTCCAATCGGGTTTATTAAATGCAGCTTTGTGCTACTATGAGGGGTTTTCCTTGCAGATGCCAAGAACCACCAACTTTGTTAAATAAACCTTATTGGAACGAACACTTAGGGTGAACCATTTCGGTTACCCGATTAAAGTGGAAAGAAGGACTGCAGTACCTATGGAAACAGCTACCGCTAATTTTCACAAAAACCTTATTTAATTATTGACTAACAAATCATTTAAATTATTTCCGAATATTTATATTTGAAAATGATTTCAACTCCATTAAAGCATCCCATTTTTACGCTCGTTATTTGTTTATTAATATCAATTTTTACCTTCAAAACTGTTGCTCAAACCATTGCAGAACCAAAGGATACACCTGCTGAATGGTCAAAACCTTATGCACCCTTTCGCATTGTTGGCAACTTGTACCATGTAGGCACTTATGATTTAGCTTGTTATTTAATCGTTACTGAGAAAGGAAATATTTTAATCAATACTGGCCTAGCAAATTCTGAGCAACTCATAAGCAACAATATTAAAGCGCTAGGATTTAAGCTTACTGACACCAAAATTTTATTAACTACACAAGCCCATTATGACCACATGGGTGCTATGGCAGCCTTAAAAAAAGCAACCAGAGCCAAAGTATTAGTCAATGCAAATGATGCGCAAGTAATGAAAGATGGCGGAAGCTCTGATTATGCATTAGGAAATGGCGTAAAAACTTATCTTCCTTTAAAACCAGATGCACTATTGCATGACAAAGCGGTAATTAAGTTAGGAAGTACTAAATTGGTCATGTTAGACCATCCTGGACATACCAAAGGTTCTTGCAGTTACCTATTAGAAGTAAAAGATAAAACTAAAACATATAAAGTGTTGATTGCCAATATGCCAACCATCGTAACAGATAAGAAGTTTCATGAAGTGGATGCTTATCCAAACATTGAGAAAGATTATGCTCGCACTTTGAAAGCAATGAAAGCTTTATCGTTTGATATTTGGTTAGCGTCTCATGCAAGCCAATTTAACTTACATCAAAAGCATAAACCTACAGATAGCTATAACCCAACTGCTTTTATGGATAAAAAAGGATACGATAAGGCACTGGCAGATTTACAATTAGCTTTTGATAAAAAGATTGCTGTAAAATCTAGCAATTAACTTTTTTACCATCTAAAACATTCCTGCCTGCCGGCAGGCAAGTTAGAGAATCTAAGATTTACCACCAAAGAAACCTAAGAAAACCAAAGGTTACTTATATGCAAAAACCAGCTAATAAATCTTAGCTGGTTTTTTGTGCATGTTATCTTTCCTACTTTCGGACTTTACCGACTTTCCGACTCTCCTCTATTTAAACCCAAATATCAATGGGAATATAAAGGTTACAATAATGGTCCATATAAAATAAATAGGCAAATAAGAAGCTATCGTTTTACCTACATCATCAATCTCTACTTTTTTAGCAAGCACTTTAAACAACTTAGTTGTAACTAATAACAGGTTAATCAATATCAAAACATTACTTCCTAAAACAGCTGCCCTATTTGGTGTTATACCCATTTCGGCAATGCGGAACACAATTGCAGAAAGTGCAACTCCATTAACTATAACAGTTACCGTTGCCAGTAATAAAAGTATCCATACAGCTGTTGTATTTTTTGTTGCTTTAGCCGTTTCTACTATCGAAAAGAAGATGATTGCCAATACGCCAATTAACAAGGCATTAAAAATGAGTAAAAACTCTCTATCGTTATACGGGTTTTTACCAGCGTAAACTATGGCAATTAGATACACTACCAACATTACCAATACCAAGGGGCTGAAAATTTTGGCAATTACTGGCGAAACTTTACCAACCAATTGCGGATTAGTTTGAACAAGATAAGTGCCTACCATTGGTGCTGCTGAAATCCCAAAAACTCCTACATATTGGAAATAAGTATCTGCGATTTCAAGACCAATCAGTCCAAAAAGATTTACTGTAATAGCAGACATGATACCACCGGCAATTAAAATGA
This sequence comes from Pedobacter frigiditerrae, assembly GCF_004331645.1. Lineage (GTDB taxonomy): Bacteria > Bacteroidota > Bacteroidia > Sphingobacteriales > Sphingobacteriaceae > Pedobacter > Pedobacter frigiditerrae. The sequence goes on from NZ_SJSK01000003.1 coordinate 493,660, forward strand.
GGGTGGTCATTACAACCAAATCGCCATTATATTTTAAAAAGGCAAGTCGTTGTTGTTTATCGTTAGTCTGCTCACCAACAAAAGCAATCCCTAATATTGACCATAAAAATAAACCTAAGTGAATACATGATAAAATTAAGGTATCACTTTGTTTAACATTGGGAAGGCTATTGATAAAAATTAGCCCTATTAACGTTGTAACAGCAATAAAAGCAATTTTAGCAACCGATAGCTTATTTTTCCAAGCAAAGAAAATCGTTAACATTGGGAAAACGATAAAACCAATATTCCTTGGATAGAAATAATCCTCATTGATATTAAAAATAGCAGGAAGCTTTGCCACAAGTCCGGCAATAAGCGATGCCACAACCACATATAACAACTCACTGCGAGAACCCCAGTTTAATTCAGGGCTTTCATAATGCAATCTTTCTTTCCAACAATCGGCAATAGCATTTCCTTTAAACTCAGTATACAATACATCAAAAGATCTTTTAAAACGAACCTTATTGTTCCTGTACAAAGCTTCAAGTTCGGTAGGGTTGTTAAGGTGATTGCGTATTTCGTTTTCCATGATTTTAAAATTGAATTAAGATAATCTAAATTATAAAGATTAGTTCCATATGGTGCCAGCAAAACCTAATACTGTACCCATCCATAAACCGATGATAAATATGACAAAGCTTAACAAGATACCAAAAATCTTTTTCCAAGTTCCATGGTTAGTAAGTGAATCAATATAGTAATTAACCGCACCACCTGTTGCACCAGCTAATGGTAAAACAATTAAAGGTCTAATCATCCAGAATTTCCCCCAAGCTGGATCAGGATTTTTTGTAGCATATAGTAATAGAGAAACCACTGCTAAGCCTATTACCCCTCCTATTAACATTCTTGTAAGTAGTTGAGGCGTAAAGGTAAATTTTGTTAAGTTGTTTTGATTTGTCATGACAGTGGTGTTTTAAATATTTTGTGTTTTAGTATGTTTTCTAATTTAACACCACAAAGATAAGATAAAACACTTTGAATTTCAAAGTACTTTATTAAAATAATTTATAATTACTAATAATTTGTTATTCAATGGGTAATGAAATCACCTAAGCCGTATATTGCCCACTAATAAAAAGCATGAAAAAGAATGCTGAAACCTTTCCATCATTGGTAGATACAAAGGTTTTTATCGAGATAAAGGAAAGCTATAGCTACTAACCGAACCTATCAGCCTTGTAAATGCCAACTCCAACAGACAACTTACTTCCAACAGCTAATTCCGCAACCAACTTGCCCGTTGCCGGTGCTAAGCTAACGCCCATCATTCCGTGACCGCCAGCAATAATTAAGTTTTTCAGTTTCTGAGTAAAACCGATATAAGGCAGGCCATCAGGCGAACAAGGCCTAAAACCATACCAAATTTTATCAATTTGAGGAATTGGAACCTGATAATCTGGATAATAATTTGGAATTGAATTAACGATACCTTCTACCCTGTTCATGTTCGTTTTATCATTCATTGGCGCAATTTCCATCGTACCTCCAAAACGAATCTGACCATTCATCGGCGTTACTGCAACTCTCGCTTCTAATAATAAAGACGGGTGATGAATCTGATGCCCATTTGGCTCTACCATAAAGGAATAACCCTTTCCTGGCATAATCGGAATATTTAAATCGGCTTTTTTGGCCAATTCAGGCAACCAAGAACCACCTGTCATGATTACTAAATCTGGTGTGTATGTTTCATTTGTGGTTTTAATGGCCGTTATTTTCCCTGCGTTTGTTTCAAAACCTGTTACTTGGCAATTGGTGATCATCTCTACGCCGTATTTCTTCAAATAAGCAACCAATTGCTGTACTAAATCGCTTGGCGATAAATGCGCATCGCACCTGTAATGCACCGAACCTAAAATATCCAATGCTGTATCTGGCTCTAAGGCTTGGGTTTGTGCTGCTGTTAAAGGTTCTACGTCTAATCCTAAACTTTGCGCCTTTTTAGCTAAATGGATTTCTTCCTCGCCAGTAGCCTGACTTTTGTACAACATCAAAATCCCTTTTTTCTCCAGACCAAAATCTAATTCAGGTTCTTTGGCCAAATCATCATACAGTTGTTTACTTAGTAAATGTAAATCTCTTAAAGGTTCTGCAGATTTATCTACGTGACTTTGATTGGAATATTTCCAGAACTTCAAACCCCAAGAAATTAATGCAGGATTTAAAGATGGCTTCACATAAAAGGGACTTTTGCTATCGAACATCCATTTAATGCCCTTACTTATCATTCCCGGTGCAGCTAATGGCACAAAGTGACTAGGTACAATCATTCCGGCATTACCAGAAGAACAATTATTAATTAAATCGCCCTGCTCTAATAAAGTAACTTTAAACCCTTCTTTTAACAGATAATAAGCCGAGCAAAGCCCGATGATACCTGCGCCTATGATGGTGATGTTGCCCTTATTAGTGGAAGAGGTAATAGGTAAAATGGAAGATGGATTAGTCATAATGGGAAATAGGAAAAAAAATTAAGACATTCTTTGCTGCGCTCTAAATGACAAATTTCTATTTATCAGACTTTACAGCTCCCTCTCCTTTAGGAGAGGGTTGGGGTGAGGTTTATATTACCTGAAACCCATGCGCATAAGGATCATCATCATCTATAAAAATGGTATTGTAACCTGTTACTTTTGCCCAACCTTCAATGCCAGGTACAATTGCAGGTTTACCGTTAATAGTTGTTTCTTCTTCTATAGTGCCAATAAATTGAGAACCGATAATACTTTCGTGAATAAATTTATCGCCTTTTTTGAGCTTTCCTTTTGCAAACCATTGCGCCATCCGGGCAGATGTTCCCGTTCCGCAAGGCGAGCGGTCAATCGCTTTATCTCCATAAAAAACAGCATTTCTAGCAGTTGCTTCTGGAGAGATGGTTGCTCCAGCCCATAAAAAATGACTTAAACCATTAATATTTGAATCTTCTGGATGAACAAAAGTGTATTGCTCATTCATCAACTTACGGCAAGTTCTACTCCAACTGATTAATTGGTCGGCAGTATAATTTTCTAAGCCTTTAAAGTTTTCTTGTGGGTCTACAATGGCATAGAAATTACCACCATAGGCTACATCAACAGTTAATTTTCCTAAATCCGGACAATCTATTGTTAAACCTTCTGCAGCTAAAAACGATTTAATGTTAATCAGTTTTACCGATTTAACCTTACCGTCAATCTGTACATATTCTACCAAAACCAATCCAGCTGGTGTTTCTAAACGCAACTTTCCGGGCACTTTTGGGATAACCAAACCTTCTTCAATGGCAATGGTAACCGTGCCAATTGTACCGTGACCACACATGGGCAAACATCCGCTGGTTTCGATATATAAAACACCGATATCATTTTTTGGGTCTATTGGCGGATATAAAATACTGCCACTCATCATGTCATGGCCACGAGGCTCAAACATCAAACCCTTACGTATCCAATCATATTCTTTCAGGAAATGCAAACGACGTTCCATCATAGAATTTCCAATTAAGATTGGTCCACCACCCGCAACTACCCTAACCGGATTACCGCAAGTATGTGCGTCGATGCAACTAAACGTTTTTTTCATCCAGAGGTAATTTAGTCAATTCGTTATTTACAGTCCGCCAAATACCTAGTGGATTTCCATTTTTCAATTCATTTGGCAAAAACTCATCGTCCCAGTTTTGGTAAGACATTGGTCTGGCAAAACGCTTAATTCCATCTGCCCCTACCGAGGTAAATCTACCATCAGTACTTGCAGGGTACGGACCTCCGTGGTGCATCGCTAAAGCTACCTCTACACCTGTGGGAACATTATTTAAAATAAAACGACCACAAATCTCTTGTACTTCATCCAACAGTTGTTGATGATTTTTAATGTCTTTTGTAGTTGCCATTAAAGTTGCCGTTAACTGCCCTTCCATTGCTTTTGCAACCGCTAACAGCTCCTTTTCATTTTCACATTGGATGATCAGTGAATAGGGTCCAAAAACCTCTTGATGTAGAACTGGATTAGCTAAAAATGTTTTTCCAGAGGCTGTAGCAACGCTAATGAGTACTTTACCTTCTGTCTGCGTATCATCAGTTTGTCCAATTAATTGAACTCCTTTTTGAGCTAATGCTTTTTCTAATTTTTCGTTAAAATTAGCAGCAATTCCTTGATGTAACATCTTGGCAGGTGTTATTGCTTCTATTTCTCTTTTTAGGTTAACAATAAACTTATCTAAACTCTTATCATCTATAGCTACCATTAAACCCGGGTTGGTACAAAACTGACCCATCCCCAAAGTAATGGAACCAGCCATTTGCTTAGCTAAGGTTTCAGTTTCTGTAGCTAGCTTTTCTGGTAACAAGAAAACAGGATTAACACTTCCCATCTCTGCAAAAACAGGAATTGGCGTTTTACGCTGATTTGCTAAATCGAATAATGCTTTTCCACCACTAAATGAACCTGTAAAACCAACAGCCTTAACCGATTCATGTTTCACTAAATATACGCCACTTTCAAAACCAGCGCCATAAACATGGGTAAAGATGCCATCTGGCATATCAGTTTTTCTGGCGGCCTTTAAAATTGCATCAGCCATTAAAGTAGATGTTTTTGGATGTGCCGGATGTGCCTTCACAATAACCGGACAGCCCGCCGCAAGAGCGCAAGCCGTATCGCCACCTGCAGTTGAATAAGCAAATGGAAAATTACTTGCACCAAAAACCACAACCGGACCAAGCGGAATTAGCATTTTACGCAGATCTGGTTTTGGTGGCGTGCGTTCTAACAATGCTGTATCAATGCTCGCTTCTAACCAATTTCCTAATTCAGCAGCGTCAGCATAACTGTTCAATTGAAAAATCGTTCTTGCCCTTTCACCCTGCAAACGTGCTTGTGGCAAATTAGTTTCTGCCATGGCGGTATCAATTAATTCTTCGCCTAATTCAGCTATCTCCAAAGCAATTGTCCGCATAAAATCGGCACGCTGTTTAAGGGTGTAGGTTTTATATTGATGATAAGCTTTAACAGCTTTTTCTAATGCGATATCTATTTCAGCTGTGCTGGTGTCTTTGTACATATATTTTCTATTTTCCTTACGGATTTTTATTTTATTATTTTCCCTGATTACACACAGTTCGCAGATTTTAATCTCTAACACTATCTACGCAAATCCTCTTCAATCAGCGGGCTTATTATATTTAATCCCACTATAATCAGTGAGCAATAATTACAAATTTAAATAATCTGGCAATTGCGGACGAGTAGCTAAGGCATCATTTATAATTTTTAAAACTCTTTCTCTTTCTGCGCCCTTAATAACCAATCTTGGTGCTCTTACATATTCAGAACTCAATCCTACAGCAGTAGCAGCCAATTTAATATACTGCACTAATTTAGGATGAATATCCAACTCTAACAATGGCATGAACCATCTATAAATTAACACAGCCTCATCATATCTTTTTGCTTTTACCAATCTGTAAATAGCTACTGTTTCAGCAGGAAATGCGTCAACCAAACCCGCTACCAAACCATCAGCTCCCATCATTAAACACTCCAATGAAATGGTATCTACACCACCTAGAATTTTAAATCTATCACCAAATTTGTTAATCATATTGGTAATGTTAGCCAAATCCCTTGTGCTTTCCTTTACTGCCTGGATATTTGCATAAGGCAATAATTGCTCAAACATGGCAATGCTTACTTTAATGCCATAATCTACCGGATTGTTGTAAATTAAGATCGGCAATTTTGTAGCGCTAGCCACTGCCTGAAAGTAAGTTACCACTTCCTCATCATCTGCTTTATATTTTAATGGCGGCAACAACATCAAACCATCTGCGCCTAATTGCTCGGCCTCTTGCGCCATTGCAATTGCAACTTTTGTACTTTGTTCGGCCACATTGATAATAACAGGAATTTTTCCATTCACTGATTGTACGCAGTAACTTAAAAATTCTGCTTTTTCTTGCGAGGTTAATGTACTGGCCTCGCCCAAGGAACCACCAATGATAATTCCATCAACGCCAGCGGCTATTTGCGCATCTAAGTTTTTTTGAAATAATGGATAATCTATCTCATCGTTTGCTGTAAAAGGTGTTAAAAGTGCCGGATAGATTCCTTGCCACGCTACGTGTTTCATATTATTTAATAATTTTAATCAAAAGTAATGGCTCAACATACAATATCTTTCGCAGGATTTAATGAAAAGTAAACGGATTTTAACCTTTGGGAGTCAGAAGATTCGTTTGTCGTCAATCGTCTATCGTCTTTCGATGTAATCCCAAACGAAAAACCCACTACCCAAAATTACTAAAATAATGCTCCAGGTAAGCTTTCGGAGATTCACCTTTTACTGCTTTAAAAACCCGGTTAAAGTTAGTTACGCTATTAAAACCACAAGTATATGCAGCGGTAGCGATGCTTTCATACCTCCCACTGGTTAACTTTTTACAAGCTTCATTAATACGCATTTCATTTAAAAAGGATACAAAAGTTTGTCGTGTATGCTTCTTAAAATACCTGCAAAAAGCTTGTGGTGTCATGTGCGCCTGTTCTGCAACCTCTTCCAATGTAATGAGTCTTTCATAGTGCTGCATGATATAGTTAAAGATATTTGCAATCCTTATCCCTTCATTTTCAGAAAACTGCGATGAACGGATAGCCGCCAAAGGTTCTGCTTTACTGGAAGTTAGATACAATGAATTTAACAGCTGCAAAAAACTAATCATTAATTCTTGGTTTTTCGCTTGTTGAACTGCTAACATTCGCGAAATGATCAATTCATTATGTTTTGACGGGACCTTAAATCCAGCTTGTTGTTGATGCAAAAACGATTTTAGCACCTGCATTTCAGGTAAATCTAACAAAGGGGTTAACTTACCATTTGGGTCGAAAAATATCATCAAAGCCTGTATTTGCAGACCGCTGTTCTCTACAAAATACTCTGGGTTACTTTTAAATAGATGAGGCTGATTAGCACCCAATAAATACACATCATTTGCCTTAAAAGCATATAAATGATTATCAACCACCAAAGTTCCTTCACCTTCCTTTATCCAAATCAATTGCGCTTCGTTATGCCTGTGCAAGTGCGTATAAAAATGAGGCATTATATCTTCCTGCACAATCACTGCGCTATCATGAGCAACCGGAATGGTAAATTGTAACACCTTCATAACGCATCAATATTAACTCAAATATTTTAGAAAACCATAAGCAAGGTTAAAATTTGTTAATTACTAGTCAATTTAAAGTTGCCCTTAAAGTTAAAATCGGTAAAGTATTAACGCCAGCAGCATATAGCAAAGCGTTTTGATTACCAGATACACCTGGTTGAAATGAACAAAGAGCAAAGGAAATATTTAACACCTAAGAAAACCTAAGGTGTCATTCGGTTTCTTACCTGCCTGCCGCAGGCAGGGGTGGTTAAAAAATAAACTAATTCCGTCAGCTAAACCAAACGGCAATGAACTTAATGAACTACTGAACAAATAAACTCTCAACCCATTTCCTATTCCCCATTTTCTATTTCCCATTGCGACTATTGAACTACTGAACTTCCCTATTGTCCAAAACTTTAAAATTCCCCACCTTTGCCCTATGACTAATCCTGAAAAACTAAACGCCATTCGTGAGCAAATGAAAGCCGATGGTGTTGCAGCCTACATTATCCCTTCTGCAGATCCACATATCAGCGAATATTTACCAAGCCACTATAAATGTATTCCATTTGTAACCGGCTTTACTGGTTCTGTGAGTACCGTTGTCATTACCCAAGACTTCGCGGGTTTATGGGCAGATGCCAGGTATTTCGAACAAGCAGAAGAGCAATTAGAAGGAAGCGGCTTTGAGTTAGTTAAACTTAAAGTTCAGCACAGTCCAGAATACATCCAATGGTTAAGCGAAACACTAACACCTGGCGCCACCATCGCGTTCGACGAAAAATTAGTTTCAGTTGCCTTAGGCGAGTTGTTGCATAAACAACTCGCCTATCAGCGCACCCAGTTCAAACACAAAGACTATCTAAGCCCAATTTGGGAGAACAGACCTGCCCTACCAGCTCAACCTGCCTTTTTAATAGCAGATGAACATATCGGTCAGTCGGTAGCGGACAAACTAACTGCAGTTAGAAACGCAATGAAACAACACAATGCCAAATACCATTTAGTTTCTTCGTTAGATGACATGGCTTGGTTGTTCAACATGCGTGGTGCAGATGTGAGCTATAACCCCGTAGTTTTAAGCTTCGCGCTAATTTCAGAAACTGAAGCTACCTTATACATCCAAAGTGATAAATTAACTGCCGATGACAAAGCCAACTTGGCTAAAAGTGGTGTATCGGTTTTAGGATATGATACCATCGCTAAAGACTTACAGTTTTTACCTGCAGAAAGTTCTATTCTAATAGACCCTAGACGTAACTGTTTTGCGCTTTATAAATTAATTCCTACATCGGTTCAAAAGATTTTAGAGACCAACCCATCTACACATTTAAAAGCCGTTAAAAACAATGTCGAGGTAAACAATACCCGCCAAGCGATGATTAAGGATGGTGTAGCCATCACTCAATTCATCAAATGGGTTAAAGAAAATATAGGTCAGGTAGAAATAACTGAAATATCTGCCGCCGCACAATTAAGAGAATTTAGAGCAGCACAAGATGGTTTTATAGGCGAAAGTTTCAATACCATTGCTGCATATAAGGCTCATGGTGCTTTGCCTCATTATGGTGCAACTGAAAAAAGCAATGTTGCCATCGAGGCCGAAGGTTTGTTCTTGGTAGATTCTGGTGGTCAGTATCGTTATGGCACAACAGACATTACTCGCGTAATCCCAATGGGCAACAATACCGAAGAAGAAAAAACAGATTATACCTTGGTGCTAAAAGCGATGATTGAAGGCTGTAAAACTCGTTTCCCTAAAGGCACTTGTGGTTATCAAATAGACGCCATTACTCGCCGACCAATGTGGGATTACGCCCTAAACTATGGTCACGGAACCGGACATGGCGTAGGTTATTTCTTGAACGTTCACGAAGGCCCGCAGGTATTTAACGCAACAGCCACTGCTGTGCCAGTAGAACTAGGAATGATTACTTCTATCGAACCCGGCATTTATCGCCCAGGCAAACACGGTATCCGTATCGAAAACTTGGTATTAACCATCGCCGACCAGACCAATGACTTTAATGAGTTTTATGCTTTCGAATCCTTAACACTGGCGCCTATCGATACCACTTTAGTTAAAAAAGAATTGCTAGAGCAATCGCACATTGCTTGGCTAAACCAATACCATGCTAATGTTTATGCCAAGTTAAGTCCGTTTTTAAACGAAGAAGAAAAAGCATTTTTAGGAATGATGACAAGTCAGTTGTGAGTTGCGGGTTGTGGGTTACAGGACAAGAAGAATAAGGAAGATTTGTCATCCAGAGCGCAGCGAAGGATCTATCTCGTGAATAAAAAAGTTTACCATCTAAGACAGTTCTTTACTTGAACTATCTATGTCCCCCTCTTTGAGGGGGTAAGGGGGAGGAACTTGAAAATTAACCACCTAAGACACCTTAGAAAACCTAAGTTTAGTAAGAACAAAGATTAAAGAGCAAGGAGCAAATAAAAAATTTCCCAGCTAAGACAGCTCAGAAAATCTGAGGTGTCCTTAGGTTTCTTACCTGCCTACCGCAGGCAGGGATGGTAAAACCCTAACGCACTGAACTTTCCGCTTTAGCTCTTTAACTTTAAACTTTTAACTTTCAACTTTTTCCCTCAAACAACCTTTCCTTTCTGCTTTTTTTCCGTTATAAATGAGGTCATTAGCATCGATTAGACAGCTTTTACTATTCTATAACAAACAACCAATAAAATTTGCTGTTATTTAGGTATTGATAACAAAAAATTAGAACCACATGATCATTCAACTAAACGCAGACAAAAGTCTAACCATACACAGCGAATACGAAGCTCAAATTACAGCACAATTAACCAAAGACTTGGATAGATTTACTGGGCATATTACCAGAGTAGAAGTTCACTTATCAGACGAAAACGGAAATAAAAGTGGTATCAACGATAAAAAATGTTTGCTTGAAGCAAGGTTTGAAGGCAAACCACCCATTGTTACCAGCGATTTAGGAAACACTTATGATTTAGCCCTAAAAGGTGCTACAGAAAAACTAAAACACGCTTTAACAACTATTGTAAGTAAATTGAAAGAGAAAGTTTAATCACAACTCACGTCATCTCGACAGTGCGCCCGCCTGTCCGGCAGGCAGGCAGCGACGAGAGATCTATTAGAGACCGATTTATTCGGTCTTTTTTTATTGTTTGTCATCCTGAGCCTGCGAAGCCTGCCTGCCGGATAGGCAGGGATCTAATTTGTCGAACTATTATTCTTAAATATCAAAGACCGTTTTATTAGTCCTTTTTTGTTTTATTCCTTCTTGAACTATGCTGTCCCCCTCTCCGAGAGCCTGCTCCGACCATTCGGAGAGGTAAGCCTGCATGCCGTGCAGGCAAGGGGAAGAATAAGAATATTTGCCTCAATTACTTCTCTTTCCTTTGCACCACTTGCAACGCGCTCGCTCCCATCACATCAGCTTCTTTCTCTAAACCCTTATCGTCATTAACCGCAACATCTTTCAACTGAATAGTTGGCGTAACCCTTCCCTGTTTTTGTTGTACCACCTGCCAAGCTTCGTGAGGTAAATGTTTTTCTTGTCCTTTAGCAATATGGATTTCAGCACCTTGCGCATAAGCATGAGCATCTAACTGTGAAGGTTGCGCAGAATTATAATGAACTTTTACATCATCCATATCATGACCAGAAAGGTTTTCAATACCAGCTTTTAGGTTATCTGGCAAGCTGGTTTTGTTTGGTTTTCTAGGCATAAGGTATGGGTTGAGATACGAGCTTAAGGCTTTTATACGGACTTTTAATTTTCAATACGTAAGTACATATTCAAATCTTTGCTCAATTCTATTTCCATAAAATTGCTCGGCCATTATCATGTCACCTTTTTCGTTGTAGCTATAAATTTTTCTGTAAATCATTATACCTTTAAAAAAATCCGCATTCCAGACAGGCAAAGCATCTGGAAAAAACGTTTTCGAATTAAATTGCATCTCAATCTCTTTCAGTCTTTCCCCTTCATAAATAAACTTTGCTTGCTTGAAGTTGGTATCCAGTTTAGCCTCATAGGTAGAAATCCTTCCCTTATCATCGTAACCATATCGAAAATTGTATTCCTTTTTAGGCGGCATCTCATTTTTATAGCGTTTTTCTACCAACTTACCCTTTTCCCAAGAGTATTGGATGATTCTCATTAGTGTGTTTTCTTTTGGATTTACAAAAAATTCCCTCGTTTCAACTAACCTACCATTTGCATTGTAGTTATACTCCATTCTTTTTTTAGCTACTGAACCAGTAAGCTGGCTTGTCATCTCTACTAAATTCAAGCCTTGATAACGATAATTTCGCTGCAGAGATAGCTTCCCGGCACGATAGTCCCGTCGCTGTAACAATTTCCCTTTGGCATCATAATCAAATATGGCGCTTCCACTTGCAATTGTATCACCTTTACTATTATAATCCATGTTATAAAGCTTCGAGGGAATTCCGACAGAACGATAGGTGGTTTTACTAGTCCATACTGTTTTATCTTTTAAACGTTGCGAACGCCAACTCCAAGTTTTACCATCAGTGCTATTCACATAGGTAGTAATCGATTCTGGCTTATTACCACTAAAACTCTTGGTATAAATTTTACGCCATTGTGCATCAAAACGATTGATAGTAACTGTATCGGCACCATTTTTCAGCATTATTATTTGTTTCAATGCCTTGGTCACGTTATCTTGAGGATAAACCCACGTTGGATCAATTTCTAACAAATTCTCTATATCCTGATAGCTCTGTTGAGCGCTAGCGGTTAAGAAAAGGCTCATTAGTGATGGGATAATGAAGATTCTAAATAATTGTAGCATATAGCAAGATAGGAACTTTTAATGAGCCCAAGTTACTGGTTTAAGCACTCGCAATTGAAATAGCTGTTAATCAAATGCACTAACCCCTCCTTTAACCAATAGTTAATAAAAGCTTCAATCAATATTTTGCCAACTATACATTAACTATACTTCATATATGCATGAGCTATACTTAAACCAGGAAGAAAATATTAGAAGCTATTATCTTTTTTCATTCTAAATATTTAATAATTATTTGATAGTTTCTTTAAAATTAAATATTCATTTAGAGATGCAATTAATTATGTTTTTATTTTTAGATTTATCTAACCTATAATTAATTTTTTTAAATCTAAATTAATTGATATCTCAACTTATCTTATTATCCAATAAAAAAAATTTTATCCTTTTATCAATAAAAAAACAGGATTAAAGAATTAGCATCATCAATTTCCATTTATGACACGAAGGAGTAAACCATTTATTGAAGTAGCTTATTTTTTAAGTCGTTTTGGTATTTCAACGCCACCTGCAAATCTTTTAACAGATTCTTGGAAAGAAGCTTATTATATGTTTTATGAGGCTCTTAATGAAGGCAGAAATATTGAAACATTTGAGCATAGCTTAAAAAATGCGAGAGATTCCTTTGACACTCACTTCCATGAAAATAATAGAGAAGGTTGGAAAGATAAAAATGGAAAACCGATTAAATTAAGTGGATTGAACCTTGAAGTTTTTAATGCATTAAAAGGGGAAGATGAAAATGCAATTTGGGAACGAGTTAAAAAATATAGTCGTTTAGATATAAAAGCATTTAAACAAGAAATAGCAAATGTAACGGCAATTGAAGAATCTGAGAAAGATTTTGCGAATGCAAGAACAGAAGGCGGTGTAAAAGTATATATATCACACAAAATTGAGCGAAATGCTTCTTTAAGAAATGACGCTCTCAAAATACATGGTTATGACTGTGCAGTATGTGGTTTCAATTTTGAAAAGACTTATGGGATTTGGGGAGCGAAATGGGCTGAAGTACATCATTTAACGCCTATGGGTAATAATAAAAAAGTAAAAAGACTCACAGACCCAAAAGTTGATTTGGTAGTATTATGTGCCAACTGCCATAGAATGATACATCGAAAAAAAGGGTTAGCATTAACGGTAATGGAGTTGAAAGCGAAAATATATTCAAACAAACGTTTTTCCTAGCATTAAAATAGCGCATTAGCAAATGCTTTATAATAAACCATCAAATACCAGGACAAATCTAATTTACCAAGCATTGAATATAGAATTTCAAAAAAACATAAAAGACATATATATAGAAAATGGGAATTGGACTATAGTACGTTCTAGTTTTTCAAACCTAGTACAATTAGAGCAACAAATAGCTAAACTACCATATAATGGTTGTGGGCTAAAAAAAGATGAAGCAGTTGAAAACACTCTCTTCCCCCCTTTTCTACAGGTTTTCTATTATTTAATTTATCAGCACAAAAGTATCCCCAACGAAGAATTGTATTTTTCAGAATACCTCAAATGGCTAAATGTTGATCCTAAAACCAATGGTCAATTCGCATATCAAGGAAATATGTATAGTATAGAGGGGTTAAAAGCTAGAGCGCTTAGAGCCTACCCCTCACTTATTAGAGATATTCATTTTTATTATTTCTTATTAGAATCTAAAGAATTTGAAAACGTTAAATACTCAATGCATGCAGATTATTATGAGGGCTTAGATATTCTTGTTACAAGACAAGATGTAACCTACGGTGTCTCAATTCTAATTAATACTAAGAGGGGGGCTGCTTTTAAAAAGTTAAAAGAGCGCCGACATAATTATGAAAATAACATTAAAGAAATTATATTAAAGGTAGATTTCTCAGAGTTGCATAAAAATGGAAATTTCTACTTATTAGATAAAGAGCAACTTAAACGCTTACTTAGCGAAATCGGAACTACAAAAACCTGATTTGTAAGTTGAATTTTATAAACTGCTCTGAACCGTCTTCATATATACTTCCAAAGCCATGTCTGTCAGTGCTCGCGGTTTCTAGCTTTGTATTAGCTAATAAATAATCTTCAAACAGATTTTTCTCTATGATATGGTAACATGCCAATTCTCCATCTGCTTTTACAATAATATATCCTTCTGTTCCATTGTACTTGCCTGTCCACACTTTTGCAGGCATCATTCCTAATGCAATTTCAGACAGAAAACGCTTCAATTTTACTTCGTAAAATTTGTGGCTTAGGCTTTGATCGAAGCCCAGCGGGTTTAAACGTACGAGTTCGGCACATATTAATGCCATTGAAGAAATACCTTTTTCATTAAATATCAACAATGCATGCGCTAGAATCTCTGGCATACATGAATCAATAAGTATCAAATTATTTTTAAACGTGTTATTTTCAAACCCATTTAAAGACAATTGCGCTCCTTTTGACAGTATGGATTTCACTCTATCTCTAACCTTGCTTTTGGTTGCAACAGCATTAATTGCTGTGATATCAGATAAAGTAAATTTATATCCTGTAATCTTATAAATGAAATTCGTAGGATGGGTAGCGTTTAACAAAGTGGATGCACTTCCAAGCTTAGATTTAATACTGAAACCTAGGATTGGTTGGAGGTTTGTTCTAGCATCGTGTATTTGAATAACGATATCAGCCTTAGTGGCAGAATCTGCTTTAATCTGCGTAGCACCCAAAGCGTTTAAAAAATCCTCCGCCATTGGCGCAGTAAATGTACTCTTGCCTGTTTTAATTATTTTGAATAAAGCCTTTGCTTGTGCGTCAAAGGAGCTGATTGGAACCTGTAATGGGCTAGCAGAATTTTTATTTACAATTACGTTAGGTGCTGATAATGTAAAGGTGCTTACTTTCCCCTTTTCATTTCTAATAATTTCTACTACTGGATAGAAATGACTAGCTGTAGTGTTTAAAAAAGCATCCCCAGGTAATAGCTTTTGATCTGCGAGCACTTTAAAAAAGACATATAATTCACTCCATTCTCCTTTGTTACCTGTTTTCATCCTCACAAATCTAAATAATTATCTGACTAAATCTAATACTTAAAGTGTAGTAAAAATATGCCTTAGCAATTACAACTAATTTCTCTAAGTACGGATTGTTAAAGTACAATAAGAAAGATTAAGTCACAATATGGGATAAATAAAAATGGACTAGCCTCAGTAAAAGAAACTCTAAAGTTTAAATTTACGTTCCTTAAAAGGTTTCTAGTTTCTCAAGTATAGCCCTAGCTGTTTCTTGTATTGCCGGTACAGCAACAGAGTTGCCAAACTGCTTGTAAGCCGAGGCATCAGCTACTGGTATTAAATAATTATCAGGAAAACCTTGTAGCCTTGCCCATTCTCTTGGGGTCATTTTACGTATTCCTTCACGATTTACAGTTCCTCTTATATGCGTTGTAGGTGTAAAATCAGTAATTCTATGATCTAGCACAAGGTTTCTTTCTCTTCCCATACCCCCCACTACAATCGCATTACTTATGCCTTCATCAGGAATAATGGCATAACCAAACCCATTTCCTTTATTAGCATGCCTTTCTTTGTGATTTACCAATGTTTGAACATACTGAGTAGATAAAAAGTATTTGGTGGCAGGTACTTCTTCCTCTTTAACCTGTGCAAAAGATACTTTCTTATCCATAGCTTTTGGATATTCAAAACTTTCAATTCCTAAATCTCCTCTGAAACCAACAATATAAATCCTTTCTCTATTCTGAGGTACGCCAAAATCTTTTGCATTTACAATTTGAGGTTCTGGCACGAAATAACCTAAATCTGTTCTTAGCACATTTAAGATCGTAGCTAATGTTTTCCCACCATTATGATTGCGTAGACCCTTTACATTTTCAAGAAAAATAGCTTTTGGTCTTTTTCTCTTAATAATTTCAGCAACATCAAAAAACAAAGTACCTCTCGTATCTTCGAATCCACCGCGTTTTCCGGCTATGGAAAATGCTTGACATGGAAAACCAGCACATAACAAATCAAAGCTATCAGGGATGAAAACCTTTGTTTCTTCTTTAGTTATGTCTCCAAATGGCCTTTCTCCAAAATTTGCTTTGTATGTCCTTTTGGCTTCCCTATCCCACTCGCTTGTGAAAACACACTTCCCTCCTAAATTCTGCATCGCTAGCCTGAATCCTCCAATTCCTGCAAAAAGGTCAATAAATTTAAACTTAGGGGCTTCAACTGGCGGGAATGGCACTTTAAAAGTATCAAATATGCCATATTGAAGAGCTTCTTCAGCAACTAAACTGGAAATATTATCCTCAGGATATTTATACTCTAGAATCTCTTGTGTAAACTTAACTGCATCTTTTTTGTAAAATTGAGAAACACCATTTTTGCTATTATGCAAAAAATGAGTAATAACTGCTTCCTTGTTACTTTCAGCTTCTACAAGTCGTATTTTATATTCTTTTTCAAAAACTTTCTCGAGTGATATCTTCTCTTTTAGTTTCATTTTCTGACCAATGTTAAGGGACTAAAATACTAAAAATATTAGAATTAATACATAAAAAATAAAATTAATAGAAATAAATACTAATAATTCCGGTTATAAGTAACTTATTTATTTTTTACATATCAAATATCTGGTATTTAAAGCTTATTGCAAGGTCATTTTTGGCTAACTTTCTCACTGCGCTAGTAATGAACTTAATAATTTTTCAACAATATAAAGTTGTCAACATAAAAAGCAGTTCATTAATATCTTGAAGGAATACTTCTTCTCATATTACAAACAATACCAACTTCGTTTACATCTAGCTCTTTTTGTTGTAAATGCAAAGCATTCACAAGAAATGGGTTGTGAGTTGTAGAAAGTTTTGTCGATTTTCTCGAAGAACTACTCTCCATAATTCAACTTAAACATCAAACTTTCTCTTCTCATTTACCCAAATTTCTTTATCTTAGTTTAACCATTGCAATGCTAGCAATCCAGCTTGTTCCAAGCAATCATTTCCCTTAATATCAATCCATCAAGTCCAAGTCAAATCCAAGTCAAGTCCAAGTTATATCCAAGTCATATCCAACCTTCCCTTAGTCTTCCCCCAACTGTCCCATAGCTATGCTCCTATTTCTCCATAGTTCTTAGAGATTATAGTACAACTAAGAGAGAAAAGAATAGGGATAGAATGGGTATTGGAGTAAGCCTAAGGATGTGATAAACCCTGTCAACTTTATGCTTATTTGCCTAGCAAATTTAGCTTTATTTGGGTTCCTTTGTTCGACCTTGCTTCGAAGTTCCTTCGAGGTTTGTTCGTAGAAATGGCCCTTTTTACGAAGGATCCTCGAACGATCCTCGAACAATCCTCGAACAAAGGCCCTTTCAAACCGTTCAAATCAGGTCAAAAGCGTTCAAATCAGTTCATCATGTTATGATGGTTCGCGGTAAAGCTTGCTAGACGGTTACAGAAGGAATACTGGATTCAGCAAAAGAAGGGTTTAAAAAAGCGAAATTCATTCAAAATCTGCCCTGCCTTCTCCCACATTCCTCCCAGATTCCTTCGGAGAATTGGCCTTTAAAGCTACGTTTCTCGAACAACACTGGGAGAAGTCTCGAACAACCTACCTATTTAGCTAAATATTTTCGGAAATTCGAGGACATTTTTCAAGCAATTTTTTCGGGTTTCCTTCGGGAATTCATTTAGGTTTCTTCGGGAACTGTTCGGGAAGCGTTCGAGTCTGCTTCGGGAAGGCTTCGGGAAAGCTTCGGGAAACGTTCGGGAAACGTTCGGGACCGACCCGAAGAAAAGACGAAGCGAAGTCGACTACTTCAGCATCCAATTATGATGCAGACACGACCCAGTTTCGATCAAATGGCGGAGAAATGCCGAGGCGCTAGCAGATTAGAAATTCTTATTTTTTGGTTTTTCTTAAACAGATTTGCCGCCCCCTAATCCCATCCCTTCCGCTGTAAAACCTCGATTCAAGCGATCCGCTAGGGAAAAAACCACCATAATCGGCTAAATTAGCATCATCAGTACAGTTTTTCAGGGCTTTTCCCGAAGCAATCCCCTACTTGATCCCTATCTGATCCCTACTTGGTATCTTGTTGGTATAGCTCGTGGTAAGACTGGGACTAGACTGCTATTGAATGAAGAAACACTAAAAATATCTTTCCGATTTCGAGATGCTATCCAATCGAATTGCCTGCCTACCAGACAGGCAGGGGTATGATGCTTAATACCTAAACTCTAACCCCTCAACCCTAACCTATAAACCACTAAACCATATCCCTCTAAACTTAATTCTTAACCCTATTCTGCTCGTCTTCTGCCCCATTGGCATCATGTTTTCGCTGTCCGGAAATAGATTTACCAAATCTGTAGCTTAATGATAAAACTACTGTTCTAGTGTCATTTAAATTAGTCCAATTGGCTTTTGTTTGGCTCAGGTTATTAATGATCCCCGTGTTTTTGAAGGTATATAAAACATCATTGGCTACCAACTTAATGGTAGTGCTAGCAGATAACTTCTTAGACGCTGCTGCATTTATCCTTCCCCTTGCACCCAAATCAAATTGTGCCGATTTTACCCTGCTTTGATAGCCACCATCTAATTGTACATTCCAATCTTTGGGTAATTTAAACTGAAATACCGGTCTAAAGAAGAAATAGGTACCTTTTGTGTCTAACAAACCCGTATAAAAATCACTTACCGAATGAACATTAGAAACGCGCCCACTGATGTTAAAATTAAGCCATTTAGCAAAATCAAATGAGGCATTAAAGGATAATGTTTTTACCGTGGTTTCTCCAATGTTACCGGGCCTGCTGTAATAGATACCGTCCACTATTTCAATGGTTTCACTTACATCGTTTCGTGTTTTGCTGTAACTCAATGTGGTGGTAAACCTACTTTTATAAGTGTGAGACAACTCGATATTATCTGTAAATGATGGTTTTAAAAATGGATTACCGGTATAGTAAGTAAATTTATCTATTGGAGATAAGAATGGATTTAGGTCTTGGTAATAAGGACGATCGATACGGCGACCATAATTGATGCCAAACACATTAACATCTGCTGTATCTAGCTTGTACTGTAAATATACCGTTGGAAATAAGTTGGTATAGCTACGCTTAAAGGTAGAATCTGGCTTTTTTACATTACCCAACTGATGGCCGTTAGAAACCGTATTCTCTAATCGAAGGCCAAGTTGCACTGTTAATTTTTTAAAATCCTTGTTGACATTAAGGTAAACAGCGTTAATGTTTTCCTTATATAAAAAATGGTTTGTTTTATCGTAATCTATAGCGGTTATTCCATTGTTCGAATAGAAATAATTGGCGATGTTATCTGTTTCTGTATAACTGGTTTTTAATCCGGCAGAAAGTTTAACACCGTTTTTAAAAGGATGTTCATAATCGGTTTTAGCAGAGAATATATCAATATTTGCTGGTAGCATTCCTGTTAGTAAATCGCTGTTTTTTAAGGCGCCGCTTGGCAAATAACTACTGTTGTTAAACGCTTGGTTGTTATTGGTGTAATAGTTTAAATAATCTACATCGGCGGTAAGTTCCCTCCCGTTTTTATCTAATTTTTGACGGAAGTTTAGGTTTACACCACTGTTCTTAAACAATTGATCCTGAACATTAAATGCTGCGATGGTTGAATCTAACTGATGCTGCGGATTAGAGAATTGGCTTTTCACATTTGCTGTTCTTTTGCTTGGGTTATAAATGCCAGTTAAATTAATCCCTATGGTACTGTTCTCCGATAGGTAATAATCTGCCCCTATCTTGCTGGTGTAATTTTCTCCTATATTTCGGTTAAAGGAGTTTTGAATGAAATTAGACGTAGCGTTTCCAAAAGCATCTTCGAAATAACGATTGATGGTTAAATTACTATAGCCATTATTGGTGTTAAAACCGAGGTTACCAAACAAGTTAAGTTTATTGTTTCGGTAATTAAAGTTGAAACTATTAACCGTTCTGCCATAACTACCTTGCGAATAGCTCAAATTTACAGCGCCGTTAAACCCCTTTACCTGAGTTCGTTTAGTGCGGATGTTGATTACACCGCCGTTGCCTGCAGCATCGTATTTGGCTGGCGGATTGGTCATCAATTCTATTTGATCTATACTAGCAGAGGATAGGGAACGCAGGTAACTTTCTAAATCGGCACCAGACAAATAAGTAGGTTTATCATCTATAAAAATGGTAACACCTAAGCCTTTTAAACTTATTGCACCATTTTGATCTACAATTACACCTGGTGCTTTCTCTAATACCTCTAGTGCCGTGCTACCTGCATTACTAATCAAAGCTTCAGGATTTACCACCATGCGATCTACCTTCTGCTGTACAAACGGACGCTGTGCCGTAACGGTAACCTGGTTTAATGTGGTTTGTGCAGCTTGTAGTGTAATGGACCCGATATTTTTATCCTGATTTAATACAAAAGCACTTCCCTTATAGGTCTCAAAGCCCATCAGCATTACCGTTAACTTGTAATTTCCCGTTGCTATATTTTGAAACTGATAAAGTCCATTTGCATCAGCTATGGCAGTTTTAAGCAAGGCTGAATCTGTAGCTTTAAACAAGTATAGTGTTGCGCCATCTATAGGTTTCCCATCAGCAGAATTTACCTTGCCAGTAAGGGTTAAGTTAGTTTGTGCTAAAGTAAAAATTGAGGTAAAGGATATCCAGGCGACCATCAAAGTCGCAAAAAATAGTTTCATGATATTAATTTTCTTGGTTTGGTTTAAGGTGTGTTAATTGGTGGTTGTGTTGGTATTAAAATTATAATAAACGGTAGTGCCTTGTTGTATGTTTTGGATGTTCTTATCCTTAAATGCCTTAAAAGCTTGATCAGGAATCTTTTTGCCATTTACAATCAACGCTGTGGCGGTTAATTTATATGATTTAACGGTACTTACCAATCCATCTTTTAAAATAGCTTCCAAAATTTGTCCAGATAAGTCTCGTTGATTATCAATTTTCATATTTACTGGAATGTTTACATTTATAGGGATTGATACATGGGCATCATAAACCTCTTTATAAGGTTGATATTCATTTTTAACTGACCCATATTTTTTCAGGGAATCTGCTTGATAATCCAGTTTTGCGCCAAGGTAATCTAACCGTTGTTGAATGGCATCCATGGTTGGTAAACTTGTTTTTAAACTTTGTAGGGAATCTACCAAAGCGGTGTATTTCTGTTGCTGACCCAATGGTACAGGTAAACCATTAACTTGAACCGAAAAAACACGTTTATTCTTCATGTTAACTTGGTATAACGTACCATCTTGTTTCAATAAACGTGTTTTCACATCGCCATTGGCAATCATTACAGAAGTCTGGTTACCAATTTCACTAGGCTTGTAAATCTTGTATTTGGTGGTATCAATCACGTTAATATTTGCAGTAATGGGTGCGGTAATGTTTTGCTGTAAGTTCAGTATTGCTGTCTTTTCTTCTTGTTCGGTTTTGGTTACTGACTCATGACTAGTCTTATTGACGTTTTTAGCAACCTGATGAACGATTTTTGTTATTTTATCGACATTTGAAAAGGCAACTGTTGCAAAGCCAGCTGCAACCAAACAGATAGAAAGCAATGATTTTTCCATCATGTTTAAGGATTGATTATTTTTATAAAGCATCCGTTTTACCCTACCTAAAAGATGGTTTTTACTGCCACTTAAAGCCATGGCATAGTTCGGCGAAGACAGGTTATATTCTTGACAAGCAATTAAAGCCTCTATATAATCAGATTTACTACTGGTTTGGGCCACCACCATTTCATCACAGCAATGCTCACGCTCAGTCCTTATTAATTTGGCCAGCCAAAGCACTGCCGGATTAAAGAAAAAGATCACTTCTATTAAACTTACCATTAAATTAACCAAGTAATCTTTGCGACTAATATGTGCCAATTCATGCACCAAAATAGCTTCGATAGCAGCTGGTGGCAAGGCAATAAGCATACCTACCGGGATAAGGATTAGTGGTTTTAAATGACCAATAACCATTGGAACTTTTACCATTGCCGATTCTGCAATACGAACGGTTTGTTTAATCCCCATTTTGGTAGTTAGTGCCTTTAATTTATGTTGCAAATTTACTTCTACTATTAAAACAGCTTTATCTCGTAGTTCATTTAATCCACGCAGTCCGGCCAATAATTGTAGCGTTTTTATCAATACGAATACGAACCATATCAAAACGATTGTATTTAAATGCGTATTTACAAATCCAAGAATTTGATTTTCACTTACGCTCACATCAACACTTGGTAAAAAGGGTGTTTTAGTAACTATTACTGTACGTTCTCCATCATTTGCTGTTAATTTTAGTAGTTTTTCATTCTCCAGCTGACTAGAAAAAGTGAAAATAATTGTACAGCAAAAAACAACTAAGCCTGATACCAATAGGTTATAACGAGACACAGAACTCGACTTACGGGTAAAAGTGATCACTAAGCCAGCAAAAGCAGCTAACAATAAACCTTGCCATAAAGAATGTATCAAGGTATTGCCTATAGCTTTGATGATTTCGTCTGGTATGTTAGCAAATGAGAAGTCCATGTGGTTTTAATTAGCGGATTATTGTTCTTCGATTGATTTTAATAATTTCTTGATTTCTTCTAATTCTTCTGGAGAGGTTTTTTTGTTGCCCAGTAATTGCATCATCAATTTACTAGCCGAACCCCTGTACATTGAGTCTACAAATTTATCAAGCAAGTGTGCCTTGGTTTCTTGCTCCTCCTCTACCACGGCGTAAACATGTTTCATTTTACTTTCATCGCGTTTTAGCATTCCCTTGTCGACCATGATTTGCATGAATTTTAAAGTAGTGGTGTAATTTACTTCCTTCTGCTTAAGCAATTCATCGTTAACGGCACGAACGGTTGTTGGTCCGATTTCCCACAATACCTGTAAAATTTCTAGTTCAGATTTGGTAGGTTCTATTGGTTTGTTTTGCTGTTTCATATTCATCTTCAAATCAAAGGTAGGAATTATTTCGTACCATACAAATTTATTTAGGAATTTTTTCGTACCTTTTGTTTAAATAGCTTTAAATGTAGATTTGTCATTCAGAGCGAAGCGAAGAATCTATAATTGATAAGCCTAAATAGCCCCCTCTATTAACTCTACATCAGCTATTGAAAATCGAAGAAACATTTGTTTTTTTAAGATTATCGGCTAGTTTCGGTCGACGAGACATAGAAAAGACGTTAAATTTTTATACGTCCTGCTTTCTTGAACTATGCTGTCCCCCTTTGGAGGGGGTTGGGGGAAGATGATGAGATTCCGTGTGGTTGGTGTTATCATCAATCCACTAAAGTATAATTTACTATAAAAGTTTTAGGTTTTATTAAGTTGTAAATTAATAACTAATTGGGCAGTAGTTCTTAGGATAGAGATATCTCCTCGTTCCTCGTTCGATATGACGGGTCAGGGGCTTGGTCCTGAGGGGGCAGTGGTTCTTCGGTTAAAGACCTCTTCCCGAGGAATCGGGACAGGCTGTCGCTGCCTGCCTGCCAGACCAGACGTTAAATTTTTATACATCCTGCTTTTTTGAACCATGCTGCCCCCCTTTGGAGGGGGTTGGGGGGAGGATGATGAGATTTAAAGTAGGTAGTTCTTAGATTAGAGCTCAGCTTGTCCCGATAGCTATCGGGAGGGCATCGTAATGCAATTGCACAGCTATTCAACTCCCCTTCCTAACGCATTACGATGCCCACCTGCGTGGGAATGACGTGAACTAGAGAAGAATCCGTCATACTCAGCTTGTCCCGATAGCTATCGGGAGGGCATCGTAATGCAATTGCACAGCTTATTTATTACTCTTCGCAAGCAATCTATCCTTTAGATTTGTTTTGATTAATTTTAGAATGAGAAGGAAGCAGGAGTAAACTATCGCTCTGTCAGAGTTAGAAACTCATATCTCGATTTAGACTTCTGCCTCCCTTTCATCAGGAACTCAAATAGAAATTAGGGCTAGTGACCCATTATGAAGGAATTGAGCCGAACTGATGGATTCTCATTTCACATTCTTAACATGAATTTATGAAAAAGATTTTTATTGGGATCGACATCAGCAGCAAGACATTGGACATCTGTTTAAAGACTGAGGGTAAGGTCCAGCATTTCAACATCCAGAATGAGCCTAAGGCCATTAGGTCATTCCTTAAAAAGCACACGGTGGCAGGAACCATAGTCGCCATGGAGAATACCGGCCGTTATAACTGGCACTTGCTTGAGGGCATTGGAGGGCCTGGAACTGTCCGTATATGTAATGGCCCCGGCCCACCTGAAGAAGAGCCTTGGGCTTGCAAGGGGAAAGAACGACAAGGTTGATGCATTGAGGATCTGCAGCTTTATCGAAAGGAACGGGCAGGATTGCGAGCAATGGAAACCATCCACGGCATCCATAAAAAAACTCAGGGTACTGCTTGCAGAGCGTGAATCAAGGATAAAAATGAAGGGACAGCTGGCCAGGCAGCAACACGACTACAAGCTGATGAAAAGCCTTGGGGTGGACAGGGAGCTGCTCAAGCTTAACAAAAAGCTCATTGAAGCCATTGACGTGCAGATAAGGAAGATAGAATCCGATATTGAAAGGAGCATCATGGAGGATGGCGAACTCAGGAAAAAAACTGAACTTATGCGATCTGTGCCAGGGGTTGGAAAGGTGGTGTCATGGATGATGATCGCCAAGACCGATTGGTTTACATCGATCAGCGACCCAAGGAAGATGGCCTGTCACTGTGGGGTGGTGCCATTCGACCACCAATCAGGTACCTCGATAAGATTTAGGCCAAGGGTTTCCGTATTTGCTGACAGGAAGATGAAAAGCCTGCTCCATCTTGCTGCAATGAGTGCCATAAGGCTGAATAACGAGCTCAGAATATACTATCAGAGAAAAGTGGGCGATGGAAAGAACAAGATGAGTGTTTTGAATGCCGTTAGGAACAAGATCATTCACAGGATATTTGCTGTAGTAAAAAACCAAACCACCTATAAAAATGATTTGGTTTTATCATAGAAATCGAGATGACGGCCATAAATTACAACGTAGCCATATCAATTACAAATCTATACCTTACGTCACCTTTAACCATTCTTTCATAAGAAGCAGTAATGTCTTTAATATCTATCAATTCGATATCAGAAACAATGTTGTGTTCTGCGCAAAAATCTAACATTTCCTGAGTTTCAGGTAAGCCTCCAATACCAGAACCAGCTAGGCTTTTACGACCACCGATTAAAGAAAAAGGATGGATAGGATAAGGTGCGGGTACACCTACCACAATATGAACGCCATTGGTACGCAATAAAGAAAGGTACATGTTCATGTCATGATCTGCAGATACGGTATCTAATATAAAATCAAAGCTTCCAACTACAGCCTTTAGTTGTGCTGCATCTGAAGTAACCACAAAATGATGTGCGCCTAATTCTTTAGCAGCTTGTTCTTTTGAAGGAGAAGTACTTAACACGGTAACCTCTGCACCGAAGGCAACGCCAAACTTAACAGCCATGTGCCCTAGGCCACCTAAACCTAAAACGGCTAACTTATGTCCTTTTCCTACTTTCCAATGTTTTAGTGGCGAATAAGTGGTAATACCAGCACATAACAATGGAGCGGTTGCCGCTAAAGGTAATTTATCTGAAATGTGTAATACAAATTCTTCACGTACCACAATGTTATTTGAGTAACCACCATAAGTTGGCACGCCATCACGCCCTTTGTTATTGTAAGTTTGTGTATTTCCATCCAAGCAATATTGCTCCAAGCCATCTTGGCAATTTTCGCAAACCTGACAAGAATCTACCAAACACCCCACTCCCGCTAAATCGCCCAGTTTAAAGTTTTTTACATGATCGCCTACCTTAATTACTTTACCTACAATTTCGTGACCAGGAACCATCGGGAAAATACCGGGAAACCATTCGTTTTTAATTTGATGTAAATCGCTATGGCAAACACCACAGAATAATATCTCAAGCTGAACATCATGTGCGCCAACTTCTCTACGCTCAAAATTCCAAGCTACTAAATCAGTCTCTGGAGTTTGTGCTGCATATCCTTTAGATTGTATCATAATTTATTTTGTTTTGATAAGTAAAGTTATCATAAGTGTGAATACGGTAAATAAACATTTCAAATTATGGCGAATAAGTTACAAATGCTAATGGGGTTAGGGTTGAGTTGTGGAGGCGTTGAGTTGTTTATTATTTAATATTTAGAATAAAATTGCATCTTAGGTCTAGAAACGTTTCTCGTAACAGTAAAACAATAAGCCTGGTCTAAAACTCAAGTCAATTTCGCCAGCAAATACATAGCCTAATTTCGGGAATAATGTTTGGGTAGCTTTGTTCATGCTATTAGTGTCTACACGTAGGATATGGATATTTCTATCGGCAGCAATAAGTTCTGCCTCTTGTAATAGCGCCACCGCAACACCCTTACCTTGATAGGCTGGATGTACGGCTAGGCGGTGAATAACAATTGCGGTTTCATTGATATCCCAACCAACCTTTGCATATTCTGGTTCTTGGTCTGTGGTAATGGCGGCGATGCCTGCTATCGCTCCATCAATTTCTGCAAGCCATAATTGCTGTAATTGTAGGTCTTTTTCAAAAACAACAGGATTTGGGTAGGCATCATCCCATTGGAAATTACCAGCTTGGATCATTAATGGAACAACCGCTTTAACCAATTGCATGATCGGTTCTATATCTAAAAGTGTTGCTTGCCTGATGAGCATATTGTTGTGATAGTTACTTTGTATGTAGAATGATTAATGGGTTTATTTCCATCTCAAACAAAGAAACAAATTTCCCTTGTATTATTATTTATCTCTATAAAGAACCCTATAATTTGTTGGTTTACAGGTACAAAAAAAGACATTTATATTTTTTTAAAAAATAATTGGGCAAATTCATTTTAATCTCTATATTTGCACCTCCTTAAACAAAAGGAAATGATTCCGTAGCTCAGCTGGTAGAGCATTACACTTTTAATGTAGTGGTCCTGGGTTCGAATCCCAGCGGGATCACAAAGCCTCACACTAGTGAGGCTTTTTTCGTTTGGAAACCTCCAAAACTTGTTTTTGAAGAGGTAGACAAATGAAAAAAGATATTCCTGCATTGCAGGAATGAGGCTTTGGACAAGATTAATGTGGAGGGAACATATCTTATAATCCCAGCGGGATCACAAAGCCTCACACTAGTGAGGCTTTTTTCGTTTGGAAACCTCCAAAACTTGTTTTTGAAGAGGTAGACAAATGAAAAAAGACATTCCTGCATAGCAGAAATGAGGCTTTGGACAAGGTCAATTCGGAGGGAACATATCTTATAATCCCAGCGGGATCACAGAAATACAAAAACCATCTTTATTTAATTTAAAGATGGTTTTCTGTTTTTAAGGTAATTTGCAATATTGCTTAAAAACTAATTAAACGATGATTTTGGGTTCGATATCGGTAAGGTCAACCCTATGGGATAATAAAAAGATTACACCAGAGATGGTTGCCTATTAGGCACCAATATTATATCAAGAGCAATTTTCAGATATTTAATTTATTAGAGGTTAGTTATCTTTTGTATGATGAGGACAATTCACATTTTTTTTATCCAAACAGCCATTTTTGAACCGCTTAAAAGTATTTTAATCGCTTCTTCAATGGCTTGTGGTGTAGGAACTATGTTATCACTAAAGATTGTCAATTCACGTGTAATTTTATTTTTGATTCGATTAATCTTAAGCTCAAATGTCAACCAATAAAAAAAAAGCAAATCCCTAGGCAACGTTTAACTTTCAAAATGCATTATAATGGTAAACAACCATAAACTAAATGAAAAGATTGATACTTTTATTTTTACTTGCCTTATTGTCTTGGAAAAAGATATATGCATTAGAGTTTTACAATGGGGATTACCCTCAAGCACTTCAAAAAGCAAAAACAGAAAATAAACTATTGTTGCTGTATTTTACTGCCAAATGGTGTGGTCCTTGCAAATACATGGAAGCATACATCTATCCAGACCTCGTTTTAACAGAATATGTGAAACAGCATTATGTTGCTTTAAAAATAGATGTTGATACGCAGGACGGTAAACTACTTTATATAAGATCTCATCAGCCCAAAGGACCAATGGGAGTTCCATCCTTTATCATTCTAAATGAAAAAGAAGAGGTGCTTAGGAAAACTGTTGGTGGGATGAAGTTGGACCAGCTTAAAGACTTTTTTCTAATTGATAAAAACACAAAATCCATTTACACACTTTTGGCTGATAGTTTAGCAAAAGAACAATTAGTTATTAGTCAAAAAAAACCATCAGGATTTACCAAGTTCTTATACAACTCTATGTTTAGCAACTGGAAACCCGCATTAAAATTTGGAACAAATATTATGGGTTACCAAGGTAAAGCGTTACAAAATGAACCAGTCCTTGGGTACGAAATAGGCTTTTTTATGGATCTCAGCTTTAAATACAATGAAAAGACAAGACCGGGTTTCTGGCATAAAGCAAGATATGTCTTTCAACCAGGGCTCTCAATTACCTCTAAGGGTGGAAATATTAAGACAAATAATGTTGAAGCCCGTTTAACTGCTCATTATTTGGAGTTGGGACTTCTCAATAGCTACCAATTTAAAGGGTTTGGATATTTCAGATTATTTGCAAGTCCGTATGCGGCTACCAGACTTTGGGCAAAAACGAAGATAGATGGAGACCCCACGCACCACAATTTTAGTAATGATTTCAACAAGATGGATTATGGCTTAAGGTTTGGGCTAAGTAGGTATATGGGAAGTTTCGAGCCTTATCTTGGTTACAATCTAGGATTACAAGATATTAAAACAGGGACAGAGATAGTTCATAATCGAGGATTTTATCTTTCCTTTGCCCTCATATTTGGTAAGTAAATGCAACTATTTCCAATTGATTTAATAGAAGGGTGTAAAAAAGGTATTTGCAGCGCACAGCGGAGTCTTTTTGATTTTTACTATGATTATATGTTCAATGTTTGCCTACGCTATCTTAAAGATGAAATGCTAACCGAAGACATTCTTTCGCAAGGTTTCACCAAGGTATTTAACGGCATTGGAAAATTTAAGCTGGAAAAAGAAAATGGGTTACGTGCATGGATCAAAACAATTATGATCAATGAATGCCTTATATTCTTACGGAAGAAAAATAATTTTTTCTTGGTACCCTTAAGTGAAGCCGAAAATATTCCTTCACCAACAATTGATTTTGAAGAACTTGATTCATCTTATGTCTTACAAAGCATCTCAGAGTTACCTATTGGATATAGGACGGTATTAAACTTAAATGTGATAGAAGGTTATTCGCATCAAGAAATTAGCGTCATGCTGAACATTAAGGAAGCAACCTCACGCTCACAGCTTGCAAAAGCTAAGGAGGTCTTAAAGAAAAAACTATTAGAGTATAAATTAAATTATTATGGAAAAGGATAATTTCGGAGAACAACTCTGCCGCATTGTGCGACATTCTGACCATACAAACAAGACTTTAGGTAGAGAACGTGTATGGGCAAATATAAAACCACAGAAAAAATCGAACAAGGGCTGGTTTTATTCCATTGCAGGAATATTAATAGTTGGCATTTCCCTTATCCTGATTCTCGACCAAGAATCAAGACCTGTTTCAACTAAACCCAGCCTTGCCTCGCTACATACGAAAACAAAATTGCCCTTAAGACCTGGCCAAAATAAGAATATGAGTAAGGCATTAGCACCAATTAACAGCTTAGGTAATGAAATAGTGAAAGAATTAACGGTGCAAAGTGACCCTTCCCTAGAACATCATTCGAAAATAGGCCTGGACACCACAAAGGGAATAGATAAAACAATAATTGCAGAGAATAATACTGCTGGTTACCAATCCATGCCTGACCATATATTGGCCCTTAATGCTAAAACCATTGAAAACCAGATTCCAACCCCTGAGCCAAGTGAATTCACGGTACAATTTAAACGAGGTGCTATCCTGGAAACCAAAATGGAGGAAGCCATTGTTTTAAAAAAATTTAGACTTAGAAAGGATTCTTCCTATTTGGCAAACGCCATAGAGAGACAATCAATGAAAATTAGATTGACCTTTAAAAAAAACAACTAAAATGAAAGCAAAGACAAAATTGAGATACCTTTTTGTTGTGTTTATCTGTGGATTATCCATCAATTCTTTTGCACAAAAAAAACCTGACACATTAATTATTGGCACCAAGAACGGACAAATCCTTTTGGTTTCAGATTCCCTTCAAAAATTCAACGGGCTAATGATTGAAGAAATAATCAAAAAAGCATTGCTTTCCGTAAAAGATTCACTTACTTCTGAAGATAAAAAAGCAAGGAATAAAGTTATGCGAGAAGCACAGTATACCGAATTGATCAAGAACAAAAATCCTTTTAGAATAAACCCCTTCTTTGGGATAGGATTAATTCGTGATAAATTGAGTCCCTTTCTTGGGCTATCTTTAGATTTTGCACCTCAACGACAAGATTATTATTATAAAAAAGGTGGTATGTATACATTTATTAATGTTGCGATCAATTCATTCTTTTCGTTTAGCCAGAATCCATCAGGATACAGGACGCAAAAAAATATCTTTTTGGAAGCGTCAATAGGCAATAGGATGAATAATAAACTAATTTATAAATCTTTTAGTGAAATCTCTGGAGGAATAGGTTATTTAGTTCATCGAGAAGGCAACTATTTCAAAGGGAACTCCTTCAAGGTATATTGTAATTTTGGGCTTCCGAACTCATTTGTCAAAATCAGACCAGAGCTTTTCATCACTGACAATTTCAGGACTGCTTTTCCAGGCTTGGCAATAAAGTTTAATTGAAAGCCATTATCCAAAACTTCAAAGAATTATGAAAATGATCATTGAACTTGTAATACAATCTTGAAATGATTTTAAAATGTCAATAAATATTATTTAATGTCTTCTGTAATTTTGCAAATTATGGGGTGTTCGTTAACATTTTAAATTAACTAACGATTATGTATACTAGGGGATCTTTTATTTTATTGCTTATCATTCTTGGCAACCTGTGTTTTGCCCAAGAAAAATCAAATGTCATTCATGTTAAATCCGATAGCCAAGGTGAAATGACATTTCCCTTCTTCAAACATAATTCCTATTACCTAAGGGTATATAAGAAGGTCTCAGGCTATTCTTTTCAAAAGAAAATAGATACAAATGATATTTTCGTTTTTCTCCCTATAGCTGGTAAAAAAATTGGGAATTCAGACAACCCAAACAAATCCATGTTGGTAATTTTCAGAAAAATTGGGGATGATGTGGTAATTGCCTTTGATAACAACCGTAACCTTGATTTTGATGATGATAGCAATGCCTTGGTTATTACAAGAGGTAATGCGAACGAGCTGATATCAATTAGGGATGGTGAAAAGGTTTTCTCTTTTTACTTGAATTTATATGAGCCGAAAAACTTGGTAAGCAACAGTAGTAGGATACTTCCCAAGGAAACCATTAAGGATTTCAGGGCAACTGATCAATATTTCAACGTCAGGTTCAACAATGTCAGGTATGGCATATTCGAAAAAAAGTACATTGTAGGTATATATGACGCAAATTTTGATGGCATCTATGACCAGCCCGAAAAAGATCGTTTTTTTGTTGCTAGCGCTAAGAGGGTTGATCTTAACTTTGAAGAATCCTCTCCTTTGGGTTTTGGTTATTCTAGTCTTGATATCATCAAGTTGGATTCGTCTTGTTTTGAGATAGACTCGATATCCAAATATGGTGAGCATATCTATATGAAACCATACAAAGGAGTGACTAACAATCAGAGTTTGATTCCAACTGTATTGCCAGATGTCATTCCAAAAATCGATTTTATTTCAATTGATGGTGCTAACTTAGCCGTCAATAATTACCTGGAACGTGGAAAGTATGTTTTAATAGAACGGTGGGGCACATGGTGTGCAGGTTGTATTCAACAACAGCCATTAATAAGTGAGATATTTAATAACTACGGCTCAAAGATTAATCTGATCAGCTTGAACGGAAAAGATAATGACATCATTAATGTAAGGAAATATATTAGCGACAATAATATGACTTGGGTCAACGGATTTGAGAATGAAGAAACCCGTATCAATCTTTTTAGGACGTCAGGATACCCTTCTTACATATTATTGGATGATAAAGGAGAGATAATTATCAAAACGATTGATGTTGGCGAAATTATAGTTTTCCTTAAGAAAGAAATCAAATAGGATAATTTAAAGTCTCTATTGTAGACTAATTTTGCTTAAAAAGGTCTAGAATTTTGCTAGGTTAGCTTCTGTTTATAATTAAAAAAATAATTTATCAACCTGTTATGTTAAAATTTGTAGTATGTGTTTTTTTATGTTGTTTCACGAAATTGGGATTTACTCAAACTAGATTTATTGTCAATGGTTGCCTTAAGGATATAGATACTGGCAAGGTTTCAATTGTTTACAATGACAGGAGTATCAAGGTAGATTCCATTACGGTATCCGTCAATAAAGGGAAATTTACCTTTAGCGGAACGGTTTTATACCCCCATGCGGCATATTTGTATTTTAAGACCCTTATATCTGAAGTTTTTTTTATTAGTCCAGGCAACCAGGAGATTAAAGGAGGTTTTTCTGAGCATAATGTTTCAGTATCTGGTTCGGAGGCTAATGACGAATATATTAAGTACAGAAAGTCGTTTGCCGAAATAGATCAGCGTGATAAAAAATTATCATCAGATTTGCAAAAAAATAGGATGGACAACAACACATTGTCCACAATTAAAGCAGATAGTATTAAGAATGAGAGAATTCTTTTAGCAAAGACAAAAAGGGGAATTGTGTACGATTATGCCAAAAACAACCCTAATTCGTATGTTGCCTTATGGAATGTCGTTCTAGCGGCAAGAAAATCAGACCCTTATAAATATGAAAATGCATTTAATGTGTTGTCAGGAAATCTGAAAAGTACGTTAACTGGAATTGAATTTGCACGTAACCTTTTAAAATCTAAATCAATCCCCTTAACGAGTAACTCTATGTTTCCAACAGTAACCACCTTTTCGTTAAGTAAAAAACCAACAAAACTACAGTATGAGACCAATAAGTATACCTTAATCGATTTTTGGTTTAGCTCATGTGGTCCATGTATTGAACAGTTCCCAAAACTAAAACAAATATTCAATACCTATAGGGTTCTTGGATTCAATATAATTGGGATTTCAAACGATAACCTAAGTAAAGAAAAAGCAATGTTAACTATTATAAAAACTGAAAAAATGAATTGGGAACAATTGTGGGATTTTGATGGAAAGGTATGTGACAGACTTTTGATTAATGCTTTTCCTACAAACTTTTTAATTGATAACACTGGAAAAATTATTTTTAAAGATATAACTCCCGAAAAATTGAAAGAATTTTTAGCTAAATCATTATAATTCATTCACATAGGCAATTGTTTAACGTACGGGAATGAACATAAAAAATCTTTCCTTTTTTAGGTAAACTCTCTGGGAGAAAAACTCCATATTTTAAATAGTTCACTGTACCTCGAAAAGCCATTAGAGATGATTAATAAATCTTGTTTGTTAAGTGGAAATACTGTTTAGATGATTACAAACATTGTATATACCCTAGTAGTGAAATCACACAAAACTCTACTAGAGACCTTTCGATATTCCTCATCCAATTCCTCAACCAAATTAATTAAACGTTTTAAATCTGACACAAAGTGGTTCGAGAAAATGTCAGTCAAGTTCACAGAAAGCCTTACAGAGATGTAAGGCTTTTTTGTTTGGAAATCTCCAAAACTTGTTTTTGAAGAGGTGGACAAATGAAAAAAAGATATTCCTGTATAGCGGGAATGAGGCTTTGGACAAGATTAATATGGAGGGAACACTCAACAGGTACAAGGTACTTAAAAAGTACTTGGAGATATTTTTGCCTTTTAAATATAACGTTAAAGACCTTGACATGCGGAATATTGACATTGCCTTCCTGAATGAGCTTGATTACTATCTAAGGTCTGAGAAATCCTGTGCAATGTAAATGTCACGATGCTCAAAAATTCATGAAAATAATTGCGTTTCCTACTTTTGAAATCAAATTCAATTAGCTTCAAAATAATTCAATATACAACGGTGATAGGTATAAAAGCAAAAGCATAACATTTCTAGTATTTTGTAGATATTTAGATAAAAATTGCTTAATTCAAAATAGTACTTACCTAATTCAAATCAGCATGTACAATATAAGATTGAAAGCCTTTACTTTGATACTAAATCATAGTGAATAAATGCGTAATCTTATTCTATTTCTGTCTTTCTTTCTGTTCGCCATCTTTTGTAAAGCGCAAAAGCGGGATATCAACCTCGATGTAATTCATCCTGTTGTTAAACACGATAGCCATGGCGATTCTATTCGAAAGTATTTTTCAAGCACTACTTATAACAAAGGAAGGAATGACTTACTGATTTGCGCCTTTTATAGTAATAAACTTGAAGTGGATTACAAAGATCTTGTCAAGAAAATTCCGCAATTAAAAAATTATGAAAATCATAAAAAAGGGATTTATGAAGTAACGTTAAACAGCACTGGTGGCAGAGATGCCATTCCCATATTCGATACGTCTGGAATAATTATAACCGTTAACGGGATTAATGCTAAAAATGCACATGAATATGAATTTCGAGTTTTGAAAGACAAGAAAAAAGTTGTTGTGAATTGGCGTACGCCTAAATTTTTCGTCCCAGTTTATTGGATGAGTAGAATAGCAGATCCAGCGAAGAAAGATTTGGTAACCGCTTATTTAGGTCATTTTAAAGCGGGTTATGATACCGGCTTAACTTTCGAGGTAAGGAAAAAAGCTTTTCCCGATAGCATTAGCGTTTCTCTATCGGCATATTGGGTAAAATGGAAACCTAAGGTAGTTGGCGTATTCACCTTTTCTGGACTTCCAAATTTTTTACGGGTCTTTAATAGGCAATGGGGCAATCAGATGCTACGAAACAGCTATAATACCAATTGGAAAAGCGATACCACACTACTAAAGTTGAAGAATGAATTTAATCATGAAGACAATAATTTAATATTTTATTTAGACGACATCATTGGCTCTAAAAACGTTACCGAATACAATTTAGTAAATGGAAGGGATAGCACGGGATGGAAGTGGAACGATTTTGATTTTAATTTGGTTTGGCTCAAAAACCTTCCTCCCGGCAATTACGAGTTAAAAATGCGGTATAGTATGCAGCGAGAACATACTTCGAGCTATCCATTTACAATACGGGCGGCTTGGTATCAAACACTTTGGGCAAAAATAGGTTTAAGCATGCTGGTTCTTTTGGCTATAGGTTTTGTAGTGTTACTTTGGCGTTCGAGAAAACAAGCGGAGAAATTGAGAAGGCAAAGCACCCTAAAACAGTTGGTGCAAACGGAACTTAAATCTATCCGTTCGCAATTTAATCCGCATTTTGTATTTAATGCACTTAGCTCTATACAAGGCCTAATTGCCAAGAATGACTCAGAAAATGCATCGAAGTATTTGCTGGAGTTTAGTAGTCTGATGCGTGATTCTTTAAAAGCAAGTACAAATGAATTTGTAAGCATAGCGAGTGAAATTAAAATACTCGAAAACTATTTAAAGCTAGAAAAACTTCGTTTCGGATTTAATTATCAAATCGAAACCACCGAGCTGATAGACCTAAATGCGGTAGAAATTCCAAGTCTATTCTTACAACCTTTACTAGAAAATGCTGTAAAACATGGCATATCATCACTACAAGAAAATGGTTGGCTGTATTTAACTTTCGAAAAGGTAGCGTATGATATGGTGGTGATGGTAAAAGATAATGGGAAAGGATTTAATGAAAATAGCGAGCCGACAGGTTTCGGTTTACCGCTTACTAAAGAACGGATTAAGTTATTGAATCAAACGCTAAATGAGCAACATATCGAATTTTCGGTAACACGAGTAAACGATAAAACCCACGTAACTGTTTATTTTAAAAATTGGTTATTATGATTAGTGCTGTAATTATAGATGATGAGAAAAACAACATCGATAACATTGTTGGTTTACTTCAAAAACTCGAGTTGGTAATAACCATTGTGGGTACTGCCACCAATGCTGAAGATGCTATTCAACTCATTGTTACTACTAAACCTGATTTGTTATTTCTAGATATTCAAATGCCTAATAAAAATGGCTTTGAGTTGCTAAAAGCACTACCTCATTATCAGTTTGAAGTTGTTTTTGTGACTGCATTCGATCAATATGGTATCCAAGCCGTTAAATTCTCGGCCATTGATTATCTGCTTAAACCTGTTAATCCCGAAGAATTAGTAGCTGCCGTTCGTAAAGTAGAAATTAAGCTAAGCAGAAAAAAAGAAAACCTCCAACTCGAAAATTTGATGGAGCTTATACGTGATAAAGATGCTAAGAAGGAGCATAAGTTAGCGCTTGCATCGACTAAGGAAATAAGATTTGTAAATACGAGCGATATTATCCGGTGCGAATCGTCTAATGCCTATACCGAATTCTTTTTGGTCGATGGGAAAAACATCATGGTATCCCGACCAATTTTCGAATACGAAGAATTGCTAGCAGACTATGACTTTATTCGATGTCATCAATCTCATTTGGTAAATAAAAAATTCATCAAAAGTTTGCTAAAAGAAGACGGGGGCTATCTTTTAATTGAGGATAATGTGCGTATTCCAATTTCAAGAAACAAAAAAGAAAATGTACTTAATGCATTAAATAACATAAAAAAATAAACACAAAATGAAGAACTTATTATTTTTATTCCTGTCGCTTTACTGCATTCAGTTAAATGCACAACAAGTTTCTCTTTCTTTAGAGGATAAAAAAATGGATGCCTATTTGACGGCACATCAACCGGCTACCCTAACCATTCAAATTAAAAACTTGCCCGACACGGTAAAAAAGGTACCCATAACCTATACGCTGGTTCAACTTGGTGTAGGTATGCAAACTACACGCTATGCAGAGACGGATAAAACGGGCTTGGCAAAAATTATTTTTGATCAGAATTTTCCAAATCAGCAAGCCTGGTTAAGCGTAGGAGATTACTTGTACGCAGGTGTTTACTTAAATGATGGGTTAACGGTTTCGATAGATGCCAGCAAATTACCAAAGGATGGGGCATATATGATTGGAGACGGCATTGTATATTCGGGTTTGGATGGAAATCTGAATACGGTTATGAACAAAAATGTACTATTTAAAAAAGCTGAGAGGAACGCACTTACAAGTCGTCTTACAGAGGTAGGCAGAACGAGGAGAAACTTTACTCCAGACTTGTTTATAATCAAAGTTGACTCGATTAGAAAAGCTATAATAGCTTTGGAAGACGAATTTATCGTTACCAATAAAAATTATAGGTGGGCGGTTAAAAATGAGAGCTTGTCTGAAATATATAGCACATTAACGGCTTCCTATTGGGG
The DNA here is from genome assembly GCF_004331645.1 of Pedobacter frigiditerrae. Lineage (GTDB taxonomy): Bacteria > Bacteroidota > Bacteroidia > Sphingobacteriales > Sphingobacteriaceae > Pedobacter > Pedobacter frigiditerrae. Next base: position 531,132 of record NZ_SJSK01000003.1, read on the forward strand.
TGACGTCATGCCAACAGCATTATTTAAAGAAGTTAGTGCGCATCAACCTATGTTTACAAGTAATGATGGGTCTGCGTTCTACAATTATTTGAATATCTATACCCGAAATATGAAAAGAGGTAAGGAACCAAAAACACTGACCAGTAATTTAGCGCTCTTAGATAGTTTGTACACCCCACAAAGATCAGCTATTTTGAAGCTTGTGTCGCTAGACTCAGAAAAAGATGTTTTTTCTAAATCGTATTCAACCATTATCAGTAGCATGCAATCACGGTGGACTAGAAAAATAGCAAACAACGAATTGATCAAGGCAACCAATAATCAAAAACGCATTGATAACTTACTTGCAAACTCAACAAAAATAGAAACCATTACCATAGGTACTCCACTTTCAAAATTAGCATTCGGCGCAGAATTATTTCAAATAATGGAGTTAAAAAGTGTGGATGACTTTATGCTTAATTTAAAGCAAAAGTTCCCGAATAAAGCATTGATTATCGATTTTTGGGCTACTTGGTGCGGACCATGTCTGGGAGATCTTCCCAATAGTAAAAAGTTACACGAAGCCAATAAAGATTTACCCGTAGAATACATCTATCTCTGCACAAGTGGCGGATCTACTATGGAATTGTGGAAGCAAAAAGTTGCCGATTTACAAGTGCCAGGCGTACATATTTTCGTGAATGATAAGATCGTAACCCAGCTTAAAGAAATGTTAAACGCCGGCACAGGATTTCCGGCTTATGTGGTGATGGATGTAAATGGCAAGATAAATTCGAAAGTCATTACGCATATGGGGTATTTAAATAGAGAAAGTTTGAAAAAAGTGATTGGTTTATAGCCTAACTTTATTATCCTCTTCGGTAGAAAAATTCATTTATACCTTCTCATTTGAATATTCGTTCGAAATTTTTATCTTTATGTTATGGCATTTGCAGCTAAAACGTATATAAAAAAGGTGAGTGATTCGGTGAGTACGAAATCCAAAACCTTTCAGATATTGAATAAACGCTGAAATTTGAAGAACGTTCGAATCCCAGCGGGATCACAAAGCCTCACACTAGTGAGGCTTTTTTCGTTTGGAAACCTCCAAAACTTGTTTTTGAAGAGGCAGACAAATGAAAAAAGATATTCCTGCATTGCAGGAATGAGGCTTTGGACAAGATTAATGTGGAGAGAACATACCTTATAATCCCAGCGGGATCACAGAAGGCCTCACAGAAATGTGAGGCTTTTTTGTTTTATTATGTTTGTTATCCTGAGCCTGCACTGCTGGCAGCCAGTGAAGGATCACTTATTTTTAGTAAACGGGATTACAAATCCCAAGGATAAGAAGTACGAGATGCCTTTACCCAAAGCGATGTCTTTGGGACAGAACATCTCGAACAGCGAGAAGAGTTTGAAACCTTCGCCGTTATGTATTTCATCAAGTATTATTCATTTTTCTGGTAGAGCACATGGCCCATCAGGTGATTTTCTGACCATATCGATTTACAAAATACATTTCATCAGGACGTCCTTTTTTGATTAAATTTGGGAGCTAATTTACCATATGGATCAATATAATTTTCTTGAGATCACTGCTTTCATTGGAATTTTCGTCATTCTATTTCTTGCCTTGTTTTTACTGACCGTGAAAACGAAACACAAATTAGGAAATCAACTTTTTGCTTTTTTTCTTATCGGAAATGCCATAGATGCTTGTAAACATTTGATTCATCATATTCCTGAAAATTTCATCAACCTTGAGGCTTTTCGTTGGAGTATTGTCTTTTTGGTTCCTGCATCGTTTTACTTCTATGTAATGTCGGTTTGCTTTTCTGACTTCCGATTAAAAACGAAACATTTACTGCACGCTATTCCATTTATTGCTTACAATTTGAATTTAATTTCGGGTATATATTTTGAGACTACCGCAATGAAATTGCATTTTATGCAGCGTATGAATCAAATGCCTATTACACATTTTTTCCAAATTCTTTTCGAATTGCTATTTCAAGTTTATTTTATTGCTTCATTTCTGATTATTAGAAATTCCAGAACTGTTTATCTTGAGAATTATACGAATCCTAATATTTCTCTAATTAATGCGCTGCACAAGATAACAATTGTATATTATCTCTTACATTTCTTAGTGCTGCTGAGATGGCTGGTTACTTTTACCATCGGTTTGGGAGAGGTAAGACAATGGATTGTAACCCTTGATGGGTTTACGTTTTTATTTTGTACTTGTTGGTATCTATTTATTGCATTAAACAATCCTGAATTTTTCAGAGGAGTGAATTCCCATCTGAAACCTATTACAGAAGTTGTTCGAAAACAAAAACCTAATCTTCTGGTAGCAGAAGAAAAAAATAAGCAAATCGAATTCTTAAAAGATTTTATGGTGGAAAAAGAACCCTACTTGGATTCATCATTAACCATTCAGGATTTATCCGAGCAAGTAAAAATGCCAGTTAAAGATTTATCTACTTTGATTAACTTTTATATGGATAAACACTTTTTCGATTTCGTAAATGAATATAGAATTGAAAAAGCGATGCAAATCCTTAGAGATTCTTCTCAAAAAGAACTGACTGTTTTGGAAATCTTGTACCAAGTTGGTTTTAATTCCAAATCTTCGTTCAGCACTTCTTTTAAAAAACACACGGGAAAAACACCGACGGATTTTAGAAAAAATCCAATTTAGTTCGTTTTTTTTATAACAAATGCGTTCGACTTTTTTTAATCGGTCGTGTATTAATGAGATGTAAAGCATCTTTGCATTAAATTATAAATCAAAATGAAAAATCGACTTGTATTACTATTAATAACTATTTTCTTCACAAACAATCTTTCGGGACAAGATTTAAATGATTTTTTTTCTACACTTTCAAATAAAAACCTTGTTAACGGAAGTGTATTAATTTCAAAATCCGGGAAAACCATATTTTCTAATAACTATGGATTTTCTAATATTGAAAAGAAAGAAAAACTGAATGACCAATCTCAATTTCCTATTGCTTCCATCACAAAAACGTTTACTGCTACAGCAATTCTTCAACTTCAACAGAAAGGAAAATTGAATATCAATGAACCTGTTCAAAAATATCTGACCGATTTTCCTTATCCGAATATCAGCATCAAACGACTACTCAATAATACTTCTGGATTGGCGCAGGAATATACTTTGTTTGATACAATTATTAAAGAACAGCCTGAAAAAATCATATCGAATCAGGATATAATACCAACGTTTATTCGTTTCAAAACACCACTTTCATTTTCGCCTGGAAGCAAATGGGAATACAACAATGTCAATTTTTGCCTAGCAGCTTTGATTATTGAAAAGCTTTCTGGAATTAGTTACAGGGATTATATAGAGAAGAATATTTTCGGACCTGCAAAAATGAAAGATTCATTTGTACCGTTAGACAGAAAAATTAAAAGTCTAAATCAAGTAGAATTATACGCTTATCCTAATTTTTATTCAACCAATCTTGTTAATAAAAATACTTTAAAAGAAACTTTCCTAATTGTTGAAAAAAGTAATTTCTATGGGCCAGGTGGGATTGTAAGTACGGCTTTAGATTTACAAAAATATCAAAAAGCATTATTCAATTATCTGATTTTGGGTAAAAAAGAATTGGAAGAAGCTTTGACGGCAACAAAACTCAATGATGGAAAAACTGTTTCTTATACTATTGATGGAAAAGAAATAAGTTATGGTTTAGGTTGGGAGATCTACACGGATGAAAGAGAGGGGAAAATTGTTTTTCACGATGGCTTCATTACCGGATTGACGAGTATTTTGTTGCATAATATCACTAAAAATCAAAGTGTGATTTTGCTTTGTAATTTGGGAAATAGTCCGGTTTTTCCTATTTCTAATGCTGTTTTAAATTTGATAAACGATGAACCTTATACAATTCCTACTCAAAATCTTTCGAGAATCTATGGAAGTTTAATTGAAAATGGAAATAAGGAAAAAGCAAGTGAATTAGTTGAGCAATATTTGAAAAATCCGAGTAGTTATGAGGCTTCTGAAAGAGATTTCAACAGATTGGGTTATCAATTTCTGCGACTTCAAAAATGTGATAATGCTTTGGAAGTATTCAATTCTGCGACTTTAATTTTTCCAAAGAGTTGGAATGTTTTTGACAGTTACGGCGAAGCTTTGCACCAATGTGGTAAAAAAGCAGAGGCAATAAAAATGTATCAAAAATCGGTTGAACTAAATCCTGAGAATGAAAACGGGAAACAAATGCTTTTAAAAATTGAAAAGGAAATTGGGAAGTAAGATAATCTCTAATGTAACAAAACCTTTCTGTATTATTATATTTTAAACGTTAAATTTGGGCACCACTAAACGTCCTCCCCAGTATTCATACGGCCGAAGATCCTTCTCCCTGGCCCTTTGCCTGACAATTAATTAATTGTTACCGCTAGCTTTCTTACTTTGCACCAACATTGCATGTAGCACTTCGGTAGAGAAACCATGAAGTAACAACCTGAAAGCTGCACCAGCTGTAGGTAACGGTATCATGGGATGCTTATTATTTAATGCAGTAAGTTTTTCTGGACAATCCATGATAGTAGCTGCATAAATGCCGATAACTTCATCGAGTTGCAATGAGTTGGTAGCACGCCAAAAATCATTGTCTGTTAGGTAAAACTGATAAACTGGAGTAAATACTTCAATTGCTGTACTAAGATCAATAAAATTGGTCCATCCATCTCTGAATTCTGAAAAAGGAATCTCACCTGTAGTTATGGCACTATAATCAGGATTTGTCTTCTTCTGAATTTTTAATCCTTTTTCCTCTATTGCCTTGTTAAGGTTGATGATGAAATTATACAAGTTTAAATCGTGCTCGAGAAATAAATTATCTTTAACATCACTTACCGATAAAGGTTTTAAAGGATTCATTGGAATTTCTTCTGCTCCATCTACATTGTCCTTTATAAACCTCAATACTTCAGAGCCTAGATAAAAATGTCGCAGGATAACAAAATTCGCCTCAGGTGTAATAAAATACTTCATACCAATATACAGGCATTTATGTAGCATTTTAGGCGCGTTGATTAAATTAGGAATTAAAATCTTAAACAACTGCATTAATATAATAGAAAGCCTTGCAAATACCTTAACTACAGGATAAAGAAATTGTCTGCTTTTAGTAGAAGAATCGTACAAAAAAGCAGCTTTCGCATCGGCGTTAAATGGAACACTTTTATCGAGGTACAAGGCATGCCAGTGGCTCGGATTGCGTGGCTCATTCACCATTTCTTCGAAATATTCTTTTTTATGTAACATACCGGATTTTAAAAATTATCTATTTCTTCTAATTGTAAGGTATAAAGTTTAGCTACCACTTTGGCTGTTTTAACTATTTTTTCGGCAATTTCCTTTGTAAGTAGTTCAGATTGGATAGCCTGTTCAAAACGCTCGAAATGATTATCATTCGCATCACTTGATTCGTGATAGATAAAAAAGGAAACCTGATCTTTATCAAGGTTCAGCTGTTGTTGGATAGCCCTACCCCATTTACCTGAAACCCTATTGCCTAAGCCTTCTATGATAAACATGCCCCCAAGCAAATCGAAGGGATTAGGTTGACTAGCGCGATGAAACATATAGGCGCTTAAAGCTTCGCTACCGATATTTTTAATGCCCGTTAAGATTTCGGTCTCCGTTCCACCACAATTGATATAATTCTTTTCTAAAATCTGATAATCACGATGTTCATCAGAAGAATGTTTAATAAAAGCCGAACGCACAGGGAAATATTCCATGCTTACATTTGATGCCGCACGGGCGATCCATTGTGATCCATCAATTACCTGCTGACGAAGATTTACTAGCAAACGTTTGTACTCTTCCAAAGTAAGCTGGCCTTTAAATATTTTTTTAACAATTGGCACTTGCTGTAATCCGCGTTCAAAATCAAACCAAACACCCGTCAATTGCCGTACAAGCCATTCTTGTACTGGTTTATCTTGAACCCTGATTTCTGGAGCCTTAATTTCTTCAATCTTGTCTGAAAAAGAAACTTTTTGGCTTCCAACAGAACTCCTTACAGTTAACATCATGTATCCTGTAATGAATCTGCCGCTTTCAGGAACCATGCATAATATCTTTTGCCCCGAAGCTAGCTTACCACTTTTCATTAGCTCATCAAGCATTACAAAAATAGATGCTGACCCAACGTTACCCACAGTGTATAAATTGGTAAACCATTTCTCTGGTGCAATTTCAACCCCACCTTTTTGCAATAAATCAACAATTTGAGGTTTAAAGTGATGCGAAGAATAATGACAAACCAGCCAATCTATATCTTGTGGTACAAATCGATCTTCGTCGACCAGCTCAAAGAACCGTTGAATCCCGATTTTCACAATATTATCAACCAAATACATGTCTTGCTTAAGATTAATCGCACCAGCTGCATTCGCTTCCGCGATCGTATCATAATCAAGCCAAGTTTTTTCAACATTGCCATTTTCGGACTTGTTTGCACCCGTATACATACATACTTCATAAGCATGTGCATAAGACTTAAGGTCTACCCAATCAATTTCAAGTGAAAGACTTTGCTGTGAAACCTCATTCTGAAGCAACATTGCCCCTGCACCATCGCTAAGCATCCAACGCAAAAAATCTATCTCTATCGGCAACGTTGTATTCTTGAGCTCAAATGCATTCTGACCATTAAAACGTTTGGATTTAAACATCCTACTAGGTAATTCGGCAGCACAGCAGATTGCATTTTTACTATTACCAGACTTAACTTGGAGATAAGCATTTTGAATGGCCATCATACTTGCAGCACATACACTTTGGTGCGAAGCAATATTACATCTACCAATGCCACTTTCGGCATGAACCATACTCGCAAAACCAGGAACAGGTAAATCACTTTGTGTTGTTGCCGTACTCAACATATCAATTTCATTGTAGCTCAATGTACTACGGTCGATGCAGTTTTTAATGGCAAGCGCAGCCATTTCATATGCTTTATGTGTAGTGTGCTGTTGCTGATCGAGCGCATAATACCTTGTCTTTATACCATTTTTTCGCAAGAAAATATCTTTTGTACGGGAAGGTATATGATTAAACAAACCAAGGAAATTCTCGATCTCATGATTGGAAACAGGCTCATTTGGAAAAAAAGACCCAGTAGAGGTGACAAAAACTCTATTCATTTTAAATTGAGGTTCTACATAATGTGTCTAGCCAAGGTAGTAAAAATCCTAAATTACCCCTGCCTTTTTTATGATGCATACCATGTCTGTAAGAAAATTTCAGCACATGCTTTGGATCATGCGTAGCAAACAAATCATAATTGCAATGACCGAGCAAATTAATGATCAAACTCATTACCGGTAAAGCGAGAATGGCAGCTGCCTGAAATGGATAAACAAATAAAGGGAACAAAATCACAGTGCCTAATAAAAAAGCTTCGGCCCAATGGAAACTGAAGGTAGAAAAAACAGTGGTTTCTATTGAATGGTGGTGAACTCGATGAATATTTCGCATCATCCATTTGGTATGCAACAGATAATGACAACAATAAAAATGGATTTCATTCCATAAAAAAAGCACCAATACTTGCAATAGAAACCACCAGTTGAATGCGTAACTTATCTGAAACCAGTCATATACCAAACCTTGTTGGATTAAAATACCTTGTAAACTAAAAACAAATATAGAGCATATAGACTGCCAAATCTCTCTTTTGGTTTGTCCTTGGTACAACGAAGTCTCTATCTTAGTAAGCTGCTTAGTCTTTGCAATTTTTTTAAATAAGGCAAGCCCAGTAAGGGTAATCAACCAATATATCAAATTAAAAAAGACAAAAAAAGCGATAAATGCTTGATACCAAATTTCAAAAGTCCATCGAAATAGTGCTTCTATCATAAAATAGGTGATGTCTGTTAAGTCCTTTTAAAGATACCATTAGTAAAGCAAAATTTATACGTTTTAAATCTGACACAAAGGTGTTCGAGAAAATGTCAGTGAGGTTCACAGAAATGTGAGGCTTTTTTGTTTTGCTTAGTTTGTCATCCTAAGCACTTGAACCGATTACCAACAAGACCATCTTTTAACCATAATCGCTGCAATCAACAAGATGAAATGGTATTATTGCAGAATAATAAGTGATACACGTCATCTGCTCAATGAGGCCAAACGAAATGGATAGCTTTAAGTTCTTTTGTTTAAATCTTATAAACATGAAACAGAAAAAATTGTTAAGCCTTGGAATGACTTTGTTACTCGGGCTTTCGCAACTATTTGCTCAAAAGCAGAGCACCATCTCCTCGCTCAAGTTAGCAGACTGGTTTGAAACAGATATTCGAATCAGTAATTTAACGCATACCTCCGACTATCGCTTTGATGTGAGGTATGAAATCTCCAATAAAACACAAAATGGAGATTTAGCTTTTAAAGTCTCTATTGAACGGATGAGATTGAAATATGCTGATGTAAACAACACTTGGTTAGGTTATGATTCATACTATCCTCCCTATGTAGAAAACAGAAAAAACAATTTAACAAAGCAGATTTACGAAATAACAGCAAATGCTGAGGGGAAAATATCAAAATTGAAACTATTATCAACTGCTACAAAAGTCAGCTTCTCAGTAATTGATAGGAAAACACAATATTATACACCAAGAACAGAATTATCGGTTGGTAAATTTTTTCAAACAGAACATTTAAAGCAAATTTCTGAAACCATATTAAATTCACTAATCGTTGGCAAACCACTCATTAAAACAGTAGACTTATCAAACTCTGCTGGTGAGAAAAATATTGTTAATGCTGTTGTAAAATCAGCTTCTTTTAAATTGCAAAAAAATGCAGTCATAAAAGGAAACATTACCAATTTAACTAAGGCAGATAGCATTTACTCAGTTACCAGATCATCTTTAAGCGGTAATGATGAAATTTTTAGGTTTAATAAAGATGGATCTTTTAGTGCAAATATATTGGCAGGCCCAAATACAAGGCGTAGATGGGTTTTTGGTAAATTTGATGGGGATGATGAATTTGATGGATTTAAAACTTTTAGTCTGCTGTTGGAACCATTAGATACGCTGACCGTTAAAGCAGATGCACTGAATTTTTACAACACCGTTTCTTTCGGAGGAAATGCTGCAGCAAAAGCCTCGCTAAGTAAAGATCTGGTCGCTGTTTTTGACAAACAATGGGTTAATGAAAGTAATTACCGTTCTAAATCACTAAAAGAATTTATAGCTTTTCAAAAACAGGGACAAAAAGATCTTGATGCGGTAATCAATAAGTACACTAACCGTGTTTCTCCAGAAATCTTAAATTCTTGCAGAACAGATTTTAAGTATGTTCAGGCCGGAACTAAACTGGAGTACTTTTTTCACCACCGAAAGCTAAAACCTAATCTATCTATTGATGATTTCCCAAAAGGATTCTTTCTAAGTATTGATACGTTAGCCGTTTCTATGAATGGTTCAGAAGGCGGTCTTTATTACATGTGGTACCTAACGTGGTTAGCTTCCTATCAGCAAACAAAACTAGGTCTGGTAAAGAGCAATCAGTATGCTTTCTATACTGATTTTGCGACCGCTATGGCTTCTTTCGATGGATATCCCTTATACTCTTCCATTTCCGAATCATTTAAAAAAGAGCTTCACAAAAGTGACCTTGAAAATACAGAAAGACTGAAAAATTACTATGAAGATTTCATTGCTAATTGCGGCGATACTACACTTACAAATCGCATTAAAGAGCTTTGGGCAAAAGCAAGATTATGGTTACCAGGAAACCCAAGTCCTGTACAGAAACTCCTGTTAAAAGACGGAAACGTTCTCGATCTTACCAAATTTAAAGGAAAACCCTTGGTATTAATCGTAAACAATAATTCTCCTGATATTTTAAAAGGCTATCTCGACCTTATAAAAAAACAAAAAGGTAGTGAGGTTCATTTTGTTATCGCCCAATGGACTCGTCCGAATTGGAGCATTGATCAGCAAATAAAGGACCTAACCAATGTTACCTATGTAGAATTAAGTGATGATTGCCCTGAGAATTTTGACCTTTTTTATCAGCAGACCAAAGTATTTACGTTTGATTCAGACTTTCGGGTCATCTCTGGTTACTTGATTGATGAATATGGTGGTCAAGTAGCCGATAAGGCCGAAGCTCATCAGGTAATAAAGGAGCTGATCAAAAAAGCAATAGATTCGAGTGTAATGACCAAAGAGCAAAAGTCGTCATTAATTAATACTATAGGGTGGAGCATTGGCTCCGCCCTGCTTACTTTAATGGTCGGCTTTTTAGTGTATAGGGCAAGAATTGCCGGCTTAAGGCAGAAAACTTTAATAAAGAACAAAATAAAGGGTCTGGAGATCAAGGCTATCCGCTCACAAATGAATCCGCATTTTATGTTCAATGCTTTAAATTCCATACAGTCGCTAATTAATAATGATCGGTATAAAGAAGCGAATGTTTATCTGGAGAAATTCGCATTGCTGATGCGAAGGGTACTGAATAATTCGGAAAAAAACTTCGTGACGCTGTCAGATGAACTAGATGCAATTAAACTTTATTGTGAGCTGGAGCAGCTTCGCTTTAACTTTAAATTTGATATTGAAGTCTCTCCCGAAGTAAATACCCAATTAATGGAAATTCCGGGTATGATCATTCAGCCGCTTGTAGAAAACTCAATTCTACATGGTTTGGCTCAAAAGGGAGATGAAGGACGCCTTACCATACATATTAGTTGCGATCAGAGATACCTTAAAATTGTAATCAAAGACAATGGCACAGGTTTAAAAGAAAATATAGGCCACGGCAATAAAAGCTTTGGATTGAAGCTTTTAAAAGAACGACTAATCTTGCTCAGTGCCGATGGAAATGTTGGAAGCTTACATTTAAGTAGTAATTTAGGAGAAAATGAAAGCGGCGTTATTGCTGTGTTAACTATTCCGATAGATTGATGGAAATCTTAAAAGCGATATTAATTGACGATGAATTGAAAAGCAGGGGTAACTTGCGTCAATTGTTGTTGAAATATTGCCCAAATGTAGCCATCATTGGCGAAGCAGGCACTGCTATTGAAGCACTCCAATTAATTAGGGAACTAGCGCCCGATTTACTTTTTCTAGATATAGAAATGGGAGAAATTTCTGGGTTCGACTTGTTGAAATTATTAAATGGGCAGCAAAATTTTGAAGTTATTTTTGTTACCGCCTTTGATAAGTACGGCATACAGGCAGTTAAGGCATGTGCCATAGATTACCTGCTTAAACCAATTAATATTTTGGAATTGAGCAATGCAGTTGAAAAAGCAACAATCCAAATTAATCCAAAAAAAGAAAACGTAAGATTAAAAGAGCTGGTTGCCAATATAGACAGAGGAGATAATGAGCAGAGGATCGCTATCCCGTTATCGGATAAAATAGAGTTTTTAACTATCAATAAAATCATAAGGCTCGAGGCCGAAGGTAATTACACGCATATTTATTTAGACAATAAAAAACAATACCTGGTATGTAAAACATTAAAGGAATATCAGGAATTGCTTGAAAATCATAATTTCATTAGGACGCATCAGTCTCACCTGATCAACTTCCGAAAAATCGTTGCTTATGTAAAAACCGATGGTGGATACATCGCCATGGAAGACGGTAGTCAGGCTCCAATATCCAGACAAAAAAAAGACGAAGTTTTACACAGAATCATGAAAGGTAAGTTTTAAACCTAGCCTAATTTTAAATTACTTAAAGTTTTGTTATCTAATAGCTCGGGTCCTAGTTTCGAGGAATTTCATAGATGGGTAATTTTTCTTGAACGGGTTTATGCTTGGAATGTGTGAGCCAAAAACAGCAATGGCTTACAGAAACCTTTGACTCGAATATGGTCTATTCTCTACTTAACTCCCACATTTTTTATTTCTTTTTTAGTCATTTCTAGTTGAACAATTTCTGGTTTTATTGCAGATGTGTAAAACTTGTTGTTTTCTAGAATTAGATTGCCATTCTCTAATGTATAAAAATGTGGCGTTACAAAACCATATAAACTTTTTGAGTTTTTTAGGTTTTGGTTTTTTGAACTTTCAAAATCATTCGATTTAAGGTAAGTGAGAAGTAAGGAAATGTTAAACATATCATTTGAACCAGATTTAGCATTTAAACCTAACATGGTTGCCGGGAAAACAGTTTGCCCAATTTTTATATTGATACTTCCTTTTTTAAATCCACGATAAGTAGCTAAGGTACCATCGCTATGTTCAATAATTACTTCGTTTGTTTTACTGGTAAATGATACACCAAGCGTGGCATCAGTATCATATAAATCCTTTACACTAACTACTGTCCCTTTTCTAATTGCAGTTACGGTATCTTCGTCTTTTGTATAAAATCGATAAACTTTCCAATCTTCAGGTGTTGTACTTCCAAAATACATGGCACCTACAAACCCAACTTCTGCCGCTTTTAATTCGACACCTTGTTTGTAGGGCAAAAGATACAAAAAATCAGTACTAATTTTAGGTTTTAACTTACCCCTAATGTATCGATAACTATAAGAAAATCCAACATTCTGCTCTTTGTTGCTTGGAGTAAGCGTTAAAAAACTACCACTAGATCCTGTTAAGGTAAAAGACTGTTGCATAGCTCCCATCGTATTAGTTAACTGTTTAAAATCAATCACCAAAGTATAAGTGCCTGGATCTTCTTTTTCATAACTTAGGGTAACACTTCGGTTATCATTGTACTTGCTAGCAACTTTTAGTACAGCTTCTTGAGCAAAGGATATAGTTTGAACTAATAAAATAATCAAAAGGAGCGTTAATGGGCTTTTCATAGGGAACAGTAATCAAAATTTTAGTGAAGCAAGATACCAAAATGAAAAACATCTTGTGATAAAAAAGGGAGTAAAAGCAAGAGTTAAACTAACGGGCTTAAGGAAGACCCGATTAGCGATATGAGTTCTATTTTTGGTTGTATGGTTAATCCGCTTTCATCTCTTTGTTGCTGAAAGGTTAAAAATGAAGGAGTAGATAATATGGTTTGCTGTACTTCTTCATTTTCATACATAGACATATGTAAAAAAGTTAATCCATCATCTTGAAGATAAACATTGTAGAGGAATTTGAGCTGCTTTAACTGCTTAAAATCGGTTAGAAAGGTGTTGATGTTTTGCTTGTTTTGTGCAGCAAATTCTGGTTTTACAGTGTAGCTAACTTTAACTGATATCATTTTTTAGGGAAAATAAAATCTAAACTCTTTTACTGCTAATATACTGATATTTAGCATATTTAAAATATCAGGTAAGAGTTTTTTACATAAAAAAAGACCTTGCCTTGGCAAAGTCTTTTTTTAGTAATATAACGCTTTAAGCTTATTTACCTGAGTTTTTTTTCTCAGTTACTTCAGTGCGAATTTCTTGAGCTAAACCTTTAAGATCTTGCATAGCTTTACGTACTCTTGTACCTGCTGCAGCGTTACCACCGTTATAAAATTTTTCTGCATCTGCTTCAATTGCAGCGATTACTTCTTTCACTTTTGAAAATTTTTCCATGTTTTTATATTTGTTTTTTTAAAGGTTTGGAAGCTGTCTTTTGACGGTTTCCATTTTTTTAGTTTTAATTTGATTTCAAATATATCATTTAAACCTAATAAACAAGTATCTGATGAATAATTTATCTTGCTTTATGATAATGCTAAGCCACTTTTCAGATAAAAACTCCTGAAAAGCAATTTGTTAGCTCTACCATTTTTTTTACTTTTTTTTCCTGTAAAGTGCCTTTAATTGCTATTTAACCATTGTAAGTAGGCAAATCACATCAGAAATAGCCGTTGTTTTAAATGCCAATTGTTGGTGTAAAGTGACCAATTCGCCATCTTTTAACTCAACCTTGTTGCCAAAACTTTCAAACAAAACCTCACCTTTTATCACTTGTAAACTCATTGTTGCTTCATTTTCTTCTTTTCCAGGATGAAATTCTGCATCGATTTTCATGGCAATTAAGGTAATGGTTACCGTATCAGATTTAAAAACAGTAATGGCATTTTTGCCATTTTTCTGATAGGCATCCTCCCCTTTTAATTGATCAATATATTTAGGAATATTTATGGGAATTATTCCAGCATCTAATGGCCTCGCTCCTTCTGGGCGCTGCTTTGTTGCATTATTGTGTTTCTCTTCCATGGCTATTCGTTTATGTTGTAAAAACAGTAATTTACTAAAGTTGTTTCAATCCACACAATGTTTATAAATATGCTGTACTTGAATTGATAAATTCTTTTTCTTTGTATCCTCCTATGGCATTATTTATTAGCTCCTTAAACACAGGTAGTAACGGCAATTGTTTTTATATTGGCAATGCCGATGAGGCAATATTGGTTGATGCCGGTTTAAGCTGTAAGGAAACTGAAATAAGGATGCAAAGGTTATCGCTCTGCATGAGTAAGGTAAAGGCCATATTTATTTCTCATGAACATAGTGACCATATCCGTGGATTACCTGTACTAGCTAAAAAATATCAAATACCTGTGTACATTACTGAAAGTACCTTGCTTAGTGGAAGACAGCAAATCCAATCTCACTTAATACAATCGTTTCTGGCTTATGTACCAGTAAAATTTGGAAGTTTAAGCATCACTGCATTTCCCAAAAAACATGATGCAGCAGAACCCCACAGTTTTACAATTTGCTGTAATGGAGTTACAGTGGGTGTATTTACAGATATTGGTGGACATTGTGACCATGTGATTAATAATTTTAAGAATTGCCATGCTGCATTTCTAGAAGCAAATTATGATGAGGAAATGTTGGATAAAGGACGTTATCCTTATTTTCTCAAGAACCGCATTCGTGGTGGTAATGGTCACCTATCAAATAAACAGGCATTAGAATTATTCTTAGCGCATAAACCAGCTTACATGAGCCATCTATTTCTTTCTCATTTAAGTAAGGATAATAATTGCCCGGATTTGGTGCACAACCTTTTTCAATCGCACGCAAATGGTACTGAGATCATTGTAGCTTCTAGATTGCAGGAAACGGCGGTTTACCATATTAGCGCTTAATAAAGTTCGTCATATCGAGTGAGCGCCCGCCTGTCTGGCAGGCAGGCAGCGACGAGATATTTATTTACATTTAGCATTACATTTTCGATAAATGCAGTTCAGTATCAAAGAAGCTCAGAGATTTCTCCTATCGTCGGAGATGACGAATACTAAGGTGACAACTCGAGTTTAAACCTCTTCCAGTTTTGTTCCCTTTTCCCAAACTTCTAATTTGTGTTTAACACCACATTTCAGCGCAAAGTTTGCTCGTTGGTGGCCTACAGGGAAATCAAAACAAACGGGATATTCAAAACCTTTAACCTTTTCTAAAACGATGTCTATTAATGTTTTGCCAAATTCAGCGCCGGCATCATCAGGTTTTACTTTAAATCCGCCTATAACCAAACCTTTGAGGTTATCTAATTTACCACTTCGTTTTAGGTTATAGAACATTCTGTCTATACTGTATAAGTATTCTCCTGTATCTTCTACAAAAAGTATTTTTCCATCTGTTTGGACTTCGGATTTACTTCCTGCTAAGTTTTCAATACAACGAAGGTTACCTCCAATTAATTCGCCCTCCGCAATACCAATCCTATTGTTTGTATTGTAAGTTGTATTATATTTCATTTTTTCTCCTTTCAACGCTTGCTGAATTGAATTAATGGTCTCTATTTGTATCGGCTCTGCCAAAGCCCAGTCTGAAGGAAAGCTATTGCACATTTTAGAGTGTATACTAGCTATATGCGCATTAGTATTAATATGGCAATGAAGTATGGTTATATCGCTAAAGCCAATGAGCCATTTAGGTGATGATTTAAATTTATTGAAATCTAATTGATCTATTATTCTAATTGCGCCATAACCACCTCGAGCACACATGATGGCTTTAATTGTGGGGTCATCTAACATTTGTTGCAAATCTGTTAAACGTTCTTCATCGGTTCCGCCAAATGTAAAATCCTTTGCGCCTACTGTTTTTCCAATAACAACATTAAAACCCCAACTTTTCATTTGAATTACCGAGGGATCTATTTCGGCTTGGGTGATGTATCCAGCTGGACAAGTTATCCCAATGGTATCTCCAGGTAACAAATAAGGCGGAATTTTAACTTTTTTAGGAGACTCTACCAATGAAGTTTCTGAGGCAACGTTTTTTAATGGATTAATTAAAAGCGAAGCTGGAATAAGGGATAGGAAATATTTGCGATTCATTAGGTTAAATATAATGATTATCGGATTTCCTAATGGCAATTGCAAACAATAATTATTGATTTGATAAAAACAACTTCAAGTTGTTAATTATAGAAAACCCTATTTGCCGGTTTGTGTTAGAAATAAAATAAGCGGAACCAATGAAAAAAAACCAAACTTTCACTAATTATGATGAATTAAAGGCTGGGCTTAAATCAATGAAATGTGAAATGAATCAAATACAAGAAAATATAAAGTTAGATGCCAAAGCATATCTTGTAGGAATTCCAAAGCGCATATCTTATGGTGTTTTCAATAGAAACTACCATCATAAAATATTGACTTCAAATCCAATAGGAAAGATAATGTCCAAAACAATAAATAGTACAATATTGAAAAAAGAAAATTTTATTACAAAAATGCTTAGCAGTTTATTCTTTAAACAAGTTGGAAAGAAAGTAGAGCATAAACTGCTTCGTTTTAGAAAATAAATTTTTACGATTTTGGTTTAGTATAAAGTAGTTGACCAACATTTGCATCAGTAAAAGCATTAAATGCTACCCAGTCGCTATCTGTCCAACTGCTAGAAATTATGTTTCCTGCACAGTTATACACCAATCGGTTACATACGCTTAATGATGATAAACCATTCCAAACATAGAAAACCATCTCCCCTTTATATTGGTACAATTTTACAGTTGTTCCTTCATAAAATTTGCAGTCGGCTGTTCCATCCTTTATCTTTTGAAACCAAGCTAGTTCATCAATAGATCTTCCATTGCAAACCCTAATGTTTTTATTATCTCGTTTACAACCAAAAAAAGACAGGAGAATGATAAAATAAAATAAATACTGTTTCTTCATGACTTATAATGCAAAACGTTAATTATTATAAAAATAATCAAATATTTAAAATATAAAACATTAATAAGCAGTCTTTTATGGAATTGTATTTTAAACAACAGCTACATCATTTGCCAACTGAGCAGATAGCCCTGCTCCTGCCAATAAAAGTTCTTGGGTAATGGTTTTAGTATAATCTGCAATTTCTGCTTTAAAATCGCTTACAGATGCACCTGAACGAATCTCTTCCAGGCGTTTTTCCCATTGACCGGTTAATTCTGCTTGCGCAATTTTTTTATCCTTAACCACTTCATAAACAGCCAATCCTTTAGATGTTGGGATTAAATTTCTTTTATCACGGGTAATGTATTCTCTGGTCAGTAACGTTTCTATAATTGCTGCTCTAGTTGCTGGAGTTCCCAGGCCACTGTCTTTCATTGCATAGCGCAACTCTTCATCTTCAATTTCCTTACCAGATGTTTCTAGGGCTTTTAATAAGGATGCTTCGTTATATAAAGGTTTTGGCTTAGTTTGTTTCTCTAATAAGGCTTTGTTAACGATTGGCAACAGCTCGCCTACTTTTACCTTTGGTAACGCCGGATTTTCCTCATCCTTTTTCTCCTCTTCTGTTTCATTAAATACAGAGCGCCATCCGGCAGATCGGATTACTGTTCCGTTGGCAATAAATACAGAACCAGATTCTATGGTAATTTTAGTGATTTCCTTTAAACATTCTTGATGAAAAGCCTCTAACATTCGCCCGGCAACCATGTCAAAAATTGCTTGGTGATCTTTGCTTAGGTTGTATGGTTTTTCGCCAGTTGGCAAAATAGCATGGTGATCTGTTACTTTTTTGGCGTTTACACTTCTTTTATTGAGTGTTGCTGTTTGTAAAAAGTTAGCCTGATTGGCAAATGTTGGATGATCAGTTAAGGTTGAAATGAGTTTCGGCACATTTGCAAAAACATCGTCTCCAATATATCTACTACCGGTACGAGGATAAGAAACCAATTTACTCTCGTATAAATTCTGCAATAGATTAAGGGTTTGATCTGCAGTAAAGCCATTTTTCTTATTAGCCTCTTGTTGCAAGGAACTTAGATCGTGCAACAATGGAGGTGGTTCTTTTCTTGGTTTTGCTTCAACGGCAGTAATATTTCCACCATTTGGGAAACCTGTAGCTACATCTTGAACTTTGTCAAAAACTTCTTGCGCCTCTGGTTGTGTTTTAAAATTAGCAATAGAAATGGCTTTAAATAGCTGGCCGTCTTTATCTAATTGAATGGCTATTTGATAGAAAGTTTGAGGAACGAAATTCTTACTTTCTATGTATCGAGCACAAATCATGGCTAGCGTTGGCGTTTGTACCCTACCTAATGACAATACGCTTTTTGAGCCAGCAGAAATACTTAATGCCTGTGTAGCATTCATTCCGACCAGCCAATCAGATTCTGAGCGGCAATGGGCTGAATTAAATAGGGTATCGTAATCTGTACCAGGTTTTAGGTTTCTGAACCCATCTTTAATGGCTTCATCAGTTTGGGAAGAAATCCATAAGCGTTTAAATGGCTTTTTACATTTAAGGAAATAATAAATATACCTGAAGATCAGTTCACCTTCGCGCCCAGCATCCGTTGCTACGATAATTTCTGTTGCTTCATCAAACAGTTTCTTAATGATGTCTAATTGTTTACGAACACCTGGATCTTCTACAAAACCATCTTTCGTTTTAACCTTACGGATAGAAAGCTTAAATTTTGCCGGCAACATAGGTAAATGTTGCCTTCTCCAACCTATGAAACCATATTCTTGTGGTGGAGCTAATTGTAATAAATGGCCAAATGCCCAAGTAAATGAATATCCTTTTCCTTCAATGTAACCATCTTTCCTGGTTGTTGCGCCAAATACTTTGGCTAATTCACGCCCTACTGATGGTTTCTCGGCAATTACAATCTTCATTCTTCGCTTCTTCTATTTTGGAGGGTTAAATATCTGAAAATTTTGTGGAGCGAAGGTTTAAAAGTTTTCGACATTAGTCAATTTCACTTAATCTATCGATAGGATTGAGCATAAAAAAATATTTTTTTCATTGCGATTTAAACGTATCAAGTATTTTACTCATTAAAAAATACATCACTGAAAACCAATGCTTTAAGAATCTACAGCTTGTGCCTTAAGCGTCTTAATATTTAGTACAACATATTGTAAATCAATTATTTACATAATTTTTTACTTGCAATTATCAATTCAATACCTCTATATTTGAGAACCAAATATTTTGTTTAACCGGCAAAACTTCCTAAGTATGAACAACAACTTCGAAAAAAGAACATTCTTTCGTAAAGGCTTAGGCTTATCTATAATAGGCGTTTCTCTCCGTCCATTTGCTTTAATACCACATCAAAGCAATTCATATAGTCTAAAATTCAACCAAATATTAAACCTAAAACCAAAAATCTCATGAAAAAGAATTTCTTTTCAAACAAGCTAATGCTGTTAGCTTCAATTTCATTATTAGTAATTAATTCTAGCTGTAACAAAGAAAAGATTGAAGCCCAATCTGCGGCAGCAGAAAGTCAAAAGGTTAACATCGAACCAATCAGTGCAGCTGCTGTTGCATTAGCCTACCCAAGTAACATTAATACTGGATTTAATCATGCAGATGGATCTTATTCTTATGAAGAGGCCAGTGCCGATTTTGGCGGAGCTTCTATCAGTGGATGGAATGATACAAGAGCATACATTTCTGGCAATCAGGCTCGTGCCACATTGGCGCCAAATTCAGTTTCAAACGGCTTAATTGCAGGATTTGACATTTCTGATGGATCTGCTTATGAACTAACTTATGACGTCCGTTTCCACAGCCAGTTTGATTGGAGCAGAGGAGGAAAAGTTGGCTTTGGCTTTTTAATTGGTGATGAAAACACAGGTTGCGACATTGCTACTGACGGTAATGGAGGTAGCTTAAGATTAATGTGGTATCAAAATGATGCAGGTCGTGTTTATTTCCAGCCTTATGCTTATCACAGAGATATGGCTGGCCCTTGTGGTGATACTTTTGGAAAGACCTATCCAACCTCAGGAAGCATTAACAAAGGACAAACATATAGGGTGCACATGTATATAAAAAGCAATACTGGCTCAACAAAAAATGGCTGGGTACAAGTTAAAATAGACAATAACACCGTGTTAGATCAATCTATAAGATGGACAACCAACGATAGCAAAAGGTTAATTAAGAGATTATCTTTCCATAATTTTAGAGGCGGAAAGGATGTTGCTGTTTGGGGTTCTAGCCAGACAAGTTATATCTACTTTGATAATGTAGTGGTTAACAAGATACAGTAATAAATAAAGCCCTGTGACAAATGATGTTACAGGGCTAATTTTTTATTGCTGCTGTTGCTGTTGTTGCATTTCTATAAATCTCTGATAAGAATTAATAACTGCTACGGGCTCTACCACCTGTTGTACATAAGCTGCGTCATCATGCAGGCTGGTTGATTCTTCCTCATTCTTAATTTTTTCATTTGTGATGACAACCGAAACAGTTAATGTATGGGCTGATGAACCTTTATAAGTGCCTTTAACAGGCGTACAATCATTAAAATTACGGCCAAATGCAATGCGAATATGTCTATCGCTAACCAAGCAGTTATTTGTAGGGTCAATGCCAAGCCAACCATAATCTGGAATATAAGCCTCTACCCATGCGTGAGTTGCGCCAATACCTCTTAATTCATTACCAAATGGACAAATATAACCACTTACATACCTAGCCGGAATGCTAGAGATGCGTAACATCTCTAGCAATAAGTGAGCAAAATCTTGACAAACACCAGCTTTTAATTCCCAAATCCTATCTATATCTGTCTCAACATCCGTTACCCCTTGTTGATAGGTAATTTGATCGTAAACATAAGAAGAAAGACCTTGTACGCATTGTAAAACTGTTTTTTCTCTATTAGCAATGGTTGATATTTCACAACGAATAACGGGCAAGGCTTTATAGATCCCAGATTTTACAAAATCAAGAAACTCTACCTCTAAACTTAATTTGTCAATTGTTTCCCATTGGCTTTTAGGCGACCAAAAATCTGAAGGTACTGGAACTGGTTTTGTTTCCACTTCTGCGTCAACAGTAATTACTAAATCTGTATGGGGTTCTACAATGGTGAAAATCCCAACTTTGTTTCCAAAAAAATCTTCGTAACTGTCTATAACAGCTAGTGGTTTTATTTTTATTTCATGGTTGATGATTTCTTGATGGTCATCTGAAGGAGGACTTAATATAATCTGATTAGCACTGTCTATTACCGATGAAGGATAACTGTACCTAGTGATATGTTTAACGTGATAAATTGGCATTGTTTCAAAGTTTTTGTGTGTGTTTCGAAAATAATTACTCAACTTGTAATACCGAAATAATATCGATTAAATGATTGTACCACATTTATTACATTTTCTTCAACAAGCTCTAATAAAGACAGTTGAGTGTCGACACTTAAATCTGAACTGTTGTATTTTAGTATAGCGGCTGTCTTTCCAATTGCAAACTCTATTTTCTCAAAGCTTTCTTCTTTGCTGTCTTGTTTTAAACGTTGTGCGTATCTGTTTAATTGGTTCAAACCATAGGCTATTGAATGTGGAAAATGCATTTCATATAATGCTTGCTTGAAAATTAGATCTGGTTTCACAGAGCCAGAATTTGCTTTCAAATAATATTCATAACCAGATATGGATACTAAAAAATATCTCCAACTGACAGTAGATAAACCATCCGTAGCTAAGCCATCTATTCGAGTTATTTGCATTTTTAATGCAGTTATACTTTGTAGCAATCTCTCAATAAATTTTCCAATATTTAAGTAGTTAAATCCTTCACTCCTAAACATGGAAACATCAACCACACCATAATATAACATACATTGTTTAATGAGTTGATCAAGTATAGTTACTGGGTCTCCCGAAAAGACTTGTTTCTGCAAACCAGCATCCCTAATTAGATGGTAATAATCGTTTAGGCATTGCCAAAGTTCTTTTGTGATATGGTCCTGAGCACTACGGGCATTTTCCCTTGCCCTAAAAATATTATTAACCACTGAGCTATCGTTTTCCTTATCAAAAAGGATAAATTGTAATACTTCATTGGCATTCATTGTTTTTTCTGGGGCCTTCCCGTGGTTATAGTACCTAAATACATCATCCCATTTTACAAAAGGCACCCCATCTTGTGATGCAATATAATAAGTTCTTAAAATCCTTAATTGCACATTGGTACGCTCCATGTAACGGCTCATCCAAAATATGTTATCTGCTACTCTACTCAGCATTCTAGTTTAGTTTAAAGGTTGAAATGTTGTAAAGTTGAAATGTTAGTCTACTACCCAAGTATCTTTACTTCCTCCACCCTGTGAAGAATTTACTACAATTGAACCCTCTTTTAAAGCTACCCGAGTTAATCCACCTGGAACAATTTCAATTCCATCTGGTCCACTTAAGGCGAAGGGTCTTAAATCTATCCTTCTTGGTTGCAATTTACCATCTATGTAACACGGTGCAGAAGAAAGGCTAATGATAGGCTGAGCAATGAATTGCCTTGGCGATTTCACAATCTCTTCACTAAACTCTTTTAGCTCTTGTTCTGTTGCAATGTTCCCAATCAACATCCCGTAACCACCACTTTCGTTGGTGCGTTTAACCACCATATTATTCAGGTTTTCCAAAGTGTATTCACGTTCATCTACATTTTCCATTCTGTAGGTTGGTACGTTCTTAAGAATTGGTTCTTCATTCAGATAATACTTAATCATGTCTGGAACATAGGCATAAATCGCTTTATCATCTGCTACGCCATTTCCCATTGCATTTACTATAGCCACATTGCCTTTACGATAAGCATGATAAATACCAGGAACGCCCAACATGCTATCTGGACGGAAGATTAATGGATCTAGAAACTCATCATCTACCCTACGATAAATTACATCAACCTTTTTTAGGCCCTTTGTGGTGCGCATGTAAACTTTATGGTTGTCTACCACCAAGTCTCTTCCTTCAACCAATTCAATGCCCATTAAACGAGCTAAAGTAGTATGCTCAAAATAAGCAGAATTATAAATTCCTGGTGTTAAAAGCACAACTGTAGGGCGACTAGTATGTCTATTACCCAAGCCCAATAAGTTCTTCATTAACAAATCTGGATAGTCGCTAACTGGTCTAACCTTGTTTTCTGGAATTAAATTAGGGAATAAACGATAACTAATGTTCCTGTTCTCGAGCATGTAACTTACACCAGAAGGTGTTCTTAAGTTATCTTCAAGCACATAATACGAACCATCATGGTCCCGTATTAAATCGATACCGCTAATGTGTGTGTAAATGTCAAATGGGACATCAACATTCATCATTTCACGTAAATAACATGGACTAGAATAAATTAACGCAGCAGGAATTATTCCATCCTTAATAATAAACTGTTGATGATAAACATCTTTTAAAAAGATATTTAATGCTTTTAAACGTTGCTTAATGCCTCGTTCAATTAAATCCCATTCTGCAGCTTGGATAATTCTAGGATAAATATCAAATGGGAAGATTTTTTCTATTCCTTCTCCACTACTATAAACAGTGAATGTAATGCCTTGAGTTAAGAAAAGCTTTTTTGCAAGCTCATCTTTTAGTGCCATTTCAGATGAATTGATGTTTTGAAAGGCAGACATGAAAGAATCATAATGTTTTCTAACATTATCATCGGTTTTCATCTCATCAAAAACACCATTTATGGTTTTGTATTGCTTAAAATATTCTATATTCTCCATAATTTTGATTAAAATACAAACATTTAGTTCATAAAATCAAAAATTTATAGATAAATAATTACATAAAGCCTAAATTTTAATTAATAAATTAAAATATTAATTAAAAAGACACCAAAAAATGATGTCTTTTTAGTGTATTTATAAAATATTATGATTTTTTTGGTTTCGCCGACATATAAAAAGTCAATTTCCCTCCAGATGTGATATCACTATGCTTTATAAAAGGCTTAGTTAACTCTTTTCCATTTAATAAAACCCTTTGCACATATACATTTTTATTACTTTGGTTGATAGCTTCTACAGTGAATGTTTTTCCATTTTCTAAATTTAAGCTGGCATTATTTACTGCTGGAGAACCTAATGCATATTCATCGCCACCTGGCGAAACTGGATAAAAACCTAATGATGAAAACATAAACCAAGCACTCATCTGTCCACAATCATCATTTCCCCCTAGTCCATCTGGTGTTGGTTTGTATTGCATTTTTAAGATATGACGAACTTGTGCTTGTGTTTTATAAGCTTGGTCTGTCCAGTTATACAAATACGCAATGTGATGCGCAGGCTCATTTCCATGTACGTAACCGCCAATTATACCTTCACGAGTAATGTCTTCGGTATGTGCAAAAAACTCATCAGGTAAGTGCATGGTAAATAAAGTATCTAATCTGGTTGCAAATTTCTTTTTACCGCCCATTGCTTCAATTAAACCAGCTGGGTCTTGTGGAACAAAGAAACTGTAATTCCAACTATTACCTTCAATAAAACCTTGTCCTTCAGTGTCTTTGCTATCAAATTTTTGCTTAAATGTTCCATCAGCCAATTTCGGACGCATAAAGCCAATAGAAGAATCGTAATTGTTTTTCCAGTTGCCAGAACGTTTAATGAACTCATTGTAAACATCCATCCTATTTAACTTCTTAGCTATTTGAGCAATTGCCCAATCGTCATAGGCATATTCTAAGGTATTAGAAACAGATACGCCACTTCGTTCGGCAGGGATGTAACCTAAATCCATATAATAACCAATGCCTTCGTAATTACGTTTTTTCGCAGTTGCTATACAGGCATCTAAAGCTTTGGCAGCATCGCCATTATAAACACCCTTAATTATCGCATCGGCCACAACAGAAACACTATGGTAGCCACTCATGCACCAATTATCATTTGCATAATGCGACCAAATCGGCAACATTTTTAAAGAATTTTGGTCGTAATGCGCCAACATAGACTTAACCATATCGTTATTACGCGCTGGCTGAATGATATTAAAAAATGGGTGTAATGCTCTATAAGTATCCCATAAAGAGAAAGTTGTGTAATTTGTAAAACCATTAGCGGTATGAACACCTTGGTCTAATCCTTTATATTGGCCGTTTACATCTGTATAAGTAGTTGGATTAATAAAAGCATGGTACATTGCGGTGTAAAAGTTAATTTTATCGTCTTCTGCAGCTGCAATGTTTATTTTATTTAACTCTTTATTCCAGGTTGCTTGCGCTTGTGCTTTTACTTTATCAAAGTCAAACCCAGTAATTTCAGCACGCATATTTTCTAATGCGTTTTCTTGGCTAACTGGAGATAAAGCGAACTTGATTTTAATTTTTTCCCCTTCATTGGTATCAAAATCAAAGAACATTCTCACTTTTCTACCAGCTACTTCTGGGAAATTTTTACTTTGGTCAAACTTACCCCAGAAACCACGATACGCTTGACGGGCATCATAGTTTTTCTGTCCGTAGTTTTTGAAAGGTTTAGAGAAGCTCATTGCAAAATAAACTGTACGTGTACGTGCCCAACCATAAGTCTGGCGATAACCAGTTACTAAAGTGTCATTTACTACGCGAACATAAGTCCAAACGGTTTTCTCATCATAGTTATAAATTCCAGCCATTAAATCTAAAATGATATGGCTTTGGTCTGATTTTGGAAAAGTATATTGATGCATGCCCACTCTGTTTGTTGCCGTCATTTCTGCAGTGATGTCGTCATCATCTAATTTCACTTTATAATATCCAGCTTCTGCCGTTTCATTAGCGTGAGAATAAGCAGAACGATAACCAGATTTGGTATTGCTCGCCGTACCAGGATTCATTTGTAGTTTACCTTGAGTTGGCATGATTAAAAAATCGCCTAAATCTGAGTGACCGGTCCCACTAAAGTGTGTATGACTAAAACCTACAATGGTTTTGTCTTCATATTTATAACCAGCACAATATTTGTAAACATCACCATTATACTTTCCATTCATTTCATATGGAATGGTATCAGTTTCTGGACTTAATTGAACAGCCCCAAAAGGAACAGTAGCACCCGGATAAGTATGTCCCATTTTTTCGGTACCGATTAACGGTTTAACATATTTAACCAAATTTTGCTGTGCATTTACTGCAACAGAAAAGAAAATTAGGCAATAGAAAAGAATGTGTCTCATGTTTAAAAAGTAGTTTGATAATATCGAAAGTCTAAGGTATTAATTTATTACTAAATCGTTTTATTAAATTTAATGTTTTTACGTAGTTGGTTGCAAATGTTACAAATCCTAGTCTAGGCAATCATCTAAATGCTTATATTTAGCCCTGCAAGCATGACACTTAAATGAACACAAATATTACCCTTCGTGATATTGCCAAAGCGCTAAATCTATCAATCTCTACGGTATCTAGGGCACTAACAGATAGCTATCAAATTGGAGAAAAGACCAAGCAGGAAGTTTTGGCCTATGCAAAAGAACATCACTATGTGCCAAATAGAATGGCAAGGGGTTTAAAAGAAGGCAAAAGCAGATCTATTGGTGTGGTTGTTTGTTCTATTGACAACAATTTCATGGCACAAATGCTGGATGGTATTGACCAATATTGTTCGGAACATGACTACCAGCTTATCATGATGCAAAGCAAGGAACTATTCGAGCAAGAAAAGGCCAATGTTAACCTATTATATGCTGGTGGTATTGATGGTTTATTGATTTGCCCTTCTTATCAAACTACTGATTTTAGTTACCTTATTAATTTACAAGAATCTGGTTTGCCAGTTGTTTTATTTGATCGTTTGAGCAACCACATTGATACCCATAAGGTAGCAGTGGATAATTTTAAAGGCGCTTATGAGGCTACTCAACATTTAATTAATAATGGTTATCATGCCATTGCTCATCTCAATTGGAACACCCAATTAAGTACTGCTACCGAACGTTTTGAAGGTTATAAAAAGGCTTTAAAAGATGCAGGCATACCATTTAATAACGATTGGGTAAAATTTTGTGACACCTCAAATGCCGCTACATTAGACGAAGAGCTGGAAACAGCGATTGGTGAGTTAATGGCGCTCAAACAAGTTCCTAGAGCAATATTTACAGCAACCGACCTACTTAGCACTAAATGCTTAGAAATATTACGTAAATGTGGTCATCGCATTCCAGAAGATATTGCACTGGTTGGTTTTAGCAATACGGATCTTGCAGAAGTACTTAATCCCTCGTTAAGCACAATTCGCCAACCTTCTTTAGAAATTGGACGTTTAGCTGCTAAGCAATTGCTCTCGTTGATTTCTGACAGAAGGGCGACTGAGCACTTTGAAACTATCTTATTACCCACAGAATTACAAGTTAGAGCATCGAGCCAAAAAAGCAAATAGCCTTTTTTACATTGTTCAGACTACCCTCTCCAATTAATTAAACAAAAACCTGTATTTTTGCATCCTTTAATTTAAGCAATGAGTAAACACGGTAGAATTTTGGTTGCCATGAGTGGCGGGGTTGATAGTTCGGTTGCAGCAGTGATGTTGCACGAGCAAGGTTACGAAGTAATCGGCCTTACCATGAAGACCTGGGACTACGCCACCTCTGGTGGAAGTAGCAAAGAAACTGGTTGTTGCAGCTTAGATAGCATTAATGATGCTCGTACCTTAGCTGTAAACTATGGTTTTCCTCACTATATTTTAGATATCCGTGATGAATTTGGAGATTTTGTAATCGATAATTTTGTAGACGAGTATTTGGCAGGGCGCACACCAAACCCTTGTGTTTTATGTAATACCCATATCAAGTGGGAAGCTTTATTAAAACGTGCCAACAAACTAGATTGCGAATTTATTGCAACTGGTCACTATGCCAATATCCGTAAGCAAGACAGCGGACGTTACGTAATCTCTAAAGGTAAAGACGAGAACAAAGATCAATCTTATGTGTTGTGGGGCGTTTCTCAAGAAAATTTATCTCGCACCAAATTCCCATTAGGCAGTTTTGCTAAGGCAGATATCCGCCAAATGGCATTAGACATGGGGCAAGAAGAATTAGCTAAAAAATCTGAGAGTTACGAAATATGCTTTGTTCCTGATAATGATTATAGAGCATTCTTAAAACACAAAGTGGAAGACTTGGAAGATAGAGTTGCGGGTGGAAACTTTGTGAATAGTCAGGGTATGATTATTGGCCAGCATAAAGGTTATCCATTTTACACTATTGGACAACGTAAAGGTTTAGGTGTTGCCTTTGGCGAGCCAATGTTTGTTACTCAAATTTTACCAGAAAGCAATACTGTTGTTTTAGGCAGAGCTGATGAATTGGAGCGAAAAGAAGCAATGGTTAGGAATATCAACTTGGTTAAATACGAGAATATTTACGAACCGATGGATAATGTGATTACTAAAATACGTTATAAAGATGCGGGTATGCTGAGTACAATTGTTCAAGAAAAAGACCAAATGAGGGTTGTTTTTGACCATAATGTATCTGCAATTGCACCAGGACAATCTGCTGTTTTTTATGAAGGCAATGATTTGTTAGGTGGTGGTTTCTTGGTTTAAACATTTTTACCACATAGGCAGATAGAAAATATAGGCTTATGATTATGTTTTCTAATGGTTAGCCAAAGATTAGCAGATTTTTTTTTACCACATAGACACATAGAAAACATAGGTTAGTATGTCGTTATTGGGAGAAACGAAGTGACGAAGCAATCTTTCCTGCTAAGAAGCCTTAATTAAATTCTAACAAAACTATACCTTGCAAATAGCAAACCTAGAAAGGAGATTGCTCTGTGAAAAACAGAGGCTCGCAATGACGAGTCCTAGCTAAGCATCTAACTTATTATTAATTAAATAAGGGGTGCCTACTTTCATTTTTTTGTTTTTGAAGGGTTCAAAATAATAATCAATTCTACCTAGGTTAATGCCGGCAAAACCAACTTGATTGACGGTAGTGATTTGACCGTCAAGATTTTTTACATCTTCAGGTACATCTAAAAAAGTGTGCGTGTGTCCACCAATAATTAAATCTATGTTTCTGGTGTTTGCTGCTAAAACTTTATCAGAAACTGAATTGTTACGGTAGGAATAGCCTAGGTGAGAAAGACAAATCACTAAATCACATTTATAATCATTTTTTAATAGCAAAGCGGTTTCATTAGCCTTCGCAATTGGGTCGAAGTATTGTGTTTCTCCATAGTTTTTAGGGTCGACTAATCCTTTTAATTGGATACCCAAACCAAATACACCTATTTTCAACCCTGCTTTTTTAAAGACTTTAAAAGGCTGCGTAGATTTTGAAAGCGCTGTATTAGATAAATCGTAGTTGGCAATTAAGACAGGGAAATTAGCGTGAGGCAATTGTTTATAAAACCCTTCAACACCGTTATCAAAATCGTGATTTCCTAATGTTGTGGCATCATATTGCATTTGGCTCATCAATTTAATCTCCACTTCGCCCCCAAATTTGTTGAAATAAGGTGTGCCTTGAAAAATATCACCAGCATCTAACAGCAGTACATTTTCTTGTTCTGCTCTAATCTTTTTAATCAATGCAGAGCGTCTAGCAGTACCGCCTAAGCCTTGGTTTCGAGACCCATCCATCGGAAAAGGCTCTATCCTACTGTGCACATCATTAGTATGTAGAATGGTTAATTTCTGTAATCGACCGTTGGCAAAAGCATCTAGAGAATTTAAGCTTAAAGCAACAGCAGCACTAGCAATGCCACCAGTTTTAATAAAATTTCGGCGATTAATTTTTTGTAATTCTTCCATCTAATTTTGCGTTTATTTTATTTCCAGCAGCTTGAACTTCTTTTACCTCTTTTAATAAGGCATCACGAATAAGTATACTCATATTTTTGCTTGAGATTGGCGTTGCAAAACCAACGTTCTCATCGCCACCACCTGCGATATAATCAGACGTAGCTACCCAATAACTTTTATTTACATCAAAAGGCTTTCCGTTTATTAATATATTTTCTGGCAGCTTATTCTTAATGTTAAATTTTAAGCCACTTACAGGTTGCCCCCCCCTTGCTGCAATGTTTGTAATAACTTTTAACACATCGGCTCCCTTTAAATTAAATAATATCAGTTGATTCTCGAAAGGCATCAATTCAAATATGCTCGAAACAGTAATTGGACCTTTTGCAATGTCATTACGTAACCCTCCAGTAGTTGTTGGAAATACAAAACCGATATTAGGTTCTATCTTTCTAGCCTGATTATAAACAGCATCAGCGAAAAAGTTCCCTAAAACAGATTCAGGAAGTGAAGAACTTTTCGATAATACAACATCTGTATAACCAATTACTTCATTCATTTCGGCTTCTACCTTAACTTTATAAGGCATATAAGTTTTAATGATTGAGCTATCTACAGGTAATGAAGAATTAATATTTTGCTCTTCACGATTAGATTTTACAACTGCATATTTTGTGGTGCAAGAGCCAAGAAGTACCAATGAAATAGCAAGAATGTAAATCTTGTTTTTTACAGTCATAGAAGGATTGTTTTGATAAGGCTAAGATAGGGAATTATTAACCACAGATAAAAAGGATGGACACGGATAATTAATATCTACTTTGTCAAACTTTTAAACTATTAGCCTTGTAGTTTGACAAAGGTTATTTAAGGATTTACTTTGTGTTCTTGGTGCCTTTGTGGTTTACTCTTCTGCTAAATTTTGTCCAAAAGTTTTACTTAATATTAGATATAATTCTGGGTGTTTATCTTTTAATATCTCTGGTTGTTCGAAAAAGTATTCAGAAACAACAGCAAAAAACTCAGCTTGATTGGTAATTGCATAAGGGTTAATATCAGATTTATCTTCTTTTATCCTTTCGATTTCTTCGTGCATCATTTTTAACCAAGGCAAGGTATATTCGTGTGCCATCAGGTTTTCTGGCACACCATCTGTGGCGCCATCAGATTTATCTAACAAATGTACAAACTCGTGAATTCCTGTATTTTCCATACCTGCACTTTTAGAAAAACCGTGTCTTAAAGCAGCTAATGATAAAATCATCTGTCCGTTCATGAAACCAGTTCCAACCATTCCCATGATATTTCTTTCACCATCTTCAAACTGAAAGTCTTGATTAAAAGTATCAGGGTATAAAACCACATTACTTAGGTTTTTATACTTCCAATCAGTAAAGCTGAAGATGGGAATTACAGCACTCGCTGCCACTAACAACCTGTCTAATTGTGTAATTTCTAAACCTACTCCTTCAATTTTAGTAGTAACTAAAAAATCTGCAACCTTTTGTTCAAACAATTCTTTTTTATTGCCATCAAGGCGGATGTAGAAATCTACATTGCTAGCTAATAATTGTTTATCAGCTTCGCTTAATGAAACTACAACTAATTTCTTCTTGCGGAAAATAAAATATAATGCGACAATAAAAGCAACAACAAGAATTAAATATGGCGTATAGTTCATGCTCAATTATAAACAAAAAATCCCAAAACAGTTAAGCATTGGGATTTAACAAACTTTAAAAAAATATTATAAATTCTGAACAATAGCAGCATCTAAGGGTTTAACCGGAGAACGGTAACGGTGTACCAATTGACCTTTTTCATTAATTAAAAATTTCTCGAAGTTCCATTTAATGTCGCCAGTAAAATCTGGATTTTCTTGACTTGTTAAATAAGCAAATAGCGGATTAATATCAGCTCCTTTAACACTTACTTTCTCACTCATTAAAAATGTAACACCATACTTCTGTGTACAGAATTCTTGAATTTCTTTGCTAGTGCCTAATTCTTGTTCTTTAAAATTTCCTGCTGGGAAACCGATTAGCACTACATTTTTACCATATTGTTTGTGTAGTTTTTCTAAATCTTCATATTGAGGTGTATAACCACATTTAGAAGCTGTATTTACAATTAAGATTTTCTTTCCTTTAAATTTAGATAGTTTTACTTCTTTGCCATCAAGGGTTTTAAAAGAAAAATCATAAACGGATTTAGGCGGATTTGGTGCAATCCATAAGTTTAATAGTAATAATAAGGTATTGATCATTTTTTTTAAGGTTAAGTGTTTAAACTGGTTAATGGTTCAATTGTACGATTATTCAATATGCAATACAGAATTTCTAAATAAGCTCTACGCATTACGCAAATCTCCCAACCAATAAACGAAGATACTTACAAAACAGATTGAATAAATAATTATATCGTAAAGAAATTGATATTTTAAAAAATAAATTAAAAGGGTATTGTACTAGGTTTAATGGATGTAAAACAGTGTGTTGCACTTCAAATTCAACTGCTTTTTTTAAAATAATTGCTATATCAATTTTGATTTTAGACTTAATTATAGTTTTATTTGCAGAAAAACGTTCTGAATGGCAAAAAATTTACTAATAGTCGAGTCACCTGCAAAAGCTAAAACCATAGAGGGTTATTTAGGGAAGGATTTTTTGGTTAAGTCTAGTTATGGTCATATCCGGGATTTAGTAAAAGGCGATATGGGAATAGATACGGAGAATGATTTTTCCCAAACCTATGAAGTACCTGCCGATAAGAAACAAGTAGTTGCCGAACTGAAAAAACTAGCTAAGGAAGCCGAAATGGTATGGCTAGCATCCGATGAAGACCGTGAGGGAGAAGCTATTTCGTGGCATTTATATGAAACTTTAGGGCTAAAAGAAAGCAACACAAAACGTATTGTATTTCATGAGATTACTAAGCCTGCAATATTAAAGGCCATTGAAACTCCTCGTACTATCGATTATAATTTAGTTTATGCCCAACAAGCTCGTCGTGTTTTAGATCGATTGGTAGGTTTTGAACTATCTCCAGTTTTATGGAAAAAAGTTAAACCATCTTTATCTGCTGGTCGTGTACAATCTGTTGCGGTACGATTAATCGTAGACCGTGAGCGTGAAGTAAATAAATTTAACAGTACTGCTGCCTTTAAAATAACTGCTCAATTTACTACGGGAAAAGGCAAGGAAACTGTAAAAGCAGAATTACCACAACGTTTTGAGCAAGCTGCTGATGCAGAAAAATTCTTGCAAGATTGCATTAACGCAGGTTTCGCAGTTAGCAATTTAGAAGTAAAACCAGCAAAGAGAAATCCTGCTGCCCCTTTTACAACCTCAACACTACAACAAGAAGCTTCTCGTAAATTAGGTTTTTCGGTTGCTAGAACAATGCAAATTGCACAACGTTTGTATGAAAGTGGTAAAATCACTTACATGAGAACAGATTCTGTTAACTTATCTGAAACTGCTATTGCTGCCGCATCGGCTGAAATCAAATCTGCTTGGGGCGAAAAATATCATCAACCTAGGGTTTATAAAACAAAATCTGCTGGTGCGCAAGAAGCTCACGAGGCTATTCGTCCAACTTATTTTAATCAGCACAATGTGGATGGGGATAACTCAGAAAAACGTTTGTACGATTTGATTTGGAAACGTGCCATCGCTTCTCAAATGAGCGAAGCTATTTTCGAAAAAACGAACGTTAACATTAGTATTTCTACCAGAAAAGAAGAATTACTAGCTGAAGGTGAAGTATTGAAATTTGATGGCTTCTTGAAAGTTTATCTAGAATCTACTGATGATGAAGATGAAGAAAATGAAGATAACAACCTCCTTCCACCATTAACAAAAGGACAAAGTTTAATATTAAAAGAATTAGCAGCGACAGAAAGATTCTCTCGTCCGCCAGCAAGATATACAGAGGCAAGTTTAGTTAAGAAATTAGAAGAACTTGGCATTGGCCGACCATCTACTTATGCACCAACCATTTCTACGGTTCAAAATCGTGGATACGTGGTTAAAGAAGATAAAGATGGTAGAAAAAGAGAGTTTGTAAGTATGGTTTTGGTTAATGGCAACATTAGTAAAGTAACCAAATCTGAAATTACAGGTGCTGAAAAATCGAAACTCTTCCCTACTGATATTGGTGAAGTGGTAAACGACTTTTTGGTAGAACATTTTAAAGGCATTGTAGATTTTAACTTTACTGCAAAAGTAGAAAAGCAGTTTGATGAGATTGCACAAGGTTTACAGGAATGGACAAAAATGCTCCACTCTTTTTATACACCTTTTCATAGTGAAGTAGAAAATACTCTAGAAAACGCAGATCGTGCAAATGGTGAGCGTTTATTAGGGATAGACCCAACAACTGGTAAAAATGTTTACGCTAAAGTTGGCCGTTATGGTCCTTTAGTTCAAATAGGCGAATTATCTGATGATGAAGAAGATAAACCTCGCTATGCTAGTTTAGGGAAATCTCAATCGGTGGGAACGGTTTCACTGGAAGAAGCATTAGACCAATTCAAATTGCCTTTCCAATTAGAGGATTATGAAGGCAAAGAAGTTTCAGTTGGTGTTGGCCGTTTCGGGCCTTATGTAAAATGGGGCGAAGCTTTTATTTCAATTCCCAAAAATGAAGATCCATTAACTGTTGACCAAGCGAGAGCGATTGAAATTATTGGTGAAAAGGTTACTGCTGATGCACCAGTTGCAGCGTATGAAGGGTTACCTGTAACTAAAGGAACTGGTCGTTTTGGTCCTTTCATTAAATGGAATAGCTTATTTATCAATGTGCCTAAAGCTTACAATTTCGATACATTATCTGCAAATGATATTAAAGAGCTAATTGAGAAGAAGATTGAGAAAGAAAACAATCGTTATATACAGCAGTGGGAAAGTGATAAGATTGCAATAGAAAATGGTCGTTGGGGACCTTTCATCCGTTTCGGTAAAGAAATGTTGAAATTGAGGAATAATCCTAAAACCAAGGCAAAATACACAGCAGAAGAATTGGCAGAAATTCCTTTAGATGATGTTAAGAAACTAATTGTTGAACAATTACCAAAAGCGTTTGACGTTAAGAAAAAAGCACCAGCTAAAAAGAAGGCCGTAGCGAAAAAGAAATAGTTAATAGACCAAAGAATAAAGAGCAATGATGAAGACTGGATTTAAATTCTTTTAATCCCCTAATCTTTGTTCTTTGTTCCTTTATCTTTAATCTAAATGAAAGCAGATTTACCAGAAAATATAGTTGAAGACGTTGCCATTGCGGTGGCTTTAGTTGGCGAAACTCCAGAAGTTGGAAGCTGGACCGTTTATGTAGTTAATTATAAAAATGGCCCAATAACCAATGTAATGATTACTTCTAAAGGTTATGGTGAAAAAGAGGGCAAAAAAGTAAAAACTTCACTTTTAAGACATTTTATTGGAGATTTAGACGCAAATTCTTTTGCAGGAGTTGAAGCTATTGACCCTGCTGTTTTTGGTTTAACTAATGAATATTGGTTAAGCTATTACATTGGTAAAGAGATTTACGACAAAAAATTCATTTTTCTTCCAGAAAGCATAGTTGAGAATAATATAATTAGAGTTCCGGTTTTAAACAAGCCTGGAGTGATGATTAAGTAGTATTGAGGTATAGTTTAATTTCCTAGCGTAATTGCGAGGAACGAAGCAATCTCCTAACTTATTTGTAATAATTTAATCTCAATGACTATATCTAAAATAGCTTTAAAGATTGAAAAAACAATATTAGCTGTAATTAGATATAGTCTAATCCTGTCAAACCTATTAATGTTGACATCACTAGTTTTAAGGTATTTTAATGGACCTATTTCTGTTGAAAACTACAATAGTCCTTTTGCTATTATCTTATGGTATAGCATTATCATTTCATTCTGCTCAACATTTATAAGTTTGCCAATTTTAGTAATAATTCATTTTTATAAAATCAATAAATCAATTAATTTAAAGATTGATTTTATATTATTGGCACTGCTGTCATTAAGTATTTTAGCAATTTTTATTATTTCAGCATAAGCCCCCCTATCTAAACCGTATTGAAGTGGTATCCTTTTTTGTCAGGCTGAGCGTAGTCGAAGCCCAAAAAAGATATAGCGTAAAGATGGACTATCTGAACCGATTAGCACTACAATTGATTTGCCAACAATTATTTGAATGAGTTGATAAATAATTTCTCATTCTCATTTCTTTTTTCGCTAAATTTCATACAACATTTACCAATGTATATTGTATGGAAAACACTGCCAAATATTCTTCGTCTACGATAAAAAAAGTGCTCTTTGGAGCATTATTTTTAATATCAGTTTTTGCGATTTATTTTTTCTTTTTCAAAAAGAAAAATGAGCAAGACAATCAGGCTTATGCAAAATATATAGAGTCCTATACGTCAGGAACAATTTCTAAGAAAAGTTTCATCAGGGTTCATCTAGCAAGTACTGTAAAAAGCTTAAGTGATTTAGGTAAACCTGATGAAAGAGAAATATTTGACTTTTCTCCAAGTATTAAAGGA
Organism: Pedobacter frigiditerrae; assembly: GCF_004331645.1. Taxonomy (GTDB): domain Bacteria; phylum Bacteroidota; class Bacteroidia; order Sphingobacteriales; family Sphingobacteriaceae; genus Pedobacter; species Pedobacter frigiditerrae. The sequence goes on from NZ_SJSK01000003.1 coordinate 567,578, forward strand.
AAAACATTTTGGATAGACCCACAAACCATTGAATTTAGACCAGACGAACAGCTAGAACCAGATCAAAAATATGAGGCAACGATTAATTTAAGCAAAATAACAACTACTGAAAAAGGCTTAGAGGAATTTGATTTCGATTTTAAGGTAATCAAACCAGGATTAAACCTAAGTCAGAATGGTTTGGTTTCTCAAAACAATACATCCTTAACTTACATGAAGTTAATTGGAGAAATTAATACAGCCGATTATGAAGAGCAGCAAAGCATTGAAAAGTCATTAAGCTTAGATTTTACTCAAAAATTAAAAGTTAAGTGGACACACGATCCAGAAAAACATCGCTCTACCTTTGTGATAGATAGCATTAAAAAAATTAACAAGGAAGCTACCTTAACACTAAATTGGAACGGTGATGCGATAAATGCTGATGATGATAAAGGTGAAGAAAAAGTAATTATTCCTGCTAAAACTATTTTTAAGGTATTAGATATTAAGGCTGTACAAGGTGCTGAAGATTATGCCTTAATTCAATGTTCTGAACCCATAAATGTAGCTCAGGATTTAAATGGGTTAATTGCTTTGGGCGATTTACAAGACCTTCGTTTTACAATTGATGCCAGTCAGATTAAGGTTTATGCGCCAGATGAATTGCAAGGAAATTACGCTGTTACCGTAAACGCTGCCATAACAGATATTGAAGGTAAAAAATTAGAGAGTTCAAAAACAGCGAACATCATTTTTGAAGATAAATTGCCTTCGGTTACCATAGCAGGAACTGGTACTATCCTACCCAATTCTGGAAAATTGGTTTTACCTTTTGAAGCTGTAAACTTAAAAGCTGTTGATGTTACTGTAATTAAAATATATGAAAACAATATTCCTCAGTTTTTTCAAGTAAATAATTACAAGGAAGGAAATGAATTGAGAAGGGTTGCTAAGCCAGTTGTTCAAAAAACAATTCGTTTAGATGAGGATAAAGCGGTAAACCTGCACAAGAAAACACGTTTTACTTTAGATTTAGATAAACTTATTCGCACAGAGCCTGGAGCAATGTATCGCGTAACGATAGGTTTTAGAAAAGCATATAATGTGTATGAATGTAAAGAGATTTCTTCGGGTAGTACTGATGAAGATGGTGGTGAATATGAAGGTGACTATGAAAGTTATGGTGAAACATTAGATGAGGATGATGAATTTTGGAACAGTTATCAAGATTATTACCCATCTCATTACAGATGGGCAGACAGGGATAATCCTTGTACACCATCGTACTATACAAATGAACGTTGGGCAAGTAGAAATTTATTGGCTTCTAACATCGGCTTGGTTGCCAAAAGAGGAAATGACAACAGCATGCTTATTGTTGCTACCGATTTATTGACAGCAAAACCTTTAAGTGGCGTAAGTTTAGAATTGCAAGATTATCAGCGGCAAATTTTAACCACGGTAAAAACTGATGGTGATGGTTTAGCCATATTTGATTTAAAGAGAAAACCGTTTTTATTGGTTGCCAAAAATGGAAGAGAGCGTGGTTATTTGAAACTAGACGATGGAAACTCGTTGCCATTAAGTCGTTTTGATGTTGGTGGCGATGTAGTACAAAATGGAATTAAAGGGTTTATTTATGGCGAACGTGGTGTTTGGCGACCAGGAGATAGCATCTATTTGTCGTTTGTTTTAGAAGATAAATTGAAAAAATTGCCGACTAATTATCCAGTTACTTTCGAGCTAACAAATCCTAAAGGTCAGTTAGCTAAACGAACAGTAATTGCGCAAGCACTAAATGGATTTTACACATTTAAAACTGCTACAGAAAGCACCGCGCCAACAGGAAATTGGCTGGTGAAGGCAAAAGTTGGTGGTGCTTCGTTCTCAAAAACCCTTAAAATTGAGACGGTAATGCCTAACCGTTTAAAAATCAATTTTGATTTAGGAGGAAAAACTTATTTAGGCAATGGAGCTTCATCGGCTACTATCCTTTCTGCAAAGTGGTTATTTGGCACACCAGCTCAAAACTTAAAAGCAAAAGTTGATGTAAACTTAAACACAACGGAGACCAAGTTTAAAGGATTTGATGATTATTCATTTGATAATCCGACGGTGAATTTTGAGTCGCAGATTAAAACAGTTTTTGAAGGCACATTAAATGCTGCTGGTACAGCTGTTGTAAATACTAATTTAAGCGAAACTGGTTCCGCTCCTGGTATTTTAAGAGCCAACTTCACAACAAAGGTGTTTGAACCTGGAGGTAATTTCAGCATCGATAATTTCAGTATTCCATATCACGTTTACAACAATTATTTAGGCGTTAAAACCCCATCAGGCGACCGTTTAAGCGGAATGTTGTTAACTGATAGAGACCACAAAGTGGAAATTGTAAACGTAAATAGAGATGGTAAATTGTTAGGTGGAGGCAAAACCGTTTCTGTTGAACTATACAAGGTTCAATGGCGCTGGTGGTGGGAACAAGATAACCAACAGAGTTATGCCAACTTCACTCAAAATGAATATAACAAGTTGGTTTCTAAACAGTATGTAAACCTTACCAATGGAAAGGGAGACTACACATTACGTATTAATGAGCCTAATTGGGGTAGATATTTGATTTTAGTTCGTGATGAATATGGGAATGGACACACCACTGGAAAATCTGTATATATAGATTGGCCAGGCTGGGCACAACGTGAACAAGGCAGCAACCCAACAGAGGCATCGATGTTATCTTTTACAGCTAACAAACAGAAATTTATTGTTGGAGAAGATATCACCTTAACTATCCCTACTGGAGAAAATGGTAAAGCTTTAGTTTCTATTGAAAATGGAAGTAGAGTTTTAAAAACTTATTGGGTTGACACTAAAAAAGGGCAAACACAATTTAATTTCAAGGCTGAGAAAAATATGGCACCGAATGTTTTTGCGAACATTACGCTGATCCAACCTCACGCCCAAACACTAAATGATTTGCCTATAAGGATGTATGGAGCCATTCCGTTAACTATTGAAGACCCAGAAACTATATTAAAACCTGTGATTAAGATGGCTGCTACTTTAAAGCCAGAAATAGAAAGTGCAATTTCAATTTCGGAAAGCAATGGTAAAGCGATGACATATACCATTGCTTTGGTTGATGAAGGGTTATTAGACTTAACACGATTTAAAACTCCTGATCCGCATAGTATATTTTATGCTAGAGAAGGTTTAGGAGTTAAAACTTGGGATTTATTTGATCAAGTATTAGGCGCTTGGGGTGGAAATTTAGAACGAATTTTAAGTATTGGTGGTGATGGTTCTATCAACAGAAACTTAAATCCTGCTAAGGCAAATAGGTTTAAACCTGTAGTTAAATTTATGGGGCCATACTATTTAGGCAAAGGCGAAAATAAAACGCATAAATTTAAATTACCACAATACATCGGTTCAGTTAGAGCAATGGTTATTTCAGGTATGGATGGCGCTTACGGTTTTGCAGAAAAAGCAGTAGAAGTTAAAAAGCCTTTAATGGTTTTGGCAACTTTACCAAGGGTAATTGGTCCAGGAGAAAGTTTTACTTTGCCAGTTAATATTTTTGCAACTAATAACAATTTAAAAAATGTTTCTGTTCAATTGCAAAGCACTAACTTAATTGTTGATGGTTTGAAAACCCAGCAGTTAAGCTTTAAACAAGCAGGTGAACAAATGACTTATTTTCAAGTTACTGCACCAAATAATGTTGGTGTGGCAAAAGTTAAAATTATTGCACAAAGTGGAAACGAGAAAACCGTTTATGATGTAGAAATGGATATTCGTAATCCAAATCCTTATATCACGAATGTAGTTTCAGCTACTATCCAGCCCAACCAAAGTTGGTCGACGAAGTTTGCCCCAATCGGAATGAGTGGTACAAATTCTGGATCCGTTGAAGTTTCATCAATCCCACCTATCAATTTAAATAAACGCTTGAGTTATCTAATTCAATATCCTCATGGGTGCGTAGAACAAACCACATCAAGTATCTTCCCTCAATTGATGTTGGATAAATTGACTCCACTTTCAACACAAAGAAAAACTGAAGTTGAACGAAATATTAAATCTGGAATTAACAGATTAAAAGGCTTCCAAACTACTGATGGAGGATTAAGTTACTGGCCTGGCGAAGGTGCTTCTGATGAATGGGGAACAAATTATGCTGGACATTTCTTAATCGAGGCACAAAATGCGGGTTATACTTTACCTGCCGGGATGTTTGAAGAGTTGATCCGTTACCAAAAAAGCAAAGCGAATAATTGGGTGCCAAATTCAGAGAATTTCTATGGCGGCGATCTAAGTCAAGCTTATCGATTATATGTTTTGGCACTGGCTAAAAAACCAGAAATGGCAGCAATGAATAGATTGAGAGCTTTTGAATATTTATCTGTTGCCTCAAAATGGCGTTTAGCAGCTGCGTATCAATTAGCTGGTCAAGCTGCTGCTGCCAATGCTTTGATTAGCCGATTAGACAAAACGGTAAAACCATATAATCAATTGAGTGGCACTTACGGCTCCGATTTAAGAGATGAAGCAATGATTATGGAAACCTTAACTTTAATGGGTCAGAAAGGTCAAGCTGCACAATTGCTAACCAAAGTTGCTTCACGTTTAGGACAAGATATTTGGTACAGTACCCAAACTACGGCTTATAGTTTATTGGCAATTGCTAAGTTCTGTGGGCAAAATAGTTCATCGAATAGATTGCAATACAATTATGTTTTAAATGGCGCTAAAGGAAATACAAATAGCGAACAATACTTAAATACAACTTCCATAACGTTCAAAAATAATACTGCTAACATTACCAATACCGGAAAAAATGTATTGTTTGTAAGATTGATTTTGCAAGGTCAACCAGTTGCAGGACAAAACAATTTCTTACCTAACAATCCTGAGATATTGGAAATGAATGTGAGTTATAAAACTCTTAAGGGTTTAGTTTTAGATCCATCTACCTTAAAACAAGGAACAGATTTTTATGCAGAAGTAACTGTTAAAAACCCGGGTAAAATGGGCTATTATGAGCAGATGGCCTTAACTCAGATTTTCCCATCGGGTTGGGAAATCATTAATACCAGGTTAAATGATAACGAAGGAGCTTTAGCTTCGGCTCCATATACTTATAGGGACGTAAGAGATGATAGAGTATTTACTTATTTCAATATCCGCGAAAATGAAACTTTAACTTATAGAGTATTGTTAAACGCGTCTTATTTGGGAAAATATTACTTATCTGCCGTACAATGTGAAGCAATGTATAACAATAACATTAGTGCAACACAAGCTGGTAAATGGGTGCAGGTTGTTAAATGATAAACAAGAGGCAAGTCGTCATTGCGAGCAAAGCGAAGCAATCTCTTTCTTACAAGTTAGATTGCTTCGGTACTTTGCTTCTTGTAATGACGAACACTCATAGTCTCGGATAAATATTAAGCAATAAAAAGCGTATAAAACCCAATATCAATCTTAAAAAGGTAATTAGTTTTTCCATAATGATTTGATTTAATATGATATCAAAACTTAAGAGGAAATGTTACCTATGTAAATATTAATAATGAATAAACAACAAAAAGCCTTACTAATTTCAGATAGCATTTGTTTTTTGTTGTTTCTATTTTTCCTATTTTCTTTACCAAAAGAACTATTTAAGTCTCCAACCTCCTATTTAATAGAAGCTAGTAATGGCGAATTATTAAGTGCTTCTATTGCGAGCGATGGCCAATGGCGATTTCCTGTAGCAGACAACGTTCCTGATAAATTCGTAAAGTGCATTACGGCTTTTGAGGATCAGCGTTTCTTCCTGCATTTTGGAGTAGACCCAGTTGCAATGAGTAGGGCGATAAAACAAAATTTCAGTGCAAAAAATGTAGTGAGTGGCGGTAGTACATTAACAATGCAAGTTATTCGGTTATCGCGAAAGCAAAATAGAAATATTTGGCAAAAGCTAACTGAAATGTGGTTGGCAACAAGGTTGGAGTTTACTTATTCTAAAAAAGAAATTTTAGGGTTATATGCTTCAAATGCTCCTTTTGGGAGCAATGTGGTAGGTTTGGAAGCAGCGAGCTGGCGTTATTATGGTCGCAAAGCTGAAAATCTATCTTGGGGAGAAATAGCAACTTTGGCTGTTTTACCAAATAGCCCATCGTTGGTTCATCCTGGTAAAAATTCAAAACGATTAATAAAAAAGAGAAATGATTTATTGGACAAGTTGGCTAGGTTAAACATCATCGATCAAGCCACCGCAGATTTATCTAAGTCAGAACCAATTCCAGGTAGCCCGCTTCCATTACCTCAAAATGCACCACATTTGTTAAGTAGATTTAAAGAAGAAAAAAAATCCTTAAATATCAACTCTACAAGTTTAAAAACAACAATAGATTATGATTTACAACTAAAATTAAACGAGTTGCTTAAGCGATACAACAATCGCTATAAAGCAAATGATATCAATAACATTGCTGCTTTGGTGCTGGATGTAAAGACAGGAACTGTAAAAAGTTATATTGGTAATTGTTATCAGCCACAAAACGCTGCGTATGAAAGTTATGTAGATATGATCAAAGCGCCTAGAAGTCCGGGCAGTACGCTAAAACCTCTTTTGTATGCAAGTATGTTAAGCGATGGAATGTTATTACCGCATACTTTGGTTGCTGATGTTCCTACTCAAATTGCAGGTTATACGCCGCAGAATTATGATTTAGGTTATGATGGTGCTATCTCAGCAGATAAAGCCTTAAGTAGGTCGTTAAATATTCCGGCAGTAAAAATGTTGCAGCAATATAAATACGAACGCTTTTATGATAAGTTAAAAAAATTAAACTTTACCACTTTAAATCAACCTGCAGATCATTATGGTTTATCGCTCATTTTAGGCGGAAGTGAAGTTAAAATGTGGGATTTGGCGAGAAGTTATATGGGAATGGCAAGAACCTTAAACCATTTTAATGAATATCAGGGTAAGTACAATCCACACGATTATGATGCGCCAGTTTATGCAAATGATGTAAAACTATCATTTGATAAAAAAGAAACAGAATTAAATTCAATATTTGATCACGGCTCTATTTGGGCTACTTTTAACGCGATGGAAGAAGTAATGCGTCCAGGAGATGAAGGTTTGTGGGAGCAATTCTCCTCATCGCAAAGAGTGGCTTGGAAAACAGGAACAAGTTTTGGTTTTAGAGATGCTTGGGCAATAGGTTTAACACCAGATTATGTAGTTTGTGTTTGGGTTGGCAATGCCGATGGAGAAGGCAGACCTGGTTTAATGGGAATTGAGGTAGCTGCACCAGTTTTGTTTGATATTTTTAGACAATTACCTTCATCAAAATGGTTTGAGGCACCAAAAACAAAACTTAAAAAGGTTTTAGTTTGCAAGCAAAGTGGATATAAAGCTGGTGAATTTTGCGCCGATAAAATAACTGAATTGGTACCATTTGCTGGAGAAAAAACTACAATTTGTCCTTACCATAAGTTGGTTCATTTAAGTGCTACTGGAACTTTTAGGGTTACTGACAATTGCGAAAGCACATCGCTAATGCAGCACGAAAAATGGTTTGTTTTGCCCCCATCAATGGAATATTATTACAAAATTAAAAACAGTGATTATAAAGTATTACCCCCCTTTAAACCAGGTTGTGATATAGCAGGAGGAAATAATGTAATGGACATGATTTATCCTAAAAATAATGCTGTAATTTATATTCCAATTGAATTAGATGGTACCAGAGGTAAAATTATTTTGAATGCTGCACATCGGAATGTGGAAACTAAAATCTATTGGCACATAGATGCTGAGTTTGTGGGCAGCACAAAATCATTTCATCAATTAGCTATTAGCCCACTTCCCGGAAAACACACCTTAACATTAGTTGATGAAAATGGAGAGCGACTTGTTCAAGTATTTACAATTTTAGATAAGGATAAAAAATCTAAAAACAATTAACTCTTTACTTCATCAATAGCGGTTGCTTTCTTTAGCTTACGCTCAACAGAACCCACTGTAATTAGATATTGTGCCAACATATAGGTGGTCATAATGGCAATACCTGCACCATTAAATGGATTTACAAATTTGTTATAGGCCAGAATAGAATCTGAAATGAGAAAGGCAAGAGCACCAAAAAATATTAAATTAAAGCTGACCCTATTTACTCTACCTTTTCTATTTACTGCCATGATACCCATCAAAGAAATAACGAAAGCATAAACCATAACTGGAATTTTCATAGCTCCTAAATACGGTCTCAGAAATAAATAAAAGCTTAAGCAGAAAACCCCAAAGACGATCAAAGCCAGCCAAGTTGATTTCTTTTCGATAGCAGGATTCCATTTATAATCCAAATAAAAGGCACTGATGTAGCATAAATGACCAATGAGGAAGGCAATTAAACCAAACATAAAAAATGATGAATTAACGTGGAGGAACATTAAAAAACTATCACCTACTAATCCAAAGAATAATCCAGAAAAAATTCTTTTAGCAAACCTACCACGTAATTGCGTTTGATAGGCATAAAATATCATTAACGAAATTGTAATTAACGGTTTTACAATATAATAGAAATCTGCCAATACTAGCTTAGCGGTCTTGCTATCGGACTCCATCAAAATTTGAATAATAAATATAAAGGCGAAGGCAATACTAAACTGAAGATATTTTTGGAGCATCGATAATTGAATTTTGTAAGTAATAAAACCAAATTGCTGTAATAATCTGTACAATTATTACACTTATGGCAAGAATGTTAAATATGGCTAAATCTTTAAATAAGTATAATCCTAAAATACTTAATACAATTCTTAAGTATTCAAAATGCTTCACCCATAGTTTCTTTTCTAATAAAGCTCCACAACTTAAGAGCGCAAAAATAGTGAGTGCAGAAGCAAAGGCTAATGTAGCGGTTTCTAATTTAAAATAAAGAAATAACAAGAGGGATGCAGATATCAAAGCAACTATAAATTGAAAAAACACATAAAAAAAGACTTGCTTACTAAAACTCGAGTCAAACTTTTGATATTTTTCTACATCTATTTCGGGTGCTGGTTTAAAGCCTCCCAGTTTTTCAGGAAACCAGCCTGGCGGTTTAATAAAAACCTTAATTTTATCTTTAAAATTATCAGCCCTTTCTGCTGTTGACCATAACTCTGCCCAGTAATGAAGATTTGCCCAAACAGGATTCCAACTTGCCAATGGTGTTGTAATTCCGTAATATACCTCCTCTTCTTCTTTCTGAAAAGTGCCGAACAACCTATCCCAAATGATTAAGGTCCCAGCGTGATTTTTGTCAATATATTTAGGATTTGATCCATGATGCACTCTATGGTGTGATGGTGTATTTAAGATATATTCTAACAACCCCAGACTTTTAATGGTTCTGGTATGTATCCAGAACTGGTATAAGGTATTAAAGGCACTCAGGGTTACAAACATTAATGGGTCAAAACCAATTAAGGCAAGAGGTAGGTAAAAAACCCACGCAAACCAACTTTGAAACCAAGATTGGCGTAAAGCGACTGTTAAATTGTACTCTTCAGATTGATGATGTACAATATGAGCTGCCCATAACGCATTTACTTGATGACTCATTCTATGGAACCAATAATAGAAAAAATCGACCCCTATAAATAAAATAATCCAGGTCCAAATGGTATCTGGAATTTCAAATAACTTCCAATTTTCGAAAATATATTTGTAGCCAAAAAACAAGGCTGTTTTCATGAAAAGACCAGTGATTTGAGAACCAATTCCTTGACTTAAATTTGAAATACTATCATTAAAACGATAGTACTTTAGTTTTTTATAAAAATCATAAAATAACTCAATACCTATAAGGATAAAAAATATAGGGACAGATAGAGCTATATAATCAACTTTCATTCATTTTACTATTTGGTTAATTAAAGATAGTAATTATGTGGATATAAAAATCGAGGACAAAAAAAAATGCGAACCCATTAGATTCGCAATCCTTTTATAATTGATAAAACCTTCAAATAAGATTTTAAAAATAAGAAATATTAATCCGTAAAAATCCTTTAGCCCAAATAGACTTTATAAAGTCAAGAGGAAAGCTACAATCTAGTAACTACGTTCTCTACTGTTGTTACGTTTAAAACCACCACCAGCGTTACCGCCACCCGTGTTTGGTTTTTCTTGCGCTTCAGCAACTTTAATTCTGTTACCGTTGTAGTCGCCACCGTTCATTCTTTTGATAGCTTCTCTAGCTTCATCATCATTAGGCATCTCTACAAAACCAAAGCCACGGCTTTGATTAGTTTCGCGGTCTTTAATAATTCTAAGTGATTTTACTTGACCGAAATCACCAAATACGGCTGTTAATTCATCTTCCCCTACTTCTAAAGGAAGGCCTGTAATAAATATCTTCATTAATGTTTAAAAATTTGCACAAAGATACAAAAAATAATGGTCATTTTGCTATCTAAGTGTCAGTTAATTTAATTTATAAGTTATTGTTTTTCAATTATATTCATTAAATAACATTAAGTTATTCTCTTATTATTCGTTGATTTGACCCATTCAGTTTTATCGCAAACCTTACAAGCAATTTTTTTATTTGGGGAAAGTTGCTCAGTATACCCGCAAAAACTACATGAATAATGGCCTTTTTGTTTTATTTCGATATGTTTTTCACAAAATAATGCTGGCAAAATAGGTAAGCCATATTTAACTTCTTCAGTAGAATAAAAAAATACACTTACACTACCAGAGGTTTCAATTATTGCAAGTTCTACCTGTCCGAGATGTGAAATGCTTTGCAAACGCAGCTCAGAGAAAAATTCATCCTGAGCCAATGTTTCTTTTTTGAAATTATCAATTGAAAATCGTCCATCCTTAATTAAGCAAGTGCAACTGCCCTCTAATAATTGCTCTACCTTTTTGCTTTTATTTACAAAATAGGAGGTTACTTTGTAAGCAAAAACTACAACTGAAAATACAGCAACGGCTGATATTAATCCGACTTCCTTATAAAACATTGGATCTCCGGCGGCAGAACCTAAACTGATAATTACTACCAGCTCAAATACAGATAATTGTTTAACACCTCTTTTCCCTAAAACTCTTAGGCTAAAAAGAACAATTAAGTACATAACCAGTGTACGAATCATTATTTCGGGGATAAAGCCCCATTCTTCATCTCCTATTAATAGTTTCTCTAAATCTTTTATGAAATTTTGGAATATAAAAAGCATTAAAAAAGGTTTATAGCATAACACGCTATAAACCCTTTTGTGTTTAAAAAAAATATTTTATGCTATAACTAGCAGTTTAAGAAGTCTTATGGCACTAGCAGATTTAATATATGCTGCAACATCATGATGTGAACAGTTTTCTATTTCGTTAATTTCTGCCATGGTAACGTCTTTAAATGCCATGCTCCAATCTTTATAATATCTTTCACTTGCAGCTCCGACGGTTATGATTTTTAAAGCTATTAGTCTATCATCTTTTGTTATAGAATGATAAACCTCTTCAACATTTTCTTTTTTCCCTTCCAGTAGTTGAATAAAGGTACCTTCACAATGCAAAAGTTTACCTGTTATATCTAAAGATTCATTTCTGGATCTAGCTTTTGCTAATAAAGAATTAAAATCCTCTGCGGTAAATTGATTTCTGGCGATGCCAAAATATAATAGATAATAATACATCTTAATTTAATGTTTTTTCTTTAATGTGGTTTTACTAGCCCTTGTTTTAAAAGCCGTTAATAAGAGCTGTCTTAAATCTTCCGGTTCTACCCTATCTAGGTTAACCAGCATATATTTATATTTAAGATAATGGTCTGTAATAAAAAACGTTTTTGGGTCTTTATCCATCCATTTTTCTCGTTCTATAGTATGGATGACTAGGTTTTCCCCATCTTCTTTTAACCTGGCAAAAATATTTTTGTTTACATAGAAAGCTGGGGTGTCAAAACAAATTTGCTCATAAACATCAGGAAGTGTTAATACAACTTGCCTAATAAATGTTAAAGCCAAAATGGTTTTATCTTGCATTTATCCTCGTCCTGCCATTTTTATCATTCTGTGAGCCAAATCCTTACCTAAATAACCATCAATTACACCATGAACAAGATATAATATAGGTGTCATTAGCAATGCAACTACAAATTTGTAGGTATAACCAACTAAACCAATTGCAGCAACCATTTGCCAGCTCCAATGATAAGCAGGATTTAAGTAGAATGCTATAAAAATAACCACAAAACTATCTATCAACTGGGAAAAGATAGTTGACCCAGTTGCCCTTAACCAAAGTGCTCTTTCTCCCGTAAATTTTTTAATCCTATGGAAGATTAAAACATCAACCATTTGCCCAATTAAAAAAGCTGTGATTGAGCCAACTATAATCCACATTCCTTGCCCAAAAATTGCATCAAAAGCTACTAACATATTAATGTCTTGACCATCTACTTTTTGCATTACCCAAAAATCAGATGGCTGCAATTTCATAGCTAACCATACTACAAAAAAAGCAAAGCCAATTAACACACTTGTTAAAATAGATAGAAATCGAACCTGTTTTACACCAAAGTATTCGTTTATGATATCTGTCATTATAAAAATGATTGGCCAAGTTAGCACTCCAGCTGACATATTAAATGAAAGGTTAGGAACACCAAAAAGATTAATATCAAATTTCTTAAATCCTAGTGTTTCCTCTACTGAGAAAATTTTAACTCCAATAAATTCTGATAAAATAGCATTGGCTACAAAAAATGCACCTAGAACAAGTAGCAATCGGCTTTCTTTGGTTTTAAAAGTCATGTTAGCTAAAATACAACTATTTTAATGTAAACGAAATTCTAATACCTATTCATTTGTTATCTTTCTATTTTTACAAAGTTCAGACTTGCAAGAAATAGCAAATCTTCATCTTTGCAGCTCTCAAAAATGCACATGGCAAAAGCTAAATCTTTCTATATCATTCTAATTTTAGGCTCTTTAGCAGCACTTGGGCCCTTTTCTATAGATATGTATTTACCAGGTTTTAAGGCAATAGCTAAAGATTTAAATACAGATGTTCCAAAGGTTTCTCTGTCGCTGTCTAGTTTTTTTATCGGCATTTCTGCTGGTCAATTATTGTACGGGCCATTACTAGATAAATTTGGAAGAAAAAAACCGCTCTATTTTGGATTAATACTTTATATCCTATCATCGCTTTGCTGTTTGTTTGTAACATCAATTGACCAATTAATTATTTTAAGATTTATTCAAGCAATTGGTAGTTGTGCTGCTGCTGTAGCTTCAATTGCCATGGTTAGAGATTTATTCACTGTTGAAGAAAGTCCGAAAGTCTTTGCATCACTTTTATTGGTTATTGCCTTATCTCCAATGTTAGCACCAACAGCGGGTGGTTATTTAATTGCTGCATTAGGTTGGCAATCGGTATTTGTATTTTTAAGTTTAATGGCTGTTTTGATGTTATTAACTACAATTTGGTTACTGCCAGAAAGTTATGAACCAGACCCTACTTACTCCTTAAAACCAAAACCTATTTTAACAAACTTTTTTGTTGTTTTAAAAGAACCTAGTTTTTATACCTACGCATTGGTAAGTGCAATTACTTTTAGCGGTTTGTTTGCTTATGTATCTTCGTCACCTGTGGTTTTTATGGATTTGTATAAGGTTAGCGAAACTGGTTACGGGTGGATTTTTGCTATTTTATCAGTATTCTTTATCGGTTTTAGTCAAGTAAATAGTTTGATTTTAAAATGGTTTACGAGCAAAAAAATAGTCTTTTGGGCACTTATCTTACAATGTTTGGTTAGTATATTGTTTCTAGTTGCAGCATTAAACAATCTCTTAAGTCTTTACGTAACCATTGGTTTTATTGCTTTATTTTTAGGTTGTTTAGGGTTTATAAATCCAAATGCTTCTGCACTTTCCTTAGCTCCTTTTACAAAAAATGCTGGTAGTGCTTCTGCATTAATGGGTGCTTTGCAAATGGGTTTAGGTGCTTTGGCATCTGCAGCGATAAGTATGTTTGCAGCAGATGTAATGTGGCCAATGCCAGCAGTTATGACTATCGCAGCTTTATTAGCATTAATATTTTTATTAATTGGCAGAAGAAAAATTAAGCCCAACACAATAAATCAATAATTAGATTTTATAGTATTATTACTATTTTCGTAGTACATGATACCTATAAATTCTAAACTACCTACAGTTGGCACCACTATTTTTTCGGTGATGTCTAAATTGGCCCAGGAGCATAATGCTATTAATCTATCCCAAGGTTTTCCAGATTATGCTACCGATCCGAAATTAATCAAATTTGTTGCTGATGCAATGTACAACGGGCACAACCAATATGCTCCAATGCCAGGATTACCTGTTCTAAGAGAAATTATAGCAGAAAAGGCTGCTGAATTTTACGGAGCAAAATATAATCCAGATACAGAAGTTACCATAACAGCAGGCGGAACTCAAGCTATTTTTACCGCAATTGCAGCTGTTATTAATGCAGGCGATGAGGTAATTATTTTTGAGCCTGCCTACGATAGCTACTCACCTACCATTAAATTGTTCGGAGGTCTAGTTAAGCCATTTGCACTTCACGCACCAGATTATAAAATCGATTGGGAAATGGTTAAAAAGTTGTTTTCGGCTAATACCAAAATGATTATTTTAAATAGCCCGCAAAATCCTACAGGGAGCATATTAAGTAAGGAAGATATTAATGCGTTAATTAAACTCACAAAAAACACTGATATATTAATTTTGAGTGATGAAGTTTACGAACATATTATCTATGATGGCGAGCAACATCAAAGCGTTTCCTTATACCCAGAGTTGCAAGAAAGGAGCTTTGTAATTGCCTCTTTTGGAAAACTTTTACATACCACAGGGTGGAAGTTAGGTTATTGCCTTGCTCCTGCCAAGCTTACAGCAGAATTTAGAAAAACACACCAATTTAATGTTTTCAGCGTTAATACTCCTATGCAGTTAGGCATTGCCAATTATTTGAAAAGTGAAAACATTTATAAAGAAATACCTGATTTCTTTCAGCAGAAAAGAGATTTTTTCAGGTCGCTTTTAAGTGAGACTAAATTTAAATTATTACCTTGTAAAGGTTCTTATTTTCAGTGCGTAAGCTACGAAGAAATTAGCGACGAGAAAGATAGTGAAATAGCAAAAAGATTAGTGGTTGAGTTTGGTGTGGCAAGTATCCCCGTTTCTGCCTTTTACACTAAAAATACAGATGATAGCATATTAAGGTTTTGTTTCGCTAAAGAACAAAGCACTTTAGAACAGGCTGTTGAAAGACTAATGAAAATATAATTTTAATCCATATAAAAAATTATAAAATGGAAAGTCCACAATATTTAAACATACAAAACCTGAAGATTACTGTATTTCAGGCTTATTTGTTTTGGGAAAATATAGATAAAAACCTTCAAAATATATCCTTAAGATTATCTGGAGGTGTTAGAGAAAAAACAGACTTGATTGTACTACCAGAAATGTTTAATACAGGTTTTACAATGAAAGCCGAAGAACTTGCCGAAGAAATGGACGGAAAGACAATGCAATGGCTTGCTAAAACAGCACAAAGTTATGATTGCGTCATCACCGGAAGTTTGATTATTAAAGAAAAAGGAAATTTCTATAACAGAATGATTTGGATGTTGCCATCAGGCGATTATCAGTTTTACGATAAACATCACTTATTTAGCATGGGCGATGAAGATAAACATTTCACCGCAGGTCAAACACCTTTAATTGTGGAGCTAAAAGGATGGAAAATTAGATTAGCAATTTGCTATGATTTGCGTTTTCCCGTTTGGTTAAGAAATAAAAATGCTGAATATGATATCCTGTTATTAATCGCCAGTTGGCCAGATAAACGTTCTTCACATTGGAGAACGCTAATTCACGCTCGTTCTATCGAAAATCAAAGCTATGTTATTGCTGTAAATCGTGTTGGTCACGACGGTAATCAGGTTTATCATAGCGGACATTCAATGTGTATCGACCCATATGGCAATACGGTTTATTACAAACCTGAAGATGAAGATTTGTATACTTTTAGCATCAACTATCCAGATTTAGAAAAAACGAGAAGACAGTTTCCTTTCTTAAAAGATGCTGATAATTATACCATAAGTTAAATTACAAATGTTCAATAGAAGAAAATTCTTAAAAGCTTCTGCTCTATCTACAGCCTTATTGGCTATTGGCAAAAAGAGCATAGCTAATACGCTACCATCCTCAACAAATGTTATCAATAAACCAATCGTAATTTCTACTTGGGATTTCGGTGTTGCAGCAAATGCTGATGCATGGAAAGTTTTAAGCAAAAATGGTAGAGCTTTAGATGCAGTTGAGCAAGGCGTTTGGGTTCCAGAAGCTGATGAAAGCAACCAGTCTGTAGGTTATGGCGGTTTGCCTGATAGAGATGGGAAAGTTACGCTCGATGCTTGTATCATGGATGAGCTCGGTAATTGTGGAGCCGTTTTAGCATTAGAACATATTTTACATCCAATTTCGGTTGCCCGTAAAGTTATGGAGAAAACCCCTCACGTTATGCTTGCTGGAGATGGCGCTTTACAATTTGCTCTGGAACAAGGTTTTAAAAAAATCAACTTACTTACACCTGCATCAGAAAAAGCTTGGAAAGAATGGTTAAAAACGGCTAAATACGAACCAGTAATAAACATTGAAAATAAACTTTACGATAAAGCTGCTCCGAATAAATTACCTGGAAATAAATATAACCACGATACCATTGGGATGATTGCAATGGATGCACAGGGTAATCTTTCTGGTGCTTGTACCACGAGCGGAATGGCTTATAAATTACACGGCCGCATTGGCGATAGCCCGATAATTGGAGCTGGTTTATATATTGATAATGAAATTGGTGGAGCAACATCAACCGGTGTTGGAGAAGAAGTAGTAAGAAATGTAGGTTCTTTTTTAGTTGTAGAATTAATGCGCCAAGGTTATTCTCCAGAAGAAGCCTGTAAAGAAGCTGTAATGCGCATCATTAAGAAGAAACCTGAAACTGCAAAAAACATACAAGTTGGCTTTTTAGCATTGAATAAAAAAGGCGAATATGGAGCCTATGCTATTCAAAAAGGATTTAGTTATGCAGTATGTGATAGTCAAAAACAAGATTTAGTAATTAAAGGAAAGAGCTATTACTAATTGTAAGCAATAATGACTTTATCTAATATACTTGAAATCTGTGCTAATTCATTTTCTTCAGCTCTTGAAGCAGAAAAAGGTGGTGCAAATCGTATTGAGCTTTGTGAAAATATGGCTGAAGGAGGTACCACTCCTAGCTATGCACAAATTAAATTGTGTAAAGAAAAACTAAACATTCAAGTTTGGCCAATCATCCGTCCACGTGGGGGTGATTTTTTATATAGCTATGATGAATTCGAATTAATGAAAGAAGATATCAAAATCTGTAAGTCATTAAACTGCGATGGTGTTGTAACTGGAATTTTATTGGCTAATGGCGAAATAGACAAAATACGCTGTGCTGAACTCATAAAACTGGCTAAGCCGATGCCCATCTCTTTTCACCGGGCTTTTGATATGAGCAATGATTTAGAAAAAGCTTTAGAAGATTTGATTGAACTAGGTTTTGTAAGGGTTTTAACATCAGGTGGTTCAAGTAATGCTTTTGCAGGTGCTGAAATTATTACTAAATTGGTTAAACAAGCTAATTGTAGAATTGAAATTATGCCAGGAGCTGGAATAAACCCTCAAAATATTTTACAAATCGCAGCTCAAACTGGTACTCAAAACTTCCATTCATCAGCAAGACAAGCTGTTAAGAGTAAAATGGAATATCGCAATCAAACAAGCAAAATGGGAAGTATTGAAGATGAATATCAATACCAACAAACTTCAGCAGAATTGGTTAAACAAATGGTAGAAAAACTAAAATGAGAAAACTAAACATTGTTTTATTATTAATCGCTTTTGCATTTATTGCCGATGCTCAAACCAGTAAACCTAAGGCTCCAGAATTTGCTTTAGGGACTTTTACTGATGATTATGGAATAAGCTATGTGATAAATGATACAATTTGGACTCAAAATCCCAAAACAAAGTACCATATCATAAAATGGAATCCTGAAAAGCAGTATTTGGTAGCTAAAAATGATGTTGGGAACAAAACCGATGCTAATAAATATACGCGTATTGACTATATGACGTTTACTGGAATGGCGCCATACTTATGGGGATTTTGCCTGACCGCCTATGATGCAGAAACTGATGTTATTGCTGAACAAACCGCGGCAGCTGACAGACAAAATCCTAAAAAAGGATGCAATGGTTATCCTTTCTCTAGAATGAAAAGAGTTGAAATAAAACCTACTACAAACTAGCTTAATGAAGTTTTCTAAAATATTTATTGCAATCTTATTATTTGTAAATTTTGCGATTGCCCAAACCAAAAGAGATTATAATCAGTATGTAAATCCATTTATCGGAACTGGTGGTCACGGTCATACTTATCCCGGACCTGCCCTTCCCTTTGGGATGATACAACCAGGTCCAGACACAAGATTAGAAGGCTGGGATGGCTGTTCTGGCTATCATTATACAGACAATACAATCTATGGCTTTTCTCAAACTCACTTAAGCGGAACAGGAATTCCAGATTATTGTGATTTCTTGTTTATGCCAACAGTTGGAAAACCACAGTTCATAAACACCCAATATGCTTCTCCATTTCAAAAGAAGAATGAAAAAGCTAGTACTGGTTACTACAGTACTTTCTTAGATAAATATAATATTAAAGCAGAAATAACAGCTACAAGACGCTCTGGTTTATACAAATTCACTTATCCAAAATCAAATGAAGCAAACATCATTATCGATTTAAAACACAGAGATAAGGTTTTAGACAGCTGGATTGAGATTGTAAATGACAGAGAAATTAAAGGTTACAGAAAATCAAAAGCTTGGGCAACGGGGCAAGAGTTATATTTTCACGTTCGCTACAACAAACCTTTTAAAGCTTACGGAATTGCCATTGATGATGAATTAAAGCCAGGCATCAAAAAAGCCAAAGGAACAAACCTCAAATTATACATTCAGTTTGAAACCAGCAATCAAGAAGCAATTCTTTCTAGAGTTGCAATTTCTGCAGTTGATGACAAAGGCGCTTTAAAGAATTTAGATGCTGAAGTTGACGGATTTGATTTTGCAAAAGTGCTAACAAAAGCTAAAATGGCGTGGAATAAAGAATTGTCAAAAATTGATGCAGAAAGTAACAACAAAAAACAATTAGCTACTTTTTATACTGCACTTTATCATAGTTTACTTAATCCTAATTTATATATGGATGTTGATGGTAAATATCGTGGCTTAGACAATAAAATTCATACCGCAAAAGACTTCGAATATTTTACTGTTTTCTCTTTGTGGGATACTTACAGGACAGAAAATCCTTTACTGACATTAATTGATAAAAAGAGGACTTTGGATTTTATCAAAACATTTTTAGCAATGCACCAACAAGGCGGACAATTGCCTATTTGGCCCTTAGCTAATGACGAAACATTTTGTATGATTGGCAATCACGCTATTCCAGTTATTACTGATGCTTATGCAAAAGGAATTAGAGGTTTTGATACTAAATTGGCTTTGGAGGCAATGAAACATGCCGTAAATCGTAAACAATTTGGAATAGATATTTACGCTAAAAATGGTGCTGTATTAGCTGATGTAGAACATGAAAGTGCTTCTAAAACAGTAGAATACGCTTATGATGATTGGTCTATTGCACAATTTGCGAAAATGATTGGTGCAGAGGCTGATTATCAGAAATACATAACAAGAGCCCAGAATTGGAAAAATGTATACGACCCATCAACTGGACATATTCGAGCAAGAAATAACGGTGGTTGGTGGAAACCGTTTAATCCGACAGAAGTAAACAACAATTATACTGAAGGTAATTCTTGGCATTACAGTTTTAGTACACAGCAAGATATTAATGGTCATATGAATTTGATGGGTGGCGAAAAAAATTACCAAGCAAAGCTGGATGAATTGTTCACTACAAAACAAGGTTTAACTGGTCGCGACCAAAGTGATATTACGGGTTTGATTGGACAATATGCTCACGGAAACGAACCAAGTCATCATATGGCTTACCTTTTTAATTTCACTTCACATCCAGAAAAAACGCAGTATTACATTAATAAAATAATGAACGAGCAATACCACGACCAGCCGGATGGTTTGTCTGGAAACGAAGATTGCGGACAAATGAGTGCTTGGTTAGTAATGAGCGCAATGGGAATTTATCCAGTTTCTCCTGGAAATAATATTTACAATATTGGTACACCTTGGTTTAAAAAGATCAAGGTTGCTTTAGAGAATGGTAAAAAAATCATCATCTCCGCTCCTGCTAAAACTAATTCGAATTATTACATTAAAGGCATTACTCTAAATGGAAAACCACATAAAAAGTTGTTCTTGAATTTTTCAGATTTAGCAAATGGAGCAAATTTAAATTTTGCTTTGTCGGCTACACCAGCTATGAAATACTTGAATGGTTTACAAAAACCTGTAATGAAAATCACAGAAAATCTGATTGTTCCTAATCCTATAATTGATGGTCCGCAAGAAACTTTTAAAGATAAAGCCGAAGTTAGCATTACCTCTGCCCTAGCCAATACAGCAATTTATTATACGCTAGATGGAAGTACTCCAAACCAGAATTCGACAAAATATGTTGCTCCATTTAACATTGATAAAGACGCAACTGTAAATTCCATCGCATATAAAAAAGATTTTAAAACAAGTTATGTAAGTACAGCGACTTATAAAAAAATTAACAATAACTACGCTATCAAAATTAACAGTGAAATTAATAAAAGCTTTACTGGTGGAGGAAATGATGCGTTAATTGATGACATTAGAGGTGCTATTAATTGGAGAGTTGGCAACAGATGGCAAGGTTTCTGGGGTAAAGATTTTGAAGCTATTTTAGATTTAGGAAAAACCCAACAAGTAAATTCTGTTAGCATTGGTGCTTTGCAAGATACCAATGCTTGGATTGTTTTTCCGCCAGAAACAGAATTTTGGATTGCCGGAAATGATATGAATTTCAAATCAATTGGGACTGTAAAAACTCCAGTTGATGCAAAAGATTATAACATACAGATTAGGGAGTTAGGTATAAAAGTAAATACGGATTGTAGATATATTAAAATTATAGCTAAAAATTATGGCGAATTGCCTGCTTGGCACGAAGGTGCAGGTGGAAAAGCGCATACGTTTTTTGATGAAATAACGGTTAAATAACTAAACTCGTCATTGCGAGCCTAGCGACGCAATCTTTGCTGCTAGACGGATTGTGCTTCATCGTTTCACTCCTTTACAATGACGAACTTCTGTCACGATCTTTGCAACCTTCAATAGTAGCAAAAACCTTTATTATCTAAACCAGATTGAAACGGCATCCTTTTTAGCTGTCACCCTGAGCTTGTCGAAGGACAGCTAAAAAGATAGAGGGTAAAGCTGGACAGTACCGTCAAAAAGACTTACTGAAATTGCTTTTCAAATGACACTTTTATCTGACCAAACATCTTCCTTTTTACCTCTTCCATTTTACCTATAAAAACCTATCTTTGCACAAAGATGAAGCACATACGTAATTTTTGCATAATTGCACATATAGACCACGGCAAAAGCACTTTAGCCGATAGGTTACTAGAATATACAGCGACGATTTCTCAACGCGAAAGTCAAGCTCAATTGCTTGATAATATGGATTTGGAGCGTGAACGTGGTATCACGATTAAAAGTCATGCCATACAAATGAATTTCAAAATTGATGGCCAGGAGTACAATTTTAACTTAATTGACACTCCAGGACACGTTGATTTTAGTTACGAAGTATCTCGTTCTATTGCTGCTTGCGAAGGCGCATTGCTGATTGTAGATGCATCGCAAGGCATACAAGCCCAAACAATTTCTAACCTTTATTTGGCATTGGAACACGATTTAGAAATCATTCCGATTTTAAATAAAATGGATTTACCTGGTGCAATGCCAGAAGAAGTAAAAGACCAAATTATTGATCTGATTGGCTGTAAAAGAGAAGAAATTATTCCTGCATCTGGGAAAACCGGAATGGGAATTCCAGAGATTTTGCAAGCAATTGTAGATAGAGTTCCAGCTCCAGTTGGCGACCCAGATGCTCCATTACAAGCTTTGATTTTTGATAGCGTATTTAACTCTTTTAGAGGAATTATAGCTTATTATAAAGTTGTTAACGGCGAAATCAAAAAAGGTGATAAAGTAAAATTCATTAATACGGGTAAAGAATATTTAGCTGATGAGGTTGGTATTTTGAAACTGGATATGTCGCCAAGAGCATCGGTAAAAACTGGCGATGTTGGTTACATCATTTCTGGAATTAAAGAAGCTCGGGAAGTAAAAGTTGGTGATACGATTACAAATGTTGCTAGACCATCTTTAGAAGCCATTCAAGGATTTGAGGAAGTAAAACCAATGGTATTTGCAGGTATTTACCCTGTTGATACTGATGAGTTTGAAGAGCTCAGAGAGGCAATGCACAAATTGCAATTGAACGATGCTTCAATCGTTTTTGAACCAGAAAGTTCTGCAGCTTTAGGCTTCGGTTTCCGTTGCGGTTTCTTAGGAATGCTTCATATGGAGATTATCCAAGAGCGTTTGGAGCGTGAATTTGATATGACGGTGATTACTACGGTTCCCAACGTATCTTACATTGCACATACAACCAAAGGCGATGAATTTTTCGTAAATAATCCATCTGATTTGCCTGACCCAAGTAAATTAGACTCCGTTGAAGAACCATTTATCAAAGCAAATATCATTACTAAAGCTGATTTCGTTGGACCGGTAATGTCACTTTGTATTCAAAAAAGAGGAACAATTGTAAATCAATCATATTTAACATCAGATAGAGTTGAATTGGTTTTCGAAATTCCAATGGGAGAAATTGTATTTGATTTTTATGATAAATTAAAAACCATATCAAAAGGATATGCTTCATTCGATTACCATCAAATTGGTTACCGCAAATCTGATTTGGTACGTTTAGATATGTTAATAAACGATGAACCAGTTGATGCTTTATCTTCATTAATTCATCGCAGTAATGCTTACGATTTTGGTAAAAAAATCTGCGAGAAGTTAAGAGAATTAATTCCTCGTCAGCAATTTGAGATTAAAATACAAGCTTCAATTGGTGCTAAAGTTATTGCTCGTGAAACTTTGAGTGCTTTACGTAAAGATGTAACTGCTAAATGTTATGGTGGTGATATTTCTCGTAAACGTAAGCTACTGGAGAAACAGAAAAAAGGTAAAAAACGTATGCGCCAGGTAGGAAACGTAGAAATTCCACAGAGTGCGTTTATGGCAGTTTTAAAATTAGATTAAACAAGATTTGAGACATTAGATATGAGATTTGAGACCTAGTTTCCAATCTCACATCTCACATCTCACATCTCACATCCAAATATCAATGCAACTACTAGACGGCAAATTCGCATCAGAAAAGATTAAAACAGAAATAGCAGCAGAAGCAGCAGATTTTTTAGCACAAAGTGGACGTAAGCCACACTTGGTTGCCATATTGGTTGGTAATGATGGTGGTAGCGAGACTTATGTAGCTAGTAAGATGAAAAACTGTGAGAAAGTTGGTTTTAAATCTTCACTATTTAGATATGATAACTCAGTTACTGAAGCTGAATTGTTAGCTAAAATTGAAGAAATTAATAAAGACGCTGATGTTGATGGTTTAATTGTTCAGTTGCCATTACCAAAACACATTGACCCAGAAAAAGTTACTGAAACTATTGATTATCGTAAAGATGTAGATGGGTTTCACCCTGTTAACTTGGGCAGAATGATGCGTAACTTACCTTGTTTTATTCCTGCAACTCCTTATGGTATTTTATTAATGTTAAAAGCTTACAATATCGATACAACAGGAAAACACTGTGTTGTAGTTGGTAGAAGTAACATTGTAGGCAGTCCGATGAGTATTTTAATGGCTCGTAATGCGAACCCAGGAAATTGTACGGTCACACTTACGCATAGTAAAACCCATAACTTAAAAGAAATCATTTTGCAGGGTGACATCGTTGTGGCTGCAATTGGCAGAAAGAATTTCGTAACTGCAGATATGGTTAAAACTGGTGCAATTATCATTGATGTAGGCATTAACAGAGAAACTTCAACAGAGACAAAATCTGGCTTTAAATTATATGGCGATGTAGATTTTGACAATGTAGCTCCAAAATCTTCTTGGATTACTCCTGTTCCAGGTGGAGTAGGTTTAATGACCATTGTTGGTTTATTGAAGAATACATTGGCATCAGCAAAGGGCGAAATATACGCTTAGGATAAAAGACCATAATCCTTATTTTCAAAATATAAATCTTATTATTTGGAATTGTTCACTTTGTTCTGGATTACAAACGATTAAGAAAACAACTTCTTTATCCAACTTTGCTTTAATCCAACATACAATCCGTCTTCTCTCAACTCTGTTGGATAGATATCAATATAATCTCCTTGCCCGAATGTTCCTCTCCCGGTAATCAAGTTATATTCATACCTGTGTATCGGACAAACGATATTACCTTCCTTGCACCAACCCCCACTTAAAATCCCTCCGGCATGCGGGCAAGTATTTTGCACAGCTGAAAACTTTCCCTTATGCTTTATTATACAAATTTTCTTTCCATCGGCTTTTGCCATTTCTACAAAATCTTCTCTTTCAGTTTCCTGTTTTGACAAAACCTTTACCCAAATCATCTTTTCTACTTTTTTGAATGTGTATATTTGCGCTCTAATTTACGAAATGGCACACAATATACCAGAAGATGGCACATTACTTCCTTTAATGGAAGAATTTTATACGATACAGGGAGAAGGATATAATACAGGGAAAGCGGCTTATTTTATTCGTTTAGGAGGATGTGACGTTGGTTGCCATTGGTGTGATGTAAAAGAAAGCTGGGATGCTGAATTACATCCGCTTACACTTTCTGATGATATTGTTGAAAAAGCTGATACCTTCCCGGGTAAGGCTGTAGTTGTAACTGGCGGAGAACCTTTAATCTATAACTTAGACTATCTAACTAAAAAGCTTCAGGACAAGGGGATTTTAACTTTTATAGAAACTTCTGGTGCCTATCCTCTTTCAGGTTCTTGGGATTGGATCTGTCTTTCTCCGAAGAAATTTAAAGCTCCTAGACCAGATATTACTCCCTTTGCTAATGAACTAAAAGTGATTGTTTTTAATAAAAGTGATTTTGAATGGGCAGAGAAATATGCCGAAAGCGTTTCACCTACTTGTAAACTATATTTACAACCAGAATGGTCAAAATCTAAAGAAATGACACCATTAATAGTTGAATATGTAATGGCAAATCCGAAATGGGAAATATCACTACAAACCCATAAATTCCTCAACATTCCATAATATTCGATATTTTATTTACATTAGTCATAACCAAATCCCCATGGCTAAATGAAAAAATATTTAATATTTTTCTTTTGTTTAAACACTTTATCGGTAATTGCCCAAAATTCACTTAACAAAAAGGCGCAAGAGAGTTTTGAGGATGCTCAACAATATTTGAGACAGAATATTTATGAAGACGGCATTAAACATCTAAATGAAGCTATTAAAGCCGACCCTAAATTCCAATTAGCTTATATTCAACTAGGTGACCTTTATAGAAGGTTAAAAAACCATACCAAAGCAAAAGAGAACTATAGAAATGCAATTAACGCTGCACCGAACATAGAGACTAGGGTTTATTATGTTTTAGGGGAAAGTGAACTCTTAACTGGCGATTATAGTCAAGCCAAAATTAGTTTCTTATTGTTTCAGCAAAAATATGCAGGGAATGATAAAGATTACATTAACAGAACTAAAAAGTATATTTTAGATTGCAGTTTTGCTATAATAGCAATTAAATCTCCAACCAAATATGAGCCTATTAATATGGGTTTTTATGTTAATAGCAGCGATAGAGATTATTTTCCAGCGCTAACAGCAGATGGACAAACTATTATTTTTACGAGAGTTGTAAAAGGCAATGAAGATTTCTTCATCAGTACAAAAAAAGATAATGAATGGCAAAAAGCTATTCCATTAAGTAATAAAATTAATACTCCTAACTTTAATGAAGGAGCTCAATCGATATCTCCAGATGGAAAATATCTTTTTTTTACTGGTTGTAATCGCCCTGATGGCTTAGGCAGATGTGATATTTATGTTTCTAGAAAAGAAGGAAATGACTGGGGAAAAGCGATTAATTTAGGGAAAGTCATTAATTCAGAACACTGGGAATCTCAACCTTCGATAAGTCCTGATGGAAGTACGCTTTATTTTGTGAGCAACAGACCTGGAGGAATTGGTGGGTATGATATTTGGAAGAGTACACTTACAGATGAGGGTAAATGGACTGATCCAGTAAACCTAGGCCCGAAAGTAAATACACCTTACGATGAGAATACTCCATTTATCCATGCGGATGGAAAAACGCTTTATTTTTCATCAAATGGATGGCCTGGCTTTGGAGATAAAGACATTTTTTATAGTCGCATTGCGGATGATGGTCAATTTTCTACTCCAATAAATTTAGGTTACCCTATTAATACTTTTAATGAAGAAATTGGTTTAATAGTTACTGCCGATGGTACAGAAGGATTATTTTCATCAAATATAAAAGATGGTGGATTTGGCGACTTAGATATTTATCATTTTATATTGCCCGAAAAAGTAAAACCTTTACCTATAACTTATGTAAAGGGAATTGTTAGAGACAAAGAGACTAAAGCTTTATTAGAAGCAAACGTTTTAGTGATAGATTTAAAAACTAACAATGCAGTATTTAATGACTATACATCAAAAGAAACTGGGGATTTTTTAGCTGTTATGTCAATTGGAAGTGAATATTCTTTTAATATTGAAGCAGAAGGTTATTTATTTAACTCTCAAAATTTTCAACTTACAAAGGTAAATACCAACAAACCCTACATATTAGAGATATTATTAGACAAAATAAAAGTTGGAAATACTGTTACCTTATACAATATCTTCTTTGACACCAATAAGTATGACTTACTTCCTACTTCTAAAGTTGAATTAAGTATTTTAATAGAATTGCTTACTGGTAACCCAACTATGTCTATTGAAATTCAAGGTCATACAGATGATGTAGGTGATTTAAAATTAAACGAAGTACTTTCTGAAAACAGGGCAAAAGCTGTTTATGATTTCTTGGTAAATAATGGAATTGATAAAAAAAGACTTTCTTATAAAGGTTATGGAAAGACAAAACCACGGTCTAGTAATGCTACAGAAGAAGGCAGAAAGCAAAATAGAAGAACAGAATTTATCATAACGAAAATATAATGGAACAAAATTTCAAAAATCATAGCAGATACGTAAAAGGATATCACTTTTTATTATCCTTTTTAATACTTACCGGAACTATTGGTGCAATCTTTAATTTTTATCATTCTTGGAGTAATGCGAATCATTATAATTCTGCACTACTTTTAATCTTATTTCTGATAGCAATAATTCTATTTTGGTATGTGAGACAGTTTCCGCTTAAAGCTCAAGACAGAGCTATTTTTGCTCAAGAGAACTTAAGATATTTTACCCTTTCTGGAAAATTATTGCCTAAAGAGCTTAGGGGAAGCCAAATAATTGCATTACGTTTTGCATCAGATGATGAGTTTGTAATGCTTGTTGATAAAGCAGTTACTGAAGAACTATCAGCAAGAGAAATTAAGTCATCAATTAAAAATTGGAGAGAGGATCGTTACCGGATGTAATTTATGATTTTAATTTTTGACCTTTTTTAACATAAATTTCTGAACCCTCTGCTAGCACTACTGAATTTGGATTTATGTTACCTAAGAAAGCAAAGTCCTTTCCATAATTTCTTTCAAAATCAACATCAATTTTATAACTAATTATAGGATAGGTTTCCCACCTTGGATGACCAACTCCATATTCTGAAGTAGTTTTTTCATTAATCTGGGTATAGCCCCAATAATGTTCTGTTATAAAATCAGCTTCACTATTTAATGGTATAGGCTCACTTTTATTTGAGGCAGAAACTGAAAATTTATTCCAGTTTTTTAATTTCCAAGAATATTCAATATCTAATTGATTTCCATTATTTTGCCAAGAATGCTTCATTGGCAGAGTTCTATAATTTTCTTTATAAACTGTATTGGCAATTAAGGTAATAGCTGGTTTGGGTACTATTTCACTTATAAAAACCACTCCTCTTTTCCAATCTCCATTTTCCTTGTATTTCACATAAAATCTTAGATTAACTTCTTCAAAATTACCATGAAATGGAATACTAATACCCTTTAAGCGAGTATTCATAAACATAAACCCAACAACACTAACATAAAATTTACCTTGCCAATCGTCTAACTCAGTAAATGGAGGTAAGTATTTTAGCAAGATTTCTTTATCAACTGCATAATTAATTAAAATTAATTTTCGCCATTCTGCAGTTAAAAATATATTATTTCCAATCACAATTAAAGGATTGCTTGTCTAACCCTTATCAATTTAACCAATAAATCCTCAAGCAATGCTAAATTTAGCATATTTGCACCGTCAGATTTTGCATTTGCTGGGTCAGGATGAGTTTCAATAAATAACCCATCAGCACCTACAGCAATGGCTGCTTTAGCAATCGTAGTAATTAATTCAGGTTTTCCTCCAGTTACACCACTACTTTGATTAGGTTGTTGTAACGAATGCGTACAATCCATTACTACTGGAACGCCAAAACTTTGCATTTCTGGTAAACCACGGTAATCAACTATTAAATCCTGATAACCAAATGTATTTCCTCTATCAGTAAGAATAACTCTATTATTTCCTGAATCTTTGATTTTGTCTACAGCAAATTTCATCGAACCTGCGGATAAAAATTGTCCTTTTTTAACATTAACAACTTTTCCAGTTTCTGCAGCTGCAATTAATAGATCTGTTTGTCGGCATAAAAATGCAGGAATTTGTAAAACATCAACATAAGCTGCTGCCATTGCTGCTTCTCCACTTTCATGGATATCAGTAACGGTGGGTACGTCAAATGTTTTTCCAATTTTCTCAAGAATTTTTAATGCCTTTTCATCACCAATTCCTGTAAAAGAACTTCCTTTGCTCCTATTCGCTTTACGATAAGAACCTTTAAAAATAAATGGGATATTAAGTTTATCAGTAAGTTCAACAATTTTTTCAGCAATTCGAAGTGCAATATCCTCGCCTTCTATGGCACAAGGGCCAGCCATTAAAAAGAAATTATTAGAATTTTGGTGTTTTAATTTATCTAGTTGTAGCATTTTTTGAGATGTGAGATGTGAGATGTGAGATGTGAGATGTGAGATATTGAGTTTGTTCTCAAATCTAGCTTCTCATATCTCACATCTATTGTTAGTTTCCTAATTCGGACATGAATTTAATCCGCATTAATTGTATTTCTTCGCGAGTATAGTCGCTTTCTCCTAAATCATTTAAAGCTTCATCTATTGAATCATTATCAGCAGACCTGAAATAGTCAAAAACTTCATCCTGCCTGTCTTCATCAATTACTTCATCAACAAAATAACCTAAATTAAGTTTAGTTCCAGAATTTACAATTGCTTCTACTTCTTTTAAAATATCAAAATAAGTAATTCCTTTAGAACGAGCAATGTCTTCTAAACCAATCTGTCTATCAATATTTTGAATGATAGAGACTTTTAATGCTGATTTATTTGCTTGAGTTTTGATTACTAAATCAATTGGTCGTTCAATGTCATTGTCCTCTACATATTTTTTTATGAGTTCAAGGAATGAACTACCAAATTTCAAAGCCTTACCGTGTCCAACGCCAGAAATT
Source organism: Pedobacter frigiditerrae (assembly GCF_004331645.1). Classification (GTDB taxonomy): domain Bacteria; phylum Bacteroidota; class Bacteroidia; order Sphingobacteriales; family Sphingobacteriaceae; genus Pedobacter; species Pedobacter frigiditerrae. The sequence continues at coordinate 597,508 of NZ_SJSK01000003.1, forward strand.
TGTTTCAATTCATCCATGCTAATTGGATAATGAGTACACATTTCCTCTAGAGATGGGTCTTGGAAAACTACAAAAGGAGGTACGTTTTTTTGCTTAGCAATTTTCTTGCGTAAATCTTTTAATAAGCCTAATAGTTGAGTATCTAAGGCTCCAGTTCCATGTTTTACATCATCTTCATCATCATCAGCTGCGCTTTCTATAAGCTCATTTAAAATGAATTTTAAGCTATAAGGATTTTCAATAAAGTCTTTACCAATTTTAGTTAGGTGTAACAAACCATAACTATCTATATCTTTTGCAACAAAATTATTAAGTACGGCTTGTCTTATTAAGGATTTCCAAAGAATTTCTCCATCTTCCTTTCCTACTCCAAACTCAGGTAATTTATTTTGCTCATAGGCAATTGTCTGTGCTGTTTCACTTCCCATAAAAATGTTAAGTAAATGATTATCATCAAACTTTTCGCCAGTAGATTCAATTAGCTTTAAAAAAGTCGTTAAATGTTTTTCCGCTTCAAATAATTGCTTTGGTTTTTTGCAATTATCGCACATACAATTACAGCCAGTTTCATTAAAATTCTCACCGAAATAATGTAAGATTTGTTTTCTTCGGCAAACGCCTGATTCAGCATAATCAATTACTTCTTTAAGAATTTGAGTACCAATTTCACGTTCAGAAACTGGCTTATCTTTCATAAATTTAGCTAGTTTATCTACATCTTTCTGAGCATAAAAGGCTAAACAAACACCCTCACCACCATCTCTACCTGCTCTACCAGTTTCCTGGTAATAGCCCTCCATACTTTTTGGAATATCATGATGAATTACAAATCTCACATCTGGTTTATCTATCCCCATGCCAAAAGCAATTGTAGCCACAATTACCTCAGCATCCTCCATTAAAAATTTATCTTGAGTTTCTGCCCTAACTTTTGGTTCTAGACCTGCATGATAAGGCAAAGCTTTAATCCCGTTTAAATTTAAACTTTCTGCAACCTCCTCTACCTTTTTTCTGCTCAAACAATAAATAATACCTGATTTACCTGTATTATATTTAATGTATCTTATGATTTCCTTAATTACATCTCGTTTAGGGCGGATTTCATAAAATAAGTTTGGCCTATTAAATGACGATTTAAACAGAGTTGCATCAGTCATTTGAAGATTTTTAACTATATCTTGCTGTACTTTTGGAGTAGCGGTTGCTGTTAAAGCAATAATAGGGATTTCTTCTCCCAAACCAGTTATTACTTGTCTAATCTTTCTATATTCTGGTCTAAAATCATGCCCCCATTCAGATATACAATGTGCCTCGTCAACCGCAACAAAAGAAATTTTAAGCAATCTTAAAAAATCTATATTCTCCTGTTTAGCTAAAGATTCTGGTGCAACATATAATAATTTAGTTTGTCCATTAAGCAAATCAGATTTAACTTGGGTAATTTCTGTTTTGTTTAATGATGAATTAAGAAAATGAGCAATACTATCACTTCCACCAAATGCCCTAAGTTGGTCAACTTGGTTTTTCATTAATGCAATTAAAGGCGAAATAACAATTGCTGTTCCTTCGCTCATCAAAGCAGGAAGTTGATAACAGATAGATTTACCACCACCAGTGGGCATAATCACAAACGTATTTTTTCCCTCAAGTATATTGGTTATGATAGGCTCTTGGTCTCCCTTAAAGTTATCAAAACCAAAGAAAGTTTGTAAGTTATCAAACAACGACTTTTTCACGTCCATTTTTTGTATCAAATATTCTGAGCTATTATTGTTCAAAATAACATAATTTTGCAGTAATTAAAGCATCAATATACTAATAAATTCTCTTTGAAAAGTAAAAAATCTATTATCGAAAGCGCCACAACCACGCTAAAGTTAGAATCTGAAGCAATTTTAAACCTTTTGCAATACATTAACGATGATTTTGTTGAGATTGTATCTGCAATTTTAGCCTGTAAGGGAAGGGTTATTGTAACAGGGATAGGTAAAAGTGCAATCATCGCACAAAAAATTGTTGCCACGTTTAATTCAACCGGTACGCCAGCAATTTTTATGCATGCCGCAGATGCGGTTCATGGTGATTTAGGTATGATACAAAGGGACGATATCGTTATGTGTCTTTCCAAAAGCGGGAATACACCTGAAATAAAATTGTTAGCCCCTTTATTAAAACAATCAGGTAATTTATTAATCGGTATGTTAGGTTCGACAGACTCAGATCTAGCAAAACAAGCAGATTTTATTTTAAACACTAGCGTAGAAAAAGAGGCTTGTCCGCATAATTTAGCACCAACAACTAGTACAACAGCTCAATTAGCCATGGGCGATGCTTTAGCCGTTTGCCTATTGGAAGCTAGAGAATTTAATACAAATGACTTTGCAAGATTTCATCCTGGTGGTTCTTTAGGTAAAAGATTGTATCTAAAGACTGGTGATTTAGCTGTAAAAAATGAAAAACCAAGTATCAGTCCAGATGCATCTGTTAAGGATGTAATTATAGAAATTAGCAAAAACCGTTTAGGTGCAGTTGTTGTTATAGCCAATGAAAAGATAATGGGGATAATTACAGATGGGGATATTAGAAGAATGCTTGAAAATTACACCAATATCGAAGATATTAAGGCATCAGATTTAATGAGTACTAATCCGAAAAGAATAGACAAAGATGAATTAGCTTTATTGGCTTTAGAAATAATTAAGAAAAATAATATTACGCAACTTTTAGTGACCAAGAACGAGGAATATTTTGGAATAATTCACTTACATGATCTTTTGCAGGAAGGTATTATATAAATAAATTTATATTTGCGATAAATGAATAAAAATAATTACGCATTAATTATGGCTGGCGGTATTGGAAGCCGTTTTTGGCCTGTAAGCAGAACAGAACACCCTAAGCAATTTATTGATTTTTTTGGCATCGGGAAAACCTTAATTCAAAGCACTTACGATAGATTTTTACAAATTTGCCCAGCAGAAAATATTTTTATCGTTACAAATGATTTGTATGTAGATTTAATTAAAAAGCAAATCCCTTCAATTAGTGACAACCAAATTTTAGCAGAACCAATAATGCGCAATACTGCTCCTTGTATTGCTTATGGTTCAATGAAAATTGCAAAACTAAATCCTAATGCAGTTATAGTCGTTGCCCCATCAGACCATACTATTGCAAACCCAGAAGGTTTTGTAGATGCCATTAATCAATCTATTGATGCCGCTGCTAAAAACAAATGTCTAGTTACATTAGGGATAAAGCCAAATAGACCAGATACAGGTTATGGCTACATTCAATATGCAGATGAAGTTTTACCAACAGATGAGGTAATCCACAAGGTTAAAACATTTACAGAGAAACCAAATCTAGAATTAGCTCAATCTTTTATTCAGAGTGGTGATTTTCTTTGGAATGCAGGTATTTTTATTTGGTCTGCAAAAGCGATTAATAAAGCTTTTGAAAAACATTTACCAGATATGCATGAGATTTTTCAACAGGGAAATTCTTTTTATAACACAAATAACGAGTTGAAATTTATAGCTAATGCATACCTACAATGCACAAACATTTCAATTGATTTTGGCATAATGGAAAAAGCTGATAACGTTTATGTTTTACCAGCAGATTTTGGATGGTCTGACTTAGGAACTTGGGCTTCTATTTATGAAATGGCAGAAAAAGATTACGTAGGAAACGCTGTAATACCTTCAGACCAAGTCATGATGTTCGATTCGTCAAATTGTATGGTTAATGTGCCAAGCAAAAAATTGGTTATACTTCAAAATTTACACAATTACATTGTTGTAGAATCTAACAATACCCTACTAATTTGCCCACGCTCAGAGGAACAGAACATTAAAAACGTGGTTGCAGATGTGAAGGCTAAATTTGGAAACAAATTTATTTAAAAGAAGTGAGAGGCTAGATATGAGATGTGAGACATTTCTAACTTCTCAATACTATTGACGCTGCCTTACTGCTTCGTATAAAATTACCCCCGCAGAAACAGAAACGTTTAAAGATTCAATTTTACCTGCCATTGGTATTTTTGCTAAATGATTGGCAACACGTAATAAATCGTTAGAAATTCCTTCATCTTCAGAACCCATTACAATTGCTGTTGGCATTGTATAATCTGGAGCATAAATTAAATCGCTAGTTTTTTCGGTACAGGCAACAATTTGCAAGCCGCTATCTTGAAGAAACAAGCAGATTTTGCGCAAATTATCATGTCTACAAATTGGAATGCTAAATAAAGCACCAGCTGAAGTTTTTATAGCGTCAGCATTAATTTGAGCTGCATTTTTTAGAGGAACAACAATGGCGTGAACACCTACACAAGCAGCTGTTCTAGCAATTGCGCCCATGTTACGCACATCTGTAATGCTATCTAAAATTAAAATCAATGGTGTCTCCCCTTTTTCGAACACAGTAGGAATAATGTCTTCAATGTTTTGATAGGTGATGGGAGAAATTACAGCAATAACTCCTTGATGATTTTTCTGAGTCATCCTATTCAATTTCTCAATTGGAACAGAACTTAACGGAATTAAGGTTCCGTGGAGTAAAGTTTTTAGTTCCGTAAATAAATCACCAGCTAAACCACGTTGTAAATAAATTGTTTCTATATCTCGCCCTGCTTTTATTGCTTCAATTACAGCTCTTATCCCAAAAACAAATTCATTATTTTCTTTTACGCGTTGTGGTCTTCTAAAATTATCCATACTTTTTAATCTGTTACAAAAGTAACAAATAGATATGAGATACTAGATGTGAGATATGAGACATATAATTTAAAAAAATCACAATTTAAAAACATTTCTTATCAACACCAACTGTGTCAACTTGTTAACAAACAACTTAAAACTTGTTAAAACAAACCGTTTAACTTTTAACTACTTTTGTTAAATGATTACCGATAACGAACAACAGGGACAAGGAAAATTTTCAGCTTCAGCACGTAAAAGTAGATTATCCACTTCTATGAATACCATGGGTAAAATTCCACCTCAAGCTATTGACTTGGAAGAAGCTGTATTGGGTGCACTAATGCTGGAAAAAGATGCACTTTCTACCGTTATCGATATCTTAAAGCCTGAAGTTTTCTATGCTGAAGCACACAAAAAGATATTTGAGGCTATTCAAACCTTGTTTCAGAAATCTAAACCGGTAGATATTTTAACTGTAACTTCAGAGATGCGGACACAGGGTGTTTTAGAAATGGTTGGTGGTGCTTACTATATCACAAACTTAACTAACCGTGTTGCATCTGCGGCTAACATAGAATACCATGCTCGTATTATTTCTCAAAAATATATTCAACGTGAGTTGATAAGAATTTCTACCGAAATAATTACCAATGCTTACGAAGATACTACCGATATTTTCGATTTATTAGACCACGCCGAGAAAAATTTATTTGATATCGCCCAAAATAACTTGCGTAGAGATACTCAAAAAATGGACGAGATTATTAAACAATCTTTAGCTACACTTGAAGAATTACGCACAAAAACTGATGGTTTAACTGGAGTTCCATCTGGTTTTACCGATTTAGATAGAATTACTGGTGGTTGGCAAAAATCAGACTTGGTTATCATTGCAGCGAGACCAGCGATGGGTAAAACGGCTTTCGTACTTACTTGCGCAAGGAATGCAGCAGTTGACTTTAAAAGGCCTGTAGTTGTATTCTCTTTAGAGATGTCTTCTGTACAGTTGGTTAATCGTTTAATTTCAGGAGAAACCGAGATTGAGCAAGAAAAAATTAGAAAAGGTAATTTGGCAGAATGGGAATGGCAACAACTGCATAGTAAAATTGGAACTTTAACAGAAGCCCCACTCCTAATTGATGATACACCAGCACTTAATATTTTCGAATTTAGAGCAAAATGCCGTAGGTTAAAAGCTCAATATGATATCCAATTAATCATTATCGATTATTTGCAATTAATGCATGGTAAAGGAGAAGGACAAAGTGGTGGTGGTAATCGTGAGCAAGAAATTGGCAGTATTTCTAGGGCATTAAAATCGGTGGCAAAGGAATTAGACGTTCCTGTATTGGCACTTTCGCAGTTAAGTCGTGCAGTAGAAAGTAGACCAGGGCCTAATGGTAAACGACCAATGCTTTCAGATTTACGTGAATCTGGCTCTATTGAGCAAGATGCGGATATGGTTCTGTTTTTATATAGACCAGAATATTATGGCTTAACTGAAGATGAGAATGGTCGTTCCATGGCTGGTGTTGGTGAGGTAATTATTGCTAAACACAGAAATGGTGAAACAGGTATTGTTCCACTTCGCTTTATTGGTAAGTACGTTAAATTTGCTGATTTGGAAGATAATTTTGCGCCTCAGAATAGTTTTTCTTCTGAAAGTCAGATGATGCCTTCTCAAAACTTTGATAAACCATCTGGAAATGTAATCATTAGACCATCTAAAATGGATGACTTTAATGATGATGGAGCTCCTTTTTAAGATTTTAAGAAAAATAACCTTAGAACAGGTTACTTAGTCAGTCCTTCTTTTCAATCAGCCTTATATAACAAAGTTTAATCTTTTGGCTAGGCCTGTTTATACAAAATACCCTAAAACTATCCCTGCTAAAATAATATAAGGCGGACTAACCTTAGTGAAATTTAGCGTTAAGAAGGTTCCTAAAATCAATGTTATTGGAAACCATTCAAATCCAATCGGCTTTGCTAATAGAATAAACGCGGCGATAATAAAGCCAACACTTACCGCATTTATACCAGACAGCGATTTTTTTATTCTTGTTATTTTCTTCAAGTCATCCCAAAAAGGAACAATAAATAGCACCAAAATAAGACCAGGTAAATTGATACCTAAAACAGCTAAGCCTCCACCAAAAATTTGCCCAACAACCCCATAACCACCCTGTTTCATACTCAGAGCCCCCAAATAACTTGAAAATGAAAATGTAGGGCCAGGCAAAATTTGTTGTAAAGCAAAACCAGAAATAAAATCAGATTGTAAGAGGTAATGCTTCATCTCTACAAATTCTGTAAACATAAGTGGCACTAAAACTTGCCCTCCACCAAAAACAAAAATCCCGTTACGGTAAAAATTTTCAAATAACCTAATAGGCAAACTGAAAGGTGAGGTTCTATTAATAATCGCTCCTAACATTGCCATTACTAATAAAACGCCGATAAAATAAGATAGCTTTCGAGGATTAATGTTTGCAAATAATCTAACTCGTATTTGAGCTTCATCTGATGGTGTACCAATAGCGGAAGAAACCATCCCCCCCACTAAAATTGCAATTGGAAATACATAGGCATTCTTTAAAACTAAAGTTGCTATAACAGCACCAAAAGCAAGAAACATAGAGATTTCATTAACTAGAACTTTTCTACCTAACTTAAAAGCACCATAAGCTACAATTCCCAAGGTAATTGGATGTATATACTTTAAAATCTCTTGAAACTTTTCTTTTTGGTCTAACATTGCATAGCTAATTGCCGCCAAAGTCATTATTGCTGCAGATGGAATAATCCAGATTAAAAACGTAATAATCGCCAATTTTAATCCGCCTACCTTGTAACCAATACCAACCAATGTTTGTGTAGAAGCCGGGCCAGGTAAAACTTGCGCTAATGCATTAAGTTCCAGTAATTCTTCTTCTGAAATAAAATGATTGCTTTTTACAAAGTATCTTAACAACAGAGAAATATGTGCCTGTGCTCCTCCAAAAGCAGTGAAAGTAAAAAATATTACATTTCTAATAAACAAGAGTTGTCTTTTCGCCATATCATTAAGCCCCTTTAGGGGTTTGGGGCTTAGTCATCTTCATAATCTAAACCAGCTGCAGAATTATATGCTCCCTGTAATTCTGAAAGCGCATGCGTATCTCTTTTAGCTCTCGCACTTGCCATTCCTTTTTGGTAAATATCAATTGCTTTATCTTTTTCACCAGTTTTTTCATACAACTTACCAAGGTGATAATAAGTACCCACATAAGTTGGATGGTAATTTACCAGTTTTAAATAATAGGCAAATGCATTATCTGTGTCATTTAACGAATTGTATTCTGTAGCCAAAGCATATAAAATAAAGCTATCGTTAGGTTCGTTCTCAAAAAACTCTAATAACTTAGTCAATCGTGTATTTTGCATTTTAAATCCCTGCTTTTTTAATTAGATTTGCACAAAGACAATTTAAGAAAATCATCGTCGTATTAATATTGCTGATGTTGGTTTTCACAACTTTAATCAAATATATACTTATGAAAATATTAGTTTGTATTAGTAATGTACCAGACACAACGACAAAAATAACTTTTACTAACGATAATACACAATTCAACACGGCAGGTGTACAATTTATTGTAAACCCATACGACGAGATTGCATTATCAAGAGCTATTGAACTTTGTGAAGGTGGTAAAGGAACAGTAACTGTTATTAATGTTGGAGAAGTTGCAACAGAACCTACCATTAGAAAAGCCCTTGCCATTGGAGCTGATGATGCAGTTAGGGTTAATGCGGCACCTCGAGATGCTTATTTTACTGCTTATCAAATTGCAGAATATGCCAAAGCAAATGATTTTGACGCCATATTATGTGGAAGGGAATCAATAGATTATAATGGCTCTCAAGTTGCTGCCATGATTGGCGAATTTTTAGATATTCCTTCTATTTCAATTATTAAAAAATTAGACTTTGATGGAACTACTGCAACTATTGAAAGAGAAATTGAAGGGGGAAAAGAAGTTGTTTCTGTAACAGGAAAGTTTGTAGCGAGCTGTGCTGAAGGAACTGCAGAAGCGAAAATCCCAAATATGAGAGGAATTATGTCTGCAAGAACTAAACCTTTAACTGTTTTAGAAGCAGTTGCTATCGAAGAATTAGGTAAAGTAACAAAATTCGAAACACCAGCCCCTCGTGGCGCTGTTAAATTAATTCCTGCTGAAAGTGCAGAAGATTTAATAAGTTTATTGCATAGCGAAGCAAAAGTAATATAAGGTAGAGTTGTAAAGATGAGAAGTTGTTTGTCATCTTTAACGTAGATAATCATTTAATTAAGTGTCTTTGTAGGTCAATTTAAGTAACAGCTTAACGACTCAACAACAGAACATCTAAACAAAAAGAATATATGTCAGTATTAGTATATGTAGAACAAGTTGATGGTAAATTTAAGAAATCTGTTTTTGAAGCAGTTTCTTATGCAAAAGCCATCGCAGATAATCAAAATACAAGCTTAACGGCAATCTCTATAGGGAATGTGGCCGAAAGCGATTTAAAAGAATTGGGAAAATACGGTGCATCTAAAGTTTTAAATGTTGCAACTGACCAATTAAAAACTTTTGTAAATCAAGCGTATGCTGCAGTAATTGCGGAAGCAGCTACAAAAGAAGGTTCTAATATTGTTGTTTTATCTAACTCTTTCTCTGGTAAAGGTTTATCTCCACGAGTTGCAGTAAAGCTTAAAGCTGGTTTAGTAGATGGAGCTGTTGAATTACCAAATTTTGATGGTGGTTTTTCTGTTAAAAAAACTGCCTTTTCTGGTAAAGCTTTTGCAGTTACATCATTAACATCTGCAAACAAAGTGATTGCTTTAAACCCAAATGCTTTTGGTGTAAAAGAAAATCCTGCAGATGCAGTAATCGAAAACTTTAGTCCAGAGGTTAAGGCTACAGATTTAACCGCAATTGTTAAAGAAATTGTTAGGGCAACTAACAAAGTATCATTGCCAGATGCAGAATTAGTAGTATCTGCTGGTAGAGGATTAAAAGGTCCAGAAAACTGGGGAATGATTGAAGAATTAGCTGACCTATTAGGTGCAGCAACAGCTTGTTCAAAACCAGTTTCCGATGCAGATTGGAGACCACATTCAGAACACGTTGGACAAACAGGAATAGCAATTAGCCCTAATTTATACATTGCAATAGGTATTTCTGGTGCTATTCAGCATTTAGCTGGAGTAAGTTCATCGAAAGTTATCGTGGTTATCAATAAAGACCCAGAAGCTCCATTCTTTAAGGTAGCGGATTATGGTATTGTTGGTGATGCATTTGAAGTTGTTCCAAAAATAATTGCTGCTTTAAAAGCACATAAAGGATAATATAAATTTGTCATCCGGAGCTTGCCGAAGCCTGCCTGCCGGACAGGCAGGGATTGTTGAAGATATTTCGACAAGCTCAATATGACAATCTAATGCTATGAAAAAAGTAAAACTCGATATAGTTGGTCTATCTTACAGCCAAACACAGTCTGGTGCTTATGCCCTAGTTTTGGGCGAAGTAAATGGGCGCAGACGATTGCCTATCATTATTGGTGCGTTTGAGGCTCAGGCAATTGCTATTGAAATTGAGAAGATGACTCCTACCCGTCCGCTTACGCATGATCTTTTCAAAACATTTGCTCAAGCTTACCATATCGAAATTCAAGAAATCATTATTTATAATTTAGTTGATGGCGTTTTCTTTGCCAAGCTAATTTGCAGTGACGGAGAAACTACACAAGAAATTGATGCAAGAACTTCTGATGCAATTGCTTTAGCCGTAAGGTTTAATGCCATCATTTACACTTATGAATTTATTTTGTCCTCTGCTGGAATTGTAATTGAGGGAAATGATTTTCTGTTCTTGGAAAATATGGAATCAATTGCAAAGGAACAAAGTACTGAAGATATGCCCACTTCAATCCCAGTTTCTGGTTATCAAGGTTTAACTGATGAAGAATTACAACAAAAACTGGAAGAAGCATTGGCTGAAGAGGCTTATGAAAAAGCAGCTCGTATTAGAGACGAATTGAATAAAAGAAATTCAGCCTAATTATTTATAAGTTTTCTATTTTTTCACCTAATTGTTCAACAAACACCCGAACAATCACGTTTTTGTCCACATTTTCACTACCTATATAGTTATTGTTTCAAAATAATTATAACTTACAGCTACTTTTGAACTAAACAAAACTAGCTTATATGAATATCAAGTTTCGCTTAACCATCATGAGTTTCATGCAATTTTTTGTATGGGGCGCATGGCTAATTACTATTGCAAACTATTGGTTTGGCACTAAACAATGGGATGGTGCACAATTCGGATTAATTTTTGCAACTATGGGTTTTGCATCTTTATTTATGCCTACAATTACTGGTATAATTGCAGATAAGTGGATTAATGCAGAGAAGCTTTATGGCATACTTCATATTCTTTATGCGGCGACTTTAATTTATATTCCTCAAGTAGAAACACCCAATGAATTTTTCTGGACCATATTTTTGGCCATGTGCTTTTACATGCCAACTATTTCATTAAGTAATTCTATTTCTTACACTACATTAAAATCAAGCAACTTAGATGTGGTAAAGGACTTTCCTCCTATTAGAGTTTGGGGAACCGTAGGCTTTATTGCAGCTATGTGGATTACAAATTTAACAGGGAGTAAAGCAAGTGCAAATCAATTTTATATTGCAGGTATTGCAGCTTTAGGCCTAGGTTTGTATTCATTTTCATTACCAAAATGTCCTCCATCTAAACTATTGGAGGAAAAATCAACAATTTTCCAAAAATTTGGATTAGATGCATTTAAGTTATTTGCAGATTATAAAATGGCGTTATTTTTTATCTTTTCCATGTTTTTGGGAGGAGCTTTACAATTAACAAATGCTTATGGAGACGTTTTTCTAGATGAGTTTAAGTTATTTCCAGTTTATGCTGAATCATTTGTAATTAAGTACTCAACCATTATCATGTCTATTTCTCAGGTTTCTGAGACTTTATTCATTTTAGCAATACCATTTTTCTTAAAACGATTTGGAATTAAAAAGGTAATGGTAATTGCCATGCTTGCTTGGGTATTTCGTTTTGGATTATTCGCTTATGGAGACCCTGCGGGAAATCTTTGGATGATTGTATTTTCGTGTGTGGTTTATGGAATGGCGTTTGACTTTTTCAATATTTCGGGTTCTTTGTTTGTAGAAACTTCTACAACTGCTAAAACTCGTTCATCTGCACAAGGATTATTCATGATGATGACTAATGGTTTTGGCGCGGTATTAGGAAGTATTGTTTCTGGTTGGATGATTCAGAAATATTTTACCAAAGCATATACAGACATCCAATCATTAGCTGATCACGTTGGCTCTACTTCAAACGACAAACACTTGCTTAAATTTTTAGGTGATAAAGGAATTAACGTATTAGAAAATGGCAATTTAAGTAGAGCTTTAGACGTAAAGGATTGGCATACTATCTGGCTTTCATTTACTATTTATGCCTTAGTAATTACCGTTTTATTTATGATATTCTTTAAACACAAACATACTAGAGCAGAAGTTGAAGCAATTGAAAAGATAAGCCATTAATTAATCCAGATTCCCTTTTATATCAATGTCATCCGTAAAACTTAGAAAAGAAAAAGACTGCCTAAACTGTGGTCATATTGTTGAAGAGAATTTTTGCCCTAAATGTGGTCAAGAAAATATAGTAACCAAAGAGGATGCCTTCCATATGGTAACTCACGCCATTGCAGATTATTTTCATTTTGAGCATAAGTTTTTTGGAACTATTGGCCCATTACTTTTAAAACCAGGTAGGCTAACAAAAGAATATGTTGCAGGCAAAAGAATGTCCTCCATCCACCCTATTCGCTTGTACATTTTTATAAGTATTGTATTTTTCTTGGTGGTTTTGGGCGGTAAAAAATTTGGAGAGAATAGTGCTGAAGGAAAGGAAGATAAAAACACGACTGCTGATACTACAAAAACTGTTTCGAAGCCAAAAGATACAGTAGTAAAGAAACAACTTACTGCAGCACAAATAAATGAGATTAAAGAAAGTTTAAAATATGTACCTAATGGTAATGGTTTACGTGACAGTATTATTAAAAAAGCCATAGCTGAAGAAGAATCTGGCAAAGCCAAAGATGACAATGGTGGTATTAGATTTGGAAAGGGAAAAAAGAAAGGTTTTTCTAACAAATGGGCTACTAAAGATACATCGGTTGTACAATATGAAAAAAACCAAGCAACCTTGGCTAAAGATAAAAGAGATGGTTTTATTAAACACTATTTTATTAAGAGAACGATCGAACTAGACAAGTATGAAAATCCGGAAGAGAAATTTTTAGAAGATTTTATACACAACATCCCTAAGATGATGTTCTTGTTGTTACCGATGTTTGCCTTAATTTTAAAATTAGTCTACATCAATAAAAAGAGGTATTACTACGAACATTTAATCTATTCATTCCATCTACATTCGGCAATTTTCTTGAGCATTTTAGCTACGATGTTATTGCAATGGTTATTTGGTTTTATATATGATATTGATGCATGGTTGGGTATTTTATGTGCCATTTATATTATTTGGTATATCTACCGATCTTTGAGAACTTTTTATGGTAGCACAAGGTGGATAACTGTACTGAAAATGTTTTTCTTAAGCTTTGCATACAACATTGTACTTACCATTTGTTTCTTAATTGTTATAGCGGTAAGCTTTGTAACGATTTAACACACTAAAATATGTCTGCCGGAAAATACAGAAAAGACCATAATTGTTTAAACTGCGGTTTTTATGTCGAAGAACATTATTGCAGTAGATGTGGTCAACCTAATTTAGAGCTCAAAGAAAACTTTTGGCAATTCATCAGCCATAGCATTGCGCATTACTTTCATTTCGACAATAAGTTTTTTCAAACTTTAGTACCTTTGTTAACTAAACCAGGAAAAGTTACGTTGGATTATTTGGCAGGAAAAAGAGCTAGATACATCAATCCAATTAGTATGTACATTTTCGTTTCCATTGTTTATTTTTTAGTGGTATCCCCGCCTAAATCTCTAGAAAAAACAAAAAAAGAGACGCAAACAGATATTGCCAAAGCTGAGCAAAAGCAGAAAGCGGTATTAGATAGCATTGGCGAACCCTTAGCTAAAGCAGGAATTGGAAAAGGCTTTTCTGAAACAGCTCACCAAGCTATAAAGCAAAGTTTAGATGTGGAAACTTTTAGAGAGTTGACTTTTAAGCAACAAGACACCGTTCTTAAGAATTTAAAAGCAACCTATCAAACTAATAAATCCGATTCGTTATCAAAAGTTATTAAAAAGCTAAATGAAATTCATAATATTAAAAATGATAGCACTTATGTGGCTTATTTAGCCAGACAAAAAACCTTAACAGCAGATGAGAAAGATAATTTTATAGAAAGATATATAGAAAAAAGAAGAATTGGTTTTGGAGAGAATGGTGCTTTTATAAAAGAGCAATTGGAGCATAATAGACCTAAACAATATTTTCTTTTTATGCCTTTAATGGCGTTGTTTATCATGCTTAATTTCAGAAAGAATCATATTAAATATTTAGACCATTTGATATTTACAATTCATGGTATGACTGCATTTTTTATGGTTTCGATAATTATTCAACCACTAAGGAGGCTCTTGCCTGAAAGTTTATCTCTTATTGCTTCTTGTCTAGGAATTTGCATTATAGCATGGATATGCTGGTATTTATTTAAAAGTTTAAAGATTTTTTATCAGCGTAAAACTTCTACAACAATTTGGCGAATGGTTTGGATTATCATATTATATGGTATTTCAATAAACATTGCAGAAACTATCATGGCTAATTTGATCTTTTATATTGCTACTTAGTATTTTGGTAGTTATTGAGGGTGAGTGATTTTGCGTTCCAGGTAAATTAACTTTGTTCTTAAACCTGATGGAAACGAGCACGAACGTTTGGAGTAAAGTGGACAGCACTGCTAATTATTGATAGGACTACTGAACTTTCATTTTCAAAAGACATAAAAAAACCGATACTAAAATTAGCATCGGTTTTTCTTTTATGTTTTGAATTTATCTTTTATCGATATCAACAAAATCCATGTCAACATCGCCAATATAAATTTGACGAGGACGACCTATTGGTTCTTTGTTTTCATGCATTTCTTTCCATTGAGCAATCCACCCTGGTAAGCGGCCTAATGCAAACAATACGGTAAACATATCTGTAGGGAAACCTAATGCTCTGTAGATAATACCCGAATAAAAATCTACGTTTGGATACAATTTACGATCAATGAAATAAGGATCACTTAATGCAGCCTCTTCTAATTTTTTCGCAATTTCTAGAACAGGGTCGTTAATACCTAATTTCTCTAAAATATCATCGCAGGCTTTTTTAATGATTTTAGCTCTTGGGTCAAAGTTTTTATACACACGGTGACCAAATCCCATCATACGGAACGGGTCGTTTTTATCTTTTGCTTTGTTAATCCATTTTTCAGTATCACCACCATCTTCCTTAATTAACTCAAGCATTTCTATAACAGCTTGGTTTGCACCACCGTGTAGTGGGCCCCAAAGTGCAGCAATACCTGCAGAAACTGAAGCGTATAAATTACAATCTGATGAACCAACCATTCTTACTGTTGATGCTGAACAGTTTTGCTCATGATCGGCGTGTAAGATTAACAAGGTATTCATGGCACTTACCACAACTGGATCAATTTCTATCTCTTCTGTACGTTGACCAAAAATCATGTTCATGAAATTGGTTACATAATCATATTTGTTTTTAGGATAGATAAGTGGATGACCTAAGGATTTTTTGTATATGAATGAGACGATTGTTGGAAATTTAGCCAACAACTTTATCATTGTTAAATTCATTTCTTCTTTTGAAGAATTTGCATTTAAAGACTCTGGATAAAAAGTAGATAGAGAACACACTAATGAAGCTACTTGAGCCATTGGATGGGATTTAGACGGATAACCATCTAAAAACTTCTTCATGTCCTCATGGATAAGCGTGTGTTTGCTAATGTCATTCTGGAAACCCTCTAATTCATCTTTTTTAGGTAGTTTACCATAAATCAATAAATAAGCAACTTCTAAAAAGGTAGATTTTTCTGCTAATTGCTCGATAGGGTAACCGCGATATTTTAAAATACCTAATTCTCCATCTAAAAAGGTAATTGCGCTTTTTGTTGATCCTGTGTTTTTGTAACCAAAATCTAATGTGATGTGACCGGTTAGGTCTCTTAACTTCGAAATATCGATGGCCTTCTCACCTTCTGTTCCAGTAATAACCGGGAACTCGTATGTTTTACCGTCTATCTTAATTTCTGCAATAGCTGACATATATTCTTAATAATTTATAATAACAAAAATAGTTAATCTGATTTTAATAAATTGCGTTTGAACCTAACAAAGCTGTTAAGTTAGCGTTAATTTGCATTTTTTAACAAACTTATTTGGCTTTTATTTCTTCTATCACCGCACCACATTCCATCATCTCACTTCCATAGTATGGATTTTGGATTTTTTTCTCAGAAGCAAGCCAATCTCCACCCTCTCCTTTATTGGCCATTGGGCAATGCTGTACAAAAATTGCTCCCTTTTTGAGTTCCGCATGTTTAAACATTGCAATCACATCAGAGCTTAGTGAAGTAAACTCTTTGCGCTGATCCATAATATCTTTTGCTGATTCAATCTTGTTAGCAGTAATGGCTGTATTTTCACAACCTGTATAATTTTTAAGCTCAGCGCCAAGTGCCTTTGCAGCTATTTTAGCTTCATCTTGTTTAGAAGACACCAATGCATCCTTTAACGAGATGTAAGAGGTGTAAATGTTTTGAAGTTTAATGTCTTTAAAATCTGGAGTAACCGTAGCTACAACTTCAGTTTCATGAGTAGTAGTGTCTTTTCCTTCTGATGTTTTTTTCTCTGCATTATTGCAAGCCATTAATATTAATAAGGCTCCCAATCCGAAATAATTTTTCATTTATATTTAGTTTAATAACGATATCATTTCAAAAAATGCATCGTTGTATTCATAGATTTTGTTTCCGGCTCAAAATAGCATTTATAATTTTAAAATAACAAAAAAGCCCCCGAAATATCGAAGGCTCTTAAATAAAATTAGATTTTAATTATAATTAGAAATTATATCCAATTCTTAATGCGTATTGACCGTTTACTGGTTGGTATGTTGAAGAAGAACTATCTTGTTGATAACCTTCGTATCTAATGCCAACTTCTAATCCATTATTCCATTCATAACCAGTTCCTGCACCAAAAATTAATGAAGTTTTTGATCCATCCTGAATGGCAAATCCAGCACCAATATTAGCTGCAAGGAACATTCTTTTAATTGGAAATACTTTTACACCTCCAATGGCTGGGATAAAATCATAATCGGCTATTGCAGGGAAATTATCACGAGTAAATAACCTAGTGTAACCACCGGATGCTGTTAGGGCAACATAAGGAGATAAATCCAATTGCAATCTAACATCTGCTCCCAAAGCATAGCTAAAAGGAGAAGAATCTCTAGTAATGCCTGCGCTGGCACCAACTCCTATTTTGAATTTCAAATCTGAATTCATAGTTGACATTGAAGTTTGTGCTTTAGCATTGTAAACGTTTAACGTTGACATTACAATTGTTGCAATCATAAAAAGTTTAGTAATTGTTTTCATAGTTTAAATTTTAATACGGATGAATTTTTGTTTTTGTTAAACTCACTTACGTGTTAAAACTTAGATTGGTTTTAAAATGATAAATTATTTTTCAGATCTATAACTTGAAAAAAAGCGGCTATCAAGAGCAAATACAGGAATTCTCCTTTTTTAGTTCCTTTGCGTGGTGGTAGCGTAAACTAATCACTAGAGATAACCAACAGGGACTTAACAGGGATCTAACAGGGACTTAACAGGGAATTTATCCCTGTTAAGTCCCTTTAAAATTCCTCTTTGATTTGTGTTTGATATAGATAATAAGTATATTGTGTAAAAAGGAAGGTTATGGCAATTATAAAAAATGGAATACATGGTGGATTTAGTGGTAAAATAGGCAAGGTTGTGGGCTATGAAAGTAAAGGCCAAGCGATCATGAGGACCCAAGGTGTAAGAACCACTCCCCCTACTCCAAAAGAATTAATGAACAGGCAAAAATTTGCAGTTTCGCAAAAATGGCTTTCGCCGCTCACTGACTTTCTAAGAATTGGCTTTAAAGATTACCAGCCAACATACGAGGGTTTTGTTGCAGCAAAATCCTATAATCATAAAAATGCGCTAAAATCTGATGGAAATAACAACTTTTTTATAGATCCGGCATTGGTGCTGGTAAGTTATGGCACTCAATCACTTCCTTCAACTGCAAGTGCTTTCTGTACGCCAGAAAAGGAAATTGTGTTTACTTGGAGTAAAGATGGCGATTGCGAATATAACGATTATGCCATGGTACTGATCTACAATATTGAAGATGGAAGGACTCAGCATCACCCAGCAATTACAACACGGAGAACAGGCACTGCAACATTTAAGCTTGAGAATGTTTTCTTTGGAAAATCAGTTAATGTGTATTTGGCATTTACTTCTGACGACAGGAAACAAAGAAGTAATAGCCTATATCTCGGGAAAGTGGCTATACCAATTTAATATTATTATTGCCAGGTTTATGAAACATTAAAAATTGAGCAATATGGATTTTAACTAGATTATTTTTTAATACGTTTAGATAACCAGTAGTTATTATTGACATTAGAAACACCCTCATATTTAACTCCAATATTTTGGAGGCTAAAAGAAGTATGTAAATGCCAATTGAAATTGATCTGCCTTAGCTTGATAGGTCACTGAATTTTTATGTTGCTGATAAACTTCATATTTTATCCCTAAATCATAACCATTTAGAAAGCGATATCCAAAGCCACCGCCATAAACAAAAGCTATCTTGGTGTTTTTTGGAATGCCAAGTCCCGCACCTACAATACCAACGGTGTACATATTTTCTATTATCGGAAATATTTTTATTTCTAACTTAAGTGGAATAAAATCGTAGTCTGGAACTGGGCTTGTATCTTTAGTAAGCAAACGGGTATATCCTGTTACTAAGTTTAATGATAACTCATCTGACGGTGAATATTGGATTTGAGGATTTAAATTGATTGCATATCCAAAGGGAGATGCTTTTGTCGTTATTCCGAAACCGCCACCAATGCCAAATTTCACTCCTATGGAATCATCATAACTTTGAGCTTTTAAGTTATGTGTAAGAAATAGGAAGGAAATTAAGAAAATAACAATTTTATTATTCATTGAAGGAGGTAAAGATTAAATATAAAAAAAAGTCCCCTTAACATTTAATTAAGGGGACTTTTGTTTACTATTTAATTTTATTACAATTTAAAGCCATAAGCTAAACGTATACCAGCGTAGCCTACGCTACCGTTATTAGAATAGCCTTCGTACTTAGCTGCTAGATCTAATCCATTACTCCATGAGTAACCAATTGCAGGTGAATAAACAAAACTCGTTCCTGTATTATCACCAGCTGCAAAGCCAGCACCTGCCTCTGCTAATCCATATGCACCAGAACCAGTATCGTTAAAGAAATATTTTAAACCTGCTTTTACGGGAATAAATGCTAAAGTAAGATCAGAATTTTTAATTCCTATATTGGTATAACCTGCTGTTATTGGCACAGATAATTGCTTATCAATATCAAACTGATAACGTAAATCGCCACCTATTGCCAAGTTAGTACCTGCTGAGGTTCCTGCTCCTACATTTAATCCAATTCCGAACTTTGGAGATTGTGCATTTGCATTAACTGAGAAGAACATAGCTAGTGCAGCTGCTGCAGAAGCTAAAAATTTAGTTGAATTTTTCATTTTAAAAATACTTTGGTTAAGTGTTTTTTTGTTTTTGGAAGCATTATTGCTCGTTAATATAAATTTAAACAAAAAAGAAGCCAGAAGGTTGTCGAAAAATTCAAATAGTTAATAACATGTTAACATTCAATACAATAAAAAGATTGTAATGCTTTAATAATTTGTGATAATTAGATGTTGTACGTTTCTATCATTTCTCCCTTTAACGTTATACCTATAATTCTTATCGAAAGTGTTAATTTTTACTGTAGGGTGAGTGTATATCTCACGGATAAAAGAGGTTTCTTTAATTATAATCATCCATTTTGCTGTAATGTTGATTAAATAATCTGCCAATCTTTTTTGGTCGTGTTGGGTAAATGTGCTTTGGTCGTATTCAGAAAACTCGCTATCATAAGGAGGGTCAAGGAATATAAAATCAGTTGGTTGTAATTCAATAGATTTTAAAAATAATTCAAAATCTAAATTATATAGCCATGAATTTTTAAATAATTTAATGATATTCTCATTAAAAATCTTGTGTACTTTTTTCCTGAAATTCTTTCTATTATAAGCAATACCGCCGTACGGGATGTTAAATTCACCTCTTTTATTAAATCTAAACATTGAACCATAACAAAATTCTCTCACAAAATACCAATTGGCACTTGCTTTTGAATCTGCCAAAATTATCTGTTTTTTATACTGTTTATTTAGTATTTCCCTAAAAAACAAATAAACACCTCCTCGCAAGCCTGTTTCAAAATGAGTTTCTAGTTCATCAATAGTAAACTTTCTGTTCTCCCTTACTGAGATGTTTCGTATCCTTTTAGTTTTACCTGTAATGCTTGCTAAAATTGTCTTTTGGAATAAGGGAAAGTCGATTATAAAATCTGATTCATTAAATAGCAGATTGGCGTTTATTACTGATAAGAATTTTGTTAGTAAGGTTTTCTCAAATTGCTGAATTAGACATTTACCCTTTACATATTTAATAAAATCGACCGAGCAAGTTTTCCAAAGTTGAGCACAGATTTCGGTTAATTTCTCCCAAGCATCTACATATTTAAGAAGTTCTGTTTTAAAATCTTCATTACCAATTTGGTTATAAAAGTTAATTAAGTCTGAGCTTTTGTCATTAATGAAAGATTGAACACTTGGTTGTAAGGCAAAAAACACACCACCACCACCAAAAAAAGGCTCTATATACCTGTCGAATTTGGGAATATGAGTTGCAAATAAGCCAAATTCATCAAACTTCCCTCCCGTCCATTTAAGTAATGGCCTTAACTTTGTATTCATGCAGCGAATATGCAATTATTTTGAATCAAATTTAGCTTCTACTAATTTAATTACCTTTTCTTTTAAATTCGCGTCATTAACATCAAACCAATTAATTTTAACTCCATCCTTTTCCATCTTTCTAAAAAAAGTCATTTGCCTTTTAGCAAATTGGCAAATTGCAATGCCCAATCTTTCCTTTAAAGTTTCAAAATCTAACTCATTTGATAGATAAGAGGTGATAAATTTATATTCAAGGCCATAAAAAATCAATATTTCTTTAGAAATCCCTTTATTCAACAAAGCTTCAACTTCTTCAATTAATCCAGATTTTAACCTTAGTTCTAATCTATCAAAAATTCTTTTTCTTCTACTTTCTACATCACTTTGTAGGCCAATAATAAATGGACTAATTACTGGCCTTTCAATTTTCTCTAATTGATGATGGCTTAAAAATTCGGCTATTTCAATTGCCCTTATCAATCTTTTGGAAGATGAATAATCTACATTTTTTGTTAGTTCATTAGGATATGTTTCTAATCGTTGAAACAATATATTTTTTTCTAAATCCTGAAGCTCTAATCTTAGCTTTTCATTTTTCGGGACAGCGGTAAATTCTTGATTTTGTAATAGGCTATGGATATACATTCCTGTTCCACCACAAAGAATTGGTTTCACATTTCGCTCAAGAATATCAGTATATGCTTTATAGAAATCATTTTTGAATGCATCTACATGGTATTTTTCGCCAGCTTCTTTGATATTAATTAAATGATATGGAATGTATTTTCCATTAATCGCATATTCATTTAAATCTTTACCAGTGCCAATATCCATATCTTTAAATATTTGGCGACTATCTGCACTAATTATCTCAGCATTAAATTTTTTAGCC
Organism: Pedobacter frigiditerrae; assembly: GCF_004331645.1. GTDB lineage: Bacteria > Bacteroidota > Bacteroidia > Sphingobacteriales > Sphingobacteriaceae > Pedobacter > Pedobacter frigiditerrae. The sequence goes on from NZ_SJSK01000003.1 coordinate 619,308, forward strand.
AAAGAAACAGCCAATTTTGTCTTACCAGATGCAGTTGGACCTAAAATTACGAGTAAAGGATGAGACATTTTAGAGGTATAAATTATACTTTAAGTTACCCGTGTTAAATAGTTTGAAATAACCATTTAATGCAAGGAATTCATCCAAATTTAAAACATTTTGAGCTTCAAATTTACCTAAAATTACTTTTGGTAGTCGATGAGGAAAATATCTTGTAAGACTTTCTATGTTTATATATATAAAAGCTGGGGCAGTTATTTGATTAAGTTGAAAACCTAATTTATCATAGCCCTTTCCTAAAGACCAATCTCTATCGGCATAACTCATTAAATCGTTAACCTTAACTTGTTTTAAAAAGTGTTTAATTAATTTACTTAATCCGCCTACGATAGTTAATCCATCAATTGAGGCAAAACGTACTAATTCTGCAGAATGATAATTTTCTCCTTTGCTTTTCATCGGCCTTGCCTCACTAAAACTAGCTATAGCAATTAATTTATCATTATCCATTAAACCATAATGATATTTGGCCTTTATGTAACCTTGTAAGTGGTTATCGTTTAAGAAAGTAGAGGCTTGTTTTAAATTTAAAGTGACAATTTTAGCCTTACGACCATGGTAGCCTTTATTTAAACCTAAAAAGGAATTTATTCTGCTTAATACCTGAGTTCTTTTAGTTAACCAAACATCTTCCCACAGCTGAACAAGTAATAGATTTTCCTCTTCATATCTTTTCTGTAATTCAATTAATTCTTCAGGATTGAAGTTATTACTTACTGGTATTAAATGAATTAATAATTTTTGGCCAAAACCAATTATAAAATAAGGTTCAACGCATCGTATCTGAGCTTGGTGATAAATACCTTGAACAGTTAAAAAAACATCTTCTTGCCAAAACGGATTTAAACCCACCCCTTTTGTTTAAAATTAGTAAAGTTTAAACCAAGGGCATTTATTATTTGGGCGAGTAAGTTATCATCAATTTTTGTAATGGAAAAACAAGAACCATTATCAATTGAAAAACTTAGTAAATCTGGATGTAAAATTTTGTTCGCCTCTTCGGCCAATGAAAATATGCAAAATTTTACAGCCTCATTTTCAATAGCAACACTAGCAAAAGGAACAACTTCAATCTTTTCGCCATTCGTGTCAAATAACTTCTCACTCCAAAGCTCATAAACAGTTTCACTATTTATCCTGGCAGTAAATCCGTTAGCAGTATAAGGGTGAAGGTTTGCTCTAATGGTTTGAAAAATTTCTACAAAATCGGTTTTCATAAGCTTGGCTTTAGTTTGCTTAGTAGAACACTAAATTAACATCAATTGTTCATTTAAACAATTTATAAATTTATCCACCATTTATTTTTGGGAAGATTATTTTCAAGGTTAAAGGTTTCGCCGAGCTGTGGTGTTAAAACATCAACATTTAAATCAAATGAACTTTTAACAACTCCATTTACAGATTCATCCCAATTATGAAGTGCTAATCTATATTTACCCCAGTGCACTGGAAGTAAATATTTAGCATTTAAATCTTTACTTGCCAAAGCAACTTCATTAGGAAACATATGAATATTTGGCCACATTTTATTGTACTGACCACATTCTAAAATGGCTAAATCAAAAGGCCCATGACTTTCACCAATTTCTTTAAAGTGGGTATCATAACCCGAATCGCCGCCTAAATAAAGGTTATTGTATTTTGTTTTAAGGATAAAAGAAGACCAAAGTGTTTGGTTCCTTTTAAATAATCTCCCAGAAAAATGTCTAGCTGGAATAGCTTTAAAAGAAATATTTGCCAATGGTGATATTTCATCTTGCCAAGCTAACTCTGTTATTCTTTCAGATTCTATTCCCCAATGTTCTAAATGGGCGCCAACTCCAAGAGATGTGATAAACCTTGCTCTTGAATTTTTCAATTTCAAAATGGCATTATAATCTAAATGGTCATAATGGTCATGGGTAATTAAAATTATATTTAAAGGAGGAAAGTCTTCAATGTTTATAAAATCGGTACCCGCAAATCTTTTTGTTCCAAGAAATTGAAAAGGAGATGTTCTCTCGCTAAAAATAGGGTCTACTAAAATATTTATCCCATCTACTTGAATTAAATAAGATGAGTGGCCAAACCAAGTTAGTTTCAATTGTTCTGAATTACTAAAATCTGGTTTTTGATGAGGAATTATATTTTTTGGAGTGCCATCCTTATTGCCTGCCATTACTTTAGAAAGCATATCCCAATAAGAAACACCTTCTGGTTTAACAGGTGTAAAACTTTGGTTTTTAATTTCTCCATCTTGATAATTAGGAAGTTCCTTAATCTTTTCTAATCTATTTCCGGCAGGTAATTTACCAAATACAGGCAAGTTAATTACAAAAAAAGTGAAAAGAGCCAGTAGTATAACGATGGATAAGAAGATGTACATTTTTATGGATTAAACTATTCTACAATTATATGTACAATTTTGCTGACGTAATAGCGCCAATTCTTAATTTAAAGTAAATAAAAAAGCCTTCAACCATTTAAGGTTGAAGGCTCGTATATAAAGTGTATTTTAATTTTTCGGTTGTACTCTTCCGCTTTTTACATCTCTAGACCTACCGATTACATAACCAGCTCCAGCACCTGCTAACCCACCAATTATTGCACCTCTACCATCTTTTTTATCAATTAACACACCACTTAAAGCACCAACTCCAGCTCCTATTGCAGTACCTTTTGCAGCACTACTCCATCCTTTTTTCTGTGCTGCAGTAGTTGTACCTGCCGAAGATGTTGTTGTACTACCGCTAGATGAATAGCTCGATGAAGCACTACGTCTTGCAGCAGCTAATTCTGCTTGGTGTTTTTGCTCTTTTAACAATTCTTGTTTAGCAACTTCTGCCCTTTTAAAACTATCTAATTTTAAACTATCTCTAACTGCAGCCATTGCTTGTTCTTTTGCTAGTGCTTCTTCTTTAGCACTATTGCCACATGATGCTAATCCTATAGCCAATGCAACTATTGCGAATATCTTTTTCATTTCTGTTAATTAATTTAGTTAGTAATTAATATTTATAGTGTAAAAATGATGCCAAGATTGACAATGTGGATAACAAAATTTCAAATCATTTAAACAAACATTAAACACTATTTACATAACAACTATAATAGAAATTAGTTTTACGCTTTTAAAATCGTATATTTGCTTAACGGAATATCAATATACTTTTCTCTTTACAAACCTACTGCAACAAGCCAATTGTTTCAGCATTGCTATCTTTAGCAGGCCTACCGTAACCTCGCCAGATAAAATATACGTCTTGACTAGTTCAATTTTAACAACGTTAAAAAGTCAACAAAAAGGTAAACCAGAGAATAGTCAGTTTTTACTTAATACAATATTATATGGCAAAGTCGCAGGCTACCTTTATGAAAAAACAACTAGAAAAAAATAGACAAAAAAAGAAGGAAGAAAAATTAGAGCGTAAGCAAGAACGTCAACAAAACTCTACAGGTGGAGATTTGGAAAGCATGATGGCTTATGTTAACGAATTCGGAGAAATAGTTTCTACTCCACCAGAAAAGAAATAATCTAATGCAACTCCCGCCCTATTCGCGGGAGTTTTGATTTTAATCAAAATATTATTTAATTCTTACAATTTGATATATGATTTAGGATTGAAAAATTATATCTTGCCAAATAGCTAAGGAAGTATTTATACATGAGATTAACCATTTGGGGTGCAGCACAACAGGTAACTGGAAGTATGCATTTATTGCAGACAGAAAATTATTCAATACTTATAGATTGTGGCCTTGATTACGAAAAAGGTACTTATCAAGAAGAGAATCAACATTTCCCTTTCAATCCGGCAGAGATTGATCTAGTTATCTTAACCCATGCGCATATAGACCATTCTGGCAATTTACCTACGCTAGTGCGTATGGGATTTGAAGGTCAGATACTTTGCACACCTCCCACTGCAGATTTAGCAGAATTACTCTTGTTAGACTCTGTAAATATCTTCCTAAGCAAACAAAATAAAAGAAACAAAGGCCGAAGGGGTCACCATCATTCAGGTCCGCCTCCATTATACCTGCAAAAACATGTAATGGAAACTGTTGACAGATTTATCACCATTGGTTTTAACAAACCTTTTAAGATAAATGGAAGTATAGAATTAACGTTTATACCTGTTGGTCATTTATTAGGTGCGGCGGCTGTTATTTTAAGTATAACAGAAAACGAAATAACAAAGAAAATTGGATTTACTGGAGATATAGGCAGAAAAAACTACCCAGTTTTAGTTGATCCAGAAATATTACCCCAAGTGGATTACCTAGTTTGCGAATCTACTTATGGAGGAAGGCTTCACTCATCAAATACTACCTTAGAAGAAACCTTAATAAACACCATTCAAGATACTTGTATTAAAAGTCCTGGTAGGCTTTTAATTCCTGCTTTTAGCATTGGAAGAACGCAATCTTTGGTGTTTACATTAAATCAAATATTTAGCAAGGGCCTCTTACCCCCTGTTCAAATTTTTGTAGATAGTCCCTTAGCAAATCATGCTACAGAAGTCTACAGAAAGCACCATTCTTTAGTAAACAATGAGGCTAAAGAATTTTACCAAACCAAAGGCGATGAATTTGAATTTGACAATTTAATCTATGTTCATGATAGAAAAGAAAGTGAATCTGTAATGAATTACTTGGAGCCTTGTATCATCATTTCATCAGCAGGCATGCTTGAAGGAGGCAGAATTCAAGACCATTTATATCATAATATACAGAACTATTATTGCACTATTTTATTTATCGGTTTTTGCGCTAAAGGCACCCTTGGAGACCGGCTTTTACGTGGCGACCCTATTATTCGTTTAAGAAATAGAGATTTGATGGTTTATGCAGCGATCAAGAAAACTGACCTATTAAGTGGACATGGAGACCATCAAGATTTAGTAAATACAGTCAAAAATCAAGATCTAGCACAGCTGAAAAGAGTGTTCTTAGTTCATGGCGAAACAAAAAGTATGGACTTATTAGCAACAGCACTAATTGAAGAAGGTTATCAAGTAACTATTCCAGAAAAAGGTGAAATAATTGAACTCTAAACAACTAAAAACACATTAAATTTTGCATTTCTAATAGGTTGCCCTTTAATTGATAAAGTTTCACCTTTATAATCTCTCAATGGCTTAATTACAAAAGGTTCTTCAGATTTATCAAATTCATCAAAAGCAATTTTAAGCCTGTCAATATAAGTATCAGCGTTAACTTTCCATTTTTTATCCTTATACCAAAAATAAGCAAAAACGTTTCTAGTGCCACCTTGCATTTTACCATCGAGTCTGATATAACCAATGTTAGCTTTTTTTAAAGGCTCAACAGCCTTTTTATAAAATGTTTTGAAATCTTTAAATTCTGGAATTGTATTCGTTTCGCTCATTTATTTGAATTTTGTGCAATTTACATCATTTAAAACGTATCTGAAAGTTTTGACTAAACCTAAGCCTTCAGATGCGTTTTAAGTAATCAAGTTTAAATATGACCCATTTAAGCAAAATCCACATTATTGTTTTGTTTTCTTTTAAGAATGAGCGCACTAACTAATGTGATAACGATTCCAACAGGAAAAATTTCCATATAAGTGAGTAGAAACACCATAATAGGACTATTATAAAGTTCTTTCATACTATTAATTCCAGCTATTTGTTCATTCATTTCTGCAGTAGTTAACTCTTTATTTAGTCTTATTTTTTCGATGTTTTGACTAGTCATTACCTCCATAAAATCAGGCATAAAATTATAATAAGCTATTAACCATGTAATAACATACATTGTAGATGCAATAAATGAGATTGATAATCCAATTTGTAAAGCTTTTCCAAAGGTGATATTTCCATCATTAAACTTATCTCTGTAATTTTTTATCCCAACAAAAACAAAAATAAAGGCCAATATCATTACGGTAAACCCTAATACCATATTGCCTTCAAAGTCTTGCTTGTTGTAACAAATTGCGGTTATTGATATTAATCCACTAACGATAAGACCTGATATCAAGCCAAAAATTAAAATGTTCTTTTTCATCTTTTGATAATTTAGTTATGAACACAAAGTAACTTTAAGCCAATTTAATTCCATTCATACTTTAGTATGATTTAAAGAAAATTAACCTAGATTAATACTAAAGTATGAAATCAATAAGAGATTATGGATAGGTTTTTAGCTAGCTCTATAGCCTGGGTTCTGCGCTTCACATTCATTTTTTCAAAAATCCTACTAATGTGCGTTTTGATAGTATTTAACGAGATAAATAATTTATCAGCAATTTCTTGATTACTTAAACCATTTGCCATCAATTGTAGCACTTCTATTTCTCTGTCGCTTAACCCTAAATTATCTGCAGCTGCTCGATTGAATTTAAATTCATCAACTCTGTTTATAAAAACTTCTTTTTCTATTATTTTAGTTTGAATTGTAGGTTTAGCCAATTTAAGTGCTAGCCATATTCCTAAAACAGTAAAAATTAATGCAATTGCACCAGCATAAATTTCAAAAGAATTTTGAAAGACTATATAGCGTATTTCAAGCCATTTAAGTAACGCCAATAAAAAAGCAAAGCTAATACCGTATGAGATGATTTGCTTATAATTCTTAATCTGCAAAGACATAATTATAACTATTTATAAAACTAACTGTCGAAATAGTTTTTGTAAAGTTTCGGTTGCATCTATACAAAAACCTGGATGTACTTTAGATGCTTGTACAACTGTGCTTCTAGTTGCTGTTAACCACCTAAAACGCGAAGGCATATCAAGTTGACCGATTGGTCCGCCTTCCAATTCGCCACAACAAATTTTTTCTATTGATCTCAGATTAGATAAAATGATTTCAGATTCAATTTCACATGAAAAAGCTTTTAATCTACTTTCATTTACTTCAAAAGCACATTTTAAAAATTTTTGACCAGCACAATATAAAATCACCCCTACATTGAGAAATTCTTCGCGCTCTACCCTCGGCACAACGCGAATTACAGCATACTCAAATAATTGCTTCTTTTGCATTTTGTGCTTCTTTTACAAAGACTGCTGAATTGGCAATCCTAGTGTTTAAAAATAAGGCATAAGCCTCTCTTTGTGCCTGACTGCTTTTAAATATATCTTCATTTAACCATTCATCTGTTATCAGATTTAAAATATCTTGAATCAAGCCTGGGGTGAGTATAGTTTTAAAGCTTTCGTTAACCTCGTTTAACAAATCAGCTTGTGGTAATAAAACATGGTCTTTAACTAACATAAACGGTCGCTTGGCTTGTTCTTCCCAATTTTGCCATGAATGATGAAAATACAAAGATGCACCATGATCAATTAACCATAATTCTTTATGCCAAAACAACATATTTGTGTTGCGTGGCGTGCGGTCCATATTAGTTAATAGACAATCTAACCATATGATTTGAGAGGCTAATAATGGTTCTATCTTAGTAACAGTTGGGTCGTAAGTTATTGCTCCAGAAAGATAATGTAAGGCTAAATTTAAACCTACACTCGCCTTTAACAAGTCTTGAATTTCCTCGTCAGGTTCAGTTCTACCAAAAGCTTCATCTAAGTTAGCAAAAACTAATTCTGGAACTTTTAAACCTAAAACACGAGCTATCTCTCCTCCTATTATTTCAGAAATTAATGCTTTATGACCTTGCCCTGCTCCACGAAACTTTAATACATACAAAAACCCATCATCTGCTTCTGCAATTGCGGGCATAGAACCACCTTCCCGTAAAGGTGTTACATATCTGGTAACATTAACTGTTCTAAGTTGTTTGAGATTATGAATAGTGTTTGCCATTTGTTAGACTCAAAAATAGCAAAATTTAGCATTTTTGGACATAAAAAAAGCATCCTAATATTTAGGATGCTTTATAGCCTTAAATAAAGATTTAATTCTGTTGTATAATGTGGAATTTTGCAGTAGTATTAATAGCTGCATCGAACCAAATTGTATAAATTTTACCAGAAACAAAGCTTGTACCTGATATGGGAACAGTTATTCCAGAATTTAAAACAGTAAATTCAAGATTTGTACCAGCATCTAGGGTTGCATAAGTAGTTGCTTTTTCGAAACCTAAACCAGTAATTACTGCAGCACCACCAGCAACATTGATATTTAATGTGTTGTTTAGTGCTGAGCCTAAGTTAACAAACCTAATTTTTACCTTACCACTAGCTGGGGCAACATTATCATCAGAAAAACCAAAAATTTGACCACTACCACCTGCATTTGTATAATAAAAAGCAGTATAGTTGATATTAGTCTCCAAACCTACATTTAAAGAAGCAGTTGTAGTTGCAGTACCGGTATTTTTGAAAGAAATGATTGAGTTACCTGCCTTTAATTTAATTAATGAACTAGTTTCTGCATAAGCAATTGCTGTTGTTGTTAACTTTGTATCAGCTTGATAAAAGTCTTGAGAATTTGAACCTGACACTGTGTTCGTTAATCTAATATTAGCATCACCATAAACCACTGGCTCAAAATCATCATCATTGTTTTTACAAGATGAGATTAATACAGCAACCATGCAAATCATTGCGAGTATAGTTGCCGGTTTTTTATAAAATGTTTTCATGTTTTTTAGGTTTAGTGAATAAACAAAAATATCATCAAATATTAAGCCAGTTGCATATTTAACAACCATCTTGTTTAAGCAAAACTAGCAGTTTATCTTTTCATTCCAAAATATATAAATTAACAGACTTTAATAAATTCCATTATGTAGTTAGTTATCTGATTTTTTAAAATTCAAATTCAACTGCGAAAAAATATCAAAATATTTACATGGCAATTTACAACGAAAAAATTAAGACCAACTTAATTAAATTTACTTCTGATTAAGTTAATTAAACACCACAATAAAATATTAACAATAAAGAATATAAGATTGAATATATCAATATATAGAAATATTATTCTTAATAATTTGATTTTTATTTTATAATATTTTGTCATAGATTGGTTTACCTAAACCTATGAACAAACTATTTAGTCTATTTTTACTGCTTATTCTAAGCAGTAATTTTTGCTTCGCTCAAAACAATTTGGGTCCCAAACTTACTGCTATGGGAATGAATAGTGCTGCGGTAAAAGATTTATGGAGCTTAGAAGGAAATCCATCTGGAATTACAGGTATAAAATCATCAACACTTGCAATTAATTATTCAAAATTCTTATTTGATAATGAGTTAAGCAAACAAGCAATCGCTTTTGCTACCCCCTTTAAGAACAATTACATAGGTGTGAGTTTTCAACGATACGGAATAACAGAGTATAATGAGATTAAAGGCGGTATAGCTTTAGCAAAGAGTTTTGGAGATAAATTATCAATCGCATTAAAAGGAAACTACCATCAAATAAAAATCAGCAATTACGGTGCTACAACGGGGTTTTCTATAGATGTTGGGGCAATGTATGATTATAATAAAATTTTAACTTTTGGAGTGAGCATAAACAATCCGTCAATACAAAAATTTAATACTAAAACTGTTGAGGTTGCTATTCCGACAGTAATACAAGTAGGAGGAACTTATAAAGCTTCAACCAAAGTATTGATTGCCACTTCTATCTGTAAAGACCTAGATAAGCCAATAGATGTTGGATTAGGATTGGAATATAAACTAATCGAATTAGTTAACCTTAGAGTAGGATTAACCGCAAAGCCCTTTAAACAATATGTCGGATTCGGATTAAATTATAAAAAGTTGGCAATAGACATAGCGGTTGAAAGCGACACTTATCTAGGTTACATACCTCAAATGGCATTAGCTTATGCGTTTTAAAATGTTAATGATATTGATTTTTACTGGATTTGCAGTAAAAGCACAAGTTCGAGAGGATAATCTAATTAAAGATTTGATTGAAAGTTTAGCTGAAAATCTACCAGAAGATTATGATTTATCTGAATTGGAAGATAGATTGGTTTTCTTTAAAAAGCACCCGATAAACCTTAATAATACAAGGCCAGAAGAACTGAAAAGCTTGGTGTTTTTATCGCCATTGCAAATCAGTAATCTGTTTTCTCATATTAAAGAAAACGACAAATTAATTGATTTATTAGAATTACAAAGTATTGCAGATTTTGATTTAATAACTATTCAGCGGTTAATGCCCTTTATAACACTAAGACAATCAGATTTGGTAGACAAGATAAATTATAAAAACATATCTACGCTTGGGGATAATGATTTAGTTCTTCGTTTTGGAAGAGTTATAGAAAAACTAAAAGGCTTTACAGATTTGCCTGGAAGTAGATATTTAGGTACTCAAGAGCGATTTTTACTTCGATATAAATACAATTACTCTAATCGAATTTCAGCTTCATTGATATTTGAAAAAGATGCTGGCGAGAAATTTATGCGAGGAGATAAACAGTTGCTTTTCGATTATCAATCTGCTCATATAGGTATTTATAACTCAGGGCGATTTAAAAAAATTATTGTAGGGGATTATACTTTACAATTTGGACAAGGTCTAACCCTTTGGTCTGGGTTTTCTTTTGGTAAAGCGCCAGATGTGGCAAGTGTTGCCAAAAAAGATGTTGGTTTAAAAGCCTATACATCTACAAACGAATTTTCCTTTTTAAGGGGTTTAGCTACAACAGTAAATATTAAAAAGCATATTGATTTTACTCCATTTGTTTCCTTTAGAAATTTAGATGGGAGTTTGAGCTTGGATAATAGCAATGAAGAAGTGTTAGCAACAGTTAACGAAACTGGTTTGCACAGAACTGCTAATGAAATCAATAATAAAAACAGTATTTACCAACAAATTTTTGGTGGCGTAATTCAATATCAAAAAGATAATTTAAGCATTGGTGCAATTGCTTATCATTCTATATACAGCAACGAGTTTATTACTGGTACACAATCTTATAGATATTATAACTTCACTGGCAAGAAACTTAGCAACTTAGGCTTGCATTATAATTACACCTTTAAAAATATTTATTTTTTTGGGGAAGCCGGTAAGAGCTTAAATGGCGGATTGGCCTATATAAACGGCGCATTAGTAAGCCTTTCCTCAAAAATATCAGCTGTGCTCTTACACAGAAATTATCAAAAAGATTACCATAACTTTTTTAATCAGGCAACTGCCGAAGCAAGTGAAGCTTTTAATGAAAAGGGATTTTATGTAGGGTTAAACATTACTCCTGTAAAAACTTGGAATATTTCATTCTATGCAGATTATTTTAAATTCCCTTGGTTAAAATTTAGGATTGATGCTCCTTCTGACGGCTATGAAATTTTAGGGCAAGTTACCTATACGCCAACGAAAACCTTTAAGGCTTTTGTAAGATACAAATCTGAATTAAAACAACAAAATACGGATTTAGAAGTCCCAATAAATTATTTAGATAACGTAAAAAAGGAATCTTATAGAGCTGACGTGAGTTGGCAGCTGAACAAATCTTGGAGTCTCCAAAATCGATTGGAAGTTTCTCAATTTAAGAAAGGACTTGTAAAAGCAGAATATGGTTACATTATTTACCAAGATATAGATTATTCACCAACCTTATCCAAAATCTCTGGGAATCTTAGAGTTGCTTATTTTAACACACCATCATATAACAGTAGAATTTACGCTTATGAAGATGATGTACTCTATAATTTTAGTTTTGGTATGTACAGTGGAAGGGGTTTTAGGAACTATGTCAATCTTAAATACAAAATCATAAGACATTTAGATGTTTGGGCACGATGCGCAATGTTTCTATATAAAGATGTTGAAACTGTTGGTTCGGGATTAGACGAAATAAAGGGTAATAAAAAGACTGATTTGAAACTTCAAATCCGTTATCAATTCTAAGCCGTGACGTTTAAATCTGAAATTGTTTTTGTTAGAGTTTTATTTCCATTTATAGCAGGAATTGTTTGTACTTATTTATTTGGTAATGGAAATTTTATCGTTCCTTCCATAATAGCTAATACTCTACTTCTATCCTACCTCTTGAGTATTAATCTATTTTATAAAAAGATAAAAGCATATAATTTTAAAGGCATTAATGGTGTATTATTTAATGTGTTTTGTTTCGCACTTGGTGGGTTGATTTGCTTATTGAATACACAATCTTCTAAAAAAAAATATTACGCCGATCAATCTTATAACTATTTAAAAGTTTGGGTTAACGCAGAACCTCAGCTCACCAATAACATTTTACATTTTGAGGTTGAGGTTGCCGGCGCGTACCAAAATAATAAACCAACATCTGCAACAGGAAAATTATTAATTGCATTAAAAATTGATAGCCTCTATCCTATTCAATTAAATTATGGAGATGAGTTAATCATTACATGTAAATATCTTCCTGTAGAACCATCCTATAATCCAGGAGAGTTTGATTTTAAAGCTTGGTTAGCATCTAAAAATATCTATCAGCAAACATTTATTAATCAAGACCATATAGTTAAACTTAATACCATTAAGGGAAATCCGATTATAAGACACGCCATTGCAGAACGTAAAAAACAAGTTGCAATTTACAGGCAGTTTATTAAAAATGATGAAGCTTTCGCTGTTGCTTCTACCTTAGTTTTGGGTTATAGAGCAGATTTAAGTAAAGAAACTTTAGCTGCCTACAGTAAAACAGGAACAATTCATGCTTTATCAGTTTCTGGTTCGCATATAGCTATTATATTTTTTCTCTTAAACTCAATGTTATCGTTTTTAGACAGAAAAAAGTTTTTAATGCTTTTTAAGCTTTTTTTTATCTGTTCATTAATTTGGTATTATTCTTTGTTAACTGGCTTTTCATCATCCATATTACGTTCTGCCATAATGATTACGATTTTCATTCTAGCAAAGGCATTTAATAAGAACAGTAATAATTACAACATTCTTGCCTTTACTGCATTTGCATTATTAGTTTATAATCCATTTTTTATATGGGATGTTGGTTTTCAACTGTCCTTTATTTCAGTTTTTGGGCTGATATATCTTCAACCTAAAATCTACAAATGGATTCATGTACAAAATAAATGGTTAGATAAATTATGGTCGGCAATTGCACTGAGTTTAGCTGCACAACTCGTAACATTTCCATTAAGTGTATATTATTTTCATCAGTTCCCAATGTATTTCATCTTAGGAAATCTATTTATCTTATTGCCATTAATTGCGATGATGTATTTAGGTATAGCAATTTTAGTTTTAAGAGTTTACTTTTTAGCTCCAATTTTTGAATGGATAATTACATTTACAAACAATAGTTTAAAATGGATAGCTGATTTACCATTTTCTAGAATTACCTCTATTTGGCTAAATGAATGGCAATTGCTCTTACTAAGTTTAGCTTTATCATTACTTATTTATGCATTTTCAAACTATCATAAAAAGCTACTAATTACTTCAATTTGCTTGCTTTTAGTTTTTCAATCTTATTCTACCTACAATAAAATGTTAGCAACCAAACAAAGCAAAATCTTATTTTTTAGTCTGAGAAAAAATTATGCTGTTGCGTTTATTGATACTCAAAAAGCTATTTTATTAACGGATTTAATTCTAGAAGATAAAAACTATCAATTTTTTGTAGAGCCAGCATTAGCTAAAATGCAGGTTGAGGATATATTGTTTGTTAAATGGGAACAAGACACGATTGTTAATTCATTTATTAAATTCGAGAAACAGGTTAAATTTCATCAATACAGCATATTAATGTTAGATAGCAGCTTTAATTATAAAAAGATTGCTGGGTTACCAAAATTTGATGCAGTATGGCTTCATCAAAATCCAAAGAAAAACATCTCAAAGCTAAGAACCGAAGTCATCTTTTCAACTTTGTTAATTGATGCGAGCAATAAAGACTACAAAATTAAAGCTTATGAAGATGAAGCAAATAAATTTCAGTTACAACATTATACTTTAAAGAAAAATAAGGCATATTTGATTAATCTAAAGTAAATATATGAGTGAAGAGCTTGTTCTATATACAGTAAAAGACAGAATTGCTAGCATCACACTTAATCGTGTAGAAAAACGCAACGCATTAAATCCTGATTTAGTAACTCAGTTAACAACTAATTTAATAAAAGCATCAGAAGATGAAGCCGTTAAGGTTGTCATTTTAAAAGCAAACGGAAGTGTTTTTAGTGCTGGAGCAGACTTAGCTTATTTACAGCAATTACAGCAAAATACCTATGAAGAAAATTTAGCTGATTCGAACAATCTAAAAAAACTTTTTACAACCATTTGTTACCTACCTAAAGTTGTAATTGCACAAGTAGAAGGTCACGCAATTGCTGGAGGGTGCGGATTGGCAACTGTTTGTGACATCATATTTTCTGTTCACGAAGCCAATTTTGGCTATACAGAAGTTAAGTTGGGATTTGTACCTGCTATTGTATCTTGTTTTTTAATGCGAAAAACCAGTGAAACCATTGCAAAACGATTGTTATTGACTGGCGAATTATTCACAGCAGAAGAAGCATTGCAATATAATCTAATAACTTTTGTAACAAAAAAAGAAGATATTGCTCAAAAGGTTAATGATTTTGCACTAGATTTGTGTAACAACGCCTCCGCAAATGCGTTAATGGTAACAAAGCAGTTAATCAACCAAACTACTTATCCATTATTAGAAAAAAGTTTGGAGATGGCTATTCAAATCAATGCAAGAGTTAGAGAAAGTGATGATTTTAAAAAAGGAATATCTTCCTTTCTCAACAAAGAAAAAACTAAATGGTAAACAAATTTAAAACTAACACGATGTTTAAATCTATGAAAACTGGCGTTTTAGCCGCAATTTTAATTAGCACAGCAATTTATGCTCATGCACAAAAGAAAATTACCGAGGGCACTATATCTTATGCTGTAGAATATGCGCCAACTCCTGAACAAGAGCCTGCTGTAAAAATGTTGCCAAAAGAATTAAAAGTAAAATTTAATGGAAGCATAACAAAAATAGAAATGGAGCAAGGTCCCGCTACAATAGTCATTTTATCTGATGTAATTTCATATGCTGGCTTAGTTTTAATTGATGTTCCAGTTGCTCAAATGCAATTTGCAGTTAAACGTACCAAGGCAGACTATGATAAAGAAAAAGCTACAGCACCAAAATTTAGTGATTTTAAAGCCACTGGTGAGAAAAAAATGATTGGTTCGTACAATGCGGAAAAATATACTTATAAAGATGACAAAGGTGGTACTTATGAATTATGGACTACAACTGACATAGAATTACCAACTGGCTTTAATGGCGAAGATTTTAAAGACATTAAAGGTTCTTTAGTTAAATTCACTCACTTTCAACAAGGTATGAAACAAACTTTAACTGTAAAAGAAATTAAAGAAGAAAAAAATGGCCCATATAAATTACATGTGCCTAGCGGTTACGAAGTAAAAACCATGGAAGAAATTATGGCTATGCAAGGTGGTGGTGAATAGTCGCTAATAATTACCTCATATCAAATCAGGCTTTTATTTTGGCATTTTTATTAAATTGCGCCAATGTTTAAAAGCCTGATTTTTTTTGTTCGTTTTTTTCTGTTTTGGCTGTTATTTTTTGCGCTAGATAGATTTATTTTCCTTTTTATTTTTCATAAAAAACTAAGGGGAATTCCTCTCGGAGAAAAAGCACTAGCTTTTTATCACGGTTTAAGGTTAGATTTATCAATGACTGCTTATTTGGCGGTTATTCCATTATTAGTTTTTACATACTGTTATTTTACAAAAAAAACAGCCATCAACTTTAAATGGGTCTCTATTTATAATAAAGTTTTAATAGCACTGTTTGGGTTTTTTTCAATTGTTAATTTCAACACTTATCGCGAATGGGGCATTAAAATAAATTACAGTGCTTTAGCTCCTATCGTAGAAACACCAAAAGAGGCTATGGCATCTAGTGGGTCCTCTCCATTTATGTTTTCAATGTTTATTTTGGCAATATTGGTTGGGTCAGGTTTTTATCTCAATTTTATTTTAATCAAAAAACAAATCAACTTTGTTAAAACACCAGTTTGGATAAAACCTATTGTTGCTATTTTATTATTGGGAATTAATTTTTTAATTATTAGAGGAGGTGTAGATGTAGCTCCGAACAACCAAAGTATGGCTTATTATTCTAAATATGAGGTTTTAAATCATGCTGCACTTAACACGGAGTGGAATTTAATATCGAGCATATTAGCATCAAAAAAAACTAATAAAAACCCTTATTTATACTTCGATAACGCAACGGCAGAAAAAGAAGTTGCCGAGCTATACAAAGTTGAGAAGGATACAACCATTTTAATTTTAAAAAACCAAAAACCTAATGTTATTATTTTCATTTTAGAAAGTTTTACGGCAGATCTAACCAAAACCTTAGGTAATGAGGATGGAATTACACCAGGTTTTGATAGCTTGATAAATAAAGGTGTTTTATTTACAAGTATTTATGCTGCTGGCAGTAGGACAGATAAAGGTTTGGTTGGTACATTAACTGGTTTCCCAACTTTAGGAACAGGAAGTATTGTTAAGTGGCCTGAGAAAATGCAAAAGATCCCTGCAATTAGTCAAAAATTATCTCAAAACAATTACCAAACCTCTTTTTATTATGGTGGTGAATCCGAGTTTGATAACTATAAAGCATTTCTTTTAAGCCATAATTATCAAAAATTGATTGATAAAAACAGCTTTGAGAAAAAAGACATGAATTCTAAATGGGGCGCTTACGATGGATTAGTTTTTAACAAGCAACTGCAAGATATCAATCAAGAAAAACAGCCATTCTTTTCTACCATTTTATCATTAACTAATCACGAACCATTTGAGGTTCCAGGTAACTATAAATTTGGAAGTAAAGACATTGTTGAAAAATTTAAAAGCACTGCTTACTATACAGATTCTTGTATAAATGATTATTTATCAAAAGCTAAAAAACAAGCTTGGTATAAAAACACACTTTTCATTTTTGTGGCAGACCATGGGCATCTCTATCCTAAAAATGTTGCCGACATTTTCCAACCTCAACGATACCATATTCCATTATTATTTTATGGAGATGTAATCAAAGACGAATTTAAAGGTAAAAAACTTGATAAAATTGGTAGCCAACAGGATATTTCTGCTACACTTTTGGCTCAATTGAACATTCCGCACAAAGATTTTATATGGAGCAAAAACCTGCTAAATCCCTACACCAAACAATTTGCATTTTTTAGTTGGGATAATGGTCTTGGCTTTATAAATGATAAACAATGTGTTACATTCGATAACATTGGCAAGAATATTTTGTACAATAGCAATGCAAAGGATAACTTGCAAACTAATAAAAATCTAAATTCAGGTAAATCTTACTTACAAACTGTATATCAACAATTTATAAAACTATAATACAAATGAAACTAACCAAATTATTTATCGCAATAACTGCAGTAGCTTTAATTAGCACAGGGATTGTAAAAGCACAAAGAGGTGGCATTAACTGGACTAAAGACGGTAGCGGTTATTATCAAAATCTTGGTGGAGAAATCGTAACCATCACACTTCCTAAAAATGAACGCAAAACCATTATAAGCAGACAATTATTAACTCCTGCAAATGGCTCAAGTCCAATTGCCGTAAGAAGTTTCCAATTAAATGATGCCGGTACAAAAGCATTAATTTATACCAATACAAAAAGGGTTTGGCGTCAAGATAGTCGTGGAGATTATTGGGTTGCAGACATCGCAAATAACACCCTAAAACAAATTGGAAAAGGCAAACCTTCTTCTTCTCTAATGTTTGCTAAGTTTTCTCCAGACGCAACAAAAGTAGCTTACGTAAGCGAGCACAATGTTTATGTAGAAGATTTGACAACGGGCGATATTAAGGCCTTAACAACAGATGGAACTTCAAGAATGATCAATGGAACATTCGATTGGGTTTATGAAGAAGAGTTTAACTGTTTGGACGGTTTTAGGTGGAGTCCTGATGGAAAATTTATTGCCTACTGGCAAATAGATGCAACTAAAATCAAGAACTTTTTAATGATTAATAATACCGATTCTATTTATTCATTTAATGTTCCTGTAGAATATCCTAAAGTTGGACAAGATCCATCAGCCTGTAAAGTTGGTGTTGTTGATATCGCCACTGCTAAAACCAATTGGCTGGCAATTCCTGGCGACAACATTCAACACTACATTCCTCGTATGGATTGGATTCCAAACACTAATGAAGTTATCTTACAACAATTAAATCGCGAGCAAAATGAAAGTAAGTTATTCATTGCTAATGCTACAACAGGTTCAGTTACCGAAATTTATAAGGAAAATGATAAAGCTTGGATAGATGCACAAGATGATTTTGTTTGGCTAAACAGTAACAAAGAGTTTATTTATCAAACCGAGAAAGATGGTTATACACATCTATATCGCATTAGTAGAGATGGAAAAAAAGAAACCTTAATTACAAAAGGAAACTACGATGTAATTGGTGTTAATTTAATTGATGAAAAAAACAACACTGTTTATTTTATGGCGTCGCCAACAAATGCTACTCAAAAATATTTGTACAAAACTAAGTTAGATGGCAAAGGAAAACTAGAAATGGTTACTCCTTCTATCCTACCAGGAACACATAGTTATTCTATTTCTCCTAATGGTTTATATGCCCGTCATAGTTACAACAGTTCTGTTGTTGCCCCAATAACAGAGTGGATGAATTTTACAGCAAACCAACCACTGTCGATGGATGGCAGTATTACAACTCAATTGGCTAAACAAACTCCACCAAAAAACAAAGTAGAATTCTTTAAAGTAACCACAGAAGATGGTGTTGAAATGGATGGATGGATGAAAAAACCAGATAATTTCGATCCTACCAAGAAATATCCTGTTGTATTTTATGTTTACGGCGAACCTGCTTCGCAAACTGCTGCAGATGTTTGGGGAGCGGGCTCAAATCGTTTATATGCTGGTGATATGGCTAAAGATGGTTATATCTACATTTCTATGGATAATCGTGGTGCACCAGTACCAAAAGGTAAAGAGTGGCGCAAAGCTATTTACAAAAACATTGGAATCATCAATATCCGAGACCAAGCAATGGCCACTAAAAAATTATTGTCAACTTATTCATTTATGGACAAAGACCGTGTTGCTGTTCACGGTTGGAGTGGTGGTGGTTCGTCTACCTTAAACTTATTGTTCCAATATCCAGAAATCTATAAAACCGGCATAGCCGTAGCTGCTGTGGCAAACCAATTAACTTATGATAACATTTATCAAGAGCGTTACATGGGTACTCCTTTTCCTAGCACTGAGGTTTATGTAAAAGGTTCTCCTATCACTTATGCAAAAAATCTAGTTGGAAATCTATTGTATATTCACGGTACTGGCGATGATAATGTTCATTATCAAAATGCTGAAATGTTAATTAACGAATTGGTTAAAAACAAAAAAGTATTTCAATTGATGAGTTACCCAAATCGTACACACGGCATTTATGAAGGCGCCGGAACAAGTGAGCATTTAGCTTTAACTTACACTAAATTCTTAAAAGAAAACTGCCCTCCAGGAGCAAGATAATCTAAAATTATAAAAGCAAAAGCCTCAAGTGTTAAACACTTGAGGCTTTTTTATTTGTATCCCAGCTTTTGCTTTACTTCTCTGCCAAATAGTTGATTAGTTTTCATTCCAATCTAAACTATTTAACTTAAGCTTGTGTATAGCAATCTTAAGTACTAAAGAGTATGGTCTATCCAATATTAATTTTAAACCCAATCAATTCCCTTTTTAAGGAAATTTAATGTTTCCTCTTCTTCACTTCCTGCAGCAACCTGCGGATTGTAATTCCATTTTGCGGTTGGTGGTAAGCTCATTAGGATACTTTCTATACGGCCATTGGTTTCCAAACCGAATTTTGTACCAGCATCATAAACTAAATTAAACTCTGCATAACGGCTACGACGTAAATATTGCCATTCCTTATGTTCTTCTGTATACCCTTGGTCGCGATTACGATCAATTAACTCAGTATAAACTGGCAAAAATGTATTACCAACAGCCTTTGAGAATTCTAAAATCTGATTAAAGTCTAAATTAGTGTTTTCCGGTTTTAAGCGGTCGTAAAAAATACCACCCACCCCCCTTGTTTCTTCGCGATGTTTAATGAAAAAATAATCATCGGCAGCTGCCTTAAATTTCGGGTAAAAAGAAGTGTCAAAATTATCGCAAGTTTGCTTTAAACGATGATGAAAAAAACGAGCATCAGTAGGAATTACATAATGAGGAGTTAAGTCTATACCACCACCAAACCAACGAGTTTGATCATCCATTTCGAAATAGCGAATATTCATGTGAATGATAGGCACAAATGGATTTTCAGGGTGCATTACAATGGAAACTCCAGTTGCAAAAAAATCATCAATTTCTACTTTAAAAGCTTTTTTTACCGCTTCTGGAAGTTTACCATGAACGGCAGAAAAATTAACTCCACCTTTCTCTATTACATTCCCATTTTGCATGACACGAGTTCGTCCACCACCACCACCGTCACGTTGCCAAAGCTCTTCTAGAAATTTTGCCTTTCCATCTGCCTGAACTAACCCCTCACAAATGCTATCTTGTATTTCCTGATATGCTAACGCTACTTCGTCCCTAAACATCATCTATAAATTATAAATCAAAGGTAAGGCTAATGAAATGCTTATGGTTAACTAATAATTAGAATTACGTTTTTTTGACATAAAGAAAGATTTGAGTTTGAGCTATGTGCCAGAGGCATCCCTTTGGGAAGATTTGAGACAAATGAACTGGTGAACCAATGAACCATTATACCTCTACGTAATCTAAATCTTTGTTAAAAGTTTCTTTGAGTTGACTAAGTGCAAATAGGGCTACGATTGTCAAAATACCCATTACAATAAAAGCTGCAGTAATGTTTGTAAATTTTTGAGCTAGGTATACAAATAAGAAGTTAATAGGAATTAATGCTCCACGAACAAAATTAGGTGCTGTTGTAGTTACTGTCGCTCTTATATTGGTGCCAAACTGTTCTGCGGCAATAGTTACAAAAGTTGCCCAATAACCAACAGAGAATCCCATAAATAGGCATAACCAAATAAAACTATCACTAGACAATCCTTTACTTGTTAAATAGAGCACTACACTAATGGCCGAAAGTATATGAAAAATAAAAACGGTCTTTCTTCTAGACTTTAACATCTGAGAAAGAAAACCGGTAAATACATCGCCAATTGCAATGCCGAAATAGGTAAACATAATACCCCTTCCCGCATCTAAAGTCTCCGTAGCTCCTAGCTCTTCTCCAAATTCCTTACATAAGGTAACCAACACTCCAACTACAAACCATAGTGGTATTCCAATTAAAATACAATACAAATATTTTAAAAATCTCTCTTTGCTCTTAAAAAGCATAAAAAAATTACCCTTAGAAACTTTTTCTTGCCCAGCAATTTGCTTGAACATTCCAGATTCAAATGTGCCTAATCTTAAAAGCAATAAGAGCAAGCCCATACCTCCTCCAACAAAATAAGAGGTTTTCCAACTATATGCTTCATGAACGGTTGTTGCAGCAGCCGCACCTAATAACCCAACACCAGCTACAATCATTGTACCGTAACCACGTTTCTCCTTATCCATTGTTTCTGCTACCAGAGTAATTCCAGCTCCTAGCTCTCCTGCCAACCCTATACCAGCAATAAACCTAATTAATGCATAACTATTAACAGACATTACAAAACCATTAGCAATATTAGCTAAAGAATATAATAGTATAGAGCCAAAAAGAACCTTAACCCTTCCCATTTTATCTCCTAAAGTGCCCCAAAGTAATCCTCCTAATAACAATCCAAACATTTGACAATTAATGATGAAAATGCCATCATTTTTAAGATTAGCTGTTGAAACTCCTATTTCTGTAAGACTTTCAATTCTAACAACAGAGAATAATACTAGATCATAAATATCTACAAAATAGCCTAGTGCAGCTACAATAATGATGAGGGTTACATTTCGCTTATTAGATGGGTTCATATGAGGTTAAAGTTTGAAGGCTTTAAACTACAAAAAAATACATTGAATCAAAAAAGCCAACTCACAATGTGAACTGGCTTCAAATTAATCAACCTATAAACAAATCTTATCTTGGCATTAAAACACCATCTATAACATGAGTAATGCCATTATTAGAAACAATATCTGAAATGGTTATACTAGCATTATTTATCATCACTTTACCATTCTTAACCCCAACTTTCAATTTACCACCCTGTACCGTCGTTATTTCTTCACCATCTTTCAAATCCGAAACTCTTAATGCACCCAAAACAATATGATAGGTTAGCACTTTGGTTAAGTCTGCTTTAGCCTCTGGCTTCATTAAACTATCCAATGTGGCTTTAGGTATAGTTGAAAATGCTTGATTTGTTGGGGCAAAGACTGTGAACGAATCATCACTACTTAAAATCTCCACTAACCCAGCCTGTTTAACAGCTGCTATTAGCGTAGTGTGATCTTTAGAATTAGTAATATTATCAAAAATATTCTTTGAAGCGACCATTATTGCTCCCCCAACCTCAACATTAGTTTCTGCAACTACGACATCACTAACCGCTTTATTTGAATCTATAACTAAATTTTCTGATGCTGAATCTGCCTTAGACAAACTACAAGATGAGATGAAAGCTGAAGAGACTACACCTAAAGCTAGGCATAAAAAAAACTTTTTCATAATTTGTTTGAATTGTTTGTTTTCTCTATATACGATATAAAGGAGAAAAAGGTTTTCTTAAGATCAAAATAAATCGCGGAGCTCAATTTTATAGTTGATTATTCAAATTTCATTTCAAAGAGCAAATAGTGTTTAATGCCAAATTTTTTACCCCAGTTTTCAATGTCCTTTCCGCTACTTCCTACTTCACACCATGACTTTGATCCATCTGCTCTTTTATAAGGCAAAATATAAGCTAAAAAATGAAATGACTTGTTATAACCTATTTCAAGTTTACTTTCTTCTGCCAAATTCCTTAAACTGTATTCATTACTTTCAACAGCTTCATACTCTTTTGTCGTAGAAAACCTCGAAAACTGAAATGTTATCTTAAGCTTATTTTTTGGCGTTAATTTCGATAAGACTTTTATGTTTAAAGTTGTGTCATTTACTTTATCCATCCCAATCCCAGCCATTTCCTTGCTATTAAACACAGAACTTTCTGATTTGATTTTCCCATTCCAAATCTCTTTAACAGTAATATTGTATGTTTTACTTTTTAGTTCTTTGCCATTAAAATTTATCTTGTAACAATCAATGTTCTCAAATCTAAAGAGATCAAGTAACTCTTTGTTATCTGAACCATAAAGGGAAGTCATTTTCAAATCATCCTTTTTTTGTTGCCCATAAGATGGTACAACCATTATTACTGAAACCAGTAAGTTTAAAACTATACACTTTTTCATAATTTGTTTTTTTTCAAAAATGAGCTGAAGAAACATTTATTATTGTTAACCACAGTTAAGGCTGAGTTAATTAGTGTTAACTCGTTTAAATGTTTAAGAAATGAGCCTTATGTTTGTGTCAATGCAAAAAAACATAGTTTTTATTTTAGTATTGATGAGCTGCTGCGTAACTGGCATAACGGGTCTACAGCTCTATTGGAATTATAAAAATTATCAAACTGTTGTTGCAAATTTTAAAAAAGATGCCAACAATGCACTTGATATAGCTGTGGACAGAGAAATGGCTCAAAGAAGAGCTACGCTAGTATTAATAGTAAAAAAATGGTTAGCTGATACAACCATTGTAACAATTACTTGTGACACTCTTAACAAAGATCACAGAACGGCTTTTACAATGGAAGATGTTGTTCCTTATTATGCAGATGAAAAAGCCGATAAAATTACTTTAGGGATAAGTGATTTTAAAGATAAGGTTGGAAAAATCACTCCAAAAGCGAAGACTATTTTTATAAATCATTTCGGAGAAATTGTAAAAGGTGACTTAAATCAATCTACCGTATATTATTACACTCAAGGCTTAGGACATAGAATTGAAGATGCATTTAAGAGCAGTAAATTTAATCAAAGCAATTTCAGTAAAATTTATAAAGAGGAACTAGCTAAAAGACAAATATCAACTTCATTTAACCTTAATACAAATAGTGCTCAGCAAAAGGGTCTGTTCATTACGCATAAAGCAAATACTGCATTTAGAAGACCTTATGTTAATGCCTTAATTTGGGCAAGTTTAGAAAATCCAAATAGCTATTATTTGCGGGAAATGAAATGGCTAATCATTTCCTCACTCTTACTTATTGCAATTACACTTTTCTGTTTTTACTACACCATTAAAATATTACTAAATCAGCATAAATTGGTCGCTATAAAAAATGAGTTTATAAGTAACATGACGCACGAAATTCATACACCCTTATCCTCAATTCAAATTACCACTGAAGCTTTGCAGAGATTCAATCTTGATGATGAAACAAAGGAGAAATACATTGACATTATCTTGTATCAAACCAAAAAATTAAATCTACTTTCTGAAGAGATTTTGGCTAGTGCTAAGCTAGAAAATGCAGAATTTACAATGAATGAGAATATTGATTTAGATGAGCTAACACTAAGCCTAATCAAACATACATCATTACCAGAAAACATCAATCTAAAATATACACCTTCAGAAAAGAATATGGTTATTAAGGGAAACAAAACCCATTTAACACGTTCTATTGCTAATATTTTAGAAAATGCAATTAAATACAATACATCAACCAATCCTACAATTGAATTTAAAATAGCAAGAAGTCAAAAAGCTATTAACTTAAGTATAATAGATAACGGCCCTGGCATTGCCGATGAATTTAAACAAAAAATATTTGAACAATTTTACCGTATCCCTACTGGTAATATTCATGATATAAAAGGCTATGGCTTGGGCTTGAGTTATGTAAAAAAAGTAATTTCTGAACATAAAGGCTCGATTATGATAAGTGACAACCATCCAAACGGAAGTATATTCTCAATTAATCTACCTAGGTAATGGATAATAAAAAACTACTTCTGATTGAAGATGAGCCTTTTTTAGCTAAAGTAATTGAAGATAGCCTAACACAAAAAGGATATAACGTTCGTTATGCAGCTGATGGCAAAAAAGGTTATAGCCTTTTTCTGAACAATAGATTTGATCTTTTAATTCTAGATGTCATGTTACCGTTTACGGACGGATTTACCTTAGCTAAACAGATTAGAAAAAATGACGAGTACACTCCTATTCTATTTCTAACTGCCAAGGCAGAAACTAAAGATTTAATTGAAGGCTATAAAAGTGGCGGTAACGATTACTTAAAAAAACCGTTTAGCCTTGAAGAGCTATTTCTTCGTGTTGATGAACTACTAAAAAGAAACCAGAGAGAAAGCCCAATAAACCTTTCTGAAATAACTATTGGCAAATATAATTTTAGCTACCATAAGCAAGAATTAAGTATTAATGATGAAATCATTAAACTATCAAACCGTGAAGCTGGATTATTATTACTGTTATATAAAAACAAAAATGTTTTAACAGATAGAAAAACAGCATTAATTACGCTTTGGGGTGATGATAGTTTCTTCAACACGAGAACCATGGATGTTTTTATCACGCGGTTGCGGAAGCACCTCAAAAAAGACGATAAAGTAGAAATCTTAAATGCTAGAGGAATGGGTTATAAATTGATATGCTAACTATCGTGATGCATTTTTAACTTATCTAATAGTTCTGCAGAAATATTATCAGCATAAGCGCCATAAGCATCAATAATAACACCTTTTAAGTTGCCAACCGGTGATGAAATAGCATAAATAACTGAGCTATCTCCAGGATCAGTCATTCCTTCAAAACGATAAAACTCATCTATCTCAAATTCTTCTGGCATGAGTTGAAGATCTAGCGATTTACACTCAATACAATCTTGAGCTAAATTAAAATCGTATTCATAACCTCTTTTCTCTAAATCGGCTACCGCAGCAGTTAGTGTGTCATATATATGCATAAAGCAATTTACTAATTTTACTTTATTGTGCATAAAACTCGGTTCTAAAACTTTTAAACTTTATCACTGAAATTTAAGAGTCTTAAATTATTTTATCACTAACGAATCTACAGTAAAACTAGAAGCGCTAAAAAAGCCTAAAGCACCATTGTTAAAATTTGATTCGGGATTTGCAGGAGTAGTTGGTGGGCCGCCGTTGCCTGTAATTTGTGTTATTGAAAATAGATATTTATAAACATTAGCATCTATAGTAAGCAATTGTACCTTAACTTTATCTCCTGTAACTAAATTAGGTTCATCGATAAAAATATTGTTTTTAACCTCTCTTCCATCATTAAAACGATCTGATTCTACGTAATAACGTTCTTTTTTTAAGTTATTTATAAAAACCCTATTATAATAGAAATTAGCTATACCAGCTGGGTCATTGTAATTTACTTGAACAATTTTTCTAGTTTCACCAAAAGCAGATAATTCTATTTGACTTAAGGATTTAATAGGTACTGCCAGAGGCATAATTGATGTGGCTACATAAGTTTGTCCATTAACAATAACGCTCATTGTATATTTTTTGCCTGGTATGGCTTTGTACTTTGAAGATATGTAATTGCCCGGTGTTTGCTCTGTGTAAACTATTGTTGGTCCATTTTCTTCTTTTATTGCTACAATAGCATTAGAAACTGGAACTTTATCATTACTTGCATCAAAATTTACTGTTTTAGTAATAGAAACAATATGCTTCACGTCTAAATCAATTAAAATTGCTTCAATAACTAATTTAGGCTCAGTATTGTTTAGTTTTAAATCAATTACCTTTTCACATGATGTAAAAAGAACAGTAACAATCAATACTGATAAAATAAGCTGTTTTTTAAAAATATTATTCATATTTAAAATTTAAAATTCCAAGTAACTGATGGTATAATACCAAATAATGAAGTTTGTACAGCCTGGGTTTGAGAAGTGTTATCAGGATTATCCTTAAAATCAATGGAAAAAGGATTTTTTCTATTGTAAAGGTTGCAAATTCCAAAATTCCAGCTCGATTTGAATTTTTTGTTTGGCTTACCTTCTAATGTTGCAGAAACATCTAAACGGTGAAAATCTGGTGTTCTATTTGCATTTCTCTCTCCGTAATAAAAAACGGTTTGTCCATCTAAATTATACTTACCTATCGGAAAAGTAACCGCATTGCCGCTACTGTAAACAAAAGTTGAAGAAAATATCCATCTTTTGCCTGGCTTATAAATACCAACTACCGAAATATCATGCGGCCTATCTTGTCTTGCTGCAAACCAGGTATTATTATTTATTTGGCTAAATTGTCTTTCAGTTTTAGAAAGTGTATAGCCTATCCATCCATTAAATTTGCCATATTTTTTCTTAAAGAATAATTCAATTCCGTAAGCTCTTCCTTTACCGTAAATTAAATCGGCCTCTACATTCTGATTGCCTCTTAAATCAGTTCCATTTCTATATTCGATTTGATTTTGCATTGGTTTATAATAAGTTTCTGCAGAAAACTCATAATCGTTATCATTAAAGTTATTAAAATAGCCTAAAGAGAATTGATCTGCCAACTCTGGTTTGGTATTTAAACTGTTCATGATATAAAGATCTGTTGGAGAAGTTGCTGTAGAATTAGACATCAAATGCAGATTTTGAACATTTCTGGTGTAAGAAGCTTTTAAGGATTTAGTATCATCTAGTTGAAAACTTGCTGAAAATCTTGGTTCTAAATTAATGTAGGTTTTTACAATTTCACTTGATTTATAAAATGTTGAACTGCTTTGATTTCCATCAACATCAAAAGTTTTAAAGTTGCCACCGCCCAAAAGCGAGAAAGAAGAAAGCCTTAAACCATATACCAATTTAATTTTATCACTTAAATTATATTGATCTGAAAAATAAGCAGCAAGCTCTACTCCTTTTCTAGTTTCAATTTTTATTTCGTTTACACTAGATGTGCTTGGAGAAGATATTTGACCAGGTGCAATGGTGTGATGAAGTGCATCGAAACCAAATTTAAGCTCATGCTTGTTATTTAAAGCGATATTAAAATCTTGCTTTAAGTTAAAATCGCTTATGCTAGAATTAACCTTAAATTCACTGCCGCTTAATAAGTTTTCGATGGTATAATCATATTTACTTACAATTAAAGAGGTATTTGAAAACAATTTGTTACTAAACAGATGGTTCCACCTCAAAGTTCCTGTTGCATTACCCCAATTGAAACCAAATGTTTCATTTAAACCTAATTTATCCCTGCCAAAATATCCTGATAAGTAAACTGTATTTTTTTCGTCTAGTTGATAATTTGCCTTGGCATTTAAATCGTAAAAATATAGGGTATTGCCTCTAAGCGAAGTATCTGGGGCTAAAGCTAAAAAAGCATCAGCATAAGTTCTTCTTCCGCTCACCATAAAAGAGCTCTTATCTTTTACAAAAGGGCCTTCAATTTTTAGCCTAGATGAGATAAGTCCAATACCGCCTTCAAATGTGGTTTCTTTTTTATTCCCATCATTCATTCTTATGTCTAAAACAGACGACAATCTACCGCCATATTGAGCTGGCATTCCACCTTTGTAAACTGTAACATCTTTAATTGCATCAGAATTAAAAGTAGAGAAAAAGCCAAGCAAATGTGAAGCATTATAAACTGGGGCTTCATCTAATAAAATTAAATTCTGATCGGTTGATCCGCCTCTAACATAAAAACCGCTATTACCTTCTCCTGCCGATTTAATGCCCGGCAATAGCTGTAATGTCTTTAAAATATCTTTTTCGCCAAATAATACCGGAATATTTTGAATATCCTTAATATTTAACTTTTCAACACCCATTTGAGCTTTAATTACATTATCGTTTCTACGGATATTAGTGATTACAACCTCATTTAAGTTATTTGATTCTTCTAAGCTAAAATCTTGTTTTACATTGGCGCTAATGTTTATCTCTTTAATGAGGGTAACATAACCTACATAAGAAACCTCGAACTTATACTGTCCTTCTGGTAAACTTATGCTGTAAAAACCATAAGAATTTGTTGATGTACCTAATTGAGAAACTCCACTTATTTTAACGCTTGCACCGATTAAGGTTTCGCTAGTTGCCGAATTTTTTACTACGCCGTTTATCGTGTAATTTTTTTGAGCATAAAGAAATGATAACGAAATAAAATAAATTAATACTAGAACAGCTAATCTTTTAACGGCGAATATATTGATCAAAATATTTTAATCTAAATGGTTAAGCCAAAAGTAAAGTAAGAAAACTTTAAAAACATAAATAAATTGCTAAGATTAATTTACAAAATGTAAAATTTATAAAAATTGATTGATAATTGCATGATGTTAATGTTGAGTTAAATATTTTAAAACTTCAATTGTAATTCTGATATTTAAACATCATGATAGTTTCCGAAAGAACCCTTAAGTGGGCGATGTGTTTTTATCCACCACTATTATTTCAGCGCATTTGGGTTAAAAGTTTTCATCCTGGCTTTTTGGGTGTAGATGTAAAAATTAGCAATAGCTTTTTAAACAGAAACTACAACGGTTCAATATTTGGAGGTTCTATTTATGCTGCTACAGATCCATTTTATGCCATATTGTTTGATCAATTAATGCAACGTAGAGGGTTTAAAGTACGTGTTTGGTTAAAGAGTGCGTCTATACAATACCTTAAACCTGGCTTAACAAATCTGTATTTCTCTATTAAGATTACAGATGAAATGATAGTAGAGGCTGAATATGCTTTAACCGAAAAAGGAAAATTCGTTATGGCTTATCCAATGGAATTATTTAATAAAGAAGGCGAATTATGTGCAACAGTAATGAATGAAATTTATTTACGCACAAAATTTCCCGGAGAGAAACAGAAAGTTGCTATTTAAAATGCTGAGCCATGAATATCAAGAGATTAATTTTAGAAGGGGAAAACGTAAGCTTAGATTTTAAGAAAACCATTAGCAATACAGAAAAAATTGCCAAAACTTTGGTGGCATTTGCTAATAATCGTGGGGGTAAACTTTTAATTGGCGTGGCAGATGATGGCGTTATTAAAGGTGTAAAATCTGAGGATGAAGAAAAGTTCATGATTACAAGAGCTGCTCATTCTTTTTGTAAGCCAGCTATCGAGCCAAAATTTGAAGAAGTTTATGTAGATGATAAAATAGTTCTGGTAGTTGATATCCCTAAAAGTGATTTAAAGCCACACTATGCCTTAGATGAAAACAAAAAATGGTGGGTTTACTTTCGTGTTAAAGATAAAAGTGTATTAGCTAGTAAGATAATTGTTGATGTATTAAAGGAAAGCAATAATGACAATGGGCAACTCATATCTTACACGGAATATCAAAAGAAACTTTTAACCTACCTCGAAGAACACGGTAGAATCACCCTGAAAGATTATAGCAAGTTGATTAAGAGCGCCCACAAAAAGGCTCAAAAGATTATTGTAGGATTGATTTTAACTGGAGTTTTATTACCTCATATCTCAGAAAAGGAAGAATATTTTACTGCCGCAGACGTAAAATAATCGGTTTTTATTATCCGCTTTGCGGGATTAAAACAGCACCTTTGTAGCGTATGCAACAAGCACTATTTACCAAATATAAATCTTACTATAAAGAAAATTTAATTCTTGCCTTACCTATTGTTGGCTCTCAAATTGGGCACATGGCGGTGCACATGGCCGATAGTATTATTGTTGGTCAATTTGCTGGAACAACACAACTGGCTGCAGTTTCTTTGGTTAACAGTTTGTTTATGCTGGTTCTAGTTTTAGGCCTTGGTATTTCGTATGGACTAACTCCTTTAATTGCACAAGCTAATGGCAGAAAAGATAACAATGAATGCGGTAGATTATTATCAAATAGTTTGATTATAAATATAATTACAGGGTTATTTCTATATGTTCTTATCCATTTTGGCACCCTGGCTTTAATTGATCATATAGGTCAATCTCCAGATGTTGTTTTTTATGCAAAACCCTATTTGGGCTATTTATCTTTCTCTATCGTTCCCTTAATGATTTTTCAAACCTTTAAACAATTTGCTGAAGGTTTAGGATTTACTTTACAAGCCATGCTGATTTCCATTTTTGGAAACATTATTAACATTGTTATTGGAATTGTATTGGTAAGGGGAATGTTTGGCCTTGAAGCAATGGGTGTTAAAGGTGTTGGGATAAGTACATTAATAGATAGGTCTTTAATGGCGCTAGTAATGGCGATGTATGTGTTAAGATCCAGGAATTTTAAGATTTTCTTAAAGGAATTTAAAATCTATGCCATCGATAAAATCAGAAGTACACAAATTTTTAGAATTGGTGCCCCTGTTGCCATGCAGTACATTTTTGAGATCAGTGCGTTTAGTGGTGCGGCCATCATTATTGGTACCATTGGTACTGCCCCACAAGCAGCACATCAAATTGCAATTAACTTGGCTGCCTTTACTTATATGATAGCTAGTGGTGTAGCTTCTTCGGCGACCATTAAAACAGGCAATTACTTAGGGCAAAGAAACTTTACAGACCTGCGTCGTTCAGCAATAGCGAGTTATCACGTTGTAATTGGTTTCATGTCTTGCACTGCAATATTATTTATTTTGGCAAATACCCTTTTACCTTACATCTATACCAAAGATTTAGAAGTTATTGCAATTGCTGCTCAACTTTTAATTATTGCTGGTTTTTTTCAATTATTTGATGGAACTCAAGTTGTTGGTTTAGGTGTTTTACGTGGTATTGGAGATGTAAATATTCCTACATTTATTACCTTTCTTTCTTATTGGATTATTGGCATTCCCTTTGGCTACTTTTTAGGATTTTATCTAGATTTAGGCGTAAAAGGAATTTGGTACGGATTAACTTTTGGCCTATTAACTGCCTCTGTGTTATTATTCCTTAGGTTTCAGTTTAAAACAAGATCTCTTATAACAGCAACTGCTGATTAGAATTATTCTAAATAACTTGTGTACATCGTGTATTTTTTACACCTTTGCGCCAAATTAGAATTAATCTAAATTGAAACAGTTATACATTTTTTTAATCATCATTCTATTTGCTCACAGGGGAAGTGCGCAAATAACTAACTCTATTATTGCCAAAGTTGTTAATACCAAAGGTGAAGCCTTAGAACTTGCAAATGTTAAGTTAATAGAAACAAACCAGTATGCTACCACTGATAAAAATGGTTTATTTAAAATAAGTGGCATTCAATCTAATTCAAATATAACATTACAGGTTTCTTTTATTGGTTTCCAAACTCTTAAAGTTCCAGTTGTATTTAAACCCGGTGAAAATAACCTAGGAAATCTTTCTTTAAATGTTCTTGATTTAAGCCTAGAGGGTATTGATATCAATGCCAAAAGGAATTATTCGGGCTCTACCAATTCTTCACTAATTATAAATAGAGAATTAATTGAGCAGACCCCTGCCCTAAGCGTCAACGATTTATTAAATCAAATTCCCAATAGAAAAATACAACCACCCTCTCTTCAGCGTGTACAAAATTTAAATCTAAGGTCTGCCTATGTACCTACAAGTACAGGAAGAGGAGACTTTGAACTTAACAATGCTTTTGGTATTGCCATTATTATGGATGGTAATGTGATTAGCAATAATGCGAATATGCAAAGTTTTAATCCTGGTAGAAGTGGCCAAGGTCAGTCTTTTGTTACCAGTGGAAATTATGGTTTGAATGGAGCTCCTGCACCCGTAGTTAATGGCATACCCTCTACATCGTATTCTGGCGATTATACATTTGGTGGTACAGATTTAAGGCAAATTCCAGCTGATAATATTGAAAGCATTGAAGTAATTGCGGGAATCGCACCAGCCAAATATGGAGACCTAACTGATGGGGCTATTATTATTGAACGCCAGGCAGGTAAATCTCCTGCTTATGTAAGAATGCAGTTGAGAGATAATGCCACTTCTTATGGTTTTTCGAAAGGTTTTGAACTCAATCCAAAATTAGGTGCTGTAAATCTTGGTGTAAATTACGTGAATTCATTTGAAGATAATCGTGACAAATTAAAGGCATATAGAAGAGTAAATACAAATGCCATGTGGACAAACTCATTTGGCAAGGCAGATCAGTTAAAAAACACTTTTAGTATTGATTATGGTAGAAATTTAGACGGTATAAAGCGAGATCCAGACGATGAAAAAGGAACGAGAACAAGATTTGATAGTTGGAATTTTAGTATAGCTAACAGAAGTAATTATCGTTTTAACAGTGGTTTTTTAAAAAATATCAGTTTCAATGTAAGATATTCAGAAGGGCATCAGGTTAGTTATAAAGAAGAATTAATGAATGATCCTTATGTACTTTATACAACAGCAACTGCAACCGGTATACATGAAGGCACTTATGATACTGGGGTTTACACTGCTAAATCTCTAATTGATGGCAGACCTATTAATGCTGGTGCTAACTTAGACTTTACTGGTGGTTTTAAAACTGGGGATATTGCACATTATCTATCTTTCGGAACAAGTTTTAATTATGGAGCAAATAGAGGTCTAGGCCAAACTATAGATCCTAATGAACCAAGAAGTGGCCCCAAAGTAGCAACAACTTCAATAGGTGCAACAAGTTCTGAACGTTTTTATGATTTTAAGTTAGCAATTGCGCAAAAAGACTTAGGTTTTTATGTTGAGGATTTATTTACTGCAAATTTATTAGGTAAACCATTGAATGTTAGAGCAGGTATCAGAACTGATATTCAAAATGGATATGCATCACTTTCCCCGCGAACAAATATTAATTACGAAATAAATAAAAATTTTAGATTGGGTGTTGCTTATGGTCTATCATACAAATCTCCAGGACTAGCACAACGTTATCCTGGCCCAACATTTTACGAAATTCCGTTACTAAACTCCTATAATGGAAAGGTAAATGAAAGCACTTATCTGGTTTATGTAGAAAGATATGAACCAACTAATTCTGGCTTAAAACCTTCAAAAAGTGAAAGTTTAGAGTTATCTGCACAAATTAAGATTGATAAGTTCAATCTTTCATTGACTGCCTTTAATAAAAAATCAAGAAATGGTATTTCTACTGTCCAAAATTTACAAAGCATTGTATTGCCAACTTATACCGCTACAGCAAATGTAGGTGCAAAACCCACGATTACTCAAACTGGTTTAAAACCATACGCAATCAATTACTTCACATTTAAAAATGATCTGTCGTCAAATAATCAAGGATTTGAAGTCATCTTAAATACACCAGAGATAAAAGAAATAAAAACATCTTTTAATTTGAGTGGAGGTTTATTCAGAACTGCTTACAATTCTACATCTAATCGATTAAGTAGTAATATACCTAGTACAATTCCAACAGATCCAAATTACGCTTATATAGGCGTATATGAGCCATCAAATACAAAAGCTTATTTTAGCAATGGCCGAATAACAAGTATAACACACATACCAAAATTGAGCCTCGTGATTCAATTTGTTGCAGAGTTTGATTTATTAAATAAAACCATTAATACTGCAAGCTCAAGAATACCATTAGGGTATTACAATAGTGTAAACCAGTATACTGCAATCACCAATTTTGATCAAAAAAATCCATCTTACGGCCATTTATATGTAACTCCAGAAGAACAGAAAGAAAATGATTTGCCAAAAATTATATCAAACTATCACTTTAGCATTGCTAAAGAAATAAAGAAGCGTTTCAAATTCGCTTTCAATGTATATAATGTATTTAATTACCAACCATACTATTTAAGTACAACGGGCACTTATAAGTTCCCGAACAGTTCGCCAACATTTGGTGCAGAATTATCTATAAAACTTTAGGAAATGAAAAATAAGATATTTAAGCTACTCTCTACAGTATTAATAGGAACTATTTTTATAACCTGTAAAAAGTATGAGGGAGATACCCCAGGTATTCATCCTGTAAAATTTCAGGTTTTAACATCTTACTCATCAATTGACTTAGGTAAAGTTTTACCTAAAGCTCAGATAGAAGTAAAGTTTAAAAATACCAAAACCAATATAGAACAAAAGTACTTAACTAATGCTGATGGAGTTGTCTTATTGGATTCTATCTCTCCTGGAGAATATGATATTTCTGCATCAATTAAAATATCTGCTGTTAATTATACTGCCCTAACAGGAGAACTGGTTGATAATGAAGTGGTCTTTAATGCATCTGAAAAGGCTAAGACGATTACAATCGAGGATAATCAAAAGATAGACCTTAAGCTTATTTCTGGTGCAACTGGTCCATGGGCAATTAAACAGATTTACTATGCTGGCTCTAACACTACAACTGGTGCAACGTTTAGAGATCAATTTATAGAAATATACAACAATTCTGATTCACTGTTATATGCAGATAGCTTATACATTGCTGAAACAATTGGTCTACAAAATTTTACTGCAACAAATATGTATAGGCAAAATATCAGCCGTCAATATGATTGGAGTAAATCGCAAGGTATGCCATCAGATGTTGATGCGAACAATGATTATGTTTATGCGAGAGCCTTATTAATGATTCCCGGAACAGGAAAACAATATCCTGTAAAGCCAGGGGAAAGCATTATTTTGGCGCAGACAGCTATAAATCATAAGGCTCCATTTGTTGGTAGTGATGGAAAAACCATTACTGTAAGAGATCCATCATTAACGGTAGATTTAAGCGGAGCAGATTTTGAAGCCTATTATGCTCCTTTTTTACCAAGACCACTAGCTTCGGATATTGATAACCCCAATGTTCCAAATGTTGAAGTACTATCTTACAACGGAACTGATTTAATTCTTGATAACCCTGGCAGAATGGGTTATGTAATATTTAAGAATAAAGGTAGTGTAGATATTAAAAAGCTAAATCAATACCCATTTCCATCTATTGCACCCCCCTCTTCAACTGCAGATAAATATTACCAAATTCCTAACACTTTTATTATTGATGCCGTAGAAACTCAACCTAATACAGCATCTGCTAGAGTGCCAAAAAAATTAGGACCTAAATTGGACGCACTTTATACTTATGCACCTAATGGTGCCTATTCTTCTCAATCTGTAATTAGAAAAACTGAAAGTATAGTAAATGGCAGAAGAATTTTAAAGGACACCAATAACTCTGCAGAAGATTTTGATTTTCTGCCACTTGCAACACCAAGAGGGTTTAAACAATAATAGAAGTAAAATACTGTATAACACAAAATGAAGCAAACCCTTATTTATATTCTTCTAGTTTTTAGTTCAATTTTTTCAGCTCTTGCTCAAGAAAAAGATACTTTAAACTTTGGCACAAAAAGCAAATCATTTATAACTGATTCAACCAATTTTACAGCTTACAATTTTGCAAAATCAAGCCCATTTTATTTAAAATCATTAATGCCTTTAAAATATAACAGGTTAAGTGCTGGCTATAATTTTGAAAAAGGTAATTTAACATTAGCTCAAAATGCTACATCATTAAATAATGCTAATTTAATTACAGAAGGAATTTCACAGTTAAATTCAATAAGTATATGGGGCCAGTTTTCATATCACAAAATAGTTGAAGATAGCACAGCTTTTGCTCATCAAACTAGAAATAATGTAGCAAATCCATATTATTTTGGTTCCCCTAAAAGTGTTAGCTATCAAAGAGCAATTTATAACCTAAAAGCGCTAGCTAGCAGAAATTTCATTCAGAATAATTTGCCTATAGGCTTAGGAGTTGATTATAGGATAGGCAATCATTATTCTACAAATGACCCACGTGGTGATATAGGTGACTACCAACTTAATTTAATTGGCACAATTGGTTACAATCTTACAAAATCATTACGTGTTGGTGCTGGTTACAGATATGGTTATGGACTCGAAAAAGTTAATGTTGCTTACAAAAACAGTAGCGTGTCTCAAGGCAAACTAATACCAGAATTTAATAATTATCTAATTAATGGATATGGAGAGCCAGAAATATTTAACACAGACAGGACTTTCCAAAACAATTCGACTAGAAACGGCATAGATGCATATATTGGTTATAACAGTAATAAGATTGGGAATTTTAATTTCAGCTTTCAAGCAATTAAAGAAATACAAGATTATAATTATAGAACGGGTGAAGGCATAACAGAATATATTAAATTCAATATTGTTAATGAGTATTATAAACTCTTGTGGTTAAAGAATATCTCTAAAAACAGCTTAAGTGTTGAGTTAGGTTATCAAACAAATGATGGCGATAACTTTATCAACAAATACCTAGCTAACAGTTATTTGTACAACAACAATATTCTTAATTTAAAGTCAGCATTTACGCTTAAAAAGAATCAGTTTAGCCACAATTTTGTTATTGGACTAAGGAAATACGAAGAGCGCAAAAGAGATGGTATTGCAGGAAATGATATCAGATTAAATCAACTTAATTATACCATTAATTATGGCTTAACTCATGTAAATGAAAAGAGTCAAAGCTGGGGGTTTAGTATTACAGGCATATATGATCAATATCTAGACTCTGACTTTGAGGTTCTTAGAATAAATGAAGGCGTGTTTACTCGAAATGTAATTTACCATGACTACGCATACAATACAACTTCAAAATTTGGCGGCAACCTTACTTTTGATTATAGCATACCTTTATTTAATCAAATTCAAGCTGGGATTAAATGGAGTACAACCTATTTAAGAAGAAATGATTTGCAAGACTTTGGTAGAATTTTAACTAAAGTACCTGGCAAGGATAGGTTTTTTAGTAATATCAGCCTAAATCTGTATTTTTGATGCCAATGAATAAAGTATTATCAGGCCTTGTACTTTTATTGGCTTATTTTGTATTTCTTTCTTTTAAATCTATCGGTTTAAGTACAGGAGATGATCTTACCGTAGATTCTCTTAGAAAAGTATATTCGAAACCTAAGAAAGAATGGCCAAAAGCCAATGTAGATAATGGAGTTACATTTGAAGAATTGGGAGAACTACTTCCATCACCTTTAAACTTAAAAAGCGATTCAGTTAAAAAGCTAATTGAACTTGGTAAGATTTTATTCTTCGACCCTCGCCTATCTGGTTCCAATCAGATTTCATGCTCGAGCTGCCACGTGCCAGATTTAAATTGGCAAGATGGAAGAAGGGTTTCTGTTGGGCATGATCACCTAGAGAACATCCGCAATGCACCATCTTTAGAGAACATTTGGCAGGCTAAAAAATTATTTTGGGATGGCAGGGCGAATAGCTTAGAAGACCAGGCCGCAATGCCTGTTACAGCCCATAATGAAATGCACCAGGATATGAAATTGCTATCTAAAAAATTAGGTAAGATTAAAGGTTATCAGCCTTATTTTTTAGCAGCATTTGGATCAAAACAAATTACCAATGATCGCATTTTTGCAAGTTTAGCAACTTTTCAGCGCAGTATTGTAAGCAGACGCACTGATTTTGATCGCTTTTTAGCAAAGGATAAAAATGCATTAACGGATCAGCAATTGGTAGGTTTACATTTATTTAGAACTAAAGCTAGGTGCATGAACTGCCACAATGGTCCGTTTTTTACAGACAATCAATTCCATAATGATGGTTTAACCTATTACGGTCGTAAATATGAAGATTTGGGTTTATACAATGTAACCAAAAACCCCGAAGATGTTGGTAAATTTAAAACACCTGGCTTAAGAAACGTCATGAGAACCGCTCCTTGGTTTCACAACGGTTTATTTGGAGACATGGACGGTGTAATGAATATGTACAATATGGGTATGCCAGTTCAACGTGTTAAACCAGAGCAAGAAAAAGATCCATTGTTACCCAAAAACGATAAGCTTTTAAGAGGCATAAGGCTAAGCAATTCAGAAAAAGAAGCTGTAATTGCTTTCCTTGGTTCATTATCATCTTCCCCATTTTTATTAAGAGTTGAAGAACTTCCAAAATAATATTATATTTACCTTGCAAATTTTACAGTTCATATTGTTTGTTAGATAAATGAGAAAGCGCATTTTGGTAGTTGAGAATAACCCTGATATTTTAGAATTGATATCATTGGTTTTAGAAGAGGCAGGTTATGAGGTAAATTCATTTGCTAATGAGCATGATATCTTTGAGCATATTGTAAAATTTCAGCCAGATGCAATCTTATTAGATATTGTTCAGCCAACTGTACAAGGAACCGAACTATGTCGACAAATAAAAGAAGCTGAAGGAACAAGCCATATACCAGTTATAGTACTTTCTACCCATCCACATATCAAAAAAGTTAAAGAAGTATGTGCTGATGAAGTTGTCCCAAAACCATTTGATATAGACGGCTTGGTTGAAATTATAAGTGAACAGTTGAAAACTGCTTCTTAAGATATTAAAATTCACATAGCATTCAGGAATACACCGAACAATAGATATTCGTTGTTGTTTATAGCCTAATAAACCACAATGATGATTGCTATTGTACGACCTTTTAATAAACTAATTCATAAGGAACTACACATTAGTACAGCACCTTCTGCAGAAGAAATTTTAGTAACAGGCTTAAAAAATGGAGACACAAAATCCATCGAAAAACTATATAAAATGTATGCTAGCTCGTTAATGGGCATTATCTCTAGAATTGTAAAGTTTGATGAGGTTGCTGAAGACGTACTTCAAGATACCTTCTTAAAAATATGGAAATCTATTGCACATTATGATGCCTCTAAGGGTAGGTTATTTACATGGATGGCTAACCTGGCAAAAAACACAGCGATTGACCAAGTGAGAAGCAAAAATTATCTAAAATATAATGTTACTGATGAGATTGAGGACAGATTAACAAAAATAGATCAAGAAAACCTCATTTCAATTAACCCAGATCGTATCGGTTTAAAACAACTTACCGAAAAGTTAAAGCAAGATCAATTTGAAATTATTCAGCTTTTTTACTTTGAAGGCTATACTCAATCTGAAGTTGCCAAAGAGCTAAATATCCCACTGGGAACAGTAAAAACAAAACTCAGACAATCAATATTAGCCTTACGACAATATTTCAATGAAACAAATACTAAACTTAAATTTCTTATTGCTTAGCTAGGTTTTATCCTCGGTATGTTTTTCTGGGTTAATTTCTTTACTGTTTAATTCGTTTTCCAGTTCTTTCTGATCTTTTTTATTTCTTTTTACAATGAAATAAACAAATGCTAAAATCGCTACGATTATAATTGCAATTACTACAACATTGATTTTCATATTATTGAGATTTATAATCTATTAACTAAAAATAAGGTCATTATGTTTCTTGAATTTTAATTCTATGTTAAATCTTAATCATTAGGAAAAAGCGTTTGCTGATGTCCATCGTATCTTTCCCTAATTTTCACTTCTCCAAAATTTGAAAAACCTACACCTAAAAGCCTTATTTTCTTTTCTCCTAAATCAATGTTGTTTAATAATAGTTTTGCAGTATCTATAACTTGCTCTAATTCATTTATGGGCGTTGGAAAAGATAAACTTCTGGTAATCTGTTTAAAATCTCCAAACTTAACTTTCAGTGTTATTGTTCTGCCATAGATTTGATAATGTTGCAGGCGCCTAAAAGCTGATTTTGAGATAACTTCTATCCAATCATCTAACTCTTCTCCCCTGCCCACATCATAAGAAAAGGTATCTTCTGCACTAATAGATTTAATTTCTTGATGTGGTTGAACTTGGCGATTATCAATCCCTCTAACTATGTTATAAAAGAATTTACCTGTTTTGCCAAAAAGCTGAATTAGTCTTGCCTCTGTCTGTTTCTTTAAGTCTAAACCTGTATGCAAACCTTGCCTTTTCATTTTTTCAGCAGTTACTTTCCCAACACCAAAAAACTTTTCAACTGGCAATTTCTCCATGAACTTTTCCATTTTAGAAGGACCAATAAAAGTCAAGCCATCTGGTTTGTTCATATCTGATGCAATTTTAGCGGCAAATTTGTTTACAGAAACTCCAGCTGATGCTGTTAAGTTTAGTTCGTCTTTTATGGCTTGTTTAATCTGCTCGGCAATGGTTATGGCCGAACCAATGCCTAACTTATCTTCACTTACATCTAAATAAGCCTCATCTAAAGAAAGTGGCTCTATCAAATCAGTATAACGACTAAATATCTCTCTAATCTTTCTAGAAACGTCTTTATAAGCATCAAATCGTGGTCGCACAAAAATTGCATACGGACAAAGCTGTTGTGCTTTCTTGGAAGTCATTGCTGATTTAATCCCAAATTTGCGAGCTTCGTAACTAGCTGTAGCAACAACTCCTCCTCTACCTTCTGGCGAACCTCCAACTACTAATGGTTTACCTCTATATTCTGGGAAATCTCGTTGCTCTACCGAAGCATAAAATGCATCCATGTCTATATGAATGATTTTACGAATGCTGGTTTTACTTTCATTTTCCATTTACTGCAAAATGAATTTAGTATACACTCTATCATCCCAAAATTTATAGCCTTTATCTTGGAAAGCTGTGCCATTAAAAACCAAATCTATAAAACCATTCTTTTCTACTAACACGGTATGATAAATCTTTCCTTCTGGATTTTTGATTAACTTAAAATCAATTCGATGTTTTTTATCAAACCACCCTAATCTATCAGCTATGTCTAACGACTTTAATTTAAAATGAGACTGTAAATCTTTTGCTATTAATTTGCTCCTGTACCAAGTTCCACCAGTTGGCGATACCAAAGGCTTGCCGTTGTAAACAACTACACTATCGTTGTAAGCTATAACCTGCAATGACTTGTTTTTAGCTTTTAACCAAGTTTTAAGCTTTGCCTGATGCTTTTCTGTTTCGTACCCATAAGTTGCGTCTAAAAAACCAATGCGTTCAACATAAGTAGGTATTTGAGCTTGAGAATTGATATACCCAAAAATGAAACTTCCACCGCCACTGTGTCCGCTTAATATAACTTGAGGATTAAAGTTTTTATAACGAAGCATCAAGCTAGAAACGAACTCTCCTATTTGTGCGTCGCTATTTGCATATTTCCTTCTCCAAGCTGGCCAGCTCTTTAAACTATTTTCTACATAAACAACTATGTAATTTGATTTTTGGTCTGCATTTCTAATAAATTGGGTTTGTGCACCAATATGCTGAATATCAAAATGCCAGTCATCGCCTTGCGCTAGTTTTTTACCAAAAGTTTGCTCGGTTGTATTTCCGTTTGGTAAAGCGTATACGATAATTTTAGTGGGTTCTGAAAGCGTAAAAACTGATGGCTCATCTATAGATAATACTACGCCACTATCAATTTCAATCTTTTTTAACGAACTTAATTTTGTGGCAAAGCTAGATTGAGCTTTTATTTCAATTTTTAGAACGAGTAAGCAAATGATAAGCAGTGACCATTTCATACCCAAATTTACAATAATCTCTTATTGTTTTTTAGGTGTTCTGCCTAAATTTACAACAGCACCTATGCTAAAAACAGAATTGCCTGCATTTAAAAATTTCCTGCTTTTTAAGCCAAAATTACTACCACTTGTATATTGCAGTTGTACCTCATCGCTCAAAATCATTCTTGTATAAAAAACTGGCTCTAAGAAAATATTATCCTCATTGGGTTGCAACACATTATTTCTATAAAAATTATTGGTATTGATAAAACTCATCCGCAATGCGGTACCATAGTTTAAACCGAATTTTGCACCAAAAAGCTTTAAGTTTCTCTTCCTCTTGGAACTATAATTTACTTGAATAAACTTTTTATCGTAACCAGCCTCTTGCAAATCTGTATTGATGATATTCTTATTATCGTCCAATTCCCGAAATGTCCTTTCACTTTTTCCACTTCCCAAACCTGCATAAATTTCAAGAATTCTGTTCTTGTTAGGTCCGAATGTTTTAAAGTAACCACCACCAAACTCTATCATTTTATGTTTGATGTCTTTTTTATCTCTTTCATTTTGCAAGAATGCGCCGTTAGCTAAAATGGCAAAATGATTACTGAAGGCATAAGCCGAATTAAAATTGAAATTTCCTTTAAGAGACATATGTGCACCAACAGCAATTTCACCCTGTGTGGTTAGCATTGGCGTATTAGGTACACTTGGAATATAAATTGAAGAGCAGCTAGATAAAAATATCACCAAAAAGATTGGTGCAAAACGTAAGTAATTAGTCATAGATAAAATAATAACAGCTTTTGCCGAAAAATATTATCTAGTTAGTGAATTTCATTAGCTCCATCACTCTTTTAAACTCTTCGTGGATAGTCGAGTTAATAGTAATTTTGTTTGCTGTTACAGGATGAATAAATGATAATTCTGATGCATGAAGCAACATGGTTGTCATTTCAAATTGCTCCATAAAAAACCTATTTTGTTTATTGCAACCGTGTTTTCTATCTCCAATTATGGGATGGAAGATATGAGCAAAATGTCTTCTCAATTGGTGCATGCGACCAGTTTTTGGTGTTGCTTCTACTAATGAATACCTAGAAGTTTGGTGTTTTCCAAAAGCCACGTCTATTTCTGCCCTTTGCAATGTCTTGAAGTAGGTAAAGGCGTCCTGCATGTTACCATTTTCTTTAGCCAAGGGGTAATCGATATCTAGTTCATCTGGTGCATACCCACGTAAAATGGCTAAGTATTTCTTTTCTACCAAGCTTTCTTGAAACTGTTTGTGCATGGCAATCTCTACCTCTTTTTCAAAAGTGAAAAGCAAAATACCACTAGTTTTTCTATCCAAGCGATGTACCGGACTAACATGGCGACCAATTTGGTCCCTTAACATTTGCAATGCGAATTCTGTGGCATCGTTAGCCATCTTAGAACGATGAACAAGCAATCCGTGAGGTTTATTGATAGCAATTAAATGCTCGTCTTGGTAAACGATTTCTAACATTTGGCGAAGATAGGAATAAAAAAGATTGTCATCCTGAGCTTGTCGAAGGAAATCTTTTTTAAAATCACTAAACCAAATTGGGCGTGCCCCAAGCTGCGCAAGGGTCGGGCTATCCGCTACAATCTTTTTATGCCACACCAACTTCCTTCCATAAAAAGGATTTTCGCTACTATCCCTCACGCAAAGCATATACTACAATACCAACTAAAATAAATGAGGTATTGAGATTATTTTAATGTAAATGGTATTGATTTTTTAAGAATAAAATAGGTATCTAAATCTATTCCTTTTCCGCTATTACTAATAATTTTTCCATTGTAATCGATTTGATAAGAAACAACCTGAGTTGATTTAATGTTACCTGAAAGCGGGACATCGTATTCATGTCTTTTTTCTTCTACCATAATTTTATCATTCTCAAAAATATAAGTGTAAATAGACTTTCCACTTTCACCATAAAATGTAATGGATATTTTTTTAATCTGATTATCTATGTAAAAAGCTTTCCCTTCGTTTCCTTCAGCACTGTAATCCCCTTCTAATGAGAAATCATAAACAATTGTGTCTGAATGATTGGACTTCAAATTATCCTTTAAAATTTTTTGTCTAACAGAATCCAAGTTACAATCTTGTTCTTTAACAACTGGAGAGATATTTGTCTTATTATCACTTAAGGTGTCTTCTTCAGTTTTTTTAGGTTCGCTAATTGAAGTACTGTTGTGGCAAGCCACTAATAGCAGTAATAAGAAGAATAAGTAATTTTTCATCATTAAATATACAAATCTGCTGCTAATCTAAACGTATTGCAGTGCGCATCTACAATTACTTTAATGTCTGCCGAATAACCGCCTCCCATACTTACCTGAACTGGCACTTGATTTTTCAAACAAGCTTCAAAAACCATAAGATCACGTTGTTTACAGGCATTTTTAGTTAAAGCTAATTTACCTAATTTATCACTTTCTAAAACATCAACTCCTGCTAAATAGAAAATAAAATCTGGTTGATGTTTAGCAAAAATAACCGTTAATGCCTCGCTTAATCTGCTCAGGAAAATATCGTCACTTGTACCATCTTCCAAAGGAATATCTAAATCAGATAACTCTTTTCGAAAAGGGAAATTTTGAGCGCAATGCATAGAAAAAGTAAAAACCCTTGGTTCAT
Organism: Pedobacter frigiditerrae; assembly: GCF_004331645.1. GTDB lineage: Bacteria > Bacteroidota > Bacteroidia > Sphingobacteriales > Sphingobacteriaceae > Pedobacter > Pedobacter frigiditerrae. Next base: position 664,285 of record NZ_SJSK01000003.1, read on the forward strand.
TCTGAAAGATCTCTGCTGTTCCATTACCTTGATGAACATCTAAATCTATGATTAAGATGCGCTTAGCTAAATTATTATTTAACAGGTAGTTTGCTGCAATGGCTTGATCATTTAATAAACAAAATCCTTCTCCCCAATTACTACCGGCATGATGTGTTCCTCCTGCAACATTAAAGGCAACACCAAACTGCTGAGCATACCTAGCACCATCTATTGTTCCTTGGGCAATTCTAATTTCTCTTTCTACCAATTGAGCGCTTAGTGGAAAGCCAATCCTTCTTTGCTCCTTAGCTGGCAAGGTTAAATTTTTAAGCTGTAACCAATAAGCTGCCTCATGAGTTGTGGTGATAGTTTCCTCGGCTAAAGGTTCAGGTGCAAATAAACTATCCTTTAAAATCGTTCCCTCGTGCAATAATTGCTCAGGTATCAACTCATATTTAAGCATCGGAAAACGATGTCCCTCTGGCAAAGGATGTGCATAAAGAGGATGATAAGCTATTTTTAGCATTTAGTAAGAATAAGGATGAAGGAACAAAGAACAATGATAAATAAGGAAAATATTCTTTGCTCTTTTATCCTTGTTCATCATTCATTTTAACTTAAAATCTCTTGAACGTGTTTTTCGATATTATTGCAAATCTGATCAACTGGCAAGTCATTTGCATCCTGATTAAAGGGGTTCTCTATTTCTTCAGCTATGAGCTCCAAACTCGCTAATACATAGAGAATAAAGGGTACAATCGGAACCACAAAATAACCTAAACTAAATACCCATCCAATAGGCAACGTAAGCACATAAATGAAAATAAACTTTTTGATAAAAGCACTATAAGAATATGGAATCGGTGTGTTTCTAATCCTTTCGCAACCACCACAAATATCTGTGAATTGGTTGGCATCGGCACTTAAGGTAATCAATTGTTCTTGTGAAATCTTTCCAGCCGTTTGCAAATCGTATAACCTAGCAATTATACTTGCAGCAACTTGATTCGGAATGTGTTTTCCGCCATCGATTTCGATTAAAAAGCTATCCTTACCAAAGTATTGTTTCTCTCTTAAATGCTCCTTTAATGCGAATCCGTATTTCGGAATGGCATACTTGAAGAACTCAACTTCTTCTTCCGATAAGTTTAATGCTTTTATTTTGAGCGCCAGATTACGACTGACGTTTGTTAACGCACCTAACAATTTTCTACCATCCCACCACCTATCATAAGAAGTATTGGTTCTAAATACCAATAGCATAGACAACACAAAACCTAATAAACTGTGCATCATTCCAACGTTTTTGATATAAGTTGTTTCTGCAAGTTTTAGATAATTTAGTTCCAGAAAGGCTATAATGGCTGAAAACACAGCAATACCTAACATTAAAGGCCAGAGTTTTCTAAAGGTATCAGACTTGTGAACATGGAAGATGAAACTCATCCACTCTTTAGGATTGTAATTGATCATATTATAAAATTCTAATAACTATGGACACTCATTAATTCCCCACTCCGTTGAGCCACCTCTTCCGCCTTCACATTTCCAATTTCTTCTAATTTCATTAACTTTCCAATGTGTTCCATCAAATTTAGCGAACATCATTATTTTTTCTTTTCGAACTGCATCATCATCAACACGCTCATTTATTAAGGTTATTTGATAATTATTCTTCTCGATGATTTTTTTACTCACCGTAATTTGCAGAGATACTTCATTTGAATCTATGTAATAGCTTTTTAGTAGCTCTTCTGGAGTTTTGACGTCATATCTTAAGCTAATCTTTTGATTAAAAGAACTTGGATCAATATCCTCATAATTTTCTGAACAAGAAGAAATTGCTGTAGATAAAAGAACGATAAAGAAAAACCTATATAAGATTTTTATCATTTAAGATTTTGACTAATGGTTAACAACAGCTCACCAGTTTTAAAAACATCTTCAAAACTGTTATACATGGGCACTGGACTTAAGCGAATTACATTTGGTTCACGCCAATCCCCCAATACATTATTAGCAACCAACTGATCGAATATTTTCTTTCCATCTGCCTTTGCAATGATAGAAACTTGAGCTCCTCTATCTTCTTCTGTTAAAGGAGTTATAATTTTAAATTGCTCTTCTCCTAACTTCATATTTACTTCATTTATAACATAAAACAAATATGAAGTTAAAGTTTTACTTTTGGTTCTTAATGCGTTTATAAATCCTGATTTTTCGAATAATTGAAGTGACGCGTGGTATAAAGCCATTGGCATTACCTGGGTACAACTTACTTGCCAACCATCTGCACCAAGTTCAGGAATAAATCCTTTTTCCATTTTAAAACGTTGCTCTTCTTTGTAACCCCACCATCCCGCAAAGCGATTTAAAGAAGTATTGGTAAAATGCTTTTCGTGAACAAATATCCCACTTATTCCTCCAGGACCGGCATTTTGATATTTATACGAACACCAACAAGCAAAATCTATATCCCAATCGTGTAAAGCCAAAGGCACGTTACCAGCTGCATGGGCTAAATCGAACCCTACAACTACACCAATTTTATGCCCGGCCTTAGTAATTGCAGGCATATCAAACCATTGTCCCGTGAAGTAATTTACCCCTCCAAACAGTACTAAAGCTAATTCATCTGCATTCTCTTCAATTGCGCCGATAATATCTTCTGTCCTTAAAGTATATTCTCCTTCTTTAGGTTTTACTTCAATAATAGCATCTGATGGATTAAAACCGTGGAAACGAACTTGACTTTCAATCGCGTACTGGTCTGATGGAAAAGCACCTGCTTCCATTATGATTTTATACTTTTTCCCCTTTGGCTGATAAAAACTAACCATTAACAAATGCAGGTTAACCGTTAATGTATTCATCGGGCAAACTTCTGAAGGTTTAGCACCTACAATTGGAGCCATCAATTTCTTTAGTTCCTTGTGGTAAAACATCCAGGGTGAATCTCCGTCAAACCAACCTTCAACTGCTAGGTTTTGCCAATTATTTAATTGCACTTCTAACACCTCTCTTGTAACTTTAGGTTGCAACCCTAATGAATTACCACACAAGTAAATAAATGGTTTTTCATTTTGTTGCGGAAACAAAAATTCATTACGCATTTCTCTTAAAATATCTTGTTGGTCTAAAGCTTGAGCAAAGGCTAAATTATTCTCGAAATTCATACCGCAATATTACAAAAAAAGCCTAACCGTAAGGCTAGACTTTTCATTAACATATTAAATTGATTAAAATTTAATAGTATCGTGTTTACCCAAATCGGGTGTATCTCCTGTTACAATTGCCTTTAACATTTTAAACGCCACTACCATCTTACTAGCATTCGAATCCCAATATTCGGCCGCAGAGGGAGTTACCTTGATCAGTATTAAATTTGGGTCATCTGCACCTTCCGGGAACCAAGCTTTGATGGGTGGAGAGAAATATGCTTCTTTTCGAGCTTGGTCATCTACCAATTCAGCTTTCCCATTTACAGAAATATAAGTATTACTAGACGGATCGCTATAAGCCAAATTAACTTCATTCTCTTTAGATATCTCCTTACTTTTTAAAGAATATTCATTGGTGAAGAACCAAATGCTACCATCATCTTCAATTTTGGCTGTTCCCATTGGCCTACTGCTGAATTCATTTTCATTGCTTAAAGTAGTAAGCATACAAATTCTTACCTTCTCTGCCATTTCTTGAAGTATGGCTATATTTTTTTCGTTTTTCATAACAGGTGTATTTGATTATTAAACACAAGAAAAATTGAAAGGTTTTAGAGTTTATTTTATTAAGGCTTATTTTTAACAACCCAGTCTTAATGTAAGATTATAATAATTGTAAACCATCCATCCTTCGTTCATCCTTCGTTCATCTTTCGTTCATCTTTCGTCTTTATAGTGTTTTTATAGGCTCTGTGTAGAGGCCTGAAATAACAACCAATGTTATGATGCTAAGAATTTGGTTTACTCACAAACTTATTGCCCTTGATATAAAATCGCCAAGGCAACAAGGCATGGTCTTCTGCATAATCTACTCCAACTCTGGGAGAAGCAATTATTTGGTCTGGCTTAAAATGAATACCGTTGTCTTCAATCCAAATTTCATCACCCAATAAATCTTTGGCATTTAAGTTTTTATCTATACCTAACGCTTTTGCGAGTGCACCTGGCCCTGCTGTTATTCTTGGTGCCATGCTTTGCATATTTCTACGCGCTAACATGGTTGACAAACCTTCAGTAGGCTCTATACCGCGTATTAAAACAGCATGGGGATTGTTTTTAGAGTTTGTAACCACATTAAATAGGTGGTGGATACCGTAACATAGGTAAACATATGAAATGCCACCAGCTTCATACATCGTTGCTGTTCTGGGCGTAAACCTTCCGTTATAAGCATGGGAAGCCTTATCGATGATTCCATTATAGGCTTCAGTTTCTACAATAGTCCCCCCTGTTAGTTTACCATCAACTAATGTGAAAAGTTGCCTACCCAAAAGCTGTACAGCTAAATTCGTTACATCGTCCTGTTGGTAAAAAGAATAAGGTAATTTAGGCATTTAAAAGATTGATGATCTGGTTTAGGTATCTGTCATCAACTTCATCAAAGTGAGCAAGATATTCGCTATCAACATCTAAAACGCCAATAATGTTTTCTCCTTTATAAAGTGGCAATACAATTTCAGATTTTGATGCAGATGCACAAGCAATATGACCAGGAAATTCATCTACGTTTGGAACAATAATGGTTTCTGCTTTTTGCCAAGAAGTGCCACAAACACCTTTCCCCATTTTAATTCTAGTGCAAGCAACAGGACCTTGAAACGGGCCTAATACTAATTCATCGTTTTTAATTAAATAAAAGCCTACCCAGAACCAGTTAAATTGCTCTTTTAAGGCAGCACAAAGATTCGCAAGGTTTGCTATCAAATCAGATTCGCCATAAAGCAAAGCTTCAATTTGAGGAATAAGAGATTGGTATTGTTCTTCTTTGGTGCCTGTTTTGGCAATAGTTAAATCTTCAGCCATTAGAATAATTTTGAGAAACAAAGTTAACCATAACTAAAATTAACTAAGCTAGTTCTGAAGAGATTTACAAATTGGTGATAGAATTATGCCTCAGCAAGATTCTTTCTTCCCATTAAATAATAAATGATTAGTCCACCGAAAGGGAAAATCACAACGATGTTTGTCCAAATCAGTTTTTTAACTTTCTTTCTATGTGGATGTTTTGCTATATCCTTAACCGTCCAAATGATGGAGATCAACCACAGGCCTACTAAAATGTAAATAAAGATGATGGCGACGTTCATAAAATTCTTTCTACTAAAATAGCAATAAGAATTAACATTCGCCAACTATTCAACATTGTGCCATGGCTATTGTCAAATTAGTTAGCTTTGAAATTTAACTAATAATTATGAGAACAATAGCAGAGTTACCACATCCAGCATGCAAGATTACCTTGTTTAACATGAACCAAAAATACATCGTAAAGTTTGAACAAGGACCACTTGAACAAAGCTATAAAATATCAGAGTTGGAACTTACTGGAGGAGGGGCGAATGAGATTTTTCAAATGTTAGATGAAGAGTTTATAGCTACCGTTATTGAAAGATTTAAAACAATGCGAAGCGATTTTTCTTCAGCTTATCAAAGGCAGCAGTAATCATTTATATAAAATACATAACTTACTGTGAAATAGTATATTTAATTATTAAACAGAATTATATTTTGATTTGTTAGCTTATTTTAGTCGCATAGTATGATGTTTAAAACAAGTATAAGTTTATATTAACATATATAACTTATTGATAATTAAAATTATATAATTACAAACAATACAATATTTGGAATACATAAAACGCCAAATATTATAGATGTTTTGTATAATTACATTCTTTTTCACAATACCTAAGTTTAGTAATTATAATAAATAAAATTGGTAAAATCAGCTAATCAAACATTAGTTAACATTTGGTGTTATAGGGTTATATTGATCAATTATGAAAAAATATTACACCCTCCTATTTCTTTCAATTCTTTTTATTAGCAATAATATCAAGGCACAAGAATCAACTACAAGACCTGATAAATTATATACCATGAGTGGTATCGGTTTCTCGCTTCCAGTTGGAGAAACCAGCGATTATTTAAAGCCAAAATTCTCAACCTCGTTGGGGTTAAATTTAGGTTTAGGAAAGGGTGGATTGTTCCTGTATCCAAAAGTGAGCTTACACGCTTATTCTTATAATGAGATTACCCCGGACGCTGGATATAATTACGCTTTAAAAGAAGGAAGGGTTACAACCTATCTTTTAAATGTAATGCTGGGTTATAGAAAAATAACTGGGAAATTTGCGTTCTATGGTTTTGCTGGTGGTGGTGGTGGAATAATTTTAACCCCAAGAGTAACTGTAAACACTCCAGGTTTACAAGCAAAAATGGATAATATATCTAATGGCATGGGAACCATTGAAGCCGGTGCAGGAACAGAATACAATATTGGTGGTGCTGCTTTATTTGTTGAAGCAAGTTATATGCGTGGCTTTAGCAAAATCCAAAACAGAAACTATAGTGTTGTACCTATTAGTGTTGGGATTAAACCTAATTTGAGTAAATTATTTAGGAAAAAATAATTAGCTGGGTATTAAATCTACATACCAATAGCCAATTTCTTCATCAGCTTGATTTGGGCTTGGGAATGTTTTACGTAACCTCTCTCCAATAGAAAATTTAATTTCTTTTGAAAATATTGGTCCATCGAAAACGAAAGTATGAAACTCTCCATTTTCACCTGCGGGGTCAATACCTTTAGGCAAATCATTTAAGAAAGATTGGTCAATTATTCTTCCACAAAAATCCTGTAAACCATCTTGGGCACAAACAACAATTGTTCGATAACCTAAAGCGATAAATTCTTTGACCAATTCCAAGCTATCTCTTTTCCATAAAGGGAAAACTGCCTTCATCCCAATTTTACTCAATTGGTTTTCCCTATAGATTTTTAAGTCTTCCAAAAAAATGTCGCCGAAAATAGAATGATTAATTCCCTCAGATTTTAACGCAGTTAATGTCTTTCCCAATTCTTGTTCATAAATTCCCATATCAGGCATTTCAGGGAGCCTTACTTGAATTAATGGAATTTTTAAGCCACTAACCTGCGCTAACAATAAATGCGCTCTAACGCCATGCATGGCTACCCTATTGAAACCATCATTAATTGTAGTTAATAAATAGAGAATATCGAATTCATCGTTTTGCAAAACATAGTGCAGGGCTAGCGTACTGTCCTTGCCCCCACTCCAATTAAATACCGCTGGTTGTTTAGGCATTTTTGATTAGTATTTTAGCTACTTCTTTTACCCCTGCAGTTGCAGATTTTTCAATCTTAATTACATTTTGGTAATGATTTACTGACGGGATTTTTAGATCGACAATGTATTTTGAAACTTCTCTAGGCACAAAATCTATGAGTCCTGCAGCTGGATAAACAGCCAAAGAAGTGCCTACTAGCATAAACAAATTCGCTTCTTCGCAAATTGCAGCTGCAGTTTCTATCATCGGCACTGCCTCACCAAACCAAACCACATGAGGACGTAACTGCGAACCAAGCTCACACAACTCTCCCATTTTAATTTCCTCGCCCTTGATGGGGTATAATAAAGCAGCATTTTTATCTGATTGAGAAAATGTAATGATGCCATGTAAATGTGTAATGTTAGTCGACCCTGCACGTTCATGTAAGTCATCTATATTTTGAGTGATGATTTGTACATCAAAATGCTCTTCCAGCTCCGCTAACATTAAATGTGCTTCATTTGGCTTAGCACTCAAAACCTGCTTCCTTCGTTCATTATAAAACTCTTGAACCAATGCCGGATTTCTGTCCCAAGCTTCAGGAGTTGCCACATCCATTACGTTGTAGCCTTCCCAAAGTCCATCGGTATCTCTAAAGGTTTTTATACCACTTTCGGCACTAATGCCTGCTCCTGTTAAAACTACTAGTCGTTGTTTCATGTACTAAATTAAACAAAAAACCCTTTCGAACATTGTACGAAAGGGTTTGACTCTAATATTTTGATGCTTACGAATGTATAGCAGTATTTCTATTTAAACTTAAAGCAGGATATTTTGCTTTTAACATTTCAAATGCACCAAACATAATTGCCGAATAAACCAAAGTTCCGTATAAGAAATTCAATTCAAAAGGAATGGCATCTACTAAACAAGCCCAAAAACCTGCTAATGTTTGTGGATGAATTGTTTGAGCAAGCCAATAGCCAAAATCTGAAACAATCCAATGAATAAATACAGCAGTAATGCTTGCACCTAAAACATTCTGAACGTTTACTTTTTTAATCATCAGTTTCCCAACCATTACCATTAAAATAAATGCAATATAGGTGTAGTACCAACCATCATAAAAGCCATAATCTTTGCCCATTATTAAGAAAAGCCCTAAATCACTCAATAACAACACGGCTACTGGCAATAAGAATGCATTTAAATTATTCTTGAAATAAGCACCTCCAAATATGGCAACTGCACCTATTGCAGAAAGGTTTGCGAATATTTTAAAATCAGGCGAAAGTGGAGCAATTACTCTAATGCCAATAATAACAAGCATAAACAATAACAAAACCAGTGTTCTAGGGGTGAAAATGTTTTTCATTTCTTTTTTTTAGTGTCACAAAATTAGCTTTTTTAATGCTGAATAAAAAATATAGAATATTACCTTTATTTATTAGCTATAACAATCATGAGAAAATTATCGTTTTGCCTCTTCACCTTAATCAACATCCAAGCGATGGCACAAAAAACAGATACCACATTTTTAAAAAAACTAATGGAAAGTAAACCGGAACTATTTTCTGGCATATTAAATCATCCTAATAAAAATGAGGTACAAATCATGTACACACAGGTTACAAGAGATAAAAACAACAAACCGAGTTTCAAGAGCTTTAGTTATAACCTTAATGCAAAGCGATATTTCTATCCTGCCAGTACGGTAAAGCTGGCTGGCGTAATCTTCGCCCTAGAAAAAGTAAACGAGTTAAAGCTTAAGGGATTTACCGCCAACTCAACCATGATTACAGATAGTAGCTTTATAGGTCAGACAAAAGTTTTAAAAGACGAAAGCGCAGCAAACGGAAAACCTTCATTAGCTCATTACATTAAAAAAGTATTGCTAACCAGCGATAATGATGCTTTTAATAGGTTATTTGAATTTATAGGCAGAGCTGAAATCAATGCAAAATTGAAAAAGCATGGAATGACAGAAAGCAGAATCTTAAATCGCTTAGCTATAGGTGATGGTGGTGAATCTGCTAGACATACTAATCCGATTGATTTTTATGATGGTGACAAATTGGTTTATCATCAGGCTGAACAATATGACGCAAAGGATTACCCATTAGAACTGACCAATTTAATTGTGGGCAAAGGTTATATGGATAGCAATGATAAATTGATTAATGAACCCTATAGTTTTGCCAATAAAAATGTCTTTACCATTGCCGACCAACAGTCTTTAATGAAACGTTTAATAATGCCTGAGGCTTATCCTATTAAGGAAAGGTTTAACTTAACGGCTGATGATTACAAACTCATTTACACTTATATGAGTAAACTCCCAACAGAAAGTGATTTTCCTAAATATGACCCGAAAGAGTTTTGGCCAACTTACGCTAAGATGTTATACTATGGAAGGGAAAAAGAAGCAGTTATCGACCCAAATATTAGAATATTTAACAAGTACGGAGATAGTTATGGGTTCATTATAGACAACTCTTACTTTGTTGATTTTAAAAATAAGGTTGAGTATTTTTTAACTGCAGTTGTGCAAAGCAACGAGGATGGAATTTATAATGACAACAAATACGAATATGAAACGATATGTTATCCTTTTATGAAAAATTTAGGTAGAACGATTTATGAATTTGAGTTAAATAGGAATAAGAAGCAATTGCCAGATTTGAGTAAGCTTAAAATGGATTATGAGAAGTGATTTTAAAATCAAGTCTTTGCAATTTAAATATCTGCGATAAGTTTTCGCTGATGAACGCAGACCAATATACCTTCTAAACCGCTGAAAAGTCGCTAATATTTAATGTTTGTTACTAAAATCTGCGCTTTTTCTGCAAACTAAATCTGCAAACATCTGCGATAGGTTTTCGCTGATAACGCACACCAATATACCTTATAAACCGCTGAAAAGTCGCTAATATTTAATGTTTGTTACTAAAATCTGTGCTTTTTCTGCGAACTAAATCTGCAAACATCTGCGATAGGTTTTCGCTGATTAACGCTGAACCAATATACTTTCAAAAACCGCAGAAAAGGCGCAGATATTTAATATCTTGTGTGAGAGAAGTACACAATAACATCTATAAATTATTCACAACTCTTTTTATAGATGTTGAAATATCTGAAGTATTAAAATTAACCAGTATACCTAATTTCTTATCAGAAAGCTTTAAATAGGTCAAAAGTTGTTTAAAATGTATATCCTTTAAGTTTTCAACTGATTTAACTTCAATAATTACCCTATTTGATATCATTATGTCCACTCTGTAACCTAAATCCAATTTTACACCTTCATAAACAAAAGGCAAACCTAATTGACATTCAACGGTTAGACCAGATTTTTCTAACTCATAACACAAAGCTAATTCGTAAGCAGATTCTAACAGCCCTGGTCCTACACTGTTGTGTACTTTAAATATACACCCTCTTATTATATAAGAAATTTCATTTTCTATCATATTATATCTTTTAGTATATAAAATATAATAGGGATTGATAAACTCAAGTTATGAAAATCATTTAAAATGTTGTTTAAATTTTAAATTAATATTTATCATTTAGGTCTGCTTGACAACTACAATAAATCTTTCGGCGATAAACGTTGAAACCAAAATGCTTTCAGAAACTGTTGACAAAAGAAAGATTTTTTAAAGTCTGCGCCTTTTACGCGATTCAAATCTGTTAACATCTGCGATAATTTTACAGTATAAAATCTAAGTACCATAGCAAGAGGAAAACTCCTATAAAATCAAAAGCCCTCCCAATATTTGGGGAAGGCTTTTAAATTCATTATGAATGAATATTATTTAAAATTAAAACTTACACCAGCATTCATATTGAAACCCATTGTACGGTAACCAATAATCTCTGTATATTTCTCGTCAGTTAAATTTTTCAAATCGGCGAAGATTTTAACACGTTTTTTAGCCAAAGCATACTCAGCATAAAAATTAAACAACTGATAAGAATCCAACACTTTATTAACCGATGGATAAGTACTGAAATCACTATCAGTTCTTTCTCCAGTAAATTTATAGTTAGCACTTACGTATAGATTGTCAGTCGCTTGCACACCAGCATTAATACCATACGTGTTTTTAGGTCTGCGTAAAAGAATATCAGAAACTTTAGTTCCAGTAATCTGTTTTCCTTCGACGTAAGCATAATACCCGTTCAATGAGAACTTACCAAACTTTACACCTGGCTCAATTTCAAAGCCTTTATCTTTTTGCTGATCTTGATTAATGTATCCAGTTGCGCCATAAATAATGGCATCTTCCATGTCTCTTTTGAAACCAACAACACGAAGATTAATTTTCTCGTTTAAGAAATTAAAACCCGCTCCAGCCTCATAAGTTAATGCTTTTTCAGGCTTCAAATTCAAGTTAGCGCCATATTGACCAAACAACATATCTAACGTTGGCGCCCTAAAAGCAGAAGAAACTGTACCGAATAATTTAACTTCTTTAATGATATTGATACTTGGTGTTACTGCGTAAGTATAATTTTCGCCATATTTATTATGCTTATTATAACGACCTCCAACTTCTAAATTAAAAATACTTAAGTCGTGTAAAAACACAGAAGCATAAGTACTAAATAAATTTGCAGAGGGTTCTTTTACGGCCGAAGAACTAAAATAAGATACCGAAGTTGCTCTATTATCTAAACCAACCAGTACATTTACTTTCTCTCCTAAATTCTGGTTATAGAAAACATCCAGCAAATCCATTTTACCTTGATATTTGCCACCATACATACTTACATATTCGCGGTTAGTATTTTCGTGACTATAATTTAAAGTGATTTTTCCTTTGTCTAACTGATAGATAGCATTTAAACCACCATTAAAATGTTTTGAGGTTGAGGTGTTTTTTGCATCAGTAAATGCATTGTCATCATAATCAAACTTACCTTCAAAATAACGTGCAAAAGGATTAATGCTAAATCTCTTATCAACTTGTATAGAGAAGTTTGCGTTTAAAGCGTCTTGTTTTACGCCATCTTTATCAAATATCTGTGTATTTCCTGCTGGATTTTCAGCCTCAGAAATACCATCAGTTTTAAAATGAGAATAGCTTAAATTATAAGTAAAAGCATCAACTTTACTGCTTAATCCGATTTGTCCTTTATAAGTTCCGTAACTTCCGGCAGATGCCACGCCATAAACGTTATTACCTTTTTCGCCATTCTTTTTTGTGATGATATTTACCACACCCGCAACAGCATCAGAACCATAAATGGTAGATTGACCACCTCTTAAAATTTCAATTCTTTCGATTTGATCAATAGCTAATAAGCGTAAATCAAAAGCACCTCCAGTTCCAGATGGGTCTGTAACCAAAACACCATCAATTAAAATAACTGCATAAGCACTTGCTGAACCTCTAAAGAATAGGCTCTTTTCTTTTCCAGCATTGCTTCCTGCGCCTACTACAGTAATTCCTGCCTGTTGATTTAACAATTCGGCTAAATTTCTTCCGCTACTACGAGCTAACTCTTCGCTCGTAATAATAGTTACTACCTTACCAGTTTGTAATTGTTTTTGTTCGTTTTTTGTGGTAGAAATAACCACTTCATTTAAGGTTTTGGCATCTTGAGCCAAAGCTGAATTTCCCAAAAGGGCTAATTGCACAAGTCCTAGACCTGCGACAATCAATTTAGTTTTTTTGTTCATTTGTTGTGAGTTTTTCACGCACAGCAACAGAATCAGAATAGAAATGAGGTATAAAAAAAGTCCCACTCCTAGCTTCAATCCCCGAAAGCTATGAAATAATTAAACTTTTAGGCAGGTCTTCTGACTTACTCTGGTTTTCCTGTCTTCCCATCCCGATTTATCGGGAAAGTGACTTAGATTTGAAAAACTTTACTAGAGCTTACAGCTGCGGGACAGTTACAGATTTACACTGTATTCCCTTTTAATTCCGATATTAATCGGAAACCAAAAAGCGACGCAAAGGTATATTTTAATTTATTAAGAAAAAATGATTGACTTAATTTAAAAAAGCAAGTAGAAACATTAAGATAAGCACTACGAAAAATGGCACTAATAACATTTTGGCGGCTTTATTTCTAGTATCTTCTGGGTAAGCTAAAAAATTATCTACGTAATGAATGAAATTTTCTTGGGTGCCGATGGTTTTATTAATGATGAAATAAAATATCCCTCCAAATACGATGGCTAGCAATTTTCCAGTAACCTTTCCATTATTACCAAATGTGTTACTTAGCAATCTGCCTAAACCATTACTAATTTGTGGCACCAAATAGCATAATGCTAAGATTACAGTAGTAAAAAACATAATCAAGAATGCGGTCAAAAAGATATTCCCATTTAACCTTCCTTTGTTGCCATCTTTACCATTACGTTTTATTTCGTCGTACTGACTACCATATAAAGCTTCTAAATAGGTCATGTTATTTATTTAATTTTTACAATACAATAATCTTAAATAAATAAGTGATTTTTAATACCTGCTATTGGGTATTTATCTATTATTTTTCGCTTAACAATTGCTGTTTAATTGTCTCTAACTGGTCGGCCTCTTCTTTTGGTAAAACTGGGTATTTTAAATTAAGGGATTCCAATGTTTCCTCAATAATTTGACTGATAGCTAACCTGGCATACCATTTTTTATCTGCTGGAATTACATACCAAGGAGCGGTTTCTGTTGATGTTTCTCTAATTGCATCTTCATAAGCCGCCATGTAATCTTTCCATAGTGCTCGTTCCTTTAGGTCTCCAGCAGAGAATTTCCAGTTTTTACTAGGCTCCTCTATCCTATCTAAAAAACGTTGCTTTTGTTCATCTTTAGAAACATGTAAAAAGAATTTTAGAACAACTGTGCCATTAGCTGTTAAATGATTTTCAAAATTCCTGATACTTTCGTAACGTGCTTTCCAAAACTTCTTATCTATTTTTTTCACATCGTCATATCCAGGGATATTTTCGCTTAGAACATATTCTGGATGAACTTTACAAACCAATACATTTTCGTAATGTGAGCGATTATGAATTCCTATTTTCCCTCTCTCTGGCAAAGCCTTATAATGTCTCCATAAAAAATCGTGGTTATATTCTTCGCTATTAGGTGTTTTAAAGCTATAAACTTGGCAACCTTGAGGGTTTAAACCAGACATCACATGCTCAATTGCGCTATCTTTTCCAGCTGCATCCATAGCTTGGAAGATGATCAACAGCGAATGTGAATCTGATGCATACAAAGCCTCTTGATAATCTTTCAACTCTTCTTTTACACGCTCAAGTTCCTCTTTTCCAGCTTCTTTATCTAAATGGCCGTCATAAGTAGTGTTGTAATCTTTAAGGAAAAATTTATCTCCACCCTTGGTTAAATATTTTTTTGTGTTAGTCTTCATTGGTAAAATGATTTTATTTTAAATATAGACTAAAATTTAAGTAAATTAAATACGTTAATTTGTACTTATAGTTTTAACACATTTTAACAGTTAATCATTTACGTTTTTTCCATCTTTATACCATGTTTAAAGAAATCAAAAATAAGTACGTTCGTTATTTCGCACTTTTTGTATTTTTCATCATAATCTTCTTTTGCGCTCTACAATTAAACTTTCTTTGGTTATTTGGTTACTCTCCTAGCTACGCAGATATTAAAAAACCAGCACAACGTGTGGGTTCAGAATTATATACTTCTGATGGCGTATTAATTGGTAGGTATTTTAAGGAAAATAGAACTCCAATTAATTTTAACGAAATATCTCCAAGTGTAATTAACGCATTGGTAGCAACAGAGGATATTCGCTTCTACAAGCACTCTGGAATTGATGTGCAAGCTGTTGGAAGAGCCGTTGTTGGAATGGGTAAAGATGGTGGTGCAAGTACAATAACACAGCAACTCGCAAAGAACTTATATCGTACTCGTTATAGTAAATCTTCTGGTTTTGTTAAACATATCCCTTTGTTTAGAACATTGGTATCTAAATTAAAGGAATGGATGACGGCTTTGAAACTTGAATCTAATTATAGCAAAAACGATATCATCACGATGTACCTCAACACGGTTTCATTTGGGAATAATGCATATGGAATAAAAACAGCATCGAGAATTTATTTTGATAAGGATGCAAAAGAATTATCTACAACAGATGCTGCTTTATTAGTTGGAATGTTGAAAGGTACAAATCTTTACAATCCAACTAAAAACCCAAAAGGAGCATTAGAACGTAGAAATATCGTTTTAAGTCAGATGAACAAATATAATTATTTAAGTAAGGATAGCTTGGAATTACTTGTTAAGCAGCCGATGCAAATAAAAGAAGGTAAAATGCAAGACAGTAGCAATGGCGATTCTTATTTAAGAGCAGCGGTTGATAAATACTTAGAAAAATGGTGTGAAGAAAACAATGTTGATTTATATGAAGATGGTTTTAAGATCTATACCACCATTGATTCGAAATTGCAGGGGTATGCAGAAGAAGCAGTAAAAGACCAAATGAGAATTTTACAAAGACGTTTTTATAGTGTTTGGGGCAATGAAGATCCTTGGGAAGATTCGGAACGTAAAAAGGTAGATTATCCCGATAGGGCGAAAAAGAATTTACCTATTTATGCAATGTTGAAAAAGAAATTTAACAACAATACAGATTCGGTAGACGCTTACTTTAACAAAAAGAAAAAGATGAGGATCTTTACTTATAAAGGCGATAGAGATACCTTGTTCTCTACCATGGATTCAATCCGTTATTACGGTAAAATTTTAAATACCGGAATGATGACAATGGAACCAAAGTCTGGTAAGATTAAAGTATGGGTTGGGGGTATTGACCATAAATTCTTTAAATACGACCATGTTAATCAATCAAAACGCCAAGCTGGCTCTACTTTTAAACCATTTGCCTATTTGGCAGCTTTAGAAAGTGGAATGAGTCCTTGTGATACTTTTGTAGACAAACCTGTAAAAATTGCTTATCAAAATAAAGGGAAAACAGAATATTGGGAACCAAAAAATGCCGATTGGAGTAACTCTTATCAAGAGATGTCTTTACGTTGGGCAATGGCAAAATCTGTTAATACGGTTACCGCTCAAGTTACTGAAAAAGTTGGATGGGACAATGTAGTTAAATGGGCTCACGAATGCGGAATAGAAAGTGATTTACAATCTGTACCATCAGTAAGTTTAGGTCCAAATGACGTTAGTGTTTATGAAATGGTTAGGGCTTATGGTACATTTTTAAATGAAGGTGTTAAGGTTGACCCCATATTAGTTGAAAAAATTACAGACCAAAATGATAATATAATTGAAGAATTTACTGCAAAAACTAAACGCGTATTAACCGAAGAAATAGCTTGGTTAATGTTATATATGTTTAGAGGTGGCATGGAAGAACCGGGAGGAACCTCACAGGCTCTTTGGGAATGGGATTTATTTGACAAGAACAATCAAATTGGTGGTAAAACAGGTACATCATCAGATTATGTAGATGCTTGGTATATGGGCATTACCAAAGATTTGGTAACTGGTGTTTGGGTAGGTTGCGATGAGCGTACTGCGCATTTTCAAAATGGAGAACAAGGTGAAGGCTCTCGTACGGCATTGCCAATTTTTGCTAAGTTCATGGAAAAAGTTTACCATGATCCCAATAGTGGCTACACGTACGGACGGTTCCCTAAAGCTAATGTAGAAATTACAAGAAACATTAAATGTGTTACACCTAGGCAACAAGTAGACACAACAGAAGTTGATAGTACTCAAATTGATTCATTAGATATGGAAGTTCCCATTATAGAGGAGCAACCTCCTGTTGTAAAACCAGAAACAGAAGTTCAGAAAGTGGATGATAAAAAAACTACAGAGCCCGTAAAACAAAATCCAGTAACACCCACAGTGCCACTTACTAAAAAAGAAGAGAGAGAATTACGTAGAAAACAAAGACAAGAAGAAAAAGAAAAAAAGAAAACCGGAAATGATAATTAATTTTATTTAAAACTATTAGTTTATCAACACCGTAAATTAAACACATTGTTTAGCAAATTCTAACATTATGAATAGAACCACTACTTTTAAAAAATCTTTACTGATTTTAACATTCATCCTAGTATCTGTTCTTTCTGTAAAAGCTCAATATTTTGGGCAAAATAAAGTGAGATATAAAAATGAAGATTTCAAAGTTTTGCAAACACCACACTTTGAAATCTACTATTATATTAAGAATGAAAAACTATTAAAGAAATTTGCACAAGATGCAGAAACTTGGTATAAAATGCATCAAGAGGTGTTTCGTGATACATTCTTGAAGAAAAACCCAATTATACTTTATAGTAATCACCCAGATTTTCAACAGACTACAGCTTTAAATGGTGAAATTGGAGTTGGAACAGGCGGTGTTACTGAAGCATTAAAAAATAGGGTTATTATGCCTGTTTTAGATATTAGCAGTCAAACAAGGCACGTATTAGGCCACGAGTTGGTTCACGCTTTTCAATATCATATTTTACTAGAAAAAGATTCTATTAGTTTAGAGAATATTGGAAACACTCCCTTGTGGATGGTTGAAGGTATGGCAGAATATCTATCCGTCGGTAAAAAAGATGCCTTCACATCCATGTGGATGCGTGACGCTTTATTGAATAGAGATATTCCATCATTAAAAGATTTAACTAATTCTAATAAATACTTCCCCTATCGTTACGGTCAGGCATTTTGGACTTTTGTGGGCTCCTTATATGGCGATACTACCATTGTTCCATTATTTAAGAATACAGCAAAGTTTGGTTATGAAAATGGGATTAAATATACTTTAGGCTATGATGACAAAACGTTATCAGGCTTATGGAAAAATTCAATTGAACAACATTATAGGCCTTTATTAAAAGCTGATAGTTCACAAATTAAAATATCTGGCACTAAGATTATCGACAATAAAAATGCTGGAAACATGAATGTTGCACCAGCTATTAGTCCGAATGGTAATTATTTAGCTTTTCTATCTGAAAAGGATTTATTCGGGATTGATTTGTTTTTAGCCGATGCACGAACGGGTAAAATCATTAGAAAGTTAAGTAGCCAGATTGCTAATTCGCATATTGATGATTTCAACTTTATAGAGTCTGCAGGCGCTTGGTCGCCAGATAGTAAACAATTTGCCTTTAGTATTTTTAGTCAGGGTAAAAATCAAATGCTAATCATTGATGTAGAGAATGGCAATACCATATCTCAAACTGCTATGGGCAAAGTTGAACAGTTTGGAAACTTAACCTGGTCGCCAGATGGCAAGGAAGTAGCATTCTCTGGTATGGTTGAAGGACAAAGTGATATTTTCTCTTATAACTTAACTACCAAAGAACTTACACAAATCACTAATGATGAATATTCTGATTATGCGCCAAGTTTTTCGCCAGATGGCAAAAAAATAGTTTTCTCATCTGATAGAGCAGCTATCGCTGCAGGGAATATTAATGCCGTTAATCCAATTAATTTAACCGTTTATGATTTTTCTACAAAATCTTTAAGTAATATTCCAGTTTTCCCTGGAGCTAATAACTTAAATGCACAGTTTTCTGGAGATAGCAAACGTATTTTCTTTTTATCTAATCGTGATGGTTTCAGGAACTTGTACGAATATAATTTAGATAACAGTTCAGTAAAACAATTGACTGATTATTTTACCGGTATTAGTGGTATTACAGAGTTTTCTCCAGCTATAACGGTTTCTAGAAATGACGATATTGTTTACAGTTATTACAGATACCAAAGATATACACTTTACAATTCTGCGTTAAGCAATTTCAAATCAAAACCAGTTGATGCTAAAGAAGTAAACTTTGATGCAGCTGTATTACCTCCAATGGAAAATGTAGGAGTTAATATTGTAAATTCTAACCTGGGCAATTTCGAACGTTTTGAGAAAACGACAACAGATTCAATGAAAACTGTTGCTTATGTCCCTAAGTTTAAGCTAGATTACTTAGCAAATAGTGGCGTGGGAGTTTCTACAAGCAGATTCGGAACAGGAATTCAAGGTGGTATAATGGCAATGTTCAGTGATATCCTTGGTAGAAATCAAATCATTGCGAACTTATCAATTAATGGAGAAATTTCAGATTTTGGTGGCTTAGTAGGTTACATTAACCAAAGGCATAGAATTAATTGGGGTGTTGGTATCTCTCACATTCCATATGTTACTGGTTTTACAAGTGTTGGTCTTTACCGAGGCTCTACAACTACTGACCCTATTGATACGGTAAGCACTAACATATTAAGAACTTTTGAAGATAAATTAGAATTGTTCGGCTCCTACCCTTTTAGCAAGGTTCATCGTTTTGAAGCTGGAGGGGCATTTTCTTATTACAGTTACAGATTAGATAGATTTAATAATTATCATGTAGCAGGCAATTATCCTTACGGCTATTTAGGCTCTGATAGAGATAAAATATCTAATTCACAGGCCTCGGCACAATTAGGAATACCATTGAAGGCTTTCTCTATTATGCAAACAAATGCTTCCTTTATAGGAGATAATTCCATATTCGGCCTAACAGCTCCATTAGATGGATTTAGGTATAGGGTTGGTGCTGAAAAATATTTTGGCGATTATAATTTTGCCGCGGTAACGGTAGATGGAAGAAAGTATTTTAGAGCTAAACCTGTTACATTTGCCGTAAGGTCTTATAACTATTTAAGGCTAGGTAAAGATGGAGAAAACCTTTATCCTTTATATGCTGGCTATGGTTATCTAATTAGAGGATATGATGCAAACTCATTTTACAATAGTAAATATCAAACTTCTGGAACTTTTGACATTGACCAATTATCTGGCAGCAAGCTAGCTGTATTTAATTTTGAAGCTAGGTTACCTTTTACAGGTCCTAAAAAATTAGCACAAATACAATCGAGATATTTATTTTCTGATTTAAACGTATTTTTTGATGCTGGTTTATCTTGGACTGAAAGTTCAAAAGTTGCTTTTAAAGGTCAGCCAACCTATCAAACCATTCCTGTGTTAGATGATCAAGGAAACCCTGTCTTAGATCAAAATAACAAACCAAGAACAATACAGGTAACTAATGAAAGAGTACCAGCGATGAGCGTAGGTGTATCTCTAAGGATTAATGTATTTGGCTACTTTATAATAGAGCCATATTATGCATATCCTTTTCAGCGTAGAGACCTAGGTGGTAAAGGAGTATTTGGCTTAAACTTTGCACCTGGATGGTAAAATAATATTAGTTTTAAATAAAAAACCACGGCAAAATCGTGGTTTTTTTATGAACTAAATTTTATATTATGATAGGATACTCAATGGTAAAGAAACTTGTGTATTGATCTTTTGATGAGAAAGAATATTTTCAAAATCTAAACCTATAGTTAAATCAACCCAATCTGGATTACAAGAGCGAACAATTCTTTCTTTTTGCATTCTTGTAAAACGACTTACTAATTTAAAGCGATTTAAAGCCTGAGCTTCTGTTCTAAACTCTTCAAAATAAACCAAACGAGTTAGTTGCTGCCCACTATCAAAAAAAAGATTTGGCATCTGTTTGTAGAATTCTAAGGTTTTGATAAGATCTGCGCTCATTCCTACGTGTAAACTTGTACGGTTTCTGTCGGTTACGATGTAAACAAATTTTTTCATGACTTCGTGGCTTAATGGGTTAAAAACTAAATTAATTAGATTAATGTTTGCACTTTCAATAAATATTACTAACTTTATTGGCACAATAATACTAACAATTTTAGTAAAAACAAATTTATTTTAAAATTATTTTTATGTCAAACATTTCATCCAACCTTAAGTACTTAAGAAAGAAAAAAGGTCACACACAGCAACAATTCGCTGATGCTATGGAAATTAAGCGTTCGTTGATTGGCGCCTATGAAGAAGATAGAGCAGAACCAAAATATGATTTACTAAAAAAAATAGCAGAATACTTTGACTTAACCATTGATGAATTCATCAATGAAAATATAAACGATAATTGGAAACCAAAACCAAAGAGTCAAGGTTCCAATTTAAGAGTCTTAAGTATTTCGGTTGATCAAAATGACAATGAAAATATAGAGTTAGTTCCTGTTAAGGCTAGTGCTGGATATTTAAATGGTTTTTCAGATCCTCAATACGTTAAAGATTTACCAAAATTTCAATTACCGTTGCCAGCCTTAAAACAAGGTACATTTAGGGCATTTGAAATCATGGGCGATTCGATGTTACCTATTCAGCCAGGTAGTGTAATTATTGGCGAGTACATGGATAACTGGAATGACGTTAAAACAGGAGAAACTTACGTGATCATTAGCAAAAATGAAGGCGTAGTTTATAAAAGAGCTGGCAATCGTTTCAAAGAAAACAAGGAACTGAAATTGATATCAGACAATAAGGTGTATGACCCCTATTCTGTTGATGCGGATGATATTTTAGAGATTTGGAGAGCTAAAGCTTATATCTCTACAACTTTACCAGACCCAACACCAGAGCCAACTATAGAAACCTTATCAAGTATGATGGCTCAAATGCAAAAATCTATTTCTCAGTTAAATAAGAATTAACATATTTTAACAAAGCTTGATTAAACTCTTTCCTTATTTTTTCATCTATCCTACTAAATAACCAATTAATAGACAGATGAAAAAAATTCTTTACACAGTAGCTTTAGTTGTAATGGGAATTACAGCAAGTTACGCGCAGAAACCTGAAAGAGCAGGAAGAGACAATCAAACACCAGAGCAAAGAGCTGAAAGAGCAGCAACAGCAATGCAACAAAAGCTTTCACTTACTGCAGATCAAAAGCAAAAAGTTCAAGCAATTGAATTAGACCGCATCAAGAAAAACGAAGAGTGGCGCAAAGCTGATGACAAAACCATTAAAGGTAAATTGGAAGAGCGTAAAGCTTTCAATAAAGCTACTCAAGATAAAATAGATGCTATCTTAACTGCTGATCAGAAAAAAACATTAGATGCCTCTCGTGCAGAAATGAGAGATAAAATGAAAGACAGAAAAGGTGGTAAAGGTTCAAGAGGTCCTAGACCAGGAGATGGAACTCCTCCTCCACCTCCACCAGCAAATAACTAAAAACCAAAAAGCCTCCCGAAGTTTTCGGGAGGCTTTTTGATTCAAGAGAAATACTTAATTTATTTCAAATAACTAGTAGAATTTAAGAAATCTGCCCATACCCTATATCCCTCTGGGATAAGATGCAATCCATCCTTAGTTAACTCTGCTCTTAAATGATTATCCTTATCTAAAAATTGTGAATACAAATCTATAACTATTACATTTTTTGCTACCAGTTTCTTAATCTCGGTATTTAAATAAAGAATGTGCTCATCTTTGCCATAATGATTTTTAAACTTCTCAAAAGAAGCATTAACAGGCAATAAAGTATTAAAATAAATATGGGTTTTCTTAGAACCTTTTCTTATTCTATCTACTATCTTTTTATAGTTCGATAAAATTGCACTATCAGGAATATTTCTAGAAATATCATTTATCCCTATCAGGATAAAAATCTTTTTAGGCTTACCATCAATTATATCTTGCAAACGTTCTAAAACTCCGTAAGTAATATCACCCGAAATGCCTCTATTTTTTGCTTGAGGAAGATTAAGCAGCTTAGCCCAATCTGTACCAGCAGTAATGCTATTACCTAAAAAGACATAATCCTTTTTTGAGGTTTCCTCAGCTTTCCACTTGGTTACAATTTCTTTGTATTTACCCGGACGATAAGTACTGTCCCATTTTACAGTTTGAGCAATTACATTAGTAAAAGAAAGGACTAAAAGTAAACTAAAGGCTATTAATATTCTATTAAGATATGTTTTCATATTGATGCAATTTATTAATTAATGAGATAAAGGAGTAAGGTTACCTAAATTTTTCTTCTCTCTATTCCACGTAAAAGCAGTAAAGAAAATAGCAACCAAGCAAGATGCAGCTATTACCATAAAACTAGCATCCCACCCTTGTTTATCAACTAATCGCCCTAATGCAGCATTTGCTAATAAATCTCCAATAAAATAGCCAAATAAACCTGTTAATCCTGCTGCTGTTCCTGCGGCCTTTTTCGGAACCAAATCAATAGCCTGCACGCCTATTAGCATTACTGGACCATAAATAAAAAATCCAATTGCCCAAAGTGAAGCATTTTGAACTAAATGATTTGAATCTGGACTTTTCCAGTAAAGCAATACAGCAACCAACGTCATCACCATATAAATAATAGTAACTGGTGCTCTTCTTCCATTAAATACCTTATCGCTAATTAAACCACATAAAATAGTTCCAGGAATAGCAGCTAATTCATAACCGCCAGAAGCCCAAGCAGCTTCACCTTTGGTATAGTGCTTAACTTCTTGCAAAAAAGTTGGTGCCCAATTGATAATTCCGTTTCTTACTAAATAAACAAATGCATTAGCAACTGCTATAAACCAAAGCAATTTATTGTTTAAAACATATTCTAAAAATATTTCTTTCGCTGAAAACTCTTTTTCTTGTGTAGCGGCATTATAACTTTTAGGATAATCATTTTTATACTCTTCAATTGGAGGCAAACCAACTGATTGAGGAGTATCTCTAACTAATATTAAAGCTAATATTGCAAATAAAATCGCCACTAATCCTGGAAAATATAACATACCTTGATAGCCTGCAAAAAGTTCAAAACCAAGAACTGTTAAAGGCCCCACTAAAAAACCACCAAGATTATGTGCCAAATTCCAAAATGACATTGCCCTGCCCCTTTCTCTAATCGAGTACCAGTGCGCTACAACTCTTCCACTAGCTGGCCAGCCCATTCCTTGGAACCAACCATTTATAAACATCAAAACAAACATAATTGCAATTGACGAAGTAGCAAACGGGATAACCCCCATAAAAATCATAGTAAAGGCAGATAAAACTAAACCGATAGAAAGGAAATACCTAGCGTTACTCCTATCGGATATATTCCCCATTAAAAATTTGCTAAAACCATAAGCTATAGAAAGTGCCGATGCAGCTATACCTAATTCGCCTTTACTAAAACCCAGTTTTTGAAGTTCTGGAATTGCAAATGAAAAATTCTTGCGAACGAAATAATAAGCAGCATACCCGAAAAATATCCCAATAAATACTTTAATACGCTCACTACTATAGATCGATTTAATTTTATCTTCTGGCAAACGAGGTTGATGCGCTGCCGGTGGTGGAAAAAGTCCCATTTATATTATATTTAGTTAGTTGTAGTTATTTCTAAAACTACACTTGTAAGTGGTTCTGAGTTTGTTTTGCTCACATCAATGCCAACATTCATTAAATATTCGCCTGTGTAAATTTTATCGTTGCTTGCCAATGCAGATTTAACATTAGGCATTAAATTTATCTCTTTAATCTTATATTTTTTTGATGGGTCTAAACCTTGAAGTTTTACCGGATTAAAAACCTCCCTGTATCTAGAACTCAAATTGTAAGCAAATAAAACAGCATTATTTTTTACTTCATCACTATACATTAAAACTGCTCTATTATTTTCGTAAGGAGAAATTAAACGATATAAATTACCTTGATAAACTGTAGGGCTAAAACGTTTGTAATTAGCAATAGCTTGCTGACTAAACAATAATTCATCCTTTGTAAATTCGGCAACATCAATATCATAACCTAATTTATCCATCATGGCCACATCAGTTCTAAATTTCAAAGACTGCTTGCCCCAGCTGGTAACGTGATTTGCGATTGTATTTGCTGGAAAGAAATAAGAAAATCCCCATTGGATAAACACCCTTTCTAATCCATCCGTATTGTCACTTGGCCAAAACTCAGTGAAATATTTCATTGCGCCATAATCTACTCTACCACCACCACCAGAACAAAGCATAATGGGCACGTGAGGATATTTTTTCCTAATCTTTTCTAAAACCGAATAAAGTGCCTTTGTGTAATCTATATATAAATGAGATTGATTATAACCTAAATAGCTCGAATATCCATTAGTGATGGTCCTATTACAGTCCCATTTTAGGTAAGCCAGGTTTGGGTTTTCTGTAAATAAATCATCAACTATTTTAAACACATAATCCTGAACTTTTGGATTGGTTAAATCTAAAACCAATTGATTACGCTGATAGTTTTCTGCCCTATTTGGTAATTTCAATACCCAATCTGGATGTTTTTCATACAAATCACTTTTCGGACTTACCATTTCTGGTTCAATCCAAATTCCAAATTTAATTCCTTTTTCAGTTGCTGATTTCACTAAGTAAGAGACGCCATCCGGTAATTTCTTTTTATCAGCCATCCAATCGCCTAAACTTGTTTTATCGTTATCACGAGGATATTTTTCTCCAAACCAACCGTCGTCTAGTAAAAATAAATCAACACCTAAACTTTTGGCTCCATCAAATAAGCTAACTAGTTTTTGCTGGTCAAATTTAAATCCTGTAGCTTCCCAATTATTTAATAAAGTATATCTTCCTTTTTCACCATCTAAAACCGCGAACTTGCGAGCCCAAGCGTGTAGATTTCTACTTGCCAATCCTTTTCCCTTATTGCTGTAAGTAAAAATAAAAGCCGGAGTAGTAAAGGTCTCTTCTGGTTTTAAATGATATTCTGATGCATAATTATTAATTCCAGCAGCGATATGAAGATTATCTACATTATCAAGCTCAAAAGAGAATTTGAAATTACCAGTCCAAGCCAAAGTACCTGCAATTAATTCTCCTGTATCTTCTGTCGACGGTTGATTCCCTAACGTTAAGAAAAAATGTGGCGCTTGATATTTATTGGCTCTCGTACCTAATTTGCTATCAATAACTTTTATTCCGCTTGTTAATTGCTGTTCTTGCATTTTCATTTCCTTTGCCCAATCTCCGTGAAATTGTGTAAGAAAATATTTATTTGCTTTGAAATGCAACATCGAAGAAGCATAATTGGTTAAAATGATTTCTTTTTTCTCCGCATTTTTTATGCTTACCCAACTTTTAAAAACATTTTGTGCTGAATAAGCCAAGTAATGTAAAACAACTTCAGTATTATAAATTTGGTCTTTTAAAAAGATATCGGTTTGTACTGATCCGTCAGCATTATTTTGAACATTATGCTTCACATACCTTAACTCTAAAGAAGGATTTCCATCTGTATGAACAGCACGTATGGCTGGTTCAAATTCAAATTCCATTCCTCCTGCAGGATAAGCTTCAAATCTTTTATCGGCATAACTATCATCAGTTAATTTAACACCAAAATAACTCTGATAAATCCTTTTGTTGTTACCTACTTTAAATATCAACTCCGTGTCTTTACCAGAAACTTTAATGGTGATAACTTCTTGTGCTAACGAATTTAAAGACGAGAATAGTAGAAAGAAGGAAAGCAATTTATTCATTATAATAAATTTGGATAGTCTGATATAATGCCATCAACCTTTAAAGATTTTAAACGATTGATTTCTTCAGGAGTATTAGCTGTCCAAGGCACAATTTTAACACCATCAGCGTGAGCTTTATTAACCAATGCTGCATTAACCATACTATAAATAGGACTTAAAATAAAAGGTTTATAACCTAAATCAGCCATATTTTCTTCGTATGTTTTTTTATTACTTACCAAGAAAGATGTCTTTACGCCCGGGTATTTTCGATTGATGATTTGAATGGTTCTTTTATCAAATGATTGGATAACTACATAAGGTGTAATTTTTTTACTTTCAATTACATCCATTAATAATTTAACAAAAACTTCTGGCACAGGATTTACAACATTATCTCCTGCTGCATCACATTTAGTTTCGATGTTATAAAATAATTGCTTTTTACCTTTTGCTTTGATTTCATTTTGAACAGCATCAATTAAATCTGCCAATAAAGGGATAAATGTTTTAACCTTTTTTTGCTGAGGAAAACCTGTATTTACTTTTGTACCAATATCAAAAGTCTTTAACAAATCGTAATTCATTTGATAGATTGCGTACTTTTTAGCATCCTCTTTCGGAATTTCCTTTCCTTCTGGCGTAAGCATAAAACCAGGGCTTAGATAATCATCATGCGTAACCACAACTTGATTATCCTTGGTAATATGTGTATCCATCTCTAAAGTAGTAATGTTTTCATACTTCATGGCGTCTAGCATTGCGATAATGGTGTTTTCTGGCATTAAACCCCTACCACCTCTATGTGCTTCTGCGCTGAATGAAGGAAAACTAACATTTTGCATACTTTTTTTTTGATGGGTTGATTGGCTACAACCACTTATTAAAGCTACAGTCAAAAAACTGAATAAGATACTTAATTTCATAATATTATGCTTCTGCGGTAAATTTTTCACCGAATCTATCGGTTGTAACAACTTTTACTTTTTTAATGGAAGGTTCAAAATGTGCTACGAACAAATGCTCAGTCATTTTGGGTTCAGCAAAGGTTCTTCCCATTGGTAATTTATCGCCTTTAAATAAGGTTACCGACATCGGGTCAAAGCCTTTCTGTATCTCCATCTCTCCCATCGATTTTCCATCAAGAAAATATTCTACTTTCCATTGAGGGTCCCAATTCCAAACATTAGCAATTAATCTTTTCTGGTTAGTTAATTCATCAACATAAATACGAATTTGATTTGTTCTGTCTAATCCAGTAGGCTGATAATACCATTTTAACTCTGTTCCATTAACTTCATATACACCATAACCTGAAGGTGTACCATCTTCACAGATTGGGCCAGTCCACCAAGCGCCACAGACAGTACCGTGATTATGTTCGTATATGTTATTTTTTATAGTGTTTTTATTGTAATGGGTGTGACCAGACATAAGATGAACATTGGTAAAGCTATTTAATACTTTATACAAATCTTCATTATTTTTAACAGCATTATGAATTGGAATGTGAGCACATATAATAACCAATGCATTTTTCGAAACAAATTGCAAATCTTTAGCCAGCCAATCTAACTGGGCTTGAGAAATGAAACCATCATAGGTACGTTCCACTCCTAAATATCTAACATCATCTAAAACTACATAATGAGCTTTACCCCTGTTAAACGAATAATAAGTTGGTCCGTAATGCTCTTGGAAAGTTTTGTCAGATGTTTCATCACCACCCATGCGATAATCCATATCATGATTACCTAGTGCCTGAAAAAATGGAATACCCATTTCAGTTACAGCTTTGTTATAATCGACAAATAACTCGTGATTATCCCAAACTATATCACCCAC
This sequence comes from Pedobacter frigiditerrae, assembly GCF_004331645.1. GTDB lineage: Bacteria > Bacteroidota > Bacteroidia > Sphingobacteriales > Sphingobacteriaceae > Pedobacter > Pedobacter frigiditerrae. The sequence goes on from NZ_SJSK01000003.1 coordinate 692,734, forward strand.
ACAAATACCATGAACTAATGCGTTACCTAAAGATTTTATAACTTTCTTGGTATCAGGCACAGATTCGTTCATCATTTTCTGAACATCTTTTTTATTCTTTACTTGTGGATCTGCCCAAATGATAAAATTATGTTTATTATCATTTTGTTTTAGTGCTTTTAGCTCGAAATTTAACTTAGCATTTGCACTTGCATTTTGATAATGTTTAGCTAAATAACTATCTGTTTTAAATTCGTAACCTGCTGGTGTACTTAACCATACAAATTTAGCTAGGGTGTTAATCTCAATGACATAATTTCCGTCTTTGTCTGTTTTAACTACATTAAAACCATCAGAAACAACAACATTTGCAATTCCTTTTCCATTACTAGTTATACGACCAGAGATTTTATTATCAGTATCAAATAATGAAAATGGATATGATTTTAAACTAACAAATAATGTGGTAGCCAATAAACCACCTTGTTTTATAAATGATCTTCTATTCATATTAGTTTTTATATATAGCTATATCATCAATACTTAATCGTCCGTTTTTAATAGAAGAATCTTGTTTTCCATCTCCTAATCCTAATTTATTTATTCTAAAACGGACTTTTCCTTTAATGTCCAGATTAAATTCTGCAGTTTTAAGATCTGTGGATTCCGTAAGAATGTCTTTCCCAGCTTGCACCCAAGTTAAACCTTGGTCTGTTGAATATTCTAATTTCCAGATGCTTGATGCATCCTTATAATAAACTGCATACGCAATAGTTACTTTTGAAGCACCTTCATTTAAATCAAAATTCATTTCCAAAAAAGCCGACTTACTCCTATTTTGCTGTATGCGTATACTTTGTTTTCCTATCGGATTAAATCGATCATGTCCAGGTAATGCTCCTAATAGAGCATAATCCAAATTCCATTCTCCACTTTTAAGCGTTATGATTTGCTTTTTATAATGAGCTTTTACAGCTGTGTCTGGCGATTCAAAATTCTCTGGAAAATTTGCATATATTTCTTTCTTTTGCCCAAATACTGCAGTTGAGGCAAATAATAAAAACACCAATAATATTTTGAAAAATTTCATATCTAATGGGATGATTTTAAAAAACCCAGAACAATTCATTTAAAAATGAGTGTTCTGGGTTATGAATTATGATTTATACTATTATTTTATTTGTGTCGATTCGTCGTTTTCAATTGCACTTAAAGCAGATGTTTTAGTTAAGGTATAATACCTTTGAGACCTCGCTTTAACCCATTTACCTAAGCCAGTATCAAATACCCCCCCTAATTGATTAAAGAACCCTACATCTGCAGGTGTAGTGTAAATTAAGCTAATTGTATTGGTACCTTGTCTGTAAAAAGGTTGAGGTTTTAATGTAATTGGATCAATTGCATCATAAAAATCCGTATTACCCACTCTAAATCCTAGTGCTGGTGAAGCTTGATATAAAAGTCCACCCGTAGCGATCCAGATCACATCAATTGGTTGTGATGTCTCTACAACTGAAGTTCCTCTAAATACAGCCATACCAGATGCATTGCCACTATTAGCGAGTATGCCTCCATTTTTAGTTCCGAACCCATCTCCATCAGTTGTCGTATAATTAAATGACCTTATCCACTTAGAAGAAGCTATGCTTGTAGAGCTTGGGCCATTTATCAATTTACTTGCTCCACCAACGTAAAAGAATTCGCCTTTAGAAACCGTACCAGAAGTTAAGTTAAATTTAAATGTTCTTAACCCACCTAGTGCCCAGCCATTAACTGGATAAGTTGCTGGAGTTGAAGCACCAGCATTGTTAGTAGTAACTACTGAAAATGGAGTGACAGCAAAATCAATATTTTTAGTCGCTCTAAATTGAATATATTCATTGTTACCATCACCACCAATTACATCAGCAATGAACCCGCTGATAATTATTTCTGGAACATCAACGGTAGAGCTTAAAGTAGTGATATCAGTAGCATTTCTTAATCTTATCTGCGGAGTCAGCTTTCCATCAGCTGCAGATTTAGTAACTACAATACCTGTATAATTACCAGAGAAAGGTGGTTTTAAATTTGCAAATGTTGCAGTTGCTTCGGTGTGAAGTGTAATGTTCTCAAAACCATCATTTAAAATCTTATCCCCAGATAAAACATCCGTTGGTGCTAAAGGCGGATTATAGGTTCCCTTAACTATAGAAACTAATGTACTTTCATACCTTCCTGGATCTGCCAAGATAAAACTACTAGGCACACGATTTGCAGCTATAGGCTTGTTAGAACCTTTCTTTTTAATGTCTCCAGCAGAAATATTTAACACCTGTAAAATTCCATCAACTCTTTTTAACAAACCACCAGAAAGTTTAATATGAACAGAATCTCCTGATACATATTTCGCTGCTTCTGTGCCAATAGGAATTGCAATCCCTCTTAATTGGCCTAAACGAAGTTTGTCTTGAACGAATAATAATCCTGTAGGTAAATTTCCAGAAGTATGATCTGAAACAACTATCCCCCTTATGCTATCAGAACCAAACATAATTGGATTAGTTAAGCTTACATCTGATCCTTTATAAAGATTTCTTAAATCAAACATCGGAATAAATGCACTTACTGTTCCCCCTGGATAATTTCCATAATTATCATCTTTACATCCTGACCACACAAAGGCGATTGAAAGTAAAATGAGGCTATTTAATATTATTTTTTTCATCGTAATAATTTTATAAATCTAATATGATTAAGGTTTTTGCCACCAAACATTAGTAAATATCTCATCTACACCTTGTGCTGCAACTGCAGCTTTATAGTTAGTTGGATTAGCAGATTGTACATATATTGGATAGGTCATTCTGGCTGGCATTACACCACCATTCCTTAAACCAGGTCCCTTAGGTAAAACCGGATGACCAGTTCTACGATATTCAAACCATTGTTGCATATCTACCAAAAACAATGCATAATATTTTTGTATATGAATTTGTTCCATTCTTCCATCAACTGATAAAGCCGGGTTCCAATCAATATCTGCATTCAATATATAACTTTGAACCTTTGCATCTGTTCCAGATGCTGGGAATGAAGGCACCCAATAATTAATTGAACTGGCAATTCCTGTATTATAATAAGATTCTGCGGTTCCCGTTGTTACCCATCCTTTTAATGCCGCCTCAGCTAAAATAAATTGTAATTCTGCATAATTCATTATGATACCAGTTAAAGGAGATTGCTGCAAAGATCTTGCACCCATTGCCACACCTGATACTGTATTATCAGTTGCATAAAAATATGATTGTATGGTTACGCCAGCACCCACGGCATAACCACTTGGCACACCAACAAAGCCAGATTGTCCTGGAGCAATGCCAAATCTATTGATTTGACCTGTCGCCGGATACCCACTAGCTGCAGAAATATCAATTCTTGGGTCTTGCCAATCTCTTAAATGATCCATAAAAAAGCTTCCAATTGCAGGTGCTCTAAAATCTTGAGCCCTAACCCCATTTACATAAGGAGAAACATAAGCACCAGTACCAATCTCCCCAGACCATTTTAATACGCCAGACTCAGCGTTGCTAGTCATGATCGGATAGGTTGTAGGATTTTCAGCAATTTGCTTAATTTTTGCTATGTTAACTGCTGCAACTTCAGATTTACCCACTGTTCTTAACAGCAATCTTAAATATAGCGAATTACCTAATTTACGCCATCTGGCAACATTACCTGCAAACACAGGATCACTTGCAGTAGTAATAGCCGTGCCTGCCGTTAGGAGTGTATTAGCTTCTTCTAATTTTTTATAGATATCATTATAGATATCTTTTTGTTTATCAAAAGCAGGCTCTAAAATACCCTCTTTACCTTGTGCAGATTGAGAGTATGGAATATCACCATATGTATCTGTTAAGTTAGAATATAACCAAGCTTGGCAGATCAAGGAAATACCTTGATAAGATTTATTAGCTTGATCTGGCTCACCAGCCAGCTTATACATATCTTTTAAATTTGTCAGCTGAACATACCAAGAATTCCATAAATAGTCTGCAATCGACCTTCTATACTCATATCTGAACACAGTTGCATCCCCATCGCTTATAGATACAGTAACCTGCATTAATTCATTATTAAAGTTACGATTACGAATCATACCAGCAGCAAGTGAATTTACAAGTGCAGGAGCTAAGAGTTTATTTGCCGTTGTTTCTTTTATATTAATAGGATCTGTATTAACTTCTTCAAATCCCTTGTCACAAGATGAAAGTAAAGTGATACCAACCACCATTACACTCATTACTTTATATATTATCTTTTTCATTCTTAAAAAATTAAATACCTATTGATAAATTAAATCCAAATGTTCTAGTAGATGGGAATTGCCCGATCTCAAAACCTTTAGAAATATCAGATCCATTCAATGTTCCAAATTCTGGGTCAAACATTGGCCATGGAGACCAAATGAAAAGGTTACGTCCATAAACACCAATGGTTACAGATGATAGGCCAGTGTTTTTAATCCATCTGTTAGTGATTTTCCAGTTTAAGGTAGCTTCTCTCCATTTGATGAAATCCGTTTTGAATGTACTACCCTCAGCATTATCTGCACCCATATGTGAACGGTAATATTCATCAATATCAAATGTAATTACATCATTTTTACGGTAAGAGCCATCTGCATTTCTAATCACACCATTACCCACAATACCATTGTATCTGCCAGGAACGGTTACTTGTAATTTTCCTTGTTCAACCATTTTGTAATTTAGAAGTGAGTGCGCTACTCCGCCTAATTGAGCATCAAATAACAAGCCCAAACTTACATTACCTAAACTAAAGGTATTTTGAAAACCAAATTTATATTTTGCTGTGGTGTTACCTAAATAAATTACTTCGTCTGTAATTTTAGCAAAACCAGTTGTAGCATCATAAACCACTTGTCCATCTGGCGAACGAACATAACCTCTACCATATAAATCACCCATACTTCCACCAACTTTAGCAACAATTTGTCCACCTGCTATTGGTCCAGTTCCAATAATAATAGAGCTATCTGGCAAACTGATGATTTTATTTTTGTTTGTTGCAAAAGTAATATTACTATTCCAATTAAATCCACCTCTCTTTTTGGCAGATATTGGTGTCCCATTTAGAGCAACTTCAACTCCAGAGTTATTGATTTGACCAGCATTAACAATAGCGCTGTTAAAACCTGAAGCTCTATCTACAATACGAGTTAAAATTTGATTGTTGGTGTGACCTAAATAATAAGCTACATCAAAACCCAAACGTCCTTTGAACATACTCATTTCAGCACCTACTTCAAAAGTTGTAGTTTTCAATGGTTTTAAATTTACGTTAGGCAATAAACCAGGATTAGTTAATGCACTATCAGGATAAATGCCATTAGCTGCCAATTGATAATTATAAGCAGTCCTGTAAGGTATAGTACCGCCACTACCAACTTGTGAAGCAGAAAATCTTAGTTTTGCAGAACTAATATGAGCTGGAAGCTTCCAAAAATCTGAAACACTAAAAGCTAGACTTGCAGCTGGATAAAAGAACCCAACATTGTCAGTTCTAGTAGGTGTAGCTAATACACTGTTATAATCTTGACGAGCAGATAATTCTAAGTATAAATAGTTTTTATATTCTAAGTTGGCGATAGCTAGTAAGCTATTTAACCTATACTGACTAGTGTCAGGAACTGAGATTAATGGATATAAATTGTTATCTAACCTATATATATTAGGTATCCTCAACCCATCAGCTCTTAAATCTTTTTTATTGTACTTATTTCTCAATTGGCTACCACCAATAGTAGCTATTACCTTGAGATCCTTTGTAATGTCTGTAGTATATCTCAATAGGGCATCTGCACTTATCTCGTGAGTGTAGATATCTTGGGTACGATAAGATCCTTGTGGTAACCTTGTGCCGGCATCATAAGGACGCTCTTGTGCACGTTGTTCTTGCACCATATCCATAGATCCACTAACTCTCAAACTTAACTTCTTAGTGAAGTTATAAGTAGCAGAAACGTTACCCGTAAAGTTATCTCTATTGGTCCTATTGATAAATTCATTTACGATAGCATAGGGATTTTCTGGAAATGAACTGTATGGATACTTAATTGCTCTATTTTCTTGACCATTTACCCAATAATTTTTGATAGCATCTAAATTGGCATTAGGCTGCCAAAAAATAAACCAATACATAATAGACTGGTTACCATATCCATTACCTGGAAGGTTATCACTAAATCTGTTGTTATAAGTTAACTTAGTAGTAAAGGTTAAATCTTTAGTAGCCTTGGTTGTTGTTGACAATGACACCGTAGTACGCTCCATGCCAGTTTTAGGGATAATCCATGTGTTATCTTGGTTGGTTAAAGAGATACGACCATTTGTCCTTCCTAATTTACCATCTAAGCTTAACGAATTGGTGATGTTATAACCGGTATCAAAAAAATCCCTGATTTGGTTGGTATAAGGAACCCAAGGCGTTCTTGTTAATCCAACTGCCTGTCTTGCACCATCATATTGAAAAAAGGATTGCCCATCAAAACGAGGTCCGTAAGCCGAACTAGTGCCACTCGTACTAGCGCCATCAGCGCTTGCACCATAAGAATAGTAATTAGCACCATCTAATCCTTGACCATATTCATATTGTAAATCAGGCCAACGATTAACTTCTTCAAATGAGCCGTTAGATGTAAATTTAATATTAACACTGTTTTTTGTCCTTTTTGAACTTCCAGATTTTGTAGTGATAATTACTGCTCCGTTGGCACCCCTCTGGCCATATAGAGCTGCCGCACCAGGTCCTTTCAAAACAGTTACACTTTCAATATCTTCTGGATTGATATCATTAATTGTACTTCCGTAATCTGCAGGCATGTTATCGCTACCGGTTCCATATACGGCGTCAGAAGCATTCGCAGAACGTCTACCTCCACTATTACTAATTACAACCCCATCTAAAACTATTAAAGCTTCATTATCACCTGTCAAGTTGTTCTCTCCACGCAGTATGATTTTACTTGAACCTGCCGGACCACCATTAGACCTAACTAAATTTAAACCCGCTACTTTACCAGATAATGCATCTGTCCAGTTGTTAGCAACAGCGTTCGTAAGTTGTGTGCTATCAATTGTAGTAGTAGCAAAACCTAATGATTTTTGTTGACGTTTAATACCTAATGCAGTAGTAACCACAACCTCATTCAATTGACTAGTATTTTCTTTCATTCTAATGACCAAGTTGTTCTGAGTATCAGAAATAACCCTAGTAATCGTGGTATAACCAATCATCGAAAAACTGATAGAACCACCTTTAGGAACTGAAACCGAATAAGCTCCTTTTTCATTCGTTACTCCTAATACTTTTTTTGTATTATCTGTAACAGTAATCCCTGGAATCGTTTGGCCATCAGAGTCGTCATACACCACTCCCTTAACTACTACGTTTTGATTTGCAGTTTGTGCAAATGAAGCTTGCAAGATTAATCCTTGAGCTAAAATTCCAAACAAAAAAATCTTAACATAAAAGGCAGAGCCGTAAATGAAATTAGAAAGAAGTTTTTTGTGATGTTTCTCCGCGACTTTACTTTCACTTCGCAAAGTATGCCTAGGCACTACAACATGTTGAGTAAATGTTTTGTTCATAATTATTATATCCGGTTAGTTTATTCAATCTTTTTAGTTTCATTACCGGAAGCCCCAAAAGTATAGGACTAACGTTAATACAATATTAACTCAAGGTTAATATGAAACTATATTCTATTACGAATTATTTAAATTTTTGTTTTTAAATATTTCGATATAAAAATATAAAAACAAATTGAAACTAATAATAATTTTTTCTTTTACCAAGAAAACTACTTGTTTTAAATAGATAAACAATGAATTTAACGCAATAACCACAACTTTAAGGAGTAAATTATAGTTAAAAAAGGCAAGGTTAAGCTTGATTTGAATTGCAAACAAAAAGAAAACCCTCTTGATGTAACATTTCATTTACAAAAAGAGGGTCAGAATATTATATAATTTTAAATCTTTAAACAATGGTAACTGTAACGCCCAAAGCTTCCAAATGATTGATGATTTGTTGTGAAACACCTTTGTCTGTTATAATGTGATCAATATCTTCCAGCCCACATATTTTTCCAAAACCTCGTTTTCCAAATTTTGTAGAATCTGCTAAAACAACTGTTTTCTGTGCAACATTAATCATTTTCTTATTTAGATGTGCCTCCATTGCATTTGTAGTAGTCAATCCATAATCTAAATCAATCCCATCCACACCTAAGAACAGCGTATTGAAATAAAAATCCTGGAGCACTTGTTCTGCATAGGCACCCATTACAGAAGACGAGCTTTTACGTAATAAACCACCTAATTGAATTACCTCAACAGCAGGCTCACTCATTAATTCTAATGCAATATTAAGCGCAGAAGTTACTACCGTTAAATTTAATCCTGACGGTATATTTCTTGCAAAATATAAGAGCGTTGTACCCGATGCCACAACAATAGAATCGTTCTCCTTTAGTAATTTAGCAGCAGAAGCACCTATTTTGTTCTTTTCGGTAGATTGTATTTTTTCCTTTTCATTTACAGGCCTATCTACCGTATATGGATTATTAACTGTTGCTCCGCCGTGCGTCCTAAACAACAAGTTCTTCTCTTCCAGTAGCTTTAAATCTTTTCTAATGGTTACAGAAGACACTTTAAGCTCCTTACAAAGCTCCACAACATTTATATACTGGTCCTTTTGTATTCTATTAAGTATAAATTGATGCCTTTCGGCTAAGTTCATCATCATGGTTTATATGGTCTGGTCCTGCAAAATAATAAATTAAACAAAAACTTATTTCATTTATGTCAAATTAATATTTTTTTTTCATTTCATTTTATTATTTCGAAATGTATTACTTATACTTGCTTATTGTTTCGTTTTATTATTTTTATCATTAATGCATAGAATACATAAATATCAATTAACCGATCAATCAGGTTGGGACGTTATCATAATTGGTGGGGGTGCTACTGGATTAGGGACTGCTTTAGACTCAGCAAGCAGAGGCTTAAAAACTTTATTAGTCGAACAGTCTGACTTTGCTAAAGGAACATCGAGCAGAAGTACCAAATTAGTGCATGGCGGTGTGCGCTACATGGCACAAGGCGATATTGGCCTGGTAAAACATGCATTAAGAGAAAGAGGTTTATTAGAATTAAATGCAAAACATCTCGTAAATAAAGAAGAATTCATCATCCCATGTTACGATTGGTTTTCTGTCATGAAATACTTAACAGGATTAACCCTTTATGATTGGCTTGCCGGGAAATATAGTTTCGGAAAGTCAAAGTTCTTATCAAAGAAAGAAACCCTTAGCTTAATGCCTGGCATTAAAGATAAAGGTTTAAAAGGCGGCATTAGGTATTTTGATGGCAAATTTGATGATGCTAGACTAGCCATAAACATTGCACAAACAGCAATAGAACAGGGAGCTACATTAATTAACTATATGAAGGTTACTAATTTGATAAAGAACAAAGATGAAGTAACTGGCGTTGAAATTGAAGACGCAATTACAAAAGATAAATTCAAGATTAACGGTAAGGTAGTTATTAATGCCACTGGTGTTTTTGTTGATGAAATCTTAAAAATGAATAACCCTGAGGCTAAAAAAATGGTTCGTCCAAGTCAAGGTGTTCATATCGTTTTACATAAAGAATTTTTAGATAGCAATTCTGCCTTAATGATTCCAAAAACATCTGATGGCCGTGTCTTATTTGCTGTGCCTTGGCATAACCATTTATTAGTGGGTACAACAGACACACCACTTAACGAACATAGCCTAGAGCCTAGGGCATTAAAGGAAGAAACTGATTTCATCTTAAAAACAGCAGCTTCTTATTTTAAAACAAAACCTACTGAAAATGATATTTTAAGTGTTTTTTCTGGCTTAAGACCATTGGCAGCTCCTACTGATTCTAACGGAAGCAGCACGAAAGAGATCAGCAGAGATCATAAGTTAATAGTCTCTGCAAAAGGCTTAATTACCATTACTGGCGGAAAGTGGACTACATACAGAAGAATGGCAGAAGAAACTGTGGATTTAGCAATCAAGGAAGCTGGATTAAATGCTGCTGCATGCATTACTAAGGATTTAAAAATACATGGTTGCGTAACTTCACATGATGAGAGTTATTTAAATATTTATGGTTCGGATAGAAAACATATCGAGTTGTTAATTAAGGAAAATCCGGGGTTTGGAGAGAAATTGCATCCAGAGTTTCCTCATACCGTAGCAGAGGTTGTTTGGTCCGTACGAAATGAAATGGCCGAAACTGTTGAAGATATTTTAAGTAGACGACTAAGAATGTTATTTATTGATGCGCAGGCAGCAATTGAGATGAGCGAAAAAGTAGCTTCAATATTGGCATCAGAATTAGGGGCTGATAAAATTTGGGAAGAAAATCAAATAAAAATATTTAATACATTAGCTAAAGGATATATTTATCATATAGAAAAGAAAGAAAAACAAGCTGCTCTTGCTAGCTAAAAAGCCTAACCAAATATAAACTTATGAGCAATTACATCTTATCTCTCGACCAAGGGACCACTAGTTCGAGGGCTATAGTTTTTAACCACAATGGTGAGATTGTTGCCATTGCACAAAAAGAATTCACTCAAATTTATCCAAAAGCAGGTTGGGTAGAACATGATCCATTAGAAATTTGGTCTACACAATTATCTGTAGCTGCAGAAGTTATCGTAAAAGCTGGCTTATCAGCTTCAGATATCAATTCTATTGGCATCACTAATCAAAGGGAAACAACTGTTGTTTGGGATAGAGAAACTGGTCAACCAATTCACAATGCCATTGTTTGGCAAGACAGACGTACGTCTAATTACTGCGATAGCATTAGAAAACAAGGTTTAGCTAAAAAGATTCAAGATAAAACAGGATTAATTATCGACTCTTATTTCTCTGCAACAAAAGCTAAATGGATATTAGAAAATGTTGAAGGTGCTAAAGAGAAGGCTGAAGCTGGAAAACTAGCTTTCGGAACAATTGACACCTGGTTAATCTGGAAATTGACAGGAGGAAAAACTCACGTTACAGATGTAAGCAATGCCTCGCGTACCATGATGTACAACATTCATGATCTAGCTTGGGATGAAGAATTATTAGCACTTTTTGGTATTCCAAAATCAATGCTACCAGAAGTAAAATCATCAAGCGAAGTCTATGGAGAAACAGCTGGTAATATCTTAGCAGCTAAACTACCAATTGCCGGTATCGCCGGAGATCAACAATCTGCCTTATTCGGACAAATGTGTACTGAAATAGGAATGGTAAAAAACACCTATGGCACTGGTTGTTTCATGCTTATGAATATTGGCAAAACGCCTAAAATTTCTGTAAACAATTTATTAACTACCATCGCTTGGCAAATTAATGGCGAAACTCATTACGCACTAGAGGGAAGTATTTTTATTGGTGGCGCTGTTGTACAATGGCTCAGAGACGAATTAGGTATGATATCTAAATCTGCTGATGTAGAAACTTTAGCAGCTAAAGTAAAAGATACTGAGGGCATTTATATTGTACCAGCATTTGCTGGATTAGGTGCACCACACTGGGATCAACACGCTCGTGGAACAATAACAGGATTAACCAGAGGAACAAATAAATCACACATTGCAAGAGCGGCATTAGAAAGTATTGCTTACCAAACAATGGATGTATTAAAAGCAATGGAAGCCGATGCTGGCGTTGGAATTGCAGAATTGAGGGTTGATGGTGGGGCAACAGCAAATAATCTGTTAATGCAGTTTCAAGCAGATTTATTAAATTGTAAAGTAATTAGACCAGAAGTTACCGAGGTTACAGCTATTGGCGCAGCTTATCTTGCCGGATTAGCTACTGGATTTTGGAATAGTGTTGATGAAATAAGGTCGCAATGGAAGATCGACAGAACTTTCGTAGCTGAAGAAGGAATAGATAACAAAGAACGGATTAAGGGTTGGAATAGAGCTGTAAAAGCTGCAAGAGTTAATGCAGAAGACTAGTCCAGTTTACAATTAACCAATTTATCAATTCAAACGATTAACCAATAATAAAATGAATGTATATCTAGCAGAATTTATCGGTACAGGCTTAATGATCTTGCTTGGTAATGGTGTGGTGGCTAATGTTGTGCTAAAAGATACCAAGGGAAATAACAGTGGCTGGATTGTAATTACTACAGCCTGGGCATTAGCTGTTTTTGTTGGCGTTGTAGTTGCGGGTCCGTACAGTGGCGCTCATTTAAACCCAATTGTAAGTTTAGGTCTAGCAATTGCACATAAATTTGATTGGGCCTTATTACCTGGTTATGCAGCTGCTCAACTTGTAGGCGCAATGACAGGGTCCCTTTTAGTTTGGTTGATCTATAAAGATCATTTTGATGCAACCGAAGATCAAGGATTAAAGGCAGCACCTTTTGCAACAGGTCCAGCTATTCGCAATAATGTATCTAATTTGCTATCAGAAATTGTAGGAACCTTTGTACTAATATTTGTTATTTTTTACCTTACCAGCGCAACCATGGGCACAAAAGAAAGCCCTACCCCATTTGGTTTAGGTTCCTTAGGTGCTTTGCCTGTAGCCTTTTTAGTATGGGTTATTGGCTTAGCTTTAGGCGGCACAACAGGTTATGCCATTAACCCAGTTCGTGATTTAGGCCCAAGAATTATTCACGCAATTATACCAATGAAAGGAAAAGGAAGCAGTGGTTGGGATTATGCTTGGATTCCTATCTTAGGTCCAATTATTGGCTCTTCTTTAGCGGCATTGTTATTCTTAGCCATATCATAATTCAATCTTAAAAATATAAACTGAAAAGCCCCGATTATTATCGGGGCTTTCTTATTTTTGAACCCAATGGAAAAAGCAGAATCTTTTCTTCAACAAAAGCTAGATGAAAGAACTGAGAATGGGTTGTTAAGGAAACTGACAAACACCTCTCTCCCATTCGATTTTTGCTCAAATGACTATCTAGGTCTTGCCCAATCAGCAGAACTAAAATCTTTAATAGAAGAACAAAGCCAACAAATTAAGCCATTTAAAAATGGTTCCGGTGGCTCTAGGCTTTTAAGTGGAAACCATCCTTATGTTGAAGAAACTGAAAAATTCATTGCAAATTTCCATAGCGCACCTGCTGGACTAATTTTTAATTCTGGTTATGACGCTAATGTTGGTTTACTTTCTTCCATCCCACAACGCGGAGATACCATTATTACCGACGAAATTATTCACGCAAGTTTAATAGATGGTGCAAGATTAAGTTACGCAGAGCGATTTAAATTCAAACATAATGACCTAAATGATCTAGAACAAAAGCTAAAATCCGCCAAAGGCATAATCTATGTAGTAATAGAGAGTGTTTATTCTATGGATGGCGACCTAGCAAAACTTAAAGAAATTGGCGAGTTATGCAAAAAGCATCAAGCTAACTTAATTGTAGATGAAGCTCATGCAACTGGGATTTTTGGAGATAAAGGAAAAGGACTAGTTAATCAATTAGGCCAAGAAAGTGATGTTTTTGCCAGGGTAATTACTTTTGGAAAAGCAATAGGCACTCATGGGGCAATTATTTTAGGGAGTAAGAACCTCCGCAATTACCTCATTAACTTTGCCCGTTCCTTTATTTATACAACCGCAGCTCCCTTACACAACATTGTTGCAGTAAACTGTGCTTATCAATTATTGGATAAAGGAAATTGTCAAACTGAAATAAGGCAAAAGATAGACCTTTACAATAGCTTAATCAAAGAGTTAAAACTACCAAGAATTCAAAGCAATAGCGTTATCCAAACTATTTTATTTGACAACGGCGAAACAACTAAAAATGCTGCTAAGGCATTACAAGCTAAAGGATTCGATGTGAAAGCCATTCTCAGTCCAACTGTAGCGGCAGGAAAAGAAAGGTTAAGAATATGTTTACATAGCTATAACGCCGACAAAGAAATTAGTGAGTTAGTTGATCATTTAAAAGCATTTCAATAATGGCGCAAAAATATTTTATAACTGGAATTGGAACTGGAATTGGCAAAACGATTGTTAGCGCTATTTTAATCGAAAAGCTAAACGCAGATTATTGGAAACCAATTCAATCTGGCGACTTATCACAAAGCGATAGTTTAGCCATTGAAAGTTTAATTAGTAATGAGAAAACAAAGATTCATCCAGAAACTTATCGTTTAAACAATCCACTTTCTCCGCATTTGTCGGCTAAATTAGATGGGATTGAGATAGCGCTTAATCAATTTATATTGCCAGATACCGATAACAACTTAATTGTTGAAGGTGCTGGAGGTTTAATGGTACCACTAAATAACAAAGAACTTATTTTAGATTTAATTAAATACCTAAACCTCGAAGTGATTTTAATTTCGCAAAACTATTTAGGAAGCATCAACCATACACTACTAACCATCAACACCTTAAGGCAACATAACATTTGCATCAAAGGAATTATATTTAATGGGGAAGCTAACTCTGAAAGTGAAAGTTACATTTTGAATTATACTCAAATCAATCATCTAGGAAATATTCCAACCCTTAAAAATTTAGACAAAACAAGCATCATTGAAGCTGGAAAAAGTATAGATCTTATATAGGAATTTTAGTTATTCTCCTATTATGCTTATCGTTTTTACCATATAAGAAATATAAGAGTGTTTAAGATTCTAATTAACTATTGACTTATATTTACTTAAATGCCTTATATGGTGAAGCAATTTAATAACATAAAAGCTAATAATAGTTTCTGAATGTCATTTCTTAAAAACCATCCATTTGCAGTAGAAGCTCATTTCAAAAGTACAATTGTACTTACTTATGCTTTACCAAAAACGCAATTGGAAAGTTTACTTCCTAGCTGTTTAACACTCGACACTCATAACGATGAATGGGCTTTTATTGCAATTGCTTTGGTTCAAACAGAAAATCTACGACCAAAAGGATTTCCAAATTTTATGGGCAATGATTTCTTTTTGGCAGGTTATAGAATTTTTGTTCGTTACACCACTAACGAAGGCAAAAGACTAAGAGGTTTATACATTCTCAAATCTGAAACCGATAAAAAGAAAATGATCTTTTTTGGCAATATATTTACCCATTACAATTACACCACCACAGATATTAAATTAGCAGAAACTGCCGAAAATGTATATATCAATTCAAATAAATCTGGTTTAGCAATAGAACTAAAGAAAAATGAAAATGCAGAGCTGCCAAAAGGCAGTGTCTTTGAAGACTGGAAAACCGCAAGGAGATTTGCGGGCCCACTCCCATTTACCTTTACATATAACGAGTTAAACAATGAAGTAACCATCATAGAAGGTGTTCGTCAAAACTGGATTCCCAAACCAATTGAAGTGTTAAAAGCAGAAGTTGGTTTTATTAAACAAGATAATTTTAAAGGAGCAATGCTAGCTAATGCTTTTATCAATGAAGACATTCCTTATCACTGGAAAAAGGGCAGAACTGAAATATGGAAAGGCATTTAAGAAAACCGTTTCAAGGAGTTTTAAATATCGTCAGGTTTAACTGGCATTTTTATATTTTAGCTTTCTTTTTAATTACTTGCTTATTCGCAATAACAATTTTATGCTCAGGTCAATTGAACTGGATATGCTATTTAATTATCATTGGCATTATATTAGGCACAACATTATCATTAATTGCTTCTTATTACATATATGATGTTTCTAATTTATACAGCTTAAAATGGCTTGATGATGTAGAAATTAAACAAGAAAATCACTTATTAAACATTAACGCAGGGTTTGACGAAACAAGTTATTTGTTAAAACGCAAATATGTTAGCTCTAACTTAACAGTAATGGATTTTTATAATCCTGCAAAACATACAGAAGTTTCCATCGAAAGGGCAAGAAAAGCATATCCGCCATATCCTGGAACTTTGGCAATTGAAACATCAAATATCGGAGTACCTACAAAAAGTATTGATTGCGCATTTGTGATTTTAGCAGCACATGAAATTAGGGATAAGCAAGAACAAATTATCTTCTTTAAACAAATCAAGAAATCTTTAAAGGATGATGGAAAAGTTATTGTCGTAGAACACAATAGAGATATTTATAATTTTTTGGTTTATAACCTTGGTTGTTTTCATTTTTTTAATCCAAGGAGATGGAAAGATGTTTTTAAAAAATCAGGGTTACAGTTAACACAAACAAAGAAAATTACACCTTTTATAAATGTTTATTATTTAACTTAAAGATTAGCTTCGCTGAACCCTTCGCGGTTCTTAGACAAGCTCAGAATGACAATACAATAATGGAATTACACCTTGAAATAGTCGGCTTTATCTTAATTGTATTGGCATTTATTCATATTATTTTCCCTAGATACTTTGCTTGGAAAGAACAGTTAAAATCGCTTACATTAATTAACAAACAATTAATGTACGTGCATACATTTTTCATTGCTGTTACCACTTTATTAATGGGAGTTCTATGTATGTTGTGTGCTAAGGATTTAACAACAACACTATTTGGACAAAAAATAGCTTTTGGCTTGGCACTTTTTTGGGGAATGCGATTATTCTTTCAATTCTTCGTTTACTCAAAAGATTTATGGAAGGGCAAAAGATTAGAAACTTGGATACACACCCTATTTTCAATTCTTTGGTTTTACATAAGTTTGGTTTTTAGCTTAGTTGCTTTGAACCTTAGCTTTTAGTTTGTCGCACTACTTTAAGTTTTCTAAACCGGTCCCTATAGCTATCGGAGAAGCGGCATACCCTATAATTGTGATGCTGAGCCTGTCGAAGGAAATTATAAAGCTACCTGCCTGCGGTAGACAGGTAGCGTAAAGCCAGACTTACTTTAATTATTGTGATAAAGTTACTTTTCTAAAAAAATGTCATTCCGACTTTGGAGGAATCTAGTTAGAGAGATTTTTCGCTTCGCTCTGAATGACAAAAAATGGTCATAAAAAAAGGGAACAACTTGCTCCCCTTTTTTTATGTAATGTATTTCTTATTTTACTGCATCAATGATTGCTTTGAAAGCATCTTTATGGTTCATTGCTAAGTCAGCTAATACTTTACGGTTTAAACCGATGTTTTTAGCTGCCAATTTACCAATTAATTGAGAGTAAGATACACCGTGCTCACGTGCTCCAGCGTTGATACGTTGGATCCACAATCCGCGGAATTCTCTTTTCTTAACTTTACGGTCACGGTAAGCATATTGCAAACCTTTTTCTACCGTGTTTTTAGCAATGGTGAATACCTTGCTTCTTGATCCCCAATAGCCTTTGGCCATATTTAGGACTTTTTTTCTTCTGCGTCTAGCAGCTACTGCGTTTACCGAACGTGGCATAGTGTGTTGTTTTTGATAAGCGGTGTTGCCTTAAGCAATCTTAGTTACCGAGTACCTGGTTAAAAAATTAGTTATTTACCGATTGCAAGCATACGTTTAACGTTGCCCATATCAGCATCACTTACCAGACTAGTCTGGCCTAAGTTACGCTTACGTTTAGTGCTCATTTTTGTTAAAATGTGACTTTTGTAGGCGTTCTTTCTTTTGATTTTACCTGTTCCAGTAAGCGAAAAACGCTTTTTAGCACTGGAATTGGTTTTCATTTTTGGCATAACCTTGTTTTAATTTATAATATTTATTACTTCTTTGCTACTTTAGGCGCTAATGTTAAAAACATACGCTTTCCTTCTAATTTAGGTAGTAATTCTACTTTACCTATATCTTCTAAAGCTTGTGCAAACTTTAACAATAAGATTTCACCTTGTTCTTTATAAACAATAGCTCTACCTTTAAAGTGTACGTAAGCTCTCACTTTTTCGCCATTTTCTAAAAAGCTAACAGCATGTTTTAATTTAAATTGAAAATCGTGATCGTTAGTATTAGGACCAAAACGAATTTCTTTAATAACTGTTTGTTTAGCGTTTGCTTTTATCTCTTTTTGCTTTTTCTTTTGTTCGTAAACAAACTTGCTATAATCGATAATACGGCAAACAGGTGGAACTGCATTTGGAGAGATTTCTACTAAATCTAGTTCCAACTCATCAGCAAGTGCCAAAGCTTTTGCCAATGGGTAAATCCCCGGCTCAACATTATCTCCAGCTAACCTAACTTCCTGAGCTCTGATATACTGATTAATATTATGTTCTGCTTCTTTTTTCTTAAAAGGAGGACGTGGTCCCCTATTAAATCCTGGTCTTCCTAATGCCAAATGTAATTTTTGTTAAACTGTTATTTCTTTAATAATTATTTCACTAAACTCTGCCAAAGTCATTGAACCTAAGTCTCCTTGTCCATGTTTGCGAACTGAAACTTTTTGCTCTTCCATCTCCTTTTCGCCTATTATAAGCATATAAGGTAACTTTTTAACCTCAGCATCTCTGATTTTTCTTCCAATCTTCTCATCTCGAAAGTCTATCAGACCGCGAATATCGGAATTATTTAGTTCATCTGAAACTTTTTTTGCATATTCTTCATACTTCTCTGAGATAGGTAGAATAATATATTGTTCTGGAGAAAGCCATAATGGGAAATTACCAGCGCAATGTTCTATCAAAACTGCCACAAAACGTTCTAGAGAACCAAATGGTGCACGGTGAATCATAACCGGACGATGTTTTAAATTATCGCTACCTGTGTATTCTAATTCGAAGCGCTCTGGTAAGTTATAATCTACTTGAATTGTACCTAATTGCCACTTTCTACCCAACGCATCCTTAACCATAAAATCTAGCTTTGGGCCATAAAAAGCAGCTTCGCCAAATTCTACTACAGTTGGCAAACCCATTTCTTCAGCAGCTTCAATAATTGCAGTTTCGGCTAATTTCCAGTTTTCATCAGAACCAATGTATTTTGCTTTATTTTCTGGATCACGTAATGAGATTTGTGCAATGTAATTATCGAATCCTAAAGATTTGAAAACATACAATACCAAGTCAATTACTTTTTTAAACTCTTCCTTAACTTGATCTGGGCGGCAGAATAAGTGAGCATCATCTTGAGTAAAGCCCCTTACACGAGTTAAACCATGTAATTCTCCACTTTGCTCGTAACGATAAACTGTGCCAAACTCTGCAAAACGAACTGGTAAATCTTTATAAGAACGTGGTTTAAACTTATACATTTCACAGTGGTGCGGGCAGTTCATTGGTTTTAAGAAAAACTCCTCTCCTTCTTGTGGTGTTTTTATTGGCTGAAAACTATCCTTACCATATTTCTCATAGTGACCAGAAGTAACATATAAATTCTTGTGACCAATATGAGGAGTGATAACTTGTTCGTAACCAGATTTAACTTGTGCTTTTGTTAAAAATTGAGCTAAACGTTCACGCAAAGCAGTTCCTTTTGGCAACCACATTGGTAAACCAGCACCAACTTTTTCAGAGAACATGAATAACTCCAATTCTTTACCCAATTTACGGTGATCACGTTTTTTTGCCTCTTCGATCATTAACAGGTATTCTGTTAATTCACTAGCTTTTGGAAAAGTTACGCCATAAATACGAGTTAACTGTTTTTTAGTTTCGTCTCCACGCCAATAAGCACCCGCAACATTCATCAATTTTATGGCTTTAATAAAACCAGTATTTGGAATGTGTGGTCCACGGCATAAATCTGTAAACTCACCTTGGCTATAAAATGTGATTTTTCCATCATCTAAACCTTGTAGAAGGTCTAATTTGTACTCATCACCCTTTTCTGTAAAATATTGTATTGCATCAGCTTTGCTCACACTTTTTCTGCTAAACCCTTCTTTTTGTTTAGCTAATTCCAGCATTTTGGTTTCGATGGCTTTAAAATCGTCTGAAGAGAATTCTCTATCTCCGAAGTCTACATCATAATAAAAACCAGTTTCAATGGCAGGGCCGATACCGAATTTTGTACCTGGATAAAGCGCTTCTAAAGCCTCAGCCATTAAGTGAGCTGATGAATGCCAGAATGTAGCCTTACCAGCTGTATCATTCCATGTTAATAATTTAACAGTAGAATCAGCTTCAATTGCTCTAGAAGAATCCCAGATTTCTCCGTTAACTTCTGCTGCTAAAACGTTTCTTGCTAAGCCTTCAGATATTGACAAGGCTATTTGATGGGCAGATGTGCCCTTTTCATACTGACGGCTTGAACCATCAGGTAAAGTAATGTTAATCATCTACAACTATGATTTAAAGGTTAAAAAAATTGTTTAGTAAAATCACATACCAAGTGATTTTTGAAATGCAAAGATGCCCATTTTACGACAAATTTCAAAGTATAAGTAGTGTTAATTTCAAGAAGCTTTCGTTAACTTGTTTTTTAAATAATTACGGATCGGGGCATCAATAAATATCAAGCTTAGATAAGCTAATATAATTAATAATATAACCGAAATAGGAATTACTAAAGCCAATGTAGAAAGTGAAGGCTTAACTACAGCAACATACGTTAAAAATATCCAGACAAAGGGATAATGTGTCATGTATAGTGGATAAGAGATTTCTCCAGATAATTTTGCAAGTTTTTTTACCGATGGCTTTAAAGAACTACCTGCGCCTAATGAAACGATTAATGGGAAATAAAACATAACCAGAATTGGCTCAACAACCCAGTTGTATTCATCATTATATGGTATTAAAAAACCAATTAATAAAAATATTCCTAATGCTAAAAAGCCTATTTTGTTCTTAATAATCCAATTAGAACGATAAATTAACATCCCTAAAAAGAAAGAAAATAATACTCTTACACCGCCATCCCAAAAATTTGGACCACCCCAACCACCGCTTATATTTTTTGAATTAATAGCTACATAACATAGAAAGATTGCTCCCATCAAGGTTAATACTTGCAAAACTCTTTTAGGCGCTTTAAAAAGTGCTAAAGCGTAAATTATATTTATCACATATTCCCAAAAAAGTGACCAAGCAGGTGCATTTAAATTGAAGAGATTGAAGTATCGCTCTTCCATTACTGGGTATGGAATTAAGCATATGGAACTTAAGAAAATGAGTGCAGTTTTACCAAAACCATAGATAGCGTAAAAATCACTGAAAGGATCAAAAAGAAAAGTAAGTAAGCCTAAAATAGAACCAATAACTACCAAAGGTTGTAAACGAATAAGTCTTAGTTTAACAAACTGCCAAATACCTATTTGTCCTATCCTGCTATCATAAGCATATACAATTACGAAGCCCGATAAACAGAAAAAGAAATCTACCGCCAAATAGCCATGGCCTATGAAGTTTTTACTATAATCAGTAATGGCAATTTCCATAAAATGAAAAACAACTACTGCAATTGCAGCTATCCCTCTCAATCCATCTAAAATCTCAAAATGTTGTTTCGTTTTTAATAAGTTTTCTTTGGCAATCATTATGTGTGTAAGTAAGCTATAATTCCCAAATCTAAAAAAATTAAACACAAAAAAAGTCCCGATTTTTGGTCGGGACTTTCATAACTATGTTGGAAAAATTAATTAATAATTACACTTCTAACTTGACCACCTTGGCCACCTCTATTACCACCGCTAAATCTTTTCATCATGTTTTGCATCTTAACTACATACTCTTCTTGAGTAATTGGAGTAGCTTTTTTAGGAGCAGTTACATCTTTAGCACTTACACCTCTGTATTCGATGCTTTTCGCAGTTGTTGCGCTACCTTTAGTCTCAATAGATAAAACAGTACCTTCTGTCCACATATTTGGGCTTGGGGAGAAATTAAAACCTAGTTCAGTAGTATACCAAACCGCAGTTTCATCGGCAATTTCACCAACTTCACCTAAAACTTTCGCTTTACGGATAGTTTTAACAATAGCTTTATGACAGTTAAAGCCAATTATTTTTTTAGTCTCATCAGATTTTACAATTTCAAATCTTGGTTCGCCTGGTAAATATTCAATTGAACTAGTAGCTGCAGCTGGAGCAGTAGCGCTAGCGCCACCTTGACCCTGACCTTGCCTATTGCCACCCATATTTAAATTAGGTTGTGAAGCAACGGTTAATTTGCTTTGCATTACATAAGTAGTATCACTTAAATCAAATACTTCTACTAATTTTTGGTCAGCAAATGAATAGAAATACTCTCTTTGGCCACCAGCACCACCAGCAAAACGCATCATACGCATCATACCGCCACCACCTTGACCGCCATTACTATCCTCAGTATCTTCAACAGGCATATAGCTTGCATTAGTAGCAGTAAATAACAATTCGAAGTTTGCTTTTTGGTTTTTTGGCATACGGGCTTTCATCTCCTCAGATAAAGTTATACCTCTTTCAGCAGCCATTGCCACAGGATCTATTGCTGTTTCAAACTGGATTGCTCCAGATTTTTTTTGAGCCTGACTTGTTAAGGCTATAGAAAATAAGCCAACAAAGGCTATCAGAATTTTGTTCATTTTGTAAATGTTTTTGATACCACAAATTTATTGTAGTTTTTAGACTTGAAATGTTAAAAAAGGTTAATTTGTTTTAATATAACTTTTCTTTTACATAAACCCCTAATCCCCTAAAGTAGACTTTAAAGTCCCAATACCCCCTTCAGGGGGTTAGGGGGTTAATAATCTAACCAACCATTTGCCAATACATCGGCAATGTGCATTGTTTTTATAGGTACATTATTTTTTTTGATGTAGCCATCTAAATGCATCAAGCAAGATAAATCTGTAGAAATAATATATTCGGCTTCCATTTCTAAAGCATTATTCACTTTCTGTTCTGCCATAGCTGATGAAATTGCATCGAATTTAACGGCGAAAGTTCCGCCAAAACCACAACACATATCCGTATCTTTCATCTCTACCATTTCTAACCCATGGACTTTAGAAAGCAGCTGACGAGGTTCTTCTTTAATCTTACATTCTCTTAACCCGCTACAAGAATCATGGTAAACGGCTTTTCCATCAAGCTCTGCTCCAAAATAATCTTTCTTAACAATATTGACTAAAAAATCAGAAAGTTCGAAAATATTGGTTTGCATACTTCTGCATTTATTATGCACTATGGTATTGGTAAACAAATCATTAAAGCCATTTTTAACCATACCTACACATGATGCAGATGGGGCAACTATATATTCGTTATCAGAAAAATCATTTAAAAACTTGTTGCCTATTTCTTTGGCTTGCTCCCAATAACCAGCATTATAAGCCGGCTGGCCGCAACAAGTTTGCTTTGAATTATAACTTACTTCGCAACCTGCCTTTTCTAGGACTTTAATTGTATTAAATGCAGTTTCTGGATATAATTGATCTACAAAACAGGGAACAAATAACTCTATCTTCATTAGTGGATATTAAATTTCAGGCTCCCTACTCAACAACAACAGATTTCGGCTCTACCTTTTTTAAGAACAGCAAAAATACTAAACCTAAAATGAAAAATACAGTTAATGCGATAACAGAATTTCGCATACCTAATTTTTCGTCAATAAAACCGAAAATAAACATCCCAAAAACTAGGGCTACTTTTTCAGCAACATCGTAAAAACTGAAGAAGGAAGTATGGTCGGGACTTTCTTGTGGCAAAAATTTAGAATAAGTAGAACGAGATAAAGATTGAATGCCACCCATTATTAAGCCAATTACAGCTGCTAAAGCATAAAATTGATATTCTGTATGAATAAAATAGGCTGCCACACATGAGCCAATCCAAATGATAACAACACCAATTAGCACATTAACATTTCCATATTTCTTAGATGATAAATATGACATCAGCATTGCACCAGGAATAGCCACTAATTGCAAAATTAAAATGGTTGCTATTAATTTTTCTGTTGGCAGATGTAATTCCTTTTCCCCAAATATGGTTGCCACTAGCATTACAGTCTGCACACCCATAGAGTAAAAGAAAAAAGCATATAAAAAACGCTTTAGATAAGCCATTTTCTTAACCTGTAACCATACTTTATTAAGTTCATTAAAACCATTAGTGAAAACATTCTTTTCAGCTTTGTAGTTTGCACTACCTTTTGGTAAATTTCTAAAAGGTATTTGTGCAAATACCAACCACCAAATACCAACCATAAAAAATGATAATCTGGCCGGAATTGAACTATCAGTTATACCAAACCAATCTGGCTTAAATACAAATACAAAACATATAATTTGCAAAATTATACTACCTATATAACCATAAGTAAAGCCTTTTGCACTTACTTTGTCTTGCTGGTCTACAGTAGCAATTTCTGGCAAATAAGAATTGTAGAAAACCAAACTACCCCAGAAACCAATTGCAGCTACCACACATAAAACAACTCCTAGTTCTAAAGTTTCTATCTTGAAGAAAAACAAGCCACAACAAGCTAAAGAACCTATATAGGTAAACATTTGCATAAATACTTTTTTGTTACCCCTGGTATCTGCAACTGATGAAAGTATAGGAGATAAAAAAGCAATCACCAAAAAAGCGAAAGACATAGCATAACTATAAAGCGCAGAATTAACAAACTTTCTCCCAAAAAAAATCACATAATCAATCGTTTCAGGATTTTTATCTGATGTGATAATTGTATAATAGGCTGGAAATATGGTTGAAGTAATTACTAAGTTATAAGCTGAGTTAGCCCAATCGAAATAAGCCCAAGAGCGTATTGTCTTTTTGTCGTTTTTTGCTTGCATAATTTTAGATTAATTAAAAGTAGATAAAAAATTAATAAACAATGTAAATGTTAGAAATTGCTGGACTGTTAAATTGTCTTAGAACCTTGTCTTGCTACTTTATACTAGATACTTAATACTCCCTTACAGATAATACTTCTTCCCATCGGTCTTAATTTTTCCGGCATCAAGTAGTTCCCTAATTCTTTCTATTTTTTCATTAGCGGTTCCAGTTTCTAAACTTTCCACTAAATCATCGAGGCTGTAATGCTGGCTTTGTAAAAGTGTAGCAATTTCAAATTCTATTTTATCTTTTAACTGGCTTGCTTCTTCTAATTTTCTTTCAGCAAGACAGATATCGCAAAAGCCACATTTTTCGGCATTCGTTTCTCCAAAATAATGTAGCAATTGTTTACTTCTGCAAAGTTGTGTTGATGCATAACTTAAAACTGCACTAACTTGGTCTTTCTGAATCTGCTGTCTAAGTCTGATATATTTTACATCTATATCTAAATGAGCTTGATCTCTCCGGGGCAAGATAAATTGCAATTGAGGTTGGTCGGTTTGTGGTAAATAAGACAATATATCGAATTGCTGTAAACGGTTTAAAATCTCAATAACATCTTTATAAGAAAGCTTTAATCGATTGGACAAATCTGATTCTTTAATCTTCACATAACCGTCAAAAGCACCTCCATAGCTACGCTGAATGGTTTTTATGATTGGGTCGTAAGCAGAATTCTCAATCTGAAAACGATAGACATCTTCATGGCTTGCCGTAAACATCATCCTCGATTGCAAGAAGATATTCTCAGACAATGCAATATAACCATCGTGTTCCAAGAATTTCAAAGCTGCTAAGGTTTTAATTACGCCCAAACCAAATTTCTTGCAAAAATCCGCTATGTCAAACTCAAAACTTAAAGCTTCTCCAGCACCAAATGCCAATTGAAAGTAACTTCCCAGATAATGATAGGTCTTTTTAATTTCATCTACTGTCGGGTAGCTATCCGTATATTTTGCATTCAATATCAACTGGTCAGATTTATTAGCTAATAATACCGCAAAGGCACGATTTTCATCTCTTCCTGCCCTACCTGCTTCCTGATAATATGCCTCTAAACTATCTGGCAAATCTAAGTGTATCACAAAACGAACATTAGGTTTATCGATCCCCATCCCGAATGCATTTGTGGCAACCATAATCCTTATTTTATCTGTTTTCCAATCTTCCTGTTTTTGAAAACGTAATTCCTTTTCAATCCCAGCGTGATAAAAATCTGCTGCAATTCCATTTCGTTGTAAAAAATGAGCAACCTCTGCGGTTTCCCTTCTATTTCTTACATAGACCAACCCACATCCCTTTACGTTTTTAGCTATTTCGATTAGCTTTTTGTGTTTGTCTTCTAAGTCGTAAACCACGTAACTTAAATTTCTACGAGAGAAACTTTTAACAAAAACCTGAGCGTCTTTCATCTCCAGTTTCTGCACAACGTCTTCCTTTACAAAAGCTGTGGCGGTTGCTGTTAAAGCTAATATTGGCTTATCAGGATGAATTTCTCGAAGCTCCTTAACTTTTAAGTATGGCGGACGGAAATCATATCCCCATTGAGAGATACAATGAGCTTCATCAATTGCTATCAAATTCACATTCATGTAAGAAATGCGAGCTCTAACTATCTCTGAAAGCAATCTCTCTGGAGATAAATAAAGGAATTTAATATTACCATAAATGCAATTGTCCAAAAGGATATCTATCTCTCTTTTGCCCATACCTGCATAAATAGCAATAGCATTAATTCCTTTTGCCTTTAAGTTTTCAACTTGGTCCTTCATTAAAGCTACTAGTGGAGAAACCACAATGCATATTCCTTCCATAACCATTGCTGGAACTTGAAAGCATATAGATTTTCCTCCGCCAGTTGGCAACAACGCAAGGGTATCCTTTCCATTTAAAACTGATTGAATAATCTCATCCTGTAATGGTCTAAAATTATCAAATCCCCAATATTTTTTTAATATGTCCGCTGCTGTCATAAAAAGGTGTCATCAAAACTAATAAAAACGATGTGATATTATTAAATTGCGGAAAATTTATCTAAACCCTCCATATGAACAAACTTTTCTTATTCACGAGCAGTTTATTTCTTACCTTTTCATTTGTAGCACAAGCTCAAAAAGAAGCCCCAAAATGGGATGTAGAAAAATATAAAGGTCAGACTAAAACTTTCAACATTAAAACCGACGAAGGAACCTGGATGAATTTAGATGTTAGTCCGGATGGGAACGAAATAGTTTTTGATTTGTTAGGCGATATCTATACAATGCCCATTACCGGTGGATCAGCCAAACTAATAAGTGGTGGAATTGCCTTTGATGTACAACCTCGTTATAGTCCAAATGGGAAATACATTTCTTACACCAGCGATAAAAGCGGTGGAGACAACATTTGGATCATGGATCGTGAAGGCGGTAATAAAAAACAAATTACAAAAGAAACTTTCCGTTTGTTAAATAATGCCACTTGGATGCCCAATAGTGAATATTTAGTAGCTCGTAAACATTTTACAGCGTCACGTTCTTTAGGGGCTGGAGAAATGTGGATGTACAGTATATATGGTGGCGACGGTGTACAATTAACTAAAAGAAAAAACGACCAACAAGATGCTGGAGAACCAAATGTATCGCCAGATGGTAAATTTTTATACTTTAGTGAAGATGTTTCCCCTGGTCCGAATTTCGAATATAGCAAAGACCCAAATGGATTAATTTATGCCATTAGGCAATTGGATTTAACCACGGGAAGATTAACAAACTTAATTGCCGAACAAGGCGGTTCTGCTCGTCCACAAATATCGCCAGACGGCAAATTTATGGCTTATGTAAAAAGAGTTAGGTTAAAATCTGCTTTATACTTAGAGAACATTAAAACAGGGGAGGAATTTCCTTTATACGAAGACTTATCTCACGACCAGCAGGAAACCTGGGCTGTTTTTGGTGTTTATCCAAACTTTGCATGGACGCCAGATTCTAAACGTATTATATTTTATGCCAAAGGCAAAATCAAACAGATTGATTTAAATTCAACTTATGCTTCAGATATTCCTTTTGAAGTAGACAGCAAACAAACCGTTCAACAATCATTACATTTCGAACAGCAAGTTTTTAGCCCAGAATTCACGGTTAAAATGGTAAGGCAATTAACTACATCGCCCGATGGGAAAATTGTAGTATTTAATGCTGCTGGTTATTTATACAAAAAAGAATTACCATATGGAACACCAGAAAGATTAACCAATGGGATTGATTTTGAGTTTGAACCAAGGTTTAGTCCTGATGGAAAGGCCGTAATTTATACCACATGGAGTGATGAATTTAAGGGAGCTATCAAAAGAACAGAAGTAAAATCGGGCAAAACCACTTTATTAACAGACGAGAAAGGTTATTATTACTCGCCATCCTACTCCAATAAAGGTGATAAAATTATTTACAGAAAAGGCAGCGGCAACGAAACTTTAGGCTTAACATACGGCAAAAACACGGGCATATTCATTATGCCAGCAAATGGTGGTGTTAAAACGTTGATAAGTGAAAATGGTATCAAACCGATGTTTAACATTGATGATACCAGAATTTATTTCCAAGGAAACGAGGCCGGTAAAAAAGCATTTAAGAGCATGGACTTGAATGGCGGAAACGAAAGAACACATTACACCTCTCAATATGCAAATCAGTTTGTGCCTAGCCCAGATGGGAAATGGATGGCTTTTACAGAACTTTTCAATGCTTACATCACGCCTATGGTTACAACTGGCATTGCTTTAGATTTATCTGCTAGCAATAAATCTATCCCTTTGGCAAGGGTTACAAAAGATGCCGGAACTTATTTACATTGGAGCGCCGATAGTAAAAAACTGCTTTGGACCTTAGGGGAGCAATATTATAATAGAGAGGTTAAAAATACTTTCACATTTGTGGAAGGTGCACCTCAAGTGTTGCCAGAACTAGATACAGCCGGAATTGCACTGGGTTTAAAATTAAAAACTGATGTTCCTACTGGTTTATTAGCATTAAAAGGTGCTAGAATTATTACCATGAAAGGCGATGAAGTTATTGAGGAAGGAACCATCCTGCTAGAAAACAATAAAATTATTGCTGTTGGTAAAATAGCTGACGTGAACATTCCGGCAGATGCAAAAGTTATAGATGTTAATGGCAAAACTATAATGCCAGGAATGATCGATGTTCACGCTCATTTACGTACAAGCCCAGATGGAATAAGCCCACAACAAGATTGGTCTTATTTAACAAATTTAGCATTTGGTGTAACCACCGCTCACGATCCAAGCAGCAATACAGAGATGGTTTTTAGTCAAAGTGAAATGTTAAAGGCTGGCCGGATGATCGGTCCACGCTTATACTCTACTGGTGCAATTTTATATGGCGCTGATGGCGACTTTAAAGTAGTAATTAATAGTTTAGATGATGCTTTGTCTCATTTAAAAAGGTTAAAAGCGGTTGGTGCTTTTTCAGTAAAATCATATAACCAACCTCGTAGAGATCAGCGCCAGCAAATATTAGAAGCTGCAAGACAGTTAAAAATGGAAGTTGTACCAGAAGGCGGGTCTACATTTTTCACAAATATGAACATGGTGGCCGACGGACATACTGGAATTGAGCATAGCATTCCAGTTGCTCCTGTTTATAAAGATGTGACTAGCCTTTGGAATAATACGACTGTGGGATATACTCCAACTTTGATTGTAGCTTATGGCGGCCAATGGGGAGAAAATTACTGGTATGACAGAACGAATGTCTGGGAAAATGAAAGATTGTTGGCTTTTACGCCAAGGTCCATAATCGATTCTCGTTCTAGAAGAAGAACAACATCTGAATATGGAGATTATAACCACATAGATGTTTCAAGATCTGTAAAACAAATTGCCGATGGCGGAACTAAAGTAAACCTAGGCGCTCACGGACAAATACAAGGGTTGGGTGCGCACTGGGAATTATGGATGTTCGTGCAAGGCGGTGCTACGCCATTACAAGCAATCCGAAATGCCACATTAAATGGCGCACACTATTTGGGTATGGATAAAGAAATTGGTTCATTAGAAGTAGGGAAATTAGGTGATTTAGTTGTAATTGATTCAAATCCTTTAGATGACATTAGAAACTCTGAGCGGATTAAATATGTGATGGTTAACGGAAGATTGTACGATAGCATGACGATGAATGAAACCGGAACTAGAGAAAAAGCTCGTACCAAATTATGGTTTGAATTAGATAAAGGTGTTGCATTTTCTATTCCTTATAAATTATCTGAAACTTGGACTTTTACAGTACCAAATTGTGATTAAATAAATGGAAGACGGAAAAGGTAAAATGGAAGATGGAACTGAAATAGTTCTTCATATTTCCATTAACGCCCCTATTCAAATTGTATTTGATTGTGCCAGAAGTATAGACATTCATCAATTATCTACAGCCAAAACCAACGAAAAAGCAATTGCTGGCAGAACAAGTGGCTTATGTGAATTAGGCGATGAAGTAACTTGGAAGGCTAAACATTTCGGAATTTACCAAACTTTAAGTTCAAAAATAACCAAATTAAAAGCTCCTCATTACTTTCAAGATTGTATGATAAAAGGGGCCTTTAGTTTCATTAAACACGACCACTTTTTTGAAGAAAAGGATGGAATAACCATAATGAAAGATATATTTGCTTACGGTGTTCCATACGGCATATTTGGGAGCTTATTTAATAAAATTATACTAAAAAAGTATATGACTAATTTATTGATAACAAGAAATCAAGTGATTAAAGAAGTATCGGAGAAAAACCCCCAGATAATTTAGTTATTCTTTATAAGATCCTATTGTCAGGATAAATCAAAAATAAAACAGGCATCCATCCTACTTGCTCCGAGGCAAGTCCGAGGTATGTGCGACAAAACCACCACTTTACTAAAACACTAAAGCATGTTACAACTTACTGCTACGAAGGAATCACGTATGAACATCGAAGGAACGAAACGGGAATAACAAAGGAAGGGTGGATATAACGTGGAGTTAAGGCGCACTTAGGTGGACTTGAAGTAATAAAATTAAGATGAGCTTGAAACTTAGACAAGTTCCATATTGAGATAGAAGTGTAACACTAAATTAAGTTTAAAGAACTAAAAGTCCAAATTCCCTTAATGTATTTATTGGTTTTGAATACCAGAATAACTCAAAATGTTCTATTGAGTTTTCAAAATCAGTTTTGATTTCTTGAAAAGTCAAGGTCTTCTCATTTGAAACGGCAACTTCATTCAACATAGAAACAAGCCACTCTCCCTCTTTTTTATTGGTTTGGATACTAAAAGTTTCTTTTTTACTATGGAAATTCAAAGTCATCATTTCCCAAGTATTGCCTTTTTTAGATTTGGTAAAGGTTTCTGTTGTTGGTTTCCCTCCTAACCAAACTATTTTGGCCGTTGGCCTAACATTCAAGTTTTCATCAGCTTGCAAGGCTTTATAAATAAAATTAGATGGAATTGTGGTTCTAGGGATTTTAAAGTCAAACCAATCTTGCAATTTGTAATCGAAACAAATACCATGCATAAAATTGAAAAGAGATTTCTTTAATCCGAAGCTAAATTGATTGTGGTCTATTCCAGTTTTATCTGTGTAATTGATATCGTTATTAGCAAAGGTTCCTATCTCTTCAGTTTCTTTAATTACACCAAATTTCTCAGGGTATAAACCTACTGGACTATGCGCCGTCATTGCGAATTGATGCCAAAAACCAGATTGCAACACTGCAGCTTCGAATAACTGGCGAACCATTTCTAAGCTATCAACGGTTTCTTGCACCGTTTGAGTTGGATAACCATACATTAAATAAGCGTGAACCATGATTCCGGCTTCAGTAAAGTTCCTAGTTACTTTGGCAACTTGCTCAACGGTTACGCCTTTATCAATCAGTTTCAATAACCTATCAGATGCAACTTCTAATCCGCCAGAAACGGCAATGCAGCCAGAAGCTTTTAGTAGCAAGCATAAATCAGCAGTAAAGCTTTTCTCGAAACGAATATTAGTCCACCAGGTAACAGAAATCTTTCTTCTTAAAATTTCTAAGGCAACTTCACGCATTAAGGCAGGTGGTGCCGCTTCATCTACAAAGTGAAAACCATTCTGACCAGTTTTTTCAGCCAAATCTTCAATTCTATCTACAATCAACTTTGCGGCAACAGGCTCATAAACCTTGATGTAATCTAAAGAAATATCGCAGAAAGTACATTTGCCCCAATAACAACCATGTGCCATTGTGAGTTTGTTCCAGCGCCCATCGCTCCACATCCTATGCATCGGATTTACAATTTCTATGACAGAAATGTAGTTGTCTAATTGCAAATCAGTGTAATCTGGCGTACCCACATCAGCTTGTTTATAGTCACTTCGCAAAGCATCGTTTCTATAAATAACTTCTCCGTTCTCTAATAAAAAAGTTCTTTTGTAGAGATTAAATTCGCCACCCTTTATAATCGCATTGCAAAGCAATTCTATAGGTAATTCTCCATCATCTAGTGTGATATAATCAAAGAATTCAAATACCCTTTTATCAGATAACGAACGTAATTCTGTGTTTGGAAAACCACCGCCCATTGATATTTTAATGTGAGGATAGTTTTGTTTTACAAATTGCGCACAACGGAAGGCCGAATATAGGTTCCCTGGAAATGGAACAGAGATGAGGAATAACTTAGGCTTAACGTCCTCAATCCTAGCTGCAAGAATATCAATTAGGATTTTATCTATATAAGTAGGTGCTTGTTTTAAAGCTTCGTACAATTCATCGAATGAATTTGCACTTCTGCCCAATCGCTCTGCATACCGGCTAAAACCAAAATTTGGGTCTACAGATTCTACAATAAAATCCGAGACATCTTCTAAATAAAGTGTGGCTAAATGTTTGGCTTTATCTTGTGTTCCCATAGCGCCAAAAGCCCAATCTAGCTCTTCTAGCTGCGCAAAACGAGAAGCTTCTGGCAAAAAATCTTCTTGACAAATCTGTAAAGCCAGTGTTGGGTTTTTGCCCTGTAAAAAAGCGATAACAGCATCAATGGTTTTTAGGTATTCTTCTTTTAATGCTAGAATGCGTTGAACATTAAAAGAGAATGGCAATGCGTTTCCACTACGCTCAGCATAACAAAACAAGTCTGATAATCCTTTTTTAGAAAACAGTGCTAAAATTACTTCTATACCCAAATCGGCTTGAGTTGAAGAAATATTTTTTGTGTTTAAAAATCCTCTAATATACGCAGTAGCTGGATACGGCGTATTCAGTTGTGTAAATGGTGGTGTAATTAAAAGAAGGTCGCTTTTCAAAGGATTTGTTTTGTGCAAAAATACAATTTAATATTATTTAAGGATAGGGATTAATAGCTGCGTAGATTAAGTGTATAATAACCATCCTTCGTTCATCTTACGTTCATCCTTCGTTCATCTTACGTCTTTTAAGGCTCTATATAGGCCTATAGTAGTAACCTTACTGGGTTGGTTCCCCTTCTATCTCTTTAGGATTGCTTCGTGCCTCGCAATGACTCTTAAAAACTACAAATTCTGTGATATAACAAAACCACTTGCCCAAGCCCATTGAAAGTTATAGCCTCCAAGCCAACCAGTTACATCCATACATTCGCCACCAAAATATAATCCTGGTATCTTTTTGCATTCTAATGTTTTAGAAGAAATTTCGTTGGTATCAATTCCACCACGCATCACTTCTGCTTTATCATAACCTTTATCACCTGCTGGTTTCACTTTAAATTCGTGAATAGTTTGATGAATTAGCTCCATATCAGCTTTGCTTAAATCGGCTATCGTTTTGGTTAAAGGTAAAAACTTGCCTAAAGCATCTGTAAATTTTTTAGCGTAAAAACGGTTTAACAAAGTTGATAATAATATTTTTCCATTTGTTTTGCGTTCTTCTTCTACTAATCCAAGAATGTTTTGATTTGGTAATAAGTTGATATTGAAAACTTCCCCTCTGCGCCAGTAAGAAGAAATTTGCAGAATTGCAGGGCCGCTTAATCCCCAATGCGTAAATAAAATATTTTCTTCAAAAGATATTTCATCATTACTCACTTCACAGAAAATAGAGTTTCCAGAAAGTTGGGCATACCAATCTTCATCTTTTCCTGTAATGGTTAAAGGAACCAATGCCGGAGCAGTTTCTATTATTTTTAATCCGTTATTACGAGCAAATCTTAACGCAAAATCTGTTGCCCCCATTTTCGGAATTGGCAAGCCGCCACTGGCAATAACTACTTTAGGTGCAATAATCGATTTGATTTTATCGCCAATGGTATAGTTTACTGTAAAACCCTCTGAATTTTGCGCTATATCTTTAACATCTGCATTGCACCAAATCTCTTGGTCCATTTCTTCGCAAAGCGATGTAAAAACTTCTACAATGTCTTTGGCATTTTTATCTTCTGGAAACAACTGACCTAAAGTTTTCTCTTTACCCACAATACCATAAGTTTCAAAAAAACTGATGGTATCTTCAACTGTCCATTGGTTAAAAGAAGATTTTAAAAAGTGAGGATTAGCAGAAATAAACTGTTCTGTAGTTGTCCATTGATTGGTAAAATTACATCTCCCACCGCCAGAAATTAAGATTTTAGCACCGGGTTTACTATTCTTTTCAAGTACAATAACTTTTTTTCCTAAAAAACCCGCCTGTACAGCACACATTAATCCACAAGCACCGGCACCAATAATTATTGCATCTGCATCCATTGTGGCAAAGGTATAAGTTTTAAGCATTACGTTGTATTTCTTAGCCATAGATGCACACAGATAACACAGAAAACATCTGTGTCCATCCTTTTTATCCCTGCCTACACGGCAGGCAGGTGTGGTTAAATGATTTCATAAAATCCCAAATGGCGTTTATTTTTTGTTATTTTTGCATCTTTAAAAATCTATTATAAATAATGGCAAAACAGATAAGCGAGTTAAAATTAGGCATATTAGGTGGCGGACAGTTGGGTAGAATGCTAATACAAGAAGCCATCAACTATAATTTAACCACTTTAGTTTTAGACCCAGACCCAGATGCACCTTGCAAAAGTATTGCTAATAAGTTCGAATGTGGTTCTATTACAGATTTTGATACGGTTTACAACTTCGGGAAAAAGGCAGATATCATTACCATAGAAATCGAAAAAGTAAATATAGAAGCTTTAGAACAACTAGAAAAAGAGGGCAAAATGGTGTTCCCCCAATCCCGTGTTATTCGTTTAATACAAGATAAAGGTGTGCAAAAGCAGTTTTTTAAGGAAAATGGCATTCCTACCGCTCCTTTTCAATTGGTAAGTTCTGCAGCAGATTTAACCAATGGAAATTTTCCTTTCCCATATATCTTAAAACAACGTAAAGATGGTTATGATGGTAAAGGCGTAATGAAAATCAGCAACCTTGCAGATGTAGATAATGCATTTGAAGCACCATCTTTAATTGAAGAATTGGTAGATTTTGATAAGGAAATCGCTGTTATTGTTGCCAGAAACACTAATGGTGATATGAAAACATTTCCGATGGTAGAAATGGAATTTAATGCCGAAGCTAACTTGGTGGAATTTTTAATTTCTCCCTCAACTTACCCTGATGATATACAGCAAAGAGCTGAAAAAATAGCTACTGATATTGCATCGGCCTTAAATGTTACTGGAATTTTGGCAGTAGAAATGTTTGTAACTAAAAATGGAGAAATACTAGTTAACGAATTAGCTCCTCGTCCACATAATAGCGGTCACCAAACTATAGAGGGTAATTATGTTTCTCAATTTGAGCAGCATTTACGTTCAATTTTTAATTTACCATTGGGCGATACTCGTTCTATAAGCAATGCGGTAATGATTAATTTATTAGGAGAAAAAGGTCACGATGGTTTAGCCAAATATGATGGATTAGAGAAGATAATGGCAATTGATGGTGTTTATGTACATTTATATGGAAAGAAATATACCAAACCTTTTCGTAAAATGGGTCACATTACCATCGTAGACCAAAACCGTGACCACGCTATTGAAAAAGCAAGATATATACAGCAGACTTTGAAAGTGATTTCTTAAATAGATATGAGATGTGCGATATGAGAATTGAGACAATCGCAAGCAAAACAAACGATAAATAAAAAATTACTGAATTACCAAAAGCATAAAACAAACAATATGAGCGCAAGAGTAGGTATAATAATGGGTAGCAAATCTGATTTAAATGTAATGCAAGATGCTGCTGATATCTGTAAGGAATTTGGTGTTGAATTTGAAATGACCGTGGTTTCAGCTCACCGTACCCCTGAAAGAATGTTTACTTATGCTAAAGAAGCTGCTCAAAAAGGTTTAAAAGTGATAATAGCTGGCGCTGGTGGCGCTGCTCATTTGCCTGGAATGGTTGCTTCTATTACAACTTTACCTGTTATTGGTGTACCTGTAAAATCATCTAATTCGATTGACGGTTGGGATTCTATCTTATCTATTCTTCAAATGCCAAATGGCATTCCGGTTGCAACGGTAGCCTTAAATGCTGCTAAAAATGCTGGTTTATTGGCTGTTCAAATTTTGGCAACTGCCGATGATAGCTTAGCTCAGAAAATGCAGGCTTATAAAGATGATTTGAAGAAAAAGGTAGAAGAAAGTGCAGCTGACATAGAAAAGTAGTCCGAAAGTTAGGATGTCCTTAAGATTAATTAACATTATCTTTCCGACTATTTAATTTAAGCTTGGATCGCTCGGGAAATTACTTACGTGAGCATATTTAGGACCCAGATTGATGATAACTTCTCGCCAAAGTTCCTCTTCATTATTTGAAAATACCACATCTTGATGAAATTGGTCGGAAACTATCCAAGTATTCTCATTAATTTCTTCACTTAATTGGTCTATTCCCCATCCAGAATAACCTAGAAAAAACTTCACTTCATCTATTGCAATGCTATTATTGTTTACCAGTATTTTAAGGGTTTCAAAGTTTCCGCCCCAGTAAATTCCTTTTGCAATTTCTTCGCCACTATTTAATTTATCATAACAACGATGAATAAAATGAACCGTATCAACCTCCACTGGTCCGCCAATAAAAACTGGAAAATCTGCTTGCCAAAAATCTGGCACCAAATCCTTCAATAAAAACTGACTTGGATGATTTAAAATAAAGCCTAAAGTACCTTCATCACTATGTTCTGCCATTAGAACAACCGAACGTTTAAAGTTCGGATCATTTAAAAATGGTTCTGATATCAATAATTTTCCAGTAGAAGGTATCACTTTACTTAACATTTGTGAAAATTAAGAAACCTGAATGATTATACCAAAATGTAGCATATAACAATCGTACTATAATCACAATCAAACAAAATTATATTCTAAATCAAAAAATTGAAAAAACTAAAGGCTATTTTTGTGCCATGGAACTAACAAAAGAAATGATACAAAGTTTGCGACAAGATTATCGCTCTGCAGAATTAAGTGAAAAAGATGCAGACAAGAATCCCATTAAACAATTCGAAAATTGGTTTTCTGCAGCGATTGATGCTCAATTATATGAGCCAAATGTAATGACTTTGGCAACAGCCGATAAATCTGGCAAACCTAATGCCCGTATCGTTTTGTTAAAAGGATTTGATGAAAATGGTTTCAGTTTTTACACCAATTACTTAAGCACAAAAGGCAAAGAGATTAAGAAAAACCCACAAGCTTGTTTAGTTTTCTTTTGGGCAGAGCTAGAAAGACAAGTTCGAATTGAAGGTAAAATTGAAAAATTATCTAAAGAAGCATCAGAAAAATATTTCCATTCGAGACCAGTGGGCAGTCAAATCGGCGCAATAGTTTCTCCTCAAAGTCAAATTATAACTGACAGAAAAATACTCGAAAATAAGGTTGAAGAATTGACCAACCAATATGAAGGCAAAACAATTCCTAAACCTGCACACTGGGGTGGATATATTGTTAAACCAACCTCAATAGAATTTTGGCAAGGTAGAACTAGCCGTTTACATGACCGTATTAAATACGATCTAATAAATGGAAAATGGCAAACAAATAGATTAGCACCTTAAAACAAAAAACCCGCTTAATGCGGGTTTTTTGTTAAATATGTTAAAGTTAAAATATTAAGGGTTTTGACCACCAGGACCAATTGCTGGATTAGAATTGATTTCATCTTGTGGAATTGCCCATTGCCATTCTGGACCACCTGCAGGAACTGATAATACACCAGATAAAGCAACTGTATGATTTCCACCAGTTCTATCAACAGAAAGATCCAAACGTTTTAAATCAAAAAATCTAAATCCTTCACCCCATAGCTCCACACGGCGTTGAATCATAATCTCATTTATTAACGCATTACCAATATTTGTTGTTAAAACATAACTAGGGTTACGATTTTTTGCTAGTGTAAATAAAACATCTTGTGCAGCAATAGTTTCTGCCGCATTACCTGCCAATCCCAAACGAGCCCTAGATTCTGCTTCAATTAAAAACATTTCAGCAACACGCATATTTACAACATCGCCTATACTTGTTAAACCAGCATTTCTAAATTTACCTTGTTTGTAGCTAGCAGTAGAGTTAGAAACTACACCAGCAGGTAAATTATAAGCTAAAAATGTCGTACTGTTTCCAGTTGGATCCCATAATTGCTTACGAACATCTGTTGCAGCAATTTGATTATATAATACTGAGAACATACGTTTAGGAACTGTTCTATTTGCTGTAGAGTTAAACGTACCCATATAAGCAAAGTAAGAATAGAAGTAAGTAGTTTGATCCTCTTGTTGTCTACTTCCCCACATCCATTCTTGATTGGTATAGTTATTAAATCCAGCTAAATATTCAGCATTAGTCATTAAAGTTAACCCGGTTCTTGCCTCTAATGCATTTTGTGCTGCAATAGCCCATTTACCCTGAGCCAAAGCAACTCTAGCCTTGATGCCTTTAGCGACATTAATGTTAAAGTGAGATTTATTTGGACGAGCTGTTGCGCCAGCTGCAAACGCTGCGATAGATGCATCTATATCTTTATTAATTTGAGTATAAACATCTTCAACTGATGATCTAGGTTTACCAGGAGTTGCATCAATTACAGTACTAATCGCCAATGGTACACCTGGTTGTGTGTTATTACCAGCTGCATCATAACGTTTTCCAAATACTTGAACCAAAACAAAATGAGCCCAAGCTCTATAAGCTAATGCTTCACCTTTGATTGCATTTCTATCTGCTACAGGGCCACTGCAATTATCAATATTTTCTATAATAGCATTTGCATTAGCAATGATTTTATAGTAGAAAGAATAAATAAAGGAATTATTAAGATTAGTTGCACTTCTGTGTGTTACCCACTTATGAACACCGTAGGCAGTTGTGCTCACCGTATTAACTATATCCTCTCCCATATAATCAATGTTTAAGTGTACAGCCCCTTCTCCACCTTCTTCTTGCCTTGAATATTGAACATATAATGATCTATGTATACCATTAAGAGCTGCCATAGCATTTGTAGTTGTCGTAAAAACAGCTGTATTAGCTACCCTATCAGTAGGTTGAGTGTCTAAATAATCGTCTTTACATGACCCCAGCGCTAAGACTATCATAGCTACTGGAATAAATAATTTATATTTTGTTTTCATGATAATTACTTTTAAAATGTAGCATTAATACCTAAACTTATAAAACGCGTTGGGGTATAGTTATTTGAATTAACTCCAGTAAATGATTCAGTTGGATCTAAACCTTTGCGTTTTGATACTAAGAATAGGTTTTCTCCTGATCCATAAACTTTAACATTACTTAAACCAACTTTACTTACTAAAGAAGCTGGCAAGGTATAAGCCAAAGTTGCAGAC
This sequence comes from Pedobacter frigiditerrae, assembly GCF_004331645.1. GTDB lineage: Bacteria > Bacteroidota > Bacteroidia > Sphingobacteriales > Sphingobacteriaceae > Pedobacter > Pedobacter frigiditerrae. The sequence goes on from NZ_SJSK01000003.1 coordinate 732,245, forward strand.
CTCATGTTAATATAAGAAGCATCTACTAAGAAACGAGATGAAGTTGCATTGTAATTAGTTGATCTCCCAACATCTAGACGAGGGATTGAGGCTGCATCACCAATCGCTTTCCAACTGTTTAGTGCATCAACATGTAAAGCACCACCATACGAGCTGTAACTCATTAATGATTGGTAAGTGCCATCGTAGAATTTACCTCCAACTTGATAGTTTAACAATACAGATAGTGAGATATTTTTATATGTAAATGTATTTGTGATACTTCCATAAAATTTAGGAATTGCCGAATCGCTATAATCAAACAAAGCATTGTTTGGATTCACTGTAAATGACTGCCCATTTATTGTTCTTGTATCAGCAGCTAAACCTGGGCTAGCAGGATTGATTAAATATAAGCCTGCACCATCAGAAGGATCTACACCAGCCCATTGACGTAGCCAGAAATCATAAATTGAATGCCCAACAGCTAATTGTTTTGTTCCACTGATAATTGTAGGCGTTTCAACAGGCATCTTTGTAATTCTATTTCTAGTAATTGTCCAATTCACATTAGCATCCCATTTAAAATCTTTAGATTTTAGAATATCACCACCTAATTGAACTTCAATACCTTTATTCCACATTGTACCAATGTTTTTTGCTATTGTACCAATACCAACTGATAATGGTAATGGTACATTGAATAACAAATCTTTTGATCTTCTATCAAAAACTTCAACACTACCATTTAATCTATTTTTAAACAAAGCAAATTCTAAGGCAACATCTGTTTGAGTATTAGTTTCCCAAGTTAAATCTGGAGTTGGTAATGAACTTAATACAATACCTGGTTCACCTGCATTATTATTATCTAAGTTATAAAATGCTTGATATTTGTATAAACCAGAAATACCATCATTACCTAATTGACCATAAGAAGATCTTAATTTCAAATAATTTAACCAAGAAACATTTTTCAAGAACTTCTCTTGACTAACTATCCACGCACCACCTACTGAATAAAAATTACCCCACTGTTTTCCAGGTGCCCATTTAGATGAACCATCTCTACGGAAAGATCCTGAAATAAAATATTTTCCTTGATAATCATAGTTTAATCTAGCAAACAATGCCTCTTTTCTATAATCATCAGTATAAGAACTTAAATCTGTAGTGGTAGCAAAATTAATTAATTCAGAATTACCATCTAAGATTTGTGTATTTCTTGCACCAGTTAAATATTTGTAGCCATAATCATAATTATTATGCCCAACTAATACTGAAAAATTATGCTCGTCAATTGTTTTATTATAATTTAATAATTGCTCAATTGTATATGTAGTTGTTGTAGTACTTGTATTTCTTGCTCTTCCACTTGGAGCCCCATCACCAACGATTTTGTTTTGATAATCATTAAAGAAATAGTTAGAAATATCTACACCAACATTTGTTGTAAATTTAAAATCTTTTAAGAAAGTAATTTCTCCGTAAGTTCTACCGCCAAGAACATTACGTTTAATTTGAGAACTGTTTAATAATGTTTCTTGAACAATATGTCTTCCTGCATAAGCACCTGATGGACGATTTGGAATTCCATAAAGACTCAATAGATTACCAGTATCATAAATTTTATTACCACCAGCATCTAAAATAAAATCACCTGTAGTTGGATTATGTGCATAAACTGGATATATAGGCCCCATATATCTAGAAAAGTTGAATGGATTTACAATACTACCACTACCGTCAGCATCTGCTTGATCTGATTTTGTAATGTTAGCAACAATATTGAATCCTGTCTTAAACCATTTCATAGGATTAGTGTTTACATTTACACGTCCACTAAACCTATTAAAGTCTGATCTAACAACAAAACCTTTTTCATTAACATAACCTAATGAAACATAATAATCAGATTTTTGGTTTCCTCCACTATAGTTTAAGCCATAATCCCCTCTATTACCTACTCTTGTAATATCATCAGCCCAATCTAAATCGTTATATTTTAAAGAAGCATTAGGGTTTAACATACCATCAGTTCCAACAATTGCATTATCTGCAACATTAAATGGGTTATTTCCTAAAAGCGACTTAATTGTACTAGTGGCTGCAGTATTAGCTGCTGAAAGAGTTTGTGCTGCACCGGTAGCAGGATAAACCAAACTATTTCTATATGCTTGCCATGCTAAAGGATAATATTGATACGCATCAACCGTTTCATACTCTGGAATTCCCCTTGATGTAAGTCCTTGAAGTACTTTCACGCCTAATTTATCTTGATTAGCCCTGCCTTTTTTCGTTGTAACAATAATTACTCCATTTGCAGCACTAGATCCATACAAAGCAGAGGATGCTGCATCTTTTAGCAATGATATATTTTCAATATCATCAACATTTATGTTTGAAATACTTCCAGCGTATTGAACTCCATCTACAATATATAATGGATCATTAGAAGCAGAAATAGACCCAAAACCTCTTACACGAATCGCTGGGCCAGAACCAGGCTGACCACTCCCTGCATTAACTTGAATACCAGGAGCAGCTCCAGCCAAAGCATTATTTAAATTTGTTACTGTCCTGTTAGCTAGGTCAGCTGCTTTTACATTTGATGCTGAACCAGTAAAAGCCCCTTTGGTAGATGTACCATAACCAACTACTAATACTTCATTTAGAACCTTACTATCTGATTCTAAAGAAACGTTAATGGTTGTTTGGTTTCCCACAGTTTTCTCAATAGTTACATAAGACAAGTAAGAATAAACCAATACTGTTTCTGCACTTGGTACGGCAATACTATAACTACCATTGGTTTCTGTTTGAACGGCATTATTAGTGCCTTTAATTTTTACGGAAACTCCAGGAATCGGAAGACCATCTTCTGCTCCTAAAACTTTACCCGTAATTTTTTTACTTTGAGCAAATGCCGAACTAATCGTTAGCAAACTCAAAACAAATAATTTTAGTAATTTTTGTTTCATTTAAGTTAATTTAATGTTAAATTTTTAAAAAAATAGAGCGCAATATACAGCTATCGATATTGTGTTGCAATATTTTTTTTTACAAAAAAATGGCTTTTTTTAAATGTTTAAACATAACGGTATTTAAGTATTGTCATCACCATCCATCTGATTCAATAATAAATCGATTTTTTAGATTCAAAAACATCAGTATTTAATTATATAGCAATCTAAAATTCACAAAATCCAGATAAAATTCTTTCATAGTACTACTTTTAATATAGATTTGCTTCTTGATAATTTATGGTATGAAAAACATCTCAGTAATAGGTTCCGGCACAATGGGTAATGGAATTGCACATACCTTTGCACAATTTGGTTATCAAGTAAGTCTAGTAGACATTAATCTTGATGCTTTAGGAAGAGCAATAGCAACCATTACTAAAAACCTGGAAAGACAAATAGCTAAAGGAACATTAACTGAAGAAGCAAAGGAAGCAACATTAGCTAATATTACAACCGTAACAGATTTACAAGCAGGTGTAGAAAATGCTGATTTGATTGTTGAAGCGGCTACAGAAAATATAGAGCTCAAATTAAAGATCTTTAAAGATCTAGATCAATTTGCTAAGCCAGAAGCCATTTTAGCAAGTAATACCTCTTCTATTTCCATCACACAAATTGCTTCAGTTACCAATCGTGGTGATAAAGTAATTGGTATGCATTTCATGAATCCCGTTCCGGTAATGAAATTGGTAGAAGTAATTAGAGGTTATGCTACCAGTGATGACACCACCTTTCAAATAATGGAGCTTTCTAAGGTAATTAGTAAAATTCCTGTCGAAGTGAATGATTACCCTGGTTTTGTGGCCAACAGAATATTAATGCCAATGATTAATGAAGCTATCTATACTTTGTACGAGGGTGTTGCAGGAGTTGATGAAATTGATACGGTAATGAAGTTAGGAATGGCTCACCCAATGGGGCCTTTGCAATTAGCAGATTTTATTGGTCTTGATGTATGTTTGGCAATTTTGAATGTATTAAACCGAGGTTTCGGAAACCCAAAATATGCCCCTTGCCCATTATTGGTTAACATGGTAATGGCTGGTAAAAAAGGCATTAAAACTGGCGAAGGATTTTACGACTATAGCAATGGTGTAAAAGAAGCTAAGGTTGCAACTAAGTTTACACCAAACCCCTAAAGGGTTTTTAATTTACCGTATAACATTTACAATATAAAAGCAAGTCCTCTTTAGGGGATTTAGGGGTTATATCTTATCTTTACGCTATGAACGAAAACCTAGATCCTTCTTCAGACAACCTTACTCCTATTGAGCGTGATATTGAAAAAGTATTACGTCCACAAGAATTTGAAGATTTTACTGGTCAGGATAAAATTTTAGAAAACCTTAAGATTTTCGTAAAAGCTGCAAAACTTCGTGGCGAATCTTTAGACCATGTTCTATTGCATGGCCCCCCAGGATTGGGAAAAACTACGCTTTCTTATATTATAGCTAATGAAATGGGTGTTAACATTAAGGTAACATCTGGTCCGGTATTAGACAAACCTGGTGATTTAGCTGGTTTATTAACTAATCTAGAAACTGGAGATATTCTTTTTATTGATGAAATTCATCGTTTATCACCTTTGGTTGAAGAATATTTATATTCTGCAATGGAAGATTTTAAGATTGATATCATGCTAGAAAGTGGACCTAATGCTCGCTCTGTACAAATCAGCTTAAATCCATTTACATTGGTTGGTGCAACTACTCGTTCTGGCTTATTAACCGCACCATTAAGAGCAAGGTTTGGCATTAATTCAAGATTAGCCTATTATGACGCTAAGATACTAACTACCATAGTATTACGTTCATCCGCCATTCTAAATACCCCCATATCGGATGAGGGAGCATACGAAATTGCCCGTCGTAGTAGAGGAACACCTCGTATAGCTAATGCCCTTTTGCGTAGAACCAGAGATTTCGCACAAATAAAAGGGAACGGTAGTATTGATACGGAAATTGCTCGTTATGCTTTAACTGCCTTAAATGTTGATGAACATGGCCTAGATGAAATGGATAATAAAATCCTACTGGCCATTATAGATAAATTTAAGGGAGGGCCAGTAGGATTAAAAACTATTGCAACTGCAGTTGGCGAAGATGATGGTACAATTGAAGAGGTATACGAGCCTTTTCTAATTCAAGAAGGCTATTTAATGCGTACAGCTCGTGGACGTGAAGTAACTGAAGCAGCCTATAAACACCTTAATAGGATTAAATTGGGACAAACTGGTAAACTTTTTTAGCCATTTGGTTGTTATAAAATCAAACACTAATCTTTTAGCAATAAGAATTTCTGTTATTGCTTTTAATATTAATTTATGAATATAGAAATACGAAAACTCACTATAGAGGATTATAAAGATTTGCGTGAATCAATGGTTCAAGCTTATGATACCAGCGGAAATGGTATCTGGAGCAGAGCGAATATATTAAATTTACTAACCATCTTTCCAAGAGGTCAGCTTTGTGTTGCCGTTGATAACAAGGTTGTAGCTTGTTCTTTATCCATAATTGTTGATTATGATATTTTTGGAGACAATCATACTTATGAAGACATAACTGGAAAATATACCTTTTCTACACACACAGCTGGTGGGAATGTTTTATACGGCATTGAAGTTTTTGTACATCCAGAATATCGTGGGTTACGTTTAGCTAGAAGATTGTATGAAGCAAGAAAGGAACTTTGCGAAACCTTAAATTTAGAAAGTATCATTGCAGGTGGTAGAATACCAGGATACCATGAATTTGCAGATACACTATCGCCGAGACAATATATAGATAAAGTAAAATCCAAAGAAATTTACGATCCTACCCTTACTTTTCAAATCTCAAATGATTTTCACGTTCGTAAAGTTTTAAAAAATTATTTACCTGGTGATTTAGAATCAAAAGAATATGCAACTTTAATCGAATGGAATAATATTTATTATCAAGATAACGTTTCTGCAAGATCTGCCAAAACAATAAGATTGGGTCTAGTACAATGGCAAATGCGATTATTTCCAGATATAGATGCATTTTATGAACAAGTTAAATTCTTTGTTGATGCAGTAAGTGGATACAAATCAGATTTCATTATGTTTCCAGAGTTTTTTAATACTCCATTGCTAGAGCCTTATAATCATTTACCAGAAATGGAAGCAATGAGGAAACTGGCAGAAAGTACTGAAGAAATAGTTAAGAAAATTCAGGAATATGCTGTTTCTTATAATGTAAATATCATATCGGGCAGTATGCCCATTATAGAAAATGGTAAGCTTTACAATGCTACCTATCTATGCCACCGTAATGGTTTAACTGAAGATTATAGAAAAATACACATTACACCTAACGAGCAAAAATATTATGGAATGTCTGGTGGAGATAAGATTGGAGTATTTGACACGGATTGTGGTAAAATTGGAATTTTAATTTGTTACGATGTTGAGTTTCCTGAACTGAGCAGAATTTATGCAGACCAAGGTATGCAAATTTTGTTTGTACCGTTCTTAACCGATACCCAAAATGGATATACTCGCGTTAGAAGATGTGCACAGGCAAGAGCTATAGAAAATGAGTGTTATGTTGCTATTGCAGGATGTGTTGGTAATTTGCCTAAGGTAAACAACATGGATATTCAGTTTGCTCAATCAGCCGTTTTTACGCCATCAGATTTTGCTTTCCCTACTAATGCGGTAAAGGCCGAAACTACACCAAATACAGAAATGATGCTAGTTGTTGATGTTGATTTACATCTTTTAGATGAGTTACATCATTTTGGTACTGTTAAAATACTTAAGGACAGACGAAAGGATTTATACGAAGTGAGATTGTTAAAATCTTAAGGCATAAAAAAAGTCATTCTATTGAATAACTAGAATGACTTCTTTATATTTATGTAATCTTAATTTGATACATTATTCCTGAAGAAAAAGAAATATATAATAAGTAAAACTACAACTACAACTGGAATTATCCATTTCATTGCTTGTCCAGCGCCTTTATTATCTGGTTCATTTACCGTTGGTGCTGGTCCTGGATTTGCTTTATGCGCCTCGTAATTAGTTTCAACTGGTGGAGCTGTTTTATTTGGATCTTCTGTATGATTAGCTTCTGTATTTTCCATGACGTTATAATTTAGTTTCCTATTCTAATAACAGTTAAAGCATTAAAAGGTTTTTAGCTCAAAAGCCTATCTTTGTAAATCAATGTTTAATAATTCTGCAAAATATAGTCAAATGATTAAAAATGAGGCATTACGCCTTGGTTTTATGGCTTGTGGAATTTCTAAAGCAGAGTTTTTAGTAGAAGAAGCGCCGAGATTAGAAAATTGGTTAAACAATAATCACCATGGCGAAATGGGTTACATGGCAAACCATTTTGATAAACGCCTTGACCCTCGGCTACTTGTTGATGATGCAAAATCTGTAGTATCGTTAACCTTAAACTACTTTACCGAAAAACAACAATCAGACATTAGTGCTCCGAAAATTTCTAAATATGCTTATGGCACAGATTATCATTCTGTAATAAAAGAGAAGCTAAAAGAGTTATTGGCATTTATTAATGATAATATTGGAGAAGTTGCAGGACGATGTTTTGTAGATTCAGCACCAGTAATGGATAAAGTTTGGGCTCAAAAATCTGGCTTAGGTTGGCGAGGAAAAAATTCAAATTTAATAAGTAAAGATGCAGGTTCTTTTTTCTTTTTAGCAGAGCTGATTATTGATTTAGATTTAGCATACGATACGCCTTTTGTTGCCGATCATTGCGGCTCTTGCACTCGATGCATTGATGCTTGTCCCACAGATGCTATTATGGCTCCTTATGTAGTTGATGGCAGTAAATGCATTTCTTACTTAACCATTGAGTTGAAAAATGAAATTCCTATAGAGTTTAAAGGAAAAATGGAAAACTGGATGTTTGGCTGTGACATTTGTCAGGATGTTTGTCCTTGGAATAGATTTGCAACCCCACACAATGAACCCGCCTTTACACCAGCGCTAGAATTGTTAAACCTTAATAAAACAGAGTTAATTGAAATGACGGACGAAGTTTTTAAACAAGTTTTTAAAGGCTCTGCGGTTAAAAGAACAAAATTTACAGGTTTAAAAAGAAACATAGATTTTTTACGAGAATATTAAAAATGATAAAAGAACAAAGAGTAAGGATTAAAGACTGTTGCTGGTTTATTATGATTTGCATTTCATTTTCTTATTCCTTTGCTAATGCACAAAGCTTAAGGTTAAAATCTCGCAGAGCGGATGCCTTAACAGGTACTGCTTTTGCAAAATCTATTTCTGATACAGCCCTAACGCTAGAACAAAGGGAGGAAATCATCTTTAATGAAATCAAAAATGGAAATGTTCCTGACTTTCTAAGAAAATTGAAAGAAATAAAAATTAATTCTGGTTGGGAAATTGGCGAGATAAAAATCTCAATAGCCTTTTATGTTTTACCAGATTACTTTTGTATAGGTAGTAACGATGATTTTTTTTATGTGCCTATGACTCCAATCTTAGCACAAAAAGTTGCCGATTTAACAAAATGTAGTTTGCCAACTAAAAAAATGGTTGATACAATTTATCACAATGCAACTATAAAATTGTTACCACAACCTATTCCTCCCACAAAGGCGATGACGACTGTTGCAATTTTTTTAGCTCACAACGACTCTGTAAAAACTCAGTTAAAATCTGATTTGCAAAAACATAATAATGGTGAACTAACTGCTGGACACAAGAAAGATTTAATTATTAGCAATAAAATCTATACTGAGAAAACACCCAAAGTTGTTATTTATGGCTGGCATAAAATGGATGGTAGGGCTATACAGCCAGTTTATAATAAACACACCAATCTTTGGGTAGATTATAGCCATGGCCTCCGTTTGATTCAAAATAAAGTCTTCATTTATCTGAAAAAAAACAAGATTAATAAAGTGTTAACTGATAAATACCTATCTAGTATGTTAAGTGATGAAGGTGTAATTAAGAAACCATTTTATCCTATAACTACTTACAAAATTTACTAGGGCTGGACTTTTACAACCTTAGATAATTGCACATTTTCAGGTTCAATAAACTGGTCCCGATACCTATCGGGAGAAGCGAAAATCCTTTTACCAAGTTTCCTTTAGGGGATTCAGGAGTAAAAGATTACAGCAAACCTGCCTGCAGTAGGCAGGAAGCCCGAACAATAATTGGGCTTCTGTATTTGTTTCTAATTCTTTACTTCAAAAGTATTATCTGCTTTGTTTTTATCAGGAACATGGCTACTTCCCATTACTACCTTGACTATCTTTTTCTTGGTTTGAATAACGGATAGATAAGTTGCATTACCCTTTTCCCAAACTCCAATATTGTGATGTTTCTTTTCTACAGAACCATCATTATATGTAATAGTTAAATCTATTGGCAAGGGTTTTTGGCTTTTATTTTCAATTTCTATGGCATAATCTCCATTATTTACCGGGGATACATTCTTTATAGCCAAATCAGTAACTCCTTCTTCAAAAAACCAACGTTTCCAAAACCAATCTAAGTTTTTACCAGAACCGGTATTCATGCTATAAAAGAAATCATATGGCATCGGGTGTTTGCCATTCCATTGGGTAATGTAATTGTGCAAGGCTTTATTAAAAAGTTCGTCGCCTAAATAGTCTTTAATAAAAAGATAACCGAAGCCAGGTTTAGGATAGTTATTGGTAAAAGAGCCTGCACCTTTTAAATCGGTTGTAAATGTCATGATCGGCACATCGTCTTTTGTACCAGAAGTGCTACCAGTTGGTCCAACGCCGTAGTCATCTACAATTGTAGAATCAATCATCGGCGAGATTAACCACTCTCCTATTGTCGCCCAACCTTCGTCCATCCAACCGTATTTAGTTTCATTAGTACCCATATAAAATGGAAACATCGTATGGAAAATTTCGTGGTCTGTTAAAGTGATAGCATCTACCCTATTATCAACTGGATTATCGTTTACCATCATTGGATATTCCATTTGGTCTAAACCATCAAAAACTGTTTCGTGACTATAAGGAAAAGGCCATTTTGGAAAAACATAACTCATGTAATGAACCGTCTTTTTTGCAAAATCAATTACTTCATAATAATCCTTATGACTAGCATTAAAAACTGCATCAACCCTAGTTCTTCTTTTTGAGATTGGGTCTACTACTAAACTTGTAGATTTCCATAAATAGTGATTACTTGCTGCAAAGGCAAAATCTACTACGTTTTTAGCCTCAAACTTAAAAGTATTAAAATCTCTTTGGGCAGTTACCTTATTTTGCACTAAAGTTATACTATCAATTACATCAATGGTTTCATCGCTTTTGTTTGCCAACTGATATTTTCTAAATACGTCTTTAGAAAACACCTCGCTTCCGTTTAATAAATCTCCGGTTGCCCATACCCCATAATTTTTAGGAACTGTAATTGCAGCTTTGAAATTACAAAAATCATTATAAAACTCTTCTGAACCACTGTAAGGAATTTTATTCCACCCATCTATATCATCATAAACTGCAACCCTTGGAAAAAAATAAGCAATAAAATGAGCACCTTCATCAACTTGCCCAGTACGCATGTGCGAACCTTTATTTAGAATATAGTGATATTCGAATTTCAATTTCAAACTTTTTCCAGGAGCCAATGGCGCAATAGCCGTATGCATATTTGTGCCTTCGATAATTAGACTAGCAATGTCTTTTGGCTGATTATTGAACTGGACATTTGTAATTTGGACCCCATCACCTAAGTCAGCATCTTTAATTCTTGCTTTTCTAACCACACCTTTTTGATAAAGATTTGGGTATAACTTAAACCAAAGTTCATTTAAAACATCAGGACTATTATTCACATAATTAATTTCTACCGTTCCTTTTATTTCTCTTGTAATTGGATTGAAATTTATTTTCAAATCATAGTCGGCAGTATTTTGCCAATATTTTGCACCAGGCGCACCACTTGCATCACGAGTTCCCTTTTGAAAAGCTTGTTGAAAAACAGGTGCAACAGGAAGTTGAGCTTGTGTAGCAACCGATATCAGTAAAAACAGAGCTATTATTTTAAATTTCATCTTGGTTAATTGTATAGATTGTTAAACTGGTTAACTGTTTTGAACATCAATTAACCGATTTAATCGATTAACCAATTCATCAAAATTATTTACCAAACTTCATTTTTAATTGCTCCAGCATATCATTATTTATAGGTTTAGCTGGTTCCTGAGGTTTTATTGGCTTCTGCTCTACTTTTGGAGCTTGACTTTGTTGTTTTGCAAGCTTAGCTTCTTCTTTCTTTTTATTCCAACGAACCCAAATTTCATCCAATTTCTTTTTGGTATACAATGGGAAATCGCCTTGTTTCATCCAAGCATAATAACTTGGTTCAACATCCAAAACAGATTCTACTGTTCTACCTTTGTGCTTTCCAAAATTGATTACCTCTTCTCCATTTTCATTGTAAACCATTCGCCCAGCAAAATCTACCACCTTATTCATATTGGTAAATGTATGTAAGGCTTCTACATCATTTTGAACTGGAGTTGATTTCACCCCTTTCTTATCTTCAAATTCGGTGTCTTTATATTTATCTAATTGTGCCAATAAAACCTCATAAGTTGCTCTAATATCAGCCTCAGCAGAATGGGCATTGATAATGTCTTTATCACAATAAAACTTATATGCAGCTTTTAGTGTGCGTTGTTCCATTTGGTGAAATATGTTTTGTACATCTACAAATTTCCTATCGCTCATGTCAAAATCAATTCCTACTCTTAGAAATTCTTCTAACAACATCGGAATATCAAACTTGTTAGAATTATATCCTGCCAAATCTGCGTCACCAATAAAATCTGCTATTTCTTTTGCTGCAGTTTTAAATGTTGGTTCATTTTTAATATCCTCATCATAAATGCCATGAATTAAGGAAGTTACTAATGGGATTGGAATTTCTGGATTGATACGTTTTGTAAGCACTAATTCATCACCGTTAGGCATTGCCTTTAAAATTCCTATTTCTACAATTCTATCGGCACCAACATTTATACCTGTAGCTTCTAAATCAAAGAATGCTAGAGGTCGTTTTAAATTTAATTTCATTTTTTAAGCTATATAATTGAGTTTTTACTCACTTTTTCAAATGTGCTAAAAAGGATTGGTTAGTACTACAAAATAGCTAAAATTTTAGTTGCAAATTATTTCATTTTGTTAAACCGTAGATTTAAATTGCCGAAAATTATCATCTATATGATTAGACTCTTCTTTTTAACTCTTTTTTGTTTCATCACATCAAATATTTATGCTCAAAACTTTAATTATGGTGCCGTACAGAATGATGAATACTATTTTGATAAAAATAAAATAGACAGTAATGCCAATGCTGTTGTGCTAAAAGAGTTTGGCACTGCCGCTATGCAAATTGATGATGCTACAGGAAGGTTAGTCATTCAATTTGAACATCATGTAAAAATCAAAATATATAATAAAGAAGGTTTCAGATTTGCCAACATTGTTATTCCAACTTATAAAGATGACAATAAACAAGAGTTTGTAAATGATTTAAAAGCATCAACTTTTAATATGGTAAACGGAGAGTTTGTTGAAACCTTAATGGATAAAAAAGCAGTATTTACTGAAAACAGAAACAGATATACTCAATTAACTAAGTTTACGCTGCCCAATATTAAAGATGGCTCGGTTATAGAATATAGTTATAGAATAGAGTCACCATTAATTTTCAACTTTAGAACTTGGGAGTTTCAGGGAGATATCCCTAAAGTTTCAAGTGAGTTTGTTGCCAATATACCAGGTAACTATAACTACAATGTTTCGCTTCGCGGATATCAAAAACTGAGTGATTCAAAAGCAGAAATATATAAAGAATGTTTAAGGCTAAATGGTGTATCTATTGATTGCTCAAGAATGACTTATATTATGAAAAATATTCCTGCTTTTATTGAGGAAGATTACATGACAGCTTCAAGTAATTTTAAATCGGCAATGTATTTTGAGCTTTCTGATGTGCAATTAACAAATGGAAGCAAACAGAGTTATACCAAAACATGGAATGATGTAGATTATGAACTTACATCTGATAAAAACTTTGGCTCCCAAATGAAAAAAGCATCGGTATTTAAAGATTTAATGCCTGCCATATTAAAAGGTGAAACAGACAATTTAGGCAAGGCAAACGCAGTTTATAACTACATAAAAAAACAGATAAAATGGAATAACTACTATGGAAACTATAGTATGGAAAATACTAAAACCATTTTAGAAAATAGGTCTGGGAATGTAGCAGACATTAATTTAGCTCTAATTTCGGCACTTTCTGCTGCTGGTTTAGAAGTTGAAGCAGTTATATTATCTACTCGTGAAAATGGAATGCCAAACAAGCTTTTCCCTGTATTAAGCAGTTTCAATTATGTAGTTGCTAAGGTAAACATTGGTGATAAAAGTTACCTTTTAGATGCAACAGAACCTTTATTACCTTTTGGATTACTACCTATAAGATGCATAAATGACCAAGGAAGGGTAATTAATTTAAAAAAACCATCCTATTGGATAGATTTAAAGGCGTCACAAAAAAGTGTAACTACCTATGTTTTAACTGGAAAGCTTAACGGAGATGGAAAAATTAATGGCGTAATTACAACGACTAGTATTGGATATGCCGCATTTAACAAAAGGAAAGACATAAAAAAATATAATTCTTCTGAAGAATTCGTGGAAAAACTTGATGAACGCTTAACTAAAATAAGCCTTTCAAACCCAGAAATAAATAATATTGATAGCGTTGATAAACCATTGGTTGAAAAGTATGAAATTGAATTTTCTGCACATGATGCTACTGATAAAAATCAGCTATTTTTGAATCCATTTTTCATTAACCGAATTACAAAAAATCCATTTAATTTAAATGACAGGATGTACCCGGTAGATTTGGGAGCGGCATCTGATGAACGAATTATTATAAATGTAACTTTACCAGAAAAATACGAATTAGTAGAAAAACCAAAAGATATGGCCATTAGTTTGCCTACAAGTGGAGGAAGATATTTATTGCAAAGCAGCATTGAAGACAACAAATTAGCTGTTAATCAAATACTTCAATTTAATAAAGCTATTTACAATGCAGATGACTACCTCTACTTAAAAGAATTTTACAGTAAAATAATTCAAAACCAAAAAAATGATGTCTTGTTAAAAAAGGCAAATTAAATGAGAGCACCTATCCTATTTCTACTATTATTTTTAGGTTTACCTGGTTTTTCGCAAGATAATTACGATGTTGAGTTAGTTCCATCCGCCTTGCGAAATCGTGCCAATGCAACTATAAGAAATAAAGAAACAGTTGTTGACATGCGTTCGCCAGATAACGTGATGTACACTGTAAAACAGGCTATAACTGTATTAAATAAAAATGGTGATGAAAATGCTAGATTAGTTTTATTTTATGATAAAAATACCAGCATCAAAAGCATTAAGGGCGAAATCTATAACGAAATAGGTAAAAGCGTAGGTAAATTTTCACAGGGTGATTTTAAAGATGAAAGCGCTGTACAAGGATTCTCTCTTTTTGAAGATAGTAGAGTTAAACATTACTTGCCCTCTGTAAATACTTATCCTTATACCATTGTTTACAATTATGAGATACGTTTTAAACAGAATTTAATCATCCCTGATTGGGTTCCAAAACCTTCTTATGATGTATCTGTAGAAAAAAGCACCTACACCTTTATATGTAAGCCAACTGACCAATTCCGTCTAAAAACACAGAATTTAGAAAGCAAAGCTGAAGAAAATATCACTAAAGACCAGAAAATTTTAACTTGGAAAGTAAGCAATCTTCTAGCTGTCAAATCAGAACCGTTTAGTCCGAATAAGGAAACTTACCAAACCAGCGTAAAAATTGCTCCAGAACAATTCAGCTATTTCAACTATAAAGGAAGTTATACCAATTGGCAAGAGCTTGGAAAATGGGCATATGATAATTTATTAAAAGGTAGAGATAAATTACCAGAACCAACCATACAAATGGTGAAAGAGTTGGTTAAAAACGAAAAAACAGATAAAGAAAAAGCCCGAAAAATCTATCAATACTTACAAGAAAAAACAAGGTATATAAGTGTTCAAATTGGTATTGGTGGCTTTCAACCAGTTGCCGCTACTGAAGTTGACCGTTTAGGTTACGGAGACTGTAAAGGTTTGGTTAACTATATGCAAAGTCTGTTAAGGGCAGCAAATGTAGAATCTTATTATTGTGTGGTGGAAGCCGGAAGTGAGAAAATAAGTTTAGACCCTACTTATGCAAGTATGAATCAGGGTAATCACATCATTTTATGTTTACCACTCAAAGGAGATACAACTTGGTTAGAGTGCACCAGTCAGAAAATACCTTTTGGGTTTTTAGGTGATTTTACGGACGACAGAAATGTTTTAGCCTGTACAGCCGAAGGAGGTAAATTATTACACACACCAAAACTTGTGGCACAAACCAATCTTCAAGTTCGAAATGCAGAATTAACTTTAGATAAGGATGGTAATATATCGGGAACAGTTAAAACTATGTTCTCTGGAGCTCAATATGATAACCATGAAGAATTTATTGGAAAACCCCTATCAGAGCAGCAAAAACTATTGAAGGAAGTTTACGATATAGACAATATTAATTTTGAGCAAATTAAATATGCTCAAAAGAAAGAAATTGAACCCGTTATTACAGAAAATCTAAATATTAATATTAGAAATTATGCTACCATAAATAATATTAGATTATTTATGCTGCCTAATGCTTTTAATGTTAAGGCTTCTGTTACTGAAACCAAAGGACGAACATTGCCAGTTTATATTAATCGTGGTTATAAAGACGAAGACAGCATTATTTACAATTTACCAGACAATGTTATACCTATATTTTTGCCAATTGATAAAAGCATAAATAACGATTTTGGTAGTTATACGATAAAAACTTTTATAGAAGGCAATAAGTTAATTTATGTAAGAAAATTCACATTACATGATGGGACTTTTCCTGCAGAGAGTTATACTGGATTTACCCAGTTTATAAATGAGGTAAGCTCGTCAGATAAGTTAAAATTGGTGCTTAACTTAAAAAAATAATACCTAACGCGATACCGATTATCATAACGAGATACATCAATATTTCTGTTGATGCAAAACGTTTGTATTTAGACCAAAATGAGTAATCTTCCTTAGGTTTAGGCATAAAAAATCCCGAGTTTTTAGTTCGGGATAAAAGTATGAATTATTTATTCTGTAGCTCCTTCTTTCTTCCATTTTATGCCACAACCAATGGCTTTTGTACTTGTAATTTCTGGTTTTTTACCCTGTAATAGTGAGTTCACTGCATTTTTAACAAAATCATTCATATTAGAACTCAATAAATCTTGAGAATTGTCAATTGCTCCAATATAAGCCACTTCATTTCCTTTGGCAGTTTTGGTTAGCACAAAAGTATGTGGTGTTTTTGTTGCGCCAAACTTTTTAGTATAAATATGATTTGGATCTTCTAAATAAGCATAACTGAAGTTCTTTTCCTTAGCAAGTTTTTGCATATTCTCATAACTATCACCAGGAGAAGTTACAGGGTCATTGGTATTAATCGCGATAACTGGATATCCCTTAGGTGCATACTCTTTATGTAAAGCCTCAACCCTACTTTGATAAGCCTTTGCAACTGGACAAGTGTTACAAGTAAAAACAACAATGTATCCCTTAGCATCCTTATAGTTTGCCAGTGAAACATTCTTGCCATCAACATTATTTAAATTAAAATCCGTAGCAATATCACCAACTTGATAACCGGTTTGCGCTTTTGCCATAATGCCTAGCATCATTAAGCAAGTAATTAAAATTTTTCTCATTTATTTAAAGTTTATAATCTCCGTGAACTATACTTTTAACTAAATCTTCTAATTCGTTGTTGGCAAATTCTTTCTCAAAAAACAGTCTCCGAGTTCTTGCTGCAATTAAGGTTGCTGGAATTGCACCAGACCAATTTTTGTCTACTTTTTCTATAAACGCTTGTTGGTCTTTCTCGTCAACAACATAGACCTCTGATTTAAGTCTATGTTTTTTAACAAAAGGAATAACATCTGATTTAAGCTTAGATTTAAAATCCATACTAACTAAAATCACTTTTACTGGCGTTTTATAGTATTCTTTTTTTAATCTCTCAAAATTTGGAAGCTCAGCTACACAAGGTGCACACCAAGTTGCCCAAAAGTTAATTACGTAAGTTGTATCTTTACCTTTCGCAACTCTTTTATCTAACTCACTTAAAGTTAGTAATTTAACTTGAGCATTTGCAAAACTAAATGTAGAAACCAGTAATAATATAGATACATATTTCATAACTCAACTAAATTAGCTCGTGAGAATTTTAATAAAACTAGAGCAATTTATCAACTACTTTTTCTACAAATTTGTTTTTAGGTATTAGTTTCTGATTTTGTTCATCATCTATCCTACCAATATATTTAATTAAATATCCAGCTTTTGTTTTCTGTAACACTACAGCAGTTGGAGTTTCTTTAATGCCTAATAACCAAGTGTATTTAAACTTATCATCAGACAAGTAAGGGAACTTAAAATCCTTTTCCTTTGCCAATTTTTTCATCGCTGGCATTGCATCAAATGGATATTTAATTGGGTCATCGCCATAAGGACCGATGGCCACTAAAGGATAACCTTTTACTTTATACTTTTTATCTAAGGCACTAACTCTTGGCTCATAAGCAATGCAATGGTCGCAAGTGGGTGTCATGAAAATTAAGATAAAACCTTTAGTATTTTTCTGTGCCTTTAAATCATAAATAGTTCCAGCAGTACTGAGTAAAGCTACGTTAGGTAAGGTTTCACCAACCTTTAAAGCTTTTTGAGCATTTACAACCGAGCTTAAAGAAAGCAACAGGCAAAGAGAGAAAATTAGTTTTCGCATATTCTTATTTTAAAGTTCCTGTTTTAACAATTGCTTTCTGATAAACAGGTAAATTCAGGTCATCCACTACTACACCTCTTGTGGTTGATGCATGTACAAAAAAGTTATTATTCAAGTAAACGCCAACATGGTCTACTTCAGTACCGCCAAAAGAGAAAAATATCAAATCTCCTTCTTCTAAATTACTTTGGTTTTTCTTTTTTATCGCTTCTGCTTGGTCCCTTGACCTTCTTGGTAATGTACGACCATAAATATCTCTCTCTAGTAATAAGGCAAAACCAGAACAATCAATTCCTTTTTTATCCAATCCACCTAAACGATATTTAACGCCAGTCCAATCTGTAATGAAACGATATAAATCTTTGCTTTTTAAAGCTGCCATAGCATCGGCAGCCTTTGAAGCTTTATTTTCTGGCTTTACAACATATTTCCTCGAACCACAAGACGATAGGAATAGCAGGATGGCTATTAGGTAGAAGGCAGAAGGCTTAAGGGTTAAGTAGTTCTTCATTTTAATGCAGTATTATTATGAGGATATCGCATTGAAGACTTAAACCTTCAACCTTCCATCCCTCAACCTTTTTAAGTTTTTATCAATCTTTGTATTTCATCCAATTTAAGTAAAGCTTCAACTGGTGTTAAAAGATTTACATCTAGGTTATTCAAGGTATCTCTAATTTTAACTAAAACCGGGTCATCAATGGCAAACATTTGTAATTGATAAGCTTGGTTTTGAACTTTTTTAATGCTGTCTTTAATACTTTGTCCTTCAGTTCTATCAATCTCTAAACGTTTTAATATTTCGTTAGCACGATTAATCAATTTTGAAGGCATTCCTGCCATTTTTGCAACGTGGATACCAAAACTATGCTCACTTCCTCCAGGAACTAACTTACGCAAGAAAATCACTTTGTTGCTCATTTCCTTAATCGTTACATTAAAGTTTTTGATACGCCCCATTGTATTCTCCAGTTCATTTAATTCGTGGTAGTGCGTTGCAAATAATGTTTTAGGTCTTGCAGTTGGGTGCTCGTGTAAAAACTCTGCAATAGCCCAAGCAATAGAGATACCATCGTAAGTACTTGTACCGCGACCAATCTCATCCAGTAAAATCAAACTTCTATCTGAAATGTTATTTAATATACTTGCCGTTTCATTCATTTCCACCATAAACGTACTTTCTCCAGATGATAAATTATCTGAAGCACCAACACGAGTGAAAATCTTATCTATCAAACCGATGTTTACAGCCTTTGCCGGAACAAAACAACCCATTTGCGCCATCAAAACAATCAAAGCAGTCTGCCTTAAAATTGCCGACTTACCCGACATGTTCGGACCAGTAATGATGATGATTTGTTGTGTATCATTATCCAAGAAAACATCATTGGTAATATATTCCTGACCAATTGGCAATTGTTTTTCTATTACCGGATGGCGGCCACCTTTTATGTCTAACTCCTTTTTATTGTTTAAATTTGGTTTTACATAATGATTTGAAACTGCCAATTGTGCAAAACAAAGCAAAACGTCTAGCTGTGCAATTAAATAAGCATTGAGTTGGATAGGTTTAATGTAATGTGAAACCTGATACATCAGGTCTGCATACAAACGAACTTCTATTGCTTGAATCTTTTCTTCAGCTCCTAAAATTTGTTCCTCATATTCTTTAAGTTCTGGTGTAATGTATCGCTCTGCATTAACTAGAGTTTGTTTGCGAATCCAGCTTTCTGGGACTTTATCTTTATGTGTATGTGTAACTTCTAAATAGTAGCCAAAAACATTGTTGAAGGATATTTTTAAAGAAGGAATCCCAGTACTTGCCGCTTCTCTTTTCTGTATCTCAACTAAATATTCTTTTCCACCAAAGGCTATTTTCCTTAATCGGTCTAAATCCTCATCTATGCCATCAGCAATAACATTTCCTTTAATTAGTAAAGCTGGAGGGTCTTGATTTAACTCCCTTTCTAACTTTTCCTTAATGCTTAAACAAGGATTTAATTGAGAAGCCAATACAGTTAAAAATGGATTTTGAGTTTTTTCTGCAAGGTTTTTAACCTCCTCAATATGGGAAAGCGCTCTTTTCAATTGCACCAATTCTCTCGGACCAGCTTTTTGCAAACCAACTTTAGAAATTAACCTTTCTAAATCTCCAATTGGTTTTATATGACTTAAAAACTCGTGCAATAAATCATCATGATTAACCAAATATTCAACCATCCCTAAACGTTCTTGGATTGGCTTTAATTCTTTAAGCGGCATGATAATCCACTTATGCAACATCCTTGCACCCATCGGGGTAGATGTTTGGTCTAAAACATCAAATAAGGTTACGCCGTTATCATTAGAAGTACTTACCAATTCTAAATTGCGAATGGTAAATCTATCCAGCCACATGTAGCGATCTTCTTCCAATCTAGAAATAGAAGAAATATGTTGTAAATTACGATGTTCGGTTTCTCCCAAATAGTAAAGAACAACACCAGCAGCAACAATTCCAGTTTGTAATTTATCAACCCCAAAACCTTTTAACGAATTAACTTCAAAATGTTTGGTTAATATTTCATTCGCATAATCGTTGGTAAAAGCCCAATCATCAAGCGTGTAGGTATAAAATTTGTCTCCAAAAAGATTTAAAAACTCTTGGCGTTTACTTTTCTGAAACACAACTTCTGTTGGTCTAAAACCTTGCAAAAGTTTATCTATGTATTCAGCATTGCCTTGAGCAACTAAAAATTCTCCCGTAGAGATATCACAGAAAGCAACCCCTAGATTTTGTTTATCAAAATAAACAGCAGCCAGATAGTTGTTAGATTTCTGACTTAAAATATTATCGTTGTAAGCAACACCAGGCGTAACTAACTCTGTAACGCCTCTTTTCACAATAGTTTTAGTGGTTTTTGGGTCTTCTAGTTGGTCGCAAATCGCTACCCTTTGTCCTGCCCTAACTAATTTGGATAAATAATTTTCTAAAGAATGATGCGGAAAACCAGCTAGCTCTAAAGCCCCATTTGGACCCGTGCCTCGTTTGGTTAAAACGATGCCCAAAATATTGGCTGTTTTAATGGCATCCTCACCAAAAGTTTCGTAAAAATCTCCTACTCTAAACAATAACAACGCTCCAGGATATTTCGCCTTAATCGTGTTGTACTGCTGCATTAATGGTGTTACTGTTTCCTTTGCTTTAGCCAAAATTGTCATCGTTTACTAAAGTGTAAATATAGCATCTTGAGGCTTAGTCTTGAAGTTTTTGTGGAGAAAATATTAATCCGTTGAGAAGTTTATGTATAATTGCTGATTGCTAATTAAATCATTTGAAAAGCATTTTTCGTCTCTTTCTTTAAAGTCAGTACTGCTGTCCGTTCTAGCCCTCATTCTTCGGGCTGCCATTACCATCAGGTTTAGAATTTAAAAGCTAGTGATACTATTGAAGTGTTAGGTGCTTAAAACAAACTTTGCTGAGCCAATGGTTTTGGAGGAAGACCTATAAATTTAAATTCATTTGGAAGAACATCGTACTGCTTTTTTACTGGGTTAAATTTCCTTAAAACAATACTTGTACAATCAAATTCCAATTTAGCTTCTTTAAACATCTCCAACGCAATTGTAACGTTTTCTTTAGTCAATTTTCTTCCTATAGAAATATGAGGGTCTTTACTGTGAAATGATTTTTTGATGTTAAGATTTTTTTGAATTCGTTTCATTAAATCTGTCAAAATTGATTTAGTTGGTTCATCTGGTTTTAAAAATACAGCGCCATTAGCATAACTATTTATACCTTCAAAATTTAAATGAATTGGATTTTCGTAACTGGCTATTTCTTTTAAATGATTAATAATATCAACTATTTCACCTTCATCTATAACAAACTCACTTATTGTAATATGAGCGTTAGAATTTCTACTATTATACCAGCCAATCTTAGTATAAAGTGCATTCTTATATTCGTCAACACACACTACACCTTCCTCTTGTGGCATTATTGCAATTGAATACCTACCATCCATAATCTCATTATATTTCTGACTTCATATTATTTAGTTATTCGATTCAAATATTGACAAAAGTGAGCAGGATAGCTATTACTTTCCAAATCTGTTGGCTTGAATTCTATCATATTCCTTCATATAATCTGGATTTTCTGTCTTACATATCCTGTCCCAAATTCTAAAATACAAGCCATAATTTCCTTTAAACTTACTGTGATGTAAATTATGGTAGACAGATGTATTAATAATCTCGAATAAAAAAGAGTTCCTAAGCCATTTAGGTGCAGTTTCATAACCTAAATGACCATACACGTTGATGATAAAACCCACCAAAACAAAAAGAATAATCCCCAACTTGTGCATTGGCAAAAACAAAACAATTAAAATAATCACCGCATTTTCAGCAATGGTTTCCAATAAACTAAAAGAATAGGAAGTAAACGGTGATGGATTTGTTGATTTATGATGAACCAAATGTACTAACATGAATATTTTTGGATGGTGCAGCAGTCGATGCATCCAATAGAAATAAGTATCATGAATGATTAAACAAATAAACACACTTATGGATATCCACCAAATAGGATATTCATTCACATCCTGATATATTTTTGTATAGGCAGTAAATGGTGTAAATAAAATGAAATAACCTATTAGTGTAGTTACAAATATCATTTGAAGCGAATAAGCTAGCTCTCTTTTATAATCTTGCTTATTTGCTAGTTTACCTTGAATTTTAGCTTTGTGGGATTTTGAGCTCGAAATAACATAATACAACACAAATGGGATGCCTGCGAAAAGGATGTACCTAATCGTAGAAATGCTAAAAATGCGTACTATTTTTTCAAAGTCCTCTTGCATAACATCAAAACAATAAACAAATTAACTTATATTATATGACGTAACAAGTATAGTAGATACCTTTTACAATTGTTCTATATAATTCAGAAATAAATTTAGTGCTTTTCTTTTATCAGTAGTCAATTCAAAGTTTAATTTGTTTAACAAATAATCATCTAAATCGAAATTTGGTATGGATTTTAACTCCTTTAAAACTTCCTTTCTGTGTGCTAAACCAAACTTTAAAGCTTTGTCAAATTCTTTAACAAAGTTTAATGGAATTTCTTTATTGGCTACCCAAGCCGCATACACAAATGGTAATCCTGTAAATTTCATCCACTCCTCACCCATATCGTATGCATAGGCAAAATCAGCTTTGCGCCCAAAAGTTCTATCTCCAATTAAAACAATGGCATCAGTATCAATAACATCATCTGTTACAAATTCTACATCAATCTTGAAATAAAATTTCAATAAAACTTTGGCTAAATTGTTCGATGTTCTAGATTGCAAATCGAGTTTTAAAGTTTTTATTTCAGATACTGGAACTTTAGAAAAAATAAATACAGAGTTTACTGCTCCCACTGAACCAATACAATAAGAACCAATTATGTTTGCATTTGGTACAAAAGGAATTGCAGCAACTGGTATTAAACCTATATCAACTTGGTTATTAATTAGTTTAGCAGCACAATCTGAAGGAATATCTAAACTTAAATCTATTTGATTTATAATTTCATTTCTTTCTATTCCGTAGATAAATGGTTTGGTGTTGGTATAGGAAACGGCTGATATTTTTATTTTATTCACTTGTTGATTTATTCTTTTTACCACCAAAGAAACCTTAGAAAACCTAAGAAATATGGTATGTAGTTAATCTTTTAAATGGTCTGTATTATTAAAATCGATTACTGAAAAATGCCCATCGGCATATTCCATTTTATAAAGTGTGGTATTTTGATGTGGGAAATCACCCATTTCTGAAAAAGGCTTTTTAAGTAGCATACACAACAATAAACGCATTGCCCTGCCATGCATACAAACCAAAATTCTTTTTTCTTCCGTTCTGCTTTTTATCAATTCAATGGTTTCGTGCATCCTCAACATCACATCATTCGGACTTTCACCACCTTCAAACTTGGCTTCATAATTACCACCTTGCCATTTCTCTACAATCTCTAAAAATGCGTGTCTTGCTTCTGGTGTATTTGGTTGCCCTTCCCATAATCCCCAAGCTAATTCGTCTATGCCTTCGTGTTGCTCCCAAGGTAACCCTAAATCAATAAATTGTTGAACCGTTTGATGTGTTCTTTTTAAGGCAGAAGTATATATTTTATCAAATTGGATGTCCTTATAACGATTGTAAAAAGCTTCAGCTTGAGCTCTTCCAGTATCGTTTAAGTCGCTATCGACTCCTCTTCCTTGTACTATTCCTAACCTGTTTAATTCTGTTTCGCCGTGGCGGATAATGTATATTTCCTTAGTCATTGGTTCATTAGTTCATTGTGCGATAGTTAAGCTATTTGAACATTTCAACATTCAAACCTTAAAACATTTCGACCTAATTTATTACTGGCAATTTATAGTATTGTGGTTTAACATCATCTTCAAAAACAACATTAGTAAAATCAGTAACCACATTGTACAAAGTATCTCTTTCAATAGGTTTGCGACCAACTTGCTTAATTAAATTAACCAATTCTTTAGTACTCATTGCTGGGTTTTGCTCCTCGGCACCTGCCATTGAATAGATTTTAGTGGTATCATCTAAAGTTCCATCAATATCATCAACCCCAAAGTTTAAGGACATTTGAGCAGTTTCTCTACTAATCATAGCCCAGTAAGCCTTTATGTGGTCAAAATTGTCCATATAAATCCTCGCAATGGCATAATTCCTTAAGTCTTCAATAACAGAAACCTCAGGTACATTACTCATCTGGTTATGCTGATTTCTGAACTTTAAAGGAATAAAAGTCTGGAAGCCCTTTGTTCTGTCTTGCAATTGGCGTAATTGCTCCATGTGGTCTACACGGTGCTCAAATTTTTCTATATGGCCGTACAACATTGTTGCATTAGAACGCATTCCTAATTTATGCCACTCTTCGTGTATCGCCAACCATTGCTCTGCGGTACATTTATCCTTGGCAATCTGCTCTCTAATTTCTGGATGAAAAATTTCAGCCCCACCACCTGGAATTGATTCCAAGCCAGCTTCCTTCATTAATTTCATTCCAGTTGAGTAATCAATTTTAGCTTTTTTAAAGATATAATGATACTCAACTGGTGTTAAAGCTTTAACATGTAAATCTGGTCTGTGTTTTTTAATTGCAGTAAATAAAGCCGAATAAAAAGCAACATCGTACTGTGGCAAAACACCACCAACAATGTGAACTTCTGTAACGGGCTCATTATCGTATTTTTTTACGATATCAAGCATTTCTTCCATTGTCAACGCCCATCCTTCTTCCTTTTGCTTAATTAAACGAGAATAAGAACAGAATTTACAGTCGTAAACACAAAGGTTTGTTGGTTCTAAATGGAAATTCCTATTGAAATAAGTTTTATCGCCATGCTTTTCTTCTCTAATAAAATTGGCTAAAACTCCTAAATAGCCAAGCTCAGCATGTTCATATAAATAAACACCTTCATCAAAAGTAATTCGTTGATGGTCTTGAACTTTTTGCGCAATATCCTTTAAGGGAGTAGAAAGATTTGGGTTTTGAATAAGAATGTCTAAAGCCTGCACAGTAATTCTTTTTATGTTTAGGCAAAAGTACAACATTGCCCTAATTGAACATCATTTTGTTGTAAAAATGGCTTATTTAGAAACAATAAAAGCCCCAATTTTCATTGAGGCTTTCTTATCGAGACAAATTTATATTAATTACTTTGCTGCTTTTGTAAAATTTAAAACCACATAAGCAGTTCTACCACCGTATTCAATTGGAGATTTAATCACCATCATGTTATCATCAGCAGATGCTAAGGCTAAACGATAACCTGAAGTTACATTTTTTGCTTTATCGCCTTCAAATATTTGTTTATACTGAAAAGTTCCATCAGCTGGGCTTACAGACCAAAATATTGCTTGTGTTTTTGCAGCACAAGTAGAACTTGCTGGCAAACTGTAACTTCCATTACCACTATTGGTTAAACTCCAAGTACTGCCAATAAAACACTTATAAGAACTTTCCCCTAAAAAAGATTTAATCGCTATATCAGGAATTCCTTCAAAAGTAATATTGTTTACTACCCAATTACCCGTTACATCACCTCTTTTCGCTGAAACAGCACCTGCGGCTGTAGTTTTCGGAGAGCAGCTTTGTAACACTATTATAGAACTACAAATTAAGGCTGCTATTAAAAATATTCTTTTCATATACTTGTTTTTTGATTAAGCTAATTACATAAATCTTGCCAAGATTAAAATTTAGGCATATAAAAATTTAGCTTTGTTATCATATTTTCTTAATCCCGTACAAAATGAAACCAGAAACTACTGCCATACATGCTCTAAATTTAGTTAAAAGTGCCACAGGCGATGTAACCATGCCTATTAGTTTATCGACCACTTTTTTAAGAGGTGAAGATGGTGGTTATCCGGGCGGACACATGTATAGCAGGGTTAGTAATCCAAATCGTTCTGCGTTAGAGAAAGTAATTACCGAATTAGAATTTGGAGAAGACACTTGTGCATTTTCATCTGGCAATACTGCAGGAATGACTGTTTTTCAGGCTTTAAAAGTTGGCAGTCACATCATTTGTCCTGATGATATGTATTGGGGGTTAAAAAAGCAATTACTAACCATTTTTCAAGATAGCTTAACTTTCGATTTTATTGATTTAACAGATTTAGCTGAAATAGAAAGTTTTGTTAAATCAGATACAGCAATGATTTGGGCAGAAACACCCTCAAATCCACTACTAAAAATTACAGATATCAAAGCATTAGCCAAGCTCTGTAAAAAACATAATTTGATGCTTACTGTAGATAGTACTTTTGCCTCTCCTATTCTTCAAAACCCGATAAAATTAGGAGCAGATATTGTAATGCACTCGACCACTAAGTATATTGGCGGCCATAGCGATGTTTTAGGAGGTTCATTAACAACCGCCAAAAAGAATGAATTTTGGGAAAGGATTATAAATGTTCAGCAAACTGGTGGCGCAGTTCCTTCTCCCTTTGATTGTTTCCTGTTATTAAGAAGCATTAAAACTTTAGCATATAGAATTAAAGGTCATTGCGAAAACGCCATAAAATTAGCAGTATACTTAGAAACTCATCCTAAAGTTGAGGCTGTTTATTATCCAGGTTTAAAATCTCACGCTCAATATGAGATTGCCAAAAAACAAATGAAAGATTTTGGCGGAATGCTTTCTATCTTGGTTAAAGGTGATGCAACAGCTGCCCGGAAAGTAGTAAATAGCGTGAAAATATTTGCACAAGCTACAAGTTTAGGAGGTGTAGAAAGCTTGATAGAACATAGAGCATCTGTAGAAGGACCGGACTCCAAAACTCCACAAAATTTAATTCGAATTTCTGTTGGCTTAGAGCATATAGATGATTTAATTGCAGATTTGGAGCAAGCTTTAAATGCGTAGCAAGTGTAAGAAATAACGTAGGTTCGGTAGAAATATCATTCAATTTACCGAACCTATTTTATAGTTATCCAAACAAATCACTGCTCAAATAGCGGTCTCCTCTATCGCATGCTATAAATACAATCAAACCACTTTCTATCTCTTGCGCTAACTGCAATGCGCAATGCAAAGCGCCCCCACTACTCATACCTGCAAAAATGCCTTCTTTTTTTGCTAAATCTCTAGCTGATTTGACGGCATGTTGCTGAGAAACATCCATAATTCGATCAACACGTTGTGGTTCATAAATTTTAGGCAAATATTCAATCGGCCAGCGGCGAATACCAGGAATAGATGAATCTTCCGTAGGCTGACAACCCACAATTTGAATGTCGGAATTTTTTTCTTTTAAGTACCTAGAATTACCCATGATACTGCCAGTGGTACCCATACTACTAACAAAATGCGTGATTCCGCCATTAGTATCGCTCCAAATCTCGGGACCAGTTGTTTTGTAATGTGCCAAATAGTTATCAGGGTTGGCAAATTGATTTAGCAGAAAATAACCTTTTTGGCTTCCTTTTTCTTCGGCATAATCCCTACATACTTCAATAGATTCGAGCAAAGTAACCTTAGCACCAAAAGCCTCCATGGTTAAAGTTCGCTCTTTGGTAGAACTAGCTGGCATTACCAGTTCTATTTCAATACCATAAATAGAGGCAATCATAGCTAACGCGATACCTGTATTTCCACTAGTAGCTTCTATCAATTTAGTGTTTTTATTAACTTCGCCACGTTCCATCGCACTGCGAATCATATTTAAGGCTGCCCTATCTTTAACACTTCCACCAGGGTTATTTCCTTCTAGCTTTGCGTAAATTTTTACGTTTGGATTGGGATTTAAATAGCATATTTCTGCTAATGGTGTATTGCCTATGCAATCTATAATTGTTTTCATGTTTACTTAATTTTAATTTCAGCTTGATGATAAACTGTAGAATTTTCTGGAACACTTACTGTTAACCACACGTTTCCGCCAATTAAACTATAATCACCAATAACAGTTAAACCTCCTAAAATGGTAGCACCAGAATAAATAATCACATAGTTACCAATAGTTGGATGTCTTTTGGTGTTACCTTTAGATTTATCAACACTTAATGCACCCAAAGTTACCCCTTGATAAAGTTTTACATGATGACCTATCTCTGTAGTTTCACCAATTACTAAGCCAGTTCCATGGTCAATGTACAGATATTCACCAATTTTCGCTGCCGGATGAATATCTATGCCCGTTATCGTATGTGCGTATTCTGTAATAATTCGCGGGATGTAAGGCACTTCCAATAAATATAACTCATGGGCAAAGCGATACATTGCAGTAGCAAAAAAACCAGGATAACATCTAATGATTTCGAATTCACTTTGTGCAGCTGGGTCGCCATCAACAAGTGCAGAAAGGTCTGTATTTAACTTCCGATAAATTTCCGGCAGGCGTTCAAAAAAAGTATCTGCAATCTCTTTATAGTGATTCTTGTTGCAAGCTTTAGTTGATTTCAATATCAGTTGAAGTTCTTCTTTAAGCTCAAAAAATACTCCTTTTAATATCTCAACCGTATAATTACTGGACGATCCTCGCTCTGGAAAAAGCAGATTGAGCAAATTATTTGCCCAACTGGCGATGGCTTGATTTGAGGGCACTACCTGCTGTTGATTTTGACGAAAAATGATACTATCTAGTAATTTGGCTTCCAATGGATATAAATTTATTTACTCTACAAAGTTAGTATACTTTATTTGTATTCAATATATTTTGATATCTTAAAAGTCTTAATAACTTATCCAAATTTAAATTCTCAAAGTAAATAGCTGAAAAACAATATATTAAAAATTAGTCAGAATTAAATTTTGTATTTAATTGAAAAAAACTCTACTTTTGGAATATGATTTGGCGAAAGCTAGATTAAAGTCAACACCGTTTAGGTTTTGATTTATAAAGAAGTGGCGAGAGACAGGCTCTTTGACCCACTGGCAACCCTCCCTAACGGAGAAGGTGCCAATTCCTGACCATTCGACATGGTGTTGTTTGGAAATATAAATTAAGAAAGATGAAAACATTAAATTCAATTTCGCAAAGCGAAAATCTTAACTTAAAACCTCAAGGTTCAGTTTCTACTATTGTAAATCAAATTCGTTGTAATTCACAGCTGATGAATTGTATGTGCTGTTGCATGTACTAATTTAAAATCTTCCTTTTTGTCTTTCAATCCGGAAGGTCCCGAAAACACGGGATACGCCCAATTATAGAATCAAATTCAATTACAATTAATTTAGAAACCATGTCAACTACTCATAAATTCGAAACACTACAATTGCACGCTGGCCAAGAAATAGACCCAACAACTGGCTCAAGAGCTGTTCCTATCTATCAAACCACATCCTATGCTTTTAAAAATTCTGAACATGGCGCAAATTTATTTGCCTTAAAGGAATTTGGGAACATATATACTCGTTTAATGAATCCTACAACTGATGTATTCGAGAAAAGAATTGCAGCTTTAGAAGGTGGCGTGGCGGCATTAGCAGTTGGTTCTGGACAAGCTGCTCAATTTATTGCCCTAAACAACATTTTGCAGGCAGGCGATAATTTTGTTGCATCAAGCCATTTATATGGTGGTTCTTATAACCAATTTAAAGTTGCATTTAAACGTTTAGGCATAGAAACAAAATTTGCCAATGGCGATGACCCTTCAGATTTTGAAGCAAAAATTGATGAGCAAACAAAAGCAATCTATCTAGAAACCATTGGTAATCCTGCATTTAGTATTATAGATTTTGAACAAATAGCTGCTATTGCAAAAAAACACGATTTACCTTTAATAGTAGACAATACTTTCGGTGCTGCTGGCTACTTATTTAGACCATTAGAACATGGTGCACACATCGTTGTCCAATCTGCCACAAAGTGGATTGGTGGTCACGGTACAAGTATTGGTGGGGTAATTGTTGATGGTGGTAATTACAATTGGGCAAATGGTAAATTTTCTCAATTTACAGAACCATCAGAAGGTTACCACGGTTTAGTTTTCAGCGATGTATTTGGTGAAGGTGGACCTTTTGGAAACATTCAATTTATTATCCGTGCTCGTGTAGAAGGTTTAAGAGACTTCGGCCCTGCCCTTTCTCCATTTAACTCATTTTTATTAATCCAAGGATTAGAAACTTTATCTCTTCGCGTTCAGCGCCATGTAGATAATGCATTGGCATTGGCCAAATGGTTAGAAAATCATCCAGCAGTTGCTAAGGTAAATTACCCAGGATTAGAAAGCAGTCCTTACCACGCCAACGCAAAAAAATATTTAAGTAATGGTTTTGGTGGGGTACTTTCATTTGAATTAAAAGGCGACAAAGAAAATGCAATTGCTTTAGTTGATAACTTAAAATTAGTTAGCCATTTGGCGAATGTAGGCGATGCGAAAACCTTAATTATCCAGCCTGCAGCAACTACACATCAACAATTAAGCATTGATGAACAAATTGCAGCTGGAGTAACGCCAAATCAATTAAGAGTTTCAGTTGGCATCGAGCATATTGACGATATCAAAGCAGATTTTGAACAAGCTTTTGCAAAAATTAACATACAAGAACAAGAATTAGCGTAATACTGAGTAATGAGCACACAATCAACATATAAATATCCAAAAATCTTCAAATTAGAAAGCGGAAAGAAACTACGCACTCTAGAAATTGCTTATCAAACTTTTGGCAAATTAAATGCTAATAAAGATAATGTGGTTTGGGCTTGCCACGCACTTACAGCAAATGCTGATGTGTTAGATTGGTGGGAAGGATTATTTGGAAACAATGCATTATTTAATCCTAATGAGCACTTTATAGTTTGCGCTAACATTTTAGGTTCAAACTATGGGACAACAAATCCGTTAAGTGAAAATCCAATAACAGGTCAACCGTATTATTTATCTTTTCCAGAATTTACCATTAGAGATTTAGCTTCAGCACATCATTTATTAGCTAATCATTTAGGAATAGATACTGTAAAAGTTTTAATTGGTGGTTCCTTAGGTGGACAACAGGCTTTAGAATGGTCATTATCTAAAACTCAAACTATAGAAAACTTGGTTTTAGTGGCTACAAATGCTGTACATTCTCCATGGGGAATAGCTTTTAACGAAAGTCAACGTTTGGCAATTAGCGCAGATAGAACATTTTACGCAAACCAGCCAACTGGCGGATTAAAAGGTTTAAAAGTAGCCCGTAGCATCGCTTTATTGTCTTATCGCACTTATCAGGCATACGCAGATACGCAATTAGAAAGTGTTAACGATAAAACTACTGGTTATAGAGCTGCATCTTACCAAAATTATCAAGGTGAGAAATTATGTAAACGCTTCAATGCATACAGCTACTGGTATTTAAGCAAAGCGATGGATAGTCACAATGTTGGTCGTGGTAGAAAAAGTATTGCAGCAGCGTTAGATGAAGTGAAAGCCAACACCTTAGTTGTTGGGATAGAAAACGATGTTCTTTTTCCTATAGTTGAACAACAATATTTGGCTAAAAATATTAATGGCGCACAATTTAGCAGTATCAGTTGCGCTTATGGCCATGATGGTTTTTTGATTGAAACTGATAAACTGACAAACATTATAGGCACCTTTTTAAAAGAGAGTGCAAACAAGAAAATTATAAAATTAAACAGAACAGCTTAGATCGTTTCTCGTCCATCGTTGTGCGTTTCAAGCAATAACGAAGTACGAATAACGAATAACGAACAAAAAAATGAGCAAGAAACTTAAAATAGGATTATTTGGATTTGGGGTGGTTGGACAAGGATTACACGACATTATTCGCGGGCAAAACCTTAATTTAGAGATTGTTAAAATAGCTATTAAAAACCCTGAAAAGAAACGCAGTTTAGATGCACATCTTTTTACTACTTCTCACGAAGAGATTTTAAATGACCCAGAAATAAATACAATTGTAGAATTAATTGATGATGCTGATGCAGCTTTTAGAATTGCTAAAACGGCATTAAGTAATGGCAAAAATGTAGTATCTGCCAACAAAAAAATGATTGCCTTACATTTAGCAGAGTTAGTTCAACTACAAGCAGATAATGGAACATCTTTACTTTATGAAGGTGCTGTTTGCGGAAGTATTCCAATTATCAGAAACCTAGAGGAGTATTATGATAATGAACTTTTACATGGAATTAGTGGAATTTTCAATGGTTCATCAAATTATATTTTATCTAAAATATTTAATGAAGGTTTGGCTTACTCTACTGCTTTAAAACAAGCGCAAGATTTAGGTTTTGCAGAAACTGACCCAATTTTAGACGTTGGAGGTTATGACCCTAAGTTTAAATTAACAATAGCTACCGCTCACGCTTATGGCTTATTTATTAATCCAGATAAGATATTAAATGTTGGTATTCAAAATATTTCTGATGCTGATATTCAATATGCTAGAGAGAAAAACTTCAAGATAAAATTGGTGCCAACAGCAAGAAAAATTAGCACTAAACAGGTTGTAACTTTTGTGCTTCCAAAATTTGTTAAGGCTGATGATTTCCTTTACAATGTTGAAAATGAATACAATGGCGTAACTGTTCAAGCTGCTTTTGCAGATAAACAATTTTTCTTTGGTAAAGGTGCAGGCGGTCATCCAACTGGTGCAGCCGTACTTTCAGATATTGCAGCTTTGCGTTATGAGTATCGTTACGAGTATAAAAAATACCATCAACAAAACGGTCTAATTCATACGGATAAAGTTAGCATTGAAGTTTATTTACGT
This sequence comes from Pedobacter frigiditerrae, assembly GCF_004331645.1. Classification (GTDB taxonomy): domain Bacteria; phylum Bacteroidota; class Bacteroidia; order Sphingobacteriales; family Sphingobacteriaceae; genus Pedobacter; species Pedobacter frigiditerrae. The sequence continues at coordinate 765,436 of NZ_SJSK01000003.1, forward strand.
TACGTTCACGAGTACACAGTAGAGAAATTACAAGTTGAAAATATCTCAGAGCGATTCTCTCGCAACGATTATAAATATGTAATTGGAAGCGTGAGTTTAAAGAGCCTTATAGAAAATAGAGATCTACTTTTAAATAAAGATGTGTTTATCGCACAGACTGGCAAGTTAACTTACAGTCAACAAGATATTGCTGCCATCGCCGAAGAAGGCGTGCTAGTAAACTAAAAATTATTTTGTTTTGTTTTGATTGCAAATTGCCTCGATTTCATCCATCGGGGCTTTTGCTATCTAGGTTATTGTCATTCTGAGTGCAACGAAGAATCTCTGTGTAGTTTTGAAGAAGATATTTTTCACTGTGTTCAGAATGTAAAAATAAAAAGGTCTGTGATTTACAGACCTTACGATTATTTCTTGAAAGTAGTCCATTGAACTAATGAACCAATGGCTAATAAACTAACTAATCTCTCTATTGATATCCCAGTTTTCTAAATAATCTGCCACTCGGCGAACAAAAGAACCTCCCAAAGCACCATCAACAACTCTATGGTCATAAGAAAGCGAAAGAAACATCATGTGACGAATAGCTATCACATCACCAAATTCTGTTTCTAGAACTGCAGGTTTCTTTTTAATAGCACCAACGGCTAAAATAGCAACTTGAGGTTGATTAATAATTGGGGTTCCCATTACGTTTCCAAAAGAACCAACATTGGTTAATGTGAAAGTACCGTTTTGAGTTTCGTCTGGTTTTAATTTCGAATTACGAGCACGAGAAGCTAAATCGTTAACTGCTTTTGTTAAACCCACTAAATTTAACTGGTCGGCATTTTTAATAACAGGGACAATTAGATTTCCACTTGGCAAAGCTGCTGCCATACCAATATTAATATCTCTTTTTTTAATGATTTGCGTGCCATTTACAGTTACATTAATCATCGGGAAATCTTTTATCGCTCTACTAACCGCTTCGATAAATATTGGGGTAAAAGTTATTTTTTCATTCTCACGCTGCTCAAATGCTTTTTTTACCTTATCTCTCCACTTTACCATATTAGTCACATCGGCTTCAACAAAAGAAGTAACGTGTGGAGAAGTTTGCTTACTCATCACCATATGCTCAGCAATCAGTTTACGCATTCTATCCATTTCAATAATCTCATCGCCACCACTAACCGAAGTTACTGGTTGAGATTTAGGAACTTCTGTTTTTGTAGCTTGAACTGGTGGTGGAGCTTGCGTTGCAACTTGAATTACCTTCTCTGGAGCACCACTATTTTTACTTTGTATATAATTTAATAAATCGTCCTTTGTTAAACGACCTTCAGCACCACTTCCTTGAATTTGATCTAGTTGGGCTAGCGAAATATTTTCTTGAGCAGCAATGCTTTTCACCAAAGGCGAATAAAATCGCTCTGAGGCTGCGAAATCAATTGATTGAGCAGCTGTTTGATTATCTTGTGGTAATTGTTCGGCACCAGGAATACTTTCTACTGGCGCACTTACCGAAGTAGTTTCTTCAACTGTTGGCTTTTCAAAAACAGGCGTACTTTCTACATTACCATCTGTTTCAATTATTGCAATCACAGCACCAACTTGAACAACGTCATCAGTTGCAAAAAGTTGTTTCACCAATTTACCAGCCACAGGAGATGGAACTTCAGAATCTACCTTATCGGTTGCAATCTCTAAAATAGTATCATCCAGTTGAATCATATCCCCTGGTTGTTTATTCCATTTAATGATGGTTGCCTCTGCAACGCTCTCTCCCATTTTCGGTAACAATAATTCGTATTGAGCCATATTGTCTGATTGTTTATAATTGGTAATCGAGCGCAAAAGTACGCCTTTTTACCTATTTATTTCAAATCTTGTTTCAAGAGATTTAAAAGCATGGTTAAAGCTGCTGTTGCAGAACGTTCTATATTTTGAATTCGTTTATTGCTAAAAGTGAATAATTTAGCAATAGTTTGATTTTTGGATGAGATAGCAATCCACACTGTGCCAACGGGTTTTCCTGGCATACCGCCGTCTGGCCCAGCAATACCACTAACCGCAATTGCATAATCGGTTTTGAAATGGTCAATTGCACCCTCGGCCATTTCTTTTACAGTTTGTTCGCTTACTGCACCAAATTCAGTTAGGGTTTGATGTTTAACTCCAAGAATAGATTCCTTTAAATCGTAAGAATAAGCAACTGCACCACCAGCAAAAACCGCAGATGAACCTGCGTGCTGTGTCAATAAATGAGCAATATATCCACCTGTACAACTTTCTGCAGTAGAGAGTGTCAAGCTGTTAGTCCTCATTAAATCTAAGATTGCTTTTTCTAAAGCCACGTCATCTTCTGCTGCAACAAAGGTTTTAATTCTTTCTATAATTTGTTGAGCATATAAATTTACCTCTGTTTTTAAGGCAATTTCAGCATTACCAATGGCGCTTAATCGCAACCTCACCTGACCAAGTTTCGGTAAATAAGCTAATTTAATATGACTCGGTAAAGCATCTTCTAAATCTTCTATTTGTTGAGCTAAAAAAGATTCTCCTTGTCCGATTGTTAAAATGGTTTTATGTACGATAAAAGGTAATTCGAATGCTTTTTGTAAGCGAGGAAGAATTTCGTCTTCCATTAAATACATCATCTCAAAGGGAACACCTGGCATAGAGACAATAATTTTTCCATCTACATCAAACCACATACAGGGTGCAGTTCCATTTTTATTTTGAATTACGATACAGCCATCTGGAACATCAGCCTGTCGCCTATTTAAATCAATCATTGGCCTATTCAGCTTAGCAAAAAGACCTTCAACGTGAGCCAATGTTTCAGCATCTCTTCTCAAAGGCATATTGAAATATTTAGACAAGGTAAGCTTGGTAATATCATCCTTTGTTGGCCCCAATCCGCCAGTTATTAAAATGATGTTTGCTCTTTTTTTAGCTTCATCCAAGGCTTGTATAATATGTGCTGCGTCATCAGAAACTGAAGTAATTTGTTTTACACTAATTCCAATCTTATTCAGCTCCTTACCCATCCAAGCAGAGTTTGTATCTACTATCTGACCAATCAATATTTCGTCGCCTATGGTGATGATTTCCGCTAACATATATTTTTAGTATTTGGTATAATAACCTTTTCTCTTGCTCAACTTCAAATCTTGAAGAACAGATGCCTTCACTTTAATGTCAATAGAATAACTTTGATAAGCACCAAAAGGAATCCAACTCGCACTTAAATCCCAGCAATGTAAATCTCTATAAATGGCAAAAGAAGTATATGAAATGTTTTTAGCCTTAAAATCATAGCCAGAGTTAAATTGGATTTTCCATTTTGGAGTTAAATTAAAATCACCATTAAAATTTAAGGTATTACTAATTGTTCTAGTTTCTTTTCTTCCTAGGGGGTTGCTGTAGTTAAAGCTATAAGAAAGTGCAATGTTCCAAGGAATGTTAAAATCAACAAAGGCATTTGGGTCTCTACTTATTGCTTGCAATCTGTCTGTTTCTTCTTGAGTTCTTCCCGCTGCAGGAGTTTGATTTTTAACATCTTCCACATTTTTATTACGACTTTTTAAAGCGTCTGGATTAAAACTGAAATCTGTTGAGAAAGTTACGCTAGTGATACGAGGCAAACGATAACTGTCAACTTCACGATAACTAGGAAGGATTGATTGATTAGCAGTGCCTGCATTAACAACTGTACCAACATTTTTAACGGCATAAGGACTTAATGAACCACTAAAATTAAAACCTAACTTATCAGTAAATTGTGAACGTCCGCCAAAGCTAATAGGTGCTAATTTCATACTGTCAGCTACAAAATTATAAGAACTAGAAAACGTTAAACCTTGAATGATAGGAATTTTCTTTTCACCTGTTCCAGTGGTATCTTTTGCTGAGGCTACTTTTAATTCCACATTATTATCTAATGAAAAACCAATTGAAGCTTGTTTTCCAGCTGAGGGTCCGCCATAAATTCCTTGTTCAAAAATTGAGTATTTTAATCTCTTACCTTGATAATCTTCAACATACCTACCAGTCTTTACACTTTTACCTGGCCTTAAATCATTTGTATATAATTCTTGGTCTTTATAATATCCAAAATTACTTGATGAAAAATCTGGTTTGTAAGAGAAGCTAAAGTTAGGTGTCATTACGTGGCTAAAACCCTTAATTTTACCCAAGTTTGCAAACTTTTTCCTAAAATAGAGCTTGGTAGACATTCCAGTACTCAAAGTATATTCTCCTGCTCTTTTAAAACCATTAACTGTATCTGTAACAACTGTTGGAGAACCTGTTGGATTTTCTAGGTAACGATTGTTGATGGTTTGAAAATACCAACGTTCATTATAATTAACACTGGTATTAAAGTTTAGGTATTGAAATAAATTGAATGGTAAACTGATTGGAATGTTATGCTGAAAACCATTTTTAAATCTTTTTAGCCCATCTTTATCAAAAAGCATATCTTCTCTGGTATTAACCGTATTACTGGCCTGTAAACTATAACCTACAGTTAGTTTCTGATACCACTTTTGTTCTCCCACACTATTCTTTCCGTAAAATGGAGTAAGTGTAGACATATTTAAACTAACTTGAGGTAGGGTTAAGCTAATTGTTTTTGCTTGTGTTTCTTGACTGTGAGAAAGTGCTGCTGTTAGGTTAAACAATCCATCGCCAAAAACTTTACCATAGGCAATACTAGAGCTTAAGGTGTTTTGTGCAATCTGATTAATATCATAACTAGCATTAGCCGCAGTTGTGCTAAAGTATGTACTTGTTCCAGCATTTACCGAAGCACTAAATGTAGTCCCTGGCCTTGCATTAGCGTTCTGGCTGTGAGTCCATCCAATGTGAAAATTTTTCTGAGGTTTATATTCTGGGGTTCCTTCTAAACCATTTCTGGTACTAGAATAAGCTAAGTTTAAATTGCCACCATATTTGTAGCGTTTCAAATAATTTGTTCCTAAGTTTAAATCATAAGAACCATTGGTGAAGATATTACCAGTTACTTTAGCATCCCAATAATCACTTAAAATCACATAATATCCGCCATTTGTTAAAGAGAAACCCTTTGTGGCATCTTCTCCAGGGGTTGGTAAAATAAAACCAGATGATTTTTTATTTGGTTTGGGGAAAAATGCAAAAGGTAAACCCAATGGCATTGGAATTCGTTCAAATTCAAAATATACTGGTCCAGTAATAATGTGATTCTCAGTAGCAATACCTTTAGTAATATGCAAACCGAAATGCGGCTCTGGTAAATTACACGTACTATATGTTGTTCCAGAAACGTGAAATTCATTGTCGGGTTGAACTTTTGTTCTTCCCCCTGTGAAAAAACCACCTTCTTGTTCTTTAAAAATACCATCTACATTACCTTTTCCAGTCTTTGTATTATAACTTATAGAATCAGCAATCCCTGTTCCATCAGTTCCCATTTTAAAAATAGGTCTGCCATAATATTTGCCCTTATCATTTGTGATACCTCTAGCAAAAATGATGTTGTTTTTTGAGTCGTATCTAATGTATTCTGCATCTAATTCAAAGGTTTCATAAATAACCCTCGCCTTGCCGTATAGATGCATTATTCCATTTTTTTTATCAATATGGGTCGAATCATTTGCAAAGTGCTCAATCTTATCATCAAGTCCACCAGCACCTTTTTTCATCTTAACCTTAGTTGTATCTTTTTTAGATGTATCTATTGGTTTAGCGATTTGTTTGGGTACTTGCTGAAAAAAAATCGTAGATGTTGCGAGTGCTTTATTACCAACAGATGTTAATAAAAGAGTAAACGTTATAAAAATGATGTATCTTAAAAGTTTCAAATTCGTGTGTGAATGTTATTTTTGCAATAATGTTTATCCCAAAACGTTCAAAATTAATGAAAAATATACCATTGGTTAGGTCAAAAGCAATTTTGATTGTACTTATTTCTATCATATCTATCTTAGGTATTGATAATCAACTAATTGCACAAGAATACAAAATTAAAACAATTGTAATTGATGCAGGTCATGGAGGTAAAGATGGAAGCACGAGAGGCTCATATTATACAGAAAAAGATGTTGCGCTTAAAACTGCCATCAGATTAGGTAAGCTAATTGAAGAGAACATGAAAGATGTTAAGGTAATCTTAACACGAAATGATGATACTTTTGTTCCTCTTTATGAGCGTATCGCCATCGCAAATAATGCAAAAGCAGATTTATTCATCTCCATACATTGTAATGATATGCCGGTTGTTAGCAGTCGTTACATAAGTGGTTACACCAGAAATAAAAAAGGCAAAAAAGTTCCTGTTTACAAAACTAGGTATGCAAAAAGTACTTCTACAAGAGGTGTAGAGACTTTTGTGTCTGGTAGCGGAAGAATAAATGAACAAGATGCAGCCATTAAGCGAGAAAATGCATCTATCTTTTTAGAGGATAATTATAAAGAGAATTACGACGGTTTTAATCCTGATGACCCAGAAAGTGCTATCATTTTATCATTAATGAAAAATACTTTTAGAACACAGAGTTTAAAATTAGCAAAAATGGTGCAAGACCAATATGTAAGCGTTGGCAGGATTAATAGAGGTGTTCAAGAAAAAAGTCTAGCTGTTTTAGCTAGAGCCGGAATGCCAGCAATATTAACAGAAATAGGCTTTATTAGCAATCAGGACGAAGAAGACTATATGAATTCAGAAGCTGGCCAAATTGAAATTACCAATTGTCTTTTAAAAGCAATACAAGCTTATAAAGTAAGTGTAGAAATTTAGTTGACGATATTTATTATAAATTTGCAGTTCAAACATCATTAAATGAGATTAAAGTACGCCTTTTTACCACTTCTTATTCTATTTTTTATAAACATAATTGTTGCAAACGCACAAGGTTATAAAATAAAAACCATAGTAATTGATGCTGGTCATGGTGGCGTAAAACCTGGTGCAAAAGGAAAATATTCTTATGAAAAAAATGTTGCATTACAAGTTGCCTTAAAATTAGGTAAGAAATTAGAAGAAGAACTTCCAACCATTAAAATCATTCAAATTCGTAAAACTGATGTTGATGTTGATTGGTATCGCCGGGCAGAAATAGCCAATAATGCCAAAGCTGATTTATTTATATCGATACATTGCAATTCGATGGATAAGGGCAATCATTACACAAAAGGAACTGAAACTTTTGTAGGTGCTTATCGTCGTATTAACGAAATGGATGCTGGCATTAAAGAAAACGAGGACATCATTAACGATAAGAATTATAAGAAAAAAGGTACTTACGACCCAACAGACCCTGAAGAATTAATTATGTTATCTTTGTATAAATCTCTTTACCGAGCTAAAAGTTTAGCATTGGCTAAGATGGTGCAAAAAAACTATACAGATGTAAACAAAAGGGTTAATAGAGGTGTTAAGGAGCAAGGATTATTAATACTCCAAAGAGCAGCAATGCCTTCGATTTTAACCGAAATTGGATTTATATCTAACCCTGCCGAAGAAGATTACATCAACTCTGCAGATGGACAAGAAGAGATTGTAAATGCAATAGTGAATGCCATCAAACAGTACAAAAAAGAAATTGAAAACTAACAAACACCAAACTACGTGAAGATAAAAAACGAAACCAAGGTAGGCGTATTAGCAGCATTTGCAATAGCTTTATTAATTATTGGCTATAACTTTTTAAAGGGAAACTCTATATTCTCTAGTGAAACTGAGTTATTTGCAATGTATACTCAAGTAGATGGGTTAGGTGTTTCTAAACCCGTATTAATTAATGGTTTTCAAATCGGAAGAGTTGATAAATTAGAATTACAAGAAGACGGTAGAATTAAAGCTACCTTAAAAATCAAAGACGAGTATTTAATTCCTATTAATACAATTGCAAGATTAGAAAGTACTGATTTGTTAGGTGGAAAAGCGGTGGTAATGGTACTTGGTAATAGTAAAGAGTATGCAAAAGATGGTTATGTTTTAAATGCCAATGTAGAAAAAAGCTTAATGGAATCTGTTCAGCCAGTGCAAAAGAAAGCTGAAATGATCATTACTAAAATGGACTCTATACTAACTAGTGTAAATGCTATTTTAAATCCTAACTTCCAGAAAAATGTAGATAAAAGCTTTACCAGCATCGCTTCTACCCTAGCATCATTAGAAGGTACATCTAAAAAAGTTGATGCATTGGTTGGCTCTGAGAGTTCAAAATTATCTGCTATTTTATCTAATGTTGAAACGATTACTGTAAACTTTAAAAATAATGGTGCTAAGATTGATGCCATATTAACTAACTTAAATACAGTTACAGATAAGGCAGCTGCTTTAAATTTTAAAGCTACCATTGATAATGCAAATAAAGCAGTGGCTGATTTACAGGGAATGGTTTCTGATTTAAAGGGAGGAAAAGGTTCATTAGGGAAATTACTTAATGATGATGAGATGTATAAAAACCTAACCAACGCTGCTAAAAATCTAGATAATTTGATGATAGATTTAAAGGCAAACCCTAAACGTTATGTACACTTCTCTGTATTCGGAGGTGGTAACAAAACAGATAAATAAGGTTAAATGATATTTATTTAAGCCGCATATGCGCAGATTATCCTTCTGTACATCTGCGGCTTTTTTTATGGAAAAATTATGGTTTTCGTCCCTTGTAGGTGGGAATTTTAAAGCATTAAACCTAAATCACGGCACATTAAGATACCTAATCAGCTTGTTTCAAATTCACTTAGGGAAGTTGGGTATAACGACCTTCAAAAATATTATTCTACTAACAAATCAAGAAAATCTTTTTTTTGCTAAATCTCAAATGTTAATCCTTCAATGGCCAATTCAGTTTTTTGAAATACTGTTTTCGCTTCATCTAACAACTCGCTTAAAGTCTTATACCTTGATGAAAAGTGCCCAATCAACAATTTCTTGGCACCAACTATTTTAGCGATTTCTGCGGCCTGCAATGCCGTTGTATGATGTGTTTCTTTTGCTCTCTCTAACATTTCGTGTAAAAAAGTAGCTTCATGATATAAAGTATCACAGTCTTTTATACTTTCGAAATAACGCTCATCAAATAAGGTATCTGAACAATAAGCATAAGATTTTGGTTCTGCCGAGTCTGTAGTGTAATCTAAATTCCTAATTACATCACCGTTTGGCAAATCTAAATCAACCCCTCTTTTTAATAAAGGATATAATTCTATCGGAACATTATCTTGTTCCAATTTATCAATTAACAGTTTCCTTAGGCGTTTTTTTTCTGTAAACTTAAAACCCGTACAAGGAATACGATGATTTAAGATAATCGTTTCTACCGTAACATCATTATTCTGAAAAATAATAGCACTTTGGGTCGTATCAGTATAAAAATAAACTAGCTCATATTTTAAATGCGTGTCTGAATGTTTAAACTGAAGCTCCAATATTTCTTGTAAAGCAGCAGGTCCATAGATATAAAGTGGCTTTATGCGACCATTTAAGTGCATACTTGAGAGCAACCCTATTAAACCAAAATAATGGTCGCCATGTAAATGACTAATAAAGATATAGTCTATTTTAGATGCCTTAAGATTAAATTTAATTAGCTGTTGTTGAGTTCCCTCAGCACAATCAATCAAATAAAATTTTTCATTACAATTTAATAATTGAGCTGTAGGATTTCTATTGTGAACTGGGGTAGCCGAGCTGCTACCCAAAATGGTTACCTCAAATTTCATTAGAAATCATCCCTTATCTACACCTCCACGTAATTCTTTCTCTATTTCTTCCATAAAGATTAAATCTGTGGCTTCATCTAATTTATTTACAAAAGTAACTGAATTATGAAGGTTTGACATTTTAACAATTTTTGCAATTGAATTATTAACGCCTGTAACAACAAAAACACCTCCTGCACTTTTACAAAGCCTGTCTCCTACCAAAAGGCAACTTAAATCTTGTGAATCATTACATTCTTCAACCTCAGATAAATCTAAAACTATGTTACGATAGCCTTCAGTATTTAACAAAATAAATTCTGATTTTAATGCAGGCGTGTTGTCATTAGTGAACCTTGGTTCGTCCAATTTTAGAACAACATATTTTTCGTGTTTATCTGTAGAGAATTTCATGGTATAGTATTTTATTTAAACGAAAGTAACGATTATTAATTTGATAATAAATCCTTAATCGCATTTATGACATTTTGTTCTATTCTATTTACAATGCTTGATGATGGGTTTTTAACAAACTTTTCACCTACAATTTGCTCATATAATTCTATGTAACGCTCTGAAATTGAATTCACAATGGCTGGTGTCATTTCTGGAATAACTTGCCCGTCTTTACCTTGAAAATTATTTTCAATTAACCATTTACGGACAAACTCTTTAGATAATTGTTTTTGAGGTTCATTATTATTTTGTCTTTCTTCATAACCATCTGCGTAAAAATAACGAGATGAATCTGGTGTATGAATTTCATCAATCAAATAAATGGTGTCGCCTACCTTACCGAACTCATATTTGGTATCAACCAAAATCAATCCTCGCTCTGCAGCCATCTCAGTGCCTCTTTTATATAAAGCTTGGGTATAACTTTCTAAATTTTCATAATCAATCAAAGAGACAATGCCCTTGGCTAAAATATCTTGTTTAGAGATATCCTCATCATGCCCAACAGCAGCTTTTGTGGTTGGAGTTATTATTGGAGTAGGTAATTTATCGTTTTCCTTTAATCCTTCTGGCAATTCAACACCACAAACACTTCTTCTACCTGCACTGTATTCTCGCCAAGCGTGACCAGCCAAGTATCCTCTAATCACCATTTCAACCTTGTAAGGCTCACATATCCTGCCAATGGTAACCATTTCATCAGGAGTAGATGAAACCCAGTTAGGAACGATATCTTTTGTAGCAGCTAAAAATTTAGCAGCAATCTGGTTTAAAACCTGTCCTTTAAAAGGAATGGCTTCTGGTAAAACAACATCAAATGCTGATATCCTGTCTGTTACAACCATTGCCATCAATTGGTCGTCGATTGTGTAAACATCGCGCACTTTACCTTTATAAAAATTGGTTTGTTGCGGGAAATTAAAGTGGGTTTCTTTGATTGCTTTCATTGGGTATAAAAATATGAAAAAAGTCGGAAAGTAAGAGGTTGGAAGACAAAAAGTAAGAAGATTGGGACTTTCAAAAAATGAGTTAAAAAAGCAAATAGCTGATAGTTAATGATTAAAAACATTAGCTATCAGCTTAATTACTTGTCTAAGTACTAAATACTTTATACTAATTACTTCCTTACTGAATATCTCCGTAAGCTTTCAATATCGCCTTAACCAATTTGTGCCTTACCACATCATCGCCATTCAGGTAAATGATATCAATACCTTTTATTTCTTCTAAAATACGAAGTGCATTATGCAAGCCAGATTGTGCTTTTTTAGGTAAATCAATCTGTGTAATATCACCAGTTACAATAAATTTAGCTGTTGGACCCATACGGGTCAAGAACATCTTTAACTGTAAATCCGTAGAGTTTTGCGCTTCATCTAAAATCACAAAACAGTTATCTAATGTTCTACCACGCATAAATGCCAATGGTGCAACTTCAATAGTTCTGTTTTCTAGATATAACTTTAGTTTTTCAGGCGGAATCATGTCATCCAAAGCATCATAAAGCGGACGTAAATAAGGATCTACCTTTTCTTTTAAATCGCCCGGCAAAAACCCAAGGCTCTCTCCTGCCTCAACAGCTGGTCTAGTTAAAATAATTCTTTTGATTTCCTTATTCTTTAAAGCCCTTACCGCTAAAGCTACTGCCGTATAGGTTTTACCAGTTCCAGCAGGGCCAATGGCAAACAGAACATCGTTTTTACCAATACTGTCTACCATTTTACGCTGATTAGCCGTACGAGCTTTAATCATTAAGCCATGATTTCCAAAAACGATAACCTCACCAGTGTTGATGGCTGCTGTTGGCGCATCATCAGCTTTTGTTGTCGTCTTTTTAGAACCTAAAATAGCCTCTACATCGTTATGGGAAAGTGTCCTGTACTTTTCAAGATGAGCAACCAATTGTTCGAACTTTTGCTCAAATGCCTTAAGCTCAGCTTCATCGCCCAATGCCTTTACGTCATTTCCTCTTGCTACAATTTTTAATTTTGGGAAAGCAGATTTGATTAACTCATAATGCTCATTGTTGGCACCCCAAAATTGTACTTGGTCTGTTGTTTCTAATGTTAGCTTTAGTTCGTTCAAAATATTGTATTTTTATTTAGGAGTGTATATTTTGATTTAAAAATTGAATATTTGTAGGCGATTTGCCTGTACACAAGAATAAGAATAAATATTGAATTTTTAATGGCGATAATAACATTAACAACAGATTTAGGTTCCAAGGATTTTTATCAGGCTGCTTTGAAAGGTAGTATCCTGAATATCTTGCCTACAGCTAATATTGTTGACATTACCCATGAAGTTCCATCATTCAATATTTCTTATGCAGCCTTTGTTTTAAAGAATGCTTATCCATATTTCCCTAAAAATACAGTCCACTTAATTGGGATTGATTCGGTTTTTAGCGAGAACACCAAATATATCGCTCTGCGTTATAAAGACCATTATTTTGTAGGTGCCGATAACGGGATATTTTCTTTATTATTAGATGAAGCACCAGATGAATTAGTAGAATTAAATATCATGCAAGATTTAAAATATTTACACTTTCCGTTAGTAGATATTTTTGTAAAAGCAGCCATTCATTTAGCTAAAGGTGGTAAGTTAAAAGAGATCGGTGTACCTACTGGAGATATTGAACAAAGGATGCTTTTACATCCTGTTATAGAGCGAGATATAATTAGGGGAAGTGTAATTTATATTGATACTTTTTGCAATGTAATTACCAATATAACGAAAGACCTTTTCACCAAGATACAACGCAATAGAGACTTCACTTTGTACTTTAGAAAAAGCGAAACCATAACTCAATTAAGCTGGCATTATAACGAAGTTCCAGAGGGAGAAAAGCTTTGTTTGTTTGGCATTAGTAACCACTTAGAAATTGCCATTAATAAGGGTAAGGCTAGTGGCTTATTGGGCCTACATTTAAGTGATATTGTGAGGGTTGAGTTTCATCCTTAGAAAGCCAAACCCCTGCATACCGACAGGCAGGCAACTCTCCCAAGAAGAGAGTACTTTGTAAATATTGTCACACTGAGCGTAGTCGAAGTGTTTAATTAAAGATCTTCGACTACGCTCAGACTGACATTAACTTAATATATTCCTATGCTAGTTCGTATTGTAAAAATGCATTTCGCTCCTGCTTATGTTGATGAATTTAAAACTCTATTTAACAACATCAAATTATTGATATCAAATTTTGAGGGCTGTAAAGATGTTAAGTTATTGCAACACGAAACTGATGAAACCATCTTTTTTACGATTAGTAAATGGCAAGGTGCAGATGATTTAGAAAACTATAGAAAGTCTAATTTGTTTATAGAAACATGGGCAAAAGTTAAACCAAATTTCAGTAGCAAAGCTGAAGCTTGGAGTTTATTAGAACAATAAAATGTCGTCATGATTAAAAAACTATTCTTCTTAATGCTATTCATATTATCTACCCTAAAGATAAACGCTCAAGACACTTCTGCGTATGAAATCCAGCGTGCTAAAATAAATGCTTTATTAGCACAAAGAAGTGCAAATTTTGGTCAATATGATGCAAGTCTGAATGCAAGAACAGGTATTTTCGGTTTCCAAACCAAAAGAGATATCAAAAACTCTAATGAGATTTTAAGACAAATTGCACTGAATGATAATGATATTTTTAAGGAACTTAAAATCTTGTTAGACTATAAAGACTTGCAAGTGGAACAGGTTAAAACTGCTGTAAATTCAAATTCAGAAAGCATTTTAAATTACAGAAAAACAATTAAGGGATTGCAAGACCAAAATGAAGGCCTTAGCAATTATCTTGAGAAAGCAGAAAGCGCAAGTAGCATTGCGCATATTTTCATGTTTGTCTTTTTAATTTGCTGTGCTATTTTAGCTTATGTTTTATATAATAAGAATAAAAAACTGAAGCAATATGAAAAAGCAAGTATTTAAGCTTTTAGTAAAATTAAATAAGATTTTACTGCCGGGTTACTACAAAAAAGACCCGATGAAATTAACCACATTTCAAAAAGCGGTTTTGGGTTTTAGATATTGGGCTTTGACAAATTCTTTATAAAATTAATTTGTTATTCCGAGGAACGAGGAATCTAATAAGTAGATTCTTCACTGCGTTCAGAATGACAAATTCTTTAAAAGTAGAAAAGGCTGACCTTGTGGTCAGCCTTTTCTACTTCTGGCTGGAAAGATGCTGAAATAAATTCAGCATGACGAACCTATTTTATTTCTTAAAATGGTCGATAATTAAATTAGCCAATTCAGTTCCAATTCTTTCTTGAGCCTCATTAGTTGATGCACCAATATGTGGAGTTAAAGAAATTTTTGGATGCGTTAATAAAGCTGCTAAAGGAGTTGGCTCATTATCAAACACATCTAATCCAGCGAAAGCTACTTTACCTGAATCTAAAGCGTTAATCAACGCTTCTTCATCAATAGTACCACCACGAGAACAATTTACAATCCCTACTCCTGGCTTCATGGCATCAAATTCTGCTGCACCTAAAATCGGTTTATCTGCAAATGGTGTATGTAACGATATAAAATCACTCTGCGCAATCACTTCAGCCAAGCTTACTGTTTGTACAGGAATATCTACTTTAATTCCGCCTTGCAAGTTTAAAGTGATGTTACCGCTAAAAGGAAATAAATCATAAGCTAAAACATTCATTCCTAAACCTAAAGCTACACTTGCAGTTTCTCTTCCGATTCTACCAAAACCAATAATACCAATTGTTTTGCCTCTCAGCTCAATACCTTTTGCATAAGCTTTTTTCAAATCATTGAATTTGGTTGCTCCCTCTACTGGCATCTTGCGATTTGCATCTTGTAAGAAACGAACACCTGTAAATAGATGAGAGAACACTAATTCTGCCACAGATAAAGATGAAGCGGCTGGTGTGTTCACCACATTTACACCCTTACCACGGGCGTAGTCAACATCGATATTATCCATTCCAACTCCACCTCTACCAATCAATTTGATATTCGGACAAGCATCAATTAAAGCAGCTCTAACTTTAGTTGCACTACGAACAGTAATTGCATCATAATTTAATAATGCTTCTGCTAGTTGGTCTTGTGGAATTGTTTGCGTATCAACCTGAAAACCTGCATCTTCTAATAATTGTTTTCCTATTGGGTCTATGCCGTCGTTGGCAAGTATCTTAATCATAACCTTTATTAATTTCTATTTTAATAACATTAATTGCTAAATCTCTATTGTAATGCTTTGTTAAACCTTGAAATAAGGACCCAAAAACAGTAACTTCTTTATTTTTTAAACTTTCAATTTTATTATAAATTAAACTATCATTTGAAGAAAGAACAAATTGATTATAAGAGTTGAATAAAATGTAAGACAGTGAGTCTGTATCATTTCTGTAAGTAAAACTCTTTGGTTTGTTAACAGTTAAAATAAAGGACTTATTGGGTAATTTTTCATATTTAGAATAGTTTTTACCTGGTTCACCAAATTCAACTAAGGAAATTTTACCTCTAAATGCCAAATTAATTTTACTATCAATTGTATCTAATTTATCCCAATCGAATTCTGTTAATTTAATATCTAGTTTGCTATTTCTATCTACAGAACTGAATGATTCCTTACCAGAATTGTCAGAATTGCAACTACTGAATAAAGTAATCAACACCACGAGAATATAGACAAATCTAAAAAATCTCATTTATTTTTGTTTCTCTTCAAATTCCTGCATTAAATCTATTAATGCATGAACGCTTGTAATTGGAAGTGCATTGTACATTGATGCTCTAAAACCACCAACGCTTCTGTGTCCTTTCAATCCTTCAAAACCATTATCATCAGCAAATTTTGCGAATGACTTTTCTAGTTCAGGATTTTCCATTACAAAACAAACATTCATTCTAGAGCGGTCCTCAACAGCACAAGTTCCTTTGAATAATGGATTTCTATCAATTTCCTTATACAGAGCATCAGCTTTTGCTTTGTTCTCTTTTTCTATTTCCGCAATGCCACCTTTAGATTTTAACCAATTTAAATTCAGCATTGCTGTATAAATTGAAAATACTGGAGGTGTGTTGTACATTGAATCGTTATCCTTGTAAGATATGTAATCTAACATTGATGGAATTGCTCTTCCGCTTTTACCTAAAATTTCATCTTTAACAATAACAATGGTTAATCCGGCAGGGCCGATATTTTTTTGAGCACCAGCGTAGATTAGATCGTATTTAGAAACATCAATAACACGACTCATGATATCAGATGACATGTCACAAACTACAGGAACCTTAGTTTCCGGCAAATTGAATAATTCTGTTCCGTAAATGGTGTTATTTGAAGTATAGTGGAAATAGGCGCTATCTTCAGGAATTTCATAATCCTTCGGAATGAAAGTGAAATTTGCATCTTTAGAGGTAGCTACAATGTTTGCTTTACCAAAATACTTTACTTCTTTTATCGCTTTATTTGCCCAAACACCAGTTTCTAAATAAGCAGCTGTTTTTCCTTCTGGCAATAAGTTCATTGGAACCATGGCAAATTGCAAACTTGCCCCACCTTGTAAAAATAAAACGGAGTATCCAGATGGTACATTTAAAAGTTCTTTTACCAATTTATTAGCCTCCGCCATCACTTCCTCAAACTCAGGGCTGCGATGCGATATTTCTAAAATTGATAAACCGTCTTTAAAATCTAAAACAGCTCTAGAAGCTTGTTTAAATACCTCTTGCGGTAAAATACAAGGGCCTGCACCAAAATTATGTCTCATTATATATTAAGTTTTATTAATAGTTGTTCAATTTTTCTTTAAAGGCATTAATGAGCTCGCAAGCTCGGTTTATGAGGGTAAATCTAGTAAATTAGTAGGACTTATTGATGGTTTTTGAACTTTAAAATTAATTTAAAATTGAACTGTCGACCTGTTAAATAGTTAGGCACGGCATACTGAACATTGTCTACATCTTTTAACCACAAATAAGATACGGTGTTATTGATATTGAGCAAATTAAAGACTTCAAAATAAGCGATGAACGAACTAAAATATTTATCTAATAATTTTGGCTTTCTTAGCGCATAATCATCTAAAAAATCTTTAGAAAAACCAATATCTACTCGTTTGTAAGCGGGAATTTGGAAATTATCAGTGTAATGGTCACTTTGTGGCGAACCAATTGGTAAACGAGAACCATAAAGCATATTTAAGTGCACTTTATAAGTAGGGCTTTTTAACAATCTATCCTGAAAAAAAACAGAAAAATTAACCCTTTGGTCTGTAGGTCTTTTTAAATACCCTGGAAATATCAAATTTTGACCGCTGTAGTAAGAATCGCCTAAAATATCTTGCTCAGCTTTCATAAACGATAACCTAAAATAAGAAACCAAGTCTTTTACAAACTCGCCCCCTATGCTAAAATCTGCCCCCAATGTTCTTCCTTTCGCTGTTTCTGACGATAAGTACTTAATTCTTACATTATCTATCACGTATGGAATTAATTTATCTATGTATTTGAAATAAACTTCAGAACTAAATTTCAAGCGAGTTCCCAAACCATCAAACGCATAATCGAAGCCTGCAGATGTATTATAAGAGCGTTGCGCTTTCTGGTTTAAATTTAAAATTCCATCATAAGCTCTTATACTTCTATAGGTAGGTGGCTGCTGATAAACACCGACAGAAAAACGTAGAATTTTGTTGTTACTGGTTGGTCTATAAGCCAATAACAACCTAGGGCTTATTAAAATCTGCTCTGATAATGAGTTATAACTTGCCCTTACCCCTAGCTGTAAATCTGTATTTCTGGCAATGTTATAACTGTCTTGAATATATGCGGTGTAATTATCTATATCAACATTGTTCGATATCTTGATTGACTGTTCTAAATAAAACTTCTTTGAGTCGTATGGTAAAATATAACCAGCAGAATCTGTTAAATGATATTCATTTAAGTCGTCCTTAAATTTATTCTGCTCAAACCTCACGCCCCAAGAAAAGGTATGATTTTCAAAACTTTGGTCAGCCTTAATTTCTGAGCTAAACGTTTGAGAGCTTAAACTATTTCGAGCATAATTTAAATAAGTCCCAATCCCTCTATTTACCCTAACAGTAGCAAAACCACCAGAAGCAAAACCTGTTTCTAATTCATCAAAAATATACCTTCCTTCAATATCGAATCTTTCTCTCTCCTTTGTATTAAAATAGCTATTTATCCACTTGATAGCTACATTAGGTTTTGGACTAAAAATAGCGGTTACCGCACCACCTGCAGTTCTATAACTATCAATCTCTTGCCCATTGTATGCAATATTTAATCTAAGTTGCGTATCTAATGTTCCAAACTGCGTTTCCCTATCTTCTGGCACTAACCTAAATTGTCCGAGATTGAAATTTGCAAGTCCGCTCAAACTAAATTTATCAGAAAAATTGTACTGGTAAAGAAGCTGGGCATCGCCAAAATTTGGATTATAACTGCCCTTGTTATCTTGCTTATTTAATACACTGCTGTTGTTTTTATACCTTAACCCTAACAAAAGGAAACTTTTATTAGCCACATATTTAGAGCTTAAAGACGTACCTAACAAACCTGTGGTTAAAACTAATTGACTACTATCAGGCTTATCATATTTTACATCTAAAACAGATGATAGTTTATCACCATATCGAGCTTCGAAACCACCGGCTGAAAACTTTGCCCGAGTTACTAAATCTCCATTTATAAAGCTTAAACCCTCTTGCTGTCCATTTCTAATTAATATTGGCCTGCTAATCTCAATGTCATTTACATAGATTAAGTTTTCATCGAAATTACCCCCTCTAACACTATATTGGGAGCTTAACTCATTATTAGTTGAGACACCCGGAAGTGTTTTTAGAATAGCTTCAAAATTACCGGAGACGGAAGGTAAGGAAGATAAATCGGCAATATTAATGGTGCTGGTGTTACTTAACTGATTTTGCTTATTGGTTACGGTAACTTGCTCTAATTCATTTATATTCGGCACTAAAATGACATCTCTAACAATTCGTCCAGCAACTTTTTCGTTGATTTTTATATTGATAGGTTTATAACCCAACAAACTGTATTTTAATGTAAATGAAGTGGTTTTAGAATAGATGGTGTAACTGCCATCTTCTGTCGTTAGCGTACTTTCTTGCTGACCTAAAACAGCAACCGTAACTTGTTGTAGTGGATTGAAATTTAAGTCTTGAATTTTACCCGTTACCCTAACCAACGGCTGAGCATTTACCAAAGTAAAGCTCACAAGTAAAGTCGAGATTAACAGATAAGCCTTCAACATTTAAAATAATTAAATTTCTTGTAAGCTTACATCGATATTTTTCATATCTGCAATCATTTGGGTTTGATTGCTTGCCGAAAAAATGGCATTACCTGCAACAAAGGCATTTGCGCCAGCTTTTATTAAGCTAGCTGTATTTGAAATGCTAACTCCCCCATCAACTTCAATAATTAAATTTGGATTGATTTCATTAGCCATTTTTCTTAGTTCAGCTATTTTATTTAGAGATTGAGGAATGAATTGTTGGCCACCAAAACCTGGATTTACCGACATGATTAAAACCATATCTAAATCTGCCAAAATATCTTTTAATAAACCAACAGCAGTATGTGGATTGAGCGCTACACTAGCCTTACAACCAGCAGCCTTTATCATTTGTATCGTCCTGTGTAAATGCAGACAAGCTTCGTAATGAACTGTGATGATATCAGCACCTTCATTTGCAAACTCTTGTATATACTTTTCAGGATTAACAATCATCAAATGAACATCTAAAGGCTTTTTAGCGTACTTTTTAACTGCTTTTAAAACGGGAAAACCAAAGGAAATATTTGGCACAAACACACCATCCATTACATCAACATGGAACCAATCAGCGTCGCTATTATTTATCATTTCGATATCGCGTTGCAGATTAGCAAAATCAGCAGAAAGTATAGATGGAGCTATGATGTGTTTCATTTTATTGGCTTGTGTCTTCTCTTAATTTTTTGATATTCTCAAGTTCTATAATATCAATTTGGTCTTTTGGTCTATTTGCTGCTCTTTTCGCCTCAATTAATTGATTGATATGTAAAAAAGGTATTTCTAAATCATAAATTGTAGCAATTGAAGCATACTTAAAACTTTTATCGAAACCATATTCTTCTAAGCCCTTAACTGATGTCATAATGTCCATTCTCAAACTGTTATCCAAATGAAAATCGGTCCAGCCTGGAATAAATTCCATTGTTTCTAACAATTTATAATCTCCTAATCCATACTCGTTAAAAGCTTTTCTTAAGTTCTTTCTATTTTCTAGACTATCTTTTATCCAAATATCAATGTCATCAGTTGTACGATGAAAGCCATGTAAATTTGTGGCAACTCCACCTATCATTATAAAATTCACCTTATTATTTAAAAGTGAGCGCCATAATTTTAGTATTTCATCATCAAAAACATCCATATATTAATCCATTTTTTTATGGATAACCTTAGCAGATTTCAAAATGATATTCATTTTCATCAGTCTTGTCATGGTATGAAATCGCTCTGTGTAAGAACTCGATAAAGCTTTACGCAATAAGTCCTCTTCAGCTTTTTTATAATCAGCTAATGGTTCCTCAACTATGTTAGTTTTACTTTTCATATCAATACATGCAAGTTACAAAACTAGTCCGAAAGTTTATAGTCGGAAAGTCTGAAAGTTATAGTCTTATACGTTTACATCTTTCATACATTTCACACTTTCCAACTTTTCGGACTTCAAACAAAAAAACCCTTCCAGTAAAACTGAAAGGGTTAGTATATTAAAGTCCCCTTTAGGGGATTTAGGGGTTATGCTTGTGGAGCTGCAGGTTTTTCAGGTCTTGGCAACAAAACTTTACGAGAAAGTTTCATTTTACCTTGTTTATCTACATCTAACAATTTAACCTCTATTTTATCGCCTTCTTTTAAAACGCCATCCATGGTTTCTAAACGTTCCCATGAAATTTCAGAGATGTGTAATAAACCATCTTTACCTGGCATAATTTCTACGAATGCACCAAATGGCATGATAGATTTTACTTTACCTTGGTAAGTAGCACCAATTTCTGGTTTAGCAGCAATTGCATTGATACGTGCAACAGCAGCATCAATTGCAGCTTTGTTATCAGCAAAAATTTCAACGATACCTTTGTTACCAACCTCTTCGATAGAGATAGATGCTCCAGTTTCACGTTGCATCTCTTGAATGATTTTACCGCCTGGGCCTATTACCGCACCAATAAATTCTTTATCAATACTTAATGAAACAATACGTGGAGCATGTGGTTTTAAATCTTCATTAGGCGCAGCGATTGTTTTCTTCATCTCGTTTAAGATGTGTAAACGACCGTCTTTAGCTTGCAACAAAGCTTTAGTTAAAACTTCGTAAGACAAACCATTGATTTTTAAGTCCATTTGACAAGCAACGATACCGTTTTCAGTACCTGTTACTTTAAAGTCCATATCCCCTAAGTGATCTTCATCACCTAAAATATCTGAAAGGATTGCATATTTACCAGTTTTCTCATCAGTAATTAAACCCATTGCAATTCCAGAAACTGGAGATTTGATTTTAATACCAGCATCCATTAGTGCTAAAGTACCAGCACAAACAGTTGCCATTGATGATGAACCATTGGATTCTAAAATATCAGAAACAATACGGATAGTGTATGGGTTCTCTGCTCCTTCTGGTAATACTTTTTTCAACGAACGTTGAGCTAAAGCACCGTGACCAATTTCTCTACGTCCAGCACCTCTATTAGGTCTAACCTCTCCAGTTGAGAAACCAGGGAAATTATAGTGCAATAAGAATTTGTTGTAACCGTTAACAAAAGCTCCATCAATCATTTGTTCATCATCTTTACTACCTAAAGTTACAGATGTTAAAGATTGAGTTTCGCCACGCGTAAATACTGCCGAACCGTGAGCTGCAGGTAAATAACCTACTTCACTCCAAATTTTACGAATTTCAGTTGTTTTACGACCATCTAAACGAATTCCTTCATCTAACAACAAATTTCTAATTGCATCGTACTGCACATCATGGTAATAATGTTTAGCCATTGCTTTAGTTAAATCTGCAGTATCTTCTGGCATTGCTGCGAAGAAATCATTGATAATTGCAGTGAAACCAACTTTACGCTCATCTTTATTAGAACCAGATTTCGCAACTGCGTAAACTTTATCGTAAGTATCAGCAAAAACTTTAGCTCTTAAATCAGCATCATGATCTTCGTGGTTATATTCACGTTTTACAGTTTTGCCAGTAGCTTCAGTTAATTCAACTTGAATAGCACATTGAACTTTAATTGCAGCGTGTGCAAATTTTAAAGCTTCAACCATTTCATCTTCTTGAATTTCATCACACTCACCCTCAACCATGCCTATATCGTTAGCCGAACCAGCAACCATAAATTCTAAAGTTGCACGCTCTAATTCGCTAGCCAATGGATTAATTACCAATTTGCCATCAATTTTAGCAACACGTACTTCAGATATTGGACCGTTAAAAGGAATATCAGAAACTGATAAAGCTGCAGATGCTGCTAAACCAGCTAAACAATCTGGCATGATATCTTTATCAGCCGAGATCAATGAAATCATTACTTGTGTATCAGAGTGATAATCTGAAGGGAACATAGGGCGTAAAGCTCTATCAACCAAACGAGAAATTAACACTTCATAGTCAGATAATCTTGCCTCACGACGTAAAAACCCTCCTGGAATACGGCCGGTAGCCGCATATTTTTCTTGATAATCTACCGATAATGGTAAAAAATCTGTACCTGGTTTGGCACCTACAGTAGATACAACTGTTGCTAACAACATGGTATCTCCCATTTTAACTACAACAGCACCATCAGCTTGTTTAGCCAATTTACCTGTCTCAATTTCTACAATTCTTCCATCGCCTAAATCAAACGATTTTTTTATTACATTCATATTTAATTGTTGTGATCTGCTTTTCCTCTTTCGAACAGATCGAGTTTATATATATTTTCTTCGAGTATTAAACTAAAAAAAGCCACTCTAAAAGAATGGCTTTTATAACATTACACCGATTTGATGATATCTCTTAGCGATAAAGCCTTGATGATAGCACGATAACGATTAATATCTTTTTTAAATAAGTACGCCAAAATACCGCGACGTTTACCTACTAATTTTTGAAGTGACAACTGAGTAGAGAAATCTTTACGATTTTTCTTTAAGTGTTCTGTTAAGTGCGCAATACGGTATGTAAATAACGCTACTTGACCTTCTGCAGAACCAGTGTTGGTTTCTACTTCGCCGTGTTGTTTAAAGATTTCGGCTTTCTTTTCTGGACTTAAATACATTCTTGAATGGTACTAAAGTTTATAAATTAATTAATTGAGCGCAAAGATAAGCTAAGTTCAGTATAAAAACAAGTATTGTCATCGGATGAATATATCCATTTTGCAAATATTCATCCGATGACTATTTTTAAGCTAAATATTTGAGAATCAGAAGCAGTAAAGCTTCGGTCATTTCATTCCCGTGCCAAAGGCACTCCTTTGGATCGCTCACTTCTGCCGAGAAGGCAGCATCTCGCTAAATCGCCTACCTGTCGGTAGTCAGAGGTTTATTTAACAAACGATAAGTTCTTTGGAGAAGCTTGTTTCCCTCACAGTTAACAAGCTAAAATGAGCTATAACTGTTAGTCGAGATTTGCAATCTCGATTTAAATAGCTGAGGATTTCGAATTAAATATTAGGCTTTCTGATAACAAGGCCCAAACCTTGTGGTTTTTTTTAAAAGATTACCGCCATTCATTTGAACAGAAATACGATTTAGGTTTAGCAATGCTAGAAATTTTTGCTCAGAAGAACGACTTAAATAGGCATATTCTCGCTCTGCAACTATACTTGCTCTAGAAATATTTGTATCATATAGTTTTAAACTACCCATTTGTATCAAAAATACAAAAATTACCTTGAATAATAAAATTTTGTCCTTTAACGTAGTGCTAAAAGTATTTATTTAGAGTTCTACATAGCTATTGACCGTCCGTATAGGCTCGGTATACCGTCGGTTCACCGTCGAAAGACGCTTTTCGACGGTGAACCGACACAGGATTGACGGAGAGCCGACGGTGAAAATGCATTATTTTGACATTCTAAATAATAAATCATTTACTTTTGCTGCTGATGGAAAAAAATCAATTCAGCATCTTCGAAACAGAGTTAAATGTTCGTCCAGACGATATAGATATGTTTAACCATGTGCACAACAGTAAATACCTAGACTATGTATTAGCTGCCCGTTATGAGCAAATGGACAAGTTTTACGGAATGAGCTGGCAAAGTTTTACCGAACAAGGTTTTGGCTGGGTGGTAGCTAAAGTGATCATCAACTTTAAGCGCCCTTTAAAACTAGGCGACCAAATGCTGGTTAGAACTGGCATTTTAGAAATGAACGAAAAAGGAAGTAATGTGCAGTTCGAAATCATCAATAAAGCTACTGGAAAAGTAGCTTCAGATGGGATTTTTGAGTACGTAATGATAGATTTAAAAACGCAACGTTCTTGCAAGGTAACCGAAGAAATGATTAAGGCTTATAGTATTTAAGCTATTTCTTTTAAATCTAAACCATTATAATTCCATAAGTAAAAAACTGAAGTAAAGATGATCATTGCAATACTAAACGGCAAATAATACCCGCCAACAATAGCAAACATACTTACAAAGAAAAAGAACAAAAGATATTGTAAATACCTATCTGTATTTGCCTTTAATAAATACACTAGGGCTTGCAGAACTAACATCGAGCCCAAGCAAAACAACACACAATTAACAAATTGCAATGGGGTAATTCCAGTAGAAGCTCCCAGCAATATCAACTCTGGAATTAACAACAAACCAAACACAAAAGCCCAATATATCAATCTTGTAATTGCATTAATGGGTAAGCTTTTAGCAAAGGAGTTATAAAAAGCATCAAATTTTGTGAGGTTCAAAATCAGCACCGCGTGACTTAAAACCACAGCTAACAAAGCAGTTAAATAAATCCTAATGTCATTAGGTATGTCTGCAAAAACCAATAAAATCGCCTTAAAAAACAAGAAGGAAACTATTTTACAAATCAATAGCATTATTCGTTGTTCATTTAACAAATACCAAATTGGCCATGACCAAAATGGTTTATTGATTTTAAGTTGAGGGAAATTTAACCAAGCTTTTGAGACATTAAAATTAAAATTACTAAAGCGATAGGTATAAATAGCTAACGATATCATTATTAAACCTAACATCCCAGTCGTAGCAAAAAGGCTAACCAAATATTGGTGAACAACTGAAGTAATTAAAACCAAAGTAGCGTAACACAAAACAGGAATGAGAAGGAATGAATACACCTTAATCCATAATACAATTTGTGCCTTTTTAGAAACAACTGTTAGTTCTTTTACAAAACCATAATCTTCTTGAGAAAGCTTTTGCCTTACAAAAAGCAAGGACTTCACTGCATACAAAATCCAAATACCAAATAGAATTAAAAGGTTTAATGGCGAAGAACAAATGGAAAGCAACAAAGCTTTATGAAATAGAATTAAATCATAACCTTGTATCATACCAAATAACAAATAGAAAACAACCAAAAACAAACCAACATGTTGTTGGTAAAAAGTTGCGCCTATTGTTCTAATTAATAGCTTTAGCATATCACTACTTTTCTGTTTTCGATAACAAACACACCATCAACGGTTAATTTAGCTGCATCAATTTCTTGGTGAGATGAGATTAAAAAACTTTTCCCCTGCCCCGATTTTTCTATTATTAATCGGTACAATTTATCAGTAGATGCGGTATCAATGGTAATTAAAGGTTCATCGAAAATGTAAAGCGATACATCGCCAATAAACGCACATATTAAAGAGAGTTTCTTTAACATTCCGCTAGAATAACCTCCAATTTTTTGATCTAAAAAAGCCGTCATTTCAAACAAATCAGTTAATGTATTGATGTCCTTTTGACTAGCTTTTCTTATAGCCGCATAAAAATTGAGCAATTCTTTCCCTGTAATAAATAATGGGTATTGTGGCTCGGCTTCTGCATAACTAATCCTTGAACGAAAATCATTGGCTTGCTTTTTCAAGCTTATCTGATTTAATAACACAGTTCCATCAAAAGGAGTTTGACCAGAGATTATCTTGAACAAGGTAGTTTTCCCAGTCCCATTACCGCCTTTTAGCCAATAAATTCCAGAATCAATTTTCCATTCATCAAATGCTAAAACAGTATGGCTACCATACCTTTTTGATATATCAGTTAAGGTTAAATTCAATTGGTTTAGTTTTATTGTTTTGATAAAAATTAACAATTCTTGTTACAGCAATTACTTAACAAACTGATAATCAAGTTAAATTTTGCTCTTTAAATTTATTTTATATTTTTGCAACATCAAACTCTATTGAACCATGATAGTATCGAGGGAAAAATTTGGCTGTTAACAGCTAAATCCACATTCTTTTATCAAATAATTGATGCTTAAAACAATAAGCATCTTATGGTTTATACTTTATCTTTTTCAAATGTTACAATCTTCTAAGACCAAGGGTGGTCTTTCTAATTTTTTTTCAGTTTTATGGCAAGCAATTATTGGCAAAGAAACTGATTATACTGCTATTAGTATCAGCAAAGCAATTGTGCTGCTAGCCATTCCAATGATGCTAGAAATGATTTTCGAATCAATCTTCGCATTGGTCGATTTATATTTTGTTGGTCACCTGCCAAACAGCGGTCACGCCATGCAAACTGTTGGCCTAACAGAATCTGTACTTACCATTATTTATTCTCTTGCAATTGGCATGAGCATGGCAGCAACTGCGGTTGTTGCTCGTAGGATTGGAGAAAAAAATCCAGAAGCTGCTGCAAAAGCTGGTATGCAAACCATTGTTTTGGCCATGATTATCAATGTAATCATCAGTGTTGTAGGCGTAATATTCGCAAAGAATATTCTACTGATCATGGGCGCATCTGAAGAAACAGCAACGCAAGGAACAACGTTTGTTCAGATCATGATGGGAAGCAGCACGGTAATTATGTTGTTATTCTTAATCAATGGTATTTTTAGGGGTGCTGGCAATGCATCTATCGCCATGCAAAGTTTATTAATTGCCAATATTGCCAATTGTATCCTTTGTCCTTTATTTATTAGGGGTTTGGGTCCAATACCAGCTTTTGGTTTAACCGGTGCTGCAATGGCTACGGCTTTAGGTCGGGGCATTGGGGTAAGCTATCAGATTTTCCATTTAGTAAGAGGAAATAGTTCGCTTAAAATTAAGTTCGCTTATTTTAAACCTCATTGGGAGCAAATGAAAGCTATTATTAAAATTGCTGCTCCAGGCATTTTGCAATTCGTTATTGCTTCATGTAGTTGGATATTTTTAGCGCAATTGGTAGCTACAACTGGCGGTGATAATGCTTCTGCTGGTTACCAGACTGCTTTACGCTTAATGATGTTTTTCATGCTACCTGCTTGGGGCTTAAGTAATGCTGCAGCCACTTTAGTTGGGCAAAATATGGGTGCTGGTCATATGGATAGAGCAGAGCAATCTGTTTTTACCACAATGAAATATACCACCATTTTTATGGCAACGGTTACGGTATTATTTTTAACCTGCGGACCAATTTTCGCGTCATTTTTCACTAATGATGAAGCGATTAAAAAGGTTGCAGTTGAAGCCTTAAGAACATTAAGTTATGGTTTTGTACTTTATGGAGTTGGAATGGTTTTAATAAGTGCTTTTAATGGGGCAGGTGATACTTGGACACCTACGAGAATAAACGTAATTGCCTTTTGGCTTTTCCAAATCCCATTTGCTTACTTTTTAGCTAAGTATTTAAATTTAGGCCCTACAGGCGTTTTCATTGCCGTACCAACTGCAGAAGTTGGAATTACGTTGGCTGCCTTTATTTTATTTAAAAAAGGTAAATGGAAGCATAAAGTGGTTTAGAAATCCGAAAGTCGGTGAAGTCCGAAGCTTAACAAACTTTCGGACTTTCCGACTTTCTAACTTTCTTATCTAAATAGACTCTTCTACAATTTGCGTATAAAAGTCTTTCAATTCCATACCGTAAGCAGCAACTTGCTGAGGAATAAAACTAGTAATGGTTTGACCAGGAATGGTATTGATTTCTATAAAGTAGAATTTACCAGTTTCGTGCTCTAAAAAATAATCTATACGCACTACGCCATTGCAATTTAATTTTTCATAAACAGCTTTTACCACCTCTTCTACCCTATTCTTCTCTTCATCTGTCATCCTTCCTGGGGTAATTTCTTCAGATGCACCAGGTGTATATTTTGCTTCAAAATCAAAAAATTCATTTGATGGAATAACTTCAGTAGCAGGCAAAATCTTTATTTCGCCTTTGGCTTTAAAGACCCCCACAGAAAACTCTCTACCCTCTACAAATTCTTCAATTAAAATTTGGTCGTCTTCCTTAAAAGCCTTTTCTAAAGCAGGTTCTAAATCATCGGCATGCTTAACTTTTGTCATTCCGATACTGCTACCGCCACTATTTGGTTTCACAAAATACGGCAGTTTTAACTCTGCTTTAATAGTAGTGATATCAAAACCAGTATTTCTAAAGATCTGTACAGATTTGGCAACATTTAAGTCTTTTATCCCGTTTACAATTGCCTTTGTATAGCCTTTATTCATTGTAATTGCAGATGTTAAAGCATTAGATGTTGTGTAAGGCAAGCCAATCATATCAAAATAACCTTGCAATTTCCCATCTTCTCCAGGCGAACCGTGGATGGCAATAAAAACACCATCAAACTTAATCTTACGGCCAGCAATGGTTAATGAAAAGTCGTTTTTATCAATGGCTACTTTAACAGAATCTGCAGGCTCGTAAAACCAGCCACTTTCGTTTAGCATTATTTTATAGACCTCAAACTTATCCGAATCTAGATTTTGAGCAATGGTTGCTGCGCTTTTAACAGATACAACCCATTCTCCAGTAGTTCCGCCAGTTAATAATGCAATAGTTTTCTTCATGTTCTTAAAAATATACATCCAAAAATATAAATTAGTTTGATGCAGATTTGATTTTAATTGAGATAAAATATTTTTTTAAACTAAATTTGAACGTTATACATCTATTACGAGAAAAATAAATGAGCAACTTTATTGCCTACCTTAAAACAAAGTCTTTTAGAAACAATCTCATTGCGGCAACCTGTACTGTTGTAGGCATCTTATTAATCGCCTTTTTTAGCTTAAGATATTACACCAAACATGGCGAAGGATTAAATGTACCAGAAGTTAAAGGTTTGCCATTAGCACAAGCTGTAAGTAAATTAGAAGAATTAGGTTTACGCTATGAAATAGATTCTGTTTATGTAATGGACAAACCTCCGGGCATTGTAACCGACCAAGATCCAGATGCCAATACTTTTGTTAAAGGAAACAGAACAATTTACCTGACTATAAATACCGCCCAAGCCCCAAATGTAAAATTCCCAGATATTGAGAATAAATCCTTAAGAGAAGCACAAGCCATTTTAGAAAGCTATAGATTAAAATTGGGCGATACCACTTACAAACCAGATGTTGCAAAGGATGTGGTATTAGAAGCTTATTTTGGAGGTCAACTGATTAGAAGTGGAGAAGCTTTACCAACAGGTTCAAGAATTAACTTAACACTTGGTGATGGTCGTGGGCCTGAAGATGTTGAATTGCCAAACCTAACAGGGTTAACCATTGACGAGGTTAAAATGTCTTTAAGAGGTTCTGTATTAACATTGGGAACAGTAACCTGGGAAGGCCCGGTAACAGATTCTGCAAGTGCTGTTGTGGTTACTCAGTTCCCTTTAGTAGCAGACACCTTAGTAAAGGTTAAATTAGGCACACCTGTAAACATTACCCTATCAAACAAACCAAAAAACTAGTATTAAAAATGATTTTAGAACACGATAAAAAAGCAAAAAAAAGTACAAAAATTATATTGGCCATTATTTTAGTTGCCCTAGCCATAGGCGGATATTTTGGTTTAAACATTTATAAAACATATTTAGCAGGAAACATTACAGGAAGCCAAAAGTACATTTATGTTAAAACTGGTATGGATTATAATGGCTTTTTACACAACCTATTAGAAAAAGGCATATTAAAAAATCCAGATGCCTTTGAAGAAGCAGCTGAAAAGATGAATCTGCCTAAAAACCTAAAACCTGGTCGTTATGCTGTAAAAGAAGGAATGAACAACCGTACCTTAATTAATAAGTTAAAGGCTGGCAATCAAGATGCTGTAAAACTGAAATTTCAAAACATCAGGAAAAAAGAAAACTTTGCAGCTTACCTAGCTAAAAACATGGAGGCTGATTCTTTGTCTTTCATTAAGGTAT
This sequence comes from Pedobacter frigiditerrae, assembly GCF_004331645.1. Classification (GTDB taxonomy): domain Bacteria; phylum Bacteroidota; class Bacteroidia; order Sphingobacteriales; family Sphingobacteriaceae; genus Pedobacter; species Pedobacter frigiditerrae. The sequence goes on from NZ_SJSK01000003.1 coordinate 795,956, forward strand.
TGGATTCTGCGGCTTTGGTAGAAAAATATGGCTTCACAACCGAGAATGTTTACACCATGTTTATTCCAAACACTTACGAGTTGTATTGGAATGTGAGCCCCACAGAGTTTTTTGAGAAAATGGTAAAACAGTACAACAAATTTTGGACTGAAGAACGTAAAAATAAAGCCAAAGCTTTAAACCTTAGCCCTATTCAAGTTTCAATTTTAGCCTCTATTGTAGATTCTGAAGCACTTTATGATAAAGAAATGCCAACAATTGCAGGTTTATATTTAAATCGTTTAAACAAAGGCATTTTATTGCAAGCCGATCCAACTGTAATTTTTGCCAATGATGATTTTACGATTAAACGAGTGCTTAATTCGCATTTGGCTTTAGATTCTAAATACAATACCTATAAATATGCTGGCTTGCCTCCAGGACCAATCATGATGCCAAGTATTAATGCAATTGATGCAGTGCTTAACAGAGAAAACAACAATTATATCTATATGTGTGCCAAGGAAGATTTTTCTGGTTACCATGCCTTTGCAGAGACAAGAGAACAGCATGAAATTAATGCAAATAAATATAGGGCAGCAATGAACAAACGCAACATCTATAAATAATGTTTGTATACGAAAGCAAGGTTAAGGTTCGCTATGTAGAAACCGACCAAATGGGTGTTGTACATCACAGCAATTATGCTCAATATTATGAGCTGGCAAGAACAGAATGTTTTGAAGCTTGTTCTGGCATGACTTATGAGAAGATGGAATCTGAAGGTGTAATGTTGCCGATTTTAGAGATGCAATCTAAATTTTTAAAACCAGCATTATATAATCAAACATTAACCATTAAATCTATTGTGAAAGAAAAACCTTCTATAAAATTAACTGTAGATTACGAAATTTACAATGAGGCAAATGAATTAATCAATACTGGTAAAACGGTTTTAGTGTTTGTAAATAAAGCCAGCAGAAGACCTTGCCAGCCGCCTGCAAATTTCATGGAGAACGTAAGGCAATATTTTGTGTAAAAAATGAATTGGGTACATAAACAATTACTAAAACTTAAAATCTATTCGTTATTTATCGAATGGACAAAAGTTTGTGTATTACCCGGTTTTAGCCCTTTACCCCTTTATACAGTTGCTACTTTCTTTTTTAAGGAGATTGGAAAAGAAGCATTGGTAAATAAAGCTTCTTCATTATCTTACAACTTTATGTTGGCTATTTTTCCTGCCATCATTTTCTTGTTTACCTTAATTCCTTATATCCCAAAAAGCTTTGAGTTTCAAGATACCTTGATGGACTTACTGGCTTTAGTATTACCAAACAATGCCTATTTAGCTTTTGAAACTACCATAAAGGAAATTGTAAACATTCAAAATGGAAGTTTACTATCCGTGGGTTTTGTGTTATCGTTGTTTTTTGCAACCAATGGCGTTCATAAATTAATGGTTGCCTTTAACAAATCGTCTCTATTGGTAGAAACCAGAACTTGGGTAAAACAACGAATGGTAGCGGTAGTTTTAACGGTAGTTATTGCCTTATCTGTTATTGTTTGTATTGTAGCAATGGCCATGGGCGAAATTGTGTTAAACTACCTACAAAGGGAATTACATTATAAAGGTGGCATTACCTTATTTGCAATTGATGTTGTGAGGTGGTTGTTATTAGGTACTTTATACTTCATTACCGTTTCCATTTTGTATCGCTATGGGCCAGCCCATGCAAAAAAATGGAAATTCTTTAGTGCAGGTTCATGGTTTGCCACCATCCTTGCTTTCTTAACCATTTGGGGATTTTCGTTCTACATTAACAATTTCGGTTCTTACAATAAAATCTATGGTTCTATTGGTACTTTAATTGTTGTAATGATCTGGCTTTATTTAAATTCTTTGATTTTATTGGTAGGTTTTGAGCTAAATGCAAGTGTAGATTTATCAAAAAGAAGCGTAAAAATCATCAGGCCGAACTTCAATTTGTTCAAAAAATCAACCCCTGTTGATGAAAAACTAAGTAAATCGTAAATTTTTATTGCTCTGTTATAGGCGCTTAGCATCTTTTTTAAAAAAACATTCATTCACAGTTTGCAGATTTAAACAGGATTTGTACTTTTGTCGCGGAGAGTTGGCAGAGTGGTCGATTGCGGCAGTCTTGAAAACTGTTGACTTGTCAAAGGGTCCGCGGGTTCGAATCCCCCACTCTCCGCACAGTAATCAAAGCCTTTAGTGAAAACTAAAGGCTTTTTTTTATATATCAACATTTCTGAACCTTTGTTTATGTCGTCATTGCCAGCTCGTTCCGATAGCTATCGGAAGGCAATCCTAATGCTAATGAAAGTCTGAACAGATATATATTACGTTTTAAGATTACCTACGCTGAGCCCTTCGCGGGTTTCCGTTTGCACTGGAATGACGTCAGGTTTAAGGTTCTTGTTCACGCAATAGCTTTTAGAGGAGCCCAAGCGTTTTCCTTTTATTCCCAAATTTTACATATCTTAATCCACCAAACACGTTTACACCATTTGAAGACCAAATAAATCCCTATGATGAAATATACCCTAATATTCCTCCTTTTTTTAAACTCTATAACTGGCACGCAGGCCCAACAAAAGAATCCACTAGAAAATAAGGTAGTGATCACTAACAACGATCAGCCAACCAAAGCGTATACCAACGCCCAGGATGAATTACAGGTAAATGTATCCCCTAAGGATGTCTTAAAGTTTAAGTCCGCTAAATCTGTTCGCTACAGCGACTTCGGCGCCAAAGGCGATGGAAAAACCGATGATATAGACGCCATTGCCGCCACACATGCATTCGCCAACTTGCACGGCCTTTTGGTTAAAGCAGATGACGGCGCCACTTACTATATTAGTGGCAAGGAGCGTACTGCAATCATTCAAACTAACACCGATTTTGGTACGGCAAACTTCATTATTGATGATACCGAAGTAAAAAACCGCAACGCCCCTATTTTCACGGTAAGTTCGGCACTTCAATCGTTTAAACTAAAAACCATCACCTCACTTAAAAAAAATCAAACGAAAATAGATGTGCCTTTACCCGGTCCATGTTTAATCACGGCAATAAATGCAAACGTTAAACAATACATCCGCTTTGGGCTAAACCAAAACAATGGCTCTTCGCAAACAGATATCTTTCTGGTCGACAAAAATGGGCAAGTTGACATGAAGGCACCCATTATCTGGGATTTCGATCAAATTACAGACATGACCGCCCTACCCATTGATGAGAAAGAACTGAAGATTACAGGAGGTAATTTCACCACAATAGCCAATAAAGAAGAATCAAAATACAACTATTATAACCGCAATATAGCCATCAGGAGATCTCATGTGCTACTTGAAGGTATGAAACACTACATTAAAGACGAAGGAGACCATGGTGCGCCTTATGGGGGCTTTATCAATATAGGCGAATGCGCTTATGTAACGGTAAAGAATACACTCCTCACTGGGCATTTTGCCTACAGCACCATTGGGGCAGCTGGCAAGCCTGTTACCATGGGCACCTACGACCTTTCTGTAAACCGTGCAGTTAACATCTCCTTTGTTAATTGTACGCAGACCAACAGCATAGACGACAGCAAATACTGGGGAATTTTAGGTTCAAACTTTTGCAAGAACCTACTTTATGATGGCTGTATCCTCTCTAGGTTTGATGCCCACCAAGGCGTTGCCAATGCCACCATTAAAAATTCTACCCTTGGCCACATGGGTATTAATGCCATTGGCTCTGGCACCTTAATCATTGAGAATTCTACCGTTCGTGCTCGTAGCTTTGTTAACCTACGCTCAGACTATGGCAGCACCTGGCAGGGCGAATTGATTATTAGAAACTGCATATTTATACCGGCAGCCGGCAAACCTGTTAGTGCTTCCATCATCAGTGGAGCTAATACTGGTCAGCATAATTTCGGTTATACCTGTTACATGCCAGAAAAGATTACCATTGAAAATCTAAAGATAGACGACGCTGAGCACCCTGATAATTACCAAGGCCCTGCCATCTTCGCTAATTTCAACCCCGAAATGAAAGACACTACCTACCAAGAAAAGTTCCCTTATGTTAAAACTAAGGAAGTTACCCTTAAGACCATTACATCGGCAAGCAATAAAGCACTAAGGGTGAGCGATAATTTGTTTATGTTTAAGGAGGTGAAGATTAGTGCCAAATAATGTTTATCCGTAAACACTCTTGTTTAAATAACCACTGGTTTATAAAATACAGCTATACCCGCAGCCTCGCTAGTTACATTCAGTCCTGTAGCGGTTAGCTCCTTTGTTGATGGACGTGCATTCATTACATTCACAGGGCTATTATCAACAGCTTTTAATTCTACGCGACGCTCATTTTGAATACGCTTACGCATACCTACTTTAGAATTATCAACCGCTAAAATTGGTAGTGCAGGCATATTTACACCTTGCCTTACCGAATTTAAGTATTGGTAAACACTTGCATCTGGCTGATCCAAGTATTCATTCATCGCCTCTGCATAGCCAGGTATTCCTCTACTCCCAAAAAAAAACTGAACTGGACCGGCAATTTTCTAAAAATAAAAATATAATCTCAACCTATGGTTAATATTGTTTCAATGTAAAAAAAATTGGCATAGAAGAATAATATATAGTTTTGAGTCTCACCAAATAAATAAAATAATTAGGAACCTAAAATCCCTTAATTCAAAACATACAACTTCATGGCTCACTTAAAAAAATTATTACCACATAAATTAACATTCCTATTACTTACCTCATTATTCTTAACTGTATCATCATCTTGTAGAAACAATATCAACAATGTAAAAGAAATTTTCAGGGATTTACCAATAGAAACAATCGATGTCGATTTCTCAATCAAGAAGCCTATTGCACTTTCAACTGTATTTGATACCGTTGAATTTATTCCACTAGAAACCACAAAGAATAGCTTCTTTGCAGAAATAACTTCCATGGAAACTACCAAGGATTATTTTATCATATACGATCAGTCTTCTAATTCTATACTATTTTTTTTTAAGAATGGAAAATTCTCTTCTAAAATATCAAACTATGGACTGACAACAACAAAATCGTACAAGAAAATCAAATCATTTACAATAGATAGAACTAGTTCGCAAATAATTATAAATGATTCCAATCAAAATAAAATGATCTTTTATGACTTCAAAGGAAACAAGATCAAAGAGATAATGAATCCCTTTTATTACCGGACATTTTATAGTTCAGGTAATTCAAATATCATTTACTATAGATCCAATTATTATACTGATAACGAAGCATTAACTGATCCAAAGTCAAAATTCTCTAATCTCTTTTTCACGAAAAACCTTACTGATATTAAGAAAGCCTTATTTCCATACGATCCTAAAAAAATTAATGATTTAGATCTCTATAGTGTCCGTAAGAATTTTTACACCAGCGATTATCAAAACTGCATATTAGCTTTCCCGTATACTTATGACGCATATAACTTAGATAGCGGCAACGTAAAATCAATCTATAGATTTATGCTGCCCGAAGAAAATAAACTTCCTGAGGATTTCATGACAAACGACGAGTACATGAATAAAAGGATATCATACGTAAGCAACAAGGCTAATGATAAAAAGATTTATAGTTTAACAAATCTTTTCACTGTAAATGATAAGTGTGTAACCTTTTGTACATATTCATTTGGGATGACTCCACGATCCTTTTTTTACAACAAGAGAACTAAGGAAGTAGTTAATTTCGAAAATATCTTTATGGATAAAACTGCTTATTTTCTTCCAGTAACCTCAAATGAAATTTTAGGTTCAGATAACTCATGCCTGTATACTGACATTTCCGCCGAATCTCTATTTACTCATGCTTTACAAGACGATGTGAATTCGGCAATAAAGCACAACAAAACTCTAAATAATTTCATAACCAGCTCGACTAATCAATCCAATCCTATCATCATTAAACTACATGTTAAATAAGGGTATGTGGCAAAAATACTCTCAATACAATGTTTTCTTAAAAATTTAAAACCAATTTAATTAATTCAAAAAAAATGAAAAAATTCATCTTATTCGGGCTATTCTTTGGCCTTTTAGCTTCCAGTTTGTTATTTAAGAATAACATAGCAATTGCCCAAGGCATAGAAGATACAGGGCCACCAGATACAACCCAAAGTGTTCAATGTAAAGTATCTGAACATCTTTTCGATTATTCAACCCAAGATGGTTCGTATACAAAACAGTGTGCCAAATGTTCTACAACAACGGCTTCCACTGACATTCTTGATTTGCAAGGAAAGAAAATTGGCGTGCATTATTATAAAGTAATAGTAACTGTTAACGCGACTGTACGTGATTGTAAATTTAAGGACAATGTCAATGCAAAATGCAATGAAATCTCCATGAGTGGCGGTATCGTAGGAGATTGTCCACAGTGGGATGTTATGGATGAGACACAGACAGAAACACCTACGGATTCAATTCCAGGGGGCATTCCCAACATGTAAGAAAAAACATACATTAACTTAAGGAAACTAAATTGATATTGATTGGATACCCAAGGGACAAAATTCTTAAAAAACTGTTCCTTGGGTTATTTCAATTATGCTTTTTTTAAAAAAAATAAATGAAACCGAAACCAAGAATTACTATATACTTATTTTTATTCTCTTTTATATCGCTGTTCTTTGATATAAGTTGCTCTCGTGATCGTGATAATAGAAAACCAATCAATTCTGCCAATTTGAAAGATGTTTTTTTCAACAATTACGTTCGGCTTATCGTGCCTTCAGATGGGAAACTGATTGACCAGTCAACAATTCTAATTGACACCAATCTAGTAGAGAGAAAAATAGGTCAGTTAGCAAAGAAAAAACATACCCTAGTCTTTAGGTATTCAGCAAGTGACTGTGAAATGTGTGTAAATTCTGTATTTAAAATAATTAAGGAAGAAAATAATAAATTAATTAATGACAACATCTTAATTGTTACCGATTCTTACTCCTCAAGAGATTTTATAGTTAAAACCAAATACTTAAATTTTTTCTTGCCAATTTATGATGTAAAAGAACCTATAAAAGGCCTTGGCCTTCCACTGGAAGGCAAAAATTTACCTTTTTTCTTTATATTAGGTCCAGATAATAGGATTTCTAAAATTTTCTTTCCATATAAGGAATATCCCGACAAAACTAGGGAGTACTTCAGTTATATAAATACTTTCATTAAGGAGAAACATGACTAGCTTAAAGACAATTTGTACATTTATACTTCTTTTAAACACTTTTGTTTCAGTCTCCCAGCAAAAAGGGGCAAATCAAGACGAGAGGACTTTTCGCATAGACCCAAGTGATGCTATCGGCGCAAATATATCACAGGTCTTTAGCTCGGTTAATTATATTCCTTTAGAGACCACCAAAGGAAGTGTTTTTGGCCATATTAAGCAATTGGAGGTAACCGAAAAATATTTTATAATCTTAGATGATGATACCAACTGTATTTTATTGTTTACGAAAAACGGGAAGTTTTATCAAAAGATAGCTGGAGGGAACCCCTCAAACCAAGGCAACAGGATTCAATACTTTACTGTGAACAAGTGGAGAAATGAGATCATTTACTTATCAAGAAATGAGCGCACATTGAAATATTTCAATTTTGAAGGCAAAAACATAAAAAATGTTCCCATTGCTTCCAAAGAAGCTGTATCATTAGGTCAAATATCAAAATTTATCAATTCCGATATTGCCCTAACCTATAATGATTATAATTCAAATTATTCAGGGAAAAGAAACTTGATCCTTTTCATAGATTCTTTAGGCAATATTAAAGATCAACAGATTCCATTTAATGCGGAAAATATTACAAATCTCGATAAAGTTGATAATAGATATTATAGACGTGTCAATCTAAATTTTTCGAAAAAATTTGACGGCTTTCTTTTTACCCATAGCTATGATTATAACATTTATAAGGTTTCCTTAGGCCATTTGGATACTTTATGTCGAATCATATTTCCAGCTAAATTAGGTATGGCCGACGATTTCCTTTCAAACGACGAGTACTATAACAAGGCAGACGACTATTTTTCTTCTAAAAATCCATCAAAAATTAACTTTCTAAGCAACGTTTATTTAATTGGGAATAATTTGGTCTTTAAATGGTGGAATAACAAAAAGGATAATTTGGAAAACCTAAAAAATCTAATTTATAATACGAAATCCGGAACTCTTTACGCATTCAATCATATTTTGCCTGATGCAAGCAACTATTATCTACCAATCTTTGATTCAGAAAGGGCATATGAAGATTTCATAAAGGCAAGTTCGCAAGACTTGAACGTAGGGGAAACAAATGTTCTATATTCATCTATCTCATCTCAATTGCTTTTTAGTACCCACAAGGATAGGAAAGATAAAAAAACAATCTATAGTCCCGAGTTAATAAGCTATTTTAAAGTAGGGAAAATGACAGACAATCCGGTACTAGTAGAACTTAAACTGAGGGATGCACTTTAAAAAAGAAAAGTACCTTAAATTTGGAGTACTATTATTTGCATTCGTGATTATGAGTGTAGGTTTATATGCTCAAAAAAAAGACAGTACAGCGCTGTTGGGCTCAGTAACCGGCATTGTTAGAGATTCTACACATAATTATGCTCTGTCTGCTGCTACAATAGCTATCTACAACTCAACAAATTCTAATTTGTTAGCTTATCAACTTTCAGATAGAATGGGGAAATTTGAACTGGACAAGCTCCCAGTTGCCATCCAATTAAAGGCTAATATTAGTTATGTGGGCTATAAATTGTTGAGCTTACAATTTAGCATTCCAAAAAAGGGTGGTAAAACTGACTTGGGGCCACTGAATCTCGAGTTGGCTACAAATGATTTGCAGGAGGTAAACATAAGTGCTCCAGCCCCAATGGTTGTAAGGGGGGACACCATAGAATTCAATGCTAGCGCTTTCAAATTAGACACAAATGCCGTTGTTGAGGACCTGTTAAAAAAATTGCCTGGTGTAACCGTTTGGAGTGATGGACTAATCACCGTTAATGGCAAAAAAATAAAGACTCTACTTGTCGAGGGAAAAGAGTTCATGGGAGGAGACCCAACTGTGGCATTGCAGAACCTACCAAAAAACATTGTTGACAAGGTACAGATCTATAAGGAAAACAATCGTTCCGATCAAAATTTGATAGACCCTGATTTAACCATAAATATCACGCTCAAAGATGGTCATAAAAAAGGGTATTTTGGAAAGCTGGGCTTAGGATATGGAACACGTAAACGATATAATGGAGATGCGATGATTAGCGGGTTTACTAACAAATATCAATTTAGTCTAGTAGGTGCGCTTAACAATACGAATAAAAACACTGATAACTTTACGAGCCTGATGCGGTACAATGCATTTAAGGGCGATGGTGCAGGAAGCACATATGAGAGTGATTTTAGTAATCCTGGCAATAATGTGGCAAGGGCATTTGGCGGCAAATTCGCTTATGATTTTAACGACACAAACAAGTTGAACGCCGAGGCGATTAACCGAAGCACAGAGTTTACTCAAAATAGTAACGATCAAAATTTAACCATACTAAACGGTGTGAAAAATTTTAGCAGAACCAGTACTACGACAATTAAAAAAAATCAGCATAGTTTTAACGAAAGCGCAAACTATGTTTATAGTAGCCCACAAGAAAGCCTAAACATAACCAACAGACTCTCCTACGGCAGCTACGGTTCTTCATCTGAGCAATTGGAAAATTCGACGAACTTATTGAATAACCAAACCAGCGAAAACCTTGCTAAGGAGACAAATAAAGGCAACGACAATCGAATAACCTTCTCTTTTGCGTATAATCATTATGGCAATTTACTTAAACAAAAAAAATATAATTATTCCCTAGACTATAGTTATGGCGATAACCGAAATATTAACAATAGCAGTAGATTCATCAATTATACAAGTAGTATAACTGCTGCTAATCGATACTTTAATAGGCGTTACGAAAACGAAACTAATAATCACAGCCATCAGGTAAAACTTGCATACAACAACTTGCTGAAATTGTTTTTTCCTGATAATAACGTGCCAATGATTAATCTAGTTAATAGTGTAACATATTTCTTAAATAACAAAATTTCTTTTGTTGGAGATATAAGCCCTACAAATAGCAATCAAGTAGTTAAAAATACTTTTTTAAGTAATAATACACACTATAAGTCAATCAAAATTAGACCATCATTAACTTATTCAGATTTTTTTCATAGTCGCCTTACTGATAGGTATGATAAGACATGGGGCTACAACATATCTTCTGCCCTGGAAGTTTTCAAACAAAATAATGAATCGATCAAGTTTTTTCAGAATATAAAGAAGTCCTATGCCTACCTTATGCCCAGCGCCAGCATTAAATATAGTAATCAACAACTGAATAAATTTTCGAAAGACTATTCCGCAGTTTATAGCAATTCCGTTACCTACCCATCAATTGAACAGTTAGCACCATTAATAGACAGTACAAATATCTGGCTCGTTGATGCCGGGAACCCCAAATTACAGCCATCCAAACACCATCAATTAGAGTTTATTTATAATAACACATTAAAAATAAAAAACACGCTGAACTATAGCCTAAGAATTACAGCTACCCTAACTAAAGATGGTTTTGCAGATAGCAATGCATATGACACTTTAGGCCGTATTACACAATATACAGTAAATGCAAACATTAAGGACTTAACATTTTCAGGGTCGCTACAAAAAATTTACAAGTATCCCATTAGCCAGCTACAATTAAGATTTTCTGGCCAATTAAGCTATGGCGTGCATCCAAATTTTGTTAATGAGATGGAAATAAGGACTTCAAGGATAAATAATATAAATATTCTAAACATCAACTATAGTTACAGCACCTATTTTGAAGCCGGGATAAAAACATCATTTAATTTATTAAACAGTAGTCAGAATTTTTCCGGAAAGAATATAAGTTACATATCAAAAGGATATGGATTTGGTTTAAGCACTAAGGTATACGCTACGAAAAAGATAACTTTCATTAGTGACATTGCTACAAGCATAAACAAAACAAGTAATTTTGATCCCATAAAAAGCACTATCTGGAACGCCAACGTTGGTTTTAGATTTTTTAAAGGAAACCAGGCCGAAGCAAAGTTTTCTGCGCTTGACCTCTTAAGGCAAAACCAAAACACGTTTACCTCAATTACCCCGAACGGAATTCTACAGGGGAACAGAAATATATTGCAACAATATTTTATGGTTACACTATCGTATTTCCCTAGATACTTTGGAAAAAATCAGGTTCAGCCTCAAGGTAATTAATGATGTATGTTATGAAAAAAATTAAGATAGATACAACGGAACTGTTGTTCTTTGCATTTATCTTGTTGTCTTGCAGCTTTATTTACTCTGGTATTTCAGAAATAGGTTTTGCAAACCCAGATGACACATGGATGTTGTTGAAGAATGAGTTTGTCTACCGTTTAGACCTGAACTCAAGCTATTTTTATAGACTATTCATTGGAATAGACGACATACAATACTCCCCAATTAATACGTTGTACTATTACCTTATCTATCAGATAAATGGATTTGACCCATACTATTATCATCTTTTTTCTTTTGTAATCCATTTACTGAATGCAGTCCTCGTTTATAATCTCTCAAGAAAGATTCTTATCATTTTTAACGTTCCCAATTTTCAAAAAATATCCTATGTTATTTGTTTGTTATGGTGTATACACCCACTAAATGTTGAGTCCGTAGTATGGATATCTGCGTCCAAAGTTGTACTATTTAGTTTTTTCTCTTTATTGTCTCTTTTTTATTTTATCACCGGAATTAAAAGCCAAAAAACAATCGACCTTTTCTTAAGTCTACTTTTCTTTATTATTTCTTGCATGTGCAAGGAACAATCACTTATAACACCAATGATTTTTATTTCGTTATTGTTTTTTTTAAAAAAAACGAAACTAAGAACGGACAGAAAACTTCTAGCCTTTATTGCCACGACTTTGCTTATATCATTCCTTTTTGGAATGTTAACCATAAGCTTGAATCACTTGGTAACTGACCAATTTATCCCGATGGTAAAGTATCCGCTTTATAAGAGAGTGGTTCTTAGTTTTTATTGTCTTAGTTTTTACCTTTTTAATCAGCTAATCCCTTCCTATCTACATTATCACTACCCATTTCCATTAAAACCAAATGATTCCTTTCCAATCAACTATTATATATACCCTCTACTTTTTATTACTTTTTTGACCTCCTGCTTTCCAATTTTATTTAAATCCAAAATAAGATCATTCTATTTGTTTTGTATGTTGTTCTTTTTTATTGAGATAATACTTGTCTTACAAATAATACCTATGACAAGGCCAGCAATTATGGCAGACAGGTATATGTACATCCCCTCATTTGCACTGCTACTTATTATCGTTCCCATTAGCGTGAACGATTATTACATAAAAATTAAAACAGAAAAAGTGAAGAAAATCGTTAGTCTATTCTTTCTTGTTTACATCCTATTGTTAATGATCTACAGCCATAACTTGGTCTATAATTGGCAAAAAATTCAACTTTAGAGCGACGATGAAAACAAATAAATCATTAATAATCCTACTAGTTATTTCAACCATGTTATCTGTGTATGCACTGATGAAAAAAGGCAAGGCATCTCCTGCAATTGATATGGTGCTGTTCTATAAAAACAGGAAAAAAGTATATGACAGAGATTCAACGAAGAATTATTTCTGGAATAACTATCCTTTTGTAGTGTTAACAAGCGAAGGTAAAAAAATCGACTCAACTATGAAATTGATGGATGCTAATCTTGGGGTTACAACTTTTAAAAAATTAACGCATGGAAAACCAAAAATCATATTTAAGTACACAAATAAAAGCTTAGAAACAGTAAATCCAAAAAGTATATTGGAGATCATAGATAAACTGGGTATGAATGACCAGGTCTATATTATCACAAATTTCAAGAATAGCCCATCGGAAAAAGATTCTTTGATAGGTAACAACAAGATTCGTGGTTTTAAAACATCAAAATCTTTTGGGTCCGTGATAGAAAAAACAGATCTGCCATTTATATTCCTGTTAAGCTCTAATTACACCATCGAGAAAATTTTTGTACCACGAAAAGAAATACCTGAAGTAACAGAAAAATACTTGAAGTACTTACAAAGGTATTTATGATCGTTAAATCATAAATATCAACTAGCTGTTTAAAAATTTCAAATCGTGAGATTAAGGTAAAAAATTATACATAAAAAGATGAACATCCAAAAACATATAATGAATACTTTTTTCAGGAAAGGGACTGGTTTTTTTAAAAACCTACCACTTTTTATTATTTTAATTTTCATCCTTTCTCTATGTATTATATTTATTAAACCAGGGCATAATTGGGGTGATGACTTTGCTCTTTATATTAATCAAGCTAAAGCAATTACAGATGGAACAATTGCTATTGTGAAACAGAACAATCAATTTAGTATAGACAATTCAACAATTCATACTTTTAGTCCAACTCTTGCTCCATGGGGATGGCCAATAATCTTAAGTCCATTTTATTACTTATTTGGTTTGAATATTTTTGTATTTAAACTTTTAAAGTGCTTATTTCTCGTCTTGTTCCTATATCAGTTCTATAGACTGATAAACAGAAGGTTAGACAAAACATCAAGCTCTTTGATAGTCTTGTACCTAGGAACTAGTTTTAGATATATTGACAATGTTAATGTAGTCTTAACAGAAACACCTTTTTTGTTTTTTGTAACTCTCTCTCTAAACAGCATACATAATTATAAGTATGAAAAATACAATCTTATAAAATCCATATTCTTGGGTCTAGCGATCTACTTCTCTTTTTGCATACGATCTGAAGGTGCAATGTTAGGCGTGGCTCTCTTTTTTTGGCAGGTTCGGGAGTCCTTCCAGTATAAATCTCTTAAAAAGCCAAGCATGGATTATTTAAAATGGCTAGTTATGCCGTATATAATTTTTATTTCCTTTTACTTATTGATATCATCCCTACTTCCAAGTGGCTTTTTATCCCATTTTAATGACTCACATCTTGTAAGTGTTAACCATACGTTAAAAGCAATAACCTTTTATATTGATAAAATACGCGATATGATCTATCCAGGTATGAATAATTTCACCTACATCCTAATAACAATTTTGTTCCTAATTGGCCTGGTCACTAATTTTATGAAAGAAATTCATACAGCTATTTATCTATTACTCATCACAATAACCTTCTTGTTTTGGCCCTTCTTAGAATACAGATACCTATTGATGTTCTTTCCATTTCTTATTTATTTTTTGGCTTTGGGAGTTTCATATTTTGATGTCTTCAAAAGCAAACTGCAACCAATTCATTTAGTATTTGTGATATTGATTTTATTAAATTTTTATAAAATCTATTCAATTCTTGATGAAAATAAATTGACTAAGCAGATTGGGCCAGAAAACGCATCAAGCACAGAAATGTTTCACTTCATAAAAACCAATACAAAAGAAAAAGATGTTATTATATTTTTTAGGCCACGGGCAATGACATTGTACACCGGCCGTCAATCGGCAATGATATATAGAAACTGGAATGATCTCCTAAAAATTGGGGACTATCTCGTATTGCGTCGAAATTTAGCAACTTATTTTCAGTTCCCTGCTAATAAAATCAATGCTCTAGGGTTTAAGGATAACCTCCAATATGTTTATCAAAATGAAGAATTTATTGTATTTAAAATAAAAAAACTATGAGTCCGTATTCAACTTGCGTAATTGTACCTACATACAATGAGGCAACTGTTATTAAAGAGACAATAATGGGACTGCTTAATAGAAATTACATAATCATCGTTGTAGACGATGGCTCTTCCGATAATACATACGAGATTTTATACGATTTGCCCATTTTTTATTTAAGCCACTTAACAAACCTCGGACAAGGTGCGGCCATTAAAACAGGGATTGAATTTGGGTTAAACAAAGGTTACGAATATTTCGTAACCTTTGATGGCGATGGCCAACATAACCCAGAAGACATAAAGCATATGCTTAACCATATGATAGTCAATAAATATGACATCATTTTTGGTTCCCGATTTTTGACCAATAGCTCAAAATCAGTTCCTAAGTTAAGAAAAATGCTTTTAATGTGTGCTCGTTACTTCAATTTTGCAATAACACAAATACTTTTAAGTGATGCACACAATGGATTACGGACTTTTACCAAGGAGACAGCAAAATTACTTAGGTTTCGTGAGAACAAAATGGCACACGCCACAGAAATATTGTTCGATGTAAAACACAATCAGTTAAAATATACAGAATTCCCAATGCAGGTGCTATACACAGCTTATTCTATAAATAAAGGTCAGACAGAATTTGATGGATTCAAGGTATTGCAAGATATTCTACTTAACAAAATTTTCAGATGATAACATCAATTCAGTTACTTTTAATCATTTGTATATTAGCTATCGGCGCCTATTTCTACTCGAAATTTAACGCATCTCGACTGGCTGTTGTTATTGGAGTTTTAATTATTACTATTTGCGGTACGCTTATATTTTTCCCCTACACTACCACAAGGCTTGCTAATCTATTAGGTGCAGGGAGGGGAGTAGATATGCTTTTCTATTTTTCCTTTTTGTTATTGTTCTTCATTGTTATAAAATTATTTTCCAAAATAAGAAAACAGCAAGAACAGATTACTGAAATTGTTCGAAAGGAAAGTATTAAAGATGTTAAAAACCCAAAAGGTCCGCTAAATAGAATGGAATAATATTTCTAATGCATTGCCTAGTTGAAATTTATTGGATTTCAAATCATTTCATAAGAAATCAATGTAGGTCGATAACAGCTTTTATCAGATTATTTAGAAAACCGTATTTAGTTCGCTATACAGAAATATTAGGCATACCTATTTAAAAACGCATAATTGTTGTTTCCTAACATTTGTAAACTGCTCTTATTTTCTTGCCTTTTAACAAATAAACAAACCGACGAACCCAGTATTAAAAAATAAATTATGATAAGAATTGATTATTTGAACCATGCTAGCGTTTTAATCGAAATTGAAAACATCAAATTACTTACCGATCCATGGTATTTTGGCACATGTTTTCAAAATGGTTGGGGCCTCCGCTATGATAACAATAAAGCTATTGAAATAGCCAGTAATGCCACTCACCTTTGGATATCTCATTTCCATTCCGATCATTTTCATATTCTAACTCTAAAAAAAATCTTAGAAATTAACCCCGATATAGTTGTTATCGGAAACTATTCCTATAATTTTCAATTAAATAATGTAATGGAAAGCTTAGGCTTTAAAAAAATTATACCTTTTGCAGAACGAAAAGAATACTATCTAAATAAAAATATAAAAATTATTAGGTATCCAACAACAGGTATTGATAATATGCTGCTAATTCAGTCGGTATACGGCAACATACTAAATTACAACGATTGTAATTTACCTTCGCTCTCTAGAAAGCTATTAAGTAAACGAATTAAATCCGTTGATATAATATTAACAAACTTCAATCATGCAGGAAAGTTACTCGTTTACCCAAAAAAGGATGATGCTGAGATCAAAACAAAATTGAAAAAAAATTTTAAAAACAATTTTCTTTTTTTTGATGTGAAATATATATTCCCTTTTGCATCATACCATTATTATAAAGCTCCAGAAAGTTTCGATCAAAACTCTTCGATGCTTCGCTCAGACGAGTTATTGGATCTCGACACCAGGATATTAGATGTAAAAATTGGCGACTCACTAGTTTATAGTAAAAAAGACGACTTAATTGCCATAAACAAAGCAGAAATATTAGAAAACGAATTAAAAGTACTCTTCCGTGAGACCAAATATCAATACGAAGATATTGAAGAAGCTAGTAAGGCATACTGCAAGACACTTAGGAGTAACTATTGGATATTCACAAAACTTTTGCCGAATTTTTATATTGAAATAGTAGACTTAAAGGTCATAGTGAATCTAGATGCTCAAAGAGGAATTCTCCAAACAGATAAAAAACACAACATCGTTCCTCACATTAAAGTTCAAAGCGAGTCCATATATCATTGGTTTAGTACTGCATACGGAACAGATAATTTTATCGTTGGTGCCCATTTTGAAATTGCAAACAAGAATAAGATTCCTTTAAAATGGCAGATTATCTTTGGTATACTAATCGACAATAAATTAAGTGTAAAATCTATCTTTAAAATGCTTTTTAGCTATAAGGGAATTCAATTTCTAATCAACAGAAGGGAAGAAATAATTGGAATAATTTTGGAAAGAAAAGTCAATGCAGATTATCATGATTAAAATTTCAACTTGCTATAGTCTTTTATACATATTTTTTTAATGACCAAATCTGGATATCAACCTCCTTAATCTCTTAATTATCTAAAATCATTTTCTGTGAAAAAGGTTTTGAAGAGAAGAGTTTGCTGTTTTTAGTCTGATCATATTTGGAAAAAAAACTAGCAGGGTTTAAATTATAATAGTTTAGCTTTTTACCACATAATTTTTTATTTCAAAATCTATAGGTCTACTCAGAGTTCCTTGAAAATTATCTTCGCTGATTAAATAACTAGGTCTTTTCTTTGATTCCATAAATCCTTTACCTATATATTCACCAATTATTCCAATCATTATAAACTGCAGCCCTGTTACAAAAAGAAAACTTACAATTAATGATGTCCATCCTTGCACAGTTTGATGGGTAAAAATGTGCAAATAAACTGCGTAGAACCCATAAAGAAAGGATAAACCAGAAAAAAGAAACCCAATAAACGAAGATATTCTTAAGGGACTCACACTAAAAGAAGTTAGTCCAGCCATAGAGAAAGATAACATTTTTCGAAAGGGATATTTACTCTTTCCATAAATTCTTTTCTCTACTTCATATTCAACACCACATTGTTTAAAACCCATCCATGCAATTAGTCCTCGTAAAAAAAGATTTTCTTCTTGAAATAATTTAATTGCATTTAAAACCTTTCTGTCAACTAACCTGAAGTCAGCTGCGTTTGGTTTCAATTCAATTTTAGAAATATAATTCAAAAAAAGATAAAATATTTTGGCAGTTATTTTTTTTATCAAAGGTATATTTTCACCATCATTTCTTATGGTGTACACAACTTCATTACCTTCTTGCCATCTTTCTATTAGTTGTATAATAATCTTTGGGGGATGTTGTAAATCGACGTCCATACATATTGTACAATCTGCGTCAACATAGTCATAGCCGGCTTTCAAAGCATTTTGATGCCCGAAATTTCTGGAAAGGCTTATATAGGTAACGTTCTTGTCAATGGTTGCAAGTTGTTTTAATTTATTTAGGGTATTATCTTTGCTACCGTCATTAATAAATATAATTTCATGGTTGTATTTATCAACAATTGGCTTTAGTAATGAATAGAATGGATGGATATTGTCTTCCTCATTAAAACAAGGTACAATAATGGCTATTTTCATTTATTTGATAATTATTTCTTATGATTATAATAAATTGTGCCTAAAAAGAAGGTTTGGTTTGAAATCCGAACAAATCAAAAAGCAAACTAAAACATATTTTGTTATGCTGTCAAAATAGAATTTAATCCTATCATCTTTTCTAAGATCTGTAATAACCTCGCTTTTTCTTCAATCAACATTTTATTATTCTCTTTTAGGTGCTCAATCAATACACTTGCTGATAAATCATTTGAAGAGTTGTTTATCATATCTAAAAAAGACTTATCATTTAGATTAATAAGGGAAATTAAAGATACACCTAAAATACAAGCTATCTCATTTAAGCGATTTAGGGTAATTTCAACCTCATCTCTTTCTATTTTTCCATAGCTCGTTAATGATAAATTCAACCGACTCGCTATATCCTGTTGTTTAATATCCCTAAATTCCCTAATCTTTCTAATATTGGTTCCCAATTTCATAAAATAAGCTTTTAAGATAGCTTGCCTAGTTTGCCCATTTTAATACCACCTTATTTTTACACACCATATTGGCAATTACAATACAGCATATGAACTAATATATTTATACAACTAAGGTAGTAGGTAAGAATAGCATATGGCTAACTATTCTAGCATAGCGTTTCGGTTTTATTATCTAAAACTAAAAATAACATTTAAAAATATAGCTATTTGGAATATAGCAACACAAACGTTTGCATTGGTCATTTTAGATTAAATGACATAATGTTCAGTATGTTTACATTTTTTTTCCTGTTAACTTATCTTTAAGTTTATAAAAAATAGAATTAGGAAAACTTGTAGCCTTCTTGATAAAAAAAACACATTGCAAACGTTTGTGTTAAGATTCTATAGAATTGCAACATATGGTTAGTTTGTATTTTTTATCCTTACACACTTGTTCAATAAGGAAAAACCAGTGTGGGGAATTTTGGTTACCCTGCGTAATCAATTAAAAAAGTATGCAAAAGATTATTAATAATACAGCATAGTCTAAGGTTCCAAATCTCCTTGATTAAAGTTCTGCTTATTATTTCTGATAAAATGATAAGTTCTTCTGGACTATGAAATTTGCAAATTGAACAATGAATACATTTAACAGAAAAGATGCGGTAAGGTTCAAACTTAAAGTGCCAACCATAATATCCATTAGTATTTTAGAAAGAATCACAGTTCCTATTGTTGTAAATGAATACCTTAATAGCTGTGTTCGTAGTTTTAGATGGGAGCCTTTAAATACAAAGTTTTTATTAAGATAAAAACCAGCTGGTAATGTAAAACTTAGTGATGTTAGTAATGCTAAAAAATAAGGTTCAAATAGAGGCGTTTGATATAAGTATTTACTGTAAATAAAATAATAGGATAAATGAAAAATACTAAAATTTAGAAAAAAACAAATCCCTCCTACAGCCAAATATCTATACACCTCAAAAGTAAGCACATTTTTAAAAATTGGATAGAAAACATCTAACGCTATTATTATTGCATTATTAATTTTTTTTCCCTTCTTTATCATCTATTTTTATTTCGTCTAAGCTATTACAAATAAACCCCTTGTGGCAGATATACATCAAAGTAACGATTTCTATATTTCTCAATTAGTTAATAAAATAGTATAATCATCGAAAATGCACCAGCGAATATATTTAAATTAACACAAAAAGTTACCGCTATATTTTTAATAACATAACGAGCCCAACTAAACCATTTCCATTGTACTTCCAGCTAATCCAGGCGCTAAATGCCAATAAAGAACTTTACGAACGTTTGTTAGCTAGTGAGCGAGAGAAAGTGGAAATTTTAAAGGGGAAATAACCTCTCATTTCTTTCCTTGTTCAACCAAGTCCATGATATACTTTTTTGAATAATAACATTTCCCACCCATTATTACTGGCTTAAGCGCCCCTAGCCTGCGCCAACGCAATATAGTTCTGTCTGTTACACCCAATAGATCTTTAATGGCTACCGTGTCTAGCCAGTCGTCTTTCATGATTTTTTTTCCTGCAAGATGCTCCAATAACCTGAGCACCTCTTGTTGCATCAGCTTCAACTCTGCAAGCCTAGCATGTATTTCTGTATCCATGGGATTATTAGTGGTTAGGCAAACCAATGGATAAAAATTGAAATTTGGTAGTGGCAGGGGTTGCAAAAGGCCATTTGCAACCCCCACAAAAACCTTGTTTAACAGCTCATTAGAGGTTTTTACTATTTATGCTTACCACATTGTCTTAGTCTTTTTCTTTCGTCATTGTTTTTCCAATGAATCGGAATAGGTTCTTAGAGAGATTGACAGCCTAGTTGCCTGCGGGTAAAGGTGCGTGACAATTTCCTCCCCCTTACCTCCTCGAAGAGGGGGACAGCACAGTTGCCCACCTGTATAGTTGCCGACCTGCATAGTTGCCTACCTGCAAATTGCCTACCTGTATAATGCCTACCTATGAAGTTGCATACATTGCAATTTAGCATTCAAATATGAGGGGCTATGCACCCTGTGTCCCCCCGCTGGCGGGGGTTAGGGGGTGGTTTTAGTTAAATATCCAGCTGTTCGATATGTTCCGAAGGGCATATCGAATAAATGATAAAAAAGGATTTTAAATCAATACCGTATAGAGTTCTAAGTGCGATTTGCTACATCTTCAATAGCATCGGTATTTGATAAAGATTCCGATACCATTGCATTACACATCAAGAATATTTTATTAGAGGGAGAGTTAGATGAAATTTCAACTACCGAGTTTTTCTCGGTAGTTCAGCAATAAGGGAAAAGAAGCGTAAAAAGAAAGTTGAAATTTACAATTTGGACAAGATTTTGTAAGTAGGATACCGAGTAATTCTAAGAAAGGTACTCAATTCCGTATTTGGGGTAATACGTATCAAAAGGTGGCAAAGTTATTGTTAAATGATTATCATCAACAATTAAAGCAGTTTAAACATAAGCTGCTTACACGAACCTTTGGTTTGCTACTCAAAAAAATAATTGCGATTAGCTGATTTTGCCATTTACCTAGCTCCCTTATTAGTACAAAAGAGGTGTCGCAATGGTACTCACTTCCTGTGTAAGTCCATAGTAAGTCCATATATAGTCCATAGTAAGTCCATATATTTATAATAAAACTTGGAGTTGCTATGGATTTTACATAGATTTATATTGAAGGTTGATCGAAGGTGAGTTACGCTGCGGTTAGATCCTTCCTTAAAAGATAATATCATGGCTAGAATTGCAGGAAAATTCATTAGCGGGATCGTGGGCCCGGTAATCTTCAAGAAGGTTAGAAACAAGCAGGTTGTTGTTTCCAAGCACAAGGGTGAGCTGATCAAGATGACGGCTGCCACCTTTAACGCTGCCTATGTTTTCGGCTACGCCAGTACATTGTCCAGTTACATCAGGTATGGCGCAGAAGACCTGATTGCATACTATGATGGCGGCATGGTCTCCAGGCTTACCGGCGAGTGCAATGGCATCCTCCAAAAGGCAACCGTGAACGCTGGAGAGACCTTCAGTTTTGACCAGGACTATTTCAGTAGGCTCAATGGCTTTGAGTTCAATACGGCATCCCCCGTTAAGAGATACCTCTTTGCACAGCCAGAGGTCATGACAACAGCCGAAGACCTTCTGATATCTCTTCCAGAGCTGCTTGTCCCAAGAGACCTGACATTCGCACCAAATGCCAAGTACTGTACCGTAGCCTTTAAAGTTACGCTTTTCGACTTAAAAAGCAAGGAATACCTGAATCAGGAAGTACAGTCCTTTGAGGTTGAGCTTCAGAAAGATCCCATTACCCTTCCCCCACAGCAGCTCAGGTTCAAGGGCGCCCCGGGTGCACTCTATATCGTGTCTCTGGGACTCTTCTATGCCGAAAGGACGTTTGCGGGCAAGGCCGTGCTCAACAGCCAGGACCTTCATCCGGCCGCCATCCTTAGGGCTGGGTTCTGCCCAGGCGAACCCACAGAGAGGGACAAAAGTTGGCGAAAGATGACCTTCAAGGACAGGAAAAAAAGAAAGAGCAGCGGACAAAATAAGGATGATGCCCGTAAGGGGTTATTTGGTGGGGCTAAGTAATTATTTGCCTAGTCTACAAACTTGTAACTGGTTTGAAAAGGGTTATCGTTAACAATGAAGAGCCTGCATTGGTTGCCTTAGACTTCGCTAGCTCTTAGCAAACTAATTGTGTTTATATGACTAAATTTAACCCTTGGAAATTTAACTTTTTCGGTGGCATCGATATTTCAATGCTTGACCTAGATATTGCCTATTTATAACGTATTACTTCATTTAATAAAAATACAATTGCAAAGAACCAGTAACAAAATAAAGTCCTTTTGATGATTTATTTATTTTTTTAATATATTTAAAAAGGATGAAATTTATCAGACCTATCTGCAGGAAATTGGGCGGATAGGTCTGATAATGTCAGACCTATATACAAGTTATGGGCAACCTTAGACGACAAACAATGACGAAACAAATAGTGGTAATTTTGACATTCGGACTCTTGACAGCATTGCTTACAGGTTGTGACCCTTATTATTCAATAACCATTACAAATAAGACAAGTGACACTGCTCAAATATTAGTTAAGGAAACTATAAATTTCAGAACTGAAAAGCAAAAGTCACTAACAACAACTGACGGATTTGACGTTTACAAATTGGCTCCGAGCGAACAAATGCAAGTTGGTTCAGCAATTTCGGAAATTGACAATGATATTCCGTTTGAGCAAATAAAAATTGTTAGAAATAAAGACACTGTAACAGCAAATAATCTTGAAAAAATTAAGAGTCTCTTTGACAAAAAGATCTTTGGTGGACTGCAAACACCTTATAACATTAGTATAAAATGACAAGAAAGACAGCCCATAACAACACCTACACAAAAGGCGGGGTTCCGTGTTCCAAAGACAGTTTTGTGGTTAATTAAACATTAGATTTTCAAATCAAGTTTTGTGATAAAAGTCCCGCCCTTTGGGTAGCTGCAAAACGTTATGTGCTATTTTAACACGACCGATGATTACAATAGATAAAATCAAAATATTTGATAGTTATGGTGGAGACATTGACGGACTTGCAAGAGTTGGTCGTGAGTCTGAAAAGAAACTGTTTGACAATAACGATTGGTCTCTCATTGACGGTCTTTATCAAGATATTGAATTAATAAACAAAAGATTTGCAGCTCAGACATACATAGACCAAACAATAACAAAACTCAAGGACAACTGTGACATTGAAAGTTTTGACTTATTTACAAGCAGAATTGAGTATTACAAAGACT
>NZ_SJSK01000004.1 GCF_004331645.1 Pedobacter frigiditerrae
CCTTCCGGCGATAGCGGATTACATCTGTGCTTGGGGTTTTCTAGATCAATGGCATAAAATTTAGGCTTTACCTTATAGTTCTGATGGTATTTCAGCAGTTTATTGTAGGCAATTTTAGAGAGATCGTCAAACTTAAAATCATAGATGAACATTGAAAAACCCTTTTTGATGTGCTGGTCGATGATATGCCTGATCACAAAATAGGTCTTTCCTGCGCCCGGTGTTCCAGCAACTAAAATTCCCCTAAAAGGATTAACAATATTGATCCAACTGTCCCTCACCTTATTTTTAAGCCTATATTTTGCAGGTAGGTTTATGGAGTATTCATTTTCCAATAGGCGCTCCTCCTGAGGAAAGGTTTCATTCTCTGAATTGAAAACATCCTTACTTAGGCCGCTTTTGATCAGCCTGCTCAAAAGACCTCCGCCAGTCAAGATAAGCATGTAACCAATAGCTGTTATGCCCATATACAAGACTGTAATCAGTTTTGGCGGTGCATAGATATAAAAGCAGAGCGAGCTAATAAAATAAAGCAATAGTCCTGTTAACAGGTATGCAATGATTGAATTCTTCTGTATTTTTTCGTCTTTCTTCCCTTTAACGGCAACCAGCGAAACGGCCAATAAAAGCAGTGCAAATAGCTTGGGCATAAGTATGCCTTTGAATAGCCCAGTTCTGGAAATATTTGCAATCAAACGATCCGTAATTTCTGCCGTCCATCCCCATTGCTTAAAAGCAACATAACAGCATAGGTAAAAATGAATAGCTAATATGAAAATGCTAATCAGCCTTGTAAAGTCAATGATTTTTCTAAGTCCCTGAATGTCTTCGCCAGTGTTCATAATAATATTTTTAGTTTACATACTTAATCTCTGTTCGTTATCCTGTGATTTGTGCTTTCTGCGCTTGCGCTTCTTTCTAAGGCCAGTTCCGAGCGGCTCGTTATGTTCCTTTTCCAGTAACAGACCCAAATAGTTGGTAGGCTCAGGTAGCTTGAGGTAAGTTGTCAGTTCCGTATAAGGTTCAATACTTTTTTCTGGCTCTAATGACCTTGTCTGATTGTTGCCTACTCGCATATCTAGTTTTTCCTGCAGGTTTCCCTTCGCATTTGTGTTGGCATATTTAAAGGTCTCTGAAATCGGTCTGTCGAAGCCAAATTGTTTATCGAACAGTTTTTCTCCCGAATTTTTGAATGCCACACGGTCAAACTGACCTAGTTTTTTCGAGTGTTCAGTATTCCTGCCCCTTGATTTGTTCATCGGGCTCAGCTTGATCTTGTTGGTGATGTCCTTGCGGCTGACGATGACCTGAACGTGCATCTGTTCCCCTGGCTTTGCCGTTCCCCGTTTTACCTGCCCGCTTTTTACCTCTTTATCCTTATGTGAATAGTAGCGGTGGTTTTCCAGTTTGCCAAACCATAATAGATCATTACCAGAATTGATGTCGGCACGTTTAAAATTCTTTGCATATTCATCCATTGCCTTTGCGGCATAGGTTTTTAGTTTTTCCCGTGCACCATCTTCGCCATAAAGTTCCTTTAGGTGGCTTATCTCCTTTTGGCTGGGGCTGATATTGATGAGAAAAAATTTTGCATCTTCCCGTCCCAATTTTGCAATGTTGTTATCCAGCTTGTTTTTGACCTCGTACGATTGGACGGCATTGCTATTGCCATTAAACCACAGCATCGGTTCTTCTGGTTTGTAGAGCCTATTCTCTTTGTCCAGGTAATGAACCAAAGTTCCGCTACTGGCCTTATTGTTTCCCTTTTCACTATCGGTGATATTGATGTACATTTTTTAAAGGTTAGATATCTGTTTTCGTACACTTTCGACTAGCTCTTCTTTTTCCCTCGTCTTGAATGAGCCGAGTTCTTCGCGGTTCCTGATGTAACTATTTAATATTTGCAGGAAATTTACTTTCAGTTTTTCCTTTCCCTCGATTACTTTGATCAGCAGGTTTTCTGTTTCCTGAAGCTTGGCCTTTTGCTCCAGCTGATTTTTGAGGATGGATTTGTTCGCGTTCACCACCTGTTCGTTAAAATATTTTACAATATCCTTTTGATTGGAAATCATCTTGTCCATGGCCTCCTTCATCGGAATCAGTAGCAACTGCTCTTGAGTTTTGATAAAACTGGTGTAGGTTTTATGACTTTTGGCAAAAGAGCTTTTTAATAAATCGTCATTAATATCGGAGGGGTCTTTTTTGGTCCTGTAGAAGTATTCAACCATTTTAACAAACAGTTCGCGTTTGGTCATTCCAAGGGACGAGGCTACTTTTATGAACTTTATATCGAGCAATGCGGGATACTTCACCGTGTTTACATTATCCTTTTCCATGTCTGATTATTTGTTTTCAGCATTCAGAAGGGAATTCCTTTTTTGCGATTTGATGCCTTTCCAGAAGGCCAAAGAATTCCTGGAGAATTCTTGAAACCCTGTAGCAGTAGCGTAGGGGCTAAAAGTAAGGCTCTGCCTAACTTCCGCTTGCTCCTTTTCTTGAAGGAGAAAAGGACACTGCAAGGTACCCGAAGCAGTGCGGATAAACGATAGAATTGTGATTGAGGGTACTGTGTTTTTCATAACTAAAATTAAGTGACAGCAAATTTGGTAACAGTGGATTAGTGGTGTTGGGTCAAATTGGTATATTCCAAATAAAATCTTAAGTTTCTGTTAGATGTAAAACCTTTAACTTTATTAAAATTAAAGTGTATGAAAATTAAGTTACCTCAGGGTAGGGCGATACTAGGCTACCATGATTTTTTTGGAGAAGAACATCAAGAACGATTAGCATTATTGAAAGGTATTTGTAGGACAAACTTAATTGCTGAAATCGGCGGGCTCAATTATAGGCTCAAACCTAATAATCAACTACATAATGATTATAGTATTCAAACACAGGATAGAGAACTATTATATTTTAGTGGAGAACAACGGGAAATTTATGAAAGATATGGAAAAATGGCCCAGAAATTCAGTCGCAGACCTGGAGACTTTCCACTTTTGTTTACCAGGCAAACCTGTCTTTTTGCTTTGGAAGAGATTATTAATTCAGACATTGCAGTAATACCTGAATTCTCTATGAAAGATTCATGGGAAAATTTGTTAAAGTATCTTCTAGCGGTAAACACAGCTATAACAAAGATTAAAAGAGAAGCGAATGAGGGAGAACTAGATCAAGTTGGGGATTTAAGCGAGGTTAAAGTTGACGAAGCAAAACCACCTCTAAGCCTAGAGGATATTAGTGTAAAAACACTTGTGCTTAACGAGCTAAATGTTAGTTCCAATCAGCTATATGTTCCCTATCGGGCGTATAAGCTTTTGCAATTTCTTACTTTACATCAGGATATTGGCCCCATAACTAAAGATTATCTCACTGCACAGTATCAGATGAATTTTGAGCGGTTTGTCTTTGAGATAATGAGCTTATATATGGGAAATAATCCAGATGGCAAGAATAATGTCAAATCATCAGGTCTAGGCCTGCCGATAGACACTACATTTATCTATTACCCAAAAGAGGATAGCCAAAAGCTCTTTGAGACCTTTAGCCAAGTATATCCAAATACAGAATATGAAAAGTTACTTTCTATACGGAAATATCCTTTCTATAATTCAGGTGAGTCATTTCTACTAACAGATAACACCATTCTTCTTGAAAAATCCTATAGCCAGTTTATCAACGATTTTTGGTTTGACAAGGTTAAGCCGATAAAGGATGAGAACAATAACGCTGTTTTTAATATTAAACGTTACCGTTCAATAATCGGTGAATTTTTTGAGAGTTATTTAAAAAGCATTGTTAATCATATTATAGCAAATACAAAACACTTTAAAGTAAAGTGTTTTGATGAACTGGTGATGCAAATTGAAGGACAACAAAACGAACTTACAGACATCTATATTAGGTATGTCGACAAAGTGTTTCTCGCCGAAGCTAAATCAACTGGTATATACGATAAGGAAAAGTATAGTGGTGAACTAAACGAGTTTTATAAAGAAAGCAGGGAAAAGTTTTTTGATTCATTTGGGATGAAACAAATTGTGCGTGCAATTACCTTGTTACCAGATCATGTAAATAATATCGATCCTGGCTTCCCTAAAAAAGGAACAATTAAAATTTTCCCTGCTTTAGTTGTAAATGAAAAAGCGTTGCAAACGCCTTTGATGGCTCACATATTTAACAAACGATTTCAGGAGCTAATTGCACCACTTGATTTGGGGAAATACAAAGTTGCTCCTTTAAGTCTTATTCATATCAGTGATATGGAAAACATGGAAGAACATCTATGTGAAAATCCAAATATGCTTTGGAAAATATTAGAGCACCATACAAGGCACGATGTTTTTATGCCCCCTTTTTATAATTCGTTGAATGTACTTCAAATTAAACCTAATTATAAAAAGCCTTTACCGTTATATATCGAATTAATCGAAAAGTTTGGCACTAAAGAGGCGCGAAAAGTTGTGGAATCTTAACTCTAATAATTTATGATAACTTAAAAGGGATATACCAAACCTACTCACAACACACAAGTCTAAAACTTCATCATTGTTCCTTAACTGTCATACCAATGAGGAACATTTTACAACAGAAACGAAATATTACCCCCGAAAAAGCCGTTAAAATCTTATCGAAGAGTGGCATAAATATAGATAAAAATGATGCGGAGGAAGTGCTGGAACTGATGTATTTTTTAGCTAAATTGATTGTCGATCAAAACTTTAAGAAATGAAAATAGCTGATTTATACATACGGGTTAGCACAGATGAACAGGCCGACAAAGGGTATTCTCAACGCGACCAAGAGGAACGATTACAGAAGTACTGCCAAACGGCACATATCACGGTAAGGAAGGTAATTTACGAAGATCATTCAGCAAAAACGTTCCAGAGACCTGCCTGGCAAAAGCTCCTTATCTTACTCCGTAAACAAAAGCACAAAACCGACTTGGTGCTATTCACCAAATGGGACAGATTTAGCCGCAACGCTCCAGATGCCTATAACATGATCAGCAAACTAAAATCATTTGGCGTTGAACCTCAGGCCATCGAACAGCCACTGGATATGTCTGTACCAGAGAACAAAATGATGCTTGCCATTTACCTCACTGCACCTGAAATAGAGAATGACAGAAGAGGGTTGAATACTTTTTACGGAATGAGAAGGGCAAGAAAAGAAGGCAGGTGGCCTGGACTTGCTCCTGTCGGCTATATTAACCTCACTTCAGAGAATGGAAGAAAGTATATTGCCCCAAACGGTAAGCAAGCCCAATTGATGGAATGGGCATTTAAAGAAATCGTCAAAGGAAAATACTCCACTGAACAGATATTTAATCAGGCAGTGGTGGATGGTTTGGTATGTAGTAAGAACAATTTTCTCAGAAGCATCAGAAACCCGATTTACTGTGGGGAAATTTTGGTGCCAAAATATAAGGACGAAGAGGCGAGATTGGTAAAGGGACTGCACGAACCCATCATTTCAGGTTCATTATTTTTTGACGTACAGGATATTCTTGATGGAAAGAAAAGAACAATTAAAACAAAAATCTTTTCTGACGATAAGCTTCCGCTGAAAGGCTTTATGCTGTGTTCCAGATGCGAACGTACACTTTGCGGGAGTGCTTCTAAAGGACGGAATGAGTATTACTATTATTACCACTGTTCTTCTAAATGTGGTTGCCGATACAAAGCGGAAGTAATCAATAAAGAGTTTATGCATTTTTTGGATGACCATAGCTTGAACGTAAAAACTGCGGAGTTATTCAAAATGGTCATCTTGGACGAATATGCCAGCGATACCTTAGAAAACAAGGAATATAAGACCTACCTAGCCAAGCAGCTCACCGAGAGTAACAATAAGCTTACCAGGGCAAGAGAATTGCTGTTGCTTGGAGATATTGATGGCAGCGATTATAAGACATTAAAGCTGGAATGCGAAGACAATATTGTTAGAACAGAGGCAAAATTGGAAGAAATTGTGAAAAAGAAATATACTATTGCACAGCTGGAACCTATCTTGGATGATGCCATTTTTACGCTAACCAGATTATTTCCTATTTTCACGAAATCTGCGATTAATGATAAGAGAAGGCTGATTGGTTCGATGTTCCCCGAAAAATTCGATTTTGAAGCTCTACAACATCGAACCACTTTGTTGAACGAAACATTTGAACGTATCTTCTTGATAAACAAGAAATTAGAGAGCAAAAAAAAGGGGCAAAAGACTGTTAAAAATCTTTTGCCCCGCACGGGGTGGCTGATGGGGCTCGAACCCACGACCCTCGGCACCACAAACCAATACTCTAACCAACTGAGCTACAACCACCGTGTTTTTTCAGAGCAACAAAAGTACGACTTTTAACAAGCTATTCAAATTTTTTTGAAAATTTAAAGACACATTTATTTTAAATAATTATAAGCCAACACATTGAATTTAAATTTATAATTGAATTTAAGTTACAGAACTAAAAATACGAGCTAAAAAGCTAGCTTTGCACTGTTTATGATAGAGATTTATACAGACGGTGCTGCAAGTGGAAACCCAGGTCCGGGTGGTTATGGTGTAATTTTACGTTCGGGAGCTCATTACAAAGAGTTGAGTGGCGGTTTTAGAATGACCACCAATAACCGAATGGAGCTATTGGCTGTAATTGAAGGCCTAAAGTCTATCAAAAAGCCAGGTGCACAGGTAACCGTTTACTCAGATTCTAAATATGTGGTAGATTCTGTAGAAAAAGGATGGGTATTTGGCTGGGTAAAAAAAGCTTTTAAAGACAAAAAGAACAAAGACCTCTGGATTCAATACCTTAACTTGCATAAACAACATCAGGTTAAATTCATCTGGATCAAAGGCCATAATGAACATCCAGAAAACGAAAGGTGCGACAGGCTTGCCGTAGCGGCTTCTCAAAACAAATCTGCCCTAGGCATCGATGCTTTTTTCGAAGAAGAACGCAAAAACGCTTAATTAAAATTCTTTTTTTAAAAATAATTAGATAGTCTCATCAAGGACATTACTTGTTCCTACATCTAATTTTCACAAGGAGTTCACAGGGTCATAACAAGGTGTAAACAGGGTGATCACTATATCGCCGACCTAATTATAAGCGTGTAAACACCTAATTATTAATTAATTAACTCTTTTTTCTATTTGGACAAGTGTAAAACACTGCATACATTTGAACAAAACAAAAGCATATGGCAAGGTTAGTAAATGGAATATTAGGAGGCTTCTCTGGCAAGGTGGGTACAGTGGTAGGCGTTATAATAGATGAGAATTGTTTTATCAGGGGCCTACCTAGGAAAAGAACCAAATTTACCGCGAACGAATTAGAAAATCAGAAAAAATTAGCAACGGTTCAAGCGTACCTTGATCCACTTATAGATCTGCTAAAGGTAGGTTTTAACAATTACTATACCAAAACAGGTGGTTTTCGTGCTGCTGTTTCTTATTTTAGAAAAAATGCCTTGGTAAGTGATGATGCCGGGCATTACATTGACCCTGCCCTGGCTAAAATCAGTGGTGGCGACTTGCTTCAAGCCATTAATCCGAGTATGGTGAGTCCTGAACCGGGAAAATTATTGATTAATTGGGATACTACCGATGTCAATTCCCAAGATGAGGCCGACCAATTAATGGTATTGCTGTATGATGTGAAAAATTCAGCTACCCAGACTAAAATATTTAATGGAGCATTCAGGAGAGACGGCAGCCTAAGCATAGCAGTTAAGCCCAGAATTAGAAATAAAGAATTAGATGTCTACATTGGTTTTGTAGCAGCAGATCGTAGTTCACAATCAGATAGTCAGTATTTGGGGAAGATTATTGTTTAACCAGAGTATTCGCCTAAAGGCTTGGAGTTGTTTTACGCCAGGCACTATAAAGAAGTGGGCATAGCAGCTATTATTGCACTCTCATTTAGCATTTGAATACAATGTATATTTAAAAATAAAGCGCTATATCAAAATCGATATAGCGCTTTATTATATGATATTATAAAAACTTCTAGGCCGTTTTAAACATCTTATTTACAGCCAACTGAACCTTAATCATATCTTCAGTTATGGTTTTCTGAATATTTTTATCAAAAGACGCAACAAATCTTGGTTCAAGTAAAACTTTTTCAGCTTCGTTTGTAATGTTTAACCTAAAAATATGTTTACCAAACTTAAATCCAGCTCCAATTTTAGTAATGTTAGTTTCAACAGTTTGCACAAACTCATAACTATTACTTACTTGGTCAAGAAAGTCTTTAACCGCTTGAAAAACAAAATCGGTTTCAATATCTAATCCATTAATGATAATGGTACTATCTTTTAAAGCATTTTTAAGTACATCATCCCCTTTTACAGTTTCATGAATGTTTTGTAAGGGTTCTAACAAGTCTTCACTGAAAATGATACTCCTACTATCTGTAATCAATATTGCGTTAGAACTACCATTTATACCTGATTCTTGCTTTAGAAGTATCTCATCGTTACCATCCCTCACAATATATTCACTTGCTGATTTTTGCTCTACTTTCGAACCTGCTATTGCTTTTGCCAAGGTGCCAACAACATAGGCTAAAGCTGGGTATTCTTCTATTTTTTTCATCCAGTTATTTTTTTGCAAAGATACGGTAGCAAATCCATTATTCTAAGCGCAAAAATGAATAAAGCACAGTCTTTAAAAATCAACTGAAAACAACAAAATCCATTCCTCCTACTACGCCTAATTGTCAAAACAAGTCTGCCCTAGCAGTCGATGCTTTTTTTGAGACAGAAAGAAACAATACTTTTTTACTTTAAACATATTGCTTATTTTCAGTCCAAATTAACAACTCTCAAATGTTTGGCTACTGGAACGATTTTTATTTTATCCCCGTTATCTTGCAAGTAATCGCCATTATACACGCCCTTAAAACAGGTAGAAGAGAATGGCTTTACTTATTGATATTCTTACCTTTAGTAGGTGCAGTGATCTATTTTTTTATGGAACTACTTCCTGAGCTAACCCAAGGCAGGTCTTTAAAAAAATACTTTTTTCCAAAGCAGCAAATCAATGAATGGGAAAGGAAAGTACAAATCTCTGATAGTATTACTAATAAATTTGGGCTTTCCAAAGCTTATGCTGAGCAAAAACAATATGATAAAGCAATAACATTATCATTAAGTTGTCTTAAGGGTGCTTATAGCGATGATCCTGCCATTTTGCTTCAATTAGCCAGGCAATACTTTTACAATAACCAATACAAAGAGAGCTTAACCTATTTTGACCAATTTAATGTAAAAAATGGCAATAAATTGGTTATGCCAGAGGATGAACTTTTATATATACGAGCACAAGAAAATATTGGAGCACTAGCGATTGCAGATAAAGGCTATAGACAAATAATACGTACACAACACTCACTTGAAGCCATGTATCACTATGGTTTATTTTTTAAAAAACAGCAGCAAAAAGCTGAGGCTCGTGAACAATTTCTGCGTGTTAGAAGTGAAATTAAACTCTTGCCAAAATACTTGCGCAAACGCAATGCGATATGGGCAAGAAAATCATTTAGAGAATTAATTGCTTTAAAGTAAGATAGTCGGAAAGTCCGAAAGTCAGTAAAGTCCGGAAGAGCAGAAGACAGTCGAGAAGACTGAAAGTTCGGAAGAGGTTAAAAAGACCAAAGCCACATCTTCTTATAAAATTGCTGGCAACAGGTATTTTTCTACAATTTCATCGGCCTGGGCATGTGCGAATCCTTTACCGTATGCAGAAGCGGTAATAACGATTACCAGAGGTAGGTCTTTAAACATATAGATCTTGTTACCTCCATTTCCACTGCTGTAATAAACTTCGTATGATTTGCCCGCTATAACAAATGCCTTGTTCCAAAAAAGAAGCCCATAGAAACCAGGTCTATCAGCAGGAAGAACCTGCAAAGGCGAAAGGCTTTTCTTTACCCAAGATTCTTCGAGCAGTCGCTTGCCATTATATATGCCCCCATTTAAATACAATTGGCCGTATTTTGCAAAGTCGAGCGCTCGCAGCCTAAGTCCACCACCTCCAAATGGTTTACCTTGGGGTGTTCTAGCCCATTCAAATTTAGTTATGCTCAATGGTGCAAATAGGCTTTTATTAGCATAGGCTTCTACACCACCAGGGATATTTTTGTCGAGGATGTCCATCACCAAATTGGTACCAGCGGTAAAATAAGTCCATTTTTTGCCATTTTCACGTTCAACAACCATCGGAAGGTCGAGCGTAAATTTTGTATAATCGGCAGTCGGATACATGTTCTCTTCATTTCCTACTGAGCTTTCCACCTCATCATTGCCATCAAACGCAGCGCTCATGCTCAGTAGGTCTCCAATTTTCACACTATCTTTTTTGCTGCTATAGTTTGCATAATCTTGAAGTTTATAGAAATCCTTTAGCATTTGGTTCTCCGAAGCCATAAAACCATCTTTAATAGCCATCCCTGTAAGCGTAGCGGTAACTGATTTGCTCACAGACCTTGGGTCGTGCAAAGTTTCCCTTTTCTCGCCATTGTAATACTGTTCTAAAAGCAACTCCCCTTTCTTTAGCACAACAATACCATTGATCATGCGATAGGTTTGTTCTGCAATTTTCGTATTTAAGGCCACAATCAACTTTTTGTCCAACTTCTCTTTAGAAAGCTTAAAACCACTTTCGGCGGCTATGGGCTGTGTTCCCATTTTTGATGGATCAATTACCTTGGGAATCCTTGTCATGTTGATTTTTGCCTGCGCCAACACCGAACTATATTTGGGCTCATTTTGGTTAACATAAACACTGATTTGTATTGCTAAGACTTTGGGCTGGGTGTTTAAAAGTGATAGTCCAGCTTTTGCCATAAAGCGATCCCAAAGGTTAATGCTCCACAGCCCAGACCTGCTTGAGCTCATCAACACAATATCTAGTGGACGATTAGTGATTTTATCTTGTGGCAGTATAGCTCCTGGACCTAGGTTTTCAGTATAAACCTTTTTACCATCTACATAAAAATCGAAACTATAGTTACCCATAGCCAATAGTTCTTCCGTTTTTATTGAAGGAGCAAGTTTGGCAAGTTCAGCTTCAAGAGAAACACTGGGCGATAATAGGAAGTACAAATCTTTGTCTGAACCGATGTTATAGGAAGAAATTGCACGAGAGGTTTGCACACTGTCTCTTGCGGGTCTAAAATCAAAAAAAGTCAGTTGCTGCGCATGGGATTGCGAGGCAAAAAGCGTTGAAATAAAAAGAAGGGCAATGGCATAAAATCGCTGCATCATGTTTTTTTATTCAAAAGTAAGGCAGTAAAACAAGATAATATAGAACGAGATTAACATCAAGTTAAATTGACGAGCTTTTTGAAAAAAAGTGGTGTATCTCCACTACAGGCTTTAAAACACCTGATCATGTGACTCTGATCGGCAAACCCACACTGATGAGCAATAGTACTCAATGAATTGCCTTTAACTGAGAGCTGAGCAAAAGCCCTTTCTACTTTTAACAAGCGGATATATTCGGCTATGGTGCAGCCGAAGTACTTACTGAACGCTCTTGATAAATGTACGGGGTGAATGCCTAGCACAGCCGCCATCTCTTTTAATTTTGGTGGGTAGAGGTAATTGTCTTGAAGAAAATCGTTTATTTGATCTACCCATGAGGGCCTAAACTTTGATTCCTGGGCACCAACAAATAATGAATCCGTTGCTTCAATCACTATATTTTGAATGCCGAGTTGGGTCAAGTCATCTGCAATTGTACTTTCCCTTAATAGCTTATAAAACAAGATTTTGGTTCTCGGGCAACACACTTCAAAGCTCCCTTCCTTAACATCCTGATTAGGGTACATTTCCTTGATCCAAGTGTTTTGGAGTTCAAGGTGCATGCCGCGGGTTTCCCCTTTTGGTTTGATGTTATAATGTGATTCTTGAGCGTTATGAAACAACAGGCTTCCAGCAGTGAGGGCTACTTTTCCTTTTTTATTGCCCTCAATTACTTTTCCTTTAAGGATAAAGGTAAAATAAACATTCTCATGGTGATGCCAATCTACATACTCATGGGTATAAGCTGTATTGGTTAAAATCAGTCCACCTGTTTCCAGCTTCTGGTTTGTTATACCGAAGAACTCACCTGAACTTAATTTTTCCATTGCTTTATTTAGAACACTGTATAGAACGTTTGTTACAATTTTAGATTATATACAGTAGAACAGTTATTAAAGTGCTAACTATTATTAAATAGTAAAGCCACTTACTTTTGGATAAGTGGCTTTTTAAATATGTTCAACAAACACTGATTGATACTGCTTATTTTTTCTCTAAAACCAACACAACCTTATTGAAATCTGAAGCTGAATTAATGATTTTCCTAAATGCTTCATATTGGCTTATCGGATAATGTGTGTTTCGATAATCTTCAACTACATTTATGGTCAACACATTACCATTTAACTGATAATCAGACATAAAACCCATCGTTTGCTCGCCTTTATCTTTATAAATTTCATTTAATTTTAGATCATTTAAGTTCTTTACAGCATAACCGTCAGGTATAACAAGATTAATTTTTCTGTCTAAAATATGGGCATATTCAATATTCATAGGAAATTGCCTTTCCTTTTCTTGGTACATTTCTACCTGAGGACCAATCGCTAGCCCAATCTTTATCAATAACTTGTTACCTGTAGCCTCTATTAGATCTCCAGATTTTGTCTTTACATGTAAAACTACTGGCTCATTGTTAGTGGCTTTTTCAAACTCCTGATTGGTTACTTTTGAAAACAATACATTTTCAGAGCTTGTGAGCATTTTCGACAATTGTTTAATGATATTTTGTCTATCCTCATCATTTGCGTAATTGAAAGCATCACGCATGTCTACAGCTGCATATCCAGTATATGATTGTTTTGCATCAATCTCAAGTGAGTCAAGTTTTTTATTTAACTGAATTGTACTTTCAATGGTATGCACACTTTTACTGTAGTGTTGCAACTCAATGTTTCTCACGTCGGCAATTGCTGTTGACACATTGCCCAGAGTAGTGGTACGGAAAAACACACCGTTGCTATTTCCCCATACTGGTGGAATCCATGGATAGCGATAATCTGGTCTTGTTGGAGCAATAAATTTATTTTGTGTTGGAAAAAAGAATAAGCCGTAATCACAGTTATTCCAATTTTCGAATTTGTAGTCAATGGTTGAACTGGATCTGTTGCCAGCCAAAACATGTTGATACTTAATACCTAGGTTTTGGAAAATAGCAGAATAAAGGCGCATCATACCTGTTTGACCAGCAATCTTATTTTTAATAATTACCGACAGTGCATTTGATTCATCATCATCTAGGTCTTCATTATAACCGAATTTTGTTTTAATATAATTCTCAACAGCTATTAACTTCTTAGCTTCATCAGTAAGTTTATCCCAACCATTTTCTTTAATAATTGAAGATACAAGTACAAGATCTTTAGCAGAATAACTAGTATACATTCCATGAATGCGATTACCCAAATCATTCCAAGTGTACAAACGTTCGCCCTTGCGGACCACATCATTATAAGACAGCTTAAATTCTATATATTTAACATTCGCCTCATAAAAAGCATATTTTTCTTCCTCAACACCTACAGTAGATGCCTGAAGGCATTTTACAAATCTTTTTCCATTTTGGACTGAATCTGTAGCATTCCAAACAAAATTGAAAGCTTTAAGCTCAAACCTAAGTCGTTCAGGGCAAATAAGCTCAAATGAGGTTTCCAATTGAGGTTTGTCGCTCTGCATATTTTCTTTTCCAATAAAGGAAGTTGGTCTTTTTACAGTGTAAGCATATTCAATTTCACAACCCTTTTCAAGTCCTTCTAAGGCAAATATCTTGTAAGTACCTCCATCTTTTTCTTTATAATCTTTAATATCTGATTTGTTAAGCTCAACTGTTTTACCGTTTGCTAGAATGGCTCTGGCACGAACATCTACAATGTCTGAATTGTCATTAACGTTGATATATATTTTATTATATTCTTCAACAGCTCGATCATCGTTAACGTGAACGATTTTATGAAGTGTATAATATTTTTCTACTTCTCCCTTAGCATTGTCTATGTATTCTACACGGCGAACATCTTTAATAACTACTGCAGATTCTTTGTTGTATTTAGCATCAAAAGTATGGATAGCGGGCTTTGAAGACCAGGGCTCAATTTTAACAGCTACTTGTTGAGCACTGCAAATTTTAATTGAGACCAGTAAAATTAAAAATGGGATTAAAGATTTGTTCATGGGATTAAATTTTTGAAAAGCTTAAGATTTCTTTGTATGTCGGAAATAAATTATCGAGCATTTTGTTCCAGGCCTCAAACTGATCTTGAATGAGCATTAATTCGTTATTGGTGTATTCTTGTGTGAAAAATATTTGATTATTTTTTTGTTCATAGGTTAACTTGAAACTCATTGCTCCAGCATTGTACACTTGCCCTTTTGGCATATATGTTAATTTATAATCTTTTGGCAGGTTAAGTATAGTAACGTATCTTTTAACATACTTGAAGTCATATTCCACTGGTACATTTCGTTTCATTATTTCAATTTTCGAATTTTCAAAGAAGCGAAATAGGTTAAGGTTTAGGTAATATTCATCCGCAACTTTAGTTGCATAACCAGGTAAAGTAAAATTGCCATTCCAGGTCACATGATTAGCAACAGGTTTCCGATCAATAACAAAGGAATCAAGGCTAAATTTATTTGTACCTCGTGCAAACTCATCCTTCATGTTTTCAAGAAGGTTTTTCTCGCCCCAATACATTAGCTTAGCATGGGCCTCGGATGCAAAATAACCTTTTAAATCTTGTTTAATACGACCTTTTATTCCATTGGGCACCATATCAACCCAAGTAGTATCTATAAGTAAATTTTCATCCTTTTCAACAGTTGGTACAATAGCAATTTTATATTCCTTTGTATTTATTGCAATCATTGCTTCCTTATCCTGAATATGAGAAGCAGGAACACCAAATACACAGGTAGGATCTGTCCCATCCAAATAAATATAATTGCCATTTAGCTTAATTGTACATATCATGTGATTGCTTACCAATGGCAACGGTGTTGTACTAAACTTGTAAGGAAGATCTCGGGTACCTATCCAAGTATAATAAGCATCTATACCTGCTACCTTCATCATCTGTGTTAAAATACTCGACATATCCTTACAGTCGCCAAAACGACGAGTACATACAAGCTCTGCTTCTCTAGGAATGAATCCGCCCATGCCATCTTCAAAAGCCACGTATTTTATGTTTTGTTGAACCCAGTTGTAGATTTTACGAGCCTTTTCTTCTGGTGATTTGAGGTCAATAATTAGGGAATCGGTGATGCGTTTTACTTGGCTACTTACATTGGAATTAATTCCTTTAATGTAACTGTAGTTTAAATTATACAAATCATCAGCATTAGCCAAGTACGAATTCATTTTAC
Source organism: Pedobacter frigiditerrae (assembly GCF_004331645.1). GTDB lineage: Bacteria > Bacteroidota > Bacteroidia > Sphingobacteriales > Sphingobacteriaceae > Pedobacter > Pedobacter frigiditerrae. Next base: position 15,453 of record NZ_SJSK01000004.1, read on the forward strand.
CCTGACTATCTTTATAGCTATCAATATAAAAAACGACATGTGGTGAATACCAAGCATACCCAGGAGCATTGGCATAACCCCTATCAGCAGTACAATTTTTATATTTGAACGAGTAAATGGTATTACGTTTGCCCTTATCAATGGTAACCAAGATATCAGCTGTATCAATGCCCATCTTTTTATATTTAATAAAAATACCATTAGCCACAGTTAGTTTTAACTCGCTATTAAGTATAGGCATATAACTTTTAAAGTAGTGTTTAGGTAATAGATGAGGATCTTTATTTACCCAAGAAACATCTAGAGAACCCAAGGCACCTGGTTCAATAGATGGATAGTTAAAAGACATTTTTTTTACGTCATCATAAAAAACAAAACTCTGTTTGTCTGATGTTGTCTTGAAATTACTAACCTTTATTATTTTATTGCTCGCTGTTCGTGTTTGTGCGGAATAGGTAATAAGCTCATGGAAAAAGCTGTGGTAAAAACTAAATGACCCCATATAATTTGACGCACTCTGGGTTAAAAAAGCAATGCTTTCTTTTTCCCTACTCTCCACATATGGTTTATCTTCCTTAAGAGTAAACGTATAGTCAACCAGCTTATCTACGAAAACAGCCTTCTCACCTGGATATTGCTTACGAAGCTCATCCATGTCTTGTGCTTTTAAAGAAAGAATACTGAAAGAAAGCAAGAGTAAAACAATGAATCTGATTGGTAAATAACTATCCATTCTTAACAGATTTAAGTACTCCCTGATCGTAATTTTTTGTTTGAAGTAGCTTGCCATTTTCATCATAGGTTTTAACAGCACCATGAATTACGCCATATTCATAATTGGATTCTCGTTTTATAGCGCCATTTTCATGATATGTTTTACACAAACCGTGTTTATTGTCATTTAAATAATTAAAATCTGTTTTTATTTTGCCGTTCTCATGGTAAGATTTAGCCGGGCCTTGTAAAATATTATATTCTAAATTTTCATCTGAATTAAGATTTCCATTTTCGTAATATATTCGATCATTTCCATTTCTTTCCCCTCCCGTATAAGTGCATTCTCGGGATGGCTTCCCATTGGCAAAAAAAGCTTTCATTATACCTTTCGTATTATCAATAGCAATTTTATCCTTTAATTTTCCGTTACCATCATTGTAGGTATAAGAAACAGCCAGATCATCATTATACAAGACCTGATAAGCCATGGCTCCTTTTAGATCGTATGTTTTACTTATTCCCTCTAAAAGATCATCCTTTATAAAAGAAACAAATTCCTTATTTCCATTTACAAAAAAACTCGTATGCTCTCCATTTAATTTATCACCTTTATAATTGGATAAATGAGAAAGTTTACCATCCTCATCGTAAACCTTCCACGCCCCTATTTTTTCTCCAATAGCATATTTTCCTTCTACAGATTTCATTCCACCATGTTGGTAGCTAACATAAATACTATCTAAAAGTCCAGACTTATAGTAAAAAACACGTTCGGGGCTTCCATCAAAATAATATGATTTAAAGACGCCATCAAACTCACCATCTTTATAATTAGTTTCGGCCATTAATTTACCATCTGGGTATAACAACTTAAATTTACCTTGCCCTTTATGAAAAATATCGGTTGCAATAACTTTTCCTTCTAGATTATAATTTGTAACTTCTTCCAACCATCCCCTGTAGTATTTATACTCTACAGATTTTTGCCCGTTTGAGTAATATTCTTCCTTGTAGCCATCAATTTCACCATCTAAATAATATTGTGTAGTGCTCAATTTCCCATTTTCGTTGTAAAATGACCAAAGTCCTTGGTATTGATCTTCAATTATCCATCCTTCAGACTGAATGTTTCCATTCATATAAAAACTAGTATAGTAACCTTGGTTTTTATCATCAACCATTGTAGTTTCCGACTTAATTTTCCCATTTTGGTAATAGAACACTAATTTTCCATCTAATACGTCATCTTTATAATTACATATCTCACTGATTCTGCCCGAACTGTAATAAGTGGTATCCGGACCGTTTAATAGGCCAGTCTTATTATAGCTTAGGCTAGATTTCTTAAGTCCATTACTCCCATAAGATATCAACTTATTGATATCTCCATTACTAACAAGTGAGCTAAGCGTATTACCTGATTTATCTAGGTAAGAAGCCTTCAAAAGCGAACCGCCTTTATAGGTACGACTTGACAATATTTTGCCATTTGCGTAGTATTCAAAAAGTTCTCCTTCTATCTTGCCTTTTATGGTATTATAAGTTGATGCCGGCTCTCCAGTTGGATAATATTCTTTTTGAAGTCCATTTTCTAATCCTCCAAGTCTTTGCGAAGTCCTTTTAAGTTTCCCATCATCATCGTAATACTTCCATTCTCCTTCAACAAGGTCCTTAACAAAATTCCCTTCTGTTACGAGTATGCCAGCATTATTATATTCTTTATAGGCACCGTGTGTCTTTCCATCTACATATTGAGTAACTGATTTTAGCTTTCCATTTCTAAAATATTCTTTTTCTATGCCATTTTTTACTCCGGAGGTGTAATTTCTTGAAGATGCCAAATCGCCACTGATGTAATAAAATTTCTCTTCTCCATCTAGTTTATTTGTCTTATAGGAAGATACACTCTTAATACTACCACCATAAAAATATATTTTAGTTAGCCCTTGAAGCTGTCCATTTACATAACTCTCAATTGAAGATTTATTGCCATTAAAAAAGTAATATTCCTGCTGTCCATCAAGTTTACCATTCAAGTAATTCTCCTTTGCTTTAATTTCACCTTTATTATTAAACCAGATCCAGCTTCCATTACGCTGGCCAGCCTCATTATACACGCCCTTAGATTTGATGTTACCACCTGCATAATATCCTTCCCAAAGCCCTAACAACGCCTTTCCAGTTTTAGAAAGTGTACCCTTTCCTATTAAATTCCCATTCTCATGGAAATATTCTTTAATAACTGTATCGCGTCGTTTAAACATCAGTTCACGCGTTGCTTTGATACGATCAAAATAAACACTCGCCTCACCAATAAAAGCATCTATCTGCTTTTTATTCTTTTCCACATAAGTTTCAATTGCAGGAATTTTTACATTGGAGAACATGTGATTGATCATTAGATCAAACTTTTTATCGGCGAAAGTTTTCTTTAGGAATGGGAGGTAATACTGTATCCAAAAATCAGAATCTTCATCTATATATTCTAATTTCTCTATAACAGCTTGAATTTGTCTACTGATAGGGTCGTCTAACTCTGTTTGTATTTTATATGATTTATTAAGGGCAATTTTTGAGAAGACCACATCCTCTACAGCTTGATAATTATCGTTTGGTTGTAGTTTTCTATTATTCTTAAAACCAATTATTTCATCAGTATTTACTGATATCTGCTGGAGCATGTTAATTGCTTTGCCCGAATACTTGCCTTTGGGCGAAAATAAAAGATAAGACATGTAACTAATATATGCAGGAATTATCTTTCCTTGAAGTACAGCTGACAGACCTAAATGGTAATGAGCCACGTACATATAAGGGTTAATCATCAGTGCTTTTTGAAACCATGCTTCTGCAAGATCATATTTTTCTGTCCTTAAATAAATAAGAGCTTTGTTAAAATACAATACGCTATGTGCCGGAAATTTCTCTATCCCTTTATCAAAAATTTTGGCTGCTTCATCATAATTTTCCATATCAAGCAATATGGTTCCGTATACATTATAGATATCATGTTCAAATGCATAATTGGACTTAAGGAGCAATGCTTGCTTGCAATATTTAATCCCCTCATTATATTGACTATCGGCATGGCAAACAATAGCCTTCCTAAGCAAAGCTGACACAAAGTTGGTGTCGCTACGGTTAACTTTATTAAGGAGGTTAATTGCATCCTTAAATTGACTAGAATCGGCCAGTTCAATACTTTTATTAATGATATCTCCTGAATTTATGATTTCCGATTTTTGAGCAAGAGCGAATTTTGAAAGAAAGAGTAGGGTTAAAAGCAATAAGTTACGAGACTTCATGAGATAGCGTTAGTTAAGCCCTAAAAATAAAGTTTTTTTCAAAAAATCAGCATAAAGAGTATTTTTTTTATTTGCAATTTATTTTTATGAAAACGAATTAAAACAACATGAATCTTATAAATGAGGTGCGCACCAAAATTGGCTATATTTTTAAGAAGGCAATAGCTTGATGGCTAATAGCGGTTTTTTCAATAGAACAATTCAATTACCCAACGTTAAGCTGGGTTGTTAAAAAACAAAAAAAATGGGTTAAAAGAAGTTTTTGTGTGTTAAAGTGATAACCTGCTAAATAATTATCGCATGATATATAACTCCTATTTTCCTTACAAACCAAGATAGTAAATCCAGAATTAAAGGCTCGAAACATTGCTTATAACTTATAAGAATACATTGGTTTGTTATACAAGCAATGAACAAGTATACCAATAACCAATGTTGAGTAAAACGAATTCCGTGCCGATAGTTATCGAGGTTTCTGAACTAATGACAAATGAAGCAGTGACACCAATGAACTAATGAACAAATGACTAATGAACTATTGAACTATTGAACCAATAATCTAATCTATCCCTCCTACTACACCTAATTGCTCTAATTTCTCTTCAACAATTTCATCAGTACTTAACGATTTTACTGGCGAAAACTCAGCCATAAATTCTTCTGCTTTTTTAACCATTTTAGGTGAACCGATAAATATGGAAGTTCTTTGGTGTAATTCTTTAGGTTGCATATCTAATATCCGGTTTAAGCCATCAGAGGCAACACCTCCAGCCTGTTCAATAATAAAGGCCATTGGGTTACATTCGTACAACAACCTTAATTTGCCATTGGGCGATGATGCCGTAGTTGGATACATATAAATTCCGCCTTTAATTAAATTACGATGGATATCGCCTACCATAGAACCGATATATCTTGAGGTATAAGGTCTGCGGGTAGATAAATCTTCTACCTGAGCGTATTTGATATATTTTTTAACCCCCTCTGGGAAATGAACGTAATTACCTTCGTTAATAGAATAGATAATACCATCTTCTGGCACTTTCATGTTTGGGTGCGACAGGCAAAATTCGCCAATAGAAGGATCTAAAGTAAAGCCATTTACACCGTTTCCGGTAGTATAAACCAACATGGTTGATGAACCATAAATTACATAACCAGCGGCCACTTGTTGTGTTCCTTTTTGTAAAATGTCTGTAATGGTAGCGCAACCATCAACAGATTTTCTGCGATAAATAGAGAATATGGTACCTACAGCCACGTTTACATCAATATTAGAAGAACCATCTAAAGGATCTATACACACAATGTATTTGGCGTTTTTAGAAACAGGCGAGTCAATTGGTACAAACTCATCTTCCTCTTCCGTTACCACGATACAGCATTCGCCTCCACTAGTTAAAGCAGAAATAAATTGCTCATTAGCATACATGTCTAACTTCTTTTGGTCTTCTCCCTGTACGTTTGTAGTACCCGCATCACCTAAAATATCTACTAATCCTGCCTTGTTCACCTCACGATTTACAATCTTAGAAGCAATTCCTATGTCTCTTAGCAACCTAGAAAGTTCTCCTTTTGCGTATGAGAAATCTGCTTGTTTCTCGATAATGAATTGACCCAGTGTAGTTATTCCAGCCATATTTACTTAGTGTATTTGTTACGTTATCTATTCCCTAATTCTATGACCTCTAAGGTATGTATTTTTTCTTCAGAAATGCAAAACCTAATTAAAGTTCTTACTTTATGCCAGCCGCTTTTTCCTGCAGCACCTGGGTTAATATGCAAACATTTTATTTTTTCGTCGAACATCACTTTTAAAATATGGGAGTGACCACAGACAAATAATTTTGGCGGCTTAGTGTAAATTTCTTCTTTTACCTGTGGCGCATAGCGATTGGGATAGCCGCCAATATGGGTCATCCAAACATCTACCCCTTCACAGTTAAATCTTAGATGTTCGGGAAACTCGGCCCTAATTGTTTTACCGTCTATATTTCCGTATACACCTCGCAAAGGTTTAAAGGCTGCCAAAGGTTCGGCAACACCTGCGCCAAAATCTCCTGCATGCCATATTTCATCGCAATCTGCAAAGTATTTAAAAACGGCATCGTCTAAATAACCATGGGTATCTGAAATTAAACCTATTCTTTTCACGCTATCAATTTTTTCTTAAAGCTTTAAAAGTACCATTTGGCTGAATAAATGTTAAGGATGGTGCTTTTTTATTAGGCACTGCCTCAAATTTAGCGCTATAACCATTTAAGCCTTTTAAGGTAAAAGTATCATCATTAACGTATTCGGTTTCATATTCTGGCTGACCAGGAACAAACACAAACAGCGTATTTCCTTTTAGGGAAACCTTAACTACAACCTGACCCAAAGCATACTCTCCAGTAAAATTTTCAAGGTCTTTTTGACTTAAGGTTTTTACTTCTGGTTTGAAATTAAATAAAACCGGCTCTCTATCCGCATCGAGCTGAACAGTTAAGCCGCTTATTTTCCCTTCATTATTACTAGCGAAATTAAATAGCATTTTACTTGATGTAGTGTCTACAACTCCTTTCTTATCCAAAGAATGCGGTTCAAAAACATCATAATATAAATGTTTAAGCAGTAACCTATTATCACCAGCGATGGCATAAATTGCATTTTTTTCTTCAGTTAATTTTATTGAACCATAGGCTGGATTTTCAAACAAGCCGATGTAACTTTTTAAGTCATGCGAAGGATTAGTATTTATAATAGCAATCTTTTTTGCATTTTTTGCTATTTGTTTTTGGTTTAAACTAGCTGTTTTTGCACGTGCTGTTGCTTCGCCATTCCAGTCGATGGGTTTCAATTTTAAAATCTTATCTGCAATTAGGCTAGTTACCACATCTGGTACTTGTGATACATTCTGATTGGTTAAAACTACAATACCAATTCCATCTGTCGGGAAAAAGGCAACATTAGCAGAAAAGCCATTGATATTACCGCCATGCTCTACCAAATAATGGCCACGATAAGAACTAAGCATCCAACCCAAGCCATAGTTAGAGAAAAAGACATCCTTATGCTGACCTGGCAATCCGCCACTCATGACCATTTGAGCACTTGCAGCCTCCCCCACATAACTACTGGGTAAAATTTCCTTTTTATTATAATAGCCGCCACCAATCCATACTTTTAACCAATTAGCCATGTCATTTACACTGCTGTTAATGCTCCCAGCAGGCCCCATTCCATTAATATTGTAATAATCTATCTTTTTAATCACGCTATCTTGAATGGTTACATATGGTAAAGCCGCATCACTATCATTTTCAAAAACCTTAATATCAGTATTTGAACGTGTCATTTCTAGTGGTTCAAAAAACTTTTCCTTAATGTTTTGCTCCCAAGTTTTACCACTTATCTTTTCTACAATCATTCCCTGCGCCAAATACATGAAATTATTATAGAACCATTTTTGGCGAACTCCCGCACTTGGCACCATGTATTTAACCCGAGCGATGATACTATCTCTATTGGAAGTATTAAACAATAACCATGAATAATCGTACCTAGTAAGTCCCGTTCTATGCGCCATTAAATCACGTATAGTAATTTGATTATTCATTTCATCGTTATTAAAACGCAAAGTTGGAAGATGACTAATAGCCTTATCGTCTAATTTCAGCTTACCATTCTTTTCAAGCAAACCTAGTAAGGAAGCTGTAAATGCTTTAGTACTTGAACCTATGGCAAAAAGTGTATTGGGCGTTACTGGTTTTTTATTTTCTATATCGCGATAACCAAAGCCCTTACTATAAATTACCTCATTACCTTTTACTACAGCAACAGCAAAGCCAGCAATATGCTGATCCTTTAAAACCTTGTTAAGTACCGAATCGATACCAGGGAGTTGATCGCTTATTTCTGCTTTTTTAACTTGTGAAAATGATGTAATTGTAATAAAGGAACAGACCAAAAAGAGTATAGGAAATTTCATGCTAACGAAGGGTTTAACTGAGCCTCTAAATTACTAAATATAGCTCAGCTATAAAATCAATATCCCAAAAAGAAATCCTTCAATAAATCCTTGTAAGCATTGGTATAAACCTTTTCGCTCTCATAAATATGAAAGTTCTTGAATTGTGGTTTTGTTTGTCTTTTACTTAAACATACTATCCACCTAAATTCGGGTCTTGAAATATCTGAGTGTAAGTTAATTTGTACTGATAAATGTAACCCTAAACCTTCCGCTTTTGCTATCAACTGCTTAGCTTGTTTAACAGGTAAAATAAACCAGAAGTTCCCTTGTTCCGTTAACAATGAAGATACTTTTACTATCAATTCATTAAAAAAGACTTCATCGGTATGCCTGGCAAGTCCCTTTTTTTGTTCAGCGTTTTTTAAATCATTAACAAAGTAAGGCGGATTGGAAATGATTAGATCAAATTTATCAGTATTGTGCCCAAGGCATCCCTTTGGGATATATTGTTCTATTGCTGTATTGTTGATAGTTAATCTATTGCTGAAAACTGAAGATTGAAAATTTCTTTCGGCAGTTGCGGATGCTTGTTCGTCTATCTCAACCGCTTCAATAAATGCATCAGGAAAACGTTGGGCAAGCATTAAAGCTATAACACCTGTGCCAGTGCCGATATCTAAAATATGATTAGGAAGATTACTTTCTGCAATTGCAGCCAACAATACGCCATCGGTATTGATCTTCATGGCACAACCTGTTTGATCTACCTCGAATTGTTTGAATTTGAAAATTGACTTGTCAGATTTATAATTTGCCTTAGTCATCAATTTAATTTTTTGCTGAAACTTCCTTTACCATTGGTCTTACAAATAGAAAAACTGTAGCCATAATCAATAATGTAAATTGCGTTAGCAGAACAAAATCAGCTACTAGCCAATCTTCAAACCCTTTCCCTTCAAAGGAACGATAGATACCTAAAAATGAAATAAGGGATAAAATTATCGCAAAAAATTTAGCCCATTTATTTTGTTGTAACACCCTAACTATTAGGAAACCGAACAAAAATACATAGAAAAGCACACCTGCCATAACCGACAAGTCGTCGCCAACATAAGAAAATCTGGGGGTAAAAGTGGTATAAGTTAAGATATGCAAAACTATCCTAAGGAAAATTACCATCACAATAAACATAATCGAAATTCTATGGTTTTTCGAAATATTAGATGAGTTTTTAATCATCGCTCATAAATCTCCAAAGGCAAACCATCGGGGTCGGTGAAAAACGTAAATTGCTTCCCTGTAAACTCATCAATCCTTATGGCTTCTGTTTCCACTCCTTTTTCATTTAGCATTTCACTCACCTTTGCCACGTCATCTACTTCAAAGGCTAGATGCCTTAAACCCGCAGCCTCAGGTCGTGATGGTCTTGCAGCTGGATTTTCAAAAGAGAAAAGTTCTATCTGATATAAACCGCTAACCGCCAAATCTAATTTATAAGATTTTCTTTCGGCACGGTAAACCTCAGCCAATACCTCAAAACCTAATTTATTGACATAAAAGTCTTTAGAAACTTCATAATTAGTACAGATAATGGCGATATGATGAATGCGGTTGAACATATAATTGGTTAATTGTTTGACCTGGTTAATTGGTTAATTGTTGAGATGTTGAGTTGGTTAATTGTTTAACTGGTTAATCGTTAAGTCGGTTAGCATACGAGCTTATAAATTATACACTTTCGACTTACTGACTTACCAACTCGTCAACTCACCATAATTCAATCAAATGTAATAAAACGTGAATATATTCCCTGCTTTAACTGGCATTTTTAAAATTTTAACGCTAAATTTGCATCTTCAAAAAACAAGCATGATTCATTTCTTCTTAAGTCAATCCGACGAGGTTTTTGTTCTCCAAACAGAACAAGCCCTTTCAGCAACTGATGTTACAAAACTTGAATGGTTATTCGGCGGTGCCAAAAAACAAAATGAAACTGCGCTGAGCGGTTTTTTTGTTGGTCCACGTGCAGCGATGATAACGCCTTGGAGTACAAATGCCGTAGAAATTACCCAGAACATGAGTATCTCAGGCATCATTAGAATTGAAGAATTTAAAAAAGTAGCTGAAGATTTTTCTGGTTACGACCCAATGCTTTCTCAAAAATACCAAGATTTAACACAGGCTGTTTTTACCATCGATATTAAACCTGAGCCGATTCTTGAAATTACAGATATTGCTGCTTACAATAAACAAGAAGGTTTATCACTTAGCGATGAAGAAGTAGAATACTTGGTTTCCCTGGCAAACAGGCTAGAAAGACCTTTAACAGATTCTGAGGTTTTTGGTTTCTCTCAAGTTAATTCAGAACACTGTCGCCATAAAATTTTTAACGGTAAATTTGTAATTGACGGTGTTGAACAACCTACTTCACTATTCAAATTAATCCGCAAAACTTCAGAAGAAAACCCTAACGATATTGTTTCGGCTTATAAAGATAACGTTGCCTTTATTAAAGGTCCTCTTGTACAGCAGTTTGCACCAAAACGCGCAGATGAGCCAGACTATTATACTTTAAGCGACTTCGAATCTGTTATTTCTATCAAAGCAGAAACACATAACTTCCCTACTACAGTTGAGCCTTTTAATGGTGCGGCAACTGGTTCAGGCGGCGAAATTAGAGATAGGTTAGCTGGCGGACAAGGTTCATTGCCTTTGGCAGGAACTGCAGTTTACATGACAGCCCTTTCTCGTTTAGAACAAGATCGCCCATGGGAAAAAGGTGTTGAAGAAAGAAAATGGCTGTATCAAACTCCGATGGATATCTTAATCAAGGCATCTAATGGTGCTACTGATTTTGGTAATAAATTCGGCCAACCGTTAATTACCGGCTCTGTTTTAACATTCGAACACGAAGAGAATTCACGTAAATTGGGTTACGACAAAGTAATCATGTTGGCTGGTGGTGTTGGATATGGTAAGGCCAGTCAGGCACAAAAAAAGAAACCTCAAGAAGGTGATAACATTGTAATTCTTGGTGGCGAAAATTATAGGATTGGAATGGGTGGTGCGGCAGTTTCATCTGCTGATACTGGCGAACATGGAACAGGCATTGAGTTAAACGCCATTCAACGTTCGAACCCAGAGATGCAGAAAAGAGCAGCAAATGCCGTTCGTGGAATGGTAGAAAGTGACCACAATTCCATCATCTCTATCCATGACCATGGTGCAGGTGGCCATTTAAACTGTTTATCTGAACTAGTGGAAGAAACAGGCGGTTTAATCAATTTAGATAAACTTCCTGTAGGCGACCCAACACTTTCATCAAAAGAAATTATTGGTAATGAATCTCAGGAAAGAATGGGATTGGTTATTGGAAATGAACATATCGCAACATTACAAAAAATTGCAGATCGAGAACGTTCGCCAATGTACACTGTGGGAAAAGTAACTGGCAACCATCGTTTTACTTTCAAATCTGAAACTACTGGAGTTAAACCAATGGATTTAGAATTGAAAGACATGTTCGGCAGTTCTCCAAAAGTAATCATGGACGATCAAACGATTGATAGAAAATATCAAGCCGTTGCTTACGATAAAAATCAATTAAATACCTATTTAGAACAAGTTTTACAATTAGAAGCTGTTGCTTGTAAAGATTGGCTAACCAACAAAGTTGATAGATGTGTTGGCGGTAGAGTGGCCAAACAGCAATGTGCCGGACCATTACAGTTACCATTAAACAATTGTGGTGTAATGGCATTAGACTTTAAAGGTAAGGAAGGTATTGCAACTTCAGTTGGTCATGCTCCCCTATCTGCTTTAATTGATGCTGGCGCAGGAAGTAGAATTGCCATTGCAGAATCGCTTTCTAACTTAGTTTGGGCTCCATTAAAAGACGGTCTAAAAAGCGTTTCGCTTTCTGCCAACTGGATGTGGGCTTGTAAAAACGAAGGTGAAGACGCAAGGTTATACGAAGCGGTTAAAGCTTGTTCAGACTTTGCCATTGATTTAGGAATCAACATCCCGACAGGAAAAGATTCTTTATCAATGAAACAAAAATATAAGGATGGCGATGTAATTGCACCAGGAACAGTTATTATTTCTGCAGGTGGAAATTGCAACGACATCACTAAGGTGGTTGAGCCAGTTTTACAAAAAGATGGTGGTGCTATCTATTACATTAACCTTTCTAACGATGCTTACAAATTAGGCGGTTCTTCTTTCGCTCAAATCTTAAATAGAATTGGCAATGAAACACCTGATGTTACAGATGCCGCACAGTTTAAAAAGACTTTTAATGTTATTCAGGATTTAATTAAGGATGAGAAAATTGAAGCGGGACATGATATTGGCAGCGGAGGTTTAATTACAACCTTATTAGAAATTTGTTTTGCCGACCGTGATTTAGGTGCAAGCTTAGATTTAACTAGTTTAGACGAACCCGATAGCATCAAATTGTTATTCTCAGAAAACATTGGTCTTGTTTTTCAGGCAGGTGTCGACGTAGAAAAAACATTAAGCGAAAACGGAATAGTTTACCACAAAATTGGAGAGGTAAACTCAGCTGCAACTTTAAAAGTGAAAAACTTTGAAGAAGAATTAAGCTTCGACATTGATACTTTACGTGATATTTGGTTTAAAACTTCTTACTTACTAGATACTAAACAAAGTGGAGCTCTAAAAGCTAAAGAGCGTTTCGAGAACTATAAAAACCAACCTTTAAAGTATACTTTTCCAACTCAATTTGATGGTAAAAAACCTGTAATAGACGAAACTAAACCTCGTCCGAAAGCAGCGATTATACGTGAGAAAGGTAGTAACTCCGAGCGTGAATTAGCTAATGCGATGTATTTAGCTGGTTTTGACGTGAAAGATGTACACATGACCGATTTAATATCGGGCAGAGAAACATTAGAAGACATTCAATTTATTGGAGCAGTTGGCGGTTTCTCTAACTCAGATGTTTTAGGTTCGGCTAAAGGTTGGGCTGGTGCGTTCATGTACAACGAAAAAGCGAGAATTGCCTTAGAGAAATTCTTTAGTCGCGAAGACACGCTTTCAGTTGGTGTTTGTAACGGTTGCCAATTATTTGTTGAGCTTGGCTTGATTAATAAAGACCACGAGCAAAAACCAAAAATGCTACATAATGAAAGTCATAAACACGAGAGTATTTTTACTTCATTAACCATACAAGAAAACAAATCGGTAATGCTTTCTACCTTAGCTGGTAGTACCTTAGGTGTTTGGGTATCGCATGGCGAAGGAAGATTCCAATTGCCATATAGCGAAGACAAATATCAAATCGTTTCTAAATACGCTTATGAAAGTTATCCTGCTAGTCCGAATGGTTCTGACTATAACACCGCAATGATGTGTGATGAAACTGGAAGACATTTGGTCATGATGCCACACATTGAGCGTTCATTATTCCAATGGCATTGGGCAAACTATCCAAAAGGCAGAAAAGATGAAGTCTCGCCATGGATGGAAGCATTTGTAAATGCTAGAAAATGGATTGAAAATCAAAAATAATAAAGGATTAAAAATCAAAAGCCTCGACAAATTTGTCGGGGCTTTTTTGTTCCAATCATATTCTGGTGCAAGTCTTAAAGCCAGAGCCATTGCACAAGGCAGACTTGGGCCTTAGTCAAACTTCAGAATTAATCTTAGACACAAGTCCCCATAGGCTCTTGCCCATCACACAAGACTTGCGCCAGAGAGTAATATGTACTGGCGCAAGTCTTAAAGTCCAGGCCATTGCAAGGGCCGACTTGTGCCTTAATTAATCACCCTAACCTATCTATTTCAATCAATCCTTTATCATCCTCATAGTCGATGGCACTGCTATAAAGATAATCTGAACCTTTGACCACCAGTCCCGCCTCAACTGGATTATCGTGAAGATAGTTAATCCGTGTGTCAAACATATTGGTTTGCGGATCCAACTCTATTGGGTGATTATCCTGTTGCCAAAATTGAAAAACCTTATTGTTGCTATTCTTTTCCCCTGCCTTTCCAAAAAGATACAACATCCAATCCTTTCTACTCTCTTTTGGATACTCCCTAATCTCTTTTAATATTCTATAGGATGAATATTTTTTCAAGTCACGCATAATGTTGGCCAAATGCTGCCCTTCCATACAGCTGATGATTAAGTGAACATGGTTGCTCATAATTACCCAAGCGTGAAGCCTCAACCCTTTTTCTTTACTACAGTAAGTTAGACTTTCCAAAAACAGATCTCTATAAACCCTTCTGGTAAAAACATCAATCCAACCTACCGTTGCAAACGAAACGAAATATATGCCTTCCGAATTACTGAATTTATATTTTATGCTCATTGTTAAACATAATAAGTTTAGAAGTTCGTCACACAAAACGTGCGCCAAGAGAGATTTTTCTTTCAATGAAACATGTGAATGTACTTGCGCAAGTCTTAAAACCAGAGTCATCGCAAGGGCCGGCTTGGGCCTTAGTCAAACTTCAGAATTAATCTTAGACACAAGTCCCCATAGGCTCTTGCCCATCACACAAGACTTGCGCCAGAGAGGGGTACCTTAGGTGTTTGGGTATCGCATGGCGAAGGAAGATTCCAATTGCCATATAGCGAAGACAAATATCAAATCGTTTCTAAATACGCTTATGAAAGTTATCCTGCTAGTCCGAATGGTTCTGACTATAACACCGCAATGATGTGTGATGAAACTGGAAGACATTTGGTCATGATGCCACACATTGAGCGTTCATTATTCCAATGGCATTGGGCAAACTATCCAAAAGGCAGAAAAGATGAAGTTTCGCCATGGATGGAAGCATTTGTAAATGCTAGAAAATGGATTGAAAATCAAAAATAATAAAGGATTAAAAAGTCAAAAGCCTCGACAAATTTTGTCGAGGCTTTTTTTTACAGTTTCCTTTTGGTATCATTAATTTACAGCGACGACTACTGAAGAAATACTATCGTTAAAACCGATATCTGTTAGGCAATCTTCATCAGCAGTAAGCGTGGTTACAGCACCAGCATAATTGTTGCTTTTGTATATCGTAATTTTTAAGCCAGTAGGTACTTTTATTGAAGAAGCATCATCGTTTACAACACCTAAAGCTTCTAATTGAGACATGGTATAAGAGCCAACACCCAAGCTAGCGCTCCAACCGCCATAGTTACAATTTTGATAAATACTAACAGCAGAAGGAGGTGGTGGCGTGCCCGCTGCCTCTGCATATGTACTTGCAATTCTGATGTGTTTTACAAAATGTGTAGCCTGTGAGTCATCACCCCCATAAACACCCCATTTTGGATCGCAATAATCACTATCCAAGGTTCTGCAATTGTAACGTTGTGAGCCATTACTTAAGGTTTGTTTAACGCCATTATACCATAACTCTACATAACCAGTTGAGGCACTATAAGACGCATTAATGCGCATGGTAATGTCAGTCCAGGTACTCGTTACTAATGGTGTAGACCACAATATAAATGCTGTATGACTGGCATCAAAATACTGTAGTTCTAAATTGCCATTTTTGGTCCTGAGCATCAAAGGGTGGTTCGCCAATGAGCCTGCTGTTGGATAAGATTTCCATTGCCAAATGGCTTCAGTTTCTAGGGAGGTAGGCATATAGATTTTACTTTGCCAACCTATATAAAAATTAGTGCCTTCTGGAGCGCTAAAGCCAACAGATCCATGGCCTTCTGCCCTATGGCTTCCTGCTGGCTTAAGGAATTTCCATACGGGCGTACCTGTTTCATCGTTCACAACGGTAACTGTTCCATTTTGCTCTACGTTAATAGCTTTCCACACAGCAGAACTGGAAAGCGAAGCATCTCCATTGTGTAAAATGGTTTGAACTGCCCTGTTTCCAGGATCTACTTTTGGCAAAGCGAGGTCTTTTTCATTGGCAGCTTCTGGCTTTTCTTCAGTGTTTTTCTTGCAGCTTTGCTGGGTTAATGCAAGCGCAACAACAAGCATAATAATGTTGATTTTTTTCATGATTTTGGTTTTAATATTTGGTTAATAATAGTTTTGCACATCAAATCATTGGTTATTGCAGAAAGGCGGCCGCCGTCCATAACAAAGGTGCCTGACCATGCAGGTCGCCAGTAATGCGCTTACGGTCTAAGTAATATTGCAAGTCGTTTTTCTTATTGGTTCCTTCACATACATCGCTTACATCGGCATTATCATCAATTCTAGCTACCAGAGCCAACCAAGCTTTGCGCACAGCTGGTGCATACTGTTTTTGGTTTAGCCAACCTTTTTTAACACCTGTTACCATGGCATAGGTAAACATGGCGGTACCAGAGCTTTCTTCCCATGAGGCGGGTACATCTACTAACTGTCGCCACATGCCTGATGTTGCTTGATGTTTTAACAGCGAGCTCATCATCACTTGATATCCTTTTAAAATTCTTGGTCTATTAGGGTGGTTTTTGGGTAATGAGCTTAAGATTTCGGCCATACCTGCCGCCATCCAGCCATTGCCCCTTCCCCAAAAGAAAGGCACATCTGGGGCATGGTAAAACAGACCATTTTTTTGTTGTAAGGAATCAAGGTAAACTACCATCTCTTTTGCAGCACGATCTAAATAGATTTGATTACCTGTAGCACGATATGCCTGTGTTTGTAAGGCATTGATCATAAACATATCATCAATCCACATTCTGGTTTGCCAGGTAAGTCCGCGGTTATAGAAAACATGTGATTCTGGAACTACGCGTTTACCTTCTGGTGGCCCCCATTGTTTATCGGCTATGTTTTGCCCCATGACCAAATACTTTTGCTCTTTAGTTTGTCTATAAAGTTCTAAGGGCACAGCGCCAAACACACCATAATCTACATGGTCTGGAATGGGAATGAGCGATGCCTCTTCTCGAAAAAACGGTTCGAATCGTTTAGCCAATTGCACTTTCAACGCTGCATCATTGCTTTCTTTGGCAAATTTTAGGGCGCCATACCAAGCACAAGATTCTGGATAGGTAATTACTTTTGGTGGTGTTGGCCTGCCAAAATTGGTATGTGGTGTAGCAACAAAACGATCGGCAATGCGTTTTCCAATAACCAAAGGCGAGGTACCTTTAGGCCAATTTTTAAATTCATTTACCGATTGTTTGGGCTGAGCGAGGGCTGTTGCGCTAAAAAATAGCGCAATCAATATTGATATGTTCGTTTTCATTTCTGAGGATTAACTAATTGATTTATTGGATGTAATAGGCAAGAAATCTGCTCTATGCGGACAAAAAACATCAATCAACATACCTGGTTCTAGGCATACACAGCCATGTATCACGTGAGGTGGAACATAATAACCATCTCCCTTTTTAATGATCCTTTTCTGGTCGCCAATAGTCATTTCAAAAACACCACTTTCTACATAGGTTACTTGCGCATGATGATGCTCATGTAATTGTCCTACAGCATCTACTTCAAACAATACCTTTACCAGCATAACGTTTTGGTCATGGCCATAGAGTTGTCTTTTAATGCCATTTCCTAAATCTTCCCATTGGATTTCGGATTCGAACTGAAATAACTTTCCTTGTAACATAGCTTCAATTTTAGGTTTTATGTTGATGTTAATGTTTAATATCGGGTACGCTGTTTCGGTAAATAAAATCGGCAATGGCGGCAGGATTTTCTATGGGAAAATGATGTCCTTCCAAGCTTTGTATGCCTTTAGTCATTGGGATGACGGTTGCTGGCCCTCCTTTTAAAATATAATTTTGCACCAACAACATGGTATTTTCTACAATAGGCACAATTCGATCGTCTAAACCAATTACGTGTAAGATGGGCACTTTTAAGGCGGCAAGCTGATCTAAATTGTCTTTAGGTTGATCCTTGTATTGGCTTGCTTCCTCTTCCGTCAGGTTGTACACCGTTAATAATTTCTTCCAATCGGCAACCGAACCTTTACTCGTCCCCTTTCCTCCTGGCCAACTGTTGAAATCGCACACTGGCGCTTCGGCATAAATACAGCTTACCTTGGTAGGATTTCGCTTTGACCAGCCGTAAACGTACAAACCACCACGGCTTATCCCTTCTAAGGCTACTTTTTGGGCGAAGGCTTTTTTCGCAATGAGGTATTCATAAAACTGATCCCAGCTATCTAATGCTTTGGCATGACCAAATAAATCATTGGTTTGGAGATAAGCCACATGGAAACCTCTTTCTAAAAGGATGCTATCTGGCTGTGTATGCCAATCGGGGAAATAAGCTTTCCAAACCCAAGGATTACCTGCTATAGCTTTTTTGGGAGCAATTACCCAAGCGGATAGCCCATTGAACTTAAATTCTGTTTTATCGAAATGATGCCATTTAACGGTTTTTTCTTCGGTGATGTGTTGTTGTGCCATCGCCGAATAGGTAAAACCGAGATAAAGAAGAAATAAAAAGAGGTATCTCATCATTAGATCATTTAACAATATTTTTTCCAGTTAAACGCAAGACCAATTGCGCTTCAAACAAAGATTTTGGCAATACTGCTTTACCTTGATTTTGGTTCAGTCCAACGTTTTCAAAAGTCACTTTACGGTTAGACTGAAAACCGACCAACAAGGGTTGTGCAATGGTATAATTACGTCGCCTGCTCAAGTCCCAGAAATTGTAAGCCTGGTCTTTGATGGATTGATGCTGAAAATTCCATAACACCAACTGTTTACCATGATGTGGATGCCCAGGTTCAGGACCGCCTAGGTTATAGAAAACCCCTCCCTGTATGTCATCATATAATGTTGCAAAAGGTTGCCCAGAATGGATATCTATATTTTGATCTATGCCTAAAGTACATTGCGTAATCACTGTGCCCACAGCACTATACCCTGTACCTGCTCCATGATGCTGTGCACCATTGAAGTTGCAGTTTTTGATCAATACACCATAACCTGTTCTTGCATGTATCGAGGCGTGTCCTTTTTTGCCTTTAAAATTTACGTTAGCTACTGTTACTTGGTAGCCCGAGCGGATAAACAAACCTTCATTCCAATCATGGAATTCGCAGTTCCTTATCCAGCTATTTTTTACATATTCCATCCCTACAGCTTCATACGCATAATCATGGATGGCATTTTTATGGTGGATAAATTCTTCATTGTATGTTTTCCAATTACTGGTAAACAGGATATCTTCTATGCCACATTCTTCGATAAAATTATAACTGGTTAATTCAAATGTTGCACTTTTCACCATCCGCACATCAAAATGCAAAGGATTTTTAAACTTTACCTTATTACCTTCAATCTTTTCAATGGTATGAATTTCATTGATCAACATCCCTCCTTTTTCGCCAAACAACCTTGTCCATTCTGGTTTTAACTGTAAGGGTGCAAAATAGATCTTGGTGAACTCTTCACTTCGGTGACGAATCACTACATCTTGACCAACCTTTAAAGCGGAAACATTTGCTACTTCTACCCAGAAACTTTCACGATCAGCATCCTTTGTTAAGGCAGTTAAGACTTTAGTGCTTGTATTACTAGGTTTAAATAGTATTTGTCGGCCATTGATCCGCATTTGATCTTGATGGATTTCAGTCCCACCTGCCCCAGTACCACTGCCTTTTAATACAATGTTACTTTTAGAGATCAGGATGTGTTTAGTGCTATCCTTATCTTTAGCAATCAGGTATTTTCCTGGCGGGAAGAAGACCACGCCTCCATTTTCATTTCGCTCTGCTGCATTTATAGCTCGCTGAATGGCTTCATCATCATAATTGGCATCGTTGGGTTTGGCGCCATAATCAACCACATTAAATCTCTTTTTACCAACTAGTTTCGGGATTTCCTTTTCAGAGAAATGGTAACCAGCATAAGAAAAATCTGGCAGTAAAGGTGTTTTGCCAGCTTGTTTTGCGCTCACAAAATCTACCCACGCTTTGGCTACTTCTTGGGCAGACAAAGAATTGGTTAGGGATAAAAGCAATACAATTACAATCAGTTTTTTCATGATATTATTAATGAGGTATGACTTATAATTATCTTAGTCTATGGCTCCTGTTTTCATTTTAGCTGCAGGTTTCATGTTTTTTGCCTTCACTTCACCGGCTACTTCCAACTTAATTACGGTAGCAATTTGACCTACTGCTGTTGCAGGCACCTGTATGCTCACAATATCTCCTTGCGCACTTACTTTTAACTTTGTGCCATTGTAAAGCATACTAGCTGCCACTATTTTATTTTGTATTCCAGGCACTTTCAATTTTCCATCTTTTGGCCAATCAAATACAGAGAGGTATAAGTTGGTATTATTCTTTGTGCTCTTTTTGGTGATACGTCCCCAAGGCACTTCTGCTAAAGGGTTGGCTGCAGTGGCGTAGATGGCTTCATGGTTTACCTTCATCCATACGCCAATGTCTTTTAACCGATCTAAACTTTCTTGCGGAAAAGAACCATCGGGTTTCGGACCAACATTAAGCAGGTAATTCCCTCCCTTAGAAGCAATGTCTATTAAGTTTTGGATTAAAGTGGTTGAAGATTTCCATTTTTGATCTGATTTACGGTAGCCCCAAGTGCCATTCATCGTCATACAGGTTTCCCAATATTGGCCATCGAGTTCACTTAAGTCGGGTATTTTCTGCTCTGGAGTTTTGGTATCACCCGGAAAGTTTGGACGTTTTAATCGATCATTGGTAATGATTTTTGGTTGTGACTTTAATGCATCCTGTAACTTCAGCGCTGCCTCATCTGTCATATTAGTTGGCGTATCCCACCAAAGCACAGCAATTTCACCGTAATTGGTCATCAACTCTTTTAACTGTGGTACAGCAACATCGTTGATGTATTGATCAAATGTTTTCGTATCCTGAACAGGATCCCACTTTCCTTTATGAGCTGCCGTATAAGCATCCACCTTTGCACTATCAGGATTAGGCCATCCTTCACGCATCAGTTTACGTGCAACCGAGCCGCCAGCATTACCCCAATCTTGTGCCTGTGAGTAGTAAAACCCTAGTTTAATGCCATATTTTTTGCAAGCTGTTGCTAAAGGTTTCAATAAGTCTTTTCCATAAGGCGTAGCATCGGTAATGTCCCAATTACTAGCTTTTGAATTGAATAAAGCAAAGCCGTCATGGTGTTTTGCAGTAATGATCAAGTATTTCATCCCTGCATCTTTAGCTGTTTTTACCCAAGCATCGGCATCATATTTTACCGGATTAAATTGTTTAGCGATCTCTTTATATTCAGCCACAGGAACCTTCATTCTATTCAAGATCCATTCGGCTCCGCCTTTTGCTTGCTCATGACCATTGTACTGACCAGCCATTTGTGCATATACGCCAAAATGGATAAACATACCGAAACGTGCTTCAGTCCACCATTTCATTCGTTCTTCTTTAGAGAACGTCTGTTGCGCATTGGCGGAAAACATTGTCAATAGGCACACAAATATTAAGCAGCTTAGTTTTTTGATCATGATTTATCGTTTTTATTAGCTTATTCTTTATTAATTTTTAATAAGGGAAATAGTTAATGAGATGTTACTTGCTTGTTATGGTTATTTTATTTGTGCTTAGCCACGCAGGGCCCACATTTTTCTGTTGTAAAATCGACAACTGATCTTCGTTTAAACTTGCGCCAACATCTTTTTTATTGATGAAAGGAAAACTCCCAACAAAGGCACCTTTTACTGCACTTGTTGATGCGGGTTGCCAGATTACACCCACGTTATTAAGCCGGACATCTACTTGTTTAAATCCTGCTAGCAAACTAACTGCAACTCCCTTTTCATCAACCATGTTTCCATTAAAGACAACATCAGCAGCTTGATCTACCATTGTAACACCATTACTTACTTTGCTAATGAGGTTATTGGCAATCATCACTTTTTGTGGTGGTAAAATCCGCTCTGCATTTTTTCCTGCGCCTATAGAAAAAGCTTCTTTACAGTCAACAATAGTATTGGCAACAACGGTTGCATTTTTAACTTGCCAGTGGCTTACCAAAATGGGATTTGGCAGTCCGTTCATGACCGAAATTGCAGCTCTTAATCCTGTCCCTGTTAAACCTTGCAGGTAATTATTATAAACATTGTGGTATTCTCCAATGATCCTGATGCCGCCAGTATCTTTGATGTGATTGCCGATAAAGATGTTTCCAAAAACAGCATTGTAATTCCCATGTCTTAAGGTTAAAGTGCCAACACTTTCATAGAAAAGATTGTTAGAAATGGTATTGCGACAAGATTTTACAGAAACGATTTCTGTTTCTCCATTACAATGGGCAAAGATGTTGGCATTCACCGTAGTAAAGGAATCGTACATAGACCAGGTGCTGGTTCCAATACGGATGGTCTCTCCACCATTTCCGTTAATATCTGGTCGGGGTCCGAAATAATTATGATCTATTTGATGATAATTGGCACTAGCCGAAAGCCAAACCACAAGCGTTGGACCGATATTGGTTTTGCCTTCAAAATAACAATGGTCTACACGATGGCGGCTACCATAAAGTGAAACATAGGTATATTCCTTAGCTTTATCTGTTGGATTGTAATTAACTACACTTGAATTGCTTAGGCGACAGTTAGAAGAGCTTTCTGCAAATAGGATCACATCTTCGCCATTGGTAGCCCCACCCTTAAAATTCAAACCATCTACCAATAACCAAGTCCCTTCAATTTTAATGGATGATTTGCCAGTGAAATTAACTTTCAATGGATTTTCAGCTTTTAATACAATTGGATTTTGACTGGTGCCTTTTCCTTTAAAAAGCAATTGTTGGTCTTTCCAATCTCCATTAGCAAGTATGACCTGATCGCCAGGTTTTAAAACCAATTGCTCAAGCTCAGCAGCCGACTTAACAGTGTAATTCTTTGAAAAACCCTGTAACGCTAGACTTAGCAAACAAAAGGTTAAAAAAAGCTTGAATCTCCTATTCATTTTGTTAATTCTTTAAAGGTTTAATCAGGTTTTTACTTCTCAATAAGGCTTCTAGGTAATAATAATCTGCATAACTTAAAGGCACATCTACCTCAGAGTTGCTAGGTCTAGAACCAGTGCTGTGCAATAAAATAAAGCCAAATGAAGAACCTACTGGCGCAATGTATTTGGTAGCTAAAGATTGCAGCATCTGGTCTGCCTTTTTGCGATAATTCTTTCCTTCTTTACTATAGTCGGCCAATTCATATAATGCCGATGAGATTACCGCAGCAGCTGATGCATCTCTTGGCTCATTAGGAATACCAGGTGCATTAAAATCATAATAAGGCACTAAATCTGCGGGTAAGTTCGGGTGGTTCAGGATAAACTTTGCTACGTTTTCTGCCTGTTTCAAGTAAGCTGGGTTTTTCGTATATCTGTAACACATCGTATAACCATATACTGCCCAAGCTTGGCCACGAGCCCAAGCAGATTCGTGACTATACCCTTGATGGGTGTTTTTCTTTAATACAGCACCAGTATTCGGGTCGTAATCTATTACATGGTAAGAACTGTAATCGCTACGAAAATGATTTTTCATTGTTGTGTTTGCGTGACTTACGGCAATTTTATAGAATGATGAATCGCCTGTTAGTTTTGTGGCTTCAAATAAAAGCTCCAAGTTCATCATGTTATCGATAATGACTGGATTGATCCATTTATCTCTACTATGATCCCAAGATAAAATCACTTCTGTTTTTGGATTAAAACGAGTAGACAATGTTTTTGCAGCCGTTATTAAAACTTCACGGTAATTTGGATCATTGGTTAAGCGATAACCGTTTCCAATGCTACAATAGATTTTAAAACCCATATCATGCGTAACTCCGTTAGTTTTTTCTTTCTCTATGTCTGCAGAATATTTTTTTGCGGCTGTTAACCATGCTGCATTGTGATCATATTCATACAGATACCACAACACTCCAGGAAAAAAACCACTGGTCCAATCTTTAGAAGCAACCAATTTTAGTTGCTCATTTTCTATTGTTCTTGGCGAAACAAGTTCTGGTTTTGCACTGCTTTTGGCTTTTTCTACCTCTTTTAATAAGGTTGCTGTTTGTTTTGAAGCGTGATTAAAAGCTTGTTTGACGTCATTTACGTGTTGGGCAACACAGCTAGTTTGTATAAGGGCTAAAAATGTGATGATATAAATTGATGTTTTGCGTATCATGATATTGATGATATTTTATAAAATTTAAGTATTTGCACAAGCTATTAATTTAACCAGATATAGGGATGGCGAATGGGCAAGTTCCTGATCACTTCCTCAACATTTGGTTGATGTTCTAACTTTTTCCAGGTATTGAGCCAGTCTGCATTATGGTAAGCATTAGCACCCATGACTAAAAATGGTTGTGCTACAGGCCAATTTTCCCAATACATGACATCCTTTTTAAATGGCCACTTATTTTTGTCTGCAACAAATGGATAAAGAAATTCTATCCCTTTTTTAATTGATCTTCCATCCCCAGTTTTATAGTTCCATAAGTCATGTCCATCTACTGTTAATATCTGGCAAATCATGGTCATGGCATCAAGGTTAAAAATGGAATAACCAAAAGGTTTGGTGCGAGCAAGCTCTAATGGAAAACTTCCATCAATTGCCATTTGATCTGGCAACAGCACTGTTTGATAGCGCTCCCTACAAAAATCAAGTAACTTTTTATCTCCAGTTAATGTAGCAAATGAAGCCACTTGCATGACCCAACATGTGCCATGGTTGTTTTTTGCGTTTAATTCATCCTTACCATATTGATGGCTAGTTAACCAAGTTAAATAATCAGTAAACCATTGTTTGATGGTTTTTAAAATTGAGGGTTCGATAGCTTGTTGCATCACCAATATGCCCTGTGCAACTTCCATCAGTTGAATGGTATCGATAATACCAATACCACGACCTGTAAACCTGCCTTGTATGGCTTGTGCATACAATAGATTAGGATTCATCAGCGTTGCTGGATCACTAAACCATGCTTTTAAATGCACCACAGCGGCTATTGCATATTTTTTCTCACCAGTCAGCTTATAAGCTGAAGCGAATGCACCGATAATGCGACTGAATCGAATCATCGCCAAGCGATGTGCTACAAAAATCTCGGGATTGGTTAATCCGTCCTTTTGAATATAGGGCCCAGTTGGATTTTGAGGATCAGGCCACCAATAATCACCTTCAGAAAAGAAATCATGTTTGCCACCAGCACTCCTACTAGAGCTTTGTGCGGTAACCGTAATTGCTTCTTGTTTTATGGCCCAAGCAGCCTCGCTTAGGATTTGTTTTTTTAATGTTTTTGCAACTTCGTTTGCATAGGATTGTGCCACTACATCGTTTGAAGTACCAATTACAGAGAGAAATAAAATAAAGGTAAACCAACGTTGTTTCATTATTTAGTCATTAAA
This sequence comes from Pedobacter frigiditerrae, assembly GCF_004331645.1. Classification (GTDB taxonomy): domain Bacteria; phylum Bacteroidota; class Bacteroidia; order Sphingobacteriales; family Sphingobacteriaceae; genus Pedobacter; species Pedobacter frigiditerrae. The sequence goes on from NZ_SJSK01000004.1 coordinate 40,740, forward strand.
GTCCATGTAATTTTACCAATTGTATTTGGCTTATTTTTCTCTGGCGCTGAAATTGTTCCTTTTAATCCATTGCCACCGCGTTGCACTTTTAGCTCTCGCCAGCTGTATTGGCCTTTCTCATAATCAAAAGTCTCCCCATCATCATCATATAAACGATAAACCCCGGGTTTCTCTCCATAATAACGTATTTCTAGGTCAACCTTTTCGCCAATTTTTGGAGCGTGAAGGAGTCCTGGCATCATTGGGATAATTCCTCCATCTTTTACAAATACCGGAATTTGATCTAAACCTGGTGTAATCGTTATCACCGAACCATCGCCCACAAAAACACCTGTGTAAAAATCGTACCATCGCCCTTTGGGTAATACCACTTTTCTCGTTACCTGACCAGTAAACATTGGCGCCACTAAAAGGTATTCTCCTGCCATGTACTGATCCTTAATTTCTTTTGATGTTGCTTCTGCGTAAGGGTTTTCTTCGAGGTTAACTTTAGTGCTTATTTCTTTTTTAGGCTCTTGGTTAAATCCATCTTCTAAATTTATGGCCCTAAAAGGAGGTGTACCTTCAAAATGATATTTTGCAAATTCGGTATACCAATACGGCATCATTTGCATACGCAAGAGCGCAAATGTTTTTACTTGTTTCTCAACTTCTGGATAGCTCCAAGGTTTGGTACCACTAGACCAAGCATTGATCATGGCCATGGGCGAGAATACATTCGATTGAAATCTCCTTAACCATTCTTCTCCAGTTTTTGAAGCACGAACTTCTGGTGTCCATAACACGCCTGCAAAACCACTATTAATTAATGCCGTGATAAAATCTTCGTGGTTGTAATAATCATTGTAAATTACGTATGGAAATGAAGTTCCTCCACCATTTGATGCCCTCACTAAACCAAAAGTTCTTTGGTTGCGTTTCTTGAATATTTCTGCGCTATACCTTTGCATAAGCAATCCGTAAGTTTGTCGCATTTGCTCGGCACTCAAACCCGATGGAAAAGTAGCCACATCGGGCCAAAGGTAATGATCGTAGCCATCTACCTCGTCTATTTTATAGCCACTAACACCTATGTCTACCTGATTTTGCTGTAACTGCGAAAAGAAAAGATCCCTCGCCTTTGGCAAGCTTAAATCTGGCACTGCACCCAACCAAACCGTATGTGAACTGGTTAAAGGAAGGATTTCTTTGTAAAATGGTGCTGCAGGAGAAACATAAGGATTAAGCCATAAATTAAGGCGTATGCCCTTATTTAACATATCGGAGACGAACTTTTTAGGACTTGCAAAACGGGTACTGTCCCAAGTAAATGTTCCGGGATAGGCTTTACTTTGCCAACCAGGTTCTAGGCCAACAAAATCAAGCGGATAACCTTTTTCAGTAAAGGTATTCACTTCTTTTTCTACATCTGCAGCTGTAGATTTAGTCATTACCCTTTGTGTAAATCCCAAACCCCATCGTGGAGGAAGGTAACCGCCTCCATTAAACAAATTATATCTCTTAACAGCATCTAATGGTTTTGGTCCAGCAAAAACATATACTTCTACGCCTGCCGCAGGCACCAAAATTTCTACTGCATCTGAATATGGTCGAGATGACCATGTTTTATCGGTATTTCTATCTTTTGGTGTAGGGAAGTTTTCACTGTCTCTTCTTACGCCAGTTCCTGCCCATACTTTGACGTATCTAGCGGTATTGACAAACACCCCATAACCCTTAGAAGAGATATAGAATGGCGTTGGTGCATGGGTACGTCCATTGTCTTTTCCTCCATAATGATCTACATGCAGTTCAAGAATTTTACCACGTTGATGTACGGTTTGAAAGTTTAGTCCGAAACCATAAAGCTGTTCATTTTTTTCGAGTGGGAAACGTAATTGTGTTTTTCCATCGTTAAGACTTGCTGCAATGGCTTGTGGCAGAAAAGGAAAGTCGGCTTTACCTAGTTTTGTTAATGCGGCTAAGTTTGGTGTAGCGCCCGATGCTTTTAAGAGATCATAACTTTCTGGTGTACCTATTAGCCCTTTCCAAACACCAGGTGCAATTTCAGTCCAGCTGATATTTTGGGAGCGGGCGCAAAAAAATTGCAACAGCAATAGCACAATACACATTAGTATTCGAACAGCCTTCATTGTTTTAGTATATTTGGTTATATGCAAATAAGGGATAAATAACGAAGATTTATTCTGTCTTTTTACCTCATTAATCAGCAATATTTACATCAATAGTAAATGATTGAATTAATCTCTTGTTTATTGAATTGAATTTGGCTAATCTTATTTGATCGGAACAATGGTGTAAGATTTTCCCTTCTCTGTTTTAAAGTTAATGGTATAACCATTGTTCGCTTTAAGCACTTGAAGTTTTGCCTTCGTTTGGTTTTGATAAGGTGTCTGTTCAAAGTTTGGCATTAAGGCATTTGATGTATTTCCTCCTCCATTAGCAATTGCCACTTCTACCAATTTCACAGGAATGGGTGTTCTTAATCGGCAGTGGCCACCAATAATAGATTTTATTTTTGCCGTGCTAAGCTTTCCCTTTTCCCAAGTGATGTCTATTTCGAAATTTCCCCTTGCTTTAATTCCTTTGATTTTACCATTAGGCCAAGCATCAGGTAAGGCTGGCAATAAGCTAATTTCACCTTCGTGGCTTTGCATTAACATTTCTGTAATACCTGCTGTACCACCAAAATTACCATCAATTTGAAATGGTGGATGCGCATCGAAAAGGTTTGGATACGTTCCACCGCCACTCATTTGCGCTTTGTTTTGTGTAGGATCGATATAATTAAAGGCCGTATTTAAAATCTCGTAAGCGTGATTGCCATCCTTCATTCTTGCCCACCAGTTTATTTTCCAAGCCATAGACCAACCTGTACTGATATCGCCTCTGTGGATAAGCGTTTGTTTAGCAGCTGCAGCTAGTTCTGGTGTTTGAAGCACCGAAATTTGGTTTCCAGGAAATAGACCGAATAAATGGGAGATATGTCTGTGTGTATCTTTAGGGTCATCCCAATCGCCATACCATTCTTGCAATTGCCCATATTTACCAATGTGATAAGGGTATAATTTACTTTTCGCCGTCTCTAGTTTAGCCCTAAATTCAGCATCAATATTTAAAACCCTAGTAGCTTTAATACAATCGTTAAACAGTTCTCTGATAATAGACATGTCCATTGTACTTGCCAAACTCAATTGGTATTCCTTGCCTTGTATCTTCACTGTGTTTTCTGGAGAGGTAGAAGGATTGGTAATTAAATATCCGCTTTTAGTATCTTTGATGAGCCAGTTTAACAGGAATTGTGCTGCACCTTTCATTAAAGGATAGGCGTCTTTCCCTAAAAAAGCCTTATCGCCTGTATATAGGTAATGTTCCCACAGGTGTGTGCTTAACCAACCACCTGCCATAGGCCAGGCCGACCATCTTGGTGCACCTTTTGGGTCCCAATCATATCCACCAGGAGGTGATGTTTTTGCCCATAGATCAGAATTGTGATGTGCGGTCCACCCCTCCTTAATAGCATAGTTTACCTTTGCCGTTTTAGCGCCATTTACTGCCAACTCTTTCATGAAATCAAATAAGGGTTGATGGCATTCTGAGAGATTGGTGTTTTCTGCCAACCAATAATTCATTTCTGTATTGATATTGGTAGTGTAGTTACTACCCCAAGGTGGAATAATTTTATCATTCCAAATTCCCTGTAAATTGGTTGGCCTAGATCCAGGGCGTGAACTGGCAATCATCAAATAACGACCGAATTGATAATATAACACTTGCAATTGATGGTCGTTTTTATTTTCCTTGAAATTCAAAAGACGTTCATTGGTGGGGTACTTCACTAATTCTTGATTGCCATCCAAGTTAAATACAACACGATTAAACAGCTGTTGATAATCATTTTTATGTGTGGCTTTAATTTGGGCAAATGACTTTACAAATGCATTTTGCAGTTTACTTTTAGCCTCAACAGCAGGGTCTTTTCCTTCAAAACCTGGAGATTTATCAAAACCATTAAAACTGGTTGCCTCAGACAGATATAACGTAACTGAATTTGCGTTTTTGATTGTCAGTTGATCTCCATTAGCCTTTACGCTACCACCATCTAATTTTACCTTTACATGAATTTCAAAGTTCATCCCCTCTCCTTTTGGGTCTTCATCATATGCCACTTGAAAAGGTTCGTAATCACGATTGGCAACATGCTTAGGTGCTTTACCTTTCAACAACAAATAATCATCAGCATTTGTTGAAGTTTTGAAACGCAACAAGCTCGAAAGACCTACAGTAAAGTTTAAAGCACCTTTTTGATCAGCTGTTAAATGTACCACCATCATCTTGTCTGGGAAACTGACTAATGTTTCGCGGCTATAGGTAATGTTTCCTACTTTATAACGGACGGTAGAAAGGGCATCATGAAGATTTAAATCACGACAGTAAGTAGTTGCTACTGTATCTTTCAAATCATAATTAATCAATAAATCGCCCAAAGGAAGATACCTAGCCGAATATGGTCCTTGCATTTTTCGCCAAAGTATGGCCGCCTTATTGTAATCGCCTTCATATATAGCTTTCCGCACCTGCGGAAGTACTGTTGGACCATCTGGATTATTACCAGAAATTGGATAACCAGACCATAATGTATTGTCGTTTAACTGATATCTTTCTTTTTTGATTCCCCCGAAAACCATTGCTCCAGTTTTACCATTACCCAAAGGCAAGGCCTCTTCCCAAACACTCGCTGGGCGATTATACCAAAGCTTTAAATCTGCTGGTGTTTGCACATTTTGGCTACTAGCGTTAAATGCACAAAAAAATAAGATTAGAAACAGTAATCGATTCATAAATAAAGATTAAAAATTTAGAGAAAATACGCAATCTGCCTTAGGCGTTGCAGGTTTAGCTAGCGTTTACTGATTGGCGAGTGCTCGATCTAAATGTACATAACCCCCATCTACATAAATCAATTGACCTGTAGTGTGGCTTGACTTTTGGCTTAATAAAAATGCTGTCGTGTTGCCAATTTCTTCGGCTGTGGTCATTCTGTTCTCGAATGGAATTCTAGAAGTAATCTCTTTTAGCATGGCATCTGGATTGTCTAAAGTTGTAATCCATTTGGCATATTGCGGTGTCCAACATTCTGATACCACAACTGAGTTCACCCTTATTCCATATTTCAAAAGCTCTACTGCCCACTCTCTGGTTAATGCATTTCTGCCACCATTTGAAGCGGCATAGGCAGAAGTATTTCCCTGACCAGTATCAGCAGTTTTTGAAGTAATGTTTACGATAGCTCCCTTGCTTTTTTTCAATTCGGGCAAGGCGTGATGTGCCATTAAATAGTAGTGGATTAAATTGCTATGCAAACTTTGCATGAATTGCTCGTAACTTCCATGTTCCAGTCCAACACCATCATTTAAACCAGCATTATTTACAATGCCATCTATCCTACCAAATTCTTCAATTACACTCTTCACGGCCATTTTAGCAGCAACTGGATCACTCAACTCTGCCTGAATGGCAAATGCTTGAACACCATAAGACTGCAATTCTTGTATGGCAAGTTCATTGTCTTGTTTATTCCTACCAATTACCACAGGGATAGCTCCTTCTGTAGCCAATACTTTTGCAATACCTAAACCAATTCCCTTAGCTCCGCCTGTTACAATGATTACTTTATCTTTTAATTCTAAGTTCATTTTTGTTGTTCGATTTTCGTTTCTCGTTGTTCGTTGTCCGTTTGTAGTTTTGTCATCCTAACTTGTACCGACCCGATAGCTATCGGATTTATATCGACAACTTGTAGAAGGAGACTGATTACTTTTTCTTTATTGATTCAGTTTATGTATCCAAAACTGTTAACTCAAAACTGATAACTGATTAAAGACTCACCCCTCTTTTCCAAGGGATAAAATCATCTTGTTCTAGTTGTACTGCCTTCGGAATTTCTTCCCCACTTGCTACTGCGATAATGTAACGTAAGATTCGTTCGCCTGCCTGTTCAATGGTTTCTTTACCTGAAATAATGGTACCGCAGTCGATATCTATGATATCGGGCATCTTTTGCGCCAAAGCTGAATTGGTTGAGATTTTAATTACTGGTGTGATCGGATTGCCTGTTGGGGTTCCCAATCCAGTTGTAAATAAAACAATATTAGCACCAGCGGCAACTTCTGCCGTTGTACTTTCCACATCACTGCCTGGTGTACAAAGTAGATTTAATCCGGGTTTGCTTACCTTTTCTGGATAATCTAATACGGCAACTACGGGAGAATTGCCACCTTTTTTAGCAGCACCGGCTGATTTGATCGCATCGGTGATTAGTCCATCTTTGATGTTACCCGGAGAAGGATTGGCATAAAAACCAGAACCGTCTTGTTCTGCCTTTGCATTATAAGTTGTCATTAAATCCATGAACCTTTTGGCAGTACCCTCATCAATGCATCGGTCGCTTAATTCTTGTTCCACACCACAGAGCTCTGGAAATTCGGCGAGAATTACGGCACCACCCATTGATACCAACAGATCAGAAACATAACCAATTGCAGGATTTGCAGATATTCCAGAAAAACCATCAGAGCCACCGCATTCCATTCCGATGCAAAGTTTATGGAGCGGTGCAGGTGTTCGTTGCTGTTCATTAACCTTCATCAAACCTGCAAAAGTTTGTTTTAGCGCATCCTTAAGCATTTGTTGTTCTGTTCCTGAAATCTGTTGTTCCAATACAACCAATGGCTTATCAAAGGTTGCATCTCTTTTATAAATTTCATCCATCAAGATACTGGTTTGTGCATGTTGGCAACCCAGTGAAAGTACCGTTGCGCCAGCAACATTAGGATGTGTGATATAGCCTGCCAACAAACCACAAAGGGCATCAGAATCTAAACGAATTCCGCCACAACCTAAATCATGTGTTAAAAATTTAATACCATCTATATTAGGGAATACCCGATCAGTAAATGTTGTGTTAGGCTGTTGATTAAACTCTGTAGCTAAAATATCGTGAACAGATTGTCCGGTTTGGTATAAACCTATCAATTGATCCACTTCTGGCGCCCAACCTTTTGCTTTTTTATAACCCAATTTTTCAACCAGGGCCTCCTTTAGCACATTTACATTTCTGTTTTCGCAAAAAACCATAGGGATAACTAACCAGTAATTTGCTGTACCTACACTTCCATCAGCACGGGAAAATCCGTTAAAAGTTAAATTCTCAAATTTTGAAACATCTGGCCTTTGCCATTCAAGCTTACGTTTACCCATGTTAAAAGGTGCTGCAGCATGATGAATGTTAGCTGTGGTAAGTGCCGAGCCAGCTGGAATAAATGTTGTGGCTTCCCCTACCAAAACTCCATACATGTAAAGTTGAGCACCTTGTTCTAAATCGGTGGTGCTAAATTTATGCTTACACTGCACATCATCTTTCAGGTAAATAATTTTATCATGAAAATGTACTGGGAAACCTTTTTCTAAATCTTTTAACGCTACTAATATGTTATCTTTTGGATGAATCTGTAGATAACTTATTTCTGTTTCGATTGTTAACATATTATAACTCAAATATTTTTTTCATTAAAACCCATTTTTCGTCAGGTGCAGTACCTGGTATTTTCTGTTGATATTTCCACATCAACTCTTCCCATTCTTGAACCTTTGTATTGCCTAAATCCATTTCTGATTTTCTCTCGAAAAAAAAATCATCATTGGCACGTATGGTCATGAAAAGTTTGGTCCCTGCTCTATATATTTCCATTTCTTGAATGCCAGCGTCTGTAATACTATTTAATACTGCTGGCCAAACCGCTTCATGGTATTCTTCATATTCCTTAATTAATTGAGGATCGTCTTTAAGTGCTAATGTGAGTGCAAATTTTTTCATCTTAAGCTTGTTTCACTTTATAGGTTTTTGTTGCGTAATATAAAATGACTGCAAAGCATAACAGTGGAACAATGTATGCCTTTTGAATACTGTTGGTTGCATCAGAGATAAGTCCCATTGCTACTGGAGCTAAAGCGCCACCAATGATAGACATCACAATAAAAGATGCAGCAATTTTTGTTTCTTCTCCAAGGTCTTTAATGCCAAGCGCAAAAATGGTTGGGAACATGATCGACATGAAAAATGGAACTGCGACTACAGCATATAACGAAACTTCTCCACTAGTGAAAAGTGCCAAAACCAAAAGCAACATATTGATCAATGCATAAATTGCCAATAGTTTTGGAGCCTTGATATACCGCATTAAAAAGGTACCCAAAAACCTGCCAGCCATGAAACCAACCATGGCTATAGAACCCCAAATTAATGCAGCATCTTTTTCACTAACTCCATCTACAAACTTGGCATATCGGATAAAAAAACTACCAATACCAACCTGAGCACCAACATAAAAGAATTGTGCAATAATTGCCCAACGCGTATGTGAGTGTCTTAACACCTTAGCCGAAAATTTGGTTGGCCCATGAATATTATCATCATCTCCTTTAATTTCTGGGATTTTGATAAATGCAAAAAGAATAATCAAAAGGATAACAATAACTGCAATAATCAAGTATGGGATTTTAACGGTGTTCGCTTCGGTCTGCAAATAAGTATTCAGCTCTGTGGTAGACATTTTATCCAAGGCATCTTTACTGTATTCAATCCCCGATAGGATAAATTGACCACCCAAAATTGGGGCTAGAAAAGAGCCTACACCATTAAAGGATTGTGCAAAATTTAAGCGTTGTTCAGAGTTTTCTTTAGGCCCTAGCACTGCGATATAGGGATTGGCTACCGTTTCTAAAAACGTAGCTCCACTCGCAATGATGAAAAAGGCACATAAGAAAAACATATAGCTTCTTTCGGTAGCTGCAGGGATAACAAGCAAGGCACCAACTGCGTAAAGGCTAAGTCCGAATATGATCCCCTTTTTATAGCCATACTTATGCATGAACAACCCAGCGGGCAATGCCACTAAAAAGTAAGCCAAGTATACAAAAAGGTCAATTAGCGAAGATTCAGTATCAGTTAGTCTACAGGCCTTTTTTAAATGGGGAATGAGAATGGGATTTATGTTATGTAACAGGGCCCAAAGGAAAAATAGAGAAGTTACAAGTATAAACGCAAGTAGGTATTTATTTTTCGACATATAAATTTGGTTTCTAGGTTTGGCCAAATTCTTTGCTATAGAAAATTCCTTGATCTTTTTTAGGCAAAAGGAAATTTGTTCAGTATAGTTTATATCATTTGGTTAATGCAAAGAAAGAAGTATTCAAATTTAAATACTTGCCAAGATTACCCAAATAATCAACAATATTGGCATTATTATGAAACATTATATAATTTTCCAGTATATTTATTTGACCATTTATAAACTTATTAACGATATGAAACCGCAGCTATTAAAAGTTTCGACCGGGCCTGCCCAATCTTTTAGCGTAAGGAGAGATGTAGTTCCTTACATGAACAACAAGTGGCATTATCATCCAGAAGTAGAGCTTATCCATCTCAAAAAAGGAGTAGGAACACAGTTTATTGGAGACAGCATTAAAAGTTTTAGATCAGGAGATATTATAATGGTGGGCGCACACCTTGCACACTACTGGAGATTTGATGATATTTATTTTAGCGAGCAATCAAAAGCTTGTGCCGATGTAAGAGTAGCTCATTTTAGCGAAAACTTCTGGGGCGACCAATTCCTCAACCTTCCAGAAAATAAAGCCATTAAAACCTTATTAGAAAATAGCAGAAGAGGACTTCAAGTAAACGGCAAGATTAAGCTCAAGGTTGCTGATTTACTGGAACAAATGGTAGTAGCCGATGGCACCCACCGAATTCTATTATTATTGGAAGCATTAACACTCATTGCGAACTGTAACCAAACCACTAAATTATCTTCCATTGGCTTTAAACAAGACTATGATGAATCGGAAAACTTAAGGATTAATGCTATTTATGATTATACCTTAAAAAACTTCAGAAGAAAAATACACTTAGAAGAAATTGCTGGCGTAGCAGTTATTAGTCCAAATTCATTTTGCAGATATTTTAAATCTAAAACCCGTAAAACCTATTCTAGGTTTCTAACTGAGATTAAGGTAGGCCACGCATGTAAACTCTTAATGGAGAATAAATTGAACATGAAACAGCTTTGTTATGAAAGTGGGTTTAATAACTTAGCCAGTTTTCATAAGTACTTCAAAATCACAACTGGAAAAAGCCCTATGAACTACCAGAAAGAGTTCATGTCTCGTCATAACAACTAGGTACTTTCTTGACTTCCCATTTCAATAGAAAGTGGAATAATCATGTTTAACGAATTACTTACAAATCCCTTATATAAAAAACCTCAGGAGCTGATTGCCCATGAGGTTTTTTATTAATTAGGTAAGAAGTTATACTTTTTTAGTTTAGTACTCCTGGCGCTAAAGAGGCCCCAAAAACATGCACAATACCATTGGTAGCTACATAACCAGCACTTCTATCATTTGTTCTGTTGTTATGCACAATGGGTGCCTGATCACTGTTATTTAATATTTTCAAGTAGAAATTACCCCCCTCATCAAACCCTTTGCCGGCATTAAAATAACCTAACATGGTTGATTTTGACAAAACTGCACCGATAGGAAGCATTGATTTTACCGTTTTATTGTTTGCATTCAAGTTATCAAAATTATGTCTGCCCTCACCAATAAGGTAAAGGAAGTAATTTTTTACATCCTCCTTTGGATAGTCACTCCACTTTGTTGCAGGGCGAGTAACAGGAACACCTGTAGTAGGATTTACTGAGGTAACAATAGGGAAATCGAACCATAGACCAGCAGTAGGAATATTACTCGTTGTAGTTACTACGCCATTGGTTGTTCTAGTAGGTAAAATCCTAACCCCATCATTGTGCAAAAATAGAAAGGTACGGTCTGATTTTTCATATTCGGCTAAATCGATTCCTGCGTATTCCAAGCCCAACTTCATATATTTAAATACAGTATCATTTACACCATTGGCTACTCCTGTACCTGTTGCCCTATCTTGTAGAAACTTACCAGCAGAGATACCAATGTTTGGATCCAGTGTTTTCTTTACATAATCGTAGTCTGTTTGGCGGTTTAAACCAAATAATTTTTTACAACTGCTTTGAGTTAATGCAACCAACAACAATAAAATTGCTGGAAACAAGTTATTTTTTAAAATCTTCATTTTATATCCATTTAATTACTTGCTTGGCAAGTATCATTATCAAATAAACTATTATTACTCTCCGTAACCTGGATTTTGCACCAATTTTTTATTAGAGTTCATTACTGCCCTACTGATTGGCCATAAAGTACGACGAATATCACCAAATCCTGCTAAATCAGTATTCCCATTTCTAGCTTGACGATCTTTCAATACTGGATCCATGATCTCTTTTACCTTATTAGTTCTAACCAAGTCAAACCAACGTTTACCTTCTCCAATCAATTCATACTGGCGTTCTTCTAAGATTGCATTTTCCATTGCCTCTTTAGTGCTCACTTTTGGATCTGTTGCAAGGTATTCTGTTAACGTTGCTCTTTTTCTAATAAAGTTCAAATATCTAAGCGCGTTTGGCAGGTCGTTACTACCGTTTAAAGCTTCTGCATACAATAAATACATATCAGATAATCTATACATGGTAAGATAAACTGGCGCTTGTTGTGTATAAAATTGATTTAGTTCGGCAGTAGAAGTTGCAGCAGTTGGATTTGTAGGGCTTGCGTACCACTTCACGAAACGATCTCTGTTGTTATTGGCGGGATTAGCAACGGTATATAAATCCAACGTTTGCTTAGGTCTAATATCAGTATTAGGACGCACAGCTTGGCTATGTGGGAAGAAATACTTAGTGTACAACAGTGGATCAACCTGAAACGTTTTGTTATTCTGAGTAAAAGATATTACGTTACAAGCACATCCGTTAGCCACAAAATCCCAATGTAATGACCAAATTGTTTCTGGACTAGTTGTTGGCGAAGTAAATATGTTCTTCCAAGTTGCAGTAGGCTCTAAATTTGCATCAGAAGTACCCGCATAAACGATACCTTTCGGAGATTTAGCTTTAAAAAGATTTTTGATCCAGATAATGGCGTTAGCATAATCTTTTTTCCACATGTAGGCATCTGCCAATGCAGCACAAATTGCTCCCTCATTGATGCTGTATACTGCAGCAGTTTGGTTTTTCACAGCTAGGCCATATGCAGTAGTCAAATCCTTAATAACCACCTCGTCCAAAATTTTGGCAGCTGATTCACGAGGACGTTCTGCATTAACCTGAACATCTTCATAAGGTTCTAGCCAAATAGGTGCATCGCCCCAAACTCTTATGATATAGAAATAACACATGGCACGCATGGCATAAGACTGCATTAAATTTGCATTTACAACTGCTGGAGTTACGTTTTGATCTAAGGATTGTACACCTGGAATGTATTTGATATTGCTATTTGCCCTTGCGATAACCGTATAAAGTCTTGACCAATCGGCAAAGTTATTATCTGGTGTAATGGCGTTCATGGCAATTTCTGTAACATGTGTTGTCGTGTAGCTTAAGAACCTATCAAAATTATCGGATCTAAAATCTCCCCAATAGTGATAACGGTCCAAGTACTGTCCTTCACCAACCATTGTTTGTTGAAAGGAAGAATACATACCTGCAGTAGCGGCGTCAATGTCAAATTTAGATCTATAGAAATCACTTATTTTTACCTGCGCAACAGGCTTTTCATCAAGAAATTTTTTACAGCTGCCCATGGTTAGAAACAGTGTAAGGATGCAAATGTATTTTATCGTTTTCATAAAAAATTTTATAAACTAATATTTAAACCTAAACCAACTTCTCTTCTTCTTGGATATCTTCCTGTATCATCTCCTGGAGTAAGAGGATTTGAAGAACTAAATTCAGGGTCATAACCTCTGTAATTTGTCCAGGTTAATAAATTTGTACCATAAATAAATGCTTTAACATTTCTTAAATACATCTTTTTGGCAATTTCTGGATTTAAGCTATAAGCTAATCTCATGCTAGCTAATCTTATGAAAGTAGCATCTTCCAAGTAGGCACTATTTCCATGCTGTTTTAAATTACCACGACTCGGCCTATTAGGATAGTAAGGATATTTAGCAATATCGCCTGGTTTTTGCCATGAGTTATACAATACATCTGGATTACCAGGACCAGTATTTGAAGGATTATTGGCATTATATTGTAAGGTATTATAAATTTCTCCTCTTACAGAAGCATTAAATAACACATTGAAGGTAAATCTTTTATAAGTGAAATTATTACCAAAGCCCACATTGTATTTAGGTTGTGCATTACCAATCACATGGCGATCTCCATCATCAATTAAACTGTCTAATTTAATGTTTTTCCACTCTGTATCTCCCCCTACTAATTTACCTCCTGGATCATACATGTTATGAACTGTGCCCGTGTATGGCTGACCATTATAAGTATATTGTGGTTTACCACCAACGTACAATGGTTTATTATCTGCACCTAAAACCACAGTCAGTTTTTGCCAATTGTCATTATAAGCATTTGACTCATTCCATTGGTATACACCTAAGTTTTTCCATCCATAAAAATCTCCAATTTTTCCACCTTGTTGAACATACCATTTATTACCGGCAACAAATGAACCTGCACCTGAGAGATCTTTAATTCTTCCTCTTTCAAAATAAATGTTTGCATCTATACTCCACGAGAAGTTCTTTTTTAAAATAGGTGTTCCAGAGACTGATAATTCCAGTCCTTTATTTGCAATGGTTCCCACATTTACTAGAACCGTTGAAAAACCTGTTTCTTTTACCAATTGTTGTGGGTATAACAAGTCTTTGGAGCCTTTTTCATATACCTCTCCTGTAAATGTTACTCTTCCTTTTAGGAAAGTAAGATCTAATCCTAAGTTCTTTTGAATTCCAGTTTCCCATTTGATCAAACTGTTACCAAGCGTGTTGCTATAGGTAGCTCCTGGTGCACCATTATAACTTGCATCAAAAACGATTTTATTTATAAATCCATAATCTTCAATCTGGTCATTACCTACACGGCCATAACTTGCACGAATTTTAGCATCGTCCAAAAACTTGTTAGACCATGACATGAATTTCTCCGCAGAAAAACGCCAAGCCAGTGAACCAGAATAGAATGAGCCTCTTTTATTTTCAGGGCTAAACCTTGAAGAACCATCGTTACGATAAACCGCACTAGCAAAGTATCTACTCTTATAATCGTAGTTTACCCTGGCAAAAACCGCTTGGTTAGTATTCGCAGTACCATTGGTATAGGTGTTAACCACTGTTAAAAATGATGGAAGCGCCACAAAAATCTCCTCACTTACCGAATTTAAATATTCTAGGTGAAATGTATTTAATGTTCTGCGAATGGCATTCGCACCTAATGTTGCACTAATGTTATGGTCCTTAAATCTTTGGTTATAGTTAAAATAACTTTGCGCCTCATACCTAAAGTTTTTGCGCATCTCATTGATACCATTATTTGTGTTTTTATTGGCACTTACATAACGAGGTGAAAAAAATGTAAGCTGTGGATTATCAAAAGCTATGTTAAAAAGAGTGGTCCATTTAATATGTTTTGTCAGATCGAAATCTACTTGATTATTAACTTGCGCCGAATGAGTCTCTGTTTTATTTGTCTCATATAAAGCATTAGCTAAAGGATTTCTTTTAGAAGCAATATAACTCGTCAAAGATCCATCTGGATAGTAAATTAATGATGATGAAGGCCTATCGAAAACAACTGCCACAGTTCTTGCCAACGGAATCTCATTTTTTAGTTGGTAAAACAACGAGACATTGGCGGTATATTTCAATTTAGGCGAAGCTTGATAAGAAATATTTAACCTAGACTGCAATGATTTTGCATAGCTATTAACCACAATAGATTTATCGTCAATATAATTTACGCTTGCATAAAAATTAAATGTTTTAGAAGCACCAGCCAAACTTGCATTAACCTGGTTACGATGACCAGTATTACCAAGCAAAATATCTTGCAAATCATTATCTGCATTGAAGGCAACATTTAGTGAATCTGTATTAACTCCAGCTGTTGAAGATGTTGGTGTTTGCATTCTACGAAAAGCCCTAACTTCATCAGAATTACTTTGAGGAAGTTTATGAGCAAGCCTACCAAAAAGATGAGTGTATTGCACATCTACCCTTGCTTTACCTTCTACCCCTTTTTTGGTAGTAATTAAAATAACCCCATTGGCTGCCTGCGCTCCATAAATAGAGGCAGAAGCTGCATCTTTTAAAATTTCAATTCCTGCGATATCTAAAGGATTAATATTTCTACCATTATCGGTAATTACCCCATCAACTACATAAAGTGGTCCTGCCCCAGCATTTAAAGTAGTTACCCCTCTAATTTGGATAGTACCTTCTGAGCCTGGTGCCCCATCAGTAGTAACTAATACACCAGATGCTTTACCTTGTAAGGCATTGAACAAATCTACAGGCTGCCTGTCTTCAATATCTTTTGCAGAAACAGAAGATACTGCAGAGGTAAGGTCACTTCTTTTCACCTTCCCTCCAAAACCTGTTACCACAACTTCATCTAAATCGCTCAAAGATTCGCTCATCAAAATATTTATTGGAGTGGTAGTTGCCGGCTTTTCAACTGTGGTATAACCTACAATACTAAATACAAGTGTTGCATCTTTTGCAGCCATAATGGTAAACTTACCATCTCCATCCGTAGATACACCAGTGGTTTGGTCTTTCACCCTGATGCTTACGCCAGGCAGTGCGCCACTTGCATCTTTTACTGTTCCAGTAACCTTGATCTGGCCTGGTGCCTGAGCAGCTGCGTTAAGAATAAACAATGTGCATAACAAAGCAATCATCGCAAATCTTACCGAAATAGCCTTCACAGGAAAAATTTGAGTAATTTTTCTTTTCATATTGTTTAAGTTAAAGTAGTGGGAACTAATTGATCATTGCGCTGCAAAGTAGAACAGCATGTGGTTAACGAATTACATGTTAACCGCAAATGGACATTTGTCCAAGGGTGGGTTTCTAATTTCATTGTTCAAGTATATTTGGTTAATGCAAGTAAATGATAATACTAAAATTAATACCTATCAGAATTGGCGAATTATTCAATAATTTTGGCATCCAGATTTTTAAGCCTTAAAGTGCAGTGTTAAAATAAATTTGAAATACAGCTTGTTTAAACAAAAGTATTAAGCCCTAAAAAACAGAAATAATTTCCATTTAAACGCACGATAACCACCTTTAAGCCGAAATGGGCTTTAAATTTGTATCGGTTCTGGAAGTATTTGTTTTAAGTAATTTAGATTTAACTTAAAATGCAATTTGTCAAAATAGTTGAATTAAATGAATAATCTGAAGAATGATAAAAACAGATTTACATTTAAATTAATTATTTAAATACAAAGATTATATCAAGAAAAAATCAGCTTTATTTAACCAACAAGTCTATTTCCATTAACCTCATTAATCCGATTTTCAAAATATGACTAGGCTTAATAGAAATTTTATGCTGACCAGTATTGAGCGATAAATCAGCTAAATCTATCTCTATTACTGTGTCTACCCTATCTGCTGTTTTTGCGCTTGATTTTTTAAATACTTTACCATCAACAATTACATCAAAATCTCCTGCATTCTGGTTGTCTGCACTATATTTTAGCAGCAGGTTAAAAGTTGTGGCTTTTAGCAACCTAAATTCCCAATTAATTTCTTGAGCATTGCTTGTAAATCCCTCTACATAATACCTTCCGGGTTTGCCATCTCCAAACTTAAAGCCTTTACCAATTAAGTTCGCATCAAAGGCCAACAGCTGATTTGAGGTGTTGCTTGCTGAAGATAAAAGCCGGACATCATCAACTTTAACTGGAGTTTTTATTTCCAAAACAATTACAGTACTAGCGGTATCAATGGCTTTTTTAGGAACCGAAATTTCTAAATCACTTGGATTAACCCTACTAAAATTTAATGATTTATTCGGCACAGTTAACAAATAAGCCTTAGTGATTTCACTTTGAAGTCCACCAACGATTAATTTCCCATTACTAGGCCAATTAAATACATGAAGGTAAAGTTTATTGTCCTTTTGTGTTGACACACCCCAAGGCTGAAGCGTTAATGGGGTTTTGGAGGTTCCGTGAATACTCTCACTGTTAACTGCCATCCACTTTCCAATTTCAGTCAATATTTTTTGGTCGGCAACATCAAATGCACCATCTCCTTTTGGGCCAATATTCATTAACAGATTGCCGCCCCGAGATGCTGATTTAGCTAATAATTGTATTAAAAAAGCACTGGTCTTGTGACGTTTATCAAATTTTGAGTATCCATATGATTCATTTGTTGTTGGTATCGCCTCCCAATCACCCTTAACAGGAAAAAACTCGGCAGGGCGATCCGCTGTATTTTGATAGTCGCCTAAATTAAGATTTGATGCCCTTGCCAATCTACCATTTACAACCACATTTGGATCTGACTTACGAATGGCCTCTAGTATCCTGATATTCTCTGAAAGTGGCAATTTTCCGGGTGTGTCGAACCATAAAATATCTGGATGATAGTTTTGGATCAATTCTAAAATTTGCGGGATAGCTTTTTCATTTACATATTTAACAGCGTTCGGCAATAATTCTGGATGTCGATCAAACCAGTTTGCGCCCCCAAATAGTAATTTATCCCCTCCCGGATTATTATATTCCCAATCATTTCCGGGTGCATCTGGATGTTCCCAATCAAATGCATGAGAATAGTAAAAACCAAACTTAATTCCTTGCTTTTTACAAGCTTCTTGCAATTCAGCCAAAGGATCATGTTTCCAAGGACTTTGTTTAGCTAAGGTGAAATCGGATACTTTCGAATCGAATAAAGCGAAACCATCATGATGTTTTGCTGTGATAATGAAATATTTCATTCCAGCTGTTTTAGCAGCTTTAACCCATTCATCTGCATTAAATTTTATAGGATTAAACTGATGCGCAACATCTAGGTATTCGGCACGAAAGATTTTTTCTTTCCGCATTAAATGTTCTGCATAGCCATCTACCTTTTTGCCTTTCCATTCGCCACCAGGCAACGAATAAACACCCCAATGGATAAACATTCCAAATCGAGCATCTGTCCACCATGCTAATCTGTTTGCGTTGTCTTTCTGAGAATCTTTCCACCAACCATTTAAAGCCTTATCAATTTGTTCTTGATCTCTTAATTTGGCTTGATTAAGCATGGCCTCTTCATCGCCTGTTTGCGCAAACAAAAGATTTGAAGCAAAAAAAAGGAAGAAAATCAGGTTATAGGTTTTTAGGTATTTCATAAAATCAATTCTCATCAGCTCATAATTTTAGTGTTGATAGAATCGAAAACCATCAATCTTTATTTGTACTGCTTTAACTACATCATATTCGAATGACGTAGTTTGGAAAACAATTATATCAAAAAGCAAGCTGAATAAAGTTCGTTAAATCAGCAAATAACTCTTCAATTTTGGCATAGAAGATTTATTTTTAATGAAACGACATAGAAGAGATATAACGAGAAATGCTGAAGGGAAGCTAAGTTAAAGGCTCATCCTGCTCGCAATGCTGCCTCAACTGTTTAGGGCCTTGTGGCCAAATAAAGGCAGTAGTTTGTTTTTTCCAGCCCATACTTTTATAAAAAGGATCTGCCCCCGGTGCTGCACTTAAATTTACAAAGTGATAATTCTCTAATTGATTGTTTAAGGTAGTTACCAAATACTTTCCTAAACCCTGTCCCTGAAAATCTGGATCTACCACGATATCGGCTAACATGGCGTAATATCTGCCATCGCCCACAACTCTGCCAAAGGCGATGATTTTATCACCTTCAAACACAAAAATGGTAGTAGTGCTGTTTTTAAAAGCCAAAGCTATTTCTTCCGCTTTGCGATGTTTCCACTCAATTTTATAGAATAAAGAAATTACATAGTCCCAATCTATGCTGTTTAAATCTGGGTTAATTTTATAAGTGTAAGCTGGGTTTTCAGTGAGATTGTTCATCAGTATTATAAATGTTCACTACAAACGAAAAGTAGTGGTAAATGTTTTAATTATGGTTGGTTCTTCATTTTACTATCGGTCAGTTAAACCAACCATTAGGTTAATTGAGCAATTCAGTTAACCTTTCTATCGCTTTGAGATACCCAGCCACTTGTCCCGAATTTACTTCGGGAAGCTGGGTATGACGAATATTTCAAACTATGTGCGCTATATTCCTGCTAGACGGACAGGCAGGCGCTCGGTTTGTTATGACGGATTATTATTTCTTACCCACCACAACTTTAGTCATCGCGTTCCAATCTAGATATTGATTTGCTGTTGCAATGATTTCTTCAGGTGTAATCGTTTTTACGGTATGAATGTATTTGGTGTAATAATCGTAATCCAGATCTGAGAAATAAATGTTTTTGAATTTATCAGCGTGAGAAAAAGCATTCTCTAAACTGCCCAACATAGAACCAAGCATGTAATTTCTAACTAAGCCTAACTCCTCTTCCGCTACTAGCTCTGTCTTTAAAATATTAATCTCTTTTTCAATCTCTTCCAAAGCACTCACACAAACTTCTGTTCCTACTTCTGTGGCGATAAAGAAATAACCAGCATGTCTTAAAGATGCAATACCTGAACCAATTCCGTAAGTATAACCTTTATCTTCACGAATATTAGCCATTAAACGAGAACCGAAATATCCACCTAACAAGGTATTTACGATTTGTAATTTGGCGAAATCTTCATGTTTTCTATTGATAGTTAAATTACCCATTCTAATGGCAGACTGCACAGCATCAGCCTTTTCTATGTAAACATCGCTACCTGCAATGGGTAAATGATTAAATTCATTTGCCACTGAAGCATTATGATTTTCCCAAGATTTACCAAAAAACTGATTCAATAAATCGAACTCTTTTGTTTCAAACTTACCTGCAGCAATGATGGTACAATTCTCTGGTTTAAAAGCCGCTTTAAAATAAGCCAATAAATCATCTCTCTTTAAATCATCGTAATGCGACATTGAAATATCAGAGCCATAAGCGGTTTCCCCAAAAATGGTATTGGCGAAGGTTTTACGAGCCAGAAAATCATTCTTCTGTAGATTTACCTTTAACTTTTGCTTTTGGTTCTGAATAAAAATATCCAACTCTTGTTGAGGAAAAATACTTTCATTTAAAATTGACCAAATGATAGGTAAAACCGAAACTAGGTGTTTATTTAAACTATGTAGTGTGATCGCAGTATGGTCAGCTCCATAATCTGTCTGCAAATATGCACCATAATAATCTACCTGTTCTGCTATTTGTTTGGCAGATAATTTTTTTGTGCCATTATTAATCAAACTGTTTACAGAAACTGCTTGTAGAGGTTTATTCTGGTCGTAATTTACATTCTGAAAGATAAATTCTATGCGAACTAATTCTTGCTGACCAGCATTTACCGTAAAAACCTTAATCCCATTGTCTAGTTGTTGGGCTTTTGGTTTAATAAAATTGATTTCATTTACCTGTATAAAATCAGGTGCTATGGTACGATTAAGCATTGGCTAAATAATATAAGGTAGAAGATTTTTCTTTTTTAAAGGTGGTTTTTGCTGCTTCCTGAATTTGTTCGGCTGTAATTACTAAATACTTGTCAATTTCGACATTTAACAACTGTGCATCGCCCAACAATTCGTAATAAGCTAAGTTCATTGCTTTATCCAACAAGCTCATTTCAGAGAAAACCATGATCGATTCAGATTTATTTTTCACCTTGGTCAGCTCATCATCCGTTACCAAATGACTAGCAATCTTTTCTAACTCTGCCCAAATTGCTTTTTCAGCTACCTCCATCTCTACTCCAGCTATCAATTTACCTTCAACAATAAATAAACCTTCATCTAAACTGCTAGACATATAGGCATTTATATCGCTAAATAATTGCTGTTCCTTTAACAGGCTGTTGTACAAACGAGAAGAATGGCCTTGCGATAAAATATCCGACAGCAAATCATAAACCTGGTAAGTTTTGTCTAATCTAGGTGGCATTTTAAACACAACATAAATGGCATTTAAAGGCACGCTTGCATTAACGGTAAGTGTCCTTGCTTCATTTTGCGGCTGTTCTTTAGGTAAATTTCTATTGTATTTATCTCCTGCCGGGATAGGTTCAAACCATTTCTCTGCAAGGGCTTTCACATCTTCGGTTTTCACGTTTCCACCAACTACCAGAATCGCATTTTGCGGCGTGTAATGTTTTTTGAAAAATGCTTTTACATCTTCCATTTTGGCAGTTTCTATCTGCGCTAAATCCTGGCCAATTGTTGCCCATCTGTAAGGATGAGTTTCATAGGCTAAAGGGCGTAACTTTAACCAAACATCGCCATAAGGCTGATTTAGGTAACGTTGTTTAAACTCTTCCATCACCACGTTACGTTGTGTGTCTAAGCTCTTTTCAGAGAAAGCCAAACTCAACATCCTGTCACTTTCTAACCAAAACGCAGTTTCAATGTTTTCTGCTGGCAAAGTGATGTAATAATTGGTAATGTCGTTACTTGTAAATGCATTGTTCTCACCGCCAACACGCTGCAGAGGCTCATCGTAGTTAGGTACATTTACAGAGCCACCAAACATTAAGTGCTCAAACAAATGCGCAAAACCTGTTCTTCCTTCTTCCTCATCCCTTGCACCAACATCATATAAAATATTTAGAACTGCCATTGGCGTTGTTGGATCTTCGTGAACCAAAACTTTTAAGCCATTGGCAAGTGTAAAACGATTAAAGTCTACCATATAATTTTTTAGAGCGGTAAAGATATATAAAAAGGTAAGATGGAAAATGTAAAATGAAAGATGTTTAGTCGGGATAATGTTAAATTGTTTGTTCGTTGACCGTTGAGCGTTGTTCGTTTGACCACAAGCGATGAACGACAAACGACAGACGATGAACGATGAACGAAAAACGCCAGAAAAAACGACAAACGACAGACGATGGACGAAAAACTTTCCGACTAAAACAATTATCTTTGTACATGAATACTGCCGAATTATTACAGCGGGCTTTGAATTTCGACTTTTTAACGAAAGAAGAAGGCGTTTTTTTATACCACAATGCAGAAACTGCAGAGCTGGCTTATGTTGCAAACGAGTTAAGAAAAATTCAAGTACCTAGTGGAAAAGTAACTTGGCAAATTGACCGTAACGTAAACACTACTAATGTTTGCATTGCCAACTGTAAATTCTGTAATTTCTTCCGCAGGCCTGGTCACGATGAAAGTTACATTACCGACATTGAAACTTATAAAGTTAAAATTGAAGAAACTTTTCGCTTAGGCGGAGACCAACTTTTATTGCAAGGGGGGCATCACCCAGATTTAGGTTTAAGTTTTTATGCTAACCTTTTTAAGGAGCTGAAAGAATTATATCCAGATTTAAAGCTACACGCTTTAGGTCCACCAGAAATTGCTCACGTTGCTAAACTAGAGGGAATTTCACATACTGAAGTTTTAAGGGAATTAAAGGCTAATGGCATGGATTCATTACCAGGCGCCGGGGCAGAAATATTAAATGATAGGGTTAGAAGATTAATTTCTAAAGGTAAGTGTGGCGGACAAGAATGGCTTGATGTGATGAGAGCTGCACATCAATTAGACATCACTACTTCTGCAACTATGATGTTTGGCCACGTAGAAACCATTGAAGAACGTTTTGAGCATCTAGTGTGGATTAGGGAAGTACAAAGTGAAAAACCTGAACACGCAAAAGGCTTTTTAGCCTTTATTCCTTGGCCTTTTCAGGATGATGGTACTTTATTAAAACGCTTAAGAGGTATTAGCAATAACGTTACTGGCGATGAATACGTAAGGATGTTGGCGCTTAGCAGAATTATGCTGCCAAACGTTAAAAACATACAGGCAAGTTGGTTAACTGTTGGAAAAGCGGTAGCTCAAATGTGTTTACACGCTGGGGCTAATGATTTCGGTTCTATCATGATCGAAGAAAATGTAGTATCAGCAGCAGGTGCTCCACATCGTTTTACAGCAAACGGAATTCAGACTGCAATTAAAGAAGCAGGTTTTGAGCCTCAGTTACGTGGACAACAATATAACTACCGTGATTTACCTAGCCAACTAGAAGAACAAGTTATTACTTATTAATGGATATTACATTTTCAGTTTTGAAAACTTTAAACCCTATTTAGAAATCTCTAATTAGGGTTTTTGGTTATATATCCCCTTAGCTAACTATTTAGAAGTTGTTAAATTTCATCGAATAAACTCATAATGAGTAGTCACCCTGAGCGTAGTCGAAGCCTGCCTGCCGGACAGGCAGGGGTTTAATGGAGGGTCTTCGACTCCGCTCAGACTGACATCATATTTATAATCTATTTTCAAACCATTTCTTAAAATAATCTCCCTAATTGTATCTTTTAAATTACCAAAATGTTAAAAATTGTAAAACTTCAGAGAATAACGTTCTTTTTAGTTATCATTGGTCAACACACAATTTTTAACCTAACTGAATAACAATTACCGCTCTATGAAACCGCTTAAGCTGTTCCTCTATGTTTTGCTCTATGCGCAATCCTTAACCTTATTAACCTTCGCTCAAACTGGTAAAATTGACAGTATCGGAATGGTTACTTTACGAATAGACCCTCAAAGTGCAAGAGGTGCTGCCATTTCTCAGATTTTTGATGAAGTAAAATTTATCCCTCTAGAAACCACAAAAGAAAGTTTATTTGGAAATATCGCACAACTAAAGATAGCTGGCAATAAGTTCGTTATTTATGATTACGACACTAGGTCCATCCTACTCTTTAGTGATGAAGGAAAATACATCAGCAAAATTGATGCTACCAAACTTCAAACTGATAAAGAAGACAAAGAAAAAGCACAGTCTTACGGTTTCAGAACCGTAAATGAAGAAGGGAAAGACTATATCGTAATCTTTACCAGCAACAATGTTCAATATTTTACAATGGATGGCAAATTCATTAAAAAAGTAAAAAACTATAGCTATTCTGACGAGATTACCATGTCTAAAGGTAATGTGGTTGCAAAACTAGGAATGTATATCAAAAAAGGAAAGGACAGTACTTTTTATAAGTTAAATGTCATTAATAAAGTTAAAAAAGATACCATTGGTTATTTTAAATTTGACACTAAATTATACGAAACGGATGATTGGTATGGTGATGGTGGAATTAGTCAATATGCTCCAAATGAAGCATTCTGGAGTACTTTTTATGATTATAACCTCTATAAAATAACACCAGATAAAGTTTCATTAGCCTATAAATTCGTGCTCCCTGCTATTAATACTCTACCTAAAGACTTTCTAACCAATCCAATCTATGTTAAGAAAAGATTCGATTATTTCGAAAAAAATAAAAAGGTTATACATGGTTTAGGGAAGAGCTATTTATTAGGAGACAACCTCTACTTAAGGTTTTCAAACGTTTTCTGGGACAAGGATCAAAAGAAAAACTTAATATACAATATCAAAACAAGCGAATTGATTTCTTTTCAAGATTTAGAACCTGATAGCCTTTCTTCCTTTTTACCTATAACCGATTCGGGCTTTGGTTATGATTTTGAAAATCGTGGTTTTTTGGCATTTGAGGATGGAAAGTTTTACACCAGTTATTCGTCTTTAGCCATGTTTGCTTTTAAAGAACGAAGTGCGGGTAAGACAACAAAGTATCCTCCACTCTTAGAAAATTACTTTAAAACTGGCGACAGAAAGAGTAACCCGGTACTAGTAGTCTTTAAACCAAAAACCAAATAATTATGCGCTTCCTTTTCGTTTTAACCATAGGTATGTTATGCCTATGCGCTTCCTCATCTTACGCACAACAACCTACAAATCCTTCTGCACCTACCACAGGAACAATAAAAGGAATAGTTCGCGATACGGCCCACAATTATGTACTAAAGGCTGCCACCGTTTCTATTTACCGTGCTGATAGTTCTGTTTTAAATTATCAGTTAAGTAATAATTACGGTGAATTTAAATTTACAAATGTGCCAATTGGTCAAATATTACGAATTGACATTAGCAATATAGGATATGAAACACTCCGTCAGAAAATAACAATTCCGAAAGGTGAAACCCTACTTGATTTAAAAACTTTAGTATTAAACCCTAGAAATGAGACCCTGAAGGAAGTGGTGATTAGCATACCTCCTATTACCTACAACAACGATACCTTAGAAATAAATGCAGCTGCCTTTAAATTAGATACAAATGCAACGGTAGAGGATTTGCTCAAAAAAGTGCCAAACATTACAGTTTGGGGCGATGGTATCATTACAGTTAATGGTAAAGAAGTGAAGAGTTTATTGGTAAATGGAAAACAATTTTTTGATGGCGATAATAAAGTAACGCTTCAAAATATACCAAAAAATGCATTAGAGAAAATCCAGATATTTAATAATGCAGACCGCAATAATCCATTAGACAGTAACCTTATTGCCAATTTAAAACTAAAAAAAGGAAAAGACAGGTCTTATTTTGGAAAGATTGGTATTGGATACGGAACCGATAATCATTACCAGCTTGATGGGAATATTAATTTTACCACACCAAAATTACAGCTCTCGATTATTGGAGCTACAAATGATGTTAACAAAATACCAAATGACATTAATACTTTAGTTCGAAACAGTACTTTCAAAGGTATAGGTACGAGTGTAGAATATCAACCAGATTTTAGGCAAACAGGTATTAATAAAGGAATTGTTGCTGGTGCTAAGATGAACTATAATTTTACTCCAGACAGTAAAGAGTGGAATAACAAAAGTTCGATGAGTGCTGATTATTATTTCAGAAATACAGAAACAAACAACAGTGGTAAAACTGATAACATTACAACCTTATCTACTAATAATAAAATATTTTCTCTTTCAGAAAATACGTCCGTTAACAATAGTGAAAGTCATCGTATAAATTCACAGTTTAATTACTTTAAAAAAAATCATCAAATTGACATCAGTGAATCTTTTAATACCGATAACAGCAGCAGTAAATCAATCAATCTTAGAAATGCATCTGATAACAATAACAAGCCAATCAGTACAAATGATGGAAGGAGTACTAGTAATTCGGACAGTCAAAATTTAAATTTAAGAGCAAATTATAGCTACAACAATTATAACAACTGGAAACAAAGATTTAAAGGTTTTAACTTAAGCTATAATTTATCTATGAATAATAGAAATAGCGATAGAAATGAAATTACCGAATTTAAAGATTTGTTAACCCCTACCTTAAATAGAGATTTCAACAGAAATTATCAAACGGATGCTAAAACCTTGAATCAGAATATCAATTTAACTGTTCGTGATTTGAGATCATTGATTTTTGGCAATAAAAATTTATCTGACTTTAATGGAGAAATAACGGCAAAACTTGATTTAGACAATAACAAAAACAACAATCAAGTACAAGATTTAAATAGCGGTACATATCAAGTAAACAATTACCTTTCCAATAATTTACAAACCAATCAAGCGGTTTTTACACCAGGGTTTTCTATCTCCAAAAACTTTAGCAAGAATTTAAGCAATCGTTATAATAAAAATTTAAGCATCAGATTTACTGCTGCACAACAATTGAGTTATCAAGACAATAAATCAATAAAAAGTTTTCAAAACATAAATAGAGATTACAACAATTTCATTCCAACAGCTAGCATTTCCTATTCTAATTACCAATACGGAACACATCAAACCAGCATTTCATTAAACTACAATACACAGATTATCATTCCCACGATTAATCAGTTGGCACCTTTAACAGATAGTACTAATTTATATAACCTACAAAGAGGAAACCTGAACCTTGTAGAAGCAAAAACCAAGTCATTAAACTTAAGTATTTACAGATATGACATGCGAAGTAAGAATACACTCAACTTTAGCGCAAACGCTTCAATTGGTTTAACTGAGGATGCAATTATTGACAGTTCGTTTATTGATGCCAGAAATAGAAGAAATAATTATTTGGCAAATGCTGATGGGACTAAATACGCTCGTATATATGGAGACGTACGTAAATCATTAAAGTTTAAATCTGCCGAGTTGAAATTTGGCTATACCACTAGCTTTAACGTTAATCGTACACCCAACTACTTAAATGGACTTTTTAATTTTTCTAACAATACTTCAACTGAAAATAAAATCTCTACTAACTTTACTTTCAAGGATAAATTTGCATTAGAAGGCGCCCAAAGTATTGGAACCAGTTCATCAAAGCAAAAATCGCTAAACACAGCATATAAGAATACAACACTTACTTCGAGCTTAAGTACTAACTACAATTTCACCAAAAAGTTTTCTTTGAATAGTAATGTAAGTTTTAATAGTAATAATCCTTCTGTTGGTGAGACCGTGAACTTTACAATTTGGAATGCAGAATTTAACTACCGTTTTACAAAAGGTAATAACGCAGAAATCAAACTATCTGCCTTAGATTTACTGAAACAAAACAGGGCTATATTTAACTTTGCAGGAACTAATACATTTACAACTTCTACCAGAAACGTATTGCAACAATATTTCATGGTAACACTGTCTTATTATCCACGCAAGTTTGGAAACAATGCAGCGGTTAAAAAGTAGTATTTAAAATAAAAATCAATTTTATTTTTATAATTTGGACTGCAGATAAGTAGGCCTTAATTTTTTATTAATAAAGTTCAATTATGTTCAAAAAAGCAACCCTTGTATTATTTCTTTCATTTATAAGCATATATGTAAATGCACAGGAAGGATGGTTTAAACAAAAAATTAATGAGAAAGTAACTGTAAACTTCCCTATTGAACCTAAAAAACTTAATGAGCAAAGTTATGGCTTTAAGGATAATGATGGGGTAGTTTTTGTAGTTTCATCTGTTGATCTTTTGAAGGTAACAGGAATGGCATTGGATGATTTTAATACACAAGTAAAAACGCAAGAATTCGCAGATGAATTTATGTCTGGTTTAACCCCTACAATGTCAAAGTTTACCTTTATGTCTGCTAAAATTACTACAATAAAAGGTAATACGGCTTATTATGTTACTGGAAGAGATGAAGCAAACAAAACCACTATATACATGAATATTGTTTTTGTAGACGGAACTGGCCATAGCATTACCAGTATGGTTCCAGATGGAAAAAGCACTAAAAACACAGATTTGTTTTTGACAAATATTTTCATTTCCAAGTAATTTGAGCCTAATGTTTAAAAAACTATCTATTGTTGTAATTCTAGTCAGTTTAAATTTTTGTGCAAATGCTCAAAAAGATTGGGTAAAACAAAAGTTTGATGAGAGATTAACCCTCTCTTTTCCCGCAGAGACGAAAAAGGTTTCAGAAAGCACATATATTGCTAGAGACAGTACCGGAACCGTATTTGGCGTTGTTGTGGTTCCGATTGATAAAAGTTCTTTTCTATCGGCAACAAGTACCGATTCTTTATTAACCAGAATTAAATTTATTGATGTTATTGTAGGTGATATCAAATCTAAGATGCCAAAATATGCCATCGGCGATATTAAGGTTAATCAGGTTAACAACGTAAAAACATATTCTCTTGAAGGTATAAATGAAGAAAATAAATCTACGGTATACATTAACATATTTTTAGTTAACGATATATCTTATTCCTTAACTTGTTTTGTTCCTGCGGGTATTAGCACCGCTAATAAAGATGTTTTCTTTAAAGGTTTTTCTATTAGCAAGTAAGAATAAAACTTATTTCCGCTGCTCGATGAACACATCAGTCCAGATAGCTATAACATATTGTGGCACAAGCATATCCGAATTGCATTATTCCCACAAAAGCGGGAACCCCCAAAGGGCTCAGCGCAGCTAATCGTAAAGCAAAAAGTTATTCAATTAGCCTTTCGATCGCATTAAGATACCCTTCCGATAGCTATCGGAACGAGTTGGGTATGACGTACATTTTAACGCCCTTCTATTTTGTGTCTACACCACAGGTAGCCTTCTATAGAAGCGAAAAATTTAAATTTTCTTGCAAAAAAAAGGGAAGAAAACTTACATCTTCTTCCCCACTTAGATAAACCAATTAAAACTACGATAATTTTCTTGTTTTGATGAAAATGTTTGCAATGGTTTTTACTGCAGAACCAGTTAAAAACTCATCAAAGCATTCTGCTGCATGAGTTTGTGTTACCGCAGTTCCATTAATTCCAGTAATTTCTATTCCAGCAATCATTGTATTTTGTTCGCCTGCATAAACAGCATTTACTTGTGATATACCTGTATCATTACCATTGGCCGAGTAAGAAATCCAAGGTTTTAAGGCAACCCCTAAAGATGCCGCGGTCATTTGGCGTAAGTGCGATGCATGGCGAGCCTCAACAGAGTGAATTTGCAAAGCTGTGGTTAAAACCGGCATTCCTTTTAACACAGGAGCTTGCCCTTTATATGCTCTAACACCTGTGTCTTCAAAAGCAGTCGCTACCTTTAAGAACGTTTGGTAATTGCTAAAAACATCTGCGAAAGCAGTCCCGAAAGTAGCGGCTCCAGTAAAATCAAAGTCGGCATCTACAAAAGGGGTAACAGCTGCAGCACCTAGAGCACCTTTTAATAAGTTTACGTGTGCCAACTCATGGTTACGAATGGTGGTAATTGCAGCATTTGAAGCCGTAGTTGGAAAAGAGATGGTAGAATTTGTTAAAGCGTGGTTGTAAAAATGGTATTCTAAGTATTCTAAAGTTAAAGCAAAGTTTAAAACTTCATTAACATTAGCCGGATTAGTTTGTCCGTAAGCTTTTTGAAACATTGAGCCTAAGGCTAATGGTAATGCGGCCAAAGAGATTTTCTTTCCAACATTAAAAAAGTCTTTCATTGCCGCTCTTCGTGGACTTAATCTTTCATAGATTTCGCCATCAACTTTTTCTATTTCTTCTAATATATTTACAATATTCATGATTTCTGATTTTTAAGGTTAAAGGTTGATAACATTGATTTTGGTTTTAACATACTTGCCAGCTATCGCCAAAACTTTATCTGGAGTTAATTGACCGTCTAATCCATTGGCATTATCTGCACCAAGTGCAGAAAGACTAGCTAGATCAGCAAAAGTTCCATTAGAGATCTGATCTCTAACCCAAGCAGCATGGCGAGCTTCTACAGAAACAATCTGTCCGGCAATTACTAAATAACCTGTATCTTTTAACCTAACGCCTGCTCCATTATAGGCAGCAACACCTAAATCTTCAAACGCTTGAGCCGCAGCTAACACGCTTGTGGCACTTGTAAAATCTATACTCGAAAAATCTACCGATAAACTACCAATTGCGGCAGTTCCCAATGCTTTCTTAAAGAATTCTCTATGCGCAATTTCGTGAAATTGAACATCTTGAAAATAATTTTTCTGAACAGTTGTAAAAGCTGATGGTGGTGCAGATGCTACCTGAATGTAAAATGCAGCTTCCAATTGCTCTAAAGCATAAGCATAATTTAACACACCAAAATCGTCTTTAAAATCCAGTGTTACACCACTTGTAACAATAGGTCTGTCTTTTCTACAACCTGCTGCAGTTAAAGCAACAATGGCTGCTCCTGCCCCTGCAAATTGCAAGAAAGAGCGGCGCTCTAGTTTAGCGTCCAAAATGCTGCTTTCTTTAAGCATTACATCTTGTTCTTTTTCGTTTAAATTTTCCATAAGAATGATTTTTGATTTAAGGTTCGTTTAAAGGTCTTATGCATACACTTACGGTAAATATTTTAATTCGGTTTTTGCGATAGAATAAATATTTCTTAATACCTCCATTTTTTGATAAATTGAGCCAAATAAAAACGACAGCTGTGTTAAATGCCATTATTGTAGACGACGAAGAATTTGCCCGCTCTTCTCTTTATTTTTTATTACAAGAAAATTGTGATCAAGTAAACATACTAGGCATTGCAAAATCTGTAGCAGAAGCCCGTACACTTTTAACTGCACATCAAATAGATTTAATCTTTTTAGACATTGCCATGCCTGGCGAAAATGGTTTTGAATTGATACCACAGGCACAAATTAGCAATGCCACTGTGATTTTTACTACAGCTTACGACCAATATGCCCTAAAAGCAATTAAAGCAAATGCCTTAGATTATTTATTAAAACCTATTGACATTGACGATTTAAAGGAAGCTGTTGTAAAGGCAGAAAAGTACATAAACCTGAGTAAAGCGGGTAACAACAGAAATGAAAGCTTAAAAAATTTAGCTGCAGATTTAACGGATAGAACCGCTATTAAAAAGATAACCTTACCAAGTGGCCAAGGTTATAGATTGGTAGATATTGATGATATTATACACATTGAAGCAGATAGTAATTACTCTGTTTTTCATTTAACTAATTTAGAAAAGATTGCCGTTTCTAAAGTATTGAAGGATTATGAAGAGATCCTACCAGAGAATAGGTTTGTAAGGATTCATAAATCGAGTATTGTAAATCTCAAATATATAAAGGAGTACAATTCTAAAAATGGCTTACAAGTAATATTAAACAATGGCGATGCCATAAACGTTTCTCGAAGAAGAGCTAGTGATTTTTTTGATAAAATAAAGAACTACACCGATTTTCAAAGTGAGAATTAAATTTCCATACCTATTTTTTTGTTTATCGGCATTCATTTTTGTTTCGGTATTAAAAAGTAATGCTCAAACTGCATACCTTCCACATTATACAACCAAAAATGGCTTACCAAGTAATAATTGTTATTACACCTTACAAGACAAAAAAGGTTTTATTTGGGTTGCCACCGATGCTGGCGTAAGTAGGTTTGATGGTGCCGTTTTTGAGAATTTCTCTGTTGATGATGGTTTGCCAGACAATCAGGTTTTACAATTAAGGGAAGATAGTAAAGGAAGAATCTGGTTTTTATCCTTAAACGGACAGCTTAGCTATTACTACAATGGAAAAATCTATAATCCAGATAACGATAAACAACTTAAACAATTAAATTTCAATGCAGTTATTGTTTCATTTCTAGAAGATAGTAAGGGCCGCATTTGGTTTGGCACCAACAAAAACATTATTGGTGTATGGGATGGAAAATCGTTAATCAAATACAGTTCGCCTAATACCGAAAAACAATATGCAAATGCCTTTATCAATGAAGATAAACAAGGAAACATTTGGGCCTATAGTACAACGGCAACCTTTTTATACATCAAAAGTAACTTCGTTTTAGTGGAGGATAAACTACTACCACTATCCTACAAAACCTTAACAAGAAAAGACAGAACTGTTTATTTTTTAGACAATACAGGCTTAAATATTAAAAATGGAAGTGAAACAGAGCTAATCTTGAATATCAATCCAGAGTTATTGACTAATAGTCCAGGTTATTTATATGTTGATAAAGAATCTATTTGGTTAAGCAACAATAGTGGTGTATATGCAATTGATTTTGATGGAAAAGTAAATCAATTGTTAAAGGATATAGATGTTAACCAAGTTATAAAAGACCAGGATAGAAATATTTGGTTTACTACAAAAAATGGAATTTATCGTTTGCCAGAAGCTAAGGAGCGATTGTACATTTTAAATAAAATAAATGGCTTAAGTAATGATGTAATTAAAAGTGTTACCAAAGATGGGAATGGAAAAATATGGATGGGCATTGGAAATGGTATCAATATCTTAAACCCTCACACCAAAGCTGTTCAAAAAATAAACCTCCGTGATCAAAAAAAATACAATCTTGTCAAACAACTAACATTCGATAAAAAGAACCAAACCATGTTCTTTTCATCAGATTATG
Source organism: Pedobacter frigiditerrae (assembly GCF_004331645.1). GTDB lineage: Bacteria > Bacteroidota > Bacteroidia > Sphingobacteriales > Sphingobacteriaceae > Pedobacter > Pedobacter frigiditerrae. The sequence continues at coordinate 73,509 of NZ_SJSK01000004.1, forward strand.
GTTTGGGCTATCTTTCAACTAATAATCCATCTTCAACTGGCATTAGCTACCTTAAAGAAACCAATAATTCTGTTTTTGTAGTTAAAAATTTTAGTATCGATACAGGTTCGAGACTTGCTCTTTCCTTATCATCTGGTGTGGTAATCATTAACGATAGATTTAAAAAATTCGCATTTTCTTCCTTAAATTATGTAGAAAACAAAGATTACTTTAAAGATCGTTCCTACCGCGTTTATTATGATCATTTCCAAAACTTATGGTTCTCCAATACAAATGGTTTAACAGAATTTGGCAAAGGTCTTTTAAAGAAATATTATCAAAAGAATAGCTTATTAACCAAAAGGATAAATGACATTAAACAATTAGACAATAACATCATTGCATTAGCAACAGATGGCTATGGCATTGTTTTTATGCAGAATGGCAAAATCATTAAACAGCTTAAACAAAAAGACGGCTTAAACAATAACATCATTAACCGACTTTTTGTGCAGCATGATTTCTTATGGGCAATTAGCAATACAGGTGTCAATCGCATAGCAGTAAATCAAAACCAGTTTATCATTAGCTCTTTTGATTATGCGAATGAGTTATTATCCGACGATTTAAATGATATTTTTATAGATACTGATACTGCTTATTTTGCAACCAATAATGGATTAGTTTATTTTGCGCACAGTCAGAAGTCACAGCAAACAAAAGCACCAAACACTTATATATCATCCGTAAGTGTTAACAAGGAGCTTTTAGATTTAAGTTATTCAAGTTTTACGCTAAAGCCAGAAGAGCGAAACATCACTTTTAATTATAGTGCAATTGATTTCAAGAATAAAAAAATCATTTACCGTTATCGGTTAAAGGACGATGAAAACTGGTCGGAAACTAGAAATAGGCGATTAGAGCTCTCGTCATTAGAGCCAGGCGAGTATTGTTTTGAAGTTTCGGCCAAAAGCCAAGATAGCCAGTGGAGCACTCCAACCAAGATCAATTTTGTTATAGAAAAACACTTTTGGCAAACCTGGTGGTTTTTAATCATCGTGATGGTTATTGGTGCTTATTTATTATACATCATTACCGTTCGTATTACCAAAAGGCAAAAAAACAAGGAGCAAGAACAATTACTGCTCAAAAATAAAATCCTGATGTTAGAGCAACAGGCATTGCAGGCCATGATGAATCCTCATTTTGTGTTTAATGTGATGAATTCTATCCAGCATTACATCAATACACAAAACACCTCATCTGCAAATAAGGTATTAACGGGTTTCGCAAAACTGATTAGAAAAAACCTAGAAATCTGTACCAAGAGTTACATTAACCTGGAAGAGGAAATTGAATATTTGAATCTTTACCTGAGTCTAGAGAAATATCGTTTCGGGGAAAAATTCATTTATAGCATTAATGTTGATGGGCAGATTGACAAGGAAGAAACTCAAATCCCCTCAATGTTATTGCAACCCTATATAGAAAATGCCATTTGGCATGGTATCATGCCAAAAGAAGAAGGTGGCGAAGTTCAAATCAACATTGATCAAAAAGATGAAGATTATTTATGGATTAAAATCATTGATAACGGCGTTGGAATCAAAAATTCGTTATTAGCTAAAAACTCGGCTCACCAAAGCAAGGGAATGAATTTAACGCAAGAAAGAATTAATTTATTGAACAAAATTGAAGCAAAACCAATACAACTGTTTATAGAACAGAACGGAAATAGTGGTACTACCATCACTATTTTAGTCCCATTAAGTTAATTTTTACCGTTTACTCAATTATTCATACCACTTACTCAATAATCTTAAATCATTAGGCAATTAGCATTAAACTTGTTATAAGATATTAAACAAACAGAAATTGTTTGTTCAAAAAACGTTCTTATAGGATTGACAAAAGATATTTTTTAACCTAACCTAAAACTATATCTCAATTCAGGTTTCATTTGTGTGTTAAAAGCGTCCCAATTAAATTGAGACGCTTTTTTGTTTTAACGCATTTTCTCAGTCTTTAAATAGTTCAGTATTTTTACATTTTAATTAAAAGATTATATAGAAAGCTTTGATTTGTTTTCATTTCATTTAATCCAATAACATCGTTTAACGCTAACTACCTGCATTTCAGTCAAAGAAAAAATTAAAAAAAAGTTTCAGAAAAAATCTTTTTATTATAATTTTGATTTAAATATTAATTCTAAAAAAACAGGCTTCTTTCTATTAAAAGATTTTTGTAATTTAGAGTACCATTAATACTTTCTTACTATTAATTTTTGTTTTATGAAAGCGCCAAAAAAACCAACCGGTAAAGACATTATTAACAAACCCCTTTCTAGTAAAGAGGATGATGAGGATGAAGACGACGACATACTAGAAACAGAGGATCTGGATGATGATGTTGAAGTTGATGAAGAATTCGATGTGCCAATAGATGATATCAGCACATTCGATAGTTTCGATGACGATGATGACGATGACGACGATAGATATTAGTCTGAAATATAAAATATGATCAGTAAAAGCATCCTTATAGGGTGCTTTTTATTTTAATTAGCTACCATAGCATGAAGATTGTACCAGTTAAGGATAAAAAAAGTAAGCAAGAGTTTTTAAATGTTGTAGAGTCAATCTACCAAAACGATAAAAGTTGGATCCGTCCATTAGATAATGATATCGAAAAGGTATTTGATGTAAATAGTAATCCTTTTTTTAAACATGGGCAATGCACAAGGTGGATATTAAAAGACAATAACAACAAAACCATAGGTAGAGTTGCTGCTTTTATTAATGAGAAAAAAGCGCATAATTATGAAGTACCTACTGGCGGAATGGGCTTTTTCGAATGTATAAATAACAAAGAAGCTGCTTTTTTACTTTTCGATACTGCTAAAAACTGGTTGCAAGAAAAAGGTATGAAAGCAATGGAAGGCCCAATTAACTTTGGAGAGAACGATACCTTCTGGGGCTTACTGGTAGAAGGCTTTACGCCACCTTCTTATGGAATGAATTACCATTTGCCTTATTACCATCAGTTTTTTGTAGACTATGGTTTTATAACGGCTTATGAGCAATTAACCAATCACATTAACCTTACCATTCCTTTTCCTGCCAGATTTACCAAAATAGCCAACTGGGTGGCTGCTAAACCAGATTATAGTTTTGAGCATTTCAAAAAAGCAAATGCCGAAAAGTACATTAATGATTTAATGGAGATCTATAATGATGGCTGGCAAGATTTCGAAAACTTTGTTCCCATTAAAAAAGAAACTTTAACAGAGAGTTTCAAGCAAATGGAAGTAATCATGGACGAAAACCTAATCTGGTTTGCCTATGCCAATGGAGAACCTGCAGCTTTCGTAGTCATCATTCCAGATGCCAATCAAATGATAAGAGGACTTAATGGTAAACTAGGCCTAATAGAAAAGTTAAAGTTTGCTTACAAACGTTGGATTGGCGTAAAACGAATGCGTGCTATTGTGATGGGAACAAAAACTAAATTCCAAAAGCTTGGATTAGAGTCTGCCCTATTTATTAAACTAGGAGAATATGTTTTACCTAAAAACCAATATGTGGAGCTAGAGCTATCTTGGGTAGGCGATTTTAATGAAAAGATGATAGCTATACATGAAGCAACGGGTGCCACTTTTGGTAAGCGACACCTAACCATGCGAAAAACTTTTTAACTAGGGTTATTACTCCTTATTTCCTCGTATAGATCTATTACCTTTTTTTGAAGTTTGATAATCTCATCTTCTTGGTCAGCTAGCCTTTCTTTTAGCACCCTGACCTCAGTAGCACTACCAGGATTAACACTAATCCCTTCTTTTGCTATGATATCGAATATAGAAACCTCAAAAAGATTTGCAATTTGATTTAACCTAGAGATATTAATATCAGTAATGCCACTTTCTATCTTCGAAAATGCTGGAATGGAAATTTTTAAGCATTTTGCTGCTTCTCCCTGGCTCCAGCCTTTTTTTTGACGAAGCTGCCTTATATTCTTACCAATACTGCTGTTTTTACCAACGATGCCCATTGTTTAGTTATTTGATTTATACTAAACATTCAACTCTAATGCCAATTTAACCAAATCTATACCCCCAAAATTACCAGAGCTCATTAATAAAAGGTTTGTATTAGAAAAATCTAAGCTCCTTAAATAATTTTCCAGTGCTTCTGCCTCGCTAAAAAAGATGATGTTTTTGTCATTAAAAGATGTTTGAACATCTTGCTCATTTAATGGCTCCATCTTTTTATGTTTAAATGTTTTTTCATCAATATAAACGAGGGCAAGGTCTGCATCGTGCATCGTATCTTTATATTGTTGCAAAAATTCTTTGTTTAAGCTACTAAAGGTATGCAGTTCCATACAAGCTACTAGCTTTCTATTGGTAAATTGTGCTTTTACTGCACTAATGGTAGCTGTTAACTTAGATGGCGAGTGTGCAAAATCCTTGTAAACACTGCTATACTGAGTAGCATTTAAAAGCTCCAAACGTTTGGCAGCACCAGTAAAAGAAGAAATAGCTGTATTAAAATCTTCCTCATCTATACCTAGCTGTTCACATACCAATCTTGCTGCATTTAGGTTCATTAGATTATGATCGCCGAAGACTTGCAATGGGGTGTTTTGAGGCAAGAGATATGTTACACCATCAATTAATCTATGTGCCGGAATCGAGTAAGGAATCTTGTCTAGATTTGCTTTTGAATTAACAACAATCTTTCTTAATTCTAAATCATTTTCACAATAGATTAATTTGCCCTTGGGTAATATCGTGTCAATAAATTGAGTGAACTGGGAAATATAATCCTCAAACGTTGGGAACACGTTAATATGGTCCCAAGCAATGCCACTAATTACTGCTATGTTAGCTTGGTACAAATGAAACTTTGGTCTCCTATCAATTGGCGATGCCAAATACTCATCTCCTTCTATAATAATTACAGGAGCAGCATCAGTAACCTTTACCATGGTTTCAAAACCTGCCAACTGTGCCCCAACTAAATAATCGAAGTCTCTTTTATAATAATTAAGCACGTGCAAAATCATAGAAGTAATGGTGGTTTTACCATGGCTGCCACCTATCACTACCCTTAATTTATCTTTAGATTGCTCGTAAATATATTCAGGGTAAGAATAAATCTTTATGCCCATTGCTTGCACCTTCAATAACTCAGGGTTATCTAAACGAGCATGCATTCCTAATATAACAGCATCAAGGTCTGGCGTTATGTTTTCTTCAAACCAACCAAACTCGGCAGGTAACAAGCCATAATTAGCTAACCTGGTACTAGATGGCTCAAAAATCACATCATCAGAACCTGTAACCTTAAAACCTTTTTTATGTAAAGCAATGGCCAGGTTGTGCATCGCACTTCCGCCAATGGCGATAAAATGTATTCTTTTCATTCGTTTTTCTTTTTTCGTTGGGCGTTGTTCGTTGAGCGTTGTTCGTTTGGCGTTGTTCGTTGAGCGTTTGACAGTGGACGAAAAACGAAAGACGGTGGACGAAAGACGTTGATCATCCTAAACGCCTTAACTACTCCACATCTCAACTTTTCACAAACTTCGCCGCTACCCAATCGCCAATCTTTTTATGGTCTATGTAGTTTAATCCAAATTTAGCGCAGTGATCTTTAATCATACCTAGATCTGGTGTTTCATAAAAACCGCTAAAATAGATGGATCCGCCTTGCCTTAACACCGCAGCGTAGCTTTCTATCTGATCTAATAAAATGTTTCTATTGATGTTTGCCAAAATGATATCAAATTCTTGTTGAGGAATTACATCCTTACTACCGCAAAGCGATGTCAAGTTGTCAATCTCATTTAGGTTAGCGTTTTCAATCGCACTGCTATAACATACCTCATCATTATCAATGGCAACAATATCCTTCGCTCCTCTTTTTGATGCTAAAATACCCAATATACCTGTACCCGCCCCCATATCCAAGATTACTTTATCCTGCACATCGGCTTCTAAGATGTAAAGCATCATCATTGTAGTAGTTTGATGGTGACCAGTACCAAAAGCCATTTTCGGATCTATCACGATCTCATATTTGTATTGAGGCTGATGTTCGTGAAAGGTTGCCCTTACATAACAATCATCATTAATGATCAGCGGTGTAAAGTTCTTTTCCCACTCTTCATTCCAGTTTTCTGGAGCGATTGAACTTACTACATACTCATGTACTAATTCATCACCATAGCTAGCTAAAATAGACTTTAACTCCTCTTCATTAAACTGATTAGCTATGATAAAAGCATCAAAACCAGTTTCGGTATCTTCGAAGGTATCAAAACCGATATCGCCAAGCTCAGCAATCAAAATATCTTTTTGATATTCCTCAACATCAGTAAAACTGAAGGTTACTTTTTTGTATTCCATTAAACTATTTAAATTTTAAATTACCTTGATTCGTGCCTCCACTAACCAGGCCGTAAATATTAATCTTTCAACTTCGCTCAGGATGACAATTTACGTTCTCTCGAGACTGTCTAAAAATAAAACCACATAGACACATAGGATATTTGAAGTTTATGACAGGAAGATAAATCTTCTAAAACATAGCCTTTATGTACCTATTGCAATTCCCTTGGGCATCTTTGTCAGATTGGAATTTGCATAAAAACCATGTGCCTATGTGGTTAAATTATATTTTAATAAAATTTAGACAGACTAAGAATTGAAAGTTTTAACGATGTCTACAAAATCACGAGATTTTAAAGAAGCACCACCAATTAAGCCACCATCAATATCATGTTGAGCAAATAATTCAGCTGCATTTTTAGGGTTACAACTTCCACCATATAAAATCGTGGTATCATCAGCAACACTCATTCCGTATTTTGCATCAATTTTAGCCCTAATGAAAGCGTGTATGTCTTGTGCTTGCTCTGGTGAAGCTGTTAAACCTGTACCAATTGCCCATACTGGCTCATAAGCTAAAATCACTTTACCAAAATCTTCAGCACTTAATCCGAATACTCCATTTTCTAATTGAGTTTCTAAAACGTGGTAATAACTACCATTGTTTCTTTCATCTAAGGTTTCTCCAATGCAAAAGATAGGCACTAAATTGTGCTGTAAAGCGATCACGGTTTTAGATGCCAATAATTCATCAGATTCTGCAAAATATTGTCTGCGTTCTGAGTGGCCAACCAATACGTATTCACTACCTGTAGATTTGATCATCTTAGCAGAGATCTCCCCAGTATAAGCGCCACTTTCGTTCTGGTGACAGTTTTGCGCACCAATTTTAACCACGCCATTTCCTAACTGTGCTAAACTGTTTAAATGAATAAAAGGTGAGCAAATCACAACCGTTTGGTCGCCCTTTTTCTCATCCCTAACCATATTTACAATTTCCGAAAATAAGGATATGCCTTCGCTATATTCCAAGTTCATTTTCCAGTTACCAGCAACAATTTTCTTTCTCATATTTTTAAGTTTGTCATCCTGAGTATCATAGCTTGTCCCGACTTCTTCGGGAAAGGATCTCTAAGCTGAAATTTATATTTTATTATTTCTCTTTAAATTAATTTCTTCATCTCAAGGATAGAAGATAATCTATTAGTTTAGCTCAACATGCAGATATCTCCTCGCTGCCTGCCTGCGGTAGGCAGGCGCTGCGTTCGATATGACGGCTGAGTTTCGTATTCCGCTGTTCGACCTAAACCTCTAAACCCTAACCTCTAACCAACTTCCCACCTAGACAGTTAACCAATTAACCAGTTTCTACAGTTAACCTCCACTATAATCGTTGTTCGTTGACCGTTGGTCGTCTTTCGTTGCACCTACACCTAGACAGTTAACCAATTAACCAGTTTCTACAGTTAACCACTTACTCTACTCCCCACCTTAAAAATGCCTCAAAGCTTTCGTCCGCTCAAAAACCTCAGTTATTATAGCTATCTCCACATCATCCAACTCCATTCCTCTTCTATTGTAAACCAATTTAGCGGTCTCTAACATTTTATTTAACGTATATACCTCGAAACCGTGTGCGCCACCCCAAGCAAAATCTGGAATAAAATTACGAGGGAAACCAGCACCAAATACATTGGCACTAACACCAGCAACTGTTCCTGTGTTAAACATGGTGTTGATACCACATTTAGCATGGTCGGCCATGATTAAACCACAGAATTGCAAACCTGTTTTACGGAAACTTTCTTGCTCATAGTCCCACAATTTTACCTCAGCATAATTGTTCTTTAAATTAGAATTATTGGTATCAGCGCCAATGTTACACCATTGACCCATAACCGAATTACCCAAATAACCCTCATGGCCTTTAGAAGAATAACCCCAAATTACAGCATTATTAATTTCGCCACCAACCCTACTAAATGGGCCAATGGTAGTTTGAGGATAGATTTTAGCTCCCATTTTAACAGAAGACCCTTCGCAAAGTGCAAAAGAACCCCTAATGAAACATCCTTCCCAAACCTGGCTGTTTTTCCCTAAATAAATTGGACCCTGTAAACTATTGAAGGTAGAACACTCGGCCGTTGCTCCTTCTTCTACAAAAATGTTATCTCCTAAAAAAACATTGGTACTACTTAGCGTAGCTGATGTTTTGTCTTTGGTTAGCAATTTAAAATCTTCCCTTATCTCTAAATCATTAGACCTGAAAATGTCTTCAGGGAATTGGATATGTGTAAAAGGATAATCAAAACTCAACGTCTCAACAACAACCGACTCAACATTTAATTCAACAGTAGGTTGTTCCAATTTAATGGCTAAGCATAAGTTTCCAGCGTACAAACCTTGACCAGGCTTTAAGCCTAACACAGTGTCAATTAAAGCTTCGTTAGGGCAAACAGCACCATTGATAAATAAATCAGCTTGTTTTGCCGTGAATTTTGAAGAAAGGTAATCTTGAGTTTGAAAGCCGAAATCAGCATTTAAGTGTTTCGCCCATTTTTCGGCAATGGTTAAAATCCCGACGCGTAAATCGGCCACAGGCCTGGTGAAAGTAAGTGGTCTGAGCGAGCGCCAAGACTTATCATCAAATAGATTGATTGCCATAAGCAACAAAAATAAAAAAAGTCCCGAGCAATGCACGGGACTTTCGATTTTTTTCTGCTTTCGCTTGAAATTATTTCTTAGCGTAACGAGTTTTGAATTTATCGATACGACCTGCTGTATCAACCAATTTCATTTTACCAGTGTAAAAAGGGTGAGAAGTATGAGAAATCTCTAATTTATACAATGGATACTCATTTCCATCTTCCCATTTGATAGTTTCTTTAGTGTCAACACAAGATTTAGTTAAAAACTGATACTCGTTAGACATATCTTTAAATACTACAAATCTGTAGTTTGATGGATGCAAATCTTTTTTCATTTGAATATTATTTAAGTTATTTATGTTGAAACGTTCAAGAACCTAATTGCAATTTGCTGGCAACAATGCTTATGACGTTTCTGATTGTCTTTTCTATCTCTATTTTAGAGGATGCAAATATCATTATTTTTATTTTTAAATACAAATGGTATTTGGATTTTTTTGAGACACTTGCATTTATGAGCTCGATAGACTTTTGATTTAATTAAAAGTGGGCTGTTAAAGCAAAGAAAGGATATAAATAATTCTATCTTTAAAAATGGATATAAATTTATTAGATAGTGGTCCAAACTGGGCAGATGTTGTTACTGCTGTTACTTCAATTGCTGGTATTGCAATTGGAATATTTGGAACATTTTTTTTAATTAGAACTTTTAGGGAACAACAACGAACTACCAAGGAACAAGAGAAGTTAACAAAGGAACAGGAGCTTATTAAAGAAGATAATCGAACAGACATTAGATTAAGAAACCTACCTTATTTCGTATTCAGTACTCCTCGCTCAGGAGAGATTATGATTGGAGAACCAAAAGATCGGGCTGATTACTACTTCAATATGGTGTTGGATAAAAATTCCTGCGGTTTCTTCGAAATTATTTATTATCAAAATAATTCATTTCAAATAAATGCAAGAGGTTTTGATAATGGCTTAATGCTTGTCGAAAAATCAGTTATCAATTTTAATATGACCATAAGGGTACCAATTGATGGAAAGGATTTATTGCCGTTAGCTAAAAATGGCAAATTTACTTTACATTTTGTAGATATTTATGATAACGAATATGAACAAAACTGCTTTGTTACACCAAGATCCATCACGCAAGAGAAAGCTAAATATCTAGGGAAATTTAATAATGAATAAACATTTATTTTGAGGTTTATCTTCAAAACCTATCTATTATTATTTTAAATTTAGAATTCAACTTCATTAAATGCTATTTCTTGGGCAATGATTCTCACATTACCAGACAAATCAGTCAAATTTCTTTTGCGATAGTATTCTTCTAAATCACCTATTGGCATCCACCTACTACCAACATGGAATTTATTAAAAGCTTCTTCAAATCCTTGCTGAGTTAAAGATATCTCTTGAATTGAGTGTTTTAGAATCTGCTCAGTTGATGCTCTAAGCTCATTTATTTTGCAAAGAGGTATATGGTCTCCCATTGTCATCATTTTAGAACCCTTAGGCATAATTTTATTGGTAGGTCTTAAAAAAGCTGCACAATATGGAAAACGATAAGGGCTTGCCGAGGCAAATGCACTTGGAACCTCGCAATGATTACATGCACAAGTATTGGTATACATCCTTTCCAACTGTCTTTTTTCTCTTTCATCAAAAGAAAGACTCAATGTTTTCCAGGTTTTGTATTGCAAATGAGCAAACCTTACCATATTCAATCTTAAATCATAGCATTCATAAATTACATCAACACCCAAAACTTGTTCGATTTTATTTGGATGCGCAAGATAAAGCCTTAAAATTTTCCCATCAGGCAATCTGTAATCTTTTCTATCTACTTCTTCATCAATTAACTTGAACTCTTTTCTATTAGCTATATAAAAATCATGACTTAATAATTCATGTTCATTCATCTTACGCACATCAAAGCTTTTCAATGCACTTAATAATTGTTTTTTATAACCCCTATTAGCTTTAACATCCTTTGAGGATTTGGAATTCTTTTGAATGGTTGCATCACATTTATCAATCTCTTGTTGTATCATTGAGATAGCTGTGGAACTTAAAATGCTATCATAATTTTCACTTTCTTTAAATTCTATTTCTGCATCAGCAGATTCCTTAAATCTCTTAACAAGATCACTTTCAACTTTCTCTGGTAAGTAATCTATTATAGTATCGTAAATTGCAGGTGATATATCCTTAATATATGCAATTGCTTTCTGATATGTGGGTACATAATTACTTTTCAGCGCTACATTTAGAACATCTCTCATTCCAGTTACTATTTGAAATGCAGCATTTGCTTTCTCCTCGTCACTGAATTCTTCATTTTCAAAAAAATCTTCTTTTAGCATAATTATGGTTAAAATTTGAAATAGAAATAATTAATATATTATTACATATTTCATTGAGAGTATTTAGATTAGCTAAAGCTAATTGGAATAATCCATTAAACCTAAAATGTAAACGTTACGAACATTTGATAGCGAATACCTTATATCGCCGTAATTTTTAGGTAGCAGAAAACAGCTTGGTTAATTTCGCCTAGGTGCAGACCTTGTATGAGGTCTAACATAGGTGCCATCTTTTCTAGTATAGCCTTTTACTTGAACTGTGCCTCCACTATAAGTACTTTTTGTTCCGCTATAATTGGCTTTTGAATTTGTGTTATAAGCATAACCTTTTTCATTAGTGAAGGTTAATCCATCAGCTTGTTTTTTATTAAGTTTTGCTAATAGTCTCCATGAAGATTTATAGGTAGAATAACCCGAATAAACACCAAACGTAGTTAGCCTTTTTTCTTTGTTTCCTTTTACTACAAATGGCTTTTCAGCAGAAATTTTAAAAATTTCATCATTGCTGTTTGCTGTTGAGTAGACAGGTATTTCACTATCCGAAACTACTAGATAATAATTGGTTGTACATCCTGATAAGATTAATAGAATAAGGAGAGGTAATAAAGAGAATCTTTTCATAATAATTTAGTTTGATAAATCGCATGCAATGTATCGTTTAAATAACCTTATTAATTACGGTTAACCGTAAATTCAATTATTGTTGTCAATATCAAACCTTAATAAAACTCACCAACTGTTCTATTGGTATGCCCAAAAAGTCACTGGCTTGGTAAACCGTAGGTTGTTGCCATTTTTTCAATTCAAAAAAATCACGCATTTGCGCCATGATGTTTTGGCAGGTTCTATCCCCCTTGCCAGTTATTGCCTTTAAGTCGGCAGTGTAAAATATCAATCTTTTTAAAGTCTCCATTGTTGTTTCTCATTTGGTAAATGTTAGGTATAACAACACAAAGTTAATTACATATCAAGCATTTAGCGCACAACAGTGCATTTTTAGCAGATTGAAAATCGTCGAAGAAGCCCAATTACGAATTTCATAATAGCGCTTCTTAGCGCATTACGAAATTGGCAACGAGTTAGGGTTTTCGTTAGGCCTTGTCGGTTCACAACTCAACAAATTAACCCCTTAACAACTCAACAATTTCAAAAAAAACCATCATTTCACCGTCGCTTCACCGTCAATTGGATGTCGGTTCACCGTCGTAAAGCCAGTTTCGACGGTGAATCGACGGTATACCGAGCCTATACCGACGGTAAAAGCGGCTATTAACTCATAGATATCTCCTCGCTGCGCTCCGTTCGATATGACGGTATGAGAGCTGAGGGATTTGGGAGTTTGCAACCCTTCATAACACGACTAACTTTCCTAAGTACGAGGACGGCCTTGAATGCAAGGGAAGGAAGAATAGTTAATTGTTTAAAGAGTTAACCTCTCTCTAGCTTAATATCAGCAAGGTGGAGAAGTGAGGCTTTTTCAGCTGAACGGCTCAGCTTGCGGCTCAAAACAATTGACGTATTATTCCGACATGGCATTCACAGCCTTGAACTTTTGGTCCTTTTGGTTCAAGCCAAAAGGACTTGACCCCTTCGGCTGTCAAGAGCCGAGGCAAGCCTTTGCGTTGGGTAAGTTTTATATACAAAACCTCCCCCTTACCCCTCCGATTGATCGGAGTAAACTCTCCAGAGGGGGACAGCATAGTTCAAGAAAAGAATAACGCAGCAACATCAAATACGCTAGAAACGTAAAAATGCGTGTAAATACGCTAAAAGCGCCAAAAAACGAATTCCATCATTTTTACAAGCCTCACCTTTACACCATACATCAGCTACCGGTACAAAAAACAGATGTAAATAAATTAATTATTTAACAATTTAAAAATTAGAAAACATAGCTAAGTCTGAAAACAATGAAGTAATGTTTGGCGCTCGTGGACGAGTGGGTAACCTAGTGGTATTTAAAAACTTTGGGAGTAACCAAACGGTAATCTCTAGATTAAAGAGAAAAGTAAAAAATCCAGTTTATACCAATAAACAGGAAGAGGTAAAGTACAAATTCAAGGAGGCGGTAATTTACGCAAGAGGTATCGTCGGCGACCCAGATTTGTTGGCATTTTACCAAAAGTTTGCCAAGCCTGGCACATCAGCCTACAACTTGGCACTAGCAGATTTTTGCAAGGCGCCAGAAATCAGGTTAATTGATACCGACAACTACTTAGGGCAAATTGGTGACAAAATTAGGGCAAGAGTCATCGACAATTTTAGAGTCATGGCAGTAAAAATCTCCATTTACGATGCAAGTGACACCTTAATTGAAAGTGGTTTGGCTATTTTGGCTGCAAACAGCGTAGACTGGCTTTACGAGACAACCTTAGCAAATGGTAATTTAGCTGGCACAAAAATCGTTGCAGAGGCAACAGATATGCCTGGCAACACCACTTCTAAAACAGTAGTCATCTAAAACCGAAACATAACTCCTGAAGAATAGCTCAGGGGTTATGTTTTTTATGTCATTCCATCATCCTTATTTTTACTTCCCATCTTTCAAACTTTACTGACTTTTCCCAAAGGGACGCCTATGGCAGGGGCTTAACGCCTCAACAACTTCACGCCTCAACAACCCAACTTCCCAACTTTTTAGCTATATTTATTCCTCAATCATCCTAAAAATGAACAGAAGAAACTTTATCAAAAATGGCACTGCTGCTGGTGTAATCTCTACCCTTGGAATTGGTACCGCAAATGCTCTAGTTACTGAAACCGTAAATGCAAATGAACCAAGTTTTGCTGTCCACTTCGATCTAAATGAGGTAACGGTTAGGCAGTTGCAAGAAATGATGGAAAGCGGCAAGCTAAATTCTAAATCGTTGACTAAAAAATATCTGAAAAGAATTCAGGAGATTGATAAAAGTGGCCCGAAATTAAATGCGGTGATTGAATTAAACCCAGATGCATTAGCCATTGCTAGTGAAATGGATGCAGAAAGAAAAGCTGGAAAAGTTCGTGGCCCCATGCATGGTATTCCGGTTTTAATTAAGGATAATATTAATACGGGAGATAAAATGCAAACCACTGCTGGCTCATTGGCCTTAGTGGGTAATATCGCATCGGCGGATGCCTTTATCATCAAACAATTACGTACGGCAGGAGCTGTTATCTTAGGAAAGACTAATTTAAGCGAATGGGCAAACTTTCGCTCTAACAGACCTTGCAGTGGCTGGAGCAGCAGAGGCGGACAAACAAAAAACCCTTATATATTGGATAGAAGTCCGAGTGGCTCAAGTTCTGGCTCTGGCTCGGCAGTATCGGCTAATTTATGTGCGGTGGCCATTGGCACAGAAACCAACGGCTCTATCATTGCCCCATCTAGTTTCAATGGGGTTGTAGGTATAAAACCAACAGTGGGTTTATTAAGTAGAAGTGGCATTATTCCTATTTCTTTTACGCAAGACACTGCCGGACCAATGACTAGAAATGTTACTGATGCTGCCATTTTATTGGGTGCTTTAACAGGGATAGACGCAGCAGATGAAGTAACTAAAACAAGTGAAGGAAAGATTTATCCTGATTATACCCAGTTTTTGAAAACCGATGCACTTAAAGGCAAAAAGATTGGATTTGAAAAGTCATTTTTAAACGGTCATGAAGGTGTGGTTGGTTTATACAAAGCAGCAATTGAAAAATTTAAGGAACTTGGTGCCGAAGTTATAGAGATAGAGCTACAAAAGGAAATGCGCACCATTAATGCAAGTGTTTTACAGCCCGAATTTAAAGTAGGTTTAAATGCTTACTTAGCAACGGCTAACGCTAAAGTTAAAACCTTAAGTGATGTTATCGCCTTCAATAAAGCAAATGAAAGTACTGCTATGCCTTATTTTAAGCAGGAGAACCTAGAAAATAGTGATAAAGCTCCTGATTTAAATAGCAGTGCCTATAAAGAAGCCTTAGCGAAAGTTAATTCGGCTAAAAAAATCATCAACGATATAATGGAGAAAAATCAATTGGATGCTATTGCAGGTACCAGTTATGGTATTCCCTCACTAATTGATCTTTTTAATGGTGACTCGGGTGGTGGTTTCTATTTTGCATCACCAGCTGCCATGGCAGGTTTCCCTCATATTACCGTTCCAATGGGAAGGATCTACGAGCTTCCAGTAGGTCTATCCATCTTTGCCAGTGCCTACCAAGAACCTGTTATTTTGGGCATTGCTTATGCTTACGAGCAGGCAACAAAACATAGGGCAGCGCCTAAATTCATTAAGAATTCTAATTTTTCCTCTGGAATTTAGATATATTGATTTAACCATCTAAGACAGCTAAGAAAATCTAAGGTTAAAGGCCTGCTAAGCTGCCCTTGGATTGCTTAGATGGTAATTATTATTTGGTTCTTACCACCTAAGGCACCTGAGAAAACCTATTGTGTTTGATTTTAACCAGCTAAGACAGCTAAGAAAATCTAAGGATATTGAATGTGAGCTAAGCCACATTAAAATTTCTTATATGGTGATCATTTTTGTTATCGAAATCTATCTTTCGGACTTTCCGACTTTACTGACTTCCGGACTCCTAACCACTACTATACTTCTTCCAAGTTTCCACCTTCGCTTTTTGCCTTTCTATATAAGCATCGGCGATAATTTCTGCAGTGCTTTTACCTTCCGTATTTTCTAATAAATCTTTCAGTTTATATTGGTCTACATCTGCACGATACAAAACCTGCAGCAATTTTGGAAAATCGTCTTCTACTAGATATTCGAATGTTTTAATGAGTACTTCACGAAGATGGGCTTCGCTAATGTTTTCAGGAACATCGAAATGTTTAGAGATTAATTTAAGTAAAGAGGTCGTATCCGTCATTTTTTTGTTTGTTGTTTTGCGATATTTAAACACAGAGAACTCCGAGTGTTCCACAGAGAAAACTGAGTTTTGTGTAGTTCTGTTTAATTTTCTTTATATAAATTAACCGCAAAGGACGCTGAGAACGCTAAGTTTTTGTAAAGAACCATTTAGTCTTACACCTTTATTCATTCTGCTCTTTCGGACTTTACTGACTTTCGGACTTCCCGACTTTCCCAATGAACTAATGAACCAACTAAACCCACTTTATCTCCTGGCAAAGCTCAATCAAAACCCCATTTGCATCTTTAGGATGTACAAAACAAACCATTTTATTATCTGCACCTTTTTTAGGCGCATCGTTTAGTAAGGTAAATCCTTCGTTCCTTAGCCTTTCCATTTCTTCCAGGATATCATCTACCAAAAAAGCAATGTGATGAATGCCCTCTCCTTTTTTTTCTAAAAACTTAGCAATTGGGCTATCAGGCGATGTTGCTTCCAACAACTCGACCTTGTTTTCTCCAGGTTTTAAAAAGGCTGTATTCACGTATTCTGATGCAACTAGCTCAGTTTTATAACAATCGGTATTCAACAAACGTTGATAAATATCTATCGAACTAGTCAGGTTTTTTACGGCAATGCCGATATGTTCAATCTTATTCATGGTAGCTACGGTTAAGTGAATGTAAAAATGCGAGTTTTAACTATAGGTTCATAGCTATAATCTATTATTGTTAGGAAACTTTTTTTGTATCTTTGTGTATTAATAAGAACAAAAAAATATAATGGAACTTCCGATTTACTTAGATAACAATGCTACCACACCTCTAGATCCTAGAGTATTAGAAGCGATGTTGCCATATTTTACCACCAAATTTGGTAATGCAGCAAGCCGTAACCATCCTTTCGGTTGGGTAGCCGAAGAAGGTGTTGATTACGCTCGTGAGCAGGTGGCAAAATTAATTGGTTGTACCGAAAAAGAAATCATATTTACCTCTGGTGCTACAGAAGCCGACAATTTAGGTATTAAAGGTGTTTTTGAGATGTACTCAGATAAAGGCAATCACATTATCACTGCAACAACAGAGCATAAAGCAATTTTAGACACTTGTAAACACCTAGAAAAACAAGGTGCAAGAGTTACTTATTTAAAGGTTAAAGAAGATGGTTTAATTGATTTAGCTGAATTGGAAGCTGCAATGACGCCAGAAACAATTTTAGTAACCATCATGTATGGTAACAACGAAATTGGTGTAATTCAGCCAATAAAAGAAATAGCTGCCATTGCACATAAACATGGCGCTTTATTTTTTACAGACGCTACACAAGCAGTTGGTAAAATTCCAGTAAATGTAATTGAAGACGGCATTGACTTAATGGCTTTCAGTGCACACAAAATGTACGGACCAAAAGGTGTTGGTGCTTTATATGTACGCAGAAAAAACCCTAGGGTTAAAGTAACTTCACAGATGGATGGTGGTGGCCATGAGCGTGGCATGCGTTCTGGAACATTAAATGTACCTGGTATTGTTGGCTTGGGTAAAGCTTGTGAACTTTGTCGCTTAGAAATGGACGAAGAAGCTAAACGTTTATCAGCCTTACGTGATAAATTAGAAGCAGCTTTAACCACAATGGAAGAAAGTTATGTAAATGGTAATACGCAACATCGTTTACCACACGTAGCAAACATCTCTTTCAAATATGTAGAAGGTGAAGGCTTAATGATGGCAATGAAAGATTTAGCAGTATCTTCTGGATCTGCTTGTACATCTGCTTCATTAGAACCATCTTATGTATTAAAGAGCTTAGGTTTATCAGATGATTTAGCTCACTCTTCTATCCGTTTCGGCTTAGGTCGTTTCACTACAGAAGAAGAAGTTGATTACGCAATAGAGAATACTAAAAAAGCAGTTAACCACTTAAGAGACCTTTCTCCACTTTGGGAAATGTTTAAAGAAGGAATCGATTTGAGTAAAATCGAGTGGGCAGAACACTAGATAGATTGACGATTGTAGATTGACGTCCCGATAACTATCGGGATACGATTTAAGAACTACAGTTGCAACAATAAAAAGTTAAGTACAATTGAGATTGACGAATTACGATTAACAATCTTCAATTAAAAATATTAAATAGAACATTGATTTTGGAAAATCGTAAATCCAAAATCTACAATCTAAAATCAAAATGGCATATTCAGAAAAAGTAATGGAACACTATACCAACCCACGTAACGTTGGTACATTAAACAAAGACAGCAAATCTGTTGGTACAGGTTTAGTTGGCGCTCCTGAGTGTGGAGACGTAATGCGTTTACAAATTGAAGTAGATGCAAACAATGTAATTACTGATGCTAAATTTAAAACATTTGGTTGTGGTTCGGCAATTGCTTCTTCTTCTTTAGCTACTGAGTGGTTAAAAGGAAAAACAATTGATGAGGCTTTAACTATCGATAACATGGATATTGTTGAAGAATTGGCTTTACCACCAGTAAAAATTCACTGTTCTGTTTTGGCAGAAGATGCAATTAAATCTGCAATTAACGATTACCGCGTTAAAAATGGTTTAGAAGCATTTGAATTGGCTAAATCGCACCACTAAATAAGTATTTAGTAGCTAGTACTTAGTAGTTAGATATATTCAATAATCTAATTTTTATTAAGTAAAACTACTAACAGAGTAAAAAGTACAACGCACTGGTTTGTAACTAGGTCTAAATACTTCATACTAAATACTAATTACTAAAAATATGATTACGATAACCGATAAAGCAAAAAGCAAAATAGACCACTTAATTCAGGATTCTGAAATGGGTTCTGATTATTTTTTACGTGTTTCCGTAAAAGGGGGTGGCTGCTCTGGTTTGTCTTATAATTTAGACTTTGATAACGAAGAGCAAAAAGGCGATCAATTTTTTGAAGATCGTGGCATCAGGATAGCCTTAGACATGAAATCATTTTTATACCTAGCAGGTACAGAACTTGATTTTACCGATGGCTTAAATGGTAAAGGATTTGCCTTCAATAACCCTAACGCTAGCCGTTCATGCGGCTGTGGCGAAAGTTTTTCTGTTTAATAACAATTATTAAATTTCCTAGAGGGTCTCGAATTTCGGGACCTTTTTTGGTTTTAGGGTTTTATCACTTAAGGTACCTGAGAATACCGAAGGCTTTTTTACCAGCTAAGACAGCTGAGAAAATCTAAGAATATTTTTTACCACCTAAGAAACCTTAGAACACTGAAGAATGGTTTCCTTTTTATAAAGTTTTGTCATTCCGACTTCGGAGGAATCTGCTTAGTAGAGTTTAGCTGAATAGATTCTTCGCTGTGCTACCGATGTGAAATCGGCACACGTCTGAATGACAAAAACACTCAGGATTAAGTATCATAATTTATTTATCTCTTCAGTTTGCTCTATGATCCTTCATCTTTCCGACTCTCGGACTTCCCGACTTTCTGACTCCTCCATCTTCCCTATTTCCCATTCCCTCATCTAAAATTTTTACGTACTTTTGTAATCCGCTTTACTTTAGTCTTGTAGGTTTAGCGCAAAACCATTATCATTGTTTAAGCACAACCCAAATATTTAATACATGGTATCCTTTAACGAATTCTCTACAGTTCCTAGTTTATTAAGAAACGTAGTGGAGAACATACATAAACCAGAAGACACATTCTTAATTCATAAAAAAAATACAACTTGGGAAGAAATTTCTTTCAAGGACACTTTATTAAGAGCCGACGCCATATCTGCTTTCTTTTTAGAAAAAGGAATTGCCAAGGGCGATAGATTGGGCTTAATGATAGAGAACTGTCCAGAATATGTTTATTTCGATCAAGGCATACAACAGATTGGTGCTATCAATACATCAATCTATCCTACCTTATCAGAACACGAAGTAGAATACATTATTAATGACTCTGGTATTAAAGCTATCCTGATTGGTAATCCGTTTTTATTAAAGAAAATATTAAAGATATCAGCCAATTGCCAAGAATTAAAATACATCATTCCAGCTTTTGCAGGATATGAAAAAATAGCCATTCCAGAAGCTAATAAAGCGGAGATTATCCCTTTTACTACTTTATTAGAAAAAACGGTAAGTGCAGAAGAGCAAAAGTTAATTAATCTTAGAAGAAGAGAAGTTTTACCTGCTGATGTATCATCCTTAATTTACACCTCTGGAACTACAGGAACTCCAAAGGGCGTAATGTTAACCCACAATAATTTTGTAGAAAACGTAAATGTATGTTTGCAACAGATTCCTGTAATTGATGAAACGGAGACTTTCCTTTCCTTTTTACCACTTTCGCACGTGTTTGAGCGCACAGCTACTTACCATGTATGTTGTGCCCAAGGCTGTAAAATTGCCTTTGCTCAGAGCTTAGAATTGTTGGCTAAAAATATGGGCGAAGTAAGACCAACGGTAATGTCTTGCGTACCCCGTTTATTAGAACGTATTCATGATAAGGCCATTAAATCTGGTACAGCAGGTGGCGGAACAAAAGCCAAAATATTTACTTGGGCTTTAGCAACAGGGAACGATTATCGCGTTAAAAAAGAAGCGGGAAAAAACCCTGGCTTAATATTAGGCGCCAAAAAAGCAATTGCTGAAAAATTAGTATTCAGCAAAATAAAAGAGAAAACTGGTGGCAGATTAAAATTTATGATTTCTGGTGGTGCTGCCCTACCTAAAAATGTGGGCGAGTTTTTTGGTGATTTAGGCATCAAGATCCTAGAAGGTTTTGGGTTGACCGAAACTTCACCGGTAATGTCGGTAACCGAATACCACCGACAAGTTTATGGTACAGTTGGTCGTGTAATACCTGGCATTGAAGTAGGCATTCAAAACTACGATACCAAGGAAATATTAGCCATTCAAACTCACGAAAGCTTCAATGAAGATTTTGAGAGTGAAGAAGGCGAATTAATTGTTCGCGGTCACTGTGTAATGAAAGGTTATTTTAACAAACCTGCTGAAACGGCCGAGGCAATTGATAGGGATAAATGGTTCCATACAGGTGATATTGCTCGTTTTTATAAAGGTAATCTACAAATCACCGATAGGTTAAAGAATATGATTGTGAATGCTTATGGCAAAAATGTTTATCCCACACCTGTGGAGAACATTTATTTAAAAAGCCCTAAGATTGAACAATTGTTCTTAATTGGCGATAAACGTGAGTTCATTACTGCCATCATTATTCCGAATAGAGAAACTTTACAGGAGACTTTTAATTTAAAAGATTCATTCTTCCAAGAGGAAGGAGATTTTATCGAAAACCCAGAGATTAAAGAGTGGTTTGAGAAAGATATCAAAAAGATTTCTAACGAGCTGGCAAAGTTTGAGCGTATCAAAAATTTCAAAATAAAACGTAGTCCATTTAGCATGGAAGAAGGTGAAATTACGCCTACCATGAAGGTTAAACGTAGAATTGTAGAGAAAAAATACGCTGAAGCGATTAACGCGATGTATGAAGAAGGCGTAGAGGCTGAGTAGTAAGTTTCGTCACCCTGAATTTATTTCAGGGTCTTTTAGTCCGGATGCTGAAATAAATTCAGCATGACGTGTAGGATAAACCATTATGCTAATAAAATTTAAATAATGAATATTAACCTATAAAAAACGAAATCGATTACGAACAAGCTTTAACTAGACTTGAGTTAATTTTCGAATCAAAAAAAGGTTCTCCACAAGGTGATGAACTTGAGGTGTTAGGAATATTGATTGAGAAATATGAAAATGAGTATTTCCTATTAGGTTTGTAGAAATCGTAACAACCGAACCCAGTTCGTCATTTACCTCTGGTTGGTGTTATCACAAACCATTTTAGTATCATTTGACTTTTGAGGCTCATTCTTTCTTTTACGCCAAGCTTTAATGGTAACCTACCAGCACAAACTTTTGTTATCTAAACGGGATAGCAGCGGAAAGCCCGGAATGTAGCGTAGCGAAATGAGGACTTGCAGCGTATAGCCCGACTACCATTAATAGTAATTCTCATTTGCCTTTCTAAAAACTAAAAATGCTACAGCATTAAGATTACTTCGTGCCTCGCAATGACGAACTAATTTATTACTTTTGCACAAAATACTATAAATGAGTACAGGATTATCAGAACAGGAATTATTACGTCGCGATTCATTAAAACAACTTCGCGAGTTGGGCATCAACCCATATCCTGCAGAAGCTTATGAAATAAATGCCAATGCAGCAGACATTTTAGCGAACTACGAAAAAGATAAAACAGCATATAAGACCATCAGCCTTGCTGGTAGAATAATGGGACGTAATATCATGGGTGCAGCTTCTTTTGCTGAACTACAAGATGCAACTGGCCGTATTCAAATTTATTTAAAACGTGATGAGCTTTGTCCTGGTGATGATAAGACACTTTACAATACTGTATTTAAGAAGTTATTAGATATCGGCGATTTCATCGGAATAGAGGGTTATGTTTTTACTACACAAACTGGCGAAATCTCTATACACGTTACTAAATTCACTGTTCTATCGAAGTCTTTACGTCCTTTGCCTATTGTAAAACGTGATGATGAAGGAAACGTTTATGATGGTTTTACCAATCCAGAGTTACGCTATAGAATGCGTTATGTAGATTTAACGGTTAACCCAGATTATAAACAAATCTTCATTAATCGCTCTAAAGTGATTAACACGATGCGTAATTACTTTGATAATCAGGGTTGGATGGAAGTAGAAACTCCTATTCTACAAGCTGTTCACGGTGGTGCAGCTGCCCGTCCGTTTGGCACGCACCACAATACTTTAGATATGCCTTTGTTTTTGCGTATTGCGAATGAATTGTATCTGAAAAGATTAATCGTAGCAGGTTTTGATGGTGTTTATGAGATTGGTAAGATGTTCCGTAACGAAGGGATGGACAGAACACACAACCCTGAATTCACCTCAATGGAAATCTATGTAGCTTATAAAGACTACGTTTGGATGATGGGTATGGTTGAAGAATGTTTAGAGAAAATTGCCGTAGCCATACATGGCTCTCCTATAGTAAAAGTTGGAGAACACGAAATTGATTTTGCTGGTCCGTACGAGAAATTAACGATGTACGAATCGATTCAAAAATATACAGGTATCGATGTTTCTGAAATGACTGAGGCTGAACTTGTACAGACTTGTACAGCTTTAGGAATAGCCACAGATGATACGATGGGTCGCGGTAAATTGGTTGATGAACTTTTCAGTGAGAAAGTGGAAGATAAATTAATTCAGCCAACATACATTACCGATTATCCGATAGAGATGACTCCTTTAGCCAAGAAACACCGTAGTAAAGACGGCTTGGTTGAACGTTTCGAATTATTTGTAATGGGTAAAGAGATTGGTAATGCTTATACTGAGTTGAATGATCCAATTGACCAAAAAGAACGTTTTGAAGAGCAATTAAAATTAGCAGCCAGGGGCGATGACGAAGCAATGGCAATGGACGATGATTTTGTTCGTGCTTTAGAATACGGCATGCCTCCTACTTCTGGTTTAGGTATTGGCATAGACCGTTTGGTGATGTTAATGACAAATCAATCTACCATACAGGAAGTATTGTTTTTCCCGCAGATGCGCCCAGAGAAAAAGAAAATTGAGCTTACAGCTGAAGAAGCAGAATTATTTGCCTTGGTTAAAGAAGATCAGCAATATCTGCTAACCGATATTAAAGCAAAACTTGCTGATTGGAGCAATAAAAAATGGGATACAACTTTAAAAGGCCTAACTGGAAAAGGGATTTTAAAAGTTACAAAAACCGATGATGGTCTGTTTTTATCTGGTAAGTAGTTAGCGTCATTTCGACGATAGGAGAAATCTCTAAGTTATATAACCACTGGATTCTGTTTCTTATATAAAACTAACAGATATCTTACCGATAAATATCGGCACAAGCTCTCGCTTTGCTGCGTTCGACGTGACGGCGATGAGGCTTAACATAATCATAACAAAAACTTAAAGGCTTGTTGTATAAATATACGACAAGCCTTCTTTAATTTTAGGCAGTTGAAAATAAGTATGTTATGAATAGCACGAGCCTAGAAATTACCGAAAAAGAATATTGCATTAAACTGAGCAAAGAAACATTTGATCTTTCTTTAATCCGTCAGTTAATTAAACGCATACAAGCAGAGGAATTATTTTTCAGTCGTAAAAATGATTTTGAAGAAGATTTAATCAGCAGAAGTTCGTCAGAATTTGAGGAGAACTTTGATAGATTGGATGATAAGTAGGGAGTCCGAAAGTCAGTAAAGTCGGGAAGTCAGAAAGATTGTTGAGTTGTTAAGCTGTATGGAATTGAAAGACTAAAGCATGCGAACTATTACTTTGTGTTCTGTGACTCGCAACCTCCCTTGTATTTAGATAGAACCATCAGAAAATTAAAAAAACTAATAGATTCAAAAATCCGCAGGCTAAAGGTTATATATCCAAACCTCTGACTTGCGGACTTTAAAAACATTTAACGAGAATATCTCACTTGTTGTTGTTTATCCATCATTCCCATCTGATCTTTCATTTGTTTGATTTGATCAGCTAGTAATTTTTGTTTATCCGCTTTTTTAGCTTCTGCAAGGTATCTATTTGCCTCTAGCTTATTTCTTTTACCCATTGCAATACCAGCTAAACTTAATTTAGCCAAGGCAATGTTATGGTCCATATGTAATCCTAAATTTAATGCAGCCTTAAAATACTTTTCAGATTTCATAGGTGCTTTTCTAGATTCAATTAACCCGATTAATAAATTATAATAACCGTGTTGAACCCTGTTTAACTCTTTTTCGTAACTTTTTATTCTTCCTAAGAATTGCTCTGCCTTTGGCATATTATCTTTACGTAAATACCATTGAGCAATTAACATGTTTTCGTTGTAGAAATAAGTAATGAAAATGAATATGCTTAAAAAGACTAAAAGAATTCCCCAGCCCCAAAAGCCGAAGATAAAAAGTGCAACTGCTGCACCAACAAAAGCAAAGCCTATAATTAGGCGTATTAGATTTGGCATAGAATTATAATATTTGTGCAAATATCGTGTTTATATACCAAAAAATAGATTTAAAATTTATAATTTCATCAAATATTACAAACGAAAGAAATGGAAATTTTATAAAAGTTAAACCATTTATATCCATTACCGTCATACCTTGAAATTATAATTACATGAAGAACATACTTACTGCCCTAACCTTATTATTTGCCATGAATGCAGGTGCACAAGAATTAAATAAAAAAATTGAAGACCCAAATAGACATAAACAAGTCATGTTAAACTTGTGTACAAGAGAAGGAATTACTTCATTTCCAGAATTTAAAGAAAGTTACGACCCTAACTACGCTGCCTATAAACCAGATTCTACTGCATTCGCAGCTTTATCTAAGCTCATCAAAGGTAAAAAAATTACTATTGTTTTAGGTACATGGTGTGGAGACAGTAAATATCAGGTTCCTCATTTCTTGAAAATAATGGATGGTCTTAAAATTGATGAAGATAAAATTACCATTATTGGAGTAGATGGTGCTAAACATGCTGAAAATGGCTTAATTGACAGCTTGAAAATCACAAATGTTCCGACATTTATCTTCTTTGATAAAAAGGGAAAAGAGGTTGGCCGCATTACAGAGCATCCAAAAGAAACACTGGAAAAGGATATGCTTAAAATTTTGGCAGTAACCAAGAAAACTAAGGCATCAGAAACAAAAACCAAGTAATATGGCCGCAGCATTAGAACCGGGATGGTTAAATGTATTAAGCGACGAACTTGAAAAGCCTTACATGAAGGAACTTAAATCCTTTTTGCTTCAAGAAAAGCAAAAAGGATTTGTTGTTTATCCGAAGGGGGCTGACATTTTTAATGCTTTTAACCATACCCCATTTGATAAAGTTAAAGTTGTTATTTTAGGCCAGGACCCTTATCATGGACAGGGACAAGCGCATGGGCTTTCTTTTTCTGTTCAAAAAGGAATTGCTGTACCTCCATCCTTAAAAAACATGTACAAGGAATTGGCAGAAGAGTTCCCAGACTTCAAGACCCCGAGTCACGGTGATTTGACTACTTGGGCAGACCAAGGTGTTTTATTATTAAATGCAACTTTAACGGTTAGGGCAAACGAGGCAGGCTCACATCAGAAACGAGGTTGGGAAATATTTACAGATCACGTTATCTCACAATTATCAGCAAAAAAAACTGGCTTGGTATTTTTGCTTTGGGGTAAATTTGCGCAACAAAAGGAAAGCTTAATAGATACTAGTAAACATTTTGTATTGAAAGCTGCACACCCCTCTCCCTTTTCTGCTTACAATGGTTTTTTCGGTTCAAATCACTTTAAGAAAACAAATGAAATCTTAGAAAAAGAAGGCTTAGAGCCAATTAATTGGCAAATAGACCCCAACCCCTAAAGGGGCTTTTATATTTCTCCCCCTTTAGGGGCTGGGGGTAATTAATACTCCAAAGGCACAATTGGCTCTTTCTTGGTAGTAGACATGATCATCATGGTTTGAAATGTTTTAACCACAGAAATCTTACTGATTTTATCCATGATTAAGCGCTCATAAGCTTTGATGTCATTTACGTAAACCTTCAATAAAAAATCTGCCTGACCTGTTACGTGGTGACATTCTGTAATTTCATTGATCTGATTCACTTCATCCAAAAATATTTGAATGGTATTATTTTTATGAAAATCTAACTGAACTTGAATAAAGGTTTTAATACCTAATCCTAATTTTTCTTCATCAACTAAAGCATGGTAGCTTTT
This sequence comes from Pedobacter frigiditerrae, assembly GCF_004331645.1. Lineage (GTDB taxonomy): Bacteria > Bacteroidota > Bacteroidia > Sphingobacteriales > Sphingobacteriaceae > Pedobacter > Pedobacter frigiditerrae. The sequence continues at coordinate 100,510 of NZ_SJSK01000004.1, forward strand.
AATATAGCCAGACATTTCCAATTTACGAACTCGCTCCAAAGTTGGTGCAGGTGATAAGCCAATTTCTTGCGATAAAAGTAAATTGGTTATTCTACCATTTTCTTGAAGCAGTTTTAAAATTTTAAAATCGGTTTTATCTAGTTCTGTTGCCATAAAATTTGATTTGATGTTCAAAGGTAGTATACTAACGCAATGTAGCCAAATATTATTCTATAAAATTTAAGATTAAATACTTTTTATTTTATCAAAAATTTTTAGATTTGTCTAAACTTATAATTAGATTAACAAAAATGCAATCTTATACTGAAGAGAATTACCTTAAAATAATCTATCATTTATCTGTTATTAGTAATCCTGTGCAAACCAATGCCATTGCAGAGAAGATTCAAACCAAGGCTGCCTCAGTTACAGATATGCTGAAAAAGCTATCTGACAAGGAGTTGGTTGATTATGTAAAATACCAAGGTGTTACCTTAACAGAAAAAGGAAAACTTGCAGCGATAAACATCGTTAGGAAGCATCGCCTTTGGGAAGTTTTTTTAGTAGAAAAGTTAAATTTTAAATGGGATGAAGTACATGATGTAGCTGAGGAATTGGAACATATTAAATCAACTTTGTTGATAGAAAGATTAGATGAGTTCTTAGAATTTCCAAAAGTAGATCCTCATGGCGACCCTATACCCGATCAGCACGGAAACTTTGCCGCCATATCTTTTGTAAAACTAAATAGGCTTAAAGTAAACGACAAGGGCACTATAACAGGAGTTAGCGAGCACTCTTCTCCTTTTCTAAAACACTTAGAAAAATTAGGATTGACATTGGGAAAAAAAATAGAAGTTTCAGAAATTATAGATTTTGATGGTTCTGTAGAATTATCGATAGATGGGAATAAAATAAACATTAGCAGAGAAGTAGCAAAACACATATTAATTAGCAAATAAGATGGAGAAAAAATCACTAAGTGAGGTACATAAAAGTGTTGCTACGAACAAAAGAACAGGCTGGAAAAGGATTTTAGCTTTTATTGGCCCTGCTTATTTAGTAAGTGTAGGTTATATGGACCCAGGAAACTGGGCGACTGATATAGCTGGAGGTAGTAAATTTGGGTATCAATTAATTTGGATATTGCTGATGTCTAACTTAATTGCACTTTTACTACAATCATTAAGTGCCAGATTAGGTATTGTTAGAGGTTTAGACTTAGCCCAAGCATCCAGAAATGCCTATCCAAAATGGGTTAATTTCCCCATGTTTATACTGGCACAAACAGCCATTATTGCTTGCGACTTAGCCGAGATTATCGGTATGGCAATAGGTTTACATCTTTTATTTGGCCTGCCACTAATTTGGGGGGTTTCTGTCACCATTTTTGATACTGTTATTTTGCTTTTCTTACTTAACAAAGGGATGCGAAAGATGGAAGCTTTTATTGTTTCTATGGTATTTATTGTTGGTGTTTCGTTTCTTATCGAAATGTTTATTGTTGAACCTTCATTAAAAGAAATTGCTAAAGGGTTTAAGCCATCTATGCTTTCTGGAGAAGCTTTATATATTGCCATTGGTATAATTGGAGCTACTGTAATGCCACACAATTTATATTTACATTCTTCATTGGTACAAACCAGGAAATTTGAAAGAGATAATAAAGGGATTAAAGAAGCCATCAAGTTTAATTTTATTGATACCGCAATTGCCTTAAACCTTGCTTTTTTCGTAAATGCTGCCATCCTAATTCTAGCTGCTGCCGCCTTTTTCACAAATGGTTTCAACGATGTTGCTGAAATTCAAGACGCACATAATTTATTGAGCCATATTTTTGGACCGATTGCTCCTGCTTTATTTGCCATTGCTTTAATTGCAGCCGGGCAAAGCTCTACAGTGACAGGAACCTTAGCAGGGCAAATTATAATGGAAGGACATTTAAACCTAAGGATTCAACCTTGGCTAAGAAGACTAATTACTCGTTTATTGGCTATTATACCTGCTTTTTGTACAATATTATTCTTTGGTGAGGATGCTCTTGGTGGACTTTTAATACTAAGTCAAGTGGTATTAAGTTTACAATTAGGCTTTGCCATTATTCCTTTAATTCACTTAACCTCTGATAAAAAAGAGATGAAAGATTTTACAATTAAAACTTGGGTTAAAGTTTTAGCATGGATGAGTGCTGTAGTAATTGTAAGTCTGAATATAAAATTGGTTATAGAAGAAATTACAGGGTGGATTGCAGAAGCTGATGGTTGGTACATTTATGTAATTGTAATACCATTAGCCATATTGATTGGACTTTTATTGGTTTACATTTTCTTATATCCTCTTTTAAGTAAAAAACAAAGGGTTGGAAATGTACCTCATGGAAATGCTTTGGCTATTGATACGGTAGAGAAGATTAATTATAAAAAAATTGGTATCACGGTAGATTTCTCTAAAAATGATAGGAATACCATTCGTCACGCCTTAATTCAAGGTGGAAAAGATGCACATTATTATTTAATCCATGTTGTGGAAACCGCAGCAGCAAGGTACCACGGCCAAACAACAATGGATCACGAGACACAGACTGATACTGAAAATCTAGAAAAATACAGATTAAATTTACTTGACTTGGGTTATGAGTCCAGTGCACACATAGGCTTTGGGGGAACTGCAAAAGCGATAGCTGAAATCACCAAACAAAACCATTTAGAGTTGTTGGTAATGGGAGCGCATGGACACAAGGGTTTAAAGGATTTGATATTTGGAACTACGGTAGATTCGGTAAGACACAAAGTTACTATACCGGTTTTAATTGTCCGTTAGTATTTGATATTGTTAAGCACTTTAAATAAGTTAGTTGCTTTTATAAATCCTTTATGTTGATAAAGGATTTCATTAGCATTAGTTAATATATAAATTGATGGAAAAGTTAGCTTTTGCTTATTGGCTAGTATTATTGCCATTTCATGAAAACCTAAACTAGGATTAAATGAAAATTTATGGTTCTGGTAAACTATGGGCGTTTGGTCTTCAGCATTTAACTCAACAAAGTAATATTGTTGGTCTAATAACTTAATAATAGCTGGTTCTTTAAAAACAGTTTCGTCCATTGCCTTGCAATAGTTGCACCAACTTGCGCTCACAAAAACTATTATGTTTTTCTTTTCTATATTTTGAAGACTGTCTAATTGATTAAAGCTATAGATCTTTTGCGCTTTACTTGATAAAGAACTAATCATCAACATTACAATCAACAAATATTTCATTGTTATTTTATATTAAGTCTTACCCCTAAGAAACCTCTTATGCCTTGGTTAGGAGCATATACATAACTAGGGTCAAATGTTAAACCATAAGGATTCTCAGGTGTAACCAAAACTTGTCCGTTCTGGCCAAACTGTACATTCTTATCGAAAGGGTCATTAGAGCGAGCAATTATAAATGGCGTTCCCTTATTTGGCGTAAAATTCAGCAAGTTTTTTACACCTCCATAAATCTCCATATCCTTAACCCCATCATAAACCAATTGAATATTCTGTATTGTCCATGTTGGAGAAAATTGCCTACGAGGATCTAAATCGCTTAACAAGGGTAAACGCATTGGACTGTAAACATTTCCAGTATAATCTATCCCAAGATGGAGTTTGTTTATTTTATAGGATACTGCCCAGGTTCCAGAAAATTTTTCTGTTAAAATTTGCTGCTGTTTTATGCCGTTCTCAATAACGCTAACATCCTGGTAAGTTGTACCTACAGTTAATTTCAGACCTGAACTAAAAGCCATATCCAGGTTTGCTGTTAAGCCTCTACTCACTGCATAACCATTAAGATTATCATAAATAATTTGATTTGGATTAGAATCATAGTCGCCAATAATTCTATTATTAAAGTAAGTGTAAAATGCAGATAAATCTATTCCTAAAAACGAGCCACTTTTTAGATATACCTTTTTCAGAAAGTTTAAATTGAGGTTATAGGTACGTTCAGGTCTTAATTTATCATTAATTACAATATCCCTTGCTCCTGTTAGTGCCGCGTGATCTTCAGTAAAAATATTAACTACCCTAAAACCAGTCCCAGCATTTAACCTAATTATATTTTTATCATTTATGCTCCATTTATAGGCAAATCTTGGTGTAAATATATTGCCATGAATGGAGTTGTAATCATATCTCAGCCCTGCTAAAACAGAATGTTCTTTATTTAATTTAACTTCATCCTGTACAAATAAACCCGGCAAAAATGTTTTCTCTGGCATGTTTATTTGATTTGAAATATCATTAGATGCTGTTGCTGGGGTATTGTCATCATAAAAAGTATACCTAAAAGCCGCTCCAAAAAGTAAATCATTGTTTCCTATTTTTTTATCCCAAGTAAATTGTGAGAAAGCAATTTGTTGTTTAGCGATATAAGATGTAGTACCATACCTACTATCTTGATCATGGTTGGTTAACGAAAATGCCAAGAACATCCTCTCTCTAATTGGGAGTTGATAATTTCCAATTAGTTCTACTCTTTTGGTGTAAATACTCTCACCATAAACTTTGTCGCCACCTCTAAAAGATTTATTCCAATTCATTTCTCCACCCCACCTATCTTCGTACAAATATCTTCCAGCAATAGAAAAAAGTCTATTTTCTTTTCTGGTTATATTCCATTTTTGGAAAACTGAAACTCTATCTTGCAAAGTTACATCAGTAAATCCATCATGATTATGATCTACTTTGTTGCCGTATTTAAAATAGTTTATACCCGTTAAAAAAGATGTCTTGCGACTTAGATTTACTTTAAAACCAATATCCATATTGTATTCTTTATAGTCAGTTGCCATAAAATCAGCAGAAAATAATGAGGCATTTTGCACCTTTTTGGTTATGATATTAATTAAACCTCCAACAGCTTCACTTCCATATAATGATGAAGCAGGACCTTTTACCACCTCAATTCTTTCTACTAAGGCATTTGGTATTCCAGACAAACCGTAAACAGTAGAAAGACTGCTCACAATTGGCATTCCATCAATTAAAACCATAGTGTATGGTCCTTCTAAGCCATTAATATGGATATCTCCTGTATTACAGATATTGCAATTGAGTTGTGGACGTACACCATTTACATTTTGTAAAGCATCAAAAATACTTGGTGTTGGGTTTTTCTTGAAAAACTTTGCTGTGTAAATTTCTACAGGGACAGGGCTTTCTAATCTATTTACTTCTTTTTGAGTGCCAGTAATAACAACCTCATTTAACTTCTCATCTAATGATTCAAGCTGTATTTTTGATAGTGAAGTATCTGATTTTAAATCAATTTTAAGAATAATGGTTTTAAAACCAATTGCACTAATTTTCAGATTATAAATAGCCGGTTTGAGGTTAGCGTATTTAAAATTCCCTAAACTATCGGTAAAAACTGTAGCTTTTAGATCTGTTATTGACACAGAAATCCTACTTGCAGTCGCATCCGAAGACACAACACCTGCCAACTTATATTGTTGAGCATTAACATTTTGAAATATAAATAAAACTATTAATAGTGTAAGTATCTTTTGCATTTTAATAAATTAGTCTTACAAAAATATAAATTTAGATTAATCTAAAAAACAATTTAGACAATTATTTAAATATATTTCAGAAATGAGTTAAAATCTAAGTCCTATTCATATTGGCAATGTTTATTTCTAAAGAAATAACGATATTTGTTTTTACGATATGAAGAACGACATCCAAATAAAAAATAAGAGAGCATATTTTGATTACCACATCCTAGATAGTTATGTTGCTGGTATTGCACTTTTAGGTACAGAAATTAAGGCAATTAGACAAGGTAAAGCGAATATGACAGACGCCTTTTGTATGTTTATTGGCGATGTGTTATATGTAAGAAACCTTCATGTTTCAGAATATAGTCACAGTTCTTTTCATCACCATGACATTAAAAGGGATCGAGTTTTACTTTTACATAAGAAAGAATTAAAGAAACTGAAGATCAAAGGTGAAGAGAAAGGCTTCACGATAGTGCCATTAAGAATTTTCACCAATGAGAGAGGCTTTGCTAAAATGGAAATTGCGATTGCTCAAGGTAAAAAAGAATTTGACAAACGCGATAGCATTAAAGATAGAGAGAGCAAACGTGAGATGGATAGAGCGATGAAGGTTTAAACCCCCAACCCCCTAAAGGGGGGGATAAGAAAATTAAAAAGTCCCCTTTAGGGGATTTAGGGGTTACCAAGCTTGATCGCCCACCAGAGGAACAAACCTAAAGGTATCTAATTCAATTCTATCAAAGTCATTTTCATTTACCCGGATAACAGTTATCATTTTCTGAGTCTTCTCATCTCCTACTGGAATAACTAAAATACCACCAATTTTAAGCTGTTTTAATAAAATTTCTGGAACAAATGGTGCGCCTGCCGTTACAATGATTTTATCGTATGGAGCATATTCTTCTATGCCTTTTGAGCCATCACCTAAAAAAAAATTAGCCTTATAACCCATTCCAGGTAATACTTTTAAAGTATGGTTGTAAATATTTGGTTGGCGTTCGATAGTATACACCTTTGCACCAACTTCCATTAAAATACAGGTTTGATAACCAGAACCAGTTCCAATTTCTAATACTTTATCTCCTTTTTGGATATGAAGTAATTCGGTTTGATAAGCAACTGTGTAGGGCTGAGAAATCGTTTGTCCATCGCCAATAGGAAAGGCAATGTCTTTATAAGCCTGGTTCCAAAAAGTTTCATCAAAAAAGAAATGTCGCGGAACTTTGCCAATTGCCTTTAAGACCTTTTCATCTGTAATGCCCCTATCTTTAAGTAATGCAACTAATTTTTTTCTTCCTCCCTGTTCTCTGTAATTGTCAACGAATTTGTATGCCATTTCATTTCAAAAATAGCTGTTTAAACTTAATGAGAATAAATTTTTATCCACAAATGCATCTATAAAAGTCTAACAAGCATAAAATCAACGTTAAAATTTCTTCTAGTTTCTTGTTTATTGGCAATTCTTATAAACTATAAAGAATGGATTGCTTTTAAATGCTAAATAATTTCTACTTTTAGATTCGAATTTACTTTTTTGGCTTATGAAAAAAATATTACTTATCATAGTTTGTGTATTCTTATATTACAATGGGTTTTCTCAGGTTGAAGGAAATTATAATTATAGCATTGGCATAAGGGGATATTCTTTAATGCAAATGCCAAAAATTTTAAACCAAACCAATTCACAAGATTATACTGATACCTATCTTAATGGCTTTCTTGTTAAATTCAATGACAATCAAATTAGCCTTCGCTTAAATGGCAATTACTTTAGAAAAGACCTAAGCTTTCGTAATCAGTGCGAAAATTGTGAAATTGCAACAGGGAAAATGACGGATTTCGGTTTTAAAGTTGGATTTGAAAAAAGTATAAGTTATGCTAAGATACAGCCTTATTTTGGTGGCGACATGGGTTTTAGGGCCAACCATTTTACTGGGGAGATTAAAACTGCCAACCCAAAAAGCACTAGCGCTCCGTACAATGTTGACTCTGATAAAAATGGTTTTATTTTCGCACCAATCTTAGGACTTAAAATTAATCCAATTAGTCAAATCTCCATTTTTGCTGAAACAAGTTTAGATTTTTATTATTCTTACGAACGTCAAGAAACGATTCAGCAAGACGCAGCGAACACACGATCATTTGTAAAATATAACAAATGGGAATTTTTATTAAACCCAATTTCAATAGGAATTCAAGTACATCTTGTTGGAAGAAATTAATAAGGATCTACGTCAATCTGAGTAATTACACTCTTGAAGTCTTTTTGCGCGTTAAAATCTTTGATGGTTTCTTTTAAAACAGTTTTAACTTTTTGAATTGGTGCATTTTTTTCGACCTTAATAATAATTTGCTTGATATAGTAATTTCTAATTCTAGCTACTAAAGGTTGTTCTGGCCCTAAAATTCTATTCCCTAATTGTATTTTTAGAGCATTAGCTAGACTTTGGGCTGCAATATTTAAGACATTAGAGTCCTTGTGTTTTACATTAATGAATATCAAACGAGTAAAAGGAGGATAATTGAACTGTTTACGTTCTATCATCTCATCGTTATACATCTCTGTATAATTATTTTCTATTACTTGTTTAATGATACGATGAGAATCATCATAAGCTTGTATACAAACTTTACCTTGCTTATCTCTTCTACCTGCTCTACCTGCTACTTGCGCCAATAATTGATAACTTCTCTCAAACGCCCTAAAATCTGGGTAATTAAGCAAGGTATCTGCATTAATTACACCAATTAAACTAACATTATCAAAATCTAATCCTTTGGCCACCATTTGTGTCCCTATTAAAATTTGAGTTTTTTTGTCCTGAAAATCGGAGATGATTTGTTGCATTCCATTTTTAGTTCTGGTGCTATCTAAGTCTAAACGAGCAATTTTCACATCTGGAAAAATAAGACTTAGTTCCTCTTCTATTCTTTCAGTTCCAAAACCTTTTTGCTCAATGTGCACTGAACCACAGGCAGGGCAAATATTAATGCTACTTTGATGATAACCACAATAGTGACAATGTAATTTACCACTTGTTTTATGATAGGTTAAACTTACATCGCAATTAACGCATTTTGGCGCATAACCACAGGTAGCACAAATTAATATAGTTGCATACCCTCTTCTATTTTGAAATAAAATGATTTGCTCCTTATTCTCCAAAGCAATTGCCATGTCATCTATTAACACACTAGTAAAATAAGAAGTCATTTTTTTACGTTTGGTTTCTTCAGCAATGCTAACCACTTGTTGTAACGGTAGCTGAACACCTCCAAATCGCTCATTTAAAATAACTAAACCATACTTTTCTGTTTCTGCATTATAAAAACTCTCTATTGATGGTGTTGCCGAACCTAGTATTACTTTAGCTTGATGTAAATGACCCAGAAAAACAGCTGCATCTCTGGCTTGATACCTTGGTGCTGGCTCGTGTTGTTTATATGAAGACTCATGTTCTTCATCAACCACAATTAACTTTAAATCTTTAAATGGTAAAAAGACGGCTGAACGCGCACCTAACACAACTTGATAAGAACCATTTAACACTTTGTTCCAGATCTCTACCCTTTCATTATCGTTAAATTTAGAATGATAAACACCGATCTTATCACCAAAGTATTTTTTAATTCGTTCTACTATCTGCGTGGTAAGCGCAATTTCTGGCAATAGAAAAAGTACTTGTCCACCTTGTGCAATAGCAGTTTCAATTAGCTTAATGTATAATTGGGTTTTCCCAGAAGCTGTAATTCCATGTAGTAACACCACATCTTTATTTGCAAATTGAGCTTCAATATCCAAAAATGCCTTTTGTTGAGCAGCACTTAGCTCAAAATTGACTTCAAATTCATCATGAGCATCGTTTAATCTACTTACCTGCCTTTTCTCAACATTAAAAATATCTTTATCTATTAAAGATTTTAATGCAGCTTGTCCGCTACCAGATTCTTCTAACAATTTTTGTTTTGGAATGGTAGTTTCACTTTTAGAAAGTTTTAAATAGGCCAATAATGCATCTAATTGTTTTGGTGCTTTTTCTAAAAGTGAGAACAATTGTTTTAGGTTTTCTTCATCCTTGTAAAAAGGGTTTAAAGAAATGAATGATTTTAACAGTGGCCTGTATTTTTCAATAACTTCTTCAGCTATATAAATTACTTCCTTACTAATTAAAGAGTTGATAATTGGATAAACAGTTTTCTGTCCTAATAATTCAACCACATCATCAATACTAATGCGTTGCTGTTTATGCAATACATCAATTATTAAGCTTTCCTTTTCTGTCAAGTTTAATTCCAAAGGCAATTCATCTCGCAACACTAAAATCGTTTCACTAGCCAGTTTTAGCCCAGTTGGTAATGCTGCTGCCATTACATCGCCTTCATTGCATAGATAATAAGCCGTAATCCAGTCCCAAAACTCAAATTGTTTTGCTGTAATAACGGGGATTTCATCCACAACATCGATTATGTACTTTGCTTGATAAAATTCTGGCGGTTGCTGACCAATACTTTTAACTAAGGCTGTATATATTTTATGTTTTCCAAATTGAACAACTACACGTTTGCCCACTGCAACTTTATCATTGAGCTCAAACGGTACACGATAAGTATAATTTATAGCTAATGACAAAGGCAATATCACTTCTACAAAAAGTGTTTCCCTTTCAGAAAAATCCAATGAAGTTGCAAATTGCATTATTTATCTTTTAGTGCGGCAAGGAATAGACAAACCCAACCCAATATAAAACACAAACCTCCAATTGGAGTAATTGGACCAATGAATTGAGCAGAAAAATGATAAATATCTTTTAATGCTAAAAGATAAAGAGAACCAGAGAACAAGATAATCCCTAGTGTAAAGAAAATATAGGAAAGGCCGATTAATTTGTTTTTATAACGAGCAAAGGTAGAAAGGTATAAAAGTGCAAAAACGTGATAAAACTGATATTCGACTCCTTTTTGCCAAATTTCTAAAGACGTTACACTAATTAACGCCTTAAGGCTATGCGCACCAAATGCACCTAACATAACTGCTAGTCCACCCAAAAAAGCAGCAGTAAGGATTATACGTTTGTTCATGAGTAATCGGCTTAATATAAATGCTAAATTAAGAAAATGCCCTTATAATCTCTGTAATACCAAAATTAAATTAAATTTGTAGTTACGGTCATGAGAAAGATATACATAACATTAGGAGTTTTATTTTTGGGGGTAATTGCTATGGCCTATTTGTATTTTTCTAACCTAAATACAGAAGCAAATGCAAATAATATATCTTTAAATGCTGTTGCAAAAGAGGCTAGCCTTGTCTTCAGTTTTGATAACGATAAGAGCTTTTATGAAATATTACGTGGGCAGGATTTACTTCAAAATATTTTAGGAGAGAAAAAATCTAAAGAGTTAAAATCTTTAAGAGAAAACCTCATCGAGAACCATGAAATTTTTAATCAACTAGATGGACAAAAAATCTACATCGGTATATTACCTGGATTAGAAAACACAGTTGATTTCTTAATTAGCACGCAACTCAAGGCCAATTCCGATCCAATAAAAGTATTAGATAACCTAAAATCCAGTAAAATAAAGATAGAAAAGGTAAAGGATATTTATAAGTTAAGCTTTACGGATAGCACCAATTGTTTTGTAGGCATTAAAGATAAATTGATTTTAATTTCTAATTCGGCATCAACCATTGAAAATAATTTTACAAATCAAAAAATTGAAAAGGGTTTTGTTGATTACGTGAAAGCAAATTCTAGATTTAATAAAAATACTTTAGCAAATCTGTATATTAACTTTAATAACACACCATTATTACTCAAAAACCTACTAAATAGCAGTTTAACTGGAGAACTCCATATTTTTAGTCAGCAAAATACTTATGTTGCATTAAGTTATAATTTTAGTAAGGAGAAGTTATTATTTAATGGGAATACTGATGTAAATGACAATAATTACTTCAAGCTATTTTCTAAGATACCTGAGCAAAAAATAAATATCAATGTAATCCTTCCCACAAAAACGGCCAACTATGCTATTTACGCTATAAATGATTATACCAGTTGGCGAAAACAATTAATGGAATTACAAACAGGAAGAAGTGAAACTGAAAAGCTTAATAAAAACATTGCAAACATCAATCAAACTTATAGACTTGATATAGAACAAATTTTCATTAAATATTGTAATCGTCAGTTTGTTAGTTTTCAGCTGAATACTGGAGAGAAATTTGGGGCTGTAGCCTTAAATGATGGAGAAAAATTAAATCAACTTTTATTAGACCTAAGCGCGGAGTATGCAACAGATATTAGGATTTTTAAAGAAGCAAATATACCTTATATATTTTTTGGCGATCCATTTAAAAAGTTCGAAAGACCATTTTATACCATAATTGATAATTATTTAGTAATGGCAAACAATGCAAGCAGCATTAACTCATTCTTAAATAGCTATAGTAATGGAGACTTGTTAATCAATAATGAAGATTACAGAGGCTTAACAGATCAACTTTCTACATCTGCAACCATATCATTTTATGTAAATAATAAGAACTCAAATGATATTTTCGGAAGAAATCTAAAGAGACCATACTACAAACAGTACCAGTCTAAGGATGGATTTAAGTATTATGATGCGTTTTCTTATCAGCTCTCGGGAGGTAGTGGAAGATTTTTAAGTAATGTTTTGCTTTACAAAAAAGCAGAGAAAGTTATTGAGCCAGATACTTTAAACACAAATTAGTAATTTAGGTGATTATGAGAAAAAAATACTTTTTAGCATGTGTCTTATTACTTGTAATCAGCAACTTAAAAGCGCAACAATATGCATTATTTAATACACGAACAATGTTCGATGCCTTTGAAAACCCAGCTGCAAGGTCTTTCACTTTAGATAGTTCCGGTAAATTTGCCTCTAATTTCTTTTTCCCAAATTTTGCTGTAAATGCAGCTCATAAAGGTAGTGCTGATGATGTAATTAGGAAATTGGCCAATACAGGGATTTATGACACTGGAACCATACCTTTAGGTGCTGGAATAAGAAATAAGCTCTTCCAAAACTCTAATGTTTACCTAGCTACTTTCAGAATTTTTAGCTCCTATAAGTTTAATCAGGAAATTGGTTTTGCATGGCAAGTAAGAACAGATGCCTATGCAGATTACACCAATGAAACACTCGCTATTTTAGATTCTTACAAAAAATTTGATGCAGGCCCTTACGAAGACGTCTTTAACTCTAGCGGTTATCAGCAATCTTACCATCAATTTAGTGTAGGCATTAGAGAAAATTGGGATAAAAGACTAGCATTTGGCCTAAAATTAAGCCTATTAAGCGGCATAGCTTATAATAAAATCGACATTAACAATTCATATTTCTACCTAGACCAACTTAATAACAGATTAGATATAGGTGTAAATGGAACATATAAAGGCACTTTCCTTTATGAAGATGAGATTGAAAAGAAAATGCTCATTCCTACCTTTAAAAACCCAGGCCTATCTGTAAGTTTAGGCACAACCTATTCATCAAGAAGTGGATATTTTTTAATGGGAAACATTAAGGATTTAGGTTTTATAAGGTGGAACAAAAAATCTCACGTCGCTAAATTTAATACTATAAAAAGCATAACTGATGTAGCTAATGCTGATGTAACTGAAGAGGTATTGGAAATTGCACAAGATGCAGATGAACAGAAAAGGTTTCTTACCCCAACTAATGCAAAAGCAGATTTTTTAATTTCGAGAACATTTAATTTTTATAAACCCAGCGTCGTCATTTCTAAAAATTTGTTTCACCAGGGAGGAGATATTGCATTTGTAAACACATTTAAAACAGGTAATTTATCAGCAAGTTTAACACCGGTATATAATTTCAACAAATTCATTATGGTGGGTATTCAGGGCATGTACCAGACGCCAAACTTTGAATTTTTTCTGGGAACAGATAATTTAGGTAAGTCTATTTCTTTAGGTAGGGGAATAAATCAAAGTGATGCATTAGTTGGAAAAGGATATATTGGTGGTTCTATTTATATGGGCTTAGGCATAAAATTTGGGCAAACTGTAAATCATCCTATGAACTTGAGTACAATGCCTGGCGTAAATGGCGCAAGAGTTTATAAAGGATTTTTTAGAAGTATTTATGATTTCTTTGTAAAGCCAAAGCAGTTTTAAAGCACCTTGTTTTTGGGGGTGGTAAAAACGAAATCTTTTAAGTAAAATGGCTCGAAATAAGCAACATCTTCAAAGCTTTCATTCACGAAAGCTGCATTTGCAAGGTTGCTCATATGGGCAGCAGAATTAAAATTAACATTTGAAAAATGTGCATTTTGATGTATTAAAACAGGCGCACATTTGGCTGCGCCATCACCAATAAATGTTAAATAATTACTATCAAGCTCTAAAACAAAACTCTTTTCATCTACAATTTTTGCATTAACTGTCTCTACCTGATGAAGATGATTATCATACACTGCTGTAAAAACTTCCATTCGCCTAGCATCTATCATAGGGCAAATTAAACCGCCATAGTTAGGATGTTGAATTAAAAACCCATTTGCCATCATCTGCAAAGTATTAATAGCAATTAAAGGTTTATCTAAAGCAAAACACAAACCTTTAGCTGTGGAAACACCAATACGTAAGCCAGTATAAGAACCAGGACCCTTACTTACCGCAACCGCTTCTAAATCTGCATATTTAAGATTAGCAGTCCTCATGACCTCTTCAATAAATAGCGTTAAGCTAGAAGCATGAATGTTTTGAGCCGTTTCTTCCCTTAATGCAATTGTTTCTCCGTTAACAGAAATTGCAACAGAACAAACTTGGGTAGCGGTTTCAATTTGTAAGATGGTTGCCATTGCTCAAATATAAGAAGGTAAAATGGAAAATGTAAGATGGAAGTTATTTTTAGCTAGGGAACTGGATCATGTCCGTGTTTACCCCAAGGATGGCAACTTGCAATGCGTTTTAAGGTAAGCCAACCACCATAAAACGGTCCGTGTTTCTTAATGGCCTCTACACCGTATTGTGAGCAAGTAGGTGTAAATCTACAACTTGCACCTAACAATGGCGATAAAAGCAACTGATACAGCTTAATGATGCCTAGAAATAACCAAGAAAACAATAACTTAATTATTTTCATCAGCTGTAAATTGACTGGTTAACTTTTTTAGGGCATTAGCTAGTTTTTTTTCAAAGAACGCATAATCGTAATGCTCTTTTCCAATAAACTGTAGAGACAGTAATAATAAATCCTTGCGATTGGCTAAAGCACTATACAACAAGGCTTCTTTTTGCTGGCGATACGCTTCACGAGTTCTTCTTTTTATTAAGTTACGGTCTACCGCGTGTTTAAAACGCTTTTTAGCCACATTAATAACCACTTGAGCAGGATATTGATGTGGCTCTTCACTAAAAAGAAAAGTTAGCCGAAATGGATATAATAAAAAAGAAGAACCGTTTTTAAATAGCAAGTCTAATGACTTTTTGCTACATAACCGTTCTTCTTTGTTAAATTTGTTCATCTTTTTGATTGTTACCTACACAAGGTTTTGCAGACTAATTACTGCACCAGGTGCCAAAGGCATCCCTTTGGGACAATCAAAAATTATGCTTTATGACGACGCTCGTCAGAAACTGATAATCTTTTTCTTCCTTTTGCACGGCGAGATGCTAATACTCTTCTACCGTTTGCTGTAGCCATTCTTTCGCGGAAGCCATGCTTGTTTCTTCTCTTTCTTTGCGAAGGTTGGAATGTTCTTTTCATAACTGTATAATATCTTAACTAGAGTTTTTAAATAAGAGGTGCAAATATAATGCGATTTTTCTAAAAATGCAAGAGGCATTTAGTTTTATTTTTTATTTATTTCCAAAGTTGTTAGACTTAGAAGATTAATGGTTGTAAAACTACTTAAAGTCCTTTTAATGTAAATCAAAGATAGTAATTCTTTTGAATCTGTAGTTCCGCCCCCACTTCAACTTCTTGTTTTCGCACCTCAAACTTGCGGCTTTCTCGCTATGGTTAGATTTAAGTGCAAGTTTTGTGCACAGAACTGAGTTTCCTAAACCAGATTGGTAACGATAGCTCTTGAGCTGAAAGCGAAAAGGTTAAAGCAGGACAAGCTTTAATGGCTGCAGTAATTTGCTTTTCGAAAAAATCTACAAACCCAATGCGGCTTTCAGTTTCACGTATCCAGTTTTACTAACTGGCAACCAAATTCCCGATTTTAAGAGCACAATATAACTTTCTTTTTCCTTCAATTCTATTTTGGTTACCTCTGCCAAATTAATGATGTAAGAACGATGAATTCTAATAAACTGATTTGGATCTAATGTTTGTTCAAAGAAACTCATCGTTTTATTTTTATGGAAATTACCTTCTGTTGTATTTAATTTCACATAATCATCATCTGCCTCAATGTAATTAAGTTCAGTAACAGGAATTATTTTAATTACGCCTGCATTTTTCACCACAATCCTGCTGTTTTGTGCTGGGGATAACGATGCGCTTTCCAATAGCTCATTACTAGTTTCACCTTTGGCTAGTTTAGCAGGCAATTTCTGCATGGCTTGGTCAAAACGCACTTGCTCTATTGGTTTTAACAAGTAATCTACCGCATTAACCTCAAATGCTTTAATGGCATATTCATCAAACGCTGTGGTAAAAATAACAGCAGGGTGATTTTCTACCAATTCAAGCATCTCAAAACCACTTATTTTCGGCATCTGGATATCTAAGAAAATAAAATCTGGCTTGTGCTGGGTAATCGCTTTTAATCCTTCGAAACCATCGCTACATTCAGCAACAATTTCTATGTCTGGATACGATTTCAAATAGTGCTTAACCACATCCCTTGCTAAAGCTTCATCGTCAATTAGTATCGTTCTTATCATCTTTTTGAGGTATTTTAAGCGTAGTAATGTATAAATTATCGTTTTGCGTTTCTGTTTGTAAAAGATTGCTATCAGCAAATAACAAATATAATCTTCTTCTAATTGCAGACAAGCCAAACCCAGTTCCTTTACTCGCCTTCATTTCTAGGTCATAAGGGTTAGAAACACAAATAACCAAAGCCTTATTTTCAAGCTTTACTCTCATTGCAATAGTTATAGCTGTTGATGTGTTGTACAAACCAAACTTAATTGCATTTTCTACTATAGGCTGCAATAAAGTTCCTGGCAAACATAAACCTAAAGTGTCTTCTTCAATTTGTACATCAATATTTAACCTATGGCTAAAACGAACTTTTTCTATATCTAAATATAATTGAATATACTCCATTTCTTCGGCTACGTTTACCCAAACTTCATCATCACGCTTTAAAGTACCACGTAAAAATGCAGCTAATTTGGTAATCATTGTTCCTGCTTCAGTCGGATTTACAATGGTTAATGCATATACAGAGTTTAAACTATTGAATAGAAAGTGAGGCTGCAATTGGTGCCTTAACTTATTCAGTTCTGCTTCCTTTGCTAAATTTTGGGCAGTTAACAATCTATCTTGCGTGGCAGATTGTTCTTCTACCCTGTACCATAATATATTAGCCAAGGCACACCAACTTAAACACAAAAAAACTATTAATGCCCTATAAGGAAGGGAGAATTTCAAAAACTCAATATAATCAGCTTCTCTACTAAAAACATAGCTCAGACCATATTTTGCCAAGAAAACAACCACCAACGTAAGCACAATTGTCAGTAGTAACAGAAATAACATTTTCTCATTTTTAGGCTGATAATAGCCCAGCATGTTACTTAGGGTTATACAGCCAATGGCCAATAGACCATTACTAAGAATGCTATCGGCCAAGGCAATTTGCCAAGAAAAATCTAAGGTATAATAAATCAGAAAGGCACAAATCCCAATCCAACAGAGCAGTATAATACTACAGACAGATTTTATTTGTTTTATGGATAAGGGTGTTGTTGTCAAAACTCTAAGTTTAAGGTGAACTGATTAATAGTTTCTAATATCAACCCCACCAAACATCGCTATGCCTTTTATAATTAATAATTTATTTGGTCCTTCAGCTAATGGCTGAATACTCCTTTTATCGTCTAAACCTCCAAATATTGCAGCTATCTCAGATTTCACATGCCAACCTGGAGGGATGATTATTTTGCATCCACCAAATACGGCAGTGATGTCGATTGTAATTTCACCCTCAAAATCTGCCTGTGTTAAATTCAAATCACAACCTCCGAAAACGGCAGTGACTTCGCCCCCTTTAAAGTTCTTAGAGTAAATTGTTTGATGACTGCCACCAAATACGTTTACAGAATCTAAATAATCATTACTACTTGTTTTCTTTTCAGCATTTGGATTAAAATTTGGGTCTTCTGCTGGGTTAGCCAAATAAGGGTCATGTTCGCCAAATCTTGTTTTCCATTTATCACCTTTATTTTTCCATTTCGCTTTGTGTTTAAAGTCGCTTTTTGGTTTAAAGATTAAAAATAAACCTAATGCAATAATTAAGGCTGGCCATCCAATTTTATCAAAATCAATTGTATCATCAAGTGCTTCTTTTAAAGTAAAAAATGCACCAATGATGATTAATATCACACCATTTCCATTTTTAAAATTATGTTTAAATCCTATAAATAAACCTATTAGGATTAATATGTTGCTCCAGTGAAATATCCAACTAGGCAAATTTAAACCGCAATTATTTAGCAGTAAAAGTGAACCAACTCCAATTATAATTAATCCAGCCCAAACTTTTCCGGAGTTGTTCGCTGTATTTTTATTTTCGTTTATATTATTATTTTCCATTTCCTTATTCTCTAAATGTATATCCAAATGTAAGGGGAACTTTTACATTCGACAACCATACTTTGTTATTTACAAGCTTATTCTCGGTAAAAAGCATTAATTAATCGGTAAGTATTTTTGCTTTTTGTTAAAACCAATTGGCCAAGCGTTATAAATGATTAATTTAAGTTTACGATTGGTTAAATTATAGAAAATATTTTTTCAATTTTAATCGTAATCTTGATTATTCTAAAATCTTAATGCGATGATAAAACCCATCTTAATATACTGCCTTACTTTATTCTTTTTATTTTGCAATCCTTCAGATGGTAAATCACAGGGAAAAGTAGAAGATTATCAACGAGCCGAACTATTTAATGGCTTAATGCAAAACAAAATATATCATGCTCCTACAAACATCAAATGGCTGGCTGATAAGAGACAGTATTTCTACAGCATACTTACAGCAAAAGGAACCGAATATCGATTAGTGGATCCACACAGCTTAATACAAGCATCAGCTTTTGACCAAGAAAGACTTGCTGCAGAACTTTCTTCTCTTACTAATTCTAAGTTAGAAGCCTTTAAACTTCCAATTACGAATGTAGCAATGAACAATAATGCTACAGAATTGAATTTTAATTATGGCGATAAACAATGGACTTATGACTTGGCTACCTTTAAGTGCAAGGAAATAGTAAAACAAGACAACCAAAGGCAAACAGGATATTGGGGAGATAGACAGGGAGATGCTTTAGATAGAAAAGTAAAATCCCCTGATGGGAAATGGAATGCCTACATTAAAAACTACAATGTATACATTAAAGGCACAGAACCAACAGCTAAAGAATTTCAATTAAGTTTTGATGGTTCTGAAGGAGAATATTACAATACCGAGTTAGCTTGGTCTCCTGATTCTAAAAAATTAGCCACTTATAAAGTTCGCCCTGCTAAACCGCATTTAATTTACTTAATAGAATCCTCTCCTACTACCCAACTCCAGCCCATTCTACAATCTAGAAACTATTTAAAACCTGGCGATGCGCTAGCTCAGTCACAACCATCTTTATTTATCATAGATACTAAAAAACAAATAGCTGTTGACCAAAGTAAAATCCCAACCCAATATGCTTTAACCAATTTGCAATGGAGAACAGACAGCAGAGCATTTACTTTTGAATACAATCAAAGAGGGCATCAAAAATATAGTGTTGTAGAAGTTAATACAACGGGATTTGTTAAAGAATTGATTGCAGAGGAAAGCAAAACCTTTATACATTACAGTGGAAAAAGATTTAGGTATGATATTAATGATGGAAAAGAAATAATTTGGGCTTCTGAACGAGACGGATGGAATCATTTATATCTATACGATGGGGAAGGGAAATTAAAAAATCAAATAACCAAAGGAGAATGGGTAATACGAAGTATAATTAATGTTAACGAAAAAGAAAGAACTATTCTGTTTGAAGGTAGTGGCATGGAAAAAAGTCAAGACCCTTATTTTATTCAATACTATAAAATTAATTTTGATGGTACAGGACTAATAAAATTAACTACTGAAGACGGAAATCATAAAGCGTATTTTAGTGATGATTTTAGCACATTTATAGACACATATTCTCGAATAGATAAAGTACAAATAACCATTTTAAGAAATGGCAAAACTGGAAAGCTATTAAAAGAATTAGAGCAAGCAGACATTAATCCCTTACTTAAAACTGGATGGAAATTACCAGAAGTTTTTAGTGCAAAAGGTAGGGATGGCAAAACAGATATTTGGGGAATGATTATCCGTCCAAGTAATTTTAACCCATCAAAAAAATATCCTGTTATAGAATATATTTATGCTGGACCACATGACTCTTTCGTACCAAAAAGCTTTGTAAACGACTCAAGAGGCTCCTTACATGAATTGGCCGAACTGGGTTTTATCGTAGTGCAGATAGACGGAATGGGAACTTCTAACCGTTCTAAAGCGTTCCATGATGTGGCTTGGAAAAACTTAAAAGACGGCGGCTTTCCAGATAGAATACTCTGGATAAAAGAAGCAGCCAAGAAATATAATTACATGGATTTAAGCAGGGTTGGCATTTTCGGTAATTCTGCAGGTGGTCAAAGTTTGTTAGGAGCTTTGTTATTTCATCCAGACTTCTATAAAGTTGCAGTTTCCTCTTCTGGATGCCATGATAATAGAATGGATAAAATATGGTGGAACGAACAATGGATGGGCTATCCTATTGGTCCAGAATACGGCGAATCTTCTAACGTAGACAATGCTTATAGATTACAGGGGAAATTACTGCTAATTCTAGGTGAGTTAGATGACAATGTAGACCCTTCCTCAACCATGCAAGTAATAAATCAATTAGTTAAGGCCAACAAGAATTTTGATTTTTTAATGGTGCCTGGAATGAAACATTCTTTAGGTGGCGATTATGGTGAGCATAAAAGGCGTGATTTCTTTGTCAAACATCTATTGGGTGTTGATCCACCAGAATGGGCTTGGAAAACGAATATAACCATCCCCAAACCCTAAATATTTTATAGAGCTATTGATTTTTGATACATTCGTAGTTATAAACTAAATAACTATGATTAAAAGATTATTTATTGTCTTATTCATTTCTATCCCTCTGTTTGGAATGGCACAAGATCTCAGTAAGCACTATAAGATTTACGATGTAAAAAAACAAAAAACTATAACTGTTGATGATATAGTAACTGATTTAGCTACTGCCAACGTTTTGTTTTTTGGTGAAGAACACAATGATTCAATCGGACATTATTTAGAAGCTATGCTATTTAAAAAAATTGCTGCGGCTTATCCTGGCAAGGCTGCTTTAACCATGGAAATGTTCCATACCGATATTCAACCAGTTATAAATGAATATTTAAACGGACTTATTAGCGAGAAAAACTTTATTAAAGAAGCCAGAGCGTGGAATAATTACAAAGATTATAAGCCAATGATAGAAACGGCCAAAACCAACAAACTAGATGTAATTGGTGGTAATGGAGCTGCTAGATACAGTAATGCAGTTACCAGAGGTGGATTGGAGGTCCTAAATCAATTACCAGAAAGTTCTAAGCAGTTTATAGCCCCCTTACCAATAGATACTGCTACAGGACGATATTTAGAAAAATTCATTGAAACTTTAGGCGGTCATAGTATGGGAGGAATGAAAGTTTATCAAACTCAAAATTTCTGGGATGCTACCATGTCATGGTCAATTGCGAAATATGCAAAGGCAAATAAGGATAAAAAGATTTTTCAGGTTAACGGCCGTTTTCATAGCGACGAGAAATTAGGCACTTTAGCAAAGCTGAAAAAGTATGCACCTAAGCTTAAGTTATTAAATATTTCATCTTTCTCTGCTGAGGATTTTAATAATCCAGATTGGAAGAAATATGAAAATTTGGGAGATTATATCATTGTAACCGACCCAACTTTAAAAAGAACTTTTTAAATACCTTAAGCAAGAAAAAACCTCAAATTCATTAAAATCCTTCGACAAGCTCAGGATGACAATTCATGAATTTGAGGTTTTTGTAATTTATTAAGTTTATTTATTTTTCAATAAATCTCTTATCTCAGTTAAAAGTATTTCTTCTTTTGTTGGTGCAGGTGGAGCAGATGGAGCTACTTCTTCTTTTTTCTTAGCATTATTTACAACTTTAATAATTACAAATAAAACTAGCGCAACGATTATAAATGAGATTAATTGCGAAAGGAAATTCCCATATTTAATAGCAGTTCCTGCAATAGTCAACTTACTTAAATCTTCTAATCCGGCTGCCTTTAGCGCAGGCCCCAGAATGGCAGGCGTTATAATATCTTCTACCAATGAGCTTACTATTTTTCCAAAAGCAGCACCAATAATTACACCGACAGCTAAATCAATTACATTGCCTTTAATGGCAAACTCTTTAAATTCTTTAACAAACCCCATAAATACTTATAATTTTAGTTTAATTTTTTGATTTTGTTAGCTTAAAAGTAGTAAACTTTAAAACCAATTCAAGTTATTTTGCACAAAAAATAAGCCACTTATATTCATTTCATTATTATTATTCCTTAAATGTAAAGCAAATGTTTATTTTTGAACATTAATACCATCTTCCTTCAAATATGTTAAGACAAAATTTACAGCAAAAATTACTACAAAAGTTATCACCTCAACAAATACAATTCATTAAATTGTTGCAGGTGCCTACGGTTGCTTTAGATACACGCATTAAGGAAGAACTAGAGGATAATCCTGCATTAGAAGATCCAAGTTTAATGACTGCCGATGAGCCAGTTAGCGAATATGACGATTTAAATGAGCGTGATGATTTTGATCCCGAAGCTAAAGAAGACTCTTCAACAGATGAATTCAATGTAGAAGATTACTTACAAGACGACAATACCAACGACTACAGTACCTCATACAACAATGGAGATGATGATGAAGAGAAAAAAGAAACTCCAATTGCCATCGAAAGCACTTTTTTCGAAAGCTTACAAGAACAATTAGACCTTGTTCCTTTATCAGATACCGACTTTATTGTGGGCAAACAAATTATAGGAAGTTTAGATGATGATGGTTATTTACGCCGTCCTATTACTTCTATGATTGACGATTTGGCCTTCTCTCAAAACGTAATGGTTGAGGAAGAAGATGTTTTAGAAATGCTCAAGGTAATTCAAGGTTTTGACCCACCTGGCATTGCTGCTCGTGATTTGCAAGAATGCTTATCATTACAATTAAAACGCAAGGATGTAAACAATCCTATCATTAAAAAAGCCATTGCTATTGTAGAGCATCATTTAGATGAATTTACACGTAAGCATTACGATAAACTGGAGAAATCTGTAGGTTTAAATAACGATGAATTAAAAGATGTGGTAGCCGAAATTCTTCGTCTAAACCCGAAACCAGGAGATTCCAATCAGGTAACTACCAAACAACTTCAAATCATACCAGATTTTCACATCAGCAACAATGATGGGATTTTAATATTAACCCTGAATTCTAAAAATGCTCCTGAATTAAGGGTTAGTCGCTCTTACATGGATATGTTTGATCATTATGATAAAGCATCCCAAAAAGATAAAAAAATGAAGGAAGCTGTTCAGTTTGTTAAGCAAAAGTTAGATTCTGCAAAATGGTTTATAGATGCCATTAAACAAAGGCAGCAAACTTTACTTAAAACAATGAATGCGATCATGCATTATCAGTATGAGTATTTTTTAACAGCTGATGAACGCAAAATGCGTCCTATGATTTTAAAAGACATTGCTGATAAAATAGGAATGGACATTTCAACCGTATCTAGGGTAGCAAACTCTAAATATGTTCAAACGGAATTTGGCACATTTTTATTAAAATCTTTCTTTTCAGAGGCTATTCAGACCGAAAGTGGAGAAGAAGTTTCTAATAAAGAAGTAAAGAAAATACTGGAAGATTGTATTGGAAACGAAGATAAACGTCGCCCTTTGGCAGATGAAAAATTAACTGAAATCTTAAAAGAAAGAGGTTATAACATTGCCAGAAGAACAGTTGCTAAATATCGTGAGCAAATGAACATTCCTGTTGCAAGATTAAGGAAGGAGCTTTAGTTTCGCTTTGCGAATAATTGTACGCTTTACTGCCGTGCTGGCAGGTATTAAAATAATCTCGCCAATTTTTTAATACCTTAGTTAGTCAAACTTTACCAACTTACCACATCCTCATAGAGCTTAATACTTGATAAACGTTGTTAAGCTGTAATCCTAAAACAATTTCGTGGCTACCATAACTCACTTTGTTTAACTGTGACGTTGTGAAGTCATAGGAGTAAGTTAAATTTACCAGTTTACTCACATTCAATCCGGCCATTGCAGAATAAGAATCATTATGTCTGTAACTTCCCCCTAACCAAAACCTATCTTTAAATCCGAGTTTTAAGTTAACATCAACAGATAGTGGAGTTGGACTTACGTATTTCACCATAATTGAAGGAATGGCTGTAATACTTTCATCGATATATAATTTATAACCAGTTGTAAAAAAAGCATGGGGCACTTCTTTACCTGTTTTATAATTTGGATCGCTTGTAAAAGCCAGTTTCTGAGGTAAAATTTGTTGAACCGATGCACCAGCAAAAAAACGAGCGCCATACAACCAAACCCCTAAACTTAGATCTGGCTTAACCTGACTAACTATTGCATTATTTAATGCGGGATCATTTGGATTTTCTAATGTCAACTGATTAATATCTAATCCAATTCTCGTTACACCAGCTGCAGCACCAACAGATAAATTTAATGTCCCGGTTAGTTGAAGGTGATAGGCATAAGTTAAATTTGCATCTAACCGTGAAATAGGACCTGTTTTATCTAATACAACCGTTGCCCCCATTCCATGATGAGAGGGTGAAGCTGTATAGTTTTGACTATAATCATCTGCTCTAGGGTCTTCGCCCTTCTCTGGCATTGATAATGGATTTTTCCATAAATAATCTGGACTTAAGCTCCAATGAGCAGAAGCAAATGTAGTTTGAGGAGCGTTATCAATTCCAGACCATTGTTTCCTATATCCAGCTTTAAAATCTGTATAGTTTTCAATCCCACTCAATGCTGGGTTTAATAGAAAATTATTAAAGATATATTGAGTATACTGAGGCTTTTGCTGACCGAAGACAGAAATACTTATCAATGATAAAGCAAAAATGTAAAAAATCTTCTTCAAAACTATCTTATAATTGTTAGGTTTCCAGTAATGCTTTTTCTACCGCTATTTGGATTGATAATATAGTAATAAGTTCCGATAGGTAAAGGCTTATTATTATAATTTCCATCGAAAGGTACAGCATATCCTTTACTAAAATACACTCTTTCGCCATTTCTATTGTATATTTCTACATTAGCATTTGGGTAAGTATCTAAATATTTTACATTCCAAACATCATTTACCCCATCTCCATTAGGCGTAAAACTGTTAGGCGCATTAACACTCTGCAAAACATATACATATACATCATCTGTCATGTAACAACCCTGACTTGATGTAACTGTCAGTGTGTATTTGGTATCCTGCTCTGGATTTGCTATTGGACTTAAAACATCATCAGCACTTAATCCTATAGATGGTGTCCATTTATAGCTTAATCCATTTCCTCTTGCCGTAGCTGAGATTTGTTTTTGGCCACCTGCCAATAAATAGAAATCTGCACCAGCATCTACAGTTGGTACTGGATAAACTTCTATGGTTTGTGTTTGAGCATTGGTACAACCATTACTAGCAGTAAAAGTATAGGTAATATCATGAACTCCAATACCTGCAATTATCGGATTAAATAAGCCTGTTGTACTTACTCCTTTGCCGGTATACTCATAAGAACCCAATAAACCTCCGGTTTCTGCACCTGTAAATTGAACTACACCACCATTTAAGCAAACCGCTTCAAGTGCATCAAATTTTACCACAGGTGAAGCCAGTAAAATAACATCATGTATAATTTCATTTGAACAAGTACCTCCTGAATAAACAACCATTCTAACTTTTAAGGTTTTGGTTAATGGTGCGGTAAACTGAGGATAAATAAAATCATATAGCTTGCCTACTGTGGGATCTAAATCATCATCACCATACTTTACTCCGTCTATATACCATTGTACCTTAGTTATATTGCCAAAATCTACAGTGGATATATTTTTCAATGTAAACAACTGATTACTACATAAATTATTGGCATTTAAAGTCTCAAAATCTGCTTTTGGGAAAGAACCATTTACAGTAAAAGGTAGAGATAAAGTTTTTGCACAACCATTAACGTTGGTTATAATTAAAGTTACTGTATAGTTTCCAGGAGCATTATATTTATGCTTGCCATCTCTTTCCGTTGAAGTATTAAGTGCTCCAGAAGCGACATCTCCAAAATTCCATAAATAAGTAAGCCCTGTTGGGATCGTGCCATCATAATCTGTTGATGAATTAACAAAAACAGCTTGTGCATCTGCTAAACAAACATCAGGAATAATAAAATCGGCAATCGGTAAGGTTGTGATATTAACATCTAGCGAAAATGGTTTACTAATACAGCCTTTATCACTTTCTGCTACTAAGGTCACCGTATATTTTCCTGGAGCTGCATATTTATAATTAAATGGAGTTCCATCTCCTTGAATTGGAGCTTTACCATCGCCCATATCCCAAGTCCACTTTACAATAGTTCCGGGTGCAGCAATTGTTGATTGATTAATAAAAGAAATATCTGTATCTATACAAGAATTCTGGTTAACTACAAATAAGGAAGTTACTTTTGGATTAATTAATATATCTTCCGTAGCGACGTCAGATAAACAACCATTTTCTGCTCCAACAGAAAGTGTAACTGTAAAATTCCCACTTGCCGCATAAGTATGTTTAGGGTTTTGTTCGGTTGATGTTTTGCCATCTCCGAAATCCCAAAGCCACTTAGTGATTATTTTACCTGTAACCTGTGAGGAACTTACATCTTTAAAAGCTATTTCTTTGTCTGCACAACCTGAAGTAACTTTGGTAAATACCGCTTTTGGCAAGGGATCTACATCGAAATTAAAAATCAATTCAATCTCACTTGTTGGAAAACAAGTACCACCATTAGGTGGTATGGTTGCAGTAGCAGAAATTTGTGTTCTTCCTACAACAGCAAATGCCTTATTAACTGGGGCTGTATAAGTATATAAAGTTTGACCATTAACTGTAGACTGGACACCAATTGGCGCATTATCAATATAATCTGGTGTGCCGTCGCTAAATTTCCAAACCAGTTTTAGCAATTGATAAGGCAAGGTTAGCTTAAAATCTGCTGGCTGACCAATACAGGCAGATGCATTTTCTTCTCCTGTAGTTTTATTAAGCAACAACAAAAATTGCGTAGAAGCAAGGCTTGTTCCAGCAGAATAAGCATAAGATTCTGCATTACCAAAACCATAAGCAATAGCATTAAAACCATCATCAGCTGTTAATGTTAAACTCTCTTCAAACACTTGAATTTGGATATAGGAGTAATTTGCATCACCCGGCACTGGTTGCCAAATCCCATTATCAGGAAGATTGCCATTTAACTTAAAGGTAGATGTCTTTGCTGTTTTCATAAATATGTTTACATATTTAGTTTGAATAGCTTGGTTACTTGAAGAAAACACCGTAATATTCTTAATGTTAAATTCAGTAGGGTTCAATAAAACCATTTCAGGGTCTCCAATTATCATATTGCCTGCAATACTAGAACATGCTTGTGTTAGTGAATATTGGGCTACACTAATTAATTTATCTGCAGATACTAAAACAGCCTCAGTTAATTGTTGAGTTTCATAAAATTGTCCTTTGTTTATTTTCTGGACTAATCCATTTACATTAATATTGGTATTATCTTCTTGAGCTAAAACCCTTAAGATATACCTTCTACCTATAAAAGGTATTGCGCCATAATTTTTCCCCCAGCTATTAGTTGTATAAAGTTGTTGAAATAATGGGTCTCTAGAGCCTGTACAAGCTATGGTGAGCGAGGTACTTCCAGAAAAAGCAGCAAATCGCTTACATTGAGAGGTAAGTGGGTTTACCTCCACAAAAGTACCCGTTAGATCAGCACCCCCACCAGGTAAATATTCATAAACATCACCAGCTTTAGGCAATGAAACATTCCTTGTAGTACCATTAACCTCATGTATAACTAAATCTGTCTTATCTTCCGTTGCAACTAATACCAAAAAATTTCCACCACCACCATCTTGGGTATAATTCATAGAATAATACTTTTGACCTAGTGATTCTCTCGGTAAAATTAATGAGGCTGCAGATCGAGCCCCTGCATAAATATGCGCATATACAGCAACATTTGGTTTTCCTGCCGTCGTAACAACATGTATTCCTTTGTTAGTCAATACCGCATTACCTTCTGAAGCATTGATGTATGAATTTGCCCTCGGAACACTAAAAGTAACAATGGTATTTGCTAAAATCGGCTTAGTTTCGGTATAAGCACCGCAACTTACAGTAACTTCAGAATTAGCTTTACTCGTTACAAAAACATTCATGTTAGCCAAACTATTACCACTTGGATCATGTGTTGGAAAGGGAAGCCAAAAATCTGACCCCTCATTAGAAATATTCTGAGCCTTTGCTATCTGAAAAAAACCAGCAAAAAGTAGTACAATTATAGATGGTAATAGTTTCTTCATTTGACGAGCGACGGACAAAAAATTAACCCCCGTTTTACAATAATAATTATTATTATATTAAAGTAATGCTTTTGTTTAGGAAGAATCGACGAATTACCTAATTGCCTAGATAAAAACGAACTAAATTGCGTAAAGTGCTATGATAAAAGATTTTGCCTGGCTATAAACTCTAATTGGCTATTGGCAATCAAAAGTTTTTCTGTTAGTTCTTTATTCTCTTTTCTAAGGGTATAAATTTCCTTGGCTTTTTCTATATTGATCCTTAAATCTTCTTCCATCCAAGGCTTTTGGATATACCTATAAACTTGCCCCTTATTAATGGCATCTATAACTGCATCAATGTCTGTATATCCTGTTAAGATCATTCTTATTGGTTCTGGATGTTTTTCTAAAATAGAAGCTAAAAACTCAACCCCAGTTGTCCTTGGCATCCGCTGATCGGTGATAATGATATGAATGTCTTCCTTATCAAGTATCTTTCTCCCCTCCTCTGCAGACTCTGCTGTAAAAATTTTATATAACCTACGATAAGTTGCCGCAAAAGCACTTAGGTTATGGGGTTCGTCATCTACATATAAAATGTTTGTACTCATTTGTGCTGCCAATAAAAAGATAAAAATACTTTTTTATTATAACTCTTAAAAGACTAATTTAGTTGTTTTAACAATTAAAAGTATTTTTATTTATTATATCTCCCCATTTAAATACAAAAATGCATCATGAAACTGGCTTAAACCCTACTTTATCGCAGCTTATTTCAGAAACTTCCAGACAAAAAACAGTATATAAACCTGTATTTTTCAACCTGTTAGACACAGCCCAAAAAAGTGCATTCGAACAACTGATTTCAACTAAAAATAATTTACAAGTTTACGATCATATCTATACCCAAGTTGAAGAATTAATTAAATGTTTATACCCAACTATTGTTTTTTTACCACCTAGTGAGTTAGAAAAGGCTGTAAAGAATCATTTTGGAGAAAAATCCACTGATGATTTTGGGGTTTGGGTCTACTATCCTTGGGCAGAAAAATTAGTTCACCTTTTAGATGAGCAAGAATTTGCCATTGTTCGTACCAACAGAAATAAACATAAAATTACAGCTCAAGAACAGGCGCTCTTATCTCAAAAGAAAATTGGAGTAATGGGTTTATCCGTTGGCCAATCGGTTTCCTTAACACTAGCAATGGAACGTGGGTTTGGAGAGTTACGCATCGCGGATTTTGATGAGCTAGACCTGAGCAACATTAATAGAATTAGAACAGGGGTTTATAACCTTAAAATTCTGAAAACTGTAATTGTTGCAAGGGAAATTGCAGAAATAGACCCTTACTTAAATGTGGTTTGTTTTGATGAAGGCATAACTGACGAAAACCTTGATCGTTTTTTAACGGAAAATGGCAAAATCGATTTACTAATAGATGAATGCGATAGTTTCGACATAAAAATTAATGCCCGTAACAAAGCAAAAATATTTGGTATACCTGTTCTAATGGAAGGAAGTGATAGAGGCACTATCGATATTGAAAGGTTTGATTTAGAACCCGAAAGACCCGTTTTACACGGCATGGTTGAACATTTGGACATGAGCAAGTATAAATCGCTTACTACATTAGATGAGAGAATACCATACATTACTGCGGTAACGGGAGTTGAAACCCTATCCCCTAGAATGAAAGCCTCAGCTGTAGAAATAATGGCTACCATTTCTACTTGGCCTCAACTGGCAAGTGCGGTAACTTATGGAGGTGGTATCACTGCAGATTTATCTAGAAAAATCCTATTAGGCAACCTGAATATTTCTGGTCGTTTTTTCCTTGATTTAGATGAATTAATTGCTGATCCAGAAAAAACTACTGATCCAAAAACAACTACAAATCTAACGCCGCTTTCTCTAGAAAATATAGAAGACTTTATTAAAACCAATCGCTTGGCTTTTGACGAAAATAAGCAGCAGCTATCAGAAGACATTTTAAACGACTTGATAACTGCTGCTGGAAAAGCCCCATCAGGCGGCAACAATCAACCTTGGCGTTGGCATTATCAAAATGGCTTATTGCATTTGTTTTTAGAGCAAAGTGATGCGCAAGCTTATTTAGACCCTCAATATATTTCATCTTACATTTCAATAGGCTCTGCCATTGAAAATCTTTTATTAAAAGCAGCTCATCTAAATTTAGCTGTTAACTGGAATTTAACTCCTCAATTTGCACCAAATCATTTAGCCTGGTTTAGTTTTACCTCAAGTTATCAGCCTACTGAGCAAGAAATAACTTTAGCTAAACAAATTGATTTAAGACATACCAATCGTAAAATTACACCTAAGCAAGAAATTGATCAAATTGACTTAAACCAACTTTCAAGTCTTGTAGAACAAATTCCTAATGCCCAACTCCAATGGATCACTGATCCGGAAATGATTAAAAACATTGGCGCTATTTCTACTCAAACAGATTTACTAAGGATGTTTATTCCAGAAGCTCATGAAGACTTCATTACCAAAGAGATGCGCTGGGATTTAAACGAAGTACAAGCTAAAGAAGACGGAATAGGTATACACACCTTAGATTTGAGCAATAATGATTTAATAGGCATTCGCTTATTAAAAGATAAAAAGATGATTAGCTTTTTGCAGCAAATGAATGGCGGTAGTGGCTTTAAGAGACTAACCATGATGCAGTTCATGGCTTCATCAGCTATTGGCTTAATTACAATGCCAAAAGGCGAAATCAATTCATTTATTGAAGGTGGAAGGGCTGCGGAGAAATTATGGTTAGGCGCTACAGCATTAGAACTTCAAATTCACCCTATTAATGTTCCTTTAATATTTTTCTATAAAAACAGTGTTGAAGATAGTTTAGCTATTCCTTTGGAAAACAAGGCACAATTAACTTTGGCCGAACAAAATTTCAATCGGTTGTTTAGTCTTTCAACTGAACAACCTATCTTTATGTTCAGAATTTTTAAAGCCGCTCCGTCACCAGAAAGAACCATCCGAAAATCAATCTTTAAAACATTCTCAATTGGAAGAGCTTAAGCCACATATAGATAACCTTTACTTCAGGGCTTTTAGAGCAGTTGACGATCGTGCCTCCTGTATGAAATTTATAGAAGGCCATACCCATGTATTAGAAGTATTCGGCATCACTCAAATCACATCTGCTAAAATAGACTGGGTACTAAACCCAGATGTTTACGTTATTTTGGTAAGTGCCGAAAAAGATGGCAAGGCATTGGCTGGAGGAAGAATACATCAGGCCAATAGAAAAAATTCTTTACCCTTAGAAGATGCTGTTGGCAATATGGACGACAGGATCTATAAAATGGTTGAAGACAGAACCGATGCTGGCACAGGTGAATTTTGCGGTCTTTGGAACTCTTGGGAAATTGCGGGATTAGGTATTGGTAGTGTACATTTAAGTATAGCAAGTGTTGCTTTAGCAGGCATACTTAACTTAGATACTTTATTTAGTTTGTGCGCACCTGCCACTTATCGTAATTCTATTAGAGGTGGTTTTAGGGTAATTACGGAAATTGGTGTCAATGGTAAATTTTATTATCCAAAAGAAGATCTAACTGCCACAGCTATCTTAATTGATGATGTGCAAAATCTACCAGAAACACACGATGATATTAGAACAGCTATTATGGAATTGAGGAAAAATAACACCTTAACCCAACAACTACCGGCTAAAACAGGAGAAGTAGTTAACTTGCATTTTGATTTGAACCTAAGCAAAGAATGAAAAAATCATTAACGCTCTTCATTTTCATTATTATTTCATTCATTCACCCCAATTGGGCGCATGCACAAGAAAAAACCTCATTAAGTACTGAAGGTTTTAAGGCATACTTTTATAAAGACACCAGCAATAAAGCAACTATAAAAGACATAGTTGGTAAAGATTTTACCGCAGCAAATTCAGATATTTTAAACTTCGGTTTAGATAGATTTACGTATTGGATAAAAATGGTACCCACGGCAGAAAAGTATCATTCAAAACTTGCACTGCAAATAGACCAACCTAGATTATCATCATCTCAATTATTCTTTTACAATACCTCAATAACAGAAATACCTGAATATAACCCATTCTCCTCTACGCAAAAGAAGTTTACACAGGGAAAGATATATTTATTGCCTAAAAATTTAAGCAAAGAAAGTACGCTGTATTTAAAGCTAAATTCTAAAGAGGTATTTGTAGTTCCATTAAGCATCATTAAAGAAAATTCCTTATTAGACACTTTTACACTTAGAGGAATTGTATTTGGGTTTTACACTGGTATCATGGGTATCATGTTTGTATATAACCTATTTCTTTTCATCATAGTAAGAGATAGAAGTTATCTATACTACATTTTCTATATCCTTTCTACCTGGTTAACACAGGTAACATTACAAGGTTATTCTTCTAAATATTTCTGGGAACAGGGTAGTTTTTTAGATCATAACGCCATAATTATCTTCTCAAACTCGGCCTTATTTTTTGCAAGCTTATTTACCATTTCCTTTTTAAACACCAAAGTCTTTTCAAAAATATCCCATAAGCTATTTACCATAATTTGTTATGCTTCTTTTTTAAATGTTTTTGTATTATTCATCTTCGGAGCAGACATTGCATTTATTATCATGCAATTCATCACCCTGGTGGGAGCAATAATCGCGCTTTCAACTTCGTATGTTGTTTACTTTAAAAAACATTTTAAACCTGCTGGGTATTATTTGGTAGCTTGGTCTGTATTGTTACTGGGTGCTATCTTTTTCATCTTAAAAGATTACAGTATCATTCCATACAACAACTTCACTATTTATCTGCTACAAATTACTTCTGCATTAGAAGTGATGTTGCTTTCATTTGCATTGGCCGATAAAATTAACTTCTTCAAGAAGGAAAATGAAGTAGCACAAGCACAAGCCTTAAATGCTTCATTAGAAAACCAAAAGTTAATCAGGGAACAAAACATTGTACTTGAGAAAAAAGTACATGAAAGAACTGAAGAATTGCAAAGCGCAAACTCTACACTTAATATCACCTTAACAAATTTAAAGGAAACACAATCTCAATTAGTAGATGCAGAGAAAATGGCTGCTCTTGGTCAATTAACAGCCGGAATTGCTCATGAAATTAACAACCCTATTAATTTTGTAACCTCTAACATTAAACCCTTAGAATTAGACATCAATGATTTAAAAGATATTATCACTAAATACGAAGAAATTGATTTTGATGGTGACGTAAAGGCTCAAGTAGAAGAGATAGAAGCTTTTAAGAAACAAATAGACCTTGGCTTTGTTAATACTGAAATCGTTTCATTACTCTCTGGAATTAGTGAAGGCGCTAAGCGAACTGCTGAGATTATTAGAAGTTTAAGAAACTTTAGTCGGCTTGATGAAAGCGATATGAAACCTGTCGATTTAAACGAGGGTTTGCAGTCTACCTTGGTTTTGGTTAGAAACAATATGCCTGATAATTTAACCGTTATTAATGAATTGGGCAACTTGCCTAAAGTAGAGTGTCAGCCAGGTAAAATAAATCAAGTATTCATGAACTTGGTTTCAAATGCAATTCAGGCTATAAAAAGTAAAAAGGTACCCGGTGATGAAGAATTTTTAACCATTAAAAGTTGGTATGAAGAACAGCAGGTAAAAATTAGCATTAAAGACACTGGTATTGGAATGAGCGAAGAAACAAAACATCGAATTTTTGAACCATTTTTTACCACTAAAGATATTGGAGAAGGTACGGGCCTTGGTCTTTCTATTGTGTTCAGTATCATAGAGAAACACAAAGGTCATATAGATGTTATATCTAAACTTGGTGTTGGAACAGAATTTATTATTACCTTGAATGTAAATCCAGAATAAGCGATGCCAGCAAGAAACCAAAGTGTAAGAATTTTATACATCGATGATGAAGAAAATAACCTGCAAGCATTTAAGGCTAGCTTCAGGCGTCAGTATGAGATCTATACAGCTAATTCTGCAGCAGAAGGCTTAAAGATATTGCAAAATGTGGATTTACATGTGATCATTGCCGATCAAAAGATGCCCAAAACAACTGGTGTCGAATTCTTTAAAAGCATTGCAGAAACTTACCCTGATCCTATCAGAATCCTTTTAACTGGCTATACAGATATAGATGCCTTGGCCGATGCAATTAATCACGGTGATATTTATAGGTACATACAAAAACCCTGGAACGACTTAGAACTACATAACTCTATAAAAAATGCTTACGATGCCTATAGAGCCAAAGTAGATTTACGTAACAAGGTAGCAGAGTTAGAAAAAACAAACAACGAATTAAATAGATTTATATATAGTATATCCCATGAATTAAGAGCGCCTTTAGTTTCTGTTATTGGCATTGTTAATTTGGTTAAAATGGAAGGACTGTATGATTCTAGTGGTGAATATTGGGGCTTAATAGAAACTTGCTCAAATAAACTAGATTATTATATCCAAAAAACACTTCAATATTACAAAAACAATAAAAACAATACTGATGCTAGCGAGGTAGATTTTACAAAAATGATTTCAGAGCTAGTAGAAGTTTATTCTTATGCAGACAAAGACACTCAGTTTACCATCCATGTAGATCAAGAAATTCCTTTTTTAGGTGATGTATTTAGGATAGAAGTGATTCTTGGTAATTTAATTTCAAATGCCATCAAATACCAAAAAGTAACTGAGTTAAACAAAAAAGTAAATATTGAAGTAAATGTAAAGCCAGACTTAGCTCACATTAGCATTAGTGACAACGGAATGGGTATTTTAAACGAACACCTCGAAAAAATATTTACTCAGTTTTTTAAGAGTAAAGTACACCATGGTAGTGGATTAGGTTTATTTATTGTTAAAGAAGCTTTAAATAAAATTGATGGTCGAATTTCAGTAAGCTCCGACCTTGATAAAGGAACAACATTTAAGATAACTATTCCAAATATTAAATAACAGTTATCATCTATAATAGAATTAATAATTAATGTTAAACAAGACAAATAAGGTAATGCTGATCGATGACAACGAAATCGATTTAAAAATTAATGCAAAGCTAATTAGTTTGTTTAAGCTTTTTGATGAAACCATTATCTGCCAATCTGCAGAAGAGGCATTAGATTACCTTAATAAATATTCAAATGAGTCAGACAAACTGCCAAGCTTTATTCTTTTAGACATTCAAATGCCAGATATGGATGGTTTTGATTTTTTAGAACAATACAAAAACCTAAGTAAGACTTTTACCGACAGGTGTACCATTGCCATGCTGTCATCTACTCTAGATTTTGGAGATATTCAGCGGGCAGAAGCC
This sequence comes from Pedobacter frigiditerrae, assembly GCF_004331645.1. Taxonomy (GTDB): domain Bacteria; phylum Bacteroidota; class Bacteroidia; order Sphingobacteriales; family Sphingobacteriaceae; genus Pedobacter; species Pedobacter frigiditerrae. Next base: position 136,283 of record NZ_SJSK01000004.1, read on the forward strand.
AATCCTTATGTGGTTAAATTATTAAAAAAACCACTTTCCCTGCCAGAGTTAACCAAACTGGTTTAATTCCTATTTTCTCTTTTTTGGTAAAAACTTTTAATTAAGCGTTTTGTTATTATGCTGAACCTAAAATTAACCAAAATGGACAATTTAGAAAATATTGCAGGCTTAGGAAAAAACCACGACAAAGCCGCTCACGAAAATGACATCGCTAAAAAACAAAGCGAAGCCCAACCAGCAGCAGAAAATTTAGACATGATGCCTCATAGTGTCAATAAAGACGGCAATAAGGATTTCAAAGAAACTGTTGAATTTGATAAAGTTGCCAACGTGCATAATGAGGCAGCAGAATATGCTCAAAAAGAACACGAAAAGGCAGACAACTGGGAAAACACGAATGAAAACGGCCCTGATCAACCAACTTTTTAATTATCTAACATCTTTGCGAAGACCGATTTTTCATCGCCTGAGACAATCTGTTAATATGATTGCTTTGAAATTCCAATTAGATTTATTGGAAAACGATGGGCTGTAATTCTTGGCGAGTACAGCCTTGGGAATTCTTCGATATTTCATTTTCCGTCATTTCGACAGAGCGCAGCGACGAGAAATCTGTATTATAATAGCACCAAAATATAAATAACCCGAAACAAAAAGGATTTTCACTAATGTCCGGTTTAGGGAACAGGGGTTCATTAGTACATTTATTACTTATTAAAAAACACTCTACAAAGGCTACTTTTCAAGTTTCATCAATAAACAACACCCAATTTGTTCTCAGTTTTTTCTGGTAAAGATACTTTCGCTCATAGCTATCATTTTCATCACATTTATTATAAATAAAATACGTTGCTTTTCGTCCTGAGGAGTTTTCATTCCTCATCTGAAAAATCATTTGTGAAAATAATCCACAACTCCCTAATTCATTGTACTCACAACTAACTTCTTTGACCTCATTTTGAATCATTAATTTCGCCAAGTCATCATCATATAAAAAATTACCTCGAGGACTTTTTGTGCGTTTAGCTACAAAAACTAAAATAGCCTTGTGTCTTTTATAATTTTGTACAATTATTTCTCGTTGAATATAGGATACCATATTGTCAAAACCTGCCCTATGTTCTGTGAAATAGCTCTCATATTTGGCAGAATCTGTTTTACAAGACAAAATCATTACATAAAATACCATCAATATCATTTTCTTAATCATAGTTATCTATAATTTAATCTACTCTCACGCAAGTCTTAAAGCTGACGTTAATTCTAGGGTAGACTGTGCCCTAACAGAAACCAAAATACAATAATTCATTTAATAAAAGCCTAAAAAACAAAAGCCCCGACAAATGTCGAGGCTTTTTCATTAGAGGCATTCTTTAGAAAAGAACCCCTTAAATATTTAAACCGTTAAATGACTATGGTTTAGTTTCAGCCGGTGCTTTACCAATTAACTCCATGAACTGATCTAACTTAGGCGTAATGATAATTTGTGTACGTCTATTTTTAGATTTACCAGCTTCATTATCATTAGCAACCAAAGGATTGTATTCTCCTCGTCCTCCTGCCGTTAAACGTTTAGGGTCTACCTTATAGGTGGTCTGCAAAGCTTGAACCACTGACGAGGCTCTTAAAGCACTTAAATCCCAGTTATTTCTAATGTTAGGTTTAGCGATAGGCACATTATCCGTATTACCTTCAATCAACACATCGTAATTGCTATAGTCTGAAATAATTTTGGCAATTTTACTTAATGTAGCTCCTGCTTTATCAGATATTTCATAACTACCAGATTTGTACAACATATTGTCAGATAAAGAAATGTAAACCACTCCTTTTAATACCTGTACATCAACATCGCTCATTTCTTGTTGACTTAAAGAACGTGTTAAATTATTTGTTAAAACCACATTTAACGAATCGCTTTTGTTTTTAGCGTTTACTAATTGCTGAATGTATTTGTTAGAACTGTTAATCTCATCTACCAATTTAGAAATGTTAACGTTTCCTTGGCTACTTGAGTTTAAACATTTGTTTAAAGCTGCTTGTAAAGCCACAGCATTAGCTTTTTCTGCTGCAATTTGTTCTTCTAAACTTTTGATCCTGATTTTTCCACCAGACGCATCACTTTCGCTAGCTTGTAAACGCTGATTGAGTTGTTCATTACTCTGTTGCAGTTTAGTGTTTGTAGACTGCAGTTCTGCGAATTTTTTGTTACTCACACAGCCTGTAGCCATTACACCAACTAAACAAACTGAGGGTATTAATATTGATAATTTCATAATCTTTAATTTTTAGTTTCTAAAAGACTATGTTATAACAACCAATAGGAGTTAAAGTTTTTTATTTAATGCTCAACCTTAAAGCTTAAATAAGTAAATGTTTTGTTTTGCTGCTTATCTTTCCGCACATCCCTATCAAAAACACGGTTTAAGTTATTAGCAGCCAAATCCTCTAATCGGTTATCTATTTTAAGTTGATAAATACCTTTTCGCCAATTTTGTTTTGGTGTAAACATCCAAGACTCACCAGCATTAACCTTAACTTCTCCCCTTACGGTTTTACCTTTGTCATCCAATACTTCAATAGATTCTAATAACAGGTAATGATCTAAATATTCTCCGGTGGTAATGTTAAGGCTAGATCTTATATTAGGAATTGGTCTACTAATCAGCCATTTTTTTACATCCGGAATTTGATCATCTCTCTTACCTGCAATAAACTTCCTTTTATATTCTTTTGCCAATGCCAAACCTTGATGGTCTTTCCAACTTGGTGAAATAACCAATTGATAAGCTTGAGCAGTTTTTAAGGGATTACCCAATTTCTGATTTAAAATTAAATCCCTCTTTATACGGCCAGGATCTAACCAAACTGTTAATACCTTACCAGTGGTATCCCAAAGTTCAGGTTGTAGATTTAGAAACACATTGCGCATGGTATCTCCTTTTTTATCTAGCAAAGTGATATAATTTAAAGATTCGCCAGTTCGCATTGGCTTAGAAAACGCTATATATATCTTCAATAGATTTTCTGGAATGGTATCTACATCAGGGTAGATTTTTACAATCTTTGGCGCATTGTTTTTTGGAGTAGGAACCTGAATAGAACCAATGAGTTTTTCGCCATCATAAATTTGATATTGAAAACCGAAGGTTAAAGGAATAAGTGGCTTAAAAAGGACTATACTATCTTGATCCTTAAAAACACCTAGAATTGAAACTTTAGCAACAGCATTTTGATCAATAACTTTCAAGTCATCAATCGCTCCCTTTATCAATCCTTTTGGGATTTGAATACCTACTGGGAATTGTTTTGCATAAACAATGCTTAGTTTATTTTCGCTTTTTTTACAAGCTGCAAAAAAGGCCAATAACAAAAATACCAGGCCATATTTGAAACATAACCTGGTATTCTTTAAATTTTTAAACTTAAATGTTTTTACCATCCGAAGTCCAAAGGTCTAAATCTCCATTGGCTTTTTTCTGTATCAATACTGCCCTAGTATCATCCAATTTATCTAATTGCATTACTTTTTCATAAGGTAAGGCAGTGAAATTTACACCAGCGGTTGTAGCTACTTTTGAAGTTAATGAACCTTCAAATTTTTGAATCTCATCATAGCTTACTTTTGCAGCAGGTCTACGGTCATTAGCCATTACCAAAAAGTCTTTACTGTCAGTTTTTAACCAAATCATATCTGCTGGTGTATTCTGATTACCCATTTCAGCAATTGTTCTTCCTTTAGCACTTGCCCCTGGCTTTAAATCGTCCATGGCAAAAAGCACTAATGGTGTACAAGTATAACTTGCCACCACATAATCCTTACCAGCTATTTTGGTAACCGAGAAAGTACGGATTGGAGAAGTTGTCTCGTACCTACCATGGGCACCATGATACATTTCTAAAGATGATTCGTCTTCTTGTTTTCCAGTAAAAGGAAAGCCTATGCTTCTAAATGATGAACTGAATTCTTTATTGCTTAAACCACTCACCATCAGCTTACCATTATAGTAACCAAGGTCTGAGATGGATGAAACCCTTAATGGCCTACCCCTTTGGTCTTTTGCATCTGCCGCTGCAACGTTATTTAACGCAATTGAAGAAAAACTCACATCTTTTAATGAAACTGATTTAATCTCATTATCTGCATTAAGCATTAGCAAAAGAGGTGTTCCATCTGCACTTTTAACCGCAATGTACAATTTCTTAGAAATTGGGTTTACTGCAATATCAGTAATATTTATATTTTCTTTTGCTGTTCCTAAGGCCTCAGCAATTTTTACATCAATGTTTTTTAGTTCAAATGCTTTAGCGGTATTTACCTTTTTAGTGTCTTTAGTATCTACGGCAAAAACTGCCGCACTTTGAGAATCACCAATAAACAACACGCCATTAGGACCAAAACTTAATGCCGTAATTGATTTAATTTCTGGGGTACCAACAGTTAAACCATAAGGATTAGCTGCTTTGCGAGTACCTGCAAACAATAAAACGCCAGCCACTATGGCTGCTAGAAATAGATAAGACTTTTTCATAATTATTATTTTTATAATCAATTAGGCATCAGCCGATGCTTTTTATTTTGAAGTTACAGTAGCAACTACTTCACCTTTGATGTATACTTTTTTAACTGCTTCTGTAGCATTAGATCTGATGGTTGTTTCTTTTGTAAACTGACCAATAGCAGCTGCGTTATAAGTTAAGGTTATAGAACCAGTTGCTCCTTTTTTAATTGGAGTTTTTGTAAACTCAGCAACAGTACAACCACAAGTAGGCTCAACTGCACTAAGAATTAATGGTTTATCGCCAACGTTTGTAAATTTTAAAGTTGCAGTAACTGGAGTACCTTGTTTTACCTTACCAAAATCGTAAGTTTCTTTTTCAAATTTAAACTGAGGCTCAGTATCAACATGCATAGCTGTCATCGCAGTAAAACCTAGTACTACCGCAAAAAGGAGAATTAATTTTTTCATAATTTATAAATCTTAATCGAATATACATAAAAAGTAAATTAGCTAGTACTTTGATTATAAAACTTTTGTAAAAAGTATGTTAGACCACCATATAATAAAATAACCGCATAAATACATAGGAGGCATAGAAGGATATTGAAGTGTTATGTGGTAAAATTGTGTAAACACGCTTAAAGATCTTTTTAACTATCTACAACAAACAAACCTATGTGCTCCATATGCCTATGTGGTAAAAAACAGTTTGAGCAGGCTGGAAACTAAAAAACACCTATGTCGTCTATGTGGTAAAATCCCTAAATTTGAAAAACAAATCACCTTATGCACATAGACCACGCTACAATCCGTACCAATCACTTAAAGGAAACTAGAGATTTTATGGTTTCAGTATTTGACTTAGTTGAGGGCAAACGGCCCGAAACCATTGCTGCTTTGGTAGATGGCTATTGGTTGTACTGGAAGGATTCGCCTTTAGTACACATTATCAAAAGTCCTTCAGATACGGAAGAAATTGCAAACAACTCAACTGAAGCAATTGACCATTTTGCATTAATTATGGAAGATCACGAGGCCTTTAAACAAAAACTAATAGCGATGGAAGTCCCTTTCAAATTAATGGATGTTCCTGAACTAAAAATCAAACGCATCTTCTTGCATACGCCACAAAATATTTTGATTGAAACTATATTTAGATATTGAGGTAAAATTATGTTAAAACAAAGGTTGTTTGTCATCCAGAGCGAAGCGAAGGATCTATACGGCAAGTATTTTTATTTACGCATGTCTTTTTTAGTATGCGCTTTCCAATAAAATTTTCCGTCTTTTCCGCCTTCCCAAATATCACTAACCGCTTGTTTTTTAACAGGGATTTCTTTATCAACTAGCATTAATGCCTTGGCAACTCGCCTAAAACGCTTGTTCCATTTTCTTTTCATCAACTTTTCTGAGGTAGCTGTTGTAAAGCCGAAAAAGGGAGTTTTTCTTTTGGAGCGTGACATTTGAATACGATCACGAAAGATAACAAAAAAGCGGGAGCAATTCATCCGCCTTGCCCCCGCTTTATTTACTTAACCTATAATACTATACGTTTATTAAAGTTAAATATTATCGATATTCTTTAGATGTGTAAGTATTTGTTAATTAGATACTTTTAATAATTCTAGCAGAGGCTTCTTCAGAAAAATCAAGCCCAGAATAATCTGGATTAAAACCACCAATATAGGGTACAGCCATCATAAAAATCCTATCATTAAAAGCTCCATATTCATCAACCACATTAAAATTATCATTAATGGCAATCCCTGGCACTTTTAAGTAATAGTTGCCAGTTTCGGTTAATTCTATAGCTTCTTCATCATCAACTCTAGCTACTTCACCTTCTTCTTTAGACTTAAACTTTAATTTAGCGGGGCTAATCGTTCTATCATCTACCAAACTTTTAAATGGAAACTGATTATAGTTTAAATGAGGTTGACCAACACAGTCGATAAAAGTTTTGTAATAAACAGCTTCAGGCTTTCCATTTTCAGCTTGGTAATGATAAACAATACCTCCATCTTTTTTTACTTCTATTTCGCTATCAGCTCCAACTGAAATCAAGTCTAATACGCCGGCCTTGTGCAAAGCCAACAATTCTACACAAGAACTTTGAGGTACAAAAGCAATCACTATAGAAATTAACGGCATCAACGTCTTTTGCAAACGTAACATATCCTCCGCTGTTAAATATTTTGCCGGATAATTCATTGCAAAACTTAACATGGCCAACAACTCTTTCCAATAAACCGATTGTTTACGCTTAATAGATTTTTCTGCTTCTAAATATTCTGCCTTTAACAATTGAAAGGGATCTAGTCGTTCTCTCAAATCCATTAAAAAATCTACAAAACCTTCCATCCTCATTTCAGCAATTTGGCTGTAAAACTCAGGAGCCTTCGTTTTAATGATTTCCTTAAAATCCTTGTCGAAAATATAATCTAACGAAATAAAACCATCATTCTCTTGCCTATGGACTTGTATTTCTTCTTTACCTAATAGCGATTTACCAGAAAGCCTGGGATCTTCTAAATGAAACCTAACAGCAGGTAACATCCCATTTCTAGAATGCATGACCAATTTAAAACCCTCGCTTTGTTTATTTAGAACGTAAGTAAGTTCATCGTTTTTATCCAATTCGAACCTTCCGTTTTTTCTGCTTAAAGTTCTAATGGCATCAATAGCTGTTAATGAAGACCCTTTAATGGCTACGGGGTGATTAATTTGAAGTGATAATTTTGATGGTGGATAAGGAGAATCGAAATAACCATCAATCTTATCTTCATGCTTTTTAGGCCAATTATGCCCAGTGCAAACAATTACGTGGTCAAAAGTATAGCTGTTATCATCAGCCAATTTTACCTTTACCTTATCCTCTTTTGGTAAATCAACAATATCAGTTACGTTTGCACCTAAGTAAATGTTGGTTTGTAGTTCAACTTCATCAGCTTTTTGTTTCAAGAGCTCAAACTGAGCAGCAAGATATTTCCCGAAAAATAACCTTGGCAATACCCTGTATTCATTAAAGTGATTGGGGTCAATGTTAAATTTAGCTAAGTAATCTGCAGGCAATGTTTTTACCCAGTCTGCAATGTGGCAAACAATGGTAGGGATTTCATTATCAGAAACATTGGTAATATGTTCGTAGTTAGCACCTTCTGCACTATAAGGCATACCTGCCCCTAAAGTTTGTTTTCTTTCAAAAATGGAAATTTCAATATCATCTCGTTTGGCTTCTACAAACCTTTTATACATAAAAAGTGCGCTCGGTCCGCCGCCAAGTATGGCAATGCTCTTCTTTGTTTTATCCATTTAATGAAATTAATTCAGGTATCGTTATGCTAATTTTCTCTCTAAACCAAAAAAAAGTTAAATGGTTTCAATAAATATAGAAAAGGTTTACCACAAGAAACATAGCATATATAGTTTCAACTTACCCATACCTTTATACTAAGTAGTTTTATATCGAAACATCTTAAACGTCTCAGTGTTTCGTATATAAGTTTACAGTTCAATTTATGAAAATACTCTTAACAGGTGCAAATGGTTACATAGGAACTAGGTTATTACCTATCCTTTTAGAACAAGGTGTCGAGGTAGTTTGTATGGTTAGGGATAAAAGAAGATATGTAGCTGAAACTGAATTTGGCAATCAAGTAAAAATCATTAATGGTGATTTGCTAGAACCAGAAACATTAAAGAACATACCGCAGGATATAGAAATCGCTTACTACCTTGTTCATTCCATGTCTGGAAGTGGTGATTTTGCGGATTTAGAATTAAAGTCTGCACAAAACTTTGTTAAAGCTATTCAGCACACCAATTGCAAACAAATTATTTATTTAACAGGCATTGTTAATGATGAACAACTATCAAAACATTTAAGTTCCCGTTTGGCCGTTGAGGATGAACTGAAACAATCTGGCCTAGCTTATACTATTTTGCGAGCAGCTATTATTATTGGTTCTGGTTCTGCCTCTTTTGAAATCATAAGGGATTTAGCGGAAAAATTACCTGTGATGGTTGCACCAAAATGGGTAAGAACAAAATGCCAACCCATTGCTATTAGGGATGTGCTAGCCTATTTAAGTGAAGTGATGGCAAATGAAAAAGCCTACAACCAAATTTTCGATATCGGCGGACCAGACATTTTAACCTACAAGCAAATGCTGCTTCAATATGCTGAGTCTAGAGACTTAAAGCGATGGATTATTACCGTGCCAATCCTAACGCCTAAATTATCATCCTTATGGCTTAATTTGGTAACAGCAGTTCCTTATTCTTTGGCGAGAAGTTTGGTTGACAGTATGAAGAACGAAGTGATTTGCCAAAATGACCATATCAAAAAAGTAGTGCCCAGAAAATGTTTAACCTACAAAGAAGCACTCCAATTAGCCTTTGAAAAGATAGAGCAGAATTCTATTGTGAGCAGTTGGAAAGATGCCCTAAATAGAGGTTATTTAGAAACATCATTCATGGACCAAATTAAAGTACCTCAGAATGGAACTTTAGAATATAAAGTTAAAATGCCTTTTGAACGCAAAGCTGAAGAAGTTTTTGAGAACATTTGGGGCATCGGTGGCAATAGAGGATGGTATTACCTAGACTGGCTATGGAGTTTACGAGGCTTTTTAGATAAGTTATTTGGAGGCGTAGGCACAAGACGTGGGCGTACAAGTAGTACTACTTTACAAGCAGGCGATGTATTAGATTTTTGGCGTGTATTATTAGCAGACCAAACCAACAAAAGGTTATTACTTTATGCAGAAATGAAAGTACCTGGCGAAGCTTGGTTAGAATTAAAAATCATCCAATTTCATGGCAAATCTTATTTATCTCAAATAGCAACCTTTAGACCAAATGGCTTGTGGGGCAGAATGTATTGGTATGCCATGTTTCCTTTCCATTTGGTGTTATTTAAAGGAATGGCAAAACAGATTACACAATACAAGCCTGTAGAAATTATTCATTGATAATTTCTACAGATGGAGAAACCTACTAATAGTTAGGTTTTGTCATTCAGAGCGCAGCGAAGAATCTATTTAATGAATTTCACTCATAGATTCCTCCGAAGTCGGAATGACAAATTTTAAACCACCTACAACTCCCTAACCCAAATATTTCTAAAGCTGATTGGCTCACTCGGGTCACCATGCGATTGTAGCTTAATCGGACTAGCATCGTGTGCTTTTGAGTAACTTGGTTTACCAATATATTGTGTTGGACCAGTTAACTCGAAATTATTCTGCACCAAAACACCGTTAAATAAAACGGTAACTTTTGCAGGGCTTTTTAAAGTTCCATCTTGATTAAATACTGGAGCAGTCCAAATCACATCATAAGTTTGCCATTCCCCTGGTTTTTTATTGGCGTTTACCAATGGCGTAGTTTGTTTATAAACACTTGCAGCCTGTCCGTTTGTATAAGTTTTGTTATTGTACGAATCCATGATCTGTAATTCATACCCCGCATCACCAGCGCCAATAGAAGCCATAAATAAACCGCTATTACCACGATTTTGACCCGTGCCCGTGATATTACTTGGTATCAACCATTCTAAATGCAGCTGGTAATTATTAAATGCTTTTTTGGTTTCAATATTACCGGTTTTTTTGTCGACAGTTACCACACCATCCTTCACAATCCATTTAGCAGCACCTTTATCATTCACACTAACCCATTGATCTAAGTTTTTACCATCAAATAATATAATGGCATCAGATGGCGCTGCAGTATTTGTAGCCCCTGGTGTAACTACAACAGGTACTGGCGTATAAAATTCTGTGTCTTCGTGTTTCGCTTGTGCTTGTGCTTGCGTTGCAAAAAATGAGGCAGTTAATAAAGTAGTGATAAAGAAATAACGTTTCATTGTTCTCGTATTTTAAAGCTGGTTCTATATTTAGTTTTTTGAATTCCTAAATATCGTTTTTCTTGTTGGATTATTTTAATCGATTGAAAAAATTATAAAACTTAGGTCTCTAAATGTGGATAAATCAACAAAGTTGAAAACTCCTATAAACATCTGACATTCATTGAGGTTAAGTGTATATACATTAAAACATTGACTTATGAAGAAGTGCATATATGTTTTGGAAGACAACCCTGGTATAAGAGATATTATAGAATATTTATTAACCGAAGAAGATTATGAGGTATTTGCTTATGCCAACGCAAGTACATTTTGGAAACAAATAAACAATTTTATACCAGATATGGTAATACTAGATGTGATGTTGCCTGATGGAAATGGATTGGAGATTTGCAATCAATTAAAAAGCAATGCCAAAACCCACGACGTTCCAATAATGATGATGTCTGGCAATAATTACCTGAGCAAGGTTAAATCAAAATGCCCTGCAGACGAATATATCAATAAACCCTTTGATTTAAACGATTTTACCAATCGGATAGAAAGATATGTTCATAATTAATTTGAAATAAAACAATTTTAAGAAATCTTTGTCTAGATTTATATCGTAAATATCTAGACAAATGAAACTATCAATATCTAATTTAGAGCGGCTTTCAGGAATTCCTATTCATACTATTCGAATTTGGGAGCGTAGGTATAACGCTTTAACCCCATCTCGTTCTATCGGTAACACTAGATCATATAGTGATGCCGATCTGAAAAGATTACTTGATATCTCTAGTTTAAATCAAGCTGGATTAAAAATATCAGAAGCCTGTGCCCTATCACCCATAGAAGTTGATGATTTCTTAAAAAAAGACATAGCTAATACCATCAATGATAACATCCAATATGAGTTTTACATTAGCCAACTCTTAAAATTTGGTATAGCCTATAATGAAACTGCATTTGGTACTTTAATAACTCAAGCCATTACAGCACACGGTGTAGAAGATTCTTACCAGCAAATCATTTACCCATTATTACAAAGATTAGGTTTAATGTGGAGAAGGGACAACATCTGCCCTGCTCAAGAACATTTTATTTCTGGTATCATTCGCCAAAAATTAATGACTGCAATTGATAACATTCCTTTAAAAACCCAAACAAAATCATCATGGTTGCTATTTCTACCTGAAGATGAAGCACACGATATCCCGCTGCTTTTTGCTAGTTATCTATTGCGTGCAAACGGATTTAAGGTTCTTTACCTAGGTGATCGAGTTCCTCTTGAATCCTTGGAAGATGCGATGAAAAATTTTAAGGCTGAACATTTATTATTATTTATGGTTCGCCAAAGAACAATTGCAGATGCTACAAACTATTTAGCAGAAATAGAAAATCATTTTGGTGATGCAAAAATTCACCTAGCAGGAAATGAAAAATTAATCAATGGTCTTTCTTTAAGTAAACGAATTAGCCATTTTAAGTCTATTGATGAGTTTAGAAATCTATTACTTAATTAAACCATGCCTAAACAAAATACACAACCAAAAGTAGCAGTTATAGGATCTGGTTTCGCCGGTCTTAGCGCAGCTGCACACCTTGCAAAGGCTGGTTATTTAGTTGATGTGTATGAAAAAAATGATACAATTGGTGGTAGAGCTAGGCAGCTAAAAACAGACAATGGTTACGTTTTTGATATGGGACCTAGTTGGTACTGGATGCCAGATGTGTTTGATAAGTTCTTTAATGAATTTGGCTATCAGCCAAGTGATTTTTTCGAATTAACTAAGCTAGATCCTGGGTTTTCAATTGTATTTGGAGAAAATGATGTTGTCAATATTCCAGATGACCCAATTGCATTGGATGAACTTTTCGAATCGATAGAAAAAGGAAGTGCAAAACAACTGGCAGCTTTTATGAAAGAAGCTGAATATAAATACAATGTGGGAATGAAAAAATTGGTTTACAAGCCTGGCCTCTCATTCACAGAATTTATTGACCTAGACATTATAACAGGCGTATTTAAACTTCAACTTTTTCAATCTTTTAGCCAACACGTTAAAAAATATTTTAAACATCCAAAGCTGATTGCCCTAATGGAGTTTCCTATTTTGTTTTTAGGCGCAACTGCCGAAAACACCCCTGCTTTATATAGCTTAATGAATTACGCAGGATTAAAGCTGGGAACTTGGTATCCTAAAGGTGGCTTCTCAGCAATAATTAACGCGATGAAAAAAGTGGCAGAAAAACAAGGCGTTAACTTTTACACCAATGAACCAGTTTTGAAAATCAATGTCACCAATAAAAAAGTTTCACAGGTTGTACTAGCTAATAAAAAGGCAAAAGATTATGATGCTATTTTGGCCGCAGCAGATTATCATCATGTAGAAAATGTTTTATTAGGCAATGATTACAGGAACTACGATGAAAAATATTGGAATAAAAGATTGTTAGCTCCATCTAGCTTGATTTTCTATTTGGGGGTAACCAAAAAAATTAATAAGCTCGAGCACCATAACTTGTTTTTTGATGAAGACTTAAAAGTTCATGCAAATGAAATTTACCACGAGCCGCAATGGCCTAGCAAACCACTATTTTACGTTTGCTGTACCTCAAAAACTGATGATGATGTTGCCCCTAAAGGTCACGAAAATATTTTTGTACTGATGCCCCTAGCTACCGGTTTAAAAGATACGGAAGAGTTAAGGGAACAGTACTTTGAAATGATCATGGAGAGGTTAGAAAAACATACTTCAGAAGCTATCAGACCTCATATAGACTACAAAAAAAGCTACTGCATAAAAGATTTTGTTAATGATTATAATTCTTACAAAGGCAATGCATATGGCCTAGCCAATACTTTAATGCAAACCGCAAACCTTAAACCATCTATTAAAAATAAAAAGCTCAATAATTTATTTTATGCTGGACAGCTTACCGTCCCCGGGCCAGGAGTTCCTCCTTCTATCATCTCTGGAAAAGTGGCTGCCTTACAACTCAGAAACTACATCGATAACTTATGAAAGCCATTTTTGACAATTTATCTGCCGAATGCAGTAAGCTAACTACCCTTCGTTACAGTACAAGTTTTTCATTGGGAATCTATTTCCTCAATAAAAAGCTAAGGCAACCTATTTATGCTATTTACGGTTTTGTTCGCTTGGCTGATGAAATTGTAGATAGTTTCCATGATTATGACAAGGATTTCCTCCTTAAAAAATTCAAGAATGATTGTTATGAGGCAATAGAACAAGGTATTAGTTTAAATCCAATCTTAAACTCATTTCAGCAAGTGGTTAATGAATATGAAATTGATAGGGAACTAATTGACCTATTTTTGCAGAGTATGGAAATGGATTTAAACTATCAAACCTATTCGTCAGACAAATACGACGAATATATTTTAGGGTCTGCACAAGTGGTTGGCCTTATGTGTTTAAGAGTTTTTACAGATAAAAACACACAAGATTACGAGAAACTAAAGGATTCTGCAATGATGTTAGGTTCTGCATTTCAGAAGGTTAATTTTTTGAGAGACATCAATGCAGATTATAATTTGTTAAATAGAACTTATTTTCCAAATGTTAACTTATCACAATTTAACAATGTAGAGAAAAAACAAATTGAAGAAGATATAGAAAGAGAATTCAAGGCAGCGCTCCAGGGCATTAAACTGTTGCCAAAATCTGCCAAGAGTGGTGTTTACTTAGCCTATATTTATTATTTAGAACTGTTCAAGAAGATCAAAAGAACATCCGCAGAAAAGGTAATGAACAAAAGAATTAGAATTTCTAATGGACATAAATTCGGATTAATGTGCGATTCGTTGATTCGTTACAAAATAAACGTATTATGAAATTGTTGCTAGTTGCTTTATTAACGATTACTACAAGCAGAATGAATTTGGAGGAGATAGAAATAGTAACTTTGCGAAAACTTTATTATGAAGCCGCCGAGAGCAAAGCTGCAGCTGTAAAACTAACAAGTACGCTATCAAAAGTGAATGATCAATCTAAGGCTTTATTGATTTGTTACAAAGGTGCGGCACAAATGATGGAAGCAAAATATGCGTTTAGCCCCATTACCAAATTTAGCAAGTTCAGTAAAGGTAAGTCGGCAATAGAAAAAGCAATAGTTAAAGACCCAAAACAAATTGAGATTAGATTTATAAGATTTTCCATACAAACAAATCTTCCTTTCTTTTTGGGCTATAACGAATCTATCAAAACAGATAAGGAAATGCTCATCAATTCAATAAATAAAATTGATGATGAAAATTTGAAGCAAAATGTCGTTAACTATTTGTTAACCTCAAAATATTGTACAAGTGATGAAATCAAAAGAATAAGAAATTGGCAGAAAACGTAATACTTGTCGACAAGTACGACAATGAAATTGGACTTATGCCTAAAATGCAAGCACATATTGAAGGCGAGCTTCATCGTGCCTTTTCTATTTTCATATTTAATAGTAAAGGTCAGTTATTATTGCAACAAAGAGCTTTTGGCAAATATCATTCAGGTGGTAAATGGACAAATACTTGTTGTAGTCATCCCAGATTGGGAGAAAGCAACTTAGCGGCAGCACATAGAAGGCTTAAAGAAGAAATGGGAATGAGCTGTGAGCTATCTTATGGTTTTAATTTCATTTACAAAGCCAGCGTAAATGAAGGAATTTTAGAACATGAGTTTGATCATGTTTATTTTGGAATCAGTGATGATTTGCCCGAAATTAATACGGAAGAAGTATCAGATTATAAATATTTAGCTATAGAAGACCTGGCACAAGACCTATCGCACAAACCAGATTCATACACAGAATGGTTAAAGATTTGCTTTAATAAGGTTATAGAGTTCTATCCTCAAATATATAAGTAATGGAAACATTGGGTAACATAGGAATTGTAATAGGCACTTTCTTGGCGATGGAAGGAGTTGCTTGGCTAACGCACAAATACATTATGCACGGCATATTTTGGTTTTTGCATAGAGACCATCATCAAAAAGATCATGACGATTTTTTAGAACGTAATGATTTCTTTTTCTTGATTTTTGCCATTCCAGGGATTGTTTGTCTAGCATTAGGTAATTTTTATAATTATCCAATTGCGTTACACGTTGGAATAGGTATTACCTTATATGGCATTTGCTATTTTTTGGTCCATGATATATTTATTCATCAGCGTTTTAAAATATTTAGAAATACAGACAATTGGTATTTTAAGGCGATTAGACGAGCACATAAAATGCACCATAAACATCTCAATAAACAACATGGAGAGTGTTTTGGAATGCTTTGGGTGCCGTTTAAATATTTTATGGAAAGCAAAAAAACTAAAGCGGCATGAAATACACTTATTTATTGATTGATTTTTTCACCATTATCATTCCGTTTATATTTTCATTTCATCCTAAATTAAAGTTCCACCGAACCTGGAAATCTTTCTTCCCAGCAGTTATTTTAACTGGCTTAGTTTTTATAGCTTGGGATATTTATTTTACTTACTTGGGGGTTTGGGGCTTCAACCCTACTTATACCATAGGGATAAAAATTGGCAATTTACCCATCGAAGAAATCCTGTTTTTTCTTTGCATCCCCTATTCCTGCGTATTTACATATCACTGCCTCAATCTATTATTAGATCTTAATATTAACCAAAAATTAGAAAATATCCTTTCTATTTTGTTTATGATATTGGGGTTATCTGTTGGTTTTATTTTCTTAGATAAAATATATACAGCAGTGACTGCCTTTGGTTTTTTTGCCTTAATAGCTATCGCTAAATATATTTTAAGGGTAAATTGGTTAAGTAAGTTTTATTTCGTTTATCTCATTTTATTAATTCCATTTTTAATTGTAAATGGACTTTTAACAGGAACTGGCTTGGCAGCGCCAGTGGTTTGGTATAATAATACAGAGATTATTGGCATTAGAATTTTAACCATTCCTATAGAAGATGTTTTTTATGGGATGGATTTAATTTTACTGAATTTGATAATTTACTTGGGCATGGAGAATAAACTAAAAGCATAAAAAGCAACCAGAGGCGGTTGCTTTTTATGCTTAATTATTTCTTTGCCGGTGCGAGCAAGCCTGGATATAAAATCCCGTCTGTTTGAAGATTTAGATTCAATAACTTGGCAATTAATGGTGCAATGTCTTCCTGACCCATTAAAGGTAAAACAGTGCCTTGTTTAATCCCTTTACCAAAAGCAACAAAACCTGTTTGTATTTCTTTAAAATCTGTTGGCAGATAACCATGTGTCCCTCCACTTGCTGGCGCAATCATGTCACCAGTTGCCGCGGCGCCAAAACTAAATCCTTGATTTGCCGCCAACGCCAAAAAAGCTGTAGGATCACCTTGAGCCTTTGTTAAGGCTTCCTTATCTAACACATGAAACATTCTTTTAAAACCTTCTGGAAGTTGCTCAAGCGCTTGTTTTATTTTCTCTAAACTCGCTTTATCTTTTGGGTCTTTAAGGTGTAAAAAAGAAGAGCCACCACTTTGTTGGAAATAAGCTTTCCATCCTTCTTTATTTGCATCATCATATAAACCCAATTTGGCTAACAACACGTTTGGCTTAAATTGAGTATGGATATCTACAAAACCATGATCGCCTGTAATGATAAAGGTGGTATTTTTACCATATCCTGCCGCTTCTACTGCATCCATAATGGTTTTTACGGCAACATCTGCACCTGCTACTGAAGACCTCACTTTATCACCGTCTCTACCTTGCTCGTGTTCAAAATGATCTACAAGGGCAATGTGTATAGCCAAAAAGGCTGGCTTATAACGTTTCAAAATGTAAGCTGCCATTCTAGCTTTATTCTGATCGCTGGTATAATAATCCAACGTTGCTCCATATTCGGCGAATTTGCCTATTGCATAATCTTGTACTTCTTGAAAAAGCGCTTTAGGGTTAGATTCTTGTAGCATTGCTTTAATCTCATCTTTTTTCTCGCCTTTATCCTTTGGTAAAATCACATATTCTGGTAAATTATAATCAATAGGTGCGCCAACAGTTACGGGCCAGCTTACTCCTGCTGTGGTTAAACCTGCTTCTTTTGCAGCTGTCCAAATGGTTGGCACTTTAATATCCTTGTAATACCAAAACCACTTACCCGAAATACCTAAAGGCTCAACAGGTGTATTGTAATAAATACCGTGTTTGGCTGGCAACACACCGCTTACCATGGTAGTATGGGAAGGATAAGTTACAGTGGGAAAACTTCCTCTTACACCCTCTGCGTATGAACCCGTTTGCATAGCCTGACGGATGTTAACCATCCCCCATTGTGGATCTAAATAAAATTCAGGTCGTAACCCATCAATACTAATGAGCACTACGTGATTTTCTTGGGCACTTGCTTGGTTTATCGAATACCAGCATAAAAGGATAAGGGCAAATATTTTTTTCATGTTTATTATTTTACCACGAAAGTATCGGCCTAAAATGCCCTTAAGGTTTTATAAACATTAAGAAAATGTTAACCTGATCAAAGGTTCATAATGCTGAAAAGGATTTTAAACGCAAAGGACGCCAAGGGCGCAAAGCTTGGCAAATAATTTCTTCTTGCTCTTTGTTCTTTGCGGTTTATTTTTTTTGTGAACTGTGCAGGAAAACCAGCTATGGAATACTGCCTTTGTTATTTAAACCTGTCCCGATAGTTATCGGGAGAAACGGAAAGTCTCAATTCTTTATTGAGCTTGGAGTTAAAAGCAGTACCAACTTGCCAAAAACCACTACCATTCGTTTTCGAATTTAAATTATAACTTGGTCTGATTCAGCGTTGGTGTTTTACTGGCGTTAACCTGAAAAGTGTTTATTTTATCATCTTCAGTTATCTCTACCATTCTGAAACCCTTATAATTGGTGCCCCAGTTACCGCCAATATGCGCATCAAAAAAGTGTGGTAATTTGTTAGTATAAAATACCGAATCAAGACTATGATCATGGCCATGGAAAACTGCCTTCACATTAGAATAACCATGCAGCAAACTCACCGTGTCCTTACATTCAACAAACGGACTTTCTGGCACCCAAAAGTGAGGTGGGATATGCAAAATCACAAACACCGTTTTTAATGAACTAAATTTGTCTAGTTCTTTTTTCAGGAATGCATTATCCGGACAACGGTAAGTACCTTTTGTATCAGATGTGTTGGCTAATACAAAACCCACTCCATTTTTTTGGAAACTATAATTGTCTTCATAACCAAACGCGGCTTTCCAAATGGCAGCATCTGCATGATCGTGATTACCTGGCACAGCATACACAGGCATCTTTAATCGATCATGGTATTGTTTTTTCAGTTCGGGCAACAATGCTGGCGCATCGTGCACCAAATCTCCATTAAAGATTAAAAAATCAATTGGTTCCTCTGCGTGAGTTTCATTTACCCATTGTACAAAATTCTCATGATCCTTTTTAAAATCAGTCCCTGGCTGACCGTAATGTCCATCTGAAGCAATGGCAAAGCGTAGTTTCTTAACGGGATTAAATTGCTGGGCCGTAGTAGTACCTACGCTCGCAACTGCTTTAATGGCTGGTGCAAAACAGGCCATCGCTAATCCTGCTAAGCTTCCTTTAATAAAAAATCTTCTATCAGACATAACCTTTAATAAATCAATTTCAATATTAGCCTATACATAAAAACTTGACATCAAATCTATGTTATTTATAGATTAAGACTAATATCCAAAATAAAAATTATTTCTATCCGTGTGTCTTATACTTTCATAGCTATAAGGCTGATGTGAGCCTCATTTCTTAACATTCTATTAATATCTCCAACATTATCTTTGCCCAGGTTAAATACCAAGCAAATGGAACACTTAGGCGAACAGGAACTTCTGCAGCTGATCAGGACTGATGATTATACTGCTTTTGAAGAATTGCATCGCCGTTATTATAAATCTTTGTTTACCCTAGCTGCTAAAAAGATTGGGGACCAAGATGACGCTTATGATTTGATGCAGGATATGTTTATTGAACTTTGGGAAAAACGAAGAACATTTTCAATTAACAATCCATTGCAGAACTATCTCAAAAATAGGCTCTGGTTTAAGCTTTCCGGTTATTTTAGAACTAAAGGATTCAAAGAAAAACATTTCCGCAATTTTACCGATTTTTTACAACAGCAACACGCTATCGCTCCTTATATGGACCAGCAGGAAATGCGGGAAATGGACCTTCAATACGAAGTTGTAATGGAAGTAATTAACCGAACCATTGCAGAAATGCCCGATAAAATGAGGAAAGTTTTTCTGCTGAGCCGCAGCAATCAATATTCTATTTTAGAGATTGCCCAACAGCTCAATATCTCTCCAAAAACAGTTAAGAATCAAATTAACATTGCACTTAACCGTATTAGGCAGGCTACCTCCGATCCTTCTATCTCTGCTTTGGAACTTATTATTTTAATTTGGTTAACAATTAGATAACACAAACTTAACGATTAGTTTCTGGGCCTTTTAGCTAAGTACTGCTTATTACTATTGTATGCAGGAAAGAAATCAACTTATAGTACTTTTTCAAAAATATCAGCAGGGCTTGGTAAATGAAGAAGAAAAAACGATGATCGCACGCTGGCTCATCCAACTAGAGCTAATGGGAGAGCAGCTAACGCCAATAGAATTACAGGCCAAGGCAACACTTTCAAGAAGCGAACTTAAAAACCTCTTCTTCCCTACCGAAATACCCAAAGTAAAAGTTGTACGTTTCCCAGTTTGGTTAAAATCGATAGCTGCAAGTCTCTTCATCGCAGTTGCTTTTGGAACCATTTATTACGCCAATCATCATGAAAAGGAGTTACCACTCCTAAATACCTTCCAGCAAACAGTTACGCAAATTGGTGAAATGAAGGTCATTACCTTACCCGATGGTTCAAAAATTACTTTGAACAACCAGAGTAGGTTAAAATATCCCGCTCGCTTTAGTGAAAAAACTAGAGAAGTTCATTTAACTGGAGAAGCATTTTTTGAAGTCGTACATGATTCCAAAAAACCTTTCAAGGTTTTTACTGACAAGCTGAACATACAGGTATTGGGTACTTCCTTTAACGTAACTGCCTACCCAGAGGATGAGCAAATATCAGTTGCAGTAGCAACAGGGAAAGTTGGAGTAATGGATAAAAGCAACAAACAAACTGCTGCACAATTATTACTTCCAGGAGATCGACTTTCTTATCACCGTCTGAATCAAAAATTTAGCAACTCTAAATTGGCAATCTCAGACATCAACTCCTGGGATGTAGGGAAACTAGTGTTTAAAAATGAAACGCTTGAACAAATTACCAAACAATTACAACGCTACTACAGCGTAAAATTCGTATTCAA
Organism: Pedobacter frigiditerrae; assembly: GCF_004331645.1. Taxonomy (GTDB): domain Bacteria; phylum Bacteroidota; class Bacteroidia; order Sphingobacteriales; family Sphingobacteriaceae; genus Pedobacter; species Pedobacter frigiditerrae. The sequence goes on from NZ_SJSK01000004.1 coordinate 156,984, forward strand.
AAATGATTCTTTACTCAAGAGACAAATCAGCCTAAGAACAAATAACCAGCAACTAGCAACGCTAATGAAGGCTTTAAGTCTTTCTGGTAATTTCCGTTACAAAATTGAAGGCGACCAAATTACACTTTGGTAAGCACAATTAAATGAAGAAAAGGAGGAACAAGCCTATGTAAAACAATCGTCCATTCCTATCAGAATAAAAAAGAGCGAAAGTGGTGGAACACTTCCGCTCAAATACAAGTTTTTCTGATCCATCATTTTTCAAGACAATAAACCATTTAAAAAAACCATGCACAATTCTACAAAAATTAATGTAATTAAACTGCTTTTTGCGATGACGAGATTTACCTTTCTGGTAACTATACTATCCATTACCTTAACAGGAGTGCTGTTGGGCGCTGAGGCAAAATCTCAAGATTTAAACAAAGTTAAAATAACCTTTGCAGCCAAAAATACCACTATAGCCAAGCTATTTGAAAAAATAGAGCAGCAAACTGGCTTCGCCTTTTCTTTTGCCAAAAAAATTGGCGATCAGTCCATTGTATCATTCCAGGCAAAAGACATGTTATTATCTGACATACTAAAGGAACTAGCAATAGTTAAACGTCTTAAATTCACACAGTTTGACGAACTTATCGCCGTTAGTGAGCTACCAATACCTCCAAAACCAGGCCGTATATCTGGAAAAGTAACAGACGATAGAGGTGAGCCTTTGCCAGGCGCATCCATCAAGATCATAGAAACTGGGCAGGTGGCTCAGAGCAATACCGATGGGAGCTATGTCATTAACCTCCAACCTGGCATATATACCCTAGAATATAGCTATATCTCTTTTCAAACCCAGCGCGTTACAGAGGTAGCTGTTACAGAAAATCGAAATACGCCATTAAATATCTCGTTAAAAACTGCTTCAAATGGACTAAAAGAGATTGTTATCACCTCTGATTACAAAAAGGCATCTATTGCGAGCCTATATAAACTGCAGCAAAATACAGCTTACCTGTCAGATGGAATTTCTGCCGAGCAAATCAGTGCTACTCCAGACAAACATGTCGGTGAAACCTTAAAACGCATTACTGGGGTAAGTACAACCGATAACAGAAGAGTTGTGGTCCGTGGTATTGCCGAACGCTATAACGTTTCACTTTTAAACGGAAGTACATTGCCTAGTACTAGTGTGCAGCAACGAGATTTTGAATTTAACCTGATCCCTACAAATTTGGTAGAGAATATAGTGGTCGCCAAATCTATGACAGCAGATATGCCTTATGGCTTTGCAGGAGGATTGATACAGATTACTACTAAATCGGTACCTAACGAGAATTTTCTGTCCTTTAGTGCAGGAACTTCGTTTAACTCACTCACAACTGGAAAAGATTTTATGGGTTATGGCAGAGGAAAGTATGATTATTTTGGTTTTGATGACGGCGAAAGGGATCATTTTCCTGAAGGAATATTTAATCTTGGTGGATTTGACCCTAGGTTATCAGATGCACAAAACAAAATAAAGGCCGCTCAAGTTGGCGAGCAGAATAAAAGAATTGGTGGCACAGAAAGATTGGGCACCAGAATTTTTAAAGCCATGCCTTCTCAAAACTACCAGGTGAGCTTGGGCAGATCTTATGCGCTAGACAGTACAAGTAGAAAAAGAATTGGATTTGTAGCATCGGCAAGCTACCGTAATACCCAATCTAACGATGAAATTGCTAGCATGCGTAGAGGAGATTGGAGCCAACAACCAGTCAGGGGCGATGACCCGACCGATATAAATACTGGAAATATATATGGTTTTAACACTACGATGGCCTTACTTGTAAATGGTGGTTTTAAAACGCCAAGCCATCAAATCAATACCTATAATCTGTACACTCGTATTTTTGATAATAGGTTTAGCAGGATCACAGGTTGGAGCCATGAAAACCCTAAAAACGATGGCGACATGAAATTTCCAGGTACAGCAGAAGATGATCGCCCTAAATTTACCGACCTGTTGCAAAACAAATTGAGTAGCACGCATAAAATTGGAAAAATAAAAATAGAATGGAGTGCAGCAAGAACCGTTTTGAAGTCGATAGAAAAAGATGCCGTATCAGCATCGATTAATACTCGCGAAATTGGCAACATGGCTCCATTTTCTTATTATGTACCAAATAGTTATTCAGATCCAGGTTTTGGCGCTGTACATCGGGATCAATATACTTTTAGAGAACAAAATTTTGATGCAATTCTTAATGTATCTTATGATTTTAGAATTGGCAGCACCTCACATACATTTAAAACTGGTGTAAACTACTTAAAGAAACACGCCGAATTTAATTGGGGAATATTACCGATCAGTATCGGATCCAAGTCAACCGTACCAATAGCCCAAATTCCAATCCAACAATGGGGAAATTACATGGATATGAGTGGACCAGGAAGTAACCTATTCTATTTTCCAGCTAATTATTCCTTAAATAAATTTGAGGCTGAAAGTGCCAATAAAGGTGGTTTCGTAATGATGGACCATAAGTTTTTTTCTAACCTGAGAATAGTTTATGGTTTAAGAGCAGATTATTACAAGTTGGATACAGTAGTAAACGCTGCCAGTTTATTAAGAGATAAAAATAACAGATTGATATTTGCAGAAGAAAAAGACTGGCGTGTCATGCCATCTGCCAATATCACCTATAGCCCTGTTAAAGAGTTAAATATAAGAGCCTCTTATGCTAAATCGGCAGTAAGGCCAGGTATGATGGAAAATTCTAGATTCTCTCGTTTCGATCCTGATTATGGTTCACAAGTAAAAAGTAGTGGTGTATCGAGTACCATTATAGATAATTATGATGCCAAGATAGAATTGTTTCCAGGAGCTGGAGAGTTATTATCAGTAGGCTATTTCTATAAATATTTAGACAAGCCAGCAGAATTTTACCGTTTAGACAGGGAAAATAATGGAGTAGGTTATATCAATATTACTAATTCTGATTGGGCAAAAGTAAAAGGATGGGAATTTGAGCTGCGTAAAAGCCTTGGTTTTCTTGCTGATAAAGTTCCTTTCTTGGGCAATGTATTTTTGAGTGGCAACCTAACGCTCCAAAAATCTACAGTGAGGGCAAGAGAACTGCAAGTTAAGGTATTGGCAGATAACACAGATTCTTTATATTATACCTATATCAAACATCCTCGTGCACTTTACGGCCAGGTGCCCTTGCTTTACAATGCAGGATTGCAATATGTGGGCAAAAAACTGGGACTTAACATAACCTATAATCATGCAGGCTATAAAACTTTTATTACAGCCAGTCAACCAAATTTGGTGGAATATGAAAGACCACGTTCCCAGTTTGATGCACAGATCAGCTATAAATTCCTAAAAGGAAAAATGGAATCGAGACTGAACATGAGTAACCTACTGAATGCTCCTTTCAGGCATTTCATTAACGATGGAAGCACTTTTGACATTATACCTGATGGTGTAGGTGAAGAATGGCAAGACAGGTATAAATATAAATTTGGCTTCACTGAAAAATTTGAAGAAGGTTATGTAGATCCATTAACCAATAGGCGAGTTGGCGACAGGCAAAGTTCTACCCGTTACTTGGGCACCACATTTAGCTTATCTCTTACCTATAACCTTTAATTATACAAATCATGAAAATATATAAAATACATTACCTATTGGTTCTCTGTTCGCTATTACTATTGGCCAGTTGCGAAAAAGATGGCGAAATTGTAGTGAAAAATGTAAAAGCCCTTAAACCTTTTGAGTTGAGGGGATATGTAGTTGGCGATACGCTTGAACAATATTTTGACGGGAAAAAGATCCGCGATTATTATGGCAAAGCTATGCTTGGAACTGTAAGACCAGAACTTGCTTTTACAAATGATGAAATATTGATGCAATTTAAAAACAAACGCACAAAAGAATTAGTGTATGAACAAAAATTTAGCATTAAAGATGCTGATAATGTAGTACCCAAGTTTTTTTATGATGGTTCAAAGTTTTCTAATAAATATGAATATCCTACTGCACAAGGAAAAGACTATTTAGTTAACTTCTATCTTGATGCTCCGAAGGGATTAGAAGCGGTAGATATTGCTACAGATGTATTGGAGTATTATATTGATGCAAATAATCAATTGGTGATTGTTAACGTTACAAGCTTTCCGATTGCAGCGGATTTAAAACCAGGCAAATGGACGCCGTACTATACGCTCACACCGCCACCAACACCCAATCCCACGCAAGCTGGCACCGATTTTTATCCCGTTATTACACTCAAAAATTCTAAAACAAAAAAGTACGTAATTAATGATAATGCTTTTGACAGCTCAATACAGATGGAAATCCCAGATCAATGGACATCTCAAGGAAAAACACAAAGTATGCATATATTGGGAAAAATAAACTCACTCAAGGCCTATTATTTTGAGGTTAATGATTTAGTTCAATATTAATAATTATGAAGAACCCCTAGCTTACTACAAAACATAATAGCATCAATTAATCCCAATTTGCAGCGGAATTAATTGATGCTATTTATGAACTCTCATCTGATTAGCTAAACAACAAATTCCATTTCCAAGAAGAAAACCCCAGTTAGCTCCAAAGTATGCATCAAAAAAATGTGGTAATTTGTTGGTATAAAAGACCGAATCAAGACTGTGTTTTAAACAATTACACAACCTACATAGCTACTCATCGCAATTTTCTGTCGATCATCTGAGATAAAAGAAATCCAAATGTGAAATTCATTACCTTTTTCAGATGAATCGATTTCAATGGTTTCCATGCAATCACGTCTTCTCGCACCACTCAGTTTGCCATAAATTCGCTGATCTTTTACATTATAGGCCATGACCATCACTTGGTCTGTTGCCCTAGGCCATACATTGCCTGCATTATTTGTCCAACTGAAATGAAAACCCACATCGTCCGTTAATACTGTTGGGTTTTCTACACCAATTAAACTGCCATAAGTTAAACAGACTTTGGAGCAATCAATGTCTCCATTTGCCTCCTGTGCATAAAGCATGTTGTAAGATTTGGCTGCATTGTGTGCAGTCATCATCCTCAGCTTAGATTCTAGATTGTACCCTACCCTTACGAAGGGAATTAAGGGTCGGAGAAAATCCTGCATCTTGTTAAAACCAGACCTGCACGCCTTTTGATCGGCTGTGCCTTTTTTGTTTTTTACACTCTTCTTAGGTAACCCTCTCATTACCCATTGTCCATTGAGTGGATAGCCAACTACGCTACCTACTTTTCCTGTGAAACCACCGTTGATTCCGTTTCTAAATGTTGCCATAATTTTTTTAAGATTATGGGATGATTGATACCAAGTTATGTAAAGAATCGTAATGTTGTATCTATTTCTACAAATTTAACTCGGGGTTAAAACGGGGTTTGGTCGGATATGTTTGTCACAAGTCCGAACAAAGTCCGAACCAAGTCCGTCTAAAGTCCGTTTTAACTAGCACGCTTTTACGACTTCTTTACGAACCTCTATTAACTAAAGGTTAATAGAGAATTGGAGAAAAAATGAGAAAAATATGGAGGACCTATCCAAATACAGTAAAAGTGTAGATGAAAAATTTGCTCATTTTAGGAATCAGATTTCAGGATAGCCGGGTGATTTTAATTTAGCTTATCGATATCTTATTTATGCAAGCTATTGTATATATTTAGGTGCTGTAGATCATTTTAGAAAACAGAATGCTAATAAAAAAATACACATCAAATTGGATCAAGGATTTTAATGACATAAGAGGTGTAATCGACAATGGGCTACATGGATTTGTATATAGTATTGAACACGTTGGAAGTACAGCTGTGCCAAATTTAGATTCCAAACCAATAATCGATATAGATATTATTTATGCCGATGAAGCAGATTGGCATAAAATAAAAGCAGGATTAGCAGCCATCGGATATGACCATCATGGAAATCAAGGAATTGAAGAACGTGATGTTTTTAAAAGGAATGGAAAATGTACAAATGAAACTTTAGATACCATAAAGCATCACCTCTATGTTTGCCCTGTTGGAAGCAAGGCATTAGAAAGACATATTTTATCTCGGGATTTTTTAAGAAAAAATGACTGGGCTAGATCGGCATATCAACAAATGAAATATGAATTGGCCGAAAAAGCGAATCAGGATAGAAAGAGATATGCAGAATTGAAGGAACTAAATGTTAATGAATTTATTGATTCAATTATTGAAAAAGAACGCACAACAATGGGTTTAAGAAATAATTAATTAATAACAAATTTATTCCACTTACCCCTTTTTCAAAATCACACTCCTCAAACGTTTTTCATTTTCATCACCCCAATTTCCTAAAGCTGAAATGACAGGAACCAGGGTTTTGCCGAAATCAGTTAAACTATATTCAACTTTTGGCGGAACAACAGGATAGATTTTCTTCATGACCAATTCGTGTTCTTCCAGCTCTTTTAATTGGATAGTTAACACCCTGCGTGAGGCATCTGGAATTTTACGATGTAATTCGCTTGGGCGTTGATGTCCTTCATTAATGAACCACAACAAACGGATTTTCCATTTTCCATAAAGCACTTCGCCAATCAAGTCTAGCCCACAATTCAAATTCAAGGGTATCTTTCTATCATTCATAGGTTAAAGTTAGCCCAATGTTCCAAGCTCTACAATAGGGGAAAAAATTATCCCTATGCAATTCGATTTTCCCTTATTGTATAAACTGATGATACACCTCAATTTTGTAATGTTAATTAAACGCTAACAAAAACAATTAGAAAAATGGAACAAGAATTTAATTTTAACAATGAACTATCGGGTAAAATAGCCTTGGTAACAGGAGGTACAAAAGGCACAGGAAAAGCTATCGCAGAGCGCTTACTAAAAGCAGGTGCTACAGTTATTATTACTGCACGAAACGCACCAGAAAAAGAAAACAGCTACTTGCATTTCATCCCTTCCGATTTAAGCAAGGCAGAAGGAGCACAAAAAGTAGTAACTGAAGTTTTAGAAAAATATGGAAGGTTAGATATTCTAATTAATAATCTAGGTTCTTCAATAACTCCTGCCGGTGGTTTTGCTTTATTAACGGATGAAGATTGGGAATCAACCCTGCAAGCTAATTTGCTTGCTCCCGTACGACTGGACAGAGGATTTTTACCACAAATGATTGAACAAAAAAGTGGGGTTATTATTCATATCGCCTCTATCCAAGGCAAACTACCATTATACGATTCTACATTGCCTTATGCAGCTTCAAAAGCAGCATTGATAAATTACAGTAAAAGCTTATCAAATGAAGTAACACCACAGGGTGTTCGTGTGCTCACGGTTTCGCCAGGATGGATAAATACGACTGCATCTAAAGCTTGGCTTGGTGAGATTGCAAGAAACGCAAAGAGTAGCGTAGAGGAGGCTCAACAAAGTGTTATGAATGCCTTGGGTGGAATACCTTTTGGAAGACCTGCCGAGCCAGAAGAAGTAGCAGAGTTAGTTGGCTTTCTTGTTTCGCCAAGGGCTAATTATTTGACAGGAACAGCATTTGTAATTGATGGCGGAACAATACCAACTATTTAATAATCATTAAAAATCAACAAAATGAATTTACCAAATGTAGTCTCAGAACTAATAAACTCACAAAACAATTTTGACAGCGCAACCTATGCTCAGTGTTTTACCGAGACAGCCGTAGTTTTCGACGAAGGAAAAACGCACAATGGAAGAAAAGAAATAGAAATTTGGATAGAAAAGGCAAATAAGGAATATCAAGCAACGATGAAACCGCTTGAATATTCAGAAATCGAAAACACCTTGAAAACTGAAGTTTCAGGAACGTTTCCTGGAAGTCCAATTACAATGACTTATCATTATGAATTTGAGGACGGACTAATTAAATCACTCAAAATTGTTTAACCCCTAAAACATCCCTAAACCCCTGACCGTTTAAACAAAGTACATTCGGACGTTTAAACAAAGTCGTTTATAACTATACCCTTTACTTTTGTTCCATCAAACAATTAAAATTTAAAAAAATGGAACAGCATAATTATCAAGGTGCATTACAACAACCTATAGGTTCAGGATTTAATGCTAAATCTACAGCTAGTGAAGTTATCAAAGGGATTGACCTTAATGGAAAAATTGCCATTGTAACTGGCGGAAATACAGGGATAGGTTTAGAAACCGTAAAAACACTTTCAGCCGCTGGCGCAACAGTGATTGTACCTGCAAGGGACATTGAAAAAGCAAAAAGAAACTTGGATGGTATTAGACGTGTAGAAATAGAACAAATGGATTTAATGAACCCTAACTCTATTGACACTTTTGCTGAAAATTTTTTGGCTTCAGGCAGACCATTGCCTCTGCTCATTAACAATGCAGGTATCATGTGGGTGCCCTTACGTAGAGATCATCGAGGTTATGAATCGCAACTGGCGACTAATTATTTGGCCTTGTATCAGCTAACGGCTAGGTTATGGCCAGCCTTAAAACAGGCAAATGGTGCAAGAGTAGTGAACGTATCTTCTGGCGGACATCAATTTTCAGATTTTAATTTTGAAGATCCTAATTTCCTACATCGGGAATATGAAACCTTACTGGGATATGGACAGTCAAAAACAGCAGTCAACCTTTTTTCATTGGAGTTTGACAACTGTGCAAAAGCACATCAAGTGCGAAGCTATTCGTTATGCCCTGGTGCGGTTGGTGATACTGAACTTGGGAGAGAAGCGCCAATTGATTTGTTTCAAAAATTAGGCTACAGCGATGCAGAAGGAAATATATTACCCGAAGTTAAAGCATCCTTAAAAACAATTCCACAGGGAGCAGCCACAACGGTTTGGGCGGCAACAAGCCCAATACTAAACCGTATTGGAGGGGTTTATTGTGAAAATGTTGATATAGCCGTTTTAAGTGCTAATGCAGCCCTTATAGGTGGCATTAAATCTTATTCTTTAGATGAAACCAATGCCAAACGATTATGGAAATTAAGTGAAGAGATGACAGGAATAACATTCGACTTTAATTGATATTTCGTAACTTTCTACCACACGAGCAATATGGATTATCAGGTAAATTACATCAACCCCGAAATTAAACTTTCTAGTTATACTGGTAAGTTGTTTAAAACGGAAGCCGCTTTTGATGACCATTTGCTGGTGTGGTTAATTACGGGAGAAACAAAAATTATTCAGGCAGATGAAAGTTTTGTATTTGGAGCGGGGAGTACTTTTTTAATTCCGAGAAATCAATTGGCAACCATTATCAATATACCAAAAGATGGATTGCCACACAAGGCAGTCGCCATGCACTTAACAACCAAAAGATTGAGGGATTTTTATGGCCATGAAAATGCAAGGCAAAAAGTCGTTCTTCCTAAAATTTTCAGTTTTCATCAGCATCCTTTATTAGCAAGTTGTTTGGCTTCGCTAATTCCTTATTTTGAAATGCAGGAAAATTTCCCAGAGCACATCGCATCCTTAAAAATTACAGAAGCAATTGCTATTCTTAAAACTATTGATAAAGATATAGACACTGTTTTAGCCAACTTTGAGGAGCCTGGCAAGATTGATTTGGCGGCTTTTATGGAAAAGAATTTTATGTTTAATATGCCATTGGAAAAATTTGGCTATTTAACTGGTCGAAGCCTGACAACCTATAAAAGAGATTTTTATAGAATTTTTAAACTTACACCCCAACGTTGGTTAACCAAAAAAAGGTTAGAATTAGCACATTATCAGCTTTACGAAAAGAACAAAAAACCAATTGAGGTTTATTATGAAATTGGTTTTGAGAATTTATCACACTTTTCTTATGCATTTAAAAAACAATTTGGATACTCGCCGACTGAACTGATGGAAAAAAAGTCTATCATTAACAATGGTTTAGTGTAATAAATTAAAGCAATCCGTAATTTAGATGACATGAACGTAACGAATCAAATCAAAGAATATATTGAAAGTCAACCAGAGCCAAAAAGTAGTGAAATGCAGGAGTTGCATCAACACATCCTAAAGGCATTACCTGATTGTAAATTATGGTTCTTAGATGGTAAAAACAGTGAAGGTAAAGTTGTTTCTAATCCTAATATAGGTTATGGTTTGCAAACCATGAAATATGCTGATGGTAAAACCAGGGACTTTTATCAAATTGGATTGAGTGCAAATACAACAGGAATCTCTGTTTATATCCTTGGTATTGAGGATAAAAAATTCTTGGCCGAAACCTATGGTACTGCATTAGGCAAAGCGAGCCTAACCGGCTATTGCATTAAGTTTAAGAAGTTAAAAGACATCAACCTTGATGTACTCGAGGAAGCAATACGATATGGGGTTACACAAACACTTTAATATGTTAAATAAAAATTTCACACCCTTCCCTATTTTAAAAACTGAAAGACTTACCCTCAGGCAATTAGAAATTGGTGATGACCAAGAAATTTTCACCTTGCGTTCTGACAGTGAAATCAATAAATACCTCGACAGAAAAAGAAGTGACAGCCTTGAAGATGCTAAGAGCTTTATAAATAATATTCTTACTAATGGTGCCTTATATTGGGCAATAACCTTAGGAAACAATAATAGATTGATTGGCACAATATGTCTTTATGGTTTTTCAGATCAAAATCGCAGTTGTGAAATTGGATATGAGCTTTTAACAAATTTTCAAGGCCAAGGCATCATGCAGGAAGCTGCAAAAAAAGTTATTGATTATGCATTTAACACTATTGAGGTTCAAAAAATTGAAGCTTTCCTTCATAAAGATAACCAGCGTTCTGTACAACTACTGGATAAACTTTCGTTTAAGAAATCAGATAAAGCTGATGAGACAAATCCAGAGTTAATAGGATACTATTTGACAATTTAAAATAAGAAATCATTTAGTATTTTGATATTTGAGGCTTGAAAAACGCTGTAAATATTCATTACTAAATTATAAGTCTAGATACGACTCAATGAACAAACAATTAACGATCTTATTAGTATTACTCCTGTCTTTAACCAGCACTTATGGACAGAAAGTTTACGAGCCACAAATCCTAATACTTGCACCAGACCTTACCAAATATGAGCCATCGTTTGAAAAGGAGATCGTAGATTATAATAAAGAAATTAAGAAAAAAATAAACCTCTCAGAACGAGAAGCAACGCTTAATTCTCCTGACTTTAAAAAGCAACCTGAGAACATACAACTTATAAGCAAGAGTGAAATTGAGTTTTCTAAAGACATTGATTTTTTTAAGCAGGCAAGCATTATAGCTGAAAGTTTTTTGACCTATCGTTTCTATGAGAAATTTCCTAATCTATTAATAAAGCTAAAAGATGCTAAAAGCAATGGCACATTAGGCAATTTAAAAACCTATGCAGACGCTGAGAAACTTCAATATGTTTTAAATTTTGCGTCAATTGAACTTTATAAAGAGAACAAGATAAATTATGCGAAAATTAAAATTCAGCTCTATGATAACATTTCAAATTCAATTATCCTCGAAAAAGCATACATCGGCGACTGGAACAACCCTGGCTTTGAATTTACTTGTAAAGACAAAACAATTAATTGCACTTTAAGTAATGCCTTATCACAAGCACTTGCAGAAGTTATTCATACCATAGCATCAAACAGCCCTACACTAAAAAGAGAAAGACAATTACAAGAAGAAAGATTTGAAGCTTTAATGAAAGATTATTTCAATCGATATTTCGATAAACAAGACTTAAAAGCCATCATTTCTTCATTAGATAGCAATGTTAATACTGAAATAGCATATCAGGCACTTTTTAATGCGGATAAAAGTAAATTTGTAGCCTTCTTTTTAGAGCAAGTTTCCACGCAAGACTTTAAAGCTTTAAAGGACAGTAAAAAGGATAAAAATGTAAAGATCATTTCAGATAAAGGGATAAAAGACAAGGGTTTTTTAGATGATATTCCAAAAACATACGCATATATCGTTAAAGGCGTAAAGCACAAGGATAAGTGGTACCATGAGAAATCTAATGTCACTTATTTTAGTGCCAATAGCTCAAATGAGGGACAACAAGAATTCTTTAATAATCTACAACAATGGAACTTTTTTAAAGAAAACTCAACAGCATTTAATCCAGACTTTTGGGAAACTGAACTATTTGAAAAGGTGCCAGATCTTAGAAAAGATCCCGACTGGGAAAAATACGGAACATCTATGTGGAAAACAGATGAAATTAACAACAGACCCTATATCGGTTTATATAAGATAGTTGCAAATAATTTCAAAAAGGAACTAGAAAAGGAAAATTCAATATTTGATAAGAGCAAAACAGCTTTATTTGCTCAGTTTTACCAGGATCTAAAGGCCAAAAATCCACAAGCATATCAAAAGATATCAGAACATTCTTTAATCTATCCCACAAATAAATCAATTGTACTTAACCCAACTTTAATTACAAGTAAAGATGGGAAAAAGACTATCCATTATTTTGTTATACTAGCCAATCAAAATAATGTTTTTGAATGGACCTATTTTGAGCCAAAAAAGATAACGGATGATTTATATGGAAGTGAGGTTGTAGACCAGATCAGCGGACTTACGGATTGGAATTTTTCTGTAGACAATTTAAATGATATGGATTTCTGGAAGAAATACGTTTTACTGCAAGCAGATGGCAAATACAAATACTTAAGTGAGGTTAGACAATAAGTAAATGACACCAAGAATTGAAACATTAAACGAAAGGAAATTAGTTGGAATGCGCCTAACCATGAGTTTTGCAGACTATAAAATCGCTGAACTTTGGCGAAGCTTCTTGCCTAGGCGAAAAGAAATAACCAACAACTGCACAAATGATTTAATTTCATTGGTTGTTTACGAAGCAAATCATTTTACACATTTTAGTCCATCCAATCCATTTGAAAGGTGGGCTACTATTGAAGTGGCAGACTTTGAGCATATCCCAATAGGAATGGAATCGTTTATTATACCAGGCGGACTTTATGCAGTTTTTGACTATAAAGGCCTAAATACTGACCCCTCCATCTTTCAATATATTCTGGGGACTTGGTTGCCAAATTCGGACTATATTTTAGACAATCGACCACATTTTGAAGTTTTAGGCGAGCAATACAAAAACAACGACCCCACATCAGAAGAAGAAATTTGGATACCCATAAAAACGAAATTATAACATCATGCAAACTGAGGATTTATTAAAACAGGTAGCTTTCATCAAAGAGATTGACAAGTTAAAATATATCCAACGAAAGACTAAATTGTTCAATAGCGACAGGTATGAAAATGACGCTGAACATAGTTGGCATTTAGCCATGATGACCATTGTATTGGCTAATCATGCTGATAAGCCAATAGATGTATTGAAGGTCTTGAAAATGGTTTTGATACACGATATTGTGGAAATTGATGCAGGTGATACTTTTATCTATGATGCTTCAAAAAATCACAGCAATATAGCAGAAGAATTGATTGCCGCTAAACGAATTTTCGGACTTCTACCCACCGCGCAAGCACAAGAATTTATTGCCATTTGGGAAGAATTTGAGGCAGGCATTACAGCTGAGGCAAAATTTGCAAAAACAATGGATAGGTTTGAACCCTTATTGCAAAATACCTCAAACAAGGGTGGTACTTGGGCAGAATTTAATGTACCCTACCAGCAAGTTTATGATAAGAAAAAAGCAATTAAAGATGGCTCTGCAACCATTTGGAATTATGCAGAACAACTACTTACTGAAAGTGTGGAGAAGGGGATTTTAAATAATAAATAACTCCCGTCATCCGATGAATATGGGTAAAATTCAGGTTTCATCGGATGACTAACAAGTAGCAATAGTATAGTGTCAACCGATGAGATTTACAGGGCGCATTATCCCAAAGGGACTCCTTGGGAGTACTCATCGGATGACAAGTGAGTGCGTCATGCTCAGCTTGACTGGGCATCTTAATGCATTTTCACTTTTCAATCGTTCGGTGTCTCACCAACCGAAACACCATACTAATTAAGCGAGTGGAGGCACCAGCCGATAGGCAAACTAAAGATCCTAATTATTCGTTTGAGGGCATTAATAAACTTGTGTATATTTAGGAGTTAGCAGTAATTCAAAAACATCACAATCATGATTCATCATATTTTAAACGGAGATGCTCTTGCCTACAGTTTTCATAATTCAAAAATTACTGGAGATATCATCGTTTTCAGAGAAGCACTTATTGATGGAAACTTATCAGGCGATAATTTAAATGACTTTTGGCATTCAAGGGCTAAATACATTGGAATACCAGCAGCAGCATATCACAACAATGTTGTAAAGGAATTTGAGAAAATAATGAATGCTCCTGACAATTCCGAATTCAACCTTTGGTTTGAGTATGATTTGTTCTGTCAGGTTAACATGTGGTTCGTGATTTCAATTATCAATCGTTTATCAATAAAGAAGAAAGTTTCTATTGTTTATACTTCCCATTTAGACAAAACAAATAAACAGTTTTGGAATGGTTATGGGCAAGCAAATTCAACTGAACTTGTCATTTGTTTTGCTAACAGAACGCTTTTAGATAATACTGACTTACAATTAGGGCAAGACTTATGGACTGCTTATCAAAGCAACAATCTTGACGAATTAATTCGCCTTGCAAAAAATCAATCTTCTGCTTTCCCGTATTTGCAAGAAGTAGTTGAAGCTCATGTTGACCGTTTTCCAAAAAATGGGGCAAAAGGAAGACCTGAAAAAGTTATTGATGACATTATACAAAATGGTGTTACCGACTTTAATGATGTGTTTAGAGAGTTTTGGAATAGGGAAAGTATTTATGGTTTTGGTGACACTCAACTAAAACACCTTTATGATAAAGTAATGCACAATCGCTAAATTGCTTTGGCGTAAAGGCGATTGACGAGATAGGAATAACATTCTTTGCAAATTTCGGCTGGTGGAGACACCAGCCGATAGACAACAAAAACTGAAAAGCAGAAATTAAAACCCGTGATATTTATTATAATTTTTTTAGTTGCCATTGTTATTGGAACCACAATTGGCGTTTATTATATAACTAAATGGTTTGGCTATCCTAAGGCAGCAAAGTATGTAACCATGATCTTTGTTTCATGTCTTTTGTATTTGGTAGATATGGCGGTTTTTGAAGACAGGCTTTTTTCAAAAGGTGATGCAAAGGCACTTGTTGGCGATACAAAAAAAGTATTTAAAAAACGTACGGGTTTATCAATAAGTGACTCTATTAGCAACATTGATGTGAATGACAACTACGAACTACTGGAGGGAGAATTTAGTATTGTCTTCAAGACAACAGAATCTCAAATTAAGTCATGGCTAAATGGCAAGCCACCTTGGAATAATATAAAATGGCATAAGGGTCAAATTCCTCATAAATTAGGGGCTTCAGTTAAATTTAATTTCGCAGACGGAGTTGGTTTGGGGATTTATGATAATGGCGAAAGTATCTATTTAGGTGATAAGGATTTGGTAAAATTACTTAATGACACTACAAATTACTATAGTTACGTGGAAGATTGTTGTTCTGATGAAAAAGGCTTAAGATTTCACGATGGAAGACTTTTGATACTTCAACCGCGAACCAGAATGATATATTATTCAGTTTGGGATTTTTAGGGAACAACAGCTGCTAACATAGGTTTTACAAATTTTTGGGTAATAGTTGCTATGCGAGTTCAGTAATTATTTATTAAGTTAGTGCTTGCGATAATTGAAGTAAGTAAATTCAAAAATTTGCAAAGCCACAAAACCTTAGTGGCAACTCTAAAAGACAAGACAACATTGAAACTATTCAACTTCATAAAGCGACAACCCAAAACGGATTTCTCACCTGAGCAGACGATAAGACGTTTGGTTGACTATATGCCCGACTTTTATAAGACACACAGTCAGTTTATTAATTGTGTTGAATTTTTAGACAACAGAGAATGGGAGCTTGCACTCGACAGTTTAATCGAACTTGCGAACGAAACAGAGCATTACTTTTCAGAAGACTTTTGGCTTGGACTTGCAGACGCTGCTGATAAAATGGATTTAACAGATGAAGCAAAGTATTGTCGAAAGCAAATCAATCGAAACGAACGAGACATAAAATTAAAGACACCATTTGGCTGGACAACTATAAAATTTGACGACACACATTTTCAACACCATATCTCGGAGAAACTTAAAGAAGAATGGGCAATTGAAAGACGTGAAAAAGGTAAAGTCCAAGAATTAATAGCGAAAGAAGGAGTGCATCTAAAATCACACGGACGAAGCGGTTTTTTATACATTACAGACAATGGTAGAATTGCCGAAGTTGAGTTTGAATTAGGAATGAATGGGCTTATTATGTATTTCAACAGTTTGACAAATTGGTCATTACCGACAAAGCAAACACTAACCGCTAACGAGAAACAGAAAATAAAAATTGATATTAATAACTGGGCGACAAAAACAAAAAATGCAATCGAATTTGACGACTGAAAGAAGAGCAGATAATGAAAAAACTTTTAACACTAATAATTCTATTTGTAGGACTAAATCAATCATACGGACAAACCCTAACTTATGATGACTTTAAAAGTTTAATTCCTTATCTAAAGACAGAAGACTGGAAATCTGCATTTAAAGAATCAAGCAAACTATTAACAGCAGAAAAAGACACCTCTGATTTTCATGCTATTATACTATACATTAATATTTTTTCTGCTGCTGGTATGGTTACAGAAAACCAAATGTCTTACAAGGAGCTTGAACAAAATGTAATGAAATTTCAAGGACAAAAGATCATCATGCCTGCTCATCCCGTGACAACAAAAGACGGTGCTTTAAGCCAACTAAAATTTGAAGTAACAGATTCAACAAATACAGCTTTTACTTCTGCGGCAAACTCCACAGGTACAAACATTCTTTGTTTTGAAAAATTTATATTCAAAGACAAAGTTAACCTTGACGATTTTACTGAGAAATCAATTGTTCGCTGTGGTGGAACACTTGAAAAAATAGAAACCAATCCTAATAAATCATTAATTTGGATTTTACGATTGACAGTTAAAGACGCTTTTGCGAGAAAGGCAAATTAACACCGCCATCCGACAAGTCGCGGAGCGTTACTTGCAATTTTGGCACTTATTTTTTTTGGTATAAACGGTTCTAGTTTTTCATGCAACCGTCGACACCTTTACGGTCCCAAAGTTAAATTTGGCGAGCTGTTAAAGTTGTGTAGATTACTTAATGCTTTTACAAAAACTATGAATTGGATTAAAAAAACATTTGGAAGCCCTTTTAAAATCTATCTCTTCGGAATTATACTATTCTTAGGATTTTGTGTTATAGGAATTCCGATTCTAAGCATAGGACATTCTGGAGGAGAACAAGTTCCCATGACTCTTATTGCCTATGCTTTAAATTACTTTATATATGGGCTTTTTTTTATTAGTATTTTAACCTCTATCCTATTTTGGATTTGGTTTAAAAAATATTGGTATATTAATTTGATAATATTTATTTTAACTGGGGTTTTAATAGTTCCAAGTTTAGTCTCCGAAATTTATGACGACAGACAACCTGATTTGACAGTAAAATATCTAAGGCCCGTATCTAAAGCTGTATTCTTGAAAGATAGCCTAAATGCTGAATTAGCCATTGACTGTTTAATAGTCTTTAACAATAGACTTTATGGTGGGACAGATGTTAATGATGGAGTACTTGACACTATAATTTATTCTCCATCTGGAAATCAAATCTTCATCATTTATGCTAATAAATTTGAATCGAATGATTTGGGGAATGATTTAGATCCAGCATATTTTTCAGCTAACAAGCGGGGCAAGGATAATGAATGGGAATTAGAACCTGGGCTTAACAAAGTCCAATTAAGCGGCAGCTACCAAACCATAAAGGAGCTAAAAGAAGCTGTTAGAAAATTCTATTTCAATGAATATAAATTTAAACCAAGTGACAGTTTGGAAGAAAACTATTTTTGGAAAACAAAAAAAGATCGTTAATAATTGCACCTAACAACGGTTAGCAAAAGTGGCGGAGAATCTCTCTACAACCCTTAATCTTTTAGTAACTTTATCTAAACCGCCACCATTGCCAAGCCGCAAAAAACGTTATACGAAATATTAAAAACTCTGCTAATAATGAAACTCTTCATTTTTTTCATCTCAATACTAATCATTAGTTGTTCTCGAGAAGACACAAGAAGTGTAATAGCGATTAAGCCTGAATGGAAAGAGTTCAATTCCAAAGATTCAATTCCAAAACAGCTGAACGCTGTTTTATTTGCATTAAACGGTGAAACAAAAATTGCAAATCCAAATGAAGATTATAATGCAACTGATGTTGTTGAGATTGAATTACTCGATCGAAAATTGCGGTTATTGTCAAAAAAAGACAGTAATTGGAGAATGATTTATGAGGAAGGTGGTATTGCGAACTATGATGTCTACATAGAATGTGAGATTCGTAATGATTCTCTCTTCAACGTAAAAATCGGATATCCATCTCAACTTATAGAAACTAATGATAATCTTACAGCATTTTTAAAACAAGGAAAAATGCAATTGCATAAAATGAAAGTTAGTTATAAGTAAATAATTCGTACAACAACAGGTTTAGAAAATTGCTAGCAAAGTCCGCTCACTCCTTTCATCACTTTTTATTAAATTTAGTGCTGTATTACAGAGGCACTATATATAATTTCGTGATTTCCTAAATCTGAAAAACGGTAACAGTCACTTCAAACTAAATGCTACACACAACACCTCAATTGATCCACAAATGGAAAGTTTAACAATAAAGCAAATGGTTAAGAAACATTCGGTTTTGATATGCTTGGTCATTTCCGTGATTTTGATCGTTATAGCAGCCTCAGTTTATCCCGGTGGCTCATTGCTCGACAAAAATTCTATAGGTTTTGACTGGTCAAAAAATTTCATAAGTAATTTGTTTGCAGCAAAAGCGATAAATGGTTCAGTAAACCCTGGCCGGATTTGGGCAGTTATTGGAATGGCATTTCAATCGGTTGGTTATGGTATCTTTTTTATCAACATGTCAAAAAAAATACCTTTAAGACTATGGGCTAATATTTTAAAATTTATAGGCGCTGCCAACATCTTACTTATTTTCCTAATTGCAACACCGTTGCATGACCTGGGAACAATATCAATCATTTTAACATTGTTTGGTCTATTTACCATTACTATATTTATCCTAAAGTCAAAACTTCATTTACTTAAATTCTGCTGTATCATTTGCTTACTCACTTTTTACTGTTTCTTTTCTCTATTCGGTTTTGGTTATATGGATTGGGCAATCATCATGCAGAAGGTATATAATGCAAGCTCGATACTATTAGTTTTAGGATTAGAGTATTTCACTAAACATGAAGACTTTAGCCAGATTAAATCGGAAAAACAAAAAACATAACTCGAGTTTACCAAAAAGCAACGGTACGTTACAACGCAGACACATTTGTGGTAAAAATAGGCCATCGCAAAACGTTAACGGTAATTTAAAATGACTGACAACACGATTAAAAAAAGGACAATTATTACAACATTCATTTGTGTCGTTTATCTCCTGCTCACATTTTTTTTCTATCATATTGACAAGCATTTAACTGGAGCTGTTTTCATTATCTTGACGCTGCTCATCCCTACATTTTTTATTGCTATAGTAGTTTACGCTATCAGCGGAATAAATAAAATCTTTCGAAACAGAAAAAAATTAACTTTAATGCAGTGTTTGCCCGCAATTATTACTTTAACCACCTTGACTTATGCAATTTTCAGTCCATACCGACTTGACTCTGAAAGATTAGAAAGCGAAGTAGAAATTAGGGCTTGTTACGAAGGAACGCAAAACCAAGCTTACATCAAATTCCGAAAAGACAAATCATTCGAATTAAATTGGACTGGCATTTTTGGTTATGATGAATGGTGGACCGGGCAATGGAGCAAAAAGGGTGACTCCTTATTGTTAAAATATGATGGTAAAAGAGCCAAGCAACTTGGCGACACAATTTTAATTGCCAACGGATACTTAAATCCAATAGGGCATTCGGTTGACAAGGCAAAATTTCCACGACCAATGTTTTATCTTGGATATTGCAGAAATGAAAATTAAAATGGTAAACAGACGATAAAGAAAAACTATTTTTCTATCGGTCAATGAGACGCCAGCCGATAGGCAAAAGAAAAAATTGACACAGAAATAAAAAAAAGACAACAATACACCTAACAGTTATAGAAATACAACTAAAAGTAGCGCATAAACAACTAATGGTAGCGGACAAAAATGTTCAACAACAATGAGGCAGAATAACTTTGTAGCATCAATAAAAACATAAAATTATGATGCTAAATTCAAAAACAATTGGCAATAAAATTGCCGAAGCTAGAAAGAAAATTAACCTTTCACAAGCAGAACTTGCTCAACAAGTTTCAATCAGTCCACAAGCAGTAGGAAAATGGGAACGTGGCGAATCTATGCCAGACATCTCCACTTTAAACAGACTCGCAGAAATTCTTGGAGTTGACCTGAACTACTTCTCTGACAGTTTTAAGACAAGGGAACTTGAAACCACAACTTATGAGCAATTTAACAAGCCCACGGCAGAGAAAATAACTCCAAAACCAAAAAATAAAGCAGAATGGAATTGGGATATGTCTCAAGGAAACTGGGTTGATGCTGACTTTTCGGGTTTAAAGAACTTGAAGGAGAAATTCAGTTCTTCAAACATGAAAAACTGTAAATTCATGAGCTCTGATTTGTCGGGACTTATTCTAGGAAAGAATAATATTGAATTGTGTGATTTTTCATTTTCAGATATGAGAGACAGTAAAATTCAATCTTCAAACCTTTCAAATAATAATTTCAATAAATGTTCTTTTATAGATGCTGAACTTTTTAAAAACAATATTGAAAAATGCAATTTCTCTGAAGCAGACTTTTCGGGTACAGAAATTACAGAAACAAATTTTGAGCGCAATGATGTTAATGATGTAGTTTGGAAGTTCACTAAATTTCTAAAGTCTAACATAAGCAATGTTACTTTAACAGGAACTTTTGAGGATTGCCATTTTGAGCACTGTGCTTTTTATGGCGTTAAGTTTGAAAACGCAATCATTCTAAATACCTTTTTCAAATATAATGAAAGGTTTAAAAAAGTTCAATTTGTAAACTGCAAGGTGGACAGTATAACTTATGCATTTTTGAAAAATAACCAAGCAAATTTAACAGGAATTAGTATAATAGAGATACCGGAATAAAAAACATAACTCGCAACATTATTTTGTCAAAATGGCTCGAAAATCTTTTATGAAATGTTAAATTGCATAAAGTTTATTCGAGCCATAGGCTTAGCGTAACAGCACGTTATATGCCATTTTAAACAGACAAAGAGTTCAACAATTTAATGCCCTGTACTAAACGTAAAAGAGGATCATGCAAGAAGAAATTAGTAAACATTCAAGAAAAATCTACAAGACAGTAAAGGATCCAAAGCATACTTTTAGCGAAAAAGCTAAAGAAATTACGATTGAAATTTTTATAATCGTTTTTGCTGTATCGCTTTCTATTTGGCTGCATGGCTGGAGTGAACACAGACACGAACAAAAGGAAGCAAATAAATTCTTGAAAGAATTAAATGAAGACCTTGCTGCTGACATTAAGGTACTTGAGGAAAACAAAAACACAGCAACCATGCTGAATAACGATTATAAGTTTATGCTTGCTTTGAAAAAGAATAAAACAAGCGACAGCCTTATTGGTTCACATACTAATTTTTCACTGCTAAGTACAAATTTTAATGTAGGGAGATATGAAGGTTTTAAATCTAGTGGAAAAATTGGAACCATTGAAGATGACAAAATAAAAAACAAAATATTAAGTTACTATCAGCAAACTATACCCAATTTAACCTCTAGGGTAAACTTCATCAATGCAGAACAATTAAGGATACTGGATGTAGATGCAGGAAATCTTTCGCTAAATGATGTTTATACTACCCAAAGGATGCAATCAAAGTATTTTAACCTTCAGTACAATACAAATTCTCTTATAGCCACGTATGAAGAGGTTATAAAACAGCTTAATGAAATCATCTTGGAAAACAAAAAGAAAGAATAAAATGATAAAAAAACCACTATCAGCATTAACAGATCAAGAACTCTTACAAGAGGCAAAAAAAAGGAAATCAACTGCCATAATCGATGCGGTATTAATTGGATTTTTAATAGGCGTTGTGTTTTATAGCATAGTAAAAAGCAGCTTTGGATTTTTGATGCTCATTCCTATATTTCTCGCTTATAAGCTGATTAATAAACCAAAACATGATAACAAAGAATTGGAAGCTCTTTTAAAAGAGCGGAATTTAAAATAAAAGGTGAAGAATGTTATTATGGTGTTTCAGCTACATCATCCCACTATTGAACCAATGAATAGTTAAAACTTATAACTATACCCCAATCTAAACACCTGTGTTTCGTAATAATCCGTACTTATTAGATTAAATCCATTTCCTGAGATGTTTTTATGAATACGTAATGTATTTAGAATATCTGTACCATTTAAGAATAATTCGCCTTTACCTTTTTGAATTTGCTTTTTAAAGCCCATATCAACTGAAAACCTCGAGCCAATTTTACCTTGTGGAATTAAATCTGGTGCTAAATAAACAGCAGTCAACTGAAATTGGGTTGATGGTTTAAACTTAAATGAACCATTAAATTTTACATTTCCAGAAGTTATACTTTCCTCAGCCATGCTATAAACTGTAGGTATAGGATAGCGATTGGTTACACTGAATGCCTTAATGGTATTTTTGTAAACTGCTCCACTGGTGTTAAAAGAGAACCAAGGCGTTAACTCCTGTTGTAAAACAACTTCTCCTCCAGTATTATAACTCTTGCCTGCATTTTGAAAGATATTGTACAAAATTGTATTTCCAGTCACCTGGGTGGCAATCCGGGTAATGGTAGCATTTATCATTTTATGATATAACGAAGTATAAACATTTCCTTTTTTCCAATTTAATCGATAACCTAATTCTATGGTATTGGTAAATTGAGGTCGCAATGTCGGATTACCAACTTTTAACAATTCTGGTTCATCATACTTTGGAAAAATACGGATATCAACTTCGTTTGGCCTGTCTACCCTTCTATTAAAGAACATTGATAACTTATTTTTATCATCAATTTTATAAGCGAAACGTAAGTTGGGAAATGGACGGGCATAATCATAACCATCACTTTGGTAAGTATTATGATTTGGGTTTACATCATATTTTACTTTTACATATTCAAATCTTAACCCTGCCTCTAGCTCCACATGGTTATTCTCAAAAATATAGTTTCCGTAAACTGCTGGTATGGTTTCCTTATAGTCTGCCCATCCACCTGCATTGGCATCAATTGGAGAATTTAAGCCAGGGAAAAATTGCATATTAGTTGGTATAGTTCTCCTTCTAAATTTAACACCAGTCTCAATTCTACCTTGTTTTAAAGGTTTAATGTAATCTAGGTTAAAATCTGCAACGTGTTCATCAGACAATAAGGCAAAAGAATCTTGACCAGTAAACGTAGGCATGATATTGGTAAAGAAATATTTTTCGTCCTCCCTATGCCAGGTGTAATTAAAGCCAGCATTTAATAAATGTCCGGGTTGTTTAAATTTATGCTGATAGATGGCAGATCCTGTAACCGTGTATTTCACTTCATCTTCTAAAAACTGCCATAAACGCAAACGTTGAGTTAGGCTTGCATTAAAATAAGGTATATCTCCCCTGTCTAATATCTTTTCTCTATTAAAATACCCAGAAAAAGTAAAAGAATTTTGCTCATCAGGATTATAATCTACACCAGATTTTACAGTGGTAAATGTAGTTGTCCGGTTACGTTTAACTTGTTGATTAATAACCGTTCCATCGGTATAAGTTCGGCTTGCAAATTCATTTCTATTTAAGGTTTGCGTATAAAGCCAATCGCCCTGTAAAAATGTGTTTAACTTATTTTTTCTATAGTTAAGTGAGACCGATGGATTTAATTTTGGCGTTGCCTGGTATTGCGGTCTAATGCTTGGCAAATTTTCTTTTCTCTCCCATAAAGTACCTAAACCCGTTGTCAATCCAATTTTACCATTAAAACCATCTTGTTTGTTCTTTTTGTAAATGATATTGATGATACCCGCATTACCATTTGCATCATATTTAGCAGACGGGTTATTGATGATTTCTATTCGCTCAATTGCTGATGCTGGAATATTATCTAATCCTGTTTGTGAACCAAAGCCTGTAATTGCATTTTGTTTCCCATCAATTAGAATGGCTACTTTATCGTTACCACGCAATTGTATTTTCCCATCTTGTATAGTTACCCCAGGTAAATTCTGCATGGCTTGTAAAACTGAACCACCCACCTGACTTACATTATTAGCAAGGTTAAAAGATTTTTTATCCATTTTATCTGATAAACCATCAGTATTTTGAGCAATAACGGTAACCTCGTTTAAGGTTTTTGCATCTGCGTCAATAGCAATATGACCAAGGTCTAAAAAAGCATTTAAGTTACCAGTGGTGATGTCTTGTGATTTGCTTAAATAACCAATATATGTAATGGAGATGGTGTAAGTACCAACAGCTATATCTACCAATTTAAAACGCCCTTCTTCATCAGTAATGGTACCTACTATAAATTTTTGATCCGTTTTGGTTTTAAGGATGATGTTGGCATAAGGAATGGGGGCCTTGCTTTTACTATCTAAAACCAATCCGGAAACTGTTGTTTTAATAGTTTGTGCATTGGCTGCAAATCCAACCAAAAGCACAACAAATAATAATTTAAAGAATTTAAAGATTTGCATATTTAAAGATATTATATATTTAGGTGCATAGATAAAATCTAATTCTGTTTGAATTTGGTAGTTGGTAAAATTTTAAATCAATTTTTCTACAGAATTATATTGTTATTTTGCTTGTATGAAACTCCTGATAATTGAAGATGAAGAATCGCTTAGAGACAGCATGGTCTCCTACTTTAAAGGAGAAGGAAATATCTGTGAGATTGCTGTAGATTACCCATCTGCTATAGAAAAGATAAACCTTTATCATTACGATTGTATTTTGATGGATTTAACTTTGCCAGGTGGTGATGGACTACAAGTACTGAGAGAATTAAAAAAGATAAACCGTAAAGAAGGAGTATTGATCATTTCGGCACGACATTCTTTAGATGACAAATTAAATGGGTTAGATTTAGGAGCGGACGATTACCTAGTTAAACCTTTTCATCTCTCGGAGCTTAAAGCTAGAGTAATGGCTATTGTCCGCAGGAAAAACTTTAGCGGCAATAACATCTTAATTTTTAACGAAATAAGAATCGATGTCATGGCAATGGAAGTTAAGATTAATGATAAGTTACTTAACCTTACCAAAAAGGAATATGACTTATTGATCTACTTTATTTCTAATCAAGGAAAAGTAATTACCAAAAATGCCATTGCTGAACATTTATGGGGAGATGAAATTGACTTATCAGATGACTTTGATTTTATTTATACGCATATTAAAAACCTAAGGAAAAAAATTGTGGAGGCAGGCGCTAAAGACTACATCAAATCCATGTATGGCGTGGGCTACAAACTAGAACAAATATGAAATTAGCACAACGGTACAACAGGGCAAACTTGCTTACTTCATCCATAATTTTGGTTATAACAGGAGTAATTTATTATATCGCCATTCACTTTATATTAACCAATAAGCTAGATAAAGATTTAGTAATTGAAGAAAAAGAGATTCAGGCCTACGTTTTAAACTATGGAAAACTACCTTCTCCAGGCGATTTTTTGCATCAAAAAGTAGCCTACGTAAAACTTGGCAATAAAAAAGTTAATAGAAATTTCTTTTACGACAACTATAATAGAGCAAACGAAAAAGAAAGCGAACCAGGTAGAACACTAATCACCTCTGTAATTGTAAATGGCCAAAACTATCAAGTTAGCATCAGTAAATCAAGGGCAGAGTCTGAAGATTTAATTCGTTTAATCTTCTTTATCACGCTTGCCGTAACCATACTGCTATTAGTTTCTTTATTACTAATTAACAGGTTTTTACTCCAAAGCATTTGGCGTCCCTTTTATGCTACTTTAAATACTATGAAAGCCTTTAACTTAACCGCAAAGACCGATATAAAAGCGCAACAAACAAACATAGAAGAATTTAATGAGCTGAATATTGCAGTTGGCAGTATGGCTGATAGCGTAAAAAAAGACTATAAAGAGCTTAAAACCTTTACCGACAATGCTTCTCATGAAATGATGACTCCCCTAGCTGTAATTAACTCAAAGCTAGACTTACTATTACAAGGCGAAGCATTAAATCCTCAGCAAGGAGAATTAATAGATGAAATTTATAATTCGGTGGGCAGATTGGGCAGATTAAATCATTCGTTATTATTATTAGCCAAAATAGAAAACAAACTCATTCCTGAACAAGAAACATTTAATTTAAAGGATTTAATAGTGGAGAAAATCAAATTGTTTCAAGAATTAGTGAATGGAAAAAATATTACACTCACTCAAAACTTATTAGACAAAGAAATAATGATGAGTAAATACTTAGCTGATATCTTGTTAAATAATCTTTTAAGCAATGCAATCAGGCATAATTATAATAATGGTACTATTACAATTGATTTAAATAAAACTGAATTGATTATCTCTAATACAAGTAAGGACAATACTTTGGATCAAGCCCAGGCTTTTGAAAGGTTTTACAAAACACCATCATCAGAAGGTATGGGTTTGGGATTGGCAATGGTTAAGCAAATTGCCGGGCTTCATCAATTTGACATTACCTACACTTATCAAGATAAGCTGCATATTTTCTGCTTAACGTTTTAACACTACAGAATTTCTTCAAGGTTTGGATTTAGCTTAGATGCAAATCCATACCATGAAAAGCATATTGTTATTGCTCTTTCTATTAGCGATAAAATTAAATGCTCAAGAAATTGATAGCAATAAGGTTGAGGCTGAGGCTAAGTTTGAGCATAACCTTTCCAACCCTAAGAAGTTTGAATCATATATTATCCCTAGTTTATTTGTTAGTTATGGAGTAATATCTCTTGGCAATAATGCCATAAGAGATTTAGATTTCAGCACTAAGGCAGAGTTGAGCGAAGATCATCCAAAATTTGCTGCTCACATTGATGATTACATAGAATTTTCGCCATTATTTGCCATGTATGGTTTAGATATTGCAGGTATTAAATCTAAAAATAAGGTTGGCGATCAAAGTGCGATGGTACTGATGACTACCGTAATTACAACGGCTGTGATTACCACCTTGAAACATCAAGTACATCGTTTAAGGCCTGATGGTTCTAGTTATAACTCCTTTCCTTCTGGACATACGGCTACTGCTTTTGCAGCTGCAGAATTATTTAATCAAGAATTCAAAGGTCAATCACCTTGGTTTGGTTATGCAGGTTACACCATTGCAAGTGCAACTGGAATATTGAGAATGTACAATAACAAACATTGGCTAAGTGATGTAGTTGCTGGAGCAGGATTTGGTATTTTATCAACTAAACTTACCTACGTTATTTATCCCTATCTCAAAAAGATTTTCAAGGTTAATGAGAGGAAGTTAAGCATTGCCCCCGCCTACCAAAATGGTTCTTTAGGTTTTGGCTTAGGTTATAAGTTAAATTAACCCTGCATTTTCCGTAATAATTTTTGAATGTTTTTGTCTTTAAGAGGTTGAAGTTTTTCTTTTCCATATATGGTAAAGTATTCATGAGAAGTTAGCATTTCTAAGTTCATTAGGTTCCACTCCTTATCCTGATAAACAACATTCAGTAGTTTTTCCCATTCTAACCTCAATGCGTTTTCAAATTCATTATAATCTTCCCTAGAAAGATGATAAAAATCTGCATCACAAATTACCATCTCTATTTTATTTTTCGGCGATTGGGGGTATGTTGTTGCAGAGATACAAGAAACAACCTTATTTACAAATGCACGGTCCATCTTTAGTTCTTTTAAGAATTGTTTAGCAATCTTAATACTAATTTTTTCATGTCCCTTATATTGTGTGGTATAGCCAACATCATGAAACCAGGCGGCAACTTCAACTATCAACAGTTCCTCTGCTGATAAATTTGTTCTTTCTGCAATTTCTATTACAGCATTTACCACATTTAAGGTGTGGTTTTGACTATGAAAATAGAGTTTTGAATCAAGCTCATCTTTTAATAGCCTACCTACAAACTGCGAAACAACCTCTATTAATCCAATTCTATTCATACGCCTTATTTAAACAAGGATAAGTTGAAAATCTGAAGAGATTTTGAAGTATAGGCTAACACAATACAAATTCAGATTTTCTTCAGAATTCGAGGGTATATTTGTTCTCAAACCAATCATTAATGCGCTCCAAAATCAAGATTCATCCAATCCTTAAAAATAGGTTTGGCACTGTTTTATTAGCAGTTTGCTTATTTTGCCTAACATCATTACTCACTAGAATTACCTTATTGGTTTTTTCAAGTGCATCGTTCGACTGGACTATCATTAATATACTTCGTGTTTTTATAGTCGGCTTAATCTTCGATTTAGCAGCAGTATCTTATGCCATTATACCTCTGGTACTTTACCTATGGCTTTTCCCTGCCAAATGGTTTGATAAACGATTCAACAAAATAGTACTGCTGGTTTATTTTTTCATTATCACTACTACACTTATCGCTAATGCTATTTCTGAGTTTATTTTTTGGGAAGAGTTTTCGGTGAGGTTTAATTTCATTGCTGTAGATTATTTGGTTTATACCACAGAAGTAATTGGAAATATCCGTCAGTCGTATCCCATTAACACCATTCTTGCTGTCTTATTCATTTTTTCTGCATTAGTTACCTATGGCCTAAAAAACCTGATTTGGCAATCGACCAGCAAGCAAACCAAGTTTAAACAAAGAAGCAAAATAGCATTATTGATTCTTTTGGTTCCAGTAGCCACTTATTTTTTGGTAAACCATAAATGGAAAACACAAAGTGATAACCAATATGTAAATGAACTCTCTGGCAATGGGATGTATGATTTCGGCTTTGCTTTTTGGCACAATGAGTTAGATTATGATACATTTTACAAAACCTTACCCATACAGGATGCTGTTAACCTATTTAGAAAAACTTTTATAAAAGATACTTTACAAAAAACTGGCAGCTACAGTGAAAGAAAAATATCAAGTGCTGAGCAACCAAAGCAAATGAATGTGGTTTTAATAAGCGTAGAAAGTTTAAGTGCATCATTTTTGGGCAGTTTTGGAAACACACAAAATATCACACCTTGTATGGATTCTTTAGCCAAACAAGGAATGTTATTTACTAACCTATATGCTTCTGGCACTAGAACAGTCAGAGGGCTTGAAGCACTTTCGCTTTGCATTCCACCTACTCCAGGACAATCTATCGTTAAACGACCAGACAACAAAAATCTATTTACACTTGGTGCTGTATTTAAAGAAAAAGGTTACCACAGTAGGTTTATATATGGTGGTTATAGTTATTTCGATAACATGCATGAATTCTTTTCTCAAAACGGTTATGATGTAACAGATAGAGATGCATTAAAGGATTCAGAAATTCATTATTCTAATATCTGGGGTGTAGCAGATGAGGATTTATTTACGTTATCATTAAGAGAACTTGATAAAGACTATAAGGCAAAAAAACCATTCTTTGCACAGATCATGACGGTATCCAATCACAGACCCTATACTTACCCAGACGGAAGGATTGATATTCCATCTCATACCGGTAGAGAAGGTGCTGTAAAATACACAGATTATGCCATTGGTAAATTTATCCGGGAAGCTAAATTGAAGCCTTGGTTTGCCAATACCCTTTTTATTATAGTAGCTGATCATTGTGCCTCAAGTGCTGGCAAGGTAGAGTTACCTGTAGACAAATATCATATCCCAATGATATTTTATGCACCTCATCACATTAAACCTTCAAAATTTGAAAAGTTAACGGCACAGATAGATATTGGACCTACGTTATTGGGCTATTTAAACTTTAGCTATAAAAGTAAGTTCTTCGGACAAGATGTCTTTAAAATGAAAGACAATGAAGAAAGAGCATTCATTAGCACTTACCAAAGTTTAGGTTATATCAAGAACAATCAACTTGTTATTTTAAATCCTAATAAAAAAGTAAAATCTTATACACCCGATTTTATAAATGGCAATTCAAAACCTGTTGGGGCTAATCCTTCTCTAATAGATGAGGCAATAGCTAATTATGAATTGGCATCTTATCTCTATAAAAATAAGTTATATGGTTTTAAATAAGTGTTTACAGACAAGATTTAGTGCATTACTGAGGCTTCAGTTCAACTAATTCTCCATCAATCTTATTAACATCCATAGCCAGGTTCACTACCCTCTCTAATAAAACTCTTTTTTTGTTGTGGTGAAAAGCTGGGTAGGTCTTATTGGTGAAAATCTTATTATGACTAAAACGAAGTCCGTCTACCGACTTTGCGTAAAGGATAGGTTGATCGAAAGTTTCGAAGGTATTATTCTCTATCTTGATTCCAGAGTGAAAGTATTTCTTTTGTTCTTTTAGGTTAGGAATTTCGGGATAAATAGAAATTACGGCACTTGTAAACTGGTACATACTTGTTAAGGCATTCACAAACTTATTATTAGAAATGGTAACATCTGTGCAGGTTCCTGTTTCGTACCAACCATTGGCATCCCCACATAAAAGGATAGCGGAGCCTGAGGTATGATCAAAAAGATTGTGGGTTACCACAACGGGTTTAGGCGTACTGAACAAGGCGCCCCTTGCCCTATTGTTACGAATGATATTACCAGTAAAACTAACTGAAGGTGTCCATGATATGTTCTCTATTCCGATAGCTGTTTTAGCAGGATCTATTGCTACGTCGAGCGGTTTACTAAAGGTTATCTTAAATTCTTTCATAGGGGATTTCACATCACCTTGTACAGGTGAAATAGACGTAATGGTATTTTTTGTGTCCCAAAGTTCCATTGTGTTGGATCTTATGAACTGAACCGTGTCTTTTACATTACCCCAATCGAAACCATAAGACTGCCCATGCATGTATCTTCCAATAACGGTATGGTCATCTATTTTTTGGATGATTTTAAGATAGGTTCCGTGAACATTAATCGCATCATCCATCATTCCTTCATATAGGCCATTTTTAGAAATGATCTTACCCCAGCATCCAGAAAAATGAGTAGCATCAGCTTGGGTGGTAAAATACCTGGAATCATTTTTCCCTCTTAAACAGACGCCAAAACCATCCATGTAAATGTTCTCGGTTAATTGAGCTAATAGCCCCATTCCTTCTGCATAATGAACTTTCACGTTCTCAAAGCTAATATCCTTACCCTTATGCACAAAGATTCCTGGCGATGGCCTTGGGCCGCTCCTCATGGCAATTACCGTTCCAGGCACCAGTTTTTTATTCTTCCAACGTACACTGATCTTGCCTGGAGAAATTTCAGTAACTCCTCTGGTACCTACAGCAATATCTCCAGTATTGAAAACAATGCGTTTGGTATCTTTCTCAAATGCGATACCTGAGCCTGGGCGCATTTCCCAACCTTCTCCACGGTTGTAAAACACGCTATCCTTTATTTTATAATCTACCCATGGCGCTACTTGGTAAATGATATTTCCTTTTAGGGTATCGTTTTCGATAATTTGGATTTGGGAGATTTGTGGTTTTTCAAAATCAATAGAAAGGTTTTTAATCTTTACGTTAGTACTTCCAATTAGTGCAATTGGCAACATTCGTCCATGAAACATCAAGTCTGCACCCTTTCCATCAAGCGTCAGGTTTTTCCAATTTTCTAAAGCTATACCAACTATTTTGGGATTATCCTGATCATGGTTAGAAATGTAATATTCTCTTTTTTCGGCACCTTCTGGATAAAAATCATAACGACCTTTTTGAAATTGAATAACAACAGCTACCTGCTCATTATTCTCACTTTTAATCTTTTGAAGTACGGTAATTAATAATGCTGAAGTATTCTTCCCATTGCCGGGTAAGATGCCATAATTGGCTAACTTATAGATTTTGGTCTTTGTTTGGGCTTTTAATGAGTTCATCAAGCAGATGCTCATTAATAGCAACAACATAATTTTGCTATAGGAATTAAAGTTAAGCTTACGATTAGGCATATTAAATTAATTGAGTTTTACTGAAAGTATTTCTTTAAGTTCTCCGTTAATACGAAGCTTTACTTTTTCAGGATTTTTAGAATAGATCTGATAACTGGTCACCTTTCCATTTAACCATTTACAGTTTACGGTAAAGCCACCTCTTGCTTTAAGTCCAGTAAACTCCCCTGCTGTAGCCCAAGCTTCTGGAATAGCAGGCAACAACTGAACTTCACCAGCATGGCTTTGCAATAACATTTCGGCCATTGCAGCACTGATTCCAAAATTTCCATCTAATTGAAATGGAGGGTGATTGGCAAATAAATTCGGCAAGGTATTATAGGTCAGTAGTCCTCTAATCATCATGCCTGCCTTTTCGCCATCCCCTAATCTTGCCCACAAAGCAGCTCGCCATGGCCAGGTCCAAGAACGTCTACTATCACCAACTGTAGACTCAACAGTAAAAGGTTTATTTATATTTTTGCCATAGTTACCACTTCTACTTCTTAAAGAAATAATGGCTGCATTTGCTAAATCTGGCGTATTCGTCGTGCTAATTTCACGTCCTGGATATACGGCAAATAGCTGTGAGGTATGGCGATGCTGATCATCGGGATCATCACGATCTTCTTGCCATTCTTGTAGTTGCCCCCACTTACCAATTTTATTTGGGGCAAGCTTTTGCTGCATTTCTGCTATTTTCTTTTGATAATCAGCATCTATACCAAGTTCTTTAGCAGCCAGCAGGTAATTTTGAAACAAGTCCCATACGATCTGTTGGTCATGCATTACACCATCTTCTCTCGGCCCATGTTCTGGCGACCAGCCATTCGGCACCAATAAAGTCCCATCCTTACTTAGCTTTAAACGATCTTCCCAGAACTGGCAAAGTTCTTTTAATATGGGATAAGCAGTATTTTGCAAATACGATTTATCTCTGGTAAAATCCCAATGTTCAAACACATGCTGGGCATACCATGCGCTAGCAGGAATATTCCATTCCCAACCGTTACCTCCAAAAATACTCTGGCTTGTTCTTGCTGTCCAGCCTCTTGTATTTTCACCAAAGGCTTTACGCGTAGCAATTCGACAAGGTTCCTGAGCGGCTACTATAAAATCGATAAGTGGCAGATGGCATTCAGATAGATTAGTTGATTCTGCTGCCCAATAATTCATCTGTATGTTAATGTTATTATGATAATCACTTGCCCAAGCCGGCGTATTGCTATTATTCCATAGTCCTTGTAAATTGGCAGGAAGACCTCCCGGTCTAGAAGAGCTTACCAAAAGATAACGACCATATTGAAAAAGCAATTCTTCGAGGTCTGGATCTTTAACACCAGTGGCATATTTTTTTAGCCTTGCATCAATTGGAAGGTTTAATTGTGCTTGCGCTGTTTCGCCAATATTAATGATAGCTGCATCAGTTAATTTACTGATATCCTTGATATGCCTACTTAATAGCTTAGCATAACTCAGTTGTTTTGCAGTTGTTAATTCCTTGTCTATTCTTGGCATTGGATCGTCACCTCTCCATCCTAAACTATAGCTGGGCTTATAATTGGTACCTGCATCCAAATAAAAGATAATTGAATTACAATTTTTAAAGCTTAGGGTATTACCTTCAATATCAACAGAACCGCCATTTTTAACCAACTTTAACTTTGCAGCATATTTTAATTGATTAGGCATTTCTCCCATAAAACTCAATCCATCTGTACTTGCAGTACTTATTGCACCTTGCGCTGATTGCATGGAAACCTTGCCTGATAAAGCTCCTTTTCTATTCGCGGTATACCTGAAAACAATAACTTGATCTGGATAACTGGCAAAAGCCTCACGAGTATAGGTAACTCCATTTAACTCAAAAGTGGTAGTATGTATACCAGTATTGATATTCAACTCCCTACGATAAGCTTTTACGGCATCTATTTGATCAAAGTTTATGATAAACTCTCCAAAGTTTCGGTAAGAACCAAATCCACGATCACCAGTTTGGTATTCGCCATCCCAATTGTTATCGCCAGACCAAAGGCTTTGTTCATTAAACTGGATGCGTTCTGTTTTAACACCTCCGTACAACATTGCTCCCATACGTCCATTACCAATAGGCAATGCTTCTGGCTCCCATTTTTCGGCAGGTTGCTGATACCAGAGTTTATTTTTGTTTCCAGTATCGGCTTTAGCTGTAATTATGCTGAGCAATAACAAGAAGAAAGTAAGGTTCTTAAAGTTTTTCATTCTTTAATTTAAATTAGAAATATTTAAAATTAACATCAAGCATTAAAGCTACACAAACGTTTGTTTTTGATTAGCATGGATTGAGGCCCTTAAACGATTTAATTTAGATTAGCGATTAAGATTTCATTCAATCGTTTATTATAAACCTTTAAACCAGAAACTAATCCATGAGCTGCATTTTTGGTATCTCCTACCTCACTTAGAGGAAATATAAGGGTTTGCATCCTGCTTATTTTATCTTTTGTATTGGCGAAGCTTAACTTTTTACCTTCCATTTTTTGGACTAGCTTTCCATCCACATATAACCAAGTGCCTTTTTCATTTCCTGTAATTACAATTTTATAGGTTTTATCTTGTTCAAATGCAAAATCGAAAATATCAGTATAATTCTCTCTACTAAAACCTAATCTTAAACTATCGGCTTTAGACAAAAACACCCTGGCATTTTCAGAGTTAAACAAGGTGACATCAACATTGCTTCCTATAGCGGGCTTTAAAGAAAAGGCAACTGAATAGGGATAGCCAATTTCCTTTAAAGGCAATTGGATTGATTTTGATGATTTAGCAAGCAGTTCGTTTTTTAAAACCAAGGAATCAGCATCTGCTGAAGGAACGACACCTCGCATATTTAGGCCTGGTCCCTCGCCAATGTTAATACTGTTTTTAGCAAAGTTATTCCAGTCAGACTGCGCTGTTTTTCCTACCCACATTTTTTCTGCTAACACTTGCATTGCAGGAAAAACCCTTTGATGAACATCTTTCATTGTAATCCCATTCCCTACATGATCATTCCATACCGCAAACATTCCTCCCCTTATTTTTGGATGCCCCATTAAAAAGGTTACATTTCCAATTTGATTAGGTTCCCAGGTTTGATAAAGACGTTTCACATTCAAGAAATCATAATAATAGCCAGCAGCCGGAACAATATATAGGGACCCGTCTGGTGTACTGATCTGATCGTAACCCAAGCGAACCATTTCTTTAGGTTCTGCATAACCATTGTACCAAGCATTCATGGTTACTCCTTCAGCAGTAACAGGTGTATTCCCCTGAGCGTGTGTTAATGCACCCCAAAGTCGTACCTTTTTACCAAAACCCTTTACGAAACGGATATAATGATCGGTAAATGCCCTAAAACTTTCTGCTTCTTTTTTTGAATATTCATCTGTTCCAATATGCACTTCAGGATCTACAAACACAGGATCTTTTCCGCCTATATATTCTTTAAAAACATTATCTATAATCTCATAAGTTTTAGGGTTGTTGATATCCAAGTGATCCATTCCATAAGCTTTACTTCCTATCTCTGGAAACGCTTTGGTAAATGCCAATGAGTGTGCGGGCACATCAATTTCAGGTATAATGCGTATGCCATACAATTGTGCTTTTAACTGCAGTTCTTTAAATTCAGCTTTGGTATAATGACCATCCCTTGCTGTCAATTCCGGATAAGTACTACTTTCCAATCTAAAGGCAGAATAGGTTTTATTCCAATCGCCTTCAAAAAACTGCTTAAAACCATTGTCGTTTAAATGAATATGAAAATCGCCCATTTTATAATAGGCCATCATTTTTACATAGTGTTTTAGAAAGTCGAGCGTAAAAAATTTACGACCAACATCGAGCACCAAGCCCCTCACTTCATATTTTGGATAATCATGCGCCTTACCCTTAACAATTTGATGATGTGATGGATCTTGTTCTAACAATTGCAAAATGGTTCTGGTAGCCCAAAAAGCACCTTTATAATAAGGAGCTCTGACATGTATGGTTTGATCGATAGCAATGCTATAACCTTCATTGCCTAAGTTTTTTTGTGTTACATCAATACCAAGAACAATATCTCCTGCCTTTGCCTTACCCTTAGCAATGCTTATTGTAGTATAACCCGTTAATAGTTTAAGCTCTTGCAAAAAGATCATTGCTGCCGGTGTTAACAATTTTTCGGCACCTGCGCTAATGATGATCCTACTATTTGGCAATAATTTAAAATGACCATTTCCGCCATTCCACTCTTGCAAAGAAGGGATTACAAAAGGCTGCTTGTTTATACCTGTCTGCGGACGAAACTGTCCTGCTACCATTACGGCTTGTTGAAACTCATACGCCTTGTTATTTTGTGTATTCTTTAATTTAAACACCAATTGAACTTCACAATCAACCAATGGCTGATAAATTTTTCCCTTTAAATCTATCACAGGTTTTCTACTGGAGCCATAAAGAGAAAGCTCATACCCCGCAATTGGTTTCGGAATTACCAACTGACGAGTACCTTGTGCTATTTTAGCTGAAAAAGACAATCCCGCAATTACGGTTTTAAAGGCTGTTGAATCGGCTCCATCTAGTTTTTGTTCTTCTATCTGCTTCGATTGTTGGGCTTTGCTGAACTGAAAACTCAAGAAGATCATGCTGGCCATAAGCCATTTAATTTTCAAAGACATTTGATGTGTTTTTTAGGATCGGGTATTTGGTTTAATCTAAACTATCAATATTTAACCCAAAGGAAGATTTAAACACCACACAAACGTTTGAGATGGAAGTAAAATGCATTAAGATAACCAGTCGAGCTGGGTATGACGAATCTTTAAATTTACGTCATTCCCGTGCAAACGGGAATCCCAAATGGCTCAGCGCAGCTAATCTCTACCCGTGGCTGGTGTCCTCACCAGCCATATACTATTCACTAATATAATCTGCGATGTACTTTTCCCAGTTAACACCAAAAGGTATAATTACAAATTTTCCTTGCGGACTAATTAAGAATTTCGATGGCCAAGAAGAAACATTGTAATTGGTTTCGATTACATTATCAGACATCACCACTGGAAAACTATACTTAAATTGATTCATGTATGCTTTTACAGCTGGCTCATTATCTCTACTTGCAATGGTAATGACATTAAGTTTTGGCAACTGGCCATTTTGGGTTTTTAGATATACCTTTTGCAAATCAGGGTGTTCTGCCCTGCATGGCCCGCACCAAGTTCCCCAGAAATCTATTAATGTCCATTGATTTTTCTGGTTACCAAGCTTGTATGGGGTTCCATCTAATTGAAGCAATGCAAATGCAGGTGCAGTTTTAAACGTGGTATTGAATTGATTGAGCCATAACTCATTAAATCTAGCCTGATCTTTGTAAAGTGCCTTTGCTTTTGCCTTGAAAGATGGATCATTCATAGACAACGCCATGATGGTTTTAAATTTCTCCTCATCATTAGCCAAAGTAGCTAAATAATCATCGGCGAAGGAATATTTTTCTTCTCCTAATAAAAAGATCATATCATAGAAATAGGCATGCGAAGCAGTTTTATCAATCATATCAGGACTGTATTCATTTGCCAACTTTAGAAATGCCATTTTTTCAACCTTATCCTGAGTATTTTGGGCAGCAATAAAGTTTGTATAGGCAAACATGTACCTGTACCAAGCCCTAATTTCTTTAGTTGACCTTGTCAGTTCGTTTGGATCTAACTCCTTTTGATTCTTTTGAAGATTGCTATAAATTAACTTAAAAAGTTTATCGCCAGTTGATTTGAGTGCTGCATCAGCTACCATTAGTTGGGCAATCAGTAAACCATATCTTGCTTTTCTTTCCGCGTAAAAATCGGTTTGAGCTGATAAATAGGTCAAGTACTCCTTACCAATTGCCAATAATTTGGTAGGGTCTTTCTGATTGTCTTGCGCTTCTACCCATTTAGCTACTACATAGCTATTATTTTTTAAAAAAGGATTAGTGTCGTTGCCAAATCGACTTAGTATGATATGTGCATTCTTTTTTTCCTCCTTCATTAAAGCAAATACCGAATCGATGGTCATGTTCATCTTTTTAATATGGGCCAAAAATGAAGTATCGGTTTTCATCTTTTCTTGTACAGCGCCAAGGAAAGACTGAGCGAAACTATTGTGCAACAAATCTTCAGCAGATTGCTGGTTGCTTGCAGCTAGTTTCTGCATGAAATATACCGCGGAGTCTGGTTGTTTGTCCTTAGTTCGTTGAAAACTATTAAAGTAATTAATCTCATCCTGAACGTTTTGAGCTAAAATAGCGAAGGATAAAAATAGGAGCGGAATAAAAATGGCTAGTCTTTTCATAAAAGGATTTAGTTCTAAGTTTTGAAATTAACAAAACATTTAGAATTACCATCTCTTAAATATTTTAATCCATAAATTTTGTCTTAATCTACCACTAAGATTGGCGCAATCATACTGCAACAGTATTTCTTTATTAACGACCTTGGCTTAGCAAAAACAATGTTGAAGATAATTTAGTTATAACATTAGAAAGGAGATCATACCATGAGAAAAATAATCGTGCTATCAATGATCACGTTAGATGGGGTAATGCAAGCCCCAGGTGGTCCTGATGAGGATACATCTGGCAATTTTAAATATGGAGGTTGGGTTGCGCCATTTGGCGATGAAGATTCAGACAAGGTAATGCAAAGATTGATGAAACCAGCAGATATTTTATTGGGCAGAAAAACATTTCAGATTTGGGAACCCTATTGGCCTAAAAACACAGCGTTTTGGCCAACTATAAACGAGGTAACAAAATATGTAATGTCTACAACCCTTACCCAATCTGAATGGGAAAATACAGTTTTCTTGAATAGCTTATCAGACATTGAACAGCTGAAAAACTCAAATGGTGCTGATCTACAAGTTTGGGGCAGTGCAGAGCTGATTCAGCTGTTACTTAAGCATGATCTAGTTGATGAGCTTTGGTTAATGATCCATCCAATAACATTGGGTAAGGGCAAAAAAATATTTACCGACGGACCGTTTCCCGCAGCATTTACTTTAATAGAGAGTACTGTTACGCCTAGTGGGGTAATCTTTGTGAATTACAAACGAGCTGGAGAAGTAAAAACAGGTAATGCAGGAGCTTAGAAAGAAACCAGCATGAGCATATACATTGCTTGTATGCTCATACTAGTTTCATTAACAAATAAGTAGGTTTATAAGGTAATCCTGTTCTAACGTAATTTAGCATACCGCAGTAATGCTTCAAGAAAGTAATAATCTGCATAAACTAGGGGTACATCAATTTCAGTTTTATGAGGTAAACTACCTACGCAGTGTTTTAAGATAAACCCAGCATTGGTGCCTGTTTTTGCCAAATATTCATCACCAGATAATGATTTAAGCATTTGTTCGGCAGGTTTAAAATACTTGCCATGACCATCCTTAGAGAAAGTACTTAACTCTAGCAAAGCTGAAGCCACTAAGGCAGCAGCAGAAGCATCGCGTGGGATGTAGGCTAATTTATTGGCATTATAATCAAAATCTGGTGTATAACCTTTTTGTTCGGCATTAAAGTCCCAATATGGGATTTTATCTTTTGGTAAGTTAGGGTGATTGATATAAAAGTCAGCTGCTTTTTGAGCTGCTGCTAAAAAACGTTTGTCTTTAGTTTCCCTGTACATCATGGTAAAACCATAAATGGCCCAACCTTGCCCCCTACTCCAAGTCGAATTGTCCGCATAGCCTTGGTTGGTTTGCTGGTGCAATACTTTACCATTGGCATCATAGTCAACCACATGATAAGTACTAAAATCTGCTCTGAAATGGTTTTTCATTGTATTTAAGGCATGGCTCATGGCTACTTTCTTATACTTAGGATTACCTGTAATCTTAGAAACATAACAAAGCATTTCCAAATTCATCATGTTGTCTATAATCACTGGGTATTGCCAGGTAGTTTTCTGGTCCCAAGATTTTTTTGCGTTCCATGATTTGATTAATCCAATTTTGGGGTCAAAACGAGTTAAAGCAGACTCGGCAGATTGGATAAGTATCTTTCGGTATTTCTCTAACTTTTTAGGATCCTTTTCAAACCTCATTGCATTGCCAAAGGAACAATACATGACAAAACCTATGTCATGATGTTGCGTTAAAAATTGCGCCTGCTCCAGTGCTTCAGTCCATTTAGTGGCTGCAGTTTTCCATTGCGGATTTTTAGTATAGTCGTAAAGGTACCACAAGCTGCCAGCAAAAAACCCTTGGGTCCAATCCCACACATCTGTTGTTCTTAATGAGCCATCGCTATTAGTGGTGCGAGGAAAACGAGTGATATCGGTTGATGTTTTGAGCAAATCATTATATTGCTTTTGGGCAACTGTAAAATCTTTCTTAATCAACGTTGATTTAGGCGATTGCCATAAAAATGAAGAAGCTGTTACAGCAACTACAAATGCCGATACCAGCAGTAGGTTTTGTTTTTTGATTTTTAAATTAGTTAATTTCATTTTGTGTTTTTGAATGTGAAAGATTGCTAAAGGTTAATTAACAGCTACTTTAACTGCTGTAACCAAGTAGGCACTTTTTTTAAACGTTGTTGTAATTGTGCTTGGTAAAGTGAGATGGGAGTGACTTGTTTATCCAATCCTTCTAAATAGCTTAAATTCTCCCTTTTAAAAGTGGTACCCTTACTTATAAATCCAGCAACAATAGGTTGCACCATTTTAAACCAAACATCTTCTTTGTCGTCTGGCCAAAAATTAAAATCTTTAATGGCTGCGTTGGTTTGTTTATAATTCCAAAACACTAATCCTTGCAAGTGATTGGGCAAATTTTCTATGGCCCCTCCTTGATGCCCCGCCATGAAACCTCCAGTAACATTGTCTAATAAAGTATTTCTGGGCTGACTGGCATGTGATTCAAAGGAGGTGTTGGCTGGATAAGTGCAATTATAAATTACCGTATTAACTGCCCCATGTGAGCTACCGAAAGAGTGCCACTGTGAAGCTTCATCTACTAAATTGGCCAACAAAACATTGGTAGAATGATTGGAAGTAATGGCCTCATGACCAGCATTGCCTGTAACTGTACAATTTAAGATACTTACATTGGCACTTTGTTGTACAATGGCTGCAATACTGCAATTAGTGAACCTGCAATTGCGCATCCATGAATTGGTAACTCTTGAGAACATGAAAAGGTTAAATCCACTGTCATCTTTCCAAGAAGCATGGTGCACAAACTTGGTTTGCCAGTTGCCCACAAAGGAAATATCTTCAATACCAACTTCTTCTGCATTTGCAAATCTCGAAACAGTCCAACCATATTTTGGATCTATATTGATTGCTATCGGTGCATGCAAACCAATTGTTAAGCCATCCATTTTAACTACTTGATAGTATAAACAAACATCTACTCCTTTTTCTACAAGGTATTTCCAATTTTGGTTAAGTTCATGTTTGCCCAAAGTTTCTTGAATTAATGCAGGCGAGTTATTTAACATCTTTAATGCAATCCAATCCCCCACCTTTAACTGGCCAATTTTATCGAGAGTTAATTCAATAGCTCCAACCTTAGCCGTTTTTTGTACCTGACCAACCTCCATATCCCTGCCACCAGCGGTAAAGGTTATCATAGGTCTACCAGTCCACATTTGCTTTGGATTTATTGGAGCTAACATCTCCTTCATGAATAATTCTGTTCCTCCTTGCCCTGCACCACTGCCCCGAAAAATGATGTTACTCCCTTTTGAGACAATGCCTTTAACTTGAGCCGTATCTTGATTAATTAAAAACCTACCCTTTGGAAAAAAGACAATCCCAGATCCATTTTTGTTGGCTGCATTAATTGCTGCCTGAATAGCATCCTTATCTGAAATTTCATCATTTGGTATGGCTCCATAATCAATAACATTAAACACCTTGTAGTCTTTCATATCGGGGATGGCTTTTACACCACTGTGGTAACCAGCATAGGAGAAATCTGGCAATATAGATTGTTCTTTATCTTTTTGATAGGCTTGGAACAATTGTGATGGTACAGTTGATTGTCCCATTGCAAGGTTCACTACAAATAGCGTAAACAAAAGAGTGCCACTAAATATTTTTTGATGAATTGAAATCATAAGATTTTTAAAAAGTATTAGGTTAGTCATAATGGCTAAACATAAATCAAGCCCAGCGTTATTAAAAAACACTTTATCTGGTATGCATAAGCTTGATTATTGTTAATGAAATTATATTGGAAGAAAAGTCAAACCCCTTCGTATCTAGTCGAAAGACCTAAGGGATAATTTCGATATCAAATTCTTTCATCACCTGTTTATTATCATTTAAAGTATTGTTGCTAGCAATAAAGATCACTTTATATTTTCCTACAGCAGTGTATTGAAACGTATAGTTTTTTAATGGTGCCGAAGTGAGGTTTTTAATCGGGATACTCACATCTGGCGCCACCTTAGTTAAATCTAGTGGTTTGCTTATGGCCCAAGTCTCATTGGTAGGTGCAGTAGCTCCACCACCTATAACCTGAATTTGTGTAGCGGAGGCAATCCAACTACCACTTGCTGGTGTTCTTACATTTCCATATACCGTCCATGAAATATCCGAAAGACTAGTAACATTAACGGTAGATCCATCAGGCAACAAGTTGTTGACAGCAAAATTCTTAAACGTCCAAGTTTTTTGAGTAGAACCAGTAACTCCATTGTATTTCAGAGCAAGGTATAATGGTTTTCCAGCTACATATAAATCTGAAAGTACTATTTTTCCTGAAGCTGTATTATCAGCACCGGTAGAAAGTATGGCCCTATTGGTAATATCTGTCCAATTTGCATTTACCACACTGGCCGAATCAAGTGCCATTAGGTTATTAGATGCCAACAATTTTAAGGTATTGGTCTGTACACCAAATTGTGCATATGATGTAAACTGAAGACTCGGCTCTCCGGCTGCAGAAGTACGATTTTTATTGGCATAGGTAAAGCCTGCCGTACCTGGATAGGTTATAATTGTGTTTGCATTTCCTGTAGTTGTATATTTACAGGTATCACCAAGCTTAAATACGAAGGCATTGCCATTTTTAGACCTTGCATTGCTTAGTTGGATGTCCCAATTTGGTTCTTCAACTAGTAAGGATTTTTCGCAGCTTGCAAAGAGGCAAACGAAAAGGGTAAGTATGATAAAGTTTTTCATCTATTTATAGTTTATTTTTAAAGGTGATGAAGCCTACCTACTACAGGCAGGGCTCATGTTAATTTAATTTAGGTTTACCAACCAGCATTTTGCACCAGTGATTTATTTAAATTAAGTTCATAATCAGGAATAGGGAGCCAAATATTTCTAGGCGCTACATTTCTTGCCCCAGTTAATCCATTTGCACTGGCACTGGCACCGTTAGCTTCACAATAGATCTTAAACGTAATCATGTCCTGATAGAAATTGCCCCAACGGGTAACATCGTTTTTGCGTAATGACTCCGCATTAAACTCACGTAATCTTTCATCACGTATAGCAAGCTGGAAATTTTCCTTACTTAAACCTGTGATTAAATTAGCTTCGGTACCTGTAGTAATAGTTGCCGTTGCAATTGCTCCCGTTCCATTTCCACCTGTAATGGTTACAGTAGGTGCAGCGGTATAATAGCTTCCAGTTGCAATAATACCCGGACTGGTTATATTGATCCCCGTTACTCTACCCGCAGAGATAGTTGCGGTAGCTGTGGCACCAGCACCACCCCCACCTGTAATGGTTACCGTAGGCACCGTAGTGTAACCAGTTCCTCCGTTAGTAACGCTAATCGTTTTAACCACATTACCATTTAAAATGCCATACCCCCTTTTGCGAACCATGTTAATGGCATCATAAGCTGTTAAGCTACCCCCTGTTGGTACAGTACTTGACCCAACCAGCTCATTTGCAGCTTCAGCATACATTAGTAAAATATCCGAATAGCGAATTACAGGCCAGTTTATGCCATAAATCCCCAAGTTACGTGCTTCTGCTGGCGCATATTCTCTTCTAAATTTACCCGATGGCATTAACCAAGGATTAGTTACCGGATTTTTCACCCTAGCACCAGAAGAAATAGCATAAATATAGTTTGAGCAATTCCAATCTCTTCTTAAATCAAAGGAAGTTTTAGGTGTAGAAGTGCTACTGGCATTAACCTCATAAGCATCAAATAAATTACGCGTAACGTATACCCAACTCACGGCACTGTATGAAGATGGATCATTGGCAACAATTGTAGAAGGAATCCCGAAGAAATTTCCAATATCATTAGCTCCCTTTGTTACCGTTCCAGCTGGAGCGGTAGCAAAACCCCATTCTAAAATGTTCTCTTTAACATCATATTTATCTTGCATTAGATTAATAAATACCTGCTTATAATCTGGGTTTAGTGCGTGTTGACCTGAGTTGATCACTTTTGCACAATAATCTACAGCGTTTTGGTATTTAGTAGCATCATTTACAGGATAACCTGCCATATACAAGTATGTTCTAGCCAACATGGCCTGTACTGCTGTAACGGTTACCACATCATTATAACCCAAACTTGCAGATGTATAGCCCTGTAATAAACCTTCGGCTTCTTTTAAGTCTGTTTCAATCTGTGCATAAACTTGCTTTGGATTAGATGCAGGAATATCAATATCGGTAATAGATGAAGGT
Source organism: Pedobacter frigiditerrae (assembly GCF_004331645.1). Taxonomy (GTDB): domain Bacteria; phylum Bacteroidota; class Bacteroidia; order Sphingobacteriales; family Sphingobacteriaceae; genus Pedobacter; species Pedobacter frigiditerrae. Next base: position 201,813 of record NZ_SJSK01000004.1, read on the forward strand.
TTTAAACTGATCACTACATTTTGAAAATGTGTAGTTAAAAGCCAATAATAATAAGCCCGCAAGAATAAAGTTTGTCCTTTAATTCTATTTCTATTGGTCTCATTCATAGTTGGCTTATTGATATTATCCAATAAGATATTCGCATTATTAATTCCCTGATAGCAGGCCAACCAAATGGCATGTACGTTTACATTTGAAGGCGTGAGGGTATATCTAAATCCTCTTGAATCTCCATCAGCTGCTCTATTAGATAGTAATTCATCGGCTGTTTCATAGTAACCTGTTAATATCTGTCCGTATAAGCGGGGGCTCATCATAGGCCCATAAACACCGTTTAGCGCCTGTTGCAGTTGTTCTTGTGTATTAAAATAATTCGCTGGTGTATAAAAATCAGTTGGCTCTGTCTCTAATGCTTTTTTGCAAGAGCAAATACTGATCACAAAGCAGATCAGAAGTATATATTTTAGTTTCATGACATTCATAATTTTTAGATTAAAAAGTAGCGTTTACACCAAATACAATAGTTAATGAATGTGGGTATCCTGCGTAATCAAACCCTGGCGTGAGGTTACTCTGTCTAGAAGAGATCTCTGGATCCATACCTGAATATCTGGTGATAGTAGCCAGATTTTGTGCCGAAACATTAATGCGTAAATTGTTCATCCCCCATCTTTGAATGGTGTTCTTAGGTACAGTATATCCAAACGAGACTGTTCTCAATTTTAAATAAGAACCATCCTCAATTACCCTCGAGGAATAGGCTGCAGCTCCCTGTCCACCTGCCCTGAAATAAGTATTGTTGGGATTAATTGGTGTCCAACGTTCTGCATAACTTGCAAATTGATTTAAGTTAGGGTTTGCTACGATACCACCTTCAAAAATGTATCTATTGGCATTGATTACGTCATTTCCTACAGACCATTGCAACAATACATTCAGGTCAAATCCTTTATAGCTAAAGTTATTGGAAAAACCACCGGTATATTTAGGCAATCCATTTCCAATAACGGTATAATCAGAACCATTAATTAATAGGTCTCCATTAATATCCTTGTACTTCACATCTCCAGGTTGCACTGCAGTTCTTGCGGCTAAATTGGTTGTTACATTAGATTTAAGCAAATAGGTGCCGTTGGGCATTTTATCAAAATCACCATACTGATAAACACCATCAGAAGCCAATCCGTACATTTGCCCCAATGGGTTTCCAACCATAGATATATAAGGGAACAAACCGCTATAAGTAGTGTTAAAAAAGGTTCCATTACCCGCTAAGAGGTAATTCTGGTTATCTGTTAGTGCCAAGATTTTGTTCTGGTTAAAACTGATATTGAAATTGGTAGACCAGCTAAAATCTTTGGTTACAATATTTCTCGAATCAATTGAAAGCTCTAATCCTTGGTTTTGCAAACTTCCAACATTTTTAAATCCAGCACTTCCCTCTACTCCTATTGAGTAAGGCAACGAGGCATTTAATAAAAGGTCTTTGGTTTTTTTGCGATAGATATCGGCTGTAACACTGATCCTATCTTTTAGAAAACCTAAATCTAAGCCAATATTAGTTTGCTCACTGGTTTCCCACCTCAGGTTTTCATTACCAATAGCAGAAAGATAAGTTCCGTTTTGAGCAGGCTGATTATTAGCAGAATACCAATAGTTTGTATTTGACAACTGCAGTTGTTGCATATAGGCAAAATCGCCTACTCTATTGTTACCAGATTGACCGAAACCTACACGCAACTTTGCATTTGAAATCCAATTAAGGTTTTTCATGAATTCTTCATTGCTAAAACGCCAAGCTCCAGATACAGAAGGGAAATAACCCCACTTACTTCCTGGAGGGAATTTCGAAGAACCATCAGCTCTAACAGAAGCTGTTAATAAGTACTTAGATTTGTAATCATAGTTTACCCTGGCCAATACCGACTGCATGGCCCACCTAGAGCTATTAGAAACCCTGCTGGTATTAGCAGCGGCAGCTAAGTCAAGCCCATCCAAACCTAAATCTTCATTAGGTAATTGAAAAGCAGTGAAAGACCTGTTCGAGCTATTGTTACCTTGTGCATTATAGTTTACTAAGGCGTTAAAATTATGGTTCTTGCCAAGTTTAGCCTTGTAATTTAAAGTGTTATCTGACAACCAACTTGCTTGATTTGCAAAACCAATGGTTCCATTAGGACCAGATGCCACATACTTGCTACCTGCTTGTGTTTTAGAGTTGTTTAGGATGTTGGTTTCGACATTATTTTTGGTAATGCCCCCAGCTACTCTAAAGGTAAGATTCTTTAAAATGGCATATTCTGCATAAGCATTGGCGGTTAGGTTATTCGTTTTAAATCTTGTTTGTTGATTTTGAAGGTTAAGTAAAGGGTTTACCCGATAATCTTGATTATTGCCAAATTCATTAACTGGATCGTAAAAATCTACCAATGGATCATAGTTTTTTCCCGAAACAGATACACCATTAGTTGGTCTTTGCCCCCATACCGAATAAAGAAGTACAGATGAGGCATAAAAATTGGTGGCACTTACCGGAATACCAAACTGTTCGCTATTAGCATAATTGGCATTTATCCCTGCTTTAATTTTGTTATTGATCTTCTGATCTAAAACAAACCTACCTTGATATCTTCTAAAACCACCAAACTTCACAATACCTTTCTGGTTGTTAAAATTACCAGAAATAGCATACTGGGTACCCTCCGTGCCACCTCTAATGGCAATATCGTGGTTTTGATTTTGCCCTGTTTGATAAACATAATCCTGCATATCAAGGCTTGTAGCATTTCTATACGAATCTAGTGTAGTACCATTTTTAAGATAGGTAGAATCTGCAAATGGCGAGTTAAGATCTTTAACATACCTTACAAATTCGTAGGCATCCATTAACTTAATTTTTTCTGGTACCTTTTGAATTCCGTAATAGGCATTATAAACAACTTGAGGGGGGCCCGATTTACCTTTTTTAGTGGTAATTAAAACTACCCCATTAGCTCCTCTGGCACCATATATAGCCGTAGCTGATGCATCTTTTAATACATCTATTGATTCGATGTCAGATGGACTGATAGAATTTGCATTAGAAGATTCAGAAGGGAAACCATCTACTACATACAGCGGCGAATTATCTTGTGTAATGGAACCCGCTCCCCTAATTATAATATTAGCCACAGCACCTGGTTGCCCATCGCTGCTTTGTACCTGAACGCCGGCAACTCTACCCGCCAAAGCTTCATCAAATGATTTTACTGGAGCTTTAGCAAAATCTTTCATGTTTACAGAGCCAATTGACCCTGTTAAGTCGCTTCTTTTCTGGGTACCATACCCCACAACAACCACATCATTTAGGCTTGTTGAGCTAGGACTCATTGATACATTAATGCTTGTCTTTGTTCCTACTATTACTTCTTGTGTAGTATAACCAATATAGTTAAAAACTAAACGGTCTGTGGCTAAAGCCTGAATTTTGAATTTTCCATCTTTATCCGTTTGAACACTTTGCTTTGTGCCTTTAACCAAGATAGATACCCCCGGTAGCACTTCGCTTTTTTCGTCTATCACAAGACCCACTATCGTTTTCTGCTGACTATAAACTTTAGTAGTTAATAATAAAGAGATCAAAAGAATCAAAAGCTTAGGAATAACCCAGCACCTAAGTCCTCTCACCCCACGTTCATTGTAAAGTTTGTTCATAATTTTAATTGTTTAATTTGGTTAGTGGCTTTTTTATTGTAAAGCCTAATTACAACACATCAAAATTACCTAGCTATAGCCAAAATAGGGGGTTGATATTAATTTTTATAGGGGTAATAATTGGTGATTTAGCGCTAATAATAGCTTTTTTATAAAAGATCGCCAATTGCTTAACTAGATTAACACCGTTGCCTTCTACAGTTTTTTTGGTGCTGAAATAATATTTTAAGCTATTGATTTGAGATGATAATTCAGTTCAAAAGGGAATTACTCGTTTGTCTTTTTGTTATATTCAGAAGGTGCAACCCCATATTGCTTACGGAATTCTTTACTGAAATATTTTCTGTCGTTAAAGCCAACAGCATAAGCAACTTCTGCAATATTTAAGTTATGCTCTGCTAAAAGTTGTGCAGCTCTTTTTAGCCGCTGAGATTTGATAAAATCAGCAATGGATAACCCCGTAAGCACCTTAATTTTTTTATAGAGTACCGTTTGGCTCATTCCAATATTTTCTACCAGGCTGCCAACATTAAATTCTGGATCTTCCATATTCTCCTCAATAAGCAGCATCAGCTTGTTTAAGAATTTCTCATCTGGCGATACACATTCAAGCTGTCGGGGGGTGAGCATGATTTGCCTGATGTATTTTTCCTTTAAACTTTCACGCCCTTGTAAAAGGTTGCGAATACTTAATTCAAGCACTTGAATACTAAAAGGCTTAGTGATATAAACATCTGCCCCTGCCTCTAAGCCATCAACCTGGTGCAAGTGTGAGGCCATGGCTGTAAGCATGATCACGGGAATATGATTGGTGCTTTCTTCGGCCTTTAAGCGGCTGCAAAATTCTAATCCATTAAGCTCTGGCATGGTTACATCACTCACAATAAGATCAGGAATATGCTCAATTGCCTTTATCCAACCTTCCAGACCATTCACACTCTCTAGGATATGGTAAGTTGACTGTAGAGACTGCACAATAAAGCCACGTAACTCGTCATTATCCTCTACAACCTGAATGGTATATTTTTTTTCCACAATTATTACATCAAGAGGGCCATTTTCATTCAATACCATTATTCCGGGAAGGTGAGCTTCAGGCTGAATTACCATCTCTGTTGCTAACAATTCATCTGGTTTAAAATGAGCCTTACCCAATAATAGCGTTACAGAAAGGGTCGTATTGCCATTACTTGCACTAGAAGATGGAGTACTTGAAACAGCAATTTCACCGCTGTGCAAGTCTACAATATTTTTTACAAGGGCCAAGCCTATCCCCCATCCCTCTATAGTAGCAGAGCCTGAATTAACCTGATAAAAATTGGTAAATATTTTATCCTGCACCTCCAGTGGAATGCCTATACCTGTATCGGCAATAACAACCTTTACACTTTCAGTTTCTTTAGCAATAGAAAAACTTATTTTACCACCATCTGGGGTATATTTAAAGGCATTAGACAAGATATTATAAAAAACCTTTTCCATTTGGCCAATGTCAAACCAGGTATAAATCTGCTCTTCCTCGCAATTAAAACTATAAGCTATATTTTTAATCTCTGCAAGCCCCTCATAAGAATTATAAATGCTACGACAAAACACAACAAGGTCATTCTCTGACACCTGCAATTTAGCATTCCCAGTTTCTATCTTTCTAAAATCCAACAATTCACTGATGAGGCGCAACAGCCTGTCGGTATTTCTTTTAATACCATGTAATTGATGATTAACCGTATTGTTTTCCCTTGTTAATTTGATCAACTTTTCTAGCGGGGCAAAAATCAAGGTAAGTGGCGTACGTATCTCATGTGAAATCCTGGTAAAGAAATCGAGTTTCATCTGATAAAGTTCCTGCTGTCGCTCATTGTTCAAATGTTCAAAATAAAGCTCAGATTCGAGGCGCTGTTGCCTGCGGGTAAACCGGAGGATGAAATAAAACAGGAAGGAACCTGCGATAAAATAAAGCGTATAAGCCCACCAAGTACGCCATACTGGTGGTAGAATACGTATTTCAAGCCTTGCTGGTGTCTCATTCCAAAGACCATCATTGTTACTGCCTTTTACCAAAAAGGTATATCTTCCAGATGGCAAATTGGTATAAGTTGCCGAAGAGATAGCTCCTTCATTCCAATTTTTATCAAATCCCTCTAATTTATATTTATACCTATTCTTTCTGGGCTTGATATAGTTTAATGCAGCAAACTCTATGGTAAAAACATTTTGCTGAGAAGAGAAGGTTATTTCCTTAGTTAAACTCATTGCCCTTTTTAACAATCTATCGGCTGCATTGATCATGACAGGCTGATTAAAAAGCTTCAATGAGGTAAATACAACGCGTGGACTAAAATGATTTTCCTTGATGTGATCGGGATAAAAAGAAACCAAACCATTATAACCACCAAAGAACATTTGCCCTTCGCTGTCTTTTAATCTGGATGTATTATTGAAGACATTTCCTGGAAGCCCATCGCTGGTATTATAAACTTTAAAGGTGATGCGTTGCTTGTCAAATTTTACCAAACCATTTTCAGAGCTCAACCACAAAAAAGCCTTATCATCTTCTAAAATAGCTAATATATTATCTCCTGGTAATCCATCTTTCTCAGCATAGGTTCTGAAAGTCTTTTTTAGCGGGTTATAAGCACTTAAGCCGCCATGATAGGTACCGATCCAAATTGTACCTTGTTTATCTTCGAAGAAACAATTTGCATAACTATTTGCAAGACCAGGTGTTGATCCACCAATAAAAGTTACATAGTTGCTTGAGCCTCGTGGACGATATTTTATGCTATGCCTGGTTCCGATCCAAATGTTGTGTTTCGAATCCTCAAATAATATGGCAACTTGTTTATCTATATTGTTAATGCTCTTAATGTCTACAGATTTAAATTTTCCAGTTTCAGTGTAAAAGCGATCTAGCCCTAACTGCGTACCCACCCAAAATTCACCCTCACTATCTTGAAACACACAATTTACTTCATCAGAACTCAGCGAAGTCTGATCAAAATCCCGACTTCTGTAATGAATAAAATCATTTTTATTTGGCCTGAAGAGATTTATTCCACCCAAGGCCGTTCCTATCCAAACCCGTTGCGATTTATCAATTAAAATAGATTTAACCAGATTAGAACTCAGGCTATTTGTGTCCTTCACCGTGTTTTTATAGGCAATAAAGCTATTTGTTTCCCTGTTAAAGTAATTTAACCCACCGGCTTCGGTACCAATCCATAAATTATGCTTTTTATCCTCAACTATAGTACTGATAATATTGCTACTCACACTACTTTTATATTTATTGTCTTGGTAAACTTCAAATGGAGTAACTATGGTATGCACCACATCTAACCCACCAAAATAGGTACCGATCCATACAGAGCCGCAGTCATCCTCATAAATATCATGTATAGAATTTTGGCTTAGGCTAGATGGGTTTGCAGAATCATGCACATAATTCTCAAATTTTTCTGTTTCAGGATCTAGTATGGATAATCCTTCTTGTGTACCAATCCATAATTTCCCTCTTCTATCAACTAAAATTTTACGAACATGGTCATTAACCAAAGAATTGGAGGAATTTTCGCTGTGTAAAAAACGCTTAAATGAGCTTTTGCTTTCCTCATACAAACTAATCCCATCGTATTTAGTACCCACCCACAACCTTTTCTTTTGATCTTCTGTAATGGTTGTTATCAGGTTCCCACTTATTGAATTGCTATCTTTTGAATGATTAAAGAAAACACTGTGATATCTCCCCTTTACCTTGGTCAGTTGAACCAAACCAGCGGTGGTACCCACCCAAATGCGGTTAACATGGTCCTGAAAAATGGCCTGCACCTGATAGGGTACTTTAAGACCAAGATTAAATGTCTTAAAAACTTTATTGTTTTTATCGGTTGAATAGGTTAAACCATTATTACTACCCAGCCACAGCACGCCTTCACGGTCTTTATAAATACAATTTGCCCTATCCACACCTGTAACGCTATGGGTAAAAGATTCGCTTTCGGGATCAAATTTATCTAGCCCCCATAAAGACCCTACCCACAAGACCTTGTCATTATCTAATGTTAATGCCTTTACAAAATCATTAGAGGCAATACTATTTTTATGCTGTGGGTTATTTTTAAATACTTTTATCTCTTTACCATCATACCTATTCAATCCATATTTTGTACCAAACCACATAAAGCCTTGGGCATCTTTTACGATAGAGAGTACTGAGTTTGGGGAAAGACCATTTTCTACAATCAAATGGTTAAAGACCAATCGATTTTGAGCATAGCCCAATAAGCCTGAACCGCATACAAAAAATACGGCAAAAAAATATCTAATGCTTTTAATGGATAGCATTTGCATATCGAGGTTCTATAACTTGGCTTATCATGAGTAACAAATCTAAATATTCCATTAGATAAATAAGTCAAAATTTATAATAACATCAGCTTGTTATTCAACAATACCCTCCCTACCTAAACTTGACCAAAAACAGGCTGTACCATAATATGGTAAAACCCATTGCTCGTAACAAATAGCTCAACCCTTAAATTTCTTTGTTAAATGGCTTAATGCACCAGTAGACCAAATCGCCCATAAAATAAGTACGGGTTGAAAAAACAGTCTTGCCAACCTTTTAGCATCTGTATCTAGTCCAAATGCATTGGTATGGTTTAGGTATTGTGCAATGTTTCCAGGAAAGATCAGCACATAGAATATGGCTAAGGCTATACCTACCTTTATCCTTTGTTTTTTCCAGAAAACCATACCCAAGCCCAACGCTGCCTCTACAATACCCGAGAGGATAACCGTTAAATCCTTACTCAAAGGACTCCAGTTTGGCACTTGCGCCTGAAATTCACTGCGCTGAAAACTGAGGTGACCTACGGCAGCAGCAATCATGAAAACACCTAAAATTATCCTAAAAGTCTTTTGAAGGGTTGTGGTTTGGTCTTGAGGCTGTTGCATATCGATATTCCTACACATTTCGAGCCAAAATCACAACAAAAAAAGCCTGTCTGTCGACAAGCTTTTTTATAAATCATGCAAGCAGTTTAGTGTTTAACCATTTCCCTACTGTACTGTACCCCTATTCCGTAAGCCCCTCCATATTTAACCACAAGGTCGTTAACTGGTAAATAGGTTTCTTGCCTAGCCCAATCTCTTTGCAACTCTAGTAAGTATTGCATGGAAGTAATGGGATGTGCTCCAGCTTGTACCATCCTTGCAATTGCCATTTCATGTGCTTCCTTTGTCAGATCTCCACTGGCATCGGTAATTACATACACATTATAACCGTCGCTGATGGCCGATAGTACTGGCCCAACTACACAGACACTTGTCCATAGCCCCCCCATCACTAATGTTTTTTTCCCTTTGACAACAACCGCTTTGTAAAATGCTGCATCTTCCCAACTGTTCATGGTAGAGCGGTCTATATAACCAGAAGTTTTTTTCGGATAAAATTCTTCAATTTCTGGAAATACTGGACCGCTAAATGATTTTTCGGCAACGGTGGTGACTATGGTAGGCACCCTGAAAATTTTAGACGCACCGGCAACAATTGCGGTGTTATTTCTAAGTTGATCAATGGCAATACTTTTTGTGGGGAAGGCCATCTGCCCTTCATGATCTATTAATATTAAGGTGTGGTTAGTTGGGTTTAACAACATTGGACTAGGTTTTTGGGCATATGCGCCAAATGATGCGATGCCTATGAAGGCTGATAGTATTATCTTTTTCATTGTTTTATGATTTAAAGTTTATTGGTTAAAATCTGTAGAAACGGAGAGTTGTAAATGAGCAGCCATTTGTGTTTTGAGTTGTTCTATTTTATAACCTGCATACTTTATGGCATCTGAGCCTAAAAGTATCCTGAGCGGCGGGTTTTCCATTTCGCTTATTTTATAGATCACTTGTGCCGCTTTCTCTGGATCGCCTGGTTGGTTCCCGACAATCTCTTGAGAATGCATTCTTTTGATTTCACTGATCTCCGTATATTCAGTAAGCTCTTTGGAAGGCAATGCTACTGAGCCATTTTTAAGAAAGTTGGTTCTGAAATAACCGGGCTCTACTATGGTTACCTTCAACTTAAAAGGAGTTAGCTCTTCTGCCAAAGCTTCAGAAAATCCTTCCATGGCAAATTTTGTAGCACAATAAATACCCCAACCCTTTCCTGCAATAAGCCCAAAAACGGAAGATATATTGATGATATGGCCTTTACCTGCCTTTCTCATTCCTGGTAAAACAGCTCTTACCATACCTAAAGCAGCAAATACATTGATATCAAAACTAGCCTGAACTTCTTCCTTTGAAGCTTCCTCAATTCCTGCCATCAGGCCATAGCCAGCGTTATTAACCAATACATCGATGCTTCCAAAAGTTTCTTCTGCAAACATTACAGCTGCTTGGATACTGGCTTCATCAAGTAAGTCTACTTCTATAGGTAAAAAATTTGCCGATGAGATACCTACTACTTTTTTTAAGGACTGTACTTTTCGGGCAGTTGCCACCACATTATCGCCATTGGCCAGCGCCATTTTTACTATCTCTAAACCAATGCCTTGAGAGGTTCCAGTAATTAACCACGTTTTTTTAGTTTCCATGCTTCTTATTTCCCTCCTTTTGATGCTAGTAAAATCACATCGGCTATTGCCTTAGGATTTGAAATATAGAGACTGTGACTACCCTTTATCTCTATTGTTTTTGCATTGGCCGCCTTGTACATTGAGCGCTCCAGGTCTGGATGAATGCTTTTATCTGCTGTTGCCACAATTGCATAAGTGGGCTTAGTTTTCCAAGCCGCAGTGGTAATTGGCGTTAAAAATGATTTAACGTTGATGGGTTGTTGAGAATCTGCCATAAAATTGGCTTTTTCAACACTTTGTTCTGGTGCGAAACATTCCCTGAACTTGGCTTTATCAAAATACAACAGGCCATTTTTATCTGGGGGTAAGATTCCGTTCACTGGCAATTGTGGCCCCGATTGGATGAGCGAAATTGCCGATTGTTTGGCATCGGGCATAAAAGCAGCCACATATACCAGCCCAACTACCTTGTCTGCGTTACCTGCTTCGGTAATTACTACGCCACCCCATGAATGCCCGACTAGTATAACCGGTCCATCTTGGGCTTCAATTGCTCTATTGGTTGCAGCAACGTCATCTTCCAATGAAGTTAAGGGGTTTTGAACAATGGTAACATTATACCCAGCCTTTTTCAATTGATCATAAACTCCAGACCAACCCGAACCATCTACAAAAGCACCATGTACAATTACAATGTTTTTAGCTTCTTGTTTACCTTGGGCCATTAATGAACCTGCAGCGGCAAAAAACAGTAGCAAGGAAGTAGCAAGGAGCTTCGTTTTCCTTAAAGTTGTTTGTGTTTTCATTTTATTGTTTTTAGTTTTTAATTAAGTTCTTAATCCTAATGCAAGCTAAACACCAAACAATTAACATACTGTAAATCAATATTTTAAAAACAAATTCAATGCACAAACTACTATATTTCGTAACTTTTAATAGTGAAATGGCTAAATGAAGCGTGTGGGCCAAGGGGAACGAGCTAGAATTTAAAATTTAAAAGTTGCTGTAGCGCCAAGCATAGTGATATCCTTACCGCTCCCACTCTCTTTCAGGTAACTGCCACTATTAAACCAGGTAAATTCTGCCCTAAAGTATAGATAGTTAGTAGGTACATACTCCAATGTTGAGCCTAGCTGTGCACCAATATATTTTGAAATAGTATTTTTTCCGGAGTAGAGCAATCGGCCATTTACGGCATAAATTCCATCATTTTTTTGCATTCTCCAGAATACATCATAATCTTGTATAAATGTGATTGTTTTAGAAAGTGAAATTTCAAGATAAGGATGTATATCGAAGAGATTAGCAGGACCAATCAATGCAGCAAGGCCAAAATACCCACCTCTAGGAAACAATGGATTAAAGGTATTTAACTCCTCATCTCCATAAACTTTGTCTCCGCTGATCGCTTCTGTTTTTAAGCCAATCTTTGGTTGGTAAGGAACGTTAATTAATGAGTAAGACAGATTTGCAGACATAGTCCATGCTGAAATATCTTTACCTGAAAAGTTCCCAAATTGATAGAGCCCTTCAGTGTCATATTGAAAACGAGCATAGCTACGTGCAGCACGAAGTCCTAGGGAATGCCTCATTTCCTGTCCCTTTCCTTCGTCAAAAGCCGAAGATTTTCTTTTATATCCAAAGTAATAAACATCTAGGTTATCAAAGGGCAATAACTTTGACAATGCTCCATAAGCGCCCCAAAACCTTATTGCTTTCGAAGGATCATCATCAAAAATTCCTTTTTTAACTTGTACATAATTGGTAAAGAAGGCATCTAATCTAATCTTATTAGAATTAAATATAAGCTTTGCACCATCAAATGACTGCCTATTATTCGGGGCTTCCCTAACCGATACTATACGCTGCGAGCCGTATGAGATCTCTTGTCTCCCCAAACGGAGCACTATCGTATTTTCTTGAATTGGAAGATTGATATCCACAAATGCTTGATGCAGATCAAGTGGATTTTGATTAACTGGCGAGGGTTCTTCGATTTCCCCATTGCTCATGCCACCTTGTAGTTGTACAAAAGCTCTCAATCCTTTGCCTACATGCAAATCACCGTGAAAAAGATATCTTGATAATACAAATCCATCATTATCTTGAACCGCATCTCCCCAATCAGGGTTGGTATACTTAAAGTATTGGGTTCTAAACTCACCGCCAAAGCTAGCATACACCTTTTTATTAGATGAAAGTGGCAGAAACTTGATTTTTTTGTACCAAGTATTGGTATCTGTAGCAAGGTGTTGATAGTCTTCATCATACCTCAGTTGTTTAAACTTAATGTTTTGAGCTTTTACCATTATGGGAAGCAACACCAATAATGAAATCAATATTTTTTTTATCTGCATGGTTATCGATATTTGTTATTACCGATAACCAATCCATATGCCGTAAGCAAATATCTTGTCCTTTGTACATCCAGTGCTTTTTAAAAAACTATCTTGCTATATTTAGAGAAACCAACACATCAAATGGCGAAATAAAGTAATTTGCCTTTTCACTTCACTAAAAACTAGTTAAGCCCCCTCTAACCAACATGTTTTCTCACGATGCCCAATCTTTTCATTTTTGAATTTAGTGTAGTTGCTGGCACATCCAAAAGCTCGGCTGCTCCACCCGGACCAGATATCCTGCCACCACTTTTCTTGAGTACAGTTAAAATATAATCACGTTCATTTTCGTCAATGGATTTCACATGTCCGTCTTCCTGCTGCACTAGAGGCCGATCTGTAGGCGTATTGGGCAAGATTACCCTGTCTATGTTATTTTCCCGACTTAACAGGATATTTCTTTCCATGATATGCTCTAACTCTCTTACATTTCCCGGCCAAGCATAATCCTCTAATTCCTTGAGCGCCTGGTCTGATAGCTTAACCTCTGCTTTTCCAACCATAGCCCCATACTTTTCTAGAAAATGCGCCACCAATATGGGTATGTCACCTTTTCTATCTCTCAAGGGGGGCAGTATAATTGGGAATACATTTAGTCTGTAATAAAGATCTAGCCTAAAACGACCCGCAGCAACTTCCTTTTCCAGATTGCAATTGGTGGCGGCTATTATTCTTACATCTATCTTGATGGTCTCTCTCCCGCCAAGCCTTTCAATTTCCCTTTCCTGTAATACTCGTAATAACTTTGCCTGTGACTCCAATGGTAACTCTCCCATTTCGTCCAAGAATATCGTACCACCCGATGCCTGCTCAAATTTCCCGATCCGCCTTTCTATTGCCCCGGTGAAAGCTCCCTTCTCATGCCCAAATAGCTCTGATTCGATCAGGTGTGTGGGCAATGCAGCGCAATTGACCACGACTATAGGTTTCTTGGACCTTGGGGAAAGTTCATGTATGGACTTGGCAAACCGTTCTTTTCCAGTACCACTTTCACCCAAAATAAGGACAGACGTTTCTAGCGGTGCAACAATGGATAGGTGATCTAATGCTGTAAGTAAAAGATGGCTTTTACCAATAATTCCCACAAAACCGTTTTGCTTTACATTAGCAGCATACATTTTATTGGGGTTTACCTGAAGGTTTTCTCTTGGTGCTCTTTTAACATCCTTAACTATACCATCAAAGGTTAATGACATTTGTTTTTGCAGGCGATTAACCAGCGTTAAGTGACGATTGTTATATACATCGTTCTTACGACTATAAAAAGATAAGGTAAATCCTGCTCTCCCCTCAATTGGAATAAACATGACCAAGTTAGATGACATACCAAAAGTTTTGGCAACCAGTTTTTTTGATGGATTGATTTTACATACTTCTTCGAAATCGGCTAGGTTATAAATGGCCGATCTGGTATCTTCTGATGCTGGAACTTGGTACTTAGTAAGGTCCGATGATTGAAGCCCTGTCATGGTCATCAGTTCCTGAGTTCCGATAGCTTGGTATTCATTAAAGCTCAATCGCAAGAAACAAACACCATCGTATGGTATGCTATCTAGGTTTTTCATACCTATGGCAACAAAATCGAAAGGAATATGTGGCTGTATCGTCTTGGATATTTTCAGAAACTTGTCTTGCCAATTAATTTCTTGTGAAATAATATCCGTAATTACCGACTGCAAAGCTAGTTCTGTATCACGCTTAAGAGAAATGTTCTGATGATGCAGGTATTGTGCAATTTCCAGGCTTACCAATACATCTTTTTCTCGGAAAGGCTTTACCAAGAAGCCGTAGGGTTGCGTACTTTTTGCTTGCTCTAATATTTTTTGATTCGAATTAGCAGATAGGTAAACAAAGGCAATGTTCCTTTCCAACAACTCTTTGGCTAAATCAATACCTGTAAGTTTACCTTCCAGATGAATGTCTAACAAGACCAATTGGGGGGTGTGTTTAGCGATAATCACTCGGGCCTCTTCAACTGAGCTTGCTATGCCACAAACTAGGTAGCCAGCTTTTTCCAATATCATAGAAAGATCATTGGCGACAATAAATTCGTCTTCTACTATCAATATTTTTATGCCCATGATAGTTTTTCTTTAATTTGAGAGCTAGACTTTGAACAATAAATAGCGTTAAAATGCATGGTTCAATTTTAAATTTAGATTTTGTATAGCTAGGGATGCAAAATAGATGCCCAATAAATTCTAATGCTTTTAGGTCAATACAGTTACCTGAGAGATGGTAAAATGGCTATTTTCCGTTAAATGGCGAAATATCGTCAATTAACCAATCACAGTGTATTAGCCTACTCTAAATTCGTTTAAAAAACCGAAGCTACCAAATATGGTGAAATAATGGACTGAACCATATTTCGCTATCTCACATCGTCACTCGACGAAATACAGTAAGGACACACCAATGAATTAATGTCAAAATGCTATAAATCAGGTAATTGAACATATGGTATTGCTATTGTATTTATCGGTTCACGTATAACAACAAAGCATGAAAAAATTATTCAATAAAATAGCACTAATTACCGGGGGAAACAGCGGTATTGGCTACGCAACTGCAAAATTGCTAAAGGAACAGGGAGCAACCGTGATCATCACCGGTAGGGATGAAAACAAGTTAGCCAGTGTTTCAGCTGCATTAGGTGTCATGGCAATTAAATGTAATCAAGATAGCCTAGCGTCCATCAATCAAATGACTAGCGAAATACAAGGTAAATTTGGTCAACTGGACATTATTTTCCTTAATGCCGGAATTGCGGAGTTCTCGCCGTTTGAACAGGCAAGTGAAGCCCATTTCGACAACCTTTTCAATGTGAATGTAAAGGGCGTGTTTTTCACTTTGCAAGGATTAATCCCTTTGCTGAAAGAAGGTGGTTCAATTATTTTCAATACTTCTGTAAATGCTCAGCTAGGGATGCCAGGATCAGGAGTATATGCGGCAACCAAAGGGGCATTGTTAAGTTTAAACAGGGTTCTAGCAAAGGAACTTGCCGACAGAAAGATACGTGTCAATGCAATTTCGCCAGGCCCGGTACAAACACCACTATATGACACCCTGGGAATGGCCACCGATGCAATCACAATGATGGGTCAAATCCTAAGTCAAAAAATCCTTCTTGGCCGTTTTGGCCAACCTGAAGAGATAGCAAATGTGGTTTCTTTCCTCTCTGGCGACGAATCAAGCTTCATAACTGGAACGGAAATCGTAGTTGACGGTGGCTTTACCGTAAATGCCATAACAGGCTAACAACTTAATCTTAGATTATGAAAATAAAAACTTTAGCACCCAGAAATATCGTCTTCATTACAGGAGCATTTGTAAGCAGTAGCAGTTGGGACCAATTGCAAATTTTCTTTAGGGAAAGGGGATTTGAAACCGCTACCCCTGCATGGCCATTCAAAGAATCTTCTGCCAATGCACTTAGATTGAGGCATCCAGATCAAGAAGTGGCCTCAACAAGATTGGCAAGTTTAGTAGAATACTATACAGCATATGTTTCAAAACTCCCAGAAAAGCCAATCCTAATTGGCCACTCGATGGGTGGTCTCTTGGTTCAACTCCTTATCCAAAAAGGACTCGCTTTTGCTGGTATTGCCATTCACTCCTTACAGCCACAAGGCATTTTTACTTTCAAGTTTTCTTTTTATAAGGCTGGATGGGGCCCCTTAGGCTTTTTCACCTCCACAAAAAAAACCTATCTGATGTCTTTTAAGGAGTGGCAATATGCATTTACCAATTGTATGCCTTATGAAGAACAAAAAGAGGCCTATTATAAATTTCTAATACCAGAATCAAAGCTAGTTGTGCGTGATGCCATTACAAGTGTAGCTAAGGTTGATTTTAAGAAACCCCATGTACCCCTGCTCTTCATTTCTGGTAGCATAGATAGGTTTATTCCCGCTTCGCTTAACTATTCAAACTACAAAAAATATAGCCATAGTGGTTCTATTACAGCTTATAAAGAATTTGAAGGAAGAAATCATTTTGTGTTGGGACAGCCCGGCTGGGAGGAAAGTGCAAATTATATCCTTGGTTGGATAAGCAACCTATAATCATTAATCACACTACATAACATTAAAAGAGATGAATTGCAAAATCAAATTCTTACTCCTACTGGCCATTTGCCCCTTGTTATTATTTGCCCAAAAGGCCGATCTCATCATCATTAATGGGAAAATTGCCACTATGAATAAGGCAAATGAATTTAGGCAAGCAGTAGCTATCAAAAATGGAATTATCCAAGAGGTAGGCCTATCCGCACACATCCTTAATACCTATAAAGCAAAATCTACAAGAATAATTGATGCTGGTGGAAAAACGGTTATACCTGGACTTAATGACAGTCACATGCACATTATCAGAGAGGGATTGCACTACAACAGTGAGCTTCGCTGGGATGGGGTTAAAACTCTTAAACGTGCAATGGAAATATTAAAAGAACAAGCACAGCGTACTCCCCCAGGTGTTTGGATCAAAGTAATAGGCGGATGGAATGAGTTCCAATTTGTAGAGAAAAGACAACCTACCATTGATGAAATTAATGAAGCTGTACCAGACAAACCTGTATTCATTACTTATCTCTATGGCAAAGCATTTCTTAACAAAAAAGGAATTGAAGTATTGGGTTATAATCAAAATACCCACTACGAAGGAAGCCTTTTAGAAAAAGACAAGAATGGTAAATTAACAGGGTTAATGTTTGCCAAGGAGACGCCAAAAGCACTCTATACCACATTGGCACTTACTACCGTGCTTAACCATGAAGAAAGGTTAAACAGTACGCTCCAATTTTATAGAGAACTGAACAGTTTCGGGCTAACCAGTGCTGTAGATGCCGCTGGTGGTGGACAAAATTATGATGCAGACTATGGGGTTGCAGCAGAATTAGCCAAACAAGGAAAATTGAATGTAAGGACATCCTATTATCTCTTCGCACAAAAAAAGGGAACTGAATTAAAGGATTATCAAAAGTGGGTAGCAACTACCTATCCCAATAAAAACGACCATATGCTGATGGCTAATGGTTATTCAATGGAAGGCGCCGGAGAAAATATCGTAGCGTCTGCAGCAGATTTTGAGAATTTCCTAGAACCTAGAATTGTCCTTTCTGACAGTATGGAGACTGACCTTGAACCCATAATTCGCCTGTTGGTTAAAAATAAATGGCCATTTAGATTACATGCCACCTACGGCGAATCTATTGAACGGATGTTAAAGGTGTTTGAAAAGGTAAATAAAGATATACCATTTAATGGCTTAAGATGGTGCTTTGACAATGCAGAAACAATAACAGATGCACAGCTGCTAAGAGTAAAGCAATTAGGAGGAGGTGTTGCCGTACAGTTTAGGATGTACTTTCAAGGAGAGCTTTACAACAAGATGTACGGCAAGCCAGAAAGGCAACTCCCTCCCATTAAACAGATGCTAAAATTGGGCATTCCGGTTGGTGTTGGTACTGACGCACCAAGGATTTCTACCTACAACCCATGGATGTCCCTCCATTGGTTATTAACGGGAAAAACAATTGGAGGAATGCAATTCTGGCCAAAAGACCAAGTACTAGACAAGTACACAGCACTAAAATTATACACAGCTGGTAGCGCCTGGTTTTCTGGGGAGGAAAAATTAAAGGGAAAAATCAAAAAGGGAATGTACGCGGATATGGTAATTCTTTCTGGCGATTATTTCCAACTTCCAAACGATGAGATCAGAAAACTCGCGGCAAAAGTTACTATCGTAAACGGTAAGGTAGTTTATGCTACAGCCGAATATAAATCGCTTGACCCAGGTATAGCAGCTGTTATACCATCATGGTCGCCAGTAAAATATCATGGAGGATATCAAAGATGAATAAGCGCATAAAAACCCTTTCAATAGTACTGTTAATATTGGGATGCCAATTTGCAAAAGAACTAAGCGCACAAGAAAAATTCAAGGTTTTCGGAATGGCCATCAGCGTAAAAGATTTAGAGGTATCCATTAAGTGGTATCATGACATACTTGGCTTCAGGGTGCTACAGAGGTCTGAATTTCCACTGATCAACGCAAAAACTGCCTTTATAGAAGGTGCCGGCATACGCCTTGAGTTACTAGAAGTGAAAGATTCTTTTCGCGAGGCATCACTTTTTGCAGACCCACCAAACCATATGCGCCTGATCGGAAACAAGGCTCTCATACTTTATGTGGACAACCTTAACCAGATTACAAAGGAACTAGAAATAAAAAAGGTTGTGTTTGCCTTCAAGGAGGTAAAGCTGAACGACAAGGGATTAACAAGCACGCTTATCCGAGATCCTGATGGAAATTTCATCAGCATTTTCGGCAAAAAGGGAATGATTCCAATTAACCAAAAAAAATAAAAAATGAAAAAGAAAAGACTATTTATTTTAATGTTCTTATTGAGCTTGCTCAACTTAAAGAACATCGCCATGGCTCAGCTGCCACTGCCCCCACACGTTCCCATTTGGGATGCGAACAAAGTGGAACTAAAACTGCAGAAAATAACAGCAGATGCTTATGCCATTATCCCCTCAACCGCAGTCACGGAAACCTCAAAAGGTATACCACAAGCTACAACGGGTGGATTTATTATTGGCGAAAAAGGTGTGTTGTTAATCGAGGTGATGATGACCAAAAGGCTTTTCGACCAGCAAATCAAATTGATTCGTTCGGTAACCGACAAGCCCATTCTTTTTGCAGTGAACACCAGTGACCATGGCGATCACTGTTTCGGCAACTACCTATTACCTCCAACAACACTGATTATCCAGAATGAGTTTGCCAAAGATAACCTTGCAGCAAACTACGAAGGGATTAAACAGTTTATGGTAATGCTTTTTGGCACGAACAGGGGTATAGAAAATACCGTTTATCGCCCTGCAGATATTGTTATTCCAAAAAATAGTAATCTTAAGATAGACTTGGGCAAAGGAAAAATCATTGAACTGATGAACGTGGGCACTGCACAATCTCCAGCCGATCTGTTTGTATGGATGCCATCAACCAAGGTATTTTGGGCAGGAAATCCTTTCATAGCGGAAAGCCCCACCATCCCTTGGTTGTTCGATGGCTTCTTCTTGGAGCCAGCAGAAAACCTCAAAAAAGTTTACGATTTCTTACCAAATGATGCCATCGTAATTCCAGGGCACGGAAAAATGACCAATAAGGCAGGTATCAAATACACCATTGATTATGTAGAGACCTTAAAGACTAATGTAGAAAAAGCAGTTGCAGAAGGACTAAGCCTTGAGCAAGCAAAGGCATCCATCAAAATGCCAGAATTTAACAAAGGTTACGTGCTTTTCGATTGGTTGCATTTCAATTTTAATCTTCCAAATGCCTTTAAAGACATCAGTGCAAATAAAAAATCAAACATTAAATAACCTCAAAAATAAAATCATGAAAAAAACAGCAAAATGCTTGATGGTGCTTACCGCCATCTATCTCCTAATGACAATGACTGCAGACAAGGTTCTTGCAGCGACAACAGTGAAGGCTGCAAATCCGCCAGCTAATTTTAAACACCAATACGCCACAGTAAATGGCGTAAAAATTCACTATGTTATCGGTGGTAAGGGAGCCCCTTTATTATTAGTTCATGGATTTGGTCAGAATTGGTACATGTGGAACCGCTTATTGCCAGAACTTTCTAAACACTTTACCGTAATAGCGCCAGATTTGAGAGGTGTGGGAGAATCCAGTAAGCCAGCTGGGGGCTATGATAAAAAGACAATGGCAAAGGATATGCATGAGTTAATGAAAAAACTGGGTTATAGCAGTATAAATTTAGCAGGCCATGACATTGGTTTAATGGTTGCTTATGCGTACGCTGCCCAATTTCCAGGTGAAGTTAAAAAATTGGCATTAATGGATGCATTACTTCCGGGGGTAGAACCAGTTTGGAGCCAAGTAAAGGCAGGTGCATGGTGGTTTGGTTTCTTCGGGATGCCTAATTCTGGTGAAATTGTTTCGGGTAAAGCTGGCCTTTTCCTAACCAGCTTCTGGCCTTTGGTTGGTTATGTTAAAAACCCATTCACCGTTGCAGAAAAAAATGAATTTATCAGAGCATATAGTGTTACAGGCGCTACAACTGGAGCATTTCATTGGTTTGGTGCTTTTCCGCAAGATGCGAAAGACAACGTAGAACTGATGAAAACAAAATTGCCTATGCCATTGCTTGCTATGGGCTCACAACATTTTGCAGCTCCATTCTTAGCGAGCCATTCTAAACTGGTTGCCACAAATGTGAAAGAATCAATTATAAAAGACTCTGGACATTGGATTGTACAGGAACAAACGGCACAAACATTAAAAGGACTACTTGATTTCTTTAAATAGGTTCATCAAGACAAGAAAAGGGTTTATGATTATAATCATAAACCCTTTTTATTGATTTAGTTCACTGGTTCATTTGTTCATTAGGCCTACGCCTTAAACTTTCAACTCTAAACTTTCAACTCCAAACTCGCAACCTCAACTCGCCATTACAGATAGGTAAGCCGTTTCGCCACTCATTAAATTCACCTTAAAGTTAATGTGGATGCTTAAACCGTTATTATTTAAAAAGCTACAGTTCCCGCCTAACTGCTTGCTAAGACCTAAGATTAGGCTCATTCCTAGTGATTTGGCTTTTTTAGGATCAAAACCTGTAACCAATCCCTTTCCGTTATCCTTGATCATCAGCGTTAGCGCATCTTCACCGATGGCAGCAAGAGAAATTTCTATCTTAGGATTTTCAGTATCTTCAAATGCATATTTAATGGCGTTGGTAATTGATTCGTTTAAGATTAACCCTAAGGGAATAGCCTGGCCAATGTCTAAGCTCAAGGGTAGCATGTCTATCTCAAAAATCACTTTTGTATCACGATTCATTGAGTCAGAAAAATAAGCGACCATCTCGCTTACATAATCCCTAATATTTATGCACGACATTGATTCTGATTGGTAAAGGCGTTGGTGTATCATTGACATTGCTTGCATGCGATGCTGACTTTGCTTGAGGGCCAATAAAGCGACATCATTATCCAAGTAATCGGTTTGCGCCCGGAGTAGGCTAATCACAATTTGTAGGTTGTTTTTCACCCGATGGTGGATTTCTTTCACCAGCCATTCCTTTTCTATGATCAGGGATTCTTTCTTTTCTACCAATTCTTGCAGGGAACGATTTTGTTGACTTATCTCTTCCTTCTGTGCATTCAGCAGCTTATTGGCCCTTTGCTTGAGCCGATAACGACTCAAGAGAAGGGAGACAACAATCGCTAAAAGCAAAATACCTCCATAGGTTAAACCTTTATTGATTTTTGCTTGCGATAATAGCGTTTGTTGCAACTTCGCTTCTTTTTCAAGTCGTTTAATGTTTTGATCGTTTTCTGCCGCCCTAAGTCTAAAAACAGTAAAATCGCGATCTCTTCTCTGATCTTCCAGTGCAGAAATTTTTAATTCCTGTTGTCTTTTTTGCTGGTCGAGCCTCATCTGCAAACTAGTCTGATGGAGCAGTGTCTGATGTAAGAGATCTTGCTTCTCCAAAATTTGGATATTTTTCTGCTTCAATAGAATATCCTTATCCTTTTTGTCGGTTTCATATTGGATCTGCAGCTCTAAATATCTTTTTTTGTTGGTGGTATTGTAAATGGTATCATTGATGGCTTTATATTTCAGAAAGTGATTAAGCGCACTGGCATAATTTCCACCTGCAGAATCTATCCTGTAAAGGTAGAGCTGTATGTTTCGCTGATCATTCGCTGTTAGCACGTTATGAGGGATGTTTTTTAAAGTTTCCAAATATGGTTTTGCTTTATCCCATTGCCTGGTCCTGAGGTAAAATCCAGCAATCAAGTCAATCGCCTTATTCTTGAATGTCGATCCCAGTTTGTCACTGACTTGTACAGCATCAAGATAATATTTCTCTGCAATGTCAAACTTTCCTAGTTTGGCGTACAATCCTCCTCTAATTACAGGGAGTACGGTTTGCTCAGGACCAGGTTGCGGTGGATATTTTTTTTCCATTTTATCAATAAAATCCAGTGCTTCAACCACTTTCCCGTTTCTTCCCATCACATCTGCGATGGATCGAACCAAAACCAGCGCTTCGCCGGGAACTAACCTTGTTTTTTTCTCTACCAACTCAAACGCGAGTTTAAAGGTCTCCATACTTTTATCGAGCTGGTTCATCGCCAAATATAGTGCACCTAATTGCTGGTAAGTAACTGCCAATCTGCTAGTCTGTTTGTATTTTACAGCGGCATTGATTGATTCAATGTAATAACGCAATGCTTTCTCATTATTACCATAATCTATACAAATATTGGCAAGACTCGCGTAGGCATAAACAATTACTGGACTTTTAGTAACCTTGAACAATTCTATAGCTGGAAGCAGTTCCTTTTCCGCTAATGTGTTGTCATTTTGAGTACGGTAAAAGTTTGCTTTACATAGCATAATCATGGCTATGGTATCCTTATGGTTCAGCTTGGTATAAATTTTAATGCATCGATCTGCGCCACTGATCAATTCACGGGAATATTTGGCAAGATGCGGAAGATTTGACACCAACATGGTAAGTGTTCGCCCAGCCATCCGTTCATCCCCTTTTAACTCGTAAGTCCTGATGAGCTCCTTATAGATTTCAACGCCTTTATCGGTATCTCCTACCGTAAGCTGAAACATAGCAAATTGTGATTTCACCATTAATTGGACAGTCGTTGAACCGAGATTCTTGGCAATCGCATCAGCTCTATGCAGGTAAATAAAGGTACTGTCGATATTTTCTTTTGTTCGCCTACGTGCCACTGCTTGTTTGGCCAAAGAGATCCATAATGCAACCTGACTTTGCCTCCCCAGATTTTTTAGTCGGCCCTTGGTAGTTTTGATATCGCCTTTGGCAAGGTAAACTCTGGCTTCCAGCAGTTTAGCAAAATCCATACCTTTAGCATAGCCAATATTAACACTTAATGAATTTGCACGTTTAGCAAAAAGGATGGCACTATCTAGTAACTCAATTTGATCTAAATATTGATCGAGCTGCTCATATCCTTTGTCTAATAAATTCTTAACCCTTAGGGTATCTTTTGTGGAAAGTTTTTGATAACCTTTTGATTGATGCTGCTGTGCAACCGCTGAAGTACACATTAAACATATGAATGCTAACAAAATGTGTCTAAAGCAAGCTTTTTTAATTCTTCCGCAAATTAAAAACGGGGCAAATCGGGATTTTGCAGCCAATAATAACCGAATTGATGTATTGAGGGTCATAGATATGGAGCGAATCATAGGCTGACGTGAATTATATTTGAGGTTATCCACTGAAACTTTGGCTCTTTTTTCTCCATAGATCGAGATAACCTCAAATTGAAGCCATTAATGTACCATAGTACACACACCTGATAATCAGATGGTTAATTAACGGCAGCAATCGCCATTTGACGAAATCTCGTATTTTGACGAATGAACATGAAAACGTTCCTTAAGAAAGTTTTGTAGTTCGACGACATGAGGTGATTTAATGTCAGCGATTAGCGAAATAACGCAAGTGTTTTTTCCTATATAGTAAATAAATATCTGAATTACAATAACTTACATTTATGGACAGTAATTTGTAATGGCTATTTTAAAAAAATTATGACAACACATTGGAAAATTGATCCTTCTCACAGCGAGATTGAATTTAAGGTAAGGCACCTTATGATTACGACCATTACTGGTCACTTCGCTACTTATAACTTAGAAGTAGAAACTGAAGGAGACGAGTTTACAAATGCAGCTAAAATCGAATTCACTGCTGATGTTAATTCAATAGGTACAAATAACCAGCAACGCGATGAACATTTAAAATCTGCTGAGTTCTTTGATGCAGAACTTCATCCAAAAATCACTTTTATAGGTAATCAATTAGAAAAGAATGATGCGATATATCTTCTTCATGGGGCACTTACCATTAAAGGAGTTACCAAAAGCATACCACTCGAAGTAGAGTTCGGTGGCATTATCGTTGATCCCTATGGTCA
Organism: Pedobacter frigiditerrae; assembly: GCF_004331645.1. GTDB lineage: Bacteria > Bacteroidota > Bacteroidia > Sphingobacteriales > Sphingobacteriaceae > Pedobacter > Pedobacter frigiditerrae. The sequence goes on from NZ_SJSK01000004.1 coordinate 226,494, forward strand.
ATACAAAGCTGGTTTTACCATTACTGGAAAAATTAGCCGAAAAGAATTCGGTCTGGTATGGAACCCGATGACAGAGGCTGGACAGGTTGTTGTTGGTGATCAGATTCGAATTAACTGTAACATACAATTGATCAAAACCGAAGCTTAACCTTAAATCACAATGAAACGGCTTATCCATTTGATTGTAGCTTATTGGCTTTCCAAAAACTTCAAAAAACATTAGGTATCAGTATCAAATGGATAACCGTAATTTTTCACCCACCTTCAAACGTCGTCATGATCAAATTCAAGAACTTGCTACTTCCTATTACCAGTACTAAAACAATGGACTTTTGTATGCTGTTCTTCAGAATAGCCATATCTTTAGAACTCATATTTGTACATGGCCTTAAAAAAATTGGAATTAATGGTTTGCCCGAAACAGTACCCAATCCATTTAATATGCCCCAAAGCCTAAATGAAATTATTGCCATTGCAGCAAATCTCTTTTTTCCTCAACTGATTATCATGGGTCTTTTCACAAGGCTTTCTACGCTTCCAATACTAGCAGTTACATTAACAGGCTACTTCATCGTGCACGGAAATGACTCCTTGCTTGAAAGAGATATTCCATTCATGTTTAGCCTAGGTTACCTAATGATTGCCTTTGCGGGCCCTGGAAGGTATTCTCTTGATCATTATTTCTTTGGCAACAAAAAAGCAGCAGAAGTTTAACTGGTCAATTGATTAATTGTGGGTTAACTTATTGGCATTCTATCTCAACTACTAAACTATAAATGCTATCACAATGCTAAAAATCCCTTTTAAAGGTGATATTAATGGTACATCCTTGGTTGCTGCTAAACTCCAAACTTCCACCGAGTTGCTTGCATAAACCACGCATTAGGTTAAGCCCCAAAGATTCAACTTTGTTAAAATCGAAACCAGGTGAGAAACCAGTTCCATTGTCTGCTATCGTTAACTCGTAAAAGTTGTCATTGCTTTTTATTATTTTGATGTAAATAACTCCAATTTCATCGGGTCCGTAGGCATACTTAATGGCATTGGTAATTGCTTCATTAAGTATGAGACCCAGTGTTACTGCCTGTGCAACATGCAGGTCTATCGATTCAAGATGTTTTTCAAAGGTTATACGGTTATCTAGCGAGTAGCTTCCTTTCAAGTAACCAATCAATTCTTCAATATAGGCAGGGATGCTAATCAGCTCGAGGCTTTCAGATTGATATAACTTTTGATGGATCAAGGCAATGGCATGGACTCTATTTTCGCTGTTTTGTATGGCTACCAATGCCTCATCATTATTAATGTAAATAGATTGACTATGCAAAAGACTGGTTATAATTTGCAGATTATTTTTTACCCGATGATGAATTTCCTTTAACAACCATTCCTTATCTTGTAACAAATCATCTTTTTCGGCGATAAGCAAGCTTAAGGAAGCATTTTTGAGATCTATTTCCTTCGATTTTTTTTGGTTAATGCTAAAGCTATTGTATAAAAGTCCAATCACAAGAAAAAGTAAGAAAACACCCGATAGAATCCAATTACGAGTAAGATTTGCCCGTTTGATATTCTCGTTTTGTATCTGCTGGTCTTTTTTTAAAATCCTGATATCATTTTCCTTTTGCTTAGTGGCATATTTGATTTCCAGTTCTGCTATCTGCTTACTTTTAGTTACATTAAAAATAGAATCACTAATATTCTTGAAGGTATTTAAATGATAGAGTGCAGATGGATAATTCTTATTGGCCGAATCAATTTTATATTGGAGATAATGATAATCCTTCATCTCAGCAGCGCCCCCCTGAACAAAATCTTTTTCGCTGATGTATAGGGATGCTTTTTTGAATTGTTTTTGGTTGACATAAAACTTGCCAATGTCATAGTTAGCTATCTGCAGGACAACTGGGTGTGTCGGAAAGGCTCTATATCTCTTTATCATATTTATATAGGCATCTTCGGCCAGTTTAACCTTACCCAGTGCCTCGTAACAATAGGCTTTCATTTGAAACAAGTTTGCTTCATTATCTCCACCTATTGGTGGAAATTCCCTCGCTAGATTGGTGATGTAAGCCAATGCTTCAGTAGCTTGTTTAAGCTTGATATGTTCTTGTACTAAAAAACCTGTGGTTCGATAAATAGACACTTGCGAAAGCTTTTCCTTTCTTCTCACCTCAATTGTTTTTTTATACCAGAAGATACTTTTGGCAGAATTCCCCAAGAACTGGTAAATTTCGGCCAGTTCACCATAAATAAAACTCTTTTTCCTATTAGTGGTATCATTGGTTTTAATCATCCAGTCGCGTGAAGCTAGTGCATAGTATAAGGCATTTGATAGGTTGCCTTTATATCGATAATAACGTGCTAGTTGTACATAGGCATAGTCTAATTCTGCAGCGCTGGTGTGTTTATATTCTTTTATTAGGGAAAGGTAAAGTTTTGGCAATGTGTCTAACTTCCCTGAATTGGCAATTAGATCAATCATCCACTCTTTAGTTTTGATGAGCATATTAATTTTCTTGTACCTGAGCGCCCGACTTTGTAGAGCTTTTAGATAGCTCAGTTGATCCTTTGCATTTCCATGATACTCTGCTGTTTTATTAAGTACGCCCCAACAGTTGAGCTCATCATCTATGAAATTATTTGATGAAAAAAAACCGATGGCCTTGAAGATTTTTTTTCGTCCATTAACTGTATCTCCTGCATAACATTCGGCTTCGCCTATTCCGCTCAAAACAGTCATCTGCCAATAATTTTTATCTGCCGTCTTATAAGCGTTGGCTATTTTCATGGCCAAATTGTAAGCCAGGAATGTTGAATCGCGATGTTCTGGATGCTTATATTGGATAAACAGATAATTATGGGCTTTGGCGAGTTTATTTAAGGCACGTATTTTTGATGTATCGTCCTTGCTCAACAACACATCCAACCTTTCCTGCTTGGTTAACTGAGATAAGGTTTGTGCAAAACTAACTTGGCAAAAAAAGATTGCTGTGGCAAAAAATAAAATCTTCCTTATCACATTGAGGTATATTGGCATCTAAAAATTTATTGAGCGTGTATGGCTAATCACCTTTCAGCGGGACTTACTCGTAAATACCACACCAATATAACTAATTATCTCACATGGGCTAAATAAATTGGTAAAAAGGACAGAGCATAGGGTGTTTATGCAGATAACTCCTAGCCCTATTAATATTTAGTTTCTTTAGCAAGGAGTGGTTTTCCCGCTGCTTCTATTTTCCATCTCCAAACCTCTTCTTAGCCAAGTTTTGTCGAAGTAAAACCGCGTTTCTAGCGTTCCTGTAGGCCAAAACCTACTCTAATCGAGTAAATTAGCATCAACAGCCCTGTTTTCTAGGGCTTTTATCGAAGCAGTACCCTACTAGGTGCCTACAAGGTGCCTACTTAGTAGCTTGTAGTTATAGGCCCTGGCAAGAGCAGAGTTAGACCGCGGTAAGGGCTGAGTTGTTGAGTTGTGGAGTTTTAGCAATAAACGAAAAAGGTGTTTGAAGTTTAAGCTATATAAGAGCGATGCGAAAGCATTAACTAAACATTAGTGGAGACTTAGCGGTAGTAGTACCATCCTACGTCCATCCTTCGTTCATCCTTCGTTCATCTTACGTTTACCCTTCGTTCTTACAGGCTTTGTGGTATAGGCGAATAAACTCCAATGGAGCGTTATGAGGAAGGTAGTAATTTACGAAAAAAGGAATGAAAAAAGCTTTTTCGTACAAAACTTAGGTTGAGGTAGCTGCATTTAACTTCTCATCGGCAATTTCCAAATCATTGGCATCTGCTATCGGTTTTTCGTTCAGCTTTTCGGCAGGTGGATCATACTGTAAATTTACACACATGGGAAAATGGTCTGAACCACAGCTCTCCATTCTTTTGATACCCGATAGGGTAAAATCTGCAGAGCAAAAGATATGGTCTAATGGAAAACGCAGAAAAAAGTACTTGGCATTAAAGCTATTAAAAAATCCTCTTCCCCTTCTCGGGTCCAACAAACCACTTACTTTTCCAAAGAGCTCAGTAGTGTAACTCCAGGCCACATCGTTCAAATCGCCCATTACAATTACAGGCAGTTTGCAAGTCTTTGCCCTTTCTCCTATCATTAAAATTTCTTTATCTCTTTCGGTAGAGCGAGGGTTTTCTTGTGGAACGGGTGGCTTTGGATGCAAACAATATAACCTTACCCACTGCCCCGCCTTTAGTTGAACATCTACCTCAATGGAAGGAATATCATCTTCCACTAAAAAATTAATACTTCCCTCGCGTAAGGCTAACCTCGAATAAAACATCATCCCATAGGTATTTTCGAGCGGTAGCTTGAGCTGATGCGGATAGTGCTTGCTAATTATATCAATCTGATCTTGCCACCATTGGTTGGTCTCTACCATCAATATTACATCAGGATCACATTTTTCAATCAATCGAAGGTAACTTTCGCTCTTCCGGTTATCTTGGTAAACATTGGCTATTAATAGTGAAATATTATGATCGCCATTTGGTTTTCTTGCCGCTATGATCTGTTTTTTGGCGAAAACGGTAAATGGCAAAATTTGATAGGCCAGGTAACAGGCATTAATTAAAAGTACCAAAAACACCACTTGCTCAGCAACTGTAACAGGTAAAAAACAGGCGTTCAATACAATCAATAGGGCATTTACTGTTAATTTCTGTAATCTTGGATATTCAAATACCCTAAAGATCCAAAAATCGTTACGCACCAATGGGATCAAGGTTAAGCACACCATGAAGAGAGAGACGTAGAAAAGTGTTTGATGCATGAGGGAGATTGGTTTGGATAAAAATTAAAAGTAGGTATTTATTCGGCTTAACTAAGGCCTAAATCAGCTAAGCAAGGAGAGCAGCCATTACCCAAATTATTTCCTGAACAAGGAATAAAGCTTTTTACCAAAATACACAAATACAACAACAATAAGCCCGGCGATTAAACCGATCCCAAATTCGGTGATGATACTTGGAATGGATGGAAAAAGATGGTGCAGAAAGGGTATATTATGGACAAAAATACCTCCAGAAACCAATATCAATGCAATGGTACCAACAAAAGCCAATACCTTGATGATAATAGGAAGAGCCTTCACCAAGAAAACCCCCAAGGCATTTAAAATTCCCTTTTCGCCAGAGCTTTTAATGAGCCTAAAGCCTAAATCGTCCATTCTTACAATGAGTGCCACAATACCATAAACGCCAATAGTTGCTAGTAAAGCCACTACCGAAACCGTCAAGATCTGGATGGTTGTACTACTTTCTAAGGCTGTACCCAAGGCAATAATCACAATCTCTACAGACAGGATAAAATCGGTAAGCACTGCCGACTTCACTTTTGCTTTTTCTGCTACTGCAGCATCTTCAATCACGTCGGTGGCGGCTGGGTGCACCTCCTTTTTTTTATGGAATAGGTACTCGACTATTTTTTCGACCCCCTCATAGGCTAAATAAAAGCCTCCAATAACCAATATAAATTTAATGGCGACGGGAAAAAAGGCATTTAGCAATAACGCAATAGGCACAATGATTAACTTATTCAATAAAGACCCTTTAGTAATTGCCCATAAAACTGGAATTTCTCGAGAAGAAAGAAAACCCGTCGCCTTCTCTGCATTAACGGCTAAATCATCGCCAAGTATACCTGCCGTTTTTTTGGTTGCTACTTTTGCTGCCAAGGCAACATCATCCATTAAAGCTGCTATATCATCTAAAATTGCAAAAAAACCTGAAGCCATATCTTATCTTTTTCGTAATGTCGCAAAATAGACAATCGATCTGCCTTATGCAATAAAGAGGTTAAATGATTGCAGCATTTGCCCAAGAATTTTACATTTAGCCATCTCTCCGTAAATTCTGATTTGCTAAATTTACCCAAACGATAAAAAAATATGATAGCAATAGATACGCTTCCCGTTAAAGACGTAATTCCTGGTTTCCATGGCAGGTTTGTGCATACCAAACACTCTACCCTTGGTTTTTGGGAAATTGATAAGGGGTCAATCCTCCCTGCCCATAGCCATTTGCATGAGCAGATTACCGAGGTACGGGAAGGGCAATTTCAGCTCACATTTAATGGGGAGACAAATGTATACAGCCCAGGGATGATTGCTGTTATCCCTCCATACGTGGAGCATAGTGGCATTGCGCTAACCGATTGTAAACTGCTTGACATTTTTCTTCCTGTTAGGGAAGATTACAAAGCCTTATAACCAACCTATGAAAATAGAACTGAAAGATAAAAACGCCTTAGTGGGTGCAAGTTCGCAGGGCATCGGCCTTGCCATTGCAACTGAGCTTGCGCAATGTGGCGCAAATGTTACCTTGATGGCTCGTGATGAGCTGCGGATGGAACAACTCATCAAACAACTCCCAAGCATTCATCCAAATCAGCGCCATAGCTATCTGAAAGTCGATTTTTCAGACTTCCAGTCATTTGACACCAAAATCACAAGCTTTTTCGAAAACAATACCATCGACATTTTGGTAAACAATACCAATGGTCCAATGGCAGGAAAGGCAACCGAACTGGGCATAAATGAATACCAGCAAGCCTTTGACTTGCTTTTCAAGTCTGTTTGTCAGACCACTTTGCTTGCCTTAAAGCACATGAAAGCTCAAAAATTTGGCAGGATCATTAACGTATCCTCCATTTCTGTTAAGGAACCCATTGCAAACTTGGCGCTTTCTAACAGCATCCGTTCGGCCACTGCGGCTTGGGCAAAAACACTCGCAACAGAGCTTGCAGCAGATGGCATCACCGTTAATAACATCATGACAGGCCTATTCTATACAGACCGCCTAAAACACCTGATCGAAACCGAGGCCGAGGGATCTGGAAAAAGCCATCAAGAAATCAAGGACCAAAGGGAAAGCCAAATACCGATGAAGCGCTTCGGGAAACCGGAAGAATATGGCCATTTAGCCTGCTTTTTGGCCTCTGAATATGCCAGCTACATCACGGGTATCAATATTCCAATAGATGGCGGACTCGGGAAGAGTAACTAGCTTCCTAATATAATTTCGGGACAGCTATGAGCTCTATTAATTATTTTTCAGACAACTAACTTTACTCTATGAAAAAAAAATTATTATTTAAATATAGTTTACTGCTACTGACTGCTTTGCTTATAGAGTGGTTGCTTCTCTTGTATTCTCCATTCAATATACCAAAATATATTCCAAGCACTCCTCTTCGACTTGATGGTCTTCTTCTATTTGTAACGATCCTGCTTATTTTAATCTTTTCAAGTAAAGAGTTTTTAAGACAACATCCAAGCGCTTCGATCTACAAACTCACTACATTAGGAGCAATAACTTGTTTAATCTCGGAGACAATCTTTCAAGCTATTCGCCAGCCTTTTTTGAATGTAGAAGGCTTCAATGAAAGATTGCAATATCTTTTAACTGGGGTGATTGGTATTTCGATATTTGCAGCAATCCTATCATTTTTTGTAGCATTTCAATTAAAAACACGACGTACCTTCTATTTAGTACTGATGATAATTGGTTTTGCTGTTTTGGTAAACTTAATTAAGTATTTTTTCCCGTCACTATTCACTAATTAATAATCTTGGTTAAAGAAAACGTAATTGCTGATCACGTATTTATTTTTCCTTTGGTTGGTGTTATCACCAACCACTTTTATTTAAATATGTTCCATAATGAGTAATCAATGTGTTTTCTTCGGCATCTAAATAATATTTAGCTGAAGAATAGATGTAATCTTCTGGTAAATTACATCATCCTTTACGGACTGGATTTTGATGGATATAATCTAATTTTTGTTCAAGAATTTTTCTACTATTCATTGTTGCATTAAAAGGCCTTCTTCCCCAAAAATGATAGTTTCTATCTGCTTGAGAGCTTTTGAAATTTTCTAATTCATTGGGATGATTTGCAATCAGATTAAATTTTAATTGCTGAGCTGTATATTTTAAAAATTGTTGCTGAAGCTTTTCTCTAACCACAAATCTTGTCTACGCCAAAGTATATGTACGTGGTTTGGCATTAAGACATATCCATAAAGCCAAATTCTTTTATCATTTACCAAAAACTTTAAGCTAGAAAGAACAATCTCCATATGTTTCTCCTTGGATAATAGATTTCGCCAATTTAAACAGGTTGCTGTGAAGAATTCTATGTTAGAGTGCATTAAGGCAATATAAAAAACTTTAATTGTTTTTTGGTTGGTGATAATACTGACCTCAACAGACAGGTCAACAAAACCACTAGTATATTATCGGATTTAGGCAATTTTAAGCCCACAAATTCTTTATCATGCCGACATCCGACACATCAGCCCAGAACACGGATTCAGAGTCTTAAAAAACCTTAAAATCAGCCGATTAACCAGTTTCAAGCGAAACGGAGTGACCACTTTGGAGCGTAATAAGTGGCCACTTTTGGCATAACCCCCAGTTTGCTGTAATATACTTTTCTAGCCATATCAATTTAGTTTAAATTCAGCAATGTTTCTAGCAATTGACAATAACGTATTGCAAATCCACTCTTAGCTGCAGCTCATTTTAATAAGTTTGTTTTGTTCTAATTTTATTTCTCTATATCCACCTTCAATATATTCTATAATTTCAATTGGATAATTCAAAAGTGCTGTATGTTCAGTAAAGTCATTTTCATTCCACTTCTTTAATATAGGTCGATAAGTTTCAACGTGGGCACAAAAGTCCTTAAAGCATGCAGGGAATTCATTTCCAATAATTAAATCACTATTCTTGATAATTATCTCATATGCTTTTTCATTGATTGGAATAAAAATCGTCTTCATCCAATTTCTCCAAATTTCCTTTTCTTCTTCTGTCGGAGGATTATTTTTATCAAAATATGAAATGATGTTGCTTCGATATTTATTCCTAAATTCTATCCAAGAAGCGTTTGATGAAGACATTAAACTTAACAATGGCCCGTAAAATTCCTTTAACTGACGATTAATTCGTTCAAGTTTGTCTTTTCTGTTTGCGATGTTAATGTCATTTGCATATTTCGCTAAATAGCCAATGACCGCTAAGGCAATAGTGACAATTGTTGTTATTATAAATTTATCATCCATAATTTCAATTTGTTTAAGTACATCTAACGTTTTGTAGATTTGCGATGCGGCGGATTTTTAGCACAAATGTTCAATAGAATTACTGCTGAACCTTGCACAAATATTTTATAGAAGCACTTCAGCCGCCATATTGCCAAACCGATGTTGATGGCAGTTTTATTGAGAATATTCACCATTTTCTTCTAATTGAAAATAGTCATCAGCCTGAGCTACAACATTTTTCGCAGGGCAAGAAGTGTAATCACCACCATCACTTCTATGGCAAACAAATGCCTTATTGCTGTTAAATGTTACTTCAGCAATTTCACCTGGTTTAATAATTGTTCTATAAAATCCACCTGTGTCCCATTCTAAAAGCAAGTGAATGTTTTTTGTTTCGCTCATATTTTCAAATGAAGCGTAGCTGTCTCTGACAATTTTCCTAGGATATTGTGGGTCTGGACGTTTTGGACAATGAGCACTCAACATAACAATTCTGGCGTCACGAGATATTTTGTTAAGTCCTTTTTCTTTTAATAGCCGCTTAATGTCATTACCAAAATTGGTCGATGTTTTGATGTTTTCTTTGGAACTCTCAAGAAAAAACAATAACTCATTAAGATTATCATTGTCCCTGAAAATCTTAATCAATTTTGAAATCCATTCCGTTGACCATTCAACATAAAGCTCTCTGTCATCTGGCAGTAGATTTAAATCTTTCATTTTTTATCTTTTAAATGCTTACTTCTTAATACGGTGTTCGGCTTGTCCGTTATGTGTTAATGTAAAAGTCTGTGAATTAAATCAAAGCAGTGTTTTAGCTATAATTTCAAGGATTATTATGTGTCCGAAAAATTACCGCCAACTTGCATATAGGTCTTACATCATCAGACCTATCCATCCATTTTTCGGTAGATAGGTCTGATAATGATCATCCTTTTTTAAATATATTTAAAAAAATGTAGATTTTATATCTCTAATTTATGCTATACAATATAGTATGATAAATAACCAATAGGCGTATAAAAAATTCGGGCACAAAAAAAGCCTAATCAGTTAAGATTAAGCTTTCTTTATCAGTGCGCCCTCCTGGGCTTCCCGATGAAGGATCGGGATAAACTTCTCGCCCATCTATGCATAAAAAAAGCATCCTATTGGATGCTTTTTTTCAGTGCGCCCACCTGGGCTCGAACCAGGGACCAAAAGATTATGAGTCTTCTACTCTAACCAACTGAGCTATAGGCGCCGAAAACGTATTAGGTTTTGCGAGTGCAATGTTACATATTTGCATCGAATTTTGGAAACACTTTTTATGGAAAATATAAAAAATATTATTTTCGATTATGGCAATGTCATCTTCGAGATCAACTTTAAAATCACGCAAGAAGCTTTTAGTCAATTAGGTATATCAGATATCGATGCATTTTTTGCCCATAAAGGACATAACTCCTTATTTGACGATTTAGAGATGTCGAAGATCAGTAGAAACCAATTTAGGGACGGAATTAGGGCTGCAGCCAATAACCCTAGCCTTAGCGACGAACAGATTGATGCCGCTTGGAACAGTTTATTAATTGGCGTTTCTAAAGGAAACCATGACGTTTTACTGGAAGCAAAAGCTAAATACCGCACTTTTTTACTGAGTAATAGCAATGAAATTCACTACGATTGGATAGTTAATCACATCCAAGAACAATTTGGCATTAGCAACTATGACGATTTATTCGAAAAGGCCTACTTTTCGCAACACATGGGTTTACGTAAGCCTAACCTTAACATTTTTGAGCAGGTTATTAAAGATAACAACCTAGATCCCGCAGAAACCCTTTTTATTGATGATAGTCCGCAACACCTAGCCGGTGCCAAAAAAGCTGGCTTACATACATTATTGATGGATAAACACCCAGAACAATTAAGAGAATTCTTAGAAACTAATGCTATACTTTAGCTATCACTTATCGGGGTCATAATCCCAAGGTAAAACTTGGGCTATCCTTCTTTCAGACATATTGCCGTAAACAAACAATCTTAATTCTGGGAAATAACCATTGCTCTGCACACTTATCCCTCCATCTTCAACAAAATACATGTAACTGCTTTGGTCCTTAGTTTTACCATGACTATCTTTTGCCACAACAGTTTCAACTGGCTTTACACTCATATTTTGCCTAGCCAATTCGTTAGGCTTGTAAGTTACCATTATGGTATCCTTAAAATTAAATTTAACCACATCTAACTGCCTATTTAATACAGCTAGCTTTCTTAAAGAAACTCGCGAAGTATCTAGGGCCACAATATCATTTTGTTTCATGATCATTTGATAATAGCCAATGGTATCACGATCCTTAAAGAGATATTTGATATCATAATTTGGATTATTTTTCTCTGCGTAAATTTCTGCTATTTTCAATTGAATGATTTTACGAACCCGTTCCTTTTCCTTGTTTTTATGAGTCCGATAAGCATAAAGCCTGAACCCATCATTAGTTAAGTTATTCTGATAAACAGACCTCATGAAATGCATTTGAGACCCATAATAGGCAGAGGCTCTCCATGCCCTTACCATGGCCTCTTTTCCTTTTGTAATTAGCAGCTCTTCAAAAAATGTAGAGTATTCAAATTGCAATACGTCTGTGTTAAAAGCATATTTAAAATTTTCTAGATCTAATTTAATGCGATAGGCTAGCATTGAGTTTTCTATAACTAATGGTTCTTTTGCATAAGCTATTAACTCATTTGATTCTTTGTCGAAATAAAAAGACAACGTCTCTGGATTCTTTATTTTTGCATTCACAGCAAAATGAAGATCTGTTCCCATTAATATCTTAGTAAATAGATCTCCCCATTTGTTAAAATTTTCACTTTTAATCTTTTTACCTTTAACAACAACTTCTTTTAAAGTATTGCTTTGAGGTTTTAAAGCAATTAAAAGTATTTCATTTTTATTTGGCGTAATGAGTACTATTTTCTTTTCGTAATTTAAGTGAGAAGCTACTAGTTCTACTTTTCCATTGTATGGAACACTGAGGATAAATTTCCCATCGTTGTCTGTAGTGGTTCCAATTGTGCTACTATTGATGTAGATGGTAATTCCAGCAAGACTTACATTGGTCTTTTCATCAACGACCTTCCCTGTAATAATAGTTTGCGCTTGAGTTCCTACAGCTAAGAACAACAAAAAAAAGATTAATATTTTTTTCATAATTTTAATATTGAAATATAACTAAAGATTTAGAATGAGCGAAAAAAGATTTACATCCCTAAAAGAATTCTATCCTTTTTATTTAACTGAGCACAGAAATTTAACCAGTCGCATTTTACATTTCATCGGCACTGCCCTATTAATCTTATGTGTTATTGCCGCCATGCTTTTTCACGACTGGCGGTTTTTGGTAGTTGTTCCATTTATTGGTTATGGATTTGCTTGGGTCGGGCATTTCTTCTTCGAAAAGAATAAACCCGCCACATTTCAATATCCTGGTTATAGCTTGGCAAGTGATTTTATGCTTTTTTGGGATTTATTAAGCGGTAAACAACCATTTAGGGTCAAATAGTTTTTGCCTATATCCCTATAGATAAAAAGCTTTTGCTTTCCCAATCCATTCTATATAGATTTGTTTACAACGAGAAAGCAATCTATTCTAATTGATTTATTGATTGCTTTCACTAAATTAGTTTGCATCCTTTTTTAAGGATTTACCAAATATCTGAACAATCGGCTTCTTTTAAACAAAACAATGTACAATGGAAAATAACCCAAACGGCGACATCAGCAAATGCCCATTTCACAATGGTAGCATGAACAGCAATGCAATTAATGGCGGTACAAAAAACCGTGATTGGTGGCCCAATAAATTAAATGTCCAAATCCTTCGTCAACACTCCTCTTTATCAAACCCAATGGGCGATGACTTTGACTATGCCGCAGCATTCAATAGCCTTGATTTAGAGGGTTTGAAAAAAGACCTAACTGCTTTAATGACAGATTCGCAAGATTGGTGGCCTGCAGATTTTGGCCATTATGGTGGTTTATTTATTCGCATGGCTTGGCATAGTGCTGGTACTTACCGTGTAGGCGATGGTAGAGGTGGTGCCGGACAAGGGCAACAACGTTTTGCCCCATTAAACAGTTGGCCAGATAATGTGAGTTTAGATAAAGCTCGTCGTTTGCTTTGGCCTATTAAACAGAAATACGGAAATAAAATATCTTGGGCAGATTTAATGGTACTTACAGGCAACGTAGCCTTAGAATCAATGGGTTTTAAAACCTTTGGTTTTGCTGGTGGCCGTGCCGATGTTTGGGAAGCTAGTGAAGATATTTATTGGGGTTCTGAAACCACTTGGCTAGGTAACGATGAACGCTATTCGAGGGGAAAAGAAGGTGTTGCAGCACACGGTGTTGTCTCATCTGATGAAAATGCGGATGGAAAAGAACACTCTCACGATTTAGAAAAACCGTTAGGCGCTGCGCATATGGGTTTAATTTATGTAAACCCAGAAGGACCAGATGGAAATCCAGACCCAATTGCTGCAGCAAGAGACATTCGTGAAACTTTTGCCCGTATGGCAATGAATGATGAAGAAACAGTGGCCTTAATAGCAGGCGGACATACATTCGGAAAAACACATGGTGCAGCTTCTTCAGACCATGTAGGCAAAGAGCCAGAGGCTGGAAGCATGGAACAGCAAGGTTTTGGTTGGAGTAATAGTTTTGGTTCGGGAAAAGGACCTGATACCATTACCAGTGGATTAGAAGTAACATGGACAACCACACCTACACAATGGAGTAATAACTTTTTCGAAAACCTTTTCGCCTTTGAATGGGAATTAACCAAAAGTCCTGCTGGCGCACACCAATGGGTGGCAAAAAATGCAGAAGCCATCATTCCAGATGCCTATGATGCTACTAAAAAACATAAACCAAGTATGCTTACTACCGATTTATCTTTAAGATTAGATCCCGCATACGAAAAAATATCTAGACGTTTCTTAGAAAACCCTGATCAGTTTGCTGATGCTTTTGCTCGTGCTTGGTTTAAATTAACACATAGAGACATGGGGCCAAGAGCACTTTACTTAGGTCCAGATGTGCCAGCAGAAGTATTATTATGGCAAGACCCTATCCCTGCAGTAGACCATCAATTAATTGATGATAAGGATATTGCAAGCTTAAAAGAAACGATTTTAGCAAGCGGCTTATCAGTTGCTCAATTGGTAGCTGCAGCCTGGGCCTCAGCTTCTACTTTTAGAGGTTCTGACAAACGTGGTGGTGCTAATGGTGCTCGCATCCGTTTAGCTCCTCAAAAATATTGGAAGGTAAACAGCTCAGCTTCGTTGGATAAAGTATTAAGTGTTTTAGAACAGATTCAAAATGACTTTAACGGCGTGCAAACAGGTGGCAAAAAAGTTTCACTGGCAGATTTAATCGTCCTGGCGGGATGTGCTGGAGTTGAAAAAGCAGCAAAAAATGCTGGTCACGATGTTAAGGTTCCTTTTACGGCTGGCCGTGCTGATGCCTCACAAGCAGAAACTGATGTAGAATCTTTCAGCGCAATGGAGCCATTGGCAGATGGTTTTAGGAATTATCAAAAAGGTAACTCTAGCATTTCTACTGAAGCTTTATTAATTGATAAAGCACAATTATTAACCTTAACTGCTCCAGAAATGGCAGTTTTAGTAGGTGGTTTACGTGTGTTAGACACTAATTTCGATGGATCTAAACATGGTGTCTTAACTGATAAAACAGCGGTGTTAACTAACGATTTCTTTGTGAATTTGCTAGATATGGAGACCGCGTGGAAATCTGTAGACCATTACCAACAATCTTTTGAGGGTAGAGACAGAAACAGCGGTGAGCTAAAATGGACTGCAACTCGTGCCGATTTGGTATTTGGTTCTAATTCTGAATTAAGGGTAATTGCTGAGGTGTATGCGAGTAGCGATGCAAAAGACAAATTTGTAAAGGATTTTGTAGCTGCCTGGAATAAGGTAATGAACTTAGATCGTTTTGATTTAGCTAAATAAATAAGCAATGTATACTTTGTCAATCTGTAAAAGATTGGCAAAGTTTTCTTCAATATGAAACCAGAGCAAAAAGAAAAACTAAAAATATGGGTTAAAAAGCTCGGCTTTTGGGGTTTTATGTTTTTCTTGGTTAAAGGTTTAGTTTGGTTGGCTATTGGCTATTTTATAGTGAAGTAGGTTTGGCATGTTATAAGCTTTCCTATCTGCAACAATCCATAAAATTTGAAATGCTATAAAATTTAGAATTATAGCTATAAACGGCCTCCAGCATCCACTTTAATTAGCTACTTCCCATTCAAAATCCAAATCAATTAGGCCATGTAATACGTTATCGATTTTAAACTCAGGATAACGTTGATATTTACCTTCCGCATAAACGCTACTGGTAAGGCTTATTTCTTGTAGTTTTAACGGCAACCTGTCAAATGTTAAAACGTGGTAATAATACTGCCTTACGTTAATGGTTAAACAATAGGTTTTATTGGCTTTTACAGGGATTTGAAAATAACCAAAGTTGTATTTGCTCGGATTACCATTATTATAAGTGTAAGTGTCAATCAATTTTTTTTCATCGGCATCCCAAAGAGATAAACGCAAATTGCCTGTTTGAGGATTTTTGATACGAATACCTCTAATACGCCCATTTTTATGGGGTTTAAATTCAATGCCCAACTCAAAATTTGGCTCACCATCTTCAACTATTCTATACTGGGTTGGGTACTGATTAAATGATTTGGCAAAAATGCCTTCTTCACCATTATAGCTGATGCCATTTTTTAAAACGGTACAACCAAAAAACAAGCAGCTTGTAATTAAGGCTAAGCAAAATTTTCTCACTTTATGATATTTTAAATTTATTATAAAATTATCCTCCCTCAGCGGCTCTCTTATTTCTTCTTTCTTCAGCAGCTCTTTCACGAGCTAATCTTTGTCTTTCTTCTCGGGCTCGTTGTGCTGCTGCTTTTTGCGGGTCGTTTCTTTGTGTAGAGGAGTTGTTATTAGGTTGTCTTTCTGCACGCATTGCTTCTAATCTTCTTTCTTTTGCCGCTTCCTGATCACGTTTTTTCTGTTCATTCTCGATATCACGTTGTTTGTTTGCTTGCTCTCTTTTTTCCTTCATTTTTCTCTCCTTTTCTCGTTTACACATCACGTAGTCCATAGTTTCCCGATTAACTTCAGCTGATGTTTGACCTTTTTTGTACTTAGGTAGCGGGCAAGGAGCATCGTCGCCCTGTTCGTTTGTTTTTTTTTGAGCCATAGTTGCTGTTGCCAATCCAATTAAAATTAGCAAAGCGGATGTTTTTAAAAGTTTCATTATATGTAGATTTATAGGTTTACCAAAGAGAATTATTTAGGGGATCATATTCATTGTTATCTCAGCAGAAGAATTATTGGTTTTTGATAGCTCATTCTGACTGCCAACACCTGTAGGAACAATAACTAACCTCAATTTTATTTCTTTGCCGTAGGCATTTTCGGGTGTGTTTCTAAATATAAATACCTGCTTTACTAATTCATCTTTTCCCATTGCTACGGCTGGTATTGGCACTTGTGCAGATTGTATGTGAATCATGGTTTCACGAATATCATAACCCACTCTATGTGCTGCTTTATAGCTATATTCTGCATATACCATACTTGGTTTGGCGTTTACCATTCCAATGTTTTTTACAATAAAATTGATGGACATTCTTACATCTTGTTTTGTTCCAGGAACTTTTTCCACGCCAGAACCACCAGTTACAATTACAGGTATAAGATCGAAAGTTAAATCTGGCAAGGCTCTAGAAGCTGCAACATTAGGGTTAACAACTACATCAGTTTTTTTACCTTTTTGCGCATTTGCACTACATAACCCACTTATCAAAAGCGTAGTTATCATTAATAATTTTTTTATCATCACGTTTTATCTAATAATTTGAAATGTTTTTGAACGGCTATCTCCTGTAAAATAATGGATTGGTGCAGCAACTTGATCCACTAAAACCCTGGTTTCGCCACCAATGGTTAGTGTAATTTTAAGTTTGTCTAAATACCAGTTGTCGGCTCCAATACCACCGCCACCAGTATGCCTTAGCACAATATCTTCAATATCATCAAAATTAAAGGGTGCAGCAGTAATGGTTTTAATAGTAGTTTTTTCAGTAAAGTTGCGCCAGTTTCTGCCTGCGTTTATATTGTTTAGTGCAATATTTCTTACTGGTCTAATTTTTAATCTAATCAATATATTTAGGTTGTCATTTCCTCCACGTAAATCATCTCCGCCAGTTAAAGTTTCTATTTTAACGATTGGATTTACAACTGCTGTTCTTGGTGTTGGCGTAGCAGGATTGCTTGCACTTATGCTCGATAAAACTCCTTTAAAAACTTGCCCTTCGCTTGAACCATCCCCACCTTCGTAAACGAATCTAAAAAGCGGTCTGGTAATACCTTCAGAACTTACAAAATCGTTAAATCGATGGGTTTTTAGCATGCCGTTTTCTTTTATTTTAGCAGTGGCTGATATTTTATTTACGTTCCAGTTATCTTTTTCGGCAATGTTGAATATGGTAGTGGTGGGTGTGCCACCATTTTTACGGTTTCTGTAAACATGTATTTCTCGAAGGTCATCAACAGTAATATCTGCAGGCAAAGGAACTGTTACTCTTTTTATAGAGTTATTTGGCCAATTTTGGTCTTTGTTCGAATTTAATAAAATCGCATCGGCTTTGTTTCTAATTAAAATTCTTATTTCTACATTTTCCTGAAAAGGTTTCATTTCCAGGTTATCGGCACCAGTTTTAAAATCGATATCAATTTTATTAGCTGAAGGTGGCGCTACAATAACCGGCTCACTGCGTAAAGTTCTATCTGCAACCATTGGTGTAGCCACAGGTGTTCTGCTTACCGTGCCAAGTGGTACAGGAGTAAACACCCAAATTATATTGGTGGTTTTGTCGTACTCAACAGGATTATAATCTCTATTTTTATAATCAAAAAGTACTGCTGTGCCACCAGTATTTACATCTCTAAATTGTGTGCCTAAAAAAACTTCATTTCTGCTGGTAAGCACCTTTGGCTGTATGGTATAATAAACATCCTTATCTGTTGTAATGTAAAACTGCTGAAATCTTTTATTGGTACCGGCCATTAAGGGTTCTAGCTTCACTGCCGGACTTATGCCAGAAAGTGTACCTTGTAATTCGCTAAAAGTAAGGTACTTGTTGCTTTTAAGGTTTTTAATAGTGAAATATTTTGGCATTCCGGGTACGGCAATTACATCAAAAATTTGCTCGGTACAACTAAAATTCTCACAGCCATTTGCTAAAATTAAATTCCATGTTGCATTGAATTGCATAACCTTGCTATTTGCATCTAATTTAATGGTATAACGCCCTGGCCTAAGTTGTGCAAGTACAATTGTTGGGAAAAGTAGGAGAAGAAAAATGAGCTTTTTCATAATGTTTATTTGCTAAAATGAATTCTAAAGTCTTTAATTATGCTATAAGCAACACCAGATGCGCTACCGTAATTATTATCTGGATTGCCTTTTACAGTAAAAGGTTTTGATGAAAAATACATGCCTGCATTTTTGTAATTAATCAAGTCGGTATCAATAGCTAACATTTTTACATTAGATGAATAATCAGTCGCTAAATCGCTAGTCTTATGCCCAACGCTAATATTTGGCACCACTTCTACAAAAATATTTCCGTTTTGTAAAGCATAATTACTTACCATAAATACAGCTTTTATAGCAGGTTTATTTGATGCTACTGTACTTGAAATAACCGGAACAGTTGCACCAGAATTAAAAATAAAATCTCTGATTTGATTTGCTTCGGCTCTTTCTAAACCAATTTTCGAGAACATAGTAGCTTGTGTTTTGTAATTGCTTAGCGCTGTTCCATTTTCGTTAACAATTGGGCAGGCTACATAACTGCCATCGGCTAGTTTTTCTATTAGCCTAACTTTTACAGTACCAGCCATTTTTTTGCAATCGTTATTATGTATGGGTAAGGAGAAACCACTAAAGCTTATGTTTTGTGTATTTGCAGCTTTTATGGTGATAGATAAAATATTGCTTTTAAATACGTTACCAAAGGTTGGATAATCGCCAGTACAAATTAAAGTACGCTGAAATTCATCATCAAACTTGATATAAGCAACATGGCCTGGAGCAACTTTTAGAGATATATTGCGCTTATTGGTAAATGGGTATCTAAATGGGTCAACAACGTTTGCGTATTTTGCTACCCGACCAGCAAAATTGGGTTGCTCGTAAATTTCCACTCTATCTATATGCGTAGTTGTGGGTAATTGTATGGCTTCAATTGGCAACGGATTTCTATCAATTGGAGTAACAACTCTAGGATTTATTTGTGCACTTACGCCTATACAAACTAGTATAAGGCAAAAAATGATTGATAATTTTTTCATGGTATTTAGTTTTAGTATTATTTAATTTTTACGAACTCAACCCTGCGGTTGTTTGCCTTATTAATTTCGCTGGTGTTTGGCATTGCAGGTATGCTCTCGCCTTTGCCATCTGTTTGCATACGGGTTGTAGCTATCCCAAAATCAGTGCTTAGCATCATTTTTAAAGCATCAGCACGTTGTTTTGAAAGTTTAAGGTTGTCTTTCTCATCGCCATCGCTATCGGTATGGCCAATTATTTTAATTTTAACGATAGGGTTCTCTTGTAAAATAACTGCGATGGATTTGATTAATCCTAATGATTCAGGTTTGATATTTGCCGAGTTTACATCAAACAAAATACCCGATGAAACAAACTTGCCTTCGTTAATCAATTTGTTTCTGGTATCAGGATTGCCTACTGCCAACCTTAAATTGTTGATGTAGTATTTGTCTTCCTCTTTCTTGAAATTTCCAGTTTGAAATAAGATGCTATTGTATTTTTTGCCATCAAAAAAGGCATTGGGTAAATCCCATACTTTTTCTTGATTTAAATAAACACGTAAACGGTTTTTTTGTCGCCAAATACTAACGTGAACGGTTGGCTTAACATCGCTAATAAATTCATTTTGCATGGCTTTATTCTTATCGCCATAATTGCCATTTGTATACACCTGATAATTGGTGGTGCCTTTACTATTTGAGGTAGACACCGATTTAGGATGGATGCTTACTTCTATACCATTTCTACCTAATCGATTAAACTGTTTCCATTTCACGTAATCCGTATTTGGGTTTGCCAGTTCGGCAATAGAAAAACTGAATGGATTGCTATAAAAATTGAAGTTAGCGCTGCTGGTTACATCAAATTCTAAAGTAAAATTATCAGGCAGATTATTGATAAACTGGGGCATAAACACACCGTTTTTACCTACATTAAACCAATGTTCGCCATTTAGCTCTACAATTTCACCACCGCTGTTGGTGCTCCATTTGGTCGGGAAATCGCCCAAATTATCTTGGCTAAAATTTTCTACCACTAAAATTTTATCGCCCTGCACAAAATCGAATTTCCTTAGAATATCAGAATTTTGTTGTGGTGCAGGGCTACTTTCTTCAGGCTGTTGTTCGGTTGTTCGGTTAGTTAATGTATCCGCCTTTGCGGCATTTTTAGCTTTTTTGCCTTTAAAAATACTACCAATTCCTTTTTCAATTTTATCGATACCTGCATTTACACCTTTGTTTAAACTTTCGTTAACTCGGCCTTCTGCATTACGCTTAATTTCCTTTGTGTTAATTTGTGCCTGGGATACACTAGAAATTAACATTAATAATATAAATAATTTAGTTGCCATTATTAATTCAATTAAGGGGTTAGTTTACTATAATATTAAAAGTGCAAGGAGGACATTTTTTGTTCTTGCATAGAGGATTAATTACAAATCTATATTTGCCGGCAGTTGTAAATGGCGAGTTTACACCATCTATTTTAAAATTCAGAAAATTTTGGACTGTACCGGTACCTAAATTGGTTAGCTTAGCATTTAATATAGCATCGCAATTACCATCGCATTTATAGCCACCTTTAAATGAAAAGGGCTGGTCTTTTTTAAGGTTGATGGTTGACCCACAAGCAATAAGTTTTGAAACATTGTCTATAGCTGCATAAATATTATCCCAACCTGCTTTGTTACAATTACAATCTGCAACTTCATCGCAGGTTACCCCAAAATAAAACTTTACACCTGGGCATTTTTTGCCTCCACAAACCGGGAAAATCTCTAAAATGTAATTTCCGCCAGTTTCAAATTCATATTGCAAAGGAAAGGTGAAATTAGAATAGGTTTTGATAATTGCACCAGCAGCGTTTTTCAACGTAGCATTAAGTTTAACTTCGCAAACCTGCCCCGTGTAGCTGCATTTATAACCACCGTTTAAGGTAAACGGTGTTTTACATTTTACGCTAAACTGATGCCCATCTCTAACAGTTTGGTTAGTTTTCTGGTAAGAAAAAACAAAAGGATTAAAACCGTTAGGATTGCATTCGCATTTTTGTGCATTAGCGATATGGCTAATGGCAACAAGTAAGATTAGAAGAATTAATAGTTTTTTCATAATATGATGTTTAAGATGGATAGATAATGATTTAAAATTTTAATTACGCAAGGTGGGTAGTTGCTTTGTAGACTGTAGATAATCTATTACTTTTTGATGTATTCGAATGTTTCTGTATTGCTACCAACCATCACACGTTTTGTAGCATAACCATCAGTATTATACTCGTATGTATAATTTGTTGTATTAGTAGTTCCAATACCTGCATTAAAAAAAACCACCGTTAAATAGTTATTGGAATTTATAATGCCCGATCCATAACCCACAGGGTACAAAAGCGCATAAGACTTTTTATTATCGAAATTACTGTAAGTAGCTCTACTTTGTAAAGAGCCAGTGCCATTGTATTTTTTTATTTCGACTATATTTTTTCCATCGGCACTTTTGGTATACAAAGCAGATGAAATAATACTATTACTAGTATTATATGTGGTTGATTTAATTTCGTTAACTAAATATTCGTAAGTAGTATAACCTTCAGATAATCCTGTTGCATTAATAAATAACGTTGTGCGAATTAATTTACCTTCAATATTGTATGTTTTTAATTCTCTGATATCGGGTTTTAAAGTTGATACATAATCATATACAGCATCTATTACAGCACCTTCATTGGTTAAAATATTTATTTTGTAAGTGTAAGAAGGGTCTGTGGGTTCATAAGTGCTCGCAAATACCATACTGGTTGGTTTATTCTGAGTATCATAAGACCAAGTTTCGGCACCTATATATGTGGTTAGTTTACTCAAATAAGTTTTTTGCTCAGCTACAGGTTCTGCATTTCTGTTTTTCTTACAAGAAGTAAACATTACAACACAAAGCAGCATTAATATTTTTGTTTTCATTGCAACTAGTTTAATGTGTTAACTAATCAAAATTAATCTGTTAGCACACAGCCATCAATACCATAAAAGGGTGATGCAGCTTAGTTTTGATTGTATTTATAAATGGCTTCGGTGGCGCTATTTACTTGCAATTTTTTATATATTTTTTTGATGTGGCTACGAATGGTTTCAACAGAAATATCAAGCTGGCTGGCAATCATTTTATAGCTAAAACCTTTTACAACATGTTCTAAAATTTCAGTTTCGCGAAGTGTTAATAATTCTAAGGTATGTTTATGGGCTTCTTGTTTTTTGGGGATAAAAGAAAGTACCTTTTTTGCAATGCTGCTAGTCATTGGCGCACCACCTGCCATCACATCGGTGATAGCGACAGGTATTTGGTCAAAATTCTTCTTTAAAATGTAACCATTTGCACCAGCACAAATAGCGTTGAAAATGTTTTCCTCATCTTCAAAAACGGTTAGCATAATTACATATACCTTTTGGTTTGTTATTCTTATTTTCTTTAAAGCTTCTACACCATTAATACCAGGCATATCAATATCCATTAAAATTACATCTGGTGTTAATGTTTTTAATGTTTCTTCAATCGTATTAGCATCTGGCATTGCTTTTAAGAGATTAAAACCTGCATTCCACGCTAACATGGTTTCTATGCTAAACCTTAAATCCTGATTGTCTTCAAATATTAATACATCTATTACCATAACTTCTAATCTTTCAGTTCAAATTTAATTTGTTGAATTTCCAACCTATAACCCCAATTAGGGTAGTTTTATTAAAAGTTGTAATAGCGTGCCAGATAATTCGTGAGTAATTGTTAGCATTCCATTGATAGCCAATGCCCTTTCTTTCATACTTCTTAATCCTGTACCAGATGTTTCGCCCTTCCAAGTACCATTGTCTGTAATATTTAGTTGTGCGGTATTTTTAGATGTTTTTGTAAACCTTATAGTTACCTCATCTGCATCAGCATGTTTACAGATATTAGTTAATGCCTCTTTATAAATCAGTAAAATTTCTTTGCGGTATTCTATGGGCAATGATTTAGTTTCTAACTCTTCATCTGCATCAAATAGCAAATTAATATTTAGTGGCTCTAATGTTTGCGTAGCGAATTCTCGCATCCTGATAAAGAGATTTTTTAATTTTTCATTGTTCGGTTGGATGCTCCAAACAATATCACTCATACTTTGCTGAATTGTTTTACTTTGTGAAGCTATTTTGCCCAATATTTTTTTTGCTTCATCTGCATTCACGTCAATCGCTTGTTGTGATACCTTACTTAAAATATTGATACTTGTTAGCGTACTGCCAATCTCATCATGTAAATCCTTACTTATGTTGTTTCGAATGTTAAGCAGTGCAGTCTGTTGTTCTAGCTTTTTCTTTAATTGATAACGATTAAAAAAAGTAAAAAGTAAAAGTGTCAACAATATAAAACCTCCTAATAATAAGTTTCGAGTGGTTTTTTCGTTAGTCAGTTCACGTTCTTTAGCTTGTTGTTCTGTTTTGGCCAAACGCAATTGTTGTTCTTTGTTTATGGCATTAAGGTTCTGCGTTTTTATTTTTTCATTCTGTTCATCCAATCTTAAATCCTGTAATTGTTTCTCTTTTGATAGAAGTTCTATTTCACTTTGTTTTTGCCTCGCCAGTAATATATTGCCGGCAATTAATGCATTTTGCTTTTCAATCTGTAGTTGTTTCAAACGCTCAGAAGTAACTAATTTTGTAATTTCTGTATCTTTTTTTTCCGTTTCGTACTTAACTCTTACTTCTTCTATTCTAGATAAATTACTTCTTTCTATAATGCTATCTCGATATAAGATATGCTGTTTATAATTTTCATAAGCCTTTTGAAAATTTTTCTTCGAGATATAGAAATTACTTAGTTTTTCGTAGGCATTGCTAATGTTTTCTTTGTTCTTTAAAGACTTAGATAAAGCCAGAGCCTTGTTGTAATACGAAATAGAAGTTGTACTATCATTAATATTGTTGGCTAAATTGCCTGCAGAAACATACAATCGAGATAAAATTTGCTTGTCATCTATTTTTTCCGAAAGCTCAATAGATTTTGTTTGCCATTGTAAAGCAGCTTGATAATTTTTTGTACTAATAATTTCATAGGTAGACATGCCCGCATACGCACTTGCCATCAGTTTTTTGTTATCAGTTTGTTCTGCATGAGCTACCGCTGCTTTTAGGTACTGCTTAGCGAGTACATTTTCTTTCTTCAATAAGTAGAGTTGACCAATGTTCATACTGGCAATAACTAGTCCTGGTTTATCATTAATTTTCTCCCTGATAGAAATTCCAGTTTTTTGGTAATTGATGGCATCATCAATTTTGCCCATTAAATAATAAACCGAAGAGATATTGCTGTAAGTTTCGCCAATACCTCTTTTATTGTCGTTTAACTCGTGTAGCTTTAAAGCATTAAAGAAATTATTAATCGCTTTGTCTTTATCTCCAATGGCTAAAAAAAGAGAACCTAAATTACTGTAAACCTCGGCAGCTTTTTTAGACTCCTTTTTGGCCAAACTCATTGTTAATGCACTATTATATTGGTGGTTGGCTAAATCATTTTTGCCTTCTTCCATATAGTAGATGCCTCTTCTATTATTTAAACTTATTAATAAAGTGGTGTCTTTTAATTGATTGGCAATTGGTGATGCCAAATCATCATAAACTTTAAATTCCTTAAATTCTCTTTTTTTGATGCTTATTTCTGCAAGTAAATCGTAAACCGATGCTTCGATTTTTTTATTTTTAGCTTGTTTAGCTTTCACTAACTCAGTGTTAAGTAAGGTAGTGGCCTGATTGTAATTTCCAGTATTGATGTAATTATTTGCACTGATCAATAAGTGCTCAAAAGATGAATTGTTTTGGGCATAACTATTTTGTATAGTAAAAAGAAATACAAAAAACACTTTTAAAAAATCTTGAAAAAGCATAGTTAGATAGTTGAGGCATTGTTATTTTAGAGTGGATTAGTGTTCTGACTTTTGTGATGTTTAGTTTTAACATATTCACAAAAAACGGTTTTAACCATTACCCTCTACACTCAAATTTAATCGTTAAACAAGGACTAAAAAATAGTAGATATCTATCATTTTTAATTGATTACAAAAAAGATTATCTTGGATAGACCTAACTACACTATGAAAAATTTAAAACCATTAACTACTGAACAGTTTGAGAAAAATGCAAAATCAGATAAAGAATTAGGTATTATAAATTATGAGGCTTTTTTTGAAACCCAAATAAAAGAAGCTCCTAATTTTGCAATAGGACCCTATTATTGGTTTATTGGCGATAATGCGAATATGCTAATTACTGTAGCAAGCAATAATATTGGCGAGCTTAGTCCTTTTAGCAAATCTGAATGGGAAAATAAACCTGCATTATTTTTTGTGGAAAATATTCATCCTGAAGATAGCTTCTATGTGTTATCTGCCATCCAATACGCGATGGATAGAATTATTGAGCTTCCTCCAGATAAACAATCAAATGTTCGAATCAATATATATGCTCGAATGTTAAATGCTCAAAAAGTATTTCGTTGGGTATTGATACAAATGCCTGGATTGTATGTAAATAACGGCAACCTTACTACTTGCGGCTTGATGATGGTTACTGATTTAACACACTTTAATTTTAATGGAAGACCTATTTTAATGACACTTGTGAATGTTATAGATGGTAAAACCGAATATTACTACTTGGCTCTGGGAGAAGGGTTAACTCTAAAAAATGTTGATCTGCCAATTATAACTAAACGAGAAAGACAGTTGTTAAATCTAATTCTTAGAGGATTAAACAGCCCTAAGATTGCGAACGAATTATGCATTTCCTACTCTACTGTAGAAAATCATAAAAGAAATTTGCGTAGAAAAACGAATACAAAAACATCAGCTGAATTAGTACACTTTATAATGAGCAATAATTTGTTATAAGCCTAATTTTTATAAGCGAACTGGTGCAACTTCGATTTGCATCTGAACTTAAAGCCTTCTCCTAGCTTTCTCCTTACTAATTAACCCTAACTCCCTACCCGTTTGTCCGGCAACAGAAGTATTTTCTTGTGCCCTTCTAAACAAATAAGGCATTACTGCTTTAATTGGCCCATAGGGAACATATTTGGCAACGTTATACCCTGCATCAGATAAGTTAAAGCTCAAGTTATCGCTCATGCCCAATAGCTGCGCAAAATAAATATGAGGATGGTTGTGTGCAATGTTATTTTGATCTATCAACTCTGTTAACAAACGAGAGCTTTCTTCATTATGTGTACCACAAACAATGGCAATTTGGTCTAGGTGTTTAATGCAGAATCTTAAACTTTCATCATAATCTCTATCCGTTGCTTCCTTGTCTGGTTGTATTGGCGATGCATAACCCATTTCTAAAGCACGTTTGCGCTCTTTTTCCATATAAGCACCACGCACCATTTTAACGCCTAAAATAAAGCCAGTTTCTTTGGCAATTAAATAATCTGCTTTTAAATCTGCCAATTTATCATGGCGATACATTTGGTAAGTATTGTAAACGATTAATCCTTCTTTGTTGAATTTAATAATCATATCTAACGCCAATTCATCAATGGTATCTTGTACCCATGAATCTTCAGCATCAATCATTACAGGAACTTTTTTATCAAACGCAGCCTGACAAATTTTTTCGCAACGAGCTTTCACCCTTGCATACTCTTCAGTTTCTATAGCAGTTAGTTCTTGCTTTGCATCCAATTTCTCTAATAAAGCAAATCGGCCAATGCCTGTAATTTTAAAAACAGTAATGGGAACTCTTGGGTCTCCATCTGCCCTATTTATGGTTCTAATGATTTCTTCGCAGGTAAAATCAAATACTTCTTCTTCATCCTCTCCTTCTACAGAGTAATCTAAAATAGTACCTACATGACCTAAGCTTAGTTGCTCAATTGTTTTTTCGCATTCTTCGATGGTCTCCCCGCCACAAAACTGCTTAAAGATGGTAGCCTTAATTGCTCCTTTAATTGGAAAACCAACATTTAACAAAAAATTAGTTATCGGCGGACCAACTTGTGTTAAAAAGTTACTGCTAATGATTTTAAAAAGCCAATATGCTTGGTTTAATTCGCCATTAGTTTTATTGCGAAACGCGATTTCTGTATTGTCAAAATTGATTTTTTTTCTGGGCGATGATTCCATTTGTGATGTTTGGTTAGTCAGAAGTTTGCAAAAATATAAATTACAACCGTTGTTAAGGCAAAACACTTTATAAATAATTGTAAATTTGCAGCACAATGATAAAATTCAAACTCGAAGGCGAATTTATTCCGCTAATTGCACTCTTAAAAGCTACGGCACTGGTTCAAAGTGGTGGTGAAGCTCAATCTATAGTAGAAGAAGGTTTGGTAAAGTATAACGGAACGGTTGACTATAGAAAACGTCTTAAGGTTCGCGTTGGTGATAAAGTAGATTTCATGGGCAAAATAATCGAGGTAATTTAATGGAACCAATTAAAAGCGCTGGGCATTCCATTTACTTCGAATCTGGATTAAGCCCCTTAAAAGACATATTAGAAAAGAATAAATACAGTAAGGTTTTTGTTTTTGCAGATACCAATACCGCTGAATTGTGTATCCCTGTTTTCAGGTCGTTATTAGATGATTTAGAAGATTTCGACATCATTGAAACCGATTCTGGCGAAGAAAACAAGAACATAGACTTTTGTATCGGCATTTGGAAAACCTTGCTAGATTTTGGTGCCGACCGTAAATGTTTGATGATTAACTTAGGTGGTGGTGTAATTACCGATATGGGTGGCTTTGTGGCATCAACCTATAAAAGAGGAATAGATTTCATTAATATCCCAACTACTTTATTGTCTCAAGTAGATGCTTCTGTTGGCGGTAAAACCGGAATAGATATAGATAACGTTAAGAACATGGTGGGCACATTCAGCTTGCCACAAGCTGTATTTATAGAAAATACTTTTTTAACTACTTTATCTAAAAGAGAAATGTTATCTGGCTTTGCCGAAATGATTAAACACGGTTTAATTGTAGATGCAGCTTATTACGAAGAGTTAAAAAACAGCGATTACCAAAACATTACGCCACAAGCTATTTATCGCTCTGTGGAGATTAAAAACGAAGTAGTAACAGAAGACCCCTTAGAAAAAGGTTTACGTAAAATATTAAATTTTGGACATACCATTGGCCACGCAGTAGAGAGTTATTCGCTTTCTAAAGACAAAAAACCTTTAACGCATGGTGAGGCGATTGCAATTGGTATGGTTTGTGAAGGTTTCCTTTCTGCAAAGTATTGCAATTTAACTGAAGATGAATTAAAGGATTTAACTGCTTATATCACTAGTATTTATCCAAAATATAACATCAAGGAAAAAAGCTTTGCTGCATTGATTGGTTTAATGCAAAGCGACAAGAAGAACGAAGAAGGTCATATCCTGTTCTCTTTATTAGAAAAAATTGGCCATTGTACTTTCAACTGTAAGGTAACTGACAAGGATATCTTAGCCAGTTTGAATTACTATAATAGTTTGTAAAAATGAAGTTTACTGGTAGCGATATTTCTGTAGGTGGGTTGTTTGGGTTTGTAATTGTTTTAACCTTGGTTGAAATGTATATCAGTTACATACACGACAAAAAAATATATACCAAACGAGATACTTGGACCAATATCTATTTAATGACTGTAGCTGTGGTTATTAATTTGGGAATGAAAACCGCTACCTTTTTTCTTTTAGAATATTGCTATCAGTTTAGGCTTTTCCAAATCACAAATATTTGGGTTTATTGGATCATTTTAATTCTAGCGCAAGACTTCTTATATTGGTTTTTACATACCGTAGGTCATTATATCCGTTTCTTTTGGGCAATGCACGTTACGCATCACTCCTCAGAACATTTTAACTTAACCACTGGTTTCCGTTCTACGGTTTTTGAACCACTATACAGAGTTTTCTTCTATTTGCCTTTGGCCTTTATGGGTTTTACGGCAATGGATATCCTTTTTGCATACCTAGTAACTCAAATTTACGGCAACTTAGTGCATACCCAAGCAGTTGGTAAATTGCATCCTTGGTTCGAGTATATATTTGTAACGCCTTCACATCATCGTGTGCATCATGCTAGTAATGTCCGCTACCTAGATAAAAATATGGGCATGGTTTTAATTCTTTGGGACAGGTGGTTTGGTACTTTTCAGGAAGAATTACCAGAAGATGCCATTAAATATGGTTTAACCACACAACCAAAAGATACTGGGCCAGTTAACATCATTTTCCACGAGTTTATTGCTTTAAAAAATGATGTTAAAAAAGCACCAACTTTTATGGATAAGATTAAATACATCCTATATCCTCCAGGCTGGAGCCATGATGGCAGCACACAAATTGCCAAGGTCATGCAAAAGCAATTGCGAGATGAAGAGAACTTGAAAGATAGCGAGACTGTGCAATCAGAAAAGCAAGGGTTAAAGCAGGCTTAACTCTTATAACAATTTGTAAACCGTAAAGTGGCAAAGAGCGAAAAGAAATTATTTGCCAAACTTTGCGCACTTAGCGCTCTTTGCGGTTAATTCCTTATTTCTTTGTGATCCTGTAGGTGGTTTTGTCCAGCCAAGTATCCCTACCTCAGTTATATGAACCCGATAGAGTGTAGGTATTTTTATGCTGAGCGAACTTGCACTGAGCGCAGTAGAAGTGGAAGCACAAATACCGAAATAATGGCAGGGCAGAAACTGCAACTAAATACTGACATTGTTTTTCAGTCAACTTAAGCAGCTAATATGGCACAAGAGTACTAAGGTTTTCTTCTGGGCATTCTAGAAATGTAAATACCAAAAAGTAGGTATTATTTATCAAGTTAAAACTGGTATTTTTGTTTCAACTTAATGCTCTTTTTATGAAACCTCTTAAATACATTATCCTATTCTATTTTCTGGTTGCATTTGCACCAAAAAGCCAGGCCCAAAACATGGATAACATTACTGCTTTACTAACAGAAGGTTATACCATTGAAGAGTTACACGGACTAACAGATGTATTAACTATCGATAATCATAGATCTGTGCTTGAAAAAAAGGGATTTAAATTTGAAAAAAATGATACTGAAAGTGGCTCCTATGTTTACAAGAAAAATGACTATGTAAGTTTTTACGTAAATTATGAGAAGGGCAAATTAACCTCTGTTCATTTTAAATCTTCACCTCAAAAGTTTTATAAAGCAATCGCCGAAATTAAAGATAACAGCAAATTCACTTACTCTAGCGAAAAAGCCAGTGGAACTGGAAAACTTATCTATTACAAATATTCAGGACATAGCATGTCTACCAATGATAATTATTACAGGGTTACTATGTGGCCTAAGGAGGAGTCCACAACTAGCAGTTCATCTACAACAACCCCAACTGTTAGTCCAGCTCTAGCTCCTACAGCAATAGAGACCTATTATTCGGCAAAGGAAATTGCAGATGCGATGAATGCTAACATTGGATGGGCCAATATTAATTTTTCCAAGCCAACTTATGAGTTTGAAGTGAAAGGAAGTATGGATATGGACAAACGATCAATTAGGTTTATCTCAAAATCAAATGTGTTGTATGTACAAATGAACATACCTAGAAATGGAGAATGTGATTATGGCTTAAAGGAAGTAAAAGCCAAATGGACTGGACAAGCAGGAGGTGGTTCTGGAATATACGATCAATATTATTTTACATTTGAGTATCCATATAGTTGTGGCGGCATAGACTACAAAAATATATATGTTACTTTCAAAACCAAGCCATCCTTCACTAAAGCTGGAATAGAAGCGTGGATTAGAAAAAATGCTTACTAATGAAATATTTGTAAGCATTTGGAGGCAACATGACCATCGTAATGGGTTTTCTAACTAACAAATTTAATTCTGTTTAAAATATTTTCAAATAGTTCTTGACAAATTAAATTCTGAATTGTACATTTGGCATCAAGAAAGAAAAAATGCAATTAACAAACACATATTACTTTGGTTACTTCTACTATTTTAGTAAGAGCCGGGGCTAGTATGCAAAAAGATAGATAAAAATATTAAAATGTATAAAAAAGTCCCGGCCTAAAGCCGGGACTTTTTTGTTTAACGCCAAATGCAATAATGAAGACAAAAACAAGAGTAGCTATACAGGGTATCAAAGCATCGTTTCACGAAGAAGCTGCATTTAAGTTTTTTGGTAGAGATATCGAAACCATAGAATGTAATTCATTTAAACAAACTTGCGAGGTTTTAGAAAATGACAAGGCTGATTATGTCATCATGGCCATAGAAAATTCTATCGCTGGTAGCTTATTACCTAACTACACTTTAATTAGGGAATACAATTTTACTGTAAGTGGCGAAGTTTATCTTCCTATCCAATTGCATTTAATGGCACTTCCAGGAGTTAAATTCAAAGACATTAAGTTTGCCACCTCTCACCCTATCGCTATTAGACAATGTGTTGATTTTTTTGATGATTACCCAAACATTCAAGTAATTGAAAGTAGCGATACTGCGGCTTGTGCCAAAAAAATCAGGGATGAGCAATTAACTGATACCGTTGCCATTGCCAATACACTAGCAGCAGAATTATACGGCTTAAATATTATTGAACGTAGAATAGAATCTAATAAGAAAAACTATACTCGTTTTTTAATCCTTCAAAAAGAAAAAATTGAAGACAATAAAGACATCAATAAAGCTTCTATCTGTTTCCAAGTTGGCAATTATGTAGGTGCGTTAGCTAAAGTGTTAAATATTTTTGCTGAACTAAATGTAAACTTAACCAAGATCCAATCTATGCCTGTGTTAGGTAAAAGAAACGATTATTACTTCTATATAGACATGGAATGGCAAAACATGGAGAACTATGATACAGCTATCCGTAAAGCCCTAAAATACACGGTAAACTTTAACATCATGGGCGAATACCAAAAGAACGACAGCGTTTAAAACAGTCCGAAAGTCTGGAGACAGAAAGTCCGAAAGACATTTCTAACTACTAATTACTATATACTAAATACTTACATACAAATCCCAAAAAAATGAAATTACAATTAAACATCCAGCCTTTAGATAGTTGGATTAACATCAAAAACGAACCATTATTAATCTCTGGACCTTGTAGCGCAGAAACTGAAGACCAATTATTATCTACTGCTCATTTATTAAAAGCAACTGGAAAAGTTAGTGTTTTAAGAGCTGGTATCTGGAAACCACGTACGCGTCCGGGAGAATTTGAAGGAATTGGCAGCATTGGTTTACAATGGTTAAAACGTGCCAAAGAAGAAACTGGCTTACCAACAGCAGTTGAAGTTGCAAACGCCAAACACGTAGAGGAAGCTTTAGCAGCAGGCGTAGACATTCTTTGGATTGGTGCTCGTTCTACCGTAAACCCTTTCACAGTTCAAGAAATTGCTGATGCTTTACAAGGTGTTGATATCCCAGTATTGGTAAAAAACCCTGTAAACCCTGATTTACAATTATGGATTGGTGCTTTAGAGCGTATCAACAAAGCTGGTATCACTAAATTAGGTGCTATTCACAGAGGTTTCTCTTCATTCGAGAAAAGTGCTTTCCGTAACGAACCAATGTGGGAACTAGCTATCCAATTGAAAACTTTATGCCCAGAATTGCCAATCATTAACGATCCAAGTCATATTTGTGGTAACCGCGAGTTAATTCCTTATATCTCTCAAAAAGCATTGGATTTGGACATGCAAGGTTTAATGATTGAGTCGCACTTAGACCCTTCAGTTGCTTGGACAGATGCTAAACAACAAGTTACTCCAGCTGCACTGGCAGAAATGGTGAGCAAGTTTACTTTACGTCAGCCTGAATCTAAAAATGAAGAATTTACAGATAAGTTAGCTGATTTAAGAAAAGAAATTGATAAAATCGACGACCTAGTATTGCAAAAATTAGCCGAGCGCATGAGCATTACTCAGAAAATTGGTGAGTTTAAAAGAGATAACCAAGTAACCATTTTACAGGTTAACCGTTGGGATGAAATCATGCAAAAACGTACTTCATTTGCTAAAGCACTAAAATTAGATGTAAACTTTACGGAGAAATTCTTAGAATTAGTTCACGGAGAATCTATCCGCAGACAAACAGAAATCATGAATGCTGGTAAAGCTGAAGCAGGAATTGCAGCAGAAGCGCACGTAGAAACGAAATAGTTATTGGTTAATTGTTTGAATTGGTTAAGCGGTTAACTGCTAAACCGTAAGCTTTGATTCGACAAAACATCTAAATACTAATTACTATATACTATATACTAAAAATAATGTCTAAAAACGTATTGCTTTCTTTTACGGGAAACAAACAGATTGATACAGAAATAAAACTAACAGGTTCTAAAAGCGAATGCAATAGAGCTCTAGTTATTAGTGCACTAAGCAAAGGTTCGGTAAGTGTAGAAAACTTATCTGTTGCCGCTGATACGGTTACGCTTAACAAAGTGCTTAATGAGTTGGGAGAAAAAAGTTTAGAGCTTGGAAACGTCTCAAATCTCAAATCTCAAATCTCAAATCTAGTTGACATCGGTCCGGCAGGTACGGCAATGCGATTTTTAACTGCTTTTTTAGCAATACAAGATGGTAAGTTCTTCTTAACAGGAACTGAAAGAATGAAGCAAAGACCTATTGGGATTTTGGTTGAAGCTTTAAAAAGTATTGGAGGGAATATTTCTTATGAAGAAAATGAAGGATTCCCTCCTTTACAAATTCTTGGCCCTTTTAAACAAACATCAAAAAATGTTAAAATAAAAGGTGATATCAGCAGTCAATACATCTCTGCTTTATTAATGATTGCCCCTTCTCTCCCATTGGGACTAACTTTAGAGATTGAAGGCGAATTAACATCAAAACCTTATGTGGAGATGACTTTAACAATGTTAGCGCAAGTTGGAATTAGAAATGATTGGAATGAAAATACCATCACTATCGAACCTCAAACTTTTAACAGTGCTAAACTTTATGTAGAACCAGATTGGAGTGCTGCTTCTTACTGGTATGCCATTGCAGCATTGGCTGATGAAGCAAGTATCTTTTTACCAGGATTAAATGGATATAGTCTACAAGGTGATAGTAAAATCACCGAGATCATGGCAAACTTTGGGATCACCTCTCAATTTAAAAATGGTGGCGTTTATCTGAAAAAAGAACCTAAACAAATAGAACGTAAAATATTTGATTTAAAGGAATGCCCAGATCTAGCGCAAACCATTGTGGTTATTTGTGCTGCCCTAGGTCATGATGCTACCTTTACCGGATTAGAAACTTTAAAAATTAAAGAAACCAATCGTGTTTTAGCCTTACAAACTGAGTTGGCTAAAATTGGCGTAAAATTCATCGAAAAAAACTTAAGCTATAAATTAGATTGCTCTGGCCTGCATTTCCCAGAGAAAATAACAATCAGCACTTACGAAGACCATAGAATGGCAATGGCTTTTGCGCCGCTAGCCTTAAAAATCAACCAAGTAGAAATTGAAGAAAAACAAGTCGTAGAAAAATCTTATCCTTACTTTTGGGATGATTTGGAGAAGGCGGGGTTTTCAGTAGTTAGTACTTAGTATAAAGTATTTAGACTGGACTCAAAAATTACAAGTAAAAATCAATCTAACTACTAAATACTAACTACTTTATACTTACTCATGTCAGGCAATTCATTCGGTAAATTATTTAAAATCACAACTTTTGGCGAATCACATGGTGTAGCTATCGGCGTTATCATTGATGGCTGTCCTGCAGGATTAACAATTGATATCGACTTTATCCAATCAGAATTAGATAAACGTAAACCTGGTCAATCTAAAATAACCACACAACGTAAAGAAAGTGATCTAGTTCAGATTTTATCTGGAACTTTTGAAGGTAAAAGTACAGGTACACCCATCAGTTTGCTAATTCCGAATGAAGATCAACGTTCCAAAGATTATGGGCACAATGTAGATGTATATCGCCCTTCTCATGCCGATTATACTTATGATGCAAAATATGGTATTCGCGATCATAGAGGTGGTGGTCGATCTTCTGCTCGTGAAACTGCTGCTCGTGTTGCAGCAGGGGCTATTGCTAAACTATTGCTAAAGGAAAAAGGAATTGAGATTTTTGCGCACGTAACCGCAGTTGGACAAATTAATGCGCCAAACTTTAATTCGAATAACTTAGCCGAGGCTTTGGCTGTTAGAGAAGAAAACATTGTTCGTTGTGCCGACCCCGCAACGGCAAACCAAATGATAGACTTTATCGATTCTGTTAGAAAAGATGGAGATACTGTTGGTGGTAAAGTTGGTTGTATCATTAAAAATTGTCCTGTAGGTTTAGGAGAACCAGTTTTTGATAAGCTTCATGCAGATTTAGGAAAAGCCATGCTGAGCATTAATGCTGTTCATGGATTTGAGTATGGCTCTGGTTTTGCAGGAAGCGAGATGAGAGGATCTGAACACAATGATGTTTTCCTCGCGGGAGACAAGCCTAAAACACTAACTAATTATTCGGGCGGTATACAAGGTGGCATTTCTAATGGAATGGACATTACTTTTATTACTGCTTTTAAGCCAGTAGCAACAATCATGCACAATCAGCAAACCATAAATGCTGCCGGTGAAGCTGCAGAAATTAAGGGAAAAGGTCGTCACGACCCTTGTGTAGTACCTAGAGCTGTGATTATTGTAGAAGCCATGGCTGCTTTGGTTTTGGCAGATCATTTATTGAGACAGAGAAGTAATCGTTTATAGTAGTTCATTAGTGTCATTGGTTCATGAGTTCACTGTTTCATTGCCCCCCTGCTAAATATCCTTATTTATAGTGTTTTTTATTTGGGTTTCCATTGTCGATATTTAAATTTTGGTGTGCGTCGTACCCAACTTGATTGGGTATCTTAAAGCGATAGAAAAGAAAAATCTATCAATTTCGACTTACAATTCCCTCCTGACAGCTATCGGGATTCACGGGCATGAGGGAGTGTAAATAAAACTGGGGTCCGTCAGCGACATTGGTTTATGAGTTCAATTGTTCATTCTTCATTGCTTCATTATATTCTCTCAGAAATATATATTTGTACCATGAAATACCTTATCATCCTATCTTTTTTGATCAGTTCTACCGGTTTTGCACAAAGTTACAACGAGCTAATCACCAAACATAGAGAAGAATATAAAGCTGATTTTATTAAAGACAACAACTCTCCTCTTAGAAAATCAGACATCAAACATTTAAATTTTTACAATGCGGATAGCAATTATAGAGTTGTTGCTGAAGTTATGCTGTTAGAAAATCAGAAAATTTTTAAAATGCCAACCTATGCCGGAACAACTGCCGATTATATCCGTTATGCAAATTTAAAGTTTCTATTGAATGGTAAGCCTGTACAACTAACTGTATATAAAAACATCGCACTTTCAGCTAATCCAGCTTACAAGGAATACCTTTTCTTGCCATTTACCGATCAAACTAACAATAAAGAAACCTATGGAGGCGGTCGTTATATCGATTTAAAGTCTTCTGCAATTGCTAACGGCAAAATAGAGTTTGATTTTAACAAGGCCTACAACCCCTATTGTGCTTACAGTGATGGTTACAGATGTCCGATACCACCAGAAGAAAACGACCTAGCCATTTCAATTTTAGCCGGAGAGAAACTATTTACTGGAGAAAAGAAACATAAATAAAATTTTAAACAACTGTATTTTAAGTCGTTAACCTTGATAATTTAGATGACCAAAACCTTTAGCTCTATTTTATAATTAACTTAAAAGAAAAGCTATTTTAGTAGTTGTATTTAGATTATATTTAAGCAATGACAAATTATAAATGTTTAATTGTAGATGATAATGAAATTGAGCGTGCTGCAATAGAAATGCATCTGCGCAAAATTAATCGGCTAGACATTGTTGCTGTTTGCAATAACGGAATTGAAGCCGCAGATGTCTTACTGAATCAACCTATCGACATTGTATTCTCAGACATCGATATGCCTGAGTTATCTGGAATGGCCTTGTTAAAAAGCATAAAAAATGCGCCAATCTTTATTTTCATTACTAGTTTTACAGAATATGCCGCCGAGAGTTTTAACCTAGATGCATTAGATTTTATTGTAAAGCCCACAACCTTCGAACGTTTGTTAAAGGCAAGTACAAAGGCTATAGAATACCTTGATTTAAAAAGTGCAGCAAGCCCTAACAGCAATCCGCTTCCCCTACCAGAATCTGAAGATTTTTTCTTTATCAAAGAAACAAAGGGATTTACTAAGCTTAAATACGACGATGTGATCTACATTGAAAGTATGGGCGATTTTTCTAGAATATATACTGCCCAAAACAATCACATCACACTAATTAACCTCAAAAACCTGGAGCGTCAATTACCTGCAGAATTTGTTAGGATTCATAAACAATATGTAATTAATGTAAATCAAATTGCCACCATATCAAATTATGAGGTGCTGTTAAATCATAATCATGCTGCTCCAATTAGCTTAATTAACAGAAAAGAATTAATAGAAAAGATAGCAAGCAAAACTTTATCTAGGCATATTAAAGAGTAGTTTAAACAGCTTTTGGCAAACTTAAAGTAAAAACACTTCCACTATTAAGCCTGCTATTTGCCTGCAATGATCCATTCATCATTTTTGTGAATGTTTTACATAAAATTAAACCAATCCCAGTTCCTTTCTCTTTATTTGTACCGTACGTACTTTTACCTGTCTCTAAATGGGTAGAAGTATTAAAGTTAACCACTTGTTCAGTAGGCATTCCTATCCCATTATCCATTATACTGATTTTCACTTTTTTACCATCCTTTATAGAGTTCAATTCAATTACCCCATTATTCGGCGTAAATTTAATGGCATTACTGATTAGGTTTCTAACAATTAAGGAAGTCATGTTCATATCTGCTAAACACAATGTTCCCGAAGGGATATTATTTTGTATGATGATTGATTTTTGGTTAGCTATAGTTAACATAGAGTTGATCACTTCCTGAATACAGAGCTGAATATCGAATTTTTCTATAATTGGCTCAAAACCTTGCATCTGGCTCGATGCCCAGTTCAACAAGTTTTCCATCATTGAAGAAGTATAACCCAATGTGTTTTTAAGATTGCCAGCATACCTGGTTAATTCATCTTGACTAATATTTCCTTCTTCTAAAAGCTGTATAAAAGAAATTAAGGAATTAACAGGAGAACGCATGTCATGGCTAACTACGCTAAATATGGTATCTTTTACCTTACTCAGGTTCTCAAGCTCTCTTTTTTGCTCAGAAACCATCCTATTTAGCCTTGCTGTTTTGCGCTGTGTGTAAAACACAAATGCTCCAGATAAGAACAAAACAGTGGCAAGTACAACTAAAAAAGTATTCACATTTTTATTAATCCTCAATTCATTACTTTTCAGGTCAATTTCTTTCTCTTTTTCTGCCTTAGCCAATAACGCTAACAATCGTTGTTCATCTAATGCATTTTTTTCGTTTTCTAAGTCCGATTGTCTTTTTAGAAAAGTAATGCGCTGTAAACTTTTTTCTTTATCACTTAAAGCTAATTCTTGTTTTCTTAGTGTAAGTTGTTGCTGTTGCTGTCTTGCCAAAAAAACCTGTCTCTGTAGCTCAACATCTGTCATTTTCTGTTTAAGTTGATAATCATTTTCCTTGATGGTAAAATCTAGTTGCAACTGTCTCCTTGTAATTTCATTCTCTTTTTCCTTATTAAAGATTTGGTCCTTAAATGAAATGTACGACCTGTAATAATTTAAGGATTGGTTAAAATTACCTTGTTTTTCTTCTATTAAACTTAGTTTCTGATAGGCGTTTCTTTGTACTTCTAACAATTTGTGTTCTTGGGCAATCTTTAAGGCTTCTAACAATAAGTCCGTTGCCTTTTTATATTCATTTTCTTTAAAATAGAAATCGCTTAAAGCCAATAAACTAATGGCATAATAACTTTTATCATCTTGTTTGTTATTGTACGCTATTGCTTTTAAATAAGACTTAAGTGCTAACTCTTGAGTTCCAGTCGCTTCATAAACGGTTCCTAAATCTTGGTGGATAGGCCCTAAAACCGATGCATCTTTTAAATCTTCTGCTACTTTTAAACCTTTTATTAGGTATTCTAACGCCTTATTATATTTTTGGTTTGAGGCAACACCTAGCTTTGTAAGCTCAGTTTCCGATGCCTGAATAAAAGTAGAGCCCAGCATGCTGTAAACTACTGCCAAACCCCTGTTGCTTTCATTTCCAACGCCAAAAACCTTTAATGCTTTTTGTAAATAATTGTAAGCTTCTACTTGCTGGTTTAAGCTCTGGTAAATTTCTGCAACGTTAACATAACAACTCGCTAAATCTCCATCGTTTTTAAGCTCCATATATATTGGAATAGCCTTTTGATTAGCTTCTAATGCTTTCGCATAATCTGGAATACCATTGTATAAGGCACCTAGATTTAAGTAGGTGCCACCCACCATGTCTAAATTATTCATTGCCGCATAAACTTCTATGGCCTTATAATAATTCCCTTCAGCTTTTAGGTAATTGGCAAAGCCGTGATAAAAAAGCCCTAAATTATAATAAGCATCTGCAACATATTTTCTTTGGTTGATCTTATTTGCCAATGCGATGGTTTTATTTACATAAGCTTCACTTTTATCAAAATTTTTGAGTTTCATGAATTGTTTGTAAGCCTGTTTTACAATAACCAGTTTCGCCGAATCATCTTTTAAATGATTTTCATAGGCATTGACAAGACTATCTGCTTTTTGTTGTGGAGTTTTTACTTGAGCATGTACAGCACCACAAAAAAACATCAAGCTATTGAATAACAAAAACTTTAATGAAAGATGAAAAATCGCTGTTTGAAATCTATTTTCCATTGCCAGGATTGAAAATCTGTGGTGTTAAAATACCATTAGTATGGTATACTATAAATGATAAATAGCTAGCAAATGGAAATTTAATCCACACTAAAAACTGGCTCAAATACATGACAAATACATTTGGGATGAACTGTTCAATATAAGACATTTTTTTTAAGCGATACCATATCATTTTAAATTTTAATAATTTGTATATTCAATAAAATGAAACCTAGTCTTTTTAATGCACTAATTCCTAGCTTTTCCAATGTATTCATTTGGCTCAATGCTATATTGATGTTAGTTGGAATATTTGTGCTTGGTTGGGAACCTGAGGTGGTTATTATTGCCTATTTTTTGGAAACAATTATTATAGGCGTAATTCACGTTTTTAAGCTACTTGTTGTACTTCGTTTTGGTGCTCAACAAGGGATAGATCCAACTAAAAAAGATGTTTTTAGTGGTTTTTCTGTCATCCCATTTTTTATCCTCCATTACTTCTTCTTCATCTTTGTTCAATCGATTTTCATCTTTGAGATGTTAGAAGATATGATTCCTAGTGAAAATGGAAGTTTCAATGTTTTTAGTAATTATGCCTATTTACTTTCGCAGCACGATGTTTTCATGGCATTTTTAACATTGGCGTTTAGCAATGTGGCAATGACTTTTAAGAACTTCATTTTGCCTGGAGAATTTAGAAGAACAACAACTAGCAAGCTCTATTTTCAGCCCTACGTCCGAATTTTCATACAACAGTTCGTAACCATTTTTGCGTGGTTTTTTATGTTTTTAAGTAGCAGTGCGATGGCTGCTGCATTATTAATTATCATTTTTAGATTAATTGTCGACTTATTCCTAAACAAGGCCAGTATGGATAAGACTTTCAAAGCACAGCTGATGACTAGGCTTAAAAAGAACCAGAAGTTTGAAGATGCTGAACAAACTGAAAAGAGCTTTGATTCTTTTTTGGAGAAGTAGGTTGTGATTAAAGAGGATAGCTACAAAGGCACTAAGACACAAAGTTTGGTAAATTAGGTCTTAGTGGTTGTTACAAAATGCTTGAAAAACAATGTTTGTATTTCATAGCAGTTACAGCCCCGCCAATTGTCGGGCTTATATAACGAAGGTAGAAACTTTTGGCTTAGTTTTTCCCCCTCAAGTCTTTTATGCTTAGCGCCCTATAAGTCATTTGAAACACAGACTTTTGTTTAATAAACCTGATGGAAGCGAAAATACTTTTTGAATGCGCAGCACAAAAAGATTGTAGCGAACAGCAGGGCCAAGAAGCCACAAAGAATTGGCATTGTTTTTCAAATACTCTTTGTAATCTTTGCTCCTTTATCCTTGTTGCTTGCTCCTACTTAAACAACTCAGGAAACTGATCTGGTTTGCTTTCGTTCATCATGGCGTAAACCGCTTCAATTACGTCATCTACAGATGGTTTGCTGAAATAATCCCCATCTGAGCCATAAGGCGGACGGTGAGCCTTTGCAGTTAATGTTTTAGGTTGTGCATCTAACAAATAGTAACCTTGTTGCTCTTCCAAAATCTGCTGTAAGATAAAAGCTGTTCCACCTCCGGGTACATCTTCGTCAATAACCAACAATTTATTGGTTTTCTGTAAAGACTTTTTACAAAGTTGATCAGTATCAAAAGGTAAAAGCGTTTGTGGATCTATAATTTCAATTGAAATACCTAATTGTTCCAATTCCTCAGCAGCTTCTTCTACTATTCTGAGCGTAGAACCATAAGTAACAACCGTAATAGCTGTACCTTCTTTAATCAATTCTGCCTTGCCCAAAGGAACCGTAAATTCGCCCACATTATCTGGTAATTTCTCTTTTAAACGATAGCCATTTAAACATTCTATAACCAATGCTGGTTCGTCTGCCCTAAATAATGTATTATACATTCCTGCGGCTTGTGTCATGTTACGCGGAACACAGATGTGCATGCCACGTAAAGATCCTAAAATCATCCCCATTGGTGAACCTGAGTGCCAAACACCTTCTAAACGGTGACCACGTGTACGTACAATTACAGGCGCTTTCTGACCTGCCTTGGTACGGTATGATAAACTTGCCAAATCATCACTTAAAATGTTTAAGGCATATAACAAATAATCTAGGTATTGTATTTCGGCAATTGGCCTTAAGCCACGTAAGGCTAAACCTATACCCTGACCAATAATAGTAGCTTCTCTAATTCCAGTATCTGTAATCCTTAAATCGCCATATTTAGCTTGCAGACCCGCAAAACCTTGGTTTACATCACCAATGTGTCCTAAATCTTCACCAAATGCTACCAGACGTTGGTCGCGAGCAAAGTTAGCGTCGAAACAAGCGTTTAACAACTCTCTACCATCTAACATTTTACTGTCTTCGTGGTACTGCGCATCAACTTGATCTACCAAAAACGGACTTTCTTTTCCATCTGTAAATAACTTAGAACTGTATTTTTCTTC
Organism: Pedobacter frigiditerrae; assembly: GCF_004331645.1. Lineage (GTDB taxonomy): Bacteria > Bacteroidota > Bacteroidia > Sphingobacteriales > Sphingobacteriaceae > Pedobacter > Pedobacter frigiditerrae. Next base: position 269,277 of record NZ_SJSK01000004.1, read on the forward strand.
GTTAATTTCTGCTTGTGCTAAGTACCATTTTACTAAAACATCCCTATCTGCAGAAGGTGTGCTTACACTTAAACGAATGGCTTTACGAGCTGATGATAAAACTTCCCTTCTTAAGGCATCTGGCGTTGAAGCCAGTTGATTAGCAATTTTAATTAACGCGGCGTTTCCATCTGCAAAAGCATGGATCATTTTGATAACCTGACCTTGCTCTTGTTTAATGTTAACCAAAAACTCGTCCCAAGCTTCTTTTTGTATAGCTTTTATAGCACGTTTGGCTTCGCTTTCTATTTCGTTTAATTGTTCATCTGTGGCAATGGCCGATTCTATCATCCATTTGCGCATCTGTATAATACAATCGTGCTCTTTTTCCCAAGCTAAACGATCTTTTTCTTTATATCGCTCATGTGAGCCAGAAGTAGAGTGACCTTGTGGTTGTGTAACTTCGGTAACGTGTATTAAAACAGGGACATGCTCTTCTCTACAAATATTAATTGCTCTTTCGTAAGTTTCGCATAAAGCAGGATAATCCCAGCCTTTTACCTTGAATATCTCGTAGCCGTTTGTGCCCTCTTCTCTTTGGAAACCTTTTAATATCTCTGAAATGTCCTCTTTTGTGGTCTGAAATTTAGCAGGAACAGAAATTCCATAGCCATCATCCCAAACAGAAATAGCCATTGGCACCTGTAAAACACCAGCTGCATTGATAGCTTCGAAAAACACCCCTTCAGAAGTAGAAGCATTTCCTATGGTACCAAAAGCAACTTCATTGCCTTTAACAGAGAAGTTTTTTAGGTAATCTAATTCTGGGTTTTGCTTAAATAACTTAGATGCATAAGCTAAACCAACTAAACGAGCCATTTGACCGCCTGTTGGGGCAATATCCGATGAACAGTTTTTAATGTCTGTTAAGTCTTTCCAAGAACCATCATCGTTTAAAGAGCGTGTAGCAAAGTGACAATTCATTTGTCTACCAGCCGATGAGGGGTCTGCTTCTACACTCGGATTGGCGTATAACTGCGCAAAAAATTCCTTTATAGTAGAAATTCCTGTAGCAAATGCAAAAGTCTGATCTCTGTAATAGCCTGAGCGCCAGTCACCTTTTTTAAAGGCTCTTGCCATGGCAATTTGAGGAACTTCCTTCCCGTCTCCGAAAATACCAAACTTCGCCTTACCAGTTAAAACTTCTCGTCTACCTAAAATACTAGCCTGACGACTCTCTACAGCTATTTTATAGTCATTAATTACGATTAATTTAAAATCATCGAAACTTAATTCTGAGGCATCAATTTGATTAGTTGTAACTTTTCCTTCTGACTGCATATTGGGAATTGGTTAGAGGGCAAAGATACAATTCTTTCTAATTCCCTATCAATTTGATCGGCAAATAATATTTGGAATGCTTTTTGTTTTAACATATAAAACATTAAATTTGTTTAGACCATAAAAGATGAAAGTGTTATGATTTTATTAAGTCTTAAAATGACTAAATTTATAATGGCTCATCGCAATTAAAACTAAAAAACGCACAAATGAAAAAGTTAATTTTGTTATTCACCATGATATTAGGTTTTGGTGTTGCAGTAAATGCTCAAACCAAACCAGCCGAGTTTAAATTTGAAACTGAAGTACATAACTTTGGCGACATTGCATTAGGTAAGCCAGTATCTTTTACTTTCAATTTTACAAACACCGGAGAGGCTCCTTTAATTATTTCTAAAGTGGAGACTACATGTGGTTGTACGGTATCTGAATACACACAAACACCTGTTAAAAGTGGCGAAAAAGGTTTCGTAAAAGTTACCTTAACACCGTCTGGACCAGCATTGCCGTTTAATAAAGGCATTACCTTAACTTCAAATGCCAGAACAGCTACAAAGGTGCTGGTAATTAAAGGGAAGTATATAGAAGGCAATACAAAGTAAAATTTTAAAGATATTTCAATAAAAGCCCCGTTTATCCAACGGGGTTTTTTATTTTTGTGGCCTATGCCAAAAATATCAGAAAAAGGGTTTCAAATGCCCGCATCGCCTATCAGAAAATTAACGCCATTTGCAGACAAAGCAAAAGCTGCTGGTAAAAAAGTTTATCATTTAAATATTGGTCAGCCAGACATTGCCACACCAGAGGGAATGTTAAACGCCATTAAAAACATAGATTTTGATGTTTGGGCTTATACCCCATCTGAAGGTACTTTGACTTATAGAAAAAAGCTAACAGAATATTACAATAAATTAGGTTACAACATTACACCCGAAAACATTCTGGTAACTGTTGGTGGTTCTGAAGCCATTACCATCGCCATGCAAACTTGTGTAAACGAAGGTGATGAGATTATTATTCCTGAACCATTTTACGCCAACTACAACGGTTTTGCTTGTATGAGTAATGTGGTGGTTAAGCCTATCTTATCTTATATAGAAAATGGTTTTGCCCTGCCTCCTATTGCAGAGTTTGAGAAACTGATCACTCCAAAAACCAAGGCTATCATTATATGTAACCCTAATAACCCAACGGGATATTTATATTCTAGAGAAGAGTTAGATGCCTTAAAAGCTTTATGCTTAAAGTACGATTTATTCTTATTCTCTGATGAAGCTTACCGCGAATTCTGTTATGACGGTCGTGAGTTTATCTCCCCAATGCATTTAGATGGATTAGACGAAAACGTAGTGATCATGGATACGGTTTCTAAACGTTACAGTGCTTGCGGCGCTCGTTTAGGTTGTTTAATTACGAAGAACAAGGAAGTAATAGCTTCTGGCTTAAAGTTCGCACAAGCAAGATTAAGCCCAGGTATGGTAGAGCAGATTGCTGGAACCGCAGCCGTTGATACACCTGATAGCTATTTTGAAGAAGTAAATAAAGAATATACCTTGCGTAGAGATACCTTGGTAAAACGCCTTAATAACATTGAAGGGGTATTTTGTCCTAACCCAGGTGGTGCATTTTATGTAGTGGCTAAATTCCCTATTGATGATGCCGATGCTTTTTGTCAATGGATGTTAGAGAGCTTTGATCACAATGGCGCTACTGTAATGATGGCACCAGCTACCGGTTTTTACTCGAGTCCAGGTTCTGGTAAAAATGAAGTAAGAATGGCTTATGTTCTAAATACCGATGATTTAAATGGAGCCATGGATTGTTTGGAAGTTGCTTTAGCGAAATACCCAGGAAGGGTTTTGTAAGTTTTTGTTTGTTTAGGGGTTATAAAGAGATTAGGGTTTAGATGCTTCTGCCCTTACCTAGCGCCGTCATATCGAAATGAGCTTTTCGCGATTGAGATATCTGGTAATTAACCCCTACCCCTATATTATAAAAAGAAGGCCTTGTTATTAAAACAGGGCTTTTTTTTGTGGATCCGAAGGCTCATTGGCAAGCAATTTGCTTGATTATGAATATATTAGAAGTTTATTTATTTAAAATTTACAATTAACATTAAAGTATATCATTATATTTGTATAAATGAAATCGGTAAAAAACATAGCAGATATCCTTCCTAAAGATCTTTTTTGGGATGTAAATCCATCAAACTTGGATGTTCAGGAGGATAAGGATTTGATTATCCCTCGGGCACTGTATGCTACAACCGAAGATACATTTTCTAAAGATATTAGCCGTTTAGAGGAGCTCTACAAACGTAGTGAGATTGTTGAAGAGCTTAAAATCACTAAAGAGCGTATCAGCAATAAAGTATGCAAAATGGTAGCCCAGCGTTATCATGTTAGGCATTTTTCACGCTACTAGTGGCGGCAGTATCCCCAGAACTTTTTGAAACCATCGTTGAGCTCCAAAATCTTCCAAGCCTTAATGATGCGATTTTAGCTGGTGGAACAAATCTTGCTATTCGGTATGACCATAGGGAGTCTGTTGATATCGATCTATTTTTTTCTGATATTGTAGGCAAAGCTCACTATCAAAAAATTACGGAAGAAATAAAACAATATTTTGATGAGAGGGCAACACATATTCATTTTCCCTGTGATGAAAGTGACCAATTTATATTTTTGCGCTTTTGGATTAAAACAAGAGATTTAAACATCAAAGTAGAGATTATGCAGAATGCAAATTTCTTAGATAAGCCAGAAATTGTAAATAGTGCAAAGCTAGCTTCAAAAAGAGATATTGGAATACTTAAACTAATGACCGCAGCAAATAGAGGAAGTTTTAAGGATATTTACGACTTAGACTATTTAACAGAAGATATATTATTAAGTCAACTGATGTTGGATTTAAAGTATAAACAAGAAACTTATAATGGTAATGAGTATCGTACCATATTTGATTTAGATGGAGAAGTCAGTCCAGTTAAAGACCCTTTGCGCTTATTGCTTTTTGAAGAAAAGTCTGCTAAGCGAAGGGATAGACCAAATCATAGTGACTATAGGATATTGCCACAAGCAAATAGCAAAAACTTACTAACTGCTAAATCAAGTTATCGAACAAAGGTTCGAAAATTGTGCGATGAGCTTGGCATCGAATTCCCAGGGATAATGCCTTTAAATTAATTAGCTTTATATAAGAAATGTATTACTCCTTATATGATTTACTAGCAATAATTAAAAAACCACTTAATCATCTATAAATTAAGTGGTTTTTTAATTTGTGGAGCCGAAGGGGTTCGAACCCTTGTCCAGTTGTGTGATAAATTATGCCTTCTACATGCTTATTTTCCAATTAATTGTCGGGATGAGGCGGGCTGGTAACCGACCTTGCCATTCTCCTTAGATACTTTGTTTCGCGATGATGTCGTACCCTCATCAAAGCTAGCGCTGTTATTATGATGCCTCTATTACTAACCTAACAATGCAGCAGTTAGCGAGACAAAAGCTTACGAAGTTCTAAACTAGGCAGCTAAGGCGTAAGTATTTTCGCCAGATATAGTGTGAACGTTCTCTTTTAAGTGCTCTCCGTACAACGCACTGCATGCTAACATACTCAGCGCCACCCTGTCAAATCCAAAACGGCCCCTTTTTGTAATTTTCAGTTAACGGTTTATAGTTCTCAGTTATCGAACAAAACATCAAACAAACCATCAATAGAACCACAAATATACAAAATAAATGCCAATTTCTGATTTGGTAATTTAAAAAATGTCCTTCGACAAGCTCAGGATGCATTTTTTTTTAAAATTTTATACAAATCCCATCAACTTTCTGAGTTTGTCGAAGACCAATTACAATACTCATCTCTGTCGATGAGACACCGACCGATAGGCGCTATGCCACCAGTCTAATAAAACTAATGCGACACCACCTTCAATCCAATTATCGAACTGATTAAAGTAAAAAGGAAAAACAGTCGCCAAAAGGTGGCTGGTTCCCTAAAAACAAAAATCCCCACTAATACAGTTCCTACTGCTCCAATTCCAGTCCAAATGGCATAAGCTGTTCCTATGGGCAAACTTTGGGTTGCTTTAACCAAGAGCAACATACTAATGGTTAATGCAATTAGAAAACCTCCATACCATACAAACGTTCCGTTTCCAGTAGCGTCTTTAGCTTTCCCTAAGCAAAAGGCAAATGCCACTTCAAATAAACCCGCAATAATTAAAATAATCCAGTTCATGGCTTTTATATAAGATACAAAAATCGGCAACTGAATTGGCAATCAATTTTACAAATGTTAAAAAATAAAAAAATTAGCGTTGCTCTGCCCTTATTCTACTCAAACTAACTTGAGACATACCCAAGTAAGAAGCAATGTAACCGAGTTGTACCCTGAGTAATAGTTGCGGTTGATCCGTAACGAATTGATGGTATCGCTCATTTGCGGTTTTAAATTGCATGGCAATGAGGCGTTCTTCGGTTTTGACTAATTCGTGTTCAGCTAATTTTCTGCCCCAATTGGCTAGATGGACATCCTTTTGATAAGCTTCTTTTAATTGCTCGATATTAAACTCATAAAGTTCGCAATCTTCCAGCAGTTCGATATGCTCATAACTCTTTTCGCCCGAAATGTAGCTCTTCATGGAAAGCACCGGTGCTCCCTCTACGCCAAACCAAAAAGTAACTTGACTGTCTTTATGGTCTGCATAAGCTCTAACAATACCTTTTTTAATGAAATAAATGTTTCTTTCAATGCAATCTGCCTTAAGCAAAAGATGTCCTTTTGGGTAACTCACCAATTTAGCGATCACCTTCAAAGTTTCCTTCGAAGATTCTGGTAATAAGTACAGCCTGGTTATGATATCATCAAAATTCATAAATTGATTGGATTGAAACACCAAATCTACAAAAGCTTTGCCCTTTTCCTATCGGTTCTATTTACCCAACACCTTCCACATCTCTTCCACTAAACCATCCTTAGACTTATCATCAATCAACTCCCAAAACATGATACCACCTAACTTTTTCTGCTTCACATAATTTGCTTTTGCGGCGATGGATTTTTCATTGTCAAAAGTGGCAAACAATTGCTTAGCAGGATTATATTGGTAAGGTGCCTTCGCTTTTTCATCCCAAAAATATTGGAAGCCAGCAGTATCACTAAAATATTTGTTGAAATCTTTAAAACTTACCCCCTGTTTAAAAACCCCCGACTGGTACAAACCATTGTTAATTGGCGCTACCTTTTCCCAAACCCTACCATAAATAGCTGCTCCAGTAATTAGTTTATTTGCTGGAATTTTATGTTTTAATAACCAGTTGACACATTTATCAGTCGATTCTTGATCTTTTCTGTAACCGTATAAAGGCGTATGGTGACCAGTAACCGTTGCATACCCACCTACTAAATCATAGGTCATTAAATTAATAAAATCTACCAAGGGATGAACTTTAGGCCAGTCTACAGATTCTTCTAAATATTTAACAAAACCACCTGCAGCAAAAGTTAGGAGATATCGAGTTCCCATTTCGGCTCTTAAAACCTTAACCAATTCTGTGAAATTATCTCGGTCGGCTTTTTGAAATTTATGTCCAGGGAAACCTTCAATGGCAGGATATTCCCAATCTAGGTCTAAGCCATCTAAATTGTATTTCTTAAGCAAGGCTACCGTTGTTTTTGCAAATATTTTCCGGTGATTGGCGGCTGCAAATAAATCGCTGCAAGGTGCACAACCACTCCACCCACCCATAGAAACCATGATCTTTAATTGAGGATACTTCTTTTTTAAGGCTACGATTTGCAATACATTTTGCTCTTGTTTTGCATCCCTTAACATCAAGGTATCGTTTCGCAGTTTAACAAAACTGTAAATGAGGTGCGTTAATTTATCCAACGGATATTGCTGCAAGCGTTCGCTATTACCTGTATAATAAGCTATGATGTTATATTTTGGCTTTTGTTGGGCAAAGGCAATTTGGCTTAGGGCAAAGGCAAAAAGAAGGAGCAGTTTTTTCATTAACCTAAAGATAAATATTAGCCACAGATTAAACAGATTTTATCATCAGAAACCATTACTGCTTAGCAAAACTTCAACGCTACCCATTCATTACTTTTTCTGTCCCAAAACAATTTATGCGTTAACTAATGGTTAATACCAACATCGTAAAACCTTCGTAAAAGGGTATCGGTTAAGACGGACTTTAGACGGGCTTAGTTCGGACTTTGTTCGGACTTATGACAAACATATCCGACTGAAGTCCGTTTTAACCCCGAGTTAAATATGTCGAAATAGTTAAGCTGTTATTATTCCTTTACGAAGGAGGCATATTTTAGACATTGAACATTCCCCTAGGAATTTTAACTTTTTCATTTTACGTTTGACCTAAGCTTAATTTAATTCTCTTACGATTATGAAAAATTTACTATTTGCACTTTTACTCTTTCCTATTTTCAGCTTTGCTCAAGTTATACCAGAAAAGGCAAATTTGATTACAGTGATGAATACGGAAACTGCTTATGCAAATTTCACTGATGTAAGACTTTTATTGACCAAAAAAGGGATTGAAATCGCCAATCTGGATAAAGACGCTTTTGATATAAAAACTGGATTAATAGAAGTTAAAGGCTCAGGGAGTGGCTATTATGAATTCTTTTGCAGGGATAATCAAATTATCATCAGTGGTAAAAGCAAAAAGAGTTTTGAAAATACTCAGGGAGAAAATAAAACTGCTACAGATTTGGAAGCCATTGTTAATACCGGAGCAAAAGATTCACCAACAAGACTTAGTTTCGAAGCCATGAAAGAGATGGCCAAGCTTTTTGGGACAAAAATAAAGTATGAGGTTTCTAAATATTATCAATAAGTATGATCAGCTTTTAACAAAAAGGCATATAAAAACATAGGTTAATTTCTTTAGCTTAGAAACAATGAATCAGATCCCTTCAAATAAAATCTCAACTTCCCGCCTTAAGGCCATTTTTGGTGGCTCTGTTGGTAATTTGGTAGAGTGGTACGATTGGTATGCTTATTCTGCTTTTGCGATTTATTTTTCTGCCTCATTCTTCCCGAAAGGAAATGCAACGGTACAATTGTTAAATACAGCCGGCATTTTTGCATTGGGCTTTTTAATGCGTCCACTGGGTGGATATATTTTCGGGAGATTGGCAGATCGGGTTGGTCGCAAAAAATCAATGGTATTTTCTGTACTGTTAATGTCGATGGGTTCTTTGCTGATTGCCTTTATTCCCACTTACCAAACCATTGGCATTGCCGCTCCTATCCTTTTGCTAACTGCTAGGTTATTACAAGGTTTAAGCGTGGGTGGCGAATATGGTGTTTCTGCAACTTACCTAAGTGAAATGGCCACAAAAAGCAGAAGAGGTTTTTATTCGAGCTTTCAGTATGTAACCTTAATTGGCGGACAATTATTCGCATTGGCCGTTCAATTGGCTTTGCAGAAGCTATTTTTAACAGAAGCGCAAATGTTAGACTGGGGTTGGCGCATTCCATTTGTAATTGGCGCCATACTTTCCTTAGTGGCTCTTTATCTAAGGAAAAATTTAGAAGAAACACAAGCATTCGAGAATCAGAAAAATCATACGAGCGATAAAAAAGGAACGATTAAAGCCTTGTTGAAACATCCTAAAGCTGTGATTAAAGTTATTGGATTAACCTTGGGTGGTACTTTGGCTTTTTATACCTACACCACTTACATGCAGAAATTTTTAGTAAATACAATGCATTTAAGCAAGGAAGATTCAACATTGATGTCATTTAGCACTTTATTCATTTTCGCTTGTCTACAACCAGTATTTGGTGCTTTATCTGATAAAATAGGGAGAAAACCTTTACTGATTGGTTTTGGAGTTTTGGGTACTATCTGTACGGTTCCACTTTTAACCTTATTAAGCAATACCACATCTCAATTTCAAGCTTTTCTATTGTTGATGTTTGCCCTGATCATTGTGAGTGGCTATACGAGTATTAATGCTATCGTAAAAGCAGAGTTGTTTCCGGCAGAGATTAGGGCGCTAGGCGTTGGTTTACCTTATGCCTTAACCGTAGCTATTTTTGGAGGTACGGCAGAATACATCGCCCTATGGCTTAAAGACATACAACACGAAAACTATTATTATTGGTACATTACCGCATGTATTTTCATTTCACTAATGGTTTATGTTTTCATGAAGGATACGAAAGAGGTATCTGAATTAGATAAGGATTAGGTTTGCCACAGATTAAACAGATTATTTTTTACTTACCAAATCTATGTCTACTATGTTTCTACCTGCCTACCGGACAGGCAGGTGTGGTAAACAGCATTTAAACTTTCTTAAGCTTATATCGATTAGGAAAATATCTTTCTCTTATTTTCAAAAATGGATATTCTATCGCTTTGCTTACTATGATACCTCCAATAAACGCAAACACTACATACGAGATATAAAATACTGTATGTCCGTAATGAAATAGTTTTAAGCTTAGCACCAAAAAATGGATGTGGAATAGATAAATAGAATAAGAATAAGCGCCAATGTAAGATAATGGTTTAATGATTTTTAAGAACGTTGGGTTATTATAATCAATTAAACAAACCATCACATAACCAAAACAAATTGGGTTTAGCGACAAGCTTATGATTGCTTGCAAAGGCGTATCCCATCTGCCATAAATAAAGTTGGTAGAGATAAATAAAAGGCACAAAGTGAAATAAAATGGTCGGTATTTATTACTTAAAATCCTTTGCATCAATTCCTTCTTGTAATTGGCTACAAAGGCAATCAGCACACCAAAAAACATGGCATCAAACCGCAAGTGACTTGGGGTGTAATCTCTGTCGAAATCGTAATTATGGTAAGTTAAAAAGTTATACGCCCTACCAAATACACCGACAGCTAGTAAAATTAAATAAAGTAACAACATCGATTTTAAGTTCACTTTTTTCAACTTGATCAACACCACAAAAGCAATGGCCAATAGTACATAAAAATGTTCTTCTACACTAATAGACCAGAGGTGACCATTGTTGTTTTTGGTATAATTGGTAATGAAAAATACTTCGTGAAAAAACCGGTTTAGTTGTTGAGGATATTTGGCAAAATTGGCACTATACCAAAATTGGTAAATGAGAAAGAAATAATAAGCTGGATAGATTTTAAAACCTCTTCTAATTAAAAACAACCTGATGTTAAAAGTCTGATTTGCCTCGTATTCTTTTATAATTAAACCTGCAATTAAGTAACCACTTAATACAAAAAACAAATCTACACCTACCCAACCCCCAGTTTGTATGACCGAAATAAATGCACCGAAAGCCGTGGTGTCATGAAAAGGCACATGGTGAATAACCACCAATATTACCCCCATAAACCTCAAAAAATCTAGTTGTAAATTTCTTTTCATTCAAGTCCATAGAATGAATATTTGGTTTCCATTCTAGAAAGCTATAAATATAGATGAAATTTCTATTTGATTAACTAACTTAACTATATGAACAATTCATCTGATAATTATTACAACAGTTTAACTTAAGAGTGTTAATTTCGGTCGGTGAGGTAAGCAACGATTGGACTTTGAACTAGTAGTGAGACCAATGAACTAATGAACCATTGAACTAATGTACATTACCACAATTCCAGCACGTAAATTAATAGCCGTAACTGCTTTAGGTATTGGTTTATAATTTGGGTTAGCCGGAATGACATGACTAAAAGTATCATCGCTAATTTTCGCAATGGTTTCTGGGGCAATAATGGCTGCCCCTAGCGTTACTCCTAAATTCTTAATTAAACTCTTACGATTCATGTTATTTATTGAGGGATTTATATTTGGTTCTATTTCACTTGGTAAACTGAAACAACAGGCCTATGATCTGAAGCATAGGTCTCTGGTATTACATAATATCCGCTTACATTCCAGTTTGCATTTTTTAAGGCAATGTAATCTATTGTCTTTTTAGGGAAATCTTGAGGAATGGTATGGGCACAACTAGCGGTGCAACTTCTTTTATATTGTTGGTCTAATAAAACGATTGGCTCGGCTCTTGCTTCACAATTTAAATCGCCAACTAAAATAACAGCTTCCTTTTTTGAACTTAATGTTGATAAAATGCTTTTCATTTGCGCCACACGATTGCTATCAGGTCTGGTTGCATCTAAATGTGTGTTTGCAAAAATCAATTGTGTTTTGTTTGGCAGGGTAACCGTTGCATAAGAAAGCACCCTTGCCTCTGCTTTTATCACCTGTGGTAAATCTACTTTTGTACCATTTTGAAGAGGAAATTTACTTAAAATAGCCACTCCATATTCGCCACCATCATGATCAATTGCCTTAAAGAATTGGTAGTTCATTCCCGTTTTCTCGGCCAACACTTTAGCTTCGTCAACATTACCAGAACGTTTGGTAAAGCGATCTACTTCTTGCAGGCCAACTAAATCTGGATTTTCTTTTTTAATGACTTCAGCCACTGCATCCAAGTCAATTAAACCAGGTTTAGCCGGTGGATTTGCATGATGAATATTATAAGTCATCACCTTTAAAGTTAAACCTGAGTTTGTTTGGGCATTTGAACTGGAACTAATTTTAGCCGAACAAGCGCAAAATAAAATGATAGTGAATAAAAAAATTAGCTTTCTAGATGAGTGATACATGTTTCATTTTGTTTCGTAGCTCAAATTATCAATTAAATTTAATAACCAAAAATTACATTCGTCTTAATTTTATTACAAAATCGAAAGTTAAACCTTTTGTTGTTATTGATATCTTTTCAATGACGTTAAGTAATCTCTATTTTGTAGGGTTGAAATTATTTTATGGAAATCTCTACCAAACACCATCTACAAATAAAACGCTGCTTATGAAAATGCTTTTACGCTTCTCCTTTTTATTAATCTGCTCACTCCTTCTCAATTCTTCAGTATTTAGCCAGAAATACACCATTGATGATTTTTACAAGGTGGATTCAATTGCAAATCAGGCTAAGCCAAAAGATGCATTGGCATTAATTGAAAAAATGAGTGCTCAAGCTCGTGAAGATGGCAATTCGCCGCTGTTGATTAAAGCTGTGATTTATAAAATGATTTTTCAAAGTTACTTGGAAGAGAATGCATTTGATAAAATTTTGGTCGATTTAAGAAAGGACATCAGCCTTGCGAAACAACCAGAAAAAAGTATTTTACAATCTCTCTTGGCAGAAACTTATTGGAAATTTTATCAGCAAAATCAGTGGAAAATCTCACAGCGAACAAACGTAAGCGCTAATATTGGTGATGACATTAATACTTGGTCTATCGCTAAATTAACTGAAGAGACCACTAAAAACTACCTTGCGTCATTAACCGAGACAAAACTTTTACAAAATACAAAAGTAGATTTCTTAGACAACGTTTTGGCTGGCGACAAGTACAATAGGTCTTTTAGACCAACACTTTACGATCTATTGGCACATAGGGCTCTGGATGTTTTTGTTAACAGCCAACTTACCTTAACGCAAGCAGAAACAGAAAACATAGATTTTAATGACCCTATTTGGTACGCCGACAGGAAAAGATTTATAAACACCAATTTACCGCAAAGCGACAGTACAACATTTAACATTTCGGCATTACAAATTTTTAAAAATTTAATATCTTTTCATACTTATGGAGATAATAGCACAGCATTGGCTGATGTTGATTTGAGAAGGATGAAGTTTATCTACACAAGAAATAATAGTCCTGAAAATCAAGAGTTATACTACAAAGCACTACAATCTTTAGCCAACAAGACTGAAAATTCTGAGGTGTACGCAGATATTTTGTACGAGCTAGCATTGGTTCATAAAAATGGACAATTAAGTATTGACACCAACAAGCAAAACTTAGTTAAGTCAATAGAATTGATCAATAAGGCAATTAAGGCTTATCCAAAAAGTATTGGCGCCAAAAATGCTGAAAATCTTGCTAAACAAATAACCAGTAAAGAATTAAATACAAAAATTAAGCAGTATAATTTACCTAATAAGCCAGCTCAAATTTATTTTTCTTACAAAAATGTTGATACGATTTATCTAAAACTTTACAAAAAATCGCTTGAAGACAACTCATTTAATAACTTATCAGATAAACAGAAATTTCTTCAGTTTCTGGCTAAACGTAAATCCTTAAAAGAATGGTTTATAGTTGTAGCTAAATCAAACGATTACCAAAACCATACTTTGGTTGATAAAATTGATGGTTTGCCTTTTGGTAATTACATCATCATTGCAACAAACACAAAATTAGATGAGGTAGAAAGGATTTATACTTCGGCAAACTTTGGTGTTACTTCATTGAATGTAAACAACAGATTTGTTGGAGATACCACTAGGCAGTACTTTATTACAAATAATGCAAATGGAAACCCAATTAAGGGTGTAAAAATTAAGCAGTACAAAAATAGATACAATGAAAGTCCGTTAAGCGGCATAGAGATATTTACTGATCAAGATGGTTTTGCCGCCCATGAGCAAGTCATTTCTGCATTTGACAGAGCTATCGTTTCCTTCGGAAAAGATTCTGTTCAAATTAATTTAGAAACTTATAGATACAATTACAGAAATTACAACGACGACGATGATGATGATGAGAAAAAGGTAATTTTATTTACGGATAGACCTATCTACAGACCTGGTCAGGTTGTTTTTTACAAGGGCTTATTATTAGCAAAAGGTAGAGATAAAAATAAAATCCTAGTTAATGAAAACGTATCAATTGCTTTTAAAGATGTAAATAGAAAAGACATTGAAAAAGTTGAAGTAACAACTAATGAATATGGCACCTTTCAAGGTTCTTTTATAATTCCGATAGGGAAATTAAATGGCCGAATGGAAATAAACACAGCCTATGGAAGTATTGATGTTCAAGTTGAAGAATACAAAAGACCAACTTTTGAGATTGTTTTTAACAAGCCTAATCAGAAATACAAATTAAACGACAGCATCAAAGTTCAAGGCAAGGCTGCTTCATTTTCAGGTTATACTATTGCTAATGCAAAGGTTTCCTATAAAATTTTTCGCAGGGCGATTTATGATTATAGCTTGGACTATATACAACAAACAGCCCTTTATGGTTCACAAGCTTTTGTAAGAACACAAGTGGCCATCGGCAAAACCAACACAAAAAACGATGGTAAATTTGAACTAAGTTTCTTGGCAAAGGCTCCAAACAATAGGCTTAATTATACTTTTGACATTGAAGCCGAAATAACTGACATCAATGGAGAAACAAGGACAAAGTCCAGTTCAATTAATGTCGGCAAAAAAGATATTCAGCTATCTATTTCAACAAGTCAGATTTTATTTTTAAGCTCAAAACTAGATAGTATTTCTTTTAATGTATCTAATCTAAATGGCGAACCAATAATGGCTAAGGTTAAAGCAGAATGGTCAATGCTTCAGTCGCCAACAAGGTTGATGAATAAAAGTCCATTTTATGCAGAAAACTACACATTAAACAAAGAAGAATGGCCTAAGACTTTTCCTGATGATGATTACAACAATGAATTAGAGCCGGCAAAATGGTCAATTAAACACATTCAGTACAATCAAGATCTAACGGTAAGCAACGGAAATGGGGAACTCAATTTCAGTTCAAAAAACCTTATTCCAGGTTACTACAAAATAAAATTAACAGCTATCAATTCTTTAAATGATACCCTTTCTATTGACAAATATTTAATTGTACAAGGGCAAGAACCACAAAAAATTGAAACTAAAATTGAGCTGGTTGTTCCAGAACTTAATGCAATAACAACTTCAGAAAGCGCCATTTTTAGAGTGGCTGGTTTAGCCAACAATACCAAAGGATATTATGAAGTTTATTACAGGAATACCATTGTAGAAAAAGTTTGGTTAAATCTATCGCCTAAACAAAGTATCATAAAAATAAAACCTAAGGATAACTGGGAGGATAGCTTTGCAGTACAGTTTTCTATGGTTTATAACGGAACAGTTTATAATTATCTAGAACACGTTAACATTATCGATAAACAAAAACAATTAGACATTAAATTTTTAACCTTTCGGGATAAATTACAGCCAGGAGAAAAGGAGAGCTGGAAACTTAAAATCAGCAATAAAAATGGCGAAAAACAAATGGCAGAAATGGTTGCTACTTTGTACGATGCATCTTTAGATGATTTGAAGAAAATGGATTGGAATAGAAGTATCAATTCTACTTTTAGTTACGATTTTTATGCTTGGGCATACAGGGCAAATGATATCAATGACGGCTCAGAGTTTTGGTTCTTAAGAAGTTATGGCACCTACTATTCTCCAATTATCAGAACCTATGAAAACCTTAATCTCTTTGGTTATGGCTATTATGGAGCTTATAATAGCGGTTATCAGAATTACATACGCAGAATCCAATCTCAATCTAAAAAAGGCATATCGCCTGAGGCAACTAAAAAATTAGCAGAGCTTGAAAAAGGAAAAATAGTTTATGGAATTGTATTTGATTTTGGAGGCTATGCTGTTCCAGGTGCTGCAGTAAAAACTGGAAAATTATCTACCGTTACCAATAATTTCGGTGTTTACGCTATTGATGCAAAGGTTGGAGATGAATTAACTGTTGCATTTCTTGGCTATAAAACAGCGAAAGTTAAGATTGGGCAAAAGAAAAGACTTGATGTTACTTTACAATCTGATGGCAGCTCCTTAAATGAGGTGGCAGTAGTTGGGTATGGCGCTACTAAAAGAAAAGAGAGTGTATCAGCTTCTGTTTCAACTATTGTGGGAAGTGAGCAATTAAAAATTAGAGGTTCATCAAGTTTAGATGGTAAAGTTGCTGGAGTTTCTTTGCCCGCTGATATGGTTAATAGAATATCGGGAAAGGAATTTAAGGGAGATACTGTAACATTTAATGCAGATTCTTATGGTGCCGGCAGAAAGCTCAATAAAATAATTCCCCGTACCAACTTCAATGAATCCGCTTTTTTCTATCCCCAATTAAAAACAGATGAGAACGGACAAATAAACATAGAGTTTATCATTCCGCAATCTCTTACTCGTTATAAAATGATGGGCTTTGCTCATACAAAGGATTTAAAAACAGCAAGCATAAGTAATGAGCTAGTCACACAAAAACAATTAGCTATTTCTGCTAACGCACCACGCTTTTTCCGAGAAGGTGATACCATATCATTTAGTGCAAAACTGAATAACCTTTCTGGAAAAAAATTAAATGGTGATGCTTATTTAGAACTAAAAAATGCCTTAACAGGAAAAGTAATTCAGATTTTAGCTGCAGGCAATCAGCTTAAAAAAGATTTTATTATAGAAAATGATGGAAATGAGGTTTTAAAATGGCCGGTGATTATACCATCAGGAATTAGTGCCATTAGCTATAAAGTAGTGGCACAAGCTGGCAAGTTTAGCGATGGCGAAGAAATGACCATTCCGGTTTTACCAAACTCGATGTTGGTAACCGAAAGTATGCCGATTAATGTTCGTGGCAATACCAGCAAAACGTTTAACATGGAGAAATTGATTAACTCAAGTTCTTCAAAAACGATGCGCAATCAGGCTTTAACATTCGAGTTTACTTCTAATCCGGTTTGGTATGCAGTGCAGGCACTACCCTATTTAATGGAATATCCTTATGAATGTGCAGAGCAAACTTTCAGTCGTTTTTACGCCAATAGTTTTGCAACAGGAATTATCAATAGCTCTCCAAAAATCAAGGAGGTTTTTAGTCAATGGCAAAACACTAATAATGGCGAAGCGCTTTTATCTAACTTGGAGAAAAACCCAGAATTGAAATCAATTTTATTGGAAGAAACACCTTGGGTTAGAAATGCTGATAATGAAACCGAAAGGAAGAAAAGATTAGCTGCCTTATTCGATTTAAATAGAATGACTTATGAGTTAAAAAGCAATTTCGAAAAGCTAGAAAAAATGCAATATAACGATGGCTCTTTTCCATGGTTTAATGGAATGCCAGGTAATAGATACATTACCCAGCACATTGTTTTAGGAATAGGGCAGCTTAAAAAGTTAAAATTGATAGATGAAAAGACCTACCCTACGCTAAATACAATGCTTAATAAAGCTTTTATTTATTTAGATAGAGAGTTGGTAAAAGATTACAAAGACGAGATAGCTGGTAAACATTTTGGTTACATGCCATTGCATTATTTATTTGCTAGAAGTTATACCAATCAAATCAATACCAATCCAGATTTTATTAAAGCAAAAGACTATTACCTTAAAAGAATTACTGCCAATTGGAAAACATTCGACAGCTATCAACTAGGACAAACGGCTTTAGTTTTACATAGAAATGGAAACAAAGTTGAACCTGCAAAAATTATGACCTTGTTAAAACAAACTGCTCAACAGAGCGATGAAATGGGAATGTATTGGGCAAAAAATATAAATGGTTGGTGGTGGTACCAAAGTCCAATAGAAACTCAATCATTATTAATTGAAGCTTTTGATGAAGTAGCATCAGATCCTAAATCTGTTGAAGAAATGAAAATTTGGTTGCTTAAAAACAAACAAACCAATGATTGGAAAACAACCAAGGCGACCGCAGCAGCTTGTTACGCTTTATTAATGAAAGGATACGATTTACTTGCTGAATCTGCAGAACCTGAAATTACAATTGGTAATAAAACGATGGTTGATTTAGGTTTTACCAATGCTCCAAAAGAAGCGGGCACTGGTTATCAGAAAATTACCATCGCAGGTGCGGATGTTAAACCAGAAATGGGAAAAGTAGAAGTAAAAAACAACAATAAAACCATTGCTTGGGGTGCTTTGTACTGGCAATATTTTGAGCAATTGGATAAAATAACGCCAGCAAATACTGGTGTTAAAATCAAGAAACAATTGTTTATTCAAAATTCTACCACTAAAGGAAATACTTTAACTCCCTTAACATCAACAAATGTACTTACACCTGGCGATTTGGTAAAGGTTCGCATTGAAATTTATGCAGATAGAGATATGGAATATGTGCATTTAAAAGACATGCGCTCGGCCGGTTTTGAACCTGTAAATGTAATTTCTCAATATAAATATCAAGATGGTTTGGGTTATCATGAAAGTACAAAAGATGCCAGCACCAATTTCTTTATTGGTTATTTACGCAAAGGCACCTATGTTTTTGAATATGCACTAAGGGTAACACATTCAGGTAATTTTGGCAATGGGATTACTTCATTGCAATGTATGTATGCGCCAGAGTTTACAACGCATAGCGAAGGGATTAGGGTGACGGTTAAATAGATTGATTTTTCCCGCTGATGACGGTAATTACACAGCTAAAACAAAATCTGCGTCATCTGCCAAATCTGCGGGAGAAACAACTGAAATGTATTAAGTTATAAACCCCTAAAACTTTTTTTGATTAGCTTTGGTTTAAATCATAAAATTATTGATGCGCATTAAACCTACCTTTTTAATCATTTCACTTATTGCGTTAATCATCAGTTTTGTTTTGCTGGGCAATTTTGTGTCACATCACCCGGTGCCATTATTCGACCATAAAATATCTTTATTTGTTCAGAAATACCATTCAGACCCATTAGATAAGATCATGCTGGGCATCAGCATTTTTGGCGAGCTACCCTATTCTCTCTTATTGGTTATTATTATCGCAGGGTTATTTTATGTCTTTAAATACAAAAGGGAGGCTTATTTTGTAGCATCAATTTTACTATCTGGCTTGATTATTTTAGGTGTAAAAAATATAATAGATAGACCGAGACCAACAGCTTTTTATGTACGCTTGGTAGAGATAAATAGATTTCATAGCTTCCCTAGCGGACATGTACTGTCCTACTTTCTCTTTTTTGGCTTTATGATTATTTTGATGAGGGAGTTGAAAGATATACCTAAAGCTTTGCGTAGGGCGGTCACTTATTTCTCTTGGTTTTTGATTTTAACGATTGCTTTTTCTAGAATTTATTTAGGAGCACATTGGTTTAGTGATACTGTAGGCGGATTTATCCTTGGTTTAATCTGCTTATTTCCGCTTTGTTATTTTTACTTTAAAAAGAAACGGGGACAAGTCCCTGAACCCATCCCCGTTATCTAAATTAACGCTCTCATATATATAGACGAGCAAAATTTTAGATTATTATATTCTGTATTAAAATTTTCTTACTCCTTTTAGCTCTATACTTATCTCGTCACCCTGAATTCATTTCAGGGCCTTCCTTGCAAGCCAGATGCTGACCACGAAGTAGCTATAAGACAATTGAAAATACCAAAACTACTTGTAAAACGATTTCAGCATGACGAATTTATAGAAAAAAGAAACGGGGATAAAACCTGTGGTCCTATCCCCGTCATCTAAATTAACGCTCTCGAATATATAAACAACCAAAACTGTAAATTGTTGTGTTGTGTTTATTTTTTCTTACTCTTTTTAGCTCTACCACTAGTTCGTCACCCTGAATTTATTTCAGGGTCTTTCTTGCAAGCCAGATGCTGAAACAAGTTCAGCATGACGAGATGGCTTAAAAAAAGAGACGGAGATAAAACCTAAGTCTTATCCCCGCCATCTAAATTAACGCTCTCGTATATATAGACGATCAATTTTTTGTTTTATTACGTCGACCGTAAAATATTTTTATTTTTTTTCTGCCATTGCGCTTATTGCTTGTAAAAAGTAAGCTGCATGTGGTATCCATTGTTCTGTCCACCGCCATTCGTTGCCACTTGCACTGGCTTTGAAATCAATCCCACTTCCATCGGCATTGCCATCTTTTCCAGTAATCCCATTAGAAATTCCCCCACGTTCTGAGCCATGACCAAACAAAGAAGCCATATAAGGCACATTATTCTTCCCAAATTGGTACATGAAACACATTTCGTAAGGATTGCTTCCTAAAATCCATGAAAGCTGTTGGGAGGCATATTTAGCTAGCTCTGGTTTAATCCCCAGCCCACCATTAGCAGGATAAACCAATCTCCCCCCAACAATAGCAGCCATTGCCAAAGAACCTAACCTGGCATTTTCACCTTGCCACCACCAGCCACTTTCATTTTCGTGAGGAATAAAAAAACCTTCTTGATATTCTCCTTTCAATAAAAAACTTTGTCGGGCATAGCCAAATGGATTTTCTGTATTGGAGGTTATAGCTAAATTATAATCCAATGCTTTTTTGATGACCACCAAACTATGGTTTCTTAAATTTAAATCTTTTTCTTTTTGCAAATAACGAGCTAAGGCGATGATAGGTAAACCTGCATCTGCAGCATGGTAAAAAGGCCTGTTGTTATCATCAGCAATAAAATAACCTTTAATTGTCATTCGTTTTTCTAGGTTAGTTGCACGTTTTCTGGCTTCATCCCTATAAATTGTTTCATCAGATGCCATCCACAATTCTGTGGCAGCTAAAAGCGCACAATAATCATCTATGATGTTTTCTTTGCCATCATCTGTATACTTTACATTATTAACCAATAAGTGTGCAAATGCTTTTTTTGCAATGCTTAGGTATTGTGCAGAAGTAAAAGCGCCATCTTTTTTCCAACGAGAAATTCTAGCCAAAGCTGCGATTGCCATTCCTCCACCCTCTCTAAACGCACTTTGATATTTATTGGTCACTTTGCTATCCGCGTTTAATCCAACCACTCTTCTTGCATTGGGGTCTTTATTAAAAAAACTAAAAACCGTCATGTAAAAATATTCTTCCTTAGCTAAAGACCTTACCAAATAATCTGCACCCCATAAGGCTTCGCTCGTTAGCGAATCTTTAACCTGCATTCTGGTTAATAAAGTTGGGATTGCCTCGCTTGCTTCAACCATAGACCATGTAACCAAAGGGATTTGTTGTGGCATCATAAAATTGGTATATGCCAAATGAGAAAAATATTTACTGATATCTCCAGAGGCATCACACCACCCCCCAGTTAGATCAACTGTGCTTGTACTTCCTTGTAAAATTATATGTTTATCAGCCGCTAACTCTTCTGTTGTGTTTGCTCGCTGTTTGTTGTAATAATGAATGATAGATGGAATTGTTAATGTTGCTAAGGCATCCTCAGCTATTTGAAATGGAAACGAAATAATCTGTTTACCCTTTACGTTGATGTTAATACTGTACTTACCTTTTAAGTGGTAATTTGAAAAATCAACTTGGTAATAATACTTATTGGTATCCCAACTTTTTACTTGTTCTGGCCTACCCAATTTACCTTCAAAAACAGTTTTTTTAGTGGTAACATCTATTAATTTGAAAGCAATGGGAGTCGATATCTTTTCATCCATCCCAACAACTGCTGTTTTAGGGCCTTTACTATCAAAACCAACTTGGTTAACATAAATAGTTTGCGCATTAACATTAATTGAATAGATTAAAAGTAACAATAGGTAGAAAGCAGAGCGATAAAATGATTTCATATCATTGATTAATAAGGGGATAAGCACGGAAAATTAAGCTTAATATTTGGAAATATAAAATCCAAGAATTGATATCAGCATAACAATTTTACATTATATTTTATTACTAATTTTTTTAGCATATATTTGTTTAACCATTCATTAATTATGTTGTACGCAGTTGTAGATATTGAAACCACAGGAGGCTATGCATCAGCACATGGCATTACGGAAATTGCCATACATATTCATAATGGTCTAGAAGTAGTTGATACTTTTGAAACCTTAATCAATCCTCACCAAGATATCCCAATCCATATTCAGGCATTAACTGGAATCGATAATGAGATGGTTGCAAATGCACCAGACTTTAGAGATGTTGCCGAAACTATCTATAACTTATTATGCGATAAAACATTTGTTGCACACAATGTAAACTTCGATTATTCTTTTGTTCGTCACCATTTAGAAGCTTGTGGTTATAGCTTAAATGCTAAAAAGATTTGCACCGTAAGAATGAGCAGGAAAATATTCCCGGGCTTCCCCTCTTACAGTTTAGGCAAACTTTGCAGCTCGTTATCAGTTCCGTTAAATAACCGTCACCGGGCTGGTGGAGATGCTGCCGCAACTGCCATCCTTTTAGGGATGTTAATTGAAAATGATACTGCTGGTCTGTTAGGTGAAACCTTAAAGAAGACCTCAAAAGAACAAACCCTACCTCCTAATCTACAACGCGCAGAAATTGATAAATTACCAAATACACCAGGCGTTTATTACTTCAAAAATGAAAAAGGCAAAGTTGTTTATGTTGGTAAGGCTAAGCAACTCAAAAAAAGAGTTTGTACACATTTTAGCGGACATAGCATTAGTCAGCAACGACAAAACTTTTTAAGGAGCATTCATAGCATAGATTTTCAAACTTGCGGCACAGAGTTGATGGCTTTTATTTTGGAAGCTGCAGAAATTAAAAAGCTTTGGCCAGAAAATAACAGGGCAATGAAACGTTTTGAACAAAAATATTCGCTTTATCATTTCGAAGACCAAAATGGATACATCCGCCTCGGTATTGATAAGTACAGGAAAAATGGCGCTATACTGTATAGCTTTAACAACCTGTTAGAAGGCCATCAACTATTAAGGACAATTGCAACCGACCATCAGCTTTGCGAAAAGCTTTGTTTTATTCAAACACCTAAATCAGCTTGTACTGGTCACGCAGAAGGCACTTGCCAAGGCGCTTGCATAGGTGAAGAAAGTTCTGCGCTCTACAATTTTAGGGTAAAAAGAGCCATAAAAGAACTACAAGACTTATTACCATCTTTTGCCTTAATAGACGAAGGTAGGTCTGTAGATGAGAAGAGTTGTTTATGGGTAGAAAAAGGTAAGTTTTATGGAATGGGATATATATCAGACCACTGCGATGTAAATGACTTAAAAACCTTAAAATCTGCCATTACGCCTTACCCATCAAATGATTATATCATGAACATGATTTTATCTTACGGTAATCAGTTTCCGCAGAAAATGATACAATTAACCCCTTAATAAATCTATAAATTAAGTTTGTCATCCAGCCGAAGGAAGGATCTCTAAAGGGAATTTATTTAATAGATCCTTCGCTGCGCTCTGGATGACAAGATGACATCAGTAAAAAATACCATCTTAACTAAATATAATACCTTTAGTAACAGGTTATAATTTGGTACTTTTGTATATGAAATCTGATATTCCTGTTTACGATATCCAAAACTTTAAGGCTTATAAAAATGATAACATTTTGGTAAGCAGGTTTGGATATTATTCAAAGCAACATCAGCACTTACATTCTGCTCATCGACATACCTTTTACCATTTGGTATTTTTTACTGAAGGAAGTGGTAATCAACAAATAGATTTCAAGAAGTTCGATGTAAAACCTGGCTTAATCTATTTTATGATACCTGGTCAGGTACATAGTTGGGATTTTGCAACTGAACCAGATGGCTATATCATTAATTTCTCTACTGATTATTTAGGTTCGTTTTTATTAAAGCCAGATTATTTAGAGAGCTTCCCATTTTTCGGCGGGCAACCAGACAATCAGGTAATAGAATTGCCGACAGATATCCAACAAAAGGCCATTTCAATTTTAGAAGACATTTTAAAAGAGGGACAAAATGAACATCCCATTAATGATGATTTGGTTAAAACGTTATTATTAAGGTTATTCATTGAGGTTTCAAGAACTGCAGATGTAAAACAACAAAAAAACAAAAATTCTTATAATCACACTTTGTTAAAGAGTTTTCAGCATTTAATTGAGACAAATTACGCAACGCTGAAGCTACCTAAGCAATATGCCGAACTGCTATACATTACCCCTAATCATTTAAATGCATTATGCAACGATTTTTTAGGCGTTTCTGCTGGAACTTTAATAAGAGATAGGGTTATTCTGGAGGCTAAAAGATTATTAATCAATTTAGATTTGATGGTTTCTGAAATAGCAGATAAACTTAACTTTTCAGACCAATCTTATTTCATCAAGTTCTTTAAAAAATACGAAGGAATTACCCCTGAAAAATTCAGGAAATTAAATACTACACAAAATGGAAACAAATAAAGAAAATAAAGGATTGTATATCTCCCAATGGAGTGGAATTGTAAATGCAAAATGTCCGCGTTGTAGGGTTGGGCAAGTTTTCAGCGGACCCACTTATGGATTAAAGATTCAAAAGATGAATGAAAACTGTCCGCATTGTAACCTAAAATTTGAGCGTGAGCCAGGTTATTTTTATGTCGCCATGTTTGTAAGTTATGCCATGAATGTTGCAGAAATGATAACAGTAAGCGTTGCTGCTTATATTTTAGGATTGAAATTAGATTACGACAATCTTTGGTATTTTGTGATCCTACTTTTTGGAACAACATTGGTTTTCTCACCATTTAACTATCGTTATTCGAGAATAGCCTTGTTATATTGGTTATCGCCAGGCTTACATTACGAACCCGAAAGAAGTAAATAGGATGATAAGCTTTGGATTATAATGGGCCGTACATTCAAAAACTAAGTTTAAGTCAATAAGGTTTAATTCACCTGAAACCTGCAAATCAGCGGCAACCATTAATCTTCATGCTGTTCTTCTTCAATCTGTTTTTCAGCTTTATCTTTACGTTTTTCAACATATTTTTCTACTACAGGCGTTGCGTGAGCACTTTTAGGTTGTTCTGTATGCTCAACTGATTTTTCTTGAGGTCTTTGCTTTTCTTTAGACATGAAATTGAGTTTAAACTATAATTATAACAGTTGAAAACCCTGCAAAGTTTGCGCAATAAAAAAGCCCCAACTATTTTTGAGGCTTTAATCGTTTTATTGCTTTTTATTTGTTCTCTTTCAAAACCATATCAATAGTAATTGCAGTTGCCACAATAGCTACCTTATTATTGCTTTCTGCATAGTTAGGGTCTATCGACACATTATATTTATCTGCAGTAGTAAAAATTTCTTTCATGGCACCTGCCCATTTTTTACTGATTTTTCCCATTTCAGCACCTGCTGGATTCACAATTGAGAAATTCCATGCTTTCCAATCGCCAGTAATTTTTGCAATATTAACACTACTTGCATCATTAATCAGAAACTCCGGCTTAAAGAACTTGAACTTTTGATTGATTAGGCCAACAACAACGCCATTGGCATCAGAAACCGTAATTTTCGACATCCAGAAAGTCCAACCTCTGCTTATTGTGGCTTGCAATTGGTCGTTAGCATCAGTAATTTCCAACTGGAAAGGCATCATTTTTTTGTTAATCAACAAGGTAAGCACTTTATGCCATCCGCTCATGCGTTGCTTAATTATACCAATTTGAACGCCTAGTTCATTGTAAACTTTATATTCATTTGTAAACTTCAAAAAGCTTACCTTCTCGTCTATGAAATATTCATCTCCGAGAAAAAATGTTGGAATTGATTGACTCATTAATTTTTTTCTGCTTTGGGTTTAAGTAGACTAAAGTAGCATTTTTTTAATTCCACTAATACTATTTCAAACTAAAAATTCCCAATTAAAGAATGCTTAACTTTGCGGTCATAAAAACATAACAGTCATTGAAGAAAATGGCTTAACTAACAAGTAAATAATGATAGAAATAGGAAAATTCAACGACTTAAGGATAGTTGCCAAGAATAGTGATGGTTTAAGTTTATCTGATGGAGATAGAGAAATCTTACTTCCATATTCAGATGTGCCAAAAAATGCTGAGTTGGGTGATACTTTAAAAGTTTTTGCATTTGTAAATAAAGATGGAAATACCATTGCAACTACCCAAACAGCTTTAGCAGAAATAGAAAGTTTTGCATGCTTAACAGTGGTTGATTCAAGTGAAGATGGTGCTTACCTGGATTTAGGAATTGGAAAAGACA
The DNA here is from genome assembly GCF_004331645.1 of Pedobacter frigiditerrae. Classification (GTDB taxonomy): domain Bacteria; phylum Bacteroidota; class Bacteroidia; order Sphingobacteriales; family Sphingobacteriaceae; genus Pedobacter; species Pedobacter frigiditerrae. Next base: position 295,357 of record NZ_SJSK01000004.1, read on the forward strand.
TTTACGTGCCCGTTCGTGAACAAAAAAGGCCAATGCATAAAGGCGAAAGTTATGTGGTTTATGTTTACTTAGACGAAAATAATCAGCGCATGTTGGCTTCATCGAGATTAGATAAGTTTATTGATGAAGAGTATTTTGACTTTGACGAAGGTGATGAGGTGAGTTTATTAATTTGTGATAAAACAGACCTTGGCTTTAACGCGATTATTAATAATAGAAATATTGGCTTGTTATACCATAACGAGCTTTTTGCCAATTTACAACCTGGAGAGAAACGTAAGGGTTGGATTAAAAAAATCCGTATTGAAGGTAAAATTGACTTGAGTTTACAACCCTTAGGCTATAGTCATATTTTAGATACTAAGGACGTAATTTTAAAAGAATTAAAAGAAAATGGCGGTAAAATCGCTTTGGGTGATAAAAGTACACCGGATGAGATTTATGACCGTTTTCAAATCAGCAAAAGTGCTTTTAAAAAAGCAACTGGTGGTTTATATAAGGAACGAATCATCTCAATTAGTGATTACGAAATTAAAATTGTGATCGATCAATTGGCAGATTAGTTAATAAAATTTAATTTCTAAGAAAAAAATTAAATTATTGCAAACCTTTTTCAGGTTTCAAACGTATCATATATTGAGTAGGATCTACTTAAGGGAGTTTTTTTGTAAGGTGTGGCTTGAGAGAGTCACACCTTTTTGATTTTATTTAAGTTATCAAATTGTAATTGTATGAAAATAATTTAAGCTTTTATATTGAAATTGTTATCTTCACTTTTTAATTTAATAATAAAGAAGTTATGACAGGTACAGTAAAATGGTTTAATGATTCTAAAGGCTTTGGTTTTATAACCCCAGAAGAAGGTGGTAAAGATATATTCTGCCATCATTCAGCTCTTAGCGGACAAAGATCTTTGCAAGAAGGACAAGTAGTAGAGTATGATGTGAAAGAAGGAAAAAAAGGTCCAGAAGCAGAAAACGTAAAAGTAGTTGGATAAGTAGTAAAATTTTTTATTTATTTATTTGATGCAAAAAAATGTTCCGATTGTTATCGGGACATTTTTTTTCCCCTTTATTTTTGCCGCTCATTTGCAGATTAATAAATCGCAAACTTTGGCACTCATGATTATTCTTCCTGACTTGTGGCAAATAAATTCTGTGAGAAGTTAACCAAAAATAACTCTCTTTTTGCACGAGTTACACCCGTATAAAGCCATCGTAAAAAATCTAGGTCAATCATTTCGTCAGTTAAATAACCTTGGTCTACAAAAACGGCATCCCATTGGCCACCCTGTGCCTTATGGCAAGTTACGGCATAAGCAAATTTGATTTGTAAAGCATTGTAATACGGATCAATCTTTATAGCTTCCATCTTGTCTTTTTTGCTCGATAAATGTTCATAGTCTAACATTAATCCTTCAAACATTTGTTTACTTTTTTCGTAAGGTAGATTTGGGGTTTCTGCTTGTAAAGTATCTAAAATAACCTTACAAGAAACGGTTCCTACTTCTGGGAAGTCTAAAAAATCTAGACTTACTTCTGCAAAGCGAAGTCCGTAACGTTCTTCTTCCTTTCTAACCCTAATCACCTTAGCCATATCGCCATTGGCAATAAAAGCTGTTTCCTGGTTTTCTGGCAACCAAAAATAATTATTACGAACCACCATGATTTGGTCGCCCCCACTTAACTCTTCATCCCTGTATAACAGCCTTGCCCTAATCTGATTATTGTAGACATTAGCCGATTTATTAGAACGACAAACCATCAAAGAGTTTTCAATACCAAATTTACCATAAGCGTATTCTAATCCTTCTACAAGCTTAATTCCAGTCATACTAAATATATCCTTATAGCTTTTAGTCATAAACTTTGGCAAGGCTTTATTTTCCTCATCATAAGTATTTATCAGCTTTCTCAACATGGTTGCATTCGCTAAAATACCCGATTTTTTTTCTTGCCTAACTACTTCCTTTAGCTCAACCGCACCAGTGTTTAATCCGAAATTATTGGCTAAATATTTCTCGTTTAATGCTGGGCTATCAATACTGCCAACTGGCGGAAGCTGAGCCGTATCACCCACAAATAACAAAGAGCAATTTTTGTCTTTTCCCGTTGGTCCTGCTTGATAAACAAATGCTATCAAATCCTTTAAGAATGAAGAACCACTTTGCGGATTCCATTCATCGGCAATCATAGAAGCTTCATCAACAATAAAAAGGGTGTTTTCTGCTAAGTTTGGTGCCAATTGAAAAGCCATCTCAGTAGCAACCGCACTTTTTTTACGATAAATCTTTTTGTGAACAGTTAAGGCCCTTTTGCCAGTATAATTGCCAATTACCTTTGCTGCTCTACCTGTGGGCGCCAGCAACACCACTTTTAAGTTAAAATAGGGCAATGCCTTAACCAATGCAGCCACAGAAGTAGTTTTTCCTGTACCTGCATAACCTCTTAAAACAAAGCATTTTTTTGTGCTACTATGTTTTAAAAATGCAGTAGCCCTAGTGCAAAAAACCAATTGCTCTTCGGTAGGCTCAAATGGATAAGATTGGGCAATTAAATTGGCTTTGTCCATTTAGCAAAGATGCGATGGTAATGTTATAGAAAAAAGTTATTTTTGCCAACATATGGATAACAACAGCATCTTGTTAATAGACCCAACATTCGACCCAGCTTCGGCTTCGGCTTGTAACCTATTGGTTAAAGTTGGTTTAGATAACTTTTCCTATGCAATTATTAATAAGGAAACCAAACAAGTTAATGCTATTTTTGATGAGCAAGAATGCGAAAATGGTGCTCAAAAATTTGCAGAGCGGTTAAAAACAGATTCTTATTTGAAATTACCTTATCAGCAAGTAAAGTTTGCCATTCATACTGAGAACACAATCGCCATTCCGAATGATTTATTTAATGAAAAAGATTTAGAAAGTCATTCCCAATTTTTTACTGAAGCACACGCTGGCAATTTATATAGCCAAGCTCAAAACCACTTCGGTTTTACAACAATTTTCACATTACCAAAAGCAACTGACGAAACTTTAGGAGAATTTACCAATGGAAGGAAATTTGAGCAAAATGCGGGTTTACTGTCATTAGCAGAAAAACTAGAGGCAACAACCTTAGTTTTAGATTTTACAGTTGCTTCATTTAATGTTTTGTTTATTAAAAACCAACAAGTCGTATTTCAACAATGTTATGAAATAGAAAATGTTGAAGAGTTTAATTATTACATCTTATTAATAATTAACCAATTGAATATTAACCTAAAAGAAACGGCATTAAACATAAGTGGGATTATTAATGAAGGTGATGAAAAATACAATTGTCTCTTAAAATATTTCAGCAAAGCTGATTTTATTGCTATTGCCAACGATTTAAATCAAGAAGTTTTAGATGACATGCCAGCTCATTATTACAGCAGTTTATTAGCCCTTGACCAATGCGTATAATAGGCGGAATACTAAAAGGAAGACAGTTCAATGCCCCGGCTAACTTACCTGTCCGTCCGACTACAGATATGGCTAAGGAAGCCTTATTTAACATCCTATACAATACTTACGATTTTGAGGAATGTGATGTATTAGATCTTTTTAGTGGAACAGGGAGTATTTGTATTGAATTTGCATCAAGAGGAATAAAACACGTTAGAGCGGTTGATTTGCATAGGGGTTGTGTGGCTTGGATTAAATCGGTATCAGAAAAGTTCGACTTGCCTCAGATTGAACCTCAACAAGCAGATACTTTCAAATTTTTGGCGCAAGACAACCATCAATACCATATTATTTTTGCCGACCCACCTTATGATTTACCAAATATCCCAATGATTCCCCAATTGGTGATGAAACATAATTTATTGGTAGAAAATGGCACTTTGATAGTGGAGCATCCACCTTTTTTAAAATTAAACAACTTAGCGGGCTTTACAGAGGTAAGGAAATATGGCAATAGTTCATTTAGCTTTTTTGAAAAGGTTGAGGGATAAATAAGTATTGCGTACAGCGAATTGCGACACTAACACTTTAAACATTTTCACAGACAACGTCAAGAATTAATCGTTATTTGGAAGAATAACATAAAACTCGGATTTTTCTGACTTCCCGACTTTCGGACTTTTTCATCTTTCAGCTTAAACCTATATATTTACCTTATGAAAATCGCCTTATTTCCAGGTTCATTTGATCCAATTACCATAGCTCACGTAGATATTTTAAAAAGAGCATTGCCCTTATTTGATAAAATTGTGGTAGGTATTGGTTTAAATAGCTCAAAGCAAAATTTTCTATCTGCAGAAAAAAGAGAGGAAATGGTAAAAACTATTTTTTCAGGAAATGATAACGTTGAAGTTCAGCTTTACGAAGGTTTAACAGTAGATTTCTGTAGAAAAATTAAGGCGAAATACATGGTAAGGGGCATTCGTTCTGCATCAGATTTTGAATATGAAAGGGCAATTGCACAAATCAATCAGACCATGATGCCAGAAGTAGAAACCATTCTATTGTTAAGCAAACCGGAATATTCAGCTATTAGCTCAACCATTGTAAGAGATATTTTAAGAAACAATGGAGATGTGAGTCCGTTTGTCCCGAAAGAAGTGATTGAGTTTTTATAGGGGGTTTAAACCAAACTTTCTGCTGCTAAAACATCCAAAATTAAAGGATAAGTATTATTCATTTTGGCCTTGATCCCATCTGGACCAACCCAAGAAGCCGTTGTAATTCCTTCATCAGTTTGAGGAATCAATTTTGGTTTTCCCTTTACAAACATTTTATACCAACTTGTCCGTTTTAAAATCACTTTACCATTTATCTCATAAATGTGATAGGTTTTGCATAAACGTTCTTCACGTTTTTCAATTTTTACACCGCACTCCTCTTCTACTTCCCTAACCGCTGCAACTTTAACTTTTTCGTTTTTTTCTACTTTACCCTTTGGCAAGTCCCATTTTTTGTTTCTAAAAATGAATAGAAATTCGCCCTTGGCATTTTCTACTAAACCACCAGCCGCTTTAATAATGGTTAGTTTCTTTTTAATAGTTTCGAATAGTTCTTTGGGGTTTTTACTTATTAAAATAAAGTCTTTACTACTTCGCTTTTTTAAGTTTTTGTAAAAAGATAGAAAGTCAAAATCAGCAGTATCTAATTGTTCAATTTTTGATATTTGTTTGGGCATAACACCAGTAACCAACAAGGTGTTATTATTGATATAAATTCGGTAGTTCTTCATAATAGTAGCTCTCATAACAGCGTCATATCCTAAATACAAGAACAAATGTTTTTGTTTAAATTTTATATCAACTGTAAGTTTTAAAAGTATTAAAAAAATATGAATTGAAAAGCGCATTAGATAAAGAAAGCCAATTAAATAAATTAAACAAGAGCATTTTAAAGCAATCATCTATATCTCAATAAGTTGAACTTAATAGTTTTAAGTAAATCTGTTTTGTGTGGGAAACTTAGCATTTAGATTAAGATAAATTGATTATTTTTGGAACATGTATAATAAAAGTGATATTGAATTAAAGGTAGCTGAATTTTTATTACAAATTAAAGCCGTTAAACTACAACCAAATAACCCCTTTACTTGGGCTTCAGGCTGGAAATCGCCAATTTATTGTGATAACAGGATTACGCTATCTCATCCTCCAGTAAGAACATATATCCGACAGAAATTAGCACAGCTGATACAAGAAGAATATGGTGCTGTTGATGTAATTGCAGGTGTTGCTACAGCTGGTATTCCGCAAGGTGTTTTAGTTGCACAAGAATTAGGTTTACCTTTTATTTATGTGAGAGCTAAAGCTAAAGAACACGGTACCGGAAGTTTAATTGAAGGAGAAATAGTGGAAGGGCAACGTGTAGTAGTAATTGAAGACTTAATCTCTACAGGAAAAAGCAGTTTACAAGCAGTAGATGCCTTACGTGCTGCAGGTTTATCTGTTGCTGGATTAGTTGCTATATTTACTTATGGTTTTGACAAGGCCGATGAAAATTTTGCCAGTGCGAAATGTAGGTATTCGACATTATCAAATTATACATCTTTGATCAGTTATGCTGCTGAACACAGTTTTATTCCACAGGGTGAAATTGATTTATTGAACAAGTGGAGACAAAATCCATCAGAATGGGGACAAGAAGAGGTCTTAAAACCCTAAGTCCTGAGTTTGGGTTTGGAAGTTGAATTGACATTAAAATAAAATTATGACCATTATAGAAAGTACTACAGAAATAAATTTACCTATAGATAAGGTTTATAATTTTTTGGAAGATTTAAATAATCATCAACAATTAATGCCCGAGAATATTTACAACTGGTCTTCTACTACAGATGAAGCAAGTTTTACTATTCAGAACATGGCTAAATTGGCAATCAAAATATCTAGTCGTGTGCCTAATAGCGAAATTATAGCTATTCCGACAGAAAAACCACCATTTGATGTAGAATTGAAATGGACAGTTAGCCCTAATGATAATGGCGGAACGACTGCAAAACACATACTTTCTGCAGATTTAAACATGATGATGAAAATGTTAGCGGCTGGCCCACTTCAAAAATTGGCGGATTACCAGACAAATAAACTGAAAGAAGTTTTAGGGTAATAATACTAGTAATAATTTAAAACACCATCAGGTTTTGATGGTGTTTTTTTATGACTTCGATTTTAAGGTGAAGCTACTCTTGTTCTTTAATTCATTTTTAATACCTTAGTTAATCAAATATTTCAAAATGACTTCATCCAAATTCTTAAGTCGAATTACCTTTTTGCTTTGTTCGCTTTCTTCTTTTAGCACTCTTGCCCAATCTCCAATAAATTTAAAAACAGAATATTTAGTTAATCCAATTGGGTTAGACAATCCAAATCCTCGTTTTATTTGGCAAATGGACGACAAAAGAATAGATGCTAAGCAAACAGCCTATCGCATTTTAGTGAATACCGATTCACTTGCTTTAACGCACGGAAAAGCGACACAATGGAATACTGGATGGTTGCAAACAAGCGCTTCATTAAAAACTTATGCTGGACAATTACTAAAACCTTTTACTAAATATTATTGGCGAGTTGACATTGCCGACAAAAACAATATAAAATCTACCAAAGTAAAAATTGCAAGTTTTGAAATAGGTATGATGAATGAGAAAAATTGGCAAGGCTCGTGGATTTCAGACAATCAAAATCCAGCAATAAAGCCTGCTCCTTATTTCCGGAAAACATTTGAAACCATAAAAAAGATAAAATCAGCTCGGGCGAACATTGCTGCTGCTGGCTTATACGAGCTTTCCTTAAATGGAGAAAAAGTTGGCAATCACAGAATGGATCCAATGTACACTCGTTTCGATAGGAGAAATTTATACGTTACTTATGATGTGACCAATCAATTAAAAAATGGCAAAAACGCTATTGGGGTTTTGTTGGGCAATGGTTGGTATAACCATCAATCAACAGCAGTTTGGGATTTTGAAAAAGCCCCTTGGCGCAATAGGCCAACTTTTTGTTTGGATTTGAGAATCACTTATTCTGATGGCACAATTGAAACCATCAAATCGGGAAAGGATTGGAAAACTGCTTTAAGCCCTATTATTTTCAATAGCATCTATACAGCCGAACATTACGATGCTAGATTAGAACAAAATGGTTGGAACGAAGTTGATTTTGATGACAGTAAATGGAAGCGTGTGATTTATCGCTCTGCGCCATCAGATAAAATAGTTGCCCAGGCTTTACATCCAATTAGAAATATAGAAGAAATTAATGCTAAAAGCATTAAGAAATTTAATGATACCACTTACCTATTTGATTTGGGAAGGAATATTTCTGGCGTAAGTAAAATTAAACTAAATGGCCCAACAGGAACTGTAGTTAGGTTAAAACATACAGAGCGTTTATATGCAAATGGCAGGGCAGACATGTCTAATATTGATGTACATTATCGCCCAACAGATGATAAAGACCCTTTCCAGACTGACATTTTAATTTTAAGTGGTAAAGGCGAACAAAGTTTTATGCCTCACTTTAATTATAAGGGCTTTCAATATGTGGAGGTCAATTTAAGTCAGCCTGTAGACCTAAAAAAAGAAGATTTAGTAGGTTATTTTATGCACAGCGATGTTCCGGTAGCTGGAAGCGTAAAAGCATCTGACCCATTGATAGATAAAATTTATTACGCTACTAATAACTCCTATTTATCGAACCTTTTTGGTTACCCAACTGATTGTCCGCAACGCGAAAAAAATGGGTGGACAGGTGATGCGGCTATTGCCATAGAAACTGGTTTATATGGATATGATGGCATTACAATTTATGAAAAGTGGCTGGCCGACCATAGAGATGAGCAACAACCAAATGGAGTTTTACCATCAATTATCCCAACTGATGGTTGGGGTTATGAGTGGGGAAATGGACCAGATTGGACCAGTACAATTGCCATTATTCCTTGGAATATTTATCGTTTTTATGGCGATACCAAAATATTAAAAGACAATTATGAGAACATCCGCAAATATGTAAATCACATTGACGAAACCTACCCTACTGGCTTAACATCTTGGGGCTTGGGCGATTGGGTACCCGTTAAGTCTGTTTCGCCCGTAGAGCTAACGTCAACCTGTTACTATTATGCAGATGTTGTCATTTTGGCTAAAACAGCTAAAATTCTAGGTAAAACCGATGACTATAAAAAATACACAGCATTAGCTTTAAAAATCAAAAATGCATTTAATGCTAAGTACTTAAATAAAACTACTGGCATTTATAATACTGGTTTGCAAACAGAATTAAGCGTTCCCCTATTTTGGGGCATCGTGCCAGAAGAATCAAAAGCCTTGGTAGCAGAAAATTTAGCTAAAAGAGTTGAAGCTGATGGAATGCATCTAGATGTTGGCTTGCTCGGCACGAAAGCCATTTTAAATGCTTTGAGCGAGAATGGTTATGCAGAAATTGCTTACAAAGTTGCCTCAAAAAAAACGTTTCCTAGTTGGGGTTGGTGGATTGCCAATGGCGCAACAACACTATATGAAAACTGGCCAATTGATGCCAAATCGGACATATCGATGAATCATATCATGTTTGGAGAAATTGGAGCTTGGTTATATAAAGCACCTGGCGGCATCAAGCCGGATGACAACCAACCTGGGTTTAAAAATGTAATCCTACAACCATACTTTGTTGAAGGATTAACTTCTTTTGAAGCCACTCACGATGGTCCTTACGGGAAGATTGTTTCATCTTGGAAAAGAACCCCTAAAGGAATAAACTATAAGGTGTCTATTCCCGCAAATTCTAGCGCAACAGTGAAATTAGCTATGGCAAGGGGATTAACAATTACCGTTAATGGAAAAGTAATGCCAAGTGGAACTTTTGATTTGCAAGCTGGAGAATATCTAATTGAGCTGAAATAAACTATTGAAGGTTGGTGGGGACACCAACCTTGGAGCTACTTCCTTGAGGGCTACTTCCTTGGTTGGTATCCCCACCAACCAATAATCAAATACCTTAAATAGCTATGCTAATGAAATATTTTACCTTTTTAATTTGTCTGTTTTTTTTAACAAATACCTTTGCTCAAAAAGTTAAAACTGGCAACGAACGCGTTACAGAATATGTAAGTGCCAATAGAGTTTTGTGGAAGGCTGGTCTTGTTAAAAACGAAGCTCAATTATTAAAAACTGGAACCGGACAAGCAGATGTAAGCAATAAAAGTATTTGCATTTTAGAGAATAAAAAAGAAGGTAAAGCAAGCATACTCTTAGATTTCGGTAAAGAGCTACAAGGTGGCGTTCAAATTGTAACTGGTATTTGGGGTGGAAATAAACCCATCAAAATTCGGTTAAGGTTTGGAGAATCTGCAAGTGAGGCCATGTCTGATATTGGTGGGAAAGGTGGAGCAACAAACGACCACGCCATTAGAGATTTAGAAACCGTTTTGCCTTGGCTGGGCATTGCCGAAATTGGAAATACTGGTTTTAGGTTTGTAAGGATTGATTTAGTTGAAGAGGATATTAAATTGGTATTAAAAGAAGTTAGGGCAATTGCCAAATACCGAGATTTAGTTTATCAAGGTTCATTTAATTCTAGTGATACCCTACTCAACAAAATTTGGAAAACCGGGGCTTATACAGTCCAGCTAAATATGCAAGATTATTTATGGGATGGCATTAAACGCGACAGATTGGTTTGGGTTGGAGATTTAAACCCAGAAATATCTACCATCAATGTTGTTTTTGGTTATAATGAGGTAGTACCAAAATCATTAGATTTTGCAAAAAACACAACACCTCTACCAGAATGGATGAACGGAATTAGTGCTTATTCCATGTGGTGGATTATTAATCAAAGAGACTGGTATTACCACAATGGAAATTTAAAATATCTGCAAGAACAGCAAGCTTATTTAACGCCATTAATAAATCAGTTAATTCAAAAAATTGATAAGGACAATAGGGAGAAGCTTGATGGACAAAGATTTTTAGATTGGCCATCTAGCGAGGATCCAAAAGCTATTCATGCTGGCTTGCAGGCAATGATGGTTTTGGCTTTACAAGCAGGTGGTGATTTATCAACTAAATTAGGAGATCTTTCAACTGCTAAAAAATGTACGGATGCTTTAATCAGATTAAAGAAATATATTCCGGCACATAATAACTCGAAACAAGCTGCAGCTTTGCTGTCATTGGCCAAATTATTGGATGCCAAACAAGCTAATCAGGTTCTGAGTGATGGAGGTGCAAAAAATTTCTCTACCTTTTTTGGTTATTACATGTTGCAAGCTAAAGCCAATGCTAATGATTATCAAGGTGCGATAAATATTATTCGCGAATACTGGGGAGCAATGTTAAATCTTGGTGCTACTACCTTTTGGGAAGACTTTAATATGGATTGGACAAAAAATGCAGGCAGAATTGATGAATTGGTTCCTGATGGAAAAATTGACATTCACGGCGCCTATGGTGCTTACTGTTATATAGGTTTTAGACATAGCCTTTGTCACGGTTGGGCAGCTGGGCCAACACCTTGGTTAACCGAGCATGTTTTAGGTATTTCGGTTGTCGAGCCCGGCTGTAGTGTCGTTCGCATTAAACCAAATTTGGGCGATTTGAAATTTGCAGAAGGTTCCTTTCCTACTCCAATGGGATTAATTAAGGTTAAACACCAAAAAATGGCTGATGGAACAATTAAATCTATCATAGATGCACCAAAAGGAATTAAAATTTTGAGATAAATTGTATTTAAGATTGGAAAAATAGCACAAGTGTTCTGAAGAGAAAATTAAACACATAGGCACATAGTTGACACAAAATAAAATGTTCAAATCTATGTGTTTAGAAATAAGGCTTTAGCCACAGCCCAAGAACTACTGCTTTTGTTATATAAACCTTATTGAAATGGAGAGCCTCATTTTTTCAATGAGCTTGCAATGGAAAGAAGGACTGCACTGGCCAAAAAATTACAACCACTGATTTTCTAAACTTTAAATATTCAGCCAAATTTTCAGTATAAATTACTTATTTACAGTCATTTAGTCTTAAAAAATAAATTCTTACAGACAAAATTTCCGAATAGTGGAGTAAAAGACCTATGGCATTTGTTTTGAATAAAAGGAAGATATGAACTTCAACAACTTTACAATCAAAGCACAAGAAGCTATTCAAAAAGCTTCTGAAATAGCGCAGGGCAATCAGCAACAAGCTATTGACACTGCACACATATTAAAAGGTTTGCTAACTGTTGATGAAAACGTAGTTTCTTACGTGTTAAAGAAACTAAATGTAAACCTAAACACAGTTGAGCAAAACTTAACTACAGCTATAGAAAAACTACCAAAAGTGACGGGTGGTGATGTTTATTTGTCAGCTAACGCCAATTCGGCTTTGCAAAAAGCAACTTCATATTTAAAGGAGTTTAAGGATGATTTTGTATCAGTTGAGCACTTACTATTAGGCTTATTGGCGGTTAATGATGCCACATCTAAACTACTAAAAGAACAAGGTGTTAACGAAAGGGACCTCAAAAAAGCAATTATAGCGTTACGTGGAGACAATAGGGTAACCGACCAAAATGCAGAAGCCACTTATCAGGCTTTAAATAAATATGCCCGTAACTTAAACGAGTATGCAGAGAGCGGAAAATTGGACCCTGTTATTGGTCGTGATGAAGAGATTCGTCGTGTAATTCAGATCTTATCTCGTAGAACGAAAAACAATCCGATTTTAATTGGAGAGCCAGGTGTGGGTAAAACTGCTATCGCAGAGGGTATTGCATTTAGGATTATTAAAGGTGATGTTCCTGAAAACTTGAAAAGTAAAACGGTTTATTCATTAGATATGGGCTCGTTAATTGCAGGCGCAAAATATAAAGGTGAATTTGAAGAACGTTTAAAAGCTGTAGTTAAAGAAGTAACGCAAAGCGATGGCGATATTGTTTTATTTATAGACGAGATACATACCTTAGTTGGTGCGGGTGGCGGTGAAGGCGCAATGGACGCGGCAAATATTTTAAAACCTGCATTGGCCAGAGGAGAGTTAAGGGCAATTGGTGCAACTACCTTGGATGAATATCAGAAATATTTAGAAAAAGATAAGGCTTTGGAGCGTCGTTTTCAAAAAGTAATGGTTGAAGAACCTGACACACAAGATGCGATTTCTATTTTGCGTGGTTTAAAAGAACGTTATGAAACTCACCACAAAGTGAGGATTAAAGATGAAGCAATTATCGCTGCCGTAGAAATGAGCCAAAGATATATTGCTGATCGTTTTTTACCAGATAAGGCCATTGATTTAATGGATGAAGCTGCATCGAAATTGCGTATGGAGATGGATAGTGTTCCGGAAAATGTTGATGCTTTAGACCGTGAAATTATGCGTTTAGAAATAGAACGCGAAGCCATTAAAAGAGAAAAAGACGATAAAAAAGTAAAAGAACTTTCTCAAGATATCGCCAATTTATCTGCAGAGCGTGATGAATTAAAAGCAAAGTGGCAAGGTGAAAAAGACTTGGTTGATGCTGTTAATAGTCAACTAGAGCAAATTGAAGCTTATAAACTAGAAGCAGAACAAGCAGAACGCGCTGGAGATTATGGCAGAGTTGCCGAAATCCGTTATGGAAAAATTAAGGAGGCGCAAGATAAAGTTGAAAAACTGAAAGTTGATTTAGAAAGTCAGCAGAGCGAAAGCAGGATGCTTAAAGAAGAAGTTACTGCAGATGATATTGCCGGTGTGGTTGGGCGTTGGACAGGTATTCCTGTTACGAAATTGATTGCCAGTGAGCGTGAGAAATTATTGAACTTGGAAGATGAGTTGCACAAACGTGTTGCTGGGCAAGATGAAGCAATAGAAGCCATCTCAGATGCCATTCGTAGGTCTAGAGCAGGTTTGCAAGATAAACGTAAACCAATTGGTTCATTCATTTTCTTAGGGACTACTGGTGTTGGTAAAACAGAATTAGCAAAAGCATTGGCTGAGTTTTTATTTAATGATGAAAATGCAATGACTAGAATTGACATGAGTGAATATCAAGAAAGACATGCTGTTTCTAGGTTAATCGGAGCGCCTCCAGGCTATGTAGGTTATGATGAAGGTGGGCAACTAACTGAAGCTGTTCGTAGAAAACCCTATTCGGTTGTGTTGTTAGATGAGATAGAAAAAGCGCATCCTGATGTATTTAATATCTTGTTGCAAGTATTGGATGATGGTCGTTTAACAGATAATAAAGGCCGTGTAGTGAATTTTAAAAACACGATTATTATCATGACATCCAACATTGGTTCGCATTTAATTCAAGATAACTTCAAAAAATTAGATGATGAAAATCGAGAGGAAGTAATTGCAAAAACGAAGAATGAGTTGTTTGAATTATTAAAACAAACCATTCGCCCAGAGTTTTTAAATAGAATTGATGAACTTATTATGTTCACTCCTCTTCAACGAAGTGAGATTAGAAACATAGTTGATTTACAATTTAAGCACGTACAACAAACATTAGCAGAAATGGGCATAACTATGGAAGCAAGTGTTGAAGCGCTAGATTGGTTGGCAGAGTTAGGTTATGACCCTCAATTTGGTGCAAGGCCATTGAAAAGAGTAATTCAGAAAAGAATTTTAAATGAATTATCTAAGTCTATTTTAGCTGGAAAAGTAGATAAAGACAGTAAAATAAAGCTGGATATGTTTGATCATCAGTTTGTGTTTTTGAATGAGAATGAAAAATAAAAGAAAGCCCCGAAAAAAATCGGGGCTTTTCTTTAGTAGTTAATTATACAAAGTTTCTTTAAATTGGCTATCGTCAATTCCGTAAACAACCTTTCCATTTGTTCTAGGGCTTAATGCAGTTACACTTAAAGTTTGTTTGGTTTTAAGGAACTGCATTAAACCTTTGTCGTCATTCTTATCTTTACAGCTCTATAAGGTGCAATTTTCTATAAACAGGTAATCTGTTAAATAAAATTAATTGTAGGGTATTGTAGGCATCTTGTCCGAAACCTTCTCCAGAAAAGTGTCAACTGAAGATTAAAAACACATTGGGATGATGTTTTGATATGTTATAAATCAGTTCCCCTGTTTTGTATATCCTGATGATTCTTTATTATTACCTGTTCCCTCTTTTTGGTTAATCTAACTTTCTTTTGATCTACCCAATACACTTTGTGCCACTAGAATTGTTTTTCTATCAGCGTTGGGCTGGAATGGCAAATGGTGTTTTTAAACAGTGCTTACGTTTGCTTAATAATTAAAAACAATGTTTTTTAACGATAAATATTAATGCCTAAATACATTTTTTTAACCTGCAGTTTAAATCAATTAGTTGCTTTAAATTATCAGTATTTAAGTATTACTTTTGGCTGCTTATAAAAAAAATACCTATGAAAAAAATTTTTACAGGCTTCCTGATACTATCAGCAAGCTACATTAATGTAAGTGCACAAACAGATGCTTACAAAGGAAAAAAAGATTTAAGGTACCATATTGGTGCAAATTTACAAAAACTGGGAACTGGTATAATAACCTCTTTAGATTACGGTCTTGGCGAAAGTTTTTCTATCGGTGCCCAAGCCGGGTACACTTTAGGTGTTAAAAAGATATCAGGACTAGACAAGGCAGGATTTGGTGATCGATTTGATTTAAAAGCTAGGTTCACTGCCAATCTTGGCAGTGTAATTGGTTTGCCCTCAAATATTGATGTTTACCCAGGTTTAAATTTAGGTTTAAAAAACTTTGGGGGCCATGTTGGAGGAAGAGTTTTCTTTTCTAAGGGTTTCGGACTTTTTACAGAAGCACAGTTCCCAATTGCAAAGTACAACTCAGATGCTAGTAATTATGAAAAATTGAATAACCAATTTTCATTTAACCTAGGTGTTGCCTTCGATTTAGGAAAATAAAGAAACATTTTAACTTAACACATTGATAATCATCCTCAAGTTATATTGAGGATGATTTTTTTTATCTTGATTTCCAATAGATTAACTTATTTTTCAGTTACAAAACTAAAATAATAGTTATTATTTGTTTTTTTATTATTATCATTGATATACACAAAAAACAACACACAAATGAAATCTAAACTATTAATCATGGGCGTATTATGCGCCACCGCGTTCACAGCTAACGCACAAACAAAAGGCACTAATGCTTTAAGCTTTGGAGTAAATGTAAATACAGAAAAGTACAAAAGTCCTGGGGGAGAAAATGAAACAAAGGTAAATTCTTATTCAATTGGTTATGGCAATTTCATTAAGGATAATACGAAAATTGGTTTTGATCTAAATTATTCAAAATCCGAAAATTCGAATGGCATTTACAATAGTGACATAAAGAACTACGGGGGTAATTTAACTTATCAAAAATATTTTCCTCTTGTAAAAACCTTATTTGCCTATGCGGGTGGACGAGGAGGCTATAACTATGGAAAACAAGAAAATACCAGCCCATCTCAAGTGACAGCATATACTAGCAATACTTATAATGTTGGTGCATTTGGAGGTATAACTTGGTTTCTATCAAAGAGATTTGCATTTGAAACTAGTTTATTATCTGCAAATGCTAGTTATACTAAAACAGAGCAAAAAGAGAATTCATCAGGCAATACATTTGATTATAAACGCACTTCTTTTAATTTAAGCAGCGAAGGTTTTATTAATAATCTAGGTTTTAAGATTTATATCTTATTTTAATTTTCAACAACCACAACAAAGCCGCTGTATTCGATAAATCAGCGAATCAGCGGCTTTTTATTCCCGATTTATACTTCTCTAAATAAATCGTATTTTAGTTTCACAATCACTAATGAATGCTGAAACATCGACATCTACTACTTTTGTTTTCTCTTTTTTTGCTTACTAGCTTAAATGAATTCAGCTATGCGCAAACAAATGAGCTTAACTCAAAAATTATCAATGAATACGATAAGATTAGAGAAATAGCGCCAAGAGAGAAGCTATACATCCATTTCGATAAATCTATTTATTTACCAGTAGATACAATTTGGTTTAAGGGTTACTTAGTAAATACAACGTTAAATAATTCCTCAGCAATTAGCGGCTTAATTTATACAGAGTTGATTAATGCAGATGGTGAAGTTGTGCAAACCCTAGCATTGCCTACCATTCTAGGATTAACTTGGGGAGCATTTCCTCTTAAGGAAGAAACTTATCCGCCAGGCAATTATACCTTTAGAGCCTATACCAATTGGATGCAAAATTTTGGGGACACCTATATATTTAAAAAAGAAATTAAAATTTTAAACCTCGATGCCGATCAACAAGCTATAACTCAAAACGGAAAAAACGCTTCGAAGAAAAACATAACTAACCAGCTAACAAATACAAGAAATAAGCAAGAAATAGATATTCAATTTTTACCAGAGGGAGGCTCTTGGATTGCTGACCTACCTCAAAAAATGGCTTTTAAAGCAATTGATAAATCAGGAAAAGGCATTAAGATTAATGGAGAAATTTTCGATTCTAAACAAAATAAGGTTACCGATTTCAAGTCCAACACACTGGGAATGGGCTATTTCACTATGTTTCCTAAACTAGATGAAACTTACACTGCAAAAGTTAACTTTCAGAATGGTTTAGCAACAAAAAATCTTCCAAAAGCCACTGCAAAAGGTACAATCATAGCACTTCGAAGTAGTAAGAAATCTGATTCACTAATAATTACCGTAGCTTCCAGTTTATCAAACCAGCCGTTAACATTAATTGGACAATCAAGAGGGGTAATATGCTTTACAGCTAACATCAATGCTAATGATGTTGGAAGAACAGTAAGAATAACTAAAGATATTTTCCCAACAGGTGTTTCTCAAATTTTGTTATTGGATGATAAAAAACAAATTCTAAATGAAAGAAACTTCTTCCTTAACCTCAATGATGAGTTAAAGGTCAATATCTCATCAAGCTCTTTAACCTATAATGTAAGAGACAGCATTCCGATTCACTTAAAAGTTTCAGACTATTTAAATAATCCTGTAGAGGCTTCTTTTTCAATAGCAGTTACCGATGATAATCAGGTATTAAAAGATAGTCTAAGTGAGAATAACATTCTAACTTATCTACTAATGACTTCAGATTTAAAAGGTGAAGTAGAAAACCCAGGATATTATTTTCAAAACCAAAGTGATGAAATATATAATGATTTAGACGCCTTAATGTTAACACAAGGATGGGTAAGTTACAATTGGGACATTACCAAAAAACCACTTTTAAAAGCCGAAAAAGAGTACACAATCAGCGGAAGAATCATTAACATAATGAACAAACCTAGTCCTCATGCAAAAATCATTTTATTGGGCAAGAATAAAACAACGATGATGTTAGATACATTGACAAACCAAAACGGCGAATTTGTATTTGATAAGCTACCTCTTATGGATAGTGCTTCGTTTGTTATCCAAGCACTAAACGCTAAAGGAAAAAAAGGAACATTGGGAATTACTGTAAATGAGTTTGTAAGGGCTCCATTTATACTACCAAAGAAAAGCTACATTGAAAATAACGAAGTTATAGATAGTATTGTTGCCCAACAAATTGATGCGAAAAATGAGGTTTATAAAGCAGCATTAAAAAGTGGCATTTCTTTAAGAGAGGTTAAAATAACAGGCAAAAAAATAATTAGGGGTTCTAAAAATTTAAATGGTGCTGGTGAAGCTTCTCAAACTTTAACTGAAGAAAACCTAAGCCAGATTCCTAAAAAATCACTTTATGATGCCTTAGCAGAAAAAGTAAAGGGGTTTAGAGAAGGCATGCGAAGAAAATCTAATATCAGAGATTATTTTGTAAATGGAGATTTGGCAAGATTTATTTTTGATGGAGTTGAAATAGATTTTTTCTTCTCACCAACAGGATCACCTGGTGGAGATGAATATTATCATTTTGTTAAAGGATTTCTAGATTATTATAATGCAGAAGATATTAGAGGTATTGAAGTTTTGTCTAACGGTTATTCATTCAGATATAAGAATCAGTTCATGGAGCCTTTAGATGATAAAACATACTCATTTATCGAAATTACCACTAAAACAGGAGCTGGTCCCTTTTTAAAAAAATCAGCAAATATGTATCTCATTAAGCCATTAAATTATGGTAATAATAAGGTTTTTTATAGTCCGAAATATAATAGCACAAATAAAAAAGAAAAACTACCAGATTACAGATCTACCATTTATTGGAACCCGAATGTTTTAACTAATGTTAATGGAGAAGCTGATGTTTCTTTCTTTTCCGCCGATAAAAAAGGAACATATACCGTGTGGATTGAAGGTATAGATACTAAAGGCGGATTGGGTTTGAGAAGGATGAGGTTAACCATAAAATAAAATCGAACATTTAATTTAGGTTTACAAAAAAGCTTCCATATTACCTGTATATCAATAATTTATAAAAAAAATATTACACGTAGACTATTGCATCTTTTATGAATATTGTTTAATATTGATTACACACAAATTAAATCGATATGAAAATTAAATTCCTTATCATGGCTACGCTATGTGCCATCGGATTTGTAACACATGCGCAAATCCAAAAAGGCTTAACAATTGGTGGCTTAAGTTTAAGCTTTGGCACTACAGACCAAAATTCAAATGCCACGAGGTTAAATTCCTTTGCCATTAATCCCCGAATTGGATATTTTATAAACAATAACCTTTCACTTGGAATGGAGTTTAATTATAACATATCAAAACTTAATGGAGAATTTTATGATTATTTTGACACCAACACAAATTCAATACAAAGTAGCTTTGGTTTCAAAGAAGAGAATTTTGGGCTATCTCCATTTGCTCGATATTACATCCATATTAAAGAAAACTTTAAATTTTTCGGCCAGGCTAATTTAACTTTTCAAATTAACAGCTATAAAAACATAGATGATACTGGGTATTTATATAGAACTGATTATACCTTTAAAGGTTTTGGAGCAAGCTTGAGCCCAGGCTTTGCATTTTTGCCATCTAGAAAGTGGGATATTGAGTTATCGTTTCCTTTAATTGGCTATTTTAACGAAAGAGGTACTAACCAAGATTATCATTTTAGAAGAACTAGGAACATACAACTAGTGCTTGATAATTTTACCCCAGCATTTGGTGTAAATTTTCACTTTTAAGCATTACTAAACTTCTATTATCAATTAGCTAATTAGCACATTTTGCTAATTAGCTAATATTTTACTTCATACTTTTCTCACGTATCGCTTTAAATTCACTTCCTTCTTTCCAGCTTGGAAAAGTTGTTTCGTTACTTAAGCGATAACCAACACTAAACAACAATCTTAAATCTTCTACCATACCAGAAAAATCCCATTTGGCAGGTTCAAAATTATCCGCTGGTGCGTGATAACGATTAGTTGTATAATCTTCTTTTTGAGCTTTACCCCAAGCTAAACCTTTGGCAACATTATCATCTCCAGTTTCTGTGTATAACGCTGGGATACCAACTTTCGCAAAATTAAAATGGTCTGACCTAAAGTAATATCCAGCCGATGGGTTTGAATCTTTAACCACAACCCTACCTTGTTTTTTAGCCGCTTCTACTAAATAATCTTCCAATTCAGATTGTCCAAAACCAACTGCAATAATGTCCTTGGTTTTTCCATTAGCTTGCATTGCATCTATATTGATATTTGCTACTGTTTTATTTACAGGAACCAAGGGATGAGACCCATAATATTCTGAGCCCAACAAGCCCTGCTCCTCTGCAGTTACAGATAAAAATAGTATTGAACGTTCTGGCAGTATCTTAGCTTTTTTAAAGGCTTCAGCTAATACTAATAAAGCCGCCGTCCCTGTTGCATTATCCACGGCACCGTTATAAATCGAATCGCCATTTACGGCTTCTCCTTTACCTAAATGATCCCAGTGTCCAGAATAAATGATATACTCATCAGCTCTTTTAGTTCCGGGTAATACAGCTGCCACATTGTGGGATATAGATTTTTTAATTGTGTTGTTAATGGTAGTTGATACATTTAATCCTAAATCAACAGCCTTAAAACCTTTTTTACCTGCTTGAAACATTAAATCAGCGGATTTACCTGCCATTCTAAACATCGCTTTTGCTACATCTTGTGTAATCCATCCCTCCATTAAAGCTCTCGATTTATTACCGTCAGCAGATTCTAGATATAACTTAGACTTAGACCACCCACTTCTAACCACTGCCCAAGGATAACTTGCTGCCTTATCTTCGTGAATGATAATGACGCCTGTTGCCCCTTGACGAGCTGCTTCTTCAAACTTATAAGTCCAACGCCCGTAATAAGTCATTGTTTTACCTTTAAACAAGGTTGAATCAGAAAACCCTGGATCATTTACCATTACCACTACGGTTTTTCCTTTTACATCTAAACCTTCGTAATCATTCCATTTATATTCTGGAGCAACAATTCCATATCCAGCGAAAACCATTTCAGAGTTTTCTACCTTTACTTGTTCGGTTACATGACGAGTTGCGCCAACAAAATCGTCTAAAAACTTCAAACTCTTAATACCAAGTCCTTTGGTTGTTTTAATGGTTAAATCACTTGGAGTAGATTTAATATCGACCATTGGTACATCTTGAAAATAACTTTCTCCATTACCAGGCTTTAGTCCTAGCTTCTTAAATTCTCCTTCTAAGTAATTGATAGTTTTGGTTTCGCCGTCAGTAAAGGGTTTTCTTCCTTCAAAATCATCTGATGCTAAAACGGCAATATGTTTTGAAAAAGCAGTGTCATTGATTGTTTTTAAGGCTATAGAATCTGCCACATCTGAACCTGATTGTGATGATTGACATGATGAAAAATAAACTGTTACAGCTAGCAAGCCTAATATTTTGCGATACATAAATTAGTGTTAGGTGAATAGTTGAAGTTAAAGAAATAAATTCATAAAAAAACCGCTGCCCTTGCAACGGTTCTATTATCGTTTTCAATACAAATCAACAATCTACTTGATATTAATGTTCGATTAGGCTTTTTTAGTAGTAGAAATATTTGGCAAAAATGCCGTTAACAAACCTATTAATGGTAAAAATGCACAAACATTATAAACGTAAGTGATACTAGTCGAATCGGCCAATTTACCTAATAAAGCCGAGCCAATTCCTCCCATACCAAAGGCAAAGCCGAAGAATAATCCTGCAACCAAACCTACCTTTCCAGGGATTAATTCTTGAGCATATACCAATATTGCCGAAAAAGCTGAAGCTAAAATTATTCCGATAGGAACAATTAAAACACCAGTCCAGAATAGATTAGCGTGTGGCAATAACAATGCAAATGGTGCAGTACCCAATATCGAAGCCCATATTACGTATTTACGTCCAATTTTATCACCAACTGGTCCTCCAATCAATGTTCCAGCTGCAACAGAGAAAAGAAATACAAATAAATAAACCTGCGAAGTTTGAACAGACACATGGAATTTCTGAATTAGATAAAAAGTGAAATAGCTGGTTAGGCTAGCCATATAAAAGTATTTCGAGAAAATCAAGATCAATAAAATTGAAATAGAGAAAATAACTCTTTTCTTACTTAAATTGTGTCCTAAAGTTTTGGCTTGGATTTTAACTCTTTCACTTAATCTTACTAAATAACCTTTGTACCAATTACCAACATAAGTTAAAACCAAGATAGCCAATAATGCAATTAAGGAGAACCAGACTACACTAAACTGACCATAAGGAACAATAATCCACGCAGCCAATAATGGTCCTAGTGAGCTTCCTGCATTACCACCCAATTGAAAAACAGATTGCGCCAAGCCCCTTTTTCCGCCAGATGCGGCATGAGCCATTCTTGAGGCTTCTGGATGAAAAATTGAAGAACCTGTTCCAATTAAAGCCACAGCAAACAAAATCATATAAAAATTAGAAGATTGAGATAGCGTAATTAATCCTATTAAGGTAAAACCCATCCCCGTAGCTAATGAAAATGGTTGTGGCTTTTTATCTGTATACAAACCAACAAATGGTTGAAACAATGAAGCCGCCATTTGAAAGGTGAAAGTGATTAAACCTATTTGCGTAAAGCTTAAATGATAGCTATTTTTTATGATTGGATAAATTGCAGGTATTAAAGATTGTATGGTATCATTTAATAGATGAGAAAAACTTAGGGCAAAAAGTATTGGAAAAACTGTTTGTTCAGCTAGTAATTTTGGAGATAGATTATTCATTTGCATTCGTTTATAGGGCAAATTTAGAAATTTAACTAAGTGAGAGAGTTTATGTTTCTACATAATTAAGTCAAATAAAAAAGGCTCCAACTTGGAGCCTTGATTAGTTTTTATTGTTTTCTTTCTATTTCTCTATCCATCTCTGTGATATTCACATTGGTTGATTGAGAAAAATCACCTAACAAATAATTATTAAAGTAATCTGCTAAACGCCAAAACATATATTCTGTCATATCGCCAAAACCGTGACGTTGACCAGGAACAATCATGTAATCGAATCTTTTACCTGCTTTAATTAAGGCACTTGCCACTCTAATTGAATTTGCTGGATTTACATTATTATCAATATCGCCATGCATTAATAACAAATGACCTTTTAGGTTTTTAGCTAAATCTGGATTTTTATCGATAGCATATTTGAAAGTAGTATCGCCTTTGGCAGAAACAATTTCTTTAACACCATGGTGTTTCTCGCTCCACCAACGGTTATAAATGCTATTATCATGATTACCAGCTGCAGAAACAGCAACTTTAAAGAAATCTGGATAAACAAGCAAAGCCGCTGTTGACATAAAACCACCACCAGAGTGACCAGTTATACCAACTTTATTTGCATCAATAAAAGAATATCTATCTGCTAATTGCTCAATGGCAGCTTTTTTATCAGCCAAACCATAATCACGTAAGTTTCCATAACCATAGGTATGGTACCATTTAGAACGAGCCGGATTACCACCTCTATTTCCAACTGTGATGACCACATAACCCAGTTGCGCTAAACGGTCAGTTCTATCCATACTTCTACCAAAAGATTTGTTTACCGCTTCGGTTTGTGGACCTGGATAAACGTACTCTATAATTGGATATTTTTTGGTTGGATCGAAATTGAATGGTTTATACATTACACCATAAATATCGGTAACGCCATCATCAGCTTTAACTTTAAACGGCTCTGGAAATTTATAACCCGCAGCCATTAACAATGATAAATCTGCAGTTTCTAAATCCATAACTTTATTACCTAAATTATCCAATAAAACTGATTTAGGTACAGTGTTAACACGAGAGAAATTATCAATAAAAAACTGCGCCTCATCGTTCATATTCACAGCATGGTCAAAATCTCCGCTGTTTAACAATTTCATACCTGTACCATCAAAATTAATGCGGTATAAATGCATAAAATATGGGTCTTCCTTACCTTCACGACCATTCGCAGTAAAATATAACACCCTATTTTTTTGATCTATTTGAACAATGCTTTCGCAATGGAAAGAACCAGAGGTGATTTGATTTTTTAATTTCCCCGCACCATCAAATAAATAGAAATGTCCCCAACCATCACGCTCACTCCAATGGATAATTTCTTGTCCGCCGTTTATTAATCCCGGTCTTTGAACTTCTACATAAGTATTAAAACGTTCATCGATAATTTGAGTTACAACACCAGTATTTATGTTAATGGTGCAAATATCAACACGTTTTAAGTCTCTACTAGTACGAGAAAAATAAAATTTTTCATCATCACCTAACCAAATAGATGGGCGAAACTCATTATCTCTATCCTTGTTTAAATTTTCCTTTCCCCAGGTAGAAATGCTTTGATCTTTAAAAGCAGTAGTATTTATTGTTTTTTGAGTTTTTGCTGCAAAATTAAACAGTACAAATTCATCAATTGGAGATTCTTTTTCTCCAGGCATTTGATATTTATAAGTTTCTAAGGTTGGTCTACCAGCAGAAACACTATTAATAACCCAAAGGTCTTTTACCTTCCTAGAATCTGTTCTATCTAAAACAAAGTATTTCGAATTTGGCGACCATAGTACGTAAGCTCCTCTCCTCTTTTTATCGTTTTTAACAACCTCTTCATTATTTTCTCCATCACCATCGCTACCGTAAGAGTAAAATTTAACCCCATCTTTTGTTAACTGATGTTCTACAATTGTACTGTCTTCTTCATTTTTCACAGCTTTTTTGTAGTTTTCTTTATCCATCCAGTACAAGTTGTAATTACGAGAAAAAATTACGGCCGAAGAATCTGGGGCTACTGAACCCCAATTTGGTTTCGCTTTTGGTTTTTCGTAATTCTTAACTTCTGTAAGTTTGTTTGAAGCCAATTCGTAATTAAAGAAAAAGATTTTCTTCTGTAATGAATCTGCAGCTTTTTTATCCTTCCTGTCTTTTTTCACTTCATCAATTGTACTTTTAATTTCGAAATTGATGCTCTTTTCATCTTTTGCAAACTTTAAGTTTTCAATTGGCAAATGCTGTGCATCAAAAGGGTCACGAATAATCATTGTTATTTTTGAAGCTAATTCTTCGCTATTAAAAAGTAGTTTTTTACTCTTTGCAACGGGTTCAACTATATACCATTGTTTGCCATTTGGAGTTTCATACTGATACCAAAATCTATTGGTTAATTTTAACCAATGTGGATCAACAGCTGTTGAGTAAATGATTTTCCTGAGTTTAGTTGGCGAATAACGAGCTGCAGCTTGGTAATTTGCTTTTTCTGGAGCTTGTATAGTTTCTGTTAATGAAATTGTTTTTGTTTGTGCAAAGGCCTGAGTGCCAATTATTGAAACAAAAGTTAAGAGAAAGTAGAATTTCTTCATTGATGATTGTTGTTGGTAAAATAAAAGGCCTAATTTATTTAAAATGTGTGTTTAACAATCAATTTTATTGTAATAAAAGAGATAGCAAAGTTTGAAACTATTTAAACATTTAAGATTTTATCAACAGTGTTGAAATTTATATCTTAAATCTATATCGATTTTATAGTTTTGCGGTATATACTGTACTTATGAAAATGAATTTTTTATCAATCATTGCAGCCGCACTAATTTTAGTAGCTGGCTGTCAATCTAAATCGCAATCTACTGCAGAAGAAACTGCAAAAGACGGCACCACAACAGCAGTTGAAGCAAATGGCACAACTGAAAAAGTTGATGTTTCTAAAATAAAAGTTGCCGATGCTAAAACAATTTTAGAGCGTAAACAAGTTCCAATTTTATGTTACCACCAAGTACGTAACTGGAAAGCAACCGATGGTAAAGTGGGTAAGGATTACATTGTAGAAATTCAAAATTTTAAAGATCAAATGAAGATGTTGGCTGATAGCGGATACCATACCATTTTACCAGATCAACTTTATGCTTATTTAAATACTGGTGCTAAATTACCTTCTAAGCCAATTATGTTAACCTTTGATGATACTGATTTAGATCAGTTTACCATTGTAAATCCGACATTGAAAAAGTTAGGCTACAAAGCTGTTTATTTTATCATGACGGTTTCAATTGGTAAAAAAGGTAAGTTTGTAGATTATATGTCTTCAGACCAGATTAAGCAATTAGCTGATGAAGGTAACGTAATTGGAAGTCACACTTACGACCATAAAAACTTCAAAAAATATGCTGGTAAAGATTGGGAAGAGCAATTAGACAAACCAACAAAAAGGTTAGAAGAAATTACTGGAAAGAAAATGACAGAATTTGCTTATCCATTTGGTTTATGGAATGCAGAAGGAATTCCTGAGTTGAAAAAACGTGGTTTCAGAATGGCTTATCAGTTATCTACAAAGCGTGATGAGAAAGATCCATTATTCACTATCAGAAGAATTATTGCTAGTGGGTATTGGAGCCCTAAGACGTTGAGCAATAGCATTAAGAATAGTTTTTAATCCAGGAAAGGGGAAATAGATCAGTTCTATTTCCCCTTTTGCTTTTATACCTATTCCCTATTTTCCCTTCTTTTTACAATTTAAGCCACCTCTTTTATTTGGTATTTTTTGCCATTAAAATCAAACGAAGCGCCTTTTTCTTTTCCCAATAATAATTTACCAATTGGTGAAACAGCAGAAATAGCAAAAACCGTGTCTTTGCCAAGCTGTAGTTGTCCGGCACTAATGCTCAAGTAAAAATTGCCCTGGCTAGTGTAAACTAAACTTCCATTTCTTGCTGATTCGGAAAATGGCGCATCCTTAAGGGAAGCCAGAACTCGCTGATTTTCCTCAGCGTCTATTAACAATCTTTTATTTCTATCAATATCTTGCTGCATCATTTCTCGACTGGTCTCGTACTTATCTCCAGCGCTACTTTTTGTGTCATCATTACTTGCTTCACGAGCTTGTTTCAAAGCGGTTTCAGCTGTATTTATTCTTTCTTCAATAAATTTTAAACAAAGTTGATATAGGGAATCTTTGATTTCTTGCATAGTTTATTTGGTTTGTGCTATTTTAAATATATTAAATTTTAACTAGCAATACCAATGGTTTTAAATTATTGTTAAATTGTGTGATTGCTAACTGAACATTGAGAACTGAAAACTACTTTTCAAGCCACTTCACTTTTTCTGCAATTGGTGTTCTATTTGCATCTCTAGATAATTCTTCGTGATAACCCATATAAAAAAGTCCAAAACACTTTTCATTTTCACCTAGGCCAAGGAAATCTCCCAAGTTATCAATTAATGGTGGAGAGCTCCAATAAGCACCAACATTTAAGGCTTCTGCAGTTAATGCCATATTCTGAACGGCGCAGCCAACCGCAGCAATTTCTTCCCAAGCTGGTAGTTCATTTGGGTGAAATTGAATGTTTATCGCTAAAATGCAATCTGCCTGATTAGTTTTTTCTGAAAAGCTATTATATTTTTTCTGCAAAAATTGATGTGTAGGAATAGTGTTTTTATATAAATCACCTAGTGTTACTCCTAATCTAGCCTTTGCCTCCCTTCTAATGACAACAAATCTCCAGGGTTGGGTTAATTTATGCGTTGGTGCATAATTAGCGCTTTCTAATATCTGTTCAATTACAGCAACTGGGATTTCCTTTTGAATATAACTTATAGGAAAAATACTTCTCCTACTTTTTATAATGTTTGATAAAACTTCGTAATTACTCATAATCAAAAATAGAAGTTTAGATGTTTTGAATTGTTTAGTTGCTGTAATAAGTCTAAAAATTTTATACTAAATACTTTCTAACTGCTTTCTTATCTGTTTAACTTTTGAATAAAATCCAACACTCTCTTTATCTACCAAATAATCCATTGTTTGTATTAACTCATCTTTAATCCAACTATGCTTTGAATTTAAATTGGCTAAGATATTTAAGCAATGAGACTTAATGGCTACTGTAATTTTCTCATCAATTAACCAACTAAAAACGATTTCCACTAGTTTTTCGGTATCATATTTCCGAATCAATTCTTTTATAACTAGAGGTGCTTTTCTATCTGTCATTAACGCTAAAATTTTCCCATAATGCCTGCGACAAGAAAGATTATTTTGAGATGAAAACACACTTAAAAAATATGTTGATTGTGGCATAAACCTTTCTAAATTCTTGATATAGACATTTTCTAAAATCCAAGCAGCCCTAAAAGCAATCTGTTCATTTTTATGAAATGAAATCTCTATCAAATCCTTTACTTCAAATAATATATTACTTGAAGATGAGGAAAATCTACCTATCTCTTTTTTATTCAGTGTTTTACTCAACTCAACTATAATTTTAGTTTTTTCCATAAAAACTTGTTGCAAAAAATTTTAATACTTATCTTTAAGTGAAATTAACATTAAACAATTTATTATGAAAGCTATTGCATTTCCAATAATGATCACTGGTGCTTTAATCGCCGCAATTATCAATCCTGGAGAGCTTGTACAAAAAACAAAAGTTCTCGCTGATAACTCTAGAGTAACCTATAATGTAAACGATAAGAATAAACTAGATGGGGCTTATTTTGTTGAAAACACTCAAAGAAACGTATGGCTTAGAGGAACCTACAAAGAGGAAAAAAAATCAGGCAACTGGTATGCTTTTAATAGTGATAAAACAGTGTTCATGAGATATAACTACGACTTAAAAAAAATGTTGTATCTTGATACAGTTGCCATAAAAAAGGCCGAAATTTCGATAACAGATAAAAATGATGAAGCTGCCAAAAATGCCTCTGCACCGCTACCTGTATGTTCAATTGATCAATATCTTTCTATTCTAGGACAAGCTGCTAAGGTTGGATACCCAAAAGAAAATCTTGTATATAACCAACCAATCGATATAACAATTGTTGCAAAAATTAAATCTTCTAAGGATGTAAGTTATGCTGTTAATTATACAATAAAAGGAGTGTTATACGCTTACACAATTAACAACCGAGACATAGACCTAAATATAGATTGGATCCCTTCTACCTATAACGGCAAAGAGGTAGAAGCTGAGTTTAAAGTACCTACTAAAATTATTTTTAATGAAAACGGTAGTGGCATGAAACGATTTGTTTGGAATTATTAATCAAACGCTAAATTATAAAAGCAATCTTCGGATTGCTTTTTTTTTGATCGTATTTTTTATAAAAACCATTATTTTCCTTTAGTAAGCCTGATTGTAGCTTACAAACAGACGAAGGAACGAGGGCCAAAGTAAAGCGAAAAGCAGAACTGATTTTCGCTTTAAAAACCGCGACCCTTTTTCAAAAACCATTTACTCCCCCTCTTTAAACCCTCAACCTTTTTAACTACCTTTGCATTTTATTTCAGAACAATATGATTTCAGTATCAAACCTATCCCTTCGTTATGGCAAACGCACTCTTTTCGAAGATGTTAACGTTAAATTTACCCAAGGCAATTGCTACGGCGTAATTGGTGCTAATGGCGCAGGTAAATCTACCTTCCTAAAAATTTTAAGTGGAGAAGTTAATCAAACTTCTGGCTCTGTGGCCTTTACTCCTGGTGAGCGCATGGCCGTCTTAAAGCAAAACCACTATGAGTTTGATGAATTTTCGGTTCTTGAAACGGTAATGATAGGACACAAGGAATTGTATGATATCATGAAAGAAAAGGATGCCATTTATTTAAAGGAAGATTTTACCGATAAAGATGGTGAGCGTGCAGGTGAATTAGAAAATATTTTCGCCGAAAAAGATGGCTGGAATATGGAAAGTAATGCAGCAACTTTATTAAGTAATTTAGGTATTAAAGAGGAGCATCATTACAAACAATTAAAAGAATTAGATGGTAACCAAAAAGTACGTGTCTTATTGGCACAGGCTTTATTTGGTAATCCTGATATTTTATTACTGGATGAGCCTACCAACGATTTGGATATTGATACCATTGCTTGGCTAGAAGATTTTTTGGCAGATTATCAAGCTATTGTTTTAGTTGTAAGTCACGATAGGCACTTTTTAGATGCTGTTTGCACACACATTGTGGATATAGATTTCAGCAAATTAAATGTTTACACTGGTAACTATACTTTCTGGTACGAATCAAGTCAATTAGCATTAAAGCAACGCAGCGACCAAAATAAAAAGACTGAAGAAAAAGTTAAGGAATTACAAGAGTTTATTAGGCGTTTTAGTGCAAATGCCTCTAAATCTAAGCAGGCAACATCACGTAAAAAAGCTTTAGATAAAATCGACATCTCTGAAATTAAAGCATCCAGTAGAAAATATCCGGCTATCTTATTCAACAATTTAGCAAGAGAAGCGGGCGATCAGATTTTACAGGTTGAGGGTTTAAGTAAAACTGCGCACGGCGAGGTTTTATTTAAAGATGTAAACTTCATGGTAAACAAAGGCGATAAGATTGTAATTCTTTCTCAAAATAGTTTAGCCACAAGTGCATTCTATGATATTTTAGCAGGAAGAGACACGGATTATAAAGGTGATTTTAAATTTGGTGTAACTATTAGCAAGGCTGATATTCCAAATGATAACTCTGCTTATTTTGAAGGAAAAGACGAGAACTTGGTAGATTGGTTACGTGAGTATTCTGGAACTGATGCTGATGAGCAATTTGTAAGAAGCTTTTTAGGCAGAATGCTTTTCTCTGGAGACGAAGTTTTGAAAAACGTAAAAGTGCTTTCAGGAGGTGAGAAAATGCGTTGCATGTTCTCAAGAATGATGCTACAGTTGGCTAACTTGTTAATGTTTGATGAGCCAACCAATCACTTGGATTTGGAATCTATAACTGCTTTAAACAACGGAATGAAAGATTTTAACGGAACGATTTTGTTTACTTCTCGAGATCATGCCTTAACTGAATCTGTTGCAACAAGAGTTATCGAGTTAACGCCAAAAGGAAGCATTGATAGAATGATGACTTATGATGATTATATCAACAATGAAGATGTGGCTAGGTTAAGAGAAGAGATGTATAAATAGTTAATTTTTAGCTTTATTATTTAAAAATTTAACTCGTAATTAAGTTTTAAAAGGAGTTTTGAACATGTTTCAAAACTCCTTTTTATTTTAGTTATATTTATTTTGACAGTTAAATTCATCTACCAATGAGTACCCCAAAACCATATCCTACCGAAGAAGATTTCCCAATCATTTCTAACGTAAATGAGATAGATTACTCGGCTACTTATAGCTATGCAAATTATATGCGTTTTACTTTTGATGAGCGAATGGAAATCATAAAGGGTCATATCTTTAAAATGAGTGCTCCAAATAGGTATCATCAAAAAACATTTGGAATTATTTTTAATAGACTTTATAATTTTTTAGAAGGAGATAAATGTGAAGTTTATGGTGCACCCTTTGATGTTCGCTTGCCTAAAAAAAGTAAGGAGGATAAGGATATTTTTACAGTTGTACAACCTGATGTTGTAGTAGTTTGTGACCAAAGTAAATTAGATAAACGTGGCTGCATAGGCGCTCCTGATATTGTTGTCGAAATTTTATCGCCTGGTAACAACAAAAAAGAATTGCAAAACAAATATGAAGTTTACGAAGAAGCTGGTGTAAAGGAATATTGGATTGTTAGCATTAGTGATGAAACATTCTTTAAATATGTTCTAAATGAAGAAGGAAAATTTATGCCCACAAGATTGTTAACTGTTGGAGATAAAGTAACTACTCTTATTTTACCTGGCTTTGTTTTAGATTTAGAACAAGTGTTTAAGAATTAATTTTTTCAAAACTCTTTTGTAATTTACAACATTCTGTTACTTGCTATTCTAAAATGAAAAAAACGCTCTTCACCTTTATCTTTATTTTACTTTGTTTTATTGTCAACGCCCAAAAAAGTGATTCTACACATACACATTATGCTTTTTACAGAGGATTTTCTACACATGAAACCGAACTCAAATCTAAAAGAGGCATCTTAAATGGAGAGTATATCATTTATAATGGGAGAAAAAACATAGGAGCTATCGGCAACTACAAAAATGATGAAAGAGTGGGAAGATGGGTATTTTATTCTCAAAAAGACTCTATAGACCAAATCTACAATTATACCACCAAAATATTAGTATTTAATAGACCAGACAAACGTATTAGATTTCATATAGATTCTTTAAAGGATGGAGATAGAGTGGTTTATCCTGCAAAGATCATGGGATATTTAGGATTATTTCTATTAACCAGAAATTACACACCACCTTTTGAAATACAAAAAAAGGTAGGTGAATTTAATTTATATTTTATTTTCACCCTCGATAAAGATGGAAAATTAATCAAATACGAAACTAAAGTAGCTTCTTTAAATTTTAATAAAGTAGAGGCAGTTAATTTAAAGAAATTAAAACCTGAAGATTTTGATTTTAGCCCAGCCAGGGTAAATGGTAAAAATGTTGCCAGCGTTATGATTTTTGAGAGCACATTAGGAGTAAACCTTAATCATTAAGTTTTTAATCATCCATTTTCTCAGCATACTTCTTAAGCTTGTTACCTCTGTATTTTCTATTTTTCACATGATCATACCAACCATAATACCTATAAGCCAATAAAGCTACCAGTAAAGGAATACTTGCAACAAGAATTATGGCTTCTATCTTCATTAGTTTAATATTGATATTTAAATTTACACATTTCCTTTAATTAATCGCAGTAGCAAATACTTTACAAGCTTAAACTCTGCTATTAAATTGTATCTGTTATTTTTGTAACAGAAAATGAGTTTTATAAAACCATATGATTTCACTAAAATCTGTAGTACACAGTTATAAAGACACAAAACCAATTAGTTTTAAGGATTGGCAAATTAACAACGGTGAGCAATGGTTGCTACTGGGTGAATCTGGGAGTGGAAAAACTACATTATTACACATTCTAACTGGAATCTTAAAACCAAAACAGGGAGAAGTTAATATTAACCAGACTTCTATCTACAGTTTATCTAGCAAAAATCTAGATCAATTTAGGGGACGCAACATCGGAATTATCTTTCAACGCCCGCACTTGATAAAAAGCTTGACCATTGCAGAAAATTTACTTTTAGTACAAAGCTTCGCCAAACTTCCTGAAGACCATAAACGTATTGATGAAGTTTTAAATTCTTTAGACATTATCCATAAAAAAGATGCTTATCCTTCTACTTTAAGTCAAGGTCAACTGCAACGAGTTTCTATAGCGAGAGCAGTAATTAATAAGCCTGCCTTATTAATTGCAGATGAGCCAACATCTAGTTTGGATGATAAAAATGCAACAGCAGTACTGGAATTATTAATGGAACAGTCTGGTTTAAATCAGGCTACATTAATTGTGGCAACCCATGACAAAAGAGTTAAAGATGCATTTACCCACACTTACAGTTTAGCATGAGCCCATTTAAGATAAGCTGGAAAAGCATATGGTCTAAACCATTATCGTCTGGATTAAATATTATGTTGATTGCCTTTGGAACAGGTATTTTAACGATTTTGTTATTAGCCTCAACTCAAATAGAAGAGAAATTAAACAACAACTCTAAAGACATAGATTTAGTTGTTGGTGCTAAAGGCAGTCCGCTACAATTAATATTAAGCAGCATTTATTATATCGATTTTCCTACTGGGAACATCCCTCTAAAAGATGCGAATGAATTATCCCATAATCCTTTTGTAAAACGAGCAACTCCCCTAGCCTTAGGCGACAATTACAATGGCGTTCGTATTGTTGGTACAGATAGTAATTTCATCAGCCTTTATGGCTTAAAATTACAAAGTGGTAAATTTTGGAATGCAGATTTAGAAGCCACAATAGGTACAAACGTTGCTAAAGAACAAAACTTAAAAGTTGGCGATACTTTTTTTGGCGCTCATGGACTAACCGAAAACAAAGATTTACATAAAGACCATGCCTATAAAGTTGCTGGTATTTTAGCCCCGCAAGGAAATGTAACTGATAACTTGATTTTAACCAATATTGCTAGCGTTTGGAAAATGCACGAAGAGGATGTGATGGAAGATGGAAAAGGTAAAATGGAAGATGGCACCGGGAATAGAGAAATCACATCCTTATTAATCCAATATCGTTCTCCAATGTCTGTAGTCATGTTCCCAAGAATGGTTAATCAAGGCACAAATTTACAATCAGCATCACCAGCGATGGAAAGTACAAGACTATTTTCTTTAATAGGTGTTGGTGTTGATACCTTACAATGGTTTGCCATATTAATTATGCTAATTGCAGCTATCAGCGTTTTTGTAAACCTATACAATTCGCTAAAAGAGAGAAGTTACGATTTAGCCATAATGAGAACGCTTGGCGCTTCAAGAACCAAGCTTTTTGTAATTATAATTCTAGAAGGACTAATCTTAACCATTGCCGGGACAATTGTTGGAGTTGCACTTGGGCATATGGCTTTGGAACTGATTGCTCATTATCAGGAAAGTAGTCAGGCGAAATTAACTGGTATGGTTTTTATTACTTCTGAAGTTTATTTATTGCTTGCTGGTTTAGCTATTGGTATATTTGCATCAATTATCCCTGCAATGCAGGCTTATCGCTCTAATATTTCTAAAATACTTGCTAAAAATTAATATAATGAAGAAACTGAGTTTTATATTTTTATTATTTATCGGCTTTGCTTTTTCTGCCAAAGCACAACATGATCCAAGCGACCAAATTTTATCTGCCAATTGGGACGTAATTGGAAGTGTAGATTTTAAAACCGTAAAGGACACTGAAATGTATGCTATTTTTGGCCCTGAGATTAAAAAGTATGCTAATAAACCTTTTGAATTAGAAGGTTATATCGTTCCAATTAAAGACGGAATGAAACAGACTAAATTCATGCTTTCTACTTTACCAATCAACCAATGTTTCTTTTGTGGTAAAAACGGCATTCCAGTTATGGTAATGGTTGAATTAACTGAACCTATAAAATTTACTTATCAAACCGTTAAAATTAAAGGAAACTTAAAGTTAAGCACTGCAAATTCTATGGATGTGCCACCAATTAGCTTAACCGCAGCTAAAGCACTTTAAATTTTAACACAAACCTAATTTATTTTGTCATTGCGAGTTTCGAGGAATCTATGACAAGAATTTAATTAGCTAGATTCTTTGCTCAGAATGACAAAATAAAAAATGCCTCGACAAATTAATATCGAGGCATTTTTTATATCAATTAATACTTTTAGTGACCTTCGTGACCATCAGCTCCGTGAGCGTGACCATGACTTAATTCATCAGCAGTTGCTTCACGAACAGTTAAAACTTTACCAGCAAAGATTAAGTTTTTACCAGCCATTGGATGGTTTAAATCTACATTAATAATATCTTCATGCACACCAGTTACACCAGCACGGAATTGATTTCCTTGGTTATCTTGTAAAGGAATAACGTCGCCAACTTTTGGCAATTCACCAGCTTCTTTAAACATATCAATTGGCAAATCTACGTGAGCAGTTGCATCAATTTCTCCGTAACCATCTGCTGCAGAAAGCTCAAAACTATACTCATCACCAGCTTTTAAGCCAGCTAAATGTTCTTCAAATTTAGGCAACATCATGCCTACGCCATATAAGAACACTAATGGTTGTTCTTCATTTGCTTTTTCAACAAAAACTTGCTGACCTTCTGGAGTAGTAGTGTGTAGTTCATAAGTTATAGACACTACTGTGTTCGCATTAATATTCATTCTTATTTGTTTTTATAATTTTTAATACCTCTGGATTTGTTTTCCAGACTTCGGCAAGTTTATTTTGCTAATACTTAAAGATTTTAATAGTCCCTTTATAAATGCTGGGCAAAGATAAGCTAATTATTAGGTTAACAAAAAAGGTGTTTAATTGTTGCAAAAAAATGTTTAAAATCTACTTGCTGAAGGAATTGTATAAAGAACTAACCATATAAGGACATTTTAGGAAATATAAGAAACGCCTCCTTGGCTTAAATGACCTTATATTACTTATATGGTTCAAAAACAGAAAGCATTATAGTTAAGCTTTTTAAAAATTGTTGAATATTATTTCCTATTCTTTATCTGCTCATCAATAAATTCTTCTCTAATTTGAGCCAATTCTTTTTGCTTTTCAGCGATTTTAGCTACTGCAATATGCTTTTCAGATTTATCTCTTATAGCTGAATACGCTTTTTTAAGCTTGGCAATTTCTTTAACCAATGATTTTCTTTTTGCAATAATGCCTTCTTCCTTTTCAAACATCGTGCAATCTACCTAAATTAGCTTAAAGCCCTCTAATGTTTTTTACTGCCTCGGCAACCGTAGTTACTGGCAATTGACATGTTTTATCTCTACACACATAAATTTTTGTTTCCTGGCTTTCTTTATCCTTTAATAATGGGAGTTCACTTTTCCCTCCACCCAGTATAATTTTATTAGGGATATAAATGTTGTTGAGTTCATTTTTAATTTCACTAATATCAACACCCATAATTGCAATTTCATTTAGGCCATGCACTTCATTTAGCAACTGTGTGCACCAATTAGAATAAGCAGAGCCGTAAGCTTTTATTCTTGGCAAAACCGATTTAAGCATAGCTGATGCTTTTTCTCTATAGCTCTCATTATCAAAAAATAATCCTAATTTTTGCAGGTTTTGTGCCATTACAGAGTTAGAGGCCGGAATAACATTATCCATTACTTCGTGTTTGCGGGCAATTAACTCCTCACCATTGCTTGCTGTATAGAAGAACATGTCATTTTCTTCATCATTAAAATTAAGCAACACATAATTGGTTAATGAATTCGCTTCTGCTAACCAAACTTCATCAAAATCAACTTCGTATAAGGAGATTAAAGCTTCAATCATAAAGGCGTAATCATCTAAAAAGCCAGGAATTGTTGCTTTTTCATTTTTGTAATTGCGATACAATCCACCATCTGGCGTAACCATGTTTTCTAAAATGAATTCCGCAGCAAGTTTAGCTCTATCATAGTACATCTCGTAATCTAAAATTTGAGAGGTATCAGCCAAGGCTTTAATCATCATCGCATTCCAAGCTGTTAGACATTTATCATCTAATCCAGGTCGCACACGATTACTTCTTTCATCTAATAATTTAGCTTTTGCCAGTGCCACTTTATCGTAAAGCGTTTCTATATCTATATGATGTTTTTCTATGAACTCTTCATCAGTTGATAATCTTCTCAAAATATTGGTTTGTTCTTCCTCCCAATTTCCTTCTTCAGTTACGTTGAAATATTCACCTATTAACGCTGCATCTTCACCAACAACTTTATCAAAGGTGACTTTATCCCATACATAAAATTTGCCCTCTACTCCTTCGCTATCTGCATCTAAAGCCGAATAAAACAAGCCATTTTCTGCACTCATTTCTCTAAAAGCCCAATCGATGGTATCTATAACTATCTGTACAAATGGCTCGTACTTTAAGCATTGATAAGCTTCTGCATACAAACCAATTAGTTGTGCATTATCATACAGCATTTTCTCGAAGTGAGGAACGTGCCATTTATCGTCTACCGAGTACCTAGCAAAGCCACCTCCAACTTGGTCATAAATTCCGCCTTTTGCCATTTCCTCAAGCGTAGAACAAACAGCCATGAACGTAGCTTCATCAGGTGTTAAAAAACTATATCGCAGTAAAAAGCTCCAATTATTAGGCAAGGGGAATTTTGGCGACCTGTTATATCCACCTCCATCAATATCGAAATGGCGTTTCCAAGGTTCAATAATTTCCGCCAGATGCGATTGCGCAAATACAACTTCTTGATTTGAAGGAATAATTTTCTCTGATTGTTGAATGCCTTCTGTTAACCGCTCTGCATAGTTTAAAGCCTTTGCAGGTTCATTTTTCCAAAGGTCTGAAACATTTAATAAAATACTTATCCAATCATTCTTTCTGAAATAAGTACCTCCATACACTGGTCGTTGGTCTGGTAAGCAAATAGCATTTAATGGCCAACCCCCATTTCCATTCATCAGTTGTACAGCCAACATGTAAATTTGGTCTATGTCTGGTCTTTCTTCTCTATCTACTTTAATGCAAACAAAGTTTTTATTCATGACTTCTGCAACTTCAAAATCCTCAAAACTTTCATGTTCCATTACATGACACCAATGACAAGCAGAATAACCTATGCTTACTAAAATAAGCTTATTCTCCTTTTTGGCTTTTTCTAATGCAAGCGGCCCCCACTCGTACCACTCTACAGGATTGTAAGCGTGTTGCAATAAGTATGGAGATGAAGCGTGGATGAGGTTATTGGGTTCTTGCATAAATTGGGAATTGAGTAATGGGTATTGCGTATTGAGACAAAATGTAAAGCTATAAATTATCTACAAACCTATTTAGATTTAGTTTTTCATCTGGCTGTAATTTTGTAATTAAACGTTATGAAGCGAATATGATTTATCTATTTATTGTGTGATTGAAAATTATATGATTTCCTTTTTATAATTAACTTTAGCAGTAGAACATATCTCTATACTCAAATCGCAATACGCAATACCAATATGAAAATCACACATACCGAAATCTATCGTTTTAGCATCCCAATGGAACCTTTTGTAATTGCAACCGGCACAATGCATTTCGCCCAAAATGTGTTGATTAGAATTTATACTGATGCAGGTATTCATGGCGTTGGTGAATGCTCTGCCTTTCCGATGATTGTTGGAGAAACACAAGAGACTTGCCTAGCCATGGCAAAGGATTTTGCTCAAATTATAAAAGGTAAAAATCCCTTAGAAATACCCGAAAGGATGCAAGATTTACTAGCTTATGCAGACCATAATGCCACCATAAAAAGTGCATTTGACATGGCATTGTTTGATATTGCTGCAAAAAACGCAAAACTACCTTTGTATCAATTTTTAGGCGGATACAAAAGTACCATAGAAACTGACATGACCATTGGTATTGATACCCCAGAAGGAATGGCACAAACTGCTTTGAAATATCAGAAAAATGGGTGTAGGATTATCAAAATCAAACTAGGTAAAAAAGTTCAGGATGATATTGAACGAGTAAAACAAATAAGGGCTGCTGTAGGCAATGAAATGATTCTACGTTTAGACGCTAATCAAGGTTGGAGCTTTGATGATGCATTGTTTGCTTTGGGAGAATTAGAGCCTCAAAATATTGAATTCTGTGAACAACCAATGCGAACTTGGTTTGATGACCAGTTGCCAGAGCTAGCATTGAACTCTCCTATTAAAATAATGGCTGATGAAAGTTGTTACAATCACCATGATGCTAGAAAATTAATAAATAGCAAAGCTTGTGAATATTTAAATATCAAATTTGCAAAATCTGGCGGCATATTAGGTGCACAAAAAATCCACGAAGAAGCTTTACAACACGGTGTTAAATGTATGATTGGCAGTATGCTTGAAAGTAGAATTGCCTTGAGTGCCAACTTACATTTTGCTTTAGCCAGCGCCAATGTGGTATTTTTCGACTTGGATACCTGCTTACTCGGACATTTGGTTGATCCCGTTATTGGCGGATTAACTTACGATGGTTATTTTCTAGATGTTCCAGACAGTATTGGTATTGGAGCAGATGCAGACCAAGAGTTTCTGAAAACTTGTGAAAATTGGGTGGTATAGCTCGTCATTTCGAAATGAGCAAAGCGATTGAGAAATCTATTGGTCTTTCGCATTTTGAGAACAGATATCTCGGTCGTACTTTCTTCGATATGACGATTTACTTGTTTTCGTCTAGTTAAAAATGGCGTTCGTCGATATTTACGAAGTTTTCGTATAAAAGTGCAATACTGCGTGCAACTTTTTTTAATTGTGGTCGTCTTATCTACAAAAACCCACAAATTATTATATTATGAAAACTTCAATCAAAACAATCATTGCTACTGGCTTTATCGCGTTAGCAATCACATCTTCAACAGTTTATGCAAACAACACAGTTGATCCAATTGTAACTGTTAATGAGACTACTGTATCTGCAAGTGCTGTTAAGATATCTTCTATTAACAAATTAAATGTTAGTGGAAATGTAGAAGTGACTATTATACAAAACTCAAAATCTAAGGTATTATACACGAACGAAGGAAACGAAGAAGTTTCTGTTAAAAAAGTAGGCAGTTCTCTATATGTAAGTTCAAAAAATGGTCAGGCAGGAAAAGTTACTATTTATGTAGATGACATTTATAGAATTGAAGCTTCAGGCGATGCTTATGTTTCAGCAAATAGCCAATTAAACCTAAAATATCTTCAAGTTTTTGTATCTGATAAAGCGAATGTGAAATTAAATGCAAATACAGAGAGTTTATATACAACCGTTAAAGGTGAAGCTAAATTAGGTCTAAAAGGATCCACAGATTTATACACAGTAGACATGGATAAATCTTCTAGAATTAGCTTAGATAAATTTAAATCTAAAAAAACAGAAATGAAATCGGATGTGTATGTTGCAAGTAGAGACTAACAGACACCAAATAAATTGAAAGCCTATCAAAAAAATTGATAGGCTTTTTTCATTAGTATATTATTGTTTTTTAATGGTGATGAAGCCCGGCCTACAGCAGGCAGGTATCATGAGCATATTCATTGTGTATTGTAAATGTTTGCTCATGATGGTTTATTGAATCAAGATTTTAGAAAAAGCTAAACTATCGCCGTTAAAAGCATTAAAATCTACTACATGATTTATTCCATTGATCCTCGCCTTATCAGAATGTTGCCAAAATTTATAAGCATTATTTGCCAGTTTTAGCTTAGGCTGATGGTAATGTGCCACCCAAAATGGATATTTATCATAATAACCCATTAAGTGATCTTTATAAAACCGAATACCCGAATAGATGATAGGTTTTACTTTGGTTTTTTCCTCTACCTGAATAATAAAGGCATTTAATTCCTTCCTCATTTTTTCTGGAGAAACGCCATCTAAACTTTCTATATCTACAACAGGAGGTAAATCACCTTTTTCAAAGCTAGCAGTTTGCAAGAAAAAATTGGCTTGCCATAACCCAGACCTTTTTGGTCTAAAGAAATGATAAGCGCCAACTTTTATTCCGGCTTTTGGCGCTTCACGCCAATTACGTTGAAAATATGGGTCGACACTTAATAAACCTTCTGTGGCTTTGATAAAGGCAAAAGTGATTTTTACATCATCATCTTCCATTGCTTTTACCTTAGTCCAATCTATTTTACCCTGGTAATAGGAAACATCAATACCATGAACAGTATATTTTTTGGGGATTTTAATGTCAAAACTTTCGTAAGTCCTGTAGTTTTTGTCTTCGCCTGGATGGCGTACCCAGAACCAAGCAGATGAAGCTACTTTTAATATATAACCGTAATAAAATGGAGAAAGTAAAACCAATAATAATCCAGCAATCGCTATTTTCCATTTCGTAGCACTCGATTTATTTGTCTTTTTACGAGTACTTGGCTTTCTTGTTGTAGGTTTTCTTGCTGTAGGCTTTCTCTTTATTGGGGGCATTTACAAATTTGCTAAAAATTTACAGGTTAAAATAAATTGATTATTGAAATTTAATTTAGCAATCGGATGCTAAACATTTATATTCGTTGATAAATGTTTAAAAACGACTTGAGTTACGCCAAGCAGCGAGTTATGTGCCATTCAAATCGCCTACCCACCATGACGCTAAACCAAACTTTCAAAAACTACTCATTAAACGACGGACGAATTGCAAAATTCGATTTCGAATTCAATGCTAAAGAGCTAAATATTGAACTTGAAATAAGAAAAAGGATCATCAAAGAAAAATTTGAGCCTTGTAAGATTTTACTAACATTTTCAAACGTTAAACTCTTTGACATAATGGAGGACTTTCCTACTGACGGCCAATATTCTGACATAACAATTTTGGAAGTAGAAGATAATAGCATCTATGCTTCGTTTGACCCTTATAGTAACTCTGGACTACCAAATGAGCAGGATAATTGGATAGTTAGAGCTGGAAGCTTAAGCATATTGGAAATCTAATTTGAATAACTTGAAAAAGACACTTTATAAAATAATATTCTGGACAGCATTAGCATTTATTGCACTGACACTGCTAAGTTTGACGATTGGACAGGAATTGCCTTACGAATTTGCAGACTATAGATTACAACAAAAGTTTTATGACATAATAATTCAAGGTTTACCAATTGCTGTTTTGCTAACACTTTTCGGTACTATAAAAAAAGCAAACTCTAAGACGAGGAATTGGTCTTATATAAGCTTGACAGCTCTGATTTCATTTGGTTGCCTCGTTTCGCAACTGTTTCTATTATTCTCTTTTGGGTTTGGAGCTTGGACAACAGTAAGTACGATTTACAGGCACAAATCTGAAAATATAGAAATAAAAGAACAACTTTATGATATCGGAGCTTTTGGTTACGGGGGACGAAGAACTGTAGAAATAAAACCTTTTTTAAATTATTGGATTGAACCCAAATCAATTGACACAATGAAAATCAATAAAAATGATTGGAAACTTGTAAATGAACAAGGCGATATAAAAACACCATAAATACATGGATGCGTAACGGCATATAACAGGCGTTTTACAAAATTTGGTTGAAATTCCTTTTACACCGTTCAGATTTTCTAGTAATTTTAACCGAGCCACCAAAATTCGCAAAGCCCGAAACCGTTATAGCAAATTTGATAAGCAAAAATTTTAAACTGTTACCAATCGATAAAATGAACATAAAAGAGTTAAACAACAAACAAATCAATTCTACTGACACTAAACAAAGTAAAATTTACGCTCAATTTGGAGGATTACTGAGCGAACTGAAAAAAAGAGAAGCACCCGAAAATATTGGAAAGTCAATAAATGAATATGTAGATGAAATAAATTCTTCACCGCTTACGGGAAATCAACTGACTAAACTATTAAAGCAAAAACAAACGGAAATTTTAAAACAGATTGAAAAGGAGCTTAAAGTTGTTCCGAAAAATCATTATAGGACTTTATGGATGCTATTTGGAATGAGTGGAATTGGCTTACCAATTGGGGTCGCTTTTGGACTTAGTATTGGTAACATAGGACTTTTAGGATTAGGCTTACCAATCGGTATGATTATCGGGCTTGCTATTGGCGCTTCGTTAGACAAAAAAGCATTAAATGAAGGTCGACAATTAAACATTGAAATAAAAAATTAGCTTTTATTTTTTAATGGACATTGAAGATCGATACGGAGATTTGCAAGAAATTTATTTTAAATCTGATTCTGGTGACATTATTGTAAATAATCTGAATAAAAAAACTGCTGAAATTTTGCTGGAAAACAATAGGGTATTTGTAATTGAGAATAACCAAAAATTAGAACTTGAAGAGTGGCTTGATCCAGATTCAAAAATGAAATATAACCTTGATGTCTATGGTGATGATGGAAAGAATAATACAAAAGTTCACTTAGAATTTGAATTCTAAATCCACACAACATAAGCTTAGCATTAACGCTTTCACCTTCCCCCCTAGAAACACAATAACACAATACCTTGTTAACTAAACCCAACAGCA
This sequence comes from Pedobacter frigiditerrae, assembly GCF_004331645.1. Lineage (GTDB taxonomy): Bacteria > Bacteroidota > Bacteroidia > Sphingobacteriales > Sphingobacteriaceae > Pedobacter > Pedobacter frigiditerrae. The sequence goes on from NZ_SJSK01000004.1 coordinate 338,643, forward strand.
TCAAATAGCTCGAAATGAAGTGAAACCTAATGAGGATTATAGGCAATGGCCCCAAAGGGGGTTCCTTGGGACGGGGCTGCAGCACCAATGAAAAACTGAAATTCATTTACAAAAAAATCCCTGCCTAGCAAACTAAACAGGGACTCTTATATTAAAAATATACTTATTTGCTCAATTCTGCAAAGTATTTATGGAACAATGGCAAAGTCTCAATGCCTTTGTAATAGTTGTAAATGTCATATTTCTCATTTGGAGAATGTAGCGCATCGCTATCCAAACCAAAGCCAAACAATACAGATTTAATTCCTAAAACATCTTCAAACAAAGCTACAATCGGAATACTTCCTCCACCACGAGTTGGAATTGGTTTTTTACCAAAACTATCTAAAATTGCTTGTTCTGCAGCACGATAAGCCACACTGTCTGTTGGTGTAACAACAGGTTCGCCACCATGATGTGCGGTAACTTTCACTTTTACATATGCTGGTGCAATGCTTTCGAAATGTTTGGTAAAAATTTCAGCAATTTCATCAGAACTTTGATTAGGTACCAAACGCATAGATATTTTAGCATTTGCCTTACTTGGCAAAACGGTTTTAGCACCTTCGCCAATATAACCGCTCCAAATACCATTAACCTCTAAAGTTGGTCTTGTACCAGTACGTTCTAAAGTACTGTAACCTTTTTCGCCCCAATCGGCTTTAATATCTAAGTCTTCTTTGTATTCTGTTAAATCAAAAGGCGCTTCATTCAATGCTTTTTTCTCTGCATCCGTTAACTCTACAACTTTATCATAAAATGCCGGAATAGTGATATGGTTATTTTCATCGTGCAAAGAAGCAATCATTTTACATAAAATTGTTGCCGGATTTGCCACAGCGCCACCATAAACACCAGAGTGTAAATCACGGTTCGGGCCAACAACTTCTACTTCCATGTAAGCTAAACCACGCAAACCAGTTTCAATTGATGGATTTTCCATGCTAATCATCGAAGTATCTGAGATTAAAACCACATCTGCTTTTAATCGCTCTGCATTTGCTTTAACAAAAATACCCAAGTTTGCAGAACCAACTTCCTCTTCACCTTCAATCATGAACTTAACGTTACACGCTAAAGTGTTGGTTTTCATCATCAACTCAAAAGCTTTAACGTGCATATAAAATTGGCCTTTATCGTCACAAGCACCACGGGCATAAATCTTTCCATCACGAACAGTTGGTTCAAAAGGAGGAGTTTTCCATAACTCTAATGGGTCTGCAGGTTGTACATCATAGTGGCCATAAACTAATACCGTTGGTAAATTTGCATCAATTAATTTCTCCCCATATACAATAGGATAACCTGCTGTTTCACAAATCTCAACTTTATCAGCCCCAGCATCTTTTAACTTCTGCGCTACAAAATCAGCAGTTTTTAATACATCGTCTTTATATTTTGGGTCGGCACTAACCGATGGAAAACGCAATAATTCAAACAACTCATCTAAAAAGCGTTGTTTATTATCCTCAACATATTTCTTGATTTCTTGCATAACATATTTATTTTAGGCAAATATAGGTTTTTCAATAAAAGCATTGCGAAAACAATATGATCAAATATTCGTAAACAAACTTTAACTAAAAGCAAATCAAGCTCATAAATAGCAATTAATATTTATATTTGTAGCTGGTTAGCTCTATTATGCGCTAGAAAATATTTTAAGGATGAGAATTCGGGCATTAGCGCTATGCTTTGCACTTTTAATAGGTTTTTCTATACATTCCTCGGCCCAAATTACAGGTGCGAGCTGTCCAGAGTCGGCCAAATTTTACTCAAGAGATAGCGTTAATGTGATCACTTTTGGCGCTAGTACAGTAGCAGGAGTAAATGGCTTAGATTTTCAAACTTATTTAACTACCAACTTTCTGAACTGCTACACCAATAAAACCATTAACATTCAAAAGTATGGAGTTTTTGGAGAAACAACCACAAAGGGATTAGCACGAATTGATAATGCTATTGCTTACAAAACAGGTTTTATTGTAATTTTAATTGGTGCAAATGATGCTTTAGAAATTGAGGCAGGTCGACAAAAGATTGCAGAAACTGAAGCTAGCATGAGAACATTGATTGTTAAATCGCTTAACCAGAATTTAGTGCCAATAGTTTGTACCATTCAAAATTTTGATGACAGAAATGATGCTCGCTTGAGAAGGGTAAATGTTCAGGTTTTAAACATTAATAACTTATATAAAAAACTTGTTAAGGAATATGGCGTTTATTTAGCAGATCTAAATGCAGCTATTAGAAGAGATTTCACGCTTTATCAAGATATAGTTCACCCTAATGCTCGTGGAAATAGGTTAATAAGTTTTGTGCTTTTTGATGTGATTAATAAGATTATCGCTGAGCGATTTCTGGAATTTACATTAACACAGAATTACCCAAACCCAGGTAGAGAAAGAACTTCTATAGATATTGTAATGCCAGAGGCAGATAAAGTTGAGCTTAAGATTTACAACCTTCAGGGAAATGTGGTACAAACCGTATTAAATGAATACCTAAATACCGGTAAACATACTATTGAACTTAATCTAAGCCTTTTGGCGCCAGGCATATATATATATAGACTTGTTTCCTTGTCCGGATTACATACAGCAACAAGAAAGATGATCGTTGTGCGCTAGCACATTGCGAAGTTCCCTTCTTCATCACTATATTAGCATAAATCTATTAGCGAATATGCAAGAGTTTACAAATGAAACTTTCGACCTTGAAAGTTTACCTAAATATCAAGAAATTGAGTTGACAGCTCCTCACCCATCTTACTGGAAAGTTATAGTGATTAATATCATTATCTTTTTATTCTTTTTAGGTGCGGGGTTAACCAGTTTAGTTTTACTAGCGGAAGATTTAAAAGTTTCAAGCTATATAATTCTTAGTTCTTATCTAGCATTTGCCTTTTTACTCTTTCTTTTATATCGTGCAAGTTTCAAAAAGAGAGGTTTCGCCTTGCGTGAAAAAGACATTGTTTACAAAAGCGGCATCATTGCCGAAACCACAACCATAGTTCCCTTAAATAGAATTCAGCATGTGGCGCTAGATGAAGGTCTTTTCTCGAGAATTTTCAAATTAGGTAAACTGCAAATCTTTACTGCAGGCGGACAAACTGGTCATTTACATATTGCAGGTATCGAGATTGAAAAAGCCAAAAGTATTAAGGAATTGCTGTTAAGGAAACTAGACCATATTGAAACTTTAACTGAAAATCAATAATGAATTACGATTTCAGTAAACCTCAAAGACAATCAGGCTTTGGCATTATAATAATGGCTGCCAATACCTTACAACATTTAATTAGGGCATTAATTTTTCCTCTAATCTTTGCATTTGCAAAGGCAGATAAGCAATATTTCATTTATATCGGATTGGGATTACTTGTCTTGGTTGTCATTCTTTTTATTTACTCCTATTTTGATTATAGAAAATTTACTTTCTTTTTAGATGAGCAAAAACAAGAGTTTGTTATTCATAAAGGAATTTTCAATAAAACACAGTTAACTGTTCAGTTAGATAAAATTCAGCAAGTAAATATTAACCAAAACTTATTGCAAAAAATTATTGGCATTTATGGTTTAAAAGTAGATACAGCTGGCAGCGAGGGACAAGAAGTTAGTATTAAGGCTATAGATGAACAAATTGCAAATAGCTTAAGGGAACATTTATTGAGCCGAAAAAGTATTGTAAATAATGAAACTGCAATACAAGAACAGATCATAAACCAGGAAGATACTCCTTTTTTAAAAGTTAGTCTGGGTACTTTATTAAAAGTTGGCTTAACTTCAAATTACGGAAGTACAATAGCTTTATTATTAGCATTTATTTATCCGCTATTTCACAATGCCAAAGAGTTTTTAAAGGCTTTTGACATGGATCAAGGCCAAATTGAAAATGCCGTGGAAAGCTTGTTTACACTTTTTTCAATAGGTATTTTAATCGCAGTTATTCTTTTTCTCATTCTTGCCATTAATGTGATTAGAACATTTGTTAAATATTTTGAATTTCATATTAGTAAACACAAACATTCATTACTCATATCTCATGGTTTATTTGCCAAGAAAAACACCTTGTTAAGTCCAAATAAGGTTCAAATTACGGCTTACAGCCAAAATTATTTTCAGAAGAAGATGAATCTGTTGAATATGAATTTGAAGCAGGCATCTTCTGGTGAAGCTAAAAAAGGAAAAAACCTAGAAAGTAACAATTTATTAATACCTGGTTGCAACCCTACAGAAAGAGACGAATTGATTAAAATGATAATGGGCGAAATTCCTGCAAAGGGTAAAATGTTTATTCCTGATTGGAGGTTTTTAAACTTACCCATCTTTTTCAGAGTTGTTTTTCCTATCGGGATTTTTATGATATTTTGGGCTTTTATTCCAGAACTTAAGCCATATTATCCAGCTGCAATTATTTATTTTATAATGGCAGTGCCGATGATTTATATCAGTTACAAAAGGCATCGATTAACCGTTAACAAGGAATTTATCATTAAAAGAAGCGGTATTTGGGATGTTAAGCATTCTTTGCTATTTCCTCATAAAATACAAGCAATAACCACCTTTCAATATCCTTGGCATAAAGGTGTAGATGTTGGTCACGTTAATTTACATACCGCTGCAGGAGTTATTCATTTTAAATACGGTAATTACACCGAAATTAGAAAGTTGGTTAATTATTGGTTGTATCAGATAGAAAGTGGTAGTGAAGAATGGATGTAATTAAGAGTAAGGAACAATGAGCAGGGATGTGATTAACAAATCAAAATACAATCCATTAATACATAACCGGCAATCTATTAGATTAAAAGGCTATGATTATAGTAAGGAAGGATTATATTTTATAACAACCTGCTGCAAAGATAGGACGCATTTATTTGGAGAGATAGTCTGTGATGAAATGATTTTAAACGATGCAGGAAAAATGGTTGAAGGCGAATGGTTAGCATTACCAAATCGTTATAATAATATCAAATTACACGAATTTATTGTAATGCCCAATCATTTCCATAGCATTTTAGAAATTATAGAAGGGGCTACCCTTGTGGTCGCCCCTATTGAAGGGCAACCACAAGGGATTGCCCCAACAACAGTAGGAGAGATAGTTGGTTCATTCAAATCAAAAACGACGGTTGAATATATTAATGGGGTTAAAAATCTAAATTGGAAACCATTCGACAGTAAAGTCTGGCAGAGAAATTATCACGAAAGTATTATTAGAAGTGAAAATTCCTACATAAACATATCATCATACATCATTAAAAATCCAGCAAATTTTAAAGAAGATAAGTTCTTTAATCGAATTTGATGGTTCGACTTGTTATTCCTGTGTTTCTTATACAGCCTTAACCATTCTAATCTTCTCAAACCAGCCATAAAGCTTTTTTTTCACAGCGAATTTGAGCGGAGCAATGCCTACCAAGACGCAGCATACCGACATTAGCTTGAAAAACCGTCCCGCTATCCTTATAAGTTAACCTCTTCCCCTGATCATACGTTTGCTATGCGGTGATAGCCCAAAATGCTTTCAAGACTGTAGCTCCTGCGCTATTAAAACTACATAGCTTAAGGAAGGGTTATTACCTGGATAGTAACAAGATATATTCAGTTCCTACACTTAGTTTTATTTAATTTGAATATTAGACGTAGTTCAGTCGAATACATTTGTCATAACTACGTCTTAACTTCGACCAAACTACGTCTAAAATACGACTAAACTATAAAGGCTTTACGATACAGTTATGATTTTATTAAGAATACACTTCCATGAAAAGTCAAAACATAATGGATATGGTGTGAATTGCAGAGTTGTTGATTAATTATTAAATACCGCTATGTATAAAAGAGAAGTTTGGTGTCTTGTATAAAATTCTTCCTTTTAAATTACCAACACCTTTTCATAACAGCGCATAATTTCTTATTTTTGAAGTTCAAAAAGAAGGAACGGATTTGGATTATTTAGCAGGATTAAACCCACAACAGAGAGCAGCAGTAGAAAATACCCAAGGACCAGTAATGATTGTTGCAGGTGCGGGTTCGGGCAAAACGAGGGTTATCACTTACAGAGTTGCACATTTAATAGAAAAAGGTGTTGATGCCTTTAATATTTTGGTATTAACCTTTACCAATAAAGCCAGTAAAGATATGCGTGAGCGTATTGCAAAAGTGATTGGTAATGAGGCTAAAAACATTTGGATGGGAACCTTTCACTCTGTTTTCGCTAAAATTCTACGTGTTGAAGCTGAAAAAATTGGTTATCCATCTAACTTTACTATTTACGATACGGATGATAGCAAAAGTTTAATTCGCACTATTTTAAGGGAAATGCAGCTAGACGATAAATTATATGCTGCAAACGTAGTTTACAACCGCATCTCATCTGCTAAGAATAATTTAATTTCTGCAACTGAATATTTAGAAAACGACCAACTTCAGGCCGAGGATGCTGGCAATAAACGTCCGCTTTTAGGATTGATTTACGACACTTATGCTAAACGTTGCTACAAAGCTGGCGCAATGGATTTTGACGATTTGTTGTTTAAGACCAATGTTTTATTAAAAAATCATCCAGACGTTTTAAATAAATACCAACATAAGTTTAAGTATTTAATGGTTGATGAGTACCAGGATACTAACTTTTCTCAATATACCATTGTTAAAAAACTAGCCGCTGCTAACCAAAATATTTGTGTGGTTGGTGATGATGCACAAAGTATTTATGCTTTCCGTGGTGCAAACATTCAAAACATTTTAAACTTCGAACGCGATTACCCTGATTTAAAGGTTTATAAGTTAGAACAGAATTATCGTTCTACACAAAACATAGTTGAAGTTGCCAATAGCATTATTGCTAACAACAAAAATCAGTTAGAGAAAAACGTATTTTCAGACAACGAAAAAGGTGATAGAATTAAGGTTTCGAGAGCTTTTTCTGATAATGAAGAAGGAAAATTAGTTGCAGAAGCGATAGTACAAGACAGGTTAAATGCGGGCATAAGCTATAAGGATTTCGCGATTTTATACCGTACCAATGCTCAAAGTAGATCAATGGAGGAAGCTTTGCGTAAATTAAATGTGCCTTATAAGATTTATGGAGGTTTATCTTTCTATCAACGTAAAGAGATTAAAGATCTAATTGCTTATTTCCGATTAACTTTTAATCCGGCAGATGAGGAAGCGATAAAACGTGTAATAAACTACCCTCGTCGTGGTTTAGGAGATACAACAGTAGAGAAAATATCAGCTGCTGCCGACCAACATGATATTACAATGTGGCAGGTCATCTGTAATCCGCAGCAATATATACAAGGTAGAATTGCGAATCAACTGAATGATTTTGCAGTAATGATTCAAAGTTTTGCAGCTGAATCTAAAAAGTTAAATGCCTACGATACCGCTTTATATATTGCACAACATTCTGGTATTTTAAAGGAACTGCATACTGATGATAGTGTTGAAGGACGTTCACGTTATGAAAACATACAGGAACTATTAAACGGTATTAAGGAATTTTCAGACCGCGAAGATATTGAAGATCGAAGCTTAGCGATTTTTATGCAAGACATTGCTTTGCTAACTAACGATGATAATGATAAAAACAAAGACGCTGATACGGTTTCTTTGATGACCATTCACTCTGCCAAGGGTTTAGAGTTTAAGAATGTATTTATAGTTGGATTAGAAGAAAACCTCTTCCCTTCTCAAATGTCTTTAACATCTAGGGTAGATTTAGAAGAAGAGCGCCGATTGTTTTATGTGGCCATAACTCGAGCAGAAAAGAAGTTAACTATTACTTACGCTACTTCTCGTTACCGTTGGGGAACTTTAACCTCTTGCGAACCAAGTCGTTTTATCAACGAGATTAATCCATCATATTTAGAATTAGAAGTTGTTAAACCTGCAAAAAGCAGTTTTGGTGAGAACAGTTTTGACAGTGAGCGTAAAACTTGGAGTCAACAACGTGAATTTACGCCTAAACCTTCAACTAGCACTACGGTTATTAGGCCAAAAACCACTTCTATTTTACCAAAAGCTCACATACCAACTGCTGGCTTTGCGCCAAACGCTGCAAATGAGTTTCAAAATGGAATGGATGTAGAACACGAGAAATTTGGTTTTGGTAAGATTGTAAACCTAGAAGGAATTTTGCCAGATGTAAAGGCAACAGTGTTTTTTCAAGGTTTGGGGAATAAACAGTTATTATTGAAGTTTGCTAAGTTGAGGATTGTTAAATAGTTTTTAACCGCAAAGAAGCAAAGAGCGCAAAGATTTTTTAGTCATCGTCATGCTCAGCTGGACTGGGCATCTTAATGCTAATGCAGGCAAAATCGACCGCAAAGAAACGAATAACGCAAAGATAGTTGTCGTCATGCTCAGCCTGACTGGGCATCTTAATGCTAATGCAGGAAAGTCAAAACAAAACCTTTTAATCGCATTAAGATTCCCGTTTTCACGGGAATGACGAACTTTCTAAATAATTTATATATCTTTGAGTTATTAAGGGCTTCAGCATTTCGATGAATTCTTAACCAAAATTTCTCATTTTAAGTAATGGCTTGTTTCTCAAACATTTACTTTTTGTTTTGGTTATTTCATAATGTGCCCAACAATAACTAATTTTCAATAATTAATTTATTCAATGAATTTCGATTATAACACAACTCGTAGCGATTTGATTTTGGCCGAATATGGTCGTAATGTACAAAACATGGTAAAGTACATTATCGATTTGCCAACTAAAGAAGAGCGCAATAAATATGCACAGGCAGTTATAGATTTGATGGGTTTTTTAAATCCACATTTGCGTGACGTTGCCGATTTTAAACATAAACTTTGGGACCATTTACACATCATTTCAGATTATAAAATTGATGTAGATAGCCCTTATCCAAAGCCAACACCAGAAGAAGCTAGGTTTAAACCTGCACATATTGGTTATCCTCAACAGAAAATCAGGTATAAACACTATGGTAAAACTGTAGAAAAACTGATTGAAAAAACAATTGAGGAAGAAAATCCAGAGCGTAAAGCAGCTATGGTACAAGGAGTTGCTAACTTCATGAAAATGGCTTACGTACAATGGAATAAAGACAACGTTTCTGACGAAGTAATTTTTAAGAATTTACGTGAACTTTCTGGGGGTTTATTAGAACTTGACGAAAATGTAAACTTGCAAAAAGTAGAATTTAGACCCCAAGTAAATAGACCAAGCAATAACAATCGTGGTCGCCAGAATAACAACAACAAAGGTCGCCAAAATAATAACGGTGGTAGACCGCAACAAAAAAACAATAATCCAAAACAAAGATATTAATCAAATTAAACCGTTATTGCTAAGGATGAATAGTCCTTCAATAACGAAATATTTATAAAATATGAATGCATTCGAAATTATAGGTGGTAAAAAACTAAAGGGAGAAATTACTCCTCAAGGTGCAAAAAATGAAGCCTTACAGATTTTATCGGCTGTTTTATTAACCGATCAAAAAATTACCATCAGTAACATACCGGATATTAAAGATGTAAACAAACTGATTGAACTATTGGGAGATTTAGGTGTAATTGTTGAACGCATCAATAAAGACACTTATACTTTTGAGGCCAAAGACATCAATCTTGATTTTTTCGAATCTGATGTTTTTAAAGCAAAAGGTGGTGGTTTACGTGGCTCAATTATGATTGTTGGCCCTTTATTGGCTCGTTTTGGTAAGGCAGCAATTCCTAAACCAGGTGGCGATAAAATTGGTCGTCGTCGTTTAGATACTCACTTTATTGGTTTCGAAAAACTAGGTGCAAAATTTGTTTACGATTCTAAAAAAGCCTTTTTTAATGTAGATGCTACCAATTTAAGAGGAGCTTACATTTTATTAGATGAAGCATCGGTAACTGGAACAGCAAACATTGTAATGGCTGCTGTCTTGGCAAAAGGTACAACCACAATTTACAATGCCGCTTGTGAACCTTATTTACAACAATTATGTAAAATGTTAAATAGAATGGGTGCTGATATTAAAGGTATTGGCTCTAATTTGTTAACAATTGAGGGTGTTAAAAAACTAGGTGGCACTGAACATAGAATGCTACCTGATATGATTGAAATAGGTTCATTCATCGGCCTTGCTGCAATGACTGAATCTGAAATTACTATCAAAAATGTTTGTTACGATGAGTTAGGCGTAATACCAGAAGTTTTCAGGAAATTAGGTATAAAATTAGAGCGCAGAGGCGATGACATCTTTGTCCCTTCTCAAAAACATTATGAAATTGATACTTTCATCGATGGCTCTATCTTAACCATTGCAGATTCTCCATGGCCAGGTTTTACGCCAGATTTATTGAGCATTGTTTTGGTTGTGGCAACTCAAGCTAAAGGAAATGTACTTATCCATCAAAAAATGTTCGAAAGTCGTTTATTCTTTGTAGATAAACTGATTGACATGGGGGCACAAATCATTTTATGCGATCCGCACCGTGCAACTGTTAATGGTATCGACAAGAAATATCAGCTTCGTGGTATCAGCATGACTTCTCCTGATATTCGTGCAGGGGTTTCTTTATTAATCGCAGCTTTATCTGCAGAAGGAACCTCAACAATTTATAACATTGAACAAATTGAGCGTGGTTACCAAGATATAGATATCCGTTTACGTGCTTTAGGTGCACAAATTAAACGTGTAGAAGGTAGTGGACCAAGCCATTAAAAGCTAAAAGGTGAAAGCCTAAAGACTAAAGCCAAAAATCCAGCTTTGATTATTTCAGAGCTGGATTTTTTATTTGAAAGGCAATTGCAGTGGTTCTTATTTTAGTTCGGTACTGCCCTCGCTACAATTTTTTTTGTCCTTCGACTACGCTCAGGATGACAAAAAAGTATTTTCGCTATTCAGGTTTAGATACAACAGTTCTGTTTCCAAACAAAATAACAAACTATCTAAAACTCGTTGTTCTCTGTGATTTCTTTGCGTTCTCTGTGGTTAAATTAACCAGAAATAGCTTCAATAATATCGTACTGCGTTATAATCTCTATTTTTCCTTGTTCGTCTTCTACCAAGACAGCACTGTTGTCTTTATTAATCATCGACGAAATTTTGTCGATTGAAGTATTCAAATCAACAAATGGTAAAGAAGCCGTCATGATATCTTTAACTGGACTCGATTTTAAAGAAGGATTTTCTAACAACGAATCTAATACATTACTTTCAGTAACTTTTCCAATAACCATTCCTTGTTGCGTAACTGGCAATTGAGAAATACTTAATGTTTTCATGATATTAATAGCTTCAACAATTGTCTTTTCGCAATCTAAGGTAACTACCTCTTGATTAGAACGTTTAGCTAAAATAGAACGAGCTGTTAACTTTTCATCTTTTAAGAAACCACGCTCACGTAACCAATCTTCGTTATACATTTTACCCATGTATCTGCTACCATGATCATGGAAAATAACCACAACTACATCTTCTGGCTTTAATTTATCTTTTAACTGTAGTAAACCTGCAATGGCAGAACCAGCAGAGTTACCTGCAAAAATTCCTTCTTTACGAGCAATTTCACGAGTCATTAACGCAGCATCTTTATCGGTTACTTTTTCAAACAAATCGATGATGTCAAAATTTACGTTTTGAGGTAAAAAATCTTCACCAATACCTTCGGTTATATAAGGGTAAATTTCATCTTTATCTAAAATTCCCGTTTCCTTATACTTTTTAAAAACGGAACCGTAGGTATCAATTCCCCAAACTTTAATGTTAGGGTTTTGCTCTTTTAAATATTTGCCTGTACCAGAAATTGTACCTCCAGTGCCTACACCTACTACTAAATGCGTTATTTTACCCTCAGTTTGTTTCCAGATTTCTGGCCCCGTTTGTTCATAATGGGCTTGAGTATTAGCCAAATTATCGTACTGATTCGGTTTCCATGAATTAGGCACTTCTCTCTCTAAACGAGATGAAACAGAGTAATAAGAACGTGGATCTTCTGGGTCTACATTTGTTGGACAAACTATAACTTCAGCACCAAAAGCACGTAAAGCATCTACTTTCTCTTTAGATTGTTTATCTGTTGTGGTAAAAATACATTTGTAACCCTTAATAATGGCAGCCATGGCCAATCCCATTCCAGTATTACCAGATGTACCTTCAATGATAGTTCCTCCCGGCTTTAAAACACCTCTTTTCTCAGCATCTTCAATCATTTTAACCGCCATGCGGTCTTTAATTGAATTACCTGGATTAGTAGTCTCAATTTTAGCTAAAACCGTAGCTGGAATCTCTTTAGTAATGTTGTTTAATTTCACCAAAGGCGTGTTGCCAATGGTTTCTAAAATATTGTTATACCACATATTGCAAAAGTAAGCAATGGCATTTAGTATTTTATCAACTAATAATTATTCGATAGAATATTTCGAATATTATAATTTATAAAAATAATGTTCTTTAATCTATCAATTCTATATTCATTATATACTATAAAATTAGGCAATTTTATACATCTTACCAGGAAGAGAAATGATTGCCCCCTGCATTTCTAGTGTTAATAATATAATAGCAAGTTTACTTTGAGCCATATTAACAGCTAAACTCAACTCATCTATACTTAAAGCATTCTCTTTTAATATCAGATATATTCTTTCCTCATCCTTAGTTAAGTCTAAAGGCAGTTGTACTTGAATTTCAGTTTTTTTAGGCACTTCGTCATCCCAGCCCAAATAATAAATTAAATCCATTGGGTTATTAATTAAAGCTGCCCTATTGGTCTTGATCAAGAAATTACAACCTTCAGAAAACTCATCATTTACGCGACCAGGAAAAGCATAAACATCTCTATTATATGAATTAGCCAATTCAGCAGTTATCAAAGCACCACCTTTTAATGAGGCCTCGACTACCACAGTAACATCGGCTATGCCTGCAATAATTCTATTTCGCTTAGGAAAATTCTCTCTATCTGGGTTCGTACCTGGCAAAAATTCAGTCAATAATCCACCGTTGTGAACCATTTTTTGTGTTAACTCTTTATGTACTGCCGGATAAATTCGATCCAAACCATGCCCCAAAACTCCCACGGTAGGAATTTCAAAAGCTAAACTTTCTTTATGTGCTGCCGAATCAATGCCATGCGCCAAGCCACTCATGATAATTACATCATAAGCCTTTAACACTTCAGCCAGTTGTTTACAAAGCAGTTTACCATAGGTAGTAGCATTTCTAGTACCCACTACACTTACTATCCTTTTATGATTTAAATCGGCTGTTCCTTTATAATAAAGCAATAATGGAGCATCATAACAATTCCTTAGCCTTTTTGGATAGTTATCATCAGCATAAAACAAAACTTGAATGTCGTGCTTTTCAATAAACTCGATATGTTTTTCAGCTTTTTCAATCGCATCATTATGCAAAATAGCATTTACTCTGAACTCTCCTATCCCATCTAATTTTAGTATTTGTTCTTTAGTCGCGGTAAAAACTGCTTCGGCACTACCAAAGTGAATTAACAGGTTTTTGGCCACCATTGGACCAACATTTTTTATCAAACTTAGGGCTATTTTGTGTACTAAACTCATCAAATCTAAAGTAAACAAATAAATGAGTAGTAAAATAAATAATTTTAATACGCTGTAAATCAAATTATTAAAATAAAAAACACAAGCAAACTATAAAAATAGTTTGTTAACTATAAAAATAGTAGTAAATTTAATTTAACAATCAAGAAAATTATATAATGAGAGAGTTAACAAAAGCAGAAGAACAAGTCATGCTAATCCTTTGGGAAATGAAGGAAGGCTTGGTAAAAGATGTGATTGATAAAATGGAACCACCAAAGCCTGCTTATAATACGGTGTCTACTGTAGTTAGGGTTTTAGAGGGAAAAGGATTTTTAGACCACAAGGCAATTGGCAATACTCATATTTATTTCCCTTTAATATCTGAAGAGCAATACAAGCATTTTGCCTTTGACAAGGTGATGAACAATTATTTTGAAAATAACTATCAAAGCCTGGTATCCTTTTTAGTGAAAGAAAAAAATATGGATATGAACGAGCTTGATGAATTAATCGCTTTGGCAGAACAACTTAAAAATAAAAATTGATGGCTACTTTAGTCGGCTGTATCGCGAAAACCATCAAAACTACATTGGTTGCGCTTGCTGCATTTTGTAGTATGACCTGTTATGCGCAGCAATTAACTGGAAAGCTGGTCAATTTGAATGGCAATAAGTTTACCGTTATTTCTTCTGATGATGGTGTGTCTTTTGTGAAAGATACCATTACCACAATTAATGGGAAGTTTACCCTCAATTTAAAGATCAAAAAAACTCAATATATTACCCTTGATTTTGATGATTTTTCTTGGAGCAATATTTTTATATCACCCAAACAAATCCTTGAAATTAATGCGGATTGTAGTAACTGGGAAGCATTTACAAACACCCAAAAATATAAAGGAACAGCTGCAGCTTACAATAACCACAGCGCTTGGCTACAAAAAACAATGGCTGCAAAAAAGCAACAGATTGACATGAAAACTTATCATTTAAAAAAGGATGATTTCGTAAAATCGGTCGATCATTATTATAAAGTGACAGATAGTTTAACTAAAATCTATCAACAAAAGCTTACTTTATCAGAAAGAAATAGCGCTTTATGGAAAAATTATCTGGTGATCGACAGTATTGAAAATGCCTATACCAGATTATCCTTTTTTAGATCTTATGCTGATGCTGTTATAAAGGGTTATGGTGCTAAATCTGCTTTTGCACAACAATATATCGAACCAAACTTAACCATCACGGAAGATGCAAATTACATCACGGCTCCCGCTTACCGCAATTTCTGGATTTCTTACCTACCATTTAAATATGATGTTACAGCATTCAAAGCAGATACAAGCAAAACTTTTACACATGAGCGCTACAAGTATTTTGCTGAGATTCCTAAAATAACTGCGTCACAGCTGAACAGTAGCTTAACAAAAATTATCAGTTTCTATTATTTGCAACATCTAGCCGACGAATACAAAAAAGCAACAGCCGAACAGTTGCTAATTTTAGATCAATTTTCTTCGTTTATCTATGCTAAAATAGACGATCAAGTGGTAAGTTCTCCTTATTTAAAAAGAGTAAATGAAGCCAAAAATTATCGTTTACAATCTCTTCCAGGCGAACCATCCTTTGATTTTACACTTGTTGATACAGCGGGGAAACAATATACACTTACCGATTTTAAAGGCAAACTGGTTTATATCGATGTATGGGCTAGTTGGTGTGGGCCATGTATTGCTGAAATGCCAAGTCTTAAAGCTTTAAGAGCACAATATCAAAAAAATGATAACGTGATCTTTATTTCTGTATCTATTGATGATAATTATAAGAAATGGGTGGAAAAGGGTCTGACTGTACACAAGCCAGAAGGACTACAACTTTGGGCTAAAAATGGGTTTGACAGCAGCTTTGCTAAAGATTATAAAATTACAACTATACCGCAATTTATGCTGATAGATGGGCAGGGTTTGATTGTTGATTTAAACGCACCTAGACCAAGTGATATCAAAAAAATAAGTCTTCTAATCAATGAAACTTTAACGAAATAACATTATGAATTGGTTATATTATTTACTAGAAGCAAACCTGTATTTGCTCCTATTTTATGGCTTTTATCGTTTGTTTTTACAGAACGAAACCTTTTATAATAGTAACCGCTATTTTTTATTATTGAGCAGTGTTACGGCGTTTGTATTGCCCATCATGCAATTGGGGTTTTTAAAACCAACACCAATTATAGACAATAACCTTTTTCCGCCGCCTATCTTATACACAGAAGAGCAATTAGCTAAAATGACCTTTGCACCCGTTCAGGAAACATTTAACCTTATAGAGTGGTTTTATCCCGTTTATTTGATAATTGCATTAGGTTTTGCCATCAAACTAAGTATTAGCCTTTTCAAAATCATTCACCTTTGCTTAAAGGCTAAAAAGGCAAAAACAGGCAAAATCACATTAATTGAACTCAAAGAACAAACAACAGCTTTTTCGTTTTTCAATCTCTTATTTATTCATCCGCATCTGGCGGAAAAACAAACTGTTTTAAACCATGAAATGGTGCATATTAAACAAAAGCACAGTGTGGATATCTTGTTTTTTGAACTATTACAAATTATTTGCTGGTTTAACCCTATCATCCACTTTATTAAAAAAGACATTAAACTATTACATGAATACATTGCCGATGAATTGAGCACCAATTCAGGAATTCAAAAACACGAATACGCCATGTTTCTCATCGAAAATTCTTTTGGTGTAGTACCAATACCGCTTACAAATCAAATATTCAATCAATCAATATTAAAAAGGAGAATTAACATGTTAAACAAAAAAAGAACAGCTGATTGGGCAAGGCTCAGGCTTCTGTTAACATTACCACTAGTCGGGGCTATGCTCTGTACATCAACAATGGCATTTACTAAAGATTATGGTTATGTAGACTTGCTTCCGGAGAAAAGCAAAACTGCAGAAACTATACCACAAGAAGTGCCACAAGTAAAAGAAGTTAAACAGACTGCACCCAAAGTAAAAACTGTAAAAAGGGACCAGGTTAAATTCCCGCCACCAATTGTTAGTCAAGCCTATTATTCACCAAGTAAATATGACAAATCAACTAAAAAACAGACTTCTTTAGAAAATAAATTAATTATAGTTAATGGCAAGGAATTAACCTACAAAAACGACTTTTATGGTGTAAGTGGTGCTGATAAAATCATCACTTTGAAAAGTGCAGAAGCCATTAAAAAATATGGCGATAAAGCCAAATACGGAGTAGTAGAAGTTTCAGGAAAAAGCTTGAAGATTATAAATACCCCAACTGACAAAATTAAATTCCCGCCACCCATTGTAAGACCAGATAGAGCCTATTTTATTCCTAAAAGGGATTATAATTCTTCTTCAACTAATCCTCCATATATTGAAAAAAGGTATGTTGTTATGAATGGTCAACCTGTTTCAAATTTGGATGAATTTTATGGTGTAAGAAATGCTAGTCAAATTATATACCTTAAACCTTCAGCAGCGGTTTCAAAATATGGCGATAAAGCCAAAAATGGAGCTGTGGAAATTACTGGAGGTGAAGTAAAGTACCTTAAGCTAGGGGAAGTCCCACCTCCACCACCAGTTGAAGACCAAGTGAAGTTTCCTCCTCCAATTGTAAAGCCTGATAAGAAAAGTCTAAAAAGTGCACCCGCTCCACCACCTGCTTATAAAGTGAGAGAAAAAGCACCAAGGGTAACTGAAAACCGCAATATTACAGGCACAATAAAAAGGGAAATAGATAGTGCTGCAAATAGATTAACAGGTACTGTTAGAGGATACCAAGTTGATAGAAAAAATAATATAAATAGAGTTAAATCTCTAGATGGTAAGGATGAGGTAATTGCAATTGAAGGTTATCCTATTAATGATGATGGAACTAAAATAAATGAGGTTGAATTGAAAAAGAAAGGAAACCAATCTAAAAAGTCACCAATTTTAACAGAAGGATATCCAATTAACACTAATGGAGAAAAGATAAAGGAAGTTAAGGTAACAGGAAGGCACTCTAAAGTAAATTAGGAACTAAGAGAAAAGCTAATTACTGCGGTATATAAACCACATATTTAGTTTCAAAAAATTCTTCATCAAAATAAGCTGAAAGCGGATATAATTCTGCTTTCAGTTTTGATTCTTTAATTTCCTCCGTTAAATCGCCTCCCTTTAAGTATAAGATCCCATTTTGAATGGCATTTTTATTCTCCCTAGCAAATTTACCTTTAATCCAAGGGTAAAAATCTATTAATCGTGTAACTGCTCTAGAAACAACAAAATTATATTTATCAGTTACTTGCTCGGCCCTTAAATGACTTGCTTTTACGTTCTTTAAACCCAAGGCTGCCGCAACTTCTGTAACCACTTTTATCTTTTTCCCTATAGAATCTACCAAATGGAATTGTGTTTCTGGGAACAAAATTGCCAATGGAATACCTGGGAAACCTCCTCCAGTACCTACATCCAGTATCTTCTCTCCTGCTTTAAAGCTGCAGAATTTCGCAATAGCCAAAGAATGCAGAATGTGGCGCTCATACAACTCATCAATGTCTTTTCTAGAAATCACATTGATTTGAGCATTCCAAAAACTATACAAATCATACAATTGTGTAAACTGCGCAATTTGCTCTTCAGTAAGGTTTTTAAAGTATTTTAAAATGATATCAGGTTTTACTTCAGACATTGTATTAAAATTAAAGCCCCTTTAGGGGTATTGGGTTATTTCCACTGTACTTTTTTAACAAATATAGATAGAATAGCGTTAAACACTAAAAAAACAAATAACAGTATATCTAATATAGGGAACCACCAACTCAATTCGCCATAATTTAATCGTTTCAACAACCTAGGATAAACAAAACTCCGAATTAATATACTTAAAGCCAAAACTCCTAAAGCAATATATCTTGTAGTTGGGATGCAACTCGCAGCAATTAATAAACCATAAAACAGAAATTGAAATATAACTTGTACCGAAAGTATAAACCTATGTTTTGGTTTGTACATTTTTCCGGCACCATAATGTCTTTTCTTTTGCCTTAAATAAGTAATGAATGAAGCCTTAGGCTCACTCCAAACGTGAGTTTCTCTATTAATCCTTATTTCAGTGTTATTACGATTTGCATTAGCATTTACAAACAAATCGTCATCGCCAGACGGGATGTGCATATGTGCCGCAAAGCCTTTATTTTTAAAAAACAAGGCTTTTTTATAAGCCATATTCCTCCCTACTCCCATATAAGGCATTTGCTTTAGCGCATAAGAAAGGTAATTTACAGCAGTAAAAAATGTTTCGAACCTGATTAAGCTATTCAGTAGTCCAAACTTTTTAAAATATGGCGAATAACCTAATACTATCTCAGTATTTTCATTCTCTGGTTGTTGCATTCCCATTAGCCAATTAGAAGAAGCTGGCTCACAATCGGCATCTGTAAATACCAACCAATCATATTGCGCAGCCTTTATACCCATGGTAACTGCAAATTTCTTTCCTGCAATAAACTTATCGCCATCAGCAACCGTAACCACTTTTAAGTTTTCGTATTTCTTTTCAAAATCTTCCAAAATATCAGCTGTTCCATCCCATGAACGATCGTTCACTACAATAACTTCAAAATCTGAATAATCTTGATGAAGGATACTCGGCAGGTATTTTTTTAAATTCTCTGCTTCATTACGAGCACAAATAATTACACTTAAAGGATTTCTAGCTCGTTCAGAAACTTGGTCTATCTTCACTAAAGCCAGTTTTAAGTGCACAAACAAACTAAAATAAAGCTGTACTAAAAAACAAAAAGTAAGGGCGCCCAATAGGCAAATCTCTATTATATTTAATTCCACTATTTAAATTTTGAAAGCTAGCAAATCTCTCATTTTTAATCTGTAAAGTGGCTTTATGTTGATAAAAAATTCAATAACCTGATAAAAGGAATATTCTTGCTATTTTTGTCAGATTTTTCGAAGAAGATAAACACACATGAAATTTACTTTACAGGCAAACGACCCGTTATCAAAAGCTAGGGCTGGAACAGTTACAACAGCGCATGGCAATATCCAAACACCTATTTTTATGCCTGTTGGTACTGCCGGAACAGTTAAGGCAGTACACCAAAGAGAACTTAAGGATGATATTAAAGCCCAAATTATTTTAGGAAATACCTATCACCTATACCTTAGACCAGGATTAGATATTATTGAGCCAGCTGGTGGATTACATAAATTTATAGGCTGGGACAAGCCTATTTTAACAGATAGTGGTGGTTATCAGGTTTACTCTTTAAGTAAAGTTCGTAAGATTAAAGAAGAAGGGGTAACTTTTCATTCGCACATAGATGGTTCAAAACATTTGTTTACGCCAGAGTATGCAATGGATATACAGCGTACCATTGGTGCAGATATCATCATGGCATTTGACGAATGCACACCGTATCCTTGCGACTACAAATACGCTGCAAACTCCATTAACATGACCCATAGGTGGCTTAAACGTTGTTGCCATAGGTTTGATACCACAGAACCAAAATATGGATTTGACCAGACGTTATTTCCTATTGTACAGGGTTCTGTTTATAAAGATTTAAGAGTAAAATCTGCAGAATTTATTGCCTCAATGAATAGAGAAGGTAATGCAATTGGCGGATTATCGGTTGGCGAACCCGCAGAAGAAATGTATGCCATGACTGAGGTAGTCTGCAATGTTTTACCTGTTGATAAACCACGATATTTAATGGGCGTTGGTACACCAATCAACATTTTAGAGAATATTGCGTTAGGTATAGATATGTTTGATTGTGTAATGCCAACCAGAAATGCAAGAAATGGGATGCTTTTCACAAGGAATGGAATGATTAACATTACCAATAAAAAATGGGCTAATGATTTTTCTCCAATTGATGCTGAAAGCGATTTATATGCAGACCAAGTGTATTCTAAAGCATATTTAAGGCATTTAATGCATTCAAAAGAAATATTAGGTGCTCAAATTGCAACATTACACAACCTACATTTCTATTTATGGTTAGTAAATGAAGCCAGGGAAAAAATCATTGCTGGCGAATTTTACGATTGGAAAAACAAAATGGTAACTATATTAGGCAATAAATTGTAAATGAAATTCATCAAGCAACGCTTAAAAATCATAGATAGCTTTATCATAGGCAAATACCTAGGCACTTTTGTATACACCTTGGTCTTGTTTGTGGTTATCATCGTGATTTTCGATTTATCTGAAAAATTGGATGATTTTTTAAAGCGTGACTTGAGTATTTGGCAAACCATTACACAATATTATGCAGGCGCAATTCCGTTTTACGTGAACATGTTGTCTCCACTTATCAATTTTATTGCGGTTATATTTTTTACTGCAAAAATGGCCGACCAAACTGAAATTGTACCTATTTTGAGTGGCGGAGTTAGTTTTAATCGATTTTTAAGACCTTATTTAATCTCTTCATTTATTATTTTTTCGGTTAATTTGGTTTCAAACCTTTACATACTTCCTTATACCAACCAAATTAAGAATAAATTTGAAAATGAGGTTGTTAACGAAAAAGATCCTTCAGTAAAAACCAATATACACATGAAGGTTGATAATAACACTTACATCTATATTGACAATTTTGATAATAAAACAAACATAGGTTATCGTTTCTCACTTGATAAATTTCAAGGTGATGTTCTAAAGAAAAAGCTCATTGCAGACCGTATTGAATGGGATTCTTTAAAGAGAGTATGGAAAATGGTTAATTACTCAACCCGAAACATAGATGGCTTAAAGGAAAGTATGGTTTATGCCAATTCTAAAACAAAAGATACCATTTTAGATATGAAACCTGACGATTTCTCTGCCTATCAGAACGTTTTTGAAAGTATGAGTGGTAAAGAATTAACAGACAAAATCAAAAAGGAAAGAATTAGAGGCTCTGGTATCATGAGTGATTTACTTTTTGAGCAATATAAAAGATGGTTCCAACCCCTATCTGCCTTTGTATTGACCTTAATTGGCGTTGCATTATCTTCTCGTAAGGTGCGCGGAGGTGTAGGATTACCCCTAGGAATAGGTATTATTTTAAGTTTTGCCTATATCGTATTTAACCAATTTGCTAAAATGTTTTCTACCAAAGGTGGCTTACCACCTCTTCTAGCTGTATTATTGCCTACCTTATTTTTTGGACTTTTAGGATTATATTTGTTGCGTAGAGCACCAAAATAATGAATCCGACCCCAAAAGCCAGCGACAATAAAAACTTATTAATCCTTCACCTAACTGTTTTTGTTTGGGGCTTTACAGGCATCTTAGGGGCATTAATTTCAATTAATGCTGTACAAATGGTATGGTACAGGGTTTTAATAGCCAGTATCTCTCTATTCGTTTACTTTATGCTTACTAAAACGAGCATTAAAGTAACCAAAACCCAATTTCTAAAGTTCTTTTTTACAGGAAGTATTGTTGCTATTCATTGGATATTCTTTTTCCACGCCATTAAAGTTGCTAATGTTTCTGTAAGCTTAATATGCCTCTCTTCAGTTACGCTTTTCATAGCCATATTAGAGCCGCTAATGAAGAAACAGAGAATCTCCAAAGGCGATATCTTTGTAGGATTATTAATCATTCTAGGCATTTATCTCATCTTCAAATTCGAATCTAAATATACTTTGGGCATTATTTTCGGACTATCTTCTGCTGTTGCGGCAAGCTTATTTTCGACAATAAACTCCACTTTGGTACAGAAAAACAACCCAAGTATTATAGGTTTTTATGAATTAAGTGGTGCTTTTTTTTGGATTACTTTGTATCGTTTATTTGATAAAAGCTTACTTGAAGAGACCTTCAATTTAAGTTTAGCAGACTGGTTTTACCTGTTCGTTTTAGGTACAATTTGCACTGCTTTAGCCTACGTTGCCGGCGTATCTGTTATGCGAACCTTGTCTGCTTTTAGGGTAGCTTTAATTACAAATTTAGAACCTGTTTACGGTATCGTTTTGGCCTTCATTTTGTTCGGTTCCAAGGAACAAATGACAGGCGGATTTTACTTAGGTTCTCTCCTAATTTTAGCAGCGGTGTTCATCTATCCCATCTATAAAAAGCGTAAAAATCGCAGCTAGTTTTCTTCTACACCCATAGGGTAGGGGACAAGAAAATGTCAGTCAAAAACCGTTATTATATAGCTTTACATCTTTGCTAAAACCAAATGTATTAGGAGGTGAAAATAGACCTAAATTATTCTATAAAAAAGCCACACAAGCTTAATGGTTTTTACCTTTGAAAACGTACCAAAAAAGAACCTAAAATAGATTCGTAATCCTTCGATTTCAGCTCATTCTTTACAGGTAGAGCAAACACCTTATCAACAAAAATCGTATACATTTTAAAAATGTGAAGAAAAAATTTGCTTTAAATTCAATAGAAATAGTGTATCTTAACTTCGTTATTTGAATGAACAATACAATTATACAAAATCAACACAAAAGCAGTTAAAATCCTAATATTTCATCCAAAATTACCACAAAATAGTTAATTTAACTAAAGCAAATATTAAATTGATAATCAATTAATTAAAACAATATAGTTAAATTAAAATATCAGATAAATCAATTAAACAAGAAACTAAAAAACTAAAAATATTAGCACTCTTTCTATATGATATTTAAAAACAGTAATACAAAATTGATAATCAGTATTTTAACTACAATTTTATCAAGTATTATTTCAGTTAGCTGTTTTGGACAGATTTTCGACAGTGAGCAAAACCCACTTAGTGTAAAATGGAAGAAAATTTACACGAATGGCTTTTCTATCATCTACCCTACCGAGTTAGAAAATGACGCACAAAGAATGGCTAATACTATCAATAAAATTTACCCCTTTGTTGGCCAGAGTTTAGGGCGTCAAAAAACCACCATTCCAATTGTACTTCAGAACCGCGGAACAGTAGCAAATGGCTTCGTTCAACTAGCTCCAAAAAAGTCACAATTTTACACCACTCCTCCTCAGCAATTTGATAGTCAAGATTGGCTAAACAATTTGGCAGTTCACGAGCTTAGGCACGTTGCCCAATTCGATAAAATTACCGGAAGTGAAAAATTATTTTTAACCGAAGAAATCTACTTTGCCTATATGGGTATTACCGTACCCACATGGTTTTTTGAAGGTGACGCAGTAAGCACCGAAACCTCTTTAACAAATGCAGGTAGAGGAAGGCAACCATCATGGATTATGCCTTTCAGAACTTCGCTCCTTAGCAGCAAAAATTTCTCCTACTCCAAAGCCTACTTCGGCTCTAATAAAGGCCAAACTCCAGGTTACTATCAACTCGGTTATTTGATGAGTTCTGATTTGAGAAAAAATTATGGAAAGGGAATCATGGACAGCTTGCTAAGCGACATCCATGACAAGCCAATCAGACTCTATCCTTTTTCTCGAAGTCTAAAAAATTACACCGGTAAAAACACAAAAGATTATTATTTGAAAACGGCTGCTCAAATCAAAAGCGACTGGCAAAAACAAGACGACCAAAACAAGAGTGAAAATTATTTAAGCTTAAACCGCCCTGCGAAATATGCCAGCAATTATTATTTGCCTACCGAAATTTCTACAACGCAAATTCTTGCCCTTAAACAAACGAAAGGAGACGTGGCAGGGTTTGTATTGGTTAATCCCGACAAAAGCGAAGAGAGGCTATTTAAAATCGCTTACCAGGAACAACCTTGGTTTAGTTATGGCGATGGCAAAATAGTTTGGGACGAGATTAGATACGACCCTCGATACAAACAAAGAAGCTACAGCGTAATCTGCATTTATGACTTTGCTACAAAAACAAAAAAGCAATTAACTTTTAAATCGAGGTACTTCTCTCCTGCCCTTTCTGGAGATGGAAAAAAATTAATTGCCGTTCAAATCGATTTGAGAAATAAATCAAACTTAATTGTTTTGGATACGCAAAGCGGAAAAATTCTAGAAACCATACCAAATCCAGAAAATTTAATTCTCCAAACGCCAAGCTTAAATGCAAATGGTTCGAAAATTACCTGGATTAGCGTAAGTGAAAAAGGAAAAGCTTTATGGCTTTCAGAAAATGGCAAATCGACCAAGTTGATAGCCGAAACAAATCAGCAATTAAGCAGACCAATGTTTTTAAACCAAAATATCGCATTTAACGCTCATCTAAGCGGAGTTGACAATGTTTATGAGGTTTTGGTCGCAGACAAAAAGATAGTCGTCCTGACGGCCGCTAAATTTGGTGCTTTTAATCCAAATTTATCAATAGACGGAAAATCAATTTTGTTTAACAATTACCAATTGATGGGTTATGAAATCGCTAAAACTCCTGTCGACCCAAAACCAGTTCAAGAAAATCATTTTGTATATTTCGGAGAAGCAGCAGAAAAGCAAGAGAACTCCAGAAATGTTTTCGACAAAATCCCTAACGAAAACTACGATTCAAAACCTTACAAACCTTTGGCTCATCTTTTCAATTTCCATAGCATTAGCCTTTCAACTGACGATGACGACAAATTAAACCTACAACTAAAGTCTAACGACTTGCTTAATACCTTCGATTTTTACACCGGAATTGGCTACGATGATGAATTGAGAAAAATAGAATACAATGCAGGTTTCGCCTACAAAGCATTATACCCAGTTTTAAGTGCCACTTTTAAAAATAGGCCAAGATTAGGCTATTACAGACAAGGTACCGTCATTAACAAAGCCGAATGGAGAGAAAATTACTTAAAAATTAAAGCAAGTATTCCAGTTAGCTTTAGTGCATACAACCACAACTACAGTTTTGTGGGTGAAGTTGGCACCAGCTACACTCAAAGAAATTTCGAAGCGAAAGAAGCACTGCTCTTTAACAAAAACATCAATTTCCCAATGACTTACCAATTCGGATTTTCGCACAGCGTACGTGCAGCAGAGCGAGATGTCGCCCCAAAATGGGCACAAACTGTAACTTTTAGTTATTTTAACCAACCATTTGACAAAAGCTTAAACGGAGATTTATTCGCTTTTGAAAGCAACTTCTATTTTCCAGGCATTGCAAAAAGCCACTCATTTACCGCAGGCTTTAACTATCAAAAAACTTCTGGAACTCTAAATTTCAACAACGAAATTAATACCGTTTACGGTTACAATCAGATTACTGCAAAAAGCCTTTTAAGAAATACATTATTGCTGAATTATCGTTTTCCGATTGCTTTTCCTGACTTAGAAATTGGCTCATTAGCTTACATCAGAAACTTTAGGGGTGGTTTTTTCAGCCACTATGAAAACATTGGTTCTGAAACTAATTTATCACAACCTAAAACTTTTGGCCTCGAATTGCGTAGTAGCATGAACTTGTTACGCTACCAACCAATAGTTGATTTAGGTGCAAGATTGGTTTTTGTAAATCAAATCTACAATCAAAATCCTATCTTAGAGTTCACATTTAACTATAGTTTTTAACCCCTAAATCCCCTAAAGGGGACTTATACTCAATAAAATGAAAGCAAAAACCATCTTCATTATCATTATTACCGCATTATTAACAACCTTTCTCGTAGTTAATAGCGACGCCGTAGAATTTAGTTTCATTGTTGGCGAACCAGTTTCTGTTTCTAAATTAATTGTGATTGGCATATGTGTTTTAATCGGCTTTATCATTGGCTTTATTGTAGGCAGGCCCAGAAAAACAGTTAGCACTTACGATACCGAAATCGAAAAAGGATATGCTGGAAATACAGAAAATAAATCTAGTTTAAGCGACGAAGACAGGGATTATATTAGTTAATGCCTAAATCCGCTAAAGGGGACTTTGTAAAGCTTGAATGCATAGGCGCCCTAACGAGAAGTACTCTTTAGGGGTAAAGCAGTTTCCTATTTTCATAGGGAATTTCTGCCCCGCTACCTCCTGCCTACCGGTAGGCAGGGGTTTATTTTCGCAGGCTCCTGCAACTATTTATGTTTGCTCCTAGCAGTTGCCAAGACCCACCAACTTTGTTAATTAAACCCTGGCTGTCCGGCAGGCAGGCTTATTGGAACGAACACGTTCGGTTAACCCTTGAGGTTACCGGAAGTAAAGTGGAAAGAAGGGCTAAAAAACCGATGAAACATTGGCATTGTTTTTTATAACAAAAAAACCTTAATGATTACGCGAAGGTTTTTATCTACTTGTGAATACACCCACCAAGAAAGAGATGAAGTCCCTTAGAGAAAAGATTAAAACCTCGCCCTTAAGTTAATCTCAAATGACCCATTAGTATAATTGCTCAATCCAGCCGTTTGCGTAGTATAAGAACCATTAATCAGGTAATTCCCCTTATAATCTAACCCTAATCCGAAACTCGCACTTTTACTACTGTGATACATTCCCATAATTATCACTTGCCTGTTAGCGAGGGTTAACTGGGTTCCAGCATCTAGCACATTGTCAAAGCCTTTAATACCCCTGTACGCGAGTTTTGGCTCTACCCCAATCCCATCCACACCTTCGCTTATTGAAATTTTATAACTTATAGCCGAGTAAAATGTTGAATAATCTGCAAGCTTTATCTCATTCCTCTTGAAGAATTTTTTAAGGTTGGGCAATGCAGCCTCAACTTTAAGCTTGGTTGATGAGTAAGCCAAGCCAAAATCACCATCCATATAGGTCTCTCGCTGGTTATAGTTTGCCGTAAGCGGGTCGTTTGTATTACCAACAATTTCATTATCTGCCAATCGCTGGTTCATGAAACCAAACGAAATACCAAAATGCAATTGCTGGTTTGCATCATTTAATGGCAAATGATAGGCATAAGTCCCAACAACCCGAGTTTGTCGCTGTAATCCAGCCTTGTCGAAACTGACATTCAGCCCCAAGCCTACCTTGTTCTTACTATAGTCTGCAGTTAGGTTTTGTACTAAGGGTGAGCCTGGAATATTACTCCATTGCTTACGAAAAGACATGTTAACGGTTAGGCCCTTCTCTTGCCCTGCATATGCTGGGTTACCCAAATACAGGTTGTTAAAATACTGAGCAGATAATGGGTTTAGTTGCGCAAAACTATTTGAGCATAGCAGCAACACCATTAACACAGGGACATATAAAACAAACTTTTTCATTTTCTTATTTCTTTATTTATTCAACCAATACTAATTTGCCTTCTGCGCCTGCAGATTGCCTCATACTTCGCAATGACGCTCAAAATTCATCTTCTTTTACCCTCTATTCCCTTACTATGGTAATGAAACCCTTCTGTTTTAGTCTATTCGTTCCAAAGTCTATCACATAGTAATAGGTATCCTCTGCCAGTGGCGAACCATTTACCGTACCATCCCAGCTGTTCTTATACCCCATTTGGGTAAATAATATTCTTCCTGCCTTATCAAAAATGGTTACCAGGTTGTTCGGGTACATATCGATGTTCTCAATCACCCAGAGGTCATTGACGCCATCTCCGTTTGGCGTCAAAATATTATTTGCCTTTATGGCCTGGAAATCATCCCTTACTTCTACTGTATAGTTCTTTGTTTCGATACAACTGTTGGCATTGGTAACCGTTACCGTATAGGTTGTGGTAGTGGTTGGGCGAATGGTAAGTACTGCTGTGTTTTGTCCAGAAATTATTCCGTTGGCATTACTCCAGCTGTATATTATACCTCCAGTGGCAGTTAAAACCGCAGTTTCACCTTTACTTACGCTACCTGCCTTATTGCTGGCAATCACTGGAGTTGGTTTTGCATAAATAGTCAAATTACCATTCAAATGAACAAAGCTATAGTTGGCAGATTGGCCTCCAATTGGGCTTAGAATAAAATTGCCCGCCATCGAATTGCTATTTGCCGTTGTAGATACGGTTGGTTTTGCAGTTAAGCTATTCTCATTGTCGTTTAACTTGAAACCTTGGTAACTGCTTGTAAAAGTTGGAAGACTAAGCCCTTGACATACCTGTTTGTTCTCAGCAGTTACTGTTAAAACCGCCTTTGTAATACCAAGATTTGCAGTTGTATAGTTTATGATATAATTCGTACCTGCAGATAATGAACCTAGGCTAACAGCATAACTGCCAACATTCTCACCAATGCTTCTTGTTAATGTTCCAGTCAACACATCTGTTGCTACTAGTCCAGTAACTGTATAGGTTAAGAGAGGGTCCATTTCTCCATATACTTTAGATTTGGCTTGTGCGATGATAGTTAAGCCAGCCTTTGTAATAGTTAAACTCCCACTTTGATAGCTTATGGCATAATTATTAGAAGTATAACCACTTGGCACGATGAAATAACTGTTTACGTTTTTTGCTCCTTGAGCTGTACCCAGATAGGTTAAACTACCTTGAAGTGATTGCTCGTTCTCGCCATTTACAAAACCAAGATAACTGATACCATTGCCCCCAACAAAGGCAATATCATCATAAACTTTATTGACATTATTAGCCATTATACTTAGCGCTTTTTTCTGCACGTTCAGCGAAAAGTTGATGGACGTAGCTGCTTGGCGGTTGGCATCGCCCGGTTGGCTTGCCGTTATAACCGATGTTCCGGCACCAAGAATTTTAACTAGTCCGTTCACATCAACTGTTGCCACCAAAGGATTACTACTTGCATAACTTACCACCAAACCAGATGTGGTAACTGCCTTGGCATTGATACTTGCATCTCCATAAGTGGCGCTTAACGTGCTGCCTGCTGTTTGGCTGTTAAAGGTGATTACATTATTACCCGACGCTTCGATACTCAATGTGCCTGCTACATAATTAAAGTCATAATTGGCAGCGCTTAATCCGCCTGGAAAAATAGTATAGCTACCTTTGTTCACAGCACCCAGTGCCGTGCCAGCGTAACTTAGCGTTCCCGACAATACTACCTGTGTCTCACCGTTCACAAAACCCGAATACGATACACCATTACCGCCGCTATAGGCATTGCCGTCATATATCTTGGTAAAATCGTTGGCGCTAACAGTTAGCACTTTTTTGGCTACCGAAAGGTTAAAACTGATTGATGTTGCTGCCACATAATTGTTATTGCCAGGTTGGCTCGTTGTAATGGTAGCTGTCCCGACACCAACAATGTTTACCTGGCCATTGACCGTTACTGTGGCCACTGCGGCATTACTACTCTGGTAACTTGCCGGCAAGCCAGAGCTTGCCACTGACGAGGCATTGATACTTGCATCACCGTAGGTTTTATTGATTGTTGAGCCGGTTGTTTGTGCATTAAAGGCAAGCGTATTGTCTAGGCTGTTACCAATGGTAAGTGTTCCATTTACATAGCTAACATTGTAGTTAGAATTGCTCAATCCCGATGGGATGATGGCATAATTACCAGCATTGATAGCACCTTGCGCCGTTCCACCGTAAATTATTGTACCCTGTAGATTGGTTTCATTGTCTCCATTGGAAAAACCAACAAAGCTCAAGCCATTGCCACCACTGTAAGCCATTCCATCATAAGTTCTAAATTGGTTGTTTGCAGTGATGGTTAACGTCCTTTGGCCTATGCCTAGGTTGGCTGGCGTATAGTTTATCGAATAATTACCTCCAGCAGATAATGAACCTATGTTGATAACGTAATCTCCTACATTTTCTCCTGTTGTTCTTACCAGAACCCCAGTTAGCCCATCTGTACCAACTAAACCCGTGCTGACATAAGTTAATGCAGGATCTGCATCTCCATAGATTTTGGTTTTGGCCTCGGCGGTTATAGACAGACCAGCTTTTGTGATGGTCAAACTTCCATCCTGATAATTAATTGCATAATTGTTAGCTGTGTAACCTGTTGGGCTGATGAAATAACTGCCCACGGCCGTTGCACCAATTGCGGTACCAGTATAACTTAAATTCCCTTGTAGGTTCTGCTCATTTTCTCCTGTTACAAAACCTGTATAACTAACTCCGTTACCAGTTGCATAGGCTTGTGCATCATAAACCTTGTTTGCATTGTTCGCTGTAATGGTTAATGCTTTTTTCTGTACATTAATGATGAATGAGATTGGTGTAGCTGCCACCTGATTGGCATCTCCGGACTGACTTGCTGTAATTGTTGTACTGCCTGCAGCTAAAACAGTTACTGTTCCATTATTGCTTACCTGTGCCACAGCTGGGTTACTGCTCACATAAGTTACCGTCAGTCCAGAACTCGCAACCGCTGAAGCATCAATACTTCCATTGCCATAAGTTACATTTAAATTTGCGCCTGCAGTTTGGCTATTAAAGGTAATTTCATTGCTACCAGATTGAATGATATTGAGCGTGCCAGCTATATAGTTCAAATCATAATTGTTAGCTGATAATCCCGATGGGATGATTTGATAAACACCCGTATTCACAGCGCCTTGTGATGTGCCTGCATAAACCAAGGGACCCGTAAGTACTGCACTACTCTCTCCATATGCAAAACCTGTATAACTTACTCCGTTTCCGCCAGTATATGGTGTAGCGTTAAATGTTTTACTATAATCATTCGCTTTTACATCGAGGGGCTTTTTATTTACTTGTACCGTAAAACTGATCGACGTTGCAGGTTGGTAGTTTATATCTCCAGCTTGGCTTGCGGTAATCACGGCAGTTCCTGTTCCCTTGATTTCTACTTGGCCCTGTGCATTAATACTGGCAACCACAGTATTGCTACTTCCGTAACTTGCAGAAAGATTCGAACTGGCCACCGCTGATGCATTGATATTACCATCTCCATAGGTTTTTACTACTGTAGCACCACCTGTTTGTGCATTAAAGTTAAGCACATTTGCAATACTGGCAGTTACCAATAGATTCCCGTTGGTATAGGTAATGTTATAATTATTGGACGTGTATCCCTTCGGTATAATTGTATAGTTACCAGTATTGATAGCACCTTGTGATGTACCTTCATAGGCTAGTATTCCATTTAATGCATTGATTTCATTATCGCCAAGGGCGAAACCAGTAAAAGCAACTCCATTGCCACCACTGTAAGGTGCACCATCATAGGTTTTGGTTTGGTTGTTCGCTTTTACGGTTAGTGCTTTTTGTGTTATTGCACCAATGTTCGCAGTAATAGCCGCTGTGTTGGCTATTTGATAGTTACCTACTGCTGTACCACTTAGGCTTACATTATCCAGAGGGATGTTGATGGCTTTGCCAGTACCAACATTTTTATCATTATAATTAGCCGTGGTACTAGTTAATAAAATAGATAAATCATCTGCGCCCACAATACTGCCAACTGCAAAACTCAAATCGCTTGTTGCAATGGTAGCATCGGTATTTGCATCGTATTGTTTACTTACCAACGTTGAAGTTAAGACAAGCGTTACTGGCCTTTTATTAATGCTTAAACTGAAAACCACAGGGGTTGCTGGGTCGTAGCCACTACCACCAGCCTGACTTGCAGTAATGTTTACCGCACCTATTTTTTTAATGTTGATTTTCCATCTATTCCCATCCGTTGCATCTTGGTAGGCTTCGGCTACGCTATTATCTGCCGAAACGTAGGTTAAGGTTAAACCAGAGGTTGAGGTGCCGCCTGGCTCAAAGGCGGTGTCTCCGTAGGTTTTGGTAAGGTTGGCTATTGGGTTAATGGTTTGTGGTTGGCTTTGGAGTTCGTACGCACCTAAGTCTATATTTATCCCTTTTAAACGAGCATTGCCCGCAAGGTCTTTATCTGTAGCGAGACTGTTATTTGCTGTATTTCCATCAGCGGCCTCGTACAAG
The DNA here is from genome assembly GCF_004331645.1 of Pedobacter frigiditerrae. Classification (GTDB taxonomy): domain Bacteria; phylum Bacteroidota; class Bacteroidia; order Sphingobacteriales; family Sphingobacteriaceae; genus Pedobacter; species Pedobacter frigiditerrae. The sequence continues at coordinate 370,907 of NZ_SJSK01000004.1, forward strand.
CTGTTACTACCCGCACCAAGAGCTTGGCTGTTAAATCTGAGGGTAAAATCATCATCTGAAGTACCTAGAATATTGTCAGTTCCATCGATATCAGTAAAGAGCGGGTCTTGATTAAGCAAGCTCGTACTGACAGCATCTAATGCGAAACTTGAACCCAATGAGCCAGAGTGCTGTAAAATAGAATGCTTAAAACTAACATGGGGCACACTGCCTAATTGAATAGCATTATTACCATTATAAATAATAGAATTGATAAAATTTATTCCAAAAACACTTCCGGTGTTTGTTGAATTTAATAGCCAATTAAGGATAGGACCATTGGGCGATTGATTATTTATGAAACTGCAATTCATAAAATTCGATGTCGTGCCACCAGGCAGGTTGATTCCCCTGATAAAAATAGCTCCGCCAGCATCATTACCGGAATTACTTGCAAAAACAGTATTGTTTACGGTAGTTAGTCGTTCAGCGAATATTGCTCCTCCAGAAGCGGAAGAAGCATTATTTGTAAACTGGCAATTATGTAAAGAAATAGTACCTCCCGAACTCAAAATAGCTCCACCAAAGCCATTACTACCATCCACCGAGGCATTACCAGTAAAATTGCAGGAGAAAAAGGCCAAATTTTCGGTATTTTCACTAGACAAAGCTCCTCCTGCCTTGGCCAGATTTCGTAAAAAAGTCAATTTGTTCAAACTGAGTATAGCGTTTCCATTAGTAAAAATTGCTCCTCCGACATCTGCACGATTATTTTGAAAGACTAGGTTGTTTAATACGGGTGCACTATTCATCAGGCACAGCCCTCCTCCCCTATGTTGAAAGATTTGTTGCGTGTTAATGTTCAATGAAACTACTTGGTCGGCATTGCCACCAGTAATTGTAAATCCATCAAGTTCGGATGTACCTACATTTCCTGCAGAGATAACCACATGTCGGGCATTATCGCTGATGTTAGTATTGTTTAATGTAGCCCCAGAGCCTGTCACCATATCATCGTTACTAAAATCTCCACTGAGGGTGCTTTTGTTTATAGTGATAGATAAGTTACGTTGAGCAAGCGTAGATTCATTACCTGCAAAGCCACCATATACTTTTACATTATTTACTAATAAAAAGGCATTACCTCTACCTTGATTAGTACCAAAGTTTGCACCATCTTGCGGGCTATACTTTGGTTTGTAAGTGCCCCCAGCTACCCAAATTTCTTTGATGGTGGTATTAGTTTTAGCAGCAAGAAGTGCATCAGCTAATTCAGGAACGGCATTAGCCCAACTGCTACCATTAGCACTTCCGCTATTTATAGCTCTATTAACATATACAATGTTTGCATTTGGAGTAATTAGGGGAGTATAGGGAACTGCTTTTTCCTCTACTTTAACATCATCAATCAATAGCAGAAACTTATCCACCGAGTTATTTCGAAAGGCAATACGAATCTTCTGGCCTTTATACGCATCAAGTGCAATCTCACGATTGGTCCAAGAAGAATTTTCTTCTGCAATAGAAAATACCCGAACAGAAGCGCCCAAAAGATTACCATAACTTCCGGTAGGCACATTAGGGCTTGCCATGATCCTTACTTCATATCCATCGCGATAAACTGGATCTTGGGCAACTGCATTCCAATTTAATCGGATTGTACCTGATGTAAGGGGAATTGTTATTTCAGGCGTCCACATCCAATCATCTGCTTGCCCTATCGGCGAGTAGTAAGATGTACTGAAAGCCGCAGAATCAATTACAGAATGAGAAAAATCATCTCTTCTTTCCCAAGCTTGATTTACATAATTCACCAATGGGTTAGGAGTGCGCCCATCAAGATTAAATAATAGCCAACCGCTTGGAAAAACATAGGTTCCAGCACCTCCTGCTGTTGGTCCGTTAGTATGATCAAAGTCTTCGAAAAAAATAACCTGCCCATAAGCTGGAAGCATCCCAAACAAAAAAGAAATGAGCAAAATGAGCTTCCGTAAGGGATTAACAAAACCACTAGACATATGTGTTTGCATCTTCAAAGTTATTAGTAACAGTTTTTTCATAGTGTTTCAGATTTGTATAATGCGTCGTTCAAAAAACCACCACACCATGCACATTGCAATTAATGCAATAAGCATAATGACGACTATCCATTTGTAGTTTTTTGACTGATGCATAGGATAAAATTGACCACTTCTAGTTTTAAAACCAAGGTTTTGGGGCGGACAAAAAGCGGACAAAGAAGGTGGCAGGTTGGAAGGCTAAAGCTGAAAGACTAAAGATTGAGAAGGTGGATGAAGGGAAGGCGGAAGGAGCAGAAAGACTAAAGACTAAGAGGCAGATGGTTTAAGTTGGATGATTTAGGGCATCAAATCATAGATTTCTCCTCAACGAAAAATATCATTCGAAATGACGATAAACATAAACGACAGAGCTGGTTTAAAGGCACCGCTATCAGAAATAGCCGACTTGAAAGATAAAGCGCTCTATACTCCTTTCGGAGAGTGATGGAGGCCTAAACTAACCTACAAACAAAATCTTCTAAAACAGCAGTATTACCTAGACTTAAACGTTGTTTTAACCTGCGCTTGCTCCGACCCACACTATCTTTGCTGATGCCCAAGGTATTTGCAATTTGATTAGTGGTTAGTTTTAAGCATAAAAGTGTAGCCAAACGTTCCTCAGCGGGGTTAATGGTTGGTAACATTTTTTGCAATGAAGATAAAAATGAGGGATAGGCTTTTGAAAATTCTAACCTAAATTTTTCCCACTCGGTATCGGTTACCAGTGTGTATCGTAAAAGACTTTCGTTCAATTGTTCATTTCCATCAACCAATTGTTTTTGTAGGTTAACAATTAACTTTTCTTTTTCGATAATATTTTCTGTAAAGCTTAGTATTTGCTCTTTTGCTTGATTTGCTTCTTGTTCTGCCAGTTTTTGCCTGCGCGCTAATGTTTCTGCTAAATGTTTTTGTTGCAACATTTTACGGTTGTAAAACAACAAGGCTATCACAGTTAAAAGTACAATGGCTATTAATATAAAATTTCTGGTTAAACGCTGGTTTCTAATTGTATTGTTTGCTTCGTGCAGATGATCTTGCATATCATCAAAAGCTATACTTGCATTAATAGCAGATAATTTGCCGCTGTTTATATTTTCTGTTAAGCTATCGCGGTATTTTTGGTGTAACGCATAATATGCAAATGCGCTATCTGTTTCTTTAGTTGCCTTAAATGTATCGGCTAAACCTTTAGAGGCCAAAACCTTTTCCTTTAGCAAGTTATCTGTTATGGCATAACGATAGGCATTTCTAAATTCGTTTAATGCATTGCCATAGGCTTTGCTTTTTAAATAAATGGTACCCAAGTTGTTTTCGGCTATTGCCGCATTGTTAAAAGATTTTAGCCTTAAACTGGTTTTCAAGTGCTCTTTTATTAATGGTAAGGCTTTATCTTCTTGATTTTGCAAGGCTAAAATCCGGCCAATATTGCCTTTTGCAATAGCTATCCATAATTGTTGATTATCTGTCTCTGTGTGAGGCTTTTTAATTAAAGTATCTAATAATTTTTGATAATAATACTTTGAGCTGTCTATATTGCTAAGTCTAAAATAAGAAGCACCAATTATGTCTATTTGCAGAATATGTATATTTGGGTCTGTTCCTTTTTTTTCTTCGCTGGTGAAAGATAAAAATTTAAGTCCGTAGTTAATGCTTTGCTTATAATCTTCATTTAAATATAAACCAAGGCTTACATTATAGTAACGGTTGGCCACATAAACAAAATGGGAAACACCTATCTTTTTCTGTAACTCAATAGCTTTTAAATTATATAACACATAGCTACTTGCGTAAGGTGATAATTCTGCATACTGTGCATATAGCTCCGCCATAAGTTGATCATCATTTAGCTTGCTAGCTATTTTTATGCACTTAGTTAATAATGTCCCTCCTTTTGGGAGTTCTGATGATTTCCAAATGCCTAGTTCAATTCTCCCATAAACATCAAACATTGTAGTTCTAATCCATAACCTATCATCTGGATTATCTTTTAGGTAGGCATACATCTCATTTATAATCTGATGATATCCTGCTACGTTTCTATTCTTTTTTAGTAAACTATAGGTTTTTTCTGCTTGGTGGGTTTGCGAAGTATCAGCTACTTCCCAAGCTTTTATATAGGGTGCTATCAGTTTACTTTGTGCCTTAAGCTTGAAGCCACAAAATAAAACGCACAACAATAAAGAGAGCGATAGCCTCATTATTAGGTTTCGGATTAACTAAAGATAAACAAACTGGGATGCACTCCTAATGGTTGTAAATTTAATGTTTTTAGTTTTAAAATCACAAAATAGCCCAAGTCTAGATAATAAAAAAAGCTGCTGAAGACAAGAACTTTCCTTTAGCATACATTGGAGGTTGAAAAGCAATTTGCTTTAAATAGCGTTCTTTAGTCCCCCTTTATTTCGTGCCTTGAAGAAAGGCACCCATTAGAATAAGGGTTTATTTTACACAGGTTTTTGTTGTAGAGGAACTCATTTCGAGCAACTATATTACGACACTCCCAGCAACTGCCAAGTACTACCAACTTTGTTATTAAACCTTATTGAAACGATCTTCTAGTGGTAACCCCTGCGGTTACCGGCAGTAAAGTGGAAAGAAATACTGCAAAGCCTATGAAACACTGACATTGTCAAAACAAAAAAACCTTAACGATTTTGCTAAGGTTTTTCAATGCTGTTAACTGCTAACCGTTAAGCGCTCCTTTAATGTCAGCTATAATATCATCAATATGTTCTAATCCAATCGACAAACGTACCGTTCCCTGCTCAATTCCAACTTCCAAACGTTGTTCTTCGGTCAATTTTGAGTGTGTACTTGTTGCTGGGTGTGTTGCAATTGAACGTGTATCTGCCAAGTTTGCAGAGATAGAAAACATTTTCAATCCATCCATAAATTTACGAGCACCTTCTACCCCATTTTTAACAACTACAGTTACAATTCCTCCACCCTGTTTCATTTGTTTTTTAGCAATTTCGTATTGAGGGTGAGATTTTAGGAATGGGTATTTCACTAACTTAACTTGTTCGTGACCTTCTAAAAATTCAGCAACCTTTAAGGCATTTTCGCAATGTCTGTCCATTCTAATTGCCAATGTTTCTAAACTTTTAGATAAAATCCAAGCATTAAACGGCGATAAAGATGGTCCACTATGACGAGCAAAATTCATTATTTCAGTTATCAAATCTTTGCTTCCTAAAATAATACCACCTAGCACACGGCCTTGACCATCAATATATTTAGTTGCAGAGTGGATAGAAATATGTGCACCTAGTTTAATGGGCTGTTGCAAGTATGGCGTTGCAAAACAGTTATCAACCACTAATAAAACGTTATGTTTTTTTGCTAAATCACCTAAAAATTCCAAATCAATAATATCAATACCAGGATTTGAAGGAGTTTCCACAAAAAGCATTTTGGTATTCGGCTTGATTAGTCCTTCCCAATCTTGTGGTTTATCTAAATCAGCATAATCGAAAGTAACACCCCACTTAGAGAACACATTGGTTAACAACTGGTGTGTTGAACCAAAAACCGAACGGCTTGAAACAATATGATCGCCACTTTTTAAGAAAGCGCCAAACGTAGTAAAGATAGATGCCATGCCCGTTGCTGTAGCGAAACCATCTTCTGCTCCTTCTAACAAACACATTTTCTCTATAAACTCAGAAGTGTTTGGATTAGAATAACGGCTATAAACATTCCCCTCTTTTTCATTAGCAAACAAAGCACGCATTTCTTCTGCATCATCAAACTTATAACTTGAAGTTAGATAGATAGGTGAAGAATGTTCTTTGTGTAAACTTCTTTCTGTTTGGGTACGAATAGCGATGGTTTCAAAATTTTTGGACATGTTGTGTATTGCGTAATGAGTATTGCGTATAGCGAAACTCTATTTATTTATGGTATAAGTAAAGTTAATTTTTGCAGAGCGACCTAAGATATTTGCAACCGAACAGTATTTATCAAAGGTTAAAGCCAAGGCACGTTCTACTTTTTGTTCATTCAAATTTCCAGCAAGATTAAACTGGATGTTAATTTCTTCAAAAATTGCAGGTTCTTCATTTACTCTTGAAGCATTAATATTGATTTTGATATCTGCTAAGTCTTCTTTTTGCTTGGTAAGGATATTGACCATATCAATCCCACTGCAGCCACCCAAACCAATCAATAAGGTTTCCATCGGCCTAAAACCCTTTCCTTCTCCGCCAATTGCAGGATTTGCATCTAACTCAACAGTAAAACCGCCTTCGTTGCTTGCTTCAAAATTAAATTTCCCGCTTTTGCGGATTAGATTTATTTCCATTTGTTCAGTACAAAGTATTTAGTAATTAGTATTTAGATAAATACTGCTTTGATTTTTCAGCTTTTACCTTTATGCTTAAATGCCGTAAAAAACCAAGTTATCTTTTTCCAATTCTGGCAATCTAACTGGCTTCTCAAAAATAGCGTAAACAGATGAACCGCTTCCACTCATTAGCGCAAATGTAGCACCTGCAGCATAAAGCTTTGTTTTTATTTCGTCAATTTCTGGATATTTTTCAAAAACAGAAACCTCAAAATCATTTAAAATATTGGCTTTCCAATCACTTAAGGGCAAATGTATTAAATCTTTTAGGGATGTGGTAGGTTCTTTAACTTTTACTTTGCTGTAAGCCTCGGCAGTTGAAACGTGAATTGGTGGTTTAACCAATACCATAAAATGATTGGATAAATCGATTTCCAAATCTTCAAATTCATCGCCTTTGGCAAAGGCATAAGCTGGTTTGTTCTCAATAAAAAAAGCACAATCCGCACCTAAAACCCTTGCGTAGTCTTGCATTTTTTCAATTGACAAACCTAAATCAAACTTGTCATTTACTAATTTGATTAAAAAAGCAGCATCGGCAGAACCACCTCCTAAACCAGCGCCAACAGGAATATTTTTTAACAAAATAATTTGTTGGTGAGGCAAACCAAATTCATTCTGCAATGCCCTAAAGGCTTTCACACAAATGTTATCATCAGGATTGCCTGGTATTTCAATTCCCTTTATAACACACGTTGTATTTTCAGAATCAATCAATTCTACTACATCATGTAACTTAACAGGATAAAAAACCGTTTGAAGATTATGATAGCCATCAACACGCTTCTCTGTCAAAAACAGTCCAAGATTTATTTTAGCATTTGCAAAAGCGAGCATCTTATTAATTTACGATTTTAGATTGGTGATTGACGATTTTATTCCTAAACCTTATATTGATAATGACCAATGATTTTGAAGGAGAAAAGGCAATCTTCCAATACTTGGCCACCACCTATGTTATGAACAATTAAGAATCTTTTTCCGTCAGCAGACTTTTTATTTACCACCAAACCAATATGAGATATGTTACCACTTAAATTCCAACACACAATATCTCCTGGTTTATAGTCATCCACATTTTTAGTCATTGATTTTACAGTTCCTTTTCGCTTAAAGAAAACCATTAAGTTATAAACTCGCCTATGGTCTATGTTTGCATCAGGCTTTTTCCTGCCCCAATCTTTTGGGTAAAGCTTAAAATTCTGCTTCATATCTTCGTGAACATTCTTTTGCAAGTCAGTGCCCAAAGCTCTGTAAGCCCTAATCACCACATCGGTACAAACACCTTTACCGGCAGGCACATCTCCATTCGGATAAGGTATTTTAAAATAAGCAGGGTCATAAACAACTTTTTGCCTTGTTAAGGAAATTGCAGCATCAGAAAGTTTTAGTGCTTGTTGAGACTGCCCAAAAGCTTGAAAGGCTACCAAAAAGAGAACCAAAAATGAATGTAGTTTTCTGGACATATAAATCTACTTATGTTGCTCCAAATCTAATTCAATTTTATGGCATAGAAAAGTTTAGCACAATGTTTAGGCCTCCGAGAGTGCTAATGTGTACAACAAACAAAAACAATCGTTTCTTTAACGTTTATTTTTTAATGCTTTTGCTATTTACATAGAATGATTTATTATATTGTGTCCGCTATTGTTAAAGAACCAATTATAAATCCTAACCTGAACACAATGAAACGTAGAAACTTCATCCAATCAAGCTCCATTTTATTAGCAAGCACTGGCTTGGCATCGGTAATGCCTTTAGATTTACTAGCATCTGCTACCCTTGCAGATAAAATTCGTTTTGCCGTTATCGGGGTAAACGGAATGGGCTGGTCTAATTTAAATGCTTTGCTAAAGGATTCAAGAGCTCAGTGTGTTGCAATTTGCGATGTGGATAAGAACGTTTTGAATAAAAGAACTGCTGAATTAGCCAAAAGAAATATAAGTGTAACTACAGCTTCCGACTATAAAGCAATATTGGAAAACAAAGATATTGATGCCATTGTAATTGGAACACCAGACCATTGGCATTGTAAAATAATGGTTGATGCTCTTGCAGCTGGCAAAGATGTTTATGTAGAAAAACCTGCTGGCAACTCCATTCAGGAGTGTAACATCATGGTGGCTGCTCAAAAAAAATACAATAAAGCAGTACAAGTTGGACAATGGCAACGTAGCCAAAAGCACTTTGCTGATGCCATGGCTTATGTTCACTCTGGCAAGTTGGGTAATGTGCGCTTGGTAAAGGCGTGGGCATACCAAGGATGGATGAAAGCGATACCTATTGTAGCTGACTCAGCTGTGCCAGAAGGTGTAGATTATGCTGCTTGGCTTGGTCCTGCAACTAAAAGACCATTCAACAAAAATCGTTTCCATTTTGAATTTAGATGGTTTTGGGATTATGCAGGAGGGTTAATGACAGATTGGGGGGTACATATGATTGATTTTGGTTTAATAGGTATGAAAGCTGAAACTCCAATAAGCGTTGTTGCTTCTGGAGGTAAATTCGCCAATCCTAATGATGCTTCTGAAACACCTGATACTTTAACTACTATATTTCAGTTTAAGGATTTTAATCTGCAGTGGGAACATGCAACTGGAATTGATGGGGGTCCTTACAATAGAAACCATGGCGTTGCCTTTATAGGTAACAACGGCACATTAGTCGTAAATAGACAAGGCTGGGAAGTAATACCTGAAAAAGCCGATGGAAAAGACAAAATTGAACGTGTAGAATTTCAAAAATCTGTTGACAATGGCTTAGAAAAACACACCAGCAATTTCTTAGATGTGATACAATCTCGAAAGTTCGAAGACCTAAAAGCGCCTATTGAAGCAGGCTCTCATATTGCAAAAATTTGCCAAATGGGCAATATTGCTTATAGACTAGGTAAAAAAATATATTGGGATGCTGAAAAAAATAGATTTACTGATAGCGAAGCCAATAAATACCTTGCTGCCGCCTACCATAATGGCTATAAATTGCCAACCGTTTAGTTCGTAACTTCCTTTTAACAGTTTCTTCGTTAGGAAAATACACAATGTGGAAAAAGCATTAAGATTAAGATTATTTAAATTTCTAGTTTTGTAAGAAATAAAATTAAAAGTCCCGATTTATCGGGATTAGATGGTATGAAACAATATTTAGATTTAATGCAACATGTGCTAGATAATGGCACACAAAAGCACGACAGAACGGGTACGGGAACAATTAGTGTTTTTGGATATCAAATGCGCTTTAACCTTCAAGAAGGTTTTCCGATGGTAACTACGAAAAAGCTACACCTTAAATCTATTATACATGAATTGATTTGGTTTTTAAGCGGTGATACGAATATTAAATACCTAAAGGATAATGGTGTTAAAATATGGGATGAGTGGGCTGATGAAAACGGAAACTTAGGACCTGTTTATGGTTCGCAATGGCGCTCTTGGCCAAAACCAAATGGCGAAAAGATTGACCAAATTACTCAAATTATCAATACCATTAAAAACAACCCAGATTCGAGAAGAATTATTGTTTCTGCTTGGAACGTTGCAGAAGTTGAGAACATGGCACTTCCACCATGTCACGCCTTTTTTCAATTTTATGTAGCAGATGGCAAATTAAGCTGCCAATTATACCAACGCAGTGCAGATATATTTTTAGGCGTACCTTTTAATATTGCATCTTATGCTTTGCTAACCATGATGGTTGCACAAGTTTGCGGGTTGGAATATGGAGATTTCATCCATACACTCGGTGATGCTCATTTATACAACAACCATATTGAACAAGCAAATCTTCAGTTAAGTAGAGACACCAAGCCTTTGCCTAAAATGTACATCAACCCAGCGGTAAAAGACATCTTCGATTTTAAGTTTGAAGATTTTACTTTAGAAAACTACGACCCACATCCACATATTAAGGGAGCGGTAGCAGTGTAGTCTTTCGTTGCTCGTGTATCGTTTTTTGTCTAACAACGAACGAAAAACGACCAACGACCAACGAAAAAAACTAATGAACAAATTATCCATCGTCGTAGCCATCTCAGAAAACAATGCCATAGGCAAAGACAATCAGTTGTTATGGCATTTACCTGCAGACCTTAAACATTTTAAGGAAATCACTTCAGGTCATACCATTATCATGGGTCGCAAAACCTATGATTCTATTGGTAGACCATTACCTAACAGGAGGAATATTGTAATTACTCGCAAATCAGATTTACAAATCGAAAACGTTGAAGTTGTAAATAGTTTAGAAAAAGCAATATCGCTTTGCAATAATGAAGATGAGGTATTTATAATAGGTGGAGCAGAAATTTATAAGAACGCTATTTCTTTGAGCAATAGGATTTATTTAACAACGGTTCATAAAGAATATGAAGCTGATGTTTTTTTTCCAAAAATAAATGCAGGTGAATGGTTAGAAACCTATCAAGAATATCACGAAGCTGATGAAAAAAATAGCGTAGCTTACACTTTTTCGACGTTAGAACGCAAATAAGAAAACTTCCTTAATAAAATTACAATAAGGTAACTATTATTTAAAAAAATAGTTAGATTTGCCGACTTGTTTAAAAACAGCAAATAGAAAAAATTATACAACAAAAAATGCAAGGTAAAGGTTTTATTAAATTTATGGCAATACTATTGGGTATTGTCTGTCTGTATTCTCTTTCGTTTAATCTAGTTACATATAATGTAGAAAAAGACGCCAAAGCGTACGCCAAAGGCGACACAATCAAAGAAAAAGCATATTTAGATTCAATGGCTACTCAGCCAGTTTATCCAGTATTTGGCTTAACCTATCAGCAAGTTAAAGGTAAAGAGATTAACCTTGGGCTTGACTTAAAAGGTGGCATGAACGTTACCATGGAGATTTCTTTAGCTGAGCTAACTAAATCTTTGGCAAACAATACTACAGACGCAAACTTTAACGAAGCATTAAGAAATGCACAAGCAAAATTAAATGCTGGTGGAAGTGATTTCATTTCTCTATTTGTTAGCGAATACGAAAAACTTGTTCCTAATGGGAAGTTAGCAGATTTCTTTTCAACTCAAGATAATGCAGCTCAATTAAAAGCAAACGCAAGCAATGCTGACGTAAAAAGTTTCCTTTCTAAAGAAGCTAATAGTGCAATTGACCGTTCATTCATCATCTTACGTAGTCGTATTGATGGTTTTGGAATGGTTAGTCCTAACATGCAAAAACAAGAAGGTTCTAACAGAATCTTTATTGAGATGCCAGGTGTACAAGACAAAGAACGTGTTCGTAAATTATTACAAGGTTCTGCTGAATTACAATTTTGGCAAGTTTATCAAAATCCAGAAGTTTATGGCATTTTAGATAACATCAATAAAACACTTGCTGCTAGTCTTAAAGATACTGCTACAGTTGCCCCTGTAGCTAAAGCAACAGATACTGCTAAAACTGATAATAAATTAGCTGGTCTTGGTAAATTAAATAAAAAAGACACTTCAGCAACTGCTAAAAATGTTGATGCGGCTAAAGCAAGCCCGCTAATTGGTACTTTATTAGAGATCCAGGCTTACAAAGACCAAAACGGCCAAATTCAATTGGCTCCTGGTGCTGTTGTAGGTACAGTGCTACAAAAAGATACTGCTAAAGTAATGGCGTATTTTGCTAAGCCAGAAATTAAGCCTCTTATTCCAGGTACATTGAAATTCATGTGGGGTCTTAAACCTAAAGATGGAACTAAGCGTTTTGATTTATATGCAATCAAGGTAACATCAATGGATGGCAAACCAGCTTTAGGTGGTGATGCCATCTCAAATGCTCGTAGCGATTACGGTGAGGGTAACAAACCCCAAGTTTCTATGAACATGACTGCTGATGGTGCTGCAAAATGGAAAAAAATCACTGCAGAAGCAGCAGGTATTCCTGATGACCACTCAGATGATAAAGCAATTGCTATCGTTTTAGATAACACAGTTTATACTGCTCCTACTGTAAACGGAGAAATTCCAAATGGTAGTTCGGTTATCTCTGGAAGTTTCACGATAGATGATACTAAAGATTTAGCTAACATCTTAAAAGCTGGTAAATTACCTGCTCCTGCTAAAATCGTTTCAGATTTCGTGGTTGGTCCTTCATTAGGTCAACAAGCAATTGATAGCGGCTTGGCTTCATTTGTAATTGCATTCGTAGTTATTTTAGCCTTTATGGCTTTATATTATAATAAAGCTGGTTGGATTGCCAACTTAGCCTTGTTAATTAACTTATTCTTTATCATGGGTGTTCTTGCAGCGTTTGGCGCTGTACTTACGTTACCTGGTATTGCTGGTATCGTGTTAACAATTGGTTTATCGGTTGATGCGAACATTTTGATATTTGAACGTGTAAGGGAAGAGCTTGCCCACGGTAAGAGTACGGGAGTTGCAATTAAAGAAGGTTTTAAACATGCAATGTCTTCAATCATCGACTCAAACGTTACCCTATTCATCTTGGGTGCCATTTTGGCTATCTTCGGTACAGGACCAGTACGTGGTTTTGCGGTAACTTTAATGGTTGGTATTGTAACGTCATTATTTGCAGCGGTATTAATCTCTCGTGTAATTTTTGAAAGCTTAATCGCTAAAAAAGCAAATATCTCATTCGATAATCAATTTACTAGAAACGCCTTTAAAAATATCGCCTTCAACTTTGTTGGACGTAGAAAATTATACTATATTATTTCTACGGTTATCATCATTGCTGGTATAGGTTTTTATGTTAAAAATGGCGGATTAAATCTTGGTGTAGATTTTAAAGGTGGTAGAACTTACATCGTGAAGTTTGACAAACCAATGAGCACTGAAGAAGTTGCTCACAAATTGGTTCCTCATTTTGAAGGTGAAGAAGCATTGGTTAAAACAGCTGGTACTGACAATTCATTAAAAATCACTACCCCTTACCATATCCAAGATCAGGATCAAGGTGCTGATAAATTGGTAGAAAATGCATTGGTTAAAGGTTTAAATGAAACTGGGGCCAAATTCACAATTGAAAGTCAACAAAAAGTTACTCCTACTATTGCTAGTGACATTATTTATGGCGCATACGGAGCAATCATTTTCTCTTGTATCGTAATGTTTATCTATATCTTGGTTCGTTTCAAGAAATGGCAATATGGTCTAGGTGCAGTTATTGCATTATTCCATGATGTATTATTGGTATTGTCATTCTATACTATATTAGATGGCGTATTACCTTTCCCATTAGAAATTGGACAAGATTTTATCGCTGCTATTTTAACGGTAATGGGTTATACCATGACAGAAACAGTAGTTGTGTTTGACCGTATTCGTGAGAAACTAGGTGAATCTGGTAAAACTGATGTTTATGGTGCAGAAAGAGATACTTTAATCAACTTCGCATTAAACAGTACATTAAGTCGTACTATTTTAACATCATTAACCGTATTCTTCGTGTTATTGGTCATCTTTATATTCGGTGGTGATAGTATCCGTGGATTTATATTTGCTTTATTAATTGGTCGTATCATCGGTACATATTCATCATTATGTATCTCTACTCCTATTGTAATCGATTTATCTAAAAACGAAGCGAAAAAAGCTTAAACCCCTAACCCCTAAAGGGGAATAAGGTTATAAAAAAAGGGTCTCGAATTTCGGGACCCTTTTTGTTTACGGCGTTTTTAAATTAACAGCAAAGAAGCAAAGGTCGCTAAGATTAATTTTTCCTTTAGCATAAGATAAACCACAAAGGTACAAACAGGACTTATATTCTCTTGACTACCATATATGGTTTCAAACCAATGAAACTACTCTTTTCTTTGCGCTCTTCTTGTCTTTGCGGTTATTAATTAGTCCGGTAAAAGATAACTCTGTGTTCTCTATGGAAATCTCTGTGCTCTCTGTGTTAAATAACGTAGCATTTTCTTAAACTTGTTTAACATTTATTGGCTTAATAACTTAGTATATTTGTTAAACTAAATGATAGGTTCATTAGTTTATCTACTATGGAAAACGCAAAGCAAAAAATAGTAATTGTTGGTGGTGGTTTTGGCGGCATTGAATTAGCAAAAAGACTTAGAAAAGAAAACGTTGAGGTAATTATTCTCGACAAGCATAATTACCACACCTTTCAACCTTTATTATATCAAGTTGCTACTGGTGGTTTAGAAGCAGACTCTATTGCATTTCCAATTAGAAAGATATTTAAAGGGCAAAAAAATCTAACTTTTAGGGTTACAGAAGTGCAAAAGATAATTCCAGAAGAGAATAAGTTAATAACCACAATTGGAGAAATTAGCTATGATTTTTTAGTAATATCAACAGGTTCTACAAGTAATTTTTTCGGACAAGATGAGATTCAGCAAAATGCAATGCCGATGAAATCTATACCAGAGGCATTAAACTTGCGTAGTCTAATCTTGCAAAATCTCGAAGCATCTCTCATAGCAAAAGACCCACAAGAAAAAGCGGGATTATTAAATTTTGTGGTAGTTGGTGGTGGTCCAACAGGTGTTGAAACTGCTGGCGCATTGGCAGAGTTAAAGAAACACGTTTTAAAGAACGATTACTCTGAAATAGATATAAACCAAGTTAACATCTATTTAATAGAAGGTTCTCCAGAATTATTAGGTCCAATGTCTCCTCAGGCACAAAGAAAATCTCAAGAGTTTTTAGAGGAAATGGGCGTAACTGTTTATACAGAAGCAAGAGTAAAAAGTTATGATGGTAAAAGCATTGCTCTACTTGATGGTAGAATTATTCCTTCTGCTACTGTAATTTGGAGTGCTGGCGTGAAAGGAGTTGTTTTAGATGGCTTAAAGCAAGAATGTACTGTAAGAGGAAATCGTTTGAAAGTAGATATGATTAACAAGGTAGACTGTTACCAGAATATTTATGCCATTGGCGATGTGGCTGCGATGATAACAGATGAAACTCCAAATGGGCATCCAGGTGTTGCTCCTGTCGCCATACAACAAGGAACTCTACTAGCCAAAAACTTAATCAATATCATTAACGGTAAACCCACAGAAAATTTTAAATACTTCGATAAAGGTTCTATGGCAACAGTTGGTAGAAACAGGGCGGTTGTAGACATTGGCAAAATTCGTTTTCAAGGTGTATTCGCTTGGTTTACTTGGATGTTTGTTCACTTAATGACCCTAGTAGGTTTTAGAAATAAATTGATTGTCTTTGTAAATTGGGTTTGGAGTTATTTTAGCTACGATAGAGGCACAAGATTAATCATTAGACCCTTTCTTAAAGGAGATAAATGGAAAGCTATAAATAGTCCGGAAGTAAAGAAGTCGGAAAGTGTAATTAGTCTGGAAGTCGGAAAGTCCGAAAGTCCGAAAGTTTAATTCGAAACATTTTCCATTTTACCTTTTCCATTTTCTATATGTTTCAAAAAATAAAATTAGTAGAATGCCCTCGTGATGCGATGCAAGGTTTGCACGATTTTATTCCGACTGAACTAAAAGCTGAATACATCAATTTATTGCTTCAAGTTGGGTTTCACACCATGGATTTTGGAAGTTTTGTTTCTCCAAAAGCTATTCCGCAGTTGCGAGACACAGAAGAAGTGCTAGGGAAATTAGATTTATCAAACACTAAATCAAAATTACTTGCCATTGTGGCTAATTTAAGAGGCGTAGAAGACGCCGTTAAACATAAAGCCATCACTTATCTCGGATTTCCTTTCTCCATCTCAGAAACGTTTCAACTACGCAATACTAATTCTAGCATAAATCAATCTTTAAACACGGTTGAAGAGATGCTCAACCTGTGTGATAAAAATAATAAAACAGCTGTCGTCTATTTATCTATGGGTTTTGGCAATCCTTATGGCGATGAATGGAATGTGGAAATTATAGAAAAATGGGCTGATGAATTAGTAAAAAGAGGCGTTAAAATACTTTCATTGGCCGACACGACTGGAGTTTCCACTCCAGAGAAAATAGAACTCATTCTTCCAGCGTTGATAAAAAAATTCGACCAAATAGAAATGGGTATCCATTTGCATAGCACACCTTATACACGATTAGAAAAAATTGAAGCTGCTTACAATGCTGGTTGTAAACGTTTTGATAGTGCATTAAAGGGTTTTGGCGGCTGCCCTATGGCTAGCGATGATTTAACTGGAAATATGGCTACCGAAGATTTGATTTCTTTTTTGCAAAGCAAGGGTGAGAATTTAAATTTGAATATGGAAAAATGGAATGAAGCGATGGTTTTATCTTCAAGAGTTTTTAGTGGGAATTAATTTTTAACATTAAGAAATTAAGTGCCATTAAGAAATATTAAGAGTTATTACTAAAAACTCTAATCTTCTTAATTCCTTAATGTTAAAAACCCTTAAACCTTCTTCACCATTTTAAAATGTTGGATACCTGCTTCCTCAAATTGTTCTCCCTCTGCTACAAAACCAAATTTGGCATATAAGCTCATGGCATCTAATTGAGAATTTAAGTAAATATAGTCTGCATCAGCAGGTAAATCATCTAAAGCAGTTGCAATTAGTGCCCTTCCCACTCCTTGCCCCCTAAACTCCTTAAGTACTGCAAAGCGTTCTAGTTTATAACCCTTATCCGTTTTACGCCACCTGCAAGCCCCACAAGGCTGATGATCTGATAAAGCTATAAAATGATGAGATACATCTTCATTTTCCCATTCCAGTTCTGGCGGGCAACCTTGTTCATCAACAAAAACAATTTTACGAATGGAAAAAACCTTTTCTAGTTCTTCTTTAGTGAGCGCTTTTTGTACGAGAAGTGAGTCCATCTTTTTTTGGTTTTTTATAGTGTTTAATATTTTTAGATTTCTCTGTATTTAACTCTTCGGCTGCATCAATAGAATGCGAACAATGAATATCCGTTTCTCTTTTTGCTAATGCTGCTAATTTAACGTAATATTTATGGAGTTGGTCTAGCTCATCTTCGGTTAAATCTTCAATATCAACCATTCTATTGCTAGTATGTTCTTGCGCAGCAATTAATTCATTTAACTTTAACTGAATGGCTTTACCATCTTTGTTTTGCGCTTTCTGAATTAAAAAAACCATCAAAAAGGTAATAATTGTTGTCCCTGTATTGATAACCAATTGCCAGGTCTCAGAATAATCAAACAATGGCCCCATTGCTGCCCATATTACAACTACACCTGCGGCCATTAAAAATGCTGGAGAACTGCCAGTAAATTTAGTCGCCGCATTAGCAAATCTTTCAAAGAGGCTAATACCTTTTTTATTTTTCATTTCTAAATGTTTAGGTAATCAAATATAATCTATATATCAATTAGAATTATGAGATAACTAATGACAAATCATAAACAAGAAAGTTTAACCAAACCTAGTTATTGTAAAGCAATCAAATCTTCTATAAAAATCTCCGTTTCATAGGCTCATATACTTCATTTGTCGCAATTAACATTTGTTAACAAGCGCTTTTTTAAAATTCGCCTTCACATATGAGGAGAATTTTATTATTATTTAGCATGAGCTGCGCCTTTAGCCTTAGTGCTTTTGCCCAGCGACCATTAAAAATTGATGCAGTGATTAGTGGTTTTTTTACTATACCGATGGAAACGATGTTAGATACCATCGCCAGAAAAAGTAAAATTAGGTTTATTTATGACCATGAGATGATTAAGAATATTCAAATTACTGATCAATTTCATGAAGAACCTGTTAAAAATGTATTGTCTAAAATCTTTAAAAGCAACGACCTTCATTATTGGGTAGAGTCTGATCAAGAAATCTATATCATTAAAATGCCTGAAGATTTACCTCGGCTTAAAAAAATGGCATTGGTTGGAGATTCTTCCTTGTTCTATTCCAATCAGTATGTAAAATCAGAGAAGAAAAACTTACCAATCTTAAATACAAAGGTAAACACTGAAGTTAACGATGTAAAACCACAAAAAAAGGTTGAACCATTTACCATTAATGGAAAAGTAATAGATCAAAACACTGGAGAATCATTGCCATCAGCAATCATTAAAGTTAGAAATACCAATATTAGCACATCTACCAATTCAGATGGTTACTTTACCATTTTGCACGTCCCATCAGACACTTGTAAGCTAGAAATCAACTATGTTGGTTACAGAAGAGACACTTATGAGCTCAACAGTGAGAACATAAAAAAAGAAATTGTAATTGGATTATTCATTTCGGTAAAGTCACTAAACGAAGTAATTGTTGTAGGCAAAAAGGGAGAAAGCGTCATGACAACAGACAAGCGGAGAGTAAGTGTGTTGCAAATTTCTCCAGCAAAGCTTGATGAATTACCAAATATTGGAGAAAGAGATATTTTACGTTCTTTCCAGTTAATGCCGGGTATTAGTGGCAGCAATGAATCTTCTTCTGGAGCTTATGTTAGAGGTGGAACACCAGATCAAAATTTGGTGCTTTTTGATGGTTTTACTGTTTATCAAGTAGATCACCTTTATGGCTTTTTTAGTGCTTTTAATAGTAATAGTGTTAAAGATGTAACCATGTACAAAGGTGGTTTTTCTAGCAAATATGGTGGACGATTATCTAGTGTAACGGATATTGTAGGCAAGGAAGGGAATAGTAAAGAATATAATATAGGTGGAGATATCAGCCTTTTAAGTGCTAATCTTTATTTAGAAAGACCTATTAATGATAAATCTACCTTGCTTTTAGCCTACAGAAGATCTTACGAAGGTCCTCTTTATAATAAAATCTTCAATAAATTTAACACAACCACTATTTCTACCACCAGCGGTCCTGGAGGCGGACCAGGTGGAGGCATGGGTGGCCCTCCAGGTGGTGGCGGAAGAGGCGGTTTTAGTCAAACGGTAAGCACACCGGCTTCGGCTTTTTACGACTTAAATGCAAAATACACTTATGCTCCCGATCAAAAAAATAGGCTCTCTTGGAGCGTTTACCAAGGAAATGATAATTTAGATAATAGTAAAACCATAGAGCTGCCTTCATTTATTTCTAGTGGAGGAGAAATTACCAATACCGATAAAACTACTTATGGCAATTTAGGCTCTAGCTTAAAATGGTCTAGACGTTGGACACCCAAAGTCTATTCAAACACTTTGGCCAGTTTCTCTACTTACCATAGCGATAGGGACAATAGCAATAAGGTTACTGTTGCAGACTCACTGGGCAATGAAACAGAGTTGAGCAATGGTACTTTTGAAAAGAACAGGCTGAGGGATTTTAGTGTGAAATCTGATTGGGAATGGCAAGCTAAAGATAAAATAAAAGCACTTTTCGGTGTATATGCTTCAAACCAAGATGTTTCTTACGAGTATAGCCAAAACGACACCAGCAAATTAATTGACCAACATACCAAGGCAAATATTGGTGGGCTTTATGGAGAAATTGAATTTAGCCCTGGCAAAAACTTGCAAATTAAGCCAGGAATTAGAACAACCATTTACGACCAAACTGGGAAGGTTTATTTTGAGCCACGTTTATCAGGAACTTATACTTTAAATGATAAATTGACCTTAAAAGCATCAACTGGTAAATTCTTTCAATTCACTAATAGAGTTATCAGAGAAGATATCTTATCAGGCAGTAGAGATTTTTGGGTACTTGCAAATGGAAGCTCAATACCTGTAAGTTCGGCATACCACTATGTTGCAGGTTTTAGCTATGAAGCTGATAAATTTTTAATTGATATTGAAGGATATTACAAGACGCTAAATAACTTATCTGAATATTCGCAAAGGCAAATTGGAAACAGGAGAACTGGAATTTCTTTAGAAGAGCATTTTTATACAGGTTCTGGTTTTACAAAAGGTATCGAGTTTTTAATTCAAAAAACAAAAGGTAAATACACAGGGTGGATAAGTTATACCCTTGCCGATGCAAAAAACAATTTCGAAGCCTATGGAGGAGAATTTGCAGCTAGCCAAGATACCAGACACGAATTAAAATCAGTTAACTTGTATCACTATGGTAGATGGACATTTTCTGCCACTTGGATCTTCGCCACAGGTAAACCTTATACTGCACCTTTAACGAGTTATACCGTTAACGACTATAGTGGAAACGCAAAGACATTTTTAACCATAAGTGATAAAAATAGTCAACGTCTTCCCTCCTATCATAGATTAGATATTTCTGCACTGTACGATTTAATTAAAGTTGATAGCCGTAAAGTAGGTAGCATTGGCTTCTCCATCTTCAATGCCTATAACCGAGGCAATATATGGTATCAACAATATTCAATTGTTAACAATCAAGTGATCACATCAAACGTAAACTATTTAGGGCTTACACCCAACATAACACTCAGCTTAAAATGGAAATAAATAAAAACCTGAAATACCTATTTACTTTAATATTCATTGTTATCGTTTACAGCTTTTCATCTTGTCAAAAAGATGATGCAACTGCAGATTATGCTCGACCAGTTGTAGAAGCTTATTTAATACCTGGTCAAGCTTTGCAGGTAAAGGTATACTATCAGAAATACCTTGAGGATACGATTTCTTATGGATTTCCGATTACGGGATTGGCGCTCAAAGTTTCTGATGGAACAAGCAATGTTTCATTAACAGAAACCAAATCTGGTGTTTATACTTTCGCTGATCCAAATTTCATTAAGGATAACAAAAGTTACGCATTAAGTTTTACCTATTTAGATAAAACGATAAGCGCACAGACTACCATACCAACTAAACCCGTAAATTTCAAGGCATCAAGTACGCAGCAAGAAGTACCAGCAATGACATTTGGTTCTACACCAAAAACTTTTATACCTGTAATGTACAGCTGGGCAAATGCTATATCAGATTATTACATGTTATCAATTCAAAATATAGAGACCTACCCAACTGCCATCTCCAGAAACACAAGGTTAAAAAGCGAAGTTTTGGTTGGTCAGGTTTCTACTTATAATACAGAAGCCATGAATTTTAGTTATGCGGGTAATCATAAGGTGTTATTGTTTCATATCAATAAAGAATATAACGATGCCTTAAAAAACATAAGTGGAAATTCACTTAATTTAACAAATCCATCAACAAATGTGACCAATGGTTTAGGTATTTTTACCGGCCTTAGAGCAGATACTTTAGACTTGTTTGTTTACCAGTAAAACATTAATAAGCAACACGATAACTAACCATGGTAAAATTAAAATCTTGGCGTTTTTTTAACATCACTATCCCCCTATTATTTTGGGTTATTGTATTTAGTTTGCCCTATTTTTTGGGAGCAGATCACTTTCCTAAAGAATTTCGTGAGCAACACTTAAGGAGTATGTTAGTCTCTAACCTACTTCTCATCCTCATTTTCTATGTACATAGTTATCTAATTTATCCCCTTAGAGAAAAGAAAAATGGCATATTGATTTATATTAGCCTGTTACTGGTATGTATGGCTATTTATCTTTATACCAAAGATTTCTTTAGACCAGATTTCCCAAAAAAAACCATATTTATTGACAAAGGGCCAAGGCAATTTGAACCACCCCTATTAAACATTATGTCTATTTTTCCTTTCCTTTTTGTAATTGTTGCCAGCTTTTGCCATCAATTATATTTAGACAAGGTAAAAAGAGAAAAACTAATCAAAGAGCGTGAAAACATCTATTTAAAAACAGAATTGGCCTTTCTTTCCTCGCAAATCAGTCCTCATTTTATGTTTAATATTTTAAATACTATGGTGGCAATGGCGAGAAAAAAATCAGAGGAACTGGAATCATCACTCATCAACTTATCTCAGTTAATGCGTTACATGCTCTACGATACCAATGGCAAACCAATTCATCTTATTGATGAAATAGAATACCTAAAAAGCTATGTTAATTTGCAAATGATTAGGTTTAAGGATGATGTAAATGTTAATATGCAATTGACAGGAAATTTCAAGAATTTACTAATTGAACCTATGCTGCTTATTCCTTTCATTGAGAATGCATTTAAACATGGGATTGGAAACATTCAAAACCCAAATATTGATATTTCCATTCAAGTAGAGGACAAAGAACCATCCTTGAAGCTGATGGTTATCAATAATGTAACATTAATGGAAACAAAACCAGAGAAAAGCTCAGGAATAGGGTTAAATAATGTTAAAAGAAGGCTAGAATTGCTCTATCCCGGCAAGCACTTATTCCATACCCAACAAAAAGATAATACTTTTATAGCAATACTTCAAATTACCTTATAAAATGAATTGCATTTTAGTTGATGATGAGAAACCTGCGCTAGAATTATTAGAGGACAATGTTAAACAAATACCTTTTTTAAATCTAATAGCCACTTGCCGTAATCCCTTACAAGTAGCCGACCTACTAGAAAAAAATGCTATTGACTTGATTTTTTTAGATATACATATGCCAAGCATTAATGGGCTTGAATTACTAAAAACAATTAAAAATCCGCCAATGATTATTCTAGTTACTGCCTATGAGGAATATGCAATAGATGGTTTTAATTTAGATGTAGTAGATTATTTGGTGAAGCCAACTCCATTTAATCGTTTCCTAAAAGCGGTAAATAAAGCCCAAGAACTTCATTTGAGCAAACAAAAGAGAGTTTTACCAGAAAATGATCATGTATTTGTAAATGCAAATTATTCATTAATAAAAGTAAAGATACAGGACATTGCTTTTATTGAAGGACTTAAAGACTATGTGAGAATTCACCTAACTACAGGTAAACCGATAATCACAAGATTAGGACTAAAGGGACTAGAGGAAAGATTAGGTGCAAGCAAATTTATCCGTATCCATAAATCTTATATTATTGCGTTAGATAAAATTGAATCGATTCAAAAAACCCAATTGGTTGTAGCTGGAGAAGAAATCCCAGTGGGCAATGGTTATCGCGATTTACTATACGAGTATATCAATCACAAAAACTTATAAAAAAGGGCTTCACTTTAAAATGAAGCCCTTTATACTTTTTGTTAAGTTGCTTACAACTTATCGTTTGCGTTAATGCAATTTAAATCTTCAAAAGCACCTGTTAAACGTTTAACAAATTCTTCTTCACCTTTGCGTAACCAAACACGCGGGTCATAGTATTTTTTATTTGGCTTATCATCTCCATCCGGATTACCAATTTGACCTTGCAAAAATGCTTCGTTCTTTTTGTAATAATCTAAAATTCCTTGCCAAAATGCCCATTGCATATCAGTATCAATATTCATTTTAATTGCACCGTAAGAAATAGCCTCTCTAATTTCTTCTTGAGATGAACCAGAACCACCATGAAAAACAAAGTTGATAGGTTTCTCTGCTGTTAAACTATATTTTTCTTTGATATAATCTTGAGAATTCTTTAAAATGATTGGTTGCAATTTAACGTTACCTGGTTTATAAACACCATGAACATTACCAAAAGCCGCAGCAATTGTAAAACGGTCACTTACTTTGCTCAACTCATCATAAGCAAAAGCAACTTCACTTGGCTGAGTATATAATTTCGAGCTATCTACATCACTATTGTCAACACCATCTTCCTCACCACCAGTTACACCTAATTCAATTTCAATGGTCATTCCCATTTTCGCCATGCGTTTAAAATATTCAACGCATATTTCCATGTTTTCTTCAATTGGCTCTTCAGAAAGGTCCAACATGTGCGATGAAAATAAAGGTTTACCAGTTTCAGCGAAGAATTTTTCGCCATGCGTTAAAAGACCATCAATCCATGGCAACAATTTTTTAGCCGCGTGGTCTGTATGCAATACTACTGCAACACCATAATGCTCTGCCAATAAATGAACATGTTTAGCCGCAGAAACCGCACCTAAAATACACGCATTTAAATTATCGTTATTTAAAGTTTTACCTGCGTAAAACTGTGCACCTCCGTTAGAAAGTTGAATCATTACAGGCGAATTTACTGCCTTTGCAGTTTCCATTACCGCATTAATGGTATTGGTTCCTGTAACGTTTACTGCTGGTAATGCAAATTGATGTTTCTTAGCCTGCTCAAACAAATCTTGTACAGCAGCCCCGTAAATTACGCCTTTATAGCCTTTTAAACTCATTTCTATTTAAATTTGATATGTCGAAGTTATAAAAAAAATCAACAAAAACTACATTTTTTACCTAAGTGTACTTTTTACAATAACTAAGTGTATTTTTAACAATAACTAATTAAATTTTTTATCAAATTCCCCAAAACAGTTCCACAAAAACAGGTGTTATTGTTAAAAAATTTTTCGTTTCTTTGTACTCGCATTTTTAACTAGTAACATGGCTTGGTTTAAGAGAGAAAAAAAAGGTATCAGTACTACAACACAAGAAAAGAAAGAAGCACCAGATGGATTGTGGAATAAGTGCCCTAACTGTAAAAAAGCACTGCACAGCGCAGATTTAATAGAAAATAAATACGTTTGCCACTATTGCGATTATCATTTAAGAATTGGCTCTAAAGAGTATTTCCAAGTTCTTTTTGACGATAATCAGTTCACCGAATTGTTTGCCAACCTAACTTCTGGCGACCCATTAAAATTTAATGACAATAAACCTTATACCGAAAGAATAGTAGAAAGTCAGGCTAAAACTGGCTTAAAAGACGCTATTCGTGCCGCTCATGGTAAAGTTGATGGCCAGGAATTAATGGTTGCCTGTATGGATTTTGCCTTTATTGGAGGTTCTATGGGTTCGGTTGTTGGAGAAAAAATTGCTCGTTCTATCGATTACAGTATCAAAAACAAAGTTCCATTCTTAATGATTTCTAAATCTGGTGGAGCTCGTATGATGGAAGCAGCATTTTCATTAATGCAAATGGCTAAAACATCGGCTAAATTGGCTTTGTTAAGCCAGGCAAAAATTCCATATATATCTTTATTAACAGACCCTACAACTGGCGGTGTAACAGCTTCTTATGCTATGCTTGGCGATATTAACATTGCCGAACCAGGCGCTTTAATTGGCTTTGCTGGTCCACGTGTAATTAAAGAAACCATAAAGAAAGATTTACCAAAGGGATTTCAAACTTCAGAATTTGTATTGGAACATGGCTTTTTAGATTTTATTGTTGATAGAAGACAAATGAAAGCTAAATTGGCTACATTCTTGAAAATGATGAAAAATTAATTAGCTAATTCACTAATTGGCTAATTAGCTAATTGTTACGAAAAGCAGGGTTCGAAATTCTTAGGAATGTCAGCCCTGTTTTTTTGCTTTACTCCTCCCGATGAATCGGGACCAGTGTTCGCGTCAATCCCTGTCAGCCTTTGGATAAAGGTTATTACACATAGATCTGTGTAACTATTTGGGGTTTCTTTGCAAATGCAAAAAACATTTAACAATCGGATTATAAAGACTTATATTCGTTTATAACCGATAAAACGGATTATTTCGTAATATTTGAGCTTAACATTATACCAATTAAAAAACCATGTCAATAACACAAGAATCAGAGTTAATAGGGATGAAAAAGGCAAGCGAAGCGGTTGCCTACACTTTGAAGGAAATGAGAAATTTTGCCCAAGCAGGTATGTCAACAAAGGAATTGGATAATTATGGTGGACAAATCTTGAATGATTTAGGCGCAAAATCAGCACCTTATTTAACCTATGGTTTTCCTGGTTGGACATGCATAAGCGTAAATAATGAATTTTGTCATGGCATACCTTCAGACAAGAGCATACTTAAAGAAGGAGATTTAATTAATATTGATGTTTCAGCTGAATTAGGTGGTTTTTGGTCTGACAATGGAGGCTCATTTGTAATTGGTAATGATGTAAACCAGCACCAGAAATTAGTTGAGGCTTCAAAACAGATTTTACACAAAGCAATTCATCATATAAAAGGCGGAGTTCGCATTGCGGACATTGGTTTCTTAATTGAAACTGAAGCTAAGAAAAGAGGTTACAGGGTCATTAAAAACTTAACAGGACATGGTATTGGGAGAAGTTTGCATGAAGCACCTAACGAAATAGCGAATTATAGAGATAAATATAATTTAACAAGGTTTAAGAAAAACTCAGTGGTTGCAATTGAAACATTTATTTCTACAACTTCTACTTATGCCAAAACCTTGCAAGACGGCTGGACAATGGTAGGCAATATGGGTGGTTTTATGGCGCAACACGAGCATACTATTGTGGTTACCGATGGTAAACCAATCATATTAACAGCGATGAATGAAATATGGAATTAATCATGATACAATGAAATTCGAAAAACTAGTCCCCAACATCTTTTATACAGACATAAAAGATGGTTTAAGAATGTTTGTTGATTGCCTTGGTTTTACCGTTGGCCATACAGATTTAAATTCACAACAACCCTTATGCGTTTTAGATAAAGATGGCTTGAGAATAAATCTTTTTCAAAGTACTAAATTTGCTAAGGAACATCATCCAGAATTCAGGTTAGAAACTAAAAACATTGAAGAAATTTATCAAAAAGTCTCTCAATCACATCCAGAATTCCTACATCCAAATCTTAGTAAAATCACACTTCGACCTTGGGGTGCAAAAGAATTTGCCTTGATGGATAATCAAGTGGGGATTATTATTCAGGAGTGGTAGATAAAGTAAATTTAGCCGCTAATTAATCATTGAAAATATGACGGAAATAGAAATTAAGGAAATAGAAGACCGTTATAAATTGGCTTCACCTGGTCCATGGAAATCTTTAATTGAAGGACGAGATGTCGAAAGTGGAGACAGTTTTATAATGACAGGTATTGCTGAAGGCGAAGATATTTGGAGTGAAAAAAGAGACGAAGATATTTATTTGATTGGCGCAACAACTGCAGATCAAGACTTTATTGCACATGCTAGGCAAGATATCCCGAAATTACTTTCTGAAATTAAGAGACTTAAATCAAATGATACATCAGCCATATGAAAATCGAGTAAAACACAAAGCAGATTTTAGAGTAAAATATAAGTTCAAAAGACCTGAAGACGGTGGTAGGCATACAGGAGAACCTCGTCAAGGAATTCGTTCAGATTTCTCATATGCCGAAGAGACAGGAAATGGGATGTATATGATTTGGCC
Source organism: Pedobacter frigiditerrae (assembly GCF_004331645.1). GTDB lineage: Bacteria > Bacteroidota > Bacteroidia > Sphingobacteriales > Sphingobacteriaceae > Pedobacter > Pedobacter frigiditerrae. The sequence continues at coordinate 398,211 of NZ_SJSK01000004.1, forward strand.
AGAATTTGAGGATGAAAATGGGAATGTGTTACTTTATAACGACAAACCAGTTCCCAATTCAGGAACTGCAAGAATGTGGATAATTAATAATGAAATGAGACCTTTTCACTATGAAAAAATTAAAGTTGGGGTAAAAGGACATTTTAGAGAGGGAGGTTTATTCTCAGCAGATTGCGAAGTTATTCAAATATTAGATTTGAAAACAAACCCTACAAAATTTAAATAGTTGATAATTCATATATTTAATCTAACAAATCACCCAAAATGAAGAAACTATTTCTATCCATATTCGGTTTAATTCTGCTTTCTAGTTTTACATTCATTGATATAATTAAAAAGAAAGCAGTTGTAGTTTGGCAACCTTCTCATCAAACAGATACAGGTGTAGATTTTAGTGAAGCCAAAACATGCAATGGCATTGTTGAAGCAGCAATGGTTAGTAAACCAAAGCTAAAAGAATATAAAGTTTGGAGTTTGGGTCAAGAAAACTTGCACCATCCAAATGTGGGAAGTAATACGATTATTGAACATACTTCAGCAGTAATAGATGGTAAGATATCTGGTTATGCTTATGAATTGCAGGAATCTAACAAAAGAAAACCAGATGTTTTTATAGCGGTTCATAATAACGGAGGTACCAAACGCAATGCGATTTGGGGTTTTATTCATGATGGCGACCAATATGAGGCAGAGAACAGAGAGTTGGCGGCAAGATTAATTGCTGCAGTGAGTGCCGTGACCACGCTTGAAAATAGAGGTGTGCAATTAGATAGCTCAACAGGGAGAAATGATTACACTTGCAAAAGTACCGGCAAAAAAGCCTTTTATAGCCTCGATGAGCATATCAATACTGCCAAGTATCGTGTACTTTTAGAAGTTGGAGATAATGGAGTTAGTAAAGAATTTTTAGAAAGCCCTGTTAATCAGAAAAAAATGGGTGAAGCTATAAAAGCTGAATTGGTAAAATGGTTAACCGAAAAAAATCTAAACTAATATAAATCAATATGAAAAAAATTACGCTTTTAATATTTTTATTCTGCGTATCATTAATTGTTAACGCACAAGCTCAAAAACCAAATCCAGATTACGATGCTGCACTAGCTAAACAATATGAAGCAGATGATTATGGAATGAAGATGTATGTTTTGGTTATTTTAAAAACTGGCTCTAACACTACAGAAACCAAAGCCAAAACAGACAGTCTTTTTGCTGGTCATATGGCAAATATGGGCAGACTAGTAAAAATAAATAAATTGATTGTAGCTGGGCCGATGGGTAAAAACGATAAAAACTATAGAGGTATATTCATATTAAACACTAAATCTTTAGATGAAGCAAAAGAATTACTAAAAACAGATCCTGCTGTTAATGCGAAAGTATTAGATGTAGAAATGTTTAACTGGTATGGTTCTGCTGCCCTCGCTGCCTATTTAACTGCAAGTGAAAAAGTAGGGAAGTTTAAATTTTAACTAAAATTCTCAGAAAGATTTGTCATTCTGAGCCTGCAAAGAATCTAACTAAATAGATTCCTCCGAAGTCGGAATGACAAAAATTATTTTTCTTTGCGTTCTTAGCTTCTTTGTTCCAAAGGAACTCCTATGGAGCGGTTAAAAACTACTCTTCCTTTTGCTGAAACTTATAAAACAAGTATCCTAAAAAAGGCAAAATTAAAAAACTACCTAGTACCAACGCCCAACCTAAACTTTCTACCGTTTTAATTGGCGCTATGCTTTCGTAAAGTGAAATAGTGTCTCCATTTTTTAATCGGATGAAATTTGGAAAATGAGCATAACTAATCGCCACCAAAATCATGGTAACCTGAAAGCCAGCTAAAATTCGCAATACTTTTGTTTTGCCTTTTAACAACAGATACCATAATAAAACCAGAGATAAACTGGCTAAAATTACAGCTAGTAATGCCACATCATTTTGAAATACCCAAGTCATTAAGGGTACATCCTCAAAATAGGCTGCAGTAAAAACCATCGCACCAAAAACTACAGCCCCAACATTCATGAATTCTGCTTTTTTGATGAAGCGCTTTTTATCTTCATCAGCCTTGCTCTCTCCTATTAAATAAATTGCGGCCAAAAAGCCACAAAGCGTTACTGTAAACAAGCCAACTGCAATAGAGAACCAATTTAGCCAACTGTAAACATAAGCACTTACAAAGTCTGTGGCTTGTGTATCTATCTTGCCCGAAAGCACGCTTCCCGCAATGATGCCTAAAAACAAAGGTGTAATGAAACTAGAGTAAATGAAAATCTTATTGTAAACTTCCTGCATTTGGTCTTTAACTGCATCGTAATGCCTAAATACAAAAGCTGTTCCCCTTGCTATAATTCCAATTAACATAATGGCTAAAGGAATATGCAGGTAAACCGACATCGTTGTATATATTTTCGGGAATGCAACAAACAAAATAACAATGGTAATAATTAACCACATGTGATTAGCCTCCCAAACTGGACCAATGGCTTGGTTCATCGTTTTACGTGTCTTACTTCTATTTTTTTGAGAAGTAAACAGTTCGATAATTCCTGCTCCAAAATCGGCTCCGCCTAGTAAAAAGTAAAGCAAAATAGCCAAGCACAAAAAGATGATGATTACATAATCCATAATTAATTTGCTTTAGCTTGAGTAGAAACTATTGGTTGACTATATAAAGTAGGCACCATTTTTATTTGTCGGTACAACAAAAAGATAACAATGATATTTAACGATGCATAAATAGCTGAGAATAGGTAAAATGACCAAGCAATTCCTGGCATTGGCGTAACGGCATCCTTAGTACGCATGACACCATAAATTATCCAAGGCTGCCTACCAACCTCTGTAACTACCCAACCTGCTTCTAAAGCGATGTAACCAAGTGGTATCGCGAGCACAAATAACTTTAATACCCACCTCCTATCCAATATGGATTTTTTACGTAAAAGAAGCGCAAAGTAAATCAGCGAAATCAGTACTAATAAACTCCCAATGCCTACCATGATCTGAAAAGCATAATGAGTTACCGCAACTGGTGGGTGTTCATCTACAGGGATTTTATCCAAACCTTTTACCTCCGATTTAAAATCTCCATAAGCTAAGAAACTTAAAGCACCAGGGATTTCAAGGGCATATTTAACTGTTTTAGTTTTTTCATCTACAATACCACCAATTAATAAAGGTGCAGGTTTTTGAGTTTCATATAAAGCTTCCATCGCTGCAAGCTTAGCTGGCTGTCTCTTTGCTACGTCTTTTGCAGAAATATCTCCACTTATGGGTTGCAGAACAGCACAAACCGTAGCAAAAGTAACGGCAATTTTAAACGCTTTATAATGGAAATCTGCATTCTGTTTTCTTAAAATCATTAAGGCGTGTACACCGGCTACTGCAAAACCAGTAGCGGTAAATGCTGCCAAACACATGTGCAAAGCCTGACTAAACCAAGCCTTATTGAACATTGCTGCAATTGGGTCTATGTTTAAATATTCGCCGTTTACAAAATCAAAACCAGCCGGACTGTTCATCCAAGCATTTGCAGCAACCACTAAAATTCCTGATGCTAACCCACTTACACCAACCACTACACCTGTAAACCAATGAAACCATTTATTGAGTTTGTTCCAACCGTACAAGAAAAATCCTAAGGCAATAGCTTCAATGAAAAAGGCGGTTCCTTCCAAAGAAAATGGCATCCCGAATATCGGTCCGGCGTGCTCCATAAACTTTGGCCAAAGTAAACCCAATTCAAATGAAAGCATTGTTCCAGAAACTGCTCCAGTTGCAAAAAAGATAGCTACGCCTTTGCTCCAAGCTTTGGTAATATCTCTATAAACTTCATTTTTGGTTCTTAACCATTTGTAATGCGATACAGCCATAAAAAATGGCATCACCATACCAATACATGCGTAAATAATATGAAAGCCTAAAGACAAGGCCATTTGGGAGCGGGCGGCTAAAAAATCATCCATAGAAAAGGGATTTTGATAGAGCAAATATACCCGATAGAATTTTGAATTCTTTAGCTATCAGCAAAATAGCAAGGAAAATTTTAATAAAGAATGTTTATGAATTACGATTCGATAAAAAAGAAAGCCACAGATTCGCAGATTATTTATTATAAAATCTGTTAATCTGTGGCTGTCAACATAAAATAGTTTAGCCAGTTGTCAATTCCGTATAAGCTGCAGTTAAACTACGTACAATACCATCGCCTTGCCACTCTGGTGCACCTGGAATTGTAGTTGCTTTTAAAATTTCTTCTTTGGTTTTACCAGCTTTCATTTCGGCTTTTACAAAAATCATCAGACTTTCTAAATAGTTTCTAAATGCTTTTACATTTTCTTTATCACCCACCACTTTTTCAGGGTCTAAACTATGTCCAGTAATTACGATGGTATCTTTGTCGAATTGATTATAAATTTTATCTAATGCAGTAATCCAGTTACCAATATGAGCACCATTTTCTTTGTCTATGTATGGGAAGCGGCGATTAAATACTAAATCGCCAACGTGAACAATGTTTGCATTTTCGAAGTGATAAACCACATCGCCATTGGTATGACCAGAACCATAATAATAAGAACTGATTTTTTCTTTCCCTACTGGCGCTTTCCATCCTTTACCAAAAGTTACATCAGGAAAAAGTTGTTTATCTTCAGTTTTAGCTTTTTCTGCAGCTAACTTCATATTTACTAACGCATTCTCGTGTGCAACTACGTGTTCTGCCAAACCTTTAAAAGCAATGTTCCCTGCAGTATGATCGCCATGATGGTGCGTATTCAATAAATACTTAAATGGCTTTTCTCCTAACTTTTTCAATTCCTCTATTACGTGTGGTGCAGAAGCAGGAAACTGTGAATCTACTACCACGAAACCACTCGAACCATTTAACCAAGCGATAGTCCCACCTTGTTCGGTAAAGATACCAACATCATTTCTTAAGGCTTTAAACTGATAAGCTCTACCAAAATCTGTATTGGCAAAAACATCACTTTTGTAAAAGGCAAGCACTGCTGCTGCCAATACCGAGTTTTGAATAAATTTTCTTCTTTCCATAATAGGGATAAATTAAAAAACCACGAACTATGTCGTGGTCTAAATGTAATAAATTTTAGGTTAAACTCCGCTTCCAGGTATGGTACCAGGTTCGTGACCATCTCCAAAAGCATTACTCGTTCTTCCGTGCTTCTTTGTGAAATCGCTAGTAACTTTTGATGAAGAGTTTTTCTCTACATTCTCTTCGTTTCTAGGTGTTTCTTGATTTGTATCTGTTACGGTTGCATCTTTTTTAATAGCACTCCCGTCTTTTTTTTCATTCGTTTCCATAACATTTGTTTTTAATAGATATGCTTAAATAACAATGGATGAAATGTTTTGTTTGTGGCATTTTATTCTCCATAGTTGTTGTGGCTCTATCATCAAAAAAGATAATTTATGTTTATTTGAAAAGCAAATGATAAGCAGTCGTTATCTTCAGTCCTATCCCAAAGGGACTCCATTGGAGCCAATGCTGCAATCTATTTTGTTATGCGTCATTTCGACTGCAAGGAGAAATCGGTAAAACAGCAGCACCAAATTAACAGATACCTCAATCGTTCCTCATTTCGGCACGACGCTGAGCAAAAACAAAAAAGATTTTCGCCTATGTCAGCCTGCCTGCCGGACAGGCAGGGTTTAGGATATGCAGGTTTGTGCTACTATTTAGGTTTACGCCTAGCAGTTGCCAAGAACCACCACCTTTGTTAATTAAACCCGATTGAAGCGGAAAATTTTGTCATCCTGAGCCAAGACCACATTGAGCTTGCCGAAGTGTCGAAGGACAAAATTTATAGCGAAAAGCGGGACTGTATTTGCGATGAAATGTTACCATTCTTTTTCAAAACAACTTAACTATTGATTGGTGAGGACACTAGCCAAGGAGCTTAAAACCAACACTGTTTTCCCAATAAAAAAGCCTCAACAATTATGTTAAGGCTCTAATTCGGCTTGTGAGCACACCAACCAAGGAATATATGATAAAAATTAAGCTAAAGCATTTTGCTTAACCACCATTTTAACTTTTTCTAAAACGTAATCTAAATCTTCTTTTGTAGTAAATTTACTGAAAGAGAAACGTACAGAAGGCCGATTTGGGTCGGCTTTGATGCCATTTAGAACGTGAGAACCAATATTTGAACCAGATGAGCAAGCGCTTCCGCCAGATGCGCAAATACCGTTAATGTCTAAATTAAATAATAACATATCTGCCATATCCATTTCTGGGAATGAAACATTTAGCACAGTATAAAGGCTTTTAGCAGCTTCGGTTTCGCCATTAAAACCAATACCTGGAATTTCAGCAATCAATTGTTCTTTTAAATAATCTTTTAGACCTTGGATATAGGTTTGATGTTCATCCATTTCTGCATAAGCAATTTCCAATGCCTTTGACAAACCAACAATTCCGTAAACATTTTCAGTTCCACCACGCATGTTACGTTCTTGAGCTCCACCGTAAATCATTGGTGGAATTTTAATATTGCTATTCACATATAGAAACCCAACACCTTTTGGCCCGTGTAGCTTATGCGCTGCACAAACTATAAAATGAGCTTTTAGTTTACGTACATCATGCGGATAATGTCCCATGGTCTGCACTGTATCAGCATGATAAATTGCATTGTATTTTTCGCAGATATCACCTACTTTTTCCATATCTGTTAAAGTACCCAATTCGTTATTGGCATGCATTAGCGATACAAAAGTGCGGTCGTTGTTCTGTAATAATTCTTCTAGGTGATTGTAATCGATGTTACCTTTTTCATCGATATTTACAAAACTTAACTTATCTATCACACCATCCTTTAACAACATAGCTAGCGTATGTTCTACAGCATGATGTTCTATTTTAGAAGTAATTGCATGTTTAATTCCATAAGCAGAAATACCGCAGCGAATTGCTGTATTATCAGCTTCTGTACCACCAGAAGTAAAAAATATTTCTGATGGAGATGCATTTAATAAGCTAGAAACTGTTTTTCTTGCCTTCTCTACTAATGTTCTTACCTCTCTACCTAACGAATGAATAGCAGATGGATTACCATAAAAGTTCTCCATTACATTAGTCATTTCTGCTATTACAGCTTTATCTAATGGCGTAGTTGCTGCATTATCTAAATAAACACGTTTCATTGGCTTTATTAGTTAAGTTGTAATATTTCCTTAATGTCTGAAATGATTTTATTAGCTAGATTTTCTGCTACGGTTTCATTTTCTGCTTCACTATAAATACGAATAATTGGCTCTGTATTTGACCGGCGTAAATGAACCCACTCATTAGCAAAATCAATTTTTAAGCCATCTATAGTACTAGTTTGCTCATTTTTATACTTCTCTTGAACCTTAACCAATAAACTATCGATATCCATTTCTGGGGTTAAGGTGATTTTATTTTTTGAGATATGGTAAGCAGGGTAAGTACTACGTAAACGTGAAATAGTAGTGCCTTCTTTTGCCAAATGCGATAAAAATAAAGCAATACCAACTAAAGCATCTCTACCGTAATGTAATTCTGGATAGATAATTCCGCCATTTCCTTCACCACCAATTACAGCGTTTGTTGCCTTCATTTGGTTTACTACATTTACTTCACCAACTGCTGAAGCATTGTAGGCACTACCAGATTTTTCGGTTACATCTCTTAAAGCACGAGTTGATGAAAGGTTTGAAACTGTATTACCCGGTGTGTTTTTAAGTACATAATCTGCAACAGCTACTAAAGTATATTCTTCGCCAAACATTGTTCCATCTTCGTTAACAAAACAAAGTCTATCTACATCAGGGTCTACAACAATTCCTAAATCTGCTCTTTTAGCTTGAACAACTTTTGCTATCTCAGTTAAATTTTCTGGTAACGGTTCTGGATTGTGAGGGAAATCGCCATTTGGCTCACAGTATAACTCATAAACCGTTTCCACTCCTAAGGCTTTCAGCAAGGCTGGAATAAATATTCCGCCAGTAGAGTTTACACAATCAATGGCAATTTTAAAATTAGCTTTTTTAATAGCTTCAACATCAACCAATGGCAATGCTAAAATTACATCGATATGTTTCTGTAAATAAGTGTCGTTAGCAACAACTTTACCTAAATCATTCACATCTGCAAAAGCAAAATCAGCATTTTCAGCAATTTCTAAAACTTCTTTTCCATCTGCATCATTAATAAATTCGCCTTTTTCATTTAATAATTTTAAGGCGTTCCATTGTTTCGGGTTATGACTAGCGGTAAGAATAATTCCACCACCAGCATTTTCCATCGGAACGGCAATCTCTACAGTTGGAGTTGTAGATAAACCTAGGTCTATTACCTCTATTCCTAAACCCTGAAGTGTTCCGATTACCAAATTATTAACCATCTCTCCCGAAATACGAGCATCACGGCCAAGTACAATTTTTTTGTTTTGAGTTTTGTTAATTACCCAAGAGCCATAAGCTGCTGTAAATTTAACAATATCGATTGGGGTTAATCCATCGCCAGATTTTCCGCCAATAGTCCCTCTAATTCCTGATATAGATTTTATTAAAGTCAAGTTTTATAAATTTTTTCAAAAATAATAAAAATTTAAGGAAAGGGTTGTATTAAAATGCACATCCAAGTAATTTTTAAAGCCTTTTTAAACAGCTTAAAAAATTAAATTCATCGCCGTTGAAATTCAAAATACTATATTTGTTCATCACAAAACGTTAACTCCTCAGCGTAATGCAGCGAAAATGGTTTCAATATTGGTTTAATTCTCCTTATTATCACATACTTTACAGTCAACGTAATGATGAGGAGGCAGAGTTTTTAATTGATAACCTTTCTGCATACCTTACTCCAAAAAAAAATAGTCGGATTTTAGATATTGCTTGTGGTAGAGGTAGACATTCTATTTATTTGAATAAAAAAGGGTATGATGTTACTGGGATAGATCTATCTGAGCAGAGCATTAAATATGCACAACAATTTGAGCAGAAAAACCTCCATTTTTACGTACATGATATGCGTAAGCTATCGTATATAAACTATTTTGATTTTGCCTTTAACCTATTTACCAGCTTTGGATATTTCGATACGGAAAAAGAACATGTTAACGCTTTAAAAGCTTTTAGAAAAGGGTTAAAAGAAGATGGGACACTAGTTATTGATTATTTTAACACGCAAAAAATCATCAAAAACTTAACCAATCAAGAGACTAAAACAATAGATGGTATCGAATTCCATTTACATAAGTTTGTTTCTGAAGGGAAGATTATCAAACACATCAACTTTGAACATAAATTAAAGGTTTATGCTTTTGAAGAGCGTGTTCAGGCTTTTTTCTTAGCAGATTTTGAAAGAATGTTAACTAAAAGTGGATTAATTATAACTGAAACTTTTGGCAGTTATGCCTTAGCACCATTTAATGAAATAAAATCAGACCGTTTAATACTTGTTTGTAAAAAAGCATGATAGCAGAGTTACAACAGTTTGATACAGAATTATTCCTTAAAGTTCATCGTGGTTTAAGCAATGGGTTTTTTGATTGGCTAATGCCCTTGGTTAGGAATCGTTTCTTCTGGGCACCGCTTTACCTATTTATCATCGCCTTTTGTATTAGACAATATAAAAAACAAGGGCTCATTATGATTGGGATGATCCTGGTTACATTTGCCATGGGCGATTTAATTGCATCTAGAATCATAAAACCTAATGTGGCAAGAATTAGACCTTGTAATGAAATTAGGTTGGCAAACAAAATCATTCATCGTGTTCCTTGTGGTAGTGGATACAGTTTTCCATCATCGCACGCTACCAATCATTTTGCTATTGCCATTTTTCTAATTGGCTTATTTTACAAAAAATGGAAACCCATTTTACCATTAGGTTTAGGATGGGCATTTTTAATTAGCTTTGCACAGGTTTATGTTGGTGTACATTATCCAATAGACACTTTTGCAGGAGCCATTTTAGGAACCTGCATAGGCTTATTTACATTTTATCTTTACAAGAAAATAAAACCTATCACATAAAATGGAAATCTGGAAATTCCTTGTTTTATTTTGCTGTGCACTTTTTGGAGGCTTAGCTATCTTTTTGGTAAAAAATGATAAGTCTCAATTATTAAAATTGATTTTATCTTTTAGTGGCGCCTATTTATTTGCCATAACAGTTTTACACTTAATTCCAGATGCCTATAGTGGAACTGACAAGGAAGAAATTGGTATTTTTATCCTGATTGGCTTTCTATTACAGATATTCTTAGAGCAGTTTTCTGAAGGTGTAGAACATGGACATATCCACAAACATCATGATGGCCATGCTTTTCCGTGGGGCATTATGATTAGTTTATGTTTACATGCTTTTTTAGAGGGAATGCCATTGGCTAAAGACCAGAATAACGAATTGATTTTTGGGATTTCATTACATCATATTCCTGCTGCCTTTGCCTTAGCGAGCATTTTAGTTCAAAATCATTTTAAACCTAAAGGAGTTGTTTTATACCTAATTATTTTTGCTATCATGGCACCTGCCGGATATTATTTTAGCATTAGCTTAAGCAATGGTAGCATTAGTGGAATGGAACCTTATTTTAACAAGGTAATGGGAATTGTGATAGGTATATTTTTACATATTTCTACCACAATCCTCTTTGAATCTAGCGCAGACCATAAAATTAATAAGCGCAAAATGTTAGCAGTTTTATTGGGAATTGGCGTTGCCTTAACTGGCTTTTTTGCTGCTGGGCATAGCCACTAATAACTAGCCACGCATTTTATCTAATAAGGCATTTAATTGTTCAGCTTCTTCAATGGTAATATTTAGAGCAATAAACTGAGAAAAATCAATTTCCTTATCCATCTTTTTTAATAAGGCTAATCCCTTGTCTGAGATAACGACATCAACAGCACGTTTATCGTAACTATTCGTTGATTTTTCAGCAAAACCTTTCTGAATTAATCTATCAACAATTCTAGAAGTGTCGCTCATTTTATCTAAAATCCTATTTTTAATAAGATTAACCGTTGCAGGACTCGGGTATTGACCTCTTAAAATCCTAAGTACATTATATTGTTGGGTGGTAATATCAAAAGGTGTTAAGACATCTTTAACTTTTTGATTACTCCAATGATAAGTGAAAATAACGTTTACTAACGCTTGTTGAAAAACATTCTCAAATTTTGAAGTTTTTACTTCTTTTTGTAGTTGGACCATTAGTGCCTGCTTTGTTAATTGATGGTTTTGGGGAATTTTGTCCATTATCTTTCCCATAATTCCACGGACAATGTTTGCATTTGTTCTTACAGCAATACCCTCTTTTAAGGTGATATGCTGCCGTAAAAACCATTAGACCTTGGTCATTGAAATAATAATCAACTCCTTCTTCCATCAATTGAGCAATTTAACTACCAATTTAGAAGCAAAGTGAGATTGCAACTGTGTGCCACTTCCATGGGTTGTCCAAACCTCACGTGGCTCTACCTCTTCTATCGTTTTTAATATCGCTTTCCAATCAACATGATCAGAAATATATAATTGAACTTCGTTGTTATTTTGTAAATGTTTCCAACCTGTGGCAAAAATCCTTACCACATTTATGGCTTTAATGTAGCTATGATAAACCATTGGCGGAACAATATAAATCATATCCGTTTGGTTGTTTTTCATTACTTTCCTATCATAAACTTCGTACTTACCTAAATCGACACCTAATTGCTCGTAAATTTTAACAAATGGCACAATACCATGATGAACCAAAATTCTTTTTTGCGGGCAATGCTGATTAATCATGGAGATTAACCTTTGACTTTTGCCCAGTGCGTAAGAGCCCAACATGATATTTGGCTTAACGCCATTTAGCTTTTTGATTTCTGCAATTGCATCTGGATGTTCAGTTGCGGGATTTGCAAAAGTAGTTTCAGTAATTAAAACATCAGCTTTAATGAACTCGATTGGCTCACAAGTAGAATCTTCCTCTAGCTTATAATCTCCTGTATAAAGATATTTTACGCCCTTATATTCCATTAAAACCAGTGCGGAACCTAAAATGTGCCCAGCAGGATAAAAACTTATCTTAACTCCGTTTAAATTAAATACTTCCTCAAAAGACTTGATGAAGAAATCGCCTGCAGCGAACTTTTTATAACGATGTTGCATAAACACCGCAGTGGCTTTGGTGCAATACACATTTTGATTACCCCCAACTGCGTGGTCTCCATGTGCATGAGAAATTACAGCATCAGTAAATGGCTCTTTTGGGTCTAGGTAAAAATTACCATAAGTGCAAAATAAGCCTATTTTAGTTTGAACGATAAAATCGTCTATAATTTCTTTTTGGTTTAACATAATGATGATAAAGCAGCTTAATGATTATTGGTTCAAAAACTGCTGATGTAAATCTAAAACCTGCAAAATAACAGATGTATTTTCCGTATTATCTATAAAATAATCAGCCATTTTAGCTTTTTGCTGGTCTGTGAATTGTTTGTCTATTCTTGCCTGAACTTGTTCGGCAGAAACAGCATCACGCTGCATAACCCTGCTTATTTTCAATGTTAATGGTGCCGTTACTAAAATGTTTTTATCGCACATTTTGTAAGAACCACTTTCAAATAACAAAGCTGCTTCTTTTAGCGTATAAGGAACCGATGATGGAATTGCTAACGCCCATTTATCAAAAGCCCTAAATACTGCGGGATGCACTAAGGCATTGAGTTTATCAAGTTCTAACTGATTATTGAATACGATACCAGCAATGTGTTTATTGTTTAATATGCCGTTCTCAAAATAGCTTTCTTGACCAAAGGTTGATTTAACACCATCCATCAAAATCAAATCTGTAACCATCAATTGCTTGGCAACTGCATCAGCATAAAAAACAGGAATGCCTAAAGTTTCGAATACTTTACAGACCGTGGTTTTTCCACTTCCAATTCCACCTGTAATTCCAACCTTGAGCATTACTTTTCTATAATAAAATTGATTTTATTTGGCACTACTTTTACCAATTTACAATAATCTGGGAAACGCTTAATTTTAACTGTAAGCTTATGATGTCCAAGAATTTTCCATTCATTGATATCAACAATAGCTTCGATAAAATCTTCATCTACCTCTTGATAGCTCGATAAGGCAACCATAAAAGTTACTGCTATCTTTTTTGGGTATAGCTTAATATCGAAAAAATCATTATTGTTAATTACCCTTAAAGGAACTTCTACCGTTTTCTCAGTAAACTCATCAACCTTAACCTTAACACCTACGCTAGAGGGATAAATGCTGATGTTGTTTGAACTATTCTGTTTTAAAGCAATTCTTGTACTTGTTGAATTTTGTAAATCAGCTAGTTTTAAGGTATCTGTGTACCATTCATTAATCTTAGCTAATTCTTCTAGTGGACCAGAAATATTAACATAAGAAGGGGTTAATCGAGTTTGACTAGAAAGACCATATTGCTTAATGAAACTAAACTTAGACAACAATTTAACAGGCACTCTTTTGCTTGTTCTTTTCGAAAAATCAAAATAAAGTGTATCTGGTTTAACTGAAATAATCTTTTGTGAAGTTTCGAGTTGTTTATTTACCTGAAATAACTGCTCAGAGAAAAGGATAAAATTGCGATTGTTTAACTTTTCTAAACTAACTGTTATAGACTGGGGGTTTATCCGTAACCTAGAAAAAAGCAATTGCCAACCTGTTCCCTCTACCTGAAGGTCAACAGCATCTGGTTGTAATGCCTTAAACGCTTTTTTCTGGGGTTCATTTATATAGACCAATTGTGTTTTAGCGGTATATACATATTTGTTATTAAGCGCCATAAATAACCAAGCCGCCACTGCAAAACCTACGCAGATAATGAGCTGCATGAAACGTTTTCGTTCTATCTTAGTTAATTTTATAAGTGGCATTGCGTAAAATTACAAAAAAAAGCCGCTCTCCCGAAATTGAGGAAGAGCGGCTTTAATAGTCAAAATCTAATTAAGCTTTTGTAGCTGGTGGAGTTGTAGCTGCTTTTGTAGCATCTAATGAAACAGCCGATTTATCAAAACGAATTTTTGTTCCGCCTTCAACCTCAATTAAAAAAGTTGTATCGTTTGCGCCCACAATTTTACCATGAATACCTGCAGTAGTAACGATTTTATCGCCAATACCTAAGCTTTCTACTAATTTTTTGTGGTCTTTAGCTTTTTTTACCTGTGGTCTGATCATGAAAAAGTAGAAAACTACCATGATTGCACCCATCATTATCAAAGTACGGTAATCGAAACCTCCAGCTGCCGCTGCGTCTAATAGTATTGTTGATGTCATTATTTTATATTTTATTGTTTGTTAGATATATTGTTGAGTTGTAATTTGTTAAGATCAAGTTTCCGCCAATCGGTCTCTCACTTTTTGAGAGATTAAGTGGGGCATTTATTTCTTTTCTTTCACCTCGCCTACTAAATGTAGTTTGTCAGCCTCTGGATTAGCGTTAGAGAAAATGGTTACTTGTTTATCTTGCATGCCTATTTTACCAGCACTATCAAAAACAACTTTAATTAAGCCTTCTTCACCTGGTTTAATGGGAGTTTTTGGATATTCTGGAACCGTACATCCACAGGTTGCAGTAGCATCTGTAATAATTAATGGTGTTTTCCCTGTATTCTTAAATTTAAAATCAAACTGTACTTTTTCACCTTGTGTGATTACACCAAAATCATAAATTTCTTTCTCAAATTTAACTTTAGGAGCATCGGCTTCAGCAACAGTAGCAGTAGAAGAACTAGCTACAGCAGCAACTTTATCGTCTAATTTTGATTTTTGCTTACATCCTGTGAAAGCTATTAGTGCAAGTAAAATGATGAATAAGTTTTTCATGTTATATTATTCTTCTATAAGTCCTCTACCGATTTTCTTAATGCTATTTGTTCTTTTTAAATCGCTTAAAATTTTATCTAAGATACCATTAATGAAAGAGTTACTTTTCGGCGTACTGTAATCTTTTGATAGTTCTAAATACTCATTTATGGTAACCTTAACAGGAATTGAAGTAAAATTCATCATTTCGCAGATTGCCATTTTCATCAAAATAGTATCCATTAAGGCAATCCTTTCAGATTCCCAGTTTTTAGTTCGTTCTGCAATTAATTCTTGGTAAGTATTGTCGTTTTTCAAGGTAAACACAAAAAGATCTTTCACAAATTTGCTATCCTCAACCCAATCAGCACTTATTGGCGTTAATTTATTTTTAAACGGATCTTCAGAAGTAAAGTTCTTTAACGTTTTTGCAATCATCCCTTGCATTACTTCCCTATCTACAGGCCAATTGATAAACTTATCTTCAAACGCTTGGATAATATTTAAGTTCTTCAATAAGATTTTACGGAAAATGAACTTGATGATCTCTTTAGAACTTTCTAAGTCTTCCTCAGTTTCTTCTAAGTAAGCCGCATATTCTTTGGTCTCTTTTAGTTTAATAAAAATTGATTTTACTAAATCTGGATCCGAATGCCAATTAACTTGATATTTATTTACTGAGGAAGTATATTCTGGATTCTGCTTTAAAATTACGGCAAACTTATTATGCAATAATTTCTGATTGGGATTTAAATCTTCTGCTGTTGGCAAATGTTTATTTGCTCTTTCGATGGCATCATTTGCAGTATATTCAGTAACATCTACTATTAATGCTAGCATGCGAATATACATTTCAAAAACACTGTCTATGCTTTGCATTAACGTTTTTTGACTGCTTACGCTATCTTTTTTGTCTGTCATGTGCCATGCATAAATATTTTGCAAAGCTTTTATTCTTAAGTGTCTTCTGTTTAACATGAATGTAAGAACGAGTGGTAATTTTTACCGTTTATATTTAATATGATGATTTAATTTTTTTAATGTCACTTATTCTTTTTTCCGCGATGCGAGCCGCAGCCAAATTTGTTGGTATTTTTTCTGTTTTTGATAGCTTTATTACTTCACGAGTGGCATCATAAATGTGCTCGGTTAACTGCATGGTACGCTTTTTACCGAAACCTGTTAACTCCGAATAACAATTAATTAAACCACCAGCATTTATCAAATAATCTGGCGCATATAAAATTCCCTTATCTAATAATAACTGGCCATGAATGTCTTCATCTGCCAATTGGTTATTTGCAGAACCTGCTATAATAGAGAATTTCATATTCTTTATGGTTTTATCATTAACCGTTGCACCTAAGGCGCAAGGCGAATAAATATCAGCACCAATAGTAAATATCTTATCTGCATCTATAGGTTTTGCCTTATATTTTCTAGCAACTTCCTGTAAACGGTCTTGGTTAATATCGCTAACGTAAACTTCTACGTTTTCTTGTCTTAATAATTCAACTAAATGTTCGCCTACGTTGCCAATACCTTGCACAACTACAGACCTACCTGCAAGCATGTCAGTTCCAAAAACTTCTTTAACGCAAGCTTTAATCCCCAAAAAAACACCCTTCGCCGTAATTGGTGCTGGATTACCCCCACCACCAATAGATTCTGGTACACCAGTAACATGTTCGGTTTCCATACGGATATATTCCATGTCTCTAGTGGTTGTACCCATATCTTCAGCAGTGATAAACTCACCGTTTAGATTTTTGATGAAACGACCATAACTACGCATTAAAGCCTCAGTTTTCATCTTTCTAGAGTCGCCAATAATAACAGCTTTACCACCACCTAAATTTAATCCAGTAATGGCAGATTTGTAAGTCATTGCTTTAGATAAACGCAATACATCCTCCAAAGCCTCGGCTTCAGAGTTATAGTTCCACATTCGGGTTCCGCCTAAAGCAGGACCTAATGTAGTATCATGAATAGCAATAATGGCTTTTAATCCGGTATCGGGGTCATTACAAAACACCACTTTTTTGTGGCCTGATGCACTTAATTGGTCTAAAACAGAAGTTACGATAGAACTATTACCAGACATACAAATTTGTTGAATTGATAGCGGCAAAATTAAGATAAAAAAACCATTATTTTACTTAGTTTTTATTAAAAAAAGAAACTCTTTTGGCTAACTTTACCAAAAATGAAGCATCTATTCTTTTTAAACAAATACTTCTATAAATATAAGTGGTGGATAATTCCAGGCGTTTTCTTTGTCATCATCTCTAATATTTTTGGTGTGGTACCTGCTCAAGTTGTTGGCCATGCCTTTAATTTAATAACAGAGAACATTGCCATATACCAACTTTTTGACGGTTTTGAACGTCAAGAAATCATCTATAACATCTTTAGCAATAGCTTGTTCTTTTTTGGTGCATTGATATTGATTCTCTATTTAATGAGAGGTTTATTCTTGTTTTTCATGCGCCAAACCATCATTTTAATGTCTAGGCATATTGAGTACGACATGAAGAACGAAATTTATGCACACTATCAAAAACTAAGCTTGGGTTTTTACCGCAGAAACAATACTGGAGATTTAATGAATCGTGCTACCGAAGATGTAAATAGAGTGAGGATGTACGTTGGCCCAGCTATCATGTACACCATTAACACGGCTGTTTTATTCTTGCTGATTATCTACTTTATGTTTGATGTAAATAGCACATTAGCTATTTATTGTTTATTACCGCTACCCATTTTAGTGGTTACCATTTATTTTGTAAACACTTTAATCAACCAAAAGAGTGAGCGAATTCAAGAGCAATTATCACGATTGTCTTCTTTTGTACAAGAAAGGTTTTCGGGCATCAGGGTAATTAAATCTTATGTAAGAGAAAAACAAGTACAAGATGTTTTTGCATCCGAAAGCATTGCTTATAAAAACAGTTCTATGAATCTGGTTAAAGTTCAGGCCTTGTTTTATCCTACCATGCTTTTATTAGTGGGCTTAAGCACTATTTTAACAGTATATATTGGCGGTAAACAAGTAATTGATGGCGCCATCACACCAGGAAACATTGCCGAGTTTATTGTTTACGTCAACCAATTAACCTTTCCAGTAACCATGCTAGGTTGGGTAACCACACTAATTCAAAGAGCAGCAGCATCACAAAAACGGATCAATGAATTTTTACAACTCCAACCAGACATTACATCCAGCAATGCTGAAGAACCTGTATTTGATGGAAAAATTAGCTTCAAAAATGTAAGCTTTACTTACCCAGATACTGGAATTGAGGCTTTAAGAGAGGTAAGTTTTGAAGTAGAAAAAGGACAATTTGTAGCAATTATTGGTAGAACGGGTTCTGGAAAGTCTACTTTGGCAAACCTCATCATGCGGATGTATGATACCGATGCGGGCCAAATAGAGATAGACGGCAAGGAATTGAAGAACTTAAACCTCAACAACTTCAGGAATCAAATTGGATTTGTGCCACAAGAAGTTTTTTTATTCTCAGACACCATTAAAAACAACATCGCCTTTGGCTTAAGCGCTATTGAAGAAGGGCAAGTTGAGCAAGCTGCGAAAAATGCTGCTGTTTATGATAACATTGTAGACTTTGATTTGAAATTTGAAACGATGTTAGGCGAACGAGGCATTACCTTATCTGGCGGACAAAAACAACGTGTTTCCATAGCTAGGGCATTAATAAAAGAACCTAAAATATTAATATTTGACGATTGCCTTTCGGCAGTTGACACCAAAACAGAAGAAGAAATTTTAAGTAACCTGGGTAAAATCATGAAAGGCAAAACCAGCATTTTAATTGCCCATCGTATTTCTACCATTAAAAACGCAGATAAAATCATTGTTTTAGACGATGGAAAAATTATTGAGCAGGGCACACACAATGAACTGCTTGCTAATAATGGCGCCTATGCCGAAATGTACGACAATCAATTATTGGAAGAAGAAAATCGATAACAAACTGAGCTTAACTTAAAATTGCGGTTAATACGTATTTAATTTATTCGAAAATGATACTAATTTCTATTTTGATTTAATAATTATTGCTTTATATTTACCGCAACCTTAAACTAATAGCACACACAACAATGGGAGATTTTGACAACAAAGAGAGAGAAGAGGTTTTTAGCAAGAAAGTAAGAGCGGGTAAACGCACCTATTTTTTTGATGTAAAGGCAACACGTTCAGGCGATTATTACCTTACTTTAACAGAAAGTAAAAAGAGATTAGAAGATGGTGTATTTGTAAAACATAAAATCTTTTTATATAAAGAAGATTTTGAAAAGTTTACTGAAGGTTTAACTGAAACTGTAGAGTATATCAAATCTCATCAGGATGTAGTTGAAAAACGTTATGAATATTCTGAAAATGCAGAATATACGCATACGCCAAAAACAGATAGCGACGATTTTTCTTTTTAAGAAAATCACATATTAAAAAAGTCCCGACCAATTGGTCGGGACTTTTTTTGTGTCCTGAAAAATTGAATGTCAAATTCATAAGATATTGTACCAGTTACCTAACCAAGGTTAGTGTTACCCTCCGCTAAGGATTGTCTGATATCTCTTTTACACCAACAGGGGGTTAACAGGGACACTACAGGGATATAACAGGGAGTTAACAGGGATTTTACCCCTGTTAACTCCTATTAAACCCCGTGTTTAGTTTGTGTTTGATAACTGCAACTCTTACATGGAGTAAAGAGAATGGTATGACACCGATTGAGATGAATTAAAGCTTGCATTTAATAGGCACAAAAAATCCTTGCCAGATTTAACTGACAAGGATTACATTTTTACACCTCAACAAAGGCCGAGTAGGCATTCATTCAAATTATCCCGCTGCGCTATTTCCAAGTACAGCACCAACAATAGTAATGATGTATAAGCTCAAGATAATGATGGTTATAATACCCCAATATTTAAATAGCGATTTCATTTTACCCATTGCTTCATTCAAGCTATCTTGTTCTCCATATAAAATACCAACTTTAGCTTTATTAGCATATTTAAACATCAATAAACTTGGATAGAATATAGCAAAAGCATAGATTAAAAACACAATCGTAATAACCGCACTGCCAGCTTTTGCAAGCTCTCCCGTCATTAAAGCAAGTTCTGGGCTCGAGCTCATGATTGCCCCAAACATAAAAGCACAAACAACAAGCAATCCCGTTAATACAAAACCAACGATAGCCAAAAAACTGGCCCATTTTGCTGTTTCATAAATATAACTCCTAATTTCTTCTGTAACAGCTAAAGCTTGTTCTTCTTTGGGTTCTAATTGCGTTTCGTTAATTTCTTCCATTTTTAGTTTAAATTATTCTCAGTTATCAAATATAAACATATTACCATTGTTAATGTTTAGCATTGAATTATTTACTAGGCAAAGGCCTTAAAAATTAATATCTTTGCGCCCTTTAGAAAGGTTGAAGGTTGAAAGTGCAAAACCGAAAAACAGAGCTAAAATCGGTGAAATCATTTTAATCAGTGAAATCATCCCGAAGGGAATACAAAAAGTAAAATCGTAAATCGTAAATCGTAAATTAAAAATATAAATGGCATTACAATGTGGTATAGTTGGCTTACCAAATGTTGGTAAATCAACCTTATTTAACTGTTTATCTAACGCAAAAGCTCAAGCAGCTAATTTTCCGTTCTGTACAATCGAACCAAATATTGGTGTAATTACCGTTCCGGATGAGCGTTTAACCAAACTAGCTGATTTAGTAAAACCTAACAAAGTACAACCTAATACAATTGAGATTGTAGACATCGCAGGTTTAGTAAAGGGTGCATCTAAAGGTGAAGGTTTAGGTAATCAATTTTTAGGAAACATTAGGGCTACAAGTGCAATTATACACGTTTTGCGTTGTTTTGATGATGGAAACGTAATTCACGTAGATGGTTCTGTTGATCCAATTCGTGATAAGGAAATTATTGATACTGAATTACAGTTAAAAGATTTAGATACCGTTACCAAACGTATCCAGAAAGTAGAAAAAATGGCTAAAACTGATAAAGAAGCCAAAAGAACTTTCGATATCCTTTCTGTTTTTAAAGCACATTTAGAAACTGGAAAATCTATCCGCACTGCTAACGTAGAAAAAGATGACTTCGATTTTATTGAAGATTTGGGTTTATTAACCCAGAAACCAGTAATGTATGTTTGTAACGTTGATGAAGCTTCGGTAATTGACGGTAATAAATATGTCGATTTAGTTAAGGCTAGTGTAGCTGAAGAAAATGCTGAGGTTTTAGTTATTTCTGCTAAAATCGAATCAGAGATTGCTGAATTAGAAAGCTACGAAGAACGTCAAGAGTTTTTAGCGGATTTAGGTTTAACTGAATCTGGTGTAAATAAACTAATTAGAGCTGCTTATCGTTTGTTAGATTTATACACTTACTTTACTGCTGGTGTGCAAGAAGTAAGAGCCTGGACTATCACAAAAGGCTTCACTGCCCCTCAAGCTGCCGGTGTAATTCACACAGACTTCGAAAAAGGATTTATTCGTGCCGAAGTTATTAAGTATAACGATTTTGTAACCTTAGGTTCTGAAGCGGCGTGTAAAGAAGCTGGAAAATTAGGCGTAGAGGGAAAAACTTATGTCGTGGAAGATGGCGACATCATGCACTTTAGATTTAACGTTTAAACCTCACCCCGACCCTCTCCTGAAGGAGAGGGAGACAAGTTGCCTATCGTTTGGTGTCTCACCAACCGGAACGATAAAATTTTAAAAGCTACTTCAGTTGAAGTGGCTTTTTTTGCTACAAATATGATGAAATCAATAGTTGTTTATCCTTACTTGAAGTAGTATTAAAGCATAGTGGTTAATTAATCATCCTTCGTTCATCTTACGTTCATCCTTCGTTTATCCTTCGTTTATCCTTCGTTATAACAAGCTCATCGCAAGCTTCATCGCTCGCTGTAGTATTAATAAAGACCGTTGCTTGGCACTTCACTATAACCACACTCTTGGCTTATAATGGAATGAGGGAATTACCCCCATAGGTAGTACTCTCAATGACGAAAAAGCTTTAAAGCAATATACCCTTTAAAAACAACATCGCAAAAGAAAAGTAAATGATTAAGCCAGTAACATCTACTAGCGTTGCTACAAAAGGCGTTGATGAAGCAGCGGGATCGGCGCCTAGTTTTTTAAGCAATAAAGGCAACATCGACCCCATTAATGTTCCCCATAGCACAACACCAACTAACGAGCAACCCACTACCAAGCCAATTAAAATATAATGTTCGCTAAAAGAGGGCATGATAAAATGCCAAGCTAAAATTACACTGAAACTCAGCAGACAAAGTGTTGAGCCTAAGAAAATGCCCGAAAGAATTTCTCTTTTCATGACATCCCACCAATCCTTAATGGTTACCTCTCCCAATGCCATGGCCTGGATAATAAGCGTAGCTGCTTGCGAACCACTGTTACCACCACTAGAAATAATTAAAGGAATAAACGTTGCCAGAATAACAACCTTTGCAATTTCATGTTCAAAGTTCGACATCGCTGCAATGGTTAGCAATTCACCAAAAAACAACACGATTAGCCAAATCACACGTTTTTTATAGAGTTCAAAAACAGAAACATCTAAATAGGGTTCATCCAATGCTTGGGTACCTCCCATTTTTTGTATGTCCTCAGAATATTCCTCGTGGGCAATCCATAAGATATCATCAATCGTTACAATACCTAATAGTACATTTTGGTCGTCTATTACAGGTAAAGCCACTCTATTATTCATCTTAAAAACATTGATAGCTTCTTCTTGAGGGTCATTTACCTTTAAAGCAATTAATCTATTATCTGTCAGCTCACCAATTTTAACTTCGGGGTCTGCCAATAGAATTTCACGAATTCGAATATCATCCAACAAAATGCCATCCTTATCAATTACGTAAACAACATCAATGGTTTCAGAGTTTTTGCCATATCGGCGTATATGTGAAAGCACTCTGCTAACTGTCCAGTCTATTTTAACGGCAATGAAATCTGGCGTCATCATTCTGCCCACACTATCTTCTTCATAACCTAAAAGGTGCAGCGCCTCTATCCTATCGTTATCTGACAAAAGAACAAGCAATTTTTTAACAGCATCTCCTTTTAATTCCCCTAAGAGTGCAGTTCTATCATCTGGAGGCAATTGCCTGATAATTTCAGTTAATTTATTGCTCTGCAGCTTTTTAATGATACGCTCTTGTGTAGGGAAATCGAGGATACGAAAAACGTTAACGGCCCTTTTTATGGAAAGTGTTTCGATAAACTTAACAGCGTGTTGCGGAAGCTCGTCTATTAAATGTTCTACATCTGAAATATTCAGTTCATTTAAATAGGTTTTTAACTGCCTATCACTCTCATTTTCCAACAATTGCAATACTTCGTCTACCAGCAGTTCTTCCATAACCCAATTTTAGTTCATCGTTCTGCAAATGTGGCTTTTTCTTTTTAAAAAATCCAAATTAAAATTTTAGAGAAATTTTAGCTAAACAATAAAAATAAAACACAAAATTCAAATAATGAAGGCTTATTTTTCATTAATTTTCAATTCAAGATATGATTTAGCGTAAAATTTAAGCAAAATATAACACCCTACATTAGAGACACTACCAAACTAGTAGTTATGTCACAACATTTATGCTTAAAAAATTGCATAAATCATATTTTCGCTCAAAAATATTCATTTTTATTTTCAATATTTGCTATAATAAGCTCCGGAAATTTTGAAATCTATATCAAGACGCGATTTTTTAAGCAAAAGTGGTCTTTTAGCAAGCGCTAGCTATCCAGCAATGATTGCTTTAGGCCTTTTAAAGTCGGCACCTGCCCATGCATTTAATTTAGAAAAAAAAGGAAATGGCAAAAAGGTAATCATTTTAGGAGCCGGCTTAGCCGGATTGGCCTCGGCTTATGAGTTAACCAAATTAGGTTACGAATGTACCATTCTTGAAGCGAGGGAAAGAACTGGCGGACGCTGCTGGAGCATTAAAAATGGAAGTTCACATTTAGAGCATGATAAGCCCTTAGTTTCTGCAAAATTTGATGAAGGATTATATTTTAATGCCGGTCCCTCACGTATCCCACATAACCATGAACTAACCTTACATTATTGCAAGGAATTAGGTGTTCCTATTCAGGTTTATAACAATGTTAACGAAAGCACTTACTTTTTCGCCGAAGGGAAAGGTGCACTTTCTAATAAAAAGGTACGTAATAGGGAAATTCATAACGACATAAGGGGTTATATGGCAGAAATGCTTTCTAAAACAATGGATTCGAATTTAGATAGTGCCTTAACCAAAGAAGACGGACAAAAAATTATTGAATATTTAATGGCAGAAGGTGGATTGGACGTAGATAAATTATATAAGGCATCTGCCCGAAGAGGATACATCGAATCGCCTGGCGCCGGGAATAAACCTGGAATTATTACTGACCCCTACAAATTGGCCGACATTATCAAATCGGGTTTAATGGATCCGGATTTTTACAATGTTGCCGAATACACTTACGAGTTGCAGATGACCATGTTTCAAGCTGTGGGTGGGATGGACAAAATTGCACAAGCTTTTGAAAAGAAAGTTGCACCAATGCTAAAACTAAATGCTGAGGTATTAGCCATCGACAATACAACTGAAGGGGTAAAAATTATTTACAAGGACAAAACCGGAGAACACGAGTTACAAGGAGATTTGTGTATTTGTACCCTACCCTTACCTGTATTAAGCAATGTAAAAAACAATTTTTCTTCAGAAGTAAATCGAGCTATAGATTTTATAGAATATAACAAAACAGGTAAAATTGGCTTACAGTTTAAACGTCGATTTTGGGAAGAAGATGAACATATCTATGGCGGTATAACACATACCAACAATGAATTAACCCAAATATTTTATCCATCTTATGATTATTTGAGTAAAAAAGGAATTCTAATTGGTTATTACAATTTTAATGAAAAAGCTGCGCTGGTAAGCGATTTAAGTTATGCCGAAAGAGAAAAACTAGCGCTGCAAAAAGGAAGATTGATCCATCCGCAATATGACAAGGAATTTGAAAGTTCGCTTTCTGTAAGTTGGCATAAAACAAAATACAGTATGGGCGGATGGGCTGTTTATAATACCGAGACCAGGAAAAATTCTTATCCCGCTATGCTTAAACCAGATGGCAACATTTATTTTGCTGGCGAACATTTAACTTATTTAAACGCATGGATGGCTGGTGCATTAGAATCGGCAAGAAGCGTTGTGACCGATATACATGCTAGAACCACAGAATCAAGATTAAAATACCCAACCCAAACAAAAGGATAACCTAAAACAAATTATTATGGCAAACACATTTAACCGTAGAAGCTGGATCAAATCCACAGCCATTATGGCCGGAGCAGCAACCTTCTTTTCTGGAGCATTAAACAAAATCTCAGCAATGCCACGCAGCATTCAGCAACGAGTAATGAGCGACAGCTTTGCCGATAAATTTGCGGTTTTAAGAGCTCAACCCACCATGAAGGCTAGGTTGTCTGCTAATGAAAATCCTTTTGGACCATCTAAAGCGGCTAAAAAAGCAATGAAAAAAGCCTTAGATACCAGTTATCAATATCCTTTCATGCACATGCGTGAGTTAACCAGCAAAATTGCTACTCATGAAGGCATACAACAAAGCAATATCATGATGGATGCTGGCTCATCTCCAATATTACTTGCTGCATCCTTATTTTTTGCAAAAAATGGCGGAGAGATAATTTCTGCTGACCCTTCTTACAACGACCTTCCAGCAGATGCTGAAAAACATGGCGCTAAATGGATAAAAACACCATTAACAAGCGATTACAAAATTGATTTAGATGCAATGGAAGCTAAAATCAATGATAAAACAGCATTGATTTACATCTGCAATCCCAATAATCCTACAGCTACTATTCTTGATACCGCTAAACTTGCTGCATTCTGTGAAAGGGTAAGCAAAAAAGTACCTGTATTTATTGATGAAGCTTATATTGATTACTTGCCAGATCCAAAAGCCGCTAGTATGATTGACATGGTTAAAAAAGGTTCGAATGTTATTGTAGCAAGAACATTCTCTAAACTCTATGGCTTCGCAGGATTGCGTTGTGGCTATATCGTTGCTTTGCCAGAGACCGTAAGAAGTTTATCCGCTTACTCAACTGGCATGATGAGTTTAACTGCCCCAACAATTGCTGCCGCCACTATTGCTTATCAAGAAACAGAATTTTTAAAAGATGCTTTGGCAAAAACAACAGCATCAAAAGAATACCTCTATAGTGTGCTAAAAGCCGAAGGTTATGATTACATCCCATCTTCGGCAAATTTTGTAATGTTCCCTATCAAAATATCCGGAAATAAATTTGCTCAAGAAATGAACAAAAGAGGCGTAAGCATTAGAACTTGGAAGTTTAGCGACAAAGAATGGTGTAGGATTAGCATTGGCAGAATGGATGAGATGAAGGCATTTGCAGAAGCATTCAAAGATATTTCATAAACAAACAATTTAATAAAATGAAAAAATTGCTACTTATTTTAAGTTTGAGCATCGTAATCAACTTTGCTCAGGCTCAACAAAAAACTGTAAATCCACGACCAATTACAATGGTGGAGTATGAAAAAGCTAAAAAATATGCCATCGCAGATTTGGATAAAGACACCTATATTAAATTTGACAACACATACATTTTAGATAGATACGAGGCTAGAAAGCCTTATTTTATTACTGGAGATGATGGATTAAAAAAGCGAATCGATCTATATAAATTGTTAGCTAAGGAAGGGATGCAAGAATTAGGTGTAATGGTGTTTTACACAACAGAGAAGGGAAAAATCTATCAGGCACTAATTCCTAATTTTACTGCGGAAGGCACAGTATGGGAAAAATACTTTCAAGACATTGACAACATTAATAAAGAAGAAAAAAACTTTATCCTAAAGTTATCTTATATTATATCAAAAGAACTAAGTTATCAGCAATATAAGGTTTTAAATAGTGGGAAAAACCTATCTGAAGAAGCTGCAACTTATGGTAGTGATATTTGCTTTCCTGGTGATGAAGAAGTTACAATGGCAGATGGTTCGAAAAAATTGCTCAAAGATATTAAAGCTGGCGATGATGTTTTAACGATAGATCCATCTACAAAAAAGACTGCTGTAGTAAAGGTTAAAGAGTTAACGGAGCATGATGCTAAAAACTATGCCTTAACCAAGTTAACTTTAGTTGCAGAAAAGAGCATAAAAACTTCAACTGCAACCGAAATTAAATTAAGTACCAAAGTGTTACAAGCTACACCAAATCACCCCATGCTTACTAAAAAAGGCAATTTAAAAATTGGAGCAATACAAGAAGGTGAAGAAGTGCTTTGCCTAAACGAATTAACAGGGAAATACGAAGCTTTTGTAGTATGGAAAAAGGAAGAATTTGCTGGTGGCACACAAAAGGTATATAACATGGTTGCCTCTGCCGGCTCTACTTTTGTAATGAACGGCGTGATGGTAATGCAGAAATAATTGTTTAGAATATACTATAGAATTAGTTACAACTTATTATCTTAGCGAGATAAGTTGTAATTAATTCTTAATGAAACATTTTTGTGCTTTTATTATCGCTCTGCTCATCTGTAATTTGAGCTACGGACAAGAAACCCCTCGAAGCACTCAATACATTTTCAATAATTATTTACTAAACCCTGCCTTATCTGGTATCGACAGTTATATTGATGTAAAATTAGGCTACAGAAAACAATGGTCGGGTTTGGATGGAGCGCCTAGTACCCAATATGCCTCACTTAGTATGCCATTGGGTGAAGATTTTGTAAGAAGCTCAATAAATTCATTTAATTCTAAAGGCTATAATCCATTAAGCAGAAGTTATGTAAACTCATACACGGCAGCAGAACCACATCATGGTATAGGTTTAATTGCAATGACCGATAAAGCTGGCTTAATTAGGCAAAGTAGTTTCAACCTCACTTACGCTTATCATCTTGGCATTAGTAATGATGTAAACTTAGCTGTTGGCGCATCCGCAGGGGTTAATTTTTTAAGTTTTAATGCAACTGACGTAATTGCCCAAAGCAATACCGACCCTTTATTTACAGCAGACTATAACAATAGATTTAGACCAGATGTAGGTTTTGGTTTATGGTTATACAGTCCGAGGTTTTTCATGGGTGCTTCTGCAAAACAACTGTTGGGTTCTAGAAGTGTAATTGAAGATAATAAATCGGTATCGTTACCTTATCAATCTACTACCGTTTATGCAACTGCTGGATATAAAATATTTTTGGATGAAGACATCGCCATGATTCCTTCATTTTTAGCAAGCTACCATCTAAATTCTCCAGCTGCTGTTGATGCAAATTTGAAGTTAGCTTATCAGGATAGATTTTGGGTTGGCACAAGCTATAGAAATAATGACGCATTCTCAATGCTTGCAGGCTTCAATGTTGCATCATTAGTTAACCTAAGTTATTCTTATGATGTAAATACTTCAGCATTGCGCGCTGTTAATCGAGGCACACATGAAATTGTATTAGGCTTTTTGCTTAATAACCGTTACCAAGTTAGATGTTCTACTCGTCAGTTTTAACGTAACAAAGTAATACTACCACTTATTGGTTTACATTCTGAGCGTAAATCTATCACGTAAAAATAAACTCCTGCTGGCAAGTCCTTACCTCTAAACCTGCCATCAAAAGGTTTCGTATAATTACCTATAGATTCATAAACCAATTGTCCATCTCTTGTATAAACCTTAATGTTGTTACCTTTATAATCTGGCAAACCATTCACCATCCAGAAATCATTCAATCCATCACCATTGGGTGTTATTACGTTTCCTAACTCTAAGTTATCATGCGTTACTTCAATATGCATTTTTGTAAATGTACTTTCACAAGAGCCTAATTTTCTCTTGATATAATAATCAGCAGTTTTACTTACCTTAAAGTTGAAAACACCATTTGTAGTTTCCAAAATCGGTTTATCATCGCCCATATCTGCAAATAATTGATAGGTTCCCTCTTGCTTTCCTATAATAGGCACAGCAATGTCAGACACATAGCAAATCCTAATATCGTTTACAACAGGAGCTTCTATTTTAAATGGCTCGTCTAAAACTTCATAAACTTGACTGATGGCATAACCACAACTTGATTTGTCCCTAACTTCTAAACGATATTTACCGCTACCTACATTTATCAAATCTTTAGTGAATTGAACCGCATCACCCGCCTCATCAATCCATTTATAATCATAATCTGGCACACCACCAACAACTTGAATGCCCTTTACGGAACCACGTTTTAAGCTACAACCATCTTTTACCGTAACTCCGCTATTTGGTGATATTGTTAATTTTGGTGTTGCTGTAATTGCAAATGGACCATGAACAGATTGGCAATTATTAATATCCCAAGCGTATAAGGTATAACTACCTGCCGGGATATTTTTGATCTCTGAAATTGTGCCAGGGATAATGGTTCCAGCTTCATTTCTCCATTCAAATCTTGAAGGTCTTACTGTTGAAGTATAATTAAGTGTGATACTGCCATTAATAAGCTCGCAAGTTGTATTAATTTTAGTTTCTGTGAATGTAAATAATTGTGGCTCTAAGGCAGTAACAATAAACGACCTGTTAATTGCGCAAGTATAAAGCGTGTTACTTGCCGTAAGCGTGTAAGTTCCAGGTGCTAAATCAGTTAAACCAATTTGCATACCTGTAGAATAAACTCCTTTTTTAAGAGAAACACCAGCAGCATCTTTCCATTCATAATAATCTGCATCTGTTATTGTCGGACTACTAATCATACCATTGTTCAATCCGCATCTGCCA
This sequence comes from Pedobacter frigiditerrae, assembly GCF_004331645.1. GTDB lineage: Bacteria > Bacteroidota > Bacteroidia > Sphingobacteriales > Sphingobacteriaceae > Pedobacter > Pedobacter frigiditerrae. The sequence continues at coordinate 427,917 of NZ_SJSK01000004.1, forward strand.
GGAGTAATTGCGCCACCACTAATAACTACCGTATTGTAAATATTGATATTATATCTTTGGGAAACTGGAGAACATTGACCTTGATCGTAAATCATAATGGTATAACCACCACCTTCTACATTTTCTAAGTCTAATGATGTAGAAACTTCCGTAGTGCCTATTACCCCTGTTACAGGATCATGTTTAAACCATTTGTATGTTGCAGTTCCTGTTACATCATCCCAAACAATTCCTTTTATAGAACCATTTGCTTTTCCGCAAGCTGCTGCTACCGGTACACCTTGTGTTTTAATCTTAGGCTGTGGTTTTCGGCTAATTGTTATTGGATCAGAATCTAGTTTACAGCCTGCATCATCAGTAACACGAACAAAATATGTACCTTCTGGTAATGAAGCTGGATTATTATTGCTAACAACTGCATTAGCTGTATTTATCCATTGGTAACGAATTGTTCCCTTACCTCTTAAAACTTCTGCAGTAAAAGTAAAAACAGTTTGGCCACAGGCTGGAGCTGGAGGTATAATTGTTGGTTTAGTTAACTTTTGATCCTTGACAATATGTATGCTTGAAAAAGCTTTACAACCATCATCAATTGTTACTTCATAAGTACCTACATCTAAACCACTAATGCTTTGTGTATTTCCTTTTGAGGTACGGCTGTTATCTGTTTCTATTTTAACCCAACTAAATGTAAACCCTTCACGGTCTTCTGGAATAGTTATCGAACCATTTCCATTGCAAGTTACAGGCTCTATAATTGCTTCATTTGGCAATAAATCTGCTGTTGAGAAAGGTGATGTTGTTGCATTTAGTAAACTAGCGGTTGCTGTAACATTTCCACTTACAGCCCCATTATATTCCCATTTACCATCACTTCCTGCCTGTACAGTTTTAATGTATGTTTTACCTTCACAAATGCCATTACAGTTTTGAGAGAAAAACAATTCGACTTCAGAGTTAGGTGTCGCTTTTCCTGAAACATAATCCGCACGTTTTTTCAGAATTTGAATGTACGGCTGGAGAATACTTAAAGTTTTTCCTATTCCGAATGTTTTATTACAATACATACTATTTCTAGTAATCTTTACTGCTTTTGATGAAGTTGTTTCTATCCCGAAATTGTTATAGGAAATAATATTTTTCTCCGCAGTTGCCCCTCCTCCTACTGTTCCAATTCCATTAATACCAATCTGAACTCCAATGCCATTACCCATATCTAGGTTACCATTAACGTCTGTTCCAATGGCGTTTCCTGTTAAAATAAAATCAGAATTGACAATGGAAACCCCTACTGTTCTATTCCCACCAATTACATTATTACGCACATAGAGTGCCGAATTAACCGCATCAACCTTAAGCCCAGCGATTTCTAAAGAAGAAGAGGAAAGAAAAATAGGTAGTTCATGAAAATCCTTTTGTCCAGTTACATCAACACCTATTTTATTGTTTATAATATTGATATCAAATCTTGTACTTGTAGAACTAAATCTTTTAATATCTAAATTTATTCTGTTTGCTGCGATTACATTTCCTTCTCCAGCATTATCGCCTCCAACATCTAAAGAGCAATCATACAAACTTGCAGATACTCCATAAACGTTCGTATTTGCGGTTATTCCATCGTAAAACAAACCGATTATATTAGACCTTATCTTAAGTTTGCTCAACGGATTAGGGGTTACAAATACAGTAGAATTCTGAATAAGAATCCCGTTAATGTTTCCACTTATCACATTCCCTTTTCCTGGGGCACCAATTGTAATGTCATTAGACCTATAATCTATAATTATTCCAGAACCCTGACTTGTATTTACTGATTGCAGATTTGTAATTGTAGCAAAATTCCTAAGGTATAGCCCATAAACTTCTACCGCTGTGGTTTGCACACTTGTAGACGAAAACTGGCCAATAATTAATCCAGAAAACGTAGTATTTGCATTTTCTGGTTCTATAATGATTTTTGCCCCAGAAACGCCTAGCGCAGCCCAATTTTGTGAACTTCCATCTATAATAGTATTAGAAGTTATGATTGGCAATGCCGATCTTAATCTAATTGTTCTGTTTGCATTATCTGTTGGATCTCCAGAAAGTTGAAAATTTATGATATACGGAGATGTCCTATTAGCAACCGCTGCATTTAATAAGCCTTGTCTCAGCGTTCCGGGCCCGTTATCTGCAGTGCTTGTTACGTTATAGGTTTGAGCATTAATCTTAGCAAAGGAAAGCACAAGAAAAACAAGAATAAAAATAGATTGAAAGCGCATAAAATATTTTGAAGAGGCAAAATACAATTTTCAGCATATATTGCCTAACAGTTTAGTTAAGATTATTAACTTATTCTAAATACGAATTAATACAATCTATCATTTAAACAGATGTTTCTATATATTTGCAGAAATGTTCCCGTAGTTCAATGGATAGAATTATGGTTTCCGGTACCATCGATATGAGTTCGAATCTCGTCGGGAACACAAAGGCTTGCAATTTGGCAAGCCTTTTTTATACATTATAAATGCTATTTAGTTTAACAACATTAACTCAAACATTGCTTTTTTTGCTTTTTTAGTTAACTTTAAACACGTGTCAATAAGACAGAAAAAATAGCTAACCGATGAAATTTCGCATATCCCTTATTACATTTTTACTTTTGGCCTGTAGCATCTTCACCTTCGCTCAAAGTGCCGACGATCTTTTTTCACAAGCACGTAAAGCAGCATTTGAGGAGTCAAATTATCCAAAAGCAATCAGCTTGAGTAGAATCGCACTGCAAGGAAGCCCTGATTATGCAGACATACGGGTATTTTTAGGAAGACTATATACCTGGAGTAAAAAAACAGATAGCGCTAGGGCAGAATTTAATTACATCATTGATAAACAACCAACCTACGAGGATGCCTATGTTGCCCTAGGTAATTTAGAGTTCTGGAATGAAAACACAACTAAAGCCTTGACCGTTGTTAACAAAGGTCTTAAGGCTGTTACTAATTCTGAACCTTTAAATTTATTAAAGGCAAAACTGCTCAATGATTTAAAACGTTGGGAAGAGGCTGATGTGTTATTGGCTGATATCTTAAAGAAGAACCCAGGGTTAACGGAAGCACGCTCTTTAGCAAGTAGGGTCAAGAAAAATAGTGCAAAAAATAAGGTTGGTGTTAATTATAGCTTCATTTATTTTGATAAGCAGTTTGCAGACCCTTGGCATGTTGCGAGTATTGATTATAGTAGACAAACTAAATATGGTTCTATTGCTGGCAGAGTAAATTATGCGAACAGGTTTAACAGCAGTGGTTTGCAATTTGAAATTGATGCCTATCCTAGAATTTCGAATACTTTTTATGCTTATGTAAGTGGTGGTTACGCAACAGAGGCGGGCGTATTTCCAAAATATAGAGCTGGATTTTCCCTGTATGCTAACTTGCCGAATAGTTTCGAAGCGGATGCCGGATTTAGATATTTGAGGTTTGGTGACAATACTTTTATTTATACTGCATCCATTGGCAAATACTACAAGAATTTCTGGTTTAACTTCAGGACATACCTAACCCCTTCAACAAGTAACGTTTCTCAATCATTTTCGTTAAATACAAGGTATTATTTTGGTGGTGCTGATGACTATTTAAGCTTAAGTTTAGGAACTGGCATATCGCCGGATGAGCAAAACAACGTATTGATTAACACTACAAATTACAAGCTAAAATCTAACAGTATATCTTTGGGCTTAAGGAAATCAATCAAAACATTTAATATTTTAACATTTAATATAGGTTTAGAAAATCAAGAATATTTAAAAGGCGTTAAGGGCAATCAGTTTGATGCGAGCATAGGTTACATTAGAAGATTTTAGTGATCATGAAAAAAAACAAGCTTGTTCTCTTTGTAGCCTTCATTTTTGCTATTCCAGTACTGATGTTCATATTTTGGTTGGTTAAACCCAAAAAGAAAATGGTAGTGGCCATTATAGACAAAACGGTTTTAACAAGAGATGGACAAGAACATATTTCCTTAACCTGGATTTTAAATCACGAGAGATTAACCAAAACCAATACAAAAAGATATAATATCAGTAACGACTATTTCGGATTTTTCCCTAAAGACAATGAAAAGTTTAGACTTAAAGGCTTAGAACGTTTTACTAATAATCAATTAAAACAGTTAAGTGAGGATGCTGATATTGCCTATTTTACCGACACCTATGGCATCTACAAGAAAGAGTGGTATAATCAACATACCGATCAGCGTAGCTCTGGAATATTATATGGGGGCTTGAGTGAAAAGGATTTAGATTTTTTAGCGTTAATGAAAGCTAAAAAAAAGCTTATCGTTACAGAATTTAATACCATTGGTTCTCCAACCACTCAACAAAACAGGAGCCGGTTTGAAAGCATGTTTGGTATGCATTGGACAGGATGGACAGCTAGATATTTCGATAGCCTTGATACCTTAAGAAATACTGAACTTCCGAAATGGTTAGTTAAAAACTATAAAACCTCCAATAATAATAAATGGACGTTTAAACGGGCTGGCATTGCCTTTGTGAGTGATCTTGACCAAGTTGTAATTTTGGAGGATACCACGCACTTAACCAATGATATCCCTATGATTGTGACCAATAAGTATGGCATTGAGGAGTTTGGTTTGCCAGAAAGGATGAAATATCCATTTTGGTTTGATGTGATCATACCGAACAACAAGGTCAATCAAAATATATCAAACTTTGAAATTAGTACTAATCAAAAAGGAAAAGCAGAATTAGCGAAGTATGGCATTCCTGCTAGTTTTCCTGCAATTTTAATGCACAAAGGAAACGATTACCAATTCTATTATTTCTCTGGAGATTTTTGTGACAATCCATTATCGATGACCACCTCCTACTTTAGAGGTATAGAATTTTTTAAGTTCTTGATGTATGATACAGAAGACAAAATGGAACGCAAGAGTTTTTTCTGGAATTTTTACAGGCCACTTATGACAACCATTTTAAAGGAACAAGCCAACAAAAAGTAGTTATTGTTTATTTGGAGAATAATTCTTTATTAACGAATCTGGCCATATTTTGGCGCCGTTAGCTATTTTATTATTTCGCTTTTTAAAGCTTGCGAATTTGTTTTTCATTTCATTAAGAACACTTTCATCTTCAACAGCCACTTCTTGCATATCACTGTTCAACTTGAATAAAGTATTTCCATTTAAGTGATATTCTCCCATGACAAAGTCCAACATATCTGTTTTTGTTTGAATCATTGGGTATTGATGTACGTTCCTAAAATTACGGGCAGTATCTAATCCTGTTCCCATCCAACTTGACTGAGTTGGGATTTTCATCTTATAATTTGTTTTTAAGTAGGCTAAAATGCTTGGCGTTATATCAAAATGTGTTGAGATGGATTCCATTTGAGCAGTACGTTTTAGCATTGGTGAGAATATGATCAATGGAACATGATAGCGATCAATTTTATTATTCATCGGTATTTCTGGCATCCTATGGTCGCCAGTAATCACAAAAATCGTATTGGCATAATCACTTCTTTTTTGATACTTAACAAAGAAATTTCGTAGTGCATCATCTGTATACAGGACACTAGAATACTGCAGTTTATAATTACGATAGGCTACCTTCTTTTCCTCTTCGAAATTTAGCTGCCTCATTCTTGCTTCAAATAACTTGAGGTACTTGTCTTGGTTATTGATTAAAAATGGATTATGCGTTGCAACTGTTAGAACCACACTTAACTCAGGCTTTTGAGCCACTTGGTTTCTTGTATTTAAAAAATAATTAAACAACTGATCATCAGCATAACCCCATGTAAAACCATTTTGCACAGGTAATTTTGTATATCCATTCGGAAAACTTACGCCATCCCTTATTTCATCAACTGCATTTTTTTGCAAGAAGGTTTTCATGTTATCGAATTTTGAATCGCCGCCATAATAAAATGAAGTACGGTAATTATTATGCTTCAATAAACTGTATAAAGACAAATGATCTGGCATTTGATCATTTAATTCAAGAAATCCATTTTTGGCAAATGGCAGAGATCCCATTAATGACGGTAAAACAGCAAATGTTCTACCACCTTCACTTAAAATGTTTTTCCAGTACAAACTTTTGTTAGCAAGAGAATCTATAAAAGGCGTAAAATTACCCAAGTATGCACCTTCATTAGTAAACGCCCTGCCTAATCCTTCAACCAAAATAAAAACAATATTTGGTGGGGCTTTACCGGGATTTATAAAAGGAGTTAGTACATCAGCCGTTTGCTCTTTATGCAAAAAAGGATATTCACTCTCATTAACATATTCAAAATTTACTAAGCTCGAATTACCACTTTCATAATCTGCTATGTAACCATCACTGTAGATATCTACGTCATCAGTTTGAGGAAAGAAATAATCATAAGATGCTGAAAAAAAGTAATCAGACTTATTTATAACAAGGTTATTTGCAAAATCTGACTGAAAAGCTGTACTGCCAATTGAATTTGCATTAACAAGCAATAATAGAAATGAAATTATCGGAAATGTCATAGCGATCTTTCCGGATATCTTAATTCTTTTTGGGAAGAATCTCAAGACAAATATTATTCCTGCAAGCAGCAACAAAAAACCCAAGATAATCCAGGCGTTTAAACTTCCAGAAGCACCAACAGTTTGTTTAATATCTGCAATAGAATAGCCGTACAAATCGCCGCCTAAAGGTAACAAAGAAGCATTAAAATAATTAATCAGTAGTAACTGGGTTATTGCCAAAAGAAAAATTAAAACATAACTGATAACTATAGCAGACTTTTTCGAAACGAAATATATAATCACAAACAGCAAATATTCTAACCATAACCATTTGAGCCAAAAAACCACACCTTTAATTAAAGAAAGTCCAATTACACTAAAGATATATTCTGGAAATTCATGTGTAAATCCATTAAATAGAACTTCAAAAACACTTAATGTCAGTAGAATACCCAACCACACTAAAAAAATTCTAGCAAATTCTTTAGTCACATTATAAAGTTGTCTCAATTTTTTATCTCTTGAACCCTTATCCATATCCACAAATTAACTATTTGGTTTTTTTGGTGTAGAAAGCCCTTGCCTGGTCATTTCTCCCCACGAGTTCTTCTTTTGATAAAGATCTATATTTCCCTTAATGGAAGACCATACAACAAATGGATGAAAAATAAATGGCTCCATTAATGCAGTTCCAATTAACTTAAGTATATCTCTATACCTATTGTACTGATTATAAGTTAACACCTCCATTAGAATAGCAAAAATAGAGTACATGATACCAAAGCTAAAGACCAAAGCAAGTAAACAGAAGAAAAAATACCAATTAGTTAAACCAAAAAGTGCAAGAATAATAAAGCAAGACATTCCTACAAATTCTATTATGGGCGCTAAGTATTCAAAGAAGAACCAATATGGATAACTTAGCATTCCTAATAATCTATACTTAGGGTTAAAGAACATAACTTTATGCATTCTCAATGTTTCAATAGTTCCTCTTGCCCATCTATTTCTTTGTCTACCCAAAATCTTAAAGGATGCAGGGGCCTCTGTCCAACACAGTGGATCTGGAATAAAACTAACGATGTAAGGCTGTTTAAGTTCTTCCATATACCTCCTCATTCTCACAACAAGCTCCATGTCTTCTCCAACGGTATTATGATCGTAGCCACCACATTTCACGGCAATCTCTTTATCAAATGCTCCAAATGCTCCAGAAATTAACAAGAGCCCATTTAATCTGCTCCAAGCCATTCTGCCCAACAAAAATGCCCTAATGTATTCAAGGGTTTGCATTCTAGGCAAAAAAGAATTTGGAAGGTTTATTTTAACTAGCATTCCATCTTCAATGGTACACCCATTTGCAATTCTTATTACTCCTCCTGTGGCAATAACTCTTTTATCGGTATTTTCTAAGAATGGCTTAGCTAGTTTAAGCAATGCATCTTGTTCAAGTATACAATCAACATCAATACAAACGATATAATCTTTTTGTGATATGTTTATACCAACATTTAAGGCATCGGCCTTGCCACCATTTACTTTATCTACAACTATTAATTTCCGGTATTTTCTAGCTCTACTCTTATAAACGCCTCTAACTGGCTTGGTTGCTACTTGTTCGTTAACAAAAAAATCACTCTTATATAAATCATATGCAGCAATAAGTTTTTCTAGCGAATCGTCTTTACTTCCATCATTAATTATAATTACTTCTAGATTATTATAATGTATAGATAATAAAGAACGCACATTCTCAATAACGTTAGCCCCTTCATTATAAGCAGGAGCTAATATGCTAATACCAGGTGCTTGCGTAGCACTAGCTAATGCCCTATAGTCTGTAAAACTATTTTTAAATAGATATTTTTTAATTTCTCCTATAGAATATAAACCAATAAACACATATAAGCTTAATAACACTATAGAATATGCTAAGAAAACATATGTAAGCATATCTACTAAAATTGATTGCCAAGTCATATCAACTCTCCTTTTATTTGCTTAATGATTTGATCTAACGGATATTGATTGCTTTGAGGAAGATTTTCTACTTCTGTTAATCCTTCTGGATTAATATTTGCAATTGTACGAACAATCAGTCTTTTCAATTCGTTTTCATCTTGACCCAAGAATTGGATCAAAACAGGAATATCATCATCATAACCAACATCTTGCAATGCCTTTACAATGGCTTTTTGATTCTTTAAGGTTTCAAGCGGGTATTTATCTATTAAAACCTTAGAAGTTTCATTGGTATAAATTTTTTCTAAAGTATAAATTGCTTCTAATCGAATCACCTCATTTGGATGATTTAACAGTTCGGTTATTCGATCATAAAGCTCAAAGCGATGGTAATTTCTCACTAATTTTAGAGCAAACACAATTACGCTCATGTTAGTAGAATTAAGCCACTTTTCGATGCCACTGAAATTATCTGGCGCAAGGCGAGAAAGCTCTTGCAATAATTTTATTTGTTGCCATTCGGAAATTTGGTAACTTACTACATCTAAGAATCGTAAACCTTCAAACCCATACAATTTAACAATTGTAGTTTGGGCTTCCATCCTCACTAAATCATTTTTATTATTGGTAGATCTATAAATTTTATTCAAATGAGTTTTCTGACCCATTATACCAAGCTCTTGAATTGCCTTAGCTTTTATATGCCACCGCCTACTTCTTAGTCTTTTAACAGCATATTTATCTAAATTAAGTTGATTATAAAGGTTTTCTAAATTAACTGCTGCAGTACCTGATATATTCTTTTTTGCTGATAAGAGCTCTTGAGTTAGAATAGATCTAAAATTATCATTAGATAACATTTTCGCCGTTCTAGCGGTAATGGGAATTAGCTTAATTTCTTCAGTTTGCTCTAAGAAAATAGCATTTCTAATTAATATATCAGCCATATTCTTCAGTTTCTTATACCTGCCATCCCTCACTTTTTTGATGGTCAAATTAATGAACATCCAGAGAATCATTAAAAATGTTACGCAAATAAAAAATAAGATGGCAACCTCAAAAAAAATCATCTTGAATTTATAGCTGCAAATCTCTTAACCCTTACAGAAAGTTCGCTCGGGCTAAATGGTTTTGTAATAAAATCATCAGCGCCTAATTGAAAGGCTTCAAGTACAATGTCTTCCTGCCCCATTCCAGATAGAACTATGATAGGAATCTTTTTACTTTGACGATTTTCAGTTAGATATGCAACAATTTCTAGGCCAGACACATAAGGCATCATGATATCTGATATCACTAAATCTGGTGTATGTTGTTCAATTTTACTTAAGGCATCGCGTCCATCGCTTGCAGAAATTATTTCATGACCGTCTTTCTTTAACCTTAACTCTAAAGTTTTTAGCATTAACTCGTCATCCTCTGCAATTAATATTTTCATAGTCAAATAATTATCATCAAGTACAATAAAAGAGAACATTAGCGCATTTAAACAGCGTTTATTTGAACAAATCTAAGTTATCAATTTAAAACTTGTTTACCAATTTGATAAATTATTTAATATCTATGAAACAAAATTTCTTTTCAAAATAATTTATTATTTAGTGATGAAAATAATAGCTTTGGTACTAGTACGTTAATCATTATTTATATAAACATGTCAAGTTCAAACAACCCAGTTCCATTAAATGAAATGGAAAGAATAATTACGCTTTCCGATTATGATCTTGACTATTCTGGCTTAGAGAATAATTTTAAGGACATTATACATTTAGCAGCTAGGGTGGCTGGCACAGAGATATCCTTAATTAATCTTATCGACTCATTTACGCAATGGTCTATTGCTCATCATGGTTTAGATGTTGAACAAATGCCAAGGGAAGATTCAGTGTGTCAATACACCATAATGGAAGAAGACCATTTTGAAGTTGAAGATCTTTCTGCTGATGCTAGATTTACAGATAAATTTTATGTAGACAAACCACTTAGCCTACGTTATTATTTCGGCATACCTTTAAAAACAAGTACTGGTTTTAATATTGGAGCCCTATGTGTTTTAGACACTAATTTTAAAAAACTTACGCCAGAAAAGGTTGAGCTTTTAAAGTTAATTGCAAATGAGATTGTAAATCGATTAAATACCATTAAGCTATTACAGGAGTTAAAAAGCAAGTTAAATGATGCAAAGGAAACTCATAAACGAGTTGCACATGATATTAGAGGCCCATTGTCTGGTATAATTGGTATTTCAGAAATCATTAGTGAAAGGGGCAATGAGAACCAGCTTGATGAAGTGATGGATTTTGTAACGTTAATTCATAAAAGTAGCAGATCAATTCTTGATCTAGCTGATGAAATTTTAACAGAAGAGAAAAAGAGATTAGGCGAACCACAAGGTGATGGATTTAATTTAACCGTTTTTAAAGAAAAACTAGAAAAACTATACCTACCTCAGGCCCAAAACAAAAACATTGCTTTAAACATAAATAACGATCCAAAACTTGCAACAATACCTATTTCAAAAAACAAACTATTGCAAATTGTAGGCAATCTGATTTCAAATGCCATTAAATTTACACCACAAGGTGGAAGCGTTACTGTTGATTTGGATCTTGCTTTAGAAATGAGCAAAAAGACTTTAAAGATCACAGTTTCAGATACAGGTGAAGGCTTGACTGAAGATTCTATATCAAGTATCCTTAGCGGCACGCAGGGCACTTCGCAAGGCACTGGAGGCGAAAGTGGTTACGGATTTGGATTAGCCATGGTAAAACATTTAGTTGATACCTTAAAAGGCAAAATGGAAATTACTTCTGAAGAAGGAAAAGGAGCTAAATTTGTAGTTACCATATCTCAATAAAAAAGAATGCCGCTTAAATAAGTGGCATTCTTTTTTATTTACCTAAAATTACTGCCAACCACCACCAAGTGCTCTATATAAAGAAACACTTGCATTTAATTGAGCTGTTTTTAATGTTGTTAAATCTAATTCTCCTTGCAGTAAATTTCCTTGAGCAGTGATAACTTCTAAATAGTTAGCCATTCCGCTTTTAAAAAGTAAGTCTGAATTTTTAACAGCCAACTGTAAAGTTCTTACTCTGTTTTGAGCAATTGAATACTCAGATTTTAAGTTTACAATTTTTGCTTGTTCGTTCGAAACTTCAACCACTGCTCCAATAACTGCTTGTCTAAATAGTAAAACCGATTGATCTCTTTCTACTTTTGCCAATTCGAATTGCGTTTTTAACTCTTTACGTTGAAAAATTGGTTGAGTAATTCCTCCGCCAACAACGCCAAATAAGGAAGCTGGAATATTAAACCAATTGCTAGCTTGAAAAGAATTTAGCCCACCACTGGCAGAAATAACTAAGCTTGGGTATAATCTTGCATTTGCAATACCAACTTTAGCGTTAGCAATTTTTAATCCCAACTCTACGTTTTTTACATCTGGCCTGATGCTTAACATTGTTGCTGGCACACCAGTTGCCAATTGCTCTGGAACTGTTAATTGTTCTAATGTGGTTGCACGTTCTATGGCTGAAGGAAATCTTCCTGTTAAGGCACTTAATGCGTTTTCTTGAATGCTTATTTCTTGGGTAACTTGGGGAATCAACTGAGACGCTCTTAATTGTTGTCCTTCTGCTTGTTGAATTGCCAATGAAGTAACCTGACCAGCATCAAACTGCATTTTTATCATTTTTAATGTATTGTTATTTAACTCAACATTTCTTTTTGCAACAACTAATTGTGCATCTAACATTAATAACCTGTAAAAACCTGAAGCTACTTCAGCTACAATTCTGGTTTGTACTGCTTTTTTAACTTCGGCTGATTGTAAGTATCCAGCGTATGCTGCTTCTTTTTGTTTCTTGATTTTGCCCCAAATGTCAGCTTCCCAAGTTAAAGCTAAATTAGCATTGTAATCTTCAATATGGTTTGTATTTAAAAATTGAGAAGTGCTCAATCCATTCAAACTGTTATCTGATGGTCGATTTGAATTTGCAGTAATTTGTAAATTCAATTGAGGAATATTACCCAGTTTCGCTCTCTTTAAAATCAGTTCTGCGGCATCGATATTTTTTAAGGCAATTTGCAAATCGAAGTTTTTTAATAGCGCACTATCAATTAACGAACGAATTGAAGGTGTACTAAAAAAATCCTTTAACGGCAATGCGCCAATGCTACTTGTATCTGTACTCAATATATCCCTAAAATTTCCAGGGATATCTTCTTTTGGTGCTAAAACTTCTCTAGCGATGCCACAACTACTCAAAACGAGTAGTAATAATGCAAAAGATATATTTTTAAATGTATTCATTTTATTAAATTTTAATTATACCATTTCCTTAACCACAAGGAAATTAGAGGCAAGAACTCGCTCAAAATAGGTTGTTCTTGCTGTTGTGTTTGTGAATGCTGATTAGTTTCCATAATCTTCTGAATGATGCTCTGCATGTGCAACTGCTATTGGTGCCCCAGTAACTTTCTCTTGTAAAAACTGGAAGATGATAAACAATACAGGAATGACAAATACTCCTAAAACAACTCCAAAAACCATCCCTCCTGCTGCTGCAATACTAATTGAGTGATTTCCTAAAGCCGATGGACCAACTGCTCTCATCATCGGAATCATACCTACAATAAAGGCTAATGATGTCATGATAATTGGACGTAACCTTAACTTTGCTGCCTCAAGCGATGCTGCCAATAAAGATTTACCTGCTCTTCTTCGCTGAATAGCAAACTCTACAATTAGGATGGCATTTTTAGCCAGCAAACCAATGAGCATAACCAGTGCTACTTGCACATAAATATTATTTGAAATTCCTGTTAAGCCAATTGCAGCAAATACGCCAAATATTCCTGTCGGGATTGATAGGATTACCGCCCAAGGCAAAATGTAACTCTCATATTGAGCTGATAACAAGAAGTAAACAAACAATAAACAAAGAATAAAGATGATAGCCGATTGCCCGCCAGAAGAAAGTTCTTCTTTGGTCATTCCAGAAAATTCATATCCATAACCACCTGGCAATTGTTTCGCCGCTACTTCTTCTACTGCTCTAATCGCATCGCCAGAACTAAAACCTGGTTTTGTCATGGCATTTAAACCTATCGAATTAAATAGGTTATAACGTGATGCTGTCTCTGGTCCGTAAACTCTTTCCAATTTAACCAAGGTATTAATTGGAACCATTTCGCCAGTTTTGTTTTTCACAAACACACCATCCATTGCGGCAGAATTAGCACGGTCAGTTTTATCAGCTTGAACAATTACCCTGTAATATTTACCAAACCTGTTAAAATCTGATGCTTGTGCGCTACCAAAATAAGCTTGCATTGTTTGTAAGATATCTTTAACACTTACACCCAATTGTGCTGCTTTAACTTCATCCAATTTCATTTCCAATTGAGGATAATCAGATTTGAATGAGGTAAACGCAAAGGCGATTTCAGGACGTTTCATCAGCTCTGCTATGAAATTGTTAGAGACTGCACTAAACTTATCCAATGAACCACCAGTTTTATCTTGCAATACCATATCCAACCCATCTATATTGCTAAAACCTGGAACAGTTGGAAAAGTGAACACAAAGAAATTAGCGCCTTTAATAGCTGATAATTTGCCCCTAACCTCGTTCATGATTCCATCTATATCTTTTATTTTACCTCTTTCATCTGTTAATTTTAAAAGCACAAATAATACGCCCGATGATGGACTAGATGATTGCGTAAGCATATTAAAACCTGATAAACCCATCAGGGTCTGTTTAGATTCCATCGTGCTTAATAAACTTTCTGCTTGTTTAATTACATCGGTTGTACGGTCCAAAGATGCACCTGCAGGCATTGACAATGAGATGGCTAAAAAGCCTTGGTCTTCTGATGGGATAAATCCTGATGGTGTTCTTTTAATCATCACACCTGTGGAAATAATTACCACAGCTAAGCCAACCAATGTTAACCAACGGAAACGAACTAAAAATCTTAACGTATTGGTATATTGATTAGTAATTTTCTCAAATCCTGAGTTAAAGCCTGCAAAAAATTTCTCTTTAAAAGTTTTCTTTTCCGCACCTGCGTGATGATTTTCCTTTAAAAATAACGCTGCCAAAGCCGGACTTAAAGTTAATGCGTTTACTGCAGAAATTACAATCGCAATAGCCAATGTAAAGGCAAACTGTCTATAAAACAATCCTGTTGAGCCTTCCATAAATCCAACTGGTAAAAACACAGCAGACATAACTAAAGTGATGGAAATAATTGCTCCAGTAATCTCACTCATCGCTGCAGCAGTTGCAACTTTTGGTGCCAAATGGCGATGTTCCATTTTTGCGTGCACCGCCTCGACGACCACAATTGCATCATCGACTACAATACCAATTGCTAATACTAAAGCGAAAAGTGTAAGAAGGTTAATTGAGAAACCAAATATCCACATGAAGAAAAACGTTCCCAAAATGGCTACTGGCACTGCAATGGCAGGGATTAACGTAGAACGGAAATCTTGCAAGAAAATAAACACCACAATGAAAACCAAAATAAAGGCTTCAATCAAAGTATGAATTACTTGGTCAATCGATTGGTCTAAAGCATTTTTAGTATTATATAAAATCAAATGTTTAACTCCTTTCGGGAAGTTTTTAGCTGATTTTTCCATCAGCTTTGCGATGGCAATTTGAATTTGATTAGAATTAGAACCAGCTAACTGTACTACGCCAATATTGATACCCGGCTTACCGTTAACCCTTGTGAAATTGGTATAAGAATAAGCGCCAAATTCTATTCTCGCTAAATCTTTTAATCTTAAAATGGAACCATCAGCATTAGCTTTGATAACCATTTCACCGTATTCTTCTGGTTTGTTTAATTTCCCTTTATAGGTAATTACATACTCAAAAGACTCCTTACTGCTTTCGCCAAATTTACCTGGTGCAGCTTCTAAGTTTTTATCCTGAATAACAGCCATTACTTCTTTTGGCGTTAATCCGTAGGTTGCCATTTTTGAAGGATTTAACCAGACCCTCATCGAATAATCTTTATTACCACCAAAAATAGTGGCAGAACCTACACCAGGAATTCTTTTAATATCTGGAATGATATTGATTTGGGCATAATTAGCTAAAAATGTTTGGTCGTAGTTTTTCTCATCATCTGTGAAAAGGTCTACAACCATAATTAAACTATTCTGCTGCTTAGCAGTAGTTATACCAGCTTGCACCACTTCTGTTGGCAACTGGCTTGTAGCTTGCGAAACCCTATTTTGGACGTTTACCGCAGCTTGATCTGGGTTTGTGCCCAATTTAAAGTAAACTGTAATAACCAATGAGCCATCGTTACTTGCTGTAGAGCTCATATAACTCATATTCTCTACTCCGTTAATTGCTTCCTCTAATGATGGAGCAACCGAACGTAATACAGTTTCTGCATTTGCACCAGGATAAAAAGCCATAACCTGAACCGCAGGCGGTGCAATATCTGGAAATTGTTGTAGTGGTAATTTAGATAATCCCAGCACACCCAGAATTACTAAAAGGATAGAAATAACCGTTGCTAAAACCGGTCTGTTTAAAAATATTTTGAACATCTTATTATTTATTTGAGGCGTTATAAGCCGTTACTGTTTTTGCTTTTTCAGGTTGAATTAAATCTCCTTCTTTCAAGCTTTCGAAACCTTTAGATACAATTTGGTCTCCTGATTTTAACCCATCTTCTACCAAATAATTTGTACCACTTGTACCCAGCACTTTAATTGGTTGTTTACTTATTTTGTTGTCTTTACCTACTGCAAATACAAAAACCTTATCTTGAATTTCGATTGTTGAGGCTTGCGGTACTAAAAGGATATCGCTATGTTCTAAGCTTAATCTTACTTTACCCGTATTGCCCGACCTTAATAAACCTTGCCCATTAGCAAAACTGGCTCTTAATGTAATTGCACCAGTTGTTTTATCAAACTGGCCATCTATCATGTCAATTTTTCCTTGAGAGGGATAAATAGTTTGGTCGGCTAAAACCAGAGAAACTGCAGGTAAATGTTTAATTCTATCGGCAACAGAATTACCTTGATATTTTGCATTAAAATCTATAAAATCTGTTTCTGCTAAAGAGAAGTAAACGTGTACTTCGTGAACATCAGAAAGCTGGGTTAAGGATTCAACATCTGTTGGACCAACCAAACTACCTTGTTTTTTAGGCAGCCTGCCGATGTAACCACTAATAGGCGCTTTAATTTGAGTGTAGTTTAAATTGATTTGTGCACTGTTTACATTAGATTTTGCTTGTTCTACATTTGCCAAAGCTATTTGATGTGCTGTTTTAGCAGTTTGCAATTGAAAAACCGAAACTACTTTTGCTTGAACCAATGGAGTTAACTTATCAATTTCTAGTTGAGCATTTAAAACCGATGCCTGTGCAGCGTGTAAAGACGCTTTTGCAGTATTTAATTGCGCTCTGAAAGGAAGCTCAGAAATTTGAAACAACAATTGGCCTTTGTTTACTAACTGTCCTTCGTTGACAAGAACTCTGTCTATGGTACCGGCTATCTGAGGTCTAATTTCTAAATCTGTAGCACCTTGAATAGAGGCTGGATAATCTACAAAGGTTTGTTGTGAACTTTGGCTAATTGTAATTACTGGCAATGCCGGTGCTGGTGCCGCAGCCATTTGATCTGGAGCACTAGTACAACTAGCTAAAAACAAAATTGTTGTAATTAATAATAAAAATATCCACTCATTAAATAATTTAACATTGTTAGATATTGGGGCAAGTTTGGAGATATGATTCATAATTATTGAGATTTTAATTTGTTTATTTTAACGATTATAATTTATCTAACAGTGTTAGATTATTGGGCAAAAAAAATGATTAGTCGTTTATGGTTTTAATGATAGCCTTAATCGCGCTTCTTAAAATTTGCTGATTAATTTCATCATTAGCTCCTTTTTGAACTAAATTGATAGATACTAAACCATGTATTAACGACCAGAAAGTATAATATTTTAAGCAAGATGTATCTTCAGATACAGGTTGTTTAGTCAGTAATTTTTCAATTGCATCATAAAACAAATCTGTTGTATACTCAGCTTCAGGCATTTTAGTATATAGCTCGCAACAATTCACTTGTACGCCATACATCAATTGGTAAAATTCCTTTTCAGCAAAGGCAAAATCCCAATAAGCTAACCACATTGCTTCCAACTGTTCTTCTGGATCTGTTTTACTGTCTCTAGCAGCTTTTACCTTTACACCTAAATGTATGTAGCCCTGTCTGGTCAGTTCAAATAAAATGCCTTCTTTATTGGAGAAGTATTCATAAATAATCGGAGCTGTATATTCAATTACATCAGCAATTTTGCGCATACTTAAAGCAGCCCAACCTTCTTGTTTTACAATTTGTAAAGCAGCATCCAGAATACTCTTACGAGTATCTTCTTTTTGACGCAGAATTCTTTCTTTACTTCCCATTATTATTTAAGTGCCATAAAATAATCTAACACTGTTAAGCAAATGTATAAACAGTTTTAAAAATACGTATCATTTATTTGTCAGATAAAACAGAAAGTGCATTTAACAAACATTAACAGTCTTTTTTGAAGGATCTTTTTTACATTTAAAGATGGAAAAACATTCAGAAAACTCAAAACCTTGGTTAATTAGCAAAAGATTTTTTACACTGCTATCTATATACTTTGCCTTTTTGATGGTAGATTTTACAAGTAGCGATGAATTGTTTCCTCATTTTGTATATGTGTTAATGACACCATATACAGAATTTTGGCATTGGATAGTGCCTTGGTTTGGCGAACACGTTTTGCATTTGAGTTATCCTATTACTGTTAAACCAAATGGCAGTGGCGATACCACTTATAATTATGTGTTGCAATTATTATGGATAATTTTTGCGCTAATCATCACAACAGTTTGGACGATATTAGATAGAAAAAGACCGTCTTATTACCAATTTCAATATTGGTCGAGAATAGTTATTCGTTACTTTTTAGCCTATATGCTTTTTGTTTACGGATTTGTTAAAGTCATCAAATTACAATTCCCTTTTCCAGATTTGATAAGATTGACTGAACCTTATGGAGATTCTACGCCGATGGGTTTAGCCTGGACCTTTGTAGGTTATTCATCAGGCTATAATTTATTTACAGGCGGAGCCGAAGTTTTGGCTGGCATTCTTTTATTCTATAAACGCACCACACTTTTTGGCTCCTTGGTTGCAATGACCGTTATGGCAAATGTGGTTGCAATGAATTTTGCCTATGATATTCCTGTAAAAATATTCTCACTCAACTTATTAATAATGGCTGTTTGGATAGCTTGGTATGATAAGGATAGATTAATCAATTTCTTTTTCCTCAATAAAGTTACGGCTCCATCTGTAATTGAATATCCTTATCACACAAAGTGGAAAAAAATTGTTCAACTTTCATTAAAGTCGATTGCTATTTTATTTGCCTTATACTCTACCTTATATAGTAATCTTAACACTGCAAAAGAATATGGTGATGCCGCACCAAAACCTCCATTATATGGAATTTATGATGTGAAGACTTTTAGTTTAAAAGGAGAATTACTTGCGCCACTTACCACAGATTCAACTCGTTGGAAAAGAATGATAATTGGTTATCCGGGTTATGTCCGAATTACAAAAATGACAGATAGCAATGTTTGGATGAAACTAAAGGTTGATACGAATGCTAAAACCCTAAAACTCACATCTACAAAGGATAGTACTAATCAATATAACTTAGGATATAAAAAACTAGGAAAAGACCAAGTGATTGTAAAAGGGTTAATGGGAAAAGATTCTGTAAGTATTCAATTTAAGCAGTTCGACCATACCCAATTCAATTTGGTAAAAACTGGATTTCATTGGATTAACGAGTATCCTAATAATAGGTAAATAATAGGCCTATAGTTTTTACTTCGCATTTCTTCATTCCTGTTAAAACGGGAATCCTAAAACACTAAACAAACCATTAATTAGATTTTCATCGCATTAAGATACCCAATCAAGTTGGGTATGACGTAAAATTGACTATAAGGTCTTATTCAATTTTTTAAACGGATTTTTCTTTATAGACTTTTTAATTTTTGTCCATTGCTCATCAAAGAAATCGCATGACATGTAATTTACACCAACACGTAAAGCCTTTAATCCGCTTACACCTTGTAACTCCTCTAGGTCTAACATTTCCAAGTCATCCTGTAAAAAACCTTGCTCCTGTAGATATTTGATGTATTCTAAATATTCATTGGCTTCATAAGTGTTAAAATAAACCAAGGCAATTTTACCAGGTTGTGTTAATCGCTCTTCTGTTCCTTTGACTAAAACTTTATCAATTCTTTTCTTAACAACCTCATAACGAATGTTGTATGCACCCTCTACGTCAAATCTTCTCTCATCATTTCTAAAACTGATGTCAATTGGATTACTGTGAATAAATATCAACTGTGTGGTCAATAAAGACCTAGGCATCTGGCTAACCAAACTGTTAGTTAAACGAGCAACCTCTACCATTGCGGTTAATTGCCAAAGGCGAATATTTTTTAAGTACAATAAATCAAATGGCACATCGGGTGCGATGTCTTGACCGATGTAGATATCATATTCTACACCATCAGTTCTAAACTTTGCAAAATAACAAGGATAGGAAGCCTGCAATGTTTGTTGTGCATCTTCAAGATATTCGCTAACCGCAGTGTTAATAAACTGCATCGATGTTTCTAAAGTCCGCCTGTTTTCAAATGCAATACCACTATCAGAATTGATATTAGAAAAATAAGTCTGAACCGTTTCTTTTGCTTGTGGATGACCTTTTACAATATGTTTTAGCATTGGATAGACTTCCAATTCTAAGAACTCGTTTAACAAGGCTTCCTCACTTGAGCTAATTGCATCCTTAATTCTATTTAACCAATCTTTACAATTAAATAAAATTTTATCAATTAAATCGAGTGGAACTATTACTCTTAAATCCGTTAATGTTTTATTTAAAAGTGCTAATTGAACTTTCAAATCTTCCTTTAATGCATAATTACGTTCGATTGTAGAATTACGAATATCTATTGCACCAAAAAGTGGATAGAGCCCCTTAAAGGTTACCGTTTCAATCTCTGCAGTTTTCTTTTTCCCTTTGTTATTTTTAAGGAAATCCCATACTACTTGATTAAATTTCCATTGTACGGAAGGCTGTAAAGCAGTAAATTTATCTTTCAGAACTTCATCCATTTTAAAGTTAAATTCTTCTATTCTATACTGCAATAATTGCCCTAAGAGTGGTAATGCAGAATGAAGTCTTGACACCAACTTTTCGTCTACCTCCAAGCTTTCTCTCGAATAAATTTCCATTACACCAGCCAATTGATTATTGTAATAGATTGGCAAAAATGAATAAGATTGTATTCCATTTCTTCGTAAAACCTCTAAAAATGGGAATTTTTGAATTTTAGCATCCGTTAAATTATTAAATAAAACCGGACGTGGATTATCTTTATATTCATCAACCAAGGCAAAGAAAGACTCTTCTAATAAATTATATTTTTTACCAGAATCGAGCAATATACTTTGAGAGTTTTGCTCATTATCAAATACAAACTTGTTGTTAACCATTAGAAAAGGCAACAAACCAAATTCAATGTGGCCATCTCCTGCTAAGGTTTTTAATGCTTGTATAACATGCTCATAAGCTTCGTTTTCATAAGTGTGATTAACTAAGGCATTACGAATACCATCAATTGCATGTTGCAAGGTTACATCTGATAGGGTTATTACCGTAAAACCATCAAACTTAAATTTGCTCAATGGAATAATCTCCTGCAATAAATCTATTTCTGTACCTTCTTGAATTTGAGCTGCTACTAATTCGAAATTTAATTCAGGTAAATCACCGTCATAAGTTATATCTATAAATTGTGTGTCAGCATTTATATTGTAGAACTGTGTTAAATGAGTTTCTGGATTGGTGTAAGCATATAGAATTTCGTTTTTAAGGATTGTAGTATAGTTATAGAACCTATTCAAAATCATTCTATAAATAAACTGCAATTGTTGTTTTTCTTTCGAAGCTTCTTCTTCCTCCCCCTTTTTTTGCTGAGCGTGTAGAGAAAGAATATCATGAAAAGCATCGGTACTAAAGAAAATCTTATCCGGAACTGGTGTACTTAATGCCCAATACAAATCTTTCTCATTAGCCATTAAAGGTGTTAAAATGGTAAAGATTAATTCAAGTGTATCTTTGTAGTTCTCTAAATCTTCTGCATGGATTTCATTACGAAGCGAATCTTCTTTTTCTATCTTTTCTAATAAAAAACGATAAAACTCTGCCTTTAATGTCTTCTCTGTTTTAAGCCTTCTCTTTAAATAAGAGATTAACGGTCTAAAAGACAGCGTAGCTTCTACCTGGCAACTTATCTGTTCGTTATTATTAATCTGGATTACACTCGTGTTCATCTCTTTCTTTTAATACCTAAAACTCATAGAAGCATAAGGATACCATCCTTCTTTAGAATGTCCCATTACAACACGGAAAATTGCTAATGAAGCTGGTGAAAAGTATAAACCTCCCCCTACTCCGTGATGCCATAAATCTGATTTTTCATTACTATTCCAAACCCTACCAACATCATAAAAACCCATTAATCCAACTTGGCCTGGCAAAACATAACTAACAAAATCTCCAAGTTTCGCCCTTAACTCTACATTATTGTAAAAGCTGTGCTGACCAGCAAATCTAAATTGACGATAGCCTAATAAATTTCCTTGTCCGCCTAAAAATAAGTTCTGATAAAATGCTGGCTTGCCAACAGTTATACCTCCACCAAATCTATCCGCTAATACAAATTTAGCTCTTCCATCGAGATTTTTATATAGCGCGATACTTGCCGTGAACTGTCCGTAAGAATTTGCGTACTTATTTAAGCTTTTATAAGCTGCCCATTTAAAATCAACATAACTTCCTAAAGTTGGCAAAATGTCGTTATCTCGTGTGTTATTAACGAAATTGACTACAATTCCACCATACAATTTGTCCTTCTCAATCTTCAAACTGTCGTAAGAATGGAGTTGTAAATTATTTGTAATAAAACGACCAAGGTTATCATCTGCATCGAATTTGTAATATTGAAACAGTGTTCCAATACTAAAAGTAGATTTTGGCCTTCTCCATCTAAGCCCCGGTTCTAGTTGATAAATGTTAAACCTTGCTCTATAAAATCTAATGCTGTTTGCATCTCTATCATATTTAGTTTCGTTACCAACACCGAAAAAATTCTGCGTATTGTCAGGTGCATTAGCAATTGCTTTTAAAACAAAATCAGCCTTGCCCACTGCCTTTAACCAATCGCCGCTATAATTAAACTTAAATGCTCCTGTTGCAAATGAATATAAGAATGAAAAATGTTGCGAATTTCCATACGGCTGTCTTCTAAAACCAGGATTGATAATTTTATAGTTTAAGCCTAACAATAAACCATCATCATTATTAAAACCAACTGCTGCATTTAAAGATGAACGGCTATACATATCCTTACCTAAATAAGAGACATTGGAAGTATCTACCGCCATTTTTTTACGAAGCATATTTTCATCTTCGCCTGCAAATGTAGAATTCCCGTTCTTTCTGCCAAACAATTGAACGGACCTTGATGCATTTGGGATATTGTAGTATTTTTTACCTGCACCAGCAATAATTCTTAGTTTAATATTTGATGTTTTATTGTCTAACAGCAAGCTATCATTTCCATCTTTAGTGTATAAACGAATCTCTTTCGTTACTTCAGGGTCAAAGTTTCTACTAAAAATCTCTTCCTTAATATCTCCATCTTTTGAGATTTTATTGATTTGAACCTTTAAACGCTGACCGGCAGAGTCTGTAATTAAAACACGTTCGTTTTTATCACTTGTTTGTATGTCTACTATCCGGTTAAAGAAATGATAATAATCATTCATTAATTTTGGCATTGAAGCTCTTCTTTCTTTTAACCTGGTTAAAAACTGATCATGGCGCAATTTGTAATTAGGTTCTGGCAAATGTTTTAATGCCTTTTCAAAAACATCATCAGTTAGTTTTGCGCAAAAATCTTTAATTACTTTATCCCATTCGGCTTCTGTAAACTGAGACATTAAACGACTATTCATCGCTCTGCCCTCCCATAAAAACCAGTCAATTTTTTTAATCTCACGCTCATAGCCTTGCATCATAGGTAAAAGTGAAGAACCTTGTGCATAACGCTGAATAAAGCCATCAGAACTATAAAAAACTTGGTCACGGTCTCTTGGTACTGCTAAATATTTCTTTCCTTTTTCAGTTTTTTCAGGATAAAATCTCCATTGGTCTTCATGTCTATCCCAATCGCCCACCATTACATCTAAAGCCCTTGCTCGCAGCATTAACCCTGCATCGTAGGTGTTATCATTGTCTTCATCAAGCTTTTTAAACATTTTTGCAGTGTTGTCAGAATCGCCAATTGGCTCTCTTTCTTCTAACAAGCACAAAGTATTGGCAAACATTGAAGAATAGTCACCCAAATTAGCATCAGGCGAAACCCAACCGATAATTGGCGTACTATGTGGAACGTTTACGGCTTTAGCTAAAGTTGGCACAACCAAAGCCCCAAAAGGATGTTGGGCAGACATATTGTCCTTAATGATGTCTTTAGCAAAAGTTTCTCTTAAACCTTGTGGCAATAAAACTTCTGGATATTTCTCTACACTTCTTAAAACCCATTCTTTTCCATTTTTATCTTTTAAACGAAGAGATTTAGATTGATTGCCGCCACCCAATTGTGTTGGTGTTAAACCGCCCTTAACTTCAGATATTCTTAAAACAGGAAATTTTGTGTCCATCGCATAATCCTTACGATAATTTTCTCCGAACAGAAAACGATGAACTTTACCTACACTATCATAAGCTGGGTGGACTTTTATGGTAATGCTATCGGCTTTAATGACTTTGTATTCGCTTTGCTGCTTAGCCATTATCTCTTTGTATGGTTGCGTATAGCTAAAAACCTTTTTTACGCCAGTATCTGCATAAACATAATATTCGTAACGCATGTTATTGTTAAGCAATTGGTCTGCGATAACATAACCTTGGTTCATCTCTTGAAACAAAGAATTTTTTCCCTTTTTATTAGGTGTCATTTTAGAACCTGCGCCACTTACAATTTGCAGCTGTTCTCCTTTAATTAATTGCAAGCCATGTTCATGACCAGCCGCATAAATTACGTTAGGCTTCTTACCGAAAACAGAATTAATCTGTTTCATCATGTCTTTATAGGCAGGGTGATTTAAATCTTCTGGGCTCAATAAAGTAGAACGCAACATCGGATAAATAGAACCTATAACAGGCAATGGTATTGCTAGACTTTTATTTAATGAGGTTAAAGGCAATAAGTGATTTCTCCAGGTAAAATATCCACCGTGTGCTCCATAGCTTTGAAATGGATGGTGCGAAGCCAAAATGATAATCTTATCTCTATTTTGTTCCATCAAATCTTCCATACGCGTAATAACTTCCTCTTTAGTATTACAGTCGCAATCTGCTGCTGGATTACTTTTATTGTATGGAAATAACCACCATTCGCTATCGTAGGCAATAACAGTTAATTTATCAGTTAACTTTATGGCAACCGGATCTGGACAACCATTTGCAGGAATTAACCTTAAAAGTGGATCGTTAAATGATGCTAAATAATCACTTTGTGCCTGTATTTTTGCTAAACCATTTGGTCCAGATTTATCCCAATCATGGTTACCTGGAATAAAATAAACAGCTGAACCAGCTTCACGCATTGGTTTAAATTGAGATTGGAGAATTTTACTGGTTTCAGCAAAATCGCCATAGCCAGGAATTGCCATCCCAACCGGGTAAATATTATCTCCTAGATAAAGTGTGGTAGTTTTTCCCTTAATTACATGTTTCGCCGCATTTTTTAAAGATGCACCTTGGCCATCGTTCATCTCTCCGGCATCACCAATTAAGATAACCCTATACCTAACATCGTTTTGAGCAATTACAGTTAAGCCCTGAAATAAACATATAATTAGAAGTAGCCTTTTTAACATATTGATATTTTGAGAGTTAAGAACAATATAATTTTAAATTTAAGGTTTTTTATAATCAAACCTTAAAATATTCCCTACAGTTGTTTCACTTCCTTCGTTAGAAATATATAGATTACCAGCATTATCAAACGCAATACCTTCTGGTTGATTAAACTCGTTAGAACTTAAATGATAAACTGCTTTAATTTTCCATTTAGAATCGGCAACAACTAATGCTTTATTAACTGAAGAAACAATGTACCATTCTTTTGTTAAAGGATTTACAGCTAATGCCGATGGATGAAAAGTTCCTTTCTTTTTGCCAGATAAATTGTCAACTTGACTAACATCTATACTAAAATTACCGGCAGATTTTAATGTGCCATCGCTTTGCAACGTTAATACATAACCACTAGTAACTTTAGTATCTTTATCTTGTTTGCAAGTTTTACACAATACGTAAACATTACCTGTGGTTTCATCAGCAAATAAGCCTTCGTAATCTCCTTTTGGGAAAAGCCCCGTTGTTTCAGTAACTTTTGAAACCTCTGCATTTTTAGTTTCGCTTAACGGAAAAGAGTATAAATCGCCATTGCTTTTGAGCATGATCACCCAACCTTTTGCAATTGTCACATCTTCATAATCGCCTTTTTTACCAAACTTTGTCTTTGTTTCATCTTTTGTACCTAATGGAAGACTGAATAAAGCTCCATCTTCATCCATCTCTGCATAAACAATTTTATTATCGCCTTTATTGAATGCAATTCCTGATATTTCTTGTAGAATATCTGGCATACCATATTTCTGAGGCTTTGTTAAATCATAACCAGTTGGGCTAACTGGACCTTTTGATTTTGTTTGAGAACAAGATAAAATAGCAAAACTAATTAGCGATGCTGATAAAAGTAAATATTGTATTTTTCTGATTTTAGGGTGATTAGACATTGTATTTCTCTTTTAATAATTCATAAATACGATATTGAGATTGCGTTGGTTTATGTTTTGTTACGACAGGAATGTTAATCATTTTGTCATTTATTTCTACTGCTTTAACATTATCTAAGAGCTGAAGTTTTAAAATAGATTTTATTTCTGCTTTTATCTCCTCGCTAAAAATCGGAAAACACACTTCTATTCTTCTGTAAATGTTTCTGTTCATCCAATCAGCACTACCAAGATAAATTTCTTCATCTCCTTGATTATGAAAAACAAAAACTCGTCCATGTTCTAAATATCTATCTACAATTCTTACAACTTTGATGTGATCACTCATTCCTTTTACACCCGGAATTAGCCTACAAATACCTCTAATAATTAATTCTATTTTAACACCAGCTTGCGATGCTTCATATAGTTTAGCAATTAAAATCTTTTCTTCTAAATTGTTAAGTTTGATGATAATTGACGCCTTTTCTCCAATTGAAGCATTCAAAATCTCTCTATTTATCAGATTTACAAAGGTTTGCTGTAAGTTAAATTGTGCAACCAATAAATACTCAAATTTTATTAAATCTGGGTCTGTAGGTTTAACACGTTTTGCCAGAAACATAAATAACAATTCCATTTCCCTTAACATACCCTGATGAGCAGTCATTAAAATATGGTCTGTATAAAAATTAGCTGTTGTCTCATTAAAATTACCCGTGGCAAATAAACCAGTATAGACCTTACGATTGTCGACCGCTCTTTTAACCAAGGCAATCTTTGCATGAACTTTTAATGCGGTAACACTATAAACAATATCAACTCCAGCCTCTTTCATTTTTTTAGCCCATTTGATGTTGTTTGCTTCATCAAATCGAGCTTTTAGCTCTACCAACACAAATACTTTTTTGCCATTTTTAGCGGCGCTGATTAAAGCATTTACAATTTTAGAATCGCTAGCAACACGGTATAAAGTCACGTAAATTTCTTCAACTTGTTTGTCTGTAGCTGCCTCATTAAAAAACCTTAAAACACTATCATAAGATTGATAAGGAGGATTAACGAGCATATCCTTCTGTAAAATTTCTTCATGTAATGATTTCTCTTTTACAACTTCAGGATAATTAATTTTAGGCCAAGATTGGTTCTTGAGACTTTTATCATTTGCAGGAAAAGAAGATAAATCTTTTAAGTTATGGTATCTTCCTCCTTCAACAATGTTTGCTTTTTGAAGATTCAGCTTATCTTTTATAAACTCCATTGTAACTTCTGGCACACCAGGTTGATGTAAAAACCGAGTTGCCAAACCAAAATCGCGTTTTTGCAATTGCTTTTCTATCTGCTCTGCTAAGTTTCCTGCATATTCATCTTTCAAATCAATTTCTGCAGTACGAGTAATCTTAAAACTAAAACATCCAGTAATTTCAGCATCCTTAAAAAGTATATCAAAATTATTTCTTATGATATCATCCAAAAAGACGATAAAAGTTTCTTCGCCTTTTTCAATTTTATAAAATCTTGGTAAATTATTACTCGGAATGTTTAATATGATAGTTTGTAGCTCTCCATCCTCAATTAAATTAATTAGAAAATAAAGCTCATTATTATTAGGGAAAAAAGAAGATTTCGCATCAGCCAAATTTACAGGTTGCAAAAATGCCAAAACCTGACTCAAGAAATACCTTCTAACCTCTTTGCATAATTCTTCAGGAATATCTACGCCATAAATAAAGTTAATCTTATGAGCTCGCAGTTGCGGAATAATGGTTTCTCTTAGCGCTTTGCCATATTCTTGTTGCTGATTCCGGATAGCTTGATTGGCATTCTCCAACAAGTCATCGGAAATTGAAATGTTATTTTTTTCCTTTCTACTTAGTTTCTCCAATGCCAATAAAACTGGCATACGCACACGGTAAAACTCATCCAAATTGGAAGAATAAATGGAGAGAAAATTAATACGTTCTAACAAAGGGACATCAGCTCTGCTCGCTTCTTCAAGTACCCGTTCGTTAAAAGAAAGCCAACTTAAATCTCTGTCAAAAAATTCATCTTTTACAGTTGTGGGCATTCTAACTTAATTTACCGTAACCAATATAAGAAAACACATAAGCTAAAACCGCAGCAATTAAGCCAAACATAAAAATGTTGTAGGCTATTCTTATCAGCTTGTATTTTCTGCCTAAAACTACACCTTGCGAATAAACATCAGTAATTAGCGTACCGTACAAAAACTCATTGTCGTTCATCACTTTTACCATTCCTTTAGAATAATCGTTCAAAGCCATTTTGTAGAAATTGCCGAAAAATAACAGGTTCACTTTTTTACGTTCTAAATCATTATCGGTAAACAAACCATCAGGAATTGAAGGTCTTGTAGCCAATATTGAAAATATTATGGTTGATAAACTCACCATTAATAAAATAAAAGTAGGTACTATTAAAAAGGCATTATCTTCTAATCTTCTTAATACCAAACTCACTATTAACGAAAGAATGATTGAGTTTACAGTAATTAGCAATTGCGCTTTATTATCAGCCATATCACTCAAACGTTGGTTATTAGAAGATGTAATACGAAACATAGTTTCAATCCCCTTATCGGGTCTTTTTTTATCTTTTTTGGTTAACAGTTTTTCTTGTATAATCGGTTTATCATCTTTTTTAATTTCAACTTCAGGTTCTTCTTTTAACTTATTTCTTAATTTTTCAATGTTTACAGTTTTTTGGTCGTTAAGTAGCAATACACAATAATCTGTATGATATTGCTGACTTTCTAAAAACTCGATGTCTCTTTTACGCCACTCATTTTTGCTGATATCTTTATTGTAGAGCAACTCAATTTCCTTGTGCATCAGCTTTCTTTTTTTGCTAAAATCTTCCGTGCCCAAATGAAATAAATCACCATCGCACAAAATATTTTCTAACTGATTAGTAGGTTTTTGAGGCATTTTTGTTGACAGAATTACCTGCATAACAGCATCTCTAACATCTGCAGGAACATCATTTTTCTTTAGATAATCAACTGCTAAATCTGCACCAATTTGCTCATGGTTTTGCGTGTCTTCAAAATATCCTGTATCATGAAACCAAGCTCCAGTCATTACAATAAAAAAGTCTTTATCGTTTAATTGATAGTGATTGGCAATTTGCATAGTTGCCTTAACTACATCTTGCGTATGTTCTAAGTTATGGTAAACCAGGTTTTCATTGTGATGAGTATGGAAGTAATCCATTACAAATTCTTTCACATCTTCTAAAAGGCGTTTGTATTTCATTTCTATTTATTTGAGAAGTATTTTGATGGTTTATTTTTTTCGTAAAACGATAGATTTTTCAATTTCTATATAATTAATTACATATTTACGAAAGATAAGGAATTTTATTCATGGCATATCAAAAACCCCATAAAATGAAAATTGTTTTATCTATGTATTATTCTTAATCAATCCTAACAATGAAATTTTTTAAAGCTTTTTGTTTCCTAATTATTTTACTCTTTACTATCGGATGGAAGAATGACGATTCAATTAAATCAGCCATTACGGCCACACTTCGTAAACAAACATTAGATGAAGCGAAATGGGCTTTGCAACAAAAACCAATTACTGTTAGTGCAGAAATTGCTAGTAGAAGTGCCGGTGGCAAAAATGATTTTTATTCTGAAGGTGATTATTGGTGGCCAAATCCAGAGAAACCAGATGGCCCATATATTCAAAAAGATGGATTAACAAATCCACAAAATTTTGTTGCCCACAGGTTGGCTATGATTCGGTTTAGTAAGATAATTGGGGCATTAGCTTCTGCTTACAAAATAACTGGCGATGAGAAATACGTTAAACAAGCTGTTATTCATGTTAATGCTTGGTTCATCAATCCAAATACAAAAATGAACCCTAATCTTTTATACGCACAAGCCATTAAAGGTGTTGCCACTGGGCGAGGAATTGGAATTATAGACACTATTCAGTTAATGGAAGTTGTGCAAGGAATTATTGCCATTCAAAATGCCAAGTCATTACCAAAGACAACTATTGATGGTGCAAAAAAATGGTTTGCTGAATATTTAATTTGGTTAACAACACATCAATATGGTAAAGATGAAATGAATGCAAAAAACAACCATGGAACTTGCTGGGTAATGCAAGTAGCTTGTTTTGCTAAATTTACGGGCAATAAAGAACTCTTAAATTTTTGTATTGATAGATATAAAACAGTTCTACTACCTCAACAAATGGAAAAAGATGGGAGTTTACCTTTAGAATTAAAGCGCACTAAACCTTTCGGTTATTCTCTTTTTAACCTTGATGCTTTTGCAACAATTTGTCAGCTATTAAGCACAAGGCAAGATAATCTTTGGACTTACAAAACAAAAGATGGAGTTGGAATTAAAAAAGGTGTAGCGTTTTTATATCCTTTTATTGCTGATAAAACCAGATGGCCATATGCAAAAGATGCCATGCACTGGGAAAGTTGGCCTGTAGCGCAACCATCTATCCTATTTTCTGCAATTGCTTATCAAAACAAGGAATGGTTTAATACTTGGCAAAAAGCAGAACACAGTCCAAAAAACGAAGAGGTAATTAGAAATTTACCAGTTAGGCACCCACTAATTTGGATTGATTAGATATTGTACAAATATTAAAACAAGCCTGCTAAATCTTTGTTAACATTAAGTTAAATTAACATCTAATCTATAATGAATAGTCGTAGTAACAGATTTCAATTTTTTCCGTTTATAATCTGCCTTTTAATCCCATTAGCTATTGGTGCAATTGGTGGTTTTTTAACTTTCGAATCCGTTAAAACCTGGTACACAACTTTAAACAAACCATCATTTAATCCTCCAAATTGGATATTTGGTCCTGTTTGGACTACCTTATACATTTTAATGGGTATTTCTTCTTATCTAGTTTGGCAAAGACGAAAGATTGTATCTGGATATTCTTGGGCAGTTGGTGTTTATTTACTGCAATTGTTGCTTAATTTAATGTGGTCTTACTTATTCTTTTACCAACAACAGATTGGTTTCGCACTCATAGAAATTGGCATTTTATTGTTAACGATAATTGTAAATACATTTATTTTTTATCGCATAAATAAAATAGCTGGCTTGCTATTTATACCTTATATTCTTTGGGTCAGTTTTGCGTCTTATTTAACTTATTCTATTTTTATTTTAAACTAATTTAAAAAGAAAACGATATTTTTATAGGGTGATGTATCCTAAAAAGCTATTCGTTTTATTTCTTATGCTTTTGGTGCTACAAGTTAAAGCACAAAAGGTTGGCTTAGTTTTAAGCGGCGGTGGCGCCAAGGGTTTGGCTCATATAGGTACACTTAAAGCACTCGAAGAAAACAATATTCCAATAGATTATATTACGGGAACATCAATGGGTGGTATTGTTGGTGCAATGTACGCAGCAGGTTATTCTCCTACACAAATAGAGAAAATAGCATTAAGTGCTGATTTCCAGGATTGGGTGGCCGGAAAATACAAAAGTGATTATAGTTATTACTTCCAGAAAACGAACGCAAACGCTTCTATTCTTACCGCAAAATTATCAATTGATACAAGTTTAAGGTTAAATTTTAGGTCCAATATTGTAAATGATATTCCGCTTAATTTCGCTCTTTTAGAATTATTTTCACAAGCATCAGCCATTTCAAAAGATAATTTTGACAACCTATTTGTACCGTTTCGTTGTATGGCATCTGATGTTTTATCTCAAAAAAGTCTTACAGTTGGCAAAGGAAGTTTAGCAGAGGCAGTTAGGGCAACCATGACGGTTCCTTTGGTATATAGGCCAATTAAACTAGATGGAAAATATGTTTTTGATGGTGGCTTATACAATAATTTCCCTGCTGATGTGATGAAAACTGAGTTTAAACCAGACTTTATTATTGGTGCAAATGTCTCATCCAAAACATTTAATACTTATCCAAAAAATGATGACAAGTTAATGAACAGATTTTTGGTATATATGTTTCTTTCCAAATCCGATTCTACTTTGGTTGGCGATAATGGTATTTATATTCAGCCAGATTTAATTGATTATACTACTACCAATTTTACACCTGTTGCAGAGCTAATTAAACGGGGCTATGATGCGACAATGACTGATATGGCAAATATTAAAAAAGCAATTGCAAGAAGAGTTAATAACGAAGAATTAACCTCAAAACGATTGATTTTTAATCAGCGTAAACCAGATTTAGTTTTTAGCAATGTAACCGTTTCTGGCGTTAATTCTCAACAAAAAAAATATATAGAGCGGCTTTTCAAAAGTGATAACGCAACCTTCAATTTAGCAGATATTAAACGAGGTTATTATAAATTAGTGGCCGATGAAACTTTTGAAACTGTTTATCCAAAAATATCATATCATCCAGAAACAGACAGTTACAATTTTGAAATTGTAGCACAGCCGAAAAAGAGTTTCAAGATAGATTTTGGCGGTAATATTTCATCAAGACCAATAAGTAATGTTTACTTGGGTTTACAATATAATTACCTTAATCGTAAAGCTTATACGGTTGGTGCTAATTTTTATTCGGGAAGATTTTATGAATCTGCGCAGGTAAGTGGTCGTTTAGATTATCCATCGGGATTACCCTTGTATCTCGCAGCAGAGCTGACTTATAATCACTGGAATTACTATAACACAAGTCAGATTTTTATTGAGAATCCTCATCCAACTTATATTGAACAAGCTGACAGGAAAATTGACTTGAAATTTGGAATGCCTTTAAATCGCAATGCCAGACTTACTTTAAGCGCAGCTTTTATTAATAATAACGATAGGTACAGCCCTACTAATACCTTTGCTGTTGGGGATATATTAGACAGAACTGTTTTTAATGGATTAAAAGGTAGTTTAACATTTGATAAAAATTCCTTAAACAGAAAACAATATGCGGATAGAGGACATAGTTTTTTATTAAGCGTTAGTTTTACTACGGGGAAAGAAAATTATACACCAGGAAACATTTTTAGAACATTAACATCATTTACAAACCAACTTGCCATTCAGCGTACTTTTAGAGAATGGGGAAGCATTAAATTGAGCGATGAACATTATTTTCTACATTCTAAAAACTATAGCTTAGGCTATTTGGTCGAGGGTGTAATTTCCAATCAACCATTGTTTTTTAATTATTATTCATCTCTTTTAGCCGCTCCGGCTTTTTATCCATTGCAGGATAGCAAATCGTTATTTTTAGAAAACTTTAGAGCAACAAGTTATTTAGCTGGAGGATTAAAAAACATATTTCACATCAAAAAGAACTTCGATTTTAGATTAGAAGGCTATTTAATGTTACCTTACAAAGATTTTCAAAAAGAAGGACTACAGGGCGTAAAGTATGCCGGTGCCATTAGTAAATGGCGTTATGCAGGAACGGCTGGACTAGTTTACCATACTCCAGTTGGACCAGTAAGTTTTAGTTATAATTTATACGATGATAACAATAAAAGAAACGGAGTTTTACTACATTTAGGTTACCTAATTTACAATAAACGGTCTATAGAATGAGAAATATAATTGTATTGTTTTTAATGTTAATTTGCAGCAGTTGTTTTGCACAAAATGCCGATATCAATAACTTTTTAGTGAAGGAAAGTTTATTAAAAAACAGCAAACTTGCCATAATTGCAGCTGATTCACTTGAAAATCCGTTGGAGCAAATTAATGGAACTTATACTTTTAGTGTAAGTGGTTTTACACAACAATTAACCTTTAATGATGGTGTTGCCATTTTACCATTGGCGATTGATAAATCTACTTTTGTTTACATCAAACATCAAAATGACAGAGGTACACACAGTAAATTACTGTATGTTTATAAGAAAGAAGGAAATTTAAATCCTTTCACAATCAGCAGAATTTTCTTGATTATCATTCCTTTAATTATCGTTGTTCTTGCTTTTGCCTTTAAGAAATTCATTTACATTGCCGTTGTTTTGCTCATTATTTTTATGATTTTTAGCTACAGCAACGGTTTGAATATTTCTACCTTCTTTGAAACTACTTTTGATTATTTAAGGAATTTGGTGTAAGAAGTTTATTGGTTCATTAGTATCACTAGTTCATTTGGCGTGATGCAACTTTAAATAGTAGCACAGGACTTTGTTAAGTAAACTGGATTGAAGCGACATCCTTTATGATTGTCATCCTGAGCCTGTCGAAGGATAATTATAAAGATATAGCGTAAAAGCCAGACTAACTTTAACAGGTTCACTGGAATTGCTTTTCGAATGATTTAAACTCAGGATAGATTATTAATCAATTCGTAATTCCTAAATCCAAAATCGTCAATTAAAAAGGCATTCCTATACCAAAATTATATTGCATGAAACGATATCTATCTGGAGAATGGTCTGCCAAATACCTAGCTTTAAAATCTCTTGCTCCGTTAAAATATTTCCCAATAACCCATTGTTCTGAACCAGCAAATTGAGGATCTTTAAGTTTTAAGCCTAAATCGAATCTAAACACAAAAAACTGAACATCGTACCTAAAACCAAACCCCGTTCCAATAGCTATTTGCTCTCCCAATCGTTTAAAATCGAAATAAGTTTCTGGCCTAGGATTATTTGGAGAGATATTCCATACGTTACCTGCATCAAGAAAAGTAGCACCTCTTAATTTACCTCCAAAAAGCTTATTGATTAACATGAATCGATATTCTAAATTGGTTTCAATTCGCATTTGGCCCAGTTGGTCAATACCATAAGATGCCTTTCTAGCAGCCTCACTTTTAATTACATCCCTGTTGTAATTACCAGGACCTAACGTTCTAGCTTGCCAAGCACGTACACCGTTTGAACCACCCGCATAGAATAATTTTTCGAATGGTACAGAAATAGAGTTTCCGTAAGCATAACCTACGCCACCATTTATTCTTGCAACAAATTGTCTTTCTGCACCTAAACGCTTGTACCAACGTAAATCTATTTCAGGCCTAACATATTGATTAAATGGCAAACCGAAAATTGTTCCGAAGTCACCATTTTGAGGGTCATGTTTATCTCCTGCCAAGCTAGATATACCCGATAATAAGTTACCGGCAATATCTATGTTTCCTCTAAAATAAATGAACGTTCTATTCTCTAATAGTTTATCAGCGTTTAGAGAATACGCATATTTCATCCCTAGGGTAAAATCTTTACGCCCTAGCAATTGGATGTTATAAGAACTATTTCTTAAAATTTCTTCATTAACAATGTAGTTTGGATTTGTTTTATCATTGCTATCGATTAAAACACTACCAAAACGATACTCAAAATTTAGAGGAGTGAATGAGTGAAGTTTAGATTTTGTTTCTACCCAATCGTAGCTCACAGAATTGATAAAAATGCGTCGAACAGTAATATCTTTTTGTAGGGCATACAAATAACTAGTAGAGAAAGTTGTGTATGGCATTCCATTTTTTCCCATCATAGGTATGCCAAAAGGAATCATTAACCTTGGAACAGTTAAACCAGCACTAACTGAAAAATCCCTTTGATAGATATTTTTAAAGATAGGAACACCTTTTTCATTAAGCATTTGCAAACCGCCCTTTATTTGAAACTGAAATCGCTCTGCTCCTCGTAAAAAATTATTATCTGTGTAGGTATTACTAACGTTAAAACCTAGTGTTCCACTGTTAAAAGGAACCTCAATTTCCATCCTATCGCTTCTTCTTTTTTGCGGAATTAAGAAAATAACGGGGTCAATTTTAGCGGTACTATCCTTAGCTTTATTGTAATCTATTTTAACATTTTTAAACACATTTAATTCGTAAAGCCTATCATAGGTTAAAACTTCCTTTCTGATATCGTAAGTTTCTCCTTCCCTAATGAAATCGTAGCGTACAATGGGGTTTCTTCTAAACCTTTTTGAAAGGTCTGTAAATTTAATGCCTCTAAAAGCTTTTTTGTTTTTTAACGAGTCTGAAAGTTTATCTAAATCAGTAAAACCTTCTGAATTTTCGGCAATAAGAATATTTGTTTCGCCTATACTATAGGTCTTGTGTTTTGTACCATCGAGTGGATTTTCGATAATTAACTTTACACCTACCTTGCTATTATTTTGATTTGAATCTGGACTATAACTAATATAAGGACGTACAAAATCATAATATCCATTTTGACGCATCAGCTGATAAATTTGTTCTCTTTCGTAGGTTAGAGAATCAGCATCATATTGTTTGCCTACACGTAAATGAGTAAAAGACTCTTTATTTGAAAGGTAAAGGTTTTTAATGGTGGTATCGGTAATTTGATATGTAATTCCATTTATAAAAAATGGCGGACCAGGCTTAGCCACGAACCTCAACTTTGCTTTTTTGTCTTTTACTTCGATTTCAGATTTCACCTTTGCCATAAAGAAACCCTTGCTTTTTAAGTATTTCTCTATTTGGTTACGCGAAATCTCTACCAATGCACTATCTAAAATTGGAGGTGGATCGCCAAGAGGTTTGATATTACTAGTTTTATATTTGCCATTTTTAGTATTAAAAATATTGTAAATACCCACATTTAAACCTAAAATGGATGGCCGAATGTCTTTTTGGATATAATTATAGGCATTCTCTTCATAAGCTTTATCAATGCTATCAATTTTAACCTTCTTAACTATAGATTGATAGTCTTCAATATATTTTGTTGAAGAACATCCTGCCACAAAAACAAGAATAAATAGTAATATTGTAAGAATTTGTACCTGCTGCTTATAGTTATTATTGTATGCTTTCAAAATCTCAAATCAGTTTTATAAAATCGCTACATCAAAAGAAGTACCGCAAAGAAAGTGGGATATTTATTATTGAAGGTATAAAATCTATCACAGAATTCATAAATTCAAGTTATCAGTTAAATAGCATCTATTATACTCATGCTTATGCTCCACTATTGCCAAATAACCTCACAAATATAAAGTTATTTGAAGTAAACAACGCCGAATTAGAGAAGATTAGTACTTTGCAAACACCGCAAGGAATTATAGCCCTGGTTCATATCCCTGCTAAACAAGAAATAGACCTCAATAGTTTGAAGAATTCTTTCTCTTTAGTACTGGATGATGTACAAGACCCTGGTAATTTTGGGACCATTATTCGTACTGCCGATTGGTTTGGGATAAAAAATGTGATTTGTTCTGAAAACACAGTTGAAGCTTATAATCCCAAAACAGTACAGTCTACCATGGGTTCTTTATGCAGGACGAATGTAAGTTATACTGACCTCAACTCCTTTTTATCAAAAATTAAACTCCCGATATTTGGAGCTTTATTAGAGGGAAATGATATTTACAAAACAAATTGGGGCAATGAAGGGTTAATTTTGTTGGGCAATGAAGGACATGGAATCAGTGATTTACATTTAGAAAAAATTACAACTCCAGTCACTATTCCAAGGTTTGGCAAGGCCGAATCACTAAATGTTGCCGTATCTGCAGCCATATTTTGTAGTGAATTGAGTAGAAATAAGAAATAAATTGAAATAAAAAGCAATCAGCTTTGCATACTAACTTATAATTGTTATTTTTGTGCCCCGTAAGGAAAGGCATTCCTTTGGAACAACCTTGAATTTAAAAGGTCGAGTGGCCGAGAGGCTTAGGCTCAGCTCTGCAAAAGCTGCTACAGCGGTTCGAATCCGCTCTCGACCTCAGATTAACAATAATTAAAAGAAATAAAGCTTATTATCATGGCAGTAACAAGATTAAAAAGAAAAGATAGATACAATAAAAATGTTTCTCGTTTAGAAGTTAAAACTTTAAAATTAGCTACTAACTTAGAATTGGGAAGCCGTTCTAAACAATCTAAAACAGACCAATTAGCTAAAAACAATGCAATTTTAGCTCAATTAGTTGCAGCTAACGGATAGTTAGATTTTTTCTTTAAAAGATTAAAAAAGCATCTCAGATTTATTTTTGGGATGCTTTTTTGTGCTTTAAGTTTTTTTATTAGTTCATTGGCATCATTAGTTCATTGGCCATAAGTCAATAACTAAATTCTTATTTCATTTTCT
The DNA here is from genome assembly GCF_004331645.1 of Pedobacter frigiditerrae. GTDB lineage: Bacteria > Bacteroidota > Bacteroidia > Sphingobacteriales > Sphingobacteriaceae > Pedobacter > Pedobacter frigiditerrae. The sequence goes on from NZ_SJSK01000004.1 coordinate 466,376, forward strand.
GCCCAACTATTCCTTGCCCTTACACCATGTTTTAACGCAAAAAATATTATTGCCATTGCCTCCTAAAATTTACCTTTATTAAATGGAACCTCAATTCTTCGAAAAACCAACATTGTTTAGAGAATGGTTAAAAAAAAATCATCAAACCAAAACAGAATTATTAGTAGGTTTTTACAAGGTTGGAAGTGGAACACCAAGTATGTCATGGCCCGAATCTGTTGATGAAGCACTTTGCTTTGGATGGATTGACGGCATCAGGAAATCCATAGATGAGAAAAGTTATACTATCCGTTTTACGCCCAGAAAGCCAACTAGTATTTGGAGTGGCATTAACATCAAAAAAATGGATGAATTGATTAAAAAAGGTCTGATGCAACCAGCAGGTCTAACCGCTTTTCAGCATCGAAAAGAAGAGAAATCAGGGGTTTATATTCACGAAAATGAAGCTAGAAAACTAAACTTAGCATTTGGGGAAAAATTTAAAGCCAATAAAAAGGCTTGGGATTTTTTCTCTACACAAGCTCCATCCTATCAAAAATTGATAATAGGCTGGATAATGGGTGCCAAACAAGAAGCCACACAACTCTCACGACTAGAAAAAGCAATTGCTGAAAGTGAGCTTCTAAAAAGAATGAGATAAATTAATGAACATAAACCTATTCCAAGTGTTATTTACTTTTAAATAAGATACATCTAAAATAATTATTATGAAATCAGAAAATGTTGTAGTTGAAAGAACATACAGTGCTCCTATTGATAAAGTTTGGAGTGCAATAACAAATATTGATGAAATGAAAAACTGGTATTTTCAATTAGAAGATTTTCAACCTAAGGTTGGTTTTAAGTTTGATTTTATTGGCGGGCCAGAAGACGGCATACRAKATCTCCACCTATGTGAAGTGACAGAAGTTATTGAAGGAAAAAAAATAACTTACACTTGGCGATATGATAACTATCCAGGTAATTCAATTGTTACTTGGGAATTGTTTGACAAAGACGAACAAACTTTATTACAACTTACACATACTGGCCTAGATACACTTGCAGAAGGTGGGCCAGATTTTGCGAAAGCCAATTTTGTAGAAGGCTGGACTTATTTTGTACATACTGCCTTAAAAGGATATTTAGAGCCCGAAGTTTAGCATCATAAAAGAGTTTGCATTTTTTGAATTAAAGTTTAATTTTAAAAATGGAAAATTCTGAAATGACATCACCATTGCCACTACTAAGTTTTAAACCTGACGGTGAATTAGACATTAAACCTTCTACAACTTCATCAAAAACTGATTTTGATTTTTTTGAAGGAAAATGGAATCTTCATAACAAGAAACTAAAGACAAGGTTTAACAATTGTAATGAATGGGTGGAGTTTTTATCAACTCAAGAAATGTACAAAATTCTAAACGGAATTGGCAATATAGACAATTTCTTGGTAGATTTTGATGGAGAAAAATTTGAAGGAATGACCGTTAGGCTTTTCAATCCAAAAACAAAATTATGGAGTATTTATTGGGCAGACTCTAACAATGGTATATTAGATCCGCCAGTTGTTGGTTCATTTGAGAGTAATGTTGGGCATTTTTTTGCAAAGGATATTTTTGAGGGAAAAGAAATAATTATGGCATTTCGATGGGATGCAAGAGACCTGAACAATCCTATTTGGAGCCAAGCCTGTTCTTTAGATAAGGGAAATAACTGGGAATGGAATTGGTATATGTTTATGAGTAGAATTAATTAAAGCTTTATGGAAACAAGCAAAATAACAACCATTGATGAATATCTAACTGGGTTTCCCACTCTTACAAGAGAATATTTAAACCAAGTTAGGGAAGCAATACAAACTGCAGCTCCTGAAGCTGAAGAATCAATTAGTTATGCAATGCCTGCCTTCAAATTAAAAGGGAAATCCTTAGTATATTTTGCAGGATATAAAGGTCACATTGGTTTTTATGCTACACCAACTGGACATAAAGCATTCGAAAAAGATTTGTCGGTCTATAAACAAGGTAAAGGCTCGGTTCAATTTCCGTTAGACAAACCAATGCCTTTAGATTTAATAGCTAGAATTACAAAATTTAGGGTTGAGGAAACATTAAAAAAGAAAAATTAGACTTATGGAAATTAGCTATAAAACCGATGTCACACCATCAACTAGTCAAATAATCGAATTATATGAAAGTTCCGGTCTTCCTAGGCCAATACATGATGTAGAAAGAATAGCAGCAATGTACAAGAATTCAGATTTGATCGTAACTGCTTGGGATGGCGAAAATCTTGTAGGAGTTTCTAGGACAATTACAGATTGGGTATGGTCTAGTTATCTTGCAGACTTAGCGGTAAGTCCTAACTATAAAAAATCCGGAATTGGTAAAAAATTGATTGAAATAACCAGAGCAAAACTTGGTGAACAATCAATGGTTTTATTGCTTTCTGTTCCCACAGCGATGGAGTATTATCCAAAAGTAGGTTTTACAAAAGAAAACAGGGGTTTCATCATTGAAAGAAGTAAATAAATAGCAATATTTTTTTTTGAAAAGGTGAGAATAATGATTTGATATATTAAATTGGGTCAAAATTAACTCAGCTCTCATGATTGTTTACGGAACATCCACTACTAAAATTGCGACAGAAACTATACCAGATAAATGCTTAAACTGTAGCAACCAATTTACTATACAATTAAACGTTTTTCAAAGATATGTACACCTGTTTTGGATTCCATTTCTTCCTGCCGGAAAAATTGGTATTTCACAGTGCACACATTGCCATGAGGTTTTAGAACAAAGTAACTTCACTTATAACCTAACAGAAACTTATAAGAATGCTAAATCAAATTCTAAAACTCCAATTTGGATTTTTTCTGGCTTTTTAGTGGTAGCATTTATCATTGCTGGCGGAATGCTTTATAGCAAACAGGATGATGCAAAAAATGCTAAAATCATATTATCTCCACAAAAAAACGATGTCTATGAAATTAAATTACCTAATCAAAGTTACACGCTTTACAAAGTTGAGAAGGTTGTTGGAGACAGCGTATTTTTAACGCCAAATAAATTTGAAACAAATCAAATAAGCGGATTATCAGACTTAGAAGAAAAAGGCTATAGTGAAGAAGTTTTCTCCTTAGTTAGAAACGACTTAAAGGATATGCTCGAAAAAGGCAAAATTATGGATATCAATAGGTAATTGAGCTCCAGAAAGCCATTCAAATTACTTAACCAATTCCTTACAAATCCTTTTTACCAAACCAGGTCCTTCATAAATAAAACCCGTATACAGTTGCACTAAAGCTGCACCAGCTTCAATTTTATCTTTCGCATCTTGCGGAGAATGAATACCTCCAACTCCAATAATTGGAAAAGATTGATTAGATTTTTCTGATAGGTAACGAATAACTTCAGTAGAGCGTTGAGTTAATGGTTTTCCACTTAAACCACCCATCTCACTTTTCACTTTTTCGTCTGTATAAAGTCCGTTTCTATCTATTGTAGTATTTGTTGCAATAACTCCAGCTATACCAGTTTCTTGAACAATTTCTACAATATCGTCTAATTGTTCGTTAGTTAAATCTGGTGCAATTTTTAATAGTATAGGACGAGAAATATCGTTTTTTAAATTGCGTTGTTGCAAAGTATTTAGCAATTCTTTTAAAGGTTCTTTTTCTTGTAAAGCTCTTAATCCTGGTGTGTTTGGAGAGCTTACATTGACCACAAAATAATCTACAACATCAAATAAGCGATCAAAACATTTAATGTAATCGCCAGTTGCATCTTCATTTGGCGTATTTTTATTTTTGCCAATATTACCACCAACCACAATGCTAGGGTCTTTGTCTTTCAGCAATCGCAAACGTTCTGCCATAACATCAACGCCTTTGTTATTAAAGCCCATTCTATTGATTATTGCACTATCGTCTTGCAACCTAAACATCCTAGGTTTATCATTACCAGGTTGTGGTAAAGGTGTTACCGTGCCTACTTCTATAAAACCAAAACCAAGATTGCTTAAAGCCTCTACGTATTCGCCATTTTTATCGAATCCTGCAGCTAAACCAACCGGATTTTTAAATTTGATGCCAAAAACTTCTCTTTCTAAACCTTTTAAATGAATATCATAACTACCTCTTAGAATGGTTTTACCTAAAGGGAAATAATCGTGAAACCATTTTAAACGTTTTACAACAAAGTGATGAACATTTTCTGGGTCGAACTTGAAAAAAATAGGTTTGATGAGGCGATACATACTGCGAAGATACTTAAGAAGATGGGAAATGTAAAATGGAAGAGGGAAAAGGGGAAAATTTAGAATCAATATTGTTGAATTGCTTTATTGTTTGGGCAAATCGCAATACACACATCTCAATCACATCTTCCAACTTACCTCTTCAATTTAACATTTCTTCATTAGTATGCTGCCGTAAATTGCTCTTGGTGATGTGCTTTATTTTCCAATTCATCTGCTATTACGATTGCCAAATCTTCTACCGATAAAATAGAACGACCTTCTTCATTAAATACAGGACTTGTTTTACCTAAGCGATATTTACCTGTGCGACCAATAGTAATTCCTGGGTGCATTTCTATCGCTGGACTAAAAAACAACCAGTCTAATTCTGTTTCTTGTTTAAGCGTGTTAAAATAATCCCTTACTGCTGATGCACCTGGATAAATTTCTGCCGGGAATTGAGGTGCATCAACCAGTTGGTTACCATCAATTTCCAAAGTTCCTGCCCCACCTATAAAGATATAACGTTTTACTCCAGACAATTTTACTGCCTCCTGAATTGCTGTTGCCCCTGTGATGGTGTCATTATAAAGATTTGGGTTTGTCCACCCTGCATTAAAAGCGCTAACCACAGCATCAGCACCTTTTAATGCGGCAGCTAATTGCTCCTTATCTAAAACATCAACTGCTACTTTGGTTAGTTTTTCATCAGTGCTTTCAATTTTATCCAAGTTGCGGGCAATGGCAATTACTTCGTTTCCACGACTTAATAATTCGTTAAAAATGGCTGTTCCCACAAACCCTGTGGCGCCTAAAATTGCTACTTTCATATTATTTATTTTTATATTGTAATTAATTTTATTACAGTTTAGCGTAAAAAATTTTACTTGAATTTTTGACTAAAATCTGCCAAGCTTTGTTTGCTCAACTGTTCAATCAACACTAATTCTGTATCGTTATATAAATTATTTAAATGTTCATTAATGTCTTTTCCAACAGGACATTTTGGATTTGGTGTGTTTTTTTGATGGCCTAAAAGTGATAGCTGTCTAACACTTTGGTAAACTTCGCCCAGGCTAATTTCCTTTGCAGATTTAGCTAAAGATGAACCCCCATTTTTACCTTCTTTGCTTTCTACAAATCCGTGGTTACGTAAGCTACTTAATTCTTTACGCACCATTGCCGGATTGATATTAATGCTTCCAGCTAAATACTCAGAAGACAACAATTCATCCTTCGCTTTATCAAGCAAGGTTAAAATATGCAGAGCAATGGCAAATCTTCCGTTGTTCATTCTGTAATTATTTTTATTACAGTACAAAGGTATAAACAAAATTTATAAATCCAAATTCAAATGGAAGATATATTAATCCATTTTCCATCTTACTTCTTCCATTTTACATAATTAGTAGTTGCAAAAGCCGTTGTTAAATAAACCCTGTTGTAGCAAAAATCCCCCGATCCTTTTCGGGGATCCCAGCAAAAAACGCGACTGATTTTGCCACTAATTACTGCCTTTCATTTTCAAAAAATAGAATTGAAAACAGGCTTAAAAAATCGTATTTTTGCAACGAAATGATTTCTATAAACGACTTAACCTTCCTAATTGGCTCTAGAGCCTTATACGACGAAGCAAACTGGCACATTAAACCAGGCGACAGAGTTGGACTAATCGGCGCTAATGGTACCGGTAAGTCTACTTTACTTAAAATTATCGTTGGCGAATACGCTCCGTCTTCTGGCAGCATTTCGATGGCAAAAGATTTAAAAATTGGCTATTTAAACCAAGACTTACTTTCATACGAATCTCACCATACCATTTTACATGTAGCAATGGAGGCTTTTGAACGCCAAAACCAGCTACACGATGAAATTGAAGAGCTATTAAAACAGATTGAAACTGACTACAGTGAGGATGTTTTATACAAATTAAGCGACAAACAACAAGAATTTGAGGCATTGGATGGATATAACATCGAATACCGAGCAAATGAGATTTTAGCAGGTTTAGGTTTTAGTACTGAAGACCAACACCGTCCGCTAAACACCTTCTCTGGAGGTTGGAGAATGCGTGTAATGTTGGCTAAAATCCTATTACAAACTCCAGATATTTTATTACTGGATGAGCCTACCAACCATATGGATTTACCATCGATTAAATGGCTGGAAAACTATTTAGGAGGTTTTGAAGGTGCTATTGTAATTGTTTCTCACGATAGGTATTTCTTAGATAAAATTGTTCGTAAGACAGTAGAATCTAGAAAAGGAAAGCTGACTGTTTATGCAGGAAATTATTCATTCTATGTGGAAGAGAAATCTTTACGTGGCGAAATTCAAAAGGGAGAATTTAAAAATCAGCAAGCAAAAATTAAGCAAGAAGAAAAATTAATTGAGCGTTTTAAAGCTAAGGCGAGTAAAGCTAAAATGGCGCAAAGCAGGATGAAAGCTTTGGATAAAATGGAGCGTGTGGAAGATGTTGATGATGATAATCCGACTGTAAACTTTAGCTTCAAATTCTCTAAACCCAGTGGCAGACACGTAATTAAGGTTGAGAATGCGACAAAAGCATATCCAAATATTGAAATTTTAGAAGATGCCGACGGCTTAATTGAAAAAGGCGATAAAATTGCTCTAATTGGAGCCAACGGTAAAGGTAAATCTACCTTGTTAAGAATGATTGCCGGAGCCGAAGGTTTTACTGGAAAAATTGAAACTGGTCATAATGTAACAACTACTTTCTTTGCACAGCACCAATTAGAATCATTGCATTTAGAAAATACCATTTTAGAAGAATTACAAGCATTTGCACCTAAACATACAGATACAGAATTACGTTCTATTTTAGGATGTTTCTTGTTTACTGGCGACGATGTTTTCAAGAAAATCAAAGTGTTATCTGGAGGTGAAAAATCGAGGGTTGCTTTGGCGAAATCATTAACTACAGATTCGAACTTCTTAATCCTGGATGAGCCAACAAATCACTTGGATATTCAATCGGTGAACATCTTAATTCAGGCTTTACAACAATATGAAGGAACATTTATCTCTGTTTCTCACGATAGATATTTCTTGGATAATGTGGCCAACAAAATCTGGTTTATTGAGGAAGAAAAAATTAAGGAATATCCGGGAACCTATGCAGAATATGAAGAATGGAATAGTAAAAGGGTAATTCCTACACCAAAACCAATTCCGGTTAAGCCAACTACAGAAGAAAAGAAAAAACCTGTTGAACAGGCTCCTGCAAATGCACAACAGCAACTAAAAAAATTAAACGACAAATTGAAAAGAACTGAAGATGAAATTGCAGCTTTTGAATTGAGCGTTAAACTAGTGGAAGCTGAATTAGCAAGGGAAGAAGTATTTTCTAATCAACATAAATTAGATGAAGCCAACAAAAGGTATTTAGCTGAAAAAGCTTTATTAGACCACGCTCAAAAAACTTGGGAAGAATTGGCTTCTGAGATTATGGAGTTAGAGGCATAATGAAAAAATTAGGGTTGATACTTTTTCTTGTTGCGTTCTTCTTAAACGTAAATGCACAAATAGTGTATGACAATAAAGTGTATCAACCTTACATTAAAACGGTTGAATGCTATAATACTAAAAAGGAGCAATCATTCCCTATCATCATTTTACGAGGTAGCGAAACCATTACTTTTGCTTTTGATGATTTAAAAGGTGGCAATAAAAACTACAATTACACCATTGAACATTGTACCTACGATTGGAAACCTTCTCGTATTAATAAATTAGATTACTTAGAAGGATTAAGTGAGGATATTATCTTTAATTACAAATTTTCTTTTAATACGCTTCAAAAATTTACGCATTACTCATTGGTTTTTCCTAACGACCAGATTAAACCAAAAATTGCCGGCAACTATTTACTAAAGGTATACGAAAATAATGATCCTCAAAAACTTATTGTAACACAACGCTTTTATGTCGTAAATAACACTGTAAATGTTGGCGCAGAGGTTTTACCAAGTAGTTCTGTTGAGTACAGGTTTACAAAGCAAAAGGTAAACTTCTCTATATTTTACCAAACTTTAATTCAAAATCCTTCTACTGATATTAAAGCAGTAGTTATGCAAAATGGAATTCCAGAAACAGCTATTACTAATACCAAACCTACTTTTGTTAGGCAAAATACCTTAACCTATAACGAGATTAACGGTAATGAATTTTGGGCTGGCAATGAGTTTAGAAAATTCGATTTCAGGAATTTTAGGTTCAAGGCAGAACACGTTCAAGATTTTTATAGAGACACCGCTAACCAAATAGTTCTATTTACAGATTTACCCAACGGGACTGCCAAATACAGCACCCAATTTGATGAAAACGGAAATTTCTTTATCCGCAATCAAGATGGAAGAGATAACATTACAGATAGCGATTATGCTAATATTTTATTTACTTTAAATGCTACACCACCAACACCAAAAGGTAATGCTTATGTTGTTGGTCGTTTTAATAATTACATTTTAAACGACGAAAATAAATTAAGCTACGAGCCGAGCAGAAAACGTTTTTATGGTAATTTAAAGTTAAAACAAGGCTTGTACGACTTTAAATATGTTTGGCTAGATGAGAATGGAAACTTTGACGATAAAGTTTTCGAAGGCTCATTTTTTGAAACAAATAACAGCTATCAAATATTGGTTTATTACCGTAAACCCGGTAGTCGATGGGACGAATTGGTTGGGTTTAATAGTGTTAATTCGATTAAAAGGTAATTTGTTCATTAATCTAGGCATATAAAAGCTATGTTCACTATTGAACTTTTCCATTCCCAATGAACAAATGAACTATTAAACTAATACACCTTCACTACCCAAACCGAAATACTTCCTGCCTCACAGAAAAATTCTCCGTAACCATCTCCGTCAATAAAAACTTCTTCATTTCGTTTTCCTAAAACATCAATAAAGGTTTTTCCAGTAAAATGCTTTCCAATTTCCATTTTTTTAAACCCTTCATCACCGTTACTCATTAAAACTGCAATACCAGAATTTGGATGTTCCTCATCTCCTGTCCTAGTCCAGCCAATGCAGTTATTATGGTCTAAATAATCTTTCTGCTCACCATAAGCCAAGTTATCTCTTACTTTTAAAAGCTGAGGCAATTCTGCCAAACCAATTAACTCTACCTGCTGACCATCATCTTCATATTTGGCCCCATAAACATCAGTATAAAACACACAAGGAATTCCCGCTTCACGCAATAAAATCATACCGTAAGCCAATGGCCTAAACCAATATTCTATAAACGATTCTAAAGCTTGCATGGGCTGAGAATCATGATTATCAACAAAAGTGACAGCCAATAAAGGATTACGATGTGCTAAGGTATTTTCGAAAATACAATTCAAATCATATTCTTTACCAGCTTTAGATGCCAAATAAAAATTATGATGCAATAAGGAATCGAAAAGCTGGGTTTTCCCACCAGTTATTTCAATATATTTCTCTAATTCTTCAACACTTTCAATGTTCCAGTTTTCAGATACGATGAAAAAATCTTTGTTGCACTCAGCCTTCATCCATTCTACCCACTCAACTAAAAATTCTGCTGGGATATGTTTTACTGCATCCAGTCTAAAACCATCCAAGTTACAGTTTTCAAAATACCATTTACCCCATCTTTTTAATTCTTCCCTAACAGCAATATTTCGAAAATCTATGTCATTAAACATCAAATAATCATAGTTTCCCAATTCATGGGATGGAACATCTTCCCAACCCTCGCCATATTCGTTTTGTATGGCATATATTGCGGTTTCTTTAATGTCCTCTGCATAATCTACCCCACTAAAACACTTGTGGTCCCAAACAAATTCAGAATAAGCACCTGCTCTGCCTGGAAAAGTAAATTTCGTCCACGCTTCAATTTCCATATCCTCAGAAATAAATTCGTTTCTATCCTCATCATTTACCTTTCTAACCTTAATTTTTTCTATCTCATCTCCACCGGCTTTATGATTAAAAATGGTATCCGCAATTACGTTTATGCCATTTTTATGCAGTTCATTTATTGCATTAATGTACTCTTCTTTATTTCCATATTTGGTAGAGATGCTATTTTTTTGGTCAAATTCGCCTAAATCAAACAAATCATAAGTATCATAACCTATAGAGTATCCACCATTGCTTCCTTTATATGCCGGCGGCAGCCAAACTCCAGTAACACCCATGGCTGCTAAGTTTGCCGCTTCTTTTTTTGCCTTAGTCCATAAATTATCTGATTCATTGTAATACCAATGAAAATATTGAATGAGCGTTTGATTTTGCATAGTAAATTTTAGATTTCGATGCGTTTATAACGGTAATTTAAGTTTAATGTTTGAGTTATTTTAAATTAAACATAAGAAGTTATGATGCGCTACCTTCATCTTCTTTACTCGTTAATGTTTGATATCACTTGAAAAGCAAAACCTGTTTTTCATTGGTTAGCTGAGTCCCACTCTCGCTTCAATCCCCGAAAAATCGGGGATATTTACGCTAAATCGGGTTTAGTTAACCTCTGTTCTGCACCTATGAAGCGCTTATAAAGCACAGTCGATTATAAATAGCCCTGTCCCGATAGCTATCTGAAGGAGCGAACACAAAGCGCAGCGAGTAAAGCTAAAGCAGGACTAACCTTAAAAAAAGCACTATTACCGCGCTTCAAAAACAAGATTTTATTCAATAAATGTACGAACACCTATCTATTTTCTGTATTTTCGCCCCCAATATGAGCACAAAATCTAAAAGTCCAAAAAATTCCTTCACAATAATGAATGAGTTGGTATTACCGAACGACACCAACACCCTAAACAACTTAATGGGGGGTCGCTTATTACATTGGATGGATATTGCCGCAGCTATTTCTGCTCAAAAACACTGCAATAGAATTGTGGTTACAGCATCGGTAGATAATGTATCATTTAAACAACCCATTAAACTTGGAGATGTAATTACCATAGAGGCAAAGGTTACGCGTTCGTTTCATACCTCTGTAGAAGTTCGTTTAGACGTTTGGGCAGAAAACATTCCTTCTGGAACAAGGGCAAAAAGTAACGAGGCCTATTACACTTTTGTGGCAGTAGACCAAAGTGGAAGAACCATCCCTGTACCAGAATTAAAACCTGAAACCGAAGATGAAGTTGAATTGTTTAATGGTGCCTTACGCCGTAGGCAACTGCGCTTAATTTTAGCCGGCAAGATGGAACCAAATGACGCTAGTGAACTTAAAGCTTTGTTCTTTAAGGATTAACACCTCAAGGAGTTTTTTTTACCGGCGATTAATTTTATTACTTTCTGATATAGCTTTAATCTTTGCTAATTCTGCCTTTGTATCTGGCTTTATGATGTAAGTATAGGAATGGAATTTTAGTTGGTCTATTTGTTTGTCATATTCCTGCTTACTGCAATTTAACCTAAACTTTGCAATTTTATCATCGTAAACTGTTAGTGCTACCGTATTTAAAATGGCATTACCCGCTAATGAGAAAATTGCAACTCCAACTCTTGTGCTTATCTCTTCAGCCAATGTTGGTTCAGTTTGTCCTGGTTTTAAAACTTTAATATCAGAATTTGGTATTTTTTCATACCTGTCATCTTCAACATTTACATCCTTAAAAAAATTTTGAAGTCCTCTCTTTTTAAAAACTTTTATGGCCACTACCTTAATATCTTCGGGCTTAAAAGAAACGAGCTGATTATTGTTATTTTGTATAACCAAACTATCTTTTGTAACAAGAAACAACAAGCCTTTTTCGATTCTGTTATTTGATGTTACTTTGGCAAAATAAATCCTTTGTTGTGACTTTACATTTATTGCTAAAAGCAATAAAATTGCAGCAATTGGCACTAGTTTTAATACAGGCTTCATAGAATAGATAGGATATTCTATAATTGTGCAATTACTTTGCCAAAAAAAATGAAACTTTTAAATCGATGTTTGTATAATGCCTTCAAATAAAATATTAGTATGCTAGCTAGCCATTTCTAAGATTTTATCGAATTCTGTGGCTTTTAGAGGCATAACAGATAGTCGGCCCTGTTTTACCAATGAAATGTCTTTTAAGCTATCTTCGGATTTTATTTGCTCTAGAGTCACTGGATTTTTTAAGGTCTGGAATGGCACCAAATCTACAACTACCCAATTTTTATCATCTGTTGTTGGGTCTTGGTAAGCTTCTTTAACAACTTTTGCAATGCCTACTACATTTTTGCCCTCATTACTATGATAAAACAGTACCAAATCCCCTTCTTTCATCTCTCTTAGATTGTTACGAGCCTGATAATTACGAACGCCATCCCAAAAGGTACGCCCATCTTTATTGAATTTTTCCCAACTGTATTTAAAAGGTTCCGACTTGACTAGCCAATGTTTCATATAATAATTTATAAAGTTCGAATTTACAATTTATGCCTGAATTTCTTCATAAAAAAAGCGTCCCGACTTTACGTCGGGACGCTTTTAATTTATCTGAAAAATTATTAGTCTTTCTTTTTATCTAAAGCACTTTCAATACGGTCTGCCAAATCTAACAAATGGTATTTGCTTAACGAATCTGCCTGAGACGATGCAGCTCCTTTAATGCTGGCATCAAGGTCTCTTAATTGACCTTTAACCACAGACATTACATCACTTTGTGAATTGCTTAAACCACTTGACGCACCTGCACCTCTACCAGCAAACACAACTTGAGTTGATGCTGCTGGTGCGGGAGGATTAACAATAGCAATTAATTTATCTACATAAGATTTTTGTAAGTTACGGCGATAAACATCTATAGCTGAACTAGATTTCAACTCTGTGAAAATAGCACCATTTAAATCAGTAAATAAATCAGTGATTTTGTAAGCTGTTGCACCATCAGTTGCTTCTGCGGTTACCAATTTACCCAAGGTACTACTTCCTAATAATCTATTTAAAGTAGAACTTTGTAATCTAGCTACAACTTCTAAAGGATTTGCATCAATATTATCTAAAATTGGCTGATTTAATAACCATTTTGGGGTAGTAAACAGTTGTGCATTTAAGAAGTTCATTGCTTCTTTTTGAGTTGTTGCAGGTGTACGTTCGTAGACTGAACCAGCTTGATCTACAGTTTTAGGGTTTTCATAAACACCACCAACATTTTTAGCTACATGCCCCATGTAACGACCAAATTGTGAAGTCAATTGACCATACATATTTGTTAAGTTATCATAATTTTCGCCTTTTTCTTTTGTCCAAACTGGCAAGTTTGTTAAGATAACTTTTAAGTTTTTAATACCGTACTCAGAAGCTTTCATAGCATTATCGCTCAAATCTTCATTTTGTGAATGAGGATCATCTGGGTTAGTTTCAGTACCGAACCATAAACGTCTGTTTTTAGTAGATTCTATGGTCAACTTATCTAAAGCAGTCATGTCAGCATCAATGGTTTTGTTATCAGGGAAATATTTATAACCCCATTCAATTGCCCAATTATCATAATCGCCAATACGTGGGTACAAACCTTTTGATGTAATGTTATCTTCTGGTTGCGCAACATAGTTGAAACGAGCATAATCCATAATAGATGGTGTATGTCCATTTGCCTCAACCCATTTTTTGTTACGTAAGTTTTCTACAGGCACAGTTGAACTAGACCCATAATTGTGACGTAAACCTAAAGTGTGGCCAACTTCGTGAGAAGAAACAAAACGAATTAAATCACCCATTAATTCATCACTGAAAGTCATTTTACGAGCTCTTGGGTCTACAGCTGCAGTTTGGATCATGTACCAGTCATGTACTAACGATTGAACATTATGGAACCAGTTAATATGGCTTTCCATGATTTCTCCAGAACGTGGATCTGATATACTTGGTCCACTTGCATTTGCAATTTCTGATGGTTTATAAACGATAGCCGAGTGACGAGCATCATCAATGCTCCAAGTAGAATCTTGTGCAAAAGTTGGTGCTTCTTTTCCAATAACTGCATTTTTGAAACCAGCTTTTTCAAAAGCTTTAGCCCAATCGTTAACACCTGCTATTAAATATGGAACCCATTTTTTTGGAGTTGCAGGATCTATATAAAAGATAATTGGCTTAATTGGCTCTACCAATTCGCCTCTTTTGTATTTAGCCATATCCGCTGGCTTAGGTTCTAATCTCCAACGTTTAACCATTTCAATTTCTTTAACACCTTGTGGGTTAAGATCAAAATCTGTGTATCCTACAGTAAAATAACCAACACGAGCATCAAAATAACGAGGCTTCATTGGCACTTTGGGCAAAATCACTAAAGATGTATTTAATTCAACAGTTGATGATCCAGTAGAAGCACCAGCGCCGCCACCTGCCGGAGCACCACCACCAAATGGAGATGCCGCTGCAGCTAATGTATAAGTCTTAACAGCTGTGATTTCTACATTGGTTGGGAAACTGCGAACATTAGTTACATAACTACGATCTGCCAATTGAGTCCCTAATCTGAAACGAGTTTTTGAAGCTGCAGAACTGAAATAGAAAATATCATTATCGCTATTTAAATAATCAGTAACATCAATTACGCTTCCTTTTTTATCACCAGTATATGCTGCAATATTAAATGCCGCAGCAATTGGCTGAATGTTTGAATTTTTTAAAGATTGGTACATTGAAGTAGTCGAATCTGGTCCATAAGTTCTGAAGCTGATCTTACGCATAAAAATTCTGTTGTTTGGACCTTTTTCAAATCTAATTACAGAACTTCCAATTTGATCGCCTGCATATCCTTGTGCTGCTCTTACTTCTGCACCAGATTTAGAAATACGGCTTACCACCAAGATATCTCTATTTAACGTAGTGTCAGAAATCTCAAAGAAGAATTTATCATCTAATTTATGGGTAGTGATCATTCCTTTTCTAGTAACTGCCTTATTGGTAATTACTTGATCATAAGGTTTTGGTTGTGCTCTAGTTGCCGCACCACCTGGCACTCCAGCTCTTCGAGTAGTGTCTGCCCCTGCACCTTGTGGTCTAACTTGAGCTTGGGTAAAAGACATTACCCCTAAAGCCAATAAAATGGTTAGTAAATTTCTTTTCATGTTAATAATAAGTTAATGTTGTAAATATATGCTGAATGCCTCCAATTGCTGAAGAATAGCGATAACTTATTAGTTACAAAAGATAATATCGAAAAATGTTAAGATGTAAATTCAGGATTTTCTATTAACCCTATCACATTACCAAAAGGATCGTATATGCTGGCAACCCAGATTGCCCCACCTACATTTTTTGGCGCTTCGTGGACTTTTATACCTAAAGTTTCGAATTTGTTAAAACAAGCTTCAATATCATCTACACCCCAATATGTTATTGAAGCATTTCCATCTTGATAACTTGATGGATCCGGATCTAGTCCAAGTTCAAATCCACCAACATTATAACCTACATAAAAAGACTCATCAAAGTAAGGTTCAATCTCAAAAACAGTTTTAAACCATTCTTTAGCTTTAGTTAAATCTGTAACGTGATATACTATGGTTCTTAGTCCTTTTAACATATGTTGATTGTTTTATTGTTGAATTGTTTTAGTACTAAATACTAACTACTTTATACTAATTAATGAATCATTTTAAAAAGCATTTCCTTCAGCAATTCGCCATCAGTTGTATTGCCTGTACTATCTAAGCCTTTACTTTTTAAATCGTATTCTCTTAGTAAGCTGATAATATCAAATGTTTTTGCATCGTTAAAAGTTCTTGCTGCAGTTTCGTAATCCTTAATAAAATACGGGCTAACACCTAGTTCTTTCGCTGCATCATTTTTATTTGGCAAGTAATGATATTTTAAAATCTTGGTAAAATAAGAATTCAAATTTGCCATTACCATCACCATCGGATTAGCCTTTGGATTATTCGCAAAGTAGTTTACGATCTGATTACATTTTAAAACATTTCTAGTTGCCAAAGCTTTTTGTAGCTCGAACACATTGTATTCTTTACTAATCCCAATGTTTTTCTGAATATGTTCTGTAATAATTGTAGTTTCTTTGCTGATATTTAAACAAAGTTTCTCAACTTCATTTGCAATTTTAGATAAATCTGTACCTAAATATTCAGCCATCAGTGCTGCAGCCTGCGGAGCAATCTTATACCCTTTTTCTTTAATGTGCTCCTCAATCCAAGGCATTAATTTATAATCACGAACTAAATCAGATTGAAAAACAACCCCATTACTGTTAATTGCTTTGTAAATCTTTTTACGTTTGTCGAAATTAGCGTACTTATAGGCTAAAACGAGGATAGTGCTTGGTAAGGGTTTTTCGAAATAATTTAAAATCACTTCAGCTTCCTTACCACTTCCTTCAGTTTCTTTTGCCCACTTTAAATCTTGTGCTTCTTTTACGATAATCAGTTGATATTCAGACATCATTGGATATCGCTTTGCAGCATTCAAGATGGTAGCCATATCAGTATCCTTTCCATATAAAACGGTTTGGTTAAAGCCTCTTTCGCCATCACTTAACACATTATTCTCCATATAATCAATTACTTGATCAATATAATATGGCTCTTCGCCTTGCAATAAATACAAGGGTTTAAACTTTCTGGCTTTTAAGTCTTTTATAATTTCTACGGCACTCATTTGCGGTAAATTTACAACTTACGATTTACGATTTACGATTTTGACTGAATAGTTTATTCACAAATATTAACTTTGAGCAATGTCAATATTTAATCCAACCCCTCTTAATTTACCCAATTATCCCTTCAAAATTACCCAAAGGGACGATTTGTATTTTATTTTTGATGAAATAAGGAAAAAGCATTTGGTTTTAACTCCTGAAGAATGGGTGAGGCAACATTTCATCCGTTATTTGTTAAAGGAAAAAAGCTTTCCCTCAGCCCTGCTACAAATTGAAGGTGGTTTGAGTTTAAATCAAACTAGAAAAAGAAGTGATATTTTGGTTTATGATAACCAAGGGGAAAAGATAATGGTTATTGAATGTAAGGCGCCATCTGTTGCAATTACGCAAGCCACCTTTGACCAAGCAGCTAGATATAATTCCGTTTACAAAGCTCGTTGGCTTGTTGTTACAAATGGTTTAAACCATTATTATGCAAAAATTGACCATACCAATGGAAAATTTTTATTTGTGAAAGAACTGCCGAGTTATAAAGAATTGTAGAAAAAGTCAGGAAGTTTTTAGTCCGAAAGTCCGTGAAGGGATAGAGATAATCTGTTGAATAAATTGTTGTATTGTTAAATTGCTTTATTGTTGCGAGATTGCTTAGCCAATTTCCCCCGACTTCCCGACTTCCTTCTAAAAATAATCCTTCTTCCAAAACTGCGTTTTCCCAGTATAAATTGCTTCATTACACATGGCCACACAAATTGAGGCTTGTGTTCCGGTATTGATATTTGAAACTGGCGTTTTGCCTTCAGTTATCGCTTTATAAAACTCTTCTAGGGCATAAAAAGTTCCGTCTTTTGTTGGTTTATCTAAAATCGGAATTCCTCCATCAGTATTAACAACCAATTTAGTTGCTCCTGTTACCCCATCTACAATGCCTAATTGTCTTTTGGTTTCTAATTCTGGGTAAAAAACACCTGTATCTGGCAATAAATTAACAGATCCTTTTGTTCCCTTTATTTTAAACAAATAACCATCGTGGGCATTACCGCAAGTTGCACCAAAATTACCTATCATTCCTGCATTTTTATAGCGAAAAACCGCCTGAACATTGTCGTAGGTTTCTCTTCCATCTTTGTAGACATCAATTCCACCTGTCCCAATAATCTCATCTGGTTGTGTTTCAAAAGCCCAATTGATAAAATCGATCTGATGTGACAAAAGCTCGGCAGGTAAACCACCTGAGTATTCTTTATACATCCGCCAGTTAATTTGTCTTTCTAAACTTGGTTCTTTAACTGGTCTACGCCAATTCCAATTCCTATCCCAACGGCAATCTATTTGCGAAACTTTACCAATATATCCACTTTGTATCATTTCCTTAACCCTAAAATAAAGAGGAGAATAACGGTATTGATAACCAACCTGGAAAACTTGTTTAGGGTATTGCTTAACCAGCTTTCTTAATTCCAAAGCTTGGTCAATGTTATAAGTCATTGTTTTTTCTACATAGACACTTTTGCCAGCTAAGATGGCATCTTTGGCAATTTTATAATGTTCGCTTAAAGGAGTGGCAATAAAAACAGCTTCAATTTTCTTATCGTCTAGAACTTTTCTGTAATCTTTTACAGCAATTGCCGATGAAGGAACGTATTTTTTGGTTTCTTCTAACCTGAAATCTAATACATCGCAATAAGCAACAGTATTAAATTGACTGGGCATTTTTTGGATGACAGAGAGCACCCCTTTGCCTCTATCGCCACAACCAATCATAGCTATGTTAATTGGAGCCAAAGCGGCTCCAGCAAAAAGATTTTCGGCCACTAATATACCCGACCCTAATAAAGCTGATTTTTTAACAAACGAACGACGATGCATTACAAAGTTTTGATTTTGATAGTTCTAAAGCTAACTTTATTTCCATGATCTTGCAACAATAAATGTCCTTTTACAGCCTCACCGAAGTTTTTCCAGTCTTTATATTTACTAATTGCAACAAGCTTTCTAAATTCTTCAGAACCTCTGGTATATTCCAAAACTTTTACGCCGTTTAAATAATGTTCAACTTTATTATTAGGATAAACCACAACTCTTCCTCTATTCCAAACACCAATTGGTCTTGGGCTACCTAATTTTTTATCTGCTTTAATTAAATCATATAACGATGAAAGTGTTCTATTTCCTTCGCGTCCTAATTTTGCATCTGGATGTTTTTCATCATCTAAAACTTGGTATTCTAATCCTATTGCAGAGCCTGTACTTTTTTCAGCTAAAGTAACGAAGTATTTAACACCACTATTTGCACCTTCTGTTAACTTAAATTCAAATGACAAATCAAATGCTGCAAACTCTTCCTTAGTGACAATATCACCTCCATTGGTAGATTCGCCTCCGTTAGATGGCAAAACACTTAGTTGTCCATTTGCAATATCCCATCCTTTAGCAGGAAATTCTGTTTTGTTCGCACCAACCCAACCTTTATTTGTTTTACCATCAAATAACAATTTATAGCCATTTGCTTTTTCTTGAGCAGACAAAGCATTTGGTGTTAAATTAACTACATAAATAGATTTTGGAAAAGCTGATGGCTTTAGGTTTGTAGTTTGAATTTTGATATTCTTAAAATAAACTTTCTTCCCCTCTAAATGAGTTTTGTTACCAATTCCGTGAACTTGTAGCCCAATAAATCCAGACTTATCTAAAGTATCTATTACATAAGATACCGGAATGCCATTTACCCAAGTTTTAGTTTCGTTACCAATACATTCTATTTTATAATGGTTAAACTGCTCTGATTTATAGGCGGTTTTTGCTGCTGGATTTGTCTCTAATGGGTATAACCATAATCTTCTCGCTTCATCATAAATACCACCAGTCCAAGCCCTTGGAGTTGGATCAATTTCCATTTGTCGACCAAACACCAACCCTGCTCCTTTACTTCCAGCAGGGTCAAAATGACTTCTTGTCTGTACGCCCGAATTAGTTTCAGTACCTTCTAATTTTACGTCCAATTCTAAAACAAAATCTCCATATTCTTTTTCTGTCACTAAAAATGAATTTGGTGAGCCTGCCGTCATTGTACCGATTATCATTCCATCTTCTATAGCGTAAGGCGCTTTTCCAACAACTTTTTTCCAGCCATTTAAGGTTTTACCATCAAACAATGGTTTCATTTGAGCATCTGCTGCTGATACTAATCCGACTAAAGAGAGAGTTATTAAACTGATTTTTTTGAGGTTACTGAACATATTTATTGGGTTGATTTTTATTAGAGATGCTTCGACAAGCTCAGCATGACAAATTATTGTTAATATTTAAAGATTTTTCCGCCTGCCATTACTTCTTGTGTTTTTTCATCGAAAGTAGCTTTTGCTCCTGTACGTACGGCTGCGTTAGTCATAATGTTAGCAATTGAATGATAATATCCTGCTTCAACTGGTGCATTAGGGGTTTTTCGACTCCTTACACATTCCATCCAATTACGCATATGGCCTGAAGTTAAAGGATCACCTCCCATATTTGCATCACTTGCTGTTTTTATTTCTTTTGTTGATAGATCAAATGGCGCTAACAAATTAGGTTTCAATCCCATTGCCGCAGCTTCTTTTTCCTTTAATCCGCCATTTGGCGATACTTTATTGGTAATTAAGTTTAATTCGCCACCATTTGAATAATATACCTCACCAACACTGCCCACGCTATTTTGCATTCTTGAGGTAAAGGTTACTTGAAAACCATCACTCCCATCTGGCTGACCGTAATCAAAAACAGCTACCATGGAATCCCAATTTTTGCGTCCATCTTTCCAAGTGTAAATTCCGCCATTGGCAACTACACTTCTCGGATGTTTTAATTTAGTAAACCAGTGTACAGTATCAATTTGGTGAGACATCCATTGACCAGGCATCCCCGATGAATAAGGCCAAAACAACCTATATTCTAAATATTTTCTTGGATCAAATGCATCATCAGGTCGATTAACCAAAAACCTTTTCCAATCTATGTCTTCTCGTTTCAACTTGGCAACTAAATCTGGTCTGCGCCATCTGCCGGGCTGATTAACATTCCAAACTAAATCTACAGCCGTAATGGCTCCAAACTTACCATCTTGAATATATTGAGCCGCAGTTGCATAATTTTCTCCACTTCTGCGCTGTGACCCAATTTGAACTATTTTTTTACTTTCATTTACTGCTTTTAAAGCCGCTCTAGCATCAGCCATTGTTTCTGCAAAAGGTTTTTCAATGTAAGCATCACACCCAGCTTTAACGGCTTCCACAGTATGCATCGCATGCTGAAAATCGGCAGTACTTACAATTACCGCATCTAAATCTTTCATTGCATAAAGCTCATCATTATTTCTGCAAGCTTTTATGTCGTGACCCATTTTTTCTTTAATATGGGCAACACCTAAATCTCTTCTATAATTCCATAAATCTGAAAGCCCAACAATATCAAAATTGAGTTCTTTGCTATGATTTTGAAAACAAGGGAAAAGGGTTTCTCTAAAACGGTCTGAAAATCCTGCTACACCAACTCTAACCCTGTCGTTTGCACCAATAATTCGATTGTAGCTTTTAGCACTACTAGTTAAAGTACCCGCATAAGTTGCAGCAGCAATCAAAGCTGATTGCTTGATAAATTTTCTTCTTGTATTGTCCATTTCAGCTAACAATTAAATGATTAGAAAGTATATATCTGGTTAGATTAAAATGATTTAACCCAAGTCAATAATATGATTTTTTAAGCAAAAACCGCAATAGCGAACGTAAAATTTTTGCGCAATCGTTTCTAATTTGATTAGAAGCCGTTAAGCAAAGAAAAAATAAGCCGCAGATTATAAATTGTATAAATCTGCGGCACAAAATTATTTATCGGGTTATAAAAATCTAGGCTCTAAGAATAACTATAATGCCTTAGCCTCAATATTCCAAAAAGTATATTTCCCTAAAGTATAAACTGGCGTTTCTCCACCGTGGAAAAACTTTACATCAGCACGTTTACCTTGTTTATAAATCATCCCTTTTAGGGTATATTTTTTATCAATCGTTAAATTAGCAGCCTGTTCTGCAGTAATAATGCCTTTAATTTCTAACTCTAAATCATTTAAAAGTGATTCCTTTGGTCTTGCAGCATCTTTAAAACTTTTAAAAGTTGCAATTTTTACAGGTTGGTCACTTACAGTTGTATCTGATATTGCAGTAAGTTGCAAAGGAAAATCAGTTAAAAAATTAGGCTCATTACTTAGGTTAATCATTTTGCGTTTGTACTTATCCGTTACATCAGCTTCATTGTTTACATTTTTTGTCCATTGTGGATTAGTTTCACTAAAATTACTTACCTCTTTTTCAATAAAAATTTTAGAATCAGCACCTTTACGCTTCTCAGAACAGGCGATTAATACAACTGCCATTACAAAATATATTAACTTTTTCATTGGTTTTATTTGGTATTTATTGGTTAAAAATTATTCACCTAAATTAATATTTAAATGTAATGAAGGAAAAACTAGCGTGTAAGATTATCGTTAACATCATAAAAAAAGCCCTTTGAAAAATCAAAGGGCTTAAATTCTAAATTAATATTTGTAATTTTCAATTCAACTTAGCCATTCTTTCTGTAGTAGGAACAGGCGTTAATTCCTTAACCTGCATTGGATAAACACCCAAAACATATATATTACCACCAGTCTTTTTATAATAATTTACATCTGCACGTTTGCCTTGTTTATAAATCATTGACTTAAGATAATATTTGCCACCTAACTCCAAACCTTGCGCTTCATCAATAAACTGGAAAATTCCATTTATTCTTAACTTCATTCGGTTCAGTATCGATTCTTTAGGTCTTGACAAATCTGTATAAGTCTCAAAAGTTGCCATTTTGAAAAGCTGTTCACCCATTAAAGTATCTCTAATATTGGTTGCCTGCAGGGGAAAGGCAGTTAAGAAATCTATATCATTACTTAAACCTTTAATATGTCTTTGAAACGAATCTAACGCAAGAGAAAACTTTAAGCTATCTTCACTATGCAACCCAACGCTTTTGTTTACATATTCAATTAACCTATTTTCTAAAAAAATCTTCGATTGATAGGTGATTTTTTCAATTTTTGGCTTTGGTTTACTACATCCTAAAAAGACAGTAACCGTTGAAATAAATAGAATTATTAATTTAATTTTCATTTGCGTTAACCTTCTAGTAATGCTAAACTTTCTGTAATCGTTTTTATTTTCGATTCAGCATCTGCCTTTTTATTTCGCTCGTTTTCAATAATCTCTGGTTTTGCATTTTGCACGAAACGTTCATTACTCAATTTCGCATCAACAGATTTTAAGAAACCTTGTAAATATTCGAGTTCTTTAGTTAAACGTTCTTTCTCTGCATCTAAATCTACATTTTCGTTTAGCACGATGAAAAATTCATCATTACCCACCATAAAACTAGCTGCACCTGGAATTTTATCGTTAACTATTTCTACTTCACTAATATTAGCCAATTTGAAAACGATATTAATCCACTTCTCATAATCTAAACCAGAGTTAACTTTAATACTTAATGGTAACGCATCTTTCGGAGAAATCTGACGAGTATTTCTAACATTTCTAATTTCAGAAACTAACTCTTTTATCAGATCTCCTTCTTTTAACAGTTGCTCATCGGCTTTGCCAATTACAGGATAATCTGCTACAATGCAGCAATCCATTTCAGTTCTTTCGCCAAATAGTTCATCGTGGTATAATTCTTCGGTCAAGAACGGCATAAACGGATGCAATAACTTTAAGATTTGCTCGAAATATCTAATAGTTATTCCTTTAGTTTCTGCATCTATTGGATGTTGATAAGCTGGTTTAACCATTTCCAAATACCAAGCACAGAAATCATCCCACACTAACTTATAGCTATCCATTAAAGCTTCAGACAAACGGTATTGTTTAAAATCAGCCTCAATCTCTGCCAACGCCTGGTTAAATCTATTCTCAAACCAAGTAATAGCTTGCTGATTAGGATTTTCTAGGTTTTCATCAACTTCCCAACCTTTAACCAAACGGAAAGCATTCCAAATTTTATTGGCAAAATTTCTTCCTTGTTCGCAATAAGTTTCATCAAACATTAAGTCGTTGCCAGCCGGCGATGACATTAACATACCAACCCTTACACCATCCGCTCCATATTTTTCAATTAGGCTAATTGGGTCTGGAGAATTCCCTAGTTGCTTAGACATTTTTCTGCCCAATTTGTCACGAACAATACCTGTTAAATAAACATTGGTAAAAGGCTTTTTGCCCATAAACTCGTGACCAGCCATGATCATTCTAGCTACCCAAAAGAATAAAATTTCTGGAGCAGTTACCAAATCATTGGTTGGGTAATAATAGTTGATGTCTTTATTATCAGGGTTTTTAAAGCCATCAAAAACAGAAATTGGCCACAACCATGATGAGAACCAAGTATCCATTACATCTTCATCTTGTCTCAAAAATGGCTCTAATTGTTTTTTAAACCCAGCTTTATCTGCAGTTGCATCTTCAAAGTTTTTCTTTTTCCAAAACTCTTCCAAAGCTTCATCTTTAGTTTTAGCAACTACCCAATTTCCTTTATCATCATACCAAGCCGGAATTTGTTGTCCCCACCACAACTGACGAGAGATATTCCAATCGCGAACATTTTCCATCCAATGACGATAGGTATTCTCGAATTTATTAGGGATTAAATTTACATCGCCATTTAAAACATCGTCTAATGCAGGCTGTGCCATTTCCTTCATCTTCACGAACCACTGCATAGAAAGTTTTGGCTCAATTGCTGCATCAGTACGTTCAGAGAAACCAACTTGAGATTTGTAATCTTCTACTTTCTCTAAATGACCAGCTTCTTCTAACATTTTGGCAATTTTTTTACGGGCTACAAATCTATCTTCACCAACCAAAATAACTGCTAATTCGTTTAAGGTTCCATCATCATTTAAAATATCAGTAACCGGTAAATTGTGTTTTACGCCTAACTCATAATCATTTAAATCGTGTGCAGGTGTAACTTTTAAACAACCTGTACCAAATTCAATATCAACGTATTCATCTTCAATTACTGGAATCTCATGATTAACCAACGGCACAAAAACTTTTTTGCCTTTTAAATGCTTAAAACGCTCATCGTTCGGATTGATACAAATTGCAGCATCAGCCATAATCGTTTCCGGACGAGTAGTTGCAATCGTTAAAAACTGGTCAGTAGTTCCAGCAATTAGATATTTGATGTAATATAATTTCTGGTTTACTTCCTTACGAATAACCTCTTCATCAGAAACAGCAGTTTTACCAGCTGGGTCCCAATTAACCATTCGCACACCACGATAAATCCAACCTTTTTTGTATAAATGGATAAACGAATCAATTACCGCTTCAGACATATCGTCTTCCATCGTAAAACGAGTTCTATCCCAATCGCAACTTGCGCCTAATTTCTTTAATTGTTCTAAAATAATGCCACCATATTTCTCTTTCCACTCCCAGGCATATTTCAAGAATTCTTCTCGCGAAAGATCTTTTTTGTTGATTCCACGTTCTTTTAACATCGCTACAACTTTTGCTTCTGTAGCAATTGAAGCGTGGTCAGTCCCAGGAACCCAACAAGCATTTTTGCCCTGCATACGAGCTTTACGAATCAATACATCCTGAATGGTATTGTTTAACATATGCCCCATGTGCAACACACCAGTAACATTTGGTGGCGGAATTACGATGGTATATGGATCACGTTGATCTGGTTCAGAGTGGAAAAACTTCTTGTCTAACCAATAGCTGTACCATTTATCTTCAGTTTCTGTAGGATTGTATTTTGTAGAAATGCTCATTTATATTGTTGGTGTGGAATTGAGCTTGTAAAAATACGTTTTTAGGCTCAAAAGACCAAAGCAGAAATGGGTCACTTTGTCAACTTTTATAGCGAGGTTGCAAGTAAGTTGACAAAATTTATTTGAAAAGTATAGGCAGTGAGATTTATTAATGGTAGTCCTGCTTTTTGTTCCAAGTCCTCTCCAAATGAAGAATCAGGATTCGGGCTTTCCACGTCAATCAGGTTTAGAGAAATGTAGGTAATGTAAAATACCAGAATTGCAATCTTTAAAGATTACGGTTAAGCATTGTGAATTGAATTATTTATGATTGATTAAATAAAACAAAGAAGAGCCAAAGGCTTTTGCTAAATCATCCATAGCATCAAAAGCATCAGTAAACATATTATTCTTAGTTTTTATCCCCGCAGGTGTAAATCTTCCATTATTAGAAATCTTAATGTATGCGCCCTTAAATTCTTTACCGCCAATATACATAACTTCTCCTGGTTTAACACCACCTTCCAATTGTATTTGTTTCTCTCGGCAAACAATATTGAAATTTGCTAGGGCTCCTGTTCTCGAGATTTTAATATCTTTAGTTTTTACAGTGAACTTCTCTTTATCTTCAATAGCTATTTTAATTTTTTTTTTGCCTAAAATTGATTTAACAAATAAAAAATTTTCAAGACTGTTTCTTTCATTACTGATAAGTATAACATTAGCTCCTTCCAATGGAATTGTATCCTGAGCATAACTTGTTATACATAAAAAAAGCCCTAGAACAATCAATAAATTTTTCATAAATGCTCTCATATTAGCCCCCAAAAACCTCATCCAAGTTTAAAACAAAACCTAGTAAAATAGAAGAAGTTATTTCCTCGCCTAAAGTGAAAATTTTTGATGGCTGAAATTTACCAAATTCATCCAAAGTGTAAATTAAAATACTTTGGTCACTTTGGCTTACAACCCAGTATTCTTTTACACCAAACTCTTCGTAAACCTGGTATTTATGGAATAGTTCTTTTTTGTTATTTCCTGGAGATAAAATTTCTACAACAATATCTGGAGCGCCAATACACCCTTTATCATCTAATTTGGTTAAATCACAAACTACACAGATATCTGGTTGCAAAACAGTAAACACATCCTTGTCTAACTTGCTTTTCTTTGGGAAACGAACATCGAAAGGAGCACAATAAATTTTACAAGATTTATTCTTTAAAAAGTTTCCAATAGCTAAAGAGATTGAAAAAGAAACCTCTTGATGAACTCTAGATGGGGCGGGACTCATTTTAAAAACTTTCCCTTTAATTAATTCCACTCTTTCGTCAAAAAGCCAGTTCAAATAATGCGAATAGCTATAAGTTAACGATTCATCAACATCGTTGAAACTATAAACTTTCGCGTCAGTTAAATCTGGATATGTTTTTTCGGCAGCCATCAAACCAAATATATTAATAAACAGCTCATTATAAAAATAAAATCAAATAAAACTACTTCTCAAACACATTAAAATTCAGGTCTTTAGGCACGCCTAATCTTAGCCTTTCATCATCGAAAGAAGTGCCAACTAATGGTCCAATTAAATTTTTCTCAAAGTTTAAAGAGATTTTATTTTTTAAAGGAATAATGTAATAGTATACAACATTTTTATAATCTAATGGATGTTGTTTTACAATGATAAACTCCCCATTCTGTCCTACGGCTAAAATGTCTTTTTCAATTACTGTCAAAACATTCCCTTGATTGTCAACATAGACAATTTCTAAATCAGAGGTCTCATTTAAACTGTAAATTTCATAGCCACCTTTTAATTTTTTATCTACACAACTATGTAATGTTGAGGCAATCATTAATAACAAAATCAGTTTATATAATATTCTCATATTTAAAACTTCATTTTCTGAATTCTAATGGCATTTAAAATCGCCAAAAACGCAACACCAACATCAGCAAAAACAGCCTCCCACATGGTAGCTAAACCACCTGCTCCTAAAACTAAAACCACTGCCTTCACAGCAAATGCAAGTCCGATATTCTGATAAACTACACTTTTTGTAGCCTTACCAATTTTAATGGCAGTAGCTATTCTACTTGGTTGGTCATTTTGTATCACCACATCTGCCGTTTCTATGGCTACATCACTTCCCATTGCTCCCATTGCCATTCCTAAGTCACTTAAAGCTAAAACTGGCGCATCATTAATTCCATCACCAACAAAGGCAACTACTCTGGTTTTATCCTTTTTAATTTCTTCTAATCTACTTACCTTATCTTCTGGCAACAAATCACCGTAAGCAATATCAATTCCTAATTCTTTGGCTAATTTCTCTGTTATTGCGCTTTTATCGCCACTAAGCATTACAATTTGGGTTACACCATTTTTGTGCAAATCTTGAATAGCTTGTTTAGCGTCTCCTTTAACTTCATCAGCAATAATCACATAACCTGCGAACTTATCATCAACTGCTAATAGAACTATCGTTTCTACTTGTCCATCCAATTCTTTAGGATAATCAATTTTTAATTTTTTAAGCAATTTTGAATTACCAGCAGCTACTTTCTTTTTATCAACAACAGCTGTTAAGCCGTGACCAGCAATTTCTTTAACATCTTTTACTTCTAATAATTTTTTATCGCTATGGTGGCTAACAATAGCTTTTGCAATTGGATGTGTAGATTTACTTTCAATGGAAGCCAGAAAACTGAGAAATTTAACTTCGTCTATTTCGGCTTTAATTTCCTTAACCTTAAAAACACCGTGAGTTAGGGTTCCAGTTTTATCCATTACTACCGTATTAACTTTGGTAATTACATCTAAAAAGTTTGACCCTTTAAATAAAATTCCGTGAGCAGAAGCAGCACCAATTCCTCCAAAATAACCCAAAGGAATAGAAATAACCAAAGCACAGGGACAAGAAATAACCAAGAAAACCAATGACCTATATAACCAAGTCTGAAATTGATAATCAGCTATAATAAAGTATGGCAAAACAACCAATGCGACAGCTAAAAAGAAAACTATCGGCGTATAAATTTTTGCAAACTTTCTAATGAATAGCTCTGTCTTTGCTTTGCGTGAAGTTGCAGATTGCACCATCTCTAATATCCTAGAGAGTGCACTATCAGCAAATTCCTTGGTCACTTTTAAAGTAATAACCTGGTCTAGATTTAACATTCCCGCTAAAACTAGTTCTCCTTTCCTAATAGTTCTTGGTGTACTTTCTCCAGTTAAAGCAGCAGTATTAAAACTTGCGGCAACATTTATCAACTCTCCATCTAAAGGTGCTTTTTCTCCAGCCTTTAATTGTATAGTTTCTCCAATTTCAACTGTATCTGGTTTTACGGTTTCAAATTTTTCATTTCTAAAAACATTTGCTGTATCCGGTCTAACATCTAATAAAGCTTTAATATTCTTTTTTGCTCCTTCAACTGCGGCACCTTGAAATAACTCACCAACTGTATAAAACAACATCACTGCAACAGCTTCTGGATATTCTCCCAAAGCCAATGCACCAACAGTTGCCAAAACCATCAACAGAAATTCTGTAAATACTTCGCCCTTGGCGATTGTTTGTATTGCTTCTTTAATAACAGGATAAGCAACAGGAATGTAGGCCAACAAATACCAAGCTACACGGATGTAACTTTTGAAGAAGTCTACCTTAAAATAATCAAAAGCTATTGCGCTAAGCAACAATACTAAACTGAAAATTGCAGGCAAATAGGTTTTAAATGAAGAAGCATCCCCATGGTCATGACCACCTTCATCGTGGTCATGATGAGTATGGTCGTGACTGCAGCAACCATCATCTTTTTTATCGTGAAGATCTTTGTGTTTTTCCATTTTCTATTTAGAATAATTCAAAATTAGGCTTTTTAGGTTAGATTTTAATTTTCGCACAATAAAAGATGTTAAAATATGTTAAATAGATATTAAAAGATTCAAAATATGAAATCGTTCAGGTTATCCGTTTTTAATATCGACATCTTTCGCAGAATTGGGTTAAGTAAAATATACTACTGGTTTAATAAGTAATATTTCTATTAACTTGTTTTACTTTATCTAGTAATTCTTAATTTTCGACTTTATAAAACATAAAGTATGAAAATTCAACTCAAAAATTATTTTGCAGTTCTAGGAATTTTGGCAGGCAGTTTTTCAGCCAATGCTCAAAATACACAAAGAAAATACATCGACCCAGCTAATATGGATTTAAGTATTAAACCGGGAAACGATTTTTATCAATATGCAAGCGGTACATGGATAAAAAACAACCCCGTTCCAGCAAAGGAAACTCGATGGGGAACATTTAATGAACTTCGAGAATTTAACGCACAAGCTGTTAGAAGTTTAGTGGAAGCCGCGGCGGCAGATAAAAATGGTCCAGCAGGCTCAGTTTCTAAGCGCGTTGGTGATTTTTATGCTGCTGCAATGGATAGCTTAACCATCGAAAAATTAGGCTACACTCCTATTAAAGCAGACTTAGAAAAAATAAAGCAAATTAATAGTGTTCAGGGAATGTTAGAACATACTGCTTATATGCGTACATCGGGCATTGGTGGTGGCATGTTTGGTTTTGGTGTTGGGCAGGATAGAAAGAATGTAACCAAATATTTAGTAAATATTTCTCAAGGCGGAACAACACTTAACGATAGGGATATTTATTTAAACGACGACCCTCGTAGTCAGAAAATTAGAGCGGCTTACAATGTTTACATGACGAAGTTATTTTCTCTAGTTGGAAATAGTGAAGCAGAAGCTAAACAAAAAGCTGAAACAGTTTTAAAAATAGAAAAGGCATTGGCTCAAGCTCAAATGAGTCGTATTGAGATGCGTGACCAATACAAAACTTACAACAAGCTTACGGTTGCAGAGTTTAGCAAGATTACGCCAAGCATCAATTGGAAAAGTTTGATGCCTAAATTTAAAGTAACTGGACAAGATACAGTATTGGTTAACTCTAAATCTTTCTTCGAAAAATTAGATGGGATGTTAACTTCGGTGCCACTGGCAGATTGGAAAACTTACTTAGAATGGAACATTTTAAAATCTTCTGCAAATAATTTAAGTTCTCCTTTTGTTAATGCAAGTTTTGCGTTTACACAAGCGCAAACAGGTCAGAAAGTAGCAACTCCACGTTGGCAACGCATGTCGTCTTTAACAGATGGCACAATTGGCGAATTATTAGGGCAGCTTTATGTAGCTAAATATTTCAAGCCAGATGCTAAAGTGCGTATGGACCAAATGATTGTAAACCTGCGTAAAGCGTTCGAAATTAGAATTAATGGTCTAGAATGGATGAGTGATGCGACTAAAAAGAAAGCATTAGAAAAATTACATGCTTTTACGCCTAAAGTTGGCTACACCACTAAATGGCAAACTTATACTGGTTTAGTAATTAATAGAGGAACGTATTTCCAAAACCTACGTAATGCTGGTGTTTGGGGTTACAATGAAAACATTAACAGATTAGGAAAACCTGTAGACCGCACTCGTTTCGGAATGACACCCCCAACCGTAAATGCTTCTTACAGCCCAACAATGAACGAAATCGTTTTCCCTGCAGGGATTTTGCAGTTCCCATTCTTCGACCCAAATGCAGATGATGCTGTAAATTATGGTGGTATTGGTGCCGTAATTGGTCACGAAATGAGCCACGGTTTTGACGATACCGGTAGTCAATATGACAAAGATGGTAACTTAAAAAATTGGTGGACTGATGAAGATCGTGCTAAATTCAATGAAAAAACAAAAGCTTTAGGCGAGCAATTTAACGCTTACACTGTTGTAGATACCATCCACGTTTTAGGCAAATTAACAATGGGCGAAAACATTGGAGATTTAGGTGGATTAAATGCTGCTTACACTGCCTTTAAAATGACTAAGCAAGGTCAAGGCAATGAAAAAATTGATGGATTTACACCAGACCAACGTTTCTTCTTATCATGGGCACAAGTGTGGAGAGGCAACATTTTACCAGATGCTGCAGCGCAATTGATTAAAACAGACCCACATTCTCCTGGTCCATATAGAACGATTGGAGCGCCTGTAAATATGGATGCTTGGTATAAAGCGTTTGATGTACAACCTGGAGATAAATTGTACAAAAAACCAGAGGAGAGAATTAGATTGTGGTAGAATTGTTAGCCACCTAAATAAATAATCGTCATTTCGACAGAGCGCCTGCCTACCGCAGGCAGGCAGCGACGAGAAATCTTCAAGTCATTTCCCACTTCTGAAACATCAGTTTGTAGTTAAATTTGAAGATTTCTCCTCGATGAAAAATCTCGTTCGAAATGACGATTTTCTTTTACTTATATTTCTCTTGAACCTTCTTAGGCAACTTAGCTAATACCAAAGCTCTAGAAGTTTCTACTCTTTTCTTTAATTCAGTAACACTTAAAATATCTAAATCGGCAATTTGAACCCACTGTTTTTTTGCCATATGATAAGCCTGTTGAATTCCATCACGAGCTGTGAGTTCTTCAAACTCCTCAGGTGTGCATTTGGTAGAAAAGCTGTTTCCATCATCTATAGTAATGATTACGAATATTTTTTCTTCAATCATAAAACAAAGATGTTCCCATTTCATCCCTTCAGTTGTTCCTGGTAAACTCAAACAATATTCTCTGAAACTTTCTATGTCCATAATTTGAATAGGTTAAGGAACAAAGATAAAAGACAAATGACAGTTTAATATTTTATTTTTACCAAATGAATATCCTTACCAAAACTGCTGATGGCTCTAATACTTTATTTAATGAAACTGTTGGTGAGCATTACCACTCTTCGAATGGTGCCTTGCAAGAGAGCAAACATGTGTTTTTAGAGGCAGGATTTAAGTTTGCCATCGATAAAAAAGACACAAAAGAAATTTCTGTTTTGGAGGTTGGTTTTGGAACTGGGTTAAATTTTATTTTAAGTTTTGCGCATTGCGAAGAAAATAACATCAAGCTTAATTATACAGGCATAGAGGCTTTCCCGCTTGCAGAAGAAGTGATAAAGCAAACTGGTTATGATGAATATGTCCCGGAAAATGTTTGGCAAGGCTTTATAGCTAAATATGAGAATGCTTTAATAAGGAAACAAGCGTTATCATCGCAATGCGAACTAGCAATAGCAAACACAACTTTGCCCAATTTTAAAAGTTCAACAAAGTTTGATGTGATATATTTTGATGCTTTCTCTGTACAACACCAACCAGAAATGTGGACTGATGAGATGATTGCCCATACCTGTAGCTTCCTAAAAGTTGGTGGAGTTTTTGTAAGTTATTCTATTACTGGCAACTTAAAAAGAGCAGTAAAAAGCTGTGGTTTAAAAGTAGAAAAATTGCCTGGCGCTGCTGGTAAAAGAGAAATGCTTAGAGCAATTAAACAGTCTTGAGTCAGTAGTCTTAAATCTTGAGCCATTTCCCATTCTCTATTTCCTTCCCACAAAAAATCTTTTATCTTTATTGAAATTATCTACCATGAAAGAAATTTCCTTGCCATTTGTTGCCAAACTAGCTTTAGTGCTACTTTCTATTATCATGTTGGGTTATTTGGCAATTCTGGGTAAAAGCCTTTTGGCTCCCCTACTCTTTTCTTTATTAATGGCATTTTTGCTTTTACCATTTGCTAATTTTTTAGAGCGTAAATTGAGTTTCGGAAGAAGCATTGCTACAATAACTGCTGTAATCTTAATGATTGCAGTACTTTATGGCATACTTTATTTTTTAGGAAATCAAATTGGAGAATTATGGGCAGATTGGCCATTGCTGGTTAAACAGGTTACCAAGGCTTTTGATGACATTAGACATTGGGCGGTAGCTACTTTTCATTTAAATCTAGATAAGATGAAGAGTCCGTTGACTATGGATAACGCAGAAAAAGCATTAGCTACTAGCGCAACAATTATCGGTACGACTTTAATAACACTTTCATCAAGCTTGTTATTTCTAGCATTTACCTTACTTTTTACGTTCTTTATCCTTAATTACAGGAGATTATTATTCACCTTTTTAACTACTGTTTTTGCAGAAGAACATAAAACAAAAGTTGTTGAGATTGTAAGTCAAATACAAAGTATTATAAGAAAATACGTCTCTGGATTATTTCTACAGATGCTAATTGTTTCTACATTAATGATTGTTACTTTATCATTATTTGGCGTTAAGTACGCCATCTTACTTGGTCTAATAGCCGGCATCTTTAATATCATCCCCTACTTAGGAATTTCTACAGCTTTATTAATTAGTGCATTAATTACTTTCGCAACAGCTGGAGCTGCAAAAGCGTTATTGGTAATTTTAGTTTTTGTAGGTGTTCATACTATTGATGGCAATATCCTAATGCCTTTAGTGGTAGGTTCTAAAGTTAAGATTAATGCACTTTTTGCCTTTATTGGCATTATAGTAGGCGAAATGATTTGGGGAATTTCTGGTATGTTTTTATGTATTCCTTATCTAGCGATGCTAAAAATTATTTTCGAAAGAGTAGATGGACTACAGCCTTGGGGTGCCTTACTTGGCGAAGGTCATAAAACACCTAGAAAAAGACGAACCTATAGAATTACTAAAAAAATAAAACTTGAAGACGCTGAATAAATGAAAGCCGAAAAAGAAAACAGGTCGCCACATATTTTAAATACTTCTGCTAATTTATTAGGCTTTTGTTTCATTGTTTTAACATCTGTTAAGATTTCAAAACTTGAAGAATCATCTTTTATTGATGAAGGAGCTGCCTTAGCCATTATCATTTTCATGAGCAGTTGTTTATTATCTTTTTTAGCCATGCGAAGTACAACTGTGCGTGCTACAAAAATGGAACGCGGTGCAGATATTTTATTTCTTATCGGATTAATCGTTCTATTTATAACCACAATGCTTATTGCCTTTAACATTATCAAATAATATGCCTGCAAATATTCCTCCTCCAGCTACCTCAAGTCCTGATACCGCCTTTTTAAGATTATTAACTGTTCTCGATACCCTTCGTACGCAATGCCCATGGGATAAAAAACAGACGATGGAAACTTTGCGTCATTTAACCATCGAAGAAACCTACGAGCTTTCTGATGCAATTTTAGAAGGTGACAGTCAAGAGATTAAAAAAGAGTTAGGCGATTTAATGATGCATTTGGTTTTTTATGCTCGGATTGGAAGTGAAACCAATGATTTCGATATTACTGATGTGCTAAATGGTGTTTGCGATAAATTAATCAATCGTCACCCTCATATCTATGGAGATGTTGAAGTAAATGATGAAGACGACGTAAAACGAAACTGGGAGAAAATTAAGCTGAAAGAAGGAAATAAATCTGTTTTAGGTGGCGTTCCAGCTGGCTTGCCTGCTTTGGTTAAAGCCAGCAGGATTCAAGAAAAAGCTCGTGGAGTAGGTTTCGACTGGGATGAAAAAGAACAAGTTTGGGCAAAAGTTGAAGAGGAATTACAAGAATTTAAGGATGAGTTTAACATCGCCGAAAACGAAAACATAGATAAAGAAAAAGCGGAAGGAGAATTTGGCGATTTACTTTTCTCTTTGGTTAATTATGCCAGATTTATAGATATCAATCCTGAAAATGCCTTAGAAAAAACCAATAAAAAATTCATTAAACGTTTTCAGTTTCTGGAAAGCAAGGCAAAAGAAAATGGCAAAGCTTTGCAAGACATGACATTGGCAGAAATGGATGTGTATTGGAATGAAGCGAAGAAGTTGTAGCCCCTCTAACCGTCACCCTGAATTTATTTCAGGGTCTTTCATACAAGTTAGATGTTTAAATAATATCAGCATAATGAATTGATAAAAAAGATGATGAAACCTCAACCTATCACTTTCAAAAACACCGTTAAAGCCATACTACTTTCTGTTGCGTTATTAATTTTATCTAAAAAAAGCTATAGTCAAGTCAGTTGGGACAAAGCAGCATTTCATCTTTCGTGTAAGAAAGCAGAAAATAATTGGAAACCCTTGATATTAAATGGACAAAAATTTAGGTATTGTTTTTTAGCAAAAGAATATAAAGACACCAGTGAAAAAGGAATAGACAATTTTGAAGGTATAATTCTATTAGACATTGATAAAAAAACTACAGACAGTTTAACAGCTTGGAAAATATGTGAACTTGTTAGTAAAAAAATTAAGATTGATAAGTTTATAGCTTTCAGAACTTGTGAAGCAAATAAAATTTATTCCTCTTCCACAGGCCCAAGAAATGAATCTGAAAAGCAATATCTTATTGATAATACATTTGGAACTTACACAAGAACAAAAGACTAGCCCGTCACCCCGAATTTATTTCAGGGTCTTTCATACAAGCCAGATGCTGAAATAAATTCAGCATGACGAATTGATAAAGAAAATGAAACCCCAACCCATCATTTCCAAAAAATCTTTCAGAGTTATCCAACTTTTCAGGAACATTAACTCCTACGGAAAGGATGAAAAATCTTTTGAAGATAGAAAAGACAAAATAGCTTGGAAACCAATTGAATCTACTGCTGGTTTTGTAAAGGATAATGTAGTTCATTTACCCGAAACCATTTTAGAGCAACCTAATTTTGAGCATTGCGATTTAATTTTGCTAATTGATGATAACTTTCAAACATTTCAAAACGTAGTTTATACATCAGAAAAAAACATTTGTTTTAGAAACAAAAGCATAAATAAGTTTGATTTCCTCCAAATCAAATTAGACGAAAAAGTAGAACTTTATTTAAAACCAGGATATTTTGAAGTTGGTTTCCCAGAACGCAATGAATTTAAAGTTTGTGAATTAACCTTAGACAAATCAGTTTCTATTAAAATAAACGGAAAAAGAGATTTTTCGTTAACCGGTAGAAGAGCAAGAACCTTTATAGAACAAGAATATATCTTTAATTACATTGGCGATTTTACAACAATTCAAATTGAAAAAGAGCCTTTTACTCCTATTGTAAAAAATGTTCCAACGGAGAAAAAGGTTGTAGATTTAATGAAACCACTGTGGTAAACTCTTCTTTGGCTTATGCAGCCTACCATTGTTTATTGCACAAGTTTTCGTTTCTAAATCCGTACCGATAGCTATCGGGAGTAATGAAAAGCTCCCGATTCTTCCCAGATGAAATCCTATCGTGTGGACATAAATATTCAGGTTTCTTTTTACGCACCACCTGCTGGTAGGTATGCCACAAGACATCAAATTTTTCCATAGGGTTACATTTAGGTGTGCTCAAGAATGTCTCACATTATTGATGCATCAAAGCATTCAAAATACCTCGTAAAAGGAAGGCGCCAAGTTCGTCAACTGATAGTATCAAGATTGCTACTGCATCGCTACTTCTTCGTAACAGAAATGCAATGAGTCCAATATGTGTCCAATATGAGTCCAGTATGTGTCCAACTTTTTCCACAAAAACTTGGATTCATAATATAGGTATTTTACATTTACTATGATAACACTTCGATTCTGTTGCGACTCAGAACTTAAGCAGTAGCGACGACGTTTAAACTTGATAACAAACAAAAGACAAAGGATTGGTAGCAATAGAATTCGAATAGGCATACATCACGCTTTACGATTCCCGTTCGCACGAGACTGACGTCACATTTTCAGACTGGTGTACATACCATAGGGCCTTGATTAGGAACTAGAAAAACCGGGACTTATAATGTAAAGCGGGACTGATTTAAGCGATAATTATTAGTTTGCATTTCCAAGTCTTCGACTCCCTAAGAAGTCGGGACAGGTTCGCTGAGACTGACATTCAATAATTAAAATAATCTCCTTCTTTTAAATATCTTTAGTAAACCGAAGGATTTTAAAAATCCATACGTCTAACCTCAAATTGGTATTGAACGAACAAGATTTAATTCTGCAATTAAAGAAGCGAAATGAAGCTGCGTACCATCATTTGGTTAACGCTTATCGCAGACCTGTGTTTAATACAGTTTTAAATATTTTACAAGACAGTGAAGAAGCTGACGATACTGCACAAGAGGTTTTTATAAAAGTTTATCACACAATTAATTCATTTAAAGGCGATAGTTCATTAACAACCTGGCTTTACAGAATTGCAGTTAGAAAAGCGTTAGATAAACTTAGACAAAGAAAAAATAGGCAGCGGTTACAAAAGTTAATTCCTTGGTGGATGCCGAATGATGAAAATCCAAATCAGGTTTTTCATCACCCCGGAATTGCCCTAGAAAATAAAGAACGAGCGGCAGAGTTGTTTAAAGCCATAAATGACTTACCGGAAAAACAAAAAGTAGCTTTTACGTTGATAAAAGTTCAAGGTATAAAGTACGATGAAGCGAGTGAAATTATGCAGCAAAGTATAAAAGCGATTGAATCTTTAATATCGAGAGCTAAACAAAATTTACAGAAACAATTACAACACTATAAAAATTCTTAATGTTATGGAACAAGACAAAACACCAATAACTGACGAATATTTAAAAAGCTTAGAAGGAATTGAAGCGGCAGAACCAAGAGATTTTTTCTATTCGAGATTCACATTGCGATTAGCAAATGAGCAAACACAAAAAGACTGGGTTTTCCCATTAAAACCTGCTTGGATGATTTGCACTTTGGCTGTTTTTCTACTGATAAACACGTTGTTATTAACCCAAAAAAGTAAGCCTCAAAAAACCGACGAATCTTCTATTGAAGGTTTTGCCAATGCTTACGACCAAAATATTTCATCTTATTAAAAGACCATGAACTCAAATAAAAAGATTTTAACTGCCTTAGTTGTGCTTTTGCTCATCGCAAATGTGGCAACAATTGGGTTGTTTTGGTTTAAAAAAGAAAATAAACCTCAACAGTTAAAAGGCGGACCAGCAAAGTTTATCATTAAAGAACTAGAGTTAAATAAAAGTCAGCAAGAGCAATATTTAGTCTTGGTTGAGGAACACCAGCAAGGTGTTCGGCCGCTTAGGGATGAAATTAAAGATGCAAAAGATGCTTTTTTTAGTCTTTTAAGCCAACCAAACGTTACAGAAGCCGAAAAGCAAACGGCAGCAAAAATGGTAAGTGTTTCTACAGAAAAACTAGATCTATTGACTTTTAATCATTTTGCAAAGGTGCGGGCAATCTGCAATCCAACACAACAGAAAAAATTTGATGCCATTATCAAACAAGTCATGCAGATGATGGGCGAGCAACATCCAAAAGGTAGAGGGCCTCATCAAGGTCCACCTATGGACGGCCCTCCTCATAATGGCCCGCCACCACACGAAAGACCAGAAGGAGAACTTCTACCACCCCCACAAAATTAATTTAAGCAAAGCGAAGGATTTCAAAATTAGCTACGTCTAACAAGAAAACCCATTAGAAACCATTTAATTAATCAGTATGAAATCCATCCGCTTTAACTCATCAATCGCTTTGCTTGCTATTATTATCTTATTAGCTTGCAAAAAATCTAGCACAACAACTACCGGTACCGTTACTAATCCGGTTATAGTTACAAGTGTTGGTGCCAATGTTCCAGAGATTTACAAGAAAATTTACGGCGCATCAAGTATTACATCTGATGGGACTTACATCACCATAAAAACAACTGGTTTACCAGACCATAAAAGTGCGTATTATGCTACTACCAATACCCTTTATGAAGCATTTACAGGCACAACCTTTGGTGGTTTTACCTTCAATAAAAACCCTAATAGTATGGTTTCCCAAAATTATACTTTTAAAATTCCCTTAAATCCAGCAGTTAATGCAGCACATACAGCTACACCAATGGGACCAATGGGGGTAGCCATTAATGGAATTCCTTTGTATAACCAATATGCAGGTGGTGGAGCTGCTTTAAGTGGAGAAATTGTAAGTTTTGATCAAGGTTGGGGTCATCCAGATCCAGGCTCAAGATATCACTACCATGTTGAGCCAATTAAATTAACAACAGCAAAAGGCACAGATGCTTTAATGGGCTTTTTATTAGATGGTTTCCCTGTTTATGGCCCTAAAGAGAATGGCGCAACAGTGGCAACTGCAAGTTTAGATGCCTACCATGGCCATACAGGTGTTACTGCAGATTACCCAGCAGGCATCTATCACTACCACTTTTCTACAGATGCACCATATTTAAATGGAAATGGTTTTTATGGAACAGCAGGAACAGTAACTTTTTAATGCTCAAATATAGTTTCTATATCTTTTTGCTGATCACTCTTTTTGTACTGCAAGCTTGCAAACATGAGAAGAGTGATTATTTAAAAATCATTAAAAACGTTCCGGTAAACCATGTAAATGCAGATAGCTGGGATTTTAAGAACGTTGCAGATACAATTTATTACAAAGACAAACGCTTTTCCGGAATTCAATTTGCATTATATCCTTCTGGCGATACTGCTTTTATAAAACCTTGTTATGCAGGCTTGCAAGAAGGCATTTCAAAAACTTGGTATCCAAACAAACAATTGGCAGATGAGCGATTATACATCTCGGGCAAAAAAGAAGGTGTACACAAGGGTTGGTGGCCAGATGGAAAATTAAAGTTCACTTACGAATTTGATAACGATGAATTTAATGGAGTGATAAAAGAATGGTACAATACCGGAAACCCTTTTAAAGAATTTCACATGGTTAAAGGTTACGAAGAAGGCAGCCAAAAAATGTGGTGGATAAATGGAAAAACAAAAGCAAATTACATTATTAAAAATGGAAGAAGATATGGCTTACTCGGTACAAAAAACTGCATTAACGTTGCAGATAGCGTTTTTATTAGTCGTTAACATAATTTTTAATGCTTGTACGGATAAAAGTGAAACAGAACGATTACCTTATTACAACAAGCCAAATTTTACGCCTTTATTCATTGGTAATAAAGATTCTGTGAGTTTATTGGTACCACATCAAATTGCAAACTTTGCCTTTAAAGACCAAAACAATCAAACCATTACCCAAAAAGATGTGGAAGGTAAAATCCACATTGCAGATTTCTTTTTTACAAGCTGTGGCAGCATTTGCCCCGTAATGACAAACCACATGAAAAAGATTGACTCAACCTACAAGGATGACAAAAACGTGGTGTTACTATCTTACAGCGTTACACCTTGGTTGGATAGTGTTAAAATTTTAAAAGTCTATGCAAAGCGGTACAATGTAACCAATCCAAACTGGCACTTTTTAACAGGTAGTAAATCCGATATTTACACCCTTGCCAGACAATCTTATTTTGCCGAAGAAGATTTAGGTTTCACCAAAGACAGCACTAACTTTCTGCATACCGAACATTTCTTGTTAATAGATAAAAACAAAAGAATTAGAGGTATTTATAACGGAACACTTGAGTTAGAAATTAATCAACTGATAAAGGATATTGCCATTTTAAGACAAGAGGATTAAACCTGCTTTTGTAATACTGACGTAGTCAAAGTTTATCAACCACATAGGCACATAGTTAAAGCTATTCTATGTTCTTTATGTGTCTATGTGGTTAAATTATCATTTTATATATTTGCCATTACAAATACCAAGAGATGAAAAAAATATACCTTTTATTAATACTAAGCATTTTTGTTTATCAAGCAAATGCTCAAACTGAAGCAACAAGTAGCAAAATACTATCTAAAACAGAAACCGACGAGTTTTTTACCACAGCCTTTAAAAAGAAAAACTTAATCAACTTCCCAATATTTAGAGCCTATACCTATACTGATAAAAGCGGAACCTATAATGTTGCCCTAACCGAAAGTGCCGACACAGTTAACAAGGAAAAAGATACTGTCAACTATACCATCAAAGCATTTAATTTTAAAGTCGACAAAGCCGTAACCTTAAAGAAATGGGAAATAAACGATTTTAAAACCCCAACCTTAAAAGGTGATGAAAAAGAAACTTCTATTTGGTTCTGGACAAAATATTGTGAGTTTAATGATTTAGATGGTGATGGTATAATAGAGCCGCTTATTGTTTATGGAACTTTCGGTGCAAACGGTTATGACGATGGCAGAGCAAAAATCTTAATTTATCATAAAGGTCAGAAAGTAGCGATTAGACACCAAAATAGTGTTTTAGACCCGACCAGAAAAACCCAAGTAGACCTAACTTTTTATAGCTTGCCAACAACCATACAAACTCATCTAAAAGAGTTGATGGAGAAAATGGTTAAAAACAAACATGCCATCTTCCCAACTGCTTATGTAGATAAAATGGATAAAAAGGCAACTCAAATCGCTAATGAGTAAATAATTATTCGATCGTTTAATTTTCAGTTAATTATGTATATTTAATTAACTAACGTAAACTAAAATTTAAACGAAATGAAAAAATTATCCTTTCTATTTTTAATTGCTGCAGTTTTTGCAGCATGCCAAAACAAAGAAACTACGGCTACAACTGGTTCAAATGCTGATACCACAAAGTATCCTTATACTATTAAAGACCCAAAGGAATGGGAAATGAATACAGACCCAGCAAATTTATTGTTAGCCATGAATACGGTTAAAGCCTTCGAAAATTTGGATACTGCAGCATTAAAAGCATTTATTGGAGATAGCATCCATTTAGTAGTGGATAGTTATGAGTTTAAAGGGTTAAAAGCCGATTTCCTTAAAACAGCACAAGGAGAGATGGATAAGTACAAAAGCATTA
Organism: Pedobacter frigiditerrae; assembly: GCF_004331645.1. GTDB lineage: Bacteria > Bacteroidota > Bacteroidia > Sphingobacteriales > Sphingobacteriaceae > Pedobacter > Pedobacter frigiditerrae. Next base: position 508,583 of record NZ_SJSK01000004.1, read on the forward strand.
CCATTAGCTTACAGGATAGAGAATCTGTAATCAGTAAAGACAAATCCGAAGAATGGGTTAGCTTGTGGTATAAACAAGTTTCAGAGTTGAAAGATGGCAAAAAAGATAGTGTAAACTTTTTCAACGACTTAAGAATCAAAAACGGAAAAGTTATCATGTGGAGTGAATATATGCAACATCCAATGGCAAAATAACACGCTTTTTACCACATAGGTACATAGAAAAGAAGGTTATAAATCCATTCTATATTCGCAATGTATCTATGTGGTTAATTATTATCCGTGTTTCTTTTTCTTATTCATTATCGCCTTTTGACCAATACCATAGTTGGAAGTTTTAGAATTGCTTTCCTTCTTTTTATGATATGCTGCATCACGATGATTTTCTTCATCTTCCTGCTCGGCTAATATTTTATTCTTTTGAGCCTTAGCTTTGGTTACTTCTTCTACCAACAAATCGGATGGTAAATCTGCCACTTCAATTTTCTGACCAATTGCTTGTTCAATTTTACGAACCTGAGGCAACTCTAAATCTGTTGTAAAAGTAATGGCAACTACTTCTTCATCACTTTGCTTAATTACCCTGTTTAAGTAAGTTTCCTTTTGTACAGGCAATTCAAAATGGAAAATAAACGGAATGCCTTCCAAATCCATTTGCTGTAAACCTTCATTAGCCACAATTAAAACACGAGCTTCACTTATCGCCTTAAAATCTTCGATATCGTCAAACCCAGCCTCATCAAAAAACAAAGGTTTGTAAACAAAAATATCATCGGCCTTGCCATCAAATAAATCTTTTGATAAGGTTTGAGCCGTTAAACGAGTGTTTACAAAAACTACCACTTTATCAAATACTTCTGCATCCTTTAAAAGCAGGTTAAGTAAATTTAACTTTGTTCTAAAATTAGGCACATGGTATAAAAGCTGCGTATGCGTTTCGGTTTCGTTCTCCTCTAATTCATCAACTTCTATTGTAGTAGGTAATTTCATGAAATTCTCAATCATTAAATCGAGTCTGTCATGCATTACATCAGTAAAAATTAAATGTTGGCATTTCTGTATGCTATTAGCCAATTCGTTAATAGGTAATTGCATACCCAACTTCACCATTTCTGCGGCATCGTCTACCACAAACATTTGAATTTTATTGGTATTTAGGCCCAACTTCAAATAAACTGCTCTAGCTCTAGAAGGAACTGCAACAACAATATCTACTCCATCAGTTAACTCATTAATTTGAGCTTCCATTCCGCCATCTGCGTGAATTCCTACAATACGGATAGTCTGATTTCTATTTAAAAGCTGAAATTGCTCCATCACTTCTAGCACCCTTTCTTTAGTAGGCACTAAAATTAAGGCTCTTGGCGCTTCTTCAAAACCATATTTTAAACGCATTAAAACACCTAAAATATAGGTGGTTGTTTTTCCGCATCCCTCTGGGCCAATAGCTATGATATCTTGTCCGCCTAAAATACGTGACATTGTTCTAGCCTGAATTTCTTTTGGACTGAGGTAACCTGCATCTGTCATTGCTGACACTAATGGTTTGCTTAATTTTAATTGTTCTAAAGACACTTTTCGCTCTATAAATTGATAATGAGCCAAATTTACGGAAAATAAAAGGGACTAGCGTAAAAGAGCAATTATTATTAAAAACCATTATTTTTCTTTAGGTGTAGCGTTTAACGATTTCCTTACGTATGGATTGTAAAACCTATAATGATGAAGAAACTAGTTTACATTTTTATGCTGATGCTTTTATTTACAGCCTGCAAAAAAGAAAATAATGCAAGAGATTTTAAAGGTACTTATACAGGAACATTTAGAACTATCGTTAACCAAAACATAGTTAGCACAGATTTCGAAATGACTTTAATTGATAAAACCTTTAAGGTTAACAAAGGAACGAAGTTAGCCAGTGGAGCATTTAAAGTTGAGGATACTAAAAGTGTAACATTTGCAGATCAAAATACTTGGACAGCAGATTTCGACTGGAATTTAATATTAAATGGCACTTATATTTACGAAGCTAAAGGAGATAGTTTAATTTTGACAAAAAGTTTAACAATAGCCTCAGATGTTAATCCGTCTATCACTTATCAATATAGATTAAAGCGTTCGAAACAATAAATGTCCAAACCCCAAACACCTAACCTTGAGGAGTTAATACATTATTGCAAATCAGGTGATCTACAGTCCCAGGAAATGCTATACAAGCATTTTTATGGCTACGCTTTGGGTATTTGTTTGAGGTATTTATATAATAGAGAAGATGCATTAGAGGCCGTTAACGATTCATTTATTAAAGTTTTTAAATCAATTGACAGTTTTAGGGAAGATGCTCACTTTAAGGCTTGGTTCAGAAAGATTTTAGTGAACACAGCCCTAGATTATAAAAGAAAAAACATGAGGTTTAGTCAAGCCATAGAATTGGTAGACACAGAGCCACAAACCACCTATTCATCTGCTTTAGATAACCTCTCTGCAAAGGATATTTTAGGCTTGATGAAAAATTTAAATGAGACGCAAAGTTTGGTGTTTAACTTATATGAAATAGACGGCTATTCTCACAAGGAGATTGGGAAAATGTTGAATATTCCAGAAAGCTCATCTCGAACTTATTTAACAAGAGCTAAACAAACACTGCAAAGTTTATTGATTACTCATTCAATATATAAAAGATGAAAGATATAGATGAAGAATTAGTATCGCAGATTAAAACTGTTTTCGAAAATTTTGATGATGAATTAAGCGACAACGGATGGGCGAAACTACGAGAAAAATATCCTGAAAAACAAAATAAAAAACTACCTATTTGGTGGATAAGCGGAATTGCGGCGGCTATTTTAATAGCTCTTGGCTTATTTTTCGCATTAGATAAATCTGCTCAAAAAATAGATAACGGACAGCAAATAGTAAAACAACAACCAGTCATCAAGCACAAAACTGACAGCATTATTAATAGACCTTCAATTGCCAAAAAACAAGAAACAAAACCTGCAGAAAATCCCACAGGAAATACTGCAGATAAATCACCACTTGTAGCACAAAAAACTGTACCTAAGGCATCCACTTGGGGAAAACCAATTGTAACGGATGTAAAAAAAGAAATTGTAATCGCTAAAGTAGAACAGCCTATTAAAAATGAAACCCTCACTAATCAGAAAGTAGTAGTTGTACAAAATCCAATCAATCAAAATGCTATTGCGGCAAACAAAGTTGATACAGCCCAAAAGATAAATAACCAAAATCAAGTAATTGCAAATAATAATGGAGCAGTAGTTAAAGATCCTGTAATCGTTAAAAAAACAACTGAACAGTTTTTAAACGACCAAAGTAAAATCTTAGCTCAAAAACCTAAGGAAGAACGAAAAACAAAAGAGACCAAAAGTTCTATTGAGGTATTTAGTGGTACATTTTTAAATTATTACGCAGATAATGCGGCTAAATTAAATGCAGGCTTTGGCGTAAATGCCAATGTTAAATTAACTAAAAGCTTGTTCGTTAGTTTCGGTGCAGGTGTTAGCCAAAATAAAATAGAATATCAAAAGAGCATTCCTAGCGAAGTTTCTCGCTCTATGTCTTCTTATTCTTTTGATGCGGCAAATGCAGCTCCAAATAATAACCCTGGTGCTTCAAATAGTACGAGCATTTCCGACATCAGCATAAATGCCCAATTGTTAAATTTTGATATACCTGTAAGCCTTAAGTTCTATCCTACCAAAAAGCAAAATTTCTATATAGCAACAGGAATTAACTCGAGCACTTACCTATCTCAAAAATATACCTATGGATATAATTTAAGCAATAAAAATGTTTTAGGTATAACACAAACTGCAAAGCAAGAAGAAACTGAAAAAAGCAGGATTAACGGGTTTGATTTTGCAACCAGTGCTATTTTCGCCATAGGCATTAACCAAAGTATTGGGAACAACAGCCTTACTTTCGAACCTTACTTTAAACCGGCTATTGGCAATATGGGCGAGAAAAACCTAAGGATAAACACAGTAGGCTTAAACTTAAAGTTCAATTTCACCTCGAACAAAAAATAAACGTTATGAAATTAATCAAAACCTACTTAGTAATGTTATTGGCAGCTCTTACCTTTATAGGCTGTAAGAAACAAACTAGCTTGGATCTGTCTGGCACTTACACCATAAAATCAAGTGCAAAATTATTTATTCCCAAAAACAGAAACATAGCAACGCTAACTGCTTCAGATTTTGCAGATAGTCGCTGTCCTGCTAATGCAATTTGCGTTTGGGAAGGTGTCGGTACAGTAAAAATTAAATTTAAAGACGAGGTTAAAGAGCAAACCATAGAACTATGCACTGGAGGCTGTGCTGTGGTGTCAAAATCTAAAGCTCAAGATATTACTTTAAACAACTTAAATTATACAGTAGAATTAACCGAACTATCTCCTTATCCAGGTACTGGAACAGCAAATTCAACAAAAAAAGCCACCATCGTCATCAAAAGGAAATAAAGTATCATATTTTTGATACATAAAGACTGGTTTATTCAATATTTTGTAAGTTTATCCTATCGGGAAACTTAAACTAACAAAATGAAGAAAATTATCCTAAACCTATTATTAGTTGCGCTAAGCGGAAGTGCTTTCGCTCAAGACGCAATTAGCTATCAAACGCCACCAAAGGCAATAGCAGACCTATTATTAGCAAAACCAACTCCCGGTGTTAGCATAGACAGTAAAGCTGAATGGATGTTGTTTAGCGAACGTAATTCTTATCCCTCTGTTGAGGAATTGGCAATGCCAGAATACCGTATCGCTGGTATGCGTATCAATCCGAACAACTATTCAGCAAGTCGCCAAACCTTCATCAATAACTTTAGTTTAAAGAATATTAAAACCGGCAAAACTTTAGCTGTAACAGGTTTACCTGTGCCATTATATGCAGGTGCTGTGAACTGGAGTCCAAGTGAAACTAAAATTGCCTTTACTAACACTACACCAACAAAAGTTGAGCTATACGTTATAGATGTGGCAACTGGAAAAGCAACCAAAGCTAACAAACAACCTATAAATGCAATCATGGGTGGTGGCGCAACATGGGTTGATGACAACACTTTGCTTTATAGAGTAATTACCAAAGCGGCAACCCTTGCCCCTGCTCGCCCATTAGCTCCAAAGGGACCAACCATTCAGCAAAATTTAGGCAAGGCTGCGCCAAGCGCAACTTTACAAGATTTAATTAAAACACCTTATGATGAGCAATTATTCGAGTTTTTTGCAACCTCTCAATTGGTTCAAAATAAAGCTGGCATAGAAACCCCAATTGGCAAACCTGCCATTTATAGTGGCGTTACCCTATCTCCTGACAAAAACTACATGATGGTTCGTACCATTAAAAAACCTTTCTCTTATCTAGTTTCTGCTGGCGGTTTCCCTTCAGTTTTAAGCATTACAGATAGAACAGGGAAAGTGGTTAAAATGCTTGCCGATTTACCATCTACAGAAGAAAGACCTTCTGGTTATGACAATGTTCAAAACGTACCTAGAGGTTTTGACTGGAGAGATGATGAACCGGCAACCGTAACCTGGACAGTTGCTTTGGATAGCGGATTAATCAAGAAAAACGTTGAGTACCATGATGCGGTAATGCAATTAACTGCTCCATTTAATGGAACTCCAAAAGAACTTTTAAAGACTAAAATGCGTTTCGGTGGTATCAGCTGGGGAAATCCTACCCTAGCCTTGGTTAGAGAAAACTCAAGAACTAAACAAACTTCTAAATTAAGTCGCTTTAACCCAACAACTGGCGCTTTAGAAACTTTGTACGAGTTAAGCACAAATGATGCTTACAACAATCCAGGTTTTCCTGTAACGGAGAAAAATAAATACGGTCGACAAGTAATTTTAACTACCGATGGTGGTACAAAATTATTGTTAAATAACACTACTGGTGCATCTGCCAAAGGCGATTTACCTTTCTTGGCAAAATTTGATTTAGCTACCAAGAAATCTGAAATTTTATGGAGAGCACAGCCAGGTACTTTTGAAATGGTTACTGATGTTTTAGACCCTCAAAAACTGGTTTTACTAACCCGTAGAGAAAGCCAAAAAGACGCGCCAAACTATTTCATTAAAAACTTGATGTTGCGCATAGCGGATGTTCAAATCACCAATTTCACCAACCCTTATGCACAGTTAGCAGGTGTAAAAAAAGAGAAAATCTCTTACAAACGTGCCGATGGCATTGATTTAACAGGAGATTTATATTTGCCAGCTGGTTATAACAAAGAGAAAGATGGACCATTACCTGTTTTAATATGGGCTTACCCTCGCGAATTTAACTCTGCTGCAGATGCTGCTCAAATTAGAGGTTCGCAAGATAAGTTTACTACTATAAGTTCTGGCGGTCCCTTATTTTTTGTAACCCAAGGTTACGCAGTGTTAGACAATGCCGAAATGCCAATTGTAGCTAAAGATGGCAAAAAACCTAACGATACTTTTGTGGAGCAATTAAAGTTAAATGCCGAAGCTGCAATTAACAAATTAAGCGATATGGGCATTGGAGACAGAAATAGAATGGCAGTTGGTGGTCACAGTTATGGTGCATTCATGACAGCAAATTTATTAGCTCACACTAATTTATTTAAAGCTGGTATTGCTCGTAGTGGTGCTTACAACAGAACTTTAACTCCTTTTGGTTTCCAAAACGAAGATAGAACTTATTGGCAAGCACCAGAATTGTATTACCAAATGAGCCCATTTAGTTATGCAAATAACATCAAAACACCAATCCTTTTAATCCATGGCGAAATGGACGATAATCAAGGTACCTTCCCTATCAATAGCGAGCGTTTATTTAATGCTATTAAAGGTCATGGCGGTACCACTCGTTTTGTGTACTTACCTTACGAAGCGCATGGTTACAGAGCCAAGGAAAACATTTTACACATGCTTTGGGAAATGAACACTTGGTTAGATACTTATGTTAAAAATGCTAAACCAACAGTGGCCAAGTAGATTTGAGATATGAGTATTGAGATGTGAGACATCACGCTTTAAACATCCGATGAGTTTTATAATTCATCGGATTTTTTTTACCTGTCATCCGATGAGTATAAAGCACCTTGCAAATCTCATCGGACGACTAAGATATTAGTTGTCTTTTTTGAAAAGTAATAGCAGTAATTCGTCTGAAAGTCCTGCCCTGTTTTCCGCTTTAGTCCCGATGAAAAATCTGGAGCTATCGCTGCAATCAGGTTTAATTTACGCAGGTTTTTGCTACTATGAGGGGTTGCAGTGCGCCAAGAACCACAAACTTTAATCACTAAACCTGACAGTCGCGAAAATCCTTTTTTGTCATCCTTAGCTCCGCCTGTACTGAGCTTGCCGAAGTGTCGAAGGACAAAAAAGATTGCAGCAAATGGCAGGACTGTAATTGCTATAGAACACTGACGTTAATTTTCAAAAACCTCTTTTAACTGCATTAGTTGGTAACGATGATATTCGAGCAAAGCGATTTCATTGCTTACAACAAAACATTAGAGGTACTTAACGATTATAAACTCATCATTTTGTATTAATTATTACCTTTACTTCATCACTCAAATTAAACCATCTCAATGAACCTAAAAACTTTAACCAAGGCTTTATTATTGTTTATTGTTTGTTATACAATAGCTAGTTCATCATTTGCTCAAAAACCAAAGTTTAAGGTAATTGCTTTTTACACTGGCAAAAATGACCAAGCTCACGTAAGTTTTGTACATGAGGCAAACAAAAAGTTTCCCGAGTTAGCAAAGAAATATAGCTTCAGTTACGACTCTACAGCTAATTGGGATAATCTAAATGCAGCATACTTATCAAATTATCAAGTCGTTTTATTTTTAGACACCCGTCCCGAGAAACCAGAACAACGTGCTGCATTTGAAACTTACATGAAAAACGGAGGTGCATGGATGGGGTTTCATTTTTCGGCATTTGCCTTAACTCCATCAGCTTATACACAAGATTGGGATTGGTACCATAATGAGTTTTTAGGTTCTGGGCAATATGGCAGTAATACTTGGCGACCAACATCTGCAATTTTACGGGTAAATAAAAAGCACCCTGCTACCAAAAAACTGCCAGAAACCTTTAAAGCTCAGCCTAACGAATGGTATAGATGGGAAAAAGACTTACGCAAAAACCCAGATATCGACATCTTAATGTCTATCGATTCTACAAGCTTCCCTTTAGGCACAGGACCAAAGACGCATGAGATTTGGCAAAGTGGCTATTATCCTGTAGTTTGGAGCAATAAAAAATATAAAATGATTTATGTAAACATGGGCCATAACGATATGGATTATGAGCATAAATACAATACATTCACTACTTCCCTATCTCAAACATTTGACAATGAAACACAAACCAAAATGATGATTGATGGCTTGTTGTGGCTGGGGAGTGGAAAAAAGTAGAAATCGTTATCCGTCCATCGTTTATCGTCTGTCGAGTAACCAACAACGACAAACAAACAACAAACAACGAATAAAAAATATGGAACAAGCAATCAAAGTAATCAAAGCATCGAGAAGCAAATTATTAAGCCTAGTAGAAGAGCTTTCTACAGAAGAATTAAATTATATCCCTACTGGATTTAACAACAACCTAGCTTGGCAAATTGGCCATATTGTAGTTAGTCAGCAGATATTATGTTATAAACTAGCAGGACAAAAATTTATCATTGAAGACGAGTTAATCGACTTATATAAAAATGGTTCGAAACCAGAAAGAGCATTTAGCGAAGCCGAAATAGCTCAAATGAAAGGCTATTTGCTAAGTACAATAGATCAGTTAGCAATTGATTTAACAAATGGAACTTTCGATAACTATACACCCTATACCATTTCTACTTATCCCGGTTTAACTTTAACCAATGTAAGTGATGCAGTAACATTTATTGTTTCCCATGATGGCTTACATTATGGCTGTAGTTTAGGGTTAAAAAAATTAGTTAAAAACAGGGCTTAATGAAGAGGGTTTCATTGTTGTTAATGTTATTTATCTTGTCTAAAGGTGTTTTTGCTCAAAAAACATATAAGGATAAATATTTTGGCATTAGCATTAATGAACCTAAAAACTGGATTGTTAAAGACAATAGTGCTTTTATAGATAGTTTAATAGGCGATAAAGTAAATGACAGTTTATTAGCTAAGGAAATTGAAGTTAATAATGGCTCACTCTTACTTGCTACATTCAATAAATATGACGAAAAGAAAAGTGGATTTATACCTATAATTCAAATTAACGTACTAAATAATCCCTCTGTTTTATTTAATGATTTTGAAGTGGACATGAAGGCCAGTGCAAATCTATATAAATCATTATACCAAGATTTTTCATTCATAACACAGCCCCAATCAGTTACCGTTAATGGAAAGAAATCAATCTATTTTAGTGGAAAATTTACACTAACAGGCACTAGGACTTTTCAAGTAAATATTGGCGGAAATAACTATGAACAAAATCAAACTTTAAAATATTTAATTCAAACAAAAGTGTATGCTATCCCCTATGGCAACTATTTTTTCCAGTTAAGTTTTACGGATAATTTAGACGTTAAGGATGATGAAAAACTGTTTGAAGATTTGCTCACTTCTATAAGAATTGGAAAATAACAGCCAAGATTAATCTATATATTAATGTTAGAACTCGAATAGAAAATATAGCTGTTCGAATAGAAAATAACCATGTCTGTATAAAATTCTTTCTTAATATAACCTCATTAATTACTTTCATTTTGGAAAACAAAAAACTAAACAAAATGAAAAACAAAAAACGCTTCTCTATGGCAGGGCTATGCAATGTCAAACCCATTTGGAAAAATTATTTTATACTTTTTTCTCTGATCCTTTTAGGATTATCCTTTAACTCTTGTAAAAAGGATTTACTTGTACCTGGAATGCCATCAGAAAACGATGGTAAACAAAAAATTAAAACCATTTCTTATACCGAATTTTTAAATTCCATTAATCTAAATAAGACCGGGACTTTAAAAACTACATTATCAAATGCTGCAAAGGGTAGCCAAGGAGCTGTAATGAATGTCAATTCAGGCTCAAATGGCTTTAATATCAATACTGACAGCATTAAAAGACTTACACTTGGCGACACAATTAGCTATGTGATAAGCTTAAAACCAGAAACACGTCATGCAGTTCAATTCCGCAACTTAACTATTCAGGTTTTAAATGATAATACAACTGCTTTCTTAACCACATATGTACCTACTCAAGAATGGGTAAAAGATTGGAAAAGCAAAAAACATTTAGGGTTTAAGGGAGAGATTTATGCAAATAAAATTGACTTGTCAGACATCCCTAAAATTAATGGACTGAACAGTTCAAGCCAAGGTTCAAAAGGAACTACAATGTCTCAAGGAAATGCTACTAGCGAAATCTTCATAAACCATAATAAGATTAGCCTAGCGCCAGGTGAATGTGAAGAATATGATGTTTATGAAACTGTAAGAATTCCTTGTAAATTTGGTCATTACAGTCGATCCGACTGTAGTTATCAAGAGACTTATGGAACTTGGGATGTCCTCCCAAACATAAATGACTGGCCACCATATGATGGGTTTATTTATGTGGGGGTCGCACTTAATTGTGCACCAGGTGTCTCCACACCTCCTACTGGTGGTGGAGGTGGAAGTACAACTCCAAATCCTCCAGGTGATTATGATCCTTGTGATTGCGACACACCACCATCAGTTTCTTTCAAGAACAGTTCTGGGGGTATAAGTAAACTAGCTATTGTACCTCCAAATTGTTGTGATGAAGATAATGGTGGGTTGTATCCATTGCCGACTATTGATCCTGTGGTTCAAGTTATTCAAAATCTTGCAATTGAACTTAATTTAACTAACGTACAGAAAGACTTTCTTTTAAACAACCAGAACATTGCTCTCGCTATTGAAAATTATCTATACACTTATGGGCGGACAACAGAGAATAAAGAATTTAGCAATTGGGGCATCAACTATTTAACTATAAATCCAACTGAAGATAGGGCAACATTTATAAAGAATTTTTTTACTGGTATAGAGAATAAAGATAGTGATACCGATGATAATACTTGGTATCAGAATACGGTTCAACAACAACAACAACTACCTTCTAAAATAGATTATTTCAATAGTTACCCAAAGAAAGTTGAAAATGGGTATGTATATGGGTTGAAATCTAGCGAGGTTTATACAATTATCGGAGGCTCTTTAGATGCAAAAAATAAAGCAGCAAATCCAGACTATCAAAATGCTTGTGCAATTAGAGGCTCAAGAGCTTTAAATTATGCAGGTATTACAATACCAGTAGTAGTGTATGACAATAAGAAAAAAACAGAACAAGGTGCTGATGGCAAAAACTACATTCTATCTGCAACAGCCTTTAGAAGGTTTATGACTGAAAAATTTGGAAATGCTACATATAAACTAACCTCACAACAAATTGGAAATGACAAAAGCAAAATTGTTGATTTTCTAAAAGGCAAAACAGGTATATTTGTTGTTACAAATATGAATCCTGGAACAGCTGGATATTCAGGTCATGTTGACTATATAATTAATGGATCTTGTATAAATGGGTCAAACACAAATCCAAAAGGCGGTATTGATAAAATAGAAATTTGGGAACTAAATTAATTAATATGAAAAATATTTTTCTTTTTGGCATTTTATTTTTGCTTGCGAATTTTTCTTTTGGACAGAAACTTGATAAAAAGCAATGGATTAATTTTTACAAAGAATATGCAACCTATAGGTGTTTGTGTGAAGTTACAGATAACAAGGTTGAACAATATCTATCCACTAAAAAAGATGTATCATTCTCCGTACATTCTGAATTTTTAGGTACATATATAGAAAAGGCAGATTCAATTGGTCGTGATTTTGCGAAAAATATGCGCCCTATACAAGTTGATAAAGAAAACGATTTATTTGGGATGAACACAAACTTTAAAAATTGCTTATTATTCTACAAAAGTAAGTCTTTAGATAGCATCGCTAAAAAATCTTATCAAGGTTTCAGTAAGGGAAGATAGATTTCTTAACTCATGGCTCTGTTAAACTTAATCTTCAAGAGGTCATTAAAGACCTCTTGAAGATTCTAAAGTACACTTGGAGAAGGGACCGATATATTAAATTGGACAATTAAAAGCCCTTCTTAAAACGAAGGCTTATAAATCAAACTATAAGCATAATTAGAACAAAAAAAATGTATCAAATCATTATAAAACACCGCTTTAAGTTCTTATGTATCCTACTTCTATTTATTACAAATATAACGTTTGCACAAACAAAACCATTTGAACCAAAAATGGGTTCAATCTTCTTGGTAAAGGAAAATAGGGTCATAGATAGCAAAGCCTTTGAAGAAACCTTTAACATTTTTATAAAAGAATTCATAAAGGGTTTGAAAGATAAAATGGTTAAAGAATACAAATTAGCTAATAAGCCAATGGATACTTTGCAATTAAACGAAATTGCTGCACCAATTAAGGAGCTTTTATTTGAAACAATAAGTGAGCCGGGCAAGAAATCATTTGCCATTGAATACAAGGCAGATAAAATATTTTATACTCAATTAGATGATGAAAATAATAGCAATGAACTGTATTATTTTGACAAACTAAAAAATATTGTAATCAATAGCTTTAACCAAAGCCAATTAGTAGATTATTTTAGACAGGAGCAAATTATTTCAATTAAGGAATATAGAGAGCAAACAAAAATTATCCAGGGATACAAATGCTTCAAGGTTATATACCAATATAAAGAGAATTCAGAAAACGAAGAAATATTTATGCCTCCTATTGTTTATACAAGAGAACTTTGGGTAACAGAGCAATTGAAATCTCCATTTCATTTTGCTGTGAAAGCGAATGAAATCCTTTCTAAATACTATCCACTTGAAATTGTCGAACATATAGATAAAATTAGTGGTTTAGAAACAACTTATATTTTAACATCAATTAATTTAAAGTGATTTAAGTGCTAGTTATTCATTGATCTTTAAGTAACCCCATAATCTGCTTTATCCCTTAATCTTCGAGAAGTCACGGAAGACCTCTCGAAGATTCTAAATAGATATGAAATGTAGGTTTTTCACCGACAAACTCAGAAATCCTATCTTTGCAAAATGAGATACTTCTTCCACATTGCTTATAACGGACATACTTACAGTGGTTGGCAACGCCAGCCAAAAGTAAACAGCGTACAAGAAGTAATTGAGAATAAACTGAGCAATATATTTAAAACACCCATTACCATTAATGGTTGCGGAAGAACTGATTCTGGTGTACACGCCAGTCAGTTCTTTTTTCACGCAGATATTGAGCAAGAATGGGATTTTGATTTAGCATTTAGGTTAAATAAAATTTTACCTCATAACATAGCCATTTTTGATATCATCCCTTTGGAAGGCAAGCCACATGCCAGATTTGATGCCGTACAACGGAAATACGATTACTACATTCACACCTACAAAAATCCATTTCTAAATCAATTGAGCTCTTATTACGATGTTAGGGATTTGAATTTAGAAGAGATGAAAAAGGCAGTACAACTCTTAACTCAATATAAAGATTACAGGGCTTTTTGTACCACGCCTGATAAAAACGAACATACCATTTGCAATGTAATGGAAGCTAAATTATTTACTACAGCAAATGGCGATCATATCCGTTTTCACATTGCTTCTAATCGTTTTTTAGGCAAAATGATTAGAATAATTACGGGTAAGCTCTTAAAAATTGGCAACGGAAATATGAGTGTTGATGAGTTTGAACACCTATTGATCACCTTAGAAACTCCTGGAATGTTGGAGATTGCGCATCCCACTGGTTTATATTTATCTAAAGTAACCTATCCCTACTTAAATTTACCACTCAGAACAGAGTTCTCGGGCTTACAGCAAAAAGATTGGATTGAAATATAGTATTGAGTAGAGCGTATTGCGTATTGCGATTAGTTTCTTCGGACTTTCCGACTTCCAAACTTTCCTGACTACTTAAACCTTATAGCCTTTAGAGGGCTTATTCTACTTACCAAAAGCGAAGGGATAATCAAAACGATTGTACAGATAATAACCGTTGCTATATTTAGTAATAATACATCTACAAAATGTACTTCCATTGGCACATAAGCCAAGTAATAATTAGTTTGTTCGAGCTTAAAAAGATGTGTTGTAGTTTGAAAATAGGCAATTCCTAAGCCTAAAATATTCCCTAGAACTAATCCAATTCCAACTAAATAAATGGCATTATAAAGGAATATCTTCATCACGCTTGTATCAGAAATACCCATTGCTTTTAAAAGTCCAATCATTGAGGTTCGTTCCAAAATCATGATCAGCAATGCGGTAACCATATTAATTACACCAACAATCATCATTAAAATGAGCAACACTTTTGTGTTTACATCTAACAAGGAAAGCCAAGTAAAAATTTCTGGCGTGCTTTCTTTCACAGACCTCGACCTTAATTTTAACTCTAAATTGGCATAAACACTATCGGCGATAGGCTGTAAACGAGCAAAATTCTTAACCCTAACTTCTATGCCACCCATTTGATTGGGTTCCCAGTTGTTTACACTTCTAATGATATTGATATCGCCAATGGCAAAACCCTTGTCTATATTTTCGATGCCTACATTGTAAATTCCTATAATTTTAAACTTCCTTTTTTTAGGGGGATCTTGAACAAAATGCATTAAAAAACTGTCGCCAATTTTAAGTTTCATTCGTTTTGCAGTATAATCTGAAATTAAGATCTGATTGACAGCGCTATCAGCAAAATTGATAATGGTTCCAGCTACTAAATGTTTCTTAATGAAGGCCCAGTCGTAGGTTTTATCTATTCCTTTAAAATTAATACCTTCTACTTCGCCATTGGCAGAAATAATAGCGGGTTTGGTGGCAAAAGGATAAAATGAAGCAATATTTCTATTCCTCTTTAAATAAGAAAGTGTCGAATCATTAGGTATAAAGGGAGATTTCTCAAACGAACCATTTAAATCGAAACGATAAATCTGTACATCGCCAATAAAGCCCCTTACCTTGTCTTGTATTTCTGTTTTAAATCCCTTAATAATCGCTATAGAAAGTATCATCACAGCCAAACTGAGCATTACTCCAGCAATCGCAATGCGAACAATTAACTTGCTAAAAGTACGTTCAGATTTTATGGCTATTCGCCCAGCTATGAAATATTCTATATTCAAAATTTGTAATAAGTTGTAACTTAGCAAAAGTGCTAATTCGAAATCGATTTAGCGTATATTCTTTTTAAAAACCTTTAAGAAATGAAGAAATTATCTTTTCTATTCACATTGATTTTTACTATTGTTGTATTAACTGCTTGCGGACAAAGCCCAAAAACTAAGCTTAATCCTAAAGTACCAAATCCTTACAAAGTTAAAGCCGAAGATATTGATAAGCCAAAAAATAAACCTTCAAAATTTAGAACTGGAGCAGAACAAACTGAAGTATACTTACCATTGCTTAAAGGAAAAAGAATTGGAATGGTAGTTAATCCCACTTCAATTATTGGCAAACAAACATCGGTTGATAGTTTGGTAAAAAGAGGTGTAAATATTGTTAAAATATTTGGTCCAGAACATGGTTTTAGAGGAGATGCAAGCGCAGGTGTAAGTATAGACGATGCAGTTGATGCAAAAACTGGCATAAAGGCAATTTCACTATATGGCAAACATAATACGCCAACAAAAGAAGACATTGCTGATGTAGACATCATGATTTTCGACATACAGGATGTTGGCGTTCGTTTTTACACCTACATTAATACTTTGCAACGTGTAATGGAAGCCTGTGCTCGTGATGGTAAAGAAGTATTGATTCTAGATCGCCCAAACCCTAATGGTTTTTACATTGATGGCCCTGTTTTAGACCCTAAGTATAAATCTGGTATTGGTATACAACCTATCCCAATTGTACATGGCTTAACAGTTGGCGAATATGCACAAATGTTAAACGGCGAAGGTTGGTTAAAAGATAAGTTAAAATGTAAAATCACAGTTATTAAAAATACAGGATATACACATGACATGCCATATGTATTGCCGGTAAACCCATCGCCAAACTTAAATACTGCACAATCTATTTTACTTTATCCAACTACTTGTTTGTTCGAGGGCACCTATTTAAATCATGGTCGCGGAACCATGTATCCATTTACCATTGTTGGTGCACCCTACCTAAAAGGAAAATTTGATTTCTCTTTTACTCCAAAAAGTATAAAAGGAATGAGTGAAACTCCTTTATTTATGAATGAGGTTTGTTATGGCTTAGATTTAAGAAATTACGATACTGAAAACTTTAGGAAGACAAAAATGTTAAACTTAAGCTGGATAATAGAACTATACAAAGCTTCGCCTCGCAAAGCAGATTTCTTTAACAATAAACTAAGTGCTGAGGTTGGTACAATAGAAGCTCGTATTGGTGTGGGAGATTTTAGACAGCAAATTATAGATGGAAAATCTGAAAAGGAAATCCGTGCAAGCTGGGAACCTGGATTAAGTAAGTACAAACTAATGCGTAAAAAGTATTTGCTTTATCCATAGCTTTTGTCAGCCGATTGCTATAGGGTCTGAGCAAAGCGAATAGTCTGATTCCGTATTCTTTTCTAGATAATAAATAAGATTTCAAACCAATAAATCGCAATGCCATGAACAACGAAGCAAAAAAGAAAAATGAAGAAGCATCAAGTAATTTTTTAGAACCACAACCAAAAGGTAAGGTAGATAAAGGAGATAAAGTTGTAAAAAAACCAGCTGATAAGGTTTATACAAAAGATCCTGCAATGGCTAAAACCAAAAATCCGGCCCAGCAAAAAGAAAATAGCGAGCAGCCTGTACATTCGGTAAATGATACCCCAAAAGAATAATTAAATCTTATATGACTGAAGAAAATTCAATGCTATCTCAAGAGGAATTGAGGAAAAAGGCTTATTTAGAAGGACTAAAACTTTCAAAATCTGGTATGGATAGAGAAATCATTTATGCTCGACTAGAAAAACAAGGCATTCCTGAAGAAATAATCGAGAATGTAATTCAAAATTTATTCATACAGCAAAAAAAAGAAAAAATTGATCATTTAACTCCTTTTTATAATGTAGCATTATTTAGAATAGGAATAGGATTGGCAGCTGCAGCTATATTTTATCTTATATCTCCAAATCAATTTTATATTCCTATTGGTCTAATTGGAGGAGGAATATTATCTGCATTTCTAATTAAAAGAAATATGAAATGATCATTTTTTAGAAACTTTAGATTTCACCTGTTTTAAAAACTGCAATAAAATCTTCTCATCATTTTGCATGGCCGTTGTGCTATTTGGTTTGTTAGTATTTATTTTCTTTAAATATTTATGCAAGCCATCTTCTTCATAAACAGTTAACAGCATCGGATAAACGTAAGAACTTTTACAAACTGCCCTTGTGTTTCCTAATTTACTGGCTACGCAGTCTAAAACTTCAACAATAGCCTTCTTTTTAGGTAGTTCCGGGTTTTTAACCGAACAATTAGCTAATTGCCGTAAGGCTTCCAATGTGCCGCCCCAAGTTCTAAAGTCTTTAGCAGTAAAATCATTTCCAGTAATTTCTCTGATGTAGTTATTAATCATTCCAGAATCTACAGATTTATGCTCCTTACCATTAGTATAAAATTGAAACAGCTCTTGGCCTGGAATGTCCTTACACTTTTTTACGAGTTGAGCTAAAGTTTTATCATTCAATTGCACTTCTTGTTTTACTCCTTTTTTGCCCACAAAACTTAAAGTAGATCTACTTCCATTTTCCTTAAAATGATTATCCTTTAAAGTACTCAAACCATAACTACCGTAAGTCTTTTTATAGCTTTCATTGCCAATTCTGATTAAGGTTTTCTGCATTACCTGCAAACATATAGCAAGTACTTTTCGTTCATCAAAATCTTTTCTTCTTAAATCTTTGGCAATTTTCTTACGAGCGTCCGTTAAAGCCTTTCCAAATTCTAGAAGCCTAAAATATTTGTGTTCAGACCTTCTAGATGTCCAATCTGGATGATAACGGTATTGTTTTCTCCCCGCAACATCTACACCAATAGCTTGTAAATAACCATTCTTCTTTGGCGAAATCCATACGTCTGTCCAAGCAGGTGGTAAAACCAGTTTTTTAATCCTATCTAAATCTTTTTCATTTTTAATACGCTCTCCATTTTTATCTACATAATAAAAACCACCGGGTTTCCCCTTTCTATAAATACCTGGTTGCTTGGGATGAACATATACCAAGCTGCTAGAATCAATCACTTCGGAAGTAGGAACCATATAGATTAAGGAAAATATGAGTGAAATTTTTAGTTATTTTGTTCTGTAAAACAACATATGATGAGAATAGTTTTTATGGGTACGCCCGATTTTGCAGTTGCTTCATTAAGTGCCTTACAACAAGCAGGTTTAGATATTGTTGGTGTAGTTACCGCAGCTGACAAACCTGCCGGACGTGGTCAAAAATTGAGCGAAAGTGCCGTAAAAAAATACGCTGTAGAAAATGGATTAAAGGTCTTACAACCATTAAAATTAAAAGACCCAGACTTTATTGCCGAACTTAGCGCTCTAAATGCAGATTTATTTGTTGTAGTAGCTTTTAGAATGTTGCCAGAAATTGTGTGGCAAATGCCTAGCAAAGGAACAATTAATTTACACGGTTCTTTATTGCCTCAATATCGCGGGGCTGCACCAATTAATCATGTTATTATTAATGGCGAAAAAGAAAGTGGTGTAACTACATTCTTTTTAAAACAAGAGATTGACACAGGAGATATTATTTTTTCTGATGCTGTAGAAATTACAGACGATGAAACTGCTGGTGATTTACATGATAAATTAATGGCAATTGGTGCTAAATTGATTGTGAAAACGGTTATAGCTATTGATGCTAATGATTATAATGAAGTGCCACAACCGCAAAGTGAGGAGTTAAAATCGGCACCAAAAATATTTAAGGAATTCTGTAAAGTAGATTGGAACCAAAGCACTCAAACTGTATACAATCATATCCGTGGCTTAAGCCCTTATCCAACTGCTTTTACTATTTTTAACGAGAAAACATTAAAGATATTTAAAGCAGAACCCGAAGACAAAGAGCCTGCTATTTCTGCAGGAGCTTTTTTAACTGATGGAAAAACTTATTTAAAATTTGCTACCAAAGATGGTTTTATTAAAGTAACTGACGTTCAGTTTGAAGGCAAAAAGCGAATGTTGATTGATGAGTTTTTGAGAGGGATGAGGTTATAGTGGTTAACTGTTTGAGTTGGTTAATCGGTTAATTGTTGAGTTTGATGGCTTGCTATCAAGGTTCCTTAATTTAAAAGGATTTAGAAAAGCTCCTTCGGAGTCCCTTTGGGACAATCAGCAGCTTCCATTATTGTGAGTTGGGCTATACTTTACCTGCCTAAACGCAGGCAGGCAATCTTTTTATGCCCTTCGACTATGCTCAGGGTGACATAAAAAGTATTTTCGTTACTATCCTGCCTGCCGGATAGGCAGGTTTAGTTTACGTAGGTTTTTGTAAAATTTAGGGCTGTACAATGTCAAGAGCCAGACACTTTGTTAAATAAACCCGATTGAAGTGGATCCCGATTCTTCATTGGGAGGAATGAAAAGCGGAATTGTATTTGCCAAGAACTACTTACATTCGTTTTCCGGTCTTCGAAAAGGTTTGGCTTGACACTTAACTTTCGGACTTTACTGACTTTCCGACTATTTAAATTAACCCATTTAACTTTGCGCTCAAATCTTTTGCTACTTCGTTAAAATAACGCTTTTTACCATAACCCATTATCCACCTAATTCCGCTACTGGCATTAGTAACAAAAACTTCTTCTGCTTCATTTAAAATATCTGGATTGATTTGAGCTTCTATTAAAGGCAAATTATACATTTTAGCAAGCTTTAAAACTACACTTCGCATTACACCTGCAACGCAACCCTCAGATAAGGCAGGTGTATAAATTTGATTTTGATAAACTACAAATATGTTTGAGCTAGTGCTTTCGCATAAAAACCCATTTTGATTTAAAATCATTGCCTCATCTAAACGATGTTGTTTCTGAAACAATGCTGCCATTACATACAACAGTGCGTTACTGGTTTTGAAGTTAGAAAGCTTGTTTATTTGTTTAGTTAGTTCGTCATAAACATCAATAATTAAACCTTTCTGATTGAGTTCATATTGAGGTTGCTCTAGAGGAATACTCTCAAATAAATAACCTACTTTATTGCTCTGTGGTGTATACAAGCCTTCACCATCACGATAAACCGATAACCTAAAACGCACATTACCATTTAATTTATTCTTCTTGAGCAACTCTGCAGTTTTTTGCCTTAAAAAATATTCGTCTAGCAAAGCATAACCTTCCATTTTTAAAGCTTTCATACCAGCTCGTAAACGATCTGCATGTTGCTCGGCAAATTGCAATTTTCCATTACACATTCGCATAGATTCAAATAAACCATCGCCAAATTTAAAACTACGATTGCCAGCCTTAATTACAGCTTGCTCTGAAGCGAAAAATTCGTCGTTAAATAAAATATATGTAGACATGATTTATTGAGGCAGTGCTGCGTAATTTCTCCATTTTAACAATACAGATTTAAAATCTTCTGGTAAAGGTGCCTGAAACTCCATGTATTTTTGTGTTGTAGGATGTATAAAACCTAATGTTTGGGCATGTAAGGCTTGACGAGGCAACATTTCGAAACAATTGCTTACAAACTGTTTATATTTAGTAAAGGTTGTTCCTTTTAAAATTTTATCGCCACCATAATTGGCATCGCTAAATAATGGGTGACCAATATGTTGCATGTGTGCTCTAATTTGGTGCGTTCTACCTGTTTCTAGCTGACAACTAATTAAAGTTACGTAACCTAACCGTTCTAAAACACTGTAATTAGTAGCAGACCATTTACCCTTTTCTTCATCATCGTATACATCCATGATGATTCTGTTTTTTAAGCTACGCCCAATAAAACCTTCTACCCTCCCATCATTTTCAATATCGCCCCAAGCTAGTGCTATGTATTTTCTGGTAATAGTATGGTCAAAAAACTGCTTGGCCAGCTTGGTCATTGTAATTTCGTTTTTGCTAATAAGCAAAAGTCCAGAAGTGTCTTTATCAATTCTATGCACTAAACCTGGTCTACCATCATTACCAGGCAAAGTTGGTAATTGTTCAAAATGATAAGCCAATGCATTTACTAAGGTTCCTGTATAATTATTAAAACCTGGGTGAACAACCATACCGGCTGGCTTATTCACGACCAATAAATCTGCATCTTCATAAATAATATCTATCGGGATATTTTCTGGGTAAACCTCCGTATCACGTGGTGGATGAGCAAATACAATTGAAATTTCATCAAAAGGTTTAACCTTGTAGCTAGATTTAACGGTTTTTTTATTTACCAAGACATTCCCAGCATCTATGGCATTCTGAATTCTATTTCTTGACGCATTTTCTAGACGGTGCATCAAAAACTTGTCAATACGAAGCAAAGACTGTCCTTTATCTACAACAATATTAAAATGCTCAAATAAATCCTGCTCTTCTTCCTGATCAATAATGTTGTTTTCCATACTGCAAAAATAGGATTAACAATTTGATAATTTTAAAAAAAACCAAATGGCTTAGTTTTTGTTAATGTACAATCACCAATATTAAAGTACAACCTATGGAAAACTTTACCCAAAATGTTAAAATTGTTCTAAACTTTTTTCCTTATCTGCTAAGAAAGATATATTTTCGTCCCTGATAACCAATCAGATGAACGAAAAAATGAAAAAAAAACGATCTCTACTAAAGCACTTAGTTGTTCTTAGTGCTTTTTTATTTCCATTAAATTTAATGGCTCAACAAGATGTGGGTGATTTATTCAAATCAGGCCCAGCTGATGCAACCAAGTTGGTTGACGCATATATGAATCCACTTTTTAAAGGTCTTGGTGTAGGCTTAAACTCTGGATGGCATAATACAGCAAAAGCAAAAAGTTTTTTACGTTTCGATTTGCGCATTACAGCTACAGCAGCTTTTGCCCCAACAAAAGATCAGTCATACAACACAAATAATCTAGGGTTGCAAAACATTAAACCGTCTTTAGGCCAAAATGGTATTGGCCCCACTGCCCTAGGAGATGACAACGAGGGATCAACCATGGATATCCTGATTAATGGTGTTCCTTCAGGCAAGACGTTTAAACTACCACAAGGTTCAGGAATTCACTTTGCTCCTTCTCCTCAAGTTCAACTAACTGTGGGTTTACCAAAAAATATTGATATCTCTTTACGTTTAGTACCTAGCATTAAATTAGGTGACGATGCTGGAAAAATTAATATGTTTGGCGTTGGCGCTAAAGTTGAGATCTTGCCTTTAATTATGGGTAAATCAGACAAATTAATTCCGTTTGATTTAGCTATTGCTTTAGGGTTAACAAGGTTAAACTATAATCTACCTTTGGATATAAATAATGGTAAATATTCTAATCAAGAGATAGACATTAAAATTAATGGGTTTAGTGCTGAAGCCATTATTTCTAAGAAAATTTTGTTTTTCACACCATTTGCAAGCGTAGGCTACAATTCTTCTAACTCTAATCTTAAAGCATTAGGGTCATATGACTTTGATTCACCAACTATTGGGAACCCAAACAATACACAAACATTTACGGATCCTGTAAATTTAAAAAATGGCGAAATAAATGGACTTAAAGCATCATTAGGTTTCCAATTAAATTTAGCATTTTTAAGAGTATATGGATCTTATACTAAAGCTCAATACAGTTATGTAAACGCTGGTATTGGTTTCGGAATAGGTAAATAATATTTTAAAACGTCATTTAAAAAGCTTCTCTTTGGGGAAGCTTTTTTTGTTTAATGCAAACCCACAGTCCAATCCATCAAATTAATTTTCAGTCGTTAAAGCCAATTTGGGTTAAGCGAGATGATTTGATTGACCCCTATATTTCTGGCAATAAATGGCGTAAACTCAAATACATTTTAAAAGATGTAGTTATTAACGGAAAAACTCATTTAGTAACTTTTGGTGGGGCATATTCTAACCATTTAGTGGCAACAGCTGCGGCAGCTGCTAGAAACAGCTTAAAGGCTACGGCTTTTGTGCGTGGTGAGGAAGTAGCAAATGAAATGTTATTGCTTTGTAGGTTATTTGGGATGAGCTTAATCTTTACCGACAGAGAAAGTTATAGGGACAAACAACAACTATTTGATAAAAATTTCGGTAATGATGGTGAAGCTTATTATATTGATGAAGGCGGTGCAAGTGAAGAAGCAACTATAGGTTGTGCAGAAATTATAACTGAACTAAACGAACAATATGATCATATTTTTTGTGCAGCTGGAACAGGAACAACTGCAGCAGGTTTACTAAAAGGAATTAATAAAACAGGGTTAAATACTCAATTAAATGTTATTCCTATTTTAAAAGGTGGAGAGTTTATTGAAAATGAAATAAGCAAATATGAATCAGATTTAAATAAACTGAAATTACATACTGAATATCATTTCGGTGGCTATGCCAAAACAAGTCAAGAGTTATTACAATTTATGAAAACATTTTCTGCAGAAACTGGAATGTTAATAGATCCCGTTTATACTGCAAAAATGTTTTTTGCCATTAATGATTTATACAATAAGGATTATTTTAAAAAAGATGCAAAAATATTAGCCATCCACACGGGCGGATTGCTTGGCATTTTAGGGATGAAAGATAAATTAAATGAGGCTATGAAATAATCTATGATGGCTTAACATTTATTGCTCTCATTTTATGGTTTTCTGTAGTTACCTCAAAAGCAACCTCATCTAAAATCTCAACTTCATGTGGGCAGTCTGCCTTGGTAAAACCATACTCTATATTGGTACTATTGTCTTTAATATTACCAATTCCCTTAATCGAATTAAAACTAATCACTACTCCGTATCTCATAACACTGCTTTTAAATGTTCAGTAAGGTAGTCATTAATAAATTGGTAAATTTTTAAATCTCCAGTCCTCAACAAGCAGTTTTTTTGAAAAATAACCGTATTAGTTTTCCACATTTCTTAAGTTCTATTCAACTTTTCTGCAAAAACTAACTTTAGTTCATTTAAACCTAGTTTTTAGACTCAAAGTTCAAATAGTGCTTAAATTTGATAATTTGGCACATTTAGCTACTTTTGAAGCAGACCAAAATGTATAGCTTATGTATAAACTTAGTGTAGCTCCCGATCAAGTAAACCAAACTTTACAACAACATATTTTAGCAGATGGTTTCGACCTCACCTACGATATGGAGAAAAGCAATGGTGCCTATATTTATGACTCGAAATATAACCGCAGCTTATTAGACTTCTTTACTTGTTTTGCTTCTGTTCCATTGGGATACAATCACCCAAAGATGGTAAATGATGAAGCCTTTAAACATAACTTGCTTTTAGCGGCAATGGCCAATCCTTCAAATTCTGATGTTTATACCCAACAATATGCAGAGTTTGTTAAAACATTTGGTAAAATTGGAATTCCCTCCTATTTACCTCATGCCTTTTTTATTGCCGGTGGTGCTTTAGCCGTAGAAAATGCAATAAAAGTAGCAATGGATTGGAAGGTTCAAAAGAACTTTGCAAAAGGTTATAAGGAAGAAAAAGGTTTCAAGGTACTTCACTTTGAAAGAGCTTTTCACGGCCGTACTGGCTATACATTAAGCCTAACCAATACCTTACCAGACAAAACTAAATGGTTTGCGAAATTTGATTGGCCAAGGGTTTCTATTCCTCAAGTTAAATTTCCATTAACAGGTAATAATTTGGTAACTGCAGAAGAAACTGAAACTTTATCCATAGCTCAAGTTAAACAAGCATTTGCTGAAAACAAGGATGAAATTTGTGCTATCATCATAGAGCCAATCCAATCTGAAGGTGGAGATAACCATTTACGTGAAGAATTTCTAATTCAACTTCGCCAACTGGCTGATGAAAATGAAGCTTTTTTAATTTATGATGAAGTTCAAACTGGGGTTGGATTAACTGGAAAATTTTGGTGCCATCAGCATTTCAGCGAACAAGCTCGCCCAGACATAGTTGCCTTTGGTAAAAAAATGCAAATCTGCGGAATTCTAGTTGGCAAAAAAGTAGAAGAAATAGAAACCAATGTATTTAGTGTTCCCTCACGTATTAACTCTACTTGGGGTGGTAATTTAGTAGATATGGTTCGTTCAACTCAAATTCTTAATATTTTAGAAGAAGATAAATTGTGTGATAATGCAACAGGAGTTGGTAATTATTTACAAAATCAATTAACTCAATTAGCCCAAAAATATGATAAGATGAGTAATGTTCGTGGTCGTGGTTTACTTTGCGCTTTCGATTTCCCTACCAAAAATATGCGTAATTCATTTGTACAAAAAGGAATGGAGAACAACGTCATGTTTTTAGGTTGCGGCAATCAAACTATACGTTTCAGACCTGCATTATGTATAGAAAAAAAGCACATTGATTTAGGAATGGAAGTGATGGAAAAGATTTTGCCAAGTTTATAAATTACTATTACAAAATTAAACCACATAGGCACATAGTGAAAGAAAAGGCAGTTATAAAACCGATTTCTATGTTTCTATGTGGTTAAAACATTAAGTAAAACAATGCGCATTAAAAAACAAAATATATTCATCATCATTATTGTGTTAGTTATCATTGGATGGATGCTTAAAGATATGCTTACACAAACTGGCATTGAAGACTTGAAAGGTGGTTTTAAGGAGTTTGCAACTTATAGGAATGAAAATAACACAGGTCCAATTCAAAGAATTTATGTGGTAACAGTTAAGGACACTCTTAATGCACAACTAATTGAGTACGGAAATCTAATGCCACACAGTAAATATGGAAATACAAAAGTCTACTTCTTTTTAGAAGGCGCAAGTACACCTACTACTCTTTCGCCAGGAGAAATCAATTTTGATGCAAAATACAATTCATCCTGCCTTGCTCTTTATGAAAAAGGCGCAATGGGCAATTTTGGATTACTTAAAAATCCATTCAAATAAATCTTCTTAGTTGGTGGCACCAATTATTGAGCTAACAAATCCTTAATTTCAAGTGCTAACTTTGCTTCCATAATCGGGCCTTCAAAGCCAACTGTTTTATATTGAATTTTACCAGCTCTATCAATTATAAAAGTAGAAGGAATTGTATTTACATTAAAAGCTTCCGCCAATTTGCGATCGTTATAATAAATAGGAAAAGTGAATTTATTGTTATTAACCCAGGTTATGGCGTCTTGTAAACTATTTTTTGAACCAGAATTCATTATCATAAATACAATGTCTTTATTATTGGCATATTGGTTATAAACCTTTTGCATATAAGGAAATCCTTCAATGCAAGGTACACACCAAGTTGCCCAAAAATCTAAAACCACAACTTTATCTTTCAAAACTGCTGGGTCAACCATTTGCCCTTTCATGTCATAAACGTTTATAAAAATTGGGGCAGTAATATTTACCTTACCAGCCTGTAATTTTGGTAAAATAAGCTTTTCCCAATCTTGTTGCATTAGGGCTAATTGTTGTTCAAACCCATCTGCTTTGCCATTGTAGGCAATATAATTTCTTTTAAAAGAAGCTAGCATACTTGAATCTACGGGCATTTGTAGAAGAATTTTTCTATATGCATCAAATGCTAATTTTGGTCGATTAGTTTGTTCATATAAATAAGCAAAATTATGATAAACAGCTATGTTTTTTGATAGCGCAATAGATTGATTTAACTTTTCTTCTGCTAATGCATATTTCTTTTGCCTTACATAGATATTGCCAATTATCGAAAGTATTTCTCCTTTTTGTTCTTGAATTAATGAAGGTTTATTAGCCACATAACCTGGAATGTAGCCATACTCTGGAAAGTATCGGATTACTCCAAAAGGATAATCGTCAATCATCTCTAAGGATTTTTTAGCATACATTAAGGCGGTATCTAATGCTAGGTTATTTTCTGCTAGCGTTGAAGCAATCTCTTTAATTTCCTTTGGTAACCAAGGATTTTGTACAGCAGCAACTACCCTAGCATGCTGCAATGCTTTCTTTTCATTTTTTGCTTTCGCATAATATTCAAATAAATTTTGATGAATTCCAGATAGCGTTGAACTTTCACCATCCGTTGTATAGGCTAACAACTGCTCCAATTTTTTAATCCGCTCAGCTTCATTCTTGGTCTTATAGGCATCTTCATATAGATACTCATAAGCAACCTCAGATTTTGGATATTTCTTTAGCAGCATGGTTTTCAAAGTGTCTATCCTTTTGTTTTCTCCCATTATTAAGTAACCCATCGTTACTTGATTAATGTTACCCATATCAGTTGGGTTTTCTTTGAGTTTTTTATCAATTAAAATTAATGCTTCTTTTAAATATTGCTGAGCATTTTGCTTATCATCTGCCATTTTATTGGCCAAAAGCTTCAGCTTTGCTGCGTAATTATTAGGATAAAGGTTTATTTCTTTCTCTATTAACTGATTAACTTTTATTTTTAGAGAATCAGATTTACCAATTTGAGCACTTAAACTATAAGATTTATATAAATAGGTGTCAAAAACTGGTTTACCTTGTTTATAAAAAATAAGTTCATAATGGTTTTTGGCATCTGGCCGATAAGTGCTGTCTCCTTGTTTAATATAAAATGATGCATATTTTGCATACCTAGGCACAACAAAAGATATTTCCCAATGGTCGCCATTTTGAGTTAGCGACATTGTATTAGCCATCTCAAAAAAATTGCTGTAACTAAATGTTAAAACTGGCTTTAAAGTTAAGTTTTTAGATAAAAAACTGATGACAACCTTTTCTCCAATTTCTGGTTTGGCAGGTTTAATTTGTACCAATTCCTTTTGAGCCGAACTGGTAAGTCCAATAAATAAAAGGCAAATGAAGAAAGCATAACGTAAACTCATACGTTAAAAATAGTTAAACAAATGCAGAAAAACCAGTTATGGCTCTTCCTACAATTAAGGTATTAATTTCTTTTGTGCCTTCATAAGAATAAATTGCTTCGGCATCTGCAACAAATCTAGCCACATCATATTCGAGCAAAATACCGTTTCCGCCCATTACCTCTCTTGCCCTGCTTACGACATCACGAGTTCGCATGGAGCAAAACACCTTAGCTAAAGAAGCATGTTCGTCAGTTAACAATCCTTGATCTTGCAATTGCGATAATCTAAAGCACAAAGTTTGCATAGCAGTTAAATTAGATAACATTTCTACCAAGTGATTTTGTATCAATTGAAATGAGGCTATTGGTCGGCCAAATTGTTTACGAGTTTGCGTGTACTTTAATGCTGCTTCATAAGCTCCTCTAGCACAACCAACTGCTTGCCAAGCAACACCAGCCCTGGTCATTTTTAAGACTTTAGCTGTATCTTTAAATGAATTAGCATTTTGTAACCTGTCTTCCTCGTCAACCTCACAATTGGTAAGTGTAATTAGTCCATTTTGTACAATGCGTAACGCCATCTTGTCTTGCATTTTTTCTACCACAAAACCAGGATTTTCTTTTTTTACCAAAAATCCTTTTACTTCATCATCCGCTAAATCCCTTGCCCAAATTATCGTTACTTCGGCAAAAGGGGCATTACCAATCCACTTTTTCTGGCCATTTATAATCCATTTATTGCCTTGTCTTTTTGCAGTTGTCCCTAAACCACCTGCCGCTCCAGAACCAACTTCAGGCTCGGTTAACCCAAAAGCGCCAATAATTTTAAACTGTTGCATAGCTGGCAACCATTGTTGTTTTTGCTCTTCAGAGCCCAGCAAATAAATAGAACCCATTGCCAAGCCACTCTGCACTCCAAAAAAAGTAGAAACTGAAGTATCTATCCTCGCCATTTCCATAGCTAAAATTCCTTCCATTAAATTTGATTTCCCAGGGCAACCATAACCCTGATAGGTTAAACCACAGATATTTAATTCAGCTAGCTTTGGTATAATCTCAAAAGGGAATTCCGCTTTGTTCCAATAACGATTAACTAATGGTTTCACATCTTTTTCAAGTACAGCCCTAACCTTAAGTTGTAATTCCCTGTCTGCATCTTTTAAGGCTTCATCTCCAAGATGATAAAAATCTCCTTCTATTGGTGGCAATTCCTTTTTCTTGGTGTTGCCGCCCATCATTTTCATCATAGCAGAAAGTTGTTTTTCATCTAATGATGAAATCGTTTCAACCATTTTTGGCAAGTCTACTTTTTTAGATAAAGCATCAAGCTGATTAAAATCTATATGTTTAAAAAGTTGATAGGCATTTTTGAGAGAGGAGAATATATTTGGCATAATTATTCGTTTTTAGAGTAACAAATAACTATCTACTTTGTTGTAAAGCAATAAGACAATAACGTATGGGCTTAAAGTAAATTGAAAAGGTTATCTACTCCCAATAATTTCCTCGAGGTAAAACCTTCACCATATTTAGCACCTATATTCTTTCCAAATTCCCTAGCCCTGGCAATTACTGAGTCAAAAAATTCTGGAGTAGAGATATAGGTTTGAGGCTCGCTGTTATCGCTACTGGCAAATTGGGTTTTAAAGGCTTTTATAGATTCTATTTTCTTGTCCATAAAATCAGTAACATCAATTATAACATCTGGTTTGATGTACCTATCTTGAATATATTGTAAAACTAACCTTGGTCTCCACGCTTCTTGATTTTCTCCATCAACATTAGTTTCTATTCTTCTTAAACCCGATAAAAATATGGCATCGTTTGATAAATCACCTGCTCTACCATGATCTGGATGGCGATCATGCAAAGCATTGGTTAAAATAATATCTGGCTGGTATTTGCGTACCTTCTTTACTATTTCTAATTGGTGTTCCTCATCATTTTTGAAAAATCCATCTTTAAACCTTAGGTTCTCACGAGCGTGTAAACCTAAGATTTTAGCAGAGTCTGCTGCTTCTAAATCACGCGTTTCAGCCGTTCCACGAGTACCCAATTCGCCACGAGTAAAATCTACAATTCCTACTTTTTTTCCTAAAGCAATATGTTTTAAAATTGTTCCAGAACAACCCAATTCAGCATCATCAGGATGTACGGCCAATACAAGTATATCTAATTTCATTATTTTATTTTTCATCCAGCAGGCGCTGAATTTTCTTTTTTATTTTTGAAGAACTTGGTTTTGTAAATGGATAAAAATAATCGACTACCTCTCCATTTTTATCAATGATATATTTATGAAAATTCCATCGTGGTGATGAGCTTACATGTCCATTCAATTTTTTATCACTTAAAAATTTAAACAAAGGATGAGCTAATTCTCCTCTAACCATTATCTTTTCGAACATTGGAAATTGAACTCCAAAATTTACTTCGCAAAATTCGTTAATAGCTGCACCGTCTAAGGGTTCTTGCCCACCAAAATCATTTGATGGGAAACCCAAAACTTCAAATCCTTTATCTGCATATTCATCTCTTAATTCTTGAAGTTCTTTAAGTTGTGGCGTAAATCCACATCCAGTGGCCGTATTCACTATCATTACAACTTTTCCATTAAAATCAGACAAGTTCTTTTCCTTTCCACTTAGCAACTTGGCTTTAAATGGATATATCGTTTGGTTAGAATTCATATTTATTGTTGGTAGTAACCAGAATTGACAATGATAGATTCGATATCCTTGTCTTCTGTGGCACTATAGGTAGTTTTTAAGTTATGACCCACAACTCTTGCCACCAATTGATAAGAGAACGCTGCAAAACCTCCTTTTGTTTGCTTCACAATGTCATAAGTTGTTCTGCCTACTTCTCTATCAATTAACTTGGTTAATATCTGACCTTGGGTGATGGTCAGTTCTTTGATTTCGGTATTGAACATTTTTTTGATTTCATTATCACATTCTTTTACCAATTTCTTTTGTGTCTTTTTATCGTTAACCAAAGCTAAATCACGCTCTAGTTTTTCATACCTTCTTTTAGCGTATAAAGCATAAGGCATTACTTTTAACACATTATACCTTAATCTGTTAAAAGCAGCTTGATCTGCAGCGGAGCGCCAAATACGCAGCCCCATGATTTTAACCTCTTGCAAAGCAATCCAAGGAATCATATAACCGCCATCATTGGTAGCTGCAACTCGAATAGTGTCATTTTTACCAAGCACAGGCCAAATAACATGCTCTGTTGTTTCTTGAGCTTTTACGCCCATAGCAGCAAGAATGACAAATAACAGAATAAAGAGACGAGAATATTTCATAAATTTATGCCTGTACAAAGTTATAGCTATTTTTATATATTCGTTTTATCTACAATCGAATATAATCTTTTATAGTTAAAAATACTAAAAATTTACCTAGAAAACACAAATGAAGAACACTTTAGTAATTGATATAGAGGCAGAAAAGCAAGAAATCTTAAAAAGGTATCGAGCACTTTTACGTGCTTCTAAATCTACATTACAAAAAGGAGATAAAAAGGAAATTAGAAAAGCATTTGAAATGGCATTAGAAAGCCATCAAGATATGCGTAGAAAATCTGGCGAACCCTACATTTATCATCCTATTGCCGTTGCACAAATCGCCGCCGAAGAAATTGGTTTAGGAACCACATCTATTGTATGTGCCTTATTGCATGATGTAGTAGAAGACACAGATATCACACTTGAGGATATTGAGCGTGAATTTGGCAAAAAGACAGCAAAGATTATTGATGGATTAACAAAGATATCTGGCGTTTTCGATTATAACAGCTCTTTACAAGCAGAAAATTTCAGAAAAATGTTGCTTACACTGGCAGATGATGTTCGTGTAATCTTAATCAAACTTGCTGATCGCTTGCATAACATGCGTACCATGGATTTTATGCCTCGGCATAAGCAATTAAAAATAGCATCAGAAACAATTTATTTATATGCTCCTCTTGCACACAGATTAGGTTTATACGCCATCAAATCTGAGCTAGAAGATTTATCGATGAAGTACCTAGAGCCAGATACTTATAAATTTATCGCTACGCAATTAAATGAGAAAAAAGCAGAACGAAATTCATTTATTAAGGCATTTGTTGAGCCAGTAAATGAAATATTAGCAGAGCAAGGTCTAATTGCAAATATATTTGGCCGCCCAAAGTCAATCCATTCGATATGGAATAAAATGAAAAAGAAGAATATTCCCTTTGATGAAGTTTATGATCTTTTTGCAATTAGGGTTATTTTAGATAGTGCTCCTGAACACGAAAAAGCAGACTGTTGGAAAGCTTATTCAATAGTTACAGATTTATATCGGCCAAATCCAGATCGTTTACGAGATTGGGTCTCATCACCAAAAGGAAATGGATACGAATCGCTTCACACAACAGTAATGGGTCCAAAAGGACAGTGGGTTGAAGTTCAAATTCGTACGCAAAGGATGAATGAGATTGCTGAAAAAGGTTTTGCAGCACATTGGAAATACAAAGAGTCTAGTAATGATAACGGTTTGGACCAGTGGATTCAAAAAGTAAGGGAAATGCTCAGCAATCCAGAAGCGAATGCGTTAGATTTTTTGGATGATTTTAAGATGAATCTTTTCTCTGATGAGATTTTCATTTTTACCCCCAAAGGCGCATTGTTACAATTGCCTCTAGGCGCAACCGCATTAGATTTTGCTTTTGAAATCCATACCGATGTTGGTGCAAAATGTATTGGTGCCAAGGTAAATCATAAACTAGTTCCTCTTTCTCATAAACTTCAAAATGGCGACCAGGTAGAAATTATCACATCTGGCAAGCAAGTTCCAAAAGAAGATTGGTTAAATATTGTTGTAACCGCAAAGGCGAAGTCTAAAATAAAATCGTCATTAAAAGAAGAAAAACGAAAAGTAGCAGAAAATGGCAAGGAAACTTTAGAGCGTAAACTAAAATCCTTAAAAATAACTTACAATACCGATAATTTAAATAAGCTTACTTATTATTTCAAACTTCAATCAAATCAAGATCTTTTTATCGCTGTAGCGAATGGAAAAATTGAATTGAAGGATTTAAAGGAATATTTATCGAGTGAAAAGGAAATAGAAAATCGTGGTAATGATTTTAAACCCGACAATAAGAATGTTGAAGCCTTACTAAATAAAGTTAAAGGGCCCGGTTCAGATACCTTGTTAATTGGTGAGGATTTACAAAAGATAGACTACACATTGGCAGCTTGTTGTAATCCAATACCTGGTGACGATGTTTTTGGTTTCGTAACGGTAAGCGAGGGCATTAAAATTCATCGTACAAATTGCCCCAATGCAGCTCAGCTGATGGCAAATTATGGCTATAGAATTGTAAAAGCAAAATGGAATGGCCAGCAAGAATTAACTTTCTTAACAGGTTTGCATATTGTTGGTATTGATGATGTTGGATTGATAAACAACATTACAAAGGTAATCTCAAACGATTTTAAAGTAAATATGCGTTCTATTACGGTTGATACCAACGATGGAATTTTCGATGGCTCAATTATGATTTTTGTTAATGATAAAGACCATTTAGATAACCTGATTAAGAATTTATTAGAGGTAAAGGGAGTAACTGGGGTTACAAGATTTGATGCCAAGTAACAGTTAACAGTTTTCAATTTACATAATAACTCCCGATAGTTATCGGGATTAGCAATTAAATAATAAGAAGTAATCAACAATCTTTACATTGTGTTAATTATTAATCTGTGATATCACTTTAATCTGTGTAATCATTTATATACCTTTGGAGAGGAGTTTAAAACTATGTCTGAACAGAATACTAGTGAGTTGGTTAGAAAAATATTTGAAGCCTATCTCGAAAATAAAAACTTAAGAAAAACCCCTGAGCGTTTTGCCATTCTGGAAGAGATTTATTCTAGAAATGACCATTTTGATGTGGAAACTCTTTATATCCACATGAAAAATCAAAAATATCGCGTAAGCAGGGCTACGGTTTACAATACTTTAGAATTATTGGTTTCATGCGATTTGGTTACTAAACATCAGTTTGGTAAAAATATGGCGCAATTCGAGAAATCGTATGGTTACCACCAACATGATCATGTTATTTGTATTGATTGCGGTAAAGTTGTAGAGTTTTGCGACCCTCGTATCCATCAAATTCAAAGTATGGTTGGTGATTTATTAAAATTCGATATTAAACACCACTCCTTAAATATGTATGGCGTGTGTTTTGATTGTAGTGCAGCTGCTACAATTAAATCTGCCGCTTCACAAAAGCTAAATGCAAACTAATTATCTAATATAAATTTCTATTCTAATTTAAAATAATGACGCAAGTAGACGTACTACTAGGCCTACAATGGGGCGACGAAGGTAAAGGAAAAATTGTTGATGTATTAAGTCCACAATATGATATGATAGCACGTTTCCAAGGTGGTCCAAATGCTGGTCACACTTTAGAGTTCGATGGCAAAAAATTCGTACTCAACACCATTCCTTCTGGAATTTTTAATGAAAATATCATGAACCTTATTGGCAATGGTGTTGTAATTGATCCTATTATTTTAAAAAGAGAGCTAGACAACTTAAAAAAAGCTGGACATGATCCAGTAGCAACTGGTAAATTGGTAATTGCTCGAAAAGCACACTTAATTTTACCTACCCACCAACTATTAGATGCTGCAAATGAGCAAAAAATGGGCGCTGGCAAAATCGGTTCTACTTTAAAAGGTATTGGTCCAACTTATATGGACAAAACTGGTCGTAATGGTTTACGCGTTGGCGATACTACTTTACCAGATTTTAAAGCTCGTTACAACAAATTAGTAGAAAAGCATAAAGAAATTCTTTCTCATTACGAGTTCGAATATGATTTAACTGAAAAAGAAGCTGCATTTTTTGAAGCTATAGAGTTTATAAAAAACATTCCTCACGTAGATAGCGAACACTTTGTAAATGGCTATTTAAAAGCTGGCAAAAAAGTTTTAGCAGAAGGTGCTCAAGGAACTTTGTTAGATGTTGACTTTGGTTCTTACCCATTCGTAACTTCATCTAACACTACAACCGCAGGCGCTTGTACAGGCCTAGGTATTGCTCCTAATAAAGTGGGTGATGTTTTCGGGATTTTCAAAGCTTATTGTACTCGTGTTGGCGGTGGACCATTCCCTACCGAACTTGACAATGAGGTTGGTGAAAACCTTCGTCAAATTGGCCATGAATTTGGTGCAACTACCGGTAGAGCTCGTCGTTGCGGATGGATTGATTTGCCCGCATTGAAATACGCTATCATGTTAAATGGCGTAACAGAGTTGATCATGATGAAAGCAGATGTATTAGATAGTTTTGATACGATATATGTTTGTACACATTATGAACACAATGGCGAAACGATTGATTATATGCCTTATGATATCATTTCTATTCAACCTAAACCAGTTTTAAAAGCCATTGAGGGATGGAAGACAGATTTAACAGGTATCAGATCAATTGAACAAGTTCCTAGCCAACTGGCTGATTATATTGCTTTCTTAGAAAAAGAATTAGAGGTGCCAATTAAATATCTGTCTGTTGGGCCAGACAGAACCCAGACATTAACTTTAAAATAATAAATATCCCCTTGAATAAACCCAAGGGGATTTATTTTATCTAATGATTTTTTACCCCAATAGGGTTAATCATTCTATCTTTTATATTTATTCCTTAAAGTTGTCATAAGTTAATGCGAATTATCTCGAGCTTAAATACCTATCAACGCTTGTTGCTATTAATTCTAGCCACTAGTGGTTTGTTTTTTATTCTTTTTTGCAGCCTCTATTTTTACACGCTAAAACAAGAGAAACAGGTATATAATGCTGCATCTAAGGAATATGAAAATGAGGTGAATTCAATTTTTACTTTAAATTCTAAAACACACATTGCAGCAATTGTAGATGTAACCTTTTGGGACGAACTGGTTAGTTACCTTAAAACAAAAGACCAAAAGTGGTATAAAGAATATATAGAAAGTCAATTTCCTACTTATGATGCTGATTTTATAGGTGTTTATACTTTAAGTAATCGATTAATTTCAAAAACCACATCGGATCATTTAAATACTATAGGTCAAATCCCTCAAGAAATATTAAACAAGCTCTATAACGACAAACTTGTTAGGTATTACAAAAGAGTTCCTGAAGGAATTTTAGAGGTTTTTGGAGCAACAATACATCCCTCTAACGACTTACATAAAAACAAATTTAAACCTTCTGGTTACTTTTTTATGGCCAGAA
Source organism: Pedobacter frigiditerrae (assembly GCF_004331645.1). Taxonomy (GTDB): domain Bacteria; phylum Bacteroidota; class Bacteroidia; order Sphingobacteriales; family Sphingobacteriaceae; genus Pedobacter; species Pedobacter frigiditerrae. The sequence continues at coordinate 544,842 of NZ_SJSK01000004.1, forward strand.
TTTTAGGTGGTGGTTTCGTTAAAAATCTTGAAAAAATCACAAGTTCAAAAATAAAAATTGTTCAAGATTTTAAAATTAATGCAGAAGGTAAAGATGCGATATACGTTAATTTAAGCCTAAATGATCTACAAAATAAAAAAGTGTCAAACATTGTTTTTGAAAGGCCATTCCATCTAAATTTTATCACATCAAAAAAAATATTAATCACTATACTAGTTGCTACAATAATTAACCTATTGGTTTATCTCTATTACTATAGAAAATGGGTTTACAGACCAATAGATCTTATTACAAACATTCTAGAAACTAAAGATGAAAAAGCCATAAACAATCTAAGGAATATTAGGGGAGAATTTATCCATATTAGTAATCTCTTTGAAGAAAACAACAACCAAAGAAAAGAATTAGAGATTGCAAAACAAAAAGCAGAAGAAGGTGATAAGTTAAAATCTTCTTTCTTGGCTAACCTATCCCATGAAATAAGGACACCCATGAATGCTATCATGGGGTTTAGCGACTTGTTAATAGATCCAAACCTGGACTTAAAAGATAGAAACGAATACCTTAAAATCATTAGAAATAGCGGCAAGAATTTAACTTCTATTATAGAAGACTTATTAGAAATGTCTAAAATTGATTCTAAACAAATAACACCAAATTATAAGGCAATTGACCTAGAAAAATGCATTTCAGAATTATATAATTCTATAAAAATAACAGTATCAGAAGAAAAGAATTTACAATTTTTAATCCAAGAAAGTTCATCAAAACCAAAAACAAAAATTCTTACGGACGAAGTAAAATTAAAGCAAATTCTAACAAACTTAGTTACAAATGCCTTAAAATTTACTACCAATGGATCTGTAAACGTTGGTTATTACGTAAATGAAAAAAAAGAAATTATCGAATTTTGGGTTAGCGACACTGGCCAAGGAATTGAAAAAGATAACATTCAAATCATTTTTGACCGATTTAGAAGAATTGAAGACAAATTCTCTGTTCAGATTAGCGGATTGGGATTAGGCTTATCCATTACCAAGGCATATGTAGAATTATTGGGTGGTTCTATTAATGTAGAATCCACGGTAGGCATAGGCTCTAAATTTTCATTTACTATCCCTTTAAAGTATGACGAAACTAAACTAAATATGAGTGTAAAAGAAGAACCTCAAAAAAGCGAGACCATTACCAATCAAACTATTCTAATAGCAGAAGATGATGACATCAATTTTATGCTATTACAAAGAATACTTTTATTAAAAAACTATCATATCCTAAGAGCTGTTAACGGAAAAGTAGCCGTTGATATTTGTGAAGCAAACCAAGGTATTGACTTGATTTTTATGGACATTAAAATGCCAATAATGGATGGTTTTGAAGCTTTTAATATAATTAGAACATTTAATCAAACTATTCCAATAATTGCCAATACTGCCTATTCTTCTACAGAAGATAAAGAAAGAATACTTAGCGCAGGGTTTACAAACTATATCTCAAAACCGATTAACAAAGTACAAATATTCGAAATGCTAGATGCCATTTTTGGAAATAAATAGTAATTATTCATCTTCCAACAAAGAAACACAATTTAAACTAAGAGCTTTTAACCTGGTCTCTATTGTTGCAATTGATTGAGTGTCTTTAATGCTTTTATATAGGTTCTCAATTATTATTAATGTTTCCTCGTCTGGGCTACAAGCTTGATATTTTTCTAAATGAGGAATAGCTTTTACAACTAGTTTTTTATAATTGGTATATGCTTTAGCATTTGCTTCTACATTTTTTTCTTTACTAGCCATATTCATCTCTTGCACAAAAACTTTGGTCCTTGCCAAATAAATAAATCCAAGTGCCCTATGTACTACTTCATAGTTAGGCTCTCTTTTAAGCATTTTATCATAATAAACAATTGCACTATCTGGCTTTCCCGTTTCCTCAAACAACCTACCAATATGATACTGGACATTGATAATTTGTCTATTTGTTAGCTTACTGGAGTCTGCTAAAATGGTTAACATTTTGGCAAGATATTTAGGTTTGTCTTCATTTGAATTTCTGTATTCTTTAAATTCTTCATAACCTTTATGCCTTATATTTTGCTGGGCATAAGAATTGAAACATAGAAAAGTAAGAATGAAGATAAATAAATACCATTTTTTCATAAATAATGTGCTTTTAAAATTTACTCAAGATATAAATATAAATTTTAACCCATAACCAACTCTCATTTTTATCTTTGTTTATCAATGAACAAAACTACAATTAGCTTATTCAAGCAAAAAGCAATGCAGTTAGCTTCTATTTACGAGGTTTGCTGTTGCTTAGATTCTAACAATTATACAGATCCTTATTCTCAGTATGATTGTTTAATTGCATTTGGCGTACAAGAAGAAATCAAGATCAATGCAGGAGAAGCATTTTCAGCTCTAAAATCATTCCATGAAAGTAATAAAGATTGGATGTTTGGTTTATTAAGTTATGAGCTTAAAAATGAAACCGAACAACTTACTACGAATCATGAGGATCAATTAGAATTTCCAGATTTATATTTCTTCGTACCTAAATATTTAATCGCTTTGCAAGGTGATGAAATTAAAGTATTAAAAGGTGATGAAGGAATTATCGATGCCATTAACAAAGTTTCGTTGGCTAATTTTTCATCATCAGCTGATGTTAAAATCGAAAGTCGCTTTGATAAAAAAAATTATATCAACACAGTTGAAAAACTACAGGCACATATAAAACGTGGCGATATCTATGAAGTTAATTTTTGCCAAGAGTTTTTCGCTAACAATGCAAAAATTAATCCTTTAGCTATTTATCAAGAACTAAATGAGTTATCTCCAACTCCTTTCGCTGGATTTTTTAAAATATACAATCACTATATTATATCAGCTACTCCAGAAAGATTTCTTTGTAAAAGAGGCAATCAATTAATATCTCAACCCATAAAGGGAACAGCAAAAAGAAGCACAGATTTAATTGAAGATGAACAAATAAAAATAAATTTAAAATCTAGTATTAAGGAGCAAGCAGAAAATGTAATGATTGTTGATTTAGTGCGGAATGATTTAACCAAAAGTGCTGTTCAAGGCACTGTTCAAGTTGATGAATTATTTGGCATTTATACGTTTCCTCAGGTTCATCAAATGATATCAACAATTAGCTGCGAGCTTAATCCCGAAGTTCATTTTGTTGATGCAATCAAAAACACATTTCCAATGGGATCAATGACGGGCGCCCCAAAAATTAAGGCGATGCAATTAATTGATACTTATGAGAGAAATAAAAGAGGCGCTTTTTCAGGCTCTTTTGGTTGTATAAGTCCCGATGGAGATTTCGATTTTAATGTAATTATTCGCAGTATATTATATAATTCAAATCGCCAATACCTTTCATTTCAAGTGGGTGGAGCAATTACTTATGCCGCAAAAGCTGAGGATGAATATGAAGAATGTCTATTAAAAGCTTCTGCAATCCTTAAAGTTTTAGGAGGGGTTTAGGGTTTAGCGGCAATTCTATTTTATATAAATTGTTTAGTAAAACAAAAAAAGTGGAGAGTAAAACCCTCCACTTTTATACCTTATGCCATCATGCCTACTTTTTATAATATTTCATTGCCTCTGGCAAATCTCTTTGGATTTGTGCAATACGGGCGTCATCTGAAGGGTGTGTACTTAAAAACATAGGTGGTTTAGAGCCCCCAGAACTTGCTTGCGCCATTCTTTGCCAAAAACTAATTGCAGTACTAGGATTGTAACCAGCCATTGCCATGAAAGACAAGCCCATTTTATCTGCTTCTAACTCTTGGTTTCGTGAGTTTGGCAATACATAACCAGCTTGAGCACCTATTCCATATAATTGATTTACAACAGCTTGTGTTGTTTCTGATTTATTTCCTACTGCAGCACCAATCACTGCCCCTCCTATTTGAGCTTTCATCATATTAGATGCTCTTTCTACGGAATGTTGCGCAATGGCGTGAGCAATCTCATGTCCCATTACCGTTGCTAATCCAGCCTCATCCTTGGTAATTGGTAATATGCCAGTGTAAACAGCAACTTTTCCACCTGGCATACACCAAGCATTAATTTCTTTACTTTCTATTAAATTAAACTCCCACTTATAGTTTTTTATCTGCTCTCCATAACCATTTTGATTCATGTACTGCGTTACTGCTGCTGCAACTTTAGCACCAACTCTTTTAATCATTTGTGTATTTGCTGAATTTGTTGAAACAACCTTGGTACTTGGATCACTTAAAAATTGAGAGTATCCAATTGCCGCCTGTTGCTCCAAATCGGCAGCACTTACGCCAAAGGTTGTAACTTTACGTCCAGTTAAAGGAACAACAGAAGTGGTACATGAGGAAATTACTACCAAACTTGTAGCAATACCTAGAATCATTAATTTTTTCATCAGTATATTATTTGTTTTTTAATGGTGATGAAGCTATCATGAGCATTTTCATTATGCTTTGTGAGCGTTTGCTCATGATGGTTTCATAATATTTTTTTGAGTGTATTGATTATTTGTTAATCGCATTTTCTAGTTAACAAATAGTATGCCTCAAAGTTTCAAAAACATTTCTTAACTCTGTTTTTTCTTAAACAGGTAAACTTTAGATTCTTTGCCTTTTAGCAATCGCTCGATGTTTTTTTGATGTGTAACTAATATTAAAAGGCAAACGCATATTCCATATAACACTTCAGATTTAATGGATGTTTGCAAAACAAACACTGTAGCAATTGGAAATGTAAAACCAGCACAAATAGAACTTAAAGAAACATATTTTGTTGATAATAAGACTATAACAAATACAAGAACACAAAGTCCTGCGGCCGTAGGGTTAACTGCCAAGATCATCCCAAAAAGCGTGGCTACTCCTTTTCCTCCCCTAAAACCTGCAAATACAGGGAATAAATGCCCCATAACAGCGATTACGCCTAAAGCCAATTCATAATTAACAAATTGAGTTGAGTTTTGAGGTCCTGTAACAGATAGCCCAATAAAAAAAGCAAGTTTTGTTGCTGTATATCCTTTAAAAATATCCAAAAACATCACGATGATACCTGCCTTTTTTCCTAGTACCCTAAAGGTATTTGTTGCACCAGCATTTCCGCTACCATATTCCCTAACATCCACACCATAAAAAGCCTGACCAAACCACACGGCAGAAGGTATCGAACCAAGAAGATAGGCAACAATTAGTGCTGAAATAGAGTAGATCGAAATCATAACCTACAATTATACTAAAAAAAACAGTTTCAAGATGGTCGAATTTATATGAATTAAAATGCTTTTAAACTTAAGTCTAAACTTTTAACAGAATGAGTTAAAGCACCCATAGAAATATAATCTACTCCACAAGCTGCATAATCAGTTACATTTTCTTCTACAATGCCGCCAGATGCTTCAGTAATGAATTTTCCATCAATTAGTGCAACAGCTTCTTTTAAAAGTGGTATTGGAAAATTATCTAGCATGATACGATTAACATTACCTTGAGCTAAAACTTGGTTCAATTCTGTTAAATTTCTAACTTCTATCTCTATAGCTAGTTTCCTATTAGTAGTTTTCAGGTATTCATTTGCAGCAATAATTGCATTGGCTATTCCACTTGCATAATCAACATGATTATCTTTAATCAATATCATGTCATATAATCCAATACGGTGGTTAACTCCACCTCCTATTTTAACTGCCCATTTTTCAAGGTATCTTAAGCCTGGTGTTGTTTTTCTTGTATCTAAAACTTGGGTTTTATAAGGCTTTAAAGCCTGTACAATTCTATTGGTTTTGGTTGCTATACCACTCATTCTTTGCATACAATTCAAAACCAATCGCTCAGCCAATAAAATTGAGTGAGTACTTCCTTCAACTGTTAAAGCAATTTCTCCAAATTTAACAAGGGCACCATCATTAATTAACACATCAACTTTTAAAGATGAATCGATTTGATTAAAGATTTCTATCGCTAGCTCTACACCAGCTAAAATACCATCTTCTTTTACAATGAGTTTAGCTTTGCCTTGTGTGTTTTTTGGTATGGTAGAAAGAGAAGTATGATCTCCATCGCCTACATCTTCGGCAATGGCATTCTTGATAAAGAGATCGACAATTTTTTTATCCAAAGCAGTAAATTTTCTTCAAAAATAAGAATTTACAGCTTAAATAACTATTCCTTGTCTGCTTCAATTCTTAATTCGGTGATTAAGAAAGCATTAGATGGTTTTTTAAGATTCAATGTTACGGTTACCCTAAACTTACCATTTTTAGTATTTAAGGAAAGTATACAATGACGATAATTTGGATTACTACTTAAACGATGAATTATTGTTGATTTATTGGGTGTATTTTTTATAAAAAAATCTCTTAAAATTTGTTCAGACTGTGCTTTACTATATACATCTTCTTGGTCAATTATGATTAACTCTACAGACGATGCAAAATTTTTGGCAATGTCCTTGGAGTTTCCGGATTTAAAATATGCCGATAAATCATCAATAATATCAACCTGTGGCCCATTACTTGAAGGAAAATGGAGTACGATAACAAATAAAGCGAGTAAATGTTTTATCATGTGTGTAAAAAACTAATTATTTCAAGCTAAAATTATGCCACTTATAAATCATAATGTTCAAATACTTTCCTTTAAGGCCTCAATAGCTTATATTTGCAATAATAAGCAAAAGCTTAAATATTTAAAGTTTTGCTTATTTTTATTCCATTTATAACAAAAACTAATGACTACTAAGAAACTTGTATTGTTAATTCTTGATGGCTGGGGCTACGGGAAAAAAGATAAATCTGATGCTGCTTATGTAGCAAATACTCCATTTTTTGATTCAATGCTTCAAAACTATCCCAACTCTAAACTAGAAGCATCAGGAGAAGCTGTTGGTTTACCGGTTGGACAAATGGGCAATTCAGAGGTTGGGCATATGAATTTGGGTGCTGGTCGCGTTGTGTACCAAGAATTAGGAAGAATTAACAAAGCCATTACCGATAGAACTTTACATAATAACGAGATCTTGGTTAATGCATTTAACTATGCGAAACAAAATAATAAGGCAGTACATTTTATAGGCTTAGTATCTGATGGCGGCGTACATGCACATATTAATCACTTAATGGCGTTATGTGATGCCGCAAATGAAAAAGGATTAAAAGAGGTTTTTATTCATGCATTTTTAGACGGAAGAGATACCGACCCAAATTCAGGACTAGGTTTTATATCTACTTTAAATAATCATTTAAAAAACTCAGCAGGAAAAATCGCCACCGTTGTTGGTCGCTATTTTGCAATGGACCGAGACAACCGATGGGAAAGAGTTAAGCTTGCTTACGATGTGATGGTAAATGGTATTGGAGAAAAAGCTAGCAATGCTGAGTCGGCTATTCAAAAATCATACAATGAAGGTGTAACTGATGAGTTTACAAAACCCATAGTGATTACTAATGAGGATGGCACACCTACAGCTACAATTAAACCTGATGATGTTGTGATTTGTTTCAATTATAGAACCGATAGAGGAAGAGAAATTACAACCGCTTTAAGCCAAAAAGATTTCCCAGAACTTGAAATGAAAAAATTGCCCTTGTACTATGTTACAATGACAACATACGATGAAAGTTTTGATAAAGTAAACGTTGTATTTACTAAGGATGATTTATCAAATACCTTAGGTGAAGTCTTAGAAGCAAATCATAAACATCAAATCCGCATAGCGGAAACAGAAAAATATCCTCATGTTACTTTTTTCTTTTCTGGCGGAAGAGAGAAAGAATTTGAAAATGAAAAAAGAATTTTAGTCCCATCTCCAAAGGTGGCCACTTATGATTTACAACCAGAAATGAGCGCTGCCGGAATCACTGAGGCAATTAATAAGGAACTAGAAAGCGGCTGGCCAGACTTTGTTTGCTTAAACTTTGCAAATCCAGATATGGTTGGCCATACTGGAGTTTTTGAGGCCGTTGTAAAAGCTGTAGAAACTGCTGATGCTTGTGCAGAACAAGTTGTAAAAACAGGCATTGCAAATGGGTATTCATTCATCATTTTAGCCGACCATGGAAACTCAGAGTTTATGATTAACGCTGATGGCTCGGTAAATACTGCTCACACCACTAACTTAGTCCCTTGCATATTGATAGACAACGACTACAAGTCTATTGCAGATGGTAAATTAGGAGATGTAGCACCTACAGTATTAAAAATTATGGGAATTGAAATTCCAGCAATCATGACAGGAAATTGCTTGGTATAATGAAGAAACTTGGCATTCCCTTTTTGGTAATCCTTTTAGCTTTTTCTTGTAATTTAAAAGATAAGGATAAAGCCAATGCTAAACCTTACTTTGACTTGGCAGGTTATTTCAAAAAGGAGGCAATACGTTTATCGAAAACAAATCCAATCCTAAATAAAACTGTTTTTATAAACGGAAAGGAAGAGCAAAAAAACATCAACATTAAAAACTGGGATCAGGAATTTAAATCATTTATTGATGCTGATATTAACAAAGCTTCATGGAACGGCTCTTTTAATGCAACTATAGCTGGGGGGCTAACAACTTACACTTCTCATAGTGAGAAAATTCCTGTTAAAAAATTAGAAATCTCATTAGAGAACAATAGGTTAACATCTATTAAAGTTTACATAACAAATGCTAATGACCTCTATACCTCTCAAGATAGCTTGAGTTATTACCCTGATAGCCTTTATCAGATTAAGAAAACTCAACATATTAAATTAATGGAAACCAAACAGTATAGAATTACTGGAAAGTTTAAATAAAAAAAGTCTCATTGAGTTTTCAATGAGACTTTTTTATAAATTCTAAAGCTAGGTTATTTTAAGCTTGTCACTTGTGCTTTTACATAGTCCATCAAATCGATAATATCTTTTCTTGAGGGTTGTAAAGTCAAAACTTTTTTAAAATCGTTGGTTGCGTTATTGAATATGGCTAAACAAGCTGCTTTTTCTGTCGCTTTTTTAATCTTATAAGATTTAAAAATTGCATAATCTTTGTAAGCGATCCCTCTATTTTGCAATATTTGGGTGTCTTCTTCACCATTTATCTCTATGCCCTTTGTAAAATCTTTAATGGCAGAAGTATAAAAACTTTCCCTCATTTGATTTAAAGATTCCTTAGGTGCATTTGCAATGTTCAACCTTGCCTTACCTCTGTAATAATAAGCCGAATAGTCGTTAGGTTTTAATACAATTAGGTTACTGTACGCAGTTATTGCTTTTTCAAAATCGCCACATTGAAAGTATGAATAGCCTAAGGTCTTTAACACATTTGCATAGTTAGGCCCGTTGCTATCTACCTTTTCTAATTGTGCTGCAGCAGTCTTATAATCATATTTCAAAAAAGCTTGCATTCCCATTTTCTCAAAATTACCTTGAGCAAATGTTGTTACAGAAACTAAAAGGGCTAAAAACAATAAAGATGTTTTTTTAAAATAATTCATTAAACGTTCTATTTAATTAAAATTACAAATTCAAATTAGTATTTTGTAATATCGACACTAATATACAACTATCATACCATTTGTAATTAATATGCTTAACGTTAAAAAAAGTTAAATATGATAAGCAAGTAATTTTTCAGGCTGACTTTTTAACAGGAACAATATTAATTTATGTTTTTGGCACAAGAGTTGAAATTACACCATTCAACAATTAATTAATACTTTTATAACGACAATGCTGTCAGTTTGTCGTTTACTATATTTAAATAAAGGCCCACTTAATGAGCAAAGATCAATTTGATTTTAGTCAAGCACTACCAATTATAAATGAAGATACAGAGTTCTTCCCATTAATGTCTCAACAAGACGAAGATGAGATGAACAATGAAGAAACACCAGAAATTCTTGCAATTTTACCACTTAGGAATACCGTTTTATTTCCAGGCGTTGTTATTCCTATCACAGTTGGAAGAGATAAATCCATCAAACTAATTAAAGAAGCTTATAAAGGTGATAGGATTATTGGTGTAGTTTCTCAAAAAGATGTTTCCATTGAAGATCCAACTTTTGATGAATTAAATAGTGTGGGCACAGTAGCGCACATTATCAAAATGTTGCAAATGCCAGATGGAAATACAACGGTTATCATTCAAGGCAAACAGCGTTTCCAACTAGTTGAGGAAGTACAATCAGAACCATATATTAAGGTTATCATTGCTAAATTTACTGAGACTAAGCATAAAACCGATAAGGAATTCAAGAACCTTGTGGCATCTATTAAAGAAATGTCCTCACAGATTATCCAACTTTCGCCAAACATTCCAAGTGAAGCGGGAATTGCATTAAAAAATATTGAGAGCACTTCTTTTTTGATCAATTTCATTTCTTCTAATATGAATGCAGATGTTGCCGATAAGCAGAAAATGCTTGAAATGGGCAACTTACGTAAACGTGCGGAAATGGTAATGGACCTGCTAACAACTGAACTGCAGATGTTAGAGCTAAAAAACCAAATTCAATCTAAGGTTCGTATTGATTTAGACAAGCAACAACGTGATTATTTCTTAAATGCTCAGTTAAAAACCATACAAGAAGAACTAGGAGGTAATTCATCTGATTTAGAATATGAGGCTTTACAAGCCCGTTCAAAAAAGAAAAAATGGGATAAATCTGTTGCTGGTCATTTTGCAAAGGAATTAGAAAAATTAGCGAGAATGAATCCTGCAGCACCAGATTATTCTATACAAATGAATTATCTTGAATTGCTATTAGATTTACCTTGGGGCGATTTTACTAAAGATAATTTCGATTTAAAACGTGCACAAAAAATACTAGATAAGGATCACTTTGGTCTTGAAAAAGTTAAACAACGTATCATTGAATATTTAGCCGTCTTAAAATTAAAAAGAGACATGAAGGCACCAATTCTTTGCCTAGTTGGCCCTCCGGGAGTTGGTAAAACTTCTTTAGGTAAATCTATTGCTAAAGCTATCAATCGCAAATATGTACGTATGGCCTTAGGCGGAATTAGAGATGAAGCTGAGATTCGTGGACATAGAAAAACCTATATCGGCGCAATGCCTGGTCGCATTATTCAATCTATTAAAAAAGCTGGAGCGGCAAATCCTGTTTTTGTATTAGATGAGATTGATAAGGTAGGCTCTGATTTTAGAGGAGATCCTTCATCAGCCTTACTAGAAGTTTTAGACCCAGAACAAAACAATGCATTTAATGATCATTATGTAGAAGCTGACTATGATTTATCAAATGTACTTTTCATAGCTACTGCAAACTCATTAAGCTCAATACAACCTGCACTTTTAGATCGCATGGAGATCATAGAAGTAAATGGATATACAATTGAAGAGAAAATAGAAATTGCCAAAAAATACCTATTGCCAAAACAAAAGGAACAGCATGGCTTACAAAATAAAGACATCACCTTAAAAAGCTCCTTAATTGAGAAAGTAATTGAAGATTATACTCGTGAGAGTGGTGTACGTGGTTTAGAGAAAAAAATCGGTTCACTAGTTAGAGGTATCGCCACAAAAATTGCGATGGAAGAAGCTTATGAATCGACCTTAAACTTGGCAGATGTTGAACGCATTTTAGGTGCTCCGATTTATGATAAAGATGCTTATGAAGGAAATGAGGTTGCTGGTGTTGTAACTGGTTTAGCTTGGACTTCTGTTGGTGGAGATATTTTATTTATTGAAGCAAGCCTAAGCCCAGGAAAAGGAAAACTAACTTTAACTGGTAACCTTGGCGATGTAATGAAGGAATCTGCGATTATCGCTTTAGCTTATTTGAGGGCACACGCAGGTTTATTCGGCATTGATAGCGCTTTGTTTGACCATTTTGACATTCACGTTCACGTTCCTGCCGGAGCTACCCCAAAAGACGGGCCATCTGCTGGTATCACCATGCTAACAGCTTTAACATCTGCTTTTACACAACGTAAAGTGAAATCTAATTTAGCAATGACAGGTGAGATTACCTTACGTGGCAAAGTTTTACCAGTTGGCGGAATTAAGGAGAAGATTTTAGCCGCTAAAAGGGCAAACATCAAACAAATCATCCTTTGTAAATCTAATAGAAAAGATATATTAGAAATTAAGGAAGATTACATTAAGGACCTTCAGTTTCATTACGTAACAGAAATGAAAGAGGTAATTGAATTAGCTTTGATGAAGGATAAAGTTAAAAATCCATTAGATTTAACAATTAAAACAGCTTCAATTCCAAATAAATAAAATGTTAAATAGATTAACACTTTCTATTCTGTTACTTTTTGCAATAAATGTTTGCAGTTTTGCTCAAGAGCAAAAGAATGAGTTTGGTTTTAAAAGTGATAACGATGCCTATCTATTTTATGGTCAGGATCGTTATTACACCAATGGCTTATTCATCTATTTTCGCCACGCTACAGATCAAAAAAAGCTAGGGGAGAAATTGGAGAAATTGACTTACGAAATTTCTGTTGGCCAGAAAATGTATAATCCTATTTCTGGGTATTCGCCAAATCCTGCTAATCAAGATCGCCCATTTGCTGGATATCTTTATGCTGCTGGAAATGTTAATCTATTTTATAAAAAGGAAAGCATTTTAAAGGCAGGTTTAGAAATAGGTACAATTGGGCCAGATGCTTTAGGGAAAGAAGCTCAACAACTTTTACATGATATTGTTGGCTTTTACACTATTGATGGCTGGCAATATCAAATCAAAAATGAATTAGCAATAAACCTTTCTGCCCAATACACTCAATTATTACATCGTACTGCGAAAAAGGATGTAGACTTTTCTTTTGAAGGATATGCAAACGTAGGAACAACTTATAGTGGTGCTGGTGCTGGCATATTACTAAGAGCTGGCAATATTAATCAGTTATTTAATTCTGCGGCTACTAATTCGGTAATTAGCAATAACTCTAAAACAGAAAAGCTAGTTAAAAAAGAGATTTTCTTTTATGCAAAGCCTCAAATAAATTTTGTTGCTTATGATGCTACCATCAAAGGAAGTATGTTTAACGATGATAGTCCGGTAACTTTTGATGCGAAACCATTAGTGTTTGCACAACAATTGGGCTTTAACTACAGTACACCACGTTTTACTTTTGATTATAGCATCTTGTTCAAATCTAAAGAGGTGAAAAGTGTGGCGAAAGCACATCAATACGGAACAATTGCGATGTATTATAGGTTTTAATCTATAGTTGGCTTTGCTCTGTTTTGCTTTTTAGCAGCAATTACAGATTTATTAGCCAATCTTTTTGCAATAACTGCTTTCGGAATTTTTGTGGGCTTACGCTTCTTTTTAACAGTTAAAGATTTCTCCAATAAATCTAAAAACTTAATAATTGATATTTCTTTATTCACAAGTTGACTTCTATCTACTTGAGATACAATATGCAAATTACCTTCGGTATCAATTTTTGTTTTTAATCTTTCAAGCAATAGTGCTTTTTCGTCTTCATTAAACAACAGTGTTTCTTGTACATTAAAAATGAGTTCAACTTTGCTAGAAACTTTATTTACATTTTGCCCACCTTTACCACCACTGCGAGATGTTTTAAAAGTAATTTCCTTAAGTAGTTCTTCTATAGTAGGTATCATAACACAAAGGTAGGAATATCATGCAATCAAAAAACATCCCTTACAAAGGAAGTTATTCCCCTTCTTTAGTTTCGCTAACTTTTGTTCTTAAGCCTACAATATCCTTATCTAATTGATAAACTCCTCCTCTATCGTTGCCTACTAATTCTAATTTTTCGAGCATTGTTTTTGCCATTTTTTCTTCTTCCAATTGCTCATCTAAATACCACTGCAAAAACTTAAATGTTAAATAATCTTTTTCATTTAAGGCCAACTCTACCAAGTCGTTAATTGACTGAGACACTTCCAGTTCGTTTTTCAGAAAATCCCTAAATACATCTATAACTTGCAAATAATTATTTTGAGGCATTGCTAAAGCAGGAATAATGGCGTGTCCATCCCTATCATTAATATAATGAATAAACTTTAGCATGTGATGACGTTCCTCATCACTTTGTCTATAGAAAAATTCGGTATAACCTTCTAACCCAGGTTGCGTTTCTAACCAAGAGGCAACGGCCAAATAAATCTGAGATGATTCTGCCTCTATTTTTACCTGCTCGTTTAAAGCGGTCAACATTCTTTCTGATAATAACATCACGTTTGATTTTAAAATATGATTAATTAACAAATTGAGGTGTCTAAAAGTTCTAACTTTTATTACTCATAAAATTGAAATGATATAAAAGCTTTTTAGAAAACTAAAGCAAAATATTTATCTTTGTTAAACATGAGAAAAAATCTGGTTGTAGCAATTGACGGCTATTCTTCTTGCGGAAAAAGCACCTTAGCAAAAGCACTCGCTAAAAAATTAGGTTTTATTTATATTGATAGCGGAGCAATGTACAGAGCAGTTACCTTGTTCTTTATACGGAACAGGGTTGACATGACTAATCAAGAAGCCATTAATGATGCGCTACATCACATTGAGTTAAATTTTCACTCAAGAGATTACGAGTCTCATATTCTTCTAAACGGCGAAGAAGTTTCTGAAGAAATTAGACAAATGCCAGTTTCTGAAAACGTAAGTGAAGTTTCGGCAAACAAGCAAGTTCGTCATGACATGGTTAAACAGCAACAAAGAATGGGCAAATCTAAAAACATAGTAATGGATGGCCGTGATATTGGCACCGCTGTTTTTGAAGATGCCCAAGTTAAATTTTTCATGACTGCCGACCCTAAAATTAGGGCTGAACGCAGACATAAGGAACTGGTATCAAAAGGCAATACCGTAACCACTCTAGAAGAAGTTTTTGAAAACTTGGCTCATAGAGATTATGCTGATACAACTAGAAAAGAAAGCCCATTGGTTAGAGCTGAAGATGCTATTATTTTAGATAACACTGAGCTTACTCAAGAAGAACAACTTGATTTTGCTTTAGAAAAAGTAAAACCTTTTTTAGAAAAAATTTAATCTCACCCTTCTTATTAAATAATTTGGTATTTTGCTGCGAAATATAAACGCATGAAACCAAATCCATATTTAAGACTATTCATCTTAGCATCAATCTTATTTTGTAATTCAGCTTGTCATGCTCAAAAAGGTTGGATAAGCCTATTTAACGGCAAAGATCTAAAAGATTGGACCGTTAAAATTGCTAAACATGAAGTTGGTGAGAACTACGCCAATACTTTCAGGGTAGAAAACGGTGTAATGAAAGTTAGTTACGACGGTTATGATACTTTCGACAAACAGTATGGCCACATTCATTATAAAAAACCATTTTCTTATTACTTACTAAAAGTAGAATATCGTTTTGTTGGCGAGCAAGCTAAGGGTGGCGAAGGCTGGGCTACCAGAAATAGCGGTGCCATGTTACATGGTCAAGACCCAAAAACAATGTTAAAAGACCAAGACTTCCCTATTTCTATTGAAGGGCAGTTATTAGGAGGCGACGGCACACATGAACGTCACACCAGTAATGTCTGCACACCAGGCACAACCATCTATATGGATGATAAATTAACGGTAGCACATTGTTTAGAATCTAATTCTAAAACCTTTCACGGCGAACAATGGGTAACCGCTGAGTTTTTAGTTTTGGGAGATTCTGTAATTAAACATTATGTAAACAAAGAATTAGTGTTAACCTATACCAAACCTCAAATTGGTGGTGGTAGCGTAAGTAATTACGACCCAAAAGTTAAGGAAGATGGAAAACGTTTAACTAGCGGCTACATTTCCTTACAAAGCGAAAGTCATCCAATTGAATTTAGAAAAGTAGCCCTTTTTGATTTAGCTAGTTATGCACAAGATAAGGTAAAATTGGAGAAGATCTTGGCTAAATTAAAAGAGGAATAGCTAGCAAAAACCAGGGACTATTTGATGGGCCTAGAAAAAAAGAATGCTTTCAAGTCTTTAATATTATATGGAATATTGAGCTCAGCTATAGCGATATTTAATTTATTGGGAGCATTCAGATCTGGTCCATGCACACCGAATCTAGATATCTTATCTATTTTATTATTAGGACCTTTGAGTTTAATTTTATCTATAAAAAATTCCATAGCAGCATTTGTGAGGAAACAACCAACTAAATATTCTTTTTATATTCATATTGTTGTATTATTAATTTGGATTACATCTCTAACCTTATTATAATCATTCATTACCGATATTATTTATTTGTTTAAACCTGATAAAAACTTTTCATCAAACTAAATGTTGATTAATTTATTGAGACTTTTAACAGAGGTTTCATAAGTTTGCAAACAATTCCAAAGACATCTTTTAACTTCTGATGTCCAAAATGTAATAATGATGAATAGATTTTTTTCCCTGCTGATTTCTTTAGTTCTTTTTTCTTTTAGCGTTAATGGTCAAGATCTGTACAAGGTTACGGCTGATAAATTGAATGTTAGAGAAACAAAAGACCCGAGCAGTAAGAAGATTGGCTTTGTACCACAAGATGAAAATGTACAAGTATTAGACTCTACCGATGCAAAGTATTTTAAAATAAAAGTTACTAACGGCGAAGGTTGGGTTAGTAAGGATTTTTTGCAAAGAATTAGTCCTGAGCCAGTTAAACAACCCCAAGTTCAAAAAGTTGTGGTAGAACAAAAAACGAGCAAGGATAATTCTAAGCTCTTTTTTATCTCTTTTATAGTTTTGGTAATGATTGCATTGTTGTATTTCATTTTCAAGTTTTTAAATAGCAAAATATTAATGGCAATATCTACTTGTATCGTTTTGGCAGTAGGATATTTAAGTTATCTTAATTTCATTGTAGAGAAATCTGTGTCTGGAAAATATGTAAGCATTGGTGATGGAGACTACCAATCTTTTGAATTTAAACCTGCAAACGCTGTAGTTATTGAAGATACTTATACAGACACCCTAATAACCACAAAATATGATGTGGAGGGCGATATGATTAAATTTAAACAACAAGAAAATACCATTTTATTACTCATTAGAGATAATAACACCTTGGTGGGCGAAGGCTTTACAAGGGGGACTTTTAAAAAGAATTAAGTAAGTCATCCACTTCTCTCCTTGATTTTCAATCTGAACATTAACGTAATTAAGGATTCCAATCCTTAGATATTAAATCTATCCCTTAAGTCTAGGCAAATTACGGAAGCACACTAGCCTAATTGTTGCTGTATATCAACAGGGACCCAACAGGGAGCCAACACGGACCTAACAGGGACAATTACCCTGTTAACCCCTAGTTGAATCTGTGTTTGATATGAGTTTATTATATTAATGTCTATGCGCCTGCTTGGCAATAGCTTAAGTAAACAATCCAGAAGCACTTATCCGAGAATTTTAATCAGATTATTTAAGATAAATAAGGAATTACAAATCTAGAATTGCAATGTAGCAAGAACAGGAACTGTGGTTCAAAAAATTTGTCCCTAGCACCGTATCATTTCCCTAAGGGGTTGTAGCGGAAAGCCTAATGAAGCGAGAACTGGAAGCGAACAACGGGACTAACACTGAAAAAAGCTCTTATCATTGCTTTTCAAATTATTTGAATTCGCTTTATTTGAGTAATTCAATCCAAGTACTTTATACTAACTACTAATTACTTTACACTATATCCTTAATTATCAGTAACATTAATTAAAAATTTCTTTTCTAATTAAAAAGAAATTTCTACCTTTGCAGTCCCTAAATAGGGAACAAAGGAGATTATTAATTAATGGCTAAAAAACAAGTAGCAGAAAAAGAACTAGAGGCTAAAACAGCCGAACTACAAGGTGCAGACGCTCGTCTAACCGAGAAAGAAACAATTGAGTCAGAAGCTGATTCGGTTTCTATCGAACAAATCAAATCATCATTAGCAACACCAGATCAAGATTTTGATTGGGATGCAGATGATAAAGTATTTGGTAACTACAGTGACGCAGACCGTAAAAAGTTTGAAGATATGTATACAGATACTTTCAACCAAATCACTCAAGGCGAAATCATTAGTGGTATCGTTGTATCAATCAACAACAAAGACGTAGTATTAAATGTTGGATTTAAATCTGATGGTTTAGTTTCTACTTCAGAGTTTAGAGATACACCTGATTTGAAAATTGGCGATTCAGTGGATGTTTTCGTAGAAGCTCCAGAAGATGCGAATGGTCAGTTGATTTTATCTCGCAAGAGAGCAAAAACACAACGTTCTTGGGAAACCATCAACGCTGCGCTTGACAATGACACCATTATTAATGGTTTCGTGAAAAGCCGTACTAAAGGTGGTTTAATTGTTGACATCATGGGTGTAGAAGCATTCTTACCAGGATCTCAAATTGACATTAAGCCTATCCGTGATTACGATGTTTACGTTGGTAAAACAATGGAATTCAAAGTTGTAAAAATCAACCACGAATTTAAAAACGTTGTAGTTTCACACAAAATCTTAATTGAAGACGATTTAGAAAGCCAAAAAGTTGAAATCGTTTCGAAATTAGAAAAAGGTCAAGTATTAGAAGGTACTGTTAAAAACATTACTGATTTCGGTGTGTTCATCGATTTAGGTGGTGTTGACGGATTACTTCACATTACTGATATTTCTTGGGGCCGCATAGAGCATCCAAAAGAAGTATTATCATTAGACGAAAAAATCAACGTTGTTGTTTTAGACTTTGATGATGAGAAAAAACGTATCGCTTTAGGTTTAAAACAATTAACTCCTCACCCTTGGGAAAATTTAGATGCTAACTTAGCTGTTGGTTCTAAAGTTAAAGGTAAAATTGTTACTGTAGCTGATTACGGTGCTTTCTTAGAAATCATTCCAGGTGTTGAAGGTTTAATCCACGTTTCAGAAATGAGCTGGTCACAAAACTTACGTTCACCTCAAGAATTCTTGAAAGTTGGCGATGAAATCGAAGCTGAAGTTTTAACTTTAGATAGAGATGAGCGCAAAATGAGCTTAGGTATTAAACAATTAACTCAAGACCCTTGGGGAGCTGTTGCAGAAAGATATCCAATTGGAAGCAAACACAAAGCTGTAGTTAAAAATATGACTAACTTCGGTGTATTTGTTGAAATTGAAGAAGGAATTGACGGATTAATCCACATTTCTGACTTATCTTGGAGCAAAAAAGTTAATCACCCTAACGAGTTTACTAAAGTTGGTGATACCTTAGACGTTGTAGTTTTAGAACTTGATGTTGAAAACCGCAAATTAAGCTTAGGTCACAAACAATTAGAAGAAAACCCTTGGGATACTTTCGAAACTATCTTTACCCTTGATTCAGTTCATACAGGTACAGTAGTTAAAGTAACTGATAAAGGTGCTGTTATTGCTTTACCATATGGTGTTGAAGGTTTCGTACCAACTAAACACATGGCTAAAGAAGACGGTTCTGTAATCAAAGCTGAAGAAACTAATGATTTCAAAATCATTGAGTTCAACAAAGATGCTAAACGTATCGTAGTTTCTCACGCCCGTATTTGGGAAGAGGCTAAAGCTGAAGTTGCTGCTGAAGAAAGAGCTACTAAAAAGAAAGAAGCTAAAGCTTCTGTAAGTGCAGTTAAAAAAGTGAAAGATTCAGTAGAGAAATCTACTTTAGGTGATCTTAGCGTTCTTGCTCAATTAAAAGAGCAAATGGAAGGCGAAGAAAGCAAAAACAAAAAATAAGCTTTTTAAACGCTAAATAAATTTAATCCCGATAGCCAATGGTTATCGGGATTTTTTTTGACCTCACCCTTTGAGCGTTCTGCGGTTTAGCTTCTGTCTGCACAATCCCTCTCCTCAAGGAGAGGGAAACATAGAAACTGCCGATAACCAATAGCTTTAACAGGGTGAGGTTTATTTTTCCTATTTTTGAAAATCAAACCTATCCAGTTATGAAGAAATTTATTTTTTGCTTTTTACTTTTCGCTTTCAGCTTTAGTCTTTCTGCTCAAGAAGTAAATATTATTCCTAGACCTGTTGAATTAAGAGCTGGACTCTTTCCAGAAGATACATTTACAATAGATAAAAATACTGCGATACTTATTACAGCAGAAGAAGTTCGAAACTCCGCTCAGTTTTTAGCAGATTACATAGAGAAGATTTATAATCTTAAACTTGAAGTTACGAGTAATCCCGACAAGAAATCGAAATTCATAACTTTAGTAGTCAACAAAAAGTTATATTCAAATCCTAACAAATACTTCGTTTCTGTTTTAAGTTCTACGATAAATGCAGGTTCATCATCAGAACAAGGAATTTTTTATGCTATTCAATCCATTATACAACTGTTGCCTACAAAGACCAATGATAAATTAACAATACCGTCAGTAGATATCATAGATTATCCTCGTTTCGAATACCGAGCTATGCATTTAGATGTTAGCAGACATTTTTTTGATGTTGCTACTGTGAAGAAATACATCGATTATCTCGCCCTGCACAAAATGAATTATTTCCATTGGCATTTAACAGATGATCATGGCTGGAGGATTGAAATTAAAAAATATCCAAAGCTAACTGAAGTTGGCGCTTGGAGAAATGGAAGTATTATTGGTCTGTGGCCAGGAAAGGGAAATGAAGGTATTAAGTATGAAGTTTTTCCAACAGAAATTAAAATCACCCCAAAAGATGCAGTAATTAAAACTGACGGCATTAAACACGGTGGTTATTATACACAAGAAGAAATCAAAGATGTAATTGATTATGCAAAAAAACGATACATTACCATTATTCCAGAAATAGAAATGCCCGCACATAGTATGGCATTGTTAGCAGCATACCCAGAATTAGGCACAGAACCAAACAAAAAATATGAAGTAGCGCAAACTTGGGGTATGATGAACAAATACAACAATGTTTTAGCTCCAACTGAAAAAACATTTAGTTTTTTAGAAGATGTTTTAATGGAGGTGATGCAATTATTTCCATCGCAGTACATTCATATTGGTGGCGATGAGGCTTCTAAAGTTTGGTGGAAACAAGATCCAGTTACACAACAAATGATGAAGGCCAATCATCTAAAAGATGAGAGTGCCTTGCAAAGTTATTTTATTCATCGCATAGAGAAATTTGTAAATAGCCAAGGAAAAACCATTATTGGATGGGATGAGATTTTAGATGGCGGTCTGGCTCCTAATGCCATAGTTATGAGCTGGCGTGGAGAAAAAGGTGGCATAGCTGCTGCAAAACTTAAGCAGAAAGTAATCATGACACCAGAAGATATAACGTACTTTAATCATAAACAATTTTTAAAAGATGATAGCTTAGCGGCAAACAAATATCTGCCACTAGAATCTGTATATAATTACGAGCCAGTTCCATCAGAATTAAATGCCGATCAAGCCAAATACGTTTGGGGTGCACAAGGTAATTTATGGTCTGAATATGTAGCTAATCCTAAAAAAATCGAATACCAAATTTTCCCAAGATTAGATGCTTTAAGCGAAATCCTTTGGAGCCCAAAGCAGGGTAAAAACTATCCAGATTTTTTAAAACGGTTAAAAACCCAATTTAAGCGCTATGATTTAATGGGAATTACCTACAGCAAAAAATATCTCGAAAATTAATTTTCAATTGTTGTAATTTTTTAAAGCCATTGCTTACTAACTGTACATATTTAAACAGTTTTAAAATGAGCAAAATGGAAAACAAACCTACAAAATTAGCAACAACAGCTTTTTTAATCCTTATCTACACAACAGTAGAAATGCCGAGCTATTTAAAATATTCAATGTTAGCTGTGGCAACTATTTCTTTTATCATCACAGTGGTTCAACTTTATGAAGAGCATAAATCAACACAAATATCTTCTAAGGCTAAAAAATAATGACTGAAAAAGCTTATCTCCAAAAACTTGAAGAGCATAAGGGAATTATCCTTAAGGTAGTAAACTTATATGCTGATGATTTGGAAGACAGAAAAGATTTGTATCAAGAAATTGTTTTTCAAAGCTGGAGTGCCTATGAAAGATTTGAAGGGAATGCTAAGTTTTCTACTTGGTTGTATAGAATTAGCTTAAATGTTGCACTTACCTTTTTAAACAAAAGTAAAAAAGCCACAAAGATTAAGGAAAATACAAATCAGGATATATCTTTTGAACCTCAAGAATTATCTGAACGAGCAGATTTTTTGTACCGGGCAATTAAACAATTGGCAGAAATAGACCGAAGCATCATCATGCTACATCTTGATGGTTTCGATAACTCAGAAATAAGTGAGATGACAGGCCTTTCAAAGACCAATACTAACGTTAAACTTCACCGAATTAAACAACAACTTACCACTATTATAAATGGAAAATAGCATAAACCTACAGCAAGAATGGCAAAATATGAATGCTGAATTCACAGCAAAAGATACTACACCAGCAATTGCAACATATAAACTAGATCATCAATCTCACAGCTTAATTAGCTCATTACTCTTCAAGTTAAAATGGAAATTAAGGTGGATTAGAATAATTAGTGTACCAATGCTTGTTGCCGCATTTTTTATAAAAAATGATTTACAATATTTGTTATTGGCATTTCTTGTCACCTACGAATTATGTAGGATTCTTGGTCTAGTTGAACTAAAAAAGATTAAAACAGCTATCGACTTTAATTCTAATACCAAACAAGTACTGGAAGATAACCTTATAGCAATTCGTAGGATTTTAAGAATGGAAAATATATTTGGATATATATTTTTGCCTTTAAGCGGCCCGATTGGATTAATTGCATATAGATTATATGTTCATCAAAAGTTCGCAATTGTTTTTAGCTTACCTAATTTAACCTTACAAATAGGTTTGTGTATTTTAATTGGGATTCCATTTATAATTCTAGCCAAAAAAATGAACGACAGCATCTTTAAGGAACCGATTAAAGATTTAAGGGATAAGATCAAGGAACTTTCAGCTTAGTATTACGTTTGTTTCAAATTCATGTTAATGAACTATTTTGTGAAAAGCCGTTAATTGGTAATTTCCAGGTGTAATACCTACAATTTTTTTAAATGCCCTAATGAAGTAATTTGAATCATTAAAACCTAGCTCATAACTAACAGCAGCAATTTTTGCTCCAGGCCTAGATAATAATTCTTTTGCCCTATTCATCTTCTCAGTCAAAATATAATCATTCGGACTTATACCCAATTCTCTTTTAAATAATCTATAAAATGTAGCTCTGCTCATGCAAGCCTGACTACTTAAATTATCAATACTTAATTTCTCGTTTAAATTAGCTTTGATGTAACCGATAACGTAAGCTAAAGAATTATGGTTTTGGCCAACTTGATCATCGTTCACAGCTTTTAAATTCTGGCTCTGCATGATTCTAATCAGCAGTTCTTTCAATGTTAAATCTGCCAACACGTCTTTTTCCTTTGATCTTTCAGAACATACCCTGATCACCTTATTAATCAAATAAGCTATTTCCTCATTATTATAAAAATGATACTCATCATAATTTAACAACCATTTTGAGTTTGGATCTTCCTTAGGAAAAAACTCATTTAAATAACTCAAAGTCTTTTTAATCTGGTCACTGTCTATTGCCAATGCAATACATTGAGTTGGATTTAAATCTGTTGCCTCTGGAAAATCTATTTTCATCTCTATTGCTGGTGGCACAATAACAGTTTGTCCAGGGAAATAATCAAAACCCTGCTTATCAAAAAGGTGCATCACCTTTTTACCACGTAACATACTGGTAATTACAAAATCATTAAAAGTTAATGGTACTTTATAAGATTGGGTATAAGTCTCAAATACATTCAACTCACATTTTTCCAAAGTATATGCGGTTCTATTTTCAACCAAAGTTTTCAAACTTTCAGCTTTGCTTAAAGTAACCGGATTTAATATATGGTCCATAGCAATAATTAGATTTGGTTAACAATTATTGGCGTATATCAAATATATGTTTATTTCATGAAGGTTATATAAACTGCAACTATAATGCTACTACATGCAACAATTTTACTATCAAACACACCTACTTTGCGATTAGGTTTGTGATAACCAAATTCTTGTAAACATGGAAAATATAGTAAAAAGGCCTGCCTTTAAATCGCATTACGATAATTATATAGGCGGTAAATTTATTGCTCCCGTAAAAGGAGTTTACTTCGATAACATCTCTCCAATAGACGGAAAAGTTTTTACTAAGGTAGCTCACTCATCTAAAGAAGACATTGAATTAGCAGTTGATGCAGCTGCAGAAGCCTTTAAAACTTGGAGCAAAACCTCAGCTACCCAAAGAAGTATTATCCTTAATAAAATTGCGCAGCGAATGGAGGATAACCTAGAATACCTAGCAACAGTAGAAACCATTGATAATGGAAAAGCGATAAGAGAAACATTAGCGGCAGATTTGCCTTTGGGCATAGACCACTTTAGGTATTTTGCTGGTATTATTCGTGCTGAAGAGGGTTCACATACCGAGCTTGATCAAAACACAGTATCATTAATTGTTCATGAGCCAATAGGCGTTGTAGCCCAAATCATTCCTTGGAATTTCCCATTGCTAATGGGAATATGGAAGTTGGCTCCAGCATTAGCCGCTGGTAATTGCGTAGTATTAAAACCAGCTGAAAGTACACCAACATCTATTATCGTTTTAATGGAATTGATTGGCGACTTATTGCCTCCAGGCGTTATAAATGTTGTAAATGGTTTTGGCTCAGAATTGGGTAGACATTTGGTGACCAATCCTAAAGTTAATAAAGCTGCATTTACTGGCTCTACCCCAACAGGGCGATTAGTTATGCAATATGCAACTGAGAACATTATTCCTGTTACCTTAGAGTTAGGAGGAAAATCACCAAATGTATTTTTTAGCTCGGTTATGGATCATGATGATGCTTTTTTAGACAAAGCAATTGAAGGAGCTGTGATGTTCGCATTAAATCAAGGTGAAATTTGTACTTGCCCATCAAGATTATTGATCCAGGAAGATATTTATGAGAAGTTTATAGCAAAAGTAATTGAAAGAACTGAAGCAATTAAAGTGGGAAGCCCACTAGATAAAACAGTAATGATGGGGGCACAAGCATCTAAAATTCAATATGAAAAAATTGCTGCCTATATTAAATTAGGTAAAGAAGAGGGTGCCGAATTACTAACTGGCGGAGATGTAAACCATTTAGATGGCGACTTGGAAACCGGCTACTATATTAAGCCAACTATCTTTAAGGGGCATAACAAGATGCGCATTTTCCAAGAGGAAATTTTCGGTCCAGTATTAGCTGTAACTACTTTTAAAACAGTTGAAGAAGCAATCGAAATTGCTAATGATACATTATATGGGTTGGGTGCGGGCGTATGGACAAGAGATGCCCATGAGTTATACCAAGTGCCTAGAGCAATACAAGCAGGTCGTATTTGGGTAAATCAATACCACGCTTACCCTGCGGGTGCTCCTTTTGGAGGATACAAACAATCTGGCGTTGGTAGAGAAAATCATAAAATGATGTTAGGTCATTACCGCCAATCTAAAAACATGCTAATTTCTTATGACAAGAATAAACTTGGTTTCTTTTAATTTCTGATTACTCAGCGCAAGGTATAAGCCTTGCGCTTTATCTAATTTTTAAATTTAAGTTGATTGATTGATAATAACTAAATATGGTTAAGAGATTAGATGCAACAGAAAAAGCAATTGACTTAATAAAAGAACTTAAAGCCAAACATGGCGATTTAATGTTCTATCAAGCTGGTGGATGTTGCGAGGGCACACAGCCTCAATGTTTCGAAAAGAGAGGATTTTATTTGAGAATGAATGATGCCTGTATTGGAATTATCGAACAATGTGAATTTTGGGTTGATAGGGACCTATTCGAATATTGGAAATTTTCTCATTTCACATTAGACGTACTAGATGGCTTTGGAGTTGGTGGATTTTCCCTGGAAACTCCTATGGGGAAAACATTTAAAATCCATTACAGGCTTTTTACGCCCGAAGAACTAGAAAATTTAAGACCAATTAAAAGAGAGGGAGAATAATATAAGCCTTTACAAAATCTTTATAGTTTATAATTTGGTTTACTTAAGCTAGTTGAACATTGTTCAGCTAGCTTTTTTATTTTATCAATAAATAAATCTAATTTTGGGTACAAATTCAATCAATGAGGAAAGTCCTAGCAGTTATTTTAACCATATTCACATTATACGCCATTAAAGAAACTGTGGTTATTTTTACTTCGAGCGATGTAGAAATTGCTAGTCACCGAAAACAATTGATATTAATTGCTTTGAGTATTACAGTTCCTTTAGTCGTTTTATCACTTTGGTTGTGGAGACCTAAACCTAAAAATGTAGAATAAATTTTACCCTAAAAACTTGCTCTTTAACTCTGGTGTAGGCACCCAGCAGCTTTCTTGTTTACCAAACCATTTATATCGGTTTTTAGCGATGTAATTATAAACCGCATTTCTTATAAAAGGAGGAACAATAATAAAACCATAGAGTAATGGCCAAAGTCCATTTAATTTTCTTGCAACTCTTAATGCGGCAGTAGAGCGTAAATAAACTTTCCCATCTTCTAACAAGATGAAACTATCGAGATTTTCTGGAGCAATTTTAAAAGGTGTAATTTTTTCGGCAGCGTATTCACTTTGCAGGGAGGCAAAGCGGAAAATATTATTCTTATCTCTTTGGATGGTAAATTGTACTGCCCCATTACAGAGATTACAAAGTCCATCGAAAAAAATTACTGGTTGCATATACAAATATAAAACTATTAAGGGATTTACTTCCCTATAAAACACAGACTTATGTAAACTAAACCTTATTGCAGTGGAAATCCTTTTTGTCACGCTGAGCGTAGTCGAAGCGCAAAAAGATTGGAACGAAAAGAAGGACTACCCTCCCCTATAAAAACAGAACATTGCTTTTCTAATTAAAAATGCAATAATCTAGCAATCAAACAATTTGACACCTTTTTTCAACTTTCCAACATTTCAACTTTCCAACATTAAAACATTTATCTATATTTGCCCAATCCTTGTTCAATGCAAAAGAGAACCCTGCTAGACGGTCAGAAATTTCAAATCACAATTAAGAGACTTTGTCATCAATTAATTGAGAACCATACCGATTTTGAGAATACAGTATTAATTGGAATTCAACCCAGAGGAACTTATTTCGTAGACCGTGTACATCAAGAACTTTCAGAAATTCTAAAAACAAATTCCATTAAAAAAGGTCATTTAGACATTACTTTTTTTAGGGATGATTTTAGAAGAAAAGATGGCTTAGTAACGGCGAGTAGCAATACCATTAACTTTATTATAGAAGGCAAACAAGTTATCTTAATTGATGACGTTTTGTGGACTGGTAGAACAATTCGTGCTGCGATGGACGCGTTACTGGCTTATGGCCGACCAGAAAGAGTTGAATTAATGGTATTAATTGACAGAAGATTTTCTAGGCACTTACCTATCGAGCCAAATTATATTGGTCAGCAAGTTGATTGCGTTGACAGTCAGAAAGTTAAGGTAAGTTGGAAAGAAAATGACGGCGAAGACAAGGTGATTTTATTATCAGAAAAGCAATAAGAAAAATGGCAGCAGAAAAACTATCAACTAGACATCTTTTGGGCATTAAAGATATTAACCTGAATGATATTGAATTGATTTTCGAAACTGCGGATAATTTTAAAGATGTAATTAACAGACCTATTAAAAAGGTTCCTTCGTTAAGAGACATTACCATTGCCAATATATTTTTCGAAAACTCTACACGTACCAAACTATCATTCGAATTAGCTGAAAAAAGACTTTCTGCCGATGTGGTAAACTTTGCAGCATCTTCATCATCAGTTAGTAAAGGCGAGACTTTAATAGATACCGTAAACAACATTTTAGCAATGAAAGTTGATATGGTAGTGATGAGACATCCTTATGCTGGAGCTGGCGTTTTTTTGAGCAAACATATTAAAGCACAAATTGTAAATGCTGGCGATGGCGCACACGAACATCCAACACAGGCTTTATTAGACGCTTATTCTATTCGCCAAAAACTGGGCGATGTTAGGGGTAAAAAAGTGGTAATTGTGGGCGACATCCTACATTCGAGGGTTGCCATTTCTAATATACTTTGTTTGCAAATGTTAGGTGCAGAGGTTATGGTTTGCGGACCAACAACATTAATTCCAAAACATATTGCAAGTTTAGGTGTAAAAGTTGAACACGATTTAAAGAAAGCGCTGAATTGGTGCGATGTGGCAAATATGCTGCGCATCCAACTAGAAAGACAAGACATTAAATATTTCCCATCGCAACGCGAATATGCAATGATGTATGGCTTAAATAAACAAATATTAGATAATTTAGATAAGGAAATCATCGTCATGCACCCTGGTCCAATAAACAGAGGCGTAGAGATTACAAGTGATGTAGCAGACAGCAAACAATCTATCATTTTAGAACAAGTAGAAAATGGAGTAGCAGTAAGAATGGCTGTACTTTATTTACTGGCTAGTCAGAACGACTAAAGGTACTTAGTACAAAGTAGTTAGTATTTAGACAATATACTTTCGGACTTCCTGACTTTTCTAACTTCCGGACTTACTTATACCAATTCTCAAATCTCTTCGTTAGAACGTTGTTATCAACAGATGTTAATTACTTATGTTGATAAGCTTTGATACTATTTATAATTTAGTACCAACCATATTTGAAACCTATGCAGAAGAAATTTCTATTAGTTCCCCTCTTTTTAGTCGGCGGTATTACCGCCAGTTTTGCCCAGATAACTCCACTAATCACCCTTAATAAAAACTACCAAACCGGCCTAGAATTACTCCAGAACGAGAAATACGTTGCGGCTGCACAACAGTTTAAAATGGTTGAGCAAGTTAGAAGCAAAGCAAGTACTCAAAAAGAAAGCAATGCAGAATTATCTTTACTAAAAGAAAATGCAAAGTTTTATGCTGCTGTTTGCGCTTTAGAGTTAGGGAATGAAGATGCAGAATCTTTGTTTCTAGAATTTATTAGAGAATACCCTTTAAATCCGAATACCAAGCTTGCTTACTTTCACGTAGGTAAATCTTATTTCGCTCAAAAGAATTATACAAAAGCTTTAGAATGGTTTGAAAAAACTGAACCAAGTTCTCTTTCACAAAAGCAAAGAGTAGAATATCAATTTAAACAAGGTTATGCTTATTTCGAGTTGAAAAATTTTGAAAAAGCAGAGCCTCTTTTTGAAGCGGTTAAAAAAGAAGATTCGCCCTTTAAAGAAAGTGCGACTTATTATTTTGCTTACATCAACTACCTTAACAAAGAATATAAAACTGCTTTAACCAATTTCGAGAAATTGAAAGGCTCTCCTACCTATGAGGCGAGTTATCCTTACTACATTACTTCAATGTATTATTTGGATGAGCGTTATGATGACGTGATTGATTATGCACTTCCGGCAATGGCAAAAACAAAACAACAGTTTGAGCCAGAAATGTTAAGCTTGGTTGCGGCTTCTTATTTTGCAAAGTCAGAATTTAAAAATTCAGAAAAGTATTTTGCAGAATTTTATTCAAAAGATAAAAACAATACCAAAAACAATCTTTTTATTTACCAGTATGGGTACTCGCTATTTCAAAATGGGAAGTTTAAAGAGTCTATTCCCGTTCTAGAAAAACTAACTACCGATGATATTTACCTACAAAATGGCATGTACACCTTGGGTAAATCTGCTTTGAAATTAAATAACAAGGAAAAAGCTCGCAGTGCGTTTTTTAGAGCATCTAGGTTAAATTTTGATAAAGTAATACAAGAAGAAGCTTGGTTAAGTTATGCTAGATTAAGTTATGAGTTAGAATTTAATTCTCAAGCGTTAGAGTCAATCCAAACTTTTATCAAGCAATTCCCAAGTTCTAAAAAAATAAACGAAGCCAGGGTTTTACAAGGTGAAATTTTATTAACAAGCAAAAACTATCAAACAGCTATAGATATTTTAGAGCCTTTACAAAACAAAACGCCTGAAGCAAAAGAAGCTTATCAAAAAGCAACCTACTTTAGAGGCTTAGAGTTTTACAACGAAAGGGCTTTCCCTAATGCTTTATCTATGTTTTTACGTTCTGGCAATTTCCCAGAGGATAAAGAAATACATGCTTTAGGTATTTATTGGATGGCAGAATCGATGTATGAATTAAGAAAGTTTGGCGAAGCTGTTAAAACTTTTGAAAAGTTTTTAGCAATGCCGGCCGCTCAAAAAACAGATGTTTACAACTTTGCTAATTATGCTTTAGGATACGCTGCCTTTGAAGATGAAAAATATACTAAAGCTGCCAATTACTTCGAAAAGTTTTTAAATGGCGATGATAAAGATGCCAAAACTGTTACAGATGCAACCATTCGTTTAGCCGATTCTTATTTTGTTAACAAGAACTATGGTGATGCAATGGTAAACTATAACAAAATCATCAATGGTAAATTAACTGGAGAAGATTACGCTTTGTTTCAACGTGGAATGATACAAGGTTTGCAAAAACAAGACGATGCTAAAATTACTACCATGCAAAGCTTGTTACGCCAATTCCCTAGTTCAAACTATGCTGATGATGCTGGTTTTGAAACTGCTTATACTTATTTTAATAAAGGAGATTTTGATAAATCTAAATCTGACTTGGTTGATTTAGTAGCTAAATACCCACGTAGTAGTTATGTGCCTCGTGCTTTAGTAACCATTGGTTTAGTACAATATAACCAAGACCAAGATGATGCAGCTTTAGAATCATTTAAAAAAGTGATTAGAGATTATGCAAGTTCAGTTGAAGCTAAACAAGCGCTAGAATCAATCAAAAACATTTATGTTGATAGAGGCGATGCAAATGGTTTTATAGCTTATGCAGCTACAACCCCACTTGGAAATTACTCGATGAGCGAACAAGATAACATCGTTTTCCAAGCAGCAAATAATAGATATTTAAAAGGAGATGCCCAAGGTGCTTATGAGGCTGTGAATGCATATTTTGAAAAATTTCCAAAAGCAATTCACGATAAAGAGGCAAAATTTATTAGGGCTGAATCATTAGTGAAATTAAATCGCTCTGCAGAAGCAATCCCAGATTATGATTATATTCTTAATGATTGGACAAGCGATTACACAGAGCGTTCATTAATGAGTGTTTCTAAGGTTTTAATGGACGAGAAGAAATATAATGAAGCTATCGTTTACTTAAAAAGACTGGAAACCACAGCAGATTATAAAGTACATTATACTTATGCCATCAATAACTTATTAAAAGCTTACAATGCATTGGGTATGGCTGATGACATGATGAAATATGCAGATTTAATCAAAAACTCTGATAAGGCATCGGAAGAAGAAAAGAATAGTTCAGATTTATTTATTGGTAAGGCTTATTTAGTAAAAGCCGATACTGTTCAAGCAATCAAATCATTCAACAACGTAATAGCTAAAACAAAAACCTTAGCTGCTGCTGAAGCGAAATATAACATTGCGGCGATTCAATATGCCAAAGGCGATTATAAAAATTCTCAAAAAACTTGTTTTGACTTGATAAACAATATGCCATCTTATGATTATTGGGTAGCGAAATCGTTTATCCTATTATCAGATAATTACTTAGCGCTAAAAGATAAATTACAGGCAAAAAGCACTTTATTAAGTATTATAGACAATTATGAAGGTAAGGATGACATCGTGCCAACTGCAAAGGAGAAATTAGCTAAAATTAACTAGACATTGAAGATGAGATTACATAAAACGATATATACTACTCTATTTTTACTTACTGCTGGTTCATTTGCAACAAAGGCGCAAGATGTTAAACCACCAGAGAAAACGGTTACAGAAGAAATTGAAGTAATTAGACCTTACAAACCCGTTTTGGCTGATGCTGTTAAATTGAGAAGAAGTCCAGACTTAAATAACGTAGCCACTTACAAAGCAAAATTCAACTATATTTTAACCGATAGGAAACTAGAGTTAAACTCTGATATTCAAAAACTACAGGCTCAGCAATTAGCTGATGAACGTGCTGCTGAACTAATTAATAACTATGTAAAAGGCGGCCTTGGCTCTTTAGGCACTTTTCTTGCCGAAGCTTATGTAGGCACAGGAAAAGATGAAGCATTGCAAGCTGGTGCATTTTTTAGGCATTTTGGTCAAGAAGGAAAACTAAATAAGCAAAACGAGAATACTCAACAGTTAAGTGCATTTGGACGTAGCATTGGAGAGAAAACCACATTAAATGGCCGTGTCAACTTTGAAAGACACGGATTATATTTTTATGGCATTGATGAAGCAAATCCAACTTTAAATCCTAATCCAGAGAAACAAGCCATCAACTTCTTTGAGTTAGAGGGTGAAGCCATCAATAAATTTACCAACGACGAAAATGCATTAAGTTACGCTGCAAAGGTTAATGCTTACCTTTTGAATGATAAATTTTCTGCCAAGGAAAATGCCATTACCTTAACAGGATATTTAAACAAAAGGATTAGCAAATTTAATTTGGGTCTTGCTGCTGCTGCTGAGTTGGGTAGTACAAAAGATGTAAATACCAGTGTTTCAAATAATTTATTACGATTAAATCCTTACATCAAATTACAAGCGAATGGTGTGAAAATTACTGCCGGAATTAATTTCGTTCAAGAGTTTGGAGAATTTTCTAGCACAAGAATTTTCCCTTCAGTAACTGCCGATTTCACCTTAATTCCAGATTTTCTACAAATCTTTGGAGAGGTTAAAGGTGATGTTAATCGCAATAGCTTAAAAAACTTTACGGATGAAAATCCATTCCTAAATGGAAATATTGCCATTCAAAACACTGTAGAAAAAATGAGCATTAGTGGTGGTATTAAAGGCACAGGTGGTCCGGGTTTTGGTTACAAAGCAAGATTTTATAGCAAAAGGATTACAGATATGCCTTTATTCGTAAACAACTTTACCAGCTTTAATAAATTCGATGTGATTTATGATTTCGGAACAATGAAATTATTAGGCTTAGAAGGAGAAATTTCTGTTCAGGTAAGCGATAATTTAAAATGGACTGGTAAAATAAACCTTGAAGATTACAAACCAGCAGTAGAGAAACAAAGCTATTATAAACCTCAACTACGTATAGGCTCTAATTTCTCATATACCTACAACAAGAAATTGAGCTTCAATGCAAATGTGGCAATCCAAGATGATAGTGACGCTAAAGTTTACGTTTCAGAGCCACAAGTATTAGGTAAATATCCACCTGTTCCAGATTATTCAAAAGAAACTGTTGTTACTGTAAAAGGTTTTGTAGACTTAGGCATTGGTGCAGATTATAAAATCAACAACAAGTTTTCAGCTTTTGCCAAGGCAACAAACCTACTTAATACCAATTACAGTAAATACTTGTATTACCGTACAAATGGTTTCAGTATTTTTGGTGGATTAAGCTACTCATTTTAGGTCTTGAGCAATTAAATATTGGTTGATACCGAATTATAATTTATTTTTACCAGAATGGATATATTATTATACCTAACAGAGCTATTACAAACTCGCAAAACCGTAGGAATTGTGGGTTTGGGCACACTGTATAAGAAAAAATTACCTGGTAAATATGATGTAGAGCAACACGCTTTTATACCTCCTACTTATACGATAGCATTTACGAGGGCAATAAAAGAGGAAGAAGAATTAGCAAACTATATTAGCCATAAAAGGCATATAACTACAGACTCTGCTAATTATTATATTGGCGAGTTCGCAGAGCAGATTCAAACGCAACTTGCAGAAAATCAAGAAGCAGACTTAAATATTTTCGGAAAACTTAAATACGTTAATGACGAATTGGTTCTAGTTGGACAACAGGAAACTAATTTCGGATTCGAATTTTATGGTCTTCCTACTTTAACAGAAATTATACCCGAGGAAGAAAATACTGCAAATGAAACTGCAATCCCTGAAACTATTGAAACCGAGTATTTAGAAGAAATTGAAGAAGAAAACAAGTTAGAAGAAGAAAATCCTGGACAAGAAACTACAGATGAAATAGAAGAAAATGTATTGCTACATGATGAGCAAGAAACTTTTGAAGAAATAGCCGAGGTAGAAAATCGTCCGACTGAGGTTTTAGAAAACACCTTTATTAAACCACCTGTTATTGAAACTGTTGAGGCTGAAGAAAAAGAAGACCCAGAAGTAGTTATTGAAAATGAAATAGTAGGAGAAGAATACATTGAAGAGGAAGAGCCTAAAAAGGGAATGCCATTTTTAATTAAGGCACTAATTATCTTATTAGTAATCATTGCTGCTGGAGCTGTTGCTTATTTTATTAATCCAACCTTCTTTAATAAATACCTTAAAAACTTTGAAGGCAAGCAAGACAAAACTATACCAGTTGCCCCCATTGATTCGTTAAGCACTAAAACCGATTCTTTGTTAAAAGATAGTTTAACTAAAACAAATGCCATGGTTAACTTGGCTCCGGATACGCCTGCTATAGATAGTAGTAAGGTAACTGTGTATGAGATTTTAGTAAGTGCTGTAGCAACCGAAAAAAAAGCAAATAAGATCATTGCAAATCTTGCTAAAAATGGTGTTCCTGCAAAAAAGATTAAGCTTTCTAAGACTATGATCAACATTAGCGCTGGTTCATTTTTAAAAGAATCAGAGGCTAAAATACTTCGAGATAGTTTAAGAAAAAAATTAAAAAACGAAGGCATTTATATACAACCCGTTTTACCGAAAACACACAAAAACTAAATATGATTACATTGTTAATGGCGGCTGGAGACACAGCAAAAAATGTTTTAGATACCGCAAATAAGGTTGCTACAACTGCAGCACCAACTCAACCAGATTTACATTTTATAGATTTATTATTCAAAGGTGGATGGGTAATGCTTCCGTTAGCCTTATTGGCGTTTTTAGGTCTAGTTATCTTTATCGAACGTTATTTAACTATACGTAAATCATCAAAAGATGAATCTAACTTAATGTTTCAAATTAAGCAGAATATACATGATGGAAGGTTAGATAGTGCTATTGCCTTATGTAAAAACACAAAATCGCCTTTGGCAAGAATGCTAGAAAAAGGCTTAAAAAGAATAGGGAGACCAATTAAGGATATTGAAGGCGCAATTGAAAACACAGGGAAACTAGAAGTTTCTAAACTAGAAAAGAATATAGGCATTTTAGGTATTATTGCAGGTATTGCTCCAATGCTTGGTTTCGTGGGGACAATTATTGGGGTAATTACAATTTTCCACGATGTGTCTATTAAAGGAGAAATTGAAATTGGAACTATTTCTGGTGGTTTATACACTAAAATGATTACTTCAGCAACTGGTCTAATTATTGGTATAGTAGCTTATGTTTTATACCACATTTTAAATATGATGGTAGAAAAAATCATCCTTAAAATGGAAACAGATGCAATTGAGTTTATAGACTTATTAGAAGAACCAGGTAAATAATGAATTTACGCAAAAGAAAAAAAGGTGCCGTAGAGGTACATACCTCTGCGCTGAACGACATTATGTTCTTCCTGCTTTTGTTTTTTCTATTGGCTTCTGCTGTAGTAAATCCAAGGGTAGTTAAACTATTATTGCCTAAATCTGATAGCGGACAACAATCTACTGCTAAAAAAGCTGTTACGGTTAGCATAGACGAAAATTTAAATTATTTCGTTGATAAAAAACCAACTAATATTGAGCAATTACAACCAGTTATTGAGGCTTACCAAAAGATAGCTCCAGATTTAACCATAATTTTATACGTTGCTAAAAGTGTACCAGCCGAGAACATCATGAAAGCGTATGATGTTGCCAATAAATTAAAATTAAAGCTAGTTCTAGCTGTAGACCCTAAGAAATAATGACAACCACTGGCGAAGAAAATAATTATCCAAAAGCAATTGCAATTTCTGCAGTTTTGATGGGCTTATTTATTGCCCTTAGCTTTATTTGGGTTATTGGTGCGTTTCAACCAGAAGAACCGATTGGAATGGGTGGTATGGTGGTTAATTATGGCACTTCAGAAACTGGAATGGGTAGTGATTATACGAGTATAGAAGAACCTTCCATGGATCCGAATGCGAATAATAAACTACCAGATAAAGTTACACCAGAACAAAAAGTTACACCTACAACTTCATCTCAGGTTGATGCAAAAGACGTAATTACCCAAAATTCTGAAGATGCAGTTGCCATCAATACAAAAGCAACTAAAAGTACTAATGCGCCCACAAGTGCAACAGAAAGTAAACCAGCTCAACCAACCATCAATCCTAATGCACTTTATAAAGGAAATAAAAATAACGGAAAAGGTCAAGGAGATGGAACTGGTACTACACCTGGCAATCAAGGTAGTATAAATGGCGACCCATTAGCACCAAATTACGGCGAGGGTGGTTCTGGAAATGGAAATACGCCTATTCCGCTAAGCAAATTTAATAACCTAGTTACTCCAACAGATGATGGCCAGGAAACTGGAAAGATTGTAGTTAAGATTCGTGTAAATAGAAACGGACAGGTTATTTCAGCAACAGCTGGAGCAAAAGGGACAACTTTCTCTAATGATGCTTTATTCCGTAAATGCGAAAGAGCCGTAATGAATGCCACTTTAGATAGAATAGAAAATGGCCCAGAAGTTAGAACTGCTGTTGTTGTCTTTAATTTCAAAGTGAAGTAATTTATTTCCTTAATGAAATCTTTAATCACCTTCTGTTTTTTTTTGTGCATCTGTTGTGGTTGCCAAAAAAAAGAAAAGCAATTCCTATTACGATTAAGCTACTCTAAAGGAGATGTCTTTGACATTATATATCATAGCTATGCAATTGCGGATGATGATAAATACAAAGAGGTTTTAACAAATTCCGAAATTAAGATGAAATTCACAGTAGACTCCTTAATAGGAGATTCTGCTTATCTTTTTTCATCAAAAATTTTATATATAAAAATGCGAAACGTAGGGCGATTTGGAGAAATGATGTATCTATCTAGGGATAAAATTCATAGTAGAATGTCCAATGCAGAAAAAGAGCTACACTTAGACCTTGATCCTTTACTTGATTCTACTTTTACAATTATGATAAATAAGCAGGGCGAAATATTAAAGTCCTTTATGTATAAAAGTGGAAAACCTGCTGGTCTTCTAATTGATTATGAAAATTGCCAAATTCCGTTTCCAAAAGATTCAATTTCGATAGGTAAAGAATGGGAAAATGAAAGAATAATTCCCGTAACAACAGGAAAACGAAAATCAATATTCCATATCAACAGAGTACAAAATTCAAAAATAGAAATAGGTGTAGAGGGTTATTTAAATATATATCCTAAGTCCAATATTAAAAATAAATTTTCTGGCCTTTATGTGATTGATAGTGTAAATAATAAACTAAAATCTGCCGAATTATACACTGAAATTAATTTATTTTTAAAAGGAAAAGGAAAAAATACGCTAGTGATTAAATCCAGAAATGTTATAGATAAATAATTAGCAACTTCTATACTTAACATTATTTATTAAATGATTATTTAGCAGATGTTCTTATTTTCAAACTTTTCATAACACCGAAAATCCAACACCCGTGACTTACCAACAAACCTTAGATTTTCTTTATAGCAAATTGCCAATGTTTACCCGAGTTGGAGCAGTTGCATTAAAAAAAGATTTGCATAACACCATTGCAATGTGTGCAGCTTTAGATAATCCTCAAAATAAATTTAAAAGCATCCATATTGCAGGTACAAATGGAAAAGGTTCAACATCTCACATGTTAGCTGCTGTATTACAAAAAGCAGGTTACAAAACCGGATTATATACCTCCCCACATCTAAAAGATTTTAGAGAAAGAATTCGTATCAACGGAAAAATGGTTTCTAAATCATTTGTAAAAGATTTTGTAAAAACCCAAACTGAAATTGTTAATGAAATTGAGCCATCGTTTTTTGAAGTGACAGTTGCAATGGCATTTGATTATTTTGCGAAGGAGAAAGTTGATATAGCTGTGATAGAAGTTGGCTTGGGAGGTAGATTAGATTCAACAAACATCATTACACCAGAACTTTCTGTTATTACAAATATCAGTTTAGATCATACCAATATTTTAGGAAATACATTGCCTGAAATTGCATTTGAAAAAGCAGGAATAATTAAAAAGAATATCCCAGTTGTTATTGGAGAAAGACATTCAGAAACAGAAAACGTATTTATACAAAAGGCAGCTCAAGAAGATTCGCAAATCACCTTTGCAGAAGATAATTTACGTTTAGAAAACTTGCATCAAAAAAAACCTTTATTATCAATGGATATTTATCAAAGTAAAGGTTTAGTCTATAAAAATTTAGCACTTGATTTAACAGGCACTTATCAAAGTAAGAACATCGTAACAGTCATCCAATCCATCCTTAAATTAAAGGAATTAGGATTTAAAATTCCTGATAAGGCTATTTATTCTTCTTTAAATAAAGTAAAAAAACTAACTGGTTTACAAGGCAGATGGCAAACATTAAGTACAAATCCATTAATAATTTGCGATACTGGGCACAACAAGGCAGGTATTACAGAAGTAATTCAAAACATCAAAAATACTAACTTCGAAAAGCTTCATTTTGTAATCGGAATGGTAAAGGATAAAGATATCGATGGTGTTTTAGCAATTCTTCCAAAAAATGCAACCTATTATTTCTGCGAACCAGACTTAGAAAGAGCACTATCTGCAAAAGATTTAGCTGAAAAAGCATCTCATTTCATGCTGAAGGGAAAAGTATTTAATAATGTTAAAGCGGCACTAGAAACTGCAAAAAAAATGGCTAGCGCTAACGATTTAATTTTTGTTGGCGGAAGTACATTTGTGGTAGCAGAAATATTATAATAAATTCACTAACGCTTCATAATCAATTAGTATTTTTACTACACCAAATGCACATAATGAAATTTAAACACCTACTTTTTTTAATATTAGCTATAGTCTATGCTGATGTTAATGCCCAACAAAAATCAAAATCCACTACTAAAACCTATCCTACAAATATAGAAAGACCAAAACTTGTGGTAGGTTTGGTTATCGACCAAATGCGTTGGGATTATCTGTACAGATATTATTCTAGATATAGCAATGGTGGATTTAAACGTTTAATAAATGATGGTTTCTCTGTAGAAAATACCTTTATTCCATATACACCAACATACACAGCTTGTGGCCATACCTCAATTTATACTGGTTCAGTTCCTGCCATTAACGGCATTATTGGCAATAATTGGTACGACCCAGAATTAGGAAGAGATGTATATTGTGCAGAAGATAAAAGTGTAAAAACAGTGGGAAGCTCTTCAAGAGCCGGGGAAATGTCGCCAAAAAACATGCTTGTAACCACTATTACAGACGAACTTAGATTGGCAACGAATTTTAAAAGTAAAGTAATTGGCGTATCTATAAAAGATCGTGGTTCTATTTTACCAGCTGGGCATTCAGCAAATGCTGCATACTGGCTTGATGGAGCAAACTTTATCTCTAGCACTTATTATATGCAATCTCTACCAACTTGGGTAACAGATTACAATAGCAAAAAAGAAGCAAATAGATATTTTGCAAAAAACTGGAATACACTCTATCCTATTGAAACCTATACTCAAAGTACAACTGATAATAAACCTTATGAAGGTAAGTTTAGAGGAGAAGAAACCCCTACCTTCCCTCATCAGTTAACAGGGTATATCGACAAGAATTTCGAGATGATTAAAAGTACCCCTTATGGAAACACCATAACTTTTGATTTTTCAAAATTGATTATTCAAAATGAGAAAATGGGTCAAACAGGTAATACTGATTTTCTTGCAATCAGCTGCTCGTCTACAGATTATGTTGGCCATCAATTTGGTCCAAACTCAATTGAAGCAGAAGACACCTATTTACGTTTAGATAAGGATTTAGAAGATTTCTTTAATTATTTAGATAAAACAATTGGCAAAGGAAACTACCTACTGTTTTTATCTGCAGACCATGCAGTTGCTCATGTACCTAACTTTATGAAGGAAAATAAATTACCCTCAGGTACAGTTAGTAATTCCACTTTGCGCAAAGGATTGGATACCTTAATGAATACAAAATTCAATCTCTCAAAATCTGTAATTACGGTAACAAACAATCAAGTATATTTTGACCATAGCCTTATCGAAGATAAAAAAGTAGACTTCACCTTAGTTAAAAAAGCTGCAACAGAATACTTAAAGAAACAAAATGGTATTGCAGATGCCGTAGATTTAGAAATTTTAAATAATTCTACAATTCCAGAAGAAATAAGAAAGAGAATTACAAACGGTTACAACGCTCGTCGCAGTGGCGATGTTTATTTTATTTCTAAGCCTAACTGGTTCGATGGTGGCGCAACTGGTACCACTCACGGCTCTTGGTATCCTTATGATTCTCACATCCCTTTATTATTCATGGGCTGGAAAGTAAAGCCAGGTAAAACCAATCAAACGCATTACATGACAGATATTGCAGCTACTTTAGCCGCCATGCTTCATATTCAAATGCCAAGCGGAAGTGTTGGTTCGCCAATTACTGAAATTACACATCAATAAAATACTTCTTTTTTGAAAAGCAAAAGCAGGGCAACATTCAAAGTTAGTCCTGCTTTTGTTTATAGGCCCCATTCCGCTTCGCTACATTGTGGGCTAATCACTCAATCCCTGTCTGCCGTAGGTTGAAGGTTTATCAACAAAAACCTGTATAAGAAACTGCAGCTGCAATTAGCAAAACCGTATGTATCTATTAAGCTATTAACATTGTCAATCCTTAGTTTTTGTTACCTTTGTACACCAAATACAAAACCTAAATGGAACAAGTTCAAGTCTACAAGCCCAAAAATAAAATCCGTTTCGTTACTGCAGCAGCATTATTTGATGGCCATGATGCTACCATAAATATCATGCGTAGAATCTTACAATCTTCTGGTGCCGAAGTAATACATTTAGGTCACAATCGCTCGGTAGAAGAAGTTGTAAATTGTGCCATTCAAGAAGATGTGCAGGGTATTGCCATGACATCTTATCAAGGCGGTCATATCGAATATTTTAAATACATGTATGATTTGCTTCAAGAAAGAGGTGCAAATCATATCAAAATATTTGGTGGTGGTGGTGGTGTTATACTTCCTTCAGAAATTGAAGAACTACAAACTTATGGCATTACAAAGATTTATTCTCCTGATGATGGTCGTAAAATGGGCTTGCAGGGAATGATAAATAATATGCTGGAGGAAACAGATTTTATCACTACCGAAAAAATAACTACAGAACTAGAGAATATTCCAAATAAAGAGGTTAAAAGCATTGCATCAGCAATTACTGTTGCAGAAAATGACCCAGAAGGTGCTCAGCAATTCGTTAATGAACTAAAAAAGTTAACACTTAAAAATCAAGCTCCAGTTTTAGGTATCACAGGAACCGGTGGTTCTGGTAAATCATCATTGGTAGATGAATTAGTTAGGCGATTTTTAATTGAAGTAAAAGATAAAACATTAGCCATCATCTCTGTAGATCCTTCCAAAAGGAAAACAGGTGGTGCGCTGTTAGGCGATAGAATTAGAATGAACGCCATCAATAACCCAAGGGTTTATATGCGCTCATTAGCAACTCGCCAAGCCAACTTGGCTCTTTCAAAAAATGTTCAAGAAAGCATAGATATCTGCAAAGCAGCAGGGTACGATTTAATCATTGTTGAAACTTCCGGAATCGGGCAATCTGATACAGAAATCACAGAGCATTGTGATGTTTCTCTTTATGTAATGACACCAGAGTTTGGTGCTGCAACTCAATTAGAAAAAATCGATATGCTTGATTTTGCTGACCTTGTTGCCATCAATAAATTCGACAAACGTGGCGCTTTAGATGCTTTACGTGATGTAAGAAAACAATATAAGCGTAATCACAATATTTTTGATGCCAAGGATGAAGACATTCCTGTTTTTGGAACAATGGCATCACAATTTAACGACCCTGGAATGAATAATTTATTTGTTTCATTACTTAATGAAATTAAAGAAAAAACAGGAGTTGATTTTAAATCAGCAATGCTGACTACTATTAATCAATCAGAGAAAATTTATATTATTCCACCTGATAGGATTAGGTATTTATCGGAAATTGCTGAAGCAAGTGAAACTTATAACGAATGGGTAGATAAGCAATGTAAAATAGCTAGAAAACTCTATCAGCTACAAGGTGTAATGGAATTTTCGGCTGATTTCGAAAATATAGGAGATGGTTTGAAACAAGCTTACACCTTTATTGAAGAGCAATTGGATGGAGAATGCAAACGCTTATTACGCCAATGGCCAACAACTAAAGCGAAATATAAGGAAGAGTTTTTTGTATATAAAGTTCGTGATAAAGAAATTAAACAACCATTATATTACGAATCACTTTCGAAACTTCAAATCCCAAAAATCTCATTACCTAGGTATGAAGATTGGGGAGATATACTCCGTTGGTTATTAACAGAAAACGTTCCTGGAGAATTCCCTTATGCTGCTGGTGTATTTCCCCTTAAGCGTGAAGGTGAAGACCCAACGCGTATGTTTGCTGGCGAAGGTGGTCCAGAACGAACTAATAAGCGTTTCCATTACGTGTCTTTAGGGCAACCTGCTCATCGTTTATCTACGGCTTTTGATTCCGTAACCTTATATGGCGAAGACCCTCACATTCGACCTGATATTTATGGCAAAATAGGCAACTCAGGAGTTAGCATTGCAACATTAGATGATGCTAAAAAACTCTACTCAGGTTTCGACTTATGTGCGTCATCAACTTCTGTTTCAATGACAATAAATGGCCCTGCACCAATGTTATTAGGCTTCTTTATGAATACCGCTATTGACCAGCAGTGCGAAAAGTACATTATTGAAAATCGACTACAAGAAGAGATTGAAAGTAAAATTAAAGACCTCTACAAGAAAAAAGGCATTGAACGTCCATTTTACCAAGGAGATTTACCACAAGGTAATAGTGGCCTAGGTTTAATGTTATTGGGCGTAACTGGTGATGAAGTTTTGCCTCGAGATGTTTATGCTAAAATTAGAACATATGCAATAAGTGCAGTTCGTGGTACTGTTCAAGCAGATATTTTGAAAGAAGACCAAGCACAAAATACTTGTATTTTCTCAACTGAATTCGCCTTAAGAATGATGGGCGATATTCAGAAGTATTTTATAGATGAAAAAGTAAGGAATTTTTATTCAGTATCAATTTCTGGTTATCATATAGCCGAAGCTGGAGCAAATCCGATATCTCAACTAGCATTTACCCTTAGTAATGGTTTTACATTTGTAGAATATTACTTAAGCAGAGGAATGAATATAGATGATTTCGCCCCAAATCTTTCATTTTTCTTCAGTAATGGTATTGATCCAGAATATGCTGTTATTGGTCGTGTAGCTCGGAGAATTTGGGCCAAAGCAATCAAAAATAAATACAAAGGGAATGACCGTTCTCAAAAGTTAAAATATCATATTCAAACTTCCGGACGATCGTTACATGCTCAAGAAATTGATTTCAATGATATAAGAACTACACTACAAGCATTGTATGCGATTTACGATAATTGTAATTCATTGCATACAAATGCCTATGACGAAGCGATAACAACGCCAACCGAGGAATCTGTACGCAGGGCGATGGCCATTCAATTAATCATTAACAGGGAATTAGGTTTAGCAAAAAATGAAAACCCATTACAAGGCGCTTTCATTATTGAAGATTTAACAGATTTAGTTGAGGAAGCTGTTTTACTCGAATTTAAACGAATTAATGACCGTGGCGGCGTTTTAGGAGCTATGGAAA
Source organism: Pedobacter frigiditerrae (assembly GCF_004331645.1). GTDB lineage: Bacteria > Bacteroidota > Bacteroidia > Sphingobacteriales > Sphingobacteriaceae > Pedobacter > Pedobacter frigiditerrae. The sequence goes on from NZ_SJSK01000004.1 coordinate 588,578, forward strand.
CCATGTATCAACGTGGAAAAATACAAGAAGAAAGCTTATACTACGAAACGTTAAAGCATAATGGTGAGTTTCCAATCGTTGGTGTAAATACATTCCTAAATAAAAATGGTTCACCTACAATTGTTCCTGGAGAAGTAATAAGAGCTACTGAGGAAGAGAAACAGTATCAAATCAAAGCTCTAAAGGCTTTTCAAAATAGAAATGAACAAAAAACTGAACAAGCGTTATTGAAGCTCCAAAAAACGGCAATTGCTGGAGATAATATCTTTGAGGAGTTAATGGAGGTTTGTAAAATTTGTTCTCTAGGACAAATTAGTAAAGCGCTTTATGAAGTTGGTGGACAATATAGAAGAAATATGTAAAGCTCATTAAAAGGAAAAGCCTCGAATATCGAAGCTTTTCCTTTAATAATATATATAAATTAAGAATGAATCCAACTAAATTTATAATCCATTGTTGGATTTTTCATTCTATCTGCTACACGTAATAAACGATCTGGAAGATTCATTACATAATCTCTTGCTTTTTCTCCAGCTTCATTTAATTCTTGCAAACTATCAATTTTCCACTCTTCAATTAGGGATTGCATGATCTCAACATAATCAACTGCTGTATAAACGCCTAATCTCTGTGCAGCATCCGTAAAGTGACCAAATGTTTGCCCAATTTTCATTCCCATTTCACGCAAAAAATGGGCAGGCATAACAATTTTCTTACGCATCATATCTTCAAAGGCAATCATGGCTTCACTAGGATCTACTTCAAATATCTTAGACATAAAATCTTTATAAGCCTTTGCATGACGAGCTTCATCAGATGCAATTACACCGCACATTTTAGAGAGCAATGTATCTCCATCTTTTTTCGCTAATGAAGCAACCCTTCTGTGTGAGATATTTGTAGCTAATTCTTGGAAACTTGTATAGACAAAATTGCGGTAGGGATCATGACCTGTACCAATATCAAATCCATCAGCAATTAAATACTGCGTAGAAATTTCCATTTGGCGCATATCAACGCGACCAGATAAATATAAATATTTATTCAGCAGATCACCATGACGATTTTCTTCACCAGTCCAATGACGATTCCATTTAACCCATCCGCTTTCTTCATCGCGTGAAATACCATCCATCATCATTAACCAAGATTCATATGTAGGTAGTGCCTCCTCTGTTATTGTATCGCCAATTAAAACAGCAACCAAATCATAAGAAAGGTCTTTTGCATTTTCCCTTAATATTTTTATATCCTGATAAAAAGAATCCTTAGTAGAGTCTGGCAAAAAATCAGATGGTTGCCAGTTGGTATCGATAGGTTTCAAATAGGTGGGCATCATTTTAAGCATATATTTTTCAATATGTATTAATACTTCCTTTCTTGATCCAAAATTGATTTTCATCGTTTTATATTTAAGGCACAAAGATAAGTATTCTGTCCCGCTTAGTATTAGTTTATTTGTAATTATAACAAAGATATTGGGGAAAAGTTCTTGTGTAGATTGTTCTTGTTTTTTGAAAATATGCTGTTTAGCAGCTTACGTATGGCTTATCATTAGCGTAGGTAAAGTGTTCCGTTTTATCCCCCTTGTCGTGCGCCCATAAAACAGAAATGCCCCGCCACTTTCGTGACGGGGCAATCTTTAGGATCTGGCACCGACCTACTCTCCCACATGTTACTGCAGTACCATCGGCTCTGGCGGGCTTAACTTCTCTGTTCGGAATGGGAAGAGGTGGACACCGCCGATATAGGCACCTGAATATCTTTAATGGGCGGACATGGTCCATTCCCAGAATGACATATTATTGAAAGAAGTCAATTTTGAAGAGCAAACAACGTGTTGCTCTTGAAAGCCTCGGGTTATTAGTATCACTCGACTGTGCTGTCGCCAGCTT
>NZ_SJSK01000005.1 GCF_004331645.1 Pedobacter frigiditerrae
AAGAATAAATGGCATCCTTAAACACGAATACCTGAACCAATACAGAATCAACAATATAACAGATGCAAGAGAGTGCCTGCGATCTTCAGTCGAACTATACAACAATGAAAGACCGCACTTTAGCATTGGCCTGCTAACACCAGAACTTGTACATTCACAAGAACTGAATGTTGAAAGATTATGGAAAAACTATTATACAAAAAATACTAAAATTGTAAACCCATTACAGGACAATGAAAAAACTGTAAATCAATATCAGGATTAAATAAAAAACTGTAAACTTTTTTTAGGACGATACAACTCATCTCTGTAGTTACGTCATTCCCGTGCATACGGGAATCGTAATGCGATGGGAAGGAACGAGGATTAATAATAACTGTGCAATCGCATTACGATGCCCTCCCGATAGCTATCGGGACAAGCTGAGCATGACGAACTAGATGTGTTAGGGAACTTTGCACCCCCTATTTTTACAAAAAACATAAAAAACTAATCCCCAATAAAAATTAGATTTGCCCTGTACCCGATTATGGCAAAGAAAATAAATACAATACCCGTAGAAAACATTACGTTTAAGGAACGACTCTCCTCCTTGAGGAATTTGCCAAGTCTATTTAAACTCGTTTGGCAAAGCAGTCCAAGTAAAACCATCATCAGTTTTACATTGAGGATCTTACGTTCGGCCATGCCTGTTGCCTTGCTCTATGTAGGTAAACTGATTATAGATGAGGTTGTGGTATTGCATACCAGCGCCTCAGGAGGTAACATGAACAGACTTTGGGAATTGGTAGGCCTTCAGTTCTTTCTAGCGATCATGAACGATGCGCTGAGCAGGATGATTAACCTGACAGATAGCCTTTTGGGAGATCAGTTTTCAAATTATACCTCCATAAAAATAATGGAGCATGCCGCTACCCTCGACCTAGAGCAATTTGAAGATTCTGTATTTTATGATAAGCTGGAACGTGCCAGGCAACAGACCGTTGGTAGAAGTGTGATGCTTTCGCAAGTGATGAGCCAAATACAAGACTTAATCTCAATGGCCTTTCTGTTAACAGGCTTAATTGCCTTTAACCCCTGGTTGATTCTTTTATTGGTGCTTGCCATTATTCCTTCATTCTTGGGCGAATCTTATTTTAACAGCAAGAATTATGCTTTGTCTCGTAGCCAGACCCCAGAACGCAGGGAACTTGACTATGTACGCTATTTGGGTGCTAGCGACGAAACGGCAAAGGAAGTGAAGATTTTTGGCCTTTCAGATTTCATTGTAAACAGGTTTAAGACCCTGTCGGGTAAATTTTATAGGGATAATAGCAAATTGGCCATACGTAGATCAATTTGGGGCACATTTTTTTCCATCTTAGGCACCATAGGCTATTACGCAGCATACGGATTTATTGTATACGAAACCGTTACCGGGAAATCAACCGTTGGTAACTTGACCTTTTTGGCAGGTTCATTTCGTCAATTGAGCAGCCTGATGGAGACTATGCTTTCTAGGTTTACGATGGTTTCTCAAGGTGCCATTTACCTGCAAGATTTTATTGATTTTTTTGAGATACAGCCAAAGATCACTAAACCAAAAGATGCCTTGCCTTTCCCAAATCCCATCAAATCGGGATTTGTATTCGAAAATGTAGGTTTCCAATACCACAATAGTGAGAGGTGGGCCAACAGGAATTTAAGCTTTGAACTAAAACCTGGAGAGAAGTTGGCCCTTGTAGGCGAGAATGGTGCAGGTAAAACTACTTTGGTCAAACTCCTTGCCCGCTTGTATGATCCAAACGAGGGTCGTATTTTGCTAGACGGAAAGGATTTAAAGTCTTATGATTTAGATGACCTGAGGCATAACCTTGGTATCATCTTCCAAGATTACATCCGCTACCAGATGACTTTTTATCAAAACATAGCTGTGGGCAATATCAAGGAAATTGATAACGAGGAATTAGTTAAGGCTGCAGCTGAATTGAGCTTGGCAGATGAGCTTGCCCAAAAACTACCAGGTGCTTACCAGCAATGGTTGGGCAGGAAATTTAATGATGGAATTGAGCTTTCTGGTGGCGAATGGCAAAAGGTTGCCTTGGCTAGGGCATACATGAAGGATGCACAGGTATTGATTTTAGATGAGCCTACTTCGGCACTTGATGCCAGGGCAGAGTACGAGGTTTTTCAACGTTTTGCACAACTCACCACTGGAAAATCTGCTGTTTTGATCTCGCATCGCTTCTCTACCGCACGCTTGGCTGATCGGATTTTAGTTTTGGAAAAGGGAACACTATTGGAATCGGGAACACATGAGCAACTCTTAGCAGCCGGTGGCAAATACGCGGAGCTATTTAACCTACAGGCAAAAGGTTATAAATAGTTTGCCAATAGCTGTGCAATCGCATTACGATGCCCTCCCGATAGCTATCGGGACGAGCTGAGCATTGTATCGATCCCTCTTTAGTTCACGTCATTCCCACGCAGGTGGGAATCGTAATGCAATAGAAAGGAGCGCAAAGTTAATAAATAGCTGTGCAGACGCATTACGATGCCCTCCCGATAGCTATCGGGACGAGCTGAGCATGACGACTCTCGCTTGACCTAAATTAATCCCCAAGCACTTTTTCCATTTCAATCAAACTAATAGCCTCCACCTTAGGATCACCGAACCTGCCTTCTATCTCATCAAATGCAATGGAACCTCCAGTGGGCAAATAGCCATGGCGACCGTACCAGTTAATCAGTTCAACTCGGGTGCTGATGACAGAAATGACAATCTTAGCGCAATTATTTTCGAGCGCATGATCCTCTGCTGCCATTAAAAGCGACTTGCCCATGCCATTGCCCTGAGAAAGTGGTGATACGGCAAACATACCAAGGTGCAGCTCGTTTGGTTCTACCTCCAAGCAAACCGTACCCAGGATCTTACCATTGCCATCGATAACCTTTAGGATCGTTAACCCTGGCTTTGCCAACATAATCTCCAATGCCTTTTCATCGATCCTAATCCCATCAAGTATTTCGGCCTCGGTTGTCCAGCCCTTTTTTGAATCCTCGCCACGGTAGGCAGAGTTTACCAGTTTGTCTAGTTCCTTAACGTCGGCAAGGTTAGCTCGGGTTATTTCCATCTGATTGTTTGAGTGGCAAAAATAAGAAATTAGCTTTACCTTACAATGCGACGTTGAGTTTGTTTGTCGTTTTCATTGGGTAAAACAACCAAGACGGTGGGCGATGGACAAGCTTAGGCACAAGTCACGCTTCGCTTAAGACTTGCACTAGACAGGGCACTGAACCAGCCATTTTGCTAAACTGCTATTATATCTGATGCATTTTTAAAACATTCTTAGTGCCTTGTCAGCACCTGCTTTTATACCCTTACTTTCCATTTTACCTATCAATTCCTTCATTTCTTTTCGCTCTTTCTCTAGATTAAAAGGTTGCCTATTTTTATCCAATATTTTCCCGCCTAAGCGTGTTTGACAATACTCAACTGCTTTAAACATGAGTTCAAATACATGCTGTGGGTCGGCACTTCTAGGGACAGAGAAGCCAAAAACCAAATCATTAGGATTCATGTTCCCGTTCTTAACTTCTTCTGGCAAGAAGTATCCCGGCTCAGTGCTAGTCCAAACACTAAAATGTTGGTCGTCCCCATAATCTTTATGGTTACTCCAATGAAACAAGTCGCCATCTCCCCAATTTAATCCAACACTTTGCAGCGCATCCCACATTTTAATGCCGTTAAATTGCTTATCGCTCTGTAATACAATTATAGCATCTTGGTTAAATTCATGATACAATTGTACAAGAACTTTAGCCTTCTGAATAGCTTTCTCAATAGACTCCTGATGTGCAAGCCTTATTTTAGCAGGGTATTTTTTGATTCTTTTTTCAAGTTCAATGAGATATCGCTCCAGTTTTTTCGGGTCGTAATTAGGCTTTTCATCATTAAATACATCTTGAACATCAATTGCAACCTGAAGCTTACTGTATAGATCCGGAGCGTCTCCCGCATCAGCAAATGTCCATCTGTTTTCTTCAATTGAAAACCCGTATATGGTCGATTCGAAATTACTTCTCCAGTCGTAATCAAACATTTTGGAAATATCGTCCTTTTTGAAATTCTCGCCATTTACAGGTATCAAATCAATAACCCAATCTTTGTCGGGATCAGCCTGGTATGCCGCATTTGCAGTTTCTCTTTTTAGGTTTGGAAATGATAGTTTAGTGGTATCCAATAGATAGGAAGCATCTTCAGAAGCTTTGTCGAGACCCAAATTTTGTATCCTTTCATTGCTTTCAGATTGGGTAGAGATAAAATAGTTTGCTGTAGACGAAGGCTGTTTCAGCCTAAATAATAAATAGGCCACAAGACCAACCATTAAAAGTCCTGCAACGATGTATATTGTCATTCTGTTCATGTTTGTTCGGCTTCTGCTTTGTATTACAATGTTTTTTCGGCTTGGTGACGGGATGGGGATTCTTTAACAACAATCTCTTAAGCTACCGCTAAATTTATTCAAAGCCAAAAAGTTTCTTTAACCATGTCTGTCTAGCTTTTGGCAAGGTGCTTTGAGCGACTGGGCTTTCTTCTTTGTTTGCATTGTATTCAAGCCTATGCCTGATAAAGTCATTAAGTAGGCTCAGTTCCTCTGGATCCGTTGATTTTGATTTTAGTTGATCAAAATAAGCTAATAATTCTTTTGCAGTTTGCGTTGAAATTGTCAGTATCCCTGACCTCATTCCTGTGTCCATTGAATGAGAAGCACCACGAATATAGTCAAGCAAATAGTCTGTTCCGCCACGTTTCAAAAGTTCGTCTGCAAAAAGATGAAATTTTAAGTAAACACCAAATGTCATTGGTGAAGTTTTGCCTGTCTCACAATATAAATCACGAATCAAGCCAAGTTTTACCTTCTCAATTTGCGGAACAACAAACTCGCAAACTTGTATACGGAAATCGTAATTGTCGTCTATAAAATCTTGCCCATACTTGCCATTCCAAATAAGTTTAATTCGGTCAAAGTCTACCGTTGAATAGTTGTCAATAAATACCTGCAATTCTTCGTCTGTCATAGTTTTGGGTCTTGCCATCAAATCTTAAATATACGTAAGTTTTTCATCGCTTCTAGGTATTACTTGGTTCGCCACTGAGTCGTATCTGAATCGCTACTGCGTCGTAACAGAAATGCAATGAGTCCAATATGAGTCCAATATAAGTCCAATATGTGTCCAACTATTTACATAAAAACTTGGACTTGCTATACTTATATTTTAGATTCATTATTTTAACATTACGATTCTGTTACGACACAGAACTTAACCAGTAGCGATGACGTCTACACTGTGTTACGAACAATAGACAAAGGAAAAGGGAACGATAAAGGGAAAATGGGTAGAAGATCTGATACGAGTTTTCCTTTACAGAAACTAATGCCTCCCCCCTGCCTACCGGCAGGCAGGCTTACCCCTCCGAATGGTCGGAGCAGGCTCTCGGAGAGGGTGACAGCATAGTTCAAGAACAGCAGGATGTAAAACCAATAAGAAAATAAATTGTGCTACTTGATATCAACCAAAAAAAGCCCCACATGAAGTGGGGCCTTTCTATTTTATAATTTGAATATAGACAAGAGCAAGTAGCTTAGTTTGCTGTCTTGATATCGATCACAACTGTTCTGTTATAAAAACGTTCCTCAGGTTTTCCGTTTCCAAAAGGAGAACGATCTTCGGCTTCTCCCAAACCAGTGGTTTCAAACTTAACATTCCTTTTCCCAGCTTTTGCAAGTGCAGCTTCTAGAATTTGTTGTGTCTCTTGAGCTCTCCTTTTAGATAGCTCTAAATTGTACGTTTCGCTGCCAATTATATCTGTATGACCATGAATGTTAACTGTCGAATTTTCGCTGATTAAAGGAGCTACTTCTTCTGTAAGGAATTTGGCATAGGTTGCAATGGTATTGGCTTTGTTAAAGTTGTATAGAATGCTATAACGTGTACCATTTTCTGTTTGCTCTTGCGTAGCAACAATGTCTACTGTGCTTTCTTTTTTAATGGTATTACCCATTTTTGTAGTACCAGTCATCACTACCTTATAGCTACCAGGGGTACCATTACCTAAAATGGTGTTTCCTGCAATGTGTTCTTCATTTTTAGTAAATGGACCATATTGTTTTGTTACCCCGTTTGGACTAGTTACATCAATCATATAAGAACTTAACACTTCATTTGCTTTGCCTACGTAGAAAATAACATCACCATCAGTACCATTTGACTGTGTGGTGTTAATGTATACAGGTTTCATGATTCCAGATCCAAGTTCCATCATTAGTGCGTTAGAATTACTTAGGATATCTACCCTGCGGTCACCTTCTCTCAATAGATTTAGCTCTTTTTTGCCACCTTTTTGTTCTGAAGGATTGATTGGCTTGATTCTTCCGTTTGTTGCAATTCTATTTTCGTTGATGTTAAATACATTTACTAAATACTTTTTAATTTCTGTAGCAAATAGGTTTCCTTCTTTAGCACCAGCTAATGATGCTCCAGATAAAGTAATATCTACCGCGGGATTTGCCCTCATTCTATCGCCTAAAATGTTAAGTACATTATAATACACATTCAATTGTCTTTGAGAGCGGATGTTCATGCTCTCAGCAGGTTCTTGTTGTAAATCTTCTTGTTTAAATGTAGCTGCCTGAGAAGGAGATAACATGACATACCTTGATGGTATTGCTGTTGAACCCTCATCAAAGAATACATAATTAAGCAATGGTAAGGTTTCATTTACTTTACGTTTCATTACCACAGCTTTTGGTGCCCTAACACTAAAGCTAACTTCTGCTAATGGTATAGGTGTTGATGTGGTTTCTTGCTTAGCTATAAGCTTAGCCTTACCAAATTTTAATGCAACACCCACTCTAACGGTTGACATAGACCAGCTCTCAATTTCCCTAACATCTTGTCCAAAATAAGGATGAAATGATACAAAAGGAGAAACAACAAATTTACTGGTACTTGTAGGTGCCGACATGTCGATATCGTAACCTGCACCTACTTGTGCAGAGATTACACTTTTACGCACCTCACTTAATTCACCTGAAGTATTTGGCTGCTTAAGTTGTGTGTAGTCGAAATCTTTTTGCAGGTTAAAGGCAAACCTAGGGCCTGTAAAAAAATACAGGTTACCACCCCAAGGGTTTACACGTAATGTAGGTTCGATTGTGATATAACTTACATTAGTAGCCAAGGTTGCAGGGCAATCACATGGTGCAATTACATCATCAAATTTTCCGCCCCTGCCATCATAGCCAATGTTAAGTGAACCACCCCATATTGGTGTAGGGCGATATTCTACTAGCACAGATCCGAATGGACGAATCCCCTTACCTTTATGGAATGCACTAGGCACAATCAATCCATTATTTAGGCGCTGTGTTGTACCATCAAAAAAGTTAGCATTAGCTCCTGCGGCTGCACCAAACCACCATTTAGGTGATGTGGTTTGAGCCGAGGTTGTGGTTTGCAAAAACAGTAGTATTAAGCAACACCCTACTGTTTTTTGGATTATTTTATTTAGAGATAACATAGTTTTATTTTTAATTGATAAATTAATTTGAGTATCCGTTTTTACCGGTGATAGGATAACTACCATTATTGCGGTACATTAATCGTAGTGTTAACCATTGTAACCGATGCAACTAAAGAAATTGCTCTGCCGTTAAGGACAGTTTGCACTGCATTACCTGCTGTAGAGAAAGTTATTCCAGCGGTAGAGATAATGTTACCTGTCATGATACCACCACCAGCAGCATTGATTGTTGCCGAACTACCCACATACCAATATACATTTTTAGCCAAGCCGCCATTGATCAGGGTTACGCTTCTAGCACCTGCTGGGCCCGCAACACCTACTGTTAAGCCTGCGGCAGTCTGGAAAATCCACTCTGCATTAGGATTGCCTTGTGCATCTAATGTTAGATTGCCATTTGTGATTTTAAATGTACCACTTGCCGATTTATAAATACCTGGAGCTAAAGTTAAGCCACCAAGTTCTCCAGCACCTGGATCAGATCCTCCTGGTTTAGCAGCAGGCGAAATGCTATTATAGGCAACAGTTGCATCAGCAAGCCCTTGAGTGGCCATGGCAAATGAGATTGCGTTTCCTGGTGCAGGTGGCGCCGTGTAAATCCTACCTGTAACATTACCTTTATTTAATGGTGTTTCGGTATAGATATCAGCAGTAGTACCATCATGAAAACCAGTTATTAAAGTAGAGGCGGCAGTTGTGCCAATACTTCCGTTGTTAATTACCGTATTTAAGCCCATATTGGTGATACCAGCGTTACCGCCAAATGCACCAAATAAACTTACACTACCTAAAATATTAAGAGGAACAATAGCTGTAAAATTAGCCGTAATATTTTTATTTGCCGTCATTAAAACGGTTAATGGATTGGTAGAACCAGTTGCATCACCTGTCCATGATGAAAATACATAACCTGGGTTGGCAACAGCAGTAAGCACAACGGTAGACCCATGATTATAAGTTGCTGTATTTGGAGTTTTAACAACTGTTCCGTTAACAGCAGTAACGTTTAAGGTATAGGTATTGAGAATGAAATTTGCTATAAAACTTCTATTTGCAGCTAAGGCAAATGTATAGCTTGCACTGGTAGAAACAATCGTTCCATTGGCTTTATCGATCCAGTTAACAAAGGTATAACCTATGTTTCTAGTAGCAGAAATTGTTACCGAAGTTCCGCTTGGATATGATCCTTCGCCATCGGTAGTACCTCCACTTAATGGATTTGATGCCAGTGTTACTGCAAATTGAGAAGCAGGAACCGCCCTATAATTTGCTACCAATGATCTGCTAGCCGTTACCACAAGTTGGAAACTAGCACTTGTAGATACAATATTTCCATTTTCTGTCCAGTTCAAGAAGGTGTATCCAGTATTTGCCGCAGCAGTTACCGTAACAACCGAACCTGCTACATAAGATCCAGAACCACTGTTTATTCCACCTGCTGCAGGGTTTGATGATAAATTAACAGCAAAGCTGCCTGGGGGAATGGGAGCAAAATTAGCAATCAATGTTTTATTTCCAGCAACTACAAACTGATAACTTGAGCTTGTAGAAACAACTACACCGTTTTCTGTCCAATTGGCAAAGGTGAAACCCGTACTTGGTGTTGCTGAAACAGTTGTTGTAGATGACTGTGCAAATTGCCCAGCACCCGCCACTGTTCCACCAACTGTTGGGTTAGCCGATAATGTAATTAATGGGATGGTTGTAAACGACCAAGTAAAGTCTTTCACCATGGCCGTATTAAATGTATCCTTTACAGCAGCTGTAATCGTGCCTGTATAAACCGCAAAAGGGTTAAGGGGTACATCTGGCTTAAAAGTATAGACCTTTAAATCTGCAGTAGCAGCTATTTTTCCTGAAATTAACGTTCCGGCCTGTTTGATGGTAAAGGTAGAGGCATTAATGGAAGTAGCATCCATGTTGGTGTTAAAAGTAATGGTGATCAATTTATCCAATACCACATCTACAGCTTTATCCATGGGATCTGTGGAGGTAACTACTGGACAAAGACCAACGAGTTCGTCTTTAAAGTCATCTTTTTTACAGCCTAGCATTGACATTGCAATCAATACAATAGCTAAGGAGAGATAACTGATGCTTTTAACATAGCGCAGGGATGGGCGCAACAGGGTAATGCCCTCTGTTGGAGTAGATTTTTTCATGATAAATATTGTTTAATTGGGATAGATGAGGCCTAACAATAACAGTTTATTGTTGATATAATTAGAATTTTATAATTAAGCCATAAGTTACCACCTAACTTGCAAAGCAAGTGCCACCAAATAAAACGTACCAAAACTAAAGGTTTGGGATTCCAGTTGATAACATTAATATTACATTTAAGGAGTAGCGATGCCTTTTAATTAAAAAATCAAGTCGGAAAAGGCATTGAAATTAAAAAAAATCAGGAAATACCTTAATGCTCTGTTTAAAGGATTTATTGTAAGATTTTAACTAAAAAGCAAAATACCCATAGGTATCTCAGCCTAACTTGACTTATGGAAAAGCCTAATGATGCCCCTAAAACATACACTCGTCAGTGGCTAACCAAGGCAAGCTATGAGCGTGGGAAGTAGACATCATAAAACACAAAATAGCTATCAACTCGCTCCCGAAGATCCCGATAGCTATCGGGACGGGACAGGTGCACTACGTTCATTGTCACGCCATTCTGCACTAACCATAAATACTAAGTAAGATAAGCCATGTAACAAAACCTACTGGCACCAGTACAGCCGCACTTATAAAAAAGGATTTAACCAACTCTCGCCTACCCATTATTAATAAGACAATACCAACAACTACGTTCAGCATGACTTGTATAAAGATGCATAAGCCCATACCAATGGCAATACTAAAGCCCATATTTGCCATGGAGGTGTTTAGGATAATGAGCAAGCCATAGATCACAAATACTAACAGATTTATACCTAAGATTTTTAACATCGCTTAAATTTTAATGAGTATGGAATTTTTGAAGCTATACCATGATAATAAGTTCAAAACCGTTGAAAAAGTTTTGATAATTCATCTATTTTATAGTACAAGTCTTTAGAGCACCCCCTGCTTGTAACGCTTTATTTATTTTAACCCCAAGTCGCTTCTGTCTCAAACACCTCTTTTTTTGTCCCAACAAGTCCTTACAGCTATTGGCGTAATCATTTATATTTGATTAACAAAACTACCATTATGAGAAATGTAATTTATGGGATGAACATCAGTATTGATGGCAATTGCGACCATACCAAAGCTAATCCTGATGAGGAGCTTTATGATTATTTTACCCATCAAATGGATGATGTTGACTTGATTGTTTATGGGCGTAAAACCTATGAGTTGATGGTGCCTTACTGGCCAGATGTGGCAAAAGCACAATCGGGTACAAAAGCAGCCAATGAATTTGCAGAAAGACACAATGCCATCAACAAGATTGTTTTTTCCCGAACCTTAAAAAACGCTGATGGAAATACAAGGATCATTCGCAATAACCTCGAGGCTGAGATCATGAAACTGAAGCAAGAACCTGGTAAAAAGATTTCTATCGGGGGGGTAAGCCTACGTTCGCAGTTAATGGCATTAGGCTTAATAGATGAGTATTATTTTGTGGTACATCCCATTATTGCGGGTAATGGAAAACGCTTGTTGGAAGATATTACCCTCCAAGAAAACATCAACTTAAAACTGGTTAACGTGAAGGTTTTTAAATCGGGATGTGTGGGTTTGCATTATTTGAAAGAGGAGTTGGGATTATAGATTGGTACATGATGAATCATATCGTGCGGACAAAAATTCGAAAATCTGTCGTCATTCCCGTGCAAACGGGAACCTTAAATCGCTATACCTACCAATTCGACTTTCTACAGCATTAGGATTGCCTTCCGATAGCTATCGGAACGAGCTGGCAATGACGACCTAAATGCGGAGAAAAAAGACCACAACCGAAACGACTTGATCCATCTGCTGTCAAAGCCTATTCGATTTATCTTCCGCTAACCCTGTCTGCCGGCAGGCAGGCAAGGCAAGCTGGAGCGTGGGGCAAATGCAATGATGAAAAAACAGATATCTCCTCGCTGCGCTTCGTTCGACATGACGGTTCTTCTCGAGTTCACGTCATTCCCACGCAGGTGGGAATCGTAAAGCAAAGGGAAGGTGCGAAGATTTAACAAACAGCTGTGCAGTCGAGCTGAGCATGACGAACGTTGAGTGATAGAGTTCACGTCATTCCCACGCAGGTGGGAACCCCGAAGGGCTCAGCACAGCTAATCGTAATGCAAAGGGAAGGTGCGAAGATTTAACAAACAGCTGTGCAGTCGAGCTGAGCATGACGAACGTTGAGTGATAGAGTTCACGTCATTCCCACGCAGGTGGGAACCCCGAAGGGCTCAGCACAGCTAATCGTAATGCAAAGGGAAGGTGCGAAGATTTAACAAACAGCTGTGCAATCGCATTAGGATGCCCTCCCGATAGCTATCTGGACGAACTGAGCATGACGACTCCCGTTTAAAACCAACGAAAACTTAACCTTTACCGAGATTACAATTAACATCCACTTAATATCACTACCCTAATTTTGGAACATGATCAGAAGAGATTTTTTCAAAAAAGGTTCATTGGCCGTATTAGGCACTTCCCTATTAAGCCCATTAAGTTCGGCCGCAGAAATACTTACGCCAACAGAAGAAAAAGCATGGGGTACTGCCACAAACATTATTTTCATGGTAAGCGACGGCATGAGTACAGGCACCTTGAACATGGCAAACTTACTTTTAGAAAGGAAAGAAGGTCGTGAGAGCAAATGGATTTCCTTATACAGGGAAAACAAAGTGGTAAGAGCTTTTATGGATACCGCTTCTGCAAATGCCATGGTAACCGATTCAGCTGCCTCAAGCTCTGCCTGGGGAGGTGGTGTAAGGGTTAATAATGGGAAACTCAATGCCAATGCTGATGGTAGTTTTAACACCCCTATTTTACAGAAATTTAAAAACGCAGGTAAAAAAGTAGGTTGTGTTACCACGGTTCCAATTACTCACGCCACACCTGCCGGCTTTTGTATCACCAACAATTCAAGGGGCGACCAAAGCGAAATAGCCTTACAATATTTACCCCTTCAGTTTGATGTGATGATGGGTGGTGGCAACCAATATTTTAACCCCACAAAAAGAAAGGATAAAGTTGATGTATACGCCAAATTTGAGGAGGCAGGTTATCAACTGGTACGCACAAAAGCAGAAATGCTTAAACTAAGCAACAAAAAACCAATTCTTGGCGTGTTTGATGATGATGCTCTTCCTTTTAGTGTTGACCATGCAAATGATGTTGCACTTCAAGATCGCGTACCAACCTTGGCAGAGATGACAGTTAAGGCAATAGACCTGATGAAAGACAGCAAGAATGGCTTTGTTTTGCAAGTAGAAGGCGGAAAAGTAGATTGGGCAGCACACTCAAACGATGCACCAGGATTGCTTTACGATCAAATTGCATTCGACTTAGCTGTAGAAAAAGCAATTGCATTTGCAGAGACTGATAAAAATACATTGGTTATCGTTACAACAGACCATGGCAATGGTAATCCCGGACTTTTTGGAGACACCGATAGCAACAAAAAGTTCGACACGCTACAGCATTTCAAGCATAGCAATGATTGGGTGCTCAATTCAATCAAACCAGGTTTCAGTACAACGAAGCTAATAGATGTGATAGCTGCAGCACAGGGTTATGTAATTACAGCTGATGAGGCTAAAAGTTTACTGGCACATTATGAAAAACTAGATGGTGGCGGCATTTATAATAACCGTAAACTCCCATTCGAATTATTGGGACAGCTACAGGAAAACTATACCGCTATTGGTTGGGGTTCCATGGAACACTCGGCAGATTATGTAGAACTGGCGGCTTACGGGCCAGGCAGCACTTTAATGAAACCATTTGTTCGCAATACAGAACTGCACAACCTGATGTTAAATGCTACTGGGGTTAAAGTTTAAATAGAGAAAATTCCTTTTTAAACCCAAAGGCCTAACAAGCACATATTACGCTTTACGATTAGCTTTGCTGAGCCCTTCTGGGTTTCTCCGAAGTCGGATCCTATGTCCGTAAAATTTGCAAAAAGGAGGTCACCACAACCAACGCAAGATTGGGATCGCACTGACACATCGTTTGTAGAAATTTGAGGCTTAGTTGTGTATAAAGCTACCTGATCAATTGCCCATATATTTTTAAACCCAAGATCAAAGGTTTATCTTTTTCATTTACTTAGTGTATAAAAGGAAGTATTTTTTGGTTGAGTCAAGATATCTTTTAAACCTTAGTTATAAGACAAGTTAAAATCGTGCATCTTCTTGTTAATCTCTTTTATGGCTATATTATTTATTGATGCAAAAATAACATATGGGTATCATTAGGTAAAAACAAAGAACGAACAAGGCTGACTTAGTGTTTATTTCTTAACAGACATTAAAGTGTAAAATAAGTTTTACCAGTGTGTGGTATTGATCTTGCCAATGAGGGTTGTATTTAACCCCCATTCAATGAAAAAGGTATGCTTAATAGGTTGTCTCCTTATGCTAAGTATTTTAACAAAGGCGCAAACTCCTGGATGCTTGTATGGTAATGAGTTGTATACTACGTTGGCGCCTGGTGGCAAATATGGAAACAATTCTTCTTATGGCGCAAAGATCACGCCGTCTGCCGATCAATGTTTTTATACCACAAACCCCTCTCCAAATGCGTGTACCATATGTGTGTATGGGGTAAATCCAGCTGGTAACTGTAGGTCTGGGCTGGCACCAGTTGCCTATAGCGGCCTGGAGGCAAGCTATGCTTTGGTGTCTTGTCCAATTGATGATTATATTCCTTTTTTAACCATCCTTATAAGTGGAATGGGTTTTTTCTACTTACGTAAACGGATGACAGGTTTTTGTCATGCCTAGTTTGATGCGGGTAGAAATCTTATCTTTCAATCCCGCTAAAGGTTATTCTTTGCAATAACGCTCCAGTCGTCTGTACCATGCCCTTTTGCAATCCAATTGTCCATCTCTGCAGCTACAGCAGGCAATACAGTTAGCTTAATTCCTTTTTCACTGGCAGCGTCCATCATCAATCCCGCATCCTTACGGGCCATGTCTAATTCCCATGATGGCTTGCTGAACTCACCAGCCCTTAACTTATCCAATCTTGCAGGTGCACCTGCTCCCGGGTTCCATGAAGCAAACAGTTCTGCAATATTTGCAGCATCAATGCTTAACGCCTTTGCCAGTGCAAGTGCGTCTGACAAGCCCGCAGTCATCGAGATTAAAAAAAGGTTACCAATCAGTTTTATGCCTGCGGCTTTGCCTTCTTCTGAGCCAAAGTTGATCAGCTTGCCGGTCATCTTAGCCAATTCTGCTTCTACGCTTTTGATTACTTGCTGATCACCAGACACCAGCATGTTACCGCTACTTTCTAGCGCATTAGGTGGCCCCATGAATACTGGTGCGTGTAGATAGGTAAATCCCATGGCCTTCCATTTGGCAGTTCTTTCCACTGCGCCATCGGCAGAGGTGGTGGTATGGTCAATGATCGTTACCCCGGGTTCAAACCCCGAACTTGCAGCGGCTAATACCTCATTTACTGCAGCATCGTCTTTTAACGTCAAGTGGATCAGCTTCGCTCCCCTTACTGCGTCAATTATGTTTTCGAACGCTTTTGCGCCATCAGTTTCAAGCGCCTTGGCCTTTGATGCCGTTCTGTTCCATACCTGAACCTGATCTCCCCTACGGAGCATCGCTTTTACAAAATTAGCGCCCAAAAGGCCTGTTCCTACAAATGCTTTCATGAAATGATTTTATAATTTAAAGGTAAGGATCAGACAGCGTGTTTCGCAACAAAAGAAATAGGCCAAACAAGCTCTTCTCAGCTCAGCTAAAGGTTTGATTCTATTAACAGTTTAAAAGCCAACAGGCGATCTAGCAAAGGTTGGTTAATGCTTGTGATGGGGGTATCTCGCAGTGGAGAGAAATGACTTTCGAGAAAATAGTTTACGTCATTAATTTTTGTGGCTGGGTTTAAATATAAGGGTGCAGCTGGAAGTTCTACACTTTTAAACCATTGCTCTAGTTCTGGGATTGTCATGGCACAAAATTAAGGATTTATTGAAGCACTAGGAACTAAATCTATTAACAAGAAGCAAAAAGGCTCTTTGTCAATCTGATATATTTAAGCCGCCAAGTTGTACTGGTCGAACAATTCCGCATCATCAGTTTCATGTTCCCTACCCATTGTTCTAATGGTATGCCTAACGTGGTAAAAACGAAATCGCTAAAGCTAATAACCCCATCAATACCATAGCAATAATTAATTCGCACCAAGGGGAAATTGCCTTGTTTTCTTTTGAAACTAGCAGAGAGAACATGGTTAATGTATTTTTTAATTTTAATAAAAGCAATTAATACCCCTATGTTAACTACAGCAGGTAGCGGTGCAGTGGGCAAAAGTTAACCATGACCATGACTTTCATAAAAGTGCTTACAAAAAAGATGCTACCAAAAAAACAAGCCCAAATAGCATTGCATCTAAAACCAATTCGTTCAAGTTACTTAGTCCATTTTGATTGGGTACAAGTGGAGAAAAAATGTCTGATAAGGCGTCCTTTAGTTTATGCATTTGATTGTATTTGGTTTTTATGGGCAATAAAGGCCATCAGCCTTCGCAAAGAAGAAATTTCCAGTAATAACAAGACAACACGATTATTGTAATTCTGATAATTAGATGCGACCAACCATAAATATTCCTGTATTGCTTGGGCAATAGCAAGGCATAAATATTAGTGAGTGTATTCATCAACCGTTTCATATTAATCGTTGCTTATCTTTTAAACAATAGGGATGATTAAAATATGCCTATCCATATCCCGATCATTAATTGTGAAGAGGATAATACAACAGCAGTGCCGATTCTTTAAAAAAGTGTAAATGACTTAATTATTAACAAGTTAAGCCACCACATCAATACCAAATGCACATATAGGTAAACCTGCACCTAATGCACCATTGGCAATAACAGTATTTAATGGAATCATTATGCGCAGCAATCTCAACAAAACGAGCTATTTTTACCCAACTTCCCCAATCCGATAATGCCCATTCATGGGCTTTACTAAGTATTAACCCTTTGGTACGATATTTCTAATAACGATAGCTTAAACTAACCATTTATTATAAAAATTAACCATGGGTAAATTTGTAATCACAAAAAGGAAAAACGGAGAGTTCCAATTTAACCTTAAGGCCGGTAATGGCCAAGTAATTTTAGCTAGCGAGGGCTATAAAACAAAGGCTAGCTGCGAAAATGGCATTTCATCTGTTAGCAACAATGCAGCCGACCTTGACAAATACGAACGTAATACTTCAAAAAATGGCAAGGCTTATTTTAACTTAAAGGCTAGCAATGGGCAAATTATTGGCACAAGTGAAATGTATGAAAGTGAAGCAGCTAGAGATAAGGGTATTGAGTCTGTAAAGAACAATGCACCTGATGCCACTATAGAAGACGAAACGATTTAGTAATTGTTCGTAATTATTGGGTGGGTTTAGTTCGTGTGTACCTAACCTGCCCAAATTTATGGCCTACACCTTAATAATTTTAGGCGCCTATCCTTGTTCATTTTTATAAGCAATAAGATTAAATAATTTTGGCAAAGAAGCCAAAAACCCATAAAATTTACGTTAATGCAGCATTTTTAATAAAGCACTCTTTTTTTCTCAAACGCTCTAAAACAATCAGTTATTTGGCAGGTGGCATATATGTTGCAATAAACCAAGTGACAATAAATATTTAGCAGTGGCCCATGAGACAGAAAATTTTAATTATTGAAGACGAGTTTTTGATGTTGTCATTTTTACAACAGCGCTTACAGAAAGAAGATTTAGCCGTATCAATAGCTAGTGATGGCGACCAAGCAATGGAGCTCATCAACACAAACAAGTACGATTGTATCTTAGTTGACCTTATGCTGCCATTTATTTCTGGTTTTGAGCTCATTTCTCATATAAGAGCAAACACAATAAACCAAGCCACACCCATCATCGTACTTTCTGCATTGGGTAATGAAAAAACAATTGTAGAAGCCATTTCAATTGGCGCTAACGATTTCCTAAAAAAACCATTTGCCTTAAATGTTTTGGTAATTAAGTTGAAACTGTTACTTAAAGGGCACTTTATTTCACATACCGCGTAATGTTAGCTCAAGATCAAAATGTATTGTTTTTATTTGATCGATCGTTCGATCATTTCCCTCTATTTATTCAAATAGCTATCATGATCATTTTACTATCGGTGTTTTTATTTCTGACAGGCATTAGCTATTTATTTCTAAACCGCACCATATCAAAACACGTAGAACTAAGGTTAAAGAGCATAAGGGATTTAGTTGCAGGGCAATTAATGGTCGACTTGCTTAATGACAAAGAGTTATCAACCCATGAGTTAAATAGTTGGGCAAGTAAAATCATATCGCTATCGCGAAAAAAAAGGGGGTATAATCAAATTTTGATTGACCAGATTATTTTTTATCATCACAACTTTACGGGTCATACCACGATAATGCTTAAAAGCCTTTTCAATAAACTCAAGCTTGCAGCGTATGCTGAGCGAAAGTTAAAGAAAAATAATTGGGTACTGAAAGCAAAAGGTTTAAGGGAGATACAAGAAATGACACCTATAACTAAAGAAGATATGCTGAAACCCTTAATCAATCATAAAAACGATGACCTGAGGATAGAGGCACAAGCCACATACATCAGGCTAAACCAAACAAATCCGTTTGATTTTTTTGAGCATATTAACGAGGAACTCTCGGTATGGCATCAAATTCTATTATTTGAAACCGTAACCAATACGCCAAATTTAGCAATACCTAGATTTAGCCAATTCTTAGGTGTAAAAAATCCTTCGCTAGTTTCCTTTTATTTAAAATTAATAGCCCATTACCATCAGCTAGATGCCGTAATGGCCCTCATCAATTTACTAAATCTATCAAGTGCACTGAGGTTTTCGAATTTAGCATAAGAACTGTCTAAATATTTAATGGCAATATTTCCTTTTCCAGAATTTAACATTCCATTATATTGCGCAAGCATGGTGTTAACATCAAGCCTTAGTTTAGATGTTCCATTATCTTTCTTTTGCTTACAGGCAGCAAATAAAGCTATTGCAATGAATATGTGAATTAAATAAGTTATATGTATGCGTTTCTGCATCTAAAAGGGATCAAATAATACTTTGCAATATATAGAGGAGCTCATGATAAGCTAAAACCATTAGGTTTCTTTTAATGCTTATATATTAATTACAAATTAAATATAATGTTTTGCTGTTGCAACTCATATAAAATATTAGTTAAATGGTGAATGATCAAAAATAAATTGCCACATCCAAATGAGCAAGTAGACTGAACACGATAATGAGACAAGGGATAAGCTCACTTTCAAAAACCCCTAAAGCCATGAGTATTGAAAATAGATTCTTTCCAGAAGATTCGGGGTCTATGGCGTGCATAATTCGAGCCATTTTATTGACTAATTGATTGAAATTTTGAGGTTTACGAAAATTTAAACGAATAGCATGCACTTGAGTATTGTATCTATTTACTGATAACCAGTCTATACGGTATTACAAATTTCATCACATTTATCCCACATTCTGTCACATTTCCCATTTCACTTCATCCATCCAGACTATATTGCTTCACATTCAAAAATTAATAATAACAAGGGATAAAATTCCTTAAATTAAAACGATGAAATTATATTTATTTATTTCCTTCTTCTGTTTAAGTAGCAGATTATTTGGTCAAACCGATCCTGATTCTACTCAAGTAACAGAATTCACCACAGAAAATGTCAAGTTTAAAAGTGCTGGTATCATCCTTAGCGGAACCATCTTCAAACCTAAACATCCCGAGGCATCTTTAGTGCTGGTACATGGCTCTGGTCAGGAAAAAAGAATGACAAAAATGGCTACTCTTTTAGCTGCGAGGGGCATTGCTGTATTAACTTATGATAAACGAGGTGTTGGGGAGTCAGGTGGGATTTATGCCGGGCCTGAAGTTGGCACAAACAACATTGATTCAGCAAACTTGAACCTATTGGCTTTAGATGCGAGTGAAGCATGTAATACACTATTGGCACACTTGTCAGGCAAACATGGTAAAATAGGGCTAATGGGATTTAGCCAGGCAGGATGGGTAATTCCTCTCGCCGCAGCAAAAAACCAAAAAATTAAATTTATGTTGATATTTAGCGGACCAGTGGTGTCTACGCTTGAACAACTCCGTTTCCAGTTTTATACTCAAGGTAATTCAAAGTTCTGGGAGACCCACACTGAAGCCGAGGCTCGAGCACACATGCGTAACGACCCAGACAAGTACAAATTTGAACCTACCGACCCTCGAGATGCGCTTTCAAAGCTATCCATCCCAGGTCTATGGATCTTTGGAGGAAGAGATATTCAGGCTCCAGTAGGCCTGTCAATTGAACATCTTGATGAACTTAAAGCGAAGGGCAAGCCTTATGCGCACCAATTGTTTCCAGAGTTTGGACATAATACTGCGTTTTCAAAATCACCCGAACCCGTCAATTTTGCTGTCCGATGGATAAAAACTTCTGCTAGCCAAAAGAAACGAAAATAATTTAAAATCCTTAAAGGCAATAGCGGTGGGTGTGAACGCATTGATTGAAATAGGAGGTTTTTTTCGAAAATTTTGGAAGAATAACAACCAACATATAATTGAAAGAAAGAATGCAGTTTGGTACCGATTAACGGTTATAGTTAAAGATTTTTCCCATAGAATATTGTAAGTTTTTTTACGATTTGAGATACATATTCTGGAGTATCATACAGTGCCACATGTGTAGCTCCTTCAATAGTATATAGTTCTTTCGGTTCCTGGGCCTGAGCATATGCCTGCTGACTGTAATAATAGGTATCTGCTATACTTCCGGCAATGAGTAATAGCGGGCGTGGAGAGATTAGTTCAACATGGTCAAGAGCTGTAAAGCCAATGAGTTTATCCAGACTTGTAAAAAGATATTTATTGGTTGAGTTGGGATGCTGTCCTCTTTTTGTGCGGTAATACTCATAACCTTCCTGATACATAACAGGAGCGTTAGCAGGAATATCCTGAAGAGAGTTTGGAACATAATTCATGTACCTTATTTCTCCACCATTCGCTTCCTTAGTTCGTTGTTTGGCTACGTCATCCAAACGTTGCTGAACCTGGGCTTTCATTGTCCCATTAAGACCATCCCTGCGAAGCTGCCCAAGATCAGCCATGCTAATGGTTGCCACTGCCTTGAGGCGATGTTCGGTTTCGGCTGCCTTTATAGCGAAACCTCCTCCTGCACAGATACCCAGTAAACCAATTTTAGTCGGATCAACAGAAGGATGGATACTTAGGTAATCCGTAGCGGCACGGAAATCTTCTACACGTACGGCAGGATCTTCCAAAAATCGGGGTTCTCCCCCACTCTCACCCTGATAGGATGCGTCAAATGCCAGTGCAATATATCCTTGTTCTGCTAGTTTTTGTGCATACAATCCGGCAGTTTGCTCTTTTACACCTCCAGCCGGATGCCCGACCAATATGGTGGGATACTTTTTATTCTTATCAAATGCTTTCGGCAAATAAAGATTTCCAACAAGGATAACGTTTCTATTGGGAAAGGTTACCCTTTGTATCGTTGTTACTGATGTACTGGAAGTATTTGCTTCTGTGTTGGTTTGGCTTTTGGCTGTATGGCAGCAAACAAATAATGCCATCGAGATACAGACTGATTTTATCTTTAGATTTTTCATTTAAATTAATTTTTGGTTATTAATCTGTGTGTGATTGAATTAAGGAGATTAGCGATCGATAGTGTCCATGCTCGCCTCATTATGACGTTCGCCAGAAGCTGGAGTAAGATTGTTTAATCGTTGTAGTTGGGCAAAACTTAAATCAATATTATCTGCAGCAATATTCTCCTCAACACGGGCCACACGCCTGGTACCAGGTATAGGTGCAATATCATTTCCCTGCGCAAGCAACCAAGCAAGTGCAATCTGAGCCATTGTTGCTTCGAGTTCATCTGCAATAACTTTTACTTCCTCTACAATACTTAAGTTACGCTGAAAATTTTCACCTATGAAGCGCGGATTGGTCTTGCGCCAGTCGTTGTCTGCGAGCTGATCTGGTGACTTGATATGCCCAGTTAGGAAACCATGGCCAAGCGGAGAGTAAGGCACAAACCCGATTCCTAGTTCACGTAGCAATGGAAGCAGTTCAGCTTCCGGATCACGTGTCCATAATGAATATTCTGTCTGGAGGGCTGTTATAGGATGCACAACGTGAGCCCGGCGGATCGTTTCTACTCCTGCCTCCGAAAGTCCGATATATTTTATTTTACCTTCTTTCACAAGTTCAGCTAATGCGCCTACAGTATCTTCGATTGGTGCATTACGGTCTACCCTATGCTGATAATAAAGATCAATGTAGTCAGTACCCAATCTTGTTAATGACCCTTCAACCGCTTTACGGATGTTTGCAGGACTGCTGTCTATTACACCTGGACCCCCACCTGTATGGGAAACGAAACCAAATTTTGTAGCGAGTACTACCTGGTCACGGCGTCCTTTGATCGCCCGTCCCACGAGTTCTTCATTGATATACGGACCATAAATCTCCGCAGTATCAATATGAGTAACACCCAGTTCAAGTGCTCGGTGGATTGTACGCATTGATTCTCCATCGCTTCCAGAACCTATGTCATAAAAACCAGACATAGACATTGCGCCGAGTCCTAGACGTGAAACTTCAAGTTCTCCAATTTTAATGTATTTCATAACTGAATATATTTTTATGTGCTAAATTGTTAGTTAACAGTACAAAATTCCACTTAAAATTGAACATTTGATTTATACAGATTACTGTATTACTTACCAGTTTAACTGGTATGACCATGCGATACATGTAGCCTTTAAAAGAATTCTTAAATTTGTTTAGTTATTATATAAAAGATGGAAAATACGTTCAACTTTAACACCGTATCCCAATACAATGATTTTAATAATCATGAAACCCTGCACCCTATGGTAAGCGTATTGGATTTTTCAAAAGCTGTTCAAAGGAACGGTGGCCGTATGACTTTTGGGATATATGCCATTTTTTTAAAAGAAGTAGAATGTGGAGACTTAAAATATGGGCGTGAGGTTTACGATTATCAGGACCGTACTTTGGTATTTCTTGCACCTGGACAGGTAATTGAGGTAGACAGTAATGGTAGTTATTATCAGCCAAAGGGCCAGGGTTTGATATTTCATCAAGATTTAATATTAGGTACTTCACTCGCTAAAAAAATGGATCAGTACCATTTCTTTAGTTATCATTCCAATGAAGCGTTGCATTTATCTACACGTGAAAAAAAGCTTGTTTTGGATTGTTTCTCAAAAATCGAATACGAACTACAACAGTCTATTGACAGACATAGCAAAGAGATTATGGTTTCTAATATTGAGCTTTTTTTAAACTATTGTATCCGTTTCTACGACCGCCAGTTCATCACCAGGGAGCATATTAACAAAGGTATTCTGGCAAAATTCGAAGAATTATTGAACAGCTATTTCAATTCTGCCAGACCAAAAGAAAAAGGATTGCCTTCGGTCTCCTATTTTGCAGAACAATTGCACCTTTCTGCTAACTATTTTGGTGACCTTATTAAAAAGGATACTGGAAAATCTGCCAAGGAATATGTACAGACCAAAATCATAGAAATAGCCAAGGAAAAAATATATGACCGAAATAGATCATTGAGTGAAATTTCGTATGATCTGGGCTTTAAATATCCGCAGCATTTTACAAGGTTATTCAAACAAAAAACAGGATTTACCCCCAATGAATATCGGGGTCTAAATTGAAGATCGCCGATAGCGCTTTAGATTAACTGTATTAGTTATTACCAACCTGAACAACTACCTAAACAAAAAAGGTTCAAATCTTGCGAAATGAACTTTAATATAATTTATCTCATGACATCATTTACCGTTTGGCTATCTACAAACTGCTCAAAGCTGATTATTTTTCCGTCCTTCAATTTCCAAATATGGGCCACTCTTGCTTCAAATGGCTTGCCTGTAATTTTGTAGGTTCCATTATAGGTTCCATAGGCCACCACCGTGTCCTGGCTGGCTACATAATCTTCCGGCGTAAATTTGTAATCAATCCATTCGCTCATTCCCAAAATCGACATTTCGGCAACCAGTGACATATCGGTAATTTCCAAAGCCTATTCAGACAATAAAAACCTGTAAATCAGATATATAAAAAAAGGCACACCAATGGTAGGGTAACAATTAGAATTGACAATTAAACCTAAACAATCATGAATGCTAAAAAAATTATCTATTTGATACTCTTTTTGCTTTGGGCAGCTTCAACCTTTGCAAGCACTCAAAAAAGATCAAAAAAAACAGAAAAACAAAACAACGTAACTGCGGTAAATGCAAAAACACAGTTTATCCAAGCTGGCAACAATAAGATTGCCTATCGTACTATAGGGAGCGGAAGTCCATTAATCCTATGCAATCGCCTTCGTGGGATACTGGATACCTGGGACCCTTTATTCTTGGACAACTTAGCGAAAACCAACAAGGTCATCATTTTCGACTACCCTGGCATAGGCCTATCATCGGGCCGATTGGCACCCACCATGCTTGGGGTTGCAACTGATGTGAAACAATTTGCTGCTGCACTTAAATTATCAAAATTTAGGCTGTTGGGATGGTCTTACGGTGGCGCAGTTGCGCAAAGTTTTGCTGCTCATTTTCCCGAAATGGTGTCTCATCTTATCCTTATAGGAGCAAATCCCCCAGGAAAAAATGACACTCCTTATGAACAAGCATTTTTAGATGCAGCCTTTAAACCTGTAAACGATCTACAGGATGAAGAGATTTTATTTTTTGAACCTAGCTCTGCAAAAAGCAGGGCCGCAGCTAAGGCTTCTAATCTAAGGATTGCCGCCAGAAAAACAGACCGAAGCATAATGGTAACTCCTGAAAAATTCGGGGACTACTTTAAAGGAGTTGCCGACTATCAGAAAGACGAGTTCAATTCAAGAGAAAAACTTGCAGGAACCAAGGTGCCAATCCTGGTCATCATGGGCGATCATGATCCAAGCTGTCCGGTTGAAAACTGGTTTCCATTAAGCAAAAAATGGAAAACGATGCAACTGATAGTTATACCTAGTTCAGGCCACGGTGTACAGCATGAGTTTCCAAAATACATTGCATCACAGATTGAGCTTTTCGTAACGGCAACTTAAGCCTATTTCTAAGCCGAATGGCTGACCTCCAAAAAAAATATTTTTCTTGTCCTAGTTCAATGCACAGGTTTTTTAAACACCGCAACTTTGAGTTGTAAAAAGAAAACAAAATAACCTTTTAAAAAAATAACAAAATGAAAAAATTAATTCTATCGGCATTAGTTGCCATCGCCTCATTAAACAGTTTTGCACAAAAACCAAGTCCATTATTACTAACACCCACCAACCATACACTGGTTATGATTGATTATGAAAGCCAGATGGCCTTTCCTGTTCAAAGCATCACTGTTGACCAACTTAGAAACAACACTGCAATTGTAGCTGGTGCATCAAAAATCTTTAAGGTTCCAACAGTGGTAACCACCGTTGCAGAAAAATCATTCAGTGGCCCGGTTTTCCCTGAGCTACTGGAATTTTATCCTAAAGCAAGTTCTAATTATATAGACCGCACCACCATGAACACCTGGGAAGATGTAAATGCACACAAAGCCATCACAGCTAAGGGAAAGAAAACATTGGTAATGGGTGGTTTATGGACAAGTGTATGTATCGTTGGCCCAGTACTTTCAGCAATTAATGAAGGGTATACCGTATATGTAATTACTGATGCAAGTGGAGACGTTTCTAAAGAGGCACATGACCAAGCGGTAACTCGTATGGTTCAAGCTGGCGCACATCCAATCACATCAATTCAATATTTACTAGAATTACAACGTGATTGGGCAAGAGGAGAAACTTACAAACCTGTAACAGACCTTGTTAAAAAATATGGAGGTGCTTATGGTATCGGGATTCAATATGCTCATGAGATGTTAGCACACTAAGAAAAAAAGCAGGGCACGCAAGCCCTGCTTTTTTTTCCATAACAAATTCCCCATTCTAAAGAATAAATCATGAAATCACGTTTTACACTAATTTTGATTTTTATATTGTTCGCAAATTTTGCAATAGCGCAGCAAAAGGCAGATATAATTATCAGTAATGCGAAAATCATTACGCTAGATGACTCCAAAAAAGCAGCTCAGGCCGTAGCCATAGCAGGCAATAAAATTATCGCCGTTGGCAATAATAATGAAGTATTAAAATTAAAGTCCAAAAATACTAAGCTGATAGATGCGATGGGTAATACCCTAATCCCAGGCTTATATGATTCACATCTACACGTAATAAGGGGCGGAAGGTTTTACAATACCGAATTACGCTGGGATGGGGTTAAAACACTCGCAAGAGCATTAGAAATGCTGAAAGAACAAGCAGCCAGAACACCTGAAGGACAATGGGTTAGAGTGGTAGGTGGATGGTCTGAATACCAGTTTGCAGAAAAAAGACTTCCTACACTTAAAGAAATTAACGATGCTACGGGTAAAACACCTGCATTTGTACTTCATTTATACGGTCAGGCATTTTTAAACAAAGCAGGACTAGAAAAATTAGGCCTTGATGAAAATACGCCAAATCCAAATGGGGGCTTAATCCAGAAAGACATGCACGGGCAACCAACTGGCTTACTGGTTGCAGAACCTAATGCGCTTATCTTATATTCTACCTTGGCAAAACTGCCTGAGTTAAGTCAACAGGAAAAGATAAACTCTACCAAACTGTTCATGTCAGAACTTAACTCGCTTGGGGTAACCAGTGTGATAGATGCAGGTGGAGGTTTCCAAAACTTCCCTGATGATTATGCCATTACTGATTTGCTAACTAAAACTGGAGAATTAACAGTTAGGCTCCCCTACTATCTCTTCGCCCAAAAGCCAGGGTCAGAGTTACAAGATTATCAAAAATGGATCAACATGGTTGATATTACTGACCAGCATAACCATGCTACAGAATACCATGTACAAGGTGGTGGCGAGAATTTGGTAGCCGCTGCTGGAGATTTTGAGAACTTTACTAAGCCTCGTCCAGAATTGGTAAATGCCATGGAGCCGCAATTAAAGGCGGTGATTGGCACTTTGGTTAAAAATCGTTGGCCATTCCGTTTGCATGCCACCTATAACGAAAGCATTACCAGATTTTTAAATGTAATTGAGGAAGTAAACAAAGAAACTCCCTTAGCTAACTTAAACTGGTTTTTTGACCACGCAGAAACCGTTTCCATTGAAAACCTACAAAGAATTAAAGCGCTTGGAGGTGGTATTGCCATACAGGATAGGATGGTTTTTCAGGCGGAGACATTTATTGGTAGGTATGGAAAAAAGGCAGCATTAAATACACCTCCAATAAAACAGATGATAGACATGGGGATTAAATTAGGTGGTGGTACCGACGGGACCAGAGTTTCTAGCTATAACCCATGGGTTGGTATTTATTGGTTGGTTACCGGAGAGTCTATTGGGGGATTAGAATTTGCCGCCAAGGAAAATCAGTTGGACAGGACAACAGCCCTTAAAATTTATACCCAAGGCAGTGCATCATTAATTAACCAGAATACAGACAGGGGTATGATCAGGCCTGGTTTCTTAGCAGATATGGTCATCTTATCTGCAGATTACCTAAACATAAATCCCGAAGAGATAAAGGACATAAGAGCTAAACTTACCATCTTAAATGGGAAACCTGTTTATGGCGATGTTGACTTCAGTCAATATGCACCAATTATTCCAAAGGCAATTCCAGCGTGGAGCCCTGTAAATTTTTACGGAGGCTATCAGTACAAATAATAAACATAAGCGTTTTCTTGTCCTAGTTCAATGCACAGGTTTTAAAAACACCTCAAATTTGTTTGTAAACAAAGAAGATAAACTATAAAAAACAAAATCATGAACAATCAGATATTAGGCATCCATCACATTACAGCGATCGCTGGCAACGCAAAAAGAAATTTCGACTTTTACACTAAAGTAATCGGACTTCGTTTCATTAAAAAAACAGTCAACTTTGACGATCCACACACCTACCACTTCTATTTTGGGGATGAAAAAGGAAGTGCAGGCACTATTTTAACTTTTTTCCCTTGGGGAGATGAAATCGCTCAAGGTAGAAAGGGTGCTGGAATGGCAACAGAAATTGGCTATTCAGTACCTGAGGGCAGCTTAGAAAAATGGATAACCCGTTTCGAGGAACATAACGTAACCTATAACAAACCAGCTGTTAAATTTGGCGAGAAGTACCTTACGTTTCTTGATCCAGATGGACTTAAACTCGAATTAACCGAAGTTAAAAATGATGATAGAAAACCTTGGGAAACTGACCAGGTTAAAGCAGATATCGCTACTAAGGGCTTTCATCACATTACCTTAACCTTAAATAACATTGCTGCAACAGCAAAGATATTAACTGAAATATTTGGTTACGAACTAAGTGCAAAAGAGGGTAATAGAACAAGATATATTACTAAGGCAGTAACAAATGCAGCAATTGTTGATTTGGTAGAAATTGAAAGCGAGAAAAGAGGTTTTAATGCAAATGGAACCATTCACCATGTGGCATTTAGGGTTAAAAACGATGAAGTATTAATGGAATTCCGCAAAAAAATTGTGGAGCTTGGTTTAGGCATCACTCCTCAGATAGACAGGAATTATTTCCACTCTCTATATTTCAGGGAACCGGGAGGTGTATTGTTCGAAATCGCAACCGAAAACCCAGGTTTCACCGTTGATGAACCACTTGAAGAACTTGGCAAAAACTTAAAATTACCAATCCAATATGAAGAACAACGTGATGAAATTATTAAACAACTCGTAGCCTTAGATTAACTAACATGGAATATCAATCATTAAAATACATTTACCAAGCAGCTCCAATACAACCCGCAGCGACACTTTTATTGTTGCATGGAACTGGAGGCAATGAAACAGACTTATTGCCATTAGCATCAAACTTTGGTAATAACATCAATATACTTTCGGTAAGGGGAAACGTTACAGAACATGGAATGCCAAGGTTTTTTAAACGCTTGGGAATGGGAATATTTGATGAAAAAGATTTATCATTTAGAACCCAAGAGTTAATTCATTTTTTAAGGGAAACTTCTAAAAAAGAAAACTTCGATATTAACAAGGTAATTGCATTGGGTTATTCTAATGGGGCAAACATAGCGGGCGCTGTATTAATAGACGAACCTGGACTTTTAGCGGGTGCTATTTTATTCAGGCCAATGCAACCCTATAAACAATTGCCAGCTTTCAAAGCAGTTAACCAAGCTCCTGTATTGTTAACTTTAGGTCAATTTGACACAACCATAGATCCGGATGCAACAAATGCCTATGTTACTGCCTTGCAAAACAATGGCTTTGCAACTACTGCCATGAACTTAAGCACAGGCCACAACCTTATCCAAGAAGACATTTCACTTGCCCTAGATTGGTACCATAAAAACTTTAGCAATGGAAACATTTAAAATTACCAGGATATTTCCAGATGCCAAGGGAGATAGTCATTTTCAAGACTTAGAAATCCCTATGGCAGCAAATGGAGAAATTGGTTTTCTTTCGGAAGCACAAAAAGTTGGGAATATTATCTTTAGAAAAGTGAAGCCTGATTACGACTACGATTTTCATCAGGCACCTGCCAAACAATACATTATCTTATTGGATGGCACTATAGAAATAGAAACTTCTACTGGTGCAAAACGAACATTTTTAAGTGGCGATGTACTATTACTTGAAGACACCTGGGGAAAGGGCCATCGCACCAAAAACATCACCAAGCAAATTCGGTCTAGCATATTTATTACACTATAGTTTTTTTTCATGTTTTTCGTTAGGCAACCCCAATAACATGTGGTTGCCTTTTTTCGGTTCACAGTAGCTAGCAATCCAAAGTCCTTTAATGGCGCTATGTCACAAAACAATGTCGAAAATTGGCGTAATACCATTGCTGACTCAATTCTTAAGCAATTTAACTAATTGATTATCAAAATTTTAAAAATATGGCTTGAAATTTATGAAAGAGAAGTAGCCTTTAAACAATAACTAATATGAAAACTCAATTTCCACCTAAACTTAACACCAATCACAACATTACCAAATGGATCATCGAGCTCCATGAACAAGGGTATCACATGGACTTCCAGTACCATGATCGTAAAAAAATTATCTGCATACAAGACAATTTTCATTTCGAGATACATGAACTATCCATCAATCTAGTCGATCAGGTCTTCGATCAATTTACCAAAAGCTTTAAGTACATACATAGCGTGGAAACTACTTCAGGCTATAAGGGAGTACTTTTATGTGACACCGTCTTTACAACTCCAATTAGACAATTCGAGGCACTTAAGCTACAAAAAGATACTTTCCCCCATAAATTCGTCGATTGATGGAGTAGCGAGAATGAAAGGTTTACACCATTGAGATTTAAGCACTAATTAATACCTGAAACCCAATGACACATATGGGTACCACCCTTCATTGGAATGGCTAGCCATAACCCTTAAAACCGTTAGTGATGCTGGTGCAAAATAAAATCCACCGCCAAAGCCTTGATGTAATGAATTACTTTTTTCATTTGGCACCCATACCCTGCCAACATCATAAAGCCCCAGTAAGCCAATTTCACCTGGAATGATGTAATTAACAAAGTTACCTAACCTAAGGCGTATTTCTAGATTGTTGTAAACAATATGCTTACCTGCAAATCTGTACTGCCTAAAACCCGAAAGATTTCCTTGGCCTCCCAAAAACTGCGACTGGAAAAAAGCTGGCCTGCCAGCCGTAATTCCACCACCTATTCTTTCGGCAATAGTCAAATTGCCGCTCGGCCCTATTTTTTGATAAAAAGAAAAATCGATGTTCAGCTGTGCAAAAGACTCAGCATAACGATTTAGTCCCTTATGACCTTGTAATTTCAACTCCAACAAAGCTCCAGTTTTTGGCAGGATGGAATTATCTCGGCTATCAAATATCAAGTCAGTAGTCAATCCAGCATAAACCTTGTCCTTTGCAATTGTTAAACTATCATTGGAATGGAGTAACTCGCTGTTTGTGATGAATCTTCCCAGGTTATCATCAACATTATAGCGGTAATAGCTTAACGATGGTCCAAATTTTACAGCTATCTTATCGTTTTGATAGCTCAAAGAAGGATCAAAATGATAACGATCAAACCTTGTCCGGTAATAGCTTATCCCATCAACTGAATCGTCAAACTTTGTTTGGTTGCCAAAGCCAAAGAAATTCTGCGTATTGCTTGGCGCATTTGCCTCTGCATCAATCAAAAAGTCGAGATTTCCTAGCAGCTTATTCCACTGCCCTTTGTAGTTAAACTTAAATGCAGAGGTGGCAAAGGAATGT
Source organism: Pedobacter frigiditerrae (assembly GCF_004331645.1). Taxonomy (GTDB): domain Bacteria; phylum Bacteroidota; class Bacteroidia; order Sphingobacteriales; family Sphingobacteriaceae; genus Pedobacter; species Pedobacter frigiditerrae. The sequence goes on from NZ_SJSK01000005.1 coordinate 31,137, forward strand.
AAGAAGGAGAATGTTTGGCTATCTCTATAGGGGCTCTTTCTAAAACCTGGATGCTTGATTCGGTAAGACATGCCAAGCAGCAATCCATCATCAGGGTTATAGCCTGCATTTAAGAAGGTGAACTTCCTTTTGTAGAGATCCTTTGCCACATAGGCAACATTTGCGCTATCATCAGCTAAACTTTTGGTTAGCTTTCTAATAGCGGCCCCTTTGTAAGTTGCATTAGTTGTTTTACCGTACAGTAATATTGCTCGATGAGACTGCTCTATTTGATAAAGTTTATTTCCCTCTCCCCCTATAATCCTAATTTTAACGGGAGAGGTCTTATTGTTAATGAGTAAGCTATCATTACCGTTATGGGTGTAAATCCTAATCTCTTTTGTTAATCCAGGATCAAAGACCTTATCAAATATAATGGCATTTCCTTGCTTTGCTTTTGTGACTTTAACATACAAGGCCTTGTTCCCAGTATCACTAACTTCTATCTTTTCATCTTTGTTGGTAACCTCTATGTCTATGATTTTATGGTAAAAATGGTAGTATTTGGTCATCATTTCAGGCAATGCTTTTCGTCTTCGTTTCAATTGTTCCAGAAATCCATATTGAAGTTGGCTGTTACTGATTGGCAGTTTCATCAACGACCTTTCTAACACTTGATCGGTTATCTCCGAACAGAAACCTTCAATTGTTGCATTCCATTCCTGCTCACTCATATTCGCAAAAAACCTGCTATTCAGCTCTCTTCCCTCCCATAAGAACCAATTAATGTCTTTAATATCTCGTTCATACCCTTGCATCATAGGTAATAACCAAGATGATTGTGCTAATTTTTGTATCAAACCATCCGATCTAAAAAACACCTGATCTCTGTCTCTCGGAATAGGAACATAAACTGTTCCTTGCTTTCCTTTAAGTTGCTTCCACCTCCACTGATCTTCGTGCCTATCCCAATCACCAATCAGTACATCGAGCGCCTTAGCCTTAAGGTATAAATTGGCATCGAATAAAATATCATTATCGTTGTTTAACTTGACATACATTTTCTCTGTATTGTCCGAGTTACCCAATGGCTCACGCAATTCCAACAGGCACAAAGAGTTGGCAAAATCACTCGAAAATTCGCCTAAGTTTGGGTCTGCAACAACCCAACCTATCACTGGAGTACTATGTGGAACACCAACTGCGGCTGCAAGTTCTGCAACCACCAATGCTGAAAAAGGATGCTGTGACACCATATTGTCCTTAATGATGTCTTTGGCAACGGTATTTCTGAAGGATGGGGGCAATAGCACTTCTGGATATTTTTCTACACTTCTTAATACCCATTCAGCTCCATTCTTATCTACCAGCCTTAAAGACCTTGACTGGTTCCCGCCTCCTTTCTCGGTTGCCATTAACCCTCCGTGAAGCTGCGACATTCTCAGTACGGGCACCTTGGTAGCCATTGCGTATTCCTTACGGTAATTTTCTCCAAAGACTTTACGATGAAACTTACTTACGCTGTCATAACTTGGCTTAACCCTAATCCAAAGGCTATCAACAACATTTGCCTGTTGTCCATAAATCAAATTTGCCAATAACAGCAGTAAAATTGTACCTATTAAGTTTCGAATTATTTGCATTTTCCCCATAAAGTATCATTGGTAAACAATTCGCATACCATAAAACAATAACCTAAAAATCAAGCAATTACAGCAAAAACCTAAAAACTAAATACCGATATATCGATAATATTTAACGTGGTTAACGACATATGGTAATTTAGCTAAAATATGAACTCGGCCTTAATTTGCTTGATATGGAAATTTTTAACACAAGAAGATATTCAAGAATGACTTCCCCTTTTCGCTAACTTTTTCCTCACTTTACTTAAAAATTCGGCCGACATACCCAAATAAGATGCTATGTGATGCTGGGCAACACGTTGTGGAATGCTAGGATAATTTTCTAGGAAATCAAGATATTTCTCCTCCGCAGTCTTGGAGATACTAAAGTGCAAGCGATTGTGCAGCAAAGATACATTCCGCTCTACCAATTTGCGGTAAAACCTTTCAAACTTTGGCACACGTGACAACAACTCTTCCTTGCTTTGCGGATTGAGGTAGAGTATAGATGATTCCTCCAGTGTTTCAATAAACAGCTTACCTGGTTGTTGATTAGAAAAACTTGCAATATCGCTGATCCAATTATTTTCTACAGCAAACTGGATGATTACCTCTTGCCCATTCTCATCTATATAGTACTTTCGCAAACATCCTTTAACCACAAAGCCTTCGAAATTACAAACCTCATCGGCTCGCAACAAAAAATGCTTCTTTGGAATTGTCCTATGTTTTAAGAGCTGATTAAATATTTGCAGTTCTTCTGGATTAAAGGCAATATAATTGCTTACACTCGTATTGATCTGTTCGAACACTTTTTGATATAGATTTAAACCTTAAATATAGCTTAAAATCATAACATTTGTAGCTGTACCTTTAAATCCTTGTTTTTACACCTGATTCAAGAAACAAAGTTTTATCTCTAAAATGCGTGTCGTCTTTAATAATAAGCTCTAAGTCCGATTCCTTTTCCTTAAAGTGTGTCCAGCCTTCTCTATGAATAGGAATTACCAACCTTGGCTTCATTAATCCAGCCGCTTTTAGCAAGCCTTTGGCATCCATTGTATACATGCCCAAACCCGTCAAATACCTAAATTGTACTGATCCCACATGAAAAATACCAACATCTATCTTAAATTGTTTTGCCACCTCAACCAAGCCATCAAAATATACAGTATCCCCAGAGATATAAATTACGCCATTTTCCTGTCCATCAAATTCGATGATAAAACCAATTACCTTTCCTGATACAAACTCCGGAATCCACCATGGCCGATGTTGTGCTGGCGTTGCAGTTATCTTGAGGTTTTTTAACCGATCCGTTTTCACCTCAAAACTTTCCCAATCATCTAGGCCTTTCACGCCATCCATTTCTTTTGCAGCAGCCTTTGTTGAAATTATATTCCCATTTTTAAAGGCAAAAGCTTTACCCTTAATATCAAAATTATCTTTATGCTGGTGGTGGCTTAATATTATCAAATCAACATCTTCCAGTTCAGACTCTGCAACTGCAGGGCTGCTTGTCTTACTGGAAAAGGCACCGAATCCATGGTAATAGGTCCCACCAGCCCCATCCAATGTAGGGTCAGTAAGAATTTTATAACCATTAATTTCCAACAGTACACAAGCAGTATCTATGTGTGTAATATTAATTTCCATGATATTGATTAAAAACTAAGCCAATCTAAGATATAATCTGCATCTTCTCTCCAAGTTGACTGACTTAATGAATAATGGTTTCGACCAGCAAAGACCTTATATTCTGTAATGGAATTTTTATCCTTATATCGTTTAAAATTCTTCCTGTTCAATGATGATGGAATGATATGGTCCTTATCGCCCGACACAAATAATAAAGGCACATGTGGTTTCTTGAAATCAACTTTACCTTCTTTTGTTAGTGCGCCCTTTGCCGCTCTCTTTGATTCTGGGATAACCAATCTATCATAAGATTCTTGTTGCTCTTGCAAGCTCATCCCATTGGTAAAAGTATATTGCCATTGTTTAAAGGTCATTAAATAGGTTTTATCTTTTGAAGTAAATAAGCCAAGCGCAGGTGTCACAGATTTAATGAAAGACCATCTTGTAGAAATTACTCCTTTTGGGGCAACAGAATGATAAATGATCCCCGCCTCTGCTAGATTTCGCTGTACTAGTAATTGAGTAATCAAACCACCAAAAGAATGTCCCATTACAATCGGTTTTTCTGGTAGCTTGCTAATAATCGAAGCATAATGATCAACAACCTGCGTTAAGGTTAAAGCGGCAATTGCACTATCTGGGTGTTTTTGACGCAAGGCAGAAGGAACCCCTTCTTTATTTGGCCAGGCTGGCGCAATGGTTTTATAACCCCTTTCTTTAAAATATTGTTCCCATTCTGCCCAGCATTCATTGCTTACAAAGGCCCCAGTTACAAATACAATCGTTTTAGATTTTAAAGACTTAGCATCAAAATTTGTTTGCGCATTTAGCCTAGGAATATATAGGATGGCGAATAAGCAAGTCAAAACGAATATCAATCGTTGACTGCTTCTTGTTTGCGTTAAATTGTTCATTTTTTTTTATTAAAGTATTTAAAAAATTTATCTGAGATTAAATGACCGGTTTTAAATAAGCTTTTAGCTCTGCGGCGGCGTGCAAGAAAAGGGACTTGGCCTGAGCAGTATGCGCCAACGGATTCAATAACCCAAAATCGTGAATGGCACCAGCATACACCATAGTGGTAACGTTAACACCCGCCTCATCCAATTTTCTACCATAAGCTAAACACTCATCATAAAATATGTCTGCTTCGCCTACCTGAATCAATGTTGGAGGTAACCCCCTTAACTTCTCAATTGGCGCAAGTAATGGAGCGGCATAGATTTCTTTCCTGGTCTCGTGGCCAGGAATGTAGTTGTCGTACATCCATTTGATCAATGGAGTGGTTAAAAATCGCTCCTTTCCATACCTTTGATAAGAGGACGTTTCGAAATCGCTGTTTACCGTAGGCCAGAAAAGGATTTGAAGTTTAATTTCAGGTCCATTATGCTCCAGTGCCTTAATTGCCGTTACGGTAGCCATATTTCCTCCAGCGCTATTACCAACCAAAGCGATATTCTTGCCGTCTATACCAAATTGACTGCCATTTTCAGCTATCCATTTGGTTACTGCATAAATCTCATTGGTTTGTGTGGGATATTGTTTATCCGGAGCAGGTGTATAGTTTACAAAAATCCCCACCGTACCTGAAAGAACAACCAAATCCCTTACCATCCTACGGTGCGTGGGATAATCTCCCAATACCCAACCACCACCATGGATGAAAATAAATGCTGGTAGAACACCAACTGTGCCTGTAGGCTTAACAATGTTTAGCTTAACAGAGTAGCCATCTGCAATTACAATATTTTCGGTTTCCGTAATCCCTGAAGTGTCAACCTCCACTGAGGACTGTGCGCCTACCAATACTTTTCTTGCCGCTATTGGTGCCATAGATTCAATTGGCTCACCTCCACTATTGTTCAGGGCGGTTAAAAAATGCTTGGTTTCACTTGATAATGCTGGATCATCGCCTACCGAGGGAACCATAATTGCTTTTAGAGGTTTTGTTGCTTCCATATATTTTAATCTTATTGTTTTATAGAACTGAGTTCCTGGTTTAATGATATCATCTTAATTACTAATGATATGCCATTAAATCAATCAATTGATTATCAAATAATTAATAACAAAAAAACAGTAAGACCCTATCGACATTTCGTTATTGTACGTGATATCGATAATTGCGATTGTCAGGGAACTTAATTTTAGATGGCTTAAAAACAGAGACAAAAAGCTCCAACGAGTCAAGCAGATTATCGACAATTAGTTAACTCTCGATATTTCGGCAAACCTGAAAAACATAAACAACTGATATTCAAAAGCTTAATATTTGGTCTGATAGTAGTATTTCAACATTCAAATAAAAAATGAATATGAAACTAACCTACTATGGACACTCTTGCTTCGCTGTTGAGCTGGGTGGAAAAAAAATACTTTTCGACCCTTTTATAACAGGCAACGAACTAGCGAAGGATGTTGATGTGAAATCAATAGCCTGCGATTACATTTTTATTTCCCATGGCCATTTTGATCACATTTTGGATGCAGTTGACATTGCCATACACACTGGTGCAACAGTAGTTGCCAATTGGGAAATAAGGGACTGGCTTACAAAGAAAGGAGTAAAAAATACACATCCCATGAATCCAGGAGGTCAATGGCAGTTTGAATTTGGTAAAGTGAAGTGTGTAACCGCCGTGCATTCGAGCAGTATGCCCGATGGTAGTTATGGCGGTGCGCCGAGTGGCTTCGTATTTAAAACCAATAAAGGTAGTTTTTATTACAGTGGCGATACAGCACTTACCAAAGACATGGAATTGATCAAGGCTTGGAGTTCAATAGATTTAGCCATACTTCCCATTGGCGATGATCTTACCATTGGTGCTGAAGATGCAATACTGGCTTGTAAAATGGTAGGCGCAACAAAAGCAATGGGCGTTCATTACGACACCTTTGCCTTGATCGTAATCGACCACCAAAAGACTATCGAACAATTTGCCAAGGAAGGCATCGAGCTCTTGCTCCCAAAAATTGGACAGACCATCGAATGCTGAGTTAAACCATCAAAATTAATAAATCATGTCAATTTCATTAAAAGCTGCAATCACAGCACCAAATTTATTCATCGCTACGGCTAGTGGAAAAATTGCCTATCGCACAATAGGCAAAGGAAAGCCTCTTTTATTGTGCAATCGTTTTAGAGGAACGCTAGACACCTGGGACCCTAAATTCTTGGCCCATCTGGCCAAGAGGTTTCAGGTAATCACATTTGATTATCCAGGTATTGGTTTATCAGAAGGCAAGCATCAGGTTACTACTGAGCTACTATCAAAGGACATTCAGCTTTTTATAGACGTCCTTGGTCTCCATAAAGTAATTATCGGTGGCTGGTCTTATGGAGGTCTTGTGGTACAATCATTTGCAGCAATGTATCCAAAATTGGTATCCCATGTCATTATCATTGGATCCAATCCCCTCGGCGAAAACCCGGTTGCACCAGAACAAATATTTTTTGATTCTGCCTTAAAGCCTGTTTATGATTTTAACGACGAGCTGATTTTATTTTTCGAGCCTTTATCAAAAGAAAGTATAGCCATGGCGAAAAAATCTCACGAGCGTTTAGCACTGAGAAAATCAGATCTAGACCTTCCAGTAAAACCAGAGCAATTCGAAAATTACTTTCAAGGTGGAGTTAGTTTCAGGGAAGATAAATTTAACGCTAAAGAGAAATTATACCAGTCGAGCATTCCCATTCTGGTTTTAATGGGTGATCATGATCCAAGCTTTGCTGTAGAAAATTGGTTCCCATTAGTCAAAAACGTGAAAGCAATGCAACTGATTATCTTTTCAAAAGCTGGTCACGGCCCTCAACATCAACACCCAAAGTTGTGCGCAGATTACATCAAGAAATTCACTTCCAACACTAAATAATCAATTCATTAATAATAAAAAATCAATATGAAAACTTTAATTATCAGTGCTCTTTTTTTTCTGTGCGCTACAAATGCAGCCATCGCTTGCGAAAAATGCAGTGCCTATGCCAACTCTGAAGACTTCAACATAAAGGCAGCAAGGATTACCCAAAACAAGTTAAACAATACACTCGAGTTCGAGATCACAGTAGGTGGCAAGGCAGGAGAAACAAAGCCCAAGGCTATCTGGAAATTTGACATGGCACCTGTACTTGGCTATGTATTCCCAACTACACTTAAACCCGAAGACATTGGTTTCAGCAGTACCCAAGGAATTGTTGCCTTGGCACTTACCTCACATCCTGATTTTGATGACACACCACTTTGGGACGAAAACAATGATAGAAACTTTGCCAATGATGGAATCCTCTGGCATCCGCATTGGGTAATCCTGATCAAGGATGATCGCGTGGGTGGCGGGCTTTCCGTAAAGGAGCATAAAAAGGCCGATTTAGTCACAAAACCAAAAACTGCACCAGAAATGAACATGTATATGGATTCTCCTGGTTATCCCGTGGCAACGGTAGGTAAGGTAATCAGGGTATCAGTTCCATTGTTCCATGTCAATAATCAAACAAAATTCAAATTCGATGCGGTTGCCTGCTACATGGAAATCAGTGCGCCCGATGGAAAGGAAATGGAAAAAAAAATGGATAAACCCATGTTGGGCGTATATAACGTATTCAGCATATTATCCAAAAACCTCTCTCTGCCATTTGAAGTAAAATAAAACATTTCAACCCTATTAAACTTAACATCATGGAAACAAAAAAAACAGCCTTCGTATTGATCGATCCATTCAACGATTTTTTAGCCGAGGGCGGAAAACTCTGGGAACAGACCAAGACAACAGTAACAGAAAGCAACATGATTGCCAATCTACAGCAGCTCCTTTCCCTGTCTAGGGCAAAGGGAATCAAGGTAATCTATGCACCGCATCACCACACCACAATAAATGACTACCAGCAATGGAAATTCCTCTCCCCATCTCACCTTGGCAGCAAAAACCTAATGCTTTTTGAAAAGGGAAGCTGGGGCGCAGAATTCCACCCAGATCTAGCGCCACAAGAAGGTGACCTTGTTGCTCAAAATCATTGGACGGCAAGCGGTTTTGCTAACACAGATCTTGATTTTTTATTGAAACAGCATGACATAGATTCGGTAATCATCGCTGGTATGCGTGCCAATACCTGTATCGATTCTACAGCACGTTATGCCGTTGAACTGGGCTACCATGTAACCTTGGTTAGCGATGGTATCGCAGCCTTTGCTTGGGAAGAAGTAAATGCCGTGACCGGTATCACCTTTCCAAATTATGGGCATTCCCTTAAAACAACAGCAGAGCTTATTAAAGTGATCTCCATATGAAAATCATTGCAGAAAGCACATCTAGGGCAAACATAAAGGCTCCTTTTGATGAAATCAACCTTACCGAATGGCTGTTTAGTCTTAAAAACCATGAATATCAGGCCTGCTCAAGTTCACACATCGCAAGTGGCATATCGTTTAACGAGAATGGCAAACGCGTGTCTATCAATGTAGAGCTCATTGCGGGCAATCTGCTCGTACAGCATTACCAGGAGGATATTTCCAAGCCAAGCCACTGTAGGGTCAATTCCATCTCCGATTCCATTTCAGGTCTAGGAAACACCAAGCTGGGCATCACTTGGGAACTGGTACTACATCGCCTCACTGCAAGCACTTGCGAATTGGAAAACCATGTGGTAGTTTCCTTTACCGACCAATTCCTCGAACTGCTCAAAAAGGCAGGGATAACCGACCTTGAAGCAGTTAAGGCCGGGATGGCCGAGAACCTGGCTGCGCATAACCTTGAAGAAACACCTTTATTTGCCATTGATATTGAAAAAAAGGCAAGATTGGGTCTGTGGGTTTAAAAAAAATAAACAATCATATCCATACAAAGACAGGGCTCAATTCTTTGCCCATCATACCTAATCGAACCATTGGACATTGCCGCTCAACAATACAAAAACTTGAACGGTTTTAGTTTCAAAACATTCCCAAAAAAACATTTAAACACCTATATTAGAGGAACATAAACCAATAAAAAAAGCAATATACATTTTATTGATTTCATTAAACGCTCATTGCATGAAATTTAAATTATTGATTTTGGCCCTATCCTTATGTGTGGCTACAAAGACTTTCGCACAACAGATTTATCCTATGCTCACACCAATCGAGCTTAAACATACACGCTTAAAGCTCGCACAGACAAGTTCAAATATCGAACGTACCCAACTATTACTTAAACTCAGCTACCACTACATTATCAAAGGTGGAGAATATAATTCTGATCTGGACAGTGCATCTTTTTTTTTAAATAGAGCGCAAAAACTGAGTAAAAAATTTAATCTCGTAAGGGATCAGATCCACGGCACGATGCTATTTGGTCTTTTGAGAAATGAAAAAGGGGAGTATGATAAATTCCGTGAAATTCTATATGAGGTGATATCCGAGGCAGACAGTAGAAAACTGTTTCATGAAAAAGGCGAAGCACTATACTTTCTTGGTTGTTTCGATCGTACGAATGAGCTCGAACAATACAAAAGAGCATTATCGTGCTTTCAGTCATCAAAAAGCCTAAAAGAGGAAGCCTACGTGCACTTTAGCATATCAAAACTATATACAAGAACGAGTAATGGAAACAAGGAACTTTCCTTGCAGTCTGCAATCAAGTCACTAGCATTATATAAAAAAACAAAAGGCACTGACCTGCAGTATCTATACCATCATATATCAAATGTAAGTGGGTCACTCAATAATTGGCCAGACCGTGTTGGCTATCTTTTATTGGCAATAGATGAGGTGAAAAGAACGGGTAATTCAACTCAGATAGGTCGATATTATTCAGATCTTGGCGGCACCTATCAGGGGCTAAAACAACACTCAGATGCGTTAAAATACCTTTTGCTCGCTCAGAATAGATTTGAAGCTCAGGGTGACCAGAATTACATATACTACAATGCCAATATGATTTGTAATGTCTTTAGTACCTTGAATCAAAAAAATAAGGCTATTGAATTTTACAAAAGTGTAATTAAAAAATTCCCACCTACCACTTCAGAACACTCAATAAGAATTGCGAGCCACCTTGCAACTTACTACACGCAAATGAAGCGCTTTGACTTGGCGGAGCCGTACGTAAAAGAAATGTTAGGTATGGAGGCAAAGATTGGTCGAAAAAACTTTGCCACTATTTTATCCTATTCAGTTGCGGTTAATTTTTACCTCGCCGTAAAGGACCTAGCAAAAGCAGAATTCTACCTTAATGAAGTGTCAAAAAATAATGCAACAAACCCTACTTCCTATATAAGTTGGACTTATCTAAATCACTTTAGGCTAGATTCGGCTAGGGGTAATTTTTTAAGTGCAATACAATATTACCAAAAATATAAGTTGTTGAATGATAGCGTCCTTAATGAAGGTAAACTTAAACAGATCGCTGAACTACAGATACAATATGAAACGAAAAAGAAGGAAGCAGACCTACTAATCAAGGATAAAAACATCTTTGCTCTTAACGAGCGTACCTTATTTTTAGATCAGGAAGCAAAAAACCGACAAACACTATTGGATAAGGCATTACTGCAATCACAAAAATCAGATCTTCTTCGAAAAAATAAGGATGCTGAACTAGCAATCAGGTTAAAAAACATCAAATTGTTAAAGCAACAATCCGAACTTCAAAAAAGCCAATTGAACCAAGCCTATCTCACAAGGACGATAGTTATCTGCTTTTCTGTGTTATTGATTACTTTATTGGCGCTATTATTTAGACAATTTCGCCTTAAACAGTCAGCGAATCAAATCATAGCACAAAAAAACGACCGACTGCAAAGCTTGGTCACGGAAAAAAACTGGCTCCTGAAAGAAGTGCACCACAGGGTAAAAAACAACCTACAAACAGTAATTAGCCTTTTAGAATCCCAGGCCTTTTATTTAAAGGATGATGCCTACAAGGCCATGCAAAATTGCCAGCACAGGATCTATGTCATGTCTCTTATCCACCAAAAACTCTATCAGTCAGATGAAGTGAAGTCGATACTGATGCCACTTTACATTTCCGAATTTGTAAGTTACCTATCCGAAAGCCTCGAAGTAAGGCAGAACATTAGTTTTCAGCAAGACATAGACGAGATTGAACTAAACATTAACCAAGCAGTTCCATTGGCATTGATCATTAATGAAGCCGTAACCAATTCAATCAAATATGCATTTCCAAATAGACAATTCGGTATAATCCACTTATCGCTTAAGAGGATTGCAGACCAAATCTTCTTGTGCATTAGTGATAATGGAATCGGTATAACAAATTCTAATCTCAATCAAAATACAGATACCTTAGGCCTAAAACTGATGAAGGGACTATGCCAAGACCTGAATGCGGACATCAAGATCGATAACACCAATGGCACCTCGATCATGATTAATTTTGAGATTATAATTCCTTACCAAATAGAGCTTCTAGATGCCGTTTAAATAAGTACGCAAATAAGTTTTTTTGCCTAAATTAGATTTTACATCCACCTTATTAGATATCTATCAATTCATTTTTATTATCATGTTAAAAGCATTAACGCTCTTATGGTTGCTGCTAACTATAAATTCATATGGATTTGGTCAAGTAAAGGTTGGCGCAAATGGCAACTACTCTTCGCTGTCAAATCTAAGTGGAGGCAAACCAGACCTCGCTAGGGTTAAATCATTGTTGAATTTGAGCCAACAATCTATTGATAAACCTGGTGAGGTTAAAGAGGACCTGGACAAGGCGGTTCAATGGGCTATCGAGGCCCAAAGCCTAAGCAAGCAAATCAGCTACCAAGCAGGAATCCAGCAATCGCTGTATCTCCTTGGGCTGGCAAACTTAGAAGAGCGAAAAATTATCGCTGCGAAAACTATACTTCCTCTATTAAGTGATACCTTAAAAATTAAGTTATTGAATAAACTTTATGCCCATTATCGATATTTTGGATCTCGAGAATCTAAGGCCAATGATGCCTTGTTAGATACTGCACTTCGTTATGTGAAAGAGTCATTTCAGCTCAGTGTGGCCCTAAAAAGAACCAGCTTTGCTAAAGCTTCATTTGATGATTTTTATTGGATCTCTTACTTATATAAAAACAGTGGAAACTACAAAACTGCAAGAGATATACTGCTTTATGCGATTGATAGAGCCAAACTCGTACCAGAGTTTTCTCCTACACCTTTATTTATCGACCTTAGCAATACCTACATTGGTCTTTCGGAATATACCATCGCACTCGAGTGTCTGATTAAAGCTGAAAAAATCATTAAGCCTTATGAGATTAGCGCTTATTTAAAAATCATTTATTCTGGCATTTCACAGGTTTATCGGTTCAATTCCAATTATCAAAAAAGCATGGATTATGCCATGATGGCACTCGATGTACCAATGGGCAATAATAAATCTGGCTCTCTATGGATATTTGTAGAAGTAATCACACTTAACTATCTGCAGCTTAAAAAACCAAAAGAGGCAAAAGCCTTTATCGAAAAAATGCGACCTAAACTTGGTGTAAATAACGACCTTGACTACCTGTTCTATCATAAATGCATGGCCATGGCATCTTTTGCGTTTAATCAACCTACAGATGCTATTCAACATTACTTATCCGCAATTGAGTATAAAATAAAAACCAAAGAAAATCCAGCTGGCATATATACTGACCTTGGTAATGTTTATTCTTCAATCGGAGATTATAAAAATGCTGCCTATTACCTAAATAAGGCACAATCCTTATCCTTCCAATTTTCTAAAAATTCACTCGCACAATTACACTATAATTTATACAAGTTGGAATTTGCAAATGGTGATTATAAATCAGCGGTCAACCATTTATTAATCAATAAAAATTTAAACGATTCCATTAATAATATCAAAAAGAATAATCAACTGCAACAACTTACAATTCAGTACGAAACGGCGAAGAAAGATGCTCAACTTTTATTAAAAGAAAAGAATATCATTAACCTAGGCCAACAAGCCAAATTGTTAGACCAAGCCAATAAATTGCAGCAAAATCAACTGGAAAAAGCAAGTATCGAAACTCAAAGAGCAACATTGCTTGTTAAACAAAAAGACAATGATTTCCAACTTCAACAAAAAGATATTCGGCTACTTAAACAGAATGTGTTGTTGCAACATAATAATTTGGAAAGATCAAATTTAATTCGGCAGGCCATTACCTGTATTATTGTTCTCTTGGCTATACTTTTGATCTTGGTTTTTAGGCAAATGAAGTTGAAACAGAAATCCAATCAGGTCATCGGTCAAAAAAACGAACTTTTAAGCAAACTGCTGATTGAAAAAAATTGGTTATTGAAAGAAGTGCATCACAGGGTAAAGAACAACCTACAAACGGTAATCAGCCTTCTAGAATCTCAGGCTTTTTATTTAAAGGACGATGCATACACGGCCATGCAGAATTGCCAGCACAGGATCTATGTCATGTCACTCATCCATCAAAAGCTTTACCAATCTGAGGAAGTCAAATCTATAGCTATGCCCCTCTATATAGCAGAATTTATCAGCTATCTATCAGAAAGCCTTGAAGTGAGGCAAAGTATCCACTTCGAACAAAAGATTGACCCAATAGAACTCAATGTTAGTCAAGCAGTTCCACTGGCCCTGATCATTAATGAAGCGGTAACCAATTCTATTAAATATGCCTTTCCAAACAGCCCATTTGGGATGATCAGCATTTCCTTGAAGCAGGTTTCGAACAAAATCTATTTAGAGATCTCCGACAATGGAATCGGAATTCCCATTACAAAATTGAACCAGAACACCGACACACTTGGCCTAAAATTAATGAGGGGACTATCTTGCGATTTAAATGGCATAATCGAAATTAGCAATAGTAACGGAACATCAATCAAGGTAAATTTCGAAATAAACGAGCCTTATCAGGTAACGCTATTAAACGCCGTTTAATCCTTATAAATCATTTCCTTGGTAATCCCATATTTTTTAATCCTTGAAGTAAGGGTCGAATAAGGTAAATCGAGCATTTCCGCAGCTCCACCCGGCCCAGAGATTTTGCCTTTGCAGATTTTTAGAACGGTTATGATGTGATCAATTTCGTTTTCTCTGATAGTCTTTATCCTATTGGCTTCATTAACATCAATAACAGAGCTTCCTTCTGTTAATGGCAAGAAAACTTCTGCAATCTGATCTCCCTTGTTCAGTAGCACGCTGCGTTCCATAAGGTGTTCAAGCTCTCTAATGTTCCCAGGCCATGAATAGTTCTCCATCTGCTCCATTGCACGGGCCGAAATTGAACTGAACTTTTTGTTATTGATTCTTGAATACTGTCCCAAAAAATGTTGCGCTAATAATGGGATATCTTCCTTGCGTTGCCTTAATGCGGGCAAATGAATTGGGAAAACATTGATCCGGTAATAAAGATCTATCCTAAACCTCCCTTCTGCAACCTCCCTTTCTAGGTTTCTATTGGTGGCAGCTACAAATCTAACATTTACCTTGATAGAGGACCTGCCTCCTATCCGTTCTATTTCCTTTTCCTGCAGTACCCGAAGCAATTTTGATTGCAAATCCAGTGGGAGTTCGCCTATTTCATCTAAAAATATCGTCCCTCCTTGCGCCTGCTCAAATTTGCCTACCCTGGTTTCATGTGCCCCAGAAAAAGACCCTTTTTCAAAACCAAACAACTCCGATTCAATCAACGTAGCGGGTAAAACCGCGCAGTTTACCTTTACCAGTGGTTTATTCCTTCTTTCAGAATTTTCGTGGATACACTCTAATACCCGTTCTTTACCTGTGCCACTTTCCCCTGTAATCAGTACCGAGGTATCTGTGGGTGCCACTATCCTCATCAGATCAAGAACCTTAGCTAATTGTGGGCTTTTGCCAACTATGCCTGTAAACTGGGCAACTTCCTTAACCTTGCTCAAACGATCCTCTTGTCTGTGGATCGCCAATTTTTGTTCATGCAAATACTGGGCAATATCCAGTGTTGCCAACACATCCTTCTCCCTGAAAGGCTTTACCAAAAAACCATAAGGTTCAGTTTTTTTAGCGGCCGCGAATATTTCTTTATTTGAATTTGCTGATAAATAAACAAATGCAATGCTTTTCTTGCGCAACACATGGGCCAGGTCTATACCAGTCTGTTTTCCTTTCAGGAAGATATCCAACAAAACAAGTTCCGGTTTTTCATTTTCAACGATCTCAATTGCCAATGCAACGGAATTAGCAACGGTGCATACCTTATATCCATTTCTCTCCAAGATCATCCTGAGGTTATTGGCCTCTATGAATTCGTCCTCAACAATAAGTATCCGTTTTTCCATTTTTTATGAGATTAAGATTTTTTTGCGATCAAAAATCAAGCTGCTTCACGCCTAGCAAAAACCTGCCCAATCTTATGGTTTGATTGAACATTTCCTATTTAGGGCTCAAATTAATAAAAATGCTGCTAAATACAATGAAATCACACCATTGTACGGTCGTAGATTTAATCAAATTGCCGATATATCGGCAATTCAGATATAGAGTTGCCAAATATCGACAGCACAAAGGATCTCCAGTAGTTAACCCACTATCCATAGTCAACAATACCCGGCATCCTCAGTTCACACTGATCAATCAATCGAAGTTACAGCATATCGAAAATCATCCCAGCTAATCAGCAAATTGTGATATATCGATAATATCAACCTCCGCAAACAAGCACAACATACTGTTTATCAAGTAAATAAAACTTAGGCACTCGTTTTGAAAAGTATAGCGCAAGCACATATTATTTGTTGCCAGATAAAAAACAAATCAAAACTATTAACCTAGCTCAAAATGAAAAAAATTCAACAACAACTGCTTATTCAAACGAAAAAACTGTTAACTGCAATCATAATGCTTTTACTATTGTTAACAGGATACCAGTCTATGGCGCAAGTTAAGAACTGGGCAACTGACGACCGTATTAGCACCGGCACCAAGGCTTTTCTTAAAATGCTAAACACAGGTGGTCCTGGGCTCGAAACCTTACCTACAGCGCAAATGAGATTGGTATTGGTTAATGCACAAAAAGCCATGAAAGTTGATCTTTCTGGAGTAATGGTAACCCGAAAGACAATAAATGCCGATGGCCACAAGATCATCATCGACATCATGAAACCAATTGGTGCAAAAAAGAGCCTACCAGTATTCATGTTTACACATGGTGGAGGCTGGATCCTTGGTGATTTTCCAACACACCAACGAATGGTAAGAGACCTGGTGGTTCGTTCTGGGGTGGCAGCGGTATTTATCAATTATACCAGAACTCCAGAAGCAAAATATCCACAAGCATTAAATGAGTGTTATGCTGCCACAAAATGGGTTGCAGCACATGGTGCCGAAATTGGGGTAAACGGAAAAAACCTTGCAATTGTTGGCAATAGCGCAGGTGGCAATTTAGCAACTGCAACCGCCTTGATGGCTAAAGCTAAAAATGGCCCAAACATCAAACTCCAAATCCTAATGTGGCCAACAATCGATACAGACTACAGTCGTGAATCTTATCAACAGTTTGGAACTGATCGTTTCCTTACCGCCTCTGTGATGAAGTTCATGTACAATTTATACAGTACAGATCCTGCAGACCGTAGGGAAATCTATTTTTCACCTTTAAAAGCCTCAATAGAACAATTGAAAGGCCTGCCCCCGACGTTGATCCAGGTTGCTGAAAATGATATTTTAAGAGATGAAGGTGAGGCTTATGGTCGCAAGCTAGATGCAGCTGGTGTAAAGGTTACCACCTTAAGATATGACGGCATGATCCATGACTTTGGATTATTAAATGGCTTGGCAAATCTAACCCAAACAAAGGCGCTGTTCGACCATGCGGCTTTAGCACTTAAACAGTATTTAAAATAACCTAATGAGAAATATCATGGAAAAACTTACAACGGCTTCTGGAATCCCCTATTTTAACCACGAAGACACATTAAGTGTTGGTGCAAGGGGTCCATTATTACTCGAAGATTTTATCCTGCATGAAAAGCTGGCCCATTTTAATAGAGAGAGAATTCCAGAGCGGGTGGTTCATGCAAAGGGCTCAGGGGCTTTTGGAACATTTACAGTAACTCAAAATATAACTCAGTTTACTAAGGCTAAACTATTCAATGAAGTTGAAAAAAAAACAAATCTATTTTTAAGGTTTAGTACGGTTGGTGGCGAAAAAGGTAGTGCAGATACGGAAAGGGATCCAAGAGGTTTTGCAGTGAAATTTTACACAGAAGATGGAAATTGGGATTTAGTGGGCAACAATACGCCTATCTTTTTCCTGAAGGATCCAAAAAAATTTCCAGATTTTATCCATACTCAAAAAAGAGATCCATATACCAATTGCAAAAACCCTACGATGGTTTGGGATTTTTTCAGCCTCAATCCTGAAACCTTACATCAGGTCATGTTTTTAATGAGTGATAGAGGCACACCGTATGGTTACCGTTATATGCATGGTTTTGCTAGTCATACCTATACGTTACTCAATGATAAAAATGAAGTGACCTATGTAAAGTTTCACTTCAAATCACAACAAGGTATTAAAAATTTAACAGCCAATGAGGCTAATAAAATGAAAGCAGAAGATCCTGATTTCGGACAACGTGATCTGGTTAATGCCATAGATAGTGGAGATTTCCCCAAGTGGACCTTAAAAATGCAGTTAATGGGTAAGGATCAAGCTAGAAATCATCATTTTAATCCTTTCGACCTAACCAAAACATGGAGCCAGAAAGAGTTTCCGTTGATGGAAATTGGTGTTTTAGAACTCAATGAAAATCCAACCAACTATTTTGCAACCGTAGAGCAAGCTGCTTTTTCCCCTTCTAGAATAGTAGATGGAATTGGATTTTCGCCAGACAAAATGCTCCAGGGAAGGATTTTGTCTTATCCAGACGCTCAACGTTATAGACTGGGAACCAACTACGAGCAGATACCAATAAACACTTGCCCTTTTATGTCTCATAATTATCAAAGAGATGGACAGATGACGGTAAACGCAAATGGAGGCAAAGCTGTCAATTATTACCCGAACAGCTTTCAGCAAATCGAACCGGACCCTAGCTATATGCGTCCAGCTACGGCTTTAGATTCTAATATTGCCGATTGGTATAATAGAAATGCACCAGGAGAAGACGATCATTTTACACAGCCAGGGCTTTTCTTTAGAGATGTATTAACCGACATAGAAAAATTGAGCTTGATAGGCAACATCGTTGATTCGATGAAAGGGATTGCGGGCGATTTGAAGGAGACCATTATCAATAGGCAACTTTGTCATTTCTTCAGGGCAGATCTCAATCTTGGAATTGCCATCGCAAATGGGCTTGATATTGAAGTTGGTGATAAAATAAAACATTAATGAAATAAAAATACGATCCACTAAAAGATCGACAACGTTTAGAGAAATAACTGCTTAAATAATTTGTATAAACTGTAAAAACATTAATCAAACAATTAAACCTAAAAACATGAAAATAGTTAAACCTAAAACGATCGTACTCATTACGGGTGCCTTTGTAAGTTATGCCGGTTGGGAAGAATGGAAAACATTCTTTGAAGAGAACGGCTACACGGTTATTGTTCCGTCTGGACCCCATAAAGAAGCTCCTGCGCCAGTGCTCAGACAGCGGCATCCTGATGCTGCAATAGCATCTTTAACAATGGCCCAGCTTCTCGACTATTATCAGAACATCATTACGCAATTACCAGAAAAACCAATTCTTATTGGCCATTCGCTCGGCGGTCTAGTTACCCAGTTATTGGTACAACGAGGTTTGGCAACAATGGGTGTGTGCTATCATTCGGTTGCCCCTGCAGGAGTATTGTCATTTGCATGGTCCTTCTTAAAATCGGTTACCCCTGCATTAGGCATCTTTTCATCTACAAAAAAAACCTACTTAATGTCCTTCAAACATTGGCAATATACCTTTACCAATGGGATGTCCCTTGCAGATCAACAAGACAGTTATAATAAATCTGTTATTCCAGAATCGAGAAACCTGATGCGAGATGGGCTAAGAAGTATTTCAAAAGTTGATTTCAATAGACCGCATGTACCATTGCTATTTGTCTCTGGCGACATTGATCATATCATGCCTGCATCGCTTAACCTTACCAATTTTAAAAAGTACAAGCATAAAAATTCAGTAACCGAATACAAAGAGTTCAAAGGGCGCAATCACTACGCCATGTCGCAGCCAACCTGGAAAGAAGACATCAACTTTATTCTAAATTGGATTAGAGAACGTTAAGAAAAAGCCCATCAAATTACAAGCCCCCAAAAAGTTAATTAACTATTGGGGGCATTTTTTGGAGAAAAACAGGAGACTAAAAAATATCAATTCAAATCTTTTAACTCGACTAAAGTTTCACCTATAAATTCAACGATTAGCGTCGTCCCCTCTGCTGATGTCATGGTCAGTTCAGCTCCAAGATCCCTACTCAGTCCAGTGATTAAACTAAGTCCCAGCGAATTTGTATGGGCATTGTCCATCTGTGGAGGCACGCCTTTACCATTATCACTAATTACCAAACATAAACTGTCCATCGGCTGTTTTTTAAAAGAAACGGTAACCGTGCCCATCTTATCACTATCAAAGGCATGCTTAATGGAATTTGTAATTGCCTCGTTCACGATCAAGCCAATAGAGATGGCCTGCGAAACATTAAGCTCTACCTGATCAAAATCCGTACAAAAAACAATATAAGGCCTATCAAAACTATCCTTTAACGATCCTACGAGCTCCTGTAAATAAATATCCATCCGGATTGCGCTACTATCATTATTCATGTACAGTTTCTGGTGTATCAAGGCCATCGCCTGTATCCTATTCTGACTATTCTGAACGGCCGACAAGGCATCGTCTCGAAGGTAAGCAGCCTGAGATTCAAGTAAGCTCATGACCGTATGTAAATTATTTTTTACCCGATGATGGATCTCATTTACCAACATTTCCTTCTCTTTCACTAAGCGTTCCAAATTCTGGTTCTTTTTATTGATAACCTCATTGGTTTGTTGTTTAATCCGATACCTATTATAGAACAGACCTCCTGTTAATAACAACATACAAAAGCCCGCTAAGGTCATGTTCCTGGTCGATCTGGATTGTTCCAGTTCATTATCCTTCAACCTGTTTTCACTCCGCAACAGCCTGTTATCCTTCTCTCTGTTCGCAGACTGGGCCTCTTGTAGGGTAAACCTTGACCGCATGAGCTGCAACACACGCTCACGGTCCATGGCTTCATATTCCTTTAATTTGTACCTATTGGCCAATAGCTGCAGTCGTTGTGCCCTATTTGCAGATTCGGCCATTTGCAGGTTCAGCTTCCCAGCAAGTATCAAATTGTCTTTTTCTTTTTTGGCAGTTTCATATTGTATCGCATATTCCCCTATGCTCATCCTTGTCCTATAGTCGGCCAATGAATCACGATACCGATAAAAATCCCGCATCTTTGATAATGCAGAAAGGTAGTTACCCTTTGCAGAATCTATGTAATACAACATCCTGTTTGCTTCCTTTTGGTTGCGAAAGGTAAGTTTGCCTCTTCCTGTATCAACTGCTTTTTTTACATAATACGCTGCCCTTTCATAATTCTTAGCTCTTATATTAGCTTCGCTAAGTTCTATATAGGTATTAACAATATTGGTAATACTCTTGTCATCATAAAACTTAGCTGCAGTGGCAAAATACTGCTCTGCCTTGGCTGGCGATTCTAGTGTTGCATATAAAGAAGCAACTCCTCGGTAATAAATATATTTATCATAGTTATTGTAGTATGGAGAATTGATCTTGAACTTAACCAAGAGATGTAACGGCTCCATATTTCCTCGATTTGCCCAGAGTGAAGAAACAACATAATATTTCAAGAAATCGGTCTCCATTGGACGATTAAATTTTTCGCATGAATGGATATAAGCTTTATAGTTTTGATCAGAATGCTTCCAATTATTTTCAGAATAATAGATTCTACCCAATAGTTTATGAATAAGCCCTATCGCAATCCCGTCACCAGACTCATCGGCTTTTGTCCTAGCCTTTATTACATTCGCCATTGCTCTGGTATAATCGTCAGCTTCAATATCTATTTTGGCCAATAGATAATAAGGTTCATATCCGTTTTCATACTTCCTTAAACCTTGTAATGCAATTAACTTATTGGCCTCGCTTTTCGCAAGTTCCAATCTATCTTTTGAAAGATAATAATAGCCAAGCTGCAAGCCAATTTTACACTGTAGCCCTACATTTTTATCAAGTATGGCCAGTTTTTCGCTTTTCTCAAGTGCTATTAAGTATTTATTCTCATATACTGGCTTGAGCAATATAGTTTCTGAAAAATAGTTAAAGGAAAAATAGCTGGTTCTTAACATGCTAACGGCAAAGGCATACCAAGCATTTGCCTCTGCACCCTTTTTTTCCGAGGTTGCAAATCTCCCTATGATCTTTTTAAACAGTTCCTCCCCTTTTTTCAAATCGCCCCTTTTAATTTCCAATTTAGCCAATAGCAAATCGGAACGATCCTCCAGCTCCCTGTTTTTCAACTGTTTACTTAGCTGCAACGCCAGCTGAAGGTAATTTGCCGCAGTGTCCAGTTTCTTAATCGTTGATGAAGGTTTATGAATATAATAATCGCCAATTTGAAGCATCGTGACAACTTTATCCCTGTTTGTCTTATCTACCTTAAGCTGGTTAAATAATTGATCAGGTGGCTTAGTGAGATCTTGCGCAAAATTTATTTTCGCAAACAACAAAAGGATAATCAAGAGGTAAGTTTTGCCAAGCATCGAATTTTCTACAAAGGCTTAAAAATAATTATTTGTTCATAAAAAGAGAACATTTACAGTATAGCCCCTGCAAGAGACGTACCATCAGGCAAGAACCTGTTAAACAGTCAACTAGGCAACGGCAAATTATACAGTTGTCGATATTTCGCTAAGCATCCACGCAATTGTCGACATATCGTTCTCAAAATTATTGAATAACCATCCTATACCATTTTCATGCATATATAATAAACATAAGCTATCTATAAATTTTGTAACTGATTTATTGCAACAAGTTGCATTTCCTTATCTTTTCCCCTAAGTTTTATACAACCCAGCATCAAAGAATGATAACGGTCATTAAGTTCAAGTTCTTCCATCAAGGTGATCGAAACGACCATCTCCTGATTGAACTCTTTACACATCTGCTGAATTCTAGAAGTCGTGTTCAAAACATCCCCCGAGTAGGTGATGTCCCTCTTGATTACACCAACTTCACCTGCGATTACAGTACCACAGTGTATCCCGGCTTTAAACGTTGGTAATAAATGATATTTTTGATGATACTTATCCCTTAAGGTATAAAGTTGAGATTTGATATCAAAAAAGCAGTTGATACACTTGTTATTTTTCAATCCATCAAGATATCTCCAGGCAACCACCACCTCATCACCCACATACTGATAAATTTCACCTTTATTTTCAAGTATCGGGTTGGTTATATCCTGAAAAATATCTTTAAGAAGCTGATGATAGGTCTTGTCTCCTAGGCTTTCGGCAATTGTTGTTGAAGAGTTTAAATCAAGAAACATGAATATTCGCTTTTCCTCTTTGGGTGTATTATATTTTCCGCGAATAATATCCCAAAAAATCCCCTGTCCAAACTTACTATTTACTTGAAGTAAAAGCTGTGTCAGAGAAACCACCACTGCCCATACTAAACCGTTTTTATAAAATCGGAATTTATCACCATATGAGAAAGCATTTAACACTTCATTAACCAACAGAATAACACATAGAAAAGATAGGGCAACAATTAAAAGTGTATATCCATAAGGTTTATCATTATACCTTACGTTAACAAAAAATACCAAGAAACTGCCACCAAGCAAAGCGCCAGAAAACCCAATGCCCATATTTAAGGCAATGGATGAAAGCAATGAATACCTTTCTACGGGTCCCAATGAATTTTGAGTGTGAAGCACAAGGTGTTCAAAAATGGCAATTACAGCTCCAGTAAACATCCAACATAATGCAATTACTATTAACTGTTGAAGTTTCTGATTTGTTCGTCGATTAGGTTTCAAAAAACTCATAGGCATCTAATTCAACTAAGGAGAAAACGATATAAGCCAAGATAATAAAAATTGAATATTAAAATCATCTTTAAGAAAACTTCTTAAGCCTTTAGTGTGGACTAAAAGCATGACTTGATTTTTTGGCTTTTTCTCTGAAATACCCACAAAAACTTTGCAAAATATATCTATAACATAGATTTAGAAACGGCTGAAAAGGTTATAGAACTAATGTATGACCTATCTGAACTTTCCGTAAAAACAGAAATAGAAGTTGTGCTAAAGAATGAAAGGTGTTCGAGAAGCACCATAAAGGGGGACAATGGGGCTCGAACTCTAAAAGTGAGATAATACACTCAATAATAAGGTTTTTGAAAACCTTGAGTTTTTAAGTAAGATCTAGTATCAGTTATCTAACACTGGCAAAAGCCACTTGACAGTATAAAAAAAGGCCGTGCAGAATTCGAACCATTTTGTGGACGAATTGATTGAAATAGGCGGTTTTTCGAAAATTTCGAAAGAATAATTACTGATAATCCGTTGATACCTATTTTAAGTAGGCCGATACCGTATGGAACTTGATTTTGTCTTGCTCGAAAACAAATGTATCACTACCATAAGGGATTTCTGCCGTACTAGATTTGCTTGACCATATAATATGTGCTACATTGAAAACAACGTTCATCTGCTTCATTTCAAATTCTGATCCTGAGGGAATCATTCGAAACATTTCTATAAAGAACTCCCGAATGGCTGAGATACCTGAAACAACTCCTGTTTCTGAAAAAACGATTGATTCTTCTGTGTAGTCTTTTATGATTTCATCAAGGTCATTATTGCCAAAGGCACTGAGGTGATGGGAAAGGATCTGGTCTGCTGTCATATATTTAAAGCTTCAAAATTTTTATTTGGATTTATTATACATATAACGTGCAATTTTCCATTGCCCATTTACCCTTTTAAGAATGAAGGTTTCCCTAAAATCATCTTCGTTTTTTTGGTTACTTGATTTTATTACAAATGAACCCTTTGAAGTTGATGCTACAAATGCATAGTCGCCCTCTACGGTTAAGTCGGCGATGGCAAACGCAAGAGTATACGTGAAATTGTCGAACACATACTTAAATGTACCTTTCAATTGCTCGGTACCTGTGGCTGTTGGAGCACCGGGGGCTAATAAAACTCCTTCAGCGGTGAAATAGGATACTACTTTGTTAACGTCCGATGCATTTAAGGCATCAAAATAATTTTGAACTACTGTTTTAACCGAAGCCTGATCTTTAGACTGGGCATTAATGGTTGTAGCAAAAAATAAAACTGTTAGGAAGGTCATAAGACCTGTTATTGATTTTTTCATATTGATTTGTGTTATTGTTAATAATTTACTTGTTACTATTTTCTTTCAAAAATGGTCCCATACTCGCCCAAACTGCAGCAAAGTTGACCAAGAAAACAGGATGCGGCGCTTTCGGTATAATACTTAATTGGCTATTGGGCATCATTTGATACGCAGCAAAAATTGTCGCCAGGGGTGCATTCATATCCCGTTCGCCTGCAACAACCAACACCGGACATTTGATGGTTGCAAATAATTCCTTGCTCGCAATCATTGTATTATAAAATGATGCCATATTTGTCCAATATTCCTGAAGCCTATTTGGCTGGGGCATTAAAGCTAATTGCTGATCATAATATAATTTGTCATAATTCGATGCTTCTTTTATGTCTAAAATTAGTTTTCGCAAACCTGGCACCTGTTCTCCTGCTCCAATTGCGATCACCTTCTCAACCCTTTCAGGATACATACTGGCTATTTTATAGGAGGTATATGCTCCATCGCTAAAGCCGAGGATATTTACTTTATCTTTTGTGACCTTGTTGATGACCGATATAACATCGTTGGCACGTTGCTCGTAGGTGACTGGATCTTTCCCAATTTCTGACTTGCCGTGACCTCTTGTTGAAATAGCTATCACCTGATAGTTTTTCGAAAGGCTGTCAATTAACTGGTGCATTTCATAGATCGAGCCATAACCGCCACCGTGTAGCACAACAAATGGTTTCCCTTTCCCATAGATTTCATAATAGATTCTCGCATCTCCTGCATTTGCATAATTGCCAGCAATGGCATTATTACCATATTGTATGGCCTTCGAAGATGATGGCTCTCCCTGCAAAAAATAACGGAGCGGTTTAGTTTGGCTATTTTGGGCAAAACTCTGCAGGCCAAAGAGAACGGATAATACTAACACTATTATTTTCATTTGATTTAAAGGTTAAAGGTGGATAGTTCTCTTAAATTTTTGCTTTTGCGCCCGTAACATTTACTGGTTTACCGATAGCGCCAAACTCGTGTAGATCGCCAAAAACCTCTATTCGAATAGACTGTTCTAAGCCGCCAACTTTCAAAGCATCAAATCCGCTTTCGGCTATCAATTCCTCCACAACATTATCAATTCTACTATCGTCTGTTGCATAAAATAGAACTACTTTTTCTCCCGTTTGTGAAGACGCATTTTCCAAAGAGGCTGCCCCCAATGTCCCGAATGCTTTTGCCAATTTCGCTCCGTGTGGTAATATCGCCGCATTCAGCTGTCCAGCAGATTCATTCTCCCCTATAATTTTCTTAAAACCTCCATTTTCGTCTGGAGCGATGGGATTGGAAGGGTCGATGATGATCTTGCCCTGAAGTTCGGTAGCATACGTTTTGAAAAACTCCTGTATGGTATTGAACCACACTGAAAGGATTACAACATCTGCCTGCTTGATTGCCTCGGCAGTTTCCAAAGCAGTTGCAAGGCTTCCCAATTCTTGCGCCATTGCATTTGCATCTGCTAAGTTTCTGCTGGCTACAATTACAGGTTGGTTTCCATTCACTAAATTTTTGGCAACTACTTTGCCAATGTTTCCTAAGCCGATAATGGCTACTTTCAATAATGTTTTCATGTTATTTCTATTTATCGTTAATGATTAATTTAATAACACAAAGTTGCGGTTTCATCAGAGCTTCCTCCAATGAACTGCATCAAGAAATAACATTGATCTGGTTTAAGATTTTGCCTTTACCTGCTTATTGCGCAGTCGGCTCAAGAACTCTGGCGAAATGCCAATAAACGCCGCCATCTGCACCTGTGGCAGCCGATTGGTAAGATGGGAATAGCTTTGCATAAAAGAAAGATAGCGTTCTTCTGCTGTAGAGCTAATATTCTGCAACAGTCTTTTCTGGAGCGAAACGAAACTATTTTCAATCAGTACACGGAATATGAGATTGAATTTTGGAGCCCTAGTATAAAGTTCTATCAGATTTTCATGGCTGATCTGAAAAACCATAGTATCTTCAAGCGCATCGATATTGAGTTCAGATGGTGTCTTTCCATGAAAACTACCAATGTCCATTAGCCACCAGTTCTCTGCAGTGAATTGTATAATGTGGGTATTACCTTTCTCATCAATCTTATACATCCTCAAACATCCACGAACCACAAAATTAAACTGTACACAGATATCCCCCTCTTGCAAAACGTACTGTCTTTTCCTGTACAAGCGTGGTTTGAACAACTCTGAAACCAATTGTTTTTCCTCTCCACTAAGGGGAATGAAGCGATTGAAATAATCCAATAGTGGCTCAGTAGGGGTCTGTAAGAGATTTTCTTTCATAAGGGTCTTCACCTCGTAAAGATAAGCAAATCTACTTCAATCATTCTACCCATACCATATCAGCCTCGATGGGGCATATATCCACATTCCCAATCAAACATTAAAATAGCCAATGAAATCTAATCATCATTGGCTATTTGATAAAACTTCTATTTGTTCTTTTTAAGAAGCGTAAATGGATTGAAGGAAACCCCTACGTTAAAATAGAATGTCGGATCAGGCTTGGTTTCAAATACAGCATCCTTGAATGAATCTTGTTTTCTAAATAATCTTCCAGAAGGAGTCATCTTAAACCCTGTTTTTCCAGTGATTACAAAATTACCTATTGCATGTTCATAGATTACCCCACTATTAATATCTAACTGTCTATATTGATATCTCTGATCTGTACCATCTATGTTATATAGGTAAAATGAGGTTTGGTCCATTTCAGTACCTAAAGAAACGCGTCCGGTATTACTGAAAACATATTTTCTAAGATAGATACTTCTTGGAAGCGTAATATCGGCAATCAGACCATTATTGAATTTGTGTTCATAGGTAAATATCGGTATTACAGGCGTCTGTGCAGTAGGGTCAATATTGGCCGCTAACCCTAAAGTCATTTTTGTACGTTCATTGGCTTTTAAAACCATCACACCTGTTATTACCCCCCTAATCCGTTCAAAATGCTTATCGCTACCATCTACTACAACACTAGAAGAGTAGATCGTTCTTTTTCCAAAAAGTTTCGAGAAATAGGTAAAGTTTAAAGATGAAAAAAGGTAGTGAAAATCTTCATCAAGCACCGTTGACTTTCCCGTAAAAGGATCGGTCATATCAGCTTCTGCACTAGTATATCTATATCCCACAGTGGCACCCAATAACCATGTCTTTCTTTTGATAAAATTGAAGTTAGCACTGATCTTTGCTTGAGTAAAGTTGTTGACTTTACTTTCTTGTAAAGAAGTACTTCCCCGTTTAGAAGTAAAACTATAGGGTGCTGCGTTTGAGAACTCGATGTTTAAAGGACGGGCGATTGCAAATTTATCAGCTGCATATGCAACTGCTCTTTTTGGGACACTGACACTATCCTGAGCAAAACATTCCATCGAGAAGAATAAAATACCTAATATTACTGTTGCTTTTTTTATCATTTTCATTTTATCTATTTTAAAATTTTAATTGTTGACTGAGAAGAATTAAAGTAAAAGATCTTATCATATAAGTTAGCCACCTTATTGTTTTTGATAAATTCTTTCGAGGTTGTTAGATCGCCCGCATAAAAGCTTTCCTCGATAATGACAAACCATAATTCTTTAATCCTTAATATTTTCCTCAAAGAAATCAGTTCGCTTGGCATATATAAAAGTCTGTCAAAAGAATACCTGGTGTTGCAAAGAAGGTCACAGAAATAAATCCCCTTTTGAACACCATCCTCATCTACAATATTAATCGTATCCCGATAATCGTTTATCTTCAAGGGCTGCTTGTAGGTGCGAATAAAACGGAACAGGTCAAAGACCTGGATGATCTTTTCCTCTTGCTGGACTTCTGATAAAAGACGATCATCCATTATCTGTGTGGTAAATTCCTGAAACATGTATGATAGATTCATCGTTGCTTAAAAATATGAACAGGACAAAAGAAGTAATAAAAGGAAAGGCAATTTTCGTTATTATACCAACCGACTTACATTTTATACTAAATGCCAGCTCCCAATGGTTTAGTATAAAGAAAGGTATGGTTCGTATAATTTCTCATTATCGTGGCTTAGTTAGTCCTATATTTGTTTAGCGTTTAATTTTTCACAAAAAGCTATGGAATACGGCAAACAAGAGGTTCAGGAAACAAAGGTGATCAGATTTATAACTGAAGATAATTATAGGCTCCTGCGCCATGTTGTACTTTTACTTGGCATCTTGGCTATCATATTCTTTTCAAAACAGGCAACAGAATATAAGGGATCGATTAGGTATCTAAAAGTTTTGCTCATATACATCCCTTTGGTAGCCATGTGTTATATCAATATGAATATCCTAGTCCCGATACTTTTCTTTAAGGGCAAATATGTGATGTATTTTGTATCTCTTTTTATATTGGTCTTTATTTCCCTCGCAACCATTTCTAATGTTATGGAAGTGTATTTTCCACATAATGACTTCATAGACAAAGAAATTGACCCCGATACCAGAAGAGGATTCTATGAGGGAATGGTGATATTGATCCCGATCATACTTGTTACCACAATGATTAAGCTTTTTCAGCAATGGATGAGGGATAATAAAAGGATCCGTGAGTTGAACAATATTACTTTCAAAATGGAATTGAATGAACTTAGAAACCAGATCAATCCACATTTTCTTTTCAATATGCTTAATGGGATCAAGTCTTTGGTTCGTGTAGATCCGGAAAAAGCGACGACCGTTATCATGAAACTATCCGAGTTTCTTCGCTATCAACTTTATGAAAACAATGAAGAAAAAACACTGTTAAAGTCTGAAATACATTTTCTATCCAACTTTCTAGACCTGGAAAAACTGAGGAGGGATAATCTCTCGGTTAAGATTACAAGTAAGACAGAAGCTAAAATAATCAACAGTGTTTTTCTCCCACCAAACCTTTTTACCACTTTTGTAGAAAATGCGGTAAAGCATAGTGTAGATATCAATGGCTCAAAATCATTCATACATATCGACATTGATGTAGTTGGAGATCAACTTTTTTTTGATTGTGTCAATTCAAAAGACCCTAATTACAAACCCTCTTCTAATATAAAAAGTGGAGGATTGGGATTGGGAAATATAAAACGCCGACTCGAACTTTTATATGGTGATAATCATATTCTTGATCTCAAATCGACCCAGACCAAATATGAAATTAAATTAACAATACCATTATGAACTGTATCATAGTAGATGATGAACCCCTTGCAAGACAAGAAATGCAGGCCTTGATAATGGATGTATCCGATTTGGAAATACTTGGCACATTCACTAATGCCCTAACGGCAATTATTTTTTTAAAAACAAATTCTGTAGACCTTATTTTTCTGGATATTGAAATGCCCATGGTTTCTGGACTGGAATTTGCAGCGCAACTTCCTAAAGACTCATTGATCATTTTCACTACAGCATATCCGAAGTATGCATTGGAAAGCTACGAACTGGATGCGATTGACTATCTGTTGAAACCTATCGTAAAATCTAGACTCGAGAAAGCCATTAACAAAGCGAAATTATATAAGGGATTGCTAGCTGATGACACTATAAAAAACACACTAGAAGCCAATACCGGAGATTTTTTATTGATAAAGGCAGATCGGAGATTTTACAAGATCAATTTCTTAGATATTCGCTTTATAGAGGGCCTGAAAGACTATGTGGTTATATATGTCGGCAATCAGAAACTGATTACAGCCATGAACCTAAAGACTATCCATCAAAAAATTCCCCAACATCTATTTTTAAGGGTCAGCAAATCGTACGTCATCAATATCAATCTTGTGGATTCATTTGATCACCATAACATCTACCTTGGCGAAACAGAAATCCCATTGGGCGATGTATACAAAAAAGACTTCTTTAAATTATATTCGGGAGGAACGCTCAATTCCGATATGCCTTAGACAGTTAAAAAACATCCGAACTCAACGAACTGCATAACCACCAATTTGAAGTTTTATTGACTTCCAATCGTCTCTGATGCTTTAAGGAAAAAACCTATTTCACACATGCCTTCAAAAGAAAAGTAGGCATGACACTTACAATTTTTCGGATAGAAATCTCCTCAAGGATCCCAAGAGAGCAAACTTGTAACAAATTCATATATTAGTCTCCTCAATATGCAGGTAAATAATATTCCAGATGACCGGACCCTTCTGGACGCAATGCGTCTAGGAGATGAACGTGCACTGGGGAAATTATACGACCGCTATTGGATGAAGCTGCTTTCAATTGCCATGAATAGGCTCAATGTACAAACCGAGGCGGAGGAATGCGTTCAGGATGTTTTCATTGGAATATGGCGTAGAAGAGAATCGATTGTCGTTACCCATAACCTTGGCGCTTACCTTTCGGCTGCCATCAGAAATCAGGTACTCAATAGGTTGGCACAACGCTATACTAAAAAACATAATCCCGAGTTCCGACCGCAAAAAGATTTGGCCTATGAAACAGCGGACTCAGGAATTTTAGCAAAAGATCTTTTGGCCCTTGTCGAAAATACCGTTTCTATACTTCCCGAAAAATGCCAAATGATCTACCGTTTGAGCCGAATGGATGGAAAGAGTAACAAGACCATTGCCTCCGAGCTTAATATCAGTGAAAAAACGGTAGAGGGTCATATCACAAAGGCGATTCAGGCCATTCGCAAACGTTTATCATCCGATATTACAATCATCCTTTGGACCACATTGGAATGGTATGTCAATTCCAAAATAAAAAATTGAAAAATAATTGATACCAAAGCAAGGGTAACATCAAAATGTCTTGACTTAGTAGGAAAACAGACTTATAGATGAAGCCCATGATCAGCCAGTCCGAACTTGAAGAACTTGCGTACAAATATCAAATTGGAACCATTACGGCAGCAGAAAAGTTATTGCTTGACGAATGGTACGGTGCCCATGATGATAGTTTTTTTTACCATAGTGATGAACGCGGTATTGTTCAACATCGGATGTGGAACGATATCCGTAATGCCATAAGCAAAAAAAGAAAGTTAAAGCTCTGGCCCAAACTGGTTGCAGCGGCCTGCATCGTCTTAATTAGCGGTGTTGCATTATATTTTACCTCAAAAGATAAAGTGTCAAGTGAAACCATATTCACAGGTACCCTAAAAGACATCAACCCGGGTAGTAATAAGGCCATTCTCGTTCTTTCAGACGGAAAGCGTATAGACCTGACCACCTCAAACGGTGGCAACATTGCATATCAGTCTGGTACGGAGATCAAAAAACTTAATGGTGGTACATTGGAATATACTTCAAGTAACTCCGAAATTAAAAAAGCGGGTACGGGCTTTAATACCATTGAGACACCGGTTGGTGGAGAATACAAATTAATCCTCCCCGATGGCTCAATGATATGGCTAAATTCCAGTTCGTCACTACGCTATCCTGTCAGCTTTGACAATAGAGAAACCAGAGAGGTAGAACTCAAGGGAGAAGCATATTTCGAGATTGCAAAGAACCCGTCCCATCCCTTCATCGTGCGCTCAAGAACACAAAAAATAACCGTACTTGGCACCCACTTCAACGTCAACAGCTATGATGATGAGCCCGAAACCAATACCGCTCTCCTTGAAGGTGCAATCAGCCTTTTCAATGGATCTATAAGTAAAAAATTGGAGCCAGGAGAGCGTTCCGTAAATAATGGAAAGGATATCAAGATTACCAAGGCTAATTTAAGCCAGGATATTGCATGGAAGAATGGATATTTTGAATTTCAGGAAACCGATCTAAAGACAGTAATGCGGCAGATCTCAAGATGGTACGGTCTTAGGGTATCGTATTCTGGGAAAATGCCTACGAAACGCTTTACAGGAAAGATCGGCAGGGAGCTCAAACTTTCAAGTGCACTTAAAATACTTCGGTACTTTGAGGTAAACTTCACTGTATCGGATAACGATATTTATATCAACAACTAACCTTTATCATTAACCTAAACCAGACCACATGAGAGAAAACGTACATTAACCAATTTGACTGAGGAATCAAAAAACCGCAGGGGCTCTTCGAACTTCCACCTGCGGCCGTGAGGCCTTGGCTAAATCCCTTTCGACGCTTTGGTATATTCCAAGGACGTCCTGCTATTAAAAAAGATCAATTAACCAAAACCAAACAAAAGTAATGAATTTTTACACAAAGGCAGGGGCTGTATTCGCTATGCGATTTTTAGACGATCCCCAATTCAAAAAAAGGCTGATCATGAGAATTAACCTAACATTTTTTATCGTCCTGGCCTTTCTTGCCCAGATCAGTGCAAAAGGGTTTTCCCAGATCACCATTAAGGCCAGGAACATTTCGGTAAAGGAGATCATCGGGATTATCGAGAAACAGTCCACGTATGTTTTCCTCTACGATGATGCCAATCTGGTAAAGGGAAAGGTTAACCTGGATATTAAGGGGGCTAGCATTGAAGCTGCCCTTTCCGAGGGACTAAGGGGAACTGGCATATCCTACACCATCATTGAAAATAGCGTACTGTTGAAAAAATCCGAGCCTACCATAATTGAAAGGATCAAACAAATATTCAGCGTGGGAAGGGATATTGAATTTAAGATCGCCGGGGACGACGGACAGACGCTTATTGGGGCAACGTTGAAGACTAACCGGTCAAACCTGATTTATATGAGCGACATTAATGGTATTTTTCACTTGAAGGACATTGAGGATAATACCATTCTGGAAATTTCATTTATCGGTTATGAGACGCGTACAATTAAGGCAAGCGAGGTCAAAAGCCTCGTGGTACTTAAGAAGTCCAATGTAAATCTTGAGGAGGTGGTGATCAATAAAGGGTACTATACCACAAGCAAAAAACTCAATACCGGATCTGCCGTACAAGTGACAGCAAAGGAACTGGAAAGACAACCGCTTACCAATCCAATTACGGCACTTCAGGGACTCGTTCCGGGAATGTACATCAGGCAGGCATCTGGGGTTTCTGGCTCTCTGAATACCGTACTCATCAGAGGCAGGAGTTCGCTGAACTCAGGGGTTGTACCGCTGTACATCCTTGACGGGGTACCGTTCAATGGAAGAGCGGTTGATAGCCAGATTGGCACCGGGGGAAACCTAATAGGTGGACAAGCCAATGGGGCCACCGATCCGATGAGCGTACTGAACCCTTTGGATATCGAGAGTATTACCGTACTCAAGGATGCTGATGCAACGGCTATTTATGGTTCCCGTGGTTCCAACGGCGTGGTACTCATTACCACGAAAAAGGCAAAGGCAGGAACAACAAATTTGAGTGCAAACTTTCAGAGGGGTTTTGGCAAAGTCGTCAAACAAATGGAGCTTTTACCCTTAAACGATTATCTGGCACTTCGCCGCAAGGCCTTTGCCAATGACAACCGTACACCTACGGCAGCCATTGCCCCGGATCTCATGCTATGGAGCCAGAGCTCGGGAACGGATTATCAGGATATGCTCATCGGCAATACCTCACAGATAACAGATGCCTCAGTCTCCCTTGGTGCTGCCACCAACAAATCATCAATACTTGTTGGGGGAACCTACCATGATGAGCTTTCCATACTATATGGCGGAAAGGGATACAAGAGAGGGACGATAAATCTATCGGCATCTACCAGCTCTGCTGATGATAGGTTGAAGATCACCATTGGCGGAAATCTTTCCTTTGGGAAAAACAACATGCCGGGAGGCGATTATACATCCTCGTTGTATGGCATACCGCAGAACTATCCACTTTATGATGCCTTGGGCAAGCTGTTTTGGGTAACCAACTTTGCCAATCCAATTGCAACATCAAAACAGGTATTCACAAATGATAACACCAATATTAACCTAAGTACAAACATTTCCTACAAGATTATTGATGAACTGACCTTCAGGACAAATCTTGGATACAACAAGATTGAACAGGACCAGACCTTTCAGGCTGGTGCCAGCACCCTCAATCCGCTGTCCAGCACTCCGGTTTCCGTAGGGTTATATGCAACAAGCAATACACAGGCCATAGTTGCAGAGCCGCAACTGGATTATTCGAAGAAGATAGGCAGGGGTACCTTGAGCCTTTCAACGGGAGGAACGTGGCAGGGAACAAATTTCGAACAACCCTACCTCATTCAGGCCAATACCTTTGCCTCAGAGACGCTTCTTGGCACCTTTAGCAATGCGGCAAACATCACTACCGCAGTTGCACTCACATCACAATACAGATACCTTTCATTCTTCGGCAGGGCAAACTACAGTTTCGAGGAAAAATATGTAATCAATGCCACTTTTCGCAGGGATGGTTCCTCGAGGTTCGGGCCGAACAATAAATTCGGAAACTTTGGCTCAGTGGGGGCTGCCTGGGTATTTTCCGATGAGAAATTCTTCAAAAAACT
Organism: Pedobacter frigiditerrae; assembly: GCF_004331645.1. GTDB lineage: Bacteria > Bacteroidota > Bacteroidia > Sphingobacteriales > Sphingobacteriaceae > Pedobacter > Pedobacter frigiditerrae. The sequence continues at coordinate 66,119 of NZ_SJSK01000005.1, forward strand.
CTCTTTCCTTTCATTTGGAAAACTTAGGGCAAGTTATGGCATTACCGGAAATGACCAGATTGACAACTATGGTTACTCGGATACCTACACCAGTACATCATCAAGTTATGGCGGAAATCCTGGTTTCTATCCAACAAGGATTGCAAATCCCGACTATAGCTGGGAAACCAACAAAAAATTCGAGATAGCCCTTGAGCTAGGGTTTCTCAAGGACAGGATTACCTTTACCCCTGCTTTCTACCGAAACCGTTCAGACAACATGATCGTGAGGACTACCCCCCTTCCGGGGCAAAGCGGTTTCAGTTCGTATGTAACCAATCTGGATGCCCTTGTTCAAAATCAGGGCTTTGAGCTGGAGCTCAGGGTAAAGGCCATTAAGAGCAAAGAGGTAAATTGGGATTTGAACTTTAATATTACCAGGACAAGAAGCGAACTTAAGAACCTTCCAGCATCCCTGAATACATTATATGCCAACACCTATCAGGTTGGTCAGCCGATCAGCACTTTCATTGGCTATCATTTTCTGGGCTTTGAGAACGGAGTGGCACAGTTTGAGGATAAAAATGGTGATGGAGCAATTACAACAGGCCTGACAGGCGATTATTACATCATCGGGCAGCGTGATCCGGAATACTATGGTGGCTTTTCATCTGGACTGAGCTATAAAAGATTCAGGTTGGATCTATTATTCAACTTTACCAAACAGAAAGGATCGCTTCCAATTTCCTATCCAGGAGCCTTAGGTGCACAGCTCGGCAGTTTGGCAGAATCACCCTTTATACCAAGTACCACAACAACCACTGCATCCTATACCTCTTATAACAGGTACCTGTTATCGGATGCCATGTACGTTGATGCCTCTTACATCCGCCTAAGGAATGTTTCCCTCGCCTACTCCCTTCCTGAAAAATGGATAAATACGATAAAGGTACGGCAGGCGTCAGTTTTTGTACGCGGGCAAAACCTTTTGACCATTACCGACTACAAGGGACTGGATCCTGAAACGCTATCAGGGGTTCTTCCTCCGCTAAAGATATTCACCGCAGGCCTTCAATGTTCATTCTAACCAACAAAAAAATGAGAACAGATAAAAAATATAGCTTTTCAGCACTTGCTATGGTTATACTTACCCTGGCAACCTTACTATCTCTTTCCGGATGTAAAAAACTCCTGGAAATAAAAACACCATCAAACCAACTCGAGAGCAAAAACATCTACCTGGACTCGGTTTCTGCTCAGGCAACCGTAAATGGGCTTTATACTGTAATGTACAATACAACCTCGGGCGGAACGGTCGTGACCACCACCTATGGGACTTTCCTGACCACATGTCAGGGACGCTCTGCAGATGAGGTATATGCTCCAGCTTCTACGACTGATGAATTCGTAAATAATAGCCTTGTTCCCACTACAGGGCTCGTGAATACGGTTTGGGTTGCACTTTATCAAACTATTTACCAGGCGAATAAAGTAATCGAGGGTATGGAGGCTTCCGCGCTATCGCCTACCCTAAAAAGGCAACTTATAGGCGAGGCTAAGTTCTTAAGGGCCTATGCGCATTTTCATCTGGTCAACTTATGGGGTGATGTTCCACTTATTACAACGACCGAAGTAAGCTTGACCAGCATACAGGGAAGAAATTCTACAGATGTTGTTTATGCACAAATGATCCAAGACTTAAAAGATGCCCAAGGAGCTTTGTCGACGAATTATAGCTGGTCAGCCAATCTGAGAACGAGGGCGAACAGTTCAGCTGCAACTGCCTTACTTGCAAGAGTCTATCTATACAACAAGCAGTATGCACTCGCAGAACAGGAAGCATCAAAAATTATCGCCCAAACGGCACTTTACACTTTGCCAAGTGCGCTGAATACGGTATTCCTTAAGGCCAGCAATGAGACCATATGGGCATTCAACACCAATCAGTTTGGCTACCCCTTTATTGGCAGGGCATTGCTTCCAACCTCCGCAACGGTCGATCCAAGCCTTGCGCTAACGCCGTCATTCCTAAGCGCTTTCGAACGGGATGCTACCCGTGCGGATTATGAGGATGATCGTTATGCGGCATGGACTAAAGCGGCACCTAGCGGCCTGCGGTATGCGGCTAAATATATTTCCAATACCGCAGCCGCCAATACCGAGTTTCAGGTCGTACTGAGGCTTGCCGAACAGTACCTTATAAGGGCGGAAGCAAGGATTCAACAGAACAACCTCACTGGCGGAATTTCAGACCTCAACGTGATTAGAACAAGAGCCGGCCTCCACGGAACCTTCGCCACTACACAGGCGGATCTCCTGCTTGCCGTTGAGCATGAGCGCCAAATTGAGCTTTTTCTTGAATATGGAACCAGGTTCTATGACTTGAAGAGAACGGGAAGAATTGATGCGGTTTTGGGAGCAGTAAAAGGAACAATATGGGGGCCTACCGATGCCCTGTATCCAATACCGACTACGCAGATCAACGCCAATGTGAACCTATCACAGAATAAGGGCTATTAATTTAGATAAATAAAGACTATTAAAATTTAAGGATTATACCATGAAAAAAATCATTTTATTACTTATAACAATCTTTCCGACGGTCATATATGCCCAACGGGAAGATTTTAAGATAACGGGCTCGTTTAGTTCAAAAGTGGAGGGCAAGGTCCACTACAATTATAGTGAGCGGGGCATTAGTGTTCAGGACAGCGTAGAGGTTGTGGATGGAAGATACGAGCTTAAGGGCAAGGTATTAGGCATCCAAAAGGCGTATTTTTCTTTCAAGCACAAAGGATCAACCGATATCAAGCAGGCCTGGAGAGATTCCAGGGTCATCTTCATCGCACCCGGGGACTTCAATATAATTGCCGAGGATTCAATATACAAGGCAAAAATTATTGGCTCGGAGATAAATACTGAGTATGATGCTTACATGGCGCCACTGAACGGGATAGCAAAAGAGCGAAAACCATTCTGGGACGAGTATATCAAAATCAAGGCGGCAGACAGAGTGAACAACCCAAGGGCGACAGAGTTGAAGGCCAAAATTGACCAATCTACAAAGGAAAGAGAAGATTTGTTAAGGACATACGTAAGGACACACCCAAAATCATACTTTAGTATCGAGGCTGTGAATGAATTGATGGGACCATACGCAGTAGTTGAAAAAGTTGCAGATCTTTGGGCGGGGCTTGACCCCCAACTAAAGAACAGCTATAATGGCAAAGTTATTAATGCATTATTATCGGGATCCAGGGCCACAGATGTAGGCGCTAAGGCACCGGGTTTTGAACAACCTGATACCGCAGGAAAGATGGTTAGGCTCTCCGAAATTAAGGGCAAATATGTGTTTGTAGATTTCTGGGCATCATGGTGCAAGCCGTGCCGTGCGGAGAATCCAAACGTACTGAAGGCCTACAACACCTACAAAAACAAAAACTTTACCATTGTTGGGATATCAATTGATTTTGAAAAAGACCATGACAAATGGATAAAGGCCATAAAGGAAGATGGTATGCCATGGACCCAGCTCCTTTCTCCTGCCAATATAGATAGAGGTGCAATGAAAACTTATGGAGTGCGGGCAATTCCATCGAATTTTCTAGTTGACCCCAATGGAGTTATTGTAGCAAAAAACCTTCACGGTCCAGAGCTACAGATAAAGCTGGCCAAATTGTTCGAGTAAGCATTGCTCAACACAATGGGCAGCGTTGCACAAGCATAAATTAGGTAGTTAATAATGAAAGCATGCTCGGAGGATTCCGGCATGCTTTTTTAGTTTATAATAAAATATTCCTTTTATGTTTACTTTCTTACTCTTCAATGCTATTCTTTAATCTTTTTCCCTTTTGAGAATCTGGCAATCATATTTTCGATAATAAGGTACATACTTGGCACCACGAATAGCGTCAAGATCATGGAACTGGTCAATCCACCGATAATTACCCAAGCCATTCCGTTTTTGATTTCAGACGCAGCCCCACTGGCAATAGCTATGGGAAGCATCCCAAAAATCATCGCCAGGGTGGTCATCAATATCGGTCGTAGCCTTTCCTTTCCGGCTTCTATCAAAGCATCTTTCACCGCATAACCTTCGGCTTTCAGGTTATTGGTAAAATCCACGATCAAGATAGCATTCTTTGACACAAGCCCCAGGAGCATAATCATCCCGATAATGGTAAAGATGTTCAATGTTTCCATGGTAATGGCTAGGATCAGAAATGCACCAACCAGTGCTACCGGTATAGAAAACAATACCACAAAGGGATATACGGCATTTTCGTAAAGAGCCACCATAATCAGATAAACCAACAGTATTGCAGTAATCAACGCTAGTCCAAGACTACCGAAGGCATCCCCCTGGTTTTTGGAATCACCAAGAAATTCAATGCTGATACCCTCAGGAACCTTGATAGACTCCGCTTTTTTCTTGATCTCATCACCCACCGTTCCTGTAGGCCTACCCGTTACGTTCGACTGAACGGTAATAGAACCCAAACGATCGATACGTTGGAGGGTTGTTTCACCAAGAGCCTCGCTAACCTCAGCAAATTGGTTCAGCAATATCGTTTGTCCCTGCGAATTTATAAAAGGCAGGTTACGTACATATTTGATATCTGAACGATTGAACTTATCCAGGCTTACCATGATATTGTACTCATTACCTTCCTGCTTGAACTGGCTTTTATCGCTTCCACTGAAAGAATTCTGTAGCGTGGCTCCTACTGTACCGGCATTCAATCCCAACATACTCATCTTTTCCCTGTTCAGTTTGATGTCCACCTCAGGTTTTCTGTCCTTAACAGAAAATTTTACAAATTGGGTACCCGGCACTTCTTCCACAACTTTTTTATAGGCTTCTGCAATCTGACGAACCTGTTTAAGATCTACACCTTTCACTGCAATTTGTATTGGAGCACTGCTGATATTTCCGGTAATAGATGTTGATGATACCGTAAACTTAGCTCCGGTTATGGCACTGCTAAGCTTTTGTTGAATAAATGTTCCGTATTCTTCGGCAGTCATGGTGCGTTTTTTCTTGTCTACCAATGACAGGGTCAGCTCCGCCAGATTGGCATTGCTGTTGGTTCCCGATACGCTACCGCTTACAAAACCGATACTGGAAAATACCTTTTGCACTTCAGGCTGTTCTAAAAGAATTTTTTCGGTCTGTTGTACCATCATATTGGTCTTGTATATAGTTGCTGTTGGTTCAAGCTCCATATTTAGAATCAAGTCACTCTGATCTGCCTTTGGAATGAAAGCCGCACCAATAAAGCCCATTGGAACCAGTGCAACCGCTCCTATGATTAATAGTATTGTACCTGATAAAAGCCATCTTTTTTTACGGAGTACCTTTTGTAGCAGTTCTCCATAAACTTCTTTAATATTGTCAATGAAACGTTCAAAACCAACATTAATTCTTCCCCAAAGCGTATCTTCTCTTAAATGTTCCAATTTACCAAAACGGCTTGCCAAAAGTGGCGTGATGGTAAATGAAACAAATAAACTCATCAGTGTAGATATCACTACCACGAGCGAGAATTCACGTAGTATTGAACCAATCATTCCTCCGGCCATAGCCAGCGGAAGAAACACCACCACGTCTACCAGGGTAATAGAAAGTGCAGTAAATCCGATCTCGTTACGGCCTTCAAGGGCCGCCTTGCGCCGATCAGACCCCATCTCCATGTGGCGATAGATATTTTCCAATACCACGATAGAGTCATCCACAAGGATGCCCACAACTAATGATAATGCCATAAGGGTCATCAGGTTCAGCGAAAATCCAAGAAAGTACATTGCAATAAACGTTGGAATAATGGACGCGGGCAATGCTACCAATACAAACATTGAACTCCGGAAACTGTGCAAGAATGCCAGCATTACGATACCTACGATAATTACCGCCAGCATTAAATCGAACATTACTGCGTCAGCCGCGTGAAGTGTGTACACACTCTGATCTGTAGAAATATTAAAATTCAATTTTTGTCCCTTATATTGTTTTTCAATTTTTTCGAACGCCTTCTTCACCAGTTCACTAACATCAACAGCATTAGCATCACTCTGTTTAATAATCTGAACCCCAATTGATGGAATACCGTCAATGTGATTGATAGCCGTAGTCTCGGCTGTCGCATCCACCACTTCGGCAATATCTTTAAGATAAACTACTCCTTGTCCAGGCTGTTGCAGTACAATTAATTCCCGCAATTGATCCAACGACTTTACGTTGGCATCATATCGGATAGAAAGCTGCTGGTTCTGTGTCTTTATACTACCTGCAGGGAAAGAAATATTGGCATTATTAATAGCCTGCGTAACTTGTGAAATGGAAAGCCCATAGCTCAGCAGTTTGTTCTGATTGATATTGATTTGTATTTCACGCTTATCCCCACCAATTATATTTACCTGACCGACACCAGCCACATTCTGCAATATAGGTTTCAATTGGTTGTCTACAAGATCGTACAGATTACGTGATGCCATATTGGCCGTAACTCCTGCCTTGATTACTGGTGTTTCTTCTAAGTTTACTTTATTTACCTGTGGCCGCTTAGCATCGTCAGGCAAATCATTCATAGCCTGGTCAGCTTTACGCTGTACGTCACGTTCGGCTTTGTCCACGTCTGTTCCGCTCTTGAAGGATATGACTATGATGGAAACACTTTCCTGTGAAGTTGAATTGATTTGGTCAAGCCCCTCTACAGAAGAAAAAGCATCTTCCAGTTTCTTGGTCACGGTGGTCTGTACCTCAGCTGCCGAGGCACCCGGATATAAGGTACTAATGGTTACAGTCGGAACTTCGATCTTGGGAAGCAAGTTGTAATTCAAGCTCAGGTACGACTGTACCCCGAAAAGTACCAGTACCGTAAAGATAACGATAAGTAATAAGGGCCTTTTAATGGCTATTCCAGTTATTGACATAGTCCCGTTCTTTATTTAGAAATGTTAATTAATGTACCATCCTTCAAATTAATCTGTCCAGATGTAATGATTTGGTCTCCCGCTTGCAACCCGGCTGCCACCTGTATGTTACTGCCATATTCAACGCCGACCTTGATGCTGCGCAATACAGCTTTTCCGTCCCGTACCACATAAACAGAAGCATCCTGAGTACTCGCGTTGAGTGCCTCGCGGGGAATCATCAGGATTTTCTGTGCTGTTTTCTTTGAAAAATCGGCATATACGAACGTACCAGAACGTAAAGGGGCATCCTTTTCATTAGCAGCGGCAATCTCTACCAGATAGTTATAGGCCTGATTGGCTTGTGGGCTGATAAAGGTAACGGTTCCGATAAATGACCTGTCGGGGTACACATCGGTCGTCAGTTTGATCTTTTGGCCAGGTACGATCTGGTATACTTCAGCTTCGGTAAGATATACTTGCACCTTAAGCTGTGAAAGATTGACAATCGAAGTGATCTCTGCACTGGTGCTGACAAACATCCCTTCTTCAACAGCCTTTGAGCCAATGACACCACTGGTCGGTGCCTTGATGGTCGCATCAGCTATCTGTCTGCGCAACTGCTGAGAAAGGTTTATGGCGTCGTTATAGGTCTGACGAATATCGTTGACCTTTTCCTGTGTGGCCGCATTTCCTTCCAACAGTTCTGTATAGGTCTGCAGGTCACGCTTCAGCTTGGACACATTGGATTCGGATTTCTGTAGGTCGAGTTCCAGCAACCGTGTGTCAATGATAGCGAGGGTCTGCCCCTGCCTTACATTGTCGCCAAGGTTAAACAACAATCGCTGTACATTTCCGCTGCTTACAGAGAGCACTTTTACCTCCTTAAATGGAGCTAACATACCCGTTTTCACCAAGCCAACATCTTGTATTTCTTCCTTAACGATAGTGGTAGTTACAGGTATAAGCACATTCCCAACCTTTGCAGGTTGGTTCTTCTCATCAATTTTCTTTTTGTTGGTGACCAATTTGTAGGCAATAAAACCGATGATGGCAATGCAGATCAGGCTTATTATAAGTTTTTTTTTCATCCGTATAAAGTTGTTTTCAATTGAGATGAAGCTATCATGAGTTTTATACATTTCGTTTTATGATTGTAAACTCATAATGGTTTCATCGTTCTTTAGAGTGAATTATAAAAGGTTTTTAATGTACCCGTTGCTTTTTCAAGGTCAATTCGGGCTTGGTAATAGCTGTATAATGAGTTTAGGTAACTGCTCTGGGCTTCCTTTAATGAGTTCTGGGTGTTCAGCCAATCTGTAAGATTGGTGGTGCCTTTCTGAAACTGCAGGTCAGTAACCTTAAGTACCGATTCTGCCAAGGTTACGTTTCGCTGATCATTTTCTACATTTGCCTGTGCCTGTACTAGTTTCGTATGGGCGTTCTCATAGTCGACCTTAAATCGACCTTCTGACAGTTTCAAATTCTCCTCCGCATTCATACGGTTCAACTTTGCCTGTTTAGACTGGGCGCCACGCTTATAGAAATCAAGAATTGGAATACTTAACTTTAAACCTACAGCCGAATACGGAAGAAGTTCATCATAAGCGCCACTAAGTGTGTTCCCAAAACCAACCGCACCGTAACGAGCATATCCCGTCAACTTGGGAAGTCCCCCTGCCTTGATACGTGCTTGTTCGATTTCTAAAACCTTTATATTGAGTTCCGCTAATTTATAATCGATCCTTGATGCAGGAGAAAATGACCCGATACTGTCATTGGTAGGAACCGAGACTTCCATTCTTGTAGAAGCATCTACATGTAGTCGATCATTTATTGGAAAGCCCATTTCAAACTTCAGCTCATTTTCTGCCAATTGCCTGTTACTTTGGGTAACACGGATTTGAGACAGCGTGTTGTTATAGTCGACACTTACCTTATCAAGATCCTTCTGAAGGGTAGTCCCCTTGTTTACCTGCAACCGATATATTTCCATTTGCTTTTCATAAGTACCCTTATTGTATTCTAAAAGATCCAACTGTTGGTTGTATACAAAGATTTGGAAATAAGCTGTACTAATATTATAGATTATCGCTTCCTGGCTCTGCTCGATATTGAGATCTGCCTGCATTTTACTATACTTATTGGCTTTCAGACCTGTGAGCATTGATTGGTCGAAAATAACCTGATCCAATTGAGCAACGGCACCGGAGTTATATTTCTGGGTTAGGGATATCCGGCGTTCGTCGGGGCCAAATATTCCAGCGGGAATTACACTCTGTTGGAGCTTAAGGTTGTTGTCCAGTGTCGATGTCAGACTCACTTTTGGCAGGTAATCAGCCAGTACCTCCTTAGCCTTGGCATCAGCAGCCAGTTTTTGGTTGGCATAGATGGTATTGTTACGGTTATTCTTTAGCCCGTATTCGATACACTGTTTTAATGTCCAATTCTCCTGGGCCAGGGCATTTAACCAGGAACTGAACAGCAGGAATACAATAATTTTTATACGCATATGATCTTCTTTCTTGAAACCTCTCTTTGATGGAGATTTTACATTAGATGGGGCTAAAGTAAAAGATAGCACAATCCGTACTTTGCTTATTATACGAACCACCCTTGTTTTTATACAAAACATAGCTCATCAACTGCTATATTATTTCACGAAGATTCTCATATGAAATCCTATTGCATTGTATCCGCATGACTTGAAACAGAAAAGGAAAAATGAAAGACACTTTTTGGAAAATCCGTAATCCCTCCTTTATGCAAGGATTATATACCAGAAAATCTACAATACTGCAAAAATTAAGGGCATCGAACCCAGAAGTTAAAGAATTTAAATTATAGATTACTCACTGACAATCAGTTAGGTAATATTTTCGAAAGGCAACTAGCTTTTGTACCGTCAGGGTCAGTTATAGTGCTGATTTCCAGTAAGTTTATATCAGATTTAAGGGCGTGTGCAGAGCTGGATATTAGACTAAAAGAGTTCAATTCGTTGACAGGAACAAAGAAAATGATCCAAAAACCAAATCAAAATAAGGGCAAAAAAAGCACTTCTAAAACAAGACAAAAATCAACCAGATGACACTAAAATGACAGAATGACTCAAATCGCTCGAACACCGCATTTGCCAGCCGTAGTGGGACTTTTAAAAAAAGATTTGATATTCGAAGTGATCTGGCGTCGAGTTTTTTGGGCATTTTCTGTCATAACCTTCATAATTACTTTGATTCTATCGCGGGAAAAATTTGACTCGATTTTTTGTGAGAGATTTGCCAATTTTATGGTAAAATATTCAGGTATGGAAAAGAAAATCTTAAATGGAATAGAAGAAATCCGATCAGCTCTGGTCGCACTGATCGGAACCGATGACCTTCCCAAACCCAGGCAACTGTCGAAGCCCGCACTGGAAAAAGTCGCAAAAGAATTCAAGAAGCTCAACCTGCGCAGCAATGAATGGATAACTGAACAAGAGTTTGAAAAATACTTCAAGGGTTACCATTATGGAACTGGCAAATTTATCAGGGAGGAACTGGGCTTTAGTAATTTTTTCAAGAAAGGACAGTCATATTATTACAACCGTTCAGAAATACAGGCACTTGCGGCTGAACTAACCGAAAGAAAAGTAAACCTAAAAAGGTATATTGAGCTCAAAGCAGATGAGCAAGCATTTCTCACCAGGATCAAGACAGCTGCGCAGAACAGGAAGAAATCAAGCAGGCCATATTACCTCAGCGAAGACCTTTCTGACATAGAAACCTCATTGCCGCCAAGGCCACCAATAGAAATGGTGACTGAAGACCTAAAAACACTTTGCAAGGAGTTCGACCGTTATGACCTTGGTCAATACATCGATGTCTACAGGAGTAATTACGCAATGGTAAAATTTGAATACCATTTTGACCGCTATACATCAAGCAGCATTAAGAGCACCTGCAAAAAATGGTGCGAAAACTTCAATTATGCTAACACAGCCCTAGAAATGTTAACAGGCAAACGAGGTACATTCAAGCCATTGACCGCACGACGCCCGTCTTGAGCGAAGAACAAAAAAGTATCTCAGCAACCTTAAAACTAATGCAAATGACCAATAGCGATGATAAAAGTGGGTCGCGAAAAAATGCAGTCCACCTCTGTACTGCACTTGAAAAGTGAATATGAGAACTAGTCCCTGCTAGTTGTAGATCAGGTTAAAAAGTTCTTCATTTGAGAGTTTGAGCTCTTCCTCGGTCGCGTAATAAGCGATTAGTTCATCCTTTAAAGTTGCCTCTGGCGTACCGTTACCGTTTACATCCAAATTCATTGCCTTGTAAAGACTGATCGGCGCAACAGTTAGCGTAAAATCTTTATCCTGTAGATCAGGGATTTCCCTGCCCAAATATTCCCTGCCCTGATACATGATGGACACCCATTCAATACCGTTATCACCAACTGAATCTGGAACGACATAGCTCAGATAGTCGTCAATAACCTCCCACGTGATCCCAATATTACAATCGTGCTTATCCTTGAGCATATCAAGCACCTTTTGAGCCTCCCCTTTTTTAAGCTCATAACCATTATCCTTGGCACGATCTTCCACGTCCTGCAGTCCCCATAGGATAGAGATTGTTCCTTGCTGGCTGCGCTGGTAGCCTACGATCGCACGTTCATATACATATTTGTTAGACTGCTCAAATGCTGCCGTTGCCAGTGCTAGACTTCCTTCAAATTCTTTTTCAAACATCTTTTCAGCATCACCGTTGAGTTCACCGTTTACGATCTTGCAAAGGTCATCATTGCGCATGATCTCATTGCAGGAGTAATATTTGGGATAGTATTTTTCGACGAACTCCCATACTCCCTCATCTCGCTGAGGGTCTGGGGCATAAATTTCAGCCTCTTCCTCGATCTTGTTAACTTCATATTTTTGTAGCGAAAAAGTTTTGGTATTGGTTACGTTGATCATTAGATCATTGACAAAATTTTCAATTTCGGTTTTCGGTTGCTGGATGTCAGCCTCTAGCGTGAGGGTGAGATTTATTTTTATTTCCTGTGTCATTTTCTTTATTTTAATGTTATTGTGCGCTGCGTTTCTTTGCTTGGCGCCCTCAAAAGGCGGATCCCAAAGAGCCAATGGTATTTTGACCTGAAGCCGGCATATTCAATGATACCCATAAGCAACCCTTTTGTGAGCTGCACCTCAAACGCATCATGCTTTGGAAGCTCCATTTTCTCTAGGCTATCCAACAACCTTAATACCTGGGCAATCTTTTTAACCACGCGGCGCTCGTTCCCTTTCTTATTTTTCATATTTGATCCTGAGTTTAAAGTGGGGCGGTCTCCCGCCCCTGATCGGTTAATTGAATTGTAACGATCCTTTGCTGGCAAAATCTACGCAGAGGTCAAATGCAACCTGTGCCCTTTGCTTTGCCGTCCCCTCTGTGATGGATTTAAATTTAGCCTCGCCATCCTTGAACCTGCGTACATTCTGGAAATATCCCGTAACGGCGTTATAGGCACCAAAGACCGTTCCCGCAGTAGTCGTCATCTGCTGGGCATGATTGCCCATGGCATAGCTGAAAACCTCTTCCACTATGTTGCGGTAGACGCTCGAATTCTCGTCATCGGCTCCCTTCTGCAATTTTTGGAGTACTTCTCTATTTGGCGCCATGGCCACCTGCACGAGTTTTTTAAATTCTTCGTCCGAGATGCGCACCTTTGCCCAGTGGTTAAAGATCTCTTCAAGCTCTCCCGCTAGGTTGCTGGATAGGCCCATAAGGGTGTGCGCCTGTTTCAGCCTGTCACCAGCTCCCGAGCTGTGGCGGATCCTTACCGCATTCTTGTGGTTCCGCATTGCAGCATTCAGCGTATTGTTGCAAACGATGCGAACGGGCGTAAATGCCGCGGTGATGCTGCCGCCCCCGTCGTGCGAGGTGGTCAAAAATAGATACTGCTCGATCAGGTCATCAACTCCCACACGGATATAAGAGGGAAGTTTTGCAGTGATAAAAATTCGCTCGCCCTTGCCCAAAGCGCCCGCTGTTTCGTACTGTATGCCGTCCCCTCCGCCTACGATGCTATCGAAAAACGAAAAGGCATCCACGTTTTGCACCACGCTGTAATCCTTGCCCACTACCCCGAGCACCTGCTCGGTATCGGTGCGCATGGTCGCGAAAAAGTTTGGAACCTCTACGCCTGCGGCTGCTGGCAGGATCTCCCCTTGCTTAAATTCGTTGTTCAAATTATCCAAGGTAAAGAGCGGGCGTTTGACCACGGTGTAATCCAATCCCGCAAATTTTAGGGCTTCGGCTGAAGTTGGGTAGCTGTCCACGATCGTGCCCAGCCCGTGCCATGCTTTTTCCCTTACCGAAAGAAAAGCGTGTTTTTGTGTATCCTCGTTGAAATTTAAATGATGTGCCATGACTATAAAGTTTGATGCTTAAAAAAATTGAACTATTTAAAAAGGTACATCGTCGTTTTTAACTTCTCCGCCTGTCTGATCGCCACCAGTTGCCGCCACTCCAACCGCGGTGCTACTGCCTGCCTCCTTAGGACTGGAACCACCAAACAATTTGATTTCTGAAACACGGAACGTCAGCGCTGCCGCTGCCTCCGCCTCCTTGGTCACATAGGCACGAACGCCCACACGCCCGAAGACCTGCACCACGTCCCCCTTTTTTAAGTACTCCGCAACTCCAGCGTTTCGCCAATAACTGCACTCGAAATACGTCGCAATCTCCCTGCGCTCTTCCCCACTTTTATAGCTGTCGTTTACAGCTACCGTAAAACCCACTACCTTCGTATCCTCAGATACCATCCTCACGACCGCATCAGCGGTCAATCTTCCTGTAATTTCCATAACATGGTTTTTTAAGTAAAAAATTTAAACTTTGCTTCCCTTTTCCGCCATTCCCAAAAGGATTTTTTCAAAAGAAAAAACGGAAAAAAAGAAAGCAATGAAGGCCGTGACCCTTTAAGCTGGGCGGAGTACTAGAATTTACGAGACGGAACCGCGAAGCGGTAAATTCGCCGTTCGTAGCCAGCGAGGGTCACGATATTCGCAGCCTTTCTTTCCGTTTCAATTGAAAAAAAACAACTTATTCCCTACCTAAATAAAGGCGCTTTGCAATGCCCATCACCGCCATTATGGTCGCTGCCTTGGCCGGCCCAATGCCATTGAATTTGCTGAGCGTGGAAATATCCTTTCCGATAAGGCCTGAAAATCCACCCAGCGACTTGAGCATCCTATTGGAAAGTGTCACCGCATCTTCACCCGGGGTTCCAGAACCGATGAGTACCGAAAGGAGTTCGCCATCTGTCAGCACATCCGTGCCATGTTCGAAAAGTCTCTCTCTAGGTTTTTTTGCTGGATCCCAGTTAGGAATACCCCTCCTTTCTTGGATTATTACCTGTTCGTTATACAAGTCCTGAACGGTCTTCCCCTTCTCACCAAGATGGGCTGAATGATGGAACAGTGAAGACATCGCTGAAACCAGGAAATGAAAATCCTGCTCAAAAACGATCACAAAACTCCTGGTATAGGAACCATCTGATTGCTGATCGCTACGGGAAATCTGAATGAATTTGCTATCCCTTGCAGTTTTCTTGAAATCCAGAAAATAGTGCCGCTTTTCGGAGGACGAAAAGCTTTCACTCATTAATACATTGCCTAACATAACAATATGGTTTTGGTACAGGGCAAAATTGGAAAGAAAAGAAGCCTTTAGTCGTATCGCAAACTATTTAAACGTTTTAAACGTTTTTAAAACGGATATAATGCTGACTTACAGCCATGAATGGATTTAACCCAAACTTCTCACCATTTGAATGCCTGACCTGCGGAAAGGAACTGCACGGCAGGCGGGACAAGAAATACTGCAACGATACCTGCAGGAATGCAGGCAATAGAAAAAGAAAAGGCATTGACAGTTGGTACGAACCCTTGTTCATTGCCCAGATCAACGCCATTTTAAAAAGAAACTATAAGATCCTCAAGACCGAAGTGACCAAACACAACGGACCAACATCGGTGGGCAGGTTCCACTTGGTGGACAAGGAGTTTAACTTCAAGTACTACACCAGCATCCTCACCAACCATGCCGGCACCTATCATTTCATCTACGACCACGGCTGGCGTGAACTGGAAGATGGAAGGATCATGATCGTGATGAACCCAAAACAGGCCGAACTCTAGTCCAAACGTCAGCGCAAGTTGTGTTCGGGCTGGAAACGCCATCCTCTTGCGAATGCAAAAGATATAGTATACAGCCAAACGCCCAGAAAAAGAAATAAAAAAAAGAAAGCGGGAAAAACCAAAGGTCCTTCCCGCTCATCTAAATTAACGCTCTCGAAATATAAACGCAAGAAAAAGCGAAATGTTTCAATCCATTTAAAAAAATAGGCCAGCACCTATATTCCCCATTCGGCAAGTTTAGCAATTATCCTTGGCAATCACGCTCCAATCATCCGACCCATGCCCCTTTGCTATCCAGGCATCCATTTCAGCAGCTACCGCGGGCAACACGGTAAGCTTAACACCCTTCGCACTTGCAGCACTCATCATCAAACCTGCATCCTTACGGGCCATGTCCAGTTCCCACGAAGGCTTACTGAAATCACCAGTCCTTAACTTATCCAACCGAGCAGGAGCTCCGGCACCCGGATTCCACGACGCAAACAACGAGGAGATATCAGCTGAATCAATATCCAAAGCTTTTGCAAGTGCAAGTGCATCAGATAGGCCAGCGGTCATTGATATCAGAAACAGATTACCTATCAATTTAATGCCTGCAGCCTTCCCTTCTTCCTGCCCAAAGTTGATTAGCTTGCCGGTCATTTTGGAAAGTTCACCCTCCACCCGAGCAATCACTTCCTGGTCACCAGAGACCAACATATTTCCGCTGCCTTCCAGCGCATTGGGCGGACCCATGAACACCGGCGCATGCAGGTAGGTAAACCCCTTTGCCTTCCAAGCTGCAGTTCTTTCCACAGCCCCTTCTACCGAAGTCGTGGTATGATCAATAATAATAGCTCCAAACTCAAAACCTACGCTAGCAGCTTCCAACACCTCATTCACGGCTGCATCATCCTTCAAGGTAAGGTGAATAACCGCTGCTCCCCTCACCGCCTCCGTCACTTCTTCAAAAGCAAGAGCCCCATCCGTTTCAAGCGCCTTAGCCTTTGATAAGGTCCTGTTCCAAACCTGTACCTGATCTCCCCTTCGGAGCATCGCCTTCACAAAATTCGACCCCAAGAGGCCTGTTCCCAAAAATGCTTTCATAGAATATTTTATATAAGATAAAGTTAAATACTTAACTGATTGTTTCATCCCTAACTTAAGAATTTTTAAGTCCTAACCTAGTATCCTTCAGTCATGGCAAAAAAGCGATCCTAGTAACAGTGCTTAATGATTTCAATGATATCTAACAATAATTAAAAAAATAAGTGTCTATAAAAACGATTTCTATGGCGCTGATGTTATTGATATTTCGGTGCTTGTTTTTTTATTATCATTTACTTAATCAAGAACGCTCTATAAAAACTTCATTTTCTGGACAAAAAATTTTCCACATCACACTGTTGACAATTTAGCTAACAAAATCCTAATTCCATTGTTAATTTAGCGACCCAAATAAAAACGCGATGATAATTTTTAAGTGCCGCTATGTCTTAGAAAACATTTACGTGGATATCATTGAGGTAAAAAGGCCCAACCTCTCCGACGATGCACCCTTTTCCGAAAAATTCCTTTGGTTGAAAATAGAAAAAGAAGCGCTTACGGTCACTCCTCTTACCTTAAGGTCGGTAGATTCTTCGGGCGAGGTTGAAGAGCGCTATTTTGAAGAAGGTTTCCTCAAGTTTAATAATACCATCGGTACCTTCATCGAAAAATACAACTCGGCACAGCATCTCCTTCAATACAATGACTGCCTAGAGGTTTCAGAACAAACCAAAAATGCTATAATGGACTATTTTGCCCAACGAATTAACGCATAATGACAGACTCAGTTTTATCTCACTACGAGAAAATCTTAATTGCGTAAAAACTGAACATGATGTCTCCGAGCGAATCGGCTTAGATTACAACCCATTCTCGAGTCATGATGCAGCACGCATTCACCTATTTAAGTCTTGCAGCTACCTTTTAGAGGCCAATATGCAAAACCTAACCTTCCAAAATATCAAGAACCATCTTCAGGAATAGCTGCTTACTGGAATACTAAAATGAAAAGTGGAGCCCTCCCCATATTCGCTCTCTGCCCAAATCCCCCCCCATGGCGGCGGATGATCTCAGCAGATAGATAAAGTCCTATCCCAAACCCAGATATATCACTATTTTCCTGCACCCGGTAAAAGCGCTCGAATACCTTCTCCAAACCCCTCTTATGCAGCAATGCACTAGAGAATGGACTTTAAATCCAGTGGGTCAAAAACTAAAACGACTGCCCATCCAGGCAGTCATTTTTCCAAATATACCGCCCCTTGTATGAAAGCGGGTTTTTCTCAAGGCAAAACGAATCTTATAGGCAAAGAGCTAAAAACCTAAACCAGGACCCAACCATCGTTTACCATTATGCTGAACAAAAAGTACCATTACCCAGGCTCCTCTAAATCTACGCGCAAATTAATGGCGTCAACACAGCCCTGATATGACAAAGTGCCCTTGACATATGCGTCTTGACAGTGAGTGGGGAAATCTTTAGCTGGTCAGCGATCTGCACGTATGTTAGGTGCTCTTTCCTAGCCAAGGTAAATACCTCCAACTGCTTTTGCGACAGGGTGTCAAGGGTGTTTTCGAGCATTGACCCATAATCAGCGTATTGAAATTTTTCCTGCATGGAATCGTCTTCCAGATTTTGTGTTTTCTTTAGTTGCTCCATTGCTTTCCAGACATTAGCCTGTCGTTTTATCTTGTTCAGGATATTGTTTTTCCCAACTGTATATAACCAAGCCTCCAAAGGTTTGTCTCTATTGATGTCTTCACGGTGTATCCAAAGCTTCATGAAGACATCCTGAACAACTTCCTGTGCCTGTGCATCACATTTCAAATACCTCATGGCGAGCCTGTATATCCTATCCTTGTGTCGGTGGAACAGGGCCTTGAATGCCATATTGCTTCCATTTGCCAGTTGTTCGATAATTAAGTGCTCATTTTGGTTAAGTAGTTCGTTTCCGTACATAGCATTTTGATTTTCGGCCTGACTCTCCCTAAAAATATTTCCTGCGAAATCAGTAGGATGGTTGATGGGATTATCAAACCCGTTTACATTTGGTTTACTATACAAATCAAGGGATACCAAGGCAATATGATTTACTGTAACTCGTATTTATTTTACTCATTCCCGTATTTTTTATCTTCAAAAAAGCCGAAAAATGTCAAATTTAGCCTAGACTGGTGTAAGATTTAGCTTGTTCTTATTAATGTGCAAATAGAAAGATGATGGAAAAAGGATCTAAGAAAATCGAGGTAACTGTATCATATGGACACGATTGCTGAACTTTAGGATTTTTTCAGATCACCTCCTCGGCCCCTGTTTGAATTTGATATCTAAATGACAACGATCTCATAACGGCCGGTCAAAAGTTGTTTGACCCATTGCCCTTTAAGGAGATTGACCTGGCATCAACCCAAAATTAAAGGAGCCGGAAATGATCAACTCGTGGCCCAGGCTCTATCCCCTTTTACATAACTGATGCAACCCTTGAATTGACCAGGCACGGCCTGGTAACGTCTTGCCTTTGTAGCCCCAATTTCCGAGGTAAAGTAACCATCGATGGTCATTTTCTTGAAAAGGTCAAAATAATGTAGCGAACCGGCCACTTTACCCTGATTCATCCCATATCTTGCTGCTTCGCCCTGAAGCCCTAAAAACAACTCCTTTTTCTCAGCCGAGTCTAGGTCCAGAAAATCAGTTTTGAATTTTTCCCTAGCGGCAGCTTCAAATTTGACCAAACCATCCAGAAAAACTTTTCTTTCCTGGGTCGAAAGGCATTCATCAAACATCACCTTCATGTATAGACCGATCTTGGCGGCCCTTGCCCCTCCACAGTCACTCGTTTGTGGAATGATCGTCTCTCCTATCTCATCCAGCAGCAGCACATCCTCGTCCGAAATCCGATCCCTTGGACTTTTGCAACTTGACATCATACCGGTTGAAAGAAAAATAACTCCCCCGGTAAAAACCGTGATCTTCTTTATAGCGTCTCTTCTTTTCATCATTAAAACTATTTATTGATTGTACAATACCCAACTACAAAAGGGGCATCTTGGTAAATACATTGTTAGCTATAGGTTATTTTTTTTGAGTTCTTCGACCGCAAAATTCGCAGCCCTAGCTGTTAATGCCATATAGGTCAGGGAAGGGTTTTGGCAGGCTCCAGAAGTCATACAAGACCCATCTGTCACGAATACGTTTTCAGCACCCCAAACCTGGTTATTGCCATTTAGAACTGATGTTTTGGATGAGCGCCCCATTCTAGCCGTTCCCATCTCATGAATTCCCAAGCCCATTGCATTGCCAGTATCATTGGTCTGTATGTTTACCAATCCCGCCTTTTCGAGCATTTCTGCCCCACTTTTAAGAATGTCCTTCATCATATTATGCTCATTTGCACCAAATGCAGCATCGATTTCAAGTAATGGCATCCCCCATTTATCAACTTTATCCTTGCTTAAACTAACTTTATTCTGGTGTAAGGGCAAACATTCCCCCATACTCACCAAGCCTACCTTCCAAAGCCCTGGTTCACTCAGTGTTTGTTTCAATTCAGCACCAATTGCCACACCGTCATCACTCTTTATCACCCTAGATGCATTGCAAGCAAATGCATAACCCCGCAAAAAATCTTTTTGTTTATCATTTCCAAAGTTTCTAAATCTAGGCAGATAGGTTCCTGTAGGCCTTCTGCCTTCATAGTACTGATTTTCGTAGCCATGGAATTCTCCAGTTATTCTACCATTGTAATTGTGGTCCATTAAGTTGTGACCTAACTCACCACTATCATTGCCCATCCCATTTGGAAAGCGAGATGATTTTGAGTTCATCAGTATCAAGGTGGAGTTGAGCGTGCCCGCGTTCAGGAAAATAACCTTGGCAAAATATTCCCTGACCTCATTGGTCAGCGCATCGATTACCCTGACCCCCTTCGCTTTCTTCAGGTTCTGATCATAAATTATAGAGTGCACCACCGCATTGGTGACCAGGGTCAGGTTACCTGTTCGCTCAGCAGCGGGAAGGGTGGTTGAATTACTGCTAAAGTAACCACCGAAGGGGCATCCCCTGAAACAAAGGTTCCTGTACTGGCATGGCCCCCTGCCCAAATGGGCCTGGGAAAGGTTTGCAGTCCTTGAAATGACCAGGTGCCTATCGGAAAAGTTGGCGGAAAGGCTTTTTTTCAAGTGGGTCTCCATGCAGTTCATCTCCATTGGTGGAAGATACTCACCATCCGGGATCTGGGGCAGGCCATCCCTATTGCCACTTATGCCCACGAAACGTTCGACATAACTGTACCAGGGTGCCAGGTCTCCGTACCTGATCGGCCAATCTACTGCAATGCCTTCCTTGGCATTGGCCTCAAAGTCCAGGTCACTCCACCTTTGGGTCCATCTTGCCCACATCAGTGACTTACCCCCAACCTGATATCCCTTTATCCAGTCAAATGGCCTGACCTGCACATAGGGATGATCGGCATCCTTTGCAAAAAAGTGAGCTGTGGATTCTTCATAGGCGTAACAACGGCTCAATATGGGGTTTTCTTCCCTGTCCTTTAATGGCAATATATTTCTGTGCTTGAATTCCCAGGGGCTCAAGTTTGCCGTGGGATAATCCTTAATATGCTCTACCATCCTGCCCCTTTCGATCACCAGGGTCTTCAGGCCCTTCTCACATAATTCCTTGGCAGCCCAGCCACCGGTAATTCCAGATCCAATCACTATTGCATCATAGGTGTGTTGGGCAACTGCCTTTGTGTTTACATTCATCAACTTTAATTTAGGCTTTAAGTATTCTTTGGCTCACCATACCCGTTAATTTGTGCTTCAATATCGTTTTCAGGTCCTTGTTTGGCAAGACCTCTTCCTTGATCAGGAAATGCTCATCATCATAGGAAGTCAACGCTTCCCCTTGTCCGGCAAACTCCTCGCCCCTCCAATCCTCTATCAGGACAGGCTCCCATTTCTTGGTCCGGGCAGATTCATAGGCCGCATCTAAAATGGCATTTACAATATATCCATCGTAGAAGGTCTCAAGTGGTTCCCTTTTTTGCTCGATGGCATCGAACATGTCGGTGAACATATGTGGATAGCCCAGCTCGTGGGCCTCATCCCCAACGGGAAACATCCAGCCATTGTTCACTTCAGCCTTTTCAGCCACATAGGTATCCTTTTGCTGCACACTGAAAATCTCAAACCCCGTCCTCAAGAAATTATTGAGCCAAATAGATCCCTCTGTGCCTATTACCTCATCCCTTAGATCCATTCCACCCCTGAATGTCCAGCTTACCTCAAATTGACCGATGGCACCATTCGCATACCTAACCAGGCCAATAGCCTGGTCCTCGGCATCGATGGGATGGACCTGCGTCGCTGCCCAGCACATCACCTCGACCGGCCTGACCTGCTTGCCGATAAAGTTCCTTCCGATCTCCACGCAGTGGCAGCCAAGGTCGATGATCGCCCCGCCACCGGATTTCCCCTTGTCCCAGAACCAGTCGCTGTGCGGCCCGGAATGCGCCTCCCTGGATTTAGTCCAGAGCACCTTGCCGATACTGCCATTTTGAATGGCGTTCACCGACTTGAGGAACTTGGGCGTGTAGCACAGGTCCTCGAGGTAACCCGCAAATATGCCGGCACGTTCCACCATGTCCAGCATTCGCTTGGCCTCAGCGGCCGTGCGCCCCAGCGGCTTGGTGCAAAGTACATGCTTGCCTGCCCGGGCAGATTTTTCAACCGCCACCTCATGGAGGTCATTTGGCAGTGCGATCAGCACCACGTCCACATCTGGATGGTTGATAGCCGTATCCATGTCACTGGTATGATGTTCAAGTTGGTAATCCCCTGCAAAACGCTGGGCATTGGAAAGGTCCCTTGAATAGACCGTAAAGATTTTGTCCCTGCGCCTCTGGGCGTGCAGGGTAGTTGCATAGAACCTAGCTATGAAACCAGATCCCAGTATCGCTATTCGCATAATTGATAGTTGGTTATATATGATGGATGTTTACCACCCAAAAGTTTTCTTCACGTGTTCCCTGCTCAGTCTCCAGTCCATGGCCAATGGATTCACCGGCAGGTAGTCCTTGGGAAAGGCCAGTTCAATGGCTACGTTGGATCCCTTGAAGGGAACGGCCCTAAGGGCAGCGGCGATAAGCCCAAAGTCAGTTTTCCCCTGTCCCAGGTACTCGGTCCACGAGCCATCTGTATACTGGTCCCTGATGTGCAGGTAAACAATGTTCTTTCCGTAGACTCGGATGAACTCCACCGGGTCGATGCCTGCCCTGATCAACCAGTTCAGGTCGGGGCCAAGATTCATGTCGGGAATCCTCGAAAGGGTACCCTTCAGGTCATGCATCCCATTCTCCACCTCATAGGTATGGTTATGCAGGTTGGGCTCGATCCCTTCCTCCCTACAAATTACCACTATCTTTTTGAGCATATCGGCCTGTGCATCAAGCTCGGCCTCGGTCTTGAGCCTACCTGCCTCGCCAACGGATATCCCAAAGGTCTTGCCCTTCAATTGGGCCAACCTTGTCACCGACCTTGTAACGTCCTTCAAGATGAAATCATGCTGGCCACGGTCCCAAAGCTTTGGTCCAACGCCATAGGAGGTTCCCGATACCGGAAAGTCATATTTATCGATCAAGCGCTTGATTTCCCTTACCGAATCATCGTGAGAAAGATTGATATCCATCAATTCAATTCCATCCAATCCGGCAGCGCTCATGTCCGAGAATGCCTTTTCCAGGTCTGGGGTACTGTCCCAATTGGGCGGATATTTACTGGCATAGATCCACAGGTGACCATTCACCTTTACCTTTTTTCCACCAAGTACATCCGAGGCATTCAAGATTTGGGGAGCAACCAGTGCACTTGCCAATAACAGCCCTGTGTTCTTTACGAAGGCCCTTCTAGAGGGATAAGATTTTTCCATGATATTTTAATTTATTTACCTTCCCGGCCCGTTAAATTCAGGGCAGGATCGCCCGCTAATTTCCTTTACTTGTAAGACAAATGAATATTGGCTATAGAGTACATCTATTGCTGATTTTCTTTAAACCAATTGTTTTAACAAAAACCAGAAAAATCAACAACTTAATTGCGCTACCATAAAATCACTTTTTTTTTGCGAAGACCTACTCTTCTTGAAGATTTCAGGTGTATATTGTACGTATATGCCCAAGGACTTGACCAATGAATTTCAGCCCATCGGAATTCTCGATTTCCCTGGCAATAGACATTAAAAGAACATGATGCAACAATTTTCAACAAAATTTATAAAGACAACAATTTTAATCCTTGTCATGACGGGAGGCCTGAAAGCGTTCGCACAGGAAAAACGTCCAGAAAAGATTTACAGGCTATGGTATGACGCACCTGCCCCAGAGCTCCCAATCACTTCAATGGATTCGTTGAACAGGATGAGCCTCACAGAGGCCACACCCATTGACCCAGCCTGGGAAAACTGGTCGCTACCCATGGGGAATGGTTATCTAGGTGCCTCCATATTTGGCCGAACGGTTACGGAACGCGTACAGATTACAGAGAATAGCCTGGCTGCCAAAAGTTTATATGGTGGTGTGGGCCTCACTAACTTTGCAGAATTGTATATCGATTTTAATCATCGAACACCTTCAGGTTATACCCGCAGCTTAAGGCTGAATGATGCGGTTTCCACGGTAAAATACACCCAGGATGGCGTGGTTTATCAACGCGAATATTTCACCAGTTATCCCGATAAGGTAATGGTTATCAAGTTAAGGGCAAGTCAGAAAGGAAAACTCTCGTTTACCTTAAGGCCGCAAATACCTTACAAAAAAGAATTTGGTGTAGCATCCAAGAACAACGGGCGGATGGGTAAAGTAACAGCACAGAACGATATCATAACCCTGGCTGGTAAAATGGAGGTTCTAAACATTCTTTTTGAGGGCCAGTTCAGAGTTATTCCATCTGGCGGAAGCATGAAAGCGCTTAATGATGAGACCGGTGATAACGGACGCATTGTGGTTACCGATGCTGACTCTGCTGTTATAGTCGTTGCCGTGGGTACTAATTATAAATTACAAAGTAAGATTTTTTTGGAACATAATTCACTTAAAAAGCTTGATGGTACAGTTTCGCCTCATGGTAAAGTATCGGATATCCTAGAAAAGGCAACTGCTAAAAATTACGCCCGATTGCTTGCTGATCATAAGAAGGATTATATCAATTTATTCTCCAGGGCTCGAATTGATCTAGGTTCCACGGTATCCAAACTACCTACCGACAAACTATTGAAAAACTATAAAGAGGGCATAATTGACACTTACCTCGAAGAGCTATACTTTCAATATGGCCGCTATCTACTGATCTGTTCTTCTCGCCCAGGCACGCTGCCACCTAACCTTCAGGGTATTTGGAGCCAGTATGACATCACGCCATGGACCGGTGGTTATTGGCACAACATCAACGTCCAGATGAATTACTGGCCAGCATTCAATACTAATCTAGTTGAACTTTTTAAACCTTTTGTAGATTATAACCTGGCTTACCGCGAAGCAGCTACTATAGGTGCCACCCAATACATCAAAAAAAATAACCCAAAAATGTTATCGCCCGATGGTGATAACGGTTGGACCATTGGTACAGGGGCAAGTGCGTATAACATATCTTCGCCCGGGGTTCATTCAGGGCCTGGAACAGGTACCATGACCTCTAAGATGTTTTGGGATTATTATGAATTTACCGGTGATAAGAATATCCTCAGAAACATCACTTATCCCACAGTTCTTGGCATGTCCAAATTTTTATCAAAAGTGGTGATAGATACCGCCGGGTTATTGCTTACATCGCCTTCCTATTCACCAGAACAACGTTCGAGGGTTACAAAGGAGCATTATCAAACGGTAGGTTGCGCATTTGATCAGCAGATGATATACGAAAGCCATCAAGACGTGTTAAAAGTTGCAAAAATGATTGGCAGCAAAGATCCAATATTGCCTGTACTGCAGCATCAACTACCTAAACTTGACCCTGTCCAGATTGGATTGGATGGCCAGCTTAAAGAATATCGTGAAGAACAGTACTATGGCGATTTTGTAGACCCTAAACATCGGCATACTTCTCAATTGGTAGGCCTTTATCCCGGCACCATGATCAATTCTTCTACACCGGCCTGGCTTGATGCATCAAGAGAAAGCCTGGACAGACGTGGCGATAAAGCTACCGGATGGGGAATGGCCTATCGCTTAAACCTTTGGGCTAGGATCAAGGATGGCGACAGGGCTTATCTATTGTATCAAACCCTGTTGCAAAGGTGCACGCTTGATAATTTATGGGATACACATCCCCCGTTTCAAATAGACGGAAATTTTGGCGGAACAGCTGGCGTTGCAGAAATGCTTTTGCAAAGCCATGAAGGCTTCATTGATTTATTACCAGCAATCCCTCAAAAATGGAAGACTGGTTCTTTTGATGGATTATTGGCCAGGGGCAACTTCGAGGTTTCAGCCAACTGGAAGAATAACCAGGCCATGAATTTTGCAATCAAGTCTAAAGTTGGCGGCATTTGTAAGCTCAGATACCCTAATATCCAGCAAGCTGTTGTTAAAAACGCTTCAGGTAAGCAAATCATCCTGCTATCTAAAAAGAAAGACTTCGTATCATTTAAAACCAAGGCCGGAGATAGCTTCACTATCAGTGCCATTCCCACCCATTCCAAAGTTACGGCCCCGTCTGACTTGGTTATCCAAGAAAACAGGAACGATGTGGTTGTAATGCAATGGAAAAAAAGCCCGGACGCAATTGCCTATAACGTATACGCCCATTACGGCGACTCACCCGACTACCAATTAGTCCGCCAGCATGTTACCGGCACTACAGCAACTTATAAAATCGCGACAGAAAATGTTGCTAAACATTGCATCTTCAAAGTTACTGCAGTTAACAATCAGGGACGAGAAAGCGATGGGATAAGGGTTAACGTTGTAAAAGACAAGTAGAATAAGTCTTAAATGCCCTGGAGATTGAAAAACTTCAAGGCCTTTACCCTACAGGACTGCAATGCGAACTTTATCGAACTGATCGAAAAGACCAGGGCGCACATAGTGATGCTCGACTTTCCCATTGACGGCAAAAAGTGCATGGAGATCCTTCAGGTCATCAAAGACCGCTATCCTACCCTACCTGTGATCGCCATGAGCTGCAACAACAACATCAATACGGTAGCCTGTGCAAAAGGCTTTGACGGCTACATCGAAAAGCCCTTTGATATTGACCTGCTCTACAGGATACTAAGGAAAATACATCGCAAAGCTTGTCGTACAGTACCAAACAGCAGTAAAGCACATCACCACGAGAACGGAGCTCCGGGATGAGCCAGAAATACTCAGGCATACCCTAATAATGCCTAAAGACTAAAACATCAGCACTTTCTACCATACAAACCTAATTTAAGCTCGAAACCCAAAAAAAAGAAGCCGGAAAATCCAAAGATCATCCCTTCTTCTCTAAATTAATGCCCTCGAGCATATCAAGTTAACCAAACCGCGAATGTTTGTAAAACCTAAATTTAAATCCGCCCCCGAGATAACTATTCCCTACGCTCTCCAATCTGTTGGCGCCACATCGAATAGTAAAGCCCTTTATCCTCCAAGAGCTCTTGGTGCGACCCGGATTCCGATATCCTGCCCTTTTCCAGCACATAGATGATATCCGCATGCATCACCGTCGAAAGGCGATGGGCGATCAGGATGGTCATCTGGTAGCGCGAAGAGGAAATCTCCCGTATGGTACCGGTAATCATTTCCTCGGTCAAAGAATCAAGGGCCGAGGTCGCCTCATCAAAGATCAATAGCCTTGGGTTGCGCAAGAGCGCCCTGGCTATGGAAAGCCGCTGCTTCTCCCCACCCGAGAGCTTCATCCCGTTCTCCCCCAGCACCGTATGAATTCCGTGGGACGCCTTGGCGATGAGCCCAGTTGCAGAAGCCTTGGCCAGGGCAACCTCGATTTCTAGGTCAGTCGCGTCAGGCTTCACAAACAGTAGGTTATCCCTGATCGTTCCCGCATACAGCTGGGTATCCTGGGTCACAAACCCGATCTGCCTGCGCAGCGGGTTATAACGCACCAAAGTCGAAGAGGTGCCGTTAAAGGTAATATCTCCAGATACCGGAACATACAGTCCAACCAGCAGCTTGACCAAGGTGGACTTTCCCGAACCCGAAGGCCCGACAAAGGCAATGGTCTGCCCCCTGCGAATCGCAAAGGAAAGGTCATCGATCGCATTGTAACCAGCAGTCTTGTGGCGGAACACCACCCTATCAAACTCCAGGCTTTCCAGCGCGGACACCTCCACGGAATTCTCGGGCCTGGTCTCAACGGGCCTATTCATCAGCCTATCAAAGGTCCGCAGCGAGGCGTCCGCCTCCCGATATAAAATGATCATGTTGCCAAGGTCCTGCAGGGGATTGAAGATCGCCGTGGAAATGAACTGCATCGCAATCAGCTCCCCAGTGGTCAGCACCTTTCTAAAGATCAGCCACAAAAGGATAAAAAGGATCGATTGCTTCAAAAGGCTCAAAAGGTTTCCCTGCAAAAACGAAAGCATCGCCACCTTTCGGGCCTTGAGCATCTCCAAATCAAATATCTTCAGGGTCTGGGCATTCAGGCGCCTGATCTCGGAAAAGGTAAGCCCGAGGCTCTTGACCAGCTCGATGTTACGCAAACTCTCGGTGATCACCCCAGCCTGGCTGTCAGTCTGCCTATTGATCGAGCGCTGGATGAACTTGATGCGCTTTGATACAAGGCCAGTCAGCGAGCCAAGTAGCAGCACGCCCACAAAGAATACAGGAACCAGCAGCCAGTTCTTTTCCAAGGAGTACCACACCAGAAAGCCAACGCCAACAAGGGCGGAGAAAAGTACGTTCACAAAAGAATTCACGAAACGTTCGGTATCGGTTTTCACCTTCTGCAGCACCGAGAGCGTAGAGCCGCTTCTGGAATCCTCAAACTCCTGGAAGGAAAGCCGAAGAGTCTGCTTGAGCCCATCGTTGAAGATGTGCATCCCGAACCTCGCCACCGCCTTTCTTGCAACAAAGTCCTGCAAAGCCTTACAGAGCCTTGCACCAACGGCAATCCCCAGGGCCAACAGCAGCCAGTAAACGATACCAGACACCAGTCCCCTTTCAGAGAGCCCAGCCCGGTTGGTTGCATATCTATCGATAATCGTCCCGAATATCATCGGGTCCACCAAGGTAAGCACCTGTGCCAAAGCGGCAAAGAGCAAAGCCAAAACGATCAGCACCCAGTGCGGGCGCAGGTATTTCCATAAAATCTTCATAGGCATCTTAGTGGGAAGCCCCTTTGCAAACAACAGGGAACACCATAAGTTTTCCCTTCCTGTATATTAACCCTCCATCGAGGAATAGATATGTTCCAGCTCCTCGCCCAGTTCAAGGTGTACCCCCAGCAGCGCATTGACCTTTTCTGCATCTAGGTCGTTCAACTGATCCTTGGCATAAAGTTCGAGTATGCCACTCTCAATATACTTTTTGATATCCACAACATTATGGGTTTAAGGGATGTATCAGCGCTGATCATCTTTAAAAAAACGGAAAAGACCATCAGCCCTTCCCGTTCATCTAAATTAACGCTCTCGATATATTAAACGCTAAAAAAGCCAGAATGTTTTGAGCCCACCAAAATAAAAACCTTAACCTCGCGCTCCTTAGTCCTCATCACAACTGTACCTTTACAGGCAAACAATACCCACAGCAAATGGTTCCCAACGGATAATGTCCAGAAGAAAGAACATCAAATCCGAACAACAGTTCGAGGCAGCCCTGGTGCTTGAAAAGCCAGGAAACAACAACCGTGCAACAAAGGTTGAAATAATGCAAAGTCCGCGGAATATCCCACAGACTTTTTTTTGGACAACAAAACAAAAAACAGTTCTCAAACGTTAGACCAAAAAAGGAAGTAAAATGACACCCGACCTGCTTTTACGCATCAGTGCAGAGCTGACTGACTACTACAGCGAATGGATCCTAATTGCAGACCGCGACATCGATGGAAGTATCGTCATGTTTACCAAACCCTTCATCGATTTTGAAGGCTTCACCTGTCATCTCTGCGATACGATTCTTGATACCATACCGCTTAATAAAGGACTAGCCATTAAGCTCTATGGCTTCGGTCAGGATGATAACGTCTATATTAAGTTTTGCTAATACCCGCGTAGCTAACCGAGTTAAGGAATTCATCCAAAGTTCATAAAGTCCAGAATTTTAGACAGATCAACAGCGTGTAATGGCTGTCCTATTAAATTATGGGCCAACCCTTTAAAAAGGTACGGTTATTGATCTACGAAAATCAACCTAACCAATAACCTTATGGAAGCACAGCTATATAACCAACTACTAAACGATCACACCCCAATGTTACGTACGTTTGCCTACCGCTTTACCCGCGATAACGAGGAAGTAGACGACCTAATGCAGGACACCATGATCAAGGCCATCAAAA
Organism: Pedobacter frigiditerrae; assembly: GCF_004331645.1. Lineage (GTDB taxonomy): Bacteria > Bacteroidota > Bacteroidia > Sphingobacteriales > Sphingobacteriaceae > Pedobacter > Pedobacter frigiditerrae. The sequence goes on from NZ_SJSK01000005.1 coordinate 95,706, forward strand.
ATTATGGCCAGTTCAAAGAAGGCACCAACATCAAGGCATGGTTATTTACCATACTTAGGAATACTTTTATCAACGAATACCGCCGTAACACCAGAAAGAACGCCCTGATCACAACAGAGAAAGAAATATCATCCGCTCACCTCTCCCAAAGTGCCACCAGCAATGCAGGAGAGGCAAACTTTGCCATGGCCGATATCCAAAAGGCATTAGCATCCATCCCCGAACACTACCGAATCCCCTTTGTGAAATATTTCGAAGGTTATAAGTACGAAGAGATCGCAGTTGAGCTGAACATCCCCATCGGAACCGTTAAGACTAGGATTCATATGGCAAGACAAATACTTCAGAAAAAACTGAAACCGTACCGTAGTGCGGTCTAGGTGATACCAAGACCGCCGAGCAATCTGCAACTTTAGGAAAGAATTCCTGGACTCTCCAGTGAGTGCTTCGCTCAGCTGAATTTAAACAGAACGGAACCGGGATCACCAGGATAATACGAAAATTTAAATTAGGTACCCCTAATTATTTAACCTCAAGGTTTCCGTTTGTGTGATCTTACCCGCAACTTGAACAGCCGAAATATTCCATTCAATCTGGTCGGCATTATTTTCTAATGCTATAGAAAACTCAAACGGGTAACTTTCATCAGTAATCTTGTTCCAAGTTTTTGAACTCTTTAACCGGTAGTTGAAAGTGACCTTTTTAACTTTTTCGTTATTTGCAGTCAGCCAAACATAGGCGTTGCTAAATTTGCCGTAGGAGAAAATAGCCGAATTCACTCTCCCCACTTCGGTATCGATCAGCTTATAAGGGCTATTCCCTTGGACCTGATCAGCTTTCTGTTGAAACTGCGGTGCGATCGAAATGTCATCTATCGAAATTGCCATGATTCCCTTCCCTTTAACTTGGAGGTTTATTATCCCATTTTTTATTGTAATTGGCATTGGAGTTCCGTTTTCCTTCCAAACCCTCCCTGAATAATTTTTACTTACATCAATCGGCACCAATTGTGGATTAACGTCTACCTTAAAATCAATTTCCTCATTGCTTTGGTTTAGGAATGCGATATAGAACTTCCCATTGCCATATCCGGTTAAGGTGTTGATTTGTTCATTACTCACCTTCAACACCTGCTTCGGCATCCAAAGGGTTACATCTCTATCGTCATAAAAATCCCCTGTTTCATGACCATACACGTTGCTTTTCAAATATGCATATCCGACTGCAAAAGCACCTGGAAAATTGATTTTGCCTGCTGAAGATGTATAGGCGTCTGAAACGAGGTAATCAAATAACATCGAGATCTGTGGCCAAACGTGATTGTAATAAAACTGGTTGTAGGAAACCTCATGCTGCTTGCGTAACGGATAATCTGGACGGGCATAAACGGTATTGAATTCCCCGTCGATATCATAACCTGGATAGTTGGTGTAGCGCCCAACTACTGCTGAACGGGCAACCCATCGATAAAAGTCATTTTTGGTATGGTATGCCAACCGAAGATAATGTGGGGCAAACTGAGCCAAGAATATTGCAGGATTCCAAGAGATCGTGTTACTGGCTTCTGGGGTGAGGCCAATCTGCGAAACTTGCCACGCTGGAACGGTCTGCTTGGGGGCTATCATTGCTGGTATCGTATCCCTAACTGCTTCAATACACCTAAAATCTACAATTCCTTTTTCGTTTACGGTAATGGTTCCCGAAGGTATTGTTGGATAAAACCAAATGTATTGCAAATATTGTTTAGCTCCACTTTCTGCAGCATCGAGATACTTTCTATCCTTGGACACTTCGTAGAGATTTAACATTTCCATCCATAAGGGAGCATAATCTGTCCAAAATTGAGCAGCCTGTTTTGGACCGGAATCACTAAAATCAATTTGCTTCACGGCAATCCTACGAGCAATATATGCGTCTGCACCCTGTTTCGCTTTGTCTAGATATTGCTGATCACCAGTCATTTTATATAATCCAAGTAAGTTTGGCCAATCGCTCCCAACACTTACTTTTGTTAAATTCAACTGCCGAGAAGTTTGGCTCAAGCTATCTGCAAAATATTTAAAGATGGGAGCTTGATTATTGTAGAACTTATGGAGTACGGCCAGTTCAGAAACTTCCACTGCAGGACCGGCCATTTTGCTCGATGGCTGTTGCCTTGTGATGTTCTTGTTTACAGAAAAAAGGTATTTTTCCCTAGAAATCAGGTATTCGATCATCGGCAAAGCACGTCTATCGTATATCCCTTTATTATCGGTAATGACCGCGGTTGATAGCGGATGCAGACCAGAAACATTTTTTACGGTGCTAGCTACATCGGTGGAATAGTCAAAACCCTTCATTTCTGCGCTCCAGCGACTGTAGACATCATCCAGTTGGAAATCAATCATATTTTCAATGGTCTGATTAAGATTGGCATATACGTTTTTGCGGTAATCCTTAAAACCAAAGATATTTTTTGCTGCATCCATAAAGGCATCTGGTTGTCTACCCTTGAAAGCATAAATCCGTTGTTTAAAAGCATACTTTTGACCTGCTGTCATTTTCGAATCGGTATTGCCGAACACTGGAGAAAAGATCATAGGCTGTGCATTGCCATTTGCATTTCTCAACACTACACCAAAATCGATAAATCCCTTTGGTTGGTAAGGCAAACGATACGGCAAAAAAGATGGCTCGACCAGTACACCATAGGTTAGTCCATCTGATTCAACCATTGTCCCAGGTAAACTACTACACATGTCTTCTGTTGAGAAAAAAGAAATCTCTGGAAACCTTTTTTCCTGCCACACTGGAGGCTGCCAAAGTGCATCAAGTTTGGCTGGTTCAAGTTCAGGCATTCCGGTGAAGCCTATCGTATAATATCCTGCTTCCTTCGCAATAAACTCGTAGCTTAAAACGGGTTCGGTAGCCTCTTTCAATGATAGTGTTGCTGTTAATCGAAAATCATTTGTTTCTGCAAAATCAAATGTGAGCACACCAGCCTCTAGCGAAATACCTCTTGCAACAATTACAATTGGACTTGCTACCTTAAAAAAATCTGCAACAGGTTTTTTCGTCAATGGATCTTCCCAAACTGGGATCCTTACTGCACCAATTTCTTTTTTCATGAACTTGGCCGCTCCGGAAAAACTCAGTTTCGGATCAGCCATGCTTTTCATCACCGTAAACTGTGGCTTGACGTTAAAAGTCTTTCCGGAGACCAAATGTCTTATCGCCGCTAATCCATCAGTTGTTATTTCAATCCGATAAGCCTTATTCGCGATTTGTTTCTGGGCATACAGCTGGACTGAAATAAACAACAGAACGCAGGAAAATAGTTTTGATAAAACTTTCATGATTATTTATAAAATGATTGACGAATGGCGTAGCTCAAATTTACGCACCGTTGAGCTTTTAGGTTAGAGATGGTTGCCTGTTGGAAGATGATCAGCTGTCCGGTTAAAGGTTTATATACCGCAAGGTCGGTTTTCCCGTCGCCATTGTAGTCTCCTGGTGCAGGTATGTCTCCATTTTGACCGATGACGATAGGTTTCATCCCTTCCACCAACCAAGTATTTGTATTGAGTCTTTTATTCATCCTAAATACCGAGGGAATTGACTTTCCCTGACCCTTATAGTCACCTGGAACTGGGATATCGCCCTTTTGACCAAAAACCTTGGTAGTTAGGCCATTGATTTTCCATACCGAGGTTAGCGAATTAAAGGTGGCAAAATCTGCTTTTCCGTCGCCATTAAAGTCAAATGGAATAGCAATGTCACCAAAATCAACATCATTTACCGTAATTAGCTTTTTCGAATAGAGCTGTTTCACCTGAAAGGTTTTAGTCACTGGATTAAACGTTGCAACATCAATCGTGCCGTTCCCATCGTAGTCAGCTGGAATCGGAACATCGCCAGCTTGCCCCAGTGTATCTGTCCTGCCATCCTTTATGGCCCAAAGGCCATCATTGTAGGTAGCTAGATCAGTTTTTCCATCACCATTATAATCAGCTGCCACAGGAATGGAATTCAAATCCCCAAATCTCACCTTTTGATTCAAGTATGTCCAGGTACCTTGCTTAAATCCAATCAATTCACTTCTTCCATCATTATCCATGTCATTTTTTCTTGAAGTAGCGAAGCCATGTTTCCAAGGTTTGGTAAATACTTCAATTGGTTTTTGTCCAGGAACAAACGACTTAAACTCAAGCAGATCTTTGCCAGGAATAAATTTGATCGTGCGAACTACCCCAGGTGGAAAGCTAGATTCTCCCTTGCCACACGAGTATGAAAAATCTGTGGTAAAACTTTTGACTGTCCTTCCATCAAAGGTATCTTCCCGGTAATAGCTTCCGTAGGCATGCCCTCCCAAAAACATAAAGAAATTTGGAAAAGATTTTAACTTGTCATAGATTTTTGCGGATTGGCTATAGCTTGGGTTTTGATAGGTTTGACGTCCCCAATCATTTTTCCCATCCTTGTCTGTATCAGAAGCTGAAACCGTGAAATGGGTGGCCAGGATTACTTTTCTATTGGCATTTTCTTTTTTATCCATCATTTGGTAAGCCCAGTTCAAAGCGGTATCTGCCTCTGCTTCCACGTGTTGCCATTTAAAATACAGGATCATAAATTCTCCTACCGGCGTTTGGATCACATCATAGTGGTTTTGATTGGATTGATCCGTGGGGAAACCTGCCCTATTATAGGATGGAAATTGAGATCTACCAAAATACCGGTCAAAATCCGGAACCGCCGGAAAAGAGGTACCATATTTAGGGTAGGTAAACCTTGAGGCAAAGTTCAGGTCATGGTTACCTGGCACAACACCAAAAGGAACATTTGCCTTTTTAAAAGGCTCATAGGTATCATGTGCCCGCTCCCATTGTAAATGGGTTTCTTCTCCGGGCTCATTAAAATTATCGGTTATATCACCTAAAGAGACAACATACTTGATATTTTCCTTTTCCTTATTGTTGATCACCCAACTCACCATATGCTGGAATGGGGTAAGACCCTGGCAATCTGCATCCAACTTTTTATCATCAAAATCAACGTAGTTTTGGGTATCCCCGAATACGGCAATGGTAAATTCATCAGCACCTGCAGTTGCCAATTGTTTTTCTTCGGGTTTCAGTGCCACAGTGCCCAGGTATACGAATACGGAAACAATCACAATGATCAGGTATGTTTTTTTATACTTCATTTCAATCGGGAGTAACGGGTGAATCTTAAATCGGACCTAAAAAAAGAACTTGCGAATATGGTAAGGGAGGTTTAATGGCTTGGCGTTCAATATTCCAGTCAATAGCGTAGCCTGCCCATTAATCGTTACCTTACCGTCAGTTGGGTTGTAAACCGCAATATCGGTTTTACCATCGCCATTGTAATCTCCAGGAACAGGTATCAAGTTGCTTGTTGTTCCAATCAGGATAGGTGTTGCATTACCGTATACATACCATTCGTTATGTGTCATCGTTCCTGTTTTCTTACGGAAGATCGCCCTGGTATTCCGACCTGTGCCATTATAATCGCCAGGAACAGGAATATCACCTGATTGTCCATAAACCGACGAGCTGATGCCTGGGATCACCCATTGCGCCGTGCCAGTGTTAAAGGTTGCAAAATTTACCTTTCCATCTCCATCATAATCTGCAGCAACCGGAATATTCCCAAAACCTGAATTGGTATAAGTGGTATTAGCGCTCGAATAAGTTTGGCGCACATAGAACTTCTTTTCGGATGGTCTATAGATTGCGCAATCAGAAGTTCCATTGCCATCATAATCTCCCGGAACCGGGATATCTTCAGCAAGAGAACCTAGTGTCACATCTGGTTCAACATTTTTACGCTTCCAAACACCATCCCTAAAAATCGCTGGATCGGTCGTGCCATCACCATCATAATCTCCAGGAACAGCAATATCGGTGCTTAGTCCGTAATTTACATCAAGGGTTGGATTGGTTATTTTCCAAGTAGCCCCAACATAAAAGGTCGGCTGGCTTTTTGAATAGTTGAAATAATCGTTAGTTCTTGATGTGGTGAACCAGCGTGTCCACGGCCTATCAAATTGATTGGTTACCTCACCCGTGCTCGCCACAAAGGTTTTTAAAGTGATTTTATCCTTAACTTTAGAAAACCTCAATGTTCTAAGCATGCCCTCGGGCCTACTGCAACCGGAATAATCAGAATTGTAGCTTTGCACCACCACGCCATTGTGGGTTTCATGTCGCTGTACCTCTCCACCTACATGTCCACCCACTAGCAGGAAGAAATTTGGTAAATCTTTAAACTTATCGTAAAGTTCACCAGACTGATAATAATTATCATGACCCAAAAGACCCCACTCCGCATCGTTTTTTGCATCTTGATAGGTTGGTGTGATGGCGAAATGTGTGGCGATAATTATCTTCCGGTTAGCATATTCTGGTTTAGTAATTTCTGCATAAGCAGCATCACGAGCGGCAACCGATGCACTCCTTTCGTGTTCCCAACGGAAATAAAGTATGGCCAATTCTCCTGCAGGGGTATTTACGACGTCAATATGGTTTTCGTTGGTACCTGCAGGATATTCCCATTTATGAAAATTTGCGTTAGGCCAGGCTGGGGAAATAAATTGCGAGCGCCCAAAATTACTGGTATAACCAGGATGAACAGGATAGGAATGGATGCTCGCACTCTCGAAAAGTTGGTCGTGATTTCCGGGAACGGCCCCAAAGGGAACATTGGCATCTCTTAGTATATTGTAAGCCGTTCTAATTCTTGTCCACTGGTTAGTACCTTCCGTAGTAGCTGGATTAGGATTATAATTATCGGTCATGTCACCCAACGTAATCACATATTTAATGTTTTCGATGGTTTTATTGTCTGCAATCCACTGCATTTGATCTAGCAAGGGTTGGTAGGTCTGACAATCACTATCCCCTGTGTTGTTCTCGAAATCCACGTAGTTCTGTGTATCGCCAATCAGCACCAACGTGAATTCATCACCAGTGGCAGGGTCGTCACTTAAGGCGGAGCGTTCATTTGGCACTTCGTATTTCTCTGTCTCCGCATCTCCAATCAGGGTTCCCTCATTTACTTCAGAACAGGATGGAAGCAATAAGCTTGCTGATAAGATGGTGCATGCTAATAATTTCCCTAGCTTAGCAACTGGGAAACGCAGGAACCTTACTTTGGTTTTGATGATTGTCAAGTGTTTCATATTTATAATTAGTTTAAAATTTCGATTTTAACTTTCACACCTATCCTCTTCTATTGTTCTTCATAGCACCTGATCTCAAACAAGGAAACAGGCGATTGTTTATTTTCATTCTTAACCACAAACTTTAGTTCATCTGTCACAACCGGTTCACCTAAGCATACCGTAGCCATCGCCTGATGGTTATTCCTTATTTCGCCAACAAATTGATCCCCCGAATAAATTTCAATGTCTGATGCACAGTAAGGCTGTACAGCGTAAGGCTGTCGCATCAGTACGTTTTCCATAGGGTGATCATAATCACAATCGAAACTGAAGTCAATGCGGCTGATACTTTGCTTGGTTGACCATCTCACCAGAAGCTGCGCCACATCGCTATCCAATGGAGCTACCCATGCATTTGGCGAGGCCACCGGTCGGTGGATTCCGTTAATGAGATTGTAAGCGTTAAATAAGTCAATCGCTGGTTCAATCTTCATGGCGATATTTTGCCCCATTGGTTTCCTGCCGGGACACCAAAACTCAAACTCTTCTACGCCGATATCAGTTGACGATGATTGCTTGCCATAGTTAGAAACCGCCGGGCTAGTGCTATTGAATACCGAGACGATACCGGTGACCAGCCTAGTGGTCGATGCAATTTCCACCTCTTCATTTTTTAAGAAGCTAACGAAGGCATAACAATGTTCAGAAAAAGTTGTGTTAAAATCGAGGACAAGCACTTGTTCCCCTGTTAGCAAATCGAAATGTTGCTCTTCCAGTATCACATCTGGTGTATGATTGAAGTTTTTTGAACTGTTACGTAATTGAACGGTAAGTGAAGTCGGCTTTGTTGTCTTTAGCTGTACGGTAAGCTGCATCATTTTTCCAGGAGCCACAGGAAGCATTTGCGCCGATGAATGGATAAGACGTAGCCATATCCCATCATTTGGCAGTTCGCCAAGCTTCAATGATTCACCAATGATTTCAGTTGCTATTTGCATCAGGTCTTTTTCATCCCGTAATGCTATGCCTGGTAATGACTGGCCACACTTCAGCAGCTCTTGCTGTAGCTCTTTGATATGTTTTTTACCGATTTCTATCGGAAGCGCACCGTGTTTTTTGCATAACACGGCCGCCATGCCAATGGCCTGCCCACCATGTGCGCAGGTGCCCATTACCCGACTGGAACCAAAGGCGACATGGGTTGTACTCATCAACCTTCCTGCAATATACAGGTTGGGCACATCCTTACTGTAATAGCAACGATATGGAATGCCGTAGATACCTTTGCTATGCCACTGGTTACACCCCGGTTTTTCGCTAAAAACACCATCTGCAGGATGAAGGTCAATGCTCCAACCGCCATAGGCAACAACATCATCAAATATTTTCTGTTCTATGACATCCTGTTGTTTCAGCATGTAATCACCTTCAAAACGTCTGCTTTCACGCTTACCAGGGATGGTACCGACCCACTCGAGTGTCAAATTTTCAGCATCTGGAAAATCACCAGAGTTTTTAATGTGGTTCCACACACCATATACAACTTTCCAAAGCTCCCATTTGATCAGCTCGGTATCATGAACGGTATCCAGCCGACCACCATACTCTATCCACCATAAGCTACAACCACTGTCAGTTGCCGAAAATTGCTTATACCGCGGGATTTCAGTAATGTCCGACAAAGCGAATGATGGAGGTATGAATTTTACTGGCAATCCTGTATCTTTAGTATAAAAGTAGAGTGAATGCCCCAATAGCTCTCCGTATTCTTCACTAGGCGCAAACTTCTCGCCAAACTCATGCTGTGACTCCGCACCCATCCTAAATGATGCCCCTGCTAAAAATGCGGTAATTCCATCTCCACTGGCATCACAAAACAAAGGAGCTTCAATTAAATAAGTGGTGCTATTCTGACTGCAAAAAGCTTTTAAACGTTCAATTCTTCCAGTTACGGATTTTTCCAGTTCGTGTACCGCAGTATTGAGCAACAAGGTAATATTCTTTTCTTCTACTATTTTTTCAAGCAAAATGGTGTCGAATATCAAGGGATTGCTCTCTTGGTTTCTGAATGCGTTTTCAATCAATATTTCGTTGATAACGCCACCTTCTCTAGCCCATCTGTTGTTGTTTCCCATATGGGATGTGGCTCCTAAAACCCAGAGGCGTACTTCACTGGATGAATTACCTCCAAGAACCGGGCGGTCTTGCACCAACACCACCTTTATCCCCTTCCTGGCTGCCGTAATTGCACAACACAACCCCGCTAAACCGCCTCCAGTAATAGCCAAATCTGCGGATAAGCTCACTTGTTTCGTTATTCTTTTCGCTTCTGCGTGTTCAATTCTCATCCTTGTTAGACTAATATAATTCGGCGATTTGTTGCGATACTTTTTTCGATGCCAGCCATGGGATGATGGCCAGCACGAAAACTACCATCCCCATAATAGCAGTAATTGATTTTCCGATTAATGTGAAAAAGCTAAGTGCCAAAAGGATAATGGCCGTTACCAACAGGGAAAAAGCAATAACCTTGAGCCCAAACTTGTTCTGCTTTTTAAATAGCAAAACTTCTTCCCTTTCCAATGCCTTATCGACGGCATTTTTCTTGGACTCCTCCTTATGTCTTAAATAATTCACGTATTCATTGCTCTGTGAAATCCTGCTTCTTTGCCATAGTTCATTGATGATTAAAAGCAATAATGGAACTCCAACCCCCATGAGCATTTCTGCTCCCCTATTCAGTTTAAATCCATTAACAACAGGTAATATCATTTTAAAGAACAGGTTTAGCGATAGCGTAAGAACCGTGATCAGAATCGTTTCTTTTCCCGCCAATCGCTTAGAAAACAGCGACCATAAAGGTGGTGCCAACAAGGGTCCAGCGGTAATGGCTGCAACAGTAAGCACTACTTCTACCATACCTCCCATCATTGGAACTATCAGCGCAATCACAATCATCAATATTCCCAGCCCCCAAGAGGAAATCCTTGCCACTTTCATCAGTTCTTTATCTGATGCATCGGGCTTAAATCTATTCTTATATACATCGTTGGTAAAAACTGCCGAAACCACATTCAAGGTTGTGTTAGCCGTAGCTGAAGTTGAAAAATACATACCTGTTAACATCAGCCCCATTAAACCTGGAGGCAACACCAATTGACAGATTTTCAAGTAGGCATTTTCAGTATCCAGCCCCTGAAGACCTGGATCAATGACCCTATAAATCATGGGCGGTAGCATCCAGATTACTGGACAAATCAGGTATAGCGCAGCAAATAAATAGGCAACCTTACTTGAAGATTTTGGGCTATCCACACTGGTGTAACGTTGGATGAAAGTCCAGTTTCCGCCGATATAAAAAATATGGTATAGCACAAAGGCGAATAAAAAGCTAAATGTATATTCGCCATTCAGGGCATCGAAAAATCCTTTCGGAGCACGGGAGGTAAAAGACGCCAAACCCCCAACTTCATGGATAGCCAGCGGAAGGATAATTAGTACAGCGGCTGTAAGTACCACAAACTGTAGGATATCGGTAACCATCACCGCCCATAAGCCGCCAGCCGCTGTATAGGCAATCATCACCATGCCTAATACAATGGTTGTTTCTGCTAATGGAAACCCCAAAGAAGTGCTCACCAATTTAGCAACAGGATATAGCACAGCACCCTTAATAAATAAGGAAACTATCATAAAAATATAGATGTACAGCTTTTGCACCTTACTTCCCAATCGATGCTGTATATATTCTGCAGCAGTAAGGTTGCCAGTTCTTTTCCATCTGGGAGCGATAAACATACCTGCTATCAAGGCTCCAAATGCCATTGTCCATTGAATGCTGATGGATACCCATCCGTATTTGTAAGCTACAGATCCCCAAGCCACAAATGTACCTGCGGAGAAAAAGCTCATGAACAAAGACAAGCCTCCAATAAACCAGGGCACAGACTCGCCACCTGCAAAAAAACTTTTCATATTTACAGCGGTACGTGAAAACATTAAACCTATGCATAGGATAATTGCAGAAAAAATGAAGATGACGATGATATCTAAATGTTGGTTCATGGTTTATGATATCCTATGATGAGCTGTTATGGTTAGCATTGAAAATTACCACCCTTTATTCTGTATAAGCACTCTGTTTGATTTATCGATTTCTGTTTGAGGTATGGGATAAAAATAAAGCTTGTCATCCCATATGCGATTCTCGACCGTCATTGGCGCATAAGTAAAACTATTATTGACATTTTTTATAATGCTAACACCAGTTAACGCAGCACCCAATGTGTGTGGAGCAATCATCCAGCGCCTTACGTCCCAAAACCGATGGCCTTCAAAGGCCAATTCTATACGACGTTCTTTCCTGATTCTATCACGGAGTGTTGCCTGGGTTTGCCCCGCTGCTAAGATCGCCGGCATGGCCACCGCAGCCCTGGTACGCACTGAGTTAAGCGCCGACAGTGCTGTTATGTTAAGTGTTCCTGGCCCAGTGCCTGAAGGACCATACAATTCGTTCATTGCCTCTGCATAACTAAGGTAAAATTCTGAGAGGCGCATAAAGATCCATTGCTTTGTTGAGGTTTCGTTGAGCTGTAAATCGAGATTTTCATTGATCCATTTCCGCAGGTAATAACCAGTTTTTGTTGCCCTATCTCGAGGTCTTCCATTAATTCCTCCATTAAATGCTTCAACCGTATACAGTGCTTTATTAAACACTGCATTGTTTGTTACAATGGTTTTTGCCAACCTGGGGTCACGTCCGGTGTAAGGACTGGCTGCTTGTGAAGGGTTGTTCCAATCGAAATTGGTACCATTGCTCATTTCGTAGGCATCTACTAAATTTCCCGACGGACAAGTACCTGTTTGACCCTGCGGGAAACCAACGGGCGTTTGCTGCTTTTCAAAAGTATTGCTTGCACTATAACGGCGCTCGAAAATAACCTCATTACTTTTCGTTGTACCCAAAAGCGATAAGGCCTCATAGGTCGCTTGGAAAGCATAGGCGGGTGTAAAGTTCATAATTGCCTTACTAGCTTCTGCGGCCTTAATTAATCGTGATGTCCGATTGGCATCAGTATATCCATAAAGTGGGTTGGTATTTCCAGCTTGGTTATACAGATCACTAGCTGCATAAAGTAATGCCCTGGCTTTTAAAGCTAAGGCAGCTCCTTTGGTAGCTCTTCCCAATTCTGAAGCAGCTGTTGGTAGATCTGCAGCCGCAGCATCACATATGGCAACCACGAAATCGATACAATCGCTGAAAGGCTTTCTAGGGAAACGCGATATCCAGTTGGGATCATTTACGTTAATGATCTCGTCCACAATGGGCACACCGCCATAACGTTTGATCAGATCGAAATAGAAAAATGCGATTAAAAAACGAGCCTCTGCACGATACTGTTTGGTTAGATTGACACGATCGGCATAAACCGTGGGATTGCTCAACTGATAACTCTTCCAAGTTACCGTATCTGTTCCCTGTAGAAAAACCTTTGCATTGTACACGCCTTCATAATTCTTTGCCCAAACATCATCTGGATTAGCAAAGGCCGTAATCCCTCCATTGTTAAAATTCTGGATGGTTTCAAAGTTATTCACTTCTTCAGCTTCATCACTTGCTGCTGCCAACCATGAGGCACCCAAATCTGCGTACCCAGCTGGTAATGTACTGTAAACATTGTTCAGTACATTTCTAATTTCAATGATATTAGAATAGATTTCATTGTCTTTCTTGAAGTCAAGATTTTCTACTTCTGTTACATCGCATGCGGAAACTACCGATAGCAAGAACATGGTGGCAAAAATATATTTTATGTTTTTCATCAGTTATAAGTTTTTTTTGATGGTGATGAAGCTATCATGACTTTTTCCATTTCGTTATTTTCAAAATCATGATGGCTCATCAGACTAGAATTGTAGGTTAAGGCCAACATTATATGATTTCATTACAGGATAGCCAGACATTACCTCAGGATCAGTGAATTTTAAATGATCAAGCGTGAACAAGTTTGTTCCGCGTACAAAAAATTTTGCTTTGCTCAATTTTACTTTTTGCACCAGGGCACTCGGTAAAGTATAGCCAATATCTAAACTTCTCAAACGTAGAAAATCTCCATTCACATACCAGAAAGTAGATTCACGATAGTTGTTATTGTTCGGACCAGCTGATAGACGTGGATAATCTGCGGTTGCTGCAGTCTGTGGTGTCCAAAACTGTTTGGCATAAGTTGAAATCTTTCCACCATCATTTTGTAACGGCCAGAAAAGAAGCGGCTCATTGCCCAAATATAAACTCCTGCCCAACTGCCCTTGTAGCGATGCATTGATATCAAAATTTTTGTAATTAAATCCGAAGTCAAGGCCAAGGTCCCAGCTTGGAAGGGTTGTATTGTTTAATGCAATTTCATCATACCCATCTATTTTACCATCAGCATTCTGGTCCTTATATTTGATATCACCGGGTTGCACTGCCCCGAATGATTGAGTAGGGCTGTTTTGAATGTCTCCAGGCGAGTTAAAGAAGCCAATTGCCTCTAGCATGAACGGCTGGCTAATTCGGTTACCAGTTTTGTATATATATCCGTAGGCATAATTTGGTTCAGGATAATAATCAACCTTATCGGTAACATAGCTTATATTGAACGAAGCCCTAAAACCAAGGTTTTTATTCAGTTTCTTAAATCCAAGCGAAGCCTCGAAACCTTTATTGCTTGTTTTTCCAGTATTTGTAGTCGATACATTTGCACCAATAATTCCAGGTGTAAGTGATTCCCTGGTAATTAGGATATCTTTTCTTTTTTGAAGGAATGCAGTTAAGGAAACATCCAAAAAGTTAAACAACCTTGCATCAATGCCAAGATCATATTTACGTGCCTTCTCCCAAGTAAAATCTGAATTTGGAAGTGTTCCGGATGATAAACCAGCTTGTGCAGCGTTAGCATTTCCAAAGTTATATCCTGTATCGCCAATGTATTGACGAAAAAAGCTAAAGCGCTCGCCTATAGCAGAATTACCAACAATTCCTGCTGAAGCACGCAATTTAAGGAAATTAAAAACCGAGCTGCCTTTCATGAAAGTTTCTTCAGAGATTAACCAAGCGGCAGAGACTGCAGGAAAAAATCCAAATTTATTACCTTCTTCAAAAGCTTCAGTACCACTATAGGAAGCACCAAGTTCTGCAAAATATTTTCCCTTTATACCGTAATTGAATTTTCCAGCAAGGAATTGAAAGTTATAAGGGGTCTCATTTCCCAACATCAATCGATCTTGATGATAGATCACCTGCATGTTTAATGAGTTGTTATTGGCGAGCTCTGGCTTAAATGCCAAACCTGCCTCAAGCGTATTCCTCTTCGCTTGCGTATCATTGTAAGGATAACCTGAGGCAGTTAAAGTTGCAAGATTGGTATTGGAACCAATACCGGGGCTCAACACTGCAGCCCCATTTGCATTTGTACCGATGATTTCTCGAACTGCAAAATTCTTGGTATAACCTTCCTGGTTGGAGTAAACATTATCCGCAGAAAATCTAGTGTTAAATGTTAGTCCCTTTACAAATTGACTAAGGTTATACTTACCATAAAGTGTAGATAATATGGTTCGATAATTGGTTTGGCGAAACCCTTTTGAATTAATATACCCCATCGGGTTATTTGGATAAATCGCGGTTCCTCCATATATCCCATCTTGAACATATACGGGAAAAATATGCGATGGATATTTGTTCAACAAATCCCAAGTTGTTGCCGTACTTGTTGAAGGCGAATTTTTCTGGTAAATTCTTCCACTTAGGTCAAGGCCGAAAGACAGGTACTTGCTTACATTAAGATCTAAGTTAGATCGGAAAGAAAAATTATCTAGCGCCAAATTGGTCGAATAACCCTCATTTGATTCAGTATTGCTGTATATGCCACCTTGGTGAAAATATCCCAGCGACACATAGTATTTGGCTATTTTCTCTCCGCCAGCCACATTAAAATTGCTGCGTGTGCCCAGGGCATAGTCTTTGGTTACTTCATCTTGCCAGTTTACATTAGGATACAATGTGGCGTTTCCCTGATTGTACCCAGCTATTTGCGATGCGCTGTACTGAGGAGCAAAACCATCGTTCACCATGGCCTGGTTATACAATTGTACAAAGTTTGCAGCATTATAAAATTCGGGTTTGCGGGTGGGTGTGCTAAAAAATTGATCTACCGAACCATTGAACTTTAATTTTCCTTCTGTTCCCCTCTTAGTGTTTACCATGATTACGCCATTGGCTCCTCGAATACCATAAATGATAGCTGATGCTGCATCTTTAAGAACGGTAATGCTTTCTATATCTTCTGTTTGCACATCGTTAAGATCTCTTTCAATCCCATCTACCATAATCAACGGTGCGTTACTTGCTGTGGTAGCTCTTCCGCGAAGAAATAAAGTAGGTTGATCATTACCAGGCTCACCCGTACGCTGTATTACGGTTAAGCCAGCGAGTTTACCGTACAAGGTATTGCCCGGTAAAAATGCAGAGGTATTAAGCAGTGCACTTCCTTTTACTTCGCTTACCGAGTAGGTTAGGTTTTTCTTGGCTACCGTATCATAGGCAACCTTTACTACGCCGGTATTTTTTAATTCATTAGCCGCATTGCTTCCTTCATTTTTCTGGGCAAACCCATTAAAACTTCCTAGGAGCAGAAATAGGCCAAGGTATAATTTTATTGATATCTTTAATTTCATGATGTAAGATTTTGGGTTACCAGCCTGGGTTTTGAATTAAACCATATTGAAGATTTACTTCGCTTGGAGGTAGCGGATGAAGGTAATACCAATCATAGAATGGCCTGTCTTCATATTTATATTTTGTATAGGTGTAGGTATTGTTGTTCAATTTTTTCACTTTAACATCGTAAACCGGACCTTTGAATACATCGCCTAGCTTCCATCTCTTTAAATCGAAATAACGGTACTCCTCAAACACGAATTCAATCCCCCACTCATCCTGGATTTTCTTTCTCATGTCGTCTTTTGAAAGTCCTGTTGGCAAATTGGGCATATCTGATCTGTTCCTAATGGTATTAATTCTACCATATACGGTTGCATCAGGCGCTGCTGCAGCTTCATTTTGCGCTTCGGCCTGGATCATGTACAATTCTGTAAGGCGCATGATTGCACACATGGGCTGCCATGTTTTACCTGTTATCGTTCTATTCTCATAGCCGTAAACATGCTTTCTTACTTGATGCGACCATTGGGTACTTGCCTTTGCCGGACTATTGTTTCCATGGAGTGCAACAGTTTCGTGTTCATAATACTGTATGGCAACACCAGTATACAAAGTCTGTCCGTTGTACATGATAGACTGATCAAATCGAGGATCTAAGTTTTTGTAAGGGAATGTGGGATCATTTGGCGGGGTGGTAATCACACTGTTCCAATTTACATAAGAGCCATCTTTATTCTGATATTTTTCGATCAGGTTAATGCTCGCCAGATTGGAAGAAAATCCTCCAGTAAAAGGAGTGCCACGTGGGATCCAATACGCCATATTTGGATTGGTTACCTTCATTGTTCCCCACATTACTTCCGTATTACCTTCATTGGGGCGGTATTGATAAGAGATGGTATAGTTGATATTTTTGTTGGCCGTGTTTATAATGGCATAACCATTCGATTCGCAATAAGTGATGGCATCGCTGGCATATTTTGCCGCGGTAACCCACCTATTCGGATCGTTAGAACCCATACAGATCAACTTATTGTTTCCTCCAAAATTAAGATAAGGCGTTGCCGTATTAAACAGAGGACTAGCAACGTACAAGGCGGCCTTAGCTTTTAACCCATAGGCAAAAGCCTTGTTTAAACGCCCAAAATCATTATTGTCATAACGGGGAGCAAATTCTTGAACAACGATCGCCTCATCAAGCAATTGAATGATGTAGGCATAAACATCACTCAACGGTGATCGAGCTATGTTAAGGTCATCGGTACCTGGGTTCAAGCGTTTTTTAAGTAACGGAACACCTCCATAACGTTTCATTAACTCAAAATAATTAAACGCGATCATTGTTTTAGCTTCGGCCTTAATGCGCTCCTTTTGGTTGGCGGGCGCATCTGGCACTTCATCTATTCGTTCGATCAATGTAAAAGCCTTACGTATGGTTTTGTAATGATCAGGGTAAGAATCCTCACCATCAACCTGATTGGTTAGGTTTTCTGCCTGTACGGTACCAAAGTTAAATTTGTGGGTAAAGTAATTGGCGTTTAGCCTAAAAGAACACCCAAAATCTGTTGCGCTTTCTAAAAGCGAGCCATTAAGGCGTCTTGTGGCAACGGTTTGTACAGATAAATCTAGATAGTAAGGCTTTAATGCATACATATCAAAGACCAGTTTCTGTGCATTTTCATATTTGGCAAAAACAGAATCTTCGTTGAATGTAACCGAGAACGGTTTTTCGAGAAAATCTTTTTGGCAAGAGCTGGCAAGAAGCATGAAGACTATCGATAGGATAGCTACAGTGCCTGGGATAAATCTTTTGAAGTTCATCATCTTAAAATTGAATGTTTAAGCCTACGTTAAAAATTTGTAATTGTGGATAGGCAAAACTGTTAGAAGCCTGTTGCTCGGGATCTACAATTTTTAATTTGTCCCAGGTAACCAAATTTTGTCCACTTAGGAAAAGCCTAGCACTGTTTAAGCCTGCCTTTTTAAGAAAGGAGCCATTAAAGCGATACCCAAGTTCTACATTCTTTAACCTCAGGTAAGAGGCATCACGCATCCACACTGTTGAATTAACATAGTTGTTGGCATTTCCATAAGTAGCCGTTAACTTTGGCCTTGTTGCATTGGCCGCATTTTCTGGTGTCCAACGTTCGTCTAACACAGCTGCCAAGGTAGAACCATATTGATTTGCGGGACGTTGCATGAAACCACTAAGTACCCTACTCACATTCTCGGCACCTTGAAACAATACACTTACATCAAATCCCTTAACCGAAAGCCCGAAATTAACACCATAGTTGATTTCCGGAAAAGTAGGGTCACCAATAGGCACAAAGTCATTTTGATCTACTTTCCCATCATTGTTGGTATCCATATAGCGTGCATCTCCTGGCGTTGGCACAGAAGAATATTGCAATGGCCAGGCGTTTGCCTCCGCCTGAGTGTTAAAGAAGCCATTTGAAATAAGTCCGTAGGTTTGATTCAGCGAATTACCAAGTTGGTTTTGTGGACTTTCTATTGTTCCATTCTCAATGATCCTGTTTCTTGCGAAAGTGTAGTTTCCATTGATAAAGTAATTAACATTACCAGCTTTTCCGTTCCAGCCCATTTCAATTTCGTAACCCTTGTTTTTGATCTGAGCGATGTTATACACGTCTTGAACTGCAGCGGCAACGTGTGCAATCGATGCTTTTTGATATAAGATATTATTACGGGAATCTAGGAAATAATCGAACTTTAGGTTTAGTTTATCTTTAAAGAAGCTCGCTTCAACGGCATAATTTTGTTTAATGGCTTTTTCCCAGGTGATATCTGAATTCCCCAACTGGCCCTCTACAACACCTTCATAACTTCTTAAATCTTCCCCTAACTGTGCACGACTCGCTGCAAAGGTATATTCGGATGGGAAATACATAAATCGCTGGTAGATATTGTTATTGTCTATGATTTTATCATTTCCAGTTTCACCATAAGAAGCTTTAAATTTAAGCTGTGAAAGAATTCCCTTTTCGCCAAATATTTTTTTAACAAAAGGCTCGTTGGTTACATTCCAACCCATAGAGACTGCAGGAAAAGTACCATATCGTTTTCCCTTAGGGAAGTTTTCTGACCCATTGCGCCCAACAGAAGCTTCAAGCAAATAACGTAAGTCATAATTATAGGTAACCCTTCCAACTGCGCCAAGATAACCAATCGCAATTTCTGGATATTCTACGGTGTATGCGCTATTAGATGGCCAATATTGCTTGTTTTGGTTGTACAACACCAATCCACCAACATTGTGCTTACCGAAGGATCTATTGTATTGAAGTGCACTTTCAAAGTAGATGCGCTTTGAGCGGCTATCAAAGGACTGAGTTGATATACCTCCAATAACTTCATCCCTAGCTTGCTGAAAAACGACAGATTCTACGCCACCTACAACCATTTTTAATGGTGTATAGGTAGCCCTTGTCACATCCTTGGCCAGCAGTGTCCGGTAGTCAGAATCATAGCCTAATTTTGACCTGAAGGATAAACCATTAATGATTTTATCCAATTTTTGGTTAAGATCGGCAGTGAGGTTGAACTGGCTCACAAACCTTTCATCATAACCAGCAGATATATCGAGCAGCGGATTTCTACCGACAATAAAACTGTTCAGCATCAGCTTACCATCAATCAAGGCTGGAGAACCACCGGGAGGTGCATTCTGGATTGCACCAAAAGGATTACCGGAGGTATGGTATTTATCCGAATACCCTCCTAGCGAAATACCAAGCACCGTAGTTTTGCTGACGTTAAAATCTATGCTCGAACGGAAATTATAGCGTTTATAAGTGGTATTGTTGCTGTAACCATAGGCCTCATTAAATTCTTTCCATAAGCCGCTTTGGTTGACGTATCCCAGGGAAATAAAGTATTTGGCCAGCTGTCCACCCCCATTAACGGTTAACGTATTCTTAGATTGTGGGGCGGTCTTTTTCATCATGAAATCGAACCAATCTATATCTGGGTGAAAAACCGGATCGCTCCCGTCCTTGTATTTCTGAAGATCATCTGCAGTATAAAGTGGTGGAGCAAGTGGGTTGTCATTCTTAATCGCCTCATTGTAAAGTACCCCATAGTCATAGGCATTGGTTAATTCTGGAAGCCTGGTGGGTGCTTGAACTGCATAATTGGTAGAAAAGCTAAATTTCGGCTGCCCGGTTGACCCACGTTTGGTGGTCACGAGAATTACGCCATTCGCTCCCCTGATTCCATATACAGCAGTGGTAGCAGCATCCTTTAATATGGTAACGTTATCTACCTCTTCTGCATTAATGCTATTGAAAGGTCTTTCAACCCCATCAACTAGCACCAGTGGTGCGCTATTGGCATTAAAAGTACTTGAACCCCTGATACGTAAACTTACGCCATCATTTCCAGGCTGGCCGGTATTTTGTTGGGCAATAAGTCCAGAAGTACGGCCCACCAATGTTTGTGCAAGGTTGGTATTCGGAGATTTTGCCAAATCCTCTCCCTTAACAGTAGTTAAGGCACCAGTTATTGTAACTTTCTTTTGTGTACCAAATGCTACCACCACCACTTCATTTAACGATTCTTCGTTAGCATCTAACGTGATGTTAATTGTGGTCTGTTCTGCCACCTCTTGTTCAATAGTTTTGTAACCAATGTAAGTAAAAACCAAAGTATCGGTTCGCTTAGCGGGGATCACATACCGGCCATCCCTGTCAGTTATAGACACTGTTTTTTGCCCTTTGATTTTTATACTTACACCAGGAATGGGTAAGCTGGCCCTATCTGTTACCTGACCCTTTACATTGAAGTTGCTTTGGGCAAATGCAGTAGTTGCAATAATCAGGGCAAAAAAAACAATAAAAATCTTTAGCTGGTAAAATTTTAAGCTCATAAAAAGTTTTTAAGAATTCAGATTATTTTCTGACTGCAAAGAATGGGTTAAGAGAATAAGAAATTGTTAAGCCCCTATTAAGTTTCTTCACCTCTAGAGATAGTTTTACAAATCCAATCAAAAAACCATATCACAGAAAAAAATGCCATAAAATCACTGAAAAAGAACATAATAGTTATTCAAAAACAAATAATTATCCGACATAAAACGATCACAACCGTTTGCACAAACGCTTGCGATAGTTACATCTTTTCATACATTTGTTACCAACAAAAACGTAAGAACCCCATATGCCTCGAGTAAAATGCCCCAAATGTACCAAGGAACACCATGTTCTAAAAGCAGGTTTCATCCGGGGAAAGCAACGTTACCTTTGCAAAGGATGTGACTACCATTTCACGGTATTCAAGGAAAAGCAGCAAGACAAGTCTTCACGCAAGAGAAGCAGGCAGACCACGATCATTGACATTGCGAATGCCATTGGCATCGCCGTCTCTACCGTGTCTCGTGCATTGAAAGATCACCCTGACATTAGCGAACAAACCAGGCAATCTGTCAAAAAAGTTGCTGCTGAATTAAATTACCAACCCAATACCTTGGCACAAAGCCTCAGCAAGAGGGAAACCAGAACCATAGGCGTAATCATCCCCGACATCGAAACACATTTTTTCGCCTCCATGTTAACGGGTATACAGAATGTAGCTTCAGAAGCAGGATATAAAGTGATGATCAGCCAATCCAAGGAATCCCACGAAACCGAGGTCACGAACACGCACGCCTTCATGACAAACTGGGTTGATGGCCTTTTGATATGTCATTCCAAGGAAACCAAGTCCTTTGATCATATCAAGCTCTACATGAAGAGTGGAATTCCAATCATCCACTTTGATCGTGTATGTGAAGAACTTGAAAACTCCAAAGTACTCCTAGATGACGTGGATGGGGCCTTCCAGGTTACTGAACACCTAATTGCACAGGGATGTAAACGAATAGCGCTCATTTCTGGCCCGGCACACCTGCTGGTTTGCAAAAAAAGACTTGAAGGCTACCAAAAGGCCTTAAAAAGGAATAACATCCCATGGGATGATCAATTAATCTGTCATAGCGATTTAAGCATTGATTCCATTCTCCAACAGGTTGATGGTATACTGGTAAAAGCTGAGACAATTGATGCCATATTCTGTATTTCCGATATTGGGGCGATCCGAATAATCGTGCACCTCAAAAACAAGGGCATAAAAATTCCTGAACAGGTTTGTGTGGCTGGATTTGGCAATGAACCAATGGGCGAAATCATTGAACCCGGCCTGACCACATTCAATCTCCAGACCTACAAATTCGGTGAAACGGTAGCACAGTTATTCTTTGAACAGTTAATTGAGGGGACTGACTTTATTCCAAGAACCAAGATCGTAAAGGGAAACCTGATCATCCGAAAGTCCAGCTCCAGACCAATCGACTGACCCTCACCCTGCCTAAATGTTTCGCAAAGCCTCATAAGCATCCACGCAAGTCAGCATATCCACCGATGAACAAGATGGAAAATTGGAAGATCGAAGACCATGGCCGTATTGAACCTAAAGGAGGAAAAGATAAATAAACCAGGAAACACAATAGCTAATTATTTATCGTCCTCATCTGCTTTTTTCTTCTTTTCAAGTATCACGAACGCACTTCTTTTTGGCGCTGGCATTGTTGAATCCTCACCTTTTACCGACTTCCAAACAACTTCATTCAACTCAAGATCCGGCACAGAATCTTCTTTTGCAAAGTTAAAGAACTCGGAGCGCCTACTACTTTCATTACGGGCAGTATTCCTGGTATCAAGGTTGATTAGCGGTTTAATGGCTGTATAGGGCGTGAAATCAGGGATATTGGTAAAGCACTCGAATAAAGGCATTGCCCCGGCATCGTATTGGCTCATCGGGGGTAAGCCCAGAATTAATTCCATTGTCCTTAAAAAGCCAGAGGTAGAATACATGGTATGAACAGCTTTATTCCGTTTAACATATGGCCCCAGTACAAATGCTGGAGAACGGTGTGCATCTATATGGTCCGGACCATTTTGTGCATCATCCTCCAAGATAAACACGACCGATTCTTTCCAAATCGGACTATGGGAAAGATGTTCCAAAAACCTTCCCACAGCGTAATCGTTATCCGCAACTGCCGCTTGTGGTGAGACTTTCCCGATCTTTTGCCCACTGGTATGGTCGTTGGAGATACGCAAGGTATTGAATTGTGGAACAGTACCCGCAACCACCAATGAATCAAAGTCATGCATCCAGGCCTCCACCCTTACCTGATCTGTAATATCCATATTAAACCCTGGCGAATGCGGGCCCATGTGTCCTTGTAACGACTTGATATTCGCCTTCTGATAATTTCCGAATTCGCCATAACTCCTGTAAGTAACACCTGCACGTTGACAATAATCCCAAATAAAACCATCTTTGGGATAGGTCACCGGTCGCCCGCCCTCGAAAGTAGTGGAACCTCCCCTGCCACCATAACTCGTAGGCCATGTTTTTTCCACGATGTCTGTCGCATAAGCAGCCATACTCCAATTGTGACCGTCTGCACTTACCTCTGCATCAACGTAGAAATTATCCAACAAAACGTAGTCCCTTGCGAAATTATGTTGATTGGGCGTTATGGTCCTTCCAAAAAGCGTGAGGGAAGAATCGCCATTTCCACCAGGCAAATCACCCAACACCTGGTCATAAGTCCTGTTTTCCTTGATGATGTAAAACACATGCTTGATTGGCGATTTCTCCCCCAACTTACGAGGGATTGGATTCCCTGTCTCACCATCTGCCACAACGGTTCTTTGATCATTGAACGGCGTATTGGCATACACCTGTTTGGTATACTCCTTCAACTGCTCCGGTTTTGGTATCGGGATCAGGGAAAGTGAACCTTTAAAAAGTCCTCCGATGTACTGTAACCTACTGTTCGCTGTACTTCCCATGTGGTAACCACTGTTATCAACCTTGGCAACCGGCTGTGGCCCCTGGGGATTGGGAAGGGATGTATTTCCCTTCCCATTTGTGACCAAGATTTTGTTGCCTAGTGTTTTAACATTTGTCGGGTACCAACCCACTGGGATAAATCCCATGCTGGCACTTGCACCAGGTTTGGAAATATCAAAGACCGCTAGACAATTGTTATCAGCATTAGCGATGAAAAGTGTTTTTTCATTATCACTCAAAGCCAAGCCATTCGTTGTCGATCCCGTTAATTGCGTCGCATATAAAGTGGTCGCTATGACCTCAATAACCTTATTGCTACTGGTACTGATCACTGAAACGGTATTATCGTTTGCATTCGCCACAAAGAGATAGTTCCCTTTTCTGTTCAGCAAAAGCTCATTGGGATGATCACCTACCGGAATAAGCTTCTCGATCAAGGAAGTACTAGTATTTAAGACGGCAACCGACCTTCCACCCCACAGGGAAACGTAAAGTCTATTTTCATCTGGCGAAAGCAGGCAGCTATACGCTATTGCCGGCAGTTGTATTCTTTTCAATACCTGTCTCCTTGCGGGATCGATCACATACACACTGCTATCCTCCTTTGTGACGACAAACAACGTGGTATTTGCACGATTGACAGCGATCCCGGCAGGCCCGATCTTTTCCTTAGGCCAAACCTTCCCCAATTTTATCGTATCGCTATGGCCAAACTTTCCATCCTTCAGTTTAAAATTCAATATCCAGTTATCATTACCCCCAGAAACATAGAGGTGTTTTTCATCATTTGTAAATGCCAAACCGTACCAAGACTTAGCTAACACCCGTTCGTCAATGATCTTTCCATTCCTGGGGTCAATGAGCTGTACAGACTGACCGCTCTGTCCATTGTTGGTTACCGCCAAGAGACTGCCAGATGAGCTAAGCTGCATGTTCAATGGCAGATCACCCAAGGGTATCGAAGTACCCGCAGGACTAAGTTTCCAACCGTTTGGCAACAATACCTGTTGGGTTTGTTCCGATTTACCGGGCCACTGCCCAAAAACCTGCCCAACACTAAAGAAAAGTATAAAGATGACGAATGATCGTATATTCATGATATGAAATTAAGCAAATTATTTTCCTAAACTAAAATTAATCAGGGCACGTAAGGTGTATCCATTCTCGGTTCCGAACGGTGTAAGTTCCCGAAAAGCTGCTGAGGCCGCCACATTACTCCTTGTGGCATAAAACACAGGCCCACCTGCCAACGAGAACGAAAGTTTACTTTTTGTGGGAAGAAAATTCACCGATGGCCCAACCATCAGCTTGGCACCCCCCTCCGCCTCATCTTTTTCCCAAAATCCTTCCAAATCTTGACCTATGGCTTCCAGTCCAACAAACCAGGTCTTAGCTAACTGGCGGTGAATACCAAAGCTGGTAATAAAATCAAGCTTGTCCCTGCTGCTGTCGAAAGCCTTTTCAAAGCGCAGGTTTCCAATCATCCGCCAATTCATTTTGTCGAAGGATGCAGCAATCCTACCCGATGCCGACTTTACGTTTGACCAATCGCGACCAATTCCAAGTCCCCCACCCAACCTGAAGCCACTAGATTTCTTGCCTCCAATTATATCCCTTATGATCTCCAGTTGCTGTGCAGATGCCGTTTTACCTGTATTAGCAAACCCAAGCGCCAGACTCCCACTAATGGTAAACCTGTTCCCAAGGCTACCTTTAATCCCCAACTGTTGCCCCAGCCCGTCGTAGCCAAACTGTCCCGTAGCCCTTCGTCCATAACTGCCAGCAAATTGCAAGTTCCATTTGCTTGCATCATTGGTAAGGGTGTTCACAGAGAAAAGGAATGGTTGCGTTGAAGCTGGCGAATGCTGCGCAATAACCTTCGCGGATATCATCAGGCAAAATGCAATAAACAGGTACACTTTCATAATAAGAGACTATGGCTTTGTTAAAATTCTAGACTAGTTTGGGATCCCGCTTGCAATCACTTAAGCAGTATGTACCTTTTCATTCACAGTACCTTGACCGTTCAGTAGGTTCCCAAATAACCCAAGGCCTGAAATGCAAGTACAATGCTAATGCAACTGGTTTAATCTCAGGCAAAAATACATACCCAAGGGATAACATTACATTAAATATGTGTTAAGCAATCGTTACCTGCATGAAGGTGTGCGCAAAGAATTTAGCTAACTTTTCTTGGACGCTTCATTTTTGCCGGCCCAGTCCGAATCGCTACTTTTTGATAAATCGGTTGAATTACGGTATTCAGTTCAGAAGAATCTTCAGCAGGTGTTTCTTCCGCCAGTTTAACGATCAGTTCTCTTTTGCCCATCTTTGTGCCGTTGAGCGCAGTTATCACGCTTTTCGCCGCTTCCAGGCTAGCCATTTCCAGGAACGCATAACCCTTGCATTTATGGGTCTTTTTATCCCGTACGATCTTAATGGTAGCAACCTCGCCGTAAATGGCAATCAGTTGCACCAGTTCTATTTCTTGAATGTCAAGGGGAAATCCCGCAACGAATATTTTAGCCATAATTTAAAAACATGCGGAATCGAACCTGCAAATAAAGTGCCATGTTACTTTAATACAAAGGTATCTTTTTCAAGTCAAGCTACCGTTTTAGGGCCGTGATTTAATCCCTGCATGACCTTAAATTACGCAGCCTTTATCATAACGGGAACCTAACCTTTACAAACATATCCATCTTGAAGCATATCGATGAACCCAACAATGTTGAAAATTAAGCAACCAATCAATAGCCTAATTAGCTCAACTTGAAATTACCCAACAAATCCTGAAGCTCAAACTGGCTGATGGATTTAGGATCGTTGAATTGACGTAACAGTATCGAATCGGGAATAGGAATGCTCCCATTTGAGGTACGCACCAAGATACCGTCCTCGGTTTTTCTGTTCATCAGGTACTCCCCCAAATCCGGGTCGAGTTCCTGCAACCGGATGAGGATTTCATAGATGATAAATACGGCAATTTGCATCCGGCAAAGATATGGTAACACTAAGCTAACAATAAATTATCATTACGTTAACTCCATCCAATCGAATACCAAAAGTTAACATTCTTTTAAACCCATAAATAATGCTACTTCACCATTAGCTAACCTAAAATTAAAACTCAAGAAACAGTCAATGGAAATATTTTAAATAACTTAGCCATAACAAATCAAAAATCACATGACAACACAAGAAGTAGCTTCCAAACTGGTACAGCTTTGCCGCGAAGGCAAAAATGACCAAGCCATAGACGAGCTCTATGCAGAGAACGTCACTAGCAAAGAACCCAAAGGTGCACAAATGGAATTGACCGAAGGCAAACAGGCCGTCAAGGACAAAACACTTCAATGGGAGAAAAGCATTGCAGAAATCCATAGCTCCACCATTTCAGACCCCATTGTTGCCGATCACCATTTTAGTATCGTGATGGATTTTGATGCAACCTACAAAGAACATGGACGCATCAAAATGAGCGAAATCTGTGTGTACGAAGTAAAAGACGGAAAGATTGTTGCTGATGAGTTCTTTTACAGGATGGGATAAAAAAGGCTAAACTACCTACCCAAGCCAAATATCCCAACCAGATCTCCCCTGCCATCAAAAAAAAAGCTTCCGACCAAAAGGCCGGAAGCTTTTAATTTCCCAAATTTGCAATAACAATGATTAATTATTTTGCGTTCTTTTTTTCAGTAACCTCAGCACGGATCACCTGCGCCAGGTTCTTCAAATCCTGCATCCCCTTGCGAACCCTAGTTCCAGCAGCAGCATTTCCATTCTCATAAAACTTGATCGCATC
Organism: Pedobacter frigiditerrae; assembly: GCF_004331645.1. GTDB lineage: Bacteria > Bacteroidota > Bacteroidia > Sphingobacteriales > Sphingobacteriaceae > Pedobacter > Pedobacter frigiditerrae. Next base: position 123,237 of record NZ_SJSK01000005.1, read on the forward strand.
TGCCTCAACTGCAGCCACAAGCTCTTTTACTTTTCCGAAATTTTCCATTTTAAAAAATTAATAAGTTTAAACAATTTAATTTAAGCCCGCTAAGGTAAAAAAAACCATTAAATGCCCAAACCCTGCTCCTGTTCTTTTTTGACCGCCTTATCCTTCCCAACTGAAACCTCGGCAATCTTCTCCTCTTTCTGGTGCTCCTCACGCTTGATGGACTTACCCTCCAATGAATACAAATTCACCTGCTTAAATTCAGGAACCGCTTCCACCAAGATCGCCTCTTTCTTGCCACCCATGTCAACCGTCACCACCGCACGATCCCCATTCTTCAAGGCATTTTCCAACTCTGAACGCTTGTCAGCCGAACCCAACTCCCTAAATTCAAAGCGATCCAAGACCGCAGAAAGGTCAAAACCATAGTTCTCGGTAAAGGTCTTGCTCTTGAAACTACCCCCACGATCCTTTTCCGCATCAAAGTCCAACTTCACCCAAGCCGAATACTCCTTCAACTGGATATCCAGCATGTCAGGGCGAAACACCGAACGACCAGAAAGCAAGTTCAAGCCCTGCGAAAGCGTAAAGCCATTTCCCTTCTCCAAATAAAAGGTCTGACCAGGCGCCGGATTCTTCAAGGTCTTGTAGAAATCCTTCTCCACGTCAATGATCTTCCCATCAGCCATCGTCGCCAATTCCCTTGAAGATTTCAAGTCCACACCCGCATAAATCTGTGCAGCCCCACGAATATCCCTCGAGCCCTCTAAACGGGCATTGAATTCCTTAACCGCCAGCGAAGGCATATCAAACTCCCTCACGACCGCATCCTCACCCTGACGTTGCGAGCTCACGAAATACTTTTCACCAGGTGCCAGCGGCGGCTGTTTTTCTAACACCACATCAAACTTATTGAAATAATAAAACTCCGAAGAGCGAGACTGGTTAAAATGAAGCGCCATTTCAGCCCTTCCCTTTTCCGTCTCTAGCTCATCATACAGGATAAACCTCGATTCATTCGCCGCCATCCTAGCCTCCATTTGTCCAATCAGGTTCTCACCGAAACCCAATTTCACCATTTCCTCTTTCAAGTTCTCTAGATTCTTTGCATCCATCACATCAAATTTATGGGACTAGCTGTCCCGTTAACATTAAACATTTCAAACATTCACCATAGCCCAATCAAGGCCTGTTATTCCTCAGCAGCACTTTCTCCCCAGCATGCAGCTTCACCCGAACCACCTTTACCTTCCTAGAAAAAAGACTTTTCGCAGCATCAATTCCGGCTCCTGCCACCTGACCAGCAATCCCCTCCATGCCATAAACCGAAATCCCACCAACGGCATCAACCGCACCACCTGAGGCCACTTCACCAAATACCGCATCAGGCGCAGCCAATCCCGGCATCCCATCCAAACCGTACATGGTCAATTCCACGGGAACAATCGCATTGCCCAAGCGGATATGCTTGATGTCCAGTAAAAGTCGCTGGTTCACCAATCTACAAAGCCCAAACACCTCATGCCCCTTAGGCACCACCACGTTCTTCAACACCACCGAATCCAGCAAACGAAGCCTAATCGTCGAACCCTGCACTACTTTCCCAGCATCTGCAATTTCCGCAGGCACCGCCAAAAACTCCCTATCAGCCAAGTCCCCATAGATCTTGCCCACCACCTTCTGCTGCGCACGAGCTGGGTTCTGGATATCCAACAGTTTCTCCAGCATCGAGTTCATCTGTTCCATCTCCGGATCAGCACCCTTGTCAGCCTTCATCGATTTCATCAGCATTTCCAGCCGGTCGACATCAGAGTTCATCCCAGCATCATCCTTCTTTGGAGCTGAGCTGGAAGCGTAGCTTTTTCCTCCACCAGCCTCAACAGGCGGTGAATTGATCTCCCTGTTGAGTTGAGCCAATTTCGCATTGATCTCCGCCGTCCTTTCATCCTCCACTGAAGCCTTAAAACCCATACGATCAGCCATTGAACCCGCCCCAGCCGAACCAGCAGTATCCTTTGCACCCTTTTCATAAAAGCCCATCTTGTCAGCAGGATCCTCCGACTTAAAGTCCGCATCCGGCAAGGCCGTATTGATGCCCCTCGATGCAATTACATCCGAGCCTGCTCCAGCACTTCCACCACCAGCTGCATAAAAAGCCAATGCCAAAAAAGGCATCACAAGCAGCGGTAACACCAAGAGGATTTTCCTCTTGTCCCTCATTTTTGTTTCCATAAAAAATTGATTAAATAAATAATTAATTAAACCTCCCTACCTAAAGGCAGATAACACCAGCCACAGACAGTACATGCCAAAGCCAAACCCTAAAACCCCTAACAGTAATTTTGTCCCAACCGGACCAAGTCTTAAGGCCTGGGCATTGAGCCACACTGCCCATCGTGCCTGTATCGCTAAAATACCTTTAGCCAGTTTTTGGGCTTGAGTATAAAGCTGAGCCTCACCCAAATCCTCATCATACACTTTTTTTGCTCTTCTAAAAAAACCCATATCTTAAGGCTTAAGCACATCCTCATTCAAGACCGTCTCCCAACGCTGGATCAAAAACCCGTGCGGGTTATTGTCCGAACGCGAAACATTGCGCAAAAAGCCCTGGGTCACCAGCTTCCTCGACACCGTAGAGGTAGAGCGAACCAAGGCCTGCGTAGCAAAACACTTGAACCTATAGGGATATTCATCCAGGGAAACCTGGACTGAATCCACCACAATCTCCTGGGAAATATTAGCCGAGATCAGGTTGGTATAATAACCCTGCTCCTTTAGGTTATCATAAGATTTCTTCGCCGACTCGTCCGCCAGGTTCAAGGCCGCACCAATGTTCCTCGCAATCACCTTCTCATCGGGATCAAGCGTAAAAAAATAAAAATGGAACATTTTCACATGATCGCGGATCTCCACCGTCACATTATCCTTCCGTTCCGCCGAAAAAGCCTCCAGCGCCTTACCATTGGCCAGGATATAAACCTTTCCCGAAATCTCTCGAACCATTGAAAAGCTCTTCCAGATCGCAAAGCCCGATACCAGCACGCAAGCCAGGATCAGAAAAACAGAGAATCGCTTGATATGCGAAAAGGCAGTATCGATATTTCTAAATTGTGTAAACATAACATTCATCTTAAATCCAACAACACGTTAATTATTAAGCGTTAATCCCAAATAAAACCCAACCTACTTCCCACTTAGCTTATCCCGTTGATGCGCATTGCCACCATCCGGGAAATAATCGCCCTGGGCAGCACCCGAATAACCCTGCGACATCAGGCGAGCATTGTTCCCCAAGGCATCAGCCGCCATCCCCAGACCCACACCACCAGCCGAAGTCGCCATCCTAGAGGAACTAGACACGATCATGTTCGTTTTCTGCAAGATCGTATTGCCACCACCCGCATGCACAATGTAATTGGCTACCGTAGGCACGCAGAAATAAGACACGATACCGATCACCATGAAGATCAAATAAGCCACATCCGTCGAAGAAAAAAACGTTTCCCCCTCCGAACCAATCTGCGAGATATCCAGCTTGAGCATATTCTCCTGGATCTTTCCCAAGATACTACCCAGGATATTGGCAATCGGCAACCACATGAAGATGTTCACGTACCTTGCAAAATAAACCGTCAAGCTCTGCTGAAACCCATCAAAGACCGAAAACCCCAAGACCAACGGCCCCATGATCGTTAGCACAATTAAAATAAAAGTCCTGACCACATTGATACACAAAGCCGCTGCCGCATACAAAACCTCCAACACCTCCGCCATCCATTGCTTGATCGAGTTCCTGAAATTATAGCCCTGCTTTTCCATGAAAAAGCTCATGTCATTGGAAAGCCCTTCCAGCATATTCTCTCCAGAACCATCCGGATCATCAGGGTGCGTATACTTGTACCAGCGTTCCCTGTCCCCATTGCCATCCTCACCCACATACATCTGCCATTTCTTGGTCTTCTTCAATGCAGCCTCCTTCTGCGCCAACAAAATGGCAATCGACCTATTGGAATCCTTCACCATCTCTCCCGTAGCCGATATCGTCGGCTGCAATACCCCATTCACCAAGGCCATCACCATCGGAAACATCACAATCGCCATTCCCAAGGCAAAGGGACGCAGCAAGGGATAAAAGTCAATCGCCTCAGCCGAGGCGATCTGCCTCCACACCCTAACCGCGATATACCACAGCGCCCCAAACCCCGCAAGCCCCCTAGACACATTGATCAGCTTGGCACACAGCGGCACCATCTCCCGATAAACCTTGTCCAAGACCGGCTGCATCCCCGTCAGCGAATCCGAAATCCCCTGCGCAAATGATGGACTGGGCAAAAGCGTGGCTAAAAGCAAGGCCCAAAACCCTACTAAACAATACCTTTTCATAAATTCAATGATTAATTATAATACGACCTTAACTGCTCGATCTCCCGTTTCCCCTTTTTCTTCTGCTGATACAGCACCACCGCTTCCCTGTTGAAACCCCTTAAAAACTCCAGCTTATCCGACACCTCCAAAAAGATCCGATCAATGGCTTGCAGCCGCTCCTCATCACTCATTCGCAGCTTGGAAGAAGTAATCACCATCGTCAGGTCCTCCAGGTTCTGCAAGGAAGCATCAAACAAAGAACCATAGACCGAAGCCATATAGTCCAGCTCTGAAGGATTAAACACATCTGCTCCCCGAAAAGCCCGCAGTGCCGACTTGTACTCCGACACGATAGACTTCTGGGCAGCAATGATATCCGCCACACGTCTATATTTCTTCACCTCAGGGGACACCATCATCAGCCCATCCAGGAAAACCTCGTGTAAACTAAAATTCCCCGAAGCAATAGCCGCCACCTTCTTATAGCCCTGCGAAACCACCGTATACCCTTTTTTCATGTCCGACAGTATGTTCTTTAACTGGGATAGCTTCTCCACGTTCAACAGCAACTGTTTGGCCTCATTAGACTGGGCGCTAGCCACACCCAGCCCGCAAAGGCTCATCACCCCAACCAACAAAACACCTGCACTAATTCTTTTCATAAAACCTCCTTATCGATTTAATATCAACATTTTCTGTCCTTTGCAAATTCATCAACAACCCAGACTCCGAACAGAACCACCTTGCAAAACTTGCTTTCTCGTTCATCGACAAATGAATCTTTTTAAGCCTGCTTAACCGCTCCGCATCGTTCATTTCCAGATCACCCGAAAGCACGATATCCATCAGTTCATCCAAGTCTGCTTTACACTCCACCATCACATTTTCCTGCACCTGCCTGAAATACGCCCTATTTTGACCTGGGCTTAAGGCGGAGCTTTTCAGCAAAGCCCTAAAAGAAGAGTTAATGTTTAACTGAAACTGGATGATCTCTGCCAACCTGAAATCCTTTTTGACCAAACTGCTAACCTTGGACAGTGCCGAGGTAAAAGCCTCGTGCAATTTGAATTCACCCGAAGTGAAATCATTGATGGTTTCTAGGCCACCACTCACTATCTTATAGCCCTTCCAGGCCTGGTCGGCATAAAGCTTCAAGTAAGCAATCTGCTTCAATAGATATTTCTCCTGCGTTTTTTTCTGCCTAAAAATTTCATCATAGCTCTGCGCCTTAACCGAACCTGAGCCCAAACCCAAACCGCAAATAACCATGGCCATCATCACCAGCAACTTGAAATGAGCGCTAAGACAAAAGCCAAAAGGACAGCGCAAATAAAACTTAATGCTCGATCCCATACAGCTCCTTCAGTTTAGCCACCTCATCCAGGGACTTGGCGCGTTGAATACTCAGTAAACTATTCTCCCTATTAAATCGCTTCAAATCCTGCCAGTTGGCCTCCATTGCATCGGCAGCAGCAACAATCAACTCCAACCTCGCCCCATCAGACATCTGCGTCTTAAAGGAAGAAACGACATTCAGTACCTGGTCAACGTTCTTCACGGACACCTCCAAGATCCCCGAATACACCTTTTCAATTGCAGTCAATTCCTCCACCGAAAAATGCCCGGACTTGTTAAATAAATTCCACGCCCATTTGTACTCATCAACTATCCGAACCTGCACTTCGGTCAAATCACGCAATCTTTTATAATAAACAATAGCTGATTTCACCTTCCACAACTCCTCATAGTACTGCCCATATAGTTCTTTTTGCTTCTTGCTCCAATCCGCAATCTCCCCAAGCTTCAACTTTGACAACTGGTTCTCCAACACCTTCTGTGCATTCTGCAGCCAGATCGTCTCGTTCTGCAAACGCTGCACCTTCAAGTCCATCGCCTTGATCACTTTTTTCACCCCTGCCTTGATCACCTCCAAAAACGCCACCTGCGCATTCGCCCCAGTAGGCAATGACACAAAAATGGTCATCGCAGAGATCGGCATTATCACCATAAATTTCTTCATCACATTCATATCTAAATTTTTAAATCCCTTTACTTCATCTTTTGATAGACCCTTCGCCCCACTTTCAAAATCCCAATTTTCGGAAAGAAAGAAATCGTTTTTCCCTTTTTCAGTTCAGTCAATGTTTTTGTGGCTGTGCTGTAGGCGCAGCTCCAAACCTCCCTCTCCAACTCCCGATTTCCAACCTTTCCATCGTTGATCAGGTTATAACCCGTGCTCCTCCATACCTGATAGTTGTTGCCCTCCACTAGCTCTATTTTCAAGGTATCGCTTGCGATACTGAATTCGCCACCTGCCGAATTCACATAGGTCCCAGGCATAAAATCCCGAACCTGATCTCGTGTGCAATTGGCTAAAGCAAAACATAAGGATAGCCCTAGCAATAATTTGATTGCTTTCATCTTATTTGTTTTTAAATGAAATTTTTATTGATTTTTATTTGGGGCTTTGCTAAAAGCTCGGCTTCCCTTGCCAAGCCCAAACCTTAGCTAACTAATCCTTAATTCTGTTTCAAGAAGGGCTTGGCCTGGCCTTTGCTTCCCCTAGAAGCTCATTGGCAAGTACCTGTATCCCCTTCTGCATCGAACCATACTTCCTAGCATACTCATTCACCCGAACTTTTTCCCTCTCTTCAGTCGTATAAGCGAGGTATTCCTCCAGCGACACCTCCGTCCGATAAACTTTTGACAATTGACCACCAATGGAAATAAAAACCTCCTTGTATTTCCTTTTGGGATCATTCGCCTTGTTCATCGACAGCACCTGTGCCTTCTCTTTATCCGTCAAACCCAATAGTTCCTGAATCGCATCAAACTTGTTCTGGTACTTGCTCTGGTCCAAAAGGATCTTACAATCCGAGTTATTGATGATCGCCTGCTTGACAATGGGCGAGGAAATGATATCCTCCACCTCCTGGGTCACCACGATTGCCTCCCCAAAATGCTTACGCACCGTCTTAAACAGATATTTGATGTATTCCGCCATCCCTTCCTTAGCAATCGCCTTCCAGGCCTCTTCCAACAAAATCACCTTACGAATCCCTTTCAGTTTCCTCATCTTAGAAATGAACACCTCCATGATAATCAGGGTAATGACCGGAAACAAGATCGGATGATCCTTTACCTGGTCCAATTCAAAGACAATGAAACGCTCTGAAAGCAAATCCAAATTCGTTCTCGCATTCAAAAGGTAATCAAATTCCCCACCACGGTAATAGGGCGAAAGCACATAAAGGAAACTACTCATGTCAAAATCCCTTTCAGACACCTTACTTCGTTTCAGCTCTTCCACATAGCTACTTTGCAGAAACTCATAAAAGGAATTGAAACACGGAAAGATATCCGCACGACCTTCCAGAAAGTCGAAATAAAGCGTCAAAGCATTGCTCAAAGCCACGTACTCCGATCGCCTAAAGCTTTCATCGTCTTTCTTCCATAAGGCCAAGAGCAGCGTCTTAATGCTCTCCTTTTTCTCGGTATCCATCACATCACCCTCAGACAAAAAGAAGGGATTAAAGGCAATCGGAGATTCCTCGGAATAGGTAAAGTAATAACCACCCACCAAGTCACACAGACCACGATAACTATGTCCAACATCCACCAGCACCACGTGCGCCCCCTGTTCGTAATAAGAACGCACCATGTGATTGGTAAAAAAGGACTTTCCAGAACCCGAAGGACCCAAGATGAACTTGTTTCGGTTAGTAGCCACCCCCAAGGCAATCGGCTCATCCGAAATATCCACATGCACCGGGCGACCGGAAAGCCTATCCCCCAAACGAATCCCAAAAGGCGAAACAGAAGATCTATAATTGCTCTCCAGGTTAAAAAAGCAGCAAGATTGTTCCAAGAACGTATCAAAGGTGTCGTTCATTGGAAAGTCCGCCTCATTGCCAGGCAAACCTGCAAACCAGACCTGTGCCTGCCCATCGGTTTCCTGTTTCGCTACCGCATCCATTTGCGCCATGGCAGAGGAAACCAAATTCCGAACCTCCTTCATTTCCCCCAAATCCGAACTCCAGCACAACACGTTGAAATGCGACTTTACGGGCAAACGACCAGCAGCAATCGCCTCATTCAAAAAATCGTTCACCGCATCACGACTAATCGCATTTTCCCTAGAATAGCCCGATAGAGACTGGAGGCGAAGCTTCTTCGCCTCCAGCTTTTTTAGCGTCACCGAAGAATCACCTAAAAACACATATTGGTTATAAATATGATTGCAATTCAACAATTGCCCCATTGGCGAGGCAAAGCCCACCGAAAACTTGGTCCGATCCGTGGAATACTTATCATAATTGATCCTGCTTCCCACCATCGAAGGCAAATCCTCCACATCTGAAAGCGTAAACAGCTGGCAATGCTGGTCACCCACCCTGATCTCATCGCGCAGATGGATATCTCTGATCACTGAAGCCTGCCCCTCAGCCAGCAAAAAACAGTATCGCTCCATTACCCCAGGCACATTAGCCGTCCCCGCCAGCTCATCATCCGAAAGCCGTTCCAAAGCAACAAAACCACTGTCACTCATCACCCGAACAAACTGCCCCACATGATCCAAGAACTCCTGGACAGCAGCCGCACTTACGGTCTGCGCGGGAACAAGGTTCCTGCGCAGTATGTTCGAATAGGCGGACGAAGAAAGCTTGCGACCCGCGGGCTTTTTCGTCAGGTAAACATAGCAGTCATGATCCATACACGCCCTTTCATTAAAGAAACGCTCGGAAGACCTGGCCAAAAAGCTATCCCCTGTTGATCCATAATCCGCAGCAAAGGAACCCTTGACAAACCAATCCTGTTTATGAAACACACAATGCTGGGGCAACAATTTAATGGCCTTCACCCAAGCTTGGTGATAAGCCTCATATTCCCTATCCGAGAGCGTAAAGATCTCTGGCAACATCACCCTAAATCCAACTGTAATATCCCCCTGCCTAGACAATATACAACCATGCTCCACCTTATAAATCGGCAATATCATTTTAGAATCGACCACGAGCACCTCCCTTCAAACCCGTAAACACCCGACGAGAACTGAACCTAATAAACGAAGGCACACCACGTTTAGCCAAATACTTAGCCAGGCCATGCACGCCAAACCGCCTGGACAGCCTGAACACCGAGGCAAACAAGCCAGAACCTAACATCAACACGGTCGGCAACAATACCAACAAGGGCATTCTCAAGATATACATGACCGCAAACAGCACCAAGAGAAAAACCAATCCACCAGCCAACACCCCAATGTAAACACCCTTCAGCCCCTTGAACTCCATCGGTCTACTCACTCCTTTATTAACCTGATATACACTAGCCATCACCAATCCCCCTAAACTTAAATCCCAAAAAATGACTTCAACACCGTCGCCACCACCACCAAAAAGATGCACGATCCAAACCAGGCCGCAGCTACCTTATTGGTATCCGGCTCACCCGCATTCCACTTGTTGATCGAGTAGGCCGTGGGAATCGCACCCATCAGCCTCTCACAGAACCGTACGTGAAAGTCTCCTCTCATACGGCTCTTCTTATTCGGTCAACTGCAATCTTATTGCGATTTCGCAAGCTTGCAGTAGGTTTAACTCCCCAAGACCAGTGCGCAAACAAATCAGGTTTCGTCAAAGCGATGTCGCCCAATCTGTGTATTGCCCTTACCTTGTGTTTTCTAAACCCTTTAAACTTGTACCGAACCCAGCGTGCCAATTTCATGTTTACCCTTGCTAGGACATTCTTCAATACCTTGATATTGAATTTGCCATAGTAGTTAATCCATCCCTGAATGATGGGATTGATTTGCTTTGCGATATCTTCGAGGGTCATTTGTACCCATACTCCAGAGTTCCACTTTCTGATGGTCTCCCATATCTTCGTCCTTGCTTTCTTACTGATTGCAGGTGAAAAGTTCAGGAAAACTTCCCCGTGAAGGTCTATTGCCCTTCTCGGTTTGAAAGTGTACCCTAAGAAGTCAAACTGGATAATATTGTGTTCCAGTTCACGATGATTCTTCTTGCAGTAAACAATCTTTGTCTTAGCCTCGCTAAGTTCCAGCTTGCAGTCCGCCAACCTTTTCTTGATGATGCTCTTTAGAAATGCTGCTTGTTTATGACTTGCACAATGGCAGATGATATCGTCTGCATACCGTTCAAATGGCACCCTCGGCTGTTCCTTTGCAATCCATTTATCGAATACATAGTGGAGAAAGAGATTAGAGAGTATCGGACCGATTACCGAACCCTGCGGTACTCCTTTACTTCTTTCCACCAAAGTACCATCCTGTAACTGGTAAGGTACTGTTAACCATCTTTTAATGTACATCATCGACCACGGACACTTGATGTGTTTCTCCATAGCCTTAATCAGCAATTCATGGTCTATGTTATCAAAGAAGCCTTTTATGTCTAGGTCTACGACCCAGTGAAGGACACTTACGCGGTCTCTGGCTTTCGCCACCGCATCAAGTGCTGATTTCTTCTCCTGATAAGCATAGGAGTTCTCATGAAAATGTGGTGCAATCATTGGATCGATTGTCATCACGACAACCATCTGCGCCACACGGTCGGCAACTGTTGGAATGCCAAGAGGTCGTTTTCCACCGTCGGACTTTGGTATTTCTACCAACTTCACGGGCGGGGGAACATAGCTACCCGAACTCATACGGTTCCAGATTTTGTAGAGATTGTCCCCGAGCTTTTGCTCGAAGTCCAAAATCGTTACATCATCAATTCCCGCTGAACCTTGGTTCGCTTTCACTCTTTTGTAAGCTTCCATAACAAGCTGTTTTCCAATTTTAAATGACTTTGCGTCTTTCATTTTAAATCCTCCTAATGTTAATTAGTTGTTCAAATTAATTCGCTGAATAAGCCAGTCCCTTCGCTCCACTTCCATTACAGAAGCTTCAACACTACTACAGACTGGTCTGTCCCTGTGCAGGGCATCGGTACTCTCATTCTAACAGGTTCTCTGCTTGAATTTCTCCCTTAGCATCCCTACGACAGGTTCCCAAGTTCCTTGTAAACGCCTCTATGCAGCTCGTGCCATCTCTATACCGGATGCCGTCAGAGCAGTAATCAGGTTTCCCTCTGACTTATCCCGAGCCAAGTATTGGAGCTCGGTTTCGACATCTTCTTCCATATTTCGGTACCTCATCAATGGTTCACTTGCGTTCACCTTCTGCATAGTCACCTGCCGGAATCTAGTCCGACTTTTCACGTATCGCTCACGACCAAGGCTCTTAACCAAAGCCGCATACGCTGGTTTGAAACCTCCTCCTGCAAGGCGATTTCGAGGGGCCCACCCTCATCATTTACAAAGCACCTAATTGTTGTTATTCACGCAACAATTAGTTCATGGCACACAAAACCTTGACCGCACCAATGATTCCCACCACCGCACCAATCGCATACATCAGGTCACAACCCGTATCAAAATAACCCTTCACCTTATTGGTCGCCTCCTGTATCCCCGCATTTCCGTCTTGAGCCCAAGCCGTCATCCCAAGACCCAACAAAAACACCGTTGAAACACACTTGAACCCAACAAATGATAAAATCCTACAATAATCTCTCTTGTTTTGGGGCTTAGCCATTAGGCTTTGCCTTCCTATCTTCATCAACTTCATATTTAATACGTTATAAAACTTATATTCAAATACTTAAAACAATTACTTCAACTAATACCACAGGTTTTCGATTTCATCAGCCGTCAAATGAAATGGAGCCCGTCCCACAATGAAACCAGTCAGTGCAGCAACCGAAGGATGACCGCCAAGTGGACCATATTCCTCCTTCACCTTTTCCAGCAGTCGAAAGAAATCTCGCTTATCCCCCGCCCCTTTCTCCAGTTTCAGGAAGATCAATTTCAGCTCCTGCACCACATCGGCCACCAGCCCAACCTGGTCATACCTCCCATCACTACCTGATGCCGCAAAGCTCACCTGAGCTGAACTCTTCACCTCCACCCCATCAGGCAATTTGGAAGTCCCCATCAATGCAGCATCCACTTCACGTTCAATCTCATCATCTCGACTGCCAACCTTATCAGAGACACCTACCTTACTCAAACCTCCATTAGCAATCGCATCCCCAACCCTAACCCCATCATCAACCTCCCCATACAAAAAAGCCAGCACCTCAGACCGGTAGAACACCAGTCCCACAAAGACATACCAAACCAGATTGAGCACGATCGAAGCGATCAGAAAAGCCCCCCAAGAAAATTGCTGTAACATAAAACCTAAATCAAACCCAAAGACCCCATTGCCCTCAGAACGAAAGCAAAATTGTAAAGAACCAAAACCGAAGCGTGACAATCCCCTACGGTCAGCCCCTATGCTTACACCATATTCCAATGCCTATCCTTCATAAAAGGCGGCTTGACCACCTTGGACAATCCAATACGCACTATAGCTTATCGCTTCACCCTCAAATTGTTACAGTAATTTTATTTAATATTTAAGAAAGAAATACTTAGCTTCATCAATCTAAATTAACGATCATGAGCAAAATGTATATCGGCTATCCACAGGCCAGCCTAGCTAAAGAGCCAGGTAGTGAAACAATCACGAAACAAGCGCTTTGGGGCGATTGGTGCGAGGTACTTGAAGAAAACTTACCTTATGTCAAAATCCGGTGCAGAGGCGCCGAAGGCTGGGTGAAAAAGACAGCAATCCAAAGCGAACAGATCCTCGAGATCAATTTCGTCGACGTTGGCCAGGGAGACGGTTGTTTTATTGTCACTCCAGATGACAAGTTCATCCTCATCGACGCAGGTGAAGGCGACAACATGTACCATTTCCTGAACTGGCGATTCAATCTCCGCTACAACACTAAAACCATCCCTATTGAGCACCTCATCATTTCCCATTCTGATACCGATCATTATAAAGGCTTTGGGAGGATTGTAAATTCCAGCCGTTTTGAAATTCAGCACATCCACCACAACGGGATCATCGAACGGAAAGCCAGCTCTATATTCGGTCCGGTCCAAGACAACTACCTGATGGATATCCGAACGAACAGGGAACAGATCTACGAACTGCTCAAAATATCCTCCAACAGAGGCGATAAATTTTTTCCAAACCTGCTTTTCGATGCCATGGAGAAATCTGCCTCCATGAAAATGTCCATGCTGGAAAAAGGCAGCACCATTCTTGGCTATGGTCCTACTGACAAGGTGCACTTCAATATCCTTGGTCCTGTGACAGAACAAAGTCAAGGCAAAAAGGTGCTCAGGGTATTGGGTAGCCCTGGCGAAACGAAAAACGGACACTCGGTCATCGTACAATTGAAGATCGGCAACGCAAAAATCCTTCTAGGAGGTGACCTCAATGACGCCTCGGAGGAATACCTGACCGAACATTACACTGGCTATTCGGCCCACGGGCTGAACGAGATCGAGCGAGAGGACATGATCAAGAAGGGAAGAGCGGTATTTGAATCCGATGTCCTAAAATCCTGCCATCACGGTAGCCACAAGTTCATGGACGACTTCCTTTCATTTTTCAATCCCATTGCCACCATCATCTCCAGTGGAGACAATGAGACCCATACCCATCCACGCCCTGACACACTAGGGGCTATTGGCAAACATAGCCGAGGGAAAAGGCCACTGATATTCTCCACTGAACTTGCCAGATCGGCAAAGGAAAAACTGAACATTACCGATAAGGACTATGCCCAACTCTACCTGTTGAATGAAAGCAAGAAAGCTGCCTCCCCAGATGAGCTCATCGCCATCAACGAGAAGATCAATAACCTCCGCTACAAAATCGAACGCACGATCGCCGTCTACGGCATGATTACGGTTCGCACGGACGGGAAAAAGATACTCATTGCCCAAAAAAAGGAAGCGAAAGACGCCGGCTTCATTTATTATGAGCTTTTGCTAGATACAGAAGGTAAATTCTATTTTAAACAGCCCAAATAACAAACCCATCCAGAACCATAATTGGATCGACTTAAAGCTCTTCAAAATGAAAAAACTCCTGATCTAACATGCAACGACAATTCGCTTAGCCCCGAAGGTTAAGTAGGTAAAGCCATCAGTACATTTTGCAAATAAACTTCTTTATTCCCTTTATAACATCCCCATTCTCTTGTTCTTTATTCGCGATTCGCGAACAAAGAACATTTATTATTTACTAATGAAAACGATGATTTACTGCAAGAAAACATTTATTCACCGCGAATATGCTGTGAATAATAACGCTAATCACCGCAATAAACACGACAACAGCTTAGCACATCACCAAACGCTACACTAATGAAGGAGAAAAAAAGCCGTTAAAACCAGATATGCTTTAGGTTCACGCCAGGCTAATCCTCTTTTATGATCCAGCAGTTAGCTTGGGGAAGTGGACACAAAAGGAGAAATTTAAATTGACTGGCACCTTCCTCAAAAAGGTGAAAGTTTAGTGACTCAAAAAGTAAGATAGACAATAATTTATTTCTTGAGTGATGATCCTCTAATTATTAAATCTGCTTCCAAGACAATCGTCTTATTTATTGTGACATTATTTTTGGCATTTGCCAACATGTCGATGGCTGTCTTGCCAATCGTTTCTCCCATTTCAAAACCAGGATAATTTACCGTGGTGATTGCTGGCTCTGTCACACTTGAAATAAGGTCGTTGTTAAAACCCACAATTGCAATGTCCTTTGGAACACGAATACCTTGTTGTTTTAAAATAACAAGTGCATATGCTGCAATCGAATCATTTGTGATGAACAGGGCATCAGGTCTTTGCTCCCTTTTCAGTATATCATTCAATAGAACATTTTTAATCGCTATCTCCGTTAGCTGATCGTCAATCAACATATGCTGTGCAAATTCGAGACCATAAGCTTTAAGAGCCTCCTTGAAGCCCTCAAGCCGCTCTTTATAGACGCTGTGCTTAAGATCACCAGTAATGTGCACGATATTTCTGCATCCCTGTAACAATAAATGTTCAGTGGCGATATACCCCGCCTTATGGTTGTCAATGACAACTTTGGTCGATGGGATAAATTGGGAAGTCCTGTCAAAGAGAATAATTGGTACTTTTTTATTTAAGAATTCATCTAGGTATGTAAAATCTTCCATTTTAGTGGAAAGTGAAACGATCAGCGCATCGACCCTGTTGTCGAACATTGTCTTTATATTATTCTTTTCCTTTGTTTCATCTTCGAAGGATTGGCAGATAATCAAGTTATAATTTGACTTATTTACCACTTTCTCAATTCCAGAAAGTACCGAGGAAATAAAAAGGCTGTTAAGTTTTGGGACTATGACACCGATGGTAAAGGTTTGACCTAACCTTAAATTACTTGCAAATTTATTTCGTTGATAGCCCACCTCCCTGGCTAGGTTTTCAACCGTTTGCCTAGTTTTCTTGTTGATCGATTCGTGACCACTCAAGCTTCTACTAACCGTGGTTACGGAAATACCAAGCTTCGCTGCCAGATCATAAATAGTTATGTCTTTCTTTTTCATATTTCCAATTCATCCAAGATCTAGAGTTGCCTATGCAAATGGCATGACTGTTTCTCGCGTTTCATATCATGCTTGTAATACAGTAATTTTAGAATAACATCATTTTGTCCTAAACACTTATTAAGCTACTGCCTGTAATCAGTTTAGGCAGAGAACTAATTACTGGACCAAAGCCTGGTTGGCAAAACATTTCAAGAAGGCCCACTTAGGTTTCCCGAGAATATAGCGTACCCATTCTTTATTTCAATAACGTCGATAAAATTATTTTCTTTCTAGCTTGACATCTTCGCAAACTGATCAGATTAACGAGCAAAAACCACTCTTAGAGCCTCAACATACATTTAGAATATCCTTACCGACATAAATTAAACCCGTCTTTCTTATTCCACCACAAAACTTTTTTTCAGTTTGATATCTATTGATGAAGCGCCAATTCGCACTTCAAATTCGCCTGGTTCAACGGTCCAATTCATATTTTTATCTAGAAGTTCAAGATCCTGTGGCTTAATGACAAATTCAATGGTTTTTGATTCACCGGCATTTAAACTTACTCTCGCAAACCCCCTTAACTGGCTGTCATAGCTAATCACACTGCTTACCTTATCCTTGATATATAGCTGTACAACTTCATCTCCTTTTCTGCTTCCTGTGTTCTTAACGGTTACTGAAACCTTGATTTCTGCCTGTGATTTGATTTTTTCAGCACTTAACTGAAGATTGCTATAGTCAAAAGTGGTATAACTTAAACCATGTCCGAATGGATAAAGCGGCCCAACTACAGCTGTATTTCCATATCCATTGGGTCCGTCTCCAGGCTGACCAGCTTGTGATGCAGGTTTAAAGGGAAAGTTCATTTCTATCTGCCCCATAGACTTTGGAAAGGTAATGGGCAATTTCCCCCCAGGATTGTACTCTCCAAATAAAGTTTCGGCAATGGCTTGTGCGCCTTTTTGACCAGGGAACCAGGTTTCCAAAATGGCTGGAACATATCTATTTGCCCAATTAATGGTTAAAGGTTGTCCGTTTATCAGCACCAATATCACTGGTTTACCCGTGGCATACAAGGCTTGCAGTAATTGTTGCTGGCGACCAGGGAGGTCTAATCCAGTTCTTGACTTACTTTCTCCCGTACGTTCTTCATCTTCCCCTAAAACAGCAATGATTACATCGTTTTGCTTCGCCTGTTCTACCGCTGCATCAATGTCAATTTTTTCTTTAGCGGTTAAAGCAGTTCCAATAATCTCGCTTTCTGGCCAGGTGGCATCCACCATTTCACAGCCCTTGGTAAAACTTACCTTTACTGATGACCCCAAATAATCTTTGATCCCATCTAAGACAGTTGTGATTTTTAAATCAGTTGGGCCATACCTGCTTACTGCAAAATCGGTTTCCGTAGCCAATGGACCCGTTACCAAAATATTCTTGATCTTATGCTTATCCAGCGGCAATGTATTATTATCATTCTTTAGCAACACCAAGGATTGTCTCTGAATATCCATGGCAAAATCACCATGTTTATCTGCACCAACAACTTTATCTGCAAGGTTAATGTCCTTAACATAGGGCTGGTCAAATAGGCCCAGCTGAAATTTAACTCTCAAAACGTCCGCTACACGGTCATCCAGGGTCTTCATGGAGATACTTCCTTCCTTGACCAGTTCACGCAAGGGCAAAATATAATCTGAAGGTGGGGTAAAATGTGTCCTTACGTTTAAACCAGCTTCCACTACCTGTCTAACAGCCTCCTTGTACGAACCTGCCACCGCATGTTTGGTATAAACATATTCCACGGCTTCGCTATCAGAAACCACATAACCTGTAAAACCATATTTCTCCCTTAATAATTCAGTTAGAAAATAATGACTTGCCGTTACGGGAACTCCGTCGTAATCATTATAACTGCTCATTACGCCCATTGGGTGTGCTTCCTGAATGACCCTTTTAAATGGATACAAATGCATCTGGTGCATTTCCCTCGGGGCAACATGCGGGTCTGTTCTGGCCTGTCCGTCCCTTCCACCCTTAGGCACCCCGTAAACCGCGAAATGTTTGATGGTTGCAGCCACTCCTTCCTTTTGAATCCCTATTACCATTTGTTTCCCTAATTCGGCAATTAAAAAAGGATCTTCTGCATAACATTCCAATACCCTTCCCCACCTTGGATCTCTGGGAACATCTAATATCGGTGCATAAATATTGGTATATCCCAAAGCTTTTCCTTCCAGGCCTACAATATGACCTGCCTGTAAGACCAGGTCTTTATTCCAGGTGCTGCCTATTCCAATAGGCGCCGGCAAAGGCGTAGCCTTGGTATGGTTAAGTCCGTGTATGCCTTCATTGGTAAAGTCCACGGGAATGCCCATCCTGGTTTCTTCTATGAACCATTTCTGTGTTTGATTAATCGCATCTGCGTGGTTTCGGTGCGGATAAGTTAGGTAATTACTATAAAATGTGTTGCCCCTGATGATTCCATTGTTCAGCTCATCAATATTGGCTATACCGTCTTTCCATATTTCATTTTTCCAGCTTGCAACTGGTAAAGAGTCTTTTAACACCCTTCGATAGCCGTATAAGGTAGCTAGCTGATTGGTTTTTTCTTCCAGGGTCATCAATGACAGCAAATTTTTTATGCGATCATCAATATGGGCTTTGGGATCTTCAAAAACATCCATTTGGTTGTTTTTGTTAAAATCAATCCATCCTTTCTTATAAATCCTTGATTTGTTTTGAGCAAACGCAAATTGGCTAAATAATAAGAAAAATGTAAAGGCAATTATTTTGAATTTTTCAAGCATGGCAGTGTAAAGGATTTTTTAAAAATAAGTTTATCTCAATTAGTAATCAAAAATATATAACTAAACCGATTTAGTGTAAATAAATATCCCTTTTAGAATATTTAAAAATCTTAAAGGTTATTAATAAGCGAAGGCGGAACCATCTTGCGTTAGATTAAAAATCATCCAAATCAAAAGTTTGGTTCATTAACGTCCAATTCTCCCCGGAATATGCAAATGGCAGCGGCCGTTGAAAATTCCACATCAGTCTTTCCATGTTAAATAATGTTTTTTCATTTTAGTCATTATAAATTCTCCACCTCGAATTCGTAAATACCCGAACCCATTTCAATATTAACTCGGTTGTCCTCTTTTTTAAAATCTACAATTCCCGAAAGTTCTCTTAATTTTTTCCCATCAAAGTTGATTTGGTCTGGAGTACTTACGGGAATAATGATTGTCGCAAATGCGTTTGCAGGAATCTCTACTTTCAAGTGTAATTTACCTGCTTCTTTCCTCCATTCTGACCTAATCAATCCATAAACAGAACGATAGCTCGCCTTAACCCATTCTAATCCATCCTGAGGTTCTGGTTTGATAAAGAAATGTTTAAACCCAGCACTTTTAGGATCGTGTTTGATCCCAGCAAGATCTCTATAAAACCAGGCGTCAACATCGCCAAACATGATATGGTTTTGCGAACCTAAACTCGGTTTCCCTTCCCTTCCCCATCCGCCAGGCAAGGCAGTAGCTCCTTGTTTAACAAGGTAACCCCAACCCGGATTTTTTGTATTATTGACTAACCTAAAGGCGAGGTCCGTATTGTGATAATCTGATAAAGTGCGCAGTAAGTGCTTGGTACCCAAAATCCCGGCATCAATATGTCCTGCACTGTCAATGTTATTTGACAGCGTTTTCAGCACCTCCTTTTTCATGTCATCAGGGACTAGGTCAAAATATAAAGAAGTGGATAATGCGGTTTGGCTACCATTGTCATAGGTGGCCTTGGACCTATCTAAGAAAGTGATGTTATAATTTTTTTTGACATCATCTGCCAGAGACTGATATTTCAACATATCAGCATTGTTTCCCAAAATTTTTGCCGCGTTGGCCATAATTTGTGCATCTAGGAACAGATATGCATTGGCGGTTAGCTTCTTACTGGTTTGTGTATCATAAAATGCCCAGTCACCATAGGTGAAACCACCGGTCAAGCCATTTTTACGCTTTAATGCCAGGTTGTCCACATATAATTTCAATTTGTCATAGTGTTTAGCCAACACTTTCACATCCCCATAATACTGATAAAGGTACCATGCTATTAGGTGATACGCACTGTTCCATTCGGGATCCCAGTGTAAACCCCAATTTGCACTCGGAATAATGACCGGTAATTCACCATCAGGCATCATTGCATCGTAATTATCGTCTAAAAATTTCTCGTAAAAAGTGAGGGTATTAAAATTCATGATCCCCATTTCAGCAGCCAGATGTGCATCTCCCGTCCAGCCATTCTTTTCCCTCTGAGGACAATCTGTCGGGATATTTTGGGCATTGCTTAAATAAGCCTGGATTATAATTTTATGAATATCATTAATTAGCGTATTAGAAGTTTCTAATTTTCCATCCTGCTCAAACAACGTATGTGAAAATTTACCTGTAAAATTCTCCAATGATGGTTTAAAAGGCAAACCAGTAACTTCAATATACCTGAAACCATGATAGGTAAATTGCTGCTCCCAGGTTTCTTTGCCCTGACCCTTGAAAACATAAACATCAGTCTGGAAATATTGTTCGGGATGGGTTGGGGCCATGAAGGACATGATATTCCCCCTTTCAATGGTTCCATCAGGCTTTAAAAGCTCGGCATGTTTCATGGTCATTTTAGTGCCCTTTGGCGCACTCATGCTAATTTGCACATGACCAGAAAAGTTTTCGCCCATATCCACAATATATACCCCAGGTTTTGGCTCTGTTACCGCAACTGGTTTAATGATTTTGGAAACAGCAACTGGCGGGCTTTGCATAGCCATCATTACACCTCCGGGATCTGGCATTAACGTAACTTTTTTCCAAGCATTTTCTTTAAAGCCTGCTTTGCTCCAGTCACCTAATTCTTTATTGGCATCGTAAACGGTTCCTGAGTAAATACCGTCAGCCAAGATTGGACCTGTCGTTGCGTTCCATGAACCATCAGAGACAATGGTTTGCGATCGACCATCCGTGTATTCTATGAATAGTTGCAGTTTTAACCTTGGCCTGCCACGCCACGGTGCCCGCTCCAAATTCCATACGGCCAGATCATGGGTATCATACCAGCCAGTTCCCAATATGACCCCAAGCGCATTTTGCCCAGGAATGACTAGATTGGTGACATCATAAGTGGTGTATAGAATGCGTTTATCAAAACGGGTAAATCCCGCATCTCTCAACCTTTCGCCGCCTGCCTTCTTGCCGTTTAACTGTATTTCTGCCCAACCTGGCGCAGCAAAATAAACTCTTGCTCTTTTAACAGTTAATTTTTGGGCAACAAAATTTTTTCTTAAGTACGGTGCCGGTTCTGACTGCAGAGGTGCATAGTCCAACATCCTAGACCAAGGCTTTTGTCCGAAATCGGCAATTTTAACAGCCTGATTTTCTTTTGTTTCGGGAGCAGCAATCAACCAGCTTTGATCTGATTTAATAAGTAAGGTATCTCCGTCCTGATAAATAACTTTAAGTCTGCCAATGAATCCACCCTGCTTTTCTCCCTTTTTCGCGAAAATCTCGATAGTATTTTTTACTTTCAGGAATTTGATAACATCAACTTTCTTTAGCTCCTCAAATTTCCCTTTTCCACCCGCTCCATAAACTAGTTCCCCATTAATGAAGACATCCGCAAACTGGTCTGCTGTAAATAAAAAATAAGCCGACTTAATTTTTTTTGAGCTGTTAATGGTAAATTCCTTTTTAAGGCTTATTTTTGAAGATTTCAGATCTTTAGGGGCCCAAATCCAATCGCTACCGATAAGTTGATTATCAAAATCATCAAATGAGTTGTTGTGCCTGCCGATCCATTGAGCTTGCCATTCCGATTCCTTTAAAATACCCATTTCCCAATATGCAGGTTTGCTCCAAACTGCATTTTTTAATGCAGCATCCCAAACTTTCACCTTCCAGTAATACACATTTCTGGACTTTAAAGGCTTTCCCATATAGCTCACCTGGTTGGAAGCTGCTGATCTGACTTCCCCGCTATCCCAAATGTCTCCAATATTTTTATCAAGATTCTGTTTTGAGGATGCCACTAAAATCTGATAAGCTCCTTGACTCCAATTTTTTTCTTTAGTTACCGTGATCCAACTTAATCGTGGATTTACTGCATCAATCCCTATTGGATCGATGGTGCTTTCACATCTTAGATTTTCAATACTGGAGGAATTGATCTGAGCAGAAGTGCTCCAACTTCCCAATAAGCAGAATATCAACAACAAATATGTTTTATGAAATGGCATAGTAATTATTTTAGTAGTGGACTATTTATTATTTAAAACCTTATTCAAAAAAGCAGCTATTTCAGGTATTTTTTGTCTGGCGATGATATCATATCGGGCATGGCCCTTACCTTCCATGATATGGAGTTCTGAAAGCTGATCACCATTTTGAACCATTGCTTTTTGGAGAGCGTGGGCATAGGCAACATTGATAAGTTCATCTTTATCGCCATGAAAAGTAATTACCGGTGGAGCGTTTTTTGCAACTAAAGTCGCGTTTTCTAAACCACCCCATAAATTGACCACCGCTGCTATGGGCAGTATTTCCTGATCAGAAATGTAGGCAGTGTAAAGTGCCGTCATCCCTCCTGCAGACCCGCCTGAAATCACTACTTTTCTGGTATCAAAACGATAAGTCTTAGCTTGCTTTTTAATCCATGACAAAGCCAGTTGTGCATCCTCTGAGGCGGTAATTACGGCATGATCTAGGGCAGGGTGAAATTTTCCATCAACAGGTAAGCCTGCTGCCATATTTGAAGACGCACCTGACCCTTTTATGTTCTTACCCTTTAATGACAATCGGTAATTTATTGAAATAATAGCAAAACCTTGTTCAGCGATATTGGTACAAATATCCTTGGTGCCTGATTTATCTCCATTGACAAAGCCTCCGCCATGGATAAACAAGATGACCGGGAGTTTAGCACCTGAAACCTTATCGGGAATATAAAGATCTAGTGTACGGTCTGATGAGGTGTCCTTTTCAAGAGTTTCTGGCTGCGACCCGTACCTTAAATTTTGATAGACCTTTATACCACGCTTGATCCCATGATTTCCTTCGACCGGTTTTATTACTTGTGCCCAACAATTTAAGAAGCTAAACAGCAGCACCATGCCTAAGGTTGACATACACATCCCTTTGATCATCATTTTACCTTTATACATCATTATCCATCAATTAATCAATTGGTTTTAAAGTGATGTTTAAGGGCTGCAAGAACTGCTTTCCTGCGAAACTGTCTCCTTCCAGTTTGATCAGGTGTTTTCCTGCAGGAAGTTGTATGGTACCAACCTGTAAAGTCATTTCTACCCGTTGCTTTGAGGTAGTAGGTTGGTAGGCTACGGGGAACTTTTGATTAGCTATGATAACAAATACTTTTCCTGACTCGTTTTCACTGGCGGTATTGTAACTTAAAGTGATATTAAATTTTGCCGGCTCGTTCAATCTGGTCTTCCATTGAAGTGATTGACCTTTGCTTTTCCAGTTTTTCACGAATTGCTGGTGTAGCTTACCCCCTCCGTATGAAAATCCCTGGCCTATTGTATCTGCATCAAAAACCTGCAATGTATTGGTGCCATTTTTTGCCGACAATAGGATCTGTTTATCAATTTGTGGCTGGATTTTGGCCTTTAAAACAATAACACTATAGGAAGTATCTGGTGCTTTTTTAGGAACGGTGATTATTAGATCCTGGTTATTCAACTGCGTTGTTTGCAACGGTTTCTGAGCTTTATCGCTAAGCAAATAAGCTTTTTCAATTGCTCCTCTGTAACCGCCCAAGGCTAATTTACCGTCTTTTGGCCACTGTTTGACCAATAAATAATAGGTGTTTCCCTTCTTGGTAGTTTCTCCCCATATTTGAGTTGCCAATGGACTGGCTTTTGTACCATAAATAGCTTCGCCGTTAATTTTCATCCAATCGCCAACTCCTTTTAAAATTGTTTTATCACGCTCGTCTATCGCACCATTACCCATAGGGCCTATATTCATTAAGATATTTCCACCTTTGCTGGCTGCACCTGCTAACAAACCAATGAAATGAGATGCAGGTTTCATTCGCATATCAAATTTGCTGTAACCATAGGACTCATTGGTGGTTGGAAGACCTTCCCAGCTTTGGTTTTGAGGACGGAAAAATGCCGGTTTATCCGTGGTGTTAAAATAATCGCCAAAATTCATTTCACCAAAGGTTACCAAACGCCCATTTACAACCACATCAGGCGCAACCTGTCTTAAATTTTCTAAAATTCTTAAATTTTCTGAGATTGGCAAATGCTGATTGGTATCAAACCAAAAAATATCAGGGTTGTATTTTGCCAATTCCTTTAATTGAGGAATCGCTTTCTCATCGACATATTTAGCCAGACGTGAAATATATTGCGGATAATTGTTCCAATCAGTAGTGCCCTTTGTCAAGGCCTGAACATATTTCCCTGACACATCCCAGTCCCTGCCAGAAGCATCTATATGCTCCCAGTCATTGGCATGGGAATAGTAAAACCCAAACTTGATCCCATGTTTTTTTGCTGCATCCCTTAACTCTCTCATAGGGTCTCGCTTGAATGGCGTTAAACGGATATCATAAGGATAGGCGTCAGATGGCCACATGGCAAAACCATCATGGTGTTTGGCCGTAATGATCATGTATTTCATACCTGCATCCTTGGCTGCTTTCATCCACTCATCCGCGTTAAACTTTAAAGGATTGAATTTATCAATTAATTCTTTTCGATAAACATCTTGAGGGATTTTTTTAGTTCTAAGGATTTGTTCCGCATATCCGCCAACTGGCTTACCTTCCCATTCACCTCCAGCAAGAGAATAGACACCCCAATGCACAAACATCCCGAAACGGGCATCATCATACCATCGCATGCGTTCTTTGCTATTAGCCATGGATTTTCTCCACCAGCTACCTTTTTCAAGTACTTTATTGACGGCATCTTTATCACTTTGCAGTTTT
This sequence comes from Pedobacter frigiditerrae, assembly GCF_004331645.1. Lineage (GTDB taxonomy): Bacteria > Bacteroidota > Bacteroidia > Sphingobacteriales > Sphingobacteriaceae > Pedobacter > Pedobacter frigiditerrae. Next base: position 148,068 of record NZ_SJSK01000005.1, read on the forward strand.
AATGCTTTGGTCGGGTCATCAAATTCTTCATACTCGTTGGTAGTTGCAGACTTAACCTGCGCAAACATTGTTTGAACGTTTAGCAACAGAGCTGTCACTAAAAATAATCCGGAAAAATTTTTCATTAAATATTTGGTTATTGATTAATAAATCGGTTTAGCAAATATAACAGTTTATTAATACCATCAGGTATAGATTCAAAATATATGATAAAACACCGCAGCAAATTCAAAGATTAGGGGCGGTGTTGTTTAAAAACTAAAGTTTTATTAAAGATTGATTTCTAATTCATCGTAGAAAACTCTAATTCTTAATTATCTTTTTATGGGTGGTTTCCTTGTCACCTAATATTTTAACAGTATAAATACCAGGAGTTAAATTAGAAAGGTTTAATGTACTATTATTGCTTACCTTAAAACTTTGCATTAATTGGCCCATTGCATTGTAAATGTTTAAAGTTGCCTTGTCATTAAAAGCATTACTTAACTTAACATTTAGGATATCTGAAACCGGGTTTGGAAATAAGCTAACAATGTCATCAGCTAAACCGGGTTCTAGATTAACTCTAGTAATCGTATTTGCCGTTAACCCTGACGAGGTTGTAGCATCCCAGTTAAATTTTTCCCAGCTACCAACCGTGGGAACATCACACCTCATGGCGGTGCTTCCATTTTCTGAACTCACATGATAATTTCCGTTCTTTAAAGAAATCCACCCATCACCTTCTTCAAACCACTTGAATTTACATTCAGCATCTATCGTGGTTTTATTAGCCTTCATTGAATAAGTGCCATTTCCAGACGAAACATACTTATTGTTATAAGCCTTTAATGCAATCAATCCACTACCAGCATCTACCACAAGGAATTTTTGCCAATTGCCCACACTGGTACTATTAGCCCATAAAGCGTCGTTAGGGTCATTATCGTCTGCCTGAACATATTTTCCTGAAGAAGCTTTTAGCCAAACAGTTTTGCCTATGGGATTCTCTGCAATGGTAATGTTATTTAGGTTAAACCCACTTGCTGCCACCGCTACTTTTAAGATATACGCTCCTGCAGTTAAAGACACATTAGTGATTTTTTTATCAGCCCATACCTGATTACCACCTGTGGAAGCCAAGCTCACATTTCCAGTCTTATCAACGCCATCAAATTCAAGTCTAATTTTACTGGTACTTACGCTTGCGGCATACCTAATGGTAATTTCATAGTTTTTTGTTTCCGGCACGTGAATGGTGTAGGTCAGCCATTCTCCGGTAACTGTCCAACCCACATTATAGCCCCCATCAGTGCATGTCTGTACGTCAACATCTTCTGAGGTCCTATAACTGCTACCAGAGTTGCCAGTAGTAGAATCATGGTAAGTAAGGCCTTCTCCGGCTAAGGGCGAATAATCAAAATCTTCAGCTTCGATTGTCCCTGGAAGTTTGTGAATTTCAAATTTAGTAAGTGCCGAGTTACAGGGCTCACCCACAAAATCTGCTTCACGATGATAAGTTAAACCTCCCCAGCCCGGCTGGTCTGTCGCATTCCCTGATTTTTCATAACTACTGATTTTCTTTTTAGCACTATCTATTGTAATATTGGTGTAAGTATAGGCTGAGGAAGCTAGTTTTGCGCGCACTTTGTAATGAGCAGCCACCATTTCATAAACAGGACGTTTTTCATAGCTTGCCCTACCATCGGGACTCACGGCCTTTAAATAATTTAAGCCTTGCCTATCCCACAGGGCTGTAAAGGGAGGATTCCAGTTTAATGTTACCAAGTTATAACGGGTGGTATATTCAAAGCCAGCAAGAAGAAGGTTATTTGATTCTCCGTATAAATTGTCTCCCTGATTATACGCCATCTCTGCCACTGTGGCTAATGCCCCCAATCCTAGTTGTGCATGGTCCTGATCCCTTGCTGATTCTACACATTGACCTCTGGCAGTACCGGAAGACCTGATATAGTTGACTAGTGGACCGTTCATTAAGTAATTTTCTGGTATAGGATAGGTGGAAGGTATGGTGCGATTATACCTGTCCATATAAGGGGTGCTTTCGTAAAGATCAGTTCTTGTTGGAGGCCCGCCAGGTAATGGATCAGAAAGTGGAGCTTGATTTTTGAAATATCTTAGCGCTCTGGCATATAAAGCACTGTCGTCCGTATAAATGGCTATGGCCATCATGGTGTTTTGGGCAATTATTTCTTGATTTCCCCAAGTTAGCGGTGCAAAATAATTAACTGAGGCCTTGAAAGATTTATCCGAACCACTCTGATACAACAGCATTGTTTTAAAGTCTGCCTGATCTGAGGATGACCAACCGCCATAAGTATGCTTGATTATTTCTGCAGCATTTACTAGAAGATAACCATATAGACCCGCCGCTAAAGGGGTTGCACTGCCCGTAAATTTTTTCAGGTTCTTCCATGCCTTAAATATTTCTATGGCTTTCTCGGCATGTCTGGAATCCTTTGTGAAAAACCACATGAGTGCATTTGAATATGCTGCCCTGCAATCGCTTTCCATTTCGTAACGGTTAATGGAGGGACTGGGTTCTCTCTTAATTTCAATCATGGTGTTATCACCACGCACCACATAGCCATAACTGGATTTTCCATCCGCTGCTAAGGCTAAATAAGAATCATAATAAGGTTGCTTTTGGGCGTCGACCATATATTTCATGCGCTCCAAGTCAGACAACTTGTGCAAGATACCCGGATGAACAAATGGCTGGGCATATGAAAATGTACCAAGGCACATGAAAAATAATAAAAGAGGTAGATGTAAATGATATTCAGTAATCGTTTTATGGTAGAATTTACTGTTCATATATACTGGGTTTAACTGGTTAAAGAAATACGGGCGAGAAGGGAATAAAAATGTAATGCCGAGTAAAAAGCAACATTACATTTTTAAAATCATAATAATATTGGATTAAGTGATGTCTTAGGCAGATAACACTTTCTTATATTAATGCTATCGCTTAAGGTAATGCCCAGATGCACTGATGAAACTTATATATAGGCAGTTACTGGGTTGGGTCAACTTTATCAAAACCATTATTTGTAGCTGCATCATCAACCCATTGGCTCATGTTATCGAAGTAAACAACTTCTGTATCATTAGAACCTACATGGTCGCAACAATCGTATGCATAAATACCATACTTTAAAGTAATAAATGATGTTAAGTTATCACTGCTCCAGGTACCGTAGCCCAAATTTATGTTCGATCTGCTTACTTGTGGCGTTGACCTATCGTAAACGGCCTGGCCATGCCATACCACCACTTTTCCATGGTTGGTATTTGAAGCTCTCCATTGAACCACTACTGGCTTCCATACGCCTTTAGTAATATTGGTAGCAACAACATGGGTGTAAGTTTCCACTCCGCAGCTCTTACGGCATGTTAGTGTTAGTGTACCGTTGCTCCATGTTAAATGCCAAACCCATGAGCGAGCACATCCTCCGGAAGAACCTTCATTAAACCCTTGTGCAATGATAGTGCTTCGGTCTGATGGGAAATCGGTAGGAATCATGTAAGCAAAACCCATCCAGCCATCTTTTTTGAAGTTTAAATCGCTTCGAACCTCCACACCTTTTCTAAATCGGTCGGCACTACAATCTTTCGAGCCTGCGTCCCAAACACCTTGAGTCCAATAAAACTTTTGTACGTAATCTCCACCGTTATTATACTTGATAGAGGGAATCATCGTATGGATGTACGATGGAGAATAGATACTTTCCTGAAGATTGAATGGTTCCGCAGAGTTATCCTCGAATCCTGTTTCCTGATGTGAGGATGTGTTTAAATAAGTTGCATTTGCAGCCAAAACCATATCTGGCGCTAGTTTTGTTACTTGCTGACCTTCAGCATTTACCTGATTTTCAGTATCTTTGTGACAGGAATAAGTTCCCAATACACCAGCAATTGCCAGACTCAACACTAAGATTTTTGTTAAGATCGATTTTTTCATTTTATTTGCTTTAATTAATTTAATGATTTAATAATTAGGTTGGTAGGGATTTACTTTCCGCCATGCGTCAGAAGGATTTCCGACCAACACACTTGGCATGTCCCAATACAGTACACGGGTTTCTCCGTTCGTATAATTAGCGTGATCATGACAATACATGCCGAATTTGATAGGTGTACCGTTTTGCAGCGAATCCCCATTCCAGCAATCCTGTCCGATATTGATTCCGCTTATGGTGAATGTTGGATTTGACTGGTTTAACGTTGCATCACCATGCCACACTTCTATCATACCGGTTCCATTTCTGGAATATCTTACATGTATCACCAAGGATTTCCAAAGATTAACCTGTGCATTGGCAATAAATTGTTTGGTAGAACCGCCAGCACCATACCTCCAGGTGAGATAAAGCTTACCATCTGATTCAATACCTAAATGCCAAGTCCAAGTATTTAAGGCAGTACATCCTGCGTTTACATTGTTGATTCCTTGCAAAATGATCGTGTTTTTATTGATAGGGAAATTGGTTCCTCCAGTAGGTAGATAATATGCCCCGCCAAACCACCCATCTTCTTTGATAAAATTGGCATCCTGCGTAAGTTCTGCACCTTTGGTATTGCGAGTTGGTTCGCCCCCGCTCAAAAGCACATTGTTCTCACTCCAGATAAACTTGGCGCTCCAAGTACCATCTTTGGCGCCCGCTCCAGATTGTATGCGCTGGACCTCATTACCATTGGTAGTGTTTCTTGGCCAAAACGGGTACAGCACATTGTTTACCCTATTGGGATCTGAATTTGGGTTAGGGTCATTTACCGCAGTCTCAAAACTTGTTTCCTTTTCATTTGAATTGGTAAGTAATGAGTTAATTTCCAGGGATGGCCCTGAGGCCTTATCATACACTAGTGGTTCAGTTTTATAGCATGCAGCCAAAAACATGGGCATAGAAATGACCATAGCAAAGATTTTGCTTTTTAAATTCTTATTCATAATGAAATGTTTTTGCGCTAAAAAAAAGTTTTAGCTATTAAAGATTGTTTAATGATATCTTGGTTTTTCTACTTCTTCAGGAAGGTGACTTTTTAAAATGATTCCTACCATTGAAAAACAATATCAAAACCAATCTTTGCCAAGAAGAATAAAAGGGATTTACATTGCTTATTTGCAGAAGACTATAGTCGTCAATAAATACGCTCTGTCTCTTCAGTGTTAAAGTGATTGTCATGACTGGTAATATTTGGTATAACAAGTATAAATAACCTAAACCGATTTAGCAAATTTATTTTCAATTACTTGTTAATCAGAAATAGCGGTTTCTCATTAACAATGAGTATGTTATGCGAAACGAAATTACAGGATGTTAAAGTTTATTGCAAAGATGGTGTAGTAACCTTCAATCCAAGTTATGATTGAACGATTTACCCTTATCCCATAATTGATGATGGATTGCCCTTAATTTTGAAGGTTGCATTTTTAATACTTTTCTATCATAGGTCATTAAACCATTTACTTCAATTTCCACATCAGTAGTCTGGGTATATACAGCCGCAGAAAGACCTTTCTCAATCAGACTCTTTAACTGTTCGATGAACAAGGAATAATTTTTAAGCATCTCATCTGCATTGGTAAATGTTTTATATCCCCAATTTTTACCTTGCTGCCAGGTATGGCCGTCCAAGGGCAGGCCCAGGCCACCAAACTCACCCAGAACCAATGCTCTTTTAGATCCATAAATTTCAGGATCGGGCATGGCAGGTTCTGGATAGTTGTGAAGGTCTATCATATCTCCATCCAATGTAAAGTTCCCTCCGCTGGCACTATTTACCAGTCTTGACGGATCTTTTTGCTTCGTCCAGTTGGTAATTTCCTTAGTATTGAACTGACCCCATGCCTCATTAAAAGGTGTCCATACGTTGATGCAGGGAAAATTATACAAAGCATCGATTATTGCGTTCCATTCAGTTTTAAAACCCTTTTCAGATGCAGGAGAACGGTCTTTAAAAGTTGCTTTCCCGATTATACCCGGACGGCTTTCCCATTTATTGCCATTATCTCCACTGGGCATATCCTGCCAAACCAATAAGCCTATGCTATCGCAGTAATGATACCACCTGGCCGGCTCCACCTTGACATGTTTTCTGATCATGTTAAAGCCCATTTCCTTTGTTTTTTCGATATCGAATTTTAAAGCCTGATCTGTTGGTGCAGTATATAAACCATCTGGCCACCAACCCTGGTCTAAGGGACCGTACTGAAAAACAAATTTGTTGTTGAGCTGCATCCGCAATATCCCATCGAGACCTTTTTTCAGGGATGATTTTCGCATGGCAAAATAACTGGTTACTTCATCTATAACCTTATGGTTTCTGATAAGCCTAACTTTTAGGTGATATAAGAATGGATGATCTGTAGACCATAATTTTGGATTATTGATTTGCAGATCTGCTTCTATGCCAGCAGACACAATTTGTTTTGCTATTTCTGTTTTTCCATCTAATGCTATAACTTCAACTTTGTCATGTGGTAAGGCATTTTTAACGATGGTTTTAATTTTGACAAATTCCTGATCAATATCTGGTATATGCCGGGTAGCAGCAATATAAGAGGAGTCAACTGCTTCTATCCATACAGTTTGCCAAATACCCGTAACGGGTGTGTACCAAATTCCCTTCGGGTTTTTCACCTGTTTACCCCTGGCTTGATAGCCTTCATCTGTTGGGTCAAAAACACTTAAGACAATTTCCTGTTGACCTTTTTTTAGATATGGAGTGATATTGAAAACAAAGGGATCATAACCACCTTCATGCTCTCCTGCTTTTTCATCATTGATGTATAGTCTTGTCTGCCAGTCCACCGCACCAAAATGAAGCAGGATATTTTTCCCCTGCATGTTTTCAGGAATGGTAAAGGATGTTTTATACCATAACAAACTATCTGTTCCTACAGTTTTGCCCACTCCAGACAATGCAGATTCTATGGCAAATGGCACCAGTATTCTACCTTGAAACTTTTTAGGCTGATCATCATTTTTAGCATTGATGCTGTACTCCCAGAGTCCGTTCAGGTTTAACCAAGTGGGCCTTACCATTTGCGGCCGCGGATATTCCGGCAAAGTATGATCAGGATCTATATCCTTTGCCCAAGGCGTTTGAATTTTACCTTCGACAGGTTTCCAGCGGTTTTGTTGGGCCTGGCATAGTAGTGTAGCAAAAGTGAAAAAAGTGAAAAATATAGATCTGATGTTTTCCATAAATTAATTTTTGGTCATAATTTGTTTGCTGAAAAAATCAAAATGTGTTTTAACATTGTTTTTCCAGTAAGTAGCGGTATGTCCACCTGATTGGGAGGTATAGGTAGCAGGAATTTTTAGTTCTAGGCATTTTTCATACAACGCATCATTTGCAGAATGAAATTTATCTTCCGTTCCACAATCGAAAATGATCGGCTTTTTTAATGCAGCGTTATTTTCAATTTTTTTTAGAACTGAATATCGGTGCCATAGTGAGTCTGCCTGTTGCAGATCTGCGCCAAGCAGAGCTGTTATTTTATAGTTTTTGGAGTTTCCTACACTTAGATCCACCACCCCGCTGGTACTCCCCGCACTTTTAAATAATTCTGGGCGTGCTAAAAACAAGGACAGGGCTCCATGGCCTCCCATACTTAAACCACTAATAAAAATATCTTGGGCCTTGACTGCGTACCGCTTTTTAATGGAAGGATATAGTTCATCAAAAAAGAAAGATACATATTGCTTGTTCTTTTGTACCGGACTATTCAGATACCAGCTATCCAACAATCCATCTGGACAAACTATGATAAATCCATAATCATTGGCATATTGCTGACAATCTATGATTTTGTTCCATGACTTATAGTTTCCACTAAAGCCATGTAAAAGGTAAACTAAAGGATATTCTTTTGCCCTATCGTAAGACGACGGTTTAAAAACCCAGACAGAATCTGGCAATGGGAGGTTTTTACTTTCCATTACCAGTAAATCCTGAGCTTTCAATAAACCGGACATGAATAACAGGCAAGCAACAATTGATACCCTTCTCAACTTCATCAATTTTTAGTCGTTAATTCAAGCTTTTGTGATAAAACCTGTGTTGTTCTTGAAGTTGTTCCCTTTACGTTTGGTTGTTGCCCGCCAACAGCTATTTCAAAAGAACCGCGTTCGGTAACTCTTACAACATCTTTAGTCAAGTGCGAAAAGCTTTTTGGGGTTAGCACAAAACTTACCTTTTGTTTTTCACCAGCCTTTAGATGAACACGACGGAATTGTTGCAAGCTATGGATAGGTAATACCAACGATGGTGTAAAATCCTTTATGTACACCTGCACCACTTCGTCACCGGCAACTTTTCCGGTATTTTGCACCTCTATGGTTACGGTCACCTCTGCTCCCACTTTAGCAGTTTTTGGAATGGAAAGATTAGAATAGGTAAAATTGCTATAACTCAATCCGTAACCAAAGGGATAAAGTGTTTCCCCTTCGAAATAACGATAGGTACGGCCTTTCATATTATAATCCGTGATATCTGGCAGGTCCTTATCAGATTTATAGACCGTAACCGGCATTCGACCTGCCGGATTATAATCGCCAAATAACACATCGGCAACTGCCGTTCCACCTTCTTCGCCAGGATACCATGCCTGTAGGATGGCAGGCAGATTTGCATTCTCCCAATTTACCGTTAGGGCGCTGCCACTCATCAGCACTAATACAATCGGCTTACCTGCCGAATGGAGCTTTTTTAATGTCTCTGTTTGTAATTCTGGCAGAAGGATGCTTTTGCGGTCATTGGTGCCGCCTTCTCCTTCCATTTGCGGGGAGATCCCTCCGGCGAACACTACCACGTCGTTCTTTCTCGCAGCTTCAACCAGTTCGTTCATTAAGCTGGGATTAACCCTTGCCCATTGAAAATGCAGCTCCGCAAAATCAACATTCTCAGTCACAAAATACTCCAGTTTAAAGTTGTGCAGTCCTTTTTTAAGGCTGATTTTTTTCTTTGTACCACCTTTTGGCCAATGGTCAATAATTAGTACGTCATCTAAAAACAGCCTGAATCCCGTTTCCCCAAGTATTCCCAAATTATAATCACCTTCACTTTCCACAAATAACTGACCGGTAAAACGGGCAGAGAAATTATCGTTAGTGATGTTATCTGCAGGTCCGTTGGTGGTGTAGTTGAAATCAATGTCCTTTTCAGTCTTAATTGCCTTAGGGGTACCCTTTAGAACTTGATTCTGAAAATACTCAGCTTTAATACCTCCCTTGAATGCACTGGCAGGAATGGTATTGAAAGAAATCACGTTGCTTGTATAATCACAGCCTGGCAAATACGTAATGTTTGCTCTTGGCATTTTCTTCTTGATCCCATCCAATACGTTCACCATTGAGGAAGGAATTCCATTATAATTACCAAGTAAAACTTCATAGGCATTGGCATTGGGTCCAACTACTAATATATTTTTTGTGTTTTTGCTTAAGGGCAATGTGTGATCGTTATTTTTAAGCAATACCATACTTTGGCGGGCAGATTCAAGTGCCAGCTTACGATGTTCTGGCAAATCATAAGCATTGGCAGGTATTTTATTGTAAGGCACCAGGTCTGTTGGATCGAACATACCCAGTTTTATACGGGCTGTAAATAACCGCTTTACGCTGATGTCGATTTCCTTTTCGGTAATTAGCCCTTTTTCGACCGCAGTAGTCAAACTTTTGTACGTGTTGCCACAATTGAGATCGCAACCTCCCTTGACAGCTAATGCCGAAGCCTCCTCTGCTGTGGCCACAAGTTTGTGTGTTTTATATATATCTGCAACACCGTCACAATCTGACACGACATAGCCTTTGAAACCCCATTTATCCCTTAAGACATCCTGTAATAAAAAAGGACTTGCAGTAGCCGCCTCGCCCATATATCTATTATAGGCAGACATGACCGACCATGCCTTGCCTTCTTTAATACAAGCTTCAAATGCCGGAGCATAGGTATCCCAAAAATCGCGGGCACTGGTTTGGGCATCAAAGACATGGCGCAACGCCTCCGGGCCACTATGTACGGCATAATGCTTAGGTGTAGCAACTGTTTTGAGATAGGTAGGATTATCGCCCTGTAATCCTTTTACAAATGCAACACCAAACCTGCCGGTCAAATATGGATCTTCTCCATAAGTTTCCTGCCCGCGTCCCCAACGTGGATCACGGAAAATATTGATATTTGGCGACCAAATGGTCAAGCCTTTATAGCGTTGACCATATTCTTTGTTTTGCAGCGCTTCATTATACTTTGCCCTGAATTCACTAGAAATGATGTCCGCTACCCGCTGGTGTAGACCGTCATTCCAGGTTGCACTTAGGCCTATCGCCTGGGGAAAAACAGTTGCAATACCCGAACGGCAAATACCATGTAAACCCTCACTCCACCAGTTATAGGGTAAGATCCCCAGGCTATCAATGCCTGGGGCACCATTACACATCTGTGCTATCTTTTGCTCCAAGGTTAAGTGTGATACCAAATCATTGACCCGCTCTTCCACTGATAGATTGGGGTTCTGGAAATTATATTTATAATTCGGCTTATTTTGCGCATAGGTGTTTAATGAAATTAAACTTGCCAGTATTGAGCCGCAACAAAGTAATTTTATTTTAAAAATCATGATTTTGTTTCTGATGTTTTGGAACGTATGGGTAAGGAAATTAATATTTGTACATCTAATTAATAAGGTTTTGATAAATCGGTTTAGCTAATATATATTATTTTTTCTTTATACAAAATCCATATAAATACATTACAGTATATCCAGTTAATAAACTGGCAAGCCGAATACTGCTTTTATTAGTGACAAAGACTACTTAACACTTGTTAAAATTAATGAAAGGATAAAAAGTATAGTTCATAATTGATAAACCAGGAAAATTTTAAAAAAAACCATGATTGTACATCTTTCCCCCTACTTATCCTCCACCTCAAAAAAATCAAAATCAGCAAACCCCATTTTTACCGGTGCCAAATTAGGATTTACACAGGCAATTCCTATTTTTGCGCCTACCCAACGGCCTTTCGTGATTTTTAAACGCTGAGGAATTTCTGTAAAGTCTTTTCCGTTTAAACTGTAACTGTAGGAACAAGTTTGATCCGCATAGATATGGCCCTTTAACCAAACCTGGTTTTGCTTAATAGCTACACCAAAAAGTTCTTTAGGCACAAAGCCGTCGGCTTTAAAGCCACTTTCAACTAAAGATAAGCGTAACTGACTTTTAATCTGGCGCAGGCATAAAAAGGTATAATACTGGCCAAAAACGGTGATTCCAGCCATTTCACTTTCATCTGAAGGATTAAAAAACAATTTTGTAGTAAAAGTTTGTTCTGGTGCAGAAACCTTTTGCAAAAGCAGATTGCCTGCATACCATAAATTACCCAACTCTGTAGGTGAATTAGCAGCAAATAAACGTATAGAACCAGGTTTTGCTGATAATGAATACCAGGATGGATTGGAATTAGCCTGCCACTGCCATTGCAAACCTAGTTTGGCTGAGTTAAAATCATCAGAAGTTTGAGGCTTAGTTACGGGGTATGTTTTACCAACATTGGGCTTTTTAAACGTTTTTACCGGACTTCCGCAACCATCGCCATCGTCATCCATACCGATTACAGGCCAATCGTTCGTCAGCCACTTGCCTGGTTGCAGGTGAGCGATCCTGCCAAATGCGTCCCGATCCTGAAAGTGAATAAACCACCATTCTCCGGTCTGGGTATCTACAAAACCGCCTTGATGTGGGCCGTTAATATCTGTATCACCCTGATCTAAAACCTTCTTACTTTCGTAAGGGCCATAAATATTTTTTGACCTTAAAACGGTTTGCCAGCCCGTTGACACTCCTCCAGCGGGAGCAAAAATATAGTAGTAGCCGTTCCGTTTCATCAGTTTTAAGCCTTCTAATGTTGGGTTTTCTACTTTGTTCTGATATACAATTACACCATTATCCAACAGCTTTGTACCTTCTGTACTCATTTTATGAATTACCGCCAGGCCACCTGCCAGTTTGGAATGAGCTAAATAAGCGTTTCCGTCTTCATCCCAAAACGGACAAGGATCTTCCCATTGCGCAATGTCTGCAACATGAAATAATTCCCAGGGCCTTGCGGGGTCGGCAGTGCGAGCCATAAATAAGCCTTCATCCGGAGAGCATACATACACATAAAACATCCCTTTATGATACCTGATAGACGGAGCCCACGCACCTTTTCCATGCTTTGGTTTATTATACCACGAGAAAGGAAGTTTTTGATACACATGGTTAATGATCTTCCAGTTTACCAAATCTTTGGAATGTAAAATAGGAATACCCGGAAATGCCGTAAAACTGGATGCAACCATATAATAATCGTCCTTTACACGGATCACATCCGGATCCGAATAATCGGCGAATAAAATTGGGTTTGTATACATGCCGTTTTCATCCTGAGCTTTCGATATGGTTAAAAGTAGAACAAAAATTAATGTAAGGAATAATTTTATTTTCATTCGAAAATAGATATGAGAAATAAACATAACTATAGAGCTGATTTATTTAACAAAAACCAAGAGTTATTTAATGTTTCAATCATTTCTGCTTCAACCTCCACAAGGCTTCCAGTAAATAGTAATCTGCATAAATGATAGGCACATCAATTTCCGAATTCTTTGGATGATGTCCAGTGCTATGGTCCAACAGGAAATAAGGATATTCACTTCTATGGTAAAGGTATTTTTGAGAAGTAAGAGACCTTAACAGTTCTTTTGCCTTAGAAAGATAATACCCTTTCTCGCCAGTGTATTTATTCATTTCTATGAAAGCAGAAGCTGCAATTGCCGCTGCAGAAGCGTCCCTGGGAACATCAGGAATACCTGGCGCATTAAAATCCCAGTAAGGAATATGATCTGCGATTTTATCTGTCTGGCTTAAAAAATAGCTGGATGCCAATACTGCTTGATCTAAATATTTTTTTTGCCTGGTTTCCCTGTACATCACGGTGTAACCATAGATAGCCCAGGCCTGTCCACGAGCCCAGCAACTTCCATCAGCATAGCCCTGGTGCGTTTTTTTTGCCAGCAATTTCCCCGTCTGAGCATCAAAATCCAAAACATGATAGGTAGTATTGTCTGCCCTAAAACGATATTTCATGTCCGTATCTGCATGTTGCACGGCAATTTTATAGTAGGAGGAATCACCAGTTGCCTTGGTTGCCCAAAACAGGTATTCCAGGTTCATCATGTTATCTATGATAACTGGATAATTCCATGGCTTGCTGTCCCAAGATTTGATGGCACCAACCTTGGGATCAAATCTGGAAGCCAGGGATTTTGCACCTTTAATTAAAGCTTCTTTCTGACGTAGGTTTTGGGTGAGCTCATATTCCAATCCGATGGAATTGAACATCATGAAACCCAAATCATGGGTACCTTTGTTGTCCTTTTCCTTTTCGATACCGGCCGTCCATTTTGAAGCCGCATCTTTCCACCTTTCATCCCTGGTCAGTCGGTATAGGTACCATAAGTTACCCGGGAAAAACCCACTTGTCCAGTCACTGGAAGATGTGGCCTTTAACTTCCCGTTATCGATACTTCGTAGGTATTTAGTAGGATCAGGGTAATCCCTCATGTAAGCCTGATAATTCCTTGCTGCTAATTTCACAGCATCTTCACCGCTGGGAATATTCCTTTGTGAAGAACAAGACATGACTAAAAACCCTGCTAAAAGGGCAATGCTATTGATAAATTTCATATTCATTTTTACTGATACCTACTTTATTTTGTGATATTAATTTCCCTGAAGGTAAATCCACGACCCTCCTGCAAAATATTTACCGGCTCTAATTTGAGCTTGTAAATGCCGGGTTTATCAAATGTGATCTTACCGGCCTTGGTAATGATATTTTTCCAGTAAAGCGTTCGTGGATTAAACGTTTTGGCATCTGGGGAAATGGTAATGTCTTTTACCACGTCATTATAAATTAGTTTTACCTGATGCCCACCGGTCCAATCTGTTTTTTCATGTGCTCCTGTTTCTGTACTTACAATTTCCAGATCATAAGTACCAGGAGTCTTAACCATAAACTCCCATTCCAGTTTGATCTCTGCATCTTTCCAGTTTTGAGCTCCACCACCGTTGTTATTGATTGCAATTGTAGCAGGATGGCCATTTTTAGTGCTTTTTGCCTTACCTCCAAAAAGATTGATTTTCCCAGAATGATCCTCAATGATTTGTTTTTCAACAATCGCTTCTCCCTCAATTTCCATGACCAACACAGACAGTACCTTATCCGGAGCTTCTTTGGGCAGCTTGATCTTTAGGACATGATGGTTTGTCGGAGCATCGTATTGCGCTTCGAACTGAACCGGTTTCTTGCTTTTATCCGCCAGCAAGTACATTTTTTTGACCTTGGTCTTTAGACCTTCAAGGTAAAAATCTTCCGAAGGCCAGTTAAATATACCTGCATATAATTTACCTGGCTTTTGGGTAATGTTCCCCCAGGGGAATTCCACGTAGTAGGGACTGGCCTTGCTTTCATAAATAGCTTCTGCGTTAATTTTCATCCACTCACCTACCTGTTTCAGTATTTTTACAGATGCTTCGGGAATCACTCCGTCCGCGGTTGGTCCAACATTCAATAGGTAATTGCCTCCCTTACTGGCAATATCAAATAATAAACGGGTTACGCCATCTGCCGATTTCCAGGTGGCATCATATTTTTTAAATCCCCAGGTATTGTTCAAGGTTGCTGGCACTTCCCAATCCCCTGCTACCGTTGTGGGAGGCACTGTGTTGTCACTGGTTGACTGATAATCAGGCTCAACCCCTCCGCCCAAACGACCGCTGATGATACATTTCGGCTGTAACTTACGAACCAGTGCCTTTAAATCGTCAGCCTGTTCCTTGGTGATACTTAGTGGGGTATCAAACCAAATCATGCCTACTTCTCCATAGTTGCTCAATAATTCCGTCAGCTGAGGTTTTACCTTATCATCAATGTATTGCTGATGATTTCTATCATTTTCCTTAGGAAAGTTATCCCAATTATTCCCCCATCCATTGGGCTCTGCCCAATCTTGTGCCTGGGAATAATAGAAACAGACCTTTATGTCTTGCAGATGGCATTCATCGGCTAAAGCCTTGATAATATCCCTTCTGTAAGGCGTGGCATCTACCACATTGTAATTGTTGACCTTAGACTTGAACAAGGCAAAACCATCATGGTGTTTGGTGGTAATGGTGATATACTTCATTCCTGCATCTTTTGCCGTTTTTACAAATGCCTTAACATCAAATTTAGTGGGATTGAATTGCTTGGCTAAAGAACTGTATTCTGTATATGGGATTTTATAGGTATGCATGATCCACTCCCCAATTTTTTTCTCGTCATATTGCCCTTTCCACTCGCCCGCGGGAATAGCATATAAACCCCAATGAATAAACATGCCAAAACGGGCCTCACGCCACCATTGCATACGCTCATCCTGCGAAATTTGGCTCCATACTGAGCCTTTGGTCAGCAGGATTAATAAAATTATTGTAAATAGCTTTTTCATTTTTTAGCCTTATTTGATATGCCCGAGGGCTGATTGTTATCCTTAGCCCCCCATTTTTCATTAGGAGTCTTTCCTAACTTGATTTCTAATGTTCCACCGTTCATGATATCCTGGTGAGAAAGGTAATTTTTCCTATAGGATTTCCCATTCAGTTTTACAGAAGTGATGTAAGGCATCTCCAAAGGATCTGCCGAAGCTTGAACCGTAAATGTTTTACCATTCTGCAGATTGATATTGATGCTTTGAAATAAGGGAGTGCTAAGCAAGTATTCATTGGCCACCGGATTTACCGGGTAAAAACCCATTGCTGCAAAAAGATACCAGGCACTCATCTGACCGGCATCATCATTGCCGCTTAGGCCACCTATCCCATCATCGTATTCTTCACTTAGAATTTTTCTTACTTCCCTTTGTGTTTTCCATGGTGAATCAGTGAAATTATAGAGAAAGGGAATCTGATGGCCAGGCTCATTTCCATGCCAGTATTCTCCTTTTATGAAGAGACTGTCCAAAGCTTTCTCAAAGGTTTTTTTACCGCCCATCGTAGAAGCCAAGCCTGAAACATCGTGTGGTACATAAAACATGTACTGCCTTGGTGTTCCTTCCGTGATAAAAGGCAGTTTAACATCAGCTTTAAAATCAGTTGCCCAACTTCCATCAGCATATCTGCCATTTACAGAGCCAATTTCTTTCTGGAATACGTTTTTATAATTCGAAGACCTTTTTAGCAGTAGGTTCATGTCCTCCGTTTTGCCCATATCCCTTGCGACAATAGCCAGGGCATAATCGTTAAAGGCATACTCTAGCGTCCTTGACACCTGTTCCCTTTTATGAAAAGCATCCGGCACACTATCTTCTAAAGGGATATAATCATATTTTAGATAAGAATCCAAGGCCCTTCTGCCTTTACCATCCCGATAGGTTTCCTTGTCAGGTATTTCAAAGGCATTTTTTCGCATGAGTTGATAAGCTTTCTGAGTATCAAATCCCCGTATTCCCTTGGTATAGGCAGAAGCGATAAATGCCGTCCCATGATCGCCGATCATGGCATTGGTATAGCTGTTCCAACAGGGGAAAATGGGTAGCCAGCCACCCTGTTCCCCCTTTAGAACCATGGAGTTTACGAACGCTCCAATTTTTTGGGGCTGTAATATTTCCAAAAGGGGTAATTGTGCCCGATAAATGTCCCACATCGAAAAATCATCATAATATTCTGTTCCCTTTAAAACAGCGTTTTCATACTGGTGGGCAAATTTCGGATAGGTCCCATCAACATCTGTAAATAGCCTTGGGTGCTGCAAGCTGTGGTAAAAGGCAGTGTAAAAAATATTCTTCTGCTTTTCTAGATCTGTTTTGACCTGGATCTGGTTCAAGGCTTTATTCCATGCCGCTGCTGATCTTTTTCTTACTTCATCAAAATTCCAACCTGTGATTTCAGTCGCCAGGTTTTTACGGGCATTGGCAATGCTGGTAAACGATGTACCGACCCTGGCTCGTAAGATTTCGCCTTTTTCCATCTCAAATTTTAAATAAGCACCCAGGTCCTTTTGATTGATGAGGCTATCCAGGCCATATTGCTGATTGCCGCTAAAGGTGCCCGATTTAGAAAAGGGCCTATCAAACTGGATCACGAAATACCCACTGAAACCAGCCGGTTGACCCAGTCCCTGATAAATCCTATAGGCAGGATTGTAACCGGAGACCTCTCCTTTCTTACGGTCAATCTTGATAAAGCCCTTATCTTTATCACTATTAGGCGTCATTAACAAATAAAAATCATCTGTCTTACCGGCTGTAAATTTGAGCATGGCACTTCTCTCCAAACCCGTCACTTCGGCAGTGATAAGGTAATCCCTTAATAGGACTTTATAATAATCAGGCGAAGCAACTTCATCTTCATGAGCATAAGACGAGGCATAATCAACCGCAGAAGTTTTCAATTGTCCGCTGATGGGCATTACGGTAAAACTGCCATAATCCTGAGTGCAGGACCCACTCAACCAATGTGTTGCCCTAAGCCCACTGATCTTAGGGTCTTTGTAGTAATAAGGTGCAATGCATTTTTTTTCAGTCAAACGGGTCTGAGGAGTCCATTGGGTCATCCCAAAAGGCACGCCAACCGCCGGGATGACATTAGCCAGTGCTTCTGTTCCTTCACCATGTTTTATCGCAGATTTAGTGGTGCTGTTAGCAGTACCAGTTAGCGGGTTAACATATTTTAAAACATCATCCTGGGCTAATGCACCAAAATGAAAAAAAAGAAATATCAAAAAACTGTATCTCAACATAGAAAAACGATTGTATTAGGCAATAATTACCTTATTTAGTTGTTAAATTTTCTTTACGTTCCTTTAACTGCGCCTCATATAAAGAAGCAGGATTTACATTGGTTTCTCCTACCCCCTCCCATATGCTATCTGGTCTTTTATGCCAGGGCTTCCCCTGTCTTGACTTAGGGGCAATATTCCAGTTTAGTGCCATTGGCGGCTGCTGGTTGATCATGGTCTTGGCGGTGCAATTCCAAAAAACCTGCCAAGCACCTGCCCAGCCGTGCCCTGTACCAGAAGGTCCCCTGTCCTGGATGTTGATTTCCCCATCTGTGGTTATATTATCATATAAGGTCCCCATGGCCCAGCGATTATGCGGACCGCTGTCTGTATGTGCCATTGTTGCAGAAGATCTTAAGAAAACATTAGGCCCACACACATAACCCCCGGTTACGTAATCATGACGTCCATTTCTGGTTTCGCAGTTTCTGAATAGGTTAAGCTGCCCATCGCAATTGAAGGAATACCTTCTTCCACCCGTTATTTTAGAAACAGGATCCAGACATTGAGAATTTTGAACAGTAATATTCTTTGAGGTAGGATAAACATTTACGCAACTGTAACCAAAATATAGGGAGGTTACTTTGTCTATTACACAATCTTCGGCTTTCTTAATGGCGATGGCATTCCATCCATGCTGTTCATCGTCCTCTGCCTTAAATGTTGAAACCATTTTAAGGTTTTGAATACTAACGTTGTTGATTCTCCCCTCAAAATCATAATGATAAAGTGCTCCGCCACCATATTTTTTATCCAAATCCATTACAACTGGGGCATGTAGCGTGATTAGCTTATTTTTTGTATCAACTGCGGTAATTATTCTTTCGAAATTAAAATGGTATTCCTCAACAGGCCATTGTCTGCCGTTTGCAGGTAGCTTTTGAATGCTATCCATTTTTAGGTCATGAATCCAATTCTGGGTAGCCTCGCGATACAGAATAACTTTGTCTCCTATTTTGTAATCACTTATTTTATCAACATGAAAAGAAAAACTTCCAACAGGTACATAAGCATCTGTGATTGTTAATTTACTGGCCTCCAATTTTTTAAGTTCTCCTGAACCCTCAATACTAAAAAGGTCTGCTTTTTTCTCAGATGTCAAGGTAATCACCGTTCCGCTATCATCATTTCCTTCGCCTAAAATCACAACACCACTTACATTAATATTGATGGTTTTTGATACAGAATAATCTCCTTTTTTTAACAATATGGCTCCACGAACTTTATTCACCATAGGCATTATGGAAAGTCTCAAAATCGCATCTTGTATGATTGCGCCATCGTCTTTACCTGTTGGCTTTAAAGTTATTTTTATGGAAGGTGTAGGAAATGAACTTATTCCACCTTCATATCCTACCATGGAAAAATCTGGTATTTTATTCCCTCTGTCATCGGTTTTGTAAATCAATTTGCTCATTTGATTATAATGTACCCATTCAGATTGCCATTGCGCCTGTAATAGAAAGGGCATGGATAAAAAGATGATTAGTAATTTTAATTTTAACATGATTAATTCGACTTACTACTGGTTAGGCTTCCCTTTATAAGGAATGTATTTTCCATTATCATCTAATGGAAGTTTCGGGGCATTTTTTGGATCTTTATATCTGGTTTCAATCAGTTGTTTTTCAAACTCCTTCTCCATTTTTTCCTTTAAAGAGGAATATTCAGGTTTATTGTAAAGGTTGTTCATTTCATAAGGATCCTTTTCTAAATCAAAAAGCTCTGCCCAATCATCTTGATGCGGATATTTTACCAGTTTGGCTTTATCAGTTCTTACAGCCAGTAAAGTAGGGGTTGGCGAGTTGCTTTCATAAAAGTATTGGAATAAGAAAGATTTTCTCCAATCCTTTTGCTTCCCTTGTATTAGGCTTACCAAGCTTTTACCCTGAAAACGTTCCGGAGGTTTTACACCCGCCAGTTCTAGCATAGTTGAAGGAAGATCAAGATTAAGGGCCATCTCATCTACAATTTTACCTCTAGGGAATCTTGCTGGATATTTTATCAGTAACGGGACGCGCATGCTTTCTTCATAAGCTGCCCTTTTATCCTGGAGCGCATGTTCTCCATGAAAATACCCGTTATCACTGGTGAAGATTATTACTGTGTTTTCTTCCAGCTTTAATTCTTTCAAAAGATCTAAAACCCTGCCTACACCATCATCCGCACCTTTGACTGTTTCCCAATAAGGGATCACCCGTTTCATGCCATACAGGTCTGTCCAGTCAAAAAGCTCTTTATCTGCGGCGGCATACTCAGGGTAGATAAATGAAACGTAAGCTGGCTTGTCTTTTTCATTAACAGGCCTGGTTAATTTTACGTTGTCATATAATTTATCGTATCGCTTAGGCGGAGTCCAGCCGCCATGGGGAGCTTTGAACGCTAAAGTTAAAGCAAAAGGATGATCTTTATTTTTTTTGATAAAATCTATGGCATAGTCTGTTGCTACATCATCTATCCAGCCTTTTGTTGGCTCACTCACTCCATCTACTTCAAAGGGGCAATCGTAATATTTTCCATGAGCGATATAACTCGCAGAATAATCATAACCGGGTCGTTTACCCTTTTGACTACCCATGTGCCATTTACCAATCAGAGCAGTTTTATATCCAGCAGTTCTTAATAAGGCGGGCAACGTATTTACAGAATCTGTAAACGGTTGGTAATTATTTACGATACCATTGATATGGTTGTATTGACCGGTAAGCATAGATGCTCTGCTGGGTGAACACAAAGACAGTGTTACGAAAGCATTTCTAAAACGCACTCCTTCTTTGGCTATCCTATCCATATTTGGCGTTTGCAGGTAAGAAAACCTGGCTGCTTTACCCTGTTCCTGCTGTACAATGCTTAAGCCATCAAAGCGCTGATCGTCTGTGATCATAAAAATGATGTTAGGCTTTTTGTTTTGTGCAGTTGCAAAAAGGCTGATCAATAACAAGGAACTCAATATAAAACTTTTTCTCATTTCTAATTATGTATTATTTTAGCTGTTATCTACTAGTTTTTAATCTTTTCTTTTATTAAAGAAAATTTGATGAAGTCATTATTTAAAGCGGGTATGTCAAAAAGAATGTACCTTTTACCATTCTCTTTAATGACCATACCTTTGAATATTTTTCTCTTGTTTTCACTATTTATCGTTTTTAATGATTGGCCATTAAAATTAGACTTCAAAAATTTTAATTGAAGGGGATCTTCTGCAAATAACCTATAAGCTTCATTTTCAAACTGTAATGATGCTGTTAACTCCTTGTTTTTAGCCTTCATAGAAATTGAGGAATCAGATACGTACACGCCATTCCCAATAAAAAGATATTGAAGTTGATCATCTTTAACAGAAGCTACTGCATATTCTCCCTTAAAGGAATAACTCTTGTATTGATTATCTGTCAAGCCTTTTGCATCAGAAAAGATAAACTGAGTGCTTTTGTCCTTATTAATCACCTGAACACCTGTAAAATCCGGATTGACACTTGCCGGAATAATGGCATTTATACTTTTGATTGCGCTGTTGTTATCAAAGGAAGGTTCAAATATGGCAACAAAAGGATTAGTCCATGCTTCTCCTTCTTGCTTTACCACCAACGTGGGCACGGGTAGATTTACAATATCGGCTGGAACCACCTTGTTATTTAATGCTCTTGATTTAGGGGAATTTACAGAAAAAATGGTTCTTTGATCATTTCCTTTCATCCACATATTCATGTAAACAGATGGCTGGCGATTTAACTTTAATTCAAAGGTGGCCTTAAAATCTTGATCAAATTTTATAGACTTTTTATCTGTAAAATAATCGTACCCGATTACGTCTCCTTTTAAAGTTGATAGTTCATCCGTAGATTTCAATAAAAGAACCTTGTCTTTAGAATCTGTAATGGTCAATTTCTGTCCAAGGTTATGGTACAGGTACTCGTGCTTCATGTCTCCACCCTTTTGCTTCTTTGACCTGAAAATATCCACATAATAACCTGTACTATCACTGGTTCTGATGATGCTGAGTAAGCGTAACTGATCTGACTGGGTTTCTGGCTCTACAAAAGAAATATTGCCATAGGTAACATTGCTGAAATAATGATCCTGCTGCGCTTTTTGGGGATAATGACTTTTCAATGCGAAAGGATGATAACCACGCATAAATCCATATTTTGATTGACCATCGACCACTACCGTATTGTGTGCTGCAAACTGTGAGTAAAACTCACTATGGTCTTTTTGCCAATAACTGCTGCCTGCTGCAAAATCAGGTGCTAAAGGATAACCTTTGCCATAAAGTTCTATACTTAGTCCGTTCGCATGTGAATGATTACCGGCGGATGCGTTTGAAGAAATCATTAGCCCGTTTTTCAAATCAAAACCATTTCTCTGAACAAACCAGCTTACGTTTGGCGCGTAAAAAGTAACGGAGGCAAAATCCTGCAGACTCGCTGGAGGTGTTTCGATAAGCTGATCTACATAAAAGAAAAGATCAAATAAAGATTCAACCTTACTTCTATTGTAACTACTTCCCTGGCTGTATTTAAGTGCCCGGGTAAACTTTCTTTCTTCTGAAGAATCCGGATATTTTCTTGACCAATAGATGAGATATTCCATACTTTTTGCCGGGAGCTGGTTATAATGTCCGTCACCAAAAGACACTGCAAAGTTGTTTGGCATGAGGTATTGAGCTGTAGCCATTACTGCTTTTTTCAGTACGGGCATTAATGGAAGCAGGCTGTTTGGCATAGCTCGGTCTGTCAGTAAAATAATGGAGAGTATATCTGTTGAAACATTCAATGAATAACCCGGAGATTCATTCCAAATTCCCGTTTCCTTATCAAAACCTTTTAAACTGGTAGTTAAAGCCGCATTACGCGGAAAATCCTTATTGTAAATAATATCCAAGTAATAATTTGATCCTTTTCCGTCAGCATAAACAGCATTATTTTCTAAAGCCAATGCCAGGTAAGACAAAAAGCGAGCTTCAAAGATGTTCCAGTTATTATCAGGAATCCCATGATCGATCAGGTTATCGGCCCATTTTTTAAATACGGGTGCGGCAACATTACTTGAAAAAAGAGGATAACTCTTTTTCAGATAGCTGTACAAAAAATCATGGCAAACCGTCACAAAAGGTATCTCTCCCTGATGAATCACTTCAAAAGAAGTAAGTGCAGAAATATTGTTAACGTTATCTCCAGCAGCGGCAATAGGTAATTTTCGATCTAATAAACCTGTAAGATAGGTGGTTAATATACCTGAAGCGAATTTTGCATATCGTTCATTCCCGGTAAACCAATAAAGAAAAGCAGCATTCTGTGCATAGCGCAGAATTTGCTGGTTTATTTTTTCAATAATTAAGCCTGATTTTTCCGGAGAAACCCACTCTCCCTTTCCTTCCTTCATCATATATACAGTACCATCTTCCGGATCGGCAAATGGTTTCAGGTCTTCTATTCTTGGTGCAGCATAGGGTGTTTCCCAATCTCTGGATCCAGAAAAACGAACAGTTGGCCTGCTGGCCTTGCCTTGTGCTTTTACAAAATAATTTCCGCTGATATAAATATCTGTATGATGGCTGTTCCAGTACATCTGCAAACGAGATAGCATCCAATTACTGTCCTTATCAACCTGTTTCAAGTAAGGTTCCAGTTCTTCTATCATATCATCCACAACATTTTTGGCCCAATCCGCTTTTTTTAACTTGGATGAAAGTAAACCTTGTCCATCATGATCGGTATAGATACGGGGATGGTTATTCTGTATGTTTAAAGGAATATCAATCTTTTGCGCACAGCTATTTTGTTTTGAGCAAAATAAAATAATGACAACATAAGTTATCCAATACAAAAATTTAAATCTGAACATTCATTCCCTTTTTTAAACAGTACCTATTTAACTATATCAATAATTATTGCCTGCCCTCCGTTAGCTAAAACATTAATAGCTAAACTATCCTTAGCTTTTACTTTTTTTGTGGACGTTTTTATCCCACCCTGTCCATCATCCTCATAAATTGTGGCTTTGTATTTTTTTCCTTTTTGCAAAAAGGATAGGTCAATCTTATCATTCAATTGCTGTGAAGCTGCATTACCAATATACCAGGTATCATTTTTTCTTCTGGCCACAGAAATGTATTTTCCTATTTCACCCTTAAGGTAATGGGTTTCATCCCAAACGGTAGGCACTTGTTTAAAGAATTCAATTTCCTTTTCATTGGTATAATCGGCAGCTTTCCCATACCAAAAAATCGCTTGAAGCGGACTGTAAAACAAAACTGATAATGCCAGTTGGTGTGCCTTGGTTACATTAAAACCCAATTTATTATACCTGGCGGTAAGCGCCTTGCTGGAATTTAGGTAACCAATGGTAAAATCGCCTGGACCGGTTAAAAACCTGGTGAACGGCAATACCAGGTCATGCTCACTGTTGCCACCGTGTTCATTTCCCCTTATGCCTTCTTGTGTGAGCCAATTTGGATATAAATGGTTAAGTCCCGATGGTTTGTAATTATCATGGACATTGATGACAAAACCATGTTCGTAAGTCTTTTTAATGGCCTGGTTTAACCAGGTAATGCCTTGCTGGGTTAGGCCATCCACAAATCCAAACTTCATCCCGGCAACGCCCCAGGTTTTATAGAGCGGTAAAATTTCATCAAGGTATTGTTTTAAGCCTACATAATTAACATATAAGATAATACCTATTTTTTTTGATTTTCCATATTGGATCAGTTCGGGGAGTTTTAAGGCATCTATATAAGTTCTTGGATCTGATGAAGACCTGAACTCCTGGCCATACCAGCCTGCATCTAACAAAACGTACTGGAAACCCTGGGCAGCAGCAAAGTCAATAGTTTCCTTTACCGCTTTATCACCTAGATCAGATCGCATGACCTTACCCGGTTTAATCCATTGCGGCACTTCTTTTACGCCAGGCGTGAGTTTAAAATTAAGGTCGGCAAACTGATGTAGTCCGATAGCCTTTTCTGTAAAGGATACCGTTCTCCATGGAGTCATGAAGCCAGGGGCGGCCTTTACCTTTTTATCCTTAAAATAAACCAGTTGAAGGGAATTTCCCTTTAACTTAGTAAGTACTGATTTTGTGTAGTCTTGATTATTGGCTTCACCTATATGGGTGTAACCTCTATCGGAAACCAAGGTTGCAGGTAAATCACAGGAATCTTTAAGTTCTTTAATTAAGGTTGGCCTAAAAACCGACTCTTCCTTATATCGATAGATACTTTGTGAAACTGGAAAATTAAATATCGTTTTTTCTCTGGACAATACCAGGGGCTCTTTATTACCTAAAAGATATCTGAAGGCAACACTTCCATTAAACACCCTTACCTCAATGGCATAAGCATTTTTATCACTTTTATTTATGCTGTAAATTTGCTGATGGTAACCATTTTCAATTTTACTACGCTCTCCCAATGGCCAGTTTATTACTTCCTGATGGATTGATATATCCGATGCAGACAAGCTCATTTCTCCTGCATTGCCTTGATTCTCGAAATCTAAACCCAAAACAGACTTTTCTATAATAACTTGCTCATTAACGATAATGTCATATAGCAATTGCTTATCATTGAGCTGAATGGAAAATATGGTTTTATTATCTGGGGACGAAATTTTAAATGATTGTGAAAATGCCTCTACAGTAAAGCTCAGCCCACAACAAAAAACTAATAGACATCTTTTAATCATTTTTTTACATATGTTCATGGCTAAATTATATTAGGTTATCTACAACTGAACCGGCATACCAGCTACTGGCAGCACCAATTAAGGCCGACTGCTCTCCTAAAGAGGTGGTCTTAACTAAAATAGGATTATTCCGTAATTTTAGCTGACTCAACAATGAAGGTCCAAAAAAATCAAATGCCTTGGAAATGTTACCACCACATACCAAAAGTTCGGGGCTTTCCCGTGTGATTGCCTTATCAAGGAACAAAGCAAGATTGCATCCAAATTCTTCAAAGATATTTTTGACTATAGTACGCTCCTGTGGAAATTTAGCCACTAAGTCTTTGACGCTTCCCAATGTCTCCCCAGTTAAAAGCTGGTATTGGTTTAAAAACCAGTTGGTAGAAAAATAATGTTCTGCAATGCTGTCTTTAAATGGGATTTGCCAAAATTCTGCATCCCGAGCTCTTTCGTCACTATAAATCGCAGAACCAAAACCTGTACCTAAAGTAATCCCAATTACATTTTTATACCCTTTGGCGGCGCCACCAAAAACCTCCCCCTGCAAAAAGCAGGGTGCATCATTTAAAATATTGATACATTCTGGTAAAATATCTAGCTCAGCAGCTAAAAGTTCCTTAACATTTAATCCGTATAAGGATTCGTATTTATTTAATCCTTTGATATAAGAAATTCCTCTTTCATAATCAAACGGACCGGGCATTGCAATGCCCATCTTTAATGGTTTAAAAGCCGCATTTTCAAAAAGTTCAAAAATTGCAGCACACCATTGTGAGATAATTTCCTGTGCATTGCCATCAGAATTTACATTTCTTCTGACCATGACATCGTTAATGATCTTTCTTTCCAGGACATCAACTAAGCACACGGTAATATGAGAGCCCCCAATATCAGCTCCCAAAATGATAGATTTATGCATATGTGTTAATTGCGAATTATTATGATTTATAAAACTTATATCCAAAAAGGAAAATGACTAAATAACAAATGATTGGTAAATAATAAGCCGCTGCCACATCATGGTTCGCTATCAGCCCCATTAAAGGCGGAAAGACTGCTCCCCCAACAACACCCATCACAATGAACGAAGATGCCTTTTGGGTGTGCGGACCAAGGTTTTTTAATCCTAAGCTGAATATGGTGGGGAACATAATGCTAAAGAAAAAATTAAGCATCAGTAAGGCTATGAAAGAGGGCCAGCCCCAACTTTGGGCAACAATTAAACACATGGTGATACTTCCCAATGCAAAGAGTGCCAGTAAACGATTAGCAGGAACGAATTTCATTAAATAGGTTCCAAAAAACCGACCTATCATCATCATTACCATGCTTAATGCAAAGTAGTAACCTGCGGTTTCATCTGTAAAGCCCATTTTCTCATGGCCATAATTGATAAAGAAGGCCCACGTTCCACCCTGGGCGGCTACGTTAAAAAACTGTGCCATTACAGCAAAAGTGAAATGCCTGTGCTGAAAAAGTGTTTTTGCAGGTAATTTATCTGCTAAATCTGGAGCAACAGCATAAGCATCCGTATCTGTAACGTGTGGATCTGTTAATTTGGGAACTTTCACAAAAGCAAAGGCAACTGCAATTGCAGTAATGATGATTCCTATGATGATGTAAAGCATTTTAACAGAATAAAGGTCATTAGAATGCTCTTGCCCACCTCTTAAAATAAAATAACTTCCTATTAGCGGACCAACAACTGCACCAAGGCCATTAAAAGATTGGGCAAAATTGATACGTTGATCACTTGTTCTTTGGTCTCCTAATGAAGCTACAAAAGGGTGAGCCACGGTTTCTAGGGTGGCCAGTCCACAAGCGAGAATGAATAGGGCAAATCTGAAAAATGCAAAGGATTCTGCGTCTGCAGCCGGTACAAATAAGAATGCTCCAATGGCATATAAAAATAGGCCTAATAAGACACCATTCTTATAGCCATATTTTTTCATGAACAAACCTGCCGGAATACCCATTACTGCATAAGCTCCGAATATGGAGAACTGTACTAAGCCAGATTCTGACTTGGTTACGCCTAAAACATTCTGGAAATGTTTATTTAACACATCTCCCATGGTAATGGCAACGCCCCAAAGCATGAATAATGAGGTCACAAAAACTAAAATGATCGTGTATTTTTTTTCTGAAAAAGCAGGTTTCACCGACATTGATTTTTAATTAAAAGAGGCACTGTATTCAGGAAAAAAGCAATCCCAAAAACAGTGCTTTAAGTTGTTATAATAACTGATTATTTTTTTGTTTCTACCTTAATGTCATCAAAGAATAGTGATCCTGAATTAACATCTCCCCATACAGAACCCAATCTGATAGCATTGATCTGGTTGGTGCTTTCCACTTTTATCACTGATTGAGAGTCAATGAAATATTCACAGCCCGTTGCCGTAAAAACATACTTCATTTCATGCCATCCAGTAGTTCTTTTAACAGTAGTAGGCTTAAAATCCTTTCCGTATCTGTAACAATAGTTGTTTTTATCGACCCTTGTATGAATACCCATCATAAAGTTTTCTTTTGCCTCGGTATTATTAACAACGGCTGCTGCTATTCCCGTTACCTCTACCTGATCATAAAACCAAATGGTAACCGTTGCATTTTCAACTAATGGAAAATCCCTGTATAAATTACATTTACCGAAAGCACCTATTTCGTATGATTTATCTCCGGAATGAACCTTTACGCTGCTGATGATAGGTTCACATTCAGAGTTGCCATTTTTCCAAATCCTTTTTGGCTCTTCGAAACCGCTTTCAAACGCGGGTTTAGATTTTGATTTCTGAGCATGGCCGGCTATAGTAAATAAACTTCCTGCTATTAGGGTAAAGATTAACTTTTTCATTTTATTAAGGCACTTTAGGCGTTACTGTAATAGTAAATTCGATTAGTTTCTCTTTGAGTTCAACTTTAGAAGCGTTTCTAACTAAGAACGTGGCTTTATAAGTCCCAGGTGTATTATAGATATGCACATAAGATTTTATCACCGGAGTAGCAATAGACTTAATAGGTATTACTCCAGAGGCATCACCTGCAACGGTTCTCAAATCAAATCCCTTAGAAATTACCCAATCATCATCCCCAGGGTAGGCCGCATTTAAACCTGTATGCACAATATTTCCTGAATTTATTACCCAACGGGCAGAGTCTCCTCTAAATTCCACATTCTTAAACAATCCATCTGTAAAAGAGAGTGCATTATTATATATTTCCCCATCAGCATGAGTAGTTATGAAATTAAATGCACCTACTGTCCATTGTCTTTGCTTTTGTATCGCTGGGTCTACCGCCAAATATCTAAAGGCAACGTAAACAGGTTTTCCTTCAACTGCATAAGGATTCAACTTGATAGTACCTGAAGGTACATTAGTTGCAGAAGTACCTAGAATTACATCGCTAGTAATATTTGCCCAAGTGGCATTTTTTACGTTAGTAGTATCATAAACCCCGCTAAAATTATTAGAAACTAACACACTCAAGTTATTTTGAGCAATCCCAAATTGTACATTGCTGTTAAAACTTAATTGGGCATTGCCATTAACATCATTAGAAAACTTATTCTTCTTTGAGTATTCTTTGCCAATTTCACCAGAAAAAAAACTGATATAATCTGCATTACCATTGATATTAAATAGCACTGAATCTCCAGCCTTATAGGTTAAACTTTTTGTGGTAACATTTAAATCCGGATTATCTAAATATGATTTTCTGCAGGCCGAAAGTATTGCAATGGCAAACAATGCCGGTATAATTATTTTTTTTATCATGATTTTTTTACAATTAATTATTCACCATTTTAGAATCCAGGATTTTGCTTAGCAAATTTATTTAAATTCATCTCAACTGCCGGTATCGGATATACCAGCCATTTGTCCGTGAAATTAATTCCGTCTGCCCTTGCTGCATCTCTGTTGGCAGATGGAGCTGGGGGAATAATTTGGACATTATTAGGGAATCGTTCTGTACTTCCATTAAGGGCTAAATCAGCTCTTTCAATTACTTTTGCTTTTAGCAAACCCCAACGCTTTAAATCTTGTTTTCTTAACATTTCGAAACATAGCTCACGCATTCTCTCATCCTGTATGGTTTTCAAAAAATTAGCAGGATCGTAATCTGCAGGAGTTAAAGCACCAGTTAATTTTTTGGCAGTTGCAGTAGCTGCTGTGCCAATATAAGTAAATACGGCACCCGTGGTGGCCGCTGTTGAAGCACCAGAAGTATTAAATGGAGCTATTGTTGTACTGGTACCTGCTGTGGTTACCCTATATAAATTACCGGTTGTTGGTACTACAATATTAGCATTTACGGCAAAGGCCGTATTGGGTGTCCATGGAGTACCTAAATAAACTATGGTACCTAAAGGTACATCAGAATACTTACCCGTGGTACTCATGATTAAAGAGGTTACCTTGCCACCTACGATAGTTGTACCAATAGTTGCGTCTTCTGTACCAGTAGCACCTATTTGTGTTATGGCAGTAGGTGCAACAGTATAGCCGCTGCCTTGGTTAGCGGTTAGGGTTAATTCAATTCCATTTTTAACTGGATTATTTAAACCTCCATAAGCCCTGGAGCGTATTAAATTCATGATACTAATTGCCTCTGGACTTACAACACCTGTAGATTTAAAATCAGCTTCTACAAACATCAGTAGCACATCTGAATATCTTAACAATCCAACATTCATTGGAGAGTTGTTATTATCCCTGGGCACAACTACCTCATAATCTCTATTCCATTTGTTTGGCCATCTTACCCAATACCCATTTTGATTAAATGTAAAAAAGACTTTAACAAGAGAAGGACCTGAACCTGAATAAGCAAAATTAGATATACTAATATCCCTTCTATAGTCTGGAGAATTATCTGTTGATCTTATGGGGTTATAGTAAGACTGAAAGGACCGATATAAAACTGGTGTAGGATTTACTTGTCCAGTTGCTAGATTACCATTTGGTTGCTGTATAGTATTTGAATGATTTTCTCTTAAAACCCCTCCCTGAGCTATCACTGAAAATTCACATTCCCACATACTTTCCTTATAGGTAACATCGTAGGCATCCGCACATTGGTTAATAAAAATCTGAGCATAATCCGGGTTCAGGTTATGAATCCCAGATTTAATCACTTTATCTGCCCAACCTCTGGCTTCAGCATACCTTTTTGTATCATTAATAGGCTCTCCTGCAGCATATAAACAAACTCTTGCTAAAATGCCCTGTACAGTAGTTTGCACTACCCTACCGCTATTGTATGGTACAATGTTAGTTGCTTTTTGAGTAGACAATAAAGCTTCAGCTTCTGTCATTTCTTGAATCACCCAATCATAAACATCCTTAGATTTTGTAAAAGCAATATGGGTATCTTGTGGTACTGTTATTGATTTGGTTCTTAATGGACAATCTCCCCACCATTGGGTTACAATGAAATGATAATAAGCCCTTAAAAATTTAGCTTCACCTATCATGTGTTTCTTTTGGTTACCGGTAAATCCTTCTACCTTATCAACGTTTTCCAGAAAAGTATTAGCTCTGCCAATACCCGTATAACAAAGGCGCCATACTCCTAAATTTTGTACATCAGTGGAATTAGCGTTAAAATGTGCGATGCTCCCGGCAACCGGGATACTTCTGTTATAGGATTCATCTGATCCTTGTGAAAAAAAGGATTCATAATTTCCTGAATAAAAAGCCTGTATTCCATCTACCCTATTCATTGCGTCATATATCGAATTTAAATAGGTACTTGCTTCTATAGGCGTATTAAAATAAGTTTCTAGTGTTAATTCTTTCGGTACTGTATCCAAGAACTTTTTACAGGACGTAGCCGAAATACCTACTAATGTCAAAAGTAGGATTACAAATTTTATGTGATGAGTTGTTTTCATGATCATTGCTAGTTAAAGTGATACATTTAAGCCAAAGGTTACTGTAAATGCCCTTGGGTAGGCAGAAAAATCATATCCTGCAGTTGTACCTGTCCCCCTGGTAGAATTTTCTGGATCTGTAGAAGAATAATTGGTAAGGGTAAACAGATTTTGGGCAGAAGCATATAGCCTTGCTGACTTTAGATTTAGTTTTTTTATAAAAGTTGGCGGCACTGTGTACCCAAATTGTACAGTTTTTAACCTGATGAATGACGCATCTTCAATAATTCTTGAAGAATAAACTACCGCACCTCTTGCATTGGCCCTAAACATAGTATTGCTCCTGTTTTCAGGTGTCCAGCGGTTTGCATAACTTGCAAATTGATTAATGTCAAATCCTGCAGGAAAGCCTCCTTCTAAATATAACCTGTTTGCATTCATGGTTTCATTTCCATAAGACCATTGTAAAAAAACATTTAAATCAAAAGCTTTATATCTAAAGTTATTACTTAAACCACCAAAATGTAGCGGATTAGGATTACCAATAACAGTTTTGTCGTCATTATTAACTAAACCATCACCATTTACATCTCTGTATTTAGGATCACCTGGCTGTACCGGACTAGTTCCGGTACGTGCTTGACCTATATCTCCTTCGCCAACTGGGATATTTGCTTTTAAAATATATGAACCATTTTCTAATAAATCAAAATCTTCAACCTGGTAGTTACCATCATAAATAAAACCATACATTGAAGAAATAGGGCGGCCTATATGCGCTATGTAACCGTCCTTACCATTAAATGTATTACCAGATCCACCAATAGGGCTTAAAAAATACCTTTGGCCGTCAGTCAATGCTACTATCTGATTTTTGTTGAAGGTAATATTGAAGCTGGTGTTCCAGGTAAATTTATCGTTCTTGATTAATTGTGAATTTAAGGTAAATTCCACACCCTCATTTCTCGTTCTTCCTATGTTGTTTATGATATTAATGGGTAAACCACTACTTGCAGATAAGTTGGCATTTAACAATAAGTCATAAGTATCTTTTTTATAATAGTCGGTCTCTAATGTAATTTTATCACTTAAAAAACCAAGTTCTAAACCTATATCAACAGAACCTGTAGTTTCCCATTTAATGTCCCTATTACCTAGAGGTTCAATATAAAAAGCTTGTGTATCATAATTTACAACATTTCCAAAAGGATAGTATCCAGGAGTACTAGAGCTCCCACTAGCCAACTGACTGATATAAGCAAAATCTCCGATACGGTTGTTACCAACAATTCCATAACCGCCTCTTAATTTTCCAGTTGAAAATAGATTCAGGTTTTTAATAAATTTTTCTTCACTGAAACGCCAAGCCAATGCAGCTGATGGAAAATACCCGTATCGCTTTCCCTCTCTAAATTTAGACGATCCATCTGCCCTGAAATTACCGGTAAAAATGTATTTACCTCCCATAAATTGATAATTAAATATAGCACCGAAAGATTGTAATTTATAAGTAGACATAGAAGAACTTGTAGTAGAATTCAATGATAGAACTCTTCCTAATCCTGCTATTCCTAAATTTTCGTTAGGAACAAAATTTGATTGGTAGCCGAAGTTTTGGGTTTCATTGATCTGGAATTCATACAAGGCTTTTATAGAAAGCTGATTGTTTTGGTTAAATTTCTTAGTATACGTTAAAAGGTTATTTACAGAATAATCGTTTCTATATCTTTGAGCAATACTTCCATTCACACCGAATGTTTTTCCAGCTGGTGTAAGCGGACTCCCCTGTCTGGTTTTACTATTAAAAAAATTCTCAGTTCTGCCTACACCCAAGTTTACACCAGCGGTTGACCTTAGTTGTAAATTTTTTGTGATGGCGTACTCCAAATAAGTATTTCCCACAAAAGTATTGTTAAATACTCCGCGATATTCATTAATAAAAGAAGAATAAGGATTTACACGATAATCTAGCGGACTACCGTCTGTAGGATCATTTTCGGGATCTAAAAATTCATCGAATAAAGCATCTGGGTCTAAATTTGATCCGGTAATAGGTCTGTAACTCCATACTTGGTATAACAAATTAAAAGTTACATCATTACCTCCTTGATTATTCTGACTCCTGGGTGTCTGTCCATAAGATTTCGTAGCAGAATAATTAATATTGGTACCAATTTTGAATTTCTTACCTAAATTTTGGTCTAAAACTGCCCTTCCCTGATACCTAGTGAACCCACTATTTACGATAATTCCCTTTTGATCGGTAACCGAACCAGAGACAGAATATTTAGTTTTTTCAGTACCTCCATTAACCGAAAGGTAATGGTTCTGAAATGGAGCTGTTTCATAGATTTTATCCTGAAAATCAGCTCCTTTAATATTTCTGTACGACTCTAAGGTTTTACCATCTTTAAAATAACCTAGTGCATTTTGAGTAGAAGTTGGGTTAATTTCTGATTGCAATTTTACAAATTCGTAAGGGTTCATTAACTCTACCTTTTGAATAATCTTGTTTGTTCCATAATAACCATTATAGCTTACTGTAGGCTCTCCTAATTTACCCCTTTTAGTTGTGATGATAATTACACCATTAGCACCTCTTGAACCATAAATAGCAGTTGCAGATGCATCCTTTAAGATATCAATACTTTCTATTTCTGCTGGATTGATCGCGTTATTATCAGGGTCTTCGATAGGAAAACCGTCTATAACATACAGGGGAGAATTAGAATTATTAATGGAATTGTTTCCACGAATGGTAATACTAAGACCATCTCCAGGCTGGCCATCTCCTGAAATTACCTGTACTCCTGCAACCCTGCCTGCCAAAGCCTGTTCAAAAGACGTTACGGGGGCTTTTTGCAAATCTGCCATACTCACCGTACCGATAGAGCCAGTTACATCCCTTTTCACGGTTTGTCCGTAACCAGTTTGAATTACGACTTGATTTAAGAGCAATGCATCAGCAGCTAGCGTAATGTTGATATTGGTCCTACTCCCAACGACAACCTCTTGTTTTGTAAAGCCGATGGAAGAAAAAACAAGAACTGATTGGTTATTGGGTACTCTGATACTATATTTACCACTTGCATCGCTTGAAACAACTGTATTTGTGCCTTTTAATGCGATGTTAACGCCAGGAATGGCTTCACCGCCATTGTCCACAATAATCCCAACTATGACCTTATTTTGAGCGAGGCCTTTATTGCTTAAGCCAGTGATAAAAAATGTGATCAGTAGGACGAAAAATATTCTAATTAATATTTTATTTTGAGTTTTAGGCTTTCTAGGGCCGATTTCACAATATATGTTCATGTTGTTTAGTTATATTATTTTAAAACCACGTTGATAATGTTGAAGACACCATTTGCGGAAATCGTGTCAAACGGACTAATTGTACCAACGCCTGTATTATTAGGGCCTTGCGCAGAATATGTGGTACCGTTAGCAAATACCACTTTAAGCCCATTTAAACTAGTGCCAATGTAAGTGCTTCCAGCTGGAATTGAAGTCGAATAAATTTGCCCTAAAAAAATATGCCTATTCAATAAATCAGCCAAGACAGTAGGCGAGGCCAAAGAAATTGTCGATAATGAGTTATATCCCTCGGTTTGTAAAGCAGTATTAGTTGGTGCAAATATCGTTTTTGCATCGCTTCCCGCCAGCAAGGAGTTAAAATCTGTTGAACCGGTGCTTGCTCGATCAATTATTGCCTTCAGAAATGTTAAATTACTATTGCTCTGGATCAGCTGCAGTAAGTTGAGGCCTGATGGTTGACTTAGAACCGATGAAACTTCATTAATAATGCCATTACTAGCTATTTTGTTAGCCGCATAATCGTTCAATGCGAAACCATTGACAAGTACCCTAAATCCAGTAACAGCGTTATTGGCATTTAAAACCCTTGAAACTGACGTCGTTAATGCTGATTGATTTAAAGTGACCGGCTTTTTGGGCAATTGGTAACTGAAATACTTCATGTCAAGAATGTGGTAGGCAACCAATTCGCTAGCAACAACATTCGGATCAACCGCATTAATTTTAACGGCAGAGTTGTATTTACCACCTAAAAAAGAGTTGAAAGAACTGTTGGTTGGACAAAAAACGGTGTATGGCTTGGTGCCACTCAACAAGGTGTTATAATTTGTGGTCCCCTGACTTGCACGGTTGATGGCCGCTACAAATAATGAGTAGTTGCCATTAGACTTAAGCGCAGTCAAGATGTCATTACCTTCGGGCATTAACACTCTTTTAATGGCATAGAAGTTACCATTTGTCGTTCCTATCTCCTTACTGATGACCTCTGCACCATTAATCACATTGGTCAGGCTATCTTTGGTAGAGAACTTAAAGTTATCTAGCAATAGAACTTTACCATTATTGGCAGTTATGTTCAAGGAACTGTTAATCTCAGAAATCGAAACTTTACGATCAACCAGATGATACCTTAAAATATCTGACAAGACCTTGGGGTCGGCTGCATTCACAGCAGCAACGTTTGGGTAGCCAGCATCTATAAAAGCCTGGTTAATGGGCGCAAAAAAAGTGATGTTCCCGTTAGATCCTAGTGTTTCCTTCAATCCAGCTCTATCAATAGCGGCCCTGAGCATACTGAAGTTAAGGCCATCTGCCTTTAAGGCTTCATAGATGTTAACTGCTGCTGGCGTTTCAAATTCATCTTTTTTACATGAACTTAAAAAAAGGAGACATAAAGTAGATAATGTTAGGAATGCTGTGATCATCTTGTGCTTGATCTTCCTTTTGGATAGAAAAAACGCACGTTCCACAGATGAACTACACATTACGGGTAGTAATTGTTTCTTCATTTGGTTCGAGTTTATATTTGGTTAACTAAATCGGTTTAGCGAATTAAACGAATTTTTATGAGAATCCAAAATATTTTTTTTTATATCACCTTACTTTTTTAACAAAAAAGCATTTAGATTGGCTTAAATTTGCCAAATTAATAAAGATTAATTGCTTTAAATAAAATTTTAGCAACCTTAATGACGATGGAATATAAATTAGATAAAAGTGTCAGATAAAGATATCAAACCAGCAATTTTGCCAAATGCCTCATCGATGACGAAACCTAGCTAGTGTCCGGCCAGTCACTGCCAAATATCTGTCTAAAGATTCTTGTCGCTATTAAAATTATTCTGGAGGGATCTACAATAAATAACAAGGAGAAAAAAATCACATTCTCAGTTCGTTAAGCCCATATGTTTCCATTCCTATATTATTATTGTGCTTTAAAATCCTCGTCTTTTTATAGCTTCACAATAATTACGTACTTTTACGCTGCTAAATCAATTTAAGTACAAGTAAATGGCAAAAAGAAAAATAACCATCAAGGATATATCAGAGCATTGCGGAGTTTCAAAAACGACAGTTTCCTTTATTTTGAATGATAGAGCTAAGGAAAACAGGATTAGCGAGGCAGTAATCACAAAGGTCCTAAAGTATATTGAAGAAACAGGCTATAAGCCTAGCCAATTAGCGACAAGTTTTAGGACAGGCGTAACAAAGACCATAGGCTTGATGGTTGAAAATATTTCCGATACATTTTTTAGCCTTGTAGCAGCAGGAATTGAAAAACTGGCCTATAAGGCAGGCTATAAAATCATTTACAGCAGTCATTTTAATAATCCAGCCAAAGCAAAGGACATTTTACAAATGTACATAGATCAGCACATAGATGGTTTTATCATCACTCCTACTGAAAAGCTAGAGGAGGACATTAAAAATTTAGTGGATGAGAAGGTTCCATTTGTATTGTTTGACAGGTATTATGAGGGTATAAATACAAATTGCGTGGTCATAAATAACTTTGACGCGACCAATGAAGCAACAAACCATTTCATAACAAATGGATATGATAATATTGCCTTTGTAACGATTAATTCTATTCAGAATCAAATGAAAGAACGTCTAAACGGGTATCATAAAGCCATTTCTGATGCAGGAAAGAATGCTTGTGTACTTAAAATTGACTTTAACAAACCTTCCGAGGACAACATCGATAAAATAAAAAAATTCTTGATCAGTAATGACCACATTGATGGTATTTTATTCGCCACAAATTATTTAGCGTTGAGAGGCTTGGCTGCGATTTCTCAACTACATAAAACCATTCCCTCTGATTATGGCGTTATCGCATTTGATGACCATGAAATCTTTGAGCTAAATCTTCCATCTATTACTGCAGTTAAGCAGCCTATTCAAGAAATGAGCAAGCAAATCATGAACAACCTAATTAATCAGATAGAAAGCAATAATAATCTTGTATATAGCCATACAGTGGTTCCCGCTACATTAATCGTACGGAATTCCACCGTGAAGACCACATGAGGTTTTGATGATTTACCTCTGTTTAGCAAACAAAACTGGATACATCTGATCTGCAATGAATTTATTTCCAGTTGCATTCATATGAACCCGGTCCCTGGTTAAAATTCCCTTTTCTGCATTGTCAGGATTATTTACCTGAAGATACTTGATCATTTCCTTTCTTAGATCAACCAGGTTACAATTATATTTTAAAGCGATTTCCCTAACTATTTGACCATAGGCATTCAAATCCCCATCTTGGGGATTGGTAAAATCTTTTTTTTCGCCTATGACAGAAGGCGTGCATAGAACGACTTCTATTCCCCTGTCCTTTAATATCTTAACCATAGCAGAATAAAAATTCAAATAACGGTTGGCATCAGTACCGGTTCCCGACTGACTTTTATGCCATACATCATTTATACCAATATAAATCACCACCACATCTGGCTGCTTATCAAGGATATCTTTTTGAAAACGAAAGAATAAGTCATATATCTTATTGCCAGAAACGCCCGCTCCTATTAACTCAAACTGATCTATTTTTCCCTCTGTTTTAAGCCTATTCTTCATTAATGTGATAAAGCCATCTTCATCAGGGCCATGCCAGGTTATGGAATCGCCAAAAAAGATAACTTTTTTAGGTTTTAGCAATGTCATGCTGGAAAACATTAATCCCAACGAAATAATTAGGACTGAGATATTTGTCTTGTTTTTTAAATACTTCATAAAGAACCTCTTTTAATTAATTTGAATGGATTTTTAATTCTTTTAAAATTTTTATTTAAGATTAGGTTTCCAGCGGTTGCCCCCATCTGCTCCCAGTCGGTGGTTATTACGGTTATGTCTAATAATTCCTTTAAAACTGTCTCATTAAAGGATATGACCCCAATATCCTCTCCTAATTTAAGATTTGATATTTTGATCAATTTGAGTAGTTCTGCAAGGTCTGCCTCTTTGGTAACAATAAAAAACGTGCCCTTCTTTATTAACTCCATTTCAGCTTCATGGGCGATACGGAATGTTTTTCCATTTTCCTTACAGTAACTTTTAGCTCCTAAAATCACTTCACTTGGATGATTACTCCATCCAGGAAAAATCAGCACTCCCTTTTTATATTTTTGAAGTAAATCTTCAGCACCATTTAACGCATTGAATATATCTTTCTCAAAATCCTGATAAACCGCCATGATTTCATCATCAAGTTGAGGCAAATCCTTATCCAGGAGCAGCAGTTTATCGTGGGGAATCAATCTGAATGTTTGCAGGTATTCTTCCTCATCAGCTCCATTAAAAAAATGAGGCATGATGACATAATAATCATATTTACCCAAACTTTCGTTGATGATGCTTTTGAAAACCGATGGGTCATAGTGATGGATTTTAAGATCAACCTGTGCCTCTTTTTCTAAGGCATGCTTAAAACTGTAATAGATATACTTTTTATAGGAACTTAACTTGTTAAGCACCATTAAGATTTTTAGGCAATTATCTCTCTTACAGACAAAATACCCCTTTCCTTCCGTATAGGAAATATATCCCTCCTTTTTTAATTGACGGTAGGCCCTTGAAATCGTGACAAAGGAAATCTCATTGCTTTCACTCAGTGCTGTTACAGATGGCAATCTACTTCTTCCCTTCAGGTCCCCAAAATCTATCTCTTCCTTTAAAGACCGGGTGATCTGCTTATAAATGGGTGTTTCAAGATTGGCATCAAATTTCAGCTTCAACATGGCTAGATTTTTAGGTTGATGGTATAATTACCACTGTTTATGTTCAGGGCCTTTTGTGAATTATTGCTCATTTTGACTCCGTTGATCTTAATTTCTTTATAAAATGGTAAAACTACACTTGCCGAGGAATTTGCAGGAATAGAAATCTTTAAGGTAACCTCACTTCCGTCCCTTGCCCATGAAGAGGTGACCTCACCCTTTATGGTTTCAATTTTAGCACTGACTTCATTTAACCCGATAGATGGAAAAAATGGTTTAATGATAATTTCTTCATAGCCAGGCGCATCTACATTGGTTCTTATCCCAGCTAAGGACCTGTAGAACCAGGCGTCGATGCTACCAAACATCACATGATTGTGAGAGCCGCTACCATTCCACCATTCAGGAAAGGTGTTTCTCCCTTTTAGCATCTCATCAAATCCGGGATAACCTTTTGCGTTAACAAACTGATACACGACATCATTTCGGTCTGTTGCCATTAACATTTCATAAATGTATTTTAGGCCCTGAATTCCTGCATAGATATGTCCTTCCCTTTTCTTCAAGATATCATTCACCAAATTGGCCAGC
The DNA here is from genome assembly GCF_004331645.1 of Pedobacter frigiditerrae. Taxonomy (GTDB): domain Bacteria; phylum Bacteroidota; class Bacteroidia; order Sphingobacteriales; family Sphingobacteriaceae; genus Pedobacter; species Pedobacter frigiditerrae. The sequence goes on from NZ_SJSK01000005.1 coordinate 188,135, forward strand.
GCATCATCCCTGTGAACATCGGGTGTTAAACCTAAAAACAGGGGAATACCTTGTGAATACTGAAAATGATAATCTTCTCCCTTGTAAGTCAAGGTGCTTTCATCAAAATAGGTACCATTAAAAGCTGCTCTTATCTTTAGTTTTAAGGCATTGTATTTCTTTACATCCTCTATTTTTCTTAAAGCTTCCGCTGATTTCGAGAGAATATCGGCACAAAAATAAAACATGGCAGTGGTTGAAAGTTTTGGAAAACCTCTCACCCATCCAGATTTCCCCTTATCATCCTGGGCCGGATTTCCCCAATCACCATATTTATCAGCCTTTAATATATAATTGTTCGCATTTTTTTCAAGATATTCGACATAGCTTTTCATCATGGGATAATAGTTTTTCAGAACCTGTTTATCCCCATGATTCGAATAATGGTCCCATATCACTGGAAATGACCCGCAACTCCAGTTGGTGTTTTCTGATACGCTAAATGTGGGTGCGATATGCGGTAAGGCTCCTTCTTCGTTCTGAGCGAATTTCACATCGTCCAACCATTTGGCATAAAAGTTAGCTGTGTTAAAGTTGAGCATTGCCTCATCCGCAGTAACGTAGCCATCGGTCATCCAGCCCAAACGTTCATCACGTTGCGGACAATCTACCGGCAAACCCTGGAACGCTCCTTTTTGGGATAAAACGGTGGCATCATGTATTTTATTGATGAGCGGATTGTCGGTTATCAAAGTTCCTGAATTGGCAACACTGGTGTAAACAAATTGACCCTGAATATCCAAAACCTGGACATTAACGGCAACCGTAACTTCTATATATTGAAAGCCATGATAGGTGAACCTGGGTTCGTAAATTTCTTCGGTTGACCCATTTAATATATAAATGTCTGTGTTTTTTGCTGCCCTGTTACTCTTAACGTCCAAGGTCTGGTCGGCTTTTAAATCTTCTGCATACCTAATGGTTACTTTGGCCCCTGCTTCTCCCTTTACCTTGATTTTGGCCCAGCCCGTGATGTTCTGACCAAGATCATAGACATTTTGTGTGGCATTGATCTTATACACATTAAGGGGATCGAAGGTTTGCATCACCCTTTCTGGCGACATGACCTGTACCATTAAATTTTCAGCAGGTTTGCTCATGGGCACTACATTTTTCCATGAAGCATCGGTATAACCAGGCAAATCCCATCCCCTTAATTCCAAACGGGCATCATAACTTTCTCCATCGTAAATATCATTTGCTATAATGGGACCTAAAGCTGCCCTCCAGCTCATATCTGTTTTGATGGTTTCATTTGTACCGTCTTCATATTCCAGTTCCAACTGCATCAAGGCTCTTGGATAACCCCAAAATGGCATGCGCCAGTCCTGATATTTTTTAGCAGGATTATACCAGCCATTACCTAAATGTATGCCTAAAGCATTTTTTCCGCTTACCAGTTTTTCCCTTACATCAAAAACCTCATATAAAACCCTGTCTGTGTAACGTGTTTTAGCTGGAGCTAAAACATGGTCTCCAATCTTTTCCCCATTGATATTTAGCTCATAAAAGCCTAATCCTGTCACAAATACCCTCGCCCTTCTGACATTTTTTTTAAGATCAATCTCTTTTCTTAGGTATTGAGACCTATTAGCTATTATGCTATCGGGCTTGAATGCTGTTTTTTCTTCTGATGTCGCTGTTTCAGCATTATAGGGGGCTTCAGATCGATAGCCAATCCACATCGCCTGCCAAACCTTAGGTTCAAAATAGGCTGTGCTAAATTGCGTATTAAAGGTAGATTCCCTGCCATCCTGATTCCAAGAGGTAACTTTAACCCAATAGTCGGTATTACTTTTTAAGATATTTCCTTCGGGGTAAATATTTGTGGATTGAGCTGATTTTATCTTTCCGCTGCTCCATACGTCAGGTGAGTTTTTTGTCAATAGTTCCTTTTTCGTGGAAATCTGAACACGATAATGTGTCTGCCTTTGATCATTTAATTTGGAAACGATTACCCATGTGATATTTGGGTGGCGATTCATAACATTGATGGGCGCCTCAACATAATCAATGGTAACTTTTGAAATTTTCCATTCTTCGTTTGCCTTGATCAACATGCTGTTCAATAGCAATGAAAAAACAATCACTACCCCTCCCAAAACCTTTCTCATTTTACAATCTTAAATCTTTTGTTAAATTAATTCCACTTGACGAGGCACCTACCATGATTCCAAAATCTCCTGGCTCAAAAACCCAGTCTTTTTGGGTTGGGCTCCAAAATTGAAAGTCTTTTTTATGCAGTAACATTTCAACCTTTTTAATCTCACCTGGTTTCAAATGTATTTTTTGAAAGCCCTTTAACTCCTTTACTGGCCTCTCTATGCTGCTTTGTCTATCAGCAATATAAACTTGGGTAATTTCTGCACCCTCTCTCTTCCCTGTATTTTTAAGTTCAAATGAAACTTTTACAATCCCTTCCTTGGCAAAGGATTTTGCATCGACGTTTAAGTTAGTATATAGAAAAGAGGTAAAGGACAAGCCGTATCCAAACGGATAAAGCGGCGCTATTTTCTGATGCTCATACCAACGGTAACCAACAAAAATGCCTTCCTTGTAGTTAACATCGTAAATTTTGCTCCTATCACCATCTTTAGGCGCATTCTTATTCATGGGCCTGTCGCCTGGCTCATAACCAAAAGCAGGTGAATCCTTGAAGTCTCTTTCGATGGTAAAGGGTAACTTTCCTGATGGATTTACTTTTCCAGATAAAATTTCTGCCAAGGCAAGTTGCCCAACCTGACCCGGATAAAAGGCATAAATGATGGCGGCAACATTTTTATTCCAATTGGTCATCTTTATGCCCGAACCTGAATTAACCACTACGATAGTTCTTGGGTTTAAGCTACTGATTCTCTGGATTTCCGCCTCGTCTGCCTTATTCAGGTTGAAAGGGCGATCTACTGCTTCTGTATCATTAGTTCCAACAGAATAAATGATGCAGGGAGCGCTTTTAAGCTCCTGGTCTGTTGGCTTATCTATAAAATAGGCTGCCTTGAATTCATTTGCAATTGCGGTTTTCATATTGATCACATCGTAGCCCAAAACCCGACCAGAACCGCCGCCTGCTGCATTTTTCAGGACATATTTACCAGTTACTAAAATTCTCCCATCAGCTTTAAGCGGTAAGATGTTGTTTCTGTTTTCCAGCAGGACAATCCCTTCTCTTGCAGTCTGCAAGGCAATTTTTTCATGTTCCGGAAAAGAGTGGTACTGTTCCTTAACCAAAGGTTTTCGATCGTAATAACCCATCATGATGCTGGATATCATTAAATATTTCACCATTTCATCAATCTCGCTGATATCCACCTTACCAGCATCTAAAAGTGCTTTGGTATTAGCCAAGCTTTCTCCTTTTGGCATTTCCAGGTTCTGACCAGATTTAATGATTTTCTCTGCATCCCAGACAGATGTCCAATCGCTCATTACCAAGCCTCTATAGCCCAGTTCTTTTCTTAACAATTGCTTTATCACATATGCACTTTGACCAGCCCATTCACCATGCACCAGGTTATAAGAGGTCATTACGCCTAGAACGCCAGCATCTATTGCTGCCTTGAATGCAGGCATATAGATTTCATGCAAGGTTCTTTCATCCAAATTAGAATTGCTTTTCCTTCGGTCCAAATCGGTATTGTTAGCCACAAAATGCTTTACTACGGCCATAGTGCCCGTATTTTGCATTCCCGTAACATAATTTTCAGTCATTCTTGAAACCAGGTAAGGATCTTCCCCCATATATTCAAAATTCCTCCCGTTTTGGGAGAGCCTGTAAATATTTACACCAGGGCCTAAAAGCACATTAATTGCTCTTGATTTAGCTTCCTCCCCTATGGCATAAGCATATCTATAAGCTAATTCGCGGTTCCATGTGGCTGCAAGTTGTATGGTTGGCGGATAAGCTACTGTTTTTTTGACATTATCAACCTTGACGGTATCTGAAGGTGCGTGTAAACGTACCCCCTGACTGGCATCGGTAAAATTGACCGGTGGAATACCTAAACGCTTGTTTTCCGCAATGTGAAAACCCTGCCCCCTAACCATATTGATCTTTTCATCAACAGTCATTTGTCTAATCAATTGGTTAGCCCTTTTTTCGGCCTCTTCATAAGGAACAAATGGGTTAAAAGGTTTTGGCGCTATATTTTGCGCTTGCGCTGATAATGTAGTAGCACAAAATATAAAGGCAATAAATAATCTGGTTTTCATATTATACTTGTTTGATCATGACACAGGTCCATGGTGCAATGGTCTTTTCATAATTTAGTATTCCTTTTTTAGGTTTTACCTGCTCTTTGGACAAGGCAATCGCAGCAAGCTTTAACTTGGCTACCTGTTCCCTGGTTGGGGGTTCGGGGCTCCCCATCTTTCTCCAGTCGTATAATACATTGCCATGTTCTGCATCTATGGTTTCTATTTCGAAAGAGGTGTTAGCAGGCAGGTCCGTTAACTGTAAACTTACCTGCTTTGGTTTTCCTATATCCGTTAGCTCATTTCCACCTCCAACGGCGTCGATTTTTTCTGGTGGGAAATGGTAAATTAGGGAAACTATTTTCTGTGTTTTAGAATTACGGGTCACGATCATCCCGTCTTCACGATGCAAAATTTCATCGCCAAGGGCATGCAACATTCTATATCCATGATAAGCAGGCTTAGGGATACCCTGATAGTTAATAAGTCCAAAGCCACCATGAAATATGGTATCTCCAGCGCCTTTTTCTTCAAACACATCAGTAAAAGTCCAGTAAGATAATGAATCAGTTAGTCCAATGCTATCTAAATTGGTTTTTAGCAAGAACGCTGCTACAGGCAGAATGTCATGGCCACGATCTCTTGGAGATGCACTGGTGTTCCACTCCGTTAGATGTAGCTCTGCGTTGGGATAGGCACTTTTTTTCACGGCATTACTCAACCAGGTTAGATCTTCCTTGGTAGACTCTACGCCACGGCCTTGTGGATAAGGATGGGTAGATATGAAATCAATGGCCAAATTTTCTTTTTGACAGTATGCCAGGAAATCTAGGATCCAAACGCCTTGGTACTTAGCCTTGGTATAATCGTCATTAAAGCCCGTTTCTACATTGTCGCCCGCCTCTATCCTCTGGCTTTTGTTGGCCCTGAAACTACTTGTTGACGGACCGCCGACCCTTAATTTCGGGTCTATTGCCTTAATTGCACTTACAGATACCTTGTATAATTCGAAATATTGGTCTTTACTGCCTGACCAAAAAGCACTTAGGTTAGGTTCATTCCAAACTTCAAAATACCAGGAATAAACCTCTTGTTTTCCGTAACGGTCAATGCAATGCTGGGTAAATTTAGAAACCAGTTCTGCCCATTTGGCAAAGTCTTTTGGTGGGGTAACATTACCTTTCCACCAGAACTGCGTTGTTGTACCAGATGCCATATCCGTTGGCATAAACCCCAACTCTACAAATGGTTTTACACCAATTTCCAGCATCCTGTCAAACAGGTCATCTATATATTGCCAATTATAAACTTCTTTTTCCTTGCCTGTTTTAGCATCTTTGAATATCCGGTAGACACACATGTCATCATGAAAAAGACCATGAAAACGCACATATTCGAAACCGCAGTTTTCTTTAACAAACTTTAAATGCTCTAACCAACCTGCCCTTAAGCCTTCATTTGCCCTACCTGCACCCACACACTTGCTCCAGAAGTGGGCGAATTTCTCACCTTTAGCTTTAAAACTTACCGTATGCTCTACATTCGCTGCAATAGCAAATACTGAACTAGCATTTAAAAATGATGGCATAAATAATGCCCCTGTACCGGCCAAAGCAGACTGGTAAATAAATTTTCGTCTTTGCATATTAAATTATTCTGATTTTTTTAAAGAAAAGGTTAAAGTGCCAAAACCAGGCTGGTCATAAGGTCTCGGTCCCGCACCTTCTGGCCTAATTTTATCTATTACTTTTTTAGTATAAGGTGCGTTTATTCCTTTACGGTTTTGATAATGGTTATAGACCATTTCGTAGATGGGTCTAAACTCTCCCCTATTATCTGCAGAAACTGTTTGATGCATATATTTTTTGGTCACGTCTGATTTGACCTCAAAAGGAACTTCTCCCCCCAGGTTATATTTAGCCGTATATTCAAAGCCCTTTAAAAGCCTATTGTTCAAGGCCCCGTACAAATCTATTCCCTGGTTGTAGGCTATTTCTGCGCATTCTGCAAGGTTTCCCAATCCCAGTTGCGCGTGGGCCTGGTCCCTACCGCTCTCTTGGCATTGACCACTCTCGTAGATATAGTTAGGTAGGCTGGCATTTCCCTCACCCTTTAGGTAATAATTTACCGCATCATCAAATATTTCCCTGTTGTTGCAAAACACGCCAATGGCCATTGCAGTCTTCAAGCAAGCATTTCCCCAATTGCCGTTAGCCCAGGGAGCATAGCTTTTTACCACGGGATAAAATACTTCCAGGAACATTTTTTCACACTGCGCGATATCCTTAGGGTCCCAACCCTTGTAACTATAACGAATGATTTCTGCTGCATTTAAAAAATGAGATCCGTTTAGACCTGCCAGCAATTCCTTGTCCCTTCTCACGATTGCCTTTAACTTATAGGAGTAGGCATTCAGGATTTCCACCGCTTTCTCTGCATGCGCTTTTTTTCCGGTGGCTGTCCACATTAAGGCATTGTAATAGGCCGCGATGCAATCATTATTGACCTCTTGGGCGTGCAGGCCAAAATCCTTCTCCCTGGCAACACTATCAAAGCCCCCCTTCACCTTATACGCTGAACTGGAGAAAGGATTGGCCCTCAATGCTTCAACACCGCCAAGCCAAGGCTGTTTAGCTCCATTTACGCGTTGATGAATCAGGTCCAAGGCAGCATTGCCGTGTAATATACCGGGATGGACAAATTTTTGCTGCGCAGTTGCCTGTTGTATCAGAAACAATGAGCAGATAAAAAGGCTCAGATAAAAATTACGGGTCATATTTGGTAGGGTTATTATTACAAATTAATAAATACTAAATCAGTTTAGCAAATATTTTACGAATTATGATTGATTTTATTTCACTAATGTTACAAGTAGGGAGAAAGACTCAACAATGTTTCTTTTTAAACTAATCCATCGTAGTAATCCCAAAGTATGTTCTAATGATTATAGGGGTGCAAGTAATCGCCTGTTGGACGCTTGACCGTCCCCTTTAGCGGTATCTGCAGGCCATTGGTACTCTTGAGCCAAGCTGCGAGTTCACTAGCCATCTCTAGCTCAATTTTCTCGCACCCCGGCTTTCCTGCTAGGTTGTAAAGTTCTTCAGGATCCTTTTTGATGTTGTACAACTCGTTTGTGTCCCAAACCCCATGGTACTTGATGAATTTAAATTCATCAGACCTTACCCCGAAGATTGTGGGCGTCATGGGAAAGCTAGATTCCCAGTAATACTCATAGAATACCTTATCCCTCCAATTTGTTTTGTCGCCTTTTAAAAGCTGGGTGAATGATTTACCGGGCATATGGTCTGGTTTTTGCAACCCAGCCATTTCCAGCACGGTAGGCGCAATGTCTACATTTTGTACCATGTTTTCAATTGTCTGCCCACCATTGAAAACTCCAGGGCCATAAGCTAAAAATGGCACTTTGACAGATTCTTCATAGAAATGCCTTTTGTCTATCAAGCCATGCTAACCAAAGGAGAAACCATTGTCGCCCATATAGATCACAAGGGTGTTCTGATCGAGGCCATTGGCTCTCAGGTATTCCAGCACGGACCCTATGCTTTCATCCACCCCTGCCAGCGTTTCACAGTAATTTCTTATATACTGTTGGAAATCCTTATGCTCATGGTACATGAAATCCACGCCATGCCAGCTAAACCGTTGGTTTTTCACCCACTGTGGCCAATTTAAGTTTTTATAATCATTATTGGAGGTCTGGTAAAAGCTACTGGGCAAGGCATACTCTAGATTTTTGTACATTCCCCTATGACGTTTTGCCGGTTGCCATGGTTCATGGACAGCCTTGTGTGAAAGATAAAGGAAAAACGGCTTTTTCTTATCCCTTTTCTCTAGCCAGGTAATTGCGTGCCCTGTTAGCAAATCGGTGATGTACGTGGAATCCCCATACTGGATTTCCGTTCCATTGATATTCAATTCGGGATTCCAGTAAACACCCTGTCCCTTGAAGCTTTCCCAATGATCAAAGCCCGGACGGGGTCGATCGGATTCATCCCCCATGTGCCATTTTCCGAAAAAAGATGTCTGGTAACCTGCCTTCTGTAAATATTGAGGAAAAAAAATCAGATTCTCGGGGTCCGGTGCCTGGTTATCGACCACGGTATGAACATGCGAATATTGACCCGTCAGAATAGATGCCCTACTAGGTGAACATAGGGACGTGGTCACAAACGCATTCTTGAAATATGCCCCATCCTTTGCCATTTTATCCATGTTGGGTGTCTTTAACCACGGTACCCTTTTGGTAAATCCCATAAAATCATTTCTATGGTCATCTGAAAGGATGAAAATCACATTTCTTTTGGCCGGATTATTCTTAATGGAAGCTAATTTAAGGGGATTTGATTTTTGAGAAAATCCAACGAGTGGTAAAATGTTCAGAAACAATAAAAAAGCTATGTACTTCATCGTAAATATGAATTTGTATACAAGGATATAATCCTGCCAGTTTATACTAAAAGCATAAACCAGCAGAATGAAGCGTTAATTTGCCTGACAGCTAACGTTAGTCAGATTCGTTCCCTTTTTAATATTCAGTGGAGAATTACCACTTAAGGAATTCCCCTGGACTTCACCATTTTTGGTGTTGTTTGGAATATAAATCCCGTTGTTGTCGTTATTATTCACGGTATTATCTATGATACTGAAATTTTGAGGCTGGCCGGTCTCGTCATACGCCAGTCCTATCCCAAAATCAGTGTTGCTGCTAACGGTATTTCCCCTCACCAAAATGATTGATGAACTGCCTCCCAAGCGGATTCCACGGAAATTATTCCCGGTCATGATGTTATCCTCAACAGTAAGGTTAGTTAGATGGGTTATGTTCAAACCATTTCCACCTGGAGAATCTTTAAAGTAATTTGTTCCATATACCCAGGCCTTATCAATACTTCTTAGGTAAACATTATGGAAAAAGGTTGGCAGGCTATGCGTTGAACTGGCCAAAGTTCCGTTACCCACTATATAATTACCTTTTAAAATGACATTATTGGTATGTTTGATATGGCATCCCATACCTGTATTTACGATCTTAACATTAGTAATGTACACACGGTTGTTCCTGGTCGTACCTCCATTATCTATGGTAATTTCTATTCCGAATAAGGGAAACTGGTTACTCATTCTGTAAGACTCTGGCCTGTTACCGTCAATGGACAAATCGGAGATCGTTAAGTCCTCAATATACCCCCCAGATTCCAGCATCCCCCTACCCTCTACGTTTGTCCAGCTTTCATCACGCTTGATTATTGACACATCTTGCCCACCACCTTTCAAGCGCACATTTGATTTAAGGATGATCGGGCTTTTGATACGGAAAATCCCACTACCCAAAAGAACAGTTCCCCCACCACTATTACTTAGGTTAGTTATGGCAGCATTGATTTGGTTTTGGTTATCATTTTCCGTTCTGGGCGATAACACATTTGATGGGCTTTCTATAATTGTTGCCTTGGTGGGCAATGTGGGTGTATAGGCGGCTGATTGTATGGTTGCCAGCATTACATTTGAAAGAGCTCCCTCTCCTTTTTTGACATACTGTCCATCCTGTGCCTGTGCCTGTGTTTGAGTTTGTTTTTCACATGAGGACATGGCACCCGTGATTGACAGTAAAGCGCCTAGGATAAGCGCCCTGGTCAAATGTTTAATTTTCATACTATTTAATTTGGCTAATGGATATTACACTTTTTTTTTACTTATATATACTTTATCGACCTGTCAGGTCAATTATCTCAAGCTCATTTCAACATATATCGTTGCCTCGGGCTCTAGGATGACCTCCCCTAGTTCAGCCACCATTCCCGTCTGGGTAATACTTGGAAGTTTTCCATTGTTTCTGCCATAACTGAACGATTTGCTGTTTATGGCATACAGATCGTATTTTAGACTAGCTGTATTCAGGCCCTTGAAACTTAACTTAATCGTTTGGCTGGTTGCAGTCTTATTCCAAACGACAACATTGTACCTGCCATTTTCAGAAGCCACGAATGAGTTTATCTTTGCAAGGTCATACGTGACCATATTTCTGTTGACAGGCATCTTATTATAAATCCAGAATGCGTAGAACCCGGAGCGGTACTTATAGTTTTTAGAGTCCCAGTCGTAGTTCTCCAAGGTGAAAAAGTCATCTCCGAAACTGGCACTTTGCCCCATCGACTGTGCCCAATAAAATCTATCTGTCTTTGTTAACTGCTCCAGTGCCAGTTTAGTAAGTTCAAGTGTCCTTGCACAATGCCTGTAGCTATTGTTTGCCAAGTCGTTAACACTGCTGTACGGGCTTTTTAACCAAGAATATTCTGTGCAAAATAACTTGACATTTGGCTGCAAGCTTCTGTAAGCAGCTGTTCCATTATAAAATCTGTTCATCTTGTCCACTGCGGTTTGCGTACTTGATTGGGCGATTGCATTGTCGCTCCAATTCAAGTAGTTGTGGTAAGCCAGGAAATCAAGGTTTATGCCATGCATTTTCCCGTCGGAGAGTTGCACCTTATTGGTGGCTGGGTTGGTTAACCGATCCATGAACATAGCGAGCCAGCGGTCCAGCTCAAATCCCGGCGCACCTATTTTTAAGTTAGCGTCAGTAAGTCTTTTGTTCGCCAGGCCAATGTAAGCATTGACGAAATCTGTCCAGAATAATTCAAAGTTAGGATAATAACCCCACTCAATACTCGAATCCAACTCTGGCTCATTTAAGATCTGGTAAAATATGTCTACGTTACCCCCAACATATGACCTTACCTTTTCGAAGGACGTGCCGTGCAAACGCTGTACTTTTTCTGCATCCCCTCTCATTGCACGGGGCACAGACTCCATTCCCAGGTGGATACCGACACCTGCCGCAATCAGGTTATTGACAATTGTCTTTTGTGAGGGCTGCCCGGCATCCGTTATATCGTTCCAGGTTCCGTCAGCGGAAATATTTGTCCCATTGGGAAGGTTCAATTTGTGGAACTTGACACCTAATGGCGCCAGCACATTTACCTGATCATATATTTTCCCTGCATTGACCCATTTTTGCGGGCAATATGTTCCCAATAGATCTTTTTTTAGGCTTACCCCTTCGTGAGTCCTTGAAAAATCAACATCAACCTGCAAGCGGTTGTCCGTAACCACCGGAACAGATACAGGCTGGACAGTACCCGTTACCTGTTTTTTTTCCTTTTTACAGGAACAGAAGGACGTCATCCCCATGACCAACATGGTGAATAGTCCAGCTTTCAACAAGTAAGTCAATCTTATCAAAAAGATCTGTATCAATGTATGAGCGTAAGTTTGAAGTAAACGAGCATCTCTAAGTTGAAATACTCTTCCAGTAACAAGTAGGTCCCGTTCGATCATGTTCTGTATTCATTTTTACTCAAAGACTGGATGCAGGGCAAGCCAATTTCCGCAAGTAATTAGGATATTTGGTTAGAGATTTTTAAATCTTATATCAATATTAGGTAAAGTAAATCGGTTTAGCAAATTAATTTTTGATAATGTTCACAAATTGGCAAAAAAAAAGGGAAGGTTTCCAACTACTCTTTATGGACCGAATTACGGAAACCTATAAAATCTCCTGACCCAATGACAACAATAATTGAACGGGCATGGATGAAAAAGTGTCCAGGTAGCGGATATCTTAACACAGTTGACATTTTTCTTTAATAGATTCTTTTGAACATCAATACCTTCGGATATCAGCAATCGTCATTTAAGGATTGGATTTAGCCAAATGTCAGATGAAAAATCGTGTCAGAGAAGTGCGTTTCCGGGTTTGGCAAATGCGGTGGTTTCTCTACTAATGTTTGGCATAGAACCAATTTTTAATTATTAGCCAATATGTCTAAGGCGCGCTGGACAGCCGCTTTTGCAATACCCATTTTATGGCCGTTTTTTTTCAGCGCTGCAACCAATTATTAAAGCGTTTCTGCAAGTCCTGACAATGGTCCCATTAACTCGACAAAAAATAAGCGCCAGAAGTAAGCCCTTCAAGAGATTTCGCGAATGTCTTTAGGCATAAGAGAAGCGAACGGAGTATCGATTAAGGATAAATGCAGAGTCAAGTCAGCATAGGAATTGTTCATTATTCAGCTTGTCCGTTTTCTGTCATAGCGTTTGAACTGGCGATTTTTTGTTAATGATTTTCAAGAAAAGTTTAGGGTTAATTCTTGAGCCAATTCTTAACACTTTTACAATGCCAATAGGAATTTCAAATATGTCCTTGCCTATTGCCTTTAGGCTTTCAACAGCCACTTTTTCAGCTGAAATGCCTTTGTCCGTTTGCCCACGTTTATCTCTTGCTCCATTGTCTAACTCAGTATCAACAATCGGTGGTAATATTTCGAAAACCTTTACGGTCGTGGCCTTTAACTGTTTGCGTAAAGAAATGGAAAAAGAATGTAAGGCAGACTTTGTCGCTGAATAAATAGGGACAATTACCAAAGGTACAATTCCCAAACCTGATGATACATTGATAATCGCACTCTCTTTATGCTTCATAAAATGAGGTGTAAATAGTGCAGTTAAATGAAATGTTGCGTCTAGATTAATAGCAGTTTCACTAGGGCCATTCAGATAGTCTGTTTCGCCCTTTCTAAAATCTATTTCTCGCTGGATACCTGCATTGTTTACAAGTATATTAACAGAAGGAAATTGTGCCATGCAAAAACCATATAATTCTCTGCGTTTTTCAATATCTGAAATGTCGCATTGTTTTGTTATGAGAGCAGGAAGCAGGTTTTTGGCTTCTCTCAATTTATTTTCCCGCCTGCCACAAATAATAACGGTATTGCCATTGGCAATAAATTGTTTTGCTAATTCCAAACCAATGCCTGTTGCACCACCTGTAATTAGAATTGTATTGTTTGTTATGTTCATTTACGTTTATAGATTTAAGTGTGCAAAAAATCCGATGTTGTTTCCGTATGGGTCAATTACCTGCGCAAAACGTTGTCACCAAAAATGAGTCCCAAGGTCCTTTGAAGATTGGTGTTTCTGATTCAATGAGTTTTTTATGGGTTTCATCCACTTCTGATGGTGTTTTGCGAGCAAATTGCATACTAATTCGGTTTTCGCCCTTTGGTGGTTGCCAATTCGGGTTGGTGTGCAACATTGCATTTTCGGGAATAAATCCGATACTGTAGGCGTCTTTCGATGTAAAATCGACGTGGTGTTCATTGTCTTGACCCTCGGGAATTGCAAGGGCAAGATTACGATATAATGAGGATTTTGCCAAGTCTTTTGCTGTTATGCCAACTGTCTGTAATGAAATTGCCATTGTTTATATTTCCTTAATGATTTAATGGGACAAAGGTCTGCAATCCATATTTAGTAAATGTTGCTTTATATCAACGTTTTTTGATGATTACGACATTTGGTAGGATTGTTTTATTAAGCCATAAATTTCCGTTGTCAATTCATCTAAACTGGAAATTCGAATATGATTTTCATGTTTGGTGTTCAAAACTAAACTTTTGATTATTGGAAAATCGTTTTGCTCTCTTTCTGAATAAAACTTGATGTCCAATTGTGTTTTCATTGGTCTCACAATGAGAAAGGTTTTGTGATGAACAAATACAACACAGTTTTTTGTTGCACCTACTACGATGTTTTCCCAATCAATAATTTCCGCCAAAAGTCTGTCAAATATAAATTCTAATTCTTCTGCTTTATTTTTGAAAAGGTCGCCAATGTTTACTTTTACGCAGTTATGCCATTGGTTAGGATTTCTTAATTCTCTTTCACACTTTGGGCAGGTCTGCATACTATAGTTGTGATTTTATTCTACTCAAAGTAGAAGGTGTCAAACCTAAATACGATGCGGCCATTTTGTTGGAAACTCTTACTAAAAACTCGGGTTGATATTTCATAACCCACTTAACTTTTTCTAATGCGTCAAAACCCTGAAAACCATAAATTCTTTGTTGAGCCGTGATGAAACCACGTTCTAAAATTTGTCTGTAAACTTTTGCAAATTGTGGTAAAGTCTCCACCAAATGAAAAAAGTTTTCTCTGGATATTTTCAGAAGTTCTGATTTTTCAATTGTCTGTACAAACTCGAAAGCCGGTGTTTGGTCTATTAAGCTTGGTAAAGCTGTACCAAAAGCACCTTCAAAAGCAAAATATCTTGTTGTATCTGTAGCTTCATTATTGGTTGTAAATAATCGTAAACAACCCTTGTTGACAAAATAATAATACTTACAAATTTCGCCTTTATTAAGAAGAAATTGATTTCGTTTTGTTGTCAATAAGGTAAAATGAGAACAAATATGGTCGAGTGTCGGCTCGTCAATAAATGTCTTTTTCTTAAGATATGTTTTGATTTTTTCGTACATCTGTCTGTAGTTTGACGCTCCAAAATGGCACGTACCTTAAAAATTTTAAGCTTTTGATTCCAATTTGAGCACTGTTTATTCAAGATTGGATCACATGAATCCTAATGATAAATTATCTTATCCTCCAAAAAATCGCGGGGTTTACATCACACACCTAAAACCAGTATTTTCCAGTCCGGTGTCCATTGAGGATTTCATGCGGGAAGATACCCGATAGCCTTCGCAATAAGATTCATTACATAAGAAAGAACCTCCTCTAACTACCTTCTTGGGTATTTGGGGCTCCATTGGATCAAGAGAACTGCCTGGCCCCCTTGGATTCACAACTGGTTTACCTGAATTATCATGATAATCTGCCGAATACCAATCGCTGCACCATTCCCAGACGTTTCCCGCCATGTCATATAGGCCATACCCATTTTTTGAAAAGGACCTAGTGGCTGCCAGTCCCCTAAAGTTATCCCAGTTGGTATTGAGGTTGGGAAAACTACCTTGCCAAGTGTTCGCCTTTGGCTTGCCGACTTCAACACCCTCATTCCCCCAGGGATATAGTGCATCCTTTAGGCCGCCCCTGGCAGCATACTCCCATTCTGCTTCCGTGGGCAAACGTTTTCCCGCCCACTTGGCATAAGCGGATGCATCGTTCCATGAGACATGAACAACCGGAAAATCCTCCTTACCGATAATGGAACTGTTTGGACCTTGTGGATGTTTCCAATCGGCACCTTTTTTCCAAGTCCACCAATTGCCAGGGTTATTTAAGTCTACCCGGTTCCTTGGTGAAACAAATACCAGGGATGCCGCAACCAAGACACTGTCGGGCGGCTTTGGAGTGCCTAGGGGCAACTGTTTTTTCATATCTTCCCAGTCGGGCACCTTTTCTGCAGTGGTAATGTATCCAGTTGCCTTTACGAACGCTGCAAATTGTTTGTTGGTAACTTCGGTAACATCCATCCAAAATCCCGTTAACCTCACCGCATGTCGGGGTTTCTCATCTAAACGACCGCCTTGGTCTGAGGCACCCATCATGAATTCCCCATCAGGGATCCAGGCCATCCCAGCTGTATCTGCCTTAATGCCAGCTAAGTCCGTTCTCATCGACTTTACACCGAACCGAGTGGGAAGGCGAGCACAACAACTTAAACTGTCATTTGACAATGTCGTTTCCTCCCTGGGCTTTTCAGAACATGAGGATATCATTATTATACCTACAAAAAATGAAACCTGCATTATCTTGTTCATTTATCTTTTTATGTTTAAATCGTAATTAATTGCAATATTTAATATTGAGTAACCTGATGACTTCCAGATTAAATTAAAGGCAATGCCACTTAATTATTTCGCAATTTAATAATATTAGGGATACCTAGCCAGTAAATTCGTGTGTTAAAACACATCAGATCGATTTAGCTTCCCATTCCAATTGCGGTAAATAGTGGCTGGGACATGATTTCCAGGCCATGAACTTCATTGTTAACATGAGCAGCATCGATCAAGTTATTTGACTGGCTACCAGTCAGGGTAGGAACTTCGCAGTGCCTGGCATAAAACAACCTAAATTTTTTATATAAACCCGACAATTTGCGGGAATGGCTTGCCACAGTTCAGTCCAAATAACCAGCCGTTAGCTAAGGGGCATTTCGAATCACGTTTATCCACAAAATTTCGGAACAATACCCGCTCTTTCAGCACTGGTTTAAAAATAGGTTGATGCTTGAGGTGTATCTAACCATAAACCACTCCTCAAAGACGCCATCCAATGCAGCAATCACCTCAAACAAAATACACTTCACGATATCGTGAAGTGTATTGGCCCTCCAAGTTGTATCGAACCAGCTCGCCCCCTCTAATGAAAATTCCCATTGAAAGCAGTCCACCTTGCCCAAAGCAAGGCTTAACAAAAACCAATCCACCAAGGCATCATAATTCAAAATTAAAAAACCTACCTCATCGACATAGGCACATAAGCATCACCGTCATCAATTCTTTTGTTCACCATCCTTGCCATCTGATCCAAAAACCTAGTCTTCGACATCGACTTGCGTCTTTTAATTTCCGTAAAACGCCTAAAATACCTAGACAAATTAATCTGGAAACATTGCTCAAAGACATCCATTAGATCAGACAAGTCCACCTCCCCATCATTCACTTGCCTACAGTCAAACACCCCATAAATCAATTCAATCAAATTACAGCTGTCACCTGTCCAACGTAATTCCCTCCCCTTCTTAGAACGCACCACCCCACTACCAGCCAACGACGGAACCTCCATCTCAGCAAGCACCAACTCCCTCAATCTCTCCAGCGCAATGAATTTTGAAAACAGGTAATCACCCAAAGTCGTGAACGAAGGATCCAAGGCAGGCAAGTCCGCTCCAACAATTCCAGCAACATCACCTCCACGAACAAAATACAGCACATCCAGCTCCACTGCCCCCAACCGGTAATACTGGTACAAAAATGCATGCTGGTCAAAAAACCTCGAAATGTAATCCAATTGCCTGCGGTAAAAAGCATCCATCCCCTTACCCTTACGTAATGGCCTAGCCATCTCAAAACCATACCTTTCAGCAGCAAGCACCATCAGTGAATAAAACCTAGGCTTGACCACCTTAAAGAACAATACCTCTTCAGCCTGGGATACAAACCCAGATTCCAAAACCAATTCCTGCAATTTCCCCAATGAAGTCCGCACCGCGGTAAGCTCAGAACGCATCCGATCCAGCGGACCCAGTTCAACCAAATCCTCTAATTCCCTTTCCAGCTTTGATAAAAGCACCTCATATTTTTTCTCCATGACAATAAAAATTAAGTTTAAGAGAGCGAAATTGACAGGTTAAAATTCCGGACTTTTACCCCCTTTAGACGTGAGGCTGCTCACGTTTGAAAGTCATCGGCAACAGATACCATCGGGCGCGAAAAGAAAAATATTCCATAGTCGCCGTGACCATGATCACAAACACGCAACATCAACATACCAAGATGAATTGAACGGCCAAATGATTGAAGATTCAATTCTCCCTGCTGTTTAATCCCCAACCCATAAATTCACCGGCCAATCATATCCCTATGGAGAAAGCACAATTAACCACTTGTTGCCCCTTCATTGTGGAAACAATCGATTAACCGACAAATGGGTCCTTTGATATCCTGAGTACCATACAAACAAAAAGCTGGAAGGCTTTCATAACCCCCAGCCCCTGTGAACATATATGCATTGGAACGGTTTATTGCTCTTGTTCGCCCACTATGATTTTTTTGAGTTTATCGAAGGACAGGGTACCATAAATCGACACGGCCGCGCTCCTTCCCGCTCCAGTGGTTTTCGGCCAATCTATGGCAACTCCAAACCCCTTGTCCAGGCTACCACCTTTAACCCTTGGGGCTCCATTGAACAGATTTACCGCGAACCCAGGAAGCCAGTTTGATGAACCGTTCCCAAACCCATAGTACGATGCGTAAGGGGTTAGGTTCAGCCATTCAGTCACAAAAACGGGAAGTGAAGCCCGTAGGCGATATACCGTGGACCTCTTGAGCGAACCGATGTTTCCTAGCACATCACTTGAGGAAATTATGTTCGGATCGATATAGGTCTTTGTGGTCCTTCCCTGGTAGGGAATAAAAAGTTCAGAGTTATAGCTGTTGGACAGGTCGGCAGAGAAAGAGAGTGCCCAGCTCAGCTTGGAGAACGGCCCGGAATCAAACCCGTGCTTGTTGAACGCCGTAAAATGTCCGTGGATTCCATATACAAGCGGCCTATGGTTGGACTGCACTCTTGCCAAGGTATCATAAAGGTTGATATCCTGGTATTCCCCGTACATACTAACGCCTGCTGAATAGGTAGAAAACAGTCCGCTAGCTGGAAGCTTGGTGATATCGTAAAAGGTATTCAGATTGCGCTGATATCCCGCCTCCAGTCGGTAGGATGGCCTGACCAGCCCCTTCGAGATACTGAAGGGCTTTCCACCGTCGGTCCCGCTCCCCTGCACCTTACCTGTCATGCTCAGAGAATGGGACTTACCCACCGTCTTCTGGGCCTCATCACCATTGATATAATAAAACAACGGGGTTCCGATCACTTGGCTGTAGGTAACCTCAAGGGAGGTCTGAGTCGGGGTAAAGAGCGTCTGTATCGCGCCTCCCTTGTAAAACTCAAGCACATCCTTGCCCCTCGTATCTTGGATGAGCTTCTGCGCAAAGGCCGAATTACAGGTTAAAAGCGGCAATAGGCATACGATGGCCATGGTAAGGTTTAACTTGAGAGTTTTCATGTTCTAATCTAGATTTATGTAAAAGTTTAAAATTTCTGCCAAAAATATTCACTGCCCACTACTCAACACAAAATATACGTTAACTGGGATAAAGCTAATAAATGCAGTGCTCATCATCAATACCCTTTTCATTGCTGCCCATATTTCCTACACTAAGTTTAATAAGCCAAGTGTAATCCATGACTCATAAAGCAAATCCAAAGCCACATCAAAACAATCCTGTGCACCCAAGCAACCAAATATTGCCACAAAAAAACCCAAACCACAGGAACAAGCCCCCAATGACCATCGTTTAATAGACAACCTAAAGGAATAAAATCAAAAAGCCGACACCCATGGAAACAACGAACGACACCAATTACCTGCTCCAGGTACTGGGCTCCATCACCCCACTACCAGCCCCATTCCAAGAAAGAATAACCGAACAAACCTTAACCGAAACCTTCAAAGCCAAGGAAATCCTCCTGCACCCAGGAGAAACGGCCCGAAGGATCTACTTCGTCAAAGAAGGATTCCTCCGAGCCTACTTCCTTGACCAGAACGGACACGAACACACCACCTGGTTCGTCTCCGCAGGAGACCTCATGATCTCCGTCTACTCCTTCTTCAGCCAAAGACCAGCCGAAGAATACATCGAAGTATTGCAAGAAGCCACCCTCCAATCCCTCACCTGGCACCAACTCCAGTCCTATTACGCCGACTTCCGGGAAGGTAACCTCATCGGAAGGATCATGACAGAAAGATACTACATCCTTTCCGAGGAACGCAGCATCTTTCTGCGCACCCAGTCACCCGAACAGCGCTACCAAGCCCTACTTCAACGACATCCAAACATAGAACAACTCACCACCATACAAAATATCGCCTCCCACCTCTCCATGACAAGGGAAACCCTAAGCCGCCTACGCAGCAAGCTCCTCAGGTCAAACCAACAAAGCCAAAAAACATCTCAAAAAACCACACCCTAAAACCAGTCCAAATGAAAAAGCACATCAAAACCATAGCCATCCTCATCTTACTGAGCAGCAGCTTCGCCTGCAAGAAGGAACAGCCCAACATCAAAGGCATCAACACCGCAACTCAAGCACCAATCCACGCAAAAACCCTAACCATCAGCGAAGCTGAAAGCTGGTTCAACCAACAAAAAGATACAATAATCACCAATAAACTACCCATCCGCTGGACCAAAGCAAAGAGCATCCCCACCAAAACAGGCAATAGGATCGTCATCCCGCTACCCGGACAGCCAACCATAAACAACCTCAAAATGGGCTACCGCCAGCTCTCCATTCAAAAAAACCCCACAACCAAAAAAATAGAAGGAAACTTCATCGAGATCATCCCAGATTACCTCTACCACCAAGAAAAACAAAAAGTAAGTTCCAGCGACTTCACCGGCCAGATTCTCAGTTATAACCTCAACTACCAGCTCCAAGAAGGAAAAGTTTACCGAAACGGCAAACAGGTCGGAGAAATCCGTCCAACCACCACCCCTCAAACAAAACCAAACACATCAAACACAAATATCACATTCAATCCTCTTCAATATCCCACCCAAGGCAGCAATGGAAAAACGATGCGAATGCAAGCCATCGAGTCCTGCATATGGGTACAAACCTATTATGTCGACGCACAGGATGAATTCCACGTGCTCAATACACAGGTCTGCCAGAACATCTACTTCGATGACGGCTATGGTGGTTACAATGACAGCGGCATCAACACCAACCCCAATCCCCCATCAGGAGGTGGAGGAGGTTCAACCAATACCAGCTCACCACCACCTCCCTCGAACATCCCAGGAGAAACCAGTCCAACGGTGGACCCAAAAAAAATGATGAAATGCTTTGAAAACGTAAAAACTGAAGGTGCAGCATTCCAGGTGAAGGTCATCGTCGTAGAACCCCTTCCCGGCACAACTTTCAATTACGGTCCCAACAGCTTTGGTCACGTCGCCATCCAGCTTACTAAAGTCAACGGCACGCAGTCAGTTACCCAAACGATTGGGTTTTACGGCACCGGTAATGGATTTGACAGGATGGTTTCCACATCACAGATCAAGAACAACGGTGACATGGAGTACAACCTTGATGCAAGTTTCTTCACCGATGCAGCCTCCTTCCAGAAGATAATCGATTTTACCGCATCTCCCAAGTCAGGTTACCATTATATGGACTATAACTGTGCAGCCTTTGTATACGAGGCGGGACAGGTCGGTGGACTTGCCATTCCCAAACCCACCATACAGGTGGGAACCGCAGGACCAGGTGGTGCAGGTTATGCGATGACTCCTGCAGGTATGGCCAATGCCCTTCGTCAACAGAAAGCAAACGGAGCAAAGAACATCCATGAAGGTGGTGGACAGACCCCTTCAAGCAAGGGTGAGTGTAATTAATTGAACGGTTATACGTTAAATAAACATCAAATGAAAAGGACATTAAAGATAACTAGCATCATCATATTTGCACTTGTTGTGATCAGCAATACCCCACCGGTTCAATTTTTCGTGCTGGACAGATACACCTATAGAAACCTTGACGACAGCTTTAGGTTTGAAGAAGAACCCGGCAGCCTATACTTCAAAACTTGCTTATCTCAATTCGAAACCTTCAAAAGAGAACACCCCCATAACCCTAACAAAACCTTATACCGTAGCTTCACCATCAAACCTTGGCAATTCTGGGAATGGTGGCAATATATTGCCCATCCCAAGAGATTCACACTACCTTACCTTGAACCAACAGACTAATCAACAAGTGACCGGGCTACCCCTGGTCACTTATTTCCCATTCCTGAACGCCAGCGGACTCATCCCCCTGAACCTGACAAAGTACATCCTAAAGTTCTGAGGCGATTTGAAGCCAAGCTCCATGGCAATTACCTTGATCGGTTCATCTGAGTACAGGAGCCTAAACTCGGCCTCACCTAACAACCAATCCATCAACACTGCAAAAAAAGGCTTGCCTAAAAACCAGCTCCTGCATAGCCCATTGAGCCTACGAGGCGAAACTCCCATTCTTCTGGCATAAAACTTTGTCGAACGTTCCTGACGAAAATTAAGGGCTAACAGCTCATTAAACTCCTCCATATCAGACCTAAGCTGTTTGCCTATCAATAAATTTGGCTCACACTCAAGAACGTTCAGCATCAGTAGTGCAAAAAGCAATCTTGACCTTTCCAAGTTTGACCCCAACGCTAACTCCAATACCAATGACTGACAATCCCTTTGCAACAAGGGAACTTGTCCTGCAGGCACGACCAACGAAAGCAAATCCCCTTTAAAAACACGGGCCTTGCCAAAAAGCGGATAACGAAGCAAAAACCAATCAAGCATTGTTTGCGAAAAACTAAGCGCATACCCAGATTCAATACCTCCATCCAGTATCTTAACTTCCGAAGCATCAAAAACAAATAGCACGCTACCTCCCCTGAAATTACTTACCTCGTCAAGAAAGCTAACTGTTCCCTCTCCCCTGAGTACGATCAGCACCAAAGGGCCCAACTTTTCGCAGGAGAATTTATTTGCCTTGCAATTTACCAGTTCTTCGATTTTGAGCATAGTGAATAAACCACTAAAACTGCAAAACCCCTTCTTTTAACCGCCTACGGAAAGGCTGGAAACCCGCCAATGGTAGCAAAAGAGATGTGAATCGTCATTTCTCTGATCAATAACCCATGTCAGGTGTTGTTCTAGCCTAGGCGATACTTATCAAACACTTTCTTGAAGCCATGGAAACGATCCCTGCTCACCAAAAGCGAAACCTCGATGGCCAGCCCCTCCCTTAATATTAAAAGACCCTGTCCGTTCCTTACCTTTTCATAACCCTTGACTGCTGCAATGGAAAGCATCACTGACCTGCTGATCTGGTAAAACATACCAGGGTCCAGTATACCTGCAAGTTCCTGCATCTTATAGTCAATGATGAATTTCCTCCCATCCATCATCCAGACATAGCCCACATTTTCCTCCCGCTCGAAACAAATGACCTCCGAGGGAGAGATAGTGATCAATTTATTACCAAGCTTGGCATCTAGGTCCCTCAAGTAGCCTTCCTTTCGTTCCATCATCTGGTAAAAACCCGAAAGTTCGCTACTGAGCCGCCTGTTTTGTATTGAACTGCGGATAAAGCTCTCGGCATAGAACCAAGCAATATAAAGAATGTTCATACAGAGCACCATCCACTTGGCAATGGGAAACTCAACTTCCATATACCCACTTGCATAAAAATCCTTACCGAAACCCCAGAAATAACACCTAACCGAAATGTAGATCAAGAAAAGGATCAGGCAGATCCCCAGCACAAACTGCATCGCGATCCGGTGCGGAAGCCTCGTCATCCAGGGCAACCACCTATCCAAGCGCCTGGTCACAAAGTGCACCAACCACATCACCAACACTGCAACCGAAACACTAAAGACAAAGGCAACCCAGTAATTCAACTGCTGCAAAATCTGCCACACCGATTTTGGTTGCCCTTCGGTGATGATCAAATGGGAAACAACCACCGAAAGCAAAAGGCGGTACCTCCAATGTAAATACTTGATCGGCGCCTCTATTAAAACATTATCATCGTCATTATATCCTTCTACCATGGTGCAAAAGAAACATTTTTTTTAACCATCGACAATAAATTTTTAACAAGCTAGCCACAGAGCCCTACCGTTCAACCCTTAAAGCCGACCAGTCACCACAAAATCAGCCTTAGCACTATCAAAACGCATTATCCTGCGACTAATATTGCTGGCACAACCGGTAAAGGCTACCGGTATTTTTAACTATATACTTATCGTAAAATGAACAAATTCCCATTCACAAGCGCAGGTCTGACCGACCTATTGACCCAATTATTTGCCCTACCAGATGCTGAGCTACAGGTTCAGGCCGATGCCATAGGCAATGACTTCCGTGGTTTCACAGTCGAACATTTTGAGCTATCAGCTACCCAAGTCAATTTCCTCAACTCACTCGATGAAAGATTTGTCACTACCGCAGCAAGAGACTGCAAAGACTTCGTGCAAAGGCGCAAGATGATCGGTCTGATCAAGGAGGAAACACCCGCAGGTAGAAATGGAACCCAAAGTGCGGATGGCGACGACAGGGGAAAATTACTGGACTTAGACAAGGCAGCGGTGAGCAGCTTTTCAGAAGAAGAAGGATTTCAGGAAAGCGAACGCCTTAACTTCGTGATCACCTACCCCATACAAAATTGAACATCCAGACCTGCCCAGTCAAACCGACCAGGGCAGGTCTTCATACAGTCACCGCAAACACCGATAACAAGGAAGAAGCTCTCAGACAAGAGGTATGGAAGAGAACCCACAACAGTTAAAGACCAGCTTACAAACCCTTGGCCCGTTGCAGCCAGAAGCCTGGCTGCAGATTCTGCAACACCAAAAAACCATACCCCTCAATCCAGGAGAAAGCCTAGTCAGAAAAGAAGGTATGCTTGCCTATCTCAGCAATGGCATTCTAAAAGAATACGATGCGAGTAACCGCAAAAACCCCTCGATCATTAACTTCATCAAGAAGGGCCAACCCATCATCACCCGAAGACAAAACCAGGTCTATTACCTCAAGGCATGCACCTCTTGCCTAGTACTATACTGGGAAAGCAACGACATCAAAACCCTTCACCAAACTTTTGCAGAACTGGAACACATCTACAGGTCGCTCTGTGCCCAATATGACACCTCCATTGCCTTTCGCGGGCTGCTCCTAGAGGAAAAGTCGGCCATCCGCAAAATCCAGCTATTCATCAGCACTAACCGCGACATCCTTCCCCAGCTGAAAAAAAAGGACATGGCCAACTATCTCAATCTTGACTATGACTACTTTGTCCGCAACTTCCACGGCCTGATCACCCTTGCCGGCATTGCCCTCCTATAACCCCTTAATCAAAAAACAACCAAAATCCCGGCTTCATTCCAAACTGAAACTAAATCATACCGTAAAAAACTGCTTTTAAGCAGTTTTTCTTACCCTAATTTCACAGTTCCAACATCCATCCCGCTACCCTAAATTTGACCTGAAAGAAACAACAAAGTTCCGATGGAAAAACAGCTCATCCTTAACAGCACGTTCCTCACCCGCAAGACCATGGTGGACCTCACCTGTTACCTCTTCTTCCTACTATTCGTTTACGCTGCCACAAGTAAGCTGCTTGACTATCAGCAATCATTGCTTCAACTCTCAAAGTCACCGATTACCACTGATTACGCTGCCTTATTGGTTTGGCTTGTCCCGGTAACCGAGCTCATTATCGCGGCATTACTCCTCATACAAAGAACCCAAACCCTTGCTCTTTATGCCTGCCTTGGCTTAATGTCGCTATTTACCACCTACATTATCGCCATCCTGAACTTCAGCGAGATCATCCCCTGCAGCTGTGGCGGCGCACTACAGAGCCTCAGCTGGAAGCAACACCTCATATTTAACCTAGCTTTCATCGCCCTAGCTATTCTATCCATCTTCATCAAACCCAATCCAAACAAATCAGGCGAACCGAACTCGCCCCAATCATATTCCAATGGCCAATTGAATCAGGACAAACCGAAAACCTGTAAAAGAGTAGGTACTTAAATAAAAAACCATTAACATGAAAAAATTATTTCTATCCGCTGCATTGGCAATAGTTGCCATTGGTGGAGCAATTGCGTCGAGTGCGAGATTCGTGCCTAACCACTACAGTGATAATGCCCAGACTCCGGATATCGACTGTACTGGTGGAACCGCCTCTTGTTCGGTTTTCTATGGCGAAGCCTGGGACAAACCAGCCAGTGATGGCACAAGAGTTCTGATATCACCAGAGCAGCTAGCCCTTGAAAACTATAACCCTTAGCCACCTCGCCTGTCCCGATATGGGACAGGCACTAATTGCAGATGAAAAAGAAAATCCTATATCTCCTGCTGGCCTTATGTATTCCAATGGCAATACTATTTCTCGTTCAGTTACTGAATCGAACCAAGCAAAATAATGGTTTTGAACGTACCATCAGATTTCCCCAGCTTGATTTAAGAAAGACGCTCGTCCTTCCCTCTACCTCTTATATCTTTGTGCACGATAGTGACAAGGCGATAACTCTTCAGAACAGCACTGATCCTGGTGAAATTTTGATCACTGACCGCGCGTTGTCAGCTCTTAAGGTTCTGAACTTAAATACCTCAAATGCGTCATCCAGAAAAGCAAGTGCAGTTGGAAGGTCCAGCACCACATTGTACTCAATCATGGGTCGAGGCGATCAACTGTCCGCTATTTCAATAGTTACTGGCCGAATGCAACATTTCAACCTTCCAGAAAATGGATATGACCAGTTGGTGCCGATTTCCAAGACCACGATCATAGCAAGGCAATCTTCCCTAAAAAACGGTCTACCAAGTAGGAGACTAACTAAGATATCCTATTGGAAAGCTCTGACGGAAAATAATTTTGATCTGGATAAACAAGTGGATGCATACTTTAGCAACGATGGTATTTTAAGGAACGGTTACAACGGTAGTTTGACCTATTCCTATTTCTATCGTGGTCAGTTCCTTTGTCTAGATACTAACTTAAGATTGTTATACCGGGCAAAGACCATCGACACAGTAAGCTTTGCTAGGATAAAACTGAAAAAGTTGACTAGGAAGACCGTAAATGGTATACAAAGTCGCATCACCCAAGCTAAGCCTCCCATACTTGTCAACAGGAATTTGGTACTGGACAATGGGTTTGTTTTTATCCTTTCTGCGCTTAAGGCGGACAACGAAAATTGGTCTAACTTTAATAATAACCAGGTCATCGATAGGTATTCCCTTGTTAACGGAAGGTACCAGTACAGCTTTTACATTCCCAGATACAACGGAATCAAACCCCAAGACCTCAGTATCCATGGAAACTCAATCATTGGTATATACGGGAACTTGTTGGTGGCCTACACCATCATTTTTTCCCCTTAAGTTAAAAAAAACAAGTCTTCACCACGCTATCACAAAAAAAAGAATGGCAGTTAGCTTGTAGAATGAGAACTTCCGCCAATTTTTACCATTAATTAACATTTGAATACCAGGGAAAACTTGCTTACAGAATCACTCACGTTTTTTTGATTTTTTAGTTGAAGTAACTAATAGACCAAGTATGCTAGTTTTATTTACAACGTTAATCAAATATGTTTTTCGTTGGACTCAATAGGCCTTATCAATCAATATTAGCCTTGGTAAAAGTTAGCTGAAAGTCTTCCTAATCAATATCATTCAAAAAAAAAGTTAATTTTTGACCGGAGAAAATGGTAAAGAACTGATTTGCGAAGTCGTTGGGCACAGCAAACAAGGTTGCATCTAGAACTTCTTCAATGGGGGCTTAAAGAGTGTTCTATCTGGCAAAAAGTTTCTAATTCAGATGGTCGTTTTGATGTAAGAGAATAGTTAACTCAACTCCAGTTTTTTGGTTCTCAATAATTTCCCTATGAGACAGAGTCCTTTTCATCCTGAGTTTATGCTTTTTGTCAAAGCTAGGCGAAATTCGTAAAAAATGCAGCCCAGTAAAATGGTATTGAAGAAGCTTGATTTACGCCTTTTAAAAAATTGGATTAATCATATTACAATCTTAACTTTACTTTAACCATCAATTAATCTATAAAGTTGATTTTGGCATTTTTAAATACAACATTCTTAACCTTAATATTTACACAGATAAACCATTCACTCCATGAGGAACTTAAAATTGATCATTCTTGCCAGTGCCTTCATTATTCTGGCATTATCATGTAAGAAGTTCAGTCCATATGACCCTAATCCAAAACCTGTTCTACCTCCCATTTCTGCCGAGGGACGCAATACATTTGGCCTTATGTTTGGTTCAGAGGTATGGACTCCAAATTTTTATTCTGCATCTGCAATATTGTCTGCAAATTATCCTGGAATTCTCAGTAACCCTAGGCTACATATCGTTTGCCTTAGAAAAAGCACCCGTACCATAGGGAAAATTGATGACTTTACACTTGAATATTTTAGCTCAAACATAAGCGTTGGCACGTATCCTCTGAATACCAACAACAGTAAGATTGTTGCAATTGTAAAGTTTCCTGATAATAAAGAAAAAGAATACCAATTGGAAGACACTGGAACCATAACCTTTAGCCGTTGGGACATGGGAAATAAGATTGCATCCGGGACCTTTTCAATGACCTTAAAAGATGCGACATCCGGTGAGAAGGTATCCATAACAGAAGGCCGTTTTGATCTAAAATTTGGCGATTAGTCAAATTTGTCGGTAGCATTTTTATTATCTAAATTATCCAAAACATATCAGTCCCATATTCAATCTGTACTGACAATCAATAAGCCATACTAATTGCTCTCAAACATGAAATATTCTTTAATCTTAGGCTTAATTGTCTTAAGCCTATGTGTGCATGCGCAAACTCTTCGCGTGAATTCTTCCACTTCCAATGGCGTTACAAAAACAGATTCTCTTTGGTATACTCACCAAGAATATTTGGGCCATGTTTTCGGCAACTTGAATTTTGCAGAGGTAACCTCAAATTTCCTAATCGATCGGGCACCAGGAAAACTATCGACAACTGCACATGACGGTAAGAACAGCAATGATTCAACAATACGCTCTACCTTACATGCCATGGGCATATATACAAACTTTTATTATGCTGCACTTGATACCAATGGAAGTTATGCCCCTCAACATCCTCAATCTCTAGCAACAGCTATCAATGATAATTGGGCAATAAATCAAATACCTATTCTACTAATCAACCATAGCTACCATAGTATTCGGTCAGATGCCGCCAGCCTGGGGCTTTTTACTACCAATGTAGATACCACCATACTTTATGACAACACTACCAGGACAATTTCTCCATATCAGAAGCATCGACTATTCGCAGGAATGCCTTTCTTTAAGGGAAGGGATTTTGCTTCTAATGGAGATGTAGTGTTTAACATCCTTCCGACCACTATGCTTGTAACCGATACTATCGCTGGGCAAATCCAAATAGATTTTGGAGATGGGAATGGCTATGTTAATGTGACTGCAAATACGTTGAAGTCTATTTATTATTCATCATCTGGACCCAAAATAATCAATATCAAGCAAGGAGGATTGGAAAGCACATCAGGGTTCAATTTCATCAAAAATGAACTGTTCTTTAATATGCAACCATTCCCAACGCCTTCCGAAGAGGCAAATAGGACACTAAACCGTTTAGGCGGTTCAGGAACTATTGTAGAAAGAGAGATTGGTTCGAGCTGTGATAACACCTTTGATAAACCCATCATCGTTGTAGAGGGCTTTAATATCGAAGAAGCCTTGGACGCTCGTCAGTTGTTAAATTCCCTAAACCCTAATGGCCTCGTCACCCAATTGCGTGCCTTGGGATATGATTTTGTAACTGTAAGGTTCACGAATAATACTGCTAGTATTTTTGACAATGCACAGGCTTTACGACAGGTTATAGAAGACGTTAATACAGAAAAAGCGGGAAGCAACAAAATTAACATCATTGGATTAAGTATGGGTGGTTTGATCACCAAATATTGCCTAAAGGATATGGAAGATAATTCAATCGCCCATAATGTAGAAAATTTTTTTTCTTACGATGCGCCGCATCAGGGGGCTTATATACCATTGGGCATCCAACACTTGCTATTTGATGCTTCTAAAGCCCTATCTCAAGTTAAGTACGATCCAAATGTGATGACCTTAACGGCACAACTAAATTCTGATGCCGGCACCCAACTTTTACAGCAACATAGAAATGGGGTAACGGTTAATGGAAGAAACACTTTTGCCAACACTTATGCGGCTAAGGGATACCCTACTCAATGTAATAATTATGGAATCGCAAATGGACGTGCAGACGGTGTTGGTTTGGGCTATCCAGACGCGGCTCAATTATTAGACTTTAGAGCAGAAACATATTATTTATTTAGGGTTTATAACCATAAGCAAGAATTATACTCTACAAGTGTGAATAACTCAACTATCTCCTATCTGAGAAGCAGCGGATTTGCGACGAGCATCTTTGGGCCGAAAGGGATATATAAAGTTAGCTCTAGGGTTAAGTTTGATGGCGAATTGTCCCATGAAACAGTTCCAGGAAGTACGGCTCCTTTTATTGATGAATACGAGACTAATCTTCTTGCAAGTTTCAGGGGTAGCGCAGATATTTGGTCGCAGTTTATTGATAGACAGATTTCAACCTTTGTACCTACAGCGTCTGCACTAGATTTGAATAATCAGAATTATGGTGCCAATGGATTTTACTTTTCTCAAAACCCCTATTACAATCTCACAACTGATTCAAATCCTTTATCGAAAACTCCATTTGATGATATTAGCTACCCATCTACCAGTGAGGAACACCTTCTAATGTCCCCAAGGGTTACCAACTTTGTCTTCGAAAAGATATATGGTTCCCCCATACCAAGCACGTGCGCTGGAATCTGTGCCGCTACTGCTGAATTCAGTGGACTTGTAAATGTATGTAATGTCGCAAACCCTGAGATTACCTTTACGAATATGCCGTCTGGAGTAATTGTAAATTGGGTATTGCCAAGTGGATTATCGGTATTAAGTGGACAGGGAACTAATAGCATAAGGATTAACCACGCTGCTACTGGAACATACACTGGGGGTTACGTCACATTGTCAAGACCTGGTTGCCCCACTGCAAGCTATGGTTTCACAGTCCAGTTCACTGAGCCAACTAGCATTTCTGGACCTGCACAACTTTGTACAAATTCTACTTACAACATTCCAAATCTTCCAAACGGAGCGGTGGTTACCTGGGAGGTGATTGGGTCGTCGGCAGAAATTACCGAAAACTATAATGACCATGTGGTTCTGAGTGGGGTAGACAATGGACAGGTCAAACTGAAGGCCACTGTCGTTTCCAGCTGCGGCACACATATAATTGAAAGTCCGTATATTAACAATGGTTGGCCATATTATGTCACCCTTACCGACATCTACAACGATGGTATGGGAACTTCGCAAGGCTACTTATGCAGTGACGCATGGTCGTTCGATAATTACCATAACACGTTTTCATATATAATTCCTTCGGGATCTGGTACAGTTACCTTACATTACCAGATTTATGGTTCATCTGGCCTGGTCTATTCCAATGACGTGACCGTTACCGGCACACAGATACTTCCCAACAACCTTGCCAATGGCACCTATACCCTCGACGTTTGGATAAGCGGTGGCCCTTGCAACCTGAGCACAGAACTTTCCGAGGTAGAGATCATTTACCAGAGTTGCGACCTGTCAAAGATCTCGGTCTACCCTAATCCCGCAAATTCAGAGCTAAACATTAGTTTTTCCTCGGAAGCCAAGCATATGGATATTTCAAGGGCAACAAAGCAATCTTTTTCAGTTAAGCTGTTCAATGAGAAAGGTAGGTTGGTCAAAGAAGGCAGGACGTATCCGGCGAATAACAGGGAAATCCGCCTGCAGGTTGCCGACTTGCCAAACGGCACCTATTTCCTGCATGTCTTTGAAGGGAAAAAGGTTACCAAGCGCCAAATTATAGTTGCCCATTAACCATTAGTACCAATCAAGGTAAATTCATCAATTCCCTAAAGGGTAAGCCCTGCTAATCCATTCGACAGCAGGGCTTGTACATAATGGGCTTAGTTATTCCATGTTCATTTGACGGGCTTAATTCTCAGCCAAAGCCTCATTGATCGTTTTTAGGATGGCCTCCGGTCCCGGTTCTCCCTTCAACCTGGAAAAGACCTTGCCATCTTTACCAACAAGTAGGATGAAGGGCGAGTAACTCAAGTTGTAATACTTAGGAAATGGGTGGCCGAACATAAGTCCATCGGTAAATACGTTTAGATCGTGTTTACTCGTATAAAGACCACTATTGATTCCCTCGATCCACTTTTCCCTGTTTCGATCGGTGCTGATGCTTAGGACGACAAAATCATCCCTGTTGCCAATCTTTGGTCGGATCTGCTTTTCAAACATATCATGAAATACTGCGCAGTTACCGCATCCTACCCCCCACATATCGATAAGTACTACTTTGCCTTTAAGGGAGCTAGTGGTGATCCTGTTGCCTTTTAGGTCTGAAAATGAGGCCTCAAAAAGCTGCTTTCCCTTGCTCAGCTTGAGTATGTTGGATATCTCGTTTCGAAGAAAGGGAATTTCAACCAAGCGTTGCGCATCAACCATCAATGAATCAAGTTCGCCCCTGTTGAACTCAAGCAGGCCCAATCCTAAGGGGTTGACAAGTAGCCAGGCCAAGAGCTGGCTCTTGATCGGCTGTGGATATACGCTCTTTATTCTGTCATAGCATGCCTGAAGGGATGTGCCATTTCGATCGCCGTTAAAGATAAGCTCAAATTTAACCCTCCCAGACAGATTAATAATGTATATTGGGCACAGGGTCATCAAAGGGTTTGGTCTATAGCTGAATTCACTTTCCCTGAGGTTAAAGTATTTCCTGAGCAGAATGCGGTTGGAGCCAACTTCAATCCAAGGCTTCCTCCACATATTGTATAGCCAGTAATCCCATTTCGAAAATAGGTTGGCGTACTCATAATCAATTAGCTTCATCATTATAGGTCCCAATTTGTGAAATTCAAGTATTTTTCGTTTTCTTTCAAGAGCATTTCTCATTATTCCATCCAACAGGGTCAACTTTGACTCAATGTCTGACGGTTGGTGAAGTCCAAGTTTAATTGGCACTTCTGCCAGGCCCTGTTGGAATTCCTGTAAGTCCCTAACGACATTGTACTTTTCCGCCCCCTTGCCATTGAATGAAGCATGGTCCCCAGCCGAATCGCAGGTGATAACCACCCTTATGTCATCACCTGGCTCCACGAAATATTTGTCGAGCTTAACGAACTTCCCATTCCGGTGCGCCGCCTGGACAGCAATTGAGCTGGGCTTGCTAAAATAGGGCAGCTTGAATTCAAAGTTCCCCTCGGGTCCTGGTACCACCCAAATTACCTGCGGGTCATAAATAATGGAATTTGGACGATAAAGGTGTATGAGCAGGCTATCTACCGGACTTGCACCCTTGTCCAGCTTGATCAATCCGTGAAAAACAGGACGGGCCGGATTCCCCTCGGTGGCCATTGCCGCGAAACCTAGCAGCATAAAGGCCGATAGGCAGGTGATTTGCTTGATTATTTTCATATGGACTTGATTTAGTATCCCTCGTTCTGGGTAATGTTTTGATTTCTATTGACCTCATCTTTTGCTATCGGGTACAATACGTCCGTAGCTTGCCAGTTTGCCTTTATCGGAGCAAGAACCAACGTTGCGGTGCCAGTCCTTTTAAGGTCGAGCCAACGGTGTCCCCACTCGCCTAGCAATTCCACTCTGCGCTCGCCCTGTATTGCTGAAAGCAGCTGAGACTTGTTTAGCGTTAACCCCAGCCCACTCAATCCAGCCCTTACCCTGATGACATTGAGATCAGACAGGCCACCAGCAAGGTTATCTAGGTTAACACGTGCCTCCGCCCGAATCAGGTACAGCTCTGCTAAGCGTAATACCATTGAATGTTCGGTAACGGTAGTAGAGGATTTGACCTTGTACTTAAATGGATAATAATAGGTGCCGGTTGCATTGACAAAACTCCTGACCCAATTGACCTTTCTCTGGTCTCCAACTTCAAAGCCGTTAACGGCAAGGTTAGCACTTAGTGAGACCTGGATAGGCGTGGCTGTCAGGATAAGCAAGTTCCCCTCGTTAGTGTTGGCACCCGCAGGAGGCATCAATTGCCATATAGCTTCCTGACTATTCTTTAAAAATATGTTATTCAGCCCAACCAGCGCATAAACGCTTGTCATATCGATTACCTTAGAGGCATAAACTTCAGCGTTCTTAAAATCGCCAATGTACAGGTAAACCCTTGCCAGTAGTGCCCTTGCTGCAGCCTTGTTGGGCCTACTTCTTTCTCCGCCCACATAAGCATCTGCCAAAAGTGTTTCAGCCTCTTGCAAGTCTGCAACGAGTTGCGCATAGACTTCACCAACAGGTTTTCGACTGGCAATCGCATTCAGGCGCTGGTCGGTGGTAAGATGAAGGGGAACAGCGCCAAAAAGATTGACTAGGTAAAAATAATTAAATGCCCTTGTAAAAAGTGCCTCTCCCCGTAGACCTGCAGCTACAGATGGGCTCAGCACCTTGCTCTCTGACAAGCCTTCGAGAACAGAGTTGGAGGCGTAGATACGCTGATAGACAGAAAGCCATAAATTGGCAAGTACGCTATTATCGGCAGGAACCTGATTGATATTAAAGGGAATCAATACAGTGCTGTAAGCAATATATTCATCGGCAGAAAGCCCACATATGGTAGAAATACTCCCACTGTCCCCGGAGCCATACCCAGAGGCCGCCATCGAGCTATAGATGCCCAGCACCGCCGAGGTGGCAACTTCGTCACTCTTGAAAACCGTTGCCGGCACCAAGCTATTGGATGGCGGATCAATTTCAAGGAATCCCTTGCATGACCATTGGACAAGGCAAAGCGCCAGTGCCAAGACCACATTTAGTTTTTTAATATTTTTCATGCTCATGATTTAAAAGTTAAGCTTAAGTCCAATAGTAATTGCACGCAATGGCGGTAGGTTGGTCACGCTCTGGCTCTCGGGGTCCAGGCCTATGTAACGGGTCAACGTAAACACATTCTGCCCCTGCAAACTTAATCTGGCGTCGCTGATCCTTAACCTTTCTAGCCAGTCATTGGGTAACTGGTAGCTCAGTGAAACGCTCCTCAACTTAAGGTAGGAAGCATCGGTGATGGATAAACCCCCATCTCCCCTGGCATTCAGGTAATTGATATAACCGGAAATGGTGGTGGAAAATTTCTTGACATTACTGATGTCGCCGGCAGCCTGCCACCTGTCCAGCACTGCGGTCGGCTGATTGGTGGTAGCCGAGGCGGTGAAATAACCCGGACCATACGGTATTCCAGACATGTAGTTATTTCCGGTCTGGCTTACAAAGGACAACAAAAAGTCCAGGGTAAGCCTCTTATAGCGAATTGAATTTTGCAATCCCCCATAAAACCTTTGTCCGATGAAACTTGTCAAGTACCGGTCTCCCTCATTTTGGGTCACGCTAGCATCCCTGTCCTCAAAGGCATAATTCCCACTCTGAGGATCAACGTTGGTATTGTAAACTTGCCGGATCGAAAGCGGTTTACCAACCACATAAGTAATGCGGTTGGCCGAGCTGGAAAGCCCCGGATATGCAATCAGCGTATTTTTTGGAATGGTAAGGTTGAAACTGGCCGACCATTCCAGCTCACCCCTGTCGATCAGCCTGGCACTGCCCTCTATCTCCCAGCCCTGGTTTTGAACGGTCGCTGGCAAGTTGACCAGGATTCCGGTCGAGCCCACGCTTGGCGGGGTTGGGTTCAACAGCAATTGGTCAGAAGACCTATTTCGGTAATAAGCCATCTCGATATTGAACCTATCCTTTAAAAAGCCCAGCTGCAGTGCCAGTTCCATCTTCCTAGTGGTTTCCCAACCGTAGTCAGCGTTTGACAACCTATTGATGGTCAAGGTTGAAAATCCCTGATAGGTACCAACGCCATTATTGGTCCACAACTGCAGGTAACCGTAGTCTGGAATCTGGTCATTTCCTGTAATCCCGAAACTGCCGCGGATCTTCCCTAGGCTCAGCGCCGGAAAGGCCCTTTGCATGAAACCTTCTCCCGAAAAAACCCAGGCCGCACCAACCGCACCAAAATTGGCAAACTGCCTGCCAGGTCCAAACCTGCTCGACCCATCCCTCCTTCCTGTAAGGTTGAGGATGTACTTATCAAGCAGGTTATAATTTATCCTTGAAAAAACAGCAGTATATAGATATGATGAATTGGTATTTTCATTTTTCGTCAGCGTCGCCGCATTTCCTATGTTCCCCAATAACTCATCACTATTGAACCCGCTGGCCAGGATGTTCTGAAAACTGGATTGGTTGCCCTGAAAACTCAGCCCTACCAGCGTCTCTAACCTTCCATGTCCCAAGCTTGCCCTATAATTAACCTGAGGTTCAGCAATCCAGGAACTGTTAAGATTGTTACCAAAATAACCCTGACGATTAACACTTGTCGGACTGGTTGCTGGAGAAAGCGCCTCTAGAGGCCTCTTGGTCAATTCTTCCCTATTCATCGTGGTATAGCCCAGGGAAGCCTTTAAAGAAAGGTTGTCCAGCACCCTATAACTCAAAGCAATGTTCCCGATAAGGTTGTCTGTTTTTGAAGTGATGGTATTTAATAGAAAGGCCATCGGGTTCAATGTCATCGGCGTGCCCTTATAGGTCCAGTTCAGTTTTCCGGCGCCATCATGGAGATCGGGATAATTGGGAGCAAGACTAATGAAATTGGTAAGGTCTGCAGTAAGCAACCTTCCTTTGGCATGGCTATAGTTGACTGTAAAAGTTGCCTTCAGGCGATTTTCCAAAGACCCCAGGTTCAAGCTGGCGTGAACCCCACCCCAGTCAAGCCCAAAGCTTCCCGGAAAGACAGTGCCCTCACCTTGGTAGCTTCCGCCAATCCTGTAACTACTAACGCCGTTTCCGCCTGAAATATTTAGATTGGCATCCGTAATCGTGGCATTATTCCCAATCAGTACTTGTTGCCAATCAGTATACTTCTGCTGGTCCCAAGTCCCATTTACATCATAATCTAATGCTGTCGGTGAAAGTCCATCATTCTTGAAAGCTTCCCTTCGCATCATGAGGTAATCAGCTGTACCCAAAAGTTCCACCTTGTGTCCCACTTGCGCATATCCATGATTCAATGAAGCCCCAACCCTCAGTGCACCCCCTTTGCCTTTCTTTGTCGTGATCAAAATAACCCCGTTTGCGCCACGAGAACCGTAAATAGCTGTTGCATCCGCATCCTTCAAGACCTCAATGCTTTCGATCTCATCCGGATTGACCATTGCCAATGGATTAGCGCCACCCGCAGTAATCACGTTAGATGTATTGGTCGACATTTTCACAGAGGGATAGATAACCCCATCAACGACATAAAGGGGATCATTGGTCACCTGCACATTCAGACTGCTTCTACCCCTGATCTGGACCGAGAACGAACCGCCGGGAACCCCAGTGTTTTGGGTAACCACCAATCCTGCCACCCTACCCTGCAAAGCTTGTAAAGGATTCGAAATGACCTGTTTCTCAATCAACGCTGCACTTACCCTAGAGATCGAGCCCGTCCTCTCCTTATCCTTCACCGTATAATAACCCGCATTGATGTTCACATTATCGAGCGTGGAAAGTTCCTCCTTTAACACGACCGTAATAAAACTCCCAGCCTTGACCTCCTTTTCAAAAGGAATGAAACCCATGTAACTCACCTGCAACACTGCGTTCCCATCTCCAACAGCAATGGAAAAGTTCCCATGTTCATCACTGAGCACTACTGAAGCTGTTCCCAGCAGTTTCACCGTTGCTCCAACGACTGGTTTACCCACCTCATCCGCTACCCTTCCCCTCACCATACCATTCTTTTGCCTGCTAACATCGCCTGCCCCATTTTCGCCTGACTTTTCCAAGCGCCTCACCACAACGGTTTTCTCTACTAGCTTATAGGAAAGAGGCCTGTCCTTAAAACAAAGGTCCAGTACCTGTTTCAGCGAGCCATCCTTGACAGAAACACTCACCTTAGCCACTCCTTTTAACACATCTTTCTCATACCAAAAGCCATAGCCAGACTGCTTTTTGATTTCCCGAAAGGCAGTTTCCATATCGAAGGTCTTTGGAGCATTAAGAAAAGAACTGAAACCCCAAATGATCATATTGATTTAATGCGAGTATCCACAGCCCTCCAACCTTCTGATATACTGTTTACCGATAAAGCAAGAAAATCCGACCTGAAGGAACTGGGATTTGATGCAAAATATGGCACGAAAGTGCTGTTGGGAAACAGCGAGGATATTGAATATTTTGAAAAATTCTTGCGTAATTTGATTGAAACCAATGGTTCACTGAATTAAAAGCGGAACTAAGCCCAAAACCATAAAATGTCGGTCAAAACAAAACAGGCAATTACAAAGTGTCTTAATAAAATTGCGGATGACACGTTCGATGAGGAGACCCTGAGATCACTACTCATTATATCTCGTGAGTATATAAAATCTAATGGTCTAATAAAAGAGCTTGCTCATTTCGTTGCCCATAGTGATAGAAATCAAGGCATTTTTCACAAACAGGTTAATAATAGGTATGCCAAACAGAAGCTGATAGACGATCAACTGAACGGTGCAGAGACAAAGGAATTGATGGAAAAAATTAAAACTGAAGACGACCTGAGCGACTTTCTTCTGGGTGGAATTTCAATTTATAGAATCGATTCAAAACTTTTCAATATTCTTTACTCAGATGGACTAGAAGATATTCCAGAAGCCCATTTATTAAAGCACACCAATTTCACCAAAGCCGAAGTGAAAGAACTTTTTGCTCGTCACTATCATAAAGAAGAAGGATTTCACTGCCTAAATACAACACAAACTAGACTGCAGCATAAAAAAATTAGTGAGCTGGAAAACATCAGTGATAAGGATAGGGAAAAAATTGACGAATATAGGTCAAATTCAGAAATCTTAATTACTAAGATCGAACTTAAAATCGATCAAATCCAGAAGGTTATTCGAGGTGCAATATACTACACTTCAGTATTCGATCTAGAAACCTTCAATAATGAAATAGCAACAACCTTAACTGTGGTTATAAAATCGTTCTCAATAGACCAGAAATATATGCAGGCCATTATGGAACACAGTCAAGATATTTTACTTTGTATAATGTCCTTGTTGCACGATAGTAAATTTATACTCTACGATAAAAAGGAGGCAAGGAACTTTCTCGGATTCTATCTTCATCCCCCCGATTCTAATAACGGTGAGAATATGGACAATCGATCAATCTACGAGGATGGTGTATTAGCGTTATACACCTGCGGGGCAGGCAGTATTACCTTCCCCCTGTATGTTTCCGATTTGCTTGTAAAAGACTATATCAGTGCTGACGAGTTTAACAAATTTGCTGAGTTAAAAAGCTTCTCGGAGTCTCCATGGATTACAGCAGAAAGAATTGATTATAAACTTCGGCTTGTGAATTAGCTGAAATGTTGACCAAGTTAGGACTCCACTAGTTTATACGGGTCGCAGATTAGTTTTGCAGATTTTTAACATTGAAGAAACTAATCCGTATATTATTACCATAAAACTACGTAAACTAAATGAATAGCAAAGGCTCCCCACTTCAGGTACAAACGCCAAGCCAAGGCTGGAAACAGTTCCTGACCGCAAAGACCAGAATGCTTGCTGCCTATGATATAGCGAAAGAACAAGGTAGTAACAGGCAGGTAAAAACAAGGCATGGTCTGGTCGCAGAAGCCGAATTTAGAAAATGGCTGAGCGAATTCTTGCCGAAGCGGTATGGCGTTACATCCGGCTTTATCATTTCACCTGGTATTTCGAGTTCCGAGCATATGGTGCACTACGATGTGATCATATACGACCGGTTGGAATCACCAGTGCTATGGGTCGAGGACAATCCCGATTCTTCCGGTCAGGGAAGGTCACTTGCAATCCCAGTAGAATATGTGCGTGCGGTAATCGAAGTAAAATCTGCGTTTAATAAACAATCCGCAAACAAAGCGGTTGAACAGCTGTCAAAGCTGAAGCCATTATTGGTACGCGTAGATCCTCCGAGCAGCAGAGGCAAACTTTATCTTCCTGCTAATTTCTTCTGTGCTACGGTATTTTTTGAGCTCCGAAAAGAAGACGAGAAGGATTTTGCTGCATTGGATGAGCTGGTTAATGCCACAATGATCCAAAGATTCTTCGGCGGAATCATACTCCGTGCAGAAACAGAACACAAACTCGACAGCGGAAGAATATTCTTCAGAAATGAAAACGTTGATACAGAACGGAATAATAGCACCTCTTTAGCATTTTGGGCCACCTCAAAGTGCCTAAAACATAAAGAAGATTCTTATTTCAGTCTATTGTTGAACTATTCGGAAACGTATTTTTCAGAATTTGCATTTGATATCCTGGCCCTGCTAAAAGGCACATACCAACCACATGTTCTTTCCAGTCTTTACTGCATGGGAGCTACTTACCAGGAAAATGGCAGTTGCGTTGAAACACGATACTTTGATCCCGAAGCTCTCAAAAAATTCAATGAGGAAACCGCAGCAATCCTGAAAACAAAGGGATTTGTAGGTTTTGAACCGTTATTTTAAAAGCAACATTGTAAAAATCCCGTATGTTATTGACTGGTTTGGCAGGTTAAATTTTTTATTTAGCATCATAGTTATTTCACATCTTTGATTGTGGATAAAATGGTATAGTAACATTGAGTCTAGTTTCGTAGATTTAATGTTCAGGAATAAATATGTTGGTACCCTTTGGATTGGATTTTGGCCTACGGCCCACTATGGCCTTGCTTTTTGATACTGCCTTTATCGAAAATTATAGGAAGGCAGAATGTGGAGGACTAGCCTATTTCAATCTGGCAGATAGTAAAGGAAACGAGGAACCCTATGAATTTGGTTTCATGATGAAGAACGAAAAATATGCAGAGCTTTTTTTTGATTCACTATTAGGTTGGCAAGAAAAGTCCGGAGGAGACAGCAATGCAATTGACATGGAATTCTTGGAGCAGAAGAATGGAGATTACCTGCTTTCATTTGGCCCCGACCTCAGATTGACAATTGAGCGCATGGTGCCTAGTCATCTAAAAGATTACGTTATACCTATGGCGATCCAAGCTTTCCAGTCCAAGGCAGGGATGCGTGTTAGCCATTCTTTTAGACTGTTTAAAGATAAGTATGTTAAGGGCAGAAAAGTGGCGGTGAGATATTACATTGTTGATGACAATCATAGGGTGAGAAAAAAGAGTGAAAGATATTTCGTCAAAACTGAATTCAAGTTTTCCAAAGAAGGGGAGCTAACTGGGGATTCACTATATAACCCTTTAATCAATAGTGAGTTAAAAAAGGGAAAACCACCAAAAAAAATGATGTCGGGGGAAGATGTGATAACAGAGAGAATGAAAAAACTTGGGGAATTTTTCCCTCTAGCACATATGCGTTTTTATGAAGAAGATTGGGTGTCTGAAATTACAAAAACCATCAATACCCGATATAGTCGCGATCAGGTCTTCCAAGCTATTTGCAATATTCTTCTTTTTGAAAGGCTTAAAAGAAACGATGCCTCGAAGGTCAAAACAGATTCTGCTGGCTATGACCTCAGTCTTTTAGAGCATCTAATCGAGACTCACGAATCGTTCGATAGTTATTTTCCTGAGACTTCTTTTTTTACCAAACAGTCTATAGAGAAACAGATAAGACTGGATGAAAAATATTTTAAAACGCATTCAAATAAATAAAATGGAAATTTTAACCTCTCTCTTACAATTTTGGGATAGTGAACATACAGGGATAATAAGTAAGATTGTAGCAAGTGCATCCTATGATACCCTGAAAAAGCACGTCGATTTCAAGCCGTTATTTATCAAAATAGGCAAAATGTTCAGTACCCCTGAAAAGGCAGAGACTTTTGTCAAGGAAATATGTGAACGTCAGGGTACCGGTTCACTCGGTCAGGACATCAACAAATTGTACACAGAGGTGAGTGGTGACCAGGCACCGTCAGATCTATTTCCTATCCTTAGTGACTGGGCAAAAGAAAATCTCCAGAATATTAAAAACATCAACAATTTTTCTGCGAGCAAGACCTCTGGGTTTGTTATTGGAAGCCAAACAGCTGGAAGGGATATCAATATGATTCAGGGAAATTATTATGCCAACCCAGAAAATAATGAAGATTGATAAGCAGGAAACTTCTGGATCAATCTTTAATATAGGTGGCAATTTTGTAAACCAGGGAATCCTAAATGCAGAAAACGTCTATCTCAACAATGACGGAACAGTTCAGGAGCTTGTGCGACCTAATCAGGAGACATTGCGCATTCAGTTTGGAATAAATTACGTAGATGATCTAGCTAATGAGCAATCTGGAAAAAGATTGATAGAAAGGGAGGATTTAAACCAAGTGTGTCAAATCCTAACTGAAAATAAGGAAATAGGCATTGTGGGTAACCCTGGGGTTGGAAAAACTTGTATGTTATTTCATCTTTCCTGTAAAATGAAAGATGTTATCTACATTAATTTAAAGAATAAGTCTCTCCAGACAGTGCTGTTGCATATTATCAATAAGTATAATATCATCGCGGGAGTACAATTGATTGACAAAATTGATATTGAAAACGGCCTAGAGTTGTTCCAAGGATTGCTCGTGGATAGCAAAATTACGTTCCTAATTGATGAATGTGAGAATTCCAGTGAAATTATTAAACGACTTCTTCCACTAAAAAAGCATCAAAATATATTTGTCTATGCTTCCCAGTTAAGGACGGATTTTGATGCCGAGAGTATTGAGGTGGTGCCTATCGGAAATTTTAATGAATCAGAAGCGAAAAGATTTCTTCAGGAATATGATATCAGTTTGGATGTACTCGACATTAATGAGCTGTTAGAAGCTTCTCAAGGAAATGCACTTTATCTCTATTATTATAGTCAATACAGTATATCTCCTTTTCCGAAAGGAGTAGATCAATACCATCGTGCTATCTGGAAGCAATTAGATGTATCGCAAAAAGAATGTGTAATTGTTAGCTCTCTTGCTCATTTTCCTGTTACCACAGTAGAAGTTTCACAACTACTTTTCAGTGGTGAACTTCAGAAAACCATAGAGCTTATTGACACACTTAGATTGGTAAATAGATTAACCGAGGGCAAAATCGAAGTTTTTCATCCAGCATTCAGAAAATTTGTAGTTGAGCAAACCAAAACTGATGGACTATTAGATGTTTACAAATCTAGGCTTGGTAATTACTTTAAGGATGCGAGAAATTTCAGACAGGCTATTTATCTTTTGATAGATTTAGAACCCGAGACTCTTGAGGATTTCGGATTTGAAATACTACCGGAAATATATAATAGTGGTGAGTTTGAGTTTTCCAACAAGATTGCCTACGCACTTTTGAAAAAGCCTCGAGACCCGGCTACCGAAGGCTACTTGAAATTTTGTATCTATCAGAATCAAAGATTTTTACAGCTGGATAAGGATGCAGCATTGATGATAGAGGATGCCATCCAACTTTTTGCAAGGGCGGGTAATCGTAGGTTACATTTGGTTGCTCAAATGAATAAGGCAATGGATCTGGTAGAATCCGGTGGAATTGCCCACGGCCGGGAACTTGTTGATTCTATTCTGGAGCAGGATGATGAAGCAGATCCAGAACAAACTGGGCCATTGCTAGTTTCACTATCTAAAATCTATATTGATCTTCATCAGTACAAACAGGCGGCTGATGTCTGTAAAAAAGCCTACGACCTTTTTGCCAAGCAGAAAAACCTCTACGGCATGGTGTCAAGTATGGCCAATCTAGCCTCCAGTTTAAATCATTTTGATGGATATAGAGATCTGTCAAGAAAATATGCCCATAAGCTACTTGATTTGGGACTTACTGACTATTATTTTGGTTTGGAATTGATTGCATTGAATGCACTCACATCTATTT
The DNA here is from genome assembly GCF_004331645.1 of Pedobacter frigiditerrae. Lineage (GTDB taxonomy): Bacteria > Bacteroidota > Bacteroidia > Sphingobacteriales > Sphingobacteriaceae > Pedobacter > Pedobacter frigiditerrae. Next base: position 231,533 of record NZ_SJSK01000005.1, read on the forward strand.
ACCGGCAGATGAATAAATACGAAGAGGCCAAAAAATATGGTGCCCTTGCAGTGCGACAGTGCCAGAAATATAAGCTGTTCAAAAAGGCGATATTAAACTTGATTAATTACGGAAACATATTCAGGGACACAGGTGAGACTGATGAAGCATTAAAAATCTACCAGGAGGCACTTTTTCACGCCGTTGAGATGAATATCCACAAGGAACAATGCAGAATCCATTGGATAATGAGTGAGATTTTCGTTGAAAAGAATGATTTGGAAGAAGGCCTGCGCCTTATTGATCTCTCGATTGGATCTGCGAAATTGGTAAATTATAGCTATGGGATCGCCCATGGACTGAAAGAACGAGGCTCGATACTTGAGGCAAGAGGAGAGTTTAAAACTGCTGCCATTAATTATGAGGAGGCTTTTAATATCTTCGTTCAAATTGGCGGAATGATCAAGGAATCAAACAGATGCCTAACATTGGCAATTCTGTTATATATGAAAACAGGCGAAAAAAATCGGCTTGAACGTCTTGTAAAAATATCTGTTGCGTCCTTTGGAGGAGAAAATTTTATTGATTTAATGGGCATCGCGGACTATGAAGAGAATATAGTCGATATTCACGACTATTTTAGCCAGCTCAACGTAAAATATATTGAAAACCCAGCGCCAAATAATCAAGTCCCTGAATATCTCGATTACCTTAGGTATTGTAAGGATAATTTGGAAAGTTCTAAATTACCATTTAAAAAAATTGTCTTGGCACTGTGTGCAAATCATTGTAATAACCCCAATAGGCTTTCGCTTCTCTCGATCCTCATCGAACAGTCGGGAAAGTTGCTCGAAGCAGGTGAACTTCAAGATTTAATTTCAGAAATCCAGAACAGTATAAAAAGCTTAAAGATTCGAAAAACAGTTGGTGAGATTGTATTTCTTTCGATAGACCCCAAAGGTTTTAACCTGGAAATCAATGTCCACCAAGAAGATCCAATGGGAATTAAACTCTGTCTTGCCTTTTTAATCTTCAGAACAGCCATACCAGAAATATTCTCAATCGAAGGGTTGGATATTAAACAGAAATATTTTAAAATCTACTTCCATGAATATGACCTTCTAAACGAGGTAATGTCAGCTAAGGGAGGACTTAGCCTAGATTTTAATGATGATTTGCAATCTCACGTTATCAAATGGCAACAAGCAGAATTTCCGACTGCCGTAGTCATAAATAATGATTATGAGGCAAAAGCTGATCTGCTCAGGTTTCCCGGCAATAAGTGCTTTATATACTTGCTAAGAACGCTTGGATGCGAGGTAAGCGGTTATTTTTATAACAAAGATATTGGTGAAATTTACGAAATTACCCGTAGTATTACTGCCCGAATCGCATTAATTTTTGGATATACAAACGTGGACGACGATGCTGAGAGAAAATTTGATTATAACCTTGATCTTTCAAAGATTGAAGAACTCATAGCTGAATGATAGAAGACCTGCAAAAAATTTTTGATTTGGCAATCCGTGCCTATTTACCGCCTTTGGATGAAACGAACTCGGTACCAGTTCTCGGCATTGCTTTCGCAAATGCAAATTATCCCAAGCAAATTGAAAAAATATTGGCCTCAATTTCCGAAAAATTCAACCTCAGTATCTCCCCAGCTGGTAAACTACTAAATTTAAAGGTGAGTAAAGCTTCAAACGGCGAGAACCTTTTTGATGCCTTGCTGAACTATGAAGAACGCGAATATGAATGGCTTAAAAATCATATTAAAAAAAGTATTTCAGGGGCATTTGTTGTCGGCGCAATACATAATGGAAAATTTATGATTGTGTCGGATAATCCATTGTCATTTAATCCCTACCAGGTAGAATCGTTTAATGTTGGATGAATCGCAGGCGGTTGACCCCATCTGGCCGGAAATTAAATTTGAATTAAATCATTAATTATCTTGCTGTTATGAATTTGATGATACGGGGTCAAATAAATTGGTTTTCCCAGGCAGAGCTCGCAAGCAGGAAAAAACTTTATGAAACGTATAAGATAATGGCTAACCAGTATTATAGTGATCTGGCTGAGCAGGATAAAAAAGCTTATGATTATAACAGAAAAAAAGTCAATTGAATTGAAATACTGGTATGCAAATGGCCACGATCCAAAGAAAAAAAATCATTTAGGCATTAACGATTAAACACCAAACCTGGCTATTTTATTCTATGGCAAATTTCCACAGACAATTACTCGCTAAATATTCTATAGTATATGGTGAAAAGCTAGAGGACAATATTCCACTATTAACATCGATTGCTAAACCCATGTGGGCAAAGATAATTGCCCGACTAAATCATCTTGCCAGAACCAGACATTATTATCCACCAAGAGAGCTCTTCGCAGAATGGTTTAACCGGGATAATGTTGAGTTGGCGAACGAAATATGGGATCGATTCGTATTCGGCTACAAGGAATTGGGAGCCAGCATTCCTCATATCAAGATTATAAATATCTGGAGCAACCTGACCTTGTTAGACCTTGTACTATCCAGTAATTACGAGCAACCCGAAGATTCAAATAAACCAGAATTAGAGGGGAATATTTTAAAGTTATACCTCGCAATTAATGAGGAGGCGGCAGATCGAACAGACAAGATCTTCGCTCAAATACCAGCTAAAGATTTCCCTAACATCATTGACCGGTTTGCAAGGATCGGCGTTACCTTGGTTTATCCATATCATGACCTGAATCATTTCGAGCCTATTGAAATGTTTTTTGTCAATTTTATAAAGTCGATATATTGCTTAAAGTGGCTTGAAGCTACTAACCCTGAACTTTTAAAAAAATTTCTTGCACCTTATGGAGTAGATGATTGGAAAGATTATTTGAAAGCAGTATTGCCTGTTGCTCACCTTGCAGCTGTCCCCAACAATGACACGGGTTTAAATTATCTGGAAATAACCAACAGCGAGAATAAGGAGAAAGCAAAAGTAATTTTAGATCATTTATCCCTGAAGCAGGAGGCTGAATACATCCAAAAAAATGACTTTCTCTTATCAAGAGCTAACCCATTGTATCGGGTCGGAGAAGAAAGTTACCTCATACTTGATTCGCTTCTGACGGTCAATCGAATTTATAATTCTATGTTTTTCGAACTTCTTCGTATAACTGAAAAAGAAAAGGAATTAAAATTAGCTAAAGGTAAATTCTTCTCAATATATACTTTCGAATTCATAGAGCAATATCTATCATATGCAATACTTGATGAGATATATTCAAAAACACGCTATTTAAAGTTCTCAGGACAGAAAATTGCCATAGAATTCGGGATTGATACTGAGCCTGATTATTATGCTCGTAATGGGAACAAGGTTTTTCTTTATGAAATTAAGGGCAGTTTTGTAACAGGCCCAACAAAACAGTCTCTCAATTTTCAGGAGATTGAACATGAGTTAAGAGAAAAATTTCTCTTTGACACATCGGACAATGGAAATAAAGCTGTCAAGCAACTGGCAGAGCGAATGAAAATTTTGTTCGAAAAATCTGCCAAATCTGCTTACGATCCGAATTACAAGCCAAAAAATATCAGGATTTTCCCAATATTAATCGTTTCTGAGCTAATGATGACAACGCCGGGAATGAACCATATTTTAAATGAATGGTTACTGGTGGAGATAGAATGTGATGATACTTTGAAATCATCGAAAAATAGAATCCATCAATTGACAATTATTGATATAGACACCTTAATCAGATTTTCCAAAGAATTTAGGGATGATCCATCACTTTTCGAAGGCATGCTCCTGGAGTATGAAAGGGTATCAAATCCAGCGAGAGTTGATTCTATAAAGAAAAAAACAGGGGTGACCGAGCAAGAGCTTGAGGCCAGGATTTGGTCAACACTAAACTCATTCGGGTCTTATCTTCGAGGGATATTGAAACCTAGAATTCCTGAGATTTTTTATGAGTTTGCAGGCGATCTCTTTAAAAAACCCGAATAGGAAAAAACAAACTTTTAAATCTAAATAGTTACCTCTTTGTATTAAAGCCATTTCTGAAATGGAATTTTCGCTTCCAAAGTCGGTTAGAAATTTATTTACGCTATGATACCATTAGATAATATGACATTAACATCCACCTTTAATAAGTGCTTTGAAGAATGTCTGGATAATGACAGGCAGCAGAAAAGAGCTGACATGGAAAAAAAATTTACTGATAAAATACCAAACGACCATAATTTGAGCGATCTCGAGAAGATTATAAAAATGGCGTATGTCTTTAAAAAAGATAAAGGTTATGCAAGAGAAATGTTTTTTAATATATGTATGAATGAGGATTATCTCTCTAGGGAGCTTCTGACTAAACTATACGTCTCGGTCCATACGATGGCAAATCCTTTTCGATTCTTTACCAGCGATGGAATGGCAGAGGTTTTCTCAAAAATAAACATGCCATTTACTTGTTTTGAAAGTTTGGATAAATTAGACAAGTTACCGGATCGCCTGGAGATATTTCGTGGTTTACGTGAAGACACGATAGATTTAGACAACTGTGGTTTTTGTTGGAGCTTGAATGAGGCTACCGCAACTAGGTTTGCGACTGCTGAACATACCATTGCAGGATACGTGGTTTCTGGGTGGGTAACAAAATCAGACATCTATGGGTATGTAACCTCTAGAGATGAGGATGAAATTATTATCACAGCAAAATTGGTTAAGGACAAAATTGTAAAACCCGTTTTATAAATCATTTAAATAAAGAAACAATAGCATTACTCTGTAATTTACTTAATAATTTTTAAGACAAACACTAATTATAATTTGCATGGTGGGACTATTCCTACCTTTTAACTGCTGGTTCCCTACTTTTAGTTATAAGAATGGATAAACCGCAGGCAGTTGACCCATCTCGTCCTAACTAAAATTTGTACTAAATCATTAACTATCTTGCTACTATGAAGCATAAAATCTTTTGAAATCTACAATAATATTATTTTAATATGCGAATGATATCAGGAACAGTAATGCGGTCGTTGTCCAGTATGTTTACATTAACACTTAGCCTTAATTTTTTCAATGGTATCATCAGCAACTTACTAATAAGCCTTTTTAAATCTGTGAAATAAATTGCTCTTATATTCCATTCAGACTCTTCATCCTCATTTCCATTTTCCATAAGTTCCTTTCCCTTGTATTTTATGGAGACAAGTTTGGGACGCACTATCAGTTTTCTGTGGATGCTCATAAATTCAAAATCCTCAATTCGTACCTCAATCGGAACGGACTTATCTCCGGCCTTATAAAAAACATAGTTTTTAAAGGGCATAACATGTTCAGCGATCATATTAAATGATAAAGGGTATAGCCCATCTTCTTCCAAAGAATAGATTTCGTCAAGGAAATCATTTTTAAATTTTTCCTGCCTAAATCTTCCCTGTTTGTTAAAATACATTTCAAACAAAATGCCATTTAGCACATGGTTTTCTTCGTTAGTCGCCATACCGGGAAGCGAAAAAGACAAACTGTTCATAAATTTCTTTGCATCTCCCTCTCCTCCATGAGCTGATTGCAGAATATTTCTTCCTATTAAAAACAGATCGCTGATATTGTCGTTACCCACTGCATTCATAGATTTAAATGATTTCAAGGCTGGGCGTTGTGAGTAGTAATCATGCGTTCTCATCTGTAAGATTATTTCCTGGAGATTACTTCCGTCAGAAATAAAGTCCTGGTCAGCAATGGCATAATCTTCATATGGCAGATTAACGCTATGGTTTAATGCTCTGCTATTGAAATAGAAGTCGCCAATCAATGAGGTATGCTCCCAACTGGTCTGGCTACCATTCGTGCCAGCATATACTGATGTTCTTACCCTTTTGAAGAAATCTTCTATCGGTATCTCCTCATCATCAATGTGGTTTAGAAATGCCTTGGCATAAATACTATTGCCCCCCTTTTCTCCATCATCTGCTGTCTGACCTGGCGATGTTGAGTAAGCTATTAATGTCCCTTTAGGAGCAAAGACAGGAGCTAAATCGTGATTGTTGACGCTGCGAACGGCAAGATTCCACGGATTATCTCTACACGCATCGAGAATGACGATATTAACTGAATTTTCAGACATTGTTGAAGTATCCATATAGTCTAAAATCATCGATAAATTACAAGAAGAATATTCAGCTGCAGTTTCGTCCTCAAATCGTGTATCGATTGCAGTCAAAAAGTTCTTTCCCTTGATTTGTAGTCCATGACCTGCAAAATAAAAAAGGCCAACTGCAAATTTTTTTCGCTTTGCTGAAAACAACTGTATAGCTCTTTGAAACTCCAGTATATCACAGTCAGTATGTTTATCAACGGTAAAGCCCAAATTAACGAGTTTTTCTGATACATCAATTGCATCCTTCGCCGCATTGGGCAATACATGCTTTTCCAATTTATAATTGGTATTTCCAATTACTAAAGCAATAGCATTCATGAGCGATTTTTTATCATGCCCTAAAAATACTCTATAAATATTTGAAATATTTTGTCTTGGAAGATTTTTATCTTATTTGCTCTGTTTCTTAGAATATTCTGGCATCCTGCCTTTTACCTCATACTATGCAAAAGGCCTACATCCATTCCAAGCATGTGGTTAGCTAAGCAAAGAATCCATAACGGAAAATTATGGTTGTGTCGAAAAATCCATCTTCATTTAGTCCATACCAAGTAGAATCGTTCACTATATTATATCTGTATATATTACCATTTTCAAATTTTGAATGTTTTCGGGAACTTTCATACCTTAAACACAATCATATAAAAGATTAAAAACAAGCAATTAAAAGTCATCATGCCAAATCTTGGAATCGATAAGCGTTCGGAAGTACTCCAGTATGCATTAATAATTGAAAGCTTCACCTCTATATTTCTAGGGGAGCTGCTAGGAATCAAGGATGTAAAAAATAGTCGTGTACTTGGAAATAAGAGCAGCCCTATAAGTTTTAATCAAAAAATAACCCTGTTAATCGAGATAGAGGCCTTGGAATCCGTTGAGAAAACAAAGTTTGTGACATTCATGGAAGTTAGGAACCAGTTTATGCATAACCTGGAAGCAAGTAGCTATGAAACCTGCTTTTCCTATTTGGAGGGCAAAGATAAATATCTTGTAAAGGCTTATCCACAGAAAGAGGGAATATCAAAAGAGGAACAATTGGAATTGGCATTCAAGGCATTATCCGAGGACGTGGTTAAGTCCACTATAGGGCTATTAGATAAGGTGAAAGAGAAAATTGCTGACAATGTAGAGCGCGATGTCCATAAAGAATTCATGGGATATGCCACCGATGCCATCAGAGAAATTGAAAACGCATTTAATTCTATTTATGAGAAAGCGGCAAAAAATCAAAAACAAACAATAAAAATAGCTGAGCTCAAAGAAATTGGAACCACGATCCGCAAAATATTCTATAAGATAGTTACCAGAAAGATGATTAAGATAGATCCCAACGCGGAAGTTGATGTAGCTAGGGGCGAAGCATCAAAAAAACATAGAGATAGTTCTGCTGGATAGTGCAAGCATTACAATCAAAGGCTTTTCCTGTTTAATTTAATTCTTTTTGTCCCTGTAAGTCACCCTCCTCAATCTATCCATTTCGAACTGCAGCAATTCTTTTGTGGGACTAGGTAATTGGCTGTTTAGTGCATCTGGAATTATGGTAATATTGGTTCGGGATCAATATTTCGGTATATCATATTGATATAAAGGTTTTTATAAAAAACTAAACAAACGCGCCTGTGGGGAAATTCTTCATAAGAATGACCTTTGCTCCGTCTTCAAACTGCAACATCCCTATGCTACGGTCAAAAAAGTCTGTGATCCTAAAGTGTTTTTCGACAACTGATTTTAATCCCTTGTTGTTGTATACACTAAGGGCTTTTGCATAATCCCTGTCAGCAACTATTTTTTTCAGTTCAGTTCTTCTTTCTTCCGCCCACTTGTTTATGTCTACCTGTCGGGTAAACTCCTTATAATTAGTATCGACTTCCGAAATGTCATTCCCTTTTGACACATGGGAATTGTTGAAGTAATAATTTATTTTCGCAGAGACGTAATGAGCAACCTGCATTTCCAAATCTTTTTCCAGCTTTTCGATTACCCCGGCCTTTATCCCGGCAATCTCCTCAGCTCCTTTCATTATCCTTGGTGCCATTGATGAAAGAAACGATTCATCCAAAAAAAGGTTTTCTATCTCCGCTACCGGCAGGGGATGAATCTTATATGGGCTAAGTGCGCTGAGCCTTTCAGCACCATAATGGTCAGAATCTATTATCCCAAAGGCTTTTGTAGCAATGTCTGGGATCTTGTTAAAAGCCTTTGTATAATTGATTACATCTCCACAACTATCCACAGGCATTACAGTCATATTTGGAAACAAAAGCTCATAAATCCGGACATCATTACTTCCTTTTTTACCTTCGCAAAAAAGTATGTTCTTTCTGCTTCCAAGTAGTTCCATAAGCAGGGGCTCTGGCATTCCCGTTTCAGGTAGACTCTCGATTTCCCAATGATCGGGATGGGTAAATGAACGGATCCAGACCTTACTGGCCGTCGTGCGGCTTGAGGCGAAATCAAGGTCATGTGTGAGATAAACAAAAATACAGTCCTGTCTGGCTGTTTCCAGAGCATCCCATAATTTGTTGAGAACAGTTTTGTGCAGGAACATTTCGGGCTCATCCACAATGATGAAACCATCCTTCGGTGCCTGGAGTACCTGTGCAATAAGGTAGAGCATGACTTTTTCTCCATCGCTCATCTCAAATACCGGATAAATTCCTTCAGGTGCACGCACTATAAGATTTATGCCATCTTCGCAGTCCATTTGGCGATGTTCAATCAAACTGTTCCATATCTTGAGCGTTTGGTCCAATCTTGTCTGTGGTATCTCACCCACGGTTCCCCCGGCCCGGATTTCATTGAGATACTTATTGCCGATCGCGCTACGTTCTGCGAGGAGATTGTTCAGAAGCCTCATAAATTCAAATCCTACTGCGGGGACAGCATCAGTCGCATTCCCGTCAGCGTTGTAACTGGTCTTAAAATTCTTTGTTACTTTTTGCAGTTGTAGAAGTTTGGCACTGGTTTGCTCGAAATTCGATATGCCCTGAAATACCGGAATAATTAGCAGTTTCTGCGCAGAAATCACAACTCCGCTGGAAGGAAGATATTGTCTTAGTTTTTCAGAAAGGGATGTCTTACCGCTCCCATTGGCCCCTACAGCAACAATATTTCCGTTAAAAAAGCCGAGCATCGAAAACAGGTTCAAATTGAATTCCGACTTCTCAAGGTGGGAAATGATACTATCGCGCTTGGCAATGATTTCCGTTTTAAGCTGCTTGGCAAAGTCTTCCGACATTTCTTGACCTGCCAAGGATAGACTATAGAATGATCCGAAAGCAATTACATTCTTGTGGAACAGATCAAAATGGTTTTGCGACAGTGCATCCGGTAACTGGGCTTCTAACTTGGAAAGATAATGGATTGTTTTTTTATAAAGCTCCAAGTCTTGCTCGCCTAATTTTGCGGTTTCAGCATCTTTAAGGTTTTGTGATACCTGTTTTGAGGTGTGGTTAATCTGATGGAGCAGCTTTTCTTTAAGAGACATAGTCTTGATTTAGATAAAATATTGATGTACGAATTTAAGTAATATATAGAAGATGAATTAGCCTAAGGGAGCTTAACCCTAATGGAACAGCAAAACAACTGGGAAACCTGTATTTCACCACCAACCCATTAAGATAAGCTTGCAAGCTTTACAATAAAATGCCCTGTTGCTGCATCAATCAACAAAGCTCGGCCGAAATTTGATCGAACCTAACCTTTAACCAGGTTAAGCTGCCTTATCGTCTCTAGCCTTAGGTCATCCATCTTGATGAAATTAAATTCCTTCATCCACTTTCGCACCCTATTATCGGGAGCCTGCTCGATCCTGCGCAGGAACCTTGGCACTTCCGCGCGGATCAAGGATACGGTACTCCTCGCAACCTCGACCTCATACGGGTCAATCGCTCCGGGATCGATCAGTCTTTTGTCATGGTCAACATAAAACGCCTTATGCTTTCGCCCTTCCGCATCTTCCCACCATATATGGGCGGTATATCCCAAAAATGCGTTGAGGGCAAACACGCTAAAGCCCGTCCAGAAACCGTCGATCTTCTTTTCTGGGTCCATCAGCCTTATCAGCACAAGGAACAAGGGAAACATATCCTTCAAAATCTCGTGCCGAGCGGTATGGCTGTAAAAAAGCCTCGCAAACCAGGGACGTGCTTTCAGGCTGGCATCCCTTGCCACCAGCAGGCAAAAGAAAGATTTCACCATCTCCTCCGAACCAAGGATATAGTGTGCCGTGGCATTCTGGTGCTCGCCGGCTGTATAAAGAATATCTGCGCACCTGAAATGGCGCAGTCCGTTCAGCTCCATAGCAGGGTACATTTCCAAAAACTGCCCCGAGCTCAACTGGTAATAATAATCCTTTGGCCTTGTATTAACTGCCATAGTTATTTAAGGGATTTAATGATCAATGTCCTTAGCCTGTCAAAAGCAGCTGTATCGCGATCATCTACCTGACAGCTTGCCGAAATAAAAACACCACCTTTTAAGATTGTTCTACGGAAATAGAGCTGAGCGCCCTTCTCGCCAGTTACCTCGCAAAAATTTTCCTTTTGCAGGCTAGTGGTGATTGCCAGCCTTGGCGAATCAAGTGAGTCAAGTTTCAGGGCCTCCCTATAATAGCCTTTGATCCCTTCACCATTTATGTCAGTTATCCCGGAAGCCCGCATCACCTCATTACCCCTGGCATCGGTAAATATCCTGCCATCCCCGTTGTCGCTCTCTGGCTGGGCAACCAGGTTTTTAGGATAATCTATGCAGAAACCAAACCTGGCATTGCAATCGGTATTATTTTGCGTAGAAACAGCCGCAGGGCTGATCAGTGAGTTGGCCACAGGTTTTACTGAACCAGTAGCCATTTTATTATTTCCGGTACAGGCGCCCAACATCAGAAGCCAGGCCCCAGGTAAACCGATCGATAAGATCCTCTTCATGAGCGTTAATTTGGCACAATATACAAAAAACCTATTAAGCATAAATGTTCCAAATACCACAAGATGCGGATAGCCATTCCTACTAGGTAGTTAACTAAGCCTAGTATTTCACCAAGACATACAACCTAAAAAATAATCAACTGACAGACCTTTCATAATGAGTAGCTTTAACAAACTTATACCCCTTTTCATGATGTTGAGTGTTGCATAGATGAACCTTTGAATCCCTTACATGCTAACCTAAAACGTGTATCCTCTACTGACGGGTTGTACCATCTTCTACCCAACCTAGTGGGTTATTGCAAGAATTGGATTTTTATGATTGCCGTCATCTTTGTTTGTACAAAAAATTCTAATTCGATGATATTTTTACACATTCAACAATTTCCTGGGACTTAACGATGGAATCTTACTTTAGCTTCTTCACGTATTAATTCTTTTGATCTAAAATAACCGAAAGAACTAAGCATAAAGCAAATTACTATTGCAATTACGCAAAAAATCTTATTGAATGAGTTAGCCTCATCCCAGTTCTTATAAATAAAGAAGACATAGGCTCCTAGCAATACGACTATACCAAGTGGAATTGACATCGTATAAATAAATTAGAAATAAAGTCTGAAGTTTAGGAGGATTTTAAATCTACTTGATCTGCTTAACCTCATTCACAACAATCTGCGGCCTATCATTATACAAAACCAATTTACCAGTAACACACACCCTTTTGTACAAATAAGTCTTTTCAGGCTCAGTAAACTTTCCAAGGTCCGCCTTATAAATGACCACAGTCAACAATTGCTTTGGAAAAGCAGCACCCAGATTAATTAAGGTTAAACCATTCAATGCCCTAGTCGTATACACAGAATCACAAATGGTTACCGAATCACCAATGTGTTTAGCCACATCCTTGATATCAATTTTAGTTTGGCTTTTTGCAGCCAGGCAAATAAATAACAATAAAGCTAGAGATGATAATTTTTTCATGATTGAAGGTAATGAAATTAATTAAGCTAGAGATTAGATTCAACTAGCAGTTTAAAAGCTAACAATCGATCTAGCAAAGGCTTGTTAATGTTTTTAATTTGGTTCTTTCTAAATTGAAAATGGCTTTCGAGAAAAAGGATAAATCATTAATCTTAGGCCCTTTCCTTTATATAGCTAATAACCAAAGTGAATGATCTCACCACCTTTCTTCTTTAACTCGATCCATTTCCTGCCTTTTAATTTAAATATACTATCCCCCACTTCTATCTGATGTTTAAAATTCTCAGTGACACCTAAGTAAAACTCTTTACCATTGACTTTAATTGTTGGTGCATCTTTAAAATCATAGCCCACTTGTTGGACCTTACCATCAAATGCCATAGACATAAAATCACTCCGATCCGATACCGAACGATAAATTGAAACTGTTAAAACTATTCCAATAGCAATGGCAATAAATACCATTTTTCTTTTATCAATCATTTTTAATCATAAATTTAACACACTCCGGGCGAGCATCCTGAATAAACTTAAACCAAAATACAATAAATTAATCTAATTAGGATATGACTTAAATTCACTATATGTGTGATATAAAAATAAAAGAATTTACTGAATCAGTAACACAAACCTTTTTATTTAAGTAAGTTCTTTCTACTCGGCAAATTTAGCTAGGTCTGTTTCGTAAATTACCACAGTTAACAATTGCTTTGGAAAAGCAGCGCCAAATTAATCAAGGTTAAACCATTCAATGCCCTAGTGGTATACACAGAATCGCAAATGGTTACCGTATCGCCAATGTGTTTAGCCACATCCTTGATATCAATTTTAGTTTAGCTTTTGGCAGCCAGGCAAATCAATAACAATAAAGCCAGAGATGATAATTTTTTCATGATTGAAGGTAATCAAATTACGCTTATTAAAGATTAGATTCTATTAACAGCTTAAAGGCTAACAAGCGATCTAATAATGGCTCATTAATATTTGTAATGGGATTATTTCTTAATGGAGAAAAATGGCTTTCGAGAAATTGGCTTACGTCATTAATCTTAGTGGCTGGGTTTAAGTAGAGCGGTGCCGCCGGGAGCTCCACGCTCTTAAACCATTGTTCTAGTTCGGGGATTGTCATGTTACAAAATTAAATGATTTTCTTAACTGCTTTTGTAAAATCTATCAACAACGATTGAAAATATACCCATAATATTCGATAAATTCACTTACCTAAATTAGCACCAAAACAAAAAAAGAGCGAGCACCAAATTGGTTAACTCGCTCTTAAAGAATTCAGCACCCAATCGTCGTGCCTGTAATAATGTAAATAGAGGCCTATCTATCCTTATATTTCTGTTCCAGCACTTCTATTTCCTTCAATGCCTCTGCAATACCGTTACGTTGCGTGGTTAGCAAATCCAAATGGTCGCTATGCAATTCATTATCCTTAATCGCCATGTCGTATTTTTCTAGCGCAGCCTTTTCTCCCGTTACCACCGCACCTAAAACAGCCGTTTCGCTTTGATCGGTCAAGGCTTCCTTGATATCGATCCAGGTACGGTGTATGGCACCCAGGATACCACCCTCTTCATTTTCAGAGTGCCCGCCATGCTTGGCAAGGTGAGATTTCAATTCATTTTCATATAAGGCCCTTTCGGCAACATACTTTAAAAAAACTGCTTTCAATTCTACATTATCGGTAGATTCTGCTGCTGATTGGTAACCTTCCTTACCATCGTTGATGATGGATACTAAACCTTTTAGGTCTGATATAATTTCTTGATTGTTTTCCATGATAAATTGTTTTTTTTATACAAACCCACAAACAGCGCTAATGTTTCAACAATCGCACAACCATCAAAGACATACCATAAGCAATGCCAGCAACAGCCAAACCATCCTATCTAGATTTTGAAATTGACAGTTATCCTTGGAAAAAGGTCATTGATTAAGCTTTTAAAGGGCTCAACGGATAAGGGAGGTGACCACCCCCCCTACTTACCCTTTCCCGGTCAGGTGAGAAATCTGCACCACCTACCGGTGAGAACAAGCGTTCCCCGGGTTAGAGACCACGCAACAAAGGAGATATTTTCAGGTGGCTGGAATTTTAAAATAAAATCAGATGAGGCAATTGAGTTTTTTTACGGAAGCTGGGCAAAGTGCCAGATTACCCATTGAGGTCTTAGCATACCATCCAACTATTATTGAAGATAGCTTGGGCCATGAATTAATTGATGCCGTACCTGCCGCGGTAAGGTTGCCAGCCTGGAAAACATCACTTCTTGCTGCTGCTGCCATAATAGGCAATCATTTGATCACGAAAATTTATCTCGTAAAAATCCTGAGGCTGGGCAAAAACTCTGATTACAGGGCAATTGCCAGACTGTTTCTCCCCTTAGTTCAATGGCAACCGAGTTTTCCATTAAAAACCCCAAGCAATCCCCTTCCCTGCCATAACAGATCTCAACGGCACCGACCTTCGGGTAGAGGCTGGAAGGTAATTTATAGGTTGAGATCTATTTAAAAGTGCTGGGTCTAAAGTTGTATTGCTCTTGCATTTTTATATATTTGACAGATATCTCTCTCAATTACAATACACTCCGAATATTTAATCTTTATATAGAGCGTAAATATGTTACCAAAAGAAACTAAATTTCCGAATGTTTTTTCAAGCCCATCAAGGTTACGCTTTACCTTCTTTATAGTTCTCTTTTTACTAAGTCCAGATTTTGTTAAAGCACAAAACAAACAAATTGACTCCATTGCCAAGCTCATTAAATTGCATCCAAACGAAGATGATGAAAGAGCTACACTTCTTTTTGCCCAATCTGTTAACTTCATTAGTCTAGACCCTAAAAAAAGTTTAGATTATGCCAATCAGATTTTAGCATTTCAACAAAAAATAAAGAAAAAAATGATAATTTCTGGCGTATATAGGCTAAAGGGAATTTGTCAGTATTATCTATCTTCCTATCCAGATGCTTTGTCTTCAATAAATACCGCACTTCGCATAGATAAAGAGATAAACCATGCCTTTGGAATTGCAAGTAATTTCTCATTTATTGCAATGATTCACCTTGCCAGGTCTGATTTTTATGAAGCGCTCAATCATTACCAGCAGTCTATCAAAATTTTTGAAACCTTAAAAGGACATGAAATAGATGTAGCCAAGCTATATTCGAACATAGGAATTGTTCACATTGAGATGCGTGACTATCCAAAGGCCTTAAGTATCTTTAATAAGAACCTTGATATTTTAAGAAAACTGAAAAGTAAAAGTGGTGAAGCAGCTGCACTAACTAATATAGGGGTAATCTATAGCAAACAGAATGACCAACAAAGTGCTATAAAATACAGTGAAATGGCACGTAACATCAGCGATTCTATAGCTGACAAAAATGGTTATGCCCGAGAAACTGGAAACTTGGCTGGTTATTACAGTAAAATGGGCAAATATGATTTGGCTTTAGCGTATGGCCTAAAGGCAATTGAATTGAACAAAGCCATTAGCAACACCAAAAGCATTGGTTATAACTTGCAAAACGTGTCAGAGGCCTATCATAAAAAAGGCAACTACCAGCAGGCTAAAACTTATGGGTTAAGCTCATTGAAGATAGGAAAAGAATTAAAAATAATTGAGATACAACGAGATGCGAGCGAAGGTTTAAGTAAAGTTTATGAAAGCCTAAAAATTCCAGATAGCGCCTTATTTTATTTTAAGCAATTCACCGTTTTAGCAGACAGCATAACCAACATCAAAAAAATAGAAGAGATCACCAGACTTGGACTTCAATATGACTTTGATAAAAAAGAAACGGTTTACAAGCAAAACCAACAATTAACAGAAGAACAGTTAAAACAGCAAAAACTACAATTAGCGCTTAATACAGCAGAATTGCAAAGAGGATTACAATTAAGAGACCTCCAACAGGCACAATTGGAAAATGAAAAGTTATTGGTGGCAGAAAATCAGAAACAACTGATCATTTCCAAAAACAATGAGAAGCTACAAGCAAATAAGGTAAAATCTCTATCTCAGGAACAAAAATTGAATAAGTTAGAACTAAGCCAGCTTTGGCTATACGGAATTTTAGCAGTTGTTGTGCTAATCTCTATTTTAGTGTTTTTGATGAGTTGGTATCGCATTAGGCAATTACGATTTAAAAACACGCTGGCTAGTCAACAAGCTAAACAAAACGAACTTAACTTAACCTATCAATATCAATTATCTGAGAGTGAGTTAAAGGCGATACGTTCCCAGATGAATCCTCATTTTATTTTCAATGTGCTTAACTCCATAGAATCCTATATCATGGATAATGATAAAAAGACTGCCTCTCGCCTGATACAAAAATTCGCATCTTTAAGCAGGTTAATATTAGAAAATTCCACAAAAAGCTTAGTTACCGCAGACAAGGAATGGAAAACGCTAATGTTGTACACTGAGCTTGAAGCCATGCGTTATAACAATTCCTTTAGCTATCAGTTTATAGTAGAGGAAAGTGTGCAACTTCAAACGCTTTTGGTACCTCCAATGTTAGTTCAGCCCTTAATAGAAAACGCAATTTTACATGGTCTGATAACCAGCAATAGAACAGATGCAAAGCTAACCGTGGAGTTAAAAAAATCTGCCAAGGGCATTTGCATTACTGTTACTGACAATGGAACCGGATTAAAGCAGCCTTCAAAACCATTGCACCTAAATACTGCCAAAGAGAAATCTATGGGACTAGAATCGATAAGGGAAAGAATAGAAATCATTAATCAACAACATCAAGGCGCCGCATCATTCGATTTTAAGAGCGGTTTAAATAACGAAGGTTCCATAGCTCAACTATGCTTACCATTATTTAAACATAGTGGATACGAAAAATCAGCTAATAAAACTTCTACAAAGCCAGAATTAGTCAATTAAACCGTCTCTATAAACCAGCGGTTAACTAGCTAACCACCAACAACTAAACAGCTAAACCTCATCATCTCCGCAACTCAACGCCTAAACCTACTCACTATGCGGTAGGCTTCACTCACTCAAAAGGTCACTTCACTCATTAGCATAAATCTGCTTTATCATTTTCGCTTATTTAGATTTTAATTGAAAAAACAAAATCATGAATATAGCACAGCGATCGCTCTCAAGGATATGTTGCCTGCTCATGGCATTAATGTTTGTTGGATTTGTAAAGGCACAAGATTTTTCAAATATCAAACAGGCTAAACCTTTTTCTTATTCGGGCACAATCGAAGCCAGGGGGATGTTTTACAATGCCAGTGGAATCCAAAACCGTAGGCAGCCTACTTCATATCTTTTAAGTGGTAGTCCAACGTTTGATATTTATGGTTTTCAAATACCGGTAAGCTTTAATGTGAGCGAAGCTGATAGGTCTTTTAGGCAACCGTTCAATCAATTTGGGATGAGCCCAACCTATAAATGGATAACCTTGCATGCCGGCTATAGAAATCTTTCCTTTTCGCCTTATACCCTTGGTGGGCACACCATGCTCGGCGCAGGTTTCGAGCTAAACCCAGGTAAGTTAAGGCTAGGTTTTATGTATGGCCGATTGAATAAAGCAACAACAATAGACACAACTTCTCAATCTCTTGTTCCTTTTAGTTTTTCCAGAAAAGGTTATGCAGCTAAACTTGGTTATGGAACAGATCGCAACTTTTTCGAATTTAGTTACTTGAGCGCACAGGATGGAGCCAATACGAAACCCGAAAACCTGCCAACTGCCTTAAACATTATTTCGCCAGCAAAAAATGATGTTGGTGGTTATGCATTTAAGTTTACATTTTTCAAAAACATCTTTATTGAAAGTACTGGAGCAATAAGCTTATATACTTCAGACATTAATTCTCCCTTAAAGATAGATTCTGTTTCAAATGATTTCCTCAAAAAGGTTGATGGACTTTTCGGCATTAATGCAACCAGCGAATATTATACGGCATTCTCTGGGTCTGTGGGTTACCGAAACAGAAAATTTGGCTTAAAGGTAAGCTATAAACGTATAGACCCAGAATTTAAAACAATGGGGGCTTATTTTTTTAACTCCGATTTAGAAAATTGGACGGTCAATCCAAATTTCACGATCCTAAAAGGAAAAATAAGATTTAGTGGGAGTTTGGGCATTCAGCATGACAACCTTAAAAAACAGAAAAGAGCAGAGAATAAGCGAATCATCGGTTCTGCAAATGCAGGATTTGACCTCACCAAATCGCTTGGCATTGACCTAATTTATACCAATTTCTCAGATAACCAAAGAGCACAAACCGCCTTGTTTGCAGATTCGTTAAGAATTGTTCAAACTACGCAAACTATCGGCTTTATGCCTAGGTATTATTTGGTAAAACCAAATGCCATGCATGTTTTTTCTGGCGCTATAAACATAAGCAACCTGAACGATTACAATAATTTACTAAGTGATGCTGGTCCTTCAAGAAATATCAGCACGCAACAGTATTTCATGAATTATAACATCACCTTCCCTAAAAAGCAGCTGAGCCTGTTTGTAAACCTTAACAATACACAGCTTACCGGACAGGGTTTAGAAAATAGCTTTACTGGACTTACCCTGGGCGGCAACTCCAGCTTCTTGAAGCAAAAGCTACAAACTGGTATTAACTGTACGTTTACCACAACAGACAGTAACACTGGCGATGATAATTTCATCATTAATGCCAATGGCAATTTAGGTTATCTGGTTAGCAAAAAGCAGCGACTTGGCTTTAACCTTTTTGTTACCAATAATAAAACCAGCGCCATCAACTTATTAAGATCAAACTTTACAGAAACCCGAGCAGAACTAAGCTATCAATTTAAATTTTAATGCCATGAAAACAATTAGACTATATATTTTATCAGTAATTAGTTTGCTTTTCCTGTTTCAAATGAATGCTTTTGGACAGGTTAATGTTTCCATTCAGATTTTACCTCCCTACCCCACTAAGTTTACAGATTATGCCTCCAAGCCACAGCAGGTTTTAATTACAGTAACCAATACCTCTACAACTACACAAAGAATACAATTAAGAGGTTCGGTAACGGGAGACAATGGGGTAAGCATTAGGTCAAAAATGAGCTATAAGAGCACTACTGCAATAGAATTGGGCGCTGGACAAGCAAGAAACTTGAACGGAAATGACATTGCTTATTTTTTCGATTATACCAATTTACAATATACAGGAATAACCCAATCACAATTTATCAATATTGGCGGATTACCTGAAGGCTCGTACCAATTCTGCCTACGAGCTTATAATTATGATACCAATGAACCATTAAGCGCAGAAGAACCAGCTGGATGTAGCAATACCTTTAGCATTAGCAGTTTAGAACCACCAACTATCTTAAGTCCGATGAGTGAACAAACGATTCAGTCTGGACCCGGTCAGGTTTTTTCCATTCGCTGGAGCACGCCAGTTGGCACACCTCCGGGTATACAGTACCGGATTAGGATGGTAGAAATCTTAGGGAATAAAAATCCGAATGATGCAATAATGACTGCCACACAGCCTTACTTTTTCGAAAAGGAGGTGATGACAAACATGTACGTGTACAGCCCGGCAGACCCACAACTAACCCCTGGCAGAAATTATGCCTTGATGGTAGAGGCTTTTGACCCTTTTAACACCGTGGCATTTAGAAATAAAGGCAAAAGTGAAGTAATCATGTTTACTTATGGGAAAAACGATTACATCCCACAAGATGTGGTAGTAGTAAAAAAAGACAGCCTGGCCAAAAGAACCACCGTAATTACAGGAAACTTAAAATATCGGTTTAACGATGCCTCAGAAAGTGGTGTGTTTGCATTGAGCAATACAAAGGTGTATCTAGAAAAGGTATATGTAAATATCACTACCGATAGTTTAAATGGCACGACTTACAAACCCATAAACGGTTTTATATCTGCTAAAATTCCATTTCTTACAGACCCAATGGATGGAGTGATTGCCCAAACCGATAAAAACGGCAATTTTGAAATGAAGGTTGGATTAACGGTATTGGACAGTGCTGGCTTGTTGACTAACTATCATAAAGATTTATTGGGCATTAACCAGGTTAAATCATCTAGCCGCAACATGGCTTCCTTCAACACGGCAACCATTGGTGTCATGTATCGCCTTAAAATCTCCAATCCACATTTTAAGGATTACAGCGAGTTATTACGCATCATACCAGGAGACACCATCAATTTACAACAAAAGGTAGTTGATGCAAATAGCTACCAATTGAACTTGAATGTTGCAGCTGCATTTAATGGCTTAAAGGGCAAGTTTGTTTCAAATGCCAAAGTACGTATCTACAGGCTCAAAACGGATAAGACTAATCGTCAGCTATCAATTCCTTTATTTGAAGGAAATCTTTTAGACAGTGCCAAAAATTGGAAAGAGTATGGCGATAAGGTGCTTATTGCCGAAGCATTTACCCCTTCTCCAGATTCGCTTGTTTCAAATAATCAAGCTAACCCAAAACCATTTACGGTTACCTTTAAAAGGTTGTTCAGAAACATTGCCCAAGAAGGTTATCATTATCTAATTTCACTAGAAGATGGCGAAAAGGTGATCATTCAGAAATCTTTTGATGAACTTTCAGGTTATAAAAGTAGCGTAAAATCATTAGCATCAAAATCCGTAACTAATAATCCAGGTAAACAAACATGGACAGACTTCGCCTATAATCAGCCTTTAGACACAGCGTACCTTACCTTACTTAAAGAAGAAACTGCTTCACCAAGGTCAAAAGTTACGGGTACTTTAAAATATGCGTTTAAATATTATGCAGGGATACCTAACCAGCCTTATGCAAATATGCCGGTTTCACTAAGGTCATCTAGCGATTTAAAAAGCGTATTGGCAACAACGGTAACCGATGAAAAAGGCAGATTCGTGTTTGATTTTGCAAATGTAGACAGTATTTATAATGATACCTTTTCTATAGCTGGTCGTGGTACAATTGTCACACCAGACAGAGTGTATCATGTAGTTCCAGAAGTTAAGTATTACGCCATACCAGACAATAAAATTGTGGTGCAGCCATGGGCGAGTTATGATTGTGGCGAATTGCTAAGCCTGGTACAAACCTATAGCCTTAAAGTTAATGCCCAGGGAGAAGGATACAGGGAAGGGTCTTACGGCAAAGTAGGAATAGCCGGTAGTAAAATACCAGACGTACCCACCGTATACGATAACATGAGCCAAGCAGAGGTATTGGTATTGAGATACTCACCAGATGCCTACAAGAGCCAAATCCCCAACCTAGTTGGAATGAACACAACCAAGGAGGTAATTTTTGATGGAGCAAATGCATCTACCAATAATTATAGAGCAGCTGGAGCTTTACCAAACAACATGGGCAATACAGTTTACCAAGCTAACCTGGTAAATGGCGAAACAGAGAGCCGTGGCAATAAATTTACCCTTTTAAGAACACTGTATACAGAAGCAAATGGAAGTACGGTAACCATCAAGGGACTTATCCCAAGCATAGACATCAATAAAGATAATTATCAAATAAGAGTGGGCAGTGCCGATAGGGTGTCAAATAGTGTGGCTTATGAAACTTCGATGTTTGATTATCCTTATCACCTTATTAAAAAAGTAATTGAGTTACCACAAATAAAAAAAGAATTAAATGTGGCCGAAATGATACAAAGGGAAAAGGATATGGTTACCAATCCTGATTATGGCTATAGAGGAATGGACCCAGGAGGTGCAATGATAAACTCAGGCATAACCGCAAAAGATATGACAAATGTAAACCAAGGCTTAATAAAGGCAGCCGGTGGTTTAAAAGTAGCTGTACCAAAAGCAATGGGAGCTGGAAAAGTTGGCTTAAGCTTTAACAATTTCGTGGGAAATGTGAATGACCAAAGCTGGAAAAAACTAGGCGATTATTTAAAGCAACAACCAATATATACGACGACAACTGTACAAAAAAAGAAGAGCGACATCAATACTGTTGGCCCGGTAATTACAAGTACGGATTTAATATTCAACAGCCAATTGCCTGCGCAAGAACCAGCATATGAAGAATTAACAAAGGTTTATAAAAAAGAATGGCGAATAGCTGGTAGAGTTGTAGATGGGGCTAGCAAGCTCGGAGTTTCAAATGTAAGCATTGGCATAAGTTATAAAGAAACAACAGGCTTACATAAAGGCACAACCTATTTCGAAAAATCTATTTTTTCTAATGATAATGGAGATTTTGTAATAACCGCAGCAGACCTTAGTAAACCTGCCGTTTACTACAACGATAAAGACATTCAGGTTTCGATCTATAAGTCTGGTTATGAAGCCATTTACAAGCAAATTGGCATAATGACCAAAGGCAAGCAAGTTTATGAGCCACAAATCATACTAGAACCCTCTGCAAAAGGTATGTATGGATATGTTGTAGAAAAAGGTGATGTGGCAAGGCCCGTAGTTGCAAGGGTAAAAATGCTTGACAATGGTGTTTGGGTCAATACAGAATTAAATGTTTACAATGGTTCTAGTTTAGGTAATAGACCTGATATTAAAGCTGTACAACAGTTTAAAATGGATTTGCCCAATTCAAGGGTAAAGCTCATGATCATGCCTTATGATAGAGCTTACATTACTCGCGAAGTTGAAGTTCAAGTTGATAAAAACAATAAATTTTTAGGAACATTTGAATTGGCTAAAAGAGTTCATAAAATAAACATTACGGTAAGTTTAAGAAATTCTAAAGATTTATTAGTCCCAGCGGTTGTTACTTTGGTAGAAAACGGATTAAAGGACACCATAAACGTAGGTACAAGCGGCCCAACGGCCTATTTTGAATTTGTAAACAACGCAACAAAAAACTATACTTTCCATGTTAAACCGTTAAACACTAACCTTGTCGCGGGAAGAAGAATGTTTGTACCTACCACACTAACTATTCCTGACGAAGATGATGGGACAGCAAAAAATCACGACTTATACGTTTCGCCAGGAAAAGCTATTACGGGCAACGTAACCTTTGATGATGGCAAAGCAGTTGCAAGTGCAAAGGTATTTTTAGAAACCGGTTCTGGGGCAGCAACTGAAAACTTCACAAGAACAGACGACAATGGGAATTACATCCTGGTTTTACCTTTGGCTGGCTCAAATCAATATAATATCAGGGCAAGTTACTTTGAGGAGGAACAGACCTATATTTCAGGTGAAAAATCAATAGATTCATTAGGCACCGTTGCAAATCTTATCATTAAAAAAGTTAATAACATTGATGTAAGTAAACTATTTGGCTTTAAAGCATTGGTTAGTACTTTAATAGATGAAGGCAATGGCATTTACACCGTTAGTGGAGAACTGTATGATTTGCCCACAAATAAAAACTTTGGTCTAGGCGAAAACGTATTGAACCGCAATCTTTCCTTCAATGCTGTAAAAATTAAATTATCCGGTCTTAAAAATAAGAACAATGTTCCGATCGCGGTTCCAGTAGAAAATAATATGCCAACAGACAACCGAGAGCTGGCCATAAAGGTTAATAACTCATTCAATGGAATAATGCATGGAGAGACTGATAAAATAACCTTAACTAAAACAACTTCAGATACCACAGGAACGATTAAGGCAAAAGTTCGAATCCTCGATAATTCATTTGAATTCCCAAGTAGTTACATGCGCATGGAAAGCACCGATTTTTATTTAGGTGTACAAAATGGAGCTGAAGCAATGCCGGTTTTTTCATCAGCACAAAACATTCAGCCTATAGATAAATTCTTGTTAACCAATACCCAGGGACAACCCATAGCATTTAGGTACTTGGGCTTTAAAGGAGTAGCTGATATTGAAGGAGCCCGAGCCAGTAATTTAAAGGGAGAAAAGATAAGTCTATTCTTAAATTTAAGCACGATCCTTCCCGGGAAAATACCTTTAACACTTAAAGCTGGGATGGCTGAGATTTCTAAGGGAGGTATTGGCAAAATCATCAATACAGATACCATTAGCTTTAAGTTAGAAAACTGGACTGTTAAGACAATGACTTCTACTGCTGGTGGCAACAGCAGCACCTGGGAACTTTCTCCATCTTCTGGTGGCTTAGTGCTTAAAAAAGGTGAAATCTTAACTGGGAAATTGAATATCCCATTCACTAACATGAAGATTTTGCCTTCAGAAGAAAGCTTTGCTGGGGATTTAGTGTGTTCTGACATTAAAAGTACGGGAGCGGTATTTACCGTTGGTGGCATTGCCAAGTTAAGAACCAAGAATGGTGCCCAATCCATGTTTATTTACGACCCAGGTGTTGGTCGTGACGGCGCAGGACATTACAAGGTTTCTGTTACCGCTGCCAATTATAACGATTATGCAGCTTCATTCTCGGGTTTGGATGGAATGACAAACCCAAAGGATGAGTTTAAAATCCAGATCATCAGCATGCTGAGTAATAGTGAAGAACTGTTCAGCTTTGTAAACAATCAAAGTATCACCTATTATAATCAAATTAAATTTACTCCCCAAACCCTATCTACTACTTCCCAAAACAGTTTAAGCATTGCGGGAACATTTGACTTAGGTATTCCAAGTTTAAATAGCAGGTTTTTTGAGAATTTGCTCTATGTTAAAAACGGAATAAAGAACAAGGTAACAATGCCAGTATTTAATTTCAGCTTTTTGGGCAAGGGTGGGGTTAAGTTTACATCAAGCACCAAAAAAGAGTCGCAAATTATTAATGCAAAAGGATTTGTGATTGCAGGTAACATGGAATTACCCGGTGGCGTAAGAATTAACGGAGGAAAGTTAATTTCTATGGTTAGCAAAGGTGGTCAATCACTAATTGATGCAAGTGGTGAAATAGCAGGTTTGTTGCCACCGGGTGTTGCTGGCGATATTGAAAGACAGATTGATGTTGTTTTTGGAGGGAGAGAAAACATAGAAAAATACTTTGATGATGTAAAGGATAATTTGGAAGCCAGTATTAAAGCAGCAAAAGACGAGTTGCTTAATCAGGCTGAAGAAGCTGTTAAAAATGAGGTGACAAAATTAATCCCTATGGGAACAGATGTAGCTAAAGGTGCATTGGGAGAATTAGCTGGCGTTTGGAAACTAGGTGATCAAACCCTTAAACAAGGGCAGGCTGTTGCACAAGCCATAAAGGAGGGTAATTACATGAAGCTAGCTGGTATGATGAGAAATATACCAGGTATAAATACAGCAATAGAAGACCTTAAAAATAAAGTGCAGTTAGAAGCAATGAATGCATTAACTGCCGCCCAGGACAAGTTGCCAGATTTACAGGACGTACCTGTAACCGGCGATGGATTTGAACCGGGAAAATTTGAGTTCGATTTAAAGAATGGAAGAGTTTTTGGCAACATTAGTTTTAAGGCGATTACCTTGGGTGCTGTTGGCCTACGTAATGGTGGTATGGAAATGCTATTTAGTAGAGATGGCTGGTATTTTGCTGCTGGAGCTACCATGGATATTCCTGTTCCCATACTAACTCCATTAAAGGTTGGTATTCTTTTGGGAAGCTATGGTCCAATACCACCTGAAGTAGAAACAAGGGTTACACAAATGGCTCAATCTGTCTCTGGAAAATTGCCTGATGCAGTAAGAAATGGACTAAGTGGGTTCTTTATCGTGGGTGGTAAAACCATTGTTGATGTTGACGTAGCCTTTGGTATTCCGGCTATTGCAGAAATTAAGTTGGTAGCCAGTGCAGGAGCCGAAGTGCGCAACTATGCATTATTTGGCAAAGGTAAATTCACCATGGGATTCGGTGCATTGGTTTATGGAAGGGTATTTTCTAGCGCATCTCTTTTAGGTGTTACGGCCTCTGGTGGTGCAGAACTTAATGCAGCCGTTGCAGCAAAATTTGTGTTTGCCAATGGTAATGCCGCTGCTTGCGTACAGGGTTGCCTATCGGTTAACTTTAGTGTTGAAATTTGTGCACCAATAGCAGGTTGTGCCAGTAAAGAAGCGAGCGTGAGAGCCATGATCAAAGCTGGCATAGGTAATCAGAGTTTAATGAGAAGTGATACGAAATGTACAAATCAAGGGTTTGATTTTTCAATTGATACTGGAACAGCAAGCTGTATCAATAGTCCAGATTTTGATTTTTAAGATTTAAATAGAATAACCATGAAGAATTTAATTTTTATTTGCTACCTGCTTTTATTACCTGGTATTGTGAGCTCACAAACTTCTGCAGATAAACTGCAACCAGAACTTACACCTGCTGGCGTATATTTAAACTTAAAAACTTTTCCCACTAATGGCGAAATAGGTGTAGTAGAACGAGATAAAGGCGAAGGATTTGAGGCAATTGGCACATTAAGCGCCCCAAGTACTCCGGAAATGTTATACCAACGGATGCAGCATCTTTCGCTTCGTTTCCCTGATTATTTTATGGTAACCAATCAATTGTCTAATGTGCTTTGGCAAAACACGTTAAGCGATAAAAAAGAGAATGTGATCAAGGAAGGTATACCCGTGGCTTTGTTAGCATTAGGCATTGCATTTTTAGATACAGCCAAAAATTTACCAGCTCAAACAAAATACAGAATTGCAATGGGCGCACAAAAGTGGGAATCTTCAGTGATCGGTAGCGCCCAGAAAATCGCTATCAACAATCAGATTAAATTTTATAAACTACAACCTGCAGCTGAAGCATTAAGGGCAGAGTGGCGTTTAAAAGTTAATGAACAACCAAAAATATTAATAGTTCAACGCAAGCGACTAGGGATTGATAGCAATTTCGCTGTCCTAAAAACAGATTTAGGCTATGAAAAAACAAAAAAGGGCGATTCGCTTAGTGTTCACCTATCTGACACTACTGTTCTTGGAGGAATTAGTTATGCCTATTTTTTGTCGGGTAAAGATTATTTTGGACGAACCATTACTCGCTCAGACACCATACGCAGCATTGCTGGCAATAGAACAAACGTAAATGCAGTGAATAGATTTACAGCAAAAAAAGCAGTAGATAGTAGCGGCATCCAATTAAACTGGGGTTTGCAGGATAAATTTAGCATTCGGTCCATAAGGGTCTTGAGAAGTGCTTATTACGATAGCACATTTGTTCAGGTTGCGTTACTTACCCCAACAGATACAACTTGGATTGATAAGTCAACTGCGGTTGGAGCAAATTATTATTATCAAATCATTGCACAGGGCGATGATGATTTTGCTTATCCCTCTCCAAGGATATTTGGCTCATTCATTAACAAGCAAAGATTACTCCCTCCTACTAACTTGCATGCCCAAAAATTTGATGGAGGAGCAAAACTAAGCTGGAAATATCATTCTTACATGAATTTGCTTGGTTTTAGAATGTACCGTAGCTTAGGCAATAGTGGGAGTTTTACTGCTGTTTCTGATGTGCTCCCTGCCCATAGAGATTCTCTTACATTTTCATATATCGACAAAGATAAAAATTTAATTGCTGGAGAGTTTTACACTTATGCAGTAGCAGCAATTGGCAGAAACAATGTCGAAAGCCCACTTTCCACTATTGCTCAATTGAATTATGCTGAAAAAAGTAAACCAACTACCCCTTATCAAGTGAGAACGTTAATGTTAAACGATAGTACCGTGTCCATCACTTGGCAGGATTTATCGGCTATTGACCATACCATAAGTGGCTATCATGTATTTAGAAAAGTAATTGGTGTAGATAGCATAAAAGGATTTAAAAAATTAACTAGCCAACCCATCACTGTAGGAAATGAATATTTAGATGCACCTGGCTTAGGTACCATTTGGCAATATGTGGTGCAAGCTGTAAATCAAAGCGACAGCAGTGGCTATAGCCAACCTGTTGTTGTTAAATTTTTAGGTGATAAACCATTACCTCCTGGAAATGTACAGGTTTTTGCACAAAAAAATAGTGTAATTATCAATTGGGATGGTTCACTTATCCCTAACATCGTTACCTATAACATTTACAGGGCATCAGCTTCAACAGCCCCGGTTAAGATCGGTAATGTAACAGCTAATTCTATCCATACTTTCGAGGATAAAAACATGAGCAAAGGCAATTTGTATTTTTACTATGTAACCGCAGAAACCAATGCAAAGGTAGAAAGTGAAAAATCTAGTGAAGTAAGTATTAGGATAAAGTAGTATTAAAAAGGTGATACTAGATTTGCAATGCCGCAATTAATAAACGAAATTTAAACCAAATCCATAAAAATGTTAAAGGCAATCATTCTTGATGATGAAACCAGGGGTAGCAATCTATTGAACCACAAATTGGCAAATTTCGCTGATGTACTGGAAGTTTCCGCAATATTTAACGACCCAATCAAGGCACTTGCAGCAGTAGAAGAAATCAAGCCAAACGTAATTTTCCTGGACGTTGAAATGCCTGGCTTAAACGGATTTCAGTTTTTGGAGAAACTAGGTTCATTTAACTTTGAGGTAATTTTCACCACAGCCTACGACCATTATACACTTGATGCGTTACGCTTAAGTGCATTGGATTATTTATTAAAACCAGTAGATGAAGATGAACTGGAACGAGCTATTCATCGTTTAAGTAAGCGAATTACAGAAAAATCAAACTTCAATCAAGAAAAGACAAAAAAAACTCCACCTAACCGAATGGCACTAACTACTGCAGAAGGTATTTATCTAGTGGATAGAAACAATATTGCAAGGGTAGAAGCCATGAGCAATTATAGTGTCTTCATTTTATCTGACTCTAAAAAAATAGTTGTTTCCAAAACACTAAAGGAATACGAAAATGTACTTGATGATGAGCATTTCATGCGAATTAACAGGTCGGTAATCGTTAACTTAGATTATGTGGTTAAATACAGAAAAGGTGATGGAGGCACACTAGAATTTGCTGATGGTACAGAGATTGAAGTTTCATCACTTAAAAAGGATGAATTGCTGAAGAGATTATTTTAACAGTTGAAAAAAAATCCTTGCATTATATTTTCGTAGCCTTAATCCACCAAACCGCAAATCTAATTACCTTTTCTTAATAAACTTGATACGGATTTCTGGGCAGGCATTTACTAATTCCTACACACTCCCAAATAATGGCTGAGTTTTGGTTGATTTAAAACGTATATTGTTCACCTGCTCCAATCTTTGCGGTAAACCAAGAATAAAGATACGGGAGAACTCCGTATTAACCCATTGAATGGAATCCAACTTTGTTTCCTTCTGTGTCGATAAAAAGTGCAATAAAGCCGTTGCCACCAATAGCAGTTTTCGGTAGCATAACTGTTCCACCGGCACTTTCTACTCTGCCTAATGGAACTGAAAGGTCATTTCCGCCATCTAAGTAAACAGTTGTGCCAGTCATTGCAGGAACAAAGTTTTCACCGCAAGCAATTGCCCCTCCAAATGCACCTTTTTGTGGATCAGACGGTAAATATGCATATTGCATATGAGGATTAGGGTCGTCATGAATTTGAGCATCTAACACTGTAGCATAAAATGCCTTTGCTCTTGCGAAATCTGTTGCCGGGATTTCGAACCAATTTAGCGTATTTACCATGTCTATTAAATTTTAAATTTATTTTGTTTTTACTTTTTTAGTTGTTAGTATTTAATTGAATAAGTCCAAAATTTTGCAGAATAATTTTTGGCCACTGTCTTAGGATAGTCAACCCAATTATCCATGTAAATTTGAGAGTCGGACATTAATTTCCCGATTGCTGAACTGGGCGAACTTCTACTCTTCCGTTCTCTTCAAAAATGGGACACCCCTTTGCAATCTCTACAGCCTCGTTAATGTCTTTTGCGTTAACGATGAGATAACCACCAACCATTTCTTTGGCTTCGATAAAAGGACCATCTGTCACGACTTTATTTTTTCCGTTTACCTGTTTGCCGGTGGTTTGAAGAGGTTCTCCCCCTGCAAGGATTCCTTTCTGACCAAGACCCTGCTGCCAGGTCACCCATGATTGAATGTATGCCTTAACGTCCTTTGAATCTTTGGCAGTTTGGAGGTGAGTGTCACCGCCTCTGAATAAAAACATAAATTTTTCCATTTCCTTTTTTTAAACTCTTTTATTTACTTTTGTACTGCAAATAACCAATGTTAAAATTAAATAAACAAGTAGGACACTAAAAACTAGTATGTATGAAAAATAATACTAATGCTGATAATCAATCAATTGAAACTAAAAAAACTTTTATTTTTGATGAAAATACTTGCCCCGTAACTGCTACAATGAAAGTTTTGGGAGGCAAATGGAAGCCTATTCTTATCAATGCAATCTATTTTACGGCTCCAGCAAGGTTTGGCGAATTGAAACGTAGTGTAATAGGCATCACGCAATCTATGCTTACACAACAGCTAAGAGAATTGGAAGACGATGGTATTATTAACAGAAAAATTTATGCTGAGATTCCACCAAAGGTAGAATACACTTTAACTGAGTTTGGACTCACATTGTCACCTGTGATACAAACAATGGCTAAATGGGGAGAAGAATACAAAATGAAAAAGCAAAAGGTGTAATGGGCTAAAATTTCTTACTCTTTAAGTTAGACACATAATTTTATAATCATGCTTTCATATTCACAAAATTTTGTCTCAATGCTGTTTAGAAAAAACAAAAATGTCCACTCGGCTTATTTTAAGAGGTTTTAAGCATCAAAAAGAGTCTAGAATACTAGCCCTCGGAGAACAAAACCGAAATTGTTTAAGATTTAGGAATTTTCATAAACTTATCAGCGCAGCTGGCTTCTATGGTTTGACCTTAATAATGATCCGTTGATAGGAAACAAGTTTTGGCAAGCCATTATCCGTTACTTCAAGGATGATATGAATAGTTCCTTCCTTTTTTTCCTTTGGAACCATGAAATACATCTTATCGTGGGATTCCCCAATGATACGTACAAGGCCATCATGAGTACCTGCTTCTTTATATTGCCACCATTTAAAAGTTATTTTGTTCCCATCGGGGTCAATTGTGCCTTTGGCACTCAGGTTGATGATTTTGCCAGGCTTGGCGGTTATCTCTGTTTTTCCACCAAATTTTACAACAGGGGGATGGTTGGCATCGCCATATTTATCAGCTACGCACCAGTCTAGCCGAGCTTCAAAATCATTGTTTACCTGATTTACCCATCGCTTTAACGGGATAAGCACATCGCCATCATCTTTTGCATCGGCATAAACATTTGCAAAATTAGGGAGCTTCTCAAAACGCCCTCCCCACCCGCCATAGGAAGGATTTTCGTAATTTCTCAAACCTGTATTCATCGTGTACATGAACGATGGTGAATCGCCTTCGCTAATGTAATTTTGGGGATAAAGTGCCCCTAATTGCCCATGGTTGGTCTTTACCTCCTTTGCAATGAAAGTATTTGTGGTGGTTTGTATTTTATAGGCCCATGTTTTGTTAAATGCATCCGAATAAAGCATGGTAACTTTAGGATGATAGGTTTCTATGTAATTGCCAGCATCATCCTGATACCAAATATTGTACATCACTACTTTAGAAACAGCTCTTTCGTATTCTTTAGGATATTCAGTTTTTAACTTATAGAACGCTTTAGAAGCGGTATTGCCCCCACCCCAGACCTCAATGTAAACGGGGCTAGGGTCGTTGCTTAACAACACTTCAACTATCCTGTCAGAACCCGGAGTATTTAACCACTTATCTGGCATATACTGTACCCTCGCACCCGGCTTTTGTGCAGCTCGTTCCTCACGTGAAACCACATCGCTCAGGTGACTAAAATCCTCATCTCCAACAAAACTTTTGCGCCTTATTTCATCTGCAGTTGGATATCCTGGATTATGTTTTATTAAGTTTTGATATACTTTTCCATAAGCATCAAGCTGCTTTTCATACCAATCTTCCTTGCTGTGCCCATTTTTCTGGTAGCAGGAATTTGTTTCTATAACAGCCTGTAAGTCAATATCGCAAGTGTAAAGTAGAAAACGTACCATTGAGCTATGATCATCAACTTCACCATCGGTCATGACTATAACACGGGGCTTTTTTCCGCTGGTTTGCGCAAGGATGCTGCAGGGAAGTAATATCGCTACTAAACAGAGTAGTGTTTTTTTGAATTGGTTCATTTATTTATGGCGTAATTGAATAAAAAAAATGTATAATGACCATGTACATGTTTATCTTTTATTTGTCTTAACTATTAACAATATAGGTAATTCCTTTTTTTGTTTGGAAACTGATCGTATATCCAAATGATTTTTTAATTGATTCTACTTTAACCCCTTGAACTTTTATAGGTGTTGAAGTTCTTAATCTCAGTATTCCTCCACTAGACGATATGATTTTGGATTGATTGGAACCCTAGTCATTGGCAGCCAGAGATAATGATTTTTTCATAGTTTAAAGTTATGGATAATTGCTATTTATCATACAAAGGTCCTCCCCTAAAAAAGTAGATAGAAAAATAGCTTTAAATTCTAGGTAATGTTAACCAACGATCAAACCTTCGTTAATTCAGATTAATGACGTCAAATAACCCGTGATCACCCTTACCCTGCATAGACTAGGGCAAAATTGGCTTTTACCCAACCCAGTTCTCTCTTATTTTACCTTCAGTCACACGAAAGAAACAATTGAAGTCTGCGATTAGTCTTTCACCTGAGGGGGCAAAATTTATCAGATCGCCTCATTGCATGCCTGAAAATTTTATTCTCGCAGCAACCAGCTACCCTTCTTCAATTAAAAAAGATTATTGTTTCTTGTAGGTCAGGAAATGAAGCTAATTCTGCCTGATGAAATTTAATCAAACCAATATTCGTTTCTATTTTGTTGGTTCAGATGGGCTATGTCTTACAAAGTCTTCGTGAACCATGGACAACACCCTATTCCAATCTTTTTGGTTTGTAGCTGCAAGTAAATTCAGGCCCAACTCAAACCTGCCAAACGTTACCTTAAACCTAAAGACGATACAATAAGCCTTAAAAAGCTTTTCTATCTTGATAAACACTGTTAGCGGGTCTTCGATCTCACCTATATATTTTTCGCAATTCAAAACCCAAGATCGTCAATTTTGAATTTGCAACAAAGGCTGGGCTGAAATCACCATTTAAACATTACCGTCATCAATAGACAAACCAATGATTGGTTTGTCTATCTACTAAGCTTATGACTTTAATTAAATGTTATCCGCAGTTGGTCAAGGCCTTGAATTGCCCAAATTGATTGGCTTTCGGACAATGCCAGGATAACGTTCAGCAATTGAGTCCATATCAGTGAAATTATTGGATTGCGCACCAGAAAAAAAAGCATTTAAAATATCAACGGTCATAGTTTGAGTCTTAAATGGAATTTGGCCAAATTCTTGAAAGTGGCTCGCCAAAAAACGAGCGGGAAAGGAAAGCAAAAGCGGTGCATCAGTAAAACTGTAATGGTCAGCTTCGGCAATCTCATATCGATAACCCCCTTCAAACTGCTGAAATAGCTTTTTATTTCCATTTTGATATCTCAGGAAACGATCCCCATCCTCCTTTTTACTTTCTATCAATAAGAAAGGGTGTGCACCATTTGGTTTTGGCAATTCACCATATAATGTCCCGTCAATGTTGGCAGCAGCTTTAATTCGGGAATCACATGCCATTGCCACTGCACCAGAAGCGCCACCTAAGGAATGGCCCGTAATGAAGATGCGATTTTGGTCAAGAGATAACAAGAAATTGTCAGGACTTGCCTTTAAATTACCTAATTGATTTAACACAAACCGCACATCAGCGATTCGCGTATGAAGTCGATCTTCCATAAACTTCATCAGGTTAGGACGTGCATCTGAATGGTTTTCAATAGTAGTAACGATCTTTCCATTAGCCAGTTTCACAATCATGGCCTCATAAGGATGATCTATCGCCAACACTACGTATCCATGGCTAGCAAGGTCCGCAATAAGACTCGTATAAAAGGCTCGAGAAGCACCGTTCCCTGTCAAAAAAATGATTACAGGCCATTGTTCCTGTTCCTTGGATATTGGTGCATCCAATATGCCATAGGTATTGATTTGGTCATACTGATCAAATATCCATTTAGGAAGGGGTCCTATTTTTTCTGGTAAACTACCCAATCCGTCCAGGTAACCAGAATGAGAACCCTTTATGTTTTCTTCTGAGGGGTACCATACTTGAAGCACAACATTCCTCTTGTCATTTAAGTCTGAAGTTATCTTTTCTGCCCTACCATGATCCACCCACCTAAAAATCCTGGTACCTACTTTATAGTCACCTCGTGGCTTTGTCAATTCCGGAACAGGTAGTAAAATTGACCAGGGAAGTATGGAGGTGAACAGCATGAGTACCATAAGAAACCGCAATAGCCTCCTTTTAATTTTACTAAGATGATTTTTTGAAAATATCGTCATCATCACCATCAACAATATCAAAAAATAGCTTGGGAGATAATGCCAGTAAAAACCATAACTCAGCAATTGTATAAGTGCCAGCAATATGGTCAAAGCGATACATGGTTTTAAAACACTGTTCATCCGTTTGGATATTAGGATCGAACAGGATACCAATGTTAGGATTGTTATTAAAAAAACTATGTCTATAATATGCATTTGAACTGCTAAACCTTGTTAGAGATTTACTTATTTGACGAAACCTGCATATCTATTGTTACTGTATTTAAGGAAAATATTTCCGCACCTGTCAATCAGAAAAATCTTTGAGTGCGGAAGTTTGAGTACCACAACAAGAGATAATTCCAATTGAGGAATATAATTGAAAACAGCCTTAATATCTGTCGTTCAGCCGGTCATAATCGTAATTTCCTTGTTTTTTAACGCTTAGGATTAACTGTTATTTTTTACGAAGGCAGTTGGCACATGGTCACAGTTTTAAATATCTCAAAAAATTACTTACGCTTAAAACTGACTTTTTGATGGATATAAGTTAACAGGCCCATACAATCCCCAGAGGAAGACAAAGTATTGGCTGGTGCAAACTTACCAGCCAATATTAAAATCCATCAAACTTTGAAATTACTGACCGAGTTTATACGATCGACCTATTAGGTTTAGTATTTTAGATACCTTATGCTAATGCAATTTTAAGCAGTAAAACAATATGTTATATAAATTAGGGAATAGTTACTGAAACCATTTTAGCAGATTTATATTTACCTGTTGGGTCTGTAACGGTAAGTTTAACCTCATAGTTGCCAGCAGCCACATAATTTCGCGTAGCAGCGGCAGTGGCAGCCGTCCCTCCATCACCAAATGTCCAGGCAAAAGCCGCACCATTGGTGGACGTACTGGTTACATTCAGTTGCTTACCAATGACCACATAAGTAAAATCTGCCGTCGGTAATGTGAAAGGCGTTGTTAAGGTTGATTTATTTACTTCCTGTGTTACGCCCAACACCGTTAAGCTTACATTATAGGGGCCTGCACCAGGGTAAACATGTTTGGGAGCGAGCTCATTACTGCTTGTACCGTCACCAAAATTCCAAATATACCTTAAACCGTTTTTAGAAGTGTTGGTAAAATTAACCTGCCTTTCGATCAAAGGATCACTAACGGAGGTAAACGACGCTTCAGGAAATAAAAATTTGGTATCAATCAATATTACCGTCGTGCTGAGATTCCGGTTAACTTTAACATCCGAACTTTCTATTTTTAAAGCTACAGCATATTTTTTACCTGGGTTCGCTGACAAAAAAGCCAAATCGACAACCAAGTTAAACATTCCTACCGTAGCCCCATCTGCTATCACAGCAGAGGATGGAAATGAATACTTTCCTTCCGGAAGTAATACGGCATCAAGGATGATGTTCTTTTTTGCCTGTAACCTAGGTATCGTATCATTATCCACCTTAATGTTCACGTTCACATTTCCCTTTATCGAAACACCGCCCCGACCTATACCTAAGGGAATGTTTAAATGGTTACCCGTCAAATCCGCCTGGTACCTATAAGTTTGGCCCGGGACCGCTACCAACGATACCCTGTAGACACCATCCAGAACACCATCATAGTTTATTCTCTCTGCAAATGAGGTAGCAGTCATGTACAATGACTGATCCGGAAAAGCAGCATCTTCTTTTTTTATAGGGCTACAGCCCGAAACAATTGCAAGACTACCTAATACCAGGGCCAGGAATTGTATACGTATTGATTTTAATATTAACATTTTCAGTATAGTTAAGTATTGAACTTGAATAATTGGATATCACTCCTTACCATAAAGGATTTTGTACCAATCCCTTGGCAACCGTGAGCTCTGAATAGGCAATGGGATAGAAATACATCTTCGAACTGAAGACGCGTTCCTCAACCTTAACCTTATTGTGCACAAAAGTGTTCCTGGTATTTCCAGTTATGCTTACCCCTAAAACATCAGCCTTTAAATTAGTCTCATCCATCCAGCGGCGCAAATCCCAATAACGGTGATCTTCAAAGGCAAGTTCAACCCTTCTTTCATTTCGGATTCTTGCCTGCATAGCTGATTGACTTAATCCAACTGGCAGAGGTGGCATACTCACCGGACTTGTAGCAGTAACACCACTACCTCTACTGCGCACCAAATTAACATATTTGGCTATGTCAGCATTACCGGGATTATATTCATTTAGTGCCTCGGCATAATTGAGATAAACTTCCGACAGACGGAACAACACCCAATTATGTACAGCAGTATTGTTGTTGGAAAGGTTTAAGCCTTCCTGGACATATTTTCTAATATAATAACCCGTGCGGGAAGCGTTCGCCTTTGGCGCTGCATCCAACCCGTTGATATAGGTCTGCACAAACCTAGCAGTGGTACCAAATGTTACACCATAACTATTCGTGGGGGTGTTTGCTATACCATTGGTCACTATGTTATAATTTAACCTCGGGTCTCGTGTTACAGACGTAGCAACCGTACTGGCAGGAGCAATAAAATTATAGATATTAGTCACATGAGTAGCATTTGCCCAATCAAATTCAGTGCTTGTTGCAGTGGTTACCCCAGTACCCGTTTTAACTTCGTAGGCATCTACCAAGTTTTGAGTAGGTGTTGTTAAACCTCCCCCAGAAGGATACCCAACTGGGTAGTTGTTACGTTCAAATTGATTGCTTGCCGTAGAAGTATTAACCGTTAAGAAAACCTCACCTATATTGAAATTGTTTAACAAGAATAAATCCCTGTAATTAGGGTTCAAGCCAACCCCATTGGCCGTGGCCACGTCAATTAAGCTTTTGGCAGCATTGGCCGCATCTTCCCAACGTTTGGCACGCGGCACGCCACTTAAGGATATGAATTCAGGCTTTGAATAACCTCCAGCCCAAGATGGATTATTGAAAAGGTCACTAGCCGCATACAACAGCATCCTGCTTTTCAGCGCCATGGCCGTGTATTTATTTACTCTTCTACCTATCAACGAAGCATCATAGGCAGTCAAATCAGCATAAGGAGGCAATTGTGGAGCAGAGACATCACATTCATTGACAATGAACTTGATGCACTCATCCAAAGACGCACGAGGAATTTGTGAAAAATCCGTATCCACCAGCGATAAAGATTCCTTGACCAAAGGCACACCGCCATATCTTTTTACTAACTCAAAATAATAATAGGCACGCAACACCCTGGCTTCGAATTCCCATCTTTTAATTTCGGCAGACTTAGTCGCAAACTCGGTTTGAGCTGCAGCATTAGGATTGTTTTTCAGGTAATTCAAGTCAATCTTATCAAGTGAAACCAGTGCCTGATTGGCAGCACGAATCATTCGATAGTACTTGAACCACACATCATCCGGATTATTTACCGTATTTACGCCTCCAGTATTAAATGACTGAACAGATGCATTTCGATCTGTATGTTCGGCTTCGTCAGTGGCAGAAGCCATCATCGCATTACCCATGTAAAACATGCCATCAGGCAAGCCCGTGTACAGATTTGCAATTTCTCGGCTTTTGTTGATATAAACTTTATCCACCAAGTCCCTTCCTATAGAGGTACTGATTTCCCTGTCAAGCTTTTGGCAGCTAAAGGTCATGAATACAGCACATAAGGCTATTAAATATTTAATATTTTTCATCTTCTATTTTTTTGTAACCATGATAGATAATCTTGCTTATAGTTCTCCATACTCATTGAATTATCAATCATCGTTTGTTCATTTTTAATACAGATCTCTATTCGACATTACCTAAGCTGAATTTTTGTTCCGATAACGAATGTTCTCATCACCGGGTAACCACCTAGGGATTCCGGATCTCCGTATTCAATCCTATCTAATGAAAATAAGTTAGTGCCTGTTACGAAAAACCTAGCGGAAGCTAATTTCACCTTATTAGAGATTTTATCCGGTAAGGTATACCCAAATTCCGCACTTCGCATCTTTATAAAACTAGCGTCACGATCCCAAAAAGACGAACCTTCAAAATTATTCAGGTTGTTAACCGATGAAAGTCTTGGATAAGTGGCTGAAGCAGCTGTCTCGGGAGTCCATCTTCCCAACGCAATAGGCGTTATGGAACCATTGTTTTGAAAGGCCTGAAAAAGGCTTCCAGTCAAATACACAGAATTACCTGTTACCGCTTGAAAAACCATATTTAAATCAAATCCCTTAAACTGAAAGCCCGTATTTAAGCCCAGGGTAACATTAGGCGTACCTGGTTTACCAACTGGAACACGATCATTTTCATCTATGATGCCGTCTTTAAAGCCCAAACTACCGCCAATATCTTCATATTTGAGATCGCCAGCCTGTACTGCCACCCCTGGACGGGTTGGATATTTTCCTGGATTGATTTTACTATCCGCTATTTCTTCAGCAGTGAAGAAACCGATAGCCCTTAACCTTAAGGGCTGACCGATAAGCTGACCATCATTAGTCAAACCGCTGTTTAGCTGTGCTATTTGCCCCGAATAGATGTTTTTATTTTTAAAGTATGAGAAGTTAGTTTCTGCGTAATATTTAAACTTTTTATTCGGTTTGCTATTTAAGCGTAATGAAACTTCCAATCCTTGGCTTGAAGTCTTACCCAAATTAAGCAAGGATGCCGTTGCTCCTACATAATTGGGAACAATTGCCGCCGAAGATACCAGCTGATCAAACCTATCCCTTTTAAAAATATCAAAATTGATGTCGAGCATTTTAAAAACAGTGGCATCAAAACCCAAGTTCAGGTTTTTTTCCTTTTCCCATGTAGCTATGGGATTGGCGATCGTACCTTCAATACCGTTAAAGCTATACTCTTGCACATAAGGATAGCGATTACCTCCAATATTATCATTACCGGTTAATCCGTAGGAAGCCCTGATTTTTAAAAAGCCTATGGATGCGTTGTTTTTCAAAAAGTTTTCATTGGAAAGAATCCATCCCACAGATCCCGCCGGAAAAAAACCGTAACGCAAACCAGGGGCAAAATTATCTGTGCCCATGTATCCCGCAGAAAATTCTGCGATATACTTGTTATTGTAAACATAGGTTAAGCGGGTAGCCGAACCGTTATGACGATAAGGGTCACTCAAGGCACCGTTGTTGGGTGTATTTGAAATATCCCTTACCTCGTTATCCGTGTTGATCATGACCATGGCAGCAACGCTATGGTTACCAAAAACCCTTGCATAATTTAATGATCCCTGCACTTCAAAATTTCGGTATTGGTTACGGGTTATTTCGGCAGCACTTAGAGAGGTTCGTGTACCAAGGGCCAAACCCAAATTTGGATTCCCTTTAGAATCGAGCGATCCTAGAGAAGGAAAACGCTCATATGTTTTATTTTTCTCAGAACCAGCAACTACGTAATTATTAATAGAAACAACACCCGATGCACTTAATCCCTTAACGATCATATCCAATTGCTGAATGGCACGTAACGATGTCTGCAAGGTACGGCCATTGGACTGGTCATAGCCGGTAGCCAGTAAATTAGCTACTGGATTTCCGCTATACAAACTACTACCTCCAAAACTGCCATTGCTGTTACGCACCGGGAATGCATTGGCTGGTAGAGATTGAATTAAATTGAACGTATTTGCCGTTGTGTATTCCCAAGGGTTGACTTTATTTTCTACAGAACCACCAATATTAAACACAATCGCAAGTCGTTTTGAAAGGTTAATGTCAATATTAGTCCTAAAATTATACCTATTGTATTTAGAATTAGAGCTTTCGGGGTCTAAATCACCAAAATTTTTAAAGAGACCTGCATTGCTTACCGCGTTAAGGAGTACAAAATACTTCACATTGTTATCTCCACCGGTAAGGTTTAAATTATAGCTGGAAACCGGAGCTGATTTACGCAACACCTCGTCATACCAATTCACATTCGGATACAGGTATTTATTTTCTCCTGATCTGTAACCATTAATTGCAGCTTCGCTATATAGTTCTGCAAGTCCGTCATTTCTTCTGGCCTCGTTATTTAAAAAAGCGTAATCGCCTGCATCCAGGAATTCAGGTAGCTGCGCTGCCTGGCTAAAACCCTGTTTGGTACTAAAATCAATTTTTAAGCCGCCGGCATTACCTCTTTTCGTGGTAACCACCAAAACACCGTTTGCTCCTCTACCACCGTATACAGCTGTTGTTACCGCATCTTTAAGTAGTGTAATCGATTCTATCTCCTCGGGAACAAGACTAGAAAAAATACTTCCGATACCACTGCCGCCCCCTACAAATCCATCAACTATGATCAATGGAGAAGATGCTCCAGTGTTAAAATTATTCCTTCCGCGGGACAACAAGCCCGGAGAGGCAACGCCCGGCTCCGAATTTCCCTGACTAACCGTTAAACCAGCTAACCTGCCATATAGGGTATTGCCCAGATTGGTATTGAAATTTTGTTCTATTGTGGCTCCCTTAACGACAGACACAGATCCTGTTATAAATTTTGATGCCTGGGTTCCATACCCTATATTTTTAAGTTCTTCCGTTTTATCCCTCGTTTTAATCGAATCTACCGTAGTGACTTGAGCACTGGAAAATTCGAAAAACACAGATAAAAAAACTGAGATCAAAAATAAACGCCTTTGATATTTCAATTTCATATAAATGATTTTACTTGAGTTATTTTGACAAATAGTTATAAGTTCCACTCGCATTACCAGCCTGGATTTTGTATCAGACCGCCTTTTTGTACTTCTGTTAATACAAAAGGATGTAGGTACATATTTTTGGTAAACGTGCGGATTTCGAATGTATAAGGTTCCCAGCTATAGGTAACAGGAGTTCCTGCATTCTTTTTGATTTTGATACCCAGCATGTTACCACGCATCACTCCTTCATCTTCAGCAACCAACCAACGTCTAATATCCCACATGCGATGGTCATCAAACGCCATTTCAACAGCACGTTCATTGCGAACGCGATCTCTGAAAGCTGCTTGCGAAAGACCAGCTATAGCCGGCATACCAGAACGTGCACGGACATAATTAACAGCGTCATATATATTATTGGGGATAACTGGCGCTGAGGCAGACCCTGTTGTTGCTGCACTGGCTGTCGAAAACTCATTTAGCGCTTCAGCATAGTTAAGGTAAAACTCGTTTAACCGCAAAATAATGTCAAGTGGCACATTGTTTCCGGTACGGTAGCGATTTGGCAGCAATTTACGCATCCAATGCCCAGCAATATTATTTTTGTTTAAAGGCACATTGTCAAATAGTTCAAAAACAGTAGCACCTACCGCCAAATACCCGTTGTTATACACCAAACTCTGCTTAAATCTAGGATCAAGATTACGATATATGGCATCGAGGTCGCTTCCACCACTTGACCAATCCTGTTTTGTTCCGTCACGTTTTTCGTACTTTTTAACGTGGTTGAGCGTTACGTTCAGTCCCGACCAAGTAGCGGTTCCAGGAGAGGTTGGAGCGAAAAGATTCCAGGGAGCGTTACCTAAATTGGCAGCGGGATAACCCTGAAAAGTAAGGATGATCTCTGAATTATTATACTCTGCCCATGAAAACTCGTAGTTACCGATAACCGGTACTGTTCCTGGAGTTATAAATGGAGATGTAGGCAATGGCCCGCTCCTATCGATTACTGGATATTTGCCTAACTCGTTACCTGCTACATTTACCAAAGAAATTCCGCAAGACGGTGCGATTTGAATTACTTCCAAAGCGGCATCAGCGGCAAGCTTCCATCTGTTCACATCATAATTTCCAAGACAAATCAATTTTTCATCCGCCTTATTTGGCATCGCAAGGTATGGAGTTGCGGTATTGAACATTGGACTGGCAGCATATAACAAGGCTCTTGCTTTGATCGCGTAGGGAACAAGCTTCGTTATTCTACCTTTCAAAGAATTAGATTGCGTAACCGGCAGAGCACCAGATAGGATCGCATCATCACATTCTTTAACAATAAAATTAAAACACTCCATTACGGAATTGCGAGGAATGACGGCAAAGTCACCAGGGGTATATAATCCTGTTATTATAGGTACACCACCATATCTTTTAACCATTTCCAGGTACAAAAACGCCCGTATCGACTGCACTTCCGCGATTACCTGCTTTTTGTAAGCATCAGTAATATCGGGCACATTATCGACATTTTTTAAAAACAGCGCAATTTGTCTCAACGCGGTAAAACGCTGGTAAAAGCGATAGTCCTCATTCTTGATAATATTTGTGGCATTTATTGTTCCGGTATTCCAGGCGATGGCTGCACCAAAAGATTGTTCGGACAGGTCGGATTCATCGGTCATGTCTGACGTTGGGTGATAAACATCTGTATTACCGATTGCTGGGCCTGTTATCGAGAGTGTGGCATCCCTATAAGGAATCTGAGACGGCAATCCGAATTTGTAAATTGTATTCAAGTAAATATCAAGATTTGTTACCGAACTAAAAGCTACACTCTCATTTACATCCACTCCAGGAGCCTTATCAAGAAAATTTTCTATTTTTTTACAGGAGTTTGTCGTTAAACAGATCAGTCCGCAGATAATTGGAGTGATCAGAGTTCTAAATTTTTTCATCCTATTTCGTAATTAAAAGTTAACGTTTAACCCTAAATTCAATGTTCTCGTCAAAGGATAGGGTTCCGTATTGACATCTCCGGTAGAAACATTTTCTGGGTCTATTCCTGGAAGCATTTTACTCCAGGTAAACAGATTATTTCCCGTGCAATAAAGCCTCAAAGACGATATGCCGGCTTTTTTAAGAAGGCTAGCATTGAAGACATAGCCTAGCTCCACGTTTTTCACCCGCAAATATGACGCATCGGCTAACCACTGGGAGCCATTTGCGTTTTGGCTAGGCGCACCTCTACTAAGACGAGGGAATTTAATGGGCAACCCCTGGGCGTACCTTTCTGGCGTCCAGCTTTCTATCAAGTAGCTAGGCGTACCTTCTGGCACAGTTGCCTGCCAACCCTGTCCCTTTTGGAAACGAGTGTA
The DNA here is from genome assembly GCF_004331645.1 of Pedobacter frigiditerrae. GTDB lineage: Bacteria > Bacteroidota > Bacteroidia > Sphingobacteriales > Sphingobacteriaceae > Pedobacter > Pedobacter frigiditerrae. The sequence continues at coordinate 274,825 of NZ_SJSK01000005.1, forward strand.
ATAATAGGATACATTGGAAACGCCTTGAAATAATACGGAAATATCGAAAGATTTATATCGGCCATACAATGAAATGCCGTAAGTTTTTTCAGGAAGATTGCTATAACCGAGTGGAATCTGATCATCTGAGTTGATAAAGCCATCGCTGTTGATATCTCTGAATTTCACGTCGCCAGGCTGTATTCTAGGCGCACCATCATAAACCGGACGACTTGGATCATTAACTTCATCCCAGGTGTTGAACAGTCCGTCCGATAATAAATAATAGCCCTGACCTAAACGTTGCCCCGTTCTAAGGAGGTAGGGATATGCTGGAACAATCTCATCTCTAAAAAGCACCTTGTTCCGTGCAAAGCTAAAGTTTCCTCCAATACGGTAATCCAAACCCCTGAATTTGTTGCTATAAGTTAGTTCACCTTCGTATCCCCTATTGTTCATGCGACCGATATTTAAGGCCGGTTGAAGAAATCCTACCATTGCACTGATATTATTTGGCGACAATAGAATGCTGTTTCTGCGCTCGTCAAAAACCTCGGCTACCAACCTCAATTTGTCCGCAAAAAAATTCGCTTCAATGGCTACATTTGCAGTTTTTTTACGCTCCCAAGTTACTTCTGTATTTCCAGCCCTGCCTTCTCTAATGCCAGGAAAACCAGCTATTGAGCCAGGTGGAATACCGAAGTAATAGGTATTACCTGTGGGGGTGTATGAAGATTCGCGATACAGGAAACGACTGTTGGCATCGTTGATGTCACCAATGCGGTCATTACCGGTAACCCCATAAGAAGCCCTTAATTTCACAAAAGAAACAATATCATTTTTTGGGAAAAAAGACTCAAGCGTTGGTACCCAACCAACAGACCCAGCTGGGAAAAACCCGAATTGTTTTCCCGGAGCAAAATTTTCGGTCCCATTATAGGCTCCATTAAAATCAGCCAGGTACTTTCCTTTATAATTGTAGGTAACCCTAGCCACGACACTCTGATAAGCATTAGATACGCCAAAAGCATATGCTGGATCAAAATTCTTTTGTTGATCGTAAAGAAGTAAGCCCGAAACATTATGTGAACCAAATACACGCTGATAGTCAATAGAAAATTGAGCAAAAAGCCTTCTACGGTTTAAATTGGTTTGGGCGAAGTTAAATGATGTTGGGGTATTTGACGCTGGCTCTAAAACATAGCCTCCAGTAGTTACCGGGCGAGCTATATAAGTTTGTAAAGATTTAGAGTTGGTGATATCCTGACCATTATAGGTCTGTGTAGAGATCATACCATGTACACCTAAACCAGCGGTTATGAAATCTAGCATGTGATCTAATTTCAGACTACCGTTCAAGTTATTGCGGTAACTACGTTTGATGCCGCCGGCACCGCTAGCGGTAAGAAATGAAAACAATGGATTGTTTCCGCCGCCAACCAAGTCCACAATCTTGCCATCGATAATACCGGGGGCGCCCATCGGTGCAGCTCTACCGACATCCGCAACAAGCCTGTCTGTACCGACATTGCTGTTGTTTAACTTTCTGTTCTCGCTTTGAGATGACAGATCCAAGGCGATTTTAAACCTCTTTGTGATATCGAAATTAAAGTTAGAGCGAAAGTTATAGCGCTTGTAAGTAGAATTTACATTATAATCCAATTCATTTATTTCACTGAAATCATTAAATAAACCATCCTGACTAAATATACCTGCGGAGATAAAATACCTAAGCCTTTTCTGTCCGCCGCTAACATTTATATTGTGGGAAGACTGACCAGAGGTTTTTTTCAGCATCAAATCATACCAGTTTATATTTGGATACAATACTGGGTCGGATCCCGTCCTGAATTTTTCAAGCTCTTCATCCGACCACCTTAAAGGCGTATTTGCCTGTAAATTATAACGGTCAAGCTCAATGCCTTTGTTCCACGATTTAGCATAATCATAAGAATTCATTGTCTCTCTAAGTCCAGTAAACGAATTACTGGCTGCGTTGAAGGTATAGCTGATTGTCGCTTTACCTTCTTTACCACGTTTAGTAGTAATTAACAATACACCATTGGCCCCTCTGATACCATAAACGGCAGTAGCCGATGCATCTTTAAGTATTGAAAGTGTCTCAATCTCATTGGGATCGATATTATTATAGTTTTCTACCTGAATACCATCTACCAAAACCAGCGGATCTTGTGCGCCACTAAAGTTACTGAAGGTACCAACACCACGGATCCGAATGGTTGAACCATCCCTGCCTGGCTCGCCACCACCCTGGGTAGCAAACAGGCCTGGCATCCGTCCCACTAAGGAGTTACTGATGTTCGCCACTGGAGATTGCACCAGTTCTTTCGTCGTAATAGATGACACCGAACCTGTTACCGTAGGTTTTTTCTGTGTACCATAACCCACTATTACCACATCATTCAAATTGCTCCTTGATGCTGCAAGTTCAATCTTAAATGTTGTGTTAGATCCCACACGTACTTCCTGGGTGGTAAAACCAACACTTGTAAATACAAGTATGGCATTTTCATCGCTCACGCGTAATTTAAAAAATCCTTTTGCATCCGTGATTGCAATGACCTTGGTCCCCTTAACCACAACAGACACACCAGGCAGGGGTAAATTTGGTGCTTCGAGAACATAACCCGAAACTTCGATATCAGCCACTGCAGTATTATTTCTCTGTAAATCAGTTAAACCCAAAAGGTTTGGTTCCATACTAGTGGAAGCCGTTATCTTTTTGTTAATGAACAATACTATTTGTTGATCAACAACCCTGTACCCAATATCATACTGAGCGAGGTCACTTAAAAAATCAATTAACTTTTTGTTTTTAAAGGAATAGGTTATTTTCCTGTCGGCTTTAATTGTGCTAGGAATAAAGCTAAACTCTATTTCAGTTTGCTTTCTAATGGAATTGAGAACCCGCAAAAGCGTTTCATCCTTCACATCCATATTTATCCGTTTTTCCAGGAGATCCTGGGCGTTCACTGCTTTCGCATGCATAGCACATACAAAACATACAGCAAACAAAATCTGCACAAATGTTATTCGTAGGACATGAGCTGCAGAAGCAAATAATTGTTGTTTAAATTTCATACATATATTTGGTTTTGGTCAATTATTAATTTCGTTCAAAACTTATGGATAAGTCGTAGAACATACCTCAAGCACGTATACTCAAGGCTGCTGTGTACAGCAATTCAGGTTGGAGGGTAGAAGTTTTTAATCATATCTTGGGGTTTATATATTGTTATTATTGGATTTCAACAGTATTTTGGTTCCGTTAACTTCATATTGGGAGTTGGTTGCCAAACAAATAATCTTAAGCTTCTCGAATAATTCACTCATAGAGACATCGCCAACAAATGCACTCTCATACAGCTCTTCATTGTCTACTATAATTTCAACGCCGTAATCTGCCTCAATGGATTTTAAAATTTGGGATAAGCGAGTAGGAACAGTGAAATTGTAACGTTGTTTGATCAATTTACTCCTTATCCTGTTTCGTGAATCATATTGAAGGGGTATTGGGTTTGCTACCAAAGTTGCTTTAAAATACCTTTTTTTGGTATCATAAATAGCTTTTTGATTTGGGGTAATGATCAATTTTACATCCCTTTGCTCGGTTTTAACAAGCTGATTATTCTCATATACCTGCACCTGCCCCGTTAAAACATCAACCTCTACGTTTCCAGATTTTCTGTTGGTATGTACTTTAAAAGAAGTACCCAATACTTTCGTTACCACCTTATCATAAAACACATAAAAAGGCCTATTGGGGTTTTTGGTTACCTGGAAATTAGCCTGTCCTTCTAAGTAAACTTCCCGCTTTTCGGAAAACCTTGCTTTAGAATAATACAAGCAAGAGCCCGGATTCAATGCAATCTCACTTCCATCTGGCAATAGAACAGTTTGTAGTTTTTGGGATGTATTTTTTATCTTCTCAGAACTTAGCGCCTTAAAATCATTGATAAAGGAGTTTCTATTTAAAATGCGATCATAAAATATCCATCCAGCCCCAGCAATAATTAAAACGGATGCCGCAATAAACCATTTATTAAAAAAGCGCATTGTTCCCTGCCTAGCCACCGCAACTTTTTCCTGCTCCTTAGCGATGGACAGAATGTTTCTCATAATATTTTGAGAATCGCACTCCGCAATGGTGATTAAGCTTTCATCTGCCCCATCGCTACAAATATCCATTTGAGCACAAATTAAATGTTCGTATTTACCAGATGAAATCATTTCAAAAAGCTCGTCGTGATCCTCTAGGGAAATATTTCCCTCGACATATCGGTTCAACAAAACGCTAAATCTTTTTTCTGTATTCATGTTATTTGTATGGCTAGTCTAGCCACTTATACCTACTAGACATCCAGAAAACCCTGAAGGAGTACAGGCGTATTGATTTATATGAAATAAAGTCATGACAACCATTATGTTATTATCAACCGTGATTTAATTCGCCCCCATTTTTTCATTCTAGTTATTGCCCACGATAAATCCGACGTTTTAAAAACCCAGTCCAAAACACAAAGGCATTAAATTGAGATAAGGATTCCTGCTGAAGAACCATTAAAAGCCCCTACATTTTTAAAATGCTAAATAAGGCATTTCAGCCTTGCTTTTAACAATTTGGGTAAAATAAATATAGGTCAGCTCATTTTTGAATAGGTAAAAAAATAACTTTGCTGGAATTAGCAGAAACCTTGTGGAAATAAACAGACACTCTCCCCTTTTGAATTATTGATTGTTATTTCCAACGGAAATAGCAGCTGACAAATAATATTTCACATTGTACGCTACAAGCTCCTTGAGATTGTCTTGTTCATAAACCACATGGTTTTATTGCACCTTTAGTGAGCTAAACACTAATAAAAATGGTTACATGGATAGACGGATTTGGATAAAACAGATTACCATCTGCGGAGCAGCTATACTCTTGATGCCTGCCTGCATCAACAAGACTGGTCCGATATCGGCAACGCTGAAAAATATTTCGCTTACATGGACCGAAGAAGATTTACTTGCCCAATTAGCAGAAATCATAATACCAGAAACAAACACTCCGGGAGCCAAAACCTTAAAAATCCCTCAATTTTTACTCACTATGATAGATGACTGTTACGACCAAACCGAACAGCAAATGTACCTCAACGGACTTAGGCAGCTAGACCAGTATTCAAAAAGACATAACGACATACCCTTTTTAGATTTAGGATGGGATAAAAAGTTGAACCTTTTAAGGGCCATAAATAAAAGCAACCCGAAGGAGGAAGATTTAACCTTTTTTTTGAAAGAAACAAGGCACCTGGTTATAAGAGGGTATAACACATCAGCGTATTTCATGACCAAGGTAATTCCTTATGAAATGATACCGGGAAGATTTAATGGATGTGTAAAGGTAAAGAAGGCAAAAAATGTTTGATGCAATCGTAATTGGCTCTGGAATGTCTGGGGGATGGGCGGCAAAGGAACTTACAGAAAAAGGCTTAAAGACGTTATTAATTGAAAGTGGCCGCAATGTAGAGCACATTAAAGATTACCCAACCACCAATATGCAACCCTGGGAATTTGCACACAGAGGCACCGTACCTTACCAAACAAAACAACTCTATAAAACCGTAAATAAACATTACATCTTTGATGAAAGTACACTGCATTTCTTGAAAAAAGACGCTAGGCAGGAATATATCCAGGAAAAGCCATTCGACTGGATAAGAGGCGACCAAGTTGGCGGGCGCTCCTTACTATGGGCAAGACATACCCAACGATGGAGCGATTATGATTTTGAAGGTCCTTTACGGGATGGATTTGCTGTCGACTGGCCTATACGCTATAAAGATCTTGCACCATGGTACAGTCATGTTGAAAAATTTATAGGCATTTCTGGTAACCGCGATGGTTTGGATGTATTGCCCGATGGTGAATTTCTGCCTCCTTTTGACATGACTTGCGCAGAAAAACATTTACAAAGCATTATTAACAAAACTTACACGGATAGGAATTTAATCATTGCACGGGTAGCCCACCTTACCAGCCCTACCAACATCCATCTTCAACAAGGACGTGGTAAGTGCCAAAACCGTGACCTGTGTGCTAGAGGATGCCCTTTCGGCGGCTATTTTTCCAGCAATTCCTCCACCATTCCATGGGCGCAAAAAACGGGAAATCTCACCTTAATTACAGACGCTATGGTTCATTCTATCGTATATGATGAGCACAACAAAAAAGCCACCGGCGTAAAAGTAATTGATACTATTACCCAAAAAACAGAAGTGTACAGTGCTAAAATAATCTTCGTAAATGCATCTGCCTTGGGCACAAATTCGGTCTTGCTCAATTCAACATCCTCTCGTTTTCCAAACGGGATTGGTAATGATAACGGTTTACTGGGCAAATTTGTAGGTTTTCATAATTACCGTGGTAAGGTCTCTGCCGAATTTGACGGACTTAAAGAATTTACTACCGACGGACGGAGACCTGGAGCGAGCTTCATGCCGCGATTTAGAAACGTACATAAACAGGAAACAGACTTCTTACGAGGTTATAACACGGTAATAGGCTCAAATCGCCCACATATTGCTTACCGAGAGGATTATGGTGAGGCCTTAAAAAACAATATAGACAGCAAGGCTGAGGGAAAATGGCAAATTTATGCACAGATGATGGGTGAAACCATACCCAAGATAACGAATATGGTATCACTGGATCCGGTTAAAAAAGATAGTTATGGTATTCCGCAGCTCCGCGTTAACGTGACTTACGATGACAATGACGAAAAAATGCTTCAAGATTTTTTTGCCCAGTTCACCGAAATGTTTAACAAAGCAGGTTTCAGCAATATTGAAACTAAAGATACCAAACGCAATCCAGGCAATGAAAACCATGAAATGGGTGGCGTTAGAATGGGCCATGACCCTAAAACCTCACTTATAAATAAGTGGAACCAGCTACATGCCTGTCCAAATGTTTTTGTTACCGATGGTGCATGCATGACTTCCATGTCATCGCAAAACCCATCGCTTACCTATATGGCATTAACGGCCCGAGCAGCCAATTACGCCGCCGATGAAGTAAAAAAAGGAAATTTATAAAATCGATCGAGCATGAAAAACATCAATAGAAAAGAATTTATAAAATACTCATCCATTGCATTGGCATCCTTATCCTTCACCGATAAAACATCTTTATTTACAGGTAACATTCCAAAATTATCTTTTTCCACGCTAGGTTGCCCCAAATGGGATCTCCCCCAAATCATAAATTTTGCTTCAGTTCATGGCTATCAAGGTATTGAAATACGGGTAATTGCCGGAGAGTTAGACCTCCCCAAATCTCCTTGGTTCAACGCCAGCAGAATGGCAGACACCAAACGGATGATAAGCGATAAAAAACTGATCATAACAGATTTAGGCTCATCCGCTCAGCTGCATCATACCAATAAAACCGAACTTGATAAAAACATAAACGAAGCCAAACGATTTATAGACCTGGCATCTCAATTAGAATGTACCTATGTACGGGTGTTTCCAGAAAAATTATTAAATGGCGATTTACGCAAGAAATCTTTAGATACGATAATTCAAAACCTTAAACTATTAGGCGATTTTGCTAAAAAAAGTAACGTAAAGGTATTATTGGAATCTCACGGTGACCTGGTGGAAATGGATGAACTGCAATATGTGATGCAACAAACCGAAAACAATAATGTGGGTATGATATGGGATATTCACAACATGTGGGCCATTACTAAACAACCTCCTACAGCAGTATTTAAAAAGCTTTCCCCCTACATCAAACACGTACACGTAAAAGATGCAAAAATGATAGATGGCAAGGAACAGTATGTGCTGACAGGAAAAGGGGATGTACCTTTAAAAGAAGCCCTAAACCTTTTGTATCAATCAAACTATGAAGGATTTTACAGCTTAGAGTGGGAAAAAATGTGGCATCCGGAAATAGAAGAGCCTGAAATCGCCTTAGCTCAATATCCTTCTGCAGTTAAAAAATATTTCTAACAGTTTAATCTCCGCATTAAATAATTTACCACAAAAAAAAATTGCCAATACATCAACTCGGTAGGTCTCCATATATTGGGGTACACCATGCCATTAAGTAACCATGCTGGTTTACACCTAAGTTTTTGACAACAGGTGTCATCACTAGGATATCCCAAATGATTACCTAATAGCAGGGGTACACCACAGCTATTTGAGCCACGTTTCATTTAGTAAAAATGGATGATGCCACCCCTGCAAAAAAGCCAAGGGTATGCATCTAGGTTATAACGTCTTACTTTTTCCTTCCAGTTTTATGGTACCTTGAACACCGGTTGCCGATGTCTGCTTAGTAGCCACTACTTTCTGAGGTTGCCCCCCTCCTATTGATATCATAACATTTCCAGGATGAATAACGGCATCGCCATTATTTTCAATTACCGATAAATCTGCTGGTTTAATAGTAAATGAAACGGTTTTCTTTTGTCCTTTTTTCAAAGATACTTTTTGAAAGCCCTTTAAGGTACGAAAAGGAACAGGTACGCTGGCATTTATATGTTTCAAGTACAACTGAACTACTTCATCACCATCTCGCTCTCCCGTATTTTGTACATCCGCAGTAACCGTGATTGGCTGATTTACCAGAGAGGATTTTTTCATTTTAATGTTTGAATAAGAAAAAGTGGTATAACTCAAACCGTAACCAAACTGGTACAAGGGTTTTCCCTCAAAAAACCGATAAGTCCTGCCTTTCATGTTGTAATCCTCAAATGCCGGAAGGTCATTTTCTGAGGTATAATAAGTCAAGGGTAATTTTCCAGAAGGATTATAATCCCCAAACAATACATCAGCGATAGCGGTACCCCCTTTTTGACCGCCATACCAAGCTTCTACTATAGCTGGTAAATTTTGATTTTCCCAGTTTATGGCTAATGCACTACCGTTAAGCAGCACCAAAACCACTGGCTTGCCCAAGGCATGAATCTCCTTTATTAAGTCCTGCTGAACCTGCGGCAACTGAAGTTTAACCCGATCTCCCCCGTTAAAACCATCCAATTTAACTTCCATTTCCTCTCCCTCTAATCTTGGGGATAGGCCCATGCACATCACCACCACATCGGCTTGTTTTGCGATAGCTATCGCTTCTTGCCTTAAATCCACCCCAGGTAATTGCCATGATAACTTAAGCTGTGCATTGGGACCCCTGCTTGCGTATTTCACGGTAATCTTATGCATTTCTCCCTTTTTCAGTGCTAAAGTGGCCGAGCCATAACCCGGACTGTAGATGCTAGAAAAGAAAATTTGCTTTTTACCGTCTATGATCAATTCATATTGCTCACTGCCAAACATATTGAACACAAAATCGCCTGTGGCAGGTGCTTTTAAAAAGCCGTTCCATATCACACTAAAATTTTCATCATCCATGCCCGGTCTTGGGGCCTTGCCCATCCAGTTAAAATCAATTCCAGTATCCACACGGGTAAACAAAGGATTATTGCGAGCGGTGCTATCGTTATAATACTTGGCATTTAACCCTGGCTTTTCTCCCTTTTCATCTTGAAAAAGGTACTGAGCCCCAATAATATCTAAGGCTGGTGCACCTTCGGCATGTGCCGAACCTCGTGCATAAAGAACTTTTGCACCCGGTAGTTTTTCTTTTATACCCTCTAAAGGAGTAACAACGTGTCCCGGAAAACCATTGTAATTAGCCAACATAACTTCCTGATCATTCGCATTTGGCCCAATTACAGCCACCGTTTTAAGGCTTTTACGCAGGGGAAGCAATTTGTTGTTATTTTTCAATAATACGATTGATTTGCGAGCTGCCTCAAGAGAAAGATTTTGATGTGCTGCGCTTTCAACCACACTATACGGAATGTTTGCAAAAGGATTACTGGAAGCTTTATCGAACATCCCTAGTTTAAACCGGGCCGTGAATAAGCGTTTGATTGCAACATCTAAATCGCCTTCTGTAACCAGTCTTTGCTCAACAGCCTTATCCAAGGCATTAAAAATATCGCCGCACTCTAAATCTACCCCCGCTTTAATGGCCATGGCACAAGCTTCCTCTGGGCTTTTTACCACCTGATGTGTATTGGCCTTAAAAAAATCGTCAACTGCACCACAATCTGTCACGATAAAGCCGTTAAACTTCCATCGATTGCGCAAAATATCGGTAAGCAAATAACTGCTACCGCAGCAAGGTTCGTCTCTAAACCGGTTATAAGCGCACATGACTGAATAAACCCCGGCATCCTGGACAGCCATTTTGAAAGCTGGAGCGTAGGTTTCAAAAAAATCACGATCACTAACGTTGGCATTAAAACGGTGGCGAGAGCTTTCGGGTCCACTATGCACTGCAAAATGTTTAACCGTAGCAATGGTTTTAAAGTAGTTAGGATTATTACCTTGCAAACCTTTTATGAAGGAAGAAGCAATGGTGCCGGTTAAAAAAGGGTCTTCGCCGTATGTTTCCATACCCCTGCCCCATCTCGGGTCACGGAATATGTTGATGTTCGGTGTCCAGAAATTTAATCCCTGGTACATTCCTCTTTTATCCCGGCTAGAAAAATAGGTGTATTTAGCACGTGCCTCATCAGATATGGCTACAGCTACCTTTGATATTAAGGTAGTATCCCAACTGGCAGCCAAACCAATTGCCTGTGGAAACACGGTCGCCCGGCCTGCCCTGGCCACCCCGTGCAAACATTCATTCCACCAGTTATAGGCCGGAATAGCTAAATCTTGATTTTTAATGGCTGTACTTCTGTATTGTAAAAGCGCTATTTTATCTTTTAAACTCAATTTAGACACCAGGCTGTTTACACGCTGTTCGGTAGATAGTTTAGGATCGAGATAGGGTTGAGTTTGCGCTAACGTTGGCTCAATTGTTAATAGTTGAAAAACCAGGAAAGTAAGTAAAATATATTTATTGGTCATAATGTTATAGATCCATTTCAATTGGAAGATTCGGCGATACATGTATTAATTGCTTTGTTTGTTTTGCTGACGTTATTGGTTATCCTAAAAATAACTTTATCATAATTGAATAATTTTGGGTTGATACGTTAAGATGATAGTTTTCCCACTTATCCTTAAAGACACTGGAATTGCAACCATAGTGTACAGCCACTGTTTTTTTTAAACACACTTCGAAGACATCATCTATTTTCTTCTCAAGGCATGCTCATGATTTTCGAAAAACAGCAGCATTTATGTTAAGCACTTGTGAACTGATCATATTATTGGAAGGTGATATCATTAGCAAAGTTGTTTTTATCCATTTTAGCATCAGACAAGGACATCACCTTACTACCACCTAACATGAAATTTTTAAACTTTACCCCATTGATAGGACTATTGGCCGTGCCATAAAAATCACCTTCGTCTGGGTTTTTATCATCAATGGTTACATTCTCAAAAAGCCAGTTATTTATGCTTTTATAGCCCGATATAAAGCGTATAAACTTATTGGTATTATAACTGCTTGAATAAGGATGGGACTCGACCCTTAAATTACGGAAGGTGATGTCATTTACATTTAGGTTGGTGCCTGCATCTCCGTCTACCAATATTAATTCAGGGCCACCGTCTTTACCAATGAGATTGATGTTTTCAAAGGTAATATTAGAGGTGGATGCCTGATTACTCACCATGTATAGCCTGCCCCAGGGACCTCCCCATGCAACTATGTTAGAAATTTTACAATTGGTAGCGCCATGAGACATGAATACATCATCATTATTGAAGATAAAGCAATCATCAATGACGTGACCAGTTCCGTTTACCCAAATACCGTCTGAATTACCAGTCCAGGCCACAATTTTTAAATTACGCAACTGGTTATTGTTGGTCAAATTATCACTGTTGTAAAGTGGGATGGTCCAGCCGCAAGGATTAGCGATAATCAATCCCTCCATAACTAAATTACTTGTACCATTAGATTTAATAGCATTACGAGTACCCAAGAAACTAAGCTCTGTAGAAGTATGGGGCCACTCGCCCATGGCAAGAATGCCACGACCTTTAATACTTATATTTTTACTATTATACGGTAGCACAAATGAGCCTTCCACAACCGCACCTGCAGCGATGTAAACGCTTTCGTTGGAATTGACGATTTTCGACAGCCCGATATTGTGCACTCCAGGACCATAGTAATAAGTTGCCTTGGTATTAGGCACATCAGGAGCTTCTGCAAACAGAAAAAGTGGATTAAGCCTATTGTTTACCTCGATAGATAGTTTCCTTGGATCCGTAATCGTGAAAGTGACCACATTGCCGTTTTTTACAGGGTTTATACCGAAATTTAAGGGACGTATGGTAACACTATTAACGGTTGACTTGTACGTTATTTTTACATCGACTGCCGTATCCTTGAAAGAGAAACTGGTAAATGAAGCAGATAGCTGTGATTTTTTTGGCCCATTTGTGGCACCGAAATAATTATTTACCCAGTAGTTATCTGTTTTATAAACAAATAAAGGCTTGTATTCTGTTTCACCAGCTTTTTTTACTTCAACTGTATAATCATCCGATGAGGTAAGGTGCTCAACTGTTGAAAGATTTCCCGGAGAAGGGTAAATAATTAGCGATGAACCCGAAACGACTGGTTCAGGCGATATGCTTGCAGGAGATTTCCCTGCTTTTTTACAGGATGATAGGGATATAAAACTGCAAATTAAAATACTTGTAACCACAAAAATTTTTTTCTTATTCATATCAATTGTTAAAACGTGTGTAAATAATACTGCACATGAAACCCTTTTAGCTTCAAGTCGCCAATATCAATTGGTTAATAATCCCCTTTAATGAGATTACCTATTTAAGACAAAGACAATGAAGTGATGGAGTACACCGCCGTAATAAATACTTAATTGATAACAATTGCCCTTAAAAACACAGGTCTGCCGATGGGATCTGCAGACCTGATATTTTAACCAATTTATAAAGACACGCTAACTATTAGTATATTTTCAAGCTGATAGACAGTTTAACGGAAGGAGTAAATTAAAGCTTTATGACTTATGCTTAATAATAGTGCTTCCAACCCTTGAATACTCACGGGCTGGGATCTTTCAGGTTTCTATTTAGCGTTTAATGGCTCAGCACCCATGTCAAATACCATGGTACCCCCATTTTTTATATCATCATAACCAATAATTGTTCCGGTAGCCTTTTTTCCGTTTATACTTACTCCGTTTACATAAATATTTTTTTCGGAAGCATTGGGTGCGCTAATGGTCAAAGTTTTACCATTGCCCATGTGCAACTTGGTTTTAGTAAACTGTGGCCCGGTTAAATAGTAAATATTTTGCCCCGCGTTAGGAAAAAAACCCATCGCAGAAAAAATGTACCATGAACTCATCGCTCCGCTATCGTCATTTCCCGGCACGCCTTTTTCAGTAAATCGCTCACGCATTAATTTTCGTACCCAATAACTGCTTAAATCACCTCTATCTGCATAATGAAAACCTTGTACAGCCAAGAAAGCTGGTTCGTTGTAATATTCGATCAAGTTCTTTTTAAAGCCGTACTCCAGTTTACTCACGAACTTTTCCTTACCGCCATTAAGTGCTACCAGTTTCTCAAAATCATGAGGCATGAACCAAGAGTAGGTCCAGCTGGTAGATTCGTAAAAATAATTTTTCCAAGATCCCGGATAAGTTTTAAAATCTATGTCCAGAAATTTCCCCGACAGCTCTTTCGGCACGATAAAACCCTTGAAGCCATCGCTTTGTGCATCCTTGTTCCATAAATTCACCCATTGCTTACTCCTGTCAAGGTATTTATGGTAATCGTCTGTTTTGCCCAGACCTCTTGCCACCAATGCGGTACAATAATCATTATAGGCATATTCTAGAGTCATGGAGCAGTTCATGATACCGGCAGGGATCCATCCTTTTTCTTTGTAGGTATTATTTGCGCTATCTTCCTTTCTCCATGCAAAACTTCCTAAGCGTTCTTGATCTGCATCATGCTTCAAAACCTTGTAAGCCTCTTCCCAATCAATCCCTTTAATACCTTTTAAGTAGGCGTCTGCTATAATATTATCCACATTATTACCACCCTGTTCGCTATTCATGTCATTACCATTTACAAAAGCATCTTTCACGACGCCATACTTTTTAAACCGGGCGATGAAAGAATTAACTGTTCCGCTAACCATATCCGGATTAATTAAAGTTTGCAAAGGGTACATGGTACGCCAAGTGTCCCAAACGGCAAAATGATTATCCCAAAAAGGCACATCTTTACCAAAATTTCGACTATCATTTGTTCGGTTGGCCGGCATTATTTGGGTATGGTACAGTGCGGTATAAAAAATAGATTTCTCCCTTTCAGTACCCCCTTCTACCTCAATTTTTTTCAAGGCCTTGTTCCATATTGATTTTGCATTACTTTTAACTTTTTCATAGTTAAAAGCCGGAATTTCCTGATTTAACCAAAGCTTAGCCTGTTCGATACTTTTAAATGAAACAGCAATTTTTAAATAAATCTCTTCATTTTCTTTGGTGATGAAATGAAGAATTGCCCCAACCCTATCACTTTTTTTAAGCAACTGTTGTGTGCTAGCGCCAGCCGTTATGTCTCCGTTTATCCAGGTAGAAATTTTAGATGGTTTTTTGCTAAGCTCAGCAACGAAATAAACTGGATAACTACCACCACCAAAACCACCTAAATAAACCCCGCTCCCAGTTATAAGATTTTCGTTGACGGTTATTTTCCCTTCAGAAACATGGCCGCCAATGCGGGTTTTAATATCCATTGGCAGGTTGTGCGTAATATCAACCAACAGACTCGCACTATTTGACTTTGGATAGGTAAAACGATAAATGGCACTATGATAGGAAGGGGTAACTTGTGTGGTGATATTGTACCTGTTTAATTTAACTCCATATTCGTAAGGAAAGGCTGTTTCGTTTGATTTAGGTGAGTCATGCGCAGCTTCGCCAACAGCAACTCCAATTTGCGGAGATAAAAACACCTGTCCATTGGTACCCCAACCCGTACCACTTACGTGCAATTGGCCAAAACCTCTTATGGGTTCTTTAGGATCGTAACCATCATCACTTCCATTTATGGTTTGCGGGCTTGGATTGATGGAACCAAAAGGCAGCTGTGGACCAACCACACAACTTGAGGCATCTGGACCGTCCAGTACGCCGATGAAATTATTTACATAATCTATTGGTTGTTTCTTTTGCGCATATCCTGTTGCTATACTACTTAAAAAAATGAATGCCCACATATAGAATTTACTGATCGGGCGGGCTGCCATGGGTAAAGAAAAAATACCTGTGCAATTATATGTTGCTGCATTGTTGAGCTTCATGAACGGATTTACTTAAATGTTTTTGCTTGAAAAATTACCTTAAAATACTCTCTTTGAAATTTATTGCCAGAATGCCAATTGGCTATATGCAATTGACTTATGTTTTGCCTAGCTCATATTATACCCCACTAACATTAGGGCTTTTTATTTTCCCATAACCTAAAATCATCCCAATATACCTGCAAGGTTTTTCCCTGAGATTTTACATAACTTATTAGTTCTTTAGATGTATAAAGCTTCATCGGGTTGTAACCAGTAAGTCCATTTGGTGCCGGGTCTTTCGTCATGTGGGTAAAATTATGCACATCAAAAACAACCTGCTTTGAGCCACCTTCTGGGGTAATGGCCATCCAAAAGCGGCCAGTTTTCGCATTACCTTCCTTGAAATAATACTCCATGGTAAACCATTTGCCTATTGGCACTTTTACCTTGGTGTTATTACCTGCCCACACTTCTTTTTGACCAGCATTTTCGGCATTTAGTATAAAGTTAAGCTCACTTGATTGAGCCGTAGGCTTGCCAATTCCAAGCGTTGTCCTAAACCCATAACGTTCGGTTTCTACCCACCACTCATTGTTCCAGAATTCTGTAATAGTACACCAGCTTATGCCATGGGGGTAGTTTTTTACCACCTCAAAGTCTTTAGTTAAAAAAACCCTTACCGATTGATAAATTTCTTTATATTCACCTTTTATCCCATACAAATTAGTTTGAATCCGGGCTTTCTGCTGACCTTCGGAAGCCAGCCATGAATCATCCAGCCAATACTTAAGCACGTGATTTTGGGGATTGCCAGGCTCGGGAACTACCTTTGCAAATCTTTTGGTAGAATCGCCACCAGTGTATTGCACCTCCATGTAACCGCCCTTTAATTCTGGAAACCAATCCTTATTCCAATTACTTTTACCCTTCAGCGAATTATCGTAACCTTCCATGTGTTCTTTTAAGGCACCGTGGTCATTGGTGTTTGGTTCCTGAACGACCTTGGTATTGCCCTCAAAGCCAGATTGAAAAACTAGCCTAGGTTTCGTTGTTGTTTTTTTACGCTTCTGAGCATCAACAGATAGTGTTAACAATCCGCAAATCAAAATGCATCCTAATGGTTTTAGTGACTTCATCATTGTGTGTTATGTTTAGTAGTAGTGTGCGTTTAGCCTAAAGTAGAAATGTAAAACAAGTCATCTGGGTTAATACAAAAGATCGCATCATGCACTTGTTATTTTTTTAACAACTTTTCTAGGTAAGCCAAACTAATGGGAACCTGAGTTGCTGTATGATCACTTTCATCTTCAATAAAATAATACTTGATGGCCGATGATTTTGCTGCTTTCATGACCTTTGAAAGGTTAATCTGACCCGTGCCAAGTGTCACATCATTGTTCACTGGCGTTACACCAGACAAATCACCTTTTACTCCTTTTTTTAAATCCTTAACGTGCATTAAACGGTACCTAGATCCATATTTTTTGATTAATGCTGCAGGGTCAGCTCCCGGATGAAAGGCCCATAACACATCTAATTCAAAACTTACATAGTCTGGGTCTGTATTGGCCATCAGATAATCGTAATAGGTTCCATCGCCATATTTGGCAAATTCATACCCATGGTTATGGTAACAGAATGTTAGGCCGAATTGCTCTTTTAAAATTTTACCAGCGGCATTAAAATCTTCTACCGTCTTTTTAGCGTCATTGATGGTAAAACCCACCTTATTATCATGAGGGACCCAAGCTACTCTTACAAAAGAGGCACCAAGTGTGCGGGCATTATTTGCAACCTCGTTTGTTTTTGTAACTAAATCTGAATAGGTAACACCGAAAGACGGACAAGACATCCCTCTATCATCCAGTAATTTACGTAATTCCGCCGCTGTTTTGCCGAAAAGGTTAGAAAACTCAATCGTATTAATACCCAATGTTTTAATATAATCTAAAGTAGCGGCAACATCCTTTTCAAAGCTTTTTCTAAAGGTGTAGGAAACCACCCCATAATTGGTGACTGCGCCAGTGGTCGATGTAAGCTCCTTTATTTTTATGTTTTTATAAAAAACCTTGTTCCCATGATCCTGAAGTAGAATATTCCCTCTGTTGATCAAGCCAAAGCCAGCAATATCCTTGTACTTACTCCCAGCCACCAACTGTTTAAAATACGTACCTCCACGTTCATATTCAATTAATTTTGTACCATTTAACCAATGCTCCACATGGTTGCCCCTAGCTATGACCCTAGCGGTGTTCCATTGGCCAACCGGCTTAACCGGTTTATCTACAGGTGCTGGAATCAGGTCATACAATGAACCTAGTTTACGATTACCGTCTTTCCCTAGCTTGGCATCCGGGTGGCGTTCATCATCCAACAGCTGAAACTCCAAGCCAAGGGCAGAACGTAGATTTTTAGGTGCCGGCTGGTTTGGATCCACAAAATATTTAATGCCACTGTTTGCACCTTCTGTAAGTTTAAAATCAATGCTGAGTTCAAAATCCCCATAGGTTTCTGTTGTAACAATATCGCCGCCATTTGTGGATTCAGCTCCGTCAGCAGGCTGCACGATCATACAACCATCCATAATTTCCCAACCAGTGGTTGGAAAACCACTTTTAAAAGCCCCTTTCCAACCATTGGTGGTTTTACCATCAAAAAGTATTTTCCAGCCCTGCTTTATTTCTGCATTAGTTAAGGTATTATCTTGGGATTTAGCCGAAAAGATGCTCATCATCAGTGTCAAACCGGCATAACATACTAGTTTTAAAAATTTCATTTTAGGGTTTTATCAGTTATTTAAAAATATACATAACCAAGGTATTTTGAAGATTATTTTTTACAAGTTAACACTAATGCATCGTTGCCTTTCAGTTGAACTCTAGTTCCCTTGGGTAAACTGCCATATAAGCTACCTGTAATCTTCCAACCATCTTTTAGCTTGATATCGCTATCGGCTTGCTGGGGATTATAATTAATAAGGACTATCACGGCTTCGCTTTCACTGATATAGTGTTCGGTAAGTCCCACCGATGTATTTCCCTGCTGTATGATGCGGTCTTTAATCAAAGGCTCGGCAATCTTTTTATAGATGGCACTGTAATTTGAATGTCCAGGCTCAAAGGAACCTGGCTTCTCGATGGCATTCATTTCCATGGGGAAGGTAAGTAAATAAATTTTACCTTTTCCGTAAGATGATTCGATGAATGCAGGGTTGCCGTCTGGTTCTTTTCCCAAAACCTTAGCATTTTTAGGGATGATGCTATACTTTCGAGCTGCTGGCATTTCAAAATTCAAACTTGCCCCTAATAAACTCGTAGAAGCGAATTTTAAAGCACCTCTCCTTTGTACATTGATGCTGATTTCTAAACCCAGTGGCTCTGCCAATGTAGGGAGATACGCATCATCTAGCGATAAATACAAAGTAGCACCCTGCTTTACCTTATCCAGTAATTTATACCAATAATCATTAAACACAGGATCGATACCCTTAAGTGAAGGAAGGATATACAAAGGTGCGTCCTTTAAATCCTGACCGGCTTTCTGAAACTGAAAATCAAAGCCTGCCTGTTTGGCCAATATGAAACCAGCATAGGCCACTGGCCAGCTTGCTTGCCCTTCGGTAAGGATATAAACCGCTTCTGTTTTGCGTGGAGGCAGGTTTTTAAAAGGTAGTTTATCGATAAATTCGCTAAATTTCTTAAACGCTGCAAGTACAGGCTTAGGCGTACGGTCTTCTCTTATAAGGCCTAGCTCTCCTTCTACCGATGCGTAATTATAGGGCGGATATTTAAAACTCACCTGATCATAAGCGCACCACCAGAAAGTGCCCCTGCAATCATGGGCCCAATTAGAAAACAATGCGGTTCGGGCAAATGCCACCTTTTCATTTTCTCCTCCTGTCATCGGCCCCATGACACCTGTTTCTTCCAACAAAGCTGGTTTTCCGCCAATATCACCGTACATTTTAGTTTCGGCTGCGCCATGCAAAATAGTTCTCATGGTGTTTATCCCGTCCTGACTGGCGTATGGTGTCCATAAGGAATACGGATGGGTCGTTAAAATGTCGGTAGTGGCAGCCTGGTCCACAATGCGCCAGGGATCTTTATTTGAGGGACTTAAACTATGCATACCCGATATGACTGGGCGAGATGGATCGGCACTCTTGATGGCTCCAGCCATTACCGCTGACCAAACATAGCCTTGATTGGGGTTCGTGATTTTTTCCATGACATTGCATTCATTGCCAAAATCCCAGGCAAGTATAGCCTCGTGATATTTGAAACGATTAACAAAGGTGCTTATGAATTTATGTTGCCAGGCCATGGATTCCGGGTCAGTTATGATATTTTTACCTTCCAGTGCAGGTGGAACATATAGTTGCCCACTCATCCAGCCGGTAATTAAACCTACTACCAGTTTAAGATTATACTTTTTAGCCAGATCTGCCATCGTTTTAAAATGATCCAGTTGCTCCTCACTCATCCCATTGGCAGCAGCACCTGTGGATGGTAAAGGTTGCCCGTTTTTAAAGGCGATGTATTTGCGCTCGCCTTCACCCGCATAAATCTGGTGTATAGGCTGAAAATCAGGCCAGAGTGGAAAAACCCTTAATACTTTTATGCCGTTTTCAGAAAGTTGTTTAAAATCGGCCTCTACCACTTGTGGCCTCCAATCACTCCAGGTATGGGTACCGGCATGTGAAGCCCAATAATTACATCCAATAAGAAAAGCGCCAGGAGTATTTAGCACATTTTCTTGACAATAAACTTTAGCTGGCAAGCCCAATATGGCAATCAGACCAAAGAAATAATTCCACTTTTTTATATACTTTAACATTCTTTTAAGGTTTTAAGCACATTTTAATCCAATTATTTTCAGTGCTTGAGTTGATTTTTTTATTATTATTCTTATATCGTTACACTTTTACTTCCCAACCTTTTTCATACTCCCTGCTCCACAGCTTCATGGCATCTTTATCGTTTAAAATATGTCCGTTCGCAGGGTCGCATTTGAGCTGCCTACCCACCCGATAGGAAATATTGCCCAATTGAGGTAAAAGCGTTGATTTGTGCCCTTCAAGAATGGGGGCATTCAGTTTTTCATTTCCTCGGATAGATTCTATAAAGTTTAACATGTGAGCTCCTTCTAATGCCGCCAATGGACTTACGGTGTTGGTGCCATCATATGGTGTGCTATCGTTCACTTCAAGCTTTAGCTTATTTTCAGAATCGTATACTTTATAGCTATTTCCGCCATTATAAACAATGGTTCCCTTATCGCCATAAAATACAACACCACGTTCTGATCCTTCTGATTTAAAGTTATTGCAGCTTCTACCCTCCCATGTACAGGCGGTGTTATTCGCAAACTTGTATGTAATTGTTTGTGTATCGGGAGTTTCCCAGTCATCCTGGAAATGAAAGCGCCCTCCTGAGGAAACCACTTCAGTCGGATAATCTACACCAAGGCCCCAACGTATCACATCCAATTCGTGGGTGCCATTGTTTAAAGACTCCCCTGTTCCCCAATTCCAGAACCAATGCCAGTTATAGTGCAAAACGTTAGAGCGAAAGGCTGTACGTGGTGCGGGGCCTTGCCACAAGTCGTAGTTAAGTTCTGCAGGTGGGGCAATTAATTTACCATGCCCTATGGTTTTGCGGTTATTGGTATACCATGCCCTTGCAAAATAGGTGCGACCGATGATGCCTTCATGAATAGACTTGATCATTTGCTTGACATTGCTAAATGTTCGCCTCTGGCTCCCCATTTGTACCATACGATTATATTTAGCAGTAGCTTGAACCAACAATTCGCCCTCACGGGGGTT
The DNA here is from genome assembly GCF_004331645.1 of Pedobacter frigiditerrae. GTDB lineage: Bacteria > Bacteroidota > Bacteroidia > Sphingobacteriales > Sphingobacteriaceae > Pedobacter > Pedobacter frigiditerrae. The sequence continues at coordinate 295,955 of NZ_SJSK01000005.1, forward strand.
ATGACTGCAAGGCTTTTCCACATATACGTGTTTTCCAGCTTGTAGACCCAAAATTGCCGCAGGAGCATGCCAATGATCTGGTGCGGCAATGACCATGGCATCCATCTCTTTCACTTCCAGCATTTTTCTAACATCTGTAAAGCCCTTAGGCCTTTTCCCCGTCAACTTCTCAATTGTATCCTGGGTACGTGCAAGTACGTTTGCATCCACGTCGCATATAAACGCGACCTCGGCATTTGGCAATGCGGCAAAGCTTTTGGCCAAAAACGTACCCCTGCCATTTACACCCATGAAACCTACCGCTACCTTATTATTGGGCGAGCCACTAAAAAAGCTGTTGGCAGAAGATAGGGTTGGAGCCAATAGCATACTGCTAACAGCAACAGCTGTTTTTTTGATAAAATCCCTTCTTTTGTTGGAGTCTTCCATATTCGGTTCTACTTTATTTCATTTGTTTACCCGCCCATAAGCAGTGAGATAGCTGCTGGTACGTTGTAATGTTCACGTGCAAGCACCATAGACCTTATCTATGATACAAGCGAAACCCGCTTCACGAAATTCCATTTCAGAATTTGTTATCCTTATTTGCTTATAAAGAATGATTGTGTGCAGGTAGCCGTCACTACTGAAAGACAATTAAAACATGCCCAAGGAGTACAGGAAAAAATTTTTCAGCCAACAACAAGATTTTGATATATCCAAAGCCTTGATTGCATATTAAAAGGACCCAAATAAAACACTGATAATTAGCGCAAAGCCCATCAAACAACCTAGATCATTTAATTTTAGGCAAACTTGGAATGAAACCGTTCTGGATAAGAAAATTAACCCCTCTATCGAACCATTTGTCTGGAGTGGAGCCATTATTTAAACCGTAACCATGGCTACCGGATTGGTACAAGTGCATTTCTGCCTTTACATCTTCTTTTAGCAAAGCCTCATAAAATTTAAGGCTGTTTTGGATAGGTACATGTTTATCATTTTCAGAGTGGACTAAAAATGTTGGTGGAGTTTGTGGCGTAACCTGCTTTTCGTTAGAGTATAAGTCGATTTGTGCAGGGCTGGCATCCTGACCTAAGAGTTTTACCTGCGACCCACGATGAGCAAATTCGCCAAAAGTAATGACGGGGTAAATAAGCATCATGAAATCAGGGCGTATGCTGGTATTATTAGGGTTAGCAATCAGTACTTTGTTGAAATGTGTTCCAGCAGTAGAGGCCACATGTCCACCAGCAGAAAAGCCGATTATTCCAATTTTGGCAGGATTTAAGCCCCATTCCCTGGATCGCTCCCTTACCAGCTGGACAGCTCGTTGAGCATCCTGTAAGGAGCCGATAGACTTATCGGCCATGATTTTGTCGCTAGGCAGGCGATATTTTAAGACGAAGGCGGTAATCCCTATTTCGTTAAATTTTCTGGCCACCTCCGCCCCTTCGCTCTCTACAGCTAAAAAACCATACCCACCACCGGGACAAATCACAATCGCTGCCCCGTTAGCCTTATCGCTTGCCGGAAAATACGGGGTAATGGAAGGGTCGGTCACCATACGCACATTGTTCAATTCCCTTGTTTCCAAATAATCTGCTGGCGCTTTTTTACTATTGGGGACACCATTGGGATACAAAAAAATGGCGGGCTGCTGGCAAAAGATTTCAGTATTGAAGGTTAGCAAGGCTACGGCCAACAAAATAAATGAGCTTAGTTTCATAATTGCAGGTAATTTATAGTTATATAGGTAAGCATTGGTTTTGGTTCATAAAACCTAAAAAGTTGTTGTACTTAATAACATCTATAGTTATATTATTAATGCACAGTCAAAAAAAGACAAAGCTTAATCCTAAATAAAGTTAAAACATCTAAACATTGCAGGACATCAAATATCATCTGCTGATTTCAACTCTTTCTCGGGTGGTTTACTGCCCCACCATGTTGCAATTAAAGAGAAGGTTGTATTCATAATTGGACCATTTACTGCTGGAGCTAGGCCTACAGTAGCAATTTTACCCATTTGTACCGCAATGCCCGATGCCAAGCCCCCATTCTGCATACCAACCTCTATGGCAATAGTACGGCTGTTTAATTTGGACAGGCCAAATAGACGTCCTCCCCAGTAGCCTAATAACACGCCGATTGTCATGTGCAAGAACATCGCAAAAACCAGTGCCATACCTACGTGCAGCATGTTATCACGGCCTGCAGCTGTAATAATAATAATGATACATGCAATGCCAGCCATTGAGATTTTTGGCATTACCTTATCTATCCAGAGCGCTTTTTTATGAAAAAAATGATTGATGAAAACGCCCAGAAAAATAGGAATGATTACCAGTTTTAAAATATCAATAAACATGTCTAGAAAACTTACCGGCACAAATTGCCCACCCAAAAGTTTCATTAATAAAGGCGTCATTAACGGAGCAAGTAAGGTAGAAACAGCAGTTATCGTAACTGATAAGGGTAAATTAGCTTTCGCAATAAATGCGATAACATTACTTGCCAAACCACTGGGCATACAGCCCACCAAAACCACCCCTGCGGCAATTTCTGGCGGAAATCCAAACATTTTGGCAATGGCAAATCCTACAAAGGGCATGATGGTATAATGGCAGAGCACACCTACTAATACAGCCTTAGGCATTTTTAACACACCCGAGAGGTCATGCCAACCCATGGTACAGCCTACACCAAAGGTGATGAGCTGCAATAATGGAACAATTAATTTTTTGAGATGAAAATCACCTAGCTGAATAAAATACTGGGGAAACGTCATCGAAACACTAACTGAGGCCAAAATAATAACAGTGTAAGCAAACTTACCCAGGGCTTTTGTTTGCACCATGTAACCGGAAAGAAATAGCCAAAAAGCAGTCAGGATGAGGCCAGCCTCTATATTTTGATCACTAGCAAACAAGTATAGCGCTACAACAAGCAAGATAAGGGTTGCTACTAGAAATACTCTTTTAAGAATCATAATTTATAAGGATAAATCCATGTCAAGTAAAGCGGTGTTGATTATGGCTAACTCTGTAGGTGTTAGCTTAAAGCTTGCGGCTTTTACATTATCAAGCATTTGAGCGGCATCCCTGGCTCCTACCAATACCGAGGTAATGGCTGGTTGTTGCATTGTCCAGTTAATGGTTAATTGAGCCAAGCTGATGTTTCGGTCTGTAGCAATTTGCTGGATATTTTCAAGCACTTTCATCACTTCTTTATGGTTATGCTCTTTAAAGTATGGCGTGTTTGGCCTGTGGTCGCCTTCGTTAAAAATATGCCCAGGTTTAATTTTACCCGTTAATAAACCTTTTTGTAACGAAGTATGAGGCAAGATTCCAATCCCGTTTTCCATGCAAAAAGGCACCATATCTTTTTCTATACCGCGATTAACCATGCTATAAGCTAGCTGATTGGTTGAAATGGGTAATACCGCGTTAGCCCTTGTTAACAAATCAACTGGGCAATTGCATACACCAGCCGCCCTAATTTTACCCTGCTGTATTAAAATTTCCAAAGCCTCCATTGTCTCTTCAATTGGCGTGGTGCTATCGGGCCAGTGCATTTGCAGTAGATCAATATAATCAGTTTGGAGGCGTTTTAAACTACGTTCGCATTCTTCGATCACACTTTGCTTGCCGTTAAATTTGTAGACTTTTACTGGCTTACCGTCATTATCTTTAGTATCAAAAGCAAAGTCCCCATCTTCAGCATCCCAGATCATCCCGAACTTTGTTAATAATTGAACCTGATCCCGTTTACCCTTAACGGTGTTTCCAACAACCGTCTCGCTATGCCCCATTCCATATACTGGTGCAGTATCTATGGTAGTAACACCATTGTCTATTGCCGCTTCTATGGCTTTGATCGCCTCGCCCTCATCCGCACCACCCCAAAACCAGCCCCCGATAGCAAATGCGCCATAAGTGATGGGAGAAAGCATGATATTTGTACCCGGTAATTGCTTATTGTTCATGTTTTTGTCTTTATTTTTCTTTTTATTTTAATTGAAGTCCTTTGGCATTACTGGCCGAGGATGGATGACTATAGGTTTTTTTCTATATTTTCTATCTACATCAACTTACCCCGTAGGGTCTTATTTTTTTTAGGATGAATGCCGTTTTTCTGCAGCAATGGCCGGCCATCTTCGTTGACTGGGATCTTATAGCATTCGTTTGATTCTTTTACCATTTAATAACCACCGTCTTCAAATCAAGAAATAGGCTTTACGACAATGCCAAACTATCTCTTCCATATTCGGCTAATTCGTTGTCCTGCAACACTAAATCACCCTCTACTTTTTTACCTTTTCTGCCACTTACGCCGATGCCGCCAATTATCTGGCCGTTATAGGTAAGGATGATGCCTCCGGTAAATCCGGAAAAATTATCGTCCGTCCAGTTGCGCATGTCAAAATCAACCGTTTTTTCATTTTTAGGAAAGGAAGCCCAGTTGATAGTATCTTTTTGACCTAACACGGCAGAGTATGCTTTACTTTGCGCCAATTTGATACTGGCTGGAGCCACGTTATCCATGGCAGAAAAAGCTTTGAGCCGAGCAGCTGCATCTACCACGGCTACCGCTACGGGTGCTCCACCATCGGCTACTGCAACAGCAATAATTTTATTTACGATTTGCATTGCTTCAACTGTTGTAATGCAAAGTATGGTTAAAGGCATATTTTTATTTATTAATTGAAAACCCAAAAGGATTTTTAAAAGCCTTTTTGGGTGCTAAAACTTGCGTTCGTGTAACTCGGATTTACCTTGTCATTTCATCCGCTGCAAGCATAATGATGCCCGGTACAAAACCACGGAAGTTCTTGTCCATTAAGTCAACTTTCTTCTCTTCAGCAGTAACTGCCCAACCCGTATAGGCGTTATGAACCTTCCCTTCTGTATCTACACTTTGTTTGATATAGTCCCAACCTTTAGCACATAAACCGTTGTAGTTTGCCGGAATCCAGCCGTTTCTCATCCCCTCCTTCACAGAGGCAATGACCATGGCAATTCCGGTAACTTCTTCGGGCGATGAAGGATCATCAACCAATACGTGCAGTCCGCCGTTTTTACTTTGATATTTTACAGCACCATCTGCAATGGTTTTCATAGCAGCAGCTGCTACTTTAAAATACGGATGCGTTTTAGGGAGGTAGCGTAATAAGCCAGAAATTGCCCAAATTAACCAGCCTTGCGAACGGCACCAATAGGTTTTGGCTGGCTCGCCTTTAAACAAACCCGTACGTACAATACCTTTTTCCTTATCCAGAAAATATTTTATACCCTGATCTAATTGAAATATGGATTGTTTCCAATACATATCGGCAGAGCCTTTATCAGTACTTAATGAAGCGGCTATGGCGTTAGAACGGGTAGCCCAATAAGCGGTATCAGGAATCGCAAAATCCATATAGTTGTAATCATCGTGAGCCAGCATACCAAACCTATCCCGGCCTGCATAATGCAAGATAGCATCGGCCACATCAAAACAAACCCGTTTAGCTTTTAGGTCTTTTGTTTGCCTGTAAAGTTCGTGCACCGGAAAAGCAACGCCCAGATTGGCAGAATAAATAACGAAAGCAAGTGGACCATCTCTTAAAATACGAGCACGTGGGCCTTCATATTGTTTGTAGTATTCTTCGTCTGTTAATTTATTATCGTGCGTTACATGATAATCAAACCATTTTTTCGAATAATCCAATCCTTCTTTATATCCGCGATTAGCAAAACGAAGCAATCCTTCAATTTGTATAGTTCCATCCCAGTCAGTATTAACAGTTTTAAATTCTGCCTTTAAAGTGTTTCTTACTAGCTGTTTGATGTTGTTGGGGAGTTTATCGGGTAGGCCGGCAGCAGCTGTTAAACCATAAAAAGTTTCGGCATTTTCGGCCTTGCTTAATAATGGGGCCAACAAGCTGCCAGTTGTTAAAGACATGACTAATCCTGCAAATTCTCTTCTTTCCATTTTATTTTTTTGTATGTTGTATAACGGTTATTTCTATAGGATTAGCCAAACGGTCAGCAGTTTCCTGTAAGTATTTTTCAAAGCCTTCTTTGGTAGAAAACATGGTATCTGTTTTTTCCCAGCAAGCAAAAAAACGAAGGCTATTCATTTCCTTTTTTACTGGTTTCAAGGCAATGTATGATGTATTTGGAATACTATCGGCCGCAAGTGTGGTTGCATGCCCTGCATATTGGTTGGCCTGGAATAAAATGGCCAGTCCCAATTTAGTTTGGGTACCATCGGCCTGTGGGCCATATAGCGAAACAGAACTAAATTTTTTGTTATGCTTTTTATAAACAAATGGGTTAGTACCGAAATTGGCCATACCCGAAATGAGGTGTTGACTTTCGGCCAAATTAAGCTTAACCTGATTGAAGTAAAAATAGTCGCCCCTGGTTATTGATAATTGCTCTGTTCCATTTTTTAACAGTGCGGCAACATCCCAATTGGTAAAATCAAGTTTATAACAAGCTTTTAAGGGCCCCTCGTAAAGTGCTTTAAATGTAGTATTATCCGCATCGGCCAGACGGAAAATTTTTCCTTGTTGCTTAACACCAAGCGCACCGGCTCCCAATGAATTTCCGGTACGTAAAATATCCATACCCCAGCTTTGTAAAGTATGCCAGCTTCCGGTTAAGCCAACCTCATCAAGAACAGGTGTTGCCATCAGTTTACCATAAATATCTTTTCCATTACGCTTATCAAAAAAGCTCCTGAAAGCAATTTTATCATTTTCAATACCTGGACCTTCCATTTGATACGCCGGGTTAGCGATGTTTTGTGTAAATCCACGCTGCCGTTCTAAATAATTTATTTCTTTTTCAGGCTGCTGTGTTTTGCTTTTTAAACTGAAACGAATATTAGTAGCTTTTTCAAAGTTTGGGTAATCTACTTTTTTAATCCATATTACAGCAATTTTATCTTTGGCGAGGGCTTTAATGCTTACTTCAACTAATAGTTCATCCCATTGTCCGTCCATATCTTCATCAACCAGCTGGCTTATACACACTTTGTTTCCCTGTTTTAATAGGGGATAACTATGAACCGGAATGCTTGCAAAATCATTCTTATTAACACATATCACCTCTTTATCCCTGTTTATATTAAGTTTATTACTTATCAGGAGGTATTCATCAGCTTTAGTTTGTGAAAACCCAACCCTAGCCCCAAATACAGATAATAAACCTATTAAACCCATTTGTATAATTTTACCACTAAATGTCCATTTCAATAAAAATGAAGTATGCATTTGCAACGGTTCTATAATTTTTTCAATGTGAGTGTTATAAAATTAAGCGGCTAAGGCGTTATTGCCCCAGCAGTGGGCAACCTGTTTTCATGTATTTCAAGATCATCCCAATATATCATTAATGATTTTCCAGCATCTTGAAAAGGTTTAACAGCAGCCGCACTGCAATATAATTTCATCGGGTTAAAGCCGTTAAAACCAGTTGGATTGGTGTTAAGGCGATGCACGTTAGTAGCATATTTATCACAAAGCTTGTTCCAGACACCTGTATTGGTAGCATTTACATCACGTACCGCAAAATAACTTCTTCCTGAGTTTATATCACCTTCCTTAAGGTATATCTCTGCTTCCAACCATTTCCCGGCGGTTACTTTATAATTTAGATTTTCTACTTTCCATATATTTACTGGTGCTGAATTTACGCCCATCTCGTCACAGGTCATGATAAAATTAAACTTGGTTGTACTTAAATTATTCGGCCTGGTAATATAAACACATATCCTGGAATCCTTACCGGTGGTAGTGGGTACGTGATTCCTAAATTCCCATAACAACAACCAATCGCCTGCTCCCGGTATTGGAAAGCTGGAGGCCTGAAGCAAATTAAAATCAGTTGGAAGGTAAAACTTGACTTTTTGATAATATTCCCTGATATCAGACGATACTGCCTTGTCTGAAGTGGTGGCATTAGGTGCAAGCGATTGAGAAAACATTTCAGCAGCTACACGGCCCTTCATCACGCTACCCTCTGGAATTACCGCATTGGTGAGCCTGAAACTAAGCACATTTGCACTGCTATTGCTATTCACATCGCTCACAGGGTTGGGTATTATTTCGGCCCTACGGTCGGCATAATTGCCCATTTCGTAATTTAGACGGAACATTTTATATTTAACTGGACTTGAAGTTTCCAGGTTATCTATCCAATTACTATTGGCTAAATTAATAGTCGTACCCTTGATATCTTCCCCTTGGGCAGTCGGATTGGAAACAATTTGAGGATAGTTTGTATTAGTGATCATCCCAGGCTCAAAACCAGATTGAAACACTAAGGCCTCAGGCTTGGACGGAACGCTTGGAATAACGACTGGTGGCTCAGGATTTAGCGGTGTTTTTGTTGCCTTTTTACAGCCGAAAAAGGTTGCAAGTAAAAGAAGCCCTAAAAGCAAGTTATTTTTTATCATGACATGAACAGTTTATAGGTTATATTATCTTAATTATTTAAGTAAAGGTTTTTAATGAGCGACCGACAAAGGTGACTTATCAATGATAAGCGGACACCAGCTTTGTTATATTATGTTTCTAAATATAAATGTTAGACAAAATAGATTTTGCTTAGGAGTACATCGATAGAAAATATTTACACCAGTAGCAGGCAAATCAAAAAATCGCTTGTATGGTAACCCTGCTCAGCTTGCTTAGTGGATTGCTAACTCCAATCCACCCCGAATTTACGCCTGCTTATCAATTAGAGACATAAAGTATTGACTAATTGTTAGCAAAGCAACCAAAATGATAATAGTCCTGGCTTATATTGTTAGTGTTTCTTAAGCCATAAACACGGCATCTTTTTAATAACCATGTACCCTTTCCAATGGTTGGCTGTGTCTTGATGATGAACTTAAACATATTATAGATTGAAAAACATATTAAAAACAGCTGTTTTAGCAACCCTAGTCTTCTTGATGGCTGAGCCAACTTTAGCACAAGCGCAATTAAATGTTGCGAAGGAAATTAAATATGCAGAGGCGCAGTATAAAGGAATGCTGTTCACCCATAAGGATTTAAGCAAATTCCCACAGTCCATCTCTACAGATGGGAATGCCCGGGATATGCCTTCTGAATGGTGGTGCAGTGGTTTCTTTGGTGGGTCCTTGTGGTATTTATACGAGTACACAAAAGATGATTATTGGAGAAAAGCGGCCCACAAATGGACCATGGCCGTGGAGAAGGAAAAAGCTAATACCAGCACGCACGATTTGGGTTTTATGCTTTATTGCCCTTTTGGAAATGGCTATCGCTTAACCAAAAACCCTATTTACAAAAATATCATGTTGCAGGGCGCTCAATCCTTGGCTACCCGATTTAACCCTCGATATGGAGTTATCAAATCATGGGATGGCTGGAAAGAATACGATTACCCCGTTATTATAGACAACATGATGAATCTGGAATTCCTATTTTGGGCAGCTAAGACTTCGGGCGACAAAAAATTATATGATCTTTCGGTCGTACATGCCGACAACACCCTCAGAAATCATTTTAGAGATGATTACAGCAGTTACCATGTTGTATGTTACGGCGAAGCTGGAAAGGTGCTTGCCAAAAAAACACATCAAGGTTTAGCGGACAGTTCTGCGTGGAGCCGAGGGCAAGGATGGGCCTTGTATGGGTATACCGTTATGTACCGGGAGACAAAAAACAAAAAATACCTTGAACTGGCCGAAAATGTAGCGAAGTTTGTATTAAATCATCCAAACCTGCCAAAAGATAAAATACCGTATTGGGATTTCAATGCTCCTGGCGAGGAACGCGATGCTTCTGCAGCGGCGGTAATAGCATCGGGCTTACTGGAATTGAGCCAATACAGCAACCTCAATAGCAAGCTATATTTTAATACGGCAAAAATGATGCTTACCAGCCTAGCATCCCCAACTTACAAAGCAAAAATAGGAACCAATCGATCTTTTATATTAAAACACAGTGTAGGTTCTAAACCACATCAGTCTGAAGTCAACGTCCCTTTGGTTTATGCTGATTACTATTACCTGGAAGCATTGCTCCGTTACGATCTAATAACTAAAAAGAGAAAGCTAGTGTTTTAAGCTGTCTGGAAATAACATTTATCAATTTGCTATACGATGTCCTAAAGAATCCTGATTTTTACAAAGTACCTTATGTATCCTTTGGTCAAATCAAAAACCAAATTCTTCCTATCAGGTTTCTTTCTCTTGCTGTTGTCTTTGTTGATTACTTATTGATCGCCAACGATCGAACGACGCCGCTGCATTACCCCTAACTTTCGGGGAAGCATAAATTTTTAAAAAATGTTGGATTATATTTCACAGTCCCACTTACGGGTACCGTTAGCCTGATTAAATAGGCCTAAGGGCGATTTTTTTACCGAAATGAGTAAAAGAAATACGGATTGAAGTAATTGAAAATAGACTCCTTTCCTGTTCTTTGCTAAATAAGATTAACCATTTAATCATTCTGAACCAGTAATTCTAAAGTTGAAGTATTCCCGTGTGCAAGCAAAAAGCGGTAATACTTTTTCGATCTGGCGATAGTGCTTGAGGTGGTTTTAAATCAACCAAATATAATTCTAGTAGTATGTACAAGGAAAATTGTTATCAGGAAGAGCTTAGACTTGTTGAATTGATGGCTAGCGATAGTGAATATGCTTTTCAATTATTATATAACCGTCATCATAATCGTATTTATAGACTTGCCCTACGATACCTTAAATCTACTTTTATTGCTCAGGAAGTTGTGCAGGAAGTATTTTTAAAACTTTGGCTGCACCGTAAATCAATGATGGAAGTACGTTCATTGGAAGGTTGGTTAGTCACCGTTTCCAAAAATAACATTCTAAATAAGATCAGAAAAATTGCAAATGAATGGAAAGCAATTGATCAGTTAGCCCATACACAAGTTTTAGAAGATAATAGCATGCAGGATGGCATAACAGACGCGGATTACCAATTGTTATTAAATGACGCCTTAAAATCCCTATCTGTTAAACAATTGCAGGTATTTACGCTTGCTCGCACCGAAAACCTATCTTACGTTCAAATTGCAGAACATTTAAACATTTCTCCCTTGACAGTTAAAACACATATGTCCAGGGCATTGAGCCACCTTAGGGATGTTTTAAATCCAAATCATATTTTTTCCTGATAGCTTGGCATCAAATTATTTAACTCCTAGGGGTGTTTAGATGGTTTCTTTTTATCAAGCTGTTGCTGATATTGCGAAGGAGTCATTCCAAATTCTTTTTTAAAACTATTAGTAAAGTATGCTTTAGATGAAATTCCAACCCGATACATCAGTTCGGTTATCAAGACATCCTCATGGGTCATGATCTCCACGGCTTTTTTTAGCCGGATGGTCCTGATGAACTCGTTACCACCCTGCCCAGTAATATCTTTTATTTTTTTATACAATTTACTGTTGCTAACACCCATTTCTCGGCAAACAAAATCGATATTAAGATCAGGTTCTTCCAGCTTTTCTTCAATTAGACGAAGTAGTCTGTCCATAAAATCCTTATCCTTGCTCGTATGAACTAAATCCCTAGCTTCCACTTGATAATCCTTGAGGTACCGTTCCTTAATTTTTTGTTTCTGTTTAAAGAGGTTTTTGATGGTTAAAATCAGTAAATCGGTACTCACGGGCTTGCTAAAATAATAATCTGCGCCAGATTCAACACCCTCAATACGAGATTCTAGCGCATCCTTTGCGGTTAGTAAGATAAAAGGGATGTGGCTGGTTTCAAAATCTTCCTTAATATGTTTGCAAAAGTCAATGCCATCCATTAAAGGCATCATCACATCACTAATGATCAAGGCTGGGGAAGTTTCCTTGGCCTGCTGTAGCCCCTCGGCACCATTTCTGGCCTCAATAATATGGTATGCCGATTGAAGTATTTCTTTAAAATAGGCTCTTAACTCTTCATTATCCTCCACAATCAATACAGATTGTTTTAAGCCCGGGATTGGATCAGTTGGTAACATCCCAGTATCAACCAAATGCCTTCCAGAAGCTTTTTTATACTGTATGCTTTCAATCTGTACACCTCTCTCCATGTCATGCTCTGGCCATAATTCGTCTTTTTGGTAGTCGTTTTTATCGCAGGGAAGAGATATCGTAAACTGGGTGCCCTCATGGCGCTCACTGTGCACATATATGTTGCCCTTATGTAGAAAGACAAGACTTTTCACAAAGGCTAGGCCAATGCCTGAACCCAAATGAGTATCAGATACCCTAAAGAAGCGTTCAAATAAATGATTAATGGATTCCTTTGAAATACCTATTCCAGTGTCGCTAACACTGATAAAAATCTGGTTATTGCCCTTATAATCACTCTCGAGTTTTAAAGAGTTACCTAAAGACGGGTGAGTAGCATCTAGAGATGATGAAACATGAATGGAAATAGTGCCACCACTGGGAGTAAACTTAAATGCATTGTTAAGTAAGTTTAAAATAATTTTTTCAACCACCTGCCTGTCAAACCAAATACCCTCATAATCGGCATCAAGGACTACATCTAAGCTAATATTGGTCGCTAAAGCTTGATCTTTAAAATCCTGAACAATTTCCAGCAAAAAGCTAGTGAAGTTTCCGGGCATTACTTTTAACTTCAAAACACCCGATTCTACTTTCCTGAAATCCATCAATTCGCTAATTAAATGCAGTAATCGATTGGCGTTTCGATTTATGGTGTTATAATAACGGGTAAATCCCGAATCTGGATCTAATTTAAAGATCTGTTCCAAAGTGCCAATAATAAGGGTTAGTGGAGTTCTAAATTCATGTGATATATTGGTAAAAAACTGAAGCTGTAGCTGATACATTTTCTCCTTGTTCTCTTCATGTATTCCACGCAGTTCAGCCTTTCGCCGATAATACAAGACTAGAAATACCGATACCACCAACACAATAACAGCTAGTGTCTTAAACCATATCGTTAAATAAAAGGGCGGGGTAATGGTTAGATGAACGGATGCTGCCCTTGTATTCCAAAGACCGTCAGGACTACTTGATTTTACATGGAACGTATAATCCCCCGGATCTAAATTGGTATAGCTTGCCCTTCTCTGGTTGCCAACGTAATTCCATTTTTTATCAAAGCCTACCAGTTGATAAGCATAACTTGTCTTCTGCGGTGATACGTAATTTAGTGCGGCATACTCAAACGAAATAACCGATTGGTTGTGATCGAGAACTACATTGCGGTTTTCTGCAATGTACTTTTCTATTGTACCGTTTTTTTGCTCCTTTATGCTTTTATTAAAAATAGATAAATCCGTTATATAGGTAGGATAACTGTAATCTAAAGCCTTGATGCTATCCGGATAAAATGTGTTAAATCCATTCACACCCCCGACAAATACCTCTCCCTTACTAGCGAATGCAGCGTTCTCATTGAATTCAAGTCCCTGCAACCCATCAGCCCCGGTGTATTGCTTGATAAATTTTGTGTCAGGATTATACTGTATCAGGCCACTTGTTGACCCAAGCCATAAGTTACCTTTCTTATCTTCAATAATGGATACGATACCCTGGTCAGTCAATAACGGATTGCCCGAACAAAGCATGAACTTATTCTTTTTCCGGTCAAATAAATAAAGTCCTGTCTTACCTGCCCAAAGCCGTTTTTTACGGTCGCTATAAATGACGCGAACAGCGTCTCGCAAATCATTCTTGTCATCGTTAAAATAATGATAAAAATGTAGCCTATCGGGGGTTAAATAATTTAAGCCCTGACCTAACGTGCTAATCCATAATGCTCCATAGGCATCTTCATGGATGCATAAAACGTCATTTCCAATAAATCTGCTCTTACCATCCTGCGATGACAGTATCCTTTTAAAACTATTGGTTTTCGGATCGAAGAAATTAAGCCCCCCATAAAAATTACCAACCCATAACATCCCATTCTTATCAGGATAAATATTAAAGACAAAGTTGGAAGTGATGGAACTTGTATTTCCCGGATCATTAAGAAAACGTGTAAAATTCCGCGATTTACTATTATAGCGATTAAGTCCGCCACCCCAGGTAGCCACCCAAATAGTACCCTCCCTATCCTTCTTGATATCAAGCACGGCATTAGAGCTCAAGCTGTTCGCATCAGTTTCCGAGTGTTGAAAGTAGGTAAAACGACCTGTCGATTTATTCAATACATTTATTCCACCACCATCTGCACCTACCCAAATCTCACCATTATTGCCCTCGCAAAAGGTCTTAATATCATTAAAGGATAAGGCACCAGGCCATGTGCCCCTGCTGTAATTTTTAAATTTGGCTGTCAATGGCGAGTAGATATTTACCTTCCCATGATAGGTACCTATCCAAATATTGCCTTGGGCATCCTCCATTAAACCCAATGCAGTTGGACTGGAAAATGAAAAAGGCTTCCGCTGATCATTTTCATAACTTATAAACCCTTTATTCCCGGTTGGTTTAACGTTTAAGCCCCCATGTTCGGTACTGAGCCAAATGTTATTTTTATGGTCGCAAATAATATTCTTAATTATATTGCTTGATAAACCTCTGCTGTTGCCTTGCCCCTTTTGAAATTGCTCAATCTTATCTGTTGCTGGACTGTATTGAAAAACACCATTTCCTTGTGAGCCAATCCAAATAAAATCATTTAAGTCTTTCTTAATGGCATTTATCCTATAGTTTTTTAAGGTGTTTAGGGAAGAATTGCTCAAGGCAACAAATTTACGCCGATCTATGTCAAATTTTTCGATCCCACTCCCCTCGGTACCTACCAAAATGTGCTTATTGTCATAGTTTCCTATGCAATTTACTCGCCGAGTTTCAGCTATCCGATTAGCGATAAGCGCATTGCCATAATACTTGAATTTCTGTTGTTGTTTATCAAATAAATTTAACCCTAAAGATGTTCCAATCCAGAGGTTTCCGCGTTGGTCTTGATGTAGGCTGACTATAAAATTACTGGATATCGAGCCACTGATGTTGGGGTCGTGCATGTAGCGGGTAAATTTATCCAGTTTACGGTCATACATATTCAAGCCATAATTGGTGGCAATCCATATCCTTTGCTCTTTATCTTCAATAATATCGTTAATATAGTTGCTACTTAAACTGGTCGGATCTTTTTGCTTCTTTTTATAGGTAATGATGTCATAACCATCATACCTATTTAAGCCATCTTGGGTACCAATCCATATGTATTTTTGCTTGTCCTGGTATATTTTCATCACATTACTGTTCGACAATCCATCCTCTCTGGTTAAATACCGAAATTTAATTTCGCCTGGTTGGCCAAATACAGGTGTGAAATTTGAAAACAGCAACATCAGCATTGATAACATCCTGATATTGAAAAAATAAGATATGTAATAAGACTTGGGCATATTTGGTTAAAAGGAAATGCTAATTTAAGGTTTTAACATAAGTAAGATGCGATTATATAAAACATTCAGAGAAATTGCTAAATTAAAATATAAAATGGCACTCCCTATTGAAGCAAGATGGTTTACTAAAAGCAAACACTCACCTTAACTATTTTGTGTTTCAGAAATGAAGTGCACTTCCACCCTATCAGAAAAAACTTACTTATAGTTTGAGATTTTGGAACATCTTAAATCCAATAAATTTAAGGTTCCGCAGTTAGATGCATCATCATTTGCAAATTGGTTACTTAAATAATTCAGATGTAGCACTTATGAAGAAGGCTGGTAATTTTAATCAGGCACATTGCCATCCAATTCACCGTTAATTTATTAATATTGTAAATGGCCAGATCGCAGATTAAAGTACCCCAATACCGTCAGCTGTATGAAACCTTGAGGAAGCAAATTACCAATCGAGTCTATAAAGCCGGCGATCTGCTCCCATCGGAACATGAACTGTCGTTGGCCCATACCGTAACGCAACCTACCATTCGGCAAGCATTGGCTTTGCTTGTTAATGATGGTTATATTAAAAAACATCAAGGTAAGGGAAGTATTGTGCTCGAGCTACCCAAGGGGCTTGGTATTTTGTCTATCGAGGGTCGGTTGGCAAATTCAGAAAATGACGGCGATAATTTAACAACTAGAATTATTGATGGACCCAGGCTTACCAAGTGGCCTGCAGATATGATATTCACCCCCTCACAGGCCGAGTTAAAGCGGTCCTGTTTTTACATAGAAAGGCAACGTAAAGTAAATAATATCGTTGTTTTTTACGAAATACTTTATATCGTTAATCAAAACCTACCAAAATTTGCCTCCAAAAGCTTGGAAAATAAATCATTGTACGCCTTGTTAAGTAAATCTTATGAGATTGAGATAAAAGGTGGGGAACAAAAAATTTGGTCAATAGCCGCAGATATAAAAACCAGCAATTACCTTGAAATACAACTTGGCAGCCCAGTTTTACGCCTGGAACGCAGGATTGATACCAACCGCGAAAATTTCAGCATATATACCTCTCTCTACGTAAATACAGAACGATATTTACTACAGGGACAGATCTAACTACCTCTATTCCTGAGCTAAATTGTCATTTCTTACCTATAATCAATCAGACGATTTAGAAGACAAATGCTTTATTAACATCATTAACTTATTATACTATGTTTTTGTAACATATTGTATTGCATTAAATTGAATTTGTTTATATTTGACTTATTATAATAAGTTAACATATGAAATTGAGAACCTTCCGGCATTTATGGGGTATAACCGATTCCTTCGATCAGGTATTCCCACTGATTAAAAATGAAGGCTATGATGGTATTGAATACAAGGGAGCGGCAGCTGCCTCCAACCCCGCATTTAAGGGTTTATTAGATCAATACGGGTTTAAATTCATTGCACAAGTACATACCATCGGAGAAACCGTTAAGGATCACATTGAATCATTTAAACAAATTATACAAGCCTCACTTATATTAAATCCTATTCTTTTTAATAGTCAAAGCGGCAAGGACAGTTGGACGGTTGCGCAAAAGCACGAATTTATTACTGCTGCCCTAGCATTTGAAGCGGAAATTGGAATACCCGTAGCCCATGAAATACACAGGGGCAGGATTACCTACAACCCTTGGGATACGCGTGATTTCTTACTAGCCTTTGAAGAATTAAAACTTTGCTGCGATTTTAGCCACTGGGTTTGCGTTTGCGAAAGGCTTATCGATTCTGAAATGGAAATTATCAAACTATGTGCCCAGCGCTGTATCCACCTGCATTCTCGCGTAGGTTATGAGCAAGGTCCACAAGTGTCAGATCCACGGGCTCCTGAATACGAAGCTCATTTATTAGCACATGAGAGGTGGTGGGATATCATTTGGAAAACCCAAAAGAATAATGGAAACCTCATCTCTACACTAACCCCAGAATTTGGTCCACCAGAATATCAACATACCCTTCCATTTACAAAAACACCCGTATCAGATCTGTGGGAAATATGCACATGGATGAATAACCGTCAAAAAGAAAGATTTAATCAAAATAAATAGCACTAATATGTTAAAATCATCAGAAATTATTCAGCTACCTGAATTTCAATTATTAAGTGAGCAAAATAAAAAAGACTATCAAGAAAATGGTTTCCTGCTTATCAAATCCTTGTTTTCAAAAGAGGAAACCCAAAAATTAAGATCTATTGCCGAAAAGGATATACCACAAACTGAGATTCTGGTAAAAGGAGATCAGAGCGGCAACATCACCAAACTTAAAATGTGGGACAGGCCTGGAGATGATATCTATGGCATGTTTTCTAGGAACGAACGCATTGTGGATAATGTGGAGGTATTGTTTGCCGAGCCTATTTACATCTACAGTGCTAAAATGATTCTGAAAAACGCTAAAGAAGGCGGAGCTTGGGAGTGGCATCAGGATTATGGCTACTGGTATAATTATGGGTGTTTGTTACCTACAATGAATAGTTGCATTATTGCTATTGATGCGGCCAATAAAGAAAATGGTTGTTTGCAAGTGCTAAGAGGGTCGCATAAAATCGGCCGAATTAACCATGATCGCATTAACGACCAAACCGTTGCCGACAACGAAAAAATACAGGAAGCGATCAAAAAATTTGAACTCGAATATATAGAAATGCAACCTGGCGATGCCTTAATTTTTGACGGAAACCTCTTGCACCGATCAGACAGTAACCAATCTGAACATGACCGATGGAGCTTTATAGCCTCTTATAATACTGTTGCAAATAAGCCATATAAACGAGTCCGAGAATATGGTAATTACGAAGAACTGGTAAAGGTACCACGTTCTGCCGTGGCAGAATTCTCTTTATAGCATCAGTTAAAGTTTTCATCATCGTTCATAAAAAAATTTGTAATGAATATAACCGTTGGATTGCTCATACTCTTTATTGCTGGCTTTTTTCAAGGCAGCTTTATATTACCCATGACAATGACTAGAAAGTGGAACTGGGAAAATTCCTGGTTTACCTTTTCACTCTTAGGCATGGTGCTACTAAATTTGGTATTGGCTTTTGCTTTTATTCCAAATTTGCTTGCGGTATACCGTTCCGTGTCGGCAAATACACTGCTTTTACTACTCATATTTGGATTAAGCTGGGGCTTAGGGGCCGTACTTTTTGGTATTGCCATGAACAAATTGGGCATGGCCTTGGGCTACCCCGTTATCATGGGGCTTATTGCAAGTTTTGGGGCAGTTATCCCCATGCTTATATTTCATACCGATGAAGTGATCACTCCCAAGGGAGTAACCATCATGGTTGGTGCTTTAATTGTGGTTTATGGCATCGTGCTTTGCGCAAAGGCTCATTATTTAAAGGGAAATACCAGCAATGGTGGGGTTCATCAGAAAAAAAATCAGGATATTCTAATCGCAGTTGCAGCTGGCATTTTATCTTGCCTGCCGAATATTGGTTATTCATTTGGGCAACCTCTTATTGATGAAGCATTGAAGGCTGGCGCATCAAATTTTATGGCCGGCAATGCCGTTTGGGCTTTGTTTTTTACCATGGGATTTATCCCTAATGCTGCCTACACAATTTATCTGATTAACAAAAACCAAAGCTTTTCTTTATTCAACCAATCTCTGGCAAGGAATAGTTTAGCTGGATTAGCGATGGCATTCATGTGGATCGGGAGCTTTTATCTGTATGGTATTAGCACCATAAAATTAGGCACTTGGGGAGCAATTATAGGCTGGCCTTTGTTTATTTCACTATCCATTATTACAGGCAACCTTTGGGGTTTAGCAAAAGCAGAATGGAAAGGTGCTTCCGTTAACGCCCAAGTTAAATTAAAGCAAGGCATGATGGTTATTTTTTTTGCCATCATTATCATTAGTTTTTGCAATCTTTTATAATAAATTGCATTAACCAATTAGGCGTAAAATTGCGTTCGTTATTAGCATTTAGCACATAGAAATTGTAAACCATCTCAAGGAAATCATCATGAATGCCCCAATCAATTTGCAATGAACAAAAACTTGCTGCACATCATGGCTTCATTAATGTTAAAAAATAATTATTTCAATGAAAAATAAAAATATAGTGGTTATAGGCAGTTATCTGGTAGCACTGGTCATGGATACAGATCGTATTCCCTTAACAGGAGAAACTGTGCTTGCCCGTAATTTCCGACAAACACATGGCGGTAAAGGCTCTAATCAAGCAGTGCAGGCAGCACGTTTAGGAGCAAACACCTCTTTTGTGGGCCGCATTGGTAAAGACGCTTTCGGTGAATCGTTCATTAAACTTTGTGAACTCGAAAACGTAAATGCCGAGTTCGTTTTTCAAAGTACCGACATGCCAACTGGCGCAGGTTTTATCATTTGCGATGAGCTCGGATTTAATGTCATCACGATTGATATAGCAGCCATTAACCAATTTAGCCGAAAAGACATTGATACGGCCTTATCGCTGATCACTGACAATAGCATTGTCTTGTTACAGCTGGAAATTCCGCTGGATACCGCTTTATATGCAGCCGAAAAAGCTAAGCAAAAAGGGGCAATCGTTATTTTAAACCCCGCACCGGCACAAAACTTAATGGGTTATGATCTTTCGATGATTGATATTTTAACCCCAAATGAAACAGAAGCAAAAATATGTGCTGGCTTAGTCAATGATGCTGCTTACAGTGATGAGGAAGTAGCCCAACAACTTTTGAGCCTGGGGTGTAAAAACATCTTGGTTACACTGGGAGAAAAAGGAAGCTTTTTATGTAACAGTTCTGTAGCCATGCTCATACCCAGCATTTCAGTAAATGAAGTAATCGATACTACCGGAGCCGGAGATGCCTTCAACGCAGGACTAGCGGTCGCTTTATCCGAAGGTAAAATTATCATGGAAGCCGCACAATTCGCCAATGTAGTGGGTGGCTTGTCCGTAACTAAATCTGATACTATCCCATCTTACCATTTTAGAGCGCAAGTGCAGGAATACATGGATCGGTCGGCTCATGTTTAGCAATGCATCCTTATACACAATGAATGATAAAATTATCAAATGAAAAAATCCTTTAGATTAATATTATTGCTGGGCATTTCCCTGTTTCCCATTGCTGACGCTTTTAGCCAAAAGCAGGATTACCTAACTTTTCCTTTTTCGCAGTTTGCCATACGTAACGACTGGGATCCTCCAATGGTGTGGAAATACAGGCCTTTTAATGACATTGTTGAAACCGAAACCATTATTGCCCCGCCGGCGATGAACGAAGATTGGAATGCTTGGTATAAGAAAATGAAAGCCTACCAAACGCACCTTCGCGGTCACTTAAATGATACCTCCTCTATTTATCTGGAGCTAAAGATTAAAAACAATACCAAGGTTAGGCTACATTACAAACGAGTGCTTACTAAAATGCGCTTAAAACCAAACGACAAAATCAGGTTTGAAGGTTTGGCAAAAAATGAAAAGGGACGGTCGCAATTTTCTGTGGGTTTAATTTTTGTAAAAAAGGGACAGGAACTAAGCCATGCCATTGTTAAAGCACCTATAGTTGATTCTGTATCCATAACACAAAAATTGACCTCCCTACACAGCGAATTTAAAATTCCAGATTTTGATACTAAAAATTTAGTGGTACAGCCCGTTGTATATTTTAGCAGCACAGATACCGGTACCGTGAAGATTGAGGTGATGAACCTTAAATTAACTATTCCCTCCAGTCCTGAAAATTTGAAGGTATACAATGAGATGCGCCCTTCGTTTTATCCCCAAAACATTGGTGTGGACAAACAGATCTACAATCGCCCAGAAATGCAATGGACAAAAACCAATTTCATTTCTGGATTTGCCTATTTATGGGATAAAGATTTCTGGGATGCTGATAAAAAGGTCTTTACTACCCAAAAATATTGCGATAAGATGAAGCGTGAGTTTGGCGGATTCCAGTCGGTTCTAATCTGGATAGGTTATCCAAATATTGGTGTCGATGATAAAAATATCTGGGAAACCATAGACGCCATTCCTGGGGGGATCAAAGGCTTACGCGATGCCATATCAGTGTTTCATCAAAACAACGTCAAGGTATATTTCCCATATATGCCATGGGAAATAGATACACGCCGCTCCCCCATACCCGATGATAAACATTGGACACAAGTACTCAAGAGTACAGATGCTGATGGTTTGTTTTTTGATACCTGGTTTGATGGCGATAACTTTCAAAAGGAGCTTGACAAAAGCAAAAGAGGATTAAGCATCGGCACCGAACATCACCCAACACTTCAAAACATACAGGGCTACAATGCCATAACAACATCTTGGGGGCAAACACTATCGCGTTATAACAATAATGGGATTTCGCGGGTTAAGTGGCTAATCCCAGAACACTTGCAATGGATCATACAACGGTGGGAACATAGCCGGCAGAACAATATGGCTTACAGTTGGATTAATGGACAGGGCATCTTGGTTTGGGAAAACGTGTTCGGGCATGTAAATACCTGGAACGCCATTGACCGTCAAACCTTGCGTAAAATAAATGCTATTTACAAGCAGTTTGGATACCTGTACACATCAGATTCCTGGAAACCATATTTACCAAGCGGGAACGCACACATCCATCTTTCATCATGGGAAAACAGCAAAGCCCGTATATGGAACATCGCCACCGATAAGGAACATGCGGCAGGGAAATTTGATTTGCCCGTAGCGGATAAAACGATGACTTATTACAATTTATGGACGGGCGAGAAGCTAAGCGTAAATAAAAATACCGTAACTATTCCACTCGACAGGTTTTCATGTATAC
This sequence comes from Pedobacter frigiditerrae, assembly GCF_004331645.1. Lineage (GTDB taxonomy): Bacteria > Bacteroidota > Bacteroidia > Sphingobacteriales > Sphingobacteriaceae > Pedobacter > Pedobacter frigiditerrae. The sequence continues at coordinate 318,136 of NZ_SJSK01000005.1, forward strand.
TGGGGCTCAAAACCAAACCCACCGCTGCAATAGTAAACTTATTAAACCTCAACAAAAGGGAAACAGCAACTCCTCTACCAGCCGTTGACAAACATACACAGTTTACGCTCACCACTGCAGCCAAGCCAGCTCCAAAAATGATGGCTTCTATGGTACCCTTACCGCCAAACCTATTGACAGTGAAGGCAGGGAATTATACCCTAGTGACCGAACATGTCAAACGCGAATCCGATTGTTACCCGGATAGTGGCGCCAGTAGTAATTACGAAAACAAGGTAGAAAATGGAATGATCGTCCATAAAACCAATGTTGCCATCCCAACCTTTCAAATCATGTCAAAAGCCGTAACAAACGTCCAATTTACTGAGTTTGTAAAGGCTGTTAAATATATTCCGCAGGATACTGTCAATTATTTGAAACATTGGAATGGCACAGTTTGCCCCGATTCTTTGCTAAATAAACCCGTTGTAAACATTACGCTTGAGGATGCACGAGCTTACGCCCGCTGGGCCGGGATGCGTTTGCCTACCGAATGGGAATGGCAGGTAGCTGCGCAGGAACATAAAAAGGATTTTATTTTTAATGAAGTATTTGAATGGAATGAAAGCGAACGATTTGATGGGCATAATACGTTCGTGACGCTTCGTGGCGGTTGTAAATACTGGACTCTACAAACCTCACGCTGGTATTTTCCCGGCACCCCAAATCAGAAACCCGCAGGCGGACCGCAACCTTATAATTCACACAGTATCTATTTTTTAATGCAAACTGGCTTCGATAGGGCCAGTACGATCGGCTTTAGATGTGTAAAGTAGACCTGTTATATTAAACCCATTAATCCATATCGTTAATTTTAAATTAGTTGAAGGGAAACCTGCATAAGTTATGCAGGTTTTTTCACTTATGGTGCCTGGGCACTTTAGCTATCAGCGAAGCGATTATCTTTGTAAACCCACGATATGAGGAGTTGAAGCCTGAATAACCCTACTCAAATATAATTTCAGTTGCCATCAATTGCATAGCCTTTAGTTACCTTTTCAATCTGCTGATAGCTGAATTAATACGATACCCAACACAGGATACAAACTGTCCAAAACATGCTTTGAACATCCACCGTCATAACGCAACCCTCTGGTCTAAAACTCCATAAAGGTATTTATTCAATGAGCTATTTCTTTAGCCAACTAAAAACATCGGAACATATAGCTGGATTTTTTTAATAAGAGAAATAGCTAACTTCCTAAAACACTCCTACTAATAAATTGAGTGCTTTTATGTTTGTCAGATGTGCATTGCCAAATTATAAAATCACATGACAACATATTTGTTGAGTATGTACACCATTGCTTCACTTGCTGGGTCTATAAGTATAATAAGCAATTAACCAATTATAAACCAGTCAATTAAATGAAAATGAAATTCTTTTTTAGCAGCATTCGTGCTGCCCTATTGCCAGTTGTGCTCTTAAGTGCATGTGCAAAAAATCCCGATTCCGAAGTAATGAAAAATCCTGCTGTTGGAACAAGCAGTACATCTTCCACCAATTTTGCCGCCCTTGCGGGCACGCCCTACCTGGTGTTTCGATCAGGTTTTGAGCCTGGCACAGGTAATACCATCGATTACCCTCGAATGACCGGAGGCAGTCATACCGGCCTTGGAGAGGATATTCAAGGCTTTACCACTAACTTCTCCTACAGTAAATGGGTAAACGACCTTGAAACATTACAACCATCAAAATATAAACTCTTTAGAATGAACTATGAAGGTGGAACCTATACAGATAGAAGGGCGGAAATCATTGCCAACCCAGTAAAAAATGTGAATAGCAACAACAGCAATACGGTACTCAGATTCCGCCTTACCAACGCTACCATTCCTGAAGGTAGTTATATGAAAGGGCGTGTTGCAGCAGAACTATTCTCCCAATCACTCGCACCTGGTGCCACGACCGCAGATAAAGCCGTAGCTTCAAATGTTACCGAATATTATCAAAAAGTCAAGTTTTACCTTCCAACTGATTTTAATCTACTCCAATCTTCAACATTTCCGGTACCGTATTCAGGCGATTGGTTGTTGCTATGGGAATTTAGAAATCATATCCCTACCACCACAGGGAAAGACTCCCGAGTAGCTATATATGTTACACGTGCTAATAATGCGAGTACGACGAAGTTCCACTTTATCATGACCTGTGATGAAATGGGCGTAGGTGGGCCACCCGTAAACATCTGGAAAGATGAGAATTTTAATTACACGATCAACTCTGGCAGATGGCTGGAAGCGGAAATCTATCTAAAACAAGGAGTTGGAAGTGCAGGTAGAAATTACTTTGCGATGCGCAACGTCAATGCGAATGATACCGGCACGTGGTATAAATTGACGGATAAATATGCTACTAACATCCACCATAATAATACAAACCCTCAGGGCTGGAACGGATGGAACCCGATGAAGGTATATTGCAGTGCCCCTGTTCTTACTCCATTTCAAAATGCTGGGAAGTCATTTGTAATGTATTGGGATGATCTTGAAATTCGAGAAAACCAGCTTCCTACACCTGGTGCAATAGCACCTTAACCAATTTAGAATTGAAAGTTATTGTATCTGGTATCAGATATAACAATTATATTAAAACATTAGGTGACAGCCATCCCCCTTTAATAGGTTTTTCCAATTTGGGGGATGGCAATAACCCCAACAATAACTTAATGCAGCAATGCTCGTGACGGGTCGGTTCAGATAAATTATTACCAAATCTTCGATAACCCCATCAATGATGTCAATGATCCAATAGTGAATTCATACCCTTAATTCAGTTGTATGCCAAACAACATTCCAATCCAGGGCTTACCCTGATAGATCCAGTTACCCCTGTTTTTATCCATCAATAAATCCGAACCAATGGCCAGCCCAAAGTTAAAGCGCTTGGCATCATAAATACCTGCAAGACCACCCTGTATCACAAAGCCATCATATTCATAATCAACAGTGTTTTGAAGAACAAAAGGATTCATGGTCACTGAGCCCACCCCAAGAAATGCACCAAATCCATACCCATGGCCAGTCAGCCTTAACTTGCCATTGTCTTTTGCCACCGTATAGATATCGTTTCTCTGACCCAAATATAACGCCCCATTAAAAGTTGCATTCATTTGCTGGGGAAAGCCCTCTACCGAAGGCCTGATCTTGAAGGGAATGGTAATCACGTCAAGGTCGAGGACAGTCCTTGTCAATCTCACCTTTTCTGAATCCTTGATCTCATTTACACTTAGGGGTGACAAAGATCCCGCATCCCGCAGGTAAAAGAGATTTTCATCCTGGGCGGACAACACCTGTAGGCGCTTGCCAGTAATGGCAGGCTTGTCAATAACCGGATTGATACTGCCATAGTCTTTAGCTGTCATGCTGTAAACTCCTTCAGGGAGCTGTTCAACTCGGTGCAGGGTATTACAGGAAGCTAAAATCACCACCAAAGCAGCTATCACTAAAATGCTCCTTACTTCTTTTCTTATCATTTATTAAAATATAGTGGAAAACCCCGAGGATTCTCCACCATGTGTTATTTTGGCAAGACCGGGGGATTGATCTTGTTAACCATCGTACTTATTGATTTCAGGAATGCTTCCAGCTGTTGTTGCTCTTCAAGCGTTAAATTTAACTTTCTCAGCATGGCAGATTTTGGGGCCTTCAATGAATCCGCCACCTTCAGGCTCCTCTGGGCAGCAATCGGGTTCCCTAGGTTGTAAAACTCAATCACATCCTTGATCGACGGGAAATTACCATGGTGCATCCAGGGCCCGGTAATATTGGTTTCCCTCAATGAAGGTGTCCTCATCTTGCCAACATCCCTTAAATCCTTGGTCACGTTATAAAGTCCCAGGTCCTCAAACCTAGAGCCCAAAAGGGCCTGTCCATCATTATGGAACCTGTTATCGCTGAACAGGGGTGTATTGTGGCAATTGATACACCTGGCCTTGGTACGAAACAGGTGCAAACCAACAACCTCTTCATCTTTTAAGGCTTTGGGGTTGCCCTTCACAAAAGAATCAAAACGGCTATTTGTACTTACAATGCTTCTTTCAAAGGTCGCTATCGCCTTTTGTATTTTATCTAGGTTAATTTCCTCGCTACCAAAAGCTAGTTTAAACAATGGTTTATATCCCTCAACCTGGTTTACGTTTTTAACCATTTCTTTGAGGTCCATGTTCATTTCCACATGGTCTGCTACTGGGAAACCCGATTGATGTTCAAGACTGTTCGCCCTGCCATCCCAAAAGAACTTTTTGTAAAATGCGGTATTGATAATGGTCATCGCATTGCGTTTTCCATTTTGACGATCGTGTCCATAAGCCACACGTTTACCATCTCCCCAACCTAATTCTGGATCATGGCAAGATGCACAAGCAATTTGTTTTGAGGATGATAACCTTGGGTCGAAGAACAACGTCCTTCCGAGTTTCTGTTTTTCTTCAGAAAATGGGTTATCTTTTGGATAGGTAGGTCTTCCTAAATAACCAATATCGCTAAATCCCTTTTTAGCTTCTTGATCTAAATCTGGTTTTGGCCACTTTGCTGGGTCGCCACTGTAAAGCTCACGCAACTCTGCAATGGTATATTCTTTTTCTTGCAAAAATGCAGAGCCAATTAAAAACACTGCTATAACTGAAAATATAACTATAAATCTTTTCATGGCTATTAATTTAAAACAAGTGCAACTGGGCTTATTTTGTATTTAATTGTTTGTGATGTTCCGCCAATGGCTGTTTCATTAAACTTAACTTCTAAATCTATCACCTTTGTATTCTCATCATAAGTACCTGAACCACTAATACCGATCTTGAATGTTGTTAAATTTGCCCTTGTTAAAGTAACATCTTGTACAACAACCTTAACAATTCCTGTTTTGGCGCCTACAAAGTCTGGAAAGAACTGTAATACTTTATCGGCATTTATTTTTACTGTTTTGATGTTCGTCGTACCTGTTTCAGCAGTATATAATTTAACCATATCAAACATAGATGTCCCGCTATCTGCAACTGCAGCATTTGTAAAGCCCAATGCCGTTGGATCTGAAGCAGGAATTGTAGAGAAATGACTAAGGATCCTAGCTGTCCACTTACTACTTGTTGGATCATAACGATAAACAAAAGGCTGATAGAATTGTACATTTTGATGAAATGTAGCTATTGCCGATATTGATGGCGTTGAAACTGGCTGATCTGGATATAAGTCTGCTTTAGCTGTTGGCTCGTCTTTTTTACATCCTACAAATAATATTGTAGCTAAAAGGATGGTGAATAGTTTTTTCATTTTAATTATTTGATATAACCAGGGTTTTGTGTCATATTTCTATTGGCGTTAACTGTATTTGCAGGAAGCGGCATAATTAATTTATCATCGTTAGTGTTAAGATTTTTAGTTACAGCGGTAACATCTACCCTAACAACATTCTTCTTTTTTCTTAACAAATCAAATAGCAAACTACCTTCAAACGCTAATTCCTTTCTTCTTTCTATAAGGATGGCATCAATTAAATCAGTTTTTACTGTTAAATTCAAAGTGCTAGCACTAGCATCACCACGTTTCCTTATTAAATTTAAATCTGCATTAGCTGTAGTAAAATCTGGAGTAGCTTTTTCAGCAGCAGCTTCTGCTCTTATTAAATGTAATTCTGATAGCCTTAATAATTTAATTGGTGTTGCCAATGGACCGCCAGCCGCGTACTTTTTAGTGAATAGATAATTTATGCCGCTTATTGCTACCGTATTAAACATCGAGGTATTTCTACGCACATCAGTATCACTGTATAAACCTAAAAGATCATTGGTTGCGGCAAACATCCTATAGCCAGAAGTATTATTAAAATCATAATAACCACCTAAACCAGTTGAATTAAAAGAGGTTTCTAAGGCCAGCTCAAAAATTGATTCTGATGATGGAACGCGACCTGTCCAACTGGCTACATAATTAGCATTTGTTAATAAAGTGTATTCATTGCTCTTGATCAAGTTATCTGATAAAGTAAAGGCTGCATCCCAATTGTTTTGGTTTAAGTAAACCTTGGCTAATAATGCAGTTGCAGACGATTTTGTAAAGTAGTTTTGTTTGTAACCTCCTTTTAAAATTCCCGTATTTGTATTATCGAAAGCTGTAATTGCATCATTTAAATCGGCAACAATTGCTTGATAAGTTTGTGCAACAGTAACCCTAACTGGCGATGGATCTGCAAACAACTGTGGTTGTAGAATAATGGCAATTCCGGGATGAGAAGCATTAGCGGTAAAGTTGAACGGTCTTGCAAAAATTCTAACCAAATCAAAGTGGATCAATGCCCTGATACACTTCGCTTCGGCAATTACCTTTGCTTTTTCTACACTAGAACCCTCTGCAGTTGGTGTATATTTAATGATGTTGTTTACATTATTTAACTCACTGTACAAAAACGAATAGGTGTCGTTCATTGAAGATTCTTGTGCATTTTGAGCAGCATTGTACACATCCTCTAAACGAAGGTTAGTGGTTTTACTGAACTTAATATTGCCTCCCAAAATATCCGCATAAACCATTAAATTTCTTTGATAGTGGCTTTCTTCTAATAAATTGTGGTATGCACCGGCCAATGCCGTTTTTGAACCAGAAACATCCTTAAATAAATCTTCCAAGGATATCTTATCAGTTGGTTCTTTATCCAATAGCTTTTCGCAGGATGATATAGTGATTGCGAATAGGGAAAGTAATATGATATAATATTTTTTCATCGTTTTATAATTTGATTTATTTATAATCCAACCTTAATACCGAACGTAAAGGCCGAAGTTTCTGGATACACAAACCTTCTTTCGGCTATGCCGTTTCTACCTTTTGTGCCAGCATCTTTATAAACATAAAGTAGGTTGGTAGCATTTGCAAAAAGCGATGCATTATTTAAATGAAGTCTATCAGAAACTGTTTTAGGCAATTTGTAGCCTAACGAAACGTTCGCTAATTTCAAATAGCTTGCATCGTATAAATATCGAGATGAATTTGCAACAACATCTCTGATAAGTAGAAGTTTGGGAATGTCTGTAATGTCCCCAGCTCTTTGCCATCTATCTATTAAATTAACACTCTGGTTTCTATTTTGAAGATTTCTTCCATCAGATTCGTCTACATAACTTACTAATTTACTAGCACCATAGCTGTATAAAATGGTAAACGATAAATTAAAATCATAAAGGTTAAATGCATTAACCATACCACCCTGAAAATCTGGTAACCGATCGCCCAAAACACTTGTAGAGCTTATTGGCAATGCTTGTATTTCATTTGCTGTTTTGATTTCTCCATTTGCATTAAAAAATTGTTCAGCACCATTCTGCGGATTTACTCCGGCCCATTTATACCCATAAATAGCAGTTGAACTGCTTCCAACTCTTAAACCCGCAGCATCTGTAGCAGCAGAATATAAGGCAGAGTAACCATTGTTAAATGATATCAATTTGTTTTTACTTGTACCTAAATTAAATGACAAATTCCAATTAAAATTTTTCCTTTCCAATATTTCACTATTGATAGACAATTCAAATCCGCTGTTTCGCATTTTGCCTGTATTTGCAGAGATTAATGAGTATCCTGTTTCTAAAGGCACATAAACGGATGAAATTAAATCTTCAATCGTATTGCTAAAATATTCTCCTGTAACCTGTAACTTGTTAAACAAGGTAAAATCTAGTCCAAAATTTAGTTTATAATTTTTTTCCCATCCCAAATCTGGATTTGGTGCAGATGAGTTCTCTGGATATGAAGCTACATTTCCATTATAACTGTTACCGGAAGCTGTTCCAAAATCATATAATCCTCTTGCGGCATAGGTTCCAATTCTTGAATTACCTGTAGAACCATAAGTGGTTCTCAATTTTAGAAAACTTAAGGTTTTATTGTCTTTTAGAAAATCTTCATTGCTAATTACCCACGCCAAACCTACCGAACCATTGAAGGCAACTTGCTTATCTCCACCAAAAATAGACGACTTATCTAAGCGGCCATTGATATTTGCATAATATTTTTTAGCAAAATCATAACCTAATTGAGAGTAGTAGGAAATTGTAGCATCTGAAGATGATGATGAAGCTGAGGTTTGTATAGCAGCAAGGTTAAGCACCCTCAATCTATCGTACGTGTAGCCAGAACCCTGCCCTCTTAATAAATCGGTGTTTTTATTTTCTACTTGTGTACCAACCAAAAAATTTACGGTATGTTTTTCCTTAAATACTTTGTCATAAGTAGCTTGAACAAAACCTGTATAACCTAAATAATTTCTATCGTAAATTTCTAATCTTCCGTTTGCATTCCTACCTGTTGCATTTAAGGCAGATTGATATTGCTTTTGCTTATTTTGATAACTATCGGCACCAAATGTAGCTGAAATGGCTATTTCATCGGTAATTTGATAATTAGCATTAGCATTGGCTAACAGTTGCATACCTTTGTTACTTTGCTCATTTTGTGCTAAAACTGCTAACGGATTTGGCACATTGGAAAAATCTGAGTAGGTTCCATCAGTATTGTAAGGTGCAAAATTAGGTGGCAGTAGTACATCACCATAATTAGAAAGCGCATTGCTTTCAGTAAAAGTTGGACTAAAATTGAAACCAACCTTAAATTTATTAGCCAGCTGGTGATCTACTCTTAAACGGACATAGATTTTTTCTAAGTCATTACCTAAAGAGCTAGCTTGTTGGTTACGATAACCACTTGCAAACCTAAAAGTTGTTTTATCTGAGCCACCAGAAACATCTAAACCAGCATTTTGATAAACAGCATTGCGTTGCGTTAGATCAAACCAATCGGTGTTTATGGTATTGCTACCCGCCAATTGAGTTGCCTCAGTTACTGAACGACCACCATTGATATAAGTTTCTCTCAATAAAGAATAATACTTTGGGCCGCTTAACCACTTATATTCATTTATAAAAGTGGCAACACCGGTATCATAACTAAAATTCAACCTTGTTTTGCCTGCACTGCCCCCTTTTGTGGTAATGATAATTACTCCATTGGCTGCATTGGCACCATACAATGCTGAAGCTGTTGCGTCTTTTAATACTGCTATGCTCTTTATATCATCTGGGTTGATATTTGATAGTGGATTTAAATAAGTCTCTCCATTAAAAACACTCGCCTCATTTCCTCTTTGTTGCTCGTAAGCTGGTATGCCGTCTATCACAAATAATGGTTGTGTAGAAGTTCCCCTACTGGCACCAAAAGTTGGCAGAGATCCTTGTCCACGAATGTTGATTTTAACTGGCGTATTTAGCTCAGTGGTAGTTTCTACCTGCACACCCGCAACCAAGCCCTCTAACATTTTATCGAAACTTTCAATTGGCCTGTCTGTTTGTAGTTTCTCTGCGCTTACTTGTGCAATACTACCCACAACGTCTTCCCTACGCTTTTCCTTGGTATACGAACCTGTAACTACAACTTCATTCATCCCGAAAACATCATCGGTCATTTCTACCTTTAAATAAGTTTGCTTAGTCAAAACAACCTCTTTGGTTTGCATGCCTATGTAGATGAATTCTAAGATGGTATTGTCTAGATTATCGCCAGTTAACCTTAAGGTAAACTGACCTTCGCCATTGGTTACGGCCCCTTGCCTAGTCCCTTTTTTAAAGATGTTTACACCAGGCGTCGGTAATCCATCGTTAATTACCAAGCCGCTAATCAATCTCACTTGGGGTGGAGTTTTCCTTTCGCCCTTGCGCACGGAAATACTGGATCCAGAAATCCCAAAATCTAAACCTAATTGCGACGAAAGTGCATCTAAGGTTGCTTTCAAGCTAGTTTTAGAAGTTATGTTAACCTGTTGTTTTAGATCAATTTCATTTTGATCGTAATTGAATTTGTAGCCGGTTTGTTGTTCAATCTCTTTAAAGACTGAAGACAATGGCTTGCCTTTTATGTTAATGTTTACGATCGTGGTTTGAGGTTTAACATTTTGCGCCCTTACAAGGCTGCAGATGCTCAACAAAAACACGACAGCAAAAATTGACAAAACATACTTGTTGTAGTTTTTCTTCATGTTAGTTTGTTAGGATAAAAGTTTGGTTGGTTTGTTTATAGTTAATTTTTTTGGCAAAACAGATGCTCTTGATGATAGTGAGGTAATCCATTTTTTCAAATTGCCCCGAGTACTTCCATTTTAAGCCTTTGGTGCGGTCTATAAGTTGGATACCATAGGTATTATGTAACCTTGTAGCAATATCTTCAAAAGATGCATTTTCAAAAATGATGCTTCCATCTTTCCAGGCGGAAATGTTAGCGGTGTTAAATGCCGATCTCGTCAAGCCACCAGTCTCCAGATTAAAAGTAGCCATCTCTGAAGGCTTCAAGGTCATTCTATCCCTTCCCCCAACAGTTTGTACTTCGACCTTACCCTCTACCAATGCCACATTAATCCTTGGCATATTTTTATAAGCAGACACGTTAAATCGGGTGCCTAATACCGTTGTTTTTATCCCATTGGCCATTACACTAAAAGGTCTGGTTTTGTCTTTTGCTACTTCAAAAAAAGCTTCACCATCTAATTCCACATCACGTTTATCCCCCTCAAATACCTTGGGATACCTGATCGTACTGTTACTGTTCAAGGATATCTTGGTGCCATCACTTAATACAAATTCGCTAATCTTTCCATTACCATTGTGAACGCTTACGTAGCTTACCTCATTAAATTGGCTTTGGTATAATTGATAACCCCCAAATGAAAATACCACAAACAACACTGCAGCCAAGGCCCATTTTGTGAATGCAAAACCTTGCTTTTTTTGAGCTGACAATGGAATAACGGCAATATGTTCCTGAGCCATAAAACCATCGAACCTAGCAAATTCATCTTGCAATTCTTGCTCATCCAACCTAAGACTTAACTTGGCCAGCAATCGCTCCGCATTATAAATCTCATCCAATTTCTCAGGATGGCGTGAAATCCAATCTGTCCAAAAGGCAATGGCAGCCGCATCGGTTTGATGGTAGTATGCGATGAAGGATTCATCAGCGGCAAAATCTTCAGAATGATAAAGGTTAGGGTTCATCTTTTGCTATTAAAATCTGATAAATAATAATTTATTCATCTTCAATTAATACTAAGAGTTTAAAACCCACAGAATTTACCAGGAAAATTTAAAAAAAAATTAATTTAGGATCTCAACTCATCCCTCAACGTGCAAATCGCACTATAGATGTGGTTATAAACCGTTCTGGGCTTAAGTTTGAGCATCAGGGAAATAGCTTCATAATTCAGATCCTCAAAGAACTTAAGCTTGATGATCTCCCTTTGCATCGGGGTCAGTTTATTGATGGCCTGCCACATCTTAACTTTTGCATCGGCATCAGTCTCTGCAGCAATCAAGAGCTGCTCATAAGAGTTTTCTGTCAAGTGCGCAAAATCTTGATCATTAATTAGATCTGTTTTTTGGTCTTGCTTTATTTCCTTGAGCAACTTGTTGCGAACGCAGGTTTTTAAGTATGCCTTTGGATTATTGACTTCCCCTATCTGCATCCTTCTTTGCCAGATATCACAAAAAATCTCATGCAGACAGTCCTTCACCTTGTCCTTATCCGCAATCATCCTAAATCCAAAGGCAAAAAGCTCCTGATAGCAGCTTTGGTACAATGTTTTCATTGCATCAGCATTTCCATTTCGGATATCTTGCCAGGTTTCTGAATTCATTCGATTGATTGAAAATGACTGTATTGATTTCAACCACATCTAATGTTGAAGTTACAATGATCGCATTTTAAGATTAAGAAATGAGACGCTAAATTAATTGTTTTTTTGGGTAATTAAAAGTAGAATTTAAAAGGGTGTTAAGAAATCACTCAACCAATAAAAATCAGATGTAAGATATCTAGCAGGAGGCCGAATGCGTACATAGCTACATGATTTACTCAATCACCTAAAACCTGTAATTTGCAGTCTGTTCCATCTGAAAATTCGAGAACAGCCAATTATTGAGCGTCTCATACTGCTCTCCATAGGCCCAATGTCCAGTGTCTGGAAATGGCTTGAGGATTTTGATGGAAGAAATATTATTATAGGCAGCGTACATCGATGTTGGAGGACACACCTCATCATTGAATCCCCAAGTAAAAAAACCTGGCACCTTTATCAACTGTGCAAAATTAGCCACATCATAATAGCCGCATGTACTTATTTTGTCTTTTTTGTTGTTGAATTCATAATTATAGGATTCAAAATACTGTGGCCATCCCGCGGCTCTCTTTTTAAACGTTGCAGTAAGGTCGCTCAGTGCAGGGTACATTGCCGCAAGACAGGTTACCCTATTGTCCAGGGCAGCAGTCACGACCGACAGGGCACCGCCCTGGCTACCACCTGTAACCCCAAGATCCTTTCCATTGAACTGCGATAGGGATACCAGGAAATCGTTTGCCCTTAAACAGTTAAGGTATACCCTTTTATAGTAGAATTTGTTTTTGTCATCCAAGTTAAAGTTCTGGTAGTTGTTAAGTGCTCCACCCGCCAAACTCGCATATACATTAGGCTGCATGTCCACAGGAATACCATGTATACCGATCTCAAGGGTGATCATTCCTTTTTCTGCAAGAGCGATGTCCCCGGCATACGGCCTTATCCCTGCTCCTGGAACTTTAAGAAGTGCGGGATATTTTCCTGGTTTGGTCGGTATGCAAAGGATGCCGTACACCCGAGACCCCTTGCCATACCCTTGGATATTGACCTGAAACACACTTGCTTTTTCTGTACATCGCTCAGGGATGAGCACCATTTTTGCATCTAGGGGATAATCCGAAAGTTCCTTTTTTCCCTGGTCCCAAAACTTTGAAAAATCCGCTGGAAGTTCGGCAACAGCCTTTATCCGCTCTGGCTCAAAGCCCACGGTGGCAAGACCTTTATACTTTACGCCATTAACCTCCGCCGTGACAATGCAACGGAGGAAACCCGGTTCACGCAGCGTCCCCCCGTCAAGCTCCATGTTACCTAAAAAAGGTATACCAGTTTTCTTGACTGTTGGTTCCAGTCGCTCTTGCCCTATTTGATAATCGAGTTTTAGGTCCCTGACCGGCACGTTGAATCTTGTTACTTTGACCACGAACTTTACTTTTTCACCCACCTTATAAATCCAGTCAGCATGGTCAGGGCTAATGGTAACCTTGATCAACTTCTCTGGAGGAATCTGGGCAAAACAAGTTAATCGAATTGAAGCAAAAATCATGATAAATAGAATGCGGTTCATATGGATTTGGTTTATATATAATGTACTTTCAGTACCATTTAGTTTGGAGAGCGACCGAAAAGATAGCTCCCGTAAACCAAAATAGTGCAACTTATAAAAATAGTATAATGCCCAACATCAGCATCATACATTTTTTGCAGTTTGTTGAATTTGGTTTGCAGCTGAAAACCAACTGCATCGTCAAACGAAAATCGAAGATTCATCTTGACATGAGCCCTCTCCTTATTTGTTTGATTTACTAAAGGTAACTGAAATATTAGTACCTCCATACTTAAGGCTAGCCATTACGCCGTACCGATGACGATCTTACCAATAGATCGGAGTCCAATATGACCGTCTTATTAACCACCTGTCCTCCCTCTGCAGTCAATTGCTCAATGACAAGTTCCCCGATCGTTTCGCCCATCTCATACCCTGGATAATGGATCGTAGTAATTGCTGGTGATGTGACCCTTGATATCAAATCATTGTTAAAACCAACGATAGCCATGTCATCAGGTACGCTAAGACCCTCTTCCCCTAATATCACTTGTGCAATTGCCGCACATGAATCATTGGTGATGAACAGCGCATCCGGCCTGCGATCCCTTTTCAATACATCATTCAGCAACACCGTTCTCAATGCAGGTTCCGTCAATTCGACGCTCAGCATCAGGCTGGGGTCAAATGCAATGCCATATTGATCCAAGGCCTTTCTGTAACCTTCAAAACGGTCTTTATAGACACTATGCGTCATACTGCCTGTAATGTGAACAATGTCTTTATACCCTTGCATGATCAAGTGTTCAGTAGCGATATAACCAGCCCTGAAGTTATCGATCACCACCTTTGTCGAAGGAATTTGATCGGTTACCCTGTCAAAAAGTATAATCGGTATTTTCTTCTTGAGAAAACCATCAAAGTGCCCAAAATCTTCTGTCTCCGTGGAAAGGGAAATGATCAGTGCATCAACCCTACTGTTAAACATCGTTTGAACATTGTTTTTCTCCTTTAATTCCTTTTCAAAAGATTGGCTGATGATCAGGTTATAATTAGCCTTATTTACGATTTTTTCAATCCCCGAAAGAACCGATGAGATAAAAAGACTGTTAAGCTTGGGAACGATCACACCAATGGTATGGGTCCGCTGTACCCTTAGGTTACTTGCGAACTTGTTCCTTTGGTAACCAAGTTCTGTAGCCAATTGCTCAATTCGCAGTCTGGTTTTCTTATTTATTGCCTCATAACCACGCAAACCCCTACTCACCGTAGTGGCAGAGAGGTTTAATTGCTTTGCCAGATCATAAATTGTTATTTCTTTATTATTCATCATTAGTTTGACTAATTATTGTTTTACCTGAGCGGACAAATAAGTATTTATTTGGATTCATTGCCTATGAGGCAGCAATCCATGCTGTTTTAAGATCCATTGCTGCTAGACGAACCTATTCCTGAGGTTGCCAAAGGGTCACTGCATTCATCTACCAAGTATAAAACGGAAAGATAATCCATTCCAATGGCATCACTTAGCGCCATCTCGCAGGTCTTTGATGAAGAATAACAGCCATCGAAAACCAGGTTTTTAAGCTCAGCCGCCTGACCCGCGTTGGCCGCCCTTGTCAGTTCGGGATATAGAAAGCCACGATCCCCAGCCATACCGCAACATCCGGCTAACAGGGGCTGGGTAACCGTTTTGGAAAAATGCTTGGCCAGTGCCAAGAGCTTATCCTCCAGTCCCTTCATTTTCATCAACGAACAAACATTATGCAAGACAATACGTTCCTTTCTCTGAGTTATCTTTAGCCTCTGAAGCACCATGTCATACAAAAAATCAATGCTATCCATGAACCGCAGCGCATCAAACCTAGACTTGTTAGTTTCAGAAAGTACTCCTCTACAACCAGTGATGGTTTGTGTACATGAACTGATATCAAGCACCACTGGATGAAGCCCCTGCTGGGTCTGTGACCACAACAGCTCGATCGTATCATTTGCAGATTGGGAGAACGCATCCTTGAAACCCTTGGAAGAATAAATCTGCCCGCAACAGTTATGATCAACTTTCCGAGGGATCAATACAGCAATCCCAGCCTTGGCTGCCACATCAACCAAGGTCTGCATAACCCCCTTCTTCCCCTTGTCACGCTCTCCCAATAGACGGGAGATACACGTTGGAAAATAGACAACCTTAAGTGGTCCAGCCTCAGTTGTTGCAGGAATCCCTCTAGCCAGCGCAATCTGCCCAGTCCATATCGGAAATGAGGGCATTAAACGGCGGAATCCCATGGTAAGGCGGAACATCGTACCCTTTCCAAATAGCTTATTGACCAAAAGCCCAGAAACAAGGGCAAACCTGACCATATGGGAAACAAACTTGAAGTTTTTAGCAATCAACAAGGCAATATGATTAGCCAAGGGAGAATGACTTTCCCGGCGGAGACGCTTAACCAGGTCACCGGTATTGATATCTACCGGACAAGCAGTGGCACAAAGGCCATCCACGGCGCAGGTATCTAAGCCCTGATATTGGTACTGTCCAAGCAACTCCCTGTACTCACTCCCATTGCCCTCAGCTTTTAATTTCATCAATTCCCTTCTTACAACGATTCGCTTTCGAGGGGTCAATGTCAGGTCCCTACTAGGGCATTTCTGCTCGCAAAAACCACACTCCATACATTTATCCACTTCCTGCTCAACTTGGGTAAGTGTTTTCAGGTCCATGACATGCGCATTTCCGTCAGCATTAAGTATAACCCCAGGATTGAGCAGATTAAGGGGATCAACCAGTTGCTTAACCTCCTGCATCAGCTGATAAATCTCAGTCCCCCATTCAGCTT
The DNA here is from genome assembly GCF_004331645.1 of Pedobacter frigiditerrae. GTDB lineage: Bacteria > Bacteroidota > Bacteroidia > Sphingobacteriales > Sphingobacteriaceae > Pedobacter > Pedobacter frigiditerrae. The sequence continues at coordinate 334,205 of NZ_SJSK01000005.1, forward strand.
CTACAAAAGGAGCCATGTTACGTCCGGTTCCATGCTCAGCCTTCAAGGCCCCATCATATTTTTTCACCACCAACTCGACCAATTGTTCAAGAAAGGCCTTATATCTTAAAACATCCTGCTCACCATCAAAAGCCTGGGTAATCACAAAATGAATATTTCCATCCTTGGCATGTCCAAAAATAATCGCATTTAGATAATCATATTGTAGAAAAAGAGCTTGAAGATCATGGATGGCCTCCCCCAAAACCGAGACAGGGAACGCGACATCTTCCAATATCACGGTAGTGCCCCTGGCCCTGACCGCCCCCACAGATGGAAACATACCTTTTCGAACTTTCCAAAGCAATGCCTGTTCTGACCGGTTTGAAGAAAAAGTTGCGGGCTCTAAAAGCGCAACTCCTGCCTCCATCTGCCTAAAAGCGGTTACACGCAAATCCAAAGCTTCAGTATCTTCTTCCTGATATTCTATCAAGAGTGCAGCGGCCCTATCTGGCAACAGCCTTATCTGTTCAGGGATTCCCTCTATGTGGGCTATAGACTTCAAAGCCGCCCTGTCCATCAACTCTATTGCCGCAGCTCCAGATTCAGTAAGCAACGGAATCGCCGCACAAGCCTGGGTGATATCTGCGAAGTAGAGCAAGGCCGTCGATTTATGTAAATGATCTGGGATGGTACGGAGCATAGCTTCTGAAACAAAGGCAAGTGTACCCTCTGCGCCAACGAGCAACCTGGCTAAAATCTCTAGCGGCTCACCATGATCTAAAAAGGCATTCAGCCCATATCCCACCGTATTCTTGCTCAGGTATTTATGGCGAAGCCTACCTATAATCTGGGGACTGGATACAATCCGCTCCCGCAAGGCTGATAATCCATCATGAATTTCCGGGCATTCAACCATGAACCGATATTTATCCAGGGGCTCAGCCGTATCATATGTTTTTCCATTTGGCAATACAAACCTGATGGAATGGAGCGTATGGTAAGTATTATCTTTTACCCCACAACACATCCCACTGGAATTATTTGAAATGATCCCACCCATCATGGCAGAACCAATACTTGCTGGGTCGGGACCGATTTTTCTGCCAAAGCAAGAAAGTTGGGCGTTTGCAATGGCTCCAATGACCCCAGGCTGAACTCGAATGAAGTTACCATTACCCTCCACGCTCACCTTTCTCCAATGCCTGCTTAAGTCAACCAAAATTCCATCGGTGATGGATTGGCCTGAAAGGCTTGTGCCAGCACACCTAAACACCAAGGGAATACCCTGTGATTGAGAGAATTTAAAAAGCTTAATAATTTCGCTTTCGGAGACAGGATAAACAACTGCCACTGGCCTTAAATAATAAAATCCAGCATCTGATGCACTCGCGACAAGGTCAATCAATTTGCACTTGACCCGTTCTTGGGGAAGAATTTCTTGTAATAGCTCGCCTATGTCCCGTTGTTTCATGTTCCTTTTAACTGCTTCGGCAATCGTGCACACGCACATCATCCAGTAATATAATCATATCAGAGGAGATTATCGCCATGTAATGTTCCTAACAGGATTATTTACATGCCCAAATCATCTGAAAAGTTATTTCTAAACTAAACTGTATCAGACAAAATTATCGCTAAAAAGTATGTTAACCATTTAATTTCTTTGCCATTGCTTGAACTTATTTTGCACATTATATACCTGAGGATTTCAAGAGCTTATATCATTTAATTTTTTCCAATTCGAACAATTCACCGCCATAGACAACATCGATACTTACTGGAAATCCATTTTCTTTAAGTTCCTTACCTGTTGAGGTTGCAATTATATTTCCACCCATGGTCATAACCTTATATGTCGCCAGGGGATCTAAGTAGTTTATAGTGATGATTCTTCTTGCCTCTATTGCCCCATGCCTAAAAACACCAATTATTCCACCAGTTTTAGATTCTGTGTTAATTCGTTGAAATCCATCCCACATCCCTTCTACTGGCTCGCCAAACCCTGGGAGGTCTTGTCTAAACATCATGACCTTATACTTGGTTTCCATGTTCTGTAACCAATCTGCGTAACCTCGATATGTTTTCAATTGTACAGCACTAAGTTTCCTTGGGTCACCCAACATGATAGGCAACGCCCCTGCCAGGGACTTGATATGTAATTCCCAATTTTCATCTTGCATTTCAGGATTACCAATTACCAAAGCAGTTGCAGGTATAGCTGGCGATCGCCACCAAGCCATATTTCTTATTTTAAGGTCTACATTCTCATCATGGCCACCAAAGTTTGAAAGCCAGTTTCCCTCTGCATGCTTAAGCATGGCATAATCTATTAACTGCAGCCCACCCATCGCTTCAAAAGTACAGTCAATGAACAGGCTTGGTTTGGCTTTATGCAGTTCATCAAAAAGTTGCCAAACACTTTCATAATTTACATATAAAGATTCCCGCTGATCTTTATGGCCTGTATGACTCGTTGAATAACAACCAGCTTCTTCATTATTAAATCTATAGGGACTCGTAACTACGGCAAAGTCTAGCTTCAAGTATTCTAAACCATAATCGAGTGATAATTTCATTAGGATGTTTTGGATATAATCTTTCCACCCAGTACTGAAACACGCTGAACGAACATCCATACTGTTACCGCTAATTTGTAGGTTAGCAAATTCTCCTTTTTTATCTTTTACAAACCATTCGGGGTGTTCTCTGTAAACCTTACTTACTGAGGAAGCACTACCTACACTTACCCATAAACCCGGCTTCATCCCCAATGATTTGATATAATCAAAAACAGGTTTCAATCCGTTAGGAAATTTCGTTTTATCTATTCCCCAATCGCCATAATTATCTTGCCACCCATCATCAATCACAAATTCTTTCATACCTGCTGCTGCAGCAGCCCTTGCCAATTCCATCACCAATTTTTCGTTGATGTTTGTGGTAAATGGAGTCCAGGTGTTATAAACAAAAGTGGGTTTGGTTGCCAGCTCGGAAAGCCTAATACCCATATGCTTGCGTAGGTAATCTGGCACCACCGTGTTTAAAGTTTCATTCGCATCTTTTTGGTTTCCATAAACAATGGTAAAAACCTGTGGGCTAGAAAATGACTCCCCCTTACTCAAATTTCTCCTGAATGGAAACCGATCGTTTTTATGGCTTAGGCCAGACACTATGGTTGGTTCCTGCCAAAAAACTGAAGTATGCTTGATTACTCCAGACGCTTCATTGCCAATCACGATTCCTTGCTTCCAATCGCTGTTGTGTACCGTAACCAAAGCATCTTGCATATTGCCTTTATAGGGGCCAATGAAACGTCTACGCCCATAGTCGTGAAAAATCCAACTAAAAGTGGGGCCGTAGTAATCCACCACTTCAAACTTCTCTACATCAACAGATTCTAATCTTACACTTTGTTCAGTTAAGTTTTTAATGATCAGGTTCTTCCTGATAAGTGGTAAATTTGGATATAGCAAAAACTGAATGGTTAGTTCTATTTTTTTATCCTCACTTAGCAATTTGACAGCAGCTCCATTGCCTTGCCTTGTATCAGTAAATGTTTTTATATCTCGTAATCCCCAACTGTCTGTGCCTGTATAAATCTTATCATTTACTTCAAACTGAAAATCGGGATTTGTTTTTTTAAAATATTTGAATTCCTGATTTAAGGGGGCATAACTAGTTGTTAAAAAATTGCCTTTTTCTTCTGGCAGTTTAATTATCCTTCGTACTAGCCCGTTATTCAGTTCTATTGCTTTTTTAGTCCAGGTAGCATATGAAGTTTGGGCATTCGCCAATGAAGAAAGTGTTGTTAAGATCAATAGCAATACGAGATTTATATTTTTAATCATCATTTCATTAATTGACTACGTTGGTTAGCTTTTTGGTTTGTATTTAGGTTTTTATCCTATCTATTTAATAGCAAGACCATAGCTTGCTAATTTTTCAATAACTTCTTTACGCCTCCTGGAATTGCCCTTAAAGTTAATTTTCCTGAGGCATTGGCTGGCGTGTTCACCTTGAACAAAATGCGACTGAGTCCTGGATTTGGTGAATCCTGAGTCTTGGTTGAGGCTGACACGTCTTGTATCTCAACAGTTACCAGATTTAACAGGGCGGGATTTATACTGAGCAGCAAACTTTCCCCATTCTGAACCAGCAGCAACCCGTCTGTACTTCTGGTAACACTGGCTTTGGTAAGCCACTGAAAGGTAACCTCGGTAGCTTGACCTTTGACTTGCCATTCATCGATTAACGTTACTGATCGATCTGGGTTCAGTAACACCGTACGATCGACCCTACTCGCCTGGTCAGCATATAGGGAGCTTAAATCAGCCCTGTTGCCCACAACCCCGTTTTGAGTTGGAAGTTCGATGACCTCTCCTTTCCCATCTATGAGCTGGTATTGACCATTGAACCTCAGTATATTGTGACTCTCAGGGCCTGCCCTGAAGGCAGTCCATCGATTACTGTTCTGGGTATAGTTCCATAGGTCCAATTTGGCGGCACGCATATTGCCATAATTTTCTGTACCTAAATCAACGGCCCACCTTACCCCATCTGCCTCAAGGATAAAACTTCCCACATCCATGTGCGCGTGGGAATTATTCGGCGTCCCACCCTTTATGGCAACATAGGTTGCCCTCGGATCGTCCCAAGAGCTTCGCATCACCCCCATGGACAAATGACCCCGTGGCGACCAGTGCAATGGTGGCCTGGCAGTAGCCGCTGCTTTTAAAAGTGATGGATCCCACCATATGATCTCCAATGGGGTAAGCCTGCCAAGGGCAACATTTTTACCACTTTTGGCATTCTTCCCCGTTGACAGGAATTCATGGTAGCGATCAATGTCGGTAAGTTCATCGCGGATCAGGTCAGGGCGCTTCAACTCCTTGGCGAACCAAGCCATAATGGGCTCGTTTTGAAGTTCAACATGGTAATCAGAATAGTTGTAATCCTGTCCTGTTGGACCTACCATCTGGTTATTATAATCTGCTGTCTTTAAAAACCCGGGCATTTGCTCCAGTCCACAAGTCTTACCGAAGGTAGAGCGCAATGCCTCAACGGCTATCACATAAAAACTCGTTCCATAGGCCCAGTAGCTTGGCCCCTCCGGAAATGCACCGTCAAAGGCATAAGTCGCTCCGGCATAAGGGATGTTCTTTATTGCACGCTCGGTGGCGGTCTTTGATAGTTCTGGCTCCAGTTCGGCGATAGCCAGCGCGGCAACCATAACGCCACCATTGCACACTGGATTCCAGTTAAAGTTACCCCTCACCCAACTGTCTCCTCCTTCTCTTGTTGCCAAGGCAGGAAGGATGGCTAGATTCTTTATTGCTGAGGCTATTTTAACTCTTTCCCCGGAAGAAAGGTGATCATATAGCCAGTCAAAACCTATTCCGGCTGCAAACGCAGCCTCGCCTACATCCAAAAAATGGCCAGTGCCCCAATTCTTGAGTTCGCAAAGAGCCAGTAATTCAGCCCGTGCCCTTTGAAGGCTTCGGGCCTCACCTGTTAAGCGATAATCCAGCGCCAGAGACAAAATCCTTCCCTGTACGTTCCTGGCAGTACCCATATTATTGATTCCTTCTGGATAAACTATTACCGATTCCTTTAGCTTTCGCTCTACATCAGAGCGAAGTATGTACCTTAGCTTTAGCGATACACTATCACTTTGTTTCTTGATCCTTTCAATCACAGCGCTATTGGCAAACAACCTGGGGTGCGCTGGTAGGTGGCCCCAATCCGCTTTGGTAAGACATTGTGGAGCCGATAATTCAGGGTGCCGCGCAACAGCATGTAAAAAAAACAGAAAGAGGCAAAAAAAGGTGGTGAAGCGTATAGTCATCTGTTAGTATATTTGGTTAATAGGTTAATTAATGGCCACAGTAGCTTTCCTAAGATATTGGCCCTGGTATCTACCCATTAATACAAAAGCTGCAAGGCTGAGATATTGACCCTTGTTAGCCATACATAAAACTATTGCAATGATTCATATAAAAGATAGAACATTCTTTGCTGTTTATTGAATTTAATTTGCTCTCAAAACCTACTGCTCTAGCTAACATTCAATGAGAAAACGCCTACCATATATCTTGATGATCATGGCTCATCATTACCGTGATTTCAATGAGAACCAGAAATAACAGATTGGATCGGAAAAATTTAAATACCACTCTTATTGGGCAATTTTATATGGGAAGACAAAGATCAATTAGCGAAATGAAGAAGCTTCCCATAAACGATTTCTGGCTTTTTCCATACCTCATTATCATTAAACAGCATTTCAGATTTGGCAGCAGTACTTGGCCTTAAAAATCCCTGTGCCGCAAATTTTTCACGTAAACTCAACATACCCTGAAAACTATCACCATAAAAGATATTGTTCATTATTTTCCAGTAACCACTCAAAAGATAACAACCTTCTTTCCATTGCATTGGATATGATACCTTGATTTCCTCAGCAGAGCCAACGCATATTGACAGGTAAACCGCTTGTGCCTTTTCCTGCTTGGTACCCTTTGTAATTTTCGATAAGATCTCTTTTCCCATTAAATTTTTGAGATGGGAAATTTGATCTTTAATAGCTACCAACTTCAAGACTGGAGCAGGACTTTCTCGCATGATCGTATAAGTAATGACCTTATTAATCACAGATTTTTTTCCTCCATTCTGCTCATTTATAATTTCAAATAAATCAATTAACCGGTCAGCAAAACTTGTAATGGTTTCATCCATAGGCATTTCATCACGATTGGTATTTCTGTACCTGTCCGTAATTTGCCATCCCTTACTTAGCATATCGCGGTAACCGTCAATCGTGCCAATAATCGTACCCACCGTAGCTGCATTACAATCAGAATCGTAACCAAAGTTAAATGCATATCTTATGGATTCAGAAAAATCTCCTTTGCCATACAGTAATGAGGCAATGATTGCAGCTGTATTAAGTTCAGAACCATTTCTATTTCTAGTCAAGTTTGCATGCGTGGCATATTTTGAATGAATAAGCTTGCGTACCTCTTGCCAGTTATTTGGATTAGCATTATGCCATTTTCTCACATCACCAATAATTCCATTCATGATACTTGAAGGATCTAAGGCCAAAACCCCCGCGTCAATAATTTTTTCTATGCTGTTTTCTGTAAATGCCGTAGAAACCATGGCCGTAAACAACTGTGTGGTTTGGGCGGGTTCTTGATCAATAGCCACTTTTGTATAGTGAAGTCCAATCTTCGCAGCGGTTTGAGGCATTGCAGGAGAAATTAAGCCATAGGTCTCCGACAAGAACTGACCAGACAAATTGAATTCGGCCCAAGGATTTAACGTGATGTTTCCAGTTAACGGTGGTTGGATCCCCAGGTCCATGAGGTGTCGGGCAAAACGATTGGCACACCAAATATTCCTATTGATACGACTAGTCCATAATGCATTGATATCTTTATAGGGGATAAAAGCATTTCGACTTTTTTGCATTTGGTAGATGTAAACCCATTCAAAATCTGTATCATCATCAGTTATTCCCCCATCCGGCAAAGCAGGTCTGTAGGTTTCTACGGCTCCAGGCGTCTCAAAATACTTAAATTCATGTGGCATCCCGTTTATGTTACCTATGATCTGCCCCAATAAACCACCACGAATTTTATCAACCATTATTTCAGCAGCAATCGAAATAGTTTTTCTATCACCCTTAACCTGGGTATAAGCACTATAAGGTGTGCCACACAGAAAAAAAGCTACAAAAAGTACAATATTGATTTTATTTTTCATGGCACCTATTTTAACATGTCTTGTAAACGCTCTCCAAATTGGCACAAAGATTCTTACTGCTTTTTTAACCAAGTACTCACTTCACCACCTGTTTGGCTCGCATCAGCATAGGGAACCAAAATAATATTCTCGGTTTTGCCACCCGCTTGTGCTTTAACCTGATAAGCTTGCGTACCTACCCATTTAGCAGGCAATACGCCTGGTGCATTCTCTAATTGAACCCTATTTGCCTGCACAGTAAATACTTCTGGTAAAGTGGGATTTAATTTTTTATCAAAAACCAGCACCTGTGGTCCGCGTTGGAAAGCGATTGAACCAGGGTAACTTACCCCGCCATTTAATACAGTTAGCGGCAGCGTAAAGTTGACCGCGATCCTATCGCCTTTAGACCATACACGGCTTATAGAGATTGTTTCTTTATTTGTTACATCCTGTGCTTTACCATTTACCGAAATGCTAAAACTACCTGCCCAATATGGCTTACGCAACAACACTTCAAATTTGCTGCTTGAAGATGGATTTACTTCAATGGTTGCATTTCCAGCTTCTGGGAAAGTGGTTTTTGTGATAAACTCTACAGATGTCTTGTCGCTCAATACGGTTTTGTATACGCCAGGTTGATAAAATAAAATTGACGGGACGTCGTTGGCTTTACCATTCGCAAAAAGTGGAATCATGGCTATGCCACGAGGTACGCTAGACATACAGCAGGTAATTACTGTTCTGTATGGCTTAACTCCCATTAGTGGCGTGTAATAGCTTACTCCCCCAGTTTGTGGATTCTCGGCACCGGTTAAATGATTGTATACTGCCCGTTCCAGTTCATCTACATATTCCATTTTGCCAAATAGGTTTAATAGCTGCATGTTTAATTGCACCCAAGTTGTGGTTACGCAACCTTCACCCATGTTATCTTTTGCTGTTGCAGGTAATAGATGGTCGTCATGAAAATGCTCAAACGAACTTGTTGTGCCAGTTATATACATGCGATTTTGGGTGATATCTTTCCATGCCGCCAAAACAGGGTTGAGGAATTTTTTATCATCCGTTACTCGGTATAGCTTCACTAATCCAACCAGGTTTGACATCATTTCATACGCTTTCGCGTTGGCTGTTTTATCAACTCTCCCTATAGAATCTAGCGTCGAAATTATACGTGGCCCATCTTTGCCATTATAGCTTTCGGTAATGTAATAACAGAAATCCAGGTATTCTTTTTTACCGCTAAAACGGTACAGGTCTGTCATCGGATCAATTACACTTGTAGCAGCCATGCCTACGTGTGCACCTGCTTTAATGATATCTAGTTGCCCTTGCTTGGTTCCGAAACGGTTGTAAAGCAAATTTCCAATTTTTTCTGATGCAACCAGAGCAGGCTTATATCCCGACATTTCGTAATAACTCAACAAGCCTACCAAATCGTATTTATGCGACCACACATCCCAACTTGTCCACTGGCTTGCCGAATCATAAGTACCTAAATACCCATCGTTCAATTGTGCTGCAATTAATTGCTGAGCTGTGCGGTCTATTTGTATTTTAAGGGCTGCATCCTTAGTGTTTAAATACGTATTGCAGGCTGCTTCTAAAAATTTACCAACATGTTCGCCAATCCACGGATGTGCTCCTGGCTTATTAATGAACCCAGCAAGCAAGCCTGCCTCATCCACTTTGTATAAACGTTGTTCTTTGTTGGCCTTAAGTCTTTCGCCCAGCCAGCCTTGTATGTTTTGTTCTGCAAGTTTTGCGTTACTGAAAATCTCTTTGGCTTTGTACGCTACCAAGGGATGCACCGGCCTGTAAGTAATATCAGTATAACCATATTCATCATTCCAATTGGTTTTATAAGTATATATGGGAATGGATAATGAATACTGAATTTTCAGAAATGACGAGGTCGACTGATATGGGAATTTAAATGTATTGTCGCCAGTTTTTAAGCTGATTGTTTTTTTTACAGATTTAAGTTTCTTCTGATTAAGGTCGTAAAAGTCTGCAGTGAGTTCAGCATTTACTGTTCTATCTGCCTTATTTTTTATGGTGCATATATATACGGCATTTTTACCGTTTACTTTTTGCTTATTGGTTACTCCTTCTGCAAGGGAACGCATTAAAAATATTTGCTCAGGCGTAGCTGCCAAAATAGCTGGATTACCTTCTATAGCGCACACATCTCCCCAATGCCTGATGCGAATGGCGATGGTATTCTCTTTATCCCAAAGAATGTCCCCATAATTTAAGATATAATTTCGCTTGATATCGCCAGAACCCGTTGTACCAACTAGTTTCCCATTAAGATAAGTATTGTCATCTTGCTTAATGCGCCCTAGAGATAGCATCAACGCACCGCTTTTTTGCAGTTCACTCTTTAGGGATGATGGGATAATTACCGTTTTTTTTACCCATACAATACTACCGTTTGAAGCAAGATCAGCCTTCTCCCATTTTAGCTTGGTACTTTCAGTTGTTTTCCAGTCTAAAAATGCCTTATTCGGCTGCGCATTCGTCATGTCATCTTTCAATGAATAACTCCATTTACCATTTAATGGCAGTTGTGCTACTGAAACCACTGAAATGAATAGTATAGCTATTAAAAGGCTTAATTTTATTTTCATGATATTATTTTTATTGTAGAACCAAGGATCAGATTTCTCCAACCCTCATGATAATTTTATTTTTAATTTAAGAACCGGAAAATATCAGCAGTGCCAACCCAAGAATAAAGAACAGAAACATGGCACTGACAAGTATATTTGTTCCCTTAGGGGCATTTTTAAACTCTTTCCAAACAAACACACCCCAAAGAGCGGCAATCAAAGTGGCACCTTGCCCCAATCCATAAGAAATGGCAGGGCCCGCCTTACCCGCAGCGATAAGATTTAGAGAGTTTCCCATACCCCATATCATTCCCCCAAAAACACCAGTTAAATGAGTCTTGAAATTTCCATTAAAATAGGCTTTGTAACTAGTAGGTTCGCCAACAAATGGTTTTTTAATGAGTATGGTATTGAATACAAAGTTGCTTAAAAATATGCCGATGGAAAATATGAACACCGCGGTATAAGGCGTCATCTTACCAACAGCAGGGGAAACGAAATTATCAAGATCCATTGAGCTGGCAATAAACCTGTAAAAGAACGACATCAACACCCCAGCAATTAATGCCAGCAATATTCCCTTGCCTGAAACCTTTTGACTTGTTGTGCTTTTTTTCTTGTAGGCCGCTGCATTTATTAAAATGGCAACCATGACAAGTGCTACGCCGGCAAAGAGCAGTACTGGATCCCCATTTTGTGCTGCAGAATAGTTAATGATCACTCCTAAAACCAGCGCTAGCCCAATTGCGATGGGAAATGCGACAGCCATGCCTGCAATAGCGATAGAAGCAGAAAACAATATATTTGCTGCATTAAAAATTATCCCTCCCAAAAGCGCACTCAACAGACTAGAAAAACTAGCTTGGTTCAAGTCCGTTATAAATCCTCTTCCTTGTTCGCCAAAGCTACCCATAGTGAGTGCAGACACGATGGAAAAGAGCAAAATACCTATCACATAGTCCCAGTAAAACAACTCGAAACGCCAGGTTTTTGCAGCGAGCTTTTGTGTATTTGCCCAAGACCCCCAACATAACATAGTTATAAAGCAGAATAAAATGGCAGTAGCGTAAGATTGTATGATAAACATTATTTGGAATTAAAAGTTAAAAAAAATTAAATATCGGCATGATGAACCTTTGAACTTATTTCATTACGGTAAGGGGCAGAAGATTGTGCGCCCAAGCGAGTTACGGCAATGCCAGAAGCCTTGCATGCAAAAACTGTAGCATCTTCAATGCTCTTTCCTTCGGATATTGCTACTGCCAATGCGCCATTAAATACATCACCAGCGGCCGTTGTATCTACAGGAATTACTTTCTCTGCAGCAATGTAAGTATAATTTGATTTGCTATATACTAATGCACCAGCTTTTCCCAATGTAATAATTACATCTTTTACACCTTTTTCATGAAGAACTGCCGCAGCTAATTTAGCACCATCAACATCTGTAACCGCTATTCCCGTTAATAGTTGTGCCTCGTTTTGGTTAGGCGTAATGATGCTGATATGCCTGTAAAGAGATTCAGGAAGTTTACAGGCTGGAGCTGGATTTAGCACCACTTTCTTACCACTGGCCGCTGCAATTTCTGCGACGTAAGCCACGGTTTCTAGCGGGATTTCTAATTGCATAAGCACAATTTCAGCGTTCTTTATGACCGCATCACTTTGTTGAAGATCAGCAACACTTAATGATGCATTTGCACCAGAGGCAACCACGATGCAATTCTCGGCATTTTTATCAACTGTAATCAGTGCAACCCCAGAAGGATTTTTAGAATCAGACAATAGATGTGAAACATCTATACCTTCATCTTCAAAAAGTTGAACAGACTGTTTACCGAAAATATCGTTTCCTGTTTTACAAATAAAGGTTACCGAGCCACCAAGCCTAGCTGCTGCCACTGCCTGATTAGCGCCTTTCCCCCCTGGATTCATTAAAAACGTTCCGCCTAAAATGGTTTCTCCTGGGCTCGGCAGGTGATCTGCCTTAATTACCATGTCTGTATTAGAACTTCCTACAACTAGGATAGATGGTTTCATAGTAGAATTTATATCTGGTTTAAATCGATTATAAAAATAATGAATAAAGCTAATTTATCTGCACACAATTAAGCATCAAAAAATAATTCCAAAAACTAATAAACAACTAATTAACCACCAAAAATTATTAATTTTACTATAAATAATAAGAAAACCCGATTACAAAAATATAATTCCAAAATATTAATGAGCAACATCGTTTCCCTAGCCACCCTGATTAGCTCACTCTCAAAAAGTGAAAGACGATACCTTAAATTGTACGGCACCTTACATGCGGGAAGGAAAGATTATCTACAGCTACTTGAAGTGTTTTTGGTTGAAAAAGATATTGACCAAGTTAAGAAACGTTTTTCTTCCCATTGCCCAAATGCCTCATTCAATACGACAAGCTCGTATTTGTTCAAGGTTATTTTGGATGCCATCATTCATTTACAGCACGATAAACAAATGCTTTTTAAGCTAACTTCTGAAATACTGACCGTAATGGTGTTGTTTGAGCGAGGTTTGTATGTAGAGGCTTTTAAGAAAATCCAGAAAGTACAGGTCGAGGCGAAAAAGAATGAGTTTTATGCCATTCAAATTTGGGCTTCAATTATAGAGCTTACCTTTATCAGCAACTTAGGCTTTCACACCGTCAATGAAACGGAGCTTGTTCAAAAGCAAATGAAGGTACAAACCTTATTAAAACATACCCAACAAATCTTTCAGCACGCTTCACTATACCACTTGGCCCATCATAGATTATTATATAAGGGCAATGTAAGAACCGAAAGACAAAAAGAGGAATTGAATGATTTGTTGGTTTCAGAACTTTCACTTATCTCAAAACCGATTGCTACCACCTTCGAGGGGAAAAAAAACCATTTCCTTTTTCAGGCCTATTTCTTAATGAGCATTGGCGACTATAAAGCGGCATTTAAAACTTTTGCAGAGTTAATATTAATTTTTGAGGCGGATGATAATATAAAGGAATCCTCGGTAATGGATTATTTAACTACCATAGAGGGTGTTTTGAATAGCTTGCATAGCATTAGACAATTTGATGCCATGCAGTTTTTCTTGGATAAGTTAACTTCACTAAACCATATTTCAGATTTCCAGTCGCTAAACCGTAACCGAATAGTGTATATATACAAAACAGTAAGGTTATTGAATACAGGTAATGTCGATGAGGCAGAACGACTCAGCCTATCGCTAGATGACAAGCTATTTAATAAGATTGATCTGCTTAACCCGGGAAAACAAGCCGAAGTTCACCTATACACCTCATTAATTCACCTCATGAAGGAGAATATTGACCTTGCCCATACCAATTTGAATAAAATCCTTTTGGGAGGCAGTATTTTTTATAGTTTACCGGTTTACCGAACTTCCCGATTGATTAATCTGCTTATCCATTACGAACTTGGAAACCATGATTACATCCAATATGAAATCAGATCCATCAAGAGAACCTTAACAGATAATGACAAGAAAGCCTATCTCCTAGAAAAAATCATTTTCAACTTTCTATTAGTGCAAATATCGCCTAAATCCATTAAGGAGCGCATTGCCATCTGGGATGCGATCAAGGAAAAATTCGATGAAATAGCAGACCATAAATATGAACTCCAGGTTTTAAACATCTTTGACTTTGCCACATGGATTGAAGCCAAAATATTCAAGAAGAAGCTATCTCACCTATTTAACGAAAAGACAGCTAATCGATCTTAAATATGCCAAGCCAGAAAATTCAAGAGTGTTGTTACTTACTTGGGCTACAAACAATATCTTCTTTTCCGCTCATTTTAAGGGTTAGCTTTTTCCAGTGAAGTGGCAAATTAGCTTTCTCTTGGTAAAGACCATCCTCGCCTATCTTCATTCCGGCAAACCCGAAAATAATGGTTTGTAACATACCACCATAACCTGTACAAAATACCGTTACACTTTTACCTGGCTTTTCTGATATAAAACCAAATGGGGCCTTGCGATTTGGCTGATAGCCCTTTTGGTAAAGTTGATATGCTTTGCCAGCTTGCCCCATACGGGCATAAGAGGTTGCAAGCACGCTATAGCTCATTGATGGCCCATTTGGGTCAATTTTCGGCTCATAATACTGCAAATCTTTTAGTATTTGAGTTTTATCCGTGATCAAATCAAGTGGAAATGCCAGTAAATTTACATCTGCCTGTTTAATCCGTTGTCCGGTGTATTGGGAATTTTGCAGGGTATATCCATCCTTATGCTTTAATATCACCATTCCTTTTGAAACGTTTTGCCAATCTGGATTTATCTGTTCATTTAACAATTTTGCACTTTCTATTGCGGCATCCAACACCACTTTTACTGCTCCATTGGTAAATGCATCATCATCTACATCTTCATGGTATTCATCTGGGCCAACGACATTCTTGATGTGATAATTACCTTTTTCATCTTTACTAGCTCTTGAAACCCAAAACTCAGCAATCTCCCTGATTAAAGGAAAGCCCCTTTGCTGAAGCCATAATCTATCTTTGGTAACCTTATAATAGTTCCAGGCAGAAATTGCAACATCAGCGGTTACGTGGTGCTCATTCATGTCTAATTTATAAGCAATCGGTGTACATTCATTTCCCTGCAAGTCAGACTCCCAAGGATACATGGCACCCTGATAACCAAATTGTGCGGCTCTTTTTTTTGCTTGACCTAAGGTGTTATACCTAAAATCTACCATAGAAGCAGCTAAGGATGGCTGCATAACGAGCATAGGCGGGTACATCCAGAGTTCAGCATCCCAAAAAATATGTCCTCCCCATCCAGTCTCTGCTAAACCCGTGGGTGGGATACTTAACTCAAAACCTTTTGCAATAGATGCGTATAAAGAATAAAGTGCAAGTCGGGCATCAATTTGTGCTTCATCATCGCCCTCAATCTCTATGTCACTTTCCCATAATTTTGCCCAGGCAGCCTTGTGATTTGCCATTAAATGTTTGTAGCCCAAATTATAATCGCGACTGCATATGCGAACAGCATCGTTATAGGGATCGCTTGTAAATTGTGAATGTGTAAAAGCGCTCAGCATACAGAATGAGTACTTTTCTCCTTTCTTGAGCTTCACCGAAAATGATAGCTGTTGCTTAAAGTTATTCAGCTTAACATAATTTAGCTGAGGCGTTTGCCCGTTAAAGAAAAATGTATTTGCTCCAGAAATGCAATCGTTACCTGTTTCTGTTGGGAAAGCAGCAGACATTACCGGAATCTTTTCTTTTATGGTTGTACTTAAACTGTACAGGCCGTAATTAAGGTTGGTTTTGTAAACTCCCAGTGCCTTGCTACGATCGGGAACAGCAATTGCATTTAAAACTGTAAATTCAATATCTTCCAATGCTTTAAATTCATAAATAACCATTGTTGCCATTGGTAAGTTTCGCAGTGCAACCATTTGGGTTTTTACCTCAAGCTGGGTTCCATAAATGTAAGATGTTTCTAAAATAGCTTCCTTCAGCTTTAGGGTTTGTTTCCAATCTTTAACCTTTTCGCCAAACTGGAGTTCTTTCTTATCGCTAAAAACAATTTTAATATTAACAGGATTATAATTATTGATCAGCCTTACATAGTCTCCAAGTGGAGACCGATCATATAAGCCGTTTATAACTACGCGTTCTGCACCTAAACCGCTTTTCTGGCTTCTTAAACCCACAATACCATTACCTAAATAAGCGGGTGTATAATTAGTAGTATCTATAGCGTTAATTGTCCATAGATCTTTTTTAATTTGCTGTGAAATAGCATTATTTGCTAACAAAGCAAGCATAACAACAAACAGCATTACTTTGAAAAATAATAACCTATTAATTTGCGATAGGAATTGTATGAACATATTGTGTATTTATATAAAATTAGAGATAAAACTTGTGATGTAATTTAGACACCTAAGCTATTTGGCATCAATTAAAGAGAAAAAGCTTAAGTCTTTTTTATCTATCACTTTGTCATATTTAAAGCTTACTGTTGTTTCACATCCCGGCAAAATATCCAAGTAATTATCAGAAAAAACGATATTCTCATCTTCTAAGGATATTTTAAGGTTTTTAATTAATTTATCAGATTTCAATATTATCTTATAGTTATTTAGATCCTTTTTTAATTCCCATTGTAATTTTGATTTATCCAGCAATAAATTCTTTTGTAAGTCAAAATAAAAAATTTGATCTGTTATCTGTTGATTGTTTACGAATAAGGTTGTTTTAAGAAAAGTTTTTCGTTTATCAGCATTTTTAATCAGCTCCTTCTCCAGTTGTGAGTAATATACAGCGCTATTGTTGCCGATAACATTTACATCTTTATTTACTTCAGATAAAATTTTACCGTTAAAATCAATTAACTGTATGCGCAAAGTTGCCTTAATATTTTCTCGCTTGTCGGATACGATGTAAATCTTTACGGTTTCCTCTTCCAATATGGTGGAGATAAGAACCTCACTGTAAGCTTTTTTCACCGCATATTGCAAAGCCTTCCATCGTCCATAATAATCCATACTGCTCCAGCTCGCAACCGGCCAACAGTCGTTTAACTGCCAATATATAGAACCCATACAGTAAGGCATAGCTCGGCGCTGAGCTTCAATTGCTGTTTTTATTCCATCTGCCTGTAAAAGCTGACCTACGTATAAAAAATCTGAAAAGCGTTGTGGCACCTTGTACATCTCTTTCATATAATGAACAATGGTTCCATTGCCAATAGTAGATCTTTGATGAGCCTTCATCACTTCAGAATCAATAGAGAAATCTGCAGGAATAGCGAACTTGTTAACCGATTCGATCTCTGGAAAAGATTGAAATCCATACTCGCTCATAAATGAGGGTATTACCTTGTTATATTCAGAAAATGGTTTTTTACCATGCCATACACCCCAGTAGTGTAAATCGCCAGTGGTTGTTCCTGCAGAGAAATTTGTTGAATAGTTTTCACCATTTGGCGAAGAAGACCAATAAAATTTTTCATCATCATAAGCTTTTAATGCGGAAGGCAAGATGTTATGGAAAATTTCTGCATAGGTATCTATCACGGCCAATGAATCAGCCGGGGTTCTGAAATTAGCTTTTGTTTGTCCCCAGTAGTTCTCATTCATGAATTGCACAATCTCATTATTACCACACCAAATAGCAATTGACGGATGGTTTCTAAGACGTTTAACGTTTTGAACGGCCTCGTCATAAATATTTTTCTTTAGATCAGTTAAGGGCGGATAGAGCGCACAAGCAAACATAAAATCCTGCCAAACTAAGATGCCCTTTTCATCACAAAGGTCATAAAAGATATCATTTTCATAAATTCCTCCACCCCAAACCCTTAGCATATTTATATTGCTAGCATCTGCTGTCTCAATCACATGTCGATATTTTTCGTTGGTTACTCGTGTTAAAAAATTATCTTGGGGCACATAATTGGCACCTTTAATAAATATGGGCACTCCGTTTACCTTAAAATAGAATGATTTACCCTTTTCATGAGAATCTTGAACAACTTCTATATCCCTAAGCCCTTTTTTAACTTGTTTAAAGGCTAAAATTCGCTCTCCGTCTTTTACTCTTACATTAAAAGTATATAGTTTTTGATTTCCGAAGCCTTTTGGCCACCACAAAATTGGATTTTCAAGTTCAAACGGAACATTGACCTTATTAACACCTTTAGAAAAATATACCCGCTTACTTAAAAGGACTTTATGATCCTCATCTATTAGTACCTCAACAAGTCTAACACCAGACGTACTAGAATAAACTTCCATTTCTGCATCAAGACTAGCCTGATGAGGTTTGAGCAACTTTTGTTTAATAAATAAATCTTCAATTTTGGCATCGTTCCAACAAGAAAGATAAATCGGCCTCCATATACCAGAAGTCACCAATCTCGGCCCCCAATCCCACCCAAAATGATAGCCAGCTTTTCTTATAAATATGCTAACACGTTCATTAGCTTGATCATTATTACTTACAGGAACATGATAGCCCAAACTATTATAAGCAGGCATTACTTTGTTTATGGGCGAATGAAAATAAACCCTAAGTTCATTATTGCCTTTTTTTAAATATGTTCTTATTGGTTTTTTCCAAGCAAGAAACATATTATTTGCGGATAGAATCTTATTGTTGTTAACATATACATCAGCATAAGTGTCCAACCCTTCCATTACCAGATCGATGTTTTCGTTCAACAAAAGTAAGCTGTCAACAACTATATTGGTTTTGTACTCCCAATCACTTACACTAATCCATTGGATTTCTTTTTCGTTAGTCCTATAGAATGGATCTTTTATCTTTTTATTGTCTAACAAATCTGTATGAACGGTACCTGGTACAGTTGATTTTAGCCATTCATTTTCACCAGCCTTATGGAATTGCCAGTTGGAGTGAAGTTTTATTTCTGTTACTTGGGCCGATACTTCCCCAAAAACAAAAGCCAGAAGGATAAAAATGAATAGTCTTTTCATGGAGTTTTAAAACATGATGATGCATAAGTACTGCCTTTAATGTTTTAAAAGACGATACTAATTTTTTATAATGGATCTAGGAATTCCCATACCACCAAATCAAATATATAGGGAAACCTAAGTTTACATTTGAATTCAATTTGCAAATTATTGAATGAAATTTGCTGCTTATCGCAACTGTTGCCAAAAGAAAACACCTGTTGTGTTAGCGGCATAACCCATCAGATCAACAAAACGATATAATTTTAGTTTTATCGTGGATCATTTAATGTTCAAGAAAGTCTAAGTCACGGTCATGGGTTTCAGGGATGGACCATACCGCATAAAACCCAAGTATGAAAGCGCAAATGCCCACTATTCCCCCTGCAAGCAGAACGCCCACACTTGGTTTGGCAAACCCAAATAGTGAAGTCATCAACACTACCGCACCACGCACCATATTGGGAACTGTTGTTGCAGCGGTTGCTCTTAGGTTTGTTCCGAACTGTTCGGCACTAATTGTAACGAACATTGCCCAATAACCGATTCCAATCCCCATCCATAAACAAAATGCATACAACCAGAAAGCCGTTGTAATTATGCCTGAAAGGTAAACAACTGCACCGATCAGGGTGAAAGCCATCATTAATGCCACCGCCTTTTTTCTGGAATGCAAAGCATGGCTAAAAAATCCGCTCATCAAATCACCCGAGGCTAAACCAATGTAGCACCACATGATCGCCAAACCTGGGATAATTGGTTCGGCAATACCTAAAGCAACACCAAATTCATTCGAAAAGGTAGATAAGATGCCAATTACGAACCAGGTAGGTAGCCCAATGGCAATACATTTGATGTACAACAAAAATCGCCTACGATTAGTAAAAAACGCTAGAAAATTTCCTTTCGCTACCTTAGATTCGTGTTTAATGCTGTCAAACATACCAGATTCTACCACCCCCACCCTTAATAGCAATAAAGAGATTCCCAAACCTCCACCGATAAAATAAGCGGTTCTCCAGCTATCAAAAAGCGCTACGGTAAAGTAAGCAACAACTGCACCACATAAACCAACACCTGCCACTAGTGATGTGCCTATTGCCCTCAATCTTTTTGGAAGGATTTCAGAAACCAAGGTAATTCCGGCACCCAATTCCCCGGCTAAACCAATTCCCGCAATGAAACGGAGTATTTTATAAATTTCGGCATCCTGCACAAAGCCACAAGCGATATTAGCTATGGAATACGTAATGATTGAACCAAACAATACCGATAAACGGCCTTTTTTATCACCTACCACGCCCCATAAAATACCTCCCAACAACAATCCGATCATTTGCCAATTTAAAATGGAGGCTCCAACAGCAGACCTTTGTTCTTCGTTCAGTCCCATTTCAGTTAAGCTGGGAATACGAACGATTCCAAAGAGCAACAGGTCATAGATATCTACAAAATAGCCTAGTGCAGCCACAATTACTGGTATACTTAATAAATGCTGCAAATTTGTTTTTTCCTTTTCTTCGATCATTTTTAGTAGTTGGTTTACGGCTGTCAAATGCAACCTTTTAGAAGTAAGTAATCAGGTATTTTATACTTGATTTGAGTTATTTGAGTGATGAAATTATTAAACAGATATATTGAGTTCCCAATTGCTTTTACTATTTATTCAAGGTATTTTTAACTACCAAAAAAGACTCTTTTTGCTTATTGTCTACAAACTTTTTTGCTACCACAGCCTTCATCTTGGCAGCCTTGAGATTTTTGGCAAACTTTAACACCGTTGGCACAAAACGACGAATTTCATTTTCATCATCAAAATCAAACAACCATTCTCCAAGACCAATATCTCGCCACATGATACCTTTGCTGCTCTGCTCCTGCCATCTCACCACAATGGCAGGTATACCTTGGGCTATACACATAATTGGACTGTGCATTTCTGATCCGAAGAACCCAGCAGATCGCTTATAAATACTGACCGCTTCGTCTGTAAGCCAAGCTGTATTTCGCCAAACTACCTTTTTTTTAACATCAATTGGGAGCTTATCTAAAAGCCAATCTTTTCCAATCTGCATTTCTGTTTCATCTTCATGGGTAATCAGCACCTTTAAATCAGTTTTGCGGATTACTGCAATAATTGCTTCGATCAATGGTTGGTGATCATGCAGTTTCATATCTTCGTTACGCTGATTTTTTACAGGATCAATTGGTCTGTTTTTATGAGGATGTAGCCAAACGGGGGTATGTCTTTGTTTTGGAATGCAACAAAGGAATTGCCCATCTTTTAAGTTATTCTCTTTTAAGAATGCTATTGCCCGCTCGTCGTTAGTAACATCAATAGCAAAAACAGCATCAGGTGTAAAATCCATAACTGGAGCCTTAACACCAGCTACTCTTGCTTTTTCAAGTGAAACCGAATCTCTGAAATACACAAAAGAGGCCTTATTTAGAATATTGGTTTCTGGCGTTCCATACAAACCATAAGTAACGCCATATACCCCAAAAGGCTTGCCTGTAAATTTATTGAAAATTTGTAGATCAGCCCAAGCAATAGTTGCGGGACCCGAGTTATGTATCATTAAATCGGCTGTAGAAATTGCTTGTTGTAACTCAACGGTGCTAGATTTTCCATCTTTATTAAGTTTCCCCCTAACCAATTTCATTTTCGGGAAACGTTTTTTTAACATTTCTACTTCGTTATCTGGAAGATAATCATAAAATGGCCAGAAAGTAACCGTTGCTGAAGGAATATACTTTTCAATCAGAGCCATTAATGCTGGAGTATGCGCTATGTCGCCAATATTTTCGGTTTGCCACCCAGAACGCACAATAATATGGGGTTGTAACCCAAGGGTTTTAAAAAATTCTGACATTCCATTTACCTTGGTGGCTAATAAAGTACCAGTTAAGCAAAGGGCGGTGTTCTTTATAAATTTTCTGCGATTATTCATTTTTTAATTTATATAATTATATTCTATGGAATCCAACTAATTCTTACTAAAAACTTTATATAAGGATATTTCTATTTTAACGTTTTAGGCCAATTATTAAGACTCATATTGTTAGCTACAACGCTTTTCTCACTAGAATCGGAAGCTAGCGTTACATTCAAAGCATATTTAGTATTCGGCTTTAGCTTAACTTCATACCCAACTATACATGTTCCTGGATTTTGGGCATCATAATCATTTTTGGGCTCTGTTTTCCATGTTTTAAAGGTTACATCATCTACCCCTGTAACCCTCAGAAACAAGTCTTTACCATCCATTGTTAATTTTGCTGAATCATGATTATTTATTTCAACAGATGCTTGCGTAACCATAGACCAGCGAAAGGTTACATATTCATTTCCAGTTTCTACTTCATCACGAACAACTATAATTTTTTTATTTACAATTGCTACCCCACGCTTTAATTTAGAGATCTGACCTTTATAAATATCAGTAAGATCAGATACTGCGTTTAAAAAAGAACGTTGGTTTGAGTAGCTTTCAAGCGTTGCGCTACCATTTACCCTTTGCGCCAAATCGTTAATGGTAATTGTATTATGTGCTAAATTATTGTACCGAAATACTTGCCACCTTGTAGAATTTTGAGACATGTTCCATAAATCGATCCCCTTTCCTTCTAACGATTCGTAATTTTGCATACCCAGATCGATTCCCCATCTAACTCCTCTTTCTTCTAAAATAAAAGAACCAACATCCATATGTCCATGGCTAACCGAGGGTGAGCCTGCTTTAAAACCAACGTATATGGCGTCTTTATTTGTCCAGGAAGTTCGAAACAATGCAATCGGATTAGGTCCATTGCCAGTCCACATTAATAAAGAAGGCGGTTTTGTATCTTCAATACTTATTCCATTCGCCCAAATCATAGCAGCTGGTAAAAAACGACTTCTCGTATTCAAATTACCATCAAGTTTGTTTTTTTCAACATATAGAAGTGACCGATTTTTACTTACGCCAGAAAACCAGACCATTGCAGGATTAAACTCAGAAATTTGACTACAATCAGAATAATTGAAATGTTGACCAGAAGGACCCGTCATGTGCTCAAAGTAAGAAGCGGTATTTAAAAAACCTGGATTTTTAGATAAATCAAAATCACTATTTAAAGCCGTTTGCAGTGCGCTTATAAACATTACATTATAAGTTGTACCATAAGCCCAATATGCATATCCTTCAGGATAGGCACCATCAGGGGCGTATTGTTTCATTGGAAGTTGTATTCCATCAATTGCTCTTTCAATGATGGTACTTGAGAGCTGGGGATGATCTTCGTATGTTGCCAAAGCCCCAAAAGACATACCTGTATTACATACCTGATTCCAATTGTTACTTGTGCTTATCCACCAGTTAAAACCCTGACTAAGTGATGGTTTAATCCCTTTTTCCAAGATAGCAGCTTGTATTATTAACCTTGAACTTTTTGGAATATTATCATACAACCAATCATATCCAATAGCCATCGCAGTTGTCATTTCTCCAACGTCAAGAAAATGTGAAGGATTCCAATCCTTAAAGGCCGACACAGCTAACATCTCTTGCAGAGCCCGTTTAGAGAATTTTTCATCACCAGTTAGCCTATAGCTATACGCTAAATAAAATATCCTTCTCAAACATTCCCTAGATTTATCTAAAAGCCTGCCGCCAATCTTAATATTTTCAATTGGTTTAAGCGCTATAATTATTTCTGAATCGTCTATAATATCATCATGTACTTTCTTCCAATAATGATCTTTTCGAATAGCGTTTTTGATATAATTTTCCTCACCTTTTTTAAGTAATAAGCGAGGGTGTTCTGGCAAATGGTATTCTTTATTAAAAAGTTTGATTTGTGCCATGGCAGAAAAACCATTGAACACAAAAAGTACAAGTAGATTAAAGGTTATGAGTTTTCTTAGCATGCTGCACTAATTTACATTGTTTTTATCTATGTACTTGTAAAGTTCGGCTCCAGCCAATAAAAATGCACCAACGCCAAATACAGCTGTACTTTTGGGTGTTGCAGGTTCAGGTTGCCAACCAATGGGCTGAACATAACCAAGCATTCCATTGGGATGAATGGCGCTAACCAATACGCCCCAGGACTTCATGACAACTGGCCAATATTTCGATTTATCCAAAATGCCATTATTTAAACCCCAAAGGAGTGCATAGGTGTAAAAGGCGGTCCCACTAGTTTCCTTCAATGGATAGCTGGCGGGGTCTAAAAGAGAAGTATGCCAACTACCGTCAGCCTGTTGCAAAGAAACAATCTTTTCCGCCATTTCCTTGTACAGGGAAACATAACGATGTCTGGAAGGATAATTCAAGGGCATATCCGTTATTACCCTTGATAGGCCAGCCATTACCCAGCCATTGCCTCTAGACCAGAACACTTCCTTTCCGTTTCTTTCTCTTTTGGTAAAATTACTGCCATCTCTAAAGTATAAATGTTCCTCTTTATCATAGAGGTAATCATAAGTTTTCCACCAAAGCTTATCAGCTACAGCTAAATATTTTTTGTTACCAGTGGCGATAGATAGCTTTGCAAGCGTAGGAGGTCCCATAAACAATGCATCACACCATGCCCATTCTCTGTGATTAATTTCATTCTTCCATTCTAGGCTCTCTGTATGTGGCATTTTTACAATGCTATCTGCTAATGCAATAAATTTATTGATCATTCGCTTTTCTTTTTTCTTTAGGTACAAGCCAATGAAAGTTTGAGCAATACAATAATCATCTGCATAAAATCTATTAGGACCAGTATCCCACTTAAGTTCTTCACCTATATTGTAAAGATAACTATGATATTTATTGTCCTGGAGAAGGTCTCCCATTTCAAGAATACCTATATAACCGGTAGCATTGGTCCAATCCCATTTTGGAGTTTGTGCTTGGTTTACATCCCAGTCGTTTACCTGCCAATCAGCTACCTGCCTCATGGTTTTAACAACATCTTCCTTTTTAATATGCTGAGCATGCAAAATTGTTGTCAAGAAGAGTTGATAGCCGACAAAAATAAAGATAAACCTTAAATGGTTTTTTGGTAAAAAGTACATTTTTAATATGTTTTTTAATTGGGGTAATGTATATTATTACATCCCTTAGCGGATTTTAAAAAAAAGTTATAAATTACCTTAATATCATATGGCAAACTTAAGGTTGTATGATTATAATTCTTGCGTAAAGCCTTATAAATTAAGAGCATCATCAATCTTCTTAAGCACAATTATTATACTGTAATCTATATCTGGTTGGTGTTAATTTCTTGATATCTTTAAACTGACGATTAAAATAAGTAATATTTTGGTAACCGCATGAATAGCCAATCTCACTAATACTTAGCTTGGTATCCAACAATTTTTTACACGCAAAACCAACCCTAATTATATTTAGGATATCCGAAAAAGTCTTAGAGGTAGCTTTCTTAAAATATCTACAGAACGCTGTAGTATTCATATTTGAAAAATCTGCAATCTCCTTCAAATTGATATCTCTTTGATGGTTCTCCATTAAATAATTGTAAATATTAGATAGCTTATCATCACCTGATTTGCAAGATTTTGTATAAGTCTCTGAAGCTAGAACATTAAAGTCGCTTTCGGCAAGCTCGCAAATAATAGAAAGCAACTCAATTACTCTTAACCAATTGCTTTTACCAGAAAGCTGCATTATTTTATTACCCATTTTAGCAGCTGTTTCATTGCTAAAAACAACACCACGTTGGGCTAAAAGAAGCAAGTTTTTAACTTTCTTCATCTCAGGCATTTCATAAAATTCTTTTCCAAAAAAACTTTGGTCAAAGTGTACTTTAACCTCCCTTGTATTGAAAATTGGATCCGATAAATTGTTGCTTTGCCAGCAATGCGGAAGATTTGGTCCAACTAAAACCAAGTCATTGCAGAAGAATGAGCTCACGTTATCTCCTACGAAACGGGTACCTTCATCTCCAATGGTAAAAACTAGTTCGTACTGAGGATGGGAATGCAGTTTTTCATTAGATGTTTTTATTTCATCGTAATTTGTGAAAAGAGAAGTGCTAAGTTGGGTTCTATTTTGCATCAAACTTGTTTCCATATGCTGTTTGTTAGGTTATTAGCTACAAACATTTACTCGTACTACAATTATTTAAAAGGAAATTAGTGGTTCTTCCGTAATAAAGAAATTACTTGCGTTAGAGAAATATTTGGTTATTTAGTTTAAGTGTTGTTTTATATTACAAATGAATATGTTTTAAACCATATTGGCTTGCTGAAATCCTTGTAATTTTTGCTGGAATTAAGCAATAAACAATAAAATGAACTACCGAAATAAAACACATTTTGGAAACATGTGACATTTACAAATCTCCTTAGCGCGTTTTAGTTAAAGTTCGTTGCTATTAATCATGACCTTTAACCAACTTCGCGAGAAAACTTAAATATATCTAAGCAAGCTAGCTTATTGGAAAAAAAATTTAACCAAATAGTTTTTCGTATTTTGGTCTGAAAATAACTCGCTATAATTATTGTTACCAATGCAAAAGGCAAAAAATCTAGTCATTCTGTTAATTGTTTTGCTCTTTCTTTCAACAAATGATTCATTTGCTTCTGCATTACCCATAAAGCTCAAGTTCCATAACATATCAAAGGATCAAGGTTTATCCAGTAGCAAGGTCTACTGCACTTTTCAGGACAGCAAGGGGTATATTTGGATTGGCACAGCGCAGGGACTGAACCTATATGATGGTTACAAGGTTACTACCTTTTATTACAATGCTAATGATAAGAGGTCTTTGAGCAGCAATGATGTTAACTCTATAGCAGAGGACAAAGATCATAACGTTTGGATTGGCACAGGCCTTGGATTAAACAAGTACGATAGAAAAAAAAATACTTTCATACGCATAGTCAATGATGGCACTAACAGGTTCGGTATCGGCAATAATATTACCACATCGATATTGTGCGATTCAAAGGGAACATTGTTTGTTGGAACAATGACTGGTGGGCTTAGAATTTTAGAACGTGGGAAGTCGATCTTTAGAAAAGTTAATTTCCTAGAAAAGGGAAAGGTATCTACAAAATTCAATAGTATTTCTTGTCTTTATCAAGACTTAAAAGGAAAAATATGGATAGGCACTAAGGGAGATGGGCTTTTATCACTCCAAAATGGCAGTTACCGTTCGTATGTAACCCAAAAATCAAATATAATTTGTAGTAATAACATAAGTACCATAACACAGGACAAAAAGGAAAATCTATGGATAGGTACATCAGACTCAGGTCTGTCCTATTTCAACGTCAATACGTTAGTAGCACGCAAATTTCACAGTATTCAAAATCGTTCAGGTCTAGCTAGCAATGTTATTAAGAGCATTTTGGCCGACAGCAGAGGGAACCTATGGGTTGGAACAGAAAATGGGGGGATTCATTTTTACGATTACAATACCAACCAAATACTTCCTTACAGGGGAAACCCTTCAGATCCATCAAGCTTTTCTCAAAGTTCAGCGTGCGGGTTGCTAGAAGACACGCAACACAACGTTTATGTTGGTTCCCATAGTGGTGGATTATACGTGTACAATCCTAATCGCTACCAATTCAACCTAATGGCAGACCATCCAACAAATGGCCAACTTTCACATCGTGATGTAAAAGCATTCTGTGAAGTTGGAAATGGCGCTTTATGGATTGGAACAGATGGAGGAGGTATAAATGTGTGGCAGCGAAATAAAAACAGTTTCTACACCTATCGTTTTAACCCACAAAATCCTCGCTCTATCAGTTCGGATGCAGTATTAACCATCTACAAGGATTCTCAAGGCATAGTTTGGGTTGGCACTTGGGGAGGAGGCCTTAATCGCTATAATCCACAAACCAATGATTTTACTAGGTTTATGAATAATCCCAAAGACAAGACCTCTATCTCCTCCAACAATATCTCACAAATATTTGAAGACAGCCGAGGAACCCTTTGGATTGGCACTTTTGAAAGTGGGTTGAATATTCTTGATAGAACAAATTTATCTTTTCGGCAATTTAGGGCTATTAATGACAAGAAAATTGATCTTTCAAAAAAGGGTTTCTTAAGCATATTCGAGGACAAGGACCAAGGGCTTTGGTTTGGCAGCAACGAATCCACGCTTTATAACTACAATGTATCCCAAGGTAAACTGAGGAACTATTTTTATCCTACAGCGCAAAGAAACCGGTCTTTCTTCGGAAATGTTGAAGTAATGTTTACCGACTCGAAGGGCAGAATGTGGATTGGTAAAAATGGCCTTATGATTTTTGATGAAAAGACAAAAAATTTTATATTACCAAGCCTTGGCAATAGATTTTCAAACACGACTATTTTTGGGATCCTCGAAGACAACGATGGGTATCTTTGGATCAGTTCAACCTCAGGGCTTTTTCAATATAATACCGATAGCAATTACCTTAAAAACTATACAAATGCAGATGGTGTCCAAGGTCTTGAGTTTTCTAGAAATGCTTATTACAAAACTACCGATGGAGAAATGTTATTTGGAGGAAACCGTGGCTTCAATTATTTTAAGGCAGAAGATATCAAGGACATTAATTTTGTTCCTCCAGTTTATTTAAGTGATTTTCAACTGTTTAACAAAAGCATAAATAGCTTTGACAATACCTCTCCACTTCGTGAACATATTAGCCAGGCAAAGGAAGTAGTCCTTCATCACAGCCAATCCGTATTCTCCTTTGAGTATGTTGCCCTTAACCTTTTAAACCCTGAGAAGACTAGGTATGCCTATAAGATGGTTGGGTTTGACAAGGCCTGGAATTTTGTAGGTAACCTTAGAAGGGCTACATACACCAATCTTAACCCTGGGCATTATACATTTCAGGTTAAGTCAACAAACTCGAACGGAAACTGGAACGATACATTTACGGCTATTGACCTAACAATCATCCCGCCATTCTGGATGACCTGGTGGTTCAGGACATTAATGACATTGATCTTGGTTTCTTCTGTTATTACCTTATTATATTTTAGGCGAAAATTTGAACTCAAACAATTAGAGGAAGAGAAGAGAGAAGAAATACATCTTTCACAGCTACAGTTCTTCACCAACATTTCACATGAACTGAGAACCCCTCTCTCATTAATCTTAGGACCATTGGAAAGGATAATGAAAGAAGACAGCCGTCAAACCATCAAAAACTCCTATCTCACCATGCACCGGAATGCGTTACGGTTGATGAAGCTCATAAGCGAAATAATTGATTATAGGAAAGTTGCCTCAGGTAACCTCAAGTTAAAGGTTTCTAATGAAAGTCTGGCTTTACTAGTTAATGACATCACGACTGACTTCTCAGATAAGGCAAGCGAACTTGGGATTGATTTAAGCACAAAAACAACCACGAACCAAAATCTATGGTTTGATAGGCAAGTCATCGAAAAGGTAATCATTAACCTATTGCATAACTCATTAAAGTACACCTCAAATGGTGGCACGGTAAGCGTAGAAACATTTGGGTCATTTGCTGAATTCAAGCCCCAGTTTAAGAATGAGCTGATCTTGAAAAGTGGTTATGAAGCTAAGAGCTATACCTATATCTGTGTAACTGACGATGGCGTAGGTATTTCTAAATCATCAATGTCGCATTTATTTGAAAGATATTTCAGGGTTAACCAAACCCACCTTGGGTCAGGCCTGGGTTTGGCATTTGTTAAAAGCCTTGTCTTTTTACATAAGGGCGAAATCTACGTCTATAGCGAAAAGAAAAAAGGTACCCAAATCCTGGTTGCACTACCTGTTGATGCGGCAGATTATCTAGATACGGAAAAGAGCCTTAACAATTTAAATGAGCCTACCATCTATCTTGAAACCATACAGTTCAAAAGTGAACTGTCATCATTTGAAACAAGATCAGCATTAACTGGTCTTCCAGAGAAGAATAACGAGGATATGCGAACCATACTTCTGGTTGATGACAACGATGAGCTAAGGGCATTTCTTAAAGAATGCATGGAAGATAGATATTACATACTGGAGGCAATTAATGGTCAACAAGGCTTGGAAATAGCAAAGGAAAAACTTCCAGACCTAATCATTAGCGATGTGATGATGCCTGTAATGGATGGAATTGAATTCTGCAAAGCTTTAAAGGGAGATATAGAAACCAGTCACATTCCTTTCATCCTGCTAACTGCAAAAGATGCATTGGCGACAAAGCTTAGTGGAGTAGGCTATGGCGCAGACCATTATTTTAGTAAGCCAGTTAACATTGACCTTTTAAGCTTTACGATACAGAATCTATTTGATCAAAGGCAAAAATTAAAGGAGAAATACCTTAAGGATTATACCATAACGGCTAAAGAACTCGCCTATTCTATTAAAGACAAAGAGTTTATAGAAAAGATTACGTTGTTAATTGAACAAAAAATAGAAAACCCCGATTTTAACGTAGAGGAAATAAGTAGGGAAATAGGGATGAGCCAAACCACGCTGCTGAGAAAAATGAAAGAAATTACGGGGCAGACGGTAAATGAATTTGTAAGGAGTATCCGTCTTAAAACGGCATTGCACATATTAACCCATGAAGATGTTCTAGTTACAGAGGTTATGTACCGAGTGGGCATTTTGTCTCAATCTTATTTTAGCACCATCTTTAAAAAAGAATTTGGAAAAACACCTTCCCAATTCTTACAAGAGCTGAACAACGGTTCAAAAAAGTAAAGACAAATCCGAAAACTCAAATTAGCAAGACAGCTATTTTGCTTTCAGGCAAAAAAAAGGGGCAATTTTGCTTTTAAAATTGCCCCTTTGTCCTCATACATCAGATAAGTGTAGTAAATTTAAGGTGTCACGAGATAAGTTCCTTGCTAAGCCCAATCATTTGTAAAGTGTATTATTTGATCGTAAAATCGTGCCTTAACCTTATATCCTCGGAAGAGCTCCCGATCATTAATTCAAAATCTCCAGGTTCAATTATCTCTTTCAAATTTCTATCCAGGAAACTTAATGATTGATTGGTAAGGTTAATTTTTATGGTTCTTGCCTCACCTGGCTTCAATGAAAATCGTTCAAAGCCCTTTAAATCCTTAACATTTCTTATCACAGCACTCACCTTATCCTTAATGTATAATTGTGCAACTTCAATTCCTTCTCTTTCACCCGTATTCTTAACAACAAAACTAACCTGCAAATTACCATCCTTGAAATTGTTGCCAGATACAACCTTCAATGATGAATAAGAAAAATTGGTATAACTCAAGCCAAACCCAAACGGATAAAGTGGCTTGGTCGTAATGTCGAGGTAATTATTGGCAAAACGATGCTTCATATCAACCGAATCCAGGTCATGAGAGGTACGTTTTGAATTGTAAAATACTGGAATTTGCCCAGTGTTATATGGAAAGGTTACCGTTAATTTTCCTGAGGGATTGTAATCACCAAATAATACATCAGCCACCGCCAATCCTCCCATTGTTCCCGGAAACCATGCCTCGACTACCGCAGAGGACTTGGCCGATAGCGCTCTTAAATCATATGGTCTTCCATTAAACAGTACGCTTACGATGGGCTTGCCAGTTTTTGCAAGGGCATCAATCAATTGCAGCTGTGCGCCAGGCAGGTTTAACATGGAAATACTTCCACTCTCACCGCTCATCCAATATTCTTCGCCAACTGCAAGAACTACAATGTCAGCGCTAAGGGATGCTTCTACCGCAGCAGGAATTAACTCAAGCCCTTTGGGTTCAAAGCCATCTAGCTTTATGCCTTCAGCATAAATTACCTTGACTGAAGGATCAACCGTTTTTTGAATACCTTCCAATAACGAAATTACCGCATCAGGCTTACCTTGGGAATATTGGCCTCCCCACCAACCCATCAAGTCTTTTTTTCTATTGGCCAGCGGGCCAATCACTGCGATGGTTTTTACATTCTTTTTAAGGGGCAAGATCTGACTGTCATTTTTCAGTAGCACGATGCTTTCTCTTGCTGCTTGACGTGCGATTAGTAAATGATCCTTGTTTTGGGACACTTCAACTTCCCTTGCTTCATCAAGGTACTTAAATGGTTGATCGAATAGCCCAAGTTTAAATTTGGCTTCTAAAACTCGGCTAACCGCAGCGTTGATGACATCTATTTTTACCTTGCCAGTTTTAATTAAGGTTGCCAAGTGTTTTTGAAAAAGCTCACTTGTCATGTCCATATCTATGCCTGATTCAATTGCCATTTGAACCGCACTCGGTTCATCCTTAGCTACACCGATTTTCACCAGGTTTTTAATTGTTTCCCAATCGGTAATGATCAAGTTGTTAAAATTAAACTCCTTCCTTAAAATTTGCTTTAACAACCTTTGATTTGATGTTGCGGGGGTTCCATCAATCCCAGTGTACGCTGTCATCAAACTTCCCACGCCTGCATCTATTGCTGCCTTAAAAGGTGGAAGATACTTTTCACGAAGTGTTCTTTCCGAAAAATCGGTGATACTATAGTCCCTTCCCGCGAGTGCAGCACCATATCCAGCAAAATGCTTCACACAAGCCATCAAACTATTTGCATTTGTAAGGTCCTTTCCCTGAAAGCCCCTCACCCTTGCTGCTGCAACCAAACTTGCATAATAGGGATCTTCACCAGCGCCCTCACTAATTCGCCCCCAACGTGGATCGTTTGAAATATCCACCATTGGCGCATAAGTTAGCCTAATGCCCCCTGCCGAAGCTTCCGTTGCTGCAACAGCTGCAGTTTGGGATATCCCTGTCAGATTCCAGCTACAAGATTCTCCCAAGGGGATTGGAAATATGGTTTTGTAGCCATGAATTACATCTTCCTGAAAAAGTATAGGGATGCCTAACCTTGTTTGCTCTACAGCAATCTTTTGTATTCTTAAATTCTGTTTTACGCCATTGCTCTTTAAAATTCCGCCAACATTCCCTGCCTTTACCTTATCATCCATTGGATTGGTAGAATTATTCTCATTTACGAAAGTGACCAGGTTTAGTTGCCCGATTTTTTCTTGCAATGTCATCCGTGATAAAAGATCGGTTGCACGGGCAGAAACTGTTAAGGATTGATTTTTATAAATTGGTGTGCTTCGTTGTGCCAGAGAACCAATTGGCAGTAGACAAGCAACAAATAAAAGGTATTTCATGATTTATTATATTTTGTAATAGTGAATCTTATTAGCCAATCACCTAGTGGCCTTGGTGTATCTTTGAAGTCTTATACCTAATTTTTGCGGGTAAATAACAGGTTAAGCTTTTTTGTTATCTATAGATTTTCTGTAATTCTTTCCAGGTTACCCCTTGCAGGTTTTTCAACCATCCGCTATCATTCCTAAATAGGGGATTACCCTCCCATGCTGCGCCCACATAATAAGTGATGGGTACATTTGACTTAGCATTGATCAGTACAAATCGGTCATTGCCATTTGCATAGTAACCATCAAATTGATTGGGATCAACCACTATTGCCGTCCCTAATTTGCCATTTTTGGCATCTATGGCCTCCAAACTGGCCAACTGCCCCACTGCGTCTTTTGTGATAACAGGATTACCGAAAGTGGTAAGACCTATTCCAATGATTAAATCATCCTTACCATCTGAAGTGAAAGTGCTCGTTACCTGATAAAAATTTGTGCCATTCACCATCCTGATCCTCTTGAGTTCGGTAACCTTAGCACCCGCAACATCCCAGACATCAAATTTCAACTCAAACTCTATTTCATCTTTTGTGTTTTTAATAATCCTATGGTTGGCATAGGTTTCTGCCGGGTAAGGTTTGTTGTTAACCCATACTGCGCTCCCACCTGCTCCCCTCAAAAATCCCATGTGGTAAAAATCTGATCCCTCACCCCTATCAACATGGTAGTCTAGCCCCAATCCATTTAAGCGATACCATTTATCTATGATAGAATAGTTAACAGATTTAGTCCATATATCTACCCCACTGCTTACCTTGTCTCGCACAGGCGGACCATAATAACGAAAAGCTACGCGGTCATTTTCCCATGCAATGTCCTGGTTACGTTCGGGCACGTACTTCACATAAGTCTTCACTACCTTAGTTATGGTGTCCAGTACTGCATTTTTCCCAATAACCCTATTATCAACAGACACAACGCCTACCTTCAGTGCCTGGGCCAATGCCAGTACAACTGGTCCGAAAGCATGGGAGTCATTATATATCCAAACGTGATTCTTATAGTCTTCCTTGGTACCATTACGAGGTGCCAAGCAACTAAAACAGGCGTGACTAACAGACCCATCACTTCCTATATAAGCGGTTAAGCCTTTAATTCCCTTTAAAAATCTAGCATTATATTTAGGGCTCAACATCTTTTTTTCAAGCATGATCCCCATCCCATAAAGCAACAGGCCACTGCCCGATGTTTCGACAAAGGACGATTGATCTGTCATTTCTTGATGCCAGAGACCTTGCTTATTTTGATGTTTGATAACAGCAGCAAAAAATTCAGCAGCAAGTAGTTCAATCTCTTTCCTTTTTGGGTGATCCATTGGTAAATCCCTAACCAATGTAGCCAAGGCTAATGCACCCCATCCATTGCCACGGCTCCAATTGTCTTCAGATAATTTCCCAGCTTTACTAAAGCCCCTTGCCTGATGTAAAAGTTTATTTTTATCATCTCTTAATATGCTAAAAAGCTCCAAAGTCTCCAACACCGCCAAGTCTATATATTCTTTGTTTTTTTCTACAAGACCGGCATACAACATATATGGTGTCACTGCAAATGCCATATCTATAAAAACCTGGTCTCCCTTTTCATCAATCCATCCGGGAATAAGCAAGCCTTCTTTTGAGCGTTTTTGCTGATTGAACATTTGATTTGCCCCAAGTTTTACTTGAGTATCTAATAATGAGGTTGCACGCTTAAAACTTAAAAATGCAGCTCCATTTCCACCAGCTTTATAGCTGACAAAACTACCCTTGCCATCGATTTTTTTTTGACCAAATTTTTGAAAAGTAGCAACTGCCTGAGAAAGTATATTCTGATCTGAGCAAGCCAGTGCCAACTCACCCTGCCCTTGTAAAAGCAAGCTACCTTGATACGTACCTAGATCAGTTTCGAGCAAGCCTTTATTTAAAACTTTTGTGGCAATTTCTGAAATAGAAACCTGCGTTTGCGCAATTGTTTCATTAATGATGAGACAAGACATTCCAACAATTCCCAATAAAATCTTTTTCATGTTCTTTTTTTTGAATTTAAGATTGAACCTTGTTTGCTGCTAATTATTTAAGTTCGAATGTTGTTTCCAAAACATCTCTAGAGTTACCACCTACAAATATTTTGAATTTTCCCTTTTCCAATATGACATTGCCCTTATCATCAAAAAAGGACAAATCTTTTGCGCCAAGTTGAAAAGTGATGGTTTTTTCTTCTCCAGCCTTAAGGCCGATCTTTTTGTACGCCTTTAACTCTTTTACAGGCCTTACAATAGATGCGGTAATGTCATTTATATACAATTGCACTATTTCTTCGCCATCATATTTTCCTGTATTTTTTACGGTTACGCTAACATTTTGAACTTGCCCAGAATTTAATAAGGGTAAATCGAGGGATAAATTCCTGTAATTAAAAGTCGTATAACTCAATCCATAACCAAACGGAAACAAGGGCTGATTTGGGATATCTAGGTAGCGAGAATAAAAGCTATCCCCCCCTGGATCGGGAGCAGGTCTACCTGTATTAAAATGGTTATAGTAAACTGGCACCTGACCAACTGCATAGGGAAAACTCATTACAGTTTTAGCCGTGGGATTATAAAGCCCCTTTACAACATCGGCAACAGAATTACCTGTTTCGGTACCCAATAACCAGCAATATAGAACTGCATTGGTGTAAGGCAAAACTTGCGTTAGCACGAGTGGCCTACCTGCAGTAACCAGTGCAATAATTGGCTTGCCTGTTTGGTGCAGTGCTTTTAACAATGCTATTTGCCCAGCGGGTATATTAATGTCTGCCAGTGATTTATCCTCTCCAGAAACTTTTCCAGAGATTCCAATATTCACAATTACCACATCAGCAGCACTGGCATTATTTACTGCTTCAGCAATTAATTTTTCGCTAGTCTCGTTTTTCGAATTGTAACCATCGGCGAAAGTCAAATCTTTATATTGCGCTTTCAATCCATCATAAACAGTTACATAGGTATTGTAATCGCTTGTCCCTTTCCACATATCCACCATATCTGCCTTGCTGTTTGCATAAAAACCAACCAGCGCAATTTTTTTATCCTTACTGGCCAGGGGAAGCAGTTGATCCGAATTTTTAAGAAGTACAATACTTTTGGTTCCTGCTATCCTGGCCACTTTCCTGTGCGCTGGCGTTAATAAATTATCCTTTTCCCTTTGTTCATCAGAAAATCTGTAAGGATTTTCAAATAAGCCCAGCTTAAACTTGTAATACAATATCCTCCCAACGGCATCATCTACTTGTGCAATGTTCAATTTCCCTTCCTTTATTAATTGTGGCAAATGATTTATCACACTTTTACTTTCCATATCCATCATACTACCTGCTTTTAAGGCTTTCAGTGCAACATCTTTGTAATCGGCTGCAAAACCATGAGGAATCATTTCACCAAAAGAATTCCAATCGCTTACCACAAAACCTTTAAAGCCCCATTTATTTTTTAACACTTCGGTAAGTAAAAATTTGTTGCCACTTGCAGGTATTCCGTCTAAAACATTAAAAGAATTCATTACGGTTGCTGCACCAGCCTTTACTGCCGCCTCATAAGGTGGCAGGTAAGTATTCCACAGCTTAGAACGAGAAACATCTACATTATTATAATCCCTCCCACCTTCTACTGCGCCATAAGCTGCAAAGTGTTTTACGGTGGCTAATACATTATATTCACTTTCTAGTTTTCCTTGAAAGCCCTTAACCCTGGCTGATGCAAGCAGTGAAGCATAATAGGGATCCTCACCAGCACCTTCCATTACCCTACCCCAACGAGGGTCTGTACTTATATCGCACATTGGTGCAAAAGTCCAATGCAATCCTGAAACCGCAGCTTCTTTTGCAGCCACTTTGCTATTCTCTGTTACTTGATCTAAATCCCAACTGCAGGCTTCAGCTAAAGGAATGGGAAACAAGGTTTTGTAACCATGGATCACATCATAACCAAATAAAAGGGGAATGCCCAATCGACTTTGCTCTACCGCAATTTTTTGCACACTTCTTGTGGTTGATGCGCCAATGGTGTTTAAAAAAGATCCTATTTTACCCGCCTTTAACATGATTAGTTTTTCCTGTTGGCTGGTCGCATTAAGCCCTGGACCGGTAAGGTCCCCACTGTTGAGTTGATTGAGTTGCCCAGCTTTTTCCTCAATGGTCATCTTGCTCAACAAATCCTTAACCCTAATCTGTATGGGCACGTTAGGATCCTTGTAAAGTTGTTTTAACTTGCCCTGAGCAAACAAAGTGGCAGGCATTATTACCAAGAGTAATTGTAAGTAAATTATTTTATTTGCGCTTTTATAAAAATTGATTGTCATTTTTTTTAATATAAATTGAATAAGGCCGTATTGATTAATTGATCGTGTTATTATTTCCAGATTCCATTTTGCCTTATAAATGAAACCAAGGTATCAGCCATAACCTGATGCTCATTTTTCTTGGGATGGCCGGGTGTATGTGTTTTGACAGCATTAATGTTATCAGCCTTTACTTCAATTGCAATGTTGCCATATCCTTGAGATCTATTATCAAAGTTCTTAAATCCAAAGCAAATCACTGTAAACACTAATACCACCAATAATAGATAGCGATTTGTTGTGCTGGTTATTAGCCAATTCTTCTTAAATTTCATGCTTTTAAGTATGATTTAAATTGGATTATCTGTAATAGCCTCTATTTAAATTTCCCTTGTGTCTTAACAGTTTTAGGGCTGTATCATTTTCAAACTTAAATTCCACGCTTCCAGAACCCATAGCTAAACTTTTAGGCGATAGTTTAAAATCATGTCTTGTTGGGTCAATTCCTGGATTAATAAATAGAGGATCAGCTAGGATATTATTGGTGCCGTCAAAAAAATCTTGATTTTTGGGATAGATGTTATACTCCCACCTTATCCTGGTATTCTTGTTATCAGACGTTACTGCTCCTCCTGGCTTAGGGACAATGATGTTATTCATGATCACAACATCGTCACACCTATTTGGAAACAATTCTTGATAGCCAACAACCTGGCCATTCCAATAAGTAGTGTTATTGATAATATCAACGTGGGCGGTACGAAATGTGTGTATGCCAGAACCGCCATTATACACACTTAGATTGTAGGCAATTAAGGCTCTTCCCTTCCACTCCGGTCGGCGTGGCTTTAAAGGCTGTGTCTTTTTAACGACAGTATCAACGGCAGCATCTGCATTTGGATTTGTAGCTCCCTGCTTTTGATCGGTAACATCAAGCAAAATTCCATTTCCATCACTTAATTTACCCGTTTTTTCCCATGGAACAAGTGTTTTATTATTCCACACTTTGTTGCGTACAATAATGATATGGTAGCCCGGTTTGTCATCAAATGCCCAATTGTTCAAAGTGGTAATACCAGACCCTGCGTAACGCATATACCAGGCATTCTCATAAACTTTACAATCCTCAATCGTTACATAATCACCTTCTAAAACAGTTATTCCGCCGCCAGGGCATTTACCCACTTCGCAGTTACTGATTCTGATGTGATGAGGCTTTTTATCTGGAGCATTTTCCCTACCTTCTACTATAATTCCGTTAGTATTGTACTTGGCATTTGGCGTTTTATTTTTGGTATCACTTATGGCATCTATCAGTGTAATGCTATCATTGTTACCTATTACCTTTAGCCCCTCAATATTTATATAGGAGCCTAAAATAGTTATACCTCCCCATGAGAATGGTCTTATTTCGGGGGTAGCGCCTAATTTTGCTTTAAAGGTAATGTACTTGTCAACCGTGCCAGAAGTACGCAGGGTTAAAATAGAATGCCCATTATTTGCCGTGGAACTATCGTAAATTCCATCCGCCACGATCACGGTATCACCTGGTTTAGTTAAATCTGCAGCGCTTTGAAGGCTGCGAAATGCCGTTGACTCTGTTTTACCTGAATTTTGATCATTTCCCTTCCCAGAAACAAACCAGGTTTGTTGTGCTGAAGCCAAGTAGGTTAAAAAGAGCATGGAAAGGGATAGAAATAATTTTTTCATTAAAGTGGTTTTAATAGGGTGGTGTATTTATGTTAAGGTTTATTTTTTAGTATTGGTTCATAGCTTAGCGCTATTGCAGATAGTATGGCAAAGGATATGCCTATGCCTTCAATTATACCGAAGCGTTCGGACAAGAATACCACAGCAAAAGCGATGGTAAAAACAGGTTGAAGTGCCCCAGCAATGGTAGTGACCTTTGATGCCTTTCCCATGGCTCGATAAGCAGCAAAGCTTGCCAATACACCTAGTCCATTAAACATACCAGCGAGTGAACCTAACAAGAATGTATCCCTTGGAAAATCATACTGAATTATGCCAAGGCACATGAATAGTATTGAAATAATTACCGACGACACGATAAAGCTTAGATATGACCACTCTGCCGACACATAATTTGTGGTAACTTTTTGTGCTGCACTAAATATGCCCCAAAACAAAAGCGCAATTAATGCATAAACTAGCCAAGTGTTTAAATTGAATCCTTTTAAAAAAGCTGACGGATTTTCGAAGAGCATTGTTTGCCCAGAAAGCATTACAACAGCGGGCACAGCAAATAAAATACCAACTACATTTATCCAATTTAGCTTCTCTCTGAATATAAAAACTGCAATTGCAATGGTTATCAGGGGATATAAATTTGTAACGGGAATAACTATGGCCGCAAAACCACCACTCACAAAAGACTGGTAAACAGCAACATTACCTGTAATAGCTAAAACGCCAGCAATCAAACCCCAAACAATACCTCTTAATTGAGGCTTTGTTCGAATTATTTTTGGAATAATGAATGGTACGGTAACTAGCATCCCAATTGTAAATAAGAAATGGTTGGTGTAAGGATTGATGTCACTAGATACAAATTTTGCCACTACGCCCCATATACCCCAAAATAGAGCTGCCAAAACTGCATATAAAAGCCAATTATTCTCTTTCAATTTCATGATGATCTAACTTTTTGATTGCTGAATAAAGCGGCACTGCCAATAACACCAGCGTGTTCTTGCAGCATAGAATTTTTAATTACAACCTTATAATTTTTATAGGGATACAACAAATTTGGATCGTAGAGTTCTGCCATATAATCGGTTAAGCCTTTTGCAACCCCACCTCCCAAAACAATAACATCAGGAGCATAGATATTGATGTAATTGGCAATTCCAATTTTCAGGTTCGCTATCAAGTCTGCCACTAAAAGCACCGCCATTGGATGCCCGTCTTTATTGGCCTTAAAAATATTTTCGGCAGTTAACGGTAGGTTTGGAAAACGATTTTCCCAACCCAAAACCTCGGCAGCCCTGCAGATACCGCTTGCAGAAACCAATTCTTCTAAACATCCGATTCGCCCACAATAACATTTTATTCCATTTGCTGATACACTTAAATGGCCAGCCATGTGCGCATACGGTGTACTGTCAACAAGCTTTCCATTAACAGTAAAACCTATGCCCAAGCCAGTACCTAATGTTAATACCAGTACTCTATCAAACTCTTTTCCTTCTCCATAGTTAGCTTCGCCTAAGGCAATTACCCTAGCATCATTGTCTATTTTACATGGAATTTGATGGGTGTTTTCTATTAGTTGTTTGAAGGGGTAATCTTCCATAAAAGGTAAAGAACCGTAGGTAGAATCTACTATTCCATCTTCATATACAAAACTCGGTACTCCAATTCCAATACCCTTAATTGGATAACCATCATTGCTACTTTTATCTTTAAACTGGCTTATCGCCTCAGCTATTTGCTTAAAAAAAACAGTTGAGGATTTTGTTTCTGTGGCATAAACCAACACCTCTGCTACTTTTCCCAATTCCAGGTCAACCAAGCCAATTTTAGTCCTAGTTCCCCCAACGTCTATACCCACTACAAGTTCTTTCATTTAGTTTTTATTATTGGGATTGATGTTAAACGATAAGTATTGATTTGATGAGGGTTAAATACTGTTTTAATTTTCCCATTTACAGGTTTAATTAAAAATTGGTTGGTTTCAATATGAGAGGTTTTCCAAGCACCAATAATAGGTTTATTAAAGCTTAGGGTTGGTTGTAACAAATCTGGTTTCATGTTCCAAAACCTTGTAATAATTCCATTTTTAATTCCTTCTTCTGCTGGCTTGATACTCCAAAGAAGCACATTTGCATCGCTAATGTTAAGCAGTGAAAATGAGTTCCCCTGCGATCCCTTTAATCCGGTGACAAATGCTGCAGTTAAGGGGTTTTGATGAGCTAAAGATAATTTCATGGCACGTGTGGCATTAAACTTATCCTGATGAGGAAATAAAGCAAAATGATAATTGAAATTTTGCTGCCCAAGTTGATCGTGAATACCCAAGACACCATTATCTTCAACCTTTTTATCTATTCTACCACCTGCAAGTGCCTGTAATTGTGATGAACTTTCATCCAGGCTATCCATTCTACTTTTTCCAAGCTTAAAAAAACTGCAGTCAACATTAGATATGGTTACACCATGGTCAGCGTTGCTCAAATCTGCAAAATGATTAAATGTTTGCCAATCATATCTTGCAATCTGATCTGCATAGTGACCACCATTAGATTCTTTCTTAACGGTTAAAACAGCTCCCACTTCTTCATGCCTGGTGGTAGGATGATCGATATTGAAAGAAAAAGCCCAAGTTTTATTGTCTTTAAAGTTGGTATCTATGCTGTTTTCTATTTCTATTTTGGTATCGAGGGCGTATAATGTAAGTCTAACCGTGTGTAATAAAGGATGGGAAGATACGGCCTTAAAAGTGACCGATACTGGTCCTGCATTTTCAATTTGCAAAGGCTGACCAATGTTTACATCAACAACTCCTAAATCATTTAAATATTTACCATCTATTTGCTTAACTAGTGATTTATTGTTTGCCTTTTTATCTACAATTTCGGTAATTACACCAGATTGGGTAAGTTTAATTTTATAGTTTACGTGATCTATATAACCATTTTTTAGTGTGGCAACGGGTAAATAGTTTTTTGCAGCACCCTTTCTAATTTCAAACAATTTATAACCAACAGAAGGTATGTTCTCTGCCAAAATCCTTAAATACGATATGCCTTGCTTTGTAATTGATTGACTGGGAACTTCCAATTGGGTGCTTACATCTATTACCTTTACGGGTTCTGTACCTTTATAAGGTATATCTGCAATATCATTCCTAATAAAACTTAAAGGGTTAAAAACATAAAATCTATCATCTTTTGTTTTTTGAAGCTGGTTTCCCAATGTTTTAACGCCAAGATCATATAAAGAGTCTACGTAACTCTTCAGGTTTTCCTTTAGTTTAACTTGCCATAACCCCCTAACTTTATTGTTAACGGGGCCATCTCCTGTCCAATTATGCTCCCAGTATAAACCTAAGGCATCCCAAGCTAATTTTCGCGAAGGTAAAAGTTGGTCAGCAAAATTGGGTTGTGTCAATGACACCAAGGCACTCAGTGCCTCTGCAGATCTTAATTTTTCAGTTGCCCGTCTAACCTCTGCGGTGGTTTCATTCATGGATGCACAGAGCAGGTCCCATTCATTTCCATAACTTACCGAACGAATGGGTAGCTTAGGATAGGTCTTATCAAAATCCATAAAAAAATCTTCTTCATTTGAAACGCGAACAGTTTGTG
This sequence comes from Pedobacter frigiditerrae, assembly GCF_004331645.1. Lineage (GTDB taxonomy): Bacteria > Bacteroidota > Bacteroidia > Sphingobacteriales > Sphingobacteriaceae > Pedobacter > Pedobacter frigiditerrae. The sequence goes on from NZ_SJSK01000005.1 coordinate 376,795, forward strand.
TCGCATTCGTCTCTGCCTTGGCAACCTCAATAAAGGGATCGGCTATAAATGTTTGCAAGTTGTCATGGCCATAGCCAAATGCACCTGCTATTTTATAAGGGTATTTTGAATTTTTATCTAGGTCTCTTATCACATTAACTGCTTTCCTCAATTCTGCAGGAATATCTAACGATTTCATGTCAAACCTGCATTCTCCGTACCCACCTAAACTGCCTGTTGTTTTCTCGTTATAGGCATACCATTTCATTAATACCGATGTCCCATCAAGTCCTTGGTATCGATGCATGGGATATTGCCTATTTGCCCTGCTTGGATAAGACAGCTGACTTCCATAACCTCCTATTCCTTTCCAACTATATTTAGCCCCAGAACCTGCCCATAAAGAACTCAAGCCAAGGGGTAAAGTGTTGTTTTCCATTGAAGATGCCATTGTAAAGCGCAATTTATAATTTCGCTCTAATTGCCCTGCGTAGTACATACCTCTAATCGCCGCTTCAGCAGGTTGAGCACCAAACGTGCTCACCACGCTATTGAGTTGACTACTGATATGGCCGGACTTTATTGCGGCAATTAGTTTGTTGAATTGGGCAATAGATCTATATTTTTGATAGGCATTTAACCAATAACTTCCATCACAATTAAATCTATTTTGAAAGTTTGTTGGAAAATTTTTTGTAGAGTCTATCTTTCTAAGATGATAATCGATCATTTTAACAAAAACAGAATCATATTGCGCTTCATTTCCAGACCACATGTAATCAGTATGGTCATCGTTTGCTAGGTAAAGACGCTTTTGTTGTGCCTTTAGGGTAAAACTGCAAAAGGCAAGTAACAATACAACAAGAGGCTTAACTTTGTAAATTTGAAACATAATTTTAAAGCTTATCTGAGTTTTTTCAATCTTGGACTTGAGTGACTTTACCACCAACGGTAAATGTTTCTTTAATATTTAGGTACTGTGCTAAATAATAGGCCATGAAATTAAAGGGTATAATATTGTTCAGTATAGAAAAATGCTCCTTAACCGCAGGTTCCTCAACACAAAAAACGTGGGCACCTGCTGCTTTTATTTTTTCAGAAAGATTTAATCCTCGCTGATAGGAAGGCCCTTGAGCAAGAATCTGAATTACAATGCTATTTATAGCAGTTTCTTTAGGACCATGATCATATTGTGCCATTGCCAGTCCATTGAAATTAATCTTAGTGCTTTCGCTCATGATTAATGCCGCCTGAAATGCAGTTGCGATATTTGGACCACTGCCAATTATATATATTCCATTAATTTTTCCACTTTTTAATAATGAAAATATCTTTTCTGCCATTTCTTTTCCGGTATGTTCATATTCAGAAAAATTATTCACCATCACATCGATAGTGGTTTTTGCATCATATCCTAATCCTTTAAAAAGTGCCAATAAAGTATTGATATAAGAATTTGAAGAAGAATATTGCTCAATACCTGCTTTTAAGTCTACGATTGAATCTACATTATCTGCATTGCATAGCGGACTATCTTTGTAATTAGAAATTGCAGTATATTTATCAAACATTTTAGTGCACCACAACGCTTCTGTGCTTAGACCAGATTGGGATAAGATTACTCCATTTGGTATCACATCTTTTGGATTAAAGTAATTAAAAAATTCAGAGGCCATTTCTGGTTGAATTTGCTTACCCATATACTTAAATGCCAATGGAGCAAAATAAGAAGAACCCATACCCAGATAAGGTGCATTTAATGGTAGTTTATATGTTCTATGATCATTCCAAAAGTCCATTGCTCTTTTGGGAATTTCACTGATTTCTAAATATTGCTGATCCATTGTTTCGTATTATTTAAATCTTCTATTAAAGCTTATTGGTCATTTCAAAAACGATAGTTCCTCCCTTTTGGATAATGTTATGCGTAATGATGTTTCCTTGCCATTTTACACCATTAACCAAAATACTTTTAATGTAAATGTTTTGTGGAGAAGCATTTGGCGCTTCGATTGTTAGTACCCTGCCATTACTTAAATGTATTTTGGTTTTTTTAAATGATGGCCCAGTAAGGTAATAGATATCCTGACCAGCGTTGGGAAAAAATCCCATGGCAGAAAACATATACCAAGAACTCATTGCACCACTATCATCATTGCCAGGGTAGCCTTTATCTGTAAAGGATTTAGTCATTAGTTGTCTAACCCAGAAACTAGTTAAATCTGGTCTATCGGCATAAATAAAACCGTGAACTGCCAAGAATGCTGGCTCATTATCATAGTGTATAAGGTGTTTTTCAAAACCATAATTCAGTTTTTTCACAAACACATCCTTGCCTCCATTTAGTTCTACCAACTCTTTAAATTGATGTGGCATAAACCAGGAGTAATTCCATGATGATGCTTCATAGAAATAATTCTTCCAAGAACCTGGGTATGCTTTCAGATCAACAGGTATAAAATCGCCGTTTAAAGCTTTGGGCATAATAAATCCTTTATAGCCATCACTTTCTGCATCCTTATTCCATAAGTTAATCCATTGTTTACTTCTTGCCAAATAATTAGCATAATCATCCTGTTTACCTAAACCTTTGGCAACTAATGCAGTACAGTAATCGTTGTAACTATATTCCAGAGACATTGAAACATTCATGATTCCTGGCACAACCCATCCCAATTTTTTATATGTATTTGATGCACTGTCTTCTTTTTTCCATCCAAAGCTTCCCAATCGCCCATTATCTGCATCATGTTTTAGTAATTTATAGGCTTCGTCCCAGTTTATTCCAGGCACCTTTTTTACATAAGCATCTGCAATGATATTATCAATATTGTTACCTCCTTGCTCGGCATCCATGTCATTGCCATTTACAAAAGCATCTTTTACCTTACCATACTTTTTATACCTAGCTATAAATGAATTTACTGTACCACTAACCAATGGGTGGTTGATCAGAGCGTGTAAAGGATACAGTGTGCGCCAAGTATCCCAAACTGCAAAATGATCATCCCACATTGGTACATCCTTACCAAAAGCCTCGGTATCATTTGTACGGTTACGAGGCATTAGATTTGCATGGTAAAATGCGGTGTAAAAAATTGTTTTCTCTTTCGGTGTTCCTCCTTCTACCTCAATTTTTTTCAATAAACTATTCCACGTATTTCTAGCTTTTTGTTTTGCGGTCTCATAATTCCAATCAGGTATTTCTTGATTTAACCACTGTTTTGCCTGATCAATGCTCTTGTAGGAAATGGAAACTTTCAAGTAAATCACTTCATCTTGTTGAGTTGCAAATTTTACAAATGCACCAACACGATCATTTTTGTTGACCAAAGCCTGTTTTACTGAGCCAGTATTGATTTTACCATTTAACCAAGTTCCATATTCCCTTGGCTTTTTACTGATTTTAACAGCATAATAAATAGTGTAGGGACTAGCGGCAAAGCCACCCTTATACCTTCCAGATCCAGAAAATGATTGATGATTGACATCATCAAAGTGTACTTCACCCATAGATACCTCACCCTTGATCACTGGTTTGATATCCCCGGGTAGAGCATGTGTAATGTCTAGCAGTAAATGAGACTGGCTTGATTTTGGAAAAGTAAATTTATAAATGGCTGAATGGTATGAAGGGGTAAAAGCAACACCGATGTTATATCGGTTCAACTTTACAGCATATTCATAAGGTTTTGCACTTTCTTCGGTTTTTGGAGAATCGTGTTCTTTTTCCCCTACCGCAAGGCCTATTTGCGGAGATATAAAAATCTGTCCGTTTGTCCCCCAACCAGTGCCACTCACATGCAGCTGTCCAAATCCGCGTATCGGTTCAAACGGACTATAACCATCATCTTCTCCATTTTGCGTCTGTGGGCTAGGGCTTATTGAGCCAGAAGGTAATTGAGGACCAATTACACAATTTGATATCTTATCGATTACTCCAATTCTATTATCAACATAATCAACCGGCTGCTTTTTTGTTTGTGCCTGCACACTGATATGGCATCCTATAGCTATCCAGAAAAAGCCAATTGAAAAGTATTTTATCTTATACATATATTATTTTTTTAAAAGAAGAACCAGTGCATCATTACCTTTCAACCTTGCATCATTTCCATTTGGCAAATCACCATATAAACTACTTTCAATCTTCCATCCGGTTTTTAACTGTATTTTAGTATCTGCATCTAAAGGGTTATAGTTGATTAGTATGACTACTTTTTCACTATCACTTATCGAATGTTCAGTTGTTAAAACACTCTGATGCTGTTGGGTGAGTATGCGCTCGTTGATTAGCGAATTGGCTATCGTTTGATAAATTCCGCTATATTTAGGTTGCCCAACATCAAAAGCGCCAGGTTTTTTAGCTAGGTTTAATTCTAATGGAAATGTGAGGAGATATATTTTACCTTTTCCATAATTGGCTTGTAAAAAAGAGGGATTACCGTCAGCCTCTGTTGCAAGTAATGTGGCAGTTTTGTTTTTAATTTGATAGCGACGTTCAGCGGACGCAGAAAAATTCAAGTTTTCACCAGAAGGTAATTTTGAGATGAAATTAATTAGACCAGCTCTTTTGCTATTGGTAGCTATTTCTATTCCCAGCGGTTCTGTAAACGAAGGCAAATAGGCATCATCCAAAGAAATATATAAAGTAGCTCCCTGACTTACCTTTAACAACAGCTTGGTCCAATAGTCATTGTAAACCGCATCAATTCCTTTAATAGAGGGTAATAGGTAGAGTGGTGCATCTTTAATTTCTTGACCAGCCTTTTGAAACGAAAAATCAAATCCTGCTTGTTTAGCCAAAATATAACTGCTGTAAGCTACTGCCCAATTATCTTGGTTGTTGCTTAAAATGCAGATTGCTTCCTTTTTCCTTGAGGGAAGTATCTGAAACGGCAACTGATCAATAAACTTACTAAATTTTTTAAACTCGCCCAGTACAGGTTTTGGAGTCCTATCTTCTTTAATCAGGCCTAATTCCATTTCAACAGAAGCATAGTTATAAGGAGCGTATGGCAACTTAGTCTGATCATAGGCACACCACCAAAACGTGCCCAAACCGTCATTTGCCCAGTTAGAGAATAACGCAGTTCTGGCAAAGGCTACTTTTTCCGTTTCACCGCCAACCATAGGCCCCATTACTCCTGTTTCTTCTACCAGGCATGGCTTGCCAGCCACATCACTGTACATAGAAGTTTCGGCCGCTGCATGGATAATTGTTCTCAAGCTATTAATTGGATCCTGACTTGCGTAGGGTGTCCATAAAGAATAGGGGTGGGTAGTTAATATATCTGTTAGCGCTGCCTGATCTTTTATTAACCATAGCCCTTTATCATCAGCAGTTAAGCTATGCATACCAGAAACTATTGGGCGTGAATGATCTATGCTTTTTATGGCTCCTGAAATAACTGATGACCAAACGTACGCCTGAAAAGGATTTTTAACGTTCTCAATTACATTACATTCATTGCCAAAATCCCAAGCTACAATTGAGCTATTATTTTTAAACCTTTTAACAAAAGTGGTTACAAATTTTTGTTGCCACATTAAAGATTCAGGATCGGTTAAAATATTTTTTCCCTCAAGAGCTGGTGGCACATACAATTGCCCACTCATCCAGCCTGTAATTAATCCAACTACTAATTGTAGCTTATGTTTTTTTGCCAAGCTAGCTAATGTCTCAAAATGCTGTAGCTGAAGTTCACTTACCCCATTTTGGCCAACCTCTGTTAAGGGTAGCGTTTCGTCCTTGAACGAAACATATTTTACATCACCACCAGAAGTATAAATCTTGTTTATGGGTTGAAAATCTGGCCATAATGGAAATATGCGCAATACCTTTATTCCATTTGCAGCTAATTGCTTAAAATCTGCCTCAATAACTTCAGGACGCCAATTAGACCACATGTGGGTTCCTGCATGAGAAGCCCAATAGTTACAGCCCACCATAAAGGTTCCTGGCTTGCCAAAAGCTTGTTCTTGTGCAGATGCCTTGAAACTAAATATGCACAGCAAAAGTAGGATACAGCTATTGATATTTTTTTTGAATTCGATCTTCATAAAGTAAATATGTTCTTAAAACGGGAGCGGCTCTTATGCTAAAAAAGTCTTATTAAATGATATACAGTGCGGGAAAGCAAACTATGTAATTTAGTTAAGCTCCTTAATTTTTATGTTCCTAAAGCTAATTTCACTTCCATGGTCCTGTAACAGCAAATAACCTTCATCATTGGTTACAAAATTGGGTATCTTGCTGTATTTGCTTTTGGCAATTAATGCAGTAAATTCTGGAGACCCCTTTCTATAGTCAACTACAATTTTTCCGTTTAAATAATGTACTATTCTTTTATTAGGGTAAACTATTAACCGAATGTTATTCCAATTGCCCGCAGCCAATTCTTTTGCTTTTGCTTTTTTTGCGGTAATCATATCATACAATGATGCTGAAGTATGATTTCCATTTACTCCAGCTTTGGCATCTTCATTAAGTAGATCATCAAGAATCTGAAATTCTAGCCCTAATGACGCTCCTTTCTCATTTGTAACAAAATATTTTAACCCGCTATTACCTCCAGGGGCAATTTTATAATCTAAGGTTAAGTCAAAATATTTGAATTTTCTTTGCGTAACAATATCTCCACCATTGGCAACATGGCTGTTTTTTGCTGCAGGAAGTACGCGTAACTCCCCATTTATAATTTCCCAACCCTGATTCGGGAAAGTTGTTTTAGATACACTTCGCCATCCATTGCTGGTTTCCCCATCAAACAAAAGTTGGTAGCCTTTTTTTACTTCCTTATTAGTTAGCTTATTTTGTGTTAAACTTTTATCCTGACCCATAGCGTTATCACATAGCAATAACAGTAGTATCAAGGCTTTCAGTTTGGTAAATTGCATATTAAAATTTTTTAAACATTAAACTTTAACTTCCCAGCCTTTTTCATAAGATCTGCTCCATAGTTTCATGGCTTCCTTATCTTTTAAGATGTGTCCATTGGTAGGATCGCAATTAAGCACCCTTCCTACCCGGTAGGCTATGTTTCCCAGTTGGGGAAGCAATGTAGATTTATGTCCATCTAAAATCGGTGCGTTAATTTTTTCCTTACCACGAATAGCTTCAACAAAGTTCAATAAGTGTAATGCATCCAAATTTTCGGTAGGGCTTACTTTATTTGTTGGATCAAACTTGGTACTGTCTTTAACATCTGCAATCAACTTATTTGCAAGGTCAAACATTTGGTAGCTATTAGCCCCACCATAAACTATTGTTCCTTTATCCCCATAAAAAACAACTCCCCTTCCAGAACCTTCAGAATTATAACCATTGCAACTCCTTCCCTCCCAACTAGCTGCAGTTTGATTTGGAAATTTGTAAGTAATAGTTTGGGTATCTGGCGTTTCCCAATCATCTTGCCAATGAAAGCGACCACCAGATGAGGTAACCTCAATTGGATAATCAACACCTAAGCCCCAGCGAATAACGTCAAGTTCGTGTGTTCCATTATTTAATGCCTCGCCCGTTCCCCAATTCCAAAACCAATGCCAATTATAGTGAACCAAATTGCTACGATAAGCAGCACGTGGTGCAGGCCCTTGCCATAAATCAAAGTCTAGGTGTGCAGGTACTTGAATGTTTGTTCCCTTGCCTATTGATGACCTGTTATTGGTGTACCAACCCCTGGCAAAATAAACCCTACCGATTGCACCATTGTGCAGCTTGGAAATCATCTCTTGTACATTGTTAAAACTTCGCCTCTGGCTACCCATCTGCACTAAGCCCTTATATTTTAGACTGGCTTCGACTAATAATTCCCCTTCCCTTGGATTGTGGCTACAAGGCTTTTCGACATAAGCGCTTTTCCCCGCCTGTAATGCCATGATTGCCGCTGGCGTATGCCAATGATCTGGTGCAGCTATTGCCATACCATCAAAATCCTTTTTCTCGAGCATTTTCCTTACATCTGAAAATCCAACCGGTCTTTTCCCTGTTAATTTTTCGATCACGGCAAGTTCCCTGGCCAACACCTTGGCGTCGGGGTCACATAGGTACCCAATTTCCACGTTCGGCAGCTTAGCGAAATTCTTTGCGAGAAAATCACCACGACTGTTCACGCCCATTACCCCCAACACTATTTTATCGCTCGGTGAACCATTAAAGAAACCGTTTGCCGAGGCAATCGATGGACCCAATAACATGCTAGTGCTTGCTAAGGAAACATTTTTTATGAAATCACGCCTTTTGATCATTGGATAAGGATTAGCATAAATTAATTGATGACAACAGATATGGTCTTGACAGACTTGTTTGATTCCCCCAAGGCACCAAAGGCAGTTAGCGTAACATTGTAGGTGCCAGCAGCTGCATAGGTATGCGGTGCTTCTTTAGCGGTAGAAACAGCAGTACCATCTCCATAATCCCATGAGTAAGTAACTGCATTTAATGATGTGTTAGAAAAACTAGCCACTTTTGCACTAGCAACCGCTGTAAAATTAGCTGTTGGAACTAAAAAAGCAGGATCAATTAATATAACAGCATGGCTCAAACTACTTGTACCAACCTGAGGGCTACTTACCTTAACCGCAACTGCAAACTTTTTAGTAAGGTTTGCTTTTAAGTAATTAAGATCGACGCTTAAAGAAAATAATGCAATGTCAGCCCCATCTGCAATGTTTACAGATGGCGTAAAAGTATACTTGTCTGTAGGTAAGGCTTCTGTTCCAACTGGAAATTTCCCTGGAACAAGTAATAATTTAGCAACCGTATCTGCATTTATAGAAAGATTGGCAGTAACAACTCCTTTTTTATCTACGCCTGCACGATATACTGACAAGGGAATGATGAATTTGCTGTTAGGCAAATCAATGGTGTAACGGAAAGTCTGCCCAGATACTGCTACCGAGTTAACAAAATAAACACCCGTTGGTGCATTACTTGGGTTTGCAGCAGGTAGGTAAACCTGTTGCGGTAGATAGGCAGCATCAACCACATCTTCTGTTTTAGAACAAGAGAAAAGCAGCGTTGAAACAACTGCTAAAACTGGGATTATTTTAAATATCTTCATTATTGTTATAATTATTTTTTTAGGGATAAACTATTGCCAAAGTGGATTTTGAACCAAACCTTTGGCAATATTTAATTCATTTAATGGAATAGGGAATAAATACATTTTTGGAGTAAAGTTCCTAGCCTCTAGGTTAAATGGCGTATAAGTAGGTGCAGGCATTGTATTGGTAACGTTTACACCTCTCAATGGAGCATTAAATACTGTTGGAGCTATCATCCATCTTCTGGCATCCCATGCCCTGTGATCTTCAAATGCAAACTCAATCCTTCTTTCTCTGCGTATTCTATCACGCACCTTTACTTGATTTTCAGTAGTACTTAAACCTGTTAATGCAACACCTGCCCTTGTTCTTACCCTGTCATAATAAATTTTAATGTCAGCGTTTCCTGGAGCATATTCATTAAGTGCCTCTGCATAATTAAGGTATACTTCTTCAATTCTAAAATATATCCAACTATGTACTGCATTACCAGCTCCCGTTGTTAGGTTGGTTGCTTCGTTTACATACTTCCTTAAATAGTAGCCAGTTTTAGTGGCATTAGGTTTTGGGGCACCATCCAATCCACCGGTAAAGGTCTGGATCGGCACTGCCCTTGATTGGAAAGATGAGCCATTGGTTACCACTGTTAAAGCCATTCGGGGATCACGATTGGTATATGGGGTAGCGCTATGGGCAGGATTATTCCAATCAAAATCAACCCATGTTGTACCAATTCTTATTTCATAATCGTCTACAAGGTTTTGACTAGGCGTTATCCCACCTTGACCTCTATCAAATCCTACTGAAAAATTAGCAAGTTCAAATTCATTATTAGCTTCAGTTCTTCTTGCAAAAATAACTCCAGTAGCATAGGGCGTAGTAAATAAGGTTCGGTAGTTAGTGTTAGCAGTTAGAGCAGGTACTGCAGGCAAATCAATTACAGCTTTCGCTGCATCAGCCGCTGCTTTCCATCTAGCCGCACGGTCTCCCGCTGGCAAAGAAACAAGTTGAGTATTTGTAAATCCGGTAGCCCATGATGGGGTATTGAACAAATCGCTAGCCGCATAAAGAAGTAGCCTACTCTTTAAAGTTAATGCGGCTGCTTTTGTAGCCCTGCCTTGATCTGCAGCTAAATATGCGCCAGATGAAACTGGTAAATTGGCTGCCGCTAAATCACATTCTTCAGCAATAAATTTTACACATTCTTCTAAAGTGTTTCTTTTAAGGTTTGCAACATCATTCTCATTTAAAGTTTTAGTGATGATAGGAACTCCACCATAACGCTTGATGAGTTCGAAATAATAGAATGCCCTTAAAAAGCGAACTTCAAATTCCCATCTTTTTATCTCGTCTATTCTAACTTGATAAGTGGCAGTACCCTTAAATATGTCCAAATTTACTTTAGCAGGATCTGCCGTTTCTAAAAACAAATTGGCCCTTCTAATTCCTTGGTAAAATGCACCCCAAACGTCTGCAGGATTGTTTATGGCCGTCCAAGCTCCTTGATTGATAAGCTGAACACGGTTTGTTTCATTTGTAAACTCTGCTTCGTCCGTAGCAGATGCCATAGTAGCCCTATCCAATTGTGTTAACCCATATGGAAGAGTTGAATAGACACCTGTAAGTAAGCTCTGTAAGCTGTTATAAGTAGATTCTAATTGATTTTTCGTTAAATCTGTATCTAACTCACGATCTAATTTTTGACACGAACCGCATACTAGCAGCACAATTAGAAATATATAGTTGGTATTTTTGATCTTCATTATCGTATTTTTTAATAATATATATTCAATGACCTGTTCAACTAAAAATGTAGATTAAGCCCTAGAGAAACTGTTCTTAAAGCAGGATAACCGCCCAGCGCTTCTACATCAGCCTCATCTAAATGATCTAAAGAGAATAGGTTGGTACCGTTAATAAATACCCTTGTTTTCTGTAAACCCAATCGCTTAAGCGTTTTTACTGGTAAAGTATATCCTATTTCTGCACTTCTCAATTTAACGTAACTTGCATCTCTTTTCCAAAATGTAGAAAAGCGATTGAAGTTATTGTTATTATCTGTTGAAGATAGCCTTGGATAAGTTGCTGTTGAGGCAGTTTCAGGCGTCCATCTTTTTAAAGCTATTTCTGAAACTTTTCCATTATTTTGAAAAGCATAATATCTATTTCCACTTAAATTTAAATTTATTCCTGTTACACCTTGGAAAACAAGATTTAAATCTACGCCTTTATAGCTTACACCAGATTGGAATGAAAATGTCCAATCGGGAAGGTTATAGTTGCCTATCGGTGCACTATCATTATCATCAATAATACCATCTGGCAAACCCAAAGGGCCGCCGATATCCCTATATTTAATATCACCTGGTTTTATTACCAATCCAACAGGGCGAGCTATTGTATTATCGCTTACATCAGCTGCGCTAAAAAAACCTATTGCCTCTAGGCCAAATCCATAACCTATCGGCATGCCTGTAGTTGTCCTGGCGCTATTTATCTGTGTAAGTTCATCACTAAAAACTATTTCGTTTTTATTATAGGATGCTTGTGCATTGAAATGGAATTGCAGGTTTTTTGATTGGTTACTTTGATAAGAAACTGTAGCTTCTAAACCCTTATTTTTAACCTTGCCTAAATTGGTCTCTGGAACTCCATTGTAACCTAATATTAGCGGTATTGTGGTATTTGGTCTGTCTAAAATATCAAACCTGTTATTTTGGAATAGGTCTACAATTAAACCAAAGCCTTTGGCAAAATTCATTTCAAACCCCACGTTTGCCTTCTTTTCCTTCTCCCAAGTAAGATCTGGGTTTGCTCTCTGACCTTCGGTTATACCACTTAGTTTAGATGTTCCTGTAAAGATATAACCATCAACAAACGGATATCTTTGTGCATAACCAAATCTTAAACCGCCTATGTTTTCGTTACCAACAAAACCATAAGATCCTCTTAGCTTTAAAAATTCGATGACCTTGCTACCCTTTAAAAAATCTTCATTAGATACAATCCAACCTAAAGACCCTGCTGGTGTAAAGCCATAACGTTTTCCCTTGGCAAAAGCATTACTTCCCTGGTATGCTGCAGAAAATTCTGCAATATACTTTTCGTTATATACATAGGTAACCCTAGAAGAAACACCATTTGTTTTATATGGGATATCATTACCGGCAGCATTTGTTCCCGGATAGGCCTTATTAATTAGATAATAATCAGAATTGAAAATGGCCATTGCAGAAACGTCATGTTTACCGAAAACACGATTGTAGGTTAAAGATGCTTGCAATGCATTATTGTTCCATTGACTTTGTACTCCTTCTGTGCCCACTAAACTTGTATTTTGACCAAATGGGGTTGCAACTGCCCCTGTAGAGAAACGAGTATAAGTTTTTCTTTTGTTTGATAGGCCTGAATAAAAGCTATTAAAGGAAACAGCAGCACTTGCTTTTAACCCAGGCGTTATCATATCCAATAATTGGTTAAGCCTAAATGATGCCTGTAAAGTTGTGCTATTAGATGTTGAAAAACCAGTACTCAATAAATCACCAACTGGATTATTTAAAGGGTTAGTTCCTGCAAATGAACCATTGGCCAAGCGTACCGGAAACGAATTTGGTGCAATCCTGTCCAATAAACTTATCGTATTGTTAGTCGTTAACTCTCCGGGGTTTCTTTTATCTTCAACTGCAGCTCCTAAATTTAATATTGCAGAAAGGTTCTTGTTTAGGGAGATATCAATATTAGACCTGAAGTTTAACCGGCTATATTTTGAATTGCTGCTCTCTTCATTCTCATCACCAAATTTTTTGTACAAACCATCCTGTAACAATGCATTTAAAGACGCAAAGTATCTTACAACGGATGTGCCTCCCCTAAAATTTAGGTTGTAATTAGATTGAGGAGCTGTGTTTCTAAATACCTCATCATACCAATCTACGTTGGCGTAATTTATAGGATCTGATTTGTTAGAAAATGCTTGAAGGTCGTCACTAGTGTATAATTCTCCTAAGCCATCGTTTCTCCTACCTTCATTTAATAGAAAAGCATAACTGTAAGAGTCTAAAAACCTAGGTAATGACACAGGGTTTTGAACACCATATTGGGCGTTAAAATTAATAGCCAATGGCTGGATTTTACCTTTTTTGGTGGTCACCAAAATTACGCCATTTGCTGCCCTTAAACCGTAAACTGCGGTAGCACTGGCGTCTTTTAAAATGGAGATATCCTCAATTTCTTCTGGCACAAGTTGATCATAATCAGCCATAAAGCCATCAACAATAACCAATGGTGCATTGCTAAATCCATAAGTATTGACACCTCTAATATTTAAAGTGGTGCTGCTCGCACCTGGCTCAAATCCATTCTGTCTAATGGTCAAACCTGGAAGCCTTCCCATAAGGGCATTTCCTATTCTGTTATTAAAAGCATCTCTAATTTCATCTCCGCTTATAGAAGATATTGCTCCAGTGGTATGGCTTTTTTGTTGATTGCCATAGCCAATAGGCCTAACAGCTGTTTTAAAGTTCACCACTTCAGTTTTGGTGGCAAGGGTATCTTTCTGCTGCGCATAAAGCTGATTAGTTACAGCTGCAAAAACAAGCGTAGCGAAGATATAATATATTGATTTTTTAAGTTTCATTGACAAATTTTTTAGGTAATAATTGAGTACGTAATAACTAATTTGAATTAATTACCACCCTGGATTTTGTTTAAGATTTCCTTTCTGGATCTCACTCAGCACAAATGGATGCAAATAAAGCTTAGTTGGAAATGAACGGGTCATGAATACAAATGGCCTATAACTAAATGCTGTTGGATAAGGAGCCACATCATTTAATTTATTAATTACCAGCCCCCACATTGAGCCTTTTAAAACACCATCATTTTCTGCCTCTAACCATCTTCTGGCATTCCACAAACGATGATCTTCCATGTACATTTCTATATCCCATTCGTTATGGATGCGGGTTTTAAGCGTAGTGGCATTGTTCGTATTGATTGGTGGCATAGCCGAACGTAACCTGATTTTATTTACTGCATCAAGAGCAGAATTAGGAATAGCTGGCAACTGTGCCGTTAATATATTTGTTCCTGTAATATTAATTGGAGTTGCTAGTCCTGGCCCTTCAAACTCATTCATTGCTTCTGCATAAGCTAAATAAAACTCGTTAAGTCTAAGAATTGGGCAATTTACTTCTAAACCAGTGCCTCCATCTATACCATCATTTACAAATTTTAAGTTCCAATGCCCACCTTGGCAAGAGTTAAGTGCCGATTTAGAAGGGGTATGCTCTCCAATGGGCGTACGAACTACAGCTTTATGCATACGAGCACCGGTAAATATTACTGATTGCGCAAATCTAGGATCAAGCTCAGCGTATTTTTGCAACAAATCGTTACCACCTGCGTAATTCCAATCTTGAGGAAGTCCGGTAGCTCTTTTTTCATATTTTCTGACAAAATTAAATGTTATAGATGCGCCATTCCACCCAGCCCCAGAATTAGGAACAAATTCTGATCTTGGTAATAGCAGTGGAAGTGGAAATTGACCAGCACTTTTACTACCCCAAGTCTTGTTGGCAATAATAATTTCTGAATTATCGTTTTTCTCCCAGGAATCACGATAATTACCAACTACCAGGTTAACCACGGTTGGAGATATTGTATTGATTCTTTTAGCAGGATCATCTACCAAGGTGTAACCTGCAGCCTGAGCCCATATCAAAACTTCTTTCGCTGCATCAGCAGCTATTTTCCATCTGTTAAGGCTATAATTACCATATGATATCAATTTGTCATCGGTAGCATTTCCAAAACTTGAGATTGGAGTTGCTGTATTAAATAATGGACTGGCAGCATACAGTAACGTTCTAGCTTTTACCGCAAGTGCAGCCCCTTTTTGTGCTCTTCCTTTTGTAGCTCCAGGTTGATCAAGCGGTAAAAACCCAGCCGCATCGTCACAATCTTTAACAATTGAGTTAACGCAAGCTTCAAAATTGCTTCTTTCAATCTTAGATTCTTCAAGTGAGGTAACTCTTTTTAACACTAAAGGAAAGCCCCCATAACGCTTTAACATTTCAAAGTTATTGATAGCTCTAAAAAATAGTGCTTCACCTTTTACTTGGTTTTTGTAAGTAGCGTCAGCATCAGGTACTTCGTCTATTCTTTCTAATAGAATATTTGCAGTACGAATGGCCTGCCATCTTAAATAGTACCTTAAATCTTCTTGCAGAATATTTGCATTTGTAACACCCCCATTGTTCCAATCACTAGGAGCTCCTTGGTTAGCTTGTGAGTTGATGGCCTCATCTGTTATACCTGCTAAATTTACAAAGGTACTAAGAACTCCCAGTGTAGAAGAAACTGCATTGGCACCAAGGCCCATATCTGCGGGGCGCATGGCAAAAATTGATGGCATACCTAGTTGATACATGTTAGCCACGTACTTTTCTGTCTGCACTTTGGCTGAGAAAATTACATCTTCGTTAATATCTACCCCCGGTGCCTTATCTAAAAAATTCTTTTTACAAGATGGAAATACCAAGCAGATTAAAAAGATACTAGTGATAAGTATTTTAATATTTTTTTTCATGATCATCGCAATTAAAAATTAACATTTATACCCAAGTTCACGGTACGTACTAATCCGTAAGCTTCGGAATTGGCTGGTAAACTTGCAGACTCAGGGTCTACCCCTTTAAGCATTTTACTCCAAGTAACTAAATTGTTCGCATTAGCGTAAATTCTTGTAGATTTTAACCCAACTTTAGATAAGAAAGTTGGTTTGAAAGTATAACCGATCTCTACATTCTTTAATCTTAGGTACTCTGCATTTGCAATCCAAAGTGTTGAACCTAGGTAATTACTAAAGCCTCTTGCCCCGTTTCCTACGCCAAAGCGAGGGAAATTGATTGGCAAGCCCTTATCATACCGCTCTTGAGTCCAGCTTTCAGACAAGTAGTCGGCTGCTGCAGAAGGGTCTCCATCAAAAAATGCTTGATTAGCTCTTCTTGTATAGGGAACTGAAAAATTACCTGCACCCTGAAACAACACAGAAAAATCTAGACCTTTCCAGCTACCTCCAAAAGAAAGTGCATAAATAATTTCTGGAACGGTAGAAGAATAACCAATTGGCACAGAGTCATCATTGTTTATAACTCCATCTCCGTTTACGTCACGGTATCTAACATCACCTGGTTGTATTTTGTTATTATCTCTAAAAGTATATTGAGGTCTGTTTTGATCGTTTACCTCTTCCCAAGTATTAAAAAATCCTTCAGCAATAAAACCAAAATTCTGTCCAGAAACATGTCCAGTTCTTTGAGCATAGGCAAATGTTTGTGGCAATTCATCTTGAAAGATGATTTTATTTCTTGCGAAAGAATAATTTCCCCTAACAAAATATTTGAAGTCTTTAATATTACTCCTATAATTCACGTCTACTTCAAACCCTTTATTATTCATTTTACCAAGGTTTTCAGCTGCTGCTCCAATACCGGTAAGGGCAGAGACTGTTCTTGGAACTGCTAAAATATTATCCCTGGTCTCCTTAAATAATTCTAGGGTAACAGTTAATTTATTATCTAAACCTATCAAGTCTAGTCCAACATTTGTTTTTAGAGATCTTTCCCAAGTTAAACCAGGACTACTTGCGCTACCTTCTCTTAAGGCTTCGTAACTTGCTAAATTTTGTCCAAAAACTCCAAAACGATAACTTCCATCGACGGTATATGGCCCCCTTCTGGTAAATGCAGGATCTCTGTATAGAAATCTGCTATTTGGATCTCTTAAAAAATTTGCACTTAGCTGATCATTTCCAACCTCACCGTAAGACCCCCTGATTTTAATGAAATTAATGATTTTGTTTTTTGGAAAGAATTTTTCCTCACTAGGCACCCATCCTATTGAATAAGCTGGAAAAAAACCAAATCTTTCCTCAGGTGCAAAGTTTTCTGTTCCATAATAGGATGAACTTATTTCGGCTAGATAACGACCTTTATAATCGTAAACTAAACGACCAACATAACTCTGGTAAGAATTAGGAACCAAATAAGCAAAATCTTTATTTGTAGATTTTATTTGATTATAAAGTAGTAAACCGCTAACAGTATGACCATTAAATGTACGTTTATAATCTAATGCAAACTCACCTGTTATTCTTCTATTTCTTTCAGGATCTGTAGGGTTATAATTAAAGGGTTGATTGTCTGCTAATTGACGAAAATCAACTGTTCCGTCAGGATTTTTGATTGCCCTATAGGTAACAAAGGCCCTGTTGTACTCACTTAATTTACGATTGGAATTTTGATAGGCTATTAATGCGTGAGTAGTTAAACCCTTGGTAATAAAATCTAAGTCATGGTCTAAACGTAAACTACCATTTAGTAAATTCCTTACATCATTTTTATAACCTACGGAATACAGTGTTGTTAGTGGACTTCCAAAACCTTCAAATAACAGAATTTTTCCATCAACCACACCAGGAGAAAGATTTGGGGCTGCTCCATTTAAAAAGTTCATGATAGAATTGGTATTGGCGTTATTACCTGATCTGTTCTCGATTATGCTCGACAAATCTAATGAGGCACGGAAACGTTTACTGATGGTATAATCTAAGTTCGATCTAAAATTATATCGTTTATATCTAATTTGAGGATCATAATCAGCTTTTACCCCAGCATCATCAAATAAGCCTTCTTGGTTGAACAGCCCCGCAGATATGGCATATTTTATTTTCTCAGAACCTCCTCTAACAGCTAGGTTATGTTGGCGTTGTTGAGAAACATCCTTTACCATCAAATCATACCAGTCTATATTGGGAAAAAATAGTGGATCCTCACCAGATTTATATTTAGCCAGATCACTATCTGAATATCGTGGAGTATATACGCTATTGCTTACATAGGCATCATTCTTAAGCGCCTGGTTAAATGAATTCGCAAACTCAAAGCTTTCCATCTTTTCTGGGGTTGCGGTGAAGCTATTAAATGCATTTTGGAAAGTGTAACTAATGGTTGGGGTACCCAATTTACCTCTTTTGGTAGTTACCAAAATCACCCCGTTTGCACCCCTTACACCATAAACTGCTGTAGATGAAGCATCTTTAAGTATGGTTACTCCTTCAATTTCATTTGGATCGATACTGTTGTAGTTATCTACTTGTATCCCATCAACCAAAACTAGCGGAGAAGAGCTCCCTGTAAAAGTGGCTACCCCACGAATAAAGATGTTGGAATTATCTGCACCAGGCTCACCGCTTGGTTGTACTGCAAATAAACCAGGTAACCGACCCGCCAATGAGTTACTGATATTTGCAACTGGCGATTGCGTAAGATCTTTGGTAGAAATAGATGATTGTGCTCCTACACTGGTTACTTTTTTCTGTGTACCATAACCTACGTTAATGGTCACTTCGTTGAGGCTGTTACTACTCTCGCTCAAGGTTATGGTTAGGTTTTGAGCACTTCCCACAGGAACTTCTTTAGTTTCATACCCAATAGAAGTAATCACTAGCACTGCTGCATTGTCTGGCACTTTTATGGAGAATTTTCCGTTATTGTCCGTAACTGAACTTATTGTTGTTCCTTTTACCTTTACGCCCGCACCTGGGATAGTTCCTCCAGATGCATCCTTAACTATTCCTGTAATTACCCGATCTTTTACAATATTGTTTAATAAAAGAATGGTTTTAACATCCAAACTGTTAGACTCTGCAATTGATCCGGAATCATTTTTTATCTCATTCGCCCAAATTGTATTTACCCAAGGTAGGCAAAAGCACATTTGTAAGAAAATTATTTTCAAAGTATACTTGGCTTGTGAAAATTTGTTTCGCTTTAATTTCATATTTGGTTAATTGTGTCTTAAATGGAAAATATTATAATTACTTGCTGATTAATCAGTAAGTGATGTGGATTTAAATCCAATAGACTTATTTATTGCTTTAGTAAAATTCATCATCGTTTTTATTTGGTTAAGGGTTAATATCTGGTTAGTTATTTTTTTTACTAATTCACTTCATATGCGCCACAGTCTACCGTGCTACCCTTTGGACGAGCAACACCTAATATATCTTTAGGAGCGAATAATGTTTGTGTACCTGCATTAATTGCTGGACTGGTTAGCTGTAGCGAGAAATTGGCAACTGCCGGATTGGTAGACAAATTAACAAACTGTGGGTTTGCTGTTTTATCATTTGCTCCATTTCTGAATGAGGTACCAAAATATATGTTAAAATCATAAACCGCAGATGCATCATTTAAGTTGCAAGTACCAACTTTGCCATTTACTTGATCAAGTGTTGTACGTGCATACATGATGTTATTGTAGATTTTTACATCTGTACCATTTTGAGAATCAATCTCAGGATAACCTACGATCAGTCCATTATTGTATGCGGTATTATTAATAATATCAACTCTAGCAGCTTGAAAGGCATGAATACCACCTCCACCGTTATTGTAAGAGATATTATTTTCTACTAAAGTTCTACCTGTATAAATTGGAGTGCCTTGTGTGCCATTATTAGCATCTATAATAATCCCATTACCATCTGATAAACGATCATTTCCGCTTGCAGTTCTCCAGTTTACCATGGTTTTATTATTGTAACAAGTATTTCCACGTACTATCATTTTGTAGGTAGTAACAGCATCAATTGGTTTGGGAGCTAGTATACTAATTCCACTTGTTGCATACATGGTGTACCATGAGTTATTGTATACAGTATTACCTTCTATAGTTACATAATCGGCGCCACCAACCCCGATACCCCCGCCAGGAAAATCATGCACCTTGCAATTTTTAATTACCACATGGTGTATATTTTTAGTGCTCGCTACAGAGATACCATTGGTGTTCCAATTGGCGTTAAATACTGGCGTTGCTGCTCTAGATTGTAAATAAGAATTTTGAGCATCAGCCAAGGTTAGATTTGCATTATTGCCTTGTAATTCTAAGTCTTCAATATTTATAAAGGAGGCATCGACCACAATGGTATTCCAAACATTGCCAGAAGCCAGCAATTTAGGAGAATGACCAGAGTATGCTTTATAAGTAATATATTTCCCTTCCTCACCCGATCTTAAAATATTAATTAAGGTTCCATTGGTAGAGATATAATTACCATTCATGATTAACACCACATCTCCAGGATTGGTTAACTCTGCAGCTTTTGCAATAGTTTTAAAAGGACTTGTTAGCGATAAGCCTACATTAGTATCTGAACCAGTTAAGTCCGATACATAATAAGTCTTTGCAACAGTATTCTTTGTTAATCCCCCTGGACCAGGATCGAGAGTTAAAGTATCCCTTTTGCAACCCATCGAGAGAATAACAAAGAGATAAATAATTAATTTTGTGTAAAATTTGTTCATATCAGCTTATATTTTGGTTATTTATTTGGTTGCTAAATGTGCCAACCTGGCCTTAGCTTATCATTAATCTTTTTTGACAGAAAATTAAAAATACCCTCCGTTTTCAGTTATCTCATGTATAGTTTTACCCTCATGTACCCATCCAAAAATTTTCTTCTCATTTTCTATAATCTGCTCTGCTCTTAGCAAAACATCATACGCTATATCTCTAGGCACTACAAGTACCCCATCAATATCACCCATTACAATATCCCCGGGTTTAATGGTTACATCTGCTATTTGTAGCGTAACTTGATAATGTGTAATTAAACAACGACCAAGACTACCATTAGAAATCCTGTATTTATAGAACACCGGAAAATCTGCCTCTAGAATTTGGTGAGTATCCCTGATTCCTCCATCGATACAGGCCGCCTTCACTTTTTTACCTTTGGCAGTAGCGGTCATTACGCCTCCCCATAGGGTAGCCTTGGCATCATTAGTGGTATCCCAGATCACGAAACTATCTTCATGCATGGCATCCAGCATTTGGGTCCTGAACTCCATCTCTCCACTTACAATGGCATTTGGCGCACTTTTAACGGTGAAAGCTATCCCTGCAATGGTCCTATATTCCCTAAGTGGGATGATGTGCCCTGGCAAAGCTTGATTAAGCAGACAAAATTCACGAAGCACATCATTGATCGCTCCTGTATACAGTTTTTCAAACCTACTTAATAATTCTTTGTCAGCTATTGGAAACTCTACCTCTGATTTCCCTTCACGGAATTCAATTAACCTTTCCAGGTTCATCATTCCTACTTCTTTTTTATACTGATCAACACTCATGGTTCTATTTTTTATATATACGTTTCAGTTTCCTTAATATTCAATGCTTCCATAATGCCCTTCATGTAGCCGATGCCAAAAAGATTGCCTTTCATTTCGTAGCCATGTTGCTGATTGCTTTCTCCTGCCATTGTTGGTACGTGATCTGATCTAATTGGCCCATTAAAACCAATAGCGGAATAGGTTTTGTACATTTCTACCATATCAGTTGGCCCGTTATCATGGAAGGTTTCCCTAAAATTTGATGCAGTACCCTTTACATCACGAATGTGTACGAAGAAAATTTTTTCCTTATTGCCAAACTCCTTGATCAAGCCACTCACATCCTCGCCCATTGTGGTAAACGTTCCTTGGCAAAACGTTAGCCCGTGTGATGGACTATTTGATAAAGCCAAGGCTTTTCGAATTGAATCTGCATTAATGAAAATGCGAGCAATTCCCTGTAGCACCGGAACTGGAGGATCATCTGGGTGAAGCGCCATTTTTACCCCTGCTTTTTCTGCCGCTGGCAAAACTTTTGACAGAAAATTTGCATAATTCTCCCATATTCTATCAGCAGGTATTAAACCATGTTCAGTTAATGGCAACTTCTCTGCAGCTGCAGCATCAAATCCAGAAACAAGCGCACCAGCCCTTTCCTCCAAGTTTTTATCGGTCCTGAACCAGCCCGTAGCCATAAAATTGTAACACAACAAACCTATGCCCAGCTTTCCCATGTTTTCAAGCATTTGGATGTATTTCTCAATATCCTCCTCATAACCATCTAAACCTAACTTAATTCTGATCATATCAAATTGATCTCCCTCGAAACCAATTAATTTTAACCCATTCTGCTCAAAAATTTCCTTCGATCTTTTTAATGAATCATAGTCCCATGGAGGCAAAGTCCCGGCAAGTTCTGGAGCTAATTTTGCGATGGCATATTTAATGCCCATCTGCCTAGCCAGAACCCACTTTTCATCGGGCTGATTTCCAAAAAATAAAAAACTTAGTTTCATTTACTGATACAGGTTTATTAGATTATACCTCAACACTTATGCGTTAAGATTTTCAATATTTTTGTCTTGACTTTTCTTTTGGTTTAATGACCACATGATCGCGGCTAAAACAATACAGATTATTCCTGCAACAAAAGAGGACATTCCACTCTTATCACTTATTGACGGAACGCTCATTCCCATGAACAAAAGTCCAACCACCAAAAGGGCAATGGCATAGAGCCTATTCATGGAACGCTGAAAACTCCAATCTTCAATTGGTTTTTGATCTTCTCTTAAAGGCGTATTTATCTTCATAAAAAAGGCTTTTACCCGTTGTAGGTATCCAGCGTCTGGACTCTTTTTTATTCCCGAAGCCAAGAAAACCGTAACACAAACCATGATTTCTATCAAGGTTCCCAGCTCCCAACTGATTGAACTAGTTGAATTCAAAATCAGCCCGGTAATTATACCAACTACAACTGTTGCAATGGCACCAACTGGACTTGGCCTTTTTAGTAGCACACCTAATATTAAAGGGATGGTCATTGGGAGGGCAAATAGCCCCGTAAACAATTTATTTGCCTCGAAAGCCCCACCAAAACCACCTACAAACAACGCTCCCATGGTTATTAATACACCTAAGAAAAGTGTCATGCTTCTTCCTACCCATAAAAGTTGCTGATCGGTGGCGTTGGGCTTGAAAACCCGTTGGTAAATATCTTTGGTCAATACACCTGCGGTAACGTTATATTCCCCACTGAGTACGCTCATGGTGGCCGCAAACATGGCAGCAACCATTAAGCCCATGATTCCCTGTGGAAGCAATTTCAGACAAATGCTAACATAGGCCATCTCTGGATTTTGTAAATCAGGGATGATCTGTCTTGCCACAATAGACGGAAAAAGAAAGATGAATGGAAAGATGAAGAAAAATGCAGCGCTTAATAAAGCTTGTTTCTTACCTGCCTTCTCGTCTTTTACGCTATAAAAACGTTGAATAAAGGTCCAGTTACCACTGTATTTAATTAAAATCATTAAATAATACACTATAATGTAAACAGGCATTCCCTTGCTTCCGTTAAACCAATTGAAGTGGGTTGGCATTTTACTAAAAATCTGGCTTAAACCCCCGCCTGCTTCTATAGTAAGGGGTAACAATATAAGTGTAGCCACAATTAGGATGACAAACTGGACCACATCGGTTATGACAACTGCCCAAAGCCCTCCAGCTATTGTATATAGTGCCACAATGATACCACAGGTTAGAATAGATGCTTCCAAGCTGATGCCTGTTGCCGCGTTAACAAATAAAGCTAAAGCATAAAGCCTTACCATGTTATCCAAAATTTTAAATGCAACTCCAGACCATGAGAAAATTTGCCTAACCAGTGGACTAAAACGTGTCTCAAGATATTCCATTGGTGTTATGATACCTGCTCGTCTCCATCTTTTTGCGAACACAAATGCTCCAACCAAAGCAGGGACTACGGTACTCCAGATGAGCGTAACTGCTATCATGCCATCTGTATAGGCAATGCCTGCATAGGCCACAAATATGAAAGTACTGAATTTTGTCATGAAGTTACTGATAGCTCCAGAAACCCATGGAATCGCATTACCACCCTTAAAATAGTCGCTAACGTTTTTTACGAATTTTCCAAGAAACAAGCCTATCCCAGCCATCAATAACATATAGATAACGACAGCTAAATAGTCAAGGTTTTGCAGGTTTTTCATATTTGGTTATAAGTATTAGGCAAGACTAAAAAATTGACTATCACAAATTTATATTAACAAGGCCATATCATATTTCATTTAATTTGCCAACACTGATACAATATTTGCATTAAGCTCCTTTAATTAATTATTTTGTGTTAAAATCGAACATCAAATCATTAGTTCTATTTCAATTATTTCTTTACGGGAAGCATATCCTTTAAGTCTGCAATAAAAACACTTCTCGTTCCTAGGTGGGTACCATTATAAATCACATATCTCCCAGTTCTGTCCCACGTGGGGTGCGCATCTACCCTGAACTCAAAATCCTTAATGGGTGGAAGTTGTGCACCAGCGACCAATTTTTCTGTTTGTTTTTTAACATTGATCAATCGAATAGGTGAAGTACCCTCCTTCAAGGGCATCTCTCCAGCATAGGCATCAGTAATTACAAATGACAATCCCTTGGGATTATAGGATGGGTGACCACTTCCTGGTGAGTAAACAGACTTAAGCTCTGACCCATCATACTTTACAGTGATGATTTCCAGTCCAGGTTTGCCATCTATGTTTAAATTCATAGACAAATGAGTGCCATCAGGCATCCAATTAACATGGTGACCACCTTTTTCCCACTGCTCAGGGGTTATGGCGGTGTACAAATCTGATCCATCAGCATTCATTGTAATTACGGCTCTTTTTCTTTCGCCTCCACCCTTTGGCGACCATTGAATGGTTGTGAGTAACTTGGTTCCTTGCAAATTCCACTTCACTTGAAAACAATAGAACTCAAAATCTTGAGGGTTTTTAATTTTAATCGATGGACGGGTTTGCTCGTAAATCTGGTTTATGGACACAATTTGCTTGCTTGAATTGCTCTTTACATCTGTAACAATAATCCCATCATCAGACACTGGACCGTAATTTCTTGAAATTTTTTCTCTTGGAATTATGACTCCATAACCAACCTGTGCAAAGGTAGATTTGATGAGGTTATAGGTTGCCAATTTTTTTCCATCTGCTGTCACCATAAAAACCGTGCTGGACATTCTCTTTGCAACCTTTGTAAATGGATTTAGGCATACTGCATACGCTTGCCAGGTAACCGGGTCTACGTCATTAAAGTACAGTTCATTATCTGTTGCACCCCATTGCACATTGGCAGCAAGTTGCATCTCCCATCCTCTAGACTTGGCAACTACTTTTTCTTTTCCTGTCTTAAGGTCAATTAAAATTACCTCTCCCGCATCACCAGCCACAGGCGAATGATCTTCATAAGGAAAACGGAATAAAGCGATATATTTTCCAGATGGGCTAATAGACGAAGTATCGAAAAATCGATGGATTACCTTACCGGTACTAATCATCCTTACGTTTTTCGGTAATGTTTGCGCTTGGGAAATAGAAACGATATATGTTAACAGAAAAACTATGATTGATCTTTTCATTTCTTGTGTATTAAATTCCGGCCGATGCTAAAAATCCACCATCAACAGAAATTGTTACTCCAGTTACAAAACCAGAGGCTTCATCATCTAACAGGTATTTCATTGTACCTATTAATTGAGGCGCCTTACCAAAGTCTTTCATCGGAGTAATGTTAATAATTGATGCCCCTCTTTCCGTAAAACCTCCCTCTGGCGTGGTTAGCAGTTTTGTGCTGCGCTCATTTAAAAAAAAGCCTGGGGCAATCGCATTTACCCGAATATTTGCCGGGGCTAAATATGCACCTAACCACTGCGTAAAATTAACCATTCCTGCCTTTGCAAATGCATATGCGGCAACACGGGAAAGTGCCCTAAAGCTACTCATTGATGCGATATTGATAATTGAACCCCCACCGTTTTTAGCCATCACTTTACCAAAAACAAAGGATGGAATGATAGAACCCATCGAATTAGTTTTGATAACCTCGAAAAAGCGGTTCATGTCTAAATTAAAAAAGCCTCTAAAGTCTGGCTGAGGATCTTCCAATTCTTTTGGATCGAATTGATTGATTGTAGTAATTGCTTCGCTTTGGTTGCCACCAGCACCATTGATTAAAATAGATACTTCGCCTAGTTGAGTCAATATTTTTTCTTGAGCAAGCTCAACGGCAAGCTGATCGGTAACGTCGGCGCTAATTGAAATTGCTATGCCTCCACTGCTTTTAATTTCCTCTTCTACCAGTTTTAGTTTGTCAATGTCCCTTCCAATTAATGCAACCTTAATTCCCATTGCAGCAAGTGATCGTGCCATTTCAGAACAAAGTGTTCCACCTGCACCAGTAACAACGGCAACCGTATTTTTTGTGTCCTTCATTTTTATATGTTTCCTTTTGTGATTAAATTTTTGGCATTTGTGTAGCAAACATCCTTAACTAATGTTGATAGAATTTCAATGTCCTCCGGCAACATCCCTTTATCTACCCAATCGCCGATTAAGTGGCAAAGAATTCTCCTGAAATAATAATGTCTAGAGAGGGATAAAAAGCTTCTAGAATCACTTGTCATTCCTATAAATGAACTCAATAAACCATAGCTAGAAATTGCAATTAGCTGTTTTTTAATACCATCATAATGATCATTAAACCACCAGGCTGGTCCAAATTGTATCTTACCCCTTACCCCATCTTCTGCAAATGAGCCGGTAAGTGTTGCCATTCTTTCGTTGTCTGATGGATTTAATGTATAAAGTATAGTTCTTGGTAAATGCCCGGCTGTTTCTAATGAGTCAAGGAAACCACAAAGGCTTTCTATATTTAAAGGATCTCCGAGGGTAGCGAAACCTCCAAATTTAGCTGCAATACCTTTTAATCTCGAACTTGTTTTCCGTTGCGCTCCCATGTGCAATTGCATGGTAAGCTTACGTTTACCATATTCTACACCCAAGAAACTCAGCGAATTGGATTTTAATTGTAGTATCTCTTTCTGGCTTAAGCTTACATTATTTAATAATTTCAAGAAAATATTAGAAGCTATATCATCTGTTGTATCAGAAAATGAGAAACCAGAATCTAGTCCATGGTCTGATAGCGAACAGCCTGCTTCTTGAAAATAATCTAGTCTTTTTTTAATCGACTCTTGGAATGTTTTAAGGTCTGTTATTTTTTTGTTTGTTAATTCCTCTAACTTTTTAAGCCATTGTAAATAGCCATCTGTTTCGAAAGCCAGAATTGAGTCACTTCTTAATGATGGCAACACCGTAATTTTACTTTCACGATTAGATATGGTACGATGCGCTTCCAATTGATCTAGCAAATCATCAGACGTACATAAAATTTCGCTATTCCATTTATTCAATATATCAATTACACTAAAGCCTTCTTCACCCAACATGGCATTACATTCATCCCAAATTTTTAATGGATCATCATTCAACAAATCTATTCCGGGGCCAAAAATATCCTTTATTTCTAATTGCGACCAATGATAAAGGGGGTTGCCCAATGTTTTCGGATAAGTTCGCATCCATGCTAAGAACTTCTCTTCATCTGTTGCGTTACCAGTTATAAAATCTTCCGAAACGCCATTAATCCTCATCAGTCTGTGCTTATATTGATCATCCCTGATCCATAGTTCAGTAATATTTTTAAACCTCCTATTTTCCAACATCATTGCCGGGCTTAAGTGATTATGATAATCTATAATGGGCAGTTTGCATGCTACTTGGTTGTAAAGTGTTTTGGCTATATGATTATTCAAAAGAAAATCTTCGGCTAGCGGTGAAGTAATTTCTCTTAAATCAGAATGGTTGGTGTTTAGCATGATCAGAAAAGATAGGTTGCTATGATGTTTAGATAATTTGGTTAGTGAATGCAGTATTATTAATGCTTGATTAAAAAATTAAGCGATTAACAATCAAATGTATTCTTTATTAAATGTTTTAGTTTTCATTTTTTTTGCAAAGAATTGAACTGTATTTGCGAACATGTGCTTAAATTATTAATGAATTGTTTCTAATAAGCCATAAGCAAATGTATATATGATAAAATTGAACTATATTGCGGCAAACTAACCAAATTATTAATTTTAGGGCATAAATATTATGGAACCAAAATTTTTGCAGAAAAACACTAGGTCTGCAGAACATTCATTCTTTTGTAAATATGCTGAGGTTCCCCATACCTACGACCAATTTCATTACCATAAGGAATATGAGTTGCTATATACGCTTGAAAACAAAGGAACAAGATTTATAGGTGACAGTGTTGAGTCTTTTGCTTTTAAAGACCTGGTTCTAATTGGACCTGGTTTACCCCATTATTGGCAAAGTGATAAGGAATATTACGAAGAAAACCCTCTTTTAACAGCAAAAGTTGTATTGGTACATTTTGAGATTGATTTTGTGGGCAATGATTTTTTTAATGTTCCAGAAATGAAAAATGTAAATGCGATGTTGTCAAAGGCAAATCGTGGAATTCATTTCAGTGCTGAACACGCTATTCAATTAGAGCCTATCATTACAGGTTTAATTGCTAATAAGGGATGGAGACAGGTTATTGACCTGATAGAGATCTTATCGCTAATGTCGGAGAAGCCCTATACCTTATTAGCCTCTGAAGGATTTTCAGAATCTTACCACGGATCAAATAATGAAGAGCGGATAACTGGAATTTATAATTATATGATTAAAAACCATGACACAAATATTTCCCTAAACAATATAGCGAATTATGCTAACATGAACCCCGCCGCATTTTGTAGATATTTTAAGAAGGCTACCTCCAAAACCTTTTCAGACAGCCTAAATGATATTCGTGTTGGAATTGCTTGTAAAAAACTCATCAATACAGAGTTGAGCATTGCAGAAATAGGTTATGCCTGTGGCTATCAAAGTATTTCTTACTTTAACAGACAGTTTAAGAAAGTAAAAAAAGTCAATCCCTCAGAATATCGAATGAAATATTTGGTCAATAAGTAGTCAACCACTTAATTACTTCAATTCTTTAAGCTTGAAATAACAGAACAATGGCCAGGTATGGGGATGAGAGCAATAGCCTTGAAATGCGGTTTTCAAGTTAGGGACACCGACCCAAAATGCATAGATGCCTTCCCTGTACAAGGTAGAATTAATTTCATCTGGAGCTGTCCACTGCCCTACCCAATAATCAGGATATTGCGTGGCGAAATTCTGGAAGGAAAACTTCATCAGAAGAGCCATTGCCTCTTCCTTATCAAAACTAGCCACACCCAAAAGCAAAGGATATTCTAAAGAATACCAAATCCCTCCATCCTCTCCATCAGGGTTTCTGCCCCATAGCGGCCTCTCCCTTGTCCTTATACCAATTTTTTCTGGAGCAGATATTTTACGCTTTACATATTCATAAATCTCCTTTTTTCTATCAATGGGCAATGAAGGAATCTGTAGCAGATACCCTTGTGGTTCTATGCAGACCTCATCTACGCCAAATTTTAAATTATCATTCAAAAAAGCTCTTGCAGCAAATTTTCTATTTCCTAGATCATTCATAAAAGCTATATCTAAACTTTTTCTATAATTTTCCATTGCGATGATCAATTCCTTGGCATTAGAATTACCCGAGCTTTCCAGTGCCTTGATCAACTTAGGAAACACAGCAAGTACCATTGC
This sequence comes from Pedobacter frigiditerrae, assembly GCF_004331645.1. Taxonomy (GTDB): domain Bacteria; phylum Bacteroidota; class Bacteroidia; order Sphingobacteriales; family Sphingobacteriaceae; genus Pedobacter; species Pedobacter frigiditerrae. The sequence continues at coordinate 406,289 of NZ_SJSK01000005.1, forward strand.
AGAGTTAAGGTGCGACTCGGCAGTGCCAGCATAAACATTTGGTGAATATTTATGAAAAAAACTATCACTCCAGTCAGAATTTAACATTTTCACCAAGCCATGAGATCCTGTGCCTACTTCATCCCTTAGGTAGATAAAATACTTTTTTACCCTATTGATAAGCAAATCCTGTTTTCCATCCTCGGCTGGATAATAGGTAACCTTTTCATTTAAGAAATTGTAATCCTTAGTAATCAAAAGATATTCGGCCAACGTATTGAAAAGGTACAGCTGAGGATCACTTTCTTTATATATTGAGGGTGGTGTATAGCCAAACCCAGAGTTTCCCCTTTTAATTTCCCCGTCGGCATCTGAGTGCTTAATGACGTAACGAATGCTCGACTTGGCCAATTCGGGATTAGTATAACAGGCAGGTAATGCCCCCTGCAAGTGATCTCTCATAGATATGTTATCGCCATAATGGTAGCTGTACACCGAACCTTGAGGAATCATTGTCTCTTTATAATACTCACTATACTTGGCAGAAGCTTCAATGACATGCGCATTCCAAAGCATTTCCCTACGTAAGATTTCGTTTTTTTCCTTAGAGAGGTCAGGCAGTTTTTCCTTCCATTGTTGAGCAAATAGCCCGTCATCGGCCAATGTAGAACCTGCACCAGCAAACAAATCCATTACCTGCCTTTCAATCCCATCAAAATTTTTGACGTCCGCAAGACCAATTACAACGCTAAACACCTTTGTCTCATTGGATTTGATAACAAGCTCAATATTGCTTGCCAAAGTATCCTTTTGGGCTGTTAACGTTGAAACATCCTTAGGATTATCGTTTTTCAGTACCATAAAAACCGAAGGCGGAGCTATATCATGCATAAACCTTTCTCCTTTATCAGGTATAACAAGAAAAGTATTAGCCTTGTAATCAACTCGTGCTATTGCCATTTTTTTCTGTTGATCAATAGCGATGTTGGCATGGTACACAATAGGCCTATTTTCTGCAAGGGTGTATTGTGTCCTATTGGGAACATAATTAACCAGCATTTTCTCTGAATAGGTTAAGCGTTGAGCCTGCCTACCATTATTCTTTATGTTTATAGTAACAATAAAAGATGGATTGCCTGTATTTATTTTTTCAGATGGTTTTATGGAAAGGGTACGTGTACATTGGATGGAGTTAGGTAGTTGATAGCTATATCTTGCAAAACCCACCCCAAACAACTTTTTTACCAAAGCTTGGTTTGCTGCAATTGTATTTATGCCAGTTAAAACTATTTCCTTTTCCTTTTTATTGTTATTAAAGGTTAGACTTGCTTCATTCCAACCATAGTTGGTTTGATCGTCACCATTTATTCTGGCCCATACCCTTTCGGCTGTAATAAACTGATACCGCCCACTGGCATGGGTAATTAGGGTAGACCTATAATTACCCAATAAAAAAAAAGGATCTTCAGGTTGTTCAGCATCCTTGCCTTGCTTATCCACCGCCGAAAATGGCAATTTGCCAGTGTACTGATAAACCGGCAGACCCTTACTCGAAAAGCACCAACTCCCGATCGTTTGTGCATCAGCTTTAATATTAACCGATAGTATCAGCAGTGAAAAAAAGACGAACTTCATATTTATATTGGTTAGTTAGGCAAAAAATTGTTAAATGATAAGGTTAAATTGAATATCTATCTTTCAATAAATCTTTCATCCAAAGGTTAATATCCCATTGATTGGTAATTGGCAATTTACTAAATGGCATTAGATGTTGGTAGGGAGGCGCACCAAATTCTGGTGTAATCGTAAAGTAAGAATTTTCTTGTTCTCTCTTAAGTGAGATTAACTTATCCCAAATATTTAAATGCCTAAGCAGTATTGTTTCATTTTCGGGCGACCTGGGATCTATTACTTGAGGACCTTCCTGAAACCCCACCCTTGCATGTAGATGATCTGTATGCTGAATAGCTAACCCTAATGCCGCTTCTTGATCTTCCAACAGGCTTTCTGCTACGGCAAACCAATGTGAAACATCAAGCGTAATTCTTAATCTAGGATCAAGCTCTAAATAAGATTGAGTGATATGTGCCGCAAATGACCATTTGCCCCTATGTGTTTCGTGGATAATTTCAACAGCATGGTTTGTACTTATCTTATCTGCAATTGAAAACAGCATGAAATTCTGGTCAATGGAGTAGTAATCTTTTCCAGTTTGAGAATTTATAAAAAGTGGCTTCAAACTCACTAAACTTAACAATTGTTTCTTGAAGTCTTGTTTGTGTGCTTCAAAATCACTATCGACCGTTTGCCAATGCTGTCCAATTACCTCTAACTGATTAACTTCAAGACCATTTAAAATCTCATATTGCTCAGCCTCATCTAAGTCATACGGAAAGCCTATTTCTACACCATCATATCCTGCAGACTTTACCTTGTCAAAAAAATCTGCCCAAGACAACGATTCGCAGCCCCAACGGGGACAAAAGAATTTTAGTTTCATCACAATTAAAGATTATCGTTTATTTCTTTACGTGCAAGGTTATTTCTTGCTCTTTCGATAAAAAATCAGCACCATCAATCTTTTTCATGCCACTTTCTAATAAACAGCTATCAGCTACCACATCAATTGGGGTAATGCAAGATTTATTTTTTTCTCTAAATGGAATGTTGTAACTTAAGTTATATGCAGATATAATTGACCAACGTGACTGCTCAGATGTGTTTGCCGCAGAACGATGTAGCAAATTACTATGAAAAAACAAGACATCACCAGGTTTAAGCTCCACGTATACAAGATCACAAACTGCTGATGCGGCATCTACAAATGCTTGATCTGCTCCCTGCTGTTCTCCTGCAAAACTATGCTCAAACCTTTGCATTAAATGGCTTCCCTTTAAAACCTGCAAACAACCATTATCTACGGTAGCTTCGGTTAACGCAACCATTACTGAAATCATGGCTTCAGGATATAAAAAGCCATTTTTGTACCAATAACCATAATCTTGATGCCACTCCCAAGCACCACCAACTTTTGGTTCCTTTTGCATTACCTTTGAATGAAAATGACAAACCTCACCTTCATCTCCCAAAAGAGTTTTAACAGCATTTACCATCCTTTCAGATCTTGACATTAGTCCAAAGGAATCATCTCCGGGAGTAAACCATAAGGTTAGCCTAGTTCTATTCCCAGCCATATCGTTAAAATCCATAGAACGATCTACAACCGATTCATCACTTGCCAATTTATAAAGCAAGTCGGTCTCTTTCTTTGAAAAACTACTTCTTACAATGAGAAAACCATCTTGTTTATACTTAGCCTCATCTTGTGGGCTTAATTTAAATTTTTCCATGTCAAATTTATATTTCGTTACTCAAATATATCCTGCAAAAAATTAACGGTCTACCACTTTTTTATTTAATACTTAAACTATATTGACCATATTTGTATTTATAAAACTAAAAAAGGATAAAGAAACAGTAGTATGAAGCCATTGGTTCAGAAATTACCATTAAGCGACCAAGCATCCTTTGTAGCAAGAAAATATACTTCGCCATTTTTTGAAACAGCATGGCATCAACATGAAGAATATGAGTTGGTGTTGCAATTGGATGGAAAAGGGATGTGTTTTATAGGTAATTATATAGGTGAGTTTAATGCTGGAGATATATTTTTCTTAGGATCCAATGTACCCCATGAATTTAAAAAAGATGATGACATTGAAACCTGCAGTGCTTTGGTAATCCATTTCAAGCCTGACTTTTTAGGAAAGGATTTTTTGGCACTTCCCGAATTTTCTGAAATAAAGATATTGTTAGCTGATGCTGTACTGGGCATTAAATTTAAAGGAATAATAAATAAGCAGCTAAATTCACTAATGACTACACTTTCTAGCGCAACAGGTTTTGAAAGAATAACCTTGCTTTGCCAATGTATGTTGTTAATGAGCAGGGTAAATGAAAAAGCCACATTATCTACAATTACAGAATCTAATCAATTCTCCAATCATAAAATAAATAATGTTTTTGAGTATACCATTTTAAATTTTAGAAATCAGATTAGCCTGAAAACGATTGCTGATATTGCCAATTTAAGTATACCAGCATTTTGCAGGTATTTTAAGAGAAAAACAAAGAAGACATATATAGAATTTGTAAATGAAATGAAAATAGGTTACGCCTGTCAATCATTGATAGATTCTGAAGAGACAATTTTACAAATAAGTTATGCAAGCGGATTTAATACCATTGCCAATTTTAATAAGCAGTTTTTAAAAGTTAAAGGCATAAAACCCTCTGTTTACCGTAAAAATTTAAGACCCATAGTATTAGAAGCTGTTTAAAAATGACTGCCTATTTATTACCATCAGATTTAGTAATATACCCTTGTTGGCGGGGGCGCCAACAAGAGTCAATGCCAACACTGTCGTCCCCGCAAACGTGTTAATTTAACCTATGCCAAAGGCATCCCTTCGGGATAAATTTAAACATTACATGTCTGGTTGCTCAACCTGCAGGTAGTTGAATACCCTATAATAACCCTTCGAATGTACTCAGGGTGACGACCACTCATTATAAACTTATTTAGTTGAAATTTAAACAGCTTCTAAATGGCTTTAATTAAAAACTTAGCCATTACCAACTATTTGATAGCAAGTGCGGTCTTTCCTCTGCTATTTTTATGATAAATTCGCCAAAGAGGGTGTTAGCCCAGGCAAACCATTTTCGTGTAAAACTATTTGCATTGTCTTTATAAAAAGATTCATGCATAAAACCTGTACCTGCATGGGTTGCTTTTAACATTTTTAGGCTATCTATAATTTCGTCCTCTTTATCTGACGTCATCCCTCTAATGATGATGCTCATTGGCCAAATATTATCCTTACCTGCATGTGGACCAGAAATTCCTTGTGCAATTTTTCCTTTTGCATAATATGGATTGTCTCCGTAAGAGAGTAAAAACTTTCTGGTATTTTGATAAAGTTTTTGATTTACCTTACTAATGGCACCTAGATAAGGCAAAGAAAGCAAACTTGGCACATTTGCGTCATCTGCTAAATAAGATGATCCATAGCCATCTACTTCATAAGCCAACATTTTTCCAAATTTTTTATGATCTACAATCGCATGATCACTTAAGGCCTTGTTCACTTCACTAGCTAAACTTGTACATTCATTTGCAAATTCTGTATTGTTAAAAATAACCAAGCTCATTTCTGCCAGTTGCGTTAAAGATGCTACTGCAAAAAAATTGGATGGTATTAAATAAGGAAATATTGTGCCATCATCCGAAGGACGAAAAACTGAGCAAATTAAGCCATTAGGTTTAACTAAATTCCCGAAACCACCACCAGCCGCCGTATCACTTGTGCGATTAGTTGTGCGCTTAAATTTATATGGGCCATTGTTCTCTTTTCTTTGTTGTTCTTTAAATGTTTTCACAATTACCTTCATGGCTTCTAACCAACCCTTGTTAAAACATGACAAATCACCGTCAGCTTTCCAATAACCATGTGCCAACCTAATCACATAACAAAGAGAATCTACCTCCCATTTACGCTCATGAACCCCAGGTTTCATTGTAGTTTCCTCTTTGCGCCATGCTGCTATTTGAGACTCATTTTCATAAAACGCATTGGCATAAGGATCTATCATTATACTGTGGGCGTGCCTATTAATTACCCCTGTAACTAATCTTTCTAAAGCCTTATCTTTTTTTATAAATGGCAAGTAAGGCCAAACCTGAGCCGATGAATCCCTTACCCACATGGCATCTATATCACCCGTAATTACATAAGTATCAGCCTTACCACTTACTTCACTAAATGTTACAGTTGTGTCTAATGTATTCGGAAAGCAGTTTTCAAACATCCATGACAATTCTGGATCTTTGATTTTTTTCTTGATTTCCAGTATTTTATCTTCAATTGCCTTACTCACAAATTTTCTATTTTTAAGGACAGGACGCTGAGAAACAAAAGGTTTATCTTCTTTTAGCATTGCAGCGTATCCTAATGTTGGTGCAATAGCTAACCCAAAACTTAATATACCTGTATCTTTTAAAAATCGTCTTCTTTTCATTTTGTTTTAAAATAGGTTAGCACTTAAAATGAGGCCATACAAATAAATTCTTCGTTAATAATGATGTTTATGAGCAGATGAGTAAGTGTTTATTTACGTGTTGATAATATGTTCGTTGTTGATCTCACCAACGCATACATGTTTTATTTCCAATACTTATTTTTTTCGATGAAAGCAATCAAATCATCAGCCATCATTTGCTGCTCCTTAATTTTTGGATGTCCGTTACTGTTTTTATAGGGAAAGAAATGAACCACCACTTTCTGATCACTTAAAGATCTTACTGCCTGTTCTACATAGGATGGCCATTTAGATCCTTCTCTAGTAATGTCCATATTACCTAGGCTACAAATGATTTGTGCTTTTGGATATTTACTGCGAACAGAGCGTATAAAATCAGCATAAGCTTTAATAATAAAATCTTCTGTTGGTTTAACGGTACCAAACCTGGCCTTAAATTGCAAGTGCTCTGGCTGGTTAACTATCCAACTGTCATTCTGAAATAGATTAACCACCACAATATCAGGCTGATATTTAGAGAAATTCCATTTACTATTTGGGTTTTTTGGATTTAAACGATCAAAAATTTCAGGCATGATCTCCGGAAACCAGCTTACGGTCAAGCCAATCCCACTTTTGGCAATACAATGATATTGTGCATCAAAGTGCCTCGCCGTTAAGGCACCATAAGTTTTATAGTTGTTAAAAAATTCTGGCTTGCCAGAATCTGCACTATCAACAGGCACATCTACCCCATGGCCGCTGGTAATAGAATTTCCATAAAACTCTATTTTACGTTTTGGCTTTTTATCTGCTTCTAAAACCATGGCATTTTTGTCTAATTCAAAGCCAAATAAACGCGTGGTTGTAAAATCAGTATTACCTATTTTAAACAGTTCTATTTTATGTTTTTCCTTATTAAGATTGCTTGCCAAATGGTAAACTTTCTTGCCTTTGTCAAATTTAACCTTTAGTGCATTGTTAACTTGTCCATCGATAATTACATAGTAGTAAGAATTATCCCTTTCATCAGAAATTAGTGCGCTTACGGTTTGTGTTTTGGAAACATTGATACTAACACTTGAACCATTCCAATAAATCTCTGTACAGGAATCTGTTAAATTTACCCGCCCCATGGTACTAATTTTTTTATTGTTAAAACCGATAAATTTATTCTGAAGACTTGTTTTAGAAGCATTATCCTGGCTATTAACAATTGTAAAACTTAATAAAGGACAGACAAAAGCTATCCATTTAACAGTTTTTATAGCACTTGACACCATTTGATACATATTTATTAACGGTTATAATTCTATTCGAACTGGTTTAGAAGTTTTATTTAATTGATAAGGAACTTTAACCGTTTTACTATCTTTTGTAACCGTGATTTCATAAAGCCCAAAATGCCCCCTATCCGAAATTTCACCCTGAGAATTAGTGATTTTATTGATATTTGTTCGCCATTGTTTCAGGACTAAATCCCTCCATACGCCTGCATTAGGTTTTGGCGTCCAATTTTTGCGGTACATGGCCGCATCGGGCTTCCAGTGAGCAGGTTCCCAAAAACCCCACATGGTAAAACCTGTAACCAAGTGATGGCTATAACAAGCAATTAAAAAATCCCTTGTATAATCGGCCTGAAGATCCTCATCTGGTGTGTTTACGTCAAATTCTGTAATTTGAATTGGCAAGCCTAAATCATTAAACTTATCTAAATCAGTAATTACTTGAGCAGGATCACGGGGTTGCCTGCCTACATGTCCTTGAATACCAATAGCCTCAACAGGTGCACCGCCCTTTTTTAATTCATCAATTAAGGCCAAAAATTTATCGATGTTCCTTAAACTAGCTACACTATTCAACATACTATACTCATTGAGATACAGCATCGCTGCAGGATCTATGCTTTTAGCCTGTTTAAACCACTCAACGGCTTGGCTGCGTGGCATTACTTTAAAATAGTCGGTTTCATGCATCATTTCGTTAATTACATCCCAGCCATACACCTTTCCTTTTGTAAAACTCACAATTTCCTGAATATGGTTACGAATTGAATCGGTAAAACCAAGACCAAAATCCTTTTGCCTACTAAAAAAATCAGGTGTAAATTTCTTACCTGGCCAAACTAGGTTATGCCCTCTTAACCTTAGTTTATTTTCTTCAATCCATTTTATGGCAATTTTAGTTTGCTCCCTTTTCTTATTGTCTCTCCACCCAGGCCATTTTAAATTATTATCAATAGTGACAGCATTAAAAAGCGCTTTAAGGGAATCGAGATATTGTACAGACTGATTATCCTTCTTGTACATATAGCTTACTGTAGCGGCAGTACCAAAAATAAATTCAGGATCTACAAGACGAGCAGTTACACTAGCGCCTTTTAACGGTATTCCATTAGCATCAATTACTTGTATATTTAGTGGAGCGGTACGAATTTCTTCAATTCTTTTTAAAGCTTTTTGACGCCATTCTGCATTTGCTTCCCGACCGACATAAGAAAATTTTGTAGTTGGTAATTTTTCCAGGGCAACGTTGTTCTCGAAATTTAAAAGCTGTATATCAGAAATTTCTACCTTTTGCACTAGCGAACCATGAGATATACAAATAGAACCTGCCCCAACAGGCATATCATTTAATGCCTTAAAAGGGATGTCAATTGTTTTCCACTCCGGTCCAACACTTAATTCTATCATGATACTTTTTTCTTGCGGTGGATTTGCTTGTTGCACATAAAAATAGAGCACTGCCTCACCAGACTCTTGCTTAGCATAAATCGATCGCACAGACAATCTAGCTAACATTACATCTCCTTTTTTTATCGGTTTACCATTTAACCATGATGATTGAATATTGTAATGGCTATTTGTTGGAGAAAAAATTTCTGCCGTAAATACTGGACTACCATTTTCACTCTTCTTTACGCTAAAAACACTTGCCTGTTTATCTTTATTTCCATCATTAAACTTATAGTTTATTGCTGCATCTAGCGGGAATGCATCAACTGGTTTAAGTGCGATTAACTCTTTTTGTAACACCTGATTTTTTTGTCCGTGTACTTTTGTTAGGGCTGTTATAATAAATAAACCAGCTATAATAAATTTTATTTTCATGATGATTATTATCTAATTTTAGTTGTTTAAGCTGTTGTCTAACACTCCTAAAAAGCCTAAAGTATAGGGAGAAATTACCCTAAATCCATTCCGTTGTAAAAGTTCTCCGCCTTTATTAACCTGCGCCGTGCCTTTTAAAAAACCGTCTGGTGTTAAATACGCCCGTAAACCTTTCCAACTTTTATAAGCGGCTTGTTTACATAAATTAGGCAAAAGATTTTTTGAAGCCCCATAAGCTAAGGCAGCGGCAATACTTGCAGAGCCTGAGGTGTCTATCCCTGTTTCTGCTTGGTGTAGAAAATTACTCCATAACCCATTTTTTTGTTGGTGAATAATGACAAATTCTGCCGCCCTTTGCAATTCAGCACGAAGCGGCTGGGCTTCTTCGTTGTTTGGCAGCACCGCTAATGATTTTGCCATGCCCAATAAGTACCAACCTACACCTCTTGCCCAATTACCATATTCTGGCTTACCCTTTTCTTTGGCGTTTTGATAAATGAAATTAGGTTTTGCCAATAAACTAACCCTGGCCTTTAAGTTTGCTATAGCTAAATCTGCTAATTCTGGCTGTTTAAATTTTTGCGCCAAAATTGCCAAGGGATAAGAAATGGTATAACATTCCTCCGTTTTTAATCGTCGGTTATTTCCTGTTTCGTCTGCTATTACTCCTTCTGCATTTGTATGGGTTTTACAAAAATCAATAGCTTGTTGCAACATGGCATGTTGGGCATTTGTAGCAGCGAGTATGGCAAATGGAAGAATACTTTCTACAGTGGTTATCTTTTCAAAAGAGCGCTTATTGTTAAGGTTTTCATAGACCAATGTATCATTAGCAAAATATTTATCTAAATGTAGGTTTAAAATTTCTTGTGCGTTGATGTGTTTTTTTGACAAAGAAGAGATACCATCTAAAACGCAGCCCTCCATCCAACCAAAAGTTGATATGGAGGCCAAGGACAATAGCCTATTTTTCCATTCATGCAAATTTAAATTTCCATCTGCCAATAATAAATGAGGCAAAAATTCTTTAGGAATGTCGCTCTTAAGGTTTGCGTGGGTAAAAAACCAAAATGGTTTAGTTCCCCTGATCATTTTCAGGGTAATTCCTTCCTGTATGACCAATGGCAATAAATCAGCAGGCATTACCAATTCAAATGGCTGCATGTAATGAGCATACTGAATATCTAGTTGTCCAATTATTTTCTTGGTATTTGCTAGGGAAAGCTCAATTATACACTCTTCCCTTATGTCTGTTGCACTAGTTAATCTAAAATAGGCACTGCCATTACCTTGCAGTTTATCTTCCCAACTCAGAGATACACTAGATCCATTCGGTTTAATTTCTGATACCGACCAGTCAAATGGAAATGTATGATTACCATCAAACAACTGAGATGCAGGCTTTACCTGTGCCATCAAGTACATTAATTGTTTATGCATACTTTTTGCCCATAACTTATCTCCAACCAATAGGGTAGCCAAAGCAACAGACGAGAATTGAAACCACTCTTTTCGATTCATTTTAATTAAAAATCATTGCCCTAATGACGTAAAATGATAAACCCCTATTCTATTTATCATATAATTTTTCCATTTCATCATAATAGGCCTTTAAAACATAGAATGCCTTTTTCTTTTTTCCATTATGGTCAAATAAACCCTTATTGTTCCATCCTTCCTGATAAATAGGATGATTACGACGTGGAGAACGGAAATCATTTAAAATCCAAGGCGATAAACCCGCAAAATTAGCAGGCATACGTTTAAACATCCCTACTTGTTCCCTGTAGTACCACTCTTGAAATTCTTCTGAATAACGAGTTAAGCTATCTGCATGAAAGCCTGAAAAACCTTCTGCCCCTGTTTCACTAAAAAATATTGGCTTATCGAATTTTGTGGCCCAGCTTACCTTTCTACTGTTATCTGGCAAGCCGCCATACCAACCTATATATTGGTTTACAGCTACCACATCGGTAAATTCACCCAATGGATCTTCAATTGTCTGAACACCCTGGATTCCAAAACTCTCTAGAGCAGCAGCCACAATCCGGCTTTGGTCCATTTCCTTGGCTTTCTTTACCAGTTTGCTCATGAATAATGTCCTGTCTGCATTTACAGGCGTTTCATTACCTACAGACCATATAATAATGCTGGCCCTATTTCTATCGCGAGTAATCATTTCTTCCAACTGGGTCTTTGCCTTTGCCAATACGTCGGCACTTTTAAAGTCAATTGTCCAATATACTGGTATTTCAGACCAGACCATGATGCCTAAGGAATCTGCCGCTCTTGTCATATACTCATTGTGCGGATAATGCGCCAATCGAACCATATTTGCATTTAATTCTTTGGCCTGTCCAAGTAAATGTTGCGCATCTTGATCACTATAAGCTCGACGAACTTGGTCTGGTATTTCTTCATGTACAGATATGCCCCTTAAAAAAACAGGTTTGCCATTTAAAATCAACTTACCTGCTTGTATTTCTATATTACGAAAGCCAATTTTGTCAACTATCTTTTCATTCTTAGTACTGATGATAACCTGATATAACTTAGGTGATTTTGGAGACCATAACCGTATGGTAGAAGACTTGACATTAAATGCAACGCTATCTCCAATTACGGTCAATTCACGTTTAATCTTTAACTCTGGAATTTCCAAGGTAACTTTCTCCTGCCCCTTTCTATTCAATTTTAACCATCCTTCAATAGTCTTGGCTTTGTTGGCATAACTGCCCTTGGCAAGTTGCAAACTGTAATCTTGCACAAAATCTTGTGGCACAAAAACAAGGTTTACATCTCTTGTTATCCCACCATAATTCCACCAGTCTGTATTTATGGTTGGTATTTCGTCAATGGATCTTTTATTATCTACCTTAACAACCAAAAAATTACCTTTTGCCTGTAATAATTTAGAAGGGATTTCAAAGTTGAATGCAGTAAAACCACCTTTATGCATCCCTAGCTTTTTACCGTTCAAATAAACATCTGCCCTATAGTTAACGGCCCCAAAGTGTAAGAATATCCTCTCACTGCTCGTTCCCAAGTCAACGTCAAAAGATTTTTTATACCAAACCGTACCTTCATAGTACATGAATTTATCGGCTTGTGAGTTCCAATCACCCGGAACCTTAATGGCGTATTTATCCGTGAAGCCAAATTCTTTCCTATCTGTTTTATTATCAAACTTCTCAGTATTCCAGTAAGCTTCCCTGTCATTTACATTTCTTTCCTCACGACGATAATCATAAAAACCAGTTTCGTAAGGATCGATAATATATTGCCAGATTCCATTTAAACTAATCGTTTTTCTGTTTAGCACATTAGTAATTAGATTTGATTGGGCCTGTGAATTAGTAAAGAATGATATTGCTATTAATGCAAATAGTAAGGAAATTTTTATTTCTTTCATTTGTGTTGTATTTTTTTAATATGTAATTAAGCTTTTATCAGCAATGAGTATGGGTCCGTCATAAACTGGAATTTTTTTAAAATTGAAGATATTACCTTCTTTACTCCAATTACTTTTTGGAATTTCAAATACTTTACCTGTAATGATATCTACAAGAACAGGTTCATTAAAATTGCCATTTATGAAAGAAAAATCAAGGATCTTTACATCGTTGATATTTGTCGGAATGCCTTCATCAGACCAAATGGTATAAATTTGTTGCTTAGTTTTTCGATGTATGTATCCGTACACAGCTAAACTTCTATCAGTTCCCTTTGTATATCTCACTGCATCTTTTGCAACCATAACTTTTTTCTCATAGGTAGGATGTATATCTGTAATACGTTCTAGGCTATGGTCAAAAATTGAGGCAACAACTTGTACAGAACGGTAAGCCAACTTTGGACGGAGGATTTTTTTTGTAGAGTCTGATTGCAGTAGCCCTTTTATGTTTAACAATTTAATAGGCCCGCTAGTGTAAGCAATATCTGAGATCGTAAAAACGCTCGATTCTACATCATGACCTAAATTGCTCAGCATTCTACGTGTATTCCATTTTGCTTGAGAAAGCTCCGTCCAATTGTAATCTCCAAGAGCACCTCTGCCAAAACCAGGACCAGAGGGTGCCCCGTTTTCTCCCTGCCTTAATTTTACCTTGCTATCGTATTTTTTTAAAATGTCCCTAAGCTTTTCTACCAATAAATCATTAGCATCAGGATTATAGACATAATCATGGTAAGTAATGTTATCAAAAAGATGCAGTTTGTTTCTATCCTTCAGAATTTTAAAAAATTGGTCTGCATATTTTAAATCGATGTGCCCTAAAGATAAGCCAGATACTTTTGCATTAGGCTGTAGTTTTTTGATGATGTCAATCGTTCTGATATTAATTGCAGCTACAAAATCGGGGGTGTTTTGCAGGTTGTCTCCAAAATTTCCTTCATTCCAAATTTCCCACTCATCTACCCTATCTTTATACCTACGTACCATTGCAGTCGCAAAATTATCCCAAGCTGTTAATGCTTCTTCAGAATGAGGCAAACCTGCACCCAATGCAGAACCTCCTCCGCCAGGGTAAATTGGATTACCATACGAAATTTGCAGCCAAGGCTTTAGACCACGTTTTACGGCATCATTTATAATATGATCTAACCATTTCCAATCATATTGACCTTTAATTTTTTCCGTTTTTGCCCATCCACCTTGCAATCTAATTTTCCTGATCCCCAAAGGAACCAGATATTCTTTGTAAGAATCGTAATTTGCAAAATCACGATCCAAGGTTTCGCAACCAATTATCCAATTAGATGAATCAATCTCATTTGCCATTTTAGGTTTTACGTTACCCAAAAACGGGAAAGAAACAACTAATTCTGGTTGGTCGCTTTTTACTGTAGCAATTTTGTTTTGCTGTGCTTTACAACTATAAAAAGCAATTAAAAACCCTATTAAAACAACTATTTTTTTTGAATTATCCATCATCTTTTATTTTATCTTTTCTAACTTAATTGCAAAGCCGCCACCGTTGGCCATTTGTATTTCAAGCGAAGAAGCTTTATCAATTTTTTGAGTAGTTTTTTTATAATCGCTTCCTATTCTGTTGGCGTTAATACCGTCAGAAAATATGGTGGCTTGGTAATCACCTGCATCTAAAAAATCGAATTTAATTTTAACATTTTTACCCGTCCAATTATTTAAGCCCGCTATATGCCAAGTACTGCCTTTTCTTCTAGCAATCACCGCATGATCGCCTATTTTACCCTCTAATGGAATGGTATCATCCCAAGTATTTGGCATAGCAGCTAGGTAAGCTAGAATTTCTGGCTCTTTTTGATATGCAGTTGGCGCATCTGCAAGCATCTCAAATGGAGCATAATACATGGTAAACATAGCCAATTGATTACACCTTGTCCCTAAGGTCATTGGTCTGAAAAAGCTCTTTCTATAGTCTATTAAGTTTGAATTGTACAAGCCACCAGGTGTATAATCCATCGGCCCAGCCAACATCCTGGTAAAAGGTAAAATTGTTGCTTGGGTTAAAATATCAACCTCAGAAAATTTGTTCCATTCCAGGCCTTGCACAGCTTCAAAGTTAAGTATGTTAGGGTAGGTTCTTTCTAACCCTGTTGGTTTATAAGCTGCATGAAAATCAATGATCATTTTACGTTTGGCAGTCTCTTTAGCCAGCCTCTCATAAAAACAAACAACAGTTTGATCATCGCGATTCATGAAATCAACCTTCACCCCTTTAACTCCCCATTTCTGAAATTGATCTAACGCTTCAATCATTTGTCTGTCTAAGGTATGCCAAACGCACCACAGAATAATTCCAACACCTTTTTGCTTTGCATAGTTAAACAGATAAGGCATATCTAATGTGCCCGACAAAGCTGTTGTACCACTGGTAACTACAGAACCATCGTTTACTTTTAATAAATCGAATTGATCACTCCAACCTTCGTCCATCATGATGTACTCTAGCTTGTTCTCAGCTGCGAAGTCGATAAAATATTTATAAGTTGCTGTGTTAAAACCCGATTTAAAATCAACTCCAGTAAGGTTATTCGCATTCCACCAATCCCATGATACTTTACCTGGCTTAATCCAGGAGGTATCTTCAATTTTATTTTCGCTGGCTAGTAGATACACTAAATTGTTGTACAGAAGATCCTTATCATTTTCTTCCAAAATCATTAACCTCCAAGGAAAATCTCTGATACCTTCTGTTTCAGCAATGTAATCTGCATCCAATAAAGAAAGCTTATTAAAATTGTCTTGTCCGCCAATGGTATCCTTTAAAATAAATTTTGGAGAAATTCCTTTTAGTGTGTTATTGCCAGCATAGGTTAAATAGTAACCTGGATAATCTAATAAATCTGATTCCGTAATAGCCACCTTTATGCCGTTACTCTCTGTAACAAAAGGCAATGAGGCAATTGGCTTACCTATCAGGGAAGAAATTTTTTTCTTAAAAAACTGTTCTTCGTAACTAAACTGAAACGAATTGGTGGTTTGTATCCAAGCATCGGCGTCAGCAGTAAGCTGATAGTTAATCTGCTCCTCCTTTACTTTTATTCTGCCTGGTAGAGATGTTCTAAAACGATAAGCTACTCCATTATCAAAAACCCTGAATACGATGTCATAGTTTTCTTTAAATTTAATGATAATCTCATTGTATGCATCTCTGTAATTGGATGCCATCCCGTACAGCGGTTGAACATTTTGATTGACGTTTCTTCTGGAAGTTTTTACAACCGTATTATCTTCCCCTATTATTTTACCATCGCTTAGCAAAATAGCTAGTTTACTAGGCAATAACACCTGCTTTTGATTATGGGTTACGCTATAGGAAAGCGTTTGACCTGCCGTGATTTTCACCTCTGTTTTTGCATCAGGTGAGAAGAGGCTAAAATGCTTCTTCTGTGCAACCACTCTACTGCTGTAAATCAAGCAAATAATACCTAAGAAAAGTTTATATCTAGAGTTCATTGTGAGTTAATTATTTCAATTAGTATTTAAAGTATATCATTACTTTAAATGAATAATATAATCATTTAAAAACCGTTCATACGGGAATTTCTATGTTGGGTTAGTTAAAAATAAATTGCTTTTGGATGGATTTACCTTGTGAAATTAACACTGCGTTAGGTTGAGCACCGCCTACTGCTATATCTAAACTACCTTTCATAAGTTCTAATTTCCCAAGGCTGTTTACTTCGCTAAGTTCGTTGTAGCCCAATTTGAATTGCAATTGTTTTGTTTCTCCAGCTTTAAAATAATTACGTTGATAACCTTTCAATGTTCTAATAGGCGTTTTATACGAATTATTCTTATGAGCCAAATAAAGTTGAGCCACCTCATCGCCAGCAATTTTACCAGTATTTGTAATATCTACCGAGACCAATATTTCATTAGATTTTGGAGACTTTGAAATTTTAAGGTTGCTGTATTTAAAAGTGGTATAACTTAATCCATGCCCGAATGCAAATAATGGTTCTCCTTTAAAATAACGATAGGTTCGGTTATCCATACTGTAATCCTCGAAGTCTGGCAAATCGCTTATGTTTTTGTAAAATGTTATCGGCAAACGCCCGGCTGGGTTGTAATCTCCAAACAGAACATCGGCAATTGCTTGACCACCTGCCTGGCCACCATACCAAGCCTGTAAAATAACAGGCAAATTTGCAGCTTCCCACTCGAAACCCATTGCTCCACCACTCATGTTTACAAAAACTACTGGCTTCCCTGTAGCTTTCAGAGCTTTCATTACATCGGTTTGTATTTTTGGCAGCTCAATGTTTGTACGGTCTCCTCCTTTAAACCCCTCAACTGATACCGGCATCGCCTCACCTTCTAAACTTGCAGCTATCCCACCTACAAAAACAATCACATCGGCATCTTTAACTCTTGATGCAATGGTTGCGGGACTAGCTGTTTCGATAGTACCCATGTTAAATTCGATTTCTGCGTTATCGCTATACTGCAGGTAATCGATCACGAGTTTATATATTTTACCTTTTTGTACTTTAAGCGTATAGTAACCTCCCTTTAAATCCGTATCGATTTGCTTTTCGCCATTTACAAATAACTTTACATTATCATCACCTTTTAGCTCGAACACTACCTCTCCAGATTCATCAGCTTTATAATCCGCGGTAAAGCGCATTGAAAATTGATTGGCAATAATTCCTTCTGCAACTTGTTCTCCATCTCCCCATTGGAAGTTGATTTTTGGCACTCTTGAAACAACCGCGGGTTTGCCTTCCCATTTATTATTCTTAAAATATGCTACTTGGAATCCTGGCTTGCCCTCAAAGCTAAAATTATTACCCTTCCAGTTTGGCTTAAAAACCTTGTTATCTATCAGATTACAACCTTTTTCGTAAACAACCTCGATACCTTGTTTACTGCGAATACCATCTAAAACTGATGAAATATACGATGGAAAACCGTAATAATTGGCCAACATTACAGTTTTATCATCAGCATTTGGGCCAACGAGTGCAATCTTTTTAACTCCTTTACCGAAAGGCAAAACATTAGCACTTTTTTGCTTGAGAGGTTCATTTTTTAACAACACCATCGACTGACGAGCCATTTTTAAGGCATGTGCCTTGTGTGCAGCGCTTTCCAAAACAGAAGTGTCAATTTTAGAAAAAGGAACTTCTTTATCCTCATCAAACATACCGAGCCTAAAACGGATGGTAAAAAGTCTTTTAACAGAAGTCGTGATTTCTTTTTCGGTGATCAAGCCATCATTAACTGCTTTTAACAATGCCCTATACGTTGGGTCGCCTGAACACTCGCAATCAGTACCGTGTAAAACGGCATCAGCGGCGGCGGCCTCTTTGCTTGGATGAGTTTTATGTGTTCGCCAAAAATGACTAATCCCACCACAATCTGACGTTACATAACCTGTAAACTTCCAATCATCACGCAAAATTTTCTGCATTAATTTATCGCTTCCACAACATGGTTGACCATCAAAAGCATTATATGCACACATTACGCCACTTACTTTAGCATCAACTATCAAATCTCTAAATGCCGGCAAATAAGTATCCCATAAGTCAAAATCAGATACTTTGGCATTAAATGTACTTCTGTTCCATTCTGGACCGCTATGTACTGCAAAATGTTTTGCACAGGCTGATGCTTTGAGGTATTTGGGATGATCGCCTTCTAAACCCCTAACAAATGCTTTTCCCAATGTTCCGGTTAGGTATGGGTCTTCGCCATAAGTTTCTTGTCCTCTACCCCATCTTGGATCTCTAAAAATATTAATGTTAGGTGTCCAATAAGTTAGCCCTAAATATATACCGGTTTTCCCTTGTCTTTTAGAATCGTTATATATCGCTCTACCTTCTATTGCACTATAATTCGCCATAGTTTTAAGCGATGTTGTATCCCAAGTGGCAGCCATTGCAATAGCTTGCGGATAGGATGTTACATTGTATGAACTACGGGCTACTCCGTGTAAAGTTTCGTTCCACCAGTTGTAAGCAGGAATGTTTAATCGCTTAATGGCCGGAGAATTATTAACCATTTGAGATATTTTTTCTTCTAGCGTTAACAGGCCAACTAAGTTATCTACCCTTACTTCTGTTGGTAAAGTGCTATTTTGAAATGGGTATTGATGCTTCTTTTGAATTGAAAATGAAAGGAAGGTAAAAATTGAAATTACAAAAGCTATTGCTAAAATATTTTTAAATGACATCTGTGTTTTAATCAAATTTTATATTAAATAAACCATTTCTACAAATTAATTATTGCAGGATTTCGTGCCAAAATATTTGCAAAAAATTTCTTAAGATATTGATTAAATACAGAAATTAAATATTTGGCCGTGCATCTTTTGAAATAATCAATAATTTGATCATTATCCTTAAATGCTTGTTAACAAAAATAGAATAGAATAGCGCATTGGCATTTATCTATATTTGCACTTCTTATTATTATATTTGCTTTAGTGATAAATTTCCAAAAAAAAACTCCATTTTTTTCTTCTTATGTAAATTTTGTGGATATGAACTTTTATGATTATTGTCTACTTAAGATTATTAAATTCCGCCATTCGCTAAAAACCCTCCATCAACAGCAATGGTAATTCTAGTTACAAAACCTTAAGCTTCATCATCTAATAAATAATAGTTCCTAATTTTCCATTTTAAGTTTGAAATTAGCTCTTATAAAATATTAAATTAAGTTATAGTACTCTAATAATTCCAGAACCAGGTACATTAATTTTTACCAGTCCATTAAAATTTATCTTTTCTTTTCTAAGCAAAACCCCAGTACAGGTATACACCATAATGGTTCTTGTGCCAAAATTCTTGCTGAGGTCAAGTACCAGTTTATCTTGATGAGTTCCATTCACAATCAATGCATTTTTTTCTAATTTTCGAGGGCTCAAAATAGTGGGTTGGTAAGCAACTACCACGGTTTGATCCTTTGTTGAGGTTTCCGACCATGTGTAGTGAGAATCGGGACCGTAGTTAAATGCTTCACCCCTAGTCAATGCAAAGTTAAAGGTTCGCCACTGCTTTAGTAAAAAAGTGAGCATTTTAAGGTGTTCAGCATTCATTTTAGTTAAATCGGTAGATACTTGCGGTACCGACAACATGGTATGTAACAATTGTAAGGCAGCAGCTTGCACGTTTTCATTTTCATTCCAGGCCAACGGATCAGCGTGAATTACCTGATAGTTTAAATTCCTGGTATCAAGCGTACGTGTCCTGTTTTCCATCACATCGTTAGGGCAATCTACAGCTCTAAACATATTGGCATATTGTTGCATCACAGGACTGGTATAGAACTGTCTAAACTCAATCAGCACCTCTGGATTTAAGGCTAGACAACCCGTATAAATTTCTGAAAGCAGTTTTACCGTGGCTTCCTCTACGCTTTCATAGTCACGCCCATTTCCCTGCGCCAAATTTTTGCCGGCATACCTGGTATTTATAAGATCCATAAAATCTATTTTGAAGCCATCGATACCAGTTTCCTTCATCAAGTTTATTAGACGTTCGGCCAAGTATTTCCTCACTTCTGGAAATCGAGGATCTGCCACCCATGCCTTCGCCCATTCTGCTCTGTAAAGCATTTTATCCTTTAATTTCTCATAGATTTTGGAATTTTCTCCAATCATGCTAGGGCCGACCCAAAGCATGTAGTTCATACCCATTGACTGTACCTTTTTCACATGACCCTTAAAATCCGTAAATCTAGTTTTATCTATTTCCCAATCTCCATTATACAAACAATATCCTGCCTTTGCATCTTGTGCCTTCTGCCAACCATCGTCTACAATAATTGTTTCGCAGCCTAATTGCTTGGCCAGCCTAGCCTGATCTTCAACGTTTTTTGCATTTACACCATCAGCCTTTAAAGCATACCAAGTACAATAAAATGGCATATGAGCTTTTGGTGGAACATTCGCAATCCTTAACTGGTTTTCATCCTTCCACCAAGTTAATAAATCTCGTTGCGCTTGATTATAATGTATATCCCTAGTATCAAAGCGCATTTTAACTTTATAAACTTCTACTGGCTTTTTTGCATATTCAAATAAACCAATCTTCAAATCAAAACCTACGCCATCTTGCTCATTTTCTCCTGCATTAAAGGTAATTGGAAAAATTAGTTCAGACGCAGCAATGGTTAATCTATTTTGGCTATTTGTATTAAAAAAAGTCATACTGGGCTGATCCATTGTGGCTGAGGTGAATTTTGTCTTTGCATCATAATTCACAGGAATCATCCTAGAAATCTCATAATCATATAACGAAGATGCGTCACTAGCATTGGTGCCATGGGGCGTTAAATAACTTTGAATATCAATAGAAGGCTGTTTAAAAGAAATTACCACTGGCTTTGGAACTCCAGAGATTGTGCCCTTTAAACTAATGGTAAGTTCGCTAACACCGGGTGCAATTAATGTTACACTTAAACTTCTCTTAAAATTATCATCTTTCCCATCAACCTTAACTTTTAAATTACCCACTTGAATGGTTTGGCACCATGCAAATAGTGGCATAAACGTGATCAGAAAAGCAATCAGCGTTTTAGATGTCTTTAACATACCAGCAAATTTTATAGGGTAAGATTCTTTCATAGCAGTAATGCGGTATTAGGTTGATGTTGCTCAAGGGCAATCTTCCTACTGTTTATAAATGGTATTGGACAAATGTATTTTTTAATCAATACATACACTTTACCTTAATTTGCCATTACTTGAACTCTTTTTGCGAACATAAAATGCTCAATATATAACAAAAATAGATTTGTAAAGCAAAAATTGTATCAGTCCTGGAAACACACCAGCTGAAAAAGCAATCAACCCATAAAAAAGGGGATGTGATCATGGCATATTTTATAATAAGATCTACTTATGCCAAGCACGAGTGTGGTGATGGCATGGTTAATTTTATGCACAGCAGTCTTTGCCTCTGTGACACCAAAGTAACTATAAAATTGTCTTCCTTCTTTTTAAGGGCTAATGACTTACACTCTGCCCCTCACCTTTATTCGGCCTAGACCTCACCCTCTTCCTCGTCTCCTTCACCTCCACCTTCACCTCCTGCTTTGCACATTCCGTTTTCAACAAGTCAAAAACCTCCCTCTTGATCTGTTTGTAATTCTCCTCCACCATCTCCGCCGTCACTTTTTTCACTATCGGAATATCCTTATACCCTTTTTCCTCCAACGCAATCGCCCCATGGTCATTCTGAATTTCTGAATGTAACATCTTCAGCTTGATCTTCTGCTCGGGATTATCCGACACAACACCAACAAATTCTCCGGAACTCAGAGTTGCAATCTTGCTCGCCGGAATGGCATAATCCTTTGCCTAGACCACGCGGGCTACAAAACAAAGCTCCTTACCGGGTGCTAATAACATCGGCTTAATGGATAAATGAACGGTTGTGGAATAATTAAACGATGGCTTTTGCAGGTAGTTTGCCTACAGTTAATTCGACGGCATTTCTGAGCCGTTGCTTTATCGTTCGCCTGGGTGAAACGTGAACCTTTTTTAATTTGAGGTAAGGGGTTCCGTGGAAATTTCCTGCCTTTTACTTTTGGGTCTTTACCGTAGTTCATAAGATTGATTTTTGTTACGGTTCAAAGTTGGAGAGGTTAAAAATTAGTTTATGCCTAGTAGGTATAAATAAAATTTAAAAACCGGAAGGGCTAGCTGACGCTAGCCCTCTATTTTAGGGGAATCTCTCTAGTCAATGCTCATGGCATTGTCGTCGGCTTCAGATGCAAGTTGTATAACATGACCAACTAAAAAGGCATCGATCAGAGATAGCGCATAGTCCTTGCTAATTGGCAACATGTCTTCTCGCAATAGAATTTTATCAATATAATGCTCCGGATTCCATAGTTCCCGTGTTTGTTCGGGATGCTCAGGTTCGATGCTTTCTATAATTCTTTCAAATGCATTTCTTGCCGTGTCGATGAACTCTTTACGATTTTCAGCACTTAAAGGCAGGGAAGTAATTTGCTCCGATTCTTTAGTCTCGTAACTACGCGGATGCTTTTTTTCTGTTATCTTAAGCTTGCCAGTGGAAATGCGATAATCATAATGAAGGCTTTCAATACCCTCCGCAGGTACCCAAACATTGGTAAAGATTTCGAGTTTTGTTTCGGCATCAAATCTGGTATTATTTTCTTTTTCACCATGAGCAATGTAGTCTTTCCATTCCTCTACGCTGACCTTGTGCGCATTCTCGAAGAGCAGCTTCGCTAGTTCCAGTTCTACTGGTGAAGCTTTTGCCATATCTGCCCATTTGTTAAATCCTGCAAATTTAGAAATAACGTGTTGGGCATTCATTAGACTGAAATTGTCCTCTGGAATGTTAAAGTCAATAATAATCCCTTTTACGTCAAAGTATTTTGGGCTATACCGATAAGAATTACGGCGTGCTACTTTGTCGAAATAAGACGTTTGGGTTTTGTAATCTTTGTGAAGATTTTTAGCTTGAAGCTTTAAGAAGTCGATAGGTTTCATAATACATCCCTTTATGTTACCAATTTTATTATCTAGTTATTTAGCGTTCGTAATCTTGGTTAGATAATAAGCTTGGCAGGTTTGCATTATTAAACTAATTGGCTGATAAAATCTTTGCACGAACGGGCTAGCTTGCCAAAAGCATACACAATTATATGAATAATTTTCTCTGAACCAAAATCTAGTTTTTAATAGTTACTCCAGCCATACTAAGTTAAGCAGTAAGCTATATCTAGTAGTGATAAATAAATAATACGGATAAAATATTTATGCCTACTAGAGTAAAACACATTTGCGGATGCCCCATGTTTGCAGGGTAAAAATAAAAGTCTATGCTACCACAATATAGAAACGAAAAATTCAGCCTCACGCCGGTAAAAGCGCAACGAATGTTAGCAGAATACGATACACATATCACCTTGGAAGATGCAGAAATCATGTTGGAATTGTTGCGAAAATTGAGTAAATTGTCTGTGAGCGAAACGCTTAAACACGTTATCGCTTGTCAAAAAGAAGCCCCATGAAGGGGAAATTGTTAAACTTAATTTAATTGCCTATGCAGGTAGCAGATTTGTATGTCCGGGTGAGTACGGACGAGCAGACCAAGGGGTATTCTCCCCGAAGTCAGGAGGCAGTATTGAGACAATACTGCCAGTTGAGAAACATTACGGTGCGCCAGGTTTTCGTAGAAGACTACACGGCCAAGCACTTTAACAGGCCCGAATGGCGAAAGATCATGATTATTTTGCGCAAGCAAAGAAACCGAACCGATCTCTTGCTCTTCACCAAATGGGACAGGTTCAGTCGGAACACATCCGATGCCTACCAAATGATCGATGTGCTGAAAAAACTGGGCGTAGAGCCACAGGCAGTGGAACAGCCGCTAGACCTTACGGTACCTGAAAACAAGATGATGCTGGCCATTTACCTGACCGCCCCCGAAATTGAAAATGATCGTCGTGGTCTGAACACCAAAGCTGGAATACGCCAGGCTAAAAAAGAAGGCCGGTATATGGGGAAAGCGCCAAGAGGCTATATTAACAAAGCATACGAAGACGGCAGGCGCTATATCACCCTTCACGAACCGGATGCAACGATCATGCGCTGGGTTTTCAATGAAGTAGGCGAAGGCTTGTATTCATCGGAATCCATTATGAAACAAGCCAATAAGAAAGGGCTGAACATTGACAAGAATACATTTTTGATCAATCTTAGAAATCCCGTCTATTGCGGAAAGATCAGGGTTGCTGCCCATAACGATGAACCTGCCTATTTGGTTCAGGGACTGCACGAGCCATTGATTTCTGAAAGTTTATTTTACAAGGTGCAAGACATTATGGACGGTCGTTCAAAAATCTTAAAGGGACTGGCTATCGCCACGCCCAAAGATTTACCACTGCGAAACTTCATCAAATGTAACAGGTGCCCAAGAATGTTGACGGGTAGTGCCTCTAAAGGCAAAACGACCTACAGGGTATATTACCACTGCCGATCATCCTGCGGGGTAAGGTATAGAGCTGAAGATGTGAATAATGCCTTTATGGACGAGTTAACTACATTTATTCCCCGACCTGGTTATCCAGAGTTATTTGTCGCCAGCATTGCGGAGGCTTACGGCAACCAGCATAGAGCAATTAAGGAAGAAAGTGATGAATTAATCTTGCAAATCAGCACAGCCAATAAGAAAGTAGATGCTGCAAGGGAATTATTGATCCTGAATGAGCTTGAACCAAGTGAATACCGGAAGATCAAAGAAGAGAATAGTTCGATCATTGCACGCTTGGAGATGCGGCTAAATGAAGTAAACGTGCAGAAGTCGACGCATGTGAACATTAAAAAGCTTGCTGAAATGGCCGTTAGGGCACTATGTGAGTTGGACAAATTGTACGATATATCTTCAATTGAGGCGAAAAGATACCTAGTAGGCATTTTATTCCCTGATAAAATCACCTATGCAGAGGGGGCCTGTCGAACTCTGAAACTCAACCGGGGAGCTGAGCTAATATACCTGGAAAACAAGGCGTTACGAGCACAAAAAAAGGGGCAAAAACCTTTAAAAAAGTCTTTGCCCCATACAGGGTCAGTGGCGGTGCGTAATTCGAACCATTTTGTGGACGAATTGATTGAATTAGGCAGTTTTTCGAAAATTTTGAAAGCATAATATACCATTGAAAACGGTGACCATTACATTGGTTCTTTAACTTAATTTTGAAGGTTACTTTTTGCCATACTTCCTAAAGGCAGCAATAAATTGATAAATGATAAATCCAATTAAAAGTTTATGTAAATAATCTATTGCAAGTGCAGCACCATTAAGTTGGTTCTTTTCAATTAGAAAATCACTTCGGTGAGTTATATCAACAAAGGAGAAATAATAGCCAATTAGATTGGGGTCAAATTCAGTACATTGAAAAATGCGACCTATACTCCATAAATAGCTAATATAAAATATCGAACTGAAACCAAGGAACCACAGAAATGGTTTTTTTATAGACAGACCATGATTGTTTGATTTACTATTAATCCAAAGAATAACCTTATCCGCCGGAGATATTGACTTTACTTTATTTAAAGCAGTATGTGATATACCCTGCAATTTAAGTGATTCATAAACATTTCCTGTTCCTTCAAGTGCCTTTTTCAGTTGTAGGAAAATCTCGTATTGATCCTTATGATGGTTGGACGTTCTGTTCTCTGGATAGTGAATATTTTCTACTGGTAAAAAGTTCTCGTACGCTTCATACTTCTCGGGAAAGCTACAGGATGTAAATACGGAATTCGAAAACTTTGAACGGTAGAAAGACAATTTCTGAAAATCACCAAAATCAACATTATCGAACCAAGTATTGTCCAAATTACATTGATGGATACTTATTCTTGTTTCTTCCCCTTCTTCGTCATAAACAGGGCGAGGGGTAATGTTATAAAAACTCGCATCCAATTTTGGTGAAAATTCAGTAAGGTACAGGCTACCAATATTTGAATTCTGTACTGAAAATTTTCCACTGGGATTTCCCGATAAGGACAAAGACCGTAATCCAAAGTTATCAATTTCAGTTAACTCGTCCTCTGAATCCTTAGTATAAACGATATGGATTCCGACATTAAGTAATTTCTCTTCATCCGCTGTGAGCCTGTAGCCTAATCGATATACTCCAGTATTGAACTGCTTGATATATTTACCCGTTGGCTCCGTGGATTTTTTACTGGATGTGATTTTGATGATTTTAGCATTTTCGATATGATAATGTTGTTTTTCACGAAGTACTACCTTATGGTCATTTATCTGACGCTCACGGAATAATCTTCCCCACCAGTAGGGGAAAATATTTTCAGTTGTATAAGAAACATCTACTCTGGGAACATTTGTAACGAATATTCCATATTCCAGTAAACAATTATTTAAGGATACGGTTGTCAGATTGCTTGCTAAAATCCTTCCCCTTAACATAGAAGCATGAAAGTGAATAGATATATTTGTTGACGTTATATTTTCTATTTCAAGCTCTTTAATATAGCAGTTGTTAAAACTTATTGAAACTTTTTCAAAATCAATATCTTCTAAATTATCTATTATCAGCTTACGGAAAAAGCAAAATTGGAACACCACGACAATGCGTCCATCTTTAAAGGGCACACCCGCAAAATCCTTATTTCTAATCCTAATAGTAAGTTCATCAAATGAAATATTGCATATTTCTTTAAACGGCTTAGGGTAAAGTTTTTGCATCATAAGCATTTTCGATTGGCTTTCTAAACGTTAATATTCTCTCATTGTGCCAGATTTATCGAAAGTTACAGATAATTCCCTCTTATATCTTAATAAACCATGCATTTGGTAGTTAGTGATAAAATTGACAATTTGGTAAGACTAAATTTTAAGGCTGAAATCATAATTCCATATCAGGGTACCGGAGTTAATCCACAGCGATATCTTTGGCATTCATTCGAGTAAACATCTCTTGATAAGTCCATTTCATGGAATTAAATTCCATGCCAATCCTATCCAAAAAGTGTTGGCCAACACTGAATTCGACTACGCTATTTCCCTTCCATAGTGCTTTAAATGTGAGAACATAGTCTTCTTTAGTAGTGGGAACAATCTTATAACCAAAATTTTGTGCATACTCCTCCAGAACTGCCTGTTCCATAAAAAGTATAATGATAAGCCTGCCCTCAAGGAAATTTATATATTCTTTTGGATCTTGAATGGATAATGAAAATGGATAATATCCCATTTCTGAAAACTTTCTTGCATTCAGGTAATGTGCAATAGGTTTTAGCATTTTTTGGCGAGCAAGAGCGGAGGTAATTTTTGCATCAAAACCTTCTTCATTGTGCCCAACCACATATAACAGACCCCGTTCCGCTAAAGCAATTGCCTGTCCCTGGATTGCAGATCTTTTAATCAATTTATTTAATAGACCTATATGGTGTATTTCCTCGCTTAACATTTCGACTCTCACAATCTTTTGTTGAGTACCGAATAGACATTCCGCCTGGTCATTATACAGATATTCGAATAACTGGTCAGCGTTCTCCTTCTGGCGCGAAACACGCTGGTTAGTGTTGCTACTCGTTTTAACTTCAATGGGAACATAGCCCTCATCATCTACAAGGGTAATATCCCTAAACCGAAGCACCGAAGTCAAATCATGAATTATCGCCACCATTCCAACTTTAAAAGCTTGATTGAATAACTGTTTCTCAGCTTTATATCCAATCTTTCCTGACATAAATCCAGCATCTTGCTTAAAAACTTGCGGCTTGATATCATAACGGGAAATAAAGGTGTAAGCGATTCCATCACCTATAGATTTATAACAATTTATTAACCAATGATATTCCTCATTCTGGTATTCAAGGTAGTCGATTGAATTTTTTGCATTGACAGATTCTTCCTTTGTTAGGCGTTCAATGGGATTTTTACGGATTTTGTTAATGTGCTTTATTTCTTCTTTATTTTTTTTAATTCTGCTTTCTAGATAAAAATGTCTGCGGATAAGCTTTTCCTGCAGGACTTTCCATTTTAACGGATCTTTCATCGGATCTTTCCTTGCCTTATGTAGGGCTTCTAAGCAATCTAAAAGGGATTTCTTGTAATAATTTACCATTTCTAAGCGATTATTGGCCTATAATTATTGAATTTACAATTTGGAAAGGCAGGCATTCTAGGCAGCGACCAGGCGTGCGTAATTGAACAATAAACAAGTCTAATCATCCAGAAAATCGTTAAATTCATCATCACCATCTTCTTCCCAATCCGGTTCATTTTTTTCGCCCAATACCGCTGTTTTAAGCTGTTCATATTTCTGCAATTGCAGGTTCAATAATTTTTCAATCCTTTTGAAAACCAGCTCAATTTTTTCAGGCTTTCTTCCTTTCTTTTTGCTGCCAGCAGGAGTATATACAATCCTAATGGGATTTTTATCACGTTGCAGAACTTGATCGATAAAATCTAATATTTCTTTTTCTTCTACTGATAATAGATTAGGAAACTCACTCCACTCCTTTTCCTTCAATAGCATCTCTTGTCCTACACTCGCTAATAAGGTCAGGTCAAAAACATTCTGGGAGGAGTTCCTCATTGTCTCTGCGAAATTCCCCCATTCAGAATGATCTTCATAACTCCTACTTCGAGCCCAATAATCAATATCAGGATCATTCTTTCTCAATGAATTAATAACTTCGACAGCTGATGAAAGACCAATCAATGGCCTGGTTCCTCGTGGAAAGTCATTGCGGTTTTTCCATATCCCTAAAATTACTTCACATGCTTTCGCCTGCAACACTGTCTTTTTTTCTCCATCATGTTCGTTTTCTACAGAAATAATCAGTTCCGACAGATAATGTGCCATCCAACTTAAGGTAGTATCCCTTTGGTCATGCTTTGAAAACTCTTTGACGAGCTTTTTACCAAGATCTATAATTTCCTGAGAGTGTTTCGATTGTTCCATTGGCATTGAATAAGTATATTTTGCTGTAAGGCGGATAATATTTGTGGTCTCGTCGATCTACGCGGCGACTGATTTCAATTTTTACGATTAGATCCTTGCCTATATCAGTTAAAAAAGATTTTAAAGCATCCCTCTTTATCTTCAAAAGCACTCCACCACTGGTAAAATCATTGTACTCGGGTTTTTCTTTTAGCGTTGACCAGCTCAAAAATGATGAGATCCAATCATCAAACCCCTCGTTCTCGCGAAAGCAATAGGAGTAATCATCTGTGGATTTACAGCCACTCCATTTGAAAAATTCATTCCCGGGGCGTATCCTTGAAGTTGACACATCCCTGAACAAAGGGTCATTATCATCAATTCCTTCCGCCTCTGTCTTTTCTTCAAATAACCAGCTATCCAGTTTAAACTGTGGGAAACGTTTTTTCATAGCATGCTTTGCACTATCATCATAATCTTGGTCATTTTCCAGGTTTATGTAGTTATCGTTAGCATTCCGAGTTTGGAACATCCTAAGCAGAGCCCTGCTTGTGGAGGTATTTACCAGCCCGGAACGCACACTTATAGTCTCATAATCTTTTCCATAATGTACCTTTGCTCCCAGGTGAACGACCAATGTCTGTTCGTCCTCCAAACCCAAATGGCTATCGAAATCCCCATGGCCAATATCCCATTCCCAATCAGTATTTCCATCTCGATTTTCAATCCAATATTTTTCAATCAAGGGCGTAGGCTCGTTTAGATCCGACAACCAGAAGTCTTTCCAGCATAGGGCCCATCCTTCAAGCCATTGCTGCCAGGTTTCCCTCCAGCTATCTTCCACCACCACTAATTGCTTTGTATGCAATAAGCTCGTCGCTGCACAGAACATCCCATGGTATTCATAATATGCACTTAAATCTTCGACCCTTGGTTCAGAACCATGCCGATTACTGGTGTCGTTATAATCCGCATCCCGGATATGGTTATCCTTTCTTACTTCTCCAACATACCCCCAATTTTCGGTAATGAACTTGTCTGCTATTGTTGCAACCCCATATTGGCTAACCTTGAATATTCGACCAAGCGGCTCATACCAGTAAGGGAGCGTATCCATTGTATCGAAATCAAAGGTAAGCTCGGTTCTGTCTCGCTCTGTAGGGTATTCACTTCTTTCTACGTTTAAGGTTTCAAATGGGGTAGAAAGCGCATTGATGATTTCCTCGATCTCCTCTTCAGAAAAAATGCTGGCGTCATGTTTTATTATTGATAGTGCCGCAGATTGAACAAAATACCTTATTTGCGCGTGTGGTAAATCGGTGTTACGTATTTCAGCAATCATATAAGATGAAAGTGGCGCAATGACATCTGGGCTTTCCTTACTGATCCTTTCAATCGCTATCCAGAGATATAATTTGGCCGAAATCCAGTAAAAGGTAAAGTTTTGATCTTGAAATGGATGGCACCAGTGCTCATTTTGCATTTCCAGCAACAGTTTTAACACCACGCCATTTTTCAACCGTGACAGGCGGCGTAGGACATGTGCGCTGATCCACCTGATCTTCTTCTTTGGATGCCCCAAATTATATCGGATAAAATTAGCGATGACCTCATCAGGTGTACCACTGGTCAAAATCCCCTCAAAATCTGTACTGGCGAAATCCTCTGGTACTCGTTCGATCCACCTGTTTAGCATCCATGACAATATCTCGTTACGGTTTTCCGGCTCAAGTAAAGGATAAACCACAGATAACATCTGATAGAGGACGCTAGAAGAGAAATCATCCAGCTCCTCTGGAATCATTTTAATCAACGACATGGCAAATTCCTTATGATCGATCTCCAGAATATTTGCTAGTCTTTTCAAAGTTTCATAACTGATATGGTCATCATAGAAGAATATTGAGAACCATTTACGAACTATTTTTTCGTAGGCGGTTGACTTCCATTCGTTTACTTTTGAATTCTTTTTCCATGCCGTCAAAAATATACCGAGGCCAGTTTCAAAATCACTATAACAGATACCATGATCACCGATTTCAACCAGTGCATTCAAAAAGGCGACATGTTGTTGAATATCTGCATTGATTCCAACTTCCTCAAACAGTATTTGGAAATTGACAAACTCACTTTTTTTTCCTGCCTTTATGCTTGCAATGAGATTTTTAAAGACAGAAGCATCAACCACCTTTTGTTTTTGAATGACCGCCCTATAGGATTCACCTTTTTGTTTATCGTTTGTTTTGGCTGCCACCTCAATTGGCTTTTCCGGAATAATAGTCGACAATCTTGAAATGTACTTTTCAAATTCAGTTATAATATTTTTGTCGGTAAATTTGCCGCTTTTGAACAAGCTTAAAAAATTGCTGACAAAACCTGTGTTATTGATGCTTGGCCGGTGTAACTTGATATCACGGATCATTTGACGCAAAGCTTCATTTTTTAATTGATGATCCTTTTTCAAGTCAATCTTATCCATCAAAATCCTGTAATAATGCTGCAGATCATCATAATAATATCTGTTCATTGCCAGAAAAGCTACTCCGACATCTACAGGAAGGAAGTCCATTGCCAAAGCCTCAGTAATCAGTTCCAGAAAATGTTTGTCTGTGGCTTTCACATAACGGTGATCCCACTGGCAAACTCCCGCAAATGCGGTTCGAATGTCCAGTTTTGCCAAAGTCGGAACAATTATATGCCACGGAAAACCGTCCCAGTTACTTAACTTCTGTGCGCAGTATTCTGAATATCGAAAAAACTTAACGGCAAGATCTGGATTGTTCAGCGGAGGCGATTTTTCCATAAAATCCCGAAGACTTCTAATTTGATCGAAGACTTCAAAGTCAATTTCGCTAGACGCAATAACCATTTTATCGAAATAATATTTCCCCATTTCAAGAGAGCAGGTGCTTCCCATTACCGCCGCTCTGGTATAGTTTTCCACTAGCTCCCTGCCTGAAAGGTTGGCGTTATCAATGATATCCTCCAAATGACCAAGCATTTGCCCAACTACTTCAGAAAAACGTTTTTTCTTGCTTAATTTTTCGCAAATGGAGAGCAAAAGGTCTATGTTCCTAAGATCTCTTTTTTCAATTTTCTCCATAATGATATCCACGAATGCATTTCCTCGCTGATGGAAAGAAATATCCAAAAGTTTAAGCAGTATAAACTTTTGCAGACCCGTAGCATCATGACGTCCATAATAATTTAATTCCCAGTCATTGGCAAAACTCTTAAGTTGATCTTGAATCTTTTGTGAATGGGATTTGACAGGTAACTTTCCAAAAAAGTAACCGGCCCTGATCTGGTAAGCAGGTAGTAAATGCGAATAGATTCTTTCAAATCCTTTCACCTGATCTTCCACTTTTGATTTGATCTTGTTGTCATTGCTATCAAATTTTTCCTGAAGGTCCTTTGGATAAAAATCACGGTTGACAAACGAGGCATTTTCAAAAAACTTAAGAATCACTCCCTTTCTCAACAGGATGTCCAGATTTACCAGTTCGGATTTCCCCGTTGAGTAAAATCCTGGTGCATGGTTTGGTACTGGCACTTGGATATTTGGCAGAATAAACTTTACCCTTTCATATTTGACACCTGCCTTTAAACAGTATTCACAAAATGCAATGACAGCTGTTAACAACTCCCCTTCCCATTTGGTCTTGACGCGGAAGAGAACCTGAATATCCTTTAACATCTTATCTATATCTAAAGGCGGCTTAAGACCATTGAGAAAGTATAGCTGAACAATCAGAAGTCTAAGATCAATGCGCAAACTATCGCCATGGATCTTAAGCCATTTATCCGCAAGGTGGGTACTTCCGTTTGCAATAAGGTTTCTTAGCAGGGTTTCTGCAACTTCGAATAGAGTCTGTTTAGGTTTCCAGCCTTGTATCCAATCGACCGCTTTGTCAGCTCCGGAAATATGCAGGATCGCCTCGGCACCGTAAGCCAAATCTGATGCTTTCAGCTTATATTTCTCCAATTCATCTTCTTCAAGATTTCGACGGTAATCCACCCATTCCTTTGCCTTTTTCAGGTGTTGCTTGGCTAGTTCTATCGTTTCAGGTTGGCGGGCATATATAGCTGCATTCCTATAGTGTACGGGACCGAACCAGCCTGGATTTCCCGACTGGAAGTAGATTTTCTGATTAGTCTGAAGATTGCCATATTTAGCTGCAAGGTCAGGTCTTTCAAATAGTATGTTCTCTAAAACTTTATTGGTTTTCGCCGCTTCGGCAGCCACAACCTGTAGTTTAATAAAATCCTGTGGGTTAAAATCCACTGAGGCATTCCGCATCGCCGTTTTTGCACGGTCGATGAACACCTCCTTGTTTTTTACCGGGTCCAACGGATAGTCCAGGTAATTTCTATCAATCACTAATTCCCTGAGTTCGCTAAATTTCTCGGCTTTATTTAAAAAATTAGCAAGATGGGTACTGGCATATTCATCCTCACCTGCCCGCTCCAATAGTGCAACTGCAATCTTGGCATAGTCTTCTTTAGCCAACTTATAGGTTTTTCTAAGGTATGTCTCAAAATCTTCATCCCGGAAAGTGAATTCTTGCTGATGTTCCAACACTTCCCTCCAGAGATCTACTCTTATATCATTCAGATTCCCTTCTGTGAGTGCAGTTGTGTGTTTTACAAAAGCAAAAGGAATGGGTCGCGGCAGTGCGATTAAACTTTTCAAAAAGACCGTAACTTCCTTCTTAGATGCTTTTCTTTCGGCTTCTTTGACCCTTAATCGAAAAATCTGTTCAAGTGTTTTACCATTTGGTTTCAATGGCATCATTTTTTCGGCAAGGCTTTTCCCAGGAAGCTCCAGTGCATAGGCCATAACCCTTGGAACAGAATTCGTGAGCTTTCTAAACTCATTAACAACCTCTTCAGTGATATCCGTGAACTGTCTTTCCAAAAACACCAACGTCTCTGAATACGAGAATGGCAATAACTGAATTTCTTTTGTCTCAAGGGGAAGATCCAGTGTGGCCAGGCGTTCAGTGCGTGCAGATAAAATAATTTTGCAGCCTTCTGGAAATTCCATCTGTATTACATCCTTGACAAATGGCCTACCATCGAAGACTTCAGCAGCAGTAACACTATTATCCGCCGCGTCAAATATTATTGCAAGAATTGCCTCTGGATTTAATGTTCGGATAATTGCTAGTGCCGCAATGACACGCTCCTTGAATTGCTTTAAATAAAACTCATCAGTCCCAGCTAAGTTTAGGAGTAAATTTGAACCTGTTTTTACGGATAGTTCATTACAAAGTTGGATAATTCCCGCACCATGCTTATGTCTCCTGTCCTCTGGATCAAGATAACTTCCTCCCCCGTAACAATCAAAAATGATCGTAACGGAATTTTCCGGTAGCACATCGGGAATCATATTCACGATGGTCGACTTTCCGATTCCAGCACCCCCATGCATGCAAATTATCGAATTTTCTTTGCATACAATTTCATCTCCAATGGCTAAAAGCTGTTCTCTGGCAATCAGGATTTCAGGCTTAATTATCTCATTTTTTACCGGAAAAATGGTAGAAATATCGTGAAAACCAAATGCATATAATACATCAGGCAGACTTATGGTATTTATTGCCTTCTGTTCTGGCATCATTTTGCCCCAGATAAGCTTATGCAGGTATGTATGCTCAACAGAACTTCTAAATGATGTTAGAGAGGAAATTGCCGAAATAATTTTCTGCTCAATCTGAAACCGTGAGCCTTCATCGCAATCAGAAAAATCAAGTACATTGATAAAATCAACAAAATCTGACTCCGATAGCTTCGATGCCTTGTACAATCTGGCCAATTCCTTCTGCTGTGCTACACTAAGAACTTTATTCACAGCATTGAGATCAATGGCATTAGGGGCCTGAAGTTTTGAGAATTGTTTTACTGCATTAACTACAGCAATAAGTTTTTCAGCCGCAGGTCTATTGCTCACCAATTTAATAGATAATTTGGACAGAACTGTTTGCCTATCTACCTGAGCGGATAGTTTAGTATAAAATACTGCTAAACGATCTATGATTGAACCATCTATCCCGCCTTTTCTACTGATGCAGAGTCTCGCGGGCGTCCAGTCCTTATCAGGTGTACGCGTACTATATTTGAGTTGTGAAACTACGATTCTTTCAGCTTCACTGAAATTTAGGCCACCGTAATATTCCGTTAAGTCTACGCCTAAATTCATACCACCTGATGTATCGAAAAAGGAAAGATCCTGATTTGAAAGATTTTCCACAGCAATCGCCTTTAGACCATCCTTATGAAAGTTGATGAGCTTTAGACTTTTCTGGATAGCCCATAAAATATGAAAATCATCACCCGCACTGGATTCGGCAGCATCTGGTGTAGTATCTTGGAGCATTATTGTTATTTTATTTGGTTCAGTTTCTTTAAGTCTGTTAAATTACTAAACTAATCTCAATAAATTAGGATACGTTTATACTACAGGTTATAGCAAGGTAAATTGCTAAGCTCTAGGTATAAATTTAGATTTGTCGAATAAAAAACATGTAATTATGTATATCCTTTTCAAGAGGCACAAACAAGCTGAGTATTTATATACTGTTATGGGCAAAGCCCTTACGATTTGTCAAAGGTTCGAAGAATCCGTTAAGTTTGTAATGAATGTTGTCCTATCTTCTCACGGGTACAATATGAACAAAATAAACCTGGATGCCATATTCGACGTTAACAGCCGCGACCATAAGAAAATATTTAATTTGACGCTTGGAAACCGACTGAAGCACCCATGGTTGATTGAGACAGTCTATTTTAACGACGAAAACTTAAAAATTCTGACTGAGGGTAAGGAAGCAAGAAAT
Source organism: Pedobacter frigiditerrae (assembly GCF_004331645.1). GTDB lineage: Bacteria > Bacteroidota > Bacteroidia > Sphingobacteriales > Sphingobacteriaceae > Pedobacter > Pedobacter frigiditerrae. The sequence continues at coordinate 442,195 of NZ_SJSK01000005.1, forward strand.
TATCTCTGTCACGAAAGCACATTGGGCTTCTCATTTGGATTTGATCTCATAGAAAACTATAGGCCTGTTGAAGATTTTCTGCTAATCAAACAAAATATTGATAAACTTTGCAATGCTTTTGTTCTTATTTCAGAATTCCATTACCAAATCCAAGAGAAAGAACCCTCACAATATACAGGAGAGAATTATATGGAGCAATTAAAGGAATGGATTTTTATAAATGACGCATCCATTTAGCACTTTAATGATCATTTTTAACCTTATTGCCCGCAAGGGCCGCCCGAAATTTGGGCATAGCAAAGCACTAAGAACAATCTTTCCCTAGTGCCTAAATTTGCTATATAACACTCCTAATTCAACGCATTCACGCCCACTTTTGCAAAATCAATGCACAAATCTAATATCGCTTGAGCTCTGTTTAATGCGTTACCATTCATAATTGAATTAAATTTTGCTGTTGTGGTCTGCGATTGATAAAGCTCGAACCAGAAATAAGACTATAAAATTGTCAATAATAGCAAATTGAGTATAATTTTTCAGATTTTATTTTTCTTTACACCGTCAGGGTACCCATATAGGGCTCGAACCAAAAAACATTCTTTATTGGCTCTATTCGACGATTTGAATATCGCTTAAAAACAAAAAAGCCCTTTAAGATAACTTAAAGGGCTCACGGGTCGGCAACGGTGCGTAATTCGAACCATTTTGTGGACGAATTGATCGAAATAGGCGGGTTTTCGAAAATTTTGAAAGAATAATTCTGGCGAACTTATCTCAACATGTCATTGTGTTTTTAATAATGTATAAAGGAATCTACAGAAAAATTAATGGGCTTAATTTATTTCATTCTCATCTTTGTTTTCTTATTAGAATCAGGATATTTTTCTGCCCTGACTAAAGCATTTATTGCAGAAATGGTATGAGAGTGATTATTACCAAATATTTCTGTATAAATTTCAATCGCTTTCTTAAGGTGAAAAATTGCAGAATTTTGGTCGCCTTTAAAAAAGTATGTTGTTCCCAAATTGTAAAGGGCTGCTGCCTCGCTTTGCCTTATCCCAATTTCTCTTGCAATTTGCAGTCCCAAACTCGAATATTTTAAGCAATTATCATAATCCTCTAGTTGGAGAAAAAAATTTGTTAGGTTTTGCAACGCTATACATTCCCCTTGCCTGTCACTAATCTGCTGTGTTAATTTTAAGCTGTGCAATACCGACTCAAATGCTTTATCAATATCACCTTTTAGAAAAAGAGCCACCCCTAAACTGCACAACATACTCCCTTCTGTTTGTTTATTTCCTCTAGAAAGAGCTATAGGCAATCCACGTTCAAGTATTTTAATTACATTGTCATAATCTCCAATTTGATTATAAACGTTTACAAGATTTCCTATACATGAGCATAAACTTTCAGGCTCATGTAGTGAAGCTAATCCCAGTGCTTTATTAAAGGCGGTAATTGCTTCATCAAATTCTCTTAAATTTCTATAAACGTTTCCGAGTGCTTGCAATTGCGATATCTCAGCTTGGGTATTACCAATTTCACGGCATGCCTTAACTGATTCTTCTAAACATGATTTTGCCTCTTTATATTTACCGATGGCGTTTAAGGTCATTCCAATACTGCCAAGTTGTGCATAAAAAAATATTTGATTATTTTCTTGTTGAGCAATTTGCAGACCCATTTCCCATAGTTTAATAGTAAGATCATATTCACCAATATCGAAAAATAACCTTGCCGCAATTTGATTTTTCATACCTAACGAATATGAAGATGCTTCGTGGAACCATTTGTTGACGTTCTCTTTCCAAAAATATTCTGATTTTCTAAATTCATAATCTTGTGGTATGATACTTTTCCACAGTAATTCAGTGAATAAATTGATATTTAAAAAAAATCTTTGCCCTGTGTAACTTTTGAACGGGTTTTTAAATTCCTTGGCTGAAATATCTTCGCTTTTTACTTCTTCAATAAAATGTTCTAAAAATAATATTTGACTTCTATTCTCTTCGATAGATTCCACTAACGGTGAAATATCGAACACATCAGAACAGCTGTAACCGAGAACAAGTATATTAGGATTAATCAATCCCGAAAAAAAAGAAGTAATTACATTATTTTTGTGTTGGCTGACCGTTTTTCTAGCGACTAACTCTAAAGTAATCGCCATTTCTTTTTGATTTGCAATAGAGCCATGTATCTTTATAAGCCGAATGGTGTCAGTCTTCCAATTAATATTTCCAAATTCCACATCATTCGAAAATACTTGATAGTCGTTCCCTTCTACTAACCCAATTTCATTTAAAGCATTTTCAATTAACATATCGAAATTTGTTGTTAAAACAGTTTTAACATGTCCTAATTTTAATAGCTGCGCAATAAGGTCGTGATTTGTGTTCGGTATTCCTTTTGAAAAAATATCTAAAATATCCTCTATATCTTGTTCTTCGGTTAAAGTCTGAATAAATGATTCGAAGGGCAAATTCGATTGTAAAATCTTTTCTGCATCATTAATATTTACTTGGAGTAATGTTAAAATATATTTAATTAAGTCATTGGCTAATGGAAGTCCAGAATTGAATGAAATTCCTGCACCACAGAAAATCGCCGTGTTCCCAAGATTTAATTTCTCAATTATTGCAGAAATTATTTCTCTAATATTTATAGCATCATTTTTAGAAGCAGTCAATTTTAAGTAATTTATCAGATCTAAATATAATGAGAGGTTTTGTTATCAAGAAACTAACATCTGGAATTGCCTTATTTAATAGCGGCAATTGCTTTATTCGATAAACGAAATGCCAGGGCGATTAACATGTGAAGATAATTGAGCTATAATATCCAAAAGCAGTTCTCTCTTTAATCTGTATTTTACCTCTCTTTTCTTTGCATTAGCTTTATCCAATGCATTGAACAAATGATAATCAAATATCAATTTATATTCCAATTCATCAATATTAAAGCTGGGAGCTACTGGATATATATGAGCACCACCTCTAGCATCATCCTCATATTTTTTTGGATACATTAAGCCAGGTAATGTTCTTGATCTTTTCCACTTTTGCTGTGCATAGTCACATATTGGAGATACTTCAAGATCAATCAGAAAATATTCTTCAACCTTCCCGCTCATTTTTTTAAGAAAACTACCAATATACTGCTCTTTTTTCTTCTCTTCTGGATTTAGATAAATATTGCCAGGTATTAATTCTTGGCTAGGAGAGAGCTCAATGTGTAATTTTGTATTTAGTGAAGGTGGTAATAAGTGATATTTTTCTAGAACTTGTAATGAAGATTTTTTATCATCTGCGTTCATTTTTGTATCTGCGTTAAAACCGTTCCTTAATTTTACTTGGTTAACAGCTTTTTTAACTGATATATTGTTTTTAAGAATTTCTGATTCAGTGCTTGATAATTTTAGAGAGAAGTTGTCAGTCCCAACCATATCAATGTAAACAATATCATTTTGAAGTGAAATATGATTTGGTATTTTAATACCTTTCATTTCATGTTCAACATTATCGACCAGTGAGATATTTAATGTATTTATTGCTTCTTGAATTAATACATCTTCAGAAACCTGATTTTGCCCGACCCTTGCAATACCCATTCTCTTTAACACGTTTCTTGCATTAATTTCCCAATGCTCATTGTTATCTATTAAAGTTGATACTTCGTAAACCATTCGTGCCGCTGCTTTCTTTACTAGATTTTCCCAAATGACAAATAAATGGAAGGCTCCAGCCTTTTCAAGTTCTGTTTTAAGTTGCTTTTCTATAATTTCAATCGCATCTGGTTTTGCTTCATACTCTGTTGTATATTCTTCTTTTAATGCACCTGTTACTGCTGAGATAACCGTTTCAATATCTTCATCATGAATTTGTCCTTCCAATAAATCATTTAACTTATCAATAAATGCATCATTCTCTATTGAAGGGATTTGTTTGCTTTCTAAGCAAGAAGCTTTGTCGAAGTTAACTATACAAGCGGGAATAAGATGGTCGTGTTTATATATCTCATTTTTTACGGCTTCCGAGTAGGTATTAAATTTTTTGCTCCATATAACCAATAGATATGGGCCATTTTTTTCAGAGATTACTTTTAGTAAGACATTTATTATTGATTTTGCAATTTGATGCTCATCGTTAGTTTCAATTATCTGAAGATCAAGAAATAATAATCTAACATTTTGAACAGGGGTTTCAGGTAAATCTTCCTTTACATTACCTTGGTAATATGTTGTAGCTATACCCTTTTTAGATAAAGCTTTAACTATTGGCAATGCTTCTGTAGGCTGGTCGTCAATTACTACAACAGACCCATTTTCAGGTATTAACTGGGCTTCTGTTTGCGTATCTGTTTTTGGTGCCATTTTATTCCTATTGCTTTGAAATGTAAAAACCGAGACCCAAGATTGCACCTGCATTAAAGTCTTTTGGAATATTGACATTATCAGCTGAAGGAAAGAGTAATTCTCCGCCATTGCTTTTCATTATTTCATCTGCAATATGTAAACCAATCCCAATACCATCTTCTTTATTAGAGATGAATGGACGGATTGCGTCCTCATAAGGGATTGTAAATCCTGGACCATTATCAGCTATTATTATTGTAATAAAGCCATCTATTTCTTCAACAATATCAATAAAAATTTCTTTATTTTGGACTTTACCGAAGCTCATCCAATAAATTGAATTGTCAATAATATTAATTATTGTTCCTGTTATTAAACTATCAGAACATTTTGCCTTTGTTGCAAACCCCTTTTCATCTTCAAATGCGCGAATAATTTTCACACCGTGAGCCTTTAATCGATATTCGACGTTCCACAGAGCATTACTTATTATTTTAGTTAGATCGGATTCTTTCCTAGATTTTCTCCGGATTAGTCCGCTGTAGCCATCAACAAGTTTACCTAAATGCCATGTAAGGGCTTTAACCCTCTCTTCGCTGTTTGGTTTGCCTACATCATCTACAACATAAAGTAATTCTTGAATGATTTTTTCTATCTCATGAATTACAATGCTCAAGCTTAGTCCAGCACTAGCACTCCGAATATAAATGTCACTTATAGTTTTATAATCAGCAGCAATTTCATCTATTATACCAAGGATTTCAGATCTGCTTTTGTTATCTGGTAATACACCATTAACCTTTTCGCGTAAAACATCAAGATTATCTACTACTGGAACTTTTTTTGACTTACTTGAATAATGGCTTCTTAATTTATCCTTATCAATATTCCTTTGTGTTATAATTCGGTTTATTGCAAAGTGTATAGCTTTAAAAAATTCAGCATATGCATCATTTTCTAAGAAACCTTCACGATTGGTTTTTTCTATTAAGTCTTTACTTTGTATTCGGCTTAGTTGTACTGCACCAATAACAATGTTATTGCTTATTCTCGCAGTTGGAAGATTAACCCGGTCAATATCTAGACTTAACCAATCATTTCCAGGTTCCCCATAGTCATAAACACGGATTCCATCCCTATAAATGCGCATCCCTCCGTTTAGTTTCAGATAATCCTTCAATCCTTTTCTGTCAGCTACTCCGAGCGACAGAATATTACTGTCAAAATCAAAAATCAACATTTTAATCTTTACTTCTCCAACTCTAAAATGTGAGAGGTCGATATCTTTGATGACTTTCTTCTTTAAGGTCTCATCATATACTCTTTGAACCATATCTATGTTCACCTCTGAATGAGTCCGTTCCCTAAGATGGGTCATTGTCGCATAGGGACTGAATTTATAGTCAAGTCTTTTAATCTGATTATCCTCAATATCCATTTCAGCTGAAAACAGTGCACTGTCTTCAATCTCCTTGAATTTAAGTAACCCAGATAGCCATTCTTGGCGGTCGATTTTAAATAATACCTTGAAGGAGTTTATAGATTCAAAAGGAGAGTTTAGAGAATTTACGGCTCTATAAATTTCTCTTACAGACCCTCTAGTCCAAGTAGTTCTTAACGATCTGATTATAATTTTGGTCCCATGTCCATTATTAGAAAATGTCTGTGGAGTCCTTGCTACCAAGTTGATTGGGATTTTATCTAACGATTCATCATTATCAAAGTCTTTCCAGTTTATTTTCAAAACTGCTTCATCACTCGCTTGCGTTTTACTTATAAGTTCAATTTCTTCACCAAGTTTGTGTACTCCGAACCTTCCAATTCCTTTTTCTCCTAGCGGTATTCTATTACAAGCACTTACAAAATTTTCATCATCAACTTGCTTTTTCTTGAAGGTAGTTCCGGGTTGTAGCCATACATTTTTGATTAAATCATAGTCCATTCCAAAACCATCGTCTTCAATTATAATTTGGCCAAATTCCTTACTGTGCAAGTTAGATAGGGTTATCGTTACCCTATTTGCACAAGCGTCATAAGAATTTTTTATTAATTCAAGTAAAGCAATGCTTTCGCTTCTTATCAACTGGTCTCCCAGCTGTAAAATCAATCTTGCTTTTGGTTTGAATCCTAATTCGTCACTCATTATTTTTGTTTACAGGGATTTAGTGTTTTATAAATGTATTCAATTTTTTAATAATGAAGCAAGGTTTTTATCATCTTAATCTGAAAGCTTACATAATTGATTTCAATACATCGTTTACAATACCAGAATTTGATATGCTACATAAGTAGTTACTGGTTGGCGTACTTGATCGAGCTGTGGGTTCTACTACCACAGATATAATATTGGTTGGGAATGTCTGAACTCTTGCAGCTTCCCCTACCGCAAAACTTCTACACTGTACGGGATTATGATGTATATGTCGACCTTTTGATTTGTGGCTAGTTATCTACACCCAAGAAGTACTGAAGTGGAACCAGTTTTATGTTTAAATTTAACTCAATTACCACATTAATCATTTATATTAAATTGAAAACGATTTTGCACGCGAAAGAGAATTATTTAACTAATCTCAACTCCTAATAATTTAACAATTATTCAATCAAATCGTCAATAATTACTTCGAACTGTCCAAGTATCCTTCTCGCTATTTTAAACTTAATAGTTTTTGATTTCAAATGAACTATATTCATAAGAGCTTCTCTTTGTGAATTAGGCATTTTTTCTCCAATAATAATACATTTAAGAGATTGGATAGGATATTTTAAATTTACCCCGCTTTTATCAATGCAACTAGTTTGCATAATTAAACGAAGTTCTTCTTCATATTGCCATTCAATTGATTTAGTAGCTAGCATTTTCTGGTAGATTTCTCGATTTTTTAAATATACAGTATCAAGATATTCTTTATACATTCGAATTTCAGAATGTGCATTGTGTTTTTGATTTCGATTTAAAGTTGTGAATTTAAGTCTACCTTCTATTTCATATATAGTATCTTCGTGATAATTTACTTGATCATTCAAAACTGCCACCACAGCTGTATCAATTATCGGTGGCTTATTTGCGTATAAAACGTCAAATATTTCAGCATTAACTTCATTTGTCAAAAGTTTATCTCTATCATATTCTATACAAAAACCCCGTAAACCATTAGCGTAGTGAGCCCACATTAATAAATTGTTAGGGCTTTTACTAAAGCAGCTTATCCTAGCTCCATCAATAGTAAGAGGAACACTTGGTTCGGTATCTTCCAAAGACAAAACTAAATCTTCATAATATTCCAAAGCATTTGAATCTAGGGCATCATCAAAACCCCAAGCTTTTATAATTTCATTAACTCTAGGTGAGTTTGATGCTTTGTCGGGAAAACCTGTATAAATTTCACTTCTACATTCAAAAGGATCATTAAAACTTTCGTAATGATTCATGTAAAATTGATTATTTAATAAATTCATTAATGAATAATCAGTGAATGAAAAATATTTAAACATATTAATTCGATGTATTTGAGTTATGATATGAAATAATTTTAAGGAAGTCTCTACATTATTTAAAAGCCTTTGCTTTACCCTTTTTTCTTTTTAGTGAGACTTCTTGCTAACATTTAGCATGTGAATAATCACATCCTTCTAAATTTAATAAAAAAAGTGATATTGTACAATTAAGACATTAGATGTTTTTCGTAACGTTTATAAACTGTTTTATGCTTTACCCACAAAATGTATCTTATTACTTTTTTATTGGTAACTTTAAAAGCTTATAACCGATTTTTAAATAATATTTTTTGTTGCTTTATGGCTATTCCGATCATAGATATTTTTGCTGGCCCTGGAGGATTGGGAGAAGGCTTTTCAGCATTAATTAATGACGAAAACCAACGAGCTTTCAAAATTGCGCTTTCCATTGAAAAAGACCCTCTTGCTCATCAAACCTTAACGCTGAGAAGTTTTTTCAGACAATTTGAAGTTGGGGATGTTCCTGAAGAATATTATGAATTTGTACGAGGTAAGATTAGTATCGAAGACCTTTACCGTGCTTGGCCAATTGAGGCTGAACATGCCCAAAGAGAAGCTTGGTGCGGAACATTAGGAGACCCTGACGAACATGACCAGAATGCTGTTTCAGATGATGAAGTTGATGACAAAATCCGTACCGTACTAAATGGAGAACAGGATTGGTTACTTATTGGTGGGCCGCCATGTCAGGCATATTCGCTAGTTGGTAGATCGAGAAGACAAGAAAGAATATTAAACGAAGAAACTGACAAGCGTGTTGGATTGTACAAACAATATTTAAGAATTTTGGCCAAACACAGTCCTTCAGTTTTTGTTATGGAAAATGTGAAGGGTATTCTTTCTGCTGAAACGTCAGAAAATCAAGTATTCTCGAAAATACTAGAAGACCTATCTGACCCATCGGCTTGTTATCCCCAAAATGGTGAAAATGAATTCAATTGTCCAGGATATAGGATATACTCTTTAGTCACTGAGCCCGAGAACTTCGATGAAAATGGCAATCCGACATATAGACCGAAAAACTTTGTGATCCAAGCTGAGAAATACGGTGTTCCGCAAACACGTCATCGAGTTATATTATTAGGGATAAGACGCGATATTGAGATCAATCCTCAAATAATTTACGGTAGAGATGAAGTTTCCATAGGTTCGGTAATTAACTCATTACCAAAATTAAGGAGTGGCCTTTCCAAAGGTGTAGATAGCTTTAATGCCTGGTTCTCTTTAATTGAGGGAATTTTGGAAGGAGATACACTAAATGATGTGGATGCAGAAATTATTACAGACATTCGAGAAAAGATCTTACAAATAGAGGATCCTCATTTTGGAAAAGGAGCTGATTACATAGAAATAGAAAACCTACAAATTGGCTATTTACCTGAATGGTATCTTGACAATCGACTTAATGGTGTTTTAAACCATGCTTCAAGATCCCATATGAATAGCGATATTCATAGGTATCTATTTGTATCCTGCTTCGGAAACATCAAACAACAATCACCGAAGCTGAGTGATTTTCCAGAGGGCCTTCTCCCCGCACATTTAAATGTAAGACAAGGGATAGATGATAAAAAATTTGCAGATCGCTTTAGGGTACAGATAGCTAACCGGGCATCGAAAACAGTAACCAGTCATATTTCAAAGGACGGACATTATTATATACATCCTGACCCTACCCAATGCAGAAGCTTGACTGTTAGAGAGGCGGCTAGAATACAGACTTTCCCAGACAATTATTTTTTCTGTGGGCCAAGAACATCACAGTTCCACCAAGTTGGAAATGCAGTACCACCTTATTTAGCTTTTCAGATTGCCGAAGTGGTCAACCATGTCTTTGAAGAGATGGAAATACTAGCTGTTCATAACAATTAGCACAAAAGATTTAACACTCTCAATAATGCAAAACAAGATCGATGAAAATTACGAAGATGTAAGTCCCAATCCCGAATACCTTATTAAGTCGATTGCAGAACAAGGATATAGCTTGGAAACTGCATTAGCTGATCTAATGGATAACTCAATCTCGGCCAATGCAACAAAGATTGAGGCTCTGATAAAAATGGATAAAGAGCCCTTTACACTATATCTTACGGACAATGGTAATGGAATGAATGAGGAAGTATTAAAATCGAGTATGCGATTTCCTAGCAATTCCCCAGAAAGTGAGAGAGGTATTATTGACCTAGGCCGTTTCGGTCTTGGAATGAAAACCGCCTCGTTTTCCCAGACCAGATGTTTTACTGTTATATCAAAACAGAAAGGTACTTTAGAATATTCTGGGAGGACTTGGGATGTTGCACACCTAAAAAAAGAGAAACGTTGGGAACTAAAGATAAACAGTCAAGCTGAGATTGGCATTTTATTGAAGGATTATTCTGAATTGAGTGATGGACATCTCAACCGCTTTGAAAATTTTGAAGCAAATACAATAGTAATTTGGCAAGGTCTATATAAATTCGAGAACTATCTTGAAGATGATAACCGCCAGAAAGCCCTCAAAAAAGAAATCACCGAAGTGACATCTGATTATCTTTCTCTTGTATTTCATCGATTTATGGAGCGTAAAGAATATCCGCTAGAAATACGCATAAACAACAACCTCATTATTCCTTTTAACCCTTTCCCCACTGAACAAAAGGATTTTAGGCCTATGGAATATAAACAAAGGCACTTCAGCACCGATACGATAAAAATGGAAGGATTTATCCTGCCATCAAGAAGTGTAGAGGAAAGCAAGCAACGACATTCAATCTGGACTACAAAAAACCGTGGGCTGATGGATATGGAAGGGATTTATATTTATCGTGCTGATAGGATTATTCTCTTTGGGGGTTGGAATGGATTGATTAAAAAAGGGCCTCGTCTTCAGTTGGCAAGGCTTAGAGTAGATGTAGGAAATAGTGTAGATCACCTTTTGCATTTGAATGTTGCAAAGTCACAAATTGTCATTCCTCACGACCTTAAGAATGCGTTTGAAAATTATATAGAAGAACTTAAAATTGAAGCTGAGCGTGAATACTTCAATAGAGGAATTAGAAAATTTGCAGGTAATAAAAAAGGAAACGTCGCTCAACTCTTCGAAAGAGTTGCTTCCAATAAAGGCATATTGCTAAAGCTTAATGCGGAATTTGCCTTAACCAAGTCATTCAAGGCAACACTTAATGATGAACAGGCTACTCTTTTCAGGTTAATATCAAAAATGGTAAATACCCAGATTAATGAGATTCGTCAAGCTCATCAGGATACGGCTTATTCTGGTGTTTCAGAAAAAGATGAGATTGAACCCATGGATTTAGAAAAATGTATTATTGAACTAAAGAAAAATGGACTTTCAGTTGAAAGTATACGTGAAGATATATTACCAGGACTTGGTTTTAACCTATCTTCATTGCCAGAAGCCATCATTAACCTCTTAAATAGACCATGAATTATAGCAACTACATTGAGGTTATAAAAAACCTCATCTCGAACAAAGCTAAAGAATATTCAGTCAGTAATAAGCTAGACCATCTTTTTTTTGAAAATCTTCTAGAACAGATTAAACAACCTGTATTTACGATATTTAATCTTTATAGTTTTCCTGTAATAGATGATACAACCTTAATGCAATATTATCAGATTGCTCTTAAGGAATACCTTTCCATAAATCCGATAATTATAGAACCTAGTCACGCCCTTACAAAGGAAGGATTTAAGACTTGGCTTACCAAAGAGTACCTTGGAGTTGACTTCAAGTGGAATTATACAGATCGCTACCTTACCCAACTTGCAAAAACTGGTCGTAGTGAGAAGGTTGTATCCGAAATAGAATTATCTAGTCTTTCAATTGTTGAAAAAATGGGGAATCCTAAATCTAATGAATCTTTCTACACCCGTGGACTAGTAGTAGGAAGTGTGCAATCTGGAAAAACTGGAAATTTTAATGCTGTTATCAATCGATCAATTGATTTGGGCTATGGACTAATAATCATTCTTTCTGGTATAATGGAAGACCTCAGAAGCCAGACCCAGCTCAGAATAGAAAGTGATGTAATTGGTGAAGGTCAAAATTTAGAAACTCAAAAAAATCAGACAAAAGGAGTTGGCAAAATTAGGAGATTTGGAAAACTGGGAGACACCGCAGTTGAACAGGTGATTTCTATCACCTCTTCAAAATCGGATTTTAACAACAACTTGGTTAATGCCGATTTTTCGCTCAATCACACAAACATTTTAGTGTGCAAGAAAAACGTTGGAGTGCTCAAAAACTTGATCATTTGGCTTCATGATTATATTGGAGAGGATAAGACTAGGCACGATATTCCCATGTTGATTATTGATGATGAGGCAGATAATGCTTCACTTAACAATGAAGGGAAAAAAGGTCGTGAATATGCTTCGAAGATTAATGGCCATATCAGGGCGCTTTTGAGTCTTTTTAACAAAAAGACATACTTAGGATATACAGCAACTCCCTTTGCAAATGTACTACAAGATAGAAATCCCGCAAGTGAGGCAAAATGGGTGATTGATACCAAACTTTTGGAAGCTGACGGAACATTCAAGAGGAAACTTCTTGAACAGGAAGATTATCTATTCCCAGACGACTTTATCATTCTTTTGAATCCGCCGTCGAATTATATTGGTGCTAAACAAATCTTTGAAACCGCAATTGAAGAATACCCGAATGACAAAATACCCTTAGTAGAGGTTGTGAGTGACCATATCCCATCATTTCCGACAAGAGTTTGGACAAATGAAGATGGTGTACTTGTTGGTATTAAGCATTATGAGAATAAAGATGCCTTTGATGATGATGGAGGATATCTTGATTTTATTGATTACAACGATTATAAAAGAAGTACTAGAGCGGGTAGATCGGGAGACATATTCCCAGAAATATTACCAGAGTCTCTAAAAGAAAGCGTTATTTGTTTTATTCTCGCAACTGCAATTAGGGAAAGCAGAAAGAAAAATATGCTACAGTCGGCATTGTATAACCCACATAATACAATGCTCATCCATATATCTAGGTTTACTTTATGGCAAAATAGAACGAGAGACCTCGTGCAACAATTCGTATCCGATCTAGAATCAAGTATTGGCACAGATCTACCAAACGATCCTAAATCAATTTACGCAGATTTTGAAAGATATTGGTACACATACTATGCAGGGATAATCGAGTCAATTCAGAGCTATCTTCCGGTTAATTATGAGGATAAGTTTATGGCTCCAATTAGTTTTGAGGCCTTGAAAAAGTATATTCCTGATGCAATTAGGAACATTGAGGTCAAAGCCATTAACAACGTTACCAAAGATAAACTTGAATATCCATCTAATTCACCAAAAAAAGTAATTGCAGTTGGTGGGAACAGGCTTTCCCGTGGCTTTACCCTTGAAGGTCTAACTATTAATTATTTCATCCGTTCAACGAATTATTCTGACACCCTTCTTCAAATGGGAAGATGGTTCGGTTATCGTCCTGGCTATCTAGACTGCTGTAAATTATTCATAACCCAAGATTCTGTAGACAAATTTGATTCTACTACCCGGGCAATCGAAGAGTTAGAGATTGAATTTAGAAAAATGGAATCCAAAGGCAAAACGCCTGAAAATTTTATCTTAAGGGTAAAAAAGCATCCTGGGACGCTAAAAATCACTCGTCCTTCAATATTAAAAGGCACAAAAGAGGTTAACTGGTCTTATCAGGATCAGCTCGAACAGACTACTAGATTTCATGTTAACAATAAAAAAATTAATGCTGTCTGGCAAAGTTTTAAAGATAATATCGTAAAGAAGCATAATTTTTCAGAAACGAAAGATGGTTTTATGACTGCCAATACCGATGCAAATGGGGCAATTGAGATTATTCGAGGGGAAAACAATTTCCCTGAAGAAGATCGAGCGAGCATGATTAAGTTTATTGAACTTTGTCAAGTGAAGAAATTTCTTGGCAATTGGACGATAGCTATCAAGAGCAATGGGCAAGCAAACTCTACTAGAGGCAAAGGTAAGCTGACAAAAGCGGAATCAGGACTTCCAAGTGATCTAACTCTTAGTATTAGAAGAGGTCCGAAACTCAATACGAATGGTGATACAACAAGGTATAGGCTAAATTTTTTAAACAAAATGATTTTCGATGCTTCTGGTAAGTCAGCCAATATTATTTCTTCAGGAGGCGACTTGAATCTCCTTTTAGATGAACCACAGATACAAGCCGCAATTGCTGAGTTTAGAGTAGAACGCACCAATAATTTTCTTAAGAAAAATAAGGATTGGGATTTGGCAGAGGCAGAAGAAGCAGCAGCTAAACTAACTGTTCCGGAAAGAGTTTTTAGAGAAAAAATGAAACCGCAAGAAGGGCTTATGATTATTTATCTGTTTGATTCATACTATACTTTTTTGCAAGAGCGTGGTGGCGAAGATGAAGAATTTTCTGAACTCGTAAAGGAGCAGAATATTAATTTAAATGTTCCTATTATAGGTATTGCGATTGGTTTTCCTCCGATAGAGCCGGACCCAGGCGGCGTATACGTCCATGGAGACTATGAGCTGGAAACTGATGAAGATCTTGACAGCATTGAAGACGCAGAACTTTCCATTCCTCAAGACTCATTTTAAGAATATGAGATTAGAACAACTTGAAACACAATGGAAAAGAATAGATAATAAGGAAATACAAGGTGGTTTTCATTCAATTCGGATTTCCCCAGATAGCATTCCTGATTTATATATAGGATTTGACAGAGATGGATTAAGAAATCTAATACTCTCTATTCCAAAACCACATTCTTTTCGGTTTAAAGGGGTTGCTAAACAAAACTTATCTATCGACTTTTTTGAAGAAAGCAATCATATTGTTATCAAATTGGTTAGTTCAGTTTATAGCGATCTATTCAACGACCTTATACTTTCTCTTTATAAGAGAATTTGCTATATGAGTAATGCAGAAGATTATGGAAATGAACTCATAAAGGCATTTTACAGATGGAGTGGATTTTTTACTGATTACACTACAAATGGTCTTACTGATGATGTTATCAAAGGACTATTTGGAGAGCTAACCTTACTTAAGGAATTGGTTAAACAATCAGATTCCTTTAGTATAGATGAAGTATTAGAATCTTGGAAAGGGCCTTTTGATGCTAGGAACGATTTTGAATCAGATACAAAATGTACAGAGGTTAAAACTAAAGAGGAAACAAAAACCGAAGTTAGAATTTCAAGTGAATTTCAGCTCACCTTAACACCTGATAAGTCACTTTCATTATGCATCGTTTCAGTGAGTGTAAATCATGAAGAGGGCTTAACAATTTCGGAGCTGATAGATTCTGTCAAAGAATTAATATCGGAGCGAAATGGCGAGATGGGCATTTTGATTAATGCACTTTTACAAAAAGGACTTTTTGGTGGTTCACTTCCCCTTTATGACCATTTAAAATTCAAGCCTTTGGAAATGTCTTTTTATGATTGTTCAGCAGATAACTTCCCCAAGATAACTTCACAAAATATTACCTTGGGTATTTTCGAGGTATCTTATAATCTCAGGATTAGCCAGCTTGAGGAATTCAAAATTTCACAAATCAAGTTATAATGGAAGTAGAAGAATTTTTAAAATTTCGCAAAAACCTGTTAAGAGAAGCCTGTGACAGTGAAGGGTTTGTAAATCAAAACCAGTTTATGACACAAACATTACCTTTAATGTATGACGCCAAACTAATAGACAGCGAAGAATGCAATGAGAGTTACTACTTGTATAATGAGGACAACTTAAAGATAAATGGATATGCAGTAAACGATTCAGGGGAAAGACTTCAATTATTTCTGGTTGATGAAGCTAAGATCGACCTAGCTGCAAAGGCTGAAAATCTAAGTATATCTACAAAAGCCTATTATGAAAGTCAATTTAAAAGGGCAACTCGTTTTGTTAATAAGGCAATAAAAGGGCATCTTAATGATGAGCTTCAGCTCTCCAGTCCAGTCAGAGCATTAGTCGCAAAAATGGCATCAGCCGAGGGTACGGAGCAATTCGATGTCGTTGAGATATTCCTGATATCTGCAACTGCAACTATTGAAACCAGAGGATCTACGCCCCAGCCGAAAAAATTTGATTTTGAGGACGAAGAACTTTCAGTCAGCTTTTCTAAAAATCGTTCCAAGGTAATCAAGAATGTTTTGATCATTAAAAGATTGATTGACTTGAACTTTCTATATAATGTGGAAATTTCTCGTGGACAAAGAGAAGCCCTAGTAATAGATTTTGAAAAAGATTTCAATTACAGAATAGAAGCAATAAAAGCTGCAGATGAAGAACATTTTGAGTCATATCTCTGCGTATTACCAGCAACTATATTAGCTGACCTTTACCGTAAATATAGCACAAGGTTGTTAGAAAAGAATGTTCGTTCCTTTCTTCAATTCAAAGGAGCAAATGCTGGAATAAGAGAAACCATTAGATTAACTCCAGAGAAATTTATTGCATTTAATAATGGAATAACAATTACATCAACTGGGAAGACAACATTAGAAAAAGAAGGTAAAGTCTATATCAGTTCATTAACCGACTTTCAGATTGTAAATGGTGGGCAAACTACCGCTAGTATTTTTTTTACTAGAAAAGATGGGTTTTCAATCGAAAAGGTCAGAGTAATGGCGAAAATCAACGTTGCAAAGAATGTGACCGAAGAAGGCCTTGATGATTTAATCTCTAAAATAAGTCGCTATTCCAACTCTCAAACCAAGGTGTCAACGGTTGACTTAGGTTCTCGAAACCCACAATTAACCAAAATCAAAGCACTATCAGATAGCGTAATGATGCCAAGTGGCAAAAAATGGTTTTTTGAAAAATCCAAAGGCGAATTTAGTACGCTCTTGCGAATGGGTGGAAAGGCCGAAAAAGACTATCCAAAAGATGTACGATTCTCCAAGGAGCAACTAGGAAAATATTTTACGGCATGGGGAGATCAACCTTATGTGGTAAAGAAAGGTGGGGATAAAGTATTCAAGTATTTTATTGATGCATTGAGTGGTGATGAAAATGGGAAAGGGAAATTGGATGTCGACAGGAATTTTTATGAAATGCTCATTTCCAAGGTTATTATCTTTAAAAAATTGGAAGACATTTATGGGCAAGGTAAAAATGCAATTGGTCAAATTCGTTCTGCTGTCGTGCCCTATTCTATTTCAATACTTTACAAATTTACGGATGGAAGTAAAAATGGGATAGTATTCGATCTTTCAAGGATATGGCTTAAGGGAACTTTAGAGGATGATCTTTCAACATTTATGAGCGAGATGATGTTTCTAATGAATAATTTGATAAAAAAATATGCGCAGAGTGATGATCTTGGAGAGTATTCTAAACGTAAGGAACTTTGGGACAATATTTCGCAAAGCTCAGAGATATCTAATTATATGGAGTCTTCAAATGCCCAAAAAATTCTAGAGAAATATACCATAACAAAAGAGGCACTTAAAGCAAAGCTTAATAAAAAGTCAAAGCAAAAATTTGCCGACCTTGCTAGCCTTAAGCACAATGTATTAATCTTTAGCAGAACTGCTGATTATTATAAAAAACTGGGGTTGATTATTTCAAGTCAGATTTCCCAATCACAACGTAACAAAATCGACCATATTATTAACTGCATTGTAAATAAGAATGACATTACAGACGAGTATTTAAGCTTTGAAAACGAACTAATACACTTAGTTAGGTCAACTAACCCTGAAACTTTCGATAAGATTGAAATCTCTATGGATGAAAGTTGGCAGGCTTCTTTTGACCTTATTACAAGTATTTATAATAACTGCTTGGAACAGTCTGAAAATATTCTATCAGCATTTCAGCGTCAAAGAGAAATTGTAAAGGCTAAAGGTGCAAAGTTTTACTCCGTTTATGATGAGATTGGAAAACTATTAAATGAGGGCAAAAGCCCTAGTATAAAGCATTTATTTAGCGTAAGGTCAACATTAAACAAATCAGTGGATGCCTAGAATTTTATTCAAACTATTACAACATAATCAGAATTTAAAGTAAGTTTCAAAACGTTATTGCCCGCAAGGGCCGCCCGATATTTTTGAGAATATCAGGTTGCCCTTGCACAATGTGGGATTGCTTTAGTTCAATGCATTCACGCCCACCTTTGCAAATTCATTGCACAAATCAAATGTGGCTTGCGCCCTGCCCAATGCATTGCCTGTCATAATGGATTTAAACTTTGTTTCGGTGTCCTTATAGCTTTTCACATTCTGAAAATAACCCGTTACAGCATTATAAACGCCAAACAAGCTACCTTTTGTAGTTTCAATCTGCTGGGTCGGACTTGTGGCGGAATACTCTAAAACCTTATCGACCATATTGGTAAATACACTTGAAAATTCATCTTGCTTTCCTGTTTGCAAATTTTGTAACATTTCCTTGTTTGGAGCCATTGCCATTTGCACCAGTTTTTTAACCTGCTTATCGGTAATTTTCACTTTAGACCATTGGTTAAAAAGCCCCTCCATTTCTTTTGCCAATAGATTGGTAATGCCGAGCAATTTGCACGCTTCTTTTAACCTATCGTGTGCGCTTGCGGTGTGGCGTATTTTAACCGCATTGCTCTGATTTCTCAAAGCGGCATTCAATGTATTTTGGCAACAAATCCTAATTGGGGTAAATGATGCGGTAATGCTTCCAAAACCATCGTGCGAAGTAGTTAGAAACAAAAACTGTTCGATTAAATCGTTCTTTCCCACTTTGATGTATTCAGGCAGTTTTGCTGTTATAAAAATGCGTTCCCCTTTTCCCAATGCCCCTGCTGTTTCGTATTTAATCCCATCTTTTCCGCCTACAATGCTATCGAAAAACGAAAAGGCATCTATATTCTGTACAACGTGGTAATCCCTGCCAACTACGCCCAAAACCTCATCGGTATCAGTTCTAACCGTTGCATAATGGTTAGGTACATCTACACGCCATTCCATAACAATATCGTTGTCCTCGGTTTCGGGCGTGGTATCGTCCCCATAGGTAAACAGGTTACGTTTTTCAACGATATAATCCAGACCTGCGTATTTTATTGCTTCTGCACTTGTCGGATAATTTTCTATGATTGTACCCAATCCGTGCCACGCTTTTTCCTTGACAGAAAAAAAGCTATGGTTTTCGGTCTTGCTGTTATAGTTTAGGTTGTGTGCCATGATAAATGTTTTTAGGGTTTCTAACTCTTGATAATAGAATTTCAGTTTCCAAAATATTGATGTTAGCGGTATCGCTAAGGCTTAATTTTGACTGTGTTTCTATTTCATTTACAATTTCTGATAATTGGGTATGGTCGGCATGGACTGCCACGCGAACCATAATAAATAAGGTTTCGTATTTCATCTTTTTTGGGTATGTAATTTTTTGAACTTATCTAACTGCTTGTAAAATGCCCTTGGGTTTTCCTCCTCGAATTCCAACCCATAGCCCGACCAGTATAACTGGTCTAAGAATTCTATAAATGCCTCGAACATGATATGTGGATTAGTAGAAAAATGATAAACGCCCCACCCAAAAGGCAGGGCGTTTGATCAATTACTTTTGAGGAATAAAGATTTCACCTTCGATTTCAGCCAATTTATCCACGCAAAGCGTGTTGACCATTTTTGCGACTGCATTAATGATAAAAGGGTTTTTGGTGGTAAACTCTCTGCCTTTGTCGTCCTCAATAGTCAATTCACAACCTTGAAAATGTGTGCTCTCGGTTTCCTCCGCATCGTCTTTTTGCGCTACCTCGAAAGCTTCCAATGTTCCGATTGTTTCCAAAAGCTTACCCCTTTGATTGATACGGCGGTTCAAGTCCAAAGCGAGTTTAATAGTTGCTTCCAAGTTCATTGCGGGTTTTTCTTCCTTTAACTGCTCCTTGATTTCCATTTTTGTTGGCTCTGCCTTTGGTGCTTCGGCAATTACCACTAGCGCTTTTGTCGTTTCCTTTGACTGTTCCTCAGTCTTAGCTATTACAGGTTTGGCGGTTTCTACTTCTGCCTTTGGTTTTTCTTTGTCGGGATCAACCTGATTAGCATTTTCTTTCAATGGCACTGCCGGACGGATTGCCGATTTATCGGTTGATGTATTTTTAACTGCTCCGTTCTCTTTTCCGCTTGTGATTACTGTTGTTTTCATGATTTCTGATTTTTAAATTTCTACTGATGATTATTTGAATGATTTGCCCCAATAGGGCGGTTCTGCCTGTGCGAAATGCTATTGCCTTTTCGCTGTTCGGGTCGGTGGGTGGGCTTCTGCCTTTTGTTGTGCGCATGGGTTTTCTCCTTTTAAAATTCAGTCGGCAGGAGCCTCCTGCCTTTTTGTTAAATGCCATCACCTGACCACAATCCAGTAGGCAGGCAAGACTTTGCGAAAAAAAATACTACCCGAGCGCAGCGAGGTGTGGAGATTTTTTTTCAGCAAACCCCCTTGGGGGCTTGGTCTTGACTAGGCTAATGGATTGTTCAGAAATTTTGGCACAAAAAGGTTGGGGGTAATTTGAATGCACATACTAAAAGTTGATAAGTGCTGTGCATATAGTGGCAAAAATGGAGTTATTGATTTCGTAGTGTTACGAATTTCAGAGGTATAATTGTATAAGTTAAATGATAAGCTACCTTTATAAAAAGACAATGAGCTATGTTTAAAATGAGCCAGTTAGCAGAATTAAAAACTGTGTTTCCTGAAGGGGGTAATCTTAAATATGAAGACCTATTGAAGGGAATACGAAAAGACACATTAACAAAAGTGGCTACCTATTTAATAGGAAAAAATCTATTTTCAGATGAAGCAGTAGATAATTTGCCTGCTTTAGAAAATTGGTTTAGCGATGGCAATAAAGTATTTGCAGATGATATGTATAATAGGATAATAGCTTATGAGAAGCAATCTGGGCACAAATTAACTGTTGTTTACAATATCTCTTGTTTAAAAATATTACAATATGGACTTGAACTGGAAGAGCAGGGATTACTCGACCAAAAGTCAAAAGAACAATCTGAGATTGATCTCTTTTTAGCTATGCTCGCGCTAAATCAGAATGAAGATTATCATCATACAAAAGATATAGAGAAGATAAAAGCTGGATTTTCAGAATCCATCGTCCCAGCGGCACTTATGTTGAACTATTCTTTCCCAAATCAGGATATTACGAATTTTCATTTCGAAGATTATAATGGCTGTCAAGTAATTAAATACCTCTTTTTGTTTAATTTTTTGGAGCAAAGTAATGAAGGTAAGGAGCTTATTAAAAGGTTTTGTGATTTCTTTAATCTTAAAAACTGGCAGGATTACCTAGGCGCTGTGTTTCCATTAATACTAGCGTGGACAAAGAGGGAACATGGGGGTGCCCTTGATATGGTATTGGAAAAAAATAACGGTTATAATGACAGCTATCAGTTCTTGAAAAAACTTGCCCTTGGTAATTATATCAAGATGGAAGACCATGACTACATTAAAATCCGGGAAAAGCCTCTCATAGAATTGGACGATGTTACTTTCAGGATAATCCATCCATTATTTGTTTCCGATAAAATATATAAGGGGATGTTTTTCTTATTAAAGCAGCTTAATGAGGAAGGAGCTAAGCTTATTGGCAACTTTCGATCGTGGTATACTACAAACTTCTCTGAAGGTTATTGTTTTGTGGAATTGATAAAGTATTCGTTTCACAAACCTGATATACTATTTTTTGACGATGAATTAAAAGCTTCAGGTATTGTTGGCCCTCCAGATAGCTATCTAAGACAGGGGGATGATGTGTTTCTCTTCGAGAATAAAGATATACTCATCGGCGCCTCGATTAAAGGTTCTTACGACTTCGAGGCTCTGATAGCCGAATTGAAGAAGAAACTACTTATAGAAGGAACGCGAGGTGTCGGCATCGGACAGATCATCAACAACATTCGTAAATTGTTAACAGGAGAAAATACATTTGACGATGGCTTCGCTGGTGGCCAAACCAATATTTATCCCATTATAACCTTGCACGACCCAATGTTTGACGCACCCGGTTTAAATTACATTATGAATGCCTTTTTTCAGGAAGAACTTGATAAACTTAGAAAGGAAGGTATAAATGTAGATAGGGTTAAGCCGCTTGCATTGGTTAATATTGATGCGATGATACAAGTATCACCGCTTTTAAAAAGTGGTAAAATAATATTTAAGGACATGTTCGAATATTATTACAATTTCCTTGTCGTGGATAAAAGCAAAGCAAAAAATTACGCCGAGCTTGAATCACTCTATAAAAATGCGATGCCACCATTTTATTATTACATGAAGAACTACCTAAATGAAAAAATGGGTGAAAACTGGCGTTCCGAAGATTTAATGAGACTACTCCTTGAAAAGAATAAAATTGAGTGAGTTTATAATATTGATATGATAGATGATATATCAATAGGTGAAGAACACATAAAGCAATTATTTGCCTAGTTCTTTCAAAAGATAAATATACCGAACATTAATATAACAGAAAAGTATACCTGACCGGAAATGGTCAGGTATACAAAAACAATATTTTTACTTTGAATTTTTCTTTTCCGAAATCTCTTTTCTGATATCGGTTGCCAGCACCTTTAAATCCTGCATTGCTTTACGTACTCTAGTACCTGCTGCACTGTTATTTGAGTTATAGAATTTTCCAGAATCTGTTTCAAGATCGGAGATTAACTGTTTTACCTTTTGAAATTTTTCCATAATTGTAATGTTTTATGATTGTTAATTAATTAGTTCCGCTTAAACGAATATATAATTTTAGGTTAAACTCCCATTCCCTGACCGTGAGCGACTTCCTTGTCTTTGCCCTGTTCCATTTTCTTAGCAAAGACATTGCTCATTTCTAGTCCAGTTTCCTTTTGAAATTGTTCCCTTTTTTCAGGCTTTCCGTTCTCCGCATAGAAATTCAGCTTACCGTATCGAACAGCGGTCTCCAGGTACATTTTGGTTTCCTGCCCATCTTTTTCAACGGTGATTAGCGGACGGTTACCATTGATCAGTGAAGTTTCCAATGCTTCCGCCTTTTTGGGATCAGCCATTTCCTTGATTTTATATTCATCCAAAAGGGTTTTCACATCATAACCATAGGCATCGGTAAACTGGCGGAAAGTGAGGTTATTCTGGCGATCTCTTTCCTTTTCGGTATCGAGTTGCATCCAAGCCTTATATGGTGTTCCCTCCCTGCTCAATAAGTCATCACGATAAACCGACCTGCCCTGAACCAAGTTAGCTGCCTGTTCTTTTGAGAATCCCTTTCCATGATCAAGCCAAAATGTCTGTGGCAATGGTGGAGAATAAAATTCGCGTTTGAAATCCCTTGAAACATAATTGATCTTGCCCTCTTCCATATTGGCGAGCATCGCCTTGTTTGCGGCATCTTTACCTACGGCAAGCTCACTATTACCTTTCTGCTGTTTAAAGAAGTCTATGGCTTCGGCTACGTTTTCCAGTTTCTTAACGATGTTTTTTCCTTCCTCAGTTTTGGTGATCACCATAAACTTTTGACCTTCCTCCAATGGCTTGCCCTGGTTATGTACCGCCTCCAATCGGTTAAGGTAATAGTAATCGGACTGACCAGACTGCTTGAAATGCAGCGTAATATCTACCTGACCTCTATTTGCCTTTACTTCATCGTAAAGTTTAAAGGCTGGATCATCGTTTTTCATGTGCTCTTCCATTTTTGCAATCAGCGGATCGCTAAAGCCCAGTTTCTTCATCTCATCTTTGAGATCTTCAAGATTGTTTAAATTCATGTCTTTATGTCTTTTGTTAAAAATCTTATTGTTAATTAATTCCCGAATTGTCGAGTCTTCTGCTTGTTGTTGCGAAGCAGGATTGCTTTTCCCGCATTCAGCTTTACCTTAATGCGTTGCACTTTTTTACTGATAAGTTGCCTTGCCGCATCTATTCCAGCACCTGCAACCTGTGTAGCAACGGACTGGTCAAAACCTCCAAAGCCAATACTCCTCACCGCATCATCGGTTCCATTATTCAGTGCGCCTGTCAACAATGCCTCGGGAGCATCAATGCCAATCATTCCATCAAGGCTATAGACCGAAAGGTCAACTGGTATGATGGAAGTACCGAGCCTGATATTTTTGATGTCGAGTAATAGGCGCTGGTTGGTAATCCTGCAAGCCCCGAACAGTTCCTGCCCTTTGGGAATAAGTATCCCGTTTATGCGAAGGGTGTCCTGCAACCTGATTTTTACGGTTGCGCCCTGTACGGCTTTTTGATTGTCCACTATAACGGCTGGTGTTGCCCTGAACTGGCTGTCTGGACTGAGCGACTGCGCAAACTGCATCCGCTGATTGATGCGCTCGGGATGTTGAATGTCCAAAATGTTCTGCATCATCGTATTAAGTTGAGCCATTTCAGGGTCTTCAGATTTATTGTCCTGCATCGTTCTCATCAAGGCTTCTAGCCGATCTACATCGTTTTTGATGATTGAAGATGATGCCTTTGCTACAGTTTTTGGTTGGCCATAGGCAGGTTCGGGTTTACTGATTTCCCTATTGAGCGCTTCCAGTTTCTGGTTGATCTGCTTGGTCTGCTCATCTTCAGAACCGACCTTTCCGTTGACATCAGAAAAACCGAACTGCCCTGCGATGCCAGCAATCTCGTTTCCATCCCCTTTAGAAGAATTGCGGTCTGCCTGCTGATAGTAATCGGCTTTTGTTTTTGGTGTATCCGTTGAGAAAGAAGCATTGGGCAGGTTGGTATTGATACCCGCCACTGGTTTTAGATCTTTTTCGTTACCTCTACCGCCGCCCATTGCGTAAAAGCCCAATGCCATAAACGGCACAATTAGGATAGGGATGAAAAGCAGTACCCTGTGTTTGTCTTTTTTAAGTTTTGTTCTCATTTTATGATTTTTAAATTGAATAAATCGAGTTAATTGAACGCGCCAAAAGCGCTCGTCAGCAGATAGAGTAGGTATTAGGTTCARGTAATCGGCYAATCTTCTTTGCCGAASAYTGATAAATGCATTRACCTGTTTWGAAATKGAGCCATCTGGARCAATRCGGTTTCTTTTTTTKAATAATCCCATAGCTAMGGTTTTAATGGTTCGTCCGAATTTTCCAGTGTTTCCCATCGCTGTATCAAAAATCCGTGGGGATTGTTATCCGACCTTGAAACATTTCGGATAAAGCCCTGAGTTACCAGTTTCCGTAATGCCGTAGAACTCGACCTGATCAGTCTTTGTGTAGCATAGCATCTGAAATAAAAAGGATATTGGTTGATGTCTAGGGAAACACTGTCCACTTCGATTTCCTGAGAAATATTAGCGGATATGATATTGTTGTAATATCCCTGTTCCTTCAGATTATCATTTGCCTTTTTTGCACTTTCATCAGCCATGTTGAGTGCATAAGCTATATGGTTCTGAATGACCTTATCGTCTGGGTCTAGCGTAAAGAAGTAATGATGAAAGGTTTTAATATGATCCCTTAGCTCCACGGGAAGATTATCTTTTCTTGTCGTACTAAAAGCTTCGATTGCCTTTCCATTGGCAAGGATATATACCTTCGACTGCATGGTCTTGACCAGATCGAAGCTTTTGTAGATGGCGAATCCTGACAGCAATACACAGGCCAATATCAGAAAGATACTGAAACGCTTGATGTGCTTAAAAGCAGTATCTATATTTTTAAATTGTGTGAACATAATTGATTGTTTAAGATTTACCACTGAGTTTGTCCTTGAAATAGTCCTGTCCCGATGCCTCGGCCATTCCMGACATCTGCCGTTTTCCATCTCCCAATGAATCTGAAATCATACCTGCACCATATTTCAAGCCGGCAATACTGTTATTGGTTCCCTGTCTGGTTTCCCTTGCCCCGGCAGAAGTCATAGAATTGATCTTGGTTAGGATACTATTTCCACCACCAGCATGTACCACATAATTGGCAACCGTTGGCACGCAGAAATACCCCACTATTCCAATAATTAAAAAGATCATGTAAGCCGTATCGGTGCTGGAAAACATGGTATCTCCATTCTGCACCACCTCGTCAATATCAAGCTTAATCATGTTCTGCTGTATCTTTCCAAGGATTGCCCCAAAGATGTTGGCAATCGGTAGCCATAAAAAGATGTTGATGTACCTTGCCACCCAGACCGAAAGTGTATGCTGGAGTCCRTCRAAGACTGCAAACCCAAGCACCAGTGGTCCAAGAATGGCAAGCACGATCAAAAAGAAGGTTCGGAGCGTATTGATACACAGTGCGGCAGCCTGATAAACCAATTCCAAGAGTTCGCTCATGAACTGCTTAAAGCTATGACGGATCTTGTAATCCTGTCGGTCTGCCCAGAACATAATGTCGTTTCCGATGGCTTCCATCCAGTTTTCGTCATCTGCATTCGGATCTTTTGGATGGGTGTACTTATACCATTCCTCACGATTTCCAGTGCCATCCTCCCCGACATATAATTTCCATTTGGTGGATTTTTTCAGTTCTGCTTCCTTGCGCTTTAACAGTGCCTTTATAGTGGCATCGCTGTTTTTGACCATTGCACCAGTAGCCGAAACGGTGGGCTGAAGCACCCCGTTCATCACGCCAAGCAGGGCTGGGAAAAGAACGATGGCAAGTCCAAGTGCAAAGGGGCGCAATAATGGGTAGAAATCTATGGGCTCGGCGGATGCAATCTGGCGCCATACACGGCTGGCAATAAACCAGAGTGCGCCAAATCCAGCTATGCCCCTTGCCACGGCAATCATATCCGAGCAGAGCGGTATCATATCATCATACACTTTCTCTAGCACGGCGTGAAGTCCACCAATCTTATCAGCTAGCCCCTGCGCCTGTGAGCATAGCGGAAATAACAGCATCATAAATGAAGTTATTCCCAATAATTTTATACTAATTTTCATATTGACGGGTTTATTGGTAGAGTTCTAAACTCTGTTTCAGATCGAACTTTTGTTTTGCCCTTGCGAGGGAAAGCGAAGTCGCCTTGCTGTTAAAATCCCGAAGAAATACCAATTTATCCTGAACATCTTCAAAAATTCGGTCTATGGCCTGTAGCCTTTCATCATCGCTCATTTGGGTAGATCTTGAGATGGAAACATCTGCACTACTGATGCTTTTGCTTTCTTTATCCTGTACGATCTTTCCAAAGCCCTCACTTAGTTTTTTAGCGGTATCTCCAGTCACTTGGCCACTGATGATATTACCTACTATTCCTGTGATCACGTCCGCCTGTTCTGCGCCATAATCCTTTTTTAATTGCTCAGTTGATTGAACTGCAATGGTAGTAGAAACCTTGTTGCTCCTTGCTGTGGCGATAAGGCTATCCATGTTGTTAAAGAATATTGTAGGAAATTCATCAAAGATCAGACTGCTTTTTAACTGCCCTTTTCGGTTGACCAGTTTGATGACCCTAGAAATATATAGGGAAAGTACAGCGCCATAAACCTGCAGTTTCTGCGGATTATTGCCTACACAGATAATCTTAGGCTCCTTTGGATTATTCAAATCAAGGGTAAAATCATTTCCGCTGAGCACATAATAAAGCTGAGGGGATGATAACCTTGCCAGACCAATCTTAGCAGATGCAATCTGTCCTTCTAGTTGCGGCATTGCTTTTCTCTGCAAGGCTGAAATGAATGGATTGATCAATGGTCTAATTTCTTCCTCTTCTTTCAGTACTGCAAACAAAGGGTCATAATCAAATTGGATAAGTTCAATCAGATGTGGCACGGTACAGTATTTCCCATTCTGATATCTCCTCAAATACCAGATCACAGCAGTTACAAAGTTCACGGCACTTTCCACAAAAAAATCGCCCTGCTTTTTAATCCAGTCCCTGTTCAGCCCCAGCATAATTGTTCTGGAAGCTTCAGCGGCATCGGTAATATCTTCCATTCCTTCCGGCGATAGCGGATTACATCTGTGCTTGGGGTTTTCTAGATCAATGGCATAAAATTTAGGCTTTACCTTATAGTTCTGATGGTATTTCAGCAGTTTATTGTAGGCAATTTTAGAGAGATCGTCAAACTTAAAATCATAGATGAACATTGAAAAACCCTTTTTGATGTGCTGGTCGATGATATGCCTGATCACAAAATAGGTCTTTCCTGCGCCCGGTGTTCCAGCAACTAAAATTCCCCTAAAAGGATTAACAATATTGATCCAACTGTCCCTCACCTTATTTTTAAGCCTATA
>NZ_SJSK01000006.1 GCF_004331645.1 Pedobacter frigiditerrae
TAATTTTATTTCTTCAAAGGCAGCTTTAAGCTAGCCTCATTAGAGCAGTTCATTTATGTAATGGCTGCTCTAACCATTTAATGCTTCTGGCACTTCTATTCTTACATAATCCCTGTCAAAGGGCTTGTCTGT
Organism: Pedobacter frigiditerrae; assembly: GCF_004331645.1. Lineage (GTDB taxonomy): Bacteria > Bacteroidota > Bacteroidia > Sphingobacteriales > Sphingobacteriaceae > Pedobacter > Pedobacter frigiditerrae. Next base: position 133 of record NZ_SJSK01000006.1, read on the forward strand.
CTTAAAGATGGTGTAGATTAGCTCAAGTATTTTTCTCTGCACCGCTACCACTGACTTCATTTTTATGCCATGGCCCGATACCAGGCGGACAAAGAGCATCTTATGCTCCCTGTTATGTCTTATTGCCGCCAGGGCTGGCATGTGCATCGCCTTTCTCAGGTGCCTGTTTCCTCTTTTGGATATCCTTGGCTTTCCCTTCACGGAGGTGCCGGAATCCTTGAGCCTTACATCCAGCCCACTATAGCCAACAAGCTGTTTTTTGTTGCTTATGAGTTCAAATCCGTTGGTCTCCGCCAGGACTGTCACCGCAGTCAGCCTGCCCACCCCCGGGATCGTGGTGATCAGGCCTATCTTTCTGGCCAGCTCTGCATCCCTCTTTATTATTCCGGCCAGTTCTGCCCTGATCTCCAACTCCTGCCCGTTGATCAACTGGATTCGTTCTGCCGCCCTTCTGATGCTGCCCTGGTTTGGAAATGCCTCCGCCATCTCGGCATGCAGCTGGTTCTTCAGTACCGTCCTGTCGGTGATCAGCTGATCTCTTTCCCTGGTAAGCTGCCTGAGTTCCCTGAATACCTTTTTTGGTCTCTGCCAGTCGTCCAGTTTCCGTTCCAGCCCAAACTGGCATATCGCCTGGGAGGCGGTCTTGTCGGTAATCGTCTTCACGTCCAGTGTCCTGAAATAATTACTGATCTTGTTTGGCAGCACGATGCTCAGCTGATGCCCGTGGCCTGAGAGATAATACGCCACACATTCATGGTAAACGCCCGTTGCCTCCATCACATACCTGGTCTGAACGCCCCTCATTGTCATCCTATCCACCCATGCCACAAGATCCATGAAGCCCCTGGCGTGATTGGAAAATGTCTTGTGGGCGTATATATCTACGCCCGTGTCATGGCTCATTCGCCCAATGGACACCACCAGTTCTTTTTTGGCCACGTCAATGCCCACCGCCTGTTTTACCGTCATAGTCTTTGAGTTTTAATTGAACCCAAGTGAGTGACCTTCCCTCGTCTTTTCTCCTGCTGGATATCCTGGCTATAACGTTGAACGATATGCCTTACATTCTGTTCAGAGATAACAAACATAGGAGAAGTCGGGACAGGTACGCTCAGACTGACATACAAAAAAAAGCCCTTTAATCTTTCGACTAAAGGGCTTAGGTTTATTTGTGTTTTGTATTACTCGCTAACTTCTACTTTAGCAGCTTTTTTGGTAGCTTCTGGTTTTTGCTTAAACCAACCTTTAATTTTCTTAGAATTAATATCTCCTAATAAATACATACAAGGCACTAATATCAAGGTTAAGAAAGTTGCAAAGGCAAGTCCGAAAATCATTGTCCATGATAATGGTCCCCAGAACGCAACGTTATCACCTCCAAAATATAAATGTGGGTTAAACTCTGTAAACAATGTAGTAAAGTCCATGTTTAAGCCTACTGCTAAAGGTATTAAACCTAACATAGTTGCAGTTGCGGTTAATAATACCGGAGTCATACGGGTACGGCCAGCTTCAATTACAGCTGCTTTAACTTCCATCCCTTGTTCAATTAGTAAATCAGTAAACTCCACAAGTAAAATACCATTTCTAACAACTATACCTGCCAATGCTACAATACCAATACCACTCATTACGATAGACATTTCCATTCCGAAAATGGTAATACCTAATATTACACCGATTATACTGAACAAAATCTCGCTCAAAATAATTAATGGTTTACTGATAGAGTTAAATTGAGTTACCAAGATGATCAAAATTAAACCAAGAGCAATTAACATTGCTCTTCCTAAAAAGGCCATGGTTTCCATTTGCTCTTCTTGCTCACCAGCCATTTTAACGGTTACACCAGTAGGTACTTTATATTGATTAATTTCTCCTTGAATTTTAGCAACAACCTCATTCGGATTTGCATCTGCTAATACGTTAGAAGATAAAATGATGATTCGTTTTTCTTGCTTACGTTTAATGCCACCATAAGTATTTACATAATCAACAGTTCCGAATGATGACAATGGAACTTGACGAATAATTCCGCCCATACCCATATCACGGTAAGTCATCTTCATGTTTCTTAGTGCATCAAGGTTGTTCCTTTGGTTTTCTTGAGAACGTAAAGTGATATCGTAATCTTCATCTACATCTCTAAACTTTGAAACTTCCTTGCCAAAAATTGCTGTACGTAGATCACCACCAATTTGTCCAGAAGAAATACCTTCTCTGTTTGCACGTTCTCTATCTAAATTAAATACAATCTCAGGTTTGTTGTTCATGAAGTCTGATTTCAACTCCTCTATGCCATATATTCTTTTAGCAACAATGTATTTTTTCAAACTTTCAGAGGTTTTTACTAAAGAGTCAAGATTGTCTCCTGTAATTTCAATACTAATTGGTTTCGCCGTTGGCGGACCCCCTTGTTCTTTCGCTACCGTAATTTCAGCTCCAGGAATACCTTTTACAGCTTCCCTGATTTTGCTTAAATAAGTAGATGTTTCTGGACCAGTACGTTTGCCAAACTGAACAAAGGCAATGGTAATTTTACCTTTGTTAGGATATTCACCTTGATCCTCATCTTGTGGGTCGGTTACACCAACTGTAACGTTCGAAATGATTGAAGAAACATCTTTGTTGTTTTTTCCGCCAACAACATCCGTTACTTTTTTCTCTAGTTTTTTAACAACTTCATTGGTGTAGGCTTGGTCTGTTCCGAGTGGGAGGTTTAAATAAACATAAATAAAGTTTGGATCTCCTTCTGGGAAAAACACCACTTTAGGTGGTAAAACAGTCATTAAACCTATTGTAAACACTAACAATCCTAAAGTTCCAAATAACATAGCTCTTGGCCAGTTTAATGCTCTGGTTAATAACCTTGCATAACTTGCCTGAAAACGTGGCCATAAGTTGTTTTGAAAATTCTTAACGGCATTTTCTAAGAAGAAATGGTTTAGTAAATAAAGCAAGGTCATTAATACCATGAAGTTACCAAGCCCAAAACCTATTAGGTAAGAAAAAACAGTAACACCAATCATTATTAAAGTCGTTCTCTTAACCTTTTTATCAAATTTTGGTCTGTGCGTTTCATGGTCTTCAATTTCCATGAAATCTACTGCAAAAACAGGGTTCATGATATAAGCCACAACTAAGGATGCCAATAAGGTGATGATTAATGTTACAGGTAAAAAGAACATGAACTCGCCAATAATACCTGGCCAAAATAACAATGGCACAAAAGGAGCAAGGGTTGTTAAAGTTCCTGAAAGTACAGGCATAAATACCTCACCAGCTGCTGCTTTTGCTGCTTTTACAATCGGAACCTTCCCGTTATTAAAAATACGGTGTGTGTTTTCGATTACCACAATCGCATCATCTACCACAATACCTAATCCTAAAAGGAAGGAGAAGAGTACAATCATATTCATGGTAAAGCTAAAGCCAAATATCCCGCCAATAAACGGCATGGTAATAAAGGCAATAAACATTGATAGTGGCACAGATAACGCAACGAACAATGCATTTTTAACGCCCATAAAGAACATTAAAATAATGGTCACCAAAATAAAACCAATAATAATAGTGTTAATCAAATCATGTAAGGTTACACGAGTTTGATCAGATTGGTCTCCAGTTACAGTAATCTCTAAGTTTTTTGGTAACGAAGTACCTTTCAATTCTTTAATTAAAGCATTGATTTTATCAGAAGCCTCAATTAAATTTTCGCCGCTGCGTTTTTTAATATTTAAGGTTACTACGTTTTTGCCATACAAACTAGCATAGCTATTTTGTTCCTTAAAACTATCCTTAACTTCGGCAATGTCTCTTAAATAAACAGAAGAACCAGTAGGAGTTTTAATAATTAAATTAGCAATTTGATCTGCATTGGTGAACTCCTTTTTAACATTAAGTGTTCTTTTAATGCCATCTATTGCAATATCACCACCAGATATGGTTAAGTTTTCATAAGCTACGGCACGTTCAATATCACCAAATGAAATCTTAGCAGCTTCCATTTTATTCAAGTCGACATTGATTTGAACCTCTTGTTCCAAGGCTCCAACAATGTCAACACCAGAAATTTCCTTGAAACTTTCAATTCTATCTTGTAAATCCTTGGCGTATTTTTTTAAGCTTTTTAAATCATAATCACCCGAAAGGTTGATGTACATGATAGGTAAATCTGCCAAATTAATGTCAGAAACAATTGGGTCATCGGGCAAATCGCTCGGCAAATCTGTTTTAGATTTATCCACAGCATCTTTTACTCTTTGTTTTGCTTCTGCTATTTCGATATTGGTATTAAATTCAGCAACAATTACAGAGGCATTTTGATAAGAGTTTGAGGTTACCTTTTTAAGTCCCTTAGTAGATTTTAATTGTTTTTCAATTTGTTTGGTTACTAAAGTCTCCATATTGGATGGAGAAGTACCAGGATAAATTGTTTGTACAAATATTTTTGGAACAAGTACCTCAGGGAAATTTTCCTTTGGTAAGCCCATGTATCCAAAGTATCCCATAATGGCAATGATAACAGTTAAAACATATATAGCTGTTTTGTTATCTATAGCCCAGCTTGAGGGACCAAATTCTTTTTTAAAGTCGTCTTTCATCTATTTTAAGATTAAGCGTAAATATGATTGGTGTATTTTGTAATTAGAATTTAACGGTATCGTCCTCATTCAAATTCTGTGCGCCTGCGGTAATTAATTTATCACCAACTTTTAAACCTGAAAGTATTTCTACCTTACCTTCATAGGTTTTGCCCAATTTAACAGTTGCTTTTTTAGCAATGTTATTTACGGCAATGAATACAAAGTCGCCACTTTCAGATTTTTGAATAGCTGAAACAGGAATTACAATTGCTTTTGCATTTTGATAATCAACAATTTTTAGCACGGCTAACATATTAGGGCGATATTTTTTGTTAGAAGGCAAGTTGATTTGAACCTCAAAACTTCTTGATGAAGGATCGATAGTTTTTGAAGCAAAATTGATTTTTGTTCTTAAGCTATCTGGTACGTCAGGAAAAATTACATTTACTTCATCACCTTGGCTAACACGACCAGCATAAGTTTCTGCAACAGATGCTTTAGCTTTTAAATTGCTCGCATTAATAACTCTAATGCTTGATAGACCAGGCATTACTGCATCTCCAACTTTTAATTCCATTGCATCAACGGTTCCACTTATTGGAGATTTAATTTTATACATCGAGATTTGAGAACGTAAAGTTGCAATTCTATTTTCAGCAGCTTCCTTTTGAGTTTTAGCATTAATGTACTGAACCTCAGTTCCGATTTTTTGATCCCAAAGATTTTTTTGCCTGTTAAATAAGCTAGTAGCTAACGTTAATTGAGTTTGTAATTCAGCAATGTTCTGACGTAAAACTTTATCATCAATTTGCGCTAAAACCTGGCCTTTGCTAACATTTTGTCCAACTTTTACATAAACCGCTGTAACAACACCTTGTGCTTCTGATGTAACTAAGATATTCTCTTCGGCGTCAATTTTACCTTGTATTTCTAAGTAATTTTTAAAGCTAGATTCGGTTACATCAGCAACTGAAACGTCTTTAGCTACCACTTTTGAGGTGTCGCTTGCACCTAATTTTGTTTCTAAGTCTGCAATTTTAGCATCTAACTCTGTACGCTGTTTTTTTAAGTCTGCTAATTCAGCTTTTGGATCTTTTTTATCAGAACATGCTGCTAAAAATGCGATGGCTGCTATAAATAATATTCTTTTCATTATAAATTGATTTTGTAAGGTTAGTAGTTTATGTTTCCTAAAGCTTTATCAAGATTTACTTTGTTTATCAGCATATCATATAAAGCATTGATGTAATTATTTTGAGATTCTTTTAGCGAAGTTTCGGCAGTGGTTACTTCTAAGCTAGAGCCAACACCTTGGTCGTATTTAATTTTAGTAACACGTAAAACTTCTTTAGCCAACTCCATGTTTCTTTTTTGGTTTTCTAAAGATTGTTGTCCGTTTAAGTAAGTAGTTTGTGCTTGATTGACTTCCAAATTAATTGCATTCTGTGCATTAATTAATTCATTATCAGTTTTAAGAGATGCTAATTTCGCATTGCGAAGCTGATAAAGTTTTTGGCCACCAGATATCAAAGGGACTGACAGCCTTAAACCAATAACTGTAGTTGGGAAACGAGTATCATATAAATTAGAAAATTTGTTGTTTTGGAAATTGGAAGAAGTACTTCCAAAAGCACCTAAGCTTGGTAAAAACAAACTTTTGTAACGCTTAACATCTAACTCATTCAATTTCTTTTGAGTTTGCAATAATGAGTACTCAATTCTCTTATTAAATACTTCACTGTCGGTTAATATTGGGTTTTTATCAATGTTTACATTGTTAATCTTATCTGTAAGCTCCAATTTACTGCCAATGGTCATTCCCATTTGAAACTTCAAAAGGTTGATATTTAGCGCTAATAGTCTAATTACGTTTTCGCGTTCTGTAAGTAAGTTGTTGTTAAGTACACTTAGCCTATCAACATCAATTTTCTCTACAAAACCGTTTTTAAACATTTGCTCTGTATCATTTAATGATTTTTTTAAACGATCTAAATTGGCATCTATTAATGCTAGTTGCTCATTGCTAACCAAAACAGAATAATATCCCTTGGTTACTGCAACTGCAGTTTCTATCCGAGTTCTAGTAGTGTTTTTGGTAGATAATTCTTTGTAAGTTCTTGATGCTTTTAGGCCAACAAGATAAGAACCATCAAATAATAACTGATTAATTTCTAAACCTACAGATGAGTTAAATTTTACTCCAAACTTAACTGGAATTTGCGTTCCAGGTTGCCCAAAAACTTCTCCGGGCAATAAACTTGTAGGTACTTTCAAATAATCTTGAAAACTTGCATTTGCACTTACTTGTGGTAAGCCAATACCAATTGTTTGCTTAACAGTGTTGATTGCTATTTGCTCATCTATTTTAGCATTTTTAATGTCAATTTGATGATTCAATGAATACGCAATAGCTTCTTGTAAGCTAAAACTTGCCGTGGTGTCTTTAATTTGTGCTGTTGCCGGTATGGCTAAGCCCAAAAATAAGATGATGATGTAAAGTTGATGTTTCATAAAAGGTTATAATGCTTGCGACGATTGTTGTTTGTAATAATTAATTTTTTCTAATCCCGCATGGTTACAAATACCATACAAGAAATGCTCTGTTATTTCTGCCATTACCTGAGCAAGGTTGTATTTTGCCATTTTATATTGGTCATGCTGATTAAAAATTAAATCAACTTGGTCTAAACGCATTTGTGTTAAAATCTCCTTGTTAATTTCTGGGCGATAAAAGCCTTCACTTATACCACGCTCAAGATTTACATGGATACATTTACCCAATCTATTTTCTTTAAATTCCCTAAAATGTAGCCAAGCTTTAGGATGATACTTTTGCAAGTCATAAAAAAGCTTAGGATTCATGGTAGTCAATAACTCATTAATATTAGTTATGGCAAAAAATATTTCATGTACTGCATTCTCTGCATTTTTTGCACAAAAATCCATTGTGCAATCTTGATTAGATAGTTTATCCTTTATCAGAATATTAACCAATTCATCTTTATCGCTAAAATGCTGATAAATGGTTTTCTTCGACATACCCAAGTGTTTGGCAATGTCATCCATGGTTACGCTTTTAAAACCGTATTGGCAAAAAAGCTTATCCGCCTCTTCAACTATATATTCTTTAACTTCCAATTTTGCTCCTTAATTATTTTAGTAAAACTAGCCCCAAATTTTTCTGATTAAAATCTCTATCTCCTCGGCTATGGTAGTTTCTACTTTATTATATTCCAACATAATATTAAATGATGGCGCAAAACTATGGAAACTTTTTTTAATTCCAAAGTTTCCTGATTAAAATTTTGATCTCTTCTGCGAGCGTTAGCTCATTCTGTGTTGTTTCCATGCTACAAAAAAAGATAAAAGAGTTTAGTTGCTATAGGTTTATTCGGTGAATTAAGGATTTGAGTAGGTGAAAATCTGAAGATTGTATTTTAATTGATTTTTCAGCATAAGCTCATTTAATATTTTATTCTATCTTCGATTTGTATAACTAATTATCTCAAAACGGTCGTCATTTTATGAAAAAAGGAAGAATTGAAGCATTTAGCGATGGTGTACTTGCCATAATTATAACTATTATGGTTTTGGAATTAAAAGTTCCACATGGGGATTCTATAAAAGATTTAATGCCGTTGCTATTTGTCTTTCTTAGTTATGTTTTAAGCTTTATTTATGTAGGTATTTATTGGAACAACCATCATCACATGTTTATGGTGGTAAATAAAGTAAATGGCGCCATACTTTGGGCCAATTTGCATTTACTGTTTTGGCTTTCTATGATTCCCTTCGCCACAGCGTGGATGGGAGAGAACCATTTCACCCCAGCGCCAACAGCACTTTATGGCTTTGTTTTGTTAATGAATGCAATAGCTTATACCATTTTATCTATGATTTTGGTTAAACATCATGGTGAGAATTCTTTATTATCAAGAGCATTAGGGAGCGATTTTAAAGGAAAAATCTCTTTGACATGTTACATCATCGCTATTCCTTGCGCTTTTATTCTCACTTGGATTTCTGGAGTATTATTTGTTTTGGTGGCGTTACTTTGGTTAATTCCTGACAAGAGAATTGAAAGGGTTATTCATGAGGAAGAAATTAGCTAATTAGCTAATTAATCAATTAGCTAATTAATATCTTTGCCCCATGCCAATCTTACAAGAAAACACTTCCTTAAAAAACTATAATACATTTGGTATTGATGTAAATGCGAAATACTTTGCAGAAGTAAAAAGCATAGCAGATTTAAAAGAGGTTTTCAGTCATCTGATTGCCCCAAAGGGGCTTCTTGGGAGCAAGGAAAAACAATTGTTGGTGTTAGGTGGAGGCAGTAATATGCTATTCACTAAAGATTTTGATGGATTAGTTGTCAAAGTAAGTATACCTGGCATCAGTTTTACAACAGAAGGTGATGATGTGATGGTTACTGCAGGTGGTGGCATAGTATGGAACGATTTAGTAAATTATTGTGTGGATAACGGTTTTGCAGGCATCGAAAACTTAAGTTTAATCCCTGGAACAGTAGGGGCTTCACCCATACAAAACATTGGTGCTTATGGCGTAGAGCTTAAAGATGTATTTCATTCTTGCCAGGCATTTGAAATCGCCACTGGCGAAATAAGAACTTTTACTTATGCAGATTGTAAATTTGATTATAGAGATAGTGTCTTTAAAAATGAACTTAAGGGGAAATACATCATCACCTCGGTTGTTTTCCATTTAAGTAAAAAAGCTAACCTACAAACACATTACGGAGCCATTACAACAGAGTTAGAAAATAGGCATATTAACGAGCCAACTATTGCAGATGTTTCTAAAGTTGTATCTCATATTAGGGTGAGTAAATTACCCGATCCAAAAACAATTGGCAATGCAGGTAGTTTTTTTAAAAATCCCGTTATCGAAAAACCAGCATTTGATAAGTTAATTAAAAAATTCCCAGAGATAGTTAATTATCCTATAGCAAATGGAAATGTAAAATTAGCTGCGGGTTGGCTAATTGAGCAATGTGGTTTTAAGGGAAAAGTTGTAGGTGAAACTGGCACATGGAAAAATCAAGCCTTGGTGTTGGTAAATCATGGTCATGCAAGTGGACAGGAAGTGTACAATTTTTCAGAACAAATTATTAAAACTGTGTATACCAAATTTAATGTTCAGCTAGAACGTGAGGTAAACATATTGTGACAAGTTGATTTTCGACCATTTTAGTAGGGTTTTCGTTAAAGTTAATTCAGATTTTAATTTTTTGGTATTATAGTTGTATAAGTGTAATTAGATATAACAGTTACTTCGAACCAAATAAAAGTTTCTGTTTCTTTTTTAAAACTTAAAACTAAAAACTATGACACAGCTACAATTTAACCACCAATTGCACGATTATTCTGGTTCATTACAGTCATTCGCTTTAAATTTTACTAAAGATGTCGAAGACGCCAATGATTTGGTACAGGATACCATGCTTAAGGCTGTAACATACTACAGCAAGTTTAAGGAAGGTACAAATCTAAAAGGTTGGTTATTTACCATTATGCGCAATACGTTTATCAATAATTACAGACGTATGGTAAAAACAAATACATTAATTACGCAAAGCGAAGATATTTCTTCGGCTAACCTGCATTATAGCGCAACTCGTAATGATGTAGAGAGTAAATTTGTTTTAGGCGATATTCACAAAGCCTTGGCTACCTTACAGCCAGAATATTATGTGCCGTTTATCAAATATTTTGAGGGATTTAAATACCATGAAATTGCCGAAGAATTAGATATTCCTATTGGGACAGTAAAAACTCGTATCCACGTAGCTCGTGGAATACTTAAAAAATACTTAAAAACTTATGCAAAGGACCTTGCATCTACAGAAGCATAATAAAACCTGAAAAACATATACCGAAAAGGTTCTCTAGTCGCAGATTAGAGAACCTTTTTATTTTTGTGACCTTTTAAACGAAGGCAAATCATTACTTTTGAAAATCTGAATTAATAAGATTTCGAATGACCTATACTTTTTTACAACTCAATTTATTTTTATTCCTAATTCCATTTGCACTAGCATTAGATAAAAAAGTATTTAAAATAGAAAATATTCGCTCCCTAATCGTTCCATCACTAATTGTAACGGTGATATTCTCTGAAATTGCAGTCTTTTTTACCGGGTTAAAAGTTTGGGAATTTAATGCTGCTTACTTGGTTGGTATATATTACAGGGAACTTCCTTTAGAAGAATATCTTTTCATTTTTACTTTCAGCTTTGCTGGATTGGGCATTTACAATTATTTAAACGCTAAGTTTCCTAAAAACGACCTGCAAAAATATAGTTTAGCACTAAGTCACGCTTTAATGGGTGTTTGCATAGCGATGTTGTTTTTCGCCTACACTAAATGGTATCCGGCTATTACTTTTGCATTTTTAATGATGCTTTTAATTGGGGTAGAATACATCAATACATTAAGATTCATGTATAAGTTTTATAGGGCATTCGTGGCCTCGTTAATCCTGTTCTACATTTGTTATGGTGTTATTTGTAATTTGCCAATAACTACATATCAGGCTACTGAAAACTTAGGCTTTGATTTATTCAAAATCCCATTTGAAAATTACTTTTTTACAATGGGGATGCTTTTGTTAGGCGTTTATTTATTGGAATTTTTTAAATCTAGAAAGTCTGTTTAATGGATTTGCCAATTTATAGCAAACAACAACTCGCACTTCGAAACGGACAAGATAAGCCCGAAATATGGGTGGCTTACAAGGGAAATATTTATGATGTGGGCAGCAGTCGATTATGGAAAAATGGCAAACATTATGAGCATTGGGCCGGACAAGATTTAACCGATGAATTGCCCGATGCACCACATACCGAAGCGGTTTTTGAAAAGTTTGAGGTAATTGGCCTCCTGAAATAAATACCTCAACATCAAATTATTACAAACAATAAGGCTAGTGCTTCGTTTTTAGGTTAATACAACCTAAATAATGGAATACATTGTTAAACAAAAAATCAAGATAAAAGCCAAACCAGCTGAAGTTTGGGATGCATTAACTAATCCTGAAAAAACAAAGGAATATTTCTTTAACGCGAAGGTTTTTTCGACGTGGAAGGAAGGGAGTAGAATAACTTTTAAAGGAAGGATGTTTTTGATCATTAAGTTTGAAATGATTGGTAAAATCTTGGCAATTAAACCAGAAAGTCTTTTGAAGTATACTTTAAAAAATAGCGGTGATAAAAAAGGCAAGTCATTTTCTACAGTAACTGATAAATTAACTTATGCTAAGGGAATAACCACCCTTACGATAACTGATGATGTTGGCAAAGGTGAAGGAGCAGAAAAGAGATATAAACGCTCTACAAAAGGCTGGAAAAAAGTATTGAAGGGCTTGAAAAAATTAGTTGAGCAAAAATAGAAAGGGCAAGCTAAGCAGCTTGCCCTTTCTATTTTTGGAGGATATAAACTAGTCTTGCGTAATCTCGAAGCTACTTAAGCTTACAAACTGTTGCAAACGAGCTGCGATTGTTGTTTTGTCTAATTCTAATAATCTTTCTGTTCCGAATTTCTCTACACAGAATGATGCTAAGGCAGAACCATAGATTAATGCGTTTTTCATGTTATTAAAGTTCACTGTGCCAACTTGTGCCAAGTAACCAATAAAACCTCCGGCAAAGGTATCGCCTGCGCCTGTAGGGTCAAAAACATCGGCTAATGGAAGGGCAGGAGCAGAGAAGATTTTGTCTTCGTGGAATAACAAAGCGCCATGCTCACCTTTTTTAATGATCAGGTATTTTGGTCCCATGGTTAAAATCTTGTTAGCGGCCTTAACTAAAGAGTATTCTCCAGATAATTGGCGAGCTTCAGAATCATTAATGGTTAATACGTCGACCAATTTAATGGTTTCCAATAAATCATCCATCATGATGTCCATCCAGAAGTTCATGGTATCTAAAACAATTAACTTAGGGCGTTTATTTAATCTTTCTATAACTGTGCGCTGAATTTGAGGTGTTAAATTGCCCAACATTAAATATTCGCAATCTTGGTAGCTTTCTGGAATTATTGGGTCGAAATGCTCCAATACGTTTAACTCTGTAACCAAAGTATCACGACTATTCATGTCGTTATGATATTTTCCGCTCCAAAAAAATGATTTTTCGCCTTCTTTAATTTGTAAACCTTCAGTATCTACGCCATGATTTTCAAGTAGAGCAATATCCTCTTTTTTAAAATCATCACCTACAACAGCCACAATTTTTGTCTTGTTATAGAAGTAAGAAGCAGCTAAACTAGCGTAAGTTGCAGCCCCACCTACTATTTTATCTGTTTTTCCGAAGGGAGTTTCAATGGCATCGAAAGCCACAGTACCTATGATTATCAGGCTCATATGATTTTTGTTAAATTTTTTTTAATTTTTTTCACTGCAAATATTGCATAAATAATTTAAAAGCCCTAATATTGCATTCCCAAAACGAACAAGGCTTTATGTGTTGCACATCAATCCAAAGCCGTTTTAGGAATAACCAGTACTCCTTCTTAGCTCAGCTGGTTAGAGCATCTGACTGTTAATCAGAGGGTCGCTGGTTCGAGCCCAGCAGAGGGAGCCAATGCCCTTCACGATATCGTGAAGGGCATTTCTGTTTTTAGCTGATTCTCAAATCGTTGAATACTGCAAATAGAGGCCGATTTTTGGTTCGAACCCAGTGTCCGCACCCATACTGTGCAAAGCTTCTAAAAAACTCAAACTTGCTTTACTAATACCTTCTTAGCGAATAGATTATAATTTATATTCTCTGCTTTTTTTAGCTCGATGCTATTAAATTCGATAGGATTGCAAGTTTTGCTGGCATTATATAGTTTAAATGCTTGTTCTGAAAAGAAATAGATGAGGTCAATATATTTCTCTGCTTCTTCTTCAGAAAGAACTGTGCCTTTGACTTTGAAATCTTCGATTACCTTTTTAGTGGTAAGCTTTTTTTGATTTTCCATTATGGTGAGTTTTGGTGAATTCTTTTTTAAATATTTGCCTGCTCATTCTTATCGCTATATTTGGATTAACAAACTTACTACAGCACGCTCAATGTATCTTCGATTTACCACTCAATTTATAAATCCATATGGAGAACTGGAAACGGGTATATTTATGGCATTAAAATATCTGAGAGAAGATTACTCCCTTACAAATGATGAAGACATTGTAAAGCTTAAAGGACTTACAGTTTGGTTTAATAAAAATTTGGAAAAGCCAAGTAGGTTTTCTAATGGAACAAGTAAGCATAATGCTGCTATTTCCTTATCTTGGTTTAAAGATACAGCAAGTGAGCATCTTAAAAAAATGCAGGAATTTATTAAAATAGCTGAGCAATATGATATAGGAGTTGAAAGGATTATTAGTAAAAATCCAGGCTATGTTGTCTATGAAGATGAATATCAAGTTTCAGCTATCCCTTTTAAAAATGATCGCAAAAATGTAATATAATTGGATTATTCAAAAGGATCTTCATCAATTTTTGCCATTCTGGTAAGGTCGTCAAGTAGATTTCTAGAAAAGCACACAGCTTCTGGAGCCATAATGGGCAAGCACGGTAAAACGGTCGCTTGCCCTCTTTTTTTAGCCCATAATTTGCTGTTAATCTGATAGATAAGAGCAATAAAAAACTCACCTTAGCGGTTCGATCTATATATGGTTCAGGAGAAAAAGATGGCTCTGGTTCAGGTTGATGCCAAACAATAGGCCAAGCCAAGGCCTTACCTAATAAATCCAGTTCTTGCTGTACTTGTCGAGCAGATAATCGGCATTAAAGGGTATATTTCGGAGAAGTTTCAGCGAAATCTCCGACATGTTGTTCAACTTTATTTTTATTCCAAAATCGCCTTAGCCTCCAAATATTCTTCCAACCCAAAAACACCATATTCTCTGCCTATTCCAGATTGTTTAAAACCTCCAAAGGGAGCTTTGGAATCGTGTGAAAGACCGTTAATGCAAACTCTTCCTGCATCAATTTGAGATGCTACACGGTACGCTCTTTCTTTGTCGGCAGAACTAACATAGGCACACAAGCCATAAGCAGTATCGTTTGCAATGGTTATCGCATCTTGTTCATCTTTATATGGGATAATGGATAATACGGGGCCGAAAATTTCTTCCTGAGCAATACGCATATTATTTTTTACATTCGTGAAAATGGTTGCTTTTACAAAATTTCCGTCTTCTAATCCTTCAGGTTTATCCGTTCCGCCTATTAATAATGTGGCACCTTCTTCTTGTCCGATTTTGATGTAATCTAAAACTCGTTCGTATTGCTTTTTACTTACCATCGGGCCAATGGTGGTATCGCTATCTTTTGGGTCACCCACTTTTAGTTTTTCTACTACTGCTTTGGCTATTATATTTACTTCATCTAGCTTGCTTTCTGGTACAATTAAACGGGTAGCTGCTGCGCAGGCTTGCCCGCTGTTCAGGAAAGCAGCAATTATTGCTGTGGGTATAGCTTCTTCCAAATTGGCATCATCTAAAATAATATTGGGCGATTTCCCCCCCAATTCCAGCGTTACTCTTTTCATAGTATCAACGGCACCTTTGGCAATAATTTTACCTACACCAGTTGAGCCGGTAAAAGCGATTTTTGAAATATCCGGATTACGGGTAAGTTCTGCACCCACTACATCGCCTAAACCATTCACAAAGTTCACAACACCTTTTGGCAAACCAGCTTCGTGAAAGCATTCTGCAATTACCTGTGTTTGTTGGGTGCTCATTTCGCTTGGTTTAACCACTGCTGTACAACCTGCTGCAATAGCTGTCGAAAGTTTTGTAACAATAAATCCGTTGCTCATATTCCAAGGAATAATGATGCCCACCACACCTACCGGTTGCAAATGGACTTTTGATTTTCCGGTGGTAGGTTCAAAGTCAAAATTTTTCAACGTGTCAATCATTGCATTAATATCGTCAACGGCAAACCGGGCAACCATTGAACTGAACTGGAACACTCCGCCATATTCTTCCACCATTATATCGGTTAAATCCTTTTCACGCCTGCTTATCACAGAACGTAGCTTTTCTAAATAGGCAATACGTTCTTCCTTGGTTGTTTTTGAAAATAATTTTAATGCATCCTTAGCTGCAGCTACGGCGTTTTGAGTATCCACTTCATCGCCTAATGTAACTTCCCCTGTTTTTTGATTAGTGGTTGGGCTGATTATATCCAATACTTGTTTGCCGTGTGGTGTTACAAATTCACCATTGATGTAAATTTTATCAATTGTTTTCATTTCTGAATATTTTTTTGTTTACACAAAATTCACCAATCATACCTTCACAACGTTTTCTTGACGGCTCAAAAATTAGTTGCTGTGTGGCTCAATAAATATGTTCTGAATAAAAAAACAACCATTCCGAAAAGTTCAGAATGGTTGTTTTATTTTTTGAATTGCCTCACGTCTAATCTAGTTTGCTAGCACAGTTATAGTCCGAATTGTTTTTTAAACCCATTAATAAAAGTATCATCGTCTTCAGTTGAACGCTTTTCTAAAAGAGCTACTGCGTCCGGTGTTGCAGGATAACGTAATTGATTGGAGCCATCGGTTGCAGCTTCATAAATTTTTTCGGCTACAACCCTGGGCGAAACACTATTTGCTCCAACATCTTCTATCATTTTCTTCAGGGTATTCATCAAGCCCTGATATTCTTCAATACTCTCGTCATTTTTAAAATCAAAAGAAGTGCCTGCGAAATTAGTTTCGGTAGCTCCAGGCTCGATAATTTTCACTTTTACACCAATTGTTTCCGCTTCAAAACTCAAACTTTCTGAAATACCTTCCACCGCAAATTTTGTTCCGTGGTATAATGCTCCGAAAGGAAAAGTAAACCGTCCACCCATAGATGAAACGTTGATGATAATGCCATCTTTGTTTTTTCTGAAATGCGGTAGAACAGCTTTCGTAACATCTAATAACCCAATCACATTGGTATTGAACTGACGGATGATACTTTCTCTGTCAAAAACCTCTAAAGGTCCATAAGCACCATATCCGGCATTGTTCACTAAAACATCAATTTTGCCGAAGCGTGCTATTCCTTCTTCTACCGTTTTCTGAATAGTTGCAGGAACCAGCACATCCAATTTGGCTACCCATATATTCTCCAAAGCCTTGAATTCAGATGCTTGTATTTTTTCCGGCTCCCGTACTGTTGCTATTACATTCCAGCCTTTTTCTGCAAAAAGTAACGCAGTCGCTTTACCGATGCCACTACTGCTTCCTGTTATTAAAATTGTTTTGTTCATACAGTTTTATTTTAAAATTTAATTGTGGAGGTAAAGCTATAACAGTGGTTAAAATTTTCATTTTCTATACGGCTCAATTTTTATTTTCTATAAAGTTCATTATGCTAATTTTTATGATGAAAAATGACCGTTCAAAAAAATTCTGAACGGTCATTAAAATTTTTGAATTTGCCTCATGTCTAATTAAACCTGGTAAAACAGTTATAATTACAGGTAGAAATGATGCTAAGTTGAAGAAAGTTAAATAGTTACCCAATAAATCTCCTGTTTTTGAGATTTAAAATCAAGGGATAACTACAATTTTACCAAATTGTGTGTTGCTTTCTAAATATTTATGGGCTTCCACTATTTCAGACAAAGCAAATGTTTTATTTACTAGTGGTTTGAATGCACTATCTTCCACACCATTACTTACAAATGCGATTGCTTGAGGTAATTTTACAGGATCGGCAAGAATTTCCATAGCGTTATAACCTTTTATGGTAGGTGTTTTCATTAGCACCTGCATTGCAGGAAATACTGAGGGAGCAGAGCTCAAAATGCCATAAACATAAACTTTTCCATATTCGGCCACAGTAGAAACTAATTCACCGAATTTTTCTCCTGTTACAGGATCCAGGATAATGTTGGCACCTTTGCCATTTGAAATAGTGGCTATTTCATTTATTAAATTGTCTTCAGAGGTAACAACTACATACTTAGCACCTGCATTTATCAAGGCTTCTTTTTTACTAGCCGAAGTAGTCAAAGCTATTGAAATACCTCCCAAATAGTTAACAATTTGAATGGCAGCAAGGCCAGTGGCACTCGATGCTGCATTAATTACCACAATGTCACCTGCTTTCATTTTTGCAGAATCTACTAATATTCCATACATTGATAAGTAACTTGTCCATAAAGTAGCTGCTTCATTGAATGACAACTTTGCCGGATGCTTTTGCACGGCATAGGCCGGGACTATGATATAATCTCCATAAGTGGCATAATCATGCAGTGAAAACGCTGGTATAATACTAACAACATCACCAGCGCTAAATTGGCCACTTGCATCATTGCCCACGGATTCCACAATGCCCGAAGCTTCATAACCAAGCATAGCTGGGAACTGTGGCGTCTCTATATACATTCCGTTCCGATACATTACATCAGCTCTGTTTAAACCAATGGCCTTAACTTCAATCAATATCTCGTGACTCTTAGGGATAGGCATTTCTACTGTTTCAAGTGTCAACACTTCCGCACTTCCGGTTTCTTTGAATTTTACAACCCTTACTGTTTTTTGACTGTTCATTTTTTATTTTTTAAAATTATGAAGACAAAAGTAAAACAGCTTGCTTACTTTTACATCGTTAACAACAAAATGTGTTATACGCACAAAAAGGAAGTAATGGAAAGAATTAAAGAAAACTCAACGAACAATCACAATAGAAAATTCTTAACAACATGTGATATGACTTATGCCATACAATTAATAGGTGGAAGGTGGAAACTATTGATACTCACTCACCTGAGCAAGGGTAAATTACGTTTTGGTGAACTTAATAAGAAAATCCCACATATTACAGAACGCATGCTTACCCTTCAGTTGAAAGAAATGGCCGAAGACAACCTGATCACAAGAAAGGTATATGCAGAAGTACCTCCGAAAGTAGAGTATGAATTAACAGTTTTGGGAACGGAACTTATACCGGTATGTTTACAATTGAGTGATTGGGGAACAAAGCATCGTGCAGCCACTTCAATTGGCTAAATTTAGACAGCACTACCGCTTCTACAGCTATAACGAATCAATTTCAATAGGCTATCCAAAAAAAATGTTCTTAAAACTTTTCCGTTCTTTCGTTGCAACATTTATTACATCAAATCTTTTAATTGTATTAAACGACCCCATATCTGAATCACTATTTATCAAAACTGCACCTACTAATATTACATACTTGCAGTTATAACTCGTTTTTTCAACCAACGTGTTTATTCTTTCGTCAATTGCTTCGTAAATAACTTCTGTGGCCTCTAATATTGGTGTCTGAGCATTTAAAATCCTTTCCTTTTGCTTAAACAAAATTTGTTCGATGGTATTCATTTGATAATCCATATCAGTAATATTCCCTTCAGTTATTGTCCCGTCTATTAGTTTAGCCAAGGCTCCTTTTGCAGCCCCACAACAGCCACTGTTTTTACTTTGTCCAAATCGTTGTATTTCTCCAATGTCCCCTGACTTAGTAATGCCAATATGTGGACCATAGTAAATGTAAACAGCACCATTATCTGGTACGTGACTGGCAAATGCTCCCATACCGGTTAAACCTGTAAACGGAAAGCCGTTTAATCCGCCCATTTTAAAAGGCCCTAAAAATTCCTGTGCTCTTGCAGGGTACTGAATGCTATTTACATCGTCACTGCAAACACTATCTGCTACCATTATCTGGTTAGGTTCAAGCTCTAAGTTATTCTCCACAAAATCAATCAGTATATTTACACTATCAATAGTTGTTAGTGCATTGGGATACCATTTTCTAATGATTGCTAATTTTTGTTTTTTAAGCATATATTTTTTTTTAAAAGAAGGCATAATACACCGTGGTTGTAAGTTTACAAGTCTTTTTACCTTACAACAAAACACCATTATTACTTGAAATGGGTTGAGGCAATTCTTTTTCTCCCAGCATTTCTAACAAATCAATTTCAATGGTTCGGCTCAATGATAGCATTGGAATGTCATTCGCCATTCCCTGAAAAGGGTTTTCGGTATAATCCCCAATAAGCTCCATCATTACATACACATAACCAATGAGTGCCGTTATAGGAATGGACAGCCAAATGCCCCAGCTTCCTACTTTCATCAATTCGGGAATTAGGCTGAAAGGCATTAGTAAAAGAAAAATTCCGATAAAATACTGGCTCATACTTGCATACTGCCTTGGCAACGGAAATTTTTTAATCCGCTCCACAGCTCCCTGATTTTCATAAAAAGAATACAGAATTTTTTGCAATTCAATATGACGAAAATCATCAATGGTATAGTCGCTCCTTAATTCAACTAAGTCTTTTCCCTGATAATCGATAATCTGTGTAGCGGGGGTTTTATAACTGATTAATTTTTTATACTCATTTTCAGGCAGGTAGCGTTTTAATGCGTTTGAGGTAATATCATCATCTAGAAGCCCCACACCGTCATTTCTTTGATATTTTTTTGCGGTTTTCCCAATTGTCCCTCTTTGTGCAGCGTGTTCCCAAGGTGCAACCTGCAATAGTTGGTTTCTAAGGGCATATACCCATCCGATATGCCGGTACAGTAATCGCTTTTTGATGGCCTGTAAATCTTCTTCCGAAATTTTTTCTTTACGAAACAGGTTGCTTACAAAATTATTTACATAACTGCCCCAAGCCCGACTATTATTTACAATAGCTCCCCAAACTTTTCGTGCCTCCCACATTCTATCATAAGCCGCATTATTTTTAAAGCCCACATAAAATGCTACCGCAGTACCTATTACAGAAACAGGCAGCCAAGGGATATAAAAATCAATCAGCCCAAATTTATACAAAAGGGTAATAGCTGTGGCTCCCAAAAGAAGCCAAGCTATATGGTGTGCCGACCATTTCCATAATTTCCGAAAATCAATACTTCTTTGTACTATCATTTTTTATAATAGTTAAAGTGTTTATCTATTCTCAATCCAATCAACCAGCAATTTGCGTTCTGCAAAAAGCCATTTATCATTTTGTTTTACATAGCTGTCTTGGTAACGAATAGCAGCTACCATCAGTTTTTGCTTACCATCTTCTATGGTTAAATGATGTGCCATACAATAAGCGATGCCCGTTGCTTTATCGCCATTCAGTTTTACAGTGCTTTGCCCATTGAAGTGCATCGTTGTGTTGTATGTGTTCAGGTTATCAAAGACAGGAAACAAATCTGCCCTGCTGCTAACAACTTGCGATGGCGTTTCTGATTTTGGGTCGTAATACACCTCGAAATTGGTGTCTTCGGTAAACAATGCCATTTGCCCTTGTGCATCCCTTGTATCTGCACAATAGGCATAACTGTCCACTAATTCGCGAATAGCTAAGCGGTCTTGCGCTTCCTTAATTTTTTGTTCGTAGTTCATTTTTTTTTATTGATTAATTATTAAACTTTCTGCGGGTGTAACTCCGTATTTCTTCTTGAATGAAGTGTAGAAGTGTGATAAATTTTCAAAGCCCAAATCCAAATAAATATTTGAAGGCTTTTTGTTTTTTTGATGAATAAGATAATGGGCTTCTTCAAGGCGTTTTTCTTTAAGCCATTTTGCAGGTGGAACTTTAAATGATTTTACAAAATCTCTTTTAAATGCTGCCAAACTTCTCCCTGTGAGTTTTGCAAAATTTTCTATCGGTGCATTGTAATGATAGTTTTGTAACATATATTTTTCGATGTCTATTTTATACGGCTCTGAAAAATCAAATAGAAAAGTGGAGAGAGAAGGGTTTTGACGTTGCAGCAATTCTATGCTTTCATTGGTTTTAATACCTGCCAATTTTTTGCTTATTTTTTGAGATTGCTCTACATAGGGTAATAGTGATTGAAAATAACTTTTCAGCAATGTATCAGGTTTTAGCAAAAGATTTTTTTCTCCCGTATAATTTTTGCTTTCGTGGATGGAGTTGTCCTCTGCATATTGCTGCAAAGCTGTAGTTGTTATGATTACAGAAATGACTTTATATTCTTTATCCTTAGCAGGGATTTTTAACGTTTTTACAAGTTGATTTTTCCTGGTTAAAAGAATTTGATTTTCTTTGAGTATCAACAAACCATTTTGATGTTGGATACGTGTTTCACCGGAAATTTGAAAAGACAAAACGTGATGTGGCACAAATTGTTCGTTGCCGCGTTGCTGGTCAAAAGTACAGGAATACACAAAACTGTCTTCCAAAACCCGTGTCACAGGTATTATGCTTTTGTTCATTTTATTAATGCTATTAATTGTTGATGATATACCGTGTTTCTTGCATTGGTATTGCTATCAATAAACATCAATATAGTCATTAGTGCAATAGTGGTAATGCCAATGGCCCTCCACAAAGGCGTATTTACAAAAAAAATCAGCAATACTGCCACAAGAATAATAAGGGGAAGCACTTTAAAGACGAGTGTAAAGTCATTTTGAGATTTTGCTGTACGTTCTGTTTCCGCTTGCACAAATGCTTTCGCATCGGTAGTATAAGCTGTTTCAAATTGTGCAATCCTTGGCTTGTTGGCAAAATATAAACCTGCTGCGACTGCAACGATTAATACACCTGCAACCAACATTGGCCAAATAAAAGCCTTTGCCATAGAGGTTTTGCCCAATTGCCAAAAGCCAAAAGCCGCCAAGAAAAACAGCAAACTAAGCAGTAAAGTTATTTTGGAGGAAAACACCTCGGCTCTTGCCCAATCGGTACTTAATTTTAAAATGTCCATTTGTAGTAAATTGATAGTGCAAAGATGTACATTTTCTAAGAGAACGTATTTTCTGTAAGGCTCAAATTTCATTTGCTGTGGGGCTCATTCTGTAAATTGTAATTAATTTTTTTTGCTTATTGGAGGCAGTTCAGGTATTGGTTTGGCAACAGCAAAATTAGTTGCTTCAAAAGGTGGTCGTGTAATTATTGCATTGAGTATTCAACAGCGTATAGACGGAGTCTTGCAAGAAATAGCAACCGAAAGTGTTGGATACGCCATAGATGTAACAAATGAAATATAGGTAAAAGCCGTCGCAAAATATGCTGCTCCATTTATCAACACTACAGGTTCTGTTGTCCTGTCCAGTGGTATTGCAAGCAATAGACCTAACAAGGAATTGGCACCAATACGAGTGAATATTGTTTCTCTCGTAGCGGTAAAAACACAACTATGGGATGAGATGTCAGAAAGATCTTGAAGCTACTTAAAAGTTAAATTGGTTTCTGAATAAAACATATATACACAAAAGTATTTCCGTCAATATCAGCTAAAATCTAGAAGACCTGATTTCGGTTACAATTAAGAATCTTTCAAATGAAAAAGAAGATCATTGAATTATTCCAAATCATCTACATCAATTTTTGAAATTCTAGTAAGGTCGTCAAACAAATTTCTAGAAAAGTACACAGTCTCGGGAGCTCACAACCAGTAGGTTAGCCCCACTCCGTCCGAGTGGGGCTTTTTTATTTCTATAGATTGTATGTTATTCTATATCTTTTTTGTTTAGAAAAATATTTAATCTCCTGATTAAGGCTTGACGCCAATAACTTTTTTACACAACTTTTGAAGCGGAACAATATATCTCACATCAATATTTTATAGGCAAATACTTGTGATGATTATTGCAGTTTACACAGCTTAGGTATTAAGCTAATAATATATTAATTGTAGTTGTAATGCACTTGTGTTCAGCGAATATTCAGTCAATGGATTGTGTTTTTAAGCTAAAGAGAGGGTTTGGTGACATAGTGCATTGGCAAAGGATGCAATACGTTGTGTCCTTTCTAGAACTTAGGATACAGAAATTTTTATTTCCGCTTATTTTTTCAAAATTTAAGGAAATATCAAGGGCTTTCATTTTATGCATAAACAGCAGCATTCGTTCATCCGCAGAGTTTGCAACCAAAAAACATACCTAATTCTTTCAAACAATAGCAGTCTTAAGTCAGGATTTCAGAAAGTGGCACAAAAATTCAATTGCAATCCCCTGCAAAATCTTAAGTGCTTTATTGAATGAAAGAATTTATAAAAAATAGGATAAAATATTATTAAATCCTAGAAATCGTCCTCCTCTTGTAACTGGGACTTATTGCTTAGTAAATCGTTTTACAAAGTATTTGCATGGCATTTTTATTTGTATATATTTGTTTAACGCTAACCAAATATGCAACTAAGTGATCATATAAGTGATGAAGAATTGTTTGTTCTGTTGCAAAAGGGCAGTCATGTTGCCTATGCAGAAATTTACAAAAGATATAGTCGCTTGTTGTATCTACATGCCTATAAAAAAACTGGAGAAAGAGAGCTAGCGAGAGATTTTACCCAAGATTTATTTACTGCACTTTGGCTCAAAAGGGAAGAGATCAATATTAAAACCTTACTTTCTGCTTATTTATATACCTCTTTAAGGAATCGTATTTTGGATTACTTTTCTCGAAAGAAATTAGAATCAAATTATATCAATTTTCTCGAATGTTATGAGGCCGAAAAAAATGACCTGACAGATCATTTAATTAGGCACAAACAATTGATGGAAATGATAGCAGAAGAAATTAGCGCACTTCCTTCAAAAATGCGCCAAGTATTTGAATTGAGTAGAAATGAACACTTGAGCCATAAAGAAATTGCCACACAATTGGAGATCTCAGAGCAAACTGTTCGTAAACAAATTCAAAACGCCTTAAAAATAATGCGTCCCAAGCTAAGTATAATGCTGATTTTCTATTTTTTAAGTTAAAATTTAAAAAATCTACCCCATACCTTCTAGTTGTTCGTCTACTGTTGTGATAAGGATAATTAATCATCCTTAAATACATGCAACCTAACCAAATACAAGACCTCATTAGCCGATATCTTTCGGGCAATTGCACTGAAGCAGAAAAAGCTTTGGTAGAAACTTCTTATCTTAAATATCTTCCAAATCATGAACCATTAAAAGAAGAAGAGATTGCCGAAGATTTGAAGTTGATAGCAGCTAACCTTCAGTTTTCCAAGCCGGAAATTAAATTTACCCTACTCAAAAAATTAAGTATTGCGGCAGCAATAGTTGTTGCTTTTGGTGGCTCCCTATTTTTTGCCTTTCGAAAGGAAAGTAATTACAGTGTTGCAAAAAATAACCAGGAGAAAATTCTGCCTGGTACTGATAAAGCAATTTTAACACTTGCAAATGGTAGGCAAATTATCCTAGATAAAAATGCTTCTACACTGGTAGTGGATAGCATAGCTGGAATTAGCATTAAGAAGACAGCAAATGGCGAACTGGTTTATGAAATCCTAAATGTAGCTAATAGTACAAATTCAACAAATCAATTTAATACTATAGCAACCCCAAGAGGAAGCCAATATACTGTTGTATTACAAGATGGGAGCAAAGTTTGGTTAAATGCTTCATCATCTTTAAAATATCCTTTGGTATTTAATGGCGATAAACGTAAAGTAGAGCTAAACGGTGAAGGTTATTTTGAAGTTGCAAAGAATAAAGAGAAACCTTTTATTGTGCATACTGCCAATCAGGATGTAGAGGTATTGGGTACACATTTTAACATCAATGCTTATCCAGAAGAAAAAGAAACTAAAACTACCTTGTTGGAAGGGAAAGTTAGGGTATCTACCGCTAATGAAAAGGCATTAATGAAACCTGGTGAACAAGTTGTGAATTTTAAAAGTGGCAATACCCTAAAATCAGCCATGTTAGAAGATGCAAGCGAAAGCATTGCGTGGAAAAACGGATTGTTCTTGTTTAACCACGAAGACCTTTATGGGATAATGAGCAAGGTTTCGAGGTGGTACAATGTTGAAGTAGAATATAAAGGGAATTTTAACAATCAATATTACAGTGGTACTATTTCCAAATTCGGAGAGGTAATAGATGTATTGAAAATAATGCAATTAACGGGTTCAGTGAAATTTAAAATTGAAGGAAGGAGGATCATAGTTATGAAATAATGCTACACCCTTAACGGCTTAAAAAAAAGACCCAAAGTGTTTGAGCCACTTTAGGTCCTCGGCCTAAGCCTAATGCAAATCAAATAAACCTATATCAAAAAAGTTATCATTTAACTTACTAACCAAATGTACAAAAAAATTAACACAACGGCATGTAGTGGGTCAAAACCAGTGCCTTTTAAATTTCTCCTCTGTATGAAATTTATCTTGATCTTAATGTTTGCTTTCTCGCTACAGATCAGCGCAGAAACGCATGCTCAGAAAATCAACCTTAATGTAAAGAATGTATCAATAGAGAAAGTCTTTAAAGCATTACGCAGTCAGAGTAACTTTAACTTTTACTATGAGGATGAACTGATCAAAAACTCGAAACCAGTTACACTTAACGTGGTAAATGAAAATTTTGAAAGCGTTCTGGAAAAATGCTTCGCGAACCAGCCATTCACTTTTGTGATAGATCGAAATACCATCGTATTGAGAAAAAAAGTAGCTCCAACTATAGTTCAGCCCATCTTAGCTGATATTGTTGTAACAGGTAAAGTATTGGATGAAGCCAATTTACCCATACCTGGCGCCTCTGTAAAATTGAAGGGAGCTCCATTAACGGTTCAAACCTCTAGTGAAGGAGAGTTTGTAATCAAAGTGCCAGAAGAGGCAACCTTAGTGGTTTCTTATGTGGGATATGAAACTGTCGAAGTGGCGGTTGAAAAGAGAAAAAGTTTCAACATAGTTTTAAAACCTTCAAATAATGGTTTAAGTGAAGTAATTGTAGTTGCTTATGGGCAAAAACAAAAAAAGATCGAAACCTTGGGTGCTCAATCTAGTCTAAATGTTCAGGAATTAAAACAGCCAGTCGCAAACCTATCAACGGTATTAGCCGGTAGAGTATCAGGCTTAGTAGGTGTTCAGCGTAGTGCAGAGCCAGGTTTAGATGGTGCTGATATCTTTATTCGTGGCCTAAATACAACCAGTAACAATGCTCCATTAATTTTAGTTGATGGTGTAGAACGTAGTTTTTCAAACCTAGATCCTAATGATGTAGAAGGTTTTACTATTCTTAAAGACGCTTCTTCTACCTCGGTATATGGTGTACGTGGTGCAAATGGTGTAATCTTGGTAACTACCAAAAAAGGTGTTGCTGGTAAAACTAAGTTTAACTTTGATTATTATCAGGGTGTAACCGAATTTACAACAATCCCTAAAGCTGCTGATGGCGTAACTTATTTGCAAATGGCAAATGAGGCCAATACTACACGTGGCGGCACACCAAGATATTCTGAAGAAGTTATTCGTAAAACCTATACACAAGAAGACCCAATCCTATATCCTAATGTAAATTGGATGGAAGAAATTTTTAATGACTTTGGAAACAATAGAAAAGCAAATATGAATGTTAGCGGGGGATCTGATAAAGCAACCTTCTATGTTTCTGCAGGTTTGTATAGTGAGAATGGTCTTTTCAAAACAGATGATCTACAAAAATATGATTCTAAAATCTCATTCGACAGGTACAATTTTGCTTCGCGATTAAATATTAATGCTACAAAATCAACAGTTATAGATTTAGGAATAAAAGGGTTTATTGGGAATGGGAATTATCCTGGAACAGGTACATCAGAAATTTTTGCCGAAGCATTTGAAACCTACCCGACAATTTATCCCAAAGGTCTTTATCCAAATGGACAAGAGCCATTTGTATCTACTGGCGGAGGTATGAATAGCCCTTTTGGTTTGTTAACTAATAGAGGTTATGTTTCTACCTATAACAACCAGATTAACTCTGATATCAGGGTAATTCAGGATCTTAGCTCTTTGGTAAAAGGACTTTCTGCAAGAGTATTATTTGCATTCGATGCTAGAAACACTAACCGATTGGCAAGAATTAAAGCACCTGCTGCTAATTATGCTAGAAGTAGAGATGCAAATGGCAATTTGGTATACGATATTGCCGCGCCTGCTGGAAATGATTTTTTAGTTTTCTCCAAAGATAATGGAGGGGAAAGACAGTTCTATTTAGAGGGTGCAGTTAGCTATGATAATACTTTTGGCAAACATCACATCGGGGGCCTCTTGTTATATAACCAAACAGATAAAGTAATTTCATCGGCAACTACTTTAATTTTATCATTGCCATATCGCAATTTAGGTTTGGTAGGAAGGGCGACTTATGCCTATGATGAGAAATATCTTGCAGAAGTTAGTTTGGGCTATAATGGTGCCGAAAATTTTGCACCATCTAAACGGTTTGGTTACTTTCCTTCTTATGCAATTGGTTGGGTACTTTCTAATGAGAAATTTTTTGGTAACATTCAAAAAACCTTCCAATTGTTAAAAATAAGAGCTTCTTATGGGGTAGTTGGAAATAGCAAGATTAATATATTTTCTAGTGACCCAGATGCAAGAGATCGTTTTACTTATTTAGCTCAAGTTGCAAGTGCAGGAGGTTATTCTTACGGACAAACGGTTGGGTCTAATTCGGTAAGTGGATTGGCCATTACCCGTTTTGCTTCGGATGTGACCTGGGAGACTGAAAAAGACATCAACCTAGGCTTAGAGTTTAAAACATTTAACAATGCTTTATACATACAATTAGACTTTTTTAATAGAAGAAGAGAAAATATCTTTTTGCAACGAGCTTCTGTACCAAACTTTGTTGGCTTACCAGCGAACTTATTAGGTAACCTTGGTAAAAATAATAGTAAAGGAGTTGATATTACTGGCGAGTTCAATAAAAGAATGGGCAAGTTTGATGTGCAATTCAGAGGCACATTCACTTACAATAAAAACAAAGTGATCGAAAATGACCAGCCTCTACAACAGTATGATTATCAGGATAGTAGAGGGTGGCCAATTAGACAAAGATTTGGATATATTTCTGAAGGGTATTATACGCAAGCAGAAATTGATAATCCATTGGTTGCCAGAACTGCAGGAGGCACGGTACAAGCCGGGGATATTAAATTTAGGGATTTAAATGGTGATGGAATAATCAGTGAGTTTGATCAAACTGCAATTGGACGTAGTTCATTGCCACAAATCGTTTATGGCTTTGGCACGTCAGTATCCTATAAAGGATTTTCATTGGGTGCGTTTTTCCAAGGAATTGGAAATGTAGACCTGTATTTATCTAATGTGTTTATGCCATTTAGAAGCGGTGTGGCAAGGGGAAGTGTTTACGAGAATATTTTAGATAGATGGACACCTGAAAACCCTAGGCAAGATGCTTTCTATCCGCGTTTATCTTATGGAGCCGATATCAATCAAAATTATTCTGCATCAAGTAGTCATTGGTTAATGAATGGCAAATTCCTGAGGTTGAAAACTCTCGATTTTGGCTATACCTTTCCTAGAACAATGTTCACAAAGTTTGGTGTAAAAAACATGAGGGTATATTTTATCGGTTATAACTTATTGACTTTTAGCCCTTATAAAATGTTCGATCCAGAAATGGGTGATGGAAGTGGAACACGCTATCCGAATATTAAAACTTATAGTTTAGGCTTAAACGTATCTTTTTAATCTCATATACAATGAAAAGAAATTTAAAATTTATTACCCTCATTGCTGTAATTGCAGTAATGAGTGTTTTGGGTGCATGTAAAAAAGATTTTCTAGGCCAGATCCCCGATGATGCATTGGCTATTGAAGATGTTTTTCAAAAAGATGACCTAACCAGGGCATTTTTAGCAAATGTTTATTCGAATATCCGTTCAGAAACCGATCACAGTGGCGAAAACGTGCCATGGGAAGGCCTTTCTGATGAAATGGATGTTACCTATGTGAATTATCCAATGTTTACAATGAATACCAATTGGACAAAGGCAACCACCAATTATAATTATTGGGATTTCTATTATAAAGCTATCCGTAATGCTTCTTATTTTATCCAGAATGCAAATTCAGATAACAATAAAATAACCGATCCAGCCTTGCTGGCCAAATGGAGAGCTGAGGCGAGAATGTTAAGGGCTTATTTTTATTTCATGCTTTTAAGACAATATGGTCCATTTGTGATGATGCCAGAAGTACCTATTGCCCCAGATGCTACAATCGAAGAATTTAGCTTGCCAAGAAGCAGTTATGATGAGTGCGTAAACTATATCGTGTCTGAAATCGATAAAGCTTACCCCGATTTGCAAGAACCCAAACAGGATATTCCAACAGGAGATTATAACCGAATGAACAAAGGGATTGCACTTGGCGTAAAATCTAGGTTATTACTTTATGCTGCCAGTCCGTTGGTTAATGGAAATACAGACTATGCAGATTTTAAAAATTTAGATGGCAAACAGTTAATTAACCAAAGTTATGATGTAAGTAAATGGAAGAAAGCAGCTGATGCGGCAAAAGCATTGATTGATTTGAATGTATACGCCTTATATAAAGAACCATTGGCAAATACTGGAGGTGTGTATAATCCAGCGGTTTCATTAAAAAATGTATTTCTGAGCAACTGGAATTCCGAATCGATAATGGTTAAGGCATCAGATGTTACGCCTTATGATCAGAATGGTGCACCAAGACCTGCTGGTGGTTGGTCATCATGGGGTCCGACTCAATCAGCTGTAGATTCTTACTTTATGGCAAATGGTTTACCTCCAATTACAGGTTATAATGGAGATGGTTCTCCGATTATCAATCCTGCATCTGGTTATACTGAAAGTGGTACAACTGCAACAGCAACCAGTAATTATGCTGCAGGAGCTTCGATGATGTACGTTAATCGTGAGCCACGTTTTTATGTTGCAATTTCTTTTAACCAAAGTAAATGGATTAATGCAGCAGGAGGAACACAAGCTAATCCGTTAGTGTTACTGATGTATTATGGCGGTGCAAGTGGAGGTTATACTGGTGCCAATTGGTCTAAAACAGGATATTCTACACGTAAATTAGCCAGTCCGTCTACTTCATTACTTGCGCCAGTAACCATTTCTCCAAGATTTGAAATTAAAATGCGATTGGCAGAAATCTATTTGAATTATGTAGAAGCATTGAATGAATATAATCCAGGACATTCAGATATCCTAACCTATTTGAATATGGTTAGAGAAAGAGCAGGTATCCCTCAATATGGTGGTGGAGCAGGTCAAATCACTCCTCCAAGTGACATGCGTGCAGCTATTCGACAAGAAAGAAGAGTTGAATTGGCTTTTGAAAACTTCAGATTTTTTGATACAAGAAGATGGAAGATAGCTGAACAAGTTGAGAATGGTCCATTTTATGGAATGAATGCAACCAACGGAACCAATAATACAGATTTCCAAAAGCGAACTGTATTTGAAACACGTGTTTTTACTAAAAAACATTACTTCTGGAATATTCTTCAGAGTGAATTGAATAGAGACAAAAAATTGGTAGGAAACCCTTGGTGGTAAAATAAAAAAAATCATGAAAAGAACGATAAAGCATTTATTTGCATTAGGTATATCTGGCCTCATTTTTATGCAGGCCTGCAGGAAGGATGATTCTGATATGGTAGAAACAACGATTACCGCACCAGTTTCAACTGCTCCTTCTAACAATACATCAGTAGTTTTAAGTCCATCTAGTAATGCAGTAGTTACTTTTGAATGGGATCAATCTAAAACAGGTAATTATACATCACCATTTTATAAAGTAGTTTTTGCTAAGGAAGATGGAGATTTCTCAAAACCAATATATGCCATTGTATCTACAAAATTAGGATATGATAGTAAGGTGGCGGTATCTCATCGTGAAATGAACAAAATGGCCTATGCAGCTGGAATTAAACAATTGGAAAAAGGCAAAGTTAAATGGAGAATTGAAGCTTCTAATGGAGTTGTCGGTATGTCCTCAGCAGTTTCTACAATGGAATTGACTAGGCCTGCGGGTATTGCTGAAAACCCAGCAACTTTATTTATCACAGGAACAGCCACCGAAGGCGGAACAGATCTTAACAAGGCTCTTCCTTTAAAAAGATTAAGTGATGGTGTCTTTGAAGTTTATACGGCACTAAGCACAGGTAATTATAAACTGATAGATAATGTTACAAATGCATCTTTAACTGCTGTTATTGATGCAGGAGTAATCAAAGAGGCATTAGAAATTGCTAGCCCAACCACAACCAAAAAGGTATATAGAATTAATATTGATTTTAATACCGCTAGTGCCACATTTACTGAAATACAAACTGTTGGCATCTGGGTTTCTGGGTTTAATGCGATTAAGTATACTTTGGATTACGATGCAGCAGGTGTTTGGAAAGCCAATAATGTTGCCATTGCTTGGAAACCTGAAAGTTGGGGCAGAGATGAACGCTATAAGTTTAGGGTTACTGAAAAAGATGTAGCAGGTGTAGTCACAGTTAAAAACTGGGGCGGGTCTGTTAAAGATAATGTTAGACCTACTTTAACAACAGCACTGACTTATTATTTACTGAAACCTGTAGATAATACACAATATGATTTTGCCTTTAAGTTCGCATTGGAGGCACCGGCTGACATCGAATTTAGAATGTCGGCACTAGCCGATTACACACAAAAAATAACTTACAAATAGTATGCATTAGACAGACTCTTTAGTTGATATTCTAAAAT
The DNA here is from genome assembly GCF_004331645.1 of Pedobacter frigiditerrae. Lineage (GTDB taxonomy): Bacteria > Bacteroidota > Bacteroidia > Sphingobacteriales > Sphingobacteriaceae > Pedobacter > Pedobacter frigiditerrae. The sequence goes on from NZ_SJSK01000006.1 coordinate 32,209, forward strand.
ATTATTTAAGGAGTCTGTCTTTAAATTTCCTCAAATGAAATCTATCATAAAAAAAATTAAACTAATCGCTTTAGTGGGATTAGCAGTAACTCTTTTTGCCTGTAAAAAAGAAACAAAATCTATTGCGCAACCAGAACCAGTTATCACCTACGCCCCGGTAAATTTTGCAAAGGTGGCAGATGCGGCGCAAATCGCACTTGATGTAGAATTTTATAACCAAACACAAAATTATTACAACCAAAACAATACAGGCAACAGTGGTTTTAACTATTGGTGGAATGCACATGCATTGGATGTTCAGGTTGATGCTTACAATAGAACAAAAGACCCGAAGCTTTTGCTTAAAATGAAGACTTTGCTTAACGGTTGTTATGTGAAAAACGGTAATACCTATAAAAATACATTTTATGATGATATGGAATGGTGGGCATTGGCTTGCTTGAGAGCATATGATGCTACAGGAGATGTAGAATATAAAAACGTAGCAGAACAACTTTGGATCTGGATAAAAGTAGGCTGGACAACAGTAAACAATGGCGGTATCATGTGGGCAACTGGCTCTCCAACCTCAAAAAATGCATGTTCAAATGCGCCTGCAGCAATTATAGCTGCCCGTCTCTATAAAATAAATAACAATGCAGATGATTTGGTATGGGCAAAAAAAATATATAGTTGGATGAAATCTAACTTGGTAGAATCTGCAAGAGGTTTGGTTTGGGATGGCTATGGAAATACTGCTGAAGGAATGATTCTTACCTACAACCAAGGAACATGGTTAGGGGCAGGATTAGAGCTGTATTTGATTACAAATGAAAAGCCATATTTAGATGATGCTGTTCGTAATGCAAATTATGTAATGAATGATCAACTCAAATTTTCGCCGAATGGCATACTTAAAGGCGAAAATACTGGAGATGGAGGCTTGTTTAAAGGGATTTTTATTAGATATATGGCCCAATTATTACTTAAAAATGCAGTTGATCCTTATACAAAAGAGCTTTACGTAAAATACTTAAAAATGAATGGTGAAAGTTTGTGTAATAAAGCATTAAAGACACCTGAAAATGTTTTTGGAAACGATTGGGTTACTAAACCAAGTACAAAAAACGGAGACGCTTCTGTGCAGTTAAGTGCAGTGATGTTGTTAGAAACATTAGATGAACTTAAAAGAGCAGGTATCTTAACCAATTAACACAGTGAGAAAAATCCAAGTCATTCTAATTTGTTTACTTTGGCCTGCATTTGTTTTTGCAGGCCAACTGCAAGGTGCCAAAGTTTTTGGCTATGCACTTCCAACTATTTATAAAAAATCTACGCAGTTTTCTTTAACTGCTGCAACTACTCAAATCCCGATAGCAAGTTATAACGATAAATATGACTATGCTCATTTTTCGATTACAAAAGGACAATTAAAGCTTAGTATAACTCTGTTTGATGAAGTTATTGTGGATTATAATATCAGTCCGAAAAAATACAATATAAAAGGCGAGGTAAATGGAAAAACGCTCACTTTTAGTTTAAGTAATGCGCAATATTTGATTGTTAAAATCAATAAAAAAAGAGAGTTAATTATTGCGATAGATCAACACCAAGTTGTTCAGCCAAAATCAACTGGTTCAGGTGTTTTTAATGTTGCTGTAGATTATCAGGCAGATCAATCAGGGAAAATCTTAACTACAGGCGCAATTCAAAAAGCCATAGATGCGGCATCCAATTTTAAGAATGGAACGGTTTACATACCAGCGGGTGTATATCTAATCGGTAATTTAGAGCTAAAAAGCAACATGTCATTGTATATGGAGCCAGGTGCAGTTTTTCTTTTTTCAGGCAAGGCCGAAGATTATACTGTAAATGCCAAAAAGGTTTCTCAGAATAGAAACATTACTTGGTGGATTTATACCAAGTCTGGCGCCAGAAATATCAAAATTTACGGCGCTGGAACGTTGGATGGAAATGGAAAAATAGCTACAGAAAAGGGAAAGATTGGCAACCATATTTTAGCGATTATGGGAGCAGAGAATTTTGTAATGGATGGTTTGATCATTAGAAACTCTGGTGCATGGGCAGTACTTCCTATTCGTTCGAAAAACGTAAAACTGCTAAATTTTAAGCTTTTTAATAGGTTTGATATGGGCGAGAATGATGGGGTAGACGTTATTGAATCTGAAAATGTATTGGTTAAACATGCAATAGGGATTGCGTTGGATGATCCTTTTTCTACTAAAACTTGGCAACAAGATACAGATTTATGTCGCAATTGGCCAGGAGTGCCCTTAGCTCAAAAAAATGTAGTATTCGATGATTGCATTTCTTGGACCTATTGTTATGGTTTTAAGATTGGGCAGGGTGTAATGCAACCGCAAATAAATATTACGTTTAAAAACTGCGTGGTGTATGATGCTGCGGTAGGTATCGGCATACATCATAAATGGGGAACTTCTTATGTTAAGAATGTATTTTTTGACAATATCGATATCGAGAAATTAAGTTTTCAAAATGATGACCATCGAACTTGGGCAGTATTCTTGATGCAAAACGGAGATAAACTTGGCAGTGGCCCAATTACCAAAGTTCTAGTTAGTAATATTTTGGTACGAGATGCAGGTAGATCTCCTGTTAAAATAAAAGGTGCAAGTGATAAAAATTCAGTTGAGCAAATCACTTTTAAAAATATAATGATGCCAAACCAAACTTTACCAGCCGAAAGTTTAAGCGAAATGAAAATAACGGATATGCTATTCGCCAAAAACATAAAAATTAAGCCATAAATACTTCAATCCTATGTTTAAGATAAAAATAATCATTGTTGTCCTATTGTTATTCGGCATCACACAAATGGTGCATTTAAAAGCTAGCGCCCAACTTAAATACTTCAAAAATTGGCCAAAAGGTACATCGCCAATGGAAGTTGGTACCTTATTGAGCCAACGTTTTATGGCAACACCACATACTAATTTTGGATTTACAACACCTCCAAGTTCTATTACCTATTCTGAAGTTTGCGCTTGGTATGGTGCACTTAAATTTGCCAGAACAACAGGTAATAAGGAAATGACAGCGAAGCTTGATGAACGTTTTAGGCCATTGCTTTATGAAAAAAAGAACCTTCAGCCAAGGCCAGATCATGTAGATCCAAATATTTTTGGTTCGCTTCCTTTGGAATTACATATGCAAAATAAAAACCAAGTGTATTTGGATATAGGTAAATGGTTTGCAGATCAACAATGGACAATGCCCCAAAAGGAAAATGCAACTTATCGGGCACTTTTAGCAAAAGGCCTTACATGGCAAACCCGTATTTGGATAGATGATATGTACATGATCACCAATATTCAGTCACAAGCTTATCGCGCTACTGGTGATAAAAAATATATTGAAAGAGCAGCACATGAAATGGCTTTTTACTTAGACTCTATACAACGGCCAAATGGGCTTTTTCATCACGCACCAGATGTGCCTTTTTTTTGGGGACGCGGAAATGGTTGGATGGCAGCTGGAATGGCTGAACTGTTAACTTCATTACCCAAAGACAACCTTAACCGCCCAAAAATTTTAAAGGGCTATCAACAAATGATGGCTAGTTTAAAGAAATATCAAACTGCAGATGGGATGTGGCTACAACTATTAGATGTTAAAGAAAGCTGGCCCGAAACTTCAGGGAGCGCAATGTTTGCTTTTGCCATGATTACTGGTGTGAAAAACGGCTGGTTAAATGAAGAAGAATATGGGCCAGTGGCTCGAAAAGCCTGGTTGGCAATTGTAGAATATATCGAGCCAAATGGTGATGTAAGAGAAGTTTGTCAAGGAACTAATAAAGAAAACAGTAAACAATACTACCTGGATCGAAAAAGAATTACAGGAGATATGCACGGGCAAGCTCCTGTTTTATGGTGTAGTTTTGCACTTTTGAGCAAGTAAATTTGGGTATGATGGAGAGAAGGTTTTTACTTAAAAGGTCAATTGTTGGCCTAACATCTTTTTTAATAACCAAACCTTTTCATGGTTTATCAAATTCATTTGCAACAGATCTATTTCGGGAAACTGATATCACCATCACAAACGCAGGGGTAGGAGGTAACAATACCATTGATTTGTTAAATAGAATAGATCAAGATTGTTTAGCGCTAAGCCCTGAGTTAACCATACTTATGGTTGGTACAAACGATATGAATAGTGTAAAACATGTGCAACTAAAAACTTATGAAGCCAATCTAAATGAGATCGTTAAGGAAATTATAGCAATTGGAAGTAAGGTTTTGTTGATGAGCATATTGCCAGCTTTTGAGCCATATTTGTTAACGAGGCATCCATCTTCATTTTATGATCCAGAAGGTGTTCAAGGGAGAAGAAAACAAGTAAACGAGGTAATCAAAAAAGTCGCAGCAAAACAGCATGTTCATTTTTTAGATCTCGGACATCGACTTAGCGCCATCGGAAAAATAGGTTTGGATAGGGATTCTCTAATTCAAAATGAGTTAAACAGTAATAAAAAAGATGGCATCCATCCAACTGCAAATGGTTACCGCTTTATTGCCTTGGCCGTATATGATTATATAATGTTGACAAAACTTCCAAAAAATAACATCGTTTGCTTTGGCGATAGCATTACCAAAGGTGATGGATCAATAATGAAGGATAGTTACCCAGCCTACTTAAAAAAACTTTTGCAAGATGAATAAAATAACAATTTTTAAGGTGGCCATCAGTTTGGTTATCTTGTTTTTAAAGCAAGAAGTTAATGCCATTACAGCTCAAGAAATTCATCGTGCAGATATTGTTATTTATGGTGGTACATCGGCAGCCATTATGGCAGCTGTTCAGTCTGTAAGATTAGGCAAGTCGGTTGTTGTTGTATCTCCAGATATTCATTTGGGAGGTTTGTCATCTTCTGGATTGGGTTTTACCGATACTGGCGATAAATCTGTAATTGGTGGTTTGTCTAGAGAATTTTATCATCGTGTTTACTTACATTATCAAAAAAAATCGGCTTGGAACTGGCAAAAAAAAGAAAACTACGGAAACAAAGGCCAGGGAACTCCTGCAATTGATGGTAATGAAAGAACGATGTGGATTTTCGAGCCACATGTTGCCGAACAAATTATGGAAGATTTCATAAAAGAGAATAGGATTAAGGTTTACCGTAATGAGTGGTTAAATCGTGAGCTTGGAGTAGAATTGAAATTAGGCAAAATAATCAGCTTTACTACCTTAGGTAAAAAGAAATTTGTAGGGAAAATGTTCATAGATGCAACTTATGAAGGCGATTTAATGGCAGCTTCAAAAGTTAGCTATCATATTGGCAGAGAGAGTAATCAAGTCTATAATGAACAATGGAATGGAGCGCAACCATTGGTTTTTCAGCATGGTCATTATTTTAAAAATAACATAGATCCTTATCGGATTATTGGAGATACCACAAGTGGTTTGCTTGCAGGTATAAGTGGAAAACAAACTATTTTGAAGGGTGTTGGTGATGAAAAAATACAAGCTTATACCTATAGAATGTGTTTAACGGACCAGCCCGAGAACAGGATTTCTTTCCCGAAGCCAGATCATTATAACCCTTTAGATTATGAATTGCTAATTCGTGTTTTTAATAGTGGATGGAATGAACTCTTTAATAAATATGACCCATTACCTAACCATAAGACAGATACCAATAATCATGGTCCATTTAGTACCGACTACATTGGAATGAACCATGACTATCCAAACGCATCCTATAAAAGGAGAAGGGAGATTTTAAAAGCACATGAAAATTATCAAAAAGGACTCATGTATTTTATGGCAACCGATCCGAGAATTCCAAAAAACGTGCAGGAGAATTTAAATAAGTGGGGTTTGGCAAAAGATGAATTTAAGGACAATGAAAATTGGCCATATCAAATCTATGTTCGTGAAGCCAGAAGAATGATTGGTAGTTACATCATGACAGAAAATGAAGTGCTTGGCAAAAAAGAAGTGCCAAATTCTGTAGGAATGGGTTCTTATTCGCTCGATTCGCACAATGTCCAACGTTATGTAACTCCAGAAGGTTATTTGCAAAATGAAGGTGATGTTGGTGTGAAAGCACCTAAGCCATATGGCATTGCCTATGGCTCAATCATCCCGAAAAAAGAAGAGTGCCTAAACCTGCTGGTGCCCGTTTGCTTGTCATCATCCCATATTGCCTATGGGTCAGTTAGAATGGAACCTGTTTTTATGATTCTAGGCGAATCTGCGTCAACTGCAGCATCATTGGCCATAGATAATCAGACCAATGTCCAAGATGTTGATTATGCAAAGCTTAAGACATTATTATTGAACCAAAAACAACGCTTAAACTTACAAGATTGACAATTTAGTGATTGTCATTAACTAAAAAATATGATGAAAAGAAGAAATTTTATCCAAAATTCGGGTCTAATCGGAACAGCTATCCTATTAAAAGGGCCCTTGGCCTATGCCTCTTCCATAGATTTTCCACAGGTCAGAACAGCTATCGAGAAAAGAAAATTCCTCAGTAGGGGCGTAGAAGAGGCAATTGCCAAATTTGAGGCAAATGTCAAAAACAAGGAACTGGCCTGGCTTTTTAATAACTGTTTCCCAAATACCCTAGATACGACCGTTCACTATACTGAAGAAAATGGCAAGTCAGATACCTATGTAATTACAGGGGATATAGATGCAATGTGGCTTCGCGATAGTACTGCGCAGGTTTGGCCTTACCTATCATTTATTAAAAAGGATGAGCCATTGCGTAAGCTCATTGCGGGAGTGATCAATCATCAGAGTAAATGTGTGGTCAAAGATCCTTATGCTAATGCTTTTTATGGGGATGTGAACAAAGTTGGAGAATGGAAAAATGACCAGACCAAAATGCAGCCCGGAATTCACGAGCGCAAATGGGAAATCGATTCACTATGTTACCCAATCAGGTTAGCTTATCATTATTGGAAAACCACTGGCGATGTAAGCCCATTTGATACGCAATGGGAATCTGCAATCAAGGCTACCCTTCAGACGTTCAAGGAACAACAGCGAAAAGAAAATGATGGGCCTTATTCGTTTCAACGTAAAACATCCTGGGCCACCGATGGTGTTCCCATGAATGGTTATGGCTACCCGGTAAAGCCGGTAGGATTAATCTGTTCTGCTTTTAGACCGAGTGACGATGCCACGATTTACAATTACCTTATTCCTTCTAACTTTTTTGCTGTCACGAGTCTAAAACAGGCCTCAGAAATGATGTATGCCATAGCGAAAGACCAGCAAGCCGCAAATGAATTGAGTGCATTGGCAACAGAGGTAGAAGATGCATTAAAAATTCACGCTGTTACCACTCATCCAAAATTTGGAAAGGTGTATGCCTTTGAAGTGAATGGCTTTGGTAGTTATAACTTAATGGATGATGCCAATATCCCAAGCTTGTTGGCCATGCCATATTTGGGTTCGGTGCCATTAGCAGATCCAATTTATCAGAATACAAGGAAGTTGGTGCTTTCTTCAGAAAACCCATTCTTTTTCAAGGGCAAGGTTGGAGAGGGCATCGGGGGGCCGCATGTCGGTAAAGATATGATCTGGCCCTTGGGCATTGTAGCTAGGGGTCTAACCAGCAACGATGAAAAGGAAATCAAGTATTGCCTTGAGTTGCTTCAGAAAAGTCATGCTGGAACAGGCTTTATGCATGAGTCTTTCCATAAGAACGATCCGAATAACTTTACCCGGAAATGGTTTGCTTGGAGCAATACCATTTTTGGCGAATTCCTATGGAAAACCTTTAACGAAAAACCACATTTATTGTAAAATATACCATTGAATTTATTAAGATGACAAACAAAAAAATAACAATCATACTTTTCATTCTAGTGCTTTGTATTACCTCTTATGCGCAAAAAAAATACATTTTGGGATCGCCTGATAAAACAATAAAGGTTGAACTCGTTCTGGCTGATAGTGTATATTACCAGGTTGCGCAAAATGGAAAATCTCTAGTAAAAAGATCTGCAATCTTTTTTAAAACAGATAAACAAGCAAATGGATGGAAGATTAATAAAACTTTACAGACCAAGGGTAGCCAAGTCTTAAATCCAGTTGTATGGCAAAAGAGTAAATCTGTTGTAGATCAATACAATCAACTTCACATAGATTTTGCCAATGGCTTATCCCTAGAGTGGAGAGCTTATGACAATGGTGTGGCTTGGCGATGGGTTAATGAAAGTAATTTAGCCTATAAAGTACTAGATGAAAAGGCAAGTATCAATTTTCCTGAGTATGCCAAATCCTGGTATCCAGAAGAGCAAAGCTTTTTTTCGCATAATGAAAGGGCATACAAAAAATATACGGTTAGTGATATTACAACAAAAAAACTGGCTAGCTTACCTGTACTGTTTGATGTTGGTCAAACCAAGGTACTGCTTACCGAATCCAGCTTGTTCAACTATGCAGGACTTTGGGTTACTGGCAATGGCAAAGGTGGTGTGCAAGCGGTTTTCCCCCATTATCCAAAAGTTAAAAAAATCACAAGTGATCGCGATGAGCAAGTAAGTGAAAGAACGGATTTTATTGCCAAAATAGATGGCAAACAAGATTTTCCGTGGAGGATTTTAATGATTGCAAGAAACGATGTAGATCTATTGACAAATCAGCTGCCCTATATCCTAGGACGTCCTGCTGAAGGTGACTATAGTTGGGTAAGAGCAGGAAAGGTACAATGGGACTGGTGGCATTATAACAATATCTATGGTGTAGATTTCAGGGCTGGCATTAATAACGACACCTATAAATATTACGTCGATTTTGCGGCTAAGTATGGTATCGAATATGTATTGTTGGATGAGGGCTGGTGTGATACCAGGGATCTGATGAAACAGGCAAGGGATATTGATGTGGAAGAGTTGGCAAGATATGCAAAAAGCAAGAATGTTGACCTTATTCTTTGGGCAAGCTGGTTGGTATTGGATAAACAACTAGATCAAGCATTGGATGTTTTTGAGAAATGGGGCATAAAAGGTATAAAGGTAGATTTTATGCAACGTGATGATCAAGATATGGTCAATTACTATGAAAAGGTTGCCAAGGCAGCTGCAAAGCGAAAGCTTTTGGTTGACTTCCATGGTGCGTATAAACCAACGGGATGGAGCCGCACCTATCCAAATGTAATGTCATCTGAGGGGGTTTTAGGCAATGAAATTAGTAAGTTTGTAGGTTCTATAGACCCTGCACATACCACCACCTTGCCTTTTATAAGAATGGCAGCTGGGCCTATGGATTTTACTCCTGGAGGCATGTTAAATGTTCAAAAAAATGCTTTTGCAGGCATTCCTTCAGAACCAATGACGTTAGGTACGCGTTGCAACCAAATGGCAATGTATGTAGTGTTCGAAAGTCCATTACAAATGCTTTGCGATATGCCCACCCATTATCTTAGAGAGCCAGAATGTATGGAATTTATTAAAGCTGTTCCTGCAGTTTGGCAACAAAGCATCCCTTTGGCAGCTTCAGTGGGGGAGTATGTTGCATTTGCACGTGAGGGAGCGGATCACAAATGGTATATCGGGGCAATGACAAACTGGACAGCAAGAGAAATGGTTCTTGATTTTTCTTTTCTTGGTGATGGAGAATATACTGCTCAGGTTTGGAAAGACGGAATCAATGCTGATCGTAATGCTAAGGATTTTAAAATGGAAACTATCAACGTAACCAAAAATAGCCGTCTGAATATCAATCTTACCACTGGTGGAGGTTGGGTAGGCATTGTTTCAAAAAAATAAATGAAGTGCATAACCAACAAATCTGAGTTTCAACATTAGTTAATCGATATGTTAAAATATTCAACCCATGGAAAATCCTATTAGCTACGCTGTTGATAATGACGAGCTTTTTAGCGATGGGGCAAAATAAAGGATATTCGGCCAAGGAAAAAGCAATTTTCATTAATCACCAAATCAGTTGCCATTTTAGGGATTCAAAACGTAAGATATACCACGAAACCAACGAGTTGCCCGTAAAGGATAATGAACATTCTTATCTCTGGCCGCTATGTACATTGATGCAGCGAGCAAATGAAATGGAAGCGCTTGTTCCTGAAATTGATTATCTGGGTCCCATATTAAGGCTATCGAACAATACAACAATCCAGCACATCCTGCTGCTGGTTATCAGGCCAAGGTAGCGAGTGAGGGCAGGGATACTCGGTATTACGATGATAACCAATGGATTGGTATTGCCGCAATTGATGTGTATCAACGAACCAAAAGGAAGGGGTATCTCGAATTGGCAGAAAAAACCTATCGTTTAATGATGACGGGTTTTGATACTGTTTCTGGCGGGTTTATTGGCGCGAGGGGGATCTAAGTACAAAGAATACATGCTCAAATGGCATTGGGGTGCTATTGGCCCTTCAGTTGTAAAAGGCTACGAAGAAGAAAGGTTGCCTGAATACAGCTATTTTGATTTATAAATGAACAACTACAAACCCCTGATGGACTTTTTTATGATGCCATTAAATCCCCTTCCCTAAAACTAGCTAAATACATCTATTCTTACAATTCAGGTACGATGCTTCAGGCAAATGTAATTTTACATCAACTAACTAAACAGGAAAAATACATAATGGAGGCAAAAAGAACTGCAGATGCTGCAGAAAGATATTTTTTTAAAGAAGGAAAATTTGTAGATAATTATTGGTTCAGCGCGGTGCTTTTTAGAGGTTTTATTTCCTAGTACGAAAATGGTAAGGTTAAACTTAGAATTTTTGAGGAGGCCCTGACCATATTTGGGAAGAGCAACGAGATGCAGTTGGTTTAATGGGTAAGCAGAAAAAGAAACCACTAATTGACCAAGCTGTAATGTTGGAGATTTACGCAGGATTAGCTCACTTGAGGATCGAAAAGATTGACGTCTACAATATGAATGTAATAGTCGCTCAATAAAACTATCGATTGTCTAGTGCCTGGGAAATGATTTTGTCGCTTTATTGTTGCCGATTTTACAAATAACTTAAATAATGGTTATTAAAAATAAATAATAATGGTAAAAGTAAAAGATTCAATGCGCCTTGGGGTCGATATTGGTAGCTCTCATATCACAGCTGCATTAATTATAATTGTATTTCACTCGAAATTGGCATCAAGGTCCAGCAGAGACTTAATAGAATAAAGATTGCTTCTGGGATATTTTGTAACGGAATAAAGGTAGTTTACAAGAGACATTATCTAAGTTGTTGAATTTTTGGGTCAATACGCAAAGCTACCAGACTGGAATAATCTTTTTGTATCAGGACATTAAATGGTGATTTTTTAATTAATTTAAATATTTTTACATTTCGATTTAAATATTTCCTCTCTGAATGAATAAAACCAAACTATTCTCCGAAATAAAACTGCTGGCAAACATCAGTAGCTTTTCAAAGCACGAGCAACTTATTCAGGGAATTATAAATGCATTGAATCAGAAGATCATTGCTAGGGGAGATATTTTACCTTCTGTTAACGAAATGATAAGGGAGCTGGGATTTGCCAAGGAAACAATAGGTAAAGCCTATAAGGAATTGATTGCCAGAGGTATTGTAGAGTCCAAGAACAGGAAAGGGTATTTCGTTGCAACGGACGATACCGAACAGCATTTAAAAGTATGCCTTTTGATCTATGCCTTTGATACTTTTCAGGAGACTTTTTATCAGAACTTTAGGAATCACCTGGGGCCAAATGTTCAAGTTGATGTTTTCTTTCACCATAATAACCTTACGGTTTTCGAATCTATCATTAACAGTAACAAAGGGCAATATGGAATGTATGTGATTGCACCTATTGATAGTCCAGAGGCTATTAATATTCTTGAAAAACTACCTATGGATAAGTTTTTGATGGTGGACAGGTATGTTGAAATGAAAGAGCCCTATTCCTATATTGTTCAGGAATTTAGGCAATCATCTTATAATGCCTTTGTAAAGCTTGCTCCTCGCATAAAAGAGTTTTCGGAATTCGTATTTTTCTTTAGACCCAATTCTGCAGAGCCAAATGATATTTTAATTTCTTTTGAGCAGTTTATAAAAGATTATAAGATTAATGGGGTAATCAAAAGTGAATACCATAGCGGTAGCATAGCGCCAGATAAAGTCTATTTTACAATCCATAATTTGGAATTGTGGGAAATATTAAAGGATACTAAAGTGAGAGGCCTGAAGGTTGGCCACGACTTGGGCATACTTTCTCATAATGACGACAATGTGAAGGAAATTATTTTCGACGGGATAACAACTTTCTCTGTTGATTTTGCAGAAATGGGCATAAGAGCAGCAGAATTTGTACTTACAAAAGTACCAGTTAAACATGTTATGGAAAACAAATTGATACAAAGAAACTCACTATAACCTATAAAAATTGGGAAAAACGGCATTCATAAGTTTTGTATTCTTTACCGTTATTGCTGCTGTTATTTCTTATTTCAAATCGCGTAAAAGTCAAAACAAAACAACTACAGGTTTTTTTTTAGGGAATAGGTCTAATGGATTTATCATCATAGGCGCCTCTCTTTTTTTTAGCAACATAAGCGCAAATCAATTTATTGGCGAAAACGAATCTGTCTATATAAATAATATGTCTGTAATAGGCTGGGGAATATCTTCTGTACTGGCCATGGTTGTTGTTTCAGAGTTTTTCATACCAATTTACCTTAAAACAGGTATTCGAACTATTCCAGACTTTTTAGAGAAAAGATATGATAAAGGAACCAAGACATTGGTTTCATTGGTATTTCTGTTCAGTTATATTATTAATCTGCTTCCTACTGTGCTTTATGGTGGTGCAGTAGCTTTTGGCGGGCTCCTTAATCTGTCAGGAAATCTCCATATTTCCTATTGGGCAAGCATTTGGTTATTAGTTTGGGTAATGGGACTTATAGGTTCATTATACACAATTCTTGGAGGCCTAAAAACAATTACAATATCCGACACCGTACTTAGTACCGGAATGCTGGTTTTAATGATAGCTATTCCATATTTCGGTTTGCGTTATTTAGGGAATGATGATTTTATGGTTGGTTTAAAGACGGTTCTTTCGTCAAAAAAGGAACACCTGAACGCTATTGGTTCTGAGAATGATGCGGTTCCATTTGCAACTCTTTTTACAGGCATGTTCATTATCAACCTGTATTACTGGGGAATGGAACAATATATCGTTCAGCAGGTTTTGGCAGGAAAAAGCTTAAAGGACAGCCAGAAGGGTATTGCCTTGGCGGGATTTGCTAAATTGCTTTGCCCTTTATTGATTAATGTTCCTGGTTTGATAGCTGTACACCTGTATCCAAGTTTAACAAATACCACAGAGGTTTTTCCTCTGCTAATTAAGGATGTTCTGCCACCTATTTTAACTGGGTTGGCTGCCTGTATGCTGTTTGGTGCTGCAATAACTACTTTTAATGCAGGCTTAAACAGTTCAAGCACCTTGTTTACGCTAAATCTGTATAAACCCTTTGTAGAGAAACGAAGAGGTATTGTCTTGACCGAACGTAGTCTGCTCAGGACTGGTAGATTATTTCAGATCTCAGTTTCTTTATTTGCCATGTTATTTGCCCCGTTTATTGTTTTTTCGCAGGGTGGCTTTTATGAATATTTACAAAAAATAAGCGCAATTTTTAGTCTACCTATCTTTACTATTATATTTCTTGGTTTTTTTACTAAAAAAATGCCTCCAGCAGCCGCTAAGATTGGGGTTGTGTTCTTCATTTCGTGTTATGTGCTCAGCCAGTTCATTTTTAAGTCCCATCTTCACTACCTGCATTGCCTAGCGCTTATTTTCTTGGTAACTTCTATTTTGATGCTAATTATTGGTAGGTTTTTTCCACTCAAAAAAGCTTATGAACTAAAGATGGAAAATATGGTAGATGTGAAGCCATGGAAAGAAAGATATTTTTATAATGGACTCTTAATTGTATTAATGGTTTTGGTTTTTGCGCTGTTCTCTAAAGTTGGAATAGCCTAATTCTTTTTTATCGTTTGGTCTATTATAGATAGAATCATTTTTAGTGGAACAATTTAGAATCAAGGATATAATGACCCCTTATCTTAATGTTGGATTTGCTTTCTTTCTTATCTGTCTATGTTAAAGGTGGATAGCTGATAACTAGAATATTTTTATTTTTTTTTAAGAGTATTGAAATATTAAAAAAATTGTTTATAATTGCATTAACTAAATAGGATAGGATAGGATAGTGCAATTGACTTAATTCATTCTTTTCAAGTTTAGGTATAAATAAAATAAGTCTGTGTGTAGGGCAATAAGACATTCGGCTTGATAAAATAATGCCAAAGCCATTAATATTTGAGTTAAAGCTATTTATAGTGCCAACTGCAAATAATAGTGAAAAGAAGAAATCAACCAAATATAACATATATGAACAATTCCAAATCTAAATTATGCTGGAGAATCTGTGTTTTCTGCAATTCCGTCATTTCCATTGATGGATAATTTCCATCAGAACATCTAAAGGAAAATAATTTTCTTAAGGCTAATAATCTTGCTTCGCCTTAAGCTCACTCATTTTAAAGTTTAAAAATAAATGACACACTCATTTTTGTTTTGCAAGCGCATTGCTGCGCTTTTAAAGCTCGAACATTTAAGGGGATTTGCCTACATAGCTTTATTCGTTCAGCTCTTATTTTGTGCTTTACCCGCTCTTAGTCAACAATCTCCAAAGAAAACAATTACTGGAACAGTACTGGATACTTTAGGCTTAGTGCTCCCTGGAGTTAATATTAGTGTTGAAAACACGAAATTAGGTACTCAGACCGACGCCAATGGACGTTTTGTTTTAGATGTAACAACAGGAGCCGTACTTAAAGTTTCATTGGTTGGCTACATATCAAAAAATGTAAATGTTACCAACGAGGCTTCCTATACTATAGTATTAAAAGAAGAGGCTACTACTTTAGCAAATGAAGTAGTAATTACAGCATTAGGTCAAAAACAGCGAAAAGAAGCTGTTGTCGGTTCGGTAACTACTGTAAAAGTTGCCAACCTTAAAATTCCTTCAAGTAATTTAACTAATGCACTTTCAGGGCAAATTGCAGGGGTAATCGGTTATCAACGTACTGGGCAACCTGGACAGGATAATTCTCAGTTTTTTATCAGGGGTGTAACTACTTTTGGTTATAAAAGGGATCCACTTATTTTGATAGATAATGTAGAATTGACCAATTCAGACTTGGCCCGTTTGCAGGTAGATGATATCGAAAGTTTTTCCATTCTTAAAGACGCAAGCGCAACCGCATTATATGGTGCAAGAGGTGCAAATGGAGTAATTTTAGTGAGTACCAAGTCTGGTAGAGAAGGTAAGGCTAAGATAAGCTTTAGACTAGAAAATTCTTCTTCTCAATCTGCAGAAAACCTTCAACTTGCCGATCCTATTACCTATATGAAACTTTTCAACGAGGCATCTATTGGTAGAGGTATGGATCCTATGTTTACACCAAACCAGATTATTAATACCCAGGCTACGGTAAATAAAAGTCCAGGTTATAACCAATACGTTTATCCTGCTGTTGATTGGTTAGATATGCTATTTAAAAAGCGTACAAGTACCCAACGTGCAAATATGAGCGTAAGCGGGGGTGGTGGTGTTGCTAGGTATTATATAGCTGGCTCATATAATTTAGATAACGGCGTACTTAAACAAGACGATAGAAATAACAACGATAACAACGTGAAATTTCGCAACTATCAACTTCGTTCAAATGTAAATATAGATTTAACTAAAACCACTGAAATGGTTGTGCGTTTATCGGGCAATTTTAGTGAATACAATGGTCCAGTTGCTACGGATGGAGGATTCTCTACTGATTTATATAACATTGCAGTTCATACCAGTCCAGTAAATTTCCCTGCATTTTTCCCTGCTGATGCCGCTAATCAAAATACACAACATATTCTTTTTGGAAATAGAGGGGGATCAGGCGTAAACAGTATTTTAGACAACAATCCTTATGCAGCCATGCTTCGTGGGCATAAAAATTCATCAGAATCTAGAATGTCTGCACAATTTGAGCTCAACCAAAAATTAAATTTTTTTACTGAAGGACTTTCTTTTAAATCTATATTTAGTACAAATAGGTATTCTTATTTTGACTCTCAAAGGGCTTATTCTGCATTTTATTATAATGTAGGTTCTTATGATAAGGCTAGCAACACCTATGTGTTAAATTGGCTAAACTCTTCTGTGGTTAATGGTGCGCCAAACATTGCGCAAGAATATTTAAGCTACAGTCCAGGAGGCACTAATATAAATACCTTTTTATATGGTCAGGCGTCATTAAATTACGATAGGACTTTTGGTAGCCACAGTGTGAGTGGTACTTTAATTGGTACAGCTCAACAAACAGTTTACAGTAACGCAAGTTCATTGCAAAATTCGCTGCCTTTTCGCAATTTGGGTTTAGCAGGACGATTAACTTATTCTTATAAGAGCCGCTATTTTGTGGAGACAAATTTTGGGTATAATGGTTCAGAAAGATTTTCTGAAGACCACAGATTTGGGTTTTTCCCAACAATTGGTGCTGGATGGATTGTTTCTAACGAAAAATTCTGGGAGGGAGGAATTTCCAAAGTAGTTAACCGCCTAAAATTAAGAGGTAGTTATGGTATTGTTGGTAATGATGCCATCGGTGCACAAAGATTTTTTTACATCTCTGATGTTAATCTGAATGGAGGTGGAAATTATGCACAGTTTGGATTTAACAATGGATCAAGTAGAGAAGGTGTATTTATCAATAATTATGAAAATAAGGATGTTACTTGGGAAACTTCAAGGCAAACCAATCTAGCATTGGAAGCCACATTTTTCAAAAATCTTAATCTAATCGCAGAGTTTTACAATAATTACAGATACGATATTTATATGACCAGAGCCAATCTGCCTACAACGTTAGGTTTAGAGGCAGCAGTTGGCGCAAATGTGGGTGAGGCAAGGTCAAGAGGAATGGACTTATCACTAGATTATAAATTCAAGGTTAACGATTTCTCTTTTGCAGTAAGATCTAATCTAACTTTTGCTAAAAATAAATACATTAATTACGAAGAACCGCAATGGGCAGAGGCTTATCGGTATACCACAGGGCAACCTATTAGCAGAAACTTTGGCTACATTGCCGAGCGTTTATTTGTTGACGATAAAGAGGTGCTGAACTCACCAACTCAAATTTTTTCTACTAATGGAAAACCACCAAAAGCAGGTGACATCAAGTATAGAGATTTAAACAATGATGGTAGAATTGATGATGCAGACAAAGCATATATCGGCTATCCACAATCGCCAGAATTAGTCTATGGTTTTGGTTTCAGCTCATCTTATAAAGGTTTTGATCTTTCTGCCTTTTTTACAGGCCAAGATAGGATGACATTTTTTATAGATCCTCGTAAGGTTAGTCCTTTTGTACCAAGTGATCAACAATATATTTTAGGAAATACACAATTGCTTAAAGATTTTGCAGATAACCATTGGTCTCCAGAAAATCAAAACCTTTATGCGCTATACCCAAGATTAGCTGTAAACGCGGTTGATTTGGAAAATAATGCACAAACCAGTACATGGTGGATGAGGAATGGCAGACTGATGAGATTAAAATCTTTGGAAGTTGGTTATACACTTCCAGCAAAAATTTCCAAAAGCATTAAGCTTTCTTCTTGCCGCATCTATTTCAATGGATTAAATTTAATTACCTGGAGTCCATTTAAAATGTGGGATCCAGAACAAGGTGGAAATGGTTTTGCCTATCCTATACAAAAGGTATTCAATGTTGGTTTAAACGTAACATTATAATGAAAACGATAAAAATATATTTCAAATATAGTTGCATCATCATTGCAATTTGGTCTTTTACTTCATGTAAAAAGTATCTTGATGTAACACCTGACAATATTGGCACACTTGATTATGCTTTTAGAAATAGAAATGAAGCACAGAATTATCTTTATTCGTGTTATGCCTATTTACAAAGAATGAATGACGTGGCTACTAATCCAGGCTTTACAACTTCTTCAGAACTAATTTATTCCAATTCTCTAGATAATTTTCAAGGCTTTAACAGAACTGGTTTTAATTTGTTGAGAGGCACACAAACTGCAGCAAACCCTGGATTAAATGCTTGGGATGGAAGCGAAGGCAGCTACAGTTTGTGGAGGTCGATAAGAATATGCAATACCATGCTCGAGAACATAGATCAGCCTA
This sequence comes from Pedobacter frigiditerrae, assembly GCF_004331645.1. GTDB lineage: Bacteria > Bacteroidota > Bacteroidia > Sphingobacteriales > Sphingobacteriaceae > Pedobacter > Pedobacter frigiditerrae. Next base: position 50,410 of record NZ_SJSK01000006.1, read on the forward strand.
TTGATTTAAGTGCTGCAGAAAAAAAAAGATGGATAGCTGAGACTAAATTCTTGAAAGCTTATTATCACTATGTGCTATTTAAAATGTATGGTCCAATACCGTTAATTAAAACAAATTTGGCCATAAATAGCACTACAGATGAGGTTCGTGTAAAAAGATCATCCGTTGATGAAGTTGTGGACTATATTGTTTCATTATTAGATGAGGCTACACCTGATTTACCACCTAATATTACAAGTCAGGCAACAGAATTAGGTAGGGTAACTAGTGTAATCTCCCTTTCGGTGAAAGCAGATGTGTTAGCGACTGCCGCAAGCCCACTTTTTAACGGCAATCCAGACTATGCGAGCTTTAAAGACAAGGAAGGAGCTAGTCTTTTTCCATTGGTTTATGATTTGCAAAAATGGAACAAGGCAGCTTTAGCAGCCAAAGCGGCTATAACTGCTGCAGAAACACAAGGTGTTAAATTGTATGTTTTTAATTCTCCATCAACAGTAGGTAAACTATCCGATTCGATAAAAAGAGAACTGGATGTGCAAAATGCAGTGACAGAAAAATGGGAATTAAATCCCGAGGTAATCTGGGCCTCAAACCCCGAATTTAATTACCAAGGACATTCTACGCCAAGATTAACTGCAAAATCGGCTGTTAATGCTTTCTCAAATCCTTCAACTTTTTCTGCTCCAATAAGTACGCAAGAACTATTTTATACAGTAAATGGTGTGCCAATAACTGAAGATAAAACTTGGGATTATGCAGGAAGAAATACCATTAAAACTGGCGATAATGCCAGCCGTTATTATATACAGCAAGGTTATGAAACTATAAAAGGTCATTTTGCTCGCGAAGCTAGATTTTATGCGGATGTAGCTTTTGATGGTGGTGTATGGTTTGGAAATGGTAGAAATAATCAAGATGACCCTGCCAACCCGCTGTACTTTGTTTCTGCAAGAGGAAGTGGTTTTGCAGCACCTAGTGATAATATAAGATTGAACATAACGGGTTATTGGCCTAAAAAATTGGTAAGTTATGCATCTGTTTATGATGATGGTTTTCAACCGTCTCCGTTCCGCCTACCGTTAATCAGGTTAGCCGGTTTATACCTACTCTATGCTGAGGCTTTAAATGAAGTAAATGGGCCAACAGCAGAGGTGTTTACTTATATTGATAAGGTAAGACAAAGGGCTGGTTTGCAAGGTGTTCAGGCCTCATGGACAAACTACTCTAAAACCCCGAATAAATTTAGCACCAAAGATGGTTTAAGACAAATCATTCATCAAGAAAGAAGGATTGAATTGTGTTTTGAAGGACAGAGTGGTTGGGATTTACGTAGGTGGAAAGAACTACAAGCTGTTCTAAGTAACCCTATACAAGGTTGGAGCATAAATAATGCTGATGCGATAAACTATTATCGCCCAACAACGCAGTTTATTCCAGTATTTGGTTTAAAAGATTACTTATGGCCAATTAAGAGCTATGATTTGGTAGTTAATCCAAACCTGGTTCAAAATCCTTATTGGTAAATAAAATGATGTTTATAAATATTTACATTAAATAATATGAAAAATTTTAAAAATTGGCTGTTTTCGTTAGCCATAATCTCAGCTTTCGCTAGCTTCAGTGCTTGTGAAAAAGTTGAAAGCTATAACGAACCATCATCTACAGATATGGCTAAGCCAGGGTTGGTAACCAATATTAAAGTAGATAATTTTAATGGTGGTGCCTATATTACATATGATTTACCCAACTCTAAAAACCTTTTATACGTTTTGGCTCGATATAAGATAAATGGTGTAACTACAAGAGAAACAAAATCTAGTTACTATTCTGATACCATCATGGTTGATGGGTTTGCCAAGAAGCAAGTTTACGACGTTACGTTGTATGCAGTTAGCAGAGCAGAGGTTAAATCGGATCCTGTAGTGGTAAAGGTTAATCCAGATACGCCGCCATATTTACTTTTAAAACCAACAATTAATGCTGAGGCAGATTTTGGTGGGATAAAAATAACAGGTCTAAATCCATTGAAAAAGAACCTGGGCATTATTCTGTTAGGTGTAAGTGATAATAATAGCTCTGATGTTATTGATCAGCATTATGGTAAGATAGAAACTATAGATTACTCGGTAAGAGGTTACGCACCTGTCGCAAAAAAAATCGGCTATTATGTGACAGATAATTTTGGTAATATTTCAGATACCACCTATAAAACTGTTACTCCATTTTTTGAAACTATTCTCGATAGGACTAAGTTTTTCCAATACAGGCTTGCTAGTGATGGCGTGATTGCGTATGGATGGGACTTGCCTTATTTGTGGGATGGAAAAACAGATGGGAATTCTAATGGATGGCACACCGCGCCTGGTGGGGCAATGCCTGCAATTGCAACTTTTGGTTTGGGCATAAGTGCAAAATTAAGTCGCTTTGTTTTATGGGAAAGACCTGATGGAAGCGATAAATTCGCTTATGGTCACGGTAATCCAAAGGTATTTTCGGTATGGGGCTCAAACGCTACAGCGCCTAGAGATGCGCAATTACCATTATCGGCACCTGTGGGTACAATTATAGGCGATTGGATAAATATGGGTAATTATAATTATCCTCCACCTCCTTCAGGACTAGCTCCCGTAGCACATACAACAGCCGATAATGATTTTGTAAAAGCTGGTGTAAGCTTCAACTTCCCTTTAACCAATCCCAAAGTTAACTATATCCGCCTATCGGTAAGTAGCACTTGGTCTAGCGGTACTTTTGCCCATGCAATGGAAATGGCTATTTATGGTGATCCACGGTAATAAGATGTAAAAATTATAAAAGCTAAATTTTTTAACATGAAAAATATATATAAAATTAGTGGGCTGTTATTACTATTGGTTATAGTAATCATAAGTTGTACTAAAGATGATATTGCCTTTAAAGATTATTTAAAGAACGGAGAAATTGTTTATCCAGGTAAAGTTGACAACGTAACAACCAAACCTGGGAATTTAAGAACGGCATTGTGGTGGAATCCGAGTCCAGATCCAAGTGTAAGTAAATATGTGATTTATTGGAATAACAATTTAGATTCTGTAGTGGTCAGTGCAACCAGTCATAATACTTCAGATGTCATTAAAGTAGTGATTCCAAGCCTAAAGGAATATACCTATACCTTTACCATTTATTCTTATGATGCGAAAGGCAATAGGTCTATTCCAATTGCCGCCAATAACGTAAGGGTATTTGGACCTTTATATCAATCAGGCTTGCTCAACAGGCCTTTTAATGCTACAAATCCATACGTGGTAAACAGTAATGGTTCTGTGCAATTGAATTTTGATACACCAGATACCATTAATGTAAATACCATTATCAGGTATACAAATACGAGCGGGGCAAGTATTGATAAAACACTTTTACCTACCGAGAATAACATTACGCTTACTGATTATAAAGCAGGAACCGATATCCTTTATAAATCTTCTTATATCCCAGGGCAAGGTTCTTTAGATGTTTTCACGGTAACGGATTTTTCTACATTCCCGAAAATATTTACTTATGTATTGTGCGACCGTTCGTTGTTTAGAGAAGTTCGTTTGCCAAATGATGTGAATACCTATGAATCAGGGACAAGCATTAGCAAATTATGGGATGGAAGTGTAGGTCCACAGGGTTATCCGAATATTTTTCATAGCGATGGGAGCGGTGGAATGCCACATGTGCTCACCTTTGATTTAGGAAAGGTTTATTCAAATTTGGCTCGAATAGAAGAAACAGGAAGAGATTGTTGCAATAACCCAGATCAGTTTGAAGTATGGGGTATTGCCGATTTAACCAATGCCACTACCACACTTAGGGCAAACAATAGTGGTTGGGCAAATGAATCTATAGCTAAAGGATGGACATTGCTTAAAGATGTTGTGCGTAGTGATGATGGAAAAAATGCAATTACTGTGGATTTAGATAACCAGGGGAAACCAATTCGTTACATCAGAATCAGGATTAAGCATGTAACAACTGGTGATGGTAACTACAGTAACATGAGTGAGCTTAGATTTTGGAATAAACAATAAATTAATCAATAATTGGTTCCGTAGATAGGCTTTTAGGTAATTAAAGTCCTATGTAAATTTAAAATAAGTATGTGTAAAAAGCTTTTCGTTTTTATTCTTTGTTCAATTTTATGTTTTGCCACGATACATAGGTCTTTTGCACAAGTTAAACCACAAATGTTATGGTATAATTCGCCCGCAAAAATGTGGGAAGAAACCTTGCCTTTGGGTAACGGCAGATTAGGTATGACACCTGATGGTGGGGTATGGAAGGAGAATATTGTTTTAAATGATATCACCCTGTGGTCTGGTAGCAAGCAAGATGCGAATAATTACGAGGCCTATAAAAGCCTGCCAAAAATAAGACAGCTTATTTTAGAAGGTAAGAATGATGAAGCCCAAGATTTGGTAAATCGCGATTTTGTTTGCAAGGGACCTGGGTCAGGAGGTGCACAATGGGGTAAATACCAAATGCTTGGCAACTTACAACTTAATTTTACCTATCCAGGAGTGAAAAATCCTAATACCAATCCCGAAACATATAGAAGGGAACTTGATTTAAATACAGCAGTAGCTAAAGCTACCTATCGTTTAAATGGGGTTAACTACAAGAAAGAATACTTTTGCAGCTTTGATAGTGATGTAAATATGATCAGGCTCACTGCAGATCAGCCAGGTAAATTAAATCTAAGTATTACTATCAATCGACCTGAAAAATCAACAGTTAAAGTGGTGGGTAACGAATTGCAAATGTTTGGCCAATTAGATAATGGAACTGATGGCAAAGGGATGAGGTACTTTAGTAGGGTGAACGCAAAACTTACTGGTGGAAGTATTATTGCGGATCAAAACTCATTAATCATAGAAAATGCAACAGAAGTGGTTATTTACGTTTCTGCCGCAACAGATTTTAAAGACCCAAATTTTGAAAAGAAAACTGCTGATATACTCTTTACAGCCAAGAAAAAGCCTTTTCAACTAGAACTTAGCAACCATATTACAAAATACGCAAAGCTTTTTAAAAGAGTAAGCATAGATTTGGGTGAAGGAAATTCGACAAAGCTTCCTACTAATTTAAGACTTGATAATTTCTATAAAAATTATGGGGATGATGTGGCTTTGGCACCCTTATTCTTTCAATTCGGAAGATATTTAAGTATTAGCAGTACACGCGTTGGCTTGCTACCTCCCAATTTACAAGGTTTATGGGCTAATCAAATTAATACGCCATGGAATGGAGATTACCATTTAGACGTAAATGTTCAAATGAACCATTGGGCCATAGAACCAGCTAATCTTTCAGAGTTAAATCTGCCTCTTTCAGAATTGGTGCGCAGTTTGCAAAAGCCTGGGGAAAGAACGGCGAAAGCTTATTATAATGCAGATGGTTGGATTGCCCATGTAATCACCAATGTTTGGGGTTTTACAGAGCCTGGAGAAAGTGCTTCTTGGGGAGCTTCAAATGCGGGTTCTGGTTGGTTATGCAATAACCTTTGGGAACATTATGCCTTTAGCCAAGACCTAAAATATCTTAAAAGTATTTATCCTGTGCTGAAAGGTTCAGCGGCATTTTACAAAAGTGCGTTGATCAAAGATCCAAAATCAGGTTGGTTAGTTACTTCACCTTCCGTTTCTCCAGAAAATTCTTTCTATCTGCCAAATGGGCGCACAGCAAGCATCTCTATGGGGCCAACTATCGATAATCAGATTGTAAGAGAGCTGTTCAGTAATGTAATTACCGCATCCAAATTATTGGGCATCGATGCTGAATTTAGGGCAGAGCTTCAATCCAGGTTAAAAATGCTCCCGCCTGCAGGAATAATTAGCAAAGATGGACGTATTCAGGAATGGCTCGAAGATTATAAGGAAACCGACCCACAGCATAGGCATATTTCTCATTTGTATGGCTTATATCCAGCAGCTTTAATTACTCCTTATTCTACGCCAGCGCTGGCTGAAGCCGCAAAAAAAACATTAGAAGTTAGGGGTGATGATGGGCCAAGTTGGTCTATAGCTTATAAACAATTGTTTTGGGCAAGGCTGCAAGATGGAAATCGAGCTTTTAAATTGCTCAGGGAAATTTTAAAGCCAACCCTTAGAACTGATATCAATTATGGAGCAGGAGGTGGCGTTTATCCTAATATGCTGTCTGCTGGACCGCCATTTCAGATTGATGGAAATTTTGGTGCATCTGCGGCAATTGTAGAGATGTTATTACAGAGCCATGATGGATTTATTGATCTTCTACCTGCAATTCCAGATGCCTGGAAAAAATATGGCATGATCAAGGGACTTAAAGCAAGGGGTAACTTTACGGTAGACATCAACTGGAAAGATGGTAAGGTAACCAAATATAGAGTGTATTCCTCAAATCCTAAAATGGTAAAGGTTAGGCTTAATGGTAAAATAATCAATGTAATGGCTACAAAAGCTTAACCTAAAAATGATCAATAAAAAAGCCTCTTTCTTAAGCTTATTACTAGTGTTCTTTCTCCTGACCAAATCTTGGGGAGTTGATATTCCGTTTGGCAAAACTGGCAAGATCAGCTATGATTTAAAAAAGGGAAATTTTAAGGTTTTTCAACAAACAACCCAATGGTTAGAAAATGGGTTCTCACTAGTGAAAAATCTGGGTAAGATATATAGCTCAAAAGATTATGATAGTAGAACTTATAGGAATGAACTGCTAAATGATGCCATTGGGAAGGGGAAAAAACATATCATTACGCTTAAAGGAAAAGGCTTACCAGAAATGCACCAAATCTTTTATGTCTATGATGCATTGCCTTATTTTTTATGCCAAGTTCAGCTATTTGGTAATTCCTTGTCATCTAATGAGCTATTTCCAATACAAGGTGATGTAAGTTATTTTGGGAATCAATCGGGCGTTAATTCTGTTTTTGTGCCGTTTGATAACGATACATTCATCAGTTATCATACTAAAAAGCTAATGAGTGACGCTCCTCAAATGAGCGCAGAAGTAGGGGCGTTGTATAACGATACCTCCAAAAAAGGACTAATTGCTGGCTCAGTTGAACAAGGTAAATGGAAATCTGGTGTAGAAACTAAACTTAATGTTGGCAATTCTATTTTTATTGCGGTAAAAAATGGGTTTACCGACCAGCGAATTACTAGAGATACCATACCGCATGGTTATATAAAGGGCAACAAAATCTCTTCATCAAGGATATTTTTTGGTGCCTTTGCCGACTGGAGAAAGGGGATGGAGGCTTATGCTAAAGTTTGTAGGTTGGCAGATCCCCCAATAGTGTTCAAGTGGAAACAAGCTACACCATTGGGCTGGAATAGTTGGGGAGCAATGCAAGAGCATATTTCTTATGAAAAGGTAATTAAAACAGTTGATTATTTTGCTGATAGCCTTAAGGGATTTAGAAGTGGTGGAACTGCTTTCATCGATTTAGATTCTTATTGGGATAAACTAATTGATGGCGGCTTAGAAGGAGATTTTAGCCAGCTAAAGGCATTTGCCGATTATACCAAAAAAAGAGGGTTAAAGCCTGGTGTGTATTGGGCGCCATTTACAGATTGGGGCTTTAAAAGTGGTTCAAACAGAAGGGTAGAAGGAAGTAACTATACCTATGGCGAACTTTGGACGAAAACTGGAAACGGTTATCATGATATTGATGGCGCAAGGGCACTTGACCCTACTCACCCAGGTACACAAAAAAGGATTGCCTTGGTAATTAATAAATTAAAAGAATGTGGTTTTGAAATGATTAAGATAGACTTTTTGGGCCATGCGGCAATAGAATCAAGTCATTTTTATAATCCCAAAATAGCTACGGGTATGCAGGCTTATGGAGAAGGTATGCAGTTTTTATTGCGCCAACTAGCTGGCAAGATGCTCATCTATGCTGCAATATCTCCAAATATCGCCACTGCAAAGTATGTGCACATGCGAAGAATTGCTTGTGATGCCTTCCATTCCATAAGCGATACGAAATACACCCTAAATAGCCTTACCTATGGCTGGTGGCAAACTTATTTATATGATTACATGGATGCAGACCATGTCGTATTAAAGACAGAGAAAGAAGGTGTCAATAGGGCTCGATTATTCTCTGCCCTTGCTACAGGAAGTTTAATTGTTGGTGATGATTTTTCGATAAATGGACCATGGAAGAACATGGCTAAAAAACTTTTTCAAAATCCTGAACTCTTAAAACTCATTGAGGATGGGAGGTCTTTTAGACCATTACAAAACGATGGAACTGCATCGACACTGTTTACTAAACAAGTAAAAGGCATTACTTATTTAGTTGCGTTCAATTATAATGATAACGAGCAAAGAATTGCCATATCCCAAGCTAACATAGGATTAGATAGGGAACAAAACTATATGGCAATAGATATTTTAAGTAATGAAAAGATTTTGCTAAAAGGAAATCCAAATCTCATTTTACCAGCTGCAGATGCAAGAGTATTTAAAATATTAAAAATCAATAAATAGCTAGTATAAAAATAACCTATTAAGAAGAAGCAATAATGTTTACACTAAGATTCAAAATTAAAATAGTTAGCCTTACTGTTTTACTATTAACTTTTGTTTATGGGAAAACCACTGCCCAAACGAAAACTATTCCTATTGAGACCCAAAATAATGCCCTGGTATTAACTGCCAATCCAAAAGAGGGGTTAAGAATTATTTATTTTGGAAAAAAGTTGACCAATCAGAACGAATACAGCAATATTCCGGCGATGTACAAAGGCAATGATTATAGCGCTATGCTGAATAATGCTTATACACCATCAGGTGGTAAAAACCTAGTAGAACCTGCTATTTCTGTAGTTCATACCGATGGAAATACTTCATTGGAGCTTCAATATATCAAGCATGACTTGCAAAAAATAGATGAAAATGTTGCTGTGTTAACTATAACGCTTAAAGATCCCGTTTATAATTTTACGGTAACCTTGCACTACAAGACATTCTTTAAGGAAGACATGATAGAGCAGTGGAGCACCATTCAACATAAAGAAAAAGGAGAGGTAACCTTGCAAAAATTTGCCTCAGCAAACTTATGTCTCAATGCTGATGCTTATTGGCTGAACCAATATCATGGAGATTGGGCTAGAGAAATGCAGCCCGAAGAATCTAAACTTACACATGGTATTAAAACCATCGACAGTAAATTAGGGACAAGGGCAAATCTTTTTCAACCTTCTGTTTTTATGGTCTCACTAAATCAGCCAGCAACAGAAACTGAAGGCAGCGTTTTTTATGGTGCTTTAGAATATAGTGGTAATTTTAAAATCGACCTTGAACTCGATTATTTAGATAACCTGAGAATCATTGCAGGTATGAATAATTACGCATCTGCTTACCAACTTAAACCAGACGAAGTTTTTACTACACCTCCATTTCTTTTCACACTTTCTAATCAAGGTAAGGGAAAGGCGAGTAGACAAATGCAAGATTGGGCCAGAAAATACAAATTATTAGATGGCAAAGGCAATCGTTTAACGCTACTAAATAATTGGGAAGCAACTTATTTTGATTTTAACGAAAGTAAATTATCTGCTCTGCTAAAGGATACAAAAAAACTGGGTGTTGATCTCTTTCTTTTGGATGATGGCTGGTTTGCCAATAAATACCCTAGAAATAACGATCATACAGGATTGGGCGATTGGCAAGAGAACCGAGAAAAACTACCTAATGGAATAGCTTCTTTGGTTAAGGAAGCAGAAGGTACAGGTGTAAAATTCGGAATTTGGTTAGAGCCTGAAATGGTAAGTCCTAAAAGCGAACTGTATGAAAAACATCCAGATTGGGTGGTTAAGCAAGCGGGTAGAGATGAATTTTATTTCAGAAATCAATTGGTGCTCGATTTGAGCAATCCAAAAGTGCAAGATTTTGTGTTTAACACTATTGATGGCATGCTTGAGAAAAATCCAAAAATAGCCTATATCAAATGGGATTGTAATGCTGTAATTTATAATGCCTATTCGAGTTATCAAAAAAATCAACAACACTTTTATATCGAATATGTGAGGGGGCTTTATAAAATTCTAGAGCGTGTGCGAGCTAAATATAGCCTCCCAATGATGTTGTGTTCTGGTGGTGGCGGAAGGGTAGACTATGCGGCCTTACAATATTTTACAGAGTTTTGGCCAAGCGATAATACAGACCCGTTAGAACGCATTTTCATGCAATGGGAGTATTCGTATTTTTATCCTGCCATTAGCACTTCCAACCACGTTACCGACTGGGGCAAACAACCCATCAAGTTCAGAACAGATGTAGCCATGATGGGTAAGCTGGGTTTTGATATAGTGGTAAGTAAATTGCCAGAAAAAGATCTTAAGTTTTGCCAAGATGCAGTTATACTTTATAATGGGATAAAATCCATTATTTGGAATGGCGATCAATACCGTTTATCTAATCCAAGAACTGAAAATGTAGCTTCAGTTTTATACATCGATTCGTTAAAAGATAACGGGGTTATTTTTAATTACTTAGTTAATAACAGATATGAGGAAGGTAGCAAAAAGCCAATTAAAATAGCAGGTTTGGCTACTGATAAAAAGTATCAAATAAGAGAAGTTAACGTTTATCCTGGTGAAAAATCAACCATTGATGAAACAAAGATTTATAGTGGCGATTTCTTGATGAATATTGGGCTAAATCCTAATGTAAGTGCAAGTAGGGCAAGCGTAATTTTAAAAATTGAAGTAGTAAATTAGTCCTAGAATAAACCCAAATGAATATGATTTTTAAAAAAGGAATCAAAAGAAGTTTGCCAGTAATCATGTTAATAAGTGTTTTGTTAATGTCATTTCAAGACGCTCAGGCCAAAGTAAAACTACCGTCTGTGTTTAGTGACAACATGGTTTTTCAGCAAAAAACAAAAGCTGCTGTTTGGGGTAAAGCTGATCCAGGAAAAACCATAACGATCAGTACCACTTGGAGTAGGGCACGTTATACTTCAAAAGCAGACGGATTAGGAAACTGGAAGATTATGGTAGCTACGCCATCTTATGGCGGACCCTATGCAATGACGATTTCCGATGGTGACCCTTTGATATTAATGAATGTGCTGATAGGTGAAGTATGGATTTGTTCAGGGCAATCTAACATGGAGATGCCTTTGGCAGGATGGGGAAAGATCAATAATTACGAGCAGGAAGTTGCAGCTGCCAAATATCCATCTATAAGGCTGCTTCAGGTTGATCATGTTACCAGTAATGTGCCTTCGAGTGATGCTCAAGTAGCCAATTTAGGATGGAAACCTTGCATCCCTCAATATGTGGCGGATTTTTCTTCTGTTGCTTATTTTTTTGCAAAGGAAATATATGAAAAGAAAGGAATTCCAATTGGATTGATCCACACTTCTTGGGGTGGTACACCTGCTGAGGCATGGATGAGTTCAGAAGCTTTGAGCCAGTTTCCTTATTTTAATCAACAATTGGAAGCTTTAAAAAATAGCTCTCCAGAAAGTGATGCTCAGCAAATGGTTGCTTGGCAAAAAACAATTGATGACAAGGATAAAGGTTATGTTCAGGGTAAAACACAATGGGCTGTAAAAGATTACGATGATTCTTCTTGGGCTACCATGCCAATTGGTACAGGCTGGGAGAATTCGGTATTGCCAGATTTTGATGGTGTAGTTTGGTTAAGGAAAAAAGTAGAAATTCCAGCGTCTTTTACTAATAAAGATTTAAAGATCAGTTTAGGTACAATTGATGATAATGACATTACTTATTTTAATGGAGAGCAAATAGGTGAAACAATAGGTTATGATCGCCAACGTATGTATACCATACCAGCACATCTGGTCAAAAAAGGTTTCGCAGAGATTACCATTAGGGTTTTTGATGGTATGGGTGGTGGTGGTGTAGTTGCTAAAAATGAAGAACTTTACTTAGCAACCGCAGATGGAACTCGTATAGCGCTAACAGGTGATTGGAAATATAAAGTGGGCATTAATCTTAAGGAAGTAGCACCTGCGCCAATTTCTAGCTCGGGTTCAGGCAGGCCAACGGTTTTATATAACAATATGATTCACCCATTTCTGCAGTTTGCAGTGCGTGGGGTAATATGGTATCAAGGAGAAAGTAATGCTGATCGGGCAACGCAATATCGGGAGCTGTTTCCAGCCTTGATCAACGACTGGCGAAAAAAATGGAATTTGGGAGATCTACCTTTCTACTTTGTGCAATTGGCTAATTTTAAAAAGGCAGATACAATTCCAGGCCCCTCTGCATGGGCCGAATTAAGAGACGCGCAATTTGGAGTGTTGAAACTTAAAAACACAGGAATGGCAGTGGCTATAGATATTGGTGATGCGAACGATATTCATCCAAAAAATAAACAGGAAGTTGGTCACAGGCTTGCATTAATCGCATTGGCTAAAACTTATGGGGTAGCTACAGCTTATTCAGGGCCATTGTATCGCTCTTATCAAATTATAGGAGATAAAATTAGAATTGAATTTGATTTAGCAGATGGACTTAAAATAGCTAGTGGTAAATCTTTGCTGGGTTTTACAATAGCTGGTGCAGATCAAAAATTCTACAGCGCCCAGGCAATTATTGTAGACAATCATATTGAAGTTATTTCTGAAAATGTGAAACAACCAATTGCCGTTAGGTATGGCTGGGAAGATAATCCAAGCCTTAATCTAACTAACAAGTCTAATCTCCCAGCTTCACCATTTAGAACAGATAACTGGCCAGGAATTACCAAATAAAAATGGTTTAAGCCCTTAGCTGTTAATTCAGCAGGTGCACCGAGTAATAATTCAAACGGGATGACAAAGACTGTATTAATAACGATTACTTCTTCTGGTTTTGGGAAAACAACTGCAAAGTTGTTTGCATTTTATGGCTGGAATGTAATTGCTGCGATGCATTCTCCCGAAAGGGGAGAAGAATTAACCGGACTAGGAAATGTATTAGTCACTCGTCTTGATCTACAAGATCCTTATGCTATTCAAAATGCTGTTACTGCTGGCATAGAACGTTTTGGTAGAATAGATGCCTTTGTGAATAACGCAGGTCATGATTTGATAGAGCCATTTGAATTGGCAACTAAAGAGCAAATAAATAAGCAGCATGAAGTTAATGTCTCTGGTTTAATGGATGTTACGAATGCCGTATTGCCTTACTTGGGTAACAATGGTAGTGGTACCATCATTAATGTTTCTTCATTTGGGGGTATTGTTGCTTTGCCTTATGGCAGCCTTTACAAGCGGATGCCTGGAAAGGGCTGGACATACATTAATGCTAAAACTTAAATAATGTATTAGTTTTGATGAGACACTTCTTCCATTGAGCTCCAGGTTTCTCCTTTTGAAGCAGCATCTGGTAATGGAATTTGTGTTGGCGCAGTTTCTTTCCACCAACGTTGTGTAGTGGTGTCAGCTGCCATCTTTTTCATATCGTTGTTAAAATCATTGCCAGTGTACTCAAAATAGCTAAAAAGGTATTGTTTTCCTTCTATCTCTTTTAAATAGATTGAATAGTTTTGGATATTACATGCTGTAATTTTCTTTTGTACAGCAGGCCATACTGCTGCATGTAATTTTTTGTAATAAGCTATTTGCTCTTGCTTTAAGCCGGTTACAGCACCAAAGCGTTTTACATTGACTACATTATTTTCTGATGTTTGGGAACAGGCGATAAAAAATAACAAAAGTATGAAAAGAGGAATAGCTGTTTTAAAATTCTTCATCTGTTTTATTTTTTGGTTTTAGTGCATTAACATCAACTAGGTAAACAGTGAGAGCTTTAGTTACCCTTGTATTGTTAAATGCAATTATTGATTCTTTAAGGGCATATTGATTACACTTAATTCGTATATGGACGGTGGAGCCGATGCCTGCAGCACCTTAAACCGAAGTTTGTTGGTTTTATATAGAGCAGGAAAACGGATTATTTTACAATCGCCCATTGGTTCGTCTGAAAGATATATGGTTTGCCATTCACCATCTTTCATGATAGCGATACTGTATTTTTGAATACGTGGAATCCTGACTTGAGAAAAGCCATCTTTTGAATTTTTGGTATCCTGATATTCGAAAATGCTGATTTTATTAAACGCTTCATTCGGATTAAGAGTCATTTCAATACTTGCCATTAAATCAGCCGAAGCCCATCGCGTTTCAAATTTCCCATCGTTTAATGCATTGCCGGCAAATTGATTGTCTTTATCTGCCCAAGTACTTGTAGCGGTTACAGGCTGATTAAAAGATGTAAAGTTTCCATTTTTTGGCAGAGGCTTATTAAGCGATAAATTAAGTCGTTTACCTAAACTGATAATCGTATTGGCCGTATACTCTCGTATTTTCCCTGTTTGATCTGGTGGTACATTTACCACTAGGCAATTATCATTATAAGTACTCCAATAAAAAAGTTCTTCCAGCTCATCCAAATCCCTTACTGGCAACTCTTCTTTTTTCTCAAACCAGTTCCAGCTTTTGCTAATACAAATGGTATGTTCAAATGGTAGGTAATATGATTTTCCCTGATGCAAATACTGTTTTTTGTCAAATCTGGTAATCATTTTTGGATCCCATAAACGAAAATCCGAAGGAAAAAATTGGAAAAAGTATTTGTTATCCATGGTCATGTTAGCGGGTAAGGTATAATTACGTTTACCTTCTTCATTCACAATGGTTTGGTTAACACTTACAGCACATCCTGGATTGTATTTTTTTACCAATTTATAAACTTGATCTATGCCCCAATCTTTAGGCTTACGGTCCCAGCCCCCATCTAACCAAAGCTCACCTATTGGACCATAATTGGTGAAAAGTTCAGTCAATTGGTTTAACATATAATCAATATATTTTTGAGGGTTCTTATCCTTATAAGATGGTTCGTGCCTATCCCACAAAGAGTAATAAATGGCAAATTGGATGCCGTACTTTTTACAGGCTGTTGCAACTGCTTTAACCACATCGTTTTTTACTGGGGAAGAGGCTACATCATAATCGGTATATTTACTATCCCACAGGCAAAAGCCATCATGATGTTTGGTTACCAATAACACATACCTAAAACCTGCATATCTCGCTGTACGTACCCATTGATCGGGATCGAGTTTTGTGGGGTTATAAGAACTCACTGGTAAACTTCCATCAGACCATTCTGTTTCATTGAAGGTATTGATGCCGAAGTGAATGAACATCCCATAACCACGTTTGATCATGGCTGCCTGCGCCAAATTTGGCGAAGCTGCTGGTAATAATGTTTGTGCACCGCAATAATTAGATGCCAATACCAAGAAGAGTAAACCAATTAGTTTCTTTTTCATAGTTTTTTATTTAAAATAGCAGTACAGCACTACCATGATAGTTAAAAGTAAAGCTGATAAAAATTTATAATTGCCCATACCTGGCCAACCCTTAACCTGCAGCGGTTCCCAAAAGGAATTCCAGTATAGTTTTTTGCTTTGTTCAGTATGTACTACAGGATAAATATATGAACAAGATACTTGTATGGTCACACAGGCAATAAAAAGATAAAAGGCCATCATCATAAAGGGGATTTTGCCAATCAATGTGTCTGGATTAAGTTTGTTGATTGCAAAAACAACAATACCTAAAAATGAGCCTAACCAAAGGGTATATTGTGCCGCTTTTCCTGATGCCTTTTTCCAGAATACACCTAACAAGAATACGCAGGTAATAGGAGGGGCAATGTGAGCAATGATATCATTTATACCTTCGAAAAGACTAGTGTACTGATTTAGCAAAGGCAATAGTCCAATTGAAATGAGTAGGGCTATGCTAGCAGACCAGCGACCAACAGTTACCAATTTTTTATCAGAAGTTTGAGGCTTAAATCTTTTGTAAAGATCATAACTGCTTAAGGTAGCTATGGAGTTTAAGGCGCCTGCAATTTGGCTCATCAAGCCAGAAAGCAATGCCGCCACTAAAATGCCTATCAAGCCCGAAGGTAATAATTGAGTAATCATCAAAGTATAAATCCCTTTGGTATTTACAACGGTTTTACCATCAACAACGGTTTGTATACTAGATAAATCCATTAAGTTGCTTTTATATAATGCGTAAGCAAATAAGCCGGGCAATACAAAGATAAATACAGGTAAAATTTTGATGAAACCACAAAAAAGTACACCTGCTTTTGCTTGGTCTTCATTTTTTGCCCCTAATGCTCTTTGTACAATGGTTTGGTCTGCGCACCAATACCATATTCCTAAAATCGGATAGCCTAAAAATATTGAAATCCAACTCATACCGCTTTCATCCCCAATTGGCCTAATCATACTCAGTTTATCCATAGAATCTTGCTGTTGCAAAACAGTGGTTAAGTTTTCCCATCCACCCAATTTATTCCATGAAAATATGGTGATGATAATAGCTCCTGCTATTAAAACTATGCTTTGAATGGTTTCCGTAACAACAACAGCACGTAATCCGCCAATAATGGTATAAAGCCCTGTTAAAGCCGCTATGGCAATTATACTAGTGTACATATTAATGCCAAAGAGGGTTTCGAGAACAATGCCGCCAGCCAAAAAAGAAAAAGCAATATGGATGATAACGGCTGATATGATAGAAATAAATGCCAACCAATCTCTACATGCCCGGTTGTAACGGCGTTCTAAAAAATCGGGTAAGGTTGTAACACCAGAGCGGATATAGAAGGGGATAAAAAAAACAGCCAATAAGATTAAAGTAAATGCAGCCATCCATTCAAAATTTCCATTCAGTAGCCCGGAATCAAATCCACTTTGTGCCAAACTTACCAAGTGTAGGCAAGAAATATTGGTCGCAAAAAGTGCTAGGCCTATCATGGGCCATTTAAGGGTTTTTCCAGCTAAAAAATAGTCGTTACTGCTGGTTTGCTCAGCTTTCTTTTTACGGGTGCCAGCCCATAAACCAATAGTTACAATAAAAATAATGTAGCCAATGGTTATCACAATATCTGTTGTACTTATCATATCTGGTCTATATTTGGGTTGATTATTTTAAATCGCAGCTGCTACCTGGTTCCTGAGGTGTGATGTAAACTCCTTTTTCTATTTTTATTGGATTAAGGAAGTATTGTTTTAAATGAGGGATATGCTCTAGAAAAAGTGCTTCATGCCCCATGGCAATGTGATTAAACAAAACCAAGTGCTGGTGTAGTTGACCCATGTCACCAACATGTGGTACTACGGGAACATTGAATTTTTTACACAACAAACTGATGGTGATGAATTCGCTCACGCCACCAACACGAACGGCATCAACTTGTGCAAAACCTGTGCAGCCAGTTTGTAGGTAGTTTTTGAAAATAATTCTATTGGGTACATGTTCACCTAATGCTAATTTTACCGGCGCAATTTTTTTTGCAAGGGTTTGGTGTGCCAAGATATCGTCAGGATGTGTGGGTTCTTCCACCCAAAATGGATTCATGTGCTTAAGTTCATTACAAATTGATATGGCTTGTGGCAATGTCCATTGTTGATTGGCATCAAGCATTACCTTCACCTCTTCTCCTGCAACTTCTCTTACAATATTCGCTCTTCGTACATCTCGTTTAGGATCTGCAGAACCAACTTTAAGTTTCATTGCCGTAAAGCCATTAGCAATAGCTTTTTTGCAATTTTCCCTTACTTTTTCGTCATCGTAGTTAAACCAGCCCACAGAAGTGTCGTAACCGGGATAGCCTTTATCCAGTATACCGTTCCTAACTGTTTTTTGGTCTGCCTGATTTTTCAGTAATTCAATTGCTTCCTCCTTGGTCATAACATCTTCCAAGTAAGAAAGATCTAAGGTGTTTACAATTTCTTCAGAACTAAGGTCTATCAATAATTTCCATAAGGGAACACCCCTTTTTTTTGCCCATAAATCATAACAAGCATTGGTTACAGAGGCAAGGCCGAGGTGTACCACACCTTTATGTGGTCCCAGCCACCTAAACTGTTGCTCGTTTGATAGGCTACGAAATGTGCTTCCAAAATCGCTCATCAATTCTTCTATCCCCTTTCCCTTAAGCGTATCGGCATAAAATTGGGCGGCCTTACAAACTAAATCATTTCCGGCACCAAGTGTAAAGGCAAGTCCGGTTCCAGTTTTATCTCCCTCACTAAGTTGGGTTACCGCATAAGAATATTGAGGGTCTTTATGGATGGCATCACTTCCAGCACCTTTTACTAAATCAAAACGTTTGTCAGTGATTTCTATTTTGTTAATCATGATAATTTAGGTTAAATAATAGATCTGTACCCCAGTTCGGCACCTCCACTCACTGGTAAAATAGTACCCGTTATAAATCTGGCGGCATTGCTTAATAAAAACACACAGGCATCTGCAATTACATCCCCTGTTGGCATATTGCCTAAAGGTTGTAGTTTGTCTAAGTAGTGCTGCATTTGTTCTTTGTTAGGCTGCTCTTTGCTCCATGATTGTAGGGTTGGAGTATTTATTGCAGCTGGTGAAACTGTATTTACACGTATTTTGTAGGGTGCATAGTCTAAGGCCATGGCTTTTGTTAAAGCATTAATAGCCCCCTTTGTGGCTACATATGCCGCGTGGTTATCTTGCCCAATGGTTGCCGTTAATGAGCTCGTATTTAAAATACACCCTTGGCTTTCTTTTAAATATGCTAAGGCATAACGTGTAGTGTAAAGGATGCTCTTCACATTAACGTTCATTAATAAATCCCATTCTTGGTTACTGGTCTGGTCTAGCGTTTTAGAGGGGTGGGCAATACCTGCATTGTTATGAATGGCATCTATTCGACCAAATTTTTCAATTATTGTTGTCATCGCCGTGGCAACCTCCTCCTCATTGGTCAAATTACAAGTTATTGCTATATTTTGTTGAGTATGAAGTTCATTAAGCCGTGATATGGGGATTTGGCTCTTGTCTAAAATGCAAACTACAGCACCTGCTTTTGCATAGGCTTTTGCGCATTCCCAGCCTATGCCATCGGCACCACCAGTTAAAACAATGATTTTATCATGAAGCATAAGATTAATATTTGGTTGGTATTATTAAAGCTAATTTATCAATGAATGATTAAAGTAACTAGATTTTGATTTGCCAATGATGATGCTATATTAGCTATATTGTGTAACGGTTTTTAAATAACAGATAATTAAGCGTATTTTTAAGAATTGTACTTTTGAAAATCAATTTTTAACATGAAGCCTGTATTTGCCAAAATACTTGATGGTAAAATCAATGATATCTATGGCCTAAAAGTGATAGATTTACCTTACTTTTCTACAGATTTTCATTTTCATGAAGAGTGTCAGCTTACCTATACCATAGAGAGCGAGGGGAGCGTAATGATTGGTGACAGCATAGCGAACTTTAATAATGATGAGCTGATTTTTGTTGGCTCCAATCTTCCTCATGTATGGCATAATAGTAAACAGTATTTCAAAGATGAATTGATAAACTCTCATGCTCGTTCGGTTTCACTATTTATACACCCAGAAAAGATACTGCATATTTTTAGGGAGCCAGAAAATATCCAACGCTTAAAGAATTTTTTTCTGTTGGGCAAACGCGGAATGAAATTTGGATTGAAAACTAAAACGGCTTTGAGCAATTTGTTGATCAAGGCTGTGCAGGAAACAGAGGAAATCAGGATATTGATAGTGGTGCTTGAAATCTTAAACCTACTTTGTCATACAAAAGACTATCATTTGCTTTCAAGTCCTGGCTATACCAATAATTACCAGCTTAAGGACAATGATAAAATGGATAAGATATTAAAGTACATCTTTGATAATTTCAATAAGGTGATCTTACTTGATGAGGCAGCTGATATGTGCCATATGAATAAGCATGCTTTTTGTAGGTATTTTAAGAGCCGTACACAAAAAACTTTTGTGACTTTTGTAAATGAGGTTAGAATTGGACATGCGTGTAAACTGCTGACCGAAACCGACCAACAGATAAGTGACCTGGCCTATTGCTGTGGTTTTAATAACCTTTCCAATTTTAACAAGTTTTTTAAGATGGCTAAGGGAGTTACGCCCCGGTCGTATAGAAAAATGCTATGGGCGAATTGATGGGCACTGGGTTTGAAAACCTGGTTTCATGCTCGATATTGTTTTGTTAACAGCCTAGAGAGGCGATGATTATGACTCGTGGCTTGCCTAGGCTTTAAATGTAAAGGTTCAATGGGATTTACTATATATCGCACAAGACCTATATCGGGAAACGAGGACAGCATATCCAGTATGGCCACATCGAAGTTTGATGATGATGTAACAGGTACCTTTGAATCAGATTTTTTACATATGCCCCATTGATCTTCACTGGTTAATGGGGCTATTCATTTTAAAATCCATCATATATTTGTATTTTAGTTATAGAAAAATACAAATATATGATGGGTCGTAAGCTCTCGGGTTAGTGATCCAATTTTTATAACTGCGATGAAGCTTAATTTAAAAGAAGATAGTACAGGCGGGGAACTTCTCATGTTTAAGGAGGAACCTGGTTTTGACAGGTTAGTGTTTTCCCGCGACCGTTTTAATAAATATTTTACGATCGCCTGGAATCCAGGGGAAGATCAGACAATAACCATCGATGGATCGGAATATGGTTTTCCTGCCAATTCTTTGGTCACCTTGCTATTCAACCAGTCTTTCTGCTTTGAAAACCCGACAAACATTGTGGCCTGGCAGTTCAATAGGGAATTCTACTGTATTATCGATCACGATAGCGAGGTGAGCTGTGTGGGTTTCCTGTTCAGCAGTACTGACCATTTGTTCGTCCAGCTTAGCGAGGAGGCAAGACAAAAGCTGCAGTTGCTGTCAGATGTTTTTATAGATGAGTTCAAGATCTCGGACAATATCCAGAATGAAATGTTGCTGGTGCTGCTCAAGCGCCTGATCAGCTATGTGACCCGACTGGCAAAGCTGGGCTATGCACCTGTCAAGAAGCTTCCTGACGAAAAATTCCATACCGTACGAAAGTTTAACTTGTTGGTAGAAGCAAATTTTAGAACGGAGCATTCTGTTAGTTTTTATGCAGACCAGCTCTGCAAGTCACCCAAAACTCTTTCCAATCTTTTTGCGATCGTCAACCAGAAGACCCCTTCCCAGATCATCCAGTCAAGAATCATGGCCGAGGCCAAGCGGCTTTTGTACTATACGGACAGGTCAATAAAGCACATTACCTTTGAGCTCGGCTTTGAGGACATGGCCTATTTTTCCAATTTCTTCAAAAAAAACATGGGTATTTCACCCTCAGATTTCAGGAATTCGCCAAAAGATCCCAAGGAAGGGAAATAATCACAACTAATCGGGAAATGTGCCCATAAGCCCCAACTGTTTTTCATTGCAACTTTGTATCGTTGATCACAAACAAAAAAATCAGCACCAAAGAAAATGAAAACTCTAAATCTAAAAGACAAAATCAAAAGTGGTGTTTTAGCCACAACAGTAGTGTTAGCTACAATCGCAGGTTCAATTAATGTGGCAAAAGCCCAGAAAGTAAAAAATGTGGTATTGGTCCATGGCGCATTTGCCGATGGTTCAGGATACAAAGGCGTTTATGAAGCGCTTACCAAACAAGGTTACCATGTGACCATTGTTCAAAATCCACTGACCTCTCTTGAGGACGATGTGGCCGCAACAAAACTTGCGCTTGATGCACAGGACGGCCCGGTCATCCTTGCTGGTCACTCATGGGGTGGCGCAGTAATTACCCAGGCGGGGAACCATCCTAAAGTTGCAGGGTTGGTCTATATCGCGGCCTTCCAGCCTGATAATGGGGAATCAGCCCTTAAATGGTTCCAGACTGCCCAGCCAGCTGCTGAAAATGGTGTTCTGCCACCTAACGACAAAGGGATTGTCTATTATGACAAAGCAAAGTTCCATGCGGGTTTTTGTGCAGACCTCAATAAGGAGGAGGCAGCGTTCATGTACGCATCCCAAGGTTCATTCTTTGCAAAATGCTTTGTAAGCAATATTACCGATGCTGCATGGAGGGTTAAACCGACATTTGGCATTGTAGCGACTGATGACAAGAGCATCAATCCAGAGATCCAACGCAATATGTACAGACGTTCTAACACTAAGGTTACAGAGATTAAAGGCAGCCATGCCGTTTATATCTCGCAACCAGAAAAAGTAGCTGCTGTTATCATTCAGGCTGCCAAAGAAGTATCAAAAAAATAATTACGTCTTCTATTACTGATTGTCAATCGCCCCTGATGTTTTCAAAATATCAGGGGCGATTGATTTTTATGTTCTAAAATTTTAACTTATGATAAAAGAATTCCTTAAGTATATATAGCATATACTTATTAATTGCAAAGTATACATATTTTTGTTCAGTCAATTACATCAAAAAATGAAAGTAATCATGACAGGAACCAAAGGAATGATCGGCGAGGGCGTTTTGATAGAACGCCTAGCTTATCCGATGTTCAAAGAAATATTGAGCATCAGTCGAAGGCAGACAGGAAAGAAGCATCCTAATTGAAAGAATACATTGTTACGGACTTTCTATCACTTCAAGAAAACGATACAACGTTGAAGGGCTATGATGCCTCATCCTGAACCTCCATCGTGTAAAGTTGTTTGAGCATATCCTTCTCTATGTTTTTCCCGCTGAACTGGGTTTATATAGGCCTTCTCAAACTCTTCAAAGGAAGCCGATATACCGGTTTCATACAGCTTTGCCCTTCCAAAATAAACGCGGAGCTTAACTGGAAAGCGTCCATCGTCCAGTGCCCTTCTGGCATCATGGTAAATAGAAATCGTTGCTTTTTTCATGTCTCAAAAATTTTGGATCTTCGGAATTATTTGCACAAAATTTGCACTGAAATTTTATGAACAGATCTAAATATGGCATGGTCAAATATAAAAAAACTTTTTTTTAAATACCTGATAATCATAATACTTATAGATAAATATAGGTGTCAAAAAGTATGGCTGGAGCGCTGTTAATCAGGGGGTCGCTGGTTCGAGCCTAACAGAGGGAGCCAATGCCCTTCAAGATATCTTGAAGGGCATTTCTTTTTTTAGCTGATTTTCAAATCGTTGCATACAGTTAATGGAGGCTGATTTTTGGTTCGAGCCCATTTTGGTACCCATACCGTGCAAAGCCTTTAAAGTGTTTAAGCTGGATTGGCTAACCCGCTCTTAACAAATGGGTTATAATTTATATGCTACGGTTTTTCGGTTCGATGTTGTAAAATTGTATGGGATAAAGAGTTTTATTGGCATCTCCATCAACTCAACCCTCGATATTCTTGAGGGGTCATCCTCGTTTTTTGCTTGAACAACCTCGTAAAATGCTGTTGATATTAGGCCATGCTTAATATTTGCCAAGCAAGAGCAAAAGTAGGCTGGAGTGCTTAAGGAATGTCCTTAGGTGTTTAAGGGCCACGGTCAGTTGGTTCTCAACAGTTCGCTTGGAAATATTTAACCTGGAAGAGATTTCGGCAATGCTAAGGTTCTCATTTCTACTTAACAAATAAATCTCACGACATCTTTTTGGAAGGCCATTAAGCACGGTACCAATACCAGCGTTAAATTCATTTTCGCTTATTTTATCTTCTGCTGTATTATTTTCATGCAGTTGGGTAGCAAAGGCAAATTGATCGTCGTTAGTATAATCTGCAACATAAGACAGCGGTATTGCCTTCATCTGCTGTTTTTTCCTGATGCTGTGGTAACTAGATGCCGTAATGATGTAGCTTTTGAAAGAATTGATGTTAAGCTTGTTGCGCTTGTTCCAGATATTCAGGAAAATATCATGCGTAATTTCCTTTGCAATCTCTTCATCTTTAAGGTAACGGAGCGAAACGGCATATACTTTTGACCAATGGCGTTCAAACAATTCATTGAATGCTTGTTCATTGTTCAAGAATACCCGCTGCAATAGTTCCTGGTCAGTGAGATGGTTAAAGGTCATATATTTGTTACGTTAAAGCTAGAATTAATATTCGAAATAAAAAATTTCGTTGCGGTTAAGGCTTATTGGCGTTGTTTTTAATTATTTATTAATTTATTTACTTTTTTTATGTGTGTGCCTTCACGGATTTGTATCTATATCTATAGAACCAAGTATACGCTTACCTGTCATGACAGAAAAACAATATTTTTCTCTTTGCGAGAAATACCTTAACGGCCTATGTACGCCAGATGAAGAGCTATTGCTCGTGGCCTATCAGGAGAAAAATAACCTGACAAGTTTGGGCTATACTGCGCCAGATGCCGATAGGATTAAGCAAGAGCTTCAGAACAGGATTCAACAGAGCATCAAAAAAACGACAATAAGGCCAGTTCAAGTCAAACTATTGAGATGGGGAATAGCCGCATCTGTTGCGGCGGGATTATTTTTGGTGTTGTACCTTGGTACAGATATCTTTAAAAATGATGTAGGGAAACCTGTCATGGCCAACATAAAGAGGTCCGTACAACAACAGGATGATATCCTGCATCCTGAGGCAGGTGCAATCCTTACCCTGTCTACGGGAGAAAGCATTACGCTTGATGATGCCAAAAATGGGGTAATCAGTAAACAGAACAATGCTGCAATTGCCAAATCTGAAGATGGATTGGTTGTTTCAGCTAAAATGGACACTAAAAACCCTAACAACCAGGTATTGAATAAAATTACCATTCCGAGGGGTGGAAAATATAAGATCACCCTTCCAGATGGCACCCAAGTCTGGTTAAATTCTTCTTCTTCTCTAAGTTTCCCGACTGCCTTTTATGGCAATGAGCGTAAGGTCATGCTAACTGGCGAAGCTTACTTTGAGGTGGCCAAGAACAAGAACATGCCATTTAAGGTAGATGTTGCTGGCAAACAGGAGGTAGAGGTATTAGGTACGCATTTTAACATCAGTGCATTTCCAGAAGACAGCAATATCATGACTACTTTGCTAGAAGGGTCAGTTAATGTAAATACTAGCTCTTCAAAGGTGCTAATTAAGCCAGGAGAAATGGTCGTTAACAACCTTAAAAATAAGTTGGCGGTAGTGCCTGCAGATATAGAGGAGGTCATGGCCTGGAAAAATGACATGTTCATTTTCAATAACGAGAACATCACCTCTATCATGAAAAAGATTTCTCGCTGGTATGATGTTGAAATAGATTACCAGGGAAATATGAAGGGTATTAATTTCGATGGTAACTATTCTCGCGTTAAAGGGCTTAAAAGCTTGCTTAAGAATATTGAACTTACCGATAAGGTTAATTTTGTAATTGCAGAAAGGAGGATTACCGTTATCGCAAAATAAATACATTCAAATAATCCAAAAAACCGGAAGTGTTGAGACCACCCCCGGCTTTGATTAGCCAAAGGCTAATTTGGATCGCAAATAATCAATCAAACAATCAACTAATTAATCCTAACCAAATGTATAAAATTTTTACTGCACTTCAGTGCGGGGATATGCCTTGCCCTAAGCAAAAAATCCTTAGAGTTATGAAACTTACAGTCATTCTTATGATTTTCACCCTCTTACAGGTGCGTGCTGCAAGTTTAGCGCAGCAGGTAAGTATAAATGTTAAAGACACTCCTTTAAAGGATGTGCTCAGTCAATTGACCAAACAAACCGGATATAACTTTATTTGTGAGGCCAGCATCATCAGTAATTCTAGCCCGGTAACCATCAAGTTTAAGAATACTGCACTTAAGACGGTGCTCGAAAATTGTTTCATCAATCAAGATGTTGAATTGGTATATGGCGATAATTCGACAATCGTTATTAAAAGGAAGGTTTTGGTGATCCAAGCCCCATCCAGGGTTATCGTTGTTACCGGTATGATAACAGATAACAGGGGGGCGGCCCTGCCCGGGGTTAGCGTGCTGGTTAAGGGCACAAAGAATGGTGTAGTTTCTGAATCAAATGGTGCATATACCATTAGGGTGCCCGATGATAAAGCCGTTCTCGTGTTTTCTTATGTTGGCATGATTAACCAAGAAATAGCCGTTGGCAATAAAACGGTTATCAATGTAACATTGTTGGATGCGCCTCAATCGTTAAGTGATGTTTTGGTGGTAGGTTATGGTTCGCAATCACGTGCAACGGTCACTTCTTCGATTACCAAGGTAGATGGGAAAAACCTGAGCAACCAGCCTGTTAGCACGCCTGGAGAGGCATTGGCCGGATTGGCTGCTGGGGTACAGGTACAATCAGATCAAGGCGGTAAACCAGGTGCTGCGCCAACCATAAGGGTACGTGGGGTAAGTTCCTTAAGTTCTTCTAACGATCCATTATATGTGGTAGATGGATACCCGCTTGAAACTGCCACCAATTTTAACCTCATCAATCCAAGTGACATTGAATCTATTGAGGTGCTAAAAGATGCCGCCTCTGCCGCAATCTATGGTTCAAGGGCTGCTAATGGTGTGGTATTGGTGACCACAAAGAGAGGTAAGGCCGGTAAAACCGTGTTTGCTGTATCTGCTTATACTGGTTTACAGGATGTAGATAGATACATCAGTGTGCTGTCAAAAGATCAATATGTACAACAGGTAAAGGCACTTAGCCGCATTAAGGGTTTACAATATCCTGCCATACTGGATGGAGATATATCTGGTCTTCCAGACGTTGACTGGCAAAAGGCAATCTTTAGGACCTCGCCCATCAGGAATTTTGAGTTCAATGCTTCTGGTGGTAGTGAAAAAGTTAGGTTTAGTGCCTCAGCAGGTGTTTTTAAGCAAAAAGGTGTACTGATAGGCACAGAATATACACGTTACAATACTCGCCTGAATCTAGATGCAGATATTGTCAAGAACTTAAAGTTTGGGTTTTCAGTTTCTCCATCCTATGCCGAGCAGTTCAAGCAACCTTCATCTGGCCAGGCCAGTGGTGCGGGTGCCAACCCTAGCGATTATATCATTGGGGTGCCTGGTTTACTGGCTGATTTGAATTTGCCAAGCCCGCTTAACCAGGCCTTGACCTTTCAGCCAATAGTTCCGGTGTATCGTGCCAATGGCGATTTTGCCCAGCCTTATGACCGTGAGCTGAATTATAACCTATCGCCCACCGCAGTTTTCTCTGCTTCTAATTTCTATAACCCGGTAGGCATCTTAAGTCAGTCCATTAACCGTTCCCGGGCATTTAGAACCTTGAGTAATGCTTTTCTAGAATATAATCCGCTTGCAGGCCTAAAGTTAAAGACTTATATCGGTGCCACTCTGGAAAACGAGCAGGTACACGGTTACATACCAGGCTCAATGGCCTATAGCTCTGCACCAACAGCTTCGTATTCAAGTCCTCAATTAGCTGGGATCTTTGCCTCAGACAATGTGCGCAACAGTTTCGATTGGGTCTGGGAAAATACCGCAACTTATGATAAGCAGGTTGGAAAACACCATTTTAACTTACTGGGGTTGTTTTCTGCACAGAAATACGAATCGCAGATTAATTATACTGCAGGTTTGCCTGGTACCTTTATCACCACCTCGGTAGAAAGTCCCTTGGCCTCTCCAAATACGGTTGGTACCGAGCTTTTTGATGCAAATACCTTTGTTTCTTATGCAGGCAGGTTAACTTATGATTATGACAGGAAATACCTGTTTACTGCCGCCGTGCGTCAAGATGGTTCTTCCCGTTTCGGAAAGAATAATAAATATGCTGTATTTCCTTCATTTTCTGTTGGTTGGCGCTTGGCAGAGGAAGCATTCTTGAAAGCGCCATTAGCCAAGATTGGTATCAATGAATTAAAACTTAGGGGTGGTTATGGACGAACAGGTAATGCCAACATTGGCAGTTTTACCTATATAAACGCGATAGCGCTGAACAGGAATTATGCAGCTGGCAACATCCGTTTATTTGGTACGCAACAAACTGGCTTTGCCAACCCAGACTTAACCTGGGAAAAAAATGACCAGACCAGCATTGGTACAGATATAGGTTTGTTGCAAAACAAAATAGTACTGACATTCGATTATTTTGTACGTAACTCTAACGGAATGCTGTTAAATAAGGCACTTCCCCTAGCAGTGGGTTATACCTCAACCTCCCTGGCTAACTCTGCCTATGCTTCATCTTTCCAGGCCAACCTGGGTAAGTTGCAAAACAAGGGATTTGAGTTTTCGGCTAACACTAATTTTAAATTGGGAAGCGTAACCTGGAATGCGAATGCCAACTTTTCTACCTACAAGACCAAGGTGCTTAATTTAGGTGGGCCAAGTGCATTGCCTGCGGTTAGGGCCATTAATGGCTGGAACAATGTTTATCAAGTAAAGGTTGGACAGCCCCTAGGGATCATGTATGGCTATGAAATTATTGGTGTATTTAGGAATGCCAACGACCTGGCAACAAACGCTAAGGTTGTTTCTGGAAACAGCATAGGAGATTCGATGATCAAGGACCAGAATGGCGATGGCGTGATTGATGTGAACGATGTTACTGAACTTGGGCATGGCCTGCCAGATTTTACCTATGGGCTAACCAACACATTTCAATACAAGAACTTTGACTTAAGTATATTGATGCAGGGCGTACAAGGCGTAAACATCATTAACGGAAACAATAGGCAAACGATAACGGGTAACCATAACCAAAACTCGTTGAGCAAGTATTTTAACAATTATTTCGATCCTGCCTTTCCAACAAGAGATGTATTGTATCCGAGTCCTATTTCTACCGGTGCGCTTCCAGGGCCTGCATTGTCTAGCCTAGCTGTAGAAAACGGCTCTTATCTAAGGGTTAGGAACATCACCTTGGGTTATCGTTTGCCAGAAAATTTGCTGGGTAAGCTTTTCATCAAATCGGCTAGGTTTTATGTAACTGCCCAAAATCCTTTCCTGATCACTAAATACACGGGTTATAACCCAGAAGCCAATATCATGGGCGGCGATCCCACTACGCCAGGGGTAGATCAAGGTACTTACCCAACCGCACGTACAATTATTTTAGGTATCAATTTTGGATTTTAATTGCCTTAACACTAAAAGATCATGAAAATTAATAAATTAATTATATGCAGTGTTTCCATTCTTTTTTTAAGCATGGTATCAATTTCCTGCAAAAAATCCTTTGTTGATATCACACCAAAGGGAATAGTTCCGGTAAATACTTTTTATACCACAGAGATAGATATCAGATCTGCACTTACTGGGGCTTATAGTAGCCTCCGCCCAATTTATAATGAGCAATATGGGTTTGGAGAACTGCCTTCAGACAATGCACAAACTTATGGCGAAAGTGAGGTTTTGTATGGCGAACAGGATAAGCTGACATGGACGGCCAGGTCAACCAACCTACAAAACGCATGGGCCAGGTTCTACACAACCATTGCTTATGCAAACATCGTACTTGACCACGTGAATACACCTCAAATGACTGTTGCAAACCGTAATGGTTACATTGGGCAAGCTAAATTTATTAGGGCGCTGATGTATTTTAACATGGTAAGGATGTTTGGAGGGGTGCCATTGGTTCTGAACGAGATTACCTCTGAAGAGCAGGCATATACCTATAACAGGTCTTCGGCTACTGCCGTTTATGCACAGATAGAAAAAGATTTGACAGAAGCTGCGGCCGTGCTGCCAACAAGTTATGCCGGTGCTGATATTGGTAGGGCAACCAGTATAGCGGCTAATGCACTTTTGGGCAAGGTTTATATGTTTCAAAATAAGTTTCCACAGGCAGAAAGCATTTTGGCAACTGTTGCAGCTACTGCAGGGACCTTGTTACCATACGATCAAATTTTTGGCCTTGGCAAGGATAATAACAGAGATATCATATTTTCTGTACAATACCTGGGTGGTGGTTTTGGCGAGGGTAACAGTTTTGCAAGAAACTTTGTGCCACAACCATCTGGAACAACCATTACGGCGGTTACCGGCAATAGCAATAACATCGGCACGCCAGATCTTTATAATGCCTTTGAGTCGGGAGATAGTAGGTTAAATACGGCCATTGGTATTTATACCTCAGGCACGCTGGTATACTATTATGCCAAGAAATTTATCTACCAAAGTGTGGGCGCAAATAATGAGGGCGATAATGATTGGCCGGTATTGCGTTATGCAGACATTATCTTGTTATATGCAGAGGCATTGAATGAAAATAACAAGACACCAGAAGCCCTTACCCAACTTAACCTGGTGCGTACACGTTCTAACCTTTTGCCTAAGTTGGGCCTAAACCAAACAGATGCCAGAACTGCCATCCGTAGGGAGAGGCGCGTAGAGCTTTGCTTTGAGGGCGAAAGGTGGTTTGACCTGATCAGGTGGGGGAACTTCGTTCAGGTTATGCAAGCGCATAAGACCAATTATGTTGCTGCCAATGGTGTTATCGGTAACGTCGTATCAACGTTAAACGTATATCCAATACCAGCTAGGGAGATCCAGCTTAACCCAAATCTTACACAAAACCCAGGTTATAATTAAAAACTCTTACCTACCTGCCGGTGTGCGCTGGCAGGTAGGTGTTTTTCGATATAACCACTGGTTCATTAAGATAAGTCCATGTTTCAAATCAAAAAAAATCCCATGCATTCCATTAAAAAGATTGGCCTTGTTATTTTAGTGTTGCTTTTTATGCCAACCTTGTTAAGTGCACAGGTGCTTATTAAATATGTGCAACCCATGGGCGGAACTGCCTCGGCAACAACGGCATCGGCCATTAAGCATGGCTCGGTACTGGCCAATCATGCCAACACGATTCCTGCGGTTACCCTTCCATTTGCCATGACACAATGGTCTGCACAAACGCAGACATCAGAAAAAAAATGTGTAGCGCCCTACTATTATGGAGACAAATTTTTTAGTGGCATTAGGGGTTCGCATTGGCTAAGTGGTTCCTGTACACAGGATTATGGAAGTTTTACCATCATGCCAATCATGGGCAAGTTAAAAACCAGTGCTGCTGATTATCAGGCTGAATTTTCGCATGATGACGAATCTTCATCGCCAAGCGAGTATGGCATCAACCTTAAGCAATACGGTCTAAGCATGAGCGTAACCTCTTCCTTACGTTCATGTATCATGAAATTTAAGGCCAATAAAACCGATAGCCTTTATTTATTGGTTACGCCAAATAGTGATTTTAAGGAGGGTTATGTTAAAGTAGACAGGGAAAATGGAGAAATCACAGGATTCAATCCTGTACACAGGATTTATCAGGGCTGGGGAAAAAAGGCAGGTTTTAACGGTTATTTCGTCATTAAAATTAACAGGGCCTTAAAAACAGCTGGTACTTTTTCTGGTCCAAAGAAATTCTCTTCACTTACCATTCAAAATCAAGAGGCCATTGGTGCCTACCTGGGCTTTAAGGTTTCAAAAGGAGAGGAAATCAGTATCCGTGTAGGTACTTCCTTTACCAGTATAGCTGGTGCAAGGGCAAATCTGGCAAGCGAAATTCCAACATTCGATTACCAAAGTGTCTTGCTAAAAAGTAAGCATATCTGGGAAAATGAACTCTGTAAGGTTGGGATCACCTCGAAAGATGAAAAAGCTAAATACATATTTTATACTGGCCTATACCATGCCATGCAACAACCCAGGTTATACAATGATGTTGATGGCACCTATCCTCGATTTGCATCAAATTACATAAACAATAAGCTAAAAGAAGGCGATTATTACGATGATTTTTCTTTATGGGATACCTATAGGGCGCATCTTCCGCTCTTTGAGATCTTAAAACCTGCCCTAGCGGCCAATGTTACAAGATCATTGATATTGAAGGGAAAAGAGGGAGGGTGGTTGCCTATTTTCCCATGCTGGAATAGCTATACCTCAGAAATGATCGGAGATCATTGTACATCTGTAATTGCTTCTACCTATTTAAAGGGGATTGGCAAGTTTGATGTGGATGAAGCCTATAAATTGATGCGACAAAATGCCTTTGATAGCCCTCCCAGTTTTGAGGAATATGCCGAAGGAAAGGGCAGGAGAGCAATTAAGAGCTATTTAAAGTACGGTTATATACCTGTAGAAGATCAGGTTGCAGATGCATTTCACCAAAAAGAACAGGTAAGCAGAACTATGGAGTATGCCTACGATGATTATGCTCTGGCATTGGTTGCAAAAAAAATGGGAAAAGAAGCCGATTACCAAAAATTAGTTGAACGTTCGCTTTATTATAAAAATGTATTTGACTCAAAAGTTAATATGGTAAGGGGGCGTCATGAAAATGGCGATTGGGTAAGTCCATTCTTTAGCGATAAAAAGGAATATTACATTACAGAAGGTACGCCAAGACAATATACTTTTTACGTTCCTCATGATGTGCCAGGTTTAGCTAAACTCATGGGTGGGACTAAGCAATTAGAGAGTTCCTTGGATAGTCTTTTTGCCAAGGGTGAATATTGGCATGGCAATGAACCTGGCCATCAAATACCTTTCATGTATAATTTTACAAACTCGCCCTGGAAGGCACAAATTGAGGTGAGAAAAATTTTGGAAAGCGAATATACAAATGGCCCTGGAGGTTTGGGTGGAAATGACGACTCTGGTCAAATGTCTGCCTGGTATATGTTTGCATCTATGGGTTTTTATCCGCTTAATCCAGTTTCTGGCGAGTATTTGCTTTGTGCGCCAATTTTTGAAAAGGTTAAGCTTAGCTTAGCAGGAGGAAAGTTTTTTGAGATTATTACTCATCAAAAAAGTCCAAAATCTGTTTTTATTGCTTCGGTCTTATTAAATGGAAAGGTCTATCACAAGAATTACATTCGTTATGTAGATATCGTAAATGGAGGAAAACTAGAATTTACACTTCAAGATACGCCCGATAAAATTTGGGGCACAAAAACAGAAAATCAACCCAAAGGAATAAATTAGTTTAAAGAAAAAAAGAAACTTGGCCTGTACCACAACTCGCTGATCAGTGGTCAAGGCCAAGTTAAAAGTTTGTCTTAAAAGACGGTTATTATATTTAGTTCAACGGATGTTGAATTTTAACATCTTAAGTAAAGCATTAGATTATTTAAGTATTACCTTTTGATGATGAACCGCCTGGCTACAAAATTTTCGAAAAACTACCTATTTCAATCAATTCGTTCATAAAATGGTTCGTATTACGTAACGTTACTGAACCTGCAGCCCTTTAAGATATTTTAAAGGGCTGTTTTGTTTTTTGGGGATTTTAAAATCGTTAGATCGTGCAAATAAACACCGATTTTTGTTTCGAGCCAATGAAGGATTATCCTAATCCAGATCGAAGCCATGTTTGGCGTACGTGCATATGGAAGATGAGAAGCGGTGGTGTCAAGTTGCTTCGTTTAACACTTCCTATGGTTGAACCAAATCACCGTAATTATTTTTTGGGAGCAGTGAACGATACACTTGTCCTTTATGTTATCCGTTTGTTAATTCAATATAATGCTTTATCTTAGGGAGTTAATATTTACAGATGAGTTTGTTACGTGATGAGACTGATGAATTGCTGTTTGATCTTTTAAAAGATAGTAGTGAATCGGCTTTCACAGTACTTTATAATAGATACTGGGATAAGCTTCTTGAAGTGGCTTTTGTGAAACTACAAAGCCAAGAAGATGCTGAGGAAGCTGTACAACAGGTGTTTATTCAGATTTGGAACAGCCGCAAGCAAACTGTTATAAAATATTCTTTCAGAACCTATATATCGGCAGCATTAAAATATACCATTTATGCAAAATTTGCCGAAAGAAAGAAACGCAATGCCGTGCAATTTCAGGATTCGGTCATCGAAACATTGGCAGATGACAGTACTCGAAACTGGCTTCAGTTCTCGCAAGTTCGGGCAGAAATTGAAATACTTGTAGCGCAATTGCCAGAGAAGTGTAAAATGGTATATCGTTTGAGCCGAGAAGAAGGGCTTACAACAAAAGAGATTTCTAAAAATATGAGTATTTCTGAGAAAACTGTCGAGGGTCATATTACAAAAGCGCTAAAACATATTAAAAACAATCTATCTGTGCTGTTTTTTTAGTCTATTTTTTGAAATAGCAATAAAAAATTATTTTTTTTCATTTAGAGCAAGGGTATTTTAATAAATTACATACTATAGTTGTGTATTTTATGAAAAAACCTAAAGAACAGACTTTGCGAGTTGAAATCCTAGCAGAAAAACTGCTCAATAACACCATTACGACTGAAGAATTTAAGGAATTAGAGGCTTGGTATGCTGAAGTTTCGGAAAAGCCAGCTGTTTGGGATTTAACGGATGCAAATACTGTCTTGCTACAGCAACGAATATTTGATCCGATAAAAAATCATGTCTCAACTACCAGAGAAACACGTAAACTTTGGCAGTATATTTCTATTGCGGCCTCAATTCTTCTCATATGTAGTGCAGGGCTTTGGATTTGGCAGTCTGAAAATCAAAAAGACGATGTGATCGCAAAAATTCAAACATCAACCTCTGGTAAAATAATAAAAGTTTACCTGCCTGATCAATCTATTGTTTGGCTAAAAGGCAATAGCAGGTTGGATTATCCTTCGAAATTTAGTGACAGCACACGTAATGTTACCTTGCATGGCGAAGCCCTATTTGAAGTGGCGAAGGACAAGAGGCATCCATTTGTAATTCAAGCAGGCAAATATGTGACACGTGTATTAGGCACAAGTTTCAATATCAACGAAAATCAAATTAACAAGACATTTAGATTAACGGTTTTTACCGGAAAGGTAGCAGTATTTTCTTCGTCAGTTGATAGAAAGAACAAAACCACATCGCCTATCATTGTTACACCAGGTAATGAATTTGCAGTTTTAAATCCTTCAGTTACTCCACGTGTCATTGCCGCCCCATCTACTGAGAAGGCAGAGATGTTTTATGGAACTGAATACGACATGAACTTCGAAAACGTCGGATTTAATGAAGTAAAACAGCGTATTGAAAAAAAGTTCAATATATTAATTAATGCAGATAGCGATAAATACAGTTACTGTACAATTTCTGCTGATGTGACCGATCAGTCCCTTGAGTCGACGTTAAAGGTAATCTGCTCAGCACTGGACATCAAATATTCAATCAACAAAGACCAAATAACCCTTACAGGAGGAGGATGTAACTAAATGAGATAACTTTACCACTTAAAACGAGAACAGCAGGAGTGCTACGAACACCCTGCTGTAAAAATTCAAATAGCCAATTACTTACTATTAAAACAAAGCAAATGTACAATAAATTGTTCAAACGGCCAATCTATGCGCCAAACTTTGCACACCAAAACAGTTCTGCTCACTCAGTATCTGTTACAGGGAATATGTTCCCCATATTCATCAAAATTATGAAATTGTCTTTACTACAAATTCTGGGTATCGTAGTTGCTGTTCAATTGAGTTGGTCATCGCCTTTAAAGGCTCAGCTCACTGAAAAGCGTTTATCTATTGAGTTTTCCGACCAAAAACTAGAAAAGGTGCTAAAAAGCATTGCCACTAAGGCCCAATTTAGATTGGTTTATAACAATAGAATAAAGAATAGCGACTTAATAGTTTCGGGTAGTTATGACAATATTAAAGTTAAAGATCTTTTAGACCGTTTATTAAAATCAAATGATCTTACCTATGAGGTAATCAACGATCAGTTTGTTGTTGTAAAAACTCAAAATGAAAAAGACGAAATAGTGGCTGCTCAGCCTTCACCTGCATTAGAACCCTTAATCGAAAAACGTGATGGTTTTTTGGTGTCAGGAAAGGTAGTTGACGAAGTTGGACTACCAATGGTTGGTGTTTCTATAAGGGTTAAAAATGGAATACAAGTAGCTACTACTAACAATCAAGGAGGCTTTTCTATTGGCATTTCTGCACCTAATTCTATTTTAGAGTTTACTTTTATTGGTTATGGAACGGTCAATGTCACCGTAAATTCAACTACGTCGAACTTAAGCATAAAGATGAAGCCAGATCCAGGCAAACTAGATGAAGTGTTGGTTATCGGCTATGGAACAACTACCAGGAGAATAAGCACAGGTTCTCAAGCAGGAATTACTGCAAAAGATATCGAAAAGCAACCTGTTACCAATGCGCTTCAAGCTTTACAAGGTAGACTGCCGGGTGTTACTGTTACACAAACCAATGGATTGCCTGGTGCAGGAATAAATGTTCAGGTTCGTGGTGCCAATTCTATCGGAAAAAGCAATCGTCCTTTATATATCATTGATGGAGTACCTTTTCTCTCTGAGCCAATTAATCAGGCATCTTCTACCACTGCTGTACTTCCATCGGCAGAGGGGAGTACAAGTCCGTTGAATACAATCAACCCAGCTGACATCGAAAACATAGAGGTATTGAAGGATGCCGATGCAACAGCCATTTACGGTTCACGTGGTGCAAATGGAGTTGTGCTTATTACCACCAAAAAAGGGAAAGCTGGTAAAACCAAATTCAGTGTAAATGCTTCATCTGGAGCATCTGAAGTTACCCGTTCTGTTGAGATGTTAGGAACTGAACAATATTTGGCCTTACGAAGAAAAGGCTTTGCTAATTTAACCACAAACCCAACCACACCGAATGCTACCAATGCACCAGATCTAATAGTGTGGGATCAAAATGCAAATACAGATTGGAATAAAGAACTATTGGGAAATACCGCTAGAACACATGATGTAACTGCAAATATCTCTGGTGGTGATAATAGAACAAGTTTTTATGTGAGTGGAACTTATCATAAGGAAGGAAATATCTATCCAGGTGAGCAAAGTTATCAACGTGGAGGAGTGAATGTAAATCTTAATCATTCATCGTTGAATCAGCGTTTTACAATGGGGCTTTCGGCAATTTATTCTACGGATAAGAATAACATTTCTTCAACAGAATTGGCAAACTATGCCTATAATCTCCCGCCAAACTATCCGATATACAATGCAAATGGAAGCTTATATTGGGTCTCGGGCCTGAATAATCCATATGGGTTTCTTTATCAAACCAATGATAACCGCACATCAAATCTGTTAAGTAGTTTAAACTTAAAGTATACCATCTTAAAAGGATTAGATATCAAATCAACCTTTGGTTATAGTAAAACGGATATGAAACAGGTAACCTTAAGACCCTTAACTTCATTAAGTACAGCATTCTCTACCCCAACCACTGGTACATCTGCTTTTTCATATACTTATGCTAACAACTATATCATTGAGCCACAAATTACCTATAATACCAAGATTTGGGTTGGCGAATTGAATCTGCTTGCGGCTGGTACCTATCAATCAAAATTTTCCGAGCAACCATATTATACTAGTGCGCAAGGATTTGCCTCCGATGATTTCTTGAGGAATGTATCTCAGGCTACCACTGTAAGTACAAGTAGTTCATCTCGAGAGTATAAATATGCATCGATCTTTGGGCGCATTAATTACAATGTAGCAAATAAGTATATCTTAAACTTAAACTTTCGTAGAGATGGGTCTTCAAGGTTCGGGCCAAATAAAAAGTTCGGTAACTTCGGTTCTGTTGGTGCTGCGTGGGTTTTCTCTGAAGAAGATTTCATCAAGAATAAAACAAGCTGGTTTAGTTTTGGAAAATTGCGTGGTAGTTATGGTGTGGTTGGAAGTGATGAAATTGGCGATTATCAATATTTAGAATCCTTCACGGCTTCTACTGCAGTATACAATGGTTCATCAAGTTTGGTTCCATCTAGAATTGCCAATAATGATTTTCAATGGGAAAGCACTAAAAAGTTTGAACTCGGTTTAGAACTTGGTTTTTTCAATGATCGATTATCGTTAACAGCTTCTTACTACAACAACAGATCGAGTAATCAACTAATTACCTATCCGCTGAGTTCCCAAACCGGTTTTACTGGCTATCAAAGTAATTTGCCAGCTACCGTTCAAAATTCTGGAGTGGAACTTTCACTTACCAGTACCAATATTAAGGGTAAAAACTTTAATTGGACCACTACTTTCAATATCAGTAGAAACGAAAATAAACTGCTTTCATTTCCAAATATAGAGAAGACTTCCTATTATACTACGTACTTGGTTGGTCAGCCAATCAGCTTACTAACAGCTTATCAGTTTTTAGGCATTGATCCTGCAACTAATCTTCCGGCATTTGCCGATCTAAATGGGACAGGCGGAACAGCAACACCAACAACGGGTTTGGCAGCCATTGGGCGTGGGGATAGATATGTTGTAGGCACTGCGTATCCAAAGTTTTTTGGAGGTTTAAGCAACAGCATCTCTTATAAAGGAATAAGTCTTGATTTTACCTTTCAGTTTGTTAAACAAAAGGGCAGAAATTTAGCTGCATCTACTTTTTATCCCCCGGGATACATGTATAATGCCGCTGCGAGTGTAATGAATGACTATTTAGCTTTGGGTTCTCAAGATTATTTGGTAACTGCTGGGACTAGTGGTAACGGAAGAGTTGCTAACCTTGGTTACGTTTATTGGACTGGTTCTGACGCAAATATTGTTGACGCCTCATTTATCAGGATGAAAAATGTGAGTTTATCTTATTCACTTCCTGCCAAATGGCTTTCAAAGATTCATGCGGATAACATTAGGGTGTTCGCACAAGGTCAGAACCTATTTACCATTACGGGTTATAAGGGGATAGATCCAGAATCGCAAGGAGTTGTTACTCCACCATTACGCACTATTGTTGCCGGTTTACAATTAACTTTTTAATCTTCGAAATCATGTCAAAATCAATAAATAAAATACTATTGGGATGTGTGGTATTGCTATTTGCTGCATGTGAAAAGACGGTAGAAATAGATCCACCATTGAATGAGATCACCACCGCTCAGGTTTTTTCTACAGATAAATTAGCCACCAGTGCCATGGCAGGCGTGTATACAGGGCTAGCATCTACAACTACACAAAATAATGTAAATACGGTTTACTCTTCGCTATATGCTGATGACCTTGCTTACCTTGCCGTAAATCCAACATACTTGGAAGTGGCTAATAATTCTTATTCTGCTTTGAGTACTTTTCAAGGCACTATATTTTCAGAATGGTACAGTGTTATTTACAGGGCCAATTCTGTAATCGAAGGTCTTCAGAAATACGAAGGTACATCAGCACAGGTTAAAAAACAACTAACAGCAGAATCTAAAGTGATCAGGGCCTATTGTTACTTTAATTTGATCAATACTTTTGGTGATGTTCCTCTTGTGCTTACAACTGATGTAACTATTTCTGCACTACAGCCAAAGGAAACAGTTGCAACTATTTACAAACAAATTATTGCTGATTTATCTGAAGGAAAAGCAAACCTCCTAGATAACTATTCGGCATCATCTAACACACGCCTGGGTGTAAATAAATTTGTTGCTACGGCACTTTTGGCTAGAACTTATTTATTTACCGGCGATTATGCTGCCGCTGAAAGCAATGCATCTGAAGTAATTACCGCGTCTAATTTGTTTAGCATTATTCCTGCCGCAACGATGACTACTGGGGTTTGGACAAAAAATAACCCAGAAAGTATTTGGCAAATGTCCTCACCAATAGCTATCACAAATCAATACACCGTTGAGGCTGGTACCTTTTTAGCTACGGTAACTACAAGTCCACAATTTGAGATTAGAAGTTCACTTTTGCAACAGTTTGATTCGAACGATTTGAGACGTAAAAATTGGATGAGAACCTATGGTACGGGTATTAATGCAAGAGTTTTACCTTACAAATATAAGTATGCTACCAATGCTGAAGCGGTGACTGCAGGTGTGATAGAAGGTCCAACAGTTTTGCGTTTGGCAGAGCAATATTTGATCCGGGCAGAGGCTAGAGCAAGAATTGGGACAAACATTACTGGAGCACGTACTGATATGAATGTTATCCGTACAAGAGCTGAGGCGACAGTAAGTATCACAACTGATCCCGCTGTATTGCTTCAAGAGATTTTGTTGGAAACAAGAAAAGAATTCTTTTGTGAACAAACTCACCGATGGTTTAACATTAAAAGGCTTGGGCAGGCGGATGCCATATTAACAGCATTAAAACCAGGTTATAAACCAACTTCAAAATTACTTCCAATACCAACGGCCAATATTGATGCCAACCCTAACCTAATACAAAATCCAGGTTACTAAACAGAAATGAAGAATAAAATATATCAGGTTAACACCAAGCTTAGAGGCTTGGTGTTGGCTACCGCTTTGCTTACAATTTCAGTAGCGTCTTGTAGCATTATCAAAAAGAAAAAGAAAGTTGCACCAGTAAATGCAACTACAGCTGTCGCAAAACCAAAAGTTGATACGGTTAAAAATGCACTTAAGCCCTACGATGAAATTATTACCGCCAAGGCAGTAACTCAAAAAGGTTTATTTACCGTGCATAAGTTAAATGATAAGTACTTTTTTGAGATCTCTAATCAGTTGCTAAAAAAAGAAATCTTAGCCGTTAACCGATTGAGCAAGTCTACTCCAGGTGCGGGCAACTATGGTGGAGAGGAAGTAAGTTCGCATATTGTGTATTGGGAACTTGGGCCAAATAACAAATTGTTTTTAAAAGTTTCTGCGACGGTAAGTATAGCCGATTCTACCGATATGATTTCAAAAGCGGTAGCAAGTTCAAACCTGAATCCAATTTTGGCTGCCTTTCCAATCAAAGCCAAAAGCAAGGATTCTTCTGGAGTAGTTATTGATGTTACCGATTTTCTAATCAGTGAAAACCCACTATTGTCGTTCGACGCAAATAATAAAAAATCTTATGGTTTGGCTGCGCAGATGGCAGATCGTTCTTACATCGAAAGTGTAAAAAGTTTCCCAATCAATACAGAAGTGAAAAGCATTAGAACTTATATGGCTGTTGGAGGTAATCTTCCCGCTGCAAGCGAAGCCGGTGCCATTACTTTAGGTATGAACACTTCGTTTTTGAAGTTGCCAGAAAATCCATTGAGAAAACGGATTTATGACCCAAGGGTTGGTTTTTTTGCCAGTGTGAATGTTAAGTATGCGGATAATCAACAAAAAGTACAGCAAGAAGCTTTCATCCACCGTTGGAGATTGGAGCCTAAAGAAGAAGATCTCGAAAAGTTTAGAAAAGGCGAACTCGTAGAGCCTAAAAAACAAATTGTCTATTATATCGATCCGGCAACGCCAAAACAGTGGCGTCAATATTTAATCGCTGGTGTTAACGATTGGCAGAAAGCCTTTGAACAAGCTGGTTTCAAAAATGCGATTGTGGGCAAGGAGTGGCCGGAGGCAGATAGCACCATGAGTTTAGATGATGCCCGCTTTTCGGTGATCCGTTATTTTGCTTCGGCAACGCAAAATGCTTATGGACCTAACATAGCCGATCCACGTACGGGTGAGATTTTAGAAAGCCACATCGGTTGGTACCACAACGTGATGAATTTGGTGCATCGCTGGTATATGATCCAAGCGGGAGCAATTGATCCGCGTGCACGCAAGAACAAATTTGACGAAGAATTAATGGGGCAATTGATTCGTTTTGTTTCTTCACATGAAATTGGACATACCCTTGGACTCCGTCATAACATGGGTGCGAGCAGCACTGTTCCTGTAGAAAAATTGCGTGATAAGAAATGGGTTGAAGCACATGGGCACACGCCATCAATTATGGATTATGCACGTTTCAATTATGTGGCTCAACCAGAAGACGGGATTAGTGAAAAAGGAATTTTCCCTAGAATTAACGATTACGATAAATGGGCAATTCAATGGGGATATAAACCCATTTTAGACACGCGGGATGCCCAAGAAGATAAAAAGATTTTAAATAAAATAACCATTGATAGTTTAGCTTCCAATAAAAGGCTTTGGTTTGGAGGTGAGGGTAGGGATCAAGATCCTCGGTCGCAAGCAGAAGATTTGGGCGATGATGGAATTAAGGCAAGTCTCTATGGAATTAAAAACCTAAAAAGAATTGTTCCTCAATTAATTAATTGGACAAGGGAGGACGGGGAAGATTATTCATCTCTTAAAGAAATGTATAAAGAAGCCGTAGGTCAGTATAGCCGCTATGCTTTTCATGTACTGAAAAATTTGGGTGGCGTAATGGTAACAGAAAAAACCTACGATCAGCCAGGCGCTGTTTACCAAGCAGTAAGTTTGCAGAAACAGAAAGAAGCAATCAAATTCTATAATGAGCAGGTTTTTGCCACTCCAAAATGGCTAATGAACAAGGATATTATTAACAAAATTGATCCATTGTTTGGCTTTAATGATGTGCAAAGTGTACAAAGAGAAGTTGTAGCCTCGATTACTTCTCAAAGCAGACTATACAGAATGATGGTAAACCAACGTGATAACGGAAAGGGAGCCTATTCGCCAACAGAATGGCTTAATGACTTAAAGAATGGCATTTTTACCGAGTTAATTACTGGTAAGGCAACCGATGAATACCGCAGAGCCTTACAAAAAATGTATGTGGGGAGTATCATTACCATGTATAATAAACGCTTTGCGCTGCAAGGCTCATTAGATAATATCATAGCATCGGTTACACCTACCGAAGTATTGCTTTATTCTAATGTTAAATCTCTTGCTTTTGCGCATTTGAAGGATCTGCGCAGATCTATTGGTAATGGCATTGCCAAAACGAAAGATCAAGATACCAAGATCCACTTCGAATACCTTAAACAAATGTTGGATAAGATTTTAACAGAATCTCCAATTCCAGGATTGAACTATTAAGCTAAAGAAAAACGATGAAAATTTCAAGATACCATTTATTAAGTTTGCTGTTTTGGTGCTTGTCCTTTCAGGCAAATGCACTGCAAACTGCAACGTTTATTGGCAAGATTGAGGGTTTGGGAAGGGGGAAAATTTACCTCTCATATACTTTAGCAGGATTGACAACTATTGATTCTGCCTTATCAAATGATGATAAATTTTCGCTGACCAAAACATTTAAAGAACCTGTTTTGTGTACATTATCCAATTCGTTAAATAAACAAATCAGGATTCTTGTAGCAGAAAATAATGCCATTTCGATCACTGGTAAATTAAATACGTTTTACGGTTTGAAAATAACCGGATCCATAGAAAACGACGTTTACACTTCTTTCCGAGAGTCTATTTCGGCCTTGCCAGGTAGACCAAAACGGACTGGCGATGAAATGAAGGATAAAGCAATTTTAGCTGCTTATATAGCGCAAAATAAGCTATTGAAAGATAGCGTGTTGGCCATTTTGTTGAAACGTTATCCGAATAATATTTCGTCTGCTATCTCAATTTTTGATCAGTATGTGACCTATCCCGATAGGAAACGTGCTATTGAAGGTTATTCGCAATTATCAGGCAAAGTAAAAACCTCGTCGTTTGGGAAACGCATTAAGATTTTTATCGATGCGGATCAACTGACCAACATTGGGGCAACTGCGGCCGATTTTAGCTTGAAAGATCAGTTTGGGAAATCAGTTTCACTGAGCAGTTTCAAAGGGAAATATGTATTAATAGATTTCTGGGCCAGTTGGTGCATGCCGTGTAGGAAAGAAAATCCAAATCTGATGATGGCTTATCAGCATTACAAAAGTAGAGGATTTGAAGTTGTAGGATTATCCATGGATGCCTCGAAAGAAAACTGGCTTTTAGCGGTTAAGCAAGATGGCTTGACTTGGCAACAGTTAAATGATGCTGAATCAACGAGTGGTAAGGTAGCCGAGATGTACGGTGTAAAAAGTTTGCCAGCCAATTTTTTAGTAGACAGAAATGGAGTTATCATAGCAAGAAACTTGCGTGGTAACGAGCTCGAAAAAAAGCTAGAAATGCTTTTCAAATAATGAAGGTTAATTAGTTAATAGTTACGAAAACGCAGTTGGTGGATGCCGCTGCGTTTTTATTTTCCGATGCTCTTTCCTAATTATAAAATACGAATTCTAAAAAATAACATGAAAAAATATATCTTATTCGCAGTTATCTTATTGCTAAAAGTTCAGCTTCTAGCAAATACTAAAGCCCTATCTTCTAATACCGACACAGTATTGATTTTAAAAAATGCAAATGTTTTAAACGCTGAGGGCACAAAATTTCTAAAAGGTAAAGATATTACTATACGCGGTGGTAAAATTGTTAAAATTGGACGATCGTCAAAGCTTATTGCTGGTGCAAAGATCATGGATTTGGCCGGAAAATATATTGTTCCTGGATTAATTGATGCCCACGTTCACGTTACTGCTAAGTATAAAAATAATCTTGAAAATACGTTTAAGGATTTAAATTACTACCTCCGTCACGGAATTACATCTGTAAGAGATGCTGCTGGCGACGGAGAGGCACTTCTCAAAGCGCAAACTGCCATCCGAAAAGGTGAAAGAAGTGGTGCTGATGTATTTTTTGCATCATTTATGGCGGGTGATTGGTACTATAACCGAGGTCAGAATATTAGAAAGGAGCCCTATACACCATGGGAACAGCGTTTGATTCCTGGTGATGATTTAGATAAAGCGATGGCTGAGGCAAAAGCCTGTGGGGCAACTGGTGTAAAACTTTACCATTCTTTTGATAAAGTTTTTTT
This sequence comes from Pedobacter frigiditerrae, assembly GCF_004331645.1. Classification (GTDB taxonomy): domain Bacteria; phylum Bacteroidota; class Bacteroidia; order Sphingobacteriales; family Sphingobacteriaceae; genus Pedobacter; species Pedobacter frigiditerrae. Next base: position 94,717 of record NZ_SJSK01000006.1, read on the forward strand.
GAAAGAAATTGTACGTGCCGCAAAGCGAAATGGGCTAAAAGTTTGGGGGCACGTGATGATGTATCCTGCCAAGCCAATTGAAGTTGCAGCGGCAGGAGTGGAAGTGCTGTCTCATGTTTCTATGTTGGAGGTAATGAGGACAGATACACTATTTAATCGAAGAACTACCCCTATGGCTTATAAAGACAGTATAATCGCGAATATTGATATTGTTCCATTTTGCAAAATGATGAAAAAAAGGGGCGCTATTTTAGATGCTACGCTTTGCGTTTCTGGAGAACGAGATCCTTGGGTGTTTCCCTTATTGAAGCGTGTTCATGAACAAGGTGTAATGATTGATGCCGGCACTGATCAAATTGTGGATTTGAAAAGGGAGTTTCCACGCTTGATTGATGAGCTCGGTTATTTTGTTGAAAAGTGTGGATTTACTCCTGCGGAGGCACTTTATTCAGCAACACAAATATCGGCAGACGTAATTGGACAAAAGAAAAACCGTGGGAGTATTGAATTAGGTAAGAGGGCAGATTTATTAATCTTGGAAAGCAATCCTTTATTGGATATTAACTCCCTGCAAAATATCCAAACAGTTATTCAGCATGGCAAGATTGTTGACAGATAGTTAGAAAGGATTACCCATTATGATTCAGTATTTGTTGATAATTTTAGATTATTATACTCACCCAGGATTTATGGCTGAAGTTAAAAGGCTTCTCTATCGCAGCATATTTTTCTTTTAGCTGGTCAATTTTTTCACTTTTGCATCTGATCGTAATGCGATCAAACGAATCAATATCGAAAAGGCAAAACATATTATTTCGTGCATAAAAGACTAGAATTGCTTTCGAGTTTTTGAAGAAACCACTAAAGGGCATTCCTTCAGCAGCCTGCTCAAATGACAGACAAAACTCATCAGGAACAAGGCAGTAGGGCAGAACCGATAAAGAAAGGTGACGTGGTAAATATTCCAGAAAATGTATCACATTGGCACGGCGCATCGGCTACGACCAAAATGGTTCACATTGCCATTACCAATTTCAAGGATGAGACACAGGTAATGTGGTTACATCCTGTATCTAACGAAGAATACAATGAAATAAGAGGCTAAGACCACGATAAATAAGCTTTGGTTTGTGATATTTCAAATCAAGAAAAGTATGCTTACATTATTCTAAAGGATTTCGTCAATTTTTGCAATTCTCATAAGGTCATCAAGAAGGTTTCTAGAAAAATACACAGTCTCGAGAGCAGATTAAAAGCCTTACAGCAATGTAAGGCTTTTTTGTTTTTAAAGGTTTATGATGAACTGTCTTATGATGTAATAGCGATGAAAATGAATTTGCACAGGTCATTTTCTTGACGCTGACTTACGGTTTTTAAATAGCCAGAATTGGGATAGTTCGTATTTAACTTTATATTCGTTGTATTTCACATCCCATTAGGCTTTAAAAATTTCTGCCCAAATACAAAACCAATGAAATTTATAAGAACAGTTTTTTTATACTGCTTCAGTTTATTATTCATAAATATTTCTGTTGCCCAGCAAAGCAGCAGCTTCAGTAATTCGAAGCAGGATAAGAATGAAATCAAGACATATACTACTAAAGACGGCCTTCCATCCAGAAACACTACTGCAACACTACGTGATAAAAGAGGCTTTATTTGGGTAGGAACCGAAAATGGCTTATGTCGTTTTGATGGCTATGCGTTTAAGGTTTTTTCGAATAAACTGGGTGATACCACCTCGCTCACTAATAATTTTGTTAATGCCATAGTTGAAGATCGTACTGGAAAAATCTGGGTTGCCACGATGGATGGACTTAATTTATTAGATCCGCTAACAGAAACATTCACTAGGTTTTTGCATAACGACAAACGTCCAAATTCATTAAGTAATAATAAGGTGTGGTCTGTTTTGTGTGATAGAGCTGGCGCAGTATGGGTAGGGACTGATGATGGGTTTAATCAATTTATACCTAACCGAAAAGAATTTTTATCATTTAAGCCTAATTCATCTAAAAGTGGAAGTATGATGGGTAAGTCAGTAAATTCTATCATTGAAGATGATAAGGGAGATTTATGGCTGGGAAATTGGAGTGCAGGCCTTAATCGCTTTGATAAGAAAAAAAGAACTTTTACAAATTATTCACAATACCAAAAACCTGGATTTAAAAATCCAAATGATGTGTGGGCCTTGTCTTATGCATCTGATGGTAGCATTTGGGTTGGTACCTATTGGGATGGTCTTTTTAGTTTTAATCCGAAAACAAATCAATTTACAAAAATAACAATACCAGATCAAGAAAATTATTCAGTTTTCAGCATTTTAGTAGCTAGTAAAGATCTTTTATTAGTAGGTGGTAATAACGGTTTTTATTGGCATAATACACTTACAAAAACCTGGGAAAAGATTAAGGATTTACAAAATTACTCTTATTGTGATGCTTATAAGGACAAGGATGGGATTATATGGATCAATGCGATAAATGGGTTAAGAAAGATAGATCATCAACAATATAAGTTTAATTTAAATGAACTCCTGTTGGGTAACCGTGAAATCAAAAGTATGGTTATCCTCGATTCAGTTGTATGGCTGGGAACAAACAATGGGCTTTTTAAGATCGATAAACACTCTGGTAGGTTAACTACTTTTACTAAAAATAGAAATCCTAATAGTTTAACCAGTAATGAGATACTGAAAATTTACATGGATAGTAAAAAGATTTTATGGGTGCTTACAGAAAATGGCTTTGATAGTTATGATGAAAAAAACAATCAGTTTAAACATCATTACCATCATTCTGCTATTGGTAACTTATTTAATGAAGATGTATTTAGGGATATACTTGAAATAGAAAGTGGTATTTATGTTTTAGCAACAGATGCAGGGCTCAAAATTTACGACAGCAATAAGAACCAATTTAAACACTATTATAACCAGCCTAAAAATCCTTCTTCCATAAATAACAATCACACTTATGCTTTGGCTAAAGCACCAGATGGAAAGATTTGGGTTGGAACGTATGGTGGAGGGGTAAATATTTTCGATAGGAAGACGGGCCGTTTCAGTTCTATAGAGGCCGCAGAAAGTGGTAGTAAAGGATTAAGCAGTAATATTGTTAAAGCTATCTTCACCGATTCGAAAGAAAATATATGGGTATGTACCCCAGATGGTTTAAATAAGTATGTTTCAAACGAAAAGCGTTTTCATATTTATGCTAAAATGAATGGCTTTTCGAGTAATGTGTTTAATGATATAGCCGAAGATGCGAATGGTAAAATTTGGTTGACCACTGAAAATGGGATATCAAGTTTAGACCCCATTACTAACAAAGTAAGAAATTTTGATGAGGCAGATGGGGTAGCAGTCAATTCCATTATTAAAAGCAATGGAAAATTAATTTACGTTGCCGGAAATAAAGGTTATTTTTCTTTTGATCCGCACCAACTGAGGTTCAATAAAGTGGCACCACCGGTTTACTTTACTGATTTTCAGTTATTCAATAAATCAGTATTACCAAATGTAGAAGGGCCGCTGAAGGAAAACCTAAATATTGCAAAACAAATTACCTTAAAATATGATCAAAGTGTTTTCTCTTTAGAGTTTGTGGCACTTAATTACGCCTACCCTTGGAAAAATGGTTATGCCTATAAATTGGTGGGTTTTGATAAAAAGTGGAATTATGTAGGTAACCAACGAAAGGCCACTTATACCAACTTAAATCCAGGAACTTACCAGTTTCTAGTGAAGGCATCTAACAACGATGGTGTGTGGAATGATGCTGGAACTTCCATTATCATCAAGATTAATCCACCATGGTATTTGAGTTGGTGGGCTTACCTTATCTATGCTGTGGCTATTGGTCTGAGTGCCTATTTATATGTTTCATATAAGAGAAAACAAGATGAACTTAAGTATGAAATTAAGGTTGCGCATATAGAAAGTGAAAAGGAAAAAGAACTTAATGAGCGAAAACTATCTTTTTTCACCAATATTTCCCATGAATTTAGAACACCACTTACGCTAATCATCAACCCTGTTAAAGAACTGCTTTATCAAGACGATAAAAACCTTGATACGAGCAGTATGAATATCGTTTACAGAAATGCTAAGCGATTATTAAGCCTGGTTGATCAGTTATTACTCTTTAGAAAAGCAGATTCCCAAGGTGATACCTTAAAGGCATCTAATTTGAATATTGTAAGTTTAGTTAAGGAGGTTTTTTTGTGTTTCTCTCACCAAGCTCGTAGCAAAGCAATCAATTATGAGTTTGTTTCCAGGGTAGATCATATAACTGTATTGGCAGATCGAGAGAAGCTAGAAATAGCCATGTTTAATCTCTTATCCAATGCTTTTAAATTTACGCCAGACAGTGGGGCTATTACTGTTAACATCACAGAAACTGATGATAGCGTAGACATTTTAATTACAGATACGGGCTGTGGCATTCGTGAAGATTTAAAGGAGAAGATTTTTAATAGGTTTTACCAAGAGGCAGATCAACATAGGTCGGCTGTAAGCGGGTTTGGCATAGGGCTTTACCTTGTTAAAAACTTTATAGAAATGCATGGTGGTTCGGTTAAGTGTCAAAATAATGAGGGAGATGGCACATCGTTTACCATACAACTATTGAAAGGAAGCGAACATATCAATCCGGCGTTTGTCATTGAGGATCAGCAGGAAAGCTCTACCTTTCTTAAGGAACTTAATCAAGATGATTTAATAACCGAGCCAAGCAAGAAAAGGGAAGTTGTGTTAAGTGATATGCTTGCCCAAGAGAAAAAATCTATCCTGATTATCGATGACAACGAGGAGATAGCTAATTACTTGAGTGAGGTATTTGCACAGCAATATCAAATTTATCAAGCCAGAGACGGTGAAAGTGGATTGGCTATCATTCGAGAGTTTTTACCTGATGTTGTAATAAGCGATGTAATGATGCAGGGGATGGGAGGAATTGAACTTTGTAGTATAGTGAAAGAAGATGAATCCATTTGTCATATTCCAGTGGTGTTATTAACCGCAAGTACCTCAGCAGAAATTAAGCTAAAAGGTGTGGAGAGCGGAGCTGATGATTACATTAGCAAGCCTTTCGATAAAGAACTGCTGATGGCTAGAATTGGAGGGATACTGAAAAACAAAAATAGCTTACAGAAATATTTTTATAGCGAGATTACACTCAATCCCAATAGGTCAAAAATCTCATCAGAGTACAAGGATTTTTTAAGAAGTTGTATTCATATTGTAGAACGTAACATTGAGGATCCCAATTTTAACATCAAAATGTTGGCAGAAGAAATTGGAATGTCTAGGGCAAACCTCTTCAATAAAATTAAATATATTTCTGGGCATTCATCAAATAGCTTCATCCGGTTTATTAGATTAAGGAAGGCAGCAGAGATTTTTATTAGCAGCGATAAGACAATACAGGAAACCATGTATATGGTTGGCATGAGTGATATCAAATATTTTAGGGAACAGTTTAAGAAAGTGTTTGAAATGAATCCATCAGATTACATCAAGAAATACAGGAAAAATTTCACAAATAATAGCTCGCTTGATCAGGATCTAAAAAAGAAGAAAAATTAAGCTTTGTCTGATTATTCTATTCAACTAATTAAAAGTTTAAACTAGCAACTGAATACCATAATGAGGGTCTTTTCTTAAAAATGGCTAATAATGCACATTTGTGTGTTTTTTGACCCTCTAATATTAGCTGTTTCCCCCCTTTGTTTTTGTTTGCTTTGGTACAATTTAGCAATGTTTTCAATTTAAGTTTTATCTACCCATTGGCCAAAGACAAGGAATAAGGTTAGCATAAAGCGAAAACAACTAAAAATTAAATAACCAAATATAAATCAAATGAGAAAAGTTTTACAGAACAAATCTGTTCTATTTTGCCGTGTGGCAAAACGAACGCTGCTCATTGTATCACTCGCCAGCGTTTCGTTATTATTAACAGAAACCGCTAAAGCGTCTGTACATTCTAGCACCACAAATTCATTATCAACCAAGGATGAAATTACAGTTAGTGGAACTGTTTATGATGAAAAAGGAGGGATACTTCCCGGTGTTAGTGTATCAGTTAAAGGCACTAACGTAGTAACCCAAACCAATAGTGAAGGTAAATACACTATTAAAGTTGCCGATGAGAATGCCGTGTTGGTATTTTCATATTTGGGATTTGTTAGCACTGAAGTTCCCACAAGAGGCAAGACAAACGTAAATGCCCAGCTAACATCTGATTCTAAAACCCTTAATGAACTCATCGTTGTAGGTTATGGTTCACAGAAAAAAGCAACACTTGCAGGTTCGGTTTCGCAAGTTAAGGGAGCAGATCTTGTTAAAAGTCCACAACCCAACCTTTCTAATTCACTTGCAGGTAGATTCTCAGGAGTAGTGATCAACAATCGCGGTGGAGAACCAGGCTATGATGGTTCAGGTATCTTGATTAGAGGCTTATCTACCAATACCAATAACAGCGTGCTCGTTGTGGTAGATGGTATACCCGGACAATTAGGTGGTCTAGAACGTATCGATCCAAATGATGTAGAAAGTATTTCTGTATTAAAGGACGCTTCCGCTGCCATATATGGTAACCGTGCTGCAAATGGAGTAATTTTAATAACCACTAAAAGAGGAAAAATCGGTAAGCCAACAGTAAGTTACAGTTTCAATCAAGGTTTTAGTATGCCAACTAGGTTGCCAGAAATGGCCGATGCAGCTACCTATGCGCAGATCATGAACGAGATTAACTTTGATTCGAATCCTAATGGAGGATTGAACCAGGCTTATTCTGCTGCGCAAATCCAAAAGTTTAGGGATGGCTCAGATCCATTGCTTTTTCCCAATACCGATTGGATAAAGGAGACGCTTAAGGATGTTGCATTGCAAAACCAACATAGCCTTTCTGTTAGCGGTGGTACCGAAGATGTGAAATATTTTGTTTCGCTGGGAAAATTATACCAAGATGCGATATATAAAAATGCCGCAACAAAGTATAACCAATATAATTTTAGGTCTAATATAGATGCCAATATTTCTAAACGTTTAAAAGTAGGATTAGGCATCTCTGGCAGACAAGAAGATAGGGTATTCCCAACCGTAGGGGCAGGTGGTATATTTAGGTCTATTTATCGTGCAAAACCAATTGTGGGCGCCTATTATCCAAACGGGCTACCAACCACCGGAATTGAGAATAATAATCCAGCTGTTCAAGTTACCGACGCAGGTGGAACGAATCGCAACCCAACTCAAGTATTGAATGCCATATTAAAAGGTAGCTATCAAATACCTGGAATAGAAGGATTGTCTGTAGATGGGTTTTTCTCTTTAGATAAAACCTATGGTTTTTCTAAGAACTTTAACAAACCTTATAATCTATTTAATTACGATCAAGCATCAGCAACATATAATACGGTGGTAGTGGGTGGCAGTAACAATAGAGCTACCCTATATGAATCGCATAGTAACCAATCGCTAATTACCTCAAACATTAAACTTAATTACGACAAACGTTTTGGAAAACATAATGTAAATGCCTTTGTGGGTTATGAGCAAAGTGCCAACCACTACGAATTTTTTGATGCACAGCGATTGAACTATATCTCAACAACGCTTCCAGAACTCTCTCAAGGCGGTACTGCTGCTACCGATTTTAGGAACTCCGGCTATAGCACAAACTACAAGAGAAGAAGTTATTTAGCAAAAGTAACTTATAACTTCGATGAGAAGTACATTTTTGAAGGTCAATTTCGTGCAGATGGTTCATCATTATTCCCATCAGCAAAACGTTACGGATATTTCCCTTCTGCCTTAGCTGCTTGGAGAATTAGCCAAGAGAAATGGTTTGCAAACAACGTTAAGTTTATAAACGATTTAAAAATAAGAGCATCTTATGGTTCATTGGGTAGCGATTTAATTAATGGCTTCCAATATTTTGACAATTATGTTTTGGTAAGTAATGGTTTTGTGGCAAGTGTACCGGGTAGCGGAACCAACATTATCCAGTCTAACCTTAATTTAGTAAAATTGGCCAACCCTGTTGTAACGTGGGAAGCAGCTAAGAAACTTGATTTTGGTTTAAATGCTGTATTCCTCAAAAACTTCACCTTGGAAGCCATTTATTTCCAGCAGAAAAGAACAGATATTTTGATGACCAGAAACGCATCAATTCCAGCAACTTCGGGTATTGTTAATCCTTATGGTTCTGATGCATTGGTACCTGCCGAGAATATTGGTAAGATCAACAGCAAGGGCTTTGAAGGTACCTTAGGCTATAATCATACTGGTAATAGCTTTAATTGGGGTGCATCTGGTAATATCACTTTTGCAAAAAGCAAGGTGGTGTATGTTGATGAAGCCGTTGGAACTTTAGACTATCAAAGGGTAACAGGTAGGCCATTGGGAACCTATCAGTTGTACAATGCCATCGGAATTTTCCGCACTGCAGCAGAGTTAAACAGCTATCCTCATGTTACAGGCGCAAAAGTAGGCGATCTGAAATATGAAGATTTTAATGGCGATGGAAAGATTGATTTCAAAGATCAAACCCGTACAAAATATGGTAACATACCACAGATTACCTATGGTTTTAGCTTAAATGCTTCTTATCATCAATTTGATGTTTCTGTGCTTTTTGCAGGTCAAGCAAGGGTTAGTCAATATGTATTACCAGAATCAGGAAGTGTAGGAAATTATTACAGTAGCTGGGCAGATAATCGTTTCAGTCCTACTAATACAGCAGGTACCTACCCAAGGGTTTCAGAACGTGCATCAAATGCAATTAGTGGAGGTTCCTATAACAATACATTTTGGCTAAACAATGCTGCTTTTTTAAGATTGAAAAATGTAGAGCTAGGTTATAACTTCAAGTCTAACCTACTTCAAAGAGCAAAAATTTCCAACCTAAGACTTTATGCAAGTGCCTATAATCTTTTCACTATCACAAAGGTTAAGGACTACGATCCTGAAGGAGATAGTGGAAGTGGTCAATTTTACCCACAACAGAAAATCATTAACATTGGGGCAAACGTTAAATTTTAATCAACATGAAAGCATATATCAAACCATTATATATAACGTTATGCGCAACATTAGCGCTAACATCTTGCGAAAAGAACTTTCTTGAGGTAGAACCAACCGATCGGATATCTACCACATCAGTAGAAAGTGACACTACCATATTTGAGGCTTATGTACTCAATAGATACATTGGGCCTAGGCTTCAAGAAAAAGAATCTGAAGGCTCTAACCCAGGTTTTGGTAGAGGATTTGAATACAGCATGATGAGTTCGTACACCGACGAATCTATCTACAATAACGATGACGGAAGTTGGTTGATTCAACGTGGTCAGATTTCTCCGGATAATTTAGGAAGTACGGGCTCATTTTGGTCACGTAGTTACAGGGGAATAAGAGAATGTAACTACGCCTTAAGTGTCCTTTCTAAAATAACAATGAGTGCTGGGCATAAAAAAATGATTGAAGGCGAATTAAAGTTCATCAGGGCTTACCGTTACCATGATATCATTAGAAATTACGGTCGTGCAGTATTAATAGGCGATAAGGTTACACAGCTGAGCGATAATCTACAAGATCCAGCTTTATTTAAAAGAGCAACCTTACAAGAAAGCATGAACTATGCAATAGCTCAACTTGATGAGGCTGCGGCAGCATTGCCGGCAAACAATACTGGCACTTGGCAATTGGGTAGGGCGACAAAAGGTGCTGCATTAGCCCTTAAATCTAGACTGGCACTTTATGCAGCAAGTCCGTTATATAATGCGGGAACCTGGATAGCAGCAACCAGTGCTGCGCAGGCGGTAATCAGCTTAAATAAATATGGCATTTATACAGGTGGTTACAATAAAATGTTCCTAGTTAATGAAACTAACGAGGTGATCTTTGAAAGATTATTTACCACAAATGCCAGGCATGTGTGCCTTGAAATTGCCAATGGACCTAATGGTTATGGCGGATGGGGAGGTAATACACCTCTTCAAAATTTGGTTGATGATTATCAAATGGTAAGTGGTAAGCCAATTACAGATCCAACCTCTGGTTATCTAGCTTCACAGCCTTATGCCAATAGAGATCCAAGATTTGGATATACTGTAATTTACAACGGAGCTCCTTATAGAACTAGAAGCTTAGAAGCATTTATCCCGGGAGGAAAAGACAGTAAGGATGGCGATTCGAACTGGAACACCACGAAAACTGGTTACTATCTTAAAAAATTCATGAACGATAGTTATCCAATTGATAACCCTTGGGATGTAGCAGGTATGCAACCTTGGATTTATATGCGCTATGCCGAAGTATTATTGAATTTTGCAGAAGCAGCCAATGAAGCTTATGGACCAGATGTTATACCAGCAGGATCAGCCATGTCTGCTAGACAAGCTATCAACTTAGTAAGAGCGAGACCAGATGTAAATATGCCAGCATTAGCCGCAGGGATTTCTCAGGCAGAGATGCGTGATGCGGTTAAATATGAGCGCAGGGTAGAGCTAGCCTTCGAAGAACACAGGTATTATGATGTTCGCCGTTGGAAAATTGCAGACATTGTAGAGAATAAGCCAGCTGCAGGAATAATCGTAACCAAATCTGGAAGCAATTTTACTTATGCTGCTAAATCTGCATTAGATGGTAAATTATTTACAGCTAAACAATACTGGCTACCAATACCTAGAGCAGAAATTTTAGCTTCAGGAAATAAATTAGAACAAAATGCCGATTATTAGACATTGTTAGCGTATCTAACATTTTAAAATAGGATGAAACTTAAGCATACCGGTACGCAATGCTGGTATGCTTATTAAACTTTAAACAATGAATTTGTTTTTTCAGCGAAAAATTACCGGCTATGCTTTCTGTATACTGCTTGGCTTGATTACTCCAATTTTTGTTCAGGCACAACATAAAAGAATCATCAAAGTAAAAGTCAATTTTAACGAGCCTGCTCAGGTGATAGAAAGTTTTGGTGCTTCAGATGCTTGGACTTGTCAATTTGCAGGGTTATGGCCTGATGCTGAAAAAAACAAGATGGCAGATTTACTATTCAGTAAAAAGCTAGATGAAGCTGGAACCCCTTTAGGAATTGGATTAAATTTTTGGCGATTCGCCATTGGTGGTGGCAGTACTGAACAAGGTAAGGAAAGTGGCATTCGCGATGAATGGAGAAGACAGCTTTCTTTTCTTAGTTTAAATGGAACCTATAACGAAGATGCGATGCCTGGGCAAATCTGGTTCATGGACGCTGCAAAAAAAAGGGGCGTAAGTAATTTTTTAGGTTTTGTGAATAGTCCTCACGTTAACTTTACGCTGAACCAAAAAGCATTTTCAAGTGATGGTCTATGCAACCTCGATTTTAAGAAAGTTGATGCGTTCTCTGCAGACTTAGTGAATACGATTAAAATCATCAAGAAAAAAACAGGAATTGAGTTGGCTTATGTTAGCCCAGTTAATGAGCCGCAATGGAAATGGAATGAGGGTAAACAAGAAGGCACTCCTTATACAAATGAGGAAATCACTAGGCTTGTTAAAAATTTAAGTGGAACATTAAATAAAACACAGCTAAAAACAAAGATCCAGATTGTTGATGCTGGACAGTTAAACTATCTTACTGATCATCAAGACACGGCTAAAAGCAGGCAAATAGCTTATTTTTTCAATCCGAATTCAAAAGGTTACTTAGGCGATTTAAATAACCTAGACAACAGTATATCTGGGCATAGCTATTTTACCACTAGCCCGGAGTTTAAGGCCATACAAATTAGGAAAAAGGTTAAGGATGAAGTAGGTAAACAGAACGGATTAAGATTTTGGATGTCGGAGTATTGTGTGCTTGGCGATAGCACATTAAAAGGAGAGGGAAGAGATTTAGGAATGACAACAGCGCTTTTCATCGCAAAACTAATTCACCATGACCTCACTTATGCCAATGCTACATCATGGCAGTGGTGGTTGGCGGTATCAACAGGTAACTATAAAGACGGTTTAGTTTATATTGATAAAAGCAAAACTGGCGGAAAGGTTTACGATAGCAAATTACTTTGGGCTTTTGGCAATTACAGCCGATTTATACCCGTAGGCAGCGTAAGGCTAAATACTCAAGTTTCAGATGAAAAGGATTTTTACCTTTCTAGTTACTTAAAAAACAATGAACTAATTACTGTAGCGGTAAATAACAGTGATGAACCCATTCATTTAGAAATAGCTGGATTAGCTAAAAACCAAAAAAAGATTGTTGTTTATACCACTTCAGAAAGTGCTAATCTAACACGTTCATTCACTACGAGTGATGCCATTAATTTATCTGCAAAATCTGTAACCACAATTATTGGCAACAAAGAAAGATAGGTATACCTGGCATTTATAGTCAGGGATCATCAATTAAAACACAAAACAAATGAAAAAACATAAAATATTTCTTTTAAATGCACTACTGTTCCTTGCAGTGCTTTTTGGCTGTAACAAGGGAAGTGAAAAGCACACCTTTAGTTTGGGCGATAGCACCTTTATGCTAGATGGTAAGCCTTACCAGATTATATCTGGAGAGATACATTACCCTAGAGTGCCAAAAGAAGCTTGGCGAGCGCGAATGAAAATGGCAAAGGCGATGGGACTTAATACCATAGGAACATATGTGTTCTGGAACTTACACGAGCCAGAAAAAGACGTTTTTGATTTTACCGGCAATAATGATATTGCTGAATTTGTAAGAACTGCAAAGGAAGAGGGGCTTTGGGTAATCTTAAGGCCTAGCCCTTATGTTTGTGCAGAATGGGAATTTGGTGGCTATCCTTATTGGTTACAAAACGAAAAAGGTTTAGAGGTAAGAAGTAGAGAAAAACAATACTTGGCCGAATACAAAAAATACATAGATGAGATTGGTAAACAGTTGGCGCCACTTCAAATTAACCATGGCGGAAACATTCTCATGGTTCAGGTAGAAAATGAATATGGTTCTTATGGTGCAGATAAGGTGTACCTAGAAATGAACAGGAAGATGTTTGTTGACGCCGGTTTTGATGGTTTATTATATACATGTGATCCAGAAAAGGATATTGTAAAGGGACATTTGAAAGGCTTAATGCCTGCTATCAATGGTCAGGATAATCCCATAAAGGTAAAACAGGCAGTTCGCAACCTTAATGAAGGAAAAGGCCCATTTTTTATAGCAGAATGGTACCCAGCTTGGTTCGACTGGTGGGGTACGGCACATCATAAAGTGCCAGCTGAGCAATACACTGGAAAATTAGATACGGTTTTGGGTGCCGGAATTTCCATTAACATGTATATGTTTCATGGTGGTAGTACGAGGGCATTTATGAATGGCGCAAATTTTAGAGATACCATTCCATTTGAACCTCAGATTAGCAGTTATGATTATGACGCCCCCTTAGATGAGGCTGGAAATGCTACTGATAAGTTCATGCAATTTAGGGCAGTAATTGCCAAACACCTGCCAAAAGACCAAAAACTTCCTGAAGTACCAAAGGCTAAGCCCTCTATGGCAATGGCTCCCATCAAGTTTACCAAGGAGATCGGCATTTTTGATTACATGGGCTCAGGAAAGGAAAGCAAAAATCCTTTAACTTTTGAAGACATGAACCAAGCCTATGGCTATGTAATTTATAAAACGAACATTATTGGTGGCAAAAAGGCAGAACTTAAAATTAATGGGCTTCGTGACTATGGCATTGTATTTATTGATGGAGAGAGAAAGGGTACGCTTGATCGAAGACTAGGAGAAGAAAGCTTAGTGCTTGATGTGCCAAGCGGGAAGCATAGCTTAGAAATATTCGTAGAAAATATGGGAAGGATTAATTTTGGTCCTAATCTGTTAAAGAATAAAAAGGGAATTGTAGGTGAGGTTACTTTTGGTGGTAATTTACTAGAGGAATGGACCATGTTTCCATTACCTTTTAATAAGGTAGAAACGGCAAAGATAAATGCATCTAAAATAACGAAAAACACCCCTGTGTTGAAATTGGGAAGCTTTGAAGTTAAAACACCAACAGATACTTATTTAGACTTGCGTAATTGGGGTAAGGGCGTGATTTGGGTAAATGGACATAACTTGGGTAAATATTGGAGCATTGGACCACAGCAGACCATTTATTTGCCAGCAGAATGGTTAAAAGCTGGGAGCAATGAAATTGTTGTGTTTGAACTTAATAAGCCTGATGTTAATGAACTAAAAAGTTTAGATAAAGCAATTCTTGATCAGTTAAACACAAGTAAATTTTAGGTAATGATAAAAGGTCGTAACTATATATTAATGGTATGCTGCATTCTTTTTTTCTTCGGATGCAGCAAAAAGGCTGGCGTAATTGCCGAGCCTATACCGGAAGAAAAACCTGTTCACCCTTTAATATCAGGGGTAAACTGGGCTGATGCCCGAGACAACTTTGTTGACGGTTGGGTAATCCCTTCTGGACTTGAAGCCAGTGATAATTATGCAAGTGCTGCCATAAAATCGGAAAGTATCTATAACGGTGTTATTGCAAATCTAGCGGGTGTAAATGCCATAAGGTTACCCGTTAATCCACCATCAGTAAGCGATAGCTGGTGGGCTGCCTATCAGGCAACAATAGACCAGGCACTTGCTAAAAAATTAAAAGTGATTTTGTGCTGTTGGGAAAGCTCAAGCAGTAAAAATGGAATGATTGATAACATGGATGCTTTTTGGCAGATGTGGACAACCATTCTTAATAAATATGGCCAGCAAAATGAAGTTTATATCGAAGTTTTTAATGAGCCTTATGGTTATACGCTTTCCCAATTAAGCGCTATCTATGAGCAGTTTTTATCCAAGTTCCCAGCCTTACCTAAAAATAGGATTTTATTATCTGGTACTGGTTATGCTGAAGACGTAACTGGAATTGGTGCTGATGCAAGGTTTAAAGATTGTTTATTGGCATTGCACAATTATGCGTTTTGGAATACGAGATCACAAAGCGAATGGGAAGCGAATTGGCGGGTTAGGTATGGTGCCTATTCATCCAGAACGGTGATTACAGAGTTTGGAGCAGGAATGAGCACTGGAAAAAATTACACAGGAGCTGTTGGGAGCGACAATGAAATTGCCTACATCATTGGCTCTACCAATGTATTTAGAAACAGTAACCTATCTAGTGTATACTGGCCAGGAATAAGGGATGGGGATAGTTATAGTTTGTTAAGTAGAAGTGGAAGTGGTGGCGATATGAAATTGTCGGTTGTTAACCCTTCGGGTGTTACTCGACTGCGTTTTGGCTGGGGTTATTGAGCCTTTCATTACATAGTTTAACGAAGTGATATTCTTCAGTGCTTTAGTAGCATAGCGCTTCAATAGAATCGTTCATCATCCAATGCCCTTCTAGTATATGATCCCGCTCTTCTCGAAGCCCAGCAGAGTGAGCCAATATCAAGAACAAGCCTTACCATGCCCGGTAAGGCCTTCTTGTTTATAAAGGTTTTTTGTTTCAAAATATTTTATGCCCAAGAATTTGTGGTTTACAATTTGCTTCAAAAATTCTTATTCCAATACCGAAACTTAATATTCCCATAACAAGGTTAAGCCAAAGACTCCATTATTTTCGTGCAATAAATCTTTCTAATTCAAATTGGATGATATGGGGGATTTAGAAAGCCGTTGTTAGCATATTAAACCATCATAACAAATAAAATAATGAAAAGAGTAATATTAATATTAAGTATATTATTTAACGGGACAGCCTTTTGTCAGCAGAAATTGGACGTTCAGGCACACCGAGGAGGTATGGCATTGATGCCTGAAAACACTATCCCTGCCATGTTAAATGCTGTTAAGCTAGGTGCTAAAACATTGGAACTTGATGTTGTTATTTCAAAAGATGGAAAGGTTGTAGTATCTCATGATGCCTATATGTCTGCCACTTTTATGACCAAGCCCGATGGTACAGAAATTACTAAGGAAGAAGAAAAAAGTCTGAGTTTATATCAAATGTCATACGATAGCATTAGTCGCTATCAATCAGGAATAAAAACACATCCAATGTTTCCTGGCCAAATTAAATTAAAAACACATAAACCATTATTGAGTGATTTAATTGACAGTGTGGAAGCTTATATAAAGGTAAATAAGCTTAAGCCAGTTTATTATAACATTGAAACAAAATGTTCTCCAATGGGTGATGGAAAATATAATCCTTCGCCAGAAATATTTGTAAACACAATGATGAACGTAATTAATCAAAAGGGTGTCAAAAGTAGGGTAATCATTCAATCGTTTGATGTGAGGACTTTAAAAATTCTACATCAAACTGAACCAAAGCTTAAACTAGCTTTATTGGTGCAAGGAAAAATGAACCTTACCGAAGATCAACTTAAAAAATATGGTCTTTCTGCTAAAGAGGTTGAGGAATATTTTAAACAATTAAGCACCAAAAAAGCTGGACTAGATGGAGATTTAGAAAATTTGGGTTTTGTGCCAGCTATTTATAGCCCATATTATACAGGTGTTGATGCAGAAATGGTTAAAAAAGTGCACGACAAAAATATGCTAATTTTGCCTTGGACGGTAGATAAGGAAGAAGATATGGTTGCCCTAGGTAAACTTGGTGTTGATGGAATCATTACTAACTCCCCAGATATTTTAATCAGATTGTTCGGTAACTATCAGCAAAAATCGAAATAGTCCCCATCAAATCGCAATTATAGCTAAGAGGGTGTCATAAAGTATGACCACCCTTTTTGTCTATTAGGGGGAACATAATGTACAAATTTTGGCATAGGTTTTTGTCAACAGGTCGTCTGATTGACTTAAATACTGCGAATATATCTTATAACTAAATGCATTGATGCAAGTATTACCATGACAGGTAAAATCTGTTATTAAAAGTTTAAACATTTAATATTTCTAACTATTATTATGTGTTATTTCTAAATAAAACAATTGCATTTTGTTAACACAGTATTCGTACCTGCATTGTAAAAGAATATCAAACGATTTTAAGTTAGTTCGAATTTTGGTCGAAGTTAATTCGAAGTTTATTCGAACTTGTGACAAATGAACTCGACTAAACTACGTTTAAAGTTCGATTAAACTTTGTACTACAATTAAAGCAGTTAATAACCTGTTCATATTCAATTAAGAACCTAATGTTATTTCATATTAGCTGTTATAACATTTTCCGTCTACTTATGATCATTTGCCTTATTCAATAATAGCTGCGAATAACAAATGGTAATTACTTCATTTTTTTCTTATCTAATTTTTTAATATTTTCGCCGCCCCCACTAAACTTTTATTTGCTTACCTCCCATCAGATGAAGAGATTTTTATACGGAATTGACTTTGGTACCACCAATTCGGCATTGGCTATTTTTGATGAAGATTCAAAAGAAATCCATAGTACTATCATCATTCCTTCATTGATTTATTTTTACCATCAGCTAGATGCTGGTAAGGATAAAAACTACGTGGTAGGTGAAGAAGCCATCGAAGCCTACTTAAAGGATGGAATGAAGGGACGTTTTATTAAATCTATCAAGCAAATTTTATCTAGAAGTAGTTTTACAGAGACCAGAATTCACAATAAAAGATATAATGCTTCAGATTTAGTAGCCATAATTTTAAAGGAACTAAAGGCTAAGGCCGATGAATTGATTGGCCAAGATTGTAAAAGAGCAATTATTGGTAGGCCTGTGTTTTTTAATGATGATAATGTGCAAAAAGACACCTTAGCACAAAATAGGCTTGATAAAGCTGCGGCACTTGCAGGCTTTGATGAGGTTCGCTTTCAATTTGAGCCTATTGGTGCAGCTTTTGCATATGAGAAAACGTTATCGAAAAAAGAAAAAGTGTTGGTGGCAGATTTAGGTGGTGGTACAACAGACTTTACCTGCTTGGTACTTGATCCCGAAAAAGTAGGCAGTAAGGACAGAAAGAATGACATAATGGCCACTGGTGGGATTTATATTGGTGGAGATAGTTTCGATTCGGCATTTATGTGGGAAAAAGGAACGCCATACTTCGGTAAACATACCACTTATGAAGCAACTAGGGGTAAGGTATTAACAGTTCCCAAATCTCTTTTCGTAAATATTTGCTCTTGGGAACAAATGAATTTCTTTAATGGGCAACGTATTAAAAAGGATATAGAAGATTACTATTATTATTCTGGAAATGACCCTCAGTTTAAAAATCTAATTACGCTGATTGAGAATAATTTAGGCTATTCTGTATTTCAAGCTATTGAAAAAACCAAGATTGAATTATCAAATACTGTTACCTCGAAATTTAGTTATCATCAAATGGATATCAAGATTGATGAAGAAATTTCTTTAGCAGGTTATGAGCAAATCATTAAAAGAGATGTAGATCGCATTGCGGCCTATTTAAACGAGTTTATGTTGCAAAATAATATTGAGGCGAAAGATATTGATAGCCTTTTTTTAACTGGTGGCACGTCAATGGTAGGAAGCATTCAGCAACTGTTTAAAGAAAAATTCCCTCATCTTAAACTAAACTCTGGCGATAATTTTAAAAGTGTTGCCAAAGGTCTAGCTTATAGTGGTTACCTTTTTGGCTAATGTTTTAACTTGCCCTTAAATATCATATTTTATCATTTCTCTTTTTACGGTTCCATCATCAAAGAAATCGAAAACAGCATAGGCAGGGTCAAATTCTTGAAAAGCACCACCCCACCAATTTCCAGAAATTGCACCATTACAGTAATAATCAACATTGTTGTAATGAATTTCATCTTGTAAATGGATATGTCCGCTTAAGCAAGTTTTAATGTTAGGATATTTATTGAACAATGTTTTAAGCGCAAAAAAATCGGTATGCATTAAGTTTCGCTTGATCATTAAATCGCCATTGGCTTCTGTTTTATTGAAAAATAAGCCAGCACAAATTGAGAGAATTGGAATATGTGAAACAATACAAATTTGTTGGTTAGCAGGAATTTCAGCAAGCTTGTTTTTCAACCACTCCAATTGTATATCATCAATTTTAGCAATATAGCCTCCAGCTGGATTAAGCTGAGTGCTGTCTAAGATAATAAAATTCCAGTTTTCTTTTTTAGAATGATAATAACGTTCAGTCATTTTAAGTTCTTTTAGAGCGTAATTTTTGCCGTACAAAGGATCGGTAACATCAGGGGCTTTTTGAAACCATCCATAAATATCATGGTTCCCAATGCAAGGATATACTGGCAAACTATTTTCCTTTTGCATAATTTGATGATAAAGTGCCCACTGGGTTTGGGTTGATTCTTTTGTTGCAGCCAAGGCATCCATGATACAATCTCCACCATTAATGATGAAATCAACTTTGGGTTTTAATTGATTAACATGCCTTAAGGCTTTTGACATCCCAGCTTCTGGCACAGCGCCAGTTTTAATATGTATGTCGGATATAAAGGCAAATCTGAATGATTTTTTCGGGGCTTGCTCTTTTGCACTAAGTGCATCGGGAAGTACAGATAGCCCAGCAGCAATAAAGCCAGATTGAAGAAATTCTTTCCTTTTCATTGGTTAATTTTATTTAATACAATATACGCTAGATTTTATTTTTATTAGTAAAAATCAGGTTAGCAGGTAATTTAGTGATGATTAATTTAGTCAATAATCTATATATTTAGACTATAGGTTTTAATCATTTAGTTTAATGAAAGGGATATATTTTCTACTCTTCACTTTATTTACCACATCGATTTATGGACAGGTAAAAAAAATGCCAAATATTATCATCATTATTTCAGATGATCACGCGCTGTCAACTATCGGTGCCTATGGTGCTAAATATGGCGCTACGCCTAATATAGATCGGTTGGCAAAAGAAGGGGCGGTTTTTAAAAATGCTTTTGTAAATAATTCAATTTGTGCACCAAGTAGGGCAACCTTATTAACCGGGAAATATAGCCATATGAATGGCTTAAAAGATAATATGGATGAGTTTGATGCTTCGCAAGATGTATTTCCAAGGAGGATGCAACAGGCTGGTTTTCAAACAGCTTGGGTTGGTAAGTGGCATTTGAAAACTTATCCTCAAGGATTTGATTTTTGGAATATCGTTCCGGGTCAAGGACAGTATTACAATCCTTCATTTATCAATATGAGGGGCGATACAAGTAAGCTCAATGGATATTGCACGGATGTAACTACTGATATTGCCTTAGATTGGCTTAATAAGCGTGATCAAGAAAAACCTTTCTGCATAGTAATTGGCCAAAAAGCACCTCATAGAACTTGGATGCCAGATACTCAGGATTTGGGAAAATATGATAAAACCAAATTCCCATTGCCTAAAAACTTTTATGATAAATATGAGAATAGGATTGCTGCGGGTAAACAAGACATGAACATTGTAAATACAATGAAATTGGGCTACGATTTGAAAATAAAAAGCGATACATCAGATAAGGTTAATTCTGCAACAGCTTTTACAGCAAGGATGAGTGCGGCACAACGTAAAGCTTGAAATGCCTACTATGACCCAATTGAAGCTGATTTTTTAAAACAAAACCCAAAGGGGAATGAGTTAGTAGAATGGAAATACCAAAGATACATGCGAGATTATTTAAGCACTACCTTGTCTTTGGATAGGAATATTGGAAGGGTGTTAGATTATTTAGAGAAAAACAACTTGTCTGAAAACACAATCGTAATTTATACTTCAGATCAAGGTTTTTACATGGGCGAACACGGTTGGTTCGATAAGCGCTTTATGTATGAAGAATCGATGCATGCTCCTTTTATCATGCGTTACCCTGGTGTAATTAAACCTGGAACCATGATGCCGCAGTTAGTTTCTAATGTAGATTTTGCACCAACCTTTTTAAAGTTGGCTAATGTTCCTATTCCGGCAGAAATTCAAGGGAAATCGTTTGATAATTTATTGAAAAGCCCAAAAGCTAAATTTAGGGAGTCTGTTTATTATCATTATTATGAGTTTCCGGGAGAGCACAGTGTAATGAGGCATTTTGGTATAAGAACTGATCGCTATAAACTTATTCGGTTCTACGGCGCAGCCAATTTTTGGGAGTTGTACGATTTGAAAAACGACCCTAATGAAATGAACAATATTTATGGACAGCAAAAAAATGTAACCTTGACAGCCGAATTAAAAAGAAAATTAAAGGATTTGGTAAGTGAGAATAAAGATAATGTTGCTTTAAGGCTGTTGGTAGAAGATAATTAATCGTTTTTTCGCAGGGCGATTAACCCTAAAATTGGACCCAACGCCAATAACATATAAATGTATTGTTCGTTTGTTTCGGTTTTTAAAGCCCCTATCAGCTGTATGCTGATAATTGTGATGGAAAAGCCAATACAATTTACAATGGTTAAGGAGGATCCCTTGTATTCTGCTACAGCATTTTGAGCCACTAGTGTTGCAAATAAAGGAGAATCTGCAATAACTACCATTCCCCAAACAAACATAAATGTAATAAAAACTGTTGCCGAGCTGTTAAATATAAACAGGGGAGAGGCCAAACAACAAGCACCAGATAAACCTAAAGAAAGTGTTGCGATTTTTTTTACGCCAAATCGCTTCGAAATTATTCCGCCAATTACGCAAGCAATACTTCCTACGGCAATTATTAAAAAAGAAAAAAGAGGGATGTTAAAAATATGATTTGGGTGCTGATTGTTGTAGGTTAACAAAATAATAGGAACAAACGACCAAAAAGCATAAAGCTCCCACATGTGCCCGAAATAGCCAAAAGCAAAACCTCTAAATTTCTTGTTGCTAAAGCCTTTTATAAATGCTTTCAAACTTAATTGCTGGCCTATTTTTCTATATGGTCCGTCTGGAACAAAAATGAATACGATTAATCCTCCAATTAGGGAAAGCAAGGACGTACAAAGCACAATATAATGCCAAGGTATTCCATTTATACTTTTTAAGAAATGAGGAAAAGCGGTTCCAAAAACTAACGCACCTATTAAAAATCCCAATGATTTCCCCAAACCTTCTTGAAAATGGTCTGCCGCAATTTTCATTCCCACTGGATAAATACCTGCTAAAAAGAAGCCTGTTGTAAATCTAATAAGCAATAGAAGAACAACATTTAGGTTGTTAATATTTACACAAAGGTTAGTTAATGCGGCAATAACGGCACAAATAAAGAAAATTTTAGAAGGTGAAAAACGGTCTGAAATACTTAATAAGGCAAATACTAAAGTGCCAATGATGAACCCAAATTGAACTGCACTGGTGAGGTGAGACAAATAAGAAGAAGGAAAATGTAATTCATTAACCAAATCGCTGATAATGGCATTACCTGCAAACCATAATGAGGTGCAAAAGAATTGCGCTATAACAATTATGGGGAGAATGTAGTTTTTTGGTTGCAAAATGGTAGATGACATAATAGAAGCCACAAGATAAATTTTTTGTTTTAGTTATGCCCTGTACATTGCTATAAAACAAAAAAGTCCCGAGTTATCGGGACTTTAAATATCAAGTTTTTTATGTTACCAGAAGTAAACGTAAAGTGCTGTTAAAATAACAATTACAGCTCCTGCGCCAAGGGCGAAACTATTGCTTACTTTAAACATGCTACTATCTATTTCTAAACCTTTAGATTCTTTTCCGCGTTTAGAATCTATTAAGCTGATAATTACCATACCTATAACGGCAATTAAAAATACAAAACCCATTCTATCTAAAAATGGTATTTCATATAATGATGTTCCGTCTTTTTGTGCTACTAACGAAGAGAAACCAGATGAGCTTAAGAAGCTTAAATCTGCAAATCTTGGTAAGAATTTAAAGAATACCGATAAGGCGAAACCTCCAACTGTTGCAAACATTGCAGCATTTGAGCTGGTTTTTTTCCAGAAGAAACCCAGTATGAACATGGCAAAAATACCTGGACTAACGAAACCAGTATATTCTTGAATAAACTCAAAACCACCTTTTTTGTCAATTCCTAAGAAAGGAGCAAGCGCAACAGCCGCTACCATGGCAACAACTACAACAATTTTACCAACGCTAACTAATTTTTGCTCACTAGCATCTTTGTCTATTTTTTTCTTGAAAATGTCTAATGTAAAGATGGTTGCTATACTGTTAACCTTACCAGCTAATGAAGCTACAATTGCAGCAGTAAGCGCAGCGAATGATAGTCCTTTTAATCCGGCAGGTAAAAGATTTAACAATACAGGATATGCTTTATCTGGATTTAATTCTCCGTTCTGCAACATTTCGGTTTGTAAACCACCTTTCATGTGTATTACGTATGCTGCAATACCAGGCAATACTACAATTACAGGCATTAATAATTTTAAAAATGCAGCGAATAAAATACCACTACGAGCAGTTTTTAAATCAGCACCTAATGCTCTTTGTGTAATGTATTGATTGCAGCCCCAATAGTTTAAGTTCACGATCCACATACCTCCAAGTAATACAGTTAAGCCTGGTAAGCTTGGGAAGTTGGTGTTTTCTTTCTTCAAGATCATGTGGAAGTGGTCATTTGATTGGCTCATCATGTAGTTAAAACCATTCATTACACCTTGTTGTCCGTTAAGTTCAGCAACTCTATCTAAAGCAAGATAAGTGGTTACTAAGCCTCCTAAAATCAAGAACAATACCTGTATAACGTCTGTGTAGCCAATTACTTTCATCCCGCCTAATGCGATAATGATAGCGAATACAGCTAGGGCGTACATACATAAATTAGTATCAATGCCAGAAATACCATTAATAGCTAATGCCCCAAGGTATAGGATTGATGTTAAGTTAACTACTACATAAAGTAATAACCAGAAAACGGCCATGATCATGGCTACGGTTTCATTGTAACGTTGCTGCAAAAATTGCGGCATGGTATATATCTTGTTCTTAAGATATACAGGGATAAAAAACACGGCTACGATAATTAATGTAGCTGCTGCCATCCACTCATAGGTAGCAATAGCTAGACCCATTTTAAATCCATTACCACTCATGGCAATAAATTGTTCTGAGGAAATATTGGATGCGATTAATGATGTTCCAATTGCCCACCAGGTTAATGAACCCTCGGCTAAAAAGTAATCATGTGATGCAGAAACTGCTTTCTTCTTTTTTCTGTATATCCACCAGCCATATACGGCTACGATGACGAAATAAACGAGGAAAACAATGTAATCTTTAAGGTCTAAACTATTCATTTTATGTGTTTGGTTGGTTAGGGTCTAAATGTAGTAAAATTTAGGTAAAATGGTTAATTGTTTGAACTGGTTAATTGCAAAATTGGTTAACCATTACGATTAACCAATTCAACATTTTAAACAATTAACCCATCAGTTAGATATGTCTATTAATGATGTTCTCTAGATATTCCTGTCTGCCGCTTAAAGTAGCTGGTTCACCATTTTCTGCCGCATAATTTCTCAAATCTTCTAAAGTCAATTTGCCTTGTTCAAATTCTGCACCTTTACCGCTATCAAAAGAAGCATAACGATCTGCACGAACTTTTTTGTAATCTGATTTTTGTAATACAGCATCAGCAGTTACCAAAGCACGAGCAAATAAGTCCATTCCGCCAACGTGAGCATAGAATAAATCTTTTTGGTCGGTAGAATTACGACGAATTTTAGCATCGAAGTTTACACCACCACCTTGTAAGCCACCGCCTTCAAGTATGATCAACATGGCTTCTGTTAACTCATTAATATCATTAGGGAATTGGTCTGTATCCCAACCATTCTGGTAATCTCCACGGTTAGCATCGATAGAACCCAATAAACCATTATCTACTGCAACTTGTAATTCATGTTGGAAAGTATGGCCAGCTAAAGTTGCATGGTTAACCTCTAAATTCAATTTAAAATCAGCTAATAAATCATGCTCTTGTAAGAAACTTTTTACAGTTGCGGCATCATAGTCATATTGATGTTTAGATGGTTCACAAGGTTTTGGCTCAATAAAAAATGTTCCTTTGAACCCTTGTTTACGAGCATAGTCTTTAGCGGTATGTAAAAATTTAGCCAGATGCTCTTGTTCACGTTTCATGTTAGTGTTTAGCAAGCTCATGTAACCTTCTCTACCTCCCCAAAACACGTAGTTTTCTCCGCCAAGTGCTATTGTTGCGTCTAAAGCTGCTTTTACCTGTGCTGCTCCGTGAGCCAATACATGGAAATCTGGATTGGTTGAAGCGCCATTCATGTAACGTCTGTGACTGAATAAGTTAGCAGTACCCCAAAGCAGTTTTACACCACTATCTGCTTGTTTTTGTTTAGCATATTCTACTAAAGCTTGTAACCTGCGTTCGTTATCTGCAACATCATCCGTATAATCAACAACATCCACATCGTGGAAACAGTAGTAAGGTAATTGCATTTTAGTGATGAATTCAAATGCCGCGTCCATTTTATCTTTTGCACGTTCAACTGCATCTTTCTTTTCATCCCATGGGAAAATGTGAGTTGCGCCACCAAATGGGTCTGCACCATTGCCATTAAATGAATGCCAGTAAGCGCAAGCAAATTTAAAGTGTTCGTTCATGGTTTTTCCGGCAACTACTTTGTTTGCATCGTACCATCTAAATGCCAGGGGATTATCACTTTGTAAACCTTCAAATTTTACTTGCTCAATGCCTTTAAAAAATTCCTTTGCTCCTGTTACTACTTTTGTCATCGTTTCTTTGTTAATTTTGGGTTGATAATTGTTGGTTATTGGTCAATGGTTGATAGCTGGTCTAGGGAGTTACGCCATTAACCATTCGCTATGATTTATGAACCAACCAACTTTTGCTCTAATATTTCTTTCCAATCTTGATAAATTGGTTCGTATGTTATTGTGTTTTTTGGTTCTATGTATTTAAGTATTTGATGTTGAGAGAAAGCATCCGCTGCATCGGCAAAAATGCCTGCACCAATTCCTGCTCCTAAAGCTGCTCCAACACTACCATCGTTTTCATATAATTCTACTGGTATACCTGTAACATCTACAAAAGTTTGGGCGAATACATCACTTAAGAATAAGTTTGCTTTTCCAGCTCTAATTACTTTTGGCTGCATTCCGTTTTCTCTCATGATATCTAACCCATATCTAAATGAAAAAACAATGCTTTCTTGTACAGCCCTAAAAATATCTGCTTGGTTATGTGTGTTTAAATCAATACCCAATAATTGTGCTCCGGTAAATTTGTTGTTTAACATCCGTTCTGCACCATTGCCAAAAGGCAAAACTTTTAAACCTTTGCTACCAATTGGCGATTGAGCTGAGATGTGATTTAACTCTGGATAAGAAAGGTAGGGAGCGAAATTGTGTTTTGCCCAACGATACATGCTTCCTGTTCCGTTAATGCATAATAAAACTCCTGTGTGCTTTTTTTCTGGTGTGTAGGTTACGTGTGCAAAAGTGTTAACTCTAGATTGTTTATCATAAGTTAACTCATCGCTAACCCCATAAATAACCCCCGATGTCCCTGCTGTTGCAGCAACCTCACCAGGTTTTAGCACGTTTAATGATAAGGCATTGTTGGGTTGGTCGCCAGCTTTATAAGAAACAGGTATGCCTTCAGTTAAACCTAAAAGCTTAGCCATACCTTCTTTTAGATAACCGTGTTCTGAAAATAGTGCTTGAATTTTTGGAATATGATTTTCATCTAGTCCATAATGATTCATTACATCTTTAGAGATCTCATCTTTTTTGAAATCCCAAAAAATACCTTCGGATAAGGCAGGGATACTAGTTGTGATTTGCCCTGTAAGTTTCATCGCAATGAAATCGCCAGGTAGCATTACCTTGTCTATTTTTTCATAAACAGCAGGCTCGTTACTTTTTACCCAAGCTAGTTTAGAAGCTGTAAAGTTTCCTGGAGAGTTTAAAAGGTTTTGAAGTGATTTTTCGTGACCAATTGCATCAAAGGCTTTTTCGCCCAATTCTACAGCTCGGCTGTCACACCAGATAATGCTATCTCTTAAAACTTCTTGGTCTTTATCTACAGTAACCAAACCATGCATTTGGTATGCAATACCGATGGCCTTTATAGCTTTTGGATCAAATAAATCTAAAGCATTTACTTTTAAGATAGCTTGCTGAACATTATGCCACCAATCCATTGGGCTTTGCTCTGCCCAGCCCGGTTGAATTGATTTAATAGCTGTCTCTTCTTCTGGATACTGTACAGTAGCCACACTCTTTTGAGTTTGTATATCAACAACTGCAACTTTAATAGACGATGTGCCTACGTCAATACCTAGTAAATACATTCGGTTTGTAATTTATAAATTCTGTTTTATGCAAACGGTTGCATAAAGATAGATGTAAAATTATAAAAGTCAAATATTTCGCAATTTTTTTTCGATTTTTTTTAAGAATTTATGCAACTTGTTGTTTTTTCTAGTTGCTTAACTTCCATTAGGATAGAGAAGGATGTTTTAAATAGAACTTCCTGTAGATTGCCTTTCGACCAAAGTTGGGTCCAATACAATATGTTGAATGTTTTGATATGGGTTTTCTTGTTGAATCATTTTTAGAAACATTTTAGCACATTCACTGCCCATTTGGTTTGGGTGTTGATCTATTGTTGAAAGGTTAGGGGTGATGTAAGCTGAAAAGCCCTCGTTTGCGAACCCAATTACGCCAATTTTAGGAGGAGTTTCATCAATTTCCTTTAGCTTTTTAATTACGCCAAGCGCCGTAAAATCGTCTCCAGCAATAATTGCATCAGGTTTGTTTTGTAGTCGCATTAATTTACTGGCCCCAAATCTTCCATCCTTAATAGATAAGCCCCCAAGAATAATATTTTCTTCTAAAACAGCTAAATTATTGTCTCTTAATGCTTTTTTATAACCTTCTAACCTATCGCTAAAAATCTTTATTTGATGGATTGTTGTTATAAATGCAATATTCTTGTAGCCTTTTTCAATTAAATACTGCGTAGCCATGTAGCCAGCTTTAAAATCATTAAGTGTTACAGTTGGTACATTTAAGTTAATATTCACCCTATCGAAAATAACGAGGGGTTTGTTCTGTTTAATTATTTCTGCGAAATGAGATACATCTTCAGTTTCTAAAGACATGGAGGCAATTATGCCGTCAACTTGAGCCTCTAGTAATGTTTTAACCCCATTTATCTCATTCTCAACAGACTCGTTAGATTGATATAGAATAACTCTATAACCACTGTCCTTTAGCCCTTCTTCTATACTATGTATAATAGAGGCAAAAAAATGTGCTTGTACACTTGGTACAATTACACCAATTATATACGTTTTGCCTGATTTTAACGCAGAAGCTAATCTGTTCGGACTATAGTTAAGCTTTTTTGCGGTAGCAATTACTGCCTCTCTTGTAGCTTCACTAATAGCTGGAAAACCACTTAATGCCCTAGAAACCGTTGATACCGTGATGTTCAGCTCCTTCGCAATGTCGTATATGGTGGTTTTCTTTTTCAATTATTATTTTATGTTAAGGCTCCAATTCGACTGCAAACTAGTAAAAAATAAATCATTCTAAAAATCTATACCAATAGATTGAACAAAAATAATGCAACCGATTGCATTTTTACAAAAATAAAGTTAATTTAGGCGTACCAAATATAAGGGTGAATAATTATTAGATTATTTGATCACGAGCGTTATGAAAAAATTACTTATTATAGTTGTTTTGGTTTTGTTGCGAGGATTTGTCTTTGCCGCTGGGTCAGATCCTTTTGTTATTAAATCGTATGTTCCTGGGAGTTTTGTAATTGCCCATAAAGGAAAGGTTAACTCTATTTTATTAAGCGACAATGAATTTGCTGGCGTAACAAGAGCTGCAAAAAACCTGCAAAGCGATCTGCAAAAAGTAACAGGTTTAAATCCTTCATTTTTTACAGAAAAGGCAACAGGGTTAGCCATTATTATTGGAACCATTGGCAATAGTAAAATCATCGATCAGTTAGTAAAAAACAATAAAATTAATGTTGCAGGTATTGCAGGAAAATGGGAAAGTACATTAATTGAAGTTGTGAAAAATCCATTGCCAGGTATAGATAGTGCCTTGGTAATTGCTGGGAGTGATAAACGTGGAACAATTTATGGCGTTTATGAATTGTCTTACCAAATAGGTGTTTCACCTTGGTATTATTGGGCAGATGTTCCAGTAAAAAAGAGCGAAAGTTTATTTGTTAAACCTGGAAGGTATGTTATTTCATCGCCTGCAGTAAAATATAGAGGAATTTTCTTAAATGATGAAGCGCCGGCATTATCTGGCTGGACACATAAGGAATTTGGAGGCTTTAATTCTAAATTATACGAGAAGGTTTTTGAATTGATTTTACGTTTAAAAGGTAACTATTTGTGGCCTGCAATGTGGGGTAATGCTTTTAACGACGATGATAAAATGAACCCGATACTTGCTGATGAATATGGTGTGGTCATTGGTACGTCGCACCATGAACCATTAACTCGTGCACATGACGAATGGAAAAGATATAAAGGTGGTAAATGGAATTATGATCAAAATCCACAACAGTTAAGGGAATTTTGGGAAAGTGGTTTAAAGCGTGTGGCAGATAAAGAGCAAATCATTACCATTGGTATGCGAGGAGATGGAGATGAACCCATGTCTACTGGCACTGCCACTGCTTTGTTAGAGAAAATTGTTAAGGATCAGCGAGAAATTATAGAGAAAGTAACCAAAAAACCAGCTTCGGCTACACCACAAATTTGGGCTTTATACAAGGAAGTACAAGATTACTACGATAAGGGAATGCGTGTGCCAGATGATGTGACTTTGCTATTGGCCGATGATAATTGGGGTAACATCAGGAAACTGCCTAAGTTAAATGAAGCGCCAAGAAGTGGTGGTTATGGAATTTATTATCACTTTGACTATGTGGGAGATCCAAGAAACTACAAATGGGTAAATACCAATCCTATTCAGAAAGTTTGGGAGCAAATGAATTTAGCTTACGAGTATAACGCCAATCAGATTTGGATTGTAAATGTTGGCGATTTAAAACCAATGGAGTTTCCAATTGAGTTCTTTTTAGATTATGCTTGGGCACCAGATGCCATTCCTGCAGAAAAATTGAAGGATTATATGATTAACTGGTCTGGTAAACAATTTGGACAAGAATATGCAAATGACATAGCAGATATTTTAGATTTATACAGCAAGTACAATGGGCGCATCAAACCAGAATTACTGAATGATAAAACTTACAGCTTAGCTAATTATAACGAGTTTGAAAATGTTGTTGCCGATTATAATTCATTAAAAGATCGCAGCAAATTTATTTATGATAGAATTCCCGCTAACCAAAAAGATGCATTTTATCAATTGGTTTTACATCCTGTAGAAGCGAGTGCCAATCTAAATGAATTGTATCTCTCAGTTGCCAAAAATAAATTATACGCTAATCAGGGTCGTTTTACCGCAAATGCAATGGCTGATAAAGCAGCAGAATTGTATAAAAAAGATGAAGAAATAACTAATTATTACAATAAGGTAATGGCAAATGGAAAGTGGGATCACATGATGGATCAAACTCATATTGGTTATACTTATTGGCAACAGCCTGAAAAAAATGCAATGCCAGAAACTGTTGTGCTTGCTTTTACAGGAGATCTATCTAAAGCTCAACTAGGACTTGCAATTGAAGGTAGTGATTCATCATGGACAGGTAAAACAAAGGTGGATATGGCTTTTCCAACATTTGATTATTACAGCAATAAAGCCCACTACATCGAACTATTTAATGGTAAAAAGGGTTCTTTTAAATATGAAATTGAAGTTCCAGTTTTTGTAAATGTAAATGCCCCAACGGGTGAAGTAAAAACTGAGCAAAGAGTTTATTTAAATATCGACTGGGACAAAGCGCCAGCTGGAAAAACCACAGCAATTGTTACAATTACTGGAAGTGAAGGTTCGAAAATAAGCTTGCCAATTACTTTAGATAACAGAAGATTTTCAGATCAAAAAATTAATGCATTTGTTCCGCAAGATGGGTACATTTCTATGGAAGCTCCAAGTTATAGTAGAGCCGTAAATAGCCGTCCAATTTTTTGGAAAACCATACCAAATTACGGTAAAACAACAGGAGGCGTAATGCCTGTTCCGGTTACTTCATCAGTTCAAAAATTAGATGCAAATACTCCACATCTTGAATATGATTTCTATACAAACGAAACAGTTGCATTCAATTTGCATAGTTACATCTCTCCAACAATTGATTTTACAAATACCGATGGATTAAAATTTGCAGTTTCTGTAGATAATCAACCTCCAATTATTGTCAACATTAGCGCCGATTATAGAACTGAGGCAGCTTGGCGAAAATCAGTTGCTGATAACATCAAAATTTTTAAAACTGCTTTGAAAATTGATGCAGTAGGCAAACACACTTTAAAGTATTGGATGATAAGTCCTGGTGTGGTGTTGCAAAAACTAGTAATAGATTTAGGTGGATTGAAGCCAAGTTACTTAGGCCCGCCCGAAACTTTTGTAAGCAAACAAGAAAAGTAAAACCATTTATAAATTGAAAATATGAGCAATAATTTAAAACTTTCTGGCCTATTTGTAATGATGGCCTTGGCGGCGAGTGCTTGCCAGCAGAACCAAAAATCGGCAAGTAATGAAACTGCAGATACAACTAAAAAATCTAAATATTTATCTCCTCCATTAATTAAGGATATTTATACCGCAGACCCTTCTGCGCATCTTTTTGAAGGAAAAATTTATATTTATCCATCTCATGATATAGAAGCTGGAACTCCAGAAAATGACAATGGCGACCATTTTGATATGCGTGATTACCATATCTTAAGTATGGATAGTGTTACAGGTAAGGTTACTGATCATGGTGTTGGTTTAAGCGTTAAGGATATTCCTTGGGCGGGCAGACAGCTTTGGGCACCAGATGCAGCGTTTAAAAATGGAACGTACTATTTGTATTTTCCAGTTAAGGATAAAAACGATGTGTTTAGGATAGGTGTAGCTACGGCTAAAAACCCTGCTGGTCCGTTTAAAGCAGAGCCTAAACCAATGGAGGGAAGTTTAAGTATAGATCCAGCTGTTTTTACAGATACTGACGGTAATTCTTACATGTATTTTGGCGGTATTTGGGGTGGGCAGTTGCAAAGGTGGAACAATGGAAAATACGATGCCAATGGTTCGAAAACAGATTCTGGTAAAGAAAATGAGCCTGCTATTTCTGCAAAAGTTGCTAAACTAAGTAAGGATATGTTAAGCTTTGATGGTGCCGTTAAGGATGTTAAAATTGTAGATGCAAACGGGAAAGAATTACTGACTAAAGACCACGATAGAAGATTTTTTGAAGGTGCATGGATGCACAAATTCAATGGTAAATATTATTTTACTTACTCTACTGGAGATACTCACTATTTAGCTTCAGCAATTGGCGATAGCCCGATGGGTCCATTTACTTATCAAGGGACTTTTATGAACCCTGTTCAAGGCTGGACAACCCATCATTCTATTCTTGAGATAAAAGGTAAATGGTATATTTTTTACCACGATACAGAGCTTTCTAATAAAACTCATTTAAGAAACATCAAGGTTACAGCATTAAAACACAATGCAGATGGAACTATCGCTTTGATAGAACCGATGAATAAATAACATATTTAATTAAGTGGTATTATGATAAAGAGTTTCTTTTTTGGTTGTATGTTCCTTCTTGTTTTTGCTAAACCATCCATTGCACAAACCTATTTAAAACAACAAGGGACGGTTAAACAGTTATTTGTTAAAGACAAGCCCTTCTTGATTTTAGGAGGAGAACTTGGTAATTCAAGTGCATCAGATAATGAGTACATGAGAAACATTTGGCCAAAAATGAAGGCAATGAATGTGAATACCATTCTTGCTCCTGTATATTGGGATTTGATTGAGCCAGAAGAAGGGAAATTCAATTTTGATTTGGTAGATAGTTTGATTGCAGTTGCAAAAAAGAACGATTTAAAACTTGTGTTTTTATGGTTCGGGGTTTGGAAAAATAGCATGTCATGTTATGCGCCATATTGGGTTAAAAAAGACCAACAAAGATTTCCAAGAGCTACTGATAAAAATGGCGTTGGTCAAGAAATTTTAAGCCCGTTTTATGAGAACAATCTAAATGCTGATGTGAAGGTTTTTAAAGAATTAATGAAACACATTAAGGCAATTGACAGCAAAGACCAAACTGTTGTAATGATTCAAGTAGAAAATGAAATTGGAATGTTGCCAGAAGCGAGAGACCACAGCCCTTTAGCTACAGCAGTATATAAAAAGCCAATTCCAGCAGCATTTTTTACTTACCTGAAAAAGAATAAAGACAGTTTGATGCCAGAATTTAAAGCAGTTTGGGAAAAGAATGGTTTTAAAACTGCTGGTAATTGGGAAGAGGTATTTGGTAAAAGTTTGACAACTGATGAAATTTTTATGGCTTGGTATTATGCCGATTTCATTAATAAATTAACGGATGCCGGAAAGTCTGAATATAACTTACCAATGTTTTTGAACACAGCTTTAAACTATAAGAAGGAAGCGAAGCCTGGCGAATACCCGAGCGCAGGACCATTGCCTCATGTAATGGATGTTTGGAAATCTGCAGCACCAAAAATAGATTTATTATCGCCAGACTTTTATAATCCAGATTTTAAATATTGGAATGATTTATATGTGAGAGGAGGAAATACACTCTTCATTCCTGAAATTCGTTTTGAACAAGGTGTGGGTGGAAAGACATTTTATGCAATTGGGCATCATAGCGCAATGGGATTTTCGCCATTTTCAATAGAAAATGGATCCAAAGAAGAAACCGCTGAAGTAACGGCAACTTATAAACTGCTCGATCAATTAAAACCTATCATTCTTCAACATCAGGGGAAGGGGACTATAAATGGTGTTTTATTTGATAAAATTGATGCCAAAAAAGAACTCAAAATGGGCGATTATATCTTAACCTTTTCACATGATTTAAGTTTAGGTTGGTCACCAAAATCAAAAGACGAAAAATGGCCAATTACAGGTGCATTGGTTATACAGCTTGCTGTGGATGAGTTTATTGTAGCCGGAACAGGAGTTGTGGTGACTTTTAAGCCAATAGCCGCCAACTCAAGAGCTGGAATTGGTTACATAGATGAAGGTGTTTTTAAAGATGGCAAATTTGTTCCTGGTTTAAGGATGAATGGCGACCAAAGTCATCAAGGTAGGCATTTAAGAATTCCTGAGGGAGATTATAGCATCCAAAAGATCAAGTTATACACTTATAAATAATTAATTCCAATGAGGAAGATATCATTATATGTTATTTTACTTTTAGCAAGTTTAACCAGCTCTGCCCAAATAAAACTGCCTAGGTTGATTAGCGATGGAATGGTTTTGCAAAGGGCAATTCCGGTAAAGTTGTGGGGCTGGGCTGCTCCAAATGAAATTGTTAAGCTTAATTTTAATAAAGCAGAATATACTGCCAAAGCTAATGAGAAAGGTGAGTGGCAAATAAAATTGCCTGCTCAAAAAGCTGGTGGACCTTACCAAATGGTTTTTACGGCAAGCAACAAAATTATACTTAAGGATATTCTATTTGGTGATGTTTGGGTATGCAGTGGGCAATCGAATATGGAACTGCCAATGAGTAGATTAATTGATAAATACCCTGATGTAATTGCAAATGCCAATAACAATCAGATTAGGCAGTTTCAAGTTCCTGATGAATTTGATTTTAAGCAAGAACGCAAAGATTTTTCTAATGGTTCATGGGTAAGTGCTAGTCCTAAAAACGTATTGGATTTTTCTGGTGTGGCTTACTTTTTTGCTTTAGAGATTAATAAGAGAAATCATATCCCAATTGGTTTTATTAACAGTGCATTAGGTGGTTCTCCTGCGCAAGATTGGATAAGCGAAAGTGCCATAAAAAGATTTCCTGCTTACCATGAAGAATTACAAAAGTTTAAAGATGATAATTTAATCAAAAACATAGAAAAGGCAGACCAACAAGCATCAATCAATTGGTATAAAAAGCTAAATGCTGCAGATGACGGTTTAATTAATAACTGGAAAAAAACAGATGGTAAAGATTGGCCTGAAATGAATATCCCAGGTTATTGGGCCGATGGTGATTTAGGTTATGTAAACGGAGTGGTGTGGTTTAAAAAAGATATCAATATCACAAAAGATATGCTTGGTAAACCGGCCAAGTTAATGTTAGGCAGAATTATAGATGCAGATTCAGTTTTCATCAATGGGCAATTTGCTGGTACAACAAGTTATCAGTACCCACCAAGGAGATATATTTTGCCTAACACTATTTTAAAAGAAGGAAAAAATACAATAGTGGTAAGGGTAGTTAACAATTCTGGCAGGGGAGGTTTTGCCTTAGATAAACCTTATGAGTTAATTGTTGGTGATCAAACAATTGATTTAAAAGGAGCTTGGAATTACAAGTTGGGTGCCAAGATGGAACCTGCTCCTTCACAAACTTTTGTGAGATGGAAACCTGTTGGCTTATATAATGCAATGATTAGTCCATTGACTAATTATGTCATTAAAGGTGCTTTGTGGTATCAAGGAGAGGCAAATGCCAACAAGCCAGAAGAGTATAAAAGTTTAATGCAAACTTTAATTGAAGATTGGAGAAGTAAATGGAATCAAGGTAATTTCCCATTTTTATACGTGCAATTGCCAGGTTTTATGGATGCTAAAAGCAATCCGTCTGAAAGTAGCTGGGCAAAATTAAGGCAACAGCAGTTAGACTTATTAACTGTGCCAAATACTGCAATGGCAGTTGGTATAGATTTAGGCGAATGGAATGATATTCACCCGCTAAACAAACAAGATGTAGGAAAACGCTTGGCCTTACAAGCGCAGCATTTGGTTTATGGCGATGTTAAAACTGTAAATTCTGGCCCGATATTTAAAGAAGCCAAATTAGATAAGGATAAAATTACCATCAGCTTTAATCATATTGGTGGCGGTTTAATCTCAAAGGGGGCAAAGGAGTTAAAGTACTTCGCCATTGCTGGGGCAGACAAAAAATATTACTGGGCAAATGCTCAAATCATTAAAAATAAAGTTGTGGTATGGAGCAACAAAGTTCAAAATCCAGTTTCTGTTCGTTATGCTTGGGCAGATAATCCAGAGGGAGCTAATTTGTACAATAAAGCAAATTTGCCAGCCTCGCCGTTTGAAGCGAAGGTAGGTTTGTAAGTCTATATACTTTTTAAGTTATGCGTCATGCCCAACTTCCCGAAGTAAATTCGGGACAAGTGATTGGGTATCCTAATGCGATAAAAAGGTTGTTGCTTGCTAATGGCAAATGTGCACTCTAGCGTAATTTATTTTGAGCTTAATTTGAAAACGAATACCAGTAATCTTTGGCTTATGCCGTCCTGCTATCCGTAATACTGCGAAGAGCAGTATTTTACTCCTATCAGGTTTATTTAACAAAGGTGGTGGTGCTTGGCTTGATTTGCAGCACTGCAACCTATAATAGTTGTACAGCCTAATTTTAATAGACCCTGCCTGTCTGGCAGACAGAGTTATTGCCCCAAAGGGGTCCTTTGGAGCAGCGAACACGAACCCAATGCGCAGCCTAAAATCGATATTGAAAGCATTGGGTGAAGTAAAGCGGAAAGAAGGACAGGACCCATCCTATTATTTGCTGAACTTGCTTTTCAGGTTATTCCTAAAAGCTCTTGTTTAACTTCTATTGCTTAGCAATTTGAGCATAAAAAAAGCGGCAAGTTATAATAACCTGCCGCCATACTAACCAAATTGAATTCTTATTAATTACCTTTCAATCCTTGTAAAATTCCAGAGAATGCTGGTTTTTTAACATAGTTTTTGTCGAACAATAAAGGAGCATCGTTCTTTGCTAAGCTTGTAGTGATCCAACTATCAGAATCACTTACACCCCATACTAAAACACCACCTCTCTGTGCTGCTGGTACGTATTTCAAATAAGATTGTATTACATATTTATACATTGCCGCTTGTAGGTTTTGCAAGGCAATTGAAGCGCTAACATCACCCACTTTTTCTGAAGGATTTAACCTTACATCTAACTCAGAAATTCTAACTTTTAAGCCAGTTGCTGCAAGTTTTATAAACATATCATCAATTTTGCTGTATGCAGTATTAATGTTGCAATGCATCTGTGTGCCTACTCCGCTAATACCAGTATTTGCAGCTTTTAGTTCTTTTGCTAAAGTTACAAATGCGTCTAGTTTTGCTGTGCTCGATTCTAGGTTGTAATCATTCATATACAAATCAGCCGTAGCATCTGATGCTCTTGCGTAGGTAAACGCTTTTGCGGCATAATCTCTGCCCAAATAGCTTTGCCAAACAAAGATGTCTGTTCTTGTGCCAGCAGGTGTGTTTGTATTGTTTCTTAATTCTGCAGCATCGCTAAACGGTTCATTGATAACATCCCAAGCGGTAATTTTGCCAGCATAACGAGCAACAACAGTTTGAATGTGTTTTTTCATTGCATTGTCTACAATGGTTGCCAATGCACCTCCAGTTGGTGGCGCCACAACAGAAGCATCTGTAATGCTCACATCATCGATATATAAAGTATTAAGTGTGCCACCTAAATCGAATGCTAATTGAAAAGCGGTAACTCCTGCAGGAACTACGTAATCGTATGAAACCTTTGCATAACTAGTTGTCACTGGTTTGCCACCTTGGTAATTAACTCCGCCAGCGGTTGCGCCAGAATATGGCCTGATTTCGAACTGAATATTTTGGGCACTAGCACCTTTAATGTAATAAGAAATGGTATAAGTTTTACCCGCCGTGACAGGGATTTGAGCTTTAGTAACCAGCTGCGTATTGTAGTTTTGACCACCTGCTGGAACATTTATTTGTAATGCCTTTGAGCCAGTATTTGTATTAGTAGTTGTGCTCACAAATTGCCCAGTACCATTTAATACTTGCCAACCATCTGCAGGTTCGCCAGTTGTACCAACAGTTGTCGTTTCAAAACTTGGATTAACAGCTAAGTTGGTAACTGTACCACCGCCAGTGCCGCCAATTAAACTGTTGTAGTAAGTTGCTCTTTGTTGGGAGTGCCAAACTAAGGTGTGTCCGAAAACTTTTAAACCAGAATTGGTTGCTAAGGAGTAAAAGTTATCAGCCGTTGTGAAATCGTAAGATCCATCTGCTTTTACTACGGAACTGTTTTTTAGTTCGTTACCAAATGTAACCCAAGTGGCTTCTCTTTTTACGATAGACCAATATTTACCATTGCTGGTTGTAGACAGCGGATATTCAACAGCTAAGCCGATAGGGAAAGAAGCATTACCTTTTAATGTGCCTATGCTATCTGTAAATTGAACTTCAGCAAGGCTGTCTGCGCCATTATATATTTCCTTTTTACAAGAATACATTCCTGTTACTGCAAGTAACAATAAGCCAGGAATAATTAATTTATGTTTCATTTTTAATTTCTTTAATTATTGATTAATAATAACCTGGGTTTTGATACTTGTTTCTGTTAGGGTCGCCAGCTGGATCTACTACTGCAAAAATCTGAGCCTGAGGAATTGGTCTTAAATTATGGAAATCCTTAATATTGGGTGCGCCATCAGGATTGTAGAGCTTAACCCTTTCTACAAGTTTTTTACGAACCGCTAAATCTGCCCATCTTAAGCTTTCCCCACATAACTCTCTTGAACGTTCATCTAATATGAAATCTAAATTAATTTGAGAAACATCAATACGCATGATCGCTTTTCTAGCAGCTAAGTCAGTAGCATTAAGCCCCGAGCGATATGCTGCTCTTTCTCTTAAAGTGTTAATCAATGGGACGGCATCTCCAGGGCGACCATCTTGCAAAGCTGCCTCAGCAGCCATTAAATAAACCTCAGATAATTTAGCTACAATAAATGGTCTTCCAGATGCATCTTGGAAAGTAGCCCTGATACTATCGTTATACTTTTTCAAGCTAGGGTATATTTGGTTTGTTTTATTTTGGTTAGACCAATATTCAGATGGCCCTATTACTTTGTATTTTTTTCCGGCAGCTTTTAATTGGGCAGCTCTTGCATCGGTTGGGGCTAGGTAAATTGCCGTATCACCAAGTGCAACACCAACACCAGCTAGTTTGGTTTTAAAGGTTTCTAAATCGGCACCTGTGCGTAAGGTAGCAACAGTCCATAGTGTTCTAAAACTTGCATCATATCTTGCATCGTTTACTTTGTCAGCAAAAACTTTATTGAAAATGTAAGGTGTTGGGGCTACTTGCCTTAACGGACGGTTATATTGGAAAGGCCTATCGTCAATTAATGAAACACCACTTACCGTAGCGGCATTTTGATAATTACAAGTAAATAGGTTAGCTGCAATGTTTGCTTTATTTGCAAATTCTGTTTCCGGATTTGGCACCTCGTTGTTGGCGTTGTTTAGGGACAAACGTTCAACCGAGTATAAAACCTCTTGATTGTAGTCGTTTCCTTGTTTATGTATCAAGCTATAATCTTGAAGTAAATCAGTTCCGTATTTAGCTTTGTTATTGATCAATTCCATTGCGGTTTTGTAGGCATTATTAAAATCCGTAGGTTCTTTTACATCGGAATAACCACGAAATAAATAGATCTTAGCCAATAGGTGCAATGCAGCAGATTGAGAGAGTTTAAAAGCTGTTGCTGGTCTTGTAACAGGTAGGTTTTGGCTTGCGAAGATTAGATCATTAATCATTGCTGCGTAGTTCTTTTTCAAAACATCGTTAAAAGGAAGACGATTGAAACCGAAGTAAGCAACATCAGTAAATACTAAATCTCCAGAACCTAAATCTAGTGGCACTGCACCAAACTGTTCTACCAATAACATATAATAGTGGGCTCTCAAATACCTGGCTTCTCCCATAATTGCATTTCTTGCTGCATCACTCATTTTTACTTCTGGAGCAAATTTTAAAATGGCATTACAAAGGTTAATGTTAGAATAGTTTCTATTCCAAGGTGTTAAAATAGAGCCATTTGTGGGTGGTATTTGATAAGTCCCAAGTTCTAATGTTTGCCCTGAGGCACCTTGATCACCATAAGTAAATTCATCGGTTCCCATATTCGCTAATAAAACTGCTCCAATTGGCCCATAATCATATCTCATTCCAGAGTAAGCTGAGTTAATAGCGGCTTGAATACCATCTGGAGTTTTAAAGTAATCTGTTGTAAAAGCTGTATATGGTTTTTCTTCTAAAGCTTTTTTGCAGCTCCCAAGCATAACTATAGCTGAGAGTACCATTGCTTGGATAAAATATCTTGTTTTCATTTTCTTAAAATTAAATGTTAAAAAGTAACGTTTAAACCTGCAAGGAATGATCTTGTTGGAGGTGTAGTAGCTCCAATAGTTAGTGCTCTACTAGAAATATTTCCTGGGTTTTGAACCCCTTGATTTCCTGTACCTGTAGGTTCGGGATCTAATCCACCAGCTTTAACATAAGGTGAATAAACAATGAATGGATTTTGTGCAGTAACGTATATTTTTAGTTTTTGTGCACCTATTTTTTTGGCAAGCTTGCTATCAAATGAGTATCCGAAATTAATGCTTCTTACTTTCACAAAACTTGCATCAAAATAACCAAGTGTTGTAGCGGCATCGCTAGTTAATGGCGAGCTTAACAAGCCTCCTGCTACATTTGGAGAGGGATAGGTATTGGTAGGGTTGGTAGGTGTCCAATAATCAACAGCTAATTGGTTTCTTCTGCCATCATTTATTGTTAAATATCCTCCTAAAGGTTGGTGTATCTGGCTAATTAGCGTACCGCCAAAACGAGCATAAACTACAAATGAGAAGTCGAAACCTTTATAACTAAAACGGTTAGTCATACCACCTTGAACATCAGCTTGGCCATTGCCAATTACATATTTATCATCAACTGTTAATTTTCCATCACCATTGTGATCTTCTAATTTTAATTGACCAGGTACAAAACCATATTTTGCTGCCTCAGCTGCTTCGTTAGTTTGCCAAATGCCTATTTTTTTATAATCGTAAATAGCTGTTAAAGGCTGACCAACAAATAATTGGGCATTAATAACTTGCGTTGTTGTCTCGTTTAAAGCAACTAATTTATTTCTGTTCAACGAGAAATTTAAATCTGTGCTCCAAGAGAAGCCACTTTCTGTTTTAATATTCTGACTAGATAATGCTACTTCTAATCCTTTATTGCTTACGTTTCCAATGTTGGTTAAATAATTTTCTGAAATACCAGATGTTGGTGGCAATGGAATGCCATAAAGTAATTTATCGGTTTTTGCAGTGTACCAATCAATGCTACCCGTGATACGATTGTTAAGAACTCCAAAATCTAACCCAATGTTAGTGGTACGAGTATATTCCCAATCTAACTTTGGGTCAACAATTCTATTTACGTAATAGCCTGTTTGTGAAATATTTCCATAATTGTAACGTACCCCATTAGAAGCAACACCACCTAATGTGCTGTAAGCGTCAATTGATTGATTTGCAGTAACACCATAACCGGCACGTAGTTTTAGGTTAGAAAAAACTTTTACATCTTTCATGAACTCTTCATTGGTGATACTCCATCCTCCAGAAATCGCTGGATATTGTTTCCATTTATTGCCATCCCCTAAGCGAGAAGAGCCATCACGACGTCCGGTTAGCGTAATCATGTATTTATCATTGTAAACATAATTAGCTCTTAACATCATAGAAATTAAGGTAGTAGATGCTTCACTTCCACCTAGAACAGGAGCTGGATCTACAGACGATAAGCCTAAATTATAAAACTGTACAAAATCTGCAGTTATGCCCTCTTTGCTAACGGATGTGTTGTGAAATTGCTCTTCTTCTATGCCGAATAATGCTGTAACCGAAACGCGATGTTTTTGTGCAAATGTTTTATCGTAAGTTAATAGGTTGTCTATTGAATATTTCGTTCCAGTACCGTTATTAACTGCTGCAATATTAGTTTGGCCAGGTCTAAAATAACTATCTGTTCCTCTAAATTGGGCGCCCTCTTGTTGGTTAAAGTCTAAGCCGGCATTTAAACGATATTTTAAGCCATCATAAATGTTTACTTCTCCAAATAAACTAGTAAACGTTCTAAATCTTCTAACTCTATCAACCCATTGATTATCATTAGTTAACAGCATTAGTGGATTGTAAGTTGTATTTTGATCATCAGTATTTCCTGCAGGTTTTTTGTTAACACTGCCATCTGGATTGTATGGTGATGATAACGGGCTTAGTGTAAGCAATGGGAAAACGTTTAGTCCAAATTGAGAGCCATTTGTTATGCTATAGTTTGATAAGTTATTAAAACCTACTTTAATACGTTTACCAATTTTGAAATCACCCGTTGCCTTGAAAGAAGCACGAGCGAAATTTTGACTTGGCAACACTGAAGTTTGTTTAAAGTAACCACCCCCAACAGAGAACTGGCTTTGGTCACTACCCCCAGAAATGCTCAAGTTGTTATCAGTAATATAACCATCTTTATACATCAAGTCTTGCCAATCCGTGTTTCTACCTGTTGCTATTCCTTGTTTTTCATCGGCCATATAGTCTTGTGTGAAAATCGAATAATCACGCAGGGCCCTATATTGGTCAGCATTATATACATTGTACTTGTCTGTAATTTTCGTTACACCATAATAAGAGTTAAAAGAAACCCTTGTATCTCCAGATATGCCACGTTTAGTGGTAATTAAGATTACACCATTTGCTCCACGAGAACCATAAATTGCAGTTGCAGATGCATCTTTTAATACATCTAAGCTGGCAATGTCATCTGGGTTAATATCATTTAATGTTCCATTATATGGAATCCCATCAACTACAAATAAGGGGTTGTTAGAAGCATTGATGGATCTTTCTCCACGTATTCTGATCTGTGCACCAGCTCCTGGGGCGGTGCCAACAGATTGAACCTCTACCCCTGCTAATCTTCCTTGTAGTGCTTGTTGGATGTTTGCCACAGGAACTTCCTTAATAGCTGCACCACTCATAGATACAATAGAGCCTGTTACATCTCTTCGTTTTTGTGTACCATACCCGATAACAACAATCTCGTTTAAGTTTTTAGAGTCGGGAGTTAAGCTAACATTGTAATTGCTTACGCCACTCTTAATTTCGATTTCTTGAGATGGATAGCCAATGTAAGAAATGATTATTGTTTTTTCATCTGAACTGGCGCTGATAGTAAAATCGCCACTGGCATCAGTTACTGTCGCTTTTCCAGAAAGTTTTAGCTTGATGCCTGCACCGGGCATTGGCTGGTTTTTCTCATCAACTACTTTTCCCTTTAAAACGGTTTGGGCAAAAAGCAAAGATGGTGTTAGGCCTATTAAAAGTATTAGCATAGCTAAACTCTTAAACAGCATTTTTTGTCTAGGTTTTTTCATACAAGGTTTAATTTAATACGCAATGTTTCTTTAACTGCCTTATCAAAACCTTAAGTTTTATTCGCCTAATTAAGAAGGAGAAATAGCTTAAGTATATTTGGTTAGGATAAAAGTAGATATTAAAAAATTAAATTGCAACCGATTGCATAAAATATTTTAAATTAATTTGATAATGTGTTTAATTTCGTTAAAAATGCTGTTTAATTGTTGTGTACCGATTGCATCGAGTGGAAATAGTATATTGATTTTGATGCTAAATGTTTAAGTTCAGCCAGAATAACTATTTAGTAAATCATCTTTTAGCATTCCTGAATTATTACGATGAAATATCATAAGCCATGCAGCTTAAAAAATACCCATTAATAGGTATATGTCAAACCTATTTAAAAGGTTACCTTGTATTGTCTTTCGAGTTTTTAAATGCTTGATAGTTAGAAAATTAACTCAACTAAATCCTTAATAAAATGACCCTCAACCTTAATAAAGCTTTTTTGCTGATTCTTTTTTCATTTTTTATGTGTTCAATAAGCTTCGGGAATGAAAAGAATCATGTTGATGGTAAAAAAACAATATTTGGAACACTTGTAATTGGCGGTAAATTCATCACCATACCAATTAAGTTTTTGCCAGCTAACCTTACAATATACAGCCCTGATTCTTGTGTTTTGTTTTTGAATCAACAAGCGTCAGTAGGTACAGATTCTATAAGTAAAAAGAAATATTATTATTACACGCTCAATAAAAAAGTAATCAGATTTAATGGTTCTTTAGAAAATGCTATAGAGGTTCAAA
Source organism: Pedobacter frigiditerrae (assembly GCF_004331645.1). Classification (GTDB taxonomy): domain Bacteria; phylum Bacteroidota; class Bacteroidia; order Sphingobacteriales; family Sphingobacteriaceae; genus Pedobacter; species Pedobacter frigiditerrae. Next base: position 138,788 of record NZ_SJSK01000006.1, read on the forward strand.
CCCTTATCGACTCATTTAATAAAGTTGGTTATTTCAAGGAAATCGGGCTCCTTTATTTTAATAATAAGCGAAAAGTAAATAGATCTATTACCGTTAATTATCTCACAAAAAAACTAAAAGAGATAAGGTTGGTTTCCAATAATGATAACCTTGTAGATATTTTATTATACTCCCAACAAGGCGTATTACTTTCTAAAACTTTAAACAAGGTAGATACGGTTTATTCAAAATGGTATAGTTTAGCTGGATTAGAAAAAATTGGACAAAGCCTTTATTATCAAAATGGAAGTCAAAAAGCTAACATCCATTATAAAGATGGGCTAATTAATGATACGCTTACATTTTATAATACTGAAGGTATTGTATCAAGGCAATATATTTATAACAAAGGCCTTGCGGTTAAAACATTGGTAGAGCCAGTTAGGATGACAAGCTCTACTGCATCAAATTATAAGAAGGCGCTATTAATTGGTATTAATCAATATACAAGACCTATAGAGTATACGGCAAAAGAAATTAATGATAAGTATATAGAAGTATATAATATTGCTGGTTCTGTAAACGATGTTAACTTTATTAAAAGTAAACTGATTTCTGGACAAGGTTTTAATAAAGACAATGTAGGCTTATTAACAGATCAACAGGCAACAAAGGCTGGCATTTTAAAAGCGCTAAATAATTTCGCAGCTAAGCTTATGCCTTCAGATATTGCTTTTTTGCATTTTAGTGCCTTAAGTTATGATGCTAGTAAAGTAAAAGATGGTAACGAAGTATTTATTTTAGCAAGTGATTATTATAAGGGTAAAAGCGATACCACTACTAATTATTGGATTACTAAGAAAGAAATAGAACAAGTATTTGATTCTATTAAAAAGAGAATAGGTAGTAAAGGGCAGTTAATTGTTTCTTTTGATGCTTGCGGTCAATCTGCTGATAATGCAAAGGATGAAAAAAAGAATGATGTGCAATTTAGAGGAGAAGCAAATGGCTTATTATTTTCTTCTAAAAAATATGCTAATGTGCCATTTGTTATATTATCTGGTACCAGTGGTGATGAATTGAGCATGGAATCGTCGAAGAATGGACTTATATATGGTAATTATTCTTATGCCTTGGCAAACGCGCTAGCTTTACCTTATTCTTTAACAGACGAAGATTTGATTAATGAAGTTAAAGCGAATGTAACTAAGCAAAATCCAAACTATTATTCAAATTTCCCTCAATATCTTTTTGAGCAAAATCAATCCTCAACAACAGAGCAAGGTGCAATGCTTGTAGAAATTAAGCCTAAAGGTAGTGCGCATATTATTTCCGTTGGTATTAGCAAATATCCAAAAACAGGCAAACTCTCTTTTTTAAATTGTGTTGCAGATGCTACTTCTTATAATCAGTATTTTACCGATCAGTATAAATCATTAACAGAAACTGGAAGTGTGAGTTCGTATTTGCTAACCGACTCTTTAGCTACCAAGAAGAATATACTAGATGCCATTAATAAAACAATGACATCTAAACCTGAAGATTATTTTGTGTTCAATTTTTCAGGATATACGGTTCCGCTAAGAGATTCATTGGGTAAACAACTTACTTATTTTATCCCCTATGGGTTAAAAACCTTAACAGATACAGCAGAGATTAAAAAGAATGGAATATCATTGGTGCAACTGAAAGAACTCTTACAAATGATTCCTGCTAACAACCAATTGTTTATTACCGAGGCGGGAAGTACAACCAATTTTCAGAAAGAATTCATCAAGAATTTGATAGAAAGCAGCCCGACTTTAGCGGCATTGTCTAATAAAAATCGTGTTTTCGTTGTTCCAAAAGGTGCTGGTATAGATAATATGGTTTGCAATAATAGAGACATACAACACGGACCGTTAAATTATTACATCACCAATTTAACAAGTGATTTAAATATTTATGGCTTGTTTGAAAACGATTTATACATTAACGCCTTAAAATATGCAATTGGTAAAGCAGAAGCTGATTGTGATTATATCAGAAGTGGTTATTTTGATGTGTTTTTTGAAAAGAATTTTATTAACGACTTACAGTATTTTATGCCTGAACAGGCCATGCAAATGCGTGGGGCAAAAGTTAGAAATCAAACAAAAGAGAAATTAGGCAGAGATAATTCTAAGCGTTATGCCTTGGTAATAGGCACTAATACATACAAGTCAAATGCGCAATGGGGAAATCTAAATAATCCAGCGCCTGATGCAAGAGCCATTGCAGATGAACTAGAAAATAATTACGATTATAAGGTGATGCGATTAATTGATAAACCATTAGATAGTATTTATAATAAAGTTTTAGAGTTATCGAAATTGTTAAAGGAAAGTGATCAATTGGTGATTTTTGTTGCCGGTCACGGAGATTTTGATGATAACCTTTTGGATGATGGATTGATTGTAACTAGTGATTCAAAAACAGCTAAAGATGATCCTTTCAGGAATTCATATATCCAATATTCTAAATTATCTAGAATGATAAACAAATTGCCACCCAATCAAATTTTGCTATTAATGGATGTTTGTTTCGGGGGGACATTTGATGAACGAGTGGCAAGGAACGTTGCTAGAAGTGGGGATACAATGTACGATGACATGAATGCTGCGGCATACATAGATGGTAAATTGGGCAAAAAAACAAGAATCTACATCACTTCTGGTGGCAAAAAGGAAGTGCCAGATGGTTATGCAGGCAAACACTCGCCCTTTGCTCAAAGGTTAATTATGGCTTTACAGGGAAGAGGTGGAGCCAATAGTATGCTAACGGCTAAGAATTTATATCAGTTTGTGGAAAAATTGCCATCTGGGCCACTTTTAGGTAGCTTTGGAGATGATGAGCCTGGAAGCGAGTTTTTATTAATTCCGAATACTACACCAGTGGCAAAACAAGTAACTGTAGTAGCCAAAAATTAAGAGTTATGCTGAAAAGAGGATTATTCTTTGCTTCTTCTTTTGGTAAGACCAATTTTATAGGCTAGAAGTTTTGCTAAATAAGGATTTTAATAAAACTTTATTATCTTCATTGTGCTAATATTTTTAAATTCAAATGAAGAAATTAAGTTTAATCATTTTATTTTTGATTGCTTTTGTAAGTTCAAAAGCTCAGGAAGTACCTTTTGCAAAAGATATACAAAACTTTAAAAAGAAGGATAGTGTAGATTTCCCTCCTAAAAAAGCAGTGCTATTTATTGGTAGTTCAACCTTTACCAAATGGACGGATGTACAAACTTATTTTCCAAATCATACTATAATCAATAGAGGTTTTGGAGGTTCGTCTTTGCCTAATTTAATTTATTTTGTAAAGGATATCGTTTACCCATATAACCCAAAACAAGTGATGATTTACTGTGGTGAAAATGATTTTATGGGAGGAGCCACCGCAGATGTTGTAGTGGATAGGGTTAAACAATTGTTTGGTCTGATTAGAGAAAAATATCCAAAAGTTCATTTAACATTTATATCTATCAAGCCAAGCCCATCAAGGGAAAAATATTGGCCATTAATGGTTGATGCTAACAAAAAGATAATGGAGCTAATTGCTAAAACAAAACGAGCGAACTACATTAATACTTATGATGCAATGTTTAATCCCGATGGAACAATTATGAAAGATATTTTCCTTTCTGATAACTTGCACATGAATGCCAAAGGTTATGCGATTTGGGCGCCAATAATGGAACCTTATTTGAAATAGTAAGATTTGTCATTCCGAGGAACGAGGAATCCATCACAAGGAGTTCAGCTAGTTAGATTCTTCGCTTCGTTCTGAATGACAAATTTCTCATATCCCAAACCTCAACCTCAAAGCCTCACTATTTGAGCGACTAGAAGTTACTCGGGTTTCATTAACATTGTTGAGCACAAAAATGAGTGCGCCATTAAAGCCTTTTCTAATCTCTTTGATGTATTCAGTATTGATCATTTCGCTGCGATGAATCCTTAAAAATTCTTCAGGTAATTTTTCTTCAAGTGTAGATAAAGTAAAATCTGTTAAGTGTTTTTTACCATCCACCGTGTGTAAAAAAACATATTTGTCTTCTGCTTGGATATGTACAATGTCATCCAACTTGATTAATAAAATTTTGTCTCCAAGTTTAACAGTTAAGGTTTTAATCGATTTTTTGCCTTGTATCTGGCGAATCAAGTCTTCAATTGGAACTTGAGCAGGAGCTAAGTTGCTTTGTTTTAATTTTTTAACGGTTTTGTCTAACCTTTCAATCTCAATTGGTTTGAGTAGGTAGTCAATTGAACCTTCTTCAAAAGCTTTAATGGCGTATTGGTCGTATGCCGTAGTAAAAACAACTTTAGGTTGATGTTTCAATTTAGCCAGCATTTCAAAACCATTTAACACTGGCATTTCAATATCCAAAAAGATTAAATCGGGTTTTAGGCTTTCAATTATCTCCAATCCTTCAGCTCCATTTTCTGCTTCTCCAATTATTTCAATTTCATCGTATTGCATTAACAAACGTTTAATGCGTTGGCGAGCTAGTTGTTCATCATCTATAATTATGGTTTTCCACATGGTGATTAAATAAATGGTATTGAAATTTTAATATGCTTTTCTGGTGTATTGTTAATTTGAATATCGTGGTCGTCTTTATACAATAACTGCAGTTTATCAAACGTACTCTGCAAACCATAACCTGCTATTAATTCTGCCGGAAAAGGAGTGCCGTTATCATAAATAAAAATCTCAATCCTACTTGCATTTTGAGCTACGGTAACCCTCATTTCTCCATTGTTACGCACATCCTTTAGTCCGTGTTTTAAAGCGTTTTCTACCAAGGGTTGCAATAAAAAGCGTGGGATTAATTTATCATTTAATTCTGGCAAAACTTCAATTTTGAAGTTAATACGGTTGCCAAAACGTACTTTTTCAATGTCTAAATAAGTATTTAAAATTTCTACTTCCTCATTTATAGAAACATGGTTTTCTTGCAAGGTGTTAATGCTATACCTAAATAACTTAGACAGTTTCATCGTCATATCTTCAGCCTTATCTGCATCTTCATGGATTAAACTGGCAATGGAATTTAAGGCGTTATATAAAAAATGAGGATTGATTTTGGACTGTAACGCTTGCAATTCAGCAGCTGTTTTTAACTGATTTAACTTCACTAAATCCATTTCTTTCGACTTTAATATAGCCTCTGCATTTATTCTTTGAAAATGATAGAGTAGAATTAAAGTGCCAACAATTATGGTTATTAATACATTAAACTTATAATCATTAATGTGCCCAATAAAATCATATTTAAAATCAAAAGCAAGAGAAACAATAAGGTAAGAGAGCTCCACACCAATAAAAAGCCCCACTAAATTGCAGAGGTAATAAATCCAAACAAAATTCCAGAATCCAATTTTGGCGGGTGTAAAATAGCATTGAACTAAAGCGATTACATTGGCTATGCTAAGGGTGATGAACAGACTAAAAAGGATGTTGAATAACACGTTTCTAGTTTGGATACCATTTGGGTTAAAGATTTGAATAAATGCGCTCATTAAAAGCCCAACAGAAATTCCAATTACGGCATATTTAATATTGGTTTTTAGCCAGCCACCTTCCTTAAATGATAATCTTTTTTCTATCATGATATTTAACAGGCATAATTTAATGATTTTTTATTAGTTCAAATTTGCAAAACAGTGGTAAGCTATTAAAGTTATTGTAGATGAATAGCAAGAAATTTGGGATGAATGGTAGAATTTAACTAACAAATACTATTTAAGCAACGCAGTTGAGCTCTATTGCTGAAGTAGTAATGGTAAGCCTAAAAAAATCTTTAACAAGAGTTGAGAGCTTTAGTATGCGCTAGTAATTATTAAATAGGCATCAAGTAGGTATTACATAGGTGTTACCTAGGTATCAAGTAGGTTAAAGAGATACTTAATGCCTACTTGATGCCTATGTGATACCTACCTAAAACCTGCATCAACATATACTGAGAATAGCTTGATGTAGGTTGTACTATAGCATCGTTAAAATCCCTAAGCTAGATAAGCGTACAGAAGATAGTAGTTGTGACACTGCATAAGATTTTAATTTTAATTTTATTACTTTTACCACGTGAAAAATATCGGCATCATTTATTTAATCTTTATGGTATTGCTTTCGGCTTTGCCATGTAATGATGAAATTGAAAATCAAGATGCTGCATTTTCTCATATTTCTAAAATAGAACAGAAAAAATCTCAAGAAGCAGAAAGCTGTTCTCCAATATGTTTGTGCTCTTGTTGTGGACAAAGTGTTGTTGAACCGCAACTTGTAGTTTTTGAATTAAAAATTCCTACCGTAGAATTAGAAAAGGAATTGGCTCAACATCAGTTTTCTTTACTTCAACAAGCCTATCACATTTGGCAACCGCCGAAGTTAGCTGTTAACGGTTAAAAAATTAATTTCTTGGCATGGCCATCAGCTGTTGCAATGTTGTTTTATTAACGCAATATTCTATTGTTGAGTAATTTTTTACCTCTTAATTATGCTTTTCTGCATAGTTCATTTCAATTTTTTATTTTCAATTTTTTAATCATTTAACAGCGTGTTAGATAACATTATAAAATTCAGCATACAAAATAAGCTGGCAATAGGCTTAATGACGTTGCTACTCATTATTTGGGGTGTTTGGAGCGCATCAAAATTGCCTATTGATGCCTTGCCAGATATTACAGATAATCAGGTTCAAATTATTACACAATCTCCCACACTTGCCGCCCAAGAGGTAGAGCAATATGTAACTTATCCTATAGAAAAAGTCCTAGCCAATTTACCTGATATTGCAGAAATGAGATCGTTTTCGCGTTTCGGATTAAGTGTAATCACGGTTGTGTTTAAGGATGAAGTAGATGTTTATTTTGCTCGGCAATTAATTAGCGAAAAGCTAAAACAAGCAGAAAAAGAAATTCCAGAAAGTATGGGGCGGCCCGAATTAGCTCCTGTTACTACGGGTTTAGGAGAGATTTATCAATATGTAATTCACCCAAAGGATAGCAGTAAAAACAAATACTCTGCTATGGATTTGCGTACCATGCAAGACTGGATAGTTGCCAGGCAATTAAATGGTATTGCTGGTGTGGCAGAAGTAACAGGTTTTGGTGGCGTGACCAAACAGTACGAAGTGGCTGTAAATCCAGATAGATTAAAATCTATGGACGTAAGTATTCCAGAAATATTTTCAGCATTAGAAAAAAATAATGAAAATACAGGTGGGGCTTATATCGATAAAAAACCAAACGCTTATTTCATAAGAGGGATTGGTGTAGTAAAATCGTTTGATGATATCGAAAATATTGTTGTTAAAAATCCAAAAAATGGCACGCCCATTTTAATAAGAGATGTTGCTAAAGTACAGTTTGGTACACCTGCTCGTTACGGCGCAATGACCTATAATGGGGAGAAAGAAGTTGTTGGTGGTTTGGTGCTGATGCTAAAAGGTGCAAATAGTTCTGAAGTAGTTTCTTTGGTAAAAGAAAGAATGGAAACAGTACAAAGTTCTTTGCCAGATGATATAATTATTGAACCTTTTTTAGATAGAACAAATTTGGTTGATAGAGCAATTGGTACAGTTCAAAAGAACTTAATTGAAGGTGCCTTAATTGTGATTTTTGTTCTGATTGTGTTTTTGGGGAATTTTAGGGCAGGATTAATAGTTGCCTCTGCCATACCATTGGCATTGCTTTTTGCAATGGGCTTAATGAATTTATTTGGGGTAAGCGCTAACTTAATGAGTTTAGGGGCGATAGATTTTGGTTTGATTGTAGATGGAGCAGTAATTATAGTAGAAGCTACGTTGCACCATCTCGGGCTAAGGAAATCTATGAATACGCTTACCCAAAAAGAGATGGATGAAGAAGTTTTTCTATCAGCCTCTAAAATACGTAGTAGTGCAGCTTTCGGAGAAATCATTATCCTTATCGTATACATTCCAATTTTAGCTTTGGTGGGTATTGAAGGGAAAATGTTTAGACCAATGGCTCAAACAGTAGGCTTTTCTATTTTTGGGGCCTTAATATTGTCGCTTACTTATATTCCAATGATGTCTGCTTTATTCTTATCAAAAAAAGCAGTACTAAAAAAGAACTTTTCCGACAAGATGATGAACTTTTTTCAAGGCATCTATCAGCCACTGTTAGCGAAGGTAATTAAAATAAAATATATAGTTACGGGTGTTACGGTTGGCATTTTATTGATTACCGTTATTGTTTTTAGTAAAATGGGAGGAGAGTTTATCCCGACATTAGAAGAGGGCGATTACGCCATAGAATTTGTGTTGCCACAAGGTGCATCACTTAGCCAAACGGTTGAAACGGTAATGCAGGCCGAACGTATCATCAAACAATTTCCAGAAGTTAAAATGGTGGTTGGCAAAACAGGTGCCGCAGATGTAGCCACAGATCCAATGCCTATGCAAGCGTCGGATTTAATTGTTGTTTTAAAAGACAAGAGCGAATGGACAACATCTACTGATTTTTATGAACTAGCAGATTTGATGAAGGAAAAGCTAGAAAATATACCAGGTATAATTGCAGAGCCAAGTCAGCCTATACAAATGCGCTTTAATGAGTTAATGACAGGTATTAGGCAAGATGTTGCGGTAAAAATATTCGGCGAAAACCTAGATACATTGGCTAACTATGCCAATAAGGTAAGTAAAGCAATTAGTAAAATAGAAGGAATTACACAACCACAAATAGAAAGAATATCTGGCTTGCCTCAAATAAGTATTGATTATGATAGAAGCAGAATGGCAGCTTATGGGCTAAATGTGGAGGATATTAATCACATTATCACTGCGGCATTTGCCGGAGAAGTAGCTGGACAAGTTTACGAAAACGAAAGGAAATTTGATTTGGTAGTTAGGCTTGATAGTGCTTATCGTACTTCTTTAGATGATGTGAATAATCTTTTTGTGCCAACCAATAGCGGCAACCAAATTCCTTTATCACAAATTGCTAATGTAAGCTACAAATTAGGTCCAGCTCAAATTAGTAGGGAAGATGGAAAAAGAAGAGTTTATGTTTCATTTAATGTGAATGGTAGAGATGTACAAAGTGTGGTAGAAGATATCCAAACTAAATTAGCTAAAGACGTAAAGCTACCTGCCGGATATTACTTTACCTATGGTGGTACGTTCGAAAATTTGCAACAAGCATCTAAAAGGTTAATGATTGCCGTTCCTTTATCTTTATTGCTAATTTTTGTGTTGTTGTATTTTACTTTTCACTCTTTTAAACAAGCTGGGCTAATTTTTACCGCCATTCCGATGAGCGCAATTGGTGGGGTTTTTGCTCTATTGTTGCGTGGTATGCCTTTCAGTATTTCGGCAGGTATTGGTTTTATTGCACTATTTGGAGTAGCCGTTTTAAACGGAATTGTTTTGATAGGAACATTTAATCAATTGGAAAAAGAGGGTTGGACAGATGTGGTGAAACGAGTAATAGAAGGAACTAAAATAAGATTAAGACCTGTTTTAATGACAGCAATAGTAGCAAGTTTTGGATTTTTACCAATGGCTTTAAGTAGTAGCGCAGGTGCCGAGGTTCAAAAACCTTTAGCAACAGTTGTTATTGGTGGCTTATTTACGGCTACTTTTTTAACGCTATTTGTTTTGCCATTACTGTACATCATTTTTAATTCAAAACCATCCTCTAAAAAATTGCAAATGAAAACAGTTAGCCTAATCATAATGATGTTACTATTTGGGTTTGGTCAATCTGCCAATGCTCAAGTAATTAACGATAAAACAGTAATTGGTGTAGATGAAGCTATTGCTATCGCTTTAAAAAATAACAATGAACTAAAAGCCAAATCGCTCGAAGTATCAGCTGCACAAAGTTTAAAAGGAACGGCAAGTGAATTGCCCAAATTAGATTTAAACGCACAATTGGGACAATACAATAGTGTCAAGTTCGACAATGCTTTTCAAGTAGAACAGACCATCCCTTTCCCTACATTATTTGGCGCTAAAAAATCTTTAATAAATGCCCAAACACAGAGTAAACAAATACAACAGCTCGTTACCGCAAACGATTTAAAAAATAGGGTTCGAAACTATTATTATCAGGTAGTGTATTTAACGTACAATAAGGTTAAGCTGCAATATTTAGATACCTTATATATTGATTTTGTAAAAGCTGCGGCTTTACGTTTTAAAACTGGGGAGACCAAAAAATTGGAATTAAGCACAGCTGAAACCAAACAAGGGGAAATAAAATTGTTATTGCAGCAAAATGAAAGTTACCTCATTAATGCTTATCAAAATTTAAAAGGTTTAATGAATGTTAAGGAAGATTTCGGTATTGAAAATCCGAAGCTTTATGAGCCTTTAAAAGTGAGTACATTGTTAGATAGTGCTACCATTTCCAATCACCCAACTATAAAACTATGGTATCAGGAAGCTTTAGTTGTAGAACAACAAATTAAGTTAGAAAAAGCATCGGCTTTGCCAGATTTTAAAATAGGATACAATAATCAATCATTAATTGGTTTTCAAACGGTAAATGGTCAAGAGCAATATTTTAATGGCAATAAAAGATTTAGTTCGGTAAATGTGGGCTTAGCCATACCGATTGGTTTTGGAGCAAATAAAGCGAGGGTGCAATCTTTAAATTATCAAAAGCAAGCTGCACAAGCTAATGCACAATATCAACAACAACAATTAACTGCCCAGTTTAATGATGCGGTGCAGCAATATCAGCAGCACTTGCAAGAGCATAATTATTATGTGCAAAAGGCATTGCCAAATGCTAAAGAAATAGTTCAAGTAGCAAAATTGGGGTATCGTACTGGAGATATTAATTATGTAGAATACCTGTATGCTTTACAAACAGCAACAGATTTAGAGTTAAAGTATTTAGAAGTTATACAGCAGGTTAATCAATCAGTTGTGCTCGTTAATTATTTAATTAATCAATAAAATATTAAAATGAAATTCGATATCAAAAACATAAAAAGATTGGCTAGTAGTTGCTTGGCCATACTTTTGGTAAGTACTTTTTTCGCCTGTGGCGGAGATAAAAAAACAGAAGAAACAGCTGCAGAAAAAACAGGAACAGAATCTAAAAATGAAGAAGCTCACGAAGAAGAAGCCCCAACAATTGCAACTTTGAGTGAGGAGCAAATAAAAACGGTAGGTATAACTTATGGCTCGGTAGAACAAAAACAATTAACCGCTACCATTAAAGCTAACGGAAACTTAAGGGTGCCAAATAACAACAAAGCCAATGCAACATCTTTGTATGGTGGGGTGGTTAAAACAATTAATATACAAGTGGGTAGTTTTGTTAAAAAGGGACAAGTTGTGGCTACAATCACAAATCCGCAGTTTATACAGTTGCAAGAAGAATACTTAAATATTGGTAATAAGATAACTTATGCCGACCAAGAAGTACAACGCCAAAAAGAGTTAAATGCAGGTAATGCTGGTGCTCTAAAGAATTTACAAATTGCTACAGCCGAACTCAATACCTTGCGTACCAGAAAAGCATCTCTGCATCAGCAATTGCAATTGATGGGGATTAATCCAAGTGGTATTAGTAATGGAAATTTGAAAGCTGCATTGGTTGTCGTTAGTCCAATAAGTGGAACAGTGAGCGATGTGTTTTCTAAAATTGGCAGTTATGTTGATGTTTCATCGCCTGTGGCAGAGATTGTAGATAATGGGCAACTACATTTAGATTTGAATGTGTTTGAAAAAGATTTGCCGATGCTTAAAGTTGGGCAAACTATACATTTTACACTAACAAATAATCCAACTGTAGAATATGATGCATTGGTCTTTAGTATTGGCTCTGCTTTTGAAAATGAGAGTAAAACGATACCTGTTCATTGTACGGTAAAAGGAAATAAAAGTGGTTTAATTGATGGGATGAATATTACCGGTTTTGTAAGTATAAATAATGTAACAACATCGGCTGTGCCAAATGATGCAATTGTTGAATCAGAAGGTAAAACTTTCCTTTTTGTAGTGACGGATAAAAAAGCGGAGGAACATCACGAAGAAGGTGAGCAAGAGCATAAGGATGAAAAAGAGCCGGTTGGAAATATAAATTTTGAGAAGGTAGAAGTAATAAGGGGTGTGTCTAACTTGGGTTACACTGCCATAACTTTTGTAATTGAAATACCAAAAGGAGCAAGAATTGTAACTAAGGGAGCTTTTTTTATCAATGCTAAATTAACCAACACCGAAGGAGACCATCATTAATTTATAATATTGTCATTCTTGCCCATTGTTTGTCATTCTAACTTGTGCCGATTTTACATCGTTAGCTTGCGAAAAATCTCGGAGAAAATTATTCAAAGAGATTCTTCGCTGCGCTGAATGACAAATCTTTTTGGGAAGAAAAATCAATTTGTCTTCCCAAAATCATCTTCTGAAAATAAACTTGCAGAATAATACCAATCGGTATATATTTGTTCTGTCAAATAATTACAGCAATGTCTAAGGCAGAAAGAACTAGATCTTTTATCATCGAAAAAACAGCCCCTATCTTTAATAAGAAAGGTTTTGCTGGTACTTCGTTAAATGACATGACAGAAGCTACTGGTTTAACAAAAGGCAGTATTTATGGCAATTTTTCAAATAAGGATGAAGTTGCGATTGCAGTATTTGACTATAACTTACAAAAATTAAATGCTTGTGTGGCGGCTCAATTTTCAAAGCAAAAAACAGCCAAAGACAAATTGATGGTTTACGTAAATAACTATGAAGAAATATTTAATTCTTCTTGTGATGATGGGGGTTGCCCGATTTTAAATACTGCCATAGATGCTGATGATACACATCCGCAATTGCGAAATCAAGTTGCAAAAGCTGTGCTTTCTTGGAAGGCCAGACTTACCCAAATTTTAGAACAAGGTAAAGCAAATGGAGAATTCAATGCAAATATAAATGCAGAACAAATTGCCTTAACCATGATATCAATGATTGAGGGTTCCATTATGATTTCAAAATTATTGGGAAGTTCAGCATATATCGCCACCGTAATGCAATCCTTAAAAAAATTGATTAATGATTTAACATAAAAATTTTTTAACTTAAAATATACCGATTGGTATATAATTAAATGATTATATAATGAAAACTACAAAAAACACTATACTAATTACTGGCGGAAGTGCTGGTATTGGTTTCGAAACTGCAAAATTATTAAGTGAACAAGGAAACAACGTTATTATTATTGGTAGAGATCAAAACAGATTAGATGAGGCTAAAGCCAAGTTAAATAACGTAACTGCTATCAAGGCTGATGTAAGCAAAGCTGAAGATGTAAAGGAATTGGTTGCTACAATTGCTAGATTATATCCAGAATTGAACGTTGTTATTAATAATGCAGGTAGAGCTTTGCTTTATAATTTAGCAGATGAAAGTCAAAATGCCTATTCGAATGCAGAAGATGAAATGTTGACAAACTATTTATCAATCATAAGACTAAACCAACAACTTTTGCCATTATTAAAGCACCAGAAAGAAGCAGCAATTGTTAATGTTTCTTCAATTGTGGCTTACGTTCCAGGTATTACTTTACCAACGTATGCGGCAAGTAAAGCGGCTGTACATTCTTACACCACTTCATTAAGGTTAAGCTTGGAAAATACTTCCGTTAAGGTTTTCGAATTATTTCCACCACTGGTTAATACCGAATTTTCTGCAGCAATTGGTGGGCATAATGGCATAGAACCTTTACAAGTTGCAGAAGAATTATTGGAGGGTTTAAAAAATGATGAATTTGAAATCCGCGTTGGAGATACAGCTAAAATCTATGATTTATTTCGTTCATCACCAGTTGATGCATTAAATGTAATGAATGCCAATAGAGCAGCTTGGATTGAATCTATTCAGCCATAAAATGAAAAAGAAATTAACCTTTGCATTATTGATGAGTGCCATAACAACTGGATTGGTAACCTTTACCGTTGTTGCCGTAAACGTTGGTTTTATCAGCCAGTTTTTAACAATATGGTTAAAATCGTGGCCAATTGCTTATCTTGTGGCCGTTCCTGCCATTTTAATCATCGCACCGCGAATAGAAAAATTGGTAGATTATTTGATAAGGGAGAAGTCTTAAACAATAAATATGATGAAAAGAGTAGTTGTTACTGGAATGGGTGCTATTACACCATTAGGTAATTCTGTAAATGAACTTTGGGAAAACATATTGGCTGGCAAAAGTGCTGCTGGTCCAATCACAAAGTTTGATGCTAGTAAATTCAAAACCCGTTTTGCTTGTGAAGTAAAGGATTTCAATATCGAAGAATACATCGATAAAAAGGAAACAAAAAAATATGATTTGTTTACGCAATATGCAATTGCAGCCGCCGACCAAGCCATTAAAGATTCAGGATTAGATTTTGAGCAAATGGATGAAGTAGGTAGATACGATGTAGGTGTAATTTGGGCTAGTGGAAACGGTGGGATTTCTACTTTCGAACAACAATTAAAAGAGTATAATGGCGGAGATGGTACACCGAGATTTAGTCCGTTTTTTATCCCTAAGTTAATTGTTGACATTGCTGCAGGTGCAATCTCAATCAAACATCAACTACATGGGCCAAACTATTGTACGGTTTCTGCTTGTGCATCGTCAAACACAGCTATTATAAGTGCTTTTGATACCATTAGATTGGGAAAGGCAAAGGTTATGATTGCTGGAGGTTCTGAAGCTGCTGTTACTGAAGGTTCGGTTGGTGGATTTAGCTCTGCCCAAGCACTTTCTAAAAATAATGAAAATGCTGAACAAGCATCAAGACCATTTGATGTTGCTCGTGATGGATTTGTAATGGGAGAGGGTGCAGGTGCTTTAGTTTTAGAGGATTTAGAATACGCTTTAGAAAGAGGAGCAACCATATATGCTGAACTAGTTGGAACAGGAATGGCTGCAGATGCTTATCATTTAACAGGAACTCATCCAGAAGGATTAGGTGCTGTTCTAGGAATGAAGAGAGCGTTAGAAGAAGCCGGAATAGAAGCAAAAGATATTGAATACATTAATGCACACGCAACATCTACTGGTATTGGTGATATCAGTGAGTTAAAGGCGATTAAAAAAGTATTTGGAGATTTGCCAGTGGCGATAAGTGGAACAAAATCCATGACAGGTCACTTGTTAGGTGCAGCTGGAGCAATAGAGAGTATTATATCTGTTTTATCTGTTAAAAACGATGTAATTCCAGGGACTATAAATACAACTGAATTAGATTCTGCTATTCCAGAGGGATTGAATATTATTTTAGGGAAACCAGTTTGTCAAACAGTAAACTATTGCCTAAATAATACTTTCGGATTTGGTGGCCATACGGCAACAAGTTTGTTTAAGAAATATTCAGCATAAATTCTTCGACTACGTTAATATTGACAATTATTATTAAAAGCCTTGCATTATTTATGTAGGGCTTTTTTTATAAAGCCTGTGGAATATTAATTTTCGCAGTTAGCAAACAAGGAATAGGTTCCTTAACTGCTACTTTTTTAGCAATGTATGCTTCTTTACCCAATTTACGCAGCATGCGATAATGCGAACCTAAAGCACTTAAAAAAGTAGGACTTTCTATATAAGGTAAATTAAATTCTAAAGCGGTGTCTTTAACTATTTTGCCAATTGCAGGATAATGAATATGGCAAATTTTTGGAAATAAATGATGTTCTACCTGCCTGTTTAAACCACCGCATAAAAAACCTGCAATTTTACTGTTTACAGCGAAATTTGCTGTGGTCATCATTTGGTGTGCTGCCCAAGCCTCTTCTATATTACCATCAACATTTGGGTGAGGAAAACTCGTTCCTTCAACAACATGCGCTAGCTGAAACACCAAGCCCAATACCAAACCTTGTGCAAATTGCATCGCTAAAAAGCCAATTATAAATTGCCACCATGTTACGTCCATGACAATTAATGGTAAAATGATGAACAAGAAATAGTATAAAAATTTAAAGAAGAATAAATTGAAATATTCTATTCTAGGGTGATTGGCAACTTGACAACCTATTTTAGTTTGAAAGAATTTTTTATAATCCTTTCTAAAAACCCATGAAAGCATGGCTAAACTGTATAAACCAAAAGCGTAAATATGCTGGTAACGTTGAATCTTATTTACTGGTTCATTTTCGCAAAAGCGAATTAAGCCAGGCGCCACATCTATATCTTCGTCATGGCCAGATATATTGGTATAGGTATGGTGAACTATGTTATGGCAAATGCTCCAAACATAGGCACTAGCTCCAATTAAACTAAATAGAAAACTAAAAGATTTATTGATGATAGGTTTAGCTGAAAATGCTTTATGAATAGCGTCATGACAAATATTAAAACCAACAAATGCGCCAAACATACCCAATACAATCGCCATCCCTAATTTCAAAAGCGGACTGATATCACCCAGTAAAATTAAAAGATATAAAGCTATAAAAGTTCCTAAAAAGAATACTGCTTTAAACCACATGGCTCCATTAGCATGAACACTTAAATTTTGATCGTCAAAATGCGCATCAACTCGCTTTCTTAGGGTAGCATAAAATGTAGATTTGTTGATGTTTGTAAACTTGACTTTTTGTGTCATATTATGTGTAGAGTAGTATATGGGCAGTTCTTATAATTTAGCTAATGTAGTTTAATTAATGTCGTATAACGCACAATTGTCATTTTAATTTCATAAACTATAATTGTACTTACGTAATTTGCTAATAATAAGATGTATAGAATTTATGTTTTTTTAAGCTATTCCATTCTGTTTTGCAAAATTGATAAGCCCTGGCGTGTTTTTTAAACCTAGTTTACTTAAGATGTTGCGCCTGTGAGTAGTTACAGTAAACTCGGCAATAAATAACTTATCACCAATTTCCTTGCTACTTAATTCTTCACATACTAACCTGATAATCTCTACTTCTCTTTTAGTGAGCTGATGTTTTTTCATGAACTCATCAGTAAAAACAAGTTGTGTATTTAAATTGACTTCTTCAGCTTCAGGGAAATACAATTTTCCACTTTGTGCGGTTTCTATGGCAGTTAATAAATCACTTTTAGAGCCATTTTTTAAAACATATCCACTTGCTCCTAAAGATTTTGTTTCCTTAATTAATTGAGATTGATGGTAATTTGATAAAATGATCACTTTTATATTTGGATAACTTTCCTTTAGTTTCTTCAAGGTAGATATTCCATCCAATTTTGGCATATTTAAATCCAATAGAATGATGTCTGGAGTTTTAACAGCAATATCTCTCAATAAGTTAATTCCATCATTGGCATAACCGATAACTTCAAAACTATCTAATTCGTTAAAAAAGGAGATAATTCCATCTATTAATATTTGATGGTCATCTGCAATAAATATTTTTAAATCTGCCATTTCTCTTTCGTTGCTCGTTTTTCGTTAATCGTCTTTGGTCTTTCGTCCCTCTGCTTTCACCTTTATTCTTTTAGCTTTGGTCTTTCAACATATGCTCGGTTGGTATATCAATTACAATTAAAGTTCCTTTTCCGGGCTGACCTTCAATGCTTATTCTACCTTCGTAATAATCAATTCTATTAGCTAATAAACCAATCCCTTTTCCTGTTTTGTCTGCCTTTTCTTTTTCAATTCCCCTTCCATTATCCTCAATATAAAGATTAATAGAATCAGGATGTTCTACTAACTGAAAAATGGCATTTGTAGCTTTTGCATGCTTAACGATATTCTGGAAAAGCTCTTGTACAATTCTGTAAAAACTCACCTGAAAATCTTCTGGATATTTAGAAAGGTCATCAAAGCCATAAATTAAATGTTCAATATAAAGCTTTCCAGAAGTATTTATATCGTTAATAAGTTGCTCAATGGCATTAATTAATCCATATTGCCTAATAGCCACAGGCATTAATTCATGGCTCATTTCTCTAACTGTGTTTGCAACATCGGCTAAAATTCTATTTGCGGTTTCTAGTTTTTGAGGAGTTATTGGCTCGTTTTTAAATGGATGTTCAGAAAGGTTCAACCGCACTACAGAAATCATAGAGCCAACTTCATCATGTAATTGGTCGGCAATACGCCAACGCTCGGCCTCTTGTGTCGCTGATAATTTTTTAACAATATCTGTTCTATGAACCTGTTTTAGACGTTCTACCTCAGCTAAATGCAATAAGTTAGCTTGCTTTCTGCGTTGATATAAAATATAAATAGTGGCACTACCAATAATTAAGAGTAAACATAAACCACCGATGATAAGGAAAGAGCGTTGCTTGGCAATATCTCGCTGTTTTTTTAATAATTCCGCTTTTTGTTTGTCTTCCTCAATTTTGTGCTTGTACTGTAGTTCTTTAGTAACTGCAATTAATTCATTTTTATAAAGAGAATCCTTGATAATTATCGCTTTGTCAATTGCAGTTGAATTGGATGATTTGAAACGAATTTGATGAACCTTAATAAATTTCAGGTATCTTATACCAATTGCTGTAGATTGAAAAGGTTTAATCAAAACTGGCTCAACAAGGGCAAAGTAGTAATTTGCACTGTCTTTTTTAAGCTGTTTGCTAGTTAATTGTGCCAACTGCAAAACGCTTTCTAGGTAAACATTTTCTCGTTTACCCGCTTTAAAATTGGTTACTAAAAGTTGATAAGCTTTGCTTGCATTTGCATATTGATTTTTAAACTCAAAATACATTCCTTTTGCCAAAAGATAGTTGGCAGTTTTAGTTGGTTTTAACTGTTCTAACTCTTGATAATATTTATCAACATGTTGTGTTTTGTTTAGTTTTAATGAGTTGATAATCAGTAAACCTAAAATTTCTGCTCTTTCAGCTGCTGGTAAAGGCGTGTCTGTATATAATTCATTCAACAAAGTTGATGCCTTTACATTCTCATCAACACCAAATAAACCATTTACATAAGCTATTTTAACTGTTTTTTTCTCAGTTTTTGATGCAGTAGAAATTGCCTTTTCAAAAAGCTTTTTCAACCCTGTGGTATCATTTGTTAATGCATAACTTTGAGCAAGCTGGTTTAAATTTTTAACTGAAACCGAAGCCGTTTTCCCCCTTGAAACTGCCGTGGCTTTCTGCTGAAATGCAGCTGCTTTTTTCTTATCGCCAACTCTTGCATAACCCAAAGCCATTTCTGCACAAAATCTAGCTTCATTGGATGCGTTCATCAGCATTAATTGATCTTCTGCTAAAAACAAATAGCCTTTTGCTGTCTTTCTAATATTTAATTTTAAAGCATCATTAAAATATTTAATGTACTCGTAAAAACGAGCTACATCCTGAGCTGAATAAGAAGTGTTTTGTGCTACGTTTTGAGATGGGGTATCCTGTGCAAATATGGATGTATTTACAAAAAATGTAATTAAAAAAACCAATAGTAGCTTATACATTTTTTAAATTTTCATTTTTTTTATTTTGCCATAAATAGCCAAATGTTATCGCTACGTGTGTTTTTGAGCAAAAAAAGTAAGAAGATGAAAATTACGGTTAATTTTATAGATGTAAATACCTAATATTAAGTATTTTTGGGAACCAAATATAAATCAGATGAATAAAATATTTTATGCTTTACTAATTGCAACTGCTCTTTTTTCTTGTAAAAAATCGGGAACGTTCCCGACGCCTGAACCTACTCCAGTTGTACCCACACCACCAGTTACCTCTTATCCTTTGCCAACTGCTGCTAAAGATGGGGTAGTGTTTATTAATGGCGGCACTTCGGCAATTGTAACTTTATACGCACCATCTAAAACTTCGGTAGCTTTAATAGGCGATTTTAACGATTGGCAGGCTACAGCAAATTATCAAATGAAGTTAGCACCCGAAAATAATACTTGGTGGGTTCAAATCGATAATTTAAGTCCTAATGCTGAATATGCTTACCAGTTTTTGGTTGATGGAACTTTAAAAGTTGCAGACCCGTATTGCGAAAAGGTATTAGACCCAAATAATGATAGTTATATTTCTGCAATAACTTACCCAAGTTTAAAAGCTTATCCAACAGGCAAAACAACTGGAAATGTGAGCACAATGCAAGCTAATCAACCTGTTTATACCTGGAAAAACAATACCTTTACTAGACCAGCAAAAGATAATTTAGTAGTTTATGAGTTGCTGATTCGTGATTTCACTACTGAACATAGCTACGCATCTACCTTGCAAAAATTAGATTATTTAAAAGACCTGGGCATTAACGCTATAGAACTAATGCCGGTTACAGAGTTTGAAGGTAATTTAAGTTGGGGTTATAACATTTCTTATTATTTCGCTCCTGATAAGTATTATGGCACAAAAACAGCATTGCAAGGTTTTATCGACGAATGTCATGGAAAGGGGATTGCCGTAATTATGGATATGGTTTTGAACCACTCTTTTGGACAATCACCTATGGTGCAATTATATTTTGATGGCAGTAAGCCAACTTCAAATTCGCCTTGGTTTAATATTGATGCCAAACACCCTTACAATGTTGGTTATGATTTTAACCACGAAAGCCCGGCAACTAAATATTTTTCGAAGAATGTGATGAAATTCTGGATGCAGCAATATAAAATTGATGGTTTCAGGTTTGATTTATCGAAAGGATTTACACAAAATTATACCACAGGTGATGCACCATTTGCGGCTTATGATGCCAGTAGGGTTGCCATTTGGAAAGAGTATAATAACTACATTAAAAGCATCGATCCAAATAATTTTTATGTGATTTTAGAGCATTTTGCCGATGCAACTGAAGAAAAAGTTTTGGCAGATGATGGAATGATGCTATGGAATAACTTAAACTATAACATGAACGAAGCCACAATGGGTTGGCTACCAACATCTGATTTTTCTTGGGGATTTTTTAACAAGCACAATTTTGCAAAATCTGAAAATTTGGTTAACTACATAGAGAGCCATGATGAAGAGCGTTTGAATTATAAAAACATTAATTATGGTAATGCATCTGGCGGATATTCTGTTAAAGATTTAACCACAGCTTTAAAACGTGAAGAAATGGCTGCAGCATTTTTGTTCGCCATTCCAGGGCCTAAAATGATTTGGCAATTTGGAGAATTAGGTTATGATATCAGTATAGATTTTAATGGGAGAACTGGAGATAAACCTATTAAATGGGATTATTTTACAGATAGCCGTCGCAAAGCTTTATACGATGCCTATGCAAAATTCATCAAACTTAAAAAGAACAACACTATTTTTTCTAGCCCAACATATACCTATAGTACAACTGGCGGTATTAAATACATCAAGCTAACTAACGGCTCAAATACTGTTGTTGTTGTTGGTAATTTTGATGTAACCAGTCAAACTGCAAGTATAGATTTTGGAGCTTCTGGAACATGGATTGATGCGGTTGGAGGTGCAAATATTAGTTTAGGAAGTGCTACATTTGGGGCAACACTTGCACCTGGTGAATATCATATTTACAGCAAGCAAGCCTTAAATTAATTTTATGCCAATGAGATTATCATTACTTGCGGTAATTTTTTCATTTTTCTTTTTAAGTGCGAAAGCTCAAGATACCACTCAGAAAGTGGTTGCAAATAGATATAACAGTATTGAGCAACAGAAAAAACCGTATGTAATTTTAATTTCACTTGATGCTTTTAGGTGGGATTTGGCTGATAAATATCAAGCTAAAAACCTGATTAAATTAAGAGAAGATGGTGTGCAGTCAGATTATTTAAAACCATCTTATCCTTCGTTAACTTTTCCAAATCATTATACCATTGCCACAGGTTTGTATCCATCCCATCATGGTGTGGTCGATAATATTTTTTACGACAAAAAAACGGATGTAGTTTTTAGGAGAGCCGATAAAAAGATGGCTACAGATAGTTCATGGTATGGCGGTAAGCCACTTTGGGTAATTGCCGAACAGCAGAAAATGCTAAGCGCTGTTTTTTATTGGCCAGGTTCAGAAATTTCTATGGATGGCATAAAGCCAACTTATCTGTTTAACTACAGTGAAATTATCCCAATGGATAGGAGAATCAATGTAGTTCAAGACTGGTTAAAGCTGCCTGATGAAAAACGTCCACACTTTATAGCTCTATATTTTCCACAGGTAGATAAGGCCGCACATAGCCATAAACCTGATTCTGAGGAAACCAGGGCTGCTGTTCAGGTGGTAGATGATGCCATTGGCAAAATAGTTGATGTTGCAAAAACAACAGGATTGGAAGTTAATTTCATCGTCCTTTCAGACCACGGAATGGCAACTATTGATAGAGAAAATACGATTCCTCTGCCGAAGGCGATTGACTTAAATCATTTTAAAGTTCCACCAGGCAACTCACTTTTGCACATTTATGCAAATGAAAAGCAATACATTAAGCCAACATATAAAGCTTTAAAAGCAGAGGCTAAAGATTATGATGTTTATTTAAGCAAAAACATTCCAAAAGCTTGGCATTACAATAAAAAAGAAGACAAATACAACAGGGTTGGAGATATTTTATTAGTGCCACAGTTGCCTAAGGTTTTCAATATAAATGGCATCAAGCCAGATATTGGGCAACATGGTTTCGACCCAGCCACCCCAGATATGCATGCAATCTTTTATGCTTGGGGACCAAACTTTAAATCAGGATTAAAAATTCCAGCTTTTGAAAATGTAAACATCTACCCATTGATTGCTAAAATTTTAGGCTTAACTTACACTCAAAAAATCGACGGGAAGGAAAAGGTTCTTGCGCCGATTTTGAAGTAGAGTTATTTAATTCTTTTTCTTATTTCTGCTAATGTTTGGTCAATTAAAAGTTTTCCATCTCTAAAAACCTCATCTAATTCTCCATTTTGTTCATCATCCCAATTCACTTGGTCAACAAGTTTATATTTTCCATTTTCTATCTCAATTTTCATTAATCCTTTTGCAGATTTTTTTGTTCCATCATCAGTAATTGGGTCTTTAAAAATCTCTCTGCCATCTCCATTAACCTCTCCATAAGTAGCTTTCATCGCAAAGCCAAAAGTATCTCTAGTATTATATTGATAAGTAAAAGACCCTATACCTAATACAACATTTGTTGAAGCAATTCCTTTTTCTTTTAATCTTTCGCAGATTTGGGTTGCTCTTTCAATGGTTATACTATCTCCATAAATAGCACCAATTTGAGGAATTAATTCTTTAAATCCTTTGGCATTTGTTGTACCTCCAAAACAGTCCCATAACAATTCAATTACTCCCTTTTTTTCTTCTGTTGTTTTACCTTTTGGATTACCACAAATAATATCTATAGGGTCTCCGCTATCAGGTCTAATTACAACTTTCCCCTCTCTATTTATTATTTCTTGTTTTAGTTTAGGTAAATAATCTGTCAATACTTTCCATAAATCCCAAGTGTCTGAAACAATGGATAATATTCCTTTTGGATACACTTCACAAATTAGTCTTCTAAAAGTCTCTAATTCACCTTCAGTAGTACCCATACACATAACCGAATGCTCGGTAGCTGCCACAGATCCACCAATTAATTCGTTATCTGAATTAGCATTATAGTATTTTTCTAAAAAATCAATAGCTGGAATAGTGTCTGTACCAGTAAAACTAAGTAAGTGACCGCTAGATGAGCAAACTCCTGATTCAATTCCTGACATACCCCTCATCGAGAAATCATGTCCTTGCCAATCTACAAATTCAGGTATTGAAGAAGTTTCAATAGCAAATTTATCAAGTACTTTTCTATATTGTTTAGCAATAGTTGCAGAAGTACATGGCATCCAAATTACGGCAGATAGCAATGTTTCAAAATAGTTGGTAAGCCAAAAGAACTCTGCTTTGGTATTATACATTGTAAACATAGGCACCCTCATTGGAACTGAAATCCCTTCTGGTAGCGCTTTAAAAACCATTGGTATATAGCCTAGGTCATGTAGTGCTTCTATGTGCGCTGTACCAACTTGGTTTTCTCCTAAGTAATTATTTATTCGTCTATTATATTCTTTAATTACTTTTTCTTTAGGTTGTTTAAAAAAGTAGTTATCAAAATCTTCTAGAATATATTTTTTTATGAAATACTGTAAGCCAAAAAATACTACCTCCTCAATATTTTCTATTCTGCTTTTTCTGGGTGTCCAGTTAGAATATACTAAAGTTGTTCCTTCTGGATATTGTCTGCGATGGTCAACTTTATAACCGTCTGTTAATAATAGTGGGTTCATATATTTTGTTTTATAAGATTGTTATATATTGTTAGATTTTCTTCATCAAAACACACAAGTATGATTCTTTTAAATGATTCTATATTTTTAAAATTTTTAATCGTTTTCAATGCTATTTCAGCAGCCTTTAATTTAGGGAAGTGATAAATTCCAGTACTGATATTTGGGAATGCAATCGTTTCAATATTATAGTTAAAAGCTATTTCTAAACTATTTTGATAACAATTTGCCAAGAGGGTATTAGTTTTAGGATTTTCGCCATTCCAAACTGGCCCAACGGTATGAATTACAAATTTACAAGGAAGATTCCCCGCAGTTGTAATGACGGCTTCACCAACTTTACAGCCACCTTGTCTATTACGAATGGTAATGCATTCTTCTAATATTTTCTTGCCTCCT
This sequence comes from Pedobacter frigiditerrae, assembly GCF_004331645.1. Classification (GTDB taxonomy): domain Bacteria; phylum Bacteroidota; class Bacteroidia; order Sphingobacteriales; family Sphingobacteriaceae; genus Pedobacter; species Pedobacter frigiditerrae. Next base: position 163,315 of record NZ_SJSK01000006.1, read on the forward strand.
TTTCTATGGATTGCGCCATCAACACCTCCACCACCGAGCAAAGAAGTATTAGCCGCATTAACTATAGCGTCTAATTCAAATTCAGTAATATCTGTTTTAATTACTTCTATAATCATTTCGTTTTGATTAATTCATCTCTTACTTCCATTAATGCAAAGCCCAAAAGGTTAAGTCCATTCCATTTTTCAGGAATTGTGGCATTTGGATGGTCATGGGTCAAGCCAATTCCCCAAATTGTATCATTGGGGCTTGCTTCAACCAATACTCTTTTTTGTGTTTGTTGTAAAAATTCTTTTAATTTAGGATGCTGAATAAACTTATAATAATTGCCTTGTTTTACAATCTGATAACGATTTCTCAACCAAAGCTCATCACTATAGTTTTTTACTTCTCTGCCTAATTTTTTAGCTTCTGCAGGGGATTTTGCTTTTAAGATTTTTGCTAAAGTATCTTCATCGTTAAATAAACTTGCTTTTTTAGCCATCATCCAATGTTCTGCGGTTTGATAGGTAATTTCGTCAACTGTAAAAGGACTCAGGTACCATTGACTTAAACAAGTTTTGGTAATCCTACTAGTTGTTGGATTTCCATCTCCCCAGAAAAAAAGAAATTTCTGAGCTTTATTTTCCTGTATAAATTTTTCAAGATTATAGTTCATGGTTTCTACAATTTGAATGTGGTTAATTTTTCATTGATAATATCTTTAACAGAATTAGTCGTAAAAATTTGTTCGAAGCAATTGCCAAGTTCTGAAAAGCCCTTACTAAAAATGCCGTGGCTTACAGCTAAGTACAATTTTCCAGCATTTTTATTTTTAAGTTCTTCAGCCAAGCCAATAAATGTTCCGCCACCATCACAAATGTCATCAACAATTAAACAATCCTTTCCCTGTAAATCATCAGCATACACTTTAAATCCAGATAATTTTCCTGTTTTAACATCTCTGCTTTTGCTACACTCAACTACTCCAACACCTCCTAAATATTCCGAAACTTTATATATTTTTTTTAAAGCTCCACCATCTGGTGAAATCAATAAAATGTCACCATTAATTTTATCGACAACATGTTTTATAAATTGATGGTTTGTAATTACCTCGCCGTTGTTTAAGAGTGCTGGTGTAACTTCAGAGTGCGCATCAAAAATGATAACTTTTTTAAAGTTTAAATGATTGATGATATCAGCATAAACTTTTACTGATAACGGTTCTCCTGCAATCATAACCCTATCTTGGCGTGAGGAAGGGAAATATGGGATGTATAAATCAGAAATTATGGCTCCCATTCTTTGCAAGGCATCTACAGCTAGGCAAAGCAATCCTAAATCATTAAATGAATTTAATCGATGAGTAATAGAGACTTTTTCATCTAAACTGAAGTCTGTCGATATTTTAATATGTGGTTCACCCCCAGAAAAGGTAAAGCTTTTAAAGCGTATTTCTTCACCTTTTAAAGGTTTGAAATTTGGGTCTAGATTAAGTATCATAATCTTTTATTTGCGTAATATTTACACAAAGTTATAAGGATAATTTTAATCTCCAAATTTTTGCGTAAAAATTACGCAAAATTAATATCAAATAGGAAACCTTCTTTTGTTAATTTATTGTATTTCAGTTTGTTAAATTTAAATAATTTAGCTGGTCTTCCATTTTTTTTATTCCCAAATTTTTCAGTTTCTTCTACAATCCCAAAACTTAAAATCTTTTTTCTAAAGTTTCTCCTATCTATTTCTTTGTCAAGTATAGTGCAATAAAGGTTTTCTAATTCAGAAAAGAGAAACTCCTTGGGTAGCAAGTCAAATCCAATTGGTTGATAGGTTAATTTATTTTGAAGCCTTTGGTGGGCAGTTTTTAGAATAATGTCATGGTCAAAAGCTAGTTTGGGAAGTTCTGCGAAGGAGAACCACTTAGCATCTTCTGCATCGCTATCAGCTTTTAAAATAAGTTTTGTAGAGTTTACTAAAGCAAAGTAAGCTACTGAAATTACCCTAAACCTTGGGTCTCTATCTAAATCATCCCCAAAAGTATAAAGTTGTTCAAGATAGTTTACTTTAATCCCTGTTTCTTCTTTAAGCTCTCTATTTACTGCATTTATTATCGTTTCATTATCTTTAATAAAGCCACCAACTAAAGCCCACTGGTTTTTTAATACGCCGTATTTTTGCTTTATTAATAACACATTTAAACTATTCTCGCTATAACCAAAAACTATAGCATCAACAGCTATCTTTATATTTTGTTCTAGTTCCATTTTTAATATGCGTAAAGTTTACGCAAAAATAATAATTTACAATAGGTAAATCTAATTCGACGATGATTTATTAATCAAGCAATTTTGAGCTAATAGATATTGGTTGTTTAAAATTTTAGGCTTAACTTATACTCAAAAAATTGATGGCAAGGAGAAGGTGTTGAGTCCGGTTTTGAAATAAATTTCTGCTATTTATTTGGCTATGTAAAGCATTGGCTTTATATACTTAGAAGACCTTCCTCCAAATGCTCTTATTCCCTCATTAAATCAATGTCATTAGGCTAACAAACGTTTGCGTTGAGTTTGTTACATAAGTTTACGTTATGCTAACGCTAATAATTTGAATTCAAGATAAATATCGCTGTTATATGGCTTTCTAAGCTTAGAGGCAATTAAATAACCATGCCTATCTTTTAATCTCCGCAAACGTTTGTGTTTTTTAACTACTGCTATTGTTAATAGATTAGGTTGCCGTAGTAGAAATACGATGGCACAACTAACCAAACGTTAATTAAAAAAACTGTTTATGAAATGTAATTTTACACTTTTTAAAGGTGTGTTATGTTTGTTGATTTTATTGTCGCAAGGCATAAATGGCTTGGCAAATACTTTTCCAAAAGTACAGCAAACAAGCAAAAACACCAAAACTCCCGTAATAGTACGTGGTACTGTTAAGGACAAACAAGGGCCATTGCCCGGCGTTAGCATATCGGTAAAAGGCAAAACGGCACAAGGCACAGTTACTGCTTCTGATGGTAGCTTCAGTATTTCCGTAGAACCTACAGATGTACTTGTATTTTCTATGATTGGATATGAAAAGAAAGAAGTTACTGTCGGTAACAACACCGTTCTGAACGTAATTTTAAATGATAACTTATCAAAGCTAGATGAAGTTGTAGTGGTAGGATATCAAAAGCAAAGTTTACGTAAGGCAACAGGAGCAATTCAGGTAATTGATGCTGCACAAATTCAAAATTTACCGGCTCCTAGTTTTGAGGGTCTATTGCAAGGTCGTGTATCTGGTATCAACATTCAAAACTTTTCCGGAGAGCCAGGCGTTAGAAACACATTTACTGTAAGAGGGAACTCTACAATCTCAGGAGATTTAAATGCTGATAATTTAGATTTGGCAAGAACTTTAAGTACACCATTATTTATCATTGATGGTATTCCATTATCGGTTACAGATTTAGAAGGTTCGTCGGCAACAGGCTCTAATTATTTAGCGGGTATAAATACAAACGATATAGAAAGTATTGTAGTGCAAAAAGATGCTGCAGCTACCGCTATTTGGGGCTCAAGAGGTGCAAATGGAGTAATTGTAATTAAGACCAAAAGAGGAGCAACAGGTAAGCCAGTTGTTAGGTTATCGTATTATACTGGAGTAACAGAAAGGCCAGAATTGCAAACCACTTATGCTGGTGCTCAAGAACGTCAGCAGAAATTAGATTTGATGAGAGCCTATGGAACTTATGATCAGATGGCTAACATCCCTCAAATTTTATCTGACAGTTTAAATACCTCTTTTAATAATGCAACAGATTGGCAAGATCTATTTTATAAGTCTGGCAGAATAAGTAACTATGATGTTAACGTATCTGCTGGTAACGATTTATTAAATTACCGACTATCATTAAATTATTATGATGAAGATGGTATAGTTAGAAATACAGGATTCCAAAGATATTCCTTCAGGAGTAACTTTGATTTTAAATTATCTCCAGCCGTTAATACGAATATAATTTTGGCAGCGTCAAGGTCGGCTAGAAAAAGAGGTTTGGGAAGAGGTAGAGATGAAGTGGTTCCAGTTAGTGCAACTTCAATGCCATCGTCTTTTGTTAAATTAACACCTCAGGATTACGATTTTTATTATGGTCAGTATGATAAATTAAAAGATGTCAATCAAACAGATCAGCTTAGTATCTACAGTCAAACTAATGTAGATATTGTTAAGGGGTTACAATATTCATTACAAGGTTCATTATCTGGTAATTTTGATAATAGAGATCGCTTTCAGCCAGCAGAATTAGACGCTAATGGAGTTTCATTTGCTTCAAGTGATAAGTCAAGTTACTTTAGCTATTACCTGGCAAATGTTTTAACTTTTTCTAAAATCATAAACAAAGATCACAGTTTTAATTTAGTGGGTATTCAATCTTTTCAAAGTGACCAACGCCGTAAAACTTTTGTGCAAGGTTATAATGTGCCTACTGATGATATCAAAGTAGTACAAGGAATCCCTCAGCAAGATTTATCTGGTTATTCAAATTTTGAGAAAGCAAACTTATTATCTGTTGCCGCTCAATTTTCTTATGATTATAAATCAAAATATATTTTAAATGCATCTTACAGAGCAGATGCTTCATCAAGGTTTGGAAAAGATACAAAATGGGGTTATTTCCCAGCTGCATCATTAGCGTGGGTCGCATCAGAAGAAGCATTTCTTAAAAAAATCACCTGGTTAGATTTATTTAAAATTAGAGGAAGTTATGGTTTATCTGGCACTTTACCTGATAACTTTTATGCCCCTTTTAATACCTGGGATGTAGGTACTCAAAGTTATGATGGTGTAATAACGGCATTCCCATCGTTTTCAAATCCATTAACACAACCAAACTTAACTTGGAATAAATCTGATCAGGCTAATATTGGAGCAGATATTTACATGTTCAAAAACAGGGTTAACTTAACGGTAGATTTTTATCGCAAACAAACAAAAAATCCAATACTTTCTTTCCCATTCCCTTCGTATACAGGATATAGCCAAGTTTCTTATAATGTACCTTTAAAAATACTAAATGAAGGTATTGATATCTCCCTACAAACTAGAAATTTACCACAAACAAGCAAGTTGCAATGGTTAACCAATGTTAACTTTAGTTTTAACAAGAACCGTTTAGCGTCTTTGCCTAATGGCAATAAAAGCTTTTATGCTGATAGTCGTGGATATAATCAGCAATTATATTTCACTGTAGGAGGGCCGGTGTATGGTTGGGCACAAATGATCTATAAAGGAGTATATAACAATACGGGTCAAATACCTGTTAATCCACTTACTGGTAAATACATTACTTACTTTAAAGGAAATTATGTGGTAAAACCCGGTGCTCCAATTTGGGCAGATGTAAATGGCGATTATGATGTTTGGAGCGATGAAGATAAAGGTGCTGCAGACGGAGATTTACGTCGTACAGGAGATCCAAATCCAAAAGTAACTGGTGGTATCTATAACGAGTTTACCTATAAAAACTTTTCACTTAGTATTTTGGGAACTTTTACATTGGGTAGAGATATCATCAATACTTACAAGTCTAATCAATTTGCCAACATTTTTAATTTTGGAAACTTAACAACTTTTGCTGGTCAACGCTTGCCAGATTTAACGGGTGTAAATTATTGGACTCCTGGTAGAGCAAAAGACCCTAATTATTCTGCAGGTTTTCCAGCTGTGAGTCCATTTGGTCCAAGTTATTATCAGTTCTTGCCTTTTAGTACTTTATGGAATGAAAAAGGAGATTACTTTAAAATCAAAACCATCACTTTCGGTTATACGCTAAATCCAAAATGGCTTACTAAAGCGAAAATTAAAAGTGCTCGTATTTATGGTACAATGGATAATGTTTATGGTTTTCAATCTGCCACAGTGCCAGATGCAGAACTAATTACCCCACAAGGTGAGTATACTGGTGGGGGATATCCAATACCAAAAAAATACACATTTGGTTTAGAGTTCACATTTTAATTTATAGATCATGAAAAGGAATTTATATATACATATTGCTGTAGTTTTTACGCTCTTATTTTCTTTTGGATGTAAGAAGGCAATTAATTTAGAGCCAGAAAATGCTACATATGACCAGGTTTTTTGGGTAAATGGAGCTAACGTAAATAAAGCAGTTTCAGGCGCCTATTCTTTATTAAGAGATGCATTAAAAGCAGACAGAAGCTTTTTTATATTCGGAGATTTAGCAGCAAATAATTTTGCCTTAGGTGGAGATTATTGGAACTATACAAGTATTATCAGTAATGGAAAATTTAACTTCAACTACGTTCCATATTTAGAAGGAAGCGTTCAAGATTGGAGTAGGTTTTACAAAGTGATTAATCAATGCCATTTGATTATTGAAAATGTAAAGAATATTCCTGATGCTAAATTTAGTGGTGGTAAAGCAGAAAAAGATAAGCTAGAAGGAGAAGCCCGTTACATAAGAGCTTATACTTATTTCTACATTCAACGTGTTTGGGGAGATGTGATTTTAACAACAGAATCCTTTAAGGACCCACTAAACATACCGCCTTTGCCACGTAGCGAAGAAGCTAAAACATTGGCATTTTGTTTAAACGATTTAAGCAAAGCAACATCACTTTTAGGTTATGAAGAACCTAAAACACATGCAAGTAAGGGTAGCGTGTTAGGCTTAACGGCAAACATATATGCTTGGAAACACGATTACCCTAAAACTCAACTTTATTGTGATAGTGTAATCAACTCAAATAAATACCATTTAGAGGATGTTGCAGACTACAATGATATTTGGGCTGGAAATAGTCAGGAAAGTATTTTCGAGTTGAACATGCTTTATGATGCCATTAGTAAAAATGAGTCAAGTGGTAGCTTTTTTAATGTTTTCTTAGCTGCTCCATTTATTACAGATAGAAATGTAAATAGTACTTGGTTTGGTGGCGATACCTTTGATGATATTTTCGTTGATTCGGAAGATCGTAAGGATAAGGTAGTTCAATTAGCCAACAATGGTTCGCTGTTGCTTACTAAATATATCAATGTAAATTATTACGATCCCAATAATAAAACAGCTTATGTGGTTAGTAATAATTTGGTGCTAGAACGTTTAGCAGACATCTATTTATTGAGAGCAGAAGCCAGATTTAAAAATGGAAATGAACCGGGATGTTTAACCGATTTAAATTTCGTTAGGCAACGTGCTGGATTAATTGATTACGCTGGTTCTGGTATAAACTTATTTAATGAGCTGGTAGACGAACGCAGAAGAGAATTGATTGGCGAAGGTTATAATGCCTTTGATTTAATTAGAATGGAGCAACTTCAACGTTTATACCCAGATTCTTATTCTCCACAAAGAATTGCTCAGAAAGGATATTATTGGCCATTAAACATGCGAGTTTTAGGCAAGCAAAATGCTTTACTAACCCAAAATGAATGGTGGAAAGGTCATTTTTAACAATTAAATTTAAAGAAATGAAAAATATTAAAATATTATATGCCTTTTTTATATTGGCATTAGCTATAACTTCCTGTAAGCACGATGATTATTTTGTGGGTGGTACCTTACACAATCCAAAAGTAAACATGACTACTTACGATTACTTGAAGAGCAATAAAGATCAATTGTTTGATACATTACTCCTAATAGTTGATAAAACGGGTACAAAAGATAAAATAAATCAATCTGGAGTTACTTTTTTTGCGCCCACGGATTATTCGATTAAGGCATATTTGTTAAATAAAACATTAGAAGCCCAAAGAAAGGATCCCGCAAAAAGATACACCATAGACACATTAATTAAATATGATTTGTCTCACTTTACAGATTCAATTAACGTTTATATTATACCTAGCAAAGTAGAGGCTAGTGCTTTAAATGATAAAGGTACTTTATTTCAAACAGCTAAAGCAACAGTAAAAAGCGTAGTGTCTTATGAATATACAGACGATGTTAATTTAGGCTATAACCCAAATAGTGCTAATAAACCTCAAATCATGTACTATACCTTTTTGAAAAAAACACTTACACCGCCAATTGTTGCGTCAGAGATAAGCTCAGCTGATGGCGTTCGTAATAGGGTACAAACTTCGGGTATTGAAACAACCACAGGTATGTTGCACGTGTTAGAAAATGGTAAGCCAGATAGAACTGGGCACATCCTTTATTTTTCGCAAAAAAGAAATTAATTTAAACCTAATAAGATGAAATTATATAAATATTATGCATTAGGACTATTAAGTTTAATGGTTTTAATTATAGCTTGTAAAAAGCTCCCAGATGGGTTTTTAAGTGACGGCATTAGATATGAAGAAGACCCTGTTACCATACCACAAGGTCGTGCCTTAAATAGTACGGCATTAAATGTTGATGGCTCTACTCAACCAATGAAAATAAAAGTAGTTCACTTTTACGATAAAGCTACGGGTAAAATAGTTGATGAAATGTTCTTTAAAACTTACAAAATAAAAGTTTGGACAGGGATTTATGATCCAACTACAGACGTTACTGAAGCTTTAATTGCTAAAAAACAGAAAGATTCATTAGTTAACCCAATCCATATTAATGATGCAAGTGGGCAAGTTCAGGCGAATTATACGAGTAGCAATATTCCCGTAGGTAATTATACGTTTGATTTAGAGATTTCTAATCCAGCAGGGAAAAAAGTGTATCCAAAAATCGGGAACTTTAATGTAACTCCTTCTGTTGCTTATGAATTACCAGGTACGCCATACAATCAGCTAAGAAGAGTGGGCAATGAGGCCCAGTCGCAAAACATTGGAGTGCCAACAGTAACTATAGTTCGTACACCAAGTACAGAATTAAAAGTTATACTGAGAATGCTTGATAAAAATGGTGTAGCATTTAATCCACTGGCTGGAGAAATTGTAACACGCCCTTTAGCTGGATTAACTACTGGTGCGCTACAAACCATGAAAGATTATGCTATTAAAACTGTTATGTTTAATGATAGAATGGAATTTACTTTCGGAACAGTTCCATTTCCTTTAGTATCACTTGGTAATGGTTTTAATTATTACTACCGTATTCCAACTCAATTCGTAAAGTTTGATAATCCTACTTTAGGTTTGGATCAATGGTCTTCTAATCCGCGATTTGTTTTTCAATCATTTCAGGATGGAATTTATAACATCGATCTAAAATTCCCTGACATGTCTCATAGGTAGCCAATTGAAATATTAATTAAAGAGCCTCCCGATATTCGGGAGGCTTTTGTTATTTTAATAAGTTAATTTTAAGTTTATAGTGATTTGAGAAACTTCATCCTAAAATTCATACAATGAAAAAAATACTCTTCACCACCTTCCTCTTCATTTCTGTTATTCTAGTCAACGCACAGTCTTATACACCAACAGCGTCTAATCTCGAGTCTAGAAAATGGTTTAATGATGCTCGATTTGGACTATTTATTCACTGGGGCCCATTTAGTATTCCAGGTAGTGGAGAATGGGTAATGAATCAGCGTAAAATAACGGTTAATAATTATTCAAGACTAAAAGATTTTTTTAACCCTACCGCTTTTGATGCAGCGCAGTATGTAAGTATGGCTAAAAATGCAGGTATGAAGTATATCACTTTAATTACCCGCCATCATGATGGTTTTAGCATGTGGGACACTAAGTATTCTGATTTTAATATCATGAATACGCCATACAAAAAAGATATTGTTAAAATGTTTGCTGATGAATGCCATAAACAAGGCATAAAATTATTCTTATATTATTCATTGGTAGATTGGAGACGAGATGATTACCCAAGAGAAACTGGTAAAACAGGGCAATTCAGCGATCGTAAAGGCAGAAGTGATTATGCCAGTTACTTGCAATTCATGAAAAACCAATTAACAGAACTGCTAACTAATTATGGCGAAGTTGCTGGAATTTGGTTTGATGGTCATTGGGATCAAACTGCTCCAGAGGGCGAGAAAGACAGGACCTCTCGAATAGATTGGAAATACGAAGAAATTTATGGACTTATTCATAAACTGCAACCTCAATGTTTAATTGGTAATAATCACCACTTATCCCCATTTGTAGGCGAAGATTTTCAAATGTTTGAAAAGGATTTGCCAGGAGAAAATAAATCTGGACTAAGCTTTCAAGAGGCATCAGATAAATTGCCAGTAGAAGTTTGCGAAACCATTAACGGTTCTTGGGGTTTTAATTTAACGGACACTACCTATAAAACCCATAAGCAATTAATAGATTATCTAGTAAAAGCATCTTCTTTGGGTACAAACTTGCTACTTAATATAGGGCCAATGCCAAACGGACAAGTACAGCCAGAATTTGTAGAGCGTTTACAATGGATGGGAACTTGGCTAAAAACATATGGCGAAAGCATTTACGGAACTGAAGCTGGTTACTTGAAACCGCAAGAATGGGGCAGTATCACTAAAAAAGGCAACAGAATGTATATTCATATCTTAAACAGTAAAACAACGCAGGTTAACCTTCCCAATTTTCCGGTTAAGAAAATTAAGAAGGCTTTTTTGCTAAAAGATAATAGTTCGGTAACGACTAAAATTAATAATGGTACAGCAAACATTTCAGTTAATTTAACCGATAATGAACCTGATCGCGTAATTGTTTTAGAATTATAAGTAAGCTAGTTCTTGACTGCGATCAGCGACCCCTATTGAGGTAACAATTTCGTGCTCGTTGCAAATTATGGCGTTCATTTTTTGATATTTATAGGCTCAAACAACCTAAACAAATGAAGAGAATTTTTACCACAACACTTATTGCCTTAAGTTTTGTAAGCATTTCTTATGCTCAACAACGTCAACAAGGACAAAGACCAGCTGCTACAGCAAGTGCATCTACAACTACTGCTCCTGCTAAAGAAGAAACAAAAATCAATACCAATATTGCTTCTAGAACCATAGTTCCAGAGAGTTCGGTTGTAACCAATAAAACGGTAACCATAAACGGAAAAGCTATCCCTTACAAAGCTACAACAGGTACTTTGCCAGTTTGGGATGAAGACGGAAAACCAATCGCTGGTTTGTTTTATACTTATTACGAACGTTCTGATGTTCAAAATAAAGACAAAAGACCATTGGTGATTTCATTTAACGGTGGGCCGGGTTCTGCTTCAGTTTGGATGCATATTGCCTACACAGGGCCAGTTGTTCTAAACATAGACGATGAAGGATACCCAATTCAACCTTATGGGTATAAAGATAACAGTTCATCAATTTTAGATGTAGCAGATATTGTTTACATAGACCCAGTAAATACAGGCTATTCTCGTGCTACAAGCAAAGATGTACCGACAAGTAAGTTTTTTGGGGTTAGAGCAGATATCAAATACTTGGCGGAGTGGATCAATACATTTGTAACCCGCAACAACAGATGGGCATCTCCTAAATTTTTAATTGGCGAAAGTTATGGCACAACTCGTGTATCTGGCTTAGCCTTAGAATTGCAAAGTAACCAATGGATGTATTTAAATGGTGTAATTCTGGTTTCACCAACAGAATTAGGAATAGAAAGAGGTACTGTTGTAGAGGCAGCTTTGCGCTTACCATATTTTGCAGCAACGGCTTGGTACCATAAAATGTTACCTGCAGATTTGCAAGGCAAAAAACTGACTGCAATGCTACCGGAGGTAGAGAACTTTACCGTTAATGAGCTTATTCCTGCTATTGCAAAAGGTGGATTTTTACCTATGGCCGAAAAGCAAAAAATAGCTGCAAAAATGGCTAAATATTCTGGAATTTCAGAAAAGGTCATTTTGCAGAATAACTTAGATATATCAACCAATTTGTTTTGGAAAGAATTATTAAGAGATAAAGGATTTACCGTTGGAAGATTAGATTCGAGATATAAAGGTATTGATAAGGCTGATGCTGGCGAAGGACCAGATTATAATGCAGAATTAACGTCTTGGCTACATTCATTTACGCCTGCAATTAACATGTACATCCGTAATGAGCTTAATTATAAAACTGATTTAAAATATAACATGTTCGGACCAGTTAATCCTTGGGATAGAACAGGCGACCAAACAGGTGAGAATTTGAGATCTGCTATGGCGCAAAATCCATACTTACATGTATTGGTGCAATCTGGTTATTATGATGGTGCTTGCGATTATTTTAACGCTAAATATAACATGTGGCAAATGGACCCAAGTGGTAAATTGAAAGATAGAATGAGCTGGGAAGGATATGAAAGCGGCCATATGATGTATTTGCGCAAGCCAGATTTAAAAATGGGTAATGATCATATTAGAGATTTCATAGAAAAAGCAGTGCCTAAATTTGGTACACCAGCTAAGTTCTAAATCCATAAACATTAAGAAGTAATACGCTTATTGTTCTCTAGCTCTTCCTTAACTAACAAGTAGGTATCGGGGTTAACAAACTCATATCAAACAAGGATTTGATTAGGGGTTAACAGGGAGATTACCCCTGTTAACCCCCTGTTAGCTCCCTGTTGAATCCCTGTTGGTATATGATGGTGCCTAGATTGATTATAGCACAGTATAAAGATTTAACCAACTTAATTTCAGTACAAATTCTACATCTGCATTTCCCCAAGAGGAAAAAAACAGAATCTGAAGCCAATCGTTTTGAGGCAATCATCTTTAAGACCCATGTTAAACCAAGAATGGATTAAAAATGAGATGGTAAACTGCTAAGTACAAGCTTAATGGTGTCGATAAATAGTTGAGAGTTAGGAGTTAAGATGGAGTGGAGATGCCAAGCTCAAGATTCAAAACTCCGAACTATTTTAATTATATTAAGCTTTAATGTGTCTTCACTAACCAATTAGTTTTCTTAATTTCTTAACTTTTAGTTAACGCTATTTATCTAAATTTTTATTGTATTATGTTTCGGGATAATTCCTTATTTTTGTAACCCGCATATGGAACAGATCAAAACATCATTCGATTTCGAAAAACCTTTAGCTGATTTAATGCAGCAAATTGAAAAGGTAAAACAAGTTGCTGATAAAACTAAGGTAGACATGTCTGCAACTTTAGCAGAACTTGACGAAAAAGTAGCTCATACTAGTAAAAACCTATATAATAACCTAACAGGATGGCAGAAAGTTCAAATGTCTCGCCACGCTGAAAGACCTCAAACTTTAGACTATATCAATATGATTTGCGATGATTTCATCGAAATGCATGGGGATAGAACCGTAAAGGATGATAAGGCAATTATTGGTGGTTTTGCAACAATTGATGGTCAAACCGTTATGATTATCGGTCACCAAAAAGGAAAGAACACTAAAGAGCGTCAATATCGTAACTTCGGAATGGCAAACCCAGAGGGTTATAGAAAAGCTTTACGTTTAATGCGCTTAGCTGAGAAATTTAATAAGCCAGTTATTTCTTTTATTGATACAATGGGTGCTTACCCAGGTTTGGAAGCGGAAGAACGTGGACAAGGGGAAGCTATTGCCCGTAACTTGTTAGAGATGTCTGTTTTAAGAGTGCCAATTCTATGTTTTGTTGTAGGAGAAGGGGCATCTGGAGGAGCATTGGGTATTGGTATTGGCGATAAAGTTTATATGCTAGAGCATACTTGGTATTCTGTAATCTCACCAGAATCTTGTTCTTCTATTTTATGGAGAAGCTGGGATTTTAAAGAGAAAGCAGCAGAATGCTTGAAATTAACCTCAGACGATATGTTTAGCAATAAATTAATTGATGGTGTGGTAAAAGAACCACTTGGAGGCGCTCACCAAAATCCAGAGTTAATGGGCGAAACCTTAAAAGCCCAGATTTTAAAAGATTTAAAAGAATTAAAGAAAGTAAATACTGATAAACTAATATCAACTAGAATTGAGAAATTTTGTGATATGGGTGTAGTTGTAGAGAATTAGTTTTTTCTTTTGTCATTCAGAGTACAGCGAAGAATCTAGCGGAATAGATTCTTTTTATTAGATTCCTCCTCCAAGGGAGTCCCTTTGGGACAAAATCGGGAATGACAATCACACTAAGCATAAAAAAAGTCCCGATCATTTGATCGGGACTTTTTTAACAAAAGTCTTATTAGTTCAATAATAATTTTAAAGGTTCAGGAATAAAATTTTATGTAAGATCAATTGTTATTCGCAACATTTAGAATATCTAGGAGTACATATTTCTGGTGGAAAACCATTATTTACTATAGCTGGACATGACGTGCCCTCCAATATACAAACCCCTTTGCACTTCCCACTATCACTTTCATCGCCAACAACCTCATTACCACCCATTACTTTTTTCATTTCAGCTTTGCTGAGTAAATTTACCTTTTTCATAATTCAATTTTTTGATTTATGTAAATCTATGTAGTTGATTATTGTATTTTGTTCAAATTTAGAATAACATTATCTATTTTAGGAATGAATTCAATCTTTTCGGGAATAATTATATTCCTGAAAAGATTGAAATGGTTTTTAAATTACAATATGATTAGAAAATTTTTAATGACTAAAGCTGATATGAAAAATGTTTTAGGTGAAGAGATACGGAAATATAGAGATCAATCCTGTTATACCCAAGAATATATGGCAAGTGAACTGGGTATTGGTCAAAGTGCATATCAAAAAATCGAGTCAGGGGTCGTTAATATTTCAATGGAACGCCTTATGAAAATTGCTAAAATCTTAGGCAAGCCAATAGATGTATTTACAGGGAGTGGAGAAAGAATAAATGATTCTAGTTCAAATGTGAAGACAATAAACGTTAGTGAAAGAGAATGGAGTTTAACACAGAAAATAATTTTACAGCAAGAGAAAAGAATTGAAGAGTTGGAATCAAAACTTCAAAGAAGAGATGACAAGATATGGGAATTAAAACAAAAGTTAGATTTAGCTTAATAATAAAAAAGTCCCGATCATTTGATCGGGACTTTTTTATTGGTATGAATTTAACTATGGTTGTCGCTGACCGAAATACATGCTAAACCTACTAATTAAACTTTCATATTGTTTTTGAAGTTCTTCGGCAACTTTTGGTTGCTTATATTGAGTAGCAACTCTAGCCATTGGTTCTAATCCAAACATTAATCCCATTTGAATATTATTCATGCCCACTAACTTTTCTTTACTATCAGTAACATCAGCTAGGTAGGTGATTTCTTTTTGAATAAAAGCTGCAGACCTTTTAAGCAAATCATTTGCTCTCTGCGTTTCGCCTAAAATATATAGGTTTTGTGCCATTTGAGGTACACTCATCATGGTGCGAATGCCATAGATTTTAGTTGGCATTACCTCATCATATCTTTTCATCACCTTTTTAGCATCTGCTATTCTGCCAGCTTTAATTAAGCCTGTAGTTAAAGTGTTAAACATGTTATTAAAGATCGAAACATCATCGGTTGATTGAGCATCTAAATAAGAAGCAGTTTTAATATTACCCCATTTAAACTTATTCATGACATGTTGATACATAGGCTCCAAATTTGGAGCGCTCTCGCCAGAACTTCTATCTACAGTGCTATCAGGTTGTAATGGTAATAAACGTAAGGTCAAACCCTCGTTATATAGGTAATTATCTAAGCCGTTGTATTGCGAAGAGGGAACGGTACTACAGAAATAAATAGGCCTTTTCCAATTGTTGTGTGCCAGAATATCAAACATAGCTAAATTGCCTTTAGTTACATAGTCTTTGTTAAACTTCCACTCTAACGTGGGTGCTATTTTACTTAAATCACTAGCAGGTAAAGTCCCAGTTTTAATTACATCTTGTGGATTAACCGTTAGCTTAAAGTTTTTGGTAGGAATGTAGTTTGATTTACTTCCATCTCGCAATGCCAATTTATATTCAGGATTGTCAGATAATAAGAACTCTACAATTTGTTTCAATTCAACAGAACCTGGGATATTATTATCGTCATGATACATTACATCTCTAACCCCAGCAACATATTGAGATTCTTTCATCGAGAATGGCAAAGGTTCAGATTCATGGACCTTTCTCCTCATTCCGTTGATGTACCAATCTGTGTCAAATAAACTTAGGTTTACTAATCTGATATCCGGACGAACACCTTCAACTTCTTGAATGTACCAAAGGGGATAAGTATCATTATCGCCATAGGTAAAGAGTATTGCATTTGGTGCACATGATTCCATGTAACTTACTGCAATGTCATGCGCTAACATTTTTGTAGAGCGGTTATGGTCATCCCAACCCTGGCTTCCCATTAAAACAGGAGCTGCTAATAAAGCAAGTACAGTTGCTCCAATTGCTGCGGTTTGAGGCTGTAGCTTCTTAAATACCCATTCTTTAATGGCTAAAACACCAATTCCTATCCAAATGGCAAAGGCATAGAAAGAGCCTACATAGGCATAATCCCTTTCCCTTGGTTCCATTGGTTTTTGGTTAAGGTACAAAACAATTGCTACACCAGTACAGAAGAACAATAATCCAATAATTCCTGCATCTTTCTGATTGCGTTTAAAATGCCATAAAGCACCTAAAATCCCTAAAATTAATGGTAAAAAGAAGAAACGATTATAAGAAGTGCTCTCTGCAATTGTTGGAGGAAGGTTTTTCTGGTCACCTAAAAAGATTTTATCTATTGGTTTGATACCACTTAACCATTGCCCTTCATAATAGCTTCCTTGGCCTTGATCTTCATTTTGTCTGCCAATAAAATTCCAAGCGAAATAGCGCATGTACATAAAGCCAACTTGGTAGCTCGCAAAGAATTTAAAGTTGTCTACTGTAGAAGGGAAGTCCTGATCATTAAGGCTTAACCAATCTTTATAATATTTAACATGTCCCTGGTCATCACTATACATTCTAGGAAAAAGTACTTCGTGCTGTAATCTTTTTATACTGTCTGGTAAATTTTCATTTTCACCATAAATACGATCTGTTTTTATGTCGGCAACTTCATATTTCGTTTCGCCTTTTCTATAGGTTTTTCCAGTTTGAACGGTTGCATAGCCAGTTAGGTCATCGTTATATTTCGGAATTGAGTTATAGTTAGGGCCATAAACTAATGGTCTGTCACCATATTGTTCACGATTTAAATAACTTAAAAACGAGAATGCATTATCTGGATTACTGTTGTTTAAATTAGGCTTGGCTTGAGCTCTAATTAAAATCATGGCAAATGAAAAGTAGCCAAATATGATTAATGTGGTAGAAAGTAAAGCAAGATTTAAAATTTTCTTTTGGTGTTTGATAGAATATCTAATCCCTATAACTAAACCTGTAATCAATAAAATTACAAAGAATAAAACGCCCGTTCCAAAGCCTAAGCCTAAGGTATTAACAAAGAATAAATCGAAATAAGCACCGAAAGAAACTAAATATTGAACAATAAAATATTGTATGAAGGCTAAAATTAATATACCAATACCTAATGTTTTAAATACGCCTGCGTTAGTTGCTTTTTTAGTTTTTCTAAAATAATAAACAAATGCTAGGGCTGGTATAGTTAATAAGTTTAATAAGTGGATACCTATTGAAAGGCCCATTATATAGGCGATGAATAATAACCATTTATCAGCACGTGGTTCATCTGCAATGGCTTCCCATTTTAAAACAGCCCAAAAAACAACTGCTGTTGCTAATGATGATAAGGCATAAACCTCTGACTCCACTGCTGAGAACCAGAAACTATCAGAGAAGGTATAAGCTAAAGCACCAACTGCCCCAGCTCCCATTATGGTGATTAGGTTCGTTGTACTCACTACTTCTTCGCCTTTAGCAATAATCTTTTTAGCCAATGCGGTAATCGTCCAAAACAAGAATAGTATAGTCGCCGCACTTGCCAATGCAGAGCCAACATTCATGAAATAAGCCACTTTCGTATTGTCGCCCATGGCAAATAACGAAAAGAAACGTTGTATCATTAAAAACAGTGGAGCGCCTGGTTGGTGAACCACTTGCATTTTTAATGCTGCGGAAATAAACTCACCACAATCCCAAAAACTTACAGAAGGTTCTAAAGTAGAAATATAGGTTACAGCTGCTAATAAGAAACAAAACCAGCCTACAAGGTTGTTTATTTTTGAATATTTCATTCTATAAATGGATAAAAATTAACGCTATTTGAACATAAAAATGCTGCCGAAAATAAAGAAATAGATTGATATAAGTACAAACATTTAACGTCTTTTAACAAAAAATTAACGCTTTATTAGCGCTTGGAATAGGGTTTTGAAAATATTTTAATTTTTTTTGACTTGAGACTTGCAGCATAAAAAAATAAGCGTAAATTTGCATTCCATTTCAGAACAACGGATGGGAAATAAAATTGTCCGATAGTATAAGGGTAGTACAACGGTTTTTGGTACCGTTTGTCTTGGTTCGAATCCAGGTCGGACAACAAATTTTTTTCGGATTGTGAGTAAGACCGCAATCCGATTTTTTTTAACCAGCATTGATACCCACAAATCATGCCATTGCAATTTAACCCAGTTAAGATTTTTGCCGGAAGCGGTACAAAAGATTTAGCGAAAAAAATTGCCGACGCTTACGGCAAGCCATTAGGAAGCGTTACTTTAAGTCGCTTTAGCGATGGCGAGTTTCAACCTTCATTTGATGAGTCGATTAGAGGGAGCGATGTATTTTTGGTACAGTCTACCTATCAGCCTAGCGATAATTTAATGGAACTTTTGTTAATGGTTGATGCAGCGAGAAGAGCATCAGCACATTATATTACTGCAGTTGTTCCATATTATGGATTGTCTCGTCAGGATAGAAAAGACAAACCACGTGTGGCAATTGGAGCGAAGTTGGTTGCTAACTTATTAAAAACAGCAGGTATCCATCGCATCATGACTATGGATTTACATGCTGCACAGATACAAGGTTTCTTTGATATTCCGGTGGATCACTTAGATGGATCGGTAATTTTTGTTCCTTATATCAAAAGCTTAGGCTTAAAGAATTTAACCATTGCATCACCAGATATGGGTGGATCTTACAGAGCTCGTACTTTTGCCAAGTTTTTTAATGCAGAAGTTGTCATTTGTGATAAACGTCGTTTACGTGCCAATGAAATCGAATCGATGTCGATTATTGGAGATGTAAAAGGTTTAGATGTAGTTTTGATGGATGATATTTGCGATACCGCTGGTACATTGGCTAAAGCAGCAGCCTTGATCATGGAAAACGGGGCAAGTAGCGTGAGGGCGGTTTGTACGCATGCAGTTTTATCTGGTAAAGCGTATGAAACCATAGAAAATTCAATGTTAGAGGAATTAATCGTAACAGATACCATTCCACTAAAACAAGAGAGTGCTAAAATTAAGGTGTTGAGTACAGCTAAATTATTTGCAAAGGCAATTGCTAATGTAAATGAGCATGGTTCAATCAGTGATCTGTTTAAAGTTTAATAAAAGGTAGAAGGTAAAAGGCTTAGGGTCTAAATACTAGCTACTAAATACTATATACTAATAAAAATAAATAAAAATGAAAACAATCGCTATTAGCGGTTCTCCAAGAGAGAACGTAGGGAAACGCGATGCTAAAGAGCTTCGCTATGAAGGTAAAGTTCCTGCAGTATTGTATGGTGGTAAAGAGCAAATGCACTTTGCGGTATTAATAACAGACTTAAACGCTGCTATTTTTACACCAGAAGCTAACTTTTTAGAAATCACTGTTGGTGGCACTAAAGTTAAAGCTATCATCAAAGAAGCACAATATCATCCATTAACAGATTTATTATTACATGTAGATTTTCTTCAATTATTTGACGAGAAAGAAATCACGATGGAAATCCCTGTTAAATTAACTGGAACTTCTCCAGGTGTTAAAATGGGTGGTAAATTAGTTCAAAAATTACGTAAACTACGCGTAAAATCATTACCTAAAAATATGCCTCAAGTAGTTGAGGTTAGCATTTCGAAAATGGAAGTTGGAAATTTATTCCGCGTTCGTGATTTGCAAAAAGGTGATTACGTTGTAACTAACACACCAGAAGATACTATCGTTTCTGTAGGTATGTCTAGGGCATTAAAACAAGCAGAAACTGAAGCAGCTAAAGGCAAGTAAGCTTTGGCAGTTTTGAGTTATTTCAAACAACGAGCGGTAAGGAAGAAATTCTTTACCGCTTCTTTTTTTATCAGGATTTTAGGATTTGCAGGATTTTCAAGATGATGGGAATTGTATTGGCTTAATTACATTTAGAATTTTTCTTTCATACTTCCTGACTTTCGAACTTTCGGACTTTTATTCTAACTTTGCAAAATGAAATATCTCATTGTTGGTTTGGGCAATATTGGTCCGGAATATGCCAACACACGACATAACATCGGCTTTAATATTGCAGACCAGCTAGTAAAAGACTTAGATGGAAGTTTTGATCTTTTAAAGTTGGCTTATTATGCTGAAGTAAGTTTTAAGGGCAAAAAACTGCACGTGATTAAGCCAACCACTTATATGAATCTAAGTGGTAAGGCAGTTAATTACTGGATGAAGGATTTAAAAATTGCTCCGGAAAACGTACTGGTTTTAGTTGATGATTTAGCCTTGCCTTTAGGAAAACTAAGAATGAAACTACAAGGTAGCAGTGCAGGCCATAATGGTTTAAAAAGCATTGAAGAGCTTTGTGGCGGACAAAATTATGCGCGCTTACGCTTTGGTATTAGTGATAATTTTAGAAAGGGACAGCAAGCAGATTATGTATTGGGCTTATTTGATAAGGATGAGCAAAAAGAATTGCCAACTTTAATTAATCGTGGTGTAACCATGATCAAGAGTTTTGTAACCATTGGCCCTGCGCAAACGATGACCCTGTTTAATAAATAACTATTTCATAACAAAACTACTAATCTTATCATAGAGTAATTCTGGCTCAAAGGTTTTATTTAATACCTCATTAGCGCCAGCATCAAGTGCAATTTTCTTATCACTTTCCATGATGGATGCAGAAAAGGTAATAATTGGAATATTTTCTTTCCCAGGAACTTCTCCATTTCTAATCAGTGCAATGGCCTGTAATCCATTCATTACTGGCATATAGTTATCCATTAAAATGAGATCATAATCGTTTTCAGCGAGTTTTTCTAAGGCTTCTTTTCCATTTTCAACTACATCAGGCACAATAGCCCATCCTTTTAATGTAGCAATTATTAGATGTTTATTAATTGGATTGTCTTCTGCAACTAATATTTTAACGTGCTTTAAAGGGGGGAACTGATTGACTCTTAATTCTTTTGGTTCCTCTTTTTTTATTTCTTCAACAACTTCATACCAATTGGTAAAGGAGAAAGTACTTCCCTTATTTATTTCACTCTCTATATTTAAAACACCACCTTTTAATTTGGCCAAATTCTTAACAATAGACAAACCTAAACCAGTTCCGCCAAACTTAAGCGTAGTGTCATCACTCCCTTGTTCAAACACTTCAAATACCTTGTGAATGTTTTCTTTTGGAATACCAATTCCAGTATCTATAATTGAAAATTTGATGCGTTTATTGTTTCCTTTTTTATCAAGAACCTCAATCTTCAACTTAACAGAACCTTCTGTGGTAAACTTAATAGCATTTCCAATTAAATTCATCAGAATCTGATTTAACCTTAATGAGTCGGCTAGGATTACCTTAGGTAAATCTTTATCTAGCTCTAGCTTTAACTCTATGTTTTTTGCTTTAGCACCTATGCTTAACAAATTAATTACAGCATTGCCTAGCTTTTCTAAATCAGTTTCAGCTCTTATTATTTTAAACTTCCCAGCTTCAATTTTGGAAAGATCTAATACATCGTTAATAATTCCCAATAAAGAGTTGGATGAAATTTCTAATAATTCTATCATTTGCTTCTGCTCAGCTGATAGGGGAGTGTCTAGTAATACATTTACTAGACCAATTATCCCATTTATAGGAGTGCGTATTTCATGGCTCATATTAGCCAAGAAGTTTTCCTTTATTTTTTTACCTTGCTCAGCAAGCTCTTTAGCTTTAATTAGTTCTTTTTGATAGCTCTCTAATTGTATGTTTTTTGCCTTAATTTCTCTCTGGTTACGAACAAGTTGAACAAAAGAATCAACTTTAGCAGAAGTAACGAATGGGTTTAAAGGTTTATATAAATAATCAACTGCACCAACGTTGAGCCCTCTTACTGCATATTTAGTTTCAACAGAAATGGCTGTAACAAAAACAATCAATATATCTTTTGTCCTTGGATTACTTTTTAGTATTTCTACCAGTTCAAATCCATCCATTTCTGGCATTTGTACATCAACTAATGCAATAGCAATATCATTCTCCCAAGAAATACGTAATGCTTCATTTGGTAAAGTTGTACTAATGATATTTATATCATTTCTATCTAACAGGGCCTCTAATGCAACCAAGTTTTCTATTTTATCATCAACAATTAAAACGTTAATTTTTTCCATGGTTTTGCTTGATTAGGGCGATGTGTTTAAAGGTATTTTTTGGTAAATATTATTTTTTTTGTCTATGATCTTAAAAAGAGCTAATAAATTGGAATTTCTAATACTTTCCTTAGAGCCCAAGCATAAAAAGCCAAAATTAGCTAAACTATTATAAAATAGTTCAATTACTTTATTTTGTAATTCTTTGCTAAAGTATATTAATACATTTCTACAGGAAATAACCTGAAATTCATTAAAAACACCATCTGATATTAAGTTATGCACAGAGAACAACGTGTTTTTTTTAAGCGCATGCTTAATGGCAACGGCATCATATTTAGCTGTATAATATTTTGCAAGCGAATTAATAGCTCCGGTTGCTAAATAGTTCTCTGAATACTGTTTCATTTGTTTTAAACTATAGATGCCATTTTTGGCCATACTCAAAACTTTTGAATTCACATCAGTTCCATAAAAAAAACTCCTCTGATATAGATTCTCATCAGCAAAAAGCATTGCAAACGAATAAAGTTCTTCGCCCGTAGAACAACCCGCATTCCAAATTTTTATATGCTGATAAGAGCTTAGGTAGGGAATAATATTTTCTTTAACTGATTTATAAAATAATGGGTCTCGAAACATTTCCGTAACATTTACAGTTACTTGAATTAAAAAATGCTCAAAATAGTTGGCATCATTTGTTAGCAATGTTCTTAAATCAAAAAGACTTAATTTTTCTAAGATCATTAACTTGGTTACCTGTCTCTTAAATGAGGCTTGAGAATATACGCTAAAATCAAAATCATGGACTTTCCTAATGATTAAAATTAGTTCATTTAGTTCTTCATTGCTAATTGTTAATGATGAGTGTTCCAATGCTAAATGTTTTTAGTTGCTTAACCAAACTCTCATCATTGAAAGTAATTTGTCTATATCAACTGGTTTAGAAATATAATCGTTTGCTCCAGCTTCAATACATTTTTCCCTATCATTCTTCATTGCCTTTGCTGTTAAAGCAATGATTGGTAATTTTAGAAACTTTTTCTGTTTTCTAATGGCGGCCATTGCTTCATAACCATCCATCTCAGGCATCATGATATCCATTAGGACTAAATCAATTTCAGGGTTTTCTTCCAATTTCTCAATTGCTTCACGACCATTATTTGCAATTACAATATTCATTTCATAAGCTTGCAGGGCAGTAGATAACGCGAAGATATTACGCATATCGTCATCTGTAACTAAAATGGTTTTATCTTTTAATGCCTTTTCCAAAGTTGATAAGCTTTTTCCTTCCTTAACTGATGGTTGCTTTTGCTTGGTATTCAGTTTATTCATGAACAAACTTACTTCATCAATAAGTCTATCATTAGACTTATCTGTTTTTAACACCATGGCCTCAGAGTAACGCATGATCCTGTACATTTGCTCTTTTTCTAGCTCCATTGCTGTGTTAATTACAACAGGGATGTGTAATAATGCCGGGTCGGCCTTTATCTTATCCAATAAGTCGAAACCAGAAATATCAGGAAGGTTTAGGTCTAGGATGATGCAGTCAAACTTGTGGTCTTCTAGAATGGTTATGGCTTCATTCCCTGAATAAACTTGTGTTACTTCGGCACCTCTATCTAACAATTGTTGTGCTAATAACTGACTTTGAGTTTCCTGATCTTCTATCAATAAAACTTTATTAAATTGTTGAGCAATAGAAAAATTTGAAAGTGAATTAAATGCTGTTGCCAATTCTTTTTCATCAATTGGCTTTTTCAGAAATCCAACCGCACCTTCTTGTTTGGCCTTGCTTAATTTCTCATCTCTAGCAGACATGATATGAACAGGGATATGCTTGGTAATTGGATTCGCTTTGAGTTTTTTAAGAATCATCCACCCATCCATTACGGGAAGCATAATATCTAATATAATTGCATCTGGAACCTGACTTATGGCCATATCTAAGCCAATATCGCCACTATGCGCAAGAATAGGCTCAAAACCTTTTTCAATTGCATAATCCTTCAAAATGTCAGCAAAGTTAAGGTCGTCTTCTATTATTAATAGCACATTTTTCTCTCTTTCAATTTTAAAAGGAGTGTTAAAGTTTATAGGTTCTTCTATTTCCCGTGCCTCCTCTATTTCAATCTCATTATCAAATAAGTCTGATGCAGTATGTTCTACCGGAATAAATAGCGTAAATGTACTTCCAGTACCTAGTTCACTCTTAATTTGTATTTCGCCACCTAAAATATGTGCTATTTCTTTGCTAATTGATAAACCTAAGCCAGTGCCTCCATATTTTCTGCTTGTAGATCCATCAGCCTGTTGAAATGCTTCGAAGATAACCTTTTGTTTATCAGTAGAAATACCAATACCAGTATCAACAATCTCTATTGCTATTACAGGATTTGAATTATTTCTTAGCTGTTCTGAATAATAAGAGGTCTCTTTATCAGTTACGGAAATATTTAAGGTTACAGCGCCTTTCTCAGGAGTAAATTTAAAAGCATTTGACAATAGGTTTTTGATCACCTGCTCTAATCTACCTTGATCTGTAGTAAAACTACTAGGTAAATTCTGTGAAATGTTAACTTCAAAATTTACTTTTTTGTTTTTTGCAACCTCATTAAACAAAGCTTCCATATTTTGTTTAACTTCTAATGGCCTTACAGTTTCAATACTAAGGTCTATCTTGCCAGCTTCAATCTTAGATAGGTCTAAAATGTCATTAATTAGGTTCAATAAATCTGTACCGGCATTATGGATTACACCAGCATATTTGATTTGATCTTCATTTAGGTTATCTGGCTTGTTTTCTTTTAATATTCTAGCTAATATTAAAATACTGTTTAAAGGAGTACGTAACTCATGGCTCATGTTTGCTAAAAACTCCGATTTATATTTACTAGAGATTTCAAGCTCTTTTGCCTTTAAGCCCATGGCTTCCCTTGCCTGATTAATGGAAACATTTTTTTCCTCTAATAAAAGTGCTTTTTCTTCAAGTTCTAAGTTGGTTTGTCTTAGTTCTTCTTGTTGTACCCTCAGCTCTTCTTCAGATGCTTGAAGTTCCTCATTCGTAGTCCTTAGTTCTTCTTGTTGCGCTTCTAATTCCTCTGCCTGTTGTTGGGTTTGTTCAAAAAGATCCCTTAAAATAACTCTTGAAAAGGCACTGTTAATAGCAATGCCAACATTCTCAGCTATTCCACTTAAAAATAAACCCATTGCTTCATTAGGTGCATTATTTAAGCCTAATTCGATTACTGCGATAGTTTCATTTTGAAATAGAACAGGGCAAAGATGAATGTAACGAGGAGGGGCAGAACCTAATCCCGAACTAATTTTAATGTAATCTGAAGGCACGTCACTTAATAGCTTTGATTTTTTCTCCAGTGCTACCTGCCCAATAAAACCATCACCTAAATTATAATGTTTTTTAATACCTTTTATAGCGTAAGCATAAGCCCCACTTAATTCAAAGCCCTTCTCTTTATTACCTAGAAAAATAGCGCCAATAGGTGCGTTGATATAATTACAGATACTAGAAATAATATTGTTGGCCAGTTCCTCTATTTCTTGTTCGCCTCGCATGGCTTCATTTACAAGCTTTACTCCAGATAGCAACCAATTTTTTTGCTCGTTTTCTGTGGATAGTAATTCTAGTTGAGTATTGTTTTGGCGAATTTGTATCTCTGTTTCTTTTTGCTGGTCAAATGTTCGTCTGATATAAGATAGTAGGAATAAGATTAATCCAAAAATGATTATCGAACTTAAAACTACGATTAAGGTAGTTTGTTTGCTGCTAGCTTGAGCTTCTATTTTTCTTTGTTTCAGTAGAACAAATTCCACGTTAATCATTTGTTGACTGATTTTTAGGATCTGATCTTTAAAAAATTTTCCTTTATCTGTTTGAATTACCCGAACAGCAGCTTCAGGGCCTTGTTCTTTATTGGAAGAAAGGACTAGCTCCATGTCGGCTATTTTAAGTTCAGCGTAATGAATTAATGAATCCACATTACGTACCTGCTTTGGGTTATCATTAACTAATAATTTTAAACTATGAAGAGTAGGTATAATTTTTTTTACGTTTTGAGTATAAGGCGTTAAGTATTTTTCTCTTTGAGTTAAAATATATCCCCTAAAACCAGTCCCTGAGTTTAACAAATAAACCTCAGTTTCTCTGATTTTATCGATAACCTCGTAGGTATGCGATTGCCATGTCGCATCTTCATTTAATTTTTTAATACTTAAATATGAACTTATTGCCGAAATTAGCACAAAAGTGAGCGAGACTGCAAATCCAGTAAGTACCTGTTGCTTAAAAGAGAGTTTAAACATTTAATAAGAATTAATATATAATGCCAGCCACGTGAAACACCTATCAAATGGACAACATACAATATTAACGATAATATGAGATTTTCTTTAGTAAAGAAACAAATTTATAAGACTTGTAAACAATCACTGTAAGTTGTTCCTATCGGGATAATTTGTTCCCCAATCCAAACCTGTGAACGATCATATTTGCTGATTTTATTTTTGGCGATTATAAATGCTCTATGCGTTCTAATGAATTGCTTATTTGGCAGCAAATCCACCAGCTCATTTATCGTAATACGAGAACTTAACAATTTGCCGTTGCTTAGATGAAATTGGGTATAGTTTCCAGATGCTTCGATGTAAAAGATATCGTTATATAAAACTTTTATTTGCTCATAGCCGTCTTTAATGAAAATGAAATCAGCTTTGCTTTCTGGAGCTTGATTGCGTAAATCAAAAAGTTCTTTGGCTTTGTTACATGCTTTTAAGAACCTAGAAAGTGAAAATGGTTTTAACAAGTAATCAACAGCATCAAGTTCAAAACTCTGAACTGCATGTTCGCTGTAAGCTGTAGTAAAAATAACCATTGGTGGTTTACTCAATGCTTTTAGAAATTCAATTCCACTAATGTCAGGCATCTTAATGTCTAAGAAAATTAAATCCACTTTGTATTGTTGCAAATAGGTAATTGCTTCAAAAGCATTAGTAAATTGGGCTTTTAACTCAATAAATGGCACCTTGCTAGCATGGGCTGCAACAATATCTAAGGCTATTGGTTCGTCATCTATTGCTATGGCAATCATTTATAGTTAGGTTGTCAGGCTGAGCGTAGTCGAAGCCTATTTTTTAATATAATTTTTATGGCTGGTATTATTTTTGCAAATTGACAGATCTTTTAGTTTCTCCCAATTATCATTAATTATTGCTTCTTTCTTTTTTCTAGTCCAACCTTTAATTTGCTGCTCAAAATCGATTGCTTGATTTACATCTGTAAAATTTTCACAAAACAATAAAATTAAAGATCTTCTTTTATAAGTGTAACAGGTAATATTTTCGCCATTTTGATGCTCATAAAACCTTCTATGTCATTCGTAATTCCAGTACAATAGGAGCCATCACTACATTTTAAAATATAAACTGAATATAATTTCATTTTAAATGTGAGATTATTATGTTAGCGCTTCGACTACCCTCAGCGTGACATAGTTTTTAATGTGTGTGAATATAATAAATAAAAGATGCCGTCCTGATCGTTCCTAGTTATTTTGATTTTGAGTTATATCATACAGGACCTCGATTATGCTCAACGTGACCCCTTATTTATTTAACTACCTCAAATAACTTTCTAATTGTGTATAAAGCTCTTCTTTCTCACTTGGTCTCTTCGCCTTTGTTACAACTAATTTGCCATCCTTGTCAAATATAAAATATTGAGGATAATATTCAGCTTTATCTTCTGCCTTTGCCAGTAATTCTTTCCAGAAAGGAACTATTGTTTGCCTGTTTTTCCGTAAATGAATGCCTTCCATGTTATTTAATTTGATAAATTCTCTCCAAGTAGCATCTTTATTTTCCTCATCCATATCCAAATAAACAAATACTACATCTTTCCCTTTAAACTTTGATTTTAGTTCTGGGATATATTGTAGTTCTTCTTTGCATGGCCCACACCAGGTTCCCCAGATATCTAGATAAACAACCTTTCCTTTTAGCGGTTTAATTAGGTCTGTTAATGAGTTTATTTTTTCAACTATTTCAATTTTTTTATTGGAAGCATTTACCGAAAGTATTTTTTGCAAGGTGGCAACTTTGTCATTAACATCCTTGTAATAAAAACCATTTGGGAATTGCCTATTAAAAGCATACACCAAGCCTGATAAATTAGTTAGGTCTTTACCGTTATAAAGATCTGTTATTTGTTGATAAAAATAAGGTTCAACTACAGCGGCTGGAAGGTTTTTTATAGCGCCAATTAATGAAATAGAAGCTGCTCCATATTTTGTTCTGGCTATCATTGCGCTATCAAAACTTATCCCGTAATAGGGAAGTGGCGCTGAGTTTGGAATATTATCTTTTTTAACTTGCAGAGCCATTTTGGTATCTATATAGCGCATATAATACCTCACAAATTTGTAGTAATACGAGCCCCCTGGTAATGTATGCTGTGCTACTGGCGAGGTGCTAAATATTTCGAGCATAAGGCTATCTAGCATTGGTTTTTTTAGGTCAGCCACTTGGGTAAATAAACCTAGTAAATAATAGCTCCTATAGTTAATTTCATTGCTAATAATCTGCTTGTCTTTATCATCTACTTGTGAAACATTAACCTTTTTAATTTGGTCTTGTTGCTTTAACTTAAAAGGATTCACAAAATTTTCCAATAGTTCAGAGAAAGAAAAATTGTTATATGTTTTTGAGGCATCATTATGGTTATTTGTGAAAAAGAACGGCGGTTCATCAAAGCCAATGTCTTGCATCAGTTTATTTTCCGGCAAGGCTGTTCCTGCTAGAAACAGTGGGCCTTCATTTACCGATTTTAGATTAAAGGTTAAGGTTTTGGATGGACGCAAGAGCAAATCGCATATTACTTTATCTTTAAAAATTAAGCTAGTTAATTTTGTTTCCTTAATCGGTAAAGTAATTTCAAAGGAGCCGTCATGAGCAATGGGAATTGAAATCGAGTTATAATC
This sequence comes from Pedobacter frigiditerrae, assembly GCF_004331645.1. GTDB lineage: Bacteria > Bacteroidota > Bacteroidia > Sphingobacteriales > Sphingobacteriaceae > Pedobacter > Pedobacter frigiditerrae. The sequence goes on from NZ_SJSK01000006.1 coordinate 192,616, forward strand.
ATGAAAATCATAAACCAAGGGGATGTTGATCTTCAATTCGGCCTTTCCGTCATAGTCTGTAATTTTTCCGCTGAGTTTAAATTGAGCATCGGCTGATAAGCAATAAACCATTGTTATTGCTAAAAGGATAATTTTCTTGAAATACATGTTTTTACAACGAATAGTTAGAGAGATAAATATCTTCGGCATTTTAGTTTACTTTTAAATATTGCTCTATTTGCTGATAAAGTAAATTGGTGTCACTAGGTCGGTTTGCCTTACTCACTACTAAATTTCCATTCTTGTCAAATATAAAATACTGTGGATAATATTGTTCTTTGTCGTTTGTTTTTGCCAGTAATTCTAACCAAAACGGTTCAATGGTTTTTCGGTTTTTACGAATATGAACACCAGTTAATCCATTAACTTTTATAAATTCTCTCCAAGTAAAGTCCTTATCCTCTTCATCCATATCTAAATAAACAAAGGCTACATCTTGCTTTGCAAATTTTTCTTTTAACTGTGGATTGTAGGTTAATTCTTCTTTGCATGGTCCACACCAAGTTCCCCAAACATCAACGTATACTACTTTTCCTTTCAGCGTTTTAATCACATCATATATAGATGATAACTTTTCATAACCATCAAATATTTTGATGTTAGTATTAGACTCGTTTTCTAAGAGCCGTTTTCGTAGTATGCCAATCTTTTGCGTAATATCAGTTTGATAAGCACTTCTTGTAAAAGTAATGTTAAAAGCATTGACTAGACCTTCCATTTGCTTAAGGTCTTTCGCATTATAAAGGTTGATGATTTCTTGATAAGTGTAAGGTTCAACTATCTTTAAAGAAAGATTATTATTTGCCCCAATCCATCGCCAATATGGCTTCCCAAATGACTTAATTAGTTTTGTTGCACTGTCTATAGTTAAATTGAAATATGGAATTTTTTCGGTTGGCGAAAGTTGATCTGGTTTTTTCTGCATAAATGCCTTGGTTTCCAGATAACCTAAGTAATTTCTTACATAGGCAAAATATTGCGGCCCAGCAGGAAAAATTACTGGGTTTTTGTCACTGTGGTCAAAAACATAAACGATTAAACTGTCATTCTTTTTTTTGTCAGCCAATCTAGTCCGTGCAAAATCATTAATGTAATTGTAAACTATAGATTTAAGTTCGGTAATAATTAACAGTTTATGTTTATCTGTTAAAGTTGATGTATTAACTATCTTTATCTTTTCATCTCGTTGTGAAAAATAGGGTTTTAGTACTCGTTCTTTCAGTTGTAGTAAGGGAAGTTTTGCGAATTCATTATTGCCCTCATTTTTTAAAAAGAAGGGATATTCTTCCACATTAACTTTTTGCATTACTTTGTTTTCTGCTAGAGCTGTTCCGCCAGTTAAAATTAAGGTGGTGTCTCTTAAGTTAGCTGTCAGGTTTTTGGTAGGATTTAAAAGCAAAGTATGAAAAATTCTCTTGTAAATAAGGTTGGCAAATTTTGATTCCTTAATAGGTAATACAATATTAAATGAGCCGTCTTTCGCAACTGGAATTGCAACGGAATTCTCTTTATAAAACCCGAAAACCAATGGGATATTTATTTTTAATTCTTCCATCCCATCATAGTCTATAATTTTTCCACTTAGTTTAAATTGAGCAGTGGCTGATAAGCAATAAACTATTGTTATTGCTAAAAGGATAATTTTTTTGAAATACATAACTTATAACTGTATAGTTAAATGAATAAAGAATTCCTTTGCACTCTCACGAATAATCAACTCATGTTTACCTGGATATAATAAAGCCAAACGTTGTTTTACATTCTCTAATCCAATTCCGCTTTTCAATTTCTCTGGATCGTTATCTGGTTTAATATGAATGCTGTTATGCACATCAAAATACAAGGTGTTTTCCTTTGTTTGCAAGGTTACCTTAATGTGCGATGGCTGTTGTAAGCTAATCCCATGTTTAAATGCATTTTCTACAAAAGGAATTAACAACATTGGGGCAATTTGAAAGTTGTTTAATTGTTCATCAATTTGGGTGTCAATAACTATATCACCAGAGCGAGAAGTTCTTAGTTTTTGCAGGGCGATATAATTTTCTAAATAATCTACATCTCTGGTAAGGGAAATTTTCTCCTGTACATTTTCATGTAACATGAACCTCATCATGTCACCTAATTTCTGAATGCCTTCTCCCGTTCTTTCAGCATTCTCTTGTAAGGCGGTTCCGTATAAAGTATTTAAAGCATTAAACAAAAAGTGTGGGTTAATCTGCGATTGCAGAAAACTTAAGCTTGCATCAGATTTGCCAAGCTCAGTTCTTAAAGAAGTTAATACATTGCTATTGGTAAGTCTACTTTTATAAATATACCAAGCCAATGGTAAGGTAATTAACAATTGTGTTGGAAAATGGAAGCAAAGAATGATGGCTGCAAACTCATCATCTCTTGCCATCATTAAAGTGATAAGAGAAATTGGAATGGCTGCCAAAATAGCAGCAAAAAGGATTTGAAAAAGATAGCGCCTAAACTTCCTGCCTTTTTTATAATGTGTAGGTAAATAAAAATAGATGGCATAAACTGTAATACAAATACCCGCCAAAATTACTAATGTCCACATGATGATGATTTCAAAAGGAGCATTGGCCGAAACCCATAACAACAAACCCACAAACCAAAATGCAAGCCCGAAACCAATGTCTACTTTAATCTGATTCTGACTGCCTTCAATCTTTCTTTGATCTTCGACTAAATAAGTCACAAATTCTTTTAATAGTACATAGCCAGCTATAGCAATGATGATCCACAACGAGCTTGAGAAACCTTTAAAGAAAACACGGTTATAAGCATCCTGAATATCATCATATTCTAATAGAAAATAAGCCTCTGTGTAAGTTTTACAAATACTGATCACTAGGCCCATAACTAAGAATAGGCCAAACAACAGTATGCCATTTAAAGTACTTTGCTGTTTTTTAATTAGTTTAGGGACGATTAGAAAATTCAAAGACAAAAACCCAAAATAGATAATTGAATACTGAAATAGTTTTGGAAGAAAATAACTATAGAGATAAGAAAAGGTTAAACCATTATTTCTAAAATGATAAAATTCGTAAGAATGCCTGCGGTTTCCTGTATTAGAAATAAGTATAATTAACGCAATGCCATAAAGAATGGTTGCTATCCAGAATTCTGCCTTCTGTAAATCTTTTTGTTTCATGCTTAGTAGTTTGATGCCACAATTTTAACAAGCCTAAAGCTACCTATTTTAAAAATGTGATGAACTTGTAAAAAAATGTGATGAATTAGAAGATTTAACGGTTATGGGTTAGCGAACTTTGAAGTTTTGCTGTAAAGGCCTAAGTTTGCAGTAAATCTAAATCGTAAATCTTAATTCTAAAAACGTAAATGATAGTATACGGTATCCCAAATTGCAACACTGTTAAAAAGGCCCAAGATTGGTTAAAAGAAAACCATGTAGATTTCGAATTTCATGACTTTAAGAAAAAAGGCGTTACTGCAGAAAAACTAACGGAGTGGTTTGATACGTTTGGTTGGGAAAAAGTGATCAATAAAAACGGATTAACCTTTAAGAAATTAAGCAAGGAAGAACAAGCAGAAATTAATTCTCCATCAGCAGCCATTTCTTATTTAATGCAAAATACAAGTGCCATCAAACGCCCAATTGTAGAGCAAGATGGCAAGGCAATTCTTTTAGGTTTTTTAGCCGAAAATTACCATGAAAAACTAAAATAGTAGAGCTATAAGTTCTAATTTTCAGTTATTTAATTATTTCTAAAACATCTTATAAAATTTAATGTTATCTGTCCACAAAATCACAGAAATCCATTAAATGTTTTTGAAATGAACTATTATCAAGCATCTAAATTAATTGTAGACTATAATCATTTAGTAAACACAGAATTCAAAGGCAAAACAATTTCTGCCTTGGTAATTGCACCCTCAGACCATGAAGGTTTAGATCGATTAATCTATATGGTTAACCAGCAATTACATTCTCCTTATTCTTATAGCAAATATCCAATTTTAGATGTGGTTATTGTTTTTGATTATAATCAAAAAGTTAAAAAACATAAACTAGATAAAATCTCATTAAAAGAAATTTTGCCCCATTTAAAAACGGCTTAATTAATTTCCTTATACCATACGTGGTACATAATTTTCCGTTTTTTCAATCTTCTTAATCTTAAGACTTATGAATTATCATGAAGCAGAACTAATGATTGAAGCGAACAGTCATTTAGTTGATCAAACGTACAAAGGCAAAACCATAGACAAGTTAATTATCGTTCCTGCAAAACAAGAACAGATCATGAAAATCTTGTCAAACTTATCACTTAATCTTTCCTCTCAGAAGATTTATGCTCAATATTCAGATTTTGAGATTGTAGCCATATTAGACTACGAAATGTGGTTATGGACAGGTGTGCTTTATAAAGCTACACTTAATGAGATTTTGGCTTCTCAGTTGAATCAAGATTCAGCATAAAACCTTAATGATCTTCTGTTGTTAATAAACTATCCGTGAGCTGAAGCAGACGGCAATGAACCAATGAACCCACAATTATGCAAATAGAACAAGAACTACTCATCCATGCTGCCAGGGTTGGCGATATAGCTGTATTAAATGAATTGCTAAATGGTAAAGCTGATGTAAATATCAAGGACGAAAAAGGATATACACCACTAATTATTGCTTGTTACAATAATCAATTAGAAGCAGCTAAACTATTACTCGCTAATGGCGCAGATGTAAATGCCCAAGATTTAGGCGGAAATACTGCATTGATGGGTGTAGCTTTTAAAGGGTATCCAGCAGTTGCTGAATTACTGATTGAAGGCGGAGCTAATTTAAATTTACAACATGGTAATGGCGGTACAGCCTTAATGTTTGCGGCTATGTTTGGTAGAAATAATTTAGTTGAACTGTTGTTATTGCATGGTGCAGATACAAATATTTGTGATGTGAGAGGGATGCGAGCCGCAGATTTAGCAGCACAACAAGGAAACGTTAAAGCTTTAGAATTGTTAGAAGCATAATATATTAACCACAGTAAAAAAGGATGAACACAGATGAATTAACCTAATTAAATCTGTGTGCATCTGTGTAAATCTGTGGTTAATTCTTTAAAAAAGCCTCACGAAATTTCGTGAGGCTTTTGCATTTTAAGCCGGAACTTTTCTCGCTTTTTCCCTATCCCAAAAACGATGTTGGGCAATTGCTTTAATAAATTGATCACCTAGCTTTTTAACGTCTCCTTCAATGATAATTCCATCTTCTTTAGCTGCAGCAGCAAAATAAGTAGCGTCTACAACTGCTTGCGCATCGGCATCTATAGCAATGGCTTTACAGTGTTTAAAAGCTTCATTCAAAAAATGAATGGCATCAGGTTCTGTGGCAATGGTAGCTACACTTTTTTTGCCGCCAGGCACATAAACCGCATCATAAAATACCGATGCTACAGTTAATAAACTTTCGTCAGCAGCAATTGCAGCATTTTTATCTGTAAGAATATTTCCGAGCTTAGGAGCAATGATTTCTACCGTTGCTCCTGCAGCCATTAACGCTTTTTTAACATCATTCACTGATTTATCGTTTACACCATCTGCAGCAAGAATGGCAATTTTCCTTGTTTTAATGTTATCCTTAATGGTATTAGCCATACTTAAGGCTTCAGAAACTTTAAGCTTCGAGTCTACCTCAATCGGTTGATAATCTGCTGGGTTTCCGTCAGCAGGAATACTGTGATTGATAGGTTCAAGTTCTTGTTTTGGAACGGCCAAGCCTAAGGCTGCAGCAACCTTGCTAGCCAAACCATTATCTACTTGTGTCAATCTGCCAATCATTTTTTCTCGAATGGCAATTGTTTTAACCTTTCCTAATTCAAATCTCAATGCATCTACGATATGATTTTTCTCTGCTTCAGACTGACTGTTATAAAATAACCTCGCTTGACTAAAATGATCAAAGAAACTTTTGCTTCTTGCCCTTATTTTTCTAGCATCAATCCTTTCATTATGACTTACAAAACCGCCGTCAGCTGCTTTAACCTGTGCAGGATCATTATTGCCTGTGGTATTCGGGTTGTAACTTGCCTTGCCAACATTAATGGTTTGCCTCATGAAACCATCTCTTTGGTTATTGTGAACAGGTACTACAGGTCTATTAATAGGTATTTCGTGAAAGTTAGGTCCGCCTAAACGAATCAGTTGTGTATCGGTATAAGAAAATAACCTGCCTTGCATTAAAGGATCATTGGTAAAATCTATTCCTGGTACAACATGGCCAACATGAAAAGCTACCTGTTCGGTTTCTGCGAAAAAGTTATCGGTATTTCTATTCAAGGTTAATTTCCCTATACGCTGTACCGGAACCAGTTCTTCAGGTATCAATTTTGTTGGATCCAATAAGTCAAAATCAAATTTATGCTCATCAGCGGCTGCAACTATTTGAACGCCAAATTCCCATTCGGGGAAATTACCACTTTGTATGGCTTCCCATAAATCTCTTCTATGGAAATCTGGGTCTTTACCAGAAATGTTCTGAGCTTCATCCCAAGCTACTGAATGTACCCCCAGTAAAGGTTTCCAATGAAACTTCACGAAGTTCGATTCGCCTTTATCATTAATAAACCTAAAGGTATGTACACCAAAACCCTCCATCATTCTGTAACTTCTAGGCAAAGCCCTATCGCTCATTGCCCACATGATCATGTGCGTAGATTCGGGCATTAGGGAAATAAAATCCCAAAAGGTATCATGTGCACTAGCGGCTTGTGGCATTTCATTGTCTGGTTCTGGTTTAACGGCGTGCACCAGATCAGGGAACTTCATGGCATCTTGAATAAAAAAGACAGGCATGTTATTACCCACCAAATCAAAATTCCCTTCTTGGGTATAAAACTTAACTGCAAATCCTCTTACATCTCTTGCTAAATCGGTTGATCCTCTTGACCCTGCCACGGTAGAGAACCGCACAAATACCGGAGTTTCAATTTCGGTATCATTTAAAAACTGTGCTTTAGTTAATTCAGGAATGGGCTTATATAATTTAAAAACACCATGTGCCCCAGACCCTCTTGCATGCACCACACGCTCAGGTATTCTTTCATGGTCAAAGTGTGTAATCTTTTCTCTAAGTATAAAGTCTTCCAACAATGTTGCACCCCTGTCTCCAGCCTTTAAGGAGTTTTGATCATCGTTTATACCTACACCATGATCGGTTGTCATCTTTTGGTTTGTCGCATCAGCCGTATGTGGCTTAAGATTCTCAATTTTTGCACTATTGTTTAATGCGGTTGTTTTCGGGGCAATAGGTTTTTTAGCCATAGGTTTATTTATTTATCATAGAATACGGTAAACACTTTGCTAACCCTTATGTTTCAATTATAAATTATCTTTTTGGGCATAAAAAAGCCGCAACCAAAAAGCCTTGTTTTTTATGCGCTTTAGTTGCGGTTAGTTTAATCTTTATGTTTATAAAAGACCATATAGGCCATTGCTAGGATAATTAATCTTAATATCCCTAATTACCCTTGGCTTTTTGTTAGCATGAGCAACCTCATTTTTTAAGGATACATTTTCTCTAATAGCTAAACTTGAGTTTTTTAAAGGTTGGTTGTTTTTTGTTGCTGATTTGATGTCTGTTGTCATGATATAGATTTGATTTTCCGCTAAAATTTAATGATACCACAACAACACATTAAGCACCATATGGTTTTAAGGTTTTTAGAAAAATCCCTTAAAGCATTAATAACAATGGCTAGCATTAATCACCGTCGCTGGCAACCTCAGCGGTACTTTAACTCATGAAATCAGCAACTGCTTCGTGTACAGCAGCAGGTATAGCTACAGCAGGGATTTGTGTTAAACTATGTTGTGCAGAATTGTATTTCTCTATATAAGTACCAGAAGTATCATTAAATTTTAAATAACCTTCTTCAAAAAACCTTTCTTCTACTACCTCAGACGCGTCTTTATGACGCAAATTTAGGGGACAAACCTTAGTGGTAGATTTATCGATCATTAACCACCTTTGATCCTTGCTTAAATTCTCGATGTTGAACTTGTTTGCATCAGTTTCTAATAAATAAAAATTGGCACTCTCAAAAAAATAACAGAGTGCAGTACTATTTATCCCTTCTACTGTAGCTTGCTGATTAGCGTTAAAATAAAGCATGGTGTTGCATTTGATGATACTATAACATATTAGTCTTTCAAATGTTTTGCACAAGCATAATATGCTTTTAGGTTGTAAGAATTTTAAAACATTTTCTATTTGAAATCCTTTATGTCTTGCCGCTGCCAATTGGGTAGTGGTCAATCAAACCTAAATATCAAATACCATGGAAAATCAAGAGTATCAACCAGAAAATCAAGAAAGTAACCAACAAGGTGAAAACACTGGTGCACTAAACCAGAGAGACGAAAACAATCAGCAAAATGCGAACGCTGAGCGCCAAAGTCAAAACGCTCAAAACGGCGAAACTCCTTACGGCGCTTCTTACCAAAATGAAGAGAATGACAGCTCAAAGGAAGAAAACGAATTTAAAGAAGGGCACGCAGCTGGACAAAACCAGTATGGGCAAAATCAAGGTCAACAACAAGGGCAGGGCAGCTCACAAAGCCAGGATTACTCCCAGAACCACACCCAATCACAAAACGATGATCAATCTAATAACTTCGGACAAACCACTAATCAAGGTACGGGAGGTTATGGCGATCAAGAAGACGGCATAGCTAATAAGGGAGATGGTTCGGGCACTGCAAATCAATTTGACGGTGCAGATGCCGATAGCGACAAAGAAACTTTTGGAGAGGATAGCCAAGAGAGTGGACAAGAAGAAAGAGGTGATAGGGGACTATAATAAGGTTAGTTTTTTTGTAAGAGAAGCCCCGATTTTATATCGGGGCTTTTTTTGCTAAGCTATCGCAAAATTAATTCTTGTGTCTGGGCAAAGAGAAAAAGAAAGTGCTGCCTGCACCCAATTCACTTTCTGCCCAAATCTCACCATTGTGACGGGTAATAATTTCGTGAGCTAAGTACAAACCAATGCCCAAGCCAGAAATATTGGGTGAGGCTTCATCTATACGATAGAACCTTGTAAAAATATTCTTCAACTTGTCTTTAGCTATACCAGGGCCAAAATCCCTTACGCTAACCGTTACTTTTTGAGCTGTGCAGGTTAGCGCAACCTCTACCTTATTTGCCTTTGGGGCATATTTAATGGCATTAGACAATAGGTTCACAATTACTTGCTCTATGCGTTGTGCATCGCCTTGCACTGGGCACTCTGCTAGCTCACTTTTAAAACTAATATTATGTTTTGCCTCAGATTGCTGTATCAGCTCAATGGCTTCCTCCACAATATATTTTAAGTCAAATTCTGCACGGGTTAATTGTAATTTACCTGCCTCAATTTTAGATACATCCAATAAATCATTTACTAATGAGGTAATTCTACCAACTTGGTTAAGCGCTTTTTGAAGAAATTTCTTTGGACCCTCTTCCTTAATCTGGCGATCAAGAATCTGTAAATAACCATTTATACTTGCTAATGGTGTTTTTAACTCATGGCTGGCTAGCCCTATAAATTCATCTTTTTTATCATTTAACGCCCTTACTTCTTCAAACAGCTTAGCATTATCAAGGCTAATGGCTGCTTGGGCAGCGATAGAAATTACTAAGGCTTCATGTTCTTCGTTAAACATGGCAGGCTCTGGGTGACCAAAAAATAGCCCGCCAATTACGTGCCCATTACGTGATATTACCGGAACGGCCAAATAACTCACCACGGGTAAGTGCCCCTTTGGCATACCGAAATGTGGGTCGTTTTTACCGTAACGGGGGTCTTTGGTAATGTCATCAACCCTCACCACGCCCTCGCCAGAAAAGGTTGGGTGAAACACTGCTGTGTTTCTAGGCATGCCAAACTTTTCAAAAGCTTCTCTAGGTGCGCCAGACAAGGTAAACAGTGTGTAAGATTCTCCAGCAGCATCCATCTTGTTATAAAAGAATGCGCCAAATGATGCTCCTGTTAATTCTGTTGTGGCATCTGTTACCTTTTGTAAAATCTTGTTCAAGTCCAGCTCTTCAGAAATGGCACTCATCACCATATTCATGATCTCTAGGCGAACGGTATATTTTTTTGCCCTTTGCTGTGTTATTTTTTGTTGGGTAATATCCCTTGCAATTTTCGAAGCGCCAATTACCTTACCAGTATGGTCTACTACAGGAGAAACCGTAAGTGATAGATGTATTTCTTGCTTGCCTTTGCTATAACGTACGGTCTCAAAATGGTCTACTTTGTTGCCATTGCGTATCTGACCGAGTATATAGTCTTCTTCGTTTAATCGGTTTTTTGGAATAACAATAGAAATATGACAGCCTATGGCTTCAGCTTCTGTAAACCCAAAAGCCCTTTCGGCTGCAGGGTTCCAACTGGTAATGATACCTTCTAATGTTTTAGAAATAATGATATCATCTGATGAGTTAACCAGGGCTGCTAACCTTGCTTGTTTTTCTGACAAGTCTAATAAACGCTGTTCGTTTTGCTTCTGGTTAGTGATATCCAATACCGATCCGATAAATCGTTTTGGTTTATTGTTTTCGTGATAAACTTTTCCCTTGGCTCGCACCCACCTTATTTGTTGGTCTTCTTGCCCAATGGTACGGTATTCTACATCATAATTGCCATCGGGTTTTTTACCAGTTAAGAGCTGGTCTATAATCGTAACAATACGTTCCTTATCCTCAGGATGTAAACCTTGTACAAAGTCTTGCTCATAGGTTACTTGGTTCCTGTGGGCAATGCCGAAAAGTTCCCTGCATCTTTCATCCCATTCCATGGTGCCTTTTTCTAGGTCCAAATCAAAAGTACCTAGCTGCGCAGCAGTTTTAGAAAGTTGGATCTGCTCATATGCCTTTTCCAATTCCATCCTTGCCCTTACTTGTTCAGATACATTTACAGAAATAGCCAGCACACCTAAAATTGCACCGTAAGAATCACGATAGGCTTGGTAAACAAAGTTTTGGTAAACCGTATCTTCCTTGCCATGACGAATCAGTTTAACTGGGGTTTCATTGGCAAAAAAAGGCTCACCAGTACGGTAAACTGCTTCCATTACCTGTTCTAATCCCTGTTCCTTAGCATCCGGTAAAGCTTCAAATACGGGTTTGCCTGTAACTTGAGCCAGTGACTTGCCCCAAATGTCAAGCATGGCATCGTTTACCAAATCAACCACAAATGCTGGGTCCCTTAATAGAGACATCGCCAATGGTGCTTGCAGAATCATGTTGCGAAAGTTTGTTTCACTAAATTCTGCATGTTGTTTGGCAAGGTTCAAATCGGTTACATCGGCAGCAGTATTCATTACACCGTATACCTTTCCACTATCATCAAATAAGGGTGTAAAGCTATAGTTGAAATAGAATTCCTTTAGTTCGCCATTAATGGTAAGCTTAACCTTGCTATTGCGGATGTTAAACGGTACACCTGTGTTATATACCTCATCAAGGTGTTGGTATATACCAGTTCCGGCTAATTCTGGTAGTAGTTCCTTAAAGGTCTTACCAATTACATCAGGACCTTTGCCCCAAACTTCAATTACAGCCTGATTAGCTCTAATAATTCGCATTTCCTTTCCAATATAAACCGCAATAGGAAAGGGCGCACTCTCAATCATTGCATTGATCTGTTGCTCCTCGCTAGTATAACTAGGGTTTGTTTGGTCTTTACTTAATGAGGATTTGCTGTTTGGTTTGTGGTTAGGTTCTTCCATGTGGCAGAGCTACGGTAATGTGTTTTTTAGTTTGGCCATGCCATAACAGTTAAACGCCTGTTTTGTTTACCAATTTTTTTGCTAATGCGCCCAGTTCGTCAAAGTCAAATGGTTTAGCTACAAAAGCATCTGCTCCAGCCCGTGCAGAAAGCGCCTTTACATCGTTATTAGCTGAGATATAAATAACAGGTATTGCTTTTAATTCTTCATCAGCTTTTAATAACTGGGTTGCCGCAATGCCGCCAATGGTTGGTATCCAATTGTCCATCAATATCAAGTCTGGTTTTGTTTCCCTTGTTCTTTCCAACACATCATCACAGGTGGGATGGGTAAAAACCTGCCATCCCATGTCTTCAAAAAGAAAACTAAAAATAGTTAGCAAGTCATCATCATCATCAAATATCAATACTGTTTGATTAGCCATGATGCTAAAATAGTATTTTTTGAGCTAGAAGAAAAATTGCGAAGCAATGTTTAAAAAGAATGGTTCTCTTATCTTAACAAAGGATTTATTGTCAAATAATTAAAGCAGGTAATTATGGGCTTATGCCTATTTACGATATACCTTTAATTGTTTTTGCAAAATTTGCCTAGCCATGTGAATTCGAGTTTTTACGGTACCAATGGGTATATTTAAGTCCTCGGCTATCTCATGATATTTATAGCCTTCAAAATACTGAATAAATGGATCATAATAACACTTAGGTAACTTAGAAAGTGTCTTTTGAATATCTGCCATTGCAAATTTACCCTCTGCCTCGTTTTTGGTTGCACTAGTCATCAGGTGGGCGTTAGAAATCTCATCTTCCTGTGTAACCACTGCATTTTTTCTAGTTTCCTTACGATAATCGTTAATAAAGGTATTCCGCATGATGGTAAAAAGCCAAGCTTTTAAATTGGTTCCCTCTATAAATTTATCAGCATACCTCATTGCTTTAAGCATGGTATCTTGTATAAGATCATCTGCTTCGCTGTCATCTTTAGTAAATTTATAAGCAAAGGAACGCAAATGGGGTCTGTGTTCAGAAAGCACGTCATTAAGTTGAAATGTTTGCATAATAGGATGATTTTAGTTTATAAACTACCTATATATATACATTTTCAGTTGGGTAATTGTTTGGCCTGAGAAATAGTTATTCTTAATTGGAGTATTATTGTTAAGTATTCAGCTAACCTGCCCGTTATTTTATCAAATGCAAAATCCCACCAACAGAAACAGATTAATGGGATATAAGCCCAAGTTAATTTGTAATATATTTAGACGAAATTAGTAACAATAGGGTGCGATCTGCTTTTGCCTCATCATAATTTTCCTTAAGTAGTTGGTTAATATGCTTATTCTTCAATTTTACAGCAGCCATTTGCAATATCTGAAAAGACGCCATCTCTACACTTTCAATATTTTGAAGATAAAATATAATGGATAGATCACGAAGCTCAGCTTCCCCTCGTTGTTCATCTATGGCCTCAAATGCATCTTCTACCAAGCCAGTTAAACCGTGTATGCTACCCTTAGATACCTCTGCATCTAACAAGGAATAAATCAACTCCATTCTGGCAATTTGTTTTTCTACATCTGCTACGGTTTCAGCAATAGCATGCTTAAGGTCGGCAAATTCAACTTCGCTCGCAAGATGTGGCAACTTAGATACCAAATGCAGTTTAGCACCGTAAATGCGATCTAGGTGTTTCAAAAAAAATAACTTCAGCTTCTCAGAACCTAGGTTAATCTTTTTCCATGATTTGGATTTATCAGACTGCTCATTCATATGGCTTTATTAAGCCACTAAGTTAAAAATTCTTTCACTTTTGCAAGAAGTTTATTAATATCAAATGGCTTATTCACATAACCATTTGCACCACTGTAACTTGCTAACGCAGCAACATCAAGTTCAGCGGATAATAGTAACACAGGAACTTTTTCCAACTCCAACTCATTTTTAATGTCTATGCAAATTTCAGCACCTGTTTTTTCAAAGCCATTAATTCTCACATCAAGCAGAACAAGGTCTGGATGTAGGAGTTTTATTTGGGCTGCACTTGTACCAGTCTGGTAAAGTATGGTTTCATAGCCCTCTTCCTTAAAGATGATGTCTAAAATTGTAAGTATATCTTCATCATCATCAATCACTAGTATCCGTTTTGCCATTTTAATCTTTTTTTGAATGAAGTGGTAATCTTAAAGGGTAACTTTTATCAATTCAGTTTTGTTGATCAGAGCAACTCTGTTACATGGATGCCATAGACTTCTTTAAATAGTTTACTAAAATGGCTCCTAGAATTGTATCCAGCAATATTCGATATTTCCTTGATGGTCCTATATTTTCCGGAGGCAATGGCTTCCCATGCCAATTGTAAGCGGATGATGCGAACCAGTTTATTTGGAGTGATACCTAAGATTTGATCTACACGCCTAAACAACTGTCTTTGACTAAGGGCTAAACCATCACTTATAAAATTTAAGTTTAAGTTGGCCTTGCTGGCATTTTTGCGAACCAGCGTTTCGAAGTTATTTAACCAAAATTGATCTGATTGTGATGGCTCTTCCTCTGTTTTTTTGCGTTTATCAATCGCAGATGACATCAAGTGGCTAGAAAGTTCCCTTTTTTGAGGAGTCTTGAACCTTTTCTGATGGTCGTTCTCAATCATTCCCAAAATAGAAGAAATCCTGTCGTATTCTTCTAACTGCTTTCTGTAGGTAATATCCTTGGCAATTGCAAAAATAAGACTATCTCGCTTAATGGGAACAGAGGTCCATAAAAGCCAAATGATGGCGCCATCTTTTGTAATGTACCTGTTTTCGAAATTTAACAGGGATTGCCCTTCAACTAGAGCAGCTTGTTTTAGGCCAGTTAAATGTTGGTCATCAGGATGAATAAATGAGCTAATGGGTAAAGCGAATAGCTCCTCATTGGTATAACCTAACGTTTTGGCTACCGTAGGATTAATTTTTTTAAAATACCCATCAAAGCCAGCAATACATAAAAGGTCTGGAGTTACCTCAAAGAAATATTCTAGGTCGAAGACAACTTTAGAACTCAACTTTTCCATACCTGATAATTGTTCATGTCCTCATTAATTTATTTGATAATTGTATTAAACTACTGCAATACAAATTTTATCTAAATTGTTTTCAATTACTTGGGCAAGGAGTGATTATGTCAATTTTGCAATCATTTTAGGCAGTTTTGTGAACTGTTTAATCTTGCACGCTGTTAATTTTTAAAAGTTTCCGTTTACTCGCCCCCCATAAATAACCAAATTACATTAACCTACGAAAATTTATTGCAATTAGTTCTAATGGCAATTTTATAACGAGCTCAACAATTTTTAGGTGGATGCTTTAAATTATAATGAGTGAACCGCTAGCGAATCTTAATAGTGCGACCAATAAAGATGAATAACCCCATTTTAGCGAATTGTTTTTAGCACAAATGCGATTGCTTCCATTGAGGGATTTAGATTTCTGTAAGTAACTAAGAACTTTCCTACCCTTAACGACCATAAAATCGAACGCTCCAAATCCTAATTTGAAGTCTTTGATCAGCTAAATTGTACTCCCAGTGCAGCTGGCAGCGAAAAATATACCGTAGTCCCCTGACCAGTAACGCTCTCAATCCATAATTTACCGCCGTTATTTTCTACAAATTCCTTGCAGAAGATAAGGCCTAGTCCGCTTCCCTTTTCTCCAGCCGTTCCTCTTCTGGTCATTCGGTTGCCGATGTTGAACAATGAGGAAAGGATACTGGCATCCATTCCCGTTCCCTGATCTTTTATGCTGATTGTTACACCCTGTACGCCTAATTTTCCATTTAAAGTGATATGGCCACCGGTGTAGCTAAACTTTAGTGCATTGTTTGTTAGGTTTCGTAGCACAAAGGAGATTTGCTGAAAATCGGCGTATGCAACACATTCACTAGGAATAGAATTAATAATGCTCACTTTCTTTAGCGATCCCAAGTGTTGGAAGGCGGCAACAGTCTTGGATGCCATGTCAGCAAGCGCTAAGTTCTCACTTTTTACGCCTGTGCCCATTAAAGAGCCATAATAACCTTGGGAGGCCCAAGCAAGGATATTGTCAAGTGTGGAGAGTGACAGATCGATGTCGTTGCGAAGCTGGTCAACGATTGTCCTTCGTTCTGATGTAGAAAGCATGTCAAGATCCAGCATATCAATCAGGCTCTTTGTACTATTAAATGGCGAACGCATGTCATGGCCAAGGATAGAAAGTATGCGGTCCTTGAATTGGTTAGACTGCTGTAATTCCCACTTCTGCTGGTTGATGAGCTGCTGAGAATCCCTGGTCTGGTTAATCACTTTCCAGCACATCATGGAGATAATGGCCAGTGGGGTAATTACATTGATCATGAATATAACATGGCCAAAGCGTGGCAAGGGATATAAGGGGGCATTGTTATACTGATAGCCATTCACTAATATGGCCACGATGAGTACGCCTAAGATACTCGTGACCCTATAGGTATTGCCATTGGCATAAATAGCCAAGGCAACCAAGGCAATTACAAGATAGTTTTGCGTGCCAAGCTCGCTTCCAAAGGCAATGCACATATAGGTGATCCACAAGGAAGTGGCCAAAGGGACAAAAAACTTGCCAACCGAATCTTTGGCATTAAGTTTCAATAGCAGCGAGGCAATGAAAATGCCAGACAGGGCTATCATGGAAAGACTATAAGGTACAGAATCGCTTCCAAGTAATGCTGAGGCCAGCGCAAGTATGGCGCTCAAGTGGCACACCAAATTGATGAGCTTTGTTCTTGATTTTTTAGTAAATAGATTGCGGGCAGGGAAGTAATGGGGATGTTCCTTGATCATTAGGTTATTCAGGTTCTAGTAGGTTATTGTTTTATTTGGTAAATGCTTAATTATAAGCAAGCTATGTGCCAAGTTAAGCATTGTGTTTCAGTCTTTGTAATTTATTTTCTATAGTAATGGCTTTGAAAGTCAGTAATAAGGTTGCTAGGTATAGAAAATAGCACTGGCGCAACGGCATGGCTAAATAGTTTGTGAAAGCAGATAGCCCCAATAAAGCCAAATCAGCTCACTGCAAGAAAAAGCCGTAGGGATGCAACTTTTCAATTTGGTTTGCCACTAAATCAAGTAGTTGTTCCTTAATGTTGCCATACTTTTTGCAGAGGTGCAGGATATGGTCTTTTCCAGGGGTAAATGTTGCCACCAGTTCGCCGCAGTAATATACACTAAACTTGCAGCGCAATTCGTCGTAGTGCGGATATTCACTTACCTGAAAATGGTAGGTAACGTTCTCATGGTCTACAGCTACCGGATACAGAGACATGTTATTGTTAATTGTCTTTTTTTCTATAACAATCTGTGGGGAGATTGGTTTTTGTAATTAATAACCCTACAAACAAAGCCACTCGATTGAGTGGCTTTGTTTGTATTTTTGAGATCTAGATCTGCATCACTTAAGTAGTTTTTCGGTCTTCTTATCTGACTCGAATTTCAGAAAGACTTCTTTGAGGAGATTAACGTCCTGATTAATCCTGTTCATTGAGGTTTCCATTACTCTTCTTGGAGTTGTGTATTCTTTAGACCCCTCTAGAACATTTGTTTGGTTATATATAAACAAGGTCTTGACCAATTTGCTGTTCTTTTGCCTGTCTAGCTTTTCAGAAAACGAGAAATCAATGTTTCTTAATCCTCGGTCATAATACCTAAAGATGGAATCTGGGTCGGATGGCTTTTTCTTGGAATTCAAGAATTTTTCAATCTCAACGTCTTTTTCTTTTAAAACCTCAATTGGTTTGCCTAAGTCTATACTTAATACTGGTTGCTGGTCTAAGGACAAGCCCTTTATTATGGAATCGACGTTAAAGACAATTCCTTTCTCCTGCCGAAAGGAATCAAGGTGATAGCTTAATCCATTTTTACTCCCTTTCTGATAAACATACACCACATAAGAGATATCCTCTTTAGTCACTATCTCGTCTATCTTCTTTCCGTTGTTATCTAAGATGTCTTTTGTCGTTAGGGAAGCTCTTTCTTCAATAAGAAGCCTTTTATCTCCGCTAAAGGCAATCTTAGAAGTATGTCCCATCTTGAAAAGAGACTTTCGCCTCGGATCAAAAAATTGGCCATAATCCTTTACTTCTATAACGTCAAGCCGCAAATTGGCTACACAAGATGTAAATAGTGAATATAACAGTAGTAATAGATAAGTAATAGACCTCATTTAATTAGTATTTTACAAAGTTTGTTTCCCAGTGGGCATAAGAACCGTTATACTTTGAAGTATAATGTTTTTAACTTCTGCATCTATCTTAATCTGGCGCCTTAGGTGAGTCTGTATGTCTAGACAAGTTTGTAGTTTTGTACATTGAATTATGCATAAAAATTATTTGCTTAAAACTACCTCGCTTCGAGGTGGTTTAGGTTTTTTATTATTCCGACTGCTTCAAATTCATCCGATTTAAATCAGTTTCATATTGCTTGATCAAAAGAATATAATCTTTTGGATTGGTTATTTTTATTTCTTTCATCTCTGAATAAAACTCTGACCTTATCACATTTTCCTTTATAGCTTCACCTTTATATATGTTTATAAAGCTGGTTTTAACCAATTTGCTCTTCTGTTCTTTATCCAATAATGGTGAGAAAGAAAAGTCAATTCCATTTAGTCCCATATCATAATATCGATATATTGAGTCGGGATCCTGAGGGACGGTTTTTTTATTTAGATACTTCTCAACCACTAATTTACCGCCAGTTTTAACGATTTCAGTGGGTGTGCCTAGCTCTAAATTGTATACATTAAAATTGGAGGAGTGAAGGGAAATTGCCTTTAGAAGCGAGTCTATAGAAAATCTTACGACGTGTTTTGGTTTATCATCGTCGTAGTAAAAACCAAAATCATTTTTTTTCTTAATTACAAAATGACGATAACTGGTATCAGGATTTATAAAACCAGCAAAGGTAGTGTCCCCAATAATTGTATCTATGCTTTTTCTATAGGTTATGTTACGAGTCTTGTATATGATATAATCATTATAGTATATGATATTTACACCTGTACTATCTACATTGGTTAGTCCATCCAATGTAGTAGTCCTATCAGCAGTGACCACAGAGAGTGTAATAAGCTTCCCATTTACATTCTTATTTTTAACTTGGCATCCAAAGATGAAAAGTAACGGAATTAGGTTAAGAATTTTTTTCATTTTAATTTTGTGGGGGCCTACAATGGATTGCATTCCAGGTTTTTACCCCAGTTATGTTCTCTTTAATTTTTTCAACAGGCTGACCATTAATTATTTTAGTACGTTTTTCATTGAAGGTATAATTCATTTGCACATAATCGTTAGTATATCTTTCGAGTGGGGTTCCTGTTGTTTGATGAAGCGACCCTGTTGTTGCAACATCAATAACGCTAATGGTCATATCAGAGGGTTGATTGCCAACAGTACCCATACTATCATGTGTAATACCTTGTAATTCCCAGTAGCCCATAAAAGGCAGATATTTCGTTAATGTTACTTTCTCTTTTGTCTGAAACCATAAAAATTCAGCAGGCTTAGAAATAAATGCAGTCACATATCTAGTTATAGTCTCAGAATTATCATCTTCACCTGAGACAATTGTTTCATCAGTATAATTAAAAGTACCAAATTGACCCCAATCTTCTTCTTCGGGGTCTACCCCCCCTTCACCACCACCATTTTGACACTCTGGGTTGTTAAAGTTTGCTGGGTCTTCACAACCACCTTCGCCACCACCAGGCGGGTCGTCAGGACAAATGGTATATAAATAAGTTTCTGATACAAGTATCGGTTCACCACATGAAGTAGGCACTGGGTTATCACCAACATATTCACACCAGATTTCATATTCAAAATGATACCAATCCGCACAGCCCGGCTCACCTTCATACCCGGCTCTGTCAGATGTTGTCCTGTCAATGCTCGCTAATTTATTAACCTTCAGGTATGGCTTTGACACATTTGATTTTGATAAACTAGCTGCTTTCCCATTAGTTATCCGCAGCTTGTTAACGGTAACATTATTCCAGGTCTTATAGATAAGAAAGCCATTAAAATCCTTGTCCAATTTGTTTATCTTATTATGACTAATGTCTCCATTGTGCCTGTTAAGGTAATCTTTATCGGGGATAAAAGAAATTATCCTTTGATTTATCTTTCCCTTTTTATCCTTGAAGATAAGCAAGCGATCAAAACTTGCCTTGATGATTTCCAGATCAGGCTTTTCATTCTTTTTGCCAATTATGGATGTTATTTTGTGAGTATAGGCCAACGGGATTTCAACAAATTCATATAAAGCTGTTTTATCAACCGAGGCACGTGTCCATATAGGCGTTTTAAGGTTGGTTTTTTTGCCCGTGCGCTCTGTTGACGATACCTTGTTACTTACGGCATAGGAAACCTGATTCCCAGCATTTGGCAGTAGCACGTCGTTAAAGTAACTTTTCGCCCATTGAGCCTCGGGCTTCATTTCGGGTAGGCTTGCCACTTCCTTTCGACAGGAGTAGATGCCAATTGAAAGCATAAACATTGCCACGATGGCAATGTAGGGGTTTTTCATCTTCATTGTTTTTTGTTTAATGGTTAAAAATTATTGATTCATTGTTTGTTTAATTGCCTCAATCCTTTCTGAAGGGATCTTGACTGACATTGTGAGTATTATCTTGCGCCAATACGATGCTTGCTCGTATTGCTTGTTCCTTAAATAAAATTGATACAGGGCTTCCCTCGGTACGAACCTGTTTGGAACCATATAAACGGACTGAAGGAACGCCGCCTCTGCCTGCTTGAACCTCCCCAGTTCCTTATAGGCAAGCCCCAGTTTGAGAAAGGTTGAGTTGTCTGAATATTGCGCCAGTATCTCGCGCAATAGCGATGTTTTTCTTCTCGTCATACTCCTGCCCGAGAGCGTCTCACTGTAGGTCTTCAAAAAACCGACATCATCCCTTAGGGTAGGGTATAGCTTTTCAAGAATGCTTATACTTTCGTTAACATATCCTGTTGCTGAGAGCAACTTCGCCTGTTCCAGTTTCTGGTAATTATCAATGTTCCTTATTTCATTAAGGTAGATAGCCAATGATAGCACTACGGGGATAGCTGTTAAGGCACAGGCTCTAATCTGTGGTCTCAATCTTTTTATTCTGTCGTAGAGAATCATATAGGCAAGCATACACAGCATTACCACTTGAAACGGCTTATGTTCAAATACGTGGGTAAAGAATGCCGCCACACAAACCATAAGGGCTATTGCAACAAGCAACTTAAGAAACGGGTCATTGGCATTGTTTTTTAGGCGAGTGCGGATGAGGGCAATTATCAATAATAGAGACATGAGGAGGCAAAGCCC
This sequence comes from Pedobacter frigiditerrae, assembly GCF_004331645.1. GTDB lineage: Bacteria > Bacteroidota > Bacteroidia > Sphingobacteriales > Sphingobacteriaceae > Pedobacter > Pedobacter frigiditerrae. The sequence continues at coordinate 213,760 of NZ_SJSK01000006.1, forward strand.
ACCAATGATTCCCATTTCAACGATGAACTGCCAATAATCATTAAATGCATAAAAAGTATTGTCCGCCAACAGAAACTCCTTTTGGGTATAGTTTCCCGATTTAAAGAACAATGCCTGATGGAGGTTGTATTCTTTTTGAAATGCACCCCAACCAATTCCACTGAACGGATGTTCGAGGAACATCTTTGCAGAAACCTTGTAAATAAGCAGCCTTCCCAAGCTAGAATCGCTTTCTATATAAATGGAGAGAAATAAAGTTAATGCGATAACGGCAAAAACGGAAAGTATCATTGCTACTTTACTTAAACGAATTTTCTGATGGGTAAATAGCAAAAATAGAATGCCCACTATTGCCCCAATAGCGAATGAACGGTTTAACATCAATAGCGAAAACACAAGGACTAGGCTTAAGCAGGTTACGCTTAACAAAAAAGAGTGGCGTGTTAAATAATCCCTCAACATCTTAGGTTGTTTTAAAGGATTTAACTGGGTCGAGATAGAACATTTTCATCCACGTAAATTTCTCCTTCCTACTATAGTTTTTGATGATTGGGAACAGCGAGAATATCGAGAAGTGCAGGTGGGGCGGTGAACTGATTGCATTGCCAGAGTTTCCCACCAAGCCTATCCGTTGTCCCTTTTTGATGAAGGAAAACGATGATTTTTCCTGCCTGTTCAAATGGGCAAAATAGTAGGTTCGCAGTTTTGCATCGAGAACATACACGTAGTTTCCCCCGTTCTCGCTGTATCCTGCAGATATGATGAGACCATTAATGGGACTGATGACAAGACTTTTTCGGGTGGCAAAAATGTCTATGCCCTTATGAACCTTTGACTTGCCCCAGGGGCTATGCCAAAAGCTCTTGCTATCCCAACTGTTTTTGTTTGCACCTGTCACGGGAATCAATATTTCCTTCTTTTCCCCGATGAGGTTTGCATAGGCAATGCCAATTACGGACAATGCCAAAAGCAGAATTGTCAAAGCCTTTACCGAACTTTTGACATTCCGAAGAACAAGTGATTTTCTGTGTCTGTTAGCCATATTTATTAATTGCCACAGTCATTCGGTTAGTGATGAACACAAAAAGCCTATGCCAATATTTTGCCAATAAAACTTAGGGATTGGATAATGATTATGGATTTGGGGGAAGTTGATAGTCAAGTTTTCAAGCCTGCAGGCAAATTAACTTTAAGAGACGGAATCTATTATGGTGCGAAAGGAAAGAGATAGGTACACGTTCAGTTATTTCAAGGTTTATCAATGTTTCAGGATGTTAAGTTTAAACCAAGATATGTGTTGGAACTTGTTGTTTAGAATAAAAGCGTCAATAGCTTAATGGGATACGCGAATTACCCTCTAGACAACGTGAACTAAAAGCCAGTGATTGTTTTGTGCTGAATTCTTTCCTTAAGAGATTTTTTATAGGCTTCACCAAGAGGAATTCTCTCATTATTTTGAAGCACTATGAAATTTGCCTCTATTGACTGTATTTGGTCAACATTGATGATGAACGATCGATGCACCCGTGCAAATTTTGATGGGGGAAGCTTGGCTTCTATTTCCTTGAGATTGACATTGGTAACGAACCGTTCTGGTGGCGTATTGATGCAGACCGAATGGTCAAGCGCCTCGATGTGCGAGATTCTAGCTATTGTAAGCTGAACAATTTTGCCCTTTGTGCCTGGGTTAATGAATATGCTCTCTATTTCTGCTTTTGGGGTAGCCTTTCCAATTCTCTCTATTGCCTTCGTAACGGACTTAAGAAACATTTGGTGGTTAAACGGTTTTAAAAGAAAGTCGAGTACATCAAGTTGAAATGCCTGTAATGCATATTTGGAATGCGCTGTGGTAAAAATTATGATGATATCCTTTGGAAGCAGTTCGGTAACTTCGATGCCTGACATTTCGGGCATATCGACATCCAAGAAAATGATGTCTGGCTTTTTACCATTTCTTATTTCTTCAAGTGCAATCAACGGATTGGTATAACTTCCGATAAGTCTTAACTCGGACATTTTTCCTATATGGTCTTTTAGTGATTCAACAGAATGAAGCTCATCATCAATGACATAACAGGAATAGGTGGGGCTTTTCGTACTTGACATTTATTAGCAATAAATCTAATCTCGCAATCCTTTGCAAAATAGTAAAAATATTAAAGCAAAGCCCTGCTAAGTTAAGAATGGACGTGTATTTTCATAATAGATAGGAAATATTAGCCTGTTATAATGTGCTTATAGCTATACAAACGGATTAAGCTACAAACAATGCCAGATTGTTGTAGTCCTGTCGTACTTAGTGCAGTGTCATGTGGCTTAGGATTTCCAGCAGGTTAGTTTTCGAGATCGGTTTGATATAGAAGTTCGAAACCGATTCGTAGCGGAGTGCCCGTTCATGGTCAGCCGGATCAATCGAAGAACTAACAATGTAGATCCTTATCTTCTTGTTCGGTCTGAGCTTGGTAAACTCGTCGAGGAACTGCCATCCGTCTAGTACTGGCATATTCAAGTCTAACAGAATCAGCGACGGCAATTCTTCTGGTGATGCCATGGCGGGCGTAAGATGTTTCAGTGCTTCCAACCCGTTATGGAAGACCATTACCGAACGGGAAAAATTCACCAGTTTCATTTGCCTTGACAGTGCGTAAGTGAATATCTTGTCATCGTCTATAACGTATGCGGTGTCTAGTTGTTCCATGCTATGCCTTGTTGATTTCAATTGTAAATGTCATCCCTTCGCCTGGGTTGCCATGTGCGGTTATGCTTCCCCCCATCGCCTCAATCTGGTTCCTGATAAGGAATAGACCCATACCCCTAGCGTCGGCGTTCCCGTGAAATGCCTTGTACATGCCGAAAAGCTTATGTCCGTGAAGAACCATATCCAGTCCAATCCCATTATCGGCGACGGTTATCTGTACCTTCTCGGCAATATCCTCAACCGTAATGGCAATAATTGGAGGACGGTCGGGATGTCTATACTTGAGACTGTTGCTAATGAGGTTGATGAATACGCTTTCAAAATAAGAGGGGTTAAACAGGATGGAGATATCCTCTGGCCCCTGTACCGTTACTGTTGCGCCCTCTGCCCTGATAGATGCTGCCAGAATATTTGCTGTCCGTTCGATCTCCTTGCGCAAATTGATCACCTGCCGGTGAGTTGTGCCCTCGTTGTTGATCTTGACGATTTCGTTTAGCTCATCAAGCGTGTTCAGCAGGCTGTCCGCATTGTCAGCTAGCATACCAGTCAACACGTCCTTTTCGGCTTGGTCATTTTCTCCTAAGATCATCTGTGCAAGCATGTAAATGTTACCCGCGTGAGAGCGGAGATTATGGGAAACGATGTGTGCGAAATTTAACAGTCGGCCGTTTTGTGCCTCAATGATTCCCGTATTCTTTTTTTGTTCGGTAATGTCCTTGATCTGTGAAATAAAATACAGGGGATTTTCCCGTTCATCCCTAACGAGGGATACATTGAGTAACGCCCATATGATATGTCCATTTTTATGATAATAGCGTTTTTCAAGACTGTAGTTAGTAATGTCTCTTGCCAGCAAGTGGCTCATTTGTTCGAGGTCGGTCTCTAGGTCTTCTGGAAAGGTGATTTCTTGAAATGTCCGACCCATAAATTCATCTTCACTGTAGCCAAGCATACCGCAGAGGCTTGGGTTAGCCTTGAGCCATTCTCCCTTCAGCGATACCAATGCCATACCAATTGGGGCATAATTAAACGCCTTGGAAAATCGCTGCTCCCTTTCTTGAAGCAGTAGTTTGGCATCCACTTCTGCCGTGACATCCTCCAAAGTGCCATAGAGCAACTTACCAGAGCCCTCGTTGGATCTGATATGCATTCGTACCTTTACCCATTTGGCATTGCCAAGGGCAGTGACCATCTCCAGTTCTGCCTGCTGAGGCTTGCCCGATTCAATCACCGATTCAATCATTGATTGCACACGGTCAGTATCCTTGTAGAATCTTATGTTAGTCTGTGACCCAGGCTGAAAATCCTCGTCAACTTCCAGTATCTGGCGGATGATCTCGTTCCAGAATACCTTTCCCGTTGAGAGATTTCTCTCCCAGATGCCCAACTCTGCAAGGGGTGTTACAAGTTGATATAGTTCTAGTCTGGTCTGCATAAATTAGCGATGATTGGCACAAGAATGAGTAGTACTTTATCCGATTAGTAAATGTAACAATTAATGTTTGATGTCAAAGCGCTTGAACGCCCCCGAACAATGAGCTGTTTGGAAACTACAATACAAACCTGTCAAAGCTTACGGCTTAAACAAGAAGCTTACAGCATCTATTTCAAATGTATGGTAAGGTTGGTTAAAAAGAAGTTCGAATATAACTTTAAGGTCGCAGAAGACTATAGCAGCCTTTTGGATAAAAAATAATCCTAGGAATAGAAGGAGCTGTAGCAGTTATAGCATTTGAATCGTTTCAAATCACTCCACCGTAGGAAGATCTTAAACATTACGGGACGGCTAATTCTTTGGACTGTTGCCTGCTTGCAATTGGGACATGTGACTTTTTCTCGTTCTTTGGCGAGAGTGGAGGTTGGTTGAGGCATACTTGAGAGGGCTAAGGTTAATTTCTATTGCAATCTACTAAAAACAAAACTCCTTTTGTGTTAAGAAAACATAAAGCTATCGAGACTGGAAGAAGTAGCCTATATTTGTCTGTGTGGTTATAACATTCTCTTTTAATCTACGTAAAAAACCGCCTTACACACAAGCACATTTAACGGTCGCTTTTTTGCTCACCTACTGTTATACGCGATAATTTATGGTGCCTGCGCCCTATTGAGACGGCGAAATAAAACTTGGGCTATTTATGTTTTGACGCTTTTTGTTTACTCAATTGATACGAATGCTTAAACAATCGTTATTACCAAAGGGGTAAAGGTAAAGGAGCAATTGCTGGCGAAAATAAACTAGCTCTGCAACCTTGTCACAAATATAAATAACAAGCTCGCTATAATCTCTGTAAGGGTTGGCATAAACAATCAGGTTATGGTTGTTGTCAAATTCTGCAGTCAATACCTCATCCTCAAAATAGTCGAGAAATTGCTGCCTAAATTTTTCAAATATAGGTCGTGTAATCATTAGGGCCGTTTTTCTTCTTAACAACTTTAAGGATCTTTTGTTTTAGGGTATGAAACCGAATGATGGAGGAGTGGAAAAAATTAAGGGTCAAAAGACATGACAGCCATTTCAGCGGTCCTGAGCTGTGCATGGATTGTTATTAGCCACAGGATTTTTTGTCTAGGCTAAAATTTACCTGTTAATCCAACAGTTTAGTAATTCTAAATTTCTAAAGGGTGCTTACAATTTTACATACATAACTCAATGTACTAGGGCAAATAGCCATTAATATAGTTTTGAAGTGATGATTGATCCTAATAAATTAGCCTCACTGGCATCAAGATTGGGCGAAGACCAATATGATCTTCCTGCATTTAATTGATTGGTAATGGAGGCAATCAACTCATCATTATAATAGAGTTTAAACTCCATTTTCCCCAGTGGAATAACTAAGATTTGCTTACCCCAATGGGTAATTTCAAATGACTGCATTATTAAATATAACCAAAAAATGTCGGCTAAACGCTATGTGCTACATAGATTAGCATTTTCTAACGTATTAAAATAGTTCAGCCAAGCCTATCAATCCCAAATTAGCACTAACATGATTAAATGAATGGAATGAATAAAATTGATCTCATTTAACCTGGTGTAATAATTTGGCTCTTTTAAAGCTATTTGTTAAAGGGAATAAGCTTAATTAAAACCATTAGGTAATATTAATGTTTATCTTATCTTAATCGTTACCCAACTTATAAATCATCGCTTCCTATACGTCATTATTCGTTATATAATTTTATATTGTAATTATTATATCTATCACTAAAGAGGTTAAAGCAATGCCCCTTATCTATGAAAAATACTGATTTGTATAGTCTTTTTGAGCTCTCGCCAGTTCCCATGTGGGTTTTCGACGTGGGTAGTCTTCATTTTCTTGATGTTAACCTAGCTGCGATAGGTGAATATGGTTACAGTAGGGAAGAATTCCTGAGCATGAACATTAATGACATTAGGCCTCATGAAGATAAACAGAAAGTAGCCAATATTGTGAAGGAAAACCTTGCCTCGGGCTTATTCTACAAAAATGTATTTAGGCATTTAACCAAAGGAAAAAAGATCATTTGGGTACAGGTGGCCAGTAACCAGATTACATTTGAAGGAAGGGTTGCCCGGGTGGTATTAGCCATGAATGTTACCGAAAAAATAGCCGCTCAGCAGGAACTATTGGCTACACAAAACAGGTTCAAGGCATTGGTGCAAGATGGCTCAGATATGATTACCATCATTGATGCTGATTTTAAATATAAGTACGTTAGCCCAGCTTCAGAAAGGGTGTTCGGGGTTGCCCCCGAGTTTTTTATTGGCAAAAGGGCCTTCGATTTTATTCATAGAGATGATATAGAGCGAGTAGGGAAAGAGGCCGCAGAAATCTGGAAGCATAAGACCATTCAGTTATCGCCTTATCGATATAAGGACGTAGCAGGAGGGTGGCTATGGGTAGAGACCAGGGCTACCAATCTTTATGATGATCCTGCTGTTGAAGGAATAGTGTGTACCTCGAAAGACATTACCGAAAGGATAAATGCAGAGCTAGAGGTGGCCAAAAATGTGGAGCGGTTTAATGTCGTTTCCAAGGCCACAAGCGATGTAATTTGGGATTGTAATCTGCTAGAGGGTACCATTTTCTGGAACAAGGCAGTAAAAGGGATCTTAAAATATCCCGATGCAGAACGCACCACGCTTACCTGGTGGAAACAGCTCATCCATCCCCAAGATAGAGATAGGGTGATTAAGAGGCTCGATCTGCATATTGAAAAAGGGATTGCCAGGTGGACAGATGAATACCGATTTCTTTGCGGCGATGGCACCTATAAAAATATATTTGATAGGGGTTTTTTGATGCTAGATGAGCTTGGTAAGGCCTATAGGATGATTGGGGCCATGCAAGACATTACCTCCCGGAAAAAGGAAGAAGAATGGTCTAAACTATTAGAATCAGTAGTTATTAATACCTCAGACGGTGTGCTCATTACCGACGCTTCAAATAATCCCTCGATCATTTATGTGAACCAGGCCATGGTTTTAATGTCTGGTTATACCAAGGCCGAACTGATAGGTAATGCCCCAGACATGCTGCATGGTCACGACAGTAATCAAGAAGAATTATTGAAGTTGAAAGCTGCCGTTAATGTCAAAAAAGCGGTCAAAGTAGAATTAGTTAATTATACTAAAACAGGGCAGAGTTATCATGTGAGTTTAAGTTTAAGCCCGGTGTTTGGCGAAGATGGAGTGCTGATCAGGTGGATTAGCATACAGCGTGATGTAACTGAACGTTATAATTACGTACAACAGATTGAGCAGCAGAATAAAAAATTGAAGGAAATTAGTTGGATGCAATCTCACTTGGTTAGGGCACCCTTAGCCAGAATCATGTCTATAGTAGAACTTTTGGCAGCTAGTGACCTTAGCGAAGAACAAAAGGAGTTGCTTGCGGTCTTAAATGCATCATCAAAAGAACTTGATGATATTGTTAGGGAAATAGCAAATAACACCTAAGCCAGCTCACAACTCCCTACTCATATACCTCATTAGCAAGGGGAATACCCGCTACAAATGCATCTGCATTGCTGTAGGTTGTGCCTGCTATCTGTTCCATGGCGTTCTTGGTAAAAAAACCTTGGTGAGCTGTAATCAGTACGTTGGGAAAAGACATCAGCCTTGCAATCAGCTCATCAGTCATGATTTCAGCAGAATGGTCTGCAAAGAATAATTTAGATTCCTGTTCGTATACATCAATCCCCAGGTAACCCAAATGACCCGATTTTAAGGCCGTAATTACTTCAGGGGTATTAATTAGGCCACCACGGCTAGTGTTAATTAACATGGCACCCTTTTTAAAGAATTGCAGGGTGGTGGAGTTAATCATGTGGTGGTTTTCGGGAACCAATGGGCAATGTAGCGATACGATAACCGCATCTGCTAATACTTCTGCTAGGGTACCGTATTGTAAGCCTTTTGCCATGAGCTCCTGATCAGGTTTGGGATCGTAGGCCATGACCTGGCAGCCAAAACCCTTAAGGATATGGTAAAAAGCTTTGCCAATATTGCCTGTGCCTATAAGGGCTACCTTGGCGCCGTGAAGGTTAAAGCCCATTAAACCCTCTAAAGAAAAGTTGCCCTCGCGGGTGCGGTTGTGGGCTTTATGTGTCTTGCGATTAAGGGTAAGCACCATCGCCATCGCATGTTCTGCCACCGCTTGTGGTGAATAGGCTGGTACGCGTAATACCTTAATGCCGGCTGCGGCAGCGGCAGTTAAGTCAATGTTGTTAAAACCTGCGCACCTGAGCAGAATGAGCCTTATCCCATTTTCTTCTAGTTTGGCAAATACTTGCGCATTGGCATGATCATTCACAAAAAGGCACAGCGCATCGAAACCTTTGGTTAGCATTACGTTCTGCAGGCTTAAGGGCTCGGCAAAAAAGCTGAGCTCGTGCCCAGTGTTAAAATCTGTTAAGAACTGCTGGTCGTAATTACAGGTACTAAAAATGGCGATTTTCATGGGAGGTAGGTTTCTGGTAAGGTAGGCTATTAATTTAGCTTATGGTCATTTACCAACAAAAAAAGGCGCCTGAATTTCTTCAGACACCTTCATCATCAGTCACAACAGGTAGGGTTTGATTTAACCTTACCCTTCGATTTTACTATTATGCAATTTTGTGCCCATATATATTCGGATCGGTTTTTACACCAGCTCAGTTATCCATTGCATCTGCTTCGAGAATGGCTCGTGATGTGGTCGTATCTGCTTCGGGTTTTTATCGTTCCCGCTTCGGGATGGTCCCGATAAAAAGACGACCATTTCCCGAAGCTTTCCCGAAGCCTTCCCGAACGCTTCCCGAAGGCTTCCCGAACAGTTCCCGAAGAACTACCGAAGCGTTCCCGAAGGCTTCCCGAAGAAACTACATTTAGGAATTGACTTGTCCCATACTTTGAACCTGTAGACATAACGCTTTAAGTTGCCCAGTCGAACTGAGCATGACGCAAATGGTTGTTGTTCGTATCGAAGATAGGAGAACCCAGAATGGCTCATTAATACCATTAAAACAATAAAATGCTAGCTAACTCTTCTTACAGATTTCTCCCCACTGCCTGCCTGCCGGACAGGCGGGCGCTCCGTTATGATATGACGTTTACGCCGTTCGTCATCCCTGTAGGAACCGTCATCTCGACGATAGGAGAGATCTATTCGCGGGCTCGATAGCAGATATTTCGAATGACGTTCCTACACCCTATCAAACTCCCCCAACAACTCATTCCTTTCCAAATAATCACAAACCTCAAAAAACCAGCGATAGGTAAACTCTGGCTTTTCAAAGATTTCTTTCTTAGGGGTATCAAACAAATCTTTTAAGGTTTGGTAACCCCCTTGCCTCCGCTAATTTGATAGTATCTTGTCCGAGGGATAGGGTGGAGATGGGTTCGGTTAGTAGTGATAGCTTTCGCTACAAATATTTTAATGCGTTAAATAATTAAAAAAAATGCTTTGAATCTACTTTAAATTAAGTTTTTTAGGGGGTTGCAAATGGTGCTTTGCAACCCCTGCCACTACCACAGGTTATTTTTATTTTATTGGTTTGTATCATCAAAACCAAACCTATGGAACCTGATATAAACCAAAAGCTTGATGCACTGCTGCTTCTTCAAAAGAAAATGGCTCAAATGTTAGAGCGTGTATACCGCAAGGTAAAAACGGATGAGGAATGGATGGACAGTACGGATTTAAAAGATAGGCTTAACATCTCCATCTCTACCTTATACCGTTGGCGCCAAATGAACCTAATTACTGCCTATAAGATTGGCACTAAACTGTATTATTCTAAAAAGGAAGTGAATGAGTTAGTAGAGCGGGATAGGTAAGTGTTTTTGTTGCGCATCATCTCGTCACAAGTTCGTCATCTCGACGATAGAGCCTGTACCGATTTATCGGTAAGAGATCTATAAGTAAAAGTTTTCCATGCGTTTTATTAAGGGCTTCAAATCCCTTTGATAGGATGTTCGTGATGCCTTTCCCAAAGGGATGCCTTTGGCACAGAAAATCTCGAACGGTTGGATTGGAAATTATTAATTCCAGATAACTAAAAAAATTAGTATTTTGCCTCGAATAAAATAGTCGTTATCCTTTTATGAAAAGTTATAAAAACTTGGTTACATTTATAAATGCTATTCACCTATGATCAGAGTTTTGAGTCCGTTATTTAATCTTTTTGCCCAAGCATTATGACAATAAAGGATATTTATCTAAAACTAGGCTTAGATGAGACTAATGGATTATGTTTTGCAGATAATTCAAAGGCGACTGGAAAAAAAATAGATAAGGTTTTTCAGGCTCTTGATCCACAACCTGACTCGGTTTTTTGCTTGGAAGAGAAACCATTTATATTATTTTATGATAACCCAAGAAATAGGGATGGTTTATTTAAGGCAATCTGGAATCTAAATGAAACACCGATAGTCATTATTGTAGAAAATTCTGCAGTAAATATTTTTAACGGTTTTGAATATATCAAAGACAACTTTGCCCTGTCGTTGATAGGGAGCGATGAAAGACTCGATGATTTTACCTATTTCAAACTTGTGACAGGAGAAACATGGGAAAAATATAATGAGCTCCTAACTTACAAAAATAGGGTAGACTATAAACTTCTTGAGAATATTAAAGATGCTAGAAGTATACTAATCGATTCGTATAATTTAACTAATCATACAGCAAATGCGTTATTGGGTAAGATCATTTTTACCAGGTACTTAATTGACAGACAGGTTCGCATTGGCTTTGGAGGTGAGCTGAAAGAATGGACATCAGCTGATTTCTGCTCTGTATTGGCGAATAGAGAGGATGCTTTCACGTTTTTTAAATATCTTGAAGATAAATTTGGAGGAAACTTATTTGATTTTGATGATTCTTCTAATAGGATATCAAAAGAAGCTTTGAGTATCCTTATCGATCTTTTGAATGGTGTAAAACTTAATACAGGACAGCTCTCTTTATTTGATATATTCGATTTTTCTATAATCCCAGTGGAATTTATCAGTAACGTTTACGAACTGTTCATTGGACAACAGGAACAAGCGACGACAGGTAGTTATTACACACCATTGTTCCTTGTAGAATACATTACTTCGCAAACTGTTCAGCAATATTTTAAGTCGAATTCAACTGAATACAATTGTAGGATTCTTGACCCTGCATGCGGTTCAGGGATTTTTTTGGTTGAGGGATTAAGGTTAATCATTGAGCGCTTTAATCTATTGACTCCAAATTTATCAAGGACATCAATTGAATATCAAAACCAGTTAAAGTCACTGGCAGAAAATAATATATTTGGAATAGATAAGGACGGGAGCGCAATCAGTGTTGCAATATTTTCTGTGTATTTGACCCTATTGGATTACCAAAACCCCCGAGACATAGAAAATTTTGTATTTCCCCAACTACTTGATACAAATTTTTTCGTTTCAGATTTTTTTGATTTAGACAAACCATTTAATAGAAAATTGTCTAAGATTACCTTTAATTATATCATTGGCAATCCTCCCTGGAAGCGAGGAGCGACACAAAAGGGTGTTAAAGAACCATTTGAGCAATATATCAGTTTTAGGAAAAAGAAAGAGGTAAAAAAGAGCGTTAAAATTGCAATCAGTAACAAGGAGATTGCGCAAGCCTTCATATTAAGAGTAAGCGATTTTTCCAAGGAGATAACAAATTCGGCATTAATTGTAACGAGTAAAACCCTGTATAACCTTAAAGCACTTAATTTTAGAAGATATTTTCTCAACGATTTTTTTATATCAAATGTATTTGAGCTTTCACCTGTTAGAAGAGAGGTTTTTAATAAGTCAAACGACCCTGCAATCGCCCCAGCGGTAATTTTGTTCTATAAATATGCATTTGAAGAAAGTACAGATGATTCTCTGATCGAACATATTTCTGTTAAACCGAGTAGGTTTTTTTCGCTGTTTAATTTGTTCATGGTAAATCGGAATGACATTAAAACAGTTAGACAGAAGTTACTAAAAGACCATGACTGGCTTTGGAAAACGTTGTTATATGGTCATTATTTAGACTTTAGTTTTCTATTGAGACTATCCTCTTATCAAAAAATCAGTGAGCGATTAATTGAGAAGGGATATCTTAATGGTGTCGGATTTCAAATGGGAGAAGACGAAAATCCCGTTGGAGTACTAGGAACTTTGCAATTGTTAGAGCCAAGGTACGTTAAGCCATTTAGGGCACACAAGAACCTTATTCCGTTTACAGAGCAGACGTTGCATCGGGTAAGGGATGAGGGATTATATTTTGGTAAAAGACTTTTGATTAAAAAAGGATTATCAAACAAGCTTAAATCTGTAGCCGCTTTTATTGATTATGATTGCCTTTTTAAAGACTCGATAACAGCGATAAAAATTGAAAATGAGGATGGGATGGATGATTTAAGAACTATTTCTGGCTCGCTCCAATCAGACCTCTTTTCATATTATGCTCTTAACCGATTTTCATCGATTGGTGTCGAAAGGGAACAGGGTTTCAATGAAGAGAGATTTACATTTCCGTTTATTGAAAATGTTGTTCTTTCAAAAGTTGTATCTCAAATCGAGCTAAGTTTAATTCCTGAAAGTGAAAACAGTCTGATTTGGAATTCCGTTTCGAATCGACAATTGGAATTGCTAAATGAGAGCATCTACAGATCATTTTGTGTGACTAGTGCTGAAAAATCATTAATAGACTATGCCAACAAATATGTGATACCCACGATAATACAGAAAGTTGATATAAGCAGTTTTCCATCCGTACAATTTGAAGACGGTTCTTTAGATGAATATTCAAAGATTTTTCTAGAAAAATTTTCTAGTGTTTTTAAAGGTGCCAAATCTTTTTCGGTTGATATCTGGCATTCAAATCATATTATAGGAATGTTTTTCAGAATTTCTGAAATGGAAACACAGAAACAGCCAATAACTTGGATAAAAAAAGACAATGATTTCGTGCTTAAAACTATTATTTCATTGGGGCATGAAAGACTAACCGATAAGCTATTTATCCAGAAAGATGTTAGGGGGTTTGAAAAAGATTTCTTTTACATTTTTAAACCAAATGAAGAGAGATTATGGCATCCTGCATTGGCTTATTTGGACCTCAACGTATTTCTAGATGCAATTTTAAAGACGGGTAGGGAGTGATGATTAGTTTTGAGAATACAGATGCCTCCAGCTTTTTGGATAACGCCAAGTACTATTACGATAGAGAGCTTCTAAATATACTTGAAAAAATAGCGCTTTGTTATACACGCATTGTAGAAAACAATGAACTTGTTTTGAATAATGAAGATGCAATTCGAGATCACATTCACTGTAACTACCTAAACAACAGTAATATTCGTAATGAGCTCAATTTTTCCTATCACTTTGAATGTGAACCTAAAGAATATGGTGTTAGTGATGGGTATTTAGATATTAAGGTCTTTAACGAAAATATTTTTGCCAACCCTTCGGAATACTATATAATAGAATGTAAACGTCTCGATAGCACTAATCCGAAAGGAAAAGCAGGTTTAAATTCTAAATATATTAACGATGGTATTTTAAGATTTATCGACAAAAAATATTCTTGTTATCATAGGGTGAACGGAATGATTGGCTTTATCGTCCAGCAAGTGGATATTGATGATAATGTCAACTGTATAAATGATGTTTTGCGAGACCAATATCCGAATGCAAATACCACTAAGTTCCTGACTAAAAATAACTCAATCGAAAGCTATAAGTATCTTTATGACTCCGAACATACTGACATTGATAGTAACCAGTTGGTTTTATATCATTTAATGTTGGATTTTTCCTCAAATATTAAAATAGTAAATTAATTTGTATCATGGAAGGAAAATGTAAGCTTTGTCTCAAGGAAAAGGAACTTATAAAACGTTCTCATCTTTTCCCTAATTTTATGTACAAGGGTATTCCCGATGAAAAGAATAGGATGTATATATTCTCCTCAAAGGATCTTACTAGAAGAAAAACAGTACAAACCGGAGCAATTGATGAATATATTTTATGCGCTGATTGTGACAATCGGATTCTGGGACAATTGGAACGTTACGCAAATAATTATTTTTATAGCAAATCTTACTTAACTACGAGTGAGGGTTTCGAACAATTAACTCCAAACCCAGGTGTAAATATAATAGCATGCACTAATCTGGACTATTCTAGATTCAAGTTGTTTCTTATATCCTTACTTTGGAGGGCTAGTGTAACCACCCATAGTATGTTTGCTGATTTCAAATTACCTTGTGAACAAGAAGACCAGCTTAGGCAATCTATATTGAACAACGAACCCTTACTAGAGACAAGCTATCCATGCGTAATGATGACCTGTGAGGCTTCAGATGTTTTAACAGATTTTGTTGCAGTAGATCCATATAAAAAAGGTATGGTGAAATTTTTTATTAATGAATTTATTTATACATTTTATTGGGGTGAAAATAGACTTGATGATCATACACTGGCACTAGCTATAAAACCTGATAATACAATGGCAATTATAAAGGTATCTAAACTTATATGGGTTAATATTCGTAGAACAATAATTGAAGCCGCTATAGAGGCAAGCAAATCGAACAATTCGAAAGATTAGTTCCTAAAAGACCATATAATAAATAGGTGGTATTTGTAATGTTAAGGTCTCAACTTCCCTCTCAAAATCTCAACTTTTTCTCTCTCACTTGCCAAAAGCTTCTCATAAAGTTTTTTATTCTCTTCATATAGCTCTATAACCTTTTCTAATGGATTGAAAGTTACTTGATAGCCGATAATCGAGCCACTATTATTTGAGTTTTCATAGTTGTTCTGGATATTGTAAATCATTTTCTCTTCATCAAAATTCCTTATAGAGTCGGCGGGTACTCCCAATGCTTTTGCAATCTTCTCCAATGTAGAATCTTCAATCTCCTCACTCTGTTCTAGTTTGCTAATGGCTTGTTGGCTAATGCCCAATTCGGTGGCTAAAGCTTCCTGTTTCATTCCACGCAATTCGCGGATACGGCTAATCTTACGGCCTAGGTGGGTGCGGTTTGTTTTTTCAGAGGTTTCCATATCCAAATATAAATGTTTTTTAAGACCGTAAGAAACAACCCACTAATTGTTTTTAACAATCTGCGGTGGTTCGTTACGGTTCGGCGCCTAGCTAATTTACGGTTTTAATTACAACCTACAGCTATGGAAAACGAATTTAGTTTACACAAGGATTTAGGATGATTGATTACTGACTAAATACCAATAAGAGAAACAACACTTTATTTTTGCTTTAACTTCTGCCTCATTATTGCTTGGTAACCTGGAAGCCGTGAATCTTCGCTAACATCAAACTCCTTGTTAAGGTTAAGTAGCCTAGTTATTGAAACTTGGTGGCCAGACATCGCAAGAACAAATAGTCTTTTACTCAAAGGAGGCATGCCGTACTTGTTATTCTGTTTTTTTTGAGTTAGGTACATTTGATTGACATCTTTAATTGCAAGTTCACTTATCTTATGTGGGTGAAATATTACCCTCTTCTCACTAATGAATAGATTACCTTGCCTTGCATAAATCCTTTGTTGTAAAACAGGTCTAATTTTATCTGACCATCTTTTGTTTGACACCTCAAAGCTATCTATTCGGATGTGCCAATTAATAACAAGTTGTTTTTTGGAATAGGTTAACGAATAACCCGCAAAGCCATTCTCGCGAGGCACCATAGCTCCTGTTGTGCAATAGATTATCCTCTCAAAATCATTATATAAAGATTGCTCCTTTAATAGTTCAACCCAAGAACTGTATCGCTTTGAAGTTCCGTTAGCTAAAGTTCTGATTGCTCCTTTGTTACAGACAATTACGCTATCTCCAACAGCTCCTAAGCTCCAATCGCCCTCTTTCAAATTTTTGCTTAACTTACAATCGCAAGGATCATCGCGTTTCACATTAAGTTTGTCTAGTTGAGCATATGAATCAGTTATGCAATGAAACAAACACAGAACTATTACTAAAATCTTATAGTACTTCTGGAACATCTTATGGTATATTATGTGAATAAGCAAAGTTAATAATTAGAACCTTATTACTAAAGGTATTAAAATCAATGACTTTTAATCGAAAGCAACTAGTAGATTTAGCTGCGCTGAGCCCTTCTGGGTTCTCCTCGTGCCTCGTTCGAAATGATTTTACGAATAGTAATATTGCAAGTCCGTCAGCTCCATCATCTCGCCGATAGGGCCTGTACCGATTTATCGGTAAGAGATCTATAAGAGGGTTTCTTCGAACTTATATTAGTTAGGTAATTCGGTTTTAGCTTTTGCAAAATCAAGCTTTTTAAGTTTGTTTAATTTCTTGTCGCATTGCTCTTTATTGTCAGTAAAAGAGACTAGACCTTTATCGAAATGCCATGATCCTAAATAATTCAATGAATTTTCGGATACATGAAATGTAAATTGTGTCAACTCATTCACTTTAATTTGGCCAGTTTTAATCTTGTCCTCTAGGTTATCAGTTGCATCAACTCCTTTAAAAATTGGTTCCGTATGTATTGCACCGCCATAAACTTTACTTTGTGTCCACCAATAATTTACTATTGCATATCTTCCTGGTTTAATAAAATAGATAAACTGGTTTTCTTTTGCCGACTTAAAAGCGGGCTTAACTCTAAAGGCAAATATTTCTTTCGTATCGATATTTATGATCCTGATGTCTTGAGGAAAGCCACCACTACTGAAACCTAATCTTTGTATAAAATTCCCATATATTATTGCCTTTCCACTGGATAGCGTGTCGGTATCACTCACATCATTAAGTGAGGATAAATTTTGTGCACTAGCAGAAATATTCAGTAAAACGGTAAATAAAAAGATCAGTTTCTTCATTGTTTTAGGCGCTTATCAATAGCTTATTCAAATTCCAAATATATGGGATATGCGGTGTTAAACTATTGTCAGCCTATTAAGAAAACGTTAAATTAAGGGCGACAATCAATTTTTAAGGAGCTGCTGATTTGTCTTAGTGGGGATATTATCTCAGAGGAAGGGTAGTGGATGAGTGGGTAGAGCGAGGAAGAAATGAGCGTCATATCGACGACAGGAGATATCTATACGAAAGCAACTAGTAGATTTAGCTGCGCTGAGCCCTTCGGGGTTCTCCTCGTGCCTGGTTCGAAATGACGATTTTGCAAGAGATTCCTCGCAGGCTCGGAATGACAATCGCCGTGATAGATTTCATTTCCTCATCAACTCCTTCAACAACTTATGCTGCTCTTGCAATTGCCCAATCAATTCTATCATGCTATTCACCTCGTAATCCTCAACATTTAAATACCTAAAGCTCCCCGTGGCAGAGTAGTCGAGCCGGGTTCTCATGTTCAATGGGATTTGATAGCTTTTTAAGGAAAGTGCACAGCAGTAATAATAGAATGAGTTTTCTAGTTCTTCTACATATCTTTCATAAGCAAAAGCGATTTTAACGTAACTTGTTTTACGACCAAAATAAAACAAAGAGGGCGAGTAGCGATTGCTTTCTACCGTGTCATCCCACTCCACTAACTCCACATCATTTAATCCATTTCTTAATTCGTAAACTCTAAAATAAGTGCTTAACAAAGAGAACAAGCTATGGGCATGCCTTACCAAAGGGTCATCGATATCCTTAAAAAAATCGTAATCTGTTATTTGATGGTCTTCAGCATCCTTAAATTCATTTGCTAATGATTTTAAGCTTTTCTTAAAGGTGAGATAAAAGCAGAAATAATAGGCTTGGGTATAAGACATGATCATAAACAAGCCTAAGCCCTTTAGGCAATGTTTTAAATCGAAATGGTCGCTTGGTTTGGTCGCTTTCATTTAGGAATCTAAGTGATAAAAACGAGTGTTCCAAATAATTACCTAAAGTTTAAGTTGATGGTTAAAACAATTAATAATAGATTAAATTTCTTAGCTAAGAAAATATTTTGTGCAGGTAGGCAAGGAGTTTTTGAACATCATCTCGCCGATAGGAGAGGTCTACGAAGATATTTTAACTTGCAGATTTCTCCTCGCTGCGCTGCGGTCGAAATGACGGTATTATCAAATGGTTCACATTATCCCTAATGCCAGTCCTCGAAGATAGGGGAGATCAGTGAAGATGTTTTAACTTGCAGATTTCTAAATGATACCCTGAACTATCTACTACAATTTCAGCAACAAAATATCAATCTGTTTGTTTAAAGGGGTAAATAACTATGCTATGGAAAATGAAAATGACTTTAAGCCAAAGTTTACTGGGGCAGAAGAAAACGATCAACAATTTAGAATAGAGATAGCTGATGGCCATTTTGGTAGGTTTTTTTACATTAAACCCTTAGGGCATGAACGTTATGAAATATTGGATGAGGAAGATACCATTGGTACGGTGCAATTAGATGAGAAAGACCACGCCCATTGCGAAAGCCAGGGTTGTGAGTTAGACTTGCCGATATTGCAAGCGATAAGGGATCAGATTAAGTTTCATCAAGAGTTAAGAAACTCATAAATTAATACCATCAAATGGATCCATTTAATATTGTAATTAGAAGAGCCGGTAAACAAATAGGACTCAACATACATCCTAAAGATGATGTTGGATACATGGTTTTGTTTGAGGGGTCTTTAGTGGGAGAAGTTTTCTTGGATGATACAGGTAAGGTTTGGGGTGCCTTAACGGCAAGGGAGCTTTTAGCAGGCACTTATCCTAATTACCCTTGTGATGAATCTGTAGATTGTGAAGGCTTATTGCAAGAGCAAGAAATGATTACCATGATTGGTCATGCCATAGCTACCACCATGGGCATGAGTGCAGCCAATTAAGCCTTGGTGGCTATAAAGCCTTAATTTCTTAAGATATAAGTCCACACGTTATACCATTTACTTAAAGGCTTTTTATCTGGCCCTAAATAGTAAGCCGGATGGTCTTTAGTGTTCTTTTTGTTTACTACAAAACCATGCAGTTGTGAAGTGGGTGTTCTGGCAAAACGCTTGTCAGAAACCAAAAGATATACGGCTGCCGTATCTGAAGCAGGTAGGGTTACATTTTCGAGATGAGGTGTAGTTATAATTGTTTCAGTAGGGGTATCTCTATCTTGTGCCTTGGTATTTAAGGCTGCTAAGGTAATGAAGCTAATGCTCAGTGTTTTTAATAAAATTGACATTGGGGATGAATTGCTGTTTTTGATTTGGCTTATAACAGCAAATGGATGGCATTGTTTGAAGATTTTATTGGGTTGCTACAACCTCCAGTTATATTACAACTGTTAATCTTTTTAATTGAGATAAGTTTGTGAATTTTTGACAGTTGGACTGAAATATTTGCAGTAGACAGTGCAATTTTTTCAGTGAAAATCGGTTGAAAAGCCTTTGGCATCTCACTTGTGAATGTTTATTCGAACTAGAAGTTCAAAACGTTTAATTAGTTATTTGTTTAATCATTAAAATTAAAAAATTAAGGAGGACAACCCATGACATTGGTTAAATTTAATCCAGAAGCAAGAAAGATGTTAGTGCCAGGTCTTACTGACGTATTCGATTCCATCTTTAACGACACTTTTTTTACAGATCGAGTAACAACAAGAGTTCCAGCAGCTAACATTAGCGAAACACAAGATGCCTTTCACGTAGATTTGGCTGCTCCGGGTTTAAAAAAAGAAGACTTTAAAATTAACCTTGAGCGTAATGTACTCACAGTAAGTGTAACACAGGTTGCCGAAGGCGAGCAGGAGCAAAGGAATTATGCAAAACGTGAATTTTATTACGGTTCTTTTTTACGCACATTTACACTGCCAGAAAGTGCCAATATAAATGAAATTCAGGCCACCTATACCGATGGTGTTTTGCAGCTCCATATTCCAAAACAGGAAGAGGCTAAAACATTGAGCCGACAAATTGAAATTAAGTAATTGCTAAACATTCAAAAAAGAGCTGCCCAAAAGGTAGCTCTTTTTTTATGAATTGAAAGGGTTCTCATTAGGGAAGCTGACCAGGACGATTTATTAAATAGATTGATGATCTTATGCCCAATTTAAATCGGTTTTTACAAGCCCAACAGACAACCTTCCATACTGCTTTGTTAGCAATAGAGCGTGGTAAAAAGCAAACGCATTGGAGTGGTATGTTTTTCCACAATTGTTAGGTTTGGGCCATAGTGAAACTGCCAAGTTTTATGGTATCAGTGATCTTGCGGAGGCTAGCCAATATCTAGCACATCCGGTGTTAGGTAATAGGTTAATAGGAATAAGCAAGGTATTAATTGAACTCAATCAAAATGATCCCTTAAAAATATTTGGTTATCCAGATCACCTTAAGCTCCAATCATCAATGACGTTATTTGCGCAAGTGCCAATGGCAAACCTTGTTGTTGAAGCTGTGCTTAAACAATATTTTAATGGACAATTAGGTCAAGTTACGCTAGCTCTATTGGATAAGTAAACGATAAAAGCTAAAACTAAGGGCTCATTAAAAGATTCAGTAAAACTATTTTGCCTCAATATTGTTGCCTAATAAAATTGAAACATTATGGGATTTATTAAATCGGCACTGATAGGTGCAGCAGTTTATGCAGCAGTGCAATACATTACAAAAAAGGATGTGTTAACAGGTAGGTCTATCTTAGATGATATTTTGGAACGAGCACCAGAATACATTGAAAAGGCAAAAATTTATGCCAAAGAGGTAGAGATTAAAGTGGAAGCGCCAATGCCCCAAGAGCCCATTATACCGGCCTCTTATTAATTAGTTTTTTAAGCTAGGGGCAATGATGTTTTGTATGATTTGACGCAGCCAGGTATTGGTATTGCGATTGTCGGTTATGGTTTGTTCTAACAAAGCTGCTTCGGTTTCCATTTGCAAGGCTGCCGCTAGTGGATGTAGAAACTCATAATAGCCTAATTTAAGGTTTTGAATTTGTAACGCAAAGCTAATAAGGATTAAGTCTTGCTCGGCACTTTTAATACTAGCTTTTATAGGCAATAAGGGGATGTTAACTTGGTTTAATGTCCCTTTTGGTTTTTTCTCGTTGAGCGAATTGGTGATTAGTTTTAGCCTATTGATGTGTTTTACCTGATCTGCTACTTCTGGGTTAAGTGCCTTAACTAACTCGGCCGTATGTGCAGCCTTTTCCAATTTAGGGTAAAGTTTTAACAATTGTTTTTCAAACTCCATCAGCTCCAATAAGCATTTTGCAAAATGTTTTAGTAAGATCTCTTGCGGGCTTAGTGGTGCTTTAGGCATACTTATTCACTTTTTCGATTAAATAATCAATATCAAAAGGTTTATTGATAAAGGCCTCGGCAGGGCAAAGGTGTTTCACTAAAGAAAAATCTCTATGTGCCGACATCATGATGATAGGGATGTGCTGGGTAGCGGCATTTTCTTTAACTTGATTACAAACTTGAACACCATCTCCATCTGGCAACATGACATCCATCATGATGAGGTCAGGTTGCTCTTGTTCAAGGTGCTGCTTAAAACTATTTACAGTGCCATAAGTTTTAACCTCGTATTGCTCTTCTTCTAACAAGATGGTTAATAATTCCCTTAAGGATTCATCGTCTTCCAATACTAATACACATTTTTTCATAGCTAATTATCTTCATGACTAAATACCTAACCCTTTAGGAGATTCTTTGTTTTGGGATATTCCTAATAGGATTACTTTTATAAAAAAGGGACGCCTAAGCATCCCTTTTCTCTCTATTGATAAGGCGGCTTTGTCCTATCGGTTTCCTCGTGTTCTTCATCATCGTTAATCGCCTTGTGTTCGTTATGATGCGTATTAACCCCCGTTTGTTCATCGGCGGCGTGTAGATCGTTTTGATAAGAATTTTCTACCATCTGATGAATGGTGTTTTTTTCTTCCTCACGCCCTGCCATCGATGCGGTTCCGTCAATTTCCTGACTGGTTAAGCTTTCACTTGACCTTCTGCCTTGGTAAAATTTATCCTTATCAAAATGGTGATGGGTATAAAACTGGTTCTGGTCAAACTCACTTATGCTCTCTTCTATGCGTAGGGCTGCTGGACTACCTATGATAGACCTGATGTTCACCTCGGTTGCTGGACCGATTTCATCTTTTTCATAAGCTGGTAAAGCGTTAAATTGCTCCATGTGCACATTGGGTAAAGTCACCTCATCTGCACTAACATGGAGGTTGGCAATGCCGATGGGGATCATTACTTTTTTATCTTCCAGATTCATTCCGTTGTGGGTTAAATCAATAATCAAATAACGAACGGCATTGGTTTGTGGATCGAAAAGTAAGTCCTTTATTTTACCCAGGTAAGCATTGGCTTCGCTTTTAACTTCCCATCCAATAATGTTGGGTTCGCCATCTACAATTTGGTAATCGCTTCCGTTTAGTTCCTGCAGGTATCTGTAGGTATGTTGTTCTTGTTCCATGTTGTAATTTTTAGGTTGATGTATGGTCTTTAATTATTGTTTCGGGAAAACCACGATAGATACATTTCTATTTTGTTGCCTGCCTGTTTTGGTTTGGTTGGTGGCAACAGGTGTGGTTTCTCCTAATGACTGTACGGTTATGTTTTCGATAGGTACACTGCCAGATGTGCTTAACCAAGTTTTTACGGCTTCTGCACGTTGTTTGCCGAGCTCTTTATTTTCGGCAGCTGGCCCGGTGGCATCGGTACTGCCATACACGCCAATGGTTGCGCCTTCAAATCTTTTAGCTAAAACTGCATTGATCATTTCTAGTTTCTGTATGCCGGTTGCAGATACATCATTACCATCGGTAGGGAAAAGGATGTTTTCACCTAAAGTATAAATGGTATAGGTTCCGTTGCTTCGAGTGGCAATGTCTGTATCAGTAATGTCTGCATCTGTAGTAGTGGCAGCGTTAAAGTCGACATTGTTCCAATCGGGTACAGTTTTGGCCAATGGCGTTTTTGAGGTATCCATTCCCGTTGAATCAGGATTTCCGTCTTTGTTTTCTGTGTTACAGTTTTTAAACAACAATGCCGCCAAGGCAATTAAAACGATTACTAACAATAGCCAAACCCACCAAGGGCGAGCTGGTTTTCTTTCTACTTCTAAATGTGCCATGTTTTGTTTTTAGGTAAATGTTGCCAATTGGCAATCGAACTCACAACACGGCTATGGTAAAAATGTTTTAGCTAAAACCATGGGGAATTATTTTATTGAATTTGTATTTAATCTTAAACAAACACAACAATACCTTGTTATAAGCGCAAATTTTTTAGCAGATGCTTAACCAACAATTGATCAGTTTTAACAAGGGACGTTTACCAGAAATGATCCAATTAAAGTATGAGGTCATGACCGAAAATGCCTTTAGGTTTTTTAGGGGTACTTGCCACCTGTTTTATGAGAGGCTGGCTGCCCTTAAAAACTTCCCTGCATCTCCTTTAGCATGGATTTGTGGCGATTTACACTTGGAAAATTTTGGGAGTTTTAAAGGCAGTAACCATTTGGTTTATTTTGATTTAAATGATTTTGATGAAGGTATTTTAGCCCCTGCCTTATGGGAGGTGATTCGTTTGGTAACCAGTATTTTTGTGGCTTTTGGCGCTTTGGAGATTGGTGAAGAACAAGCTACCAACTTGGCCTTGCTTTACGTAAACAGTTATGCAGGCACCTTATGCAAGGGAAAAGCGATAGGCATTGAACCCCGAACCGCCAAAGGCATTGTAAAAAAGTTTTTAAAGCATGCACAAACGAGAAACTATAACGAGCTTTTAGAAAAGCGGACAAAAATAAAGGGTAAAAAAATCATCTTGTCACTAACCCATGAACGTCATTTCAAGTTAGACAAAACCTTAAAAAAGGAATTGATGGATCACATTGATACTTGGATTGCCACTAGCAATGAGAGCCCTTATAATTACAAGGTTAAAGACGTGGTTTTTCGTTTTGCGGGAACCGGAAGTGTGGGCGTAAAACGATACTTGTTTTTGTTGAAAAGCACCAATGCCAAAAACGATTTCCTTTTGTTGGACATGAAACAAAGTTTTGAGAGTTCGTTAATGCCATGTGTAAATGAGTTGCAGCCTAAATGGAAAGATGCGGCTGATCGGATTTTAGCGATACAAGAGCGCATGCAAAACGTGACGGCTTCTTTATTGGGCAGAACTAATTTTAACGGAGATTGTTATGTGTTGCAAGAACTACAACCCATGGAAGATACCTTCGATTTTAAGATGGTGAATGGTAATTATAGAAACATGTTGCAGGCCATTGATGACATGGCCATACTTACTGCTTCTTCTCAATTGCGCAGTGGTGGTATGGATGGCTCGGCCACCATTGATGCACTAAAGGCGTTTGGTGCTAAAGTACATGAGTGGCGTGATGAAGTAATTGCCATTGCTAAAAACGCTGCCTTACAAAATGAACAAGATTATAACGCTTTTATAAAGGATTATAAAAATGGAGTTTTCGCTAATCAGAAATAAAATGAAAAAAAAGCAGGAGAGTAAGTTTGAAACCATAGCCAATGCCATTACCAGTTGGACGGGCAGTAGTTATGCTTTTGGGATGGCTGTTGGTGTAATTTTAATTTGGGGAATTTCGGGACCTATATTTAAGTTTTCTGATACCTGGCAATTGGTTATTAATACAGGTACCACCATCATTACTTTTCTAATGGTGTTTTTAATACAAAAAGCACAGAATAAAGATGGTAAGGCATACAGTTAAAACTGAATGAATTAATTGCAGCCAGTAGGCATGCCAGCAACAGGATGGTAGATATTGAAGACTTAACAGAGGAAGAGTTGGATGTGCTGCATCAATATTATGAAGCATTGGCAGACAAGGCAGAAGAGGAAGATGATATCCATTGTTCGCATTCGATTGATGCTGCAGAAAGGCAAAGTCACCTAAAAAGTGCATTGGAGAAAAAGAACACAAAAAGGAATACTAAAGCCAAAAACTAAATGGATACAAAAACCATCATCGGCATTGCGGCAGGAGTTTTAACAGCCGTATCAACCTTACCGCAAATTGTAAAAATAATAAAAGAGAAAAAGGCTCAGGCCATATCGCCCATTATGTTTTTTGTGTTGCTGGCGGGTAATGCGTTATGGGTTTGGTATGGGCTGTTTTTAAAAGAGTGGCCAATTATCATTACCAATGCATTTTCTGTTTTATGTGATATCTTGATGATTGTGCTGAATTATAAATATGCAAAGAAATAAATTTTAAATTATGGAAAATCAACTGATACCAAAACAAGAAATTGGAAGTGAGATGGACGCAGTTTCATCAATTTCATTTGAAACTTTAGAAGAGGCCATCACATTTTATATCCTTGCCAAACAGAGATTGGCAGCTGTAAGTAACTGGGCTAAAGTATGCGGCACTGATGCCACTACTTTCGAGTTGTTAAATGCTTTAGGTTCGGCACCAGCCGAATTAGGGGAAGGCAATTTAATTAAGATTGATATCCCTGGGCCAGGTACAGGAGTGGGCAGTGGTTATGATTGGGTTAAAATTGAAAAGATAGAATCGGGGGAGACCTTGAATGAGCAATACTTTGGCTTTAGGGTAAGGCCATGTGCTAATCCCGAAAAACCAACAGCCGGCACTGCTCACTTTTTTAAAGACACAGCTACATCTACATTTTTGATTCGACTTTCCCAAAACACGGTTTACGCAGAAATGCATGGGCGAAACGAAGTGCCAAATACTGAAGATGCCAGTTTTTTTGATGGCTTAAGGAATATGACGGTAGGTTATACTGCCAAAATTGGATTGTCTTATCCGCAATGGAAATTATTGGTAGATGGTTTGGTTAAACAGGAAGAGCTAGCAGGTAGCACCAGTTAGAAATTTAGTATGGGCGTTGATTTTCAAAACTATTATTCGGGCACAAGTGGGCTGCTGTTACCAGTTCCTAACAAGCTTTATTATCCTGAAGAATTTCAGGATAAGAGCAGGCTTTGTTACTACGCCTCTTTAATGGATAGCATTGAAATTAATAGTTCGTTTTATAAAATCCCACAAGCGGCTACCCTAAAAAAATGGGCAGCAGATGTGCCTGATGAATTCCTTTTTACCTTTAAGCTTTTCAAGGAGATTACCCATCACCAAGATTTGGCATTTGATAGGACATTGATAGAAAAATTCATGCAGGTGATCTCCCATGTGGGCGATAAAAAAGGATGTTTATTGGTGCAATTTCCACCTAGCATTCGCATTAATCATTTAATGCAAATAGGCAGGTTAATTAGCGTATTGCGGGATAATAACCCATTGATGGAATGGAAAATTGCCTTGGAGTTTCGTCACCCTTCCTTGTATGTAGATGAAGTTTATGAGTTATTGGAAAACCAACAAATGGGAATGGTATTGCATGATAAATCGCCTGCCAATGCTCCGATCATGGAAACACATCCAGATTTTGTGTATTTACGCTTTCACGGGCCAGGTGGTAATTACCGAGGCAGTTATGCTGATGATGTGCTATATGAATATGCCAGTTATGTAAGCGATTGGCTTAATGAGGGGAAAAAGGTATTTGTTTATTTTAACAACACCATGGGAAATGCACATGGCAACCTAAATAGGTTAAGGCAAATTGTTAGAGATACTTATTTGTAAACATTTTCGCACTTCTTGTGTTTAAGCTCACACCATTATAACATAAGGATGAGACCAAATAATAACGAACCACAAATTAACATTGAGAAACCCTACGAGCTTTGGGATTGGGCAGCAGAATTACACGTGAGTGCAGAGAGATTGAAAAAAGCAGTCTTAACTGTTGGCAAGTCTGTTAGGGCTGTAAAGTTGTTTTTAAAAAAATAAAGATGGAAACGAGCCAAAATCATTCAGCTGCCGAAGATCCTAATCAGGATTTGCAGCGTACGCTTAGTTTTGCTGGCGCAGATGGAAATCAAAAGCATGAGATAGAAAGTGATGCAGCTACCTTGGAGCCTTTTGATGATAAGGCAGAACATCGGCTGATTAATACTGATGATGCAGCTGACATGTTCTACTGGGCAAGCGAATTTCAAATTAGTGTAGCAGATTTAAAAGCTGCCATTGTTTTAAATGGTAATTCGGTACGTGAAGTTAAGAAGTACTTAAGTATCTAAATTATGGCAGAGTTACCTGACTTAACCGTATTTGCCGGCATCTTGAACCGCAGGTTTAAAGGAAAAACTTTAAAAGAACTGGATGTGGTGGTTGCCAATAAAATCAATGCGAGCGAAAAGGAACTTAAAAAAGCCTTGGAAGGGAAAAAACTTTTGTCGGTATCTAGAGAAGGAAAAACATTGCAAATGCACTTTTCTGATGATCAGGTGCTGGGACTTCACTTAATGTTACGAGGAGAACTGGTGCTGCTAGATCAAGAAAATACAAATCCAAAATATCAAATCTTAGGCTTTCATTTTACGGGAGGTGAAGGTTTTGCATTGGTCGACTTGCAAAAACAAGCTACACCAACTTTAAATCCGGCCATTTCAAAAGTGCCAGATGCACTAGTTATGGATTTAGATTATTTCTCATCGCTTTTAGCTAAAAAAAGAACAACCATTAAAACATTGTTGATGGACCAGCATTGGATACGGGGCATTGGCAACTCTTATGGTGATGAAATTTTATGGGATGCTAGCATTTCTCCTTTTTCAATTGCTAATGCGATACCCGAAGCTGCGGTTAAAACCTTGTATAAAAGCTTAACAGTTGTTCTTAAAAAAGCGATTAAGGCAATAGAAAAGGAAAATGGGGATGAATTGAAGGGAGAGCTAAGGGATTTTATGCAGGTGCATGGTGCGGGGCTAAAGAAGAGTCCGACAGGGGCAGCCATCAAATCTGAAACGATTGGCGGTAGAAAAAGTTATTATACTGAAGAACAACACTTATATATTTAAAATATGCAATCATTTGAAATAAAATTTTTAGGTTTTGTCCTTCTCATGTAGTTGGGAAACCGGCGAATGCTCAGCGAAGCTAACTAATCCTAAAACGTTATAAAGGAATAAAATAGCCCAGTCAAGCTGAGCATGACGATCTTTCAGAATATTTATACTAACAAATGAAAAAAATCAATTTGGATACAGCCTTTATTTTTTTATTAATCAATAGCCTAATTCTTTAATGTGCTTCCTGATTATTTTATATAACAAATTAAGATCAAAAGGCTTGGCAATATAATCATCAAAACCAGCTTGAATGGCAATGCCGTGAATATTGTGGTTACAGCTGATAGCAATTACCGGTAAATAAGGATGTTTTTCTTTTATTTTGTTTAGAATTGATAATGCTGCTGCGCCATTAATTTTAAAGTCGAGCATAACTACATGGGGCCTGGCTTTAGCTATTAAATCTAGAAAATCGTGTTCAGGCTCCATGATGGCATAAACCTGAAAGTTTTCTATTTCTAATGCAAGGGTAAGTATGTCCAATATGGCAATGTCAGTATCCTGAATGATGATTGTTTCCATTTTTTGAGTATTAACCAAAAAAGGAAAGCAAGTTGACGGGAGAAGTCACAGTTTCTGGATTGCTAAAGATAGTTGTTTATTGTGGTAGTTCTCCGCTTTTAAAGCGGTGTTAATTCTATTTTAATGATGCATTTTTTTTGTCTGTTAGATTTTATTTAATAGACCTAGAACTTTTGTGCTTTTTAGGTGTTAGCTTTTAATATCATATTTTTTAGACTAACGCTCATGCACAAGGCCCCAAGCTTAAGTAATAACCAACTTTTAGAAATTTTATCCTTCTCAAAGGAGGCAATGGCCATTTATACCACTCAAGATATTGTTATAGAAATGGCAAACGATGCGATGTTGGCATTTTGGGGAAGGGATAAAAGTATAATTGGTTTACCGCTAGAAACTGCGTTGCCCGAATTAAAAGGCCAGCCTTTTATTGGCATGTTACAAAAAGTTTTACAAACAGGCATAACAGATTCTGGTTTAGCCATACCAGCCGAACTTTTAATAGATGGCGAACTACAGACTTCTTATTTCGATTATGAATACCGAGCCATTAAAAATGAATTGGGAGAAACTTATTGCATTTTCCACACTGCAGCAGATGTTACAGAAAAGGTATTGGGTATGCAGGCCATGGAGTTGGCCCGAAAACAAGAAACTGCCTTGTATAACGAACAGGCATTAAATGAAGAGCTGGCTGCTTCAAATGAAGAGTTGGCAGCCATAAATGAAGAATTAAACGACTTGCAGGAAAAGTTACAAAGCCTGAACTCAGAATTGGAAGAACGGGTAAATGCAAGAACTAAGGAACTAGCTGATAGCGAAGCTCGTTTACGTTACATGTTGGCAGATGCGCCTGTTGCCATTGCAGTATTTAGTGGAAGAGATTTAGTGGTCGAATCTGCCAATAAAAAAGTATTAGAGGCTTGGGGTAAAACCGATGAAATAATTGGTAAACCATTACATATAGGGGTGCCAGAGTTGGTAGGTCAAGATTTTCTAACCATTCTAGATGAAGTGTTTACAAGTTCGCAACCTTTTTATGGAAATGAAGTGAGGGCATTAATAGAACAAAATGGCGTAATAGAAGAAGTCTACTCTAATTTTGTTTATCATCCCTTAAAAGATGATGCAGGTAGCACAACAAGTATCATGTTGGTTGCCAACGTAGTTACAGAACAAGTTAAAGCCAGAAAAGTAATTGAAGAAAGCGAACAAAGATTTCGTTTCATGCTCAACGCCATTCCGCAACAGGTTTGGACAGCTACGCCAGATGGGGCATTAGATTATGTGAATGACGTTATATGTGCTGATTTTGGAGATAGTACAGCAGAAATTGTAGGTAATGGTTGGCAAAAATATATTCATCCTGAA
Organism: Pedobacter frigiditerrae; assembly: GCF_004331645.1. GTDB lineage: Bacteria > Bacteroidota > Bacteroidia > Sphingobacteriales > Sphingobacteriaceae > Pedobacter > Pedobacter frigiditerrae. The sequence continues at coordinate 243,721 of NZ_SJSK01000006.1, forward strand.
GATTTGCCTAAAGCGCTGATCCATTGGAGAAACGCTTTGGAAACTGGTACTGAATATTTAGTAGAATTTAGGTTATTATTTGCTGATGGAAGTTACAAATGGCATTTGGCTAGAGCTTTGCCTTTTGTAGAAGACGGACAAATTAAATCATGGATTGGTACCAATACCAATATTGATGTTCAAAAGGAAAATGAGCAGAAAAAGGATGAATTTATTTCTATTGCAAGCCATGAATTAAAAACGCCATTAACCAGTGTAAAGGCTTTTAATCAATTAATGTCGAGAACTAATGATCCAGAAAAGCTAACTAAATATATTTCTAAATCTGCCGAACACATTACCAAGCTTGAAAAGTTAATTACCGATTTATTAGACGTTACTAAAATAAATGCAGGTAAAATGAATTATACGATGCAAGCCTTTGATTTCACTGCAATGGTTAAGGAAAGTATAGATAATGTACAACATGGCACTAATACACATCAAATTGTTTTAGAGCAGGCCGATGCCATTGAATATCATGGAGACCACTTTAGGCTAGAACAAGTGATGAATAACTTTTTAACCAATGCCATCAAATATTCTCCGGAGGGTAATCAAGTTCTGGTTAATTGTAAGCTGGAAAATAACAATATTATTGTGTCTGTTAAAGATTTTGGAGTTGGGATTGAAGAGCATAGCCTCGATAAATTATTTGATCGTTATTACAGGGTAGATAATACAGCCATGCGTTTTGAAGGTTTGGGATTAGGTTTGTTTATTTCTTCTGAAATATTAAAGCGCCATCAAGGTAGTTTTTGGCTAGAGAGCGAATTAGGCAAGGGTTCTACTTTTTACTTTAGGCTGCCAATAGAGATGCAAGATGATGCTAAAACCATTATCAATACAAATGATCTTTATCAGGATGAATCGATAGTTATTTCTTACGATGCTGCAAATGCCCGTGTTGATGTAGATTGGAGGGGCTTTCAAGATTTAGCATCGGTACAAAATGGCGGTGCAAGAATCATAGCATTCTTAAAAAGACATCAATGTACCAAAGCGTGTAATGACAATACCAATGTGCTGGGCACTTGGTCTGAAGCGGTAGATTGGGCAGGAAAAGAGTTTTTCCCAATGCTAGAAGAAGCAGGTTTAAAACATTTGGCCTGGATTTACCCAGATAGTGTTTTCAATAAATTATCGGCTAAAAAAACAGTTGATATTGCACAAGGAGGTATTGTTACTCAGTTTTTTACTGATTTAGGGTTGGCGAGAAATTGGCTAGATAGTAAGTAAATCATTCTTAATTACTTACCAAATCTTCATTAACTAAAGATGTTAGTAACAATTTTATTATTCCTTAGAGTGGTTTAAACATTTTGGCAAAGTTGTTGTTTTAGAAAATGATTTAAGATATGGTTTCATCTGTGATGGGGCAAAAATTGGTAAATCATTTACAGTTAGGCTTAATTGTAAATATGTTAAACGCTCATTTAAAGCTTAAAATATGGCAAAGAAAAAGGCCACTGCGAAAGCAGCAGATAATTTAACATTTCTCAAAACCCCCACCGGAATAAATGGTTTAGATGAAATTACGTTGGGAGGTTTTCCAAAGGGAAGACCTACACTAATTTGTGGTGCAGCAGGTTGTGGTAAAACCTTATTTTCACTAGAGTTTTTGGTTAAAGGTGTCGAAGAATTTAATGAGCCAGGGGTTTTTATTGCTTTTGAAGAAAAGGCAGATGAACTAGCTTTAAATGTAACTTCTTTAGGCTTTGATTTAAAGAAATTACAAGATGAAAAAAAACTGCGTATCGATTATATTCATATAGATAAAAGTGAAATAGAAGAAACTGGAGAATATGACCTACAGGGATTATTTATTCGTTTGGGTTATGCCATAGATTCTATTGGCGCAAAAAGAGTTGTTTTAGATACTATAGAAAATCTATTTTCTGGCTTAACCAATGAAGGTATTTTAAGGGCAGAATTGCGAAGGCTATTTCAGTTTTTAAAAGACAAGGGTGTTACCGCTATCATTACGGGAGAAAGTGGAGAGAAAACACTAACCAGGCAAGGTTTGGAAGAATATGTGTCTGATTGTGTGATTCTTTTAGATCATCGGGTGGTTAATCAGATTTCAACCCGTAGGTTAAGGATCATTAAATATCGTGGCTCTTTACATGGCACCAATGAATATCCTTTTTTGATTGATGAAGATGGTATTTCGGTGTTGCCCGTTACGTCATTAAAGTTAGATAAACCAGTTTCAGCAGAAATCATTAATTCAGGCATTCCTTCTTTAGATAAAATGTTTCCTACTGGAGGTTTTTATAAAGGCAGTAGCATATTAACTTCTGGCACGGCTGGTACGGGAAAAACGAGTATTGCGGTTAGTTTTGCAGATGCAGCTTGTAAACGAGGAGAAAAGTGTTTGTATTTTGCATTTGAAGAATCGCCAGCGCAAATCATTAGAAACATGAAATCTATTGATCTTAATTTGCAAAAGCACGTTGATAAAGGGTTATTAAAATTTTATGCCTCACGGCCGACCATGTATGGTCTAGAAATGCATTTGGTGGCTATACATAAGGCCATACAAAAATTTAAACCTAATGTGGTGGTGTTGGACCCGATTACTAACTTAATTACCATTGGTAGTTTTAGTGAAGTAAAATCCATGTTGGTAAGGATGATTGATTTTTTACAAGAAAACCAAATTACAGTCATGTTTACGGCTCTAACCTTAAGTACGGTAATTAATGATCAAACGGATGATGGGGTGTCTTCTTTAGTAGATTCATGGCTGTGCATTAAGGATATTGAGATGAATGGCGAAAGAAACAGAGGTTTATATGTCATGAAGGCTAGGGGTATGCAACACTCTAATCAGATTAGGGAATTTGTAATTACCAATAAGGGCTTAAGTTTAGTAGATGTATACTTAGGCCCAGATGGAATTTTAACGGGTTCTGCAAGAGAAACCCAAATGCTGATGGAGGAAACGGGCCAAGTTTTACATCGCAATGCCCTAGGAAGGAAAGATAGAGAAGTTTTAAGAAAACGCAAATTGCTGGAAGCTAAAATTGAAAGCTTAAAAACAGAATTTGAATCGGCCGAAGAAGAATTAAATAAAATCTATATCGAAGATGAAATCAAACGTGGTGTGTTGAATAAAACACGCCAACAAATGACAGATCTAAGGTCAGGAAATAAGGATATTTAGCAGTAAAAAGAAAAGCTTGTGAGTAAGAAATATGAATTGAGATTGTATGTAGCTGGTAAAACGCTTAAATCAGTTACCGCTTTAAATAATCTAAAACAATATTGTGAAGAACATTTAAAGGGCGAGTATGTTATTGAGGTGATAGACCTATTAGAACAGCCTCAGTTGGCAGAAGGTGATCAGATTTTGGCTATACCAACATTGGTTAAAAAAGTGCCAGAACCGGTTAGAAAAATCATTGGAGATCTTTCTAATCAGGAGAAAGTTTTAGTCGGTTTAGACATCAGACCTAAATTATAAATATAAACAAATGAGTACAGAAGGCAGCTCACTGCAAGATTGGGGTATTGCAGCGGATGAGAAATTCAGCCTTCGGTTATTTGTAGCTGGGGCTTCATCCATATCTATAAGGGCAATTAGTAATTTGCAATCTATTCTAGATGAACATCTAAAGGATAGGTATGAATTGGAAATTATAGATATCCATCAGCAACCCTTATTGGTTAAAGAAGAAAATATTTTTGCAGTGCCTTTATTAATTAAAAAACTGCCATCGCCAATAAAAAGATTAGTTGGCGATATGTCTGATAAGGCAAAGGTGCTTAAAGGTTTAGGATTGGAGTAATTGAAATAGTATGGCAGAGGATCCAAAAACACATGAGGAATTATTAGCAGAGCTTGAAAGATTAAGATTTCAAGAAAGGCAGCAGCGTGAAACCTTAACTAGTTTAACCAATCAATTAGAAGAGGCAAATGATACACTAGAGGCTATACGAACAGGTGAAGTAGATGCTTTGGTTATAAATGGTGCCGATGGGCATCAAGTTTATACGCTAAAAAGTGCCGATCAAACCTATCGTATATTTATAGAACAAATGAGCCAAGGTGCCATCACCATTAATCAATCTGGTACCATACTCTATAGCAATTCCCAGTTCGCTTCTTTAATCAGTCAGCCACTTGAAAAGGTAATTGGGCAATCTTTCTATAAATATTTTATGGAGTCTGATATGGCTTTGTGTAAGGAGTTAGTAGGCAGTGCATGGCAAGACATTACAACTAGGGGAGAGCTGAGGCTGAAAGGAAATAATGGAGAAGTACCTGTTCTACTTTCCCTTAAAACACTAAATCTTGATGAGGGTATTTCTTTAAGTATTATTTTAACTGATTTAAGTGAGCAGAAATTAAGTCAAAGATTACTGCTAAAAAAGAACGAAGAGTTACTCATTGCAGAACAATTAGCCTCCCAATTAAATACCAATTTAGAGAGGGCCGTAAAAGCCAGAACACAAGAATTGTATAAAAGCCAACAACAGTTAAGTAGGGTGCTAGAAACTATGGCCGAAGGAGTAATGATTGTTGATGTGAATAGTAGAATGACTTATGCCAACAAGATGGCACAAGAATTTTTAGGTGTTAATGAAAGTGAATATCAAAATAAAGAATACCATAATCTTAAATGGCAAACCTATAAGTTAGATGGGGAGCCACTAAAAGCGGAAGAAAATCCAATCTATAGGGCTATGAAAACAGGTAAAGCTGTATATGATTTTGAAATAGCTTTACAGGCTCAAGGTAGAGCGCTTTTTTATGTTGCTGTAAATGCCGTTCCGATTTTTGATGAAGACAAAAAATTAACTGGTGGTATTGGAACTTTTGTAGATGTTACGCATAGGAGAAAGGCAATTCAGCAGAAGGATGATTTTATTAGTGTAGCCAGCCATGAGCTAAAAACGCCAATAACAAGTTTAAAAGCAGCACTGCAACTTTTAGATAGAATTAAGGAAAATCCTAGTACACATTTGCCGAAATTAATAGCGCAGGCAAACCGAAGTATGAACAAGGTTAGTAACCTAATTGAGGAACTTTTAAATGCAAGTAAAATTACTTCAGGGCAAATGCACTTAAAAGCCCAATTGTTTAAGTTAACAGACTTAATAGAAGAATGCTTGTTAAACGTAAATGAAAATTTTAAGTCTAAATTAAAAATACATGGCGATTTAGATCTAATTGTTAATGGCGATCCCAATCGTATTGAACAGGTAATCGTTAATTTTATCAATAACTCCATTAAATATGCGCCCAACGCTACAGCAATAGAAATTCTTTTAGAAAAAAACGACAATATTGCTAAAGTAACGGTAACAGATGATGGCCCTGGTATTCATCCTGATAAGTTACCTCACCTTTTTGAACGTTATTATCGTGTTGATGATGGGGGTGCTCAATATTCTGGACTAGGTTTGGGTTTATATATATCTGCAGAGATCATCAAAAAACACAATGGCGAAATTGGTGCCATTAGTGAGTTAGGTAAGGGCAGTTCTTTCTGGTTTACTTTGCCAATTGAATAGAATTTGATATCACTTCATGTTTTATAGCGATATTAGTCTGTCTTAAATCTATCATCAAATGAAAATAGCTACTTACAATGTAAATGGTGTAAACGGAAGACTGCCAGTTTTGCTCAGGTGGTTAGTAGAAACGCAGCCTGATGTGGTTTGTTTACAGGAACTAAAAGCACCCGATGAAAAATTCCCATTACAAGCCATAAATGAGGCTGGATATAACGCCATTTGGCATGGGCAAAAAAGCTGGAATGGTGTGGCTATTTTAACTCGTAATTTAGAAATAAAGGAAACACGCAGGGGCTTAGATGGTGAGGAGGATGATTTGCACAGCAGGTACATAGAGGCAATGGTGGGTGGTGTTGTAATTGGCTGCTTGTATTTGCCAAATGGAAACCCGGCTCCTGGTCCGAAATTAGATTATAAAATGCGTTGGTTTCAACGATTAACAGATCATGCACAAAAATTACTATCCTATAATTTGCCTGTTGTTTTAATTGGCGATTACAATGTAATGCCAACAGAGTTGGATGTTTACAAACCAGAACGTTGGGTAGAAGATGCTTTATTTAGACCAGAAGTACGCCAAGCATTTAAAAATCTAGTAGACCAAGGATGGACAGATGCCATTCGCACACTTTATCCAGATCAAAAAATCTATACGTTTTATGATTATTTCCGCAACGCTTATGCTAGAGATGCCGGGCTAAGAATAGACCATTTTTTATTAAGTCCGCAAGTAAAGCCCTTGTTAAAAGCAGCAGCGGTTGATCGTCATGTGCGGGGTTGGGAAAAGACAAGTGATCATTGTCCTGTTTGGATAGAAATAGCTGAGGTAACACAATAGATTTTAAATATTAAGAGTTTTTGTGAAATTAACCTCGTTTAGCGCTTTAGGGAATACATCCGGGTTTATTAAAAAATTAATGGTTAATTTTAGTTTCTAAATTTAATACCCAATGCCCTCAAGATCCCCAAGCGCAGAAAGTATCCTTAATGATATCAGTGTAATTAATAGTATTCCTTCAGTTGCACACATATTAGAAGTAGTGTGTAATTCTACAGGAATGGGTTTTGCTGCAGTGGCTAGGGTTACCGAAGATAAATGGATTGCTTGTGCAGTAAATGATAAAATAAGTTTTGGCTTGATACCTGGTGGAGAGCTTAAATTAGAAACCACTATCTGTAATGAAATTCGCCAACATAAAAATCCAGTTGTAATAGACCATGTAGCTCTAGACGAGCAATATTCGAAACACCATACCCCATTAATGTATGGCTTTCAAAGCTATATCTCTTTGCCAATAATGCTTAAAAGTGGTGCTTTTTTTGGAACTTTGTGTGCTATTGACCCCAATCCAAATGTTTTAAATACCCCCCAAACGATTGGTATGTTTAAGCTATTCGCAGAGCTGATTGCTTTTCATCTTGATTCGGTCATTGAATTGGAAGAGAGTGAATTTAACTTGTTGGAAGAAAGAGAAAATGCAGAATTGAGGGAGCAGTTTATTGCCATATTAGGTCATGACTTGCGTAATCCAGTTGGTGCTTCGTTAAATGCTGCTCAGCTTTTGCTAAAGATAGCTACCGACGAAAAGGTTAAAAGATTAGCTCAAATTGTTCAAAAATCTTCTTACAGAATCAATGGCCTTATTGAAAATGTATTAGATTTTGCCAGAGGTAGGCTTGGTGGAGGCATTAAGCTTGATTTAAGCGCAAGTGAGCCCTTGATTGAAGTTATTAATCAAGTAATTAACGAATTGAAATTAATTTGGCCAAATAGTGCTATTGAGGTAAGTATAGATTTAAAAGAAAAGGTGGTTTTTGATGGGAAAAGAATAGCTCAACTGTTTTCTAATTTATTAAGCAATGCATTGTCTCATGGTGAGGATAACGTCCCTATTATAGTTAATGCAACAAGTGGTGATGGGCTATTTACTTTATGTATTATCAATCAAGGTAAAATAATACCTGAGGAGATTTTGGTAAAGTTGTTTCAGCCTTTTTTTAGGGGAGCAGCAAAAAATGAGAAACAAGGATTGGGATTAGGGTTATACATTTCTTCAGAAATTGCGAAGGCTCACCGAGGGCAAATAAAGGTAGATTCTTTAGTAGATAAAACTTGTTTTACATTTAGTATGCCTACTAGGTAAGCTCATTGCATTAATGAACTATTGAACCAATATATTTAGTGCAAATAATGATCAACTCTTTTCACTAGATCATCAATATCAAACGGTTTGCTAATAAAATCTTCTGCATCACATTTTTGTTTAATTTCATGTACATAACTATGTGCCGACATCATTAATATGGGAATATCGTTGGTTCTTTTGTTCGCTTTTAGCTCATCGCAAACCTCAATTCCATTTCCATCAGTTAACATGACGTCTAATATCACCATATCAGGATGTGATGATCGCATTTTGCTTTGGAAAGATTTAACAGTAGGATAGGCCTTCACATCGTAATTTTCTTCCGTTAATAGAAAAGAAATTAATTCCCTGATATCATCATTATCCTCCAAGATATAAACGCATTTTTTCATTTTATTCTCCTTTAATTCTGTTAGTAAGCCCTAAATCTATTAATCTAACTAGTTAAGTGTCTTATTGTTTTAATTATCATAAACCAAAAAAGAGTAGGTACAATTAATATTTTTTGAAACTTGTGTATTTGCCAATTGTTAGTTATTTAAAATGAGCAATAGATAAATTTAATGTGATGGCAAAACAAGATGAAATTAACCCAGATGAAAAACCTGTAGGTTATGGGAGTTCAATTCAAACCAGTGGCTATGGGAACAAAAGTAGGCCTCAACAACCTTCTAATGAAAGACAACCGTTAGATCAAAACAATGAGCAAGAAGAAAGCGGTGAAGGGAAAGAAGATGACAGCAAATAACTAACCGACAGGTAAATTCTTTAACGTTTTTTGTACTTCGATTTTAATGTCTTGCAAAACCTCATTAGTTAATCTTAACTGGGTTTCTGATGCGGTAGAATCTGCCTGTTTGTAATTATACAAAGGTAAACTGCCCGGTACAATATTTTCAGGCTTTATAAAGATAAGGTTATTGTTTTCTTGCTTCAGTCCACCAATAATTCCTCCAAAATAAATGATCTTGTATTGATTATCCTTTGGTAAAATGGTCAATGTAATTACCTTTTCAGTAACTCTGATTTTTATATTAAATGGTTCCATAGCGCTGTTTTAACTGCAAACAAATTTTAGGACTTCTTGTTCGATAAATAATTTTATTTCTAATACTGGATCAGTTATGCGGTTGTTATTAAAAATGAGAGTCTTATTATTGTTAAATTTTGTTAAAAGCCAATGCTTAACACAAAAGAGAATTAAATTTGAATATGACTAAAAGAATAATCCTTCTACTGCTCATTTTAGCACCATTTCAATTACTGGCACAGAATTTCTTAACTGGAAACGTATTTGACAATGAAAATAGGGCTACAAGTATAGAAGGGGCAGCAATAAAAAACTTAACTACTAAGGCTTTTACCTTATCAGATAAAGATGGTCATTTTGCCATTACGGCAAAAATAGGCGATTTGGTTTCTTTCGGAATGCCTGGTTTTCAAACCGATACGGTTTATCTAGTTAATCTTTTTCCAAAAAATATATACCTAAGAGTAGAAGTAAACACCCTAGCCGCGGTTGATATTAAAGGTGTTAAAATTTCTCCAATGCTTAATGGGCTAGGCAATCCAGATAATAAACCTCCCGTTAAGACATTAGATTACAGTAAGGAAAAAGGAGGCTTAAGATTAAATCTGGGTTATGGCAGATGGCGTAAAGACCAAGCTAAAATCCAAGAACTAGAGGAGAATGATCGCATTCAACAAGAAATAACCAAAAACTTTAATGCCGAAACCGTAAAAGAAATACTTAAGTTTGAAGGGCCAGATGTAAAGGATTTTTTATCCCTCTACAGGCCAACAGTAGATCAAGTTAAAGCAGAAAAGCCATTTAATTATTCTTATTATACTGCCACGGCTTACCGTGCTTGGCTTAAATTGCCAGCAGATCAGCGGAAATTGCCACCTTTGCCTAAGTTAAAAGGGAATTAGCTTTAAAGATGGTTAACTGTTGAGTTGGGGAGGGGTGGAGTTGTTGAGTCGAGAAGCGAATAGTTGGTTAACTGTTTAAAGGGTTAACTGTATAAATTGTTTAAGCGGTTAATTGTTTAATCGGTTAACTTGTAGACTTGTATTAACTGGAATCACCAGGTATTAACATTCAACTCAACATCTTTACAACTCAACGACTAAGCCGGTAACAATTTAACAATTCATCAATCCAACAATTTCTTTATCACCCAATGAACTAGGGAAACTAATGAACCAATGATGCTAATGACTATTGAACCTACCAGTAACAATATTGCTCATTTATTTGAAATTATTCAATTACCATTTACCTTTATCACAAAATAAATAAACATGCTTAAAATTACAACCAAACAATTTTTAATGGCTGTGGTGCTTGGTATGTGTAGCTTAACTAGCTTTGCACAAACTACTACAACACCTCCAGCTACAAATTATGTTCCGTCTGATGCTTTCGGGCCATTATTTTATACCCAAAACGGAAATGAATTTCGTTCAGCCAGTGGTGCCCCAGGTGCTAAATATTGGCAAAACAGAGTTGATTATAACATCACTGCCAATTTAGATACTGCAAAAAACATGGTAAGTGGTACCATCACCATCACTTATAAAAACAACAGTCCAGATAAGTTACCTTATTTATGGTTACAGTTAGACCAAAATACCTTCAAAGAAACTTCTCGTGGTTACCAGGTAACTCCAGCACGCAGTCGTTATGGTGCGCAAGGCGAAAAATTTGATGGTGGTTATAAAATCGATGGTATAACTGTTTCACAAAAAGCAGCACCAGTTAAATTTACTTCATTGGTAGAAGATACGCGTATGCAAATTCGTTTAGACCAACCAATGGCAGCAAATGGCGATGTGGTTACTGTTAAAATGAATTATTCTTATGTAGTTCCTAAAGAAGGGTCAGACAGGACGGGTCATCTAACTACTAAAAATGGAGAGATCTATGCCATTGCACAATGGTTCCCTCGTATGTGCGTGTATGACGATGTAATTGGATGGAATACTTTGCCTTATTGGGGTGGTGGCGAGTTCTATTGCGAATATGGTGATATCAATTTCGCTATTACAGCTCCTGCAAGTCATATTGTAATGGGTTCAGGAGAGCTATTAAATCCACAAGAAGTATTTACTCCAGAGCAATTAAAAAGATGGAATGCAGCAAAATTAAGCGATGCAACGGTTCACATCCGCTCTGCCGCTGAGGTTTTAGATCCTAAGTCTCGTCCGGCTGTTGCCAAACTAACTTGGAAATTTAAAATCACCAATGCTCGTGATGCTGCTTGGGCTTCATCAAAATCATTTATTTTAGATGCTGCTCGTATCAATTTACCTAGCGGTAAAAAATCTTTAGCTGTTGATGCACATCCAGTTGAAAGTGATGGAATGGACGCTTATGGTAGAGGTGTAGAATATGTAAAAACTACAATTGAGCATTATTCAAAAATGTGGTACGAATACCCATATCCAATGGCTGTTAACGTAGCAACCAATATTGGTGGTATGGAATATCCAGGTATTGTGTTTTGTGGTTGGACTGCAAAGAAAAGCGGTGCTTGGGGTGTAATTGATCACGAATTTGGTCATACTTGGTTCCCAATGATTGTGGGTTCTAACGAACGTAAATACGGTTGGATGGATGAAGGTTTTAATACATTCATTAATGGTATTTCTCAAGCAGAATTTAACAATGGAGAATATAAGCCTGCTCGTCCAACTAACATGAATGCCATTGGTAAAAATAACATTGGTAATTTACGTTATGAAAACATCATGCTAATGCCAGATGGTATGCAAGAAGGTAACATCGGTATTAACTTGTACAGCAAACCAGGATGGGGACTAAACATTTTGAGAGATCAAATTTTGGGAAAAGACCGTTTTGATTATGCCTTTAGACAATACATTAAAAACTGGGCATTTAAACACCCAACACCTACAGACTTTTTCCGTTCAATGGAAAATGGTGCAGGTGAAGACTTAGCCTGGTTCTGGAGAGGTTGGTTCTTAAACAACTGGAAAAGCGACCAAGGTTTAGGTGATGTAAAACCAGTAATGAAAGATGGCAAATTATCAGGTTATACCATTCAAGTTAAGAATTTAGAAAAATTACCAATGCCTATCATTTTACAGATTACTACCAAAAGCGGTAAAAAAGATATCGTAAAAGTACCTGTAGATGTTTGGATGAAAAACACCACTTGGTTAGTTCGTTATGCAACTACAGAAGAAATTACTGGTGTATTAATTGATCCTGATAAGGTTTTACCTGATGGAAACCCTGATAACAATACTTGGAATGCAGATGGTGCAGCAGCAGCTTCTGCCACGCCACCAGCTAATTTAGATGTGTTTTTAGGTAATTATTCAAACCCTGAGGCACCAATAAAAGTTGCTATAACCAAAGCTAACGGTGGCTTATCGGCACAATTAGGGGCGCAGCCTGCTTTTCCTTTGAAATTCTCTTCAGGCACAACATTTGTATTTGAGCAAGGAAATTTAGAATTTACTTTTAATACTGCTAAGAGCGAAATGACTTTATCTGCGCAAGGACAAGAATTCGTTTTTACAAAAGATAAATAAGTAGTCTTGCTTGCGAAGTTTAATCGACGAATGTTGATAGACTTTGTAAGTTAAAGTTGACAAAATCCTGCAAATTAATTTTGCAGGATTTTTTTTGGCTGTTATAGCTGTAATTTATTATTAAGCGAATGAGAATGGTAAATTAAAATGCAGTTCAAATTAGATGCTTTTTGATTATCGCCATTCAATGTTTAGTTTTGTAATATGCAAACTCCAGAACAAAAAAACAATCCTTTACATGGTTTAACCCTAGAGTTTATTTTAAAGCAATTGTTTTTTCACTATGGATGGGAAGAATTGGGTAATCTGGTTAAAATTGCCTGTTTTAAAAACGATCCATCATTAAAGTCGAGCCTTAAGTTTTTGCGTAAAACTGATTGGGCCAGAAAGAAAGTGGAAAAATTGTATTTAAATACATTTCATTAAAACATTGGCTGTTTAATTAAGTTAATTAAATAGTTTAATTTAACTCCCTAAGCATATGAAGCTAGTTGTTTTTATATTTTCATTTATCCTTTTATTTCAATTAGTCGCTACTGCACAAATCCAAATCAAGGGGCAGGTTTTAGATCAAGTAACCAGAAAAGGCTTAGAGAACGTTGAGATACTCAATACATCAAGACGCATGACTGCCCAAACCGACACCAAGGGTGATTTTATCATTAAAGCTAAAGTTGGCGATGTAATTATTTATCGTTTAGCTGGTTACGATACTGATACAGCTTTAATTATAGATTTGAAACAGATTAGAAGATTTCTACATCCTTTATCTAATACCTTAAATACGGTAAGTATCTCTGGACAAGTAGATAGCAAAAAGCAATATGCCGATATTTATAATAAAGCGAATCCTGTCTTGCTAACACCTGGTAGAGGGTTGCGATTTTATCCATCTACTTTTTTTGGTAAAGAGGGTAAGGATGCCCGTAGACTTAAAAAATTGATTGAAAGCGACCAAGCAGAAAAAGAGATTGATAAAAAATTTAATGCTGTAACTGTTACAAACCTATTGCCTTTGAAGCAACCGGAGCTTGATGCTTTTTTAATGCTTTATCGTCCAGATCTTAAGTTTGTAGTTAATTCAGATGCTGATGACTTTAAGTTCTATTTGTTGGAGGCTTACGAGCGATTTAAAGCACTTCCACCAGACCAAAAGGTTTTACCTAACCTAAAAAACCCTTTTTAGGTAATTATTGTATTTGTCTTTTTACTAGTTATAGGTGTTACTTTATTATGTTTAAGCTGGAAGCAACATAAATTATTTAATTTAAGTAAACATGGAATACATTTTGTAAATTAGGCATTCAAATATGAATGAATGAAACGAGTTGCAATTTATCTTACCCTATTTTTAGGTATTGCTTTGTCTTTTGGTTTTATGCCTAAAGTAGAGAAGTCTAAAAGACAATCAGTCTTAATTTTCTCCCTAACAAAAGGATTTCATCACGCATCAATTGCTGATGGAATAATTGCCATTAAAAAGTTAGGTACTGAAAATGGATTTGATGTTGATACCAGTAATGATGTGAAAGTATTTGAGATAGAGAATCTAAAAAAATACAAAACGCTAATTTTTTTAAGTCCAACAGGATCTAATGTATTTAATGATATACAGAAAGCAGCATTAAAACAATACATTAATAATGGTGGCGGTTTTGTGGGTGTTCACGCAGCCAGTGATTTTTGCTATGAATGGGAATGGTATGGAAAAATGGTGGGTGGTTATTTTGAGAGTCATCCAAAAACCCAAGAAGCTAAATTAAATGTCATTACACCAAAAAATAAAATTGTAAAGGGTTTACCAAATTCTTGGTTACATAAAGATGAATGGTATAACTTTAAGGATTTTAACCCGGCGGTAAAAGTATTAATTAAGGTTGATGAAAGCTCTTATACTGGTGGGACAATGAAAAATGATCATCCTATTAGTTGGTATCATGAATATGATGGGGGAAAGGTTTTCTATACAGCTTTAGGACATACAAAGGAATGTTACACAGATGTATTCTTCTTAAAGCATTTGCTTGCGGGTATAAAATGGACAATGAAGTAAGGCGGTTTATAGTTGTCAATTTTCAGTTTATAGTTGTTTCTCTAGCTTCATTAAATCTTCATATAGTATTTGGACTTTAGTATTGTTAAACGATTTTAATAATCACTAAATCCATAAAAAAATGAAAGCAATTAAAGTTTTAATGATCGCTCTTGTAGCAGCATTCACAGTAAACACAGTAAACGCACAAACTGCACCAGCTAAAACCCCAAAAACAGAAAAAGCAGCAAAAAAGGCAGCTAAAATTGAGAAAAAAGCAGATACAACTTCGGCAAAAAAGGTTGCTAAAAAAGCTAAGAAATCAAAAAAATAATTAGCGAATTTGGTTAGATAAAACGCTGGCATTTTGTGCTGGCGTTTTTTTTGCAATTATTTTTTGCCTACGTTCTGATAAGCTGTTGTTAGTGCGTCGTTAAACATATCTTCTCTAATTTTATCTAAACTGAAGAGTGTCCAACCTTGTTTGCCCCATTTGTTTGGTACAGGGAAAATTATAGAGGGATCGTAAGCAGAAAAAACTGATTGGTCTATTTCATTTAATTTTAAGCAAGCCTGATTATTTTTTGCATCATAAGTAGCAAAAATCTTTTTTCCTATTCTAAATGAAGGCTTTTCGAAATGAGCCTGTTCATTTACATCTGTAAATGATAGCGCTAATTCTCTAAATAATTCTAAGGTTACCATTTTTAAAACTACAAAAATTTCTTCTAAACAGATTCTATTGGTATAACGCAAATAAATAAGCAAATTTATTTGCCAATCTTTACATTTCCTAAAACTAACAATTAATGATTAGAGTAAATGATGAAACGCCAACTGAGGTATTACAAGATATTAATGTTGGTAATTTAATTACTGATGGGTTTAGTAAAACTGGCTTGGTAGAAAGTATAGAAACTACAGATGATGGGTTGTACAAAATCTATGAGTTTTACTTAAATACAGGAAGAGTAATTACCACAAAGAGATAATCTTACTTTACTTCCAAATAACCAATCATGTCCTTTCTTCCCCTAACTGCATAAAGGGCTATTTTATTCTTGTCAATTGGCAGCGATATGTTAATTAAGGAAACGTATTTACTTTGTTTTTTATCCATTAATACTGTTCTTGTTAGATTACCATTGCTGTCAATAGTTCCCATAGTGAAAAAAGCATCGGCAGTGCCCCCTAATATGGTTTGACCACCAGAGCCAAGTTTGGTTTCTTTTGGGCGTTCATCAAGCCTTTGTTCCAGATTGTCATCTCTATCATTATAAAATAACAAAAGCTTATCCTTATAGGCCAATGTTTTAAAACTAGAGGCATTGCTGTTAACTAATGATTGTTGGAATTTTGGAATTCTTGTAATTACATTCGTTCCATTTGTTTTTACATTGATGTCTATAATATCTCCGTGTTCAAATACATAATAAGAGCCATATTTTGAACTTACCCAGTATACTCGTTTATATTCCAATAGAAAGTCTTGATCTCCATTTTCCCTTGTTACCCATTTAACAAAATCAAATGAGGCACCTAGGCCGCCATCACGTTCGCTATCGCTTCCTTGTTTATCTTTTTTAATGATTTCTAATAAATTTTCTGGAAAATTATTAATGTTGGTAGATGATATTGTTTTGGTTGTTGTATTTATTTTAGTAAGGAAGTATCCATTTACATTCCCATCAGATTTTTGCTGATGCATGCCAAACAATGTGAGCTCATTATTTTTTTCACTAGCAATCGTCAATGAATGCACAAACTTATCACCAATACTGATTAAAAATTCATGTGGAGTAGTTTCGTCTTTACTATAAAGTAAAAGTTTTGTTTTATAAGATGGTACTTTTTTTCCGGCTTTCCGGATATCCTCTTTATTGGTTTGGCTATCAAAGTGTTTAATCAATACTGCTACTTTGCCATCGTTTGTAATGAGCTGCCCGAAAATAATGATGTCTTTATCTTGATAGGGAAGTTGGATTGTCTTATCCCAAAGTTTTGCCATTTTGTAATCGTACACGCCTAAGTAATATTTTTCGGCTTCGGCCTTGCTGTAAGGAGATAAGCCCATCATTAAAACCTTAGTCGAATCTTCTGATAATTGATAAGATACACTTGATTGTTCAGATTTTTTGATTGCCTCCATTGTACCTAATGGAATATTTGCACCTTGATTTTTGAATGTTTTGATGTTTAGTGGCTGACAGTAAAAGCTTGTGGTTTTTGACTTTTTATCATAAATATTTGTAAAGAAATACAAGTTCTCTTTAATACTAAGCAGCTTGTCAAATTTAACATTGTCTTGATCTACATAGATGGTGTTATTAGCTATTTCAGTGAGGTTACTGTTATAGCCAGTCATAATTGGACTAATATCTCTGCCTTTTTGTTCGAAACAGAGTTTAATAAGTTCATTTGAACTTCCTCTAACAAAAGAATTATAAGTGACTTCACTTTTACTTTCTTGGCCCCAAGTAAGGGTAACATTTTGGGCGTGAGCTGACAGTGCCGCTACGGCAATGAACGAGAGCGTGATAAATTTTTTTAGCATTTAGTTTGTTTGTTGGGTAAAACTACTACTTTCGTTGCAAATAAATTAACATGATTAAAAAAATACTCTCAACCCTATTAATTGTTGCTCCTTGCTGTGTTATCACAGGTTTCGCACAAACAAAACAAGCTACGAAGGATACAACAAAAACAGTAATTATCTTTAATAATGGATCTTCTTCTATTCCCAAAAAAAGCTATTCTGCAGGTAATAATATCGTTAAAATAGACCCAATTGGATTCATTTTTGGTAAGATCCCGATTTCTTATGAGAGAAGACTATCCGATTTATTCAGCGTTCAGTTAAGTGCTGGTATAACTTCTAAGAATTATCTTCGCTCAGTTTGGGAGGAAGGTTCTACAGAACCAGCTGGAAGCAATTACACCTATGACGATGCGGCACCCTCTGGATTTGAAGATGAAACTGACGGGTTATATAATTTTGATCATAGAACGGCTTCTTTAGGTTACACGATTGGCTTACAGCCTCGTGTTTATATTAGTGAGGAAGCATTGGAGGGTTCTTTTTTTGGCCTGGGATTAAATATGGCTAGATTTAATTTTAGCACGCCTGGCTTGGTGAAGGGTTCATCTGGTAATACGTTAACTGGTTCGGCAAAAAATGAATATGAAAACATTAAAGATGTTACGGTATATTTTGGTTGGCAAAGGCTTTATGACAGACTCAGTTTAGAATATTCTACTGGTATTGGGCTTAGGAAAGTAGATGGAGTGAAATATCGTGCAGGAGGCTCTAATGGTAGTTTTTATGAGTCACTTAGCAGTTATTCAAAAAAAACTGGTGTGAATTTTGAAATAAGTTTTAAACTTGGATTTCAGTTATAATAACTTAATTAAATTGTATGGCCTTTGTATTCAATGGAGTACAAAGGTTTTTTTTGCCTATTTTCCAGAGACTTATCCAATAAATTTACCTAGAACTAGGTATTCTGTTTCCGCTCATTTTTGATTTATATTTATTCGTTAAATACATCCTTAATAAATATTATTATGAAAAAATCTTTTTTAAGCTTACTGTTTTTGTTAACGATTGTTTTTGCACACGCTCAAAGTCAAGTTCTTTTTAATACTTCTTTAGAAACCGTAACAGTTTACAGGTCTGGAGCTGAACTAAATCATACCGTTAGGGTTAATTTGCCTGCAGGGTCAAGTGAAATTATTTTAGGAAATATTGCAAATACAATTGATCAAAATAGCATTCAGTTAAGTGCACCTGTAAATGTGACTATTCTTTCTACAACTTTTGTTAGGGATTATTTAAAGACCGAAAATAAAAGTGCCGCTTATGTTAAAGTTGAAGACAGCTTAACTATTGCAAAAAAGGATTTAAACGCTATTCAAAATAAAAAAGCGGTTGATGAAAATTTACTTGTTTTGTTAGATAAAAACCAAACCGTTGGGGGTGTTAGTAGTGGCTTGAGTGTAGCTGAGCTTATTAAAATGGCTGATTATTATAAGACAAAACAGTTAGATCTAAAGAATAGTATTTATGGATATCAGGTTTTAGAAACGAAACAGCAAGCTAAAATAAGTAAGCTTCAACAACAGTTAAATGAATTAAGTACAGATAAGTCTGGAACAAAGGGACAATTGTTATTACAAGTTGTTACTAAGGAAGCAACCACTGCGGTTTTTAACTTAAGCTATCTTTCGCCAAGTGCATCATGGGTTCCATTTTATGATTTGAGAGCAGAGAATACTGCTACACCATTAAAAATTGTTTATAAAGCTAATGTGGTTCAATACACAGGTGTGGATTGGAAGAAGGTTAAGCTTAGCTTATCAACGGCTACTCCATCACAAAACGGAACGGCGCCCTTGCTTTCTGCTTGGTTTTTAAGATTTGGTTCTCCCAACACTTACAGAAATCAAAGTATGCAAAATACCGTTCAAACGATGGAAAGTAGAGCGCCCATGAAAACTGCTAGCAATAGACAAACAGCAGATGATGTAGATAGAAATTTAGCAACCGCAAACAATAATATATTAAACACATCATTTGATTTAGATATTCCTTATGACATTCTATCAAATAGTAAGGCGCATAGTGTCACTTTAAATACTTATAATCAGCCGGTAAATTATAAGTATTATAGTGTACCTAAGTTAGAAAGCGATGCTTTTTTACTAGCGGAAATTGCTAATTATGAAAAACTTAATTTATTACCTGGTGATGCGAACATCATTTTTGAGAATACTTATGTTGGCAAGTCTTTCATAAATCCTAACGCAACTACCGATACTTTAAATTTAAGTATGGGTAGAGATAAGAAAATAGTAGTTAAACGTGAAAAGGTTGCAGAACAAAGTGGAACAAAACTATTAGGCTCTAGTAAAAAACAAACTTTTACTTATGAAATTAGGTTAAGAAATGGCAAAAGCGAGGCGGTGAATTTATTACTAAAGGATCAGTATCCTGTTTCTACAGATAAGAGTATTGAAATAGAATTGATAAGCGCTGATGGTGCTAGCATTAATACTGAGACAGGAGTTTTGACTTGGAAATTAACCTTAAAGCCTGGTGTTACGGAAAAAGTAAGAATTAGCTATTCAGTTAAATATCCAAAAGATCAGACGATAGAAAATCTTTAGATTTTTATAGCACTAAATTGTAGACTTGTTCTTCTTGGTAAGCTTATTAAATGCAATCATAAATAAACCAACTACAAAAAACGCAATCACCATAAAACCAGAATTTATAAGAACCTTTTGATAACCTATTTTATTGACATCTAAGAACGGATAAGGATACCAGCCTACGACATGACCTCTTATTAAAGAGTAAATTAGGTAAGCCAGTGGGAAATACGCCCAGACTAAACCATCTACCCAATTCAATAGGCCTTTTGGAATATAAATTAGCCAATACACAACATAGACAACAGGTACTGCAACGTGTAATAAATTATCCACTACCAATTGCCAACCTGTGGGCGACCAGATTCCTCTTAAAACCAAATTGTAAACCAACCCTACTATAAAAATATAAAGTGCTATTGCTGATTGAACTTTAACCAAAGAAAAGTATTTTCCTAGGGTGGTGTTTGGGAAGAACAAAGAGGAGGTAAGACTGAGAGCTACTAAAATATTGCTTAAAATGGTAAAATAACTGATGAAATTAAAAAAGCTTCCATTGGTTAAATAAAGCTGAAGTATGATTGCAAACCAGGTAATTAAGCTTAAAAAAGCTTTGAAAAATTTCTCTATTGGGTTTGTGGGTTTGTTTTGCATAATGAATGATGAATACCTAAGTTCGGTATCTTATTTTATATTTTAAAACTTTGATGGATTAAGGTTTTGTAAATTTGACAGGAACTGGCTTTCACTTATAAACCCGATATACGTGGAAAGTGAAGTGTCGGTCTGAGCGCCGCCTGCCGGACGGGCAGGTTGTCGAAGACTTCACGAGCTTGGAACATTAGCGGGACTGCATAAGCCATTAGTTGCTGACAATCATTTTCTAAAAAAAGTCTTGGGTCTAACGTCAATAGTCTTGGGTCGTTTACTTGAGCTTATAAGTAATACTTACCGCTTATAACTTATTGAACACCTTTTGTTTTGCCATTTTTTGAATGAGATTGCTTTATGCTTTGCAATGACGAAATAGAGAAATAAAAAAATCTCTGTCAAAGCCTTGATTATCACAAATTAAGTTCCTACTTTTGCAGTCCCTTAATGTGGCCTTGTTATAGGCTGGCCATTATGGGAAGTTTTTAAATAAAATAGAAAAAACAAAAAGCAAGAAATGCCAACCATTCAACAATTAGTTAGAAAAGGTAGAGTAGCACTGGAGTTCAAGAGTAAGTCTCCGGCGTTGGACAGCTGTCCACAGCGAAGAGGTGTATGTACACGTGTATATACTACTACCCCTAAAAAACCAAACTCAGCAATGCGTAAAGTTGCCCGTGTACGTTTAACCAATGGAAAAGAGGTGAATGCCTATATTCCTGGAGAAGGTCACAACTTACAAGAGCACTCGATCGTGTTAATTCGTGGTGGTCGTGTTAAAGATTTACCAGGTGTACGTTACCACATTATCCGTGGTGCATTAGATACATCAGGTGTAGCTGGTCGTAACCAACGTCGTAGTAAATATGGCACTAAGCGTCCTAAGCCAGGACAAGTAGCTGCAGCGCCAACTAAAGGAAAGAAAAAATAATTAGGAGGAAACAGAAATGAGAAAATCAAAACCAAAAAAGAGAATTATTCTTCCTGATCCTAAGTTTAACGATGTTCAGGTTACAAGATTTGTAAACAATATGATGTTTGACGGTAAAAAATCTATCGCTTACTCTATTTTTTATGATGCAGTTGAAATAGCTGAGAAAAAAACAAGTGAGAACGGATTAGAAATATTTAAACGTGCTTTAGTAAATATCAGCCCAGCAGTAGAGGTTAAATCTCGTAGAGTTGGTGGTGCAAACTTCCAAGTACCTACTGAGGTAAGGCCAGATCGTAAAATTGCTTTAGGCATGAAATGGTTAATCACTTACGCTCGTAAACGTGGTGAAAAAACCATGAAAGAAAAATTAGCAGGTGAAATTGTTTCAGCAGCTAAGGGTGAAGGTGCAGCAGTTAAGAAAAAAGAAGATACGCATAAAATGGCTGAGGCTAACAAAGCGTTCTCACACTTCAGATTTTAATCTAAAGTAACATAGATATAAAGACTACACCGATTATTTGCAATATTAATAATCGGTGTAATCATTTAAAAATCGCAGTAATCATTTAAAAATAATGTCAAGAGATTTAAGATTTACAAGAAATATCGGAATTGCTGCTCACATTGATGCGGGTAAAACCACAACAACTGAGCGTATTCTTTATTATGCTGGTGTTAGTCACAAAATTGGTGAGGTGCATGAAGGTGCTGCAACAATGGACTGGATGGCACAAGAGCAAGAACGTGGTATTACCATTACTTCTGCTGCTACAACTGTTAATTGGAAATATAGAAACCAAAATTATCATATCAACATTATCGATACACCGGGGCACGTAGATTTTACCGTAGAGGTAAACCGTTCGTTACGTGTATTAGATGGTTTGGTGTTTTTGTTTTCGGCGGTTGATGGTGTTGAGCCTCAATCTGAAACTAACTGGCGTTTAGCTAACAACTATAGTGTTGCACGTATCGGTTTCGTTAACAAAATGGATCGTTCTGGAGCAGACTTCTTAAAAGTTGTTAAACAAGTTAAAGATATGTTAGGTAGTAATGCAGTTCCATTGCAATTACCTATCGGTGCTGAAGATTCATTTACAGGTGTTGTTGATTTAATTAACAACCGTGGTATTGTTTGGAATGAGCATGATAAAGGTATGACCTTTACAGAAGTGCCAATTCCAGAAGATATGTTAGATGAGGTTGCTGAATGGAGAGAGAAATTATTGGAATCTGTTGCAGATTACGATGAGTCTTTGATGGAGAAATTCTTCGAAGATCCAAACTCTATTACTGAGCGTGAAATTTTAGATGCTTTACGTGCAGCTGTATTAGATGCTAAAATTGTACCTATGGTTTGTGGTTCATCTTTCAAAAACAAAGGTGTACAAACTATGCTTGATTATGTGATGGAATTATTGCCGTCGCCTATGGATAGCGAAGGTGTAATTGGAACTAACCCAGATACAGGTTTAGAGGTTTTACGTAAACCAAGTGAAAAAGAACCTTTTGCAGCTTTAGCATTTAAAATTGCAACAGATCCTTTCGTAGGTCGTTTATGTTTTATCCGTGTATATTCGGGTAACCTAGAGGCAGGTTCTTACATTTACAATGCTCGTTCAGAAAACAAAGAACGTATTTCTCGTATCTTCCAAATGCATGCAAACAAGCAAAATCCAATTCCTAATGTAGGTGCTGGTGATATTGCTGCGGTTGTAGGCTTTAAAGATATCAAAACAGGAGATACACTTTGTGAAGAGAAAAACCCAATCATCCTTGAGTCGATGAACTTCCCTGAGCCAGTAATTGGTTTAGCAATTGAGCCTAAAACTCAAGCGGATGTTGATAAATTAGGTATGGGCTTATCTAAATTAGCTGAAGAAGATCCTACATTTAGAGTTCAAACTGACGAAGAAACTGGTCAAACAGTAATTTCTGGTATGGGTGAGCTTCACTTAGATATCTTAATTGATCGTTTAAAGCGTGAATTTAAAGTAGAGGTTAATCAAGGTGCGCCACAAGTGGCTTACAAAGAAGCTATCTTCGGTACAACTCAACACCGTGAAACTTATAAGAAACAATCTGGTGGTCGTGGTAAATTCGCGGATATCCAAGTTGTTATTTCACCAATTGATGCTGATTACGAAAAAGGTGGTTTACAATTCGTAAACGAAATTACAGGTGGTTCAATTCCACGTGAGTTTATCCCTTCAGTAGAAAAAGGTTTTGCATCAGCAATGTCTAATGGTGTGTTAGCTGGTTATCCACTTCCTGACATGAAAGTACGTTTGATTGATGGTTCATTCCACGCAGTCGATTCAGATGCTTTATCATTCGAGCTTGCTGCTAGAATGGCATATCGTGAGGCTTTACCTAAATGTAAGCCAACTTTGATGGAGCCAATCATGAAAATCGAAATCCTAACCCCAGAAGAAAATATGGGTGATGTTATCGGTGACATGAACCGCCGTCGTGGTCAACTTTTAGGTATGGATACTCGTAATGGATCTCAAGTAATTAAAGCAACTGTGCCTTTGTCAGAAATGTTTGGTTATGTAACTCAGTTACGTACAATCACTTCTGGACGTGCAACTTCAACAATGGAATTTGATCATTATGAAGCAGCACCTAAAAACGTGCAAGATGAGGTAATTGCTAAATCTAAAGGAAAAGTAAAATCTGAAGATTAGTACATAGATATTAGTATTTAGTAGTTAAATGAATTTGTCTAACTACTAAATACTAACTACTCAAAAATAAATCCGATTGCTTGTTATTAATAGCTCTAACAGGTAATCATAATTAAAATAGAACATGAGCCAAAGAATCAGAATTAAATTAAAATCTTACGATTACAACTTGGTAGATAAATCTGCTGAGAAAATCGTTAAAACTGTTAAACCTACGGGTGCAGTAGTTAGCGGACCAATTCCGTTGCCAACAGAAAAGAAAATCTTCACTGTTTTGCGTTCACCACACGTAAACAAAAAAGCACGTGAGCAGTTTCAATTGTGTGCTTATAAACGTCTTTTAGATATTTATAGCTCTAACTCTAAAACTGTTGATGCATTGATGAAACTTGAATTGCCTAGCGGTGTTGAAGTAGAAATCAAAGTTTAATGATTTTATAGTCAAAAAAAAGGTCCTTGAAATTTTCAAGGACCTTTTTTATGCGAAATGATTTTTTAAGTCTGAAATCTTATTTTCCCTTACTTTTCATTTCTTCAATAATATTGCGCTCATCTTGGAGCTCTCTAGCTAGCTTTCTTTGTTGTTCATTTGATTTGGCCTTGTAAGCTTGAAATTCAGTAGAGATTTCGTCATAAAGTTGTGTTCTATGTTTAGCTTCTAAAATGTTTTTAGCAGACCTAGCTACAACCACAAATAATGCTATGGCAAGTACAAGGATTATGGACCAAACAATGATATTGTAAGTTCCTTTTGTAAACGATAAACCTAAAAAGTTAATTTCGTCAATCTTGGCGTTAGTGTTATTAAGCGTAGTTTCCTTTCCATCAACTTCAGTTCGTAAGGTTGTTATTGTCTTTTCGTGATCTGCCGCTTGAGTTTTTACCTTGTTTAGTTCTATTCTTTCCTTTTTCAAAGTGTCAAGGGCACTTTGCCAAACTGTGGCTAAACGACCAGGGTTAATCAGTTTATAGCCATTTATAGATTTAGACCGTGATAGCATAAATTGGTATTGTCCATTTAAGCTAAAGTCTGTGTTTTTAACAGTGTCCACATATCTGCGTGGTAATATGTATTTTTTTACTGGAGTTTGTTTTTTTACTGGAACTTGTTGTGTCTTTGCTGCACTTTGAGGAGAAGTGATGGGCCCCTGTGAGAAGGTATTTTGAGTGAGTAAACTCAAAACTAAAATACTTGTAATGGTAATTAACCTTTGTTTCATAGCAATTGTTACGTTGTTAATTTAACAATTATAATGAAAAAATATTGTGTTTTCACATTGATTGATGGTGCAACAACAATATTTTTGATAGTAAAAATCGCTCTTAAATCTATTAAATACACCTTTTTGGTAGTTTACTAAATGAAAATTTATTTAGGTTAAGCAAAGTAAGGAGGTATATTTGCAGCGATGACGGTTTTACTATTTACCATTATTGTTTTACTAGGAGCATTTGTTGCTGGACTATTAGGTTCACTAACAGGATTGGGTGGTGGTGTAATCATTATCCCTTTATTAACCTTAGGTTTGGGTGTTGATGTTCATTACGCCATAGGAGCTTCAATTATTTCTGTAATAGCGACCTCTTCAGGTTCTGCTGCTGCCTATGTAAAGGAAGGTATAACTAATATTAGGATAGGAATGTTCTTGGAAATAGCAACAACTATTAGTGCCATTGTAGGGGTTGTAATTGCAACTTATATCAAGGCAGATTATATCATTGTTATTTTTGGATTGATTTTATTGTTTTCTGCATTTATGATGCTTAGAAAAAAGATAGACCACTCAAACAATGAACAAACCAGCGTTCTTGCTAACTATTTTAAGTTAAATGGCAGTTACCCTGTAGATGGCCAACAAAAGCAATATGCAGTTCACCACGTGGTTGGTGGTTTTGCAATGATGTTTGTTGCTGGTACCTTATCTGGCTTGTTGGGAATAGGTTCTGGCGCATTAAAAGTTATAGGGATGGACAACATTATGAAAATCCCTTTCAAAGTCTCTACCACAACCAGTAACTTTATGATGGGTGTAACGGCCGCTGCGAGTGCGTTGGTTTATTTACATAAAGGTCAGATTGACCCTACTATTGCAATGCCGGTAACAATAGGCGTAATAACTGGGGCAACTATTGGTGCTAAAATTTTAATTAGAACCAAAACTGATAAGTTGAAATTAGTTTTCGCAGTAGTGGTGGTGTTTTTGGCTTTACAAATGATTTATAAAGGATTAACCGGCGTAGCATGAGTAAACAGATAAAACATTATTTAGGTGATAGAGATGTTCAACTCATACTCGGAACCCTGCTTCGTGTTGGTGTGTTGGTGTCTACGGCAATTGTAATTATTGGGGGTGTTGTTTTTTTATCGACCCAAACAAATCAGATCGTGTCTTTTGAAAGTTTTAAGCCCGAACAAGCAAAATTTTCTTCAGTTGCAGAAATTTTTAATGGTTTGAAGAGCGTAGATGGTCTCGCCATTATTCAATTTGGAGTACTGTTATTGATCTTCACGCCAATTGCTAGAGTAGTTTTTTCCATTTTTAGCTTCTTGATGGAAAAAGATTACATGTATGTGCTCATTGGCATAATCGTATTGTGTGTGATTATCACCAGTTTATATCTAGATATAGCTCATTAAAGCACTTTTTAAGACTTTAACTCTAATGCTAAGAAAAATAATCGCAATTATTTGAAATTATTTTGAGCTAACTATTTGAATATTAAGAATTCTTTCCTATTTTTGCCCTCCCTTAACGGGAATGTATATCCACCTTGAACGAAGCCCTACTGCTTCGATGGGTGTTAAATTTAAAATAGAAAATGTCAGGTATTATTGGAAAAAAAGTAGGAATGACCAGCATTTTTGACGCCGAAGGAAAGAATATTCCTTGTACGGTGATCGAAGCTGGACCTTGTGTTGTAACACAAGTTAAGACCGAAGAGAAAGATGGCTATGTTTCAGTCCAACTGGGATATGATGAAGCCAAAGAAAAAAACACTACTCAGCCTTTAAAAGGTCACTTTGCGAAAGCAAGTACAACTCCAAAACGCAAGTTGGTAGAATTCCCTCAGTTCCCTGAGTCACTTAGTTTAGGTGATACAGTAACTGTAGATGTATTCGCTGAAGGCGATTTCGTTGATGTTGTTGGTACCTCAAAAGGTAAAGGATTTCAAGGTGTAGTTAAACGTCACGGTTTTGGTGGTGTGGGTGGTCAAACTCACGGTCAGCATAACAGGTTGCGTGCACCAGGTTCATTGGGTGCTGCGTCTTATCCAGCTCGTGTATTCAAAGGAATGCGTATGGCGGGTAGAACAGGTGGAGACAGAGTAAAAGTTCAAAACTTACAAGTGTTGAAAGTTTATGCTGAGCAAAACCTTATTGTAGTTAGTGGTTCCATTCCAGGAGCTAAAGGTTCTTACGTAATCTTAGATAAGTAAGCAGATGGAAGTTAAAGTAAAAAACATTGCAGGAAAAGAGACAGGTGCCAAGGTGCAACTTCCTGAGTCGGTATTTGGTATTACACCAAGCGACCACGCGATTTATTTAGATGTAAAACAGTATTTGGCTAACCAACGTCAAGGAACTCACAAATCTAAACAACGTAACGAAATTGCTGGTTCAACCCGCAAGTTATATAAACAAAAAGGTACAGGCGGTGCACGTGCCGGAAGCATTAAATCTCCATTGTTCAATGGTGGTGGTCGTGTTTTTGGTCCACAGCCAAGAGACTATAGTTTTAAATTGAATAAGAAATTAAAATCATTAGCACGTAAATCAGCTTTATCATATAAAGCAATTGATAACAACGTGGTAGTATTAGAAGATTTTACTTTTGATAGCATTAAAACTAAAAACTATATCAATTTGGTTAATGCATTAGAATTAGCTGGAGAGAAAACATTGTTAGTTTTGCCTGCACAAAATAATAATATCTATTTATCAAGCAGAAACATTCAGAAAACTAAAGTTACTACTGCGGATCAGTTAAATACTTATGATGTATTAAACGCAGGTAAACTTTTGTTCACTGCAGATTCGCTTAAAACATTGGAGGAGGCATTTGCCAAGTAATATGGAAATTTTACAAAAACCAATATTAACCGAAAAAGCTTCTGCATTAACTGAAAAAGCTAACCGTTTTACTTTCAGAGTAGATCACAGAGCTAACAAGTTGCAGATTAAATCGGCCATCGAAAAAATGTACGGAGTTAACATTATTGCCTTAAACACAATGGTTGTTGTAGGTAAGTTAAAATCTAGAAACACTAAAGGTGGTATCGTATCGGGTCGTAGCCCGAAATATAAAAAAGCTATTGTAACATTGAAAGATGGCGAAACAATAGATTATTACGCGAATATTTAATAAGAATTGAATAATTTATAACTATGGGCTTAAGAAAATTTAAACCAGTCACTCCGGGAACCCGTTTTAGGGTGGGCGCAAGCTTTTCGGAGATTACAGCAACCAAGCCCGAAAAATCATTGGTTGTATCTTCTAAGAAATCGGGAGGTCGTAACAATACAGGAAAGATGACAATGCGCTACATGGGCGGTGGTCACAAAAAATCTTACCGTTTAATTGATTTTAAACGTGATAAGTTTGATATCCCTGCAACAGTAGCTACTGTTGAGTACGATCCAAACCGTACCGCTCGTATTGCATTATTGCACTACGTAGATGGCGAGAAGCGTTACATTATTGCTCCTGAGGGATTGCAAGTAGGACAGACAGTGCTTTCGGGTGACAAAGCTACTCCAGAAGTAGGTAACACTATGAAATTGGCAAATATTCCTTTGGGATCTATTGTACACAATTTAGAAATTCATCCAGGTAAAGGTGCTCAATTGGCACGTAGCGCAGGTGCTTATGCACAGCTTGCGGCTAGAGATGGTAAATATGCAACTATTAAAATGCCATCAGGTGAAGTAAGATCTATCTTAGTTACTTGTTTAGCTACGATTGGTGCAGTTTCTAATTCTGATCACGCTAACGAAGTATTAGGTAAAGCAGGACGTAGCCGTTGGTTAGGTCGTCGCCCTAGAACTCGTCCAGTAGCGATGAATCCAGTGGATCACCCAATGGGTGGTGGTGAAGGTCGCTCTTCAGGTGGTCAACCTCGTTCAAGAAACGGTGTTTACTCTAAAGGCTTCAAAACCCGCTCACTTAAAAAATACTCAAATCGTTTCATCATAGAGAAAAGGAAGAAATAATGGCTCGTTCGATAAAAAAAGGACCTTATATTGACCATAACGTAGAGAAAAAAGTAGTCTCTATGAATGATTCAGGCAAGAAGTCTGTGATCAAAACTTGGTCTCGTAGATCAATGATATCACCAGATTTTGTTGGTCATACATTTGCAGTACATAACGGTAATAAATTTATACCGGTATACGTAACAGAAAACATGGTTGGTCACAAGCTGGGAGAGTTTGCTCCAACCAGAACATTTAGGGGTCACTCTGATAAAAGAAAATAATTAAGAGATGGAAGCATTAGCGAAATTAAACAATTGTCCAACCTCACCACGTAAAATGCGTTTGGTTGTAGATCTAATCAGAGGTGAGCGTGTAGAGAAAGCATTAAGCATTTTAAAGTTTACCAATAAAGAAGCAGCAATAAGAGTTGAAAAACTTTTATTATCAGCTATTAAAAATTGGGAAGCTAAAAATGAAGGTTCTCGCCCTGAAGAAAACCAATTATTCGTGAAAACGATAATGGTAGGCGGTGGTCGTCAATTAAAAAGATTAAGACCAGCTCCTCAAGGTCGCGGTTATAGAATACGTAAGCGTTCAAACCACGTAACCTTGGTAGTAGATAGTAAGAACGTTGAAACTAAAACTAATTAACAGAAATGGGACAAAAAGCACATCCAATAGGTAACAGGTTAGGAATCATCAGAGGATGGGATTCTAATTGGTTCGGAGGCAACAACTATGCTGATAAATTAGTTGAAGACGAAAAAATAAGAAAATATCTTTCTGCACGTATTGCAAAAGGTGGTGTAGCTAAAGTAGTAATTGAGCGTACGTTAAAACGTATCACTGTTACTATCCATACAGCTCGTCCAGGTATTGTAATTGGTAAAGCAGGTGCTGAGGTAGATAAAATCAAAGAAGAGTTAAAGAAATTGACTAAAAAGGAAATTCAAATTAACATTTTCGAGATTAAACGCCCAGAACTTGATGCACAATTAGTTGCAGAAGGTGTTGCAAAACAGTTAGAAGCTAGAATTTCTTTCCGTAGAGCAATGAAAACCACTATCGCATCAACAATGCGTATGGGTGCAGAAGGTATCAAAATTATGACTTCAGGTCGTTTAGGTGGTGCTGAGATGGCTCGTAGCGAACAGTATAAAGAAGGAAGAATTCCTTTGCATACTTTCCGTGCTGATATTGATTATGCATTAGCAGAAGCTTTAACTACTTATGGTAAAATAGGTGTTAAAGTATGGATCTGTAAAGGTGAAGTTTACGGTAAACGTGATCTTTCTCCAAACATCGGTGCTGCGAGCAATGCTCCAGGTAAAGGTGGCGACAGACCTCAAGGCGCTTTCGGCGGTAGAGATAACAGAGGTGCTGGCGGAGACAGAAGGAATGACAAACGCCCAGGTGGTGGTCGTCCGGGTCAAGGCGGTGCTGGTGCAGGAAGAGATAATAAAGGTGGTGGTGCCAACAGAGGTCCACGCAAATAGTTAACAAGATCGTTTAACGATAATATTAAAATAAAATGTTACAGCCAAAAAGAACGAAGTTCAGAAAGATGCAAAAAGGCAGAATGAAAGGTTTAGCAACTCGTGGTGCTGAATTATCATTTGGTTCTTTCGGGATTAAATCTTTAGAGGCAACTTGGATTACAAGTCGCCAGATAGAAGCAGCCCGTATTGCGGTAACTCGTTTCATGAAACGTGAAGGTCAAGTTTGGATTAGAATATTCCCGGATAAACCGGTAACTAAAAAACCAGCTGAGGTACGTATGGGTAAAGGTAAGGGTGCTCCAGAATATTGGGTAGCCGTTGTTAGACCAGGACGTATAATTTTTGAAGCAGAAGGTGTTCCAATGGAAGTTGCCAAAGAAGCATTAAGACTTGCCGCTCAAAAATTACCAATTCAAACAAAATTTGTAGTACGTAGAGATTACGTAGAAGCATAAAAAAGTTTAGGGATCAATGTTGTAAATAACTTGTTGTTATAACCGCTAGACCCGAACATAAAAATTAATAAAATGAAGAACTCAGAAATCATAGGGCTTTCACAAGAAGAACTAGTAGCTAAGATTGCAGAAGAAAGAGAAAACTTGGTAAAGTTAAAATTTGCACATACAATTTCGGCTATTGAAAATCCTACCCGTATCAATAAGGTAAGAAAAGATATTGCCCGATTAAACACTGAATTGACTAAGCTTAAAGCTCAGTCTGCAACTGAAACTAAATAACTTTAGAGTCGAAATGGAAAGACAATTAAGAAAAACAAGAACCGGGTTGGTGGTAAGCAACAAAATGGAAAAATCTATTGTTGTGGCGGTTGAGCGTAAAGTGAAACACCCGATCTATGGTAAGTTTGTTAAGAAAACTACCAAATTTATGGCTCATGACGAGAAAAACGAATGTGGTATCGGTGATACTGTATTAATACAAGAAACTCGTCCGCTGAGTAAAAACAAGAACTGGAGATTAGTACAAATTTTAGAAAGAGCTAAATAAGATGGTACAACAGGAATCACGATTAAACGTAGCCGATAATAGCGGCGCAAAACAAGTACTGGTTATCCGTGTGCTTGGTGGAACTGGCAAAAGATATGCTTCTATAGGTGACAAAATTGTTGTTACTGTAAAAAGCGCTTTGCCATCTGGTAACATTAAAAAAGGAACAGTTTCTAAAGCAGTTGTAGTAAGAACCAAAAAAGAAATCAGACGTAAGGATGGTTCTTATATTCGTTTTGATGACAATGCAGCAGTATTGTTAAATGCACAAGACGAGCCACGTGGTACACGTATTTTTGGCCCGGTTGCAAGAGAGCTGCGTGAAAAACAATTCATGAAAATTGTATCATTAGCACCGGAGGTATTATAATATGAAAAAAGAAGTAACACAAGCCAAAGTAAAAATCCGTAAAGGAGATTTAGTAAAGGTTATAGCTGGCGATTCAAAAGGCCAACAAGGTAAAGTACAAGAAGTGCTTGTTGCCAAAAGTAGAGTTATTGTAGAAGGTATTAACCTTGTATCAAAACATACTAAACCAAATGCTGCTACACCAAATGGTGGTATAATTAAAAAAGAAGCTGCTCTTCATATTTCTAACGTACAGTTAGTTGATCCAAAATCTGGTAAAACTACTCGTGTTGGTCGTAAATTAAACGCTGACGGAAAATTAGTTAGAGTTGCTAAAATATCAGGGGAGGAAATCAAATAATGGCATACGTACCAAGATTAAAAAGCAAATATAAAGAGGAAATTGTAACTGCTCTAAAAGATAAGTTCAATTACAAAAGCATAATGCAAGTTCCTAAATTAGAGAAAATTGCCATCAACCAAGGTGTTGGTCGTTATTCTGTAACTGACAAAAAAGTTATGGATAGCTCTATCTTAGAAATGAGTACAATTGCTGGTCAACAAGCTGTAGGTGCAAAATCTAAAAAAGATATCTCAAACTTTAAATTACGTAAAGGTATGCCAGTTGGTGTAAGAGTAACTTTACGTGATAACAACATGTATGAGTTCTTAGACAGATTAATTTCTGTAGCTTTGCCTCGTATCCGTGATTTCAAAGGTATCAATGATAAAGGATTTGATGGAAAAGGTAACTATACTTTAGGTATTACTGAACAAATCATTTTCCCAGAGATTAACATCGACAAAATCAATAAGATTTTAGGTATGGATATTACGTTTGTAACGTCTGCTACTACTGATGTTGAGGCATTGGAACTTTTAAAACAATTTGGATTACCATTTAAAAATCAAAAAACAGAGCAATAATGGCAAAAGAAGGTGTAAAAGCTCGCGAAATTAAGCGCCAAAAATTGGTTGCTAAATATGCAGACAAGCGTGCAGAATTAAAAGCTGCAGGTGATTACGAAGGATTAGATAAGTTACCAAAAAACTCTTCAGCTGTGCGTTTGCACAACCGTTGTAAGTTAACTGGTCGTCCTCGTGGATACATGCGTACTTTCGGTATATCAAGGGTATTATTCCGCGATATGGCTTTAGCAGGAAAAATTCCTGGAGTTAGAAAAGCTAGCTGGTAATAAAGAAGTTATAAGTTTGGAGTTATAAGTTGTAAGTTGTATTTTTGCAGCCCTTACAGCTTATAGCTCTTTAGCGTATAGCAAAGATTAGAATTTTAACCGATAGCAGGTCCCAAAGCTGGGTGGCAGAAAGGATACCACTATCACAATTATATAATAATGAATACAGATCCAATAGCAGATTACCTGACAAGGGTAAGAAATGCCATTAAGGCAAATCATAGAATCGTTGAGATTCCTGCATCAAACCTTAAAAAGGAAATCACAAAAGTTCTTTTTGACAAAGGTTACATCGCAAACTACAAGTTTGAAGACACAACTACTCAAGGCGTTATCAAAATTGCCTTAAAGTACAATGCAATTACTAAAATCTCGGCTATCCGTACATTAACTCGTATCAGCAAGCCAGGTTTAAGACAATATGCTGGTGTAGAAAACATGCCAAGAGTATTAAATGGTTTAGGTATAGCAATCTTATCTACTTCTAAAGGTGTAATGACCGATAAAGAAGCAGCCAAATTAAACATTGGTGGTGAGGTATTGTGTCACGTTTATTAATAGGAGGATAGCACAATGTCAAGAATAGGAAAAAATCCAATTAATGTACCTGCAGGTGTAACTATAACAGTTTCCAAAGAGAACTTAGTAACAGTTAAAGGCCCAAAAGGAGAATTAACTCAAGCAGTAGATGCTGATATCATTTTATCTCAAGAAGATGGCGTATTTACGGTAAGTCGTCCAACTGAGCAAAAAAGACATAAAGCCTTACACGGTTTATATCGTTCTTTAATCAATAACATGGTTGTTGGTGTAACAGATGGTTTTAAAATAGAACAAGAATTAGTTGGTGTGGGTTACCGTGCTACTAACCAAGGTAATACTTTGGATCTAGTTTTAGGTTATTCTCACCATTACGTATTCCAGTTACCAGAAGAGATTAAAGTAACCACCACATCTGAAAAAGGTCAGACTCCTAAAATCATTTTAGAGAGTATTGATAAACAATTGATAGGTCAAGTAGCAGCAAAAATCCGTTCGTTACGTACTCCAGAGCCATATAAAGGTAAAGGTATCAAGTTTGTTGGTGAAATATTAAGAAGAAAAGCAGGTAAATCAGCTTCTAAAAAATAATTAAAATGGCAGGAAAAAAATTATCTCGTAGAGATCGTATAAAAAAAGGTATCAGAAAAAGACTTACTGGATCTGAAAGCCGTCCACGTCTATCGGTTTATAGAAGCAATAAAGGTATTTATGCTCAAATCATTAATGATGTAACTGGTAGTACAATAGTTTCAGCATCATCTTTATCTAAAGATTTTACTGGTAAAGGAAACAAATCTGATCAGTCGATCGCAGTAGGCAAGTTAATTGCTGAAAAAGCAATTGCAGCTGGTGTTAAAGAAGTTGTTTTCGACAGAAATGGTTACTTATACCATGGTCGTGTTAAATCGTTGGCAGAAGGTGCTCGCGAGGCTGGTTTAGTATTTTAATCTAAGAAATAGGATAAGATGTCAACTATCAATATAAAAAGAGTTAAGACTAGCGAAATCGAATTGAAAGATCGTTTAGTTAGCATACAACGTGTTGCCAAAGTAACCAAAGGTGGTCGTACTTTCAGCTTCTCGGCCATTGTGGTTGTTGGAGATGAGCAAGGTGTTGTTGGTTACGGTTTAGGTAAAGCTAAAGAGGTTACTGAAGCAATTGCTAAAGGAATTGACGATGCAAAAAAGAACTTGGTTAAAGTTCCAATTTTACATGGTACTGTTCCTCACGAGCAAATCGGTAAATTCTCTGGAGGTTTTGTTTTAATCAAACCTGCAGCAGTAGGTACTGGTGTAATTGCTGGTGGTGCAATGCGTGCTGTATTAGAGAGTGCTGGTATTCATAACGTACTAGCAAAGTCAAAAGGTTCATCTAACCCACACAACGTGGTAAAAGCAACAGTAGATGCTTTAACTAAAATGCGTGATGCTTATACAGTAGCACAGCACCGTGGTGTAGATTTAAATAAAGTTTTTAACGGATAATATCATGGCTAAAATTAAAATTACCCAAATAAAAAGCATTATCGATAGAAGCGAACGCCAAAAAAGAACTATGCAAGCTTTAGGTTTAAAGAAAATGAACCAAAGTGTAGAAGTTGAGGCTAACGCTGCCATTATTGGGATGGTAAGAAAAGTTAATCACTTAGTAGCTATAGAGACTATTTAATTATTAAGATATGTTAGCGCAATATTTTGTGTCAACATATCTTTATTTATTTATCGTTGTCCCTGATTAGTGAAAGCGAAGGGCAACACAACAAGTTTAAAAAATGAACTTAAGTAATTTAAAACCTGCAGCAGGTTCTGTAAAAAAAGTTAAAAGAATTGGTCGTGGTCAAGGTTCTGGTCGTGGTGGTACATCTACTCGTGGTCATAAAGGAGCTGGTTCACGTTCTGGTCACAAAACTAAGATTGGTTTTGAGGGTGGTCAGATGCCATTACAACGTCGTGTGCCTAAAGTTGGTTTCAAACCAATTAACCGTACTGAATATGTAGGTGTGAACTTAGATATTTTACAAGGTTTGGCAGAAAGATTTAACTTAACTACAATTGATTTTGCTGCTATACAAGAGCACGGTTTAGCTTCTAAAAATGATCTAGTGAAAATCTTAGGTCGTGGTGAAGTTAAAGCTAAATTAGAAGTTACAGCTCATGCGTTTTCTGCAACTGCACAAAAAGCTATTGAAGCTGCTGGTGGCTCAATTGTAAAATTATAATTAATGAAGAAGCTATTTACTACTTTAAGTAATATTTGGAAAATACAAGAATTAAAGGAGCGTATTCTTTTTA
This sequence comes from Pedobacter frigiditerrae, assembly GCF_004331645.1. Classification (GTDB taxonomy): domain Bacteria; phylum Bacteroidota; class Bacteroidia; order Sphingobacteriales; family Sphingobacteriaceae; genus Pedobacter; species Pedobacter frigiditerrae. Next base: position 279,534 of record NZ_SJSK01000006.1, read on the forward strand.
CGTTAATGATTCTTGTTATTTACAGGTTTGTTTGTCAAGTGGTTCTACCTGGTGTAGACCCAGCTCAATTAGATAATACTCAAAAAACTGGTATCTTAGGTTTATTAGATATGTTTGCAGGTGGTGCTTTTTCTAAAGTATCAATTGTAGCTTTAGGTGTAATGCCTTATATCTCTGCATCTATTGTAGTTCAGTTATTGGGTATTGCAGTGCCTACTTTCCAGAAAATGCAAAAAGAAGGAGAGAGTGGCAGAAAAAAATTAACGCAAATTACTCGTTACCTAACAGTTGCTATCACTGCGGTTCAGGCCGTAGGATATGTTAAAACACAAGTTACACCAGCCGCAATTATTATTGATCCTACATTATTTTATGTATTGTCTGGATTTGTATTAACGGCAGGTACTTTGTTTGTAATGTGGTTAGGTGAAAAAATAACCGATAAAGGAATTGGTAATGGTACATCATTAATCATTATGGTAGGTATCATTGCTCGTTTACCAGGAGCAATTACACAAGAGTTTAGCTCTGTATTTGCTGGTAACGACGGTGGTTTAATCCGTTTTGTATTAGAAATCGTTGCTTTGTTTGCAATCATCATGTTCACAATACTTATTGTTCAAGGTGTACGTAAAGTGCCTGTGCAATACGCAAAGAGAATTGTTGGTAATAAGCAAGTTGGCGGTGTTAGACAATACATTCCGTTAAAAGTTAATGCAGCTGGTGTGATGCCAATTATTTTTGCTCAAGCATTAATGTTTGTGCCAAATGCTTTAATTGGTTTATTCCCTGAAAAATTAGCTGACAGTTGGTTACATCAGTATACTGATATCACCTCATTAACTTACAGCTTAACATTTGCTTTTTTAATTATTGCATTTACTTTCTTCTATACTGCAATTACTGTTAACCCAACTCAAATGTCTGATGACATGAAAAAGAATGGTGGTTTTATTCCAGGTATCAAGCCAGGATTAGCTACTTCATCTTTTATTGATGATGTTATTTCTAAGATTACTTTCCCTGGATCGTTATTCTTGGCAATTATCGCAATTTTGCCATCATTTGCTGTTAAGGTTGGTATTGCACAAGAGTTCGCTCATTTCTTTGGAGGTACATCACTACTAATTTTAGTAGGTGTTGTATTAGATACTTTGCAACAAGTAGAAAGTTATTTATTAATGCGTCACTATGATGGATTAATGAAAACAGGTAGAGTTACTGGGCGTACAGGAATTCCTGCGAGCGGTGGAGCTGCATTGTAAAATAAAGCATGTCAAAAATTTATTATAAATCTCCGGAGGAGATAGAATTAATAAGAGAAAGTTCTTTACTTGTTTCAAAAACCTTAGCTGAAGTTGCTAAGATTATTGCACCAGGTGTAACCACTATTGCATTAGATAAGTTAGCTTATGAGTTTATTAGTGATAATGGCGCAGTGCCGGCTTTTTTAAACTATGGTGGTTTTCCTAATTCATTGTGCATTTCGCCTAATGATCAAGTGGTACATGGATTTCCAAATGAATATGTAATCAAGGAAGGAGATTTAATCTCTGTTGATTGCGGAGTGATCAAGAATAATTTCTTCGGAGATTCTGCTTACACTTTTTCTATTGGAGAGGTTGATGCTGAAAAGCAAAAGCTAACCAAAGTAACACAAGAGTGCTTAAACTTTGCAATTGAAAAAGCTGTAGTTGGAATGCGAATTGGTGATATAGCTTTTGCTGTACAACATCACGCAGAAAGCAATGGGTTTGGAGTAGTTAGAGAACTAGTAGGACATGGTGTTGGGGTTAAGCTTCACGAAAAACCTGAAGTACCAAATTATGGTAAAAGAGGGAACGGCGCAAAGTTAGAGGAAGGAATGGTTATTGCTATTGAACCAATGATTAATGCAGGAACTGCTGCTGTTAAGTTTTGGTCTGATGGATGGACAGTTACCACCAGAGACAACAAACCTTCTGCACATTTTGAACACACGGTTGCTATCAAAAAGGGGAAAGCAGATGTATTATCGACCTTTTCACTGATTGAAGAAGTTTTAAAAGAAAAAAAGTAAAAAAGTAAAAATTTTTATTTAATTTTGCAACCCTGTTTAATACAAGCTAATTAAGTAAAAATCAATATTATATGGCTAAACAAGCCTCAATTGAACAAGACGGAGTAATAAGAGAAGCATTATCTAATGCTATGTTTCGAGTAGAACTTGAAAATGGCCACGAGATTATTGCTCACATTTCAGGAAAGATGAGGATGCATTACATCAAAATTCTTCCTGGAGACAAAGTTAAATTAGAGATGTCGCCTTACGATTTATCAAAAGGCAGGATTACTTATAGATATAAATAAAATGAAAGTTAGGTCATCAATTAAAAAACGTAGCGCTGATTGTAAGATTATTCGTCGTAAAGGTAAACTTTACGTGATTAACAAAAAAAATCCAAAATATAAGCAACGTCAAGGGTAATTAAGAAATATTGTAATGTACCGTACAACGGTGGCCCGCCGTTCGGAATTACTTAAAATTATAAATAAATATGGCAAGGATTTCAGGTATTGATTTACCAAGAAACAAAAGAGGTGAAATCGGACTAACTTATATCTACGGTATAGGAAGACAAACTGCTCAGAACATTTTAACTGAGGCAGGTATCGATTTTAACAAAAAAGTACAAGACTGGTCAGATGACGAATTGTCGGCTATTCGTACAATCATTAACGATGGAATTAAAGTAGAAGGTGCTTTACGTTCTGAGGTTCAATTAAACATCAAACGTTTAATGGATATCGGTTGTTACCGTGGTTTACGTCACAGAAAAGGTTTACCTGTTCGTGGTCAACGTACAAAAAACAATTCTCGTACTCGTAAAGGAAAGAGAAAAACAGTTGCTAATAAGAAAAAAGCTACTAAATAATAAATGATAAATAACCCTTGTGGTTATTTGGAACAAATTAATTTAAATGGTTAATGGGTCCGGGTTATTCGCTAATCCAGTAATTCACTAACTTATTATTAAAGCAAAATGGCTAAAAGTAAAAAAGTTACCAAAAAACGTATAGTTGTTATTGAGTCTGTAGGTCAGGCTCACATCAATGCTACGTTCAACAACATCATTGTTACTTTAACAAACAATAACGGTCAGACTATTTCATGGTCGTCTGCAGGTAAAATGGGATTTAAAGGTTCTAAAAAGAACACTCCATACGCTGCTGGCCAAGCTGCATCTGATTGCGGTAAAGTAGCATTTGACTTAGGTCTACGTAAGGTAGAGGTATTTGTTAAAGGTCCAGGTTCAGGCCGTGAGTCTGCAATCAGAACTTTACAAGTTGCAGGTATCGAAGTGACTTCTATTAAAGATATCACTCCGCTTCCACACAATGGATGTCGTCCTCCTAAGAAAAGAAGAGTTTAATTAATTATTTTTAAAGCTAAGAGTCTCCCGATTTAAGTTGGGAAGATACTTTAAAATCAAAAACAACAATGGCAAGATATACCGGACCAAAGTCCAAAATAGCCCGTAAGTTCAGAGAGCCAATTTTCGGCCCTGACAAAGTATTAGACAGAAAAAATTATCCTCCAGGCCAACATGGCGCTTCTAAAAGAAGAGGAAAACAATCTGAGTATGCTGTACAGTTAATGGAGAAACAAAAAGTAAAATATACTTATGGTGTATTAGAAAAACAATTTCGTAACCTGTTCACTAAAGCTTCATCTCGCGAAGGTATTACTGGTGATAACTTGTTGCAATTGTTAGAAGCACGCTTGGATAACACAGTATACAGACTAGGTATTGCTCCAACCCGTTCAGGTGCACGTCAATTGGTTAGCCACAAACACGTAACTGTAAATGGTGAGGTTGTAAATATTCCATCATATCAATTAAGAGCTGGTGATGTAGTTGCAGTACGTGATAAATCTAAATCATTAGAGGCAATCACTACTTCTGTTGCGGGAAGAGTAATCAATAAGTTCAATTGGTTAGATTGGAATGCAAGTGAGTTATCAGGTAAGTTTTTAGCTTATCCTAACCGTGATGAGATCCCAGAAAACATTAAAGAGAATCTTATAGTAGAGTTATACTCTAAGTAATAAATTTTGTTAAAGCCCAAGTGGCTTTAACTTTTTTACGTTACACATTATTCATATAACGATCTAAAAACATTATAAATGGCAATTTTAGCATTTCAGAAACCAGATAAGGTAATCATGCAGAAATCAACGGATTTCGATGGTCAATTCGAATTTCGTCCTTTAGAGCCCGGTTTCGGTGTAACAATTGGTAACGCCTTGAGAAGAATTTTACTTTCTTCTTTAGAAGGTTTTGCTATTACAAGTATTCGTTTTTCAGGCGTTTCTCACGAATTCTCTACAATGAAAGGTGTTGTAGAAGATTTAACAGAAATCATCTTAAATTTAAAACAAGTTCGTTTTAAAAAAGTTGGTGATTCTGGAGATTCAGAAAAAGTATTCATTATTGTAAACGGTCAAGATCAATTCTTGGCTGGAGACATTACAAAATTCTCTAACAACTTTGAGGTTTTAAACCCTGATTTTGTTATCTGTAACATGGAGAAATCAGTAACTTTAGAGGTAGAATTAACTATCAATAAAGGTCGTGGTTATGTTCCTGCAGAAGAGAATAAAATTACTGATACAGTTGTTGGTGTAATCGCTATCGATTCGATTTTCACCCCAATGAAAAATGTAAAATACACGATTGAAAACTATCGTGTTGAGCAAAAAACAGATTACGAGAAATTAATTTTAGATATTTCTACTGATGGATCTATCCACCCAGAAGAAGCTTTAAAAGAAGCAGCTAAAATTTTGATCCAACACTTTATGTTATTCTCTGATGAGAACCTAGTATTAGAATCTCAAGCGAAAGAGGAAACTAAAGAAGTTGATGAAGAAATTTTACACATGCGTAAAATCCTTAAAACAGAATTGGTTGATTTAGATCTTTCAGTTCGTGCTTTAAACTGCTTAAAAGCAGCGGATATTCGCACTTTAGCTGATTTAGTTTCTTATGATGTTGCTGATATGTTAAAATTCAGAAACTTCGGTAAAAAATCTTTAACTGAAATTCAAGAATTGGTAAAATCTAAACAATTATCGTTTGGAATGAACCTTTCTAAATTCAAGTTAGACGAAGAATAAAAACAGTTTTCAGTTTTGAGTTTGCAGTTGTGAAATTGTGCTCAAGGCTCGGAATATAATATTAATTAAATATTCACTGTGTATAATTCCCTCAGATTAAGTTCAAAGAGACGGTATACACTTTACAAAACAAAAAATGAGACACGGTAAAAAACACAACCATTTAGGCAGAACTACATCGCACAGAAAAGCGATGTTAGCAAACATGGCTTCATCGTTGATTAAACACAAGAGAATTTCAACTACTTTAGCTAAAGCAAAAGCTTTACGCGTTTATGTTGAGCCTCTAATTACAAAATCTAAAAACGATACTACACACTCTCGTCGTACAGTATTTGCTTACTTACAAGACAAAGAAACGGTTACAGAATTGTTCCGTGATGTAGCTGCTAAAGTTGCTAACCGTCCAGGTGGTTACACTCGTATTATCAAATTAAACAATCGTTTAGGTGATAATGCTGAGATGGCACTAATTGAGTTAGTTGATTATAACGAAGTTTACGGTAAAGATACTGCAGCTGAAGAAAAGAAAACTACACGTAGAGGTAGAAGTAAAGCTAAAAAAGCTGATGCTCCTGCTGCTGTGGCTAAAGCTCCAAAAGCTGAAGCTGTAGTTGAAGAAACTGAAGTAGTTGAAGAAGCAGTACCAGCGGTTGAAGAAACTCCTGCTACTGAAGAAGCTGCTCCAGAAGCAAGCTCTACAGAAGAAGAAGCTCCAAAAGCATAGTTTTTAAATTAACTATAAAATATAAAAGCCCTTTAGGTATTCCTAAAGGGCTTTTTTTTAACTAGATTTTTATTCCTTCTAATCCATATTGCTTCAATACCTCACTTGGAACTCCGGGCCATTGATTTGGTACGTTTCCAACATAGCCAATATCTTTTACACCCATTTCGGTGGTATAAAATCCAGATGCCGTAAGACTTCTCATTCTATTGAAAAAAGCAACTCCCGCTAACATTTCTGGCTTTGCCTTTTTGGGATAAGCAATTTCATCAATAATGCTTATTTGTTCTTTGGGTGTAGCTTCGATAAAGGAACTTTCATATCTATTGAAACATTGGATATCTAACCATTTAAGTCCTCCACGCAATGGTACTTGATGTTCGGGAATATCTTTAACAATAAATTCGATAAATTCTGGAACTTTGGCTTCAGTTGCACTTCCTGAGAAATCATCTTTTGGAATAATGATATCTACCAATACTGAAATTGTGGCTATTTCATGCTTAGTGAAAAAAGTTTCAGCCTTTAATTTTTGGTCTCTATCTGTTTCCCATTGTTCTCTACCAGCTTCTTTTTCCGAAGCTACAACTTCCTTTTTTTCTTCCGAAGGGCTACAAGCTCCTACCAATACTGTTGTGCTTAAAGCGGTAAGGCCAATTGCCTTTAATGAATCACGTCTGTTCATGATTAAATGTTTTGTTTTTTCTTCTCTGCTAAAATATATTCCGCTGTTCTCATTGCTAGGGCTAGGATTGTCCAAGTTGCATTTTTATCACCTTGTTGTACAAATGGTGCTGCATCGACTACAAATAGATTTTTACAATCATGTGCCTGACAATATTTGTTTAAGGCAGATTTTTTTGGGTCATCGCCCATTCTAATTGTACCAACTTCGTGAATAATCTTTCCAGGAGCTTCTAATCCATAATTATTTTCTGCACCTTCAATTTTTGAAGTAACAATAGCCCCCATCTCTTTCATAATAGACAGAAACGTTTCTTGCATGTGTTTGGCTTGAAGAACTTCTTCCTTTGCCCATTTATAATGAAACCTTAGCACTGGAATGCCATACTTGTCTACTACATTTGGGTCAATTTCACAATAATTATCTTCTCTAGCTATCGCGGTCCCACGGCCAGCCATACTTACCCCGGTCCCATATAAACGGCGATAATCATCTTTTAAGGAAGTGCCATAACCTCCGGCTTCTTTCATTTTTCCATTTCGGTCAGGCACCATTCCATTTTGTGTTGGTACACCGCCACTGAAACCATAAGATGGCATACGCATTCCGCCTCCATATTCAATATGATAACCTCTAGGGAAATCTAATTTTTTATTATCTACCCACCAAGGCGAGTAAATATGAACACTACCAAGGCCGTCTTCATTATATCGCTTTCTATCCATTAACTGAGGTAAAAAGCCAGATACACTCGCTCCAGTAGAGTCATGTAAGTATTTTCCAACAACACCACTTTTATTGGCTAATCCATTTTGGTGATGAGATGATTTTGAATTTAATAAAATTCTAGCCGATTCACATGCGCTAGCGCCTAAAATCACTAATTTTGCATTTACCTGATATTCCTGTAAATCTTTTCTATTAACATAAGAAACACCTTTTGCCAACCCATCTTTATCAGTAATTACTTCTCTAACCATTGCATCGGTTATTACTGTTAAATTACCTGTGCTAACCGCAGGAATTACTAAGCATGATGAAGCAGAAAAGTCTCCATAAACTTTACAACTTCTACCACATTGGCCACAATAGAAACAAGGTGCACGGTCTTTATTCCCTTTAATTTCTTCAGTCATTACGGCACCGCGACCAGTAATTACAGGTACGCCAGCTTTTTCTGCACCTTTTTTAATTAAAAGTTCATGTAATCTAGGTTTTGGTGGCTTCATAAAAATCCCGTCAGGTTCATTTTCTATGCCTTCTGCAGTGCCATAGATGCCTATCATTCTATCAACTTTGTCGTAAAATGGTTTTAAATCGGCATATGTTATTGGCCAAGGGTCCGTTAAACCATCAGTAGGTTTAAAATCTATTGGGCCCATTCTTAAAGAAATTCTGCCCCAATGATTGGTACGACCACCGAGCATACGGGACCTGAACCATTCAAATTCTGTTTTATCTTTAGTTGTATAGGGCTCGCCTTCTAATTGCCAGCCACCATAAGAAGCATCAAAATCTCCAAAGGGACGGGTTGTGCCAGCTCCACGACGGGGAGATTCCCAAGGCCATTTCATTTGTTGGGCGTCAATTCTTGGGTCAAAATACTGACCAGCTTCAAGCATTAGAACTTTTTGTCCGGCATTTGCCAAAACATAGGCAGCCATTCCTCCTCCAGCACCAGAGCCAACAACAATGGCGTCATACACGGTGGAAGACTTTTTAATTTGAAAGTCACTCATTATAAATGGTTAGAATTTATCGTTATCCTAATTTAAAGCTTAATTTTGTGAAATGGAAACGTTGAGCCTACTATTTTAATTATGTAGCCTTAATGTTAGGTAAATCGATTTATTTATATGAGCAATAGCGATATTCTATTAAAGTTTGCAAACCTTTTAAAAACTAGCATAGCCGAAAAAAAACTAGTGAAATTATCTCTTGGTAATTATCAGGGGAATGACAAGGAGTTGAAAAATCTGTATGTGAAGTTGGTTAAAATTAAAAGAGTTGATATGCTATCTTTTAATTATCGATATAAAACTAGAGATATATTTAAAAATTTAGCACTTGATGAAGGTTCAGGTTTAATTATCAATCTTTTAAGCAATGATTTTAAGATTGCCACTTTATTCACTACAAACAAGGAGGTGATAATTGAACACGATAAAAAAGGTTTGATTAAGCTACGTGAAAGAGAAATGAATGTGAAATTAGAGCCGAAACTTACTCACGATAAGGAGAAAAAAAGATTGATTAAGCCGACGGCTAATAGTTATCTTCATTCTTTGAAAATTACTGATGCGGAGGGAAATGTTTTTAAAAATGCGCAGGATAAGTATAAACAGATTAACCAGTACATTGAAATTTTAAACTCATTAATTAAAGAATTACCGGAAGGAACTATTAAGAATGTTGTAGATATGGGTTCGGGTAAAGGTTATTTAACTTTTGCTTTGTACGACTACCTGCACCAACAATTGAAATTAAAAGCAAAGGTAACAGGCGTTGAGTTTAGAGAAGATTTAGTGAATTTATGCAACGACATTGCCAAACAAGCTAATTTTGAGCAATTGCATTTTGTTGAAGGAACTATTGAAGATTATAAAGTAAAAGAAATTAATTTACTAATTGCACTACACGCTTGTGATACTGCAACTGATGATGCCATTTTTAAAGGGATAAATGCTGGTGCAGAATTAATTGTTGTTGCACCTTGCTGCCATAAACAGATTAGAAGAGAAATTGAAAAGCATAACGTTAAAAACGATGTTTCTTTTTTAACCAAGTATGGAATTTTCTTAGAACGCCAAGCTGAAATGGTAACTGATGGAATTAGAGCTTTAATTTTAGAATACTTTGGCTATAAAACTAAGGTATTTGAATTTATTTCAGATGCACATACGCCGAAAAATGTTTTGGTGGTGGGAGTGAAAAAAAGTCCGAAGTCTGAGGAGCAAAAAGTGATTTTACAAAAGATAAAAGAAACTAAAGCTTATTTTGGGATTGATTACCATCATTTGGAGCGGTTATTGAATTTATAATGTGGCTAAAGCCAATATGTTGCCATTATTCCGTTGGCTGAAGCCAACGGCAATGAAGTTAAAGTTCTATCTATTCAGATATTTATCTAGTTCATTTCATTGCCGTCTGTTTTAACTGACGTTTTTATGTTTTTTATTGGGCTTTAGCCACAGGTTTACATTTTAGCATAAGTTTTTGTTATTTAAACCTGATGGTAGCGAGCACGAAGCCGAAGGCATGTAAAGCGAACAGCAGGGCTGCAAATCCGAAGAATTACTGACATTCGTTTTCTAAAATACCTTCAACCTTTAGACCTTCTGCCTTTTGCTTTTTTTCTGCCAACGTGTCAGCCAATATTAGCCTTAATTAATACATTTTAACAGATATTTAGATGTTATTTCTGCCAAAAGCCAATTGGCACATTGCTTGTTATTAACGAGTAAACAATAAAATTTAAAAGAAATACATAATAAAATGGGAAAAATAATTGGTATAGACTTAGGAACAACAAACTCTTGCGTTTCTGTAATGGAAGGTAACGAACCTGTAGTTATAGCCAACAGTGAGGGTAAACGTACAACGCCATCTATTGTTGCTTTTGCAGAAAACGGCGAGCGTAAAGTGGGTGAACCTGCTAAGCGTCAGGCGATAACGAACCCTACAAAAACAATTTATTCTATTAAACGCTTTATGGGTTCTAGCTTTGCTGAAGTTTCGAAAGAAGTTGGTAGAGTACCTTATAAAGTTGTTAAAGGTGATAACAACACGCCTCGTGTTGAAATTGACGACCGTAAATATACTCCACAAGAGATTTCTGCTATGATTTTGCAGAAAATGAAAAAAACGGCTGAAGATTTCTTAGGACATGAAGTTACTGAAGCAGTTATTACTGTTCCGGCATATTTTAACGATGCACAACGTCAGGCTACTAAAGAAGCTGGTGAAATTGCTGGATTAACTGTAAAACGTATCATTAACGAACCAACTGCAGCTGCTTTAGCTTACGGTTTAGATAAAGCACACAAAGACATGAAAATTGTTGTGTTTGACTGTGGTGGTGGTACACATGATGTTTCTGTTTTAGAATTAGGTGACGGTGTTTTTGAAGTAAAATCTACTGACGGTGATACTCACTTAGGTGGTGATGATTTTGACCACGTAATTATCGATTGGTTAGCTTCAGAATTCTTGACTGAAAATGGAATGGATTTGGCTAAAGACCCAATGGCTTTACAACGTTTAAAAGAAGCTGCTGAAAAAGCTAAAATTGAGTTATCTAGCACTACTTCAACAGAAATTAACTTACCATATATTACTGCTGATGCTAGCGGTCCAAAACACTTAGTTAGAACTTTAAGCCGTGCTAAATTTGAGCAATTGGCTGGAGATTTAATTAAACGTACGATTGACCCTTGTAAATCTGCTTTGAAAAATGCTGGTTTAAAAGTTGGTGATATCGACGAAATCATCTTAGTAGGTGGTTCAACTCGTATTCCTGCAATTCAGGATGCTGTTAAAGCTTTCTTTGGTAAAGAGCCAAGTAAAGGTGTAAATCCTGATGAAGTTGTGGCAATTGGTGCTGCTATTCAAGGTGGTGTTTTAACTGGTGAGGTTAAAGATGTATTGTTATTAGATGTTACTCCACTTTCTTTAGGTATTGAAACTATGGGTGGTGTAATGACAAAATTAATTGAAGCAAATACAACTATCCCTTCTAAAAAAGCAGAAACTTTCTCTACAGCTGCTGATAATCAGCCTTCGGTAGAAATCCATATTTTACAAGGTGAGCGTCCAATGGCTGCTCAAAACCGTACAATTGGTCGTTTCATATTAGATGGTATTCCACCAGCACCTCGTGGTGTGCCTCAAGTAGAAGTTGCTTTTGACATTGATGCTAACGGTATTTTACACGTAAGTGCTAAAGATAAAGCTACTGGTAAAGAGCAAAAAATCCGTATCGAAGCATCTTCTGGTTTAACTGATGAAGAAATCAAGAAAATGAAAGAAGAAGCTGAAGCAAATGCGGAATCTGATGCTAAACAAAAAGAAGAAGCAGATAAAATTAACGGTGCTGATGCTTTAATTTTCTCTACTGAGAAACAATTGAAAGAATTTGGTGATAAATTATCTGACGATAAAAAAGCGCCAATTGAAGCTGGTTTAGAGAAATTAAAAGCAGCTCATTTGTCTCGTAACTTTGCAGATATCGATGCAGCTCAAGAAGAATTACAAAATGCATGGAACGTAGCTTCAGAAGAAATGTACAAAGCTAGTGAGCAACCTCAAGGTGCTGCACCACAAGCTGATGCACAACAAGGTGGCGATACTGTTACTGATGTTGATTTTGAAGAAGTAAAAGACGAAGAGAAGAAATAAGTCTTTAGTCACAAGCCCTAAGTCGAGAGTCTTGGGTTGATATAAAAAGCGTTGCTGATTAAGTTCAGTGACGCTTTTTTAATTTATTTCGTCATTGTGAGAAGGCTTTTTCAGCCGACGAAGTAATCTTAAAGCGATGATTTGAAAATGATTGGTAGTGTTCTATGGCTAGAGTGGTCCCGCTATTCGTTTCTCCCGATGAAAAATCGGGATTCATTGCTATCGGGTTTATTTAGCAAAGGAAAGTGCTTTTAGGAAATTTTTAATAAAAATAGATAGATTCTTCGTTGCGCTCTGAATGACAAACCTAGGATAAACACTCTTCAATTATATCTTGAAGAGTTTTTTCATTTTCAAATAACTCACTTAATAATTTGAATTGGTTTTTTGCTCTATCTAGATTTTGTTCTGGATAAGAAATTGGGTAATAATCACTACCATTTAAATAATCTGTTAAGAACCTTAACGCTTGCATATAAATCATATACTTTCCAGAAAATAAAACCAATTCTTTTTCAGTTCCTGTTAATGTGCTGGCCATTTCAAATAAATAACCCTTAATTGTTGCTTTAAAATAATCTAATCGGATGTTAATTTTACTTAGATCCTTTTCATTTTCAGAGAATGCACAAAGATAAGTTCGCATCATATCTCCTAAATCAGATATGAATTTACCAGGCATTAAAGTATCCAAATCTATTACGCAAACGCCTTCAAAATTATTCTCTTTTAAAAGAACGTTACTGATTTTGGTATCATGGTGCATTACACGATTCGGAAAATCTTGGCGATGCTCATAAGAACGATAATAAGCTATAATGAAGTGATGATGTAAAGCGGTTTCAATTTCTTGTTTCGCTTTTTCTTTAAATACTGTTGTCGATTTACTTAAAGCAAAAGTAAATTGCTCATATCTCCAAGCTAAATCGTGAAAGCCAGGAATAGTTGGTTTTAGAGTTGAAGCATCGTAATTATTTAACAACCTACTTAATTTTCCAAATTGTTTGGCAGCTTCATAAGCCTGCTTCGAGTCAGATAAAGTATCAAAAGCAATGGTGTCTTGAACAAATGGTAATAAGCGCCAATATTCATTTTGATATTGAAACATTAGTTCCCCATTTAAAGCAGCAATTGGGGCAGGAAATAAATAATCTGGAAAATTTAATTTTAAATAATCTGCAACTAGTTTAATGTTATTTGCTATGGCAAATGGATCCTTAAAAACTTGAGTATTGATGTTTTGTAAGATATACTTTTCATCGCTATGTGTAGAAAGCAAATAGGTTCGGTTTATATGACCCGAACCTATTTGGTGTAAAGCAACAGTTTCAAAATTATAACCGTAAGCTTTTAATATATTTTCATCAATACTTAGCTCCATAAATTTTCTGGATAAGCTCCATCTTTTACAAGCTGATCAATACTAGCTTGTACAAAAGGCTTATCTTCTTTATAAGTAACACCAAACCATTGATTTGAAGTAGGTACTACTTTAAAAGCTGCAGTATTATTTTTTACTAAGTTTTCTCCGATTAATGGAATAAAAAATTCTGCCTTAGGCTTGTCTTTATTAGCCAAAGCAAATTCTTTAAATAATTCTTCAGTTATTTTGAAAACAGCAGGAGTAAAACCCCAGAAATTCATTGAAACAGGTGTTTCGAAATCTAAAGGATATTTTTTATCCTCTTCTTCATATACGATCGTATCACCATCTTGAAAGACTTTAGTACGTTCTACAATTTCACTTAAGTTACCAGCATCATCAACTTTACAAACACCACGAGAAACAGCGCCAAAATCTGATAATGTTTTGCCAATTTGGTAACCTATAATTGAGAAATTGCTATCATTTGCCTCTTCATTTAAGAAATCAAACATTTTTTTATAGGCATCAAAGCCGTAAAAATCGTCAGCATTAATAACACAGAAAGGTTCTTTTACCACTGTTCTTCCTGATAAAATTGCATGAGCGGTGCCCCAAGGTTTTTCTCTATAGATTTCTTCTTCAATACCGAATTGTTTTAAATCGAAATTTTGGAAAACATAATCTGTTTCTATTTTGCCTTTGAGTTTAGCATCAAAAATACTTCTAAAGTTTTCTACAAATTCTTCTTTAATAATAAATACAACTTTGCCAAAACCAGCTTTAATTGCATCATATATAGAATAATCGATAATGGTTTCGCCGTTTGGGCCAAAGCCATCTATTTGTTTCATGCTTCCGTAACGGCTTGCCATACCTGCAGCCAGAATTAGTAAGGTAGGTTTCATTAAAATAAATTTTTTTGATTAGGATTTTTTCAAATATAAGTTTTAAAAGCCAAAAATACCACCACTTCTTGACCTAGGTTTTTTGCCAGTTAGCATTCCAAACAGACCTCGGACAATTTCTTTGCCAATTTGACGAGTTATAGTTGCTCCCATTACTTGTTCCACAATGCTTTTTTCTCCTGATCTAGGTTTGCTTTCTTCTTCAACTCGTTTTTGCTCGTCTGCAGCGGCTTTAATTTTATTGTCTTCTGCTAATTTGACATTGATTCTATCTGTTAACATTTCGAATGCACTTACAGGATCAATTGCTTTTTGATATTTTGTGAATAATGGACTGGCTTGCATTAATTTTTCACAATCAATGGCTGCCATTGGCCCCATTACAGCCCTTGGAGGTGTTAACATTGTAGCAGCAACTTCGGTAGGGATGCCTTTTTCATTTAGCACAGTAACTAATGCTTGTCCGGTTCCTAATGCAGTTAACAATTTGTCGATTTCGTAAAAATCAGATTTGGGATAAGTGTTAACGGTTTTCTTTAAAGCATCAACATCATTTGGTGTAAAAGCCCTTAAAGCGTGTTGCACTCTATTCCCAAGTTGTGCCAAAACGGTTTCAGGAATGTCCATTGGCGATTGTGTACAAAAGAAAACACCAATTCCTTTAGAGCGAATTAATCTGATTATTGTATTTACTTGTTCTAAGAAAGCTTTTGGAGCATCGTTGAAGAGTAAATGTGCCTCGTCAAAAAAGAAAACCAATTTTGGTTTGTCTAAATCTCCAGCTTCTGGCATTGCCTGATATATTTCTGCCAATAGGCTTAATAAAAAAGTAGAATATAAAACAGGCTGATTTTGCACATCGGCAATATTTAAAAGAGAGATAACTCCTTTGCCATCAACGCGATTAAATAAATCTTCAATGTCATAAGAGGTTTCGCCGAACATTCCACCTAAACCTTGCTGCTCAATGGCTACAATCTTTCTTAATATTGTACTTGAAGTAGATGCCGAAATAGAACCATAACTATTTTTAATCTCTGCAGCACCATCACCTTCAGATAAATAACCCAATAATTTTTTTAAATCATTTAAGTCTACAATTGGCATTTTGTTGTCATCTGCATATTTAAAAATTACAGCCAAAACACCTGTTTGAGTATCATTCAGCTCTAAAATTTTTGCTAATAAGACTGGTCCAAATTCGGTAACAGTTGCTCGCATTTGTGCACCACTTTTTCCACTAAGCGAATAAAGCTCAATAGGAAAACCAGTAGGAGTGAAAGGTTTGTTTAATTGTGTACTTCTTTCTTCAATTTTAGAGTTTGTGGTCCCAACTTGATTTAACCCAGATAAGTCTCCCTTAACATCTAACATAAATACAGGTACGCCAGCATCAGATAGTTGTTCTGCCAATAGTTGTAGGGTTCTTGTTTTTCCTGTTCCGGTTGCTCCGGCTATTAAGCCGTGGCGGTTCATCATTCGCAAAGGCAAATTTACTTCGGCTTCTGCTAATACTTCGCCTTCTAAAATCCCTGCTCCTAAATATATCGATGCGCCAGTTGGTGCATACGAAGTTTTAATTTTTTCTGTAAATAAAGTCTTTTTATCATTCATGGTAAGATGTTTTTCGACCTCAAATTAAGAAAGATATATCGGAATTGAAATAATAGTTTAAGCTTTATTCATTCTCTTTTGAAATTCATCTACAAATAAACTTACGTGATAACCATCTGCCAATGCATGATTTATATGAATAGAAACTGGCATAGATTTTCTATCTTCGATTTCTGTCATTTTGCCAAAGGAAAATTTTGGACAGCTATCTTTAAATGAAAAACTACGAGCATGAGATAAAGAGGTGAATTTTAACCATGGCATAGCCGAAATATGAATTACATTATCGCCTGAGCCAGCAGGAACTAAACCTGTTGAGTTTTGAACTCGTTCTATTTCTTTTTTTGCAATTGATTGAAATTCTTCAAAATCTGGTGAGTAGTCTATGTAAGAAAAGCCAAATGTGCCATCTGGACGATTGATAACTGCCGAAGCATTAACTTGGTTGTAAATATAGATTTGGTCATCTTCAATTCTTAATCTGAAATTTTCTATAGCGTTAGCTGATGATAAAGCTTGATGTAAATAATATAAGAAAAATCTGATGCCTTCTTTTTTACATTTATTGTAGGCAATAGTACAATCAATATCTACTACTACACC
Organism: Pedobacter frigiditerrae; assembly: GCF_004331645.1. Classification (GTDB taxonomy): domain Bacteria; phylum Bacteroidota; class Bacteroidia; order Sphingobacteriales; family Sphingobacteriaceae; genus Pedobacter; species Pedobacter frigiditerrae. The sequence goes on from NZ_SJSK01000006.1 coordinate 295,992, forward strand.
AAAAAAAGGTTCTTCAAACCGATTAAAGAAATTAAAGTGGTCCTTTCTGACCCAATTTTCTAAATCAAACAGTTGTTTCATTTTTTAAGGATACTTAAAATTTCATCTATTGAGGTTATGGCAGAAAAATTTTCATGTGCCACATTATTTTCTACAACCTCATGAGCCCAAGTAGTATGATAGGGAACGTGAATGGCATGTGCACCAATCTGTAAAACTGGTAAAACATCAGATTTTAAGGAATTGCCAATCATTAGAAAGTCTTTGGGTTTGCAATCTAAATGTTTTAAGAGCTTAAGGTAATCCTTCTCCTGTTTGTCGCTCATGATTTCAATATGGTGGAAATATTTCTCCAAGCCAGATTTTTGTAGTTTTCTTTCCTGGTCTAATAAATCACCTTTGGTAGCAACAACTAAGCGATATTCTCCCTTTAAAGCTTCTAAAACGGTTTCAACTCCGTCTAATAATTCAATTGGTTTATTTAGTTGTTCTTTACCAAACTCTATTGCTTTGCTAATCATTTCTAAGCTTGCTGTTCCTTCGGTAACTTCTAAAATGGTTTCTATCATCGAAAGCATAAAGCCTTTAATGCCGTAACCGTATAAAGGAAGGTTTCTGATTTCTATTTTAAATAATTCTGCGGCTACGCTATGCAATGGAAGGTAATCTTCTAATAAAGCGCAAAACTTATCTTCTGCCTCGCGGAAATACGGTTCGTTTACCCATAAGGTGTCATCTGCATCAAATGCGATAACTTTAATGTTGGTCATTTTGGATATTGTTTATTGGTAAAAATAAGAATTTTTTAACCATTAAGAATTTAAGGATATGTTCATAAAAAAAGGTCGAGGGGAAAACCCTCAACCTTCTGCCTTTGTGCCTTCAACCTTTCTCTAAGAGAATTCCCTAAAATCTTGGTCTGCTTTTATGTTTAACAAGCTTTGATAGATTAAGCTGATTACATTGTCTACATCTTCTTTGTGCACCATTTCTACAGTAGTGTGCATGTAACGCAATGGTAATGAAATTAACGCAGATGGAACCCCACCATTTGAATAAGCAAAAGCATCAGTATCTGTTCCTGTAGAACGAGAAGAAGCTTGGCGCTGGAAAGGGATGTCGTTTTTCTCTGCTGTTTTAATTAACAATTTGTTCAAGTTGGTTTGTACAGCTGGTGCATAAGAAACAACAGGGCCTTTACCTGCAGATAAATCACCTTGTATGATTTTGTTAATCATTGGAGTGGTGGTATCGTGTGTAACATCTGTTACAATAGCAACATTTGGCTTAATACGTTGAGCAATCATTTCAGCACCGCGTAACCCTATTTCTTCTTGCACTGAGTTAACGATATATAAACCAAACGGCAATTTTTTCTTGTTTTCTTTTAATAAACGAGCAACTTCGGCAATCATAAAACCACCTACACGATTATCTAAAGCACGACCAACGTAATAACGGTCATTTAATACCATAAATTCATCTTCATATGTAATCACACAGCCTACATGGATTCCCAATTTTTCTACTTCTTCTTTAGTTGTACAACCGCAATCTAAAAAGATGTTTTTTAATTCTGGAGCTTGTTCTTTATCGCCATGACGAGTATGTATTGCTGGCCACCCGAAAACAGCTTTAACCAGACCTTTTTCAGTATGAATATTTACACGTTTTGATGGTGCAATTTGATGGTCTGAACCACCATTACGAATTACGTAAATTAAACCATCACTAGTAATGTAGTTCACGTACCATGAAATTTCATCGGCATGTGCCTCAATAACCACTTTATAACTAGCTTTTGGATTGATTACACCAACTGCTGTACCATAGTTATCGATAAAATGTTCGTCTATATATGGTTTCAGGTAATCTAACCAAAGTTTTTGACCTTCCCACTCATAGCCAGTTGGGGCAGGGTTGTTTATATATTTTTCTAAAAATTGTATAGATTTTTTAGTTACTACTGGAACGTGTTTTTTCTTGTTTTCTTCTTCTTTCTTCTTTGCCATATGTTATATGATTACACTGTTAAAGTGATTACTCAGATTTTTAATATTTATTCTTTTGAACTACCAAGGCACAAAGAACACAAAGCTTGCAATATTTTTTTAGTGCTTTTTGTGTCTTCGTGGTTAATTAATGGTTTCATATTTATTCGTTTGAGCGCCCCAAGGCACAAAATACATTAAGATTTATATATGTATTTTAACACTTGGTGTTCTTAGTGTCTTTGTGCTTAATTTCTAGTTCCATAATTACAAAATCAAACCCATCTGCGGAATAAGTTTTATCTGTTTCGTAGAAGCCAAATTTAGTATAAAATTCTTTTGCATTTACTCTTGCATTGCACCAAAGTTTTGTCAGTTTTTGAATCTTGCAAAAATCTATAAGATAATCCATTAATTGTTTGCCCAAACCTTGGTTTTGCGCTTCTGGTAAAACTGCTAGTTTTCGGAATTGACCAACATTGCCCTGCGTAAATAAAGAAACAACGCCAGTTAATTCATAGTCTACATAAATTCCGAAATGGACACCATCAAAATCGTTAGCTAATTTTACAAACTCATAAGGATGGTCTGGGTACATGGCAATATGCCTAATGCGCCAAGTTAATGCAGGGAATATTTGTTCTACTACCGCCATTTACAAAGGTATGTTACCGTGTTTTTTTCTTGGGTTGTTTACTACTTTATTTTCTAGCATTTTAAAAGCCTTTATCAGTTTTATACGAGTTTGAGACGGTTCGATAACCTCATCAACAAAACCACGTTCTGCAGCACGATAAGGGTTTGCGAAAATATCTGAATATAATTTCTCTTTCTCAATCCATTTCTCTTGAGGGTTTTCTGCAGATGTAATTTCTCTTTTAAAGATAATTTCTGCTGCACCCTTTGCACCCATAACGGCAATTTCTGCAGTAGGCCAAGCATAATTCATATCTGCACCAATGTGTTTACTGTTCATTACATCATAAGCACCACCATAAGCTTTACGAGTAATAACCGTAATACGTGGAACTGTAGCTTCACTAAAAGCATATAATAATTTTGCGCCATTGGTAATGATGCCATTCCACTCTTGGTCGGTGCCAGGCAAAAACCCAGGAACATCTTCCAATACTAAAAGAGGAATGTTAAAACAATCGCAAAAACGAACAAAACGAGCAGCTTTTGTAGACGAATTGCTATCTAAAACTCCAGCTAAATAGGCAGGCTGATTGGCAACAATCCCTAAACTTTTTCCCGCTAAACGAGCAAAGCCAACCACTATGTTTTCTGCGTAATCCTTATGTACTTCTAAAAAACTATCTGTATCAGCAACTGCTGAAATGATTTCACGAACGTCATATGGTTGCGTTGCATTTTGTGGCAATAGTTCGTTTAAAATGGGCCGACTTTCATCTGCCATTTCGTAAACTAAACTTGCTGGTGTTTCCTCGCAATTTTGAGGCATATAACTCAACAATTTTTTAACATGACTTATCGCTTCTAGTTCGTTTGCACAAGCAAAATGGGTTACGCCAGATTTTGTAGCATGGGTTACCGCACCACCTAATTCTTCAGAGCTTACTTCTTCATGTGTAACTGTTTTAACCACATTTGGTCCAGTTACAAACATATAAGATGTGTTTTCTACCATTAGGATAAAATCTGTAATGGCTGGAGAATAAACAGCCCCACCAGCACAGGGCCCCATAATAGCCGAAAGCTGTGGAATAACACCAGATGCCTGAACGTTACGATAAAAGATATCGGCATAACCACCTAAAGAAACCACCCCTTCTTGAATTCTTGCACCACCACTATCATTTAAACCGATTAATGGAGCACCATTTTTGGTGGCCATTTCCATTATTTTGCAAATTTTTTCTGCGTGAGTTTCAGAAAGTGAACCTCCAAATACCGTAAAATCCTGAGAGAAAATATAGGTTAATCTGCCATTGATAGTGCCATAACCAGTAACTACCCCATCGCCCAAATACTTTTCTGTCTCCATTCCAAAATCGGTGCTACGGTGTATAACCAATATCCCAATTTCTTCGAAACTTCCTTCGTCCATTAAAAAATGAATACGCTCTCTTGCAGTTAGTTTCCCTTTTTTATGCTGGCTATCAATACGAGCCTGACCGCCACCAAGGTGAGCCTTTTGTATTTTATCCTGTAAGATTTCAATCTTATTTTTCATCTCAAAATTCAATAAAATTTAACGCAGTCAAATTACGGTTATTAGCTTGTTTTTTGTACAGAGATTTTCATTTTTATATAATTGGTAGTGAATTGGTTTGTAAAAATCTCGTTTTAAATTACATTTTTATTACTTATATATTTGATAATCTCATTCTTTTGGAGCTATTTTTGAAGCAAACGAAAGAAAATTGTAAATGATTTATGTTTCTTAGAAAATACCGTGTGCTAATAGTAATTGCCTTTATGGGCATCTTTACTGCAAAGATGGTAATTTCTGGTGCACCTGTTTTTTTTGCTCATTTAGATAAATGCTTAATGAATGCTGTGATCATGCAGCTTGAAGCAGAAAACAATGGAGAGGATTCAGGTAAAGGCAATATTAAATTTGCTGATCATAAATTAATGATTCATCATTACGATTTAACTTATGTGCCTTTATTGATAAATCAAGGTATAACAAATAGTTTTATAGACCACTCTCGGCGATATGTAGACCCTTATCACCCTTCTGTACCAACACCACCACCTAACTTTTCATAATTTTTATTATTGTCACCTTGTTATGCAAAATTAATTTTTCGCATAGAGATGCCTTGTATTTAAAATTTATAAAAATTTAACGCAGTGAGTTATGGGAAATGAGAATTCGACCTCTTCTAGGTTCGAAGTAAAAAAATATATATTAAAAAAGAATTTAAAGAAAGACTTGCCATCAAGTGTAGTTGTCTTTTTGGTAGCGTTACCTCTATGTTTAGGTATTGCTTTGGCCTCTGGAGCACCATTATTTGCAGGTTTAATTGCAGGTATAGTTGGCGGTATTGTTGTGGGCTTTTTAAGTGGTTCGCAATTAAGTGTTAGTGGTCCGGCGGCAGGGTTAACCGCTATTGTATTAGGTGCAATTGCTAGTTTGGGTAATTATCAGGTATTTCTGCTTGCGTTGGTTTTAGCAGGAGTTCTTCAATTAGTGCTCGGTCTTATTAAGGCCGGCACAATTGGAAATTATTTTCCTTCGAGTGTAATTACCGGAATGCTAGCTGGAATTGGATTGTTGCTTATCCGTAAGCAATTATCACACGCAGTGGGATACGATAAAGATTATTTTTTAGATGAAGGCATTAGTGAAAAAGGAGCAGAGAATGCAATGTCAGCTATCGGGAATGCATTAAATTCAATTAGCTTAACCGCAACTGTAATCAGTGTATTGTCTCTTTTGACACTTATTTATTGGCCAAAAATCAAAAAACTAAATGTAGTACCTGCACCTTTTGTCGTGGTTGCTTTGGGTATTACTTTAGCAATTGTATCTAAAAATACTAATTATGCACTTGCACAAGAACACATGGTTAATATTCCAATGTTTAGTGGTTGGCAAGAATTTAAAGGATTATTTACCGCTCCAGATTTTTCGGCGGTTGGTAGATGGGACGTTTGGGTTGTTGCTGCTACAATTGCTGTTGTAGCAAGTTTGGAAACCTTGCTTGGAATAGAGGCAGTAGATAAAATGGACCCTATTAAACGAGTTACTCCAACTAATCGTGAACTTATAGCTCAAGGACTTGGTAATATTACAAGTGGTATGCTTGGTGGGCTTCCAATGACATCAGTAATTGTAAGAAGTTCTGCAAATGTTAATGCAGGAGCCAGGACTAAAATGTCGGCCATCTTCCATGGTTTGCTATTGCTATTGTCACTTATTCTGATTCCTGGAATCATTAATATGATTCCTCTAGCTTGTTTAGCTGCAATCTTATTGTTTACAGGTTATAAGTTAACAAAAATTTCCTTGTTTAAGGATATGTATCAAAAAGGCTGGGATCAATTTATTCCATTTTTAGTAACAGTTTTAGCAGTTGTATTAACCGACTTATTAAAAGGGGTAGCAATAGGTATGGCATTTTCTATATTTTATTTATTGCGTACCAATATGCGAAATCCATTCTTCTATAAAGTTCAAGAAGAAGGCAATAAAAAGAATATTAGAATTAAATTGGCAGAAGAGGTGTCCTTTCTAAATAAGGCAGCAATTCAGGTATTATTAACAGGAATACCAAAAGAAACAAACGTAATTATCGATGGTTCAAACGCTAGATATATAGATCCTGATGTTTTAGAAACCATTTTTAATTACAAGCATAATGCTTATACTAAAGGCATTATCGTAACTTTGGAGCACATAAAGAGTAATTATGTTGTTCCTAAATTAAATAACAAGATTGTAGAAGAAATTAATAAATAGAAGGATGAAGGCACATACTTTAGAAACACAAACATCAATTACCCCTGAAAAAGCATTTGAAATACTAAAAGAAGGTAATGAAAGATTTGTACAAAATTTAAAAACGAATAGGGATTTATTAGCACAAGTAAATGATACTAGGGCAGGACAATGGCCATTTGCCGTAATATTAAGCTGCATAGACAGTCGTACTTCTGCAGAATTGATCTTTGACCAAGGGCTAGGAGATATCTTTAGTGTAAGAATTGCTGGGAATTTTGTAAACCAAGACATTTTGGGTTCTATGGAATTTGGCTGTAACGTTGCTGGGTCTAAATTAATTGTAGTTTTAGGACACTCTAAATGCGGTGCTTTAAAGGGAGGATTGGATGCTGCTGCAATCCGTGAGACAGGAATGAAAAACCTTAGCCATTTAGTAGATCATTTTAACCCAATTATTGATGAAATTATTAGCGAAGGAGAAGAACGTTCATCTAAAAATAATGATTTGTTGGAAAGATTAAACGTGCAAAATGTAAAACAAACCATGGCTGATATCCGCAACCAAAGTACCACTTTAAACCAAATGGAAAAAGATGGAAAAATAAAAATTGTAGGTGCAAATTATAATGTAGAAACTGGTGTTGTAAGCTGGTTATAATTTTTTAAAGCCATTTAAAAACAGATAAGAATAACAGAGCCTTCATGATGTTTTGGAGGCTTTGTTGTTTATTTGAGATAAAAGTATCCAGAGGTTAATAATTAGAATTATGTGTGCAAAAACAATAGAAACAAAAGATATTACATATAAAGGCCTATTACAAGGCAATGTTGACTGGGTTGAGGATATGATTAAATCTGACCCTACCTATTTCGATAAATTATCAGCTGGTCAAACTCCACCAGTATTGTGGATAGGCTGTTCTGATAGTCGTGTGCCAGCTAATCAAATTACAAATACTTTGCCTGGCGATATTTTTGTACATAGAAATATTGCTAATGTAGTTGTACATACAGACATGAATATGCTAAGTGTATTAGATTACTCTGTTAATGTATTAAAAGTAAAACATGTAATTGTTTGCGGACATTATGGCTGTGGTGGTGTTAACGCTGCTTTAGGTAATAAGCAAGTTGGTATTATCGATAACTGGTTGAGGAATATCAGAGACGTTTATCGTATGCACGAAAGAGAAATGGCGACTATCAAAGATCCCGAAGCAAAATCTAACAGATTAGTAGAATTGAATGCTATTGAAGGTGCAGCGAATGTAATCAACACTTCAATTGTACAAAATGCTTGGGCAAACGGACAAGAACTGTCTGTTCATGCATGGGTTTATAGTTTAAAGACAGGCTTAATTAAAGATTTAAAAGTAAGCAGCCATAGTGTTGATGATGTTTCCCCAGTTTTTAAGGTAAGTTTATGATTTTAAAAACTAACAATAGTAAAATACCAAGCTTAGATTTGGTTTTTTTGAACTACTTTTTTATAGCTTAAAAATTTAATAAAGGATTGAAGCGCAGAAGAACTGCTTTTTATTTACATTCATCCTGCTTTCCACTTTATTTCTAATTATTTTTAAACAAAATAATTAGAAGATATCGTTTCAATCAGGCTAAATTTAGCGGTATTGCAAGTAAACCGTACATAGTAGCAGATTGCCGAAGTTTCTTAAACCTGACATACGCGAAAATCTCCTGAAACTTCCCCGATTTCATCGGGAATAGGATGTTTTAGGAATTGTAGCATTGGCACGACTTGCTTAAATAGTTTTGCAGGACTTGCTTTCAAAAGAGAATTAAATAGTAATGCAAAAAAAACCGTCCAAACATAAATTTGGACGGTTTTTGTAGTTTATTGTAATATTACTCAGCTAAAAATGGATAACGGTAATCTTTAGGTGGATCGAAAGTTTCTTTAATTGTTCTTGGAGAAACCCAACGTAACAAGTTAATCATCGAGCCAGCTTTATCATTTGTACCACTTCCTCTAGCACCACCAAATGGCTGTTGACCAACAACTGCACCAGTACATTTATCATTAATGTAAAAATTACCAGCAGCGTTGCGTAAACGGTGAGTTGCTTTTTCTAATGCATATCTATCTTTACCAATTACAGCGCCGGTTAAAGCATAAATAGAAGTGCTGTCAATAATATTTAATGTTTTGTCAAAATCTTTATCGTCGTAAACGAAAATGGTTAAAACTGGGCCGAAAAGTTCTTCGCACATTGTGGTGTATTTCGGGTCATCAACCACTAAAACAGTTGGTTCAATGAAATAACCTTTACTGTTGTCATAGTTTCCGCCAGCAATAATTTCTACACCTTTATCTTTTTTAGCTGCATCAATATATTTAGCTAAACTGTTAAATGATTTCTCATCAATAACTGCATTAATGAAATTGCTGAAATCTTCTGTTCCGCCCATTTTAAATGTCGCCAAATCGCGTTGCATGAATTTCTTAACTTCTGGCCAAACACTTTTTGCTATATAAACTCTACTTGCAGCAGAACATTTTTGTCCTTGATATTCAAAAGCACCACGAATAATTGCTGTGCTAGAAACTTCAGCATCTGCCGAACCGTGGATTAAGATAAAATCTTTACCGCCAGTTTCGCCAACTATACGAGGATAGGTTTTAAATTTATGAATGTTGTTTCCAATCGTTTTCCAAATGTCTTGAAATACACCAGTAGAACCCGTAAAGTGAATTCCTGCAAAATCGGGGTGTGAGAAAATCACATCTCCAGCATCTGGACCAGAAACATAAACTAAATTAATTACACCATCAGGTAATCCTGCTTCGCGGAAAATTTGCATCAAAACATTAGCTGCAAAAATTTGTGTGTTTGCTGGTTTCCAAACTACAACATTGCCCATCATGGCAGCAGAAGTAGGTAGATTTCCTGCAATTGCAGTAAAGTTAAATGGAGTTAATGCAAATACAAATCCTTCTAATGGGCGTTGCTCTAATCTATTCCAACTACCACGAGGCGAAACTGGTGGTTGTTGTTTGTAAATTTGAGACATATATTCTACGTTGAAACGTAAAAAGTCAATCAATTCGCAAGCTGAATCGATTTCTGCCTGATATGCATTTTTGCTTTGCCCCAACATAGTTGCAGCATTTAATTTATAGCGGTAAGGACCAGCAATTAAATCGGCAGCTTTTAAGAATATAGCAGCTCTGTGTTCCCAAGCTAAATTTTCCCAATCTGCTTTTGCAGCTAAGGCCGCATCAATTGCCTGACTAACGTGACTCTTGTTTCCTTTGCTGTAGTTGGCTAGCAAATGTTGGTGGTCATGTGGAGGAGTAATTCTTCCTTTTTGTTCGGTGTGAACTTCTTGTCCGCCAATGTACATTGGAATTTCAATCACTTTTGAGCGACTATCAGCCAATGCTTCTTTTAATAATTCGCGTTCTTTGCTTCCTGGTGCATAACCCAAAATGGTCTCATTAACAGGTGCTGGTACGTTAAAAAATCCTTTAAGCATAAATTAAATTCTTGTTTGCGCAAAGATAGGTTTTTACACTAAGCAGCTAAAATAAAAAACGCTTCAAATGAAATGGATTTGTAATAAAACTGGAATTTAAATATTAACAATTATCCCTATTTTTGAAACCTAGATGATTAAATACTTACGACTTTTCTTACTGCCTTTTTCTGTAATTTATGGTTTTATCATTCTGTTAAGGAATAAACTATACGATTGGGGTTTTTTAAAATCTACAAAATTCGACTTGCCTGTAATTTGTATTGGTAATTTGGTGATTGGTGGAGCAGGAAAAACACCTACTACAGAATATTTAGTTAGGCTTTTGGCAGATTATAAAATTGCTATTTTAAGTAGGGGATATGGTCGTGAAACAAAAGGTTTTTTACTGGCGGATAAAAATGCAACAGCCAAAACCGTAGGCGATGAACCGATGCAATATTTTCAGAAATTTAAAAATGTAACTGTTGCCGTTTGTGAGGATAGGGTTTTTGGTATCAATCAATTAAAAAACAGCCATGATGTGATTTTGCTAGACGATGCATATCAACACCGAGCTGTAAAAGCTGGTTTTAATTTACTTCTTTTTGATTATGCCAGCACCAAGAAATTTCAATTTATGCTGCCTGCAGGTAATTTAAGAGAACCTTGGAGAAATTACGATAGGGCACAAGCTGTATTAGTAACCAAAACGCCACTGCCATTAAACATGATGGATCAAATTGAGGTACGAAGAAAAATAGATACTAGAATAGATCAACGTATATCTTTTTCCTCAATAAAATATGGTAACCTGATTCATTTACACACCGAAGAAACTGAAGAGGTTAAAGCTGGTAATGTTATTTTTCTTTTAACTGCAATTGCTAATCCAAAGCCATTAAAAAGTTATTTAGAGGGATTTTCTACAGAAATTCAGCAATTTGAATACCCCGATCATCATAATTTTAGCAGTGAAAATATTAATACCCTAATTAATGCGTTTTACAATCATCCTGCTAAGCAAAAAATAATAATTACAACAGAAAAAGACAGTCAACGTTTATTAGGTGATAATTTAAAAGATTTACTGCTAAATTTGCCAATATACTACCTGCCAATAGAAATAGAATTGGCACCAAAAGATAAATTTACCTTTGATAAAAATATATTAGACTATGTTGCAAACCATAAAAGAATCAGTTGAGTACCTAAAACGTAAAATAGGAGAGTTTGAACCTGAAGTTGGAATTGTATTAGGTACCGGACTAGGTGGTTTAGTGAAAGATATTGAGGTTGTGCACAGTATCATGTATTCTAGCATTCCTAATTTTCCAATTTCTACATTAGAATTTCACTCAGGAAAATTAATCTTTGGAACTTTAAAAGGTAAAAAAGTAGTCGCTATGCAAGGCAGATTACACTATTACGAAGGTTATTCGATGCAACAAATTACTTTTCCAATAAGAGTATTAAATGCCTTGGGCATTAAAACATTATTTGTTTCCAATGCTGCAGGTTCATTAAATTCAGATTTCAAAAAGGGTGATTTGATGATTATTAATGACCACATTAACTTGCAACCAGAAAGCCCACTTCGAGGTTTAAACGATTCAGATTTAGGCCCTCGTTTTCCAGATATGAGTCAGCCTTATAATCGTAACTTAATTGCTGAAGGATTAAATATTGCTAAAGCAGAAAATATAACTTGTCATCAAGGTGTTTATTGTGCCGTAACTGGCCCCAATTTAGAAACCAAGGCAGAGTATAAGTACTTAAGAATTATTGGTGGTGATGCTGTGGGAATGAGTACTGTGCCAGAAGTTATTGTCGCAAACCATATGGGGTTGCCAGTTTTCGCTATTTCTGTATTAACGGATGAAGGTTTTCCAGAAGACTTACAGCCATTTAATTTAGAAGAGATTTTAGAAACCGCTTCACAAGCAGAACCAAAAATGACACAAATCCTTAGCCAGCTTATCTCTACATTATAATGCGTAAAATAATTGCATCCATCATTTTTTGTTTTTTGCTTTTTTGCTTTGCAAATTCTTTTGCACAAGATTTAAAAACCAATATCAATAACAATAAAGAATTGGATTCTTTAAGAAAAAAGGAAGAAGCTGGCTCAGATTCTGTAGTCTTTAACTCGAAATTTGTAAGGTACACTACTTATAAATTAACTAAAGACAGCATCAGGACAATTCCTATTGATACTGGCCTAACAGGAATTCAGAATTTTAGCCCAATTGCTCAACCTCGCAGGCCAACTGTAGGGACAGGACTTTTAGGTTTAGCTGCAACATCAATGTTGTTCGAGCCCTCAAAAACAATAGGTTTTGATGCAGGCTTTCATTCTCTAGATTTTTATACTTTAAACCATGAAGACATTAAGTTTTATCAAGCTCGTTCACCTTTTACTAGTTTATATTACATGAGCGGTTCTGATAAAGAACAAATGTTAAAGATAATTCATACGCAAAACATCAAGAAAAATTGGAATGCGGGTGCACAGTTTAATAGAATTGGGGCAAATGGAGACTACTTTCATCAAAGAGGAGATGACTTAAATGCTTCGGTTTTTACTTGGTATCAATCTACAAACAAACGATATAACCTTTGGGCAGATGCTGTCTTTAATACATTGAAGGCACAAGAAAATGGGTCAATACTAAAAGAAGGTATTTTTGAGCCTACTGGAGAAACATTGGTTGATAAACTGGCAGAACCTACACGTTTAAGAACAGCAAAACAGCTTTGGAGAAAAACATCTTTAATGTTAAAACAAACCTATTTTGTTGGCAGAATAGACAGTACTGGATTAAACTCAGCTCAAAATATCTTACCTACAAATAAGATAACTTATACCTTAACCTATACAAAAAATGCTTATTCCTTTAAAAAGGATGAAGATGATGCTTATCATGTCTTGCCAAAAGGTTTGGTAGATTCTATTTTTACTAACGACTCTACTAACGTTATGCACGTGCAAAATGAATTTATTTATAGCTTCTTTTTACGTGCAAAAGGTAGTTCGTTTATTAAAAACGAATTAAAAATTGATGCCGGTGTCAGACACGATTTTTACGATTATAAGCAATATGGAATCTTAAAAGATTCTAGTAATTATTATGCTCATACATCGGCTTTCCAAAACATTACTTTATTAGGTACTTTGGGTTATAGATTTAGTAATCGATTGGATTTAAATTTAGATGTACAACAGATTTTCCAAGGTGAAAATGCTGGAGATTTTTTATACGAAGCAAAAAGCAATTTGCTGCTAAGTAATAAATTCGGTCGAATTATTTTAGGGGCATATCTTCAAAATAAAAGCCCAGAAGAAGTTTACCGAAGATATTATGGGAATCATTACAGATGGGATTTTACAAATAGATTAGATAGTACATTAGATAGAACAAAAACTGCTAGTGCGTCTTTCGGTTATGTAAATGATAAATACAAGTTTGATGCAGCTGTAAATTATTACCTTATTACCGATTATCTATACTTCGCTCAAGATGGAACAAATAGTATTAAACCAACACAAGCCAGCGGAGATATCAATTTGCTTAAAATAAGTGTAGGTAAGAAGTTTACTTACAAAAGCTTTCACCTAGATGCTTATGTGGTTTATCAAAAAACCGACAGCAAAAATATCTTGAGAACCCCAGAAGTATATACTTTCAATAGTTTGTATAAAGACCAAACATTTTTTAAGGTGTTTAAAACGCAATTGGGTATCGATGTGAGGTATAATACGCCTTATAACAACCTTTCTTATTCTCCTGCCGCAAGCCAATTTTATAACAGCAACGCTACAATTTTGGGAACAAAACCAGTAGTTGATGTTTGGGTTAAAGCAGGATTGCGTAGGGCTAATTTATTTTTAAAATACGATTATGTTAATCAGGGGTTGTTTAATGGAGGTTTTTATACGGTAAATAAATATCCAATGCCAGATAGGTTACTGAAGTTTGGGGTAAGTTGGAACTTCTATGATTAGAGTAAGAGAGTCAGTAGTCTACAGTCGGTAGTCTTGAGTAGGTATTAAAAAGACTCGGGCCTCAAGACTAAGTTTTCTGTGGTTTCTTCTTAGCGGCAGGAAATAAAACATTATTTAGTATTAAACGATAGCCTGCTGAATTTGGGTGTAAGCTTAAATCTGTCGGTGGGTCATTTACTTGGTGTTGGTAATCCTCTGGGTCGTGGCCGCCATAAAAAGTAAATTGCCCTTTGCCTATTTCACCATGCAGATAACGCACTTCATTACCACCTTTATTTTCTCCTAAAACCGTAACGTTAGGTTTAACCAAATTCTTTTTAAAGGCGGTAGTTTGCCCCATGAAACCCTTAATCACTTTGTCATGGTCTTGTGTAAGCATAGTAGGTACTAAATCCCATTTGGCAGAAAAGTCAAACAAAGTAAAATAGTCATTACTTTCATTAAAATTTCTGGTTTGGGTTGCATCAATATCAGAAAATTCATATCGCTCAGGATTCATGTCTAATTTAAAATCCTTAAAGGCAACACTTTTATTATAGTCTAACTTTTGTTGTGCATTGACATCAGTTCCGTCACCATCAAACATACTTTCTGCAATGTCTATGCCTTCTGCAGCAAGAGCAATGTCAAAACTATCAGTTCCAGAACACATAGCGAAAAGAAATCCACCACCTGCACAAAATTCCTTAATGTGTTTTGCTACTGCCAATTTCATTTCAGATACTTTCTTAAATCCATTTCTTTTGGCTGCTGCTTCTTGGTATTTCACATCATCCTTGTACCAGGTTGCATTTCTAAAAGAACTCCAAAAGCGCCCATATTGACCAGTAAAATCTTCATGGTGCAAGTGCAACCAATCGTAACTGGTTAACTTATCCTTTAAAATTTCATCGTCGTAAATAATTTCGTAAGGAATTTCGGCATAGGTTAATACTAAAGTTACGGCATCATCCCACGGTAGTTTGCTTTTTGGAGAATAAACGGCAATTTTGGGAGTTTTCTCCAACTTTACCATTTCCATATTTACATCTGGATTATTGATCTCATTTAAAATTGCATTCACTTTTCCATCGGCTAAAATCTCGTAAGAAACACCACGAACCTTACATTCATCCTCAACAATCTTAGTATATTTAACTAAAAAACTTCCGCCTCGGTAATTTAATAACCAGTCTACATCTGCTTGCTGTTTAATACTCCAATAGGCAATGCCATAAGCCTTTAAGTGGTTTTTCTGACCTTCATCCATATAAATTAATATAGATGAAGCTTTGGCGGCCACAGAAAGGAGAAGAATTGTAAATAATAAAATATATTTTTTCAGAAACATAATTTGATGCTTATTACGAATGTATATTTTTTGTAGGCCATTTAAAAATATTTACGTTCATTAAAACGTTAAATTAAAGCAATTGATATAGATTTATAATTTCTTGACAGGAAATATACGCTAATACTATAGCTAATCGTTTCAAATTGTTAAATTTGCTCCCCGCAAACTAGAATGATTTATAGTTAATATATAAAAGAAACACTCTAGTTTCTAACCGTTAAAAACATTTCAAAGAAAAAATATAAAATGAGTAAAGCAATAATAAAAACCGAAAAAGGTGACATGACCGTTGAGTTCTATGATAATGATGCTCCTAAAGCAGTTGCCAATTTTAAAAAATTAGCTAGCGAAGGCTTTTATGATGGAATCGCATTTCACCGTGTAATTCCTAATTTTATGGTTCAAGGTGGTTGTCCTAACTCTAAAGATGGTGCAAGCGGTATGGCTGGTACTGGTGGTCCAGGTTACAAAATTGATTGTGAAACAAGTGGAGGAAACCAATATCATGATCGCGGTGTTTTATCTATGGCGCATGCTGGTAGAAACACTGGTGGAAGTCAGTTCTTTATCTGCCATAGTAGAGCAAATACAGCTCATTTAGATGGCGTACACACTGTTTTTGGTAAGGTGACAGAAAATGTAGATATTGTAGACGATATTAGACAAGGTGATAAAATCTTGACGATTGAAGTTTTAGAAGAAAACGCGTAAAGCGACTAGCGGCTGACGTCTTGTACGTCTAACGCCCATCGCCCTGCGCTTAACGCACAAATTATGAATTTAAGAGGAATTGTTGCCGTTTCTGGCAGACCAGGTTTATTTAAACTTGTTGGACAAAATAAAGGTGGTTACGTTTTAGAAAGCTTAGATGCACAAAAATTAAAGATTGTTGCAAATATTTCTAACACAAAATTAGCTTCGTTAGAAGATATTACCATTTATGGTGAAGATGAGGATTTAAAGTTAATTGATGTTTTAGCAAATATTGATGCTAAAAAAGCTACTGCTCCAGACGCTAAGGCTGATAACAACGTGCTAAGAAGTTTCTTTATTGAAGTTGCTCCAAGCCATGATCAAGAAAAAGTGTATGCTTCAGATATGAAGAAGATTTTAACTTGGTATCACCTTATAAAAGATATGCCTTTATTTACTGAGGCAGCTCCAGGTACAGAAGAAGAAGGTGCCAAAGGAGATTTAGAAGTGAAGCCAAAAGCTACTCCAAAAGCAAAACCAACCAATGCTAAAGCACCAACTGCAAAATCAGCACCTGCTAAAAAAGCAAGTATGACTAGCAAAAAAGGAGTTTAGTTATTTCAAGTACTTTATAAAAAAGCACCAGTTTCATTAGAGAGGCTGGTGCTTTCGTTTTAATGACCAAATGGTCTGTACATTAAGATTGCTAATGCAACAATTATGATTACAGAAATCCAAATGGCAATATTAATGTATTTTTTCTCTTTTGAAGTATCTGATTTGAAACGATACTTTCTTTTATAATCAGGGACCATAATTCCTCCTTTTTATTTATGATGTTTAGTGCTTTAAAATTCCATAACGTAATTTTTGAACGGAAAGTTTTTAAGCATGATGATAGGGTTCATTTTTTAAAATTGTAAATGCCCTATATAATTGCTCTACAAAAAATAGCCTAACCATCTGGTGTGAGAAAGTCATGTCTGAAAGTGAAAGGCTTGTATTAGACCTTTTATAAATACTTTCATCAAAACCATAAGGGCCGCCAATTATAAAAACCAAGTTCTGCACACTTCCAATCATTTGTTTGTTCAAATATTCAGAAAAAGAAACAGAGCTATGCTTTTTGCCTTTCTCGTCTAATAAAACAACTACATCTGTGGGATTGATTTGTTTAGCAATAAATTCTGCTTCTTTTGTTTTTTGTTGCGGCTCGGTTAAATTCTTGGTGTTTTTAATATCAGGGATAATAACAATATTGAAATTGATATAATGTTTCAATCTATTCAAATATTTGTCTATTCCTACAATCAAATACTTGTCTTCGGTTTTGCCAACAGCTAGTAATGTTATTTTCAATTCTTATAAGTTTAGAAAGTTAAAATTACCTAATTAAGGTAACAGAACCAGTATATTTTACATCTTTATTGCCAACAGTTTTACCCATAATAACATAATAATAAACACCAACACTTACGTCTTTATTCTTGTATTTTCCATCCCAGTTATTAAAAATGTCAGTAGTTTGAAATACATTTTCGCCAAGACGATTATAGATGAATAACTGGTATTTTTTTAAGTTAAGTATGGTTATGTTTAGCACATCATTTATCCCATCTCCATTGGGAGAGAAAGCATTAGGAACGAAGAGAGAGGCATCTTTTAAAATTAAATCTCCCATTGTTAATGAATGCGAACATCCTTCTTCAGCAAATGCTGTTAAAGTAATTTTGTAAATTCCATTTTGAGTAAAAGTGTGTGTTGGGTTAGTTGCCGTAGAGGTTGTTCCGTCTCCAAAATCCCATAAATAGCTATCAGCGTCTTTTGAATAGTTACTGAAAACTATCGGTAATGGGGCTTCATATTTGCCTGTAATTTTTGGGTCTGTATAAAATATAGCTTCAGGAACTTTAGCTATAGGTGGAATTTTTATCGATACAACATCGCTTTTGCAATCACCAATTTTGGTGCTAACAAAATAAGTACCTGCTTGGTCGTAGCTGTTAATCAGAATTTCTATTGAGGAAGTACTTGCAGTAAAACCATTAGGCCCAATCCATTCGTAAGTTAATCCGTCATATTCGGGGATTGAAAATTTTAAAACTTCACCTAAACAAAACTTAGTTTGATTTGCGGTAATTACAGGCCTTTGTGGTTTAAGTTGAACATCAATTGTTTTCTTGATTATAGAAGGACAGCCATTTGGTGTAGTTGCTGTTAAAGTAATTTCCTTTAAGCCAGGGGTTGCATAAAATACGTTTGTATTGCCATTTGGAGCAGGTGTTGTAAAAGAAACTCCAGTCCCAAAATCCCAAACTGCTCCCGTTGTATTTAAAGATTTATTTACAAAAGTGAAACTCTGGTTGGCCAAACAAGGATTGTTAATCACTATATCGAATAAAGCTTCTGGCTTGGCATCTACCACTGGTAATTTAAAAATAACCACATCACTAGGGCAGGAGCCAACTTGCACAAATAGTTTATAATCTCCAGCATTTTCTGGTCCAGTAATATTTACTTGCGGGTTTTGCAAAGTTGAGGTAAATCCATTTGGTCCAGACCAATTGTATGTAGCCGAATTAACGGTATTAGCATTTAATTGCAAAATATCTCCTGCACAAAATTTAGTTCCATTTGATGTGATTGTTGGAGCTACTGGTCTAAATTCAACTAATAATGTTTTAGTAACTGTTGAAATACAACCGCTTGGGCTATTAACGGTTAAGGTGATGTCTTTTGGCCCTTCGATTGAGTAAACAACTGTTTTGTCCCCATTTGGGGCATTTGTAACTGTGGCACCTATGCCAAAATCCCAAACTGGGTTAATGGCATTTAATGAAGTGTTTTTAAAAGTATAACTCAAATTTGTTTGGCAAAAATTATTGGTTACTATATCAAAAAGTGCTTCCGGTTTTGGGTCGATGGAAGGGATATTTATGGTGGTTACATCACTCAAACAATCTCCAACCTGAATGTATAATTGATAATCTCCAGAATTTTCAGGCCCAGTTATATTCACCTTGGCATTCTGGTCGGTTGAAGTAAATCCATTCGGTCCAGACCAATGGTAAGTAGCAAAATCAACTTTTGGCGTATTTAAAGTTACTTCGTTACCCGGACAAAATTTTACCGTTGTAGTGGTTATAGTAGGCAATGCTGGTTTTAGCGCAACAAAGAATGTTTTTGTGGCAACCACATTACAACCGCTAGCCGTTTTTGCCTCTAGCACCACAGTTTTTTCGCCAGAAGTAGAAAAGGTAATATTGTAAGGGCCAACTCCTGTTGCATTTGCCATACTTGCTCCTTCACCAAATGTCCATTTAAGTGTATTATAGTTTGTGGCAAGACTTGTAAAAGCATAGGTCTGTTGAGGTGTACAAGAATCTAATTTCTCCAATTGAATTTCTGATGTCGGTCCAGCAAATTCTGTGTCACCACCAAATTCTATACTAAAACCATTGAGGCCTCCTGAGAAATTATCTACCAATAAGGCATAATTATGCCCCGCAATTGCATCAACATATCTAACCAAACCATTTTGTGGTATACCAGGAGGACATCCAGATTGTTCAGTTAAATCAGTCTCTGTCATGCTTAAACCAGTAATGTAATAAGAGGGGTTGCAAGTTACACCACTTCCAACTGCACATCTAATGGCATTTGCAGCAGTGATTTGGCCACAATTCCCTCCAGGTCCTAAATCATATAAAACCCAATCAATATCATTTGTAGTAACAGTTGGTGTAATAAGAAAAGTTAGTGGACCAGTTTTTCCAGCTGTCCATCTATACCATGCTGAATTGGATTCTACACCTAGACAGGTTCCTACAGTTTCAGTATTACTTGTTCCTGGACCAGTAACATTTAGCTGCGTAAATTTTTCCATACTACATAAAATGGAAAACGTGCTGCAATCTTGACCAGGTTGTAGTGGTGGAAAATAGTTATCTACGCAAAGCTTAAAACTACCTTCATTATTGCTTGATGCACTTATTCTAATATAATATACTTGGCCGATGGTTAGTCCCCCTTTGTTTAATGTTGTAACATTGCTTGAACTTAACATGGTGCTGAACATTTCTCCTAGCGTACCAGTAATCGGGTCTACCGTGTAAAGCGCTACTAATGGGTTAACCAAAGTGTTAGGACTAGCCGCATTTACTTTACCACTAGCCGTTATGGCTACCTCAAATTTTAAAGCAGTAAACTTGAACCATACATCTTTGCCTACCGTTCCATTCCAGTTGTTTGGTGAACCATTAAAACTTGGGGTTGCCTCCCAATTGTTATAAGCTTGGTCTAAAGAACAAAAAGCATCAGTATTAGATATGTTAATGGCATTTATTAAATCGTCATTTACTGGCGGAACTTTGTGAGCACTCACATTTAGAGCAAAAAGCAATAGTAAGAGAGTTAGCCAGCGTATCATTTAATAGTATATAAAAACAAAATTAACTATTGATAATTATTAATGTTAAGTTAATAGTAATTTTCAATCTTCGTAAAGTTAAATGAATTAAATGCTTAAAGCAGCAGATTTTGGGAGTGATTTTTTATGGGGAGTTGCAACAGCTGCCACACAAATAGAAGGAGCTTCAAATTCCTATGGCAAAGGAATGTCTATTTGGGATATTTTTTCTAAGCGTACAGGAAAGGTAAAAAATGGGCATCAACCTGTAAACGCCTGCGATTTTTATCATCAGTACAAAAGTGATATTGCTTTAGTAAAAACGCTGGGCTTCAAAGTATTTCGTTTTTCTATTTCTTGGTCTAGGATTTTGCCCCTAGGTAAAGGTTTGGTTAATGAAGAAGGGATAAGTTTTTATCACCATGTGATAGATGAATGTTTAGTACAAGGAATTATACCTTATGTTACATTATATCATTGGGATTTGCCCGAAGAACTATCAAAAAATGGAGGTTGGACATCTTACAGCATCAACTCCGAGTTTAACGAATTTGTGATGTTATGTGCCAGAACTTATGGTGATAAAGTTAAGAACTGGATCGTAATTAACGAACCTTTTGGCTTTACCTCACTTGGATATATGTTAGGTGTACACGCACCGGGAGAAACAGGTTTAACAAACTTCTTTTCTGCTGTTAAACATACCGCAATTGCACAAGCAGATGGTGGTAGGATTTTAAGGGCTGAGGTTGGCAAGGCAAATATTGGTACCACTTTCTCTTGCTCAGAGATTATTCCTTATACACAGAGTGATGCAGACATACTAGCTGCTAAAAGAATTGATTGTTTAATGAACCGTCTATTTGTCGAACCAACTTTGGGCATGGGTTTTCCAACTGCGGATTGGGATGTGTTGGAGAAATTTACGGTAAGTCACTCTACCTGGCGTCATAATGAGCGAATGACATTCGATTTCGATTTCATTGGCCTGCAAAATTACTTCCCATTGGTTGTTAAGTTCAATGCTTTTATTCCTGTTATACAAGCTTGGGAAGTTAAGGCTAAGTCTCGTAGAAAACCACATACCGCAATGGGCTGGGAGATAAATGCAGATAGCTTTCATAACATCATTAAACAATTTGCGGCTTATCCAATCAAGAATATAATGATTACAGAAAATGGAGCTGCATTTAAAGATGTTTTAAAGGATGGGAAAGTAATGGATGAAGATAGGATAGCTTATTTCAAATTGTATCTATCAGCGTTGCTTAAAGCCAAAAATGAAGGCATAAACATTACCGGTTACATGGCCTGGACTTTAATGGACAATTTTGAATGGGCAGAAGGTTATCACGCTCGTTTTGGTTTGGTACATAATGATTTTAAAACTCAGCAACGAACCATAAAGGATTCTGGTTTTTGGTGGAAGGATTTTTTAACCAAGTAAATATATTTGATTAAATTTAGGGATGTTAATGATTAGTATGAGGATAGCTTTATTTGAATTCTGTTTTGTTTTTACTTTCTGTTTATTGTTTATAGCTTGTGAAGAGAAAGATTTATATAGCTCAAAATCTGAGGATGAAATAGAAATGAGCAGCCTAAAAATCGAGATTGATAAAATGTCTAGCCAAGTTAGTTGCGACCAAGCAATAGATTGGAAATTTGTAACCATTGGCTCAAAAGCTTGTGGAGGAGCTAGTGGTTATGTTGCTTATTCTGTAAAAATTGATGAAAAATTATTTTTAGATAAGGTTGACCTATATACGCAGAAACAAAAAGCCTTTAATATTAAATGGGGGGTTGTATCTGACTGTTCTTTAATAATGCCGCCAAAAGCAGTTGAATGTATTAATGGTAAACCAAAGTTTGTTTACTAGCTTTGCAATATGGAAGATAAAATAGTTGTTTATAAAACCTACGAAAACCCAATGGAGGCAAATGTGGTAATGTTGAGGTTGAAAGATGCTGGTTTTAATTGTTTTTTAACTGGCGAGAATACAGCACTTGTATACCCTGTTTTTGATACTTCAATAAGTGGAATACAACTACATGTATTTGAAAATGAAGTGGAAGAGATAAGCAAGCTTTTAGCAGAAGAGCCCTTACTAGGCGACGAGTAGATTTTGAATAGATTGCAATTACATTTCAAATAAAAATCCCATCCTGATTTTACTCAGGATGGGATTTTAGTTTTATTTAACTGCTAGCTCAATTTTATTGGCGACGATAAAATCTCTATCCTTTGTTTTTAGAAATTCTTCCAGAATTACATTTTTATCTGCATCTAACTTCATATTGATAAAATCTTTACCATTTATAATTAGCTTAATTTGATGGCTAAGATCGAACATGTCTGTAGAAATATAGATTTTAATTCTTTTTACTCTTGATGTTTGGATGTCAATGGTATTTCCTTGTACACTTGCAATGATGGCGCCAGATTTATTTTTGCTGAAATCTAAAATTCCAGCTTTCCCATTTTGCGTAACGGTAGGATTTAACAAGGTATGCCAACTGGCCTTTTCTGCTAGTGTATCTAATTCGATAATTTCAAGCCAGGCATTTCTTCCATTTCTAATATTGTCTGTTTCCCATTGTATATTTTTGGGAAAGGGATTTCTTGTCTTTGTAATCAAAGTGTCGAAAATAAAGCTGATCGAATCTTTACTATCAATAGGTAAACCATGGCCTCCTTGTTTAACAAAATTTTTCCAGTTTGCACCATTTTCAATCCCAAGCTTATAAATCCCATCAACAACTGGCAGCGGAAACGTTGCATCTTCGGAGCCGCTTATGCCATAAAATGTGGGGCTATTTTTTAGGTTTCTTAAACTAGTATTGCTAGCGTAAACTTTCGGTAAATAGTTTAATCCGAGAAATGAAGCAAATGTAGTTGGTTTATTCACTGCATACCAAAATGCACCGCTTCCACCGTTAGAATGCCCACCAATGTAAACTTTATTGTCATCAATATTATATATAGATTTTATCATTTCAATCTCTCTCAATATAGTTTCAAACGCTTGTTGTTGGTAGATCCAGCCAAAACTTTTTTTACCAAATGGATAGATGATAAAGGCATTTTGCGACTTGGCTTTATCCATAATTTTTACTTCCCTGCCCTTTTCGATCCACGCAGGATTACTGAAATTTGTTCTGCCAACAATTGCGCCATGGAGATAAACATATAAAGGCGTTTTTTTGACAGGCTGATAATTTTTAGGGATATATACCAAAAAGGGAACAGTTAATGTGTCATTTACCTTGATGTAATACATAGTCCAGAAATCAGTTTTTTTAACTGGTTTAAAGGCCTTAAAATTTTTGATCTTTTGGATAAGACTTGCAGTACTTTCTTTTTTAGCCACCGTGTTCCAATAATCGGTATTGCTTAAAACAGATTGATTTGCCCGATTGCTCGTATCTTTCAAAGCCATTGTGATTTTATCTATTGAGATTTGTGCAGAATCGGCTTTGTACTTCAGTACCGTAATGAAATTTTTCCATTCTGGCAAATTACGTAGGTACCTGTGGATGGTATCGTTCACAAACGTATCATAGCTGGGAAATTCATAAAATCCAGAATAATCATAAAAAATTTCTCCAGATCTTTTAATATAGTACTTGGCATTTTCCATATTTCCTATATACGAAGAGGCAACCGCAGCACGGTAGGTGTCATAATTACTCTGCGTATTTTTTTGTACTAAATAATAGAGGTCGTAAAAATAAGCCGCTTTTTTCAGGTCTTTCTTTACGTAGTAATAATAGGCAGAGTCGATAGCCTTAAAAGCTTTCTCTTGGGCATTCAAAAAAGAGCCCGTCATTAAGAAAATTAAACCAATAATTATTTTTTTCATGTGCTGTTGTTTTACACAAAATAACAGCATTTAAAATTTTAAAAATTGTACTTTTCAGCCAAGCTTATTTTTTAATAAATTGAAATATTAATTTATCATCGCCAATTCTCTCAATAGATTTAAAGAACGTTTTAGGATTGGAGCCAGTAAGTTTATGGTATATTTTATTAAAGTAACTTTGATCATAAAAATGGCTTTCATATCCAATATCTGTTAAACGCTTAAACTGAGTTTGGAAAAATTTGTTTTCAATTGAGTACCTAAATTGAGCAATCCTGCGATATTCAACTGGTGATACGCCCAATACGTCTTTAAAATTTCGGTTGAATGACCGCAGGGAAACATTAAATTGAGCAGCAATTTTTTCTATTGATAAGTTTTTTTCAAAGTTGCATAGTAAGGCAACAGCACTTTCTAGATAAGATAATGGTATAGGTGCAAATCTTTGTAAAAGAAACTTATCGATAATTCTCCCCTTCTCCTGCTCGTCATCTATACTAAATAAACTTACCATAAATTCAGGAAAATGCGGGTCATCTTTCCATGAGTTAAATTGATCTTTTTCATAGCCCATAATTTTAGATAAAGGCTCGTTGATAAAATGGTTAATACCAAAATCTTTGAATAGAATAGTAACTCTATTTACCTTTCCTGAAATATTAACCATTAATGGCGCCTGCTTTTTTACCTGTACAAATATTTGATAGTTTGGATTTAAGCTTTGTCTTACACTAAAGTTAGATGGCTTGGAATCGAAGCTACTATCTTTATATATGCTCAATGCATTATAAGTATGTGGAAAGGAGTAATGTTTACTAGTAAAATCCTGGTCATCACTTTTAATAAAATAATAACAAGCAACATATTCTTTTAATTTCTCGCAAGGCTCTATTGTGTGAAAATGATTTTCCATCTTATAAAAGACAAGTTTAAATGATAAATGTTGCTCAATGTTAAAATTAAATAAAAAATCCCATTCTGATTTTACTCAAAATAGGATTTTCTTAATCTAAGCATCCAAACTTTCGGACTTCGGTCTAAAAACTTGCGGACTTTTTACAAGCCTGCAGCTTTTAAGGCAGCTTCCCTTCTAATGATATTTAATGCGCCACCAGCTTTAAACCAGTCAATTTGTTGCGCATTGTAACTATGGTTAACAACGATAGTTTCCTTAGAACCATCTTTATGGTGTAAAACCATTTCTAAAGGAACATTTGGAGCAAAGGTTGTTAAACCTAAAATGTCTAAAGTATCGTCTTCCTGTATTTTGTTATAATCATCTTTGTCAGCAAACGTTAAGCCTAGCATACCTTGTTTTTTAAGGTTAGTTTCATGGATACGAGCAAAAGATTTTACCAATACAGCACGCACACCTAAATGACGAGGCTCCATAGCTGCATGTTCACGAGATGAACCTTCTCCGTAGTTTTCGTCACCAACTACCACAGAACCTAGTCCAGCTGCTTTATAAGCACGTTGAGTTGCTGGTACAGGTCCATACTCGCCAGTTAATTCGTTTTTAACGGTATCTGTTTTATCGTTAAAATAGTTAACCGCACCAATTAACATGTTGTTAGAAATGTTATCTAAGTGGCCACGGAATTTTAACCAAGGACCGGCCATAGAAATATGGTCAGTTGTACATTTTCCTTTAGCTTTAATTAATAATTTTAACCCTTTTAAGTCAGTACCTTCCCAAGCAGCAAATGGGTCTAATAATTGTAAACGGTGCGAAGTAGGAGATACCAAAACCTGGACACCAGAGCCATCTTCAGCTGGTGCTTGGAAACCTGCATCTTCAACAGCATAACCATTTACAGGTAATTCGTCACCAATTGGTGGATCTAATTTAACCTGCTCACCTTTGTCGTTTGTTAATGTATCTGTTAATGGATTAAATCCAAGATTTCCAGCAATTGCAATGGCTGCAACAATTTCTGGAGAAGTTACAAAAGCAAAAGTATTCGGGTTGCCATCGGCACGTTTAGCAAAGTTTCTGTTAAACGAGTGTACGATGGTGTTTTTCTCAGCTTTCTCAGCACCAGTTCTGTCCCACATACCAATACATGGTCCACAGGCATTAGTGAAAATCGTTGCGTTCAAATCTTCGAAAGTCCCCAATAAACCATCGCGATCTGCTGTATAACGTACTTGCTCAGAACCTGGATTAATGCCAAACTCTGCTTTAATACCTAAGCCTTTATCAATTGCTTGTCTTGCGATTGAAGCAGCACGAGATAAATCTTCGTAAGATGAGTTGGTACAAGAACCAATTAAACCCCATTCTACTTTCAATGGCCACCCGTTAGCAGCAGCAACCTCCTTCATTTGTGAAATAGGTGTGGCCAAATCTGGCGTAAATGGACCATTCAAATATGGTTCTAACTCGTCTAAGTTAATTTCTATAACTTGATCAAAATATTTTTCAGGCTCTGCATAAACGGCATCATCTCCTGTTAAGTGTTCTTTTATAGCATTGGCAGCGTCAGCAACATCAGCACGGTTAGTAGCACGTAAATAACGCTCCATGCTTTCATCGTAACCAAAAGTAGAGGTCGTAGCGCCAATTTCTGCACCCATGTTACAGATAGTACCTTTACCCGTACAGCTTAAGTTGATAGCGCCATCGCCAAAATATTCTACAATTGCACCAGTGCCGCCTTTTACGGTTAAAATACCAGCAACTTTTAAGATTACGTCTTTAGCAGAAGTCCAACCATTTAACTTGCCTGTCAATTTTACGCCAATTAATTTCGGGAATTTAAGCTCCCAAGGTAAACCAGCCATTACATCACAAGCATCAGCACCACCAACACCAATCGCAACCATACCTAAACCACCTGCGTTTACAGTGTGACTATCAGTACCAATCATCATTCCGCCTGGGAAAGCATAATTTTCTAATACAACTTGGTGAATGATACCTGCACCTGGTTTCCAGAAACCAATACCATATTTATTTGAAACCGAAGCCAAGAAATCAAATACCTCTTTGCTTTCTGTGTTGGCGTGTGGTAAATCTATATCTGCGCCAAGTTTAGCAGTGATTAAGTGATCACAGTGCACGGTAGAAGGTACAGCAACTTGTGGGCGACCAGCCTGCATAAATTGTAATAGCGCCATTTGTGCAGTTGCATCTTGCATGGCAACTCTATCTGGTGCAAAATCTACATAGTCAGTACCGCGGATAAATGCTGTTTTTGCATTGCCATCCCACAGGTGTGTGTATAATATTTTCTCTGAAAGTGTTAAAGGTCTGCCAACAACTTTACGTGCAGCATCTACACGGCTACTAAAGTTCTCGTACACCTTTTTGATCATTTCTATATCAAAAGCCATACTTTATTTTTTAATAATTATTATCAATAACGATATTATCTAAAATTAAACAATTTTTAACAGACTTGTTTTTGAGATTTGTCAAATTCTGTAATTTAAAACTATTCTATGATAAACAAAGAGGCTATCCGATATATCGGATAGCCTCTTATTTTTAACAAACTATATATTTATTTGTTTCTTATTGTTTTGTAGATATAGGGGTGAACTTTGTTAAGTTGATACCTTCTACCGCTTCTTTATATTCTTCTATGCTTGGAATACGACCTAAGATAGCAGATAGAACTACTACAGGTGTAGATGCCAATAAAGATTCTCCTTTTTTGCCGTCTTTATCTTCTACCACACGGCCTTGGAACAAACGTGTAGAGGTCGCCATTACCGTATCTCCTTTGGCTGCTTTCTCTTGATTACCCATGCATAAGTTACAGCCTGGGCGCTCTAAATACATGATGTTTTCATACTCAGTACGTGCTGCGCTTTTAGGAAGCGCATCGCTGAACTCGAAGCCAGAATACTTTTGTAAATATTCCCAATCTCCTTCTGCTTTCAGCTCATCAATAATATTGTAGGTCGGAGCCGCAACTACCAACGGTGCTTTGAATGATACCGAACCAGTTTGCGTTTCTATGTTTTTCAACATTTGAGAAACAATTTTCAAGTCATCCTTATGTACCATACAAGAGCCTACGAAACCAAGGTCTACTTTTTTATCGCCACCGTAGTAAGTTAAGTCTCTGATTGTATCGTGTGTATAACGTTTAGAAACATCTACATTGTTCACATCTGGATCGGCAATCATTGGTTCGTTAATGATATCTAAATCAATAACTACTTCTGCATAGTATTTGGCATTTGTATCAGGCATTAAAGCTGGTTTGATACCTGTTTTAATTTCCTCAATACGTTTATTTGCTTTATTGATTAAACCTTGTAAAACTTGGTTATGGTTGTCCATACCCTTGTCTATCATAATTTGAATACGATTTTTAGCAATTTCTAAAGATTGGATTAAAGTGTCATCTTGTGAAATACAGATAGATGCTTTTGCTTTCATTTCTGCGGTCCAGTCTGTAAAAGTAAAGGCTTGGTCAGCTAATAAAGTGCCAATGTGTACTTCAATAATACGGCCTTGGAATACGTTTTCACCATCAAACTGTTGCAGCATTTGCAATTGTGTCGCATGTACTACATCACGGAAATCCATGTGTTCTTTCATTTGGCCTTTGAACGTAACTTTTACTGACTCAGGAATTGGCATAGAAGCCTCGCCTGTTGCTAATGCTAATGCTACAGTGCCAGAATCTGCACCGAAAGCTACTCCTTTAGACATGCGTGTGTGCGAGTCGCCTCCAATGATGATTGCCCATTCGTCAATCGTGATGTCATTCAGTACTTTGTGAATAACGTCTGTCATAGAATGATATTCGCCTTTAGGGTCACGAGCAGTAATAACGCCAAAGTCATTCATGAACTTCATGAGTTTTGGAATGTTTGCTTGTGCTTTTTTATCCCAAACGGAAGCTGTATGGCAACCTGATTGATAAGCGCCATCAACAATTGGAGAAATAACTGTAGCAGCCATCGCCTCTAATTCTTGAGCGGTCATTAAACCTGTAGTGTCTTGAGAACCTACGATGTTTACTTCGACACGAACATCAGAACCGGCATGTAACACCTGGCCTTGTGCTAATCCTACAGCATTTTTATTGAATATTTTTTCTACAGCAGTTAAACCTTGCCCTTCGATAGATACTTCTTTAGCAGGAGCATAAACTAAAGGAGCTTCAATTCCTAAAATTCTAGCAGCAAAAGTTTGGATTTTTTTACCAAAAACGATAGCATAAGAA
Source organism: Pedobacter frigiditerrae (assembly GCF_004331645.1). GTDB lineage: Bacteria > Bacteroidota > Bacteroidia > Sphingobacteriales > Sphingobacteriaceae > Pedobacter > Pedobacter frigiditerrae. The sequence continues at coordinate 325,369 of NZ_SJSK01000006.1, forward strand.
CCACCAGCTTTGATAAACTCCATTTTTTGCGGTGTTAATGCTTTCGAAATATTGATTAACTCTTGCTCGCCGTTATATAATTTTTTAGTTCTTGTATTGATCGTTAGAACAGTTCCAGTTTCAATAGGATATACTTGCTCTAAAATCGGTTCATTGTTTTCATTACGCAGAACATTGCCATTCTCATCAGTTTTCTTTACCCAATTTTGAAGGTCGATACCGATACCACCAGTTACATCAACAGTTGTTAAAAAAATTGGAGAAATACCATTGGTTCCACCAACAATTGGAGCGAAGTTTACAAATGGAACATATGGGCTAGATGGTTTACCTGTCCAAAGCGCCACGTTATTTACACCCGACATTCGTGAAGAGCCTACGCCCATGGTACCTTTTTCTGCCACCAACATTACGCTAGCATCTGAATGCTGTACTTGCAAAGCTTTAATTTGCTCTTGCGCTTCTGGTGTAATCATACATTTGCCATGCAATTCACGGTCTGAGCGAGAGTGTGCTTGATTACCTGGAGACAATAAATCCGTAGAGATATCGCCAATACCTGCGATAAAAGTTACTACTTTTATTTCTTCTGCAACTTCAGGAAGTTTGGTGAAGAATTCGGCTTGAGCGTAGCTTTCTAATATTTCTTTCGCAATAGCGTTACCATTTTGGTAAGCTTCTTTTAGGCGATCCGTATCTGCATCATATAAGAAAACTTGTGTTTTAAGTACCTCCGCAGCTTTATGAGCTTTATCACCATTGTCGGCCAAAGCAATGTCTAGCAAAACTTTGATAGAAGGTCCACCCTTCATGTGAGATAACAATTCGAAAGCAAAATCAGGAGTGATTTCTGCAACAACAGAGCCGACTAAAATAATCTCTTTTAAGAACTCTGCTTTTACGCCAGCTGCGCCCGTAGTGCCTGGTAAAGTATTGTAAATAAAAAAATTAACAGCATCTGGTCTGTTAATATTATTTACACTCTTAATTTGATTGATGATTTCGCTTGTTAGTTCGGCTCCGTCAATAGGTTTAGGATGAAGACCTTGAGCTTTTCTTTCTTCAATTTCCTGGATATAATCGTTATAAATACTCATCTTGATGGTTAATTTTTTTGGCTATAAGTTGTGTATCGAATATACACCGCTTCTTAACTAAAAAAAATATGGGTTTTTGTGTGTTAAGTGTGTCTATTGATCAAAAAAATCCGTTTTTTGGTCAAACCAAAAATAATAAAAAACAATGTTTAAATATAATTTGCGCCAGCGATTAATTAATTTGGAATTATTCTAAATAGAGACGAAGGATATTAATTTTAATTGACAATATGTTGTTAATAAGTGTATTGTGTTAAGTTGCTGCCGATTTTAATTAAACTTTTTTATAATTTTAAAACTCTTTGTAAAGTGATTTCTTAGTAAGAGAAATTAAAATAGACTTTTGAAGAAAATTGAATCTTGTCAAGGTTTTTAAGGATTAAGCGAAAACTTTAATGGCTGCAATTTATAGGCCTAGATTTTAATCGCTGAACATGAAGAACTTTATATCCACTTTTATTCCGCTTGAAAAACTTTGTTGTTCTATTGTCTTGGTCGTTAAACGTAACACTTAAACAATAATGCTAAGTCTAATAAAGCTAAACATGAGCGCCTATAAAGATGTAAGATGAACGAAGGGTTAACGTAGGATGATACTGTTAATGCTAAGGCTATACTTATGTATGGCTAGCGCTCTTGCACTGCATTCTATGTCCTGAGCTTTAGTTCCTGGTTGTTTTTTTTCCTTGAGCTTTTTTTTATTCAATTTTCGCCCAAATCCTAGCTCCAAACAATTAAACAACTTAAGCCTTATCGCGGTCCAACTCTCCACTTGCAAGTGCCTATAACAGCTCGGTGCCAAGTATGCACTAGGTAGGGTACAAGTAGGGTACTGCTTCGATAAAAAGCCTATAAAACCGCACTGAAGTAGGTAATTTGGTAGATTTTGGCTCATTTTATCCTACAGGGACGCTAGAAACGCGGTTTTGCAAGGACCAAAGTGAGGATAAAGGGCATTAGAGATGAAAAATGAAAGCGTTGAAAGCATTATTTTTTAAATGACCTATTTGCTTGAAAAAGAATGGGTGACTATAATTCCACACAAATTTTTGCTTGTCCATTTAAAAAACGAACCGTACAGTTGACATCAACAAACATGCATTTTGAAGTGGAGATCAATGATTTTATTGTTCGTTACCGAACAGTTTTGTGCATTAATGAACACTAATTAAATCAAATACGTACTAATTACTTGTTTTATAGCTGATTATTGATGTAGATTGCTTTGGCACAAACTTAGCCTTCTAGGCAAATGTTAAAGTGTGCCAAATTTGTACCCTTTTTCAGATAAGTACTTTAAAACTTTAGGTAAAGCATATTCAAGACGCTCAAAGGCTTTTAAACTGTCGTGAAAAACAATGATGGAGCCATTTGTAGTGTTTTTGATAACGTTCTGGTAACATTTTTCAGGAGCGAGATTAAGGTCGAAGTCGCCACTTAGCACGTCCCACATGACGATGTCTAGTCTTGAGTCTTGTGAGTTTGACTTTAGACTTTGGACTTTAGACTTTATACTCTTTATTTGGCTTTTCTTAATTCTTCCAAATGGTGGTCGAAAAAGGTTAGTTTTGGTAAGCTCTTGGCATTTTAACGTGTTGCTAACGTAGGTTTCATCTTCAGTTGTCCATCCTTTTAAGTGATTAAAAGTATGGTTTCCGATAGAGTGTCCATCGTTTTTAACGCTTTCAAATACGTCAGGATGTTTTAAAATGTTATCGCCAATGCAAAAAAATGTAGCTTTAGCATTATAAGTTTTTAAAGTATTTAATACAAAGTCTGTAACATTGGGTATAGGTCCATCGTCAAAGGTTAAATAAACAATTTTTTCCGAGCGGGACTTATTCCAAATTAAATCAGAATAATACCATTTGAGTAAAAGTGGAGATTTAACTAAGTACATAACCAAAAGTAATATTTAGGTTGCACTTAAGAAATTTAAAAAACCAATTAATTGTTTATTTATTATTGCGAAACAAATTTTTATGAAACAAGTTGCCAATTATAGCTTTGTAACGAAGCTTTCTTTTATTTTATCGTTTGTAGTTATCATAACATTTAGCCAACCAAGCTTTGGGCAAGAGTTAATTACCATACAACAGGCAATAGATAAAACCTTAACTAATAACCTCCAAGTAAAACAATCTAAGTTAAGTGAAAGCTTATCAGATGTTACTTTGCAGCAATCTAAATTGGCATTATATCCAAACTTAAATGCAAGTATTAATCAAAGTATGGGTTGGGGTCGTAACCAAGTTGCCTCGGGTTTATATCAAAATATCCAAAATTATAACTTAAATCCAAGTATTAGTTCTGGTATAGACGTGTTTAATGGATTTTCGAAAATTAATCAAATTAAGCAAAATAAATTGTTGTTAGATGCTGGTAAAACAAATACAGAAAAGGTTAAAAATGATTTAATCCTATCTGTAATTACCTCTTATCTTCAAATTCTTTATAATAAGGATTTCTTAAAAGCTGCTGATGATCAACTTACTGTTGCAAAGCAGCAACTTAACCAACAACAACAGTTATTAGATGTTGGTAATAAAACATTGGCAGATTTATCACAGTCTAAATCTCAAGTGGCTACTGCAGAGTTAAATGTTACCAATGCAGCAAATGCATTATCGATTTCATATTTAACATTAGCTCAATTAATGGATATTCCTTCATCTTCTGTGTATGAAGTGCAAGCGCCAGTAATCGATAGCTTTAAAAATCCATCGACAAGTTATAATGCAGAAGAGGTGTATAATAATGCGCTTAACTTATTTCCAGATATTAAATTAGCGGGTTTAAATACAGCTGCGGCTAAAATCGGAGTAAAGGTTGCTGAAGGTAATTTATATCCAAGTTTATCTTTCAATGGAAGTTACAGGACAAGTTATTTTTACAACTTTAACTCTACCTTACCTAATGATGCATTCCAAACTCAGTTAAAAAACAATATATCAAAGGGTGTAGGCTTAAATCTTTCAATTCCAATATTTAATGGATTACAGGCTAAATCTGGTGTCAAGAGAGCCAGGATTAACTTGATGCAAACTGAAACTCAAGAACAGTTGGCAAAAAACAACTTAAATAAGATCATTTATCAGGCAGTTGCCGATTTAAAAGCAGCAGAAAGCCGCTTTCAATCAACAGGTAATGCTTTTACAGCTCAAAAAGATGCATTTTACGTAATAGAACAACGTTATGCGGTTGGTTTAGTTAACTCGTTAGATTATAGCACTGCACAAACAAATAGGAATAAAGCAGAAATAGATTATATTCAAGCAAAATATGACTTGATCTTTAGAGCAAAAGTGATCGACTATTATTTAGGCAAGCAAATCATATTTTAATAAAAAAACAAAACAATACTTAACATAATTATGAAACTTAAACACATTTTAATTGGCGCTGGTGTATTACTTGTACTTATTTTGGGTGCAAAATTTGCTGGCCTTATTGGTGGCGAACAACTAGAAAAGGTAACTGTAGATAAAGCTGGTGATAAAAAAGTAGTAGAAACTGTTACAGCTAGTGGAAAAATACAGCCAGAAACAGAAGTGAAATTAAGTTCTGAAGTATCTGGTGAGGTTACCGAACTTTTGGTAAAAGAAGGAGACGTGGTTAAAAAAGGTCAACTACTTTGTAAAGTTAGACCAGATGTTTTACAATCAGGTTACGAAAGAGCAGTTGCTTCTTACAACTCTCAAAAAGCAAGTGTTGCGGCTTCTCAACAACAGCTAATTCAAACACAAGCAAACTTTGTTAACTCAGAAGCTACTTACAAACGTAATGTAGAGTTGTATAACAAAAAAGTAATTTCAGCATCAGAATTTGATGCAGCAAAAGCAGCTTACTTAACGGCAAAAGCAAATTTAGCTAGTGCAAAAGAAAACGTTACAGGTGCAAAATTCAGCTTAGAGCAAAATGGTGCAAATGTTAAAGAAGCTGGTGCTAACTTAGCCAAAACAACAATTTTCTCTCCAGTAGATGGAGTCGTTTCAAAATTATCTATCGAGTTAGGTGACCGTATTCTAGGTACTTCGCAAATGGCAGGTACAGAAATCATGCGTATCTCTAACTTAACTACAATGGAAGTAAATGTAGAAGTTAACGAAAACGATATTAATCGCGTTAATGTTGGCGATAGCGCTTCAATTGAAATAGATGCTTTTGCCGACAAGAAATTTAAAGGTGTGGTTACTGAGATTGCAAGTTCTTCTACAAGTGTAGGTACTACTACAACTTCTGTTGATCAGGTTACTAACTTCTCGGTAAAGGTCCGTTTAATTGCCGAATCATACAGTACTGTTAAAGGTGGTGCAAAAGATTTGCCCTCTCCATTTAGACCAGGTTTATCTGCAACTGTAGATATAGAAAGTGAATCTGTTAATAGTTTAGCAGTTCCAATTCAAGCTGTATTTACTGGTGATAAAGACTCTACCGATCCAGCGAAAAATGCAACTAGCGGCAACGACCAGAACCAAGAAAAACAAAAAAGCAAGTTGAACGATAAAAAAGTAAAACAATATGTTTACTTATTTGATAGCAAAACAAGCACAGTTAAAAAAGCAGAGGTAACAACCGGAATTCAAGATGACCAATATATCATCATCAAAACGGGTTTAAAACCTGGTCAAGAAATTGTTTCAGGCCCATATTCTGCTGTTCAGAACAAGCTAAAAGACGGAGCAAAAGTAGAGAAAACAACTAAGGATAAGTTGTTTAGCGCTGATGCTAAAAAGAAATAAACCAAATCATAATAATTAAGTATTTTTGAGGCCAGATAAGGTTTAATTATTGCGTAAAGCATTAATTAAACCTTTTGGTTTTTTAACGGTTTTAATCTTTAAGATTATACCTAAACTAATTGATATGATACCTAAAATTGCAATGATTGGTGGCGGAAGTTGGGCTACGGCAATCATCAAAATGTTGGCTGACAATACAATCGAGAAAGAGATTTTTTGGTGGATGCGTAATGAAGAAGCAATTGCTCATATTAAGGCATTTAAGCATAATCCCAATTATTTAAGCTCTGTAGAGATTAAATTGCCAGATGCTAACATCTCCAATGATATTAGCTCAATCATAGCCGCAGCAGATTACTTAATCTTAAACGTTCCTGCTGCGTTTTTAAAAGAAACTTTAAAGGATATTAAATCTGCCGATTTAAAGGGCAAAAAAATAATATCTGCCATTAAAGGGATAGTGCCTGATGAAAACCTAATCATTGGCGAGTTCATCAATCAGAAATTCGATGTGCCCTTAAATGATATCGTGGTAATTAGTGGACCATGCCATGCAGAAGAGGTTGCACTAGAAAAACTTTCTTACCTAACCATAGCCAGTATGGATGTAGAGTTGGCGAGTGATTTTGCTAATGTGCTTAATACCAGATACATTAAAACAAACGTTTCTGATGATATTTTTGGTACCGAATATGCTGCAGTTCTTAAAAATATCTATGCAGTTGCAAGCGGTATTTGCCACGGCGTAGGATATGGAGACAATTTTCAGGCTGTGTTGATTTCTAATGCCATTAGAGAGATTAAAAGTTTTGTAGATGCCGTTCATCCAATTGATAGAGATATCATGGAATCGGCTTATTTGGGCGATTTAATGGTAACTGCCTATTCTCAATTTAGTCGTAACCGAACTTTTGGAAACATGATTGGGAAGGGCTACACCGTAAAATCTGCGCAGCTAGAGATGAACATGATTGCCGAAGGTTATTATGCAGCAAGTTGTATGCATCACATTAATCAGAAGTATAAAGTTTCTATGCCAATTAGTGAAGCAGTTTATCATATTTTATATGAAAATGCATCGCCAGCTAGAGAAATGAGATTGCTTACCGAGCAATTGAATTAATATTTATACTATCAATAAAATCTTTTATGTCTAATTTTTAGGAGCGCAAGGTTCGTGTAGGTTTTAAAGGCAAGTCCCTCTTTTCGCTATATTCCCGATGAAACCTGTGAAACAAGCAAGCATTCAATTAAAAACAATAGACAACAATGCTTAAATCGGGAGATGGCGGTTCAATAGCGGCTAGAAATGTTAGGCTGGTGCAAGGAAACTGTACACAGCAGCACAGACCCAATTTCTCTAAACCCTGATAGCAGTGAAATTTTTTTGTCATGCTGAGCGTAGTCGAAGCACAAAAAAATGTAACGTATAGCAGGACTGAATTTTCAAAAGATTTACTGCACCTGCTTTTCAAATAAAAGAAACAATAATTACTCATCTATTGTTATTCATAAAAATCTAGCATTATGAAAACGAAAAAATATTTAATAGGCCTAGCATCAATGGCAATGATAGCATCGGTAACATTTACCGCTGCAGCACAGGAGAAAAAAACAGTTGCGGGTAAAGCAATACAGAAAACAGGAAAAGCAGCTAAAAGTGTCGGCAATAAAACAGCTGAGGTTGCTGTAAAGGGAACCGCAAAAGTTGTAGATGCAAAATATAAAGGTAAAATAGCACCAGATGGTTCTGATGTTTATATTGATGGTAAAAACAATAAATATTATATCAATAGCAAAGGAGCTAAGATTTACTTAAAGGCTAGTGAGATTAGGGTTAAACCTGCTGGAAACTAATTTATTAACCGTCATTTCGAAATGAGCTTTTCTCGATTGAGAAATCTCTAGTTTTATTAGCGCAAGACTGTCTATTGGTGGTTGTTAGAAAGAGATATCTCCTCGCTGCGCTCCGTTCGATATGACGTAAACAAGAAAGCCTCGACAATTTGTCGAGGCTTTTTATTATATAAGGTTTTGTGAGAATTAAGAACGACGTCTTCTTTCGCCACTACCAGCACCGCCTTCGCGTCTTCCGCTACCGCCAGTGTTACCACCTTTATCATCACGACTACGACCAGAGAAATCTCTGAAACCACCGCCAGTGCTGCCACCGCCGCTGCTTCTTCTTTCTCCGCCACCGCCGCTTCTTCTTTCACCGCCACCACTTCTGCCACCGCCGAAACCACCGCCACCACTTCTTCTTTCTCCACCACCGTAGCCACCGCTTCTTCTTTCACCGCCACCACTTCTTCTTTCTCCACCATCACCTCTACCACCAACTGGTGCATCACCGCTTTTTTCGATTCTTACATCGCGATTGTTGAATTTAATGTCCTTAAAGTTGGTAAATAAAGAATCTACCGCGTCGTTTTCTACTTCAATGAAAGAGAAAACACCTTTTAAGTCTATTTTACCAACAGATTTACCACTGATTTTACCGTTATTACAAACAAAACCTAATAAATCACCTCTGGTAAATTCATCTACCGAACCTACATTGATAAATAAACGAGTGTAGTTGCTGTTATCAAAGTTTCTAGCACCACGTTCGCCTCTTTCACCACGTTCTCCACGCTCACCTCTATCACTACGGTCATCTGCACTAGCATTTAAATCCGGTGCGTTAGCATAGTAATCCAAGAAACGGTTAAACTCTAATGAAGCGAATTTTTTAATGATATCTTCTTTGCTTAATTCAGCAAACTCATCCATAATTCTAGGAATGTACTGGTCTATTTGATCAGTATTTACTTCCACATTGTGAACTTTATGAATTAAAGAGAACAGTTGTTTTTCGCAAACATCAAAACCTGTAGGTAATTCTGCTTTTGTAAATTGTTTTCCAATAATTCTTTCAATCTGACGGATTTTGCCAGTTTCTTTAGAGTTAATGATACAGATAGAAATACCAGTTTTACCAGCACGACCAGTACGGCCAGAACGGTGAGTATAACTTTCAATCTCATCTGGTAAAGCATAGTTAATTACGTGAGTTACGCCACTAACATCTATACCACGAGCAGCAACATCTGTAGCAATTAATAATTGCATGTTACGATCGCGGAAACGTTGCATTACTTTATCACGTTGTTGTTGAGATAAATCTCCGTGTAATGCATCTGCATTGTAACCGTCTTTAATTAAATGCTCGGCAACATCTTGTGTATCTAACTTAGTTTTACAGAATACTACGGCAAAAATTTCAGGGTTAAAATCTACAATTCGTTTAAGGGCTGCGTATTTATCACGAGCTTTTACAATATAGTACTCATGCTCGATATTTACGTTACCTGTATTTTTTGTGCCCATGGTTAATTCTACAGGATTTTCCATGTAGTTTTTAGCAATGCGACGAACCTCAGGAGGCATAGTTGCAGAGAATAACCATGTTTTTTTATCGTCTGGTGTAGTCGATAAAATGTCGTTAATGTCTTCTTGGAAGCCCATGTTTAACATTTCATCTGCCTCATCCAATACTACATATTTAACGCTAGAAAAATCTATGGCTTTACGGCCAATAATATCTAACATACGGCCGGGCGTGGCCACTACAATTTGTACGCCATTGCGTATTTCACGTAGTTGTTGCATAATGTTAGCGCCACCGTAAACGGCAACCACGTGTGCATTAGGCGTGTTTTTTGAGAAATTCTTGATGTCGTTTGTAATCTGCAGACATAGCTCACGCGTAGGGCACAAAATTAGTGCTTGCGGCTTATTGCTCTTAAAGTCTATTAATTCTAACAGCGGCAAACCAAATGCGGCTGTTTTTCCTGTTCCTGTTTGGGCCAAACCAACAAAGTCGTTACTACCTTCTAACAGTACAGGAATAGATTGCTCCTGAATAGGCGTAGGATTTTCGAATCCTAGCTCTTTTACGGCATTAACAACGTCATCACTTATCCCCAATTTACTAAATGGGTTTATCATTATAACATTTTTTAATTAAGCCGCAAAGGTACAGTTAATAATTGGTATTTTATTGTATGTCAAGTAAATAGTTTTTTAAGCCCCCTAAGTGTGGAAATAATTGATGTTGAATGACTTGCCGATTTTTTTTGATTCATGAATTTTCATCTTTAACTAACCCAATTGCAATAAGACTTAATTACAATCCAATTGTTCCCTTCTTTTTTATAAACTGATAGATTTCCTCCCGCACACAACCAACCACATGAATTAGATTTATAAAAGATACAATAGGTGTTGTTTCTAACAAAGATAGGGTTAGAGAAGGTCTCAAAACTTTGTCCAATATTTTTATAAAAGTAGTTCCAGCCTTTGGTTCTATCTTTGAATATATTGTTAATGGAATCTTGAGCGATTATCTTTGAATTTGGCAGTAAATCTTTTGTCCATTTTTTTATTGGTTTTAGTGATTGTTCTTTTAAAATATAGTTAATCTCACTTTTGGTAAAAGTTAAGGTATCGTTTTTAAGTTCAACTAAACAATCAAATGCATTAAAATTAAATGGTTCATCAGCAAGTAAGAATTTTTCTTTTTTAACAACGGCATTAATAAACTCAGTGGTGAGTTGGATATATGCATTTTTCGTAGAGTCGATAGTTGAAACCTGGTCGTTATCAGGTTTTTTAAGGGAACAGCCTATTGAAAGGAAAAGCAATGTTAGTATTGGAAAATATTTCATCATCATCATCATTTTAGTAAAATAATGATGTCTAACCATATGGAATTCCATAAATTATTCATATTTAAAATCAATTCTATTCAGCACATGTGCCAATATAGGCTCGCATTTTTCTTTACAGCAAGGATAAAACTGTTTATGTTTCCAAGTAGTGGATTTAGGCGATAGTCCCCACCAAAATTCTGTTAAAGCCAATGGTTTTAATTGATGCTGAAAAGCATATTGCAACAGTTTAGGTCCGGCACATTCGCCAGCACCTGCTGGAGGGTTTTTATATCCAGCTATCTCGAAAATATCAATTAAGCTTTTTTCTTCGCCAGCTTCATTTAGAAAATGATAATGATTAAATATTTCATTTTGCAGGGCAATGGAATATTGTTTGCGTTTAGTTTTTAATTGATTAATCAATTCTTTATTTACAACCAGATCTAAATCTTTTAGCTTTTTAATTTCTTGGTTCATCACCGTCAACTCTTCCATTCCTTTATTGAGGAAACTGTTTTCGGTTAATAAATCGAATACTGGAGGGACAAATTTTGTGTGATTATTAGATCCTGCCAATTTCCCAGAAAAAGCTGCCAAATAACCAATTTCGTTTTCATTGTTTTGCACCACTAAGACGCCGAACATTTTGCCAATCACCCTTCCTTTTTCAGCTACTAAGCCAAAATTGTGCTGCCATTCATTCTGGTTTTGCAGGTAATCTTGTAATTCTTCTGCTGCTAAAACACAAAGTGGATGAGGTTTTTCATCGCCTTGCATTAAAGCAAATTGGGAAGGCACAGCATAATCTCCAATAGGTTTTATAAAATGAGTAAAGAAAGGGATTACTGTTGTCAAAATTTAGTTTTTAATGTAGATTAAAAAAAACACAGGTAAGAATCGAAATCGCAAATCTCGACTAACAAATCCTATTTCTCCTTAATTTCTTTAAGGTAAAGCATTACCTTATTTTCTGTTTTGGCTTGCAAGTTGATGTCTGCCTTAAAAAGATTAACTCGCAATTTCTTATAAAGCACTATCGAGTTTTCTAAACTTTCTAATAGTGAAACTTTTGAATAGCTGGGTATGGTAGCTTTTAGACTTTCGAAATCAGCTTGTTTTAACTGAGTTTCCACTTTTCTAACTCCACGAGGTAAATTTTTATTTTGAATATGAAGTAAGGGACCAAAAACAACCATCCTTAAAAAACCAAAAAAGTCATGTGCTTCAAGATATTCTCCTCTGCCGATTTTTAATAATGCGTAATGAACCCAGATCCAAAAACGATCTTCTATCCACTGAAAATCTGGATACGGGAATTTAGCTTCAGTATGATGAATTATGTCTTGAAGTTTACTGTTCCTATCCAGTAGGATAGTAGGGGTTTCTATTCTTTGTCCGAATTCCTCAAGTGTCAAAAACTTAATGTCAACATGTAATAAGGGCTTGTCGAAAAGACAGATTAAAACTCTTGGCTCACCAACATGTTCTCCAGTAAAGCCTGATAAAAGGTTACCTAGGCGATTAGCATAGGCAAGCATTTTATCCTTATCATCAGCAATTTTTTTGTCAGTTACCAAGATCAGGTCGAGGTCTGAGAATTCATCTATTTCATTGGTTAACCAAGAACCAACTACTGCTAAACCGATTACAGATTGGTCTGATTTTAATATTTCAACTGCTCTTTCAGCAAATTCTTCTTGTATCATTTTTTATCGTTTCCTGCTTTGTAAATATACAAGAAACGATATTTCTTTAGAAGTGATGGTTAAATCTATTCAGCAATTTCTTGGTAATTCACCAACCAAGGAAGAATAAAAACTTATTTGTAGGCTTTTAATTGAGCTTCCTTGAACATTCCTAAGATGTCATTTTCAATAGGTAAATTTTTTAGTGGTGCAATATTTGAACCTCCTGTATTGCCTACGGGTATTTTTCCTACAAATGATTTGATGCCGCCAACCAGCAATCGGGGAATTTGACCAATAATTTCATTGACACTTTTAGTGCGAAAGCCAAATTTTAACATTTTCCAATGCGCATAGGTATGCTGATAAGGATAGGCCTGACCAATTACATGTGCTCTTTCTAAATGATGCCATGATTGCTGAAAATCCCCTCTTTTTAAATGGCTGCTGTAATGCGCTAATTCAATGGCATAATAATTTTTAAGAATCTTTGGCATCATCGTATTCATATCAACTCTGTTTTTTGCAATGATTGGCATTGGTAAAACAAATATAGGGAAAGTCTTAATGCAAATTATTTACGGTATTAAGTTAAGAAGTCAGGTTCTTTTCGTTTTCAGTTTGAGGTTTTCCTTTTCCATTTGGTTTTCCTTTTCCAGTTTCAATTAAGCTGCGTAAGCTATTTTGGATATAATTTGTCCAAGAATCTCGGCAAATCTCAAAACATTCGTAATCGGCAACCAAGCCTTGATGGGTCATGCGAACTTGGGTTTTGCCATCTACTGTAGAGATATCGAAAACTATCTTTGTGCCTGTCCATTCAGTGGTATCTTCGGTAAACTTGAAATAGTTCTCTTTCACCAGCCAAACCACTTTTTGATTAGGAATCATTTCTATGATGTGCATTTTACAGCGATGAACATCCTCGTAATGATAGTTAAACTCAGCATCTAATTTATCTGTAGCACCTTCAACCTCTTCCGACCACCAGCCACGAACATTGTTTACGGCTTTATATGCTTCTTCTGGTGTCTGGGCTACTAATATTGCAGTAGTAAAATCTTGATTTTCCATAGGTTAATTATTTGATTAAATATATGGCTTAAATAAATTTTACTTAGGGTGTAAAACGGACTTTGTAGCGGTGTGGTTTGGACAAGAGTTGAAGCTTGCATTGTAAATCCAAGGATAGTGGTACAAATCTCTAACAAAGAGATGAAATCAATTTCCGTTTATAACTTTTTTATCAACCTGATTTGGAAGATTGCGAATTTCAATCCAATATTCTTCTCTTGTATCTTCGTCAATATATATCGGTTTGCGTTCTCCATACAGCCTGTCTCCACCATCTTTTTTGCAGCCAGAAATCCAGTAATAATCACCTGTTTCAACATCGAAATAATTTTCCTTAAAGCCACTTCCATTTAAGGTTTGGAAGGTTTTTCCATCAAAGTGGATAGATTTGCCAGTTTTTGAGAATGTAACTCTTCCGATTCTAGCATTGCCTGTCAAATCCTCTTTATGCTCAATGTACATTATGCGTGTTTTCAACATTTTGTTATTTTTCTAGAGTTTCTACTAGGAACGGACCGCTCATTCCCATATCCAAATCAACTATTTGAAATGAATGCCTATCGTTAAAAACAAACCTCCCAAAATTAATAATCCAAATACAAAGGGCATGATAAACTTCATCCAGGCATTGTAGCTAACATTTACCATGGTAAGTGCAGGGAATACCGAGCCGGTTGGTGTAATTAAAAACATAATGCCCATGCCATATATATACGAGTTTACGACTTCTCTACCGGGGATGTTTAACAGAATTGCTAATGCACCAATAATTGGCATGGTTAACACAGCCATGCCTGATGATGAGCTAACTGGAATGGCAAAGAAAAAATAGAATACCATGGTCATGACGATAAACACCACTGGATTTAAGTGTTGTACAATATGGGATGCATAATTGAGAATAGAATCGCTTATCATTCCATCGTTTAAAATAATAGTTACCCCACGGGCCAGACCCACAATTACTGCTACGCTTAAGAGGGATTCCATTCCCTTGATAAATTCATGTACAAAGGTTTTTTCATCGGCTCTATCAATGATGGCAATTAAAATAGAAGAGCCTAAAAATAATGCGGCCATTTCTATGCACCACCAATTGAAATAGATGATGCCACAAATCATACCCACAAAAGTGCAAAGGAATATAAGCAGATAGGCTTTTGCTTTTAATGATAAAGTCGGATTTTCGGTTTTTGTGTTTACATCTAATTCTAAAGCTGAATGGGCATTAGCGTCTGATTGATAAACCAATGAAGCTTTTGGGTTCTTCTTAACCTTATCCGCATATCTTAATAAATACCAAATGAATAGGGTTGTTGATACAGCAAAGAATAAAAGCCTTTCGTAAAAACCATCTAGCCAGTTAACGCCAAGCGTGTTGCTGGCAATAATGGTTGAGAACGGGTTGGAGAAACTGGAAATATACCCGACTGCAGCACCTCCAAAAACGATTGCCAAAGGCACAATTAAATCATAACCTGCGGCCAAAAATAGTGGGACCAGGATAGGATAAAAAACAATAGATTCGACGTCCATGCCATAAGAGCCGCCTAGAAATGAAAATATAAAAGTTAAAATGATGATGAGCAAGCGTTCTCTGCCTTTCATGCTATGGGCAAGGTAGGTTACGCCATTAAGCATGGCACCGGTTTTGTTGAATACTTGCATGAATCCGCCGATAACCATTATAAACAATACAATGTCGATACTATCAATTATGCCTTTGATGGGTGCTTGTAGTACCGAAAATAAACCTTGAGGTTTTTTGGTGTCTTGCTGGTAGGTATTGGGAATTGAAATTGGTTTTGAAATTTCTCCCTTTATGAATTTGTCTAATTTAACGTTAATGGACAGGCTGTCGAGGGTTTTTTGTGTAAATGGTAACGCAACCGAACCTGATTTTGAGTTAACGATGAATGTCTTATTGTTGTCGTTTGTTAGTTTACTGTATTGTCCAGCTGGTAAAAGCCAAGTACTAATGGCTGCTATGATGATGACGCACATCATTAAGGTGATGGCGGTTGGGAGCGTTAGTTTTTTCTTCATCGTTTGTTGTTGTCGGTTATAACGAAGTTATGGAAAAAAGGGGCTTTTGCAATGGGGAGAGGAGGGATGAATGAGCTTGTAATCTCCTATTTACATTTGCTTCTTTGAACTATGCTGTCTCCATCATTGAGCTATCGTGTTGACACACCTTTTACTTTTAAGTCGTCAGTGCCAGCTTGACTGGCAATCCTAATGCCATAGAAGGCTTTCAGAGGAATCTATGAGCAGAATTCATTTTCTTATAGTTGGTGATCACACCAACCAGAGGTTAAATTGTCAATTTCTTTTTGATATACGAAGGAAGTATCTTAAAATATAGTAGTCGCAGATTACAAATACTAGAACCAAAATTCCAGAAATAGTTAAAAGGCCAACGCTGGCGTTTTTGAATTCTGGCCGTAAAATCTTATCGACGACCAACCCAATATATGCAACAGTCAAAAGCGATGACCACACTAAGAAAAGAACAAGGACGATGTAGATGATAATTCTTTTCATTTGGAATGTCTTGAGGTCTTTTGATAAGTAGGTTGCTCTTATGGTTTATAATAACTAAGTTATGTCAAGTGAATTTAAACGGATTAAAAATCCTATGATAGGAATTCCAGATTGCAAATCTGGAATAGCGGGGTTTTTATTTTTTCCAATAGTAGTACCATCTTATTCGGTAAGTCATTGATTCAAAAATCATATTCAATTTAGAATAATATTCGTCTGTCTCCCAAACCGTATTTCTTGAAAGGTAATACCCCCTTCCAGATGTTGATTCTGTCTTTTGTGGCTCCGTGTCCTGTGTTGTCGGTTCACCAAGTTGTACAATTAAAGTGGATTTAATTTTTTCATACTCGGAATTATATTCTTTTAACTTTTTACTCTCCTCTTTCCAGATTTCCTGTTTCTTAAAAAAGTTTCCATACTTCTCCTTCTCCCAATCATAACTAATATACCTAATAATCGAGTCTGGTTCAGAGTAAAAGTATTCAGTATACAGAGGTAAAAATCCTGTTTGATGTCTTTGAATTATAATAGGCTTCGCTATTTTATATTTGTCAACTAATGGGTAAATACTCTTTGAAAGCGAAACATTCATTTCAAGATACTTGATTTTCTTGCTTATTGATTTTTCAAAGTCAATTGCTTTGTTGGTTGTTGTCTGCTGTGTCCAAATTTTAACCTCGTCATTTTCTACCCTGAAACTTGCAAAGATTAAAAGTGTAAACATCAGAATCAGGATGTTTAATTTTTTCATATTGTCTTTTTAAAATTAGACATAACCCAAATATATACCAAACCACTCACAATAAAAAATGCCCTTAACTTTCACTAAGGGCATTTTATTTTCACTGAAAGGCTTGATTAATTACCTCAACCTATCTGCACTTCTCAATAATTTCTCATCATTATTAATTCCTCTAATGGCTAACATGCAAAACAAAATAGCAATTACGGGCAAAAACATACCAATGGTTGCATTTGCAGTTTCTAAACCTCCAGGAATTTTTTTCGCATACTGGCTACACCAAAAAGATAAACCAATAATTAATACCACGTTGGCAATGATGATTTTCTTTTGAATTGCTCTTTTCCTGAAATTAAAAATATTGATGAAGCACATTAACGCTACTGCGATCGTGCTAATTAATAAAGGTAAAAATGCCTCAACCTTGGTGGTTACTTCTCCTGTTTTTTGATATAAACCTGTGGCTAAGACTTGGTATTCAGTACTTCCAACGGTTGTGGTAACCATAGGCACAAAAAGTAAACAGCTAATGGTTAGGGTGGCTAATAAAAGCCATATAGATTGTATTCTCTGTATCATAAATTAAATATTTAAACAAACTTAGTAAAAGATTTAAAGTTTGTGATGTTAGATGGTTGAAATTTGAAATGTTACACCAATCTGGAATTTAAAACTTGCTAACATTCAAACATTCTAAGTAGTTTTGCAGCATTGAACTCGCATAGATATTTTATAGAACTAAGTTATAACGGTACTGAATTTCATGGTTGGCAAACACAACCTAACGGGATTACTGTGCAAGAATGCCTAGATAAAGCTTTGAGCGTTTATTTTAGACAAGAAATAGTTTCACTTGGTTGTGGTAGAACTGATGCGGGTGTTCACGCTACTCAATTTTTTGCTCATTTTAATGTGGCAGATTTGCCTATAGAAAAAGTGGTAAATGCTATAACCGGAATTAATTCTTTATTGCCTTATACCATCGCCGTAAAACGGATTTTTGAGGTGGCTGATGAAGCCCACGCCAGGTTTGATGCTACAGCAAGAGCTTATAAATACCATATTCATTTTGATAAAGATCCTTTTAAATTAGACCGGTCTTGGTTGTACAAAGGAGAGTTAGATGTAGAGAAAATGAATAAAGCTGCTCAGCTTTTGTTAAACTTTACAGATTTTTCTTGTTTCAGTAAGTCTAAAACCCAAACTTTTACCAATAACTGCAAAATAACCGAAGCTGTTTTTGAGCAGGTAGAAAATGGTTTGGTTTTTACCATAAAGGCCGACCGATTTTTAAGAAACATGGTAAGGGCAATTGTAGGCACCTTGATATTGGTAGGTAAAGGCGATATAGCAATAGAAGAAGTTTCGAACATAATTGAAGGAAAAAATAGAAGCAAGGCTGGGCAATCTGTTCCGGCTTGTGGCTTATATTTGGTGGCGGTGGAGTACCCTTTTGTGAGTAGTTAGTATATAGTAGTTAGTATTTAGATAGGGTTGAGCCAACAACAATATAACAATGGAGTGCCAAATTAGGTGACCAACAATTTAACAATAAAGCAATTTAGCAATACAACAATCAAACTAAAGAATGTCTAAAATAACAGGAGATGCGTTTAATGTAGGTTTGCTCAGAAGAGTTTACGATTATGTAAAACCATATCGTGCTACTTTTAGGTTGTCTATTGTTTTAACCATTTTGTTAGCGGCAATTACTCCTGTTAGACCATTTTTAATCGGTTATACCTTAAATGAGTTTATTCTTAAAAACAACTTTACAGGTTTGGTAGAGATGACCATTCTGATGGTTGTTCTGCTGTTAGTGCAAACTTTGATTCAATATAGTCAGACCTTGGCAACTAATACCTTAGGTCAATCTGCCATTAAAGATTTAAGGATAAATGTTTTTAATCACATTACTAAACTGCGCTTAAAATACTTCGATCAAACGCCAATTGGACAGTTAATTACCAGAACTGTTTCAGATTTAGAAACCATTGCAGATATTTTTTCTGAGGGTTTAATTGCAATGGTTGGTGATTTACTACAGGTTGTTGTGATTATTGCCTGTATGTTGTGGATCGATTGGGAACTAACCATAGTTGTTCTATTGCCTATTCCTTTTTTAATTGTCGCCACAAGAATTTTCCAGAAGTCTATTAAAGTTGCATTTCAAGAGATAAGGACAGAGGTTTCTAACCTAAATACCTATTTGCAAGAACACATCAGTGGAATTTCTATCATCCAATATTTTGCTAGGGAGGAGCAAGAATATAAAAAGTTTGTTAAAATCAACAAACGCTATCGCGATGCAAATATCCGTTCAAACTGGTATTACTCTATCTTTTTTCCTGTTGTAGAGTTAATCTCTGCGTTGTCGCTAGGTTTATTAATTTGGTATGGCTCTAAAATGATTTTAAACAAACCATTAGATGTGGAACCCGGAACAATTACCACATTTATCATGTTCATCAATATGCTTTTTAGACCTATTAGAGAGCTTGCAGATAAATTTAATACCCTGCAAATGGGAATGGTAGGAGCGGAACGTGTTTTTAAAGTTTTAGATACCCAAGAAACAACAGAGGACAAAGGGACTTATACGCCAGAGAAATTACAAGGTGCCATCAGTTTTGAAAATGTTTGGTTTAGCTATAATCAAGATGAAGAAGTTAGTGATGAAAGTTATGTATTAAAAGATATTTCGTTCGAAGTTAAAGCTGGACAGACAGTAGCTTTGGTAGGGGCAACTGGTGCGGGAAAATCATCAACCATTAATATCTTAAATCGCTTTTACGAAATACAAAGGGGAACCATCAAGGTTGATGGCGTCGCGATAAAAGACTACGAACTCAGTTATTTGAGAAGCAACATTGCTACTGTTTTGCAGGATGTGTTTTTGTTTTCTGATACTATTTTCAATAACATTACACTTAACAATCCAGCTATTCAATTAGATGAAGTGGTAGATGCCGCCAAAAAAGTTGGCGCTCATGAATTTATTGAACGTTTACCAGGTGGTTATCATTACAATGTGATGGAACGTGGGGCCACGCTTTCTGCAGGGCAAGCACAGCTGATATCCTTTATACGGGCTTTAGTTTACCAACCTTCTATTTTGGTTTTAGACGAAGCCACTTCATCAGTTGATACAGAAACAGAAATGCTCATCCAAAAGGCGATAGATAAATTAATGCAAGGTAGAACATCAATTGTTATTGCTCACCGTTTATCAACCATTCAAAAAGCCGATCAGATTATCGTTTTAGATAAGGGAGAAATTAAAGAAAAAGGCACACATCAAGCTTTGCTTAAATTAGATGGTTACTACAAGAAGTTGTACGATTTGCAGTTTTCGTCTGTAGGGATAGCTAAAAATTAATCAATAGATGAAAAGGATATTTTTAGTCGTAATCAGTTTTGCATTAACATTAGCAGCTCAAGCTCAAAATGCAAAAGGTAATTTGTTTATCATTGGTGGTGGCGATCGTTCTGATGCCTTGATTAAACAAATGGTAGCCACTTCAAATTTTAAGGCAAATGACTATATCATTGTTTTGCCTATGGCGAGTGAAATTCCAGATACCGGATTTAAGTACATTTCATTACAATTAAAAAAGCAGGTTAATCTTACCATCAAAAACTTCAATTTCAATAAGCATGATGTAAACGATAAAAAATGGATTGATTCTTTAACAGGAGCAAAGCTAATTTACATTTTAGGGGGCGACCAAAACAGATTCATGAAGTCGGTTTTAGGCACACCAGTTTATACTGCTATTCACAAAGCATACAACAATGGGTCAACCATTGCAGGTACAAGCGCAGGTGCTGCGGTAATGAGTAAATACATGATTACCGGAAAACAATTATTGGATACCGTTTACAAGGAAACTTTCAATAAACTTTGGGATAAAAATGTAGAGTTTGCCCAAGGTTTGGGTTTGTTACAAAACACCATTATAGATCAACATTTTTTAAAACGAAACAGGTATAATAGATTGATTTCTTCCTTGGCTGCACATCCAGATTTAGTATGTGTTGGTATTGATGAAGGCACTGCAATTATTGTACATGGTAATAAGGCAACTGTAGCTGGCGATAGTCAGGTGATAAGATTTGCAGTGCCTAAAAATGTACAAACTACCTCAAAAGGATTAATAAAATTTAGCAATGCCGAATTTGGGGTCTTTACCGAAGGCGATGTAATAACAATAAAACCTTAAATCATTTACTTAACTCATCTATTGTTAACGTCCTAACTTTGACATATCCAGTAGCATCCGTTTCATCAGAAACAACTAAGCCAATGGTATTGGTCCTTATGTAATTAAATTTCTGGGTTAAGGCTGGTGTTCCCGAAAAGGTAATGCTTTCTCCAGCTTCATCAAGAGTGAATGTTCCCGATTTTATAACGGTTTTATTCGTTTGGATATATTTTCCATCAGCACTAAACACCAAGGTATCTACAGGATTATAAGCTGTTGTGTCCTTTCTTATGCCAAAACCATCTTCTATGGTTCTAATCTTGTACTTTAACGGCCATCTACCTACTAATTGTTGCAAGGCAGCTTGTTTGTCTGTAAGGACTTCTTTTTTACAGGCATAAAATGCAAGGGCAGTAAAAGCTAAAAGAATAGGTGCAATTTTAGATTTAGACATTTCAAAAGGTGTTTGTAGGTGTAAAGATAGAAATTAGTTCATTGGTTCAATAGCCCATTTGTTCATTGAGCTTGATACTTTAACAACTCAGCAATAAAATAATCCAACAATAGGTTTGTTTATCGTTTCACTTGTTTATTGGGGATCTTGTATTGGCAACAATTTAACAATTAAGCAATTCAACAATAAAACTTGACTTTTCTTATCTAATGATGATGCTATTTCTCAAAAAATCGTTGAGGTGTGAAAAAATATTTATATTTCAATTTCAAATCCCAATTAAATGAAGCATATTTTATCCAATTTAACTTTTCAGGTTTTAGTAGCCATTGCACTTGGTATTTTGGTAGGGGTTTTACATCCTGGTTTTGCATCATATGCAGAGCTGATTAGTAAAAGTTTTATCAATATGATTAGTATGCTCATTGCGCCAATCATATTTTTTACCATCGTATTAGGCATTGCACATATGGGCGATATGAAAAAAGTTGGCAGGGTTGGTGGCAAGGCTTTACTTTATTTTGAGATTGTAACCACACTAGCCATTGTCATCGGCTTAGTGGTGGCCAACTTATTAAAACCTGGCGTTGGTGTAAATGTGCCAGCAGGCGATGTTTCAAAAATTGCGACTTATACCGCACAAGCCGGAGAAATTAATTGGCTAGAATTTATAGCGCACATTATCCCGAAGAATATTTTTGAAGCTTTTACCAAAGGTGAAATCCTGCAAATTTTGTTTTTTGCCATTTTATTTGGCTACGGATTAAGCAAAATGGGGGAGGCTGGTCATTCTGTTATTGCAACATTTGATAAGATTTCTAAAGTGTTATTTAACATCATGAAGGTAGTGATGCGTGTGGCGCCAATTGGTGCTTTCGGCGGAATGGCTTTTAGTGTTGGTAAATACGGCTTGGGTACTTTATTGCCAATGGCGAAGTTAATGGGGGCTGTTTACTTAACTTGTTTCCTGTTTATTTTTGTGGTTTTAAACGGCATTTGCCGATATTATAAGTTTAGTCTGTGGCAATATCTAAAATACATCCGTCAAGAGATTTTAATTGTCTTGGGCACCTCATCATCAGAATCGGTGCTGCCAAGTATGATGAAGAAGATGGAAGATATAGGTTGTGATAAATCTGTGGTTGGTTTAGTTATCCCTACAGGTTATTCTTTTAATCTCGACGGAACTGCAATTTATCTAGCAATGGCGGTTATCTTTTTAACTCAAGTTTTTAATATCGACTTAACCTTGATGCAGCAAATTTCTATCATGGCAGTTTTAATGGTTACCTCAAAAGGTGCTGCGGGCGTTACCGGAAGTGGGTTTATTGTTTTGGCAAGTACATTAACGGCCTTAAAAATTATGCCTGTAGAACATATTGCTATTTTGTTGGGTGTAGATAGATTCATGAGCGAGGCAAGGGCAATTACCAATATGATTGGAAATGGAATAGCAACAATTGTAATTGCCAAAAGCGAAAATGAATTTGACCAAGCTAAATACTTAAAAGCAATTAGCCCTGCAGCAATAGAAAAAGCAGAAGAGGAACATTTTTAAAGAGAGTCCTGAGTCTTCCTTGGGTTGGTGTCCTCACCAACCAATAACTATTTTGAGTTTTTAATTTGTTAGAAAAGCAGGAGCAGCTCACAGATTAAAGTTAGTCAGGCTGTTCGTTGCAATCTTTTTTGTCCTTCACTTCGACTTCGCTCAGTGCAAGCTCGCTCAGGATGACAAAAAAGGATTTACACTGCTTCCGATAGATATCGGGACCCATTTAGTTAACTTAGGTTGGTGCAACTATTATTTCCTTGTTTGGTGGCTCAGCAACCAATGTCCTATCCCTATGTTTCCTATGTCTCTATGTGGTAAACAAAACCCAACTACTTTTTCTCGTAAGCTATTAAAATAACTAAATCATTATCTGGGTTGGGCGCTATCCCGTGAGAGCTTCCGGGTCTGGTTAAAATAGCGTCGCCAGGTTTTACAGGAAATGTCTCGCCATTCATTTTCATTTTGCCATTACCACTAATTACATAATAAATCTCATCTTCCTTTTGCAGGTGGTAACCTATTGACGAACCAGGTTTTAATGTCCTTTTCCTGAAAACAGTTTTTAAGCCTTTAGCATTTGCAAAAAAGTTAAACCCAATTGTTTTCCCGCCACCATTGTGCGTACCAGGTTCTTCCTTGGCAACATCCTTATCATTTTGAAGAATAAATTTACTGGTATCTATGGTTTGTGATTTGGCTGAAAGATTAAAAGCAAATAGAAATGCTACAAAGAATAAAACAGAATAGAAGCCATTTGAAATTTTCATAGGTGTAATTTTGGTTGCGATAAATTTAGGCATTTTGTTTTTTACTTGCCAAAAGCATCAACCTTTGTTATATAAACCTGATTGAAGCGATAGCTCTTGAGCTGAAAGCGAAAAGACTAAAGCTGAAAGCAGGACTACATTTCCCTAAGAATTACTGACACTGTTTTTCAAAATCTCAAATTTATACCAGTTTACTATTGTTAAATGTTTAAACAAATAACTCCATCTGTGTTTTCTTAGCAAAAAGACATGTGGTTTTCTTCCTAATCTCTTTCGCTTCAGCATCGTAAAAAGGTAATAAAAGGTTAATAGTTACGACGGACTTTAGACGGACTTGGTTCGGACCTTGTTCGGACTTGTGACAATTGAATCCGAGCAAACTGCGTCTTAAGTACGAATGAAGTGCAAGCTATTAGTTAAGCTGATATAAACCTGTTATTATTCTTTCATTAATCAAATAGGTTTTGCTTAATAGTTGTTATAACTCATTTGTTTAAAAGTGGCTTAGGTGGTTCCTTAATAGGGTGATTAATGCATTCTTATTCAAGAATGATGACTATCTCATTCGCTCATTTTAACCCCATCTTCCATCTCATATCTTCCGTTTTCCATTTTTTACATAAATTATTTAATTATCTGTGTTTTGCAGTTGACATTCTATTTCAATTAGCTTAAGTTTGCAACACAAAAAATAGATATAATGAGTGTTTTAGTAAATAAAGATTCTAAAGTAATTGTTCAGGGTTTTACAGGTAACGAAGGTACTTACCATGCTGAGCAGATGATAGCTTACGGTACAAACGTTGTTGGTGGGGTAACTCCTGGTAAAGGCGGTCAAACGCACTTAGATAAACCTGTGTTTAACACGGTAAAAGATGCAGTTGATAAGGCTGGCGCTAATGTGTCTATTATATTTGTTCCACCTGCATTTGCTGCAGATGCAATCATGGAAGCTGCAGAAGGTGGCATTAAAGTAATTGTTTGTATTACAGAAGGTATCCCAACAAAGGATATGATCGCTGTAAAATCTTATATCAAAGGAAGAGATTGCCGTTTAATCGGTCCGAATTGTCCGGGTGTAATTACTGCTGATGAGGCTAAAATTGGTATCATGCCAGGTTTTATCTTCAAAAAAGGTACAGTTGGTGTGGTTTCTAAATCAGGAACTTTAACTTACGAAGCGGTAGATCAAGTTGTAAAAGCTGGCTTAGGTATTACAACTGCTATCGGTATTGGTGGTGATCCAATTATCGGAACAACTACTAAAGAAGCGGTTGAATTATTAATGAACGATCCGGAAACCGAAGGTATCATCATGATTGGTGAAATTGGTGGGGGAATGGAAGCTGAAGCTGCATTGTGGATTGCAGCAAATGGTACTAAGCCTGTTGTTGGTTTCATCGCTGGTCAAACTGCGCCTCCGGGACGTAGAATGGGTCACGCTGGAGCAATTGTTGGCGGTGCTGATGATACTGCTGCTGCAAAGATGAAAATCATGGCTGAGTGCGGAATTACTGTGGTTGAAAGTCCTGCAGAAATTGGTGCTGCAATGGCTAACTTGTTGAAGAAATAGATTTCTAACCAAATATAATTTAAGAAGCGTTTCACATTTTGTGGAGCGCTTTTTTGTTTTGTAGATGTTTTACCACAAAGGCACAAAGAACACAAAGCTATTTTATTAGGTTTTTCCCGCTGATTACACAGATTGCGCAGATTTATTTTTGTTCTGCGTAAATCATTTTCATCTGCGGGGTTAATTTAGTCGCTTTCCCTATTAACTATCGTCTCTCAATCATCAACTTGCTTTTCTTTGCGAACCTTCTTTTCGTCGCGGTTAACCAGACTCAAGACTGCAGACTTTAGACTAAAGACTATCTTCAAACCTTGACGCTCAAATGAAAATCAAAAACCAATTATTAATTATATTTGTATAGGTTAGAAGTAAATCTAAGCGTTGTTAAAAAGCGTATATCTACTTATAAATTTAACACACATGAAAACCATGATTAATAAAACATTAATAGCTTTATGCCTGTTAGTTTCAACAAGTGTAATTGCTTGCGCACAAAAACAAGAAAAAACACCTCCCTCTAAAACTAGTAAAATGGAATACAATAAATTAACAAAAGAAGAAGAAGACGTAATTGTTCGTAAAGGTACTGAATGGGCTGGTACTGGTAAATATGATAAGTTCTTTGAAAAGGGAACTTACATCTGTAAACGCTGTAATGCGCCATTGTATAAATCAGATTCGAAGTTTGATGCACACTGCGGTTGGCCAGCTTTTGATGATGAAATTAAAGGTGCCGTAAAAAGACATACGGATGCTGATGGGCAACGTACTGAGATCGTTTGTGCTAAATGCGATGCACACCTTGGTCACGTATTTATTGGCGAAGGCTTAACAGCCAAGAACACTCGTCATTGTGTAAACTCTATTTCAATGGTGTTTGTGCCAGATAAAAAATAAAATCAATTGAATTGATTGGGAAATGCCTTAGTGAAAACTAGGGCATTTTTTTGTGTTTGTGTTTCTGATGTGCGCCGATTCCAAATTGATAATAGAGCGAAGAATTTATAGGTAACAATTGCTTAAAATCCCGATAAAAAATCATTTTGTATATTTGGCGTCGTTATTGCAATAGCTAAACCAAATATTAATATTACTTATGAAGTTTTTTCTATTCTTAATTTTTGCCTCGTTTTCAGTTAGTGCTCAGCAAGCCATACTTACAAAAGCACCAGACAGTACCTCTCAAATTATATTTACAACTTACTACGCAAAAAAGTTCGAAGGAAGGAAAACCACAAGTGGGGAAAGATATCGCGGAGCAAAATTTACAGCAGCACATCGCACACTTCCATTTGGTACAATGATTACTGTTAGGAACATTGTCTCTGGTAAAACTGTAACAGTTAGGGTTAATGATCGTGGACCATTTAGTAAGAAGTTTTCTTTAGACTTATCACAGTCAGCAGCCAAAGCCTTAGGTATTTACAGGCTAGGTTATGCGAGGGTAGAGATCAGTTATCCCCGAACAAAATAATTCTGAAATATTGGCTGTTACAACTCATTTTTTAAAATTATTAACACTCAATTTTTTTTGCTAAGTGCTTAAAAAGAAATAATTAGCTTTTTTCTAAGTTGTTTATGACAGATTTCTGATGAAAAAATCGTCATATACCCACAACATGTTAACAACTTTAGAACGCAAAAAATCGTTCAACTTCTATATTTGTTAAACAAAGTTCTTTAAAACAAACCACTCAAAATATTATTTAAGTACTTAATATTTAGTTGATTAAAAAGCGTGTTAATTCAACGTTTTTCAAAAATCCTAAAAACTAAATATTTTTTGTTGGCGGCTATATTTTGAAGAACAAAGTTTAAGGGAAGCATTCTAAAAGTTAAAAATCATACCTATGCAAGAAGAGTTATTACTAAAGGAAAACAAAGACCGCTTCGTTCTTTTACCGATTAAGTATCCTGAGATTTGGGAGATGTATAAGAAAAGTGAAGCAAGTTTTTGGACGGCAGAAGAAATTGATTTGTCTGATGACCAGAAACATTGGGATAACTTAAACAGTGGCGAGAGACATTTCATCTCTCACATTTTAGCTTTCTTCTCTGCAAGTGATGGTATTGTGAATGAAAACTTGGCTGTAAACTTCATGAGTGAGGTTCAATTGCCAGAAGCTCGTTGTTTTTATGGTTTCCAGATCATGATGGAAAACATCCATGCTGAAACCTACGCTTTGTTAATTGATACTTACATCAAAGATCCAGATGAGAAAGATCGTTTGTTCCATGCTATTGATACTGTTCCGGCAGTAAAAAGAAAAGCAGAATGGGCGTTACGTTGGATTGATAATGGAAACTTTGCAGAACGTTTAGTCGCTTTTGCAGCAGTAGAAGGAATTTTCTTTAGCGGTAGTTTCTGCTCTATCTTCTGGTTAAAGAAACGTGGTTTAATGCCAGGTTTAACTTTCAGTAATGAGTTAATTTCTAGAGATGAAGGTATGCACTGCGAATTTGCTTGTTTGCTTTACAGCATGTTGGAGAATAAATTGTCTCAAGAACAAGTTCACGGTATCATCAAAGATGCTGTAGAAATAGAAAAAGAATTTGTAACCGATGCACTACCAGTTAACTTAATTGGTATGAACGCTAAGTTAATGCAACAGTACATTGAATTTGTTGCAGATAGATGGGTTCAAGAATTAGGTTATACCAAAATATACAACGCCACAAATCCATTCGATTTTATGGAGATGATTTCCCTACAAGGAAAAACCAATTTCTTTGAGAAACGTGTGGGCGATTACCAAAAAAGTGGTGTGCTAACCTCAACTGAAGATAAAGCTGCGGCTTTCTCATTAGATGATGATTTTTAGGCCGAAAGCTTAAGGCAAAAGACTAAAGCAAGAATACTATAAAGTTAAAACAGAAGGTTAGGGAGCTGTTTTACCAAAATAATAAAATACTATTTATAAGATTTAACATGTTCGATTTGTTTCAAATCTCACATCTCAAATCTAAAATTTGATGAAAATATGTTTGTACTGAAAAGAGATGGCCGCCAGGAAGCGGTAAAGTTTGATAAGATAACAGCTCGTATTGAGAAGTTGTGTTATGGTTTTAATGCTGAATTAGTTGATCCGATTGATGTTGCTAGAAAAGTGATTGAGGGTTTATATGACGGTGTTACTACTTCAGAACTTGATAATCTTGCAGCAGAAACAGCAGCTTCCCTAACTACAAAACACCCAGATTATGCCTTGTTGGCATCGCGTATAGCGGTTTCTAACTTGCATAAAAACACATTAAAGTCGTTCTCAAAAACGATGGAAATGTTGTATACCTATATCGATCCTAAAACAGACAAACCATCTTCATTAATTGCAGATGATGTTTGGGAAGTGATTAAGGAAAATGCTGATATCTTAGACAGTACCATCATTTATGATAGAGATTTTGGTTTTGATTATTTCGGTTTCAAAACTTTAGAAAAATCTTACTTATTAAAAGTTAATGGGCAAATTGTAGAACGTCCACAACATTTATTTATGCGTGTATCTGTTGGTATCCATAAAGGAGATATCGATAGCGCCATCAAAACTTATAACTTAATGAGCGAGCGTTGGTTTACACATGCTACACCAACCTTATTTAACGCTGCAACGCCTAAACCTCAAATGTCATCATGTTTCTTGTTAACCATGCAAGATGATAGCATTGAAGGGATTTATGATACTTTAAAACAAACTGCCAAAATCTCTCAAAGTGCTGGTGGTATTGGTTTAAGTATTCACAACATTCGTGCTACTGGTGCTTACATTGGTGGTACAAACGGAACTAGTAATGGTATCGTACCAATGCTAAAGGTGTTTAACGATACAGCTCGTTATGTAGATCAAGGTGGAGGTAAACGTAAAGGTGCTTTTGCTATTTATTTAGAGCCTTGGCATGCAGATATTTTCGCATTCCTAGATTTGCGTAAAAACCATGGTAAAGAAGAAATGCGTGCTCGTGATTTATTCTATGCACTTTGGATTTGCGACTTGTTCATGCAACGTGTAGAAGATAATGGCGATTGGAGCTTATTCTCTCCAGATGAAGCACCAGGCTTAGCAGATTGCCATAGTGAAGAGTTTAACGAACTATATACCCGTTACGAAAAAGAAGGTAGAGCTCGTAAAACAATCAAAGCTCAAGAACTTTGGTTCGCTATTTTAGATGCACAAATAGAAACGGGTACTCCTTATTTGTTGTATAAAGATGCTGCAAACAGCAAATCTAATCAGCAGAACTTAGGAACTATTAAAAGTTCTAACTTGTGTACAGAAATTATCGAGTACACTTCTAAAGACGAAGTCGCGGTTTGTAACTTAGCTTCATTGGCTTTACCAAGATTTGTAATCAACGGTGAGTTTGATCACCAAAAATTATATGATGTAACTTATCAAGCTACTTTAAACTTGAATAAAATCATCGATTATAACTACTACCCAGTAATAGAAGCGCAAAACTCTAACTTCCGTCACCGTCCAGTTGGTTTAGGTGTACAAGGTTTGGCAGATGCATTTATCTTAATGCGTTTACCTTTTGAGAGTGATGCTGCTAAAGAATTGAACAAAGAGATTTTCGAAACCATTTATTTTGCTGGTATGACAGCATCGGCTGATTTAGCTGCTAAAAATGGTGCTTACGAAAGCTTTAAAGGTTCTCCGCTATCTAAAGGTAAATTCCAATTCGACCTTTGGAATGTGAAACCATCTAGCAATCGTTGGGATTGGGAAGCTTTACGCAAACGTGTAGTTAAAACCGGTGTGTACAACTCATTATTAGTTGCACCAATGCCAACTGCATCAACTTCTCAGATTTTAGGTAACAACGAATGTTTTGAGCCATATACTTCAAATATTTACACGCGTAGAGTATTAAGTGGTGAGTTTGTGGTAGTTAACAAACACTTGTTAAAAGACTTAGTTTCTTTAGGCTTGTGGAACCCACAAATGAAAGATAGAATTATCTTAGCTAACGGTTCAATCCAAGACATAGCAGAAATTCCAGATTACATTAAAGAATTGTACAAAACAGTTTGGGAGATTAAAATGCGTAACATCATAGATATGGCTGCCGATAGAGGTGCTTATATCTGTCAGTCGCAATCGCTAAACTTGTTTATCAATGCGCCAAATACTTCAAAGCTAACTTCAATGCACTTCTACGCTTGGAAAAAAGGATTGAAAACTGGCATGTATTATTTACGTACACAAGCTGCTTCTCAAGCTGTTAAATTTACAGTAGAAAACCAAGGTGGTAAAGCAATAGAAGCTATAATTCCGGCAGAAATGACGCAAGACCAAGTTGCAGAAGAAATTGTGGACGGGCCAACTTGTTCAATGGAAGACGGTTGCATTAGCTGCTCTGGATAACCCCTAAATCCCCTAAAGGGGACTTTTGGAAACGCAATATTAATGTAAGGTTCTGGGCATAAAGTTCAGAACCTTATTTTTTGTTCTTATTTTTGTGAACTGCTAATGCACAAATGTTGAGCGAAGCGAAATCCCGATTTATCGGGAAACAATTGAACCAATGAACTCTTCTTCTTCCCATAGCAAACACGAAATCATTCCCTGCGAACGCTGCGCAACTGCTATTGAATGTAAGGCAAATTCTTATACCAAATGCCAATGTAGCGTTGTTCAGCTAAGCATTAACGAAGTTCAGCATATCTCAGAATTGTATGATGGTTGTTTGTGCGCCAAATGTTTATTTGAGTTACAGCAAGAATATAGAGATAGTTTGGTTTAGTTAGCCTTTTTATCGGCTTCCTTAAGTTTTAATTGGGTATTAATTAGAGAATCTAGCTGGTCGTAATCTGGCTTCTCAGGATAGTATAGCTTTGGTTCTGGACACTTTCCGTCCGGACACATTGTCCAATCTATAATAACTTTCGACGAATCATTCTCATAACTTACAACCATAAAACTGTTCCTGCTTTCGGCTAATAAACTAGCACTTTTTTTATTTTTATTTGGCTGTAACGAAACCACAAAAAGATGTTTACCAGTAAGAACTTCTCTGACAAATTTAGCCGGATTGCCCTCTGAAATAAGTCGTTGTTTTTTGATGAAACTAAGTGTGGTAAGCCCCGACACAGTAACAACTGCGTAAATAAGAATTTTAATTTTCATTAAAGCGTGTTATTATATTTCTTTAAAAATAATGAAAAATATAGAGAAAAAATTACGAAGCTTATTTTGACATTGATAAAGACTTCGTAAGTTTAAATCATAGCGGTACAAACCTGCGTAAAAAAAACTGCATTGAAGTGACATTTCCAGATTTTTCATCTGGAATACAGCGTATAGCCAGACTAACATTAATCTAACTTCAGTATTTGTGCCAAACACTCCCTTTGAGCTTTCTAATCCTTTCCCAATAAAGGTTATTAACAATTTTGAACTTTAATCTACCGCACTTGCAACTCAAATTCTAAAATGTCAAATTTTATGGTTTTTTGACACTTAGACAAGCCATTTAAAGAAATGTCAAGTACAGGTGGCGGTTTTGTAAAAGTATTCCTTAGATCAGCTTTGAGGGCTTAAACTCAATGGAAATATATATTCTAAATAGTTGTGAAATAGTGTAACAAAGCATTTAATTTGGTTTCTATATGATGCTTGATAAATGAATTATCTGGTATAAAAACATAAAAATAAATATAATATGGAATCGCTCATTTTAAATTACTGGTGGGTTTTAGTGGCACTGATGTGCATAGTTTTATACAAATATATTTTACGTTTCTTATTCGGGATGGTGATTGTTCCAGAAGATAGAATTGGCTTAATCACAAAGAAGTTTGTATTGTTTGGTTCGGATAAAGAATTGCCAGACGGACGAATTATTGCTGTTAAAGGCGAAGCTGGTTTTCAAGGTAAAACACTAGCGCCAGGTTTATACTTCGGGATGTGGTTTTGGCAATATAGCGTTACAATGGAACAATTTACCATTATTCCTGAAGGGCAAATTGGTTTAATTATGGCAAAGGATGGGGCTGAGATACCAACAGGAAATATTTTAGGTCAGCGGGTAGATTCTGATAATTACCAAGATGCTGTTAAATTTTTAGAAAACGGCGGGCAGCGTGGTCGTCAAACAGCATATATTACTTCTGGTTCATACCGTATCAATACCATGTTGTTTCAGGTTTCTTTAACCAATATGATTCGTATCCAGGAAAGTATGGTTGGTATTGTTACTACTTTAGACGGTTTACCTATCGAAGCCAATCAAATAGCAGGTAAGTTGGTAGACGGACATAATAATTTCCAAGATTTTGATGCCTTTATCAAAACTGGGGGTAATAGAGGTTTGCAGCCGCAGGTTATTTTGGCTGGTTCGTATAACTTAAATCCCTGGGCAATTCAAATGGAAGAAATACCAATGACAGAAATTGCGATTGGTTATGTTGGGGTAGTTATTTCATTTATTGGTCAGGATGGTAATGACCTAACTGGTGCAGACTTTAAACATGGTAACATTGTTGGAAAAGGTTCAAAAGGAGTTTGGCTAGAACCACTTGGTCCGGGTAAATACCCAATTAACAAATACATCATGAAAGTAGAGTTGGTACCAACAACAAACTTGGTTTTAAACTGGGCATCTGCTAGGAGCGAGGCCCATAACTTAGATAAGAATTTGTCTACCATAACTGTTCGTTCTAAAGATGGTTTCCCTTTCAATTTGGATGTTGCTCAAATTATCCACGTTCCAACTACAGAAGCACCTAAAGTAATTGCCCGTTTTGGTAATATGGTTAACTTGGTTTCTCAAGTTTTGGAGCCAACCATTGGTAATTATTTCCGTAACTCGGCACAAGATAGTGATGTAATTGCTTTTTTAAGCACACGTAAAGAGCGACAAGAGTCTGCAAAAGAGCACATTAGAAAAGTGCTTGATGAGTATAACGTAAATGCGGTTGATACTTTGATAGGTGATATTGTTCCGCCAGAATCATTAATGAAAACATTAACTGACCGTAAGCTAGCAGAAGAAGAGCAAAAGACTTACCAAACCCAAAAAATGGCGCAAGAACAGCGTCAGGGTATGGAAAAAGAAACTGCGATTGCAGATATGCAGAAAGATATTGTTAAGGCTCAACAGAGTGTGGAGATTGCCGAACGTACTGCAAGTGCTACCGTTAAAAAATCTGAAGGTGATGCA
Source organism: Pedobacter frigiditerrae (assembly GCF_004331645.1). Classification (GTDB taxonomy): domain Bacteria; phylum Bacteroidota; class Bacteroidia; order Sphingobacteriales; family Sphingobacteriaceae; genus Pedobacter; species Pedobacter frigiditerrae. The sequence continues at coordinate 358,661 of NZ_SJSK01000006.1, forward strand.
GCAGGCGTGAAATTAGCGGTTGGTGCAGAAGCCGAAGCTACAAAAATGAGAGCTCACGCAGAAGCTGAGGCGACTAAAGCAAGGGCACAGGCAGATTCTGAAGCGATTAAATTGAGAGCCTCTGCTCAAGCTGAGCAAATTTCCTTGACAGGTTCTGCTGAGGCTGGTAAAATTTTAGCTGTGGGTAAATCTACTGCCGAAGCTTATGAGTTGGCTGTTAAAGCATTGGGTGGCGAGAACTTTACCCGTTATAAAATTACCGAAGAGTTATCTAAAGGTAATGTGAAATTAATCCCAGATGTGTTAATCGGAGGCAATGGTAACAATGGTGGTTCGGCTATGGACGGGCTTTTAGGCTTGAAATTAATGGAGTTAATGGATCCTGAAAAAAGAAAAGAAGTCGTTAAGGCGGTTGAAATTATTGAAAAGCCAAAAACAAAAAAGGATGATATAAATCCATGAAATGAATAGTAGAATAATTTAAAGGTGAGCCCGCCAATTGTTTTGGTGGGCTTTTTATTAGGTTAATGAGCAGCTACGGCAAATTGCAACCTCTCATAGTAGCAAAGACCTGAGTAAATTAAACTGGATAGTAGTGGAAATACTTTTTGTCACCCTGAGCGTACCTGTTCCGACTTCTTCGAGAGTCGAAGGGCAAAAAGATTGCAACGAATAGCCAGACTAACTTTAATCTTAGAACAGCATGTGCTTTTCAAATCATTTTACAAAGCTTAACATTCCGTCTTTTCAGGTCTTTAATCTTTGTTCCTTGCTTTTTCATCCTTTCTACCCTCAACCTTTTTCCCTAACTTTGCAACTCAAATTTTTATACGGATGAGCAAAGTAAAAGTTGGCTTGGTGCAAATGACTTGCACTAAGGATAAACAAGAAAATTTAGACAAAGCGATTGTAAAAGTTAGGGAAGCAGCGGCAAAAGGTGCACAAATTGTTTGCTTGCAAGAGTTGTTTACCTCACTATATTTTTGCGACGTAGAAGATTATGATAACTTCGATTTGGCAGAGAAAATCCCTGGTCCGTCTACAGATGCTTTACAAGTTGTGGCTAAAGAATTGGGTGTGGTTATCATTGCTTCGTTGTTTGAAAAACGTGCAGAAGGTTTGTACCACAATACCACTGCTGTTTTAGATGCTGATGGTTCTTATTTAGGTAAATATCGCAAAATGCATATTCCTGACGACCCTGCTTATTATGAAAAATTCTACTTTACACCTGGCGATTTAGGTTATAAGGTTTTCGAAACTAAATTTGCTAAAATCGGCATTTTAATATGTTGGGATCAGTGGTATCCAGAAGCTTCTCGTATTACTGCTTTGATGGGTGCTGATATCATGTTCTATCCAACAGCAATTGGTTGGGATACAACACAAGACGAAGAAACTAATCAAGACCAATACAATGCTTGGCAAACCATACAACGCTCGCATTCTGTTGCCAATGGCTTACCTGTAATTAGTGTAAATCGTGTAGGTTTTGAGCAAGAAGGTCGTATGAAATTCTGGGGTGGTAGTTTTGCTACAAATGCACAAGGCAAATTGTTATACTTGGCATCGCATGACAAAGAAGAAACTCAAGTAGTGGATATTGACCTTAAACAAAGTGATTATATCCGTAAACATTGGCCGTTTTTAAGAGATAGAAGAATTGATTCTTATCAGCCAATTACAAAGAGGTATATTGATGGGGATTAAGAGAGAGTCCGAAAGTCAGTAAAGTCGGAAAGTTTTTAGTCCGAAAGTCCGAAAGAAGTTTCTCAAAAGCATAACCTAAAATATTGTCATCCTGACTTGTGCCGATTTTATATCGGTAGCTTGTCGAAGGATCTATATATAAGATATTATAATGTCAATCAAAGTAATAAACACTTCAGAGCAACCAGAGTTTGATAACTCGCCTCTTAAACAGGGATACAAGTTCCCTGCAGAATGGGCTAAACACGAAGCAACTTGGTTAAGTTGGCCGCATAAAGAAGAATCTTGGCCTGGGAAGATCGAGACGATTTATGAACCTTATTGCCAGTTCATCAAAATTGTAGCAACAGGAGAGAAAGTCCGCATTAATGTAAGGAACGAAGAAATGAAAGTTTTTGCTATTTCAGAATTGCAGAAAGTTGAAGCTGATTTAACTCAAATAGAGTTTTACTTTAATGAGAGTAATGATGCTTGGTGCCGCGACCATGGACCAGCGTTTGTTGTTAAAGGAAATGAAAAGGCGGTTGTAGACTGGGGTTACAATGCTTGGGGGGGAAAATATCCGCCATTTGATTTAGACGATGTGATACCCACTAAAATTGCCAAACACTTTAACCTGCCATTGTTTACTCCAGACATTGTAATGGAAGGCGGTTCGGTTGAGTTTAATGGTGCTGGTACAATTTTAACGAGTACAGCTTGTTTGTTAAATGAAAACAGAAATCCGCATTTAAATAAAGAGCAAATTGAAACTTACTTAAAAGAGTTTTATGGTGCAGAGCAAGTTTTGTGGGTAGGAGATGGAATTGTTGGAGATGATACCGATGGACACATTGACGACATCACACGTTTTGTGAATGAGGATACTGTACTTACTGTTCTAGAAAGTAATCCCTTTGATGAAAATCATATTTTATTGCAAGAGAACTACGAGGCTTTAAAGGAAATGAGGTTACCGGATGGAAGACCATTAAACATTGTTAAATTGCCAATGCCATCGCCAGTAATTTACGAGGATACCCGTTTGCCAGCATCTTATGCCAATTTCTATATTGCAAATGCAGCAGTTATTGTTCCAATTTTTGGTGATGTAAACGACCAAAAAGCTTTAGATATTATTCAAGGATGTTTCCCTGATAGACCAGTTATTGGTATTAATTCTGTAGATATTATTTGGGGATTAGGTAGTTTTCATTGTTTAAGCCAACAAGAACCTGACCCCCTAACCCCCTAAAGGGGGAATAAATCCTGCTTAAGAATTTGCCAATTAATATTAACTTTACAGAAGTTTAAATTTTTACATTATATAAAAGTCCCCTTCAGGGGATTTAGGGGTTATGAAATTACTAGAAGGAAAAACAGCACTAATTACTGGTGCATCAAAAGGAATAGGTCGCAAAATAGCCGAAAAATTTGCAGAACAAGGTGCTAACGTGGCATTTACTTATCTATCGTCTGTTGAAAAAGGACAAGCTTTAGAACAAGAATTACAAAGTTTTGGAACTCAAGTAAAAGGTTACCGTTCAGATGCTTCTAAATTTGATGAAGCAGAAAAATTGATTGCTGATATCATGACAGACTTTGGTTCGATTGATATCGTAGTTAACAATGCTGGTATTACGAAAGATGGTTTGTTAATGCGCATGACAGAAGAAAATTGGGATGATGTGATGAACGTTAACTTAAAATCTATCTTCAATGTAACTAGAGCAGTAACTAAGATCATGATGAAAGCTCGTAAGGGAGTATTCATTAACATGAGTTCTATTGTTGGTGTAACTGGTAATGCTGGTCAGGCAAATTATGCCGCTTCAAAAGCAGGTATTATTGGTTTTACCAAATCGGTAGCTAAAGAATTGGGTTCTCGTAACATTCGTGCAAATGTGGTTGCGCCAGGTTTTATCCGTACAGAAATGACTGATGTTTTAGACCCAGCAGTTGTTGCAGGTTGGGAAGCAGGTATTCCACTTAAACGTGCGGGTGAAACTGAAGATATCGCCAATGTTTGTGTGTTCCTAGCTTCAGATATGAGTGCTTATGTAACCGGACAAACTATTTCTGTTTGCGGCGGAATGCTGTAATAGAGTTAGAAGGTATAAAGGTAAAAGGCGGAGGGTGTAACTTTCCGCCTTTTGTTTTAACTATCGGTTGGCGCCTCAACGATTGAAATTTAGCTGGTGTTTTGTCAGGTGGAGACACCGGCCGATGAGACTAAGGTTGTTGGCTTAGAACTTTACAACATTTCAACTTTCCAACAATCAAAACTACTTCACAACATAACTCCCCTTAACCTGTGTAACTTTTGCTATTTGTTTATCCTTCTCAAAGGCAACATAACCTTTTTGTAAGGTTTGCCAAAAGCTCAGTTGCTGTGGGTATTGAGCGCTATAATTTTTTAGATTAGCATCAGTCATTTTAAAAGGATAAATGCTAACCGGAATATCTCCTTGTCCAGCATTTCTAGCCTCTACGGCTAATACATAAACTTCTTTTATCTTCTCGTCGGTTAGGGGAATACAGCCTATCGTAACACAATTCCCGTGAATGTAAATATCTCCACCGGTTTTATTTCCTTTTCCAGTTCTCGCCACATCAACTTTGTTTGGATAATCTACTCCCAGCGATAAGTGAAAATTACTAATCGGATTAAATACATTGATTTTATAAAACCCCTCAGGTGTTTGTCCATCGCCTTCAATTACTTTGGGCCCAATTGTGCCAGAATGTGCACAGAAATCGTATGTTTTAAATAATTTGTATTGAGATTGATTAGCTGTTTTTAACCAGATTTCTAGTTTTCCTTCAGTTTTGTAAGCAGCAATATATAGTTCAAATGGCCCATTAAATCCGGCACTTTGCAAATTCTTTTGTAGAGGTGACCATTTTTCAGCATAGGCATTTCTAACTCTTTCGAACTTTAACTGTGCGATTTTAAAATTATTTTGAGCCAATGCGGGAGTAGTCATTATTAAAAGCAATATTATTTTAAAGAGCTTAACCATGTTGTTGTTGGATTTGTAGATGAATTTCGACTGACAATTTACTTAAATCTCCATTTCCTTAAAATACCTTGAAATAAGTAATTTTTAATTCAATAATCCACAAACAAATTACGATGATTTTTTTAGAAAATTAGCATCTTTACGTTTAAGCTTATGGGTAATTTTTTTACAGCGACTTCCATTTTTACTTTTTTAGCCTGCCTGCTGCTAGGTGGTTTGTATGCTTGGGTTTTATATGGTACAAACAAGAGCTTAAATCAGAATTTAAAATATGCATTAGCTGCCCTGAGAATTTTGGTGGTTACCACGATTACTTGGTTACTGTTTGCACCTTTGGTTAAGCGAATTACTTATACTCCAGAAAAACCAATCATTGTTTTAGCACACGATAACTCTATTTCAGTTGCTGAAGTTGAACCAGCTGGTTTTAATAAGGCGAAGTACCAGAAAGATTTACAGCAATTAAAAGATCAACTTTCTAGTAAATATGAAGTAAAAACTTTCAGTTTCAGCGATAGTGTTAAAGCGGGATTGGATTTTACCGGAAAGGGAAAGTTAAGTAATGCATCAGGATTAATTAATCAGCTAAATGATGAGCTATTAAATAGAAATGTTGGTGCAGTAATTATTGCTAGCGATGGTATTTTTAATCGTGGTGGTAATCCTTTATACGAACTCAATAAAATAAAAGCGCCTGTTTATACCATTGCCATGGGCGATACCATTGCAAAACGAGATGTGTTAATTGCCAATGTAAACTACAACAACTTAGTTTATTTAGATAATGAATTTACATTAGATATTCAGGTCCAAGCTTTTGAAAGTAAGGGAGAAACTACACAATTATCAGTCGCTGAAAATGGGGTTAAGGTTAAGCAGCAAAATGTTGCCATTAACGCCAATAGTTTTGTGCAAGATGTTCAGATAAAATTGAATGCCAATAAAATTGGTGTGCAGAAGTACACAGTTAATGTTTCTTCGGTAAAGAATGAAATTACTACGAAGAATAACAGTCAGACCATTTTTGTTGAGGTGATAGATGCAAGGCAAAAGGTGTTATTAGCTGCTGCAGCTCCGCATCCAGATATAGCTACTTTAAAACAAGCCATAGAACTTAATAAACATTATGAAGTTACGGTTGCATTGGCAGATGAACTAAATACCACCGAGCCAAATAAGTATAGTTTAGCCATTCTTTACCAATTACCGGGCAATACAAATGTTGCAGCTAGCTTGATTGGTAGGCTACAAGAAGCTAAAACTTCCCTTTGGTATATTTTAGGCGCTCAAAGTAATGTAGGTGCATTTAATCAAGTGCAAAAATCGTTAAGCTTTAGTAGGGCAAACGGTTCTATACAAGAAGTTTTTCCATATCCTGACCCAAATTTCACAAGCTTTAATTTAGATGCTGCAGCATTAAAACAATTGAATGATTACGATCCCTTACAAATGCCCTTTGCTAATTTGGGTATCAACGGAAATTATACGGCTGCTTTAAATCAGAGAATAGGAAAGATTAACACGCAGACACCATTGTTGTTTTTTATAGATGACAATGGTAAAAAACTTGGGTTTTTAATAGGAGAGGGGATTTGGAAATGGAAATTAGAAGAAGCCAAGAATGAACAAAGTTTCCCGCTGGTTAATGAATTGATTGCTAAAACCGTACAATATCTATCTGTTAAGGATGATAAAAGGAAGTTTAAGGTTTACAGTAGCAAAAATACTTACGAGGAAAATGAAAATGTAGTGCTGAATGCCACTTTGTACAATGATGCTTATGAAGCTGTAAATACGCCAGATGTAAATGTTCAGATTAAAAATGGTGATGGTAAAGTATTTAATTATACCTTTTCGAAATTTGGTGCCGCTTACAGGTTAGACGCAGGAACATTGCCACAAGGGAATTATACTTACATAGCAAGTACAAGTTTAGGAGATAAGAAATACACTGCATCAGGAGCTTTCTACGTAAATGCATTAATTGCAGAATACCAGCAGACCACAGCTAATCACCAGTTATTATACACAATGGCGCAACAAAGTGGAGGTAAAATGGTTATGCCAGCCAATTTGTTAAGCATAGCTGATTTATTGGAGAAAAGCGGGCAGGTAAAAACCATTAGCTACGAAGACAGGAAATATGAAGAATTGATCAGCTTGAAATGGTTATTCGCTTTAATCATCATACTTTTAACTGCCGAATGGTTCATGAGAAAACGTAATGGTGAGGCATAATGGAAATAACCACTACATACGCAATTGAGATATTAGGGACAATTTCCTTTGCCATCTCAGGTACTTTTGCTGCCATGCAGAAGCGATTAGATCCTTTTGGGGTACTCATCATTGCTTTTGTAACTTCTATTGGTGGAGGAACCGTAAGAGATCTATTACTTGGAGATACTCCTGTAGCTTGGATGCGTGATGTAAACTATTGTTTGCTGATTTTGGTAACATCACTACTCACCATTTTCTTTAAAAGTCAGATTAAAAAATTTAAAATCACTTTGTTTCTCTTTGATTCACTCGGACTTGGCTTATTTACTTTAGTAGGTGTACAAAAAGGCATAGTATTTGGGTTAGACCCAGGCATTTGCGTAGCGCTAGGAACTATTACCGGATGTTTCGGAGGGGTAATTCGCGATACACTTTTAAATACCATTCCCCTTATTTTCAGGAAAGAGATTTATGCAACTGCTTGTATTTTGGGAGGGATATTATACTTCGTCCTGCTTTATTTTAACCTAAAAGCTGATGTTGCCAAGGTTATTGTTATTGCTTTCATTTTTACCTTACGAATTATAGTGGTACGCTACAAATTGGCATTGCCGAAGTTTGGGTATGGATAAAATGGAAGATGTAAGAGGGAAAATGAAAGATGGAATGGTATGTATTCCAAGAGGTCACTTTGGTAAAACTATAAGCTTGTAAATCAATTAATCTTAAAATCCTGATATAGATATTCTTGCAGCTTACCTTTTTGGTTAGCATCATTCAATTGCCAAAGTTCTTTAGACCAGTTTGTTTTATTTTCTTGCTTATTTAAATAAGGAAGTACAATTCCCATTGTTCCTAAAATCAATGTTTTTTGGTCTTTGATGCTTGGGTTATCAAGTGTGAACTTTGTTAATCCAGCCATGTACATTAACATTAAATCAGAATCTGTATTAAAGAAGTTGGTTTCTTTTTCTTCTAAATAGAAGGTGTAATAGGGCGTTCCATTCATCCACTTCAGCAAAAACTGTCCTGCTTCTGTTCTTGATTTGTTTTTTTTATCGATAGGTGTCTGAAATAAATAATCAGTTACCTTAAAAACCAAAGTTTCAGTTCCCTTAAAATGTGATTTTTTATTTAATTTGATGTTTTTTAGGTGGGGAAGCTCTTGCGAAAAGGAATAACAGATGTTTAGAGAAAACAAGAAAAGTAAAATTACTTTTTTCATATATGTTATGTCAATTAGTGTCCCTTTTAAGCGAATATAGTGCTTTGGAACAAAATTTTAAGAATAAATAAGCGAAAAGGTTTAATTTTTTACGGTGTCGCTCTTTACAATAACAAAAACATCTTCATTGTCCTTTTTCATAAAGTATTTTTCACGAGCAAACTTTTCAGCAGTATTTAGGTTGCTATCTAACTCTGCTAAATCTTTCTTTACGTCGGCAGTTTCTTTAGTATAGAAATCTTTCTCTTGTTGTAGCTTGTTTACTGCGGTGCGATATTCATACTGAGAAAGCATATCGTTCTTGTCAAAAAACAGCATCCATACTGCAAAAGCCACAATGGCTAAGAAATATTTATTGCGTAAAAGTTCTAACAGTTTTTTCATAATTTGAGATTTGAGTCCCGATAGCTATCGGGATGAGAGATTACTCATATCTTTGCAAAGATAGTATTAAAATAAAAACATCCGAAGATTTAAAATCTCCGGATGTTTCACAAATAAGTTTTTCAACTTGTTAACATCTCAAGTCCCCTTCAGCGGATTTATGCCAAAGGCATCCCTTTGGGAGGGGTTTATTTTTTTGCGTATTTAAAGTTCTTGCCAATAAAACGTGCAGATTCACCTAATTCTTCTTCTATACGTAATAATTGGTTGTATTTTGCAATCCTATCTGAACGTGAAGCAGAACCTGTTTTAATTTGACCACAGTTTAAAGCAACAGCTAAATCTGCGATTGTAGTATCTTCAGTTTCACCACTTCTATGACTCATTACTGAGGTATAGCCGCTGTTTTGAGCTAAACTAACCGCATTAATGGTTTCCGTTAAAGAACCAATTTGGTTAACTTTTACTAAGATTGAGTTTGCAGTATCTGTATCAATACCTGTTTGTAAACGCTTAACATTAGTTACAAATAAATCATCACCCACTAATTGGACTCTATCCCCAATTTTCTCGGTTAATAACTTCCAGCCAGCCCAATCGTTTTCATCCATACCATCTTCAATAGAGATAATTGGATATTTTGCAGAAAGTTCAGCTAAATATTCTACTTGTTCAGCACTTGAACGAATTGCGCCATTAGGGCCTTCAAATTTAGAATAATCATATTTTCCATCTTTGTAAAACTCAGATGAAGCGCAATCTAATGCTAAACAGATATCAACTCCCGGTTTGTAACCCGCTTTTTCGATAGCTTTTAATACAGTTTCAACAGCATCTTCAGTTCCATCAAAAGTAGGAGCGAAACCACCTTCGTCACCAACGGCAGTTGATAAACCTCTATCGTGTAAAATAGCTTTTAAGTTATGGAAAACCTCAGTTCCCCAACGTAGTGCTTCAGAGAAAGAAGGAGCGCCAACTGGCATGATCATGAATTCTTGGAAAGCAATAGGAGCATCAGAGTGAGAACCACCATTAATGATATTCATCATTGGAATAGGTAAAGTATTTGCATTTACACCACCAATGTAACGGTATAAAGGTTGTCTGCTTTCTGCTGCTGCTGCTTTTGCTACTGCTAAAGAAACACCTAAAATAGCATTTGCCCCTAAGTTTCCTTTGTTTTCAGTACCATCCAAGTCAATCATTAACTTGTCTATTAAATTCTGCTCAAAAACATCAACACCTTGCAAAGCTTGAGCAATTTTAGTGTTTACATTTTCAACAGCTTTTAAAACACCTTTACCCATATAGGTTTTTTTGTCGCCATCACGCAATTCAACTGCCTCATGTTGACCAGTACTTGCACCTGATGGAACAGCTGCACGGCCCATTTGGCCATTCTCTGTAACTACTTCAACTTCTATTGTTGGATTACCCCTAGAATCAAGGATTTGTCTTGCGTGGACATCAATTATTAAACTCATTTTATTTTGGTTTTGATTAAAAATTGCCCTTAGTGTAAAAAGTACAATTAGCTAGGGCGTATCCAAAGTTAAAATAATTTTTAAATTATAAGTGATAGATAGTTCTATTTTTTTAAAAAGTAGGGTCTTAATTAAAGTAAGCCAATGAGTTGCATAAAAAAAAGCTCCAATATTGGAGCTTTTTTAATTTAAAATAAGGTAGTCAGCTTTTTATTTTTGACTGTTTTCATCGTGGTTAATCATCCAGTTAATGCCAAACTTATCTGTAAACATCCCAAAGTATGCTCCCCAAAATGTTTTGTCCAGTGGCATGGTAACTGTTCCTCCAGTAGAAAGACCTTCAAATAGTTTGTCGGCTTCAGCTATGCTATCTGTATTGATAGAGATTGAAAAATTATTCCCAACGATTGTTGTTTGGCCAAATGCTTCAGAACTATCACTGCCCATTAATATGGTTTCTGCACTTATTGGTAAAGAAACATGCATGATTTTTTCGCCTTCTTCTGCTGGTACTGGGTCACAACCTTCTGCTGGTGGCATATCTTTAAATCTTCCGATGTAGGGAAATTCGCCGCCAAATACTGATTTGTAAAAGGTAAATGCTGCTTCGCAATTACCATTAAATGTTAGGTAAGGATTAATAGTTGCCATATTGTTTGTGTTTTGCTTTCTTAAAGTTAATCTTTTAATGCTAAAAAATACTTATAGACTAAGCCCGCTAAAATAGCACCTATTATTGGTGCCAGCCAAAATAACCATAATTGGCTAATGGCTTCTCCACCTACAAATATAGCCTGACTGGTGCTTCTTGCTGGATTAACTGAGGTATTGGTTACAGGAATACTAATTAAATGAATTAAAGTTAAGCATAAGCCAATTGCTAAACCTGCAAATCCTTTTGGCGCACGTTCATCAGTTGAACCTAGAATTACTAACAAGAAAATAAAAGTTAATACAATTTCAATTACCAATGCTGCAATCATACCATATTTACCCGGTGATAAATCACCATATCCATTGGTTGCAAAACTGCCTATAGCACTACCGTTGCCTGTTGCAATTACATATAGCAATGCAGCAGCAGCTATACCTCCTAAAACTTGGGCAACAATATAGGGCAATAGGTTTTTTGTTTCTAAGCGCCCGGCAACCCAAGCACCAATAGAAACTGCTGGGTTTAAGTGTGCGCCAGAAATATGCCCAAATGCATAAGCCATGGTTACTACAGTTAAGCCAAATGCCCAGGCAACTCCTACATAAGCAATACCATTTCCGGGAAAATTACAAGCTAATATGGCACTGCCACATCCACCAAATACCAACCAGAATGTTCCAATAAATTCTGCTACTAATTTTTTCATTTTTTGTTTAGTTAAGTTTTCAAAATGTAAGAGTGCTTAACTAAACTCAAATGATTTAGCAAAATGCTAGGTGTCCATTTTCTGTTTAGCCTCTATCCACCAAATGAGTTCGTTAACAAAAGAAGAAGCTCTTTTATTGGTTGCTTCCTCATCATTTGGTTTGCCGTTTTCATCAAATGTTTTCTCTACCGTAGCCACAGGAAACATTGCCGGAACTGTTAATGCTCCAATTTTCCATAGACTGAATTGTATAGAAGTGATAACTTGAGTACCCGCAAATGCACCAGCCGAAACTGTGGCAATTGCAATTGGCTTGCGTTTCCATTCTGCATACAATAAATCAATAGCATTTTTTAAACTAGCTGGATATCCTCCATTGTACTCAGGAGTTACAAGGATAATACCATCGCTTTTAGTAACCTCATCTGCAAATGAAAGCATGGCTTCAGTAGGGTTGGAAATGAATCTTAAACGTTCTTCAAAAATTGGAAAATTGTATTCCTTTAGGTCAATGATTTTAACATTGGCCAATTGATTTTCTTCTAGGTAGTTTTTGAAATAAAGTGCAACGCGATGGCTATTTCGACCATTTCTTACACTGGCGGATAGGATGGAAATATTTTTCATTCCCTAATCTATTATTTAATTTTCTCAAAAACTATAAAGCTAGATTTTTACGTGAATAAATTTTTATAAAGGCATTTTTACGCCAAATGAGATTTAAACCATACGGGGATTTTCTTACTCGAATAAGGTTGTTTTATCCCAAATGATGTTAAATAAAAAAGGATGATAAGCTCTATCCTATCATCCTTCAATCTTAAAAAGCCTATTTAATACAATTTTTTATTCCCACTTAAATGTTTTAACTGCCACTGCATAAATCCCGATTCCCCATAACACCAATATCAAAATCTGGTGTTTTACGTCCCAAAGACCTGCGCCTTCAAAGGCAACTTGACGCATCGCATCATTTAAATAGGTTAGTGGTAAAGCCCTGCTAATTGGTTGTAGCCAAGTTGGAAATGCATCTACAGAGAAAAACGTTCCAGATAATAAGAATTGGGGTAGTGTAATGATATTAGATATTGGGGGGATGGTACTTTCGCTTTTAGCTAAGCCAGAGACCACAAAACCAAAACCCATGAAAACGATGACGCCCATTGTGGCTAAAATGAGCATGTTTATAACTGTGGTAGCACCATGTATAAGCGTAAACTTAAAGCCAAAATGGCCAATTAAAATAATTACTAAAGCGCCAAGTAATGCAAAACCAATACGTGCAATACCTTCACCTAAAACGATACTCGACCGTCTAACAGGAGTTGCAAAGAATCTTTTAATCACCAAATTCTGACGTAAACTAAAGAATACGAAAGCTGTTCCAAATACACCAGTACTTAATAAAGAAAAACCTAATTGACCTGGTAAAATAAAATCTATCTGACGATACACTCTTGCTGTTACCGTTGTTGCCTGTATTTCTGTAATGGTTGGTTTTAAGTTTTGTGTGTTTAAGTTATAAGTAACTTCATTTAATATCGATTTTAAAATGCTACCCTTATCCATTGAGGCTGATGTATATTTTACATGTGTAATGAAGGCAGGCATTCCGGCTGGATTTTTCTCTACATCGATAATCGCATCGTAATCACCTTTTTCTAGCCCCTTGTTTATTGCGACAAGGTCTGTGCTTTTAGAAAATCTAATTACTGATATTTTTTGCAATGATTTAATGATTGGGTTGTTTACGTCTGATCCTGGTTTTACAGCTAGATCTATTTTTGTTCCCCCGCCTCCTAAAAAGCCAAAAACAAGGATAAATATTAAAGGAAACGCTAGCGTAAATACTACTGCGGAAGGACTACGCATGATTGACCTGAAACTAGCTTTTGCTAAGGCTAGGGTAGCTTTTATATGACTATAACCCCCAGCCCCTGAAGGGGAGTTTAAATTTTTATTAGATTGTATATTATTCATAATGAGTTGTTATTTAAATGTTTGAATGATAAATTCCCCCTTTAGGGGGTTAGGGGGTCATTCACGCCATTCTTGGCCAGTTAGGTTAATAAATACATCTTCTAAGTTGGCTTTTTTAACTTCTTTTTTACGCTCAAAGCCACTGGCCACTAAATCGTCAATTAATTTATCTGGTGTGTCTAGGGCGATAATCTGTCCACGTTCTACAAATGCAACACGGTCACAAAGTTGCTCTGCCTCATCCATATAGTGAGTAGTAATTACAACGGTTGTTCCAGCCCTACGAATTTCAATAATCAAATCCCATAGGTTTCTACGAGCTTGTGGGTCTAGGCCGGTAGTGGGCTCATCTAAAAAGATAATTTTTGGCGAATTAATTAAAGTAGTTGCAATAGAAAAGCGTTGTTTTTGTCCGCCAGATAAAGCTTTGTATTTTGCTTTAGCCTTGTCTTGTAGATTTACCTTCTCCAACATTTCCATTGGTTTAACGCTAACGCCATATAAGCCAGAAAACAATTCAAGTAGCTCTACTAAGTTTAGGTTTGGGTAATAACCTGCTGCTTGCAACTGTACGCCAATAATACGTTTGATGGCATTGGCATCAGTATCAACCGAAAAACCATCAACAATAACTTCACCAGCTGTTTTTTGGCGTAAGGTTTCTATAATTTCTAGGGTAGTAGTTTTACCAGCGCCATTTGGACCAAGCAAACCAAAAATTTCATTTTCATAAACTTCGAAGCTTAAGCCTTGTACTGCCTTAAAGTCATCATAGTTTTTTACCAGGTCTTTCACACTGATAATGACATTCTTCTTTTCCATTGTTTAGTTTTGTTTTGAGAGCGAAAGGCTAAAGATAACAACATAGCCCTTCCGTTTCTATAAATCTAAAGTAATAAGGTTTAGATGAATAGAAAATGAATTTTATCTGACTGGCAGTAAAATGTCGATAAAATGATGATTTATCAAGATGAATGGTAAACTGTCTGGAGCAGGATTTACAGGATTAACCGATTTTTAAGATAATAGTTTATTAAAATTTAGCTGAACTAAATACAATTAAACCAATCTGTCCCTAAACCCTAAACCCTAAACCCTAAACCCTAAACCCTAAACCTACCAGGCTAACTCACCTTTAATCAAGTCAACAAAATCATCAAATAAGTAACGAGAATCATGTGGGCCTGGAGACGACTCTGGGTGATATTGCACCGAGAATGCTTTTTTACCTTTTACACGAATTCCTTCAATCGAATCATCGTTTAAATTAACGTGAGTGATTTCTACTTTTTCAGATTTTCTAACCTCATCAGGTATTACGCCAAAACCATGGTTCTGAGAAGTAACCTCGCAGTGGTTTTTGATAATATTTTTAACAGGGTGATTTAATCCCCTATGACCGTTAAACATTTTCATGGTGCCAATGCCATTTGCTTCAGCCAATAATTGGTGACCTAAACAAATTCCGAATAAAGGTTTGTCGGCTTCTAAAATAGATTTAACTGTATCAATAGCATAAGCCATTGCAGATGGATCACCCGGGCCATTTGAAATGAAATAACCATTTGCTCCCCATTCGTTCATTTCTGTGAAAGTGGTTTTAGCAGGATAAACTTTTACATAAACATCTCTGTCATCAAAGTTGCGTAGGATGTTGGTTTTGATGCCTAAATCTAAAGCAGCAATTTTATAACTAGCATCCGGATTACCGTAATAATATGGCTCAGTAGTAGAAACGTGAGATGAAAGCTCTAAACCATCCATGTCAGGCACTTCAGCCAATTTCTTTTTTAATTCTTGTAAATCAGTAATTTCAGATGAGATAATTGCATTCATCGCTCCTTTATTTCTAATGTGGCGCACTAAAGCACGAGTATCAATCTCAGAAATACCTACTATATTTTCATTCTGGAAATTATCTTGTATAGATTCTGAAGCCTCTTTTCTACTGTATAAAATATTGTAGTTTTTACAAACCAAACCAGCAATTTTGATAGAGCCAGATTCTATTTCTTCTTTATGAATACCGTAGTTGCCAATATGTGCATTGGTTGCCACTAAAATCTGCCCAAAGTAAGATGGGTCAGTAAACACTTCCTGATAGCCAGTCATACCCGTATTAAAGCAAATCTCGCCAGTAGTAGTTCCGATTTTTCCGGCAGCTTTGCCATAAAAAACAGTGCCGTCGGCTAATAATAAAATTGCAGGTAACTTGGTGTAGTTAGTCATTTGTATTACAATAAGGGTTTGATAAAAAAAGAGAAAAAATGATGGAATTCTTAACGGATATGCCGTTTTTGAAGGATGTTAAAGAAGTCTGACCGAACTCATTCATTTCAGGATACAAAGGTAGGTTTTTCAACGGTTTTTTCAAGATATTTTTTGAAAAAAAAGTATTGCGTATTGCGATAGGCGTATTGAGATGTAATTTAGAAATAGGTAATAGATAAGTTTTCTAATCCTGCGTTTTTTTCAATCTCTATTTCCCATTTACTATTCCCTATTTCCAATTATTAAAATAATAAAACCTAATTTTGCCTAACAAAACAAAGAACATGTCTGTAAACAAAGAAATTAAGCGGATTACCACACATATCTTACAAGAGATGAAACAACGTGGCGAAAAAATTGCCATGTTAACCGCTTACGACTATTCAATGGCAACCATTTTAGACGATGCTGGCTTAGATGTTTTATTAGTAGGCGACTCCGCATCTAATGTAATGGCTGGTCACGAAACTACTTTGCCTATCACCCTAGACCAAATGATTTATCACGCACAAGGTGTGGTTCGTGGTGCTAGTCGTGCTTTTGTGGTAGTAGATTTGCCTTTTGGTTCTTACCAAGGTAACTCTAAAGAAGCTTTAAATTCTGCTATCAGGATAATGAAAGAGTCTGGTGCGCATGGGGTAAAGTTAGAAGGTGGAGTAGAAGTTACTGAATCAATTCAACGCATCATTACAGCTGGTATTCCGGTTATGGGGCATTTGGGTTTAACTCCTCAGTCTATTTATAAATTCGGAACATACACCGTTAGAGCTAAGGATGAAGAAGAAGCCAATAAATTAAAGACTGATATTTTAGCCTTACAAGACGCGGGATGTTTTGCAGTGGTATTAGAGAAAATCCCTGCTAAATTGGCCAAGGAGGTAACGAAAAGTATTCATATTCCAACTATTGGTATTGGTGCCGGACCAGATTGCGACGGACAGGTTTTAGTTGTTAATGACATGATTGGCTTAACAAAAGGTTTTAGACCACGTTTCTTACGTCAATATTTAGATTTATACGAAGGGATTTTAGGTGCTGCCCAATCTTATATTAAGGATGTAAAAGCAAAAGATTTCCCGAACGAGAAAGAGCAGTATTAACCCCAAACCCCTAAAGGGGCTTTTTAGAACTTGGTAAAATAAATTAATGAAAATAATAATGGTCGTTTAAGTTTTGGCGATTGGCGATTTGAAAAGCAGTTTTAGTGCTCTTCGGATACATTAGCCAACTTTGCTTATTGCCTATAACAATTAACCAGTTAAACAATTTTTACAGTTAACCAATTTCTACAGTTAACCAATTCACCACCTCATACAGTTAACCAAACAATGCCCATTACCGAAGCAGATATTTTATACGAAGACAACCACTTAATAGCGATAAACAAACGCTCTGGCGATATTGTACAGGTTGATGAAACTGGAGACGAGCCTTTAGATGAAAAGGTGAAGAAATACATCGCCGCTAAGTACAATAAGCCAAATGGTGCTTTTTTAGGTGTGGTACATCGTTTAGATAGACCAGTAAGTGGTGTTATTTTATTTGCTAAAACAAGTAAGGCTTTAGAAAGGATGAACGCTATTTTCAAGAATAGAGAAGTTCGTAAAACCTATTTTGCTGTAGTAAGAAATAAGCCCACAAGAACTGAGGGTAATTTAGTTCACTACTTAATTAAAAACCCGCAGAAAAATGTAGTTGCTGCTTATAACAAGGAAGTAACAGGTAGTCAGCGTTCTGAGTTAGATTATAAATTAATAGGAGAGGTTGGCGGATTTTATTTATTACAGGTAAATCCATTAACTGGTCGCTCGCATCAAATACGTGTACAATTGTCTACAATGGATTGTCCAATAGTTGGCGATAATAAATACGGTTACCCTCGTGGTAGCAGAAAGGGAAGCATTTGTTTACACGCTAGGCAGTTAGAATTTGTCCACCCTGTGCAAAAAGAACCTGTTAAAATATTTGCACCATTACCAGTAGATGGTTTTTGGGAAAGATTTGAGCACTTTGAAGTGAGTCGATAATCTGGAATCCTTAGTCAAGAGTCTTTGGTTTGAGCGTTTAAAGCCATCAACTATTAACCTCTTTAATAACAATCAACCTTGTTAAAAACGATTGAATTGCCGAAGCTTAGTTTCGATTTATCCTTAAACATCATCTTTCCATTTTTGTCTTCAACATCGCCAAAACCTTCAATTAACTGATTGCCTTTTTTAAGGAAAGCAACTTCGCGAACTGATTCTTTTCCTTCTGAGTTAAAAGTATATTCGGCTATGAGCGTATCACCTCTTAATTCACCTTCAAATATGCCCGAGTTTTTATCTTTTTCGTAAAGATTATATTTCAATTCTCCTGTGGTAATTGGTCCACTACTCATCATGGTTAAAGTTGCAGTGTCTTTATCTTTAATGTATTTATAACAATGCTGCTCACTAGCGGGAACTATGTTGGTGTCTGGTGCATTGGTATCTGTGGCAGTGTTTTCTGAATTATTACTTTGACAAGCTGTAAATAGAACCGCTAAACTGAAAATGGAGATGAATAATTTTTTCATTAGTATGATTTTGATAATACTAACAACAATGATGCTAAAAAAGTTTGATAAGCTTAACTACTACTTTTGAATTTTTAATTCAATTCACGACATTAGCCAATAAGTTAACCCTCAGCTACCATGAACTCCAAACACTGTTTAAATTGTGATACCCATTTAGTAAAGGAACAAAAATTCTGTTCTCAATGCGGTCAGCCAGCGGTTGTTCATCGTTTTACCCTTTCTCATTTCTTTCACGAAGCATTTCATGCCTTTACGCACGCAGATAAAGGTTTGCTTTACCTATTGAAAGAACTGGCCATTAGACCTGGGATTGTGGCTAAAGAATATATAGCAGGAAAGAGAAAAAAATACTATAATCCATTTACTTTCTTTCTACTGTTAGCTGGGTTTTATGTGTTGTCTAGTACTTTCAGTGCTTCGGTTTCAGCAGATAAGAAACCTATTCCAGAAGGTATCTCAAGAATAGAAAATCCTATTAAAAAGGAAGAAGCGATGGCAATGTATCATAGGGTAGGTGTGGTTAAAAATTTCTTCACCAAAAATTCGAATTTTGTGGCCATGATTGCAGTTCCGTTTTTTGCACTGTACTTTTGGCTTATCTATTACAGAAAACGATATAATTACTCAGAACATTTAGTTGCCAATCTAATGTTTGTAAGTTTTGCAAATCTTGCCTTCTCAATCATAGTTAACCCAATTCATGCACTATTCAAAGGGACATCTTGGGAGCCATTGATGTGGATATGGGGCTTGTTACTTCAGCTTATTTACTTTGTTGTTGCTTACAAAGGCTTTGTAGAATTAAAAGGTTTGGGGGCAATGTTCAAAATCATTATAGCTACTTTAATAGGTATAATGCTTTGGGCATTTTTAACACAAATGATAAGTGCCATCTATGTGTATCAAAACACAAACTTTATGGATTACTTTAAACACATGGGTGGAAGATAAATAGAAAACCCCACACAATGGTGGGGTTAACTAAATCAATAAGCAAAGTTTTTTACCAAACATAAGTCCCCGCTGCACCGGCAGGCAATGTTGTGGTTACAATTTTTCCATTATCCTTAATGTTAAAAGTTTGATCAGTTGAGCTTGTATTCATTACAATCAGTGCTTTTTTGCCATCTGGTGTTTTAAACGCCACGTTAGCTAATGTGCTGTTTAAAGTTGAACCAATTCGGGCAGAGCCTGGTCTCACAAATTTAGAGGCATGGGCAATTACATAGTAAGCTACATTTCTAGTCACAGTAGGAGCAATGGTAATGGCACCTAAACAAGTGGTACAGCCACCATCTGGTGTATGTGGATTGTAATTTGCATCTGCTGCCAAATTCCATTCTAAAACATTCCTGCTCCAGTTACGTGTTGCGCCAACAATTAAGGTAGAAACATGCCATTTTAAATCTTCAGCAAAGTTACCAGGTCCGCCCACCCATTGCTCGGTGAAGTATACATTTTTATTTGGATAAGCATTATGTACTGTAGTTAAGGCAGAAATATTACCACCATACAAATGAAAGGCCGAACCATCTACATATTGGTTTGCCGCTGGGTCAGCTAAAATAGCCATTGGATATTCTGGCTTATCTGCATTATGGTCGTACACAATAATTTTTGTACTTAATCCTGCCGCTTGAAATGCTGGGCCTAATGCAGATTTAATAAATATAGCTTGGTCTGGTGCTTCCATGTACATACTTGGGGTATTGCCCGGATGCAAAGGTTCATTCTGAATAGTGATTGCATCTATGGTAATGCCTTGTGCTTTCATTGCCTGAATATATTTCACAAAATACTTAGCATAAGACTGATAATATTCAGGTTTCAAACTACCACCTTTATAGGCATTGTTAGTTTTCATCCAAGTTGGGGCTGTCCAAGGAGAACCTAGAATTTTAATGTTGGGATTAATGGCTAAAATCTTTTTCAGGATTGGAACCAAATCAGTCATTTCTGCAGCAATAGAGAAGTTATCCTGATTAACATCTGTCTGACCAGCTGGTCGCTCGTTATAAGTAAAAACATTTGCACTTAAGTCTGATGCGCCAATACTAACACGCAAATAACTAACACCGATTGCCCCTTCCTCAGTTGAGAATAACTCTTTAATCAAGGCATCTTTCTCAGTAGCACCTAAGCTATTCATCAAGGTTGCGCTTCCACCAGTTAAGGTGTAGCCAAAGCCATCTATAGTTTGGTAAACCTGATTGGCATCAACCTCAATAGTAGTATTGCTATTATTCGTATTGCTAAAGTTTAAAGCAACGTTTTGTTTCTGGAGCAAGACAGATTTATCACCTTTGGTTAACCAAAAACTAACATCGCTTGTTATGGGCGTTGTAACTGGCGGAATAGGTATAACAGGTGCTTCTGTTTTCTTGGTGCTTTTTTTACAGGCACAAGAAATTAAAATTAGCACAAAGGCAAAAGCAACAGCAGATAAAGATCTCATCAGAATTTATATTTGGTTTCTAGAATAGAATGCCAAATTAGCTTATTTAAAAGTTAAAATACCAATACTATTTTTGAGGAGAGGTCTTGTATTTTAAGCATTAATACGCTTTAATCGCAATTATTAAATGTATTTAAAGTAGTTAGAATAGCGTTTTTAGAAACGATTTGATTTTAAATGTTGCGTTAAAAAAACATTGGCTTGTAGTAGTAAAATGCAGGTAGTTAATGGTGATAAACCAAGCTATTTCTTAATTGCCCATTCATGATTAAATATTTTTTCTGCTTTTGATTTAAAATCATCCTTAAATATTTCCTTTGAAATGGCTTTTGTAGTTAAGTCATAAACCATTGGGATTACCTTGTCTTCATTGTTAAATTTTTTGTCGTTGTTACTGTCAAACATAACCATCATTAATATTTTATTCGCTTTAGTTATGTTTTTCCATTCATTAACATCTGCGTTGTCTGGAGATACTTGTTTAAAGTTTTCGCCATTTTTATCTGAAATGAATAAATAGTTCGGATCAAGAAAATCTAAGCGTTCATCTTTATTAAAATCTAACGTTCTAATTGAGTAATAAATGAATTTATTTACTTCACTATATGTGGTACCTTCCTCATCATTTGAAGTAGAACTGTTTCCTGATTCTTTCTGGTCATATTGATAGATAACCATCTTTCTGTTTTCATCCAATAAGTGATAAGTTCCATTTGCGGTATTGTAAAAAGCCATGTTCCAGTAAGTAGTACTTCTACTGCCACTACTGCTGCCATATGAGTCAGATTCCCCTTCTTCATCATTTAAAATTAAAGGATAAATAACATAAGTCGAGCTATCTAATTCAGTTGGGTTTCCAAAATTGAGGCTTAATGTGTTTTTATTTTGTTCCTTTTTGTCAACGTTCTTTTGTACTCTTTGTTTTACATCTCTAGTACAAGAGAACGAACAAATTATTAATGCTAGATAGAGAAAATATTTCATAAGATTTGAAATTATAATTGAGCTAACAACCTCCTATGGTAATTAATTTGCCCTAAATGATAAGTTAGATGCGTGGTTAAATGAATAAGGAAAAAGCCAGTTGAGGTTTTTTCTTCGAAAACCAAGGTAGGATATTCTTTTGCTAAATCTTCATCTTTTAATCCACTCAATGATTCATCAACAACTTTAATTGTTTCTTCAATCATCATTAATAAATCTGATTGGGGAACGTCTTTTAAAGAAAACTCCAATTCTCTATTTCTGATATAACCAGAATTCCCAAGCCCTGCTCCAATGTAAGTATTTAGATTGCCTATCAGATGCAGACATAAATTGCCTGCTGAATTTTTAATATCCCCATCTATTTTCCAAAGATTGGCTTCATCTTGATAAGCCTCAATTTCTGTTTTTAGTCTATTGAGGTCTCTATTGAAAATGATTTTTAGGTTTTCAATTATCATATCTTATTTTTCTTCAATCCTAAATAATGTTCCCGTTCTGTCTTATCAAATTTCTCTATCGCATTGCGAAGTAAAACCCGAGGCATGGTTGCTGCATATTTATCTAAAAAAGAGACTAACAGTGCTTTGTCTTTATCACCTGCAAAACGCAACATCCATCCTGTAGCCTTGTGAACCAAATCTTCTTGGTCGTTTAACAATAGTTCTGCAATTTGATAAGTATCATTCAAATCATTTTTTCTAATGAAATAACAAGTGCTTAAAATTGCCGTTCTGCGTTCCCAAATATTTTCAGATTTAGCCATTTGGTAAAGAATATCCCTTGGCTTATCGAAAAGATATAAACCTGTCATGTATAAACAACCTAGGTCTATTAAATCCCAATTGTTAATTCTATCATGCCTGCGCATGTAAAGATGATAGAAGTCTGCCAACCTATCTTTTTCTATCTTCTTTTCTCTCGAGGCCTTGTCCATGATGCTTACGCCACCAACCCTAGCTTCATGTATATTGCTCTCTAACAAAAGCTCAATTTCTTCAATTGGCATTTGATTGTATTTTTTGGCAAGGTCGAAGATGAAGCCCATCTTTACCCCAATAAATTCATCGCCATAACCATAATCGCCTTCCTCTGATTTAAAATAACGAAGTATTTTCTTCAACTCTTCATCAGATTGATTAGCCATTAGGGTTGCAATGAAAGATTTGGCAGTGAGTTCCATGCTATTCGTCTTTTAAAAATTCATCAGTAAAATGCTGTTTGTGTTTAGGCTGTGCAAACTTTTCGGCATTAAATGTTTTAGAGTTTCCTTTTGGGATAGAAAGCGATTGCCAGTTTTCATTACAAAGCATTTTGCCTAGAAATACAATCTGGCCAACGTGATAGGGGTAGTGTGCCAACTGGCGATTAATAGCCTCTGTTACCGTGTGCCCTTGATTGCGAATGTAAATTTCCCTATTTAAATCTGCGGCGGTTAATGGATTAATGGCATCAAACAAACATTGCCAACCTGTATTCCATTTGTCTAATAGTTCGGCTTTAGTTGCAATGTCATTTTCAAATTCTTCATCTCTGTTTCGCCAATCTTTCTCTCCATCGCTGGTTAAAAAGTCAGTCCATCGAGATCGCATATTACCCCAAAGATGCTTTACAATCATGGCGATGCTATTGCTCTCTTCATTAAATTGCCAAAACAATTGTTCTTCGTTCAATTGAGCAAAAGTTTTATCGCCAAGCATTTTATAATATTCAAATTGCTTTTTAGCACTTTCTAAATAATCGTTTTCCATTTTAGTTCAACTATGTCTTTATTTCTCGCAGAAAAGGCGCAAATTTAAGGGCGCAGATATTTGCAGACTAAAGACAAATAAATCTTAAAAGAATACCATAAATTTATAAAATATATTGTGATACAATCCCTATCTGTCAGCGACTTTTCTGCGGTTAGATCTGCATTAACAGCGAAAAACTATTTGTTACACTGTTCTTCTCGCAGAAAAAGGCAGATATTGCAGACCAAAGAAAACTAAATCTTAAAAGAATGCTATAAATTTATAGAATATATTAATCTTGGTTCGACTAATCAGCGAAAAAAATCAATAACTATTCTTCAACTCTAATTAATGCACCATTCTCTATGCCGCTATCTTGGTCTATGGCGAATATTTGTCTTCCAACAGTTGCTGCATTTGCTAAGGAGTTGGTAGCTTTTAATCCCAAAAACCTATCAATATTGGCAAAGCTTTCCTTATCACTCTGCCTAATTTGCGCTTGCATTGCCGTATCAACTACACCTGGATAAATAGCTATGATCTTTACTCCATTTTCCACATTATCTTGTTCAACTGCCACGGTTTTTGTCATCATATCAATAGCTGCTTTTGTGGCGCCATAAATAGACCAGCCGTAATAGGGTTTGTAGGCAGCACCCGAAGAAATATTGATGATTTTCTTTTCGCAAACCCAGTTTTTGGCTAAGCTGATAAAAGTTGATGTTAAGATTAGCGGAGCAACAGTATTCAGTTGAACAGTTTTTTCAATGTCAGCAATCGCCTCAATTTTACCAATTTGGCCTAAGGTGCCAGCGTTATTGATTAGCGTTATTTTCTCTACTTCAGTAGATTTAAAGTTTTCAAAAACACCAGTAAGTAATGCTGCTATTCCATCAGTTTTACTAAGGTCAAATTCAATTTGTGTTACGTCTTTAAATTCTTTGTTGCTTGTTCGTGAGATGGAAAATACCTCATAACCTTCACTTAAATAAGCTTCTATAATACCTTTGCCAATTCCCTTGCTTCCACCAGTAATGATTAATATTTTATTCATTTAAATCTTTTAGTTCCTTGATACAGCAATTATCAGCAATAATAAATCCCATAGAAAGTGACAAAGGATTAAGATTTTGATGTTCTGGTATTTCCAATAAAAATACGCAAAAACTAACCCTATAAAAAATGGCCCAATTACGTTTATTACAGTTCCATATTTATAGTGCATTAAACCGAAAAGCAAACAAGATATGAAAATTGCAATATGTGGATTCTTGAAAATCTTTGTTAAACGTGGCTGTAAATAACCTCTAAAAATTAATTCTTCTACAACGCCAGCAGTAAGCGCAGTAAAGAATAATAGTAGTTGCCTATGTTTTAAAAACTGGATGATCTTTTGCAACACCAGACTTTTGTTTTCCAATCCTAACAGTTTGAAAAACAATTGAATAGTAATTACACCTATAAAAAGCGTTAAGAAAATTAAGATGATAGATATGATATAGAAGCTGATGTTGTATTTCTTTTCTTCCCAAATCAGTAATTTTTGGTTTTCGAACTTTAAGGCATAAAACCAAATGCACAATAAGCTAAGCCAAAAAGAAAATCTTGATAGGTAGGCTAAGCTTGTCTTTTGGATGCTAAAAAATGAAGGAATTGATGCTGCTGCAAATGGAAATAAAAACAACAATAAAATAATTAAAATACATCCAATTAATACGGATTGATTGTTTTTTTGAGCTATTTGCATAAATGTTGAAAGATACTGATTATTCAGTAAATGGAGGGCTTGTGTAGACTAATTTCAGACTAGGGTCTAAAAATTTGCCAGCTGCAAAGTCTTGTTTAAAGCGAGCCCAACTTTCTTCAAAGGCAGGTTTAAGCTCTTCATCTTTAAATGGATTGGGGAATTTTTCGCTGTCTATTTTATATTTTATTGGAATATCGGTTACGTCGATGCTGTAAGTAATAGCTAAGTAGTCAAGTAACGATTTTAAGTTTGTGAATTGATAGGAATAACTCATCGTTAAATTTTCTCCTAACAAATCTAGTCCAAAAGAAATCCATTCTACATCAAGTGCATATCTTTCATTTGCAGCACCAAAGATAATTCCAATGCCTAAAACCATTCCCTCGTAATCAGATAATAATCGGTAATCTATTAAAATTTGCCCGGTGTTTTTTTCTTGGATAAATGAGTTCAGTTGATCAAAATCTGTATAACATATCTTTCCTAATGGATTTACTTCAACTTCTTTTTTAAAGCAAACGCTATTCTCAACACCTATATACTGGCCGTAGTTTGGGATGCGTTTATAACCACATTTTTTATATAATGACACAGCTTCAGCTTGTCTAATTCCAGTTTCTAATAAACAGTTTTCATAACCAAGCTCGCCAGTCCAACTCTCTAATTCTTTTAAAATAGTGGTGGCTATTCCTTTTTTTCTGCCATTGGGCGATGTGTACATCCGTTTTACTTCCATTGCCACGGGAGAAAGTTCCTTAATGGCTCCACAGCCCAAAGGGATATCATTTTCGTAGGCAATAACAACGTGTTTTATCTTGTCAATTTTATTAAACTGTGCATAAAAAGCGTGTTCATTTCCATCTATTTCTGCTAAATAGGCATCCAAATGTTTAACCAATTCAATAAAATCTGGGTGCTCTGAGTCGGTTCTAATCGTTTTAATCATTGGGGGATAGTTTAAAGCTATAACCAAATATAAAAAAGCTATTTAATCTTAGAGATGGTTTTGCCCACAGATTTTGTAGGTTTATCCATGTCCTTAATCGCAAAGCTGATGGCTGCTATGATTAATGCCTTTATCTTATCATTCCTATAATCACTTTTTTCTTTGATAGGAATATGTCTTATTAAGTTTCCTGTCCCTACTAATAGTTGATGGGGGTCATCCAATAAAGTCCCTTTATTAAAACCTAGGTTTAAATGGTTAGTGTAAATCGGTATCATGCAAAAAGCATCACCCAATTTTTCTGAAATAGAAAATACCGAAGTTAAGGCGTGGGTGTGATAAAGCATTTCATTGCTATCAGGATGAAGTTCTAGAATAAACGACCTCAAGTCTGTAAACAGTTCAATTAAATCTGGCTCTTTAAACTTTAAAAAGTTCTGGAAATCTGGATGAATTGGACGGGCATTATTCATTGTGGTTGATTAATGCAATTAAGTTAATGATTTTTAACCACAGATAGACATAGATACCCACAGATTTAAAACTTAAATATTATCTGTGTCTATCCTTTTTATCTGTGATTATAATTTGCCTATAGGTAGTTAGATTAAAAGGCAAATTTTAATGAATTATAACAGTATGGCCTGCCCAAAAGTTAACGAATTACTATCTGGGTCGAGTAAAGCGAATTCCTTTTGGCCCCAAGGTTTAACATGTAAATGCCCAGCCGTTGGTATATGTAATTGTTTAAGTAGAGCTAGGTCATACCATTCTTCTATATTATTGGTACGGATGTAAACCTGTCCGTAATTTTCAGATGGGTCAAGGTCTACAAACTCAAAAAAATGAATTTCTATATTGTCTTTTTGCACTATCAGGTAGCCATCATAATCTGCCTTGGCTAATGGTTCAAAACCTAATTTGTTGATGTAAAAATCCCTAGTAATGGCTTTATTGCGCATTGGGAGTTTGGGGTTGATGTTTGTAAGCATACTGATTTTGCTAGGTGATTTATAAATATAGCAAAGGCAGTTCGTAATTCAATTAAAGTATTTGTAAAGGAAATCAATTAGTCGGAACAAGCCACAAGAGAAAATGCTGCGAGTTAGCCATTCAATCTGCCTTTCTGGTGCATTAAGATACCCTCCCGATAGCTTTCGGGACGAGTTGCCCGCCTGCCGGACAGGCAGGGGTATGACGCGCAACATATAAAAAAACTACTAACGACTAGCCGCCAATCGGCAATGAAATATAAAAAGTTGTACCTTTTCCCAACTCACTTTCAACCTGTATGTCTCCATTGTTTTGCAGTAACATGTCCCTACATAATACAAGACCAATATGATGCCCCTTTTCTCCAGAAGTTCCTGTACTAATGGTATGTGCTAAATTGAAAAGGTTTTCTTTATCGCCATCACTTATGCCAGGGCCAGAATCGCGGATAGCACACACCAATTTATCCCCTTTTATTTCAGCGTCAAAAATAACTTCATCTCCTTTGTTGCAAAACTTAATTGCATTAGATAATAAGTTTCTAACTACCGTGTTAATCATATTTGGATCGGCAAAAGCAGTGATATCCGAATGAATGCTGTTCTCGACCTTAAGTGATTTGAGCTTTATTTGCGAATCCATCAACTTAATGTTATCTGATACGATTTTGCTTACTTCAAAAGGAGCTGGTTTAACAATCATCCCTTCCAACTGAGTTTTAGACCATTCCAGTAGGTTATCCAAGAAACTGGCCGTGGTATATATCGTATCTTCTAACCTGGTTAACAATTCGCCTAGTTCTTTTTCATCCAAATCCCCGTTTCGGTACAATTCAAAAATCATTTTTAAGGAATTCAAGGGACTTCTTAGGTCGTGAGAAACAATAGAGAAAAACTTGTTCTTCACCATGTTTAGCTTTTCTAATTCTATGTTTTGAACAGAAACGATATCCATTTGCGTGGTTAACTCCTCATTTAAAGCACTCAGTTCTTCATTTACCTCTGCAATTTCCTGCTTCTGTTTTTGTAGCAATACATTGATTGCCTTTTTCTCTAAATTTCTCTTATAGTAAAGTGCCAGTAGAATGGCCAATAGAATTAACAGGATGGTGATGATAGAAATGACAGTTATATACTCTGAGTTTTTAGATTTGATGGTTTTGTTGTCTTTCGTTAATACCTTGTTATCCGTGTTAATTCTGTGCAGGTCGCTAGTGATGATCTCCTTAGTGGTTTCATCACTGTTCAAACTGTCATTTATGGCTTTATAAGCCGCTTGAAACATTAAAGCCTCATCAAATTTCTTTTGTGCAGCCTTTACTTTCGCCATTTTGTCGAGCGATAAGGACATTGCTATTTTCGAATCGGTTTCCTTTGCTCTTGTGATGGCTAAATCTGCCGCTGCTTCTGCATTTTTATAGTTTTTTAAGCCTAGGTAAGCGTCTGCCAAAGTCATCAGCACAGCGCACTCTTGGTATAAGTTTTTTAATGTCCTGTTATTTCTTAAGGCAATGTTAAGATAGTCTAATGCTTTGTTATATTCTCCCTTACCCACATATAGCTCTCCAATTCCCCAATTACTTAAGGCAATACCATTTAAATCGCCAATTTTCTCTCTAGTGGCTAAGCTCCTTTGGTAATAAGCTAAGGCCTCCTTCAATTTTCCCAAGCGCTGTCTCGAACCACCTAAAGAATATAAAGCGTTACCTAAACCAACCTCGTCATTAGGGTTTTCTTTCACGTTATCTAAAACCTGTTGGAAATAAAGATCTGCAGTTTTATATTTCTTCAAATCGAAATATATTGAGCCTAGGTTTGTAATACATTGATTAATGCCTCGCTTAAAGTTAAGTTTGGTGTAGAGTTTTAAGGCAATTTCATAATAATCTGCCGCTTCTTTTTTTCTATCCAATCGGTCGTAAACATAACCAATGTTGATATAGCCCCTAGCTATGCCATTTGTAAAATTACTCGCTTTAGCTTTTTCGTGGCCCACTTTAAAGTAATACAAGCCACTGTCTAAATTGCTCCTCAGTACGTAAGAGTTGCCCATATCCAGATAAGCGCTAGCAACCAAAGAATCTATGCCATACTTTTCTGCTACCTGTTTATACTGATTGGCGTAGTAGAATTTTTTTGCTGGATCAACTGAGGAATAAGCCACAGATAATTTTCTCATGATTTTCATCTGAGTGGTATCTGGACTGTTTTTATTCAGCTGACTTAATAACTCATCAACCTTAGTGGTTTGAGCAGAGGAAGTAATGCCAATAGCAAACATGAAAAAACAGAATAGGGCAAGCTGTTTTAGTCGTTTTATCGAATTAGGCATAGTGAGCAATTAATTTGGCGTATTGTTATTGGTTAAAACAATATTGAAAGATAGAGATTTATTTGTTCAAACAAGGAATTTCAAAGGTCATATTAATTTACCTCTACGTTTTTGCCAAGCGTTTTAAAACGAACCCCATTATCTTGGGTAACCGTAATGGTAATGTGCCCAGTTTTGCTGAGGTTAATATCACTCACTTTTCCAGATTTACCTTTATGCGTTCCAGCAATAACATTGCATTGATCGCCGTCTTTTAGGGTTGTACTCATTTTGGGTTGATTTGATTTTAAATTTAATGATTTTCTGTCCTTAGTTTACAAAAATGATTTTAACCAAAAAACAAAGCGTGCGAAAACTATTCTTTTCGCACGCTTTAATAACAAAATTTAGTTTGTGGAACTACAAACTTATACCGCCCGAAACCTCAATCCGTTGTCCATTGATCCACTTGGCATCATCAGTACATAAAAATGCAGCTACGCCACCAATGTCATCGGGCAAACCAACACGACCTAATGCCGTAGCGCTTGCGATGTGTGCATTTATTTCTTTGTTGTCTCTTGTTCTGCCACCACCAAAATCTGTTTCAATAGCACCTGGAGCCACCACATTTGCTGTAATTCCCCTAGCACCTAATTCTCTTGCCAAGTACCTTGTCAATACTTCTACAGCACCTTTCATTGAGCCATAGGCCGATGAGCCTGGATAAGAAAAACGTGCCAAGCCAGATGAAATGTTAACGATACCGCCACCATCATTTAAAAACGGCAATGATTTTTGGGTTAAGAAAAATACGCCTTTGTAATGAATGTTTATCGCATCGTCAAACTGCTCTTCTGTTGTTTCTGCAAATAACGAATAAAGTGCAGTTCCGGCATTGTTAATCAGGAAATCGAAATTTGTACTTCCAGTTTTTTCCTTTAGATGATCTGTTACCGAGGTTAAGAAACCATCAAACGATTTGATGTTTCCTGCATCTAGCTGAAAAGCAAATGCTTTTTGCCCTATAGATTCAATTTCTGCAACTACTTTGTCGGCTTCTATTTTGTTGCTGTGGTAAGTCAATACCACGTCTATTCCTTTTTTAGCAAGGGCAATCGCCATATTTCTACCTAATCCGCGACTGCCGCCAGTTACTAATGCTATTTTATTTACTGTGTCCATGTCTTTATGTTTTTAATAGCACAAATGTCAGTCAATTATAGGTTTGCTTTGTTGTAAACTTCAATCCATTATTTGCGTAAATCAAATATCTATGATCTAAAGGCCAATGGCGATAACGAAGCCTGCTTCTTAAAGAAGTTTGAAAAGTGCGCTACTTCCTCAAAACCCAAGGCATAAGCTATTTCAGAAACATTCCAGTCCGTTTGTTTCAATAGTATTTTTGCCTCCTGCGCAATCCTACTACTGATAAAATCGCTCGTTGTTTTACCAGTTTGCTCTTTTAAAACCTTGTTCAGGTGGTTTACGTGAATGGCTAATCGTTCTGCGTAATCTTTTGCGGTGCGTAATACTAATTGTTGCCCCGATGTGGTGATGGGGAACTGTCGCTCTAGCAACTCTATAAACAAACTAACTACCCGAGTGGTGGCATTATGCGTGGTGTATTGTGCAACATCTGGTTGAAGTTTTTGCCCGTAATGAATAAGCTCTAAAACATAATTGCGTAATAAATCATATTTAAAAGCATAATCTGAGGCCATTTCCTTAAACATCTTCTCAAATAAATAAGTCAATTCCTTCACTTGATCATCCTCCAATTGAAAAACTGGATAACCACCTGGCTTAAAGATGGGAAGATTATCTATTTGAATTCCACTTTGCGAGGCCGTAAGAAATTCGTGACTAAAAATGCAAAAGTAACCCGACTGATTTTCATCTTGAGGGATATAGTTATAAGGTACTTTAGGAGACGCAAACAATAAACCATTCTTTTTAATATCAATGATTTTGTCGGCATATTCTGCACGGTTGTGCCCATTAATTAAGCTTATCTTATAATAAGTGCGCCTGTTGTAGGGCATTGTCATTGTTTCTTTTAACTTCTTTCTTACGCTGGCTATGCTAAACACATTAAAGTGGCCAATATCCTTATTGATGCCTGCTGGTAAAATGGTGCCGAGTTCGTTATCGTTACCGAAACCCATATCTCTATAAAAATCTTGAAGTGACGCTATTTCCATTTTGATTTGTTTGCGAAATTCAAATATATGTGTAAATTATGGAAGATGTGAAAGTTGCCAGAATACGTGCAATCTTAAAGCGATAGGAAGGTTATGGGAATTAGCATCAAATAAAAGCCTAGCGGTCGCATTTGGATACCCAGTCAGCCTGCCCCGAATTTACTTCGGGGAGCTGGGTATGACGCTCACGTACGAGCACAGCATATTTTAATGCTGATGAAATTTATAAGTGGCAGGCATATTGCTATACTTAAAACATGAAAATATTTAAACTTATTTTACCCGCTCTAGGATTGTTGCTATTTGTAGCATGTAGCCCTACAACACAGAATAGCGAAAAGATTGCTGCTACGGCTAACGCCGACAGCACAACAGATACTACATTGGTTGCAACCATGTCTATCCCTGCAGTTTCGGCAGCTAACGCCCCAATAGAAATGACTTTTACGGTATACAATCGCACCGATTCAGTTAAAACATTTTGTAAATGGCATACACCTTTTGAACCTTTAATGAGTAAATATTTAGATATTACTTCAACAGAAGGAGAAGAAGCCGCTTACAAGGGGCCAATGGCAAAAAGAATAATGCCACCACCTGCAGATAGTTATGTTAGCATTAAGCCAAAAGATAGTTTGTCAGTTAAAGTAGATTTAAGTAAAGCTTATGATATTAAACCAGGTAGCTATGTTGTTCGTTACAATTCGCAAAGCATAAGCGGCTTGAGTGTAACAGATAGTGTTAGGATTTCGGTTAAGTAGATTTGATAAAAACCTTGTGATCGCATTAGGATGCCCAGTCGAGCTGAGCATGACGCTCGCATAGTAGAGCGCACGACGACCCTCTTTTTGTACGTCATTCCCACGCAGGTGGGAATCTTAAAGCGTTAGGAAGGAGCGCGTGTTATTGAATAGTGTTAATCGCATTAGGATGCCCAGTCAGCCTGCCCCGATCCGATAGCTATCGGATTTACTTCGGGGAGCTGAGTATGACGCTCGCATAGTAGAGCGCACGACGACCCTCTTTTTGTACGTCATTCCCACGCAGGTGGGAATCTTAAAGTGTTAGGAAGGAGCGCGATGTTATTGAATAGTGTTAATCGCATTAGGATACCCAGTAAGCCTGCCCCGACCTTACTTCGGGGAGCTGGGTATGACGAACAACATAAAAAGGTCGAGATTACAAATCTCGACCTTTTTATTTACTCGCTAATCATCGGTAAATACTTCGCCCTGTTATCATAAATTATCCATAATAAAATGGCAACAAACGGTAAAGTAATTGGTAAACCACTAGTATCGGTAACCGTATTAGTTAATACTATACCAACCATTACAGGGAAAACAATGATTGCACCTAAAGCTCTTGTTTTAGGAAATATAATTAATATGCCACCAATTACCTCCGCAATACCAACTAAAGGCATTAACCAACCAATCTCCATAAAAGCACCCATTGCCTTCATTAATTGCTCAGGCATTTTTTCTGGAGCTGGCATATAATTAAAAAACTTATTTAAGCCCGCATTGATAAAGAACAGTCCGAATAATAGACTTAAAACGAATGTGATTTTCTGTTTCATATTTTTTGATTGTAATTGTGGAGTGAGGTTTGATATAAATTTAATCAAAAATAAGTTATAATCAATGCTCATGTGCGGTGCAGATACGACAAGTTAAATGGGCATTTGAGCTGTAATTTGTTTTGCGCTTACAACACTCTTTATTTTTTGGACAGCGTTTCTAACAGTGTATCCAAGTAGTTCAATGTCATTGTAAATCCACCTTGGAAACCCATTTCGATCATTTGCTCCATGCGTTCAAGCGAATCATTTTTAATGATAATGTTCACTTTAGTGATGCCGTTCTCTTCGCTGAAATTAAAATCCCAATCAGAACCAGGCAATTGAGGGTTTTCATCCGCATCTGCAAAAGCATTCAGCATTTTAAAATTAGTTTTTGGGCTTATGGAAGTATATTTCTGAATTGCCCAATGTTCATTACCTTCTGGACTTACCATGGCATAAAACCTTCTGCCACCAACTTCAAAATTCATGACCTTTGTTTTAGAAGCAAATGGTTTTGGAGCCCACCACTGGTCAAGAATTTCTTGTTTGGTAAAAGCATCCCACACTAAAGGGAGCGCTGCATTAAATTCTCTATTTACAAATACCGTTTTTGAAGGTTTGTCTACAATAAAATCGAATAATAAATTGGTCTTCATCTTTTTATTTTTAATTGATACTCATTTTATTATAATTCAGCTACGCTTGGTTAAAATCTATCATCCATTCTATGCCAAATTTGTCTCTAAACATAGAGAAATGCGAACCCTCAGGGCTATCATTAGGTACTTCAACATTTCCACCTGCCGAAAGTCCTTTATATAATTTGTCAGCTTCTTCCATGCTTTCGGCACTAACAGCTATTTTAGACCTGTTTTCGTTTTCATTTACTCGTCCCATGATTTCCGGAACGTCGTTGCCCATTAAAGAATTGTTGCCAATTGATAAAGCAATGTGCATGATCTTATTCTCGTCTTTTTCTGCTATTGGAAATTGATCGCTCGCGATGTCTTTAAAGCGCATGATCTTTGTGAACTCTCCACCAAATACAGATTTGTAAAAATTGAATGCTTCTTCGGCATTGCCATTGAAGTTAACGTGTGGGTTAATAAGTGCCATAATAATAGGTTTTTAGGTTTAAATTAATTTTACTTTCGCTAGTTTATTTTTTAAGGTTTAACAACAATTCATCAAGGTTTGCAAGGGCTGCAGACATACCTTCCTTAAAGCCGTGTGTTACCATGTATTCCAAAACTTTGAGGCTTCCGTACTGGGCAGTAACGGTTACGAATGTATTTCCTTCAGTCTCATCGAAAACATTTGTGCATAGTGTTCTCGGAAAATCTGGATTAATGGCTCCACTTTCATCACTAAAGCCTCTCAATTCGGTAATGCTTTTTAGTGGTTCGATGCTTTGGTAATCATACCTGCTCCAATGTTTTTCGTCCTGTGGACTAATCATTGCATAATGCCAAAAACCACCTTCCTTAAAATCCATTGTTTTGGTTTCTGCTCTCCAAGGTTTTGGTGCTATCCATTGTTCAAGAAATTCGGCACTTGTCCACGCTTCCCAAACCAACTCAAGCTCGGCAGCAAACTCACGTTTAACCACAATGGTTTTCTCTTCTTTGTTTACAATAAAATCGAACAATAAATTACTTTTCATTCTTTTTGGTTTGAAGGTTCAACAATAATTCGTCAAGCTGATTGAAGCGAGTTTCCCAAATCTTTCTGAACTGTTCTAGCCATTTATCTATGTCTTTCATCCTTTCTATTTCCAGTTGGTAATAAATTTCTCTCCCTTTTTGCTCCTGTTTAATCAGCTCACATTCTGCCAATATTTTTATGTGCTTAGATACTGCTTGTCTGGTAGTATCAAAATGCTCGGCCAAGGCATTGGGTGTCATTGCTTGCAGGGCGATTAATGCAATGATTGCCCTTCTGGTAGGATCGGCTATAGCCTGAAAAACATCTCTTCTCATTTTGGTTATTCAATAAGTGAAACTAATTGGTTGCAAATATATACGCAACTATTCGGTTTCGCAAATAATTTTAAACAAATATGTTGTTTAGAGAGGTTGTATTTTTCTAAAACCTGCTTTAAGAAGCTTATATGGAAGGTTATTATAGATTTTTATTATTGCCAAACGTGGGCTAAATAAACAATGAGGTAACAGAAAAGACAAATAAAGCTCTCGAAATTGAAGGGTTTGAATACGTTTTGCCTTGAGTTTTTACTTGGAATGAGATAATTTGCGATTGCCCAAAATAGAACAGAAACACCGATGTCTAAAAAATCAAACCGTCCATTTGTTAAATGAAACAATTGAAAAATCTCTAAGCCAATTGAAAATAGGAGCGGTGCAAGAACAAGATTTATTTCTCTTTTGCCAATGTTAATGAACTTAAATTTTGAGGCCAGGGTAATGCAGAATACCCATAAACCTTCTGGTAAAGAAAAAATAATAAACTCATGTAAAGGTAAACTATGGGTGATGCTTTTTCTTAACGCAATAAACTGGTCTAATGAAATGATTGAAATAAATATTTTGGTAACTACTGTTTTTTCTGTCCGATAAAACAAATAAATAAACAAGCTGAAAAGCAAGGATAGAATAATGATGTAATGATTTCTTTTCAAGCCTTCTTGTAAATTAAAAGTTTAAAATAGGAGAACTGACCAAAGCTGATTTCCCTTAAAAGCCTAAACTTTTTGATGGTAGTTAGGCTATTGATATGAAATTCAGATTTAAAATGAAATGCTTTTGAAAACAGCTGAAAAGCCTTATCGATATGCCGTAACCAGTTGTTAGGGGTAAAATGATTGAGGATAAATATTTGCCCATTGGGCTTTAATACCCGGTAGGTTTCTGCCAGTACTTTTTCGGGAGCATCTACCACTGCAATAACGTGAGAGAGAATGATGTAATCAAAAGTTTGATCTGGAAATAACAATGCTTCTCCATTCATTTGCAACAGCTGAATGTGTGCTGTTTGCTGCTTTTTGGCAATGTTTAACATGCTAAAAGAAGTATCTACGCCAGTAACTTGATGCTTTTTATAAAGCTTTAAATGGCTGCCATTGCCAACGCCAATTTCTAATAATTGTCCGTCAGGAAGTTTATTTATTTCTTGAAACAGTTTATGTTTTTGTGGTTTCAAGAACAAATCTACCACAGGATAAAAAAAAGAAAAATGATTATAGAAATTGTCGGTTTGTTTGCTCATTTTCTATTGTACGCTAACATTTATGTTTAACCCAGGTTCATTAATTAAATTATCTGCTTGCTAAATTAATAAATTTACTTTTACTTTGAATAACAAAGTGCTTTTAATTGAAGTAATTTTTATAAATATGAGTCTAGCTACCACACTCGATCGGGTTCACGCCCAAGTAAAGACAAACAAATGGTTTCGTTATTTTGCCATCTTTAACCGTGTAGGCTTGGCGGCAGGTTTTTTACCAGCAGGTTTTGTTAAAATCATGGGCGAACGTTTTACGGATTTGTCAAACAATCACCCAATGGGACATTATTTAGAGGCCTTATCTAGAACAGGCTTTTACTATCCGTTTATTGGTGTTTTGCAAGTGTTGGCTGCGCTACTGCTGCTTATTCCTAGAACTGCCACGTTGGGAGCAATGATCTATTTCCCCATCATCTTAAATATTTGCATTCTTTCTATAGCCGTACGTTTTGAAGGCTCGTGGGTATCATCGCCATTAATGGTGTTGGCTAACTTATACCTGCTTTGCTGGGATTATGATAAGTTGAAGTACATTTTTCCTTGGCATAAAATGCCAGTTCCCTTAAACTAATCATCATGCTATGAAAGTAATAAAATCAGTTTTAATGCTAGCAATGCTATCTTTAATGGCTTGCGAAATGATGCCTCGCAACACTTTAAAGGATTGCGAACTGCAGTGCAAGGATAATCCTAAAGCCAAGGCTTGTTTAATTTTCTGCGATTGCATTCATCAAAAAGGACACACGCTAGATAGTTGTTTGGCTGAATATGATAAAGCACCTGCAGATACTGTAAAGAAGAAAGTTAAATAGTTTCCCATTTCCCCAGTTCTTTGGCAATAGCTATAACCGCCTGACCTTGCGGAGTCATTAAACCTTCGGCTATCATTCTTTCTGCTCTTTCGATATTCGGTTTGCTCCACTTGCTTTTTTTGGCATTTCTAGGCGAAAATGTGAGGTAGTAACTTTGATCGTCTCGTTTTTTACACAAGCTGTCAATCCACCCAAAGCATAAGGCTTCTTCTGTTCCTTCAATAAGATTAATACTCTCTACCTTACTTTTTTTGTGGTATAGGATTAACCAAACAGATTTCTCCGTCTGGCTATTTTCTTGTAACCATTTTCGCCATTCTGCTCTGTTTTTTGCATAAACAGCCTGTTTACCATCTTTTGTTTCCATAAGGCTAGGCATTTTTTTGTTTAAGGATGTCGAGGTAATGAACGTTGGTCATGATACCTAAAATATTTCCAAAAGGATCAACTACAGATGCGGTTACAAATGAGCCTTTTCCTTGGCTATGATCGGTAATAGGTAAATATTCAGTTGCACCCATCGAAATTAATTGAGCTAGCGTAGCTTTTAAATCATCTACATGCCAGTGCGCTATTGCTCCTGCTGCATTTCCAGTATATCCCGCTGGTGCATAACTGGCATCAATTATACCTAATTCCTGTTGGTAATCGCCAATGCGAAATTCTGTATAACCTGGTACATTAAAGTAGGGTTCGATACCTAAAAACTCACTATACCATTTTTTTGCAGCCTGATGATCTGTGGCATAAAAATTAACAGTTGCCAATCCTTTTAAAACGTGTTTCTTTTCCATTTTGTTTATCTTTTAACTTGCTTAAACAAAGATATAATGGGGTTATGACAGCCCTATGTCAGGGGTTGTTTTTATTTTTCGGCCATTGCAAAATATTCTTTTAAAGTCATTTGATGAGGCTCAAATCTTTCATCTAAAACTTGAAGATTGTTAATTCTATCGAGTCTGAAAAGCCTAAAAGCCTTACGTAAATGACACCAAGCTACCAGCAACCAATTATCTTGTGTGCTCAATAAGGCAAAAGGCTCAATAGTTCTTGTAATTGTTTCCGTAGAATCAAGTTTTTGATAGGCAATTGTGGCAAGGTTAAAATTGGTGAGTGCCAATTGCAAGTTTGATAAGTAATTACTTGTTGTATCAAATGAGTTATTCTGGCTAATGGCAATACGGTCTGAGAGTAGGTTGGCATTTTCTTTTGTGCTTGGTCTTAACACAGA
The DNA here is from genome assembly GCF_004331645.1 of Pedobacter frigiditerrae. Taxonomy (GTDB): domain Bacteria; phylum Bacteroidota; class Bacteroidia; order Sphingobacteriales; family Sphingobacteriaceae; genus Pedobacter; species Pedobacter frigiditerrae. The sequence continues at coordinate 397,083 of NZ_SJSK01000006.1, forward strand.
TTTTATTTTAATGATGGCGTCCGTATAATCTTTTACAAATGAAGCATCTTTGTTTTTTAAAACAAATTGTTCTGCTGTAATTAATGCATTTGCCTCAGTTTCAGTAAAAGTAACAGGAGGAATTCGATAGCCCTCCATTAAGGTATAACCTTTTCCTTCTTCTGTTAGAATTGGCACACCCGATTGTTCTAATGCCCTAATATCCCTATAAATGGTCCTTACGCTTACATTAAATTTTTCAGCAAGCGAAGTTGCAGTAACCAATCGTTTAGCTTGCAATTGAATTAAAATTGAAGTGAGTCGCGAAAGTCTTCTAGTATCGTTATCAATCATTAAAAATCTGTTTATGCTAATTCAAATTGTTTGTTTGTAATTATATCGTTCATTTTTAATCTTAACTAATTTTTTTAATCACTTTTTCTACTCGTTTTCTTTTGGTGTCTTTTTCAATGTCATCAAGTCTAGAAGTGAGTGTTTTAATAAAAAGCGTCTTGTTTTTAGCATTGATAATCGGCATTGCCCTTTCTGCATACATTGGCAATTGGTTAGTTGCACTGCTTAGCAATTGTGCTGCCAACAAGGGAAAGGCATTGTTGGCATATTCTTTCAAAGAACACAGATCGATTAAAATGTTTACCGCATGATCTTTTGTAATTACAGATCCTTTATCAGCTGTTTCGACGATTTTAGTCAATGAAGCATAAATTATTTTGGGATTTTGGAGCGTGATGGTATTGATTGCCGTCATTGCACCCCATTGTATTCGGTTATTTTTATGCTCAAGTAATTCAATAAATGTTGCAGCATGGGCTGATATTAAAGAAGGCATAATGGCGCCAATTTCATAAATAACTTTAATGCAGTCATTTTGAATGTCCTTATTCTTATTCTTTAGGTTTTCAACAAGTTCTTGAACTGCATTTTGATCCTTGTGGTTGGCTATTTCTTTTGCTAATTCTTGGTTAGGTACCTCATCCCTGCGGCTGAGGGAAGATGCAAGTTTTGGAATGATGCTCATTTGGGTAATGATTTATATGAAAGCAAAAAGAATGTTTTAATTTATCCTTAACCATTAATAATGGGACTGTACAACCAGTCAATTCCCTATGCCGGAATTGTAAAATAAAAAGTAGCCCCCTCATTCACTTTTGCATCAGCCCATACCTTGCCCTCATGTCTCGTAATGATTCTTTGAACAATAGCTAAACCAATGCCAGCTCCTTCAAATTCACTATCACTATGTAAGCGTTGGAATATTCCAAATAATTTTTGGTGTGATTGCATGTCAAACCCAACTCCATTGTCTTTGATATAATATGTTGTTTCCTCAACATTTTGCTTTGATCCAATTTCTATTGTCTGGGGCGATTTCTTTTTGGAATACTTATAGGCGTTAGAGATTAGGTTTGTCCACACTTGATTTAACATCGAACTATTTCCGTTTGAGGGAGGTAAATCACCAATTTTAAAAATTGTTTTTTCAACAAAATGTTGTTTGCAGAAGTCTTCTACTATGTTGTTTACAATTTGTTGTGTGTTAATCTCTTTTCTTTCAATTTCACTTTTACTGATGTGAGAAAAAACCAACATGTCTTTGATCAGATTTTCCATCTTTTGAGAAGTACTATTCATCACCCCTAAAATATAGCTGATTTCTTCAGTTAAGTTTCCTGACAGTTCATCTGCCAATATTTTGATAAAGCTGTTTAATATGCCTAGGGGTGCTCGTAAGTCATGCGATACTGAGTAGGAGAAGGCATCTAGTTCTTTGTTAGCGAATTCTAATTGGCAAACCCTTTCAGCTAATTCTTTATTCAGCAATTTGATTTGCTCTTCAGATTGCTTGCGTTCTGTAATGTTATTAAATAGAATAGCTACTTGAAGGTTTTTTGGGTCTCCAAAACGAAAAGCATAAACATCATACCAGCAATTCAGTTGTTCGGCATAGTTTTCAAACCTCACCGATTCGCCCGTTAATGCTATCTTTCCATAGGTCTCGAACCAATGCTCTTCATGATTGGGTGCAAATTCTCGCATTCGCTTGCCAACTGCATTATTAAGTTTGGTTTGCTTTTCAAAAGAAGAATTAATGACTAAAAAGCGATAGTCAATTGGTTTCTCCTGCTCATCAAAAATCATTTCAATGATGCAAAATCCCTCATCTATTGAATTGAACAGTAATTCCCAATGCTCTTCTTTAAATTGAATCATGTTAAAAAATTGGTGATTGCCCTGGTTCAATATTCTTATCAAACTAAATCACTATTGAGAATTTGGGGACAATTAAACTTTTACTAAGATAAAATTTCCGCTGATTAAATAAGAATTAAATAAATAGGGAGCAATGGGGTAAAACCTTAATTGTGCATTGGTTTTAATCTAGTGTTCGTCTCCTTTGTAAATCCACATTGATTGGGTATTGCCGGCTTTTACAAAACCTGCTTTGTTGTAAAATTCTATAGATTTTCCATCTGCTGTAAGCATTTGCATGTGAAAGTTTCCATATTTTTCTTGCATTTTTTCTACTATCATTTGTCCAATGCCCTTACCTTGATAGTTTGGGTGGACAAGTAAATGAGGGTAGTAAACAACTAAATATCCATCAGAAATTGCATTGCCTATACCAATTAACTTATCATTATCCCAAGCAGAAAATAAGGAATGAGAACTTGTTAACGCATTGTACAGCTCATTTGGCATGTTGGCAGCACTCCACTTGTTTGCCTTATATAAATCAATAATGTCATCAAGTAAAATGTCTCGTCTTTCTGAAATGGTAATGTTCATGGTGATTGATTAAAGCATTTTAGGTTTCTTACAGCGTATAATTTATTGTTACCCCAAGTCTGGGGACGCTTTTTATAGTTTTAACTGGCTTTTTAATGCTAACACTTTGTTGGGTGTATTCAAGCTTTTTTCTAAGTATTCAATCGTTAGGTTATTGGTTTTGCTTTTAAATAAGTAAGCTTTGAATTGAAATTTATTAGCTTCAACGCTGAAATTGTCCTTATGTTCTTTCATCAACGACTTGCTTAACTTGTCGATTTTTAGGTGGATATCCCTGTAAGAGTTTACTAGCTCTTCTTTCCAAATTCTAATTTCTGATAAGTAATTAACTAGTTCAGCTTCCTGGATAAAAGCGAGTTTATGAAGTTGTTTGTCTATATCTGCAAATTGCATATTAGCCCAGTCTTTAGCTTTTAGAACTGGAATTTGCCATATTCTTTGTTCTTCTTTCCAATAATCTTTTTTAGCTTTTACTTGAAATATTTTAAAAGTTGGAAGCTCGATCGCTGTTAAATAGTCGCCATGACAACAACCAGTATCAATGCCATAAGTGTTGTTTACAATCTTTGGTTTGTCGCCTACAACATGGTGCCCATAAATTATGGGTTTGTTGCCTTGATAGTATTCAGCCCAAAATGTTTCAGGCGCATACTTTTTCTCTAAATATCTGTCGCCAGAGGTTGAGCCACACAACACTTCCTGCTTTTGTTCTTTTAATGCTTTATCGTGCTCAAAGAAAGCGTGAACTATAATGGCGTCTTCTGTTTCGTAGTAATAGTCTAGCGTTCGTATCCATTTTAGAAAATCTTCATAATCGGCACCAAATTGAAGTTTCACAATTTCTTGTGAATAGCTCAGAATTCTATTCTGGTGTTTTCTTTCGTGATTACCAACCAACACTTTTGAATTGGGTCTATTTAAAAAATACTCATACACTTCCTTAGATTTATTTCCCCTGTCAACTATATCACCAACGGAAATAAGTTGGTCGTTTTCAGTTAATCCAATTTTTTCAGTGAGCTCCATGAGTTCATCAAAACAACCATGTATGTCGCCAATAACAAATGTTCTCATGTTGTAAAATGTGGTTTAATATGCGCCTAAGGTTTTGCGGTTTTACGAAGGCAAGGTAATCGAAGCAATCAGCTCGCCTAATGTACAAAAGTTTAATAGAAGAAGCTTACAATCAATTTTGTGCTCCCAATTGGAGAAATTCGGTAAACAGAATCCACAGGCCATCTCAGTTTTAATTGGCAAAGCTATATGTTTATTAGCTTTTGTACTTACCTATTTGCTTCTGAAATCCAATGGAATTGTCGCTCTGCCAATTGAAAATTCTTGTTGGCCATTTGAAGTTCAAAACGCAAAGAGTCTGACCCCACTTTACCCCATAAAACTAAGTTTTGCTTATCAACTATGTTATAATTCAATTTAAATAAGTCGTTTTGGTCTGCCAAATATTTTTTAAATGCAATGGTCTTTGAAACAGAGTCAAGGCTATAGATAAAATATCCTCTACCATACCTTTGTCTAAATATCGTGTCAGTTGTTTTTATACTTCCTGAGCCTCCCTTGTCAAATATGAAATCCTTCCAAATCATTTCATCACCATTGGTAACCTTTTGATTGTTTTTTGTGAACGCCTTAATGTTATAAACTCCCATTTTTATTGCCTTTTGATCATTTTCATCTTGTGCTTTAAATCTTTTCCAAGAGTTATTAAAAGGCAGTAAAACGAAAACGATTACAAAGGCAATTTTAAATACGATCCTGCCAATCTTTTGCCACTTTTTCTTAAAATGAATGTCGTAAAAGACTGCGGGTGTAATATGCTTGTTAAGCAAGAAAAACGATGATAATCTTTCCCAATCCATTATAATCAGGAAGCTAGCATTCATCAAGAGTTGCAGCGAATATAGCTTCACTGGGACATCATAACTCAGGTTAATCATAAATACGTTTGCAAAAACAACAACGCCAATTAGCGCTCCAAGCGTTACAGTTTTTCTATTTAAGAGCAATGCGCCAACAAGAATTTCCATTACCCCTGAAAACACTTGATATGTAGTGGAGTAACCGATGAACATCCATGATAAGCGCATGGGTAAAAAATCTCCAAGTGGTGTTGCCAACTGACTTAAATTTGGGAAAGGCATTTGAAGCGCAAAAATTTTAATGATCCCATAGCTGAAGGAAACCAGTGCTAAATGGTAACGTACGAGATTATATAGCAAGAAGTCAAGTGTTAAATAATCATTCTTTCTTTTACGGTCGATAATACTCCATACGATGCACAATAATACTGATAGGAGGATAAATGTATAAAATTGTGCCCAGGCGTATGATGTGTCTCCGCTGCCACCGCCATTTTCATTCAATGTATCTTTAACGTGTAATAAATGCTTATTAAAGAGCTCTACTATCCATACTTCGGCTTTGTGATAAAAATCAAGCAGGAATGATACGCCGGGTATATCATTTAAAAAATACCAAGGACTAATAATTAAAAGAAATAGAATGAAGAAAAATCGGAAGATTACTTTTTTCATGAGAGCGTAGGTTTAAAATTCTAGAGTGAATTTAGCACAAATGTTTGATAGAATTTAACTCCTGAATTAACATCTCCATTACAAATTTGCTATTGATTGCAAAATCCCTATCCAATTTAATTTGAACAGGGATTTTTATTTCCTAATGAGGCATACTGAAACTTGTTATTAATTAACCGTTTTATTCATTTTCTTTTGCTTTATGAACTGGAAAATAGAGCCAGCAACAAACAGAACCAAGAGTGCCAATAATGTTTGGGCTATGATGGGATCACTTGGGCCTTTTGCAAAAGGTTGTGCTAGTGGAACTCGCGTAAAGGTTTCATTAATTGTTGGCACCCAAGACAGGAAAAAACTAAAGGACAAAAGAAAATTTTCTACATATCGACTTCTGTTATTTCCCCCTTTTTTGGTGTGAAGTAAATAGGCTACAACTACTAAAATCAAAATAAATATTGAAAAAATATGACCTGGGTTAAAACCGCCATGCTTTGAGATGCCCAAGGCAGTTAACGAGGTAATGACAGTGCTGTATAAATATATTTTGCCTGATAATTCGGCCAAATTGATCTTGCCATATTTGATGTACGATACCACTGCTGCAACAATGGCTGCAATACCAATGATGGTATGAAAAATCCCTAGCGTTGATAATCCCATGATTTAGTTCCTTTACAATTAAGATACAAGATGAGCTTCTGAACTGATTGGTATGCTCAGTACTTTAGAGATTAAACAATTTTGCTCGGCTCCTTTGGTAATGGCTTCAAACTCTGCTGCACTAAGACCAGCTACTTGCCCTGTAATATGAAGATGTACTGAGGTGATAGACAAACCTTCCATTTGTACGGTTGCTTCTGTATCTAACGCTGATGGATTTAATCCTTTTTCTGTTAAAGCAGCACTAACAGCCATTGTAAAACATCCTGCATGTGCAGCTGCCAATAGTTCCTCTGGATTTGTACCAGTTTCTTCTCCCACAAAACGAGTTTTAAAACTGTAGTTTGTGTTGTTTAAAATTCCACTTTGTGTAGTTATTTCGCCTTTACCTTCTTTTAGGTTACCTGCCCAATGTGCTTTTGCTGTACGTTTCATGTTTTCTATTTTTTAATATGTGATGTCGTTATTGACAATGCAAATATTGGATAGAAAATGGAAAGGCTTTTTGCGAATCAGTTCAATTATTTGGCAATTTGGTTCAACCTGTAATTACTTGGAGTAATACTGTATTTATCGTGGAAACTCTTGGTGAAATTTGCCAAATCATTAAAGCCACATTCAAAGGCAATGTCCGTAATACGCTTGTCGGAAATCGTTAATAATTCAGTCGCTTTTTCCAAACGTTTAGTTTTGATGTAGTTGGCTGGGGTATCGTTATAGTGTTTTGCAAACTCTCGTTTAAAGGAAGATAAGCTGAGGTTGCAATAATCTGCTAATTCGTCTAGTGTAATGGCCGAAAAAAGATTGGCCGCTATAATTTGTTTAAAAGAATAGATGGTTGGCGAAAACAATTGAGACAATATCATCTGAATGGCTTCGGCATTTTTAGTTTGCGAAAGTAAAATGATGATTTCCTTTAATTTTAATATGAGGATATCTTCATTAACCAGCGATGGATTTTCGAAATAGAACAGAAGGCCTTCTATGTATTTGTGGATTAAAAAGTCGTTGTTTATTCTTTCACTGGTTTTATTTGAAATCGCATTTTTTGGTTTCTGCAATAATGTTGGCATTTCTCTATCATAAATTTTCTTTAAGATATCTGGGTGGAAATGAACAATTACCAATTTGTTTTTAGTTGCTGTATTAATACTGCTCATTTTATTGCCTACGGTTCTGCAATTAAGCAGTACAGATTCGTTGCTTGCAATACTTACTTCTTTCTCATCAATTTTATACTGCATTTCATTTTCTAGCATATAATGAAAACAAGCATTTTCTGCTGCAGGCATTTCATAATTAAAGGGTGGCTTTAACACTAAAACTTCTAGTAGTGTCTTGCCAAATAAGTCATATCTTTCGTGGTCGCCGATCATTAATTGTGGGGGATGATCAAATATAATTTATTTAATGGCTATGTCGGTTGAAGTTGTATGTTAAAATGCAGCTAAACGTTTTGCAGGTTTAAGTTGAGCCTAAAATTTACTTATACTAACTACCCACAGCACTAAGCTAAATAAATGGCTTCAAATTCTTTTGTTCGCACTTCGCCCGAGGCCTAACTTAAACCTGTTGTTATGAGTAGTTTTTATATTTTGTTCTTTCTTTTTAATATTTCTTCAATAAGAGGTTTTGTGTATTTTTCAGCTGGGTCAATTTTTCTGTCATCATCACTTCTAAAATATTCTCCGGCGTCGAAGGCTTCATAACATTCCCAGGCTATTTCTGAAAAACCATAGTTAAGATAATAATCTTTTGTCAACCAGAATGAATAAAGGTTATTAATAATATAATCTCCTTCTACGTAATTTATTTCTCCTTTCCAGTATTTTAGGGCAGTAGTAAGAGATAGATTTTCAATTAATTCAGTGGGAAACTCATTTGGGTTATTCAGTATGTTATTGACTTCATTTCCTCCAATGATTTTTTTTGCTAGTTCAACTAGTATTTCTTCGGTATCTAGCTTTTCTTGGCTCATTTAATTTCGAATTTTAGTTTGAAGTCGGAAATTACGTTTAACGTTTTGCAGGTTTAAGTTGAGCCTAAAACTTTCTTGTACAAAGTATCCATTGCAGTAAAGTTAATAAATAGCTTCAAATTATTGTGATCTTGCTTCGCCCAAGGCTTAACTTAAACCTCTTGTTAGGCGTTGTTATTACAGGTTTTATTTAAATTATATATTAATAGAGTTAACGATATTAATTCCAATGTCCAAAAGATAATACTTCTAGATACTTCAAAATTAATTAGCCGAAATAGTCCAATTATAATTCCTAAAAATAGGGGGATATGTGTTCGCACTACTAAATTAAAAAGCTTCTCTTTGGTGTATTTGGTCAAAAGATTAGGAAAAAGAAACAAAAGAATAGAAGTAAGACACATTATTAGAACATTGAAAATTATTCCAATAAAGCCTGTTCCAATTGTTAATTGGAAAATAAGTTCTAGGGTTTTGTTACCAGAAGTATAGATGAAAAATGTTAAACCGAGAGAAATAAGAAATCCCAAGTAAATCCCTGCTTTAAACGAGGTTTCTGAGGTTTTTAATTTCTTGATTTTTACTTTCATATTTTCGATTATTTATGATCGCTTAATAAACTTTGGTTATAGTAGTATGTGTCCAAATTACGCCTAACGTCTCTCGGCTTGGCGATTTATTGGAATTCAAGGCAATCAGCCCGAACCTAGCACTAAAGATATATAGAATTACAAAACCTGAGCCCTTATTTAGCCCCTGTTGTACGTTCGTTTTTTTCTTCTGGTTAATATACTGTTCCATTAAAAGTATGTGTACAGCAGTTGCAGTAGTGTTTTAAGTCTGTTGATTTTAATGTGGGGTTTGTCAACTGTAAAATCCCTTCATCGTCAATATACATTCCGGAAAAATAAGTCGATTCGCCAATTCTAACAAAGTCCTCTTTTTCATTTTGATTTAATGCGACTACCCAAAAAATAGGTTCTGTTTTATCTAATCTTGATTTTGCTTCGCTAAATATTTCATTCCATTCTGAACCGATTTTTGACAGTAAAAATCTAAAAAGTGGCGTATAATCTAAACCTCTATCTTTCTTGCCATACATTGTTCCTTTTGTCTGCTCTAATGTTTCCTGTTTTTTATTTCTTGAATATTTAAAATCCCCTCCGAAATTGTGGTGTACATTTCTTGCGTTCGTATTAACTTTTCTGAAAAGTGGTTCTTTTTGATTATTCCTGTTCATAACTTAGTCAATTATCACACTGCCAATAATAATATAGTCAAATTCGTCTGTTTCTTTTGTTACCAATGCACCTCCAACTGTTACAGCGTAATTCTGGGTTAACGGTTTGAAAGTTGTCTTTTCATATCTTGGTGTAAGTTCGATTAAATTACTTGTAAGTTTCTTGCCTGTTATTGGTTTGGTGAATTCTACTAATAATTTTTGTCCTCCTCTGTCAGAAAGAATTGTTCCAAATAAGTTCCCTTCCCAATCCCACGGTTCGCTTACTATAATTCTAACTGTCTGTCCCTGTAAACTCATTTGGTATAGGATTTCGTTTTAAAATGACGCACAACGTTTTGCGGCTTGGCGAATGGTGGCGGTTAAGATAAAATTACTAAAAGATTGGCAAGGTTGTAGAAGAATTTTCCGCCACTTTTGCCAAGGCGCTGTTAGTAGTAGGGTTTTCTGTCAAAAGTGAATTACGCAATTTGGTAAAAGATTTTGGATGCGTTTCTTTTCTCGTTCAGATATGTTATTGTTTTCAATATGCAGTTCTTGTAAACTTGTTAAATTTCTGATTTCGTCCGGAAGTGTTGTCAACTGATTTCGCCCAAGTTCTAGATAAAGCAGGTTTGTCAATTGTCCGATTTCTTTTGGAAGAGATTTGATCCGATTGAAATTCAATATTAATATTCTCAAGTTTTCAAGTCGGCCGATTTCGGGACCTACAAAAGCTAGCTCGTTTGAACTCATAGAAATTTCGTTAAGAGTTTTCAAACTACTTAATTCTTTAGGGAATTTTTTAAACTTGTTTCCAAGCAGATTAAATGAAACTATATTTTTTAGCTTAAAAATTTCGCCGGGTAATTTATTTATATCTTGGCCAGCAACATCAATACTTAAGACCTTTTTATTTTCCAGTATTGCAAGTCGAATGTCTTTGTATTCATAAAGGCTTCTGTTTTTATGAATGTAATCCCAATATGATTTTCCTATTGTTTTATCAAGTTTGAATTTAAAGTTTTTATCTTTTTTAGGAGAACTCCAAATACCAGTAATGTTTGACTTTCCAGATGTTAAGTTGCCTTTAAAAAATCCTGTTACAGTTTCATTATTATCTCTTTCTACAAGTTCAAATGAATTATCCTTATTTAGGTGTCCAACTAATTTTAACGAACCATTTTTAGGAATATAATGATATGAACCGACAATTGTTGAATCAAGAAGAACCAGAAAATTGAGATTAATTGTAAGCTTTTTATTCTGTTTCGTTAGAATATAGCCCTCGTATACGTATGTTTCACAGCATTTTTTGACTTGGCCAAATGAGGTCAGAGCGGAAAACAGGCCGATTAATGTTATTAAGTATGTTCTCATTGTGTGTATCGTTATAGCCTTACCACTAACAGCACTACAGCAGTAAACTAATTAAATAACTTTAAATTCTTGTGTTCGAACTTCGCCCAAGGCTTAACTTAACCATGTTGTTAGGTATAGCCTTTTAAGCCCATCTTCATATTTCTATATAAAAATGCGGAAGAAATACCATAAAACGCTAAAAGGTGTCCTGTAGAAAGCCTTACTTCATTTGCCTTATAATGGATATATTCTAATTTGGTTAATGTTTTAATAAATGTACTTTTTTCCATCAAAATGAATTGTCCATTATCAATTTCAGGGGTATACCCATTGGCAGTCATAAAAAAGTTGATAGGCGAGTAAATGAAGCTAAATATAGCAAGTACTCTTAACCAATTAGGTATATTGTCGAACATAGGAGAGAAATAGTTGTCTTCATTGTTCGCAATAGCATTCTCTGATTTTAATTCCTTTTCACTTTTTAAATAAAATATTGTGGCTATCCATACAACAAAAAGACCTGGGAATAACCAGTCCTCAATGGGGAAGGTATCTGAAAAATAAATTTCAAATATTGATAAAATATGGACTAACAAAGCAATTGCCCAACCAGTAAACGCGAGCAAGAAAAGTATTTTTTTCAAGGTCTTATGAATTTGTCAAGGTCATTAAAGTTACCTATAACGGTTTGAAAATTTGTGCAGAAATGGCATTGCTTGCAGAACCATTGTCGTACAGTGCTAAATTATGTAAATAACTGATGAATTAATGTAAACCACTGTCAGCCATTTTTGTACAAATTTGTTGTTAGCAGTAGTTTTTTACCATTCTCTCCATTCACTTGCCAATCCTTCGCCATCTCCATATTTATGTGGGTCAAGTCCACAAGCAATAGTTATTTTGTCTGTCAATTCACACAAGTCTTCTCTTTCACCTGTTTCAATTAAGCCGTCAATTTCGTCATTAAGTTTGTTGGTCTTAATAATTGCAGTCTTAAACAATTCTTTCTTTTGTGCTTCGCTTCCATTTCCGCCAAGGTCAATAAGAGATGCTATGAGGTCGTCAAAGACCTTTTTTGTTTTGTCGCAGTTCTGTTTTGTGTATTGAGTTAAGCCGTCATTATAACTTTCTCTCCATCTGTCAAATGGATAAAACTGTTTTGTCTCCAATAATTTATTTTGATAGTCAATATAAATTTGACTTGTCTTGTCAATATTTGATGTTTGGTTTTTAGGCTTATTTGTACTGCCTTTTTTACCAAATAGTTTGTCAAAAAAACCCATAGTATCTTTATTTTTAGTGCCTGATGATGAGCAACTGCATATTGTCAAACTCAATGCGGTTATTAAAAGTAGTCGTTTCATAATATTATCGCTAACGTTTTGAAAATTTGTGCAGAAATGGCATTGCTTGCAGACACATTGTCGTACAGTGCTAAATTAAGTAAATAACTGATGAATCAACTTAAACCACCGTCAGCCATTTTTGCTCAAATTTGCTGTTATATGTCGTTATTTATTTTGCAGCAAATCAATAAACCCATAATGTTTCACCACTTTCGTATTTGAGCTATTAGGTAACTCGTTGAATGCTCGATATAAAACCGCCTTTTTTTCTTTGTCAATCCCCAGAAATAATTTCCCAACTTCTATTTTAACTTTTTCATTTTCAATTTTTAGAGCAGTGGTGTCCTTAAGATTTATATTAGTCAGATATAAAACAGCAGGAAAAATACCTTCACTCATTTCTTGTGGATAAATTCTAAAAATTTTCGGTTTGGTCTCAACATTGTGAAGTGTCAATGGGAATGCATACTTAGAATTAACTTCTTTCATTACTTTGTCATATAATTCATTAATGTCTTTTTCTTTTTGATATTGAAAAAAGTCATTAGCTGGTCTTAGACATTGTTTGGATAATCCAATATAGTTTACAGCGTCAATCAAGTATGATTTGTCGTAGCTTTCCTTTGCTAGTTTGTAATAGTCGGGGGCCGTCTTTTTGTATAAACTATACTGCCCGAATTGCAAAATATTTATTTTCCACTGATTGTTGTATTTTCCATAAATTGCTGTAATCAATAGTTCATCGTCAAGTCCCTGTGGCAATAACAAGGAAACGTACATTTCATTGTTCAATGCTTGATATCTTATTACATAGTCATTTTCGCCAGAAATGCCTGAAGGCAAAGTGTTACCAATGCCTGTTGTTGAATTATGAACATAGTATTCGTCAAGTATTCTATAACTGTCAGATTTGAAAGAAGTGCTAACTTGACCAATGAACTTGTTCAATTCTGAAGTTCCTTTTTCAAGTAGCTTGTCGGACATTAAAGCCTTGACGCCAGCAACATCATTGCTTATAATTGCTTTAAATAACTTGTCATTTAAAATTTTAATTTGTTCTTTTTTGTCTTTTTCAATGTTGTCGTTTCTCCAAGTTCCAGATGTCCCAAGGTTACAGCTTTGAAGTGTCAAAACCGTCAAAATAAGTAGTAATATTTTTTGTGTCATATTGTCTTCTCGTGGTATTCGTGTGTAGTCCTAAAATTGGCTATAACGTTTCGGGGCTTGCCGAAGGCGGGGCTTTCATATCACTAACCTTTCAAGCTATTACTAATTTTTATTCGAAGCCGAAAAGTTTCTTTAACCACAACTGCCCCGTTTTTGGCAAGGTGCTGTTATGTGCTGTTTTTCTTTCGGTCATTAGTTCATATATTTTATCAAATTCTGTCGATAGTTCAAGATACTTGTCACTCCAACCGTTTGACATTGAAAGTTCTTGATATGTGCAAGTTGGCAAAAACTCAACATGTACTTTTTCAAGTGTTTGAAAGTTATAGTTTTCAATTTTTTCAATGTCTTGATTTAGTTCGTCTAAAAACTTGTCCGCATTATCAAAGCCCGCCCAAACTGTATCCGTGTCTTTTGAAATGAACGCTTTGATTTGTTTTAATATTCCTGCAACTTTCTGAAAGTCTTTGTAATACTCAATTCTGCTTGTAAATAAGTCAAAACTTTCAATGTCACAGTTGTCCTTGAGTTTTGTTATTGTTTGGTCTATGTATGTCTGAGCTGC
>NZ_SJSK01000007.1 GCF_004331645.1 Pedobacter frigiditerrae
CTTGATACGAAATTTTAGTTCCTCGGCAGACGGTTCAGGCGGGGTTGGTTCTTCTGGGTTCAATGGCATGGGATGGTTGAGCAAATTTAGTGAACATGTTCCATACTTTTCATAGTTGCGAAGCCAATATAAAACTCCACTCTTGCTCTTTATGCCATATCGGCGACGAGCTTCCTCTTTGGTGATTGAGCCACTTAGAACCTGATCTAAGATAGAGCGTTTAAGAGACTCGCTGAAAACATACTTTTCTTTCTTCATTTAGTTTACATTTTGTGTAAACCTATTTTAGGACAAGACAAGTCGTTATGCTTCCCGATATAAAATCGGGAGGCATCGTAATGCGACTGCACAGCAATTTATTAACTCTTCGTACTTTCCTATGCATTTAAGGCCAGTCCTCGTACTTCGGATAGAGTTGTGGGGTTTTGAGGGATTGCAGAGTTCCCTAACACGCCACGTCATTGCGATCTCTTCATCGTGCGTCATATCGAACGCAGCGCAGCGAGGAGATATCTGTTCGCTAACAGTATTGGCTTAAACCAACCCCCACAGGCTTGTCCCATTCCCTGCCTACCGCAGGCAGGCGAATTGGAGGAATCTATGAGTCTAATCAAACAATGAATTTGTAACCATTGTCACTCATTTTCGGCTCGCTAATAATTTCAATAACTCAAGTAAAAAATATATCTTTCAATAATTTATCATCTCTAATCTTTACACTCATTGAAAACAATCTTATTAGCTGTTGCCCTAATTATATTTTCTAACACGCTTTATTCACAAAACCTTTATCCCGAAAAGTTCGAAGACTGCAAATTGACTACCTTTTGCCTTGATTGTGGCACTCAGAAAGCGCAACCTCCAAAGTCTATTTTACAAAGCTTGTTTAATGGAATGGGCGAAAAAAATCTAGCTGCACTTAAAGGCACTATTGAGCTACAAATCCTTATTGATCAAAATGGTAAACCTTGTTTGCTAAGTGCCGAAAACAAGACCAATATCAGCTCTGCTGACCTTAAACTTAAAGAATCAGTAAATGGGGGTGAAAATTGGGCAGCAGCCACAACGGGTTCGAAAACAGAGAACAGTTCAGTTTGTATCATACTTAAATTTGAGAATGGCAAATACGAGGCAAAAAGGAGGGTTTTTGATTTTGCCAATCAGGCTAACATGTCTTCTAAAGGTACTCCAGACCAAAAAGGAAGCGACAAGGCACAGCTCACAGAAAATTGGCAGCTTTATGACCAAGCTAATTCAGAATTGCCATGGGACATGACTAGGGCAGTAGCAAGCGACCAAAAGGGCGATGTTTGGATTGGTACAGATAACGGGATCGTAAAAATAACAAATGGAAAATGGGAACATTATAACTCATCTAATACCATTATCGCATCGGCTCCTAAAAATAAAAATGAAACAAAGTCTGTAAGGGATATGGTGGTTGATCAAAAGGATAACAAATGGTTTGTAATTGGTTATGAGGTGTACAAATATGATAACCATGTATGGAGCAAATTTGATTCGCTCAATTCGCCTATCAATTGGGCAAGAACAAGCTATGCAGACCATTTGGGTAATGTATTTTTTACCTCATGGGATGGGGTTGCTAAATTTGATGGTGAAAAGTGGAGCCAGCTTACCAAAAAGAATGCAAAACTGCCATCGGATAAAACGCTAGGTGTATTTGTCGACAGCAAGGAGCGAACTTGGATTGGTACATTTGAGGGCAACGTAGTTATTGAAAAAGGAAAAACCACACTCCTTAACGATAAATCTTCGCCACTTTCTAAAGCTTATATGGCTCAGATGCACGAAGACAAAAAGGGAAACCTCTGGTTCTCGCTTCATAACGAAGAAGGAACTGCGGCAGGGATTTATAAACTATCTCCCGATGGCGTTTGGGAACGACTACTGAATGATGATCCAAAAATGTTTGTTGCCAATAGCATTAACGAATTCTTTTTAGATGAGCGAAATGGTACGCTGTGGATTAGCCAAAACAATGTAGGGATTTTAAAATATACCATTGCCAGCAAGAAACTGGAGATTTATACTAATGAAAACTCAAACGTGCCTAGTGTTCATATCGAAAGGATAACCAAAGATAAGGATGGCGCTATTTGGGCTGCCACTTATGCAGGGGTAATTAAAACAGTGTTGAAATAATAATATTTCAGGATGCATATACTTCAGGAATATATAATCGCTGGGTGGATAATTTAGGTAATTCTTCTTTGGTAAATAAAACTGTTTGTTATTAAAGCACATTCACACTGTGCTTAAGAATGCGCTAAGTGAGGTTTGAGGGGTTGCACATCACTACCAATATAACCTATTTTATCTTTTCAATCTTCCTGTTGTCATCAGTATCTATAAAGCCATCAACCAGGCCGTTTGGGGCAGTGCTAAACTTGAAGTGCGCCTCTCTTTCGGCTAGGTAAAATGCTGAATTAGAGGTGAAGTAAAGCCTACTTTTAACCGCTGCATTGAGCCATAATTGGCCATTTTCTATGGAGATGGCAACAGGTTTTCCTTGCCATTGATAGTTGCCAACATATTTTTGCATCAAGTCTATAGGTAACGAAATGGTCTTGTTGATTTCTGGCTTGTAAAAACCTTTCCAGTTGTAAACAAGGGCTACGCTGTTAAAGATTTCCTTGGTAAGCCCAGGGTTAGCGCTATTGGTCATTACCACCACGCCATTACCGTTTTCAAAGCTGCCGATATACTCGGAGATGAAGCCCTTTGTTCCCCCGCTATGGGTGAAATATTTTTCGTTTCCTTTTTGCTTGATGAATACACCCATTGCGCTTTCATTATCAATATAGGGGGTAAGCCTTAGCATGGTCATCTTTTGGGAAAGTACCTTGGCTGATTTTCCCTTTAGCGACAGTTGTGTTTCGATGATGTATTTAGCTAGGTCGGTTGGGTTGGTCCAGAGTGAGGCAGCGGCCATTTCTGGATAAAAATTGTAGCCACCTTCATTGGCTTTTTTTCCATCAGGGTAGTATCCTGATGCCAATAGGTTCTTTTTGCTTGGAGTGGGCTCACTAAAAAAGCTTTCGGTCATTCCAAGAGGTTGCAGTACCTGTTGCAGCATGTAGTCTTCGTATTTCTTGCCAGTGATATCGGTAAGCATGAGTTGGGAGATGGTGATTCCGCCACCAGAATATTCAGCGGTTTTTCCAGGCTCGTACATCGAGCGTACGGCCTCTGAATTTGCAGGTTTTTTACCATCAAGAATCTCATAGATGGTTGGAATAGCTTCGCCTTTCATGTAACCGCCGAAGCCATGGCCCGAAAGGCCTGCAGTATGGCTCAGTAAGTTTGCCGTAGTTATCTTTTTTCCTTTTGAGAGCGAATCGTAGGGGAATTTCCAGCTGCTTAGGTAATTGTTGATGTCCTTATATAAGTCTAATTTACCATCCTGTACCAGTTTCAGCATAGCGACGCCATTTAGCGACTTGCTGATTGAACCGGCCTGGAAAAGCGTTTTTGTGCTAACAGGCTTTTTCTGCGCAACATCTGCCCAGCCGTAGCCTTTTGCCCAAGCTATCTTATAGTTTTTAATCACTACAATGCTTAGTCCGTTAACCTTGTATTTCTCCATTCTCTCCTTTAGGGAATACCTTTGGTGCTCTTGATCGGTTGCCCAGGTAGCAAGGTTCTGTTCAGTCATTTCGATGCTGTCCCTTAGTTGTTTTTGCCCTTGGCTTTTTGATTGTGCAAATAATGTCGAAGAGCAGATAGAGAACTGAATAAAAAAAAGTGTGCAAAGGATAAGGTGGCTTGGCTTGATGGTCATACGTTTTTTGTGCTAGGATATAGGGGCTATATTCCATTAGGTATGTTTGGATGCGCTAAAGTAGTTAATTTTTTCATTTCACTAAATAGATCATATTTAGATTTCTATTGATGAAGATCTTTCACATCATAGGATAAGCAATAGAAATATTGGTCATGTGCCTTTGTTCATGTTCAATGGATAACCAAAGATAAGGATGGTGCTATTTGGGCTGCTACTTATGCAGGGGTAATAAAAACAGTGTTGAAATAAATATATTTCAGGATGAATATTTACTTCAGGAATATATAATCGCTGGGGGAATAATTTAGGTAATTCTTCTTCGGTAAATAAAACTGTTTGTTATTAAAGCATAAGTCACGCTGCGCTTAAGACTTGTGCTAAGTGGATAATTGCGCTTGTTAAATATAAGGTTTAACATTATTCCGTTCAGAATCATCGTTTCCATAATCGCCATTATCTCCATCAACACCACAAACTGCCATTTCCGATACTTTCCATTTTCTCTTTTGATATAACCTATACCACGCTGTCCTGGTAAGATTATATCGGTGCTCAAGAATATTTCTTGAAATAACATCCTTCGCTTCCTTATGACTTATGATATATCCAAATATCTCTAAACAATCCTTGGCATAAAGTTCTTTTTTCTCAATGTGAAAGTGCCAAACGATATCAATGTATTTAGTTGGGACTGCTCCAATTTTTGGGTATAACTTCACAAGAAATATGAATTTTTCATAGTCTGCAACATATTTAACCCCAATGTGATTTGACAAGCACAATAGTTTCCGTAGTTCGTTGAGCCTAGGTACTTTATTAGTGCTCGGTTTCATATCCAGTAATGTCATAGTTGATCATAGATTTACCATCTTTTTTGAAAAATTTAGAGCCAAAATAAGGCATCGCTTTTTCCATTTCCTCTCTCAAGGTTTTTCTTGAGTTTTTTATATCTTCAAACGAACCAAAACGTTTCCCCATATATTTTACCATACATACTCCACATTTTACAATATTATTAGAGTTGCGCCAAAGTGCAACGAAATACTTTAAGTCAGCATTATCTGAGTTGTTACCAAGATAGAATTCATAATTCTTTTTATTCACTGTACTTTTTAAAATGAAACTATAAGTATTATTATCTAGAACAAGTATGCCCTTCGCTTGCTTTGGACGGGACCACATTTCTACTTGTAGACCATCTATAAGTAATACAAAATGGATGATTTCGTTGAGTTCTTCTGACTTAAAATATCCATAATAAGTTCCGTTCTTAAACTGTTTGGGACTAGTTGTATCTTTCATGTAAAATCGCGTATCGTGAGAATTAAAATGTACGCGTGAAAAATCTGGCTGTAACAAGTGATAGAAGGAGTTATAAATAAATATTTTTGAAGATGTTGTGATCTCAAAGCCCATGCGTTTCAATCCTTTGAAAGTCGCTAGTGGGATTTTCCCAATAGCCGCCATTCGTTGTCCATCCATCCCTAACTCTTCAAAGATTGATATAATATTATCAAAAAGCTCACGTGTGTAAATTATGTGCTCGCCTTCATAATATAAATCAATAATTTCTTTTTTTTTGTTCATAACTCTAATCACAAAGTATGAAATTAAAGATATTTTGATACTTTTTTTAATTTAATTTTCATTCCTGCTCAATTAAATATCTATCTCAAAACCAAGGGGATAAAACTTTAGTAGTTTTATATCGTATTTAATTTTTAAAATAATGGGAAATTTTTTAGAATCATTAGGTGGGATTGTAGCTGGAGCTATTATCGCTACCGGCAGTGCATTGAGCACGGGTTGTGATGTTGTTACTTCAGCAGCATGTCAGGCTGGTAAAATTGTTTCTGACGTTGCAGAAGGGGTTGCATCAATTGCTGAGGATAAGTCAAAAAATGATAGACTTGGAAGTTGATGGATCAAAATAAAGGATGACTTTAGGTCATCCTTTATTTGAAAAAAAATACTTTCTAATATAAAGTATAGCCATTGCAGAAATTTATTCATATGCAATTTTTATTCCTAGTAATCTCTAAAGCTTTAAGGTCAGAAAACCCTGGTAAAACTTCAGCTCTTCTTTGAGCTGCTTCAGCAAGCTCGCGGCTAGCATAAATTCCAATCACTTTGAAATCTTCTTCTCCAGGCAAATCATCATCAGTATGTGTGTGCCATAACAAAAATTTTTGTAAGCTGATTATATGAAACAGCAATAAATTGAAGATAATCTCTGTATCTTAGAAGTTTTACGTTCGATCTAATGAAATTAATCAGTGATATTATAAATGATCTTGTTGATGATCAGCTCCCAATCACCGTTGCGTTAAATAAGACTAAGATTTTGGCGACAAGAATTGGTAATCGAAACCTTTTAAATTGGGTGAACTATGAACTTAAAGGTTATCCTAACAGAGAATCATTGCCAGAATATAGGATAACAAACGGTACGATAATTGGCGATTTTGTAAACGGGAGGCACCAAGTCACAAATTATCCTATTCCTTTGCCTGAATTCGGTGATGGTATGGATGATCAACTTCGGGAATTTCGATTTTTGGAAAGTGCTGCTACCTTGGAATTGTTTTCGAAAAATGAAAATCCCAGTCTGGTATTTCGGTTTCCAGAGCAATTGAAAAACTCACTTGAAGATATTTTAAGAAATACAAATGGCCCATATTTTCAATTATTAAACATTGGTGTAACAATTCCCATCCATATTGCCGCCCAGGCTTTGTCTGCGACAAAAGATAAGCTCCTGGAGTTTATGTTGGGAATAGAAAAAGAATTTGGGGTTGAAACAGAAATATCAGAATTAAAGAGTAACAATGCTAAAATTAATTATATTATGAACAATACTATAACAAATAACGGTGATGGTAACGTGGTTAATGCCGGTGCCAATTCATCGATTAGTGCCATTATAAATATCACCAAAGGCAATAAAGAGCAGTTGGTACAAACGCTGAAGGACAGTGGAGTGGAAAATGACGACGTAGCAGAATTGCTCACAATAATAGATTCGGAACAACCAGTAAATAATGGTTTTGGAATTAAGGTGAACGAGTGGATGAAAAAAATGCTTTCAAAGTCGCTAGATGGAACTTGGCAGGTTGGAATTGGAGCAGCTGGTACTTTACTCGCAGAAGCTCTTAAGGCGTATTATGGTTAGTCACGTCATTGCTTTTTCTGTAAATTAATTTTTGATTTGTCACCAGTATTACTGACGTTTTGATTGCCATTGTTGACTATTTTGTTTTTAATATAGTTGTTTATGATTTGGTTGTTCAATTCTTGTTTGTCTTTAAATGTGGAAATTTCAATACTATAACCGAACTTTTCAGCAATATCTGTAGCAAATGCCAGTAGTCTATACCTTACTGTACTAACGATCTGCATTGTTAATGTTGGGTTACCACTTATCATGGCGGCAGTAGGGGTAAGACCTTGATTAGAAATTTTATCTACTGCTTTCTTTACATAAGCTAGCATACCAGGAGGTACTGGCGTGCCTAGCGAGCTAGAATTATCGACAATTTCTTTTGCCGCCATAGCTTCAATAATTCTAATACCTTCTGTCATTTTTACGTATTGTAACTGAGTGTCAAACGGTGCTTCCAAATTGGAAATTGGGAGTTCAAATGTTGTACTTTCATAACCCTTTTGTAAAACCACAGTTAATTTTGCTATCGTCTGTCTATATTTTGGAGGTGTTTCTCCTTTATATCCATTAATCTCGAGCTCCGTAAATCGAAGCAATTTTTCATTTTTTACCAATCTTGAGAAATAATTCAGCTTTAATAGAGGGATTTCTAGAGAATTATTTCCATTTAGAAGATCTTCGATTACTTGTTGCAAAAGGAATGTGTAATTATCATTCATATTTTTATCGATTTGTCTGGTTATTAAGATAGGAAGTTTTAGCTGTTGAATTTCAACCTCATCTCATCAATGATTTTTTATTAAACATCATTTTTGGCAGATTCAATTGAGTTACTATAAATTGTTTATACTTCCAATGACTTAAGGCAATTGTAAATATATTAGGTCAAAGAAATTCAATTAAATTTTGGAAGTTAAGCATTAATTAATAATTTGTAACGCACTAACGCTCGATCTCCCCATCTATCGCAAGCGTCCCGCCTGTAATGGAATATTATCTGTTCAGTAAAAGATGCTGTACTTTTTGTTTTAAGCCATTTGATTAGTTGATGTACTTGCTTCAGTTATATATAGATTTACACGAAGGGTACAATCATCAACCTATATAGAATACTTGGTTTTTATGAGTTAGTTATTGTTTAACTGTTTAAGCAAGTTCATGATTTCTAATGGTTCTGAATAAATTTCGCATTTGTAATAAGAGGTACAATCAATGGGCTTTGATTTCAAGAGGTGATGAAACTTCTTTTCAGTGAAAAAGTAGTCTGCATAACCAACACCAATACAGGAATGGGAAAGGTCATAAAAGTCATTCTTATGGACTTTTCTTGATATTTCAATGTTTATTGCAGCGTGTATAGCAGAGTGAAGGTAGAGAAATGGTGCATGCGTACGATAAAGTGGCAAATGCTTTACTGGATCAATTTGGCCAATTGGGCTATGCTTAAGTATGTTTTTTAGGGGTTCAATTTGAGATTTTAAACCTTGTATTAAGAGCCCTTTATAGTTATGGGGAGATGTATCTATTTGCTTCGTGTCATTCATTATTTGGGCAAACTGTTCGGAAGCATCATAGAAATCCCCATCGGTTTCCTTTAAGTATTCCTCTACTGTCATCCCTGATATAGAGTCGTATAAGAGGTTGAAAAGAAGGTTTGGCTCGTCTTCAAGCTTCTTGAATGTCATTGCAGTCAGAAACCTATTTGCTTCGTATACTGAACTTAGATGATAATTTTCTATAGGCTGTTTGCCTACAGAAATTCGGTCGATATTGATGAATTCAAGGGAACAAGCATTAAGGCCATTTAGTATAACAGTTATCTTAAGCTTATCCATTAATGAGGCTGTTTTTAATTTCTTCTCCAACGGCATCTTTTCGATTTCGGTCAAAATTGAATCCGACACTACGCAGGCTACCTCAGCTTTTTCTGTTAATTGAATTAATTGGTGGTAAATGTTCTTATATAGTATCTTCTGCTCTTGAGCCATCGATGTAGTTTCATTGTCTAGCACAATTCTAAAGCTGATCCAATACTTCATATCGATGAAAATCAATTTTTTGCCACGCACTTCTTCATAAGGTCTTTGTCGCATAATCTCGGCAAATGCTGCTCTTGGCAAATGATGGATGCCGTTGGTGTCTAATATAAAAGCTTGTACTTCTTCCTCGGAATAACGCATATTTTTTCAATGGCTAAAGTGTAAATATAGTGCAAAACGACGAATGCTCTAATCTGCTTTCTCAAAACGCTGTTTCTTTAACCCTAACTCAAAAAGCTAAACCTTATATACAAGAAAACTTCTCACTTCGGGAGTCCCAAAAATGGGAGTAAGTAATATGCTGTGCGGGTGGGAATTAAACTGCACCTAACAGGGGTTTGGCAAAACTTGGTGGGAATTCTTCTATACCGTTCCAATCTTTTAGTAACTTTACTCGAGCCACCAAGCTCAGTAATACCCAAACCGTTGGCCGCTACGCCTAACGACCATTCATTAACTGACAAAAATCAAAATGAAACTCTTCTCATTTTTAAAAAAGAAAGAAAAAAAAATAGGTTATACATGCTCGTGCTGCGGACAGGTTTATGATGAAGCGCCGCTTTGTTTTGGCGCTGCCTATCCAGACTATTATTTTTCTGTTCCGCCTGAGGAACGAAGTGAAAGAATAGAATTGCAACCAAGCCTTTGTGTTGTTGACAAAGAACATTTCTTTCATCGTGGCTGGTTAACAATTCCAATAATTGACCATAATGAAAATTTAATTTTCAATGTATGGACTTCTATAAGTGAAGAGAATTTCGGGATCAGAATGGATGTTTGGGAAAACCCAAAAAGAATTGACGAAGACCCTTATTTTGGTTGGTTACAGACCCTTGTTCCCACTTACGGCGACACCTTGAACATCAAGACAAAGGCTGTTGAACAAGCTGTTGGACTAATTCCAGAAATTATAGTGATTGAAGAAAACCATCCTTTGAAAATCAATCAGGACAATGGGATTACTTACAAACAGGCTTTGGAAATAGTTGAGAAAATAATGAAAGAGCAACATCAAGAAAATTAACTTTTGCCTTTCCATGGCAATGACGCACGTATTTTGTTAGGGGATTTGCAATCTCTCAAAACCCTTTCTATCGCATTACGATTGCCAGTCAGCCTGTCCCGAATTTACTTCGGGAAGCTGGCAATGACGTACGTGGTTTGTTAGGCAATCTGCAACCCTTCAAAACCCCACAATACGCCATAAACTTAACTCATAGATTTCTCCCCGATGTAAAATCGGGACAGGCCGAAGTCGCTTGCCTGCCGGTAGGCAGGGAATGACAGACAGGGCGTGTTAATTTATGAAACTATGCAACCCCTCAAAACCCCACAACCCTTTCGTCCAAAGGGATATGCCAAAGGCATTGCGATCTAACCTTTGGTATAGCACATCTCGAACAGTGGGAGCGCTTACTTACATTAATAAAGGTTTAGCAAAATTGGCGGAAATGGCTTTAACCAGTTATATTGCACAATAATTTAAATAGCAGCCACTATCATAACTCTAAAAATTTAGCACAAGCCTTAAACATAGCACTATGGGATTATTTGACTTTTTAAAAAGGAAAAAAACAGTTGCTGATGAACAATCAAAAACAGTTTATTCGAGCAATGAAACTGAATCAAAATTGGACGATCCAGCAGTTACAGTAAACAATAATGAGAAGGCGAAAAGAGTGAGTCAGGTTGAATTTAATTCGATACCTTTTCAACAGCAAGCACTTGCTTTGGCGCTATGGAAGATTAAAGAAAATGACTATTTGCGAGAAACGGCGATTAATGAATTAGCTAATATTGGATTGGATAATAATCAGGTGAATTTTATTCTTAACCAAGTTAAACCATATCTAAATGAAAGTTTAAATGAAACTTTTGTGGTTAATTTAGGTATAGAAAATAATGTTTTTGAGAGCGCTAAATATCAAGAGGAAATTTTTAAGAAAGCTGAAAGTTTGTATGAAAAAAATATCTTGAACTATGAGCTAGTGAAGTTCAATCTTTTGAAGGAGGGATTAAATATTGCTCAGGCCGATTTGATTGTTGCAAAGCTTTATAAAAAAGTTTCTGCAATGGTCAAAGATTTTCAAGAAAAATTAGATTCAGGAGTAATTTCAGAAATAAAAATCCAACCAAATCCAGAACACCAAAAGGGAAATGTTGGCAAAGACCAAGTAGACAGATATATTGCTTATGGAGCCCACCAAATGGAACAAGGCTATTTAGACAATGCTTTAGAATTATTTGACAAAGCAATTGAATTAGATGAAAATGCTACACTAGCCTATGCAAATAAAGGGCAGCTATTTGCGTTAAAAAATGACAAGGAAAAGGCACTTTATTTCACAAATAAGGCACTTGAATTAGAACCAAATCATCCGCAAATATTAGATAATAAGGTAGATATCGTATATGATTTGCTTAATGAGCGTAAAATAGAGGAGCAAGAGTTTATTTCCATTATCAAAGATATTTTGACAAAGGATTCTGAAAACCCTAATGCACTAATCTATATTATCCAGTATTTTTTAAAACAAAATCAACTAGACGATGCATTGCAAAAAGTAAAAAAATTGTTTACAAATTATCATAACGAGCAGGTTACAACTCAATTATTATTGAACACCCTGGAGCAACTACCAGAAGAAGAAGCTTTAAGACAATTTGGTATCATTGAAAGTGAAGCGAATGAGGAAGCAAAATACCAATTGAAATACAATAAAGGATTATACTTAAAAGGGATCCGTAAATTTGAGGAAGCGCTTAAACTATATGATGATTTAAATAAAATCCAAGAGTTTTCCTGGAGTTACTATCAAATGGCGATAATGAAAAACCTGCAAGGTAAAACAACCGAGAGTCTAGAACTGCTTAAAATCACCTTTAATTTAGAACCGTCATTAAAAGCAGATGCAAAAAACTATCCCGAATTACAAAACTTGTGGACAAACCCTGATTTTATAGAATTAACGACCTAAAAAAATCTATGAAGGGCAGCCGGTAACACATGTGAATGTTATAAGCAAACGCTGACAGATTGGTTGGTTGTACTGTTTCATAAAGATGTTATAAGCGTTTAAATAAAGATTTTTGTAATTCCTTCCCTCCGATGTAAAATCAGAACTGGCTCTCCAAAGGGGAACAGCATAGTTCAAGAAAGCAGGGCGTCTGGTATGGTTTACAATGATTTTAAGTTTATGTTACAAAAAGGCATACTGCGCTTTTTGTTTGGAGCTTATATGTTTAATTATTGTATTTTGGTTTGTGATTTAGACACAGCCAGGGTGAGTAAGGAACAATAACGAAGCTTGATATGAGTAAACTTATAATAACCATTCTTTTTTTTACATTGATTAGTTGTTCAACGAATTTGAAAGAATATGAAATAGTTGGAAAATACGAAGTTGACAAATTCTCCTATCGGGACAAATCAGTTTTAGTAGACGACTATAGTACATTGTCCCTTAACCCAGACAGCACATTTGAGTTTCAAATGTATAATAAGCCTAAAGGTTTAACGGGTAGGTGGAAGATTGTTCAATCAAAAAAAGAAACACTTATAGAATTTACATGTGCTAATAAAAAGATGAATGGTCGTTTAAAAGGGACGATAATTTCATTTGACTATCCTAATGATCCATTTAATGGGAGATATAATTCAATTTTATTTGTAAGATTAAGATGAATTGTCAAATAGACTGTTTCTGGATTTAACTCATGGATTAGCTTCGCTGAGCCCTTAGGTGGCGAACCGAGGCAAGCCTGTGGGCAGGGGAAATTAATGCTAGCAACTAACAGATTTCTCCTCACTGCGTTCGTTCGAAATGACGGTACGGTAAAGGAGTCTCTCACACATCCTCCACACTGCCTATGAGCCAGCTAAGAACCAGAACCACACAACAAACACACAAGGATCACTAAACAATCACACATAAACGAGACATAAATGACACACCACTCACACATCAATGACACATAAAATTTACCTTTTTATTAGGGGATATTGAAAGGTCTGTGGATTGGGTAAGGTTGGTGCGAATTGCTAACAGATATCTCGTCGCTGCCTGCCTGCCGGACAGGCGGGCGCTCCGTCGATATGACGGTTAACGATTAGGAATCTCAATTGCAAAGCCTGCGGGTTGGGTAGGATGGTGCTGATAGCTAACAGATTTCTCCTCGCGAAAAGCTCGTTCGAAATGACGGGTCGATAAAAGAGTCTAGCACGATACTTCAAATTAACTACTCGAATCCCTCACCACTAACGTACTCTGTATCATGAAATCTTCTTTTACTAAACTGAAGTTTCTATTTTCTAAAGCTTTAAATAGGAGGGTTGCTGCCATTTTACCCATTTCGAATGCGGGTTGGGTAATGGTAGTGAGCGATGGATTAAGGATGGCTGCTATTTCTAGGTTAGAGAAACAAACGATCTTTAAATCCTCAGGTACTTTTATTTGCAAATCTTTGCAAGCGGTGTAAATAGGTGTGGTTAATTTTTCTACAGAAGCCACAATGCCATTGGGTTTGTGCTTTTGTTGTAGTAGCTTTTTAATCAGCTTGTAATTTTGCTCGGGGTCATTGGTACAGTCTACGATGTATTTTTGGTCTACCTTGATGTGATGGTCTTCCAATGCTTTGAGGTAGCCTTCTAATCTTTTATTGCTAATGGAAAGACTCTTTGAAATACTTAAAAAAGCAATGCGATCAGCCTTTTGTTGGATGAGGTGTTCGGTGGCTTTGTAAGCACTCTCGAAATCATCTGTTGTAATTTTTGCAGTTTCTACATCATCGCAAGCACGATCGAAAAATACAATGGGTAGGCCATTTGTAATTAAGTCGCTGATATGACTGCAATTGGTGGTTTCTGTAGAAACCGATAGGAGCACACCATCTACTCTTCCACCTTGAAATTCTTTTAAAATGGTTTTTTCATTCTCGAAACTTTCATGGGTTAAACAAATGAGTACATGGTAACCTTTTGTTTTGGCTACCGATTCTATACCGTTAATGGCCAAAGAGAAAAAGCTATCTGCTACTTCGGGTATCACTACGGCAATGTTTTTACTTTTCCGGCCCCGTAAGCTACTGGCGTAAGGATTGGGTACATAGTTAAGCCTTGCTGCTGTTTCCAGTACACGTTGTTTGGTTTCTTCGCTTATTTCGTAACTGTCATTTAAAGCCTTTGATACGGTAGAAACGGAGAGGTTAAGCTCTAGCGCCAATGCTTTAATGTTGATGTGTTTCATTTAACGTGTTTGGTGTTACAACTTACAAAATTTCCTTGTCATTTAACTAAATTACGAAAACGGTTTCGTAAATAAACCTGTATGGTTATGCTACAACCAATTGAAAAAAATATCAATTTAGATATAACCAAATATACTAGCTGATGGATATATCTCAAAACAACTTTAGCGATAAGGAAGTGAATCCACTAAACAACCTCGAAGAATGGGAGGAAGATTTATTGCAGCGTTATCCTGATCCGGATAGCATAGCCACTGCAAAAAAAACGGAAGAATACCGTACTTATGATGAAAATACAAAAGATCATGTACGTGAGTTTTACCGCATTAACCACACTTACCAAACCTATGAGTTTGTACAGGAAAAACGTAACAACTATTTAAAGTTTGATAAAAAGGAAATGCCCATTTGGGATGCCTTTCAGTTTTTAAACCAGTTGGTAGATGATTCTGATCCTGATACAGATTTAGATCAGTTTCAGCACCTGCTGCAAACTTCTGAAGCGATACGCATGGATGGTCACCCAGATTGGATGGTGCTGGTGGGTTTAATGCATGACATGGGCAAAGTGTTGTGTTTATTTGGCGAACCGCAATGGGCAGTGGTTGGCGATACCTTCCCGGTAGGTTGTGCGTTTTCAGACAAAATAGTCTATTCAGAATTCTTTAAGAACAATCCAGATTTTACAAACCCAGCCTATAATACCCAACTAGGTGTTTATGAAAAAGGCTGCGGCTTGCGCAATGTAACCATGTCATGGGGTCATGATGAATATGTATATCACATGCTCAAAGACCGTATTCCGGAGGGAGGCTTGTACATGTTGAGGTACCATTCGTTTTACTCATGGCATAGGGAAGGGCAATATGATTACCTGTTAGATGACCATGACCGCGAAATGCTGAAATGGGTAGAGTTGTTTAATCCTTATGATCTATATTCCAAGAATCCAGAACCACCAGATTGGAATAAATTACGACCTTATTATGAAGACTTAGTTGCCAAATACATGCCGGCAACACTGAAGTTTTAATTAACCAAAAGTTAATATTGATAGTACATTGAAGATGACATTGAATGATAATTTTGCGTCGTCTAAATCCTTTTATGTATACAATTTTTTCTAAAGCATTAAACCCAAAACAAACTATATGAGCAAATTTTACTTTTATCATTTAAAGCGCTGCCTAAAATTATTTGCAGCTGCGCTTATGATCTGCTGTTGTTTTTTCTCTCCAGAAAGAACGTTTGCCATGAATGGCACGGCAAGTATCATCAAACTAAAAACAATTACAGGAACTATTGTAGATGCCCAAGATGGGATGCCATTGCCAGGGGCGGGTGTCTCGGTTAAAGGGGGTACACAATCTGCCACTACAGATGCAAATGGGGCTTACACCATAGCCGTTCCTGATGATAATGCAGTTTTAGTGATTAGCTATGTTGGTTATGTAAGCCAAGAGATATTGGTAGGTAACAGAACTAAGATTAATGTTTCTTTAAAGGCTAACGCAACAGATTTATCGCAGGTTGTGGTAATGGGTTACGGTTCGCAAAACAAAAAAGACGTAACGGGAGCTGTAAAGTCTTTAAAAAGCGAAGATTTTAACAAGGGTATCATTAATTCTCCTCAGCAATTGCTACAAGGAAAGGTATCTGGTGTTAACGTAACTTCTGCCAGTGGCGAACCTGGATCTGTTACCGGTGTGGTGATAAGGGGAGCTGGTGGCGTAAGATCAGGAAGTAGTCCACTGTATGTAATTGATGGTTTACCATTAGACAACTCGAATACCGGTAATGGCGATCCACTTACTTTTATCAATCCGCAGGATATCGAATCAATAGATGTATTGAAAGATGCATCAGCAACTGCCATTTACGGTTCTCGTGGTGCGAATGGTGTAATTATCGTAACTACAAAAAAAGGTAAAGCTGGTACTTCGACACTGAATGTTGCCACAAGCCTAGGTGTTTCGAAATTAGCTAGGGCCATCCCTGTTTTAACGGCAGATGAATTTCGTGTAGAGGTGCCAAAAACTGGTGCTGTTTTAGATGACAAGGGAGGGAATACCGATTGGCAAAAAGAAGCCATGCGGACTGCCTTAACACAAAATTATAACTTAAATTTAGGTGGAGGTGCTGATAAGCTGGCGTATTTCGCGTCTATTGGTGCTCAAAAACAAGAAGGTATTATCAAGAAAAACGATTTGAACAGGTATTCTGGAAGATTTAATGTAACGCAGAAGTTCTTAGAAGATCGATTAATCTTAGACATGAACGTGAATGTGGCGAATACCAAGCAAACACGTCCACCGATTGGTACTATTTTAGCAAATATTTTGAGTAATAACCCAACCTATCCTACTAAGGATGCTAATGGTAATCCAATTGCTAGCCTAATTGTTCCCAATCCATCCTTTTATTTCGATTTTGAAAAGGAAACCACGGTTACGAATCGCGTAATCGGTAATGTTTCTCCTTCTTTGAGGCTTATAAAGGGTCTTGTTTATAAGGCAAACTTAGGTATTGATAATTCGACAGCAACTCGTGATGCACTAAACATGCCAAATCCTATCACCACTCGTGAGAGTAGGTTAGAAACTTTCAACAACATCAATAAGAACACATTGATAGAAAATTACTTGACCTACAACTGGGCTAATACCAAGCATAATATATCTGCCTTAGCTGGTCATTCTTACCAAAGAATTTTTATTCAACAGAGAAATACAAGCATCAATAGATTTGTGAATGGTGGTATTGATCCTATTTACAATCCTGGAGTTGGGCAAGATTTAACTTTGGCGAATAACCGTCCGGGTGGTTTTGCATTCATTAATGAGCTACAATCATTTTTTGGCAGGGTAACTTATCAATTTAATAACAAGTACTTGTTTACTGCTAATTTCAGGGCTGATGGGTCATCTAAGTTTGGAGCGAATAACAAGTATGGTTATTTCCCTTCTTTCTCGGCAGGATGGAAAATCTCTGAAGAAGAATTCATGAAGAACTCTATATTCAGCAACTTGAAATTAAGAGCAGGCTATGGTGTTACCGGTAATCAAGAAATTCCACCTAAAATTACACAAGCGCTGTTTAGTTCATTAGCTGCTTCAGGTTATCCGCTTTATCCTACGGGTGCTTATCCGGCAGGTACCACTTATACCAGATTAGCTAATCCTGATATCCAGTGGGAGACTTCAAAACAAACGGACATAGGTCTTGATTTCGGTTTGTTCAAAGGAGCGTTAACTGGTACAATTGATGTGTTTAGAAAAGTATCAGGTAACATTTTATTACAAGTAATTCCTGCAGACCCGATTCAACCAGCACCAGAGGTTTGGGGTAATGTGGAGGACATGACGGTAACCAACAAGGGTATCGAATTTGAATTAGACTACAGACATCAATCAGATAATGGTTTTACCTACAATATTGGCGGTAACATTACCTATTCTAAAAACAAGGTAGAAAACTCGCCCTATACAGTTATTTCTGCTGGGTCTGTAGGCGGATCTGGTCTTACCGGACAAACCATTAACGGTTATGTGAACAATCAACCTATCGGTACGTTCTTTATGAGAGAGTACCTTGGCCTTGGCCCAACTGGTTTAAGTATTTATCGTGACTTAGATGGCGATAATTTGATTACTGACAAGGATAGGGTTTCTGCAGGAACTGCACTGCCAACTACGGTTTATAGCTTCTACGCTAGTGCTGCCTACAAAGGCTTTGATTTAAGTGTTAATTTTAATGGTGTTGCAGGGAACAAAGTTTATGATTACACCCATAATCAGAGTTTCTCTAAATTGAATTTATCGAGAAATCTTAATACAACAAGAGAGGCTATCGCTGATGCAGCAGAATCAATCAACAATAATAATTTCGTGAGTACCAGATACCTTAAAAGCGGTGCTTTCTTAAGATTGAACAACGTGGCTTTAGGTTATAGTTTAAACACTAAGGATTTAGGAATTAATAAATGGTTCTCTACCATTCGTTTATCGGTTACCGCACAGAATCTTTTTGTGATCACTGATTATCCTGGTTACGATCCCGAAGTAAATATAGATAGGTCAATAGGTGGGGTATCGTCTTACGGCATTGATTACCTAAGTTATCCGAAAGCGAAATCTTTCATTTTTGGTCTTAACTTCTCATTTTAAGTTTTAAATTTTACAGACATGAAAACGAAAATATTAATAACGTTACTGGGTTTTGCAACTTTAACAGTAAGCTATAGTTGTTCAAAGTTAGAAGAAAAAGTACTGGATGAAGCTTCGGTTGTGGGCCTTACAGACAAGCAACAAGCGGAAGGAATTATTGCCCCTGTGTATGCAAAATTAGAAGATGTCTTTCTTCATACCAATTATTTTGCCTTACAAGAAATCTCCACTGATGAAGCAATTTTGCCTTATCGTGGAGGTACTGATTGGGGTGACAATGGAATCTATTTGCAACTTCACCAACATGCAAACATTAGTTCTGATGCGAACGTGAGAAATACCTGGAATAACATTGTGACTGGAATTTCGAGAAGTGTGACTGCAATTAATTCTTTGCCTAGCAATCCAGATCCTAGTGCTAAATTGTTTTTGGCCGAAGCTAGGGGTATGAGAGCTTATTACAATTTATTGATGTTAGACCTTTTCGGATTAGTTTTCGTTAAGGAGGACGCGAGTGAAACTTCAAAAATTTTAAGGGGTGAAGCAGCTATTGGTTACATTAAATCTGAATTATTGGCCATTGAACCAGTGGTAGAGAATACAACTGGTCCGGGACGTATTACTAAAGGTGCGGTTTGGGGTTTATTGGCTCGTTTGCACATGAATGCAGCAGTTTACAGAGATGTTTATGCTACTTCCTTTACCTTTAAAACAGAGGATATGGATGCAGCTATTGATTATTGCAACAAGATCATTAGTTCAGGTCAGTATAACTTAGCTACCGATTATTTCTCTTTGTTTAACGACAATAATCATACGAACAAAGAATTGATTTTTGCTGTTGATCAGCGTGCAGACTTAAATGGTCATAATCGTATGGCCTATTTCTCTATTTCTGGTGACCAATTTCCATTGCCAGCTTATACTGGCTCAAATGGAACTGACGGGCCAGCTATTACCTCTGATTTTTATCGTACTTGGGTAAATGCTTATGCGCCATTAGATCCAGCTGGGGCTGATCCACGTTTTTATAAACAAAACCTAGCGCAAGCAACAGGTTGTGTTGATGCTGCTTCGTTTAACATGAACCGCGGTATTTTAAGAGGGCAGCAATATGGTTTAAAAAGGGTTAATAATGCGTTCTTAAAATGTCCAGATGGAAAAATGACGGTAGATAAGCTTTTTTACGATACACGTAGTAGACCTACTTTGGCAGTTGACTTTACAGAGCAGGTAGATTTTACAATTGCTGGAAGTAATTACAATACTGGATACCGAGTGCTTAAATATGAGTTCAGTAAAACTTCGGTAAGTGGAAGGAATTTTGGAGAGCATGACATCATCATTTTGCGTTTAGCAGACATCTATTTGATGCGTGCGGAGGCAAAATTGAGAAAAGGAGATGCAACAGCATTGGCTGATGTAAATATCGTGAGAGCTTCAAGAACAGCTTCTACTCCAGCGCCACCACTTCCTGCAATTACATTAGATCTTTTGTTCCGTGAAAGAGGATTTGAGTTTTATTGGGAAATGGTTAGACGTACAGACATGATCCGTTTTGGAAAATATGAAGGTACTTGGACAGAAAAAACAAATACTGATGTAAGAAAAAGAATTTTCCCTATTCCACAAACTGCAATAGATGGGGCTTCTAACTTGCCTGGGTATTTAGTACAGAATGCAGGTTATTAAGAATATATGATTATATGAGGCCGTCTGGAATGGGCGGCCTTTTTATTGGTTTCGTCATTCCCACAGTTTATCCCGACTTTTTCGGGACAGGTGGGAACCCCGAAGGGCTCAGCACAGCTAATCGTAATGCGATAGAAGGGAGAGAAGAATAGCTGTGCAGTCGCTTTAAGATGCCCTCCCGATAGCTATCGGGACAAGCTGAGCATGACGACTTTTCAAAGAGTTCACGTCATTCCCACGCAGGTGGGAATCGTAATGCGGTTGCAAGGCTAGGATATGTTAGAAGATATAACATTGTGCATTGAGATGCCCGTTCCGAGTACTTCGGGAAGCTGAGCATGACGGGTTTTTCTCTAGTTCAAAGATTACCGTATATTAGGTAGATGGAAAGAGGTGGTTGTGTATATATCTTGACGAATGTATTTAATACAGTTCTTTATATTGGTGTTACTTCTGATTTATTTTCAAGAATAGCTGAACATAAAGACAAGTTATATCCTAAATCATTTACTGCAAAGTATGATTGTAATAAACTAGTGTTTTATGAAATGTATTCAACTATTGAAGAAGCAATTGGCATGGAAAAGAGACTGAAAAAGTGGAATAGGGATTGGAAGATTAAGTTGATTGAGAAAAACAATCCCATGTGGTTGGACTTGTATAGCGAAGATTTATAGTTTTTCTCTAGTTAGCGTCATTCCCACGCAGGTGGGAACCCCGAAGGGCTCAGCACAGCTAATCGTAATGCGTTAGGAAGGGGAGTTGAATAGCTGTGCAATTGCATTACGATGCCCTCCCGATAGCTATCGGGACAAGCTGGGTATGACGACTCTCGCTAGATACTCCTTCGAACTGAGCATGACGACTCTCGCTAGGAAGGAGCGAAGCGTTATTAAATAGAAATAAATTGAAATACGATTCCCAATCAATTTGGGAATGATTACCTTGACTAAACTAAACTAACCAAACTAAACCAAATAATGAACCATTTGCAAACCGCAGACTACATTGTCTTTTTTATTTATTTTATTGCCATATCTGCTTATGGCTATTACATCTATCACAAAAAGAAGTCGAAAGATATCAGTTCAAAAGACTTTTTCTTAGCCGAAGGATCACTTACCTGGTGGGCAATTGGCGCTTCCTTAATTGCTTCTAACATTTCTGCTGAGCATTTTATCGGGATGTCTGGCTCGGGTTTCGCCTTGGGTTTGGCCATTGCATCCTACGAATGGATGGCAGCTGCTACACTGATCATTGTGGCCATTTTTATCATTCCGGTCTATCTCAAGAATAAGATTTTTACCATGCCTCAGTTCCTTGCCACGCGATATAACGACAAGGTAAGTACAGTAATGGCGGTGTTTTGGTTATTGGTTTATGTATTTGTAAACCTTACCTCTATCATTTATCTGGGTGCTTTGGCTATTTCTTCTATCTCTAACATCAGTTTTGAGTGGTGTATTGTTGGTCTCAGTGTTTTCTCTATGATTGTAACCTTGGGTGGGATGAAGGTAATTGGGTATACGGATGTGATTCAGGTTTTGGTATTGATTATTGGTGGTTTAGTGACCACTTATTTAGCCCTTTCTTTACTCTCTAACGAATATGGTTTTGGAGATGATATTTTTGCAGGACTTTCTGTGCTTCGTAAAGAAGCGCCTACACATTTCCACATGATCTTTAAGTCGTCTGATCAATATTACGACAAGTTACCAGGGCTCTCGGTGTTGATTGGTGGCATGCTGATTAATAACTTGGCTTATTGGGGATGTAACCAGTACATTGTACAACGAGCTTTGGGCGCAGATTTAAATACCGCACGTAAAGGAATTTTATTCGCTGCATTTTTGAAATTGCTTGTACCTGTTATAGCGGTGCTGCCGGGTATTGTGATGTTTGTATTGCACAACAAAGGTCTGTTTCAGGCAGAAATGTCAAGTGAAGGGGTTCTTAAGCCAGACCATGCTTACCCAACCTTAATGAACCTATTGCCTCCAGGGTTAAAAGGCGTTGCTTTTGCTGCACTTACTGCGGCTATTGTAGCTTCTTTAGCGGGTAAGGCAAATAGTATCTCTACTATTTTCTCTTTAGATATTTATAAGAAATTCTTTAACAAAGAAGCCTCAGATCGTAAAATGGTTAATGTTGGTCGTTGGGCAGTAGCTATCTCTATGACCATTGCCGCCATTGTAACACCTGCCTTAAAATCATTAGATCAGGCCTATCAATTTATTCAGGAATATGTGGGCTTTATTTCGCCAGGGGTATTGGCTATTTTCTTGTTGGGTTTCTTTTGGAAACGTACAACGGCTGCGGCTGCAATGACAGGTGCACTGATTACCATTCCACTTTCTACAGTATTAAAGTTTTTACCTGTGTGGACAAATGGTGCCTTCCCAGATTTGCCGTTCTTTAACCGAATGGAAATAGACTTTGTGGTAATTGTATTGTTAATGGTTGGTATTAGTTTAATGAAACCGCAAACTTTGGCAAATGAGAAGGCCATTGAAGTGGATACCTCTATGTTTAAATTCAGTACCAGTTTTGCGGTGGGCTCAATTATTATCACAGGTATTCTCGCAGCTTTATATACTGTTTTTTGGTAGGAGGTTGAGGTAGCCTACTAAATAAAAAAGCATCCCGATAATTAATGGGATGCTTTTTTGTTTCCAGTCCTGTTGATGTGTATATGAGAAAAAGTATGCCTTAGGTTAACATCTTTACCGCCAGGATATGCTTACAGATTCCTCTTTTTCCCTGATAGGCGGTAAACCAATCGCAAGTACATCTGTGATCTTCATTATGGATAACTACTTTGTGTTGTACTCCCGTACCTCTTACGTTAGCTTCAATATAATTTTCTTCTTTTTTAAGAATCAAAACATCTGCATTATCAACCAGTTTTTTGGCATTTTTTAGCCTGGGGTTTAGACTTAATATTCTATCTGTTTTGAAAGGTAGCTGTCGGTAAAAATGATTTCCAGCGCTTAGGTCATAACCCAGCAAACCGATTGAGGATAAACTTGAAGTAAGTTGGCCCATGGTGCCAAAATCAATATCATTTTCAATGGATAACAGAGTAGGGTCAAATGTTTCATTAGCTTTTAACAAGCTATTAAGCCCGTAAACCCATTCTAAGGGCAGGTTATCTGTCATATGTTCCAATGCTTTTCCCTCGCCCGAAAAACCTCGGTAAGCATCAGGGGAAAATGCCATCAATAGTTGCATTTTTCCAAATTCACATACGATAGCGCAACTTTCTTGATCTAGAGATACATATACATGTATTTTATCTACTATGGGTAAAATTCCCTCTAACAGTCGGAGCCTATGGATTCCGCCTATGCGTACACCATCTGCTGTTGGAAGTGTAGAGAACATGAATTTACCAGTTCTTTTGGTGATGAAAAAATCACTCTTTACGTTTCCTTTCGGTAAGGTTTGAAAAAGTTGTATGGTCTGTACCTTATTCAGTTCGAACCTAAGGTTCATGTCTGCTAGGTATAACTGCACACTGGTAAGGCCTTTGATCCAACGCATGGGCAAGGTTACTTTTTTCTCCTTTACGGTTGTTTTTGAGGTGATGACTTGTAATTCGCGATGGCCAACAGCGAGGGTTACCTTTTCGTTTTTCTGAATGGAGTTTAACGCGTTTAACATCGGGTCGTTAAAATCCACGTTGGTTGTACCATTGGCAATAAATTCTCCATCAATTGACTCTGGCTTCATATCTAGTCTTACGTAAACACCATTACATGAAGAGAACCCCTCAAACCTAATCCTCTCTGTTCCTGCAGAAACGATAGGGTCACGTAGACTGGGTGGTATTGGGCCAAAGCTTGATCGAACTACCTTTGCAATGGTGCTCCAGCATTTTGCTGTGATATAGGGGTCGGTAAGGCTGCCCCAAAAGAAGCAAGGTATGTTATTGATAGTTTCAATTTCTGTTTGGTGGGCTAAAATCAAGCTATTTACGCCTTTTACTTTAGTATAAGTGGAGACACCGTTATAATGGTATTGCAGGTCTGTCATGCCTTTTTATTTTAAGATTTGTTTGGTTAGGGATTTGAGTGAAGCGTTGTCTTTATGTTTCTCAAAAAAAGTAATGGTATTTGGAGAAGGTGGTTGATTTGTGCGGTAAAGTAGATCGACATAATGCTCTACAAAGCGTTTAAAATTAAGGGGTAGTTTATCAGCTAGATGCAAATGCATAAAAAAGCGTTCCATTAATTGCAAAAATGCCGAATTGTGAATTGCGGAAATGTCTTTTAAGGTAGCAAGGCTTTCGACTAACCTTGAAAAAACGCCGTATTTGTTTGATGCAAGGTAGGCTATTTTTTCTGCGAGCAGATCTACGTCGATGGTTCTTTTTTCGATTAAATTGATCAGTACTTCTGCTGCCATTATCCTGATCTCTTTCTTTTCTTGGAAGAATATACTGGCAAAAGCTAACATGGTGATTTCTGAGAACCTGAACCCGGGGGCATTGATTACATTTAGAAATCCCTTTAGCTCTAGGCTACCTCCACTGGCGTTTACGCAGGATCCGCGTAGTAAAAAATAGCTTAATGCATCTGTATGTTGTGGCATCAGACTATTCCAGTAGTAAACGTCTCCTTCGTTTAACTGGTATTCCCATCCTTTTTTTGAGCCATAAAGATCTTGAGCAAATAGATAGGGGGAAGGAACGATCTTATAGGCAGAAAAGTCGAAATTAAATTCATACCAAGAAGGTGTTCTTTCTTTTTTCTTGGTCACGTAGTTCATGAATTCATTCCACTTCTCTTCCATCCTGGGTTTAGGCCTGAAGGGTGCAACAGCGAAATCCAAATCTTTAAGCTGGGTTTGTTCAAATTCCTTAAAAACTTCATTTGGATAATATGTCCTTGCAGCTATAGCCCATGTATAACTCAGGTCATCAGGTGCTGGGCCGCTAATCTTTGTAAATAACTTGTTGAATAAGGATGAAGGTTTAATTGAAATTTTTGTAGTTGTGCCTAAGCAGAATGCCATTAATTCTTTAAGCTCACCTTTTAGTTGGTCTAGCAATGGGATGGCCTCTTGTATGTTTTTACGAGGCATTCTACTAATGGCAACACTTAAGTCTAATTTATTTATTGTTTCATTGTGATGTTGACGGGCAATGAGTCTTTCCATTAAAACTTTAGGGGCTACCCAATGCGGGTAGTGCGTAGGAAAGGAAAGCAAAGGCGACTTCAACCCACTCCGCATTCGGGCATCTGCTGCTTCTAGTATCTCTTTACCTAATAATAAGGTTTTGATTTTGTGATACTGGCTATTTTTTACCCTGTATATTGTGTTGTAATTTTCTATTTTTTGCTCAAGAAAAACCGAAACATAAGCCTTAAATACATTATTAAAGTACTTATTATCTAGTTGCTTTTTATAGGGTTGAAGTTGCACTGAGTAATCGACAGGGAATAAGCTGGTTTGCATGATAAAAGCGTTCACTAATATTTCTGAGTGTGCTACATCATCTGATGCAATAAATTTGCCGAACAAATAGAGAATGTCATTCCAGTTTTTTGGTAGTTCAATTGGAGTTGTGAGTACTTTTTCTTCTTTTGATTCAAAAAAATAGTTCTCTGCTTGCTCAGGTGAGCCATGTATGATTTCCTTATCTAAAAAATCACTTAAGCTAGAAGAGATATTTCCCTGCATCAATGGAGTATAACCAGATAATTTTTCTTGTAAGTTTTTATCTTTTACGGATGCTATTTTCAATAGCGTTTTGGTGGCTCTTTCCTGAAGGTTCATGTCTGGTACTACAAATACATCTGCAACCAGGTTGGTAATCTTTTTATTGAGTTTTGGATATAGCTTATTTATTTTTTCTAAAATCGGAAGACCATTTTTGATGGCAGCTTTGTTGTCATTACTCATCATTACAGGCTCCATCCAGTCAAGAAAGGAAGTGGCATTAAATTTTTGATGGTCGTAAATTTTCTTGATCAGCTCTATGGCAAAGTTGATAACAGGTGGTATGGCATTGTGTAAACAAGAAAAGATATTCTCTTGGTGAACAATCAGTTCTTCTGCGGTTGGTTGGATGTCTACCAGTCTTTTTCGGAAAAATGACCTTAGATTACTGTTCCAGTCCTTGGTCTGAATCAGTACAGCTTGCTCGATAAAATGATTTCTGTTGATTTTGCCATCTTGCAACAACGTTTTAAAGATAATTTCCCAAGTATTATAGGCATTGTATGGTTCATCTTTATCATCCCTGAAATGGTGAATGTGTAGGTCAGTTTCATAGTTGAAAAGCTCTAGAATATCACGTTCATAGGCCAAGGGATCATTTACTACATTGCGGATAAAATCTCTGGTTTTTAGTTTGCCATGGTATTCGTTGAAACCTGCTATACATATGGCAAATAGTTCGGGGTGATGAACAATCAGGCTTTCGTGCTCTAATAGGCGTAAGGTGGGATAGCTAAATCGTCTCCATTCATTTTTTTTAGTATGTTCCAGTAGGTAATCAGCAATCCATGCTGGATTGGCCCATTTAATGATTTCCAGAATGGGTGGTTCCATTATTTTGCTAAAAAAATCGAAAGCCTCGTCCCAGGACAGGATATCTGTTTTATTAAATATGGCAACGGCACTTGCAGTGATAATCTGCTTTTGTTTTTCATCTCCACGTGTTCCCCAACTAGAGCCGGCTCTTGTAAATGCCGGTTCATCTTTAAAATCAATGAACGTCATCCAATACTTTTTACTCTTTTTGATGTGTTTTTTTAACACCTCAATATTGCCAGTTGAATTTTCTTTTAGAAATGGTAACAACTGCGAGAAAGCTCTAGATTTGATGATGGAATCATAAACATTCAGGATTTTATCAGTGTCTTTTGTAACCGTATTGCCAACTCTTGAAGTTTGGCTTTTAACTACATCTCCACTTTCTGAATAACCCTTCTTGATTTTTTCATTTAATAGTTTCTCTGCCGCCTTTAGGCATTCGGTTTGATCTGCAAATGTTTTGGTCTGGGAAACACCATTAGTGCCGTTTTTACCATAAGTAACCGTATAGGCTGTGTCAACTACTTCAATCTGCCAAAATTTATTCGAGGTATCGTCAATGTATTTAAGGTGTTTCTTCATGTTGTTACTTAATTCTCCAGTTTCTTTTGATTAAAAAATTAACTGATTGAAATATTGGGATGTTGGATTTCTAGGGCGACTATCTTGAAAGTGATGAATGTTTTTAGTGTTGGGGTTTAATGCTTTTTCAAAGTAAAAAGTTCAACTTATAGCATGAAATAATGTATTTAAGCTCTAAACCTCATTTGCTAACCTTGCGAACTTATTTCTGTACTCAATAGGCGTAAGGCCGGTAATTTTTTTAAATATTTCCCTAAATGCTTTTGTATCTGTGTAACCTACATCAAACATGATTTCTGTAACGTTTTTTCTCGATGCTTCGAAGTAAGTTTTGGCAGCTTCAATTCTTACTCTTTGTATATATTCTAAGGGTGTGTTATTGGTAGCTTCCTTAAATCGCCTTTCGAAAGTTCTACGGCCTGAATTAATTAAATTGGCTAAAGTCTCTATTGAGATCTTATCGCCATAATGGTTTTCAATGTAATCTTGTACTTTTTGGATATCACTATCGCCATGATTTCTTTGTCCCTTGAATATGGCGAATTGAGATTGACTATCTCTGCCGATATCCAATGCAAAGTATTTTGAAACCATGATTGCTGTTTCTCTATCTGAAAATTTTTCTAGCAAGTACAATATTAAATTCCATAAACTACTTGCTCCGCCACTGCTGTAAATGTTACCATGTTCTGTTATAATTGCTCCATCTTCAACCTCTATATCTGGGTATCTTTCTCTAAACTCATTGATGTGCGCCCAATGTGTAGAGCATTTTTTGCCATTCAGTAAACCTGTTTCTGCTAAAAGAAAAGCACCAATACACAAACTAGCCAGGCTTGAGCCTTGATCGTGCAGTTTTTTAAAATAAGGAATTGCTGCTGCATTGGCTTTTATACCCTTAAGGGTATCACCAAAGGTAGGTGGTATAATCAGTAAGTCTGTTTCAGCGACATCTTTGAGCAAGCGATCAGTTTTTATAACATACTCGCCATTGTTGGCAGGTACATATTCTGTTAAGCCTACATATTCAACTTTAAAAATGGGCTTTTTACCAAATGCAGTTAGAAACTCATTGGCGGTATTAAATGTTCTAAATGGTGGCGTAATGGCTTCAATTACGCCATGGTCAGGCACAAAGACAGAAATCTGCATATCAAACAAAAAATATTGAAACACAAGTTAAAATTAATTTGTCATAATTCACCCCTAATTTGTCGTTTTCGCAACAGCTATAATTTTAGGTGCTACTGTACTTTTGAATTGTAAAAATTAACCAACAAAAATAAAAACAATGGCACAATCAATAAAAGTTACGGTAGAAGCAACAGTAAATGCTCCTGTAGAAAAAGTATGGAAGGCTTGGAATACACCGAGCGATATCATTAAATGGAATACTCCCGATCCAAGCTGGCATACGCCAAGCAGTGAAAACGATTTAAGAGTAGGCGGTAAATTTAAAAATAGGATGGAGGCTAAGGATGGAAGTTTCGGTTTCGATTTTGAAGGCGTATATGACAGTGTGGTATTAAATCAAGAAATCACCTATACCATGGGTGATGGTAGACAAGCGACTACACTATTTACTGAAGAAAATGGTAAAACCCATTTGGCAACCACTTTTGATACTGAAACGCAAAATGAGCCTGAATTTCAGAAACAAGGATGGCAGTCCATCTTAAACAACTTTGTGAAATATGTTGAATCAACCAATTCATAAACCTTAATCCTTAATCAAATGAAAAAGAATAAAATCATCTTTTGGGTGGCAACTGCCATCATCATCCTTTGGGAAGGCATCATGCCACTTAGCACCATTCTATTTACACCAGAGTATGTAACTGTTGGTACAAGGCCATTAGGCTATCCAGATTACTTTGCCTATGCGCTGATCATCTGTAAGGCATTAGGCACATTGGCCATTGCATTGCCTCAAACACCAAGTAGGTTAAAGGAATGGGCTTACGCAGGGTTAACCTTTAGCCTGATCTTTGCATTCATAAGCCACGCATGCGTAGATAAAAACATCATGTATATGCTATTACCAATTATAGTTTTGGCTATACTTATGGTTTCGTATACCTTTAATCGTAAACTAAATCTTAATAACAATGGAAAGTAATTCAGTTTCTTTACACAGGGTGATCAAGGCGAGCCCCGAAAAAGTATTTAAAGCATTTGAAGATCCTACAGCCCATTCAACATGGTTGCCACCTTATGGTTTTGTATGTACCATACAGGAAATGGATTTTAAAGTAGGCGGTAAATTTAAGATGACCTTTATTAATTTTGGTACAGGTAATGGGCATTCTTTTGGTGGAACATATCTTGACATTAAACCTAACGAATTCATCAAATACTCAGATAAATTCGACGATCCTAATTTACCTGGAGAAATGACAACCACGATATGGCTGAATAAGGTTTTGTGTGGTACCGAACTTAAA
The DNA here is from genome assembly GCF_004331645.1 of Pedobacter frigiditerrae. Classification (GTDB taxonomy): domain Bacteria; phylum Bacteroidota; class Bacteroidia; order Sphingobacteriales; family Sphingobacteriaceae; genus Pedobacter; species Pedobacter frigiditerrae. The sequence goes on from NZ_SJSK01000007.1 coordinate 29,685, forward strand.
GTGTTACAAGAAGGAATCCCTGCAGTAATACCTGTCGAAATGTGCTATTTAGGTTGGCAAGAATCATTAGAGAAATTAATAAAATTGGTAGAACCTGAAATTCCAGATGCTTAATACTTCGGTTATGACTAGTTCTAAAGGTGAATTTAAGAGTGCGATCTTCCTTACATTTTCTGGGAATTGTAAGGAAGCACTCTCATTTTATCAAACTTGCTTTGGAGGTACATTGCAATTTGAAACTTTTGAAAAAGAATTACCAGGTTATAAAGAAACGCCTGTTGTTAGCGGATCGCTTATTGCTGATGATATCATTATCCATGGTTCTGACTTAGTGCACAACGAGGGAAGAATAATAGGGAATTACATGGCTATTTTTATCAGTTGTGCAAATGCGGATGCTAGAAAGGCACTTATTGAAAAACTGGAATTGAGTAAGCATGATTCTTCTACTAGAAATGATGATGATCAATTGATTGAGCTAATTGATGCTTTTGAGGTAAGGTGGGTTTTAGGTGTTTGATAATAGGTTTAATTTTAGGATGCCATCCAAGGGCGGTTTCAGATCTTTGTGATGGAAAGCTTTTTGTCTCATTTCAAAAGGGCAAATTTTTTGTTCTTGGTATCTAGAATAAGTTTGTATGATAGAAAAAGTTTGTTTCCCGTCATCCCCCCTATACCCAATTTCGTCATCATTTCGACCTGTGCACTGCTAACGCCTTCCATATAAGTTGCGTAGCCAATAGGAATGGCCTGACCCGAGATTTCAATGTTGGCTGTGGTGCTAAGGCTGTTAGCGGTAAGGACCTTGTCCCAAGAACTGACCTTGCTGGTGAAAAGAGGCGCATTGGTAGTAGCTAAGGCTAGAACAGTTTTCTGATCTGTAAGCAGGGAATACCTGCTAGAACCCGTATCGAAGAATAACATGGTTTGTTTCCCATTCACTTTTGCTGGCAGTATGACACTGCGCCTGAAATAGGTAAAACTTGTATAAGTGCTACTTTTTAGAAGAGTTACTGCTTCAGGAGAAATGGTAAGCTTTTGTTTTGGGTAATCAAGAGTCATGGTTTTACCATCGATAAGGTCGACACCAAGGGTGCCGATGATTATTGGCGAATTGTCGTTCCAATCGATATTGCCATTGCCGAAATCTCGCATCACGATCTTTTCCGCTCCAATCTTTGTTTTTCCAATGCTGAAATCTATAGTAGCAGTAGTGCCATTGATTGTTGCCTTTGCCTTTGGATACTTTATGGTAATGGTTTGGAGCTTTTTCTGGTAGAATAATGAATATGGCGAGCCAAGATCAAACTGCATGTAAAAGGTCTTTGGGCAGCCTGTAAGTTTTACAGGAATTAGGATGGCAGAATGTTTTTCCCAGTGATTGAGTACTGAATCTCCCTGCCATTTAAAGGCTATCGTATATTCAGTTGTTGGTAAGTGCAATTTGTTTTCGACTGCTTGTGGCGTACTCTGAGACTTTGTAGGTAAGGTGAAACATACTAAGCAGGCGATGGTGAGTATGAAAGTTTTTTTTAGGTTTTGCATATCTTTTTGTTTGAGATTGCAAAGCTATTTACGAGAACTGTTTCTAGTTATGTTTTTAAGGTGTCATTTGCCCGACAATCACCCGACATTATTGGTATAAAGTTCTCTTTTTATCTTTATAAAGTCTTTGGTAAGGAGGTATGCATTAAAGAAGTACATTAGAAGTAAAGGCCAAAGAAAGTTAATCAGAATGATTCGATCTAAGTAAAAGGCACTAACAATATTGAAACACAGGCAGAGTAATAAAAGTAGATTGGTTGCCGCTACCCAGATGACCTGTGTTTTAATGGTTTTTCTGGAAAGGGTTTTTGTTTTTTGATCTTTAATATCTGCTCTTTTCAATAGCCACATGGGAATGAGGAAATGAATGATGGGGATAAAGATGAAGCTAAAACAACTCAAAGTGAGTAGTTGTAGGAAGTGTATGTTGTCCTCACTCAATGTACCTTGGTTTTTCGCATTTCCTGGTGCCTCAAAGATCAGTGATTCATAAGAAGTGTCTAGTGCTTTCGCAATAGCTGAAACTGTAAATGATCTAGGTATGCTATTACCATTTTCAATCCGCTGGATGGTGCGCACGGTGACATTTGTGAGTTCAGCAAGTCGCTCTTGGGTGATTCCCTTGCGTTTTCTTTCAGCTGCTATTTTTTCGCCCAGTTCCATTTTCCTTATTTAGGTAGGTAAATATAATAAGTTTGATGATGAATTTAAGTCAAGGTCATAAAAAGCCTTCAGTCCTCTAAATATTTTAATTCGTCTAAAAAAAAATGCCCTTTACAGCTCTCTGGATGAAGTAGTAAGATTTTTATCTACCAAGATTTAAATTAAATACTAGGTCTAAATTCTAAGGCAACAATAAATCTTCCAGGTTTCTGGTAGCAAAAACTTCGTTTTAACCGATTATAGCGTATTGCTGCTCCATTTTCATTCATCATTTCCAGGTACCTACTGATGGTACGTTCACTAACACCAAATTTATTGGCAAGCTCTTTCCTTGTGCCCGTGCTGCTAGAGGAAATGAGGTAATCTAGACTTTCGTAAAGGTTGATTTTGCTTCTCATCTAATTTTGTCGCCTTTGTTTAGTATAAAGAGTAAAAAATTAAGCTATTTGCCCATTTTGATGATAACTTTCTTTTGTGAAGTGTAAAAAAATATTGTCAAATTATTTTTGAGTGACAAATTATGGCAAGTAATGATGCTAAAATTGCGGTTTTAACAAAAGAACTAGCATTGGGATAATGATTATAAATAAAATTAAGCTTAAAGTAGATGTTTGTGTCAAATTAAATCGCCTTTTGAGTTTGGTAAGTTTGATTTTACTTGCCTGTTGCTTAACTAATGTAAGCGCACAACAAAAGGAAACAGCTAAAGCACAGACTTTTTTAGATATGGCTATTCAAAAAGCATATGCTGCAAGTGTTAGGATTTGGGGATTTGATGTTGAAAAAAACGAACGTACCTCAGCACAGTTTAGCGGTGTTGTGGTTAATGAAAAAGGAATAATACTTACTGCTGCCCATACTATTTCTCCTGGCAGAACCTATAAAATATTTTTTCCTGATGGTAGAGCCGCAATTGCTAAAGCACTTGGACGGATAGATTTAGCAGCAACTCCAGGAATTCCAGATGCAGGTATGCTACAGTTGTTGGATAAGGGGCCGTTCCCATTTGTTGAGATGGGTTTTTCGTCATTACTTAAAACCAATGATCCTTGTATCAGTATTTCTTATCCAGAAAAGATAAATCTAACCTTGCCCACATTAAGATATGGGAACATAGCTGAAGTTAAAAATGAATATGGTTTTATCAGGTCTACCTGTAAAATGGAACCTGGAGATTCTGGTGGTGCATTGTTTGACCAGTATGGAAGGTTAATTGGCATTCACAGTGCTATTGATGTTAAAGAAGACCAGAATTTTGAGATCCCAATTGATATTTATCACAAATACTGGACTGCGTTGCAGGAAGTAATTAATTATAGTAAGTATCCAATTAAAGAAGATAATTACAGTCCAAACAAAGCTATTTTTGCTGATAAAGCCATAACGATTGATGCCATTGTTGCTAAAAACGCTATAAAGTTGGCCAAAGTAAAAAATACTGTATTGGCACTAACAAGTAAAATAGATGGTTTAGACAGTGAAGCAATGGGAACCATCATTAACTACTTCAGTCTTGAAAAAACAACGGAACAATTTATTCTTAGTAAAAACAGTATCGTTGGAGATTTACCAATTTTAAATATTGAAGGTTTAAAAATTCGGCTGCACATTGTTAAAAGAGATTTGCAAAATGATTTAATTTTATTAAAAGCAGATAAAAACATTAAAGGAGGTGTGAATATTGATGCAAGTAAAAATATGGAGGTAAAGCTTGGCGGAATAGTCGTTGCATTATTGCCCGACGGAAAGTACCAAAGAGGGATAATTGGAAACGAGCCTTTAGCATTGGAGAAAAATAGTAGCATCCCTTATTTGGGTGCATCTATATTATTTAAATCAAGTCCGGCGGCTGTTACAGTTGTAAAACCTGGAAGCCCTGCGGCATTGGCAGGCATACAAACAGGCGATTTTATCATGAATATTAATGGTGTAAATATAAAGCAGGCTAATGAATTTGCACCAGAACTGGCAAAATATTGGGCTGGTGAAGAGGTAACAATTGAATGGCTAAGGGCTGACCAAAAATATACTAAATCAATTAAATTGGTAAACAAACCATTCGTGGCTAGTAAACATCCTGTTGATAAATTTGCGGGTGGAGGTTCTGAAAGGAGGGATGGGTTTAAACAAGTATTTACCTTTGATGCTATTTTGTTGCCCAAACAAAGCGCTGTCCCGGTATTTAGCCTTAACGGTCAATTTTTAGGAATTAATATAGCAAGGTATAGCAGGGCTATAAGTCTAGGTATTCCTTATGGCATAATCGTTGATTTTTTAAAAGAAATACCAAGTCTGAAATAGAAACCTGTGACTGTTTTACATAATAGTGTAAAAATAACACTAAGTGCGGCTTTATTTTCAGGTTTGCCATAAATGCTACGTAACCATTTTTTAATCTGATTTTCTAGTCATTAGTTGGTTTCCGTAAATAAATAAATGAGAAAAATAGTTTATTTATTTTATCAAATTATTGATTTTAAGTTAATTGCAAAAATATAGTGTAGCTGGTGTGATCAATTTAACATGCTGATTTTTAATGCTTATCTAATTAAATTTAAAGAGGTAAATAGCTTGTTTATAATGCTTTTGTATTTTTATTGGGCCAATTAGAAATTAACATTAAGCGAATTATTTATAGCTTTGGGTTGAATATGAAAATGCAAAGGGAACATCTTCATGGTGCTGAAGATTCCGAACTGCTATTGGAACTTACTAACCGTAACAGACACGCTTTTGATATACTTTATAACAGGTATTGGAAGATGGTATTTGATGCAGCTTATAAGCGGGTTGAAAGCGTTGACGACGCAAAGGATATTGCCCAGGAAGTATTCGTTCAGTTATGGCAGCGAGGTTCTAAAACGCCTATCAAACAGCTTAATAGCTATCTTTTTATAGCTGCAAGAAATGGTGTTTTCAGACATTTTGAACTGGAGAGTAGGTTTGTTTCTGATCCAGACAAAAGCCATACCTTGCAGGAACCAACATCAGCAGATCAACATATAATGTATAAAGACTTTGTGCGTTCATTTGCGAATTTGGTTGATACTCTTCCACCACAACAACGACAAATATTTAAAATGCGATTTGAGCAAGACATGACCAGCCAAGAAATAGCGCTTGCATTAGATATTTCTCCAAAAACAGTTAGAAATTTGCTTGGTAAATCGCTTTCACGTCTAAAATCTTCTTATTTTGTTATTTTTTTATTGCTTTCTTATGTTCCTGTAACGAAATAAATGGCATTAGCCTTTTTCTTGTTTCTGTTTTGGAGAATTATGTTTTCTTAATCTCTTGATTTTTCTATTTGAAGTTTATTTTTCTTTAAACTGATATTTTTTATCGGTTAAAACGTCTGTATATCTTTTATTTTTTATGTTTCATCGATAATTTATCGGTGATTGAGCTTTTTTTATATTTTTTTTCATTGGGCGTGGGCGCATTGATGAGTTTTTTGCTCTAGTATGTAAAGGCAATTAAAAAACGGTTAAGGAATTGTGAAAATAATGGTGTTTTTAATTGATAAAAAATAAAAATAAACTCATACTTCAGGTTATGGAAGAAAAAGATCTAAAATATTTTAATGTCATCTTAAGAAAGTTCAATCAGGGGATTGCGAGCCCAGAGGAGGTTGAATTTTTAGAAAAATATTACAATCTATTTGAGGAAAAGGAAAGTTTTCTTAACTGTCAGACCCCTCAATTGCAAGAAACGATTAAGCATGATATTAAAAATAAGGTTGATGCGGAGATAAATCTACAAACCAAAACATCTTCCCTGTTTAATAATAATTATCTGAGGTATTTTGCTGCTGCCAGTATCTTGTTAGTATTGTCTGTTACAGGTTATTTTGCACTTAAATCGCCAACCTATCAGGCAATTGGCAAAAACAACGACTTTACTCCAGGGGTAAATACAGCAACCCTTGAACTTGCAAATGGCACCAAGATTTTATTGGACACGGCAGCTAAGGGTGTTATAGCACAACTAGATGGGATTAAAGTATACAAAAATGCGGCTGGAGAAATTCAATATAAAGTGCAATCTGCTCCAGAGATGGAGGAAGTTACTTTTAATACCATAACCACGCCAAAAGGGGGTCAATATCAGGTTGTGCTTCATGATGGCTCAAAAGTATGGCTCAATGCTGCTTCCAGTCTAAAATATCCCACTGCTTTTAAAGGCAAGGATAGGACGGTAACCATTACTGGTGAAGCCTATCTCGAAGTAGCAAAAAATAAACAGATGCCTTTTAAAGTAACATGTGGCAAACAAACCATTGAAGTATTGGGAACACATTTTAACGTTAATGCTTATGAGGATGAAGCGACAATTAAAACAACATTACTTGAGGGTGCCGTTAGGGTGTCTGCCGATAGAAACTCAACCACGATAGTCCCTGGCGAACAGACATCTTATGATTATTCAGCTGGTAGCTTACAAAAAAAGACTGTTGATGTTGAGCAAGAAATGGCTTGGAAAAATGGACTGTTCTCTTTTAAAGGAGAGGATGTAAAGGCAATCATGAGGCAGATATCTCGCTGGTATAACGTAGAAATTGAATATAGTGGCTCGGTAACGGATGAAAAGTTTTATGGCCAGATTTCTAGAAACAGCAAGCTTTCTGAAGTTTTTGCCATACTCGAACTCAATAATGTACACTTTAAAAGCAATGGCCGGAAAATTACTGTCTCCAATTAATCAGCTTTCAGCTAACCGTTTCACAATGAGCAATGAATTAATGAACCAATAAATTAATGAACCAATAATTAACCATACAACCTAAACCATTAAACCAAAGAAATTATGAAGAAATAGATACTCCCAGCATTCAGAAATAGAGAATCAACTATGACCAAAAAAACCGGAAGTGTTCGAAGCACCCCCGGTTGTAAAAAAGGTCAGCAGCTAGACATTGCAAGACCGGCTGCCATTATTCACCTCATCTTAAATCAAAAGTATGAAATTAACTTTTCTTTACCACTATGTATGTTCAATACATAGGGTAAAGTATAAATTCCTCATAGTGATGAAATTAATCGCTATTTTATTACTCACCGCAACGATGCATTTATCGGCTGCGAGTTATTCTCAGAACATAACGCTATCGGTACGTAACGCCGATCTGCAAAATGTTTTTAAGGAAGTTAACAAACAATCTGGCTATTTATTTTTTTATGCCGGAAAAAATAACATCTCACAGAAAAAGGTTTCAGTGGTATTAAAATCTGCTACCATAAAACAAGCGCTAGATGAAATTTTAAAAGACCAAGCACTTACTTATACTATTATCAACAATACCATTGTATTACAGAATAGTGTAGATAAGCCCCAGCTTCCTGATGCAGTAGATAAGCCCATGCCGCTGTCGGGAAGGGTGGTAGATGCCCAAACCAAAAAAGGCATTGTAGGAGTGAATGTTTATCAAAAAGATAACAAGGCAAACGGAACCACAACCGCATCTAATGGAGAGTTTAAAATCAATGCAAACCTTGGTGATACATTAGTTTTCAGTTTTATCGGATACAAACTAAAACAAGTAAGGGTAGTAGACTCCAAACCAATGAATATCTCTCTGGAAACTGAAATTAAGGACATGAGTGATGTGGTGATCACAGGTTATCAAACCATTAAAAAGGAGAGTTATACAGGTACTGCCATTACCATTAAAGGAGATGATTTGAAAAAAATGAACTCACAAAACCTAATAAAGAGTATTCAATCTTTCGATCCTTCATTTAAAATTCTTGATAATAACCTCGCAGGTTCCGATCCGAATGCCCTGCCAAAAATCAATGTACGTGGCGCCACTGCCTTACCATCTATCAACGATAATGTATTAGATCGAAATAACCTTTCGAGCAGCTACAACCTTCCAGCATTTATCATGGATGGTTTTGAAGTTAGCTTACAGAAGGTAACCGATTTGGATATCAACAGGATTGAATCAATTACCTTGTTAAAGGATGCTGCAGCAACTGCAGTTTATGGGTCTCGTGCTGCCAATGGCGTTTTGGTAATTACTACCAAAGCTCCAATTCCAGGGAGGCTTCAGTTTGCCTACAATTCTGAATTTGTATTTACGGCGCCTGATCTGTCAGACTATCATTTGCTTAATGCAGCCGATAAATTGCGGTATGAGCAAATAGCCGGACTTTATACCTCAAGTCCAAACAATACCAACATGGGTACGCCCGATGAATTGGAGGCTGCCTATTACAGCAAATTAAGAAATGTGGCAAGTGGCGTAAACACCTACTGGTTATCGCAGCCATTGCGCAATACCTATGGACAAAAACAATCCATTTTTGCACAAGGTGGTGATACTACTTTTAGGTATGGTGTAGACCTGCGCTACCAAACCAGACCGGGTGTGATGAAGGAATCTGGCAGAAATCAGTTTAGTGGGGGCATGAGCTTTAGCTATAATCCAAGTAGGAAATTGCTTATCAAAAATGAAGTTACCCTAACGCAAGTAAACGCTACAAATTCAAAATATGGTGATTTTTCAACCTATGTGTATATGAACCCTTACTATCCGATGACCGATGCCAGCGGAAAATTAATCAGGGAAATTGCCAATTGGCGTGTAGATACCAGACAAAGCGGTGCTGATCAATATAAGAATGTTGCAGTTTACAATCCCTTGTTCGAGGCTTCATTAGCTAATTTTGATAAGAATGAGTACATGGAATTTATGGATGCACTCTCTACTGATTGGAAACTTACACCAGCTTTGAGATTGAGAGGCCAGGTAAACTTAATTAAATATAAGGCAAGTGCCGATCGTTTTGTTTCGCCTTTAAGTAATACTTTCTTTAACGGCCCAGCAGCCGAAATAGAAAACCGTGGAAGTTATGATTATTCAGTTGATGAGAATCTAAAATTAGATGGAAACGTAACATTAACGTACAACAAGATGATCAAAGATCACTTTTTTAACGTGGTACTGGGTGGTAATGCGATTTCGGCGAGATCAGATTTTAAGTATTTTCAGGCACGTGGATTTTCTAATGATCGATTTACCAATATTGGATTTGCACGTACCTATCAGCCTGATACACATCCTGGAGGTAATGTATCAAAAAGTCGTTCTCTCGGTACTTTCTTTTCGGGAAACTATTCTTATAAGGATAAATACCTAATGGATGCTACTTTCCGCCTGGACGGCTCATCAGCCTTTGGCGCAGCAAGTAGGTTTGCTCCGTTTTATGCGGGGGGATTGGGCTGGAACATGCACAAGGAGAAATTTATGGAACCATTGGCAAATGTGATAAGCAGGTTGAAGTTTACCGTAACTGGGGGTTTAACTGGATCGGTTTCTTTCCCGCCTTATTTAAGTAAGTCGATTTATGCTTATCAAACCTCAAACTGGTATGCTACCGGTCTTGGTGCTGTGGTACAAGGCTATGGCAATGATAACCTGAAATGGCAAAAGACCACCAATATTGATGCAGGTATTGATATTGGGCTTTTCAAGGATAGGTTAATGTTGAGGCCAGCATATTATTACAAATTAACAAAAGGTTTATTAATTGATATTAATGTTGCTCCATCTACAGGTTTTACAACTTATAAAGAAAATTTGGGCAATATGGAGAATAAAGGATATGAGTTATATGCAACTTTCAACGCCATTCGAACCTCAAACTGGAACATTAATTTCACTGCCAATGTTGCCCATAATACCAATACGATTGTAGAAATTGGCAATGCATTAAAAGCTTATAACGAAAGTGTTGATGAGTTTCAATCTGACGACAATAATAAAGCTGCTGGTTTTCCATTGCTGAGATATAATGAAGGCCAATCTCTAAATACCTATTATGCGGTAAAATCTAGGGGTATAGACCCTGAAAATGGGAAAGAGATTTATGTAAAAAGAGATGGTTCATTAACCTACGACTATGATATTAGAGATACGCAGCCAGTAGGTGATTCTACGCCATTTGCCGAAGGGAGTTTTGGAGGCAATATTAGTTACAAACAGTTCATGTTGAGCTTTAGCTTCTTTTATCGTTTTGGTGGCGATATGTACAACCAGACTTTGGTTGATCGGGTTGAAAATGCAGATCCCCGTTATAATGTAGATAGCAGGGTACTTGCCCAACGCTGGCAAAAGCCTGGTGATATTGTTTTTTATAAGAATATCGCTGATTTGGGACAAACAAAGGCTACTTCAAGATTCATCCAAAAAGATAATCAGCTTGAACTTAGATCGGTATACCTTTCTTATGACCTTAAGAAAACAGTAGCCAAAAAACTTTGGATGCAGGGTTTAAGAGCTTCTTTTACCGCTAACGATATTTTTAAATCTACAAGTGCTCAAATTGAGCGTGGTATTGACTATCCATTTGCAAGAAGTGTAATGTTTGCACTTCAAGCTACATTTTAACATTTAACAAGATGAAGAAAATATTTTACCTTATTATTCTGGCGATGATTACCTCATCGTGCAAGAAATTCTTGGATGTGCAGCCAGAATCGCAAATTGATAAAAACCAACTCTTTAATTCTCAAGATGGTTTTAAGGAGGCATTAAATGGCGTATATACCTTATGTTCATCTGGTAGTCTTTATGGTGACCACCTTACATTTGGCGACCTGGAAGTGAAAGCACAAAATTTCGATTTCATAGATTTCTCTTATCAGAACATCGCAAATTTCAGGTATTCAGACCTGAGTTATATTTCACGGAATGATAGAACATGGACGGCAGCTTATCAGGCAATCGTGAATTGTAATTATATTCTTAGCGTTATTGATTCGAAAAAAGACCTCTTTACGGGCAATAACTACGAAATCATAAAAGGGGAGACTTTAGCGCTGCGTGCCTATCTCCATTTTGACTTGTTGAGAATTTACGGCCCATCTTACAGCAGGGCTAATTCAAAAGCTATTCCCTATTTAACTGAAGTAAAGGTGCAGAGTACTCCATTTTCTACGGTAAAAGAAGTGATGCAGAAGTTGGTAGCTGATTTAATTGCTGCAAAAGCCCTCCTGAAAAAAGCAGATCCAATTGTATCAAGTGCTTATGTTGTTGGTTATCCAAGTACTATTGGCGCCACAGAAACCAACAATAGTGATCTCTTTTTACAGAACAGGCGCCTGCGGATGAATTACTACACTACCTGTGGCGAGTTGGCAAGGGTCTATCTGTATATGAATGAGTCGGCCTTAAGCCTTTCGAATGCATTAGAGGTAATCGGTTCCAATAAATTCCCTTTTACCAAAGAGGCTGATTTTGTGGCTACAGATATCACCAAAAAAGATAGGATATTTTATCCTGAACTGGTTTCTGCTTGGGCAATCCCTGGTCAGGCGAAAAGATTGGAATCGTTATTCGGTGGTTCAAATCCAACATTTAGTGCAACTACCTCCCGTATTGATGATATTTTTGAGAAAAATGATGTTGGGGGTTATGATTGGAGGCTTGCACAATGGTTCATGAAAGGAACATTAACCACTGGTGGTGCAGAGCGATCATTTCTTCAAAAATATATCACCAATACCAAGCCAATTGCAAACTTGCACCCGCTTGTTGCACCAGCCATTAGGTTAAGTGAGATGTATTACATTGCCGCAGAGGCAGGATATGATGTTAATCCAACTGCAGCACTAGAAACTTTTAACACATTTAGGCATAAAAGGGGTATTCCAAATAATGTGGTGGTTACTGATAAGACGAGCTTGATAGAACTATTGGTCTCAGATGCCAGGAAAGAATTTTATGGAGAAAGCCAGTTCTTTTTTATGCTAAAAAGACTTAACCATAGCATTCGTGTCTCGCCAACCCAAGTTGTAGCCGGTAAAGACGCCATCTTCATATCACCAATCCCTGATGATGAACTTGCATATAGAAACAATTAAATAACATTGATATGAAAAAATATATTATACTCATAATAGTTGCAATCACGGTGTTAATTGGTTGCAAGAAAAATGCAGCGTTTACCTACGAATCAGACGATAATGTTTACCTGGATTATCCAAACTTGGATACAATTACCTATTCATTTTCTTATAAGCCAAGCATAGAGCAAGATACCGTTTGGATTCCGGTAAAGATTTCTGGCATCAGGGTGGCAAAAGACAGGAAATTTGTCATGTCTGTTGTAGAGGGTTCGTCATCCGCTGTGCGGGGTTTTCACTATGAGAAGTTAAAGGACTTTTACATCATACCCAAAGATTCTGGCGTGGTAAAGGTGCCTGTTATTGTAAAAAACATAGATACTGGATTGGTGAGCAACTCTGTATCACTTACGCTGAGAGTTGAGGGAGGACAAGATTTTAAAGGTGAGCTGCCAGCTGCGAAAAGGACTAAAACACTTACATTTTCAAATAGATTGGAAGAACCGTATTGGTGGAAATACTGGGGGCAATTTAGAGGCTACGGTAGGGTTAAACATGAATTTTTCCTTATTGTAAATGGTAACGTTAATTTGGCCGATATGAGCAAGCCTAGTACTGCCTTTTACGATATCCCAAGAACTTTATATTATATCGAGAATGTGCGTCTTTTTGTAACCTACCCATTTGATTGGGTAAAACAGAACCCAACAAGAGGTTATGAATTGAAGTTAAGGACGGATAATAGTGGCGACTATGATTTTTACAATGTAAATGCGCCAAGTAAAAAGTTTCACCTCAAATATTTTAAACAGGCAGATGAGTATGTATTTCTTGATGAAAAGGGAAACCAGATCAAAATGTAACCAAATCAAAAAAACAACCATGAAACAGATATTAATATTTACCGTAGCTATATTGTTGTTCGGCGCCTGTAAAAAGGATCTTGGGAACTACGAGTATAACCCACCATCAGAACCAACAATCTATAATTTAAAAGATACCACCATAAATGCCGTAGTTGGTGATACGCTAACCATTAATCCGAAAGTAACCTTTCCTGATGCAGATCCGCTTAAAGACCTGAAGTTTGAATGGGAAATTGAAATCCAGGAAGAGCTGCGTTCAATCAAGATAAGTGGATATCCGCTAAAAATGCTGTATAATTTAGGAACTGGAGTTAGGCGTACAAAACTACATGTTACCGACCAAAGAAACGGTTTGAAATACACTATACCCTTTAAAATTAACGGTACTACGCAATTCACAACTGGTACCATCGTACTCAGTGTTGATAATGGCGTGACCAAACTCTCATTTATCAGACCAGACAAGAGTGTGATCAGTAATCTCTATGAGGGGCTTAATGGAAAGGTGCTACCCATCAATCCACTACAGCTCTATCATTCAAAACCACTTCCATATCAGCCTAATAATAAAGAGGAAATATGGGTGTTGTGTGATGATCCGGCAAAGGAAAGCGTAATTTTAGATGGATCAACCTTGTTGTACAGAAATCCTTTCTCGACCCAGTTTTTTAAAACGCCTAGTAGCATCAATATTGGTCGTATTGAAGGTATTCAAGACATGGGGATTGTAGCCCATGGAACGATTAACAATAAACTTTATCGTGGGATCATGTCTACCGCACCTTTTGTGCCAGATTACGGGAAGTTTGCAAACTCGCAAGATGGAGACTACCTCTTATCTCCTGATTATGCCCTGATCTTCGGACAAAACAACACAGGACAATCCTCAAGTTTTTACTTTGGCTTTGATACCAAAGCTAAGGCATTCGTGTCCTTTGATAGCGGAGGTGAGTATAGGGGTACAGATTATGTGCTAGACAATTCTATCAGCCAGCCAAATTCTTTCGATCCAAGAAATATAGGCCCTGTCCAATTACTCTATATGAAACCAGCTTCTGGTATTTCGTATGCATTTGTTAAAGATGCAGCAGGAAATATCCAAGAATTAAGTTTCCGCATTGCGATGGAAAATTACGCAACAAGAACACTTAGCCCAATTTATAAACGCTCGTTTAAAGGCAGTTCATTAGTAAATCCAGAGACCAAATGGCAACGTTCAGCAGTGAGTGTCTTCTATTTTTCTTCTAACGACAAGATTTACAGGTATAACCCAGTAAATGAAGACTTGGTGCTGTTGGAAGGTACTTATAACGGCAAGAAAGTAACGATGTTAAAGCTGAGTGCAGATGGTACGCAGCTAAGGGCAGGTTATGAAGGGGCAATTCTTACGCTCGATGTAAGTGTAGGGAAAAATGGAAACATTACCCAAACCCAAACAGGTATTCAGGGAAGCGTAATTGATCAGGTAATTAAATAATCAAAAGATAACAAGATATTATTGTGAAAGCATCATGAGCATGCCGACCACAAACAGAAATGGATGTGCTCATGATAGCTTCATCTCTTTTTAAACAAAAAAAATACATATTCATGAAAACAAAAATGATAAATCTCGCCCTAATTTTGGTGGGGCTGCTACTCTCATGCAGTAAAAAAGACAAACTAGTCGAAAAAATAGAAACGGTAAAAGAACCAACTGAGACACTTCAGGAGCATTGGCCAAACCATGATCTTTTGGTTACCAAGGTGTATCAAGATGAACATGTTGTATTTTATTATGATGATAAAATGGATAAATCGATTAAATGGCCGTTCAAAACAATGTCTGATACTTGGGCTTATGTGAAAAAAACTTATGGTGCCTTCGGACTTGATCCAAAATTATATGTGGTGTTCCATAAATCTGAAGTTACCAATCCGGGAACGCCGTTTGAGGATTGTCTTACCTGTGGTGGACACCCCGCAGGGTATAAAGATCCAAGTCATGATTACCGAAACTTTATCGATTGCGGATTGGCTGGTCAGGATGATTGGAAAGAGGCCACCGGACAGGCCATTGGCATTCCAGTTCATGAAGTTGGACACATTGTTTGTGGCGATAGTCATGAGGTAAACGGTTCTCCATCTGATGTGCTTTGGAAGGATAGTAAGTTCATGGAGATCTTTAACTACGATGTGTATAAAAATATTGGCAGAAAAGACGAAGCCGATAAGGTATATGCAGAGATGCAAACTAAGGTTGATACATTTCCACGAGCAAACAGTTATTGGTTTAGGGACTGGTTTTATCCAATCTACTCGAAATATGGTGAGGGAAAACTTTTGAACGGCTATTTTGCATTGTTGGCTAAAGAATTCCCAAAAAAGAATGGCGCTTACACCAGAAATTTAAACTGGGGAGAATTCCTTCATTTTTGGAGCGGAGCAGCAGGAACTGACCTTAAAGAACAATTTACGATAGCTTTTGGTTGGACATCAGAATGGGAAGCCATGCTGAAAAATGCAAAAACGGATTTTCCAAATGTTAAATATTAATTACTCATTAATGCTCAAAGGCCATAAGATAAAAGGGTTGTTTTACGGAATCATCATCCCCCTGTTTCTTGATTCAACCCCATCTTTTGGTCAACAGGCACCAGCAATATGGAAAGAACATTGGTTTGAGCATGACCTAACTGTAAACAAGGTTTATGAAGATGATCATGTTGTAATGTACCATGACGAAAATATGGGTACTGAAGCGGTGTGGGCTAATGAGGTATTGTCCAAATCATGGGCATATGTTAAAAAAACATATGGGTCATTTGGACCAGACCCAAAATTATATGTGGTTTTGCATAAAGCAATAAATAACAAAATGGGAGGAGGACATCCGTCTCCTTATTTTGATGAGAGCCACGATTACCGTAATGTAATAGATTGTGGCCTTGGTAATTGGAACAAGCCTTTTGGAGAGCAGATTGGTATGCCGATTCACGAAATAGGGCACTTGGTAACGAGTGTGAGTCATGATACCAAAGGATCGCCATCTGATATAATTTGGGGCGATAGCAAGTTTATGGAAATTTTTAATTACGATGTGCTGTTGCATATTGGTAGGGAGGATGAGGCCGAACGTGTTTTTAAACAAATGCAAGGTCAACATGATTCATTTCCAAGGGAAGGGACGCAATGGTTTAAAAATTGGTTTTATCCAATTTACAAACAATATGAAGGAGCTAAGGTACTGAATAGCTATTTCACGCAGTTAGCCAAGCATTTCCCAAAAGATAAGGACAATCGATTTACAAGAGACTTAAATTGGGGTGAGTTTATTCATTTCTGGAGCGGTGCAGCAGGGGTGAATCTGCAACCTCTAGCGGCGAAAGCATTTGGTTGGCCATCAAATTACCAGCATGAATTTGCTAAGGCCCAAATAGATTTTAAAAACGTTAAATACACAAAAAATACACACAATTAAACAATAATTATACTAATGAAAAAAACTATTCTATGGCTAGCATTAGCTTTGCCAATTTTTGCCACAGCGCAAACGAAAAACTTCAGCATCACCGGTAAGATAGGTACGCTGAACCAACCAGCAATGGTTTACATCGATTACATGGACGCTGGTGTA
Source organism: Pedobacter frigiditerrae (assembly GCF_004331645.1). Classification (GTDB taxonomy): domain Bacteria; phylum Bacteroidota; class Bacteroidia; order Sphingobacteriales; family Sphingobacteriaceae; genus Pedobacter; species Pedobacter frigiditerrae. The sequence continues at coordinate 46,227 of NZ_SJSK01000007.1, forward strand.
AGCCGTCAAGATTCGATACCAGTTGTGAACGGAAACTTTACAATAACTGGTCATGTAGATGGGATTTCCAATTCAAGAATGGCCATAGGTAGGGCAGGAAAAGGAAAAGGTTATGCTATTTATGTAGAGAAGGATGTGATTTACTTCTATTTTTCAAACGATAAGATTGTGATGGATTCTCGTGATTCATTAATTAATGCTTCCATTACTGGTTCAAAAATAAATGACGAGTACGTTGCTTATAACAAAATAATTGGTGGTACCATCATGGACTTAGCCAAAGCTGCAAATGATGAATTTAACAGCCTAACTGCTGATGAGAAAAGAGATTCTGTTATCATGGCTGATGTTAATGCTAGATATCTTAAAAGCATGGAGGAAAGGAACAAGAAAATGATAAAGTTTGCCAAAGATTTCCCAAATTCTTACTTTGCCGTAGTAGCACTTTCTGAAGGCGCTGGAAGTAAGGTGAATGTTGCAGTGGTAAAACCGATTTACGATGCGTTAAATCCAACTTTAAAAGCAACCGATACGGGAAAAGAAATTGCACAAAGAATTGCTGCGGCAAGTTCTACAAAAGCTGGGCAAGATGCTCCAATGTTTACTCAAAATGATCCTTCTGGGAAACCAATTTCATTAGCAGATTTTAAAGGAAAAACTGTATTGGTAGAGTTTTGGGCTAGTTGGTGCGGCCCTTGTCGTTCAGAAAATCCCAACTTGGTAAAACAATACAATCTTTATAAGGATAAAGGATTTACCATTCTTTCGGTGTCTCTTGATGGGGAAAAAGACAAATGGTTGGATGCTATTAAGCAAGATGGTTTAACATGGTTGCATGTGTCTGATTTAAAGGGTTGGAATAATGAGGTTGGAAGGTTGTATGGTGTTAGGGCAGTACCTGCAAGTTTTCTGGTAGATGCAACAGGTAAAATTATTGCCAACGACTTGAGAGGTGAGAGCTTAAATAAAAAATTAGAAGAGTTAATGAAATAATTGCCATCTACCTTTAGTTAATAGTTATAGTTAAGTTAAATGCGGATCCGGATGGTTCCGCATTTTTAAAATCTATTTAAGAACCGGATTTAAATTTTACACTTCAACTTCTGAACCATCATCAATTTAACACACAAATGAAAAACGTTAAGATTTACACAATTGCATTACTGATTATTGCACTACTCCCAACAATGGGTAAAGCTCAAGGAAAAGTTGCTGCCAATAAAATGCCACTAAATGAGCTTCAACAGCAGTTTGTTGACCTTGGATTTGGGATGTTCATTCATTACAACATACCAACTTATATGGAAGATGACTGGGCTGATCCAGATGCATCTCCAGCTATTTTCAATCCAAAGCAACTCAACACAGATCAATGGGCCATGGCTGCCAAATCTGCAAACATGAGCTACGGATGCTTAACTACCAAACACCATAGCGGCTTTGCCATTTGGGATACCAAAACCACTACCTACAATGTGATGAACAGTCCGCTGAAACGCGATGTGGTTAAGGAATACGTAACCTCTTTTCGCAAACAAGGGCTAAAAGTGATGCTTTATTATTCTATCCTTGATACGCACCATAAATTAAGGCCGGGACATATCACTCCCAACCATATAAAAATGGTTAAGGAACAGTTAACTGAACTGCTAACTAATTACGGTGAGATTTCTGCATTGGTAATCGATGGATGGGATGCGCCTTGGTCTAGAATTTCGTATGATGATGTTCCTTTTGAGGAAATTTATAGCCTAATCAAATCAATACAGCCAAACTGTTTGGTAATGGATCTAAATGCCGCAAAATATCCAGCTGAAGCCTTATTTTATACAGATATCAAATCTTATGAGCAAGGTGCAGGCCAGCATATTTCTAAAGAAACCAACAGGCTGCCAGCACTCGCATGCTTGCCTCTTCAGGCCAATTGGTTCTGGAAATCATCTTTTCCTACCACAGCAGTGAAATCACCTACAGTGATGATCAATGACAATGCTTTGCCTTATAATCAGGTCTATTGTAACTTTATTTTAAATGTTGCACCAAACCGCGATGGCTTGATTGATGAGAATGCACTAGCTGCACTAAAGGAAATGGGTAAGTTATATAAACCAGGTTTAAGCCTACCAAAATTTCCAAAGGCCGATGCACCAATCATTTCGCACAACCTGGCAAAGGGACGCCCTTGCAACTCGAGTTGGAGCAATGACATGGATATCATGGATTTCGCGGTGGATGATGATTTTGGCACCAGCTGGCATGCTAACCCGAAAGTTGAAGACGCCTGGTTTGAAGTGGAATTGGGTAAGAAAGCTGCCTTAAACATGATTGTACTTTCAAGGAGAAAAGCTGTGCAGTCATCTTATATATTGGAATATTTCAGTAACAACAAGTGGTATCCTCTATTGGGTGGTCTACATCAGGTTTCTAATTCTAAAATAGACATACATAGGTTCACCCGTGTTTTTGCAGAGAAAGTTAGAATCAAATTTGATAAAACAGCATCTGCACCATCACTGGCTGAACTTGGAGTTTTCAATGAGGGGATTTAAAAAAAAGTGTAGTAATTTGAGATATTAAAGATAAAATGACTGGATGTTTGTGAGCTATCTAGTTTAGTTTAAATAGCTATTTATTTTATGTTATTTTACGCTCATGATAGCATCTCTCTAAAAGAATTCAGATATGGAAAGAAATAATATAATTGATCAAGAAATTACACACTATGTTTTGTTTTGGCTTAAGAAAGAATTAAGCGAGCAAGAGATTAATGAATTTGCCAATTTTTTTGAGTTGTTAAAAACTATCTCAGTTGTTAACTCATTAAAGTATGGGAGGGCAGCTAATACCAATCAGCGAGATGTTGTAGATAATTCTTTTACCTACAACTTGATTTGCACCTTTAAAAATCACACAGATTGCGCAATTTATGAAACACATCCCATTCACTTGGATGCAATAGCAAAATACCACCACCTCTGGGAAAAAGTGGTTGTGCATGATTCTTGTGTAGCTAGTTAGGGTGTAAATGGATTCGTTTGAATGCGGCAAGTTGTTTTATAAAATAATTATTTGAAAAGAAAAAGCAGTAAAATTTTAAAGTTTGTCTGGCTTTTCATTACAAGTCCTCTCCCGATGAAGAATCGGGATGTGGGCTTTTCATTTCAATCCAGTTTAGCAAACGCAGGTTTGTGCTTTTGCAACCCTAAATAGTAGCAAAGACCTTTGTTCATAAACCTTATTGCAGCGGTATCCTTTTTGGTTAATTTACGAAGTCTTTTGGCTATTGGGCGGGAAGACTTCGTAAATTTCTAAGACCAAAAAGATGTAGCGGAAAGAAGGAGTGATTTTAATAGGTGTAGGGTTTTGCTTTCCAAATGATTGCTATTTTGCTATAAATCTTTACATTAGCTTTAAGATAAGTTTTACAAAAAATAACCAAGTATGAAAGCTATATGTTTGAGTTTACTCACCTTTTTGAGCGTGCTATCGTTGAATAATACCGTTTCAGCCCAACAAAAAACTCCTAAATTAGGTATTGCAAGCAGTTTAAGTCAGGATAGCCTAGTGTATGCCGCTGGTTTTAAGTTGATAACTGAATCGGTTAAAAAAATGCTTTCTCCTGCACTAACTGCTGATGAATTTAATAACAACTTAGAAAAGATAAAGGCGGCAAAATGTAAGGTGTTAACCTGTAATGTTTTTTTTCCTGCAGATATTAAAATAGCTGGGCCAGACGTAGATGAGGCTAAGGTGTTAACTTATGCTGAAGGGGTACTTTCAAGGGCTAAACAAGCAGGTGTAAAATATATTGTACTAGGTAGTTCTGGTGCTAGAAGTATTCCTGCTGATTATGATGTTGGTAAAGCAAAAGCAGATTTCGTTAAACTATGTAAAAAATTAGGAGAAATTGCAGGGAAATATCAAGTATTAATTGTGCTAGAGAACTTACAGTCATCCGAAACCAATTTTCTTAATTCGTTAAAATCTGCAGCAGAGATTGTAAGGAAGGTGAATCATCCTAATTTCAGGTTGAATGCAGACATATTCCACATGATGCGTGAGGGAGACTTGCCAGAGGAAATTATTGCAGCTGGAGATGTGATTGCCTTTGTGGAAGTTGCCGAAAAAGAAACTCGTTCGTTACCTGGCGTAAAGGGCGATGATTTTAAGCCTTACCTAAATGCATTAAAACAAATTAATTATAAAGGTTATTTGTTTATTGAAGGAAGTGTTAAAAATGCTGCCGTAGAAATTCCTGCTGCATTTAAATATTTATCAGCTCAAATAAATGAGGTTTATTTAGGTAAATAGGTGTATTGACTTAAAATATATTTAAACGGCTAATAATCTATTTTGAGCTGCGTAAATTACCTCTCGTGCTTTTACCACATTTCCTATAATGATAATAGCTGGATAGGCCAATCCTTCTCTTAATGCCGCTTCCGAAAGGTCTTTTACTTCACAAATTACTTGTTTTTGATGTGAAAGCGTGGCATTTTGGATAATCGCTGCTGGCATTGAACCTAATCCTCCTTTAATATAGGTGTTAGAGATTTCATCCATTTTTTTCATGCCCATGTATATAACTACTGTTGCCGAACTTTTCATGGCACATTTTAAGTCGTTAGAAAGGCTGCCATCTTTTTTTGTTCCGGTAATCATCCATACACTTTCACTTATTCCTCTATGTGTTAAGGGGATGTCCATGAAACCAGCGCCTTGCATACTGCTAATGCCAGGAATGTAGGTTACTTTAATGCCTTGCTCTTCTGCATATAGTAATTCTTCAAAGCCTCTTCCGAAAATATAAGGATCTCCACCTTTTAATCTTACTATAACTTTATGCGTTTTGGTGTGTGCAACAATTAACCTGTTGATTTCTTCTTGTGGAGTATAACATCCATAAGGTTGTTTGCCGACATAAACCATTTTACAAGACTTTGGTGCTATTTCTAGTAGGTCTTTGTTGCTTAAGTTGTCATAAAGTACAACATCTGCTCTTTTTAATACATTATATGCCTTCATTGTGATCAATTCTGGGTCTCCTGGACCACCTCCTACAATAAATACTTCAAAATCGTTCGTTTTTACTTCCATAATTTTAAATATTCTAGTATTATTTCGTAAAAATGATAAAAAATATCTTAAAAATTAAATTATTTATGATAAAAATCATAAAAAGTATTGTTTATTTGATTTTAGAGTCTATATTTGAATATCAAAAATCATATAATTGATATTTTAATATATTTAAAATTGAAAATTGTATGAAAAAATGATTGATTTTTAATTTTTTACATTAAAAAATCATAATATCTAAGCGAAAACCTGTTTAATTTTAAGAAAACACTAAAAAATTATGAAAAAAGCTCAAATTATCGTGATTGGAAATGGAATGGTGGGATACAAGTTCTGCGAAAAGCTAAAATCTAAGTCTGAGTCTTTCGATTTAATTGTTTTTGGTGAAGAATGCAGGAGAGCTTATGATCGTGTTCATCTAAGTGAGTACTTTAATGGTAAAACAGCAGAAGATCTTTCTTTATCTACAGCAACTTGGTATGAAGAACAAAACATTACCCTTTTCTTGAGTAATCCGATTGTTAAGATAGATCGCGATTTTAAAATGGTTTACGCTGCTGATGGTTTAAGTTATGCTTATGACTATTTGGTATTTGCTACAGGTTCTGCTGCGTTTGTGCCAACCATACCTGGTGTAGAAAAAGATGGTGTTTTTGTATATCGTACCATAGAAGATTTAGAGTTGATTAGTGAGTTTGCAAAAAAAGCAAAAACGGGAGCTGTGATAGGTGGTGGTTTATTGGGTTTAGAAGCGGCAAAGGCCTTAATAGATTTAGGAATTGAACAAACTCATATTATTGAATTTGCGCCTCGTTTAATGCCGAGGCAAATAGATCCTGCTGGCAGTGAAATGCTAAAATCTAAATTGGCAGATCTAGGATTAAAAATTCATTTGAATAAAAATACAACAAGTATAGAAGGTGAAGAAAAAATTATCGCTATGCAATTTAGTGATGATACAAAACTAGAAGTAGATATGTTGGTAATATCTGCAGGTATAAAACCAAGAGATGAATTGGCTAAAGCTTGTGGTATTGAAGTTGGACCTAGAGGTGGCATTTTGGTGAACGAGAAAATGCAAACTAATGACCCATCTGTATTTGCCATTGGCGAATGTGCATTATATGATGGGATGATCTATGGACTTATTGCGCCAGGATATGAAATGGCAGAAGTTTTAGCGGCTAATTTGTGCGAAGGCAATAAAGAGTTTACTGGCTTTGACATGAGTACTAAGCTTAAGCTGATAGGAATTGATGTAGCGAGCTTTGGTGATAATTTTATTGATGAACCAGATTGTAGGACAATCATTTTTGAAAATAAACATAAAGGAATTTACAGCCGAATAAATGTAAGTAATGATGGACAACACCTTTTAGGAGGTATATTGATTGGTGATGCAACGGCGTACAATATGCTGTTGCAAACTGTCAATAACAAGATTGTATTGCCAGAAAACCCAGAAGAACTGATTTTTGGTAGTAGAAGTGGAGGTGATGGTGTTGAAGGTGCAGGAATTGTAAGCTTGCCAGATTCGGCGTTGATTTGTAGTTGTGAAGGTGTAAGCAAGGGCGATATCTGCGGGGCTGTTACCAATCTGAATTGCGAAAACCTAGACGATATTAAAAAATGCACAAAAGCAGGTACCGGTTGTGGTGGCTGTATCCCTATGGTTAAGGATTTAATGGTTCATACTTTTAAATCTCAAGGTAAGTACATTAAAAATGTAATATGCGAACACTTTAATTATAGCAGACAAGAGCTTTTTGATTTGATTCATATCCACGAATTGAAAAGTTATGATGAAGTTTTAAATGAATTTGGCAAAAATGATGGTTGTGAGGTTTGTAAACCTTTAGTTTCATCACTATTAGCAAGTTTATGGAATGAAATGATCCTTAAAAAAGGAAACGATGTGGCTCAAGATAGTAATGATCGTTTTTTGGCGAACATACAAAAGGGTGGCTCGTATTCTGTAGTTCCTCGTGTGCCTGGGGGAGAAATAACACCAGATAAATTAATCATCATCGGCGAGGTAGCCAAAAAATATAATCTCTATACCAAAATTACTGGAGGACAACGCATTGATATGTTTGGTGCACATCTCAACGACCTTCCAGTTATTTGGGAAGAGTTAATTGCAGCTGGTTTTGAGAGCGGACATGCTTATGGCAAAGGTTTAAGAACTGTTAAGAGTTGCGTTGGTAGCACTTGGTGCAGATTTGGTTTGCATGATAGTGTAAGTTATGCCATTAGAATTGAAGAAAGATATAGGGGGATTAGAGCGCCGCATAAATTTAAATCGGCTGTTAGTGGTTGTATTAGGGAATGTGCTGAGGCGCAAAGTAAAGATTTTGGAATCATAGCAACAGAAAAAGGATGGAATTTATATGTATGTGGCAATGGCGGTAGCAAACCTCAACACGCTTTGTTGTTGGCTACCGATTTAGATAGCGAAACGTGTATCAAATACATCGATCGCTTTTTGATGTTCTATATCCGCACTGCAGATCCATTAACTAGAACCGCTACTTGGCTAAATAAAATGGAAGGCGGAATTGATTACTTACGTAATGTGGTAATTAACGATAGCCTAGGGATGGCTGCACAGTGGGAGCAAGAGATAGAGAATTTAATTAGTTCTTACAAATGCGAATGGAAGGAAGCAGTAGAAAATCCTGCCATCAGGAAAAGATTTTCCCACTTTGTGAATGCACCAGAGGAGAAAGATCCTACCATCGAATTTGTAGATATGCGTGGACAGAAACGCGTAGCAGAATGGAAAACAGTCTAACCAAATATAAGAGCACAATTAACAGATTATCAAACCCTAAACCCCTAAGAAGATGACAGAAACATCAAATTGGTTAGCAGCTTGCCGAGTCGAAGACGCCGTAGAAAATGGCGGCGTTTGTGTAAAAAATGGTGAAGAACAAATAGCCCTTTTTTATTTTAAAAGAAGAAATGAATGGTTTGCAACGCAGAATGAATGTCCGCACCGCAAACAAATGGCTTTAAGCCGAGGAATGATTGGATCTACTACCGACGAACCAAAGGTAGCCTGCCCATTCCACAAAAAGACTTTTTCATTGCATACTGGAGAATGTTTAAGCGGCGATGAATGTGGCGCTATCAAAACCTATCCTGTTAAAATTGATAATGGAGTTGTCTACATCGGGAAATACCCGAAATAAATCATAATCGTATGAAATAACCACTCATACGCAATTTAAACCAACAAAAAACTGAAATCATGAATTATAAAAAATTTGTAGCCTTAACTGGCTGCCTAGCATTAACTATGCTTTTTTTTACCGTTAAAGCTCAAACCAAAGCTGTTTTATTTGATGGCATTTTTGTAGCAGGATATGTAGATAATGGCGCTTTCATCAATTGCGCAGGACCAAGTATAAAGTTTGCTAAAAAACCTTACGCCATATTAGTGGGTATGTTACCAAGTTTAAGAATAAAAGAAGACAAGGTTGCACCTGGTGCGAAACAAAATAGCATGGTAACACCAAACTTAGGTTTTGGTGCTACAGCTGTTTTTCACCATGTAGCCTTACAAGTACCCTTTTACTATAATGCTAAAACAGCAGCTAAAGATGGAAAATGGAATGTGGGCGTAGGCTTGGGTTATAAATTTTAATTAATTACTCCTTTAAATTAAGCAATCATGACTAATATAACCGCTCAGCCTTTAAGCAGGCTTAATATATTTTCGCTAAAAGGTATTCAAATGAAAACCTTTCACATTACTTGGCTTACTTTTTTCTTTTGTTTCTTTGCATGGTTTGGGATGGCTCCCTTAATGAAAATAGCAAGGGAACAACTACACCTAACAAAAGATCAAGTTGGTAACATTCAAATTGCATCAGTTTCTGCCACCATTATTGCCCGTTTATTAATTGGTAGGTTAATAGATAAATTCGGGCCAAAATTGATATATACTTGGTTATTGGTCATTTGTGCCATACCAGTTTTGCTCATTGGTACCAGTCATTCTTACACTTCTTTTTTACTTTTTAGGTTAGCAATTGGCGTTATAGGTGCTTCGTTTGTAATTACCCAATTTCATACTTCAATCATGTTTGCCCCAAATATTAAAGGTACGGCTAATGCCACTGCTGGGGGGTTTGGTAATGCTGGCGGTGGAGCAGCTAACTTTTTTATGCCTTTAATTGCATCTGGCTTTACGGCGCTTGGTCTTTGCAGTACCGAAGATAGTTGGAGGTTTGCAATGATAGTACCAGGGGTGATGTTATTGGTTTGTGCTTTTTTATATCATCGTTATACGTTAGATAGTCCAAAAGGTGATTTTAAAGACTTACCTGCAACAGAAAAAAGCACAAAAAACACCTTTTTACTTGCAGCTAAAGATTACCGTACCTGGATTTTAACCATTGCCTATGCTGCTTGTTTTGGCGTAGAAATTACAGTAGATAATTTTGCGCCAATCTTTTTTACGGATTCATTTGGATCTACCATCGCCATTGCAGGAATGGTTGCAGGTATTTTTGGCTGGATTAATATTTTCGCCAGACCACTAGGTGGAATTGTTGCTGATAAAATTGGCAAGACTTGGGGTTTTGATGGTAAAACACTTTTACTATCTGTTTTACTTTTAGTAGAAGGTATTGGAATAGTTTGGTTTGCCAAATCAGGAAACATTAGCATGGCTATTTTAATGATGTTCATTTTTGGAATAAGCTTAAAAATGGCAAATGGAGCAACTTACAGTTTAGTTCCTTTTATTAATCCACTGGCAGTAGGTAGTGTAGCTGGTATTGTAGGTGCAGGAGGCAATATCGGTGCCATGTTAATTGCTTTCATGTTCAAGGCTAAAGCGACCCACGTTGTTAAAAACGTAGTAGAAAACGGGGTCACCGTTCAAAAAGATTTGATTGATTATACGGCGGCTTTCACCTTGCTGGGTTACATTATTTTAGGAATTGGTATCGCGGTGCTTGTTTTTAGAACCGTTACCGCACAAAAGCGCTCAGGAATTGAAGACTTGAATATGGCGACTGCTAAGTAGGAAATAGGGAATAGGAAATAGGGAATGAGAAATAGAGAATAGGTTAAAATCATCAATCATAGGAATTAAATCAATAAATTGAATTTAGAAAAAAACATATCAATAACTCAAACCACAACCTGCTGCTATTGCGGAGTAGGTTGTGGTATTGTTGTTACTAAGGATGCGCATCAGAATATCACGTTGGTGGGTAATGAAAATCATCCTGTTAACAAAGGTATGTTGTGTAGCAAAGGTATGAATTTGCATTATACGGTAAACGATAAAACTGATCGTTTACTTTATCCGCAAATGCGGTACAATAAGAATATGCCTTTGCAAAGGGTAAGTTGGGATGTGGCTTTAGAAAGAACGGCTGCAGTTTTTAAAACCCTGATTAAAAAACATGGTCCAGATAGTGTTGCTTTTTATGCTAGCGGACAATGTTTAACCGAAGAATATTACGTAGTAAATAAACTGATCAAGGGTTTTATAGGTAGCAATAACATAGATACCAATAGCCGTTTGTGCATGAGTAGCGCAGTAATGGGCTACAAAATGAGTTTGGGAGAAGATAGTGTCCCGATTAGTTATGATGATTTAGAATTGGCCGATTGCTTATTCGTTTCGGGTGCAAACCCAGCTTGGTGCCATCCCATTTTATGGAGAAGGGTAGAAGCGGCTAAGGAAAAAAATCCATCCTTAAAAATTATTGTAAGCGATCCTCGGAAAACACAAACTTGTTCTTTGGCCGATGTTCATTTACAGTTAAATCCAGGAACCGATATTACTTTGCATCATGCCATAGGAAGGTGTTTGATAGAAGATGGAAAAGTAGACCAAGATTTCATTAACAACAGCACCAATGGTTACGAAAAATATAAGGCAACTGTTTTTGAGAAATCCGTTTTTGAAGCAGCTATTATTTGTGGTGTAGCTGAAAGTGATATACGCATCGCGGCATCTTTTATAGGAAATACCAAAGGTTTCATCACCATGTGGACAATGGGCTTAAACCAAAGTGTAATTGGTACCCATAAAAACTTATCGTTAATTAACCTTAACCTTATTACTGGTCATATTGGCAAACCTGGCAGTGGTCCATTTTCTTTAACCGGACAACCTAATGCAATGGGCGGTAGAGAAGTTGGTGGATTAAGTAATTTGTTACCTGCGCATAGAAACTTGACTAATGAAAGTCACAGAAATGAGGTAGAAAAGTTTTGGCAAATTCCTTTGGGAACAATTAGTGCAAAACCAGGATTAACAGCCACTGAAATGTTTGAGGAGCTGAATACAGGAAAGTTGAAAGCAGTTTGGATTTTATGTACCAACCCGCTTATTAGTTTGCCAGATGTTCGGATAGCAGAAGCAGGTTTAAAAAAAGCCAAATTTGTTGTGGTGCAAGATATCAGCAATAAAGTTGAAACTTTAAAATATGCTGATGTTGTTTTACCAGCGGCAGCTTGGGCTGAAAAAGAAGGTACAATGACCAATGCTGGTCGTTATATTTCTTACCTCAGTAAAATAGTTGAAGCTCCAGGAGAGGCAATTCCAGATGCAGAAATCATTTGTCGTTTTGCCAAAAAAATGAATTTTAAGGGTTTTGATTATGAAAATTCATCAGCAATTTATGATGAACACGCTGCACTAACGGCAGGAACTCACATTGATATCAGCGGATTAAGTTATACAATTTTAAAAGAAAAAGGTGCCGTTCAATGGCCATATCCGAAGGAAGAGAAAGGTTTTGGCACTGCAAGATTATTTACAGACCATCAATTTTATACACCAGATCAAAAAGCAAATATTCAATCTTTTGGTGATGAAAACCAGTCGGAGCCGCTAACGCCAGAACATCCATTAATTTTAACTACAGGAAGAATTAGAGATCAATGGCATACCAGAAGCAAGACAGGCAAGGTAAATAAGCTTAACCAACATATTAGCGAGTCGTTTTTAGAGATTAATCCTGCTGATGCAAAAGCAAGAAGTATAGCGGATAATGATGTAGTTGAAGTGTTAAGCTTGAGAGGAAATGTAAGGGTTAAAGCTAAATTTTCTGATGATATAAAAGCTGGCGTTGTTTTTATGCCGATGCACTGGGGAAAGATTTTAGGTAGCGATTTAAACAGGGTAAATAACTTGACCAATAACTTGGTTGATCCCATTAGTAAAGAACCTGATTTTAAGTTCACTGCTGTAGAAGTTAAACCTTACCAAAAAGCAAGGCAGAAAATTATTGTAATTGGTGCGGGAGCTGGGGCTTGTGGGTTTGTGAAGAGTTACAGGGCATTAAACACTACAGACGATATAGAGATTTTTAGTAAAGAGAATTTCCCTTTTTATAACAGGGTTTTATTGCCCGATTATATCATTGGCACTTTACCTTGGCAAAACCTGATTAAGATGAGCGATAACGAAGAGCATGATTATCACATTAAGTTACATCGTGGCTTAGGTATCGAAACGATTGATAAACAAAATAAAACCGTAACAGATAGCAATGGCGTAATCCATAATTACGATGTATTGTTATTGGCTACCGGCAGTAGGGCATTTGTTTTAAAGGACATTCCGAAATTGGGTGGTATATTTACCATGAGAAGCAGAGATGATGCAGATGGCTTTAGAAAACACATTGATACAACCACAGGCAGGGTGATTATTGTTGGTGGTGGTTTATTGGGGATTGAATTGGCAACTTCTTTAGCAGAAACTGGATCAAAAGTAACCATCATTCAAAGGATTTCGAGGTTGATGGGTAGGCAATTGGATGCTTTAGGTAGCCAGCTTTTGCATGAGGAATTGATAAGCAAAGGCATAGACATATTTTATAACGATGAAGTAGATCGTTTTGTTGGAGACCAAAACATTTCGGGCATTCGTTTAAAAAGTGGCTTGCTCATTGATTGCGAAACATTAGTTATCGCCATTGGTACAGTACCTAACATAGAAATGATTAAGGAAGCTGGAATTGACTGTAAAAGAGGAGTAGTAGTTGATGAATATTTGAGAACCAGCGAAAAGGATATTTTTGCGGTTGGCGAAATTGCAGAATTTGATGGCGAACTTTACGGGATAACAGCTGCAGCAGAACAACAAGCGGCAATTGTTGCCAGATTTCTTTGTGGTGATATTGCTAAATATTACAGTGGAAGTTTGTTAATGAATATCTTAAAGATGCACAGTTTAGCTGTTTGTTGTTTAGGTTTGGCAGAAATACCAAATGAAGATCCAACTTATGAAGAAATCGTTTTTATAGATCGTGCCAAGCGCTACTACAAAAAATGCATAGTACACAATGATAAATTGGTAGGTGCTATTTTAATTGGAGATAAGAGTGAGTTTTTAGAGTTTAGAAACTTGATAGAAAATAAGATGGAGTTGAGTGAAAAACGACTTCAATTATTAAGGAGTGGAAATACGGCTGAACCCATTATTGGCAAAACAGTTTGTAGTTGTAATAACGTTGGCGAGGGAAATTTGATTAATAAAATTAAGGATGGTTGCACAGATCATTTACAGCTTTGTCAACTCACTGGGGCAGGTATGGGTTGCGGCAGTTGTAGACCAGAAGTTAAGGCTATTTTAGATTCATTTGTAAACGTGATGAAGAGTGATGTTGAACCTGCATTGGTAGAAGTTAATTAGTTATGAAAAAAGTTATCGAACCATCTGAATTTATAAACTTGAAAGGAATTGAATATTTCAATTTCGAAGAAGATTTTATTGAGGATAATGTTCGTTGCATACCAATGGTTGTTCGTTTTAAGATGGATGCCGTTGGTATCAAATTAAAGCTTGCAGAATGGAGTAAGTTTAGTGCTGATGAAAGAGTAGAATTAGCCATTATGCCGATTTCAAATTCAGCAGCCCTCAATAATTATCATGGTTATTTAGTTACCCTGATTAAAAAATATACTAATAATGAGGCTACAATTATTGCTGTTGATACAGCACCTGTTTGGAGGGAATTGGATCAAATCCAGCCCATATTAACAGAGAAATTACAAGAACTTAACTTGAAGATTTCTTTGATTCAATGGAGGGATTTATCAGATATGCAGCGTTTTGTGTTATTAAAATTATGTAGGCCTGGGCACGAGAATAAAAACTTTCCAAAGGCAATGGTAGAATTTGGATTAAGCTAGCGAATATGGAACAGACGGTTATCATCAATTTTCCTGGTGGCATTATTTCTCCTGGAGGCCTTTACAATATCCTTGTTGCAGCCGCAAAGGTGAGGTTAAGGTATGTTCGCTTTGGTTTAAGACAGCAATTACTGATTGATTTAGAATCTTATAATTTAGAAACATTTACTGAGGACCTGGATGAACTAGGTATTGATTACGAAGTTGATACCCATCATTTTCCAAACATCATTAGTTCTTATCCTGCAGAAGAAATATTTATTCGTAATACTTGGCTAACCGAGGGTGTATATAAGGATATTTTTGATGCCATTAATTTTAGGCCGTCGGTTAAGGTAAATATTTGCGATAATAATCAAAGTTTTACGCCAATGTTAACCGGAAACATCAATTGGGTAGCTTCTTCGCAATCGGCACATTATTGGCATCTGATTATTCGTTTTCCTAAAACCAATGTAGTTTACGAATGGAATCAACTTTGTTATACCAACAATATCGCATCGCTAACTCAAAAAATAGAAGCCATTATTAATGCCAATCCTGATGCGTTTATTGATAACGAAAAAGCAAAAGGTGAAAAGCTTTTTGCTGCATTGGATGTTTCAGGTTTTATCATTAAACCAGCTGAAAACCCAGTTTCACTTTCTGCTTTCAATTTACCTTACTACGAAGGATTAAATCGTTACAACAATAAATACTGGTTAGGCATTTACCGACGAGATGAGCTGTTTTCCGTTGATTTTTTAAAGAAAATCTGTTTGCTCTGCCTAGAAACCAAATTGGGGCAGCTTTGCTGTACCTCTTGGAAAACCATTATCATTAAAGGAATTGACGAACAAGATAAACAATCTTGGAATGCATTATTAGAAGAATTTGAAGTGAACATGCGCCATGCGGCAAACGAATTGAACTTTCAGGTAGAAGACCATTGTGTAGAAGGATTGGAGCTAAAGAACTATTTAGTTAAACATTTAAGCGTAAATGATACGCGTACTTTCGGGATTTGTTTTGGCATAAAAACAAGAAAAAAGAGTGAGGTTTTTAGTAGTATCCTGATTAGAAAAAGGCATTTACTTAATTTTTTAGGGATAAAGCTATTTGCTGTTTATGACATCTTATGTGCTAAAAACTTTAATCCCAATGAGCGTACTGGCTTTGTTTTTAGTAAGGGTAATCCAAAATCATTATTGCCAGAGCAATTGCGTAGGGCAGTACTTAAGTTCTATCAAACTAGGTTAGAAGTTAAAAGTGAACAACTCGTTTCCCAAACAGGCTCCAACCAATCTGTGCCTAAGGAAATAGAGTTTTTATATCAATGTAGAGATTGTTTCACGGTATATAGTGAAGATTTAGGAGACATGACACAAGGCATAACTGCAGGTACAAAATTCGATGATTTACCTGCTAACTTTTGTTGTTCACTATGTGAGAATGAAAAAGCCAAGTTCTTAAAAGTAGAAAAGACGGCGCTTCAAGTTTTGTAACTCGTGTAGTTCGTCATGCTTCCCTATATAAAATCGGGAGGCATCTTAATGCGACTGCACAGCTATTTATTAATCCTGCTCTCCTTTCTAACGCATTACGATTCCCGTTTGCACGGGAATGACGAAACTTACTTCACTTATTAAGCTCGCTAGGGGAGTTAAAGTTCTTGAAATAACCTTGCTCAGCAGCAGATAAGTTTATTTTATAAGTATTCAGCAAATCTAGCGTAGCGTGCATGCTGTGTTTTTTCAAGTTCCCCTTGTTGTACAGCTTCATGATCTTGGCTAAACCATTTGCTGTATAGATACCACATAAAGGTTCGTAAAATTCATTGTTTAGGTAAACATAAGCATCAAAATCAGGATACTGTTTCTTTTCATCTATCAGTCTATTCATTAAGCTGATGTCCATTTTAATCAAATCGCAAGCTAAAACGTATAAATCTTCGGCAGGTGCTGATAAATGAGCCGATAAAACCCCTTTTAATGGTCCGCCAATATTTAAAGTTAGATCATCAGGTATGAGGTTTTCCTTTTGAAATAAGTTGCCATAATTGCTTTCTTGATTGGCATTAACTGAAAACTGAATAGGAAGGTTTAGTGCTTTCAGTTTTTCTTCTGCTAGGCTTGCCCAAGTTTGACCATCAGCCAATAAGATTCCTTTGTCTGAACCCATTCGCTCACTTTGGCCACCACAAAGTACTAAACCTATCATTATTTAATCTGGTTACTTAAATCTCTTAAGCCTTGTTCATCAGCAATACTAATCATTTTGCCCTTTAACAAAATCAGTTTCTCGGCAATTAATTCATTCATTGTTCTAAAAACAGTTTCGTAGGTAGCGCCAGTATATGCGGCTAAATCTTGTCTACTCAACTCTAAATTTAGGCAATCATCGGCATTTAAGCCAAATTGGTCTCTTAAGCTTAATATCGCTACTGCTAACCTGCTTTTTACAGACATTAACGCCAAGTTTCGCATTTTCTTTTCCGATGCATTCAATTCATCAGCAAAAAACATTAACATTCCGTAAGCAAACTCGTGATTAACTTTTAAGGTTGCCTTAAAAAAATCGATAGGTACAAAACAAAGTGTAGTAGTTTCTAATGCAGTTGCAGAGATTGGATAAATAGATAGGTTAGAGGCAATTCCTCTATGACCAAAAATAGCACCATCATTAGCAAAACGCAAGATTAATTCTTTATCGCCCCACTTTTTATGAACCTTAACATTGCCAGAAGTTACAAAATAAACACCCGTTACTGGATCGCCCTCTTTAATGATCAATTCGCCTTTTTTAGCTGTGAAATTTTGCTTGTGACTGGCTATTGCTGGATGCCATTCTTGCAAAGAGAGTTTACACATGAAACAGGTTTGTAAATCGCAGCTTTTATTTTTCTTCATGGTGTAGGCTATTGAACAAAAATAGAATTTAAAAGGATAAAATTGATGTTAAAATAAATATAGAGAAGCTTAGTTTGGATAATTTTAGTTTAAAAGAGCCTGTTCTAACGGCAAGGTGAACCAAAAGGCGGTACCTTTTCCTTGCTCGCTCTCTACTCCAATTGTACCATCATGTTTTTTAATGATTTCTGAGCAGATATAAAGCCCTAAACCAAGCCCGTTATACTGGCTTTCGCTGCTATTAACTCTGTAATAACGATCAAAAAGATGTTTGAGTTTTTCCTTAGGTATACCGGGACCGTTATCTATGACAGACACTTTAGCTGATTCGTTAATCTTTTCGATTAAGATTTTGATGTTTTTAGAGCCTGGTGCATACTTAATTGCGTTATTTACAAAATTATTAATGATCTGTTCAATTCTTAAAGCATCTGCAGCTACTTCTAATTGTAAATCTCCTGTGGTGGAAATGATATATTTGCCATCAGAACGCACATCTAAACAACATTGATCTATCATTTCGGCAATGCGAAACTTTTTGGCTTTAATATGTAGCTTGCCGTCATTTGCCATACTAGAATTTAAAAGTTCATTTATTAAGGCATTTACCTTGTCCATACTTTTGTTAGCCTGTAAGATAAGTTTGGGCAACATTGGCGATTGCAAATTGTCTTTAAGCCTGTCGAGTAACTGTAAAGAACCTTTTAAGGATGTCATTGGAGTTTTTAGTTCATGACTGGCAATATTAATAAAATCGTCTTTTTGTTGTTGTAATAACCGTAACTCTTGTATGTCTGTAGCTGTGCCAACCCAAAGTTCTATTTTATCTTGTTGATCCAGAATCGGCATTAACCTAATTAAATGCCAACGATAATCTCCATCAGCTCTTTTTGCTCTGATTTGAAATTCGCCACCCTTATTTCCTTTAATAATAGTGTAATAATTTTCGGCACTAAGTTTCAAATCTTCTGGATGAATGGCTGCATCAAACCCTAGGTTTTTGGTTTCTACTTCTGTTAAGCCAGTGTAACCGTACCATCGTTGATTGTAATAAACCACTTCACCATCAACTGTGTTTGTCCAAGAAATTTGAGGGATGGTTTCCATCATGTTCCTGAAACGGTTTTCACTTTCTGCAAGCGCCTTGGTACGTTTAATTACCCTATTTTCGAGCTGTTGGTTTAAGGTTTGTAATTCTGCAGATTGAAAGATTAGTTTTTTATCAGTTATGATTTTTTCCTTCCTTATTTTAGAATCATCAAGTGCTCTTTTGATTTTAGTGGTTAAAGTGTAAAGTCTTTCCTTTGAAACATAGTCTGTAACTCCATTTTTAATTAATTCTACAGCATTTTCTTCTCCTATAAATCCAGAAACAATAATGAAAGGAACATGAGCATGGTTTACTTGCGTAATTCCAAAAGCTGTTACTGCATCAAAGGAAGGAAGAGCATAATCTGATAGTATTAAATCTGGTTCAAAAGTAATTAGCGCTGATTCGAAATCTTTACGAGTTTGAACATTGAGTGTTTTAAAATCTAAGCCTATTTTATTTAATTCACGTAAAAGTAAATCAGCATCGCTTTCATTGTCCTCAACAATGAGGATTTTTAGGTTGGTTAGCATGGTATAATTTACAAGTGTGGTGGTTGACTTAAAATCATCCAATACAAACCAATTTCTTTAATGGTTTTAAAAAAATTATCACTCTCTACGGGTTTCACGATGTAGCTATTAGCGCCTAATTCGAAACATCTCTCAATATCAGGCCCTTCATTTGAAGATGTTAGCATGACCACTGGTATAGATTTCATCCTTTTATCAGCCTTAACTTGCTCTAAAACCTGTATGCCAGATACCTTGGGCATTTTTAAATCTAATAATATCAGATTTGGAAATTGATTAGGGTTTCTTGATGAAAAAACCCCTCTGCAATACAAAAAATCCAATGCCTCAGCTCCATCTTTAACGTGTAGCAGTTTGTGGGTAAAACCACTTTTATTTAATGCCCTTATCGTTAATGCGGCATCATCTACGCTATCTTCTACAAATAGTATCTCTATATTTTCGTATTCCATGTTCTTTTAATTTATTGCTGGCAAGCTGAAATAAAAACAACTGCCTTTTTCTAATTCTGATTCTGCCCAAACATTTCCATTATGTCTATGCACAATCTTTTGTACTATCGCCAGTCCGATACCGGTTCCTTCAAATTCTTCTTGTGAATGTAAGCGCTGAAATACCCCAAAAAGCTTGTCGTAATATTGCATGTCGAAACCAGCGCCATTATCCTTTACAAAATAAACCACCATGTTTTCTTCCAGATAAGAACCAATCTGTATGTGTGTATTTGCCTTGTTGCTAGCATATTTAATGGCATTTGATATCAGGTTAATCCACACTTGCCTAATTAATGATTTGTCGCCTTCGGCATTTGGAAGTATTTCAAAATCAAATTCTGGAATGTGGTCTCCTTTTTCAAAAATCAATTCTTCCTTTATTTGTTGAACCAATCCATTCATGTCAATTTCTGCAACTGTTACTGGCTTTCTGCCTAATTTTGAGAATGCCAATAAATCATCAATTAACAATCCCATTTTTTTAGAGTTGTAAATGATAGATTGGAGAATTTTTTCCCCCTCAGCATCTAGGTTCTCTACATAATCTTCTAAAAGGATTTTTGAGTAACCATTTATCGCCCTAATTGGTGCCCTTAAATCATGTGAAACCGAATAGGAAAAGGAACCTAATTCTTTGTTAGCAGATTCTAGCTGTGCAGTGCGTTCAATAACTTTTTGCTCTAACTCTTCATTTAAAATGCGGATATCTTCCTCTGCATTTTTAAGTTCTCTATTAGCAGTAATAAGTTCTTCAGCTCTTTTTTCTTTTTCCTTGTTCTGAAAAGCCAATTCTTTGTTAGCGATAATCAATTCTGCTGCTCTTTTTTCTTTTTCCTTATTCTGAAAAGCAAGCTCTTTGTTGGCAATAACTAATTCTGCAGCCCTGTTTTCCTTTTCTTCATTCTGAAAAGCCAATTCCTTATTTGCAATGACTAGTTCTGCTGCTCGGTTCTCTTTTTCCTGGATTTGAAAGATAAGTTCTTTATTGGCAATAATTAATTCTGCCGCCCGATTTTCCTTATCCTCGTTTTGTAAGGCGATCTCCTTATTGGCAATAATTAATTCAGCAGTTTGATTTTTTTGTTCTGAATTTTTTAGATTAAGCAAATGTGTAGTTTCCAGCCCATCTGAAATGTGTTTTTTCATTTTTTAAACTTGCAAACGGTTGGTAAGAAATAGACGCTGATATTTTAGCGTAACAACAGGGAAGGTGAGTGAGGTTAATTTTCCTTGGTATTTTCTAAAGCTAACATAATAACTGGCTAATTGTTTGATAAAATAAATAACGTTTGTATTTATATCAACACAAACGTTTGATTTCTTGGCGTATTCTTTCATATGTCACAAGAAGGTTAGATACCCAACTCCATAAAACAACAAATTAAGTGTTGCAAATCCAATAATAAAGGCCTAATTCAAAACCATAATGTTTTTAAAATCTAAAGTAATTTAAACAGCTATAAAAAAACAAACGTTTGTGTTGCCCTTAACTATACATATAAGAATTTACATGTTTAATTTGGTAATAATTAATTAACACACAACCAAATAAACCAATGAATAAACGAATATCCTTATTCTTTTTAATCTTATTCTTTTTAAGTACAGGTGTTGCTCAAAGTCAATCTAGTGCATTAACCAGCGACTCTATTTTCTTTCAAATGAAAAAAGTAGCCGATTGGCAATGGAAAACTTTAGAAACCGTGGGCTGGAAAAATCCTAAAAAAGACTGGACAAGCGGCGCCATGTATACTGGTATGGTAGCTTGGGCTAAAATAGCAAATGATGAAACCTATTACCGTAAGCTCATACAAGTAGGAGAAGATAATAAATGGCAAGTAGGAAAGTATCGCTATTTTGCTGATGATTACTGCGTTGGGCAGCTCTATTCTCAATTGTATAAGATTTACAAAGACCCAAAGTACATTGCCGATTTTAAAGCATTGGCTGATACCATTACCACTTTGCCTCATACAGAAGGTTTAGAATGGAAAAAAAGCATTTATTTGAGAGAATGGGCTTGGTGCGATGCTTTGTTCATGGGGCCCCCAGCGTTGGGTTATCTTACTGAAGCAACAGGAGATGCAAAATATTTAGATAAATCTGCACAATTGTGGATGAAAACAACCGAATACCTTTATGATAAAGACGAGCACCTTTATTACAGGGACAGTCGTTATTTCGATAAAAAAGAGAAAAACGGTACTAAGGTATTTTGGGGCAGGGGTAATGGCTGGGTAATAGGAGGCCTGGTAAGGGTACTTTCTGTAATGCCAAAAAACCATCCAGAGCGTAAAAAATTAGAAGGTTTATTTACTGATATGTCTAGTAAACTGGCAACTTTACAACAACCTGATGGCAGTTGGCATGCGAGTTTGTTAGACCCTGCAAGTTATCCTTCAAAAGAAACCAGCGGAACAGGATTTATCTGTTATGCCATGGCTTGGGGCATTAACAATGGTTTATTGCCAGCTAAAAAATACCAACCAGTAGTTAACAAGGCTTGGTTGGCATTGGTTACAGCTGTACATCCAGATGGAAAATTGGGTTTTGTACAAGCACAGGGTGCAGCACCAGATAAAGTAACTTATAACGATACCGACGTTTATGGAGTTGGTGCTTTTCTTTTAGCAGGTAGCGAAATGCTTCCTTTATACCTAAATCATAAAAATAATGTATTCATTAAGGAAGTTTATAATGAAACTGCTAGTTCAAAAAAACAAATTGTTGAAGTAAAATGGTCAGACATTAAAAAAGAAATCAAAAAAGCTGATCCAAAAAAAGTAGTGGTAACTGATGCTGCCACTCATGTTTTAATTCCTTCAACCATTATCTATAAAGGTAAAAAACCTCAGCTTTTACAATACACTGTAGACCTTTCTACAGGAACCAACAGATACTTTGAAATTAGCACCAAATAAAAATAAAACAGTGATAAATAAACTTAAATATGTGTTTTTGGTTGTCGTAGTATTTACTACCGCAAATGTTCAGGCACAAAGTCAAAAAAAGGCAAAACAAAATCCAGTGGTTACTGGTGCTCAAGATCGCGAGTATTGGGCAAATCTTTTGTACAAAATGTCTTCTCCAGTGATATTAAACCTTTCTAATGGCACCTTGAAAAAGAACATGCCGGTAGAAGTGCCTCCTGGTCAAAAAACAGATTTTTTTAAAAAGGTTACTTACCTAGAAGCTGTTGGCCGAACAATGGCAGGTGTTGCCCCTTGGCTTGCTTTGCCTGATGATGAGACTAAAGAAGGCCAAATGCGTAAAAAACTACGTGAAGCACTGTTAAAGGGTATTGCAAATGCGGTAGATCCTTCAAATCCAGATTACCTGAACTTTAGAACTGAAAGTCAGCCTATTGTAGATGCCGCTTACATGGCACAAGCTTTTTTAAGAGCACCAAAAGCATTATGGGAACCATTAGATGCGGTAACTAAAAAAAGAATTGCCGAAGAATTTAAAGCCTTGCGTACACGTACTGGTGCATACAATAACTGGTTGCTTTTTGCAGGGATTAATGAAGCTTTTTTACTCAGCATTGGCGAACAAGCTGACCCAGTACGCTTAGAGTTTGCAAAAAGAAAAATATTAGAATGGTACCAAGGAGATGGTTGGTATAGCGATGGACCAAGTTTTAGTATGGATTATTACAATTCTTACGTAATCCATCCCATGTTGGTCGATTTTTTTAAGGTACTTTCAGATAAAAAAAGAGTTCCTATAGATATGTATGATACTGCTGTAAAACGAATGGTACGTTATTCAGAGTTTTCTGAAAGGATCATTAGTCCAGATGGTACTTATGTTCCAATGGGTAGGTCTGTTACTTATCGTACCGCTGCTTTTCAAGCATTGGGTCAGGTGGCCTTAATGGAAAAATTGCCAACACAAATTAGCCCAGCTCAAGTTCGCTGCGGCGTAACTGCGGTAATGCATAGGATGTTTGATCAATGTAATAACTTTGATGCGGCTGGTTGGTTGGTGTTAGGTTTCTGTGGTTCGCAACCTGGCATTGCCGATAGTTATACTTCAACAGGTAGTTTGTACATGGCTACTTTAGGTTTTTTACCTTTAGGTTTGCCAGCAGATAATGTATTTTGGACAGCAGATGCAGCAGACTGGACTGCAAAAAAAGCTTGGAGTGGACAAGCATTTAAAAAAGACTACCACGTAGAATATTAAAAATTATAAAATATAAGATGAAAATGTTTTTTCTTCCCAAATACATTAAAGTAATGCCTTATTTACTTGTTTTTGCCCTTTTAATATCGGCTTTGCCAACATTAGCGCAAAACACAAAGGTAATTAGCGCCAAAAAAATCAATGATACTGCTGTTGAACTCTCACTGTCAGACAACCAAAAACTAATTTTAGATTTTTATGGAGAAAACATCTTCAGGATGTTTCAAGACAATACAGGGGGCACACTTAGGGATCCTGAAGCAAAACCTGAGGCTAAAATATTGGTAGAAAATCCAAGAAGACCAGTTGCTAGTTTAAACATAGTTGATGCGAATAATCAAATCACCGTGTCGACAGCAAAAATAGCTATTCAGGTAGATAAAAATACCTCTCTGATAAAGGTGATCAATAAAGCTACAAAAGCTGTTGTATTAACGGAGGTAACACCAGTAAACTTTGAAAAAGATAAGGTAACACTTACTTTAAAAGAAAACGCTGATGAGTATTTTTATGGAGGAGGTGTACAAAATGGTCGTTTCTCTCATAAAGGTAGGAAGATTGCCATCGAAAATCAAAACAGCTGGACAGATGGTGGAGTAGCTTCGCCAACACCTTATTATTGGTCTACAAAAGGTTACGCGGTCATGTGGTATACCTTTAAAAAAGGCATTTATGATTTTGGAGCCAAAGAAAATGGAATTGTAAAGCTAGCACATGAAACCAATTACTTAGATGTCTTTTTGATGGTAAATGATGGAGCAGTTGCGTTATTAAATGATTTTTATCAATTAACAGGTAATCCAATACTATTGCCAAAATTCGGTTTTTATGAAGGGCATTTAAATGCATTTAATCGTGATTATTGGGCTAAGGATACCACAGGAACTGGAATTGTATTTGAAGATGGATTACGTTATAAAGAAAGTCAGAAAGACAATGGAGGTATTAAAGAATCATTAAACGGCGAAAAGAACAACTATCAGTTTTCGGCACGTGGAGTAATCGATAGATATAAAAAACACGATATGCCATTAGGTTGGATTTTACCTAATGATGGCTATGGTGCTGGTTACGGACAAACAGAAACTTTAGATGGTAATATTGCCAATTTAAAAAGCTTTGGAGATTACGCCCGTAAGAATGGCGTAGAAATTGGCTTGTGGACACAGTCAGACTTACACCCCAAACCAGAAGTAAGTGCATTGTTGCAACGTGATATTATAAAAGAAGTACAAGATGCGGGTGTTCGAGTTTTAAAAACAGACGTGGCTTGGGTAGGAGCAGGCTACTCATTTGGCTTAAATGGCGTAGCCGATGTTGGTCAAATTATTCCAAAATATGGGAAGGATGCACGACCTTTTATTATCTCTTTAGATGGTTGGGCAGGTACACAGCGTTATGCAACCATTTGGTCGGGCGATCAAACCGGAGGGAATTGGGAATACATTCGTTTTCATATCCCTACTTATATCGGCTCGGGCTTGTCGGGGCAACCAAATATAACTTCTGATATGGATGGTATTTTTGGTGGTAAAAACGGTCCTATGAATATCAGGGATTTTCAATGGAAAACCTTTACACCGATGCAATTAAATATGGATGGTTGGGGTTCTAGTCAGAAATATCCACACGCTCAAGGTGAACCTGTAGCTTCTATCAACCGTAATTATTTGAAATTAAAATCAGCATTATTGCCTTATCAATACAGTATTGCTAAGGAAGCAGTAAACGGATTGCCAATCATCAGGGCAATGTTTTTATCGTCGCCGAATGCTTTTACCTATGGAACAGCCACGCAATACCAATACTTGTTTGGCCCAAGTTTTTTAGTGGCGCCAATTTATCAGGCTACCAAAGCCGACGAAAAAGGGAATGATATTCGTAATAATATCTATTTGCCAGCAGGTACTTGGATTGATTATTTCTCAGGAGAAAAATATGAAGGAAATAGGATCATCAATAGCTTTGATGTACCGATTTGGAAATTACCTGTTTTTGTTAAAGCCGGGGCCATTATCCCAATGGTGAATCCAAATAACAATGTTTCGGAAATAAATAAAGCAGTACGTAGCTATGAGATTTATCCAGACCGCCAAAGTAGCTTTACAGAATATGATGATGATGGATTAACAGAAGCCTATAAATTAGGTAAAGGTGCAACCACATTAATTAAGACCATGATTATTAAAGGTCATTCTGTTATTACGATTGAACCTACAAAAGGAGATTTTGAAGGCTTTGTTAAAAATAAAGCAACTTCATTTGTTGTAAATGTTACTGCAACACCTAAGCACGTTACAGTAAAAATTGGGGGCAAAAAAGTAAAACTAAAAAGAGCAAATTCGGCTGATGAATTTGACAAATTGCAAAATGGTTATTTTTATGATGCTAGTCCTAATTTAAACAGGTTTGCAACAAAAGGAAGTGAATTTGAAAAGGTAGTAATAGCCAAAAACCCTCAGTTATTAGTGAAATTAGCAGCAACAGATGTAACGGTAAATGATGTTGTACTTCATGTTGATGGTTTTATTTTCGAGCCTGTTAATAAAAATAGAATTTCTACTGGAGCATTAACTGCACCAACTTTAGCTGAGGTTACAGAAAAAGGTAGAAATGCATTTGATTTAAGACCTACATGGAAAAAAGTAAGCAATGCCGATTTTTATGAAATTGAGTTTAACAAAATGTTGTACACTACCATTAAGGATACCACATTGTTATTTGAAGGCTTATCGCCTGAAACTGCTTATTCATTTAAGTTACGTGCTGTAAATAAAGATGGCTTTTCAGATTGGACCTCAATTAACGCTATTACAAAAAATAATCCATTGGAGTTTGCCATTAAAGGCATTGTGGCACAAACCACAGCAGAAAACCAAGGTGGTGAAGGGCCAACTAAGTTGTTTGATTTTGATGAAGCCAGCATGTGGCATACCAAATATGGCGTTAAAGCTGTTCCATTTGATATGGTTATCGACTTAAAATCAATTAATCAATTAGATAAGTTTCATTACCTGCCACGTTCTGGAAGAGGAAATGGAGTTGTCTTAAAAGGAAGTGTTGCTTATAGTAACAACAAAGAAAACTGGACAACAGCTGGAGCCTTTGAATGGGCAAGAACCGACGAGGTTAAAATCTTTAATTTTAGCAATCATCCTTCGGCCCGTTACATCAAAATCTCAGTTACAGCCGCTGTTGGAGATTATGGCTCGGGTCGCGAATTGTATGTGTTTAAAGTTCCAGGTACAGAAAGTTACCTTCCGGGAGATATTAACAACGACCGTTTAATTGATAAAAATGATTTTACTTCTTACATCAACTACACCGGATTAAGAAAAGGTGATGCTGATTTTGAAGGTTACATCAGCAATGGCGATATCAATAAAAATGAATTGATAGATGCTTATGATATTTCTGTTGTTGCTACACAGTTAGAAGGTGGCGTAAAAGAGACTAAGGCTAAGGTTGAAGGCAAACTTGAGTTAAGTACCTCAAAACAAAACTATAACAAAGATGAAATTGTAGAAATTAGGGTTAAAGGTATTGAGCTAAAATCGGTAAACGCATTAAGCTTTGCCTTGCCTTATAAACCACAAGATTATGAATTTGTAGCAGTGCAAAGCCTAAACACAAAACAAATGGATAACCTAACAAATGATAGGTTACATACCAATGGTGATAAGGTTTTGTATCCAACATTTGTGAATTTAGGAAATAAGGAATCCTTATCTGGCACTAGCGATTTATTTGTAATCAAATTAAAAGCAAAACACAAGTTGAAATTCGACCTTAAGATGAGTAAAGGTTTGTTGGTTGATCAAAACCTCAATATTGTTAAAATAGAATAAACAACATTGGCAGCACTTGCCTCTCTGATAGTCAGTGATTAGCAGATTAATAGTTCAGTATATTGTAAAAAGTATGCTGAACTTTTGTTTTTAAAGCCAGCTGGTCTTCAGTGTGCTTTGGAGAACAAGGGGTTTAGAACGTCATCAGATAAGTACTCCCAAGGAGTCCCTTTGGGATAAAGCACCCTACAAATCTCATCTGATGACTAAGAAGGTATTTTAATAATCTGCTAATCTCTCTCTGGTGCAAGTTTTTGTGAGAAGTGAAGAGCCCATGGAGACTTGCCTAAGATGCTTAAATGGTTAATTGTTGAACTCGGTTAAATGGCTACTTGCCATATACAGTTAACCAATTTACACAGTTTAAACAATTAACCATTAATGCGCATTGCTCAGTTTTTTCATTTTCTCGAAATTATAGCCATATTGCAAAAGCCAATCATGTAAACAATGAAAAAATCATTCCTATTTTTCTTGCTTTGTATCACTTCCCTTATTGGGTTTTCTCAGCAAACTATCGTTAAATACCTCTCAGGTACAGATAAGGACAATACAGTGTTGTGGGATTTTTACTGCTCCAGTGGCAGAAAAAGTGGGCAATGGTCTAAAATAAAAGTTCCATCTAATTGGGAGCAACAAGGTTTTGGTACTTATAATTATGGCCATGATAAAAATAAAGCGAATGAGCAAGGTATTTACAAGCACGAATTTGTTTTAGGTGCATTAGAACGCAAAAGGGTTTTCATCGTGTTTGAAGGGGTCATGACAGACACCAAAGTAATGATCAATGGCACACAGGTTGGAGACATCCATCAAGGTGGCTTTTATAGGTTTAAGTATGACATTACTAAATTTATAAAGCCAAATGGCAAGAACTTATTAGAAGTTACCGTAGATAAGAACTCTACAAACACCTCTGTAAATAGTGCCGAACGTACTTGCGATTTTTGGGTATTTGGTGGTATTTATAGACCAGTTTACCTAGAGATAGTTCCTGAAGTTTTTGTAGATAGAGTGGCTGTTCACGCAAAGGCCAATGGCGATTTTCAAATGGATATTTATCCTCAGAATTTAAAAGGCGATGAAACGCTAGAAGCACAGGTTAAACAATTGAATGGGGCAAATGTTGGTCAACCAATTATAGTTAAGGCTAGTGCCACTGAAGATAAATTACAACTAAAAGGCAGTTTTATCAAACCAAAGTTATGGAGCGCAGAGTTTCCTCACTTATATCAAGTTGTACTTACGATAAAAAGTAAAGGAGGCATGATCCACCAAACCAAACAAAAGTTCGGGTTCCGTACGGTTGAACTCAGAAATAATGACGGATTTTACGTGAACGGGAAAAAAACATTATTAAAAGGCAGTAACCGTCATAGCTTCTGGCCAGAAACAGGTCGTACATTAAGTCATCAAGTGCACTTACTGGATGTTAAATTAATGAAGGAAATGAACATGAATGCAGTGAGGATGTCGCATTATCCGCCAGATCAAGACTTTTTGGATGTATGCGATTCGTTAGGTTTATATGTAATCGATGAATTAACCGGCTGGCAAGCCTTTTACGACACCACAATCGGCCGTAAGCTAGTGAAGGAATTAGTGATACGTGATGTAAATCATCCTTCGGTTATTTTTTGGGCAAATGGTAACGAAGGCGGTTTTAACAGAGAGCTAGATGGAGATTATGATTTATATGACCCACAAAAACGTACAGTGATTCACCCTTGGGAAAAATTTAATGGCACTGATACCAAACACTATCCAGATTATAAATACATGGTTAAGGCTGCTACAACCGGACAGGAAGTTTTCTTCCCAACAGAATTTATGCATGGGCTTTATGATGGTGGAGCAGGAGCGGCTTTAGACGATTTTTGGGAACAGATGCTTCAACATCCGCATGGGGCAGGTGGTTTTATTTGGGCCTTTGCAGATGAAAATGTTATCCGTACAGATAAAAATGGAATTTATGATAGCGATGGTAACCATGCGCCAGATGGCATTGTGGGGCCTCATCGCGAAAAGGAAGCTAGTTTTTTTACCATAAAAGAAATCTGGTCGCCAATTTATGTTCAGAACCCAACTTTAACGACAGGTTTTAATGGCAAAATTTCCATCGAAAATAGATACGATTTTACCAATATTAATCAGTGTACCTTTAAATGGAAACTGGTAAAACTGCCCAATGCACAATCGAAAAGTATTTTAGCCACAACGGCAGCATCTGGCATACCGGTTGCCATTAATTTAAAACCAGGCGAAAAAGGGACAATTAATCTAGCCTTACCTGCAAACTGGTCTAAAAACGATGCGTTATACCTCACCGCATATAGCCCTGATAAAAAAGAAGTTTTTACCTGGAGCTGGCCTATCAATGCGCATGCTAACATGCTTAAACAGTTGGTTGCCTTAGCGCCTAAAGCTACCATAAAAGCAATTGATGTTAACAATGCTATTGAAGTGAAGTGTGATGGGATTAGTTATCATTTTGATAAATCTACTGGGTATATCCAAAAAGCTGTACAACCTGGGGGCAATACCATTTCATTATCTGGAGGCCCTGTTTTAGCGGGTGTGTCTACGGCATTGAAACAATTTACCTACAAGGCAGACGGTAAGAAATACATAGTGGAGGCAGACTATCAAGGTGAGGGCAACTTGCATGTTAAATGGACTTTTGAGCCTGGGCAAAAAGTTAAACTAGACTATCAGTACAGTCAACAAGGGTTAGCCGATTTCATGGGCATTACCTTTAATTATCCTGAAGACAAGGTTACAGGTGTTAAATACTTAGGACAAGGTCCTTATAGGGTTTGGAAAAACAGGTTAAAAGGTCAGCAATTTGGTGTTTGGCATAAAAACTATAACAACAGTATTACTGGCGAAATAGGAGCATATCCGGAGTTTAAAGGTTATTATGGGCAGGTTAATTGGGTGGTGCTAGAGAATAAGGAAAGCCCGTTTACAGTGTATGCCAACAATAAAAATATGTATCTACAGCTATATCAACCAGCTAGAGAAATGGCGGCGCTTAAAAACAATAATGTAGAACCCTCTTTTCCAACAGGTAACATTGGATTTTTAAATGCAATTAGTCCAATTGGCACTAAGTTTCAATCGGCAAATGTATTAGGGCCACAAAGTGAAAAAAATAAAGCCAATGGAGAGCTCATCAAAGAAACCCTATGGTTTGATTTTAGCAGTAAAAAATAAAAGGGTTATATAAAAAAAGGATAATTCTATTTTTTGTAGTCACAATAATTGTTCAGCATGGGGTAAAAGCTATGCTGAACTTTTTGTTTTAAGCTAATGGCATAATTGTTATATCTAGTGGGCTATTTTGTACATAAGCAAGGCGCTAAACCCCCAAGCATGGTATATGCTTGGTCGGTTATATTATCTTTTGACAGCCGACAAACCCATCACCAATCATTAATTATAGATTAAACGAAATTCACAAGGATTTAATTAGGAGTTAACTAGGTGTGCAAGCGAGTAATGACCCTGTTACGACCTTGTTATGACCCTGTGATCACCCTGTAAACCCAAGCCAAAAAAAGCAGAACGATAGTACAGCGATTGGATAATAAATTAACCATGCGTTAATTGTACTATCCATCTCATTGCTGATTGTCATCCGATGAATATAGCGCACCTTGCAAATCTTATCGGAAGACTAAGATGAACCTAGTTTCCACCTGATGAGAATGCCATACGGTTGATATTTACTTGATGAAGTAGATGGGTATTTAAATTTAACTTGCGTTCCTGCCAGTCTGTATGGTGTTTTCTTTAATGTAAGATAATAGGTCATTTTTGTAATTCTCGCCAACGGTGATGTTGATGTTCCCAAACATTTTTATGGTATTGCTTTCAATTTCTTCGATGTACCTTTTTGAGATCAGGAAAGAGCGATGAACCTGCATGATGTGTTCTTGTTCCTTTAATATTTCCTTGATTTTGGTTAAGGTTAAATGTGCAACTACCTTTTTATTTAAGGTTTGTATGGAAATGTAGTTTTGTAGGCTTTCTATGGCAATTATTTCTTCGGGCTTAATCTTTATCATGTTAAACTTCTCATTCTTGTTTTTAATGAAAAAGAAGTCGTTTTGTACCATTTCTCTTTTTTCGGTAACTGGTTTTTTTGATACTAACTTATTGATGGTATTTACAAATTTAGAGATAGCATAGGGTTTTAATAAAAAAGCATCGGCATCTACCTCAAATGCCTGAAATGCATGGTTCTGATTTGTTGAGGTAATTATTATTCTTCTGATTTTTGTTCTGAGCAATGCGGTGAGCTCTTTTTCTGTAATGGCCAACATGTCTATATCCATTAACAAAAGATCAATGTTGTCCATTTCCATGAGCGACTTTAATGCAACAATTGAGTCGGTAAACATGATGAGTGGATTGAAATGGGGAAGGGTAGCCAGGTAATTAGCTACAGCATCAAGGCTGTGTTTGTCGCTGTCAACAGCAACACAATTGAATTTCATAGAGCGTTAATTAGATAGGTATTTATGGTGAGTCGATTAAAGTTTTCATCAGCACTTATGATGGTTTGGTATGTTCAAAATAACCTTATGTGTAATGCGGCTCCTATCGCATTTTTTCTACTTCTTTTTTTGCCCATCTTCGGCATAAGGAACCGTAATATTTAACTAATCTAAAACATTAAATCCATTGATTTAAACAAAAAATGTTAATGTAAAAATATTGAACATTTTTTGTAGCTAAAAATGGCAGTTGGTGAAAAATAAAAGGCATGATGGCAATACAAAAAACAATGCTCGCACTTGGTGTGTTACTCCTTTTTGGGAGTGCCACTTTTGCCCAGGTTAAAAAGCCCGTTGTTAATGTTGATTCGGTTAAGAAGCAGCTTAAAAACGCTGTAAAGATAGATTCTAACAAAATTAAGGAGCTGGCTCATATCGATAAAAAAGTAAAAAAAACGGTTAACGATAAGATTAACCAATCTGCATTTGCCAAAATTCTAAAGAAAGATTCGACCGCTGTTGGCAAGAAAGTTCAGCTAAAAAATGTCAGTATAGAAAATACCGTCCAATACGGAGAAAATTTGGGGTTAATTTCAGGATCGAATTATCTCAATAGAATTTCGTTTGATGGCCAACTTGAAGTATACAAAATTCCCATCAACTTAGCGTTGGTTAACAATTACAACCCACTTAATCAACTCAATTTTAGTCAGCAAAATCTTTTCAAGGTCGATTTGGCCAAACAACAGTTGCAACAACTTTATCAAGTAGATCTTCAAAAGTATAAAAACCTAAAAAGCAAGAAGTTTTTGAGCATGACTGCCCAGAATTACCTTAAAAAAGGCATTCGAGAGAAAATTCAAGAGGGCTTGCCAGAACAGATTACAAATAACCAAAAGGTAATGGCTTATCTCAATAACCCTAATTCGATTAAAGAATTATTATCCATGAGTAAAGAGCAGGTAGAAGCTAAGCTTAGCTCGGTGATGAATGAGCTTAAAGAAGAAGCCAAAAATAAGGGAGAAGAGTTTTACAATAGTAAAAAGGATAGCTTAACTCAAGTGTTTAATACAAAGGTACAAGAGGTAAGTGCCTATGTGCAGTCTGTTAAGCAAGAGTTAAGCGATAATGGTTTAGACGAAGAAAAAATTGAGCTTTTAGAGAAGTTTGTGAATAACAAAATCAGCGAACGCGATTTGGAAGCCTTATTTATCAGTCAGCTCAGCAATCAGCCAGAACTTCAAAAGCTCCAAAAGGCTTATTCAAAAATCAAGGAATTTCAGGCAGGTAATTTTGCTAACCTATTGCCGGGCTCATTCATGAATAGGGACTTGTTTTTAAATGGGGTTAATTTGGCGGTTAGAACGGCCCGTGGCCCAGTAACGGTTGGTATTGCTACCAATAAAGATTTGGGTCAGCCTAAAGACATGGAGTATACACGTTCTAATTTTTCATCGCCCAAGCTGTATACCTATTTAAGTGTACCCACTACCAATTTCGCTTTTGGCAGTGGTAAACTATCATGGGTAGGTCTCTATGATAAACAATACCAAAATACTTCAACACTGTTGTCTACTGCCGTGCCGAGAAATAACATGGTTTTTACCATTTCACAAAACTTAAACCTTAATGATTTTGGCAAGTTAACGGTTGATGTTTCGAAGTCTGCCGTGCAGTACAATAACTTGGTTAATGGACCAGAGCTGGTTTTGGCAGATCAATTAACCAAGGGTAATTATTTTAAGGATGATCTTTTTGAGACCATGTCATTTGGCTTAAACCATGGTCTAGATTCAAGAAAAATGGGTCTAAAAAGTAATGTATACTTCAGTTATTCGGGTATTGGTTTTCAAAATCCAGGTCAGCAGGGAAATACCAACATGAACATGCGTTTTGGTGGAAATGTAAAAAAGAGCATGTTTAATAACAGGGTTACTTTTTACCTCAGAACTGACATGAAAAATACGCCAATCAGCGCCAGTAACAATTCGCACTGGAGAAATTATAACGTACAGTTAGATTCGAGAATCAGGTTATCTAAGTCTTATACGCTAAGCTTAAAATACCTAGAGAATGGGGTAAATAAAGTGGGTGTTGAACAGGCCTTACCTGTTTATGCTTCCAAGAAACTACAAACAGACTTTAATGCCAACTATAAAATCTTTGGTAAATCTAGTTTCAGTCATCTTTCCCTGGCAAAACAAGACATGGATAACCAAGGAAGCGCTACCATGGTGGCTACTAATTTTATACAGGCTAACTACGCACAAACTGTTGTTTTTAAGAGTTTCTCGCTCAATGGCAATGTGTTTTACAATAAGCAGCTCACTGCAAATCCTATTCTGGGCGACATGATTAACTCAGACATGGCTTGTCAGTATACCTTATTTAAGTCGGTCTTTTTATCATCGGGTGTTACCTACCTCAATAACCAGCGCATAGCAGAGCAGGTTGGCATTAGACAAAACATACAAACCATGGTTAAAAAACACTTGGAGGTAAGTGCCTATCTCGATGTTAGAAAAAACTTAATTACACCGCTTTACCCAGATTTATTTTCGAAGGCTAGGGCAGAATTTTCACTCAAATATTATTTAGACAAACAATGATCAGTTATAAAAGATTAATATTAGTGATCCTCCTTTTTGTATCGGTACCTGCATTTAGTCAGGTAAGCATACAATTTGTGCCAGAGCTATTTGGGCGAAGCATAGATGGGCTCATGAGTGCCAGCATCTATAGTTTAAAGGATAGAAAGAGCGTAAGACTAAACATTACGGTTAGCGAGGCCAAAACAGGTAAGGTGTTGAGCATCCAAACACAGCCTTTTACCATTGTGCCAGGCATGAACTTGTTGCCACCATCAACCGTTAAGACTGCGAAGGTAACCATTAGTAATACCAATACAGGTAATTATATACGCCAGCACGGTAATTTCCCTATGGGCGATTATGATTATAACTATGTGGTCATGGCGTCTTCGTCAAGTGAAGAGATTATCATAGACCAGAATTTTTCGCAAGAAATTACACCCCCAGCGCCATTTGATTTGATAGAGCCTTACAACGAGGACCAGATTTGCGAAAAGAGACCCATGTTTACCTGGCAACCTTCTTTACCGCAAGTGGTAGGTTCCCTTTACCAGCTCACCTTGGTAGAAATGAAAGACAAACAAAATGCAGTGGAGGCCCTGAACTATAATTTACCGATAGTGAACCAAAAGGGGATTTTAACCAATTTGTTAATGTACCCACCCGTTTCAAGAGATTTAACCGCAGGTAAAAAATATGCTTGGCAGGTAACGGTTTACAAGGGCCAAGCTATCATTAACCGGTCTGAGGTATGGTCGTTTAAGGTAGATTGTGCCGATACGGTAAGCGCTAAGCTCGAAGATGACAATGGATATAGGGATATAGAGGATTTATCAAGAGGGAATTATTACGTAGCCCAAGGACTTATTAAGTTTTCTTTAATTAACTCCTATTCAGCTCAGACCTTACAATATAGTATTGTGAGCTTAACAGACCCCACCCAAAAAATTAGACGATTGCCCAAAGTGAATCTGCAAAAGGGACAGAATAAGATCAGGTTGGACCTTAGCAATAATTTTTCATTTAACGATGGACATTCATATGTTTTGAAAGCTATGTTGCCAAATGGATCAAGTAAAAGTTTAAGGTTTATTTATAAGGAAGCTCAATGAGGAAGTATATTTTAATAGTGGCGATTTTTTTAATGTCATGCAATAGAAAAGAATCGAAGGATCAATTAGTTGATAAAGACCTAGTAATTAATGCCTTGAAGGCGAGTGTTGAAAATGGAGCATTGACCTATAAAGTGAGAATTTTTCATCACTTCAAAGGTACAGCATTGGAAGGGCAAAAAATGAATGAAAAAATGGCCTATAGAATGGATAGTAGTTTCTATAAGGTAAGCGAAATGGGTAAACAATATGCAGATGAATTAATTCCAATTGCGAATGGATTAAATAACTGTTTTGAATATATGGTAGTTTTCTATAATAGCAATGCTGGAGAAAATAATCTGACCTATAAAGACAAATATATTACCGGAAAAACGTATCAATTGAGTTTAAAGCAAGATGAATAAAACTATAAAAAACAGACGAATTAAAAGGGTTGCACAACTGTTATTGGCAGTTTGGCTATTGAATATTTTACAGCCCTTAACTTCATATGCATTAACATCTGGTCCTTCACAACCTGAGGCACAATCTTTTCAGCCAGCAGGTGTTACAGACATGGTTGATTTATTTAGTGGTGATTTTAAATATAACATACCCTTATTAGATGTAGATGGATATCCAATAAGCATGAGTTACCAATCGGGAGCTGGTATAGATGATGAAGCTACTTGGGTTGGTTTAGGATGGAACTTGAACGTTGGTGCAATTAATCGTCAACTAAGAGGAATGGCTGATGATTTCTCGGGCGATACAATCATAACAGAGCATGACGTAAAACCAAAGATTACAGTTGGGGGAAGAATAACGGGAAAGACTGAATTTAGGGGAAACTATATAAGAGATGATGGAGGTAAAATAACCGGTGCATCAGGTCCGAAAATTACTGGCTCTTTAACTTTTGGAATTTTTAGTGACAATTATACAGGAATAGGCGCAGAAATAGGTGCAAATGCAGGAATTTCCTTTTCAAGAGCAAATGAAGGGAAACTGACCGCAGGTATGGGTATATCGGTACTTTCGAGTACGGCAAGTGGGGTTGATGTAAGCCCTTATGTAAATATGTCAATCGGTAATTATACCAAGGAAAAGGTTACAGAAAGTTACGGGCTTTCTTCTTCTCTAGGTTATAATACAAGAGCAGGAATGAAGTCATTAAGCTTTGGTGGAGGTTATATTGGAAGGGTTAAAGCTAATTCTGATTATTCCATTTCTTATAATACAGAGCCCTTGATGCCAAAAATTCAAATCCCTTATAAGGCTGATTATAGGTCTTTCAGTTTTGACATAGGTTTTGCTACCCCATTTTATTTTTTTGGAGGAGGTGGAACAGGCTATAGAAATAAAAGAGAAGTTTCCAATAAACACTTGGTAAGCCAAGGTTATGGATTCTTATATGCCGAACAAGGGAAAAATAAAAAAAATGCGGTGATGGATTTTATTCGAGAGAAAGATAATCCAGTTATACCAGAGTTGCCAAATTTGGCTTTGCCGGTAGCCACACCAGATGTTTTTATGTATAACAGTCAAGCTGGCTCTGGGCAATTTAGGTTATATAGAGGTGGCTCTGGTGCTTACTTTGATAATGAGACAATGGATGTTTCTACGGGAAATTCTATAGGTGGAGATTTTGGTTGGGGAGTTGGAAAACATATAGGTGTAACCTTTTTTAATCAAGACACAAGAAATATCACTAGAAAGTGGACCTCAAATAACAATTATCTAAAAAATGGTGATTTTCAAGATGAACCTAGTGCCAATCCAAGGAAACAGCACGTTTTTTTTAGAAAAATAGATGAAAAGAACATAGAAGATTCTTCAATGGTTAGCAAATATCAATTTGCTAAATCTCTTTCGGTAGAAATAAGTGGGAAAACAGCAAATTCAGCATTTAAAACTGAAACTAATTTTGCTACTAACATTAATCAGGTTACTTCACCCATAGCTAAAAACGAACCTCAACGTCAGCAGACTTTCATTTCTTATCTCACGGCAAAGGATGCAGGTATTGCAGGTTTAGATCATTCCTTAAAATTTTATGCTTTTAACCAAAGTGGTTCATTTGTTCCCCCACCTCAACATGTTCAAAATGCAATTGAAGATCAAGCCAGAATAAAAGGTAAGCGAAAGGCACACCACATCTCAGAAATGACTGTGAATGAAAGCACTGGTCAAAGAGCAGTTTATGGAATGCCAGTATATAACCTTACTCAGCAAGAGTACACTTTTGCAGTTGGAAAAACCTATACTGTAGAAAATGGGTTGATTGATATAGATGCAGGTATACCAGAAAATAAAGGGATTGATCACTATAAGCATAAAGAAACCCAAGCTGCATATGCTCATAGCTATCTCTTAACGGGTCTATTATCACCAGATTATGTAGATAAAACAGGTAATGGGATAACTGACGACGATAACGGTACGGCTATTAAGTTTAAATATTCTAAAATTGCTAACTATAAGTGGAGAACTCCTTATAATAATAAGATTAACGGTAACCTTAAGAAAACCGCAACTCTCAATAGGGCTTTATTAGCTGATCCAGATGATGATAAGGGGAGCATTATTTATGGAGAAAAAGAAATTTGTTATGTTAATTCCATAGAAACCAAAACAAAAATAGCCTACTTTATTACTGAGGATAGATTAGACGGTTTAGGTGTTAAAGATATAATGGGCGAACAAAATAATACTGTACGTCAAAAAAGCTTAAAAGAAATTAGACTATACTCTAAGGCCGATATGAGCAAACCTATTAAGGTTGTTAAATTTAAGTATGATTACCAACTTTGCCCAAATACGCCTAATTCTATAGCTGCGGGAGGCGGTAAATTAACTTTAACCAAAGTTTGGTTTGAATATGGCAATACCCAAAAAGGTTCTAATCATCCTTATATTTTTACCTATACAGACCATGTTGGTGCTGTTAATGGTGCCTATGCTAATTTTAATACAGATAGATGGGGTTCATTTAAAGAACGGAACATAAATCAGGGTGGACTTAGCAATGAAGAATTTCCTTATGCCGATCAAGATAAAACAAGAGCAGATGCTTTAGCAGCCCTATACCAAATCAGTTCAATTAAACTTCCTTCTGGCGGCATCATTAATGTTACTTACGAGGCAGATGATTATGCCTACGTGCAAGATAAGGAAGCGATGGTGATGGTACCTATTAAGTCGAACGTGGGATCAGGTGATTCTTTAAATGGAGCTACTGGTATTAAGCTTAACCTAGATAGTTTACCGCCAATAGGGTATAGCGGAGCTCGATTATTAGATTGGTTTAAGAAGAAATATTTAAACGGTTCAAATTATCTTTATTCTAAGACTTACATCAAGGTTTCAACTGCTAATGCAAACTCAGATGGAAGGGACAATGATTTTGTGCCTTGTTATAGCAAGGTAATAGGAGTTAACATGGTTGGCTCAACCCATGAAGTCAACGTTATTCTTGAAAATATAGAGGTATCTGGAGAACATATCAATCCAATTAGGCACGCTGCTTTACAAAGGATGAAAAATGAATATCCAAGGTATGCTTACCCTGGTTTTCAGAATAGGATTAATGATAATGGGGGAGGATCTTTAAAAGCTGCAGTAACTGCAGTAGCAAGTGCAGCTAAAAACTTAAGTGAGCTGAAAGAGAATTTTTATAAAAAAGGACTTAGAAAAGGTTATGCGAGTATAATTGACCCTAATAAAAGTTTTGCTCGTATTGTTAAAGTTTCAGGTAAAAAAATAGGAGGTGGCTCTAGGATTAGAAAAATTGCCATTCAAGATAAATGGGATGTTTTTACAAGTGACACCAATGTAGTAGCTGGAATATATGGGCAAACATTTGATTATACCACAAAATCATTAAATGGCAATAAGATAAGTAGCGGTGTAGCCAATTATGAGCCCGGCATTGGCAACGATGAAAATGCCTTAAAACAACCTATAGCTTACATTCAAAATATTAAAGGAGCTATTAATAACTATTTTGAGTTAGAAGAACCATTTGGTGAGTCGTTTTTTCCAAGCCCAAGTGTAGGGTATAGTAAGGTAACGGTAAGAGATTTAGAAGAAAATCAGACTGAAAAAGAGCTTCCAAAAACTGGTTTTTCCATCAATGAATTTTATACGGCAAAAGATTTTCCGGTATCGGTAGTTGTTACTGAGCCACAACGTTATAATCCACGACCATCTAATACTTACGGCTTAGTTTTTACTAGTGCTTTGGAGGAGTTGGTTATATCACAAGGTTATACCATTACCATAAATGATATGCATGGTAAGTTAAAGGCAAACAGATTATATAATCAATCTGGTGCCGAGATATCAAGTACAACTTATCATTATCAAGTAGAGGATGATAAAGCGGCAACTTTAAAATTAAAGAATACTGTTGACATACTAGACACAGATGGGGTGCTGAGGCATGATCGGGTTATTGGTAGGGATATTGACTTTTTTACTGATTTTAGAGAGCAGGAGAGTATGAACTCTGGTGTTACAGTTAATTTGGGGATTGATTTTATGCCAGTTCTCAATATCCCAATACCACATTGGCCCATTAACGGGAATAATGATAATAAGCTTTTTCGTTCAGCTTGTGCGGTAAAAGTAATTCAACTGAGTGGATTAATACATAAGGTAACCAAAATGGAAAATGGTGCTGAAGTTAATGTCGAAAACGTAGCTTATGATGGTGTAACCGGTGAAGCAATTATAACTAAAACGCAGAATGAATTTAATCAGGATTATTACGCTGTTAATTTTCCTGCTTACTGGGCATATCGCAAAATGGGAGGTGCTTATCAAAATCTAGGTATGGTGCTTAAAGATGTAACGCTTAGTAGTTTAAAAGAAATTAACGAGTCTTACAGAACATTGCTTACACAGGGTGATGAATTGGTAAACACCAGTACTGGCATTCATTATTGGGTAATAAACAATAGAACAACAATTGCAAGCGGACCTGGATCAGAAGGCTATGGTATATATATACAATTGATAGAACCTACAAAAATGCTAATAGATAGAGTTGGAGCAAGGGTAAATAGCATTGATCCAAACCAGGATACATTTAAGGTGATTAGATCTGGTTATCGGAATCAAATGGATGCCAATGCAGCAAGTATTGTTTCTTTAAGAAACCCTATAGAAAATGATAAACTCATTTTAACTGGAACTCAAAACTTGGCAAAATATAAGATCATAAGTGCCAGTGCTAATACTTTCGATGATGAATGGCCTGGAGATAATTGTGGTCAAACCACTGAAAGGATAGAAAATACTGCCTATGAATTTAAGTTCAAACAACCTTTCTTTCACAGTACTCACGGTAGTTATGGGGCTAGGATTTTTGCGGAGGAGACTTATCCATACTTAGGAAATCCATATTATTATACGAGCAATCCTGTGTTGTCTAGCCGATTAAATTCTGCTAGAATATGGATCAATTTACCTGTAGCCAATAGTTTAAGTGAATACCTTGGTTTTACAACCACATTTACTGCCGAGGCAAAAACTTATTACATGGGTTATGCTGGGGATAATGATGTACGGATTAAGATAAATGGAGTTGATATTCCGAATACAGATAATGAGCCTAGGTACTGGACTGTAATTCCAATTAGTTTAAAGCAGGGGAAAAATGTAATTGAAGTGGCAGGCTATAACTATCCTTTGGCACCCAATACAGAAACTACTAATCCAGGAAGTTTTGGTGTCGAAATTTATGATAATACCATTAGCGAATTGGTAAATGCCACATCTTCAGCAAGCTTTAACATGGTTTTTAACACTGCGAATCTACTTTCGTATGCCGAAAGCCAGAATCTGCAAAGTTTTAGGACAATCAATGGTGTAAAAACTTGGCGGTTTACTTATAATAATTTTTACAATCCGTTTGTAGAGGGTATTAAAGGTAATTGGAGGCCTTATGAACAAAATGTTTATCAAGAAAGCAGAGCCTATGATGATACCTTCTCGGCAAATAAAAAGGGAATGAACCTCAAAGATGCGGGTGTTTTTAAATCATTCAATTCTTATTTCGCCTATAGTTGGGGCATTTGGGTAAAGAACATTGCTGCAAGCAAATGGGTTACTGCAAATGAGGTTACCCTTTATGATAGATATGGACAGGAATTAGAAAACAGGGATGCTTTAGGTCGATACAGTGCTGCCAATTTTGATTTTAATGGACAATTACCATCTGTGGTAGCTTCAAACGCCATGAATCGTGAAGTTTATGTGAACAGTTTTGAAGATGTAAAATTTAAGGTAGCACATACACCAATTTGTGCAACTACAGGTTTTACTGCTACGGGTTTTAACTCCAATACAAAGGACACAATTTCCCATACTGGTAATTACAGTTATTTGCTCAACTCAACCGGTATTACGCTAGAAACTAAAATGCATACCGAAAAGCATAAAACAAATAGTTACTTAAGTGTAAGCGATGGTCAATTTTCATTAATTAATACACCTGGGCTTTATCCTGGAGGTTTTGAACCTATCAAGTCTAAAAAATATGTCATCAGTGTATGGGTAAAAGACAGACAGGCAAAAAACAAGAACGCTTATATTACAGCAACAGCAAAAGATGAAATTGGATATGGCCCAACGGTTAGCTTTAATTGTAAAGCTGTAATTGAAGGTTGGAAATTATTGGAAGGTGAAATTAACCTTACTGGACTTACCGGAACTAAGCTTTTTCTTACTATGAAAACTAATGAGCCAAATGTGTTTATAGATGATATAAGGGTTTTTCCATACAATGCTCATCTAAAATCTTATGCCTATAGTGATAAGAATTTTAAACTGATGGCCGAACTAGACGAAAATGCCTTCGCTACTTTCTATGAATATGATGACGAAGGTTCGTTGGTAAGGGTTAAGAAAGAAACAGAGCGAGGCATTATCACCATAAAGGAAAATAGATCGTCTCTTCGCAAACAACCTAATTTATTATAGGATATGAAAATGAAACTACCATCTGATACTCGTCAGTTGAAATTTATAGGCCTAACAGCCATTATACTTGTACTTGGTTTTAGCTCTGTATTGGCTTGGAACAGCTATCAAGAAAATACTAAGCCTTTAGCTAAAGTAAAAGTAGTTGATACAAGCTATGTGAATATAGTAGATACCGCTCAATTAAGACTATTTAAAACAGTTTATGAAAAGATTGATGTGAATAGGGCAGAATTTTTAATCAAAGGGAGATTAAGTACCATTGATGGGGCAGATTCAACTCAGCACATTGCAAATGCAAACTATGTATATAGCCGAAAGGGGAATCAGTTCTATTTTAAGCTTGGCGATATAGAGATGTCTAATGGTAATGAGGTATCAACCTATGTAGATCATAAAAATCTAAAAGTGATGTTAACGCCAAGCAAAAAGGTAATTCCTCTAGCATTGATGCCTGACATAAATAAATTAATGAAAACAATTGTTGATGAAGGTTATTCGGTTACAGGAACCCTTAACAAAGTAGAAGGAACAGTGAGTTTACTCAATCCTTATCATTTAACCTGTAAAGAATATAAATTGGTATATGATGCTACTACCTTACTTCCAAAGCGATTATATATAAGGTTAAGCAATTTTCAAGAACCAGAGAATAAGCAAAAGGATAAAACTATAGACTTGGACCTTAGCTTAACCAGTGATGAATCTCATTTAAATGAATTCTTAGCTCAGCAAATTGTGAATAAAAAGGGTAAAGATTGGACACTTAGCCCTGCATACAGCACTTACGAATTAATCAATAAACTTCAGTTTTAAATAGTCACTATGTCAGTTGCGCTCCGAAACTTAACTTTTATAGGCTTATTGCTATGTTTTTTTACTAAAAGCTATGCCAGTACAGAGCCTTATGAGAATTTTATAAAGGGAACCATAAAAAAGGGAGATAGCCTAATGGTTAAGGATGAGAAATTCCGTAACCCGGTTTTCAATTGGGCTGAAATTACCAATATTAAGGTACAGAATAGCATTAGCTTAAGGGTTTTAAGTGAACAGGCCATTAGCCAAAGTTTTAGCTGCGCCATGAAATTGCAGGTATCTTATTTTAGCTCTCCAGAACAGGTTATACCAACAATAGATACCATTACTTTAAATGTAAACTATAACAAAACATATGGTGCATCTTATCAATACCTAGATCATAAGGATTTTACAAATGGGTATGAGGTAAAAGTAAAGGTACTTGATGTAAATAGCCCAGAGTTTGGCACACAAATGCCACCAGTATTACAATTAAATGCCAACATTGTTATTGAACGTAAATATCTTTTTAAGCCTCATCTTTTTATCGGTATAAATGGACAGCTAAGTTCAAGCCCTAAGGCTGGTGCTGCGATGAGAAGCCTATCTGGAGGAAGCGTTAATGCAAGTAACCAATTGGTACTTACCTGGGATAATGTGGTAGGTGAAGAAGAGTACGATATTGAATGGGTAATTGTTGATTCTCTGAGCGAAGTTTATGGTAAGGTGGATACCTTATTTCGCAGTTTGGGAAGTTATGCACCTGCTCAATTAGCTGGCATTTTTAGGAACAATGCAACTAGGATAACTACTAATAAGCAGGATTATAATATATCATTGTTATTTAATGCCGATTATATCTTTGTAAGAATGAGGCAGGTATCCTATAATTCTATAGGGTTAAGAGAAGAAGGAGAGTGGTCTTACGTTAAAACAGATAGTGATTATGCTATTTGGGAATTAAATTGGCACGAGAAAGACCTCAATTGGCAATATGCAGTTACCTATGCAGAAGAAGGAAAGAAAAAAGAGGTGGTTAGTTATTTTGATGGTACATTAAGAAGTCGTCAAACTGCAACCTTAAACAATACTGATGCAATTGCGGTAGTGCAAGAAAATGTTTACGATCAATTTGGACGTGCGGTGGCCAGTATTTTACCTACCCCAGTAAAGGTAGGAAACGGAAACCCAGAGCATCTTCATTATTTTAAAGGGTTTAATTTAAACACTGCTGGTAAATCTTTTAGTTTCAAGGACCTTAAACTTAATGATACGCTCTGTTTAACCTTGCCTCAACCCTTGGATAGCATGAGTCTTTACGGTGCTGCTAGGTATTATTCATCCAAAAATAAGTTTCTCGAAGATGCAGCTTATGTTGGCCTTAACCCATTTGTGAAATATACGCCAAATGCATTTGGATATCCCTACTCTTTAACCAAATTTACAGCAGATAATACTGGCCGTCCTAAAATTCAAGGT
This sequence comes from Pedobacter frigiditerrae, assembly GCF_004331645.1. Taxonomy (GTDB): domain Bacteria; phylum Bacteroidota; class Bacteroidia; order Sphingobacteriales; family Sphingobacteriaceae; genus Pedobacter; species Pedobacter frigiditerrae. The sequence continues at coordinate 90,969 of NZ_SJSK01000007.1, forward strand.
GGAGTTGGGCAAACTTTTCAACCAGGTGCAACAGGAGATCATACTACAAAATATTTTTATGATAAACCTTTGCAAGAAGAGCTAGATAAGTTGTTTGGTAATGATGTTGGAGACGCCATTCATTACCTTAAAAATACAGTGATAGACCCAAATGGACAAGCCAGCATTAGTTATTTAAATGCTAGTGGTAAAACCATTGCCACAGCCTTGATTGGTGCTACACCTGCCAATGTACAGAGCTTACCAGGTAAACCCGCAGTTGTTAAAGATACGGTTAACCTGATTAAGGCATCACAATTTAAATTTGATGCCAGTAGCCTGAAATTAACGGCAACAACTACCTATACAACTGTATTGCAGGATACGATCTATCTTAAATACAATATTGAAAATTTAATTAGTAGATACCCTGATGGTGCTTGGAAACCTTGTAGCAATTGTTATTATGATTTATCGATAGTGGTAAAAAATGATTGTAATAAAGAGGTTTATAAAAATGTAGGTACTACTCATTTTGGTTCTAAGGTAAGTGATTGCAATTTTGTTGCTAATATAGATACTGCCTTAAGGGTGCCCCTTGAAAAAATGGGAGAGTATTACATCAGTTTTACGTTGGCATTAAGTGATACTGTAATTCAAAATTATACCAAAGCGTTTATAGATGCCGGACAAATTAATGGAGAAATTAAAAAGAAAAAGGTATTTATTGATCGTTTTTTAAACAGTAGTAAGTTTATTGAGTGTTTTAATGACTGTAAAACTGCAAGAATGATGCTGGGCACTAAGCCACAATTTACCAGTATGTTTAAAGCTCATTTAGATTCTTTAAAAGAAAATTCGACCAATTATACCTTACAGATAGATTCCATATACGAATCATTGCTAGTTAAGGTGGGTAACCTAGAATCAACTTGTATAAGTGCCCCAACTCCCTGTGATGTGTATGAAATTCCGATGCGACTTGATGTGTCGCCAGGAGGACAATACGCCATGGTTGACAGTACAGGTACACTTTTAGAGTTGAGCACTAATGTAATAGAGCTTTATTTTAAGAATGGCGCATTTAATACTATACTAGATACGGCTAATGCCACTTATAAAGCTAACTTGATTACCCGTGAAGATGGTTCGGTTACCTCCCCTTATGCAGCTGGTTTTACAAGGGCAGACCTTATTAAATATTGGCAATCCGAATGGGCAGCGCAATTTCTAAGCTTTCACCCAGAATATTGTAAACTTGAATTTTGCCGTAGTAATGCAGGTTCAGTGGCTTGGGATGACCGGTTGAAGGGAACAAATAAGGCTTCAAATGTAAATGCTGTGGCAGGGGTAGCTTATACTAGAACAAGTCCAACTTGGCTTTTGGCTAACGATCCATTTTTCTTGTCAACTGGACAAGGACATTTATATGCAGATAGTCTTGCAGCAGATTTAACTAATTATAGTTTAAAAGTCTTAAAATTAACTAGCTTCAGTACTAAAAACCTAAGTCAATATGTAGATTTTTCTCTGTATTGTTCAGATACAAATGCGAGCACCAATTCAAGCACAAATCCTGCTATATGGGATAACTGCTTGCCAAAAGATTCTTGTAGGGTAGAAAACAGGGAGTGGGCTCTGTATAGAGATATATACCTTGAATTAAAGGAGAAATATTTCCAAAAAGTGAGACAAGCTCAATGTCATAGTTGTGAAATTGGTGCAAAGCCAGTACTCCCATCTACTGCCTGTACTAATATATTAACCCTAGGGGTAACGGGTGTGCAAACGGCCCCTAATCAATTTGTAGAAAGTAATTACAGCGCCAACTTAAAAACAACTTATACTTTTCTATCTGGTTCTGCTGATGTGAATCCAAATTTAACAGGGTTATGTTCTACTGCTACTCCTGTATTTTACGATTGTATTAAAGTTACCTTTTCGGGTACTACCGTACAATTGTATAATGTCTGGAAAATTACTTGTACAGAAGCCATTGCTACTTGCGAGGTTACGGGTGTACTGTATGCTACCTCAAATTTGGGAGGTAATGTTTTTGCGCAAACTGGTAGTGGTTATAGTTATATTTATACCTTTCAAACTGGTTATAGCTCTACTAATCCTCCTACGGCATATTGCAACGGCAATACAGTTTCACCAAGTTTTTATGAGTGTTATACTGTTTGGTGTGCCGGTGTGCAAACTAACTATTATAATGTTTGGGTAAGTGTATGTAATAATTACAATCAAAATCCTTGCGATGTAGAACTTCCTCAGTTTATGGAATCGGCTATTGTTGCCAATACACAAACGGTTAACCAAACACAAAGTAAAAGCAGTGGCGGTAACACCAATTTAGTAGTTCCACCCCCTTGTGAAGAATATGTAGAATTAATGGCTGCTAAAACCAGCAATGAGCAAATAGCAGCATCTTATTATGATCAAAGTATTTACAGCATAAAAACCACTGAAAAATTAAAAGGCAAACAAGCAAAAACACCAAGTACAAAAAATAGATTTACACCTTATGCTTTTAAAGAGCGATTTGTATTACAGAATGGACCTGGGAATTTTATCATCCGTAACAATGTGTGGGTAGCTAACTTAATTCCTGATAGTAATTCTGTAAATGGCAAACAAGCAAAAATTCTAGCCAAAATGGCCAGTGGTAAAAATACTGCTGCTAAAGGTACAGCTTCAAAATCTGGTGGGAGTACAACGATGAGTTTGGGCTTTGGAAGTGCCATGTGTACCACGCTTAGCGATGACGATTTCGGAAATTACAATATTGATTGCATGGGTAGTAGTTATACCAATTGGAATAGGAGAACCACCATTTTATTACATGATGGAAGCGGAAACCCTGTGGTGGCTACAAGTCCGGTTGTAGTAACTGTTAGTTATGGCTCTGCGGTTTCTGTTGGTGGCGGTGGTTCTACTGGAGGGACATTTAGTATACCAATTACCATTCCGATTGGCCAATCTAGTGGCCATTATGACTATACATCTGTTTCTTATGCTGATGAAGGCGTTGCTTCGTATTGTATAGCTACTACTACTGGTATCAACTGTATAGAGAGCATTACTGGTTCTTCATTTTGTGAGGAAACAACTTTATGTGGGGGCAGTGAAGGAGGTAATCCTTGTCCTACTATATTGCTTTCAAAAATTTCGAGGTTCAATAACTTGGTTCCTGGTGGCACTGTAACGGCAACTGAAAGTGAGCTAGATGCAAAAACTAAAGGAGAAGCAGCCTCATTCTTGAATGAAATTTGTGATCAGAATGCAGTAAACTGGGTTAATCGTTTAGATACAGCCAGTATATCTGCAAGTAATGAAATATTATTGGCACAAAAATTTGCTGAAATCTGTAAAAAAGGTGGTGATATACAACGCCCTACAGGATCTAGTAGTATAGCGCCAGGCCAGAGCCCTGTGATGGTGGGCAGTACACCTTGTTATAACTTTGGCGATGTGATTAAAGCTGTTCTAGGTATAACTACTTTTACCAATGGCATTAACCCTTGGTTAATAGATGATGTTTATCCTTATGATGTGGTGCATGAGGCCACGCCTACGGTTATCTCCAATACCAACGCAGCAATTTGTGCAAAGTTGAGTAGTTTAAATCCAAGTTCATTGAGCAATAGTGCCTTTTATGCACAATTACAAAGTAGCTATGGCGCTGCCATGACCCTTAGTTTTGCTCAGTTCGAAATCTTGTTAAAAGGTTGCAGTAACTGTAAATACCTATTGTCTGAAGATTTAACCCTACCTGTGTTTTTAACCCCAGGTGCACAGGGTTGTATCGATATCAATAGCTATAACACGGCCATGACTGCACTGAACACTGCTTTTGGTAGTACATTAAGTAGCAGTTGGACAAATTACGAAACCATTGTGTCTAATTATTTGAACCACAAGTTTGGTTTCTCATTTGGTTACGATCGTTACCAGCAGTTTGCAGCAGCGGGTACTGGTTTGTTATGTAATGAACCACCTTTTTCTGGTGTAGAAGAAGACCCTTATGCCTGTGCCAAGACCTTGATTAGTATAGCCCACGCCAATGGTGAGGCCGATTATGAAGTTTACATCACCGAAGAAAAAAATAAATTCCGTAATGCATATGTGAGCAAATGTGCCAGTGCACAGGTAAATGTGTCTACCATTGTTAAAAAACAAACCTATCATTACACACTTTATTATTATGATGCAGCAGGTAACTTAGTGCGAACTGTACCACCAGAGGGTGTAAGTGCCCTTAACAAAGAAGAAATTGCATTAGTAGCCAAGGCTCGCGAAAAACAAGCAATTGTTTGTAATTACAATGGACCAGATACAGCAGCCGTTAAAGATGGGGCCCTGCAAAAACTTTCCAATGTATTGACAAGTGGTACTAATGCACTGGAATTTTGGATGTATACCCAAAACACCGGGGGCAGACAATTTATTGCGCATACGCCAGATTGGAAGTACATGGTACAAGTATGTGCCAATGGTAACCTGTTAAACGTTGATATATTTAGCCTTAACCAAACCTCAGCAAGCAATGTGAGCATTACCTTAAGCAATCATGTAACCGCTAACGTGGGTGCTGCCTTGTTATATGCTCCTTGGACACATGTTGTGGTGCAGGGCGCAGGCTTAGCTACTGGAAGTTTACAGATATGGGTAAATGGTATACAATATAGTCCTGTAGCTGGCGCACCAAGTGCAGGTTGTGCCTGGGGTATTAATGGCAACCCTGTTACCATGCCGGTAAACATGGCCAACCTGAAGCACCTCCGTATCTATGAGGGCAGGCTGATGACGGGGACCGAGATCTTGGCGAATGCAAGGAGCAGTTGCTTTGCCGCCTACAACCTGGCCAATTTATATTGGTATCGTTTCAACCTACCCACAGAGGGCGGCCCAACTGCCCTGGCAGCAAACACCACGCAGGAAACCCAGTACAATGGAGTCTATCCAGCGCATGGCCTAACCACTACCTATGCCTATAACAGTACCAACCAAGTTACGCAACAGCATACGCCAGATGCGGGAAAGAGCCTGTTCTGGTATGACTACAAGAGCAGGTTGGTAGTTTCGCAGAATGCCAAGCAACAATTGCTCAATAACTTTAGCTTTACCAAGTACGATACACTGGGCAGGATCACGGAGGTTGGTTTAAAGAATACGATTGACACCTCTATGCACCAGTCGTACTACATGACCGACGCCAAGTACCTTAGCTTCCTGGCAGCCAACCAGGGCAATGATACCGAGCTTACCCAAACCGTTTACGATGCCCAGCCAGCGGCAACCGGGGGGATTGCCAGTGGCTTTACCCTAAACAACCTAAGGAAAAGGGTAGCGGCCAGCATATACCGTGAAACAAGGAGTAATAACAATATTAACGCCAGTTATTATAGTTACGATGTAACGGGCAACGTGAAAACACTGTACCAACAGGTTTATGGGCTAGGGCTTAAGCAATTGGATTACGAGTACGACCTGCACAGTGGCAAGGTTAACTTCCTGGCCTACCAGCATGGGGCAGCCAATAACGACCGCTTCTACTACCAGTATGAATATGATGCCGAGAACAGGTTAATGAAGGCCTTTAGCGGTACGCAGGCCACGGTGGTAAGCTATGGCGTTGGCAGCAAGATCAATGAACCCAACCTAAGGCAAGATGCCTTTTATAAATATTACCTGCATGGTCCACTGGCCAGGGTAGAGCTGGGCGAGGAGGAATACCAGGTACAGGGTAGTGACTATGCCTATACCCTGCAGGGTTGGCTAAAGGGCGTAAATGGAAGTGGGCTGAACCGGGACACGGATATGGGTGGTGATGGCAAGGGTGTTAGCAACATGGCAAAGGATGTACTGGCCTATAGCCTTGGCTATTACAGTGGCGATTTTGCACCTATTGGTGGCAGTGCGGCCAATGCCTTTAACCTTAACTACCAACAGAGTGGTAATGATATAAGTGGCAAGGGGCTTTTCAATGGCAACATCAGCAGCAGTACCTATGGCATAGCCAAGATAGACAGCGTGAGCACCCCAATGCGTTACACCTATGGCTATGACCAGCTGAATAGGCTGAAGGTAATGAGGCAGCACAACATAACGGGCTTGTGGAACGATGGGAGCGGCAACACCGCTTATGGCGAGACCTTCAGTTATGACGGCAATGGCAACATACTCTCGCTGAGCAGGAACAAGGCAGGTGGCGCAGGCATGGACCAGTTGGCTTATGGCTACAACTATACCAATGGAAAGCTGGTGAACAACAGATTGAATTATGTAAGGGATGACAATACGACCAGTAATGAGACAGGTGAACTGAAGGGACAGGCCAACTATGGCTATGATGCCATAGGCAACCTGATAAGCGACAGCAACGAAGGGCTAAATAACATAGACTGGAACGTTTATGGCAAGATCAAGCAGATATACAAGGCTACGGGGAATATCAGCTATGGCTATGACCCAAGCGGTAATAGGGTGAGCAAGGCATTGAATGGCCTGAGCACCTATTACGTTAGGGACGCTCAGGGCAACAACCTGGCGGTTTACGAGAAGACCGGCAGTACCATTAAATGGAAGGAACAGGGCCTTTATGGCAGTAGCCGATTGGGGATGTGGAAGCCAAACTTTCCTCTTATAAGCGACAGCGCCGCCTATAAATGGGGCAACCTGTCACTGAAGCAGTACGAGCTGGCCAACCACCTGGGCAACGTAATGGTGGTGCTTAATGGATACCGGGGACTTGTTGGCGGTGAGCTGAGTGCAACCATTGTAAGTTCACAGGATTTTTATAGCTTTGGTAGCCAGATGCCCCAAAGGAAATGGGGACTGGCCTACCGTTATGGATTTAACGGCAAGGAAAATGACAATGATGTGAAGGGAGAGGGCAACCAACAGGATTATGGGATGAGGATCTATGACCCGAGGATCGGGAAGTTCTTGAGTGTGGATCCGATAACGTCTAAATATCCAGAATTGACACCATACCAGTTTGCAAGTAATACGCCAATTGAAGCTATTGACTTGGATGGTTTGGAATCTGCGAGTATAAATGCATATATGACTTCACTGTCTAGACAAAGAGATGCTGCTCTGAAAACTGGAAATGCTAAGCGAGCTGCTGAAATAAAAGCGAAGATAGAAACTCAGGCAATGGGTCATATTATTATGGCAGACAATTTGCTCACGCGTGGAGCCATAACTAAGTTTTTTACAGCTGCTACATTTTTTAGTGCATTTAACGATAATGCAGCAAAAACACAAGACGGAAGAGAACTACAGAATAAGGAGTCTTGGAAATATGCGGGTGATGCATTTTTGATGTATACAAGTGAAATTGCTTTTACAAGAATTTTCAATGTAGCATTACCATTATTAAAGTCTTCAATTAAATTTTCTAGGGGTGTTTCTACTACATTTGCTGAGTATGAAGGACAACAGCTTGGATATTACTCGTATTCGGCTGACAAAGGTTTAGAATTGGATTTGTATATTCCTAAGAATTTACAAGGAAAGGGTTTGGGGACAAAAATTTTCGAAACTGCAATTAATACAACAAAAACTGATAAATTTACTGCTAAATGGATAACGAGTGTTGAATATGAAACTGGTTCTTCAGTTAACTTACAAACCTTTTATAATTCATTAAAAAATAAATTAACCGAGTCTGAGGCTGCCTTTTCAACCTGGTCTGGAAAGCAAGCAAAAGCAGCTGGATTTAATAATGTAGAAGTTAAAAGAATTGGGAATGGCATCGAAGCTACCTTTACTAAAACCCCTTAATGAGATGAATCAAGTTTGTATAAGTTCTACAATAATAAATAGAAATATAATTTGGGATTATTTTTCCATAAAAGATATAAAGGAACTGAGGTTTAGTTATATTGATTCAACGATTCCTTTTTGGTCAATCGATGAAAAATCATTAATCTTGTTGACTGCCGAACTAGAAGGCTTGATAGATTTCTATTTATCTAAAATAAAAAAAACTGGGAAATCTAATACCCTTATTGAATATAAAAGAGATGTTTATAATTTAAATTTTAGGGATGAAACAGAATGGTATTTAGGTTTTCTGATGGACCTTTATGATATGTTGAATAGTACGATTCAATTCAGCGAAAAACTATATATATTCAATAGAGATTTAATAAAGAAAGATGAATGTGATAGCATTATAACCTATTTGCGTGGTAGTATTTGGTTAAATGAAAAAGAATTATTTGATGGAATAAATCTCCATAGAAAACAAATAAGTAATGACTTGAATCTTAATATTAAAACCTTGCAATCAGGATTAAAAAAACTAATGTCTTACGGTCTGGTTTATTATGATAAAACATTAGATAGCTATTCACTTACAGCAATTGGATATATGTTTAGGTAGGGTAGTGGGTAATGTATCAAACGTGTTGGTGATTTTATAATATGTATATTATCAATTAATTAGAATTTTAAAATATAGATTTATAGGGGTAGTGTATCAGACGTGTTGATGAAGCCTTTAAGTAATCTTATCGTTTTATAAATCAATAGGTTACTTTTTGTTGCGATAGCTATTTCTTGAAAACCAGTGGGACAATCCCATTGGTTTTTTATTTTTAATGCCTTAAAACGCTTGAAATGAATTCTAATTTATATTCGTGTATCAGATGTGTTGATGAAAAAAATGCATTGAATGTTTTTACCGATAAAGTTGTCAAGGTAGGCTTTACAAAAGCGGGCAAGCAAAGATTTCGATGCAAGGCTTGCGGAAAAACTGGAATGGAAAATTATTCCTATCGAGCTTATGAGGTTACCCTTAATGATCATATTGTCCGATTAACGAAAGAGGGGATGGGAATTAGGAGTACGGCAAGATACTTAAGAATATCTACCAATACCTTGCTAAGGAGAATTATATCCATTGCCAATGAATTATCCATACCTCAAATTTCTACCAACAAAACCTATGAAGTAGATGAAATGAGGACCTATATCAAGAGCAAGGATAGGGTGGTATGGATTGTATGTGCCTATGAAAGGGAAAGTAAGCGTATTGTTTCATTTTATACTGGGCATAGGACTAACAAAACATTGAATGTTGTCTTAAAAACACTGCAACTTGCCAATGCGAAAAGGATCTTTACAGATGGATTGAGAAATTACAGGTACCTGATAGATAAGGGTATTCATAGAGTGAAGCGGTTTGCGACCAACCATATAGAGCGTTTTAACCTTACTCTAAGAACGCATTTGAAAAGACTGAACAGGAGAACGATCTGTTTTAGTAGGAGCTTGCTGTTATTAAATGCGGTATTGAAGATATATTTGTTTGCCTAGATTACAGTAATCAATTCAATTCTAAACTATCTACCATTTCTTTAAGCTCATTCGTCTTAAGGTCGGCTTTTTCGCCCTTGTCATAAATAGTGAGCAGATAGACCGTTTCCGTTTCAATATATAGGTAAGTGATCACTCTTGCTCCTCCACTTTTGCCCTTTCCCTTACTACCAATAGCCAACCGAATTTTATAGCAGTTGTTTCCGATAAAAGTACCAACTTCAGGGTTAGCAGTAATGTTTGAAATGAGTTGGGCAAACTCATTTTTGATGGATGGGAATTTTTTGGCCAGTCGCTTAAGTTCTTTCTCAAATCGGTGGGTAGGAATGATGCTATAGCTCATCTAAAAGCTCTTGTGCCGTTTTCAATTTTAGTTTACCCTGTTTATGTAGACGTACCTCTTCAGCAGCCTCTTTGAGATCGTCCCAAAGTTCAACAGCAACAGTAGTCATAGGCTTTGCCTTTTTTACAAAAGAAAGGCTGTTTAGAACTTTCATTGCGAAGGTTATCTCGCTGTCGGGAATATCTACCAGTACTTTCATTGTGTTAATATTTTGATATTGTAAAGTTACAAAATAAGCGAGGAATGCGAGCGTAAATTTAAGTTTTTATATGAACTATTGAAAAACGACACGTGACGACGGTAGTGTGTCAAATGTGTTGGTGATTTTATAATATGTATATTATCAACTGATTATAATTTTAAAATATAGATTTATAGGATAAAACCGAAGTGTAACAGCCTCTGTTTTTTTATTTAATGCTTTGTTGGGTTGTGGGTCTGGGCCGGATAGGTTTCAACGCCATTGCACTGCCTGAATTACCTAGCCACCGACAGCAGCGTTATCCTTTTGGGCAAGGAGGATTCTATTTAAGTTAAATTTCCCAAAAGATAAAGCGTATGGCGGGACTTACATTGATAGTTGCACTGCCTTTGCGCTTCTGAGGAAGATGTTGAGACGTTGAGTTGTGGGTTGTTGAGTTGTGAGAAGTCCGAAAGTCCGAAGATAAGGAGTAGAGATGGAGCAGGGATAAAACAAAAGCTTAAGAGGTTAATCAAACGCAGTACGCATATCGCCATACCAATAAAACTTTCATCTGCATTTTAAGCCTGTTGAACTAGCAAGATTGGGTTTCTGTGTAATCATTTTTTATAAAGATGGGCAGTTTGTAACTTAAAGCCGGAAACGGCATTTTAATCGAGTTACAATGAAAAAAATAATTTTAGTTTTACTTTTCTTGCTGCCTTTATTAGTGAAGGCACAATACCCTACCTCTTATGCAGGGGTGCCACCTTATCAGGTTTACATTTACTTGGGTACTTTGCCTGTAGATAATGGTTATAACTATCATAAAATTAAGGCCGAGGTTTTAGGTGGAGGTTATTTTGGTACCTCATTGGGAGAGACGGTTTTCTATATCGCTAATCGTGGTGGTGGGCTACAAGTCAATAAAGTTTCTTTAGGCAGCAATTACACTGATAACTATATCCTAAAGGCTTACAACCGAACCGATGGTACAGTAGATTGTTACCTCTATACCAATAACTACGTGGCAGTGGCCGTTAAGTCTTTCATGCTGGGTGGTGGACCAAATCTAATTACCAATACCATTACTACGGCTACGCCAAGTGGCACAGAAATTACGCCATTGCCCATTAAATCTAATTTGGTAACGGATGTAAATGGTAACATTGGCATTGGCACCGAGAGTCCGCTAGAAAAGCTTTCGGTAAATGGGAGAATTAGGGCCAAGGAAGTAAAGGTGGAAACAAATCCTGCCACTTGGCCAGATTATGTTTTTGAAGATGGCTACAAGATCAGGACGCTGCAAGAATTGGAAGGTTACATTAAGACCAATAAACACCTGCCGGAAATGCCAACGGCTAAGGAAGTGGAAGCGAACGGAGTGGAGTTGGGAGAGATGAATAGACTGCTGTTGAAAAAGGTTGAGGAATTAACGCTGTTGCTGATTGAGCAAAATAAGAAGCTAATGGCACAGGGTGAGGAGATAAAGAAAATTAGAGAAGGAAGTCCGAGAGTCCGAAAGTCAGAAAGATAGGGGACGAGGATTGTTTAGGGTTTAGAAAGATGTTGAGACGTTGAGTTGTTGAGTCGTGAGAAGAGAGTCAGTAAAGTCGGAAAGTCGGAAAGTCCGAAAGCTGGAAATGTCGGGATTTCATTGCACTTAACATTGATGTCATTGGTTCATTTGTAATGTAAAAGACAAGATTGCTTAGAGATTAGCATTTAGGGTTAGGTTTAAAAACTTTGCGCTCTTTGTGTCCTTTGCGGTTAAAAAATTTAGTGCTTAAACGCCCAACGATTAACGAACAACGAACAACGATTTATAAATTAAATGAAGAAGTATTTTTTGCTGGTTTTATGTTGTTTTTCATTTGTTGCTTTTGCGCAACAGCGACCGCAGTATACGCAATATGTGCTCAATAATTTTTTGCTTAACCCTGCCCTGAGTGGAATAGAAAATTACACCGATGTAAAACTGGGTTATAGGCAACAATGGAAAGGTTTGGCTGATGCACCTCAAACCAGCTTTGTTACAGCTAATTTTGCCTTGGGCGATGCCTATTTGTGGCAAAACCCGCTTTCTTTTGAAGAAGGGGGTAATGACCCCCGAAACCAGAATTACCAACAAAACTATACCGCATCGCCAGCGCACCATGGGGTAGGTTTTTCGGCCGTAATAGACAAGGCGGCCCAACTGAGAACTGCTGCCTTTAATGTGAGTTATGCTTACCACTTGCCCTTAAGTGGAACCTTGAATTTATCAGCTGGCCTTGCCGCTGGCCTAACTAAAATAGGGGTTGATGTAAATGCCCTTTTGTTGGAAAACCCAAATGACCCTGCTTTAAAGAATGCTAGTGAATCTATTTACAAGCCAGATTTAAGCGTTGGTTTATGGTTATATGGTGCGAGGTTCTTTTCGGGATTATCCATTCAGCAGTTGCTGCCACAAAAGCTAGCTTTTACGAATGATGCGAATTACAATTCGGGCAAACAGGTGCCACACTTGTTTTTAACCAGTGGTTACAAGATAGGAGTGGCGGAGGATTTGAGTCTCATTCCATCGTTCATGGTTAAACTGGTAAACCATGTACCCCTATCGGTAGATGTGAATGCCAAATTGAACTTTAGGGATAAGTTATGGTTGGGTGCTGGTTACCGTGCCAACGATTCGATGAACCTGATGGCAGGCATCAACATCAACCACCAGTTTAACTTAACCTATGCCTATGATTTTACGACCTCGCAATTGAACCAAGTAAGCAGTGGAAGCCATGAAATTGTACTGGGCATTCTCCTTAACAATGTTTACAAGGTTGTTTGTCCGCAGAAGATGTGGTGAGGGGAGTTGAGTTGTTGAGATGTGAGAAGAGAGTCAGTAAAGTCGGAAAGTCCGCAAGTCCGAAGATAAAGAGCAGAGCTGGGATAGGGATAAAAGAGCTAAAAGATTGTTTAGCGGTTAGGGTTAGGTTTGAAAACTTTGCGCTCTTTGTGTCCTTTGCGGTTAAAAACTGAAGGCTTAAACGCCCAACGATTAACGAACAACGCACAACCATAAGATTGTTTAGAGGTTAGGTTTGAAAACTTTGCGCTCTTTGTGTCCTTTGCGGTTAAAAACTGAAGGCTTAAACGCCCAACGATTAACGAACAACGCACAACCATAAGATTGTTTAGAGGTTAGGTTTGAAAACTTTGCGCTCTTTGTGTCCTTTGCGGTTAAAAACTGAAGGCTTAAACGCCCAACGAACAACGCCCAACGCACAACCATAAGATTGTTTAGAGGTTAGGTTTAAAAACTTTGCGCTCTTTGTGTCCTTTGCGGTTAAAAAGCTTAGTGCTTAAACGCCCAACGATTAACGAACAACGAACAACGATAAGATTGTTTAGTTAGTGTTTAGGGGTTAGGGTTGAAGCCCCTGAAAAACTAAGATTAGGTGTACTTGCCCGCCTACCGCAGACAGGGGTTTCTTAGGTGGTTTAAAAAAGCTAAAAGACTAAAGCTTAGGTGTGCTCAGGTTTCTCAGGTGTTTAAAAGAGCTGAAAGGTATAAGCAGAAAGGCTAAAATTGGAAGCGACCAACTGATAACTTATTTAATAAAAATAAGATAATCTAATTTTACTCATTGATCATGCCACTAATCCTTAGATGCCCTTACCTGCCTACCGCAGGCAGGGATTTCTTAGATGGTTAAAAAGACTAAGCTTAGTTGTACTTACTTACCTGTCTACCGGAGGCAGGGGTTTCTTGGATGGTGAAAAGGTACGGAAGTTGGGAAGATAGAGAATGAAAGCTTGGTTAGTGTTTAGGCTTAAAGCTGCTCTGTGCTCTCTGTGAAAAACTTTGCGCTCTCTGCGTTCTTTGCGGTAAAAAGGAGCTAGGTTAGGGTTTAGCGGTTAGATTGAGTAACGGAATTCTCTGTCGTCTTTCGTTCAACGCATAACGAACAACGTCAAACGAACCTACCTAATCAACGTAATGGAACCATTGTGTTTCACTTCCTTGTTAAATAAATCTAAGCCAGTGATTTGATAAAAATAGGCACCTACGGGCACCGCTTGGTTATGCCAAGTACCATTCCAAGAATTAAAGATATTATTGCTTGTAAAGATCTTATCGCCAAAGCGGTTAAAGATATTAATGTTGAATTTTTTGAGGTTGGTGATATTGATATTAAACTCGTCATTTACCCCATCTCCGTTTGGAGAGAATGAATTGGGTACCAACAAACTTCCTGCAGGTAAAACAACTAGATCGTTAATGCTAATGGAATTGAAACAGCCATTTGTGGTATAGGCTGTTAAGGTAACTTTAAAAGTCCCCTTTTGATAGGTATGCGTGGGTTCTTTTTCGGTAGAGTTTTCATTGTCGCCAAAATCCCAGAGATAGGTATTGGCATCGGTACTCAGGTTAATGAATTTGATGGGTGCTGGGGCAGCAAATTTTCCTGGCAATTGTGGGTCGGTCATGAACTTAGCTATAGGGTTTTTAACTATAGTAGGTATATTGATGATGGCTTCTTCACTGGTGCAATCGCCAACCGTGATTTTAAGGGTATAATTGCCTGCCTGGTTGAGGTTGATAAGTGGAATGGCCACTGATGCTGTGCTGGCAGTAAAGTTTAGTGGCCCAGTCCATAAGTAACTCGCCTCAGCAATCTCGGGTACTGATAAGTTGATGGTGTCTTTGAGGCAGAAACTAGGTTTATTGGCTCTAATGATTGGTTTTTGCGGTGCTTCTGCAATGTTTAAGGTGTAGGTGCTCAGGTTAACACAGCCTTTTGCACCTGTTGTTTCTAGTACAATGGTTTTTGTTCCGGTACTACTGTATTTAATGGTATGTGGACCAAGAGCGGTTGAGCTAGCCAGGCTTGCTCCTTCGCCAAAACTCCATTTTAAGTTAGTGTAACTGCTGGCATTGGCATTAAAGGTAAAGTCTTGATTAGGTGTGCAAGCTTGGTTTTTGATCACGCTGATTGCTGCTTTTGGTCCTTCAAATGTTACGGTACCACCGAAGGCGAGGGTAAAGCCATTGTTACCATTCGAAAAATTATCGATCAAGAGCGCATAAATATGGCCTACTTCCATGTCTACAAACTTTAACATGCCATCTTGCCCTGCAACACAACCACTTTGTTCGCTTAGGTCGGTAGCATCCACGCTAAGGCCAGTTATGAAATACCTTGGACTGCAATTAACCCCACTGCCTGAGGCGCACCTGATGGCAGTGGCGGCTGTTACCTTACTGCAATCGCCATTGATACCCAAATCAAACAGTACCCAATCAATGTCATCGGCCGTATTGGTTGGGGTAATGGTAAACGTAAGGGTGCCGTTATTGGCTGCGGTAAAGGTATACCACGCCGTATTCGACTCTGTGCTTAAACAAGTGCCAATGGCTTCGTGGTTATTATTGCCTGCACCGCTGATGTTGAGTTCGGTAAAGGTTTCCTTGCTGCATAGGGTAGCTGCGGTACTACAGTCTTGCCCAGGTTTTTTGGGTGGGTTGTAATTGTTGATGCACATTTTAAAGGTACCTGTGGCATCGTTTTCGGCACTAACTCTAATGTAATAGGTATTGCCTATGGTTAGTCCGCCTTTATAGGCCGTGGTTAGGTTGTTATTGCTAGTCATTGAGCCTATTTGCTCGCTAAGCACATTGTTCTCGTAGGTATAAAATGCGGCAAGGGGGTTAACCAGTTTATTGGTGTTTCCTGTGGCTTTACCGGTAACGGTTACATTAATATCCGTATGGGTGGCGGTAAACTTAAACCAGATGTCTTTCCCTTCGGTTAACCAATTGCTTGCTTTTTTATAACCGCTGGCTGTGGCATCTGTATTGGTGAAAATTTCGTCTGCAGAGCAGTAACCAGTAATGCTGCTCAGCGTTCTTGCGGTTTTAATATCGTCGTTATCTGGTACTGCCGCCAATGTAAGCTGATGGCTAAATACGCAAAGGAAAAGGAGAAATAGATAACGCATGGGGCGGGCTTGTATACAATGGCAACTAAGATAACAGATAAATCAGAATAAGGAAAATAGGCAAAAACCTGTTTTGTGAAAAGACGGTTTTATTGCGTAGCAGATGGGTAGGCTGAGAAAAATACCCTCTTGTCATGGGGTATTTTGTCCTTTCAAATTTGGTCTTCATGTGTTGTAATTCACTTTCCATGGAGCGCTTTTCCCATTCCGTGTTTTAAGGCTAATTTGGTGGCAAGGGAATTAGATCGCGACTATAAAATGAGAGGTGTCTTAGCTACTTTTTGTCAAGTAAATTAGGTTTCTTTTTTCCAAATCATCATTAAAAAAAAGGAATGAAAATAACTGTTACAGTCATGTTAGGATTATTGAGCTTTGGGACTTTTGCCCAATCGAATGTTTATCCAACTACAGGAACCCCGATTATATACGATTATTCTCCTGGTCTTACCCTGCAACGAAATACGGCTAACGGGGGCTTCACCCAAGGTATCCAGACCAAATTACAGAATGGAGATAACAACTGGTTTTTTGGGAACTTAGACAACGGACAGTGGATGGTAGCTAAGGGGGATTATCAGTATCCAAGATTTACGGTAATGTCTAACGGTAACGTAGGAGTTGGTGTTAATACGCCTAGTTATAAACTACATGTGAATGGTGATATTGCCATACCCTATACAGCTAGACTGCTGTCTGATTTAGATGCAGGAAATAACATTGCTATTCATGACGGCAATGGCTTGATGAAATTCGCCACAGCTGGTCAAGATAGATTGGTTATTGCTAATGCGGGCAATGTAGGTATAGGCACAACAGCTCCGCAAGCAAAACTACATGTGACTCAAAGTGCCATGGATCAACCTGGTCTGGTCATTCAGGGTACCACCATCAATGCAGATGCTGCACAACACTATGTGGCACTTACACTTGATGGTGATTATGGAAATGGCACAGGTAACTATTCGCAGATTAGAAGTTACAGCAACCTTTACTCGCAATGGGGCAGTCGTTTGGCCTTCTTTACCACGTCAAATGCACCTGCAAATACTTTGGTTGAAAGAATGAGGATCGATGCGAATGGTAATGTTGGTGTGGGTACAACATCGCCAACAGGCATTTTGGAGCTTCAAAAGTTAAATTCTAACCTGGCATTTGATCTTAGCACTAATGGGTTATCTAAAATTGTAAGTAAGGGTTGGAATGCAAGTATTGACATGCATACCTTTCAAGTTAATGGAACAGAAAATTTAAATCAATTCAATATAAATACAAATGGCAATGTTGGTGTGGGTACTGCAACACCAAACGAGAAACTTGCGGTTAACGGTAAAATCCGTGCCAAGGAAATTAAGGTAGAACCTAATCCGGCCAGTTGGCCAGACTATGTTTTTGAGGCAGACTACAACATCACATCCTTAACAGCCCTAGAAAAATATATCAGGGTTAATAAACACCTGCCAGAAATGCCAACGGCCAAAGAAGTAGCCGTTAATGGCGTAGAGTTGGGAGAAATGAACAGGTTGTTACTGAAAAAAGTAGAGGAATTAACCTTGCATTTGATTGAAAAAGATAAACAGTTGCAGGATTCAGATAAAAGACTGTCAAAATTAGAGGCGATAGTACAGCAAATGGTCAAAAAATAGCGAGCATCAAAAATGTTATAAATGATAGAACACCTTACTTTTTGTAAATAGAAATATGAAAATAATTTATACGGCTTTATTAAGCTTATTGAGTGCTGGAGTTTTTGCTCAATCGAATGTTTATCCTACAACGGGAACCCCAATTATATATGATTATTCTCCTGGCCTTACCTTACAGCGAAATACAGCCAGTGGGGGTTATACGCAAGGGATACAGACCAAATTACAGAATGGAGATAACAATTGGTTTTTTGGAAACCTGCATGATGGGCAGTGGATTGTATCTAAGGGAGACCATCAGTTTCCAAGATTCACGGTAGAAGCCAATGGTCATATAGGTATTGGGACCACTTATTCCAGATCAAAACTTAATATCAATAGTTCGGGTTCAGATCTTAATGGTGGTAATGTTGATATCGATGCAAATGCGCTTGTTCTTCAGGCTACAATAGGCAGTCGTTCCACTACAATCGGTCCAAAGATAGAATTTGCAATGCCAGTAAATAGCGATGGGACAAACCCATGGTCTTTGGCAAGGCTCATGACGGTGGCAGGTAATTCATCCCCTGGTGATGCGACCGGAAAAATGGTATTGGGAACCAGAAGATATTATAATAAGCTTGGTGCGGGATCTCAATGGTATTTTGGTGACGATCTGGTAATAGATGGAGGTGGGAATGTTGGTGTTGGGACCTTAAACCCAAGGGCAAAAATAGATGTAGCTACCTACATAAATGATGGTGTGCTGGGAAGTGTTTTAGGAAGGTTGGTAGAGGGTGATGATACTGGCAGTGGAACATTTGTTGGTTTAAGGGGATTCGGAACACAATCGGCCCTTAACGGTAAAAGTTTTGCCATAGAGCACAGCTTTTATGGCGAGACAAATAGTTCTATCAGCTTTTATAGGGGTAATTCTAGAACCGGGGGTTATTTAACGTTCTCTACCAATAGTAACTATGAAACCATGAGAATTGATCCGAATGGCAATGTTGGTATTGGTACCACAACACCCAATGAGAAACTTGCAGTTAACGGTAAAATCCGTGCCAAGGAAATTAAGGTAGAACCGAACCCAGCTACTTGGCCAGATTACGTTTTTGAGAGCGATTATAAGGTTGGAACCTTGGAAGAATTGGAAAGTTATGTAAAGATCAATAAACACTTACCAGAAATGCCAACAGCAAAGGAAGTAGCGGCTAATGGTTTAGAATTAGGTGAGATGAACAAGTTGTTGTTGAAAAAGGTAGAGGAGTTAACCTTGCATTTGATTGAAAAAGATAAACAGTTGCAGGATTCAGATAAACGATTAACCTCTCTTGAAGAAGAAAGTAAAACAATGAAAGAACTTTTAAAGATTATTCAATTAAAACTATCAAAGCCATAAATAGATGAAGCATTCAATTACTTTAATACTGTTCTTTTGTACTTATTTAACTTCCCTTGGGCAAACTACCTTAGATCGCAACGACGCTGGTTTAAGAGGTGATGCAGGTGCTACTTCAGGTTTTTTTCAAGCGGTATCGCCAGTCAACTTCCCTACGGTGGCAAGCAGTTGGTGGCACTTATTAGATGTGAGACATACAAATGGGACTAATAATTACGCCATGCAATTCTCTGGAAGTTTCTTTGATCAAGATTTGTATTTCCGCAAAACGAATAATAGTGCTTCACAGACTTGGTCGAGGGTACTTTTGGAAGTTAATGGTAAGGTAGGGATTGGGACACTAACACCTGCTTATGATTTAGATGTTACCAAATTTTTGAGGGTAGGTGCCCAGGGAGGTAGCGATGTGGCACTATTGGGAGGAGGTTCTGGTATAGGTGCTCAAATGAAGTTGTTTTATCATAATGGAGCAGAAAATGTGAGGCTTACTGGTAATAATGATAGTTGGTTAAATGCAACAATTGGCAATGTGGGTATAGGTACAACTGCTCCAAGTGAAAAGTTAAGTATTTACGGAATTGTGAATACAAGCCCAGGAATTTTATCACTAGAGAGTCATAGAAATGATGTAACATACGCGGAAGTAGGTGCCTTGAAAGGCAAAAATGGCACTGTTGAAGTGACAAGGATTGGGATGTTGAGAGGCGGAGAAACTTTTAGCGGAGTAATGAATTTTTTTGTAAAAGCAAGTAATGATAGCCCTTTGTTCGAAGCCATGCGAATTGCTGAAAATGGTAATGTAGGTGTTGGTACTATGGTACCCAATGAGAAATTTGCCGTAAATGGAAAGATAAGAGCCAAGGAAATTAAGGTAGAACCAAACCCCGCAACCTGGCCAGACTATGTTTTTGAGGAAGACTACAACATCACATCCTTAACAGACCTAGAAAAATATATCAGAGCTAATAAACACTTGCCAGAAATGCCAATGGCTAAAGAAGTAGCCGTTAATGGCGTAGAGTTGGGAGAAATGAACAGGTTGTTACTGAAAAAAATAGAGGAATTGACATTACACTTGATTGAGAAGGATAAAGAAGTACAAAAACTGAATGTCAATTTCGAGCATCTCGCTAAGGATTTTGCAGAATTAAAAAAACTGATATTAAAGAAAAATGATTAGAACCACGATTAAAATCACCATTTGCTTAATGCTCCTGCTGAGCACTGTTTCTTGGGCACAGACGGCAACAACCATTACTGTTGGTGGTACAGATGATAAATATTACCCTGTTACCTTTACTGACCCAGAGTGGAGTAGTGGCAAACCAACAGAGATTTATATAGGTAGGCCAAATGTACATACAGATGGATCACTGAAAGGTTCAACACTTGCCAATTTTAAATATCATACTACGCAATGGGGTAATCAATCTAATTTTATATCCGCAACGATTGAAAGAAGCCAGTTTGCTGGTTTTTTTGCAGGTTGGGCAGATGCTACTACTAATAATTCCTCAACCAAAATTGTTATTTGGTTAAAAGGTGGTGGTATGTCCTATCTCGTTAAGAGTGTATCAACCGTAAGCATTGCTGTTCATGATGGTGTTCAGAATGCTTTACCGTTTTTAGAAGAAAATGGACCGGCAAGAAGTTATAAAACAACAATAGATAGTTATGTAATTACAGGTTCGATGAGCAGTAGTAGCTCGCTCGTTGCAGGAAATGGTACTTTTTTAGCAAATGTGGGTATTGGAACGCCTACACCTCAGGCAAACCTAGATATTTTTAGAGGTTATCAAGAAACTCAAACCAAGGCTTTTAAAATGTTTTATCAAGGGTCTTGGGGTACCGCTCCTTATGCAACAGGTTTTAGGTTTTTGGATATTGAAAGTACAGAAGGCGGAAAGATACTACAGTTAAATGGTTATGGTATGGGAATAGGATATGATCCGCCTATTTATAACTCTACTGATAAATTATATATTAATGGAAACGTTGGCATTGGTACAAACAACCCGTTAGCAAAACTTGAAGTAAGAAATGGAAATATCTTAGTGAAAAACTTAGCAAATGTTACTAATGAATCGATGCCAATGATTGCCCAATCTCTTTCTTTTGGACCCTATACAGCCTTTGGAACTTCAATAAATACTTTCACGGAAAACGAAGGAAACAATTCTTACGCCTTGCAATTTCTAACACAGGAGACTTTTTTAACAGGGCCAAAGGAAAAGTTCAGGATAAGTGCAAATGGAAACGTAGGCATTGGCACTGCCACACCAAATGAGAAGCTCAGTGTAAACGGAAAGATAAGAGCCAAGGAAATTAAGGTAGAACCTAATCCGGCCAGTTGGCCAGACTATGTTTTTGAGGAAGACTACAACATCACATCCTTAACAGCCCTAGAAAAATATATCAGGGTTAATAAACACTTGCCAGAAATGCCAACGGCCAAAGAAGTAGCCGTTAATGGCGTAGAGTTGGGAGAAATGAACAGGTTGTTATTGAAAAAAGTAGAGGAGTTGACTTTACACTTGATTGAGAAGGATAAACAGCTAGATGCTGAGATTAAAAAGAATATTAGCCAGGAAGAAAGAATTATATCAATTGAGAAAATTTTAAAGGATATCAAAAAATAAAAGATGAAGAATTTAAAACTATTGGTACCAATGCTGTTTTTAGTTAATATTAGTTTGGCACAAACCAATACCTTCCCTGCTAATGGAAATGTAGGGGTTGGAACAGTAACACCAGCTGCAAAACTTAGCTTTAATAATGTAAATGATGGAACAGATGGTGCTGATGGAATTACATGGTATAACCTTGGGCCATTAGATTATGGAATTTATCGTACTCCTGGAATGTGGTCGGGGCCTTCATTTCAGCAACTCAAGCTGAAATGGGACACTGGAATCATACTAGATCCTGGCGCTAGCCATGGAAAAAGTTATGTTGATATTCAAGGGGCTGGTTTGAGGGTAAGCTCAGGTAATGTAGGTATTGGGACACTTACGCCCCAGGCAAACTTAGATATTTTTAGAGCTTATGATGCAAGCCAAACAAAAGCTGTTAAAATGTTTTACCAAGGGTCATGGGGAACTGCTTCTTATGCAAATGGTTTTAGGTTTTTGGATATTGAAAGTACCGAAGGTGGAAAGATACTACAGTTAAATGGTAATGGTATGGGGATAGGATATGATCCACCTACTTATGGAACTTCTGATAAACTATATATTAATGGTAATGTGGGCATTGGGACAAACAATCCGCAAGCCAAATTGGATATTTTCAGTGCTGATAATACTGCTGTAAATCCCTTACTTTCTATCAGATCAAATTTTCATGTTGTTGGAAACTATGGAATGATCAGGTTTGGAGATTATACACAGACTACGAACTATCAAAAAGGTGCTGTTATTTTTGAAAGTGTTTCTGGTGCTGCCAGGGGAAAATTTCACATTGCATTAGAAAATACAGATGGTAGCAATAGTGTTTCTTTAGCTGATGCAAAGTTAACCGTACAACCAGACGGTAATGTGGGCATTGGTACCATGACACCTAATGAGAAACTTGCCGTTAATGGCAAAATAAGAGCCAAGGAAATCAGGGTTGAACCAAACCCAGCCACTTGGCCAGACTATGTTTTTGAGGCCGATTATAAGATTGTAACCTTGGAAGAATTGGAACATTATGTAAAGACCAATAAACACTTGCCAGAAATGCCAACTGCCAAAGAAGTGGGGGTTAATGGTTTAGAGTTAGGTGAGATGAACAGGTTGTTGTTGAAAAAGGTAGAGGAATTGACATTATTGCTAATTGAACAAGCAAAAGAAGTAAAACAACTTAAACATGAGGTTAAGCTATTAAAAGACAAAACTTAGGTGGCTAGAATGAAATGATATTTCCTCTTGCTTATTAACAAACGCCTTTCTAATTAGAGGAAAAAAAAATGTGCTATCCGAATATTTTATAAAAAAGAAATTAACCACCTCAAAAAATGAAAAAAAATCTCTTAATGCTGTTTTGCGTATTACTGTCACATCACTTCTGTGTGGCACAAATAAATGTTTTTCCGGATACGGGTAAAGTTGGTATAGGGACAGCTACTCCAAGAGGTCGACTTGAGGTAAATGATTGGATTCCGTCGTTAGTTATAAGTGGAAGAAAGCACTCGGAGGCAATGGTAGATAATGAGGTTATCGGAAAGATCGATTTTTATAAACACTATGGATTGGCTTATGCAGCAGCTATCAAATTGGTGCACGCCGGAGGTACATCCCAGTATGCTCAAGCACACTTGACCTTCTATACATCTAGTGACCAAAATCCATATACCTCCATTCCACTAGAAAGAATGAGAATTACCTCAACTGGCGAAGTTGCGATAGGTTCAATTGATCCTAAAGGATATAAGCTTGCGGTAAATGGAAATATAAGAGCAAAGGAAATCAGGGTAGAACCCAACCCAGCCACTTGGCCAGACTATGTTTTTGAGGCCGATTACAGGGTTGGAACCTTGGAAGAATTGGAACGTTATGTAAAGATCAATAAACACTTGCCAGAAATGCCAACGGCCAAAGAAGTAGGAACTAATGGTGTAGAGTTGGGAGAGATGAACAGATTGCTATTGAAAAAGGTAGAGGAGTTAACTTTATTGCTCATTCAAAAAGACAAGGAGCTTAGTGTAGAAAAAGAAACGAACAAGAATCAAACTCAAATGATTAATGCACTTGATGTAAGAGTTAATAACATTTATAAAAAGTTAAACAACTAGTCTAATATGAAATACTTTTTCATTGCAATCACTTTGTTTTTTGCAAATGCTCTATATGCACAAAACTATCCAAATCTTTTAAATTATAATTTAAATAGTACACATACGCACGGAATAAAGATCAAGACAAACCTACCCTTTACCCCTGGTAGCCAAATGCCAACCATAAAGATTGAAGGCTATAATTTTGGTACTGGTGATGTCATTTCCTTGAACATTGTCTATTACATTTATTCTGGCGGTACAGATTATAATAACCCTTCAAATTATTATTTATACGATTCTAAGGTTTCCTCTTTGGGAAGTTATACGCCTAAGGTGCTTATCTCTAACGAAAATGGCAAGGTGGTTATTTATTTAGATGATAAAGTTTATCACCAGCGGTTTACGGTGAGTGCTTTTGCACAAGGTATGCAAGAGGTTCCTGCTTGGTTTCAGGGTTGGACAGTTGTTGATGAACCATTGACAGGCACTCAAACTACTGAACTCGCTTATAAGAACAGGTTTAAGGGAGACGTGTATATGCCAGAAAGTGGAATCTGGAATACACTAGGTAATGTAGGTATTGGTACAACCAACCCCACAGAGAAGCTTTCAGTTAACGGTAAAATCAGAGCCAAGGAAATCAAGATAGAACCCAACCCAGCCACTTGGCCAGACTATGTTTTTGAGGCCGATTATAAGGTTGGAACCTTGGAAGAATTGGAACGTTATATCACGACCCACAAACATTTACCGGAAATACCTTCGGCTAAAGAGGTTGAATCCAATGGTTTAGAGCTGGGAGAAATGAATAGGTTGTTGTTAAAGAAAGTAGAGGAACTCACTTTATACCTTATTCAAAAAGATAAGGAATTAGTAGAGACTAGAAAAGCAGTGGACAAAACAAGGGCAGATTTAAGTGAGAAATTAGCCTTACAAGAAGCAAGACTTCTTAAAATAGAAAACCTTATTAAGAAATAAATAATACGCTTAAAAAAACTATTGCCATGAAATTATATTTTTCTCTATTAGTAGGCATATTGATAAATACTACTGTTGTTGCACAACAGGCTGAACTCAATTTTACACATCAAAATATTAATTTTTCTGCAGCTCCACGTACTACCATAAATCCCATGTCCATAAAGCTATGGGATAATTATGGGAATGGAGGAGGTCCAACTACCTACGGAACAGTGCTTGAAATATATGGCTTATCTTCTCACCAAACCAGTCAATTGTACTTTGGTGGTTGGGATGATTCGAAAATTAGGTATAGGGAGGCATTTTATGCAGATAATGTATGGAACAGCTGGATTACATTACTTGATTCAAAAAACAACGTTGAATCTGCTGGTCGATTGATGGTAAGTGGATCAGGCAACCACTTTATTAATGGCGGTAATGTTGGGATAGGTACAGCAACACCGACTGAAAAACTTTCGGTTAATGGAAAAATAAGGGCAAAGGAAATAAAGGTTGAGCCGAACCCAGCCACTTGGCCAGACTATGTTTTTGAGGATGATTATAAGGTTGGAACGTTGGAAGAATTGGAACTTTATGTCAAGACGAATAAACATTTGCCTGAAATGCCTACGGCTAAAGAAGTAGCCATGAATGGTGTGGAGTTGGGAGAGCTGAATAGGTTGTTGTTAAAAAAGGTAGAAGAGTTGACACTTTATCTCATTAAAAATAATGAAACGGTAACTAAACAAAGTATACAGCTTAAAATTCAAGAAGAAAGAATTAACAAATTAGAGGAGGCTTTAAGATCAAATAATAAAAAATAATGATGAAAAAATTATATGTATTCATGCTCGTCATGGCAGGGTTTTACCAAAGCTCTTTAGCCCAAAACTTATTGGACATGCAAAATTGGAAAATAGGTTCAGGTGCAACTGGTGCATTTGCCTTAAACGGAACAACTGCAGAAAACCAACGCATTTGGGGTATTGGGCCATATGGAGAAAGGGCTGTTCTGTGGAGAGCTAAGCCAGATGGAGATGGCACTGCAGACGGTGGGTTTAATCATGATTACTTTGCAATTGACCACACCAGTACCTATAGGTTCATGATATGGTTAAAGAAAACCAATTCAAGTAATGGTGTAAGTTATCTGGGTACTAACAATGTTAATAACCTAGATGGTACGGCAAATGTAAATCCTTATTTTTGGAATGGTGATTTGCCCGAATTAAATAAATGGTATTTAGTTGTTGGTTATGTGCATGGTAGCGGAGATAATTCTACTACTAGCTATGGCGGCATATATGATAGTGTTTCTGGAAAAAAGGTAGCTGGTATTGTTGATTTTAAGTTTGATGCGAGCACTACCCATGCAAACCTAAGGTCATATCTTTATTATGATCCAGATGTAAACGACGAACAATATTTTTACGCACCAAAAGTAGAGAGGGTAAATGGAAATGAACAACCTATTTCTAGCATATTGAATGGAGAAAAGATTCAAACTGAAATAAGGAATGATGCTGGCCTAAAAGGCGATGCAGGTGCTAAATCAGGGTTTTTTGAAACCCCTAGTCCGGTAAATTATCCAAGTGCTGCAACTTCGTGGTGGCATTTATTGGATGTTAGGCATTCTAATACCACTAATAACTATGCCATGCAATTTTCGGGTAGCTTTTTTGACCAACAGTTGTATTTCCGCAAAACAAATGAGAATGCTGCGCAATCTTGGTCGAGGGTGCTATTAGAAACTAATGGAAATGTTGGGATAGGCACCGTTATTCCAAGGGCTTCTTTGGATGTGTCTTCTATACTTAATGGACAGAAATTAGGGACTGTTTTTGGAAGGCTTAATGAAGGTGACAATGAAGGTGATGGTACGTTTTTAGGGGTTAGAGGCTATAATACTACAAATGATTACAATGGGAAAAGTTTTGCTATTGAGCATAATTTTTATGGTCAAACAAACAGTTCAATAAATTTTTTTAGGGGTGGGTCAAGAACAGGTGGTTTTATAACTTTTTCAACTTTTAATAATGAAGAAAGAATGAGGATTTCTCCGAACGGAGACGTGGGCATCGGTACGACAGCCCCAACAGAAAAACTTTCCGTAAATGGTAAAATTCGTGCAAGGGAAATAAAGGTTGAACCCAACCCTGCCACTTGGCCAGATTATGTTTTTGAGACCGACTATAAAGTTGAAAACTTGGAAGAACTGGAACGTTATATCAAAACCAATAAACACCTGCCAGAAATGCCTACGGCAAAGGAAGTTGGGGCCAATGGCATAGAGTTGGGAGAAATGAATAGGTTGTTGTTAAAGAAAGTAGAAGAGTTAACACTCTTATTAATAGATCAGGGTAAAAAGAATGAGAAACAAGATGAAATGATTAATAAATTGGTAAAGGAATTAAATGACGTAAAAAAAATCAAATAAAAGTATTTAAGCTAAGCTCAAAAAAACCGGAACGATAATATAGGTTAGGAGGTAGAGGTTAGCGTTTAGAGGTTAGCATCCTGTACTATCAATCTCATTGCTGATTGTCATCCGATGACTATGGCACACCCTGAAAATCTCATCTGACGACTAAGGAGAGGTTAGAATGAAGGTTTAAGGGGGTTAGCGTTTAGGGTTTAGAGCCGACACAAGGCTTTCTTATGCACTCTTCTATATCGCTATAGTCTACTTCCTATTCCTATCCTTCTCCCCTTAGTTGTACCATAGTCTCTTAGAATAGGGTAGTAAGCAAGTATCATTGCCTAGCAATAGGATAGGGACTAAAGGAAGGGTAGATTTAAGTTAGACTTGAGTTAGGCTTGTTAATAGGAAAATTAAGGAGAATGAGACGTTTTGATCAACGCATTGCTGGTGTGCCAACTGCTAAACCAATATACGCAATTTTGTTGGATTTTTAATTAGGGTTTGTTGATTTTCTGAAGGGAAGCAATGTTTAATTGTTTAAACATATTTTTTATTCACAATTTATTAAGCCATCCCTTTCAAATGCTTAAAAAAGCCACATTAAGAATTTATCCCCTACATTATACAGAAATACCCCTCTTTTAAAAGCAAAAAATATGCTTTCTTTATATTACCAAAATATAAACTGAACAGCATGAGGTATAAATTTACCACAGACGACCCCTAGCATTAGCGCTATTTCATAGCTACGCTTTATCGATTGTTTTCTAACAAGATGGCTAAGGGGATAAACATTATAGACCACACCTTACATAGGTATAATGTTTCAAAATTCAATTAAGCCTAGTAAAACAATCCAGAAAATTAATTATTAACCAAATAATTTATCTTTTAACTATGCTCAACTATTACTTAATTTTTAAAAAACGGAAGGCAAAAGCTATACCTAGCTGCCTTGTTTTATTCTTTGCACTAATACTTGCAACATCGGTTACTGCTTTTGGACAGACCAAAACCATAACTGGGGTAATTACAGATGCAAAAACCGGAGAACCACTTGTAGGCGCTGCAGTAAAAGTAACCACTTCACAAGTGAGTACAAGTGCAGATGGAAACGGAAAGTTCACGCTTGTTGTTCCAACCAATGCCAGTGTTGTGATCACTTATATAGGTTATGATGCACAAACCATTGCCGTTGGAAACCAAACTCAATTAACCATTAAATTAGAACCTAATGCTACAGCACTTTCTCAAGTAGAGATAGTGGGGGTAGGTTATGGTACCATGCGTAAAAAAGATCTTACAGGGGCCATTACACAAATACGCCCAGATAAGATAGCAGACCAAAATCCAAACACCGTACAAGATATCCTTCGTGGTACGGCTGGGGTAAGTGTTGGTTTAGATGCTTCTGCAAAAGGCGGAGGTTCTATTCAAATTCGTGGTATTCGTTCTGTGTATAGTGCAGGCGGCCATAACGATCCATTACTTATTTTAGATGGTACCATATTTTACGGAGAATTGTCTGAGATTAATCCTGATGATATTGAACAGATGGATATCTTAAAAGATGCTTCAGCTTCGGCAGTTTATGGTGCTAAATCTGCAAATGGTGTAATTATCATTACCACCAAAAAGGGAAAAATTGGTAAACCTAAAATTAACTTTACCTCAAATGCTGGTTTTGTGACCAGTGCTGCAGATCGTGAAGTATTTGATGGGGCAGGTTATATCAAATATCGTGAAGATTGGTATACTGCGCCAACTTATGGTGTAAATACAACAACGGGTAAATATGAAGCATATCAGTCTACCTTTAAAACACAACCAGGTTATTACGCTTCAGCTGCAGATGCGGTTTCAAAATACGGTGCTACAGTTGCGCAATGGAGGGCATACACTACAAACACTACTGGTTCTTCAGATAATGAGATTTTTGGAAAACGTCTCTTATTGCAAAGTACGGTATTGAATAATTTCCTTGCTGGCCAAACATTCAATTGGTATGATCACTCTTTCCAAACTGGTACCAACCAAGATTATAACATTAGTGCTTCTGGTGCAACAGACAAGATGAATTACTATTTTTCTATGGGTTATCTATCTAATAAAGGTGTTGCCGTAGGGAATGAGTACAGTGCAATTCGTGGTAACTTAAAATTAGATGCCAATATCACCAAATGGTTGCAGGTAGGTGCAAATGTTAATTTCCAAGATAGAACTGATGGCGATTTGGCTGTAGATTGGAGCAGACAGATATTGAATAACTCTCCTTTTGCCAATTATAAAGATGCAAACGGAAATCTAGTAGTACACCCAATGGGCGATAACATGGTGAATAACTATGGCTATAACTATGATTTTAACCGTTTGTACCTTGACTTGGATAAGGGGTATACTGTGTTAAATACCATTTTAAATGCCAAAGTGAAATTGCCATTTGGTATTAATTATTCATTTAATGCATCTCCTCGTTACCAATATTTCCATGATCGTTATTGGGAATCTGCTAGCCATCCAGATTGGAAAGGCACAAACGGATTGGTAAATCGCGAACAAGCCAAACGCTTTGATTGGTCTATTAACAATACGTTGAACTGGGAGCGTACATTTGCAGAAAAACATCGTGTTGCCATTACCTTAGTACAGGAAGCAGAAAAAAGACAATACTGGCAAGATAGAATTGAAGCCCGTAACATATTACCAAGTGATGCCTTAGGTTTCCACGAAACGCTTTTTGGTGATAAACAATTGAGTAGGTTCGACTCTAATGATACCAAAGAAACAGCTGATGGTTTATTGGGTCGTTTGTTCTATTCTTATAATGATCGTTACATGTTAACTACTTCAGTACGTAGAGATGGTTATTCGGCATTTGGTGCATCAAACCCAAGGGCAACATTCTTCTCTGCTGCAGTTGCATGGACATTTACAAACGAAAGTTTCTTTAAATGGAAAGCCATGAGTACTGGTAAATTAAGGATGTCATGGGGGCAGAATGGAAACAGGCAATTGGGAGATCCGTATTTAGCATTAGCTAACCTTGGTTTAGGTGCTGGCGCTACTGCTGGTTACATTGATAATAGTGGTAACTTGATACAATACAGGTATTTATTAATGGATCGTTTAGCCAACCCTGCACTTACCTGGGAAAAAACAGAGGCTTTTAATGCTGGATTAGATTTTGGTTTCTTAGATAATCGCATCAGTGGTTCAATAGATTATTACATTACACCCACTATTGATATGATCATGACTAGGTCATTACCAGATTTTACTGGTTTCCCTTCTATCAATACCAACCTAGGAAAAGTAGAAAACAGAGGTTTTGAGCTTTCTATCAATTCGCAAAACATTAAACACAAGGACTTCTCTTGGAGTACTACTTTCCAGATTTCTAAATACAAAAACACCATTAAACACTTGTATTATGTATATGATAATATCATTGATGCCAATGGAAATGTAACGTCAACAAAAGAAAGAGATGATATTGGAAACGGATGGTTCATCGGACAGCCAATTGGAGCCATTTGGAATTACCGTGTAACAGGTATTTGGCAAGCTAATGAAGTTACTGAGGCTGCTAAATATGGCCAACGCCCAGGAGACCCTAAGGTGGCAAACAATTATACTGCAGATGATAATAATGGTGTGCCAGTTTATAATGACAAGGATAAGGAGTTTTTAGGTCAGACTAATCCACCAATCATGTGGTCGTTGCGTAATGATTTTAACTACAAAAACTTTAATTTCTCTTTTAACATGTATTCATACATGGGGCATAAAAGTTTAAATGGAGCTTATTTAAATCAGGATAACGGAACTTCATTAGTAACCAATTTAGCCAATACTTGGGAGAAAAACTATTGGACACTTGAGAACCCAACCAATGATTTTGCTCGTCTTGATGCAAGGGGGCCAGCGGGTGTATCTGCTCCAGGTATGCTTTACGACCGATCATTTATCCGTTTAGAGAATGTAACTTTAGGTTATACCTTGCCAAATAAACTAACTAGCAAATTGGGCATAGAAAAATTAAAAGTTTATAGCTCGGTACGTAATGTTGCAGTTTGGACTAAGGATAAAAACTGGGAATATTGGGATGTAGAAACAGGCGCTTTAGCACCTAGGATATACACTTTTGGATTAAACGTAAATTTTTAAGCAATAGAGCGATGAAAAAGAATCAAAATATAATAATCAAAAAAGTATCGATTGCACTTTTTATCTGTGCAGGTATTGCGTTAACTTTTTCTGGTTGTAAGAAAACATTTTTACAGCCTGAGCCATTATCATTCTTCGAACCGGGAGAAACCTTTACAACCAAGAGCGGTCTAGATGCAGCAGTAGCCATTGCCGATCGCCATTTACGTTCATATTGGACCTTTTCTGCGTATACAGATTTAAGTTTGCCCATTAGTACAGAATACATGTTTTCTGATATGGACGTGGCATCTAAAACGGATGATGGAAATATCTTTACCGATATGGCTACGCGTCTTACGCCAACAGATATGCCTGAAAGGGTTCCTTATTTTTGGGGAGAGACCTATAATGGGATCAAGTATGCAAATACCATCCTTACATTTATAGATGGTGTGCAGGGACTGGATGAGACTACCAAAAATCAATACAAAGGTAGAGCATTGTTTCACCGTTCATGGCGCTATATGGCACTTTGTTTTCAGTTTAAGGATGTGCCTTTTGTAACAAAGATTGTAAGTGTGCCTAAAGTAAATTATCGCAGTACAAAACGCGAAGCTATTTTGAAAAAAATAACTGAGGATATGGAGCAGGCTGTACAATGGGTGCCAGATCAAAAGGACATGACATTAAGAGGTTTGGTGAACAAGGGTGCTTGTAGGCAATTGTTAATTAAATGTTACTTGGCAACAGGGCAGTTTGACAAAGCCATCGCACAAGCAGATCTATTAATCAACAGCTCTGGGTATTCCTTAAACATGAATAACTTCGGTAACTTTTATAATCCTTATCCTAACACCTGGCCAATTACACGTAATGTGATTTGGGATTTGCATCGTCCAGAAAACAAATCTATCGCTGCAAATACTGAAGCTATTTTAATCATGCCAAACCGCAATGCTACAGATATGGGTATTAAAATGAACAGCATGCGTAATTGGGGGCCTTTTTTAGATAACATTGGTTTAGCCACACCAGATGCAAAACAAGCAATTCGTTATTTACCAGCTGCAAATGCTAGTTACCGTGCTAATTTAGATTATGTACATGCCATTGGTCGTGGTATTGCACACATTCGCCCAACTTATTTTGCCCAAAGATCACTTTGGTATGTAAATGGGGTTAATGATGCAGGAGATTTACGTCACAGTAATGCAGTGGGTAATTGGATTGAGATGGAGGATCTTAAATACAATGAACCAACCAGTACTTTCTTTGGACAAAACGTTCGCCTTAGAAATGCGACAGGTGGATTGTTATGTGCAGATACCATCCGTCAGTATTTTGCTTGGCCACACTATAAATATTATATAGAAGATCCAATTGAGTCATTAAACCCAAATGAGGTTAACCATAGAGGTGGTGCAGGCGATTTATATTTATATCGTTTAGCCGAGACTTATTTATTACGTGCTGAAGCCAAGTTTTACAAGGGCGATATTGCTGGGGCAACAGCTGATGTAAACAAAATTAGGGAGCGTGCTAAATGTACTCAAATGTATACTACAGTAACCATTGGTGATATCATGAATGAACGTGCCCGCGAATTGAACAAAGAAGAATGGCGCTTTACAGAGTTAAGTCGTGTTTCTTATGCTCTTGCATTGAGCGGTAAATCTGATGAATGGGGCAATACCTACACGGTAGATAATTTAGCCACAAATAGCTATTGGTACCAACGTATTCAGCATTATAGCGATTTCTACAACAAAGGGAAAGTTCAGGTTAGAGGTCGTTCTTATACCATGGCTCCTCATAATATCAATTGGCCAATCCCAAATGGGTCAATCCAATCTAATGGTGGTGCACAGCTTTGGCAAAACCAGGGTTATACGGGCTATAACCCAAGTATAAAAAGATGGGACACTTGGCAAGAAGCTGTAGCGGATGAAGATATAACTAATTAAAAACATAAGCTTCCTTAAAATAACAATTAAAAGGTAATCGGTCCTCGAGTAAGGACTGGTTACCTTTTTTTATGGGATTTCAATCTTTAATACGCCTAGGTATTTGTAGTTTTAGCTTTTAAAAAAAAAACATAAATGAGATCTCAATTAAGCACTTTACTTACCGATTTAAAAACAAACTCAATAACCTTTAATCAAGTTATTGCATTTATAGAAACCTATTACCAACATCAACCCACTGCATTTAAAAATGGTGATGCCTATAATGAAGCAACACAGAATCAAGGTAGTGCAAAGGTGTTTGCTTTTGCGCAACTGCATGAGTTAAGCGAAACAGATACGCTTTTTTTATTTGCAGAACATTATCAAGCTGTACTGGCCAGTCCAGAGGGTGCCGATCATCAAAATATTAGGCAGTTCATGGCCAATGGATGGGAAGGGATTTTGTTTGATGGGGATGCTTTGGTGGTGAAGTAGTGGAGAGGGAGCAAAGAGCAAGGAACAAGGAGCAAAGACCAAGGAACAAAGAATTCCCTAAAAAATATTCATACCAATTTTGCCCGATATAAAACAAGATGTTCGATATCGGGCATTTTTATGTTTTAACTTTTATGTAACTGTCTGATTTTTAGTAATTAAATGTTGGCATCGCTCTTGTAAAAGCTGATGTAAATATATTTAAATGGACAAGCTCATAGCAGATGAAGTTGCTGCAAAAAAGAAGAAGAAAACTTATCTCCTGATTTTCATGATACTGGTTATACTAGCCAGTAGTATTTGGTTAATCAGGAATTATTTTAAAGCATCACTAACTACTGCCGACGTTACAACAGCCAAGGTTGAAACCGGAATAATTGAAAATACAATTAATGCCACAGGTGAAGTGTTACCTGAATTTGAAGAGGTTTTAACTAGCCCAATTAGTGCCTCTATAAAAGAGGTTTTGTTAGATGCAGGCAAAAAAGTAACAAAAGGTCAGTCTATCTTAACGCTCGATAAATCTTTAAGTGAAACAGAATACGGAAAGCTCCAGTTTCAAATGGAATCAAAGGAGAATGAAATCCGTAAACTGAAACTCGACCTCGAAAAGAGTTTTTTTGATATCAAATCTAACAATAGTATTAAACAATTGCGCATCAGCAATTTTAAGGATGCGGTTTCATCTGCCAAGAGATTGTTAAAAGCTGGTGGCGGAACAAAGGAAGATGTAGAACGTGCCGAACTCGACTTAAAAGTAGCGGAACTAGAGAAACTACAGTTAGAGAACGAGATCAAAAGCAAACAACAAACCATGAAGATCGAGATCAGGGAAGCGGAGATCGCATTGGCTATACAACGCAACGACCTTGATGCCTTAAAGCGGAAGTTAGATTTGGCGAATGTAACTGCCACCCGGTCTGGTGTGGTAACCTGGGTTAACAAAAACATAGGCTCAAGTGTACACGAAGGAGATGCTTTGGTTCGCATAGCAGATTTAAGTGGATTTAAGGTAGCAGGTAGCATGTCTGATAACTTACTCGACAAAATTCATAACAATATGGCGGCTATCATCCGCGTAGGCGATACCCAATTGCGGGGTAGCATTGTTAACATTTCTCCAGCGGTAAGCAATAGCATTGTCTCATTTGACATTCAATTGAACCAAAAAGACAGTAAAGAGCTTAGACCAAACCAAAAGGTAGATGTTTTTTTGGTGACTGACACAAGAAACGGGGTGTTAAGGGTAGCCAACGGACCAGCATTTAATGGTTCCAATCTTCAAGAAGTTTTCGTCTTAAAAAATGGAAAAGCAGAACGCAGAACAATTAAAACAGGCTTAAGCAATTTCGATTTCATAGAGATTAGGAGTGGGTTAAAACTGGGCGAAGAAGTGATAACCTCAGATATGGCCGAGTATAAGAACATGCAAACAATAACCATAAATAACTAAGATGATGCTGCCAAAAATATTATTCACTAAGCTCTTGTTATTGGCAACCTTTGGTGCATTTGCTAGCGCAGACACCATTAGGTTAACCTTACCACAAGTAGTAGAAATGGCGAAATCTAATTCCATTTCGGCTAAACAGGCTATTACGGTTAAGGAAACAAAATACTGGGAATGGAGAACTTTTAAATCTAATTATCAACCTCAATTGGCTTTGGAAGGAATTTTACCAGGCTATACCAAAACATACACGCAAGTACAACAACCTAATGGTACCATACTTTTCCAGCCTATTCACTATGATAACTCTTCGTTAACCTTAAATTTTACTCAAAGTATTGCCGCAACTGGCGGAACAGTTTACGGTACCACACAGTTACAACGTTTTGATGATTTTGATAGGAAAAGCGTGCTTTATAACGGTATTCCATATGGGATTGGTTATACTCAGCCTTTGCTAAAATTTAATAGTTTAAAGTGGGACAAAAAAATAGAGCCCTTAAAGTTTAACGAAAGCAAGCAGGTTTTTATAGAAACCCAAGAAAAGATCGCCATCACGGTTACGGAATACTTCTTCGATCTCTTGTTGGCACAAGTGAACCTAGATATTGCCGAAATCAATAATGCCAATACCAAGCGCATTTTAACGATAGCAGATACAAAATTTGAACTCGGTAAAATCTCTAAGAATGAAATTCTGCAGTTGCAGCTAGAAGTGCTGAACTCGCAAAAAGCAGTAGGCACGGCAAAAAGAGATGTAGAAATTGCTACGTTAAACCTGCGCAGTTATGCAGGCATTGAAGGCGACGACAGAATTAAACTAGATGTACCTGCAATTGTAGCGCAAATGTCGGTTGCTGCAGACAAAGTATTGGCAGAAGCTTTTGAAAACCGGTCAGATGCTATTGCTTTCATCAGGCGTCTGGCCGAAGCAAAAAGAGAGGTGGCCAGGGCAAAGGGAGAGAATGGCTTAACCGCCACTTTGAGGGCTAACCTAGGTTTTTCAAATGCAGGTACAAGTGCTTTTGATATTTATCGCTCGCCAAAAAATCAACAATCGGTAGAGTTGCAACTTTCTATTCCTATAATGGATTGGGGCAGGTCTAAATCAAGAACCAAAACCGCAGAGGCCAATGAACAATTCATTACCTACTCGGTAGAGCAAGATAAACAAACCTTTAAGCAGCAAATTATAACACAGGTAACCCTCTTTAACATGATGAAAGAGCAAATTGGTTTAACCGATCAGGCAGAGAAAATTGCAGCCGAAAAGTATAAGATAGCAGGTGAGCGATATGTTTTGGGAAACTTGAGCATTACCGATCTCAGTATCGCCTTCCAAGAAAATGACAGGGCTAAAAGAGATTATATCTCCTCACTGCGTGATTTTTGGGCAGCCTATTACCAGCTCCGCTACCTTTCTCTGTACGACTTCGAAAAAAACAAAAAAATAACCTATTAACCAATCCTAATTATTAATTATACGATATGATACAATTACAAAGTATTGAAAAAGTTTACAGAACCGATACGGTTGAAACCCTAGCCATTAATGGGGTTAATCTTTCTATTGCCAAGGGCGAGTTTCTTTCTATCATGGGCCCGTCTGGCTGCGGAAAAAGCACCTTGCTTAATATCATTGGTTTGTTAGACGAGCCGTCTAAGGGAAACATCAAGATAGATGATCAAGACCTTAGCCGTTTCTCCGATCAGCAATTGGCCAAGTTCAGGAACCAAAAACTTGGTTTTATCTTTCAGAGCTATCACTTGATTAACGATTTACGCGTATTAGACAATGTAGAATTGCCCTTGTTGTATCGTAACTCATCGGCCAAAGAGCGCAAAATGTTGGCTACGGCTGCATTGGAGAAGGTAGGCTTAAGTAATCGCTTAAAACATTTTCCTACGCAGTTATCTGGCGGTCAGCGCCAACGTGTGGCCATTGCGAGGGCAATAGTGGGTAACCCACAGATTATTTTGGCAGATGAGCCTACGGGAAACTTAGATAGCGCCATGGGAAATGAGATCATGGATATCTTAATCAACCTAAATAAAAACGAAGGTACCACCATCGTGATGGTTACCCACGATGAAAGTATGGCGCATCGTACCCACAGATTGGTACGCCTGTTTGATGGTTCACAAGTTCAATAAAGTAAAGCCATGTTAAAAAACTATTTTAAAATTGCAATTGCGGTATTAAAGCGAAGAAAATTCTTCACTTTCATTAGCTTGTTCGGAATAAGCTTTACCCTTACCATTTTAATGGTGGCTACAGCTTTCATGGATAAAGTGATCAGTCCAGATTACCCAGATTACAAAAGAGAACGTTCCTTGTATGTTGCCACGATGGAGTTTAAAAACACCAAGGAAGGTTGGCTAAACAGAAGTGATGTATCTTATTATTTTTTCGACCATTATGTATCCACCTTAAAAACGGTAGAGAAGATGGCTATTTCTACTAATGCAAAGGCATCTAATGCTTATGTGAACAATAAAAAGATTGTGATTAAGTATAAATATACCAATGCCGATTATTGGAATGTGCTCGAATACAAATTTCTAGAAGGAAAACCTTTTGGGCAACAAGAAATAAACAATGCCGAAAAGGTGGCGGTAATTTCTGAAGAAACAAAAACAGCTTATTTTGGCGATGCCAAAACCGTAGTGGGTAAATACATCTCTGCAGATAATGTTAATTACAGGGTAATTGGCGTGGTAGGAAACGTATCTGAAACACTTTACAACTTTGCAGGCGACATGTATTTGCCTTATACGGTATCTAAAGACAACTATAAAAGACCAGAATTGATGGGTGGTTACAATGCAGTTCTTTTGGCAAAAAACAAGGCTGATGTGCCTAAGATGCAAAAGGAATTTAACCAGATGATGAAAAGAGTTCCCATACCAAAAGAATTTGATAGGGTTTATAGCAGTGCTGATTCATTTTTTGCCGGTATGACCAGAAGGATTGCTGGCGATGGAACTAACAATGGTTTAACCGTGGTTGTATCTATCTTGAGCGTATTTGTGCTTTTGTTTTTATTGTTACCCACCATCAACTTGGTGAACATCAACATCACCAGAATTTTAGAGCGTTCCTCTGAAATTGGTGTGCGTAAAGCCTTTGGTGCTTCGTCTAAAACTTTGGTTTACCAATTCATGGTAGAAAATTTGATCCTTACTTTTTTAGGGGGATGTATTGGTCTGCTCTTCTCCATATTGGCCATTTACCTCATTAATGATGCAAACTTGATTTCAAACATGCGTTTATCGATGAATTTTATGGTCTTGTTTTACAGCTTGGTGGCTTGTATCTGTTTCGGTTTAATTTCTGGTGTTTATCCAGCCTGGAGAATGTCTAAGTTAAATATAGTAAAGGCACTTAAAGCACAATAAACCCAGCTAAAAAGATAAAATTATGTTTAAACACTTATTTAAATTAATATGGAACAAGAGAAAGCAAAACTTTCTGTTCCTTTCCGAAATCCTGGTTTCTTTTCTGGTGATATTCGCGGTTTTTTCCTTCCTTACTTTTTACTATCAGAATTACAGTAAACCTTTGGGTTTCGAATATAAAAAAGTATGGTCTATTAATTACGATAATGGCCTGTTAACCAAAAACAACGATTCTTTACAGCTGTTTTACGATAACTTGTATAAATCCTTAAAAGCCATGCCTCAAATAGAAGAGGTAACTTATACAGGTGCAAATTATCCTTACTCTAATAGTACCATGAGTACAGGAGTAAACCATCAGGGTAAAAAATTTGATCGCGTAAACAATTATGTGGTTGGTGCTGATTACAAAAAGGTATGGAATGTTTCCGTAATAGAAGGTAGATGGTTTTTGCCCGAAGATGTGGTTACAAAAAACAAACACATTATTATTAACGAAACGCTTAAAAAGCAGATGTTTGGCAAAGAAACGGCTATAGGCAAATTGATAGGCAATTATGATGACAAGGAAAAAATGAAAGTTGTAGGCGTGGTACAAGACATCAAAGCCAATGGCGATTTCTGGCCTGCTGGTAATGCCATGTTTAGTCGTTTAGATACAGGTTATTTAAAAAACACTTCAGATATTTTAATCAAGGTACGTGATGGGGCAGATGCCACTTTTGAAAGTGAGCTGTACAAGTTCATGGCAAATACGATGAGAAACGCTGTAGAGATTAGGCACATGGATGAAATGCGTGATGCTAAAAATGAAGTCACCATTATGCCAATGGTTATTTTTATCATTATTGCCAGTTTTTTAATCATTAATGTGGCCTTGGGTTTATTTGGTGTATTATGGTATAACATCAATAAACGAAAAGGAGAAATTGGTTTACGCAGGGCAATTGGTGCCAGTGGTAGTGCGGTGTCTTATCAATTGGTAATGGAAGCAATGATTTTAGCCACCATGTCTTTAATTGTAGGTAGCTTTTTTGCCATACAGTTTCCATTGTTAAACGTGTTTAATATTCCGGCAAGTGTTTACATCATCGCCATGCTGCTTTCTGTATTGTTCATTTACCTATTGGTTTTTGCCTGTTCGTTATATCCGGGTAAACAAGCTTCGGGTATACATCCTGCAGTTGCATTAC
The DNA here is from genome assembly GCF_004331645.1 of Pedobacter frigiditerrae. Lineage (GTDB taxonomy): Bacteria > Bacteroidota > Bacteroidia > Sphingobacteriales > Sphingobacteriaceae > Pedobacter > Pedobacter frigiditerrae. Next base: position 130,587 of record NZ_SJSK01000007.1, read on the forward strand.
ATGAAGAATAATTATATCTTAACTTTGTTATATGATACTGATCATTGATGATGATATTGCGGTAAGAACTTCACTTTCTTTGCTTTTAAAAGGAGCAGGTAATGAAGTGCTTACGGCTAGTGACGCCACTGAGGCTTTTGAGCTTGTAAAAACTCAAAAGCCTCAGCTTGTTATTTTAGACCTCAACTTTTCTATTGATACTTCCGGTATTGAAGGAATGGAACTACTTAAAAGAATAAGAACCTTTAATGCCACGCTCCCTGTTATTTTAATTACAGGCTGGGCAAGCATTGCATTAGCGGTACAAGGAATGAAATTGGGTGCCAATGATTTTGTAAACAAACCTTGGGATAATACACACCTGCTACAATCGGTAAATACCTTATTGCAATTAGATGCCGAAAAGCCTTTATCAAGAAATAGAAAAGAACTCGATAAAAAATACAACTTCAAACAAATTATTGGTCAGGACCCAAACTTACTGGCCATTTTAGAAACTATGGGTAGGGTAGCGGCTACTGGTGCCTCGGTATTGATTACCGGCGAAAGTGGTACAGGGAAAGAGCTCATCGCCGAAGCCATTCATGAAAATAGCAATCGCTCTGCTAAGCCTTTTGTGAAGGTAAATTTGGGAGGTATTTCTTCTTCCTTATTTGAAAGTGAAATGTTTGGCCATGTACGTGGCGCTTTTACCGATGCCCGTTTCGATAGGGTGGGTCGTTTTGAAATGGCAAACAAGGGCACTATCTTTTTAGACGAGATAGGTGATTTAGAAGCTTCAAGTCAGGTTAAACTGTTAAGGGTATTGCAAGATAGAACTTACGAAGTACTGGGAAGCAGCAGGACAAAAACCGTAGATACCAGGGTAGTGTGCGCCACCAATAAAAACCTGAACGAAATGGTAGGCCTAGGTACCTTTAGGGAAGATTTACTGTATCGAATAAACCTGATCAGCATTCACTTGCCTGCATTAAGAGAGCGAGCAGCTGATATTCCCTTACTGGTTAATTTCTTTATAGGTAACATGAAAGAAATTTATAACCGACCAGCCTTGTCCGTTTCCGCATCAGCCATGCGTTGGTTACAAGCTTTGCCTTTACCGGGAAACATTAGGCAATTGAAAAATTTGGTAGAACGTACAGTGCTGATCAGTTCAAATGACGAATTAAGTATTGATGATTTTCAATCGCAATTAAACTTATCGCCCTTAAAAAATGACAAGGTTAAATTACCTGGCGTTGGCACCATGACCTTAGACCAGATGGAAGCCGAAATGGTTAAGCAAGCCATGAACTTTCATAAAAATAGAATTACCAAGGCAGCAGCTTCTTTGGGCATTACCCGGAATGCACTTTATCGCCGTTTAGAGAAATATCAAATTCCTTTCAATGAAACTGAAGAGTAAATACATTCTCTTTTTGGTTATTCTTCACTTGGTTTGCTTGGTGATGAGTTACTTCATCTTTGAGCATAATAAGTTGTTGTTCATGCTGGTGGAGGTGTTTATCATTATCTCCATATTGATATCCCTCAATCTATACAAACAGCTAATTGCCCCATTAACTTATTTAACACAAGGCATTGCAGCCATAAAGGATAAAGATTTTAATGTGAAGTTTTTAGCCACAGGAAAAAAAGAGGTTGATGAACTCATTGATGTTTATAATAAAATGATTGATGAGTTAAGGACCGAAAGAACCCGACAACAAGAGCAACATTTTTTTCTGGAAAAACTGATACAGACTTCTCCAACGGGGATTATTGTGTTAGACTACGATCAACAGATTAAACAGATCAATCCAAAGGCAAAGGAAATATTAGGGTCTATTCCGGATTTGTTAGGTAATCATATTTACGAAATGAAAACGGGTAGCGCTAAAATGTTAAGGGCTAATGGGCTGCAAACCTTTAAAATTCAGAAATCTAAGTTTATGGATAGTGGTTTCGAGCGAATTTTTATCATGATAGAAGAAGTAACCGCCGAAATTTTTGAAGCTGAAAAAAATGTTTACAGCAAGGTAATCAGGATGATGGCGCATGAGGTTAACAATACAGTTGGGCCTGTAAACTCTATCATTAATTCTGCCTTGTCTCATCAATCCCTATGGATAAACGAAGCAGATGCGATGCTTAAAAATGCCATGGTGGTAGCGGTAGATAGAAACCAAAACCTAAATGTATTCATGCGCAACTTTGCCGATCTGGTTAAGTTGCCGCAAGCTAACCTTAAAAAGATTGATTTAACTACATTGCTTAAATCTGTAGCAGAGCTGATGTATTTTCCTGCAAATGAGAAAAACATAATTGTTGAACTTGGTTTGCCTGCCACTAGTTTTGCTATTGCTGCGGATGTTGAACAAATGGAGCAGGCGTTAATTAACATTGTTAAAAATGCTATTGAATCTATAGATCATAAAGGGACCATTAAAATAACCCTCGACCCCATGAAACGCATCCTCATCATAGCAGATAATGGTAAAGGTATCTCCGAAGAAAATGCTGAGCAATTATTCAGTCCATTTTTTAGCACCAAAAAAGATGGACAAGGGATTGGCTTAACGCTTGTCCGCGAAATACTCTTAAACCATGGGTTTGATTTCTCTTTAAAAACCATAGCGGTTAATGATACAAGGTTTGTGATTGAGTTGGGGAGGTGAGAATTGGGAGTTGGTGAGTTGTGGAGTTGTGGAGTCGGTAAAGTCCGGAAGTCAGTAAAGTTGGAAAGACGTAAAATGTAAAATGTAAGATGGAGGATGTAAGATGGAAGATGGGGGTCGGTAAGTCGGGAAGTATGGAAAGTCCAAAAGAAGAAAGCGTAAAAAGCTGAAAGCTTAAAGAATAAAGCTGTCCCAAATGTCCCATAGCGATGCCTTTGGCACATTCCCTTGGGAAAAGCCGACTCAGCGTTCCCTGTGTAAACTCAATGTGCGCTGGGTTTATAGGAAGCTGTGCCAAAGGTATCCCTGTTAGGAAAAGTTGACTCAGCGTTCTTTGCGGATACTTAGCGTTTAAAAAAAACTAAGGAGAGACAGAAGGAAGTGCTGGTAAACAAACCTAATTGATCAGCGTTAAATGGTTACTCCTCAATGTTTGCTTGGTCGCTAATGTTTTTAACTATGCCATCAAGTTTTGTGGCAGCATCATTAAGTAGTTCGATGATTTCTAGTTGTTCGTTATTAGGTAGTCCATCTTTATTGAGTAGCTGAACTAGACCTAGAATATTAGATAAGGGTGCCCGTACTTCATGAGACTGCAGCCATGATATTTTTTTCAATTGCTCATTTTGCTTTTCAATCATCTGGGTGTGCTTTTGCTGAGCGGTAATGTCAACAAAGTAAACCGATAGCCCATCTTTTTTAGGGTAAATGCTGATAGATGCCCAAACGCCCAGTGATTCCAGAAGTGTATCGAAATGACTGCTTACCTTTTGTTGCATGGCACGCTCAAATTCGGCATGAACTGCTGTATCCTTAACAGCGGGAAAAAATTCCCAGATGTTTTTGCCAAGCAAGTCTTCTCTTTTACAATCAAATATCCGCTCTGCTTCCTTATTGATATAAGTAACCTCCCATTTTTCATTGATTGCATAAAACCCATCGGTAATACTTTCTAGGATGTCTTCTATTTCCGCATTCTTTTCTAAAAGCTCCTGCTGTGCCTCCACCTTCTGATCAACATCAATGGCCATTACAAATTGAGCCTTTCTTCCTTTGTAAATCGTACCATGTGCAAAAATATGTACAAAAAATGTTTCGCCATTTTTTCTGAGGTGTTTCCAGTTGCCAAAATCGTAATAGGTGGCATGGAAATCTTGAATGGCTACTTTTAGGGAATTAACCTCTTCCTTAGGTCGTATTTGTGTGGCAAGTAGGGATAGGAATTCGTCTTTCTCATATCCATATTGCGTTAACGCAGCTTTATTTACCTCTAAAAACGCTAAGGTATTTAAATCGAAAATATACATCGGCACAGGGCTCTCCTCAATGATTTTATGGTAGTTGTCATGAGTATAAACATCATCCTCGTTTTGAGGGAGCAGAGGTTTGTTCATATTAAAGCTGCTTGGAATTTTAAAATGAATTTAGGGAAAAAAAATGAAAGAAGTATAAGTGGGAGTCAGAGAAGTCGGGAAAGTCCGAAAGTCAGTAAAGATGGAAGAGTGTGAGATGGAAGATGGAAGGTGAAGGACAAAGAAAAAAGATGGGCTGATGTCAAAGGGCATCCCGGTGGGAAAAGACAGGGCTTAAAGATCAATGCCACAGTTTAAATACTAATAGGGAAAATGACTCGTGCTTTTGCCAAGAGCAAGGAGGATTAATCTGTATGGAGAGCTCATTTGGTTTAATGAAATAAGCCTTAAAATCTCCTTTACTTTCAAAAACTTTAATTTAGTTACTTAAACTTAATATTGAGTTTATATTGAAATTCAATTAATAACTTAGGTTTGTGGCTGTTTTACGTCTTAAATGAAGGTTGTTACCTAATATGTTGGTTAAATCATATTAATTTTAATTTTAATTTGTATTTCAAAAGATTATATTTAGTTTTGATATGTAGTTTAATTGTTATTATTTATTTCTTTTACTTTCAGAATAGATAGCTAATGAAACTCATTTAAAGATTTGTGTGAAATGAAACACTGTTGTGCGCGCTATGGATTGGCTTAATGAATAACAAGGCCATTGTAGCTTGTGCTTAAGGATTTTAAGGAAGACCGAACCATAATAACCAATGATAAATTAAACCAATTTTAAATGAAAACTTTTAAACCATTTGGCCAATATCCTAATTGGCAAAAAAAACAGCTCACTTTTTCAAAGGGGCTATCGCTCAGCTTGCTTATGTTCCTTTCTTTAGGTTGTGAAAAAACTGCAGAGATGGCAGCAGAAGAAAGCTTGTTTAAAGTTGCTGCGGTAAGCAGCACACAAGCAGTTGCGGCAGATGAAACCTTTTACATGGCTGTAATTCCAGATACACAGTACTATACCGATGCAGGCAGTGGCCATAATGGTACCATGCAAATGTTTATTAATCAAATTGATTGGATTGTGGATAATAAAACTGCTTTAAATATTCAATACGTAGCGCATTTAGGAGACATTACCAATTGGGGTGATCGAAAAAATACCGACGGTACTTGGTACAGGGATGAGTGGAGTAAGGCCAATACACAAATCACAAGGTTAGAAACTGCAAATATTCCATATGGTTTGGCTGTGGGTAACCATGATCAGTATTGCAATGGCGATGCAGGCTCTGGCGCTACCAACGATGGCTACGGATCTTATTTTGGGAAAGACCGTTATTATGGCATTAAGTCATGGTACGGAAATGCTTATGGAAGTTCTAACAATAACGATAACCATTATGATAGGATTACTGTCTTTGGTCAGAAATACCTGATCATGTATATAGAGTACAATCAAGAAGGTAACCAAACACAAAGTGATTATCCAGGTTGTCCGGCTGTACCTGTATATAGCCCTACTATTGAAGCGAGTGTAACTGCTTGGGCTAATACCGTTATTCAGGCTAACACCGATCATAAAGTAATCATTGTGAGTCACAGTGTATTAAACCCACATAAAACTGGCGTAACACTGCATGATAACCAACATAGGGATTTAGTAGGAGCTGGACCAGATAATTTGCCTGGTACCTTTACTAAACAAGGTCAGAAAATCTACGACTTAATTGCTAAGCCAAACACCAACGTATTCATGATGTTGGGCGGTCACGTAACCGGAGAGGGTTACAGGGTAGAAAACCAGAACGGTCACGTGGTTAAGGCTTTTGTATCTGATTATCAGGGCAGGCCAAATGGTGGAAATGGTTACATGAGAATCTTGAAGTTTAACAAAACAGCAAGTACAATAGAAATTAGAACCATACAGCCTTTGCCTGGTGCAAATGGCGAGGAGCTAGATGCTGATAGTAAGTTCACCGTAAACATGTATAACTAATTAAAATAGGGGCTGTGTCTTAAAAGATGCAGTCCCTATGTTTTGATATGAAAAAAATACTCATCTCCTTCTTATTGCCAATTACACTTTTGCTAGGTGCTTGTTCTGAGTACAAAAAAGGCAAGGGTGCTTTGCAGTATAAAATAGTGCACAATCAAAATTCACCTGCAATAGGCAAATTGGCAGTAGTGTTTTTAAGTTATACAGAGGCTACCGAAAGCGGCACGGTACTTTCATCTACAGCAACTTTTGACCCAAGGCCAATAGAGGTGTATGCTACAAGGCCACAATTTGAAGGCGATTTACAAGATGCCTTTCAATACCTGAGCGAAGGCGACAGTGCCATCGTAAAAGTAAGCATGGATTCGATTAAACGCTTTAACCATTCGGTGCAGCTAGCAAAAGATACTTCTAAATACATGGTTTATACCCTTAAGATAAATAGGGTGTTTAACCAGGAAGGAAAAAACGATACTACATTTTTGCCAAGGGTAGAGGCTTACAAACGGGCAGAGCTATTGAGGCAACAAGCAATAGAAGATAATAAAATCAAGCATTTTTTAGCAGTTAAAAAACTGAACTACAAAACAACGGCATCGGGCCTATGGTATCCGGCCGATTTAAAGACAACCAATAATACGGGCAAGGCGCTTTATGTGAGTTACGTTATTTCTTCCTTAGATGGGAAGGTGTATGAAACCAACGTATTGAAAACTGCACAGGCTGGAGGAATTTATAGGCCCTATAAAATTTACCAAGCTCGCAAAATGACACCTGGGCAAGGGCATTTTGCAGGATTTGAGGAGGCGATAACCTTGCTCCAGAAAGGGGCAAAGACAAAAGTAATCATCCCTTCTAAATTGGCTTATGGAGCCAGGGGCGATAATACCGATATGCCTCCATTTACACCGTTATTATGCGAATTTGAATTACTAAACCAATAAATCAAAATATCAAACCACCAATTATGAAACTTATTTTACCAAGATTTTTTAGGGGCAAATGGCATTATCTTTTCGGCCTGATGCTCATTTGCAACTTCAGCTTTGCGCAAACCACTACGGTTACTGGTGTTGTTAAAGATGAAAAAGGAGAAGTGCTGCCTGGAGTTGGCGTTAAATCCAAATCAGGAAACATAACTACTGTTACCAATGGAGACGGAAAATTTTCCATCCAGGTTTCAGTCACAAAAGAAACATTGACCTTTACTTTTATAGGTTACAAGCCATTGGAAGTTGAAACAGACGGCAAAACCATTTTGAATGTTTCTTTAGAGCCAGATAATCAGAAATTAAATGAAGTGATTGTGGTGGGCTATGGAACCCAGAAGAAAGTAAATTTAACAGGTGCTGTTTCTGTGGTTTCTTCAAAGGACCTAACCATGCGTCCAATTGGGCAAACTTCTGCAGCTTTGCAGGGTTTGGCGCCAGGGGTTACGGTTACACAAAACTCTGGAAGGCCAGGCGGTGATGCCGGAACAATCCGAATTAGGGGTATTGGAACCTTAAATGATGCAAATCCCCTGGTATTGATAGATAATGTAGAGGGCTCATTAAATAATATCGATCCAAGTATCATAGAATCAGTATCTATTTTAAAAGATGCTGCCTCTGCTTCTATTTATGGGTCTAGAGCCGCAAATGGGGTGATCTTGGTGACCACTAAAAGAGCTAAATCAAACCAGTTAGGGGTAAATTATAATTCGTACGTAGGGGTTCAGCGCTTAACCAACCAACCTGATTTAGTAAATGCAGCTGATCACATGATCATGACCAACCTAGCTTACACCAATACTGGTCGTGCGCCATTGTTTAGTGATGCCGTGATATCAAACACCCAGAATGGAACAAATCCAGACCTTTATCCAAATACCGATTGGCAAAAAGAAATACTAACGGGTTCGGGCGTTATGCAGAACCACTTTGTAACTGTTAACGGTGGTGGTGAAAAAGTTAGGTTTTTAGCCTCATTCGGCTATTTTGATCAGGCTGGTTTATTAGAGGTTTCTAATTTCAGAAGATTTACTTTCCGCAATAATGCTGATATCAGATTCTCCGATAAATTGAGTATGAGTCTTGATGTGCAACTTAATAACAGGATTACAAAAGAACCTGGACGTGGAAGCAGTTCGGTTTTTAACCAGATGAACAGAATTGCACCTATTTTTGCAGGGGTGTTTTCAAATGGCAATTATGGCGAGGGTTCAAATGGAAATAACCCTATCGCCTATAGTCGCCCAGAAGGAGGCTTGGCAAAGACAAACAATCCAGGCCTTTTGCTTAATGCTACCTTAAGCTACAAGCCGCTAAGTTGGCTCCAGGCAGACCTTACCGTTGCGCCACGATACGACCAGATTGATGACGATACGTTTGTAACGGCCATTAAAACTTATAAGGCAGATGGTACTGTAGCCTTTACCTCGCCATCATTGGCAACGCTTGATGTAACAAACAGCAGAAGTTTATATAATAATTTTCGTGGAACGCTTACCGCAACAAAAGCAATTAGTAATCATAATTTTAAATTATTAGCTGGAGCTTCTAGAGAAGATTATACAAATAATAATCTTACAGCTTCAAGAACCACTTTTATATTTCCTGATTACCCAGTGCTGGGAACAGGGTCCTCTGCTACGCAGTTAAATAATGGCTCTAAGTCTGAATGGGCATTACAATCTGTTTTTGGAAGGTTCAATTATAATTATAAAGAGCGTTACCTTCTCGAGGTTAATGGTAGGTATGATGGTTCATCTAGATTTGCGCAAGGTAAAAGGTATGGTTTTTTCCCTTCTGTATCTGCCGGATGGAGAATTTCACAAGAGGAATTTTTTCAGCCTTTAACCAGGGTTATTCCTGAATTGAAGATTCGTGCATCATGGGGTAAACTAGGCAATCAAAACATTGGGACATATCCAGCTATTTCCTTAATCCAACTTGGCGCTTATTCTATTGGCAACCAAATATTTACCGTAGGCGCACTTAATGATGCTGCAAACAACAATATTACTTGGGAGAGTACCGAAATGACAGATATAGGTTTTGATGCAACCATTGTTAAAAACCTAAGCTTAAATTTTGATTATTATAAGCGCACCACCACAGATATTTTGCTGAAACTTGATGTGCCCATTATTACCGGACAAGCACCGCCATTTCAAAATGCAGGTGTAGTGGAAAATAAAGGATGGGATTTGGGTTTAAACTATGCAAATAATGCTAAGGCATTTAGGTATGCTATTGGCATAACCCTTTCTGATGTGAATAACAAGGTAATTGACCTGAAAGGAGTTAACCGTACAGGAATTACCGTAAGTAACGAAGGGTATGCAATGAACTCGTTATATGGGTTCGAGGCACTCGGCTTTTTTCAGTCGGATGCTGAAGTTGCTGCAAGCCCAGTACAATTTGGTGCTGTTAAAGCAGGCGATATCAAATACAAGGACCAAAATGGGGATAATAAGATTACTGACCTAGATAACGTGATTATTGGCAGTACCATACCCAAATATACCTATAGTGCAAATATAAACCTGGGCTATAAAAACTTAGACCTTGGGTTGTTTTTTCAAGGTGTGGGTAAAGCCAATGGATACCTTTATGAACAATCGGTAATGCCATTTTTTAATGGTGGTACGGTTCAGGAAATGCATAAGGATAATTGGACTCCCCAAAACACTGGTGCAGCCTTCCCTCGTTTAGCCTTTGGAGAATCTAACAACGAAAAGACATCAAGTTTTTGGGTAAAAGATGCTTCATACCTTAGGTTAAAAAACATTCAGCTTGGCTATAAATTCTCTACCGACTTAACTAAAAAGCTAGGGCTTAAGAGCCTAAGGGTATTTGCCAATGCAAGTAACCTCTTTACTTTCGATAAGTTCTGGAATGGATATGATGTGGAGGCGCCAGTTGGAACTGGAAATACTTACCCACAGGTTAAAGTGTACAATTTTGGTTTAGACGTTAATTTTTAAGATCATGATAAATAAAAAAATAATTGCAGCTTTTATTGGGTGTGTATTCATCGCCCTTATAGCTGGTTGCAAGGGAGAATACCTCGAAAAAATACCCTCAAACCCTTCATCAGCAACTTTTTATTCAAACCAGGATGAATTGCAGATTGGTCTGTTGGGGTGTTATTCCCAATTAAATTACCAGGAGCAGAATTATGGGCTTGGAAACCTCCGTGTGCCATGGCATGTGTTTATTGATGCAACTACAGATATCTGTTGGGATCGTACCAATGGAGCGCTCCAAGATATTGGAAAAGGAACCATTGATGCCAATAACGGAGTGGTGCTTGTAAAATTTAGGGAAACCTATAAAGGCATAGCTCGATGTAATTTCCTTTTGGATAACATTAGCAAATTAAAGGATAAGGTTTCTGCAACGGTTTATAATCAATCTATTGCAGAGGCACGATTTATTAGGGCCTTAAATTATAGTTATTTGCTTACCCTTTTCGGTGGAGTGCCGTTGGTAACTACAACGTTAACCATTAATGATTCGCAGGTGCCTAAAAGCACTAAGGCAGAAATTGCCGATTTCATCATTGCTGAAATGGATGCGGCGGCTAAAGATTTGCCCCTTAATCAGGCCATCATTAACGATGGTCGTGCAACCAAGGGGGCGGCGCTAGCCATTAAGGCAAGAACTGCATTGTACAATGAAAAATGGGACGTTGCCGCACAGGCTGCCAAAGCAGTAATGGATTTAAACAAATATGCATTGCACACCAATTATGCTGACTTGTTTAAATATGCAGGTGAATCATCTAAGGAAATTATTCTTTCGCTTCAGTATGCGAAAAATGTAAATACACATACTACACCTCGTTATTTGCTGCCAAGGCTTCCGGGTGGTGTTTGCGATAAAGTACCTTTTCAAAGCTTTATAGACTCTTATGAGTGTACAGACGGGTTATCTATAGATAAATCTCCTTTGTTTAACCCGCTAAAGCCATTTTTAAACCGAGATCCTCGCCTGTCATTTACCTGCGGCGTTCCGGGTGATAGGTTATTTGGTTACCAGTTTGAAACACATAAAGACAGTTTGCTCATTTGGAATTACAATGTTACCCCGGCAGTTCGTATTGCCAATACTGAAGCAACACATGCTTTTGCATCATTTACAGGTTATGTTTTCCGTAAGTATTGTGATGAGACAGATAAGGCAGATGTGCAAAACTCAGAAATGAATATCATTCTTATTCGTTATGCAGAAGTACTTTTAACTTATGCCGAGGCAAAAATAGAAGCCAATCAAATTGATCAATCAGTTTACGATGCCATTAATTTAGTACGCAGAAGGGCAACGGTTAACATGCCTGCCATTACAACGGGTAAAAGTCAAGCTGAGTTGCGTTCTATTGTCCGTAAAGAACGCAAGTATGAATTTGCAATGGAAGGTTTACGTTTGGCAGATATCCGCAGATGGAAAATTGCCGAGCAAGTGATGGTTGGAAATGCTTACGGTAGAATTCCGAAAGGTTTATTGGCTAATGCACCAGTAGTAGATGCAAATGGAACACCAAGTTATACCAATGTTACCAATCGTACCGATATGCGTGTGATCGAGGTGAAGCTATTTAATAAAGAGCGTGATTACTTGTGGCCATTCCCGGCAATTGAGGTGTTGACGAATAAAAAACTTGTCCAAAACCCTAATTATTAAGAGTCTTGAAATAAAAGGAATAATTATTTTTCCTTTTATTTCATTTCCTTTCAAATAGCTTAAAATTTGTTAATTTTGATATAACCACTTATAAAATTAAATGTCTTCATCCTTTAAGCCCGAAAACCGTCGTTGGTTAATCATAGCCGTTATATTTATTGCCATTGTGTTCAATTATTTTGATAGGCAGATTGTTTCGATCTTAAAACCGACCTTAAAAGACGTTTACAAAATAGACGACAGGGGTTATGCCTATATCATTAACATCTTTACCTTTTGTTATGCCATCATGTACCCAGTTTCGGGTTGGTTGGTAGATAAATATGGGGCAAAAAAGGTAATGTTCTTTGGCGTAATAGGCTGGTCGCTGGCTAGTTTGGGCGGTGGTTTTGCTCGTACAGTTGGGCAATTCTCCTTTTTTAGGGGGATGCTTGGTTTAGCCGAGCCTACCAATTTTCCGGCGCAGCTAAGGGTGGTTACGGTTTGGTTTCCAGGTAAGTTAAGGGCAACTGCAAATAGCTTATGTGTTGCTGGGAGTTCTATTGGTGCCATTATATCGGTTCCCTTGGTTACCTTCCTCGAAATCAACTTCGGTTGGCAAATGGTATTTATTGTTGCTGGTACAATGGGATTGGTAATTGCCTTGTTATGGATCTTGGTTTACCGCGATCCGCCCGCACACATACTTCAGGAGGCAACTGGAAATGATACCGCAGTAGAAAAGGAAGGGTTTAAATGGGGGCAATTATGGGCCACCAAAAGTTTATGGGGCATTTTGCTGATCAGGTTTGTAACCGATCCAGTTTGGTATTTCTGTTTAATGTGGCTTCCAGGTTACTTGCGTGAATCGTCTGGACTGTCGAAAATAGAGGTGGGTCAATATGGATGGATACCGTTTTTAGTAGCCGATATAGGCGCCATTGGCACCGCTGCTTGGTCTGATTATTTGGTGCGTAAAGGTCGCAAGCCTTTAAATGCCCGTAAAATCATGCTCAGCTGTGTAGCGTGTCTTTCTCCACTTTGTGTGTTAACACCTTACTTGCCTTCTGCATTTTCAACCATCCTTATTTTTAGTGTAGTAGCAATAGCTTGTTTAAGTTGGTTATTTACCATTAGTGTAGTGGTTGCAGAATCTTTCCCAAGTAAAAATGTAGCCAGTGTTTTAGGTATTGCAGGAGGCTGTGGTGCTTTGGGTGCTGTGATTTTCAACTATTTCGTGGGCGAGATGATGGGTACAGTAGGTGCCGAGAAAATATTTTTGGTCATGGCATTCCTGCATCCTATTGGCGTACTTATTTTATGGACAATGATTAAACCCGAAAAACCAAAGTTAAATACAGCAATTTAACAATTAACCTCCCGATAGCTATCGGGATAAAACAATTAACCAATTAAACGATTAACCAATTAACCAATTAACCAATTAAGCGATTAACCAATTAAGCGATTAACCAATTAACCAATTAAACGATTAACCACCTTAACAACTCAACAATTAACCAGTTAACCTCCCGATAGCTATCGGGATCAAACAGTTAACCAATTAACCAGTAAACAATACAATGAAAACAATAATAGAACCCGCAAAAGAACTTCCAATTAGAGCAAGTGTAGATGTATTAGTGGTTGGTGGCGGTCCGTCTGGACTAATTGCCGCTCAAGCTGCAGCGGAAGATGGACTAAATGTAACCTTAATTGACAGTAGGAGTTTTGTGGGTGGAAATTTAACCATAGGCTTGCCTATCCTTGGTTTTTTAGGACAAAAAGGAAACCAGATCATTAAAGGTTTGCCACAGAAGTTTATAGATAAGTTAAAAGAAAGAAATGCGGCAAGTGAACATCGACCTTGTCCTTTGCACATGAGCTTAACCTTGGTAGAACAAGAGGCGGTAAAAACAGTAGGACTAGAGATGCTGAATGAAGCAGGGGTAAATGTACTACTTTATGTGTTTTTTGCAGGCGTGGTCATGGAGGGTGATGTAATTAAAGGCGTAATTATAGAAAGTAAATCGGGTAGGGAAGTGATTTTGGCAAAAACGGTAATTGATTGTACTGGAGATGGCGACGTAGCTTTTAGGGCAGGAGTGGAGTGTGAATATGGAAATGATAAAGGGGGTGTACAACCACCTACCTTAATGTTCTGTTTGGGCGGTGTAGATACTGAAAAATTACGTACAAGCATAGCTGAAGAGCCACGTACTTATTTAACTGATTTTATTCCAGCAGAATATTTTGGACAAAATAACCAGTTTATTGTGGTTGGAATGAGGAGTTTGATGGAGAAAGCTCGAGAAGATGGCTTTGAATTACCAGTAGAAAGAACAATTATCATTACTGGTTTACGTGAAGGAGAGGTATGGATTAACATGACCAGGGTTAATGGCGTAAACGGAACAGATCCGGGAAGTTTAACCTTTGGTGAGATAGAGGGAAGAAGGCAAATAGAAGATATTCAGCGTTATTTAATTGAGTACGTGCCAGGTTTCGCACAAGCTTATTTTACAAAGATGGCCCCGTTTATTGGAATTAGGGAAACCAGGCGAATTGTAGGTAAGTATGTTTTAACAGCTGATGATATTTTGGGCTGTAAAAGATTTGAAGATTCAATCGCAGTAGCGAGTTATCCGCTTGATATTCATCATCCAGAAGGTGGGGGTTGTACCTTAACATGGTGTGGAGATAGTTATGATATTCCTTATCGTTCGCTCCTTCCAGAAAAAATAGAAAACTTGATTGTTGCTGGAAGATGCATCTCCACGACACATGAAGCCATGTCGGCCATAAGGGTAATGGCGCCATGTATGGCCATGGGCGAAGCAGCAGGTAGGGCAGCTAAGATGGCCGTTCGTGAAAATATTTACCCCTCTGCATTAAACGTAGGTAAACTACGTGAAGAGTTAACAGCCAAAGGTGCTTATTTAAATCCAACACAAATTACAGAAACAGTATAGTTATGAATAAATCAGGTTTTTCTCGTAGAACTTTTTTAAAAGGCGCTGGCGTAATGGCTGCTTTACCCTTATTGCCTGAGGTGGCAATGGCCAATGAATTCGAATTTAATGAAAGAGCAGAAAGTACAACTAAAGTACTTACCTGTAACATTAGGGTAGCTTTACCGGAAGATGAAACAGCAGGTGTTGGTTGGGAAAAGCGTAAAAAGCTGTGTATAGAAGTTATCAAAAAACAACAGCCAGATATTATCGCTATGCAAGAGGTTTTACGAGTGCAAAATGATGATTTGAAAAAAGCCTTGCCTAACTATTTCTCCTTTGGTTTTGAAGGGCCAGAAATGGATAAATTTAAAGAGGGTTACCACGGCATTGCCAAAAACCCCATTTTCTTTTCACTCAAAAGATATGAGCTTATTGCGGCAGGCGGATATTGGCTTTCTGAAACTCCCCTGATTGCTGCAAGTGTGTCTTGGGATACAGCAAGGGCAAGAAATGCAAGTTGGGTAAGGTTAAAAGATAAAAAAACTGGTCAAGAATTAAGGGTGGTAAACCTGCATTTAGATCATAAAAGTCAACCTGCAAGGGAAAAACAAGTAGAGATTGTTTTAAACGATGCAGCGCAATACTTGCCAGATTTGCATCAGATTTTTGCGGGAGATTTTAATGTTTCCTCTAAAAATAAGGTTTATGACATGGTGGTAGCTAAAGGCTGGTCTGATACTTTTAAAGCTATTCCATCAAACATTGAATCGGCAACGACACATGAGTTTTTAGGAGAGAAAGATCCGAAAAAAGACATCCGCACCAAAATAGATTTCATCTTTACCAAAGGAAAGTTTAAGGTGTTGGAATCTAATATTATAAGGGATAATGATAATGGGTTTTATCCGAGCGACCATTATTTTGTTTCGGCAGTAATAGAAGTTTCAGCCTAGTTTTTAGGCTGAGATTACTTTGATCCCTCGTTCTTTCATTGCCCTAACAGTTGCTTCGGCAACCTTATCGTCGGTAATGATGTAGTGAACTTGATCCAGTCCGCAAATCCTGCCCAAGCCTCGTCTGTCGAATTTAGTGCTATCTGCTAATAAAACAACGGTTTGGGCAGTTTCAATCATTTTTTGGTTAAGGGATGCTTCTGCTAGGTTAGATATAGATACGCCGAAATCTAAATCTATTCCATCTACACCAATGAATAAGATATCGCAAGATATTTCCTCTAAAATTCTTAAGGCGTGCGATCCTGCAACAGATGATGAGTTCTTTCTGATCATTCCTCCAAGCAACAACACGTCCATATTGGGGCGGTCACTTAGTTCTAACCCAACTTTTACGGCTGGTGTAATTACGGTTAAGTTTTTGGTAGTGTGTAAAGCTTTTGCAAATTCGTAGGCAGTGGTGCCTGAGCCAATCATGATAGAATCTGTGTTTCCCACCAATGCCAAGGCTGCTTTTGCAATTCTCATTTTTTCATCAGAATTGATAAATTCCTTTTCGTTAATTGGTCTATCGATAGCATAAGGATTGTTGATAGAACCGCCCCCACGAGTACGGAACAAAAGATTTTTATCTTCTAGGATTTTCAAGTCTTTTCTGATCGTTACACCAGAAACCTGCATTTCTTCTATGAGTTCAAGGATGTTGATTTTTCCTTCTTGTTTTAGTTTTTTTAAGATAAACTGATGTCTGTCGGTTATGTTCTTCATGTATCCCTTAAGCTAAGCATGCGTTTAAAATCAAAGTTAATTTTTTAAAATGAATTCTACTTATTTAAGTGTAAGGAAATTAAAATAGTTGAGTTTTTGTACTGAGGGTATAGTTAAGCCATTAAAATTAAAAGTATGGGTAGTTAAATAAGCAGTTTTCTTGATATTATTTTGTATTAAATTAAAGTAATTTTAATATTTTTAAATATAATTTAATTAAATTTACAACATTAAGAAATAATATATAACATAATGAAATAAAATTCATTGTTTATTTCTGATAAATTTAATGAGCCATAAATAGATTTTTAATATAAAAACGCCATAATAGAATGAGGATATTAATTACAGCGCCATATCATGTGCAGGGACAGCAGGAATTACAAAAAACTTTTGGTGAAGTGGTTTATAAAGAATGGAAAGGAAATGAAAGGGCATTTAATGAACAAGAGTTAATTGACCTTTTAAGGGAGACAAAAGCAGATGCCTTAATTACCGAGCATGATGAAGTGTCGGGAAAAGTTATTGATCATTTTCCTCATTTAAAGTTTATTGGCGTTTGTAGGGGCACACCTTCAAACGTTGATTTAGAGGCCGCCAAACGATACGGCATACCCGTTTTTCATACCCCAGCAAGAAATGCACAGGCGGTTGCAGAGTTATTTATTGCTAACGTGATTAACTTGATGCGCAATACCATACCAAGTTGGCAATGGCTAACTGGCGAAAACTGGGAAGCAGGCGAACATACGTCTTATTTGCAGTTTAAAGGCAGTGAATTAGCCGGGAAAACAATTGGTATGGTAGGTTTTGGGGCAGTGGGAAGGAGGATTGCCGAAATGGTTAAATGTTTCCCCTGCGACATTAAATTTTACGATCCTTTTGTAGAAGATTCAGTTGAATATAAAAAAACCTCATTGATAGATATTTTTGAAAGTAGCGATATTGTTTCTGTTCATTTGCCCGTAAATAAAGAAACAATTGGTATGATTGATCAATCTTTAATTTCGAGAATGAAACCGACTTCAATTTTTGTAAATACAGCTAGGGCAAGCGTGGTTAATCGTGATGATTTATTATTTGCTATTGAGAATTTGAGGATAAGAGGGGCTATTTTAGATGTTTTTGATCATGAGCCACCAGATGAAAAAGATTATCGGTTAATCCATCACCCTAATGTGTTGGCAACACCACATACCGCTGGGGCAACCCATGAGGTAGAAGATCACCATGTGAACATTTTAAATAAAAAATTATTAGCGTGGTATGCTACAAGTAAAATAAGCAACAATCAACAAGCAACAGTATAAAGATGTTAGCAGCATACATTATTATAGACGTAGGTACAGGTAATTTACGAGTTGCCGTAGCGTCAAAAGAAGGAGAAATTTTAGGGATCCAACGAAGTGATATCGAGTACATCAAAGATGAGGCCTATCCAGATGCTATCTATTTTGATCCAAATCAATTATGGGATTCGATCATTGTATTGGCTAAGGATGCCCTACAGCAGGCAGGAGAAGTTAAGGTTATCGGATTAACGGCTACAAGTCAACGAGAAGGAATTGTATTGTTAGATCACGCTGGCAAGGCCTTAATTGGATTGCCAAATATTGATCATCGTGGTCGGGAGTGGGAAAATGACATTGCAGATAAAAACTTTGTGTACGATTTAACAGGACGTTACCCAACTTCCTTGTTTTCTGCCATGAAATTGGTCGGCGTGCGCAATAGGAAGCCGGAAATATGGAATCAGTTTTCTACATTCTTAAGCATTAGCGATTGGGTAGAATATGAATTAAGTGGCGTGTTGCACTATGAACATTCGCAGGCTTCAGAAACATTGTTGTATGATGTCGTTCAAAAAAACTGGTCTAAAAAGTTAGCCGACGCATTTAATTTAGAGACCTCCATTTTACGCAAACTGGTTACTTCAGGAACCAGTTTAGGTTTGATTAAAAGTGATCAAGCTCAACAATTTAACATTTCGCCCTTGGCGCAAGTAATTGTTGGTGGGGCAGATACGCAACTTGCTGTAGTAGGCACACAGCCAGATACGAACGATGTAATTATCGTTTCTGGAACTACAACGCCAATTATTAAATTAACGGCTGAATATGTATTAGATGAAAAACAACGTACCTGGACAGGCAGACATGTTGATGAGCATAGCTTCATGTTCGAAACCAATGCTGGTGTTACGGGATTAAATTATCAACGCTTAAAGGAGATTTTTTACCCGAATGAAGGCTATGAGGTAATTGAAAAGGAAGTTGCCGCACTCCAAAATAACAATTGCTTTGCGGCACTTGGTTCTTTAGTGGCTGATGAAAAAGGTTCGATGACCAAAGGTGGCTTTATTTTCGATGTGCCAGTTTCTCATCAAATTTCCAGAGCTGGATTTATATACGCCGCATTATGGGATATTGCTTGCAGTATTAAAGAAAACTTTGATACACTTTCCAATACCTCCTTACATGAAAAGGATTTTGTTTGGGCTTGTGGTGGTGGTTTTCAGAGTCGTTTATTGAGGGAATTTATCGCTTCACTCATCGGTAAAAAAGTATCCATTAGAAAAGGTTATCAGCAATCTTCTGTTATGGGAGGGGTCATCATTTGCAATAATGCGCTTGGAGAAAGTCAAATTGTAGCGCACACCATAGAAACAATTGATCCCTTGGTAAATGAGGCCTATCAATCTCAATATCAAAAATGGAAAGAAACCAGAAAAGCGATCAAAGCAACTTTTAATTGATGGAGGCTTATTTTATCGGGATTGATATTGGCACACAGGGTGCAAGAATTGCCTTGTTAGATCATGAAGGTCATTTAGTACGCTCAGTAGAAGAAGTGTTTCCACTTAGCGAATCTTCTAGGGAAGAACAATCGCCCATCATGTGGTGGCATTCATGCTTAAAATCATTACAGCAGTTGGCAAGTGAGGCAGATGAGGAAGTACTCAAAAATGTGGTGTCGATTGCTGTCACCTCAACTTCAGGAACGGTTATTCCATTAGATAAAAATAACGAGCCCGTACACAATGCCATCATGTACAGCGATCAGCGTTCGAGTATGGTGGCAGAAAGATGTACAAAGGCTGCATTAAAGTATCACAATAAAGGTTTTACTGCTTTTAACTCTTCAACAGGTTTGGCCAAAATGGTTTGGTTTGTAGAAACTTATCCAGCAAAGGTTAATCAAATTGATAAGTGGGTGCATGCAGCAGATTACATTACAGGGAAATTAAGCAACATTTGGGGAGTTAGCGATTATACCAATGCCTTTAAATCTGGCTTTGATGTGGCCGATTTTTATTGGCCTGCTTATTTGTATGAAGAACTGCCATTAAAAAAAGAATGGCTGCCGAAGGTTTACCCATCTGGGGAGGTAATAGGCCAGATTGATCGGGAGTTAGCTAGTTTATTGGGCTTGCCTTCTCACGTTAAAATTACCACTGGAGTTACCGATGGCTGCGCTTCTCAAATAGCTTCTGGTGCCATGAATGTGGGCGATTGGAATACAACCATTGGCACTACCTTGGTGGTGAAAGGCGTTACTAAAAATGAAGTGTTAGACCCCTTAGGAAGAATATACAGTCACAGGCACCCTGAAGGTTTTTGGATGCCAGGGGGCGCAAGTAATACAGGGGCAGATTGGGTGACGCAGGAATTTGCAGCCGATTTAATCTCCTTAAACGAACAAGCAGCAAGTTTATTTCCCACGGGCTACCTTAATTATCCATTATTGCAAAAAGGCGAGCGATTTCCACTTAATGCTCCTCAAGCACTAGGTTTTAAGGTTGATGGCTTAACAAGGGCCGAAGAATTTACGGCCAACATGGAAGGTGTGGCCTTTATTGAGCGATATGCCTTTGAGTTGATTGAGGCCTTATCAAATGAAAAAGTTGATCGGGTATTTACGGCAGGGGGTGCCAGTAACAGTGAGGTTTGGCTTAAAATAAGGGCTAATGTTTTAAATAAGCCCATCTATAAAATGAAGCATGTTTCTGGTGCAGTAGGCGCAGCTATATTGGCTGCTTCTAAAACGCATTTTGACAACTTAACTGAAGCAACAAAAGCACTTACTGTGATAGAAAGTGAAATTTTACCAGAAAAAGAATTGGTTGATCGTTATCAGCTTATATATTTGAGATTTATAGCCCTTTTACAAGAAAAAGGATTTTTAACCCCTCAATAAATGCTTAATGTTTACTTATTACGTCACGGAGAAACCCAATACAATGCAGATGGAAATCGCTATTGTGGCCGAACAGATATCGATTTAACTAAAAAAGGATTGGATCAGGCTAATCAAGTTTATACCTTGTTAAAGGACAAAGATTTCGATGCGGTCTATTCATCGCCCTTAAAAAGAGCAAAACGAACCGCAGAAATTGCAACTGGAAGCAATGTGGTTACAGACGATAGGCTGATTGAAATAGATTTTGGGAAATGGGAAGGGAAGACCAAAGAGGAGTTTACAGCAGAAGATCCCATTTGCTGGGAAAAGTGGATGGATAATCCGGCGCTAGCTACTGCGGGTGAGAATGGAGAAAATGGACAAGCTATAATCGATAGGGTAAATTCCTTTTTTGAGGAGATGATGGTGAAGCACAAGAACGGAACCATTGTTGTTGTAGCGCACAATGGCCTTAATCGTTTTTACATGACCCATAAGTTGGGTATGCCATTAACAAACTATAGACGCATTGTACAAGAAAATTCATCCATCACTATATTCGACCTTGATGATGAGGGCGTATTTACGCTTCATAAATTAAACGGGAGATAATTGCTTAATCGCCAGTGTGGGATAACATTCACGCTAAATTCCCCCACTAGCGCARGTCTTAAGCGCAGCGTGACTTGTGCCTTCGATCAAATAATATCAAAGTTCGGCAGATGAAAGGTTGCTGAACTTTTTATATATTGGAMACGAGTAACATGCTATTTGAATTAAATGAAGGCACAAGTCGCGGCCTGCTTCGCTTAGGCCTTAAGACTTGCACCAGAGTGGGGTATAAATCCAAAATCACTAAATTATGAGATGCACTATTTTTTTCCTTTTATTGATTTCYCTATCYTCCTGTACCGACCAAATAGATGGTGAAGCGGCAGCAAAGGATTACTGCGAATGCATGAGTACAAACAGATCTGATAAACAATATCTTTATGCATCTACAATATGTAATGCTCAAATAGCTAAAAATTACCGTTATTATAGAATATTTTACATAGACACACAGGACAAAAAATTTAATGATAATTTGCCCAACTCAACACGGGATAGCACAAATAAGTTCATTGATGCTTTTCTAGATTATCGTAATAAAAATAATTGTACTCCATAAAGAAAGAACCCATCTAGCGCAAGGGCTAAGTCTCCGAAAAAATGCTCATATACAGAACCAGTAAGCATATTGAAATTATACTGAACTTTTTGTTTTAAGAAGCTAGGTTAATTGTTGTATTTTGGGTTTGATTAGGCACATTGAAATACTTGCCAGAGTAAGGGATTTAATATAACGAAGACATATAAACCATAGATTATATATGAGCAATGTAACAAATTTAATATTGTCATTTTCGTTGAGTGAAAATGAGCAAGAAATTTTGGAGGAATTGGAGAAGTTTAGTTATAACCAGAATGAATTTGAAATTGTTTCAGTCAATGACGATAAATTGCCAAATGCCTGGTATGGTGGAACTAAAAATTTGGAAACAAATCTGTTTATCGGTGCCTATAATCATTTTGAAAGTGAAAAGTTTATTGATTTTTTACGTAAAATTTCTTGGAAGGAGATGGGGGAAGTTCAAGTGATTATAAAGGGGCAATTTGATGATAGGTTTAGAGTTGAGAATATTTTCTCCATCTAGCGAAAGCGCCCAGTTTTTGATTGAGAAAATAACTGTTCCTCAATCCTGATATACATCATGATCCCTTGCATTAATTAACCAAGGTTGTTGTAGTTTGCCATTCACGACTATGTAAGCACGATTATACAAGGCTACGCTAGGACAAATGTGCGCTGGCAAAGCGTAAAATAAATCGCCGATTTGGTAAGGATGACCTTCCTTAACTTGCATCACCAAATGTTCTTCGCTATGGCTATGAGGGATGAGTTCGGGTGCATTTAAAAGCTGTACACGTTGTGATAAATCCTTTTCTGCTGCAATGCTTTTATAGCCAAGGTCTAAACAGATTTTATCCTTAGCCGGTAAGGAAATTACTCTGGTTAGGATCAATGCTGCGAATTCGAATTGATGTTCTGTTATCTGTTCGCGATAGGCTTTGTCCCAAAACACAAAAGTACCCGGACTAACCGCTACATTTTTACGCTGAGCGTGAATGGCAAAAGTAGGAGAGCCGCCTGCAATTAATTTGGGGAAGGCAAAACCTGCAGCTTCTATACGGTTCCTTAATTTTTCTACAGGTTCAAAACTAAGCTCAACCTGCTTAGTTCTTTCGGCTACAGCTACTTCATTCCTATGACCATCATAAGCATGCAAACCTGCAAATTCAATTCCTTTTAAATCTTGTAATTGGATAAATAATTCGAAGGCATCTGCTGAATTAATTCCTGTGCGGTTCATTCCGACGTTTAAGTCGATATAAACCGAGATAATCAAGCTGTTTTCTTGAGCAATGTTTTCAATTAGCTGAGCTGAATTAATATTGTCTACTAAACAGGCATATTTGGTTTGTGGATATTGCCTAATTAACTGGATTAATCGCCGCAGTTTTAATGCCGTTGGTTGGTAAGCCAACAAAGCTTCCACTGCACCAGCCTTACCTAGCATTGCTGCTTCTGTGATGGTGGCACATTTAAAATGTTTAATACCCTCACTCAATAGCATTTTGGTAAGCTCTAAAGATTTATGGGTTTTAACATGCGGATAAAGCTCAACTCCAGGAACTGTGTCTTTGAGTAACTGAATGTTATGTGATACACGTTGTGGATAAATGACCAATGAAGGCGTATCTAACTTTTCACTCTCCTCAAATAAATACCATCCTTTATTCATTGTCATGTGATTTAGCTTTGTTTTTGGGTAAAAGCATCTAACAACTTCATGGTCTCTAAGGCTGTTTCGCCCTTGCAAGGATTTTCGGCGTTGCCTAAAAAGTAAGCTACTACCTTAGCTATCATCGGTTGTTGTACATGCGCTAGTGCTTCGGCTTCGTAAATTGTTGTTTGATCATTCTGAGTGAGGCTAAGCTGGTTACCAAAAATAGGGAAGCTAATCTTTCCACTTTCGCCATATATCTCGCATTGGTCAGTAGTGTCTGCCTTGGCCACGTTAAAACACCAAGTCCCATTAAATATAGTATTGTTTTTAAATTGAATTTGCCCAGTTACCAAGTCGTCGGCTATGCTGTTAGTGGTTGATGTAGATAACCCCCCACAACGTTCAACCTCACCAAAAAAGTAAAGCATCAAATCGAGTTGATGTGGGGCCATGTCATGGAATAATCCGCCTCCAGAAATGGACGGATCAATACGCCAGTTGGCCTCACTTTTTGCAATTACATCATTATTGGATGGCTGTAAAAAACTAAGGTTAACCAAACGAATCTTTCCTATGCTATTTTCATCAATTAAAGATTTGATTTTTAGGAAAAATGGTTGCTCTCTACGGTAATGTGCGATCACTAATTTTACATCATTGGCATTAGCGGCATCAACCATTTGTTTGCCATCATGATAGCTAAGTGCCATTGGTTTTTCTACATATACAGGTTTGCCAGCAGCCATGGCTTTTAAGGCATATTCGGTATGGCTAGAGGGAGGGGTGGCGATATAAATGGCATTAACAGCCGGGTCATTGATCAATTCATCGGCATTTGCATACCATTTTGGTACTTGATGCCTTGTCGCATAATCTTTAGCTTTTTGAGCATCCCTTCGCATCACTGCAACTAGCTTTGAATTGGGTATTTTGTTAAATGCAGGTCCGCTTTTTACTTCTGTTACATCTCCACAACCAATTATGCCCCAGTTTATCTCTTCCATATTTACCAATAACAAATCAGCCAACAAGGTATTTATTTTTGTTGAGTTAAGAAAGTTCAGCAAATAGAAAGATTTACTAAATGCCAATGGCTGCGGTATAATTGACCTTGGCTTTCTAATAAACGCCTGCTTAACCTGTGCTTTTGCTTCAGTTCTGAGAGGTAAAGGAATTACATCTGTTCCATAGTTTAGTCGTACTTTAGACGTAGTTTGGTCGAACTTCAGACGTAGTTATGACAAATGTATTCGACCAAACTACGTTTAACATACAACTATAATTCATTTTATATTTGGACTCTTCATTAATCGTTCCTAACTTAGAATATATGTTTAACTAAATGAAAACGATATGGCAAGTTTAGACGGCGGGGTAAATGGAGGCTTTAGCGGTAAAGCAGGTAGTGTAGTAGGTTATTATATGTACGGTAAGTGGAGAATTAGGGGCTTGCCTAAACTAAGCGCTGCAAATAAAAAAGGATCTACAAAGCAAAAGGTGTCGAGATCTAAGTTTACGGTCATGCAGCATTTTCTGGGGCCGGTACTGTACTTTTTACGTTCAGGGTTTAATCTGGCAAGCAAGGAGAATAACAATAGTGCTTACAACTCGGCCAAGTCCTACAATATGCTTCACGCAATGGATGCTGATGGAAACATACAATATGATAAAGTAGTTTTAAGCGTTGGTAATTTAACGGGGGCTGAAGGCGTAAAAGTACAAAAGGATGATGCAGGTTTTCATTTTACTTGGGACAACAATTCAAACCATTCTGGTTCGCGAAAGGTAACCGATGCACGTACTAATGATCAAGTGATGTTGCTGGCCTATGATATCAATGGCAAACGTGCGGAATATATGACCAGTGGAGCAAAAAGAGCTACTGGAAGGGAGAGCCTCTTACTTGACCCAATGTTCCAAGGCAAAGAGATGCACCTGTGGATTTCTTTCATTGCTGATGACAGGTCGCAAATTGCAACCAGCACTTATTTGGGCAGTATGGTTTATTAATGGGATTTGCTTGACAGTTTAAATAGCCCTTAGCACATTAAGGGCTTCATTTAAATGAGGGATGTGCCAGAAATGTGATAACTGAGCTTTAAAAAAGCAAAACAATAGGAATTAATTGCTGTTATATGAACACAATCTAAACAAAAGGGGTAGTCATGCTTTGACTGCCTTTTTTATTTCTGGTACCTCATGAATGATACTACTTCTTTTATACTTGGCTTAATATCTATTTTTGGTGGACTGCTTGTTCTTTATTCCATATTTAAAAAAGATAGCCAGGGTAAGCCTTAATGCTAATGGGTTCTATTGATCATTGCTTGGTAGATTTCCAATTTAAAAAAAACACTTTAAATTTAGTTCCCTCATTTAGTTCTGACTCTACCTGTATGTTTAAATGATGATAATCTGCTATGCTTTTTACGATGGTTAGTCCTAGGCCGTAACCATAATTCTCAGTCGCATTAGATTTAATGAAACGATCAAAAATATGAGGTAACTGTTCTGTTGAAATGCCAGTTCCAGTATCTGAAACACTAATTTCATACTCGCCTTTTGCAGTAAAATTATCGGAGATTGAAATATTTCCGCCCTCGCGGTTAAACTTAATAGCATTATGAACCAGGTTGAAAAATAGCTGATATAATAAATCCTTATTGATCTCTCTTAGCACCATATCCTTGTTAATTTTAAGCTGAATATTTAAGTTTTTTTCTTCTAAGCGATGGCTTATTTCCTCAATAATTAGGTTAAATAAATCTAAAGGTTTAACGTCTTCTTTATCTTGGTACTGTTGGTTCTCAATTCGGGCTATTAACAATAATGAATTTGATATTTTTTTCAAACGATTTAATGTTTTCATCATCTCAATAATGGCCAACGCTGCACTTTCTGTAAGATCTTCTTCTGCCAGCAAGTTTTCCATTTTATGTTGTAGAATGCTAATAGGTGTCATTATCTCATGGGAAGCATTAGAGGTAAATTCTCTCTCCTTATAAAATGCTTCATTTATCTGTGTCATTAATAGCGCAAGGGATTCATCAAGGTATTTAAAATCTGTGGTAGAAGTTTTTACGGGATGCTCATCTAACTTAAAAGGGAATTTCCTGTTGATTAATCTAGTCTTAATGATTTTTGATAAAGGCTTAATGACCATCCTGATAAAAGTTAGGTCTATAATGATGGAGAGCAAGATCAATATTACAAGTACGTAAGAAGCAAACTGTTGTAATTGCTTATTATACTGGTTAATACTTGCACTTGTTTTACCTATTTCTAAAAGGTAATTCTTGTTTTGGAATTTAAAGGTCTCACTTAAAATGCGATAGGAGAGTGTGTCGTTTTCAATAATTCGCTGTGCATCCTTAATGGTGTCTGCCTTTAAGTCTTTATTAACAGGTAATAAGGCAACAAACTCTTCTTTTAACATGGTATAACTACCGTAACTCTCATCGCCTTGCAAATAATAAGCTATTCCATTTTTGTTGATATTTTTTAATACTTCTTTGCGTTGCTGTTTTAAGGTGTAGTTGGTAAATTGAGAGGCAATTTGTTCTACCAAAAAAGGCAGTGTAATGATAAATAGCAGTACGATGGCTAACTTAGAGCCAGTAATAAATAAGGTTAATTTTGTAGAGAGTTTCATGTTATTGCTTTACCCTGTAACCTACGCCACGCACGGTTTCTAACCAATCTGTATTGGCATGGCAATTTAATTTCTTTCTGATGTTTTTAATGTGAGCATCAATATAGTTAGAATCATAGTCGTCATTTACAAAAGTACCCCATATATGTTCGCTCAGCTGTACCCGGGTAAGTACCCTGTTTTTATGGAGCAATAAATAACTTAGTAAATCAAACTCCTTACGAGAAAGGTTTATTTCTTCTAATTCATATTTAATTTGCCTTCGTTTAATATCCACTTGGAAATTCCCTATAGAGAGTAAATCTTCAGCAATGTTAAATTTTCGCCTGGCTATGGCCTGCATTCTAGATTGTAACTCTAACAAATAAAATGGTTTTGGCAGGTAATCGTCTGCACCAAGGTCCAGACCTGTTATCCTATCTTTTAAATTGGTTCTGGCAGTGATGATAATGTATGCCGCCTCGGCGTTATGTTTTTTCGCTTCCTTAAGTAGGTCTAGGCCATCGCCATCTGGTAAACTTAAGTCAATTAAAATAAAATCATATTGATTAAGTTTTAATTTTTCTAACCCTATTTTAAAGGAATGCGCTAAGTCGCATAGGTAAAAGGCCTTTTTTAAAGATGCCTCCATTTCGAAAGCCATTGTTTTTTCATCTTCAATTATCAGGACTTTCATTTTAAGCGTTTAAAATTGATAATAAAATGCCAAGCCAAAAATAGAATTATGCGACTTTAGATCTGCATTTGACTTGCTACCTAATATAGAAAATTGATAGTTCGCTTCAAACATGTAATTTGACCTGCTTAAGGTCAATGGAATTTTGAAATTATAAGATAATAGTTCAAAACTATTTTTCGCTACGTCGGTATAAGTAATCACAGTTTGAGTGTTGCCCTGTCCTTTACCATTCCCATTATTGCGCTTTTCTTTTTCTACGATATAGGTTTCGAAGAAATGCCTTGTGCCTGCAACTATTTCTATTGCAGGTTCAATACTAATGAGGTTATGCTCACTTAAAAAGTGACCAAGGTCTATTTCTTTTGAGTTTGTTAGGGTTAGAAAAAAATCTTGTTGTTTGCCAAGGGCATAATCTGCTGCTAAACTAGTTTTAAGCCATTTGCCAGTATAAGCTAAACTCAAATTAAAATTATTCTCGTTAGAAGCAGCCAAAAGCGGGGAGTTTTTAGGGAAGAAAGACCGGGTATAACTAACACTTGCATTCCATTTATCATTAAAGTCATGTTCATAGCCAATTCCTAAATCAGCTTCTGACAAACTACCACCGTAATTTAACAATTGATAGCCCCCGGCTGATAGGTATAAACCAAATGGAAAACGAACTGTTGCGTTAGCTAAAATATATGGATATCTTTCTGTAGTAGCCTGGCCATAATAACTGATATCGCTATTATATAGTAAAGCAACTGTAGTGGTGGTAGTTTTTGCGCTGTCTTGTTGGGCAATTGCGCTTGTTGAGCATACACAAATGATGAGCATTAAAAAGAATAGCCTCATGGTTATGCGCTATGGTTTCTTTATTTTTGGTTTAATTACCTTGATAGGTTTAACTATCACTTTTGGTTTAACAACTGTGGGCCTCATTTGTTTGCGAGACTTTGGGACGGTAGCAATTTCAGGCTTTTTTTCTTGAGTTTTGGCGGTGGTTTTCGACTTTGAATTTTTTTCGTCCTGCTTTTCTTGCTGGGGTTTAATGCTATCTATTTTTAAGGCAAAACTTTTGTGCATCAAATTAATTCTGCCAATCGGTTGTTCAATTTCCATGGCAAGGCCAATTAATGGCAATACCACTAATGCTAAACAGCTGGTTAACTTAAAAATTGATTGACTGTACATGACCTGATTAATTACCCATACAAATGTCTACTAGCAAGATGAAATTTAGATGAAATTTCATGGCTAAATAACTTTAAGATTTCATATTCATTTCATCATCACCCAGCAAATTTGTATTACTAAAATATGAAAACTTATGAAAAATAGAATTTTAACTTATTCGTCGGCACTGTTGGTAACACTGCTGGCTATTTTTATTGGCTGTAAAAAAGATAGTGATAACGCAAGTGGCACAACAAAAATTCAGGTTCGAATGACAGATGCCCCTGGTGATTTCGATAAGATTAACCTTAATGTAAAGGAAATCATTTTGATATCGGATGAAAAATCTTACGTTTTAGCCTCAACAGCAACAACATTTAATATCCTGGATTTTAGGATTGGAACTTCAAACCCTGATATCTTGGTTGCAACAGGAGACATGCCTAGTGGAGAAATTACAGAGGTTAGGTTAGTGCTTAACGATGGCAATACCATTGTAGAAAAAGGAGTTGTAAAACCTTTAAAAACCCCAAGCGGTCAAAGCTCAGGTTATAAAGTTAAGTTAACAAGCAACCCTACTTTGGTACCAGGAGTTACGTACTCCTTGGTGCTAGATTTCGATGCGGCTAAATCTATTGTTAAACTAGGAAATGGAGATTACCTGCTTAAACCTGTTGTAAGAGGAATTACTGCTGTTACTTCGGGCCTTATTTCTGGAACTGTGTTGCCATTGGCTGCAAGACCAGAGATATTGGTAATTAAGGGAACAGATACAGTTGGTACCTTGGCAGATCCAATTAGTGGTAAATTTACAGTTGGTGGTTTAGCTGCAGGTTCTTATGCTGTTAAATTTGTACCTCTTGCAGGTTATAGAGATAGTACCATAAATAATGTAAATGTTAGTCTGGGACAAAACACCTCAATTGGTACCATTACTTTAAAATAATTCTGGTAGGCTCCTAAAAAATTTATATCGAGGTTTTTTGGGTTGATGTATGTGTAAACCTACCAGTTTAGCCTTCACAAGATGGTTAGGTTCAAATTGTGACGGTGAAAAAGTTCAGTATTTATACTGGACTTTTTTTGGTTACAAATGCTTTTATTAATTAGCCACTTTAATTTTATCTCCTTTAACTGGCGAATAATCTGATTTGCTTACCCCATTAACCTGCAACTGGTTGAAATAACATTTTACACCCATGGTATGATAAAAATCTTCATCGTCTTGAATATGAAAATGAAGGTGTGGTTCTGAAGAGTTGCCCGAATTACCACAAAGGCCTAACTGTTGCCCCTGTTTAACTTTATCTCCTTGTTTAACTGTAATGGTGTTTTGTTTAAAATGAGCTAGAAGGATGTATTCGTTATTTTTAGTTTTAATTAAAATAGAGTTTCCAGTCGTGAACATGGGGTTAAGTGTACCAGGTATATTGTCTTTTACGCCATCAACCGCTAATACAATTTCTCCATCGCAAGGTGCTAACAAGGGTTGTGCAAAAGCGTAATAATCGGCGTTGGTTTTGCCATCTGTTTTATAACTTTTTCCTTGCTGGTTAGTCATGATGATATCAAAGGCATTCTTTTGGAAGTTTACCGCAACATGGTAATTTTGCTCCTTGGTATCTCCACCCCAAAAAACAGTCCACTCTCCCTTAAAAGGCAATTGCATTGGGCTAATGTTTCTAAGCATTTTAGCGGCGATAACGGCTTCATAAGGTTTGGCAAAAAGACCAGTAATGGCTTTGTTATTATCTACTGCAATGCTTAACGTTAATAAACCTTTGTCTAATTCTGTTTTATAAACACCAAAACCATTTTGATAAGATTGAAAATCAACTTGTTTGATATTGCCATATCTGCTTTTTAATTGCGTAAGAAAGGCTTTTGTTTTTTCTAATGGAAGCTCTTGCTGTGTTTTTGGTGAAAAAATAGAGAAAACACTGTCTTGCTGATTGGCATTATAATATTTCACAAATTTAGCAATGGTAATTTTACTATAGTTGCTTTCAGTTTGCGCAAAGGTAAACAGTGCAAATAAATTAAGTAACAAGGTAAGCCTTATTGTTTTTATTGTATTTTTCATTTGGTTTAAAGGTAGTTATATAATTAATAAAAGATTTCCGTGGTGTGAATTAAGTACATAAAATAATAGATTTTAATAAATTACTGTTTTTCAAATATTTAAACTATATTTGTACTTTATTTAAAATACAATATAATGCAACAAGGAACAGTAAAATTTTTCAATGAGACAAAAGGTTTTGGATTTATCGTACCAGCTAATGGTGATGCCGAAATTTTTGTACATGTATCTGGTTTAATTGATCAAATTCGTGAAAATGATTCAGTAAGCTACGATATCGAGCAAGGCAAAAAAGGCCTAAACGCAGTTAATGTTAAGATAGACTAATCGATTATCCTTCATAAATTGAGAGCATTCGTCCATTTGGGCGGATGTTTTTTTTTGCCCTAAATTTTTGGTTAAAGGGTAATGTGCTTCAATTAAGTAGATTATTCTAAAAAAGAATGCATTCTATTTTATAGCTAGGTTCATTTCATTTATTTTTGTGTTGTAACATACAAATGTTAATGAGCCAGAAAATGCCTATAATAGAATTGCAATTAGTTGATGGAGAGATAGGAGAAAGGGCATTGCGATTTTATCCTGGAGAGACGTTATGGCATAGTGAGTGGAAAAAAGCATTTCCAGCACACTATCGGGAAAAAACATTCTTAAATAAAATTGAAGGTTATTATCATCGGGCAGATGTATTTACTCCATGTTCCACCGCAATAGAATTTCAAAATTCGCCTATTACCTTAGAAGAACTTCGTAGTAGGGAAGCTTTTTATCCTAATTTGGTTTGGGTAGTTAATGGCGCCAAATTTAAGGGCTTTAAAATATTGAAACATCTGCCTGATGTAGACAGTCTACAGCTTGATGCCTTTGAGTTTTGTCATAAGGCCAACCTTACCATGGTTCGTAAAAGTGATTTGCTTTTGGGTATAGAACAACCAAAGGTGATGACTTTTCATCATCCAGAATTGAGAAATATTCCCTTAACGGCTCATTATTATTCTTTTAGGTGGTCTAATCCACATCGTGTTTGGTACGAAGCTAAGTGCCCAATCATTATAGATTTGGGAGGTTATTTTCTATACCAGCTTAAACAACGCAAACAAGCTAATGGCGATTATGCTTATTTGCACATGATACCTAGAAAAGATTTTATTGGGCGCTACGTGAAGTAGTTTTTCTTCTGTCTAGCTTAAAGATAAGGAGCATGATCAATAGGGATAGGCCAATTAATATGCCATAACTGGAAGCTAAATTAAGCTCATCCTTGGCAGGGATGGCAGCAATGATTGCATAGCTAAGAAAAGATACAATTACATAATTGATGCCACCGGTTAAGCCGCTTGCAATACCTGCATTTTTTGGAAACTTAGAGAGGCAATAAGTAAAAAAGGTATTAAAAGTATAACCAGAGCAAGCGTGAATGATGAAAGCAAAAAACACCAATGAATAAAGGTTTTGGATAAAGCCAAGGCTAATGAACATGGCCACCAAGAAAAAGAATTGAAGACCCAGATTTACGGTTAACTTGCCAAAAAAAGGTTTGTTAATGGTTAATTTTCCCATGAAACCACCTAACATTACTGCGCTGCCCAATAATAAGGAGCTGTAACCAGCAACAATTGGCGTATGCCCTAATTGATGTTCGATGATGAAGGGGCCTGTCATGTTGTAAATCATGACCATGCCATATGATAAACCAAGCATGACGATACCCAGGGTAAAACTACTAGTGCTTACCATATCTACATATACGCTTGCGATTTTACGAAAACTAAATTCCATTTTTTGTCTTATGGTTTCTCCACTAAACATGAGCTCAAGTACTAAAATGATAAGGGCAAACACAGCTAAGAAGTAAAAATTAGATTGCCAACCGAACCAACTCTGTAGGTAACCGCCAGCAAAAGGAGCAATAATTGGTGCGGTAGCCCAAATGATAGAGAACATACTGAGATAGTTCTTTAGCTGGTCGCCAGAAAAAACATCTACAAAATATGCTCGTTTTGATACTACGATAGCGCCAACAGTAATGCCATGTACAATCCTCATGGCATAAATAAAGTAGATATTTGAAGTGTTGGCAATTAATATGCTTGCCATGGCAAAAACAAAAAGGCTTATCAATCCAATTCTGTATCTTCCAAAACTATCTAAAAGACTACCTACAAAAAGTTGTGCAACGCCATAACTGATCAAAAACATACCCAATGTTAATTGCACTTGCAAATCAGATACCCCAAGTTCCCTAGACATGGTTGGTAAAGAGGGAATGTAAACATCTGTAGCAAAACCAGAAAGTGGTATGAGTGCAAAGGCTAGTATTGTGGCAATCCCTTGGTTTTCGGTCTTTAATCTATTGGTGTTCATGGTAAATATAAAGCGCCAAAGATAGGAGATGGGAGCTCCATATTGTATTTTACAAGAACATCAAATTGTAAATAATTTTAAATGGATTTATTTGGTTAGCCATAGATCAGCTGAATAGCTAATTTTTTAAAACATTATTGGTTGATTAAGGTATTAGTATTATTAAATTTTGCAATGTTATCCATAACTTAGTTTTTTACTCATCTTTTATATATTTAATGAGCCTAGAAGCATCTTTTTTAACCCTTGAACAATTAGTGCATGTATTTGCCTTAAGTAAAACTGCTACTGCAATACATATTGGTGAAGACGCAAAAATCCAATTTGCAAATGAGGCTATGCTTCATATATGGGGTAGGGACAAAAGTGTAATTGGTAAAAGTTTGGAAGACGCTTTACCAGAATTAAAAGGTCAGCCTTTTATTGAAATGTTTGCTAAAGTTTGGAGAGAAGGATTAACTATTTCTGGTAACGATACTGCAGCTGAACTGGTTATAAACGGTGAACTAAAAACCTTTTATTTTGATTTTGAATATAGGGCAATAAAAGATGAAAATGGAAAAGTAATCAGTGTATTGCATAGTGCAATAGATGTCACTGAGCGTTTTCTAAATAGAGAAGAATTAAATCAAGCTAAAGAAAATAAGGAATTACTCTTAAGGGAACAATCGTTAAATGAAGAGTTAGCAGCAGCAAATGAAGAAATGCTAGCTATTAATGAAGAGTTATCTAAAAGTAGGGAAGAGCTGACCTTGTTGAATGATGAATTAGAAAAACGAGTTGAGGAGCGTGTAAAGGAATTTGCCGAAAGTGAAGAGCGTTTTAGGACAATGGCAGAGGGAACCGATGTTTTAATTGCGGTTAGTGACGTAAATGGAAAACCATTTTATTTCAATAAAGCTTGGTCTAAAACAACAGGACGTGCACTGAAAAAATTACTAGAAAAGGGATGGATAGATTTACTTCATCCAGATGATAAGGAAGACTATTTGGCTGCTCATCGTAATGCCCTAGTCGATAAAGTTTCTTACACAGGGGAGTTTAGGGTAAAGGATGCTGAAGATAATTATCATTGGTTATTGAAAAAAGGCACACCTCGTTTCTTTAATGACGGATCATTTATTGGTTATATTAGCTCTTGTGTAGATATTACCGAAAGAAAGTTAGCTGAAAAAGCACTGCAAGAAATACATGAAGAATTGGCAACTTCAAATGAAGAGCTGTCTGCACTTAATGAAGAAATTACGTCATCTATAGAAGAGTTAGAACTCTCTCATAGAGAATTAGCAATAAGCGAAGATCGGTTTAGAAATTTGATTAAACAGGCTCCATTTGGAATATGCGTAATCAGGGCTAATGATTTAATGGTGATTGAAGTAAATGATGAATACCTGGAAGTAGTAGGTAGGAAACGTGAAGAAATTGAAAACCGAACCATTTGGGATGCTGTAGCTGAGGCAGCTGAAAGTTATGCGCCGGTACTGCAAAATGTAGTAGATACAGCAATTCCCTTTAAGGCAATGGAACATGAGGTAGTGCTGGTTAAAAATGGAATCCCCAAATCTGTGTTTCTGGATTTTGTTTACGAACCCGTTAGCAATGGTTTGGGTACGGTGTCATCAATTATGGTGGTGGTAATAGATGTAACCGACAAAGTAAAGGCAAGAAGAGCAATTGAGGATGTTGAAGAAAGGGTAAGACTTGCGGTAGAGGCTGCAGAAATGGGTACTTATGAATACAATTATATTTCTGATGAGCTAACTTCTTCAGACCGATTTAATCAAATATTCGGATTTGACCATAATGTCTCACGAAATCAAATTTTAGCAACTTACCATCCTTTAGATAAGAATTTAAGTGATGAAGCTCACGAAAAAGCAAAAATTACAGGTAGGTTGTTTTATGAAACCCGATTGTTATTTGCAGACCAGTCTTTAAGATGGGTAAGGATTTTGGGCAAGGTTTATTACAATGAGTTTGGTGAAAGGACAAGGTTGTTGGGTACGGTTTTAGATGTTACAGAATACAAACGCTTACAGCAGCAAAAGGACGATTTCATTTCTATTGCCAGCCATGAACTTAAAACTCCAATAACAAGCCTTAAAGCATCGTTGCAGCTCCTAGAAAGGATGAAGGCTAATCCAACACCACTTTTACCTAGGTTAATTGAGCAGTCTACCAAAAGTATGGGCAAGATATCTGAATTGGTAGAAGATTTGTTGAATGTAAGCCGAATGAATGAAGGTCAGATTAGATTGAATAAAAAACCTTTTGTTATTGCTGGTATGTTAGAAAACTGCTGTGGACATATTAGGCAAGAAGGTAAATATGAATTAGTAGTAGAAGGAAATGAAACACTCGAAGTTTTAGCAGATGAACACCGGATAGAACAAGTGGTAGTTAATTTTGTAAATAATGCGGTTAAGTATGCGCCAGATTTTAAGCAAATATTTATTGCTGTAGAGAGGCTTGGTGATGTTGCAAAGGTTGCTGTTATTGATAAAGGGCCCGGTATTGCGCCAGATAAATTACCGCATTTGTTTGATCGATATTACAGGGCAGATGAAACGGGAGCGCAAGTTTCTGGCTTGGGTTTGGGCTTATACATCAGCTCGGAAATAATAAGCAGGCATGGTGGAGAAATAGGTGTTGAGAGCGAATTAGGAAAAGGAAGTACTTTCTGGTTTACCTTACCGTTGAGTTGATTTGGCAAGTTGTAGCGTTGGTTATCCCGATAGCTATCGGGAGGTTAATTGTGTAATTGGTTAATTGTGTATCACATACTTCATCAATCTTAAGAAGCTAAAGGTGACTCAGACTTTCATTTGCCATCATTTCTATGATCGCATTTGATAATGGAGTGGCTATTTTCCATTCTAATCTTCTATCTAAGGGATGTTGTGCAGAATTGTATTTTTCTATGAAAGTGCCAATGCTGTTGTTAAATTTTAAGTAACCTTCTTCAAAGTAACGTTCTTCTATTTCTCCAGCTGCATCCATAGAATTAAAGCTTAATGGGGTAATGGTTAATGTTTCCTTGTCTATCATCAGCCATTTGAAAATAGCTTCAGCACCCGCATCTTTAGGTAAATCTGTTCTTTTTATTTCTAAAATATAGAGATAAAAGTTTTCTAAGAAATAAAGACATTCAAAATTTGGCATTGTTGTTCATTGGTTTGTACAACTAAATTAGTGCTTTAAATCTTAGTGCTATAATCTAGTTATCAACATTTAAAGTATGAAAAAAGCTGTTACCTATTCGGGTAACAGCTTTTTAGGTTAATGGTATTACTTAGTTTTGCACCACAACGTGGTATTTTACTTTAGTAGCAGTAGAACTATCAAACCAAACCGTATAAATTTTGCCAGCCTGTAATTCGCTTCCCGCGATGGTAGTTACTTCCAATGAACCAGTCATGTTAACATTTAATGTAGTATTGGCATCAACGGTTTGATAAGCCGATGCAGTGGTAAATGTGAGTGCAGAAATTAAAGCAACCCCAGTAGAGGTGGTTACATTTACTGTACTTGTTAATAATGGAGCTACATTAATGAACCTGACCTTAGCTTTACCACTTACTGCAGTATTGTCGTTTGCATACGTGTTTATGGCATAATTTCCATTAGCTTGTTTAACCAAGTATAAAGAAGTAGAGCTATTGGCAGAAACATTTACATTTGCAGTTGCTGTAACATTGCTAGTTCCAGTATTCTTAAAGGCAACTGTCTTTGAACCTGCTGTTGTACTTAAATTAGTGGTAGCGCTTCCGTAGGCAACTGCTGATGTGCTCGCTTTAGAATCGTTCAAATACACATCCTGTGCTGCAGAGCCATCAACGGTGTTTACAAGTGTTAAACTTACGTTTGATGAAGATGGATTGTCGTCATCTTTTTTGCAAGATGAAATAGATAACACCAAAGCACTTGCTAAGGCAATACCTTTAATAAAATTGTTAGTTTTTGTTTTCATGATAATTTTTAGTTGATGTATTGGTGTTTAAACAAACACTATGCCGTCAGCCATTTTAATGCTATCATTTTAAATTCAATAGTTAAATTTTATATTTATTTTTATTGAATTAATATACTGTTATATAGTTGTTTATGTTTTAACTCAAACAAATCAGTTGTAAGAAAATTGACGATAAAACAGAGGTTAAAAAGGGGTAATTAGTGTATAGGAAATGCATCATTCCTGTTACGTAAGATTAGTGATGCTAGATTGAATTGATTGACAATGGGCTGATGGGAATTAACTGTAAGCAACCAATGATCTTGAAAAACTGATTTTGAATAATCAACTTTATTCAATTTATGCAGCGAATATTCGCTTTAT
This sequence comes from Pedobacter frigiditerrae, assembly GCF_004331645.1. Taxonomy (GTDB): domain Bacteria; phylum Bacteroidota; class Bacteroidia; order Sphingobacteriales; family Sphingobacteriaceae; genus Pedobacter; species Pedobacter frigiditerrae. The sequence continues at coordinate 168,155 of NZ_SJSK01000007.1, forward strand.
TGACCGCATTCTTGCGGCAATAGTTAACCTTAATCTTCGTACCTATTCATCTCACTTCTGATGTAATCATCCCATCTAGCTTGTGCTTCTAAATCTGAGCCATGTTTGGTTTCAACATCATATCGGTCTTGCATATCGCTGTAATATTTACCTATTTTATTGGCATTAGCTTGAATAAGTCTTTTATAGTTTGAGACTGTATATTTCTGAAAACGGATTTGAATTTCACCTTCCTTAAGTAACAGGAAATTAATGTTAACATGACCTTGTTCATGATTTAACAATTGTCTGCTAATTTTTCTTGCACTTATTCTATCTGGCTTTACCCATGATTGTGAAGGTACCACGCCACCAGAGAACTTAAAGTCGATATGTAAATTATTGCCAGAAATTTTAGAAGTGTAGCTATAGTGCCAATTGGTAACGGTTAGGGCAGCATAGGGAGAAAGTCTATCGGGTTTTGCCAAAAAATGACTTTCCCAATCTATTTGTTCTGGATAAAGCGTGTTTTGGGTTTTAAATCCACAGAAAAATAGAATGATGAATATTGGTGTTATTTTCAGGTAAGTGTTAAAATCGTTCTTCATTTGATGGTATAGAACGAAAGCCGTGCCAATAAATTATTAGTGTTCGTGAAACTGCCCGCTAATGCGTTCAAATTTTTCAATCAATAAGGCTATTCTTTCTTTATCCCTTTTAATAACGGCTTTTCTAACTAAGGTAGAACAGAAAATCATCCAACCAAAACTAATGGTTAATGCAATAATTTGCGCCCATAAACTCATGTGGTCTAAAATCTCCACAAAATATAATATGGTACCTAAAGAAAGGGCAATGGCATAAAACCAATACAATTTATTATATAATGCCAGCCGTTTGATTTGATATAGCCTCAAACTACTTATAAATTCATTAGGGTTTACCGTAAAATCGCTATTCGAAATAATGCTATAGTTGTTATATAAAATGATGGTATAAACAGCTATAGCCATGATAATGATGCTAATGCCGGCGTGTGTAGTCCAAGTTTGCACATCGTAAAATAGCCACAACATGACCATGGCTGCAGCAGAAAGTACCATGACACCCATGTTTAAAAGCGATTTGGTGCGCATGCCATTTACTTCTTTTTTAGCCTGTTTCAGCATGTCATCGGCAGATATTTTTACATCAACCGTATGCTTGGCCCAAAGTGCTTCTATGTGATCAAATTCTTGCATGTTGATTGTATAGTTCTGTCAGTTTTTGTTTAATACGATGAATTTTCACCCTTAAATTTCCTTCACTAATGCCAGATATATCTGCAATTTCATTGTAAGGTAATTCATCTAAAACCATTGTAATGATTAAACGATCGTTCTCTTCTAGCTTAGAAATCGATTTATAGAGTAGGGCCACTTGTTCATTCTTTTCAGAGAATTCTTCAACCTTGTTTTCTATAATGTTTTCTGTTAGCTCATCTTTAGCCTGTCTTTTTTCTGAGCGTAAATAAGTTAAACAAGTGTTTACGGCAATACGATAAATCCAAGTAGAGATTAATGATTTGTTTCTAAACTTATCTAGGTTTTGCCACACCTTTAAGAATGTCTCTTGTAAAAGGTCGTTAGCAGCATCTTTATCGCCTGTATAACCATAACATAAGTGAAAAATCTTCTTGGAGTTCTTGTCGAAAATTTCCTTAAATAAGACGTCTTTTTGATTCACTTAATCGATGGTTAATTTGAGTTTAGATGTTAAGGGGTAACTTTTGTTACGCCCAAATATGTAAAATAACTAATGCTTTATCAACATTCTTTAGAGAATAATTTTATTATTGTAGTTTTACACCTTGATATAAACCTAAAACTGAGAAATGTCTAATAAAAACAAACTTACGCTATTTATTTTTATAGCACTTATAGTTGGTGTAGCGGTGGGTTATTACCTAAACGTAAACAATTTCAGCACAAATAATAACGCAATAGTTAGCGCTGATACACAGGTAAAAAAGATTGAAACTCAAATGAGTAATTTACCTGATACAACGGTAGCACAATATGCAGTTTTAAAAACTCAAAAAGCCGAACAGGTTAAAATTAGAAAGGAAAATGAAGTTGCTAGAGAGAAAGGATTAGAGCCTTTAACGCTGCTGAGTGATATTTTCTTAAGGTTAATAAAAATGATTGTTGCGCCTTTGGTATTTACAACTCTTGTAGTTGGTGTAGCAAAGGTTGGGGATATAAAAGCGGTTGGTAGAATAGGTGGGAAAACGATGTTGTGGTTTATCAGTGCTTCCTTAATGTCGTTGTTATTAGGTATGCTTTTGGTAAACCTTTGGAAACCAGGCGAAGCCATGAATTTGCCATTACCAAGTAGCCATACAGAAACTGGAATTAAAGCAACTGCCTTGTCGGTAAAAGACTTTATTGCGCACATTGTACCTAAAAGTTTTGCCGAATCAATGGCAACTAATGAGATTTTACAGATTGTAATTTTTTCTTTGTTTTTTGGTGTGGCTACGGCTGCCATAGGTGAAAAAGGAAAAGTGGTTATCGAGTTTTTCGATTCTGTAGCTCACATCATTTTAAAGGTTACTGGTTATGTGATGAATTTTGCGCCGTTTGCAGTATTTGGAGCAATGGCGGCAATTGTAGCCAAACAGGGGATTAGTGTATTGTCTACTTACGCCCTGTTTATTGGTGAGTTTTATTCGGGTATGCTCATTTTATGGTTACTATTAATTCTAGTGGGTTATTTAATCTTAAAGAAAAGAATATTTAACTTAATGAACAGGATGAAAGAGCCAGTTATGTTGGCTTTTAGTACTGCAAGTAGCGAAGCTGCTTATCCAAGGACCTTATTGCAATTAGAGCGTTTTGGCTGTAAAGATAAAATTGTAAGTTTTGTTTTGCCTTTAGGTTATTCTTTTAACCTTGATGGTTCTATGCTGTACATGACATTTGCTTCTATATTTATTGCGCAATGTTACGGCATCCATTTACCATTGGATAAACAATTAACCATGTTGTTAATCTTAATGTTAACCAGTAAAGGTATAGCAGGTGTTCCTCGTGCATCTTTAGTGGTTATTGCAGGTACAATTGCTACTTTTAATATCCCAGAAGCTGGATTGGCACTATTAATTGGTATTGACCCATTGTTAGATATGGGTAGGTCTGCAACAAATGTTATTGGTAACAGTATTGCAACTGCAGTAGTAAGTAAGTGGGAAGGTGAGTTAACTGGACCACTTGATTAGTAAAAATAAATAAGATTGGTAAAATCTCGCTGATGTTCACGGATTTAATCACAGAAAAGAGCAGACGTAGTTTAATAGAAATCTGCGGTTTAAGAAAAGAATACGAATTCTGCGGAAATCTGCGAGATAATAAGTTAAAATATTTTAAATATATAAATAAGAGATATGACGAGTAGAGGAAAAAAGATATTTTTAGCCTTATCCATTATTGTTCCTTTTGTAATTTATTGCGTTATTTACTACGCACCAATTATTCGCAATGCACCATTTAAGGCTAAGGAATTTGTTTCTTTAGAGTATAAGTGGGGAGCAGGAAACAACTTAGAAAATTCATATAATTCTGCCACAGGCGAATATAGGTATTACAATAATGAAGATTCATTAATTGTAACTAAGGTCATGTTGACTGAAAGAGATAAAAAATTCTTAGATAGCAATGCTGATGAGCAAGGTTTTTGGAATTTACCAGATGTTGTGGCAAACGATGAAAACGATTTAAAAAATTCGAAGGCTGTACGTTATTTCATGAAGTTTAATTACGAGACAAAATCTAAGGAAGTTACTTATTTGTCTGATTTTAATGGCAACCCTAAAATGAAAGATGCCGCGGCTCAAATGCAAAAAATCATTGAGCAAAGTATTATTGATGCTGAGGAAAAAGCGAAAAAGTGAGAAGTCCGAAAGTCCGAAGATATTGGAGTTTAGGGTTTTCGACGTTAAGGTTGGGAAATGATGGTTAGTTAAGTTAACAATTATTCTATCCGACTTGTCTTTACTGAATCTGGACTTATCGGACTTTCTGACCAATGAACCATTGAACTACTGAACCATTAAACCAATGAACTTCATAAAGAAAAACATATCCTTAATTGCTACCGTTGCCGTTATCTTAATTGCTGGGGTTGGAGGTTACTACTTGATTAATTTAAAACGAGGACCTTATGCTGCTTCAACTTTTATTTCTGTTAGCTATAAATGGGGGGTAGGAGATACGTTAGCAAATAGTTATCATTCTGCCACAGGCGATTATCAATACTTGGACAACAGAGATCAGCTTGTTAAAAAAGTGGTCAAGCTTCGTAGTAATAACATCATCTTTATTCACAGTAAGGCAAATGAACTTGATATCTGGAGCTTGCCTGATGTAATTGCCAATAAAAACGAAGACTTAAATAGTAAAAAAGTCTTACGGTATGAAATGGTTTTTAACTACGAAAAGAAGACAAAAAAAATTGTTTTAATGACAGATTATGATGAAGATATAGCTGTTGCAGATAGGGCAGATCAACTTCAAAAAATAATCAAGCAGACCATTGATGAGGTTGAAGATAGGTATGCTAAACCTTAAGAGGTTTTTTGGATCGTTACTCACCATAGAAATAATTTTAGCATCAAGAAATTTGAAACATATAAGAGATTATAAGTGCATATAAGTTTGCACACTCACTTATATTCCGAAACAGAACGTGAAAACTGTTTATCTTTTGTCTTTGGGTATGTATTTTATCTTCAAAGGATTACTTAACATATCTTAACATTTTCAGTTTGTTAAATCATTTAATATTTCGTATATTTACGATATATTCGTAAATAATGGAGAAGTTAACACTACAGGAAGAAGAAGCGATGTTGGCCATTTGGCAAGTTGGTGCAGGGTTTATTAAAGACTTTATGGATGCAATGCCAGAGCCAAAACCGCCCTATACAACTTTAGCATCAACCGTAAAAAATCTAGAACGTAAAGGTTTCCTTAAGAGCGAGCGTTATGCAAATGCTAATCGTTACAGTGCAAAAGTTAAGGAAGCGGAGTATAAAAAACGTTTCATGAATGGCTTTGTAAATAATTATTTCCAAAGTTCTTATAAAGAATTAGTTGCCTTTTTTGCAAAGGATAACAAGATCAGTGCAGATGAATTGAAAGAAATAATCAATCTAATCGAGAACCCAAAAAAATAAGGTCATGCCACATTTTTTTATCATTCTGCTTAAGATAAATCTGGTGCTCATTTTATTTGCAGCAGCTTATTATCTTATTCTTCGCCGCTTAACATTTTATGTGATTAATCGCATTTTTTTGGCATTTGGTATTCTTTTCGGCACCATTTATCCTTTTATAGATTTAACTGATTTTTTTCATAAACAAAGTCCACAAGTAGCAGCCCTTGTACCAGAAGTGAAACAGTTGGTGCCAACTAGTTTTATTGACCAATATTGGCAATGGATTGCTGCATTGTTTTATGTTGGTGTATTTGTAATGGCTTTTAGGTTAATTGTTCAATTTGTTTCCCTTTACAGCATGCATAAAAAGTCTGCTCCAGGTTCTGTGGCAAACTTTGAAGTAAGGATTTTAAATGAACCAGTTAGTCCGTTCTCATTCTGGCAAACTGTTTACATCAACCCATCTTTACATCAAGAAAGAGAATTACAAACCATTTTAGAGCATGAGCAGATTCACGTTAAGGAATGGCACTCGTTGGATATTATTTTGGCAGAATTAAGCGTGGTTTTTTATTGGTTTAATCCAGGGGTTTGGCTAATGAAAAAGGCTGTTAAAGAAAACTTAGAGTTTATAACGGATGAGAAAATCTTAAAAAAAGGTGTAGATAAAAAAGCCTATCAATACAGTCTGTTAGATGTTGGGAATTTAGTTCCAGCCGTAGAAATTGTAAATAACTTTAACCTTTCTGATTTAAAGAAACGCATAAAAATGATGAATGCTAAACGTTCATCTAAATTAACTTTAAGTCGTTACATGTTCGTTTTGCCTGTTTTATTGTTAACCACATTGGCCTTTACGGTTTCTAAAAAAGATGTTAAAAAACACCTTGCTCCAATAAAACAAGCATTAATTTATGCAAGAATTATAGAAAAAGACGAAACTCCGATAGTTGAGAAAAAGCAAATTGTTAAAAAGAAATCTGCTGTTAAAACAATTGATATTATTAAGGATACCGCCTCCTTAAAGTTTGATTTTATAGTAAATACCATTAATATCATAACAGATTCTGCCTATTCATCTTTACCAGATCTAACCCCAGAAAAAGCCTTTATTATTGCAAGAAAGGGAGAGTTGCCGGCTAATATAAAAGGGAGAGTTTCTGGAATGTTTATGCTCAAAACAGATTCTTTAAGTGATAATGGAGAACCAAAAATTGAAAATATATCTATTAGGTTGCATGGTACAGAATTACCTAAAACGCTTGCCGGAAAACCTCATGCTGAAACGGTTATTGTTAGGGGTTTTAAAACAGGCACAAAATTACCAGATAGTGCAATGAAGAGAACAAACGCTACTATTTTTTTAAATGGACAAAAAATTAGTCAAGAAGATTTCAATAAAGTAAATCCATCTGAAATAAAGAATGTAACCATTCAAAGAAGTAAATCTTTAGATGAGGTTAGTGTTGTAGGATATGGCAAAAAAACTAATCCATAAAATTAACCTGTATTATTAGTAAGTATTCCCAATCAAGTTGGGAATGACGACTTTTCAAAATATTATTCACGGATTATAATATGTTTTTTAGCTTGATGTATTGTAAAAGCATAATTGTCTTGGCGTCCTTTATTTCGCCATTATCTAATAGCTGCATTGCCTCATCAATCGGTAGTTCTAAAACTTCTATGTTTTCTTCTTCCCCTTCTGCACCACCACCATCATTAATTTTCATTTCATTTGAATACTCGGCGATGAAAAAATAAAGCTTTTCGGTAACTGAACCGGGTGACATGTAGACTTCATAAATTTTACGAACGTCCTTAATTTTATAACCAGTTTCTTCTTCGGTTTCGCGTTTAATGCAATCTTCTGGATTGTCTTTATCTAATAAACCAGCACAAGCTTCTATCAACATTCCATCTTCATTACCATTTACAAATGTTGGCAATCTAAATTGTTTGGTTAAAATTACGGTTTGCTGAGTGGTGTTATAGAGTAAAATTGCTGCACCATTGCCTCTGTCGTAAACTTCACGTGTTTGTTGTTGATGAGTTCCATCCTTTTTTAAGTACTCATAAGTTAGTTTTTTAAGGATATACCAATTGTCTGAAAGCAGCTCTGTTTTTAAAATTTTTACGTCTTTTATCATCGTTATTTAATTGCGTTAAATGTAGTAAAGTTTAAAGTTTTTTGCAGCGATTTTTTACCACAGATGCACACAGATAAACACTGATTAATACATCTGTTTTTTAACTATGCAAGGAAACCATGAATAGTTTTCCTATCCTGTGTATCATAAACCTGACCGAAGCGCAAAACCCACAGACGGTCCCGATTTATCGGGAGAGGCGAGGATTTGTAGCAAAGGGCAGGACTGACGTTGAAATGGAATACTTTACTTGCTTTTCCAAAGGTTCCCGCAGATGACACTGATTGCGCAGGTTGTATTTTAATACGTTTTATTAAGATTGAGAATTGTTGCTCAGTTCTTATCAGCGGTTTAGCAAGTAGTACTTGTTCTGTGTCTTTTCTGCGTAAACTGTTTAATCGCAGATGGGAGCCGAGAAATAAATTCAGGGTGACGGATGTGTAGGAAAAAAAGCCCTTCAACTTTACAGTTTCAGGGCTTCTCCATTGTTTGTGTGGTTTATTAACTATTAACTATTATTTCGCCCATCCAGGCTAATAACCTAAAAATTAAATGTTGCTTTCATCATTGCTACTCTTCCTGGAATATAATAAGTGCCTGATGAAAAAGAGTTGGCCGAAAGGTAATTGGCTTCAAATTTTTTGATGTTTGCCAAGTTTGTTACACCAAATTCTAAATCTGTTTTTAATTTTTGAACTCTGTACCTCACATTGAAATCAGCGAATAGATATTTTAGATCTGGTTGTGTAGTTTGATGTGTAAATATATGCTCCGCAGACAAAGTCATGAATACGCTTTTAAACGCTGTTGCAGTTATCGATGATTGCTGTCTAAGTTGTTGATTGTTGTTTTTTATTGCACTTGCACTGGTGGTTTTATTGGTGCTAATGGCATAAGTGGCATTGTAAGACCAATTGATGAAGTTATTTATCTTAGAATCGATCCCTGCTTTATATGCTAGAGATTGAGAAGTGAAAGGTAATAATTCGTTGTTTTGCAATTGCTCAAATGTGGCTTGGTTAAAACTTGCACCAACGTTTACTGTACTTCTTAAGTTGAAAAGATATTTACTTGCATTTGCAGCAAAAGCTAAGCTTTTCATGTCGTTTGGCAATGATATAACTACCCGTTGTTGAATGTTGTTAGATAGATTATAAGATGATATGGTATTTACGGTAGAAGTGGTATAATTTGCGCTTAGGTTAAAGAAAAACATTTGCATCGCCTTGCGGAAATTAAAAGCTCCTCCAACAGATTGAGATTTACTTTCTGTTATTGGGGCATCATTTGCAAATAATGATCGGTAGTTCTTTAAAATGGTTCCAAGATAAACATCATCAATACCACCTAAGCTGTTGTTAAAGCTATAACTAGCAGTTACGTAATTTTCTATACCTGTTTGGTATTTAAGGCTTAATGATGGATTTACAAATATCCTGTTCAAATTTTTATCTAAGCCTTTGGTTTCATCGGCATAGCTGATGTAATTGTAACTTATAGGTAAACCAAGGCTTGCTTTAAAGTTGCCAGAGTTGTATTCGTAAGTGGCATCGGTATAGAATTTACTTTTTAACCACGCTAGATTATTGGTCATTTGAGATGATACCAATTCAGTACTTCCGCTATTTTGTACACGATACAATTCTGAGCCTAACTCTTGATGTTGTACATTAAAGCCAACTCTATAAGTCTGCGTAAATTTGTTTTTTACAAAAGCAAATGCTGTGTAATTGTTGGTATACCAAGTAGGTAATTTCACATACTGATTTAGACCTGCAAACGGTTGGTTATTGTTTAATATGGCTTCATTTAGCCCTGGATTAATGTTTAATACCTCAGGTTGGGTTGTTCTACTGATGAAAGAGAAAAAATTAAAGGTGTTTTCTGATTTTAATTTTTTACGATAACTCAACTCATTAGAGATCTCAAAGTTTTTCTGGCTTAAAGCTTGGTTTGCGCCAATCCCATTAGTAACTATACTAGAAGCGGTGTTATTTAAACTGTAATTGGTAACTAGGTTATTGCTGAAATAATGGTCATCAGCATTAGCCAAAACATTTAATTTAGCTTGAAACTTTTGGGGATTAATTGCGTTTTGTTGCAGTTCGTTATAAGTAATTGTTTGACCAGAAAGATATGTCTCAGAGAATTTACTGTATTGTTGGTCTCTTTGGTCGTACAGATAGGCAACATTTGCTTTTACTTGCAACTCCTCGCTAAACTTATACAGGTTATTTAAGTTTGCCAATCCGGCCTTATTAAATAATGTTCTTTTTTGTGGTAGGGTAGGTACACCCGCCGCACCTGCAGAAAGAAAACCACTAGGTTTATCATTACCTGAATTAAATGGATTAAAAGATGTTAAATCTATACCTGGATCTATGCCAACATTATTTCCCTTAAGGTTATTGATGAATTTTGTTTTCTTTTTAAACATCATGGCGTTGGCATTACCATCAAACCGATCTGGAGTACCTAAACCAGCTCTTATGTCGCCCATCACTTTTAATTTAGCTTCATCTTTCATTACTAAATTTAGAGCCACGTCGTCACTCATGTTGTTTTTACGGAGCATTTTTATAGGTTGGTCTTTTTCTATCACTTGCACTTTATCTACAGCACCCTGAGGGATGCTTTTGGTACCAATACTGTATTTATCATCCAAAACATTGTCTCCATCAATGTAAAGTGCAGAAATTCCCTTGCCGTTGTAACTAACTTTGCCATCTTCACTCACCTCAATGCCTGGCATTTTTTTAAGTACATCGCCAATTGATCTATCTTGTTTGTCGGCAAAATCAGAAGTTTTATAGCTCAGGGTATCACCATTTACACTCAGGGCAGGGCGATTTTTTACAACTACTGTTTTGAGGTTAATCTCGCTATCTTTCATTACTAAATCGTAAACTTTAGCTAAGTCGGTAACCACCATGATTTTTTTCTCATAGCCAATAGTTGTTGCTTCTATAGTTAAATCCTTGTTTTCTTCGGTAAATGATAAAGTGAAGTTTCCTTTATCATCCGTTCTTGTAAAACTTAAGATGTTGCCTTCCTTGTCTTTTAAATTTACATTGGCAGATACGACAGGGGCTCCTTTTGTATCTTTAACCTTTCCCTTAATTTGTTTCTGCGCAAAGGCGGATGCAAATCCAAATAAGAAAAATGATAGGGTGATGATTAAGGCTCTCATTTTGTTTCAGGTAATTCAATAGGATTATTAACTACAATTTTAATGGGAGCACCACCACCTGTACCTCCAACAGTTCTTCTTATGCCTGTTCCGGCAGCCATTGTAACTCCTTGAGCAGCCATTTGTGCATTCATGAATCCTTGTGGATCTTTATCTCTGGCTTCTTTAAGCTTATCTAATTCTTTTCTAGTGGTTTTTACAGCATCTGCTGGAAGTTTAACTTCTGCGCCTAAATAAGTTGTGCCCACATCTAAGCCTACAATTTTTACAGTACCAGGACCACCGCCTGGAACATTTATTTTTGGATCATTTTTAGCAGCCGCTTTTACATCTTCTTCTTTTACATTTTCAAAACCAGCAAATTTGAATTGAACTGTTCTGGTTTCGTCATAAGCTTCAACAATTAATCCAGGTAGGCCATTTAATTTCCAAGGTCCGCTTTGAAAAGGTAGGTCAGGAGCAAACCAAGCCGTCCAGTTTCTGCCTTTAAAATGAGCCGTAGCTTTTTGACAATGGACACCTGACAGACTTGTGGTGTCTTTAGCTATCTTCCAGCCTATTTTAGGTACATCTTCTTCAACCAAGTAATTGGTAACCAAACGCTCTTTTGTATAAAACTTATTTTCATTTACAAAATAGAAATAATCAAGGTCTGATACTCGGTTTGAACCTGTTCTATTGATATTGATGCTGAAATTATTAGAACCAGCTTGGTTTTTCATCTGTTCTGCAATGGCTTTTTGGGTTTCTAAATCACGATTTATTTTATCGTAACTGGTGTAAACAGAAGCGTTTTTGCCAATAACCAAGAGCATATTCTCCGTATAGGGTTTATCTTTTTGTGTGGTGTCTTGTAGGTGCGTAAAGCTATATCTTACTCTTGCTAAAGCTTTGTCTGGATTTTGTGCAAAGGCAGCTACTGTAGTTGCCAATGCTAAAAAAGTGGTTAAAAAGGTTTTCATGTTATGTTTGTTTGGTTTTTTAATATTTTATTTATTGGCGCCTCTTTCCCGTGCATCCCGATAGCTATCGGGACGAGCTGGCAATGACGCTAACTAAAGCCAAGTCATTTCTTATTTCTTCTCAGGTAACTCAATAGGGTTATTCAATACAATTTTTGGTAAAGTTGGGCCAGCAGGTCTGGACATGGCAACACCTGTTACAGTGATGATACCTTCGTTACTACCAGCCATTTGAGTTTTCATAAATCCCTGCGGGTCTTTATCTCTGGCTTCTTTTAGTTTGTCTAGCTCTTGTCTGCTTGCTTTTATCGCATCTGCGGGAAGTTTAATTTCATTTCCCAAATATGGACTAACACTATTTACGCCACCAGCTCCACCACTGAATACTGCAACACCCCCATCTGAAACGGTTACTTGGGTTCCACTGCTTACACTTGTTTTTGTAGGCTCGTTTTGAGCCTCACTCACATTTTCCATTCCTGCGAATTGAAAGGAAACAGTCTTTGTATCATCGTAAGCTTCGATAATTAAACCAGGTAAACCATTTAACTTCCAAGGTCCACTCTGGAAAGGTAATTCTGTAGCGTACCAGGCCGTCCATTTTCTACCTTTAAAAGTTGCAGTAGCTTTTTGGCAATGAACCCCAGAAAAACTGGTGGTGTCTTTTGTAATTTTCCAATTGACTTTTGTGGTTGGCTCTTCTACCAAATAGTAATTGTAAACTCGTTCTTTAGTGTAAAACTTGTTCTCTTTAGCGAAGTAGAAATAGTCTGTTGAAGAAGTAGGGGTGTAACCTGTGCTTTTAACAGTAATACTTACATTAGCATTACCAGCTTGATTTTTCATTTGTTCTTCTATCTGCTTTTTTCTCGCTAAGCTTTGGTTGATTTTATCGTAACTCGTATAAACGGAAGCATTTTTACCAACTAGCAAAAGCATGTTCTCTTTATAAGGTCTGTCTTTTTGAGTAGTGTCTTGTATGTGAGTGAAATTGTAACTCACTCTGGTTAATGCCTTGTCAGGATTTTGGGCAAATGAAACTGTGCTTATAGACAGGGCTAATATTGTAGTCAGTAAAGTTTTCATATTAATTTGATTAGTTGTAATTAATTATTCGTAAATCTACGATTATTTCGTAATACTAAAAATGATTTAACACTTTTTAACGCATGGAGATTTTTTATGCGGTTAGAGAGGGAGGGTTAGTGTTTGGATGAGATTTAGTGTATGGCACACGTGACACGCGTGCGCCAGCGAGGGTTTTTAGAATGACACTTGAACCCTAAAGTACAAATCTTTATAATCCATGAAATCTTCATAAACCAATCCTGTAGTAATTCGATGTATAGGAGATTTATAATTTAGGTTAATAGATTTAAGTATTTCTGCTTTGTAATTTATTTGATTGTCAAATATTGAGGAAGTTAGTATAGTACTAATCTTTAGTTTGGAAAACCATTTGAATGCATATAAATGCGGTCCGATTTTTTCTTGCCCGTTAATTAAGTAATCTAGTCCAGCTCCAAGTCCAAAATTATTTTTCAGATTTAACCCGTATTTAATTTGATGATTTTGAAATCTATTGTTTACTTTATCTATGTCGAGTTTCCTGTTTTGATAGTTGTATGCAATAAAGTCAGAAAAATTAGATTTTTTATAGAATATATTCCATTTCGAGGTTTGGAGATTCAAGTGTTGAAATCCATTTTTGTCAAAGTTGTATTGTAAACCGATGCCAGAATTTACTTGCATTTTTCCTATAAATGACGCATTATACGAAGTGTAAAACCCAAATGGCAATCTGTTTGCTCCACTATACCCTAATTCTAAAGAATTTGAAATATAACAAGCTATACCTATCCCTCCCGAATTATAACAGCCATTTTTTGGCAAGTCGTTTTTAAATGTCGTGTACGTTTCTTGTAGATTTAATTTGTCAGAAAGATTTTTTATGAAATTTAAGATTATTAATGCTTCTGGGATAGAGCCTTGTGAGGTTGGTGTCCAATAGCTTTTTAGCCAATAAGTTTTTTTGTCAGAATGTTCAATTGTATAGGTGATTCCATCAGCACCTTTCTTCCAATCTTCTATCTTATTATCAGATGGTAAATTTAAAATCCTAGAATTGAGGATAATGTTGTAAACACTTTTTGCTTGTTCGGGAGATAAAGTTATTTTACTGAATAATGTATCTGTTTTATCTCTATTTGCTTTTTTTTTGTGATATATGTAGTTCGTTATATTACCATTAATACTAGAACTATCTTTTGTGATTTCAATTATTTGTCCATGATTCCGAAATCTAAAATTAAATTCATCTGGAGATTTTTCAAGGTCCTTTAAATTTAAAGTTTTTTGAAACTCTTTGTTACTCTTAAACCAATAAGCGGTATCACCTTCTATTTTTTTTATTTGAGAAAATGCAATTTGAAACGATAATAAAAATAGAAGTAAGGTTGTTTGCAGTTTCTTCACAATCTTGTAGTTATTATCTAATTGATGCTTTTTTTATAGATATGATGTAGATAAAGTAATTATTCCATAAGGATTTTAAGTACTATATGTTTAAGGATTTGCAGTTTACACCATGGTGGTAGTGTCGGCTAGGGTAGCAGCTAACGTTGAAGCATTGGCGTTGTGGCGGAAATAGTATTTCTTCAGCCATATATAGCACAAAAGCTAACTAGTAGTGCAATGTTGAGCGTATATTCGTCAGTCGCCATAATGCCAATGCAGTGTTGTGCGTTCGTTTTTTTCTTCTAGTTAATATACTGTTCCATTAAAAGTATGTGTACAGCAGTCGCAGTAATGTTTCAAGTCTGCTGGTTTTAATGTGAGGTTTGTCAACTGTAAAATCCCTTCATCGTCAATATACATTCCTGAAAAGTAAGTCGATTCACTAATTCTAACAAAGTCCTCTTTTTCATTTTGATTTAATGCGACTAACCAAAAAATTGGTTCTGTTTTATCTAATCTTGATTTTGCTTCGCTAAATATTTCATTCCATTCTGAACCAACTTTTGATAGTAAAAATTTAAAAAGTGGCGTATAATCTAAACCTCTTTCTTTTTTACCATACATAGTCCCTTTTGCCTGCTCTAATGTTTCTTGTTTTTTATTTCTTGAATATTTAAAATCTCCTCCGAAATTGTGGTGTACATTTCGTGCTTTGGTATTAACTTTTCTAAAAAGTGGTTCTTTTTGATTATTCCTGTTCATACTCAGTCAATTGTTACACTACCAATAATAATATAGTCAAATTCGTCTGTGTCTTTTGTTACCAATGCACCTCCAACTGTTACAGAGTAATTTTGGGTTAAGGGTCTGAAAGTTGTCTTTTCATATCTTGGTGTAAGTTCGATTAACTTACTTGTAAGTTTCTTACCTGTTATTGGTTTGGTCAGTTCTACTAATAATTTTTGTCCTCCTCTGTCAGAAAGAATTGTTCCAAATAAGTTCCCTTCCCAATCCCAAGGTTCGCTTACTATAATTCTAACGGTCTGTCCCTGTAAACTCATTTGGTGTAGGATGTCGTTTTAAGATGACGCACAACTCAAATATATACGAAACTAATCATTATAAAAAATGCATTTAAATATAGCAAAATGCATTTTTGAGTTACGTTTTCTAAATGGTTGGTATTCGAGTATAATCGTTTATAAACGATTATACACAGATATGATTTGATAATTAATATTTTTTTTGCGTTATGCAACCCCAAATAGTAGTACTAATCTCTGTAAACTAGACCCGTCCCGATAGCTATCGGGAGTAGTGAGTACATAGTGCAGCGAAGTAAAACGTAAAGCAGGACAGGACTTTCCGAAAAAACACAAATTTGCTCTTCTAAAACTTATTTTTCTATCAAAACGATAGGAGAGATTTGATAAATGGCTGTGTCTATCAACCATCAACTCTTGTCCATCAACCTTTCTTGTAAATTATTTTCGTTATCTGTTTGTGTTTGAATAGTATTTATTCTATATTTGCACCTCGATAAAAAAAATAAACAATTTAATAAATAATTATTTAACAATGTACGCAATAGTAAATATAGCAGGACAGCAATTCAAAGTTGCAAAAGACCAGCACCTTTTTGTACACCGTTTACAAGGAGATGAAGGCGCTAGTATTGAATTTGACAATGTATTGTTGGTTGATAATGGTGGTAAAATTACAGTAGGGGTTCCTGCAGTAAAAGGCGCATCGGTAACAGCTAAAATCGTGTCTCATTTAAAAGGTGATAAAGTAATCGTTTTCAAAAAGAAACGTAGAAAAGGTTACAAAAAGAAAAATGGTCACCGCCAGTATTTCACCAAAATCCAGATTGAGAGTATCACTCTGTAGTTAATTCTTTTGTTTAATTGTAAGTTTGGGTTTCCCAGCTTAAAAAATATAAAATAAAATGGCACATAAAAAAGGAGCCGGTAGTTCTAGGAACGGACGTGAATCGCATAGCAAGCGTCTAGGTATTAAGATCTTTGGTGGTCAAGAAGCTATCGCTGGTAACATTATCGTTCGTCAACGCGGTACAAAACATCACCCAGATAAAGGTGTTGGTATTGGTAAAGACCATACTTTGTTCGCTTTGGTACCTGGTATTGTAACTTTCAAAAAGAAACAAGACAACAAATCTTACGTTTCTGTATTACCTGTAACAGTTGAAGATGCAGCTCCAGTAGCAGCACCTAAAAAGGTTGTAGCTAAAGCTGCTCCAAAAGCAGAAGCTGCACCAGTAGCAACTGAAGAAAAAGAAGCAAAAGCGCCTGCAGCTAAAAAAGAAGTAGCGCCTAAAGCAGCAAAAGCACCTGCAAAAAAAGCAGCTAAAGCTGATGATGCTGAAACAGCAGAATAATATTGTAATTTAATTTACAGCATAAAAAAGCCTCGATAATTTATCGAGGCTTTTTTTGTTTGCCATTTTTTTATAAGGTCTTCGACTCCCGAAAAAATCGGGACAGGTACGCTCAGACTGACATTCATTCTCTTGGTTCCATCAGCTAAAGCAGACGACAATATATTAGACTAACTATCCTTCGACAAGCTCAGGATGACAGCGCCTAATGAACAAATGACACCAGTGAACTAAATTACCTCTCTCTCTCCAGAATCTGCTGCACCAATTCTCTAAACTGATATTTCTTTTCATCAGCAACCGCTAAACTATCTAATGCCTGATTAGCTTTTGTTAGGTATTTGTCCATTTCGGCAGTTGCCAATTCCTTAATATCGTATTTGTTATAAAGACTGGTTACTTCGTTAACTTTGATATCTTGGTCTACAGTAATGCTAGTTAGGCTATCAGATTCATCACCTTGTGCCAAGGTTAATGTTTTTAAATGTAAAAAGGTTTTTTTATTGGCAATGATATCTCCTCCAACTTGTTTGCCGAACTTTTCTGGATTACCATAAACATCTAAAATGTCATCTTGTAATTGAAAGGCAACACCTAAATTTTCTCCGAATTCGTATAATAAATCGGCATCTACAGAATTTGCGCCACCAACTATTGCACCTAATTTCATTGCACCGCCTAATAAAACAGCAGTTTTAAGACGGATCATCTCTAAATATTCACCAATGCTTACGTCGGTACGCTGTTCAAACTCCATGTCTAATTGCTGACCTTCACAGACGCCTTGAGCTGTAGCATTAAAAGTATCTAATACTGGTTTTAGCACTAATAAATCAACCTTTGAAAGGTGCTTGTTAGATTCGACCATCATTACATCCCCACTTAATATCGCATTATTAACGCCCCATTTTTCGTGAACGGTTATTTTTCCCCTGCGTAGGGGAGCATTATCCATGATATCATCATGTACCAAGGTGAAATTATGGAAGGTTTCTATAGCCAATGCCACATCAAGTGCCTTATGAATTTCTGTCGTAAATAATTCTGTAGCCATTAAAACCATCACTGGCCTAATTCTTTTACCTCCTAAACTCATGATATAACGTATAGGTTCGTATAAATCTTTAGGATGATTAGGGTACTCTATATTCGGTATAGCTTCTTCTATAATTTGTTGTAGTTGTATTGGACTGTGCATTGTTTATGGGTTAGTCATGGTGCCAAAAGCAGATTTGCTTTCCATCATTTTGATGAATGAATCTTCTAAGGCGGTTTGTTTTACAATTGGATTGTTCTTCCAAAATTCTGCATCATATTTAATGGAGAGAATGGTTTTTTGATCTTGAGTTTTAGAATCCAGAGATCGATAATTTTGTTTTTTTAAACTTTCATCAACCTTAAAAATAGTTAATAAAGAGTTTACATTGATATTAGCTAGCGACTTTCCATAGTTAATTGAAAGAGTGAGTTTTGTAGAGATACTTTCAAGGACTGGATATTCTTTATCATCTCCATTAAAAGTTGCAACGGTGTTTAAAAAAGGAGGGATTTTTACTATGGTTGTTGGGAAATCCATAGGAATACTAAAAATATCATTCTCTAATCTATATATTTTAAAATCTCTTGTACCCACGTAATAGGTAGAGTTTACATAAAATAACTTTCTCCTCGGACTTTTGAATTTACAAGTTATCACTGCAATATCTTGGTTTGGTTGTTCGATGTATTTTTCGATGGAAATTTCATATTCTTTTAATGTGTACAAATTTATGAATTTCCCTTCCTGCTCTGGCAATAATACACCACTAAAAATTAAGGTTAGAAAAGATTGATTGGCAATGGCAAATTCGCCTTGTTCGGTGTCTTCTGCAAATCGTGTTTGTTTAACTATCCAGCCTTTTGCAGCTTTAGTGTTCCATTTCAAATCGTAAAACATCTCATAAACCTTGCTAGGCTTATTGTTAATGCTAGTTAATTGCCTGTAAAAAGCATTAGCGTAGATTTGCTTGCCAGCATTGTCTTTTGCTTTTTTTAATGCTGCTTTTATTAAGTTTTCTGCTTTGTTAGCATCTATTACTACTTCGTTTAAGTTTGTTACAGCAGGTTTTAGCTTAATTATTAGCTTAGATGGGTTAGGCTGTATGAAGTTGGTTTCTCCCAATAGATAGCTAACATGGCTAAATCTTACTTTTGCGGGATAGCTTTCAACCTTAATTACAAATTCTCCATTTTCATTGGTTACTGTAGCTAAATTTGTTCCTGTTATACCTAGGGATACAAAAGCAATTCCTTTTCCTGTGGTTGCATCAACAACAACTCCTTGTATGTTTTGGGCAGAGAGTTGAAAGACAAATAAAATTAAACTCGAGAAAAGGAAAAAACACTTCTTCATTGATTTTTCTATGGATTAGTCATGGTGCCAAAAGCAGATTTGCTTTCCATCATTTTAATAAAAGAACCCTCTAATGTGGTTTGCTTAACAATTGGATTGTTTCTCCAAAATGCAGCATCGTATCTTATAGATTCTATCACACTTTTATCTTGAGTTTTTCTGTTTAACGTTTCGAACTGTTGATTCTTTAGATTGTCATCAATATTAAAAATGGTTAATAGCGAGCTTACAGAGGTGTTCAAATTCTGACGGCCAGTTTTAAGACTTAAATTTAATTTGGTAGAAACACTTTCTAGAACAGGGAAAAGACGCCCAAAACCATTAAATGTAGCAATTGTAGTTGCTAGTGGTGGATATTTTGGAGTAGCTTCTGAAAACTTCATTGGTAAATTAAATAAGCTGTTTTCTAATCTATAAATACCATAATCATCCATTCCGATATAATAGATTGAATTAACGTAATAAGTATTTCTATTCCCTTTTTTGTATTTACACGTTACTACTGCAATCTTTTGATTTTCTTGTTCGATGTATTTATCAATTGATATTTCATAATCGGCAAGGGTTACTAAACTTACAAATTTACCACCTTTTTCTGGTAAGAGATAACCAGAATATAAAAATGTTAAATAAGACTGATTGCTCATTGAAAAAGCTACTTCTTCATTTGATTCTGCAAATCTACTTTGTTTGGCTACCCAACCTTGTACTCTTCTTGTGGTCCATTGCAGGTCGTAGAATAATTCATAAATCTGGCTTGGCTTATTGTTAACAGTTGTTAATTGCCTATAGAAAGCGTTGGCATAGAAATTTATGCTAGCAAAACCTTTCGCTTTTTCGAGTGCTGCCCTAACTAGTCTTTGCCCTTTGTAAGGATCTATGGTAACTTCATTAAGCGTAATGCTAGCAGGTTTTAGTTTTACAACCAAGCTAGCCTGACTTTCATTTAATATTAAATCTGCTAAAAGATAGCTAACGTGACTACATCTTAATTTTGCAGGGTAATTGGTTACCCTTAATACGAAATCGCCACTTTCATTACTTACAGTGGCGCTATTAGTTCCTAAAATACCAACAGATACAAAGGGGATACCTGCTCCAGTAAGTTCATCTATTATTTTACCTTGTAAAACTTGAGCTTTAACAAAGTTTATAAATGAGATAAAAAAAATGAATAAAAACAGTCTTTTCATTGCTTAGTCTTGTATCAGTGAAAAGTCTATTTGGCGTTTTGAAAGGTCTACTTTTTTAACCTTTACCTGTACTTCATCTCCTAATTGGTATTTTTTATGTTTTCGTTGACCAACAATGCAGTAATTTTTCTCATCCCAAACATAAAAATCATCAGTAATATCTCTCAAGCGAATCATTCCTTCACATTTATTCTCAGAAATTTCTACATACATTCCCCATTCGGTAACACCCGATATAATTCCAGTGTAAATACTTCCGATATTCCCTTCTAAAAATTCTGCTTGTTTATACTTAATGGAAGCTCTTTCTGCATCGGAAGCACGTTTTTCCATAGCAGATGAGTGAGAACTTGCAGTTTCATATTCTTCGGCATTTGCCGAACGGCCACCATCTAAGTATAAAGCCAAAAGGCGATGCACCATGACATCGGGATAACGGCGAATAGGAGAGGTGAAATGCGTATAATGGTCAAAAGCTAAGCCATAATGACTTGTTTTTTTTGTGGTATAAATTGCCTTGGCCATGGAACGAATAGCCAACTGTGTTAACATATTCTGTTCTTTTTTACCTTCAACATCTTCCATTAAAAAGTTTAATGACTTAGCGATATCTTTATCTGTTTTGGTATTAATTTTATAACCAAAACGAGAAGCAAAGGCAGCAAAGTTATTTAAGTTTTCTAAGTTTGGAGAATCGTGTGAACGATAAACAAATGTATATTTGTTCTTTCCGTTGCCTTTTTTGGCAATAAATTCGGCCACTTTTTTGTTTGCCAACAACATAAAATCTTCAATTAACTTATGTGCATCCTTACGTTCCTTTACATAAACGCCAATCGGTTTTCCACGTTCATCAAGTTTAAATTTAACCTCTGTGCTTTCGAAACTGATGGCTCCATTTTTAAACTTCCTATCACGTAAAATATAAGCTAGTTCATTCAGTTTTAAAATTTCCTCAGCGTAATCACCTGCTTTTGCTTCAATAACTTCTTGGGCTTCTTCGTAACTGAAACGTCTATCAGAATGGATAGTTGTTCTGCCAAACCATTCACTTTTAATGTTTGCTTCGCTATCTAATTCAAAAACAGCAGCAAAACATAATTTATCTTCATTTGGACGCAATGAACATACACCATTGCTCAGTCTTTCTGGTAACATTGGTATAACTCTATCTACTAAATAGACTGATGTAGCACGCTCGTAAGCTTCTTTATCTAAGGCACTGTTAGGTTTTACATAATGAGAAACATCAGCGATGTGAACACCAACTTCAAAGTTTCCGTTAGGTAGTTTTTTAAATGAAATGGCATCATCAAAATCTTTTGCATCCGCAGGGTCAATGGTGAAAGTAACGGTGTCTCTAAAATCTTTTCTGTCTTTTTCTTTTATTTCTGCTTCGCTAACTGTTTCTGGAATGGCATTGGCTTCTTTTTCTACTTCAGCAGGAAAACTCAAAGGAAAACCATATTGAGCTAATATGGCATTCATTTCGGTATCGTTTTCGCCCTGTGTGCCTAAAACATTAATTATTTTTCCAATAGGATTTTTAGCGCCTTCGGGCCAATCGGTTATGCTAACTTGTACTTTCTGACCATTTTTGGCGCCATTTAAATCGCTCAAAGGCACAAAAATATCATGCAACATTTTACGGTCATCAGGTATGATAAAAGCAAAACGTTCAGAAACTTTGGCAACCCCAATGAAGTCTGTTTTGGCTCTAGTTATAATTTCTACAATCTCACCTTCATTTCTACGTCCGCTGGTTTTTTTTCCAAATACGTGAACCTTAACAATATCTCCGTGTAAGGCATTGCGCAATTTACGTGGTGCCACGAAAATATCTTTTTCAAACTCATCATCGGGAACAATAAAAGCTGATCCATCAGCGGTCATGTCAACTTTACCAGTTATAAATACTTTTTGTTCTTTTAATCTAAACTTTCCACGTTCTGGGCGAATGAATAAACCATTCTCCGTTTGTTCTACTAATACTTCTAAAATCGTATCAATAGCAGCTTTATCACTTAAATTTAGCTTGGCAGCAACTTGTTTGTGGTTAAGTGCCACATTTTTGTTTTTCTCGAATATATCACTAATCATCTGTGTTAAAACGAGTTTAAATTGAGAATTTTTATTTTTTGCCATAGCTATTTACGTATAATATCGAAGATAGGAAATGTATATTAAGCTTGTAGTATTTTTTCCAATAAATAACGTTTCTATAACACAATTGAAGCGATTTAATTGTTTGAAAAGCAAAGCCTGTTTTTATAGGAAGGTCAGTCCCGCTTTTTGTTTCAATCTTTTTGGCTCTGAAGCCAAAAAGTATTTCCACTTCAATCGGGTTTAAAAATAAATTCTGTGCTAAGAACTGCGAAATAGCCATCCGATAAACATTGTAACACGTATATATTCATCAACTAGAAAAAAAGCAAAATACTGAATGAAGAAAGTATTACTCATATCTATTTTCTCCTTACTTTCTTTTACTGGTCTTGCCCAGAAAGGAAATATAGACTCACTAATCGAAAAAAAACAGCAACTCAATTTAGGCTATATTTCATTATATAAAGAAAATAGTGAAATGTCTTATACTTCGCCTGGTGGCGAAATTGGAGCTCCTTCAGGTTATGTGATTAACGGAAAGCTAACCACATCTTATATGTTATTTGCACCCAGAAGTTTACCAATTGCATTTTCCTTTAATCCAGATTTTACAGCTAGAGTTAGGACTGATAAATCTGCTGGTGTAAGGACACCAAGCTTTAGGTTGACTGGAACATTTTACGTGAGGTTAAACGATGATATTAAAAGATACAAATATGCACAGCTTAGTTTTACGCATCATTCCAATGGACAAGATGGAGATGCGATTCTTACCGATGGTTCCATAAATACAAAAACAGGTAATTTCAACACAAACTATTTAACTGCCGCATATAGGTTTGGGTATTTTACATCTGCCAAATCGGCGACTGGAATTTACTATTCTTACAACCACAAAGTTGGTTTAGAATGGCATAAATGGTTTAATTTTGAACCTGCATTAATTGGAGATTATGGTTTTACCAGACTTAATTATGATTTCTCTTATAGAATTTACCAAATTTACCACGGGCAAAGAGGTGGTTGGAAAAAGATAAGCCAAACAAATGCTACTGGTAAAAATACATTGGAAAAAGAAACTTGGCGTTTTAATGGACAATTCTCTTATGCAGTTAATAAATATGCCAATCAAGATTTTTTTACACCCAAAAGAAGATTAAACGTAGAAGGTTCTGCCAATTATAGTTTACCTTTTATGCAAAATGTTTTTGTAATGGCCAGCTTTGGTTATTACGGAGAAGACCCTTATAATATCTATTTTAAAGATAAATATGCTTTTATGAGATTTGGGATTTCGAGTACTTTTTCTAGGTATAAGGTCAGAGAGCATTAATCCTAAAATCATTCAATCCAAAAAATCCTAGTCAAGACAATTAAACCGCAATACTCTCTTTACCCGGAATAGCTTCAATCAATTTTTTAGTGTATTCTGCTTGTGGAGAATTGTATATTATTTCAGGGAAACCTTCTTCTTCAACTTTGCCTTTGTTCATTACAATCATTCGGTCTGAGATGTGTTTAACTACCGCTAAATCATGGGATATGAAAATGTAGGTTAAGCCAAATTCTTGTTGTAGCTCTCTTAACAAATTCAATACTTGCGCTTGGACAGAAACATCCAATGCTGATACAGATTCATCGCAAATGATAAATTTGGGTTGCAAGGCTAATGCTCTTGCAATTACAATTCTTTGTCGCTGACCACCAGAAAACTCGTGAGGATAACGATCAAAATGTTCTGGATTTAGGTTTACCTTTTCTAACAGATTTAAAACATGGGCTTTTCGTTCCTTATCTGTATTAAATACCTGATGAACTTGCAATGGTTCCATTATGGCATTACCAACAGTTATTTTTGGATTTAAGGAAGAATAAGGGTCTTGAAAAATGATTTGCACATCCCTGCGCATTTTCCTTAAATCTCCTTTACCTAAAGTAGTTAAATCTGTACCATCAAATATTACTTTTCCTGAGGTTGGTTCAACTAAACGTAAAATGCTTCTTCCTAAAGTGGTTTTACCGCAACCAGATTCGCCAACCAAACCTAAAGTTTCGCCTGGGAAAACGTCAAAGGAAATATCATCAACCGCTTTTACGTATGCAGATGTTTTACCAAATAAACCTTTTTTAATTGGGTACCAAGTGCATAGATTTTGGACTTGCAGTAATGGTTTTTGTGTGTATAATTCGTGTCGTCTTTGCTCAATTTCTTGGTTGGTGTAGCTATTAATCTCCAACAGATGTTGAACGTTAACAGCTTTATCTTCATTTAAAAAATCTGCAACAATAGGTAGTTTTTTTAACCTGCGCTGTGGTGCTGGTCTACAAGCTAAAAGCCCTTTTGTATAAGGATGTTGTGGATTTTCGAATATTTGTTTCGCTGGTCCTTGCTCTACAATATTGCCTTTGTACATCACTAACAATTCATCGGCAATTTCGCTAATTACCGCTAAATCGTGAGAGATGAAAATCAATCCCATGTTGCGCTCATCTTTTAGACGCAATAAGAGCTCTAAAATTGTTTTCTGAACAGTTACGTCTAGTGCTGTAGTTGGCTCGTCTGCAATGAGTAATTCGGGGTTGCAACTTAACGCCATGGCAATCATTACCCTTTGTTTTTGTCCACCAGACAGTTGATGTGGATAACTATCAAAAATATTTTCTGGTCTTGGTAATTGAACTTCTTTAAATAAGGCGATGGTTTGTGCTTTTGCTTTCTCTTTATCTACTTTTTGGTGTAATATAATGGCTTCTTGAACTTGGTAACCACAAGTAAATACAGGGTTTAAGGAAGTCATTGGTTCTTGAAAGATCATGGCCATTTTATTGCCACGATAACTTCTTATTTCATGGTCTGATAGCTTTAGTAAGCTGATGTTATCAAAATCTATTTCGCCAGTGATCTGTGTGTTCTTAGAATCGTGTAAACGCATGATAGAAAAAGAGGTGACCGATTTTCCAGAACCAGATTCGCCTACAATACCTAAAACCTTACCTTTTTCTAAATTGAAACTTACTTGATGTACAGCTTCGCTCCAAGTTTTTTCTTCTCGGTTAAAAAAGGAAATGGCTAATTCTTTTACGTTTAACATTACTTCACTAAGGTAATATTTTCTGTTGGAATTGAAGGCAGACCTTTAAAACGTAATAAAATTTGTGCCGTTGTAATTACATCTTTTTGGCAATAAGTTATAATTCTGGGTAAATCTTTTTCTTGATAATAAATATCTTTAACCATACTGCCATCAATATCATCTTTTGGAGTGGGGATGTTAAAAATAGCGGCTAGTAAATTTAAGGAGGTATAGTTTTTATAATCGCCGAACTTCCAGAGTTCCATAGTGTCAATGTGAAGGATTTCCCAAGGTTTTTTGCCAGCAATTTGTAATTGGATTGGAATATCAATTCCATTGACTAACATTCGTCTGCATAAATAGGGGAAATCGAATTCTTTTCCATTGTGTGCACAAAGAATCTGGTCTTTTGGTTGTTTAGCCATTAACTCATTAAATTGTCTTAAAACGTCTGCCTCATCGTGCCCAAAATAAGAGTTAACCCTAAAATGAAGTTCACCTTTTTGATGATGAAAAAGACCAACACTAATGCAAATTATTTTGCCAAACTCTGCCCAAATGCCCGCTCTTTCATAAAAATCTGATGGGGTTTTGTGGTCTTTTCTAAGTAATTGAGTTTTGGTATCCCAGAGAGACTGCATCTGTTGTGGCATCTCTTCAAAAAACTGATAAAGCGGAACAGTCTCAATATCGATAACAAAAACCTTATTTAAGTTAACTTCTTTAAGCATAGGTAAAATGGTTAGCGTAAATTTAAATAGGGAAATTGAAGATATAGAAATTATTTGAATTACCCCTAAATCCCCTAAAGGGGACTTGTTAGAATCAAAAAATCCCTCCCAATTTAATGGGAAGGATTATAATCTTTGTTCTTTGCTCTTTTATCTCTTAAGAAGTATAACCCAGAATTTTTAAAACTTGCTTGCTGTTTTGCTCTTCGCCAAAAACCTCGAAGTTAAAAGTTTCATCTCTGTTTCTGCGAATAATTACATGTTTCGGACTTGGCAACAAACAATGGTGAATGCCACCGTAACCACTTAAAACTTCTTGATAAGCGCCAGTATTAAAGAAGCCTAAATACTGTACTTTACGGGTTTTAGGCATAAATACACTATTCATATGCGCTTCCTGGTTGTAATAATCTTGCCCATCGCAAGTTATACCACCTAAGTTTACACGCTCATATTCGGCATCGTAATTATTAATAGGCAATAAAATATATTTCTGGTTTAATGCCCAAACATCTGGTAAGTTAGTAATGAAAGAACCATCTAACATTAACCATTTTTCGCGGTCATTTTGTTGTTTACGGCCTAATACTTTATATAAAATTCCAGAAGCCTCAGCAACTGTATATTTCCCAAATTCGGTAATGATATCTGGTTCAATTACATCGTGTTCTGCACAAATTTCTTTGATACGTTTTACGATTTCGTTTACCATGTATTCATAATCGAAATCAAATACCAAGCTATCTTTAAATGGCATACCGCCACCAATGTCTAAAGTATCTAACTCTGGATTAATTTTTTTGAACTTACAATAAAGCGTTACATATTTCTCTAACTCATTCCAGTAATATGGAGAATCGGTAATGCCGGAATTGATGAAAAAGTGCAATAATTTAACCCTGAAATTAGGATTGCCCGCAATTTTATTGTTGTAAAATTCAATTACATCTTCCATACGTACTCCTAAACGAGAAGTATAGAATTGCGAATCTGGTTGCTCTTCTGCGGCGATACGGATACCTAAATTACAAGGTGTATCCATTTCAATCTCATCATCGTAAAGGTTAAATTCTTCCTTGTTATCCAATACTGGGATGATGTTTTTATAACCATCATGCAACATATCTATAATATATGTTTTGTATTGGTAGGTTTTAAAACCGTTACAGATTACTGTGATATCCTTAGTTAATGAGCCTTTTTTCTCCAAAGCTTCAATCATTGGCATATCAAAAGCCGACGAAGTTTCTAAGTGAATGCCATTTTTTAAAGCTTCTTCTACAATATGACGAAAGTGCGAACTCTTTGTACAGTAGCAATATTTATAATCGCCACGATAATTATTTTTGATAATAGCTGTTTGAAACAACAATTTAGCTTGTTGAATTTTTTTGCTTACCAAGGGTAAATAAGTGAAACGCAATGGCGTACCATAGGTTTCTATCATTTCCATCAGGTTTAAATCCTGAAAATACAATTCATCATCTATAACATCGAAACCCTCTTGAGGGAAACCAACACTTAGATCAAGAAATTCGGAGTAACTCTGCATTTATTTTAATAATAATTTTTGCAAAAATGTGATTTTAAATTGAGAATCGATGTAGTATTACCAATAATTTTACGGTAACCGAACAGTTTAAACAAGCAGGACGATACAGGACGGTTGACCGTGTAATTCTTTCTAATTTAACAGCATCTATCAATAACGGTTCAAATGTTGTTTATTGTTTAGTAAATCAAATATATTTCTTGTTTATGAAACGCATCTTTCCTTTAATGCTTATCGCATTAATCTTTTTTAGCATTACTGTTATTGCACAACCTACAGCTCCAAATTGGGTAGGTAAAGTTGGCTCCAAAGCGCTTGTATTTAAAAATAAAATAGTTAAGGTTAATGATTTTGGTGCCATAGGCGATGGAAAAACACTCAATACAAAAACCATTCAAAACGCTATTGATGAGTGCGCCGCGAAAGGCGGAGGTGTTGTTGTTTTTGCACCAGGAAAATACCTTACTGGTTCTTTATTTGTTAAAACTGGAGTAAACCTTAAAATTGACAAGGGTGTAGAGATACTTGGAAGTCAAAATATTAACGATTATCCAGAAATTGATACAAGAGTGGCGGGCATAGAAATGAAATGGCCAGCAGCTTTAATTAACGTACTTAAGCAACAAAAAGCCAGTATTTCTGGAACAGGTTTGATCAATGCGCAAGGCAAGCCATTTTGGGATATGTATTGGAAAATGAGAAAGGAAGATTATGATCCGAAAGGTTTACGCTGGATTGTGGATTATGACGCCAAGAGACCACGCACCATTTTAATAGAATCTTCAGAAGATGTGATTTTAAAAGAACTAAATATTCAGCAAGCTGGATTTTGGACGGTGCAAGTACTTTATTCTAGTTACATAACTGTAGATAAAATTACCATCCGTAATAATGTAGATGGAAGTGGACCAAGTACAGATGGAATTGATGTTGATTCGTCATCATGGATTTTGGTTCAGAATTGTGATATTGATTGTAATGACGATAACTTCTGTTTAAAAGCAGGACGAGATTGGGATGGGTTGAGAGTTAATCGCCCAACAGAATATGTGGTCATTAGAAATAGTGTAGCTAGAAAAGGCGCAGGTATGCTAACCCTTGGAAGTGAAACTTCAGGAAGTATTCGTCATGTTTGGGCAACGGATTTAGTGGGGTATGGAACTGGAAATGCGATTAATATTAAATCTGCTCGCACCAGAGGAGGAACCGTTGAAGATGTTTACTTTGGAAATATAACCATGAACGGAGGTGGAAATGTAATTCAGATAAATCCCAATTGGAACCCAACCTACAGCTATTCTACACTCCCGGCAGGTTATGATCCAGCTAAAATCCCTGCACATTGGACAAAATTATTAAACAGGGTTGAGCCTGAAGCTAAAGGAATTCCTACATTTCAAAATATTACTATTTATAACATTAAGGCAACTGGTGTTAAAAAAGGCATTAATGCTATGGGTACTGCTCAAACAATATTAAAAGGTTTTAAACTAAGCAATTTTAATGTAGAAGCATTAACTGCTGGAAATATAGATTTTGGTTTCGATTGGAGCTTTGATAAAGTGGTCATAAAAGCAGAAGATAAATCATCGTTAACAATAAGCAATTCTATTAATGTTAAACTTTAATCTGTTTTAAATGAGATTAATAAAGTTGTTTGGGATTATTCTAACACTAAGTACGTCTGCAAATTTGATTTGTGCGCAAGAGCTATATCCGCCAGTATTACCAAAAGAGAATTGGCATGGCGAGCAAAGAGAATTACGATATCATCCAGACGGGCAAGACTTTGTAATCAAAAATGGGAATCGTCGTTTTACGAGGGCGCTGTATGGTACAAATACCGCTTTTAGGGTGGAAGCAGGTGATTTGCCAGAATTTGCAATGTATATGCCAGGAATGGGAGGAAACCTAAAATTTGGGTTAATAGATGAAAAAGGTAGCAAATGGTTAATCAATTCGACCAATATAACTGCTAGATACAGAGCAGGTTCAATGTTATACCATATTACCGACCCAATGCTTGGTAATGGATATTTGGAAATGAATATTCTTGCCTTAAGTAAAAGTGAAGGGTTGGTGTTAAAAGCTCGTTTTAAAAACGTAAATAATAATGTAAAACTTTTTTGGGCTTTCGGTGGTGCAAGCGGCAAGAATTTTAGTCGCAGTGGCGATATGGGACCTGATCCTGAATCTGTATTTTATTTACAAGCAGACAACTGTAAAGGAAATATGTTTACGTTTAAAGACAACACTTTTTCATTAACTTATGGTAAGGATAAAATGTTGACAGGTGTTTTTCCATCAGCTCTGCTTAAACTGAGTGATGCTAAAAAACAAGGTTCACCCAATGAATTAGATCAATCTGCGGGTACTGAATTTCCAACAATAACTGGAAAGTTAAATGTTGTTAACGAAAAGGATTATTATTTTCTTATTCAAAACCCACAAAGTGTACAAGCACCAGCAAATTGGACTATGGCAGAACAGTTTAATCAAGCAGAAATTGCTCGAAAAACAATTGCTAATAGAATAGTTGTTGACACGCCTGATCCATATATCAATACAATTGGTGGCGCATTGGCTATTGCTTCAGATGCGATCTGGGAAGAACCATCATATATGCATGGCGCCGTAGGTTGGCGAATGCGATTAAATGGTTGGAGAGGTGCTTACACGGCTGATCCCTTAGGTTGGCATGATAGGGCTAGAACACACTTTAATGCTTATGCAAAATCGCAAGTTCTAACACCACTCAATGCCCCTGTTGTTGCTGATACAGCCTTAAATTTAGCAAGATCAAAAGAAGCAATGGGAACTGCAATGTTTAGTTCGGGATATATTAGTCGAGATCCTAATGGGAAATCTATTAGACCGCATCATTATGACATGAACTTGGTGTTTATTGATCAGCTGTTATGGCATTTAAACTGGACAGGCGATTTGACTTATGCCAAAGAAATGTGGCCGTTAATCACTCGTCACCTTGCTTGGGAAAAGAGAGTTTTTGACCCAGATAATGATGGGCTTTACGATGCTTACGCAGCAATTTGGGCAAGCGATGCCTTACAATATAGTGGTGGTGCTGTAACCCATTCGTCGGCCTATAATTACCGTTCAAATGCCACTGCGGCTAAAATTGCCAAATTGTTAAGTGAGGACCGAGCTCCTTACCAACAGGAAGCAGACAAAATTTTAAAGGCTATAAATACACAACTGTGGATGCCAGAAAAAGGCTGGTTTGCTGAATATAAGGATGCCTTGGGGCTTAAACAGTTACATCCTTCGGCCGGACTTTGGACAATTTATCATGCAATTGATTCAGAGGTGCCAGATGCATTTCAAGCTTGGCAATCGTTGCGTTACATTGATACAGAATTGCCGCATATTGCTGTACGTGCAAAAGGATTGTTAGATAATGGTTATTATACTGTAGCAACCACTAATTGGATGCCTTATGAATGGTCGCTGAACAATGTAGTATTGGCAGAATCTACGCATACCGCATTGGCAAATTGGCAAGGCGGAAGGACTGAGGAAGCTTTTAAACTTTGGAAAAGTGAAATGCTGGCAAGTATGTATCTAGGTGGTAGTCCGGGGAATTATGTACAAATTTCTCATTACGATGCAAATAGGGCAGAAGCCTATCGAGATTTTGGTGACCCAGTTGGTATTAATTCCAGGGCATTGGTTGAAGGTTTATTTGGTATCGTGCCAGATGCACTAAATAGAAAATTAACGATTAGGCCAGGTTTGCCATTGGCTTGGGGTCACGCATCGTTAAAAACACCTGATCTTGATTATAATTTCAAAAGGATAGGCGATTTAGATGTTTATAACCTGCAAATTAAATTTGAAGTGCCATTGGCATTAACAATGAAGATAAGAGCCAGAAAAAACGGCGTGAAATCTGTAAAGGTTAATGGTAAATTGGTAAGCTGGAAAAATGTTGTTTCAGCAATAGGCTATCCAGAAATTGAAATTGAGAGTTCGGCAACTATAAATTATAAAATCGAAATAATTTGGGAGGGAAAGGAATTCTCAAAACCAAAGGTTAATGCTTCCTATCAACAAAACGAAACTCTTGAAGTGAGTTTTCCAAGTTGTTTGATTACTAAGGTTTTTGATCCGCAAAATGTATTTGCCAAAACCGAAATTAAAGGCGGTGAAATTAAAGCTAATTTAATTGGAGAAATAGGAAACAGAACTGTTTTTGTACAATTAAAAGATGGAATGTTTAGTTATTGGTTTCCTTTGTGTTTTGAAGTAAAAAGTAAGCAGCAAGCTATTCCTGCTCTTGATTTGAATGATAATAAATGGGAAGGATCGCAATTTGAAAAGCAAGATTTGAGTTCTTATTTTAATGATCAAGTTGGTCAGATTTTTAATAATAAATATTTATCGCCAAGGCCAATAACTACAACTTTACAACTTCCTGTACAAGGAATTGGAGATTGGCCACATCCCAATGTTAAACCAGAAATAAATGACAGTGGATTAAGGAATTTAGCTGGAGCTAAAAATGAGATTAAATTACCATCTGGAATTGTTTTTACTACACCTAGCGAAAAAGGATTAAAAAATATTTTGTATACTTCAAAATGGGATAACTACCCTGATTCGGCAGAAATTGCTTTAACAGGAAAAGCTAAGACTATATTTTTTCTGTTGGCTGGATCTACAAACCCGATGCAAAGTAGAATGGATAATGGAATGATAACTGTTTATTATACAGATGGAACTTCAGAAAAATTAGCATTGCGAAATCCAGAAAACTGGTGGCCCATAGAAAAAGATTTGTTTGTTGATGGAGCGGCTTTTGATACCAAAGCACCAAGGCCAATTAGAATTCATCTCAAAACGGGGAAAATTATTACAGGTCAAAATGCCCAACAATGGAACGGTAAGGAAATAGATGGTGGTGCGGCTACTGCGTTAGGATTAACCCTCAACCCGAATAAAACATTAGCTAAATTAACTTTGACAACATTATGTAATGATGTGCTTATTGGGCTTATGGGAATTAGTTTGCAACGATAAGATGTTAGCAATAGAATATAAGAGTTATAATTTTTGGGTTTGGAAGTTATTTCTGCTTCTTTTTCTTGTTAGCTCTTTTTTTTCTTCAAAAGCTCAATTAAATGCAAGTATAACGCATTATTCTACTGCTGATGGACTTTCACATGCAGGCGTTTTGTGCATGTTAAAAGATCGGGATGGTTTCATGTGGTTTGGTACTTTCGATGGTATTAACAGATTTGACGGGCACAATTTTGTAACGTACAAAAGTAAACCAGGAGACAACTCTAACTTAAAAAGTAATAAGATTAGAAACATTGTTGAGGATAAACAAGGTTATTTATGGGTAGAAACCTACGATAGTAAAATTTATCGTTTTGATAAAAAGACTGAACAATTTACGCCAATTTCCGAAGGCAAATACAAAAACCTTTTTAACGATCAATTAGTTATCAATAAAATTGTTGTTGATGAGAAAAAAGGTGTTTGGCTGATGAGTGAAAATCATGGTCTTTTTTATGCCAGTGAAGACGATGCCAAACAACCTACCGTTGTTCACTACTCAAAGGGAAAAAATAAAACTATAAGTCTTGCTGGTAACGTTATAGAGTTTTTTCAGAAAGATGATTTAGGTAACATTTGGATTGGTACTGAAGGTGGGTTAAATTATTTACATCGTAATAAAATAGGTGCTTATGAAGTAGTAAAATTTAATCAAAGCGATGCTAAACTGCTCACCTCTCTACCGTTTACTGCAGCTAGTAATAAAGATAAAAAACTTTATTTTGGCACAGCAAAAGGGCAATTGTTAATTTTTGATGTTATTAAAAAAACATTTATCGTTAAACAAATAGCTGCAAACACAAGGTTAAATGCCATTTGTTATGCCAGTTCTGGTTTGCTGTATATTTCCACTTCTAATAAGGGATTATTAATCTATAATCCTCGTACTTTTAATTTAACTGAATCCTCGCAAAACACTAATGCTCATTATCTATCTCTCTATGAAGATAAAATGGGTCAAATTTGGATTGAGCCCACTGAAACTGGTATCATTAAGTATAATCCAAAAACAGGTTTGTTTAAGCAATTTGTTCAAAAGGTAGATTTAGCCAGTTCATCTAGAGGCTATGAGGTTTTAACCGATGTAAATGGTGTTTTATGGGCAAGGATGAAAGGTGGTGGCTTTGGCTATTACAATCCGATTGCCGATGAGATTAATTATTTTTATGATAAACCTGGTTCTGTAGATCAAAAGTTTTCTAATATTATTAATAGTTTTCTAAGTGACAATACTGGCGTTCTTTGGTTATGTGCCAGAGATGGAGGAATAAATAAAATCGTATTACTAAAGGATAAATTTAATTATCGAAAACTCACCAATAATCCACAAGCCCGTGGAGAAAATGAAGTGAGGGCTACAATGAAAGACTCAAAAGATCGATTATGGATCTGTACAAAGGATGGTAAAATACATGTATTTGAAAATGGAAAAGAGATTTCGCTCTTTAGGTCTCCAATAAATCAAATTGGTCTTGTTTATAGTATTTTAGAAGACAGCAAAGGAAATATTTGGCTTGGTACAAAAGGAAATGGGCTATTTAAAGCTACGCCAGATGATGCTGCCAAGAAGTTCTATTCCTTAAAACATTTTAAAAATAATGTAAATGATGTTGCCAGTTTAAGCAACGACATGGTTTATGCTATAAATGAAGATAAGAAAGGTCGTATTTGGATTGGAACATTTGGTGGAGGAATAAATCTCTTTACAGTATCTGCCAAGGGCGAAGAATTTAAAAATTATGGAAATACATTTAAAAACTATCCTTTTTCTTGGGCAAAAGTTGTCCGCCATTTAGCTGAGGATAATAGCGGACGTATATGGATTGCAACAAGTAATGGACTTTTAATTTTTGATCCAAATAAGAATGATAATTATCAGTTTTACGCTTATCGAAAAGTTCAAAATGATAAGTCTAGCCTGGGCAATAACAGTGTTCAGCATATATATAAGGATAATTATGGAACAATGTGGTTAGCCACTTTTGGTGGTGGATTAAATAAAGCGATAGTTAATAAAGAAAATATAAACGAAGTTGCTTTTGAAACCTATACTATTGAAAAGGGACTTTCAAATGATGTAGTATTAAGCATAACTGGAGATAAACAAAATAATTTATGGGTAGCAACAGAAGGTGGACTTTCTAGATTTAATCCTGCTCAAAAAAGCTTCAAAAATTTCGATGCTTTTGATGGCCTTTCAAAAGGTGGGTTTTCAGAATCTGCTGCTTTTACAGCGAAAGATGGATTAGTTTATTTTGGCTGTATTGATGGCTATATATCTTTTAATCCGCTTAATATTAGTGAAAAGAAAGGGTTGGCTAAGATGGCGTTAACCCGTATTCAATTATATTACAAAGATATTTTACCAGGGGTTGAAGGATCTCCTCTCAAAGAATCTATTAATGAAACATCGGCTTTGGTATTAGATCATGATCAAAATGTAATCAGTTTAGATTATGCGGTATTTGATTATCGCTCGGCAAATAAAATAAACTATGCTTACAAATTAGAAGGATTTGATAAAAGCTGGCATATCGTGAATGACCAACGGAAAGCCACTTATACTAATATTCCTCCAGGAGAATATATTTTTAGGGTAAGAGCAGTTAACCATGACCTTTTTAGTAAAGTACCCGAAAAAAACCTCAAAATAGTTGTTAATCCACCATTTTATCGTACTGCGATAGCTTATATTGTTTATTTTGTACTTGCAGTTTTAATTGTAATAATGGCACGGCGAATAATTATTACCATGATTAGGCTAAGAAATAAAGTGTTGGTAGAACAAAAACTAACGGAAGTGAAACTTTCTTTTTTTACTAATATATCGCACGAACTAAGAACTCCTTTAACGCTAATTGTAAGTCCACTCGAAGAAATATCGAAAAACGAAGAGTTATCGACAAAGGGTATGGAATACCTTAAAATCGTTAATAGAAATACAAATCGGATGATACGATTTATAAATCAATTGCTCGATTTCAGAAAAATTCAAAGTGGAAAAGTACAAATGTCAGTAACACGAGTTGATATTTTTGCTCTAGCTAAATCCATCGGAACTTATTTTACTGCAATGGCAAGCGAAAAAAATATCACTTTTAGTATTTTGTCGAATAATGAAAATGTTTTTGCTTGGGTAGATGAGGAGAAGATAGATATCATTATTTATAATTTATTGTCAAATGCCTTCAAATTTACGCCATCAAATAAAGAAATTACCTTAACAGTTAACTATGTTGATGCTTCAGAAGATGTAGAAGTTAAGATAATTGACCAAGGTCCAGGTGTACCAATAGATAAATTGGACGAGATTTTTGAAATTTATTATGAAGGAACGCCATTAGGTGAAGGTCACTTGAAGGGAACAGGTATTGGTTTACCTTTAGCAAGAGGTTTGGCGCTAAATCACAATGGCAAACTTTGGGCGCAAAATAATACAGCAGAGGGAATGACATTCACTTTGTTTCTAAAAGCTGGCACATCTCATTTCGACCCAACGTTCGTAAACAATCCTCCAAGAGAGCAGCTTATTGATCAAGCATTAATCCCTCAATTTATTCATAGTGAAGAAAATGTTAAAGAAAAAATTAGTATCAATAACGGTCCACAGTTACTTATTGTTGAGGATAATCCAGATTTAAGAGGTTTCTTAGAAATAAAATTAAATGGACTTTACAGGGTTGTGAGCGCTAATGACGGGGTAGAGGGCTTGGCATTAGCTAAATCTTTATTACCAGATTTAATCATTAGTGATGTGATGATGCCTCGAATGAATGGCATCGAAATGCTTGATAACTTGAGGAATGATGAAGCTACGAGTCATATTCCAGTAATTATGCTTACTGCAAAATCTTCAATTGAAAGCCAATTAGAAGGATTAAAATATGGAGCAGATATTTACCTAACCAAACCATTTCATACAGACTTTTTATTGGCATCAATTAATAACCTCATCACATCAAGAAAAAAGATTGTTGAGCGATTGGTTGAAGGACAGGAAAAACGAATACTTAATTTAGAACCTAGTGAGATAATCATCACTTCTAAAGATGAAGCATTTTTAAAGCAAGTTATTCAGATTGTAGAAGAAGGGATGAAAGACCCAGAGTATAACATTGATGATGTTGCTGCCGCAATTGGAATGGGTAGGTCAACCTTCTACAAAAAATTAAAAAGCCTTTCTGCTCTTAGCCCTGTAGAGTTTGTAAGAGACATGCGATTAAAGCGTAGTCGTCAATTATTAGATAGTGGATCTTACACCGTTTCAGAAGCTGGTTACCAATCTGGATTTAATAGCTTGCCCTATTTTAGCACTTGTTTTAAGGAGAAATATAAAGTATCGCCATCGGCATATCTCAAAGAAATTAAAGCTTCTGAATAAAAAAGCTAAATATCCCTTTAGTTATCTCTAAAACATCTTTTTTTCTCAATTAACGAAAGCATTTCACCAATTTTTGAAAGTGGTTTATCAGCTTTAGATATAGATTTGTATAAATAAAAACCAAACTATAAACCAATTGAGTAAGCGTAAGAGAATTTCTTTTTCTCGCCTATTCAATAAATACTAACCAAAGTATGAACAGACTGTTTACTGGTTCTTGTTGTATTCTGTTATTTTTAGGAATACTAACTGGATGCCAAAAGAAAGAATTTGATTCCTTTTATGAACGCCCCGAAGGATTGGGTGCTCCAATCTACCAACAATTAGAAGCTCGTGGAAATTTCAAACACTTAACTGCAGTTATTACTAAAGCAGGTTATAAAGATATTTTATCTAAAACTGGCTGGTGGACTTTCTTTGCTCCAAATGATGCGGCCTTTGAATTATTTTTTAAGGAACAAAATATTTCTGGCACTGCCGATATAAGTGATTCTCTTGCAACCTCTATTGTTAAATATGCTTTAGTATATAATGCTTATCGCAAAGATCAGCTAAGCACTTACCAAACTAGTGGAAATACAGACGCTGGTAATAATTTAGCCTTTAAAAGAAAAACAGCTTATTACGATTGGGTTCAACAAAAAGGAGATAGTGAACACAGCAAGGTTATTGCAACGAATAGAAACGTGCAAAGCAGAAGAAGCGGAAGTATTAACGTTAATGTTTCTGCTTATGTAGATGGAGATAACAACAATAAATACATTCCATATTTTACAGAAACTTTTACGGCTAGTGGATTTAATCCAACTGATTATAAGCAGTTTTACCCAAACTCTACATTTACTGGTTTTAATGTGGCCTCAGCAACTGTAGTTAATAAAGATATTGCTGCAGAAAATGGAATGATCCATGAAGTAGATAGAGTAATACTTCCATTAAAAAGCTTAGATCAATATATAGCCTCTAATGCAGATTATAGTGAGTTTAGAAATCTGTTAGATTCATTAAAATACTATACCTCAAATGCTTATCAAACCCATAGAAATTTTGTAGCTACTGGCATTGCAGATTCAGTTTATGTAAAGGGGTATAATGGCCAGTTAGCGTTTTCACCAAATAACGAAAATTACCAAACACCAGGATTAAACGCCTACATCACCAACGAATCGCAAAAATCAAGCTGGACCATGTTGGTGCCGACTAATGATGCCTTTAGAGCTTATAGAAAAAAGATCTTGGCAAAATATGGTAATTCATTCTTTAAAACCGCTCCATCAAGTGTAGTTATAGATTTTATCAATTCGCACATGTGGCCAACAACTTTATGGCCTAGCAAGTTTACCGAAGGACAGAATTATCAATTAGAAACTACCACATTAAATATTTCTAACGCTGTAGATAAAAAACTGTTGAGTAATGGAATTTTTTATGGCGTTAATCAAGCTCAGTATGCAAATGTATTTAGAACTGTGTATGGTGTTCCTTATTTAGATCCAACTACAAGCCTAACATTATTAGGTTATGCAGATGGGGGAACGGGAATTAAAGTTTATACCACCCAACCAAACGTTAGACAAACACTTTTGGTAATGCCAGATGCTGTACTTACCACTGCAGGGTATCGTTATAACGAATCAAGTGCTAGTAATACTGCTACGGCTTGGGGATATAGAACTTCGCCAACTGCCAGTTATTCTCACAATACAATTTATAAGGATAACATTTTTAGACTCTTTAAATCGGGTGTTTTAATAACGTCAACAGGCGAAATAACAAGCTTTGCTGGAACAGGTATTATAGAATCGCAAAGCGGAGATTATATCAAATACAACAATGGCAAAATACAAACTAGTGGCACTGTAGATTCTGGAGTTGATATCAATGTCACAAAAACAGACAATACCTCGGTTAACGGTATAGTTTATTATGTAGATGCAATCTTATCTTTTACTGATAAAAATGTTGGTCAGCATATAGAAAATCTTTCAATTTCATCTCCTACTAATTTTGGTTCATTTTATTGGTATGTATTAAACTCCTCTATCTATAACAAAACCACTAAAGCAATTTCGGGTGTAAACGCAGGTATAGATAATAAATACACGATTTTCATTCCAGATAATGCGGCTATAAGTCAAGCAATTAAAGATGGGCTATTACCAGGTAACAAAACCACTGGAGCTTTGCCAACTGCTGCTCCAACCAGTGAAGCTGATAAAGATTTAGTTCGTCGCTTTATTTTATATCATATCATTAATGGCGAATCTGTAGCCACCGATGGCAAAAAATCAGATAATTACTTAACGTTATTACAAACTGAAACAGGAGATAATACGCTTTTAACCGTTGTTAATCAGCCTAATAATGTAGTGGTAACCGACAGGATGGGACGAGCTTCGGTAGTGAAATTAGCGTTTAGCAACCAATTGTCTAATCGCACAATTATCCACTCCATTGGTAACTATCTCAAATACAAATAATAAAATTAGCTAGGCTTAGTATATATGAAAAGAAATATATGTATCACGTTCTGTGTTTCAATCCTTCTTATTTTTAATTTGGGTTATACAGAATTACTTTACGCACAACAGGTGGTTACCGTTCGTGGAAAGGTAATCGATAAAAAAGATAAATCAGGAATAATTGGCGCCTCTGTAATTGAGGTAGATCAAAATAAAAGAACAGTAACAGGTGTTAGTACAGACATTAATGGTAATTATGCCATTAGGGTTTCAAATACGGCGCATCAGATTGTAGTTTCATACATAGGTTATAAAACGTTCCAAGCTGGTGTTGTAGGATCTAGAACACAGATAGATGTTACTTTAGAAAGCAGTGCGAATGAATTAAATGAAGTTGTTTTAACTGCCAGAAGAACAGTAAATAACGGTACAGGTTTAAATATAACAGAGCGAAATTCAACCATTGCTTCATCTACAATTAGTGCAAAAGCTTTAGAAGAATTAGCAGTTACCTCCATAGATCAGGCTTTGGCCGGTCGTTTATCTGGAGTAGATTTTGGTACAACTTCTGGCGATCCTGGAGCGGGAATGTCTATCCGT
Organism: Pedobacter frigiditerrae; assembly: GCF_004331645.1. Taxonomy (GTDB): domain Bacteria; phylum Bacteroidota; class Bacteroidia; order Sphingobacteriales; family Sphingobacteriaceae; genus Pedobacter; species Pedobacter frigiditerrae. The sequence continues at coordinate 208,061 of NZ_SJSK01000007.1, forward strand.
ATTCGTGGTACCTCATCTATAAATGGATCGGCACAGCCACTTATTGTTTTAGATGGAATGCCATATGAAACAGAAATACCAGCCGATTTTAATTTTGGCACAGCCGATGAACAAGGTTATGCACAACTGTTAAATATTGCACCTTCAGATATTAAGGATATTACCGTACTTAAAGATGCTGCATCAACTGCTGTTTGGGGTTCAAGAGCTGCAAATGGAGTTTTGTTAATTAATACCAAACGTGGTGATAAAGGCAAGCCAATTATCGCTTATAATTTTAAAGGATCTATGGCTACACAGCCTAATCCAATCCCTTTTTTAACTGGTGATCAGTATTCGATGTTAATACCTGAAGCTGTGATGAATGCAACCGGATTACCTCTTGATTTTTTAGGGAATAATGGGCAAAATAAAGCTTTCCAATATGATCCATCTGATGCTTATTACTATCATAATTATAGCAACAATACAAATTGGGTTGATTTAATTACAAGAACGGGCTATACCCAAGATCATAATGTTTCAATTAGTGGTGGAGGAGAAAAAGCAAGATATTATGCATCTGTTGGTTATTTAAACCAAACCGGAACAACAATAGGTACAGATTTGAATAGAATTACTACGAAAATTAACCTCGATTATATTGTATCGAGCAAGATGAGATTTAGAACAGATTTAACCTATACTCACGTAGATAATAACTTAAATTATAGTGGCTCTTTAAGAGGTATTGCTTTTAATAAAATGCCAAATATGTCTGAATATGAGTATGATGAATATGGCAATAAAACATCGGTATATTTCTCTCCACTTTCAAATATTCAAGGTCAGTATAGTAAAACTTACAATCCTTTAGCAATGGCTATGGAAGGCTCAAGCCAGTTAACAGGAGAGAGGATTACCCCTAAATTTAACTTACAGTACGATATTTCATCTGTTTTATTTTCTACAGTTGATGTTCAGTTTGATATCAATAACACTAAATCTAAAACTTTCCTTCCTCAAATTGCTACTGGGCAACCAAGTACAGAAACAACAGTAAATCGTGCTTCAGATAATGACGGGGATTCTTATAACATGCAATCTAAGATCAATTTGATTTACAGACCACGATTGAGCGCAAAACACAACCTTCAATCTTTATTATCTTTTCAAACTAACGATACAAGGTCAGCATCATATAGCGTAACTACTTCAAATACGGCTTCTTCTGAATTGCAAGACCCATCTAATCAATCTGTAACTAATGGTTCTGGATTAGGTTTAAGTTCCGGTCAATCGCAATCTCGCAGCGTGGGGGTTTTGTTGCAAGCGCAGTACGAATTTTTAGATAGATATATCATTAACATGAATGGTCGTGTAGATGGGAATTCGAAATTTTCACCTGATAATCGCTTTGGATTTTTCCCAGGTATCTCAACCAGATGGAGAATTTCTGGCGAACCATTTATGAAAAAATTCAAGTTTATAGACGATTTAAGTTTGCGCATGAGTTATGGTGCAAGCGGTAAGGCACCAGGAAGTAATTATGGATATTTTAACAATTATTCTCCATTTACTTGGTCTTATGCGGGTAAACAAGCAGTTTATCCATCAAACATCGAACTATCACAACTAAAATGGGAAACTGTTGTAGGTAAGAACCTTGGTCTTAACCTTTGGTTGTTTAACAGTCGTATCAGAATAGATATGGAGGTATATCAAAATACAACCAAAAATATGTTCTATAACGATTTAAGAATTGCAAGTACAACTGGTTACAATGCAATTGACATGAACATAGGTACGATGAATAATGATGGATGGGAAATAGGTATCAATACTACACCAATTAAAACAAAAAAATGGATTGTAGGTTTCGACTTTAATATTGCTCGTAACATCAACAGCATTAAATCTGTATCAGAGTTTTATCCTCGCGAAAGTTCTATTGGTTTGCCAGCTCAAGGAAGCTATAAATCTTTCTTAATTGAAGGAAATCCTTTTGGCTCTTATTACGGATTTAGATATAAAGGGGTTTATGTAGATCAAAATTCTACTATAGCGGTTGATAAAAAAGGAAAAGCCATTATTGGTCCAAATGGTCAAACTGTTTACATGAGGTATAATTATCCTACAGTCGATTATGTTTTCCAACCAGGTGATGCCATTTATGAAGATGTGAACTTTGATGGAAACATTGACGAGAAGGACATGGTATATTTAGGTAACAGTGTACCTAAGTTTACTGGTGGTTTTGGTCCTAGCGTTGTGTTTAACGGAAATTTAAAAATCCAAGCATTCTTTAGCTATCGTAGCGGGTTTGATATTGTAAACACAGCCAAAATTAGCAGTACAAATATGTATGGTGTTAACAACCAAAGTACTGCTGTTTTAAGACGCTGGCGTAATCCTGGTGATGTTACCGATATGCCAAGAGCTTTATATGGTGTAGGTTACAATTGGCTGGGTTCTGACAGGTATGTAGAAGATGCATCATTTATCCGCTTGAGTTCTGTTACGGTCCGTTACAATTTAACACCAATCATTTTAAGACGATTTGCGATGAAAAGCGCAAGTATTTATGTTACTGGACAGAATTTATATACTTGGACAAAATACACCGGACAAGATCCAGATCACTCATCAAGTGGTAGCAGTAATCCTTTTTCTTATGCTAAAGATGATTCACTTACGCCACCATCTAAAACATTTACAGTTGGTTTAACCATGGGATTTTAACGCATTTTATATGAAACAGAAATTAAAATATTCAATAATTCTACTCACCATATTCGTAAGTGTGTTTGGAACATCATGCAAAAAATGGCTTGATCTACAACCTCAAGATGGATTAATTCGTCAAGAATATTGGCAAACAAAAGAGCAGTTAGATGCTGCGGTAATGGGTTGTTATGCCTCACTTTTAGGTGGTGGTTCAATCCCCCTATCTAAATACCTTTTTATTTGGGGAGAGCTGCGTGGCGATATGGTTGTACCAGGCTTAGAAATATCATCTGATGATGATGAGGCAAAATTAAGCGGTTTGTTAAAAGATGAGTTTGATATCATGCGTACTCAAATCGCTTCTACCAACACATTAGTAAACTGGGAAGCAGTTTATAAAACCATCAACTATTGTAATACGGTAATTAAGTTTGGCCCAGAGGTAGTTAATAATGATAAAACTCTATCTGCCGCTGGCTTAAATGCTTATTTAGCTGAAGCAAAAGCATTAAGAGGTTTAATGTATTTCTATTTATTGAGAAGTTTTGGCGAAGTGCCATTAAAATTAGAACCTACTTACAACGATTCGCAAATAGGTCCGATTAAAAAAAGCACTCAACAAGAGGTTTACGCACAAATTATTAGCGATTTAACTTATGCAGCTGAAAACGGTTCTGTAACTTTTGGCAATATGGCCGAGGATCGTGGTCGCATGACTAAGTTTACGGCCTATACCGCATTGGCGGATGCTTATTTGTGGATGGAAGAATATCAAAAATGTATAGATGCTTGTAACAAGGTTATCGAATCTGGTAAATATCAATTATTACCAGCTGGAACACCACAATCTAATTTTTACACCAATGTTTACTTAAATGGTAATTCTGTAGAGAGCATTTTCGAATTTCAATTTGATAATCAAAAATTAAATCCTTTTGCACCAATGTTTGGCTTAACAGGAAGAGAATTTAGAGCTGCAGATTGGATTGCAGAAGGTAATCTTTTCGGCACTGATCCATTAAACTCTTCAAATGTAGACATTCGCGGAAATGGTACTTCGATGCTAGAATCGAATGCATCAATTTCAAAATATACCAATCAAAGAACATCAACTACTTCTTATGCACACTGGTTTGTTTATCGCTTTGCTGACGTTCTGTTGATGAAAGCAGAAGCACTAACTTGGTTAACGCCTGGCAATGCAGCTAATGGTACTGCTGCAATTGAACTGGTAAATAAAGTAAGGGTAGGAAGAAATGCGCTAAGTTATGTAGCAGATAAAACTATAGAAAATCCAGATCCTGCGAATACAGAAAATGTCTCTTTATATGTGTTTGACGAGCGTGCTCGCGAATTCGCTTTTGAAGGCAAACGTTGGTATGATATTCTTCGCTTTGCGAAAAGAAACAATTACGCAAACGAAAAAATATTGTTAAACATTGTTTCTGCAAGTGCCCAACCTAACAAGCAACAAACAGTAATTAATAAATATAAAGACCACAGGAGCCATTATTTTCCTGTTTATTCTTACGAATTACAAACCAATAAAGCATTGGTTCAAAACCCATTTTATCAATAATCACTAACCAAAAAAAAGTTATGAAAAGGAATGTGAAATTTATGCTGCTTGGTATTTGCAGCGCAGTGATATGCCTAATGGCTTGTCGCAAAAATGTCTTAGTAGAAGGTACCTCTAAGGTTGTGAACATGACCCAGTATCTGCAAAATCATCCTGATGAATTTTCGGAACTAAGCAAGGTTTTAGAACGATCAGAGACGGCATCATTTTTAAATGCCTATGGTTCGTATACTTTTTTTGCGCCCACAAATACAGCAATAAAAGCTTATTTAACCGAAAAAGGCAAAACAACTATTGATGATATCAGCGCTGGTGATTGGAAAAATTTTGTACGTTTCCATTTATTGGAAGACTCAATTCCAACTTCAAAATTTGATGATGGAAAACTGTATGAGTTAACTATGTATGGCCAATACCTAACCACAGCATCAGAGAATATTGCTGGGGTTACGAAAATAAGAATTAACAGACAAGCCAATGTAATTAATGCCAATATTTCTGTTGGTAATGGATTAATTCACAGTGTGGATCATGTGTTAACTCCAGCATCATTGAGTGTGGCACAAACCATTGAGGCAAACCCAGAATATAGCATTTTTACGCAAGCCTTAAAAGCGAGTGGTTTATATGCAAGCCTTAATATATTGCCAGCTGATAACCCAGATGTAGAGCGGAAATGGTTAACAGTAATTCCAGAAACTGATGCCGTATTTAAAAGCGTGGGGATAAATAATTACAATGATCTCAAAGCCAAATATTCAAACACAGGCAATCCGCAATTAGATACAGATAGTTTGCATTTATTTTTAGATTATCACATCCTTTCCAATGCTAAGTATTTGGCAGATATTATTACTGCTACAGCCCATAATACCTTAGCACCACTTGAGGTGCTTACAGCTAAATTAGCTGGAGAAACAGTGTTGATTAATGATGATACTTTTAATGGAGTACATGAACAAGGTTTTTCATTAATACGTGATAAAAGTGATGTTACGGCAACAAATGGTGTAGTACATCAACCTTCTGCTCACTTTTCAATTAAAATTAGAGCACCATTTCGTGTTGATTGGGATGCAGCAGCTTTTCCTGAAATCATGAAGAATACGGAGTATTACAAAAAGAACTCTTATGAGTTTAAGCCTGAAGAAACAGCAGCATTAAGTGAGATTAAATTCTCTGGACCAGAAAGTGGGTTCATTTACAGACAAGGAAGTGCAGGAACTTCAAAAACTTCTCTTAATGGTGATATTTTGGTTGTTCCTTTGGCAACTGGTGGAGCGTCTAATAGGGCAGAGTGGGTAGAGTTTAGATCGCCATTGCTAATTAAGGGTAAATACAAAGTGTGGATTGGCTATTACACCCAAGTACAATCTAATGGAACAACCGAAGTAACAGCTTCAATTGGTGCAGACGGAACTACAGATAGAGTGCCATTATCTAACGCTCGTACTTTATCGTTCTCTGTAAAACGCCCAGGTATTAATAAAACAGTTAATGGTGTTACGGTTATAGATGCAGAGGCTGAAGAAGCAATTGGTTTTAAAACTTATATGGCAAATACATCTGGCTCGCAAGTAGCTAAAATGTTGGGAATTGCAGATTTGTCTAAAACTGGCCGCTATTGGTTAAGATTAAAAGCAATTAATGGAAGTCAGACTACTAATAATATTGATGTGATTCAGTTTATCCCCATTAATGACGACCAACAATACTGGAAATACAATCCTGATGGTAGTAAAATACTAAGACCATAACCACACACCATAGAATGAAATTTAATAATATAGACCACCTGAAAAATGACCAAGTTTAAAGTTAACCATATAGTTTTGATGTTGTTGCTAGCAACATTGGTTTTTGCAGGTTGCAAAAAAGCCTGGGATGATCATACCGAAATTGATATTCCTAGGCTAGATCAAACACTTTTTGAACAAATTAGTGCTGAGCCTACATTAAGTACATTTTCAACTTATTTAGTAAAAACAGGATATGATAAGCTTTTAGGCTCGTCAAAAACGTTTACTGTTTGGGCACCAAATAACAACGCATTAAAAAATATAGACGCAAGTTTGATAAATGATAATGAGGCACTTAAACGTTTTGTAGGTAATCACATTTCTAATCAGAGTTATTTTACCGATGCACCAAAACCATCATTGGTGATACGAATGATGAATGGAAAGAATACTATTTTTACTAAAACTACATTTGAGCAATCTGCAATAGTAAATGCAGATGTTTATGTAAAAAATGGCGTTTTGCACATTGTGGATGCAGCAGCTACACCTAAACCTAATGCTTGGGAGTTTCTACAAAGTGCTACAGCAGCATCCTCACAAAAAGATTTCATCAAAGGTTTAGATTACATGGATTTAGATACCAGTAAAGGGGTTTTATTATACAAAGATCCAGTTACGCAAAAAGGTGTTTATCAAGAAGGTACTACTTTTAAAGTTTCAAGAAATAAGTATTTTCAACGTATAGCTAACATTAGTAGCGAAGACAGTTTAATTACTTACATCATTTTAAATAATGCTGCCTTTGATGCAGAAAAAATCAAGCTTGCTCAATATAACAAGCAAGTTGATCCGCTTAAAGCTGATACATTAACTAAATGGAGTGTTGTAAAAGACCTTGTGGTAAATAAAGTTTACAATATTAATGAGTTGCCAGATTCTATGACTACTGTTACTGGTGTAAAAATCCATTTAGATAAAAGTGCAATTGTTGAGACCCGTTTATTAAGTAATGGTATTGCTTATGTGGTAAATCACATTGGCTATAAATTGATGGAAAATAAAATTCCAACGGTTGTTGTACAAGGAGAGATGCCAGATTCACTTCGTTTACCGTCTACAGTAACCGCAAGAATTAAACAAGACCCCAATGGTGTTAGATTTACTGATTTTCAAACTGGAAGCATTACATCAAGTCCAAGTCCTTTATATTATTACAGGTACAAAACCAATGTTAGTTCTGTTAAATATGAAGTGTATTGGAGAGCCATAAATGACGTGCTAGCAACTCCAGTATCTATGAAAATAGATTTTAATACCACTAAAAGTTTTGGAAGTTTAATTCCACTAGCAACTGTGGGGTATTACAATGTTCCATCAATACTTGGCTTAGGTAACACAAGTCAGGCTTATAAGGATGCCTACAAGGAAGTTTATTTGGGTACATATACAGCAGATAATTATGGTGATTTATACTTGTTTTTAGCTTCTGCATTAGGAGCATCTGCAACAATACCTACTGCACTTACACTAGATTATATTAAACTAAAACCAGTCAATTAAGCCATCAACAGAATTTATGTATATAGATATAAAAACGGTATTTAATAAATGCTTATGCTGCTTGCTGTTTCTGGCAATTGCCCTTACTACAAAAGCACAAGAAATAATAAAAAAGCAAGTTAATGGTGTAATTACCGAAGCTTCTACTGGTAAACCACTACCTGGTATTAATGTTAATGTGAATGGCTTTTCTGCAACTTTAACTGATGAAAAGGGAAATTTCCAAATCAGTATCCCAAGTAATAATAGTGTATTGGTTATTTCCGGACAAGGTTATCAAACAAAAGAGGAGGCTTTAAAAGGTAGAAACACAGTCAAGGTTGCGCTTTATGAAGAAAGTTACACTTCACAATATGATGTTTCAGTTTTACCATTTGGCACAACCTTAAAAAATCGTACACCATATGCTGTATCAAGTTTAAGTACCAATGGAAGCTGGAACAGAACTAATGAAACGCCAGATTCTTATTTACAAGGACAGATGGCAGGTTTAGAAGCCCAAAGGAGATCGGGTACTCCTGATATTGGTGCAGATTTATATTTGCGTGGTTACAATTCCCTTTATGCAGCTAATCAACCTTTGGTAGTGGTAGATGGTGTGATTTACGATTATAATTCTTACGGAAGCTCTGTAATTTCTGGCCATCAAACTAATCACTTGGCTAATATCGACATTAAGGATATAGACAATATTACTTTGATTAAGGATGGTTCTTTTACATATGGTACAAGAGGTGCAAATGGAGTGTTGTTAATCACCACTGGTAGAGCTAAGGACGAAGCTACAAGATTGGATTTTGCTGCTTACGGGGGTATTAATACAAAGGCATCTCAATTACCTGTAATGAAAGCTGATAACTATAGAATATTTCTATCAGAATTGCTTAAAACCAAACCTGGTACAACAGATGTAATGATTCAGGCAGAGCCTTATATGAATGATAGTCCAAATCCTGATTATTACAACTATCACCAAAATACAAACTGGCAGGATCAGGTTATGGGTAACAGCATTAGCCAAAATTATTATATGAAAGTGACCGGGGGTGATGATATTGCGACGTATTCACTTTCTCTAGGATACCTTAATAATGAAGGTATTACAAAAAATACAGATTTAACACGTTACCAAACAAGGTTTAATGCAAATTTTAACCTTACTTCAAAGTTAACTGCTCAGGCTAATTTAGCTTTTACACGTAGCGAGCAAAATTTAAGAGACCAAGGTCAGGCCTATACCACAAATCCATTATACCTAGCATTGGTTAAGGCACCATTTTTAGGTCCAAATGAAGTTTCTGATCAAGGTATAGCTTCTCCAAACTTTTCAGATACGGATATATTTGGGGTTAGTAACCCTGCTGTGGCTATCGAAAAAATACAGGCCTTAAATAGGGCTTATCGTTTTGCAGGATCGCTAGGATTTAAATATGCAATTAGTAAGGCTTTTAAGGCAAATGCTACAATAGGTATCACTTACGATAAAATTAGAGAAAATTATTTCAGGCCAGAAAAGGGTATCTTAAATGTTCAGTTGCCAACAGCTGTTGGATATAACAAAGTTGCAGCAGGCGTAGAACGTTTGTTTGCCATCAATACTGACACTTGGCTTTCTTATACACATAATCTAAATTCTGTAAGTAAAATTGATGCAAACCTAGGTTTCAGGTATCAATCTAGCAGTGCTGAATTAGATAATGGAACCAGTTATAATACAGCTAGTGATGATTTTGTAACCCTAGGAAGCACGCAAAATACGCTTAGAATTGTAGGTGGTGCTTTAGGAAAATGGAACTGGCTTAATGCTTATTTTAACGTTAACTATGAAGCTAACAATAAGTACTTCTTATCATTTAACATAGCTTCAGATGCTTCTTCTCGTTTTGGTAAAGACATTAAAGGCGTGCCAAGTATAAATGGAATTAAAATGTCATTAATGCCTTCTATTGCAGGTTCTTGGTTAATATCTTCAGAAGATTTTATGAATGATAATCACATTGTGGATTTATTAAAATTACGGGCTAGTTATGGCTTGACAGGTAATGATGATATTGGTAATTATAGTGCTAAAAGTTATTATGTTTCTCAGAATTTTTTAGGCAGACAAGGCTTGGTTAGAGGTAATATCGGTAATACCTCATTAAAGTGGGAAACCAATACAAAATTGAATTTTGGTATTGATGCAGCATTTCTGAAAGAGCGATTAAATGTATCGTTAGATGTGTACCAAAACAAAATTTCAGACTTGTTAATTTACGAACCATTAAACACTGCAACTGGCTTTAATTATGCCTTAAGCAATGCTGGTGACATGAATAATAAAGGTTTTGAACTAGCATTGAGTGGTCGTTTAATCAATAAAAGCAATTTGAAATGGGATATGGGATTAACCTATGCCATGAACAAAAATAAAATAACTAGCCTGGGTTCTAATAGCAACTTAATTACCAATTACAGTGGTGCAACTATCATTACCCAAATTGGTAAAGCAGCTAATCTTTTTTATGGTTATCAAACCAATGGCGTTTATGCATCTAATACAGCTGCCACCAATAGCGGTTTGTTAAATAAAACTACAGATGGCGCATTTAATCCTTATCAGGGAGGAGATATGAAATTTGTAGATCAAAATGGTGATCATATCATTGATGAAAAGGATAGGGTGGAAATTGGAAACCCAAATCCAGATTTTACAGGTTCTTACAGCAATAAAGTTTCTTATAAACGATGGACATTAAATGCATTGTTCACTTTTAGTTATGGAAACGATATCTACAATGGTACAAGATCAATGTTAGAAAATATGGCTGGATTTAATAATCAAACATTGGCAACAATAAACCGATGGAAAACCGATGGACAAATTACTGAAACTCCTCGTGCTGCTTGGGGTGATCCTTCTGGTAATGCAAGGTTTTCTGACCGTTGGATAGAAGATGGTAGCTATTTTAAGTTAAGATCGTTGGCAATAAGTTATGATGTGCCTTTAAAGGTTAAGTTCCTAAGATCAGCAACCATATACGCAACTGCAAATAACCTTTTTACAATGACTAAATACCTAGGCTACGATCCAGAATTTAGTGCAGGTACAAGCATATTTGCTAGGGGAGTAGATACTGGATTAGAGCCGAGTACTCGCTCAATGCAGCTGGGAGTAAGGATTGGTTTATAGTATTAAAAAGAAATAACATGTATATGAATAAGAATATATCTACTGCATTTTCAAAATTAATTTTGTTTGGGCTATGCTTTTGCACTTTACTATCTTGTAAAAAAGCATTTGACTTACAGCCTGAGGATGCATTAGAGGCATCACAAACCTATCGCAATGTATATGATGCAGACGCTGCTATATTAGGCATTTATGGAAAATTTGTGAGTCTTGCCGATAAATATGTTTTACTGAACGAACTTCGTGGCGATTTGTTAGATGTAACGCCAAATGCAAATGCCTATTTAAAACAATTGGGTACTCAAACAGTAACTTCAGATAATCCCTACGCAGATCCTAAACCTTTTTATGAGGTGATATTAAATTGTAACGATGCACTTAAGAATTTCAATATCATGCGCCAAAATAAAGTATTGGATAACAATCAATACTACCAGCGTTATACTGATGTTTTATTCTTAAGAAGCTGGTTATATCTTCAATTGGGTATTCATTATGGTAGTGTGCCTTATGTAACAGATGCACTTACAAATATTGAGGATATTAAGGATGAAAGTAAATTTCAGAAAATAACCTTTGACGATTTATTAGGGAGACTAATTCGTGATACCGAAGCTACGCCGAAAGAATTCCTCAACCAAAATACTTCGGCATCTAGCCCAACCCTTATTTTACCAATGGATACTTACTTAATTAGAGATGGGGTATTTAAATTCTTTATTCACAGGCGTTCGTTTTTAGGCGATTTAAATTTATGGAAAGGTGAATACCTAAAGGCAGCAAGTTATTATAAAGACGTAATGGAAATAGGTACTAATCAAACTACAAATGCTGACCAGCAAGTAGATATCTTTGATACTTATCGAGTTTCTGATGATAACTCAACTGACCATTCTTTAAAAACAACCGCAGTAATAAACCCGTGGACAAATATTTTTGCAGCGCCACTTGCAGATCGTATTGCCAATTGGGAAAGAATGTGGACACTTCCGCTTACGGGAAGTTTTTCTCCTGGAAATCCTTTGTTGTCATTGTTCTCGGTGTCTGGTAATTATCTTGTAAAACCATCAGCACTGTCTATAAACAATTGGAATAATCAAGTTAGAACCGATGGGAGTTTAACTGATCGGAGAGGGCTAAATATGTCTTATCGCCTCAACGCTAATCAGCCCGAAGTATTAAAGTTTACAAAAAATTATAGTACAAGTTTGCCTTTTGAAAAAACAGGAATGTGGGTGGTATATAGAGCTGCGGTTATGCATATGAGATTTGCTGAAGCTGCCAATCGTTTAGATCGTAGTACACTTGCTGGAGCTTTAATAAACAATGGAATTTTTGGGACATTCGGAACAAAATCTACCTATAATGGTGTAGCCGATACTTACCCTTTTAATTTCGACGGAACAACCACAACAGCTTTTAGAGGAAACTGGTATAGGAATTCGGGTATTAGGGGCAGGGCTGTAAATCAGAATGTTTCAATTGATCCAGCAAATGCGATGATTGATACCGAAGATAAAATTATACAAGAAGAAGCTTTGGAAACAGCATTTGAGGGATACCGTTGGCAAGATTTGTTGAGGATAGCATTGCGCCGACAAGCAACAGACCCTAACTATTTAGCCAATAAAATTGCTGCCAAATTTGAGGCCGCTGGCGATTTTTCTGCTGCTGCAACTGCAAGAGCTAGATTAGCCGATAAAAACAATTGGTATTTACCTTTCAAATTAAAATAACACAATAAAATTTTAAAACAACATATATGCTGCGTACCCTTTTATTTTTAAGCGCTCTCCTTTTAACTCTTACAAGTAATGCTCAACAATTAGCTTTTCCAGGTGCCGAAGGTTTTGGCCGTTTTGCTTCTGGCGGCCGTGGTGATTCGGTTTATCGGGTTACCAATTTAAACGATACTGGTAAAGGTTCCTTTCGTGATGCAGTTAGTAAACCACATAGAACTGTGGTGTTTGATGTTGCAGGTGTAATTAAAATTGGTGGAAAAATTTCAGTTTCATCAGATATCACCATAGCTGGTCAGACAGCGCCTGGAGAGGGAATTACTGTTTACGGTAATGGCGTTTCATTTAAAAGTAATACCATAGTCAGATATATTCGCTTTAGAGGAAGTATCAATATGTCCAAGGGTTCATGCACTGTTGTAGCAGATGATTTAAAAGATATAATTTTCGACCATGTTTCTATTGAATGGGGCAGGTGGGATAACCTGCATATTAAAAAGAGCATCAACGTAACTTTACAATATTGTCTAATTGGAGAATCTATAGATCCACAACGTTTTGGTGCATTGTTAGAAGTTCCAGAATATGTAACCATTCATCATTCCTTATTTGCAGGCAATCAAAGCCGCAATCCAAAGGCAAAAGCTAAAATAGAATTTATTAATAATGTAGTTTATAACTGGGGTAAAAGCGGCTTTGTTGGTGGACATTCAAGTGCAAGCCATTATCAAGATTTAGTTGGTAATTATTTTATTTCTGGGCCAAGCTCTACTGATGAGTTTTTGAGTATGTTCTCTGCCACAGATCACGTTTATCATCAAGGTAATTTTGTAGATATAAATAAAGACGGGAAATTAAATGGACGATTGATTACCGATGAAGATATCATTAAAGAAACAGCAACGTTACTAAAAGAACCAACACTAATAACAAAAAGTAACGTTAGAGTTAGCAAAGCTGATGAAGCCGTTAAAGTTGTAATAGCAGAAGCTGGAGCATCGTTAAAACGTGATCAAGTAGATAATCGCATTGTTGGTTATCTAAAAAGCTTAGGCAAAAAAGGGCAGATATTCAAAACAGAAGCTGATGCTGGTGGTCAACCAATAGTTAAACAAGTGCTTTCATCTTTAAAGGATACAGACCAAGATGGTATTCCTGATAATTGGGAGAACAAAAATAAGTTAGATGCTAAAAATGCAACTGATTCTAAAAAAATACTAACCAATGGTTATACCAATCTCGAACAATATTTAAACAGTTTAACGAAATGATAAAAGCACATTTATATAGGAATTTAGGTGTAATTATTGCTTTTATCTTTTTAAGTAATGGCGCTTTTGCACAGATAAATAGAAAGACTGTAGTCAAAAGACATATCATACACGTCAATAAAATTGATTCACTTTCTTCCCTTTCAGTTGGTAACGGCCGCTTTGCTTTTACTGTTGATGCAACAGGTTTGCAAACTTTTCCAGAGCGTTATGAAAAAGGCGTTTCACTCGGAACACAATCTGAGTGGGGATGGGATAGTTTTAAAAATACCGAAGGATACAAAATTCAAGAAGCCTATAAATACTATAATCAGTATGGTCGTAAAATTCCTTATGTTGTTCAATTAAATGAACCACAAAGATCAAAAGAAGCAACTAATTATTTTCGTCAAAATGTACATAGGTTACAATTAGGCAATATCGGATTAGAATTAATAAAATCTAATGGAGCGTTAGCATCAGAAGAAGATATCAAAAATATTAATCAAACACTTGACCCCTGGACAAGTGAAATTAAAAGTCTTTTTACTTTTGAGGGTGTCTCCGTTGAGGTGAGGACTTTTTCTGGTCAGGACCAAGATATTGTAAGTGCGCAAGTAAAATCAGATTTAATAAAAGCTGGAAGGCTAAAAATTCGAATTCGTTTTCCTTATCCAACAGGTGAATGGTCAGACTTTGGCACAAACCAAAAAAATGAAGACAAGCATAGTTCTTCTATCATCAGTTCACAGCAAAATATGGGAGTAATCTCACATCAATTAGATTCTGCAGCCTATTTTACTTCATTTTCTTGGAGTGGTTTAGCAAAGCTGAAAAAAAAATCAAAACATTATTTCACTATATCACCCGATAAGAGTTTAAACTCATTTTCTTTTAGCTGTCTTTTTTCGCCTAATAAAAGTGCAAAAGCAATTCCTACTTTCGAGTCTATAAAAACGAATAGCACTTCAAAATGGAAAGCTTTTTGGTTAAGTGGTGCTGCCGTAGATTTTCAAGGAAGTACCGATGTTCGTGCTAATGAATTGGAAAGAAGGATAATTCTGTCTCAATATCTTACAAAAATCCAATGTGCGGGAGATTATCCTCCACAAGAAACAGGACTAACTTATAACAGTTGGTTCGGGAAACCTCACTTAGAAATGCATTGGTGGCACGCTACTCATTTTGCACTTTGGGGCAGACCAGGTTTGTTAACTCCTAGTATGAATTACTACTTTAAAGTTAAAAGTAAGGCAGTTCAAATTGCAGAATTACAAGGTTTTAAAGGAGCCAGGTGGCAAAAAATGACGGATAATAATGGTAATGAAAGTCCCTCTTCAATTGGAGCCATGTTAATTTGGCAACAGCCTCATATCATCACTTTTAGTGAGTTAGCTTATCGTGCAAATCCGAATAAAAACATACTAGAAAAATATAAATCATTGGTATTTGCAACTGCAGATTTTATGGCTTCTTTTGCAAATTACGACCCTGTTAAAAAAAGATATGTGCTTGGTCCTGGTTTAATTCCTGCTCAAGAACGTTTTAAGGCTGATACAACTTATAACCCAACTTATGAATTGGCTTATTGGGAATGGGCTTTAAAAACTGCACAACGTTGGAGAGAAAGGTCGGGTTTAAAAAGAAATACCCATTGGGATGATGTAATTAAAAAACTATCTCCACTACCTATTAAGGATGGAGTTTATTTAGCCACAGAGAGTTCACCAGATTCTTATACCAATCCTGAGTATAAAACTGACCACCCGTCTGTTTTGGGAACCTACGGAATGTTGCCAGAAACTGATTTGTTAGACAAAAAAGTGATGAGAAAAACTTTTGACCTAGTTTGGAGCACTTGGACTTGGACTGATACTTGGGGTTGGGATTTCCCGATGACTGCAATGTCTGCAGCTCGTTTAGGAATGCCAGAAAAAGCTGTTGATGCTTTAATGATGAATATTAAAACAAATACCTATTTAATCAACGGACATAATTACCAAGATGATAGGTTGCGTATTTATTTGCCGGGAAATGGTGGTTTACTAACCGCTGTTGCCATGATGTGTGCTGGCTGGGATGGAAATACAGTTAACAATCCAGGTTTCCCTAAAGATGGAACATGGAAAGTGAGATGGGAAGGTTTTAAGAAGATGATGTAGAAATTTATTGCATTGACGTCATTTCGACGATAGGAGAAATCTGTTAGTTATTGATTACTGGTCCGACATAAGCTTGCTTCTAATAACAATAAGATTTCTCGTCGCTGCGCTCTGTCCTTTAGATTTATTTTGATTAATTTTAGAATGAGAAGGAAGCAGGAGTAAACTATCGAAATGACGAAATAAGTTGAAAACTATCCTTTTCTAAGATATTTTGTTAGTATCACAATAGTTTGTCCTTCTACCTTGCCTTCAATTTGTTCGGTATTATCATGAACTAAACGTATGTTTTTTACAACAGTGCCTAGTTTAGCACTTATTGTAGAGCCTTTAACATCTAAAGTTTTAATTAAAACCACTGTATCGCCTTCCAACAAACGAGCGCCATTGTTATCTTGATGAAATTCTACAGTTCCATCTTGCTCATGGTCGCCAGTTTTTTTAGCCCATTCTAAAGTTTCTTCATCAAGATATAAGATGTCTAAACTGTCTGCAGCCCAACCTTCATTTCTTAATCTGCTTAACATTCTCCAAGCTACAACTTGCACAGGAGCAAACTCAGACCACATGGTTTCAGTTAAACCTTTCCAGTGTTCAGCATTAATTTGTTCGCTTTTTTCAATTTGATCTAAACAAGTTTTACAAACAATAATGCTATTATCTGCATTGGCATTGCTAGCAGGAGGAACTTCGTATACCAATAAATTTGCATCAGCTGTACATAACTCACATTTATTACCTGAACGATTTAGAAGCTCTTGTTGTAAAGACATATTGATATTAGGTTTTCGGCGAAAATACTGAATTAATTTGGATTGAGAGTTTTGTATTCAATGTCATCCTGAGCTCAGCCTCCACTGAGTCTAACGAAGTGTTGAAGGATTGGTGATGAAACCCAATAAATAACACCTGGTCCTCGATAGGCATAGACTGATAACACAAAGAATCTATGTTTCTATGTGTTTAACCCTTTAATGGCAAATGTACTTCTGCCAACATACACCTTGCACTACCACCACCATTTTTCTCAATTGTATATAAAGGAGCATAAATGATTTTACAATATTTTTCTAAGTTTATTACTTGGTCTTTATTTAAAGACAAATAAGCTTGTTCAGACATTACCAATAAATTTTCACCATGTGTATTTTGAACTTGCAGCATATTTCCTGCAAAACAATTCATTTGGTTATAGCTGATTTCGATAATCTCTTTTTGATGATTTGTCAGACTATTTTTAACAGTTTCTTGTTCGTTGTCATCAGTAATAGATTCGAAACAAACCACAGCAAATTTATCACCAACACACATCATCACATTGGTATGGTAAATTGGAAAACCACTTGAATCTACAGCGTTAAAAACTACAGCACTATAACCGGTTGCGGCACAAAATTTACTCAATGCTATTTCATTTGTTCTTATAGATATGCAAGCGTAAGCAATTTTATTATCTCTATCTAAGACTAAGCTTCCTGTTCCTTCTAAAAAAATATCTTGCGCTTCGTGTGTGCTTAAATCAGTTACTTTTTCAACTTTAAAGTATTCACTTACCGTATGAATAATATCTTCTCTTCGCTCTGCCCGTCTATTTTCTGAGAACATTGGATAAAGAACAACTTCGCCATCATTGTGAAAGGAAACCCAATTATTAGGGAAAATCGAATCTGGGGTCGATGGCTCTAATGTATCATCAATTACAGTTACATCAACTCCGTTTGCGCGCAACAAATTCACAAAACCATCAAATTCTGCCAAAGCTTGTTGCTGTACATCAGCATCTGCTGAAGCAACTTGAAATTTATTATTGCCAGCTGTTTGTTCATTGAATTTGAAATCAACAGGGCGAATCATTAAGATATGGTTGGTAGTCTGCATTTGTGAGTATAAAGTAGTTAGTATTTAGTATTTAGACATGGCACATCTTCCATTCTACCTCTTACATTTTCCATCCTAAAGGTTGTCTCTCAATATCGGTAAACTCATACAATGAAATCCACCTCGTGCTCTAGATAATTCTGCTGATGGCATTAAAATCAAAGTATCAGTCATTGTGTTTGCGTCTACTTTGCCACTTTCTAAATCCTGAATTAAATCTTTTACATCAACAACGTTGAAACCTTCAGCTTTAAAAGCATCCACAGTTTTATCGTTTCTATCATAACCAACCACAACACCTTCTTTTAAGGCTAATAAATTACATGAATCAGTCCATTGCTCTCTCGAGTCATAAGGGAAGGTATTGTTTCCACTGTATATGATTTTTGTTGGCTCGGTGCTATGTAAATCGTTTCTGCTGATATCATCTAACAAAGCCTCAACATGTTCAAAATACTTAGGTTCTCCAGGTTTATCTTTGTGAAATTGGATTGCAGTTGTTGCTTCAAGTTTTTCTGGCTCCTTTAGAAAGTTAATTGGTTCATCTGCATTGAACTTAGGCGAGTGTGCAATTGAATTTAAAATTACCCACGTATTCCTTTTTACTTGCGTAAAAACGGTGTCCAAGTGCATATAGTCTCGCTTGGCAGGAATTTTAACAACTGTTACTTTTTCCACCACATTTTGCTCAAATAACAATTTAATGGCTTCATTTGCCCCATGTTCCGATGTTCTTTCACTGCAACCAATTAGAACATGATTCGGACTAACCATCATGACATCACCACCCTCTAAAGTAGTGCTAAATGATGGTTCATCGCCAGGTCTTAAAAAGTGCATCGTAACATCTGGGATCTCTAAAATGTTATTTCTGTAAGCCTCAAAAACTGGATGATTAAAAAATAAATAACGCATCAACAATGTTTCACGAGCACGAGCTTTTTTAGCTGGCTTATTAAGTAGAATGAAATTGTTAATCGTAGTGCCAACGTCTCTCGTGAAAATCAAATTCGGAATAGGGGCGAAAATCATTGTATCATTAGCCATTGTGCCCGAAATGCATAATTCTGCTAATTCTTTTGGATCCATTTCTGCCAATTGAAGTTGTAATTTATAAGTACATCCTTCAATAGCACAAACTGCAGAAACTAATTTCTTCTTGATTGATTCACTTTCCAACATCTCAATCAACAGTTGCTGGATTTCTAAAACTGAGTTAGAATTGTGAAATTCCTTGTGTCCAGGTTTATAGAAATTACGGTTAGCCTCTTCCGAATCAATAGCAGCTAATTTGCCTTTAATTTTTTCAGGGTCTAGAAAGTACATCAACAATTTTAAATAGTAATCGTATTCGCCTTTACGGATGGTGTCTAAATGAACAATATCCTCAAAAAGCCAATCTTGTGCCTTTGAAGGAACTACTTTTCCTAATCCACTATCTGGACTATGAATTAATAATTTCCTCAATCGCCCTATTTCTGTATTTACATTAACTTTAAAATCCTGTTGTTGTTTACTCATATATTTGGTATGTTGTTGCACAAAGCTATTTAATTTTAGAATAGTATCAAGTAGCAAGTATCAAGTAGCAAGATAAGACCTTCTACCTTAAAACCTTCCGCCTTCCACCTTTTTTATATATTTTTGCAGTATGAATTTTATTATCACTGCCACACTTAATGCAATTAAACAAATCTACAATGAAGAAATTGCGGAGAGTGTAATCAATATACAAGAAACTCGTAAGGAATTTGAAGGACAGGTAACGATTGTTGTTTTTCCTTTTACCAAAATCTCTAAAAAATCTCCAGAGGAAACTGCAAAAGCCATAGGCGAATATTTAGTAGAAAATGTAGAAGATATTACTGCATTTAATGTGGTTAAAGGTTTTTTAAACTTAAGCATAGCCGAAAGTTATTGGATTAATTTATTGAATAATGAGCTTTTAAGCGATGACTTTGGCAAAGTAAAAGCAAACGGCCAAAAAGTGATGGTAGAATATTCATCGCCAAACACTAACAAGCCTTTACACTTAGGTCACGTTCGTAACAACTTATTGGGATATGCCGTTGCAGAGTTGTTAAAAGCAGATGGCTACGAAGTTTTTAAAGTTAATTTGGTTAACGATAGGGGAATTCACATCTGCAAATCGATGTTGGCTTGGGAGAAATGGGGCAATAGTGAAACTCCTGATAGTTCGGGCTTAAAAGGCGATCATTTAGTAGGGAAGTATTATGTTATTTTTGATAAAGAATATAAAAAAGAGATTGAAGCTTTAAAAGCTGAAGGGCAGACTGAAGATGAAGCCAAAAAGAATGCTCCTTTAATTAAGGAAGCACAACAAATGCTGTTGGCTTGGGAAGCAGGAGACGAAGAAGTAATTAATCTTTGGAAAAAGATGAATGGCTGGGTTTATACCGGTTTTGATATTAGCTATAAAAACTTAGGTGTAGATTTTGATAAATATTACTACGAAAGTAATACCTATTTATTAGGAAAAGATACAGTTGATGAAGGTTTAGAGAAAGGCGTTTTCTTTAAAAAGGAGGATGGCTCGGTGTGGATTGATTTAACAGCGGATGGTTTAGACCAAAAACTAGTTTTGCGTGCTGATGGAACTTCAGTTTACATTACACAAGATTTAGGGACTGCTCAAATGAAATATGATGATTTTGAGATGGACCAATCTATTTATGTGGTTGGTAATGAGCAAGATTATCACTTTAAGGTATTGTTCTTAATCTTAGAGAAGCTCGGTAAAAGTTGGGCAAAAGGTCTACATCACTTAAGTTACGGGATGGTAGATTTACCTAGCGGAAAAATGAAAAGTAGGGAAGGAACAGTGGTTGATGCAGATGATTTAGTGGCAGAAATGATTGACACAGCTCGTCAGAAAACAGAAGCTCTAGGTAAAATAAACGATTTTTCTGATGATGAAAAAGAGGAATTGTACTATAACATCGGACTTGGTGCTTTAAAATATTTCTTGTTAAAAGTTGAACCTAAAAAACGTTTGTTATTCGACCCTTCAGAATCTATCGATTTCCAAGGACATACAGGCCCGTTTATACAGTACACTCACGCAAGGATTAAATCATTACTATTAAAAGCAAATTATAAGGTAGGCGTTAAGAGTTTGGCTTTTGGCGCACTTTCAGAAACTGAATTAGAAATGATTATGCTTTTGGCTAAATATCCTACTGAAATTTCTACAGCGGCAAAAGCGTATAGTCCAGCATTTTTAGCAAACTATTTATATGAGCTAGCTAAGTTGTTCAATAAGTTTTATCATGAAGTACCACCAATTGTAAAAGAAGAAAGTGAAGCTTTAAAACAACATCGCTTAAATATTTGTAAGCTTACTGCTGATGTTCTAAAAAGTGGAACAAAGATTTTGGGTATCAATGTACCTGAGAGAATGTAATTGGTTCATTGGTCTCAATTGTTCATTAGTTCATTGGGCAAAGTTTGAAAGTAAAATTCCTTTACAGATGCCTTATTTTGGAGGTAAATAATTTATTATTAATGAGAAATGTAAGCTTAGTTTTTTTATTTGTTTTTATATCCTGTTCAATAACCTTAGCACAGCAAAAAACAGTCTTTAAAGAAGATTTTGAAGGTTATGATAATGATTGGAGGCTAGTTAATAATAAAGAATTTAAAGTAAAGCAAGAGGAGGGGAAATTAGCTTTTAGTAAGGCTAATCTAAATAAAGTAATGAATGGTTGCTTATGGTATAAAAAGACAATAAATAATTTTTATACCGATAAAAACTTTATCATTTCCTTTGATGCAAATAGTATTAGCTCTGAATTTAATCGAGCATTTGATGTTCAATGGGGTAAATTGCAGGAGTTTGATGGCGTAAGAAAAACTTCTATATATCAATTGGAGTTCTCAATGAATAAAGTGAGATTAGCACAACTTGATAGACCAAAAAACTGGCTATATTTCAAATGGTCTGATGAATTAATGGATGATTCACTTAGTCCTTTTCAACTAGAAAGAGGCAAGTTTAGCAAGTTTGAAATTATACAAGAGAACGATTTATTACTTGTAAAGGTTAACCAAAAATTAGTTTATAAAATGCCTTTAAAGGTGCTGAGTGGAAGTGAGATAGGTTTTCAACATTGCTTAAAAGGTGAGTGGGAACTTGACAACTTGATTATTAAGCAATAAAAATGCTTCAAGAACTCATCCTTCTTTGTTTAGCTGCTTTTGCAGCGGGTTTTATTGATGCCATTGTAGGCGGCGGAGGTTTATTACAAACACCTGCAACCTTACTTATTTTACCACATTACCCTGTGGCAAGTATCTTCGGAACAGTTAAAATTCCTTCTCTTTTTGGTACAAGCGTTGCTGCTTTTAAATATGCTAAACAAGTAAAATTCAATTATAAAGTTTTGATTGCTTGTGTTATTGCCGCTTTCTGTGCCTCACTTTTAGGTGCTTATTCGGTAAGTATGATTAACAATGCGGTAATTAAACCAGTTATTTTAATTGTACTTATTTTAGTAGCGATTTATACCTATTTCAATAAACAATTTGGTATTCATCAGCACAAAGAGCATTCTGTTAAAAAACAAGTTTTGTTGGCTGCTTTCTTTGGTTTAATCATTGGTTTTTATGATGGATTAATAGGTCCAGGAACAGGCTCATTCCTTATCTTGGTTTTTATTGCTGTACTTGGATTTGATTTTATCCACGCCAGTGCACACGCCAAGGTTGTAAACATTGCCACCAACTTGGCAGCAATTATTTACTTCAGTTCTACAGGCCATATTTTATATCAATATGCCATACCAATGGCGATATTTAATATCATTGGTTCTTATTTTGGTGCTAAATTAGCTTTGCTAAAAGGGAATAAGTTTGTTAGAATATTCTTTCTAATTGTGATTTTCGGTACTATTTTAAGGTTTGCTTGGGATGTTTTAGTTAATAAAATTTGACCTCATTTCGAGTGAGCGAAGCGACGAGAAATCTACTTAAAGATTTCTCCTATCGTCGAAATGACGAAAAAACTATTCCTTACTCTTATCAGTAGCTTTCTTATGAACTGTTCCGCTCTTCGTTTCAATGGGTTTCTTAGTTCTAAATCTCGCAAAACTCATCGGACTTTTCTCGGGTCTTTCATCGCCTAGCAAAACACCCCATTGTTTAAACTGTTCACTTCTATCGAAGATAATTTTCATTACGGCAATAATGGGAAGGGAGAGGAACATACCAGAAACTCCAGCAATTGCACCCCCAATAAAAACGCCTAGTATAGAGAACAATGCATTGATTTTTACTTTTGAACCCACAATTCGAGGCATCAAAATATTATTATCTAAAAATTGAACAACGGCAATAACCAATAGAACTGTAATCACCGGCCATAATTCGGTTGATGAAGTTAAGGTTAGCAACACACCTATTAAGTTTCCTATTAAAGCGCCTACATAAGGGATTAGGTTTAATAAGGCGAAGATTACACCAATTAATAAGGCGTGTTTTATGCCGATTAATAATAAAATTCCACCTAATAGGATGGTCATATATGTTACTTGAATTAACAAGCCAACTAAGTAACTTTTAATGATTGATTCGGTTTCATAAACAACTTCTTTCACTTTTGGATGATCGTCTGTTTTAAACCACATGAACGAAAAGCGAAGTAAAATGTCTTTGTAAAATAAAATAAGGTAGATATAGATTGGTAACAGACCAACAAATACAAAAACACCACTCAAAGTAACAGCAGCACCACTTGCGGCTTTGCCACCCATAGAAAGTAAATCGTCGCTTTTCTCTTTTAAGAAAGTTTCCTGCTTGTTGGTGTTAATACCCGTTAGGTCACTAATCCATTCTTTAAGCGACTGAAGATGTTTAGCAACATTCTGCTTTATTTGAGGGAAATCATCAACCAAAATACCAATCTGTGCAGAGAAAAACCATACAATCCCAGCTATAAAAATTAATACAAACAGTATTGGTAAAATGATGGAAAGAGATTCTGGAACTTTATATTTTCTCAAAAAACGATAAATAGGTAACAGCATGATACTGATAAAAAATGCCATGATTACCGGCATGATAATATCTCTACCTATTACCAAAATGGCAACAACTAAACAGATACCCAATAATTCAATCGACCTTTTTACGGTGAGCGGAAATTCTTTCATGAACAATTTAATTTGTTTGCCAGATAACACCAATATAGCTAATTTGTTTGAAAAATTAGGATACTAAGGTCTATGGCCTTAAATTAAAGCAATATATAAGTAAGAAGTAATTGTTATTGTATTTCTTTACTTTATCGACTTTGGAATAAAATTAAGGAAAGATTGAAATTGCGACCTATGTTTTTGCCTGTCCAATTTAAAATAAAAAGCACCACGTCTCGAGTTCGATTTATCCTTTTCGGCTTGTTTAATTAACAATCCGCTGGCAGTTATTTTTCTAATAAAATTTCTGTTGTCTATTGGCGAATCGTAAACCTGCTCGTATAAAGCCTGCAACTGCGGTATTGTAAATTTCTTAGGTAAAAGCTCAAACAAAATAGGGTGTAAGGCTGCTTGATAACGGATTTTATCCATTGCTGCTTTAACCATTTTTGGATGGTCAAATATTAAATCTGGCACCTCTTTTAACTTAAACCATTCTGCATGGTACTGGTCGTTAAGCTGCTTGCTGTACTTGTTAATGTCGATTAACGCAAAATAAGCTACAGAAACCGTACGCTCAATTGGGTCTCGGTCTGGTGTTCCATAGGCATGTAATTGTTCCAAATAGACATCATGTAGGCCAGTTAACTGCAATAATATTCGTTTTGCTGCTCCATCTAAATTTTCGTCATCGCCAATAAAGCCACCCATTAAGCTCCATCTGTCTTTTTCTGGTTCTATAGCTCTCTTAATTAACAAAAGCTTTAGTTGTTCTCCATCGTATCCAAATACAATGCAATCTACTGCCACAAGAACTGCTGTTTGGTTATATCCCATAATTAAAAAAGCAAATTTAAAATCGGATTGTTATAATCTGCTATAAATCCTAAAATATTATCAAAATCATTAAAATCTCCCTCATTATGTGTTGATGTAATCACTATAGATTTCATTTCAGCATTTTTTGCCGATTGAACTCCCTTCGGAACATCCTCAAAAACTAAACATTCAGAAGGATGTACGCCTAATGCCGTTGCACCTTTTAAAAAAGTCTCTGCATTTGGTTTGCTTATTGCCACATCATCAGCACTTACAATAGCATCGAAATAGGGTCTAATATTTAAGCCATCTAATACAAAATCTATGTTAAAAGGTATAGCTGCCGACCCAATTGCCATTTTAATTCCTGCTTCCTTTCCCTTTTTTAGAAATACGTCCAATCCATCAATAAGAGATAAATAAGGGCCATAAGCATCTTGGTAACGACGCTCTTTTTCCATAGAAATTTCGGCTATCTGACTTTCAGAGAAATGATTTTTTCCGAAAACTCTTTCTAAAAGTTCTGCGTTTTTGCCATACATCTCTTTGTTAACCTCATCAAAAGACAATTCTCTTCCTAAGTCATTATTAATAATATGGTGCCAGGCCTTAGAATGATAATCCATGTCATTAATCATTGTTCCATTTAAATCGAATAGAAAAGCTTTGGGCTTAAAACTTATTGGTTGCATAAGAGGTTAAAATTACTAGATTTTTTGGATGAACTTCAAATCTTTTATCTTGCAAAGAAATAATAAATATAATCGTTATCATAACGTTAATTTATTTTTCTTACTTTAGTCCTAACCAATCATAAATCACATGAAAAAAATCATTCTAAAAGCCTTTTCTCTTGCAGCATTTTGTTTTGCTGTTGCAATTTTATCTTGTAATCAACCTCAGAAAGCAGTAGAAGCTGTTAAAACAGATTCTTTACAATATGATACTGTAATTAATGGTAAACAGGTAAAACTTTATACCTTAACCAATAGCAATGGTGTAACTGTTACCATCACAAACTTTGGTGGTCGTGTAATTTCATTATTGGTGCCTGATAAAAATGATAAATTAGTAGATGTTTCTTTAGGTTATGATAGCATTAGTTCATATCGCAAAGCTGGGGAGCCTTTTTTTGGTGCCTTAATTGGTCGTTATGGCAATAGAATTGGAAAAGGGAAATTTACCTTAGAAGGAAAAGAATATCAATTGCAATTAAACGATGGACCAAACACTTTGCATGGTGGCACCGATGGTTTTTACGGAGAAGTTTGGGATGCTAAACAAGATGGCCAGAAATTGGAGTTAACTTATTCATCAGCAGATGGAGAAGCCGGTTATCCTGGTAAGTTAGATGTTAAGGTTGTTTATACTTTAACTAACGAAAATGCCCTTCAAATTGATTATACAGCAACTACTGATAAAACAACTGTTGTTAATTTAACTAACCACACCTATTTTAATTTAAGTGGGGAAGGTAGCAATACAATTTTAGACCATGAGTTAATGATTGCTGCTGATGCAATTACACCAGTAGATAGTACATTGATTCCAACAGGTGCTTTATTGCCAGTAAAAGGAACTTCTTTTGATTTTAATGTAGCTAAGGCAATTGGTAAAGACATTGAGCTAAAAGAAGTGCAATTGAAATTTGGTAAAGGTTACGACCATAACTTTGCTTTAAAAGCTAATGATGGAAAAACGCCTGTAGCTACTTTAAAAAGTCCAGTAACTGGCATTACCATGGAAGTTTACACAACTGAACCTGGTTTGCAATTTTACAGTGGTAACTTTTTAACTGGCGAAAGCAAGGATGGTAAAAAAGGAAAATCTTACCCTCATCGTTCTGCTTTGTGTTTAGAAACGCAACACTTTCCTGATGCACCGAATCACGCTAACTTCGCATCTACAACACTTAAACCAGGACAAGTTTATACCACTAGCACAACTTATAAGTTCTTAAAATAACCCCCAAACTCCCTAAAGGGGTCTTATTAAAATTCAAAAAAGCAAGGCTTATAAAGTCTTGCTTTTTTAGTATAGACCTTTTAATTAACTTTCGTCATACCCAACTCGATTGGGTATCGTAATGCGATATAAAGGATAATTTGGACTGCAATGCGCATTAAGATTCCCGTTTTTCCCGAAGATTCTGTGTTAATATCCAAATGTTTTTTTTAATTTTATTTCTTCAAAGGCAGCTTTAAGCTAGCCTCATTAGAGCAGTTCATTTATGTAATGGCTGCTCTAACCATTTAATGCTTCTGGCACTTCTATTCTTACATAATCCCTGTCAAAGGGCTTGTCTGTCTTAAAGATGGTGTAGATTAGCTCAAGTATTTTTCTCTGCACCGCTACCACTGACTTCATTTTTATGCCATGGCCCGATACCAGGCGGACAAAGAGCATCTTATGCTCCCTGTTATGTCTTATTGCCGCCAGGGCTGGCATGTGCATCGCCTTTCTCAGGTGCCTGT
>NZ_SJSK01000008.1 GCF_004331645.1 Pedobacter frigiditerrae
TCCCGTTTTCTTTGGGACTGCAAAGGTAGGAAACTTTTTCATTCCCGCAAACTTTATTTGAAATAATCCGAAACTTTTTTTAGCCCCGGTTGTTCGCGCAAATGTATTCCCTTATTTCAACCTAACCCAACCAATCACCCTTTATCCTTTCCTTCCGTCGTTACCTCCGTAGCGGGTTGCAAAGGTAGAAATCTTTTTTGCTTTCCAAAACTTTTTTTTAAAGTTTTTTTAAGTTTGTTTTAAGTCGCTGTAAATTAACTTCCTAAAATAAATTCCCCCATTTCAATCATCCCAACACACTTTCTGTAACCCCAACACCTCCTCCGAAGCGGGATGCAAAGGTAGCAAACAATCCTAGAAATGCAAATACAAGAATGCTTTTATTTGATGTAAATAAGCTAAGTGCATGTGTTACAACAATAAAAAATTTAACCAAGTATATTTGATGCGCTTGAAGGCTTATCTATTTAGTGGATAGCACTGCGAGACGCTATACAAACCCGGCCCATGCGAAAGCCCCCGGAGGGAGGGGCGAACAAAGGACATGGAGCAAAGAACGGGCCTGCACTCTATTATATATATACTACCCTTGCTTTACCAATAATTCACATTAATTATACCCTGACTTCAAATCATAGTATATATATATATATATGTAAGCATAATAAACCATAGATTAATTATAATTCCAGACACATAGATATTCTAGGTAGCTATCAGGTAGGCAATACATAGGTATTACATAGGTATCAAGTATATACTAAACCTATATGATACCTACTTGATGCTTACTTATAGATTACTTAACAATTAAATTTTCTTTGGCTGATTGGGCTTGAAATAAAAGCTGTATAATATTTAGGTTCGTCATAAGCCTTTAAATTTAATTTGTGTCTTCAAATAATTGTATTCAATAATAAATTACCAATCACATTACCAACTGCTTTTTAATGATATGGATAAAGTCTCAAAATTTAAGCTAGGTGCATCGAGGCGCAAAAACCGGAATCACATTTCATATGCGCTGGATTAACTTGTACAACATTGCCTCAAAAACCGTTTATTTCTGATTTAAAATACCCGTATGTTAAAATTTGTTAAGTGTTTGACAGCTTGAAAGCCTTTATTTAGCTTAGCGGTAATTATTTTTAATTGACGTTATCGTATTATTACCTTATCTTTGCACAATGTTTAAAATTAAACACTTACTTATTTTAAGTTTTACCATCATTTTATTGGGCACAGCTGGCTGTAAAAGCAAGTTTGAGAAATTGCGCCTAAGTAATGATGTTGCCAAAAAATACCAGGAAGGTATTAGATTATATAACAAGAAAGACTATTCTAAGGCTTTAATTTTATTTGAAGGCTTAGCACAAAAATATAGGGGAACTGCAGAGGCGGAAGATTTAAACTACTATTACGCTTTTACATTATACCGATTAAAAGACTATACTACAGCACGTTACAAGTTTAAAGAATTTGCAGACACTTATCCGGCAAGTAAAAATGCTGAGGAATGTAGATATATGGGCGCTTATTGCTATTATTTAGATTCTCCAAAATCGTCTTTAGACCAAGAGAATACTTACAAAGCTATTGATGCCTTACAGTTATTTATCAACTTATATCCAAAAAGTGATAGAGCTACACAGGCTGCACAATACATTTCTGACTTAAGAAATAAGCTAGAAACTAAGGCTTTTGATAATGCTAAGTTATATTACACCATGGGTGCTTATGACATTTCGAATTATAAAGCCGCTGTTATTGCTTTGAAAACTGCTCAAACTGAATTTCCAGATATTAAGTTTGCTGAAGAGATGAACTTATTGATCGTGAAAGCACAATACATGTATGCTAAAAATAGCTATGCTAATAGACAAGAAGAACGTTTTAATGAAGCAATTGGTTATTATAACGAATTTATAGAAGGTTATCCTAATAGCAAACTTGCAAAGGAGGCCAAACAATTAAAGGAAGATAGTGAAGCTGGAATTGCAAATGCAAAAAACGTATTAGCTGAGGAAGCTGCTTTAATTGCAAAATATACTGCCTTAGAAAACCAAGGTAAAAAACAAAAAGATAGTACAAACAAGAAAGTAGAGATTAAAACCCCAATAAAATAATGAATACACCAAAACCCGCTATACCAAATACTACGGTAACGAGAAATGTACATGATTTAGATAGAACTACTGACAACATTTATGAGTCATTAGTGATAATTTCTAAAAGGGCTAATCAGATATCTAATAACATGAAGGAAGAGTTGCACGGTAAATTAGCCGAGTTTGCATCATCTAATGATAATTTGGAAGAGATTTTTGAGAACAGGGAACAAATTGAAATTAGCAAGCATTACGAGCGTATGCCTAAGCCTAGCTTAATTGCAATTGATGAATTTTTGAATGATAAAATTTATCACAGAAATCCTTCGAAAGAGCAAAAATAGTTGAAGCCTTTGCTTAAATTGCACCTTGTAATTGCACAAAGGTAAAATGATTAGCAATAAAAATATTCTTCTTGGCGTTTGCGGCAGTATTGCGGCATATAAATCGGCCTTATTGGTAAGAGCACTTATCAAGGCTGGCGCAAACGTTAAGGTTATTCTTACGCCAGATGCTTGTAATTTCATTACTCCTCTAACACTGGCTACCCTCTCTAAAAATCCTGTTTATACACACTATTTCGAGCCTGAAACTGGTGTTTGGAGTAACCATGTTGAACTAGGCCTTTGGGCTGATCATATGATTATTGCCCCTGCAAGTGCCAATACAATTG
The DNA here is from genome assembly GCF_004331645.1 of Pedobacter frigiditerrae. Classification (GTDB taxonomy): domain Bacteria; phylum Bacteroidota; class Bacteroidia; order Sphingobacteriales; family Sphingobacteriaceae; genus Pedobacter; species Pedobacter frigiditerrae. The sequence continues at coordinate 2,782 of NZ_SJSK01000008.1, forward strand.
GTAAAATGGCAAATGGATTGTGCGACAATCTATTAACTGCTGTTTATTTATCTGCTAAATGTCCTGTATACTTCGCCCCAGCAATGGACTTGGATATGTGGAAACATGAAAGCACACAAGAGAACATTGAACGTTTAAAATCTTTTGGCAATACGGTTATTTCTCCAAATAGTGGAGAATTGGCAAGTGGTTTATATGGTGAAGGCAGAATGGCCGAGCCTGATGAGATTGTAGCTTTTTTAAATGCTGACATTAAAAAAGGCCTGCCCCTACTAGGGAAAAAAGTTTTGGTAACAGCTGGCCCCACTTATGAAGCAATAGACCCGGTACGTTTTATAGGGAATCATTCGTCTGGTAAAATGGGATTTGCCTTAGCTAATGAAATGGTGGCTTTAGGAGCCGAGGTAACATTAATAACCGGTCCAACAGCTGAAAAAACCAATACAGATTTAAAACGACTTGATGTTATTAGTGCTAATGATATGCTCATGGCTTGCACATCGTACTTTGAGCAAAGTGATATTATAATCATGAGCGCAGCAGTAGCAGACTATGCCCCAATTCATGTTGCAAACCAGAAAATCAAAAAGAAGGATGCTGGGTTTAGTATCAATCTTAAAAAGACAACAGACATTTTAGCTACGCTTGGACAACAAAAAAAAGAGAAACAATTCTTAATCGGCTTTGCCTTAGAAACCGAAAATGAAGAGTTTTATGCCCAAGAAAAACTCGCAAAAAAGAACCTAGACCTGATTGTTCTAAATTCATTAAATGATAAGGGTGCTGGTTTTAAAACAGAAACCAATAAAATAACTATATTTAATAAAGCTTTAGACAAAGTTAGTTTTGAAACAAAATCTAAGGTTGAAGTAGCAAAAGATATCTGTAATGAAATACTAAAGTTGATTAATAAATGAGAAGAGTATTAGTTTTTATTGTTCTATTGTTAATTTCCGGGTTTGTAAATAGCCAGGAATTAAGCAGTCGTATTCAAATACTTGCTCCAAACATCTCCAACATTAACAAGAAAAATCTGGAACTACTTCAAAATACCATCAGGGATTTTTTGAACAATAACAAGTGGACTAGCGAAAGTTACACACCACAAGAGAGAATTACCTGCAATTTTGTTATTACCATTACCAGTTGGGATGGGAGTTCTGGCTATACCGCGGAAGCTCAAATACAATCAAACAGACCCGTTTATAATAGTTCTTATAACAGTACATTATTAAATATTAGCGATAAGGATTTTGACTTTGGTTATAGTGATGGTCAATCATTAGATTTTTCAGACCAGAACTTTATTGGGAATTTAAGTTCACTGCTAGCCTATTACGCCTATACAATTATTGGAATAGATAAGGATAGCTTTAGCAAACTAGGGGGTTCATCATTTTATAATAAGGCTCAAAACGTATTGAATATTGCACAAACTGGAGGCAATAAAGGGTGGAAAGCATTTGATGGATTGCGCAATCGTTACTGGTTAAATCAGAACTTATTAGACAATACCTTTAAGGATCTAAGAATTTTTATTTACGATTATCATTTCAATGGACTAGATAAATTACAGGATAATGTAAGCACAGGAGCCAGCAATATACTTGCTCTTTTACCATCATTACAACAATTGGATAGACAAAAACTAGGTTCCATATTCCCGAATGTATATTTTGCCACAAAGGCTGAGGAAATTACGAATGTGCTTTCTAATATGGTTAATCCCCAGGATAGAATCAAAGCTTATAATTTCTTGAGCGACATAGACCCTGCAAATATCAACAAATACGAAGGTTTGAAAAAGGCTAGATAATCTAAACTATCATTATGAGAAGCGTATTGCTATTGATTGGTTTTTTAATTCCTATTGTTGCCATAGCTCAATCTTCCTTCGTTATCAGAGGCTATGGAAAAAGACTAAAAGATGGCGAAAAAATCTTTTTATCTTATAAATTACCTAGTGGTTTTATAGATGATTCTACAGTAGTAAGCAAAGGTTATTTCGAATTTAAAGGTTCAATGAAAGGTTTTGCAAGAGGTTATATCTGCAGAAATGACAATCCTAAATATGCTGAATTTTTAAGAGATAGGTTTGAAGTTTATGTAGAACCAGGTATAGCTATTTTAAAATCTGCTGACACCTTGAATAATTCAATAATTTCTGGTACAATTTTAAATAATGATAATGCGATTTTAATAAAGAAGCTAAAGCCAATCGAAATACAGAAAAGAAGTTTAAAAGATATAGATCAATTCTCTACTGAAGAACTTAAAGACACAAGTTTGGTAAATAAAACTAAAGCTAAATCGCTGGCTTTATCCAAAGAATCTGCATTAATTGAACTCGACTTCATTAATCAACACCCAAATTCTTACGTAAGTTTATACAATCTTTTACGTATTTCTAAATCCAGAAACTTACTTTCTAAAGTAGAAACTGCCTTTAGTAAATTGAATGGGACACTTAGAGAATTACCAGAAGGCATAGAAATTAAAAGAAGAATTGTTGAAAGCAAAAAAATACAGATTGGTATGCAGTCGATAGATTTTGAACAACCAACTCCAACCGGTAATATGATCAAACTCTCTGCTTATAAAGGAAAATATTTGCTTATCGATTTTTGGGCATCATGGTGTTTGCCATGTAGAGAGGAAAATCCGAATGTTATTGCAGCTTACAATACTTTCAAAAACATGAATTTTACAGTCCTTAGTATTTCTATAGATGTGTTGGCTGATAAAGCAAAATGGCTACAAGCAATTAAAGATGATCAGTTGCCGTGGACACAAGTTTCTGATCTGAAAAAGGAAAACACTGCAGCAAAAATTTATGGCGTTACCACCATTCCATCGAATGTAATGATCGACCCTACTGGAAAAGTAATTGCTAAGGATTTAAAAGGTAAGGAATTGATAGATTTTTTATCAAAAACTTTATCAGCTAATTAATTACCAAAGTTAATTACGTTACTATCACCTTAATAATTAATAAATTAAATCACATTTTAAATTTATTTGTTAAAAATTTGTTAAATAGTTTGGATTGTACGAATACATTCGTACATTTGAATACGAAAAAATTCGTAGTGTAACAAAATGAGCAATACAAACATCAAACCAACAGAGGGCGAAATGGAAATTCTACAGGTACTTTGGAAAAAAGGAAACTGTACAGTTCGTGAAGTGCATGAAGCTTTAAACAAAAAAGATGCAGGTTATACCACTAGCCTTAAACTGATGCAAATTATGCATGAGAAAGGACTAGTAGATAGAGATACAAGTTCAAAAACACATATTTATAGAGCCTTAATTAACCAAGAAAAAACACAACAACAATTGGTTAATAAAATGATAGATAACGTTTTTAATGGTTCTGCTGCAAGATTAGTCATGCAAGCTTTAGGAAATAAAACAGCGAGCAAAGAAGAGATAGATTTGATTAAGGAATATTTAGATAAACTTGAAAATAAGTAATCAATGGAAGCTATTGTAAACAATTTAGTTAAGGCTATTGGATGGAGCATTCTACATTCGCTATGGCAAGGAGCAATTATTTATGCCATTCTATTCATCGCCTTGATGGCTTGGCCTAAAACCAATGCAAGAGTAAAACACAACATTGCTTTTGGTTCCTTAGTTTTAATGTTAATTAGTTTTTGCGTAACGTTTATTTCGTTATTCGAATTACCAACTAATGGTGCAACTATTAAAAACATAGCCATTAACCATAGTGCTTATCAGGATTTAACCAAATTGAGTGGAAGTTTTAATTTCAAAACTGAAGCTTATTTCCCTGTAGTTGTATTTGTTTACCTTATTGGGATTTGCTTTCAATTAGTAGTACTATTATCAGGCTACCAAAAGCTTAAACAGCTTAAACAAGCAAGTACCTTAGCAGTACCTGCTGAATGGAAAGCTATTTTCGAATTAACACTCTCTCAATTAAAAATTAATAAATCGGTTAAATTTTATCTTTCTGCTAAAGTTAACGTGCCTTTAGTAGTTGGCTATTTTAAACCTGTTGTATTATTTCCCATTGTATTAGCTACACAATTGGACGCCAAACAAGTTGAAGCAATTTTAATACACGAATTATCACACATTCGTAGAAACGATTATTTAATCAACCTTGTTAAAACCTGTATAGAAACGTTATTGTTTTTCAATCCATTTGTATGGCTTACCACCAAGTTTATACATATAGAAAGAGAGCACGCCTGTGATGACTTGGTGGTTAATTTCACAGGAACACCGTTAACTTATGCGCACGCCCTTTTAAAATTAGAATTATTAAAAGACAAACAAACACCTGCTCTGTCATTGGCAGCAACAGGAACTAATCAACATTTGTACCAACGTATTAAAAGAATCACAGACATGAAAACGAACTATATCAATGCTAAACAGCAGTTTTTTATCTTAACCTTAACCATTGCTACAGTTGCTTCGCTAGCGTGGATTAACCCAGCAAAAGAAGCTGAAGTTAAAGCCAAAAAAACGGCCACACTCACATTAATTAAACCTTTGGCAGCAGAAACAAAAGCCATAATCGAGCAATCATTTGCTAAGGCAGATACAGACACTGTTAAAAAATCAAAAAAACAATTTAGAGCCGTAATTAAAGGAGATGATGGTAAAGAAGTAGTGTATACATCTATGGATGAATTGCCTGATAGTGTAAAAAAGAAATTAGCAGCGCTTGAGAAAAAATTCAATTCTCCAGAGTGGAAAGAAAAGATGGCGAAAATTGAATTTAATGCTAAAGAGATAGAAAAGAGATTCAACTCTCCAGAATGGAAAGAGAAGATGGCTAAAATTGAATTCAACTCAAAAGAAATGGAGAAAAAATTTAACTCTCCAGAGTGGAAAGAGCAAATGGCTAAAGTTCAAAAAAATGCTGAAGAAATAGCCAAAAAGTTTGAATCTAAAGAATGGAAAGACCATATTGCCAAATTAGAGCTTAATTCGAAGGAGCTAGAAAAAAAATTCAATTCTCCCGAGTGGAAAGACAAGATGGCGAAAATTCAAGAGCAAAGTTTAGCGATGTCCAAAAAATTCGAATCTCAAGAATGGAAAGAGAATATGGCTAAAGTTCAAAAGAATGCTGAGGAAATTCAAAAGAAATTCAACTCTCCCGAATGGAAATCTAAAATGGCTGATATCCAAAAGAATGCTGAAGAAATGAATAAAAAATTCAATTCACCAGAATGGAAACAGAAAATGGAGGATATGAAAAAGCTTTATGATTCGCCAGAATATAAAGAATTAAGAAAAAAGTATGATAATGAGGTAGAAGAGTTAAAAAAATCAAAAGGAATTAAAAGCGATAAAGCCTTCTTATTATTTGATAGTAACTTAGATGTACAAAAAGCATTTTTACCTTTAACTGCTAACCTTGCTACAGTTACTAACCTAAAGTTTAATTCTACAGATTTATTATTAGCTACTCCAAGTTTGAAATTTGAAACAACCAAAAACCTAAATTTTGACGCAATTCCTCTAAAAACTTTAAAACTTGATAAAGCTATTGAATTCAAAGCTGTTCCATCACAGAATTAACAACACCAAACAAATGATACAATGATAAGGGCGAGATTAATTTCTTGCCCTTTTTTATTTATTTAAATGTTGTGGTTGTTGAAAGCTATTTGCTTTTATCTTAATTTAGCAGTACAATATGCTACAAAAACTTTCTATACGCAACTACGCTTTAATTGACAGCCTTGACATTGAATTTGACAAGGGATTAAACATTCTTACTGGTGAAACCGGGGCTGGAAAATCTATTATTTTAGGTGCATTGTCACTGATTTTAGGTCAAAGAGCAGAAAGTAAATACTTTTTTAACCAAGATAAAAAATGTGTTATTGAAGGCGTTTTTTTTCTAGCGGATGAAAAGCTAAAATACGTATTTGAAATTAATGATCTAGACTTTTTTAAGGAAAGTATTTTACGCCGAGAAATTTCGATGGATGGGAAGTCAAGGGCTTTTATCAACGACACCCCAGTAAACTTAACCATACTAAAACAAGTAGGCGAAAAACTAATTGATATCCATTCTCAACATGCAACGCAAGAAATTAATGATAGTGATTTTCAACTATTAATTACTGATTCTTTAGCAAATCATTCAGACCTCTTAGCAAAATACAGAACTGGCTTTAAAAAACTCAAACAAGATAGTCAGCAATTAAAGGAATTAATTAACAAAGCTGATGAAGCCCGCAGCAAACAAGATTATGAGCAATTTTTGTTCAATGAATTAGAACAAGCTGGATTAAAAGAAGGCGAGCAGGAAGAATTAGAGCAAGAATTAGAAAAACTAACTCACGCAGAAAGCATCAAGAGAAGTTTATTAACTGCTACTGCCCTACTTACTGAAAATGAAATTTCAGCTTCCACTATTTTAAAAGAAGCTGCTATTCAATTACAAAACATTGAAAAGTTCGGCCCGGAAATTAATGTGTTGTATGAGCGTTTACGTTCTAGTATTATAGAAATTAAAGACATTGCAGATGAAACTTCAGTACTTGAAAGTAAGACTTTGCACAGTGCGGAAAGGTTATCAATTATTCAGCAACGGCTAGATGTTTTGTACACACTTCAGCAAAAACATAGGGTTGCCAATAATGCCGAGTTATTAGCCGTTCAACAAAAACTAGAAGACAGCTTGAGCCAGTTACTTTCATCTGACGAACAAATTGAAATCTTAAAGAAAGAAATCGAATTGCTTAAGAATGAATTGGCAAAACAAGCTCAAGAATTAAGTTCAAATCGCAAAAAAGCAATTAAAGTGGTTGAAGTTGCTACAAGCAAGACTTTACAACAAGTTGGAATGCCAAATGCCAAATTGGTTTTTGCTCATCAACCTTTAGCAGAATTGAACAACGATGGCTTGGATGAGATTCAATTATTGTTTTCAGCAAATGCTGGACAAGTTCCTGCTCCAGTAAACAAAGTTGCATCTGGCGGTGAATTATCAAGGTTAATGTTAGCTATCAAATCTTTATTAGCTAAACATACTTCGTTACCAACTTTAATATTTGATGAAATAGACACCGGAATTTCTGGAGAAACCGCTTTAAAAGTTGGTGAAGTAATTGCTAGCTTGGGGAATGACATGCAGGTTTTATCAATTACTCATTTACCGCAAATAGCAGCTAAAGGCAATTCGCATTATTTCGTTTACAAAAACGAAGGGAATAACAAAACGACAACAGGCATTAAAAAGCTAGACAAAGAAGGAAGAATTAGTGCCATTGCAGAAATGTTAAGTGGTAAAAATCCAGGTGCATCTGCTTTGCAAAATGCAAAAGAACTGTTGGGGTAATTGTGGAATATGTTGCTATTTCCCATCATCATTTTATGAAAATAATTTTACTTCTACTGCTGAATTTGGTGATTTCGCTCCACGTATCTGCACAGCAAAAAATAGTTAGACTTAAATTAGATACCATAAATGTTAGCGGAAGATTAATAGCTGGCGATGGCAGCAATCTCGCCAACGTTTACATTGAGACAAAATCTCAGCACAACCAATATTTACAACTGAAAGTAGGAGCTACGACCGATAGCCTTGGAAACTTTAAATTAGTTGGAATTAAACCTACAGACACCCTAACCTTCTTCGCATTGAACAATGATCATATTTTTGTGAATCATGGAACTAGATTTTTAAATATTACGGTTTGGCCAAGTATGCTGAATTATAATAAAGATGCCATTACTGTTTCTGCTAATAGAACTTCAAAGAAAGAAACAATTAAATTTAAGTTAACTTATTTAGATAATATTGGTTGTTGCAATATTTCAGCGAATTCGGAATATCCTGGTGGTGAAAGGAAATTCAAGGAATACATTTATCAAAATTTAAAATATCCTTTAAATGCCATCAATAATAATATAGAAGGAACTGTCACGGTAGAATTTACCATCGCAAAAGATGGCACGCTTCTATTTCCCAAAATTATAAATGGCCTTGGTTTCGGTTGTGATGAAGCAGTTCTAGAAATTTTAAAGCATAGTAGAAAATGGATTCCTGGAATGAAAAATGGAAGACCAATAGTAATGAGCTATCAAACCGATGTTGTTTTTAAACTTGTTGATTAATTAACTTGTAACACTTCACTACCAGAACTTTCTACACCATTCATATTCACCGTTCTTAATTTATAGATATTTAATTGCCCAGCTAAATAGCTTCGAGTTGCTACGTTATCTTTATCTGGTGTTATGGTTTCTACTAAGACAAACGTCTTCCCATTCCATTTGTATAATTTATATGCTCTTACTTTTTGGTTTTCACTTTTTAGCCATTTGATATTTAACAAATTATCATATACCGCAGCTTTTAAATATCTGGGACCAAAATTAAGTTCAAATGGATTTGTGTAAGTGAAGGTCATACTCGGAATACTTTCTTTATTTATTCCGATAGATTTGACTTGAAATGAATCTCCATCTTTTAAATTTTCGACCATTACATAGTTAATGCTATTATTAGTATTGCCGTTTTTCAAGGGTTTAAATATGGTTTCCCCTTTTCTTTTCAGGTAAACCTGATATCCAGAGATTTCTTGTTGACGCAAACTATCAATACTCCAAACTAAATTGTAGGTTGTATCATTTGCGGTTATGATGCGTAGGTCTGTAGGTGGTGAAATGGCAAGATTGCCATAATTATAAGTAATCGTTGATGTATCAGAATGTTTGCTTACATCAAATGAATTACTTTCTGCTATCACTACATATTGATACATTTCTCTAGGTTTTAGAGAACTTAAGGTATCCTTCCAAAGATATTGGCCAGTCTTATTTTTGAAAATTAAAGGGGATGAAATTTCAAATTCCCCAGCATTTCCTATCCGTTTCTTCACATAAAAACCTCTGGCAGATGGGTTGTCATTATTCCAACTCACAACAATAGATTTATTTTTTTGCTCAGCTTTTATAGGTCCGACTTTATAGGGTACAATGGGAAATTGAGGAATAACAACAATTGATGCAGAGGAATAAACTACATCGCCGTTAAACCCTTTCATATCCAATCGGTAAAAGAATGGTTCATTTGCATCATTAACTTTATCAATATATAAAGTATCTTGAGGGTTGATATCTGAAATTAACTCATACTTACCATCCATTGAACGGCTGCGTAAGAGCGTAATATTTTTCATCCAATAGCTATCTGTAATTTTCCAAGATAGAATAATGTTATTTGTGTTTTTTGCATTTACTGCTTTAAAAACTGTAGCAATGGGTCTTACATCGGGAGCAAAAGCATATGCCCATGTACTTTCAGTTTCTACCGTTATTGTATCTCTTTTAACTTTTAATATGTATTGATACACTCCAGGTTGGGTTCTTAAAGTAGTATCAGCAAACTTGAATATTTTATTAGCTGCTATTTTTTTATTCGCCCTAATTAATTTCTCCCCATCATTTCCTTTTCTGTAAACATTAATAATTAAACTGTCTAAACCAACAATCTTTATTGGATTGTAACTCACAATAATATCTCCACCTTCATAAGTTGCAGTCAATTTTTGATTACTTACAATCGCAGCTTGTTGAGCAAAAATTGATGTTGAAAAAAGCAGAAAGCAACTTATTATTAAATATTTCATAATCATAATTTTAAATTAAAGTGATGGTTTAAAGCTAAATCCACTACCATCTTTTTTAAGGACTAACTTAGGCTTTACACCTACTTGACCTAGGCAGAAATGTATATTGGCTTCAATACCGAACGATAAAGTACCTCCTAACCCGCTTGCATCATATGTTAATAAAATGTTTCCAGTTGCACCACCAGATAAACCAATGGTACATAATTCTAAATCATATAAGCATGACGCATTGGCAAAAGCCATACCACTAATACTTACAGTTTTTGACCCATCTAAATCTAATATAAAACCAACATCAACTCCTGCAGAAAAATCAAACACAGGTACAAATGAACCTATTAAAGGAATATCATTCAAACTTGGGCCAGGCAATTTAGGCAATGCATTTTTGTCTAATGATTTCATTACGTTAACATAAAAACCTTTTAAACCATTGTTAAGCGCAGATGGCAATTGGCTGTTAAGTGTAACACCTAGTAGTTTTTGAGACAGATAACTTGGGAATGGTGCCGAATAATAGCCTAGTGCAATACCACTTTTAAAACCTCCAGCTATACAACTTGGCAGTGCAGTAACTGATGCATCAGTTACAATACCAACTACAAGGAAACCATTTTTATCGATTTGTAAATTAATATTCGCGTCATTAATTGTTACTGGACCAATCGGCAAATTAGCATCTACCAAATTTAATGTACCACTGAAAGATGCCTTGTCAAAATCAAAAGTGATATCAAGGTTTCCAAATGGTGTGCTAATTCCATCAAGTTGTAACCCTTTTCCTCCTTCCGTATTTTTAATAGCCCCATTTACTTGGAAATTTATTAGATCACCGCCTTCTGCAAATAAATTTTTTCCATTTGTATTAACGAAGTTTTTCGGTTGCCCTACAAAGTTTACCAAACTCCACTTTTTATTCGACACAGAGTTTCCCCCACTTACAATTTCAATATTTTTTTCTCCCATTGGAATTATTTGCTTAGGCAAGAATTTCATATCAATAGAGCCTGGCGTTTTAGTGAGCACACCTTTAATCCCTTTAATGGCATCAGCAGGGCCATTTTTATAGATTAGAACATTTCCTTCAATTGAAAGGTTATTATCAGAAAGTTGAAAAGAATTACCTTCAAATTTAACTTTCCCTTCCATTTCAACATCCGTTTGCAATTTTTCTATCATTAAAACATTACCATTTTTATCAGCATATTGACTGGAAGGATTTTTTAGATATTTAAATCTACCCGTAACGTTTGCAGGTGCTCCAGGTATTTCCAAATTGGTATTTCCCATTAGCGTAAAGAAATCATCGGCAACCTCAATACCAGTAACATCTTGTGATAACACATTGTAATAGTTAATTTTTGTAGGTGCTACAATGATGGATTTATGCTTTCCATCGCTATAATCGCTTAACATATTAATATTTACTCGTGAGTTCCCCATCCCTGGCAAATCATTTATATATGCTACCGTTTCATTACTACTAGTAAGATTTAAGCGATAATGAGGCTTTTGATCAAATGGTGCTGCTGGATCAAAATTTAATGTCATTTTTGCATCCGAAGCTAGTTTTAACGGAGTAACATTCGCTAAGGTTAAGGCTTCGTTTCCTGTAAGTTTAGATATTCCCAAATCAACAGTAGTTGGCATAATTATCAAATCTTTGAGTGAAACTTGTGGCAAGCTTGTTTTTAAAGTACCATTTACTACTCTAAAGCCTCCTTGATTGATATCATAAGATAGGCCTGTTCCTAAAATAGCCCATTTTTCTAAAGGGATATTAATATTTCCATTATACTGTTTCCATTCTATATTGTTTTGAGTTACGATAAAACTTCCGGCTGGTAAAGTTGTTGCACCTAAAAGTGGAACATTTAAGGAAACTTCGGCTTTCATATCAAATCCATTTGCACTTAATGTAGAGCCTGAGATAAGGTTTGCTTTAAAATTATGAACCATAAAATCACTCTTGCCATATAAAGCTTGCAAATCATAACTGCTATTTGTTGTATAATTTGGCATGGCCGAAAACACTTGCATTGGTATATTTTCGAAAAACGCACTATAGGGTTTTCGGATGGTTTTACCAATTAAAAACTTACCTGTGTATTTATAACTGAAATTAAAGTTTGACAGTTCTGAAACTAAATAGCCTGTTAAACTACCATAGCCATCTACTCTTTTGATAGAGAGTTTATTAAGAACATTCTGCTGATCAGATGCGATGAGCTCGCTAGCATATTTTTCGTAAGCCATCACTTTTAATGAAGTAGATTCTACTTCAATTACCGTGGCGGAAGGTTGATATCCATTTTTATTCGCTTGCACTGCCAGTTGTTTAAATGGTAATTTCGCCTCAATAAATTCTGTTTTGAAACTATTGTTTCGAGGAATATTAATAAATGCCCCTGTGATGATTGATGTACTATAGCTTTGTTTAACCAATGAATGGATTTCTATAGGCAAACCCCAAATCTCTGCCTTTGCAGTTAAAGGTTCCAATGAAAAATTTGCGCTAGTACTACCAGAAGAGGCATCAATGGTTGATCTTACATAACCAGGAGTACCGCTTTTTACAGCATAAACCTTAATAGGTAGATCAAAATAATATTGACCATATTCAAACCAAGCCTTCGGGTTAATTGCCCCATATAAGGTATACTTTCCATCTGCGCCAGATAAAGTAGAATTTTGAACTTCACCATCTACGTTTGTGCCACTTATTGTATAAACTCTAGCCCCAGCAACTGGAGCACCTGTAATAGCATCTTTAACCATACCGCTTATCACTTGAGCTTTTTTCATTGGTATAAGAATAGGAGCTCCTGCTTCCATTTTAATTGGTATTTTTACATAATCTTCATAGGTAACAAAACCATTTTGAACCACTCGAACTTTAAATTCGTCTCCGGGACTTGCAATGGCAAATTCTTTTGTTAATCCAGTATAAGGATCACTTGAAAAGTATTCTAGGGTATTATTACCAACTCCAACATAACTGCTCATCCCCTTGCCATCATCAGCATTTACAACTTTAAATACAACACGATGGAGTTTTTCTTTTAAAACTATGGTATTATTAGCTTTACCTAGATTATTCGTAATTATTGTTGCTTCATTCACCTTGATGTTAGGATAGGATGTTTCTCCATAATAATTATCTACTAGTGGTGCAATTGTAATACCTGGATAACCGCTTTGCGTGTTTTCTATATAAAAAACCCCATTGTTATATGTTTTTACATAAGGGCCATTTCCAACTTTAACATTCGCCATTATGGGTTGGCCTTTTTCATTAACAACCGTTCCGTATACGGATCCAGCTCCAACCATAACTTGCTCTACTGATTCGGGAAAACGTTGGCCTAAGGATATATTTTGATTAACCGCTACAGTCTTTTCTGCAAAACCTAATTTAGAAATTACTATGGTACGCAATCGATTTGCAATTAAATTCTTTACTTGTAGATAGCCATTTACATCTGTTTTAAAATACTCATCTTCAACAGGCTTCTTAAAATTATCGTTAGTATAACCTAATATATGCACAGTGGCATAAGGTACTGGTTGACTAAAACCATTTTGCACAGTAATGGCTCTTAAGTATATCTCAGGTAATTTGGGTTTTACAACAATTGGTTGTTTTGCGATTATAGTTTCAGGAATAAAATCGCTATTAAAATTTCCCCAATTTGCAGAACCTCCTTTTATCAATTCTCCTTTTTGAGGTTGGTAATTGAAATTACCTTCTAATGGATTAAGAGGAACATATGGAAGATGGCTATGTATGTTTAATAAATTTTTAAATTTTGCGAAACCCAATGCGTCTGTTTTTACGATAGCTATAAGTGGCAAATCAACATCTTTTAATTCATCGTCTTGGGCTATGAAGGTTTGATTAGCATAACTTTCGGCATCTGCCTCCCATGGCATGGTTGCTTTATTATCTTTAGGATCAGAAGTATCTTTGAAGACAACCTTTCCTTGATTTTCCAATGGCCCAGAAAAAGATGTAGAATTGTGGCTATCGAGCATTTGAACAGGATAATTTGCTAAAGGCAACCCACCAGTAACTGCTTGATCTTTTGTTTTATCACTTACAACTTTAACAGTATAATTGTAGCTGTTAACAAAAACAACTTCGTCTGGAATAGTAACTGTTTTGCCTACTTGTGGCGCTAGATATAAGTCAGGGCTTGTAAAATAGCGTTCATCACCATATTCGCTGTTATCTCCAACGGCATGATATTTACCCACAAACATTCTGATAAATCCAAAATAACTATAATCACTTCCAATACCCGCAACTTTACCAGTACCTATGTATCCAATTTTATATTTGTTTACAAACGTATAGCTAAAACTTCCATCTTCTTTTAAAGTAGCTGTTCCAATACTAGTAGTACCTGATATTTTTTCCCCATTTAGTATTAATGGATACATATCAGTGGCGTAGCCTTTATATGGTGTTAGTTCACTAATGTTTTTTGGATTTTTAGTTTGGCTTCGCATGACTACATATACAAAATTCAGTTTTACATTTTTTAAAGGATGAATGTTCATATCCATTGGAAATGTATTGTTTTCAAAGTAACCTGGGAGATTGTTGTTATCAAAATGATCTACATCTATCATTTTATAACTACCATTTGGATTTTTACCACCATTAGGATCAACCTGTTTCATAGTTGTAACAGCTGGGAAATTAAGGGCTCTCTTTACGGGTAACTCATTATCGCGTTTGAACCTATAAAATAACTTACCTGCAATAGTACTCAAAATTGGTGTTGGTGGCGCTGGTGATACTGGCTTTGGAGCTCCTTTATATTTAAATTCGACTATGTTACTCTTGCCCAAATTTTCTATCCGCAGCAATTTACCATCTGGGGCATTACCACTAGCGATTATCTGGACAGCATAGGTATTATCTTCTTCAAGTTTTGCCCTACCATGATTTCTTGCATAAGTTAAATCTTCATTAACAGCAGGAGGTGATAGCGTAAAGCTGTTAAGCATTTGTTTGTAAGAAAGCACAACTTGAACGTTATTGTCTAAGGCACTTATCGCATCAAATCCTGGTATTATCTTTACAATCCTAACTTCATAGGTTGCTGGACTTAACGTGTTAGATTTATCCCAAGTAATATTAATCTTAGGTTGTGTGAAATCATTTTGTTGAGCAACAACTTCCGCGACTTTTGGACTAGTGAGTACGGGAGCTAGTGGTAATTTTTCTTCATTTTTTAAAATTGTATAATCAAAAACATTTACAGCACTATAACCGTCATTTTTAATTGAGGTAGATACCCCCAAATCGTTAGCTCTTATTCTCCAAGCATAAGTTTTCCCCGCTTTTAGTAATGGGTCGGTGTTTGTTATTGTTAACGTGTTAGCATAGAGAATATCTTTACTAATTAAAAAATTGCCCTTATCAAATGCTTGTGATGGATTTGAGGTAGGTGTGGCAAGTTCTACAAGCTGAAAATTATACCTAAAATATCCTTTAGTTTTAAAGTCCCAATTAAAAGTTACATTTTGAGGAGAGGTTAAAGTAATTTTTGCATTAGCAATAGGGCTTATCAAAACCGGCGCTTCAACAATGTCTTTAATATTAAATGCAAATACTCGAATTTGACTTACCCCTCCACCTTTTAATGGAGCTTTAGATAAAGGATCTACTTTACTCACTCTCCATGCGTACCTTTTACCAATAATTAATGGAGTATTTGAAGGTAGTGCGTAACTTAAATCATTAATAGTTTGATTGATAACAAATTTGTTTAGGCTAAATATTTGTTCGGCATTTCCCCCCGAGCCTGGCATTTCTGCTACTTGCAATAGGTATGTGGTCTTTCCAACTGCATTGTCTGACCACTTAAAAAATGCCCCTTTATCAATAGCGGTAACAAGTTCATTTTGCTGTGGATTTACCAATATTGGGGCAGCGGTAAGGTTGATTGGGCTTGAATAAGTAAATATATTAGCTTGGCTTACTCCCCCATTTTTAAAGACAACTTTTCCACTTGGGTCAACTAACTTTACTCTCCATGCATATCGTTTACCTATTGCCAAAGGCGGATCTGATGGAGATAAAACATAAGAAGTTCCACTTAATGTTCTGTTAACCAAAGGAAATGAAGCACTATTTAAAACTTGATTTGGGTTTACTGCATTTAAAGGCATTTCTGCAACTTGTAACACATACTGCATACCAACTGGCACAAAACCTGCGTTTATCCAATTAAAAACAACACTTTGAGGGTTTTTTAAAAAAACAGCAGCATTGGCTGCTGGATTAATTAGTATTGGCGCCTCAGGATAATTTATATTGATATTGGTACAACCTTGTGGTGCAGTATTTGTAATCACCTGATTAGTATTCATATCTACCGCTTGAATACAGAAAGAGTAATTCCCCTCTGGGATTCGAGAAGTTTGTACCAATTTTACTTTATCAATGCCATAAACATTTAAAGAGTTTAAATCGAAAATATCTTTAAGGGAAGTTCCATTTAATTGTTTGGTTTCGTTAGGTTGTAAAATAATTGGTTGCAGAGGGACATAGGTTGATTTGGTAGAAATTCTAATTCCATTATCGCCTTTTAATTCTCCAGTAAGTTTAATTCTTTTTTGTGTTGTTGTTAAATTTCTAACAATTAACAACACCTTACCTGCATTTGCGCCAGAGTAATCTGAATAATATGGCGAATATGGTGGCAGTATATTTACGGTAATGCTAACTTGGGCGGGTGCAGATTGTCCGAGTGCATTATAGCCAAAGACCATAATTAAGAATAACAATAGGATTATCCTTTTAAAATCTTTAATCAATGGTAAAATGTTTTGCATAATGTGGATGATTTAGAATTAAAAAGAATGTGATAAAGTAAGATTGCTATAAATTTCATTGAAAGATGGCAGTGTGATATCTTTAGAGTTACTCTTTAAATAATTGATGGATAAATTGGCTGCATTCTTCTTTGTGAAACGGAATGAGCCATTTAAACTTCCATTAAGAATATTACCCGCATTGATTTTATTATTCTTTTGCTGTTGAAAGCTCATTGCGGCATTTAAGCCCAACTTGCCTTCAAAAAAATCTTTTCCAATTCCGATTGAAGGCCCGAAGAAAACCGTATGGCCCAAATAGATATCGGCTACCGTATAATTAAAACTGGTATTAAAATTTAAGCCTGTTGTTAGAAAACCTAATTGATAAGATAGATTTGCAGTTTTACTATTGGATAAACTTTGAGCAGAGGTAAATGGATTTAAATCGACCAAAGATTGGATGTTTCCAACTAAAATAATGCTATGTGAAATTAAGCTATCAGCGATGCTATATCTTAACATTGTATTCAAATTATGATTAGTTTTCGCAACCCGTAATGTATCAACTATTGGATTTAAGCCTCTATCTTGAGTAATACCATAATCAGAATAACGAACATCTATACCGTAATTTGTTTTGTTAAAGGCTGCATTTATAGAACCTATTTTACGATTAGATTGGTAAGCTTTATCATTTAAAAGATTATCATTTTGCACACCAAATGAACCATTCAACTGCATTTGCCCTTTTAACAGTTTCACTCCGCCTTCCACTGTGTAGTTTTGTACGTCATTCTCAAAATAATAAGCACCCATCGATTTAAAATCTGGGTCTATTCTTTTATATTTTACCATTACATTATAATTCTGACCTTGATAGCCTAAACTTGTGTGCCCCGCAGTTAGCAACTGTGTTGAAGCATTTAATGTGACTAGGTCTTTAATAAAATCTACTTTATCTAGTTTTAGATTTTTAACTGTATCTGCCAATAAATTACGGGTATATAAGCTGCCCGAAGCATCGATATCAAATATGAAATGTTTAAAGAAAGTGAACTTGCTAGAAATGCCTAATACTAAATTTTCTGAAGGAGTTAGGTTAAGGGAATTCGGTTTGTTCTTTAATGAGCTTACCTCATCTTTTGCTTTTAGCATGATAAAATCGAAATGATTACGCTCTGTTCCCCACCCTAATTTAGTACTAAAACCTGTTCTTTTATAAGCTGGTGTTTGTGAAAACGCGGTTATTAGCGCTGGATCTTCTTCAATAGCTTTGTTAAACCTTCCGTAAATAAATCCAAATCTTAACTTACCAGGATTTAACTCAACTCCTCCCCCTAAAAAATTATATCCTGCTAAGGTATAGGGCGACCATTGAATGCTTTGCCAACCAGCATGAACAGTAATCCATTTATATGTTGGGCTAATTCCATATTGGTTAAAAGGCTGAGTAAATCCCCTTTGTTGGTCGCTAACTACAACACTAAAAGGAAAAGAAACTCCATAAATAGAAACTGTTGGGGCGCCATTAAACAAATAAGAAAATGCCCTTTGGCGAGCTGGAATTCCACTTGAATTATAAGTACCTAAACCTAAACCTAAAGTACCGTTTATGGCAAAGGGTTTCTGCTTGATCATTTGCTCAACATCTTGTGCATCAGCAATGCCTAAGGAAAATGAAAAGCAGAAAGATAAAATTAAGAGCCTTTTCATGAGCATATTAATTGAGTATAAAATGATTTTGATTGGTGATGTACTAATCGTACATCACCTAAAGACTGCTTAATTCAATTTTTTAAAATCTCTGTCCTTAAGATTGAGCTCTTGCATAGTTTGCAGCATTGGGGTATTCTGATTGATATTACTTAAAACTCCAGTTGAACTTGGTGGTACAATAACTATCCTAACTTTATCAATATTCATTAACGACGGTGAGGTAGTATTATACTTAGAAATTATCCTAACCTTAGCGGTAGTAGCGTCAAGCCTTAGGTTATAATTATAAAAGTAAGTAGTACCCATATTATAATCTGTAAAGTTCAACTGTTTCCAGCTAGAAACACCTACACCGCTATTTGTACGTAAATACACTAATACAGTTCCTGTTTTTGCAGCAGCAACGTTGGCTGGTGGAATATTATAAACTGAAGTAGAATCATTATAGTTCCCATCTCTGTGCAGCATTAGATTTCTGACATCTGAACTCTCATAATTCCAAGTAAATGTTGAGGCATCAGTAGTTTCTAAGGCAATAACATTAGAATTGCCATCTGCTCCATTAGCACCCCTTAAAGTTGTTCCATAAGCCGGCCAAGCACCTGAGCTTTTTGGCCCGTACATAACATACGAAGAAATATCAAGATAAAAATCGCCATCATTTCCTAAAGAATTTGCTGGCAAACCTACCCCATTTAAAATTGTATTGCCATTTGCACCGTTTGTACCATTACTTCCGTTTGTACCATTAGTGCCATTGGTTCCGTCAGCACCTTTTAAATTTGTACCCATACCCCATCCTAAATTAGATTTTGGGCCATAAAATGCAATTGGAAGTTGAGAAATGTAGAAATCTCCAATTTTACCTAAAGCTGGGTCTGGAGCAGTTTCTCCACTATAAATAACCGTTCCATCTGCACCTGCGGGCCCTGTTGGACCTTGTGCACCAGCTGCTCCTCTTAATAAAATCCCAACTCCCCAACCCGTATTATCTTTTGGGCCATATAGCAAATAATTAGTTTTATCTAAATAATAATCACCAATTGTACCTGTTGATAGAGCTGGAGCACCTAAACCAGAATATGTTACACTTCCATTGGTGCCATTTGTACCATTGGCTCCATTTGTACCATTTGTGCCGTTGGTTCCATTAGTACCGTTGGCTCCATCAATGCCATTTGTACCTCTTAAAATTAAAGGAGTTCCCCATACACCAGCTGTTTTTGGACCATATAAATTACCAGTATTTTTATCTAAATAATAATCTCCATTTACACCAATGGTTGCAACTGGTATTCCTGAACCACTATAAATAATACTGCCATCTTTTCCGGCGGCTCCAGTTGGACCTTGAGCTCCATCCGCCCCGCGTAATAAAATTGGAATGCCCCAACCTCCTGCAGTTTTTGGTCCGTATAATAAATAATTTGTTTTGTCTAAAAAGTAATCGCCAGCAATACCTGTAGCTGCAGACGGGGTACCATTTCCGCTTAAGGTTGTACTACCATTAGTGCCATTGGTTCCATTTGTACCGTTTGTACCTGCTGCACCGTTAGTTCCATTTGTACCATTTGTGCCATTCGTTCCGTTTGTACCGTTTGTACCGTCTGCTCCTCTTAACACTGTTGGTGTTCCCCAAGCTCCCGCAGCTTTTGGCCCATATAAGTTCCCAGTATTTTTATCTAGGTAGTAATCGCCATTTATGCCTATCGTATTTGCAGGCACCCCATTTCCACTGTACATTGTACTGCCATCTTTACCTGCAGGGCCTATTGCCCCAGCATCACCAGTTTTGCCTTGTGGACCAACTGGGCCTTCAGGTCCTTCTAATCCAGTTTCTGAACAAGAACTTAAAACAATACCAATCAAAAAAATGGTTAAAAAAAGATAGTTTTTCATAGGGTTTAATTTTAATAGAATGAAGTTAATCCTGATTAGAGTGCACCTTGTGATATTATCGATGAACGGATAGGAATAATCGGCAAAGGGCAATAACATTTGAATTTGAACTCTTAAAACTCAAATTTAGCCTAGAAAGTAAGCTGTCACATAGTATAAACACGACAACCTTTTCGCCAATACATCTATTTTAGAAAGAAACTTACTATCAAGAAATATTTAAGCTAATGGTAATAAACACCTTAAGGTTTTATATATTTATGATATGGGCTTTACCTATTTTTTACCAGAACCTTGCTTGCAACAGTACGTAGAGAACATTATTGTTGTAAATCTTAACTTGAATGAGGATTTTGTAAAAGAAATAACCATTGTCCCTGATTACAGGCCTTGCTTATGCTTTATACTAGAAGATAAAATTAGTGCCTTTGAACAAGGCTGTTTAATTGAAAGAGAGAATGTGATTTTTGCAGGCTTTCACTTATTTTCAACTGTGATGAATTTAGGAAATAAGCATCGAGCAGTATGTGTGCAATTTAAACCCATAGGTTGGAATAGTCTAATGAATAATATACCTCAAAATGAATTGATTAATAACTGTTATGATGCCAAGTTTTTTTTAGGCAATACGGTCAGTATATTAACCGAACAATTATCAGAATCACCTACAGCCGGTATACAAAACCAGATTATTCAATCCTTTTTAAAAGAACGGTTAAATAAAATGACCGCACTATCCCCTTTTGATAGAGCAATCTCTTCATTTATACAGTCAGGTGGTAAACTTACTATAGAAAAAACAGCTTCCCTTGCCTGTTTAAGTTTGCGCCAGTTTGAAAGAATTTGTAATTATAAAATTGGAGTATCACCAAGAATGTTTGGAAAACTCATTAGATTTTCTAATAGCTATAAATTAAAAGAGCAAAATCCAAATATGTGTTGGAACAAGATAGCTTTCCACTCTGGTTATTTTGACCATATGCATCTCATTAGAGATTTTAAACAGTTTTCAGGAACTACTCCAACTATTACAGAAGAAGAACTTCATTTTAGGTCATTTCCTTACGATAGGTCTTTCAATTAATCTATAAATTCTTAAGAAGGTTTTTTAAATCCTGCGCTTACAGGCCTAGGAGAAAACAATACCAATTACCGTAGCTTCTGATGAGCTTTCTATCTTTAAATCTCCGTTTAATTTTTGAAGCATTTCTTTTACAATAACTAACCCATAACCTGATGATTTACTCTTCACATTATGACTGCTTAAAAGTTCATCTATTTTCTCTTTTGATATAACATCGGATTTATTTATTACAGAAATAAACTGCTTTTTATCTTCATAAATTCCAGCGTTTAAAAAAATTGATGTACCATTATATGAATGGTTGATGGCATTTTGCAATAAGTTTCGCAAGACAATAATTAGTAGGTTTTGATCACTTTGCAAATTATTTAAAGCTAAATTCCCAATTTCAATCTTAACATTTTTGGCATCAGCCTGATTTTGCATTAAGGCAATGGCCTCTTCAAAAAGTTGATGAATATCCACCTCTTCAATATCTAATTCAAAATGGTCCATCTGACTCTTAGACCAAAGCAATAAATCTTCCATTGTTTCCAGCAACTTAGTTGCAGATTCCATCAACTTCTTTTGATGAGAAAGTTTATTCTCTTCAGAAATTTGAGTTGGATTGATTTGCTGTATCCTTAAAAAAGTAAACAATTGGCTAACAGGACTTCTTAAGTCATGAGAAATTATGCTAAACAACTTTGTCTTGGTTTGATTAGCATTATTAAGCTGTAGGTTTACCAGATCAAGCTCTTGGTTCTTCTTATCTAATATGATATTTATCTTTTGCTTATTCCTATAGTTCCAATATATTAAACAGGCAGACAAAAAAGCGAATAAAGCAACAGACATAAGTAACCATCTCGTTTTCTTCTCTTCTTTTAACTGAATGCTTTTATTACTACTTTCTATGTTTAGTAATTTTATCTCTTGCTTCTTTGCATTATTTTGAAATCGAGCTTCTAATTCTGCCAAGGTCTTCTTTGATGCTTCTTGATATAAAGTATCTTTTAGTTCCGCATAATTTTTTGCATGTTTGTATGCAAGTTCCCAATTAGCCAAATCTGCATAACTTACTGCCAATCGAATTTGGATACTTGCATAATCTTCTTTGCTAAAACCATAGGCATTTAAGGCTGCTTTTTGTAAATAATTAACAGATTCTTTAGTACTTCCCCTTTTGTATAGGACAGACCCATATGTCTTGTTTGCATTAACAATACTTTGTTCATTACCCGATTTCTTAGCCATTCTTAAAGCTTCATTTGCAAATTTGAACGCTTCAGATGTATTGTTTTTATTGTTATAATAATCTGCAAGATATTGATTAGCACTACTTAATTCGTGAAAAGCACTATCAGTTGGCTTCATTAAGCTATACATTTTTTTATAGTAAATTTTCGCTTTCTCTACTTCATCTAGTTTAAGATGAACCAAAACATAGTTCATGAATAAAGTAATCTTTCCTATTCTATAAACTTTAAAATACGGGCCAGCTAAATCATAATACTCTATGGCTTTATTATATTGTCCCATTGTATTAAAAATACTACCAATCTGAACATATTTTGATCCGATATTATCTAATAAGGCAGTCTTATTTTTGGCAAAATTTAATTTTTGATACTCTATATTTTTTAGATTGAATTTTATGGCTTCTTCATATTTTGCTACACTTAGATAATATTCACTAACGCTACCACTTAACACTACCTTTCTTGTCATATTGGTCGTAGTATCTAGAATATTCCTCATCACGGCAATTAGCTCTTCTCTCTGTTTTAATCTTCGTGTATCAAAATACAGTCCGTTTAAACGCTCCGTTATTCTATCAATATTAAAATCAAATTTTAATCTTCTAGACTGATCCAAACCTTTCTCATAGTAATATATAGCACTATCTAAATGTACACGCTCAAATTCGTAACCATAACCTACAAATATTGTAAACAAATTACTTACGTATTCATCTCCATTTTTACATAGCTGTATGCCCATCTTACTAGCAATAACCATATTACTACAATCTTGCCTGTCATTTAATCCTTTTGTTAGCAAAGAATTACAATAATTATACAGCATACCCATTTTCTCCCTATTGGTCTGGTATTTTGATAAATCTGGAAATTCTTGAGCAACACCTACAGAAATTGAGAAAAGCGTAATCAACAAGAAAACGTATAATAGTTTCATACTATATAAATTAACATGCTCTTGTGTCAGTTTACTTTTAAAATTTGTTTAGCTTCTTTTAAATATGTTTTTCCAATAGGGATGTCATTAATTCCCATATCTATTGTTTTTGGCCCTAAACTTTTTACCTTATTAATAGCAATAACATAACTACGATGAATACGTATAAATTTACTGAGTGGTAATGATTCTAAAAAATTAGAAAGTGTAGCCAGTGTAAGATGAGCTTTCTTTTCGGTTACAATTTTGGTATAGTCTCCATAAGCTTCTAAATAAATTACCTCATTGGCATTTAAGTTAACCACATGATTTCCTTCTTTAAAAATAATTTTCTCATTTTCAAAAAGCACATCATAAGCTTCTGCTTTGTCTTTTAGTTTAACAAAGTCAAAAATTCTATTGATACAGCTTTCAAACCTATCTGTTTCTAATGGCTTTAATATAAAATCAAATACTTTTAATTGAAACCCTTGTAGAGCATACTCTGGGTGTGAGGTTATAAAAACATTAATGGCATTTAAATTCGATATAGATTTTACAAAGTCAATCCCATTAATTTCAGGCATATCAATATCTAAAAATAAAACATCTGGCTGATGAGAATTGATAATACTTAAAGCTTCAATTGGATTATGATAACTTCCTAAAATCTTCATTTTCGCATAGGCAGATAATTCAGCTTCAACAACCATCCTATCCAAATCGTCGTCATCAACAATGATGCAAGTGAGCGTGTCTTTCATAAAGTACAGATAAATAGGTATATAAACATACATAAAAAAATTAATTTTCTTGAATACCCTTAAAATGGTATTGCTTTCAATTTTATTTTAAACACCTAATTATTTAGTTAAATTTACATCATGACTAAAAGATTTGCATTCTTGTTCATTTTATTTTTTTGCTGTGTAAATGCTTTGGCTCAATCTTTTTCTATCACAGGAACTGTTAGTGATAAAGTTGGGCTGCTTCCCGGTGCAGCAGTTTATTTAAGTGGTTATAAAATTGCAACCGTTACAGACAATGATGGTAAATTTGTACTGCCTAGGCTCGCCCCAGGAAATTATGACATCCTAGTTCAAATGATTGGATTTTTGCCTTACACTAAAAACGTCCTCATATCAGATAAATCGGTAAATGTCTCAATCGCTCTGCAAGAAAATACAACCATGTTAAAAGAGGTAATTATTAAACCCGACCCAAATAGGGCATTTTATATTGCTCTATTTAAAGATTATTTTATTGGTAAAACCCCCAACGCAGCAGAATGCACCATTTTAAATACCGATGTATTGGTATTTGATGATGATAAAGATGCACGTATACTAACTGCAAAGGCTAATGATTTCCTCATTATTGAAAACAAGGCCCTTGGTTATAGAATCAAGTATTTACTTCAGGATTTTGAGTATAATTATAAAACTAAAATTATCTATTTTGCAGGCCTCCCATCTTTTGAAGACTTAAAAGGTAGTAA
Organism: Pedobacter frigiditerrae; assembly: GCF_004331645.1. Classification (GTDB taxonomy): domain Bacteria; phylum Bacteroidota; class Bacteroidia; order Sphingobacteriales; family Sphingobacteriaceae; genus Pedobacter; species Pedobacter frigiditerrae. The sequence continues at coordinate 27,599 of NZ_SJSK01000008.1, forward strand.
ATCAAAACAAAAAAACTGGTTAAAGAAACGAGCCATTGCATACAATGGGTCAATTCAGCACTTCTTTAAATCTCTTTATAATAACACATTGGCGGCTGAAGGATTTGTAATCAATAAAATTGCAGATATCCCAAATACCAGTAGAAAGCCCGATAGTGTAATTAATGCAAACATTAAAAGATTAACCACAGGACAGGCTGGTTTAAGTAACCTAATCACTTTTAATGGTACCGATTCTTTGTCATACTGGTTAAAACAAAGGAGTCAACCTAAAACATTAAGCGCATTAAATAGAAAAGATGTAGATATTGATACCCTAGTAAAACCCTTTAATAGCGATTTAAAGATGATGAATTTTAAAGATGGGCTATATGTTATTTATAAGGATGAAAAAGAAATTCCTTCCTTCAATTTTTCTGCGCACAGGCAAAACAGACCACCAGAATTAAATAATTATCAAATATCTGTTGTTAATCTGGTAGAGCCTCCAGTTAGGTTTTATGCTAATGGTGGCGTTTTAGAGACCCGAAGCCTGATATATAAAGGCTACTGGGCTTATGAAAAAATAGCTGATATAGTACCAATGGATTATATCTTAAGTCCTAAGCAATAGCAAATGTTAAAAAAGTTAAATTCTTGTGCATTATTTAATAATAGATTAGCTATTTACTACATTAGTAGCCATGTTTAGAGCGCTCTTGCTTTTTTGTTTTCTATTCTTTTTTGGTGCTCAAGCTAACGCTCAAACTTATTCGATAACTGGTATTGTTAGAGATAATGTAGGCCCATTGCCTGGTGCTGGAGTTTACATTAGTGGGTATAAAATTGCCACAGCTACTGACTCTGATGGGAAATTTAGACTGCCTAATCTAAAACCAGGCAGTTATGATATTTTGGTACAGATGATTGGTTATTTGCCATTCTCAAAAAACATCATCATATCAGATAAATCTGTAGATGTAAATTTTATACTTAAAGATAACACAGTAACCTTAAAAGAGGTAGTCATCAGGGTAGATCCAAATAGACAAAAATATATTAATCAGTTTAAGGAATATTTTATTGGAAAGACCCCAAATGCGAAATTGTGTAAAATAATAAATCCACAAGTTTTGAGGGTAGATTATGACATTACTAAAAGTACCTTAACGGTTAAAACCGACGAATTTTTAATAGTGGAAAACAAAGCGCTTGGTTATAGAATAAAGTATATGTTAGATTATTTCGAATACAATAATCGCACACACATTATTTATTATTCTGGTAAGCCATTTTTTGAGGAATTAAAAGCATCAAATGCTAAAAAGAAGAAATATATAGAACTTAGAGAAACCGCTTATTATGGTTCGTCTCAACATTTCCTTAAGTCTCTGTTTAAAGGAAAAAGTAAAGAAGAAGGTTTTGTAATCAATAAAATTATTCAAATACCAAATCCAAATCGTGCACCAGACAGTATCATTAATAAAAATTTATTAGTACTAAAAAACCCACCTGGCAAATCTGGAATTAAAAAAAATGCAGGAAAAATAGATACTTCATTAATGGCTTACTGGATTAAGCAGCAAGAACTGCCTAAAACCATCGACAAGTTTAATAATGCCGAAGTTATTCCGGATACCCTGGTGAAGTTTTATAATAAAGATTTGAGGTACCTAAATTATACTAATGCACTGTGTGTAATGTACACCAAGGAAAGAGAATCAACCGAGTATTCCAATTCTGGGTTTTGGGTTTTTAGACCACTATATATTCCAGATTATCAACTTTCTGTGGTAAAACTTACCGATGGGCCAGTTCGTTTTTATGAAAATGGGGGCATCCTGGATGGTCGTTCATTATTGTATGAAGGTTTTTGGGCTTACGAAAAAGTAGCAGATATGGTACCGATGGATTATGTCCCAGTTACTAAGAAATAGTATTGAGTACTGAGATTTGCGAATTGAGACAAGTCTATTCCCTATTCCCCATTTTCTATTTCCCCTATTTATCAACCTTTTGTTGAAAATTCATAGATTGAAATTACTAAAAATATTAGTAATTTCAATCTATGAATTTGGCGGAGGAAAATGACGATAATTACTTGAATGGACGTGGGGCGCAGTTCAATACCTCCAATAAATTCCTAAAAAACTCTTTGGCAAAAGAACATCCAGAAGGTATTGATGATTGGGAAGAACCAAATTCAAAAACCACATTCATCATTGGTAAATCTAAAACAGTAGTAAACAAAGTTGATAGTCCTGATGTAGGTATGGCTTATTCCTTAAACCCCTACCAAGGATGTGAACATGGTTGCATTTATTGTTATGCTCGTAATTCTCATGAATATTGGGGTTTTAGTGCAGGACTGGATTTTGAAAGGAAAATCATTGTAAAAAAAGATGCGCCAGAATTATTTAAAAAATTTCTAGAGAAAAAAGGATGGGATGCCACTCCTATTTCTTTATCGGGCAATACTGATTGTTACCAGCCTGCAGAGCGGAAGTTCAGATTAACTAGGCAGCTTTTGGAGATTGCCTTGCAATACAAACAACCCATTACCATGATTACTAAAAATGCTTTGATTTTGAGAGATTTAGATATTCTACAAGATTTAGCAAAGCTGAAATTATCGGCAGTTTATGTATCTATAACTAGTTTAGATGAAAAGCTTCGGTTAAAATTAGAGCCAAGAACTACAACTGCAAAACAACGCCTAAAAATTATTGAGGAACTAAGCAAGGTTGGTTTGCCAACTGGTGTTATGGCAGCGCCGATGATTCCAGGGTTAAATGATCACGAAATGCCTGCCATTTTAAAAGCTTGTGCAGATAATGGTTGCAAAAGTGCAGGTTATACTGTTGTTCGCTTAAATGGGGTCATCAACCAAATATTTGAAGATTGGTTAAGGAAAAACTTTCCAGATAGATTTGATAAAGTATGGCACCAGATACAAAACTGCCATAATGGAAATGTAAACGATAGCCGATTTGGAACCCGTATGCACGGAGAAGGAAATTTCGCGCTAATGATTAGGAATACTTTTAAACTCCATTGCAGGTTAAACGGATTAAATATAGAACGTACTGAACTAGACCAAACACTTTTTAAAGTCCCAACAGCACAAACGAGTTTGTTTTAAGTTTCCTACTATAAGTCGTCATTTCGACAGAGCGTAGCGACGAGAAATCTCACCCAAAAAAGCACTGCCTAAACGTCATCTTCCTGAAGAAACAAAGAGATTTCTCCGCGGGAAAAATTCGTTCGATATGACGGCATTTATAAATTTCTTAACTTCGAAATCTCAAACTTCTATAATGAACATTGCATTAGTAACCTACCAAGATAAAGGCGCTTATCACGCTATTAACGTACAAAACGAAGATGATATCCTGATTAATTTCTTAAAATCAAACGGCTTAAACATTACAAAAGAAATTTGGAATGATGAACAGGTAAACTGGGAAAGTTATGATTTAGCCATTATCAAATCTCCTTGGGATTATTTTAACCTAATTGAAGACTTTTATACTTGGTTAGCGAAAATAGACCGTAAAAAAGTAAAGCTTTTAAACCCAATTGATATTGTAAAATGGAATGCAGACAAGCATTATTTACATGATATAGAAAAAGCAGGTTTAAAAGTAACACCAAGTATCTTCTTAACCATAGGTGATGATGTTAAACTTCAAGATTATTTCACTCAGCTTAAAACAGAAAAATTTATTGTAAAACCTGCAGTCAGTGGTGGTTCAAAAAATACGTTTAAAGTTACGGCAGCGAATGTAGATGAGATAAATGAAAAACTTAATTCACTTATCGAAATTGAAGACTTTATAGTTCAGCCTTTTTTAACCGAGATCGAAGAAAATGGAGAATGGTCATTCATCTTCTTTGGAGGAAAATTCAGTCACGCATTAATAAAAAAGGCAAAAGCAGGAGATTTTAGGGTACAGGCTACCTTTGGTGGATCCGTTCATCCTCAACAACCCGATCAAACATTATTAAACACGGCACAAGAATATGTCAATCAATTTGCTAAGGATTGCCTGTATGCTAGGGTTGATGGCGCAATTGTAAATAGTGAGTTCATATTAATGGAATTGGAACTAATAGAGCCGTTTCTATTTTTAGATACTGAAGAAAAGGCGTTGGAGAATTATCATGAAGCATTGTTAACTTTGTTATAAAATTAACCACAAAGGCACAAAGAGCATAAAGTTTTCTTGCCGTTTCTAGTCGTCCAGTCATTACGAGTGAGCGCAGCGACGAAAAATCTGTTTTATAGCAATAAATTTGGTTCAATATCCTTCTTCAGCAGATTTCTCCCAAGGTCGAAATAACGAAAATATATTCGACTTGAGCTACGAAACATCAAAAAAAAGCCCGAAGTAAACTACTTCAGGCTTTTGGATTATTTTACAAGTCCCCTTTAGGGGATTAGGGATTAAGCTCCCTCTTCTTTTTTCTTTTTCTTACTGCTTTTGTTCACAACGGTAATTTCTTCCTTTTCTTTATCGTAGTCAATCTCTAAAGTATCTCCATCGTGGATTTCTCCTTTTAAGATTTCCTCAGCAATTGGATCTTCAAGGTATTTTTGTATGGCACGTTTTAATGGACGAGCACCAAAAGCACTATCAAAACCTTTATCAGCGATGAATTCTTTAGCACCATCAGTTAGTTTAACTTCATAACCTAGGTTATGAACACGACCAAATAATGATTTTAACTCAATGTCAATGATTTTAAAGATCTCATCTTTACCTAAGCTGTTAAATACAACCACATCATCAACCCTGTTTAAAAACTCTGGAGCAAAGGCACGTTTTAAAGCGTTTTCAATTACCCCACGACTATTTGCATCAGTCTGACTAGTTTTTGCAGTAGTGGAGAAACCAACACCTTGACCAAAATCTTTCAATTGGCGTGCACCAATATTAGATGTCATGATGATAATTGTATTTCTAAAATCTACTTTTCTACCCAAACTATCAGTCAATTGACCTTCATCTAATACTTGCAATAAGATATTAAATACATCAGGGTGAGCTTTTTCAATCTCATCTAATAAGATTACAGCATAAGGCTTTCTTCTAACTTTTTCAGTTAACTGTCCACCTTCTTCATAACCAACATATCCTGGAGGCGCTCCAACTAAACGTGAAACAGCAAATTTCTCCATGTACTCACTCATATCAATTTGAATTAGCGAATCATCACTATCAAACATAAAACGAGCTAATTCTTTCGCCAATTCAGTTTTACCAACGCCTGTTGGGCCTAAGAAAATAAACGAACCTATTGGTTTTTTAGGGTCTTTTAATCCAGCTCTGGTACGTTGAATTGCTTTTGTTAATTTTTTAATCGCATCATCTTGACCAATAATTTTCTCAGCAACTTTATCGTACATATTCAATAGCTTAGTGCTATCTGCTTGTCCAACACGTTGCAAAGGAATACCAGTCATCATAGAAACAACCTCGGCTACATTATCTTCAGAAACCTCGTAACGTTTAGTTTTTGTTTCAGCTTCCCATTCTGCTTTAGCACGTTCCAATTCTTCTAAAAGATTTTTCTCTGTGTCACGCAATTTAGCAGCCTCTTCATATTTCTGACTTTTAACAACCTTATTTTTTTCGATCTTGATGTCTTCTATTTTACTTTCAATAGCGATAATGGTATCAGGAACGTGAATATTTGTTAAGTGTACCCTAGAACCAGCTTCATCTAAAGCATCAATCGCTTTATCTGGCAAAAAACGGTCTGTAATATATCTAGCAGTTAAGGCAACGCAAGCTTTAATCGCTTCATCTGTATAAGTAACACCATGATGTTCTTCGTATTTTTCTTTAATACGATTTAAAATCTCGATAGTTTCATCAGGTGTAGCAGGCTCTATCATTACCTTTTGGAAACGACGGTCTAAAGCGCCATCTTTCTCAATGTACTGACGATATTCATCTAAAGTTGTAGCGCCAATACATTGTATTTCGCCCCTAGCTAATGCAGGTTTAAACATATTAGATGCATCTAATGAACCAGAAGCACCACCCGCACCAACAATGGTATGAATTTCATCGATAAACAGAATTACATCTGTAGATTTTTCTAACTCGTTCATTACCGCTTTCATACGCTCTTCAAACTGACCACGATATTTTGTGCCAGCAACTAAAGAAGCTAAATCTAACGTAACAACACGTTTGTTAAATAACACCCTCGAAACTTTACGTTGTACAATCCTTAAAGCCAAACCTTCGGCAATGGCAGATTTACCAACACCAGGTTCACCAATTAAAATCGGGTTGTTTTTCTTTCTACGTGATAAGATTTGCGAAACACGTTCAATCTCTTTCTCTCGACCAACAATTGGATCTAATTTGCCTTCTTCGGCAGCACGAGTCAAATCACGACCGAAATTATCTAATACAGGCGTTTTAGATTTAATGTCTGACACCTTTTTAGGTGTTGTAAAACTTTCCTCTTCTTGGTAATCATCATCGCCACCAGCAGTACCACCGCCACCTTGCGCTTCATCTCTAAAACCATTTTTATTTACTTCAACCTCTTGTTTAAAGATTTCGTAAGTAACGCTGTATTGCAATAAAATTTGCGACGCAATGTTATCATCATCTCTTAAAATAGATAACAATAAATGCTCAGTTCCAATTAAATCGCTTTTAAATATTTTTGCTTCTAAATAAGTGATCTTTAATACCTTTTCGGCCTGTTTGGTCAAAGGAATATTACCCAAATTAACGGTTACACTCGAAGTACCGCGAACGGCCTCTTCAATAGAACGGCGAAGTTTTGACGTATCAACCCCTAGTGATTTTAAAATCTTAATGGCCATACCATCACCTTCGCGAATAAGACCCAACAGCAAATGCTCTGCGCCTATATAATCGTGTCCTAATCTCAGGGCTTCTTCCCTGCTAAAAGAAATCACGTCTTTTACTTGTGGAGAAAATTTAGCTTCCATAATATGTGTATAAACCGGATGCCTCTAAACTATAAATTTGTTTTATAAATAAGGCACCCAGATTTTTATAATTTATCAACAATTACGCCATTTCGGTGGATAAGGTTGTTGTTTCTTATACTAATTAACAAAAATTAACATTACCAAAAAAGCGCTTAGCCTATTCTTAATTTACGTAATCGAATAGAAAATAGGTTTTTAGCTTTCAATAAATCTAATTTACGCATCCTACACTATATTTTGTCGGTTTTTTGTAAGGTTTTATTACTGACAAATTGTTAGCACTTTAGGCAAGAAGTAGCAGTTTTGACAGGCCGAGTAACGTCATTCCCAGCTCGACTGGGAATCGTAATGCGATGGAAAGGAAGTGCACAGCTTCCCTCTTACATTTTACATCTTCATTATTTGAAAAGCAAGTGATTGCTACTATGAAAGTCAGTCCCGCTCTACACTTAATCTTTTTGTTTGCCCTTCGACTTCGCTCAGGAGAACAAAAAGGATTTTCGCTGCGATCGGGTTTAGACTGGTTGCGAATTGCAAGGAACAAACTAAGTATCTTCAAGATTAAAAAAAGCAGTTACAACAACTATAATTTAATTATAGTAGAATAAGGAAAGAATAATAACAGGATTATACCACGTTAACTATCAACTCATACTTCATTCACACTTAAGACGCAGTTTGCTCGGATCCAATTGTCACAAGTCCGAACAAGGTCCGAACTAACCCCGACTAAAGTCCGTCCTAACAGTTAACCTTTTATTGTGTTCTTACGATGCTGGTACGAAGAAGTTACATAAGCAAATAGCGTATTTATTAGCCAAACAAATAGTTAGACATTTGATTGTTGCGACATATAATTACTAAAAATAGATTGTTATCGATTCAATTCCAGACTTGCAATCTGGATTCATATCATAGGATTTGTAATCTGTAATACCGTTTCTATTAAGGACTAAAAATCCTTAGATACGGCTTAATGATATCAAATTACTAAGAGAATAAAATAAATCATAAAAACCACCAAATCAAAACACTGATTATCAGATATATAAATATTTAGTAAAAAATATTTTGTAATTGATCAAATATTGTTTTATAATTGCAGTGTACTACTTAACCAATACACTTAACAATGATTAATATTCAGAACCTCACTTTTGGTTATCAAAAAAACAAACTGGTATTAGATAATCTAAATCTAAAATTAGAACAGGGAAAAATTTATGGTCTATTAGGCGCAAATGGCACTGGAAAGAGCAGTTTATTGCATCAGATCTGTGGCATTATCTTCCCTCAATCAGGTAAAATTCAAGTCGACAACCATGAACCTGCCCAGCGTGAACTTGATTTTTTAAAATCCATTTACATCTTGCCTGAAGAGGTTGACACTCCGAACATTTCAATCACAGCCTATGCAGAAATCTATTCCCCTTTTTATGAGAATTTTGATTTTTCATTGTTCGATCAATTATTAACAGATTTTGAAATACCTAAAAAAAGTAATCTTCACGAGATTAGTTATGGGCAAAAGAAAAAAGTAATGATTGCCTTTGGTATTGCAACACAGACCAAGTACTTATTTTTGGATGAGCCAACAAATGGACTTGACATTCCTTCTAAGAAGCAATTCAGGAAAATAATAGCAAGTGCATTTCAAGACGACAAAATCATCATCATCAGCACACACCAAGTTAGAGACTTAGATCAATTAATCGATTGTATTTTAATCCTAGATGATAAAAAAATCATCCTTCAAGAAAATGTTGATGACATCACTGAAAAACTTCTATTTAAACAGGTGTTAGATTTATCGCAAGCAGCCAACGTTATTTATAGTGAAGGTGGTTTAAAAGGCCATGTTGTTGTTGCGGAAAACTTAAATCAAGAAAACACCAAACTCGATATGGAACTTTTCTTTAATGCCATAACTGTTCAAAAAAATCTAATTCTTTCATTATTTAATAAACTTTAAAATTATGCAATTCTCATTCACACGTTTTAATCATTTGTTTATCAAACAATGGAAAGAAAACAAGAAAGCTTATTTATTGGGGCTAATTGCACTCCCTATATTAATTGGCGTTATCTCATTAATCATGGCATATTCTACTGATTTTTCAGAAAACAATCAAAATACTGTCTTGGTTTTTGGACTACTTATTATAGGTGGAATTTTTTGCAGCACCTTGTTAGGTGATTACGCACCTAAACCTAGAGCCATTCGTTCTCTTATATTACCAACTACAAACCTTGAAAAACTATTGGTTGCGATTGTTTATGGATTAATAATTTTCCCAATAGTTTATCTAGTTATAGTATCTCCCGTAATTTTACTAGTGAACTATATAGATTTTGAAATTTTTGGGAATTTATATTTAACAGCGACTTATACATACAAGAATTTTTTGGAATTTATATTTGGAACCACTTCTATACTATCCTTTGTATTACTTTGTTCTCTTTTTTACAGAAAATTTATCTTTATAAAAGCATCGTTAACTTTTGTATGTCTAATTTTTTTATTGATAGCCTTAAATAGCGTAATAACAAATTTAACATTTGGCAATAGCCAGCCAAGCCAGTATTCAAAGGAATTTAAAAAGAGCATGGGATCGAGTGAGATAACTATTGAAAAAACAAAATTAGAATTAACAAGTTCAGGCCCATTCTCTACTTTAGAATTTAGTAATGGTACTCCTAATGCTTTTCGAATTAGCCAGGATAAAAACATAGGATTACTGTCTTTTATATTAGTGCTTCTTTTTATGCCAACCATGCTGCTTGCCTGCTTTTATAGGCTTAAAGAAATCGAATTATAAATCATGGACTTTAACATTAATTTACCCATTTATTTGCAAATAGCAGATTATGTGTGCGACAAAATTATGCTACAGCTTTGGTTACCAGATGAGAAAATACCATCAATAAGGGAATTAGCCATAGAACTTGAGGTAACACATAATACAGTGTTACGGACTTTTGAGCACCTACAAAACAAAAATATTATCTACACAAAAAGAGGCATGGGCTATTTTGTAGAACAAAATGCCCTTAGCCTACTTAATTCTAGTAAAAAAGAACAATTCTTAAAAGAAGAGCTGCCTAGTCTTTTCCATAAAATGAACATTATTGGATTTGAAATAGATGAGCTAGTGACTGAATTCGAAAAATTTAAAAACAAAAACAAACCTGACCATGAAAACTAGTTATAAAATTTTAATAGCTTTTGTTAGCATTATTCTTACAAGCTTAATAGTTTCTAACATATCCTTAAAGGCAAAATACAAAAATGGAGATTTCGATATATTAAAAGCCTCTACAGATGATATTTTCGAAATGAATAACTTAGAAAAAGTACCTCTAAAAAACTTTAAACATTTGGTGATAAATGGTTCACTTATCACTAAAAATAGAAGGGAGGTAATATTTAATCCAAATTTACAGATTAATAGCTATGGTAACCTGCCTAACATATTAGGCATAGCAGCCAATCTTAAATCGCTATTAAAACAACACGTTAGTAATGATACTTTGTATATTTCTTTTGAAAAGAACAATATTAATGAGAAAAATTTTAGACGGTTAAACTATAGTATAATGATACTGCAAACTAATAATTTACAATCTTTAAGCACAAAAAATTTAAACTGTTATGCTGAAATCTCACAAAATAGTAAACCTTTTGCTGTTATTGCTGAAAAGTCAGGAATAACATTGACCAACATTATAACTGATTCTTTAACACTTAAAGTAAGAGCAAACAGTTTTGTTAACCTTGGGAGCCATGATATTAAGTATAAAATAAAAAGCTTAAGTTATTACCTTGCTAAGGGATCTTCAATTAGTGTTTCTAATAAAGAGCTATTAGGTAAGGTTAACTGCTTAAATCCATCAAAAAACATTAGCGAAAATTATAACCTGTCCTTTTCAATCGTATCTAAATAATAACAAGCAATTAATAAGCTCTTCGTGATTACAAATTGCGAGGAGCTTATTTAGAAAGTTGGCAATTGCAAACAATAAAATAATACCTAAGATAATTAAGGCTATAAAAAAGAAGCAATAACAACTACAATTTAATCATAATAGAATATAATATAATTCTTTAGCATTCCCATTTACACGGAATGACGACAGGAAGGAATGTACATCTTACCTTTTCCATTTTACATCTTTTATCTTCCCTTTCAATATCGCAGCAGCTTTAGTATAGCCACCTTCTGCCCCATCTACAAAATGAATATGATCGTTTTTCATATCTCTTACATAACAAGACATAATTGATGCATTGCTGATATGAAAACCATATACAACTTCTCCTAAATTTTCTAGTTCATCTAAAACCTTAAACAATTTTACACGTTGCGCATCATCGCCACTAATTACAGTGTTTATTTTACCATCCATAACCAAGGTATCAGACATTTCTACCAATCGCTTTAGATATCTTTTTCCATAGGAAGTTAAAAAATAAAGTTTGCCAATAGATGTAGCTAACCAAGTTTGCAATAATTCAAATATTTTGATTTTTCCAATCCTATTTTGCATTTCTGTTTTAACACGATTGAAAGTGGAATTTAACTTTAGTTTTTCTATAGTTATAGGTTGTCTTTTTTCAACAATGCCATAAATTTCATCGATTGATTTTAGCACTTTACTGAATACTGTAGCTTGAGTTTCAACATTTGGTGAAATAACTAATAAAGTTAAAATCTCGCTGAGTTCTCCTGGAGAGCCGATTTTATCCCACCTACATTGCATACCTTCTAAATCCAATTCTTCCGATAAATCAATTTCTTGTTCAAGCTTGTAAGTTTCGCCCTTAATAATTTGTTCAGCATAACTAAGTCCATCGCCCAACACAACTGGAATTGAAAAAAACTCTGTCAAGCCAAATTTACTTAGTTTAATTTCGTGCCCTTGTCCATATATGGTTTGAACAGGCACACTCCCTACACGTAAGTCTAGCCCAAAATTTTGCAAAACATTATCTTGATAAGTCATTAGTTTTTTCATGGCCAACTCGACCAAAATAGAGGGCACGATAAACGTTGCCCCATCGCCACCAAAGAAAAAAGGAATAGCTATTTTAGCTTTGAAAGCTAAATTTAGTAAGGTCACAATGCTTCCAGTTGCTATATAATTAACAGTTTCACTAGAACCACCCAGTACGGCCGCAGTTGAGCCTTTAATATCTGTAATGATAACGTGCCAATCTTCTGGAACATTTAAAAAAGCACTTTCTTTAAGCAATAAACCACTCAATGATTTACGGTTAATGTGCATATTACCATAAAAATTGTGATTTGCGTTTGCCATTATTAGATTACTAGAATTAAGATTTTTAGAATTTTATACTCCTATAAATGTACGAATTTGAGGCTGTAAAAGATTAAAAGCATAAACACATCATCTTATACGCTTCTAATATTACGCTAGAGTCCCGATAGCTACCCAGAAAGCTGCATCTCCCATTTTTCATCGGGACATTGGAGAGCCTGCTCGAGCGCCAAAAAAAGCAAAACTTTCATTTATCAATTGAAGCTCTTTCACATCTTCCATCTTACCTCTTCCATCTTCCATTTTAACAACTATCTTTGCACAAATACTAATTAATATGTCAGACGAAAAAATAATTTTTTCAATGGCTGGAGTGAGTAAAATCTATCCACCACAGAAACAAGTTTTAAAAAATATTTACTTATCATTCTTTTACGGAGCAAAAATCGGTGTTGTTGGTTTAAACGGTTCTGGTAAATCATCATTATTAAAAATTATTGCAGGGCTAGATAAATCTTTTCAGGGCGAGGTAGTTTTTAACGCAGGTTATAGCGTTGGTTATTTAGCACAAGAGCCAATTTTAGATGAAACCAAAACAGTAAGAGAAGTAGTTGAAGAAGGTGTTGCAGAAGTTACTGCAATATTAAAAGAATACGAAGAAGTTAATGAGGCATTCGGTTTAGAAGAAAATTATTCTGATGCCGACAAAATGGATAAATTGATGGCTCGCCAAGGTGAGTTGCAAGATAAAATTGATGCCGTTAACGCTTGGGAATTAGATACAAAATTAGAGAGAGCAATGGATGCTTTGCGTTGTCCAGAGCCTGAAACGCTAATTGGTGTGCTTTCTGGAGGTGAGCGCAGAAGGGTGGCTATGTGCCGTTTATTGCTACAGGAACCAGATGTTTTATTGTTAGATGAGCCTACCAACCACTTGGATGCTGAAAGTATCGACTGGTTAGAGCAATTTTTACAGAACTACAAAGGAACTGTTATCGCTGTTACCCACGATAGGTATTTCTTAGATAACGTTGCTGGCTGGATTTTAGAATTAGACAGAGGTGAAGGCATTCCGTGGAAAGGAAATTATTCTACCTGGTTAGAGCAAAAAGCAAAACGTTTAGCGCAAGAAGACAAAACAGAGGGCAAACGTCAAAAAGCATTGGAACGTGAGCTCGAATGGGTTCGTATGGCTCCAAAAGCCCGTCACGCAAAATCTAAAGCTCGTTTAGCCAACTATGATAAACTGGCATCTGAAGATGGAAAAGAACGTGAAGACAAATTGGAATTATTTATTCCAGCTGGTCCGCGTTTGGGTAATGTGGTAATTGAAGCTAATGGGGTTACCAAAGCTTATGGTGATAAAATCTTATTCGAAAATCTGACTTTCTCTTTACCTCCGGCAGGTATTGTTGGTATTATCGGCCCAAATGGTGCGGGTAAAACAACTTTGTTCCGATTAATTACCGGACAAGAAACACCAGACAAAGGAACGTTTAGAGTTGGTGACACTGTTGCATTGGGTTATGTTGACCAAATGCACAATGATTTAGATGCAGATAAAACTGTTTACGAAAACATTACCGATGGTTTAGATAATATTCAATTAGGCAATAAAGCAGTAAGTGGTCGTGCTTATGTTTCTAAATTTAATTTTAACGGCGGCGACCAACAGAAAAAGGTTGGTATTTTATCAGGTGGAGAAAGAAATCGTGTGCACTTAGCCATAACCTTAAAAAAAGGTGCTAACGTTTTGTTACTGGATGAGCCTACGAATGATATAGACGTAAATACCTTACGTGCTTTAGAAGAAGCTTTAGAAAACTTTGGCGGTTGTGCAGTTGTGATTAGTCACGATAGGTGGTTCTTAGATAGAATTTGCACACACATTCTAGCTTTCGAAGGTAATTCTGAAGTTTACTATTTTGAAGGTAACTATTCTGATTACGAAGAAAACCGTAAGAAACGCTTGGGTGATGTTACGCCGCATAGAATCAAGTATAAGAAAATAGTTTAATAAATAAAGGCTCCATATTGGAGCCTTTATTGTTTCAATTATTGTCCAACAATAGTTGGAGGAAATTGTGCAGATCTTGGTTGTTGATTGGCTTTTCTTTTTCCTCTAAAAAAGAAATAGAGGTTGATGAAAAGCATCAAACCTAAATAGATAGAAAATCCACCTACTTTATAGCTCAAAGCTTCAATTAAGTCTTGGTACTTATCTTCATATAAGTTGATTTTTAGAATCATCAAAGCAAACCCTAGGTTTAGTAAGTAAAAGCCAGTTTCAAACAATTTATTAGTTGCACTTGCAATCTCATCCCTTCCTTTAAAAATATCTAACATATATACTTTACTATTTTTAAATAGGGTTCTAGACACATAAAATGTTAAAAATAAAGCGACAGGAACATATACTGCATAGCCGATTAAAATTTTTGTAGTTTCCATAATAAAGTTGTTTTAATGTGATTTAATTAATTTTTGAATACTTGTTGTTAGTATGATAATGTTTAAATAGTGTAGCACAGAGAGAATAGAAATAATAATGGAAATTTTAATTGCAATCACTTCTACCAATTGATTTAATGAATTGATGGTTTCCCAATCTGCCAATGTCATTGTTGCATAACCAATATTTACTAAATAATAGCCAACCAAAAGTGTTTTGTTGATCTGTTGGCAGAGTTCTAAATGATCTGGAATGAGTTCTGCGACAAATATATTTCCGTTACGATAACATATTTTGCCAACCACTACAATAATAAATACAATGATGATAATGAAAATGCTATAAGCTGTTATATTGTAGTTCATTCTCTTAATTATTAAACTTTCAGAAAATATTGAAATTTTATATTAAATTTTTTTAACCCATCATTTTCACAATCAACTTTGTTAGCCAATTATCTTTATATTCTGTTACTTTATCAATCATTGTATCAGCTTTAGCAACAAAATCGTACAATTTCTTAGTTTGATCAACGAAGTGTTTAGCTTCAACTGAACTTGTATCATTTATCGAAGAAACTTCTTTTAGAACTTTAAGCGCTGGTTTAATTTCTCTCTTACTTCTTTCTCTAGCAATTTTAGTTGCGAGTTCATCTAAATCTTTTTCGGCGGTAAAAAACTCTCTTCTCTCCCCTTGCTTAAATTCTTTATAAACAATTCCCCAATCCATCAATGCCCTTAGGTTCATACTTGCATTACCACGAGATATTTGCAATTCTTCCATGATTTCTTCCATAGAAATTGGTGTGGAAGACACCATTAAAAAAGCATGGATTTGAGCCATGGTTTTGTTTATACCCCATTGTGAGCCTAAGGCACCCCAAGTTTGAACAAATTTATTTTTAGCTTCTTTGAAATCCACAGTCAAAAGTAATAATTGTTTTTAAACTTTCAAAAATAATTGAAACTTTATTTTATTAACTAAAATTAAACTGTATTGGATTTGTGTTGTTATATATTTATTATTACAATATTATATATTTGCCATTATGAAGAAAATACTTGTTGTTGATGATGATGATGATGTTTTAGAAACCATTCAACTGATCTTAGAAATCGGAGGTTATGATGTTGAACCATTAAACGATGCAGAATTGATTTTTGAACGCATTGAAGACTTCAAACCGGACTTAATCTTACTTGATGTTGTTTTGGGTAAAATTGATGGCAGAATAGTTTGTAGCCAAATCAAATCTGATGATGACACAAAGAAAATCCCGATCTTGATGATGTCTGGCTTGTACGATTTAAAAGAAGTACAAGAAATGGAATGTGCGCCAGACGATTTTATGTCTAAGCCATTTAAAATGGATGTGCTTTTAGAAAAGATTGAAAAATTGGTAAATAGAAAAGTTACGCCTAGATACGACGTTAATTAATAAAATAACGTCATTTCGACGATAGGAGAAATCTGTGCGATAGATTTCTCGTCGCTGCGCTCACTCGAAATGAAGACAAAATTGATTAAGCTTTCTTCTCTTCTCTTGGTCCGCGTTTGTAGATAACCAAGCCATTTAAGAAATTCCTTAAAATCTGGTCGCCACATTTTTTAAAGTTTGGGTGCTCGTCGTTCCTAAAAATATCACCTAACTCACTTTTAGTAACTGTAAAACCTACCAATTTACAGATTTCTATAATCTGGTCGCTATTTAAGGATAATGCTACCCTTAATTTTTTCATTATATCGTTGTTGCTCATTCTTAGTATATAGTAGTTAGTATCAAGTATCAAGACCTATGTTGACTAGAAATTTGCTCTATTCTTTCGGTCTTTTCCGACTTTCGGACTTCTCTCTACATTGCTGTTTCTATCTTTACCTTTTTATTCTTTACTCTTTCGTTAGCCAAAGTTCTTAAAACTTGAGGAACCAATTTCCTTTTAATTGCTACGTAAGATGCTTGATCTTTAACTTCAATCAGCCCAACATCATCTTTCTGTAGTCCTCCTTTTTTAAGTAGCAGGCCAACAATATCAATTTTATTAACCTTATCTTTTTTACCAGCACTAATATATAAAGTTTGCCAAATACTATCTTGTGGCAATTTATAGGGTCCTTTTAACTTTTCGGTTTCAATGTCTTCTTTTAAGAATGGGTATTTTTCATCATCAGCCAAAATTAAGTAGGCTGTTCCTTTGGCATTCATCCTAGCCGTGCGTCCATTTCTATGTAAAAATGCATCTTCAGTGTAAGGCAATTGATAATGTATAATGTACTCGACCTCAGGGATATCTAAACCTCTAGAAGCTAAATCGGTAGTGATTAAAATTTTGATACTGCCATTTCTAAACTTCAGCAAAGCCCTCTCCCGCTCATCTTGCTCCATTCCACCATGAAAAATATCATGCGCTAAATCTTTATCAATTAATAAATCGCTAATCCTATCTACAGTTTCCCTGTGATTACAGAAGATCAAAGTTGTCTTACTACCAATTTTACAAATGAGCTCGAATAAGGTATCTAACTTATCTTCTGCTGTTGTCTGCACTTTTTTTAGTTTTAAGTCTGGTGCGATTTGCACATCCTGCAAAAAATTAATTTCCTTATGGTTTTTTAAACCTGTAAAAGCTGGAATTTCTTCCATCGCAGTGGCAGAGGTTAGTATTCTTTGTTTTAAAGAGTATAAAGTACCGATGATATGCGACATATCTTCTGTAAAACCGAACTCTAAAGCTTTATCAAATTCATCCAATACTAAAGTAGTGATGAAAGATTCATCGAAATTTTTATGGCGTAAGTGATAGGCTATTCTACCTGGCGTTCCAATTAAAACTGCAGGTGGCTGTTCTAGGTTATTCCGTTCAGTTTTTATCGGGTGACCACCATAACAGCAATTCACTTTGTAGCCAGTTCCCATTTGTTTAAACACCTGCTCAATTTGCAAAGCCAACTCACGTGATGGAACCAAAATTAAACACTGAACTCCTTTACTCTCTTTGTTTAAGTTATTTAAAACCGGAAGCAAAAAGGCCAAGGTTTTCCCAGAACCTGTTGGGGCCAAAACCAAAATATCGTTTCCTTTTTTTGTTGCCGAAATAGATGCCTCTTGCATTTGGTTAAGGGCAGTAATTTTCAGGTTATCGAGTATTGGTTGAAGTATCATTTTGCAAAGGTAATTATATAAAACGATTAAGGAACAAAGAGCAAGGAATAAGGATTGACGAGCCATTTTCTCTGCCTGTTCGGCAGGCAGACATCTTCCGTTTTCCCTCTTCCATCTTATTATCGTATCTTGTTGATAACCAAAGAAATGTTGACAAATAAACAATACTAAATTAACCATTATATAATGCTAACCTCTTAATTTTAGGAAACCTGATTACGGGTTGCCCCCCATAGGGGCGCCTACGGAGTTAACCTTAACACCAATAACGTATGACCTGGAAGAAATTTAGTGGCGAAGTTATTCATTCGTCAATCTTAGAAGAAGTAGAACAAGCGATTATCCGCGAAACCGAAAATGGTTACAAATTAAAGGTTTGCATTGGCACCGATTCTCAAGTTAAAGGCGCACTAACAGACTTTGCAACTGTAATTGTTTTATTGAGAGAACACCATGGTGGGTTTATGTACATTGCTCAAGACAAAACCACTCAAAAGATGGGCATTAAAGAGAGGATGTTGGTTGAGGTTCAAAAATCTATAGAAACAGCCTACTCTATTTGCGATTTATTAGACATTTACGATGTTGACTTAGAAGTTCACGCTGACATTAATACCAACCCAATGTTTAAATCTAATAAGGCTTTAAATGAAGCAATGGGTTATATTTTAAGCATGGGCTTTATTTTTAAGGCAAAACCAGAAGCATTTGCAAGCAGTACTTGTGCAGACAAGATGGTACACTAGAGTTTTATGTGATAAGTTATTAAGTAATAAGTATATTAACTTAAAACTTAACAATCAATTACCATTCTTTCTTAACCACTGTTTTTTCTTTGGAAGGGGCAATTACAGGCGCTTTGCTAGCCATGTAAACTTTAAACTTGGCAGCTAACTCCTTCGCATATTGGGTAGTTTGAACTTGATATTCTTTCCATTGGGAATTGTTTAATTTTCCGGGTTCGTTTTCTAATGGAGTACCAATACTTGTACTTGCCACAAAATTGCCATAACGATCACGTTGATAAGGAATGAAATTGAAATCTGTTAACCAAAACCGATATTTTCCATCCCTAATTTCAACTTGAAAATCAAATAATACTTCTCCAGAAGGATGCCCTACTACCAATAAGGTTTTATTAATGATAATTTTACCACTTGCTACAAATGCCGTATCACCCTGAGCCGATTTATATTTCAGTTCCTTATTTTGTTTTTTCAGGTAGCCTACAGCTCTAATTTTAAGAGAGTCTTTAGGTATTTTTGTGTTAACTACCTCGTAGTAAATAAATTTTCCATGCTCGTCTACAGGTAAAATACTTTCTGCTGGCTTCTGCGCTTTTGCCAAACCAACTAAACAAAGCAAACAAATAAAACTTGATACAAACTTCATAGGATAAATATAAAAAAAACGTCCCGAAAAAATCGGGACGTTTAATAAGATTACGTTGTTATTATTAAAATGCGTAAACTGCAGCCAATGAGAATTGCGAAGCTGTTTTTGAAGGCGCTAAACTTGATTTAACAAATCCTTGACTTAAATCTTTATCGCTATCAAAGCGAACCTCAGGAATGAAAGTTAAACCACCAGCTTTAATATTTCCTGAAAAGGTAATTGCAGCTACACTTGCATCTGCTGCGCCAGAAACTCCTTTATAATTAAAATATTCACCTCTTAAACCTAATGATACAGCAGGTGTAAATGCATATTGAGGATATAAAGCAACACCTGTATAACCAAATTTATCATCGCCAGCACTTAAATCTGCAGCGTTTAAGCCTAATTTGAATTTATCAGTAATTTGATAAGCGGTTGTTAAATCTATAATTGTACTATAGTTTCCGTAAGCATCCAATCCATGTAAACCATTGATATAAGCAGTCCATCCTTTAACAGGAGAAATCATTAATTGACCACCAACACTAGATACACCACGTGAAGCACTGTACTGATTCCATTCATTAAACAATCCTAACATTAAACTTACTTTATCTGAAAAAGCATAAGTTCCTTTAATACCTGCATTTTGGAAAGGGCCAGAACCAAACAAGTAAGAAGTAGAGTAGTTGAAGTTTCCAACCGGAGAAATTACCTCATATCCTACAAAAGTACCCATATAACCTGCAGCCATACTGAATTTATCAGAAAAAGCATAGTTAACATATAAGTTTTGGATATGGAAACTGTTTTCAGTCTCATCATAAGCACCAGCAGCATTCGGAATAGACTGAGCTTGACCGCGAGGGCCAAAAGACAACTCACCTACAAAAGATGCTTTACCAGTAGTTTTCTTAAGGGCTAAATCAATCATACCTAAAGAAACTGAATTTTGCTCGTTAGCAAAATAGGTTTTAATGTTACCTGTTTTGCTAAAATCGTATTTATAATAAGTGTCTACTGAACCAGAGATTTGTAATGGAGTAGCGTCTTGTGCATAAGCAGTTGTACCTAGACCTAAGGCTAGAAGCGAAAGTAAAGATTTGATTTTCATATTTTAAAATTGAAGCGTTATAATTAAACCGGTTATCTGTGAAAGGGAGTAATAAAGCTCTAGCCTTATTTAAAGCTAGAGCAGTAATTTTATTTATTTGGAACTTCTTGTCCTGCAACAATTAGAGTACCTTGAGAGTATTTCTCATCATGTTGACTTGCATCCAAACCTTCTTCTTCTTCTTCAGAAGTTACGCGGATTGGTTGAACTAAGTTGATTAATTTGAAGATGATGAAAGACACAACAAAACTAAATATGATTACAATTACAGCTCCTTTTAATTGTGTAAAGAAGAATGTTGGATTGCCATAGAACAAACCATCAGCACCTGCAGTATTTACAGTTTTAGTTGCAAATACGCCAGTTAATAACATACCAACTATACCACCAACACCGTGACAAGGAAACACATCTAAAGTATCATCTAAACTAGTTTTTTGTTTCCAAGAAACAACAAGGTTAGAGATCACAGCAGCAATTGCACCGATAAATATACTTGAAGGAATGCTTACAAAACCAGCACCCGGAGTAATAGCAACTAAACCTACAACCGCACCAATACAAAATCCTAATACAGAAGGTTTTTTACCTCTAGCTACATCAAAAAACATCCATGATAAACCAGCAGCACCCGCCGCAGTATTAGTAGTAATGAAAGATGAAACAGCTAAGCTACCAGCTCCAACAGCAGAACCTGCATTGAAACCGAACCAACCGAACCATAATAAA
The DNA here is from genome assembly GCF_004331645.1 of Pedobacter frigiditerrae. Taxonomy (GTDB): domain Bacteria; phylum Bacteroidota; class Bacteroidia; order Sphingobacteriales; family Sphingobacteriaceae; genus Pedobacter; species Pedobacter frigiditerrae. The sequence goes on from NZ_SJSK01000008.1 coordinate 48,675, forward strand.
CCTGTACCAATTAATACATAAGGAATATTAGCAGGTGGAACTTCTTTATGCTCTAAGTGAGATTTTCTACGTTTTAAAACCAAAGCACCAGCTAATGCAGCCATACCAGCAGAAATGTGAACTACTGTACCACCAGCAAAATCCAAAACTCCCATTTTAAATAAGAAGCCATCTGGGTGCCATGTCCAATGCGCTAATGGAGAATACACCAATAAAGCGAATAACACAATAAATAAAATATATGAAGTAAAGCGAATACGCTCAGCTACAGCACCAACTACTAAACCTGGTGTGATAATAGCAAACATTAATTGGAAAACAGCAAACAATGAAAGTGGAATTGTTGCAGCTAAGCTCCAAGATGGTCCAGAATTTACACCTTGAAAAAAGAAGAATGTTCTAGGATCACCAATAAAACCTCCAATTGAAGTTCCAAAAGCCAAACTAAAACCAACTACAACCCAAAGAACAGTAATTACACCTGCGGCAACTACACTTTTGATCATTGTTGAAAGAACATTTTTACGATGAACCATTCCTCCGTAAAAAAATGCAAGTCCTGGTGTCATTAAAAATACAAGAGCCGCAGCTACTAGCATGAAAGCAATATCAGCAGCATTGTACTTTCCTTCATCAAAATTTGGAAGTAAAGGAATGAAAAGTGCGAAGATTGCAACTACCATTAAAATCACAAATGGAGCGTACTGTTTAAATAAAATTTTACCCATAATTTTTAGTGTTTGCGTTATTATTTTGATTAATTTCCTAAAACTAGTAATAAATTTTTAAATATTACCATAAATTTTAATCAAAAATGTAAAAACACACTAAAAAAATAAAACAAAAGCGAAAATTACCACCAAACGACACATTTTTAAGTAAAACACAATAAAATGAAAGCATTTTTTCTTAAAAATTGCTAATTTTTACAAAATTAATGACCGAAAACGCTCACAATTACGAAAAATGCAAAAAACAGAGCATTTTTAAACCTTAATTTATGACAATCCAATTATTGCCAGATTACGTAGATTTGATTTATGAAATCACACCAAATTATCTTCACACAAAATCTGCCAATTCCACTTTCTGCTGCTTGGGATTTTTTCTCAAGCCCAGCAAATCTTGCTGAAATAACACCAAACGACATGGAGTTTATTGTTACATCGGCAGGTAGCGAAGGCAAAATGTACCCTGGTATGATTATCACCTATAAGGTTTCACCTTTGTTTGGAGTTCATTTAAACTGGATGACAGAAATAACTCAAGTAGAACCCGAAAAGTATTTTATTGACGAGCAACGTTTCGGACCTTTTAAGTTTTGGCATCATCAACATCACTTTAAAACAATAGATGGTGGTGTAGAAATGACAGATATTTTAACTTACGGCTTGCCTCTTGGGTTTTTAGGCGGAATAGCGCACAGCATTACGGTAAAAAATAAAATCAAGCAGATATTTATTTTTAGAGAGAAAAAGGTAGTTGAGTTGTTTGGACTGTATAAAGAGAAATAAAAATTACCTTATTGCCAAATTGCTGAAGTGTTAGATTGTTGAATTGTTAACCATACCAACTTCATACATCGAGCCTTGTTGCACGCCCCTTCTTTCAATTTCCTTATCTATATAAGTTTGTATAGCAGATTTATTTAAACCCCAATTTGGCGCAATTAATAAATCCCAATCAGAAATACCGAATAAACGTTGTATAACAATATCTGGTCTTAACAAAGGAATTAACTCGCAAAGCAAATCGGTATATTCTTCTAATGTAAAAAGCTTAAAAGGGTTCTTCTTAAACTTTGCCCCCATGATAGAGCCTTCCACAATGTGTAAATGATGAAATTTCACAAATTTGATTTGCGGGAAACGGTTAATCTCGTGAATATAGCCATACATCATCTCTCTAGTTTCCCAGGGAAAGCCGAAAATTGTATGCACACATAAGTCTAGTTTAGAGTCCTTTAACAGCTCAACAGCCTCTACAAACTCCGCATGACTACAACCCCTATTTATCTGGTTAAGGGTTTCATCATATATAGATTCCATTCCCATCTCTAAATCGACATCAAAACGATCGGTATAACTTTCTAATAAAGCTACCTTCTCTGCGTCAATACAATCTGGTCTTGTGCCCACAGAAAAACCAACCACATCTTCAGTATTTATAGATAATGCTTCATCGTACATCATCTTTAAATAATGTGTTGGCGCATAGGTATTGGTATTGGGTTGAAAATAAACAATGTATTTATCTGCCTTATAAGAAGTTTTAGCCCTTCTCATCCCTTCCTCCAATTGCTCTTTGATAGTTGGCAACTTTCGTGAAGGCTCTGGCGTAAAGGAATCTACATTACAATAGGTACAACCGCCATAACCTTTACTGCCATCGCGATTTGGACAAGTAAAACCCCCATCTACAATTACCTTAAATACACGCTGACCGTTATATTTTTCACGTAAATGAATGCCATAACCTTTATAACCTTTTATACCCGAATCTAATGCAGTTCCCATTGGTTACAAAGATAAGGATTTTTAGGAGCTTAATTGTCTTGAATAGGATTTTGAAGATGAGATGATTATAGGATTAAAGTTTCAAGACAATTAGAAAAGAAGTGACAGCACAGCTATTTAAGTTAACGAAACCCGATCACAACCAAAACCCTCTTTGTCATGCTGAGCCGGTCGAAGCACAAAATGATTGGAGTGAAGAGCGGGGTTATCCAAGGCCATCAGTACTGCACTGCAACCACTTTTGTAAAACAAAAAAGGACGACAAGAAACTAATCTCATCATCCTTTATCCTACTAATCCTTAAATCGTTCTAATCTTGAGCCTCTTTAGGTTTAGTCATATAATATACTGGAATACCGATTAACATGATTAAAACACCCCAACCACAAGTGCTGGTTTTAGTAATTAATAATCCTATTGAAACCGCAGTTGCTACAATTATATATATAAAAGGTAAAACTGGGTAACCAAACGCTTTATAAGGACGTTCGGCATTTGGCATTTTTCTTCTCAAAATAAAAATTCCGTATATAGTTAATATATAGAATATCAATACGATGATAATTACAAAATCAAGTAGTGCTCCATACTGGCCAGTTAAACATAAGAGTGACGCCCAAATACCTTGTGCCCATAATGCCCACTCAGGAACATTAAACTTATTTAAGTTACTTGCTTTTTTAAAGAATAAACCATCTTTAGACATGGTATAATAAACCCTTGCCCCAGCCATGATCAATCCATTATTACAAGCAAAGGTTGATATCATGATCATCACTGCAATGATGATAGTTCCAATATTACCGAAAATATATTGCGCCGCAGCAACAGCTACTCTATCTGATGGTGCATTTGCAATTTCATTAAGAGGCATAACCGCAACATACATCACATTGGCCAAAATATAAATTACACTTACAATTAAAGTCCCTAAGAATAAACTTAAACCAACATTACGTTGAGGGTTTTTAATCTCACCAGCAATAAAGGTTACACCGTTCCAAGCATCACTACTAAATAATGAACCCACCATAGACGCTACAATGCCAGACATCAAAGCCGTACCACCAATACTTACCCATGATGCAGAACTTGCATCGAACATTTTAGAATCCCAAGCGTTAGTCCAATTAGCATTCCAAACATCAGCTTTTGCTGCTAATGTTAGCCCAAAGATAATTAAGCCAAATAGCGATAGGATTTTAATAATGGTTAAGAAGGTTTGAAGCATTTTGCTATCCTTAACCCCCCTTGTATTAATATAAGTTAACAACACAATGGTAACGATAGAAACTAATTGAGCGGCATTTAACTGGAAAGAACCTGCCTCATACAAAATGTTTTCATTACTTAATGGCGGATATAAATAAGCGGCAAATTTCGCAAATGCCACTCCAACTGCGGCGATTGTTCCCGTTTGAATTACAGCAAAGAAACTCCAACCATATAAAAAAGCAATTAACTTATTGTATGCTTCCTTTAAATAAACATACTGACCACCAGCTTTTGGAAACATGGCACTTAACTCACCGTAACTAACTGCAGCAATCATGGTAATTACAGCAGTAAGCACCCAGATTAGAATTAGCCAGCCAGCAGAGCCAACTTGCCTGGTTATATCTGCACTTACTATAAATATTCCCGATCCTATCATCGAGCCTACAACTAGCATTGTGCCATCAAATAGGCCAAGCTCTCTCTTAAAAGACCCCTCTTCTTTTTGGTTTTCCATATTTAGTTAATTTGTTTAGTTTATTTAGCTTTATATTGGACTAAGATATATTAAATTACAAGTAAAAAAAATAGTCGTAAACGTTCTCTTTGCAACAATATTATTCAAAAAGAAAAAATGTTAACAATCAATTTGCTAAAAATTTGGTTATTAGCTAAACACGCTTATTTTTGTTCTCCTTGTATTATTTTCAATCTGCAACTAAACAACCAAAATATAAATTTAAACTATGGATTTTCTACAAAACAATTTAATCTACTCGATTCCTCTTCTGGGAATCATCGGCATTCTGGTCATGGCCGTGAAAAGTGCATGGGTAAACAAACAAGACGCAGGTGATGCAAACATGCAAGAACTTGCTGGCTACATTGCCGATGGCGCAATGGCCTTTTTAAAAGCAGAATGGAAAGTATTGAGCATTTTTGCAGTTTTTACTGCTGCGCTTTTGGCGTACTCTGGTACTATAACTGAAATTAACGGTGTTCCTATGCATTCAAGCTGGATCATTTCTATCGCTTTCTTAATTGGTGCTTTTTTCTCAGCACTTGCTGGATATATTGGAATGAAAGCAGCTACAAAAGCTAACGTGCGTACTACACAAGCTGCTAGAACTAGTTTAAAACAAGCGCTTAAAGTAAGTTTTACAGGTGGAACAGTAATGGGACTTGGGGTTGCTGGTTTAGCCGTTTTAGGCCTAGGCGGTTTATTTATTGTTTTCTTATCTTATTTTGATGTTGTCGGAACTGATGGAGCCGTGAGCGTAGTAAATATGAAAACCGCAATTGAAGTTTTAACAGGATTCTCTCTTGGGGCAGAATCAATTGCTTTATTTGCCCGAGTTGGTGGTGGTATTTATACTAAAGCTGCCGATGTTGGCGCAGATTTAGTAGGTAAGGTGGAAGCTGGTATTCCTGAAGATGACGTTCGCAACCCTGCAACAATTGCAGATAACGTAGGTGATAACGTGGGTGATGTTGCGGGTATGGGTGCCGATTTATTTGGTTCGTATGTTGCAACTATCTTAGCAACTATGGTATTAGGACAAGAAATTACCGTTACTGATAAATTTGGTGGTATGTCTCCTATCCTTTTACCAATGGTAATTTGTGGCCTAGGCATTATCTTTTCTATTATCGGAACTTGGTTTGTAACCATAAAGGATGAAAAATCTAATGTTCAAACTGCACTAAACCTAGGAAATTGGTCATCTATTTTAATAACTGCTATTTCCTCATTCTTTATTGTTAAATGGATGTTGCCCGAAACCTTAAACCTTCGTGGTTATGAGTTTTCTAGTATGAATGTTTTTTATGCAATCATGGTTGGTTTAGTAGTAGGTACAATCATGAGTATCGTAACTGAGTATTATACCGCTATGGGAAAAGCACCAGTTAATTCAATTATCCAACAATCTTCTACAGGTCACGCAACTAATATCATCGCAGGTTTATCAGTTGGTATGAAATCTACGGTTATTCCGATTTTGGTTTTAGCTGGCGGTATCATGTCTTCTTATTACTTTGCAGGACTATATGGTGTAGCTATTGCAGCAGCTGGAATGATGGCAACTACTGCCATGCAATTAGCAATTGATGCTTTTGGCCCAATTGCAGACAACGCAGGCGGTATCGCAGAAATGAGCCAGTTACCTCCAGAAGTTCGTGAACGTACAGATAATTTAGATGCGGTTGGTAATACAACTGCGGCTACTGGAAAAGGATTTGCTATTGCTTCGGCAGCTTTAACTTCTTTGGCATTATTTGCAGCTTTTGTAGGCATTGCTGGTATTTCAGCAATTGATATTTACAAAGCACCAGTTTTAGCTGGTTTATTTGTAGGTGGGATGATTCCATTTGTATTCTCTGCATTGTGTATTCAGGCTGTTGGTAAAGCAGCAATGGATATGGTACAAGAGGTTCGTCGCCAGTTCCGCGAAATCCCTGGAATCATGGAATATAAAGCGAAACCAGAATACGAAAAATGTGTAGCTATTTCTACCAAGGCTTCCATTCGTGAAATGATGTTACCTGGTGCCATTGCCTTAATTACACCAGTTGTTGTTGGGTTTGTTTTTGGCCCAGAGGTTTTAGGCGGTTTATTAGCAGGTGTAACTGTGTGTGGTGTATTGATGGGTATTTTCCAATCAAACGCAGGTGGAGCTTGGGATAATGCTAAAAAGTCATTCGAAAAAGGAGTAGAAATCAATGGTGAGATGTATTACAAAAAATCAGAACCACACAAAGCTTCTGTAACTGGAGATACTGTTGGCGATCCATTTAAAGATACATCAGGCCCTTCAATGAACATCTTGATCAAACTAATGTCGATTGTTTCATTGGTTATTGCACCTTACATTGCAATCAGTAGCACTAGCGACACAAATGTTAAAGAACAAGTAATAAAAGAGGTTAGAATCATCAAAACTGTTGATTCTTTAGGCAATGAAAAGATAGATACTATTAAAAACGACGTAGACACGATTACAAATCGTTAGTTAAATCATAAATGTTACTAAATAAAGGGGGTTTTGAATAAAAATCCCCTTTATTTTTAAATTAATTTTATTTAGGTTTGGGATTGAATTTTAAAACTAAACAAAAACTAACACATGAGTTTATTTATTAAAAAACCTATGCACTTATTGCTTGAAGAAGCAGGTGAGTCGGGTAAAGGTTTAAAACGGACTTTAAGTGCTGGTGCTTTAGTTGCTTTAGGTATTGGAGCAATTATTGGAGCAGGCTTATTTGTACGTACTGCTGCAGCGGCAGCCCAAAATGCTGGTCCATCTGTAACAATTGGTTTTATCATTGCCGCTATAGGTTGTGCTTTAGCTGGTTTATGTTATGCAGAATTATCTTCTTCTATTCCAATTTCTGGTAGTGCATACACTTATACTTATGCTACCATGGGCGAGTTAATGGCTTGGGTAATTGGATGGGATTTAGTACTTGAATATGCAGTTGGTGCTGCAACAGTAGGTATCGCTTGGAGCGAATACTTAAATAAACTCTTGGTCGAAGTATTACATGTATCTCCCATACCGTATGAATGGTGTCACTCACCATTTCAAACACATGCTGAAGGTACAGTAAGTGGAATTATGAATGTTCCTGCGCTATTCATTGTTGTTTTATTAAGCTTATTATTAATTAAAGGAACGTCAGAATCAGCATTTGTAAATGGTATTATCGTTATTACTAAAGTAGCGATTGTAATATTAATCATCATTTTAGGATGGGGTTTTATCAATGCTCAAAATCACGTTCCTTACATTCCAGAGGCTACTACATATGTAGATCACGCTGGTGTAAGTCATAGTTACGGCGGAATCATGGGTATTCTCGGGGCCGCCGGCACAGTGTTCTTTGCTTTTATTGGCTTTGATGCTGTAAGTACTGCTGCACAAGAAACTAAAAACCCTAAAACGGCAATGCCAATTGGAATTTTAGGCTCGTTAGCTGTTTGTACTGTTCTTTATATCTTATTTGCTCATGTATTAACAGGAATGGCTCCAGTAGATTTCTTTAGAACTAAAGGAGGTGAAGCATCTGTTGTGGCAGCAATTATCGATTACATGCCTGGTTATGGTTGGTTAGCAAAATTAGTTACAGTGGCTATTTTAGCTGGCTTCTCATCAGTTATCTTGGTAATGCTTTTAGGTCAGAGTCGTGTATTTTACTCAATGAGTAAAGATGGTTTATTACCTAAAATGTTTAGCGAATTACACCCTAAATATCAAACTCCATACAAAGCAAACTTATTTATATTAGTTTTAGTAGGCTTATTTGCTGGCTTTATTCCTGGAGATATTGTAGGTGACATGACTAGTATTGGTACTTTATTTGCCTTTATGTTAGTTTGTATTGCAGTAATTATCTTAAGAAAAACTGACCCAGATTTGCCTCGTCAATTTAAAACTCCTTGGGTACCATTTGTACCTATTTTAGGTGTTTTAGTATGTGGAGCAATGATATTTGGTTTAGGCTGGACTAACTGGTTAAGATTATTCGGTTGGTTAGCTTTAGGCTTTATCATTTACTTTGGCTATAGCAAAAGAAACTCATACTTAAATAATCCTAATAGACCACGTTAAGATTCTTTATAAATAACAAAAAAGCCTCCTGATATTTAATCGGGGGGCTTCTTTGTTTAAAACCTGAACATCTCCCCCCTACTTTACAAATAAAAATTACCTTTGCACAAAAAAATAAAATGAAGATTTTGAAAGGTTATTTACTAATTGCACCTCTACTTTTAATTAGCAATATCTCACTTGCACAAAGAAACATTAATGATATACTTGATTCTACAACAGTAAATAACCTTTTGATTATTTCGAAAAAATACGGTTCTGTATCATTCAGCGGATATATGCAACCTCAATTTCAATATGCACAATCTAAAGGAACTGCAGCAGAGTTTCAAGGAGGCAACTTTGGTGATAATGCAGATAATAGGTTCAGGTTAAGAAGAGGAAGATTAAGAGCAGATTATAGCTTATTAAATGACGATGGCACGCCATCAACCTATTTTGTATTTCAATTTGATGGAACCGAACAAGGCGTAAATGTTAGGGATTTTTGGGGCAGGTATTATGAACATCATTTTCAACTATTCTCTTTTACTGCTGGTTTAGCCGGTAGGCCATTTGGCAATGAGCTACAATTATCATCTTCATCTAGAGAAGCGCCAGAACGTGGCAGAATGTCTCAAACGTTGATGAAAACAGAAAGAGATTTAGGAGTCATGATTAGTTTTAATCCTCGTAAAAAAACAGCAAAGCTTAAAAATATACAATTTGATTTAGGGATTTATAATGGGCAAGGTTTATCGGGCCCTCAAGAATTTGACAATAGTAAAGATTTTGTTTTAAGGCTAAGTCATAAAAGTTATGCCTTTAAAAAATTGCCGCTAAATATTTCTGGCGGATTTAGCGCATTATTAGGTGGATTGAATCATCAATTACCTGTAAAGTATGAAATGCAAAAGGTGAATAATACTTGGGTCATGGCAAAAGATTCTTCTATCACAAACATTAATAAAATTGCCCCTAGAAAATATTATGGTGCAGATATTCAATTATCAACCAAAAAGAAAAGTTGGAAATCCGAACTGAGAGCTGAGTTCATTAAAGGTCTACAAACCGGAACGTCCACAAATAGCAGCACACCTAATACAGTTCCAGTTGATAAAAACACTACTAAATTGCCTTATTACACCAGAAGCTTTAATGGAGCTTATTTAACTTTTGTACAAACCTTAAATAGTACGGATAATCAATTGATCTTTAAATATGATTGGTATGACCCGAATACAAAAGTTAAAGGAATTCAAATCAATACCGCAAATAAATTCTCCGCTGCCGATGTTCGTTTTGATACATTTGGCTTTGGCTTTCTCCATCATTTTAACCCCCATTTAAAGGCTGTTATTTATTATGATGTGATTAGAAATGAAAAAACGAAATTGCTAAATTTTGATAAGGATATAAAAGATAACGTGTTAACGATTAGAACTCAATTCTATTTCTAATTATATTTTAATATTCATTTAAATTAAGTTCAATTTAATTAATTTAACTTTGTTGTAAACCCTCCCTATTATGGAACATTTACAATTTAGTTTCAGTGAAATACTATCAACCACGATGGTGCTTTTTGCCATTATTGATATATTAGGCTCTATTCCAATCATTATCGAGTTAAGAAGAAAGGCGGGGCATATCCAGTCTGAAAAAGCTGCAATTGTAGCAACAGGGTTGATGATTATATTCCTATTTGCTGGAAAAACCTTGTTAAATGTGATTGGTGTTGATGTATCCTCATTCGCAATAGCAGGTTCATTTGTAATTTTTGCCATTGCGATGGAAATGGTCTTAGGGTTAAGTATCTTTAAACATGATGCAGATAGTTCTGCAGCAACATCTATTGTTCCATTGGCTTTTCCCTTAATTGCTGGTGCAGGTACAATGACAACTTTATTATCCCTAAAGACGGAGTATGCTACACAAAACATAATTGTGGGCATTATCTTGAATATGCTTTTTGTTTATTTTGTATTGAAGAACACTAATAGACTAGAGAAGTTGCTGGGAAAAACTGGATTGAACATCTTAAGAAAGGCTTTTGGGATAATTCTTCTAGCCATTGCAATTAAATTGTTTAGGTCAAATACTGGATTGTAACAAAATTTCGTTAAATTAGTCATATAGATAATTAACAAGGTATGAACAACTTTGAGCAATTCACGGTTATAATTGGCGCATTAGCCATTCTTTTCGAAGCCATTAGGCATTTGAAAGGAAAGATTAAGCATTGGCATCACCATTAGTAAATATCTGCTTAGGTTTATCTTTTAATTGCTCAATTCCGGATTTATTTTAGCCAAACCATCTGCGTAAATGCGCCATTCGCTGCTATGTCCCAAGCTTCTATCCTTACCCATTTTCTGTTTACTAGATTTACAGGCCAACTAAAAGATTGTTTACCAAAAGATTGAGTATTATTTAAATTAACCCGATCACGGTATACTTTGTTACCATCACCAGATATAATCTCAACAAAATTTAATGGGAAAGTCCAATTAAGCGTAATCTTAATCGTCGTTTTATCAATTTTATTTAGTTTCAGCGTTTCACCTGCACCTTTTCCGTTAATATTAAAAGAAGGTATTAAAACTTCTCCAGTAGAAACAAAAAATTTTCCGTTACTAATTGCATCTAAAACAGGTTGCCATCCATTTTTATAATTGGGCAATTTGTCCATTTGCAAATAGTTCACATTCAAATGTGCATACATTTCATTCTGATGGGTTACTGTAAAAATATCTGCTTCAGAAATTACGTGTTTTTTAAGACCCCAATTAGCCATATCATCCATTAGGTTAAGTACACGCTTGCTTAATGTAGGTAAGGAAAGATCAGCTGGTATTGGTTTCCACGCTGCCCCTAAAAAAGTTTCTGATTTAAAAAAATCTTCATTTTTATATTTATCTGGATAACCTGTAGAAGCTTTTGTCCTAGCATGTGCTGTCCAGGCCAAGCCCTTTTCTTCTTCAAGCAATTTCAACATTTCTTCTTTATTCCCAATATGATAAACCTTACCGTATTGTGGGTGATTGGCAACAAACGGTGTTTCATTACTCCTAGACATTACCCAATATATTGGTTTTGGAAAAAAAGCTAACCAATGACCACCATAAAAATTATTGGCTTCTTCGCCAGGAAGCAAAAGGAAAGTAGAATCAGAAAGTCTTTTAGATTGATCAAATAGTGTTTTTAACTCTTTAAGACGGATACTATCTGGACCTTTTGGATGCCCTGGCCCATGGAACTCTGCAAGCTTCACGATATCAAGCCCGGCTTTTTTAAAAACATCAACAAATTCAGGATATTCCGGAACAGGTTTACCGCTTAACACCACATCAGATATAAATTCATTATGAAAATGGCTGGCCATGGTTTTATAGCCTTTAAGAGGCACGTACGAATCTCCATTAGTGTATTTTTTCACTTCAGCCAATGTCAAAGCTGCTTTGTTTTCACTAATTAAACAGAAAAAATTTAGTCTTTGCTTGGTTTGTGGAGGAGCATTGAACCATGGCACATAACGTTTATCACCTATTGGATCTTGTCGTATTCCCATACCATAATCAGGAATTAGGTTTAGATAATTTTTCCCTCTCCAAGTAAACTTAAGATTAAAAGCTTCATCTAACGGATAGAAATACTGATGGGGTGCAGGAAAAACAGCTAAACTTCCTCCTCTATTTTCACCTATCACCGTTCGATATTTAACTTCTAAATTCTTACTTACATCATCTACTGAAGTTTTTTCTATTTGAAGCTTATCATGCACATCACCCCATGCAATGTTCTCCCATAATTGCTTTTTATTTACAAGACCTGCATCATACAATATTGCCGTAGAATCATTTTTAGTAGTCATTACAGCGGAAATATTAAACAATGGACTTCCATTATACATCGTGATCTCTAAATATCCTTTAAATGAAGTTGAGCTCATTTCAGAAATCTGCACAATAGTTTGTGAACCTGACGTAAATACCTTGGTTTTTAGTTTATCGAAACTAATAAGATTTGTTGTGTAGGGCCTAGTTGGCACCCTATCAAAAAAAACATCCCAACCCGCACTAGAAGGGCTCAAAGTTCTTTTTCCTACCCTTAAAACAAATACAGGATCTAGGTCTGAAGCAATTTCTTTAAAAGACTTCGTGTTCCCCAGTTGGATACTCTTAAACAAGGGTTTAGCCTTATCAAGATCAAGAATCATTTTCCCATTTCCCGCTCTACCTGCTGGCCAGTTAATTGTTAACCTTTTGTTATCAACACTAACTATAGATCCGTTTTTTTTATATGATTTTAAATCAATTGGAGTTTGTGCCAATACAACAGCGTTTACTCCTAGCAGTATAAAAAGAATTAGGTTTTTGAGAAGATGATTTTGCATGACAAGGGATATATTTGGCTAGTAAATCGATTTACCTTAATCATAAAATTAACAATTAATTTGATTTAAAAGAATTATTAAGGTAGAATATCGATAATATCCTTAAGCTTGATCCTGTAAAGTGAGTTTATTCTTAACCAATCTAGCCACAAACATACTGTCGGCTTTGTTATTATACCCCTTAATCAGTTCCATTCGTTCTACTGTTAAATCAAAATTTTTGATAAGGTAATCTACAACATCTTCATTTTCTGCTTTAAAAACAGAACATGTCATATAAATAAGAGGTTTGCCTAGTTTAAGATACTTGATCACGCTAGCTCCAATTGCTTTTTGAAGCTTTACGTAATTCTCGATTTTGTATTTTTCAAAGAAATTAAGCATTTCTGGCGTTCTTCCCCAAGTTCCTGCGCCAGAACAAGGTGCATCTAATAAAACTCCATCAAATTCATAGTGATGTAAGATTTGGTCATTCTTTTGCAAAAGGTCTATCACTTTTAAATGATACTTTTTAATTCCAGCCAACTGGAAACGCTCTTGTAAATTATTTAAGCTGTTTTCACGTACATCACTAACCAACAGCTCAATTTTTGGCTCTAGGCTATGTAACAATATAGATTTTCCGCCAGATGCGGCACAACAATCCCACCAATAATCATATTTATTAGGTTCAAAATAGGCACCCGTTTTTTGTGAAGAGAAATCCTGTATTTGATAAAGCCTAGCATCACTGATAACTTGCTCTAATTTTGTTCCATTAGGCAAAGCTAAAGTTGTAGGAGATACTTCCTTAAAATCAATATGATTAGCTTTCAACTGATTAATAATAGACTGAATATGAGTTTCCTGTACACGAATAAATAAATCAGGCTGAATAAAGAACGATCTTAAAAATTCTTCCTTATCTATTCCTTCTGAAAGTTCCGCCTCAAAAGTAAAAACTTCTTCTAGTTTAAATGATTGATAAACTTTTTTGATTAATGCTATCTTATCATCAAGCAATAGGTTTACTGACTGCTCTAAATCTGGCAAATAATGAGCAATAACCAAGCTTGTTGTATCGTGGCAAAGAAAATCGGCAACCGCCAATCTTTTCAGCTTATCCACTTTACTTAATGCTTTCCCTAATCTGAAATAACTGTATAAGTATCTTGATGCCCATCTTCTATCAGATGAGCCCATTTGTTTGTTTTGTTTAAAGTAATTAAACAAAAACCGATGAAGTGGCAAAACGCCATCGTAATTATTTAAAACTTGTTCAAAGGCTCTAACCTGGTGCTCTACTCTCATACCCCTAAATCCGCTTCATGCTGACAATAAATTAGTTAATAACACTTAATGTTAAGTTTTTGTACTGCAACAACATTAATTGCTTGTTAAAGTAACCATATTGAGGATTAAAATCAAACTCAAACGTATTATGTAGGCCTTTATATTTTTCCTTAGCAAGAAAATCCAAATAATTTTCGCCATGCTTAGCTAATAGTTTTCCAAAATAAAATCCGATATCAAAACCTTTAAAAGAAAACTCCGAAGGTTCAAAGTGATATTTCCCTCGGTATTTTTTAATAAAATTGATTACTGCGCTACTTTTATAATCAATTACAAAGGATGAACTAATAATGGTATTTAAATCTTGCAGCTGACCAACAACATAGTTCTGTTTACTCCAGTTCGGGTGACCAAATAAATTAATATCATAACCTCCTGTTTTAAGGTTTTTAAGCTTATAAAGTTTATCAATACTTGGCTTTACAAAATCTACGTCAGATGAGCAGATAACTACAGCATACTGTTTTCCTTTAATCATTCTTGTTTCAAAGGCATAGGCAGATGTAAATTCCTGAACGATAAAGGAAGGATGCTTTTGTTTAAAATAATCGCGTATTGGCGCAGCAAATTGTTCATCTGCCGACTTTTTAGGATTTATCAATACGACAATTGTATTTTCACTTTTATAATGTGCAGCAATGTAAGCTACTATTTTCCCACCATGCAGGTTAATGTTGTTTACAATTGATATGAGCTTTGGGTTATTAAAATCGCTAGGTTTTGATGCAGCCAAAGGCGAAACAATAGACAAGTCATTTGCAATAGCATAACTAGTCATGTATTTCATTCCCTCAGGAAAAACAGGGCCAATAATCAGGTTGCTATTTTTTAAAGTTTCTTTTTTTAGTAAAGAAGCAATCTGACTATTTTCATCCCTTGAATCAAAAACGTTTAACTTAAAGTTTAAACCATTTGCAGCAGCAGAGTCTATCCCAAGCATCACGCCTTGGTAAAAATCTAATGCCATATCAGATTTTTCTACTTGAGCTTTTGTAGCAGTCTGTAAGTTAAGTTCGTTTAACTTAAACGGAATAATTAACGAGATATTAGCTTCTGTAAATTTCTTTACAGGTTTATCTACTTTAGTAGCTGGCGTATTGTTAACAACTGGCTTGCTTGGGGTAGTTATAACTTTTGGTGAACAGCCAAAAAAAACCAAGCTCAAAAACATTAATATTCTAAAGCTTGGTTTATTTTTTATATTCATTTGTATTTTATTTATTCTTCTAAACGTCAGATCAATCGGGTTAATCTATAAAAATCCCTTTAAATTTTCTTCAATCATTCCCACTCAATAGTTGCAGGCGGTTTAGAGCTAATATCATAAACAACTCGGTTAATCCCTCTAACCTTATTGATAATCTCATTAGAAATTTTAGCCAGCACATTATATGGTAAGTGACACCAGTCAGCAGTCATTCCATCAACAGATTCAACAGCACGTAAGCATATTACATTTTCGTAAGTACGCTCATCGCCCATTACACCTACAGATTGAACTGGTAAAAAGATTGCTCCTGCTTGCCAAACCTTATCATATAACCCAGCTTCTTTCAAATTGTTTATATAAATTGCATCTGCCTCTTGCAAAATGGCAACTTTCTCGGCAGTTACATCACCTAAAATCCGAATGGCTAAACCCGGACCAGGAAAAGGATGGCGACCTAAAATAAATCCTTCAATTCCTAAACTTTTACCAACTCTTCTTACCTCATCCTTAAATAAAGTATTTAATGGCTCAACAATTTTAAGTTTCATGAAATCTGGCAATCCACCCACATTATGGTGAGATTTAATAGTTGCCGATGGACCTTTAATAGAAACCGATTCAATAATATCAGGATAGATAGTGCCTTGCGCTAACCAAACTACATCTTGAACTTCATGAGCAGCATCATCAAATACTTCAATAAAAACTCTACCTATAGCTTTACGCTTTAATTCTGGGTCTTTCACACCAGCTAACTGACTTAAAAATCTATCTTTTGCATCAATGCCTTTAATGTTTAGGCCCATGTGTTTGTATTGCTCCAAAACACTTTCAAACTCATCTTTACGCAATAAACCGTTATCTACAAAAATGCAATGAAGGTTTTTTCCAATTGCTTTATGCAATAAAATAGCAGCAACACTCGAATCTACACCACCAGATAAACCCAAAACAACTTTATCGTTCCCTAACTTTTCTTTTAAATCGGCAACCGTAGTTTCTACAAAGGCATCTGCTGTCCAATCTTGTGAACAACCACAAATATCTACCAAGAAATTCTCTAATAAGATTTTTCCGTCAGTAGTATGTGTAACCTCCGGGTGAAACTGTATGGCAAAAGTATTGGTACCTTTTACTTGATATCCTGCAACTTTAACATCAGCTGTACTAGCAATAATTTCGAAATGATCAGGCACATTTTTAATCGTATCACCATGGCTCATCCAAACTTGAGAATCGATATTGATGCCTTTGAACAATTTGTTTCCATTATTTACGAAACTCAGATTAGCCCTACCATATTCTCTCGTATTAGATGCCTGAACATCTCCACCACTGTGTTGCGCTATAAATTGAGCTCCATAACAAACAGCCAATAATGGATAAGCTTTAAATAGATTTAAATCTACAAAAGGTGCATCTTCTTGGCGCACAGAATACGGACTACCTGATAAAATAACTCCTTTAACAGTTGAGTCTAATTCGGGAATGTGATTAAATGGGTGGATTTCGCAGTAAACATTAAGTTCGCGAACGCGACGGGCAATAAGCTGTGTAAACTGCGAACCAAAATCGAGAATGATGATTTTTTCTAGCATGTGCAAAGGTAGCTATTTGAAATGAGATGTGAGATATGAGATGTGAGATTTTCACCTATATTTTGAAGCGCTCCAAAGGAGTCCCTTTGGCAAAATAGTAGTCAAAAATTGTCGGTTGTCCGGTTCCAAAGGAACTCATTTGAAGCTAAATGCTTTACTCCTTACAGTAGTGCTCGCTGCAATCTGGGCTATTTAGCAAAACTATGTGCTAAAAACTTAGGCAAAAATGCCAACCTGACAAAAGTCTAGGTTATCAGTCAAGGATTATTTAACTAAAAAATCTGCGAATCTGTGGCTAACTAATTAAACAACACTTTCATGCTGCATCACCTTAACACCGAAACGAACCAAAAAATCTACTCCTTCATCACTAGCCAAGCCTTTATAGGCAGCGTAAGAATCCTTAAAATAAACTTTCTTAATCCCTGAAGATAAAATTAGCCTTGCGCAAGCTATGCAAGGCGATAGTGTTGTATATAGAGTAGAGCCTTCTATTTTAGACCCATTTTTAATGGCATATAAAATAGCATTTTCCTCAGCATGCAATGCTAAAGAGCAACTCCCTTTGCTATCTCTTGCACATCCATTTTCTGGCCATTCTTCATCGCAGTTATGTGTACCAGCCGGCGGACCATTATAACCAATAGATATGATTCGTGTATCCTTAGTTAAAACGGCACCAACGTGCGCTCGCACACAATGCGAGCGTCCAGCTAAATCTATAGCCAAATTCATGAAAATATTGGCAAAGGATGGTTTAGTCATCTATATTCTAATTTTTTTTCTCTATATGAAGGTTTTTTAAACCAACTTTATGTCCTGAAATAGCAAAGTATAAAATAAACAGGTAACATGGCATCATGCTAATGAAAAACGATAATTGGAAATTAACATGTAATTCATCTTTTAAATAGCCATATAAAAGAGGCCAGATTGCACCGCCCGCAATACCCATAATCATGATTGCTGAACCTGTTTTAGTAAATTTACCCAAGCCCTTAATTCCCAAAGGAAAAATAGCTGGCCACATTAATGAGTTAGCTAAACCTAATAAGGCCACAAATATAACCGAAGTATAACCGTGTGTAGCAAAAGCGCCCAAGGTAAATGCTAGTCCTAAAATTGCACATATTTTTAAAGCTGCCTGCTGACTGATATATTTTGGAATTGTAAAAACTCCTATTACATAACCCACCAACATACTGGCTAAAGTAAGTGTAGTGTAATACAATGGAACACTTAATGAATCGGTTATTTTAATAGTAGTAATAAATAAGTTTAGGTTAAACTCTTTGGCATAAACACCAATGATATCTCCAGCCATTACCTCAGCTGCTACATAAACAAATATGCAAAAGGCACCTAAGAATAAGTGCGGAAATTGGAAGATACTTGTTTTTGCTGTATGCGATGCATCATCTGCAATTACCTCTTCTTTATCTACATCAACCTCCGGTAAATTAGAAAAACGGATAAATATGGCAAATATCACAAATACGATAGCCAAGGTAATGTAAGGTGTGTGTACACGCCCTAAAACCTCAGTTAACAATGCATCTTTTTCTGACGCAGTTGTTGCAACATCTGCCAATTTTTTTGTGATAGCTTCTGAGTTCTTTAAAAAAATTGAACCCATTATAATCGGTACGATTATACCTGCAAACTTATTGCAAAGCCCCATGATACTAATTCGTTTAGCAGCACTTTCTATTGGACCAATAATGCTGATATAAGGATTTGATGCTGTCTGCAACAACGCTAAAGCTGCTCCCTGAATAAATATACCAGTTAAGAATAAACCATAACTCTTACTATCTGCTGCAGGTATAAAAATCAATGAACCTAAGCCTAAAATTACTAAACCCAATATAATTCCATTTCTGAAACCAACTTTCTTAAGTATCCATGAAGATGGTAAAGCCAACACAAAATAGGCCATATAAGAAGCAAAGGTCACAAAAAACGCTTCTAAATCTGTTTTTAGGTTACAGGCTATTTTTAAGAATGGTATTAATGTACTATTTGCCCAGGTTACAAAGCCAAAAATGAAGAATAATGCACCAATGGTAGCAATTGCCTTGTAGTTATTCTGAGATTGAGTTGTTGATTTGGCCATTTTTTAGTTTAGGTTTAAATTTTATCTAACATAAGAAAAAATAAAAGGCATTTAAAAATTAAAAACTGCGCAAACGTTTGATTAAAGGCAAAAAAAAGAGCACCGATATAAATCGGGGCTCTAAATAAAATATCTTTCGGTTTAATGTCCTCCAGAAATTTTTTGGTCGAAATCTATTCCTTGTGCTTTTAGTATACTACTTGCTTTCCAAGCATAAAAAACCAGATAAGCAAAACATAAAACCCCAACAACATAACTATATTGTATACCAATATACCCCGCAACCAAACCTTGTAACGGACTTATCAAAGCTCCCCCACAGATCATCATAATTAAGAAGCTACTACCCTGACTGGTATTTTTACCTAATCCACTTACTGCCAACGTGAAAATACATGGCCATAAAGTACTGCAGAATAACCCAACACTTGTAAAGGCATAAACACTTACCATCCCTTCTGTAAACATACCTACAAGTAAAGCCAAAATACCTACACCAGAGAAAATAAGCAACATACGAGCAGGATTACCTTTACTTGCCATATCTGCAATAATTAACACAAGAATGATTACAGCATAAACATAAAATGGTGCTAAATCATGTTTTGCTATTGCGTTTACTAATAAGAAAACACCAAACGCTAAATATGGGGCAATAAACCTTAATACTTTTTGTAAACTAATGTTATCAGTAAAGGCTTCAACCGCACCTGTCCAGCGGCCAATCATCATACTTGCCCAATATAATGAAATGTACGGGGCAATATCTTTTGTCGAGAAACCTAAATCTTTTATCATATATTCAGGTAGATTACTAGCAGTTGATACCTCAACACCTACATAAACAAAGATGGCAATCATTCCCAATACCAATTGAGGATAAGCTAGGGCTGAACCTTTTTTTCCACCCTCTTTCTGGTCAGCTTCTATTAATGCTGGCTTATCTGGCAGTGATGAGAATTTTAATAATATTGCTACAACTAAAAATGCAGCTCCTAAAATTAGATAAGGGATTTTAACACTTTGTATATCTAGTGTTGTATTGCCACTGGTGGCAGTTCCAAAGATGGCAAAGCTCACAATTAACGGACCAATGGTTGTACCAAAATTATTGATACCACCAGCTAAGGTCAAACGTTGTGAACCTGTTTTTATAGGCCCCAAGGCAATTGCCAACGGATTTGCTACTGTTTGCTGCAATGAAAAACCTAATGCTACTATAAATAAACCAGAAAGCATAAGGGTAAATGACCCATTATTTGCTGCTGGATAAAACAATAAGGTTCCTAGGGCCGAAATACCTAAGCCTAAAGCCAAGCTATTTTTATAGCCAATTTTATTAATTAAATCGGTTTTCATGATTGCTGAAATACCAATTAAAATAAGCGAACCAACAGTATAGGCGATATAGAAGGCAAACGACACTAACTGGCTTTCAAATTGAGAAAGTTTAAAAGCTTCTTTGAAAACTGGTATAAGAATATCATTACTTGCGGCTACGAAGCCCCAAAAGAAGAAAACAGTTGCTAAAGGGATAAATTGTGCCCAATTGGTTTTGGCATTTTGTGAACTCATTTTTTAAATTTTGGTTTTTAGTTCGCTAAACATAAATAAAATTTATTGTTTACTAAAGTGTATTTAATACACAAATGCATTTTTAATAAACGTCTTTATAACGTGTATTGGCAATATTTTGAGCAAAATATTGCTACAACAATTGAAAAAAATGGATAGATTTTAGCTTTAAAAATTGCATATTAGCATAAAATATAGGAGAGGCTAATGTTTGAAGCTATTTTATTGGGTATGGGTGCCGGGCTAATTTCCTCATTCTTAACTGGTCCCGTTTTTTTTGCGATGATTAAGACCAGTATTGAACGTGGATTTAAAGCTGGTTTTTCTTTAGCAATTGGTGTAATTATTAGTGATATTGTGCTAATTGGACTTGTGCTTTTTGGTAGCCAATTCTTAAAATATCAAGACAGCTTTGATAAATATGTGGGCATAATTGGAGGTATCTTTTTATTCGCTGTTGGTATCTACTATCTCCTTTCAAGAGTTTCTATCAATTATGATACAGATCCACTTAGCAAAATAAACAAAAGAGGATATCTGCTTAAAGGATTTTTGATGTGCATTTTAACGCCATCTACTTTAATGTTTTGGATTATTGTGAGTGGAATTATATCCGTAAAACTTGATAAACTTGATGAGAAGCTATTCTGCTTTTTTATAGCAATGGCAACTCAGTTAACTATTGATGGCTTTAAAAGCTATTATTCTAGCAAGCTAAGACATCGGATTAAAGAAGATACATTAAGCAAGCTTAATAAAGTGGCAGGGGTAATTATTATCCTTTTCGCTAGCTGGTTAATTTACAAAACCTATCATCAGTATTATTAGGTATATTTATAAAACACCATCAAGATCATATAAATCTACATAATCTAAAACCTTGCCACCACTACAGTTTTCCATTTGCTGAAGTCTATAATATTTCCTATCTCCAGTTTTCAAGAATAGTTGATCCCCAGTTTTTTCGCAAGGAACACCTTTATTATTGATTTTCACGTAAGTAATAATGGTCCCCATAAAAGAGATTTGGGTATCACTTACCCTTTTTATTTTACCATTGATTTTCAAGAATTCATTACTGCTATTTGTTTGTTCGCCACTGATTGTAAATGAGCCATCACTTTGTTTAACTACTTCTGCCTTCCCTTGATTTTGAAAGCCAATCCATTGTAATGAAATTGGAATTGTTCTTTTAATATTAACCTCAACTTTTGGAATTCTCTTAGCAACATTATCTTTAACCTTATTGAGGGTATCATTAAGCTTATTTAATTTTGAGTTTAAACTGTCACTCGTTTTAGCTATCGCATCTTCAACTTTATCTTGTTTAGCATCTGAGCAGCCAAGTGCCAAGCAAACCATTAATCCTAAAAAAAACTTTTTCATAATCATTGTATTTAATAGATACAACAAATAGATGATTGCAATGTTTTGAGATTAGCTTGAAAGCTGAAAGCCCTAGAGGAGTTCCCTTAGGACAGTGTTGAATAACAAAAAGGGCAAAAACTTTCGTTTTTACCCTTATATTATTTTTATTAATAGATTCCTCGCAAGCTCGGAATGACAGATCAGCTTTAATACGCTCTTTGGTTATTTCCCTCTTTCCAATTCACAAAAGCTTTGTTTACTACTTTATTTCCTCCTGGAGTAGGATAATTTCCTGAGAAATACCAATCGCCAGTATGATTAGGGCAAGCTATATGTAAATTATCTAAAGTTTGATAAATCACTTCTACTTCTGCCACGGTACCTTTTGGCGTAATGATTTGCGCTATTTTATCAGAAATTTCTTGTTGTTTAAAAGGCCTGTAAATATCTTTTACGTAATTAACAATTTGTTCTTTAGGCAACAATAAAGATGCTTTACATTTCTGATAAACTTCTTCGATGATGTGCTCCATCCCTCTTTCTTTTAACAATTGGATAGCGGCATCAAATGCTACAAACTGTCCCATTTTAGACATGTCTATACCATAACAATCTGGGTAACGGATTTGAGGCGCAGAAGAAACAATAATAATTTTTTTAGGATGTAACCTATCAATGATTTTAATGATACTTTGTTTTAAGGTAGTACCACGAACAATCGAATCATCAACCGCTACCAAAGTATCGGTATGGTTTTTAATAACGCCGTAAGTAGTATCATAAACATGGGCAACCATCTCACCTCTATCCGCATCTTGTGTAATAAAGGTACGGAGCTTCACATCTTTGATGGCCAATTTTTCTACTCTTGGCGTCATAGACAACAACTCGTTAAGTTGCTCATCGTTAAGTTGTTCTTTACGATTTAACAAAGTATCTTTTTGAACTTCACGAACATGCTCATGTAAACCTTCTACCATCCCATAAAATGAAACTTCGGCGGTATTAGGAATAAATGAGAAAACTGTATTTTTTAAATCTTTTTTAACCGCTCCTAAAACTTGGGGAATTAACAAATGACCTAATTTTTTACGCTCTTTATAAATATCAGCATCGCTACCCCTAGAGAAATAGATGCGCTCAAATGAGCAAGCTCTCTTTTCTGCCGGTTCGCGATACATCTCTTGTGTTACTGTTCCGTCTTTTTTAACAATTAAAGCGTGTCCGGGTTCAATTTCTTTAACCTGCTTAATCTGAACGTTAAATGCGGTCTGTATAGCTGGTCTTTCAGATGCGGCAACAACAATTTCATCATCTGCATAATAAAATGCAGGGCGGATACCCGAAGGGTCACGAAGTACAAATGCATCACCATTACCTACGATACCAGAAATAGTATAACCGCCATCCCAATCTTTCGCAGAGCGACGTAGGATATTGGCAATATTTAATTTTTCAGATATTTTGTGAGTGATTTCAACATTGCTTAGGCCTTCTTTTTTGTACTCATCAAATAACTCTTGATTTTCGTCATCTAAAAAGTGTCCAATTTTTTCGAGCACAGTAACTGTATCTGCTTTTTCTTTTGGATGTTGGCCCAACTCATATAATTGCTCTAATAATTCATCAACATTAGTCATGTTAAAATTACCTGCAATAACTAAGTTCCTTGTCATCCAGTTGTTTTGACGTAAGAATGGGTGGCAGTTTTCTATGCTATTTTTACCATGCGTACCATATCTTAAATGGCCAAGTAAAACCTCTCCAATGAAACTTACATTTTGTTTAAGAAACTCTGTGTCTTTCATCAACTCAGGTGTTTCATTCTGGATATCTACAAATTTCCCTTGTACATAACCAAAAATATCTGCAACTGCATTCTGTGCCATTGAACGGTAACGACTAATGTAGCGGCTACCTGGTTTCATGTCTAATTTAATGGTTGCAATACCTGCTCCGTCTTGACCACGATTATGCTGTTTTTCCATCAACAAGTATAATTTGTTGAGGCCGTAAAGTGCAGTACCGTATTTTTCTTGGTAAAATGAGAGAGGTTTTAACAGACGGATAAAAGCTATTCCGCACTCGTGTTTGATCTGATCGCTCATGGATTGATGATTGAGCCGCAAATTTACCGCTTTAAAATTTCAAAACCTAACAAGAAATGAATCGTTTTCCCACATTTAAGTAATTTAAATGTTAATTTTCAAAAGCTACAGAATTAGCTTTTATTCATCTTTTGGGCAGCTATTTTTTCACCAAGAAACATAGATGCCCGTTCATTAAAAACCTTAACATCACCAGATGTGTAAAAAGTTCTTTGTGCATTTTTTGCAAGCTTAGTTTCTAGCTCGGTATGTCTTTTTAAATAATCCACTAAGCTATTTGCAACAATATCACCCTGTGCTACAATTTTAACATTGCCGGGCAAGTGTTTCTTGATTTTAGGAACTAGTAATGGATAATGTGTACAAGCTAATAAAACACAATCTATTTCATTAGATTTTTGCAACAACTGTTGGATGTATTCATCTACAAAAAAATCGGCCCCAGCACTTAAATGTTCGCCATTTTCGATAATGGGTACCCACATTGGGCAAGCTTGCTGATGAACTTTTATGTCTGGAAAGAAATGCTCAATTTCTATGGCATAGGAATTTGAATTTACCGTACCTCTTGTACCTAGCACTCCAACATTTTTGGTTGTAGAATAATTTCCAATCACTTCTGCTGTTGGCCTAATTACACCAAGCACCCTATTATTTGGGTATTTTTTTGGAAGATCAAGTTGCTGAATGTTTCTTAATGCTTTTGCTGACGCAGTGTTGCAAGCTAAAATAACCAAAGTACACCCCTGAGCAAAAAGCCATTCCACACACTCCAACGTGTATTGATATACGGTTTCAAAAGAATGATCACCATAAGGAGATCGGGCATTATCACCTAGATAGATATAATCATATTGAGGTAGCTTTTCTGCTATTGATTTAAATACAGTTAGGCCACCAAAACCAGAATCGAAAATACCTATCGGAAATTTATTCATAAAAAAAGCGGAATAAGGCATTGAAACCTTATTCCGCTAAGATAAATAATTTTATATCTTAATTAGTTCTTTTTAACTGGTGTAGTAGCAGGAGCTTTTGTTACTGGAGCAGCAGTAGCAGCAATACCTAATTTAGTTTTAACTGCAGCAGTAATATCTTCGCCACCATCAAAATAAACTAGGTTATTAGCACCTTGCCCATTTGCAATGTCAAAAACATAAGCCAAACCTTTTTCTTTAGCAACAGCACTCATTCCTGTAGCCACTTTTGTATTAACTGGAGTAAATAATTCTACTTGTTTAGTTTGAACATCGGTGCTAGCTTTTGTACGCGCATCTTCAACTTTTTTCTGTATAGTTTGAAGTTCAACACCCGCATCTTGCAATTCTTTAGATATGACATTTAACTCTTTAAGTGTCGCTTCTTTATTTGCTTCACTCATTTCATTTTGCAATTTTTGTCCTTTTTGCTCTTTTTCTTGAGCTGCTTTAGCCTTTAATTGATATTCTGCAATCATCTTATCAATCTCCGCTTGTTTACCTTTCGCAAATGTTTGAAGTGCGTTTTGTGCTGTTAGCGCTTCTGGAAATGTAGCATAAATTTCTTCAGAATTGATATGACCAAGTTTCTGTTGGGCACTTGCAACGTTTGCAGTAAGCAATAATCCTGCTGCTACAAAAAATACGTTAATTAACTTTCTCATTTTTTTATTTTACTTAATAATTGTTTTTAAATCTATTGTGTGTTTTGTTTTCTATTTTACTATTGTGCCAGGTTTGTAGCCCAATCTTATAATAACGTCATTACTAATGTCATAATTGCTACTAGCATAAATCATCATGGTAGTTTCGCTGCTTTTATCAAAAACAAAATCTAAAGTTTTGTTTTTTGCAGTTTCGCTAATTACCGTTGCTACCTTTTCTTGTATAGGCTTTAAAAGCTTGGTTCTGGTTTGGAAAAGTTCTCCTTCTGGGCCAAATTTTTGACGTTGTAATTCCTTTGCTTTTTTCTCTTTTTCTATGATATCGTTTTCTCTACGCTTACGCATATCGTCTGTTAACAATACCTGATCTGCCTGATAGGCTTTGTACATCTTATCAATTTCGTTAAAGCTATCATCAACTTGTTTTTGATACTGTTGAGATAAACCATCTAATTGATTCAATGCCGATTTGTAGTCAGGCAAATGCTTAAGTATATATTCTGTATCTACGTAAGCAAATCTTTGTGCTGATGCTGCTAATCCGATTAGGAGCAAAAAGCTAGCTAATATATATTTTTTCATTAGGTTATATTTTGTTTTTCAGCGGTAATGAAGCTATCATGAGCATATTCGTTTTTGTTTATGAGTGTTTGCTCATGATGGTTTCATTGGTGTGTTTTTTCCAAATATATAAAAGGTTTTAAACTTAATTAAACCCTCCTAGTTGTTGAGCTATACTAAAGTGGAATTGTCCTTTATTTGCATCTGGAATACCAGGTATTTTATCAAAGCCATAACCGTAGTCAATTCCCAACAATCCAAATATTGGCAAGAATATTTTCGCGCCAATACCAACTGAACGTCTAATATTAAACGGATTAAAATCGCTAAACTTATTCCAAGTGTTACCACCTTCTGCAAAAGCTGTTAAAAATGCCGTAGCTTGTTGAGATGCAATTACAGGATATCTTAATTCCATTACATATTTATTAAATATCGGGCTACCTGAACTTTGTGCAATATTTACATTCGCACCAACTGGCACAACAGAGTTATTTGAATAACCACGCATAGCGATTAACTCAGACCCTTGCAAGAAATCGAAACCCTGCATACCATCACCACCTAATTTGAAACGCTCAAATGCAGATTGACCAACAGCACTATTATATTGACCTAAGAAACCAAATTGAGCTTGACCTTTAAATACCAATTTACCAACAACAGTTTCAAAAAACTGAGCCTCAAATTTCCATTTATGGTATTCAGTAAATTTGTAACGTTCTTTATCTGAAGCAGTCTTGTAATTTACTTTATTTAATAGCGAATAAGGAGGTGTAGCTTGAATTGTAAATTTGATATAAGATCCACCTGTTGGGAAGATCTGACTTCCATCTCTTGAATCACGAGCTATTTCTTGAGTTAAGTTTAAATTGTATGATGTTCCTGTGCTAAATAAATACCCAGGGTAGTTATTTAAGATATACTGATTTAAGTTAACCGAGTGTACCAAAGAGAACCAGTTATCTGGCCATTTTAATTTTCTACCTAAGCTAATAGAAACACCGTTTAATCGTATTTTCTGGAAAGAGGTTTCACCTTCTGATAAACCGTTAGATTGCAATGAAGTAAATGCACTTAATCCAAAACTAACTGGCTTTTTACCTCCAAACCAAGGCTCAGAGAAGGAGAAACTATATGATTGGTAATATTTACCATTAGTTTGTCCACGTAAACTTAATTTTTGTCCGTCTCCTTTTGGAAGTGGTTTATAAGCCTCTCCATTAAATATATTCCTTAAAGAGAAGTTATTAAAGGTTAAACCTAAGGTACCAATTACACGACCACCACCAAAACCACCAGAAAGTTCAATCTGATCTGAAGGTTTTTCTTCTACGTGATAAACAATGTCTACAGTTCCATCGGCATTTGGCTTAGGTACTGGATTAGTTTTAGATTCATCAAAATTACCTAGTGCACCAATTTCACGAACAGTACGCACTAACGCTGCTTTAGAGAATTTCTCTCCGGGTTTTGTACGAATCTCTCTTAAAACTACCCTATCGTTAGTGATTGTATTTCCTTCAACAGAGATTTTGTTATTGGTATATTGTGGACCTTCATAGATACGCATTTCAATATCTACGGTATCGCTATGTATTTTT
Source organism: Pedobacter frigiditerrae (assembly GCF_004331645.1). Taxonomy (GTDB): domain Bacteria; phylum Bacteroidota; class Bacteroidia; order Sphingobacteriales; family Sphingobacteriaceae; genus Pedobacter; species Pedobacter frigiditerrae. Next base: position 76,505 of record NZ_SJSK01000008.1, read on the forward strand.
GTTTGTACCGGATCAATGTTAAAGGTTAAATATCCATCATTTAGGTAAACACTAGAAACATCATCACCATTGGCACTGCCACGTAATTTTTTCTCTAATTTCTCTTCACTAAATATTTCACCTTTTTCAATACCGAAAACCTTTTCTAAATATTCTGTTGTATACTTTGCATTACCAATCCATGTAATGTCTCCGAAATAATATTTCGGACCTTCGTAGATAGCTAATTTAATACCAACAGATTTATTATTGTATTTATAGATACTATCTTTTAAAATAGCTGCATCTCTATAACCTTTCTCTTGCATTTTAGCTACAAGCTTCAGCTTATCTTCTTCGTATTTTTCTTTGTTAAACTTACCGCTACCAAATACTTTATAAAAAGCTTGTTGTTTAGTTTTCTTAAGGTACTTTCTTAGCTTGGCAGATTTAAAGTCTTTATTACCTGTAAATTTAATTTCGTGAACTTTTACACGTTTGCCTTTATCTATTATAACCTGTAAAACCACACTATTTTCCTGATTTGGATCTGGTTTAGATTTAAAGTCAATTGTAGTGTAGAAATAACCCTTATCTAATAAATATTTATTGATAATAGACCTTGTAGTATTGTAAAGGTTATCGTTTATGATTGTTTTACCAGCTTTATCAGCTAGTTTCTCACCAATGTCTGTCTTTTGAGATTTGCTGATGCCTATAAATTCAAAGGAACTTAAGCGTGGGCGTTCTACAACTTCAATATCAAAATAAACAGTATCTAAATTTATTTTAGTAACGAATAATTGAACATCATCGAACAGGCCTTGTGCCCATAAGTTTTTAATTGCATTTGAAGTAGCTTCTCCAGGAAGGATTATTCTTTCTCCTGGGATTAATTTAGATATCTTAATGATAACCTCTTTATCTAGGTATTGCGCACCAGTTAAAGTAGTACCGCCAATCACATATTCTTTAGGACTAAAGTAATCTATGTTTAGGCCTTTTACTTTTAAAGTTGGCGTTGCTTGTGCTGGCTGGTTACGGATCTGAGCAATTGCTGGCGAGCCAATCAAAAGCAAAAATATGAGTTGGTATATTCTTTTCATTTACAATCTAAAAAACGTTGCTAAGTTAATTTAAACACATGTTAAAAAGTGTTAAAAGTAAAATTAGTTAAGTTGTTCACTAATTTTTCCGAAGCGACGTTCGCGTTTTTGGTAATCTACAATAGCCTCAAAAAGATCTTCTCTTCTAAAGTCTGGCCATAAGGTTTCGGTGAAATATAATTCGGTATAGGCCATCTGCCAAAGCAAGAAGTTACTCACCCTGTGCTCTCCACTAGTGCGTATCATTAACTCAGGATCAGGAATGTTTTTTGTAGTTAATTGAGCTGCAAAAACCTCTTCTGTAATTTGATCAACAGTAATATTTTCATCTTTTACTTGTTGAGCTAGTTTTTTTGCTGCTTCTAATATTTCCCATTTAGCACTATAACTTAATGCTAAGGTTAAAGTGCATCTATTGTTTTTGCTAGTAACTTCCATCACATTAGCTAAATCATCAATACACTTTTGAGGTAAGGATTTAATATCACCTATGGCATTTAACCTTACATTGTTTTTGTTTAAAGTTTCCGCTTGTTCGTTAATGGTAGAAATTAAAAGCTCCATTAAAGCATTTACCTCTTCGATTGGTCTGTTCCAATTTTCAGTAGAAAAAGCATAAACAGTTAGGTATTTGACACCTATGTCTACGCAGCCTTCAACAATATCCTTTACAGACAATACGCCACTCTCGTGACCAAACATTCTAAATTTACCTTGATTTTTTGCCCAACGTCCATTACCATCCATGATAATAGCAATGTGCTCTGGTAATTTATTAATATCTATTTGTTCTTTAAAACTCATTTGTAAGTATTCGTTGCCCTAAAAAGTAAAACATTTTTGGCTCACAAAGGTATAAGATATACCAATACCTACAAACATGTAATTATCTCTTTTTCTAAAATCGCCTCTTTGAGTTCCAGGATCGCCTAAATATACTCCTGTTTGCTCTCCAGACCTGTCAGACAAGGCCTTGCTTATAGTTGGATTAGCGGTACTTGTACCTGTCCATGCATTAGCTTTTGGATAAACACCACTAACATCATCTATATAATCTGTTAACGGCGACCTATAGCCTATCTGAGAAAAAATAGTCCAATTATTTTTAAGTTTATATCTAGCACCTACGCCATAAGGAATTGTAATGGTATAGTTTTTATAAGATTTACTTTGTCCCTCTGTATTGTATAACCTTAATAAATATTCCTCATCCTTAAATTCTGTCTTTGGTTGAAATAGTACAGCTCCAATTCCAGCAAATATGTATGGTGTAAATCTTCTTTTTGGTCCGTAAGAATATAAATCAAACAAATTAAAGTCAAACAATAAGCTCACTTCATTTAGAGGAGTATAAAAGCTTAGGTTCCTATCTCTAAATTGCGCATTGCTAGCATGTGAATCTGTTGCCTTTATCTTACCATAGTTATAATGTAAGCCTAATCCAAAATGCGGATCAAAGTTTAGCTTGGCGAACACACCTGCAGATATCCCACTAATTTTAACTGGATTGTATTGATTTAAATCGCCTAAATATGAGGCTCCACCGGCGTTAATTCCAACCTCAACTTGTTGGGCTGAAACAGAATAACCAGAGAAAAAAGAAAAAAGAAATAGGAAGGCAACTTTTATTTTCCCCATCTTAATAATTACGAGTATCTATACCCCAAAGTAATTTATTCCTTAACGTAGTTAAATAACTTTCATTGTTTAAACGAACCAGATTCACATTAAATTTGGCTTTATTGATAGTTATTTTAACAGACCTATCTACTGTTTCGGTTCTTGAGTCGCATGAGAGCAAAAATTTAGTACTTCTAGCTTCTATCTCAAAAGTTAACTCTACATTATCAGGAACGATGATGGGTCTTACATTTAAATTATGGGGTGCAATAGGAGTAATTACAAAATTTTGGGCGCTTGGTAAAATAATTGGCCCACCGCAACTTAATGAATAAGCAGTGGAACCTGTTGGTGTTGCAATGATTAATCCATCTGCCCAGTAAGAATTTACAAACTCACCATTCATATATGCATGAATAATCATCATGGCAGAGTTATCCCTTCTATGTATGGTGATGTCATTTAATGCGAAATTCTCATCAGTAAATAAATCATTTTGAGATTCGAGATTTAAAATACTTCGTTTATCTAATGAATACTCGCCTTTTACCAATGCAGCAATGGCATTTTTAATTTCGTTTTTATTAATGCTTGCTAAGAAACCTAAACGTCCAAAATTTATTCCAATAACTGGAATTTGGGAATCTCTAACAAGTGACAGCGTATCTAATAAAGTTCCATCGCCACCTAAACTTAACAACACTTCAGTTTGGTTAACCAGTTCCTTATGGCTAGAAAATGTGATGATGTTTTCGGGCAGAACAACTTTATTTTTTATAAAGTTGTAAAATTTGAGGTAGACTGAAATTTCAATTTGATGAGCAGCTAAGGCATCAAATACTTCTTGTACAAAAGGTAAAACACTATCGTTAAAATCTCTACCGTAAATTGCTATTCTCATTCAGATGTTATACGTTTAAATAGTTCATGAAAGAATTAAATCTATCAGTAGAACCATCATCGTTTTGCGTATTGTTAAAAACAGCTTTTACTTCGTAATCATATCTTTCAAAAGAAGCTATAATACCAGACAATTCTGTTTTGTTTATTTTTAAGGTAACTTCTAATCTTGTAGAATCTGGAAAGGTGCTCACGTAAGATGAAAGTATTTGCGCATTATCTGCCTCAACAATTTGTGCCATGTGAGCCAATGAATTATTTCTATTGCTAATCGATAACACCACTATTCCACCTGGTTCTTTAACCGCATAGGTATTGGCTGTATATGCTAAAAGATTATTGATTGAAACAACACCAATGTAGTTTTTATTCGAATCTAAAACAGGAACTAATGAGAGTTGAAGCTGGTTAAACAACCTTATCACATCATAAATATGCGACTCTTCAAAAACAAAAGGATTAATAATGGATAAAGATAAAGTTCCAATTGGTGTTTCCTGGTCACGTACTTCTATCAATTCGTCTTCAGAAACCAAGCCTAAAAACTGGCTCTCGTTAACTATAGGTAAATGGTAAAGTTTAAACTCACTCATCCTCTCTAAAGCCTTCTGAACGGTGTCAGAAGTTTTTAGTGGCGGAATTATGTTTGATATGAGTTCTACAGCTATCATTTATTTTAATAAAACCCTGTTTAAAAATTTATCCAAAAATTCATTGAAAACCGCTGGCCTTTCCATCATAGGTGCGTGCCCACACTCATCAACCCAATTCAATTCTGAATTTGGTAATAATTCGTGAAACTCAACAGCCACTTCTGGTGGTGTAATTTTATCTTGTTTACCCCAGATTAAAGAAACAGGAATAGTAATCCTTGATAATTCTTTTGACATGTTATGACGAATGGCAGATTTTGCTAAAGCCAATATCCTAATTACCCTAGAGCGGTCGTTTACAGATTTGAAAACCTCATCTACCAACTCTTTTGTAGCAGTTGCTGGATCATAAAATGTAAATTCTACCTTCTCTCTTACATAATCATAACTTTCTCTACGTGGAAACGAACCACCAAAAGCATTTTCATATAAGCCAGAACTACCAGTTAAAACCAAAGCTTTAACAAATTCTTGATGTGCTGCTGTAAAAACTAAACCAACATGACCACCCAAAGAATTACCTATTAATACAACCTGACTTAATTTCTTAAATTTCAAAAAACGGTGTACATACTTAGATAAGCTCTTAACGCCCAAAGTAAGCAAAGGCAAATCATAAATTGGTAAAATAGGAACCAATACACGGTAATTCTCTTTAAAATGATCTAAAGCTGGCTCCCAATTACTCAGTTCGCCCATTAGGCCATGAAGTAATACCAGCGTTTCTCCTGTACCTGCCTCTATGTATTTAAACCCCTCTTCTTCAACTACTTCGTATTTCATATATAGTATTATGCTGTGTGGTATGTGCTACTAAGTTAATAGAGTAAAATTAAATAATGCTAATTAATATGAATATTTTTTAGAAATATTTCAAATACAAGCAACAATTTGGTTATCCCAATTGCGTTTTCACAATTTCTCCAATCAGTTTTCCATCAGCCTTGCCTGCTAATTCTTTATTTGCAAGACCCATTATTTTACCCATTTCTTTTACTGAAGTAGCACCGGTTTCTGAAATTATTCTAGAAACAATTTTTTCAATATCGGCTCTATCTAACTGTTGAGGCAAAAACTGACTAATTACATCTATTTCTTCTTGCTCCACAGTAAATAAATCTTCACGCCCCTGCTCTTTATAAATGGCAGCAGATTCTTTTCTCTGTTTTACCAATTTCTGAAGAATTTTAATTTCTCCATCTTCAGTTAATTCTTCAGCATGGCCCTTTTCAGTTTTTGCCAATAAAAAAGCAGCTTTAATTGCTCTTAAACCTCTCAATTTAGCTTGATCCTTAGCTAACATTGCTTGTTTTATTTCTTGATCTATAGTAGTTGATATCATATCTAGTTACAGGTTGCGTGTCATGAGTTGTGAGCTTGAATTCAAAACTATTTCCACATTTATATTTTTTTTGTTTCAGTTATGCATCCAGACCTTAAACCTGTAACCCATAACCTTTAACTCTTTTTTAATCTCTTTTTAATAAATTACCATTTGCTTGTGCAGTTGGCATAATTAGCATATCGTTTATGTTTACATGGGCTGGTCTACTTACCACAAACCAAATCGCTTCTGCAATATCTTGTGCAATTAAAGGTTCAAAACCCTCATAAACTTTTTTGGCCCTACCTTCATCACCTTTAAAACGCACTATAGAAAATTCAGTTTCTACTGCACCTGGATGTATGCCTGTAACCTTTATGCCGTGAGGTAAAAGATCTATGCGCATTGCTTTATTTAATGCATCAACAGCATGTTTAGTAGCGCAATAAACATTTCCATTGGCATACACCTCTTTTCCTGCAATAGAACCAATGTTAATAATGTGACCTTTCTTTTGTGCAATCATCCAATTAGTAACCACTTTAGAAACGTACAATAGACCTTTAATGTTTGTATCGATCATTACATCCCAATCATCTGTATCTCCTTTGTCTATTGGATCTAAACCCTGGCTTAAACCTGCATTATTGATCAATACATCAACATTTTTCCAAGCAGCTGGCAATGTTTCTAAAACATAGTTGATGTTTTCTTTATCCCTAACATCTGCTTGAATTTTCTTTACCTCAATTGCATATTTAGCCGTTAAGTGATGAGCTATTTTCTCGAGCAAGTTTTCTCTTCTTCCCAATAGGATCAGATGATAACCTTGTTGAGCAAAAAGATGTGCACAAGCTTCACCAATACCCGAACTTGCACCAGTAATTAATGCGATTTTAGCCATAAGTTTAATTATGATTTGATTAGCAAAGGTATAAAAATTTGAATGTTCAGCTTACTCGAAAAATAAACTGAAAGTAAAATGTCTAAGCTTTGCCTTATCAATTGGATTAGCATAAGGCTGAGGCTCATGCTTTAAAATGTCTTTAAATGAGTAAGAAACCTTTACTTCTGGAGACATTTTAAACCATTCGAAATAAATATCAAATCCTAAACCTGCCTCATAAGAAAGGAAACTCTTTTTGTTTTTTAACAATTTATCTATTGGTGCGGCATTTACATCATTGGTCTTTTTACTTGATGCCAAATCGATAGAGTATTTTAAACCTCCCAGCATGTAAGCTCTCACATTCATCAATCGGTCAGATTTTAGTTTTAATCCCACCGGAAAATCTACCATTGTTGCCTGAATTTTCTTTTGAACCACTGGATTGCTCGCATTAAATGTCCCAGGCACTACATAAGTGTAATTAACTAGGCGATCATTAAAAACCAAAGTGGGGGTAAAACGAACATCAACATTTTTATGGATGCTAGAATTAACTACAAATCCAATTCCAAATCCAACAGATGTTGGAGAGCTGATAGAACTTAGGGTATCGGTAACGTAAGCCCCTAAATCTTGATCATAATAAGGTTGGCGCCAATTACTATTTTTAGTGATTTTTAATTCAGATGAAATGTATTGAAAACTAAAACCCCAATTAAATCTTTCTCCATCTATACCACCACCCCAATTTTGAGATTTAGCTATAGAAAAGGAGAATAAGGTAATAATTAGTAAGAGTGTTAACTTTTTTCTCATTTAATACCTGTGTATATCGCACTAATGCCAAACGTTAAAGGTCTATGTTTGGTATTTTTATACCCAACTTTTTCCATTAAGGCAACAAACTCTTCTCCATCTGGAAATGCTGCAACAGACTCTGGCAAATAAGTATAAGCCCTTTTATCCTTCGAAAATAGTTTTCCAAAAAATGGAGTTACGTATTTAAAATAAATATGATAGCCTTGTTTTACAGGAAAGTGTCTGGGCTTAGAAAACTCAAGGATAACAATCTTTCCTTCTGGTTTTAATACTCGAAGCATATCAGCTAATCCTTTTTCTAGATTTTCATAATTCCTCACACCAAAAGCAACCGTTATGGCATCAAAAGTATTGTCTTCGAAATGCAGACCTTCAGAATCGCCCAATTGAACAGAAAAAACATGTCCAAGGTTACGATCCTTGATTTTCTTTTTAGCTACCTCTAGCATTCCTTCAGAAATGTCTACACCAATTACCTTATCAGGATGAAGGATATCAATTGATTCGAAAGCAAAATCACCAGTTCCTGTCGCTACGTCTAAAATAATTCTAGGTTGTATGGCAGATAGTTCTCTTATCGCCTTGCGACGCCAAATGATATCGATACCTAATGATAAAAAGTGATTTAGAAAATCATAGGTGCCAGAAATGTTATTAAACATGGTAGCAACCTGTTCTTTTTTTGTTTCTGTTCCGGCGTAGGGAGTAACTTCTTTATTCATATTGTTGGGGGTAAAGATACATAATCAATGTAAGATGTGAAATGTAAGATGGAATATGTGTTTATAATGATTTTACTGTAAACTCTCAACTCCAAACTTATTCTTACCTTTGCTGTATGATTATAAAATCTGCCACATTTGTTGTTAGCAACACTAAAGTTTCTGCTTTGCCATTGCCAGAATTGCCAGAATATGCATTTATTGGGCGCTCTAACGTTGGTAAATCGTCACTTATTAACATGTTGGTAAATGTACAAGGTTTAGCAAAAACATCACAAAGACCAGGAAAAACACAGCTAATTAATCACTTTCTGATAAACGAAAAGTGGTACATTGTAGATTTACCTGGATATGGATATGCCAAAGTTTCTAAAAGCAGTAGAGAGAAATGGGAAAAATTCATTAGAAACTACTTAACAAAAAGAGAAAACCTTCAATGTGTTTTTGTACTAATTGATAGCCGTTTAGAACCACAAAAAATTGATTTAGAATTTTGTTCTTGGTTAGGCGAATGCCAAATTCCTTTTGCATTGGTTTATACAAAAGCCGATAAACAATCTGCCCCAAAAACAGACCAAAATGTAGCCAAGTTTAATAAAACCTTATTAGGTTGGTTTGAAGAAGTACCTCCATTTTTTGTTACTTCGGCAGAAAAAGGCCAAGGAAGAGATAAACTTTTACAATTTGTGCAGGAAGTAAATGAAGACTTTGTTAAACCAGAAGTAGACCCTCAGTTTTATTCGGCTAGTAACACGGAGTAATCAGTTGTCAGCTATCAGTTAACAAAAGAAGTGATTTAACCATATCTCGTATCTCAATACTCACATCTAGTAATGAAGAAATATTTTTCACTCGTATTATTTGCACACTCCATATTTGCCATGCCTTTTGCCTTAATTGGCTTTTTTTTAGGCGTTACCACTACTCCAAATCCATTTAATTGGTATTTATTGGCATTGGTAATTTTATGTATGGTTTTTGCAAGAAATGCAGCAATGGCATTTAATCGTTATTTAGATAGAAATATCGACGCCAAAAATCCACGTACGGTAACACGTGATATCCCGGCAGGAAAAATTTCTGCCAATGAAGCTTTAACCTTTGTGATTGTAAACTGTGTGTTGTTTGTAATTGCAACAGCTTTTATCAATACCTTGTGTTTATATCTATCGCCTATTGCCCTATTTGTGGTACTTTTTTATAGTTATACCAAACGTTTTACAGCCTTATGTCACTTGGTTTTAGGTTTAGGTTTAGCATTAGCACCAATTGGAGCATATATTGCGGTAACAGGAGCTTTTAACATTGTGCCATTATTTTACTCTTTTGCCGTTCTATTTTGGGTAAGTGGTTTCGATATTATTTATGCTTTACAGGATGAAAGCTTTGATAGAGCAGAAAAATTACATTCTATTCCTGCGGCTTTAGGCATTAAAAACGCATTGCGATTATCTGTTGTGCTGCATATATTTTCGGCCTTATGCGTAATTATGCCTTTGTTTTTTGCAGAATTTAGCTGGGTATATTATATCGGAATAGCATTTTTCTGTGCCATGTTAATCTATCAGCACTTGTTGGTAAAACCGACAGACATTAGCAAAGTAGATAGAGCTTTTGCAACCACCAATGGCTATGCATCAGTTATTTTTGCCATTTGCTTTTTAATTGATGCTTACATAAGAAATAAATAATTTGAAAATGTGATAATTAGCTAATTAGCTAATTCACAAATTAACTAATCAACAATGGATAATCTAATCATAAACAAAAAAACCAGAACTTATATTCCTCAAGATTTAAAAATGGAATGGAAAAACCTATCTCCTATTTTAGATGAATTATTGAAAAGAGAAATCAACACCGTTGATGAATTGGAGCAGTGGTTAAAGGATAAAAGTGAATTAGAAGCAGCTTTAGAAGAAGATTTTGCTTGGCGATACATTAAAATGAGTTGTGACACTGCAAACGAAAACTTGGTTAGGGATTTTCAATATTTCGCTACTGAGATTGAGCCAAAAATTTCGCCTGTGGCTAATGAGCTAAATAAAAAATTAAATGATAGCCCATTTATTAACGATTTAGACCACGATAAATATTTTGTTTACCTGCGTGCCATTAAAAAATCTTTAGAGTTATATCGCGAAGAGAACGTTGAATTATTTACGCTTTTACAAGTTGCGCAACAAAGGTATCAAGGTATTACTGGGGCAATGAGTGTAAAAATCAATGACCAAGAATATACCCTAGAACAAGCTGCCAACTTTTTAAAAGATACAGACCGCGATGTTAGGCAAAATGCTTGGGAAACCATTCAGCAACGCCGATTAGCAGACAAAGATGATTTAAACATCTTGTTTGACGAACTAATCGCCATGCGCCTTAAAGTTGCTTTAAATGCAGGTTTTGAAAATTACCGCGATTACATGTTCCAAGCTTTAGGTCGTTTTGATTACGATGTTAAAGATTGTTATGATTTCGCAGTAGCGATAGAAAAAGAAGTTGTTCCCGTTTTAAAAGAACAGGCAGAAAAAAGACAAAATGCTTTAGGCTTAACAGCACTGAGACCTTGGGACATGGAGGTGAGCACTACTGGCAAACCAATGCTAAAGCCTTTTAATAACGGACAAGAACTGATAGATAAAAGCATTAGTTGTTTTGCTGCCATTAACCCATCTTTGGGTGAAAAACTAACCATTATGAAGGCTAATGGCCTATTTGATGTAGAAAGTAGAATGGGCAAAGCTCCAGGTGGTTACAACTATCCATTAGCAGAAACTGGTGCCCCTTTTATCTTCATGAACTCGGCTAATTCGTTAAGAGATTTAACAACGATGGTACACGAGGGTGGCCATGCGATACATACTTTTCTAACTGCAAACCTAGAGTTAAACGATTTTAAACATTGTCCATCTGAGGTTGCAGAATTGGCATCAATGAGTATGGAATTAATCTCAATGGATAATTGGGATGTTTATTTCGATAATGAGGAAGATTTAATTCGTGCTAAAAAAGAGCAATTGGCTGATGTTTTAAAAACCTTACCATGGGTTGCAGTAATAGACCAATTTCAGCATTGGATTTATACCAATCCAAACCATAACGCTGCTGATAGAGAAATTGCATTTAAACAAATTTATACCCGCTTTGGTGCAGGCTTTGCAGACTGGACAGATTTTGAACAACAGTTTGGAAACCTATGGCAAAAACAATTGCACCTATTTGAAGTTCCCTTTTACTATATCGAATATGCCATTGCTCAATTAGGTGCCATTGCAGTTTGGAAAAACTATAAGGAGAATCCAGAAAAAGCTTTAGAACAATATTTAGCCGCACTAGCATTGGGTTATACCAAACCAATGAATGAGATTTATGAAACAGCAGGAATTAAATTTGATTTCAGTGCCGATTATGTAAAAGAATTAGCAAGTTTTGTTAAAGAAGAATTGAATAAACTGGGATAAGACAAGGTTGAGGGAAAAAAGATGGAACGTATAAGGTTCCAATCCTAATAAATATCTCATTCTAATAAATAAAAAAGCCGTAGCCTAACACTACGGCTTTTTTGTGGAATTAATAATAGCAGGTCAATCCTTAGCCTATATCCCCTTAGTTATTATCCTATCTTTAGTCGTGCTCTAGTCTTAGCAAGACCGCATCAAGTCCGCATCGAGTCCGCGTCTAGTCCGCATTGAATGTGGTATTGCCGCGGATTAGCTGTGCTCCAGAAGCGCACTTGATAGGACTAAGATACGAACATGAATGGGCTAGGATCTATCTAAAGGATGAGACACCATTAACTGTAGGCCTTCCTATTGCTTACTTTTATTTAATAAGCTGAAACCCTTGTAGACGTTGATAATTTTATAGTCGCTTTAGCGGTTTTTAAACGATATTTTTTTAAGTTTGAACAAACTAAACCAAGTTGTGCAATTAATTCCTTAAACACTGGGCAATTGCATTAAAAAACCATTATATGTTCGATAAACTATTTAGAAAGAAATCAATTTCAAAGATTTTAGAAGATGCTGCAAAAGGTTATGGCGACCATGGCGATTCGCTTCATAAAACTTTAGGTGTAAGAGATTTAACGGCATTTGGTATTGCCGCAATTATTGGTGCTGGTATTTTTAGCACTATTGGTAAAGCAAGTGCAGACGGCGGTCCGGCAGTAATTTTCCTTTTTATCTTTACTGCTATTGCTTGTAGTTTTGCTGCTTTTGCCTATGCAGAATTTGCATCTATGGTACCGGTTTCTGGAAGTGCGTATACTTACTCTTATGTAGCTTTTGGCGAATTAGTGGCTTGGATTATAGGTTGGTCGTTAATCATGGAATATGGCATTGGAAACATTACAGTAGCCATTTCTTGGTCAGATTACTTCACAGGATTACTATCCTCCATTCGAATACCGGCACTAGGTATAGATGGCATTAATATCCCTGATTGGGCAACAATGGATTATTTAACCGCTTATAATGGTCACGCACATGCGGATGCCTTGTTAAATGCTGGAAAAAGCATGGCCAATTTGGATGATGCTACTCGCATCGCAAACAACGCTTGGGTATCTGCCCCTACTATTGGGAGTTTTCATTTAGTGGCTGATTTACCTGCATTAGGTATCATTATTTTCATTACTTGGTTGGTTTATCGCGGAATGAAAGAATCTAGAAATGCAAGTAATGCAATGGTAGTGGTTAAGTTAGCGGTTATTTTATTGGTGCTTGCAGTTGGCGTATTCTATGTTGACACCAAAAACTGGAACCCTTTTGCACCAAATGGTGTATCAGGAGTTTTGAAAGGTGTTTCTGCCGTTTTCTTTGCATACATAGGTTTTGATGCCATTTCTACTACTGCAGAGGAATGTAAAAATCCACAAAGAGATTTACCCAGAGGGATGATGTGGGCAATTATCATTTGTACCGTTTTATATGTTGCCATTGCCTTAGTTTTAACAGGGATTGTAAAATCTGATACTTTAGCCGTAGGTGATCCATTGGCATTTGTTTTTGATCAAATTGATTTAAAACTAATGAGTGGCATTATTGCCGTAAGTGCTGTATTTGCAATGGCGAGTGTGCTATTGGTTTTTCAAATGGGGCAACCACGTATCTGGATGAGCATGAGCCGTGATGGTTTATTGCCAAAAAAATTCTCTAAAATTCACCCTAAATACAAAACACCTTCATTTGCAACTATTGTAGTTGGTTTCGTAGTTGCGGTTCCTTCCTTATTCATGAACTTAACTATTGTTACCGATTTATGTTCTATAGGTACCTTATTTGCCTTTGTATTGGTTTGCGCTGGCGTATTGGTTTTACAAAACAGACCTGGTGTACAAAGAGGGAAATTCAAAATTCCTTATGTTAATTCTAAGTTCATTATACCTTTAGTGTTTATTGGTGTTATTGTAGTTTGTTTGGTGAAATTTAAAGCCGAAACGACCGATTTCATCACTAATAAAACAAAGATCATTGAGCCTACAATATTTATTAAATCTTTGTCAGACCAAGAAATTGCTACTGTTAAAAGCGAAATAAGTGCAAGTCCGGTTGTTTTGCAAGGCAAACAAATTGATGCAGAAGCTTATTTAACAAATCTAACACCTGCACAATACGAAGACTTCATGACTAAGTCTTCTATTGAAACCGACAAAAAATTTGAAGGTGGTTGGTCGTTATTTAAACACAAAATCCCGATGTGGATTTTCTTGATTATCTGTCTTGTTATTTCTTATTACTGTGTAACTAAAAATCTATCGCTTATACCTGTTTTAGGCTTATTAAGCTGTTTGTACATGATGTGTGAGCTAGGTATTTCTAACTGGATTGGTTTTGGAATTTGGCTGGTTATTGGTTTGGTGGTTTATTTCGCCTATGGCTATAAGCATAGCAAGTTGGGGCAGAAGATTGCTGAAGGGTAACTAACGCTATAACAGTATAAAAAACGCAATTCGAAAATTAAGTTAACATACTAAATATCAATCGATTAACGTAATAATTAGTAAAGATTGGATTGCGTCTATTTAAGAGTTAGGTGCAATACTGGGTGCATACCCACCATGGCATAAAACCCTTTTCCTTGCCATGAAAATTTTAGTAAATTCGAGCAATGAAAAACGAAATAAAAAATATTGTAGTTTCAATCCTTATTATTTTTACGTTTTCTGCGGCCAGATCCGATAATCAAACAAATGAATTATTATACATAACTCATGTAAATAAGCTAAAACTAACAACCGTTGACAGTAAATGTGGAGAATGGGGTGGTGACAAAAGAATTGTAACCATTTATAGAGATAGCTTCAAAGGACAGCTTTTAGCGGATTATGTGGAAGAGACAAAAGATTGTAATTCAGATAAAAAGAATAAGATTACCAAATCAATCAAACGGATTAAATTAAATCAACAAGACAAGAGCTTAATTATTAGTTGCATAAATGAGTTGTTCGCTAATAAGTTAAACAGGGAAGATTATCCATCGCATAGTGGATTATTAAATCAGGCCTTATTAACTGATTCATCCATAAATATTCAAGACTTTCCAGCAAAAAAATGGGAGAAATTCACACTTTTAATAACCAAGCTAAAAGCCAAGTAACTGCACCTAACAGGGGTTTGGCAAAACTTGGTGGAAGTTCTTCTTTGACCGTCCAGTTTTCTATTAATTTTATGCAAGCCAACAAGCTTCGCCAATCCCCGAGGCGTTAGCAGTAAAGTGTATGGAACAGACAACTAACAAATATGGAAACCAGTATTTAGAACTTGCACACAAAGCTAGCTCTTCTCATAAGACAGAAATCTTGACTACTGACTTATGTGGTTGCTTTTATTGTGAGCAGACATTTTTGCCCAGTGAAATTGAAGAATGGATTGAAGAAAAAATTGGAGAGACAGCAATTTGCCCAAAATGTGGAATAGACTCTGTTTTGAGTTCTAAATTCCCAATAACAGACAAACTATTTTTAGACAAAATGAACAAATATTGGTTTTGAATAATGAGAACACAAATAATGTACATAGAAAGCGAGAGTGGTGAAGATACACTAATCGGAGAAGTAAGAATTCGCCTATCGGTCGGTGTCTCACCGCCCGAAATAAATGACTAGTAAAACTAAACTGAGAATCAACAATTGAATATGTATATCTTTAGATGGCTTACAATTCTGTTTTTATTTGTTGCATTGCACGCACAGTCGCAGCATACGGAGTCTTATAAATATCCACCAAGTGAGGTTGTGACGATTCACTCGAAGGTTTTAAACGAAGATCGCAAGGTGTATGTTCATTGCCCTAAAGTAGATTCTACGGATTTAAACAAACGATTTCCAGTATTATATTTAATGGATGCTGACAATCATTTTGAACTGCTTGCTCAGTATGTCGATTATCTTAGTAGACCAGATGTTTTAGCAATGCCGAAGATGATTGTTGTTGGCATCGCAAATACAAACCGAACAAGAGACCTTACACCAACAAGTAGCATAACTAACTATATGGGTAAACCAGATAGTAGCTCGTATAAACTTAGTGGTGGGAACGAAAGTTTTTTACAATTCATTGAGAAAGAATTGATTCCAATGATTGACAAAAATTACAAAACAGAACCCTACAAAATTTTTGCAGGGCATTCCTTTGGGGGAATTTCAGCTCTTAATTGTATGTTAACCTATCCAGATATGTTTAATGCTTATATTGCTGTAAGCCCATCGCTTTGGTGGGACAATGAGTATCTTTTAAAATTGACCGATGAAAAACTAAAAGAAGGCTCAGTATTAAACAAAAAGCTTTTTTACAGTAACGGAAATGAAGGTGGTAATAATTCGTTTTTTCATAAAGGTTTATTAAAATTGGATTCGACAATAGCTAATAAAAAGCTAAAGAGATTAGATTACGTGTATAAACATTACTCAACCGAAACACACATGACAGAACCAGTTGTAGCTTATTTCGATGCACTGCGATTTATTTTTAAGGATTGGGGAAAGTAGCGCTAAGGGCAAGATTTAAAAAAGAATAAATTTAAAATACTCAATAGACAAAAGAATTAGAAAATGGAATTCTCACCATTCAACAATATTATTAAACTTTGTCTTCAAGGCATGGAGATGGAGGAAAAAGAAAAACCAGAAGAAGCACTCAAATTATTTCAACAAGGGTGGGATGAAGCAACTAATGATTTTGAAAAGTTTCTTGCAGCTCATTATGTGGCCCGATGTCAAAAAGATGTTTCCGACAATTTGAAATGGCTAGAAATTGCTTTGCAGTTTGCATTAAAAACAAATGATGACTCCGTTAAAAGTGCATTCCCCTCTCTGTATTTCAACATTGCTAAATGTTATGAAAATCTAGGAGACTTTGAGAATGCAAAAAAGAACCAGGAATTAGGAGCTATGTTTAAGGAAAACCCCTCAGACAAAGGGCCTTTTTATCATGGTACAAGAGCAGACTTACAAGTTAACGACCTACTAACAGCAGGTGGGATTTCTAATTACCAATCTGAAATAAAAATGAATCATATTTATTTCACCGCCCTGGTTAATGGAGCGGGGTTAGCAGCTGCACTAGCAAAAGGTGAAGGAATTGAACGTATATATATCGTTGAGCCAACAGGGAATTTTGAGAATGACCCAAATCTTACGGATAAAAAATTTCCAGGGAATCCTACTCGATCCTATCGTTCACAGGCACCATTAAAGATTATTGGAGAAGTAACAGAATGGGCTAGACAAACACCAGAGCAGCTTGAAAAATTTAGAGAGAAATTGGCGAACAATAAAGGAGAAATCATTAATTAGCCTTGCGCCGCGAGAAAAAGTAATTATAAGGAGATATGGAAGACTTTAAACTTGAAAACATTGACCATGGAGATATAGAAGACTTACTTGAAGAAGTAGAAAAATCGTTTAACATCAAATTTGTAGGGAATGAACTTATTGGAATTAGGAACTTCGGAGAACTATGTGACCATATTACCAAAAAAATTCAACTTGAAGATATAGATGACTGCACCAGCCAACAAGCATTCTATAAGTTGAGAAATGTAATCTCAACGGAATTAAGTGTTAATCAAAAAGAAATAACAATAAAACGAAAGCTTGAAGAACTCTTTCCGAAGAAAATTAGACGATCGAATCTAAAAAAGATTGAGGAGAAACTAGGTTTTAAATTAAAAATCCTGACTGCACCGAATTGGGTGATGTTTCCATTAATAGTAATCTTTCTCTTATCATTTATTTGCTTTTTTTTCAGCTGGAAAATTGCCTTGTCAGGAATTGCATTTTCAACACTTGGATTTTGGATGGCGGATATGACGGCAAATGAAATCGAGTTAGAAAATGTGGGACAATTAGTTGAAAGAATGACAAGGGAGAACTATTTACAATCTAGAAGAAAACAAGAAACGTTTAACAAAAAGGAAATCGAAAAGGTATTGAGAGATTGGTTCAGTGATAAATTAGGCCTTGAGAAAACTAAACTGACTAGAGATGCAAAATTCTTATAATCTTTACACCTTCTCCAATACCTAAACAGGTGCTTTCAACCTGAGCAATTAACTATACAAATAATTAAGCATTTTAGTATATTTAGCGTTAATGGTTGATAAAACTTAAATCATGACAGCAATACAAAAATCTTTACCAAAATGGATACTTATCGTATCAGCCCTATTCGCCATAATGGAGATAGCGGTAAGTATATCGTTATTTCTTTCACCACAATCGGTGATGGAAACGGTAGATTTAAACGCAAAAGGTGTAGACTATGTGGTTAATATGTGGGCTGTCAGACAATTTGCCCTTGGTTTTATATTTGCTTTTGCAACATTTAAGAAATCAATTCCGATGTTAACAATTGCCTATATTTTCTTTTTAGTCATGTTTATTGGTGATTTATTTATTGGAATTTCTCAAAAAGAAAATTCACTGATCATTGCCGCTGTAGTTATGTGCGCTATTTCTGCAACAATGTTGTTTGTAATAAATAAGAGAAAGTAATATTACATCAGCTTGGTTAAAACTTAGGTTTCTATGTACCTATGTCGTTTAATCTTACCTTTGTCGAGAATGAGCGATTTTCAACAGAAGGAAGATACTTCTTGGCTAGATAATTTAAGGGTTGTAGCAACCATCAGTGTAATATTTCTTCACGTTGCTGCACCTTTTCTGTACAAATTTGATAAAATATCAGGTTTTAATTGGTGGACAGCTAACGTATATGATAGCTTAGTGAGGTTTTGCGTTCCAATTTTTGTAATGATTACCGGAGCGCTACTTTTACCAAAAGATTATGAACTTAGCGACTATCTCAAAAAAAGAGTTACCCGCATTATTTTACCATTTATATTTTGGATTTCCATTTACCTCCTTCATGTATTAAGCACCTTAAAAAATGGATTTAAACTTCCGTTTTTGGAGATGTTAAATATTGGTTCTACTAAAATTGCTTATAAAACAACTTATCATTTTTGGTACATCTACATGATTATTGGAATTTATTTATTCATTCCGATTTTATCAAAATGGGTAAAAAGAGCAACCGAAAAGGATATTATATATTTTCTAGTTCTTTGGGTTATTGCCATTATTATAGCTAATCCATTATTCTTGAAACACATTCCAGATTTTAACCTAAAGTATTTCTCAGGATTTGTTGGCTATGTTGTTTTAGGTTATTATTTATCGATTAGAAATTTTGAAAAGGTAAAGCACATCAGAACCATATCCTTTTTCATTTTTACAACTGGTGTATTGCTTACCATTTTTGGCACCTACTTTCTATCGATATCTAATGGGCGTTTTACCATCGATTTATACACCTATTTTTCACCAAATGTGGTAATTGCTGCCATAGGATTATTTCTATTCTTTAAACATACAAACTTGGTTAATCCGCAATTAAAAGTTATTAGAAAATTCACTAACAAACATAGTTTTGGGATATATTTCGTCCACATTCTAGTGTTATATTATTTGAGCAGGTTTGGAGTGAATGGCGCTGTATTTGGAGTGGTTTTCGGCATTCCATTAACCACCATACTTTGTTTAGCTATCTCAGGATTGATTATTTACTTACTTAAGAAATTGCCATTTGGTGATAAGTTGGCAGGGTAAGCTATATTTAACCACATAGAAACATAGGGCATATAAATTATTTGCAACCCTTCTTTTTGTTTAAAAATTAGCCACAGATTAACAGATTTTATAATTCTAATCTGGTAATCTGTGGCTATAATATATCAACCAATACTAATTAAACTGCTAATCTATTTAACTCAATATCATCCGGAGTAACAAAAATCAAAGGAACTTTTTCTACTTCTACATAACTAGAATCTAATCCGAATCCACTTACTTCAGATAAACTGAAATGCTTAAGCAAGAAATAATAGTCCATGATACTACGCTCATAGAAACTTAGATTGGTAAATTTAGACAAGTGTTTCTCTAATAATACAAAGCGGAAATCACCAGCAATCTTATGCTTGTTTAGTGAAGTGTATTGACTGGTAATATCAACTTCTCCATTTTTAACTAGCTCCTCAACCACTTTACGGTAAAGCAAATTAACACGTTGTTCTACTCTAAAACCAAGTTTAAAATCAATACGAATAAGTTTGCCAGGAATTAAAAATTCTACTTTATAATCTCTCGTATAAGGCTCATCAACAACATCTACGTGTACTAACCAGTACACATCGGCTCGTTTCGGCTCTTTCTGTATAATTGAATAAATAATTTTTGATTCTATCTCTGTTTTAAAATTGGCACTTGTTAAATAAACCAATTGAGATGAATACTTAGGAACTGAGATATCACTACTTAATTCATTTATGATTTGATAATAATCCTCAATCTCTACATACTTAACAAATCTGTTTTTGATTTTTCTAGCCACATACCAACTCCACATGATAGAAAATAAAACTGACCCGATTAATACTGTCACCCATCCACCATGTAAGAATTTAGTTAAATTACTCACTAAAAATGTACCTTCAATAATTATATACGTAACTAAAAATGCACCAATTATATATTTCGGAAAACGTTTACTACGTAAATAATAGGTAACCAAAATGGTTGTCATCAACATCGCTATGGTAATAGAAAGTCCATACGCTGCATCCATCTTTTCGGCCTTTTGAAACAGCAATACTATGCCGACACAGCCTACCCAAAGCATCCAGTTAATTGCAGGCACATATAATTGTCCTTTTGAAGCAGTAGGGTAAACTATTCTGATTTTTGGCCAAAGATTTAAACGAACGGCCTCAGCAATCAATGTAAATGAGCCGCTAATTAAAGCCTGACTTGCAATTATTGCAGCCATGGTTGCCAAACAAACCATAGCAATTTGATATTGGTCTGGAACAATTTCAAAAAATGGATTCATCTTAGCATTGGGTATGTAAGTAGTTCCATTATGTAAAATCCACACACCTTGGCCAAGATAATTCAGTATCAAGGTTAGCTTTACAAAAATCCAACTTATGCGTATATTATTTCTTCCGCAATGACCAAGATCAGAATAAAGGGCCTCTGCCCCAGTTGTACAGAGAAAAACACCTCCCAAGATAACAAATGCCAGACTATTGGTACTCAACAAATGTATGGCCCAATAAGGATTAAAGGCTTGTAAAACACTAAAATCCTTAACAACATAAGATATTCCAATAATCCCTAAAACCGCAAACCACACAAACATGACTGGGCCAAAAAGTCTGCCAACTAGGTTTGTACCAAATTGTTGAATGAGAAATAGTATGCTTAGAATTCCAATTACAATAGGAATAATAGGAACATTGTCAAATTTATTGGTTAAACCCTCAATTGCAGAAGTTACCGTAATACTTGGCGTAATAATTCCATCAGCCAGTAATGCACAGCCTCCAATTGTTGCAGGAATCACTAACCACTTTGCTTTTTTTCGCACTAAAGAAAATAAAGAAAAGATACCTCCCTCACCCTTATTATCTGCTCTTAGTGTTATTATTACATACTTTATCGTTGTTTGTAAAGTTAAAGTCCAGATGATACAAGATAAAACACCCAACACAACATCTCTAGTTATGGCTTGTTTTCCGCCCAATATGATTGTAAAAATAGCATTTAGGGTATAGAGTGGTGAGGTACCAATATCTCCAAAAACAATCCCTAAACTGACTAGAACTCCACCTGCGGTTAGCGCATTAACGTTTTTATGATTTGACACTGCTATAAAATTTGGATGCAAAAATAATTAAATTATTAGGAATAAGCTCATTAATATTTTTATGATAATTTATGTCATCATTATCTTAAATTACAACGAAAAAACGGGTGTTAAATATTGTTAAATATTGTTTTCTACAACAGGTTGTTTGATTTGTTTGTTTAATTATTTATATTTTTGCTCGAATAGATGAATAAAAGGTCAAAAATAGCGTTCTCATGGAGCATACTGTGCACAATTTGCATGTTTGTTTTATTAGGCTCTTCTGTTTTTGCACAAAAGATTGACACAGGCAAAATAAGTATCAAGCCAAAACCTAAAGTTGTAAGTCGTGTTCCTCAAATAAAAGGAACTATACAGCCTTATAAACCAAATACCAATATGGGTGGTTACAACCCTAGTAGTACCGCAGTGTCAAGCACAACAACACTCCCAAAAAGCAATAAAATCTTAACTGTTTTAAAGGTTTATCCAAATCCGGTGAACGAGCAAATTAATATCAGTTTGCGTTTAGATAGAGAAACCACGCTTTCTGTTAAGATTACAGATTTGCTAAGCAATGATGTTGTTGTACTTGCTAATGAAAGAACTCCAGGTGGCGAGCAAACAAAAACCTATACCATTCCAAATAAGTTAAATGCTGGCATTTACTTTCTTAAAATTGTTGCTGGTGGAGAACAAAAGGTTGTGAAAATCTCTGTTCTTTAATTGCCTATTTCTTACTATTTTTGAGTTATGAAGATTATCGCCATTGGCCGCAATTATGCTGCACACGCCAAAGAATTGAACAATGCTGTTCCTACAAAACCCATCATATTTTTAAAACCTGACACTGCCGTTTTAAAAGACAACAAACCATTTTATATCCCAGATTTCTCTTCAGATATTCATTATGAATTAGAAGTGGTTTTAAAGATTTGCAAGGAAGGCAAACACATTTCAGAAAAATTTGCATCAAATTATTATGATGAGATTGGTTTAGGTATAGATTTTACAGCCAGAGATATCCAAAGCGAACACAAAGAAAAAGGCTTGCCTTGGGAATTAGCTAAAGCTTTTGACAACTCTGCAGCAGTGAGTATTTTTTTACCAAAGGCGGCTTATCCTGATATGTACGATTTAAAATTCGAATTGCAAATTAATAAGGAAACACGCCAGAAAGGACATACCGCTAATCTTTTGTTTTCATTTGAAAAAATCATATCATTCGTTTCTCAATATATTACCTTAAAAAAGGGCGACTTAATTTTTACTGGAACGCCAGAAGGTGTAGGCAAAGTAAAACAAGGCGACCAGTTAGAGTGTTGGTTAGAAGATAAACAATTACTCAACTTTAGTATTAAATAATAAGAATGTCTCTACCTCTTAAGTCTACCACAGTAAAACTCTCATTTTACACTCTATTTCTTTTTGTAGCCATCAATGCTGATGCACAACAAATTTTTAGCAAAAACAGTTATCCACTTACCGACTTTAGGCAACCCTTGGATATTGTTCCACCAGCTTTGGCAGGGTCATTCGGTGAGTTAAGGTCAAATCACTTTCACTCCGGAACAGATTTCAGGACTAATCAAAGAACAGGTTATCCAATTTACGCAGTTGCAGATGGCTATATTTCTAGATTAAGAGTTCAGAATAGCGGATTTGGGTTAGCCCTTTATATCAATCACCCAAATGGTTTTACATCTGTATATGGTCACTTGTCTCGTTTTAGTCCAAAAATTGCCCAACAAGTAAAGCCAATTCAATACAAAAACAAATCTTATGAAACTGATGAGTTTCCAAGTTCAGATTTAATCCCAGTTAGAAAAGGAGATGTAATTGCTTACTCTGGCAATACAGGTAGCTCTGGAGGTCCGCACTTACATTTCGAATTACGAGACACCAAAACCGAAGCTACAGTAAACCCTCAATTATTAGGCATTCAAATTCCTGACAATATTCCTCCTGTTATTTCTTCAATGTATGTTTATCGACTTAATGGAAAGCCTTTTAATGAATTTACCCCAAAACAATATTTTCAGGTTGTTGGTGGCTCTGGCAAATACAATTTAAACAAGGTTACTACCATTAACTTAAGTGGCGAAGTGGGTTTTGGAATTTCTGCGACAGATAGGCATAATGGGAATTCTGGCTTAAATGGTGTTTATTCTATCGAATTATTCTTAGATGGCAAGGCGGTTTATACTTCTGCTTTGGAGCGATTTAGTTTCGAGAATAGCAAGGCGATCAATTCACACATTGATTATCCCGCTTTGCTAAATCTTAAAAGAAGTATTCAGAAGAGTTTTGTAGACCCTGGGAATCCTTTACAGATTTATAGTAATTTGGTTAATAGTGGAAGAATTGCTTTTAACGATGGCAAATTGCACGAAATGAAATACATCATTACAGATGCAAAAGGTAATAAAAGTATTTTATTATTTAATGTACAAGCAGATTCAAAAGCGGTAATCAATAGTCCATCGCCAACTAGTGGAACTCCTTATTCATATGCCAACATGAATGAATTTAACAATACGCTTGTTAAAGTAATCTTGCCAAAGGGCACTTTATACAACGACCTTAACTTTGTTTACAAGACATTACCAAGGCCACAAGGAAATGCTTTTTCTGCAATACATCAAATCCATAATAATTTAAATCCACTTCATGTTGGATTTGAACTTTGGATAAAAGCTGATAGTACTTTAAGTAAATATCAAAACAAGGCTATAATTGTTAACACCAATCGCTCCTCACAAGGCGGATATTTTGAAAACGGCTATGTAAAAGCCACACCTCGTACCTTTGGTAGTTTTTTCATCGCGATTGATACCATTGCCCCGAATATCATTCCAGTTAATATCTCCAATGGCAAAAATATGGCGGGATTAACTAAAATGAGCTTTAGAATTAGTGACAACCTATCTGGAATTAAAAGTTTTAATGGCTATATTGACGGCCAATGGATTTTAATGGAATTTGACACCAAAACTGCAAGTCTTTGGCATAACTTTGATGAACGAACTGCAATAGGAAAACATACGTTTGAATTACTTGTGGTAGATATGAAAGACAACACCAGAAGATACGCCATAGATTTTTATAGATAAACTATTGTTTAAATTGGTTAACTGATTAAATCGGTTAATCGAATTATTCTTTAACCAATTGTACATTTTAAACGATTAACCAAATGGACACACTTAAACAAGGCGATAAAGCCCCAGCATTTACTTCAAAAGACCAAGATGGAAAAACTGTTTCCTTAAGTCAATTTATAGGTCAAAAAGTGGTATTGTATTTTTATCCGAAGGATGACACACCAGGTTGCACCACTGAAGCTTGTGATTTCCGCGACAATTACCAAGGCTTAAAAGCTAAGGGAATTGAAGTTTTAGGTGTAAGCATAGATGATGAAAAATCTCATCAAAAATTTATCAATAAGCATAGTTTGCCTTTTACACTTTTAGCAGATACAGACAAAACAATAGTTGAAGCTTATGGTGTTTGGGGAGAGAAAAACATGTACGGCAAAAAATATATGGGAACCCATCGTACAACTTTTATAATAGATGAAGCTGGGAACATTGCACACATTATAAGCAAGGTAGATTCAAAAAAACCAACAGAACAGGTTTTAGATTTGCTTAAATAAGCTCTGTTTAGTCCATAGGCTAAAAAATATTGCAATTGTGCGAAAATTAAAACAATTATACCTGT
Organism: Pedobacter frigiditerrae; assembly: GCF_004331645.1. Classification (GTDB taxonomy): domain Bacteria; phylum Bacteroidota; class Bacteroidia; order Sphingobacteriales; family Sphingobacteriaceae; genus Pedobacter; species Pedobacter frigiditerrae. The sequence goes on from NZ_SJSK01000008.1 coordinate 101,436, forward strand.
AGAAATTAACAACTGTGATATAAAAAAACAATCAAAGTAGAAATACCTTAAATTTTTATAATTACCTTGCCCTTAATTTAATAACCATACTAAAATGATCAATTCAAGCGAATAATGTCTGCTTGAATAAATCATTACCTTAAAAACAATTAACAAATCAATGAAACATTCAATTAGTGAACTAGAAGATATTGCTTCACAAGTAAGAAGAGATTGTTTAAGAATGGTTCACGCCGTTCAATCTGGACATCCAGGAGCATCTTTAGGCTGTGCAGATTTTTTTACAGCCTTATATTTTGAAGTATTAAACCACAATCCTAAATTTTCTATGGAAGGTGTTGGAGAGGATTTATTTTTCCTTTCAAACGGACACATTTCTCCAGTTTGGTATAGCGTTTTAGCAAGATCTGGTTATTTTGAAGTGAGTGAATTAGCTACTTTCAGAAAATTAGATTCAAGATTACAAGGTCACCCGACTACACATGAGGGTTTACCTGGTGTTCGTATTGCATCTGGTTCATTAGGTCAAGGTTTATCAGTTGCCATCGGTGCTGCCTTAGCTAAAAAAATTGATGGTGACAAAGGATTAGTGTATGCCTTAATGGGTGATGGCGAGTTACAAGAAGGCCAAAACTGGGAAGCATTAATGTTTGCGCCATTTCATAAAGTGGATAATTTAATTGCTAGTGTTGATTACAACGGACAACAAATTGATGGTCCGACAGAAAAGGTGTTATCATTAGAAAACCTTCAAGCTAAATTTGAAGCTTTTGGATGGCACGTAATTACTTCTGATGGTAATGACATGGCCGAAATAACCAAGGCATTACATTATGCTAAATCATTAACTGGAAAAGGGAAACCTATCTTGAACTTAATGAGTACACAAATGGGCTATGGTGTTGACTTTATGGTGGGCACACACAAATGGCATGGTTCTGCACCAAGTGATGCACAATTAGAAACAGCATTAGGTCAACTTAAAGAAACAGCTGGGGATTATTAATTTTACGTATAGCGTAGTGAGATATGCGTAATGAGATTAAATCGCAATACGCAATACGCTTTACTCAATACTATTCAAAATGAAAAAATATACATATACAGAAAAGAAAGATACACGTTCGGGTTTTGGAGCTGGATTACATGAAGCAGGTAAACGCAATGAAAATGTTGTTGCCCTTTGTGCAGATTTAGTTGGCTCTTTAAAAATGGATGCTTTCATTAAAGATTTTCCAGAAAGATTTGTGCAAGTTGGTATTGCAGAAGCTAACATGATGGGCATTGCTGCAGGTTTAACCATTAATGGAAAAATTCCATTCACGGGTACTTTTGCAAACTTTTCTACTGGTCGTGTTTATGACCAAATTCGTCAATCAATAGCTTATTCTAATAAAAATGTTAAAATTTGTGCTTCGCATGCTGGTTTAACTTTAGGAGAAGATGGTGCAACTCACCAAATTTTAGAAGATATAGGTTTGATGAAAATGTTGCCAGGAATGGTTGTTATTAATCCTTGCGATTATAACCAAACCAAAGCGGCTACTTTAGCTATCATGGAATATGAAGGTCCAGTTTATTTGCGTTTTGGTCGTCCAGTAATTCCTGTGTTTACACCAGAAGATCAAAAATTTGAGATTGGTAAAGCTTGGATGGTTAATGAAGGAACAGATGTTACCATCATTGCAACTGGCCACATGGTCTGGAGAGCAATTGAGGCTGGCGAAAAATTAGCTGAGCTAGGAATTGATGCCGAAATTATAAATATCCACACCATTAAACCTTTAGACGAAGAAGCTATTCTAAAGTCTGTTAAGAAAACTGGCTGTGTGGTTACTTGTGAAGAACACAATAAGTTTGGCGGACTAGGCGAAAGTGTTGCTCGTTTATTAACAACAACATATCTTGCACCACAAGAATTTGTTGCAGTAAATGATAGCTTTGGCGAAAGTGCTACACCAGATCAGTTAATGACCAAATACAAATTGGACCCATCTGATATTGTTGCTGCAGCGCAAAAAGTAATGAAAAGAAAAGTTTAATGATAAATTAAACCGCAAAGAACGCAAAGTTTTTCGCAAAGAACACGAAGTATAATTCTTAGTGTTCTTTGCGATATCTTATTTACTTTGCGTTAAAAGAACATACATGAAACAAGTTGAAGACGCAGAAATATTGCAAAAGTTTGGTGTTCAAAAAACACAAAACGAAGCCTTCAACTTGCTTTTAAATAAATATCAACAAAAAATTTATTGGCATATTCGTCGTTTGGTTATAGACCATGATGATGCTGATGATTTAGTTCAGGAAACCTTTGTTAAGGTCTGGAAAAATCTCGCTAATTTCCGTAGCGACTCCCAACTTTACACTTGGATTTATAGAATTGCCACCAATGAATCCATCACCTTCCTGAATAAGAAAAAATTAAAGAACAATGTTTCTTTAGATGATGTTAGTGGAGAATTAGCAGAAAGCTTAACTGCTGCATCTTATTTTGATGGGGATAAAATTCAAAAGAAATTACAAGAAGCCATTTTAACTTTACCTGAAAAACAACGAATTATTTTTAATATGAAATATTTCGATGACATGAAGTATGATGAAATTTCTGCTGTTTTGGGCACAACGGTGGGTGCTTTAAAGGCATCTTTTCATATTGCAGTAAAAAAAATTGAAAGTATTTTAATAAATGAAGATTAAGTATTAAACCTTTTACAATAAAAACTATCAATAGTACGTGATGAATATACAAGATGAAAATATGGAATGGGAAAAGGAAGCACCACAATTAGCGAGCTTACCTAGAACTACGCCATACAGTGTGCCGGATAATTATTTTAACGAACTGCAAAACCGCATTAATCAATCTGTTTTTGTTGATGGCTTAATGCAAAAGGAAAATCAAGGTTTTAATGTTCCCCAAAACTATTTCGAGGATTTAGCTAATCAAATTGAAAGTAGAATTGCTTCAGCGCAAATCAAATCTTTAGTTAAAACCGATGGGTTTAAAACTCCTGCTAATTACTTTGAAACTTTACAAGCTGATATTTTAAGCAAAACATCTGGCACTACTCAGGAAACTAAATTTGTACGTTTATGGGGATCAGATTTGATGAAATATGCTTCAGCTGCTTGTTTATTTATGGTAATTGGTTCTGGTCTATATTTTACTCAACAAAGTAAAGTTACTCAAACTGCTTCATTAGAACTGGCAAAAGAGCAAGCTTTATATGACATTGATGAAAGCACAATTTTAGAACACATACAAGAAAGCCAAGCAGCAACTGTTACAACTGTGTCAGATACAGAAATGGAAAACTATATTTTAGATAATTTCTCTTCAACTGATTTATCTAATAATTTATAAGATTAAACAAGCTGTGATAGCTCGAAAATTTTAAAACAATTTATATAATGATGAAAAACCTATTTATTGCACTATTGTTCATCGTTTTGCCAGGATTGGCTTTTGCACAAGGACCAAGAATGGATGATGAAAAGTGGGAAGCGAAAAAAGTTGCTTGGTTAACTACAAAGCTTGACCTTACACCAAATGAGGCTAAAGTATTTTGGCCAATTTATAACGACTATAATAAGGAGCAATCTACCTTAAGAAAGGAACGTTTCCAGAAAATGATAAGCTTTAGGAAAATTAAGGAGATAGACGATCTTTCTGATACTGAGATACAAGCCTTAATTACCAATGATTTTGATTTTAAGCAAAGAGATTTAAATATTGAGAAAAAATATTATAACAAGTTTAAAAGCAGCTTATCTATTAAAATTGTAGGTAAGTTTTACAGAGCTCAAGAAGCATTTAAAAAAGAAATTTTGAATCAATACCGAGGCGGAGGCCCTGGAAAGAATAACTAAATAATAATTAATTTTTTTTTGAAGTCCTGTGTGTTAGACCATACAGGACTTTTTTATTTTCATCCTATCTTTCTAAAAGGATAAGGTTTAAAAATGAGTAATTTTGCCTTATGCAAACACAACGCCAATTATTTCTAAAACATAACGCACAAACATCTACTACCCCACTTTTACTTGAATTTGTAAAGGCTAAAGGAATTTATATGTATGATGTTGATGGAAAAAAATACATGGATTTAATTGCTGGTATTGGTGTTAGTAATGTAGGTCATTGTCATCCCACAGTTGTGGAAGCAGTTAAAAAACAAGCAGAAACTTATATGCATTTAATGGTGTATGGCGAGTTTGTTCAAAGTCCACAGGTAAACTTTGCGAAAGCATTGGCATCGATTTTACCACAAAATTTAGACTGCACTTATTTTGTAAACTCAGGTACCGAAGCGGTTGAAGGCGCCATGAAACTGGCTAAAAGATATACCAACAGAACTGAATTAATAGCTTGTAAAAACAGTTACCACGGCAGTACGCAAGGCTCGTTAACCTTAATGGGGAATGAAGAATTTAAGCAAGCCTATCGCCCTTTATTACCCGATGTTAAATTTATAGATTTTAACTCTTTAGCAGATTTAGGTAAGATTACCCATAAAACCGCAGCAGTATTTATTGAAACGGTACAAGGTGAGGCAGGCATAAGAATCCCAGATGCAGCTTATTTAATCGCCCTGCGTAAAAAATGTAACGAAACAGGCACACTATTAATATTTGATGAAATACAGTGTGGCTTTGGCAGAACTGGAAAAATGTTCGGTTTTGAGCATTTTAATGTAATTCCTGATGTTTTATTGCTAGCTAAAGGTATTGGAGGGGGAATGCCGATTGGTGCCTTCATCAGTTCTTCACAAATAATGTCGGTATTTACAGACAATCCAATACTTGGTCATATTACAACCTTTGGCGGTCACCCTGTAAGCTGTGCAGCAGGCTTGGCTACTTTACAAACCATAATTAATGAAGATTTAGTAAAGGATGTAGAAGTAAAGGGAGAACTTTTTAAATCGTTATTGAAACACCCAGCAATTAAAGAAGTACGTGGTAAAGGATTAATGTTGGCAGCTGAATTTGAGAGTTATGACATACTTAAAAAGATAATAGATGGCTGTATTGAAGATGGAATTATTACCGATTGGTTTTTACATTGCAGTAACTCAATGCGTATAGCGCCTCCTTTAATTATAACTGAAGATGAGATTAGAGCAGCTTGTGCTGTTATATTGAAAAATGTAAATCGAGTTTTAGGTTAAAAGTCAGGGTGATTTAATAACATAATTGCACATAATGAACCAGTGATACTAATGAACTGTTGAACGGAAAAAAATGAATGTACTTATAGTTGAAGATGAAAAAAGTCTTGCCTTAGAAATGGATGAATTTTTAAGTCGTGAGGGATATATTGTAGAACATGCCTGGAAAAAATCCTCAGCTGAGGAGAAAATTTTTGTGAACAATTACGATTTCATTCTATTGGATTTAGGTTTGCCAGATGGCGATGGCTTTGAAGTGCTCAAACAATTAAAAAACTTAAAAGACCGAGAAGATGCGGTTATCATCTTAACAGCCAGAAGTGAAGTTGATGATAGAATTAAAGGCTTAGATGGTGGTGCTGATGATTATTTAGCAAAACCATTCTCCTTGAATGAGTTATTGGCACGTATGCACGCCATAACTAGACGCAAGCATAAGTTAGAAAAGAATGAAGTTAAAATACATGACTTTACCTTAGACATTCAAAACCGCACTGTTTCTTATGATAACGAAAGATTGCCCTTAACTAAAAAAGAGTTTGAGATTTTCAATTATTTGGTATTGAATAAAAACAGGGTAGTTTCTAGAATGAGCTTAACTGAACATGTTTGGGGTGATATCTTAGAAGTCAATTCAGATTCAAACTTTGTTGATGTGCACGTAAAAAACCTTCGTAAAAAACTAACGCAATGCAGTAAAACCGATTGGTTTGAAACTGTAAGGAGCATAGGATATCGAATTAACTATTAGGAAGTCCGAAAGTCCGTAAAGTCAGGAAGTAGATAGATATACCGCCAATGAATCTTCAAGCAAAATTTGCCCTGTATAATGCCATTACCAAAATAGCTATCATTTTGGTTTTGGGAACAATCATTTTGCTTTCTTTAGAAACCATTTCCTCTCATCATTTAGATACTCGACTTGCAAAAAAGCGATTAAAAGTTATTGAGAACTTAGATGATAAAGAAATTGACAGTCTTATTAAATCGCGGCAATCGTTTACTGATTACAATATTTTAAAAGAAGAGTTTATTGTATTAACTGCTATACCTAAAGTGGGGAAGATAGATACAACCCTAACATTTACTTCCGAAACAAGAGAAATTGAGGGCGAAATAGAAATCTATAGAATTTTGAACGACCAGTTTGAATTTAATAACAAACGTTATAAACTGGAAATCGGAGAAACAATGACTGCAATGGAATCCATTAAAACAACCATCAGATTCTATATGCTCATTGTTTTGGTTATTTCTTTACTGGTTACTTTAGTTACAGATTATGCCTTTACCAATTTTATCCTCCGTCCCTTTTATAAGATTATTGACCACAAATTAAATAAGGTAAATAATCCTACGTCTTACAATTATCAGAACATCCCAACAAACACTACAGACTTTAAGATTCTAGACAATAGCATTAATTCATTAATGCGAAAGATATCAGATTTGTTCCTTTTGGAAAAACAATTCATCGCCAATGTTTCTCACGAATTGTTAACACCTATTTCAATTTTAAGTGGTCGGCTAGAGAATATTTTAACAGCAGACAATCTTCCTATCGAACACGAGAATAAGATTTTTGCATCGCTTAAAACACTTAACCGCTTAAAGGTTATCATTAATAGTTTGTTGTTAATTTCCAAGGTAGAAAATGAGCAATACCTCAAAAAAGATAATGTTTCTATCAAATATGAGTTAGATGAAATTTATGAAGATTTGGAGGATAGAATTTTAGATAAAAAGATTGTTTACCAAAACCATATCAAGTCCGATTTTATATTTACGGGTAACCAAGCCTTAATCCACACTTTATTAGTTAACGTTATTAATAACGCTATCAAATACAATGTTGCAAATGGTTCAATCACAATCGAAGAAGAGCTAAACTCATCTAATTATACCTTGCTAATAAGCGATACAGGAATTGGAATGGAAAAAGAAAACGTAGTCAATGCTTTTAATCGTTTTGAAAGAGAAAATAGTGAGAATGAAGAAGGTTTTGGTTTAGGTTTGGCTATTGTAAACAGTATTGCCAAGTTCCATCAAATAAATATTGATATTAAATCCGAAAAGAATAGCGGGACAGTGGTTAGTATTGAGTTTCCAATTAGCTAAAATTTAAATCTATTTTTTATCGCTGATTTCAGCAGATTTCATTCGCAGATTAAGGCAGACTCTGCCTACGTTCATCAGCATCGTTTTTATCTCCGGTCGCCTGCGATTAAATCTTCAATAAATTAAACCTACCAATCCCCTATTAATTAATCTTCATAAAATCTTCATAATAGAAAGGCATCTTTGAAATAACAAAACATCAGAAGCGATTTCCGTTTTGTTATCTACAAAACTCATCAAAATAGTTTTTTAGTTTTCCGGTTACCCTTATCTGAACCCCTATGTATTGCAAAATATATAAGGGTTTTTTCTTGAAGGGTTAAGGAATTGAAATATTGGAAAGTTGTAAGGTTGAAAATTCTGGCAACAATTGAACCATTTAAAAACTGAACTCAGGATGACAAACTATCTAGGACAAATGAAACTAGTGAACCAATAAACTAGACTAGCCCATTTTCTGTCTCTTAATTAAATAAGCTTGCAGCACATTATCAAAACCTTCGTTAATATCAGCATCTACCATATCAATTTTATACTGGGCGCATTTTAGTGTTAAATTCTGACGATAAGCATTCATTTGTTCCAAGTAGGCATCTTTCACTTTAGAAGTATGTGCTTTTAAAACTGCACCGGTTTCCATATCTATAAATTCATAAGGACGATTGGCGAAATTAAAATCCACCTCTTTGCTTTTGTCTGTCACGTTAAAAATAACCACTTCGTGTTTGTTGAATTTTAAATGCTGTAAAGAAGAAAACAGCGCCGCTATTTTAGTTTCATCGTGAACAGTTTGTAGCATATCGCTAAATACAATAACCAACGAACGTTTATGAATCAGCTCTGCTATTTGATGTAATGCCAAAGCCAAATTAGTTTGGATATTCATTTTTGGCGATTGCAAAACTTGCTCTAACTGTGCAAACAAATATTTCTGATGGGTATTGGTAGATTTGGCCTGCGTGTTTAGCTTAACTTGATCGGCGAACAAACTTAAACCAAATGCATCTCGTTGTTTTTTTAGCAAATACATTAAACAAGCCGTGCTTTGAACTGCAAAAGAGAGTTTGTTGTATTTCTCATCAGGAAAATACATTGATGATGAAGAGTCGATTACAAATTGGCAGCGTAAATTAGTTTCTTCTTCGTAACGTTTACTGAATAATTTATCTGTTTTGGCAAACAACTTCCAATCTATGTTTTTTACGCTATCGCCAGTATTATACAAACGATGTTCGGCAAATTCAACAGAAAATCCGTGAAAAGGACTTTTATGCAAACCCGTAATAAAACCTTCAACCACTTGTCGGGCTAAAAGTTCTAAGTTGGTATTGAGTTGTAAGTTTTCGTATTGATTGCTTGCCATAGCGTAAAGCTAATAAATTATTGCGTTAGAAATTGTTGAGCATATCTAAAGTTTGGCAAAATTAACCACAGATAAAAAGGATAAACACAGATATTTGAAAAACAATGTATCTTCTTATCGGCAATTGCAGCCCCGCTTTGCACTGCTGCTGTAAAAAAACAGCATTCGTTGCAATCGCCTGCCTGCCGGTAGGCAGGGGTTTATTTAACAAAGTTGGTGGGTTTTGGGGTTGGGAAGTTCTTTGCAGATTTCATAAATTTAAGCTTTGACAAATAAATTTATTTATCGGATTGTAAATTTTTATATTCGTTTAGGAATGATTAAAAAAGAATATGGTTGCGCTAAGCAATGAGTTGACGATTATTTCACAGTTAATCAAGACAATGGAAGAAAACGAAGATAAAAAGGAAATATATTTTAAAAGTGTTTATGGCAATATCAAAAATATAGGCTACCACACAACCACAATAATGGAAGAAGAAAACTTCACTCCTTTTGCGTACTCAACGGGAATATTTGAAAACTTTAAAATACCTGAATTATTCATTTCAGGACTTGGACCAAATCTATCAGGTGAACTAATTAAAAACTATACTGAAAAGTTTAAATTCGAAAAAGTTCCTTTAAATAAAAGACTTGATGATTTAAGCGAAAGATTTCCAGTTTACTTAATAAACGTTAATAATAAAGACTTGACCAAATATACTCTAACATCAATTAAATTTTATGAAAGGCGTAACTATGAATATGTGCAACTTGTTTTTCCAGACTTAAATGGAAATTTCCCTAATGAAGCTAACTATGATTACGACCAAAAAATAATTGGAGAATTTAACGTCTAAATAAAGAAATAACCTTAAACAGCTCTTCAACAGATTTGGTAATGGGCTTAACGGGAAATGGTTTTGTATCTGAATGATTTGGCAGACCCTAAGAATGGGCTTGATTTAGCCCCAAACCCGCTGTTGTACCAGAACATTAAAGCCAATTTCTACACATGACATTTAACAAGAATGACAAAGCAAGAACAAATACATCGCTGGCTAATCATTGGATTTCAACAACCTGCTGACCGACTTTCGGAAATATTTTATTATGACAAAAGAGACAATGAATTTTTCTCAATACTCGTAGTAGACTATTTTATGCTTGACGAAAACTTTGATATCACTCCCGCTGTTACAACAGTTTATTCAGCAAAGACTTCGAAGATTATAGCTGAAAGAATTAAGAGAATTGAAAACGACGACTCGTCTATTTTGGCTTTGCCAAGGTTAGGTAGTATACAGAATGTAGACGATGATGAATTTATTCCTCAACGAATTGACAGTTTTTTAAACTTAAATGCTATAGATGTAGAGACAGTCAAGATTTGGGAAGTTGAAGAAGAAGGAATTATAACTATTGACCTAAAACGTGAAAGCGAACCATTGACAAAAAAAACTTGGTGGAAACTATGGAGATAAAAACTGGCAATAACAGCAGTTTGGTAATCCTATTTCGGTCGGTGAGACACCAACCGATAATAACAAACAACTCCACTTAATCATAAATTTTTAACTATGAAAAAAAATAATTTGCTTAGAATGGACAATGTCGGGATTGTGGTAGAATCTCTTGACGACACTGTTGCCTTTTTTCTTGAGCTCGGCTTAACGTTAGAAGGAAGAGCAACGATTGAAGGCGAATGGGCTGGTCGCGTAACAGGGCTTGGCAATCAATCTGTGGAAATTGCCATGATGGTTACACCAGATGGAAATAGCCGATTGGAACTATCTAGATTTATTAATCCGAAAGTGATAGCGGACCATCGCAATGCTCCAGTAAATGCTTTAGGTTATTTACGTGTGATGTTTGCGGTTACTGATATAGATGACACACTCGATAGGCTTTACAAACATGGCGCACAACTTGTTGAAGAAGTGGTTAACTACCAAAATATTTATAGGCTTTGTTACATTCGTGGACCTGAAGGAATTTTAATCGGAATTGCTGAGCAACTTAAATAGTTAAATCTTTCTTTTGTCTATATTGGTTAATGTCTCCACCTACCGAAGCTTTCTCATGGAGAGTATGAGACGATAGAACAAAATTTGAATCTATTATTTAAAGATTTAAATTGCGGTACTTTATGAAAAAGTAAATTAAACAGTCTCTCAATGGAAAACATTTGTCAAAATTGCACCCTAACAATTCAAGAAAACTTTTGTAGCAATTGCGGTCAGAAGAAATTTAAAAGAATTGATAGAAAATATATTTGGGATGAGGTTCAGTATTCACTCATCCATACTAACAAAGGCTTTCTCTATTCTGCAAAAAAGATAATTAAAAACCCAGGCAAAACAGCTCGAGAGTTTATATACGGAAATAGAGTAAACCACTACAAACCAATTCTACTTGTATTTTTATTAAGTGGTATCTCTGCCTTTATATCTTTTAAAGTTATTGGTTTTGATAAAATAATAAAGAGCTATTATGCAAGTCAGCATTTAAACTCAAAGTTCATGAATGATATGCTATCATTTATTGCAAGCTACAATTCTTTCATGATGCTGATTCTAGTTCCAATTTTTGCACTTTTTACTAAGATTGCACTACGTAAATGGGGACAGAACTATTACGAGCACATTATCATGAATGCATATCTGCTCTCTTTTTACACTTTATTAAGTATTATCATTCTTTCGCCAATTTTATATTTACTTAGAAATAATGTAAATGCAGCAATGCTCATTTCTAATTCACTCATCTTATTAGGCCCCGTTCTTCAGGTTTGGTTTTACAAAGGATTTTACCCTGAAAAATCCCTAAAGAGCATTATTGTTAAAGTTTTATTGATCATTGGGTTAATTATTTTAGCCTATGTTACATTAATCATGTTGGTATCGATTTTAGCTATTGTATTAGCGATGTTTATGGGGCCAGAGTTTTTAAAATACTTTAAACCGCAGTAGACTGTAACTCACATTTAACCAAACCTTTAATTATTTAAATCGTAGGGCTACAATCTATAGAATGGATTTTTCAAAGCTTAGTAAATCTTTTCTAGTTCCTTGCACTGTCTTTTATTAAATAAACCTGATATAAGCGGAAATACTTTTTTGAAAACCTATAAGGTTTCTAAAACCTTATAGGTTTGATATAAAAAGATTGCAGCGTTTAGCGGGGCTTTCGGAATCAATTGGCACTGCACCTTCTTTTCAAATCAAAAAAATATCGGTTAGTGACTAACCAACCGATAGGTCTTCGACAAGCTCAGACTGACAACCTTGTTTAAAATCTATTTCTTAGCAATTCTGTATAGTTTACCGCCATCTGTTACTGCATATAATGCGCCATCTTTACCGGTAACTAAATCACGGAAACGCTCGCCTTCATCTGCAAGTAGCCTTTCCTCTCCCACTACTTTATTAGCTTTTAGAACTAATCTGATGATATGAGAACCACTTAAAGCGGCTACAAATAAATTGCCTTTCCATTCGGTTAGGTTACCAGTATAAAAAGTTATGCTACCTGGAGAAATAACTGGGTTCCAATAATAAGTAGGTTGCTCGTAACCATCTTTTTGCTGAATGCCATCTCCTATTTTAGCCCCACTATATTCTACGCCATAAGTTATGATTGGCCAGCCATAGTTTTTACCTGGTTTAATTAAGTTAAGTTCATCTCCACCTTTTGGACCAAACTCAGCTTCCCATAGTTCGCCAGTTTGTGGATCAATTGCTAAACCATCTGGATTGCGATGACCTAAGGAATATATTTCTGGCTGTGCGCCTGCTTTATTAGCGAAAGGCCCTCCTGCAACAGCTTTACCATCTGGAGTTAAATGGAGAATTTTACCCAACGAAGAGTTTAAATATTGTGCTTGCACTCTAATCTCTTTATCAGAACGTTCTCCTGTACTTACAAATAGGTTTCCATTTTTATCAAATACTATTCTTGAACCATATTGAAGTCGGCCAGTATGAGCTGGAGTTGCCCGATAAATAACTGTTTGATTTTCTATGGCAGTTTCATTAGTTGATAACTTTCCTTTAGCTATAGCTAACAATATGCCTTTGCTTTGTGGTTCTGAATACGCCCAATAGACCATTCTGCTTTTTGCAAAGTCTGGCGCAAGGGTTACATCTAATAATCCACCTTGTCCAGAGTCATCTACTTTTGGAAGTGCGGTGATAGTTTTAGATAGGGTTCCGTTTGTAGATAGAATGACCATTGTACCACCTTTTTGAGTGATAAAGAACCTACCATCTGGCATTACAGAAATAGCCCATGGCCTATCTAATTTCTGATTGATTACTGTAGATGCATAAGGAGTTGTGGTTTTAATTCCTTTAATTCGAGTTTGACCAGGAAAGGCAGGTTTGTAATCTGCGGTTGGTTTACCAGTTTCTACAGGATTTTGAGCAGAAACATTTGTTTCATTTACACAACTCAACAAAAAACTTGCTGCAAGTAGATTTAATAGTTGAAGATTAAAAGCTTTCATATTTTGGGATTATTTAACAGGTTAGACATTTTAGTTTTAGGTTCCTGAAGACACAAACCTTGGCTCAACTCTTTGGTTCTTATTTCCACGAACCAACATAACTATAAAAGTTAAGCTGTTTATTAAAAGAACAAAAAAATAAGGATAATAAAAAATCCGAACTCAATAATGAATTCGGATTATATAATTTATAGTTAGAGATGAATAGACTTCGATTTACCTTAAACCTTCTGCCTCTCATCCTTCAACCTTATAATTGTTTATCTAACTTACCAGCTAATACTGATTTTGGAACAGCACCAACTTGCTTATCTACAACTTCACCATTTTTAAAGAACAATAAAGCTGGAATATTGCGGATACCAAATTGAGTTGAAATTTGTGGGTTATTGTCAACGTTTACTTTTCCTACCAACGCTTTTCCTTCGTATTCTTTTCCAATCTCATCAACAATAGGACCTACCATGCGACATGGGCCACACCATTCTGCCCAAAAATCTACCAATACTGGTTTATCTGATTTTAATACAAGCTCCTCGAAGTTTGCATCTGTTATTTCTAAAGCCATAACTTTTTATTTTAATTTATATACAAATATATTATCAATTGTAATGCCATCAATAGCTTGCTGTCAATTTGACATTGCCGTGCTAAAAGCTGAAAGCAGAAAGATAAAAGCGCTTTCCCTTTGTTCTTTATACTTTAGCTTACGTCTTAATTTAGCTTATAATTCACAACATCCAACTTTGTTAATTGTTCTAAAAATTGATTGTTTGGGTTTATTTTTAAAGACTTTGAAGGCAGTTCTAGCTTTAAGTTTTGTTCCCTATCATAAACTTCGAAATTAAGCTTACAGTTATGCTGTTCGCTGTTTTCTTTGTTTTCCTGTAAAAGCACATCAATCTTGGCCATCAACTCATCATTTATGGCATCAATTGGCACTTGTATGGTAATACATTTCGTCAGTTTATCTCTTAATTCTGCCAATAAGTCTATCGAGGTAACCTTAAATTCCCAGTCTCCTTCTTTCCTAAAACGTTCTCCTACCCTACCTCTAATTTGTAAGAAATAACCTTCTGTTAAAAACTGTTTAAACTTCAAGAAATCATCTCCAAACAAAGCAATTTCGCAACTATCATCATAATCTTCAAAAACGAAAATCCCGAAAGGTTTACCTGTTTTTGTAATTCGTTGAGTAGCTAAAACTACCAAACCACCAACAACTAAATCTCTGTTCTTTATCCCTTCAAACTCAGCTAAAATCTCTTCGTTGGTATCGCCACTTCTTATTTTATTAACGATAGACAAATGTTTAACAGAATGTTGGCAATAATGGTTCAATTCAAAACGATAATCATCTAAAGGATGTCCTGACAAGAAAATTCCAATTGCATCTTTTTCATATTTCAAACGGTCTATCAATCCCCATTCTGGCGAAACAGGAAAAGTTGGCTCTAGAATTAAATCTGCTTTTGAACCACCAAATAAAGATGATTGTGATGAATTCTGGTTATTCTGGAAATCGTTGGCATATTTAATCAGTTTCTCGATGCCGTTCATTTTATCATTAGCACCGATGTAAAAATATTGAGCCCTATGAAATCCATAAGCATCAAAAGCGCCACTATAAACAAAACTCTCGTAAGCTTTTTTATTAACAATACGTGTATTTGAACGTTTAGCAAATTCGAAGACAGTAGTATAAGGACCATTTTCCAAACGCTCTTCAATAATACTTTCTACCGCTTTTTCTCCCACACCTTTAACAGCCGACATACCAAAACGGACTTCTCCTTTTGGATTTACAGAGAATTTTAAATCAGATTCGTTTACATCTGGCCCTAAAACGGTTACCCCCATTTGCCTACATTCTTCCATAAAAAAGGCAACTTGCTTAATATCGCTCATGTTATTAGAAAGTACCGCAGCCATGTATTCTGCTGGATAATTTGCCTTTAAATAAGCCGTTTGATAAGCAATCCAAGCATAACAAGTAGAGTGAGATTTATTGAAAGCATATTCAGCAAAAGCTTCCCAATCTTTCCAAATTTTCTCCAATATTTGTGCATCATGACCTTTGGCTGCCGCTTGGGAAATAAATTTTGGTTTCATTTTATCCAACACGTCACGTTGTTTTTTACCCATCGCCTTACGCAAAACATCGGCCTCACCTTTGGTAAAGTCTGCCAATTTTTGCGACAAAAGCATTACCTGCTCTTGGTAAACCGTAATTCCGTAAGTTTCTTTAAGTAATTCTTCACAAGCTTCTAAATCGTATTTAATTTCTTCCTCACCGTTTTTACGTTTTACGAAACTTGGGATATATGCAATTGGTCCTGGGCGATATAAAGCATTCATTGCAATTAGATCTCCAAAAACAGTTGGTTTTAACTCCTTCATGTATTTCTGCATACCGGCACTCTCGTACTGGAAAATACCGACTGTTTCGCCACGCTGAAAGAGCTCATAAGTTTTTACATCGTCTATCGGAAAAGTATCTGGGTCTAAATCTATACTATGTCTTTTCTTAACTAGTTTAACAGTGTCTTTTATGAGGGTTAATGTCTTTAACCCCAAAAAGTCCATCTTTAACAAACCAGCGCTTTCTACAACCGAGTTATCAAATTGGGTAACATATAAATCTGAATCTTTTGCAGTAGCTACCGGAACAAAATTGGTAATATCATCTGGTGTAATGATAACTCCACAAGCATGGATACCCGTATTTCTTAATGAACCTTCTAAAATAATAGCTTGTTCAATGGTTTCTGCACTTAAATTTTTGGCTGCTGCTAATGCCTTTAACTCAATTATCTTTTCATATTCATCTGGACGCAAGGCAGCTTTTAAAGCCTTGTCTTCCAAGTTAAATATCTTGGCCAACTTCATGTTAGGAATCAGCTTTGCTATTTTATCTGCCTCAAAAAGTGGTAAATCTAAAACCCTTGCGGTATCACGAATGGATGACTTTGCCGCCATTGTACCATAAGTGATAATCTGCGCCACCTGGCTAGAACCATACTTATCGATTACATATTCCATGACACGACCACGACCTTCATCGTCAAAGTCAATATCAATATCGGGCATGGAAACACGGTCTGGATTAAGGAAACGCTCAAATAGCAAATCGTACTTTAAAGGATCAATGTTGGTAATCCATAAACAATAGGCAACTACTGAACCTGCTGCCGAACCACGACCAGGGCCAACAGAAACATCACGTCTCCGAGCTTCTGCAATAAAATCTTGTACAATCAGGAAATAACCAGGGTAACCAGTTTTTTCAATTGTTGCCAACTCAAAATCTAAACGTTCAATGATAACTTCGGTTAGTTCTCCATATCTTTTTTTCGCACCTTCATAAGTAAGGTGTCTTAAAAATTTATTCTCACCACGTTTTCCGCCATCAGCATTGTCTTCTTCTACTAAAAACTCTTCAGGAATACCAAATTTAGGCAAGAGCACTTCACGAGCCAATTCATAAGCCTCTACCTTATCTGCAATTTCTTGTGTACTTAAAATAGCCTGTGGCACATCAGTAAAGAGCTTTTTCATTTCTTCGGCAGATTTGAAATAATACTCTTGATTTGGCAAACCATACCGATAACCTCTTCCCCTACCTATCGGAGTTGCTTGTTTTTCGGCATCTTTTACACACAGCAAAATATCATGCGCATTGGCATCTTTTTTATTGATGTAATAAGTATTGTTAGTTGCCACTAATTTAACGTCATGCTTGTTAGCCATTGCTATTAAATCAGTATTTACACGGTCTTCGTTTTCTTGACCGTGACGCATAATTTCTACATAGAAATCATTACCAAATTGTTCTTTCCAATAAAGTAATGCTTCTTCAGCTTGTTTTTCACCTAAGTTTAACAATTTACTAGCAACCTCACCATATAGGTTTCCTGAGAGTACGATGATATCGCTTTTATATTGCTCAATTACTTTTCTATCTATCCTTGGCACATAATAAAAGCCCTTGGTATAAGCAATGGACGACATTTTTGCCAAGTTGTGGTAACCTGTTTTGTTTTTCGCTAACAACACCACTTGATAACCATCATCTTTACGTTTCTTGTCTAAATGGTCATCACAAACGAAAAACTCGACGCCAATAATTGGTTTTACCACTTGCATAACTGGTTCTTCGCCTTTTTCTAAAGCTTCAGCGTTTTTAGCTTTGGCTTCTTTATTATGCTTGCTCACATTACTAACAAAGTGGAAAGCACCCATCATATTTGCATGATCCGTAAGCGCAACCGCCGGCATTTTTTGAGCTGCAGCAGCTTTTACTAAATCGGGTACGCTGATGGTAGATTGTAAAACCGAAAATTGCGTGTGATTATGCAGATGCACGAAGTTTGCATTCGCTAATTCTTGTTTATTATCTGCTAATGTTTGTTTAGATATTCCGCCTGTTTCTGAACCCTGCGAACGTTTCCTAATTTCATCTGATGCAGCTTTTAAGTTAATATGCTGTAAACCAATCGAGCTAATTGGATTGGAATTAACTTCCTTAAAACGCAAGAAATAATCAGTATCAACTAATAACTCTTCTTTCTTAAAAACCTGCTTTTTAATCAGTTCTAAAAAACAACGTGTTGTTGCTTCCACATCGGCAGTTGCATTGTGTGCTTCAGAAAATGGAACACCAAAAAGGTACTGGTGCAACTCAGTTAAAGTTGGCAATTTAAAACGTCCACCCCTACCTCCAGGAATCTTTAACAGGTCAGCTGTAACTTCTGTACAGGTATCTAAAACCGGCATACTTGCCATCGGGCTTTCGACGCCTAAACGATGAAACTCACAACCCATGATGTTCACATCGAACCCAACATTCTGACCAACAACAAACTTTGATTTACCGAGCGCAATATTAAACTTCTCTAAAACTTCTGCAAGTTCAATTCCTTGCTCTTGTGCTAGTTCTGTAGAAATTCCGTGAATTCGTTCTGCATCATAGGGAATATTAAACCCTTCTGGCTTAACTAAATAATCTTGATGTTCAATCAAATTACCCATTTCATCATGTAACTGCCAAGCTATTTGGATGCAACGTGGCCAATTATCCGTATCGGTAATGGGCGCATTAAAATTACGTGGCAAACCAGTAGTTTCGGTGTCAAAAATCAGGTACATAGTGGGAATTATCGTGGAGTTCAAAAATAGAGATTTTTGAGGGCGGTTGTGTCAGTAAATTATCAACAATCTAACAAAAAACGGAAGGGCTAAAAGGTAAGATAGAAGATGTGTGGAGAAGGAGAAATATTAAATTGTTATATTGTTAAACTGCTTAATTGTTGAAGAGTTTGAAAAGCAATAATAGTAGCTTTTAGGAAAATTTAGCCCTGCTTTTTGGTACAAGTCCCGATCAAAAACCGAGAGCTTTCCCCGTCAATCAGGTTTATAGAAAATAATTTTTGCGACTTTTTGGAGTGTCCGTTATATTAAGTCGATATTTGTTCAGAGAAATATCATTTTATGAAAATCCCTACAATACATGGCTTTATTGATAGAAGAATACTAATAAACTTTACTGTCGACCCTGATATCATTCAAAAGATTATTCCGGCACCTTTTAGGCCAAAAATTTATACAGGCAAAGCAATTGTGGGCATTTGCCTTATTCGATTAAAGGATATAAAACCCAAAGGATTACCGAATTTTATAGGTATTTCTTCAGAAAATGGGGCACATAGAATTGCAGTAGAATGGGATGAAAATACGCAAATTAAAGAAGGTGTCTATATACCCAGACGGGACACTTCTTTGAAATTAAACAGTATAATTGGCGGGAAAATTTTTCCTGGCAAGCATTACTTAGCAAAGTTTAATGTCGTAGAAGAAAATAACAATTATCACATTGATTTTATAAGTTCAGACAATACCAAAATCAATATTGATGCCGTAGAAACTAATGATTTCGATAGCAATTCTATTTTTGAAACTTTAGAAAATGTATCTGATTTTTTTGAAAAGGGTTCTGTGGGTTATTCGCCCAATGGCAAAAAATTCGATGGGTTGAAATTAAATGCTTACAAATGGAAAATAAGACCATTAAATGTTAGTAATGTTCAGTCTAGTTTTTTTGAAGACCAAGCTATTTTCCCAAAGGGGGCAGTAAAATTTGACAATGCACTATTAATGACAAAAATTGAACACGAATGGAAAAGTGTAGCGGATAAATAATTTTTGAATGTCATATTAAAACTCCCAACTGAACTAGTGTTCTTGACTAACCAAACTCCCAGTATCATATCCAATCTTTCTACATCTTTCAATTATATCTCTTAGTAATTCAGGCTCTATTTTTGGTTCACGAGCCATGATAAATAAGTACTTTTCTTCTGGGTGACCAACAACTACGTAACTATAATCATCTGCTAATTCTATAACCCAATAACCAATTTTAAAAGGCCATAAAAATTGAGCTTTCATATCACCGTCAGGTTTATGTTCATCGAAAAACAATTTAGATTTAATCGATTTTCCCTCTGGTTTTCCATCCTTATGGTATGTGGTTAAAACTTCAAAATGGTCATCTTCCACCAATGTGTAATTTTCAATGGTCTGTTTCCAATTTTTATCCAACAGTGTTGGAATAGAATAAAGGGAATACCATTTGCCAGCGAAAGCGCTATGGTCTATAATATTTACAGGTTGGTTTTCCATTAAGTAATATTTTAGTATTTAACCACCTGAGATTTAAAAGGTTTTAATTGAATGTAAATTATTTATCATAAGCCTATTAAATTTCGCAAAGCATTTGGGTAAACTAATGCAATTCTATATCTTGGGCATCGAAAAACATTTTTCAACCAAATTCCAAAATATAATCCAAATGAAAATAACGGTAGTAGGTGCAGGAGCCGTAGGCGCAACTTGTGCAGATAACATCGCTAGAAAAGAATTAGCAGAAGAATTAGTATTACTTGACATTAAAGAAGGTTTTGCCGAAGGTAAAGCGATTGACATGATGCAAACTGCTACGTTGCTAGGTTTCGATACTAAAATCAAAGGAGTTACTAATGATTACAGTCAAACAGCAGGTTCTACAGTAGCAGTAATTACTTCAGGCTTGCCTCGTAAACCTGGGATGACTCGTGAAGAGTTAATTGGAATTAATGCTGGAATTGTAAAAGGTGTAGCAGAAAACATCTTAAAATATTCTCCAGATGCCATTATAATCGTGATTAGTAACCCAATGGATACAATGACTTATTTAGCATTGAAATCTTTGGGTTTACCTAAAAACAGAATCATTGGAATGGGCGGAACATTAGATAGCGCTCGTTTCAAATATTATTTAAGTGTTGCTTTAAACTGTAATTCTAACGATTTGCAAGGATTTGTAATTGGTGGTCACGGTGATACAACCATGATCCCTTTAACTCGTTACGCAACTTACCAAAGTTTACCTGTTAGCGAATTGTTAGATGAGGCTACCTTAGCAAAAGTTGCTGCAGACACAATGGTTGGGGGAGCTACGTTAACCGGCTTATTAGGCACTTCTGCTTGGTATGCACCAGGTGCAGCAGGTGCTGCATTAGTTGAGGCAATTGTTCGTGATGAGAAAAAATTATTCACTTGCTGTGTAGCGCTAGAAGGCGAATACGGGCAAAGTGATATCTGTTTAGGTGTCCCTGTAATTGTTGGGAAAAACGGTTGGGAAAAAATCATCGATTATAAACTAAATGAAGCGGAACAAGCTTCGTTTAACAAAAGTGCAGATGCCGTGCGCAACATGAACAACGTATTGGCAGAAATGAAATTAGTTTAATCATAATTTGTCATTCAGAGCGAAGCGAAGAATTTGCTCAATAGATTCCTCGCTTCGCTCGGAATGACAAGAAACTCATATGAGAACAATCACTGTTCCCTTAATCCCAATTAACTTACAAGACGATGGTTTCCACCTTTTGGTGGAAATTGTTGTTTTTGGCGAAAAATTATTCGCTGTATTAGATACGGGTGCATCTCGTTCTGTATTTGATAAAGGTTTCATGGAGCATCATTTGCAAGAGCTATCTGCAAATGAAGAAACTCAAGCTGCAACTATTTTTAGCACATCAACAACTTTACAAGGCGTAATTCCAAAACTTCAAATAGGTAAATTAACTTTAAAAGCTTACGATGCTGTAGCTTTAGATTTACAAGGCGTAAGTGACACCTATATACAAATGGGTCATCCATCGATAGCTGGTATAATTGGCGGCGACATCTTGATGAAATTTAATGCTAAAATTGATTACCAGAAGAAATTATTAAGATTTTACAAGTAATATTAGAATCCTTATCTCATTAAGCAATACGCTCTACCGAATGACCATCTACAAAAAGTTTCTCTTTCTAATTTTAATCTCCATATCGCTAAATGCAGCTGCGCAGCAGATTAAAATTATCGAAAAACCTATCATATTTGATGCAACGCGAACACAATTATCTTTAGATTATTTAAAGAGGAGGCATAATTTGGTTCAAAAAACCCCAACAATTGTACCTTCTATGATAGTTTTGCATTGGACAGCTTCTAAAACGATGATGGGAACTTACAATGCTTTTAACAAATCTATCCTACCAAGTTCTCGTAAAGCGATTGCCAATGCAAGTAGCTTAAATGTCTCTTCTCATTATTTGGTAGATAGAGATGGTTCTATTTATCAGTTATTACCCGATACAACTTTTGCTCGTCACGTTATTGGTTTAAACTATTGTGCCATTGGTATTGAAAATGTTGGGAGTAATAATTATCCATTAACAAAAGCTCAGCTTATAGCTAACGAAAAATTGGTTCGCTATCTAGCTGCGAAGTATAAAATCCAATACCTAATTGGACATTACGAACATACTTGGTTTAAAAATACTTCCCTTTGGCGAGAAACCAACCCATATTATCATTCTGATAAAATAGACCCTGGAAAAACTTTCATGAAGAACATAAGGGAAGAATTACAAGATCTAAATCTAAAAGGTGCTCCTGCGAGGCTAAAATAATTCTTGGATTGTTTAATGGTTTATGATAACTTTAAGTAAACCAAAACAAACAGAAATATGAAATTTTTAAAAGTATTAGGAATTATTATTGTCGTGTTGGCAATAATTATTTTAGTTGGCGGAATGTTCTTACCCAAAACCTACACTGTAAGCCGTAGTACAGTAATTAATGCACCTGATAGTGTTATCTATAATAACATTGCAGATTATAATGAATTTTTAAAGTGGAATCCGTGGTATAAAATGGAACCCACAGCAAAAACCAAAATTAGTGGCCCAGTTGCACAACCAGATCATTTATACGAATGGGAAGGAAAAGAAACTGGGCAAGGTTACATGAAGACTAAAAGCGTTGAACCTAATAAAATGGTTGACATTGAATTGAAATTCATTAAACCTTTCGAAAGTTTAGCAGATACCCGTTTTGATATTGTTCCAGAAGGCACTGGAAATAAAGTAACTTGGACGATGAGTGGCGAAAATGATTTAATGGGTAAATGGATGGGGGTTTTTATGAGTATGGATAGTATGATTGGGAAAGACTTTGAAGATGGTTTAAAATTCTTAAAAGAGAAATCTGAAACAGGAAATTAACCAATAATAACATAAGAAAAAGCCTTGTTGAGAAATCAGCAAGGCTTTTTTATTCATTTTTATAATTATAAAAACCAAAATGTCCTTTTTGTGTTAAAAAACAGTTGATATCTTATGAAATCACTTATAACATTTTAATTTTTAGCATTTTTTTGAATATTTGCGACAATGAATTTATTGCTAGTAGAAGATGAGCCGAATGTTGTTTCAGTAATTTCTCGTGGTTTAACTGAAGAAGGATTTAGTGTTAGTGTTGCTCCTGATGGCTTGATTGGTGAAAAAATGGTCAAAACCAATCATTTCGACTTGATTATTTTAGATATCATACTTCCTGGCATAAATGGTTTAGAACTTTGTAAAATCATTAAAAAAGAAAAACCTACAACGCCAATAATTATGCTTACTGCCTTGGGCACTACTGAAAACGTTGTTAATGGTTTAGATAATGGTGCTGATGATTACCTCATCAAACCTTTTAAATTCGCTGAACTTTTTGCTCGTATTAGAATGTTGCTCAGACGATACAATGGAGCTAGTGCTAACGACCACATCATAAACATTGCCGATTTACAAATCAATCTATCTGCTAAAACTGTAAAAAGGGCCAGCTCAGAGATTATATTAACAGCTACAGAATATAGACTCCTAGAATTTATGGCCAAGAATAAATCTAAAATCTTATCTCGTATTGATATCTTAGAAAATGTTTGGGACATAGATTTTAACCTTGGCACTAACGTAGTTGATGTTTATGTAAATTATCTTCGCAAAAAAGTTGACAGAATAGGTTCCCAGAAATTAATTCATACCGCCATCGGGCTTGGCTATGTTCTAAAAGAAGCTTAATGAATATTGCTAAAAAAATCACTCTTCTCTTTGCTATTCTTTCTGCAATAATAATTTCTTTATTAAGTGGATTTGTTTGGTATTTCTCTAACGAATTTGCTTTCGAGGATTTCTATAAAAGGTTAGAAGCCAGGGTTAACATTACGGCACAAATTAGGCTTTCTGAAGATAAAAGTGATAATATTTACGCCAAGGTTCGTAATCAGTATTTAGAGCGGTTACCCGATGAAAAAGAATTCGTAATTGAGAAAAGAGAGCTTGATAAAAATACCATAAACTCAGATTTACCAGAAGGTTTTTTTAACACCATTAATGCTGGAAAAGTAGCTAGACATAGAAAAGAAAACCAGTTTTATGCAGGTAAATCCTTTATTAGCAATCAAAAGACTTATATTATTATCGTATCTGCCAATGACCCAGTAGGTTTTAGGGAATTAAAAGATTTACAAAAAATTTTAATAGCAGGCTTTTTCTTATCGGTGGTTCTTTCTTTCGTTGTCGGTTGGAAATTTTCAAACTATATGCTTAATCCTTTAAGGAATGTAATTAAAAGCGTGAAAAAAATAAAGGCCGAAAATCTCCATTTAAGATTAGATGTAAAACAGGGAACTGATGAAATGTCTCAGCTAGCGCAAACATTTAATAACATGTTGAATAGGCTAGAAACAGCTTTCGAAACGCAGAATAATTTCATCAGTAATGCATCACACGAGTTAAGAACACCTTTAACAATAATTAGTGGAGAGGTAGAATTAGCAATGAGGGCTGAAACTGACATAAAAAAACAGCAAAAAGCACTAACTAAAATAAAAGATGAGGCCGAAAGATTAGAACATATTTTAACCAGTTTACTAGGCTTAGCTCAATCGGGTTTTAATGGAAAAAATCAACCATGGGAACAGGTAAGAGTAGATGAATTGATTTGGGAAGTGCAGCAAACAGTTAATCAGGTACATCCAGAAAGTAAAATTGAAGTTGATTTTAGCATATTGCCCGAAGATGAAAGCTTAATTACCATTAAAGCGAATAAAAACCTGCTCAAGCTTGCAATAACAAACATTGTAAGTAATGCCTGTAAATATTCAAATAACAAAACTGTATTTATAACGCTATTAAGCAAACTCAATGTAATATCCATTGCAGTTAAGGATCAAGGTATCGGAATTCCACAAGGCGATGTACAGCATGTTTTCGAGCCCTTTTACAGAGCTTCAAATACATCGCAATTTAAAGGCTATGGTGTGGGTTTGCCCTTATCCCTAAATATTATACGTTTGCACAGAGGCAGTATAGGCGTTAGTTCCCAAGAACAAATAGGCACCGAAATTAAAGTTTTGTTGCCCCTCAAATAATTATAGGATTTTTTTTAAATTCTAATCTCATTCTAATCTCCTTCTTATTTCGCTATAATATCATAGCCCTAAACTTGTATTAATTATTTAATCAATCATTAAAAACAAGAAGAGCTATGAAAACTATTTTAATACCAACAGACTTTAATGCAGAGCGTGTAAAAATTATTGATGCTTTGGTTTTAACTAACAAACCCCAAAACATAAATATAATTTTCATGCATGCCTTTGGCCTATCAGATTCAATTTCAGATATGTTAATGTTAAGTCGTAGAAGCAAGGATTACGAAAACATAAGCGATGACTTTTACACACAGCTAGAAATCTACAGACAGAAATACACAAATCATATTCAATCTATTGAGATAGAATACTTTTACGGTAATACAGTAGCGGCCTTTAAAAATTTTATAGATGGTGTTAATGCAGATTGTATTGCCTACCCTAAAGATTACAATTTCGATAAAATAAACAAATACAGTATTAACCCTAAGACGTTAACCAAACGTTGCGGTTGCGAGGTAATTGAATTAGATGTTCACGAATTCTCTAAAGAAGAAAAATTATTTGACACAAAGATGCCTCAAGAAAACATCAAAGTTTTAAGTGCTTAATTATAAACCTTTATCCATTTTATCATGCTATTACGAAATAACATTCCCCTCACTTATATTTTTGGAAAAATCAAAAAAGAGCTCTTTTTTGTAATTGCTTATTCATTAGGTATTGTAGTTCTTTATGAAAATTTCCATGTAACCAGAATCTCTATTCCTCTTGCTGTTCCTGCTTTATTAGGCACAGTAATATCTTTACTATTGGCATTTAGATCTAACCAAGCTTATGACCGATGGTGGGAAGCGAGAATAATTTGGGGCGCCATTGTTAACGATTCGAGAACAATCTCAAGACAAATTCTATCTTTTGTTGAGAATCCATACGAATTAGAAGAAGTAGAGAAATTTAAATATCGATTCATTAAAAGGCAAATTGCATGGTGCAATGCATTAAGTCAATCCCTAAGAGGATTTAGCGCTCATAAAGGTTTAGAACGTTATTTAGATAAGAACGAACTGGTATTCATTAAAAACCAACGTAATGTAATGGTCGCTTTATTAGAATTACATGCAATGGACCTTAAAAAAGCTTTAAACGAGGGTTGGATCAACAAATATCAACAGATAGAAATTGACAAAACAATCACTGCCTTATGTAACCATATGGGTGGGTCTGAGCGCATTAAAAACACAATATTCCCAGTTACCTATAGCAAGTACATCAATATGTCTATTCATTTATTTATTGTGCTGTTACCCTTTGGCTTAATCGAATACTTTGGCTATATGGAAGTGCCATTAGTTATCGCGCTTGCCGCATTCTTTTTGCTCGTAGAAAAAATGGCTGTTCATTTACAAGACCCCTTTGAAAATAAGCCTACAGATACACCAACTACAACTATTTGCAGGAATATTGAAAAAGATTTATGCCAAATGTTAGACGACAATAAATTATTTGAAGACATGCCACATGTAGAAAAAGCAAGCATTGGCTCTTACTATATTTTATAGAATTTAATAACCAAGTATCTAAGCCTCTTTCAATAACATATTGGAAGGGGCTTTATTTTTCACATATCCCATTCTGTAATTGACATGGCTAGAAATAATGTAATTAATATGTATATACAACAATAAATAATTGGAAGTTCAAATTTCTTGCTTCCATTAAAGTTATCCTGCTTTTTTAAAGTCTTTTTTAAGCTTTGCTTCACAAAAAGCATAACACTTCAGGTCTATTTACTAAAACTTATGCTAGCAAAACCACTCATAGTTGCACAATCCCAGCATTTTAAACATGGTTGTAATGGAAAGCCCGCAGGCGCGGTACGAGACGAGGACTTGGAATGCAAAACGGGAATGATGGAGCCAAAAAGTACTGCAATTGTTTTTCAAAAAATATTGTATGAGGAAGATTGGGTTTAATAAAAAGACCCTTCAAGTTAATTCTTGAAGGGTCTTTATTTCGCTTTCAGCTTTAGACTTTCAGCTTTCTATGCATCTATCTTAGCATATTTTGCATTACGCTCAATAAACTCTCTACGTGGCGCAACTTCGTCGCCCATTAACATAGAGAAAGTATGATCACATTCCGCAGCATTTTCTATTGTTGCTTTTAACAAAGTACGTCTAGCTGGATCTAGCGTGGTATCCCACAATTGCTCTGCATTCATCTCACCCAAACCTTTATAACGTTGTATGTGAACGCTTTCTTCTTTACCTGCACCTTTTAAACGTTGTACAGCCTGATCACGTTGAACGTCATTCCAGCAATATTCAAACTCTTTACCTTTTTTAACTTGATAAAGTGGTGGTGCAGCAATGTAAACGTAACCAGCTTCAATTAATGCTTTCATGTAACGAAAGAAGAATGTTAAAATCAACGTAGTAATGTGCGACCCGTCGATATCAGCATCCGTCATGATTACAATTTTGTGGTAACGAAGTTTCGTGATATTTAAGGCTTTATCGTCTTCAGGTGTTCCAATACTTACACCTAATGCAGTAAACATATTTTTAATCTCGTCATTCTCGTAGATTTTGTGCTCCATTGCTTTTTCCACGTTCAGGATTTTTCCTTTTAATGGTAGAATAGCTTGGAAATTACGATCACGACCTTGCTTAGCAGTTCCACCTGCAGAATCTCCCTCTACAAGGTATAACTCACATTTTTCTGGATCGCTATCAGAACAATCGGCAAGTTTCCCTGGTAAACCAGAACCGCCCATTACACTTTTTCGCTGAACCATTTCACGAGCCTTACGAGCTGCTGCTCTAGCCGTTGCAGCCAAAATAACCTTGTTAACGATCATTCTAGCTTCTTTTGGATATTCTTCTAAGTAAATGCCCAAAGCCTCGCCTACTGCAATGTCTACAGCTCCCATTACCTCGCTATTGCCTAGCTTGGTTTTAGTTTGACCTTCAAATTGTGGCTCCTGAACTTTCACGGAAACCACAGCTGTTAAACCTTCTCTAAAGTCGTCTCCAGTGATTTCGAACTTTACATTCTTAAGCAAGCCTGATTTTTCAGCATAAGCTTTTAAAGTACGTGTTAAACCACGTCTAAAACCAGCAATGTGCGTTCCACCTTCGTGGGTATTGATATTGTTTACGTAAGAGTGAACATTTTCGGAGTAGCTATCATTATACTGCATTGCTAGCTCAACCGGAATACCATTTTTAATTCCCTCTACATAAATTGGCTCAGGAATTAATGAAGGACGAGTTCCATCTAAAAACTGAACAAATTCTTTTAATCCACCCTCAGACTTAAAAACTTCGGTTAAAAATGTACCATCAGCTAATGTTTCACGCTCATCAACCAATGTTAAGCTAATCCCTTTATTTAAGAATGATAGCTCACGTAAACGAGAAGCTAAAGTATCGAAACGATATTCTGTTGTTTGAGTAAAAATTGTAGCATCTGGACTAAATGTTACGATTGTACCACGTTTTTCAGTAGTCCCAATTTTTTTAACATCATATAAAGGTTTACCTATATTATATTCTTGTACCCAAACTTCACCTTCACGATGAACTTCAGCTCTCAAGTGCGTAGATAAAGCGTTAACGCAACTTACACCAACGCCATGCAGGCCACCAGAAACTTTATAGGTGTCTTTATCAAATTTACCACCAGCGTGTAAAACCGTCATTACGATTTCTAATGCTGATTTATTTTCTTTCTTATTTATTCCGGTTGGAATACCGCGACCATTATCTTCTACCCTAATCGAATTATCTTTTAGAATATTCACATAAATTGTATCTGCGTGACCAGCCAATGCCTCATCTATCGAGTTATCTACAACTTCATAAACCAGGTGGTGCAAACCTTTAATTCCGGTATCACCGATATACATCGAAGGACGCTTACGAACAGCCTCTAAACCTTCTAAAACCTGTATATTATCGGCTCCATAATTTGAGTTTGGATCTTTTTCTTCGCTCATAATTTCATTTAATACATAAAGAATCAAAAATAACCATTTTTTACCACTTAAGCCACATTGTGGATAACTATTTGAGTGTTGAAATCATCTGTTTTTCGATTAAAAAACACCTATTTTTAGGATAGTCCATTTTGATTTTTATATTTGCTAAAATTTAATAAAACAGAATGAAGATAACTACATTAAAAGTAAGCAGTTTAGCTACTGCAATAGCAATAGTTTCGGTACTGTCTGCTTGTGGAAATAAGGATACAAAAACTGATGCAACAGCTGCAAAAACATCTAGTGCAACTGTGGCTGCTGATGAGAAAATCGTTTACGTTAACTCTGACTCATTGTTAACTAAATACGAATATGCTAAAGACATTAAAGCTAAAATGGAAACTAAAGGCAAAGCAGCTGAAGCCGACCTAGCAGCAAAAGGCCAAGCTTTCCAACGTGAAGTACAAGCTTACCAAGCACAAGCCAATACTTTACCTGCTGACCAAAGAGCTGCAACCGAGCAAAGGTTACAACGTAAAGACCAAGAGTTAAAGGCTTATCAGCAAAACGCTGGTGCAGCTTTGCAAAACGAAAATGCCAAAGAACAAGAAGCGCTTTACAACAAAATTGCTGATTATTTGAAAACCTATTCGAAATCTAAAGGCTATAAAATGGTGTTAACTTATTCAAAAGGTAACAGTGCTATTTTATTTGCTGATGAAACTTTAGATGTAACTACTCCGGTACTCGTTGGCTTAAATGAAGCTTATTTAAAAGACAAGAAATAGTTAACAGTTGCTAGTTGGCAGTTAAAAAATTGAAATATTAAGATGCTCCAATTCGGAGCATTTTTTTTGTCCTAAAGAATAATTATGGAAAACAAACAACACGAAAAATTTATGCGAATTGCCATTCGCTTATCTGAGCAAAATGTACTTCAAAGCATAGGTGGCCCATTTGGTGCTGTTGTAGTAAAGGATGGAAAAGTTATTGCAAAAAGCGGCAACAAAGTAACGACCAGCAATGACCCAACTGCACATGCAGAGGTATCTGCAATTAGACTTGCTTGCAAGAAATTGAAAACATTCGATTTAAGTGGGACTGTGATTTATACAAGTTGCGAGCCTTGCCCAATGTGTTTAGGTGCAATTTACTGGAGTAGAATTGAAACTATTTATTACGGGAATACAAAAGCGGACGCAGCCGCAATTAACTTCGATGATAATTTATCTATGACGAATTAGATAAGCCCATGAACAAGCGCCAATTGCCAATTAAGCAATTATTAAGAGATGAATCTTTACAGGCTTTTAAGCTTTGGGAACAATCGCCAATGAAGATTGATTATTAAGGCGAACATTAAAGCCACAGATTCGTAGATTAAATCTCTAAACCTGTGGCTTAATTTTAGAAAATGGTCACTCTTAGCCATTCGAGAACTCTATTTACTTGCAGTTTTCGTTGCTGCCTTCGCCATTTCAATCATCATATCTAGCTCTTTAACTGTTCCTTCTGCGCTTCCTGAGAAACCAACTTTTGTAAACCTAATGTTTCCGTTTCCGTCTACAATAAATTTATTCGGAATACCATCTACCTTGTATTTTTCAATTACATCAAACTTGCTTTGATCGTCCTTATTTTTTGTATCTAACAAGATGTTAAAGGTATAGGTTGTTGTTGCCAACCAATCTTTAACCACTTTTTCTCTGGCCTCTTCTGTTTGCAAAGTATTAATAAACAAGAAGGCTACATTTGGATCATTTTTGTATTTATCAACTGCCTTTTGCATTCCAGGAAAAGAAGCAATGCATGGACCACACCAAGTAGCCCAATAATCAACTATTACAACCTTACCTTTTAGTGCAGCCAGATCAACCTTTTCTCCTTTTAGATTCATTAATGCAAATATCGGCGCAGGCATATTAATCATTTCCTTTGCCCATTTTGCCTTTTCCTTTTCAATGGCTACTTTTTCTAGAGCAGCATAATAAACATCAAATGAAGTTGTCCCTCTATAGACAGATTTCAAATCCAATTTCATTTGGTCAGTTCCTTGTCCGTCTTTTATAAATCTTTCTGCATAAGTTACAACCTTATCATTTTTTCCTGCTTTTGCTAAAAAAGTAACGTATCTACTATTCATCTCTGCGCTGCTGAAGTTGTTCTTTGTAACAGCCTCTTCTTGCAATTTTAATGCTTCTTCATATTTACCCAATTGATCTAGCAAAACGGCATAAGTATCTGCGTAAGATGCATAGCTTCCATCAAGACCTTTTAAATATTCATCCTTCGAAGAATAATAATCTGGCATTGGATCATTTTTAGCAGCTTCAATTAATTCTAAAGATTTTTTTGAAATTTTTGATGCATATTCTAGATTCTCTTTCTTTTCTGCACTAGCCCAAGCATAACTGTTATATAGACTTGCCAGTGTTGTTTTGCTTGTAACCTTATTGGAGTAAAATTCAAATTTTTCGTTGTTTTTTGCTAAACCATAGGCACTTGCTAACTGAGCATAAAATCCTGTAATTTTATCTGCGTCAGCCTTTTTACTTAAGTCTAAGTTATAATCCTTAATTAATGAATTTACCATTTCTTCCATTTTGGCTGCATCTTTTTCTCTATATATGGCATTAGCGTTTTGTGAATAAACATAAGTTCCCTTTGGATATTTAGTCTTAACAATAGCATAAACAGAATCAGCTGCAGGTTTTTTCTTTAGTAGTGTATAAAGACTTGCAATTTTTGTCAAATCATCTTCCTTTTGGTTTTTAGAGGCATTCAATGCAGTAATTTGATCATTTGTCATATTTGCACCCGCAACTTTATCCACAGCTAATTGAAGAGATAAATAATTTACCAAAAACTTCGATTTCAAAGCTAGATCGACAGTAAATGCTTTATCAAATGCTATTAAAGCTTTATTTTTATCTGCTTTTGCCCCTGCATAAGCGGCCCCATATCCATTATAAAACTGTGCTTCCCAATAGTAGGCCATTGCAGTTGGTTTTCCACCTTTATACATCAAAGTGTAGTAACCGTTTGGATTATCATCTTTTTCTTTGCCAACAGAAAATGCCAACAATACAAATGCAGTACTATCTACGGTAGGTACATCACCTTTAAAAACTTGCCCATCTTTAGTTAGTGTAACTTGTACAGGTTTAATTTTTGTATTGATCGTTGTATACGCCGTACATTTCAAATCAGCTAACTTATCAAGTTTCCCACCTGACGGATCATACACAAAAGATAATAGCTGACCAGCTTCTGGTGCAGCTGAAGAAAATTTAACTGACTGAGCATTTGATCTCGAAATAACCAATGCCATTAATAAGAAGATTAACAATGATATTTTTTTCATAAAACAAGAATTAGGTGAAACAACAACTAAATATATAGTTTGTTTTTGAGATTTGCAAAATTTTGTAATAAACATCAAATAATTAGTCTAACTAATTGACGGAATGATTTTTGACTAATATTAAACATGGATAACTACGAAGCTCAAATAAAGTTAGAATTACAATTTTGGGAATTGGAATTGATGAAAAAACCATCTCTTCTTGGCAATTTAGCAACCAAGGTGCAGACCAAAATAAACAGTTACATTCCAGCAAAAGTTCATAAAGCAATTACTGCAGCAATTAAACAAATGGTTAAAGCTGTTTTGTTTGGCTCTACTTATACAACTTCGGCTATGCCAGATGAAGAAATGAGCTTATTGCACAGGGAAGCTTTAGTAAAATCGAAAGTTGACAGCTTTAGTAAAACTGGTGCAGCCGAAGGTGGAATAACCGGAGCAGGTGGTTTTTTAATGAGCATGGCTGATTTTCCAATACTAATTGGCATTAAAATAAAAATGCTTTTTGAAATCGCAGCTCTTTATGGTTTTGATGTTAAAGACTATCGTGAAAGGCTATACATTCTTCATATTTTCCAACTGGCTTTTTCTAGCAAAGTAGGAACTCAAAATGTATACAAACAGATGCAAAACTGGGATCAAAAATTAATTGTATTGCCCGAGAGCGCAGATCAATTCGATTGGCAAACTTTTCAGCAAGAATATAGAGATTATATAGATTTGGCTAAAATGGCACAACTACTTCCCGTTGTGGGTGCAGCTGTAGGCGCAGTCGCTAATTACCAATTGATACAAAAGCTTGGTAAAACTGCAATGATGGCTTATAGGGTTAGAGTAGTGAGTCGTTAGTCTTAAATCTAGTGTCAAAACGTACTAACGAACCAACGACACCGATAAACTATTCCTCGTAAAGTCCACCAATTAAATCATCAGTTTCTCTTCTGTCTTTTTTAGTCGGCCTGCCTGTTCCCCTGTCTCGTTTTAAACTTGGTGCATGAAACATCGATTTGTAAGCGTGGGTTTCTTCCACAGGTGTGATATCTCTATACTTTGTTATTGCAATTTTTGCATCAACCCTATTATATAAAAGCTCGATAACTTCTATTACCTTTTTCTCTATTCCTTTAGAAACTTGATACACTTCCCCTACCTTAACAATAGCTGAAGGCTTTAAATTTTGACCGTTAAATTTCACCCGACCAGCTTTGCAGGCATCGGTCGCCAAACTTCTGGTTTTAAACAATCTTATTGCCCAGAGATATTTATCTATCCTTAATTTCTCTTTTTCAGTCATAAAAATCAAAAATACAACGCTCAATAGATAAAATTGATTTATTTTGTAAAAAATTAAAAAAAATGATTGGAGAATTAAAAAAATTAGTAGAAGCTGCTTGGGAAGATAGATCTTTATTAACCTACAACAACTATTGCGAGGCAATTGAAGAAGTAATTTTGAGATTAGATAAAGGCGAGTTGCGTGTTGCAGAACCTATTTTAAATTCTTGGGGAATAAACGAATGGATTAAAAAAGCCGTGATTTTATATTTCCCAATCAAAGAAATGAAAGAAATTAAAGTTGGACCATTTGTTTACCATGATAAAATGGAATTAAAAACCAACTATAAAGAACAAGGTGTGCGTGTTGTACCTATGGCTAGTGCCCGTTATGGTGCTTTTTTAGCTAAAGGTGTAATCATGATGCCTTCTTATGTAAACATTGGTGCTTATGTTGACGAAGGTACAATGGTTGATACTTGGGCAACAGTTGGTTCATGCGCTCAAATCGGAAAACGTGTTCACTTAAGTGGTGGTGTTGGAATTGGAGGTGTTTTAGAACCTGTTCAAGCAGCTCCTGTAATTATTGAAGACGATTGTTTCTTAGGTTCTAGAGCAATTGTTGTTGAAGGCGTAAAATTGGAGAAAGAGGTTGTTTTAGGTGCAAATGTTGTATTAACAGCATCTACAAAAATTATTGATGTAACTGGTCCTACTCCAGTAGAATATAAAGGATATGTGCCTTCTCGTTCGGTTGTTATTCCAGGCTCATACACCAAAAAATTCCCTGCCGGAGATTTCCAGGTTCCATGCGCTTTAATTATTGGAAAACGTAAAGAATCTACAGATAAAAAAACTTCTCTAAATGATGCATTAAGAGAAAATAATGTAGCTGTTTAAGCAAAAAGGTGAAAGAAAAAAGCGAAAAGCTAACTCACAAAGCCGAAAGTCCTGAACTTGAGCAATCAAGCTTTGGTCTTTCGGCTTTTGGATTTAAGCTCAAAATAGGTTACGACGGTAAACGTGCGGCAAATAATTTAACCGGCCTAGGCAATTACAGCCGATCGTTGATTGAACATTTAGCCGTACAATTTCCAGAAAATCAATATTTCATTTACACACCTAAAAAAAAGGAAGCAATTGTAAACTTACCCTTGTTTACAAAGCTAAATGTTTACCTAGAACTACCTCAAGAAGGAAAATCCAAATTGTTCTGGAGAAGTATAAGCATCAAAAAACAGCTTTTAGCAGACAAAATCGAACTATTTCACGGTTTAAGTCATGAAATTCCTTTCGGCATACAGCACACCGGAATTAAGAGTATTGTAACGATGCATGACTTGATCTTTCTTCGAAAACCACACTATTATAATCTTATAGATAGGCTTATTTATAAGTTTAAAAGTAAATATGCTTGTGATAATGCTGATAGGATTATCGCCATCAGCGAAAAAACAAAAGAGGACATTGTAGAACTTTATAATATCAATCCTTCAAAAATTGATGTAATTTATCAAAGCTGCGATGATAGTTTTAAAACTTTATCGGGCATTGCTGAAAAAGAAAAAATACAGGAAAAATACAAGCTTTCAGATAAATTCATATTGAATGTTGGCACCATTGAGGCGAGAAAAAATCTTTTACTCATTATCAAAGCGTTACCGAAAATAGATGTTGACTTTAAACTCGTTGTTGTTGGCAAAGAAACCGCATATACAGCTTTGGTAAAAAAGGAAATAGAAAATTTGGGTTTACTACACAGGGTAATTTTCCTTAAAAAAGTTCCTTTTAGTGATTTACCTTTAATTTATCAACTGGCTAGTCTTTTTGTTCTTCCATCATACTATGAAGGCTTTGGAATTCCAGTAATTGAGGCATTATACAGCAATGTTCCAGTAATTGCAGCAATTGGCTCTTGTTTGGAAGAAGCGGGCGGACCAAATAGTATTTATGTTTCTCCAGATAACGAAGTTGATTTAGCAAATGCAATAAACAAAGTTTTAACTGACAAAGGGTTGCAGGAAACAATGAAACAAAAAGGGCTTGAATACGTTCAAAAATTCAATAATGAAATAGTTAATAAACAGCTGATGGATTGCTATTTAAAAACAATCAAACAATGAAACGTTGTGTAGTCATTTTTCCACTTTACCAAAAACCAACAGCAATTGAACTGGCTTTTTTAGAAAATGGTTTACAGTTAACTAAAGGATTTAAACAAGTTATTGTTGCACCAGAGGGATTAATGGTTGATAAATCATTTGGTCAATTGGAGCAGTTAGAAGTAAAAAGATTTGCCAAGCATTATTTTGAAGGCATTAGTGGTTACAATCATCTTTTATTATCAAAAGGTTTTTATACGGCATTCGGTTTATATGATTTCATGTTAATTCACCAGGCAGATGTTTATCTTTTTAAAGATGAGTTACAAGCTTGGTGCGAAAAAGATTATGATTATATTGGTTCTCCTTGGTTTAGACCAGACAAGTTGAATAGAAATGCCGTTTACAATTTAGGGCAGAAAATAAAGCTCTCCTTTAAAAAAAATAAAATCTATGGAGATAGATACAACAAAGTTGGTAATGGCGGTTTGTCGCTTCGCAAAATAAGCTCAGCTTTAAAAGTTTTAGCGGTAGTAGAACAATCATTACTAAATAAGTATATAAAAGCTGAAGGTGATAATTTTAATGAGGATATTTTTTGGTCATTAGAAGCTCCACTGTTTGCAGAATTTAAAATCCCCCAATGGGAAGAAGGAATGAAGTTTGCAGTTGAATTTCATCCGGCAGTTGCCTATAATTATTTAGGAGAAACGCTACCTTTCGGTTGTCATGCTCCATTAAAACATAATCCAGAATTCTGGAAAAAGTTTATTCCAATTATTAAGTAAGATGAGACAGGAAATTAATAATGTACTTGAAGTTTTAAAAAATGGTGGCGTAATTCTTTATCCTACAGATACCGTTTGGGGTTTAGGTTGCGATGCTACTAATGAAGAAGCAGTTGCGAAGGTAAATGCTATCAAAGGGCGTAGCACTGATAAAAGTTTGATTATCCTTTTAGATAATGAAAACAAGTTACAAAGTTATGTTACGGAAATCCCCGAAGTAGCTTATGAGTTAATTGAATATGCAGAGAACCCTATGACGATTGTTTTTTCTGGCGCAAAAAACTTAGCCAAAAATGTAATTAACGTGGATGGAACTATAGGCATCCGCATTGTTAAACATAATTTCTGTGAGCAATTACTGCAGCGTTTTCGTAAACCAATAGTTTCAACTTCTGCCAATATAAGTGGCGAGCCAACACCTAAATTTTTCGATGAAATTAGCGATGAAGTAAAAAGCGCTGTTGATTACATTGTTGATTTTGACCAGGAAAATCACACTGTAAAAAAACCTTCTACCATTATTAAATTAGGTCCATCTGGGCAATTTGAGTTTATACGTAAGTAATTTTACTATTTTTGCATAAATTATAGCCCTGCTAGTCATCCTGAATTTACTTCAGGGTCTTTATGCTAAAAAGATGTTGAAATAAATTCAGCATGACCATGACAAAATTATGCAACAACACCTATCAAATCCAATATTTAAAGTATTAGCAAACATTGCTGAACAAACCAAAACAGAAGCTTATGTTATTGGTGGTTTTGTAAGGGATTTATTTTTAAATCGCCCTTCTAAAGATATTGACATAGTAATACTTGGTAATGGGATTGATTTTGCAGAAAAGGTTGGTCAACAATTAAAAACAAAAGTTGCCGTATTTAAGAATTTCGGCACAGCGATGCTGAAGTACAACGATTTAGAAATAGAGTTTGTTGGTGCCAGAAAAGAATCTTATCGCTCTGATTCTCGAAAACCCATTGTAGAAAATGGAACTTTAGAAGACGATCAATTACGCAGGGACTTCACAATCAATGCATTAGCCATATCTCTTAATGCTTCAAATTATGGTAGCTTGGTTGATCCATTTAATGGACTGGCAGATTTAGAGAACAAATTTATTCGTACGCCATTAGATCCCAAAATTACTTTTTCTGATGATCCATTAAGGATGATGCGTGCCATCCGCTTTGCTACACAATTAAATTTTCAAATTGATGATAATGCCATACAAGCTATCAAAACGCAGAATGAACGAATTAGCATTGTTTCAAAAGAACGAATAACGGATGAGCTAAATAAAATCATCTTGGCAAAAACACCTTCAATTGGTTTTAAGCACCTGTTTGATACTGGATTATTACACCTAATTTTCCCTCAAATGGCAAATCTTTATGGTGTTGATATCATTAAAGGGAAAGGACATAAAGATAATTTCTATCATACTTTACAGGTTTTAGATAACATTTGCGAAACAACTGATGACCTATGGTTACGCTGGGCAGCAATTTTACATGATATTGCTAAACCTGCTACCAAAAGATTTGAAGAAGGACACGGTTGGACCTTCCACGGTCATGAAGATAAAGGAGCCAGAATGGTTCCTCAAATTTTCGCTCAATTGAAATTACCATTGAATGAAAAAATGAAATACGTTCAAAAATTGGTTCAATTACATTTACGACCAATTGTTTTAGCACAAGAAAAAGTAACAGATTCAGCAGTAAGAAGATTATTATTTGAAGCTGGAGAGGAGATTGAAAGTTTAATGGCGTTATGCAATGCTGATGTAACTACAAAAAACGAATACAAAATTAAGAAATATCGCAACAACTTTGAGTTAGTTAAACAAAAACTTAAAGATGTTGAAGAACGTGACCAATTACGGAACTGGCAACCGCCAATTTCCGGAAATGATATCATGCAAACCTTTGGTTTAGATGCTGGTAGAGAGGTAGGACTACTTAAAAATGCAATAAGAGAAGCGATATTAGAAGGCGAAATAACAAACAGTTATGAAGAAGCGTTTAACTTTATGCTAGAAAAAGCTAAACAATTAGGCTTAAACCAAGTTACAAAGTGAGCTTAAGGCTACGAAATAATTTTTTATTTCTTAATTTTACAGAAAGATACAGAACAC
Organism: Pedobacter frigiditerrae; assembly: GCF_004331645.1. Lineage (GTDB taxonomy): Bacteria > Bacteroidota > Bacteroidia > Sphingobacteriales > Sphingobacteriaceae > Pedobacter > Pedobacter frigiditerrae. Next base: position 140,030 of record NZ_SJSK01000008.1, read on the forward strand.
CACAATGGCAATTTATAGATTTAAAATTTCTTTTGAAGATTTTGACGACGTAGTAAGAGAAATCGATATTAAAACTACTCAAACTTTTGAAGATTTACATAGGGCAATCCATCGTTCTACTGGCTACAATGCTGATAAATCATCATCATTTTATGTAAGTACAGATAACTGGATTAAGGGTGATGAAATTGCATTGTTACCAAATGAGCGCAAAGTGAATAATGGAGTAGCTTTAATGGAGAAATCTAAATTGAGTAACTTTATTGAAGACCCACATCAAAAATTTTATTACATCTACAACTTTGAACGTCCGTTTGATTTTCACGTAGAATTGATTAAAATCATTCTAGAAAACGATCCAAATATCGAGTATCCTTTCTTAGTAAAAAGTACTGGAGAAGCTCCAAAAATCATCGAAAAAAATGCTGGGGGTTTTGCAGTAAGCACTGCAGCAGCATCTACAGATTTCGACTTTTTAAATGAAATGGATTTTGTGCCAGAAGACACCGAAGAATTAGAAGCAATGGGAGGAAGAGGTATCATGGCGGAAGAAGTAGATGATACTGAAGAAGAGGAAGAAAAAGATGAATTTGCCGACGGCGATGATTATGCCGATGAAGAATTCGGAAGCGGTAAAGAAGAAGACTATTAATTTTACTGTCGTTTCGAACGAGAAACGAGGAGAAATCTCTGCTTATTTTTCACTGAACAATAGTTTAGTTACTGCAATTAAGTTAATATAAATGCAAATCAGCCAAAAAACCTTAATTGTAATAGTTGGGCCAACAGCAATAGGTAAAACTGCACTAGCTATAAAGTTAGCGCAGTTTTATCAAAGTGAGATTATCTCTGCAGATTCAAGACAGTTCTTTCAAGAAATGCATATCGGCACCGCCAAACCTTCAACAGAAGAGTTGGCTACTGCACCTCATCATTTTATAAATTCCCATAGCGTAAAAACATTTTTTAGCACAGGCGATTTTGAAGTTCAAGCGTTGCAATTGATGGATGAGCTGTTCAAAAAGCATAATGTTATGATTATGGTTGGCGGCTCTGGTTTATATATCGATGCTGTTTGCAAAGGTTTGGATGATTTACCAGAAATAGACCTTAATATTCGTGAAGCACTAAATGAAAAATTAGCTGCTGAAGGAATTGAATCAATCAAAAAACAACTTCAAGAATTAGACCCAGAATATTACGAAAAAGTAGACCAATCTAATCCTCAAAGAATGATCAGAGGTTTAGAGGTTGTGCTTTCTAGCGGCGAAAAATTAAGCTCATTTTTAACGTCAAATAAAAAAGAAAGACCTTTTCAAATCATCAAAATTGGTTTAAATATGGATAGGGCTTTGCTTTACGACCGTATCAATCATCGCGTAGATTTAATGATAGAAGCTGGTTTATTAGAAGAAGCCAGATCGCTCCTTCCCCATCGGCAATACAATGCTTTAAACACTGTTGGTTATTCAGAATTATTCGATTATTTTGATGGTAAAACAGATTTAACTTCCGCAGTTTCGATGATTAAACAAAACACGCGTCGTTTTGCAAAAAGGCAACTCACCTGGTTCAGACGAGATGAAAAAACAGCTTGGTTTGAGCCAAATCAGGTTGATGATATTATTCAATATCTCAATTCGTCAATCTAAAATCGTAAATAAATTAGGCTTGCGCAGTTGGCCCGCCAAAATTCATTGGAAAGCCTGGAGGCTCTTCTTGAGTTTTAATTCTTCCATTTGCCACCTCGTATTTCTCTATATTATCTTGTATGGCATGCAATAATCGTTTAGCATGTTCTGGCGTTAAAATAATTCTCGATTTAACTTTTGCTTTTGGCACACCTGGCATTACTCTTATAAAATCCAATACAAATTCTGTATTTGAATGAGTAATGATGGCTAAATTAGAAAAAATCCCCTCTGCAATCTCTTCAGATAATTCTATGTTAAGTTGGTTTTCGTTTTGTTGTTCTTCCATAAAACAAAACTAGCGCTTTAAAAATTAAAGCGCTAGTTTGTTCACTAATATTTTCAATTTATTTAATTATCTGTAATAATATTTTTGCCCTTCGTTACTTCCATCCAATAATTTCATACTAGTTGCGTAACCAGCACTATTGTACTCATAAGTCCTTTTTTGTGCATTAGTAAGCGTACCATTTAGCGTTTTAATTTCAGTTACATTATTTTTTGAAGCAGGGTTTCCGTAAAAAACGACTGAAATTCCGTCAGCCAAACTATAAGGATTTAACTTATCATCATATGTAGTATAAGTTGTGATATAAGTGCCTGAAGAAGCGGTGGCAAGGTTGTCACCATTCCAAGTATATTCTGCATTATAAGGAGTAATAGCTGTATTTGTATACACAATTCCAATTTTACTGATTTTACCAGCAGCATTATAAGTAATGGTTTTAGTATTTGCATTTGTTCCACCATCTGCATAAACAACTTTAACTAACTGACCAGCAGAACTATATTCTATTGTATAAGTAACGATAAGTCCTTGTTTTAACGTTCCTGTAAGCGACGCTAATTTATTTGATGAATCAAATGCTACAGTGTAGGTTGTTCCTCCATAAATTAAGCTAGTCATGGTTCCTTTAGTATCATAAATAAATTCTGCACTAAGTGATTCTGTTCCAGTGGAAGGATTCCAAAAAACTACTTTGGCTAATTGAGGTGTTACAGTAGGCTCTGGAGTTTCACTTTTTTTGCAAGATGTTAATCCTACAGTTGCTAAAACAACAAATAAAAGCGTTAGTTTAGAGATATAATTTTTCATTGTTTATGATTTTGATTTTGTAAATATCTATTCAAAAAATCAACTTCTATATACCACGAGCAGGGCATATTTAACTAAGGGTTATTGGGTACAAAAAAATCCCTAGCGAATTAACACTAGGGATTTTGATTATAATTCCCCTTTAGGGAATTTAGGGATTAAGCTTCTACTTCCTCTTCTTCTTGTTTCGAAGCTAATAATTTATCGTATTCTTCTTGAGAACCAACAATGATACGCTCATATCCACGAACACCAGTACCTGAAGGAATCAAGTGACCAACAATAACGTTTTCTTTTAAGCCTAACATATTATCACGTTTACCTGCAATTGCTGCCTCATTCAGTACTTTAGTAGTTTCCTGGAATGATGCCGCAGAGATAAATGATTTGGTACCCAATGAAGCTCTAGTAATACCTTGCAAAATTGAACTCGCTGTTGCTGGTTGTGCATCACGTACTTCAATCTGTTTCAAATCTTTACGTTTCAATTGAGAATTTTCATCTCTTAATTTACGTAGAGAAAGAATTTGACCTGGTTTTACTGTTTCTGAGTCCCCTGCTTCTACAACAACTTTTTTGTCATAAATTTCATCGTTCTCAACCATAAAGTCCCATCTATCAACAGAATCATTTTCTAAGAAACGAGTATCACCCGGATCTTCGATATGAACTTTCTGCATCATTTGGTGTACAATTACCTCGAAGTGTTTATCGTTAATTTTCACACCTTGTAAACGGTAAACCTCTTGGATACCATTTACTAAGTATTCTTGTACAGCCGCAGGGCCTTTAATAGCTAAAATATCAGCTGGAGAAATTGATCCATCAGATAATGGCATACCTGCTTTCACAAAGTCGTTATCCTGTACCAAAATGTGTTTAGACAATGGAACTAGATATTTTTTAACTTCTCCGTCTTTAGATTCAATAGTCATCTCACGATTACCACGTTTAACACCACCTAAAGTTACCACACCATCAATCTCAGTTACTACAGCCGGGTTAGATGGGTTACGTGCTTCGAATAACTCAGTTACACGTGGTAAACCACCCGTAATATCTCTTGTTTTTCCAGTAGCACGAGGTATCTTAACTAAAATCTGACCAGTTTGAACTGCTTCACCTTCTTCAATAGCGATGTGAGCACCTACTGGAATGTTATAATTCCTGATCAGTTCACCTTTTTTATCAACTACTTGAATAGCCGGATTTTTAGTTTTATCACGTGTATCGATAATAACTTTTTCACGGTGACCAGTTTGCTCATCAGACTCTTCACGGAAGGTTACACCTTCTACAATTGCATCGAAATGAATTTTACCTGCAAACTCTGAAATAATAACTGCGTTGTATGGATCCCATGAACAAATCTTATCGCCTTTAGAGATTTTGTCTCCTTCTTTAACGAATAAGAATGCACCATAAGGAATGTTGTTAGTTACAATTACTTTACCAGTACCTGGTTCAGTAATTTTAAACTCACCAGAACGACCCAATACGATATCAACTACACCATCTTCTGTAGTAGTTGGTACAGTACGTAAGTTTTCAAATTCGATAACACCGTCAAATTTAGCATTGATCTGAGATTCTGCAGCAATGTTTGATGCAGTACCACCCACGTGGAATGTACGTAAGGTTAACTGTGTACCCGGCTCACCGATAGACTGTGCAGCAATTACACCAACAGCTTCACCTCTTTGAACACGTTTACCGGATGCTAAGTTACGTCCATAACATAATGCACAAACACCACGTTTATTTTCGCAAGTTAATACCGAACGAATTTCAATACCTTCTAATGGAGATTCTTCAATCGTTTTTGCAATTTCTTCAGAAATATCTTCTCCTGCAGAAACCAACAATTTACCATCTAAAGGATTAAACACATCATGAAGTGAAATACGACCTAAAATTCTGTCATACAATGGTTCAACGACATCTTCATTGTCTTTTAATGCAGTAGTGTACATACCTCTTAAAGTACCACAATCTACAGCGTTAACAATCATATCTTGCGCAACGTCATGTAAACGACGAGTTAAGTAACCAGCATCTGCTGTTTTTAACGCTGTATCCGCCAAACCTTTACGAGCACCGTGAGTAGATATAAAGTATTCCAATACCGATAATCCTTCTTTAAAGTTAGATAAAATCGGGTTTTCGATAATCTCACCACCTGAACCAGATTTTTGAGGTTTAGCCATCAAACCACGCATACCTGCTAACTGACGAATTTGCTCCTTAGAACCACGGGCTCCAGAGTCAAGCATCATATAAACAGAGTTGAAACCTTGGTTATCGCTAGACAATTGGTTCATTACAAACGTAGTTAAACGGTTGTTAATACGAGTCCAGATATCGATAATTTGGTTGTAACGTTCGTTGTTGGTAATAAAACCCATGTTATAGTTGTTTCTTACCTCTTCAACTTCACCAGCTGCTTGTTCCAATAAAGTATGTTTCTCTACCGGAATGTTAACATCTTGTAAGTTAAACGATAATCCACCTTGGAATGCCATTCTAAATCCAAGTTCTTTGATATCATCAAGGAATCTTGCAGAACGAGCCATACCAGTCATTTTCACTACTTCACCAATAATATCTCTTAAAGATTTTTTAGTTAATAGCTCATTGATATAACCCACTTCTTCTGGCACCATTTGGTTAAACAATACTCTACCAACAGTAGTTTCAGTTAATTTATTTACAATCGTTCCATCCTCTTGTTTTACGTTAACTTTCACTTTAATGAAAGCGTGTAAATCAATTTTCTTCTCGTTGTAAGCAATGATAACTTCTTCTGGAGAATAGAATGATGAATCTTGTCCTTTAACAACACGACCAGCATCAGTTCTACGGCCTTTAGTAATATAATAAAGACCCAAAACCATATCCTGAGATGGAACCGTAATCGGTGTGCCATTTGCAGGGTTTAGAATATTGTGAGCTGCTAACATTAGAACTTGGGCTTCCAAAATTGCTGCATGACCTAAAGGTAAATGCACCGCCATCTGGTCACCATCAAAATCCGCGTTAAATGCAGTACAAACTAATGGGTGTAATTGAATAGCTTTCCCTTCAATTAAACGTGGTTGGAAAGACTGGATACCTAATCTGTGCAACGTAGGTGCACGGTTAAGCAACACTGGGTGTCCTTTTAATACGTTTTCAAGAATATCCCAAACTAATGGGTCTTTTCTATCTACAATTTTCTTAGCAGATTTAACTGTTTTCACAATTCCACGTTCAATCATCTTGCGAATAATAAACGGTTTGAAAAGCTCAGCAGCCATATCTTTAGGTAAACCACACTCGTGTAGTTTAAGGTTTGGTCCTACAACAATTACCGAACGAGCAGAATAATCCACACGTTTACCTAGTAAGTTCTGACGGAAACGACCTTGTTTACCTTTTAAAATATCGGATAGAGATTTTAATGCTCTGTTACCTTCAGTTTTAACAGCATTTACTTTACGTGAGTTATCAAATAACGAATCTACAGCTTCCTGTAACATACGTTTCTCGTTACGTAAAATAACTTCTGGTGCCTTAATCTCAATCAAACGTTTTAAACGGTTGTTACGGATAATTACACGACGATATAAATCGTTCAAATCTGAAGTTGCAAAACGACCACCTTCTAATGGTACTAAAGGACGTAATTCTGGTGGAATAACAGGAACGATTTTAATGATCATCCACTCTGGGTTATTCTCAATACGAGTTCTAGCACCACGGAAAGCTTCAACAACTTGAAGACGTTTTAACGCCTCATTTTTACGTTGTTGAGAAGTTTCGTTAGCAGCTTGGTGACGTAAATTGTATGATAAGCTATCTAAATCAATACGTTTTAATAAATCTTCTAATGCTTCAGCTCCCATTTTGGCAACGAATTTATTAGGATCTTTATCGTCTAAATATTGATTTTCTTTAGGTAATTTATCTAAGATATCTAAATATTCTTCCTCAGTTAAGAAGTCCATATAGTTGATACCTTGATCTGCCATTAAACCAGATTGAATTACTACATAACGCTCGTAGTAAATGATCAAATCTAGTCTTTTGGTAGGTAAACCTAAAAGATAACCGATTTTGTTAGGTAAAGAACGGAAATACCAGATATGCGCAACAGGCACCACCAAGTTGATGTGACCCATACGCTCTCTACGTACTTTTTTCTCAGTTACCTCAACACCACAACGGTCACAAACAATACCTTTATAACGGATACGTTTGTATTTACCACAGTGACATTCGTAATCTTTTACTGGACCAAAAATACGCTCGCAAAACAAACCATCACGTTCTGGTTTGTAAGTACGATAATTGATAGTCTCAGGTTTTAACACCTCACCACTTGAACGCTCTAAAATATTCTCAGGCGATGCCAAGCTAATGGTAATCGAGGTGAAATTGCTTTTTAATTTATTATCCTTTTTGTAAGACATAGCTCTTTTGTTTTGAGTACTTAGTCGTTAGTAGTTAGTAATTAGACTTGGCGCTTAGCTTTTATCTAACTACTAAATACTTTATACTGAATACTATTTAGTCTAACGTAATATCTAAACCTAAACCGCGTAACTCATGTACCAATACATTAAATGATTCTGGTACACCTGGAGTTGGTAGGTTTTCGCCTTTAACGATGGCTTCGTAAGTTTTGGCTCTTCCAATAACATCATCAGATTTAACTGTTAAGATCTCTTGTAGGATATTAGCTGCACCAAATGCCTCTAATGCCCAAACCTCCATCTCACCAAAACGCTGACCCCCGAATTGAGCTTTACCACCCAATGGTTGTTGTGTAATTAATGAGTATGGTCCGATAGAACGAGCGTGCATCTTATCATCAACCATGTGACCCAGTTTAAGCATATAAATAATACCTACTGTAGTTGGCTGATCAAACTTCTCACCCGTTAAACCATTGTGTAAGTAAGTTCTACCAGAAGCTGGTACACCTGCCTTAGCAATCCACTCTTCAACCTCATCAGATTTAGCACCATCAAAAATTGGAGTTGCAAATTTTACACCCAATTCTTTACCAGCCCAAGCTAATACAGTTTCGTAGATCTGACCCAAGTTCATACGTGAAGGTACACCCAATGGGTTCAACACGATATCAACTGGTGTTCCATCTTCTAAGAATGGCATATCTTCATCACGTACAATACGAGCAACAATACCCTTATTACCGTGACGACCAGCCATCTTATCACCTACTTTTAATTTACGTTTTTTAGCTACATAAACTTTCGCCATTTGAACAATTCCTGATGGTAACTCATCACCAACACTAATTGCAAATTTATCGCGTTTGTAAGCACCTAATTCTTCGTTTACACGGATACCATAGTTATGTAACAACAACTTGATTTGATCGTTTTTATCATCATCAGTTGTCCATTTGTATGGGTTAATATGAGCATACTCTAGGTCTGCTAATATTTTCTGAGTAAACTTAGCACCTTTAGCGATTAACATTTCCTTGTAAACGTTAAATACACCTTGAGATGTTTTACCGTTAACGATTTGGAACAATTTATCAACTAACTCGTTTTTAAGGTTCTCTGTAGCTAAATTATATCTCTTATCTAATTTCTCAATAGCCGATTTTTCTTCTGCTTTAGTAGTTTTCTTAGCTCTTGAGAATAATTTAGTATCAATTACCACACCTTTAATTGAAGGTGGAGTTTTTAATGAAGCATCTTTAACATCACCGGCTTTATCACCAAAGATTGCACGAAGTAATTTCTCTTCTGGTGAAGGATCAGACTCTCCTTTTGGTGTAATTTTACCAATTAGGATATCGCCTTCTTTTACTTCAGCACCAATACGGATGATACCGTTTTCATCTAAATCTTTAGTAGCTTCTTCAGAAACGTTAGGGATATCTGGTGTTAATTCCTCTTCTCCACGTTTTGTATCACGTACTTCCAATTCAAACTCTTCAATGTGTAAAGAGGTAAAAATATCATCCCTAACAATGCGCTCGTTAATTACAATCGCATCCTCAAAGTTATATCCTTGCCAAGGCATGAAAGCAACTTTTAAGTTTCTCCCTAATGCCAACTCTCCATTTTCAGTTGCATAACCTTCACAAAGTACTTGACCTTTAACAACTTTCTGACCTTTCTTAACAATTGGTTTTAAGTTGATACAAGTATTCTGGTTGGTCTTTTTGAACTTGATTAATTTATAAGTTTTGCTATCACCTTCAAATGATACTAAACGATCTCCATCGTTACGTACATATTTAATTGTGATTTCGTTAGCATCTACATATTCTACAACACCATCACCTTCTGCATTGATCAAAGTTCTTGAGTCACGAGCAACGCGACCTTCTAAACCTGTACCAACAATTGGAGCCTCAGGACGTAACAATGGTACAGCCTGACGTTGCATGTTCGATCCCATCAAAGCCCTGTTCGCATCATCATGTTCCAAGAAAGGAATTAATGAAGCAGCGATAGAGGTAATTTGGTTAGGAGCAATATCCATTAAGTCCAATTTCTCAGGCTCAATGATCGGGAAGTCACCTTCGTAACGAGCTTTAACACGAGCAGTAGTAAAGTTTCCTTTTTCATCATACTCAGCATTTGCTTGTGCGATAGTTTTACCATCCTCATCTTCAGCAGAAAGATAGATTACATCTTTATCCATTGCCACAACACCATTCTCAACAATTTTATAAGGAGTTTCGATGAAACCTAAATTGTTAATTTTAGCGTGTACACATAGTGATGAAATCAAACCAATGTTTGGTCCCTCTGGAGTTTCAATGGTACATAAACGACCATAGTGAGTATAGTGAACGTCACGAACCTCGAAACCAGCACGCTCACGTGATAAACCACCTGGGCCTAAAGCTGACAAACGACGTTTGTGTGTAATCTCTGCCAAAGGATTGGTTTGATCCATGAACTGAGATAATTGGTTAGTACCAAAGAATGAATTAATAACCGACGATAAAGTACGGGCATTAATCAAATCTGTTGGCGTAAACACCTCATTATCACGAATGTTCATACGCTCACGGATAGTTCTAGCCATACGAGCTAAACCAACACCGAATTGCGCATATAATTGCTCACCTACTGTACGAACACGACGGTTAGACAAGTGATCAATATCATCCACTTCTTCTTTAGAGTTAATCAATTTGATCAAGTATTTAACAATAGCAATAATATCTGCTTTAGTTAATACTTTCACATGATCTGGAGTATCCATTTTTAACTTACGGTTAATACGGTATCTACCCACATCACCTAAGTCATAACGTTTATCTGAGAAGAATAAACGCTCAATGATACCTCTTGCAGTTTCCTCATCAGGTGGTTCTGCGTTACGCAAAGCACGATAGATGTTTTCAACAGCCTCTTTTTCAGAGTTTGAAGTATCTTTTTGTAAAGTATTGTATATAATGGTATAATCAGCTTGAGATGCACCATCATCTTTAGATAAGATAATAGTTTTAACACCCGCATCGATGATCATATCGATATGGTCGTCTTCAAGAACGGTATCCCTATCTAAGATAACTTCATTACGATCTATAGAAACAACTTCACCTGTATCCTCATCTACAAAATCTTCTGTCCATTTTCTTAAAACTCTTGCAGCCAGTTTACGTCCTGTATACTTCTTTAAACCTGATTTACTAACTTTTACTTCGTCAGCAAGATCAAACAATTCTAAGATGTCTTTATCAGAATCATAACCGATTGCACGCAATAAGGTGGTTACCGGGAATTTTTTCTTACGGTCGATGTAAGCATACATTACGTTGTTAACATCTGTAGCAAACTCAATCCAAGAACCTTTGAAAGGAATCACACGAGCAGAATACAATTTAGTTCCATTTGTGTGACGGCTTTGGCCGAAGAACACACCTGGAGACCTGTGCAATTGAGAAACAATTACACGTTCTGCACCGTTAATCACAAACGTACCTTTAGGAGTCATATAAGGTATGGTTCCTAAATATACATCTTGAATGATGGTTTCAAAATCCTCGTGTTCTGCATCGTTACAAGAAAGTTTAAGCTTTGCCTTTAACGGAACACTGTAAGTTAACCCACGGTCAATACATTCAGGAATGTCATAACGTGGTGGGTCAATAAAATAATCTAAAAATTCTAAAACGAATATGTTTCTAGAATCTGTGATTGGGAAATTTTCAGCAAATACTTTAAATAAACCTTCTGTGTGACGGTTATCTGAAGTTGTTTCTATCTGAAAAAATTCTCTAAATGATTGCAACTGCACATCCAGAAAATCTGGATAATCTATGATATGCTTACTACGTGCAAAATTTACTCTTTGGTCTACGACTTTACTTGCCAAGGGACTAAATTTAATTTAGTTTAAGAATAAACTATTAGTTTGGTTTGCCTTTAAACAGATCACCAACCAAACAAGATGAAATGTTTATAAACGGGAATAGACTCCGACTTAACAGTCGGAGTCTTATTCTTAAAGGTTCGTTAAAATTAAGTGATTACTTAATCTCAACTACAGCTCCAGCTTCTTCTAATTGTTTTTTCAAAGCTTCTGCTTCGTCTTTAGCAACACCAGTTTTTAATTCTTTTGGTGCACCATCAACTAAGTCTTTAGCTTCTTTCAAACCTAAACCAGTTAAGTCTTTCACTAATTTAACAACTGCTAATTTAGCACCACCAGCTTCTTTCAATATTACATCGAAAGTAGTTTTTTCTTCAACTGCAGCAGCTTCGCCACCAGCAGCAGGACCTGCAACAGCAACCGCCGCAGCAGCTGGTTCGATACCATACTCGTCTTTTAAGATTTGAGCTAATTCGTTAACTTCTTTAACTGTTAAGTTTACCAATTGCTCAGCAAACGCTTTTAAATCTGCCATTTTATTAAGATTTTAAAAATTTACGTAAAAATATTTTTGTTTAATTCCGAACTTAAGGTGTTCGTTAACCTCTTTCTTGTAGTGTTTTAACAATACCTGCAATTTTGTTACCGCCAGATTGTAATGCCGAAACAACATTTTTAGCTGGTGATTGTAATAATCCAATGATTTCGCCAATAAGTTCTTCTCTTGATTTAAGACTTACTAATGCATCTAATTGGTTATCACCAACAAATATTGCTGTATCGATATAAGCACCTTTAAGCGCTGGTTTCGTTTCTTTACCTTTTCTTAGAGATTTGATCAGCTTAGCTGGTGCATTTCCTACTTTTGAAAATAATAAAGCCGATTGACCTTTTAATGCTGCGTGTATCTCAGACGAGTCGCCTTCTAATCCATCAATCGCAATTTTGATTAATGTATTTTTTGCAACTTTCATTTCGATACCACTTTCGAAACATTTGCGACGGATGTTATTTACTTTCTCAACAGATAAGCCTGACGTATCAGCAATGTAAAAATTGCCATACTCTTGCATTTTCTCTTGTAGAGCTAAAACTACTTCTTGTTTTTCTTCTCTGTTCATAATTAGATCCCCGCTACTGATTTAGTTTCGATTGCAATTCCAGGACTCATTGTAGAAGACACGTGAATGCTTTTAAAATAAGTTCCTTTTGCAGCAGAAGGTTTTAATTTTGAAATCGTTTGAAGTACTTCCAACGCGTTTTCATATATTTTCTCTGCTGAGAATGATACTTTTCCTATTGAAGCATGGATGATACCAGTTTTGTCAACTTTAAAATCAATCTTACCGCCTTTTACGTCAGTCACAGCTTTTCCAACTTCGTTGGTAACTGTACCTGATTTTGGGTTTGGCATAAGGTTACGTGGACCTAAAACGCGGCCCAGTTTACCTACTTTTGCCATACAAGCAGGAGTAGTGATAATAATGTCAACATCTGTCCAACCACCTTCAATCTTTGCCACATATTCGTCTAAACCTACGAAATCTGCACCTGCAGCTTTAGCCTCTTCTTCCTTATCAGGAGTACAAAGAACTAAAACACGTACAGTTTTACCTGTACCGTGAGGTAAAGTAGCTATACCACGTACCATTTGATTGGCTTTACGTGGATCTACACCTAAACTCACATCGATATCAACCGATGCATCAAATTTAGTTGTAGTAATCTCTTTTACCAAAGCAGCCGCATCCTGTAAAGAATACGATTTACCGATTTCTAGTTTAGCGTGTGCCAGTTTTTGATTTTTTGTTAATTTCGCCACTGTTGTAAACTGTTTTTTGTTAATTAATTTGTCCAGGGTGCATCACCACTAACGATGATTCCCATACTGCGTGCTGTACCCGCTACCATTTTCATAGCAGATTCGATAGTGAATGAATTTAAATCAGTCATCTTATCTTCAGCAATTGACTTAACTTGATCCCAAGTCACCGAACCAACTTTCTTACGGTTGGGCTCAGCAGAACCACTCGTTAATTTAGTAGCTTCCAATAATTGGATAGCAACCGGAGGGGTTTTGATGATAAATTCGAAAGACTTGTCCACATATACAGTAATCACAACTGGTAATACTTTACCTGGCTTATCTTGGGTACGAGCATTGAATTGTTTACAAAACTCCATAATATTAACACCTTTAGCACCTAATGCAGGTCCTACTGGTGGTGATGGGTTTGCAGCTCCGCCTTTGATTTGTAATTTAACAAGTGCGCCGACTTCTTTTGCCATTTTCTGATTTGTTAATTGTAATACTCAATGTTAAATATTGGAAGCATGTAACATTTTGATATCCTATTGGGTATGAGAATTTGAGATATGAGAATTGAGACTACAGCCTCTTTTAACATGATAACCTAAACACATAAAACCAAAAGGACTGCAAAGATATGAATAATCTTGCAGTCCTCAAATATATTTTTTAAAATAAATTTTATTCCTTCTCTACTTGCATATAGTTAAGCTCTAGTGGAGTTTTACGTCCGAAGATTTTAACCATTACTTTCAATTTTTTCTTTTCTTCGTTAACCTCTTCAATAACTCCGGTAAACCCGTTAAATGGTCCGTCCATTACTTTAACATTCTCACCAACATAATAGGCGATGTTCATTGTTTCAGCTTGTTGGCTCATTTCATCAACCTTACCTAGAATACGGTTAACTTCTGCTTGGCGCATCGGAATTGCATTTCCGGCTTTGTCGCCTAAAAATCCAATTACACTATTTACACCTTTAATAACATGCTCTAACTCCCCATCAAGAATTGCTTCGATTAAAACATAACCAGGATAAAAGTTACGCTCCTTTGCAATTTTCTTTCCCTCTTTCATTTGATAGTATTTCTCCATCGGGATTAATACTTGAGGAACTAAATGAGAAAGACCTAAACGGCTAATTTCAGAATCTATGTACTGTTTTACTTTCTTCTCTTTACCACTTACCGCTCTAACTACATACCACTTTAACTGATCGTTCATCTAGTATTCTATTTAGAAAGTGAATTATAAAAAGTTTCTAATATATAATTAGCTCCTTTGTCCATTGCAAATACAACTAATGCAATAATTAATGATGCTACCAAAACCAATACTGCAGAATTTTGCAAATCTCCCCAAGTAGGCCAAGTTACCTTCTGGGTCATTTCTTCGTATGATTCTTTAATAAATTGAACTACACCAGCCATATTATATCTTTTAAAAGCACGGGAACAAGGATTCGAACCCTGATCAAAGGTTTTGGAGACCTCTATTCTACCATTGAACTATTCCCGTAGACACAATTAGCTAATCAGCGAATTTGCTAATTAGCTAATTGTGATATTTGAAGGGCTAACCCTTATTTTACAATTTCAGTTACCTGACCAGCACCTACAGTTCTACCACCTTCACGGATAGCGAAACGTAGACCTTTTTCCATTGCGATAGGAGAAATCAATTTTACAGAGATTGTAACGTTATCACCTGGCATTACCATTTCAGTTCCTTCAGCTAATGAAATTTCACCAGTTACATCTGTGGTACGGAAATAGAATTGTGGACGGTATTTGTTAAAAAATGGAGTGTGACGTCCACCTTCTGCTTTTGATAATACATAGATCTCAGCTTTAAAATCAGCGTGAGGAGTTACTGAACCTGGTTTACAAATTACCATACCACGTTTGATATCAGTTTTCTCAATACCACGTAATAATAAACCTACGTTATCACCTGCTTCACCGTAATCTAGGATCTTACGGAACATCTCAACTCCAGTTACTGTAGATTTTAAGTTCTCAGCACCCATACCTAAGATTTCAACTGGATCACCAGAGTTGATTACACCACGCTCAATACGACCAGTTGCAACAGTACCACGACCAGTGATAGAGAATACATCTTCAACAGGCATTAAGAATGGAAGTTCAGTTAAACGTGGAGGAATTGGAATGTAGCTATCTACAGCATCCATTAATTCCATAATTTTTGCTACCCATTTAGCATCACCGTTCAAGCCACCAAGAGCTGAACCTTGAATTACAGGAATATCATCACCAGGGAAATCATAGAAAGATAATAATTCACGAACTTCCATCTCTACTAATTCTAGTAATTCTGGATCATCCACCATATCAACTTTGTTCATGAAAACAACTAATGAAGGAACACCTACCTGACGAGCCAATAGAATGTGCTCGCGAGTTTGTGGCATTGGACCATCTGTAGCTGCTACCACAATGATAGCACCATCCATTTGAGCCGCACCAGTAACCATGTTTTTCACATAATCCGCGTGACCTGGACAGTCAACGTGGGCATAGTGACGGTTAGCTGTTGAATACTCAACGTGAGCCGTGTTAATTGTGATACCTCTTTCTTTTTCCTCTGGAGCAGAGTCAATCGAATCAAATGAACGCGCCTCAGATAAACCAGCATCAGATAACACTTTAGTGATAGCTGCTGTTAAGGTTGTTTTACCGTGGTCAACGTGACCGATAGTGCCGATATTTAAGTGCGGCTTGCTGCGGTCAAACTTTTCTTTTGCCATGTTTTTATACTTATTAGTAGGTTAACTTTTTTATTTATTTATTGTTTTGATACAATTTCAATACAAAAAACCTTGCTCATTCTGCATTTTAAACAGATTTAACAAAGTATTTATTCTTTATTCTTTTTAGAGCCAACTATGGGAATTGAACCCATGACCTCTTCCTTACCAAGGAAGTGCTCTACCGCTGAGCTAAGTCGGCTTTTTTAGTTTTCAGTAACCAATTTTCAGTTTTCAGTTCAAACTGTCAACTGTTAACCGCCAACTGCTCACTCTTTTAAGAGCGGAAGACGAGGTTCGAACTCGCGACCTATAGCTTGGAAGGCTATCGCTCTACCAACTGAGCTACTTCCGCTTTTTGATTTACAATTTTTGATTTACGAATTACAATTGAAATCTATCAATCCAAAATCGTTAATCTACAATCTAAAATCAGATTGTGGGGGGAGAAGGATTCGAACCTTCGAAATCTTGCGATAACAGAGTTACAGTCTGTCCCATTTGGCCGCTCTGGAATCCCCCCGCTTTTTATTTTAGATTTTAGATTTACGAATTATGACTGAACTTGCGCTCAATCTAAAGTCGAAAATTTACCATCGTAAATAAAAAGAGCCTCCTATCGGGATCGAACCAATGACCTACTGATTACAAGTCAGTTGCTCTACCAGCTGAGCTAAGGAGGCTTTTATACTTTTTTTTTAATGTGGCGCAAATATATAAAAAATTGTGTTTTTATATAATCGAACTAACATTTTTTTATTTTTTAACTTTTCACAGAACAACCCGTTTCTACTCCGAAGCAATGCCCCTTCCGAAATGGAATGCAAATCTACAATAATTAATCTTTGAAAAAAATTTATTTTAAAAAAAAATTGACGGAATACTTTCCGTCAATTCTTATATAATTCAATGTTAAAAATATCTACTTAATAATCAGATACTTCATCTGCATTTAAAAGCGCTTTATGCTCGCTTAATTTTGCTCTTGTTTTATCTTTATGCTTGGTAATTTGTTTTTTTAGTGATTCGATAGCCAAATCTGTAGCCTCTTCGAATGATTTGCATTGCTCTTTTGCAAATAATGTACCTCCAGGAACCATTAATTTTATTTCTGATATCTTATTTTCTTCGTCTTCTACATTTTCGAGTTTCAAATAAACCTCGCCCCCTATGATTTGGTCAAAGAATAAATCTAACTTATCTACTTTTTTCTGAATGAAATCTAATAATTTCTTGTCCGCATTGAAATGGATCGACTGTACTCTAATTTTCATTTTTCCTCCTTTTTTATGCCTTTGGATGGGCTTGTTTATATATAGTTTTTAAACGTTCTACTGAATTGTGTGTATAAACTTGTGTTGCAGCTAAGCTTGAGTGCCCCAACAACTCTTTAATCGAATTTAGATCTGCGCCTCTATTCAATAAACTAGTTGCAAAAGAGTGCCTCAAAACATGGGGACTTTTTTTATCTTGGGTTGATATTAATGTCAAATAACTAGTTACTATCCTATATATTAATTTGGGATAGGCTGGGGCGCCAGGATTGCTAACGATTAAGGTAGTGCTTTTGTTATCAAATTTTTGCAATGATTTTAATTCAATGTAATTTTTTATTTGAATGACCAATTCACTATGCAATGGGATAATACGTTCTTTATTCCTCTTGCCCAGCACTTTAATGGTTGCCTCGTAAAAATTCACATCAGTTTCTTTTAAAAGTAACAATTCTGCTAAACGAACGCCAGTACCAAAAAGCATTTCTAATACCAATTTGTCTCTTTGACTAGAGAAACTTTCATCAAAGCTATCTAACCCATCTAACAGCAAATCCATTTTAGCATCTTCAATAAACACGGGCAATCGTTTTGGCACTTTAGGTGCCTTAATTAATAACATTGGATTTTTCTTTAACGCTTGCTCTCGTAAAAGATATTTGTAGAAACTACGAAGAGATGATATTTTTCGTCCAATTGCATTTTCAGAAATTTTCAAGTCCATTAAAGAAACCACAAAACTTCTAACTTGTGGTGTTTGAGCTGAGATGAGATCAGTTTCAAATTCCTCTTGCAAAAACTTCTCGAATTGTAATAGATCAGTATGATATGACTTTACAGTATGTGGAGAATAACGCTTCTCATGTTGCAAATAGGTTAAAAAACTACTAATAAGCATAGGCCTTATTCGTTATTCAATATTTGTCAATATACAAAAAAATGAATTGCAAATTATTTTTTTCAAAAAAAAAGTCCCAACTAAACGTCGAGACTTTTTTATCTATTAAACAAGTTAAAACTATAAAGTTCCTTCTTGGTTCATGTTCTGAATGTAAACAGCATGTTTGATTTCTGTACGACGAGCAACAGATTTTTTCTCGTATGCCTGACGACTACGTAGTTCTCTCAATACACCAGTTTTTTCAAACTTTTTCTTGAAACGTTTAAGCGCTTTATCTAATGATTCGCCGTCTTTAATGTTAATAATGATCATAACGTAGAAATACCTCCTCTCGATGTGTTTAATGTTCCCTGTTATTGGGGTTGCAAATGTAGGTAAAATATTGAAAATTAGAAAGGTTTTTATAAATATTTTTATAAATGTACTGTAGAGAGATTTAAAATGACCTAACCGTTAATGTCAGCTTAAGTTGGCATTAAAATGGTTTGCCATTATTGATATTAATCTATTATTGTTTACTACTTTTAAATACCTAAGAAACACATCATGACAATCGGAAAAAAAATTATTGCCTACAGCACAATAGTTGTTGTACTCATTTTAAGCATCGTTATTTATTATCGTTATTACTTTGTGTTTGGAGAAGGCGTAAAAGCTGGCGAACTAAATTACATTGTAAAAAAGGGTTACTTGTTTAAAACCTATGAAGGAAAAATTATTCAAGTAGGTTTAAAATCTAGAACCACTGGAAATGTACAATCTAATGAGTTTGAATTCTCGGTAGGCAACGAAGAGGTCGCCGACAAGATGATGGCAAATAGTGGTAAAATGTTCGAGTTACATTATAAAGAATACAAAGGTGCTCTGCCATGGAGGGGGTTTAAGGCCTATGTGGTTGATAGCATCGTATCTATAAGGGAACCTTTGCCTTAAACGAAAACATACATACGTAATTCGAAGCTGTTTCTATTGCAGTTTTAACCTCTAATTACCATTGGAACATTTATATGCAGTCTTGAGTTATCGTGAAATTTGCCGTATCAAACAAAGCATCATCTATGGCAATTAAATAAAAGTGCCCCGGAAAATTCGGGGCACTTCATTAAACGTAAATCTAGAATTAGTTATCCGTCATTAATTTGTTATATAATAATTCTGTCTGTGAAATAGGAAAAATATATCTTCTATCGGTTGATGGAACTGAAGATACGGTTCCTTTTGCAGGAAGGTCTAAACCTAGTCTCAATAAATCTGGACTTCTTAACCCTTCTCCAAGCAACTCAATATTTCTCTCTTTTAAGAATGCGGTGGCAAGATCTGCAGATGTTGGAAAATCTACAGCTGTAAAAGTAGTTGTTGCATCAGAACGCTGCCTAACTGCATTTAACAGACTAATTGCCCTAGCATCAACTGTGTTAGTGCTTCTTGTAATGGCCTCACCCAAGCTTAGCAAAACCTCTGCATAACGAATAATCGGCACATAATCTATGTAAGGCGATGGTGTTGCAAACTTACCCATCAGCTTACTAGGCACACCACTTATTGTAGCCGTACCTATTAATGTCCTTCTAGTGTCCGTTGCCTTCCAACCTGCATCGGCAATAATACCAGCATCATTTAATTTAAACTCTCTAACCGAGAAAAAATAAGAACCTAATGCCGTTTGACCACCAACAACATCAGTAGTTGCATTCATAGGTGATGACATAATTGATTCTGTAGTGGTATATGGCGTTTTGAACACATTAGCCACATTAGCCTGTAGTGCATTGGCAACACCTGATGTTGCGGTAAACGGAGCTGCCGCACTTACAATCTTATTAGCTTCTGTAATTACGTCTGCGTAACGCTGCATACTTAAATACACCCTTGTTTTAAATGCGATTGCTGTATTCCTATGACCACGAATCGTGTTATCATATGCAGTAGTATAATTCAACGGCAAAGCTGTTTCGGCTTCATTTAGATCCTTTATAATCTGTGCATAAACCTCTCCAACAGTATTTCTAGCTAAATCATAATTACCTGCAACAGAATTACCTTTTAATCTTAATGGAACTCCTGGTTTACTACCATTTCCATCCCAATATGGCCTAGCGTATAATTGCAATAAACTATAATAACTAATTGCTCTTACCAATTTTGCTTCCGCAACATAATTGGCCGCCAATGCTGGCCCCACTGTTGCAGCGCCACCAGCAGCCATACCATCTATAAATAAATTACACCTGTTAATTACTGAGTAAGCGGCACCCCATAACCCTGTTACTTCTTGTGCATTATTAGAAGTTGTAAAATTCCATACCTGATAAGCTGTTACGGCATTTGTTGTTAGGTTAATATAATTATCTGCCCTTACTTCGTTGTAAACGATGTATCTACCACCATAAAAATCACCCGCCTTTAACCCTGAGTACATTCCGAGTACCTGGGCTTTTACCCTATCTGGCGTGCTAAAAGAAAATTCAAAGGAAACGGCATTAACCGATTCTGGATTTAATTTCGACTCCTTTCTGCATGATGTAGCTATAAGAGCTAGCAATGCAAGTGTATATATTATTTTTCTTTTCATGTTAATCATCTTAAAATTTGAAATTTAATCCTGCAGTAAACACTCTTGCACTTGCTACTGAGTTACGCTCAACACCTTGAGAACCATTAGAACCACCATTTGATGAAACTTCAGGGTCAGTACCATTGTATTTGGTAAGGATGAGTAAATTTTGTCCACTTACAAATACCCTTGCAGAAGCAATCTTCATTTTAGTAAGAAAGCTACCCGGAACAGTATAACCAATCGAGATATCCCTCAACTTAATAAAATCCCCCTTATAAACATTTATATCAAGAGGCACAGCAGAACCGTTAGACATATTATCTCCCGCTACCACTCTTGGCACTGAGGTAATCTGACCTGGAGTAGTCCACCTATTTAAGATATCTACAGAGTTATTCCAAAAACGTTGGTCCATAATTGACGCTTGAGTTCCATTATAAATATAAAATCCTGCTTGATAGGTGATGGTTAAACTCAAATCAATATTCTTGTACTTGAAGTTATTGTTAAAACCACCATAGAATTTAGGCTGAGAGTTACCATAGATTTGTTGATCTTGAGAAGTAATACCAGGAGCGATAGACCCATCTTCATATTTCCAGCGGCTTGCCACAGGTGAGGCATGATCATAAAGCATTTTTCTGCCTGTAGAACCGCTAACATAGATTCTTCTTCCAGTTGCAGGGTCAACACCAGCAGTAGTTACAACATAAATCATTCCTAGCGACGTTCCAACTCTTGATATATTGGCAGTTTCTAACCCTGATGTTGTTGAAGTAAATTGAGTTATTGTTGGCGTAAGTGATTCAATTACGTTTTTATTATAGGTAAAGTTAAAAGATGACGACCAGCTAAAATTCTTAGTCGTTATTGCCTGCGCATTTGCAGTAAACTCATAACCTTTATTGTACATAGAACCAATGTTAGTTTGTGGAGAATTTGGCAAACCAGCTGATGGAGCTTGAGGAACATTGTATATCAATCCATCGATATCATTTTTATAATAAGCCAATTCGAAGGTAATCCTGTCTTTTAAGATACCAAAATTTACACCTACATCTAATTTCTTACTAGTCTCCCAACCTATCTCAGAATTACCAGCCTGACTAAAGTTTAATGTTGGCGCACCTCCAAATAAACCTGGGCTATAGTAAGAATTTGGAGCTAAATTGCCTAAACCGGCAAAGTTACCAACTTCACCATAGCTACCTCTTAATTTAAAACTGCTAAAAACTTTACCAATTTTGCCATTTTTCCAAAAATCCTCCTGAGCTAACTCATACCCTAACCCAAAACTGTAAAATGTACCAGCCTTTTTATCAGGACCAAATGCAGAATACTCATCTTGTCGTAAAGTACCATTAACTATATATTTCTTTTTATAATCATAGTTTAAACGACCAAAAAATGAAACTAAATAGTTTTCTCCAAAACCTCCAGTATTAGAAAATTGGGTGTAACCAGCAGTGAAATCATTAAAAGCTAAATCAGAAAGTCCAGACCTACCAGCACCAAACGACGTATTTACAGTAGTTTGTTGTTCTGTACCTAATAGTAAAGAAAAGGTATGATCGTTATTAAAAGTTTTATCTGCTTGCGCTGTAGTTGT
This sequence comes from Pedobacter frigiditerrae, assembly GCF_004331645.1. GTDB lineage: Bacteria > Bacteroidota > Bacteroidia > Sphingobacteriales > Sphingobacteriaceae > Pedobacter > Pedobacter frigiditerrae. Next base: position 162,090 of record NZ_SJSK01000008.1, read on the forward strand.
CCAAACTGAACGTTTATTCTGACTGTAACTCATACCCGCAGAGCCTAATGCTGCAAAACCATCACCATTTACAGGGTTTGCAAAGGTATCATTGGTAGAATATAGATAATCTATGCCATAAACGCTCCTTAATGTAACCATTGGAATTGGTCTATACTGCACAAATGCATTCGATTGAACTCTATTCAAATAGTTGTAAGATCTATCCAAATCAATTTGAACAACAGGATTATAGAAGCCAACCTGACTGACCTTATTATTCATGATACCTAAGTTATTTCCGCTTAAGTTATAACCACCAGCATTTGAATAAGGTGAAACGTTAGGAGAATTAACTAAAGCAACACGACCAAGACCTGCAGTAGAAAATGCCTGACCATCTAGAGAGCCTGAACTAATAACAGCCAGGTTGTCTTCATTAGCATATTGCAATTTAGCACCTACACTTAATGTTTTGCTTATTTTATGATCAATATTAAAAAGCACACCTAATCTTTTATAGTCATTTTTTACAATTATACCTTGTTGATTGGTGTAGTTAAGCGACATGTAATAATTAGTAGACTCTGACCCACCAGAAACACTTAGTGAACTACTGTAAGAAACTCCTTGACGATAAGCATAGTCATACCAATTTGTATTGATTGGATTGCCATCCGGGCCATTAGTTAAGGCATAAGCATTAGTAGCGGCATTAAAAGTGCCCGCATTCCTTAGCCCTTCATTTTTCATGTCGGTATATTGATAAGCATCCATCATATCTGGCAATCTTTGCACATTCGCAATACCCGTCCAACCATCATAAGTAACTGTCGCTTTTCCAGTTCTTCCTCTTTTAGTTGTAATTACAACTACACCATTAGCCGCTCTACTACCATAAATTGCAGTTGCTGCAGCATCTTTTAATATGTCAATGGTTTCAATATCCTGGGGATTGATACTTGACAGCGCATTACCCGCTGCATTGCTCCCACTCACATCTCCCGTAAAAGACGCAACACCGTCAACAATAATTAACGGGTAAGAGCTTAATGAGATTGAGTTTGTACCTCGAATACGAAATACAGGAGGATTGTTAAGCACACCATTTGGTATTGATATTTGAACACCAGCTGCTTTACCTCCTAAGGCTTGATCAAAACTTTGAACAGGCCTATTTGCAATTTGGTTGCCTCTAATTGAAACAACAGAACCAACCAAGTCACTTTTCTTAACTGTCCCATAGCCAGTTACAACAACATCACTTAATGTGCTTGTATCTTCTTCTAATGTCACATTAATTGTACCTGAGGTAATAGTTAAAGTTTTACTTACATAACCTAAGAAACGAAATGCAAGCAATGTAGTATTATTAGGAACTGTAATAGAATAAACACCATCTTCATTGGTTTGAGTGGCAATTCTAGTACCTGGAACAGTAACGGAAACTCCTGGAAGGGGAAGCCCTCCTTTTTCTGTAATCTTTCCAGTAATAGTCTTCTGTTGTGCATTTACCGATGCACTCAGCAAAATTAGAAGGAACAAAACGAGTAGTTTTTCTTTCATACTTTTAGTTTTTAGGGTTAATGATTAATTATTATTGAGAAAATTTATTCTACATAAGCAAATCAGAAAGCAAAAAACGCGAATGAAATTTTTGGCAATTAAAACCTGCCTTATTTTTCCATATAGATAAATTATAAGGAAAAATAAATTGTTTTTTTCTCCAAAAAACATATTTTTTGGAGAAAAAAACAATAAAAATGAGATAATTAGTTTGTTTTAAGTTTTCGTAAAACCAAATTAGGTAAAAAAATGACTAAAACATTAAAATTTAATATTTATTTACTTTTTTTTAATAAAAAAATAAAAAAAGCATAATTTTTAGTGATTAAAAAACTGATTTTTAATCACTAAAAAGAAAATTAACAATAAAACACAATAATAAATATACTTATAACGCATAACACACTAATAAAATAGCAATTTAAAGAGTTTAAATAATATTTTTTATGGTTTTAAGTACAAAAAAAAAGAATTATTGTCATTTGGTAATCTAGCTTTTTAATAGTGCATAAAATTTACCTTAACAACCAAATTAACTTAACAACTTTATGGTTTCAACATCACACTATTACTACATAAGAAAGCCCTAACTTAAAAATAAGCTAGGGCCTTTTATTTATTCTAAAACAAGAATTTACAGATTGTTTAAATAGTTATCTATTGTACTTTGAGTTGCCAATGACACAGGTATGTTTAAATTCAAATCTGCACTAACAGTAAAACTTGTTGCCCCGAAATAAATTTTATCGTTCATATCCACAGAAATGATTACCAACTTACCTGCCATCCCAATCGGTAAAGAATTCAAATAAGATTGATGTTTGTTAACCGCCATAACAAAAGGCAAACCAATTACATTATTAAAATTGTCGAAAATTAAATAGGCTCTTTGCTCTTTAATACTTGGAATGACGCCTGCATATATTGGACCAGCCGTAACTGTTGTTTTTGGATTTGGGTTACTGTAAAAGTAATCGCAGTTAACCCAGCCAAAATTAGGTAATGAAAATTGATAATAAGCAGGCGTTGTGAATACCCTTGCTTTTTGATTTAACATCCAAGTACTATCCGATGCAGCTGTTGGTTTAAATTCAAATAAATCCATTGGTGCGGTACTTAACGTAGTAGGCACGTTAATATTTACTGTTGCAGCGGGATTTAATCTTAAAAGCTGACCGTTTTGAAGCGCTAAAATTTGAAACTCACCCCCTGACACTAAAAGCTGACCGTTAGATTCTGTAAATTTCCCAGACAATAAAATATCTCTTTTAGTTAATACTTCTTTTAAGGTAAGTTTTACATTTCCACTTACAGGATTTCCGATAGCATCTAAAAAAGCATTTGCAGGGAAATCTAATTTTATTCCCTTTGCCCCTGTAATTGTAAATGCCGTCCCTGCAACTCCATTAAAACTTTGGGTTGGAATTGAAAATTTAGAATTGAATTCGGCAAGACTTAAACCTTGAGATGAATTTGAACTGAAATCTTTTTTACAAGATGATAAACTAAATATTACTAATGCGATAAAGGTTAAATTTTTCATGATGATTATTTTTTGATAACGCTTACTCTATTTTGGCTTTTCTGCTTTCGCCTTTCGAGAGTATATCACCAGAATGAAATTTTGTTACCCCTGTTAGCTTATCATTTTATTCTCACCTTTATTTAAGTATCAAAATACACTGGACAGATTAGAAATCATCATATGCAACTTCTTCGTCTTTTATCCGAGCTAAGTTTGAGGCCGGTTCGTAGAAACCCCCATTTTAGAAAGGCTTATCCTAATGAGCTTAGAAGAAACACTAAAGGAACAACGAGTGAACGACAAAGGACAGGTGGATATAACGTGGAGTTAAGGCGCACTTGACGTGGACTTAATGTGGACCGGGAGCTGATGAAATTTTAAAGGAATTTGAAGCTTTTATAAGCTTAGCCTTGAGGGGCGCAATAGCAATTGAAGATAAGAAAAATTTATAGAATAATTAACCAAGCCCTTCATTATTTAAAATTTATTATATGCATTTAGTTATTTAGCTACCTCAGCTCATCATTTACAATAACGACCTGCAATAGCCTCATGAAACTTTTGATCAGTTCGAATGTTACCAAAGGCAATCAATAATAAAGAAAATTGACATGAGAAAATTAATTATTCAAGAATGGCTGTCGATTGATGGCTATGCAGCTGATGAAAAAGGTTCAACTGATTTTTTTGGCTCGAATGAAATGAATGTTGATTCAGATCAAGATATTCTAGAAGGAATGGATTCCATCGACACCATTTTATTAGGCGCAAGTACCTATAAATTATTTGTTGAATTTTGGCCAACACCACAAGCCGAAAAAGAAATTATAGCAAATCATTTAAATGAAACACCAAAAATTGTGTTTTCTAATTCATTAGTAAAAGTAGGGTGGGGAAAATGGGATAATGCTAAACTACAAAACGGAGATGCTGTTGACGAAGTTAAAAAGCTAAAACAACAAAATGGAAAAAACATGGTGCTTTGGGGAAGTTTATCACTGAGCAAATCTTTATTGAAGGCGAATTTAATTGATGAAATTGAAATTAGGACAGTTCCAATAATTTTAGGAAAAGGCTTAAGGCTTTTTGGGGAATCTGAGCAAATTGAATTTGAAACAGTAGCAACCAAAACATATAAGTCAGGAATGACGTTTGTGAAATATCGATTAAAACATTCACAAACATCACCTTAAATTTTAAGCTTATTACTTTAGAATTTCTCTAGCGATTACTATTTTTTGGATTTCTGAAGTTCCCTCCCCTATTGTACATAATTTACTATCGCGATAGAATTTCTCTACTGGGAAATCTTTAGTATATCCATAACCGCCAAATATCTGTACCGCTTCTGTAGCACATCTCACTGCAACTTCAGATGCATAATATTTTGCCATCGCAGATTCTTTTGTCATCGGCAAATGCCTGTTCTTTAAATCTGCAGCTTGACGGATTAACAGTTCAGCAGCTTCAATTTCTGTAGCCATATCTGCCAACTTAAAACTAATCCCTTGGAAACTAGAAATAGGCACTCCAAATTGATGACGTTCTTTAGCATAACCAACAGCAGCGAGATAAGCACCTTTAGCAATGCCTAATGATAAGGCCGCAATAGAAATACGACCGCCATCTAAAACTTTCATTGCTTGTTTAAAGCCATCGCCTTCTACGCCTAATAAATTTTCTTTGGGTACACGGCAGTTATCAAAAATCATCTCTGTAGTTTCTGACGCACGCATACCTAGTTTGTTTTCTTTTTTACCAGCAGAGAAACCTGGTGTTCCTCGTTCTACAACAATTGCTGAAATTCCCTTCGCGCTACCTGCTTCACCAGTGCGAACCATTACTACGGCTACATCTCCAGATTTACCATGGGTAATCCAATTTTTAGAGCCATTAATCACGTATTCATCACCTTCTAAAACTGCAGTGGTACGCATACGCAAGGCATCTGAGCCTGTATTTGCTTCTGTTAAGCCCCAAGCCCCAATCCATTCTGCCGTTGCTAATTTAGGCAACCATTTCATTTTTTGCTCTTCATTACCAAAAGCGAGTATATGTCCGGTACAAAGTGAATTATGAGCTGCCAAAGAAAGCCCAATTGAGCCACATACTTTAGAAACTTCTACAATAACATCAACATATTCTTGATAACCGAAGCCAGAGCCTCCGTAAATTTCTGGCACTAAAACGCCCATCAAACCGAGGTCGCCTAGTTGTTTAAAAATTTCTATTGGAAAATGTTGCACTTCATCCCACTCCATTACGTTTGGACGGATGTGTTTTTCAGCGAAATCGCTGACCATTTGTTTAATGATTTCTTGATTTTCGGCTACTTCAAAGCTAAAGCCTGTGTTCATACGGTAGGGTTTAAAAAAAGAAAAGTTTAAACACAACACCTTTTTGTGTTCGCATTTAAACTTTTCTTAAGATTTATATTTGGTTTAGAACAATGATAAACAAATTATATAACACTAGCAAGATATTTTTTAGCCATATTAAGTAGAATGTTTTGGTATTTGGTTCATTAACTCAATCAACTTCTTATTTTGAAAGAAAACCAGTATAAATTATAAGGAAATTTATTTTAAAATATTTTATGCTAGATAGTTGTAACGGTAATAAAATTGCGTTTTTTACACTAAGGTAGTTTTCTAACGCATTAATAACTTACCAAGGAAAATGTATTTGGACTGAAGAGGTTTAATCTATCCTTACCGTTTAAAAAATCTAAGCTAATTAAGAAAGAATACGCTACAACATTTGCCTGTAACTGGTTTACCAATTTAGAAGCAGCAACTACCGTACCTCCTGTTGCCAATAAATCATCATGAATTAAAACATTTTGCCCGGCAGTAAAGGCATCCTCATGAACCTCTAAAGTAGCACTGCCATATTCTAAATCGTAAGATTGTTGTATGGTTTTGTAAGGTAACTTTCCCGCTTTACGTATGGGAACAAACGGAACATCTAGAACTTGTGCCAAGGCTAAACCAAATAAAAAGCCACGACTTTCTATACCTGCAACAACATCTATTTTTACACCTTTTAATTGGTCGGCTAGCGCTTTAGTAATTTCCGCACATAAAGCAGCATCTTTTAGTACCGGAGTAATGTCTTTAAAAATAATTCCTGGTTTTGGGAAATCGGCAACATCACGTAAAGTTTGTTTAATTCTGGTTTCGAGCATTTTAGAAAGTGAGATAAGGTGCTAGGTTTTGAATATTTTGTGGGGTTAAGATAGCCACTTTCTTTAAATCATCAATGCTATTAAATTTTCCATGTTGTTTTCTATATTGAACTATCGCATTTATCTGTTTATATTTTAGATACGGATGGCTTTTCAAATCTTCAAATTCAGCTGTATTGATATTGATTTTCTTAATATTCGAAACATCAATCTTAACCTGATCTTTAATCTCTACAAACTTCACGCTATCCAATCCGTAAACTTCCAGTAATTGTTCCTTTTTGTAAAAGCCGCCCAATTTTTCTCTATATTTCACTATTCGCCTGGCAAATGCTGCTCCTACTCCCTTAATTTCATCTAGCTGTAAGGTATCTGCACCATTTATTTCTACAACAACTAATTCCTTTTTAACATAAGGAGTTCTTTCTGGATATGCCTTCTTTTCAAATTTATTTGCAAAACTAATGTTTTCTATCTCTATGTAAGGTAGTAAAGCTTTGTATTTTTTTGGGGTGATGGCATACATCCTTTGCAAATCTTCTGGCTTGTAAAACTTGCCACCTTTATTCCTATAATTAACTATTGATTGAGCTTGTTTTGCAGAAAGTCCAAGTTTTTGCCATTGTACCAAATCAATTTTATTGGGGTCAAACTTAAAAAGACTTAGGGGCGTAGTTTCACTGTCTTCTATCTGATTACGAATTTTTGAATAATAAGTAGGCCGTTGCTGATTTACTAAAACCAATTTTTTTAAAGCCGTTTGCTCTTCAATTGATAGAACTTGAGGTTTTATAAAATATGTTGAATAAAAATAAGGCAATACACTTACTAGCAATAAAATAGTCATTAAAGCCAACAATCCATTGTACTCTCGCTTTGTAAAGCCAAAGTAGTTATTTAACCAAGTTTTAATATTTAGCATAGGTACTCTAAATATAATCGTTATTTTTGAAATTGCTTTACTAATTAACACCTCCCTTTAGATGAAGATTATTACTAAACAAGAGTTTGCCAAAGCCACTAAAATAGATAAGTTAGGCGTCCCAGGTCTTGCAGCTTTATTAATGGAAGTAATGAAGTTGAACGATATCAACAAGGTATTTTCTAAAAACGAACATTTTGCCGGATTAGAGTTTGTTGATAAAATATTAGAAACCATTGGAGTAACCATAGATTTTGACGAAGACGATTTAAAGAACATACCCAAGACTGGTGGCTTTATTGCCATTGCCAATCACCCTTATGGCGGCGTAGAAGGTTTGGCATTGGTAAAACTTTTGTGTACGGTTAGGCCAGAGGCTAAGGTAATGGTTAACTTTATCCTTAAGAAAATACCTAACCTTAGTGAGTTTTTTGTTGCCGTAAATCCGTTTGAGAACGTACAACATTCATCGAGCATTAGCGGCTTAAAAGCTACGTTTGATTTATTGCAAAGCGGTACCCCTATTGGTATTTTCCCTGCAGGTGAGGTTTCTACTTTTAACCTAGAAACACAAGAAGTTACCGATAGAATTTGGCATCCTGTAGTAGGAAAACTGATTTCACGTTCTAAGGTTCCCGTAGTACCTATTTATTTTCACGGCAACAATGGGGTTCTATTTAACATTCTAAGTTTTATTCACCCAACATTAAGAACCGCAAAGTTACCTTCAGAATTTTTAAACAAACAAGGTTTAAATATTAAGGTTAGGATTGGAAAACCAATTAAAATTGAGGATATATCCTATAAAAAAGACACCAACAAATTATTAGATTTTCTAAGAGCCCGAACTTATGCACTAGGCACAAGCTTAGAGGAAGAAAAGAAATTATTTAATCCGATTAATCTTTTTAAAAGAAAAAAAACACCAGCAGCAATAGTTGAAGAAACGGATAGAAACCTGATTCTTAAAGAAGTCGATAAACTTGAAGATTTTAGGGTTTGGGAAGAAAAAAATTATGAAGTTTACATAACCCCGACTGCAAGTATCCCTAATATTTTAAGAGAAATTGGGCGCTTGCGTGAAATTACTTTTAGGGAAGTTGGCGAGGGAACAAACAAGAAAATAGATTTAGATAACTACGATATTTACTATAACCACTTATTTATTTGGGATAAGGATTTACAGAATATTGTAGGCGCTTATCGCATTGGCAAAGGAGATGAAATTTTAGATACCATGGGTAGAAGAGGTTTTTACCTATCGGAATTATTTAAGATTAAAGAACCTTTTTATCCAATTCTGAGACAAGGAATTGAATTGGGCCGCTCGTGGATTAGAAAAGAATACCAACTTAAACCATTACCCTTATTTTTACTATGGAAAGGGATTTTAAAATATTTGGTACTAAATCCTCAATACAGATATCTGTTTGGCCCTGTAAGTATCAGCAATAATTTCTCTAAACTATCTAAGTCTATCATTGTAGATTATATTACAAAAAATCATTTTGATTACGAATTAGCATCGTACATTAAGCCAAGAAACAAATTTAAGGCAGACTTAACAGGCATTGATACAGATTTATTGGTAGAAAGCAGTGATTCATTAAAAGATTTAGATGGCTTGATTGGGGATATTGAGAACTCGCATATCAAGATTCCAGTATTGCTTCGTCAGTACATGAACCTAAATGCCAAAATTATTTGCTTTAACATAGACCCTAAATTTTCAGATTGTTTAGATGGGTTTTTGGTGGTTGATGCACATAAAATCCCGACTGATATGCTGGAGAAAATTGGCAAGAATTTCTAACCCCTAAATCCCCTAAAGGGGACTTAAATAACAAAAGCCACGACATCCATCGTGGCTTTTTGCTTTATCAACTAACCTAAACTTAAACGTTAATTATTAACCAAATATTTAACATTGCAAAAGTAATTTTAGCTTGTTAAATGAATGTTAAGCTTGGGTTATAAAAACAAAAAAAGGCATCATAAAATTTACGATGCCTTTTTGATAGATATTATTTTTTATTAATATTTTGTGTTTTGAGCATTCCAATTAGCCCAACCTGCTGTCCAATCTGTAGTTCCAAAAGCACCACGATAAGTTACAGACGTTGCATTTGTAGTAGCTACCCAAGTACCTGCAAGTGCAGGAGAACCTGTACTTGGTAAAAAGTTTGGAGCTAATAGGTTAAATGGATTGTTTAATTTTAGACCAACGTTAACATCTGTCAAAACTACACAACCATCTGCTAATGCTTTTGTTTGCATTTCCGCTGTTGTCAAAGTAGTAGCAGTTACTAAAAATGAAGGACCATAAGCAGCTACAATGTTATTTTTAAATTGTGAATCACCAGCTTTATAGAAGTTAGCAGTTTTATCAGATTCGATATTTAATCCACCTTTTTGGTTTCCTAATATAATAGAATTATTAAAGATAAACTTAGCACCTCTTCTCCAACGGTTACCATAAGCATGTCTAGATGCTGTACCAGTTGCATTATTTGGGCCAATTAAAGTTAAATTAGATAATTTAGGTTGAGTAATAGGAAGTGCGTCAGTTCCATCTTTATCATTATCACACTCAACACCGTTACCATCATCAGCTGCATCAACAAAAGCAGGGTCTCTTAAGGCTAATGCAAACTGTATGCTTCCATTAAAGCCAAAGTCAAAATCGAAGTCATCATCCGCAGTTGCGTAAGCAATTAGGTTTTTACATTGTACTGTTCCACCAAAAAACTCGTAAGCATCGTCATTAGCATAAACAGTTTGTACATTTTCAACTATTGTTCCACTTCCTACCGCATAGAAAGTTAAAGCATTTATCTCGCTATCATTTACACCAATACCTGCATATTCAATACGCACGTAACGTAAAATTCCAGAGTTATCTGTTGGTACATTATCAGTTCCGTAAGTTAATGCAACACCACCTTCTACTTGCACAGCTGTTGTTCTATTTGTTGGTGCTTTACCTACTAAAATTATACCTCCCCAATCACCTGGAGTTCTGCTACCTGCGTCTTTACCAGAAGTAAAAACAATCGGCTTAGTAACCGTCCCGTCTGCAATTAATTTAGAACCTTTGTCTATTACTAAAGCAGCTTTAGTTCCAATTTTCGCTCTTACCACAGTTCCTGGCTCTACAGTTAAAACAGCATTATTTTTAACTAAAACTACACCGTCTAAAATCCATTGTCTATCAGCAGTTAAAGTTCTGCTTGTTGTAATCTCACCATTGATAGTTTCGGGTGCTTTTGGAGTTACCACAACTTCTTCATCATCACTTTTTCTACATGATGCGAAGGCCAAAAGAGCTGCCAAAAATAAAACTGATAATTTGTAATTTCTCATTGTCTTTTCTTTTAATTATTTATTTATTTATTCAAAAATAAAGGCTTAATGTTTTTTAAACATTAAGCCTTCTTTACCATTAGATTATCTGAATATTACCTTAATGTTAAGGGTTATTTTTTATCTAGGCTAAAATTGTAGGTAAAAGTTAAACTTGCACCAGTTCCTGTCCTAGCAGTGTTCATGATATTGTCTGTTCCCGCTTGATATGTATTCTTTGTGTTGTTGTTTTGATAGAAATAGATTTTTTCATTCAAAATATCAACTAGGTTGAGTCTCAATTCTGCTTTATTTTTCAATAATCTTTTTGAAATTTGAAAATCTATCATATTTCTTCCTTTTTCATAGATATCAGGATAACCTTGATAACCTACTTCAGAAATTCTTTCTCCAACTCTATTATACAATAAGTTGAAAGATAAGTTAGTTTTTGGTTCATTAAATAACAAGCCTGCATTAATTAAGTAAGGAGACTGCCCTTGTAAAGCTCTAGATGTAATCTCAGAAACTAAACTATTTAAGTTTACAGTTGAGAAAATGATAGAGGTGTTAGCGTAAGCTGTTAGATTTTTATAAAAATCGTTATCGCTTATGAAAGCTAAATTTTTACGAACCTCCAATTCCATTCCATAAGTAGTCGCAGAAGTTGCATTTTGGAAAGTAATGTTTCTTACACTTCCAGATGAAACAACTTGCTCAATAGGATTCTTGAAATATTTGTAATATCCAGATACTGATAATACTTGGCCCGCACCAGGGAAAAACTCATATTTAAAATCTATATTAGTATTTTGACTTCTTTTCAAGTCTGGGTTACCTTGTAATATTCTTTTAGAAATATAATCGAAGAACCCAAAGTTAGAAAGCTCCCTTAATTCTGGTCTTGTAACTGTTTGTGATGCAGATAAACGGATATTTGTTTTTTCGCTAAGGTTATAAGTAGCATTTAAAGATGGTAAAATATCAAGATATTGTTTTTCCACTTTAACTTTTGCACCTGTATAATCTGCAGTATTAACTAATTGATAAGAATCTTCTATTCTTGCACCAAAAGAAACCCTTAATTTTTTGTTCAAACGAGTATCCAACATCGCATAACCTGCATTTAAATCAGAGGTAGCGTCATATTTATCTGCATTTTCTGTTCCTTCATCCATGATAAAACCTGTTGGTTTTAAATTAGCTGGATCAAATATTTGGTTAAATGGCAAAGTTAACAAACTCGCATCGAATGAGCCAAATGATTTGATGTAACCAAATTTTCTTGCCTTAAAGTCCCTTAATTTATACTGTTTCATTCCACCAACTTTTAAAGAGCTTTTCTCATTAAAAAGTGTAAAAGGTAAAGTAAGATTTAAACCGGCGTTATAGCTGTCTTCGAACAACTCTGAGAAAAATCTACTTGCATCAGTTCTAGATGCGGTGCCATTTGGAACTACCGCTTCGTATTTAGTTGCACCTTGGTCGTAATCTAATCTGTAATTAACAGATTTTAAATCTGGCTGCAAACGGTCAGAATAAGAATAACCTAAATTCCAGTTAATTTTTAAATCTTCCCAAGCTAACTTGTGTTCTCCTTCTAGTTGCGTATTTAATAATGATTTGCTCACTAAGTCGTAAGAATAACCTTGAATATAATCTTTATCCACAAACTGAGTTCCTGAACGTGAAGTATAAGTATTATCTAATGAGATATTATATAAATTTTTAAAAGCAATTTTGTTATTACCTTTTATATAAGCAATGTTTGCTAAAGCTCCCACTGATGAGCTAAATTTATAGGTATTGTCCTTAAAATCATATTGCGTTGTTGCCCCTTCATAATCAAATCGTTCTGATTCGTTTCTATTTTCTGCATTTCTATAAGTTAAAGAAAAGATAGCGCCAATATTAGCCTTGTTTTTTAATTCTTTACGCAATCCCATACTTAATTGGTATGCTTGAGCTGGCATAGCCGAATTATAGTTATTAGTTTGAAATGAGTTAGCAAATAACTTGCCGGCATCTATTTTCTGATTTGATGTTAACACATTATATTTTGCAGTTGATGGAACTCCTTTCGGAATGTTTCTACTGCTTTTAAAGAAACCAAAGTTTTCTACGCCGCTTTTTTCTCCAAGGTGGAAGTTTTTAAATGTAGATTGAGAATTATAACCAGTACCTACAGATCCGAAAAGATAGTTATCAGAAGGGATATCTTTTGTTAAAACCTGTACCACACCACCTGAGAAATCCCCTGGCAAATCCGGCGAAGCAGTTTTATTGATTACAATGTTATCAATCATATTAGATGGAATAATATCGAATGAGAAAGCTTTACGATCTGGCTCTGAACTAGGCAGGATGGCATTATTTAATAAGGTTGCGTTGTATCTATCGCTCAAACCACGAACAATAACAAACTTATTGTCTTGGATACTTGTACCACTTACTCTTTTTAAAACTTCAGAAGTATTTCTATCTGGCGAACGTTTAATTTGATCTGCTGAAATACCATCTGAAATACTCACATTGGTTTTTTGTTTTAGGTATAGAGTGTTAACAGATTCTTGCTTAACAGATGTGGTAATTACAACCTGGCTTAATGTAGAACTTGATTCTTCTAACACGACGTTAACTGTAGTTACTGCGTTGTCATTAACTTCAACTTCAGTAACATTTTTTGTACTGTAACTTACATAAGATACTTCTAATACATATTTACCAGCAGCTAAGCCGCTTAGCGTATATCTTCCTTCAACATCAGTTGCTACAGCTTTAGTAGTTCCAGAGATTTTTACACCAGCACCAATTAAGGTTTCACCAGTTTTTTTATCAGATATTGTTCCTGAGATTTTTCCTGTTTGTGCGAAAACAGCTGTACCTATAACTACAAATAGTAATGTAAGGAATGCTTTTTTAAGAGTTAATTGTGATTTCAATTTGCCTATTTTTTGTTTCAGCAAAACTATTACCACAATGTTAGCTTCGTGTTAGCTGTAAATTACCATTCGTTTACCAACATGTTAATTTAATGTTAAATGGCTAACAAATCAATGTGCTAAGGCCGATTTTGTTCTTTGCAAAGCATAATGAGCGATTTTTAACGGTTAACAACAAATTAACTTTAAATTATTTTCTCTATTGCAGATTTAAGGGTACAGGAGATTTATAATATAAGTGTTTTTCTCGCATAGATTCGCAGAAAAGGCACAGACATTAACCTAGTAATCTGCTCTTATCTGCGGTTTATGAAATTATGCTGGCTCAGCGTAAATCTGCGAAAAACCTTTCTCTTTTATCGCAGATGGCCGCAGAGCTTAAATAATTGTTGATGTAAATAAGTAAAAACCTTAATATTTTAGCCCTATTTTTTTGCAAACAAAATGTAGTAACCAGATTGGACCAATCAGCAAAAACTTAACATCATCTAAAAACGATGGTTTCTTTCCTTCAATTTTATGACCAATGAATTGACCAACCCAAGCTAATACGAAAATCACTAGATAGATTAAACAAGCTGTTAAACTTCCTAAACCAAAAACCCCTTCTATTTTGACAATAACATAACTCATTAAACCAATAATCCATATCATTAAGAAGAACAGCACTGGAGATAGGGTAAAATAATAATACATTGAAAAGGCGATTAAAAAAGAAGCCCAGTTTAAATATCCATTGTACTGACCTAAAAAATCTAAATGCGGAAATGGAATTTGCCAAACCAAGCCTAACAAACTAAATACAATTAGCGGCACACAGATCCAATGAATAGTTTCGTTGGTTAGATTTTGATGACTTTCTGCGTATTTATCAAAAAGTACATCTACAGGGCGTTTTTCTATTTGTTCCATTTGGTTATAATTTTGTAAACCCGTCGTTGTAGATCCTTCGACTACGCTCAGGATGACAAAACGATTTGGTTTGATATATAAAGATAAAAAAGCGTCCTGAAAATTCGGGACGCTTTTAAAAATATTATTTATCTAGTCATCGGATGAATATAGGCTACATTTTTATATTCATCCGATGACTATCTTAGAGATTCTTCGCTTCGCTCTGAATGACAAGTACTATTTAGCAAAAGCCACAGACCTAGTTTCTCTAATTACCGTAACCTTAATCTGACCTGGGTAAGTCATTTCTGTTTGAATACGGTTTGAGATATCCGCTGCTAATAATTCTGCTTGAGCATCTGTAATTCTTTCACTTTCTACAATTACACGTAGTTCTCTACCTGCCTGTATGGCAAATGTTTTTTCTACACCTGGATAAGACATAGCCAATTCCTCTAACTCTTTTAAACGTTTGATGTAACTTTCTACAACCTCACGTCTTGCCCCTGGTCTTGCGCCAGAAATAGAGTCACAAGCCTGAATAATTGGTGAAATCATTGAAGTCATTTCTATCTCGTCATGGTGAGCTCCAATTGCATTACAAACTTCAGGGTGTTCCTTATATTTTTCTGCCAACTGCATACCCAAAATAGCATGAGGTAATTCTGGATTATCATCAGGCACTTTACCTATATCATGCAATAAACCAGCACGTTTTGCCATCTTAGCATTTAAACCCAACTCAGCTGCCATGGTAGCACAGAAATTAGCTACCTCACGAGAGTGATGTAACAGGTTTTGTCCATATGATGAACGGTAACGCATACGCCCAACCATTCTAATCAATTCTGGGTGTAAGCCATGAATACCTAAATCGATAACCGTACGTTCGCCAATCTCAACAATCTCATCTTCAATTTGCTTTTTGGTTTTAGCCACAACCTCTTCAATACGAGCTGGGTGAATACGACCATCTGTTACCAAACGGTGTAAAGCTAAACGAGCAATCTCTCTTCTAACTGGATCAAAACCTGACAAGATAATTGCCTCTGGTGTATCGTCTACAATGATCTCGATTCCAGTTGCTGCTTCTAAAGCACGGATATTTCTACCCTCTCTACCAATAACACGACCTTTAATTTCATCACTATCAATATGGAAAATAGAAACCGAATTTTCAATCGCAGCTTCTGCAGCGGTACGTTGAATGGTTTGGATCACTACCTTTTTAGCTTCTTTACTGGCTGTTAATTTAGCTTCATCAACAATGTCTTTAACCTGCATCATGGCTTGAGCACGAGCTTCGGTTTTCATATTTTCAACCAGTTGGTTTTTTGCTTCTTCTGCACTTAAACCAGCAATAGTTTCTAATTGCTGAACATGTTGATTTTTCAAAACATCAACCTCTTCCTGTTTTTTTACGGCAAGTGATGTTTGTTTTTCTAGATTTGATTTAACATTATCCAACTCTTGCTCTTTACGAGTCATGTTTTCTATTTTAGAATTAAGCGATTGTTCTTTTTGCTTAATGCCATTTTCACGTTGGTTAACTTCGTTATTTCTAGCACTTACTTGTTGCTCATGCTCCGTTTTCATTTGCAAAAACTTCTCTTTAGCTTCAAGTAATCTATCTTTTTTTAACATCTCAGCATTGCTTTCTGCTTCCCTAAGAATCTTTTTCGCTTTGTTCTGAGCAGCAACTTCTTGTTGTTTCAATAGGTTGCGTAATAGGTACCTCCCTATAACAATCCCTAGCGCCAAGCTGGCTAGTATTCCTCCAATTATCCCTGATATATCTATGATATCCATTTTTTGTTTTATATAAAAAAACCGTAACTAAATAATTATGTTGCATGCACTTGGTTCATAAATTCTCCAGCAAAGCTGATGATTAAATAAATTCAAGAAATATTGAAACATAAAAATTTAGCCACGGCCAAATTCTTTTAGCTTAAGATGGTTTTACAATGATTACTCATCAATTAAACCAATAAAGAACGATTTATTTAGCGAAAAATCCGTTTAATAAACTATCCAATTCTTCGACTTTATCAGCTACTTCAGTATCTTGGTTTTGCACCTTATGCTCCGTTCTTAAAACAGCTGTTGCATAATGCAACACTGCCATAGAAAGCAAATCCTGTTTATCTCTAACCGCATAATTTTCTTGGTAATCTTTTATGCGCTCATTAATAATTTTAGCTGCTCGTCTCACAATTTCTTCCTCTTCCATATTCACCTTTAAGGGGTAAATACGGTCAGAAATAGTTATTTTAATCGAGATTTCTCCCATTTTTTAGCTTAGTTTCAATTTTTTATGTCGCCTATTTTTTAAGCAACACTACACACTTATCAATCTCCCGCACAAATTCGTTAATTTTTTGCTTTATATCAAGTGACTTTTCACTTGTTCCTTCAATACTCTTTGCTAATTTAAGTACCCTTAACTTTTCATCGAGTTCTTTGTTATTAATTTTGGCAGCATCAAGTGCTGTTTTTGTTTGTTGGTTTTCTAATTTTAATAAGTCATTTTCTTCTTGCAAAGCACTACACAACTCAATTAATCGAGCTGTTTTATGTATTACACTATTTAATTGTTCTGCAACCGAAGACATTATTTTAGTATTAAGTATTTAGCATCAAGTATCAAGCCTTGCTAATAATTAAGCTTTTGCTTTGGTTTTTTAGCTTTGGTCTTTAAACTTTCACTTATTTTCTTATTTCTGCTTTAGCACTTTGCGCTAAGTTAGCGATAATCTTTTGCATAATCGCATCGATTTGCTTATCAGTTAAAGTCTGCTCTTCATCCTGTAAGGTAAAATTCAATGCATAAGATTTTTTACCTAATGGTAATTTATCACCTTGGTAAACATCGAAAATCTGAACTTCCTTCAATAATTTTTTCTCAGTTTTAAAAGCAATACTTTCTAAATCTCCAAAGGTAACCTGCTCATCAACCAACATGGAAAGGTCTCTTCTTACTGCCGGATATTTTGGAACATCTTTATTTACAATCTTGTTTTTTCTAACTGCATCTAATAATAAAGCCCAGTCGAAATCTGCATAAAACACAGCCGCATCAACACCAGCTTGCTTTCTATCCCCTGCAGTTGCCGCACCGAAGGAGACTAGTGTTTGAGCTCCTCTAAAATATTTTAAGCCATAGGCGAAGTTTTCATCCTTAATTTCTTCAGACTGAAAATTACTTAAACCTAAACGACTAATTACAGCATCAACCGCAGCTTTTAAATTATAAAATGTAGATGGAGTTGTAATGTGGTTCCATTGTTCACTTTGTTTAGCACCGCTAATTAAAACCAATAAACGTGGTCGCTCTATATATTGCTCATTAATTAAATGATAGGTTTTACCAAACTCATATAATTTCAAATCTGAGTTTCTACGATTTTGATTATAAGCCACACTTTCTAACGCTGGTTGCAATAAACTTTGGCGCATTACATTTAAATCTGAACTTAATGGATTTAAAATCTGTACGGCTTCATCTGGATTTTTAGAATATGCTGAACGTGTTAAAGAGTTACACCAAATCTCTAAGAAACCATTTGCTGTTAACATATCTGCAATTAGGTTTTGTACATTCTCTTTATTCGGCTTTGCCGTAAAAGCTAGAGATGCATTAACCTTAGTTGGGATATGAATATTGTTGTAGCCGTAAATACGTAAAACTTCTTCTGTTACATCGCATTCACGAGTTACATCTACTTTGTAAGCAGGAACTTTTAAACTTAATCCTTCTGCTGTTTCTGCTGCCACATCAATTCCTAAAGCTAAAATAATAGCCTTAATTTCTGCAGCAGGAATATCCTGACCAATCAGTTTTACAATATTTGCATAACTAACTTCAACATCAAACGGATTTGATTTTACAGGATAAACATCAGAAATTGAAGAAGAGATTTCGCCACCTGCAACTTCTCGAATTAATAAAGCTGCACGTTTTAAAGCATACAAAGTAATTTCTGGGTCGGCACCACGCTCATATCTGAATGAAGCATCCGTTTTTAAGTTATGTCTTTTAGACGTTTTACGTACAGAAACTGAATTGAAATAGGCACTTTCTAAAAATACGTTTGTTGTTTGTTCGCTAATACCTGACGTTTTACCACCAAATACCCCAGCAATACACATTGGCTCTTCAGCATTGCAAATCATCAAATCATCTGCCGAAAGTTTACGTTCTACATCATCTAAGGTTACAAATGGGGTTCCTTCTGCTACTTTTTTAACAATTACTTGTTTGCCTTTTATTTTGTCTGCATCAAAAGCATGCAAAGGCAGACCAAGTTCGTGCAACACATAATTGGTTACATCAACAATGTTGTTAATCGGGCGAATGCCAATAACTTTTAACTTATCTTTTAGCCAATCTGGTGATGATTTCACAGTTACACCAGCAATTGTTACACTGCTATAACGCGGACAAGCCTCGCTGTCTTCAACCTCAACTGCGATTGATAAATTTTCATTAAGAGTTTTAAAAGCAGCAACATCTGGCATTTGATAAGAAGTGCGCAAGTAGGCTGCTAAATCTCTTGCTACGCCTAAATGTGATGCTGCATCTGCCCTATTTGGTGTTAAACCTATTTCAAAAACAAAATCATCTTCCATTTTGAAATAAGATCTTGCAGCAATACCTATTTCAGTATCCTCTGGCAAAATCATAATCCCAGCATGAGAAGCTCCTAAACCAATTTCATCTTCAGCGCAAATCATTCCTTCAGAAACTTCGCCCCTAATTTTAGATTTATTGATTTTAAAAGGCTCTCCTTCGTTAGGAAAAACCGTAGTGCCAACTGTAGCAACCACCACTTTCTGATTTACACCAACATTTGGCGCACCACAAACAATTTGTAAAAGTTCTCCTGTACCAACATTTACCTTTGTTACACGTAAGCGGTCCGCGTTTGGATGCTGCTCACACTCAACCACATGACCAATTACCAAACCTTCCAAGCCACCCACAATAGGTTGTACCTTTTCCAAGCTTTCTACCTCTAAACCAATATTGGTTAAGATGAGAGAAATTTCCTGTGGGGTTTTTTCAGTTTGTATAAATTGTTTAAGCCAATTATATGATATTTTCATTTTTGGAGTATTGGGTAATGCGTATTGCGTACTGAGACAAATCTCATTACGCATATCTCTATACGCTATACGATTTAGTAAAACGCAAAGATATTATTTAAAGCGGAAAGCAGAAAGGTAAAATGGAATACATTTCACTAAAAATGAGCGACAAGAATTCTATAATCCTGATAGAATTGCTGCACAAGCACCAACGCCAATTACCAGCATTACAATTGAAATGATTAGCAATTTCAAAGCCGGTTTTAGCGGTTCGTTTTTGGAAGATTTAACTATAAGTTGGATTAAACCTATTAAGAATATAACCCCTGCCGTGAGCCAATAGATGATACTTAAAACTATAATGCCTTCCATGATCTAATTTAAATTTAATTTTTCTCTTATTGCATCTATTTTATGATCTCGATAAAAAATATTCATTGTTTCAAATGGAACAATTTTATATTTATCGCTTACAATATGTACACATGATTTTTTTACTGCCCGTACATCAAAATCCAAAGGATCCATAAAGTTCATGATGATGATACGAAATAAGTTATCATAACTCAGGTTATCAGATTTAACTCTTGGCAAACAACACATCAATTCACCAAAAGTATCTTCTGCACAATCTACCGAAACGCCAGTGCTAAACAAGTTAAGCATGTGTTCTTTTAACTTTTCATCGTGTTCAAAAACAATAGTGTTTTTTGAGTTATTCAATAAATCTTCAGGGTTAATTAAATGAGTCATAGGGATTACCTCATCTCCTATTTTTAATGCATAAGCCATACATAATGCATCTGGATTACAAGGCACGGGAATTAAATCTTGTGGTGTAAATATTGGATACTGTTCATATATTTTTCTTCGAACTTCAGTTAAGGTTATTCTTCCTGCTTGATCATTATAATCATCGTTTCTACCAGCAACTTGAGTAGGCTGAAAAGTAACACCCCTAACACATCTTTGTTTAAGCGCATATTCTAAAATATTGCCTATTTCATGGTCATTTAACCCATTCTGAAGTGTCACCACCAAGGTTGTTGAAACATTAAAATGATTAAGGTGTTCTATTGCTTTTTTTCTTACATCCGTTAAATCTTCTCCTCTTAATTTTGTTAGCACCTCAGGGCTGAAACTGTCAAATTGCAAGTAGATTTCAAAGTCTGGCATATACGTAGCTAGTTTTTCAACAAAGTTGATGTCTTTTGCAATTCGAATACCATTTGTATTAACCATTAAATGTTTAATAGGCTTAGTTTTAGCTAAATCTAATATTTTAAAGAAATCTGGATGAACAGTGGGCTCACCGCCAGAAAGTTGAACAACATCTGGCTCACCTTCGTTGGCAACAACTACATCCATCATTTTTTCAATTTCGGCTAGTGTTCGGTGCCTACCATAGTTTGGAGAAGACATAGCGTAACAAGTTGGGCAAGCTAAATTGCAGCGATCAGTCACTTCTATTACCGTTAAACAAGAATGTTGTTCATGGTCGGTACACAAGCCACAATCATACGGACAACCATAATGAACTTTTGTATTAAACTTCAATGGCATTTCAGATTGTTTATTATAATTCCTGATTTGTTTGTAATATTCAACATCATCAGCAATCATCACTTTGCTATCACCATGCGTTTTACAATGTTTAAGCATGTAAACTTTTGCATCTTGAAAAACAATCTTAGCATCACAAAGCATTAAACATTCTGGGCACAAGCTTTTAGTATAGTCGTAATAAATGTAATCTCTTGTGTTAGCCATAAATTTTTTCCTTAATTAAAATTTGCCTCGTAAGCCGAATTATGAATTTATAATAGTACAAAAAAATAAATATAGCCGACCAATGAATACTACTTAAATTTAAAAACAAAGGTTGATATGGCTTTATAAATTCTACCAAAAACCTATATATAAAATATAAAACCATAAAAAACTTAAACTGGTCTCCATTTATTAATTTTTTATTTTTAATAGATTGAAATAATATAAAAAGTATAACTAAATATATCATTTCATAAAGGGCAACCGGATGTCTTTTTATGCCATCCCCCAGGTTCATACCCATAAAAAAATTGGTCTTTACACCATAAGTTGGCTCATCTATACCCATTAAAAAACAACCAATCCTGCCTATAAACAAGGCGGTTAAAATAGGAACAACATATAAATCGCCCGAAGCTATCCTTACCCCAATAAATTTTTTAATAATTTCTACTCCAAACAAACCACCTAATAAACCACCAGCAATTGTTTTACTAGCATAAATAGTCATAAAAGAAATCTGACTTAATTCATTGGGTGTTTCTAAAACGGCAATCAGTCTTGAGCCTATTAAAGCACCAAGCATTGCGCCAAGCATAATCCAAAGCCTATGCTCATCAGAAATTGGATCTTTAATCTTTTTCTTTTGATAATAGTAAATCCTTACCCCTATAATAAAAGCTAAAGTTTCGAGAATGTAGTGCCAATGATAGAGTTGACCATCAATTGTAAATTGTACAGGAAAGGAAGTTGAAGTAAGTATGCCCAAAATAATATATTATAAGTGCAAGATATTATTTAAAGCGGAAAGGCAAGCTAGAAAGCAAACAAAGTGAGCATTGTTTTGTTTATGATGAACGGTAAGCCAACTAAATAGCCTAAAGATGAAATTCTTGAGTATTATGCTCGTTATTTGCTTGTATTGGTCTAATACAAAAGCACAAGGGGTCAACTATCAATCTTTGGCAGGAAAATGGGAATATGATAGTCCTAAAAAGAAAAACAAAGTCTTGTACGATTTTGCTCTCGACAAAAACTTCACTTCCACAACAGAGCACAAGGAAAAAGAGTTGGTGGTAAAGGGTACCTATCAAATCGACAAAATAAATGAAATAGATAGATTAAAGCTCAGCACGCTTTCGGCAGAAACTCAAAGCAAAACCATCATCAATAATTATTTCGTCAAATTTTTAAATATCGATACTTTAAAAGTTCAAATGGTAACCGACAAACAAGAAAACTGGCGTCCTGAGAATCGTAGAAACACTATGATTTTTACAAGGAAGAAAGAGAAACCTAAGGAAATAAAATAACCAATTCTGATACTTCTTAGTCCAAGATAGTATAGCCAGCGTGAAATTATTGTTTAACTATAACAATTGGATTTTGCCCCGAATTCCCTGTTTCTACTCTGGATTTAGCTATACCGTTAATCCAAATTTGTTGCAAAATCGTATTTCTTTTTCTGTCTGAATTAAATTCCCCAACAATCTCATCTTCCGTACCATCCTTGTACCTAATAAATTGAGTGATTCTGTTGCCGCTAAAATTTTCAGGACTTATATCAAAGTACAATTGAAATCTACTTTTGCCATTTTCAGTCCTAATCTTAAAAAACTTATATGCATCCAGGTTACCTTGATATAAACGTATTTTTGACCCATTTCTTAAAACATATATATCTACATTTTCTTCTGTAAGCGCTCCTGTGGTATTTATACTTAAAAGATCTTCGCCTTTTGAATTTATAAATAAAAAATTCACATCTGCACTAATAACTTTACCAATAATTGGTTTTTCACAGCCTATAAAAATTAAGGACATTAATGCTATTCCTAATATTTTTTTCTTCATTTCTAAGTTAAAAAAATAATCTCACAAAAACCGGCAAATGATCCGAATAATAACGCTGATCTTTGCTATCTGACAACACTGCAAATTTCTGAACCTTAAAAGCCTTGTTTACAAAAATGTAATCGATTTTATCTTTTAACGGACTATCCCATTTAAAACTATTAAAAGTACCTGTTGGACCGTAAGGTGGTTCAACAGAAATTTCTCTTGTATCCACTAAAAAAGACTTGATGGTTGCAATGGCTTCTGTTTCTGGCGTTACGTTTAAATCTCCTGTAAAAATAACTGGCAATTTTGGTGCAATTTCTTGTATTTTTTGTTTAATCAGTTTTGCCGATTCAATTCTTGCTTGCACACCAACATGATCGTAATGTGTATTAAAAACGATGAACTCCTTTTTATTCGATTTATCATACAACTTTACCCAAGAACAAATTCTGTTTAAAGCAGCATCCCAACCCTTGCTTGGCAAATCTGGAGTTAGCGATAACCAAAAAGTACCACCATCCTTTTTTGTAAAACGATTTTTATTAAAGTAGATGGCAGAAAATTCTCCCTTCCTTTTACCGTCATCCCTACCAACACCAACTACATCAAAATCTGAGTTAGCTAACAAATCATCAAATTGATCAGGCAACGCTTCTTGTACGCATAAAATATCGGCATCATAAAACTTGACCAATGCCTTTACATTGTCTTTTCTGTTTGGCCATGCATTAATACCATCTGATTTAACATTCAATCTAATATTATAAGAAATGATATTAATTGGTTGATTTTTCTGTGCATTTGTTATCGAAACAGCCGATAGACAAATGAATAAAAGCATAATGGTTTGTTTCATCATCCAGCTAAATTACAACTCTCATATTAAATAATTGTAAAGAGATTTTTTATGCTTCCACAACCATAACTCAAAACTCACAACTGGTAACTCAATTACATCAATCCCTCATCCGCCAAACTTAAATAAGAATGGTCGGTTATAATCAAATGATCATAAATAGGAATTTCTAACAACAAACCAGATTGAACCAGGTTTTTTGTGATGCTTATGTCTGCTGAACTTGCCCTTAAATTACCAGAGGGATGATTGTGAGCTAAAACAATAGATGCTGCATTATTTTCTATCGCCACTTTAAAAATAACTTTGGGATCAACTACCGTTCCCGATTGCCCACCCTTACTAACAAAATGCTTGCCCGTTACAAAATTGGCACGATTCAATATAAGTATCCAAAATTCTTCGTGTGGCAGATCTGAAAGCTCTGCTTTTAAAATTTCATAAGCATCTTTTGAGGAAGTAATTTGTAGAGGACCTTCCTTTTCGGTTTCCTTTCTTCTTCTACCCAATTCTAGCGCCGCTACAATTGAAATTGCCTTGGCTTGTCCAATACCTTTAAATTTAGACAGCTCTTTAACACTAAGCTTGGCAACTTTCGCTAAATCATTTTTATAAAAATTAAGAATACGTTTGCTTAAATCTACGGCTGTCTCATTTCTACTTCCAGAACCAATCAATATAGCAATTAATTCCGCATCGGTTAGTTGGCGCCTACCTTGAAGTAATAACTTTTCTCTTGGTCTATCGGCTTCTGCCCAGGTCTTAATGCCCAGTTTTTGATCGTAATTATCCATCCTGTTGTTTTATTTTTATGAAATAGCAATCGGGATGGATTGAATGTCTAATATAGAAATTGTTTTTGTAAAAAATATAGGCGCAAAAAAAACGGTATCGCTAAAAGCAATACCGTTTAAATATCTAGAAAAAGGCGACTATTTTAAACCGTTAACGAATTTCGTTAATTTAGATTTGTTGTTAGCAGCTTTGTTTTTGTGGATTACGTTTTTCTTAGCTAAACGATCTAACATAGAAATTACTTTAGGTAATAACTCAACACCAGTTTTTTTATCTTCAGCAGCACGTAATCTTTTGATAAATGTACGTGTAGTTTTTGCCTGATATCTGTTACGTAGACGTTTTGTAGCGTTTGCTCTAATTCTTTTTAAAGACGATTTATGATTTGCCATTGTTGTTTAGCCTTTTATATCTTCTGTGTTAACTATTTTTCGGACTGCAAATATAGAGTTTATGTTTTTAAAATGCAAAATGCTTTTGAAATATTTTTTAGAAATAATGTTAAATGCGAATTAATTATTGATATAGAGCTAAAAACAACCTAATTGACTATAAAATAAATCTACCACAAACCTAATCTGGCATCTCTTTTGATAATTAACAAACTCAGTGCTACCTATATAATTTATAAAAAATCATTAAAACACTTTCATTAAAAGCCTAAAATGCTATTTTTGAAGAAAACATAGAATTTTGAAGAAACGTATCGCAATTTTTGCTTCAGGCTCAGGATCCAATGCCCAAAAATTAATGGAGCATTTTAAACGTAATACAGAAGTTGAAATTGCTTTGGTTTTAACCAACAATTCTGATGCGTATGTTTTACAACGAGCTGATAGTTTTGAAATCCCCTCTCACATTTTCGATAAACACGAATTTTATAAAACCGATAACATTATCGATTTATTAAAAAACCTGAGTATTGACTTAATTGTACTTGCAGGCTTTATGTGGTTAATTCCTAAAAACTTGATTCACGAATACCCGGGAAGAATCATCAATATACATCCTGCTATCTTACCAAAATTTGGCGGCAAAGGAATGTATGGCGATTTTGTACATAAAGCAGTGATGGAAGCAGGTGAACCTGAAGGCGGAATAACCATCCACTATGTGAACGAAAACTACGACGAGGGCGAATACATATACCAAGCTAAATACCGAATAGACAAAGGTGATAATTTAGAAATGGTTAAATTTAAAGGTCAGCAGTTAGAACATTTACACTACCCAAGAGTGGTTGAGAGCATTATAAAGAAGATTAAAAAGTAAAAAATAGTCCGAAGGTCGGAAGTGAGAAAAGTC
The DNA here is from genome assembly GCF_004331645.1 of Pedobacter frigiditerrae. GTDB lineage: Bacteria > Bacteroidota > Bacteroidia > Sphingobacteriales > Sphingobacteriaceae > Pedobacter > Pedobacter frigiditerrae. The sequence goes on from NZ_SJSK01000008.1 coordinate 188,106, forward strand.
CGAAAACAAGACCATTTTACGTCTTACATTTTATGCCAAGGGCATTCCTTTGGAACATCTTACATTTATTAAATTTTCTTTAAAAAACCTCCTGCAAAAACCATCTCATTTTCTTACCTTTGCGGCTTAAAATAATAGCCCAAATGAGTCAGTCAGTAAAGATCAAAAACGCTTTAATTTCAGTTTATTATAAAGATGGTTTAGCACCACTTGTTCAATATTTAGCCCAGCAGGGCGTAACGCTATATTCTACAGGCGGAACAGAACAATTTATTAAAGATTTAAACCTACCTGTAGTAGCTGTAGAGGACTTAACCGGCTACCCTTCTATTTTAGGTGGACGAGTAAAAACCTTACATCCGAAAGTATTTGGCGGAATTTTAAACCGTAGAAGCTTAGCTGGCGATCAAGAGCAAATTACTCAATATGAAATTCCAGAAATTGATTTAGTAATCGTTGATCTTTATCCTTTTGAGGAAACAGTTAAAGCTGGCGGAACAGATGTTGAAATTATCGAGAAGATTGATATCGGGGGAATTTCATTAATTCGTGCTGCCGCGAAAAACTTTAATGATGTAGTTATCATTGCATCTAAAGATGATTATGGAACTTTATTAAACGAATTACAAGCACAAGATGGCGCTACAACTTTAGTTCAACGTAAATCGTATGCTAAAAAAGCTTTCCATACTTCTTCTCATTACGATACTGCTATCTTCAATTATTTTAATACCGAAGCACCTTTAAACGTTTTCAAACAAAGTGTTAAAGAAGCACAGACTTTACGTTACGGAGAAAACCCTCATCAACAAGGAACTTTTTATGGCAACTTGGATGAAATGTTTACCAAGTTAAATGGAAAAGAACTAAGCTATAACAACTTAGTAGATGTTGACGCTGCTGTAAGTTTAATTGATGAATTTACTGAACCGACTTTTGCTATTTTAAAACATACCAATGCTTGTGGTTTAGCCTCTAGAGCTACTGGTTTAGAAGCTTGGAAAGACGCCTTAGCTTGCGACCCAGTTTCTGCTTTTGGTGGTGTTTTAATTACCAACCAAGAAGTTGATTTAGCAACCGCACAAGAAATTAACAATTTATTCTTCGAAGTTTTAATCGCCCCTTCTTATCAACCAGAAGCTGTAGAATTGTTTAAAGCAAAGAAAAACAGAGTGATATTACAACGCAATGAAGTCGAATTGAGCAAAAAACAATTCAAAACTTTATTGAATGGCGTAATTGAGCAAGATAAAGATTTAAGCATCGAAGCTGCTGACCAGATGACAACCGTTACTGAAAAAGCACCAAGTGAAGCATCTATAAAAGATTTGATCTTCGCTAATAAAATTGTTAAACACACAAAATCCAATACTATCGTTTTTGTAAAGGATAATGTATTAATTGCCAGTGGTGTTGGACAAACATCTAGAGTTGATGCCTTGAAACAAGCGGTGGTAAAAGCAGAAGCATTTGGTTTTAGCCTAAAAGATGCAGTTATGGCATCGGATGCTTTTTTTCCTTTCCCTGACTGTGTTGAATTAGCGGCTGAAGCCGGAATTATTGCTGTTTTACAACCAGGTGGCTCAATTAAAGACCAAGATTCTATCAACATGGCTAACGAAAAAGGCATTGCGATGGTAACTACTGGAGTTAGACATTTTAAACACTAGTTGAGGTTGGAAGGCTGAAGGCTCAAAGCAAGAAAGACTAAAGCAGAAAGCAACCGCTATCGTCATTGCAGGGAACAGCCTTTCCCGATTTATCGGGAAAGCAATTTAAAACGACTACAGCCTAAGCAATTTGCAACCTTCAACAATTGCTCCAAAAGGAGTAAACTGCCATATAATAAACCCAATTGAACGAATGCCATTTTTTATGGCAGCAGGAAAAGCCTGCAGGCGAGCAGGACTAAAAAAACCAATGGGTTAGCATATTGATTTTCAAATAATTTGAATAAAATAAATAAGATGCCTCGTTGATTTTTTTAATTTTTAATATAATAAAAAGACTATTTTTACATTTGATATAGTACACATTAACTAGCATAAAATAATTACAAAATATAAATGGGTTTATTTAATTGGTTTACACAAGAGGTAGCTATTGATTTAGGTACCGCGAACACCCTCATCATACATAACGATAAAGTAGTAGTTGACGAACCTTCGATAGTTGCTTTTGATAGGCAAACAAACAAAATCATTGCAATTGGCCGTCAGGCTATGCAAATGGAAGGTAAAACACACGATAATATTAGAACAGTTAGACCTTTGAAAGATGGCGTAATTGCAGATTTTAATGCTGCAGAAGCGATGATTAAGGGGATGATTAGAATGCTGAATGGCGGTAAAGGATGGATGTTCCCATCTTTGAGAATGGTTATTTGCATTCCTAGCGGGATTACTGAGGTTGAGAAACGTGCGGTTAGAGATAGTGCTGAAATTGCTGGCGCAAAAGAAGTTTATTTAATTCACGAACCAATGGCGGCTGCTGTAGGTATTGGTATCGATGTGGAAGAGCCAATGGGCAATATGATTATTGATATAGGTGGTGGTACTACAGAAATTGCGGTTATCGCTTTATCTGGTATTGTTTGCGACCAATCTATCCGTGTTGCAGGAGATAACTTTGACTCTGACATCGTAAACTACATTCGTAGACAACATAACATCATGATCGGTGATCGCACTGCTGAAAAAATTAAAATCGAAGTTGGTGCTGCTTTACCAGAACTAGCTGATCCACCTGCAGATTTCGCTGTACAAGGAAGAGATTTAATGACTGGCGTACCAAAGCAGATTACAGTTTCTTATACTGAGATTGCTCATTGCTTAGATAAATCTATTTCGAAAATTGAAGAAGCGATTTTAAAGGCTTTAGAGATTACGCCTCCAGAACTTTCTGCAGATATTTATCAAACTGGTATTTATTTAACTGGTGGTGGTGCATTGTTACGTGGTTTAGATAAACGTGTGGCTGCTAAAACTAAGTTACCTGTCCACGTTGCAGAAGATCCTTTGAGAGCAGTTGTTCGTGGTACTGGTATCGCTTTGAAAAACATTGGTAATTATAAATTCTTAATGCAATAAGATAGATTTACGAATGTAGATTTTAGATTGACGATTGATGAATAGCGAAACTTTAAAGGCAAGAACCAAAACCTATTCAATATCAATTGGCAAATTAATTATCGAATTGCCAAATAATCTATTGAATAAGAATTATTCAAATCAATTAGTTAGGTGTTCTAGTTCTGTCGGGGCGAATTATAGAGCCGCTTGCAGAGCAAAATCAACTGCTGATTTTTTGAATAAATTAAAGATTGTTGAAGAAGAACTTGATGAATCAATGTTCTTCTTGGAATTGCTGGAAGAATTCAATCCAATGATTAAAAAAGAAATTCAAAAAAACTGGAAAGAAGGAAATGAACTATTAGCAATAATAGTTTCTTCAATCATCACAATTAGAAAAAACGAACAGAATCGCAAATCATCTCTTTGATTACTCTAATGAAAACCATGCAGGCAATCGTAAATCGTAAATCTAAAATCGTAACTCAGTATGCGTAACCTTTGGATTTTCATAAGCAGATATAACGCATTCTTCTTTTTCATCATTTTCTTTACTATTGGCATTATTTTAACACTTAAAAACAATGCTTATCAGCGTAGCGTAACCTTAAACTCTACCAATGAAGTTGTGGGTAGTGCTTACGAGCGTTTAAATGTTTTAAAGAGGTATTTAAATCTGGGGCAAGTTAATGATAGCCTTGCGAATGAAAATGCTAAACTAAAAACCGAACTCTTAGCTTTAAAAGAAGTAGATAGTAGCAAAACAGTTGTGGTTAATGATACTGTAAATAATGTTCAGTTCACATATCAATCTGCCAAGGTAATTAAGAACTCTATTAGTCAACGTAATAACGTAATAACCATAAACCGGGGAAGCCTTGATGGCATTGAAAAGGACATGGCTGTAATCTCTCCTCAGAAAGGTGTAGTTGGTTTTATTTTAGATGTTTCGCCACATTTAGCTACCATTAGAAGTTTATTACATAGCAATACACCAATAAGTGTAAGTATTAAAAAGAATAATGCATTAGGCTCGTTGGTTTGGGGAGATGGGAATTTTGATTACAGAAAAGCCTTTGTAAAGGAAATTCCGAATCATTTTAAAACAAATTTAAAGGATACAGTGATAACTTCGGGCTCGGGTGGTTTTCCTCGAGGTATTGAAGTTGGAACAGTAAGCAGAAAACTTAATAATGGTGACTTTGAAATCAACTTATTTAATGATTTTAGCACCTTGCAGTATGTTTATGTGATTAAGAATAAATTAGCCGCAGAACAAAAAGCTTTAGAAACACCAAAATTGCCTAATGAACAGTAAAACCATTTTCTTAAATATATTTAGATGGGTTGTACTTTTATTTGTGCAAATCTTTTTATTACGCAATCTAAGCTTTTACAACCTCTCTACTCCTTTCGTTTACGTTTTATTCATACTTGTCCTTCCTTTCAGGATACCAAATCTATTGCTATTTTTAATAGCCTTTGGTACCGGTTTAACAATGGATGCCTTTTACGACACAATGGGCGTTCATACTTCTGCCTGTGTTGCACTAGCCTTTGTAAGGATTTTATTTATATCTGTCAGTTTAAATCGAGACGCAATAGATGATCCTGAACCTTCATTAGGCAATATGGGTTTTAAGTGGTTTTCTATCTACGCAGTATTATGTATTTTTGTTCATCACTTAGTTTTATTCTTTTTAGAGGCCTTTAAGCTTTCTGAACTAGCTTATACTTTTGGAAGAAGTTTGTTAAGTGTTGTATTTACCATGTTCACTGTGTTACTTGTTGAAGCTATCTTCCACAATAGAAAATCTACTTAATGGATCAACTGTTTAATAGAAAATATATTATTCAAGGTTTGTTCGTTCTCATTGCCCTTATTCTTTTGGGCAAGCTTTTTTATATGCAGGTTGTTAGCGATAAGTATTTCTTAAGTGCCAACAATAATGCGCTTCGAAAAATCTATACTTATCCTGCACGTGGTGTAATTTTAGATAGAAACAATAAAGTTTTAGCCCAAAACCAACCAACGTATGATTTGCTTGTTACCCCAAATCAAGTAAAACCATTTGACACACTTTCTCTTTGCCGTATTATTGGCATTGATACCATTGAGTTCAGGAAAAAGTTTGACAAAGCCGTTGCCCAATCTAGATTTCAGGAATCTATTTTCCAAAAATTAATTTCCATTGAGACCTATGCTACCCTGCAAGAGAAGATGTTTAATTTTAGAGGATTTAGCGTAAGAAAAAGAACGATTAGGTTTTATCCAGATAGTATTGCCGCACAATTTCTTGGCTATATGCGAGAGGTTACCCCTACCGACCTAGAAAAATATTTAGGCTATTATAAACCTGGGGATTATATTGGAAAAGGTGGTATCGAAAAAAAATATGAGATTGACTTAAGAGGAACAAAAGGCGTTACCCATATGCTTTTCAATTCAAAAAACGTAGCTCAAGGAAGTTACAATAATGGAAAAATGGATTCTGCAGCCATTGCAGGCGAACAATTAATAACTACAATTGATAGTCGTATACAAAAACTAGGTGAAGAACTATTAGCTCATAAAGTAGGGAGCATTGTGGCATTAGAGCCTAGCACAGGCGAAGTGTTAGCATTTGTAAGTAGTCCGGGTTATGACCCTAATAAATTAGTTGGTAATAACTTTAGTGCTAACTATAGTGAGATAACAGCCAATCCGAATAGGCCATTTGTTGTTAGACCCATACAAGGAGGATATAGCCCTGGTTCTGCTTTTAAACCTTTAGATGCTTTAATAGCTTTAAGCGAAGGCGTGGTAGACCCCAACACTACATTTAACTGCCCGGGTTATTATGTTGCAGGTAATAGAAGATTTAAGTGTGAGCACGTAGATGGGCCCATAGCATTGCGCAAAGGGATTGCCAGATCATGCAATACTTATTTCTATACCATTTTCGCAAAGCTCATGACTAAAAATGGTGGAGCCTATGCCAAACAACAAAGCACCTATGAAGACTGGCAAAACAAGGTTAGAAAATTTGGCATCGGAGATACATTAGGCATAGATTTTCCTGGCGAAAAAGCCTATAAACTTTTTAGAAGGGCAGATTATGACAAATTACACAGAGGCAGATATTGGGGTAATACCACTATCATGTCTGTTGCCATTGGGCAAGGAGAGATCAATACCACGCCTTTACAAATGGCTAATATCATGGCAATTATTGCCAACAGAGGTTTTTATTTGAAACCTCACGTAGTTAAGGTTATTGGAAATGGGAAAGGTATTGATCCAAGATTTAAGGAAAAACATTATGCAGGTATAGATGCAAGGTTTTATGAACCTGTGATAGATGGTATGCAAGATGCGGTAAACCAATCATGGGGAACAGCAATCGAATCAAGATTGCCAAACATCATCATGTGCGGTAAAACCGGAACCGTGCAAAACAGTAGAGGCAAAAATCACTCTGTATTTATTGGCTTTGCACCTCGCGACAACCCTAAAATTGCAATTGCTGTAATTGTAGAAAATGGTGGTTATGGTGGAGCTTATGCAGCGCCAATTGCAAGTTTCATGGCAGAGAAATACTTAACAGATTCGCTTTCAGGAAGAACAATACACGGAAGTACTATTCAAATGTATAAAGATGCCAACTTGCTTCCTACATTTTTGTCTAAGCCATTTAGACCAAAAACTAAAACTGATAGCTTACTAAATAAAACTGACAGCCTTAAAAAAGCTATGCCAGTTAAAAACAAGAACACAAACAATGCATTTAATAAAGTAGCTGATAAACCAAAAAACAATGCAGCCTCAAAGTAATAGATTTTTCTTTAATGTAGATTGGATTACCATATTAATTTATGTGGCATTGTGTGCTATTGGTTTTTTAAATATCTATTCTGTAAAGTTTAATCCAGACAAATCTGAAGCTTTTAGTTTTGCAGCTGAATATGGCAAACAACTTATTTTTATCATTACAGGATTAGTTTTAGGTCTATCTATTTTATTATTGGATGCTAAGTTTTTCAGCGTCTTTGCCCCCATTATTTATGGCGTAACAGTTTTACTGCTACTTGCGGTTTTGGTTGTGGGAAGAAATGTTGGCGGTAATCAAGCTTGGATAGCTATTGGTTCTTTTCGCTTACAGCCATCAGAATTTGCCAAATTTGGAACAGCACTATTACTGGCGAGATATATAAGTTCATTTAATCCAAAGCTTAATACCTTAAGACCTGTATTAATAGCTGCAGCTATTATAGGTATCCCGATGTGTTTGATCATGCTTCAGCCAGATGCCGGCTCGATGTTGGTTTTCTTGTCGTTTATGTTTCCGCTGTACAGAGAAGGATTATCAGGTTACTTGTTGATTATCTTTTGGGGATTAGTTACGCTGTTTATCCTTAACCTCTTTCTATCACCTTTTTTATTGATTTCGTCAATTCTAATGATTGGTGCCTTGTTTATTTACAACAATAGAAAAAAGCAACAGAAAATAATTAACATAACCATTATCACGATTGTGGCAATTGGCTATCTTTTCGTTGCTAAATTTCTTTTCAATAATGTTTTACAAACGCACCAAAGAGCACGTATCGAATTAATTTTAGGACTTAAGACAGATAATCAAGGTGTTGGTTACAACGTAAGGCAGTCTCAAATTGCCATAGGCGCTGGTCAATTAACTGGGCGTGGCTGGAAAGAAGGAACCCAAACCAAGTTACGTTATGTACCTGAGCAAAGTACAGACTTTATATTTTCAACAGTAGGTGAAGAATGGGGATTTGTAGGTTGTTTTGTAGTAATTGGGCTTTATGTATTTATGTTGCTTAGGATCTTGAATATTGCAGAGCGACAAAAATCTACCTTTTCAAGAGTATATGGTTATTCCATTGCCTGCATTATTTTCTTCCACGTATTCATTAATATAGGAATGGCAATCGGTCTAATGCCGGTAATAGGAATCCCTCTTCCGTTTATAAGTTATGGAGGATCATCTTTGTGGAGCTTTACAATTCTACTATTTATCTTTCTAAAGCTTGATTCTAATAGAATGGGATTTATTTAACCCCTAAATCCCCTAAAGGGGACTTTTCCTACTAATCTTATTACTCCCCTTTAGGGGCTGGGGGTTATTTAAACCTTTGATTAAGTAATCCGTAAAACTTATCTACAGTAGCTTGCTTTTCTGCCCAATTATTTTTAGCAGCGTAGTTCTTTTGGAAGAAATTATCAGCAGCTTCAAAATTTGGCAACTTATTGGCTAAATCAATTGCTTCTGCATAGGCTAAATTATAACCGTTAAATAAATCTTTAATGTAAAGCAATTTATCATTTAAACTGATGGCTTGTTTTAAATCTTTAACCGCCACATTTGTTGTTGCATTGATGTTTTCGCCTCTTGATTTTGCTAGTAAATCGTTTAGCGTTGGCTTATAGCTTGGGTCTTCAACTGGCTCAACTTTGTTAACGATGATATTTTCTACAGGCGAAACTTCCAATTCTAGGTCTTCTTTTTCAATCGGAAATTCTTCCTCTTCTATGGCTAAAGTTTTAGTAACCAAAAAAGGTTCTGGACCAATTTCATCCTCTTCTTGTCCCACAACCTCTTGTATTGGCTGTTCTCTTAATTTCCTTTTTTGCTCTATGATTCGCTCTTCCTCTTCGCTTAATGGACGATTAAACAACTCATCTACACTTTTTTCTTCAAATTCAAATTTTTCATCTGTATTATAGTCGATCTGTGGCAAACCCTCGATGGGTTCATGTTCAGAATGGTCGTTTAAAATAAACTCGAAAGTAGAAGGTTCATTATCTAACTTAAAAACTTCTTGCTCAATTTCTTCAAAATGAATTAAAGGCTCCTGTTTTTCTAAAACAACTGCTGGTTCATCTTCTTTTTGGTCAGCAAAAGTAATATCCTCAATCATGCACGCTTCTTGTGTATCATCATTGGTTAATGAAACTTTATTTTCAACTTCGGATACGTCTTTATCGGCAGGTGCTAAAACTAAAGGTGCTTGCTGATTGGCATTGATTTTTTTGATGATTTGTATATGATCAGCCAAGAAATTTGCATTGGCTTGAAAAAGTTCAAGTTCTAACTCACTGAGTTGTTGTGGATTTTGAGCTAAGAATTGATATTGTTCATTCAGTTCATCTAATATCAATCCTAGTTTCTTAAAAAAATCTTCTTGGTTCATCATAGTAGCTTAACGAAAAAATGGGTGATTTATGTTAATAAATGACAATCAAAAGTACTATAAAATTCTTTTATATTTGGCTAAAATACCTTTACAAATGTTATTCAGCGAGCAAAACTTTAGAAGAGGAGAATTTTGTGGAAGCATAGAAGTAATTTGCGGCTCCATGTTCTCTGGCAAAACGGAAGAATTAATTAGAAGATTAAAAAGAGCACAGATTGCAAAGCTGAATGTAGAAATTTTTAAGCCTAAAACAGACACTAGATATGATGAAACCGCGGTAGTTTCGCATGATCTAAACTCTATTCAATCAACACCAGTTGACAGTTCATCTGCCATTTTATTATTAGGTGCAAATACTCAGGTTGTAGGTATCGATGAAGCCCAGTTTTTTGATGAAGAACTACCAGAAGTTTGCAATAAATTAGCACTAAAAGGAATAAGAGTAATTATTGCTGGTTTAGATATGGATTTTTTAGGCAAACCATTCGGACCAATGCCTGCTTTATTAGCTATTGCAGAACATGTAACCAAAGTAAATGCAGTTTGTATGCAATGTGGTAGTCCAGCAGTTTATTCTTACCGTACAGTTGTAAATGATGCCAAAATCCTTTTAGGAGAAAAAGAAAGTTACGAACCTAGATGTAGGGCTTGTTATAATACGATGGGCTAAAGGAAGTCTTGAGTCGGTAGTCAGGAGTCCTAAGTCTTATTTTACCTTCAACTTTTCACTTTCAACTTTCAACCATGAAAATCTTAAATGACAACACCCCTACTAGCGAATTGACCCAAGTTAAAGTTGGTGATTCAATTAGCAATGGTATTGGTACTTTTGGTGAAGTAGAGGCTATAAAATTTGAAAATGGTGATGGCTTTTGGGAATTCACTTTTTCTTTAATTGGCGGCGGATTTATTCAAGTAATAAAGACAAGAACAACTTGTTAATTTTCATAACCACAACTTTTCCTAATTCTTCTGGAGATAAATAAGATTAAAACAAATCTAAGATTTCTAAATTAGTAGTTAACAACAAGCATCTGTCTCTTTTACCCCTTAATATTGTCGTTTTTAACCCAATAATTAGTTGAAATAATTTCGAACTTAGTATAAACTAAATATAGAAATTATGACAAAAGAGATTTGGGCTAACCTGCCAGTGGCAGATATCAATAAATCTGTTGAGTTCTTCAGCAAGATGGGATTTACGAAAAATGAAAGGTTTCCATTTTCTGATACAATGGCATCATTTTTTATTGGCGAGAAAAGTAAATTTGTAATGATGCTATTTAGGAATGACATCATTGAAGGTTTCTGTGGAAACAAGATCTCAGATACATCAAAAGGAACAGAAGTTCTATTTTCTATTGATGCCGAAAGCCCAGCAGAAGTTGATGAAATGTTGCAAAAAGCCGAAGATGCAGGCGGTAAAATTTATGCCAAAGGCGGCGAAAAAGATGGCTGGATGTACGGTGGTGGATTCATCGACCTTGATGGACACAGATGGAACCTTTTGCACATGGACTTTAGTAAACTACCTCAGTAAGCCCAAAGTCGCGAGTCACTAGTCGAGAGCCTTAAGTCTAGGGTATCTTATCTAACTACTATATACTAATTACTAAATACTTACACTATGGAATTTAATATTGAAATCAATGCATCGAGAGAAAAAGTATGGGATGTACTTTTTGGCGAAAAAACTTATCCATTATGGACCTCAGCTTTTGGCGAAGGCTCGAGAGTAGAAACCGATTGGCAAAAAGGGAGCAAGGCATTATTTCTTGGTTCTGAAGATAGCGGGATGGTTTCTAGAATTGATGAAGCCATACCAAACGAATACATGTCTATTGAGCATTTAGGAATGGTTACAAATGGAATTGAAGACTACGATAGCGCGGAGGTTAAACGCTGGGCAGGAGCTAAAGAAAACTATACGCTTACAGATTTAGGTGGAAAAACCCATTTAAATATCTTTATGGAAATGGATGAATCTGAAGAAAACAAGCAAATGATAGAGATGTTTGCTGGTATGTGGCCAAAGGCTTTAGCAAAAGTTAAAGAGCTAGCAGAGAACTAAAATTAATAGAACATTTTATAAGCAAAAATGTCACATTGAGCGTAATCGAAATGCTTTCTAATGATTAAGAAAGAAGGCTTCGACTACGCTCAGCCTGACAGAAATTACTATCTTACCCTATCCTACTGCCCGTATTAATTACTTTAACGCCATTAAAACGAGTGGTTGCGCTACCATGAGACACTGCACTTACTTGGCTTGGCTGTCCTTTTCCGTCAGAAAAAGTTCCTCCTAGTCTATAATCGCCTTTGCCACAAACTTTAGCACAAGCATTCCAAAATTCTTGTGTATTCGATTGGTATGAAGCATCCTTAAACATACCTACAATCTTTCCTTCCTTAACTTCATAAGCTAATTGAGCGCTGAACTGGAAGTTATATCGTTGTTGATCTATGGAATAAGAATTACGCCCAAACATATAAATTCCTTTTTCTACATCCTTAACCATATCTGCAGCGGTTAATTCTGTGTTACTCGGCGCCAGAGATACGTTTGGCATTCTTTGAAATTGAATGCTGTCCCAGCTATCTGCATAACAACAACCTTGCGATGCTGCCAATCCCAATATATGAGCTTGATCACGTATGGTTTGGTAGTTAACTAAAATTCCATTCTTAATGATATCCCACTTGCCACACTTCACCCCTTCATCATCATAACCCACTGCACCTAATGAACCAACTTCCAGCTTATCAGCTATTACATTTACATGTTCACTACCAAAGTTGAATTTTTTACTTTCCCATTTGTCTAAGGTTAAAAAACTTGTACCTGCGTAATTTGCTTCATAGCCTAACACCCTATCCAACTCTGTTGGGTGACCAACAGATTCATGAATGGTTAAAAACAGATGAGATGGGTCTAATATCAAATCATATTTACCTGCCGGAACTGGCTTTGCCTTTAGTTTTTCACCCACATGTAAAGTTGCTTCTTTCACATCCTCAAACATGTCATAACGCTTCTTATACATTGTTACCGGACCACCTTTTATCTTCTCGCTATCTTTTGGTGTAAGATATTCAAATCCCATCCCCATCGGGGCACTTAAAGCATTACGAGTTTCAAACTTGCCACTAGCAGAGTCAATTTTGGTAACTGTAAAGTTTGGCCATATCCTATGGATATCTTGATCTATGTAAGAACCATCTGTTGATGCGAAATATTTCTGCTCATTGATCATGAACAAATTGGAGTTTACATATTTAACACCACCTTTTAGTGCTTCGCTATTTACATTTAACAACAACTCTACTTTCTGAGGAATGGGAACTTCAAAAGCATTAACTTCTACAGGTGTTTTCCAACTAACCTCACCATAGCCTTTTTGTGGAGCAAGTTGTACTGGCTCGCTCATCAATTTAGAATTACCTTTTGCTATGGCAACTGCTAATTCTGCTGCCTTGGCAATGCTATCATTATCTAAATTATTAGTAGCTGCAAACCCCCATGAGCCATTAGCTAAAACTCTTACACCCAGACCATAAGATTCGCCGTTGGCAACGTTTTCTACTCGTGCATCTCTTGTAGCTACAACCTGATTCAAGTACCTGCCAATTCGAACATCGGCATAAGTTGCACCTTTAGACTTAGCAGCGTTTAAAGCCACGTCGGCCATTTTTTTCTTTAGCTTTACATCCACTGGTGTTAAAGCTTCTTCAACAGAAATTAACCTGCCAAAAGTATTTAGACTAGGTAACATTGCTGCACCCGTACCAATACCTGTCATGTATAAAAAATCTCTTCTTCTCATCTGTGCAATCTTATCAATCTGTGTAATCCTATAATTAAATTGCGTCAGACAATGATGAAAAAGTAAAGTCTTTTATCTTCATAGGTGGAATCATTCCGCTACCTGTTCTAACTGGTTTACCTAAAGCCTCTACGTTATTTAACATGATTACCGGACTTTCGTTAAACCTAAAGTTTTTAATAGGGAATTTGATTTCGCCATTTTCGATATAAAAAGTACCATCACGTGTAAGACCTGTGAGTAATAATGTTTGAGGATCTACCGAACGGATATACCAAAACCTAGTTACTAAAATTCCTTTTTCAGTGCTTTTAATTAAATCTTGTAAAGATTGTGTGCCTCCTTCAATCACCATACTTCTTCCAAATGGCACCGGTTCAACACCTTTTTTGGCTGCCCAAAATCTAGAATAAGCTAAATTTTTAACTACACCATTTTTAACCCAATCCGTTCTTTTCAATGCTAAACCATCACCATTCCAAGTTGCAGAAGGCAATTCAGGATTCATCGGATCAGAATAGATATTAACATTTTCAGAAAATAACTGTTCTCCTAAACGGGTTCCTCCACCTTTTTTACTCATGAAACTTCTTCCTTCATCAGCACTGCGGGCATCAAAACCTCTAAACATATTACTTAAAATATCACTAGCCGCTAATGGCTCTAATATCACGGTGTATTTTCCTGGCTCAATGGCTTTTGCACCAGCAGAACCTGTAGCTTTACTTGCCGCAATCTTGCTTAGGGCAAGCACATCCATTTTATTGAGGTCGTTAAAGTCTTGCTCCACATATCCAGATCCTGTTCCCTCTTTATTTCTAATGGTAACAGAAAATGAGACATTGGTCGATTTGTTATAAGCAAACAAACCTTTAGAGTTCATTACCGAATTAAAACGTGTAGAATTTTCTAAAAAACCGGCTGCATCTAAATTAGCGGCTTTTGCAACACCTAAACTTTTACCAACCATTTCTGCTCTGGTGTCAGGCGTCATTGCTGCTGTATTCTCGTTATAGGTTTTTGATTCTTGAAAAGTCTGAGCACCTAACAAAGGCATAAACTCAGGGTTTTCTGGTGCAAGGTTTGCCAATTCTTCAGCTCTGCTTACTACTTTTTTAAGCGAGGCATCATCAAACTCATTAATTGATGCTGATCCTGTTTTTTTACCAAAGGTTGAGTTGACCGATAAACTCATCACATTTACTTGTCCGGCAGTAGAAACAGCGTTACGAGCATAACGAATGTTACCTCCATTAGATCCATTTAAACTTACTTCACATGAATCTGCCTTAGAAAAGCTGAGTACTTTTTTTAATATTGCTTGGGCTTCTTCTTTACTTAATATGGCCATAATTATATTTTTCTAGCTGTATTGATAACATTAACTCCATTAAATCTTGTTGTAGAACTACCGTGAGATACGGCACTACTTTGTCCAGGTTGTCCTTTACCATCGTTAAATGAACCACCTAAACGATAATCACTTTCATCGCAAATAGCCGAACAAGAATTCCAGAACTCTTGGGTATTTGATTGATAAGCAACATCATTAAGCATACCTACAATTTTACCTTCTTTGATCTCATAATATAGTTGACCACCAAATTGGAAGTTGTAACGTTGCTGATCGATTGAATAACTTCCATCACCAATAATGTAAATACCTTTTTCTACATTTTTAATCATGTCATCAACACTTAATTTAGCCTTACCCGATTCTAATGACACGTTTGGCATGCGTTGAAATTGAACATCATTCCACCCTTGCGAATAACAACAACCTTGCGATTCTGTTAAGCCAATAATATGTGCTTGATCCCTAATGGCTTGGTAATTAACCAAAACGCCATCTTTAATTAAATTCCATTGTTTGCATTTCACACCTTCGTCATCATAACCCACAGCACCTAATGAGCCAACTTGCGTTTTATCTGCAATGATGTTTACTTTATCGCTACCAAATTTGAATTTTTTAGACTGCCATTTATCTAAGGTTAAGAAACTAGTACCTGCATAATTTGCTTCATAACCTAAAACGCGATCTAACTCAGTCGGGTGACCAACAGATTCGTGAATGGTTAGCCATAAATGTGATGGATCTAGAACCAAATCATACTTGCCAGCTTCTACAGATTTAGCAGTAATTTTTTCTTTGGCAACACGAGTTGCTTCCTTAACATCACCTAGTATATCATATCTACCTTTGTAACGAGTAATTACACCACTTACTTTATCTTCTGGTCTGGCATTCATGTACTCATACCCCATTCCCATCGGCGAACTTAAAGCCGATTGAGTTTTGAATTTACCTGATGCCCTATCAATAACCGTTACCCCAAATGTTGGATAAATACGATGAATGTCTTGATCGATATATGATCCATCTGTTGATGCAAAATACTTTTGCTCGTTTACTGCAAATAATGCAGCATTAACAAAATTTGCCCCATTCTGTATCGCAATATCATTTACATTTAATAGCAGATCAACTTTTTCCTTGATGGGAACTTCAAATGAATTGATCTCTAAAGGTGTTTTCCAGCTTACTTCTCCAAATCCTTTTTGAGGGGCTAATTGTACAGCTTCACCCTGAATTTTTGCATTTGCTTTTGCAACAGCAACCGCCTCTTGTGCCGTTTTAGCAATAGAGTCTTTGGTTACCGTGTTGGTAGCAGCAAAACCCCAACATCCGTTAGCAATAACACGAATACCAACCCCAAAAGATTCGGTATTGGCAACACCTTGCACACGTTTGTCTCTGGTTGAAACAAATTGGTTTAAATAACGACCAATACGAACATCTGTATAAGTTGCTCCTTTGGACTTTGCTGCATTCAAAGCAACATCAGCCAATTCTTTTTTAATTTTAACGTCTATTTTATCAAGGGCTTGTAGAGGATCAATAGGATTTGCGAAGGCAGATAAATCTGGCATTAACAAAGCACTGGCACCTATGCCTGATAAGTAGAGAAAGTCTTTTCTTTTCAAAGCGATTTAGTTTTATCGTAAGTGTTAATTGTTTAACGGTTCGATAAACAAGGTAGTAATTTTAGCTTAGCAAAACCACTGAGAAGTATAACATTTTAGTTTCAATTCGCTAATTTTTAGCCAAAAAACGCTGTTCATACCATAAAAAAGAAATTGTCAACAAAAAACCTATAAAAAACCACCATTTACTCATGCTTTCTTTAGCTAAATACTCAATCTCAACACCATCAGTAGCTTTAAAGGAATTGTTAGCAACAAAATTTGCTGTATGCTGCAGTTTGACGAAGCTTTTCGCACTTTTCCAGTCGCTCTTTTTATAAAAATAAACGTTTTCTGTTTTTTGATTGATCGATAAACGTTTCCACCCAAAGTTTTTTGACCAATATAATCCATCCCATTCAGATGGAATTTCCATATTTTGCCTTGGATTAATTTTAACGCTATCTATAGAAATATTAGGAATTTTACCATTCGCCAAATTTAACATCAACCTTGTTTTTTCATCAACTGAAGGGAATTGTGGCACTAATGTAAAAGACTGGCTTTCTATTTTCTTTCTTAACGATTTAGCAAAAAGCAGTGACCAAAAGCTGCTATAATCATATTGCTTGCCTGCCAATTGCCATTGGTAGGTTGACGAAAAAGTAGAAGTTAAGATTTTACCCATTCCACTTAGCCGACTGTTCACTACAATTTTTCCGGTTTCATCCGTAATCAAAGCTTGGTTGTTTACACCGGGTTTTAAAAATATAGTCTGCTTAAACGACAGGTTGCTAAACTTCAACTGATCCGACGACCTTAAAGACAAAGGTTTTTCTATTGCTGAAGGCACTTCATATTGGTGAAAGTTGGAGGTGCTACTTTCAGGCTTTGGATTGGTAACTCTAACAATCAGACCCATTCCATTATCTACTGCATTATAAATGGAAGCCCTATCAGCCGCAGGAATTGCAGCAAGCTCATCCTCATCTATAATCACTAAATCCATTTTTTTAAGCAGGGATTGATTAAGCTGATTTACATTTACAGCTTTCATATTCAAGAAATCTGTACTGTATTTATTCTTACTAATCTGGCTTCTTAAAGCAACTGCATATTGATTCTCATACAACCATTTCTTTAAAAACTTATACTCAAAATCTGGAAAGGATGCTAAGATTAAGATATGAATAGGTTGTTTCAATTCTACTTCAAACGGTACGGGTTCAACAGACAAGGTATCGTTTCCTTCCAAGGCGATTAAATTAAATACTGCTTTCCCTACTTGCTTAGGTTGATTTACAAAAGAAAAATTGAACTCAGCATGAGGTTTAACACTTACCGAATCAAGGCTTGTACCCATTCCATAAAGTTTTAGCTTAACAGTTGCCTTAGTGCCATTGTAATAAACACCTTCAACTTTTAAACTTTCCGTAGCTTTTAATTTCTTTTGCCAACTGGCTGAAATAACACCCGATGGAACATTTGAAGGATGAAAAGAAACTTGTTTATCCTTTAATGTTTTCAGCTCATTTTCACCAAGCCCATAACCATAAATGTTTATCCTCTTAACAGTTGGATGCTCTTTTAAATAATAAGCTAAATCTGCTAGATGATTAATTTTTTGATTTTTTCTAATTGGAAACAAGGTTGAGTCTAAATCGTACTTCGTTTCTTTTATAGTTGCAATGGTATCCAAGGCCGTGCCTGCCGTTAACAGGTTTAAAACACCTGCTGGTTCTTGCTTTTTCACCAAATAGCTTATCGGGATAATGATTAGAGCAAAACAGGCTACCATCAAAACACTCGCTACCAATCTCCAAATCAACTTAGATTTATCGTTTCTTTTGAATTCTTTAAAAATCAAGAATCCTGCAAAGGAACTACAAACAAGAATAATGATCAAATTAAATTCCATCGCTATTTCCCCATTTTTTTAAGGTGGTTAAAATAGCTGCGGTATAAACCCGTGGCTGGATTAACACGTTCTGCTTGTGGCTGTGAACTTTCAATCCCTAATAGTTTTTGAATTGCTTTCTGTACTACATCAATATCTTTAATAACCAATTTATTAGCCGTACCAACTTTTCGCAAACTCTTTAATGCAGACAAATAAGAAGTAGGCTGACTAGCCGCAGCCAATATCAATTGCCCTTCTCCAATTTTTAAGAACTCTCTATCTCCATAATTAAATGCATAGCCATCCTTTCTACGTTCTAGAATAGCTAGCAATATTTTCAAATCATCCGTTGATTTATCTAGTTGCTCAAATGTTGCCTTTTGACTAGGCTCAGTAATTTTATCTAACTCTCCACTTAAACGTTTCTCTTGTTTTAGCCTGGTCGTTTTAATTGTCGTTTTAGCAACATACGCTCTTGATTTCTGTTGCAAATCTTTCAACAATCTCAGTGCTTTATATTCAAATGGCAGTGCTTCCTGAGTCTTGTAAGTTCTTAATCTTAACTCCGAACTCCACATTTCATTTAAAACTGCTTTCAATTGCATTTTCATTTCAGGCTCAAAAAACGTGGCATCTTCGGCAATATCATGTTTGTGTGCGTACTCATCCATTAAAGCTTGTACGTCTCCAAATTTCTGTTCAGCAGGTTTACCACCTTCTTCATGATCATGATCGCCACCAATTTCTGTTTCAGATTCTTCACCCAAAAACTTCCCGTACCTTAATCGCAATAATTTTTGGTCCATACCAAGGTTATTGCTTCTATTCTTAAATTCATCAACGGAGAGTGTACTTTGTTCTTTTAATAGTTTTTCTGTGTCGATGATAATTTGCCGCTGACTTCTGAAATATTCAGGCACTAAATCAACTCCATTCGCAATTCCAGCCATGCTCATCAGCTCTGCTGTATCTACAATCGAAACTAAATACACATCTGACCTGCTCGATTGCCCGTGATTATCCATTGCATTGACAAAGAAATATAACTCATCGCCAGGTTTCATCCCAAGCAACTTTAGGTCGAGCAACTTGCTTAGGTTTACATCTTTTTTGTTCTTAAAACCTTCATTAAAACTCAGTTTCTTTTCCGTAAAACTTACGCCTTCACCTTTTCCACTTGCCATTGTTGCTGAGATATAAGTATCGGCAATACCATAATCATCATGCAATGAAACTGTTAAATTTACTTTTGGCAGCTGACCTATGTCTATTGTGGTGTGTGGTTTAGGCTGAATAATTTTAATGCTGACTGGCAAATCTGGTATCATTTCAATTTGGTAGAGGTCAGATTTTTTACCATCAAATTCAATTTGATAAAAGCCGGACTGAACAATCGCTTTACTGTATTTCCAGTTCAGCCCCCCAGCATTAACCATAGCTACAATTTCTTTGTCGTTAAATATGATACGAAGTTTTTTAACCCGGATGTTCATTTCAATATTCCAAGATACCTGAGCTCCTGCTTCAGCTTTAATGGTAAATTGATGTTGAGACCTTACAGTTTTTGATGTGTAATCGGGCGGAGTTATTAGAAGTTGAAAGTTTTCTATTTCAGGGAGAATGACCTCTTTAGTCGAGTTTTTCTCATTTGATAAAGGAAAACGAACCTCACTAATTTGTTCATACCAATAATATTTTTCCATTAAATAAACACCAATCAAGGTTATAACCAGGAAAGCCAAACAAAACAATAACTTTTTCCAAGCCTCATTTAGACTTTTTTCTATTGGAAATCTTTCCTCAATTTTTTCAGCTTGAAATTGTTCAAGTAAGGATAGTTCGGCCTTTGGTTTTAAGAAAAGCTCAGCACTTTCTTCCAATTGGATAAATTTTGAATTTAAATATTTTGCTACATCTGTTTTACCGATTTTCCATGTAGGTTTAAATACCATAAACAACGCAAAAACAAGGATAAATGCTAGAATTAAATGCCAGATTTGGAAAGAAAAGAAAACGAAAACCGCAATAATAGTGATGGAAATAAAGGCAAGGGCTATACTTAAGACAAAAATTTGCGCAAAGTAAAGTGCAATCCACTTATTCCTAAAACCTGCTATCCAATTTTTACCTTCAGTTTTTAACATGTTCCGTTTTTTTACTGAATGATAAAATTCTTTCCATAAGCAGTACCACCAAGGCTAAAACCCAAAGTATATGATCCAAGTCTTGATGAGTGGTTGATGTTGAGGTGCTAGGCTTATTAATTTTTGCTTCAACCAGCTGCTGCTGATCTAGTGCTCTCTGATCTGCAGCGTTATCTTCAAAGCCAAAGTCTTGTATATTTTCATTACCCAAAACAATAGGAATGATAGCTCTTGTAAATTGCACATTCCATACTAAATCTCCCCAATTGGGGTTAAATCGACTATAGAAATAGAAATGATTAAGCTCAGCTTCTCTTTTCTTAATCAACAAAGGTACCCCAAAACCATCAGTCCAAATCGTATTCCCTTGTAGGTTATCAAAAGCAATTCGTTGATATAGCTCTATTTTCTGATCGGAGCCCTCTCCCAAATTCATATTAGAATTAACTTTTAAGATCTTTCCTTTTTGGTAAGTAAGTAAACTAGCGTTAGCTTTTAAAGCAGCATTAAATGGCTCATCAGAAAGCCAAAAAACAACATCAGCATCGGTTATGGCAACATTCCAGTTGACAACTTCAAACTTTCTTTTTGTAAAATCGCTAATCGCACCCAAACTGGCTTTGATATATTTAGCATCATTGCCAATTGGATCATGAATTGCAACCTTAACTACTGGTAAATTTTGTGATTGACTAGTTGTATAACTTGTAGCTATGGGTGTAGACTTTCCTTCATAAGATTTGTTCAAGAATTTGGTAGACCATGTTTTTATGGTATCTCCTTGCTTAAATTCCTTCCAAGTTAAATTAAAAGAGAGTTTAGGTAAATCACCATCAAAGTTGCTTAGTCTATGATCTGCAAAAAGATAGGCTGAATATCCAACAGGAATTTGCTTGTTCAATTGCCTAAGCAAGACACTATAACTTAAAGTACCTGATTTCGTTGCATGAGCAAGACTATCCTTTAAAAAAAACTGAGTAAAGCCCAAATTAAAATCCCGCAGCTCATAACCTAAATTGACAAGCGAATCAATTGTTTGTTGGTTGGTTTGGTAAACAGTCGAGAACTGGTTTCTATCTAGCAAAACCCAACCAGAGTTTTTGGTATGGGTAATTGTTTTTTTGATGAATGGTTGTGCCAATACAAAAGCAAGCAATATTACAATCAAACACCTTAAGATAAATAAAAGCCAGTCTGTTATTTTAAAATTTCTAGAACTTGAAGTGGAGTTTTCGCCCAATAAAGCGATACTTCCAATTTTTAGGGTCTTGCCCTGTTTTACATTCCATAGGTGTAACAATACAGGAATAATCAATCCTGCAAGCGCCAATAAACCAATGGGGTATAATAAGTTCATCTAAATCCTTAGCTTGCTTCTTTGTTTTAAAAAATCCCTTAAAGCCTGATCTAAAGGCTCATCAGTAGCTACTGTTCTATAATATATCCTTCTGTCTAACATTTTAATCCTAGTCTCTTCAAGGTATTTAGTCAACTTTTCTTTATAATCTTTTCTTGCTTTAGCTTGGTCAATCTGTATAATTTGTCCGGTTTCTAAATCCTCAAAAGTGCTATAACCTTTAAAGTCCAAGTCTAACTCATTTCGTGATAACACATGAAAAACTACTATTTCATGCCTAAGTGTATTCAAGGTATCTAACAGCGTAAAAATCTCTTCCTGCTCTTGATAAAGATCTGTCACAAAAACCAACAATTCTCGCTTTTGCGTTCCTGTAAAAATCTCTTTATAATGAATAGGTTTTGTAAATGTACCTGCCGGATTAATCTGTTCTAATTGAAAAAACAACCTAGCCAAATGCTGATAATCTTGTTTCGCCACCATGGCAAACAACTCAGTGTTTTTAAAAATATATAAACCAATGGCATCACCCTGTAAATTGGCTAAATAAGCTAGGCAAGCAGTTAGGTATCTGGCGTATTCAATCTTGGTAAAGTCGCCATCACTGTGATTCATGGAAGCACTAGCATCAACCAAAAACCGAACAGCAATATTGGTCTCTACTTCAGACTCCCTAATATAATAACGATCTGACCTGGCAAACATTTTCCAGTCGAGTGTTCGTAAATCATCGCCAGGCTGGTAACTTCTATATTGGCTAAACTCTAACCCTGGCCCTTTTATGGTACTTTTATTAATGCCATTCATGAACCCATCAATTGTGGCTTTTGCCGACAGGTTAAGGTCTTTAATGGCCATTAATATTTTCGGGTCGAGTAGCTTACTCATTAAATATCAGTTTTTGGACGGGCAACAGCTTTTACCAATTCAGCTGTAACTTGATCTGAAGAGACATTTTCAGCTTCTGCTTTAAAATTCATTAAAACCCTGTGGCGCAAGACAGGATAAGCCATCGTTTGTAAATCTTCCATGATTACTGCATACCTACCATGAAAAAGCGCCCGTGCCTTTGCTGTTAATATCAACGCTTGTCCTGCTCTTGGTCCTGCACCCCATCTTACCCATTCCTTTACAAAAGAAACGGTTGTTGTATCCGGACGAGTTGAACGAATAAATTCACTTACATAGCTGATCAAATCATCACTAATGCTAACCTCACGAGTTAAAGCCTGTAATTGTTTGATGTCTTCTGCTCCAATAATTGGATTAACAACTACCTTTTTAGACCCTGTTGTACTACTTAGGATTTGAGCTT
Organism: Pedobacter frigiditerrae; assembly: GCF_004331645.1. GTDB lineage: Bacteria > Bacteroidota > Bacteroidia > Sphingobacteriales > Sphingobacteriaceae > Pedobacter > Pedobacter frigiditerrae. The sequence goes on from NZ_SJSK01000008.1 coordinate 210,882, forward strand.
CTTCAACAGCTGTTGGATAACCAATTTTAATATATAACAAGAATCTGTCTAGTTGAGCCTCTGGTAAGGGATAAGTACCAGCCTGTTCAATAGGGTTTTGGGTTGCCAATATAAAAAACGGACGATCTAGAGGATAAGTTTGTCCGCCATAGGTAACTTCAAATTCTTGCATGGCTTCTAAAAGTGCCGACTGTGTTTTGGGCGGAGTTCTGTTTACCTCATCCGCCAGCACGATATTCGCAAATAAAGGCCCTTTATTAAACTTAAAAAAACGTTTCCCTGTAGCGTGATCTTCCTCTAAAATTTCCGTACCCACAATATCTGTGGGCATTAGATCTGGCGTAAACTGAATTCTCCTGAAAGATAGATCTAAGGCCTGAGAAAGTGTTCTTACCATTAAAGTTTTTGCCAAACCAGGCACACCCTCTAACAAGCAATGCCCTCCCGCCATTAAGGCGATTAACATTTCCTCAATAATTTGATCTTGCCCAACAATTACCTTCTGGATTTCGCCTTTTAGGAGTGATATTTTGCTGATTAAAGTTTTTACGTTGCTTTCTGAATTATCCAAAGCTTATATTTTTTAATTCGTAAGTGATTTGCTCTCAATATAGGGCAAATCGCACTTATTTTAGGCCTTAAAAACAACAATATCAAAAAATTTACAAGATTTTGAGGGCAAAAATGGGTATTCATAAAAATTGGCTGTAAATTTAGAACGATGCAAAGCGCTAAATTCACTTTCGCGAGGTTAAAATACAATTCTGGAGATTGGGATACCGATCAACGGATGCCGGCCAACATTTTAAACTCTCTTTTAGAATACACCACCATCCCACTAGATGAGGAAGAAAAGATTGTAGAGCTGGGTAGCAATGAATTATTCAAATATCCATTTTGTTATTTAAGTGGACATAAATTAGTTCAGTTTAGCAAGCAAGAAGCTACCAATTTTAAAACCTATGTACACAATGGTGGATTTGTTTTTGTTGACGATTGCAACCACGACATAGATGGCTTATTTGCCAAATCTTTTGAAGCACAAATGAGCAGCCTCTTTGGTCAAGCAGCCTTAAAAAAAATCCCGAACACACATCCGCTATATAATTCATTTTTTAAGTTCGAAAAAGGCCCGCCAACTACATCTTTTGAGTTAAATGGATGGGGAGATGATTTAGTACATGATTATTTAAAAGCCGTTACCATTAACAATAGAATTGGTGTTTTGTACAGCAATAAAGATTATGGCTGCGAATGGGATTACGATTTTAAGAATAAACGATTTTTAGCAGAAGATAATACCAAATTTGGGGTAAATATTATTTTATACGCGATGGGGGTTAACGCCAGTTAGTGATCATCACAAAAACTTTTTTAAATAATCTACCACTTTCTCATTACTTGGAGATGGAGCAGCTGTAGAAACTAATAAACCATTTTTATCTAAAACTGCATACCTAGGAAATCCATTTTTTATGCCAAAGAAATCATTAAAATACTTTTCATCGGTTGCTTCTCCTTTTAAATTAACACCTGTAATCTCATGGGTTTTAATCGCTCTTAGCCATAAATCTTTAGTGTCGTAGAAATCTATGTAGAGGAATACAATTTGATCATATTTAAATTTTTCCCTTAGCTTTTTAGCGTAAGGCATTTCGAGAAGGCAGGCTTTACACCAACTTCCCCAGAAATCTATATAAACAACCTTACCCCTAAATGATTCAATATTAACAGTTTCTCCATTCGTATTCTTTAAGTTGAAAATTGGCCTTTTAAGTGTTAGTTGATTTTTCTTAAACCAATTTACTTCAATTAGTCTAGTATACTCAGATGTCGGGTACTTTTCTCCATAGCCAAAGTTTAAGCTTGTAATCAATTCTGCATCATCAATATATTTGATACAAAATAAAATAAGCTCACCTTCTACAAACTCCAATGTTTTTGGGTTATTTTTTAATAATGAATCTAAAAATTTAAATTGGGCTTTAATGGTAGTTGATCTATCTGCTTGTTGATCTCCAAACTTTTGCTTTATTTTAAATTCAGCGTAATCATTAAAACTTGCTAAGTAACTTTTGGATTTTACTCCATCTGGCAGGACTTGAAAATTTTCCCAAAATTTATAATACTCAGAAGGTAGTTCTGATTCTTTTAACTTGTGTAAAGCAGCGAATTGGCTTTTGCCATGTAGCCCAAAATAAATTGTTTCTTGCTTGAAATGCTCAAAAAACAATGCCGACAATTTATTTTTTGCTGAACTCAATAATGATAACCTGGTTTTTTCTAAACTATCTAACATTTTAACATATGCTAAAGCCTGCGTTCTTTTAAATGCAAAATAACTAGGCAAAGTATTAGGCTGCATCAATTTGGTTAAATAGATGATTTCATTTTCTTTGCCGTAATCTCCTTTAAATTTTAGCAATCCTTTTTCTTCAAATACATTAACAAAACCCTTGTCACCTAACCATAATTTATAGAGTTGATTTCCAGCAATTAAGATGACTTCCCTTTCTTTATCAAGTTTTAAGTTGGCAGAAAATTGACCTAAACTATCAACTTTACCAGAAGCAAGTTGTATCCCATTATAATCATTAAACACAGTTTGTTCAATAATCACCTTATAGTTAGAGTTTTTAGCAGAAAACACTTTAAAGTTCAATATCGTATCAGCACTGCAATAATTAATCGCCGTGGCTAAAAGAGAAATAGTTAAGATTAAAGTTTTGTTACTCATAATACATAGTGTTATGATGTAAAGATATAAAACCCAGAACTATCTACGAAATATTTCGTATTAAATATTTACATCTTTGTTTGTAATTAGTCTAAATAGTTTGCATCTTTGTTGCCATCAGCAAATTGAAACAAATGCAACAAACGGTTAGCCTACCAAAAATTAATTTTACCGAAGTATTTAGCACAAAAAATGGTGCTATTTATCAATCAGACAGCGAAGGCTGTTGGTATATTGATTTTGCAGGAAAATTAGCTCGTTTCGATTATCGCAATCTTTTAAAACTTAAAAAAGCTGTTTACCAAATCGATATTGAAGATTTATTGTTAAACAGTGATAAATCTGCCGACCTAGAGATCATCTTCATTTGCGCTTGTGATCATTGTTATGTTTTATCGCTTTTGCAAATTATTAAATTGAAAGATTTATTACAGGGTACCTTTACCATGTTAGAGCTTAACCACATCATTTTCGATCGTTTACATCGCATTATCAGCTAATTAACTAGAATTAGAACAGTTCTATATTGTCAATAAATTCGCTGTTTATCTAAACTTAGCGTTATTTTTATTGTTATTAATTCATCAATAAATTATTTGGCCATGAAAGATATCATTCGTGTAAAGTGTTTACTATCCTCAGATGTAGAAACACTGCTTAACCAACAGATCAAAAAAGAAGCGCATTCATCAGCCATTTACCTTTCTATGGCTTCATGGTGTAATAGAAATGGCTATGATTTCTCTGCAGATTACTTCTTTAAGCAGGCAGAAGAAGAAAGACAACACCAGCTTAAAATATATAAATACGTTTTAGACATGGGCGGAACTTCTATTTCTCCAGACATTACCAACATCAAGTTGGAATATAATTCGTTTAGAGAAGTGTTTGAAGATGCACTAGATCAAGAAATCAGTGTAACGCAATCCTTAAAAAACATAGCGGCTCGTTGCCAAAAAGAACAAGATTTTATAACGCTTGAATTCTTAAACTGGTTCTTTAGAGAGCAAAGAGAAGAAGAGTTCAAAGCTCGCAGGGCACTAGAACTATTTGAGGTTATTGGCGAAGAAGGTACTGGCAGATGGCAGATCGACAAGCATGTTGGTCAGATCGTTTATTCTAGCGAAGCTTAATTTAGGTCAAAATTCACCATAAATCAGGGAATTTGTAGTCATCGGATGAATATAGTAAAGTAGCCTATATTCATCCGATGACTAACCAAAATTTTAAAAGGTATGCATATAACAATGCATACCTTTTTTTGTTATATTAGTACATGTCGAAAAAAGACAAAAAGAAAAAAGACAAGGACAAAAAAAAGAAGAAATTAAAGAAAGAATGCTGTGAAAAGTATTTGAAAGGGAAAAGGTGTGATAATTGCCCGAATGGCTAAAGCTTTGTAGATAATAAAAAATGCCAAGTTAACGCCCTGGCATTTTTTATTTTTGATTAGTTCTTATCTAATTGTTTTCTGGCAAGATCTTCCCACCTATAATACTGGAAAGTTCTATTATCGCTCATGGCTACAAATAAACCATGTTTAAAATCATCATTTAAAGCCTTCGAATAGATTTCAGAGCCATCGCTTTGGTTGGTAGAAACTTTTAAAGCGGTAATCAGTTCATGGTCATTAGCATTTTTAACACCCTCTCTGCTATACACCTTAAATTGGTTTGCACTTTGGTCTGAAACTAAAATATAACCAGTAGTAGCAGAAGTTTTATAAATACTAATTCCTTCATGGTCTTCTGCGAAACCTTGCTGCGCAAAAACTGCCAATTCCTTGTTCCCTTTAGATGGGTCTGCGTAATATTTGCGAACTCCAAACTGCTCATCCGAATAATATACATACCCAAGCTCATTATCTACCGCAATTGCTTCTATTTCTTTTTTACCACTGTAATTACCGAATTTTCTTACTAAAGTAGCTTTTACCTTACCTTGTCCATTATCCTCTAATAGATATTGCCATAGGTAACCACCATCTTTGGGACCAATCTTTCTACCTACAATGGCATAGATATTTCCTTTTGGATCTGTATACAAGGCTATACCCATTAAGTCTCGAAACATCGTTTCAGTTTCTCCAATAAAGACCTCGAGCCCACCACCATCAATGGGTTTCATGTCTGGTAGCGTAAAAATCCTGAGCTTGTGGGTCATCCTTTCTGTTAGCACCGCAATATCAACCTTCTTGCCACCTAATTTTAATCCGTAGGCTATGTCTACATTGTTTGGTCTTTTAATTCCCTTAATCACCTTTTCCCTAATCATCTTTCCCTTAAGATCAAATACATAAAGACCACCGTTCTCGTCTTTATCAGTGCCAATTACTAGAGATTTTGCAGGGTCTAGTTTGTTAACCCAAATGGCCGGATCGTCTGTATCAAACGCCACAGGTTCAGTTGTATAGAGTGGCTTAATTACCGTAATCGTATCTATTGCACCTTTACTAGCCTCTTTTTTATTGGCATTGTTGCATGATGCAAGTATAATTGCTACCAAAACAGCAATAGGCATGACATATATTTTTATATTGTTATTCATATTTATTCGACTAATTATTTGTGAACTGCAAGTATAGTTTCTGCAATTTTATGATCATCATATTCACCCTTCAGTTTTAACTCTAGGTTTCCGTTTACAAGCTTAAAGCTTCCCTTATAAACAAACTCTTTCTCGCTGCCATTGGCCTGTTCAATGCCCCCAACTATTTCTACATCTCCAGAAAGCTTGTCGTCATCCAGCTCCTCTAAATCGCCCTCAATTTCTATTTCCACATTTTCTACTTTCACTTTGCCACATTCTGCCACATTCTGTGTTTGTTTAAGTACTACAATGGCTTTAAGCTCTCCATACTGAAACTCAATTTTAATTTCTTCAACATCATTTATCTTCAAGCCCTTCACCTTATCATTTACCAAACCAAAAAGTTTAATGTAATTATCAAACTGTTGTTGGTTGCTCATGTCCAGCTCATACTCACCATAAATCCCTTCATCATCCAAAACCTCGTATTCAAATTTGTTAGTGTTATTTACCACAACATACTCTCCATTTGGGCTTACCGAAGTTAATTTGATTTCTAATTTTCGGCTCGAAGCATTAAAGACCTTATCATCAAATAATTTATCGTTTGTTTCAAACTCTATTTCAATTTCCTCCACTCCCTTTGGAAAAGTAACACTTCCCTTACCAGTTGTTTTATCAAAAACAAGCTTCAGGTCTATTCCTTTATCTTCAGAGGTGGTACAATCGTCTATTTCGTAGAATGCCTTGGCATCCATTAGGTAACTGGAAAGTGTGGCAAAACCTTTAAAACTACTCACTTCAAAATTAACAGTTACGTCTTTTTCCAGTGGAATAATCTTACCCCCAAGCTCTTTTCCCGATGGATCAACACGATCTGCTAAAGTAATTTTGAAACTAAATTTGTCTTCATCTTCCAATTCCCCATCACCCTCATCTGAAAGTAACAGGATTTGAGGGAAGTCTTGTTCTACCATTGGGTTAACAAGATCATCATTCTTTTTTTCGCAGGCCGACAAGAATATCAGCATAAAAAATAAATAGCTTAAATTTTTCATTTCTCTTAATTATTAACCTTTATAAATTAAACTTGATCCCAAACCTTGACCAGAAAGAATAAAACTCTCTTTGAATGGTTTGGCTTTTGTTTCCCTGATACACCTCTAAAGGCTGATTGGTAAGATTGAGTAGTTCGGCGAAAAGCCTAATACGGTTGGTTATATTTACACTGCCACTTGCATCAAATTGCATCCTGCTTTTCACAAATACATCAGCTTCCTTGGTTCCTCCCACTTCAGACAGAAAAGATCCATTGAAATTTAATGAGCCCCTTAATGAAAACCTTTTACCTTCATAGGCCAGTGATGCATTCCCTACGCTTTCAGATTGTCCGGGCAATCTAATCTCTTCTGTTACATTTGCATTATTGGCTGCAGCAGCTCTACTTTGTATTTTTGCTTTTGAATTAGTATAGGTATAATTTAAGTACACGCTAAAGTCTTTTAACAGGGGGATAAAATTTAACCTGCGCTGTAAGGCCAATTCTATACCGGTAATGCTAGCCTTATTCCCATTCTGTGCCTGCGTAATATCAATACCTGTTGCCGTTGCCGTGCCTGTTAGTGGGTAGTTAGCGTTGAACAAAATTCTTCTGTATATAAAATCATCCAACTGTTTATGGAACAAACCTGCAGATACGATACCCACAGACCCAAAGTAGTGTTCGTACATCAAATCGTAATTGATTGCACTAACGGGTTGTAGCGCTGGATTACCTACTGAAGCAACCCCATCTTCGCGATTAATTTCTTGTGATGGGATAATCTCTGAAAAATTAGGCCTTGCATAAGACCAAGTTAATGCAGCCCTGAGGTTACTTAAGGGAGTGATCTCATATTTAAAATGCAACTGTGGCAACACAAAATCATAACTGCTACTACCAGATACTGGTACAATTGCAGCCAGATCTCCATTTTCGTCAATTACCACATCATTAGAATTATAGCTTACTTTGGTTCGTTCATATCTCACTCCCCCAAGTATCATCAATTTTTTAAGCTGTTGCCTGCCCATTACGTAACCAGCAACCACATCTTCATTAGCAGTAAATGCTTCTAAAGCTTGGTCAATAGCCTTGTCTTCTACCTGTAATTCGAACTGTGAAGGATTGTTATTAAAATAAGTAATCAGTTTATTGATCCCCATTGGTGTACCAAGATCATAACGTCCTTTTAAGAATTCGCTTTTTGGCGATACGCCCTCAAACTGGTTAAGGTTGGGTACGCCACCTAAATTTTCGAAGGTATTCTGCTGTATGGTATAAGATTTATTTTTAGACCTTACCTTGGCACCAAACTTTATTAAGCCATCATTACTTCCAATCTTGTAAGGCAAACCAACATTAAATTTAGCCGTTAAGTTTTTGTCTTTAGCCTTGGTTTTGCCAAATCCGATTTCATCAAATTCGTATGCTGAGTTATCAGTATAACCTACGGCATCAAATCGGGGGTAATTTCCATCATTGAAGTTGAGCAAACTTGGCATCCCTGCAACGAAAGAAGATTCATTATCATAAGGTGTGTTTTGCTCACCGTAACTGTATTGAGCCTCATAATCTAAAAAGAAATTTTTAAAGGTATGCTTAGCACCTGTATTGAGGGAGATAACTGACTGTGATTCGAAACGATCTTTCATCAGTTTTTCTATTTCATCATCACCAGGCTTAAAAACATATCGCCTACGTTGCTCTCTATCAGTAAACCTAGTATACAATCCTTTGAAGTAAATCTCATGGTGATTGTTAAACTTGTAATCGATAGATGAACTTAAGCCCAAACGTGTGCGGGTTAACGAATAGTCTCTTAATTCGAGTTCGTTATCATCTACATTACGTTCAAAATTATCTGAACCCAAATCATTGTGATAATAGTTACCATTTAACAATATACCTAATTTCTCATTCTTACCAAATCGCTGTCCATATTGTAATTGTCCCTGCAAGTTGGTTTTACCCACAAGGTTATTATAACCACTGCCCAAAGATCCGCTGATAGCCGCTATTGAGCTTTGTGCTATTCTGGTAATTAAATTAATTGAACCACCTATGGCATCTCCATCCATATCTGGCGTTAAAGCTTTACTCACTTCAATAGAGGCAAGTTGGTCTGATGGAATTGCATCAAGGGCAACAAAACGAACGTCTGCTTCTGGCGATGGGATTTGCTCTCCATTTACACTGGTATTGGTAAACTGTGGGGCTAAACCTCTTATTGATACATACCTACCTTCTCCCTGGTCTCTTTCAATATTAATACCCGGTACCCTTTGCAAGGCTTCTGCTGCATTAGGGTCAGGAAACCTACCAATTTGATCGGCCGCAATAATGTTCTTGATGTTATCTGCATTTTTCTGCTGGTTAAGCGCTTTTGCTTGACCCTGCGTATAACCGCTAACTATTACATTTTTAAGCGTTTGTGGCCTAGCGTACATGGCAATGTTAAGCACCTCTAGCTTATTTTTATCTACCGTGAGCGTAAATGTGGTATCATTATAACCCAGATACCTTACTGTTAGGTTTATCTTGCCAGCGTTAACATAGAACTGGTACTCGCCATTAAGATTCGTAGAAGCGGCATTATTAGTTCCAGTAACCACAACCGTTGCGCCAGTTAGCGGCTCCTTGTTTCTTTGATCTGTAATTCTGCCTTTGATAATTCCCCGCTGCGCATTGGCAACCGTAGCTGCCAATAGTAAAGGAATCCAAATAAATAACATTTTTAGTTTCATAAAGTCTTTTTGTTTTACTTGCAGCAAAGATTGATTTCGGAAATTAGGCTCACAATTTAATGCTGTTACAAAATATATACAGCCTTAAAATTCGCGTATACAGGAGGGCATCATCACCTGTGACACACAACACAACCGCCTCATAAACAATCACTTAAAAATTTTATTTAAGCCATTAAGTTTACGTTAACATCATGTTAGCTTAAAAATATGGCCATTTAGTTTTAAAGTCTTTGAAGAAACGCAGCTAAACTATCACCTTCTTCGAGCTTAAGTTTTTTACGCAGTCGATAACGAGAGATTCTTAAACTGTCTTGTGAAATACCAAGCATGGTAGAAATATCAGGCGAACTCAGGTTCATTTTTAGTAGTGCCACCAATCGGAGTTCTGAAGCGGTAAGCGAGGTACTGTATTTCTTTAAGCTCTCGAAGAAGTTTTCATGAACCCGCTCAAAAACAATCCTGAAATCGTTCCAGTTTTTTTCTTGGTTGCTATTAAATGTAATAAGGCCTATTACCTGCTTAAGTTCTTTACGTTGGTCACGCTTGTCGTCTTTTATCATCTCGCCCAAACGTGATTTAAGTTCTTCTAGCAGTTGGTTTTTCTGAATAAGGTTTAAGGTATGACTAGTAAGCTCTTTACTTTTCAGCTCAAGATCGGCCTCCATGGCTTTCTTTTGAACTTCAAAAATTGCATTGTTCTGCTCATTTAGTTTTTGTTCGTTTCTAATTTTAAGCCGTTGCCTACTAATAATACTTGCCCCAAGAGAAACTACCAGAAGACTAATGGTTATTGCGCCGATAGTAAAAAAGGCATTGAATTTCTTATCCTTTTTTAAACTTAAAATGGCATTGTCTTTTTGTTCTGTTTCAAAAAGTGTTTGAAGCAAAAGCAGTTGCTTTTTGGTGTCTTGAGAAAATATTTCCATAAAAATTTCCCTACCTGCCTCACTATAATGGTATGCACTGTCTGCGTTTCCTATCAAATAGAAGGTTTTAGATAGATCTCTATAGGCGCTGGCCAAATGGTACTGAGCGTCTAGCCCTTTTGCCAAGGCAACAGACCTTCTGCTATAAGCCATGGCCTGCGGATATCTTTTCGTTTTACGGTAAACATCTCCTATGTTATTCACCACCTCTATCTGCGCCATTTTTGCATCAGCAGAGATATTTAAATTTAGGGCGAGGGTAAAGTATTTAAGAGCCGAATCTAATTTTAAACGGTCTTCATATACGCTTCCGAGGTTCTCATAAATCTTGGCAATGCCAATCTTATCGCCGGTATTTTTAAATTCACGTAAGGCCAATAACTGGTAGGCAAAGGCTTGTTCATGGCGCCCGGTTTTCTCGTAGCTCTGTCCAATATAACCATAAGACTCAGCAACCCCTCTTACATTATCTATTTTTTGATAGCTAGCCAAGGCCTGTTGAAATGTTTTAAGCGCAGTGGGATATTGTCTGTTATAAAAATAGGTTTTACCAATTTGGTTTAAGTTGCCTGCCAATAAATCTGGCCGATTACCCTTTCTGTATAGCACATCAGCCTTATAAAAATTGGTTAATGCCTGGGAATAAGCTGCCTGCTCATAGAAAAGTTCGCCAATTTTCCCGTAACATAAAGCGGTAGCTTGATCATCGCCAACTGCAATGGCCTTGTTAAGTGCTTTTTTAATATTTACGAAAGATGAATTGGGATTAGTTCTATCGGCCTTATTTGTAATTGGCGATTGTTTTAATTCAAAACGCTGTGCTAAAGCCACTTGACAAAGCAGCAGTAGAATTAAAGGTGCCCCAAGCATCAGTTGTTTCATGTTCGCCAAATTTAACTTCCAGATGTTAACTCAACGTTAACTACAAGTCCGGCAACTGAAAACATCGTAATTTATCTATTTGGTCTGGATTTGCAATCCAGACCCTTTACCAGGGGATTTCAAATCCTCAGACTAACCAAAAATATAGCCACAGATTCGCAGATTATAGTTACTCTAAATCTGTTAATCTGTGGCTAAAAAAATTATCTTATCGGCTGGCATTTCACCTGCTGAAATTTCTGTGCATACGTGTCGCATTACGATACCCAGTCACTTGTCCCGTCCCGATAGCTATCGGGATCTTCGGGAAGCTGGGTATGACGACCTCAATTATTCTTACTTCCCTTAACAATAACCCCTTTAATTGGTCCTATAGGAGCAGTAGTTTTGGCTTTTTGATCATATAATGGATTAACGGCAACATTACCATCGCCAGCATATAATGGATTTTGAGTAACAGATGCACCTTGAGCCAATGCACCACCCGCGGCGTGCAAACCAGCATTAACTTTCTCGCCAAAAGTTGCGCCTTGAGTTTGCTTAGGAACGGTTACGTTCATTGAAATTCGAGCATTTGCGCTAGGAGCAGGTTGGCTGATTTTTGCATTTTGTTGTTTAGCGGTATCTGCAGTTTTAGTAACCGTTTGCGCCGAGGCAATTGAACTTACAAATAACAAGGCTAATATTGATAAATACGTTTTCATGATGTTTTAATTAATGGATTTAAATTGTTCAGTTATTAGTATATCAACAACCTGGTAATTTTGTTACCCCTTAATATTTATTTACTCTCCCACTTGAACATATCGTATTGATATATCCTAAAATATACCGTCATTCCTGTACATTTATGGGAGGGAATACTGAAGGGGTCAGCGCAACTTATCGTAAAGTGTTAAATATACTTAGGCCTATATCTAGCATTACGATTGCCAGTCGAGCTGGCAATGACGCCCTAGGTGGTTACACTGTTGTATTGAACTGGGTATCCCGCCTTGATGGCATTAACCATAGAACGAGGGGTTAATACTTTAACTTTTGTTAATGGAGGGATTTGTTCACTTGCTGCATAACCAAACGGCGACCATAAATAAACCATTTCATTTGAAACTAAATAGGCTTGATTGTCCATTTCGATAAACGTTCCATCTGGCAACTCTTGCAATGTGGCTTCAAATGTTACCTTTTGCCCACTTTCATTTATTCTTTCTTTCTGTAATACTTCATCTATTTTACCAATCAAGGTTTTTTGATTAAAGCCATATTCAGGGTTTCCCCTTAACCAAGCAGCTTTAAAAAGATTGGCTGCTTCCCTCCTACATTCAAAACATGGTCTGTGGCCTGCCGCCATTGCCGTAGCTTCATCCAAAAAGAACAATTCAGTCCACAAATTAGGCGACATGATTACCCTATGCCTGTCTTTAAACTCCAATAGGCAAATAATCCAAGCCTTATGCTTAAAAGGTCGCAATATGGTTTTACCAGCTCCGTGCAATTGCCCACGGTTCCCTAACCATTGACCACGAGCTTTGGTGGCAATAATATCGCCAAAAGGGTTTACGCGGTTTTGAAGCATTTAAGATGGGTCAGGAAGTTGATTTGAGTAATCTCTGTCTTTACCATTTACTTCATAAAAGAAAACGCTTGCTACAAGAGGAATTATATAAGCCAACATGATAGGCCAACTGCTATCGGTAAAGTAAACACCAAAACATAAAAAGACACCAATACATGTAATTGTAGCAATTATTGCAATTGCAATTTTAAGTTTAAAGTAGCTTGAGAACTTACCAGAAAGTAAATGAAGAGACAATAACAAAATTACTAAAGCTGGTACAGAAACAAATGCACCAATAATAACAGTAAGAAAATAAAATACAATGGTATCACCTAAATTAAAAGACTTATCATAAGAATTAATAACGTATAAACCGATAAAGAATAAAAGTGCACCAAGCCAAGCTGAAGTTAGCCAAATATAAACAGGGTAAGATATTTTGTATTCCATTGAGATTGTAGACGATTATCTAAGTTATCAAAAACACTTTATAATCAAAAAATTAAACCTTAAATGAACTAGAGACTATTTAGATTCATCGAAGATATCTCCATCCTGTAAACTAGTGGCTTCAGTATTTCCCAAGCCCGCTTTCAGTGCTCAAGAAACTTAGAGACTACTTGATCGCGAAAGCTCATTTCGATTGACACCCGTTTCACGTCCTATCGAACGAGCTTTTCGCGAGGAGATATCTCTTCCCCATGAACTACTGCCCTCAGTATTCCACAAGCCCATTTCAGTGCTCAAGAAACTTAGAGAATCTCATTTTATTCCGTATAGAAGTGACGGTAAATCGAGAGGCAGTGCCCCAAGCTTCTCCGTCATATCGAGTGAGCGCCTGCCTACCGTAGGCAGGCAGCGACGAGATATCTGTTTCATCTTGGCCTATTGCTTTACCCAGCTCACAGGCTTTGTCTTGTCCTAAAATAGGTTTACACAAAATGTAAACTAAATGAAGAAAGAAAAGTATGTTTTCAGCGAGTCTCTTAAACGCTCTATCTTAGATCAGGTTCTAAGTGGCTCAATCACCAAAGAGGAAGCTCGTCGCCGATATGGCATAAAGAGCAAGAGTGGAGTTTTATATTGGCTTCGCAACTATGAAAAGTATGGAACATGTTCACTAAATTTGCTCAACCATCCCATGCCATTGAACCCAGAAGAACCAACCCCGCCTGAACCGTCTGCCGAGGAACTAAAATTTCGTATCAAG
>NZ_SJSK01000009.1 GCF_004331645.1 Pedobacter frigiditerrae
ACCCGAGGCTTTCAAGAGCAACACGTTGTTTGCTCTTCAAAATTGACTTCTTTCAATAATATGTCATTCTGGGAATGGACCATGTCCGCCCATTAAAGATATTCAGGTGCCTATATCGGCGGTGTCCACCTCTTCCCATTCCGAACAGAGAAGTTAAGCCCGCCAGAGCCGATGGTACTGCAGTAACATGTGGGAGAGTAGGTCGGTGCCAGATCCTAAAGATTGCCCCGTCACGAAAGTGGCGGGGCATTTCTGTTTTATGGGCATCTTTCCTTTTGCACCCTGCCTATGCTGGACAGGTCATATGTTTTTAGATAGCTGTACAATGTTGCCACCTAGACAAGGTGGGGGCCGACACCCGGCGTGGCCAGTGAACAGGTAACAGGACTGGCTTGCATAGCTTATTCAATAAGTGTATTATCCATCGGATCAAACCTTGGTCAAGCAAAAAAGTATTTACGCTGCTGTTGGGTTGTAGAAAACAAAGGCAGTGCAAAACATGAAATTTGCAAACCGCGACCTTAATTTTTATTAATTCCTTGATGTTTTTAGGCCTCTCAGAGCTTATCGATCTATCAAGCATTAAACCATAAACTATTGATTTACTTCAACATAAAGTAAATTAAAAAGGCTTTATTCAGTTAATTTAATCTATCTTTGCAACATTCCACTTAACAAATACACCTTTGGTTATTCCTCGATCAAATTTTGAGAGTTAACTCCACCATTGTATTCTTGGCTAACACTAATTTATTAAAAAATACATGGCTCCTTTGCCTATGTGGCAAGAATTACTGTGACTTCTTTACTAATACACTTATTTCTCACCCTTCTTTTTTAGAACAACTACATGGTAAAAAAACTACTTTACATCACTATTGCTGCTACACTAAGCATTGCATCCTGCAAAAAGAATAGTGTAACACCCGTTACAGCTATAAAAAGCACCAATGAAATTACAGCTCCAAAAGGGTTTAGCTGGGAAAATTCCAGAAGTATAAATCTTAATATCAGTATCTCTCAAACAAAATTTCCCGGTAAGCTTTATGTTGTAGCTATCTATACATCAGACCCTAGCACAGGCGGCACCCTCATTTCTAAAGGTTCCCTAAATGCTGTAACTAAGTTTAAAAGCAATCTTTATTTATCAAACCAAGTTAAGGAACTTTACATTGTTTGCATCAGTCCAGACCTTAAAGTAATCCATAAAACAGTTGTAATAGGCATTACAGATCAAGACATTGTTTTCGGTACATAAGTTCATCCTTAACTAAAAAATATCATGAAGTATATAGCTATTTTAGCATTCACTACACTATTGCATTTGGCATCCTTTACAATAACACTTGCCCAAAGCGCACCTTCTTTTGGTGCATCACAAAGCTTTGCGGTATTGGGCGCATCAACCGTAACCTCAACTGGTCCAACGGTAATAACAGGTAATGTTGGCGTTAGTCCAGGTACAGCAGTTACAGGCTTTCCGCCAGCAACCATCAAAGAAGGTGCTATTTTCGGTGGGGCCACTAGTTTAGCTGGGCCTGCACATGACGATGCTGTCGAGATCTTTAAAAATCTATCTAGTCAATCTGTGCCTACAGGAAATGACCTTACAGGTAAAGTACTAGGCAAAACTTCCGGAGCAACTACCCTTAAGCCAGGTGTATACAGTTTTAGTTCTTCTGCACAATTAAATGATACACTTACCCTTGATGATGAGGGAGATCCAAATGCCGTTTTTATTTTCAAAATCGGCTCTACCCTTACCACGGCTAGCTACTCAAAGGTAGTAATGAAAAGTGGGGGCAAGGGGCCAAATGTTTTTTGGCAAATAGGTTCCTCTGCAACAATTGGTACTTACACCACTTTTTTAGGAAATATTATTGCTTCGGCAAGCATTACCATGACTACTGGCGCTACTACTACAGGTAGGTTATTTGCCATTAATGCTGCCGTAACTATGGATAACAATACAGCTTTTGCAAGCTCACTAGAGGCTAAGGATAAAGATAAAGATGGCATCCCCGATCTTTTGGATGATTACCCAGATGATGCCAACAAGGCCTTTAATAATTATTCATCAATAACTGGTGGGTCTACAGTTGCTTTTGAAGACCTATGGCCATCTAAAGGAGATTTTGACATGAACGATTTAGTAATGAGCTACAATTATACCATTGTAACCAACGCTAATAACATAGTAGTACAAGTGTTAGGGAACTTCACATTGAGAGCTGCTGGCGGCACGCTTAGTAATGGATTTGCGGTAGAGTTTCCAATACCCCGAGCTAGTGTTAGAAGCCTAGAAGGAGCCACCTTAGAAGCTGGACAAACAAATGCAGTTGTTGTTTTATTTACAGATATGCAAAAAGAAATGCCTAATGGAAATACAGAACCCGGTAAGCCGCAAAGCAACCCTAAATCTTACAACATTAAATTCGATGTACTAAAAGGCCCATTATTTGAGGACTTTGGTACCGATTACAATCCCTTTATCTTCTATATGTCTGCTACATCCAGACGTGAAGTTCATTTGATGGATAAGCCGCCAAGCCAATTAGCAGATCAAACGTTGTTTGGTCAAAGTAATGATGATACCGACGTAGCTGCTGGAAGATTTTATGTAACAAAAACGGGTTTACCTTACGCAATTAGTATTCCTACATCAAGTTTCCAATATCCGATCGAAAATAAAGATGTCACGCAAACTTATCTTCACTTTGCAGAATGGGCAAACTCAGGCGGGAAATTATTTATAGATTGGTTTAGCAATACCGATAATTCATATAGAAACCCACTACTGATCTATACAAAATAGTAAATAATCAAAAGACATATCCTTATTAGTCATCGCCTATTTGTATAGCATATAGGCGATGATTGATATTGAAGCTCAGCTGTATTGCCAACTCAACTGGCAATCGTAGTGCTTCACTGTTTAGTTCTAATCATATCGCATTAAGATACCCAATCGAGTTGGGTATCTTAATGCGATATGATGCTTTACCCCTTTGGCAACCCCACATAAAAAACCGTCCCTTTACCCTCTACACTTTCAAACCAAATATCCCCATGTTGCAACCCAACATAAGTTTGCGCTAACCTTAAACCCAATCCAACACCCTTTTCATGATTAGTACCATAAGTACCCTTACTTTTAAGCGAAAATATAAACGGTTTCTCGCTCTCCTTAACACCTATTCCATTATCACTAACAATAATCAAACACTGTTCAGGTCTTTCCTCAAACCTAATCGTTATAGCCCCATGCTCGTGCGAAAACTTAATTGCATTATTTAATAAGTTCCGCACTATCAATTGCAACATATCAGGATCCGCAACAACAGCCAAATCTTTATTAACCTCATAATTAAGGCTAATACCCTTTTCGGTAGCTAAATTATTTTGTAAACCAATGGTATGGTTTAGCGTATCATGCAAGTTTATGTTAGCAAGATTAATAAGTACACCATCCATCTGGTCTTTAGACCATAGCAAAATGTTCTCAAGCATTTCAGAAGTCTGCCGAGTAGAAATCAGCAATCCCTTTTTAACCCTGGCCTTTTCATCATCACTAAGCTCCAGTTCATTAAGCAAAGTGAGGTAATTCTCTATAGAAGCCAATGGTGCCTTTAAATCATGCGCCACAATAGAAAAAAGCTTGTTCTTGGTCTCATTGCTTTCCTGTAAGGCAATCAACCTATCTTCTGCCAGGCCTTTCTCCTTGTTGTAACTATTCTTCATGAAAACAGTAATCACCGTCATCATGAAAATGATTTCGAAAAATGTTTGCGCCAAATCTAATAGTTTATGCCTTTCATTTTCATACAAAGGCTTAACCCACTCCGGGTGCATATATTCTAATGTTAAAAGAACTATTAAAAGTAAAATATTCAATGGTATCCAAACCCAAAACTGTTTCCTGCTGCAAACAATCGTTAGTAAAAAGATAATTAAAATAAAAGTAAATAGATTTACCCCACTAGATCCTGCAGCTTCAAAATAGGTGCCTGCACAAAGTAAATTAAAGGAGAGTGCACAAATGCCTACAGCAAGGGCCAATTTACCTTTATACCTAGATAGGTAATAACACAGAAACAATACCCCAATTAAAGGAAACATCAAAAAACCAAACTCAACCAATCCTAAACAAAAGTTCACAATTGCATTTACCGAAGCAGTAAAAACAGCAAATATGGTTACCGCATTAAAAATTCTACACTCTAAAGAATAGGCTACTTCGCTACCAATAAGGTTTTTCCAGAAAGATGAAAACGTTTCTTTAAATGAATTCAAAATCAGATAGATGTTTTAACAAATATATGAATATATGTGCTTGCAATCTAGAAACGCAGAAAATGAACGAAATTTATTTCAAATAGGAGTAAGATTGTTTTTGGAGTGATTGAGCGGAATGTAAAAGGATTCTATTTATCAATGCTATATTTTATTAGTCAGTTAGTTCCGTTAAATCCAACTTCCATTACTGTTTATGGGGTAAGCTCCAACTTTTATAAAGTAAGCCCCACCGTTCATAAAGTACCCCACTACTTAAGTAGCGGGAACGAGAGTTGAACTCGTGACCTTCCCGATTGCATCGGGACGCCCTAACCAACTGAGCTATCCAACAAAAAAAAACTTCAGGAACTTAACCTTAAAGCTTTTTTTAGTAGTAGTATGAACTCTTGACCTTTCCAATAGCTATTGGGAGCTACCCTTTAAACAAAAAAAGCCCATCTTTCGATGGGCTTTTACCGTAGCGGGAACGAGAGTTGAACTCGTGACCTCAGGGTTATGAATCCTGCGCTCTAACCAACTGAGCTACCCCGCCATTCTTTATTATTATACTTTGCAATAATTATTATATATTACAATAATTATTAGTTTTTTTTAAAGAGTTGCAAATATAGAATAAATTACTTTTCTTTAGAAATAATAAGTAAAAAAAAGTCCATTATTTTTAAGAATATAGGTGTTATAGGATGTCAGAAAAGAAAAAATTTACATTAGAATATGAGTTGAGATCATCTCCCCGTATATTATTCAGTTTTATTAGCGAACCAAACGGCTTGTCTCAATGGTTTGCAGACGATGTGATTTTTAGAGATCAGGTTTACACTTTTACTTGGGACGATGAAGTCCAAAAAGCAAAAATGCTAAGCATTAAAGAAAACAAGTTGGTTAAATTCAAGTGGTTAGACGATGAGCCACATTGCTATTTCGAAATGGAGATAGTACAAGACGAATTAACCAACGATGTAGCCTTGGCCATTACCGATTTTGCCACAGATGAGACACGCACAGAAAAAACACAAATTTGGGATAATCAAATCACTTACCTCCTTAGTGTAATTGGTGCCTAAATTTTCGTCGGCTTTGTCTATCTTTGTATATTGAAAAAGATACATCTATTACTGATAAAGGCATTCATTAGACCATTTTTCGTCACATTTTTTATTGTGATGTTTATTCTATTGATGTTTTTCTTGTTTAAATACATAGACGATTTAATAGGAAAAGGATTTGAATGGTATACCATTGCCGAGGTCATGGTATACGCATCAGCATCAAACGTTTCAATGGCCTTGCCCTTAGCCATACTACTGTCCTCTATCATGACCTTTGGTAGTTTGGGCGAAAACTATGAATTGGTTGCCATTAAGTCTGCCGGCGTGTCCCTGCAAAAGGCAATGCAGCCACTCTTTGTGCTCATTATTTGTATATCCATAGCCTCTTTTTTCTTTTCAGACTACATGTTGCCCAAGGCCAACCTAAAATATGGCTCCCTGCTTTTTGACATGCGGAATAAAAAACTATCCTTTTTAATTAAACCAGGAGTTTTTAACAATAGCATACCAGGCTACGGAATGAGGATAGAACGCAAGGGAGAAGGTGCGGTAGATTCATTATATGGTGTTCTAATTTACGACCATACCGGCGGAAACGGCATATCAAAAATCGTGATGGCCGAAAAAGGCAAGATGTCTAAAACTAAAGACGGCAAGTTTCTGATCCTACAACTCATCAATGGGGTGAGGTACGAAGAGTCTAATGGAAGTAGCAGTAATTCATTTAATCCAAGGCAGGCTTTTACCCGTATGCGCTTTAAGCAAACTGAGGTTAAGTTTGATTTTTCTAGTTTTGGTTCAGGTTTCAATCGTACAGAAGAAAATAGTTTCATGAACAACGCCCAAATGCTAAACCGAAAAGGGCTTACAAAAAGAGAAGATTCCTTAATAAAAAGTTTAGATACCCTAAATAAAGTAACCAAGGTCAATGCAAGTGCTTATTACAAGCAGAATAACTATTTAAAAGGCTACACAAAAGTTAAGGCAAAACCTAAGGTTATTAATGGTTCTGTTTTAACCGTTATAGAAAAAAATAACAGGGTGCAAGCCCTACAAAATGCCTTTGATCAATCCGAAACCATTAAGCAAACACTTAATAACAGGTTGTTAGATCATGATTTTAAGGTAAAGGAAATCATTAAGGCGAAAATAGAATACCAAAGAAAGTACACGCTAGCCGTATCTTGTTTACTGCTTTTCTTTATTGGGGCACCTTTGGGAGCAATTATTAGAAAAGGCGGCTTAGGCTTGCCAGTGGTAATTGCCATCGTGTTCTTTTTAATTTATCACATTATTTCTACCGTAGCAGAAAAATCTGCAAAAGAAGGCTCACTAGACCCAACCTTCGGCATGTGGACGGCCATTGTTATCCTCACGCCATTAGGTGTCTTTTTAACCTATAAGGCAACAGTAGATTCTGCCTTGTTTGATGTAGACTACTATAAACAGCTAATAGTTGGCCTGTTTAAGCGTAAAAAGAAAGATTAGAAAAAGAAGGGTTCTGCCTTCCATCGCACTTGTAGCCCCGCTTTCGGCTTTAGTCTTTCGCTTTCAGCTCAAGAGCTATCGCCATCAATCGGGTTTAATTAACAAAGGCAATTGGTTCTTTGGGCAATTAGCAACCCGACATATTAGCACAGCTTTTTGCTCTAT
This sequence comes from Pedobacter frigiditerrae, assembly GCF_004331645.1. Lineage (GTDB taxonomy): Bacteria > Bacteroidota > Bacteroidia > Sphingobacteriales > Sphingobacteriaceae > Pedobacter > Pedobacter frigiditerrae. Next base: position 6,999 of record NZ_SJSK01000009.1, read on the forward strand.
AGCCCTGATTGAAGCGGCATCCTTTTGTGTTGTCATCCTGACGCGTGCCGATTTTATATCGGTAGCTTGTCTAAGGAAATACAAAAGATTTAGCGGAAAGCAGGAACAAACATTAATCAAAACTTCAAAACTGCGCTCCCAATCGATATAATCTTTCTGCATTAGTCTTTATGCTCTTCTAACAAAAATCAAAACTTTATTCCTTACTTATCAATGATATTTTATGCCAAATTATTGTTGGTAAAGGTTGTAACTTTGTGTCGACTTATAATAAGGAACCTTAAGCCTTATTTACCAAATACAAAATGGAAATTAAATTAAATACAATAGACGAAGCATTAGAAGATATTAAAGCTGGTAAAATAATTATTGTGGTTGATGATGAAGATCGCGAAAATGAAGGCGACTTTATTACTGCAGCAAGAAACGTAACGCCAGAAGTAATTAATTTCATGTCTAAGTATGGCAGAGGTTTAATCTGCGCTCCGCTAATAGAAGACCTATGCATCGATTTAAAGCTCGATTTAATGGTGCAAAATAATACCGTTCTACACCAAACCCCTTTTACCGTTTCAGTAGATTTAATTGGACAAGGTTGTACAACAGGAATTTCTACACATGATAGAGCCAAAACTGTACAGGCATTAATTAATCCAGATACCAAACCAGAAGATTTAGGCAGACCCGGACATATTTTCCCTTTAAAGGCAAAACGTGAAGGTGTATTGCGCAGAACGGGGCATACCGAAGCAACTATAGATATTGCTCGTTTGGCAGGTTTTGAGCCAGCTGGCGTATTGGTAGAGATCATGAACGACGATGGGACAATGGCTCGTTTGCCAGAGTTAATGGTTATTGCGCAACAGCACCAACTTAAGATAATTTCTATTAAAGATTTAATTGCTTACCGTTTAGCGGCAGAGAGTTTAATTAGAGAAGAAGTTGCAGTTAATTTGCCAACGCAATGGGGCGATTTTAAAATGACAGCTTACACTCAATTAAGCAATGGAGCTACACATTTAGCCATTACCAAAGGCGAATGGAAAGAAGGTGAGCCAATATTAGCTAGGATACACAGTTCATGTGTTACTGGAGATATTTTTGGTTCTTGTCGCTGCGATTGTGGGCCACAATTACACAAGGCACTTCAGATGTTAGAGCAAGAAGGAAAAGGCATTGTGGTTTACATGAACCAAGAGGGTAGAGGGATTGGTTTAGTAAATAAACTTCGTTCATATAACTTACAAGACGCTGGTTTTGATACCGTAGAAGCAAATATAGAATTAGGCTTTAAAGGCGATGAACGTGATTACGGTGTTGGTGCTCAGATTTTAAGAGCGCAAGGCGTTACTAAAATGAAGTTAATGTCTAACAATCCCACTAAAAGAGCTGGCTTAATTGGCTATGGACTAGAGATTGTAGAGAACATTCCAATCGAAATAGAAAGCAACAAACATAACGAGTCTTATTTAATTACCAAGCGTGATAAAATGGGACACCAGATCATGAAGTAATACTTTGTTTGGATATGTATTAAAGGACGGTAAGAATTTAGGATTTAAATCTTACCATCCTTTAATCCAGTAAATCCTAATCCAGACTAATTTACATTACCTATTCTACTCAGATAAGATTGAATTATAGATCCGGTCATCCTTTAATCCTGTAAATCCTGATCCAGACTACCTTTATATTACTTATTCTACTCATTTAGGATTGAATTATAGATCCTGTCATCCTTTAATCCTGTAAATCCTGATTACCTTTTGGGATTATTCTTTTTACTCTCATTCAAGATAGCTTCCTTATTCACTTTTTCCTTAGCTTCTGCTTCTTTCTTCTTCTGCTCCCTTCTATATTTTCCTGTTATTTTTTTAATAAACTCACCAAAAGTGTCAAATTGTTGGGTGTAGATTAAACCTAGAGAGGTTACGTTAGCATTTGGACTAACCCCTGGATTTTGGAAAATACTCTGTTGTGTAGGAGGTTTGTTGGCTAACTTACCCACTAATGTTCCATCCTTTTTGATCAAAGCTAAAATCTCTACCTCTCTACCAACATTGTTAGAAAAACCTAAAGAATAATCTGTAGTACTTTTGTTTCTATCTACAATCCCTGCATTAATTACTATCCTATCATTTAGTATTTTAAAGGTTGCACTTCCTTCAGTTGGCGATTGAATATTGATATCTACAAAGTTGAGGTTAAGCGAAGAAAGTACATTGTTAATTTGATTAAAAATTAACTCAGTTGCAGTACTGGTTCCTACAGACCCTAATTGCTGGCCTAAATTTTCTTTACCTGTTCCAGGGGCAAATCGACGCTGTATAATTAAACTTAAAGCTTGCGTATTTAGGTTGTTACCATCGTTAAAGTAAGATTGAAACTCTTCTTTTTTTGCAGGGTTGGCAGGGAAGAAGATATCTAATTTAATATCTGGTTGTAATAGTAAACCTGTTAAGCCCATTTCTACTTCTGTTTGTACCCTTTCGTCTGAGGCTGATGATTGGTCTCTGTTTGCAGCCGTATATAAATCGGCAGTGCTTGCCCTTAATGCGTAAATAGCCTTTAGGTTAATTTGTGCAGTAGTTGGGTTTCCCGTCCATCTAATCGTTCCACCTTGTCTAATCTCCAAACGTTTATTAATTACCTCCTGAGCAGTGAAATCGAAAATCCCAGTCTCAATTATATAATCGCCCTTCATCTCAAAATCGCCGCCACTATTAATGTTTAACTCTAGCTCTGCATTTCCTTTTCCACTTAGTTTTCCTAAAATGGTATAAATATTTGCGGTGCTGTTAGGGTCAACCCTTAGTTTGAAATTCATTTTTAAGCCATCAAAACTGGTCTTCTTTTTAACAACTTGTGCAGTATCCTTACTTACAAAAGTGATAAAATCCCTATCAGATACTGTTTCAGAGCTGTTTAAAGGCAAGTTAAATACAGTTCCTTTTTCTGTTTTGGCATCAATGTTAATGAACATGTTATTGGTAGGGCCTTTAAAAGAGAAATTGCCAGTTGCATAAGCTTTGCCATAATACACAGAGTTGTCCTTTGATGTAGTGTTCAACGCCATAAAGTTAGTAGCGGTTAAGTCAACTTGTATGTTTGGATCATCTATGTTGTTTAAATCTACAGTCCCATTAGCCGTTGCCTTATTCCCATCCACATCCTCAAGCTCTAAATCATCAATGGCTATCACACTATTCTCAACAGTTACTCTATCATTTAAAGTATAAGCAGTCTTTAAGTAGTTAACAGTCAATTCCCCTTTGTTAAAAGAAACTTCTCCATTAATTCCTGGCTTTTCAAACTTCCCTTTCACGGTTAGGTCTGCAGATATATTACCTTTCAAATTGGAAACTAGTTTCTTAACAAATGGCTCTAAAATGGTCAATTTAGTATCATCCATTTTTACATTAAGGTCAATGGACTTTTCTTTTAAATCTAAACCTCCAGTTATTTTGAAGGTCTCTCTACCATCGGCCAATATTTGGGTATAAACATTTGCAACATTCCTAGTTTGATCATAAGACGATGTATCCGTTAAACTACCGATATAGATATTGTTTAAAGTTAAAGAATCGATCCTTAAGCTATCAGATATTTTTGGCGACTGCATTACATCATACAGTCTGGTTTTACCATTTATATTTCCAGAAAGTTTAACGCCCAAAGTTTTAACAAAGGGATTTAATGTTTTGAGGTTAAAGTTTTCAAATCCAACAACCAATAAATCCTTAGGATCATTTGATAAAATTCCATCTACTTTTAATAACTGTTTGTTGTTGCTCAATGAGAAATTATTGATTTCGGTTTTACCATTATTAAAGTTGATACGAACCTTTTCTTGGATGCTCCAATCTTCGCTGTTTATCTTTAAGTTAGAAGGAAGTATACTGATTTTTGCCGTAGTGTCTGATGCAAATTCCACAAGTCCGTTTAAATCCAGCTGATTTGCATCATCAGCATTTGATAATTTAACGTTTAATGAAAGACTGTCATTTCTTAAAACATTGGTTAAGTTGACATTCTTGATGTATAAACTATCATTTAAGTCTACTCTATCTGCCGTAATAATGGCTTGCAACTGTTTGTCTGTTGTGTTTTCATCAATAATGATGTTATTGGCGATGATTCCTTTGTAGGTTAACTTGTTAATAAAGCCATTTAGGGTTGCCTTATTATTCCTCGAATCAAATGACCCAACAAGAATTGCTTGCTCATCTATCTCTAACCCTGGTACTAAAAGTTCTGCTATAGGCTCAAACCTCTTGATTTTTAAGTTGAAATCAAATATCTGCGTTTTGTAATTTACAATCTCTGCTTTTAAGGAAGGGATATAGGTTTTTGCAATTGCCTTATAATAAGACACAATGGTGTTTAAGTCATATTGTCCTTTTATACTAGCGTCAAAAACATCTGATTTTATGGTCAAACTCCTATCAATACCTAATCCATTGGCAGTAAGTTGTACCGAGTCTATATTGTAAACTCCTTTTTTATTGTTAAGTGTTATTTTTTGGATGGAAAGATTTCCTTGGATATTGTCTAGGTTGTCTCCAGAGAAATTAGTGCTAAATTCAGCATCAATCATTAAAGAATCTTTGTACAGTTTTAATTTCTTAAGTTTTGCCTTTTTAATGCTTGCCTTAAAGTTAAATACAGGAAGTGCTGGATTTAGGTTAACGCCCCCATCAAAATCCAGTTGTACATTTTTATCATTGATGCTTAAGTTTCCATCAAAATATTTTTTGTCGAACGTTCCGTTGATTTTAACATTTTGATACCTATATCCATTAAAATCTATATAAGATACATTTCCTTTCAGCTCCTCTGTAAGCGATTTAACCTCAATTCCTTTTCCTTTTACATATAGCTCAGACGTTATTCTTCCTAAGGTTTTTTCGTTTAATAACTCTCCTAACTTAAAGTCATAAGTTTTAACATTCCCAGTATAAGAAGGAATACCCTTCTTATCTATTTTCATGTTCACATCAGACTTGAATCGTCCAAGCTTAGTCTTAAATTCACCATAGGCGATAAAATCATTTTGGAAACCAGAAAACGTTCCATTAAAGTTTACGTTTCCAAATTTATTTACAATTACTGGAATGGATTTTATTTTCTTTCCTGCTATATCGGTTAAGATTTCGTCTAAGTCTTTTTTATTGGTGCCAGCCATCTCAATTTTCATATCCATGAAAGTTTGTTCAAAGTCTGGCAGTCCTTTCAGTGTAAAGTCACCTTTAATATAAGTTGCTTTTCCGGTTTTAATAGAAAGTTTTTTAGCCTTTAAGTCCCTAACATAACCTGTAATTTTGCCATCAATATCGATGTCCAATTTCATCTTTTTTAACGCAGGTGTAAAGTAGGCAATGTCTGATGAAGAAATATGGCTATCCTTAAAATTAGCATTCATTCTAACTTTGTCAACAAAGTTGTTGAAATCCCTAAACCTTTCAAACTTCATTTGGAAATAATCCATTAACCTAGTTCGGTCGGTTACTAATAATAAGTTTTGTAATTCAATGGCATTAGTATCTATTGAAGCTAGTGTGCTAAGATTCTTTAAATTGAAGCCGCTTTTTTCTTTAAAGGTTAAGTTTTTAATATTGGCTTGAATAACGTGTTCCTTAGTATTTAAGCCCTCGAAAATCCCATTCAACTTGGTTAAGCTAATGTCATCAAAATTTATCCCATTGATAGTGGTGTCTTTCTTTAGGTTTTTGTATTTAAAGGCAATGTTGTTTAATATAATTCTATCAAATAGAAACTGGAATTTTTTTCTTTTAGGTCGATTTCTTGGAGCAGGACTATCAAAATAATCTATAATGAAATCTAAATTTGAAGAACCATCTTTATGGTCTTTTAAAAAAAAGGAGCCGTTATTAACTTGTACCGTATTTACATCAAGTATTCTTTCCTTTAAGGATAACTTATTTAAATCGACCAAAAACTTAGGGAAATTAGCAAGTGTATCTTTCTGCTGGTCTAAGACAACTAGGTTTTCTAGTACAACAGATTTAAATGGTTTAACATATAAACCACCAATAGTTATGGTCGTTTTTAATTCTTTAGATAAATAGGCAGCTGCTTTTTTTGCCACATAAGTCTGCACTGGCTTAAATTGTAACGAAAAAGTAAGTATCGCAAGCAACAATATAATTGATGCAACAACCCAAAGCAGTATTTTTAATAGTTTTTTAATAGTTTTGTAGCTTAATAATCATAAACGTGCCTGTCATACTTGCTATCGAATCATCATGCGATGAAACTTCTGTTGCTGTTTGTAACAACGGCAAAATTACTGCCAATGTTATTGCAAACCAAACAATTCATGAAAATTATGGGGGTGTAATACCAGAATTAGCATCAAGGGTTCATCAACAAAATATAGTGCCTGCTGTTCAACAAGCTTTGGCAATTGCTAAAGTTAACAAAAATGAGCTAAACGCAGTTGCATTTACGCGTGGTCCGGGTTTATTAGGTGCGTTATTGGTAGGTGTATCGTTTGCTAAATCCTTTGCGCTTGCTTTAGATTTGCCATTAATTGCTGTTAATCATATGCAGGCTCATATTTTGGCGCATTTTATTGATGAGCCAACACCTAAATTTCCATTTTTATGCCTTACGGTTTCTGGCGGTCATACCCAGATTGTGTTGGTTAAAGACTACTTCGACATGGAAATAGTTGGCGAGACATTAGATGATGCCGCAGGAGAAGCTTTTGATAAGACAGCTAAAATCTTAAGCCTTCCTTACCCTGGTGGTCCTTTGATAGATAAGTATGCGCAACAAGGAAATCCACTGGCATTTAAATTTCCTGAGCCACAAATACAAGGATTGAATTATAGCTTTAGTGGTTTTAAAACTGCAATTTTGTACTTTATAAGAGACAGACAAAAAGAAAACCCACAATTTATTGAGCAAAACCTAGCTGATATTTGTGCGTCAGTTCAATATAGTATTGTGAATATTTTATTAAACAAGCTCAAAAAAGCAGCTAAACAGTATGATATAAAAGAAATTGCAATTGCTGGGGGTGTTTCTGCAAATTCAGGTTTGAGGAATGCACTAACAGAAATGAAAGAAAGTTTAGGTTGGAATGTATATATTCCAGCCTTTCAATATTGTACTGATAATGCTGGTATGATTGCCATTGCAGGTTATCAGAAGTTTTTAGTTGGAGAGTTTGTTGGACAAGATATTTCGCCAATGGCGAGAATGAATTTTTAAATTATAGTATTATGGGAGCGAATAGTTTTATATTTTTTGGGTTATTATTAATTCCTTTAATTGTCTTTTTAGTATGGATGATTAAACAGGATAAAAAAAGAAACTATTTAGGATTAGTTCTTTTAGTGGTCGGGATTATTATTGCAACTTATACCATCATCACATTAGATAAAAAGTTCTTGAAGAACAACGCTGATGCAGCACCAAAATCTTCAAGTTTTAGATAAAAAAAGAACGCTGTTGCTATAATGTTTTAGCAACAGCGTTCTCAATAGTATTTCTTTGTATCTAAATAAAGGATTTTTAGCTATATCTTTTCTTCTAATTTATCTCCTGTTACTTCAGCTCTAATTTTAGCTTCTATTTCTTCAGATAATTCTGGATTATCTAATAATAGTGTTTTAACAGCATCTCTTCCCTGGCCTAGTTTAGTTTCTCCATAAGAGAACCAAGAACCAGCTTTTTTAATGATGTTAAAATCAACACCTAAGTCAATAATTTCTCCAGTTTTAGAAATGCCTTCTCCAAACATGATATCAAATTCAGCAATTCGGAAAGGTGGTGCAACTTTATTTTTAACGATTTTAACTTTAACCCTATTTCCTGATACTTCATCAGAATCTTTAATCTGTGAAGTTCTGCGAATATCTAAACGTACAGATGCATAAAATTTCAATGCATTACCACCAGTGGTAGTTTCTGGGTTGCCGAACATTACACCAATTTTTTCACGTAATTGGTTAATGAAGATACAGCAACAGCCAGTCTTTGAAATTGTTCCTGTTAGTTTACGTAAGGCCTGGCTCATTAAACGAGCATGTAAGCCCATTTTGCTATCACCCATTTCGCCTTCAATCTCCGCCTTTGGTACCAATGCAGCAACCGAGTCAATCACGATTACATCAATAGCCCCAGAACGAATCAAGTTGTCTGCAATTTCTAAAGCTTGTTCTCCATTATCTGGTTGAGCGATAAAAAGGTTATCTACATCTACACCTAACTTTTTAGCATAACCCTTATCAAATGCATGCTCTGCATCAATAAATGCAGCAATACCGCCTTTTTTCTGTGCTTCTGCAATAATGTGAGTGGCCAAGGTTGTTTTACCAGAAGATTCTGGCCCGTATATTTCTATCACACGTCCTTTTGGAACACCGCCAATACCTAAGGCGATATCTAAACTAATTGAACCAGTAGAAATTGAATCGATGGCTTCAATTGGAGCATCGCCTAATTTCATCACGGAACCTTTACCGTATGATTTTTCTAATTTATCTAATGTTAATTGTAGTGCTTTTAATTTTTCTGCGTTTGGGTTCATGTCCTTCATCTTCTAAATAAATAAATGTATGTATCGGCTAATAATCTAATCTTGTAATGCTAATAACTTTAGCAAACATATTAATTTTAATTTGATTAATGCAAATAATATTTAAACTATTTCAATAAAATTATCAACATCACTAATTTCTTTAGTTTTATGAAGCTTTTCAAAGTACTTACACATATAGGTTATTTCACAAATGCTGCATTTCGGACTTCTCGCCACACAAACATACCTGCCATGCAGAATTAACCAATGATGAGCCATGGCAATGGTATGCTCAGGTAAATTTTTAACTAAATCTTTTTCTACTGCTAAAGGTGTTTTTCCAGTGGTTAACCCAATTCTATTGGCAACCCTAAATACGTGAGTGTCTACCGCCATTGCCGGAGCATCATAAATAACAGATGCAATAACATTAGCAGTTTTGCGGCCAACACCTGGCATTTTCTGTAATTGGTCTATGTCTGATGGTACTTGGTTATTAAATTCGTTTACCAGCATATTTGCCATTCCCACTAAATGCTTAGCCTTGTTATTAGGATAACTAACACTTCTTATGTAATCAAAAACGATGTCTGGTGTAACTTCTGCCAACGCAGTAGCATTTGGGAAACGCTTAAAAAGAGCTGGAGTTACTTGGTTGATTCTTTTATCGGTACATTGTGCAGAAAGAATAACCGCTACCAGTAATTGATAGGGATTGTTATAGTGTAATTCAGTTTCGGCATTAGGTTGTTTAGCCGCAAAGTGCTTTACAAAAAGTTGATATCGTTCTTTTTTTAGCATAGACAAATATAGTGTTGAGTATTGAGATTTGCGTATTGAGTAAAACGAACAACGAAAGACGAGCAACGAAAAATGCCCTAAGGTATATTTATCTCCCTTATTAAGTTATCACATTCTGCGAATGAATTGTAAAGAAATTTGTTTCGATGTTTTTCGCCCTGCCCACTAAATGAAACCGACTTTTTAATTAAGCCTTGCATCCAGTGTTTTGTTTGTTCGCAATAAGATTGGTCATCGGTCTTTAAATAATTGAAGGTATTAAATCTATTATAACAAGACATACTTCCTTTGTGGTCTACTAAATAAGATATACTTCCTAACACATCGCAGTTATACCAATTAAAGCTGTGATCTGGGTCGATGGTTTTTTTACTGCTAATGGCATACATATTCATGTCTGTTAAACAATACCTAACCTGTTCTATAATTTGGATGGCTAATCCTTTGTCGATATAACCTGCTTCAAATGCATACCTAATTTGTTCAATTGTGCCATGCACAGTGTCTTTTGCCCATATTTCGGTGCAAGGGATCTCTAGGTAAATTTGATTTAACTCTTTTGAAAGAGATATAATTTGTTCATCAAATGAGCTTGGGTCAAACTTCGTTTCAGAATTCATTGCGCTGTCTGACCAAAAGAACAGCTTAAAACAAGTAAGCTCTGGGTATTTGAAAAAATGAAATAAGGGAATGTCATCGGTTGTAATGGTGATGTGCTTTTTAGTCCCACTTTGAATTTGCTTTAGGTTTTTTAATAAGTCTTGCAAGTACAGCAGCATATTTGGTGTTTCCTGGTCAACGCTTAAATAATCAAATGTTACTGTTGGCAGCTGCTCTGGTTTATAAAGAAAGGGAACGCCGAAGTGGTCAGAAAGCTTTACTATCTGATTGATATTTAATAAACTACTGCCCTTAATTTTTTTATAAGCCTCATTAATGCTAATTGACAACACTTCAGCTATGCTTTGAGCCAGGTTTTGGTATGTTGGCAAAGCTGTTTTAATCTGCTCAAAGTAATTTGCTTGAAAATTAACCATTATTAATATTCCTAAAAATTAAGTAAACGTAAATTAACATCTTTACAAGTTAATTTAGTCTAATATACAATCTTTAGAATTAATAAATGAATAATATTGTTATTTAATTGTTCTTTAAGATTAAGCTATTTGTTTTTTGTGTCTTTAAGGATTAATTCTTCAATTTTCTACTCAATACTTTTGGTTATCAATTTAAATCAAGAGTCATGAAAACTAAAATATTAATCATCAGCGTAATTGCGATACTATTATCTGAATCTTCATTTTCACAGAAGCCGGATTTTTCGGGCTTCAATAATCTTTATTTAGGTTTTGAATTAGGTAAATCAAAAAGCTACGATAATTATGTGAATGTTGGAATTTGGGCGCAATACGACCATAATTATCTAAAAATTGCTATTAGCGATGCCAGAGACAACAGAAGTGAAGAGCAAAAATTGTTGAAGGGAGAAGATGATGAAAGCCATATCACTACACCAGGTTTAACGGACTTTGGATTAATTTATGGTAAAACTTACACGCTATTAAAACGCCACCAATTTCAATTCGGAACAGGTGTTTCAGTTGTTGCTAAAACTATCCCAGATGAAGAGTTTAATCGTGCCAAACAGCCTTATTATTTACCCCGGTTTAATGAAGAAATAGCCATCGGCTTACCTGCTGAATTAAGGTATAGTTTTCAATTTAACAAAGGGATTGGCATAAATGCTTCGTGGAGAGGAAATGCAAACGGAGTTAAAAGCTATGGAAATTTTTCATTTGGGGCTTCAATAGGTATGTTCTAAAAAGAAATCAATTTTTTAAAATATAATGATATGAAAACTAACACAGTAAAATACCAGGCATATTTTGTTTTGATTTTAGCAGTAGCTGTGCTCACAGGTTGTGCCTCATTTTCTAATACGAGAGTTTGGCGAGCTTCAAAGAAGTTAACCGAAAATAATTTGAGTGAACTTACAGGTACTTATTCTTTTTCCCCAGATTATGGTTACGATAAAAAAGGAAACCAAGAAGATGTCATCAATGATAAGAAGAAGGATTATTTCTATCAATACTTAACCAATAAAGCAATTAGCATTGATACTGTGTCTAGATATTTTATTTCACTTACTTACTTAAAAGAAAACAGTATAGCTATCTCAATCAAAAAAGAAAGACTGATGATTGATAGTTTGATTTTGTCAGGAAGGTTGCAATCAAGGGGGTTGCTGAAAGTTGGAAAGACAGAAGTTAAGGTTCATGGAATACCTTACCTACTGGGAGGTACCCAAAGTAAAAAAACTAGAATTGGTGTAGCGAAGGATGGTGGCCTAATATTGAATCACGCAGTTGATAATTCTGGTGCGTTTTTATTATTAATTGGGGCTGGAAGAGGTTTTGATGTTGCCTATCATTTTAAAAGAATCAATCCTAAAAGCTAGAATTAGCACCTAGGTAATTATAAATATGTATCAATATTGCTCACAGATCATTTAAATTATTATGGTTATGTATCAACTCAACTCTCCATGCGTTAAGCACTACCTTCAAAGCATAGTGCTTATAGCTGCACTTCTATTTTCTAGTTGTGTTTCGTTTCAAAAAGGAATGGAAAATCCAAGTCCATTAACAAAAAGTAACGTTGTCTCTTTAAACGGGAAATACAGCATTAATGCATCAAATGAAGAAGAGAAAACCAGAAAGTACTGGATGTACAATAATTTTTTACAGGAATTAGATCGAAAATTATTAGCAGACACCTTCAAAATTGACTCTGCCAAAACTTACGCTGTTAGATTAGAGGTTCTAGCAAATGATAAACTAAAAATTGATTATATCGAAAATGGTGAAACCATAAGAGAAAGAATACTTAATGCAAAACTGAAAAAAGATGGCTATCTCTATCTTAAAAACAAAAATGTAGGGCTTGTGCTGGTGCCATATGTTGCTGGTGCAATAGATATTAAGAAAACACGATTATCTAAAACAGAAGATGGCGAACTCATTTTTGATGTAGCAAATCATCGTTCGGGGGCATTTATGATTATTGCCTTTTTAGATGGTAGAACTTGGAAATACCGCAAGATTTATCCAAAAGTAATTTAATCCGCTTGTCTACTCACCTAAAAATAAATTATGAAAATCATTCTTACAATATTAATGTGCCTGTTTATTAAACATGCTTGCAGTGCGCAATTGAAGCCAAAATATAATATTAAGGTAATCGAAAAAAATAAGCATCGTGTACGCGGTGTCTTTTATGTCATTACTGATCATGAACTTATCTTGTTAAAGCACAACACTGATACCATTAAACTAAGGTTTGCTAATGTAAAAGACATTTACATTAGTAAGCGAGGGGTGGTTTTGCCATTTATATTAATCGGGGCAGGTGCTTTCGTGGTCATTGCAGCAGAATCTACCAATGCTTTAACGCAGGCTGCCAATATTGTAGGAGGTATACCAATTGGAGTGGCTCTAGGTTCTTTAGTCGGACAATTATTTGCTAACAAGCGGTTTTATAGAGGACTGGAAGTGTCTGATTTTCCAAATATTAGGACTGATCTTGAAAAATATACTCAAAAAATTTATCAACCTTTAACTAATTAACTAAAGATGAAATGCATTCTTATAATTACCTTGAGTTTATTAATGGCTAATAACTGCATTGCACAGCAATTTTCCTTAGGATTGGAAGCTGGATTAGGAACTAAATCTGGTATATATGGCCAGTCTTATGTTGCTTTACAAAATGAGGCTTATTATTTTAAAATTAAAAATTCCAGGGTTGGTGAAATTGGACTTTTTGGTGATAGACCAAGCCCAAAACTATTTGATTATGCTTTAATGGTTGGTAAAAATTTTAATGTGGGTAGCGTTCATAATTTTCAGCTTGGTGCAGGACTTGCATTTACGGGTAAGGTAACTCAAGGAAAATACATAAGAAGTGGCGGGCAAGAAAATAGTGGTATTCTTTTGTTTGGATATAGCGTGTATGAAAAGATTCAGAAAAACACAATTGGCTTGCCAATAGAAGCAAAATATAACTTGAAATTGGGCAATATCATAGCGATAAGCTTATCGGCCAATGCAAATTTAAATGCGATACAAAGTTTTGCAGGATTGTCTGTAGGTACTTTTTTAGGGAATGTAAGATAGCCTGGTTTTTAGTTTAAACAAACTTCTGCCTTTGTTTTAATCTTTGCAGGATGATGGCTTTTAATCAGCCAAAACGCAAACATCGCACCAATCAATGCCATTAATGCACCCACTAAAGCTGGCCAGGTATAATCAAACCCATAAACCAAAGGTAGTCCGCCGAAGAAAGCACCCAATGCATTTCCAATATTAAAGCTAGCTTGACTAGCAGAGGCAGCCAACATTTCTGACCCCTTTGCGGAAGTAATCATTAACATTTGTATTGGCGCTGCTAAGGCAAAAGAAACCGCTCCGGTTATAAATGTCATTATTAAGGCTAATACAGGGTTAAATGACACGTAATGGACGATTATTAACGTTATTACCATGGTTAACAATAAAGCGACTGAAGCTTTGGCGGGAGAAAATTTATCTGCTAAATAACCACCAATGAAATTGCCGCAAAGCATACCGAGTCCGGCTAACATGATAATGTAAGTAACACTATTTGCAGAAAAACCAGCAACATCTGTCATTAATGGAGCAATGTAGCTATACCATGTAAATAAACCGCCTGTTCCAATAGAAATCATGATGATGATTAACCAAGCTTCTTGCTTTTTGAAGAAACCAAGCTCAGCCTTTAAATCTCTGTTTTTGTTGGCTGGCAAAGCCGGAAGCCATTGTTTAAGGCTAATCAACGTAATGATGCCAACTATGGCTACAACAGCGAATGAGAACCGCCAAGAAAAATTATGACCGATAAAAGTACCTAACGGAACGCCCAAAACATTTGCAATGGTTAAACCCGCAAACATCATAGATACTGCTTGTGCCGCCTTACCCTTTTCTGCAATGCGACTTGCCACTACAGAACCCACGCCGAAAAATGCACCATGTGGTAAGCCAGATAATAAACGAGCTATGAATAATAAACTAAAGTTAGGTGCAAATGCAGATAGTGCATTAAATACCGTAAACATGATCATTAAAGCAATCAATATCTTTTTGGGTGGAAATTTGCCCGCTGCCATTACTAATAATGGAGCGCCAATGACTACGCCAAGCGCATAAGCAGAGATTAAATAGCCAGCTTGAGGAATGCTTACATTTAAATCTTTTGCAATATCTGGCAACAGACCCATCATTACAAACTCTGTAATACCGATACCTAAACCGCCTAATGTGAGTGGAAGTAAACTCTTTTTCATAACCTCTTAGTGTTAAAATTACACTAAGCAAAAATAAGTGTTTAAATCAAAGGGAAAGTCAGAATGTGGTAATAATGATAATTTATTATTGATTGAGACAGTTAGGTTATAAATATTTTCATCCCGAAAAACTACCGCTTCGACCTGAGAATATACCCTTCCGTATAGAAAACACTAACTATAAATTTAATTAAGTATGTTTAAAGCAGTAGAACGCCTGTTATGACAAAGGCAAAAAAGACAAAAGGGATTTAACAAAATAATAACAGGATGAAAAAGAGACCAATCTTTTTATTGAGCTTGGCCTGTGTTTTTTTGAGCTTTGCAATATTGCCTATTTCTTGTAAAAAGAAAACCATTGGCGCACTAGAACCAGCCTTACCAGCAGAAACCCAGACAGGGGCAAGAACTTTTGGTTGCTTGGTTAATGGAGAAATATGGATACCCACTGGTATATCAATGATTCCAGCAATTACTACGAGTATACAATTTGATATATTAAGTTTGAAAACCAACAAGGGTGTTGAAGCTGTTAATTTTTCGGTCACAAATATGCAAACGGTTGGCAGTTATGATTTAATAACCAATAGTAATTTTGTAAGGTACATATATGATACCAATATATATAAATGCACAGATGGCACTTTAGTAATTACAAAGTACGATAAGATTAATAGAATAATTTCAGGGCACTTTTTTTTTGTTGGAAAGGATAGTGCTACTGGAAAAACAATAAAGATAACAGAAGGTAGATTTGATGTGCCTTTTACTAATTAATTCTTAACTATAACTCTTCTCGAAATGAAAAAACTACTCTTCTTATTGTTGTGCTTACTACTAGGAGCAAAGCTACAGGCACAGGAAACGCCAAATGATTTTTCGGATAGAATTAAAAGTATCTTTCAGCACGTAGACAAAACACCTGTTTACACGGGCATTTTGTTAGATGTCGGCGTTAATTTTAGTAACTTAAATAATTTTACTGGAACCATATTGGTTGATAGTAACTATGTGAGTTTAAAGGAGTGGCGAAGTATTTATGGCTCGTTGCTTTCTTCCCAATTTAGCAATACCGTTAGTTTTACATCTTTTGGTTCTTTTAATACTGCCCTAAACGCACTAACTTATGATTCGCTTGCCACTCCATTTGTTTATTTACATTACAATTATCAGGAGCTGCGTGACGATGCCATTACAGCAGGACTGATGTACGAAACTGGAGACCAGCTGTATGATGTAAACACTCGAACTCAAAGCCCTTATCTTACTAAAACAGCATTTGCAATAGCTCCACAAAAAGAATATTTTAATGCACTTGGGGGTTATGTAAGTTTCACACTACCAAGTACATTAATGTTTGGCAATACCACCAAAACCATTAGTCAGATTAAAATAGATTTAGGCGATGGTAATGGTTTGCAAATAAAATCCATAAACACACCATTTAGTACAAGCTATACTACTACAGGTTACAAAACTATTAATTACGAAGTTACTTTTACCGATAACAGCACTCTGATTTCGCACAGTAGAATTTATGTAGAGGTAACAGCTGAAGAGGAATCACCTGGCGGTGGCTCAATTTCTAAGGCTTACCATGCTAGAACAGGGCATACTATTGAGATCAATACGCCATCTGGATTAAAAAAGGCTTTTTTGCAGATTAGACTGAGTAATAACCATCTTAATGACAACATTATTAAGCCTTTAATTGTGGTGGAGGGTATTGATTTTTGGAAGATTACAACACCCAATACACCTAATGAAGATTTTACTGTTGATAGATTTTTAACAAATAGTCTTGACCAGATATTATACCCAAGTAATACATTTTTGAACAATGATATTGATTTACTTGGCTATGATATTGTTTTTGTGAATTTTGATGATGCCACTGATGCTCTAGAAACAAATTCGGCTCTTGTACAGGCCGCTATACAATGGGTTAATGGTAACAAAACAGGTAGTGCAGATAATGTAATTTTAGGTTTGAGTATGGGTGGTGTAATCGCAAGACATGCCCTTCGTAGCCTAGAAACTAACAGCATTGCCCATCACACCAGTTTATACATTAGCATGGATAGTCCTCATCAAGGAGCTAACTTTCCTTTAGGTTTGCAAGCTTTGGTCAAACATATTAATAAAGCAGAGTTCAGTTTGTTTTGGGGGGCAATCCCATTAATTAAACTGGTAGATATGTATCCAGAGTTAAAAGTTGCTAAAGATATACTTAATGCACCAGCGTCGAAACAGTTACTGTATTATAGAATAGGAGATGCAGCTAATTTAGCAGTAGATAATACCGAACATGATACTTTTTATAGTGCCTACCATTCTTTGGGTATGCCATCGAGTAGAAATATTGCGATTAGCAATGGGTCAGAATGCGGAACCTTACAGCCCTTTGCACCATATACTACATTATTTGAGGTTAAAGAAGAAAAGCGTTTAAAGATACCGTTTTTGGCTAATTTAATAGACTTTTTTACAGCTCCTTACCAAGTGGTAGGTGGATTGTTAACTAACAGACCTCTAATCGGATTTGGTTCCATATTGGGTCCATTGTCTACAAAAACAAGTTTTGTTACAGAAATTAGGGCAAAATCCTTGCCTAACCAAACTAATCAACAGGTTTATAAAGGCTTTGTTGGAATCAAGCGTAAGATATTAGGTTTGTTTAATGTAAACTCAGCTATTACAGATAGATCCGCAAATGCTGGAAGTTATATGCTTCCATTGGACAACGGAGTTGGCGGGGAGGCAAGCTTTAGTAACGGATCTTCTGTAGGTGTGCCTTCTGGCTTGGCAGATGTTGTTTTAGTTCCCAGCTTCAATTATGTCCCCTCGGTAAGTTCACTAGACATTGGTAATGGAGCAACTACTATTTCCACTTCGCAACTTTATACAGGTTACAGCAGAAATATCCCTACAACCAGCCCAAATAATTCGCCATTCGATAATTTTGTTACTTCAGTTGTGGGTAACGAAGATCATGTAACTTTCACATCTCGCAATGGCGATTTTTTATTAAAAGAATTGGCAGGCACAACTACAGGTTTCGTCAGTTGTGGTGTTTTTTGTAATCCAACTAGCTCATTTAATATTACTGGTCCTGTTATTTCAGGGGCTAATACTACTTATTCAATTACAGGCGTGCCCTCTGGAACAACAATTAATTGGGAGGTGGGTGGAGGGTATACAATTGTAGGTTCTTCAAATAGTACAACAGTTGGAATTGCAACTCCTACATATACTAATCAGTTTGCAGTATTGGCAGCGATATTACGTAGTCCTTGTGGTGAATTTGCCGTCAGAAAAACATTAGTGCCACCATTAATTACAATTAGCCAAAATAATAATACGGGTGCTTGTGGCGAGGCTACGGCCGAGATCAATGTCCCTTCTGGCGCAAACTTTCATTGGACAGCAGATGGAGATATAAATATCAATGGTCTTGGTCAGTCTGTTTACACGAGCTCTAACAGTGTGAATATAACTGGATTGGGCGGTACAGTTTATTGTACTTTTATGAGCTATAATAATCAGGTGGTTACATATACAGCACATAATCCTTATCAAGTTTCCATTAGTATAGGTGCAAACCCTATGATAGGAAGCGATCCACTAACAGCAATGATCCAAAGCGTAGGTTATTCGTACAATGCAATAAGATGGTATTTAGATGGTAATTTAATTGCAAGTGGAGTAGAATCTTTTTATGATAGCGGTAATCCTCCATGCGGTAATCATACCATATCAGTAGAAGTTGATTTGCCTTGTGGCGCAACGGTAACAGCTGGTTCAATAGAAGTTGAGCGATATTGCAGTGGTATGCGAAGTATGGTTGTTTATCCAAACCCTGCAGTTGGTAGTAGCTTGTTTGTAGCTCCTGATGAAACCAAAATGGCAAAAATATCTACTGCTGAAAAAAGTAAAATGAAGGAATATGAGGTTTGGCTTTATGATGTAAAGGGTAAGCTAAGGAAGAATACTAAAAGCAGAAACTATAAAGTAGAGCTAGACACAAGAGGTTTACCATCAGACACCTATTTTCTGCACATGAGAATGGATGGAGAAAAAGAGACAATTAAAAAACAGGTAATTATTCGTAATTAATAGAACTAAAAATCCCGCTAGCCAAGGGTTAGCGGGATTTTTGGTTTTGTAATTTTACTTCTTTTTTGAATAAGCTAAAATCTTGTCGATGGTTTCATCTGAGGGATTTTTTACTAACTCATCTAGCTGGGGTTTAATGCTGTTGTAAAACATCAAATCCTGCTGTTCGGCCACATCAATAGTTTTTTCTATTTGCTGTGGGTTGGGGAAGTTTACAATGTGATTTGGAGTAGCCGTTTTTGTCATACGCAATCGAATAATTATTTAGTTTTTTAAAATTAAACGTAATTACATATACTTTATTTCGTTAAAGAAATAATTATTTCATTTTTTCGAAATTTAATTTCCTAAACCCTAATTCTGCCTTTTAAATGAGGTTTTTAGGTAAGTTTCTTTATTCGATTTGCAAGGCAAAAGGAGATGGCAGCATTAGTTGGGGTTCTTTAAGTCCGTTTTGCTCGGCTTAGGGAAAGCCTGCCCGAGGAGAGGCCCCAAAGGAGTGCCTTTGGTACGGGACTGCTTTAGCCAATTGCCAAAACAATGGTTTTTAAAAAATATTGCCACAGATTAACAGATTATTAAATTCTAATCTGTTAATCTGTGGCTAACTTATTTAAGAATTCTTTGTACTTACTTCTTTAACCTTCATCATTTTGCGCAAATTGCTCAACGCATAACGCATTCGGCCTAGGGCTGTATTAATACTTACATCTGTTAAGTCTGCAATTTCTTTAAAACTTAAATCTGCATAATGACGCATGATTAAAACTTCTTTTTGTTCATCTGGTAAAAGATGGATCATGGCTCTTAAATCTATGTGGGTTTGTTCGCGCAACATTCTTTCTTCTGCACTTTCTTCTAATATTTGCAAAAGGTTAAGTACATCGGTGCCGTCCGCACTGGTAATAACCGGGGTCCGTTTTTCCTTACGGAAATAATCGATAACCAAATTGTGCGCAATACGCATTACCCAAGGTAAAAACTTACCTTCCTCGTTATAGCGACCACTGCGCAACGTGTTGATAACTTTGATGAAGGCATCTTGAAAAATGTCTTCGGCCAGGTATTGGTCTTTAACCAATAAATAAATGGAGGTGTATATTTTGGATTTATGTCTTCTCAGTAATTCTTCTAATACAGATTCTTCTCCGCTCAGATATAACTTCACTAAATCCTGATCACTATTCTGTTGTAATTTCATAGGAGTGCGTATAAAAACTATTCTCTTTTTTATTAAATAATAAATAAGTAGCTGTTTTAATCGATAGCTTTTCTCCTTGTTTTTAAGATGTTGGTTTCTAACTTGTGTGAGTTATCAATACAAAAGACGTATTTTTTTTTAATAATACAACAATAAATATGTTAAATTTTGTAAAATTTTGCAAAACGCATCTAATATGGGGCTTGGTTAAAACCAATTTCGTAATTTTGGGTAATCAAAAAAGCATAGCTAAGAGGCGGTAAATGAGTAAAGAAATAGAGAAAGATCCACACAAGCACATCATTATAAAAGGAGCAAGGGTACACAATCTTAAAAACATTGATGTAGCCATTCCAAAGAACAAATTGGTCGTAATTACTGGGATGTCTGGCTCTGGTAAGTCGTCTTTAGCATTTGATACTTTATATGCAGAAGGTCAGCGTCGTTACGTAGAAAGCCTCTCTTCTTATGCCCGCCAGTTCATGGGCAGGATGAACAAACCTGATGTAGATTATATCAAAGGTATTGCGCCAGCTATCGCAATTGAGCAAAAGGTAATTACTTCAAATCCACGTTCTACCGTTGGTACAAGTACCGAGATTTACGACTACTTAAAGTTACTTTTCTCTAGAATTGGAATTACTTATTCGCCCATTTCTGGTGCCGTGGTTAAAAAAGATACCGTAACCACAGTAGTCGATTTTATTATTGCTTTAGGAAACGATGCTGTAGTTACTATCTTCTGTCCATTACATCCACATAACAATCGTTCTGTAAAAGAAGAACTAGCGGTGCTTTTGCAAAAAGGATTTTTAAGGGTTTATTTTAAGAATAAAATAGCCAAGATTGAAGATTTATTAGAAGACGAAGCGATTAAGGATATTGAGCTAACGGATACGGAAACCATCAGGATTTTGATTGACCGTATTGTTGTTAACGATGAAGAAGAAACTTTAAGTCGCATTGCGGATTCTGTACAAACTGCATTTTTTGAAGGTAAAGGAGATTGTTTTGTAGAGCATGAAAGCAAGCAAACCTTTTTCTGCGACCGTTTTGAATTAGATGGTGTAAAGTTTGAAGAGCCAACACCGAATTTCTTTAGCTTTAATAACCCTTATGGTGCATGTAAACGCTGCGAAGGTTATGGCAACGTAATTGGCATTGATGAGGATTTGGTTATTCCTGATAAAAGCAAAAGCTTATATGACAATGCCATTGCCCCTTGGCGTGGCGAAAAAATGGGCGAATGGTTAAAGAAGTTTATCAAAAATGCTGATAAATTCGATTTTCCCATTCATCGCTCTTATAGCGAATTAACAGAAGCGCAACAACGCTTAATTTGGACGGGCAATAAATATTTCGCTGGCTTAGATGATTTCTTTAAGGAATTAGAAGAACAAACCTATAAAATTCAATATCGTGTCATGCTTTCGCGTTATCGCGGAAAAACAGTTTGTCCTGATTGTAAGGGAACACGTTTACGTAAAGATGCCTCTTATGTAAAAATTAATGGAAAATCTATTTTAGATATGGTTTTAATGCCATTGTCTACCATACTTCCATTTTTTGAAAAACTAGAATTATCAGAAACTGAAGTTAAAATCTCTAAACGATTATTAGCAGAAGTAACTAGTAGAGTTTTGTATTTAAATAATGTGGGTTTAGGTTATTTAACCCTAAATCGATTATCAAATACCTTATCTGGAGGAGAAAGTCAACGTATTAACCTGGCAACATCTTTAGGCAGTAGTTTAGTTGGGTCTGTATATGTTTTAGACGAGCCAAGTATTGGTTTGCACCCAAGAGACACACATAAGTTAATTGAAGTTTTAACATCACTTAGAAATGTTGGTAATACTGTTTTAGTAGTAGAACACGAAGAAGAAATGATGAAAGCTGCCGACCATATTATTGATATTGGTCCGGAGGCTGGTACACATGGTGGAAACCTAGTTTTCAGTGGTACTTATGATGAAATCATTAAAGACAATAACTCTTTAACTGGTAGGTATTTAGCTGGCAAAGAAGAAATTTCAATTCCTGCAAAAAGAAGAAATTGGAAAGACCACATTTTAATTAAAGGCGCTAGAGAGAACAACCTAAAAAACATCGATGTTAAATTCCCTTTAGGAGTTTTTACTTGTGTAAGTGGTGTTTCTGGCTCTGGAAAAACGAGTTTGGTTAAAAAAATCTTATATCCTGCTTTGCAGAAAGCCATAGGTAATTATGCTGGCGAGCAAACCGGAAGCTACGATGGGATTTATGGTAACATAGATTTGGTTAGCCAAGTAGAAATGGTAGATCAAAACCCTATTGGTCGTTCTTCTCGTTCAAATCCAGTAACTTATGTAAAAGCTTGGGATGATATTAGAGCATTGTTTTCGGCATTGCCAGCGGCAAA
Organism: Pedobacter frigiditerrae; assembly: GCF_004331645.1. Lineage (GTDB taxonomy): Bacteria > Bacteroidota > Bacteroidia > Sphingobacteriales > Sphingobacteriaceae > Pedobacter > Pedobacter frigiditerrae. Next base: position 29,434 of record NZ_SJSK01000009.1, read on the forward strand.
AGCAAGTGGATTAAAACCTGCAGCATTTTCATTTAACGTAGAAGGTGGCAGGTGTGATACTTGTCAAGGTGAGGGCGAAGTTAAAATAGAAATGCAGTTCATGGCAGATATCTATCTGCCTTGTGAAACTTGTGCAGGAAGAAGATTTAAGCAGCAGGTTTTAGATGTTACCTATCAGGATAAAAACGTTGCCGATATTTTAGATTTAACGATTGAAGAAGCGGTTGAGTTTTTTGCGAAAGAACCTAAAATCTTACAAAAGTTAAACCCGCTTTTAGATGTTGGTTTAGGCTATGTTCACTTAGGTCAATCGTCAAATACCTTATCGGGAGGCGAAGCCCAACGTATCAAGTTAGCATCTTTCTTAATCAAGGGGAACAATGCACATAAAACAATGTTCATTTTTGATGAACCTACAACAGGATTACACTTTCACGATATTAAAAAGCTATTAAAAGCATTAAATACATTGATAGAGCAAGGCAATACCATTTTGGTTATTGAACATAATATGGACATGATTAAATGTGCAGATTGGGTAATTGATATTGGTCCAGAAGGAGGAGACAAGGGCGGTCATGTTGTTTTTGAAGGCAAGCCAGAAGATTTGCTAAAAGCAAAAGACTCTTATACCGGTCAATTTTTAAAAGCACATCTGAAATAGTATCTTAGCAAAATATGCTCTTTTTAACCTTAATTATAGGCATCCTTTTAAATGCCATGGGTTATATTCCGCCAGGCAATATAAACCTAACTGTGGCACAGCTTACCATTAACAAAGGCATGCGCCAAGCATTGTACTTTATACTTTCATTTTCTATTGTAGAGGTTTTTTTCACTTTCGGGATGATGCGTTTTGCCCGTTGGGTTTCGAGTGATGTAAACCTGAATGAAAATGTAAGCGAAGTAAGGCTGGGCACTTATGTAGATTTATTCATGATCATGCTCTTCATAGTGATGGGTACCATCACTTGGATAAATCGTAAAAAGGTTCCAAAAACAAAGGCAGAAGATAATAGAAGTAAAAAGGGCAGTGTATTTTACGGAATGCTGTTGGGTGTTTTAAACCCTGTACAAATTCCTTTTTGGTTATTTTTTGGTAACTATGTTATTCTCCATGAATGGATTAAAACCGATTACTTATCGCTAGTAATTTTTAGCCTTGGTTCTGGAATGGGTTCTGCATTAGCCTTATACGGTTATGCACACTTTGCAAAATATATTCAAGAGAAATTTGCTTTAAGCAGTCACTTGATTAATAAATCCATCGCTATATTCTTATATGTTTTAGCACTTTACTTAGTTGTTAAACAGATAGGTATTTATTTGCATTGGTGGGGATAAAAAGGTTAAGCCATTAATGTTTTCTTATTTATCAGGCTAAGAGAAATGAAAAACTCTGTCTGGTTTGAAATGTTAGTCAGTAGCTGTTTTGTTAATGCAGCCCCGTGCCAAAGGCACCCCTTTGGGACCATTCCTGTCCGGCAGGCGGGTACTACAATCTTTTTGAGCTGTCACCCTGAGCGAAGTCGAAGGGCAAGCTTGACAAAAAGTATTTCCGTTGCTGTCGGGTTTATGAATAAAGTTGGTGGGTAATGGATTGGTTTTAATATAAAGCTCATAAATTAAATTCTGTGCGGTTCCCAATAAATTCTAATTGATACATTCCATTTACTATTTTGTCATTTATTAATCTGATAAGTAACCGCAAGTTTGAGGAAATCTTAAACTAAAAATGATGAAAAAATACCTTACACTCTTTTTTCTATTAACTATATCTGTTTGTTTTGGGCAAGATAAAGCTACACTGGCAAAAGATAAATTTGGAAATGTAATGCATTATGACATTACTACAACGAGTCAAATTTCTACAGTTTCTTTAACGATTGATGAAACTACTGAATATATCTCTGCATTCAATTATGGCTTAAAAAGTGGGGCCGATAATTTTGTTTTGTTGAAAGGTTCTAAGCAAATAAAATTGTCAGTAACTATTCCAAAAGATAGCTTAAAATATTATAGATATAATTTAATAGAAAATGATACAGTTATCGTTAAAGATAATGAAGCTTTAAGTGAAATTGATTTTGTTTATCCAAAACATAGCGATCTCCCTAGTAAGCTTATAATTAACTTAGGTAACATTAAAATTTATAATAAAAAACTAAGATTAGAGCTATATAAATTACCTAATAGATTTAAAATCACATCAGTAATTATTTACAATAAACCTATTGTACCATTGGAAATATCCTCTGTTAGCCTTCAAGATTATAGCACTAAAAATGGGCGCTTAGATACTCTAAAAAATAATTCTGTAATAGATATTAATGGAGAAAATAATAACAAGAAATTTTTAATTGTTAGCCCAAAATATAATGAACTTAGTTTTTTATATAAAATAAAGGTTTATAAGCCTGATGGAAAAACGGTATATAGTGAGAACCTGATAGATTATTTTCCGAACGATGTTGCAATTCCGGTTTCTTCATTAGAAAGTAAAACAATATCAGATTATGAAATTAGACTTGAATACGATAGATTTTATATAAATTCTAAAAATGCTCCAGGGAAATATTCAACGTTAATTGAGTTTGGACATAATGTATTTCCAATACGAATTTCTCAATTGAAAGAGATTACAATTAAACAAGTAGTTAATTTAATAGCAGTTGTCGTTGGTGTATTAGCAACTATTGCTGCTCTAATTATCATTTACATTAAAAGAAAAAATAAAAGAAAACTGCTGATAGAAAAACAACAAAAAGAAATTGCGAAGACTCAATTGGACAGGGTTCGGTCGCAACTAAATCCACATTTTATGTTCAATGCTTTAGCAGGTATCCAAAGTTTAATGAATGAACAGAAAACAAATGAGGCTAACCAATATCTGAATAAGTTTGCCCGTTTAACCAGAAATGTATTAGATAATAAGGAACTCATCAGCCTTGCTGAAGAAAAGACTTTGTTAGATGATTATTTACAAATGGAGCAATTGCGTTTTGGATTTAACTATCAAATTGATATCCAAACAGATGTGGACCTAAATATAGAAATACCAGCTATGTTATTACAGCCCTTTGTAGAAAATGCAGTAAAACATGGGATAGCTGAAAAAGGTAAATTAGGAGAAATTAACATCAGCATTGCCAAAAAAGATACAGATTTGATTTTGCAAACTACAGATAATGGTAATGGCTTTGATACCACTAAAATCTTCGATGGTTTGGGTTTGCAATTGAGCAAGAACAGAATCGATTTGCTTAACTCCATTTATAAGGAAACAGCTTTGGTTTTAGCAATTCAATCTACAGAGAAGGGCACTGCAATAACAATTACACTTAAACAATGGATATAGATGAGAGCAGTTTTAGTTGATGACGAACAAACCAATTTAAAGAACTTAGAGATTTTGCTAACTGCCCATTGCCCATCTGTAAAGATTGTAGGTACGGCAAAACAAGTTACAGAAGCTGTATCGCTGATTTCCTTGCAACAACCAGATTTATTGTTTTTGGATATTCAAATGGGTAAACAATCTGGCTTCGATTTATTGAATTTGCTGCCAGAAAAAACATTCGAGGTAATATTTGTAACAGCCTATGACCGATATGGTATACAAGCGGTAAAGTTTGCTGCATTAGATTATTTGTTGAAACCAGTTAACATAGAAGAATTAGTGGCTGCAGTTGCCAAGGCAGAGTCGCGGTTGAGATTTAAGACACATAATGAACAATTGAGCTTTTTATTGCAACACATTAAACAACCTCAAGCCGTTCAGGGCAAAATAGCCTTACCTACACAGAACGAAATTAGATATGTAGAGATCAGTGACATTATGCGTTGCGAAGCCTCGAACACTTATACCTTTTTTTATTTAGTAGGTGGAGACAAAATTCTAATATCAAAATCGCTAAAAGAATATGCAGATTTGTTAAAACTAAAGGGTTTTTTACGTACACATCAAACACATTTAATCAATCCAGCCTTCGTAACAAGCTGGCTCAAGGAAGATGGAGGAGTATTGTTAATGAAAAACGGAGATAAGATCCCAGTTTCAAAACCTAACAGGGAAATGATTAAAGAGGCTTTGGGAAAGTAGTATAATTAGGCCTATCAAAATACTCACCCAATGGTTGTAAATACTCATTTAGCATTTTAAATGTCTTTAGTTCAGTATAGTTTTGGTCAAACCATTTTCAATGTCGAACTTGGTAATTTAAATCTATGATGTTACTAGAATTCTTAAACTTGGGTGGTCTTGAACTAGTCATGATCTTCGTTTCGCTATTTTTTCTTATTGGGATACCAATAGCAATTATCTTAATAGTTAATTCGATAAATAAAAAAAAAGACAACTTTAATCAAGGCTTCCCAGTAAACCATTATACAGTTAATGTAAATGGAGCTAATGAACTTGACAAAATGCAGAATGCTACGTCAACATCTGACGTAGCATTTAAATTTAAAGAAAGTTCCAAAATAGCTTTACCCCAACAAAGTGAAATAAGATATGTGGAAATTGCTGAAATCATTAGGTGCGAAGCAGACGATAATTATACGAAGTTCGTGTTAGAAGGGGAAAATATTTTAGTTTCACGATCTTTAAAAGAATATGCCGACCAATTAAAACCAAAAGGATTTTTGCGCACGCATCAAAGCCATTTGGTAAATCCAATTTATGTGAAAAGTTGGCTAAAAGAAGACGGTGGAATGTTGCAGTTAAATAATAATGAGAAAATTCCAGTATCAAAACCAAACAGGGAAATAGTTAAAGAAGCTTTAGGGAAGTAAGGTAGAGATTAAGGAGCAAGGAGTAAAGAATAAAGACTGGTCGTATTAGCATAGTTCTTTTCTAAGCATCCAGGCTTTTAACTTTCAACCTACAACTTTTAACTCATCTCTGATACTTCCAATTCAACGATTTTCCTTCTGTTAACCACTCGATTGTAGTTGTCATCCTTTTTAATCTGGTAGCTTCGGTTTTAGCGGTTGTAATCCATTCTAGGTATTCTCTTTTATGAGAAGGGCTAAAGTTCTCAAAAATTTGTTTCGCTTTTGGATTTTGACTTAATGTATCCGCAAAATCTGTAGGCATAGGTATTTCTGCTTTTGGTGTGGTAACTGCCTTTTTTAGCTTTACACCAGATTCATCAATCCTTAAAGCTTCTAAAATATATTCCGTTAAAATTTTATCAGAAGGTAGGTCTTCTAATTTTTCAATTCTGCCCAATTGTCCCATGGTACTATCTCTTTCTCCAAATAATTGATAGGGGTCTTTCATTAACGAAGCTTTCCAAAACCCAAAAGCACAATGGGCTTTAAAAGATGCCATAGAGCAAATCGTGGCTTTATATTCAAAGTGAGGGAAGCCCCATTTTATATTTTCATTAATTAATGGCGACACTTGATGTGCCAAATTTCTAATGTGATTTAAAATGGGTTGGGCAAAAGGCTCTGCTTTGTTGATATAAGTATCTACACGTTCATCATATTGTGCCATAATCAATTGTTTGAAATTAAAATTAAACAATTTTTAGCACTTGTCATTCCGACTTTGTCTCAAAGGATAGATGAAAACAAAAAATAATTGTCACCCTGAGCGAACCTGTCCCGACTTCTGGGGTAGAACGGCAAATTATTTTTTTTTGACCATCTAAAAGATCTTTGCCTACCTTTCTGCAACAGCCAGGCGCTCAGACAGACAAGTATTGCACTACCTAACTTAATGGCATTGCTCAAAGGGACTACGCTGTAGAAGAACTCTAATCTGACAAACTCACTTAGGGATTCTGCGTTCTTCAGACACTGAGATTGAAAAAAAATCATCCTGACTTCTGAGGATATACGAGTCGAATCCTAAATCTTATGTAATTACCCCCAATCTCAATAGCTATTTTCATTTTGTGGTTCTGATGTTCTTCGATTGTTGGTGGTCATTTGGTCTAGACGTAGTCGCTACTGGTTAGGGTTAAGGTCGTGAATGTATATCTATGTTACAATAGTAAATTTAAAATATCTCTATAGTTAGTCCAAGTTTTATTATAAATAGTTGGACACATATTGGACTCATACTGGACTCATATTGGACTCATTTACTTTCTGATACGATGCAGTAACGATGCAGAAGTGGTCTTGAGACGATTGACAGTTTCAATAGGAAAGGGTTTTGAGTTTACACCAACTCTCTATTGGTAGACTCGCTTTTGTTGATGCCAAGGGTAACCCATGAGGATGACAAGGTACATATCACCATCCCTTCCTTTAAGGTTTCTAAAAACATGAGGTTCCCCGACAACACAGATAAGGTGAGCATTCAAATCCAACCTGTATTCTTTAACCTGGGCAAGGCATTAGGGTTTAGGGCACCAACCCAATATATAGATTTGGAAAAAACTCAAGTAATGACAGCAGCGCAAACATTTAGTTATAATTTCCCTGTTGGCTCCGTTTGCATTTTTGGCTTAAGCCTATTATTCTCCTCCAACCGAACAACGGTAAACGATAAGAAGTTTAACCCTGCAGGGATTTTCGCCGCAAGTTTTAAGGAGGGCATTGCAGATGATACTGTTCCAAAAGGATGGTATAATACGAGCTTTAACATAACTGGTACTAAGGATGATTAGGGCTTAGAGTGGGAGAGGTTTGAAAAACCTCTTTTGTTCCATTAAGAACTACTAGGGAGTAATTCCCCAAATAGGTGCACCATTGCCAGCATAACTTTAATCTTATGCATCAAGCCAAACACTTAACCTAGCAATTGCATTAGGATAGCCATCGGAACAAGTTGGGTATGACGACAATACAAAAATTTGCCACCTGATAATCTATCGGGTGGCAATACCTTATTTCAACAGCTCTGGTATCTTCTTGTTGTTACCCACAATCCAAACAATATCTCCGTTTTCGAATGTCAAATTTGAATCTGGATTTAAGATGCGTTCTCCATTTCTTTCAATTCCTACAACCAAACCTTGGGTTTGTTCTCTAATGCCAGAATCCCTAATGGTTTGTCCAAAAACAGGAGATTTACTGTTAATCACAATTTTTTGTAAGGACATGTCTTCCATTGGTATTGAAACTAATGTCTCATCAACTATTCCCTCAAATAAGGGTTTAATATTTGCTAACTGGTCGTCTGTTCCAATAACTAATAGTTTATCATAAGGATATAATCGTTCATCTCTATTAGGTGTAGAAATATTGATTTTTCCTCTTTCGATCATGGCGATGTTAACGCCATATTGTTCCCTGATTTTTAAATCGACTAATGTTTTTCCTACCAGTTCAGATTCTGGGGCAACAGTAATTTCAGTTAAGTGAGTATCCCAAGGCAAAATATTTGGCGTTCTATTTTCTCTTGCATTTAAGTTCAAAATAAATCTTGTCTCCAATTTATTATAAAATGATTGAAGCTTTCTCGAAAAGATAATCATTACTGATACCACCAATATTAACGCAATTAAAGCGGCTATCCATGTGTCGAAAAATTCATACATTAAAAAGCCTACGAAGAAAATCCCTAAAAGTATTCTAAATACTTCTATGGCTATTAAAGGGCCACGGGTATATCTCTTGTTTAACCAAAGGTGAGAATAAGCTGTTTTTTGTATCCTTCTGATGGATAGTGCCCATAAAAATGGCGACATCAAAATAAAGGATACAATTACACTAATGATGGTTGAATTTGCACCAAAATCTAATTGATTTGCTATAAATGGATTTAAAAACCTAGCTGCCAATAAAATGATGGAGATAATAATTACAGCGTGAATAATTGTATTGAATATATAAGACCTTAATAGGATTCTCCAGTCGCTTAAAGTGGTAATTCCCGCAGTACTTGAACTATATCTTTCAATCGCGTCTAGCCATTTTTCAGGAAGCCTGTTGTTTAGGAACTTATAAAATGGTTCTGATAATTTGATTAAATAAGGTGTCGTAAAAGTGGTAATCGCAGCCGCGGCAACAGCAATAGGGTAAAGGAATTCGCTAGTTACTTTTAAACTAACGCCTAGTGTGGCAATAATGAATGAAAACTCACCAATTTGAGCTAAACTCATACCAGCTTGTACGGCAGTTTTAAGAGGTTGACCAGCCAATAAAGCACCTAAGGTTGTAAATAGAATTTTTCCGAAAATGATAACTAAAGTGATAAACAATATAGGTAATGCATATGCTATTAAAACAGTTGGATTGATTAGCATACCAACCGAAACAAAAAACACGGCTGCAAATAAATCTTTAACAGATTTTGTTAAATGTTCTATGCGTTCTGCTTGTGTAGTCTCGGCCAGTATAGAACCCATGATAAATGCACCCAAAGCAGGAGAAAAACCAGCTTTGTCTGCCAATAATACCATCACCAGGCATAATGCTAATGATACCACCAACATCGTTTCATCATTCATTAGTTTTTTGGTAGCCTTTAAAAAAGTTGGAATTAGAAAAATGCCACCTAAAAACCAGAGCACTAAAAAGAAACTCAATTTAAGGATAGATTTAATCATCTCTGGTCCAGCAGATTGCTGACTAACGGCCATTGTAGAAAATAGCACCAATAATAAAATGGCAACCAAATCTTCTACGATGAGTACCCCAAATACTAAACCGGCAAACTTTTTATGTTTAATACCAAGTTCTTCAAATGCCTTAATGGTGATCATGGTAGATGATATGGAAATGATTCCTCCTAAGAAGATGCTATCCATATCGTTCCATCCCATTGCAAGGCCAATTAAATAACCACCAAGAATGATAAATAGCACTTTAACAATTGCGGTTATAGATGAAGAACCTCCAACCTTTACCAGTTTTTTAAAACTGAATTCTAGTCCGAGGCTAAACAATAAGAAGATAACGCCTATCTCGCCCCAAATGGTAATACTTTTATAATCGCTAACAGTAGGGATAATTTTAATGTGTGGACCAACCAATAATCCAGCAATGATATAGCCTAAGACTAAAGGTTGTTTTATTTTTTTAAATAGGAGTGTAATAACTCCAGCTGCGGCAAGAATAAGGCCTAAATCGGCTATTAATACAGGTAAGTGAATCATAAAGTATATTTTTTGTTGAATAAAAATTAATGTGTTTAGCAAAAATTCTTACCAAAAAGTATGCTTTGGAAATAGGCAGTTAAAAATAAACTGATAACTATAATTAACGGTTCTTTTAAAAACCTTTATAGCTTGAGTTGAAATGGATTTAAATGTTATCGAGCTATCAACAAATGTTGCAATAGATAACACATGGTGATTTATATTTTGCTGTATTCTATCAACTAGTTCAAATAAAGGCTCATTTAAGGAATGAACTTCTTTTTTTGATGAAAAACTAGGTTTTGCACTCGATTTTTTGATTACGGCATTAGTTTTATTTTCAATCGCATTGGCGATGGAAAAGTTTGAACCAAATAGCAATATAAAAGCAATTAAAAACCTCATTGCCTTAAATATAGTGAAAAATAATCTATTCAGTAGGCTTTAAGATGCTTTTCTTAGGCGGGATTTGATGCGAAAAAAGCTAAAGTGTCTCTTTTATCTTGATGTAATTGCTCGGTTAAGGCTTCTAGTCCAGTAAATTTCACATCGTGACGTAAGAACTTTAAGAAGTTCATTTTAATGGTTTGACCATAAATCTCACGGTTAAAATCAAAAATATTCACTTCAATATTTCTTGTCATTCCGTTTATGGTTGGGCGTTGCCCGATGTAGGCCATTCCTTGATAAGTTGTGAGTTGTGAGTTGTGAGTTGTGGGCTTAAACTCCAAGCTCCCATCTCCAGACTCGAAACCCATTTCAACTGTAACGGCATAAATACCATCACTAGGGATGATTTTGTAAGTTTCTTCTACAAAGATGTTTGCTGTTGGGAAACCTATTGTTCTTCCAATTTTATCGCCTTTTATAACTGGTCCGCTAATGGAAAAATGATAACCTAAATATTTTGCTGCTAAAGAAACATCTCCATCTAATAATGCTTTACGGATTTTGGTAGAGCTTACTGCTACGTCATTAATGTCTTGTTCTGGAATTTCTTCAATCTCATATCCATAAACTTTTGAGAACTGCTGTAGCTCATTCATACCACCTTTTCTGTCTTTTCCAAAACGATGGTCATATCCTACAATAATTTGTTTAGTGCCAATTGTGTCTATCAATATGTTTTTGATATAATCTGTAGCATCTAGGTTAGAGAAATCCCTGGTAAAGGGTGTAATGATTAAATGGTCTACACCAAGATTGGCTAATATTTCAGCTTTCTCTTTAATGGTATTGATCATTTTTAAGTCTTGATTTTCTGGGTCGATAATCATACGTGGGTGCGGGAAAAACGTTAGAATTACACTTTCGCCGCCGGTAGATTTTGCCAATTCGCAAAGGCGTTTTATAATTTTTTGGTGACCATAATGAACACCATCAAAAGTGCCGATGGTAACTACAGCATTATTTAACTTTTTAAACTCAGAAAGCTGATTATATATCTTCAAAACGTAAGTATTAATGTAAAGCCTGGCGTTTTACAACACCACCTTTTAAATCTGCAATTTGCTGTTGTACAACAAAGGCATCGGGGTCTATTTGTCTTATTTGAGATTGTAACTTGCTCATTTCCAATTTTGTTACAACTGTATAGATAATGTCTATGTCTTTTTTCTCTAAGTAGCCACCTTCGCCTTTATAAACAGTAACACCTCTTTTCATGTCTGTTATGATAAAATGTTTAATCTCATCATTTTTATCTGAAATTATGGTTACTCCAGTATAGGCTTCTAATCCATTAACAATAAAATCTACAGTATTTGAAGCGGATAAATAGGTAAGGATGGCATAAAGTGCGGTTTCAATATTTAAGAAGTAGGCAGCGAAAGCGAAAATAACGATGTTTAAAATGAGGATAATATTTCCTACCGTTAACATGCTATTTCTACTAATGTATAAGGCTAAAACCTCAGTTCCGTCAATTACACAACCACCACGCATAGCTAAACCAATGCCCCCTCCTAAAAAGAAACCTCCAAAAAATGCAATTAATAACTTGTCATGTGTAATAGGGTTAAAAGGCAGGAAAACAAGTGCTAGGGATAGTAAAGCTATTGCAACTGCTGTTTTGATAGCAAAGCTTCTTCCTATTTGTTTATAACCCATTAAAATGAATGGAATATTGATAATGACAATTAGATAAGATAGATTCCATCCTGTTAAGGCTTTTACCAAAAGAGAAATACCAGTTACGCCGCCATCAATAAAATGACTTGGTAGTAAAAAACTCTTTAGTCCAAAACATGCAGAAACTACACCGCAAATAATTAAAGTTCCCTCTTTTAAGAATCGAGTATTTTTACTTTTGATGTTTTCCATAGGGCCGATTTAATCAGGGTTAGTTTCTAGTTTCTTCTCTTCGCGCTTATTACGAAGATAATGAACCAAATCTGCTACTTCAAATGCATTAGAAAGTAAAAAATTTCCGCTACGTGTTCTGGTTAGTTTAGAAAGATAAGCGGCATTGTTCAGTTGTTTGCCAAAGTCTGAAACTAAAGAGCGAATATAAGTGCCCTTGCTGCAAACTATTCTGAAATCTACCTCTGGTAAATCAATCCTAGTAATTTCAAATTCGCTTACGGTTACAAAGCGTTTTCTCAGCTCTACCTCTTCCCCTAATCGAGCTTTAACGTATAAGCGTTCTCCATTTACCTTTACAGCAGAGTGAGCTGGTGGATATTGTTCTATATCTCCTTTAAAAGGTTCAACTGCTTGGTAAATCTCCTCATCAGTGATTTTGTCAATTGGAAATTGAGCATCAACTTCGGTTTCCATGTCAAATGAAGGTGTGCCAGCTCCCAAAATCATGGTGCCAGTATATTCTTTTTCCTCTGCCTGAAAAGTGTCAATTTTTTTGGTGAGTTTGCCAGTGCAAATGATTAATAAGCCAGTTGCTAAAGGATCTAAGGTTCCTGCGTGACCAACTTTTAACTTTAGCGGTTTAAGTGAATTTCTAATTTTACCAACCACATCAAAAGATGTCCATTTATAAGGTTTGTTGATTAAAAGAAGCTCGCCTTCGGCAAAGTTAAAATCAGGAAATTGAGTTGTATTGTTATCCAAAATGGTAATTTAATTTACCGAGCAAAGCTACGGATTAAATGATAGACAGCTGATGCCCTGATAAAATCAATGCGATTATAACCAAACCAACTATGATTCTATACCACCCAAAGATTCTAAATCCATTTTTATTTAGGTAGCCAATAAAGCTTTTTATTGCCAATAGGGCCACAATAAATGCTATTACATTACCGAAAATCAATATTTGAAATTGGTCATTAGAAATTTGATGACCTTCTTGATAAAAATCGAGTAGTTTTTTGCCGGTAGCCGCAAACATGGTTGGTACTGCTAAAAAGAAAGAAAATTCTGCTGCTGCTTTTCTACTTAATTTTTGACTCATACCACCTACAATGGTTGCTCCAGAACGAGAAACTCCAGGTATCATAGCTAAACATTGTAAAAAACCAATTTTTAAAGCAGTTAGATAATTGATTTCCTCTTCATCATTTATGGTTGGATTATTGAACCATTTATCTACAAATAATAATATGATCCCACCAACTAATAAAGAAATGCCAACTGTTAGTGGGCTTTCTAGCATTGCATCGATTTTATCACTCAATAAAATGCCAAAGACAGCTGCAGGAATAAATGCAATTACTAATTTGATATAGAAATTAACGCTTCTAAAAAACTTCTTAAAGTATAGGACTACTACTGAAAGTATTGCTCCTAATTGAATGCAGATGGTAAATAATTTAACAAATGGATCTGAGGCGATGCCCATTACAGATGATCCAATAATCATATGACCAGTAGACGAAACTGGCAAGAACTCTGTTAATCCTTCAATAATAGCAAGGATTAAAGCTTGTACGTAATTCAAGGCTTAGTCTTTTAAGATGGCATAAATGCCGAAACCAAAACCAAATAACACTACCATTGGCGCAATTAAAGTTCTTCTGGTATCGTAAATATCACCTGTGGTACCAATCATTAAGATAAAGCCAATTAATACTATAGCAATAGCAATTGAGTACAATTGGTAATTTTTTTTGGTAAAAACCATGTCTGTTTTTTCTTCCTGTTTTACAGGAGCTGATTTTTTTTCTGCCATTATCTATAAAGATCGTAAAGTTTTAAACGTAAATATCTGCTCACTGCAAACAGTGTGCTTATTGAAGTGATGAAAATGCCAACTGCTACCATTCCTACTAACACAAAACCAAATTCTGCATAGTTTCTTAGTATCAATATCTCTGGCAATTCTTTTTGGGCATAATACAAAAGGCCTAATAAAATGATGATTGCAATGAAAGAAGCTATTAAACCATGTAAAGCTGCAACCAGAATAAACGGCTTTCTGATGAAATTTTTGGTAGCGCCAACCAGCTGCATGCTTTTAATTAAAAAGCGTTGAGAGAATATGGCTAAACGAATGGTATTGTTAATTAATGCGATGGCAATTACCAATAAAATAATAGCAAAACCCAATACAATTAAACTAATGGTACTGATATTTTTATTCACCATATCTATTAAAGAACTCTGATATACTACTTCTTTAACGATTGGATTTTTTTCAATTTTCTTTTTTAAGGCATCAATGTTTGCATTGTTGGCATAATCGGCCTTCATGTACACATCTATGGTAGAAAGTAAGGGGTTGTAACCTAAAAAGTTAACAAAGTCTTCACCAAGGTCTTTAGTTAAGTTATGTTGTGCAACTTCCTTATTCACATATTGAGTTTGTTTAACAGAAACATTGCTCTCTACGTCCTTTCTAAATGCAAGAATATCAGTTTCCTTTGCGCCTTCATCAAGAATGATGTTTAAAACAATATTCTCTTTTACATAATTGGATAAGTTTTTTGCATGAACCAAGATTAAGCCCAACATACCCAACATCAGTAAAACTAATGCAATACTAAAAATAGTAGAGATGTATATGGTTTTGGTCTTCTTAGAAGCCTCACTTACTTCAAATTCTTCCATGTATCTGTGTTTTTGTTTCTGCGAAAATAAAGAAAGATAAGCAAAAACGTAAATTTTAAGGCTTTTGTTTTGAACAATTACCTTAATAACCTGCAATTTAACAAAACCAAATCTTACCGATTTTAATATTAACATAATTTAACTTTTCGTTAATGAATTATACTGGCATATCATTTGATACGTTTTCAATAATAGATTAAGAATAAAAAACCCCTATAATGAAAAAACAATTAATACTACCTAGCCTTATTTTGCTCTTTGTGACAAGTTTTACAGCTTGTAAAAAAGAAAGTTTTGAAGAAAAGCCACTTAGGTCTAAAATGATTGGTAAGTGGCAAGTAAATAAAATTGATGTGACTACTGGATCTGCCGAAGCAGTTTCTACAACTTATGCTGCTTCAGACTATATAGATTTTAGAGATAATTCAGACGATGATGTTGAACTTGGTTTGGGCACAAATCGTTCAGTAGGAAGATTCAGTTCTAGTATAGATAATTCTTTTTATATTGATTTTTCTTCAAAGGATTTAGATTGCATAGCAACTACAATTACAGAAAACAAATTCACGTTTACAGGAACTGTTGTAGGTTCAAATCCTAAGGTTACAGAGACTTATTATTTGAGTCGTTAAGAGATTCAATCAAGTATTTAATATAAACGCTGTCTTCTAAAAAGAAGATGGCGTTTTTTTATTCTTTCAACGCTTAAAAAACAGGCTTAATTTCCTTATTTTTGCAAACTATTTAAGAACGAGGAAATTAATGGATTATCAATTTGCAGCCATCGAGCAGAAGTGGCAAAAGTTTTGGGCAGAAAATCAAACATTTAAAGCCGATTCAAATTCTACAAAACCAAAATACTATGTGTTAGATATGTTTCCCTATCCATCTGGAGCGGGTTTGCATGTTGGGCATCCACTTGGCTATATCGCTTCTGATATTTTCTCTAGATATAAAAGACTAAAAGGTTTTAATGTTTTGCACCCAATGGGATATGATTCTTTTGGTTTGCCAGCAGAACAGTATGCCATTCAAACTGGTCAACATCCAGCAATTACAACTGAAGCAAATATTGCAACTTATCGTCGCCAGTTAGACCAAATTGGTTTTTCTTTTGATTGGAGTCGGGAAGTTCGTACCAGTGAGCCAGGTTATTACAAATGGACTCAATGGATTTTTATGCAATTGTTTAATTCTTGGTACAACTTAGAAACCGACAAAGCGGAAGACATTACCACATTAATAGAAAAATTTAATGCTAGCGGCAGTGCCGATGTTAAAGCTGTTTGCGATGAAGACATATTAAGTTTTATGCCAAGCGATTGGGCAACATTTACAGCCGAGCAAAAACAAGAAGAATTATTAAAATATCGCCTTACCTATTTAAAGGAAAGTACTGTTAATTGGTGCCCTGCTTTGGGAACTGTTTTGGCAAACGATGAAGTGAAAGATGGTTTTTCTGAGCGTGGAGGATATCCAGTTGAACAGAAAAAAATGATGCAATGGAGTATGCGTATTTCTGCTTATGCAGAGCGATTATTACAAGGCTTAAATACCATCGATTGGCCAGAACCTGTTAAAGAAATGCAGCGCAACTGGATTGGCAAAAGTGTAGGAGCGAGTGTACGCTTTAAAATTAACACAAGCAATCTCAATACGCAATACACTATACTCAATACTGATTTCATCGAAGTTTTCACAACCCGTGTTGATACCATTTTCGGTGTTTCATTCATCGTTTTAGCACCAGAGCACGAATTGGTTCAAGCTTTAACAACTGAGGCTCAAAAAGAATCGATAACTAATTACATTGCTCAAACTAAAAAGAAATCTGAATTAGACCGCATGGCGGATACAAAAACAGTTTCTGGAGCATTTACCGGCAGTTATGTGATTAATCCTGTTAATAATGAATTGGTGCCAATTTGGATTGCTGATTACGTTTTAGCTGGTTATGGAACAGGTGCGGTAATGGGTGTGCCAAGTGGCGATCAACGTGATTGGTTGTTTGCTAAACATTTCGATTTACCGATTATCCAAATATTAGACGGACAAAAGGCTATTGAAGTAGAAGCCGACCCAACTAAGGAAGGGAAATATATCAACTCTGATTTCATTAACAACTTAGGTTACAAAGAAGCAGTTTCTTATTTAAACCATTGGTTAGAAAGAGAAGGAGTTGGAAAAGCAAAAGTAAATTACCGCATGCGTGATGCTATTTTTGGTCGCCAGCGTTATTGGGGAGAGCCAATCCCTGTTTACTTTAAAGATGGTTTGCCTTATTTAATTAAGGAAGAAGAATTGCCTTTAATGTTGCCAGAAATTGATAAATATTTACCAACTGAAAGTGGCGAGCCGCCTTTAGGAAGGGCAACTGATTGGAGCTACGAAAAACAATACGAATACGAACTTTCTACGATGCCAGGTTGGGCAGGTAGTAGCTGGTACTGGTACCGTTACATGGATGCACAAAATGATTGTGAATTTGCATCAAAAGATGCCATCGCTTATTGGAAAGATGTGGATTTGTACATTGGTGGTTCTGAACATGCAACTGGTCACTTGTTATATAGCCGTTTCTGGAACAAGTTTTTGAAAGATTTAGGTTATGTAAACGAGGAAGAACCTTTCAAAAAATTGATTAACCAAGGGATGATACAGGGTAGAAGTAGTATCACTTATAGATTAAAGTTTGATTTGGTTTCTAATATTCAAATAGAAGAAAATGAGATAGAGGCTCTTGAAGTAAAAAAGCAAACCCTACCTCAAGTTTTTATTTCTAGTGAAATGATTAAGGGGCTTCAAGAAGATGTTCAAAAAAGGTTAGATTTAGAAAATAATCTAAATAATATTTACTTGACTGAGGATCTAAATTCAGTTTCCTGTCGATTAAAAATTAGCACAGATATTTACTACAATCTTTTTACTCCGATACACACGGATGTGAATATTGTTAATAATGATATACTAAACGTTGAAGATTTTAAGACATTCTTGAATGGAGAGTTTGAAAAATCAATTTTTATATCAGAAGGCCCTTTCAGATGCGGTTTTGAAATTGAGAAGATGTCAAAACGCTATTACAATGTTGTAAATCCTGAAGTTTTAGCTCAACAGTACGGTGCAGATACTTTGCGTATGTACGAAATGTTCTTGGGGCCATTAGAGCAAAGTAAACCTTGGAACACCAACGGAATTGAAGGTGTATTTAAATTCTTGCGTAAGTTCTGGCGTTTGTTCCACAATGAAGAATGGGTATTCCACGTGGAAGATTCAATTCCTGCAAAAGCAGAATTAAAAGCATTGCATAAAATCATTAAAAAAGTACAAGATGATGTAGAACGTTTTTCATTTAATACATCAGTTTCTAGCTTTATGATTGCAGTTAACGAATTAACTGATTTGAAATGCAAAAACCGTCAAGTTTTGGAAGACTTAGTAATTGTACTTTCTCCTTATGCGCCACATATTTGTGAAGAATTATGGTCTTTATTAGGCAATAAGGATTTATCAAATGCAGCTTACCCAACGTTTAATCCAGCTTATTTAGAGGAAGCGGAGTTTGCTTATCCAATATCTATTAACGGTAAAATGAAGATGAATTTAAGCTTGAGCTTAAGTTTAGATGAAACACAAGCAACTGAAACTGTTTTAGCTAACGAACAAGTTAAAGGTTATTTAGAAGGTAAAGCGCCTAAGAAAATCATCTTTGTTAAAGGAAAGATTGTGAATATTGTAGTCTAGTACATAGTATTTAGTACTTAGATATTAGATAGCCACAAATTTACAGAATGTCATCCTGAGGGTAGTCGAAGGGAAATCTGTAAATCTGTGGCTTACTCATTTAAACCCCATATTCTTTGCGCTCTTTGCGCATACTTCTTTTTTTTGCGTTAAAAGACGAAACAAAATAATTTTCACATTCCTTGTGATATTTCTGACCTTGTTGCGATTAATAGGGAAAGATGATTTAAATTAATGCAGCACCAACAAGAATTCTTAAACATTATTGAAACCAATAAGCGACTCATATTTAAAATATGTAATTCTTATTGCCAAAACGCAGATGACCGTGAAGACCTGGCGCAAGAAATCATATTCCAACTATGGAAATCGTGGGGGAACTTCAGTAACGATTACAAGTTGTCTACCTGGATGTATCGCATTGCTTTGAACGTCGCTATTTCATTTTATAGGAGAGAGAAAAAAACAACAAATACAATTTTAATGGGTGAACACTTAATAGAAATTGTTGATGAAGACTGTTCCAAAGGAATGCCTTGGGCAGAAGAAGGTTTAGAAGAAAACCTAAATGCCTTGCAAAAATTCATCAACGAGTTAAGGCCTTTAGATAAAGCATTGATATTATTGTATCTCGAAGAAAAATCCCATAAGGAAATAGCAGAAATTATAGGTATTACTTCCACCAATGTGGCCACAAAAATTGGAAGAATTAAAGAACAGCTTAAACAAAAATTCTCTACTAAAAATTAATCGCATGGAAAATATAGAAATCATTAACCTTTGGAAACAATATGATGAGAAATTAGAAAAATCACTTTCTCTTAATCAAAAAATTATAGCTGAATTGCAACAACAAAAAGCTAAAAGTGCACTTAGACCCGCCAGAAATTATAAACTCTTTGTCGTTTTTTTCGGCATAGTTTATTCGGCTCTAGTTTCTTATTTTTTATATCATTTAAGCCCTATCGCGTCTGTCTTTCTTAATTTGTCGGTAGGAATTCATTTACTGATCATGATCATTGCGGTTGGTATGTATATTAGGCAACTGGTACTTATTAGTGAAATTGATCGCAGTGAAAACATTTTGCAAATGCAGCAGAAAATGGCAAAATTACAAAGCTCGACCTTAAAGGTAATTGGGATTTGTTTTTTACAATTTCCCGTATTTGCAACTTGGAATATTCGTTTAGAGTTAATTGAGAAAAATCCATTAGCGTTTTGGCTTATTCAAATACCTGTTGTAGCCCTATTAACTTACATAGGTATTTGGTTTTTCAAAAATATAAATATCAAGAATATGGACAAAAGGTGGTTCAGGATGATGTTCTATGGTGTAGAATGGAACTCAATAATTAAATCAGGTAAGTTTTTAAAGGAAATAGAAACGTTCGAGAAAAACTAGTCAGTTCTCGGTTAGCAGTTTTTCACAAAGGGATGCCTTGGCACAGTTAGCGGTTTTCAGTTATATCACATCTTCCATCTTACCTTTGCCATCTTACATCTTATTTATTCGTCGATAAATTTCTACCATTCACCGTCTTTTTAATTCAGGCGGTCTAAAATCTCTATAGGCACTTTGTAACAAAACCTACATTTGCAAGACTAATTACAAACAAAACAAATAATACATAATACAATGAAAAAAATTCTACTACTATGCGCAGGTTTACTGATCATGTTTAACGCTCACGCACAATTCCCTATGGGTGGTGGTGGTGCAGCGCCAAAAGTAACTGGTCGTATTACAGCAACTATTATAGATTCGTTAACCAAGCAACCAGTTGATTACGCAACTATATCTTTAGTAAAAGTTAAAGACAACAAAACCGTTAATGGTGGCGTAACAGACGATAAAGGGAAAATCTCTTTACAAAATGTTGCTGCTGATGAATATAAATTAACTATTGGTTTTATTGGTTATAAATCTAAAACCGTAAGTGTTAAAACCACGCTTCAAAAACCAGATTTTGCTTTAGGAAATATCTTTTTAAGTCCAACTTCTAACACTTTAAATGAAGTAAATGTTGTAGGGCAAAAAGCAGTAGTAGAAAATAAGATAGACCGTTTGGTTTACAATGCGGAGGCTGACGCTACTAATGCTGGAGGTGATGCGACAGACGTAATGCGTAAAGTACCGATGCTTTCTGTAGATATTAATGGTAATGTACAATTACGTGGAAGCTCGGTTAGGGTTCTAATTAATGGAAAACCATCTGGAACAATGGCAAACAGCGTTGCAGATGCATTAAAGATGATTCCGGCAGACCAAATTAAAAGTGTAGAGGTGATTACCAACCCATCTGCTAAATATGATGCTGAAGGTTCTGGTGGTATCATCAATATCATTACCAAAAAAAGTAATGCAGAAGGCGTGAGTGGTAGCGTAAATGCAACAGCAGGAACACGCCAAAACAGTGGTGCTTTTAATTTAACAGCTAAAACTGGTCGCTTAAGTGTAAATACAGCTTTAGGTACTCAATTAGCATATCCTCAAGAATCAAGAGTGGTATTCCGTAATAAAACTACTGCAAATAATGTAACTACAGATATTTTGCAAGATGGTATTTCAGATTGGACAAGAGAAGCATACAATGGTAGTTTAGGTTTAGATTACGATTTTAACGCTTATAATAACATCAGTACAAATGCTAAATACACTCGTTTTTATAACGGTGGTCCAGGTACATCGGGCATTTCAACTAATGGCGTTGCGTCTGGTAAGATTGTTAGTAGTACAGATATGAGTAATGGTAACTTAGATTGGAACATGGATTATAAGTTAACCACTAAAAAACAAGGTGAAGAGTTTTCTATTTCAGGCCAATTAACTGCTGGAAAAAACACTAACGAATTTACCAACGATTATCAAACTTCTGCAGGTACACCAATTAGTTATATAGCAAGTAATAACGTTGGCGAAAACAAAGAATACACTGCTCAAACAGATTATGTTTATCCTTTTAGTAAAACGGTAACTTTCGAAGCAGGTGGTAAAGCAATTTTTAGAAATATCCAAAGTCAATATGGTGCTGGAACTAATCAAGATTTTGATTACGACCAAAATGTAGGTGCTGCTTATAGTACAATCGCTTTTAACTTGACTAAAAAAATCCAATTTAAAGGTGGTGTTAGGGGAGAGTATACAGCTATCAATTTCTCTAATAGTAAAAATGATTATTTCAACGTCTTTCCAAGTGCTATTTTATCTCAAACCATTAACGGAAAAACGACTTTAAAATTAGCCTATAACCGTAGGGTTCAACGCCCAAGTTTAGCTTATTTAAATCCTTTCCGTAATGAAGCTAATCAGTTCAGTGTATTTCAGGGAAATCCAGGCTTAAAGCCAGAGTTAAGTGATAACATGGAGTTTGGTTATTCAACCTATATAAAAGGTTCAATCATTAATGCATCTTTATTCTATCGCAATACTAAAAATATCATCGAAACGGTTAATAAAAACGATGTGTCTGGTAAAATTCTATCAACTTTTGAAAACGTTGGTACAACACAAAGTTTTGGTTTTAACTTATTTGCTTCTTACAATCCGGTTCCAAAATGGACATTGATGAGTAACATTGCCTTAAATACTTATGAAATTAATAGTAGACCAGACTTTAAGGGAATGAACGAGGGAACGTTTTTGAACTATAACTTCTTCATGCGTTCTGCAAATTCATTTAAAGGGGGTTGGAATTTAGAGTTTTTCGGTGTGGTTAACTCACCACGTTATACCTACCAAAGTAAAACAGAACCTATGTTCTTTTATGGTGGTGCTGTTAAAAAAGACATCTTCAAAAAACAAGGTACTATTGGATTAAATGTTTTAAATCCATTTAAACGTGATTTACATATCGAAACTGTAACACAGGGGGATAACAACTATCAAAGCCAAAATATTTATTATCCATTACGTTCATTTGGATTAAACTTTAGCTACAAATTCGGTAAGTTGAAATTTACTGAGAAAAAGAAAATCAAAAACGACGATATCAAACAAGACCAAAACCAACAAGGTGGTCAAGGCGGTGGAATGGGTCAAGGAAAATAATACAACACACACATAGATATTAAGCCTTCCCAATTTATTGGGAAGGCTTTTTTTATAATAGTAAATCATCATTGCGAGGATCTGTTTTTCACAGGCCGAAGCAATCTTATTCATAAGTTTGTTAGAAAAACAAGATCAGCATTTCATCACAAATTGCAGATATGTCCCAAAGGGGCTCCCTTGGAGCCAACGCTGCAATCTTTTTATATCAAACCTATAAGATTTTAGAAACCTTATAGGTTTCAAAAAAGTATTTCCCTCCCTTTCCTGCAGGCAGGCGCTAATGTCAGGTTTAGATAACAAAGTCAGCGTTTCAAAACTGCATAGTTCAAAATATATCATCATTCAAATGCTCAAAGGTTTTACAATTTGAGCATTTGTGCTATATTGGGCTGTCGTAAAAATCTATAATAAGCCTAGCCTAAATCCCATTATTGCAAATGAAATTTTCAGAAGACTTACAAAAACTAATACCTTTTGGCTATCTTTTTTTAGTGGTTATGGGCATATTGAAAGAAAGCGTAATTTTTTATCAATTGGGCATTAATATTTTAAAGTATTCTACCCTAATGGACATTTTAATTAGTCCAATTGCTACACTCACTACTCATCCCATCACATTTATAGCCACTATCTCCATATTTGTAATCTGTTACTATTTGCCATCTATTTTATATAAAAACGACCATAAAAAATGGATAAGAAAAATATTCGAATTAAAGCAGACCAAACTCGATTTACCAGAGGTTGAAATCAAAAAATACTATGCCTTTATTTCAATTAAATTTCTTGCTGTTGGCCTGTTGTCAGTTTATTTGGGTTATGGGACTGCCGAAGGGTTTATGGCAGCAAAAAGGATAAGAGAAGGTAAGTTAAAATATGACTACACGCTAAATTATAGTAATGGTGGAACGGAACAAATAAGCCTTATCAATACAAACACAGTGTATTATTTTTATGTTTCTAAAGGGAGTAAAACCATTAAAATTGCTCCAATTGGAGCAATAAAAAATATCGAATTAACCAATAACAGAATGTTCAAAAATGAGTAAAAAGGGCCTGTCAGAACTAAGCAATGAGGAGTTGCTTAAAAATGAAAAAACATTAAAAACAATAACATCAATGCTTGCTGGCGCTATATTTTTGTTATTCGTTGTAAATATATTCTTAGCTTTTAAAAAAGGATTTAGCGCATTGAGTGCGGTTCCTATTGCGTTACTGCCAATTGTGATTATCAATTTTAATTCTTTAAAAGAAATGAAAAAGGAAATAAAAGCGAGGGGTTTGTAGCAAGAAAAAATAGTCTGTTTTCTTTGCAGTATTATTAATTTTTAGAAAAACAAAGTCAGTATTTCATAGGGGACTGTAGCCCTGTCCCAAAGGGACTCCCTTGGAGCCAACGCTGCAATCTTTTTTGTCCTTCGACAAGCTCAGGATGACAAAAAAGGATTTTCGTTTATGTCAGGTTTAGGGAAAGGTGTGAATATGCTCTTTAGAACGTTATGTTTGCAAGTAGCTGATAAACAATTGAACAATAAGCAATCTAACAATCCCTCTATTTCTTCTTCACTCTTTTCAAAATCATTAAGCTTAACGGGTTTATCGGATACCCACTAATGTTATTTTGCAACATCACTACAGATTGGTCGTACAAAATAGGAACTACAGATGCATTTTCCATGACCATATTATCCATTTTATAATAAAGCTCATAACGTTTTTTGGCGTCGCTTTCAAAGTAGCTTTGTTCAAAGAGCTTGTCAAATTCATCATTAAAATAACCAGTGTAATTTGGCCCGAATGGAACCCTGTTTTTAGAATAGAAAACAGATAGATAATTTTCGCCATCAGGATAATCGGCAATCCATGAACCTCTAAAGAAGTTAACTTCATTTTTAGCCATCATATCGCGTAAACTTGCACTTGGGCTCACATCTACTTTGGCTTTTATGCCTAAATTGCTTAATTCTCCCTGAATAAATTCAATCAAATCTTTATAAGTGGTTGAGGTGCTCAAAGTAACCTCAGGCATTCCTTTCCCATTTGGATAACCAGCTTCGGCCAATAGCTTCGCAGCCATAACAGGGTTATAGTCATAACCTTTAACTCTTGCACTATCAAAACCAGGCATCCCTTTGGGTATAAAACCAGCTGTTGCAGGTACGCCAACGCTATTTCTCAAATATTTAATCAACTTGGGCTTGTCGATCCCGTAATTAATAGCTTGTCTAACTTTTTTAAATCTTAATGGAGAGTTTTGAACAATGGTTTTGGAAGTATCAACCAAAATGCCTACATACTCTGTGCATAAGTAAGGCCCTTTTATCAGTTGAAACTCACCTTTATATTTGCTGGTCATTTTGCCACTTTTGGTTAAAATGTCATCTCTGTAACTGCCATCAACACTGTTGAAAAAGTCTAATTCCTTTTTAATGAAATTCATGAAGGCACTTTGTTTATCTGTTATGAAAGTAACTTTAACGGCGTCTAAATAGGGTAAGCGAACCTGGCCATCTTTTTCCCAATAGTTTTCATTTTTAAGCAGTACTAAAATCTCATCTTCCTTCCAGTATTTAAACTTAAATGGGCCAGTTCCAACTGGGTGATTACGAAAATCTTTACCATAATGTTCTACTACTTCTTTTGGTACAACTGAACAGTATTGGGCGGTTAGCAACTGCATAAAAGCAGGGAAAGGTTTTAATAAAGTAATTTGAAAAGTGCTGTCATTCAAAGCTTTAAAGCCATTAGCATCCTTCACCTTATCACTAAAAATCCATCCTCCAGACGAGGCAACCTTTGGGTCGATTAAACGATAAAAACTATAAGCAAAATCTGCTGCAACAACTTTTCTCCCTTTGCCTGCTTTAAATAAGGGGTCGTCTTGAAAATAAACGTCATCCCTTAAATTGAAGGTGTAGGTTAAGCCGTCATTAGACATTTGCCAGGTTTTAGCAATGCAAGGAATAGGATTTAATGCGTTATCTACCTGTACCAAGCCATTAAAAATTTGATTGATCATCCAAATGGCATTTTGGTTACGAGCAAAAGCTGGGTCTAACGAAGTTACATTTTGGTCTAGGTTAATATTGAATACTTTTTTGCCAGCACTGTCATCTCCTCCTTTGCAGGAAACGATAGTTAGTAGGCAAAGAATCCAAAATATATCGCTTATAATTCTACGCATCAGTTTAGGAATACTATTTTTGTACAAATTAATAAATAAATTCAGATGTCTTTTTTAAATGAGCTTATAAATAGTGAAAATGATGAAATTTTACGCGAAGAATTACACGAGCGTGTAGATATTGTTACGCATAAAATTAAGTTCATGGAGAAAGTGCCTGTAATTTGTTTAAATGCAGCTAACGAAATCCACGCTGGCTTGAACCATTTAATAGAATTGGCTGGTGGAGAATTAGTGCCTGTTGCACTTGATGCTAAGGTTGTTATTTATGCAGAATACCAATCAGGAATTGGAGATTTGTTAGGGAAGGTAGTTGATGCGATTTCGCCTCAATGGCCGGCGGTTACTTACAATCACGTTTATATTTTAGATGACAGCCATGTTATAGCAAAACTTGCTGCCGACCAAGTAACCGATTTAGAAGACATTGCAGAAATGCTACATCCAGGTTTTTTTGTGTTTGGAAACGAAGGAAAGAATTGGATAAACTTCAGTTCTTAAATGTAAGAAGTAAAATGTAAGATGGAAGATGTGGTGTTGCACTTTGTCTCAAATCTCACTTCTCAAATCTAATAAACTGCAAACTTATCCATCTGTTGGTTCACAAATTTCAAAGTATCTTCTTTGGTTAATTGCGCATTTTCATTCAACTCTGTTTTTATGTCAGAAATGTGCAAACGCAAAGGCATTACGTTTAAATGTAAGTAAGCGCAAACGCCATTGAAGTGTTCAATGCCACGAATATTGCCATATTTGCCAGAAGAAATACCCACTAAGCAGGCTTTTTTATCGTAAAAACTTT
The DNA here is from genome assembly GCF_004331645.1 of Pedobacter frigiditerrae. Classification (GTDB taxonomy): domain Bacteria; phylum Bacteroidota; class Bacteroidia; order Sphingobacteriales; family Sphingobacteriaceae; genus Pedobacter; species Pedobacter frigiditerrae. The sequence continues at coordinate 55,260 of NZ_SJSK01000009.1, forward strand.
CTGGAAAAGAACAGGCGTCTATAAATGTTTTAAGCACACCTGGGAAACTACCGTTGTATTCGGGAATTACGAAAAGGAATTTTTCGGTTTTGGTAACCAAATCTTGAATTTTTGAAAAGGCTTCACTTCTTTTGCCATAAAGATCGGTGCCGATTAAAGTTTCAGGCAAGTCTTGTAAGTCTAATAATTCAGTTTTCAATCCCTTTTCTGCCAGTTGGTTCTGATAAAATTTGGCAACTTTTAGTGTGTTGCTATTTGGTCTATTAGTGCCTGCTATTATGGTAATCATGCTAAAAAATGTTGATAAGATGTGCAAAACACTTATGCCTTTAATACTTAAATTAGGTTTTAGTTTGTATCTTAGCTAATTGTTAAATGTGCTTGTTTTGATGCAAAAATAGCATTTTCTGAACATTAATATTGTAAAATAAAGTCACACTTAGTTTTGACGATTTTTTAAAAAGATAGATGAGTAAAATTATTGCTTTAGCAAACCAAAAAGGCGGTGTAGGTAAAACAACTTCGTCGATAAATTTAGCAGCCAGCTTAGCGGTTTTAGAATATAAAACACTTTTAGTGGATGCGGATCCACAAGCAAACTCTACATCGGGTATTGGTTTCGACCCAAGAAATATCAAGAATAGTATTTACGAGTGTATCATCAATGATGTTGATCCGCTAGATGCGATTGTTAAAACCGAGACCCCAAACCTAGACCTATTACCAGCTCATATTGATTTAGTTGGTGCTGAAATTGAAATGATTAACCTGACCAGTCGTGAGTATAAAATGAAGGCTGTTTTGGAGAAAGTCAAAGACCAATATGATTTTATCATTATTGATTGTTCCCCATCCTTAGGTTTAATTACCATTAACTCATTAACAGCCGCGGATTCTGTAATTATCCCAGTTCAGTGCGAATATTTCGCTTTAGAAGGTTTAGGTAAATTGTTAAACACAATTAAAATTGTTCAAAGTCGTTTAAATCCTGAGTTAGAGATTGAAGGTATTTTGTTGACAATGTATGATGTGAGATTGCGTTTATCTAATCAAGTGGTAGAAGAGGTGAAAACACATTTCCAAGATTTGGTTTTCGATACCATCATTCAACGTAACACACGTTTAAGCGAAGCACCAAGTTATGGTGTATCTGTAATTATGCATGATGCAAACTGTAAAGGTGCTATTAACTATTTAAACTTAGCTAGAGAAATTGTTCGTAAAAATGGTTTAGTAACCGAAGAACAAGATGTAACTACTGCAACAATATAAATTTTTTAGATGACATCTTTTCAGCGAAAAACAGGTTTAGGAAAAGGATTAAGTGCGCTTTTGGATGATAATGACTCAGTTCATGCTCCAAAAAATGGTAACGATTCTCTAGAACAAACCGCCCAAATAGGCAGCATAAGTGAAGTTAGTATCAATGATATAGAAACCAATCCTTATCAGCCCCGTACAGAGTTTGATCAAGTTGCTTTAAATGAACTTTCGGAATCTATAAAAGTTCAAGGTTTAATTCAGCCTATCACCGTTAGAAAAAACGGAACTAAATATCAACTTATTTCTGGTGAGCGTAGATTAAGAGCCTCAAAACTTGCGGGTTTAACTCAAATTCCAGCCTATATTCGCACAGCGGATAATCAGCAAATGCTAGAAATGGCGTTGATTGAGAATATTCAACGTGAAAATTTAAATGCTATTGAAGTTGCATTGAGCTTTCAGATGATGATTGATGAATGTAGCCTTAAACCAGAGCAATTGGGTGAGCGTGTTGGTAAAAATCGTACTACTGTAAGCAATTACCTTCGTTTATTAAAATTACCTCCAGTTATTCAGGCATCCATTAGAGATGGAAAAATTTCTATGGGTCACGCTCGTGCTTTAATCAGCGTAGAAGAAGAGGCAAAACAATTGTTTATCCATCAAGAAATCATAGATAAAGGCTTATCTGTTCGTAAGGTAGAGGAATTGGTTCGTAGCATTCACCATGTGCAAGTAAAACCTAAGGCTAATCCTGTGGGCGTTTCATTTGAGTACCAAAAATTACAAAAAGATTTGGCTTCTAAATTTGCCACTAAAGTAAAATTAAAGGTAAACGACAATGGTAAAGGAGCTATTGAAATTCCATTCGTTTCTAACGATGACCTTAATAGAATCCTTGAACTTTTAGATTGGTAATGCGATTCTTATTGCTTTTAGTTACATTTCTTTTAACTTTTGCTACGGTAAAGGCGCAAAATCCTGTAATTAAAAAGCCAGCAGATACAGCCAAAGATAGGGTAGACACCTTAAAATCTCCAGAATACGTAAACCTTGGTCGAATTGCAGGTAAAAAGGCGGTTCGTCGTTCATTAATTTTCCCTGGACTAGGGCAAATGTATAACTACGGTTTAGTAGTTAATGACGTGAAGAGTGGGGCTGTTCAAGGGAAAAGAATTGGTCAAAAAATATACTTAATGGGTAAAATTGGTGCCATTTACGCTGGTGGTACAATGTTAGTCATGTCTTATATTGATAACAGACAGGAATACAAAAGGTTTTTAGGAGAGTTGCAATACAGGAGCTTACATAATAACACTCCAATGCCTGGTGGGAATTTATCTCAGTATACCAATACAGAAGCATTAACAATTGCCAAAAACATTTATAAGCGTAACAGTCAAGTTGTTTTAATATCTTTAGTGGGCTTATATGGGCTAAACGTACTTGACGCCTATGTTACTGCCCGGTTAAAATATTTTAATGTTGATGATACATTGACTTTTAAAATCTCACCATCTACAATTAATAACACTACAATGTATGGCTATTCTCCAGCGCCAGCATTAAAACTCACCATAAAATTATGAAGATAGCATTATTGGGTTATGGCAAAATGGGTCAAATTATAGAGCGTTTTGCTTTAGAAAGAGGCCATGAAGTTGTACTTAAAATAAACATCGATAACGTAGAAGATTTTACCTTAGCAAACTTAAAAAAGGCAGATGTTGCTATAGACTTTAGTGCGCCAGATGCTGCGGTAGATAATATTTATAAATGTTTTGAAGCTAATTTGCCCGTTGTGGTTGGTACAACTGGTTGGTATGGTAAATTGCAAGAAATTAAAAATGATTGTTTAAGCAGTAACAATACTTTACTTTATGGTTCTAACTTTAGCGTTGGCGTTAATTTGTTTTTCCATTTAAATAAAGTATTAGCAAAGCTGATGAATAATTACCCAGCTTATGAAGTGCAGGTGGAGGAAATTCATCATACACAAAAGTTGGATGCGCCAAGTGGAACAGCGATGACAATTGCTGAAGAGATTATAGAGGAACTGGATAGAAAATCTGAGTGGTTAAACGAAGTAGTAGGAACTCCAATTCCAGATGTAATTAAAAATGACCAATTATTAATTGAATCTCACAGAATTGAAAATGTACCAGGTACTCATACAGTGGTATATAGTTCTGAAGTTGATGATATAGAAATAAAACACACTGCGCATAATAGGGCAGGGTTTGCATTAGGAGCGGTTATAGCTGCAGAATGGTTACAAAACAAACAAGGCTTTTATAACATTGCCGATGTTTTTAATTTTAAATAAAGTAGAAGGACTAAAGCTGAAAGCCTAACAATAATATTAAGACAATCAGTTAAACTGAACAAAATATGAACTACAAATTCTGGCAGAAAAATAAAAATGCAGAGCCAAAAAAGAAAAAGAGTAAAACTAGAGAATGGACAGACGCCATTATTTTTGCCGTTGTTGCGGCAACAATTATAAGGGTTTTCTTTATTGAAGCTTATACGATTCCTTCTGGTTCAATGGAAAAGTCGCTATTAGTTGGCGACTTCTTGTTTGTAAGTAAAGTAAATTATGGTGCTCGTATTCCGATGACACCAGTAGCATTTCCTTTTTCGCATCATACTTTGCCCTTTACTGCTACCACAAAAGCTTATTGGGATGGCGTACAATGGAAATACAGAAGGTTACCAGGTTTACAAGACATTAAAAATAATGACGTGGTAGTTTTTAATTTCCCAGAAGGAGATACAGTAATGTTGGAAAACCAAAACCCAAATTATTACGATAATGTAAGGGCATTTGGTTGGCAAAAAACAAATTCAGATTATACAATTACAAGCAGGCCTGTAGATAAACGTGAGAATTACATCAAACGTTGTATTGGTATTGCTGGTGATGTGGTAAGTATGAAGAATGGTATCGTTAATGTAAATGGTAAAGATGAACCTTTAAAAAATACTGGAATGATGCCATACCGCATTCAGTTTACGAAAACAGAGATAGAAACAAAACCGCTAGAAGATTTGGGCTTTGTAACAGGAGAGATGATTAAGGAGACTGAAGATACTTACCTAGGTAATGCATCAGCGGAAATGATAACCGAACTTAAAAAATTGGATTTCGTAAAATCTGCTGTGATGGTGGCTGCGAAAACTGATGAAAAAGAAATGGGTGGAATATTTCCTCATGACCCAAAAAGGCCTTGGAATAGAGATAATTTTGGGCCAATTAAAATCCCAGCTAAAGGATGGACTGTTCAAATTGATAGCATTACAATGCCATTGTATTATAGGGCGATAAGAACTTATGAAGGTAACAAGGTAGAGAAAAAGGGTAATTATTGGTACATCAACGATAAAATTGCCACATCTTATACTTTTAAAATGAATTATTATTGGATGATGGGAGATAATCGTCATAACTCATTAGATTCTCGTTATTGGGGCTTTGTGCCAGAAGATCATATTGTTGGTAAAGCTTTATTTATTTGGATGAGCTTTGACAGCAATGGTTCTTGGTTCAGTAAAATTAGATGGAGTAGACTATTTAAAGGCATAAACTAATTTTATTTATTTGCCATTCTGAGCTTGCGAAGAACCCCAAAGAGCTTAGTGAAGCCAATCTCATAAAAAGAATTAAAAAGCCACGATAATTTATCGTGGCTTTTTTGTTAAAATAATTTCATGCAATTTCTTGTCAGTTGTCATCTACCTATTATAAACCATAATATAAATGACGCTTATGAGAAACCTATTCCTTTTCACCATCTTAATTCTATCTAATTTCTTAGCTACTGCTCAAGAAAATCAAATCTCAGCTATTTCTAAAATCACGAATGTAACCGTATTCATAAGTGGTGCGCAAGTATACAGGCAAACAGAAACGTTCGATGTTCCTCAGGGAGTAAGTCAATTTATTTTTGCTGGACTTTCATCTGCAATAGATGTACAAAGCATACAAGCTAAGGGCGAAGGTAATTTTACCATTCTATCTGTAACCCAACAAAAGAATTTTTTATTAGAGAAGAAAAACTCTGAAGAGAAGGCAAATTACATCAATACTATTGCAGATTTAAATGAAAAAATATTGCTTTTAAGAAATGAGAGTGAGGTTTACAAGGCTGAAGAAGAAATGTTAGTTAAGAACCAGATTGTAATGGGGCCAAATGTAAACTACGATTTGGTGAAGTTAAAACAGGCACTTGACTTTCAGAAACAGAGATTGTCTGAGGCAAAAAACAAACAAATAGAAATTACTAGGGCAATAGCCAAACTTCAAACAGATTTAAATAAATACAACAATCAGTTAAATGAATTGAATGGTAAATCCTTAAAAAATTCAAATGATGTGATTGTAAAAGTCTCATCTAAACTAGTTACAAAGGGAAAATTTTCCTTAACCTATATGGTTAATAATGCTGGCTGGTATCCAACTTATGATATCAGGGCAAAGGATGTTTCTAGCCCGATTGAGTTAGTATACAAGGCAAATGTATCACAGAGCTCTGGTGAAGATTGGAAAAATGTGAGGTTGGCATTGTCATCAGGTAACCCTACAACTAATAGCACAAAACCTAGCTTAGGTACATATAACTTGGGATATATTAGGGATGGTTATTCAACTAACAATATCTCAACATCGAGTGTAAGAATAATCAAAGGTAAAGTTTTTGGTGATGATGGATTGGCTGTTCCAGGGGTTTCAATTCGTGTTAAAAACACTTCTGTGGGTACTTCAACAGATGTAAATGGAAATTATACCATTCAACTTCCTGTGGGTGCAATTACTTTAGTTGCCTCTTATATAGGCTATGTTACTAAAGAAATTCAAGCTAATTCAAATTATCTAAATATCAATTTAGAGCCAGATAGTAAATCATTAGATGAAGTTGTGGTTGTAGGTTATGGTAGTTCAGATAAATCATATATAACAGGTTCAGTATCAAAAGCAAAAAAGGAAACCCATGCCGTAGAAGTTAACGCAGTTGAAAAACAGACAAATGTTGTGTTTGACATCAAAAACCCATATACTATTTTAAGCGATGGAAAACAGTTTGCTGTTGAGATAGGTGATTATGACTTTAAGGCAGATTACGAATATTTTGCAGCACCTAAACTAAGTGAGGAAGCTTTTTTAACGGCTAAAATTAATGGATTTAGCGAAGCTAATTTAATCAGTGGAGAAGCTAACATTTTCTTTGAAGGCACTTATTTAGGCAAGACATTGTTAGATGTTCAGAATTCTTCAGATACGTTAACTTTATCGCTAGGGACAGATAAAAATGTAATCATCAAAAGAGAGAAGCAAAAAGATTTTAATGAAAAACAGTTTATAGGCTCTTCTCAGAAAGATAGCAGAAGTTTTATAATTGATATCAAGAATAGAAAGTCTCAAGCCATTAATTTAATTATTGAAGACCAGTTGCCGATTTCTACTAATAGTGATATTACCGTTGATAGGCAAGAAATTTCAAAAGCTAGGTATGATGAAACCAACGGAAAATTAACTTGGCAAATGGTTTTACAGCCTAATGAGCAAAAGAAGTTAGCTTTAAAATATCAAGTAAAATATCCTAAGAATAGGCCAATTAATTTGGAATAATCGAGAAATTTGTCATTCAGGGCGAAGCGAAGGATCTCAAGAGATTTACATTAGAGATTCCTCGTAAACTCGGAATGACAAAGTTTATTAAGGATTCAATCCCTCAATCCCTAGCTTTTCAGCTAATTCATTTAAGTCTTTAACTACAACATCGATGATTGGGATGCCTGTTATTTTTCTTCCTCGTTCAAAATTATGCTCAGGTTCTCCTGGAATAATGACCTTTTTATCAGGGTCTATTGTTTTGGCACTTTTAAAACGCTCAATCCAATTATCCAAATGATTTTTAAAATCTTCTGCAGGGCGAAAACCATCTACACGCATTGCTCCTAAAAAATGGCCTAATCCTTCGCCTACTGGATTTGCTGATGGCTCCAAAAATGCAACAAAAGGCGGAACCCAAGGGCCATAATTGGCGCCAGAAAGCACGCCTGATAAAATATCCACAGTTGCACTTAATCCATAACCCTTGTGGCTGCCATGCTCTTTGTCGCTACCCAAAGGCAATAGAGAACCACCACTTTTTAATTCATTTGGATTGATGGAATTCTTTCCGTCCTTATCTTGTACCCAGCCATCAGGAATCTCCTTATTAGCTCTTTGTGCTATTTCTAATTTGCCGTTTGCAGCAGCTGCGGTAGCCATATCTACAATAACAGGTGGATATTTCCCCGCAGGGAACGCATAACACATTGGGTTGGTGCCCAATAAACGTTCATTGGCATAAGTAGGGGCAACCAACGGACTAGCATTGGTCATGCTAATGCCAATCATATCTTTTTCTACCGCCATTAATGCGTGGTATCCTGCAATGCCGAAATGATTAGAGTTTTTTACAGAAACCCAACCACTACCATATTTCTCTGCCTTTTCAATGGCAATTTTCATTGCAAAAGGAGCAACAACTAATCCTAAGCCAGCATCACCATCAACAGTTGCCGTTGTAGGTGTTTCATAAACTACTTTAATGTTAGGTGTAGCATTAATCCTTTTCTTTTCCCACAAACGAACATAGCCACTTAAACGAGCCACGCCATGAGAATCAATACCCCTTAAATCAGATTTTATTAAAACATCTGTAGCTAATGCTGCGTGTTCATCAGAACACCCCATTTTTTTAAAAACTGCGTAGGTAAAAGTTCTAAGTTTGTCCTCGGTAAAAGTGATAAAGTTCATTTTATAGTATTGGGAAATGAATATTGCGTATTGAGATAATGTTTTCTAGCTTTCGGTCTCTCGGACTTTTCCGACTTTCTATGGCAACAACAAAGTAAAATCGCCACCCAAAGGTTGAAAGTTTTCTATTAATGAAGAAAGAAAATCTTCGCCATAATTAACATACATTGGCGCAAGGTTTACTACTCTTTCTTGTAATGTTCCACTTGGAAAAAGTCTTGCTTTTACGTTTTCTATTTGTTTAAGAGAAACTCCATGCTTCCTTTTTTCTGCTTTAAAAAGTTTTTTCTCAAGATTACCTAACAAATGGTTGGTTTTAGTTTTAGCAGAATCAGTCGCTTTTTCTAAAGTTTTATCAATCTTAAAAGCATTTAGTTTTATTTGATCAAAGATTCCCTGTACGGCCCTAATTTCATCAGCTAAACTTAAAACAGATTCGCTGTTTTTCTTAATCCATATATTTTTTAGTTCTTCGGTAGGTAAAAAAGCATCTTCTAGTTTAAAGCCTAATTTATTTAAGTTTTGAGCACTTCTTTTATCAACCAGCAATGCTGAATTACGGAGTAAAAGCACAGGGAAATCAACTTTGTAGAAATCGAAATTTGCTTTTAATTGCATCCAATAAGAAACCTCCGCACCACCACCAATGTAGGCGATATTGGGTAAGATCACTTCTTGGTATAAAGGTCTCATGATTACATTCGGACTAAATCTTTCTGGATGAGTTTCAATTTCCTTCAGTAATTCTTCTTTAGTAAAACTGATGTCTGTATGATTTACCGTAAAGAGATTATTTTTTTCAATTATTCTTTCACGGAGATTATCTATCAAGTAAAAGAAATTGATATTTCTTCCGTTTACTTGGGTTTTGTAACCATTTTGCTCTAGAGTTTCGCTAGTTTTTTCAGTTAGATGCGCACTGTTTTGCTCTGTAATATCTTGTTTGATGATGGCACTAAACTGTTTTTTTAATTTAGTGTCATCGGCGTTTATAATTACTAAACCATATCTTTCAAATAAGCTATTTACTAACACCCTAGTGGCATCTGCTAGATTGTCGTTTTCCAAATAGGCCTGTTCAACTAGTTTCGCTAATTTTTTTCCATTTTTACTAATGCCTAGATAAGCTTTATAAGCCATAACAGCTGCTTCAACTGTTTTTGTGCTTAATCTGCCAGTTGCACCGTTAGTTTGCTGTATCCAACTTATGTTTTTTTCATCAACGCTAACATGGTTAATTTCCTCAAAATCATGGTCTTCAGTAGCCATCCAATAAATTGGGATAAAATTCTTTTCAGGATAAGCAATTTTTAACTCAAGTGCTAAATTTATAGTGGTTACAATTTTGTAGATGAAGTATAAAGGACCTGTAAATAAATTAAGCTGGTGCCCAGTTGTAATGGTAAAAGTATTTTCATCTGCCAGCAAATTAATGTTATGATTTACTGACTTATTAGTCTTTACATTTTGATACTGTTGGTTTAATACCTCAACTAACTCAGCCCTATCACCCTTAAAATTTCGTGCATCAACAGCTCTTTTTAAGCCTTCCATATCGGGACGAAAACTGTAAAAAGGTTTTAGGAATTCCTCGTCATTTACATAATCTAAAACAAGTTTAGAGAACGAATGTGTGTCTTGGTAAGAGATGTATTTTGCCTTCATGTTATACGAAATTAACTTAATTTACTAAACATTTTTAGGCGTGAGATTTATTTTACAATTTGTCCATACAGGTCGAAATCTTCTGCACGGTCTATCTTCACATTTACAAAACTTCCATTAGCTGCATAACCAGAATTTGCATCAATCAAAACTTCATTGTCAACCTCAGGAGAATCAAATTCGGTACGTCCAATAAAGAAATCGCCCTCTTTTCTGTCGATTAAAACTTTATAGGTTTTTCCAACTTTCTCTTGATTGATATCGAATGAAATACCTTGTTGTAATTCCATTATAGCATCTACACGAGCTTGTTTAATATCTTCAGGAACATCATCAATTAATTGATGTGCGTGAGTTTTTTCTTCGTGAGAATAAGTAAAGCAGCCTAAACGGTCAAAGCGAGTCTCCTCAACCCAATTGTACATTTCTTCGAAATCTTGCTCTGTTTCTCCAGGGTAACCACAAATTAAAGTGGTACGCATGGCGATGTTTGGAACTTTTGCTCTGATTTCATTTACAATATCTATGGTTTTTTGCTTCGTAATACCACGACGCATAGATTTTAACATGTTATCGGTAATGTGTTGTAAAGGCATATCTAGATACTTGCAAATGTTTTCTCGTTCGTTCATTGCATCTAAAATTTCCATCGGGAAACCAGATGGATAAGCATATTGTAATCTAATCCATTCAATTCCTTTTACATCTGATAAACGGCGTAGTAATTCATCTAAATTACGTTTGCCATATATATCTAAACCATAATAAGTAAGGTCTTGGGCAATTAGAATTAATTCTTTTGTCCCATTAGCTGCTAAAATTTTCGCTTCATTAACCAACTCGTTCATGTCTCTTGAAACGTGTTTACCACGCATTAATGGGATGGCGCAAAATGAACAAGGACGATTACATCCTTCTGCAATTTTAAAATAAGCGAAGTGAGATGGAGTAGTTAATAAACGTTCTCCGATTAATTCATGTTTATAGTTTGCACCTAAACTATGCAATATGTTTTCTAAATCGTTCGTGCCAAAAAAAGCATCAACGTTAGTAATTTCTGATTCAAGCTCTGGTTTATATCGCTCAGATAAGCATCCTGTAACAATTACCTTTCCAATTTTACCATCATCTTTTAATTGACTGTATTGTAGTATGGTATCAATAGATTCTTGTTTGGCATTATCGATAAATCCACAAGTATTAATGACTACAATATCATCTTTTCCCATTTTATTGGATTCATGTTCAACCAATAAATTATTACCACGTAACTGACCCATTAACACTTCAGAATCATAAGTGTTTTTTGAGCAACCTAAAGTTATTACATTGATTTTAGGTTTAGTAACCGGTTTAACAAGCTTATTTTTAGTAATCATATTAATTGAATAAAGAATTGACGAAATCTTTTTTATCGAACAATTGCAAATCGTCCACTTTTTCGCCAACACCAATATATTTTACGGGAATTTTAAATTGATCAGAAATACCAATTACAACACCACCTTTAGCGGTACCATCTAATTTTGTAATGGCAAGTGCGTTCACGTCAGTAGCTTCGGTAAATTGCTTGCACTGCTCAAATGCATTTTGACCAGTTGAGCCATCTAACACTAACAAAATTTCGTGAGGTGCATTTGGAATTACCTTTTGCATTACACTTTTAATCTTCCCTAGTTCATTCATCAGGCCAATTTTATTATGTAAACGACCAGCAGTATCAATAATCACGACATCTTCTTTATTGGCAACTGCAGACTGTAAAGTGTCAAAAGCAACAGATGCTGGGTCTGAACCCATTGCTTGTGCAACAACCCTAACGCCAACACGTTCACCCCAAAGTTTAATTTGCTCTACAGCAGCAGCTCTAAAAGTATCAGCTGCGCCAAGCACAACATTCAAACCTTCTCCTTTAAGTTTATGAGCAAGTTTACCAATGGTAGTTGTTTTTCCCACTCCATTAACCCCAACTACCATGATCACATAAGGTTTATGATCTCCGTATTCGAAGTTTCTAAAATCATTACTATTGTTTTCAGCCAGTAAAAGCTGAATTTCATCACGTAGTAGATGATTTAACTCAGAAGTAGATAAATATTTATCTTTTGCAACACGAGCCTGTATGCGATCTATGATTTTTAACGTAGTGGTAACGCCGACATCAGAAGTTACTAATACTTCTTCAAGGTTATCTAATACATCATCATCAACTGTAGATTTACCAGCAACAGCTTTTGTGATTTTACTTAAAAAACCTTCTTTAGTTTTTTCTAAACCTTTATCTAAAGCTTCTTGAGCTTCAGGAGCAGTTTCTTTTTTCTTAAAAAAATCGAATAAACCCATAGAATGATAATAAAATAAAAAAGCCCTTCCGTTAAATACGGAACGGCTTTTATGCTATACGTGAATTAGCTATTACTTGCTGATACCAGCAATCGCATCTTTAACGTGATCGTTATGTACAATGATTTCTTTAAAAGAATAAGCACCAGTTTTTGGTGATTTATTCATTGTGATAACTTTTGAATATTCTTTTCCTGTACCCGTTTTTAGGGTTGCAACTACTTTCTTAGCCATGTCTTTATAATTTTAAATGATTAGCGATAGATTGATAGAATTAAACTTTCTATCCTTAAATCTTTAACCTTATTTAATTTCTTTATGTACGGTTACTTTTTTCAATACTGGATTGAATTTTTTCAATTCTAAACGCTCAGTAGTGTTTTTACGGTTTTTTGTAGAAATGTATCTAGACATACCTGGCATACCGCTAGTTTTATGTTCTGTACATTCTAGAATAACTTGTACTCTGTTACCTTTTTTTGCCATTTTATTATTTTTTTATGCCGATTAATCGACAAAATGTTATTTACAAATATCCTTTTTTCATGAAGCGGTTAAGAGCCTCAGAAATACCAATTTTATTAATGGTTTTAATAGCTGAAGTTGACACTTTTAGTGTAATCCAAGTATTATCCTCAGGAATATAAAATTTCTGAAGTTGAAGGTTAGGATAAAATTTACGTTTCGTTTTAACGTTCGAGTGAGAAACATTAAATCCCGACATCGCCATTTTTCCGGTTAAATCACAAACTCTTGACATGACTTTATTATTATGTTGATTATTTTGCTACTTAATTTTTTTAAGAGTGTGCAAATATCAGAATTATTTTTGTAAACATCAAGAGTGATTGCTAATTATTTTTTAATTCTATTCCAATATTCCATTCGCCTGCTTCAGTTAACTCTAAATCTATGTGTTCCTTGCCACTATGAAGTTTAAGGCGGAGCGGAAACTCTATATCTGTTAGCTTGAATAAGTTTCTTACATTGGTGTCTTTGCTCATTTTAATATCCGTATATTTTCCTGTTAAAATGTCGATCTTGTCAAAAATGGGTACAGAACCATCTTCTGTATATTTTCTATTACTTTGCAGTATATTTCCTTGTATTCCATTTGAACTTGGAATTGGCGTAGGAAACCCAAATCGGAAATACACAATGTTTTCTTTTGCTTTTTTAGTTTTATTGAAATTTACGCTTTGAATGTTTTCACTTTTTGAAAAAAGAAAATAGTTTTTGCCTTTTTTTAAGGTGTCAGATTGATGATAAGTATGTCTATTAACATTTTTTGCAGTTGACGTTAATGAAAAAGTAAATAAGGCGATAGAAAAAAAAAGGAAAATTCTCATTAGATTCTTTTAATTATTAGAATAAGCAAATATAACGTTTGAAAGATGTTTTAGTATATTATATTAAATATTCTAGAAACAATGAATATTTGATGCAATTTGAAAACCTTAATCAATTATAATTTTTTAAATTAGCCAACTTCTAAATAAAAAATTTATTCAAGCCAAAAAATGCAAATAACATCCTTTGAACAATATCAAGAAGTATACCAACAGAGTGTAAATGAGCCTGAACAATTTTGGGGCAGCATAGCTGAAAATTTTGTATGGAAAAAGAAATGGGACAATGTTCTTTCTTGGAACTTTACTGAACCAAATATTAAATGGTTTGAAGGCGCCAAGTTAAATATAACCGAAAATTGTTTAGATAGGCATTTATTAACTGATGGTGATAAACCAGCAATAATATGGGAGCCAAATAGTCCTGAGGATGATAGCGTAACACTTACCTATAAAATGTTGCATGAGCAAGTTTGTCGCTTTGCGAATGTTTTAAAAAGAAATGGAGCTCAAAAAGGCGATCGTATTTGTATTTATATGCCAATGGTGCCTGAGTTGGCAATAGCGGTTTTAGCTTGTGCAAGAATTGGTGCTGTACATTCAGTTGTTTTTGGTGGCTTTTCTGCAAAATCTATTGCTGATAGAATTAATGATGCTGCTTGTAAGTTGGTAATTACTGCGGATGGTGCTTATCGTGGTAACAAACAAATTCCATTAAAGGATGTAATTGATGATGCTTTAATAGGTTGCTCGACGGTTGAAAAATGTATTGTGTTAACTCATGTGCGCACACCTGTATCTATGCTTAAAGGAAGAGATGTTTGGTGGGAAGACGAAGTGAAGCATGTTAATAATGTTTGTGAAGCTGAGGAAATGGATGCTGAGGATTTATTGTTCATTTTATATACTTCAGGTTCTACTGGAAAGCCAAAAGGCGTGGTGCATACTTGTGGAGGGTACATGGTTTATGCTGGTTATACTTTCTCAAATGTGTTTAACTATCAACCTGGTGAAGTATACTTTTGTACAGCTGATATTGGTTGGATAACTGGACACTCTTATATCGTTTATGGTCCGTTATCTCAAGGAGCAACATCATTAATATTCGAAGGAATTCCAACATTCCCAACTCCATCAAGGTTTTGGGATATTGTAGAAAAACATAAAGTAAATACATTATATACGGCTCCAACTGCTATTCGTTCGTTAATGGGCTTTGGAGATGAGCCCTTAGTAGGAAAAGATTTAAGTTCTATCCGTGTTTTAGGATCTGTGGGCGAGCCTATAAATGAAGAAGCTTGGCATTGGTTTGATGAGAAAATAGGGCATCAAAAAGCGCCAATTGTTGATACATGGTGGCAAACAGAAACTGGTGGCATTATGATTTCGCCAATTGCGACGGTTACACCAACTAAACCAAGTTTTGCAACTTTGCCATTACCTGGGATTCAGCCAATTTTGGTGGATGAAAATGGAAATGAGATTGAAGGAAATGGTGTTAACGGAAATTTATGTATTAAATTCCCTTGGCCCGGTATGCTGCGTACAACCTACGGTGATCATGAGAGGTGCAAACTAACTTATTTTTCAACTTATGAGAACCTTTATTTCACAGGTGACGGTTGCTTGCGTGACGAAGACGGCTATTATAGGATTACTGGCCGTGTAGATGATGTGTTAAATGTTTCTGGACATAGAATTGGCACGGCCGAAGTAGAAAACGCCATTAATATGCATGCGGGCGTAGTAGAAAGTGCAGTTGTAGGCTATCCTCATGATGTAAAAGGACAAGGTATTTATGCCTTTGTAATCTTTCCTGCTATGCATGGCGATGTGGAGTTAACTAAAAAGGATATTTTACAAACCGTTACTCGTGTAATTGGTGCAATTGCAAAGCCAGATAAAGTTTTATTTGTTTCTGGATTGCCAAAAACCAGATCGGGTAAAATTATGCGCCGCATTTTACGCAAAATAGCTGAAGGAGATATCTCTAATTTGGGAGATATTTCGACTTTGCTAGATCCGAATGTAGTACAAGAAATTATTGAACGAGCTTCAGAAAAAAAATAATAGAGAGGCACAAAAAGGTTTCAAAAATAAAAGAGCTTGTTTGCATTAGTAGACAAGCTCTTTTTACTAATAGTTAATTGCAAGTAAATTCAAATTTGGGTAGGATTTATATCTATTGTAATTTAAATAGCTTGTTAAACCTTTAATGCCTTTCGGTTAGTTAAGGAAACGGTTTTTGTTATTTTGTGGAGGATACTGAGAAAGAAAGTTTGCCTTCTGGTTCTTTATTGAAATGCTTGGTGTACCAATCCTTAAGTTCTATAGATTTAAACCTTTGCTCTCTGCTAACCCCTCTAATCAATCGCTTAGCAGATTTGGTACCATCTTCTCCATTTCTAGCTTGAAAAAGCACATAATCTACTAAAATTTTATCAGTGGGCTTTGGTCCTTTGTAGGCTAAAATGGAACCGTCTTTTCCAATAATAAAGGGTGCAGCGCTATTGTTTATTTCCAGTATTTTAAGGAAGCCCAATGAAGCTCCATCATCACCTAATTTATAAGAATTAGCAACCGTATCTGAGCCGATGTACAAATTGGCAAACACCACATCTGGGTATTTGGCAAAGCGTTCTTTTAGTTCTCTATACTCTTTTTGATGCGCATCGGGTCTATTGCCTTTGTTTTCCCATACATATAGGTAAACTGTTTTTCCGCTAAATAATTTGCTAAATGATTGACTGTTGCCTTTTCTTTCTAACATCTGTACGTTAGAAACGTTGGTATTGGTGTAGTCGTTGTAATCTTTTACGACCAGTTTTACTAGGCCTTTAACCATCATTGTGCAAGAACTAGCTATTAAACAAGTAGATAAAATAAGTAGGTAGGAGATTTTTTTTGTCATATTGAATAAGTGTTTTGTTTAAAGACGAACAAGATTTAAAAAAGGTTGCAAGCTTGCAAAACAATAACTTTTGTTAGCTGTTGTTCATACAATCAACCATTGTAAAACAAAAAACATAGCTATGGATAAGTTAGAATTAAAAGGTAAATGGAATGAAATCAAAGGGAAAGTTAAGCAAGCTTATGCAGATTTAACGGACGATGATTTAACACATGAAGAAGGTAAAGATGATGAGTTATTAGGGAAACTTCAGCAGAAAACTGGCAAAGGAAGGGATGAGTTAGTAAAATGGATTAATTCACTTTAATGAAGCATTATAAAAAATGAAGCGACTGCTATTGGCGGTCGCTTTTTTATTTAAACGAGTTATGAATATTGATATCGCTAATCGTTTTGCGCAAAACCCACTACTTTCTCCTTTAGCCTTAAAGCCAAGCAGGGAAGGTTTGGAAATTGCTTGTTTGCTTAATCCTGGTGTATTTACTTTTCAAGATAAAATTTGGCTGTTAATTAGGGTGGCAGAAAGACCGATGCAGAAGCCTGGAATAATTTCCTTCCCTATTTTAAAAGAGGGGGGAATAGAGGTTAGAACAATTGAAATAGACGATCCCGATTTAATAGCAAAAGATCCTAGGATTATTACTTATAAGGGCATTGATTACCTAACCACACTTTCTCATTTAAGATTGGTTTGTAGTGATGATGGCATTAATTTTTATGAGCCAGAAGGATATCCTTTATTACAGGGAGAGGGAGAAGATGAAACTTTTGGAGTTGAAGATTGCCGTATTTCTTTAATTGATGATACTTACTACTTAACTTTCACAGCAGTTTCCAGTCATGGCGTTGGTGTTGGTTTGCGAACAACAAAAGATTGGAAAAGCTTTCAGAAACATGGAATGGTTTTTCCTCCTCACAATAAGGATTGTGCCATTTTTGAAGAAAAAGTTAATGGTAAATTTTATGCACTGCATAGGCCAAGTAGTGTAGATTTAGGTGGTAATTATATTTGGATAGCTCAATCAACTGACGGCATACATTGGGGCAAACATAAATGTATAATTAAAACGCGTCAGCTTAAATGGGATAGTAAAAGAGTCGGCGCAGGTGCAGCACCAATTAAAACCGAAAAGGGTTGGTTAGCAATCTACCACGGCGCCAATGCCAATCATCAATATTGTCTAGGTGCATTTTTGATGGATTTAAATGATCCCAGTTTAGTTATTGCACAAACAGATGAGCCTATTATGCAACCGCAAGAAATGTATGAATTGGAAGGCTTTTTTGGGCAAGTTGTTTTTACAAACGGCCATATTGTTAAAGGTGATGAGCTGACCATTTATTATGGCGCTGCTGATGAATTTGTTTGTGGCGCAAAGTTTTCTATAAGCGAAATTCTTTCCTTGTTAATTTATGTTTAATTTGCTTTTACCTCAAAAAAATGTTCTCCGTAAACTACATCTTTATTGGTAATTCCCTGTACAACAATCCTGAATTTTCCAGTAATATCGCTGGTGTAAAAACTAATTTCTGCTTCTTTTTCTCCATTAAAAACAAGACCGTAATTCCAGTAAATGGTAGAGAAAAATGCAGGCTCTACCGGGTCTTTATAGTCACTTATATAAAATTCTTTTTCGGTATGGATGCTGTTTATGGTATAAAAACCATTTAAATTCTTGTCGTTACAATCTATGTAAGTTTGGGCCATAATTAGTAAAATAGGTTTTGCCAACAATTGGTGCAGTATTTCTTCCATCACCACCATGATTTCTACAATTTAAAATTTTGTTAAAGCATACGTAGTCTCCGCATTTATTGGCATTCCAAGCGTTGGGTTTTTCATTCTTTTTGGTGTTAATTACTACTTCTTTAAGCCGAATAGGTTTTTCTTTTGCATTAAGTACCATTTCACTATTGTTTATTAAAGTTAAGGGCAAAATGGCTTCATTGTTTGGTAAAACCTTAACCAGTGTTTTACTCAATGCTGTATAAGGATCATTTATTTTAATTGTATGTATTAACATCGCTTCAGCAGTTAAAAACGCATACATTTTTTCACCTTCTTCTACAATTATATCAACATTGTTGAGCTTAAATAAGCCTTCTTCATTTGTAGCTACTGATGTTGTTCTCCTATTGCCATAAAGCCCAACAGTAAGTGGTTTTGGGAGTTTTTTATTATCGTTTCTTGTAATAAAGCCACTAATTTTTAAGCTATCCATAGTAAGAGTAGTATCAGTTAACTTTACCGATAGTAAGTCTTGCCAAGTATATCTCCTCCAACCCTTTATTAATAAAATTTGCTCTAGGTAAATCTTGTCTTTATAGATAGACCCAGTTCCGTTTACAGGCAAATCTACTAACTCATTTTTTAGGTAAACATAACTTTCAATGTCATTGGTTTTTTTTAACTCCATCCTGTTAGCCTGCACGCAAGCTATAGAAACCACTGCATTTTCATCAATATCCATAAGCTTTAATTTTATGGATACTTTTTCCCTTTGGCTATAAATGTTTTTATCCGGTTCTATGTCAAGTTTCTCTTTCATGTCATGATGAGCAAAAAACATCCTTTCGGCTAAAGGTCTATTTAAACTATCTAAAATGGTTAAAGTGGTTAAGCCTTTTGGTACATCTGTAAGTGGAATTTTTAAAAGCTTAATTCTGCCTTCCATATCAAATGGGATGTTTAAAAACTCTTCTTTAAAATTATGAATAAGGATGTTTAATTTGCTTATTCCATTGTTTCTAACATAAATATTCAACGTGTCGATAACCAGAGCGTTTTGGATGTTAATTGTTAAACCTTTGTCTATCGCCTTTGGCAATGCATAACTGCTATCTATAAGGTTAGAATGTATTAATTTAACCGAGTAATTTACGCCAGGTTCTGGTATCAGCCTAAACTTACCCATGCCATAAGTAGAGGTTTCTATGGTGTCTATAACTAGGTTGTTTTTATATAAGTAAGCGTTTAAGGCAATCGGCATTTTTTGTTGATCTTTTACCTCCCAGCCAATTATACATGGCAAACCACTTATTAAATTTCCGCCCTCGGGGTAAAATTTCACATCAGCTTTGCTTTTTGGTTGAGGTATGGCCAAACTTATGAAACTGCTATCCTTCTCGTATTTAAGTTTTACATAAACATTAGGGTCGATTAGGTTTCCCTGCAAAGGTAAAGTCATTAAAAATTGACCCGATGCATCTGTTTTGGCTTTTTTTGTTAGGTTGCCATAGCGATAAATAATATTGGTGAGCTTGGGCAAAAAACGATTGTCTTTAGAGGTAACCGAGATCAGTACTCTTTGATTTTTACTTTCGTGCTGGTTCTCGGTAGCAATTTTTATACTCGCTTTAAAAGCAGGATCTATGTTTGTTTTTATGGTAATGGATTGATGAAATACTGCTTCGGGCAAACCATTGATCAGTTTATCGGTATAGACTAGAAAATGGTAGCTTCCAGTTAAAATAGAATCTGGAATATTGATGTTTCCAAAAGAGAAACCGTTTTCCATTAAAAACTTATCTTCTAACACTACGGTACTGTCTATGTTTCTTATCAGTGCAACTGCCATGATACTATGGTTGGCGATGGCAACTTTTGCTTCTTTAATTAAATAGCCTGTAAAATAGGCTGTTTCTTTATTGGCGTATATGTTTTTGTCGAAGTGTACAAATAGGTTGCTTGTTGGTTTCGCTTTAGCTAGCCATTCCATTTTATTAGCAAAATTTTCTTGTGCAGTAATAGATTTAAAGTGTACGCAAAAAAGAAAAAAAATAAGTAAGAAGCGCATCATTAAAGATATTGTTTTTAAGCTTAATTTTCTTATTTATTGGTTTTTACCTCTAGGAAATGTTCGTCGTAAATAACATCTTTATTGGTAACGCCTTGTACAATAATTCTAAATTTTCCAGTAATATCACTTGTGTAAAAACTAAGTTCTGTTTCTTTTTTATTGCTTAATACCATTCCATAATTCCAATAGATGGTAGAGAAAAAAGCAGGCTCTTGCGGGTCTTTATAATCACTAAAGTAAAATTCCTTGGGTTGATGAATGCCATTAAATTTTAGGAAATTTTCATCTACACCTAAACCAGCCCTACATTCTTGGTAAATCATTGAAATGCCATTTGTCATATATGACCTGCCGGCAACTGGCTGGGTATTTTCTGGGTCTCCTGGATGGTTTCGACAGTTTAAAATATTATAGCGACATACATAATCTCCACAAGCATTACTGCCTGATGCACCTCTGTAACCTATTCCATTATCTTTTCTACCCTTTATCACTACTTCTTTTAATCTAATTGCTTTTTCATTCCCTTTTAATACTAGCTCTGCATTATTAACAATTGTAGATGGAAGCACAGGGTTGTCAAAAACTAGCGACCTGCTTAGTTTTTCATCCATTTTTAAAAATTGGTCGTTGATTTGAAACTTATAATCAAACTTATTCTTGTCATTAATAAAAAGAAGGCTTTTTTTGCCTTGCTCTAAAATAAGGTCGTCTACATTAAAATTAAATTTGCCTTTATCAGAGGTGTTTATTAATCTTATCTTATTGTCTCCAAATGCACCAATGGTAACGGGTTTTATAAGCTCTTTTTTAGACTTTGTTATAGAACCCAACATTTGTAAACTATCTTTTTTGTAAATAGTGTCATTTGCTGTTGTGGCTTGTAAATCCTGCCAAGTATATTTCCTCCAGCCTTTTACCAATAAAACTTGTTCTAAATAATTAACATCCTTATAGGGCGTTCCTTTTAAAACAACTGGTAAAGCATTTAATTCACTTGTTAAATAAGTATAACTTTCTATGTCATTAATCTTTTTTGTCTCTAACCTATTATCTTGAATGCAAGCTATAGAAACTATACTTATGGTATCTGAATTTAATTTCAGTTTTAGGTTTACTTTTTCGCGTTGATTATATATTTGCTTGTCTGTACTCGTAATTATTTTTTCCTCATTGCTGTAATGGGCAAAAAACATTCGTTCGGCAAGTGGCCTGTTTAAACTGTCTAGAATAGTAAGTGTCATCAGTCCCTTAGGTACTTCATCAAGTGGTATTTTTATCATCCTTCTATTTGTTTCCATATCAAATGGGATGCTTGAAAAGATTTGTCGAAAGTTGTGTAGGAGGAAATTTAGATTTTTTGTTCCAGTGCTTTTAATAGATAGAGACAAGGTGTCTTTAACGATTGCACTTTTTAAATTAAGCACAAAACCCTTTTCTATCGCCTTTGGCAAATAATAAATACTGTCTGCCAGACCAGAATGAATTAGCTTGATGCTATAAATTGATTCTCTTTTTGGCAGTAATAGAAATTTACCAATGCCATAACTACTTGTTTCGACGGTATCTATCACTTCGTTATTTTCATATAAAAAAGCTTTAACCGCTACTGGCATTTTTTGCTGATCTTTAACTTCCCAACCTATATTTGATGATAAGCCTAATACTAGATTCCCACCTTCTGGATAAAATTTTACAGAAGCCTTATTCTGCTTTAAGGGTAGTGTCAAATTTAGGTAGCTGCTGTCTTTATCATTTTTTAGTTTAACGTATAAGCTTGGGTCAGTTAAATTAGATTGTTCGGGTAAACTAATGAGTAATTGACCAGATGGATCTGTTTTTGTCTTCTTAGATAAATTACCGTATTTATAATTTATTTGAATAGGTTTTGGTAAAAACCGATTGTCTTTAGTGGTTACTGCTAGTAAAACCTGATGATTCTTGCTGATTTCATTTGTGTCATCTAAAACTTTTAATGAGGCTTTAAACGCTGGGTCTATATTAGTTTTAATGGTAATTGGTTGGTTAAAGATGGCGCTTGGTGTGCCATTTATTACTTGGTCGGTGTAGGCAATAAAATGATAATTACCTGTAAGAATAGAGTCTGGCAAAGTAATACTGCCAAAAGACAAACCTTTGCCCATTACAAACTTATCTTGAATTATAATAGTGCTATCTAAATCTCTAATGAGGCACACCGACATCAACTGGTGATTGTTTACCTTCCTCTTTCCTTCTTTTATTAGGTAGCCTGTGAAATAAACAATCTCGTTATTGGTGTAAACATTTTTGTCAAAATGAACAAAAAAATTACTAGCGGATTTTGTTTTTGCTAACCAGTCCATCTTTTGCTCAATAGAATCTTGTGCAAAAACAGGTCTAAAGCCTAAGCAAAGAAGAGATAGGAAGAGGATTAAGCGCATTTGATAAAGTTAATTGTTGAAGTTGAATTATCAAGTCGCTAAGTCTTAATTCTTTAATTTTAGAAATGCTATTGGTTTGGTAGGGGTTTTATGCACAAGCTTAAATTAAATAAACTAATGGTAGTGAGTATGATCCCGATTCTTTATCAGAGAAGTAAAGCAAATAGCAGGACTAAACTGGCCCATTTTGCACCAACATTGCTTTACAAAAAAAGCGGCCTCCGTTTTCGAAAGCCGCTGAATTGACAATTGTCGTTTACCTTTGTTCTTTAATCTTTAACTTAATATCCGAATAATTGCTCTAGAGTTAAAGTTGTTACAGTGCCAAACTTCTGCATATCTTCTTGTTTTACTTTTTTATCTGAAGCTACAATTAGATAAGTATATGGTTTGTTAGCTACTTTTTGAGTGTGAAAATCTTTAATGCTTGCAAAATTAATCGGTTTTAATTCTTTATATAAATCAATTCTAGAATCATAATCGTAACCTAATTTTTTATCTGCAAAATATTGAAAGAAAACACCATCCTTAGTTATACGGGTTGTTTCTATGTTGTTTACAACATTAGATTTCGCATTGTCAAATGACTTATCACTTTGTGGTAAAACATTCAATAGTTCGTTCATTCCATTAACTGCATCTGTCATTTTATCTGCTTGGCTACCCACATAAGCAATCATGCTGTATTGTTTGTCTGCCTTATCTGGAGAAACGTATTGCGCAAATGTAGAATAAGCCAAAGCTTTAGATTCTCTAATGGTTTGGAATACAATTGAACCCATTCCTCCACCAAAATAACTATTGAATACTTCGATGTTTGCAGCATCTGTTTTATTGTATAAGCCAGTATTTCTTAACCATCTAATCTCAGACTGAACCATTTCATAATTTGCAAAATAGACTTGGTTGGCAGTTTGAGTAGTGTAAGTGTAAACTTTTGCTGGTGCTGCTGGAGTAAATTCTTTTGGCATTAAATGTACCTTTTTTAGGTCTGCGCTAAAGCTTGCTAAATCTTTAGGTCCGTAATAAGTAACTACATGCTGGTAGTTGGTTAAGTTATGTATTAGAGAAATTAAATCTGCAGATTTGATATTTTTTACCTCATCATTAGTTAACACATTATTAAATGGATTAACACTTCCATACTGAGCATAAGAAGTTAAGCCATTCATAATTTGTCCTTTATTTAATTTATTGTTCTCACGGCTTTTTAAGATGGTTCCTTTTAAGTTTTCTAATGCTTTTTCATCAGCTTTGGCATTAGCTAAAACATGCTCAACCAAGCTAACTGCTTTATCAAAGTTTTCTTGTAAGCCGCTAATACTGATTGTGGTAACTTCAGCGCCAACACTTACGCTATAACTACAAGCTATGTCGTAAAATGCTTTACTTAATTCTTCTGCACTATATTTATCAGTGCCTAAGAATGTTAAGTATGTTGATGCATATGCTAATAATTTGTAATTGTTTGCGCCAATATTTACCCTATAACTCATTCTGAAAATAGAGTTCTCGTCATTTTTTGTAGTTAATACCTCAGCTAAGCCAACTTTGCCAAAAACGATGTCTTTTTTGTAATCTAAAAATTTAGGGGCAATAGGTTTTACTGGTGCGTCAATAATGCTCTTTACAAATGGAGAAGTTAAATTTCCATTGGCATTAATTGGTGTAATGGCAGGTTTTTCTACCTTAATGGTGTTTTTGTCTACGCCTTTATGTTTAAAACCTATTATATAATTGTCTTTGAAAAATGTATTTGCAAAGGCAACTAATTGAGCTTTGGTAATTTTTGAAGACGCATCAACTTCGCTTAAGTCTTTATCCCATTTTGTTCCTCTATTTAACACGAAACTTGTAGAAAGGCTTTCTGCTCTATTATTATTGCTATCAAAAGCTTGTAAGAAACTTAATTTTCTGTTTGCAACAATTGCTTTTAAAAGACCTTCGTCAAATTCACCCTTTTTCAATAAATCAATTTGCTCTAATAATAATTTCGATGCATCTTCTAAAGTTTGTCCGGTCCTTGGTTGGGTACTTAAGCTAAATACACCATAGTCTTTCATTTGCTGGTAGTTCGCTCCAGCTCTTAGCGTTTTTTGTTGCTTGTTTAGGTTAATATCAATTAAGCCAGCTTTCCCGTTTAATAAAATCTTTTCGATTATATTAAGCATGACACTTTGCGAAGAATTTTCTGGGTATCCACGGTAATAAATTTCTACCATTTCTGCAGCTGGACCATACACATCAACTTGTTGTATTTTAGTCAATGGTTTTTCTGGAGCAGGGTTGTAAAGTGTAACTGGTTTAGCAACCATGTAACTAAATGTTTTTTCAATCTTTTTAATCATTTCATCTGGATTAAAATCTCCAGTGAAAATTGCAGCCATATTATTGGGTACATAATATTTGTTGTAATAATTCCTTATTTCAACCAATGATGGGTTTTTTAAATGTTCAATTGTTCCAATGGTTGTCTGTTGACCATAGTTATGTGTAGGAAATAACAATTCCATCATGGCTTCATCCAATTTATTTGGATCGCTATCTAAACCACGATTCTTCTCTTCGTAAACTGCTTCTAGTTCTGTATGGAAAATACGGAAAATAGGTTTCCGGAAACGCTCTCCTTGTAATGCTAAAAATTTATCAACTGAGTTAGATGGAAAATCTTCGTTGTAAACAGTTTCTTCATACCAAGTGTGGGCATTAGACGAATTACCACCAATTCCGGCAATCATTTTATCATACTCATTAGCAATTGAGAAATTTGATGCTTCGCCAGAAGTTTTATCTATTTCTTTATAAATTTCTTTACGCTGAGCTGGATCGGTAGTTTTATTGTACTTTTCATAAAGCGCATCTATTTTATCTAAAAGTGGTTTTTCTTTTGCCCAATTTGCTGTTCCAAATTTATCGGTTCCCTTAAATAAAAGATGTTCTAAATAATGTGCTAAACCAGTGGCATTTTTTGGATCAGTATTACTGCCTGCTCTTACGCTCATGCGAAACTGGATGTTTGGTTCTTTCGTATTCGGAGAAAGAATAACTGTTAATCCATTTTTTAAAGTGTAAAAACGTGTTTTTGATGGATCGTTTGTTACATATTTATAGGTGTAACCTCCAGCAGTTGCAGTTTTCCACTGGTATGCGGATTGCGCCATTAAGTTGGTGCCTGTTATAAATAAACAGACAAATAGTAAAAGTTTTAGTTTCATTGATTCTATATGTTTTAGATTGACGAGGCTATCGAGCGATATATTTGCTTAAGATAGTTTTTTAATAATAAGTTATCTCAAATATAAGTGGATAGCGAACAGTTTCCTAAAAAATGAGCGAAAATATCTTTGAAATAGCCATCAAGACACAAAAGCGCAAAGTTGATGGATTTGTAAGCCATTTAATTTTGATTTTAGTATTAGGGGCCGTTTTTCAAATATTTAATTTTTTTTCATTTTTTAATGTTTGAGGTCTATATTGATATTTCTTCTTTGCGCTCTTTGCTTCTTTTGCGGTTAATTCTTATTATTTTTACCAAATGAATAAGGATGCCAAAAAACCAACAATTTTAGTTGTTAATGATGATGGAATAACTGCACTAGGAATTAAGAATTTAATTGAAGTAATGCAAGAAATAGGAAGGGTAGTGGTTGTTGCTCCTGATGGGCCACAATCTGGAATGGGACACGCCATCACCATTGGTAAACCTTTGCGTTTTGATAAAGTTGAATTATACCCAGGTGTGGAGATGTACAAATGCTCTGGTACACCAGTGGATTGTGTTAAATTGGCTGTTAACAAAGTTTTTAAAGGTAAAAAACCAGATTTATGCGTATCTGGAATTAATCATGGTTTAAATAACTCTATCAATGTGATTTATTCTGGAACCATGTCTGCAGCAGTAGAAGGTGCCATAGAAAAAATACCTTCAATAGGTTTTTCTTTAGATGATTTTGCCCAAGATGCAGATTTTAGTCATTGTAAAAAGTTCATTAAAATAATTGCATTACAGGTTCTTGCTAATGGTTTGCCAGAGGCGACATTATTGAATGTAAACTTCCCAAAAGGTGCTGATTTAAAAGGAATAAAAATTTGCCGACAAGCAAATGCAAAATGGGCAGAAGAGTTTGATGAACGAATAGACCCTTATAAACGACCTTATTATTGGCTAACAGGAGTTTTTGAAAATTATGATAAAGGTGAAGATACCGATGTTTGGGCCTTAGATCACGGTTACGTTTCGGTTGTTCCGGTTCAGTTCGATTTAACCGCTCATCACGCTATTCCTATTTTAAATGGATGGGATTTTGGCAAGGCTGATAGTTCAAAAACCACCATTCATAAAACTGCTGGGCCTGATGGTAATGGTTTAGGTTAATAATGATGGAAAAAATTAAAGCAATAAAAAACACAGTGTGGAGTGGTGTTGGTATTGGCGCTGTTGTACCACTTTTTCCTGGTGCTTTGGTTTGGTTTTTAATGCAAAAAGTTGTTGTGTTAAAAAAAGCAGATTTATTGTTGATTGGCTGCATTGCCTTAAATGCATTTTTGATGAATTACTTTTTTAAGCAAAATAAAGATAATGTTGCAAGAGGTATTATCAGTATTACCTTTTTGTGGGCATTTGCCTTTTTCTTTTATAAAGTCTTATAAATTATGGAAAATGTAAGATTTAGGGTGGCAAATGTTTGTGAACAAAACATTCAGTTTTTATATTTATACATCTTCCATCTTACCTTTTCCATCTTACATTTATAAATATGAAATACTATCTCGTAGCCGGAGAGGCATCCGGAGACTTGCACGGAGCTAATTTGATGAAAGCTTTAAAGATTGAAGATGCTGATGCAAACTTCAGGTATTTTGGCGGCGATAAAATGAAAGCTGAAGGCGGTGAGTTGGTAAAACATTATGCCGATATGGCTTTTATGGGTTTTACAGAAGTGATTTTAAATCTAAGAACCATATTTAAAAACTTAAAAGCTTGCAAAGCTGATATTTTAGCTCATCAGCCAGATGTTTTAATATTGATAGATTTTCCTGGTTTTAACCTTAAAATCGCTGAATTTGCTAAGCAACACAACATCAAAGTTTGCTATTATATCTCTCCAAAAATTTGGGCATGGAATCAAAAACGTGTTTTAAAAATTAAAAGAGATGTTGACCAAATGTTTTGCATCTTGCCCTTTGAAGTAGATTTCTATAAAAAATGGGGAATGGATGTTCACTATGTGGGTAATCCATTGTTAGATGAAAAAGCGCAGTTTTTGCCAGACTTAGCATTTAAAGAAAGTCAAGGTTTAACCGAGCAAAAAATTATTGCTTTACTACCCGGAAGCAGAAAACAAGAGATTGAGAGGCTACTACCAGATATGTTAAGTGTAACTGAGAGTTTCCTCGATTATCAATTTGTTATTGCTGCGGCGCCAACTTTTACAGCAGATTATTATAACCAGTTTATAGGCAGTAAAAAAGTAAGATTAGTTTTTTCGCAAACTTATAATCTGTTACACAATGCTCACGCTGGATTAGTGGCGTCTGGCACAGCGACACTTGAAACAGCGCTTTTTAAAATCCCTCAAGTTGTATTATATCGTGGTGGTGCAATTTCTGTTGGCATTGCCCGATTGGTTGTCAAAATTAGATTTATCTCATTAGTAAATCTAATAATGGATAGAAAAGTGGTAGATGAATTGATACAGGAAGACTGTAACGCACAGAAAATTATTTCAACCCTAAGCCCTCTTTTACAGGGAGATGTTAGAAATGAAATGCTTGCAGATTATAATGAATTAGGCAATAAAATGGGAATGGCAGGTGCATCTGAGAGAACAGCAAAATTGATAGTTAAATTTTTAACTTTACCATTAACGAATTAACAAAATATGAAAGCGCTTTCCATAAAAGATATTGCACTAAAAGCTAACGTATCCATAACAACAGTTTCTTTTATTATTAACGGCAAAGCGAAAGAGAAATCTATTAGCGATGCAGTTATAAAAAAAGTACAACAAATTATTATAGATAGTGGCTATAAACCTAATCAGATTGCTCGTAGTTTACGTACTGGCAATTCTAATATCATTGGGTTAATTATAGAGGATATTTCCAACTCTTTTTTCTCTCGAATAGCCAGATTAATTGAAGATAAAGCCTATAAAAAAGGATATAAAATCATTTATTCTAGTACCGAAAACAGTGTAGAAAAAGCACAAGAGCTAATTAATCTTTTCAAATCTCGAAAAGTTGATGCCTACATCATCTCCCCAATGAAAGGGATTGAGGAAGACATTCAAATTCTATTGAATGAAAATAAGCCAGTAATTTTTTTCGATAGAAATTTGCCTGAACTTAATACCAATTATGTAGGCGCCAATCACTTTGTGGCCTCATACCAAGCTATAGAAAGTTTTATTAAACAGGGTAAGCAGAAGATTGCTTTAGTTACCACAAACATAGATGTGCAACAAATTATTGAGCGTTTTGAGGGATATAAAAAAGCATTAATAGATTATGCCTTGCCTTTTGACGAAGAGTTGGTGTTAAGAATTCCTTTTAATCAACCTGAGGTGGATACGATTGCAGCAATCAAGCAATTACTTAAAAATAAAGACATCGATGCCATACTTTTCGCTACAAATTATTTGGCCATCAGTGGGCTAAGGGTCTTAAAGCAAACGGGTAAAAAGCTAGATGAGAATTTTGCTGTCATAGGTTACGATGACCACGAAGCCTTTGAATTACATACTCCAAGTATTTCGACCATTCAACAACCACTGGAAGAAATTGCCGAAACGATTATCAAGTTAATTTTGAATCAACTTTCGTCAAAAACAAAACTTCCCGATCAACAGATTATTATTCCTGCGAAATTAATTTTGCGAAATTAACATTAACGTAATAATATTTGCAAATGCCAGTGAATAATCGAATACTCACTTTAATTATATTTATATTTTTCTCTTCATGTACCAACGAAAAGAAAAAGGTGGCTAACACAGACTCGGCTTCTTGCGAAAGCAATTTGCCAAATCGTTTTGGTGTTGGGTTAGATACTACAAAAATTGTAAAAGGAAGAATTAACCATGATAACATGGTATTTATTCCAGCTGGAGAGTTTTTAATGGGTGCTAACGATAAAGAAGGTAGGGAAGATGAATATCCTCAACATTCAGTTAAGTTAAATTCTTTTTGGATAGATATAACTGAAGTTACAAATGTTAGTTTTGCCAAATTTGTAAAAGCAACGGGTTATGTTACAACGGCAGAGCGAAAACCAGATTGGGAAGAAATGAAAAAACAATTGCCAGTTGGTACGCCCAAGCCTCCAGATAGTGTTTTTGTTGCGGCATCCCTGGTTTTTTCTGCACCAAAACAAATAACGAATTTAAATGATGCTTCGCAATGGTGGGTTTGGAAAAAGGGAGCAGATTGGAAACATCCCCATGGACCCAATAGTAATACTGAAGGGAAAGATAATTATCCAGTTGTCCATATCTCATGGGATGACGCAATGGCTTATTGCCAATGGGCAGGAAAGCGACTGCCTACAGAAGCAGAATGGGAATATGCGAGTAGGGGAGGTCTAAAGAATTCATTATACCCTTGGGGAAATGAGGATATTGAAAAAGGAAAAACAAAAGCTAATACCTGGCAAGGAAATTTTCCTTTAAAAAACACAAATTGGGATAAGTTTAATGGGCTTGCTCCAATTAAAAAATTTGCACCAAATGGCTATGGCTTATATGATATGGCAGGGAATGTTTGGGAGTGGTGTAGCGATTGGTACAGACCTGATTATTACACAACAGGAAAGCAAATTAACCCGCAAGGACCTGCTGATAGCTATGATCCAATGGAGCCTACTGTTCCAAAAAGAGTGGTTAGGGGAGGATCTTTTATGTGCAATGCCTCTTATTGCAAGGGTTACCGTGTTACTTCACGAATGAAAACCTCTACAGATACCAGTTTAGAACATACTGGTTTTAGGTGTGTGAGCAGCAATTAATTTTTTGATTGTAAAATGCTTGTCACGATATTGTAAACACACAATATCTTTATTGTAACATTAAAATTACACAATCGTTTGATAATGACATAAAATATTTTAATTAATATTGAATTACTAAAACGTTTTAGTTTTTTGATAATTCCTGGACAAGTGGTTAGGAAGCATCAATTAACAAACTAAGTCAATGTAAATTTTACCGGTAATTATAGCAAGTTCAATTTACTAGGTTTTTTTGATAAATCGTTTTAGTTTAGTTGTATTAATATCCAAAAGACTGTATGAAATTGTCATGGACGATCTAGGGGAAATATCCATTCAATGGTATTTTAGGATTTTTTGAATAGAAACTAGCCTTTATATATAGAAAATTATAACCTCAAATAACAAAAACGTAAACCGAAAACTAAAACAACTATGATTAAAAAATTTACTATGCTCATTAAGTTAAAGCCATTGATAAAGCAGAGTACGATGAAAGTCAGTACCCTGTCTATGGCTAATCGTTCATCAATAAATGCACTTGCTGATGCCAAGAAAATAAGCTTAAACAACCAATCTATATAAACTATTAATTATGACTTTTTTAAAAATTGCAAAAGGAGCTGTTGGGCTGTGCGCCTCGATAGTTTTACTTAGTGGATGTCTCAAAGAAGATTACCCACACACTGAACTGTTTACCTGGAAAGCTAAAGTTGATGTGACCGACAAAGCTGCCCTTACAGTTAACCTAGAAAACTCAGCTGGTCCCTCTGGTGGAGAAGGGTCTGCTAAGGTAGTAGACAACAATTTTACTACCAAATTTCTCATCAATCCATACCAAAACACTTTGTACATGCAATTGGCTTTTCCTCAACCTCAGCAAGTTGCTTCATATACGTTAACATCTGGTGATGATGCTCCGGGAAGAGATCCAAAAGACTGGAAACTTAGTGGCTCTGTTGATGGCGCTACTTGGGTTGATTTAGACATTAAGACTGGAGAGGTTTTTTCGGGACGTAGATTAACAAGAACATTTAGTTTCAAAAACAAGGTCGCCTATAAGTTTTATCGCCTCAGCGTTACTGCTAATAACAACGATGCTTTATTTCAATTGACAGAATGGAGAGTTATAGAAGTGCCGGAAGAATTACAGTAGTATACTATTTATACTGTTTGATAAATGTGATTCCCATTCATCAATCTTATTAACTAACCAAAAACCATATTTTTTAAATAAACTAATTATGACAAAAAAAGATACATATTTAACCAAGCATACGCTCAGGTTTAAAAATGGTGGATTTATTGCAATGGCTTTAACGCTTGCTTTATGTGCCAGTTTTTATTCTTCTGCTATCGCTAGTCCTGTTAAACTGAACAGGGTTAATTCAATTAAAAATCTAAAATTTGATATTGTAATACGAGGCATTGTTAAAGATTCTACTGGTGCCGCGTTACCTGGTGCGGGTATTAAAGTTAAAGGACTTTCTACAAGTGTTGCAGCAGATGTTAATGGTGCATTTACAATTGCTGTTCCCGACCAAAATGCTGTATTGATAATAAAGTATGTTGGTTACGATACCCAAGAAGTTACTGTAGGTACTAAAACAAACATTGAAATTGTAATGAAAGAAACAGTTGGCTCAGATCTAAAAGAGGTAGCAATTGTTGGTTTCGGTACACAAAAGAAAGAAAGTTTAGTTGGTGCCCAGTCATCTGTAAATGCCGCAGAGCTTAGGCAACCAGTTTCTAGCATGAGCCAATTACTAGCTGGACGTATTCCAGGTGTAGTGAATGTGACAAGAAACGGAGAACCTGGAGCAACTGGATCTGATATCTTTATCCGTGGTATATCTTCATTAACCGCAGGTGATAGAGGTCCGCTTGTGATTATTGACGGTGTGCCAAACCGTAACCTAAATGACATTAGTGTTTATGATGTTGAAAATTTCACTGTTTTAAAAGATGCCGCCGCAACTGCTGTTTACGGTATTAGAGGTGCGAATGGTGTGATTTTAATTAATACAAAACAAGGTAAAATAGGTACGCCAAGGATTAATGTTGATTATTATGAAGGTGTGACTAGATTTACCAAAAGACCAGAATTAATAGATGGTGTTGACTATATGAATTTAGCTAATGAGGCTAAATACTCAGATTATATTCGTGGTGGAGCTGCTGGCGCTTTTACACCTGCTTATACAATTGATGCGATACAAAAAACCGCAGCAGGCACAGATCCAATTCTATACCCAAATGTAAATTGGTTCGATGCTATATATAAGGATTTTGGCAGAAATAGATCGGCTACGGCAAATTTATCTGGCGGTGTAAGTAATGCGAAGTACTATGTATCATTAGGTTATTACGGAGAAGATGGTTTGTTTAAAACTGATGAGGCGGTGAACTCTGCTGTAAAGCAAAACTTTAGTCGTTATAATATCAGTACCAATTTAAATTGGGATATAACAGGTACAACAAAGTTGGATTTAGGCATCAAGGGAATCTTATCCCAGTCAAACTACCCAAGTAATTTAGGTGCACAGGATATTTTTAACCAAGCATTTTTAATTAACCCTACCTCTTTCCCTATTCTATATCCAAACGGTAGCTTGCCGGGTATAAGTCCTCAGGCAGATCAGCGTAACCCTTATGGCGATATCACTAGAAATGGATATAGAATTGGTTACAATAATCAATTATATTCAAATCTTCGCTTAACACAAGATTTAAAAGAATTAACCCCAGGTTTGTCGGTTACTACCATGTTCTCTTTTGATATCAATAACAATAATGCGATTGCGAGAACCAAGAGAGAGACCTTATACAGAATAAATCCAACCGATCCATACATTGTTCCTGGTAATCCTGCATCTGGCTATAAATATGGCTTAATTTTGCAAGGTCAAGATTTCTTGAATTATGCAATTGGTAATGGTGGCGATAAGAAAATGTATTTTGAGGCAGCCATTAACTATAATCGTGTATTTGGTAAACATGCAGTGACTGGATTATTATTATATAATCAAAATGATAACACAACACCTTTTGCGGGGAATTTGACACTATCTCTTCCATACAGGTTGCAAGGTGTTGCCAGTCGCGCTACTTATGCGTATGATAACAAGTATTTCTTTGAATTAAACGTTGGTTATAATGGGTCGGAGAATTTTGCGCCGGATAAACGTTATGGATTTTTCCCTGCTATAGGTATTGGCTGGTTACTTTCTAACGAGAAGTTTTTTGAAAAGTTGAAGAATACTTTCCAAATGGTTAAATTCCGTTACTCTGATGGTATTGTAGGTAGTGGTGGTAGTGGTGGTGGTTATGCCGGTGCAGAAGGAGATCGTTTTTACTATCTAACTAAGGTTGGCTCTGCAAGCGGATATACATTTGGGCAAAATGGCAATATTTCTCCAGGCGGTTTAGGTGTAACGGCTTATGGTGTAGATGTTACTTGGGCTGAAACTCGCAAACAAGATCTAGGCTTCGAATTAAAAACATTGAATAACAATTTATCTTTAATTGTAGATTTCTTTAAAGAAAGAAGAGAAAATCAATTTATTAGCAGGGGAACAGTGCCAAATTATATCGGATTGGCTAACACGCCTATCGGTAATTTAGGTATTGTAGAAAATAGAGGTATTGATGGTACCATAACCTATGACGCCAAATTAGGAGGTGATTGGTCAATCAATTTGAGAGCCAATGCTACATTTAATAAAGACAAAGTAATAGAGAATGATCAGGCTCCAAAAGCTTTCCCTTGGTTAGAGCAAAGAGGAACCAATATTTTAGCATCTACACGTTTTGGTTATGTTGCCGAAAAATTATTCGAAAGTCAACAAGAAATTAACAGTAGCCCTACGCAGTTTGGTACATTAATGCCTGGAGATATCAAATACAAAGATTTAAATGGCGATGGTAGAATTGATTCATTTGATCAGCAAATTATTGGTAGGGGTGATATTCCTAGTACTACTTACGGTGCAGGTTTCTCGCTAACTTTTAAAAACTTCGATTTTGGTTTATTCTTCCAAGGACAACACAATGCAGACATCATTTTAGGAATTCCATCTTTCGCTAACTCTGGAGGTTTAGGTAACATGTTGGCAGTGGCTACCGACCGTTGGACTCCAGCCAATCCACGTCAAGATGCTGTTTACCCTCGTTTATCTTATGGTGGTACAAACAATAACAATTACCAGGCAAGTACTTGGTGGTTAAGAGATGTTAATTTTTTAAGGTTAAAAAATGCAGACTTCGGTTATACACTTAAAAATGGTATCAAATCATTAGGCGTTAAACGTTTAAGGATATATGCTATGGGTTATAACTTGCTTACGTTTAGCAAGTTCAAACTTTGGGACCCAGAATTATTAACAAATAATGGAACTAGATACCCCTTAACCAGTAACTACTCTTTAGGTTTAACCGCTAATTTTTAAAATTTAAAAGATGAAAAAAATATCAATATATACAGTTGCGATTTTGCTAATGGTTAGCAATTACAGCTGTAAGAAATTCCTAGATCAAGTACCTGATGACAGACTTACATTTGAACAAATGTATCAAAGAAAAAGTACGGTTGATCAAGCTCTAGCAAACGTCTATTCAACTTTGCCAGATCAAAACCAAGATCGTTCTGCTAGTGCATCTGGTAATATAGGCCCATGGACAGCAGCTTCTGATGAAGCAGATTATACCTTGCCAAATTTTACTGAAAATGTTAATTCAGGTTCTTGGGACGCTACAAGCGGGCAGGTGAATTATCATTGGCAAAATTATTACAGAGGTATACAGGCAGCCAGTACCTTTATGGCTAATGTGTCTAGGTGTACAGATTGTAATATTGGTGGCATTGACCTTGTAAGCCGTTACTTGAACGAAGCAAGGGCATTAAGAGCAATCTATTATTATTATTTGGTAAGACAGTATGGCCCAGTTGTGTTGTTAGGTAATGATCCTATCGCATCTGATGCGCCACTTGAAGCCATCAGTAAGCCACGTAACTCAATGGACGAGTGTATTGACTATATTGTAGCTGAGTTGGATGCAACAATACCACGTTTACCAGCTACCCCACAGGCAAATGAAGATTATGGACATGTGACAGCTTCGGTTGCGGAAGCTTATAAAATAAGAGCGTTATTAACTGCTGCTCGCCCGTTGTTCAATGGAAATACTGATTATGCGGCCTTGAAAAATAAAGATGGCAAACAATTGATTAGTCAGACAGCTAACGCTTCAAAATGGGCAAAAGTTGCTGCCGCTGCTAAAGCTTTTTTAACCAATCCAAGTTATTCAAGTTATGCTTTATATAGTGTGGCGGCAACTCCATCGGGTTTGCCGAACACTGCATTCAATAGGGCTTTTATAGCTACAAGAGATGTGATGTTAAATGGTTGGAACAGTGAAATCATTTTTGGAAGAGGTGGAGATGTAACATTTTATCAGTATTCCCTAGCCCCTAATCATTTAGGCGCTTCGGGGGGCGATAAAGGAGGCTCATTCTTATCTCCATCGCAACAATTGGTTGATGCGTTTTTTACTGCAAATGGCTTACCTATTCAGGATGACCCTTCTTACTCAAATTCGGGAACGTCTGCTTATCAAGCACCAGATCCAAATGATCAGGGAGTTGCAAGAACCATCAATAATATGTACGTAAATCGTGAACCTCGATTTTACTCAAATATCACATATACTGGTCGTAAATGGATCAATCCACAATCTAACATTGTTACTGATTTTACAAATAACGGTAACGCTGGTAAGGGTAATATTGCAAATAACGATTATACTAAAACTGGTTATACATCTAGAAAACATTTAACTGTTGCTGGTTGGACTACAGGTAGACCAGTATTTTCGATTATCAGGTTGGCAGAAATCTATTTAAATTATATAGAAGCACTACAAGAATCGAACCCTTCTGATCCTGATATTTTGATTTACTTAAATAGAATTAGGAGTAGAGCTGGTATTCCAACTTATGGTTCTGGCGCTGGTGCAATTGCATTGCCAACTAATATGAGAGAAGCTATACGTGCCGAAAGAAGGGTTGAGCTGGCTTTCGAATTAGACAGGTACTTTTACACAAGAGAATGGAAAATTGCAGAAACCACTGATACCCAAATTAGAGGTTTAAATATTACTCAAAATGCTCCTGGATTTTTTACGCCTGTAGTTACCGAGAACAGGGTTTTTCAGAAGAAACATTATTTGTGGCCTATACCAAATGCTGAGGTGCAAAAAGTACCTTTAATTGTGCAAAATACTGGTTGGTAAATTTATAAATATAGCACCGTGTGATAATTATACACGGTGCTATCCCTTATCTTATAATGTAAAATCTATGAAAAATATTTTTTTATCATCTGGATTGGCTTTGGCCGCTTTAATCATTTCTTGTAATGCCAAAAAACAAAACTTGAATGTTGTTAAACCTATTCCGCCAGTAGTAGAAGTAGTTGACCCACCTGGCGCACCACCTAAACAATGGAAAGAACATTGGTTTGAACATGTTCAATTACTTAACCGGGTTTTTTACAACGGAAGTGTAGTTGTTTATTATGATGATGCTGTAAGTAGATCTATTACTTGGCCAAATACTTATATGGCCGAGGCTTGGGAGTATACTAAAAAAACCTATGGACAATTTGGACCAGATCCTAAACTATATGTAATCTATCATACTGGTAAATATGGAGGTGGGCACCCATCTACTTATATGGATGCGGGTCATGATTATCGAAACGTTACCGATTGTGGCAAAAACGAAACCAATGCCTGGTCTTCTGGCACTGGAAATGACATCGATTTGTCAACTCACGAAATTGGACATATAGTGGAAGGAGCATCCAAAGGTGTACATGGTTCTCCGGCCTTTGATATTTGGCATGATAGTAAATGGATGGAAATTTACCAATACGATGTTTATTTAGGCTTAAATCGGACTGATGATGCAACTCGTTGGTTTGCCATGATGAATACTGGAACAGATTCTTATCCAAGAGCTAACACACATTGGTTTAAAGATTGGTTTTATCCTATTTATAATGGATATGGAAAATCAGCCGTGCTGAATAAGTTTTTTACATTGTTGGCGGAACACTTCCCTAAAACAAACTTTAACAATGGCATTACCACTTATCCAGAATATAGCAGGAAAATGAATTTTGGTGAGTTTGTACATTTCTGGAGTGGCGCAGCAGGGGCAGATTTAAAAACACTTGCATTAAATGCCTTTGGAGACAAAGATGAAAAAGGTAATGATTGGACAGTTCAATTAGCAACTGCAAAATCTACTTTTTCTGGTATCACCTATTAATAAAAACTTAAGATGAAGGTTAACATCTTTATACTAACAACTAAAATACACACAAATGTTTAAAAAAATTAGCACCATCATTTTACTTTCGGTATTTGTCCAATTTTCTTTTGCACAGAGAAATCAAGGTTTTAAGCTAACTATATTAGATACTCAAAACAAAGTTGATGATAAGCAAAAGACAAAAATAACTGAGGCATTTAACGTTGTTTATCCCGAGTTTGCAAGGGCAGATGGTTACAGAACAAAAAGAGATGTAACATTAGAGATTTCTGATGTACTACCAGAAAGTATGACAGCCCAAGCAGGTAAGATTGTTGTAAACAGCAATTGGTTGTTAAAGAATAGCTCGAAATTTGAAAAAGAATTAAGAGTTAAGTTCGCTAAGAATTGGGTTTCTTCAGATACCATCAAAAAGAAAGGCTATCAATTGGTATTCATCAGCAAAGATCCAAATTTAGATCAAAACGTTAAAAAGAACCTGATTGATACTTATTTTAAAGTATACCCGAAATTGGTAAAAACTTACAATAAGAACTCTACTAAAGAAGTACTGTTTGTAGTAGATACCGCTTATAAAGCTGTAGCAGAAGCCAGTGGAGGACGTATATTGTTTAGTGCAGGATACATGAAAGCCCACCCAACAGATATTGATGTGGTAACACATGAAACAATGCACATTGTACAAGGTTACGGCTATAGTGCTGGGCCTGTTTGGCTAACAGAAGGCATAGCTGATTATGTAAGATATAAATTTGGGGTTGACAATATTGGTTCTAAATGGAGTTTGCCTAACTATAACGAAAAGCAAAATTATACAAACAGTTATCGCATCACAGCTCGTTTTTTTGTTTGGTTAGAGAAGAACATCAAGCCAGGTCTTATCTCTACGTTAGATGCCCAATTGAGAGCACATCAATATAACGAGCAATCATGGATAACACTAACGGACAAAACATTGCCTGAGCTTTGGGCAGCGTATGGAAAAAATCCAGCTGTTGATTTAACCTATAGCGGCAAGGAAATAAAAAATGATAACAAGGCGAAATTGTAATTAATAACAAATTGTTGTTACTTATTAAGTTAAATGAGATTGTAAAAATGATAATGGAATCAATAAATAATGTTCCTTTTTTTATGAGGTAAATCGATTTAACAATACCTTTATTGAAAATACAACCATTTAGAATGAGTGCTGCTCGGGATTTAATGAAAGAAGATAATAGTACGATGAAGTTTACACCATTAATATTAGGGGTAGACATAGGAGGGTCACATATAACTACAGGTATAGTAGATATAGAGAAGAAAGGGTTGATTCCTAAATCAATCAAAAGAAAGCATATAGACTCAAGTGGGTCAGCAGAAAGCATTTTAAAAGGCTGGACGGAAATAATTAATGAATCTTTTGAGTGTTGCGAAGGCGAAATAAAAAGAATTGGAATTGCAATGCCGGGCCCATTTGATTATGAAAATGGAATTTCGCTGATAAAAGACCAAGATAAATTCAAGTCTTTATACCAGTTAAATATCAAACAAGAATTGGCTCAACGTTTAAACGTCCAGTTATCTGATATTAAATTTATTAATGATGCTGCTGCTTTTATGCAAGGTGAGGTTTTTTGTGGTGCAGCTAAAGGATACCCCAGGGCATTAGGATTAACGTTGGGTACTGGCCTGGGTTCTGCTGTGGTTGTAGATGGGCAATCAAAAGATGCTGAACTGTGGAGCTCAAAATTCTTAAATGGTATAGCCGAAGATTATTTTTCTACAAAATGGTTTGTAAATAAGTACAAAAGCTTAACTGGTATAGAGTTAGATGGTGTAAAGGAGTTGGCCGATGTGGTAAAAACTGATTTATATGCCATGCAAGTATTTAACGAATTTGGCCGCGGATTGGGATATTTCTTAGCTGATATTATTAAAGAAACAAAATCGGAAGTTGTGATTTTGGGGGGTAATATTTCTCAGGCATTCAATCTATTTGCTCCTCATTTAATAGAGAACTTGAAAGCCCTTCATCTTGATACTGAAATTAAAATTACAGAACTAAACGAGCATGCTGCTTTAATTGGTGCAGCAAGTTCATGGGATTTAACAGTTAACAAAACCGAAAAAATATAAATAAAACTAAACAACCAATGAACAAAATTCTTTCCATTATTTTAGCATTTACTTTTGGTCTCAGCTTTGCTAAAGCTCAAGAAACCGAAACTTTTAAAGAAAAAGGATATACGTTAATCTTTAAAAATAATTATGCAAACCTCGATTCTGAATTAAAGAAGAGAATGGTTAAAACTTTCTTTAAAGTTTACCCACAACTTGCTAATGATTTTAATAAAAATACCGCAAAGGAGGTTGTATTTCATGTAGATACGGCCTATACTGCAGTTGCTGCGACAGGCGGAGGTAGGATAGTTTACAACCCATGGTGGTTTGTGAAAAACCCAGGGGATATTGATGTGGTAACACATGAGGTAATGCATGTAGTTCAGAGCTACGGCGGAGGAAGCGGGCCAGGCTGGTTAACAGAAGGTATTGCAGATTATGTTCGTTTTAAATATGGAGTAGATAATCCAGGTGCAAAATGGACTTTGCCAGCTTTTAAGCCAGAGCATAGCTATAAAAATGCTTATCGTGTTACTGCCCGTTTTTTAAACTGGTTAGAAATAAATGGTAATAAAGGTATTGTAGTTAAATTAGATAATGCAATGCGAAGCCATACTTATAAAGACACTATATGGAAAGACCTTACAGGTAAAACCGTTGATGAACTTTGGGCTGCTTATGCTGCAAACCCTGGGGTGTAGCATATTAGTTATTAAGCAATAGAACAATTTAACAATAAAACTGAACCAACAATCTTTAATCTCTATAAAAATAATGATTAGGAAACTATTAACAACCGCTTTAATGTTCGCTGGGCTTGGTGTTTCGGCGCAAACTGTAGGTAAAATTACAGATCCGGTAGAATGGATTAATCCCCTAATGGGAACACAGTCTAAACCAGATCTCTCTAACGGAAATACTTATCCAGCTATTGCCGTGCCTTGGGGAATGAATTTTTGGACACCGCAAACAGGAAAAATGGGTAACGGTTGGGCATACCAATACGACCAAGACAAAATTCGAGGTTTTAAACAAACGCACCAGCCATCTCCGTGGATGAATGATTACGGGCAATTTGCCATTATGCCAGTTACTGGTAAATTGAAGTTTAATGAAGATGACCGGGCTAGTTGGTTTACGCATAAAGCTGAAATTGCTAAACCCTATTATTATAGCGTTTATCTAGCAGATGCTAACGTAACAACTGAGATTACACCAACGGAAAGAGCAGCGCAATTTCGTTTTACTTATCCTAAAAGCGACAGTTCCTTTGTAGTAATTGATGCATTAAATAAAGGATCATACATTAAAATTATACCAGAAGAACGTAAAATAATTGGCTATACTTCTAAATACGCTCGTGGACCATTACCTGCTAATTTCAAAAACTACTTTGTAATTTATTTTGATAAAGCTTTTACAATTGCAAAAACTTGGTCTGGTAATAAATTAAATAATACAGATCTGGAATTAACAAGCGATCATACCGGTGCGGTTGTAGGCTTTAAAACTATCAATGGCGAAAAGGTTAACGTAAAAGTTGCTTCCTCATTCATTAGTTTTGAACAAGCTGAAATCAGTCTAAAAAGAGAATTGGCTAATGATAGTTTTGATGTAACTAAAGCAAAAGCAAAGGCAATTTGGAACAAAACTTTAAGCAGAATTGCAGTAGAAGGTGGTACGGTTGATCAAACTCGTACTTTTTACTCATCATTTTATAGAACCCTATTCTTCCCAAATAAATTGTATGAAATTGATGCCAACAATAAAATTGTTCACTGGAGCCCGTATAACGGAAAAGTTTTACCAGGTTATATGTTTGCGGGTACGGGTTTCTGGGATACGTTTAGGGCTCTTTATCCTTTCCTGAATTTGGTTTATCCTTCAATAAACAAAGAAATGCAAGAAGGATTAATTAATGATTATAAAGAAGGTGGATGGTTACCAGAATGGAGTAGTCCGGGTTATGCCAACATTATGATTGGTAATAATTCAGCCTCTGTAGTTGCAGATGCTTATATAAAAGGTTTGCGTGGTTATGATACAGAAATTTTGTGGGAAGCATTAAAGCATGGTGCAAATAATGAAGGCCCTATGACAGCTGTTGGGCGGGCAGGTGTTAAATATTACAATGAGTTGGGCTATGTGCCAAATGACACAAGATTGAATGAAAGCGCGGCCAGAACTTTAGAGTATGCCTATGATGATTTTGCTATTTACCAATTTGGTAAAGCCTTGGGTAAGCCTGCAAGTGAGATAGATATTTACGCAAAGAGAAGCATGAACTATAAAAACTTATTCGATCCAGCCTATGGATTAATGAGAGGTAAAAAAACGGATGGTACATTTTCGGTTCCTTTTAGTCCATTTAAATGGGGAGGTGATTTTACTGAAGGGAACAGTTGGCACTACACTTGGTCTGTGTTTCAGGATGTAGCAGGTTTAGCAAATTTGATGGGTGGTAATGCAAAATTTGTAACCAAGCTAGATTCAGTTTTCTCGATGCCTCCAGTTTTTGATGAGAGTGCCTATGGAGGTGTTATCCATGAAATTCGTGAAATGCAAATTGCAAACATGGGTCAGTATGCTCATGGTAACCAACCAATACAACACATGATTTATTTATATAACTATGGGGGTGCACCTTGGAAAACCCAATATTGGGTAAGAGAGACAATGAACAGAATGTATGCAGCTACGCCAGATGGTTATTGTGGAGATGAAGATAATGGACAAACCTCTGCTTGGTATGTATTCTCTGCGATGGGATTTTATCCTGTTACGCCAGCCACCGACCAATATGTAATTGGTGCACCTTTGTTTAAAAAGGTGACATTAAGTTTAGAGAATGGAAAAACTGTTGTGATCAATGCACCAGCAAATAGCGAAAGCAATAGATATATTCAAACTTTAAAAGTAAATGGAGCTAGTTACGATAAAAACTGGTTAAGCCACTCGGCTTTACAAAAAGGAGGTGTTTTAGATTTTGGCATGTCGGCAACGCCAAACAAAACCAGGGGAATAAGTGAAAGTGCTTTTCCTTACTCTTTCTCTACTGAAAAGAAATAACAAAAATAGTTAAACAAAAAAGGCTGAATTTAATTCAGCCTTTTTTGTTTATTTTCTAGATGCAATCTCTTCTAGTTTTTCTCGTAGTTCGTCTTGATTAAATGGTTTGGAAATAAAATCATTAATGCCAGCTTCAGCTATTTTGTTTCTTACATCTAAGGCTACGGATGCAGTTAAAGCAATAACTGGAACTTGCGCTTTGTCTTTATCTTCATCGGCCCTAATTATGGCAGTAGCTTCATATCCATCCATTATTGGCATATATATGTCCATTAAAATTAGATCGTAGCCTTTAGCTTTGGCAGCATCTACTGCTTCTGCACCATTAGCCGCAAAATCAGGTTTGATATCCCATTTGGCTAATAACTTTTTCATGAGAAGGGTGTTCATAGGGTTGTCTTCGGCGACTAGGATCTTCAAATTGCTAATATCCATATTTGATTGTGCGAAAATTTAGTGTTCAATAGTGATTATGTAAATATAAGTTAAACTACTTTATCTTTAAAGTTAAAACGGTTTGTTCATTTCAATCATCAAATATTAAGCCATTACTTTACAATTATAGGCCTTTTTTAACTTATCAAATTTGCTTTTATGGCAAATTCATAAAGCGCAACAGTAGAGTCTGATAACTCTAGTTTACGCATGATATTTTTTCTATGTGTATGAACGGTAAACTCAGAGAGGTATAATCGCTCGGCAATATCCTTTGTTCTTAAGTTTTGGCAAACCAATCTTATAATTTCTACCTCTCTTTTTGTAAGCCTGTATTTTTTTAGAAAATCATCAAAGTAAGAAAAGGTAGCATCTGGAATTTCTTTTTCATCAAATCTTGGGAAAACTTCCTTGCCAGCCATTACGTTTAAGATGGTGTTGGCTAAGTTTTGTAACTCATCAGACTTGACAATATAAGCGCTGGCGCCACGTAATTTACAATCTTTAACCAGTTCAAAAGAATGATAGTTGGTTAACACTATGATTTTAGCCTTTATTCGTTTTTCTATAAGCGCTGTTATTGCTTTTAAACCATCAAGACCTGGCATATTCAAGTCTAGCAAAATAATATCTGCCTTATCTAGGGCCATTGAATTGAGTAACTCCAACCCATTGTTTACCATTGCAATAACTTGAAAGCGCTGGTCTTGACTCAAATGAGCGTTTATACCCTTTAAAACAACAGGATGGTCGTCGGCTAATATCATTTGAATTTTCATGCTTCCGTTGGTTTTGGTATTGGTAATTCTATTAGTGC
Organism: Pedobacter frigiditerrae; assembly: GCF_004331645.1. Taxonomy (GTDB): domain Bacteria; phylum Bacteroidota; class Bacteroidia; order Sphingobacteriales; family Sphingobacteriaceae; genus Pedobacter; species Pedobacter frigiditerrae. Next base: position 99,569 of record NZ_SJSK01000009.1, read on the forward strand.
AAATGTTCCTTCGTTTGGTTTTTCGTTTATTTCCAGTTTTCCAGACAAGTAATCAACATTGGTCTTTAAGAGTTTCATCCCTGCTCCCTCTTCATTTAGTTTGTTGGCTTCAATTCCCTTTCCATTATCTTCAATATAAATGGTAATGGTGTTGTCTAGTTCTACTAATTGCACAAATAAATGTGTTGCTTCAGCATGTTTAATGGCATTGTTTAATACTTCTTGAATAATCCTGTAAGTGCTAAGCATAAAGTTTTGTGGCCATCTTTCGGTTTTTTCTAAACCTTCAATCAAATATTCGACATTTATGCTGTTGGCTGTTTTTATGGAGGTAAGTAAATCTAACAATGCTTTTTTAAAGCCATATTTTTCTAAGGCAATTGGCATTAAATTATGACTGATGTTTCTAACGGTTGTGCTAATGTCATTCATTAAATTTTTGGTAACCTGCAGTTTATCGGTTGCATTGCTATCTGCAGCAAAAACATTTTCCTCTAACGTGTTAATGTTAAGTTTGGCAATTGATAGCATGGCACCAACTTCATCATGCAGGCGTTCGGCAATTTTCCTTTTTTCTTGTTCTTGAGCATCCGTTAAGGTATTCATGATGTCAATTCTATGTTGGTTTTTTAAATCATTTAGTGTGGCGTTATGAAGAATGGTTGCTTGTTTTTTGCGTTGGTTTATTAAATAAGCTATTGTTGCAAAAATAAAGATGCCAATTGCTGCAGTTATAGTAACAAACCAGTTCTTTTGCTTTTGCTGTTTAATTTCTAGCGTTTGAAGCTGCTGTGCCTTTTTGGCTAATTCTAATTCTTTTTGTTTTTCAGTAACTCTATATTTCGTTTCAAGTTCGCCGGTAATTTTTGATAAACGCAGCTGATGCAATGTATCTCTTAAATGCATTTCCTGCTCAAGATTTTTTATGAGTGTGTCTTGACCAATAGGCTTATACTGACTAAATTTTTTGATGGCGTTGGCATAAATAAGTCTTGCTGCGGGAGGTAAGTTATATTTTTTTAATAAGCTTTCTGCCTTTTTAAAATAGAACGATGCAGAATCTACTTTACGTTCACGAGCATAAACATTTGCAAGGCCAGCTAAAATTTCGAGATCTAGGGTAGGGGCGAGTTGTTGGCCCATTGTTAATCTTAAAGCTTTAAGGTAATTGTTTTTGGCTAGTTTAAGATTCTCCCTCGCATCGAAGTACCTACTTTCTGCTAGAAAATATTGTTTTTTGGAGTATAAGTTGTTTTGATCCATTCCATATTTCTTATGCTCAGAATAGTAAGTGTCAAAATTGCCGTAGTTTTTTAGAAGGAATGAAAGTAAAATCATCCTATTGATGTTGTTCCCTTTTTGTTGAACAGTTGCATTGGGTAAATTAAACGTTTTTTCTGAGTAGATAAAAGCATTCTTGTAATCTCCACTTTTTTCATAGTTTCTAGATAGTATCTCTAAAAACTGCCCTGTTTTATCACTTAATGTATTTTCTAAATCTGGTATTAGTTCTTTTAAAATGGAAAAGGCCTCATCCTCCTTACGAACATTTAACAAGCTACTTGCATAAGCAAATCGTGTATCCCTTAATAGGGCCTGATTGTTGCTTTCTTTGGCTAATCTAATTGCAAGTTCATAGTTTGATTTTACTTTATCATAGTTGCCGGTCCTAACGTCTAAGTTTGTCCTATTCCTGAAGTTTATTACCCTTAGAAAAATAAGGTGTGGTTTATCTTTGGTAAGGTCTTCGACTTTGTCAAAGTAAAAGATCGCTTTTTCGGTATTCCCTATCCTGTTATGAATCCTTGCTAAATCGCCATATAGGCTTGCCGCCTGGGCATCTTTTAATTTATGTGCATAAGTTTCGGCTTGTTTGATGTAGGTTATCGCTGCATCTTGATTGCCCAAGCCTAGTTCTATTGATGCTTTTGTAGAGATTAGCCCTACAATTAACTCATCGTTTTTAAGTTCTTGAGCTGTTTGAAGTGCTTCTTCAATTAAGCGCTTTACTTCGTCATTGTAGACAATTCTTGGGTTGCGGGCATAGCGGATAAGTTGAACAATTTTATCTACAGATGCGGGCATCTGTTTAATCTCTGAAATATCCTTTGGTGCAGGAGCTGGGCCCATATTTTGTGCATTGACAAAATTACTCGCCAAAAAAAGCAATATTAAAACTGCGTATTTTGCAATATAGGATGATTTTGAGCGCATATAGGACCTCTAAAATAGTAATTATTAGTTATTTACAATAGCCTATTAATTAATAGTTAAAAATCAATCTGATAATTTCTAATAGCTGTTAAAATATAATAGTTATTAAAATTTGTCAAAGTTCAACTTTTAATTACTTTTGTTGCCGAACTGGGGGATTAGCTCATTTGGCTAGAGCGCTTCGCTGGCAGTGAAGAGGTGATCGGTTCGAATCCGATATTCTCCACAAAACCCCGTAACACCTCTGATAATCAACATTTTAGTAGATTATCAGAGGTTAACTCAGCCAAAAGTCAGCCACGTTTCTTATCTTTGGATTATATGGCAGCTCCAGAAATACCTTTTACTATTCCAAAATTAGTTAAGGGAAAACGGGTCACAACCGTTCCAAAGGGCAGCACATGGGCTAAAGAAGAGGCCAAACAACATTGGTATGTAGAATTTTTTTTCCACAATCCAGAAACCGACAAGATGGTCAGGTTCAGGCCAACCAAAAACCTCAATAGGATAAAGGATCCCAAAGAAAAACTCAAGCACTTCACCAATATGTGCAAGGCCTACCATGATGCACTTGAGGGAGGATGGAGTCCACTGGACGATAAAGCCAATGCTAAACTTAAAAGGGAGATTACCTCTCTGACTCTGGAAAAGGCTAAATCTATGTTCGAAGAATATCACATTGCAAAGGGAACAAGGAAGAAGTCACGCCAGTCGTATCTTTCTAAGATTAACCAATTTGTCGAATATTATGGAGCCGATAAAAGAGTAACCGAGATCAGCGACTATGAAATTACCGAGTTCCTAAACTTTATGGAAAAGGAAAAGACGTGGAGCGGTGTCACCTATAATAGCTCTAGGATCATATTGAATAACTATTTTCGGTATCTGAAAGTTAACAAATATGTAGCGGTAAATCCAGTTACCGATATCGAGACCAGAACGAAAATAAAGACAGAATCTCATCAGATTTTTTCCGAAAAGGATTTCAAAACCATTATGAAGTACCTTGGCGAGCATGATGAATATTGCCTGTTTTTTGTGAAGATGATATATTATACTTGTATCAGACCCAAGGAGCTGCGCTATCTGCAACTCAAGCATATCGACCTTTCGCAGAAAGTTATCACCGTACCCGCGTCTATTTCAAAAAACAAGAAGTCGTTGCCAGTTAATATTGATGCTAGCCTCTTAAAGGAACTAAAGCTGTTAAAGATTGCTTCATATCCGGAAAATTACCACTTGCTGGGATCAACCGATACCATCATCAGTGAAAAGAGAGTTGGTGAGAACACACCATATTATAGGTTCCAAAAATGCCTAAGGGCCACCAAACTGGATAAAAAGAACTATACATTATATTCTTTCAAGCATTTTTCTAACGTCAAGAAATTCAGGGCAGGCTGGACATTGGCTGAAATCTGTTCTGCGAACCGCCATGGCAGCTTGGTGGAGACCGAAACTTACTTGAAAGAACTACTAAAATTTGTACCAAGCGACAAAGTGATACCAAAAATTTGATTTCTATGTTTTTCTTTTTTTGGGGATTCCAAGGATAATTTCTGCAAGATATTTTTCCCTGAGCGTTTTATCTGTCTGAAAATGCTCTTTGGGAAAATGCAGGATATGTATTTCATTGATCTTTTTGTTGATATCGGAAAGGTGAAGAATTTTTTGACCAAGGTTGTCGATCTTATTGTTCATTTCAATAACCATTTCGAGTAATCTGCAAATAAACAATTCATTTGGGATATCACCTTTTTCGATGGTATCCAACAGATTTGAAATGCTTTGTTCTCCCTTTCCCTGGGAGGAACTTAACGGTTTTATTTTTGCCCTATCCATTGAGTATGTTGTATTTGAAACAATGATAAAATTTGCAATTTATTCTTTAAGGGTTATCTAGCGATATGCCTAGATGATTTTCTACAATGTTTATTGCATTTCACTTGGATTATATTGTAGATACTACGGTTTACAATATTAGAACCCGCCAAAAAAACTGCAACTTATCTCGAAGCAATTTTATATCGAAAATAAATCTCTCTGGTATATACCACACTGAACCATTATAGCTGATATCTACTATCCAAATTTGCTGTACGTAAAATCTGGTTATGAAAAGTACAGCTCCATTATCTACAATACCATTGTTTAGCCGCACTGCTTCGGGCTCCTTGCAGTGTCCTTTTCTCCTTCAAGAAAAGGAGCAAGCGGAAGTTAGGCAGAGCCTTACTTTTAGCCCCTACGCTACTGCTACAGGGTTTCAAGAATTCTCCAAGAATTCTTTGGCCTTTTGGAAAGGCATCAAACAGCAAAAAAAGAATTCCCTTCTGAATGTTGGCAATAAATAAATTATCAGACATGGAAAAGGATAATGTAAACACAGTGAAGTATCCCGCATTGCTCGATATAAAGTTCGCAAAAGTAGCCTCGTCCCTTGGAATAACTAAACGTGAACTGTTCGTTAAAATGGTTGAATACTTCTACAGAACCAAAAAAGACCCTTCCGATATCAATGACGATTTATTAAAAAGTTCATTTGCTAAGAGCCATAAGGTCTACACCAGTTTCATCAAGACACAAGAACAATTGCTTCTCATTCCAATGAAGGAGGCTATGGACAAGATGATTTCTAATCAAAAGGATATCGTTAAATACTTCAACGAACAGGTGGTGAATGCGAATAAAAGCATCCTCAAAAACCAACAGGAACACATTTCCAAACTTCAGGAAACAGAAAACCTGCTTGTCAAAGCGATAGAGGGAAAGGAAAAACTAAAGACAAATTTCCTGCTGATACTGAATGGTTATATTAGAAATCGTGAAGAACTCGGTTCTTTTAAAGCAAGAGAAAGGGAAGATCTGATTGAAAACGTGAGAAAACAGATAGCTAGCCTTTAAGTAATGTATATCAATATTAGCGATAGCGAAAAAGGAGATAACAAAGCTAGTAGTGGAGCTTTGGTGCATTATCTGGATAAGGAGAACAGATTATATAAGCCAGAAGAACCGATGTTATGGTTCAATGGCAAAGGTAGTACCGTCCAATCCTACGAGGTCAAAAATAAACTGGATAACAACATTGCAAAATTAGGTAAGGAAGATTCGAAGTTCTTTCTCATTAATATCAGTCCAAGCCAAAAAGAAATCAGCCACCTTAAGGAATTGTATGGCGAAGATGGCGCTAGGGAGAAATTAAAAGAATACGCGATCAAGGTGATGGATGAATATGCAAAGAATTTCAAGCGTACTGACATCAATTCCAATGCAGACCTTTTATGGTTCGGCAAACTGGAAAACCACCGTTACTATTCCCATAAAGATAAAGAGGTAAAGAAGGGACAGGTCAAACGGGGAACTGCAAAGCCAGGGGAACAGATGCACGTTCAGGTCATCGTTAGCCGTAAGGATATTACCAACAAGATCAAACTGAGCCCTATGAACAAATCAAGGGGCAGAAATACGGAACACTCTAAAAAATTAGGCCAGTTTGACCGTGTGGCATTCAAAAATTCGGGTGAAAAACTGTTCGACCAACAATTCAGTTTTGATAGGCCAATTTCAGAAACTTTTAAATATGCCAACGCAAATGTAAAAGGAAGCCTAAAAGAGAAAATGGATCTTCATGCGGCGAACAACCAAGTAAAACCTGTCCAAAAAGAGAAGAGTAATGAACTCCAAAGGGAATCGACCACTTATCTCAAGCTACCAGAACCGACCGATTATCTAGGTCTATTACTGGAAAAGCAAAACAATGAACCACTCGGAACTGGACTTAAAAAGAAGCGTAAACGCAGAAAACACAAATCACAGGATAACGAACAAGGACTAAGTATGTAAACCAATTAAAATATTTTATCATGAATACAGGAGAAGACATCCAAGGGCTAAGGAAGATCGTTGATTTTACCAGACTGATCAGCATTTTCATTTTAGCCATTCATTTTTATCTGTGCTGCTATATTGCTTTCAAGCAATGGGGCTGGACGGCAGAAATTACCGATCGTTTGATAGCAAACATCTCAAAGACAGGACTGTTCAAAGGAGTGCTCATGCCAAAGCTGTTCGCTCTGCTTTTACTGGCTGTTTCGCTGGTTGCAGTCAAGGGGAAGAAAGATGAAAAAATACAAAAGAATTCGATCATTGCATACCTGTTAACAGGGCTATTGCTTTATTTTATCAGTTCGCTTTGTTTCTACCTTTATGCACCACCAAAACTGATTGGCGTTTTGTATATGGGCATTACGGCTATTGGTTACATGCTGATCCTGACTGGCGGAGGTCTTTTGAGCAGGCTGATCAAAAACGGTTTAAGTAAGGATGTTTTCAATTCCGAGAATGAAACTTTTCCGCAGGAAGAACGCCTGTTGGAAAACGAGTATTCTATTAACCTACCTGCAAAGTATAGGCTTAAAAATAAGGTGAGGGACAGTTGGATCAATATTGTTAATCCTTTTAGGGGAATTTTAGTTGCTGGAACACCGGGCGCAGGAAAGACCTATTTTGTGATCAGGCATATCATCGACCAGCACATCAAAAAGGGTTTTTCAATGTTCATCTATGATTTTAAGTTTGACGATCTCTCTAAAATTGCCTACAATAAACTGCTGAAATACCATCAGAACTATAAGGTAAAGCCTAAATTTTATGCCATTGATCTAGAAAACCCCAAGCACAGATGTAATCCGCTATCGCCGGAAGG